>CAWFMC010000030.1:0-83922 GCA_963816725.1 uncultured Acidobacteriota bacterium | reverse complement strand
TACGCTGATTCAGTTCATGTGCGTAGTTCAAGAGCGCGAGCGCGTCGCCATGCGCGTACCTTCCCAGCGCGTTGTCCGCCGAGACGATGAGATTGTTGACAGCACGGTCGTAGACGCGCGCAGCCTCGTAATGCGCCGCCGCCGCACCCGCCAATTCAGCACGACCTGCCGCGCGCACCGCGTTCAACGCGTCAGCGAGCCGGTGGTGATAACCGGTTCGCGTCATCGCCGGCACGCGCCGGTACAGCGCGTCACGATAGAGCGCGTGTTTGAATTCGTAGACCGACTCGCGCGCCCCGTCGGGCCGATCCGTCATGCCGGCTGTTCGTAAGAACTGCCCGCGGGTGACGAGCGCATCGCACACGGTCTCCGGATCGATCGCGACTCCGGCCGACATGATCGCGACGTCCGACGCAGAGAACGTCTCTCCTGCGACGCTCGCGCACGTCAGCACGAGGCGCTCGTCGTCCGTCAGCTGCTCGAGCTGGAGCTCGAGTAGGTGGCGGAGTGTCTCCGGTACGCCCGGTTCGATGCGTTCGAGCGGCAGCGTCAGGTTCCAGCACCCGCCATCCCATTCCAGCATGCCCCTTTGCACGAGGTGATCGAGCGTGGCGGACGTGAACAGCGGATTTCCGCCTGAATGAAGATGGAGAACGCCTTCGAGACCGGGTGGAAACTGATTCGGCGAAAACGCGGTGGCCAAGTAGCGGGCGATGTCGGGTGCGCTGAGCGGCTCGAGTGCGATTTCGTGCGCCAGCCCACGCATGCAGAGGTCCCGTTGCAGATGTTTGAACGGACTGTCGCTGAGAATCACGTTCACCGGCCGGTAGGTCGCGATGATGAGCAGACGCGCCGGTTCACGGCCTCGGGCGATCGCGGAGAGCGCGTCCAGAGTCGAATGGTCGACCCAATGTAGGTCCTCGAGAATCAGCACGAGCGAGATCGTTCTGGTGAGGGTCTCCAGCGCCTCACACAGTTCACGCACCATGCGCTGGGTCGTTGCGCCAACCGTTTCACGACGCAGGCTGGCGCGTTGCTCGGGCGGAACCAGAGACGGCATCTGAATCAGCCACGTCGGGGCGCACGTCGCCAGCGTATCGACGATCAACGGTCGGTCAGGTCCACGACCGAACCTGCCGAGAGCCCCCAAAACCGGATAATAGGGCTCCTTTCCGCCAAATCCTTCGACCGCCTGCCCCCACGCCGCGCGAATCGGATCGATCCCACTCACCGACCTTTCAAACGCCTGAACGACGCTGGTCTTGCCGATGCCGGCCTCGCCGGTGACGAACACGACCTGCCGTTCGCCCGCCAGCGCACGTTGTAGCCGATCGCGTAAAGCCGCCAACACCGGCGCGCGTCCAACCAGCGTCGACACCGCGGCGCGCCCAACCGGGTCAGCCACAGCGGTCTGTTCCCACACCGGTGGGATGAAGCGGTACCCGCGTTTGGGCAGCGTCTCGATGAAATGCGGCGTCGCCGCCATGTCACCGAGGACGCGCCGCACCTCCTTGATGTGCTTTCGCAGAACGTCCGGCTGCACGTACGTGCCGGGCCAGACGGCTTTCAGCAATTCATCCTGGGGAATCAGTCGGCCGGCATGCTCCACCAGGTAGGTGAGCACATCGAACGGCTTCGGCATCACCGGGACGCGCGCGTCCCCCCGCCACAGGCACTGATTCGTAACGTCGAGCTTGAATTGGTCGAAGCACTTCATTGACCGGATCAACGGATCACTGTAGCCAACTATGTTGCACTGACTCAAGCTCGCTCGGATGTTCGCCGGGTGAACGGAACCCCTCAAGTCACAGGAATTCAACGGATCTGTCACGAGCGGTTGACTGCCGATTCGTTACGCTCGGTGCATGGCCCAGCGCGGCGTATTTGCTCTGGAGCCGGAAACGGACGAGCCGCAACAGTCGACCGAGGCGAGGGATCAATGTCCGGTCATGTTCCGCGAACCGTCCGGGTCTGGAGTATCACCACGGACGAAGTGCGGTACGGCCGGGCGCCGCGCGTTCGGGTTCAGGGAAAGGAGCAGTGAACTTGCTCACAACATTCGAGTGGCACGATATCGAGCAGTTCGTGCGTGCATGGGACGTCGCCTTCGATCGCGGCCAATCGGCGTCGATGGCGGCGGTGTACACGGATGACGCGATGCTGGTGGCCGGCGACAGCTGCGTGATTGGCCGCCGAGCGATCGCGCAATTCTGGCGCGAAGCCTGCGCGGGCGCACAGCGGAGCGGAGTCCGCCGGACGGTGCACGCGGACCAATACGACACGTGTGGCGACCTCGCCTATCTGCAAGGAACCGTCAGCCTCAGGACCGAGGCCGGCGAGCCGACCGTCGTCTGGTTCGTGGCGATCTGGAAACGGCACGCGGAAGGCAGCTGGCGAATCCTTGCGGATACGTCGACTGTCGTCGCGCACGGGTCGTGTGCGGGGATTGGGTAGGCCCATGATGCATAGCGAACAACTGCTGGACGACCGGACGTATGCCGCAGCGGAGCAGGGCCGATTCGGCTGCCCGCGAGGCCTCTGGAGCACCCTGATCGGCTATTCGATGGCGTGGACGCACCGGACCAGGAATCGGTGGACGCTGTCGCGTCTCGACCTGCAGGCACGCGATCGCGTGCTCGAAATCGGCTGTGGCCCTGGCGTCGCGCTTCGCGACATCGCGAAAATCGCGATGAGGGGGTTCGTCGCCGGGATCGATCCGTTCGAATTGATGGTGCATCAGGCCGTGCGTCGGAATCGCGAGGCGATTCGCCGCGGGCGTGTTGACATCCAACTCGCGTCGACGAGCGCGATTCCGTACCCGGATCGCCACTTCAACAAAGCGTGTGGAACTAATTCCATCCAGTTCTCGCGCGCGCTGCTCTACGATTTACGCGAGGTTCATCGAGTGCTGCGCCCCAGCGGCCTGGCGCTGTTCTCCATCCAGCCGATGTGGAAGGGCGGCACGAACCGGGCCGCTAGAACAATCGTCCGCAACTTGGCGGCCGCGATGGGCGACGCCGGATTCATCAACTGCACGGTCGACGAAAAGCCGGCATGGCCGGGGGTGATTGTCTGCGCTGCGGGAACCCGGGGGAGCCGGTGATCGCATCCGGCATGCCATGGCGCGCTGTCTGCCGGCTCGGTGCGCTGATCGCTGTCGTGGCGACCACGCCGCTACTATCCGATTGCCTCACAACAATCGGCGTTGCAAGTGCGGATCGGACAGAGGTCCATCGCTCCGAATACGTGCGCGTTCAAGACGCGAAACTTTATGTCCTCGTTCGGGGCGCCGACAGCGCAGCGCCTGTGCTGCTCTGGCTGCATGGCGGCCCGGGCGGAGCCGAGCGGCCGCTGTTCCGGTATTTCAATTCGGAATTGGAGAACCGATTTGTCGTGGCCTACTGGGACCAGCGCGGCGCCGGCCGATCGTTCGATCCGGCGGCGGATCCTAACCGCTTGACCATCGCTCAACACGTCGCGGATCTCGACCGCATCGTCGATCACCTGCGCGCCTCGCTGTCGACCGACAAGATCATCCTCGTCGGCCATTCGTGGGGAGCTGCCCTGGGTTTGTTGTATGCCGCCGCGCATCCAGGCAAAGTCTTTGGGCTGGTGGCCGTCAATCCGCTCGTGTCGCGTAAGGAGGCGGAACAGTCCGAGTACCACTTCGTCATCAACGAGGCGGCGCGGCGTAAGGATCAGAGAACCCTGACAGAGGCGCGCCGCATCGGGAGCCCGCCTTTCGCGACCTCGCGAACCGCATTGGCGTTTGAAAAGTTGGTACAAAGGTACGGCGGGATCTACCACAACGAGCCGCACCGCCTGTGGCTGATGATTCGCGCCGTCGTGGCGGGCATGGTCACGCCCTGGGAAATCAGGTCAATCATCCAGGGAAACGACGTGTCTCTGGCTGCGATGAACGACGAACTGCTCCGCCTGGACCTGAGATCGGCGGTTCCCGCACTGAACGTGCCTGTCGCTTTTTTCCTCGGCCGCTACGATCGGCATCTCGACGCCACGATCAGCGCGTCGTACTTCGATCGCCTGCGCGCCCCGGTCAAACGTCTGGTGTGGTTCGACCACTCGGCACACAACGTGCCTTTTGAAGAACCCACGCTGTTCAACACAACTCTCATCGAAGAACTGCGGTCTCTCACTGGCCTGAAGCGCAGGTGACGTATGAAGGTGTTCGTTGCGGGTGGATCAGGGACGATCGGGGTGCCGCTCGTCCGTGCACTGGTAAAAGCCGGCCATGATGTCGTCGCGAGCACACGAACGCCGCAGAAGGTCCCGATGTTGCGCGGCCTCGGTGCGGCACCGGTCGTCGTCGACGCCTTCGACGCGGCAGCCCTCGATGCAGTTCTACGAGAGGTCGCGCCGACGCATGTGATTCACGAATTGACGGCTTTGCCCAAAGGCGGCGTCCGCCGTAGCAGCGACCTCGTGCCCACCAACCGGCTTCGGGAGCAGGGCACTCGGAATCTGCTACGCGCCGCCATCGCTGCGGGGTCGCGGCGCATCATCGCCGGCTCTTTCGCGATCCTTGGGTCGGAGTCGGCTGGAAGGTCCGACGGCGCGGACGACCCTGCGACGCGAGCCGTCAAGTCGATGGAGGCACAGATTGTCGGGGCCGCGCACCGCGGCGCTATCGAGGGACTCGTCCTGCGGTACGGACTTTTCTACGGGCTGGGTACGTCGTCGACCGACGAATTGATCGCGCTGATTCGGAAGCGACGGCTGCCGCGCGTTCGCCACGACCGTGGACAGCTGCCGTACATTCACATCGACGATGCTGTGTCGGCGACGCAGGCAGCACTGGACCACGGGTCGTCAGGCGGTACCTACGACATCGTGGACGACCGGCCGGTCAGCTTCAGCGAGTTCGTCAGCGAACTTGCCACGGCAACTGACTCGCCACCGCCGTTCACCGTCCCGGCCTGGCTCCTGCGGCTCGTTAGTCCTTATCTCGCACGGTTATTCGAACGCCGGCTGACGCTCTCCAATCAGAAAGCACGACGAGAGCTTGGCTGGACGCCGACGTACCCCAGCTACAGCGAGGGTTTGGGTCAGGCAATTGGCGCCGCTGCGGCATGGAGGAAATTCCGTCATCGACAACAGTGATTCTGCGGGTTGTCATCGGCGTGCTGATGCTGCAGGCGCTCGTCAAATTCGCTGTGTTCTTCCTCGTTCCGTACGCAACCCGCCGGCGGATGCTCGATTCGCAGTATGGGACCAAGAACAGCGCCACGAATGTTTCGGATATTCTTCTGCTGACCATCGTGATCGTCCTGGTCACACTGCTCTTTGCAAGCGGCCGGACGGAGTACGTGAGCTTTGCCGTGGGCCTCTGGGCCGGAATGACGCTGATCCAAACGTACTTCCACGAGTTTTCGGAGCCGCTCGGCCCGGATCAACTTCCGCGTCCGGGAGCAATTTCGCCAATCAAGATGATGTCGTACGCTATCCAGGCCGCTCCTGGACGCGCCTGGAGGCAGTTGACAATCATCACGATTCTCGCGGTCTGGATTCTTTATCGACTCGTCGCCGACTGAAACTCGTTCGCCGGCGGGTGAGAAACGTTCAAAGGAAAGCGTCCACCGAGTGCGATCCGTCAACGTCAAGGCGCTGAGACCGTCAACCTCGAACATTCCACAATCGACCCACCTCAACCAAATCGCCGTAAGTCAACCAGCAACATTGCAGGTCTTACACAATTTCTGCGATTCGCCGCGTGGTGGTAGCACGCAACCGACTGAATACAAACCGCAGCGCGGAACATTAGGTTTTGAAGAGCGTTTTGCGATAATCAGAGCCGGGCCGTCTGCAAATCGTCGATTCTAAACGGAGAGATGTCAGAGTGGTCGATTGAGCACGCTTGGACAACGCGAATCCGGCGAGCTGCACCGAGTGATACTGAAACACCTCTTCGCGCAATCGATCCAACGACTTCCCGCCGCAGAATGCCGCTCGATGTGAACCCGTAAACGTCGCTGTTTGTCAGTGTTTTCGGGGTGACCTTACACAGTTTCACAGTTCTCAGCGCCACTTGCCGCGGTACGCGGCGATGTTTCTCGGTGTGCTTTTGTGCGTCCATCGAATCCGCCGCTTAGACCACTACCTGGGTCTGTGGCACCTGGGCCACGCCTCAGGCCGTCGGCCTCTGGAGAACCGCTCGCTCCCCGAGTCCTCACGGACGAACGCGGATAATCGTCTTCCCCTTGATCCGCGTCGTCGGGTTGAAGGCGGCGACCGCATCGTCGAGGGTCGAGACGGTGCCGATGTTCGTCCGCAGTCGTCCGTCCCGCACGCGCTGGACGATCTCGCTCAATTGGTCACGAGCCGATTCGACAACGAAGGCGACCGCGAGGCCATCGGCAGGCCGCGCCTCGGCGGGCCCGACGATCGACACCAGCGTTCCGCCGGCTCGAACCAGGCCTGCGGACCGCTTCCCGATGTCACCGCCGATGACATCGAACACCATATCGACTCGGCCGACGTCTTCGAGGACGTCGTGCTCGAGATCGACGAACGCCTTCGCGCCAAAGTCGAGCACCGCCTGACGGTCGGCACCGCGTCCGGTGCCGATGACGTAGGCGCCGGCCTGTCGTGCAAGTTGCACCACCATCGACCCGACGGCGCCGGCCGCGCCGTGCGCCAAGACGCTCTGCCCCGCCTGAAGGCGGCCATGGTCGAACAGTCCCTGCCAGGCGGTCAAGCCCGAGATCGGCAAGCTCGCGCCCACCGTAAAGTCGACGTCGCCCGGCAGCGGCGCGACGTTGCGTGCTTCGATCGCCAGATACTCCGCAAGAGTGCCGTCGCGATACCAGTCCGCGAGGCCGAACACGCGCTGTCCCACCGAGAGACCCGTCGTACCGTAGCCGAGGGCCGTGACCACTCCGGCCAGTTCGTGCCCTGGGATCGACGGCGTCCGGTCACGGCCGATGCGATCGGTCCAGGTCGAAGGCCACGTCAGCTCGGTCGGGATGAAGCCCGAGGCATGAACCCGAACGACGACGTCGTTTATCGCCGCCTCCGGCTGGGGCCGCTCCACGAGCGCCATGCCGGCCGTTCCCGCAGTCTGGTCCGTCACCACAATCGCCTTCACCGTACGCCTCCCCAATCATCCTGTTCATGTGCTCCGCGGACACTGCTCGCGCGGATCCGGGAGCTCCAAAACGTTCTCGAACGCGCCGTCATCCTCTCGAAAGGCGCCCGACTTCGGCTCGACATCGCACTCGCAGACCTGCCTGCGCCCGCGTCACCGACCACGTGGTCCGAGGGTGACACGCCAGACACGATTCTGACTGATCGCGGGAGTCAAGAGCGCGAGCGTGCGAATTTGATGAAGGCGCTCCAGCGCACGCAGTCGTATTTACAGCGCCGGCGGCGCCGCCGATCTCCTCGGTCTCAATCCGACCACTCTGCATCACGTCTGCGGGCCTTCAAGATCACGCCTCGGAAGCCGCACTGAGTCCGAGGCGTTCACTACTATTCATCAAACGGAGCGTTCATCAACAAGCGTCGAACGCAGAGTGGGAGCACGTGTATTGCGCAGCTGTCGTCGCCGCCAACACGTCGATGCGGCCGGTCGAGGTGAAGCACCTTCGCCGCTGCGATGTGGATCTGGTCAAGCGGCTCGTGCACGTTCGACGGAGCAAGAACGAGACGAGCCACCGCGTTATCCCGCTAAACGCATCGGCCGTCGAAGCGACTGCGCGAATGTTCGAGCGCGCGGATCTTCTCGGACACACAGAGCCCGAGCACTACCTCTGGCCGGCGTGCCAGTGGGGCCGCTACGACGCCACCAACCCGATGCTGAAGTGGGACACGGCCTGGCGCGCGCTACGCGACGCGGCGCGCCTGCCGGGGCTCCGGTTCCACGACCTGCGACACACGGTGATCACCGAACTGGCCGAGATGGGCGTGGCGGACACGTGCTGGAGTCCATCAGCGGCCATCTGTCGCGTCGGATGCTGGAGCACTACTCGCACATCCGCATCGACGCGAAACGCCAGGCGCTCGACGCCTTGGACGCCGCCCGGCGCGCGACAGCGCATAATGGCGATGGCAATGGGGACGGCGCAAACGAGACGGAGATTCAGACGGTCGTCGAGGTCGGCGACGACCTTACGTCACAGTCACGTCACAGTTTGGTTTTGCGCGGATCGCCGCCTGCCGGTAAACTGTTGATTCCACTTGCACGGAGAGATGTCCGAGTGGTTGAAGGAGCACGCTTGGAAAGCGTGTGTAGGGGAAACTCTACCGTGGGTTCGAATCCCACTCTCTCCGCCATCCTCAGCCTTCAATAAAATTGCAGCGCCCCGTTCGGCCGTGAGTCGATTCGGGGGGCTCTCGATGCCGTTGGCATGCTCAGGCGGCCGGAATGGCCGTCGGCCGCTCCGCGACTCCCGCGTCACAGGTCCGGCGAATGCCGCTCCAGGCGGCATCGCATCAACCCGCCGGAGCCGCACTACTTCGAGCGGCAGCATCCCGACGTGCCACCGCTCGCAGCATCACCGCTTGCGTGCTATTTCGGTGACACCCGCCGGTTCGGACCCTGCACCAGAACGACCCCGGGCGTGGTCCCGAACACGATCACCTCTTCACCGCCGGGCGCCACGAACAAACCAAACGACGCGCCATCTGCCACGGTGTATGTGCCCGAGCAATCGGGGTTGACCGTGTACGTGATGTCGAACACGCTCCGGTCCGGCTCCGACAACTGCCGCTCGATGCTTTGACCGTTGATGCTCGCGGCGACGAAGTCCTTCCCCGTCCCGTCGCCGTTGAACACGTGATAGCCGGCCACCGCCAGCAGCGCCTCTCCTCCCGAAGCCGGCGGCACCAGCGTGGCGATCCCGCCAAATAGATAGCGCCCCTTCAAGGTCGCCACTGTGCATTTCGGGGTGTGGGTTGCCTCGATCGGGCCCTGCGGTGCTGCGAAAACTCCCGCCCTGGCGCACAGTACGATGGCAATGGTCGCGAGCACGTGCTTCATGTTCGTTCTCCTTAGGTGAGGGATGTCTGACATCGGGACTCTGGCAGAAGACACGAGTTGGGACCTGACATTTGCCTGGCCGGAAGCCGGTATTTGGCCGGAATCCAGCCGCTGGTTCTGGTAGACTCGCCGCCGCAGCGGCGCTGACACCACAGCAGCAACGTCGATCCGGGTTCGACCAGACATTCGGCTCCGGCTGGGGTCGTAGTTCAGGCACGGCCGGTCAGATGCGATCGGCGACCGATCGTCAAGACGGAAAGCACACCCACCGTGCCGAGAGGGACGCGTTCATCCGCACCAGGCGCGTTCGATTCCCCTCGGAAGAGACCGCCCGGTTACGCGTTCGCCGACTGCCGGCTCGACACGCAGGCCTACCTGCTCAACCGCGCGGGCTTGGCGACTCCGCTGCGACCCAAGGTGTTCCACGCCCTTGAGTTCTTGATCGAGCATCGCGACCGTACTGTGACGAAGGACGAGCTGTGCGCGCACGTGTGGCCCGATCAATTCATCAGCGACGCCACAATCGAGAGCTGTATCAAGCACGTCCGTCGGGCCATCGGAGACGATGGACGCGGGCAGAAACTCATTCAGACCCGCAAGGGTTTCGGCTATCGGTTTGTCGGCACGGTGGCGGAACAATCGGCGCCGGCGCCGACTGAGGCGATTGCGGAGACGCTGCCAGGATCGATGGATGACTGGAGGCTGAGCCCCGCTGCGGAATCGCCGAGTGCGCCCCGGGCCGAACGGAAGCTCGTCACGTTACTCGGCTGCACTCTGGCGGCAGGTGGCGCTGAACTCAGTGTGCTCCATCGTCAGATGCGCATCCTGTACACCCGGGCGGCGGAGCAGGTGCAGCGGTATGGCGGGACCATTCACTCCGTCGCTGGAACGCGTCTTCTCGCGATCTTTGGCGCTCCCATTGCCCTTGAACATCACGCCCGCCTGGCACTTCTCGCTGCCTTGCAGCTCCAGGAGCGGTTCGCGGCGCCGTGCAGCGATCTGGGTGAAGAGTCGATCTCAGCGTGCCTCGCCCTGCATACGGGCTTCATCGTCGTCGGAGACATCGGCGACGGCCGGCCCTCCACCATCGTCGGCAACCTGACGGCGGCGGTCGAATCGCTTCAAGAGCACTGCCCGCCTGACGTGCTGCTGTGCAGTGGAGCGACGGCACGACTGGTCCGCGACGACATCCGACTTGAAGAAGTTGCACCCGTGTCAGTACCCGGGGAGGGTGACGTCCTTCGTACATATATAGTGACCGGCCCCTCGCTCCGTCACTCTTCGCGCTCATCGATCGGCGTGCGCACGCTCAGTCCGTTCGTCGGGCGCGGACACGAACTCCGAACGCTCCATGCGGTCCTCGATCAAGTTGCCGCTGGAAGAGGACAGAGTGTCGGTATCGTCGGCGAACCCGGAATAGGCAAGTCCAGGCTCCTGTCCGAATTTTCTCAAGGGCTTCGCACCGACGGCCCGGTCACGTATCTCGAAGGGCACTGTCTTTCTTACACCAGCACGATGCCCTACTCGCTGGTGCTGGAAGTCCTACGCGCAGATTGCACGATCGCGTCGAGCGATGGCGATGACGTCATCGCCGAGAAGGTTCATCGAACCCTCGGAGCGCTCGAACTCGACGGCGACAGAACTGCTGCATCTTTACTGCATCTTCTCGGCGTCAGGAGCGCGATCGATCTATTTTCGGGAACCAGCCCTGACACGCTGAAGGCCCAGACGTTCGAGGCCCTGAAGCAAGTGTGGACGGGGAGGCGGCAGCGCCCGCCGCTGGTCATCGCCCTCGAAGACATGCACTGGATCGATCCCACGTCCGAGGAGTTCGTGACGACGCTGGTGGATAGCCTCCCGGGTGCCGCCGTCCTTCTGCTTGCAACCTACCGGCCGGGGTACCGGCCGCCCTGGGTGGCGAAGTCGTACACCACGCAGTTGACGCTGCCGCCGCTCTCGGATCCGGACAGTGTGCAGGTCGTTGAGGCGGTGCTCCAGCACGGGACAGCGCTGCCGCCGCTGGCCGATGCGATTCTCGCGAAAGCAGCAGGGAATCCGTTCTTTCTCGAGGAGTTGGCGCACATGCTGGTGCGGCGGCACATCCCGGCCGATCCGTCGTCTGACCCGTCGGGCACTCTGCTCCCGTCGGTCGACGTGGACCTTCCGCCGACTGTGGAGGCGGTACTCGCGGCGCGCATCGATCGTTTGTCGATCGAGGCCAAACACCTGCTGCAGACCGCCGCGGTGGTCGGCATCGACGTTCCGATCTCGCTGCTACGGCTCGTTGCCCATTCAACGGAATCCGCATTCAATGCGCATCTCGCGGAGCTCCAAGGCGCCGAGCTGCTCAATGAGAGTCACCGCTCTCGCGACACCGTTTATACCTTCAGGCATGCGCTGACCCAGGATGTCGCCTACGGCAGCCTTCTGAGCGAGCACCGGAAGGAACTGCACGCTCGGATCCTTGACGCGCTTGAAACGCTCGCACTGAATCACGACCCCGCCCATGATGCCAGGCCGAGGCTGTCGTATCCGCGACCTGAATACCTGGAGCAACTCGCCTACCACGCCGCGCGCGGTGACCGCTGGGCCGAGGCCGCCGTCTACTCCCGCCGGGCCGGAGAGAAGGCGATGGCCCGATCGGCGCATCGCGAGGCGGTGCGATACTTCGAGCAGGCGATGCATGCCCTCGCGCATGTCCCGGAGACTCGAGACACGCGCGAGCAGGCCATTGACGTCCGGCTCGCCCTGAGATCGGCGCTCCACCCATGTGGCGAGCTGCGCCGCGCGATGGCGTGCGTGACCGAGGCGCAAGTCCTCGCGGAAGCGCTCGACGACCGTTGCCGGCAGGCAGAGGTGTCCGTTGCGCTGTCGCTGCACTGCTACCTCTCGAGCGCATACAGCGAGGCAATCGCCGCTGCCACACGCGTCGCGACGCTCGCACCTGACAGCGCTATCGATCAGCGCCTCCGGGCGACCCTGCATCTGGCCATCGCGCATCAGGCACGCGGGGATTATCGTCCCGCGATCGACTGTCTCTCGACGATGGCGGCAGGCCTCGACGAGACGACCGGCCGGACGCGTTGGGGTGAGCTCATTCCCGCGGTGTTCGTTCCGGCGTACCTGGCGGCGTGCCACGCGGAGCTCGGCGCGTTTGCCGAAGGCACGTCGATGGGCAACTCGGCCCTCGAGATTGCGGAGGTTGTGAATCATCCCATGAGTCGCGCGTTCGCGGCGTGGGGTGCCGGTGTGGTGGCGCTTCGTCAAGGCCGGCTGTCCACGGCCGCGCCCGTGCTCGAGCGCGTCGTGAATGCCTGTCAGGACGACCGGCCGGCATGGTTCCCGTTGCTGGCGGCGGCGCTGGGCGCCACGTACACGGCAGCCGGGCGCATCGACGATGCCCGCGTCATGCTGAAACAGGCGTTGAGGCTTGCCGTTGCGACAGAGATAGCCGACAACGAGACGGTGTGCAGCATCGGCCTTGCGGATGCGGAACTGCGGGCGGGCCACCTGGACGAAGCGGAGGCGCTTGCAGATCGAGCCCTGTCGCTGGCCCGAGCGCACGGCGAACGAGGCAACGAAGCCTATGCGTTGCACGTGCTCGGGGAGATTGTCGCCCACCGCGTTCCCATCCAGCGAATGCCAGCCGAAGACCACTACGTCCAGTCATTGGCTCTGGCTGAAACACTCGGCATGCAACCGCTTCAGGCGCATTGCCATGTCAGCCTTGCCACACTTTTCGCCAGCACCGGCCGGCGGAAGCTGGCGCGGACGGAGCTGTCCAAGGCAATCGAGCAGTACCGGGCGATGAAGATGAACCTGTGGCTCGGCAGGTGCGTTCAAACCCGACCGACGGTCCTCATGACCCCGTTCGACTGAGACTCAGGACAGTAGCTATGCTGGCGACCGCGGCTCGTGTCTGGCGCGAACGAGATCAGGGCCACCACCCCCGCGGCGTGCGGCGAGGCCATCGACGTTCCCGACGCGGCCAGGACCGGCCTTCGACGACCAGCACGGACAACATGAGCACCTAATCTAGGCTGCAATCGCTTGAGCGGGTCGTCCCGCTCGAGGCTCCTCGTTCTCGTCTTGCACCCGGCTCGACTCCGCTCCGGAAAGGCGCTCCGTGCGCCCGATCGGATCCGCCGCGTGATCACCGGCCTTGCATCGCGGCCGGCCGTGCAGGTATCCTGCCTGCTCCACATGCCGTCCTCCGCCCTGCGCCTCGTTCTCGTCGTCCTGGTCCTTACCGGGACGAGCGGGGACGTCAGCGTGTAGGCACGCGACGGCGAACCCCGGCTCGACGAGCCGCGGGTTCATGGTGAATCCTCGGCTGTCCTGCCTCTGACGCAAGGATCGGCCGATGGAATCCGTGATCTACATCAACCGCGCATTTCGCCCCGACCGAGAAGCCACCATCTCGGTTCGGTCACGCGCCCTCAACTACGGCCTCGGATGCTTCGCCGGCATTCGCGGCTACAAGACCGACGACGGGCAGCAGGTCAACGTCTTCCGGCTCGATCGTCACGTCCGCCGTCTGGAACACTCGGCGCGCATCATCCACCTTCGCCTCTCCGGCTCGCAGTCAGAGATCGCTGCGGTGATTGTCGAGCTCATACGGCGCAACGAGATGCGCGGCGATGTCTACGTCCGTCCGATCGTGTTCGCGAATTCGAACGAGCTGTCGCCAGTGCTGGATCCGGACACCAGCGAGACCGCGATCTTCTGCATGCCACTCGGACGCTACCTGTCAGCCGAGCCGATCGACGTGTGCGTCTCGAGCTGGTGGCGGGTCCGCGAGAATGCGATCCCCGCACGCGCCAAAGCGACCGGAGGGTATCTGAACAGCGCCCTGGCCCGCAAGGAGGCCATGGACAACGGCTACACCGAGGCCATCCTGCTGACCGAGGACGGCCACGTGTCCGAAGGGTCAGCCGAGCACGTCTTCATCGTCCGCGACGGCCAATTGATTTCTCCGCCGAGCACGGCCGACAATCTCGACGGCATCACCCGGCAAAGCCTGATCACGCTCGCACGGGAGGATCTCGAAATTCCGTTCGTGGAGCGGCACATCGGGCGTACCGAGCTCTACGTCGCCGACGAAGTCTTTCTCTGCGGCACGGGTGCGGAGGTCACGCCGGTGCGCTCGGTCGATCGCCGTCAGGTCGGCGACGGTGTGGTCGGTCCGGTTACGCAACGCCTGTCCGAGCAGTTCGAGGCTGTCGTACGCGGCCGAGTGCCGGCGCGCGCCGAGTGGCTGACGCCGGTCTGGTAGGAAGAGGTTCGACCGAAGGGGCTGGGCACGGATCCCACACCCCTTCGGCCGCGGTCGCCGTCTGTTACACGCCTCTGAGCTGAACGATCCGGATGTGATTGCCGAACGGATCGCGCAGCCCCATGTCGATGCCGTACGGCTGCTCAACCGGCTCCTGTGTGAATTCGACGCCCTTGGCCTTCAGCGATTCGTACTCTTGGCGGCAATCGCTGGTGGTGAAGCCCACGGTGAAACCGGAGGCCCCTTTGGCGATCAGTTCACGGACGTTCTTCGCCGTCCCGTCCTCCATCGCCGGCGGTCCGGGCTTCTCGAGCAGGATGTCGCGGCCCGGCTGACCCGGCACACGAACGGTCAGCCAGCGCATGAAGCCGAGGTCCTGGTCGCTGCTCACTTCGAGGCCGAGTTTGCCGACGTAGAAGTCGAGCGCCTGGTCCTGATCCGAGACGAACACATGAGAGATGCTGATGCTGTTCAACACGCGAGTGGCTCCTTCCAAATTCGATACGAGAGCCACTCTAGCGTGGGCCGCGGCGGGGTGCTTCTCCAAAACTGCTCGGCCGCGTCCACGCCATCATGAAGCAGGTCGGCACCGCCGGTGGATGGCCGCGCTGACGGAACGCGGTCGGTGACTCGCCGACGATCTCGCTGAAGGTCCGGCTGAAGGTGCCGAGGCTTCCAAAGCCCACCTCGAAGCAGATGTCGGTCACGCTCGTCGCGGTGGCGCGCAGTAAGAACATCGCGCGTTCCACCCGGCGCCGCTGGAGGTACCGATGCGGCGGTTCACCGAACGTCGCCCGGAACGTGCGGATGAAGTGCGCCTGCGACACGCCGGCGATCTCTGCCAAGCGCGCGATGCACAGCGGCTCCGCGAACGTGCGGTCCATCGCGTCCCGGGCCCGCAGCATGGAGCGGTTGCGCTCCTCGATCGTCAGGCTCACCCTCAAACTGTACAACGCAGCGAGATCACGGTCATAGCGGACGAACTGGAAGGCGTGCCGTACGCCGCGCGAGCTCCGGCAGGTTGTAGACCGCGAGGTGCCGCGCCGCCTCCAACGACGTTGCGCACTGAAGCCTAATCCACATGACCGGTGTACCGGAGTGACAGCCGTATCACACGCCTGACGCCGATCGGCCGCGTGCATCCCGCCTGTAGAATCGGAGCGTGTCAGCCTGGTCGGTCGGGGATACGCTCACGCACCGTTTCAACACCGAGCTCGGGATGGGGCACGTCACCGCGATCGAGGGACGTGTGCTGGTCGTTCACTTCCCGCAGCGCGGCGCCACGCTGCGGCTGGCCGCGCACAGCGATGCGCTCGTGCGGTCCGCCGAGCGGCCGCGGGCTCAGGATCGATCGCTGGCCGACCGGCTGGCCGCCGGCGACATCGATGAACTCGAGGACTTCCTGACCCGCCTGGACGTCCTGCACCTGCTCGAAACCCGCGAGGCGGAGGGGCTCGGCTCGTTTCTCGGCGGCCGCGTGCGCCTGTTCCCGCATCAGCTCCACGTCGCCTCACGCGCGACTGCGCGAATCCCCGTACGCTGGCTGCTCGCCGACGAAGTCGGCCTCGGCAAGACGATCGAAGCGGCGCTGATCATGAACCGGCTGCTCCACACGCAGCAGATCGAACGCTGCCTGGTGGTCGCGCCCGAGTCGCTGACCATCCAGTGGCTGGGCGAACTGTGGCGCAAATATCACCAGGTCTTCACGGTCCTCGACACGGACCGCCTTGCCGATGTCGCGCGCGACTTCGGCGCGGGCTTCAATCCGTTCGATGTTCATCGCCGGGCGGTCGTAGCGCTGGAGATGTTGATCCAGCGACCGGAGTTGACGGAGCAGGCGGTGAGGGCCGGGATCGATCTGCTCGTGGTCGACGAGGCCCAGCGGCTACGGCGTCCGCCGGGGCATCCGGGCGAGCCCGCCTACCGTACGGTCGCCCCGATTGCCGCGCTCGGGCGGCACGTCCTGCTCCTCAGCGCAACGCCGCTCGAGGACGAAGCGCATGGGTTCTTCCGTCTCCTGCAGCTGCTGCGGCCGGACGAGTTCCCTGAGGGGCTCGACGTCGAAGCGCGGCTCCGCTCCGGCGTGCCGCTGCCGCCGTGCACCAGCGCGACGCGGCGAGTCGACATCGGCGGTCTCCCGCCCCGCGCGCCGATCGCGATCGACCTTCCGGGCGACGGCGGCGTCCACGTGTTCGGCACGATGCGCGACCTTCAGGCGCAGCTCGCCGGACCCGCCGACGATCCGATTTCGAGGCGACGCGGGATCGATCGGATCAGACGAGCGCTGGCGTCCGGCGCGGCGCTCGAGGCCGTTCTCGGGCCCGACGAGATCGAACTACGGCAGCTGGCCGAGACGATGGATCGCAGCGATCCCCGGCTCGCCTGGCTCGTGACGCAGGCCGGGCGCTGGCGCCAGGCTCACGAGAAGACACTGGTGTTCGTCGCCCACCGTGAGACGCTCGAGATGCTGCGGGACGCGCTGAGTGCGCGCGCCCAGGTGGCGACCGGCGTGTTCCATGAAGACTTGTCGGCCGCGCGGCGGGACATCGAGGTCGCACGATTCCGCGCCGCGGACGGCCCCAGCCTGATGATCTCGACCGAGTCCGGCGGCGAGGGGCGCAACTTCGAGTTCTGCCATCGCCTCGTGCTCTACGACCTGCCGTGGAAACCGGCGACGGTCGAGCAGCGGATCGGGCGGCTCGATCGGATCGGGCGCCGCACCTCGGTCGCGATCGTCTATTTTCGGCCGGCGTCCGGAATCGGCGCCGATGTCGTGCGCCTCTTCGAGCGGCTCGCGATCTTCCGCGAACCGATTGCCGGCCTGGAACCTCAGCTCGCGCACCTCGAAGGCGCGCTGGAGCGCATCGCGCTGGACCCCGAACCGTCGCTGACCGACGAGCAGGTCGAGCGGCTCGTGGCCGCGGCGCAGGAGGCGCGCACGCGCATCCATGAGGCCGCGTATCAACAGCTCCATCGCGATCCGTACCGCCCCCAGCTCGGACCGGCAATCCTGGCCGCCATACCGCCGGAGCTCGACGCGCTGATGGAGCAGGTCGTGATCAACGCGTGCGCGCGCCTCGGCTTTCGGGTCGAGGCGGTGCGCGGGATGCGCACTTACGCGATCGACTTCGGGAACGAGGCGCTCGTCGACAGCCTTCCCGGCGTCCCCGGCGGCGCCTCCTTCATCGGCTCCTTCGATCGCGAATACGCCGTGGAAGATGAAACGATCGACTTCTTCGCGTCCGGACACGCGCTCGTCGAAGGGCTGCTGGCCCACTTCGAGGAGGATCCGAAAGGACGTGTGGCGCGCGTCGAACTGCACCACCCCGGTCAGACCGGCACGGGGCTCGTGGCGTTCTACAAGGATGGCGCGCACGTCGAGATCGTCGCCCTCGACGTGGACGGACGCGAGCGGCCCGATTGGGCTGCGGCATTTCGTCGCCGGCCGCCGCGGGTCTCGCGAATGGAACCGGATGATGCGGCGATGCCGACGTGGCCGGCCGTGGTGCGGCGCCTGGGTGCCAAGCTTGGCAGCCGCCGCCCGCACGCACTCGCCGCGATCGTTGTTCGCGATGCGTAGGCCGTGGACCGCCGGACGCGCGACTTGCGACACGGGCCGCTGGACGCCGTTGCGAGGTGCTCGAAGATGAGGCCCTTCTGCCCTACCGCGTAGACCTTCCTCCCGGCGGCGACGAGATGCTCGATCGGCTCGTCGAGCTCGGGGCACTGGATGTGGAGTGGCAGGGCCAGGGTGTCGCAGCCCTGCTGCCCGATCGCGTCACGCCGGCACAGCTCGCCAGCGCGTTCAGCGTGGAGGGAATCCCGGTCTCTCCAGCGGTGGGCCGAGACGACGGGTCGGTCTGGGTTCTGAGCCAGAGACCGATCGCGATCGGACGACTGCGGATCGTCCCGTCCACACATGCGCCCGCACCCGACACCATTCGGCTGATCGACGCACCTGCCTTCGGCACGGGGCTGCACCCCACGACGGCGCTGTGCCTGGAAGCGCTCCAGGCGATCCTGGACGGCGACCCACACGATTCCGTACTGGACGTCGGCACCGGCTCGGGGGTGCTGGCGCTCGCGGCGCTGACCTTGGGCGTGCCACGCGCGACGGCCATCGACATCGACGCGGATGCATTGCGGGTTACGGCGGAGAACGCCGCACTGAACGACCTCGCGAGCCGGCTCACGCTCGCGGCCGGCGGACCCGAGACCGTCACCGGCAGATGGCCGCTTGTGCTGGCGAACGTCCTGGCGGCGCCGTTGATCGAGATGGGTCCCGCACTGACCCGCTGCGTCGGACATCGCGGGCGCCTCGTGCTCTCAGGGATCCCCTCGTCGGTCGAACCGGACGTCGACCGGGTGTATCGCCATCTCGGCATGCGGCGGATCGAGGCGACCTGTCGCGCCGGCTGGGTTGCCATCGTCATGCAGGCGTCCTGGTAGCGGGGCGGGCGCTCCCGCGCACCGCCGATGGTGCAATCCCGATCGGGACACACGGATACCGGCCTCACTCCAGTTCCCACCCATCGTCTGGACTGCCGCTGACCGACCCTACGTGCCGAACACGCGCGGGATGGCGGTCGCGACCTCCGATCGCGTGTAGCGCTTGTACGCGAAAACGCGCGACCCGTGCGGCTTCATAGCGGGATCGGGCGAGAGTCAGCGGTTTTCACGAGGGAGTCATCCTTGCTCCAGCGGCTGCGCACGCGTGGCGGGCGACGATGGGGTCCTCGAAATGGGATGTCCCGGTGCACGAATCTGGACGCTGGGCCGACGTATGAAGCATCGAACCTGTCTCTTAGTGTGTGGCATTGCAATCCTCGGCGTGATCGTGCCGGCAGCCGCCGCGCACGCCGCGGTCATCGCGTATTCCGCCGTCCTCACCCCGGCAAATGGATCGACGGCAACAGGGACGGCGTCATTCCTCCTCGACACAACCGCGAACACGCTGACCGTCACCGTCACCGCGAGCGGCCTGGAACCAAACCAGGTGCATCCGCAGCACATCCACGGCTTTCCAGGCCTCCAGCCGTCACGCCTTCCGACGCCTGCTGATGACACCGACGCCGACGGCTTTATCGAAGCGCCGGAGGGTGAAGCGCTGGCCATCGGTCCGATCCTGCTGGACCTGCTCCCGTATCCGATTGCGACCGCGGCCGGCACGATCATGTTCAGCAGCGTCTACGCGGTGACGCCCGGGCTGCTGCCCCTGGATATCAGGGCCATCGAGCTGCATGGCTTGACGGTTCCGGCGGTGGGCCAGGGCACGCCATTCGAGGTGAACGGGGCCCCAGGCTACAAGGCCGTACTGCCGGTCTCGGGCGCACTCATCCGGCAGAGCGCGACCGTGCCGGAAACCTCGACGCTCTCCCGGCCCAGCGCGTAGCGGAACTGCCTGGTCAAGTGGACCTCGCCGTGGACGCCGATCGGCAGCACCGCCACACCAGGCTTGAGTGTCACTGTCGTGTATGTGCCGGGGCTCCCGTCGGGCCGCGTGACGCGGTCTTCGAACAGGTCCACGAAGGCGCTGCCGTACTTCTTCGCGCGTCCTTCGATCGTCCACGGTCCATGAGTCGGCATCCTGGCCACCTCGTGATCCCCGCGCCGGCGAGGGGTCCAGGCTCCGAACCTGCAACCGTCCTGCCCTGTGGCCGTCCGTATGCCGACTGCAGGACACTGAGGCATGGTGAAGGCGCTGATCGTCGTGCTCGCCGGCCTCGCGGCGCTGACTGTCGCGGTTCGCGTGCTCCAGCCGCGGTTCGCCTTTTTTCCCATGCATGGAGAGGAGGCGACCCCGTCGTCCGCCGGGATCCCATTTCAGGCGTCGACCGTTGCGACCACCGACAGTGAGCAGCTGCGGGGCTG
Organism: uncultured Acidobacteriota bacterium; assembly: GCA_963816725.1. Classification (GTDB taxonomy): domain Bacteria; phylum Acidobacteriota; class Vicinamibacteria; order Vicinamibacterales; family 2-12-FULL-66-21; genus CAVSUB01. Next base: position 63,778 of record CAWFMC010000030.1, on the reverse strand, counting down.
GTTCCTTCCGCACGAGCGCGCGCGGGCGATGGTGGTGTACTTCCACGGCAACGGCGGCAATCTCTCCGAGTGGCTGCCGATCCTCGCGGGGATTCACCGGGCAGGCTTTTCGGTTGCGGCGATCGACTACCGCGGCTACGGTCTCAGCACGGGGTCGCCGTCAGAGAAGGGCCTGTATCGCGATGTCGATGCGGCGCTCGAGTGGGCCGTGCCGTTGCGGCCGCAGGGTGTGCCGCTGGTGTTCTGGGGCCGGTCGCTGGGCACGACCATGGCCGCATACGCGACGACGCGCACGCGTCCGCAGGGTCTGATCCTCGAAAGCGGCTTCCCGGATATGGGATCCGTCATCCAGAGCTCCTGGTCGCTGCGTTTTCTGTCGCTGTTCTCCTCGTATCGCTTTCCGACCGCGCAGTACGGGCGCCAGGCCGGCTGCCCGGTGCTCGTCCTCCACGGGGATGCCGACCACGTGATCCCGCTCTCGGCCGGGCGGGCCCTCTATGACGGCCTGCCCGAACCGAAGCGGTTCGAGGTCATCCCTGGCGCCGACCACAACGATGCCGTGCCGCCCGACCCGCAGCGGTATTGGCGGGCAATTGACGAGTTCGTCAGCGGGCTGCGCTGAGCGGGTCCGGCAGCCGGTGCGCGTCGCAGGGCCACTCGCGCGGCTGCCCGCGATGCGCAGCCGCGCACGGCCCTTACCGCAGCTGCCGTCTCGAAAACCACACTCCGTGGGGACGGCCGGTGGCCGGGTACGCCCATGTCGAGACGACCTCGCGCGCAGTCACGTCGACCACCGCGACCCCGCCGATGCCACCGACCCCAGCGTCGAACGTCGCGAACACATACCGGCCGTCGTCGGTCATCACCGCGAGATCGCCGAATGTTCCCGCCTCGCCGATCGGCACAACGCCGAGCAGCGTCAAGTCCCGGGTATCGACGAACGCCAGCATGGCCGGCGTCCCGCGCAGGCTGACGACCAGCGTGTGCTCGGATGGCGTCAGCATCACGGACTCGGGCTGGACGCCCACGGGAATCGACGCGGTGATGCGCTGTGTCGCGAGGTCGATCCGCTTGACCGTGCCATCGCCGCGAGACGACACCCACAGTTCGCCCCCCGTCCGGGTCGCGACCGCTTCCTCGGCCCTGAGGATCCCCGGCACCGAGAAGTCGATGCTGCCAGTTTGGGTGGAAATACCAGTCACCTCGTCGCCGAGGTCGTGCGCGACGTAGACCGTTGCGCCGTCGTGCGAGACGAACGGACCATGCGACCGCGCAGCAGGGTTCATGCTGGTGGGCGTATAGCTGACGCGGTGATCGCTCGTGTCGATGGCCGCCAGCGCCGGCGTGCCGACCGTGGCCGTGTGGGAGGCCAGGCTGACGTAGATCGTGCGCCCATCGGGGCTCGGCTCGACATGATGCGGCAGCGGTGCGACGGGAATGGACTCGGTCTCCAGCGTCCGGATGTCCACGGCGGTGACCGCATTGATCGTCTCGGCGGAGATGTAGGCCTTGCCGGCGTGCTCGGAGATGCAGATGTCATGCGCCCCGGCGCCGACCGGCTGAGTGGCAAGCACCGCCCCGGTGCGGGCGTCGAACACCGTCAGCTCGCCGCGATCACGGTTGACTACCCAGACGCTGCCCTGCGGAATCTGCCCGGCCGCGTACCCCGAGCGAGCGTCGCCAATACCGCTCCGGCCAGCATCGACCGGGATGCCAGTCACCCCGGCAAAGGCGATCCAGGCAACCACGATGACGATCACATGACGGAGCCGAGTTGCGGTCACGACCAGTTTCTTCAGCATGGCGCCTCCTGCGTTGACATTTGATAGCGCTCCGGCGGAGCGTCTTCGAGCACGCCGTGACCGTATGGCATCAGCGGCCACATTTCGATGCCCGCGGGGTGACCCCCGGGTGAATCGAGGGTGAACCGCCTAAAAATGCCCTGCCCGCGGTCTCCGTGACCCGGTCAACGACGGCCATGCCCCGCGACGCGAGCGAGATTGACGGTCGGTTCCAAAACTCGCTAAACTCGGCCCGCCTCCTGACGAGCCATGCCCACCGGCTTGGGTCCCGGCCGCGTTCGCTTTGCGCAGTTCGACTTCGACCGCGCAACCGGCGAGCTGTACCGGGACGGCGCGCGGATCCACCTCCAGGATCAGCCGTCGCAAATCCTTAGCGTCCTGCTCGCCAAGCCCGGCGACATCGTCACGCGCGATCGCCTGCGCGAGTGCCTGTGGAGTGCCGACACCTTCGTGGATTACGAGCACGGCTTGAACACCGCGGTGAAGAAGCTGCGCCAGGCGCTCGGCGATTCCGCCGAGGCGCCGGTGTTCATCGAAACCCTCGCGCGGCGCGGTTATCGCTTCATCGGACACGCGGAGGCGCCGGCGATCCAGGATGTGTCGGCCGCGCCGCTGCCGAAGGCCAGCGCCATCCCGGCATCGCTGGTGCCAGGATGGCAGTGGACCCGAACCTCCGGTTTGGTCGCAGTGGTCGCGGTCCTGGCGGTCAGTTCGGGGCTGGCGTGGCGGTTCGAGACTCGGGGGCGCCCGCCGCTGACAAGGGACGTGGGTGCAACGGCGACCACCCAGCTGGCGGTGATCCCGTTCCACGTGTTGACGGCGGGCCGGGTCGAGGGTTCGTACCTCGGCACCGGTCTCGCAGACGCGATCACCACCCGGCTGGCCGGCACCCGGCGGATCGGCGTCCGCCCCACGTCGGCGGTCCTGCCCTTCTCGGCCTCGTCGGCGTCCCCCGCGGCAGTCGCCGCAGCCCTCGGGGTTGAACACCTCGTACTTGGGACAGTCCAGCTGAGTGAACAAGCATATCGGGTGACCGTGCAGCTCGTCGCTGCGGACGGCGTCGCGGTATGGGGGCACACCTACGCGGAGCCGCGATCAGCGCTGGTCGACCTTCAGGACCGAGTCGCCGAGCAGGTCGTCGCCGCGCTGCGCATCGAGTTGGCTGGACCCGACCGCGCCCGTCTGCACACACGCTACACCGATAACCCGGCGGCCTACGATTTCTACCTGCGCGGCCGCAGTCTCCTGTTGAACTACACCGAGGCGAACATGCGTGCGGCGATCACGCAGTTCGAGCAGGCGCTTGCGTTGGATCCCCAGTACGCACTGGCGCGAGCGGGCATCGCGACCGCGTGTGCATGGTTCAGCGTCCGGTACGCACACGCCGCCGAAGCGGTCGACTGGGGCAAGCGAGCAGATGTCGAAGCTCGGCTGGCTCTCGAGGAGGACGGATCGCTGGCCGACGCGCACCTGGCGATCGCGAACGCGGCGGGCACGGTGTACGGCGGCTTCGAGTGGCACATCGTGCTGGATCGCAGCGCCGCGGCCCTGGCCCTGGACCCTTCCCTCGATCTCGCGCACGTGGCACGCATGCGCGCCTACTACCATCTCGGCCTGTTCGAAGAAGCCGCACGCGAGGGGGATGCGGCTGCACGGCTGAATCCGGGACGCAATGTCGAGCTCGATCGGCTCAGGGTCGCACTGTTGCTGTTCGATGGGCACTTCACCGAAGCGGTCGCTCGAGCGGAAGACCTCCAGGCGCAGACCGACGCCGCGGCCGTGCGGCACTATCTCGGGCTCGCCCGCTACTACGCAGGAGACGCGATCGGCGGTCGCGCGATGCTGGCCACGACCATACGGAGTGACGTGCCGGATCCCCGTGCCCAGGCCTCGCTGGCTTCAATCGAAGCCGCCACCGGCCTGGGGCGTGACGCGCGCGCGCGCATCGCCGCGATCGTGAGCGGCCCCGATCTCGATCACCACGTCGCCTACAGCCTCGGCGCCGCGTACGCCCAACTGGGCGATCCCGCAGCAAGCCTCAGGTGGCTGGAGCGCGCGGCGGACAGCGGCTTTCCATGCTACCCCTGGTTCGCCCGGGACGCGCTTCTCGATCCGCTGCGAGCCAATCCTCGATTCGTGCAACTGCTCGCACGGCTCAAGGATGCGCACGACGACGCCCGGCGGCGGCGGCGCTGACCTGTGGGCGGGTCCTGAACCCACTGGATCAGGACCCGGTTCATGAGCTAGCGCGGTGCGACTGACGAACCGCCTCGACTCACGGGAGCACGGTCCGCGGTGAAGCCTGACTCTCAGGACGACGACGAAATCGCCCGGCGGAGACTGCGACCTTCGTGAGCCGCGTTTTCGGGTAAGCGGTCGTGCAGTCGTGCAACCCGCAACAATTTCCCACCACAATTTCGTCTTGCATACACCCACTCCCCATGTTAGTTTCCGCCCGCTTCGGGCAAAGACACACGCCGCGGCATCGACTGCGAACGCCAGCAGGGGAACGGAGGAGGCATGCGAACGCGGCTGACAGGGCTGCTCATAGTGGTATCACTGGCCGTCGCGACCGTCTCGGCTCAGGAGACGCGCGGCAACATCAACGGCACGGTCCATGATTCGTCGGGTGTGATCCCCGGCGCCACCGTCACCATCATCAACGTCGAGAACGGCCAGACGCAGACCCTGGTCACCAACGCCAGTGGCTATTTCGAGGCGCCGCTCCTCCAGGCCGGCCAGTACCGGGTGACCGTCGCGATGGATCAGTACAAGAGCCTGACGCAGAGCGGAATCACGCTCTCGGTCGGCCAGTCGCTGACCCTGAAGCTGGCGCTCGAAGTCGGCTCGATCTCCGAGCGGGTCGAAGTCTCGGCGAAGGCGCCGCTGCTCGACACGACCTCGGTGTCCTCCGGCCAGAACTTCGATCAGGCGCTCATTGCCGGGCTGCCGATGGCCTCCAACATGCCCATCCTGCTCTCCCGTTTCGCGCAGGGCGTCGTCAGCCCGACGACGCAGGTCCAGGTGATCTCGGGCCAGATCGACGGCCCGACCAACGCCGCCGGCAGCGTGGTCGGCGGCGTCGGCGGCTTCAACTACACCATCGACGGCGCCACCAACGCCGGCAGCAGCCGGCGCATCGCCAGCTCGCCGAATGCCGACATGATCGAGGAGATGCGGGTGGAGACGTCCAATTTCGACGCCTCACAAGGGCACGGTACTGGCGGCACGATCGCGATGATGACCCGGGCGGGTTCGAACTCGCTGCGCGGCACCGCCAACTACCAATATTGGACCAACAAGATCAACTCGCTGAATCCCCAACAGAAACTGGCCTTCTCGCAAAGGCCGGAGACCGGCAAGATCTACGAGGGCGGCTACGAGAACTACCTCGCCACCACGCTCGGCGGCCCGGTGGTGATTCCGCGGATGATCGACGGCCGCAACAAGCTGTTCTTCTTCGCCAACTACCAGCGCAACTACGACAACGCGCCGGCCCAGAGCACGCCCACGAGCACGGTCCCGGCGAACGAGAAGCACCTGAACGGCGACTTTTCGGACCTGCTGGCGCTACCCAACGGGAGCCAGTATCAAATCTATGATCCGCTCACCGCCCGTCCTGATCCGGCGCGTCCCGGAAGCGTTATCCGCACGCCTTTCCCGAACAACATCATCCCCCGTGACCGGTTCATGAACCCGAACGGGACCTACAAGAGCCCGCTGTTCGAGCTGTACCGCGACATGGTGCCGGCGCCCAACCAGAACTTCGTCGAGCAGGGGCAGGAGCCGTCCAACAACTACTACCAGGGCGGCATTCCCAATCAGGTGACCGCCCAGAACTTCGGCGGCCGCGTCGACTACAACCACTCGAGCTCCGACCGGTTCTTCTTCCGGGCCTCCGGCACGACGTTCTACGAATACAACGTCGACTGGACGTACGAGACGAAGTACGCCGGCTTGCATGCCAACGACAAGACCCGGGCCTCCTGGTCGTACACCGGCAACTGGACCAAGGTGCGCAAGTCGATGGTCATCGACACCCAGGTGTCGGCGAATCGCTTTTACGAGGACCAGCAGCGGCGCGGGCTGCACGGCTACAAGCCGACCGACGTCGGCCTGCCGTCCTACCTCGACGAGTACTGCCAGTCGGTGAACAACTGCATGCTGCCGACGATCAACGTTGCCGGCTATCAAGGTGTCTCGACCGCGGCTGATGGCGGCCTGCAGACCACGAACCTGCAGGTGCAGAGCAATGTCAGCAGCGTGGTGGGCACGCACACCTTCCGCGGCGGCCTCGACTATCGCCTGGCGATGCGCAAGGCCGGCCTGATGGCCGCGGGGAACGTCTCGTCGAGCTATAACTTCGACACGCTCTACACCCGCGCCGCCGATACGACCGCGGTGTTTCCCGCCAGCAACATCGGACTGAGCCTGGCCTCGCTGATGCTCGGCATCCCGAGCTCCGTCTCGATCGGCGAGAACGCGCCCATCTCGATGACCAATCCGTACTATGGCGCGTTCCTCCAGGACACCTGGCGCGTGCGGCCCAACTTCACCCTCAACTTCGGCCTTCGCTACGAATATGAAAACGGCATCCGCGAATCGGACGATCGCTGGGTGACGGAGTTCGACCCCGACGCACGCCTCGCGATTACCGACCTGGCGCAGGCGGCGTATGCCCGCAACCCGATCCCGCAAGTGCCGGTGAGCGATTTTCGCGTCCTCGGCGGGTCGGTCTACGCTGGGGCGCCGGGTGCGAGCGGCTTGAGCTGGCTGGGCGAGTCGATGTGGATGCCGCGGCTGTCCGGCGCCTACACGATCGGCGAGCGCACGGTGCTCAAAGGGGGCTACGGACTGTTTTTCGACACGCTCAACGCCGGCGACTACACCGGCTTCAACCAGACCGGCTACAGCTCGGCGACCACGAACGTGACGAGCACGGATTTCGGCCGCACGTGGTTGCTCGGCGACCCGGCCAACGGCATCTCGCCGTTGACCGATCCGTTCCCGGTGCGGGCTGACGGCAGCAGATTCGAGCAGCCGCTCGAAGACGCGCTCGGCGTCGACGCGATCCTCGGCACGAACTTCACTCGCGAGGATCCCCATCGCAAGCATCCGCGGGTCCAGCGCTGGCGGGCTGGAGTGCAGCAGGAACTGCTCCGGAATCTGGCGGTCGAGATCGCCTATACCGGCGCCTATATCGATCGTGTCGGCCGGAACATCGCCGAAGTCTACGTGCCCGAGCAGTACTACAGCAGCGTGACCAACGTCCGCGACGCGACCCAGCAGACACTGCTCCAGCAGCAGGTGCCGAACCCGTTCACCCTGGCCAACTTCGCCTCGCTGGCGACCACGGACCCGGTGCTGTACCAGCGGCTCGCCGGCAACTCGTTCTTCACCGCGGCGACAGTGCAGCGGCAAGCCCTGCTGCGCGGCTACCCTCAGCTCTCGGGCCTGACCTATGCCAACCTCCCGCTCGGGATCGTCAAGGATCACGCGCTGGAAATCACCGTCACCCGCCGCTACCAGGCGGGGCTGAGCGCCAACCTCGCCTTCGCCGCGCGGCGGGTCACCGAGAACCGCACGGTCGAGACCTACGATCGGGAGCCGACGCTCTGGCAGACGAGCCAGAACGCGCGACCGTGGCGGCTGAGCGGCGGCGCGGTCTACGAGCTGCCGTTCGGCCGCAACAAGCCGTTCCTCAAGAGCGGAGCCGCCAGTGCGATCCTCGGTGGCTGGCAGACCGCCGGCACCGTCGAATACCAGCCCGGCGCGCTCCTCGACTGGCCAAACATGTTCTTCAACGGCGACTTGAGTGCGATCGCGAAGAGCAAGCCGGAGATCGCGCTCCAGCGTGACGGCACGATCGACCTCACCAAGACCTGGATCAACATCGACGCGGGTTTCGAGCGGCTCGCGGCGCGGCAGCCGGCGGCGTTCCAGAAGCGCAGCTTCCCTTTCCGCATCGATGACGTGCGCGGGCCGTCGATGTTCCTGGTCAACGCCAACATCGTCCGCAACGTGGACCTCGGCGGTAGTCGTCGCCTGCAGTTCCGGGTGGACGTCCAGAACCTCTTCGACGCCGTGCAGTGGGGCAACCCGAACCTGGATCCAACCAGCACGAATTTCGGGACGATCACCACGGCAACCAACAGCATCATGCGCTTTTTCACGTTCGTGACCAGATACAGCTTCTGATCGACAGCCGGGGGGCGTCCCGTCCTCCCGGCCGTTCCCCCGCGCGCGCGGCGATGGCGCGAGCGGCCAGGCCCGCATACCATCCGACCGTGCCACGGACCGCCCACCCCGACACCGCTCCGGTTCACCGCCGACTCTTCGCCTTCGCGATTTTTGCGTCGGCCACGCTCCTGTTCCTGGTACAGCCGCTGAGCGGCAAGATCCTGTTGCCCGTGCTCGGTGGCAGCCCCGCAGTCTGGAGCAGCTGCATGGTCTTCTTCCAGGCCGTGCTGCTGCTCGGATATGTCTACGCCCACGTGCTGAGCAGCCGGGTGCCGGCACACTGGCAACCATGGGTGCATGGAAGCGTGCTGCTCGGGGCCACTCTGCTGCTGCCGATGCCGATTGCGGTCGGCGAACCGGGCGCTGGCGACCCGCGGTGGTGGCTGCTGCGCACCCTGAGCATAAGGATCGGCCTTCCGATGTTCGCGCTCTCCGCGACGTCACCGCTCCTGCAGCAGTGGTACTACCGCGCGAACGCGATGCGAGGCGGCGATCCGTATTTGCTGTACGCGGCCAGCAACGCCGGCAGCCTGGCGGGACTGCTCGGATACCTGGCGATCGAAGTGGTGGTAACCCGCCGGGTGCAGGTCACCACGTGGGCCGTTGCGTTCTGGGCGGTGGCGGCGCTGATCGGGACATGCGCCTACGTCGGGACCCGCCGCTCAGCGACGCCGCGCCCCACGCCGACGGCCGCGGCAGTCGTCCGATGGTCCGACCGGGCCGCCTGGACCGCGCTGGCGACTGTCCCGTCAGCGCTGCTGCTCGGCGTGACGCAGCACCTGGCAACTGATATCGCGTCCATGCCGCTGCTGTGGGTGGCACCGCTCACGTTGTACCTCGTGACCCTGATTGCGGCATTTGCGACCAGGCGCGTCGGCAGCGCGCGCGGCTGGGGGCGATTGACGCCCTTTGCCGCACTAATCGTGCTCGTCCTGTCGCTGACCGAGACGCGGGATCCGATCCTGCCGATCACTCTGATTCACCTGGCTGCCTTCACGATGCTGGCGATGCAGTGTCACACTCGGCTGGCCGAGAAGAGGCCGGACCCAGCGCACCTCACTGGCTACTACCTGTGCGTCTCGCTCGGCGGCGTTCTGGGCGGCCTGGCCGCCGCCCTCGTCGCGCCGGCGGTCTTCAGCTCCATTCTCGAGTACCCGCTCGCGATCGCCGCCGCGCTGGCGCTGCGACCGCAGGCCGTGGATGGAGACCATGTTCCCGCAGCGGGCTACGATCGACGGCTGTGGCGCACCGTGGCGGTGATCCTGCTGGTGGTGGGCTACTGGAGCGTGGCTACCTTCGATCACGCCACCAGCTCGAAGCCGCTGCCGCCATCGCTATCTGCCTGGGTGCGGCCGCTGGCGGGGAACGAGGAAGCGGCCCAGCGGACGGTGCGGGGACTGTTCGCAATACCAGCGGCGCTGCTGCTCATCTCGTCACGCGGCGCACTGCCGTTCGCCGGAGCGACCGCCGGCCTGCTGGTCGCGGCGGCCGTGGTCCGCACCGGTGGTGACGTGCTGCATCGCGAGCGCACGTTCTTCGGCGTGCACCAGGTGACGTCGGCACAGAACGGCGCCTGGCACGTGTTGACACATGGCACGACGACACACGGTGTGCAGGCGGTACAGGGGCGGCTGCGGCCGTTGCCGACCGCGTACTACCATCCCACCGGTCCGATCGGCGACGTCGTCTTCACGCTCGCCTCGGCCGGGCGGCTGCATCGTGTGGCGGCAGTCGGACTCGGCGCGGGAGCGCTTGCCGCGTACGCAGGCCCGCACGTCACGATCGATTTCTTCGAAATCGACGAAGCGGTGATTCGGATCGCGGAGAACCCGAAGTACTTCACGTATCTCACCGACGCCAGCGCCCGTCCAGGAACCACGGTGCGGACGATCGCGGTCGATGGCCGGGTCGGCCTTGCGGCTGCGCCCGCGGCGTCGTACGACCTCATCGTGATGGACGCGTTCTCGTCCGACGCGATCCCGACCCACTTGCTCACCCGCGAGGCTGTCACCGTGTACGAGTCGCGACTCGCGCCGGGGGGGCTGCTCGCCTTCCACGTCTCGAATCGCTTCTTCGATCTGCCGCCCGTCCTCGCCACGCTCGCGGCCGATCGCCAGCTGCTCGCGTACGTCCGTCGCGATAGCGAGGTGCCGCCGGAGCGCGCGGACGAAGGTATGCGGGCCTCGGTGTGGGTCGTGCTCGGACGCCGCGAGGCTGACTACGGCCAACTGGCCCGCTCTGCGCCACGGTGGGTCCGTCTTCTGCCAGATGCCGGCGGACCCCTGTGGACTGACGACTACGCCAACCTGCTCGGGGTGCTGCAGCGGTAACCAGCTGACCGCGGTTAGGAATGAGCGCCAGTCTCGCCGCTGAACGCCGCCCGGCGTCAGAACACGATCTTCGCGGCGATCTGGATGTCGCGCGGCAGATTGTTCTGGCTGGTCACCTTCCCGAAATCCGCGGCGGTCGGATCCGTGCCGGGGTTGTTGAACACCGGATGGTTGAACGCGTTGAGGAACTCGACATTGACCTGCGCCCGCACGCGCCCGTTGAGCGGCACCTGCTTGACGATCGAGATGTCCCAGAGATCGAGCCCCTGGCCGCGCAGGCCGGAAATGCGCGACGGGAACGTCCGGATATTGTTGGCCAGCCGGATTCGCGGGTCGGCGCGCTGTTTGGTCGGATCGTCGACGCCGCCGGTCTGCACAGCCGCGTCGTGAAAGTAGAACCCGCTGATGTCGAACACCGGCTGGTTCGAATCGACCGAGTAGTCCGTCTGCAGCGATCCGAGATCACCGCTGAAATAGCTGTTGCGATCGTGGAAGCTGATTGGCCGGCCGCTCTGCAACTGCCCGATGGCCTGCACGCTCCAGCCGCCGATCAGGCCGTTGGTCAGCCCGGACACGCTGTTCGCCCATCGACGTCCGCGGCCGAACGGCAGCTCCCAGATGCCGCTCAGCGCGACCCGATGCGGCACGTCGAACTCCGACAGGCGCTGCTCGTAGGTGGTGTCGCTCGGATTGAGCTTGAAGACGCGCTCGGTGAACCGGGACCAGGTGTAGGCTGCAAGCACCGTGTACCCGCGGGTGAACCGCTTCTCGATCTTCACCTGCGCCGAGTGATACCGGCTCGTGCCGTCATCGTCGAAGCTGCGGACGTTGCCGAACTGCGGATACGGGCGTAAGAGCTGCGAGCGTGCGATCGTGGCGCCGTTGAAGGAAGTCCCGGGCAGCAGCCCGGCGAATGGGTTCGTGACCAGCTGGGCGAGAAAATCGATGGTCGGCTGATCGCGGATCGCGCTGGTCGAGAGGTACTGGTCCGGGACAGCGTTGAAGTCGATCTCGCCGGCCTGGCCGCCGCCGCCGCTCGTGAGATCCCACCCGCGGCTCCCGGCGTACCCGCCCTCGAGCAGCCACTGGCCGGGCAGCTCGCGCTGGACGCTGAGCGTGAAACGCATGTTCTGCGCGTTGTTGAAATCGAGCGGCACGAAGCGGCTGATATCCTGCGAGACGAACGTGTCCGGTCCGGCGGCGGCGCCGGAGGGGGCCAGCACGCCATCGGGGAACGGGTTCGCGAGCGAAGCCTGAAACGTCAGACCGCGGTCGAGGGTCGGAACCAGGGACGTCGACTGCGAGAACCCGGGCTGGAATGTGCCGGCAATGATGAACGGGACGGTGTAGATGCCGACTCCGCCGCGCACGACCGTCACCGGGTTCAGCTGCCACGCGAAGCCCGCACGGGGCTGGATATTGTTGCCGTCCGCATCCCAGAACCCGGGATGGGCATCGTCGGCGAACTGCAGCCCGCCGCGGACGCGGAACGCCGAAGGCGGCACCTGCGGGATTGGCGCGGCGGCGTAGGCGGCTTCGACCGGGTTGGTGATGCTCAGCGTCGCGTTCGGATCGAACCCGCGCACGTTGCGGTTGGCGGAGTCGGTGGTGGCGCCCTCGTATTCGTAGCGCACCCCGAGGTTGAGGGTCAGCCGGTTCGACAGGCGCCAGTCGTCCTGCACGTAGACGCCGTGATACCAGGTGCGATTCAGGCGGGTGCCGTTCACCTCGATCGAGCCGCTGGTCGGCAACCCGACGAGAAAGCTCGACACATCCTGCCAGTTCTGACTCGTCGAGTTGTCCTGTGCACGGGTGAACGAGGCGTTGTTCCGGATCAGGTAGTCCCCTGCCTGCCGTCCGGGGTTGGCGCCGAACTCACGATACAGCCGCACGTCGTAGCCGGCTTTCACCGAATGCTTTCCGAGCATGCGGGTGAGCGTCGATTGGAGTGAATAGATCGAGTGCGTGGTGTTGCCAGCCAGGTTGTCACCGATGTCGGTGAGCGTGTCGAAATCGAAGTGCGGGAAGTACTGCGCGCCGCCGAACTGCGACAGCGTCGCGGGGCTGAAGCCGAGCGCGGCGGGATCGAACACCCCTTCGTGCTGCCGGACGTTCGGTTCGCGGAACTGCTGCCACCCGCCACGGATGTTCAGCAGCGACTGATTGCTGATCGTGTAGACGTGATCGGCGGTGATGCCGTCGTTCTTCCGGAACAGGAAGTTGCCGGTCGGGACCACGCCGCCGACCTCGCCGAACAGGGCGTTCCTGGATTCGCGGCGATCGTTGCGGGTGTAGCGGACGAACAGCTGCTGCCGATCCGTGAGGCGGTGGTCGACGCGGCTCGAAATCGAGTAGAAGTCGTCGGAGCGCGGGTTGACGGTGAAGTAGTTGTCGCGTCCGGACGCGTCTCCCGGCTGGTTCGGCTCCGGATAGAAATGCAGGACGTTCTGGGCGATCGGACTGATGCGGTTCGCCGGGATGATGTTGCCGGGAAACGGTGTGCGGACGACCCGGCCGTTGACCAGCTGCGCGGTGGCCGGATCGTAGATAGTGATGCCCTGGGCGAGCAGCGACGAGAAATCGCCGTTCCGCATCGCCACCGTCGGCACCGTTTGCGGCCCCGGCTCCGGGAAACGGTCGTACAGCCACTCGATTGCGCCGAAGAAAAAGGTGCGGCCGCGTCCGTCGATCAATCCCGGCACACGCACCGGGCCGCCGAGCGAGCCGCCGAACCGCTTGTAATCCAGCTGCGGCTTGCTGCCACCGCTGCGGTTGACGAAGAAGTCGGTCGCCGACAGCGACTCGTCGCGCAGGTAGTAGTAGCTCTCGCCTTTCAACGCATTGGTGCCGCTCTTCAGCGTGACGTTGACCATCGCCCCGGCGGTATGCCCGTCAGCGGCGTCGAAGCTCGCGGTCTGGACCTTGAACTCCTGCACCGCTCCCGCGGGCGGCACGAACGCCACCCGCCGGCCGCTGGCCATGTTCGGCGAGCCGTCGAGCGTGAACTCGTTGCCGCCGGTCGATCCGTCGGCATTGATGGACGACGTGCCGGCATTGTCGAACGGGCGCGAGAACTTGAGATCGCCCGTATAGGCGACCCCGGGCACGAGGCGCGAGAGCACAAACGGGTTGCCATCAGAGAGGGGCATCAGGGCGATCCGCTTCTCGTCGATGACCTGCCCGGCGGAGGCGGAGGCGAGGCTGAGGAGCGGCGACTCCGCCCGCACGGACACCGTCTCTTCGAGGCGGCCGACCTCCAGCACGAAATCGAGCGTCAGGCGGTCGCCAACCCGCACCTCGATGCCCTCGCGCACCACCTTCTTGAATCCGGCCAGTTCGACCACGACGGAGTAGATACCCGGTGTGAGGTAGAGGACCGTGTAGCTGCCCTCGGTGTTGGTGGTGGTCGTGGAGGAGACGCTCGTCGCGGTGTTGACGGCGGTGACCGTCGCGCCGGGCAGCCGGGCGGCGGAGGAGTCACTGACGCGGCCGGTGATGCCACCACGGAAGTCCTGACCGTGCGCGTGACCAGGCAGCAACGCGACGAGAACAACGATCGGCAGCAGTGACTGCCCCAGCGCACGCAGTCCCGAGTGCGGTGACATAGGCCCCTCCTCCCAAGAGCATGTGAGCCGTGCGGGACGCCACCCAGCGCCCGAATGCGGACGGGATGAAATCACACTCTACCGGTAAAGTAAACGCGCGAGTGGGCGTCTGCCCTCCTTCTCAACGGCCTTATGCGCTCGCCTGCCGGTTTTACGTCACAGTCGGGGGCGGAGCGCCGCCCATGCAGAGCGCAACAGGAAGCGCGTGCCGTCCGCGCTCACGGCGTGACCGGCCGTGAAGGGCGGCAGCACTTCTTGTGAACGCGTAGCGAAGAGCACGACCTTCCTGCCGTGCTCGAACCGTTCGCCCTCGACGACGAACAAGTCAGCCGGGTCTTCGATCGCTTCTACCGCGCCGATCCGGCACGTCAGCGAGCGACCGGCGGCTCAGGGCTCGGTCTGGCGATCGTCAAGCACCTGGCAGAAGCGCTGGGTGGCTCGGTGTCCGCAGCGAGCGATCAATCGAGCGTGACGATGAGGGTACGCTTGCCGGCCTGACGGCAGGCGGGCAAGGGAGCGGACGTTACTTTCCGACGTGAAACGGCCGGCTGGCGACGGACTGGCCGTTGAAGAACACTTCGACGTTGTAGTCGCCGATCGGAAAGCCGTCGGCGCTCTGCAGGTGGAACTCGGTCGCGGCGGCGTCGGTGTACTTGACCTGCTTCTCGGGCTCACCCAGCACGCGCGTTCCGAGCGTCCACTTCACCTTGATCGTGCCGGAGCCGGCCCCCGTGGTGTGGACGGAGACGTAAACCGTGTCCTTCGGCGCGAAGGTGGTGGTGTTGGCGGAGACCGCGCCATCCGGGTCAATCGATCGACCGAGCTGGATCGACGAGAACTGCAGGTTCTGGCCCAGACCGCAGCCAACGAGGCTGACGGCGAGGAGTGTCAGCGGCAGGATGGCGATGAGCCGGCGCATGTCGCACCGATTGTACATGGGCCAGACGGTCCGTGCGCCGGGAGACGGCGCACGGACATGCTGGCTGGCCGATCAGTTGCTGCGCAAGAAGGCGATCAGGTCGGCCACGTCCTGAGCACTGAGGCCGAGCTGCGCGGCGCTCATCATCAGCGAGCCCGGGTAGCGGCGGCGCTGCGCCACACGGTCGCCGGGAATGATCTGGGTGATGCCGCCCATGCTGCGCATCATCAGCGGATCGCCTTCCTTCAACAGCACGCCCTGGATAATCATGCCGTCCTTGGTCCGGATCTCGGTCCCTTCGTAGCCGTGCGCGATCTCCGCACTGGGCTTGACGATCGCGGTGGCGATGACGTCCGCCGACTTGCCGCGCCCCCATCCGTCGAGGGTCGGGCCGAGATCCGCCCCGGTCCCGCCGATTGAGTGGCACATCAGGCAGCGGGTGGACGCTGTCTTGCCGCGCGCGGCGTCACCGGTCAGCTTGACGACGTCATCGATCGGCAGTTCCGGGAGATCGGCCGCCGGGCGCGGGATCACCGCCTCCTTGAGGACAATCGCTTCGGGATCGTAGATGCCGGAGGACTTGAGGGCCGGACGCAGCCCGTAGTCCGCCCACTCGCCCGACATGCGGTTCAGAAGCCAGACCGTTGCCGGCTCGCGGAGCGCGCTGTTCGGCGCCGCGAGCGTGAGCATGGCCTTCGACGCCGCGGGGTCGTTGACGAACGCCAGGGTGTCGAGTGCCAGGCGGCGATCGGCGAGCGCGAGCTGGGTCGCGTTGGCGCGCGCCGTGAGATCGGTGACCGCGGCGGGCACGTGGAGCCGCCAGGCAATCCAGGTGAAGTTCGCCGGCCAGGTGAGGGGATCGTCCTTGACGCCAAGTTCGCGGCGGACGCGGTCGTACAGCGCCGGCTCCTTGCCGGTCGCACCGGTGCCGAGCGCTTCGAGGTAGCTGCGATCCTTGCCGTCGAAACCGCGCGCGACGTCGAGCAGGATGCCGAGCGACTTGTCCTCCGGCTGGTCGCGCATCGAGACGGCCACTTCACGACGGACGCCCGGGTCCGCGTCCTTGGCCAGCCGCGCCGCGGCCGGGAAGATGTCGAGATTCGCCCGCCGCATCGCCCGGTACGCGGCAATGCGCAGCGCCGGCTCGGTGAACGACTCCGGCGCCCCCACCCGCTGCCGCCCTTCGGCACCCATCTGATAGAGCAGGTAGATGGCGCGTCCGCGGATGTACTGATTCGGGTCCTTCAGCAGCGCCGCCACTGCGTCGACAGCCGGGGCGCCCTTGGCCTTCAACCCGTAGAACCCGATCGCCCGGACGTTGACGGCCGGCGAACGGAGGGCCGTGATGAGCCCGTCGACGGTCGAGGGATCGAAAGTGGGCGGCCGCGAGACGAAGCCCTTGGGGGCGATGCGATAGATGGCACCGGACAGCGAATCGTCGAGATCCTGGTGGCCGCCGACGCGCGCGTCGATCCAGTCGCTCACGTAGATCGCCCCGTCAGGTCCGACGGCGATGTCCGACGGCCGGAACATCGTCTCGATCGCACCCTTCGCGGTGGTGGTGCCGCCGATGAAGTCGGACCCGGCGTACTGCTGCTTGACGTTCGAGGTCAGGAAGATCTTGCGGTCGAGCGCGAAGCCGGCGCCGGAGCGGGTGGGCTGGTAGGAAAAGATCTCGTTACGCCCGGCATCCGCAGCGAAGAAGGTGCCGATCCAGCCATCGCCCAGCGCGCCGTTCTCGTAGAACACGTTGCCGGTGGGTGAGCCGCCGCCGTACACGTCCCCCGCCGGCATGATCCCGGGGTCCTCCTGACGCCACTCCGCCGTCGGCACCGACTGCCCGGCACGGCGATCCGCCTGCCAGGTCCGCTGTCCGTCGTTCGAGGAGAAGCCGAAGTTCGCGTACTCCATCACCCAGCTCACGCGACAGGCCGGCGGATCGTCGTTGTCGTTCTGGAAGACGTCCCCGAGCGAGCTGACCGACTGCTCGTAGCTGTTGCGGTAATTGAAGCCGATGATCTCCGCGTTGGTCGCGTCCGGGTTCATACGCACCGTGAACCCGCCGACGTAGACATGGCCGTCGTCGCTCGGCTTGCCGGCCCACTGCGCCGGATCGTTGGGGAACTTGAACGGCCCGACCGGATCCGGGCGATAGGAGCCGAAGACGCGGAAGGTCTTGCCCGACTTGTCGGTGAACATGCCGCCGGTGTTGCCGGAGTTGAAGATCCACTTGCCGTCGGGACCGACCGTGACCGAATGCAGCGAGTGATCGTGGTTGATGCCCTGGAAGCCGGTCAGGAGCACCTCGCGCTTGTCGATCGCCGGGTCGAAGACGCGATTGCGATCGACGTCGGTGTAGACGATCAGATCGGGCGGCTGGGCGACGACGATCTTGTTGTCGATCACCGACACGCCGAGCGGGGCGATGAGCGCGGGCTCCTGCACGAACGTGTGGGTGGCGTCAGCCTTGCCGTCGTGATCGGTGTCCTCGACGACGACGATACGGTCACCTTCGGGCTGACGGGCGTAGTGCGAACGATAGCGGACGCCTTCGGCGACCCAGATCCGGCCGTCGCGGTCGATGTCGAAGTTGGTCGGGTTGCGGAGCATCGGCGTGGCGGCCCAGAGCGTCACCTCGAAGCCCTCCGGCACCTGAAAGAGGTCCAGCGGAATCCTGACGGGTTGGGCAGGCGCGGGCGCCGTGCCCTGGGCGGGGGCCGTGCCTTGGGCCGGGGCCTGTGGCGCCGCCGGCACGGAGGCCTGCTGCGGCGCGACGGCCAGCAGCAGCATCACCAGCATCGCGTTCAACGGCGAAAAGGCAAGTCGACGCATATGTCTCCGATCCATGGGTTCTCGTTTCGACTGAGCGGCCCGGCGCACGGGTCCGGGACTGCGGGCGGGCGCGCGCAGGAGCTTATCTGCGCGCGCGACGAGGTGCAAGCGGGAGCGGAGAGGAGGCCTGAGGCGATTCAGCGGGCCTGCCAGCCCGCGGCTATCCGGGTCCGTCCGTGGAGTCAGCCGAGACCACCGCAACGGAATCGGCCGGCAGATGCACGGCGCCATCACTGAGCCGGACGTCAGGATGCGAGACCAGCACGAGACGAGCACCTGCCTCGGCGTCGACCGTCGCGACCTCTTCGCCGAGATTACACGCGATCAGGATGGGACCACGGCGGATCGTCAGCCGGCCGTGGCTGTCGTCCACGGTCACCTGCGCGTCGCGGAAGCGGCCGTCGCGCAAGGACGGGTGCTCGCGCCGGAGGGCGATGAGCGCGCGGTGCCACTCCAGGAGCTCGGCATGCGGGGCATGGCCGAGCTCGGCCCATCGCAGTCGGGAGTCCTCGAAGGTTCCCTCGGATTGCGGATCGGGAATGCTCGCCGGGTCCCACCCGAATGCCGCGAACTCCGTGCGGCGCCCCTCCGACACCTGGCCGCCGAGCACCTCGTCCTCATGCGCCGTGAAGTACTGAAACGGCGTCGACGCGCCCCACTCCTCCCCCTGGAACAGCAGCGGCACGAACGGCGAAGTCAGGAGCAGGGTCGCGGCGATGCGCACCCGGCCGGCCGAGGTGAGATGGGCGAGCCGCTCCCCGATCGCGCGATTACCGATCTGATCGTGATTCTGCGTCGCGACGACGAAGCGCCAGCCGGGCACGTCGCCGGCGGGCTGGCCGTGCGGGCGGCCGCGGTGCGCCGAGTACTGCCCGGCATAGACGAAGCCCTCGCGATAGGCCTGGGCGAGGTGATCGAGCGTCCCGAAGTCCTCGTAGTAGCCGCTGCGCTCGCTGGTCAGCACGCTGTGGAGCGCATGGTGGAAGTCGTCACTCCATTGCGCGTGCAGGCCGAAGCCGGCGGCGTCGCGTGAGCGCACCATTTGCGGATCGTTCAGGTCGCTCTCGGCGATCAACACGAAGTGACGGCCGGTCATGGCTTCGAGCGTCTCGACCTCGGCGCCGAGTTGCGCCAGGAAATGGCGCGGCGAGGTGTCCTTCAGCGCATGCACGGCATCGAGCCGCAGGCCGTCGAAGTGGTAGTCGCGCAGCCACATGATCGCGTTGTCGCACAGGAAGCGGCGGACCTCCTCGCTGCCCTCGTCGTCGAGGTTGATCGCGTCGCCCCACGGCGTCGTGTGGCGATGAGTGAAGTACGGGCCGTACTGCCCGAGGTAATTGCCGGCGGGCCCGAGATGGTTGTAGACGACATCGAGGATCACCGCGAGGCCGGCGGCATGGCAGCGGTCGACCAGGTGCTTGAGCTCGTCGGGCGTGCCATAACCATGGTGCGGGGCGAACAGGTGCACGCCGTCGTAGCCCCAGCCGCGGTTCCCCGGATATTCGGCCACCGGCATCAACTCGACATGGGTGATGCCGAGATCGACCAGGTGCGGCAACCGCTCGATCGCGCCGAGGAACGTGCCGGCCTCGGTGAACGTCCCCAGGTGCAGTTCGTACAGCACGCCTGCGGAGAGTGGCGGAGGCTGCCATCGCGTCTCGGTCCATTGGTAGCGCGCGTCGTCGACGACTTCCGAGGGCCCGTGCACGCCCGAAGGCTGGCGGCGGCTTCGCGGATCCGGGAAGGGACCACGGCCATCCAGGACGAAGCCGTAGAGGTCGCCTGGACGCATCCGCCGGTCGGCCGCCCACCAGGCGCGGTCGTCCCGATGCATATGACAGGGTTCGCCGTTCACCTCGAGCGCAACGGAATCGGCGCGCGGGGCCCACACGCGATACGTTTCAGCGAGCGAATTACCAGACACCTCTGCGAGAACGTCTACTGCTTTCGCGGACCGGGGATTCATTTGTCACCGTGGAATAGCCGAACCGTGGGACCGGGTGCGCTATGCGGAGGTCTCGACCACGTGCCCTGCGTCGCGAGCGGGCAGGCTGATATCGGGGGCCGAGCACCGAGGGTGCCGAGGATCGTGCAACCCCGCTGCCAGCTTCCGGAGCTTGCCTCACGGGGACAGCATGGTACCGTAAAGGCGCAACGCACGGAACGTACACGAGCTCGAAAGCGCGCGCGATGAAGACAATCGATCTGGACGAATACGGCCGGGGCTACCCGCGGCCGCAGATGGTGCGGCCGGAGTGGACGTCGCTCAACGGCCGTTGGGATTTCAGCCTCGATCCGGACCAGCGGTGTCACGGCCCGGCGGACGTCCGGTGGGACCGCACGATCACCGTACCCTTCTCGCCGGAGACGGTGGCCAGCGGGATCGAGGAGCCGGCATTCTTCCGGAGTTGCTGGTACCGACGCCGCGTGCCGACGCCGCCCGTTCCCGAGCGCGGTCACCTGCTGCTCCACTTCGGCGCCGTCGATTACGAAGCCACCGTCTGGATCGACGGTCGCCTCGGGGGGAGCCATCGTGGCGGCTATACGCCCTTCACGCTCGACATCACCGATGCGGCGTGCCGGGCGCCCGACGGCGAGCTCGAAATCGTCGTCCGCGCGCTCGACGACCCGCAGGACCTTGCCAAACCCCGCGGTAAACAGGACTGGTGCCTGAAGCCGCACTCGATCTGGTATCCGCGAACCACCGGCATCTGGCAGACCGTCTGGATAGAGACGGTGAACGAGTCGTGGATCCGCCGTCTCAAGTGGACCCCCAATCTCGAACGCTGGGAGATCGGACTCGATGCGGATCTCGGTGGCCGTCCAGGTCCCGAGAGCCGCCTGCACGTCAGGCTGGTGTGCCGCAACACGACGATTGCCGACGACACCTACATGGTCCTCGGGTGTGAAGTGCACCGCCATGTCGGCCTGTCCGATCCCGGCATCGACGACTACCGCAACGAGCTGCTCTGGTCACCCGAGTCACCGACCTTGATCTACGCGACGCTCGAGCTCAGCGAAGGCGATCGGATCCTGGATCAGGTCAGCAGTTACACGGCGCTGAGGACGATCGCCGTGCAGCGCGATCGCGTAGTCCTCAACAATCGCCCGTACCCGTTGCGGCTCGTGCTCGACCAGGGCTACTGGGACGATACCGGGAGTACGGCGCCGAACGACGCGGCGCTCAAGCGCGACGTGGAGCTCGCGAAAGACATGGGCTTCAACGGGGTCCGGAAGCATCAGAAACTGGAGGAGCCACGCTACCTCTACTGGGCTGACGTGCTGGGCCTGCTCGTCTGGGAGGAGATGCCCAGTGCGTATCGGTTCACGCCAGACTCGGTTGAGCGGGTGACAGTGGAGTGGATTGCCGCCCTGGAACGGGATGTGAGCCATCCCTGCATCATCGCGTGGGTGCCGATCAACGAGTCCTGGGGCGTGCCGAACCTTCCCGACATCGCGGCCGAGCGGCATTACGTGCAGGCGCTCTACCATCTGACGCGCACGTTCGATCCAACCCGGCCGGTCATTGGCAACGACGGGTGGGAGAGCGTCGCGACCGACATCATCGGCATCCACGATTACGACCACGACCCGGACCGCCTGCAGCGCCGTTACCGCGCGCACGATGAGCTGCCGCGGGTCTTTCGGCGGGAGCGGCCGGGGGGGCGCCTGCTGATCCTGGATGATGAGCGCCACAAGAACGAGGTGCCGGTCGTGCTGTCTGAATTCGGTGGCATCGCGTTGAGCAACGAACGCGGAACGTGGGGCTATTCCCGGGCCGCGAGCGCTGATGAACTGGCGACGCCGCTACGAGCGGCTGATGCGGGCGATACACACCATCGGGCTGTTGAGTGGGTTCTGTTACACACAGTTCGCCGACACGTATCAGGAGTGCAACGGGCTCCTCTACAGCGATCGCACGCCGAAGTTTCCGATCGGGCGCATACGGAGCGCCACGCGCGGCATCGCGCCGCCGGTGGAACCGCCGCCGCTGCTCGCCGAGGCGATCAACGCCGCCAGTACCTGAACGCTAACAACCGCTCGATGAAGGCAATTGAGCGTCGCACACTCAGGGTGACGCGCGGCTGATGGGCGCGGGCTTCCCCACGCTGTGAGCTGCAATCCAGCCGGCTCGGCGTTTTTCCCCGGCATGTTTGTTGAAATATTCCGGGCGTGCTCACCTCGATTCGAACCCTGGACCCGTCTCTGAAGTTCGCCGACCACGACATTCTCTGCCTGTCGCATCTGCGCTGGCGCTTCGTCTTTCAACGGCCACAACATCTGCTCTCTCGCTGTGCGCGCACGCACCGCGTGTTCTTCTTCGAGGAGCCGGAGTTCGACACGGCGGTGACGTACCTCGAGGTGACGCGCGACGAGACCGGCGTGTTCGTGATCGTGCCGCATCTCGGGCCCGACGCCGAGGCGGATCCCGATGCAGCCCAGCGCACCTTGATCGACGGCTTAATCGCGGCGCATGGGCTCGAGCGCTACGTGCTGTGGTACTACACGCCGATGGCCCGCCACTTCACGAGCCACCTCACGCCGGCCGCGATCGTCTACGACTGCATGGACGAACTCTCCGGCTTTCTCGGCGCGCCGCCCGGTCTGCTCGATGCGGAACGCGCCCTGATGGGCGACGCGGATCTGGTACTCACCGGCGGGCACAGCCTCTACGAAGCCAAGCGGCACCTCCATCCCAACATCCATCCGATCCCGAGCAGCGTCGATGTCGCGCACTTCGCACGCGCCCGCCATCCTCGTGTCGATCCCGCGGATCAGCGGAACATCGCGCACCCGCGCATCGGCTTCTTCGGCGTGCTGGACGAACGGTTCGACGCCGCGCTGCTGGGCGCCGTGGCGGCCCGGCGGCCTGACTGGCAGTTCGTGTTGATCGGGCCGGTGGCCAAGATCGATCCGGCCTCGCTGCCGCAGCGCGCCAACATCCACTATCTAGGCGCCAAGCCGTATTCCGCCCTGCCGGATTACCTCGCCGGCTGGTCGGTCGCCTTGCTGCCGTTTGCGCGCAACGCTTCGACCCGGTTCATCAGCCCGACCAAGACGCCAGAGTATCTGGCGGCCGGCAAGCCGGTGGTCTCGACGTCGATCCGCGACGTGGTGCGTCCGTACGGCGAGGCGGGGCTGGCGCGCATCGCCGACACGCCGGACGCGTTCATAGAGGCCATCGCCGCGGCGCTCGAGGAGTCACCCGAGCGCCTGGCCGCGCGCGCCGACGCGTTCCTGTCCCGCACGTCGTGGGACGCGACGTGGGAACAGGTGTCCCGTCTCATGGCCGAGGCGTTGATCCGGCGCGCGGCCCCGGCGGGCGTGCGCACGGCGGCGAGCCTGCCGCGGCTGCCGCAATTCGCGACCGCGTCGCCGGGGAGTGTGGCGTGAAGGCATTCGATTACCTGATCGTGGGCGCCGGCTTTGCCGGCGCGGTGCTGGCCGAGCGCCTCGCCGAAGGCTCGGGCAAGCGCGTGCTGGTGGTCGACAAACGCCTGCACATCGGCGGCAACGCCTACGACCACTACGACGAGGCCGGGGTGCTGGTCCACAAATACGGACCGCACATCTTCCACACGAACTCGCGTGACGTCTTCGAATACCTCTCGCGCTTCACCGCCTGGCGGCCGTATCAGCATCGGGTGCGGGCGTGGGTCGACGGCCAGCTGGTGCCGATGCCGATCAACCTCGATACGGTCAACACCCTGTACGGCCTGAACCTCACGTCGTTCCAGGTCGAAGAGTTCTTCGCCTCGATGGCCGAGCCGTGCGCCGAGGTGCGGACCTCTGAGGATGTGATCGTCAGCAAGGTCGGACGGGTCCTGTACGAGAAGTTCTTTCGGAACTACACCCGCAAGCAGTGGGGACTGGATCCGTCCGAGCTCGATGCGACGGTCTCGGCGCGGGTGCCGATTCGCACCAATCGCGACGACCGCTACTTCACCGATACCTATCAGGCCATGCCGCTGCACGGCTACACCCGGATGTTCGAGCGGATGCTGCGTCACCCGAACATCAAGGTGATGCTGAATACGGATTACCGCGAGGTCGAGGATCTCGTGTCGTGCGACGAGGTCATCTACACGGGACCGATCGACGAGTACTTCGACTATCGCCTGGGCAAGCTGCCGTACCGGTCACTCGACTTTCAGTTCGAGACGTTCGACAAGCCCGTGTTCCAGGACGCGCCGGTCATCAACTATCCGAACGAGAACCCGTACACACGGTGCACGGAGTTCAAATACCTGACCGGGCAGCAGCATCCTCGGACCAGCGTTGTCTACGAGTATCCGAAAGCGGAGGGCGATCCCTACTACCCGATCCCGAAGCCGGAGAATGCGGCGTTGTACCAGGAGTATCAGCGCCTGGCCGAGAAGACGCCGCACGTCTATTTCACCGGCCGGCTCGGCACCTATAAGTACTACAACATGGATCAGGTGGTCGGGCAGTCGCTCGCCCTGTACCGCAAGCTGGCAGGTTTGAGGCGCCCGGTTCCCGTTACACAAACTGCATGACCGTGAACCCCTCCGTCGGGCTGTAGGGGTCGCATGTGCCGCCGCTCGACGAAGAAGTCGAGCGGAACGCCGGTGCTGGATCACGCCAGCGGTCGTCTAGTCACCCAAGGACGCGACAGCGCGACGACCACGAGCGGATGCCGGCACGCGTCGCCGCGGGCGATCATTGAGCCGCGGATTCGAGGAGCGGGGCGGGTGCTGGTGGTGCGCTCGCGCGCCGCTCGACTAACGCGCGAATCCAGCTGTCAGCCTGCTCCGCTTCATCCGGAGTCAGTCGCCGCGCATCCGATTTGACGTCGTCCGCCTTCCCGCCGGACAGGGTCACGACGTTCTCGACCACCGTCTTCCAGTTCGCATCCTGCAGCCGTGCGCCGCCGAGCGTCAGCGTCAGCCAATCGAGCGGATTCGAGGCGGTTTCGCAGGCGGTCACCTCAAAACGGACGCCGGCACCGGTGTCGCGGGTGCTGAACCGCACGCACCCGGCCAGCGCATGCCCCTGCAGGGTGACGCCGACCACGTGATCGTCGGTGACCTCGGCGACGCGAATCTGCACGTGGCCGCGGGCCGGCAGGGTCATCGTGATCACCGCATCCGGATCGAGGGCGGTCCGCGGCGAGACCGGCTCGGAGCCGACCGCGATCGGCATCACCTCACTGAATCGTGACCGGAACAGACGCAGG
Source organism: uncultured Acidobacteriota bacterium (assembly GCA_963816725.1). Lineage (GTDB taxonomy): Bacteria > Acidobacteriota > Vicinamibacteria > Vicinamibacterales > 2-12-FULL-66-21 > CAVSUB01. Next base: position 38,852 of record CAWFMC010000030.1, on the reverse strand, counting down.
AGATCGGAGGCACGGTGCGGCGAACCGCTGATGTCGGCGTGAAAGCGCTTGATCTCGAGCCGGCCGACACCTTGCGACGGCACCATCTCCGGCAGCTCGTTGGCGAGCCGCCGCAACCCGGCATCGAGCGGGGTCGGATCGATCTGCAGCGTCCGCAACCCGTCGGATGACGACGGCGCGTCCTGCTCCACCTGCAGCAGTGCGGTGTCGAACGGCACGCCCAGATGAAGCACCTCGGCGAGGCGCGCACCGTGCGCGGCGAGAAAATCAGGGATCGGCAACCGTAGCGGCCGTCGATCGATCAGAACCGCAATCCGCTCGTACAGCGCCTCGTAACTGATGGATTCCGGACCGGCAACGTCGAGCGTGCCGCTGATTGGCGAGGGCTCGAGTGCGAGCGCAGCGGCGAGCCCGCGGGCGAGATCCTCGTGCCACAGCGGGCGCAGCAGGTGCGTCGCGCTCAGCAGCGGCACGGCCGGCAGCGTTCGCATCATGATCAGGAAGAGCGACACGGCGTCCTCACCGGTGCCGTAGACCGCGTCGCACGTGATGCGCAGTGATGTGTCCTTGGTGGAAGAAGGCTGGCCCTGTCGCTCGGCTGCGCGTCCTGACACCAGCAGCGTTCGCACGCCACGATCGCTCAGTGCTGCTGTGGCCGCAGCGGTGAATGCACCGGGATCACCATCGGTGCGGCCAACGCGTCCGAGGCGTACATCAATCACGATCGCCGCATCGCAGCCGTGGGCCGCCTCCAGCACCGCTCCCACATCCTCCGGCGGCGCCGTTCGCGGCTCGACTCGTGCAGGCCAATGGGTCGGCGGCCGGTCGTCAGCTCGAGTCAGGGCACGGGGATCATGCCCGCGGTCCACGAGGGCCTGCGAAAGCGAGCGACGGAGGACAGCGGAGTCGGTGACCAGCAGAACTTTCATGTAGGCTCCTGATAAGCCCGCCTCAACTGCATGAACAAGACCAAATGCGACGTGGCGATCGTCGGCGCCGGACCAAACGGCTTGACGGCAGCGGCCGTCCTCGCCGCGGCCGGGCTGGGGGTCACCGTCTTCGAGCGGAACGATCGAATCGGCGGCGGCAGCCGCACCGAAGCGCTGACCCTGCCGGGCTTCGCCCACGACGTCTGCGGGGCGATCCACCCGATCGGCAGCGTGTCCCCGATCTTTTCGCGTCTGGACCTCGGGGCCTATGGCCTGAAGTGGGTTGCCGCGCCAGTGCCCCTGGCGCACCCGCTGGACGACGGCCGGGTTGCGGTGCTGTCGAGAGAGCTGGAGAGGACCGTTGCGTCGCTCGGGGAGGATGGGCCGGCGTGGCGGGGCCTGCTCGGCCCCTTCGTCGCACGCCACGAGGCGCTGTTCAGCGAAATCCTGCGCCCGATCCGCGTGCCCCGCCATCCGTTGCTGATGGCGCGGTTCGGCCTGGTCGGGCTCCGGTCGTGCGCGGCGATCGCCAGCCGGTTCAAGGGGGCGGCAGCGCGCGCGCTGCTGGCCGGGAACGGCGCCCACTCGTTTCTGCCGCTCGATGCGTGGGGCTCGGCCTCGTTCGGCTTGACCCTCGCGATCGCCGCGCACGCCATGGACTGGCCGTGCGCGGAAGGTGGCTCACAGCAGATCGTCGAGGCGCTGGCGGCGCGGGCGCGCGCCCACGGCTGCCGCATCGAGACCAGCAGCCCCATCCTCTCGTTGCGCGATCTCCCGCCGGCCAAGGCGGTGCTGTTCGACGTGACGCCGCGCCAACTGGACGACATCGCCGGCCCGGCACTGTCCTCCTCCTACCGCGCGCAATTGCACCGATTCCGCTACGGGCCCGGCGCGTTCAAGGTGGACTACGCGCTCGCCGGACCAATACCGTGGCGCTCGCCGGAATGCAACAACGCCGCAACCGTGCACGTCGGGGGCACGTTCGAAGAAATCGCCGCGTCCGAGGCGGACGCCAATGCCGGGCGGATCTGCGAGAAACCCTTCGTGCTGGTGGCGCAACAAAGCCAGTTCGACCCGACGCGCGCACCGGCCGGTCAGCAGACCGGGTGGGCCTACTGCCACGTACCAAATGGATGTACGGTGGACATGACCGACCGGATCGAGCATCAGATCGAGCGCTTCGCGCCGGGCTTCCGCGATCTGATCCTCGCGCGGCACGTGCTGTCGCCGGCCGCGCTCGAAGCGCACAACCCCAACCTGATCGGCGGCGACATCGGCGGCGGATCGAACATGCTGCGCCAGTTCCTGTTTCGTCCGGTGCCCCAATGGAACCCGTACGCCACTTCGGATCCCCGCTATTACCTTTGTTCCAGCTCGACCCCTCCAGGTGGCGGCGTGCACGGCATGTGCGGATACTGGGCCGCGCGCACGGCGCTGGCTCGGGTATTCGGTAAGCGCGTGCCAGCTGAACTCGCGATCTGAGCGCGCGCTCCACGTTCAGCGTTCAGGGGACGGTGGAACGCTGAACGGACCAGACGCCGTGAACCGAACCTCATGAACCCACTCATGAACCTCATGAACCTGCTTGATCAAGCCTGCCTCCTGCGCCACCAGGCGGCCAGCGCGATAGCCGCGCCGGCGGCCAGCGTGCGGGTCAGTGCGGGGCGCCTCGCCAGGGCGGTGTAGATGCTTGGCCGGGTCAGACCGCGGTAATCGCCTATCTCCTCCAACGATTCGCTGGGCTCGAAGAGATTCGCCCGTCCTTCGCGGGGCCTGCCGGCATGCGTCGCCGGAATGAAGAGATGCGCCAGCGCGCGATCCACGAGGGACGGGGAAAGCGTGTTCAGGGCAAGCAGGATTTTGCCGCTGCCGCCGACGATCCCGCTCGACGCGCCAACGATCACCATCACCTGCTGCTTCACTGGCTTCAGTCGCATCGTCACGGCCATCGCAAGCTCCGGTCCTGAGCGAGGTGTCCTGTGGGCGCGCTCATCAATGGCGAGTGGCGTGCATCTTGCGCGTCGAGAATCACGACTCAGGCACGTGTGAGTCGTCGGAGGTGATGGATGAAGGACGCTGGAATCAGCAACAGGGAAACACCCGCGGAGGAAGCACGGGAGCGCGAAGAGTTCCCGCCGGTCGACACCGCGTCGCCGTTGCCGCAGGACGCCGCCGGTCGTGTTGGCGAGCAGCCGCTGGAGGATCTGAACAGCCGGCAGACGTCCCACAAAACAGGAGGCCATTCGCTCGTGGAGAAGTCAGCGGAGGCCCGTTACACGGACCGGTCGATGCCCGCGACGCACAAGGTTGCCGGGGCATTCGGCAAAGAGCCACCGGATCCGCCGGCGGACGCGGCGGACGACGGGGAGTCGGAGTCATGAGTCAGCCGCAGATCACATCGGAGCCGAAACCGCCGTTCCCGAAACAGAAGCTCGACAAACCGGGGCTCGAAGCCGACATGGAGGTGCAGCCCCGCTACCTCGCGCCCCGCTACAAGGCTGCCGGCAAGCTTCAAGACAAGGTGGCGCTGATCACCGGCGGCGATTCCGGCATCGGCCGGGCTGTCGCAGTCCTGTACGCGCGCGAGGGCGCAAACGTCGCGATCGCCTATCTCCCGACCGAGCGGGCCGACGGTGAAGAGACGAAGCGGGCCGTCGAACTCGAGGGGCGGCGGTGCGTGACGATCGAGGGCGACCTCACGGACCCTGAGTTCTGCCGGAAGGTCGTCGACAAGACGGTCGCGGAATTCGGTCAGCTCGACATCCTGGTCAGCAATGCCGCGCACCAGAATCGCAAGGAGTCGCTCGAGGAGCTCAGCGACGAGGAGTTCGACCGCACGTTCAAGACCAACGTGTATGCCTACTTCCGGCTCGTCAAAGCGTCGCTGCCGCATTTGCGACCCGGCGCGTCGATCATCGTGACCGGTTCGGAAACCGGCTTCGAAGGGCCCGAGATGCTGCCGGACTACTCGGCGACGAAAGGGGCGATCCACACGATGACCAAGGCGCTCGCGAAGATGCTCGCCGAGCGTGGCGTGCGCGTGAACTGCGTTGCACCGGGGCCAGTCTGGACGCCGCTGAATCTGGCCGATCAGGGCAATCCACCGGAGAAGGTCGCGAGCTTCGGCGAGAAAACGCCCCTCAAGCGTCCGGGTCAGCCGGAGGAGCTCGCGCCAGCGTACGTGTTCTTCGCCTCCGATGCGGACTCGAGCTTCATCAGCGGAGAAGTGCTCGCGGTGATGGGGGGTGGGACCGCGCCAGGATAGCGGGCGGCGCCGGATCGTCCGGCGTCGCGCGCTCGCTTCGCGGTGATCACTTCGTCCGCTGATCGCGGACGACGGAGAGGATCGCGGCGACGAGCGCGTCGGGATCGATTGGCTTGGGCAGGTGATCCTGATACCCGGCCGCCAGCACTTTCTCGCGATCGATGTCGCGCGCGTAGGCCGTGACCGCGATGGCCGGCGTTTCCTTCACCCGTGGATCGGCGGCCGTGCGGATCTCGCGGATAAGGCGGTAGCCGTCGTGTACCGGCATGCCGATGTCCGCGACGACGACATCCGGGCGGATCCGGGATGCGGCTTCCCATCCGTTCTGCGCGCTCACGGCGGTGGCGACGGTCGCCCCCCGGGCGTGCAGGGCGCGCCGCACGAACTCGCGCGCATCCTCGTCGTCCTCCACCACCAGCACAGAGATGCCTTGCAGCTGGGCGCCGACGGCAGGTGTCGCGGCCTCGTGCTGCGCGCTCTCCAGCGAGGGTACCGGCCCCCCGCCGGGCGCAATGTGCGTATGTTTCGGGAGCACGACCCGGAACGTCGCGCCCTGACCGGCGCCGCCGCTTTCGGCGGAGACGCGGCCGCCATGCAGTTCGGCCAGATGGCGGACGATGGCCAGGCCGAGACCGAGCCCTGACTGCGTGCGGGTCGTCGTGCTGTCGGCCTGCCGGAACCGATCGAAAACGAACGGCAGGAACTCCTTGCTGATACCCGTACCGGTATCGGTGACCGTGATCACGACGTCCTTGTCGCGGCCGCTCGTTTCGACATGCACGGACCCGCCTGGCGGGGTGAACTTGATGGCGTTGGCAAGCAGGTTCCAGATGATCTGCTGCAGCCGCCCCGCGTCCGCGAAGATCACCTCGGCGGACGGGCTCACATGCACGTCGACAGTCAGCTCCTTCGCATCGGCCGCGGGCCGCAGCGCATTCAGGGCGTTGGTCAACACCACCGGGACGGTGACCTCCTGGATGTGCAGCGACAGCTGGCCGGTGATGATGCGGGAGACGTCCAGCAGGTCGTCGATCAGCCGTGCCTGGGCCATGGCGTTGCGCTGGATGGTCTCGAGCGCGCGATCGGTCGCCTCGGGGCTCAAGGTACCGTCGCGCAGGAGCCGCGCCCAGCCGAGAATCGAGTTCAGCGGGGTTCGCAGCTCGTGCGACACCGTCCCGAGGAACTCGTCCTTGATCCGGTTGGCGTCGGTCATCTGGCGCAGCAGCCGCTCACGTTCTTCTTCGGCGACCATCCGCTCGGTGATGTCGCGGATGATCTTCGAGATACCCTGCACGCGCCCTTCACCGTCGCGCACGAGGGTGGCCGCTTCCTCACCCCAGAACAGAGAGCCATCCTTGCGCACACGCCAGCCGGCGGCAACGACCCGGCCGGTCGTCAGGGCGCCTGCCAGTTCCTCGCCGGGCAGCCCCTTGGCCCGATCCTCCTCGGTGAAGAACACCGAAAATGGCGTTCCGATGACCTCCTCCTCGCGGTAGCCGAGCAGGCGGGTGGCCGCCGCCGTCCAGCTCAAGACGCGGCCATCGGTGTCGAGCATGAAGATCGCATAATCCTTCACGCTGTCCACCAGCAGCCGATACCGCGCTTCGCTGCGGGCCAGGGCCTCAGCGGTCCGGCGGCGTTCGGTGAAGTCCTGCATGACCTTCACGAAACCAATCAGCCGGCCGTCCGCTTCGAGCACCCGGCTCAGGACTCCGCTGGCATAGAACCGCGACCCATCCTTGCGGATGTGCCATCGCTCATCCTGGGCGGCCCCATCGCGGGCGGCAGCGGCCTGCTCCGCGGCCGGGATGCCGTTGGCGCGATCTTCGGGCACGAAAACGACATCCGCCGTGGTCTGGAGGATCTCGTCGGCCGTATAGCCGAGAATGCGCTCGGCTCCGGCATTCCAGCCCACGACGCGACGCTCCGCGTCCATCATGAAAATGGCGTAATCCCGGATGTTGTCGAGGACGGGGTAGAGGCTGCGATCGAACGGATACTCCGCGCGCGTGCGGCCGCCCTCCTGTTCATTCGATGACGCCGGTGGGCCAGACATGTCCGACTGGTGCGCCTGCAAGGGATGGACCGGCATCTTCTCAACGGGTTCAGCCGCTCGGATGAACCTAACCTCATGAACCCATGAACAACATGAACCGACAAATCACCTCCGCCGGGAACATCCGCGCGCCCAGCCGCATCGAATATAGAGAAGGACGGACATGAGCCGCACGCCCAGCCCGCAGAGGGCCCCAGCACCGGAGGACGATCGCACGCTGATGGACGGCGTGGTCCGGCGGGATCCGGCCGCGTTCGAGCGGCTGATGCGGACGCACAACAGCCGCCTGTTCAGGGTGGCGCGGGCGATTCTGCGAAGCGACAGCGACGCCGAAGACGCGTTGCAGGATGCTTATCTGGACGCGTTCCGGCACGCCGCCTCCTTCCGCGCCGACTCGAGCCTCGCCACCTGGCTCACCCGCATCGTCATCAACCAGTCGTTGATGCGGCGGCGGCGCCAGAACAGCGATCCCGTAGTCGTCCGGTTCGGCGACGGAAGCGAGACGAGCGCGGAGATCCCGACGATGGCCGACCGGACCAGCGAAGCTCCATCGGCCACGGCGTTCCGTCAGGAAGTGCGGCGGCTGCTCGAACGGCGGCTGGACGAGCTGCCGGTCGCGTTCCGCACGGTGTTCGTGATGCGGGACGTCAATGAGATGTCGGTGGGGGAAACGGCGGCTGCCCTCGAAATCCCGCCCTCGACCGTGCGGACCCGACTGTTTCGTGCCCGCGCGCTCTTGCGCGAGGCGCTGGCGCGCGACATCGACAGCGTCACGCTCGACGTCTTCGGGTTCGCCGGGACCCGGTGCGACCGCACCGTCGCCGGCGTGCTGGCCAGGCTGGCGGAGCTCGATCGGCCGGCGGACTGACGTTCCTTCCCTTGGGGTACTCCGGGGACCCACCCGCCCGGAGGCATGACACGTAGGACTGGAGCGGGCACGAAGTCCCCGGCGCACGGCCGGCGGACCGTCAATCGATGGCGCCGTTCGCTCGACGGCGCTTTAAAGGAGAGAGTCGATGAAGATGTCAGTTGCACTCGTGGCCGGACTGTTGCTGGTTCCTGCCGCCGGCGCTTACGCACAGGCGGTGGACGATGCCCAGATTGCGTCGATCGTGGTGACCGCGAATCAGGTCGACATCGATGCCGGCAAGCTGGCGAGCTCGATGGCCAGCAATCCCGAGGTCAAGAAGTTCGGCGAGCAGATGGTCACCGATCACACCGGCGTCAACAAGCAGGCGGTGGATCTCGTGACGAAGCTGAAGGTGACACCGAAGGACAACCCGACCAGCACGAGCCTCAAAGAGGGCGGCGCGGCGAACGTGGCGAGCCTGAAGAAACTGAAGGGTGCGGCGTTCGACAAGGCCTACATCGATCACGAGGTCGCGTATCACCAGCAGGTGCTCGACGCGCTCGACAAGACGCTGATCCCGAATGCCTCGAACGCGGAGCTGAAGGCGCTGCTCGTGAAGGTGCGGCCGGCGTTCGTGGCCCATCTCGACCACGCCAAGATGGTGCAGTCGTCGCTGTCGAAGTAGTCGCGAGTACCGTCATGCGAGGCTCGCTGCTCCTCGCCCTCGCCGTCCCGGGGCTGCTGTCGTGCAGCGGCCCCGGCGCGGCGGCCCCGCCCCGGCCCGTCACCCATACGGTCACGATGGAGGCGGTCGCCTTTACGCCGCCGGTCATCACGGCGAAGGCGGGCGATTCGATCGTGTGGATCAACAAGGACCCGTTCCCGCACAGCGTGGCGGCAAAGGCCGGCGGGTTCGACTCGCTGCCCATCGAACCCGATCACTCGTGGACGTTGACGCCCTCGGCGCGGGGCGAGATTCACTACGTTTGCACCCTCCACCCGACGATGACCGGCACGATCCGCGTCGAGTAACCCACACACCCGTGTGGTTCCTCACCTTGTCGAGAGCGAAATCTCCTCGACGACAGCGCGCGACGGAAGCGTGGCGACGAGCCAGGCACAATCAGCAATGTCGTCCGGCTGGAGCATTCGGGCCCGGGCTTCGGCGGAGGGCGGGTGCTGGCGCTTGTCGAGCAGCGGGGTGTTGATGTCGCGCGGACAGATCGAGCAGGCGCGGACGCCGTTGCCGCGTTCCTCGGCGTTGATCTGCTGCGTCAGCCCGCTGAGACCGAACTTCGACGAGACATAGGCCGGACCGGCCAGATCGCGGGCGACCTTGCCGACGTCCGAGTTGATGTTGATGATGGTGCCGGCGCCGCGGGCCCGCATGCCCGGCAGAAAGGCGCGAACGCAGTAATACGCGCCGTGCAGGTTGGTGGCGATCACGGCATGCCAGTCGTCGATCGAGAGCGCCGCAAAGCTGCGCGCCGGAACGTTAATCCCGGCCGAGTTAACGAGCACGTCCACGTGCCCGAAGCGCGCCAGCACCGCCTCGCCCATCGCCTCCACCTCGCCGGGCACGCTGACGTCGCAGGCGAACGTCGCGAGACGGTCGACCGTCGCCGCGTCCGCCTCGGCGATCGTACCCGCCAGAGACGACGCGCTCCGGCCCACCAGGGCGACCATCCATCCTTCTCGCGCGAACCGCAGCGCGATCGCCCGGCCGACCCCACTGCCCGCTCCCGTCACCACCGCCACACGCATCGTTCCTCCACGACTCAAGGCTTGAGCCACCCGCCGACCTTGTACGACGAGCATTGCGAGTCAGGACTCCCGCCGCATTTGAACGTGAACGTCGGCTGCGCCGTCGAGTTCGGGTTGAGGCCGCGTTCCACCCATGCCAGCTCGCAGCCGCGGACACATTCGATGGTCGTCTCGCCAACCGGGGCGCTGACCACCAGCTCGAACGCCGGCTGCGCGGTCTGCGCCTTCGCCGTCATCCATCCGAGGCCGATCAGACCAACAGCAACGCCGACGCGGACACATGTGCGTATCATCTGCCCTCCGATCAGGGTTGGCCCCCGGACTACCGCTGAGCATATTGGACTCCAGCGACCACGCGCAGTACAATCCCGGCGCGGTTTTTCGCTCGGCTTCCCCGAAACTCTATGAAAAGACTGGGATTCTGCGCCGCGCTCGTTCTCTGCCTGGGCGCGCTGCTCCTGGCTCGCATTCCGCCGGCGAACGGCCCCGGGCCTGCTCGCGCCCGCCTGACGACGACCCACCCTGCGCGGCCGGCCGTGGCCCCCGCCCATCCCGCTGCGCATCCCTCGGCCGCGGAGAGTGCCCCGCCCGACGTCTTCAAAGACTATTGCTTCGAGTGCCACGGCACCGACAAGCCCAAAGCGGACCTGAGCATCGAGCGGCTGGTGGACCAGCCGTCGGCAACTTCCGTCGGCGCGAACTGGAACGACTGGGAGCGCATCGCCGACATGGTCGAATCGGGCAAGATGCCGCCGAAGGAAGCGACGCTCTTCCCCACCGACAGCGAGCGCGCGGCCGCGACGACGTGGATCCGATCGTCGCTCAAGGCTTACGAAGACAAGTACGCCGGTGATCCCGGGCGGGTGACGATCCGCCGCCTGACCAGCGCGGAGTACGCCTACGCCATTCGTGACCTGACCGGCATCGACATCAAGGTCGGCATCGACGCCTCGAGCGATTCGGTGGGCGGCGAGGGCTTCGCCAACTTCGGCGACGTCCAGTTCGTGCAGGACGCCAGTGTCGATCGCTATCTGGAGGCGGCCAAGCTGGTTGCCGATCACGCGATCGTCGGCGCCGGTCCGCTCGGCTTCTACACCGATACCGGCAAGACCGGGCTCGAGCTGTCGGCGCTCAATCGCATCGACGATCTGTACGCGTCCAAGGGCTTCCGCGTCGTTTCCGGTGAAGGCGGACGGCCGTTTGGTCTCGAGCGTTACGGCAAGGCGTTCTTCACGGCGTGGTACTTCAAGAACCGCGTGGCGCTCGGCGAGCCGGCGGTCACGCTGCGCACGCTGGCGGAACGGGAAGGGATCACCGGCCGCTTCGCCGAACACATCTGGGGCGTGATGACGAAGCCGGACACGGGCTATCCGACGCGCACGACCGTCGATGCCTGGCTGAAGCTGCCGGCGCCGACGTCCGACGCCACGTCCTCGATCGCCGCCGCGCGCGCCGGATGCGACGCCATCTACAAGAGCCTGACGACCTGGCCCAGCTGGTTTTTTGCGCGCGGTGATCTCGCCGCGGGCGGCGCGGGCGACGAGTCACCCCTGGTGTTCGATGACACCAGCCTGAAGGCCGAGCCCTCTCATCACTACACGTATCCGCTGGCGCTGCGCGGCGGGCGCGGACGGGGTGCACCAGCGCCCCCGACCACCGGGCCGGTGCCGGTCCACCTGACGTTCGATAGCCTCAACCCGGGACCGGGCATCGTGCCGGTGGCGATCTGGCGCAACCCGCGCGTCGTGATCCGCGCGGCACCGGCCGTGACGCCGGGCGCGCCTCCGGCTGCCGGCGGCGGCCGCGGCCGCGGGGCGGCTGGCCCGATCCTCTCGACGCGTCCGTTGCGCGAAGTCCTGGGAGCGGAGGCTGCGGCCAGGCTGAAGTTCGGCGTCAGCCCTGACGGGACCAGGATGGCGCCGGAGGACTTCGCCACCACCACCGCGGTGGCCTTCACGATTGATGCGCCGGCAGCGGGCACGGTCGCCGAGTTTCAGGCCGACCTGGAGCTCGGCGCCGATCGCAACGCGGTCGTGCGGGTGATGATCACCGACAAGGCTGAGGGATCGTCGCGCGACGCGAACCAGCGCGTGGTGCTCGGCGATCAGGCCAGCGCCGGCTACAAGACGTTCCGCGCCGGGATGTCCGAGTACGTGGCGCTGTTGCCGCCCAACTCGCACGGCGAAGCGAACCCGGCGGACAAGGATCCGGTTCCGCCGCCGTTCGACAACACCTACAACAGCCCCGAGCACGACGCCTTCGTCATGCAGGTGAAGTATCAGCGCAACGACGCGTTCTTCACCGCCAACATGGTCGATGGCGCCGACCGCGCGCGCCTCAACCAGGCGTGGAACGACCTGTTCGGATCGTGGCCGTATCACGACGCATACCTCGGCATGCTGGCGGAGCACTACAAGCTGACCCTGCCGAGCCGGCACATTCAGGACTTCACGCCGGCGGCCATCGCGGCGCTTCCGGCGGAGGTGCGGCCCCACGTGCGGGCGCTGCGCACGCATTACGACGAGGTCATGCGCGCGCAGGCACTCGCCCAGCCGGGCCACGTGGTGGATGCGATTGCCTTCGCCAGCCAGGCCTGGCGGCGGCCGCTGACGGCCGCCGAGAAGGCGAACCTGCGCGCGTTCTATGACACCGCGCGGTCGGTGCAGCACCTCGATCACGACGCCGCCCTGCGTGCGCTGATCGCCCGCATCCTGGTGTCCCCGGCATTCCTGTATCGCGTCGAGGCCAACGCCGGCGGCCCGGAGAAGCCGCTGAACGGCTACGAGCTGGCCAGCCGCCTCAGCTTCTTCCTGTGGTCGTCGATTCCCGATGCGGAACTGCGCCGTGCCGCAGCCGCGGGCGAGCTCGCCACGCCGGACCTGCTGGCGAAGCAGGTCAAGCGGATGACCGCCGACCCCAAGGCGCGCCGCTTCGCGACCGAGTTCTTCGGCCAGTGGCTCGGCTTCTATCACTTCAACGAGTACCGCGGCGTCGATACCGGACGATTCCCCGAGTTCACCGACGAGGTGAAGTCGGCGATGTACGACGAAGCAATCTCCACCTTCGAATTCATCGTCCGCCAGGGACGGCCGGTGAAGGAGGTGCTCTACGCCGATTACACCTTCCTCAACAAGCCGCTCGCGGCGTTCTACGGAATCAACAAGGATGTGGCTTCGACGGGCGCGGTCGAGCGCGTCGAGGGGGTCCGGGCCTTCGACCGCGGCGGCGCGCTGCGGCTCGGCGCAGTGCTGACCACGACGTCTGCGCCGTTGCGGACCAGCCCGGTCAAGCGCGGCGACTGGGTCCTGCGGCGAATTCTCGGCACCCCGACCCCGCCGCCGCCGGCCGACGCCGGCACCATCCCGGCCGACGATGCGACCTTCAACGGGCTGACGCTGCGGCAGCGATTGACGCAACACAAGCGCAACGCGACCTGCGCCAACTGTCACCTGCGGATCGACCCGCTCGGCTTCCCGCTCGAAGGGTTCGACGCGGTCGGCCGCGTCCGGCAGACATACGGCGATGGCAAACCGGTCGACGTCACCGGCGAGTTCGCCGACAAGACCACGATCGTCGGCACCGACGGCCTGCTCGGGTACCTGCAGACGCAGGACGCGAAGGTGATGACGACGCTCTCGAGGAAGATGATTGGCTACGCGCTCGGACGTACCGTGATGGCGTCCGACCGGCCGCTCATCCGCGAGATGATGCAGGGGGGCGGTGACGCCACCTTCGCCGATCTGGCGGTGCGGATCGCCACCAGCCGCCAGTTCAGGAACCATGCGGGCGACGAGTCCACGTCGCCTGCTGCCAGGGCCGTCACCACGGGAGCAGGACATCCATGAGCATCGACTCGCAGGCGCGTCTCACGTCGCGGCGTCACTTCCTTCGCGGCGTCGGTGTCGCGCTGGCGTTGCCGTGGATGGAATCGCTGCCCGTCTTCGGCCAGGCGGCAGCCGCGGCCACGGCGAGCGCACCGCCGCTCCGCCTGGGCATCGTCTTCTTCTCGAACGGCGTCGAGCCGATTCACTGGTGGGCCAAGGGCAGCGGCGCGTCGATGGAGCTCGGCCCCGGCGCGCTGCCGATGATGCCGCACCGTGAGGACATGGTCTTCATCCAGGGGCTGTTCAACCAGCACGCCGCAGTCTCGACCAGCCCGCATCTCGGACGGATGAACGTGCTGTCGGGCACGCCGGTCAGCCTTGATCCCAACGAGATCCGGGTCGGCACCTCGATGGACCAGGTGATCGCCTCGCAGATCGGCAGTCGCACGGCGGTTTCGAGCCTGGTGCTCGGCATCGAGCCCAACGAGCTCCGGCTCGAAGACGGGCTGTCGATGATCTACGGTTCGAGCCTCTCGTGGGCCTCGCCGACCAAGCCGGCGACCAAGGAGATCTATCCGTCCCGGGCCTTCGATCGACTCGTCGGCGACGGCACCGGACGGGCCCTCGATCGCAGCATCCTCGACGCGGTCCGGCAGGAGTCGCAGAACCTCCGCCCGAAGATCAGCAAGGGCGACAACGTCAAGCTGACCGAGTATTTCGAGTCCATCCGTGACATCGAGCGGCGCATCGCGAAGGCCAACACGGAGGAGCGCCTCGAAGGCTGGCGGCCGACGCTGACGACGCCGGACATGCCGCGGCCCAAGAACGAGCTGCCGCAGAACGTCCCGGATCACATGAAGCTGATGCTCGACCTCGTCGTCCTGGCCTTCCAGATGGACAAGACGCGGGTCGCGACGTTGATGCTGAACAACGACCTGTCGCAGATGAATTTCAAGTTCGTCGAAGGCGTGCAGGGGGCGCTGCACCTCGATCTCACTCACAACGGGCACGCCCCCGACAAGGAAGCGATGTACCTGAAGACGAATCAGTACCACATCGCCCAATTCGCCTACCTCACGCAGCGAATGAAGGACATCAACGAGGGGGACGGCACGCTGCTGGATCACTCGATCCTGATGCTGGCCTCGAGCCTCTTCGACGGCGACGCGCACGGCGCCAACCAACTGCCAGTCATTCTCACCGGCAAGGGCGGCGGCACGCTCAAGACCGGCCGCGTGCTCGATTATCTCGACAAGGGCGATGACAACCGCAAGATCTGCAGCCTGCACCTGTCGCTGATGGATCGCATGGGCGTACAACTGGACAAGTTCGGCGACGCGACGACTCGCCTCGCCGAACTCTAGACTCGACTACTCCGCGCGCAGGGCTTCGACCGGGTCCGCCCCGGCGGCCCGGCGCGCCGGCAGGTAGCTGGCCAGCAGCGACGAGGCGCCGAGCACCACGGCTACCGCCCCCAGCGTGGCCGGATCCCAGCCCGCGATCCCGAACAACAGGTTTTCCAGCAGCGGCGTCGACGCCACCGCCGCGAGCAGCCCGATCCCGATACCGGCAACCGTGAGCGTCGCCGCCTCGCGCACGATGAGCGCGCTCACCCCGCGGCGCTGGGCGCCGAGCGCCATCCGCACGCCGATCTCGCGCGTGCGCTGACTCACCGAGTACGCAATCACGCCGTAGAGCCCGACAATCGAGATGAGCCACGCGGCGCCGGCGAACGCGCCGACCAGCCACGCCGCGGCGCGCCGCAGATACGCCGCTTGTGATCCTTCGACCAACTGGGTCATCGTCCGCGGGGCCGAGACGGTCAGCGACGGATCGACCCCGCGAATAGCCGCCGTCAGTGCCGGCAGCAGCACGCCGGGCGGCAGAGAGGTCCTCGCCGCGAGCGCGAAAGAGCTGGTGGGATCCTGCACAAAGGCGACGTAGATGGTCGGCGGCGTCTCGCTGTCGATCGCGCTCTCCTTGATGTCCGCGATCACGCCGACGATCTCCATCGGCGGCTGCGTCGAGTTCGACGCGTACTGGATCTGCCGGCCGACCGCCTCCTCACCCGGGAAGTACTTGCGAACCAGCGCCTCGTTGACGACGACCACCGGTGGGTGCGACGCATCGTCCTGCTCGGATATGCCGCGGCCGCGCACCAGCCGCGCGCCGAGCGCGGAAAAATAGCCGGGGGTGACCTCGCGGTAGTGCACGTCGTTGTGCTCGCCGTTGTACGGGCGCCCCGTAACGCGGATCCACATCGTGTTGCCGCCGATCAGCGGCGGCGTACTCGACAGGCCCACGGATGTGACGCCCGGAAGCGCCGTGGCCCGCTCGAGCAGCTGCCGCTGCAAGGCGACGAGCTGCTCGTTGCCCGTATAACTGGGCGGAGCCGCGATCCGTAGGGTAGCCAGGCGATCCGGCTGCAGACCGAGGTCTTCGGTGAGCAGGCGGTGCAGGCTGCGTCCGAGCAGCCCGGCGCCGACCAGCAGCACCATTGCCACCGCGAGCTCGAGGACGACGATATGCGAGCCAAGCCGCCGCCAGGTCAGGCTGGCTGACCCGCGCGAGGTGTGGGCGGCTCCTTCGCGGTAGCCGGCCCATGTCACATGGAGGAGCGGCGTCACCGCAAAGACGACAGCGGACAGCGCCGCCGTCACAACACCGAACAGCAAGGCGCGCGCGCCGAGCGTGACTCCGTTCAGGAATGGCATTCGCGCCAGCGCGTCCGCCGGGATCAACCGGGTCAACCAGCCGACGGCCCAATACGACAGCGCCATCCCGATCGCCAGGGCCAGGCCGACGAGGACGGCGGATTCGACGACGAACTGCGCCACGACCCGGCCCGACGTTGCGCCGAGCGCGCTGCGGACCGCGAGCTCACGCCTGCGGCTCTCGGATCGGACGACCAGCAGGCCCGCGACGTTGAGGCTCGAGATGACCATCAGCAGCGCCGCACCGCCGAGCAGCAGCCACAGAATGGGTCGCACGCTACCCACTACCACCTCAGTGAGGTCGACGACCGTCGCCCCTTGATCACGGTTGGAATCGGGATACTGCTGCTCGAGCGCCTTGGCGATGGACGCGACATTCGCCGCAGCTGTGCTGACCGACATCTCATCGGCAAGCCGGGCCACCCCGTAGAGGTTGTGACAGCTGCGGCGCTGGTCGCACTGGCTGGAGCGCTGCAGCGGAATCCAGTAGTCGGCCGAGCCAACCGGCCCGAAGTGGAAGGTGCGCGGCAGGATTCCCACGATCTCATATGACCCACCGTTCAAGAGCACGTGCTCACCGAGCACCGCACCGCTGCCGTATCGGGTGCGCCAAATCGCATCGCTGACGATCACGACTTTCGGTCCGCCCTCCAGATCTTCGCCGCTGCGGAAGTCGCGTCCCGCCGCTGTTGACACGCCGAGCGTGCGGAAGAAGTCGTCGCTGACTCGCGCAGCCGCGACGCGTTCGGCGCCAGCCGGAGCCTGAAGCGTCACCCCGGACGATTGATATGCGGCCAGACTGGAGAAGACCGTGTTCAGCCGCTTCCAGTCGAGGTAATCGAGGTACGACAGGTTCGAACGCTCGAGGCCGGGCGAGCGTTCGAAGACAGCCACCAGGCGTGAAGGGTCGCGATACGGCAGCGGCCTCAGGAGCACTGCATCGACGAAGGCGAAGATCGCGACGCTGGCCGCGAGACCGAGCGCGAGCGTGATGGTCGACGTGAGCGCGAATGCCGGCTGCCGGCGGAGCTGCCGCCACGCGTAGCCGGCATCGCGGGCAAGGTCTTCGAACCGAACGATCTTTCGCATGGCGCAAGAATACTGCGCACTGCCTGAAGCGGACGGCGTTGTGACGGGGCGCTCTGTGGAGGTGTGACCGGGAGGGGCGAAGGTGAGTGCCGGCGCCAGGCCGGCACTCACTCAGGGTGCGATTAGCTGCAGCTGCCGGAGATCTTGTGAATCGAATCGATCTTCAGCGTGCGGCCGCTGTTCGGCGTCTCGGGCGCCCGCGACCCGGTGCTCATCGCGCTGCCCGACGTGCCGGCTGCGGACGAGGCGCCGTTGTTGCTGGTGCCGGCCGAGGGACCGTGCTCGATCTTGCCGGTGATCTCGACGCGGCTGTTGGCCATCGAACGAAGCTCATCCTTCTTCCCGCCCGAGAGAATGAACTGGGAGTCGGTGCCTGACGCGCCACTCGCGGACGCGCCACTCGTGGACGCGCTGCCCGAGGCGCTCGTGCCCGAAGCGCTCGTGCCCGACGCGCCCGACGTGCCGGTGGCCGAGCCGCTCGTGCCGGTGCCACCGCTGCTCGGACGGCTCATGCTGCCGCCGGAGGCCCCGCCGCCCATCGTGGCATTGGCGAGGATGAAGTGGTCAGCCTTCGACGCATTGCTCGAGGTCGACGTGCTCGCCGCGGTACCCGATGCGTCCGCCGGCTGGAGACAGCCCGTCACGGTCACGTTCTCATCGGACTGCTTGCCGCCGGCCTGCTTGCTGCTGCTCGACTGCGTGCCCTGACCGGCCGTGCCGGCCTGCCCGGCAGTCCCCGCCTGGCCGCCCGCTCCCGTCTGCGCGCCGACACCGACCGACAGTGCCGCCGCCAGCACCGATCCAAACAGAATGTTTCTTTTCATTATCGTGAATCCTCCAGAATCCGTTCGTTATTGGCCCGGCTTCTTCGCCGCGCCACCGCCGCCGACTTTCGCGTTGACCGACTTGGCCATCGTCTGGTGCTCTTGCAAGGTGGGCAGAGTCTTCGACGCCCACGCCTTCAGATCCGCATCGTTCGCTGCAGTCGAGGCATGCTTGAAAGCCGCGACGTCCTTGTCGTGGTCCTTGACCATGTCCGCCATGTAGGCCTTGTCGAACGCCTCGCCGGAAAGCTTCGAGAGGCGAGCTTCCGTGGCCTTGTGGGCGGAGTCGACCTCGGCCGGTAGCGTGACGCCCTTCTGCGACGCGTACGTCTTCAATTCGTCGTTCGCCTTCGAGTGGTCGTCAACCATGCGCTGCCCGAATTGCTTCACGTCGGGGTTGGTCGCCTTTTCGGCGGCGAGCTTGCCGAGCGAGACCTCGGCCATGCCGCCTATCGCCGCTTCGTGCACGAACTTGGCGTCTGCGGCCGACAGCTTGCCAGAGGCCGCATCTCCGGCTGGTTTCGCACTGTGCCCCGCTGGTTTCTCACCCTGCCCCGCCGGCTTCGTCGTCGGCGGCGTCTGCGCCGTCAGCGGCAGTGCCGCCAACGATGCCAGCCCGAGTACCGCAAGGCTGTGTTTCCACGCGCTCATAACCAAATCCTCCTGAACCGTGATCAGTCTGGCCGTCACGCGCGTGACGACTGTCCCGGACCGAGACTGCAATCGCGATACCCATTTGGGACCTTGTTGCCGTGCTTGAACCGCGGCTGTTGGAACGGACGTGCAGCGGCCGTGCTACGCTTCGCGGCGTCCCGCCCGCTCGAGTGTGGCGGCCCGAGCAACTAAACGCGCAGGAAGGCTCATGCGGAGAATCGATCGCGTCGTCCTCTCGTCGATCGCAGTGATGGTGCTCGTGACGGAGGGCCGGCCCGCTATGGCGCAGGCGGCGGGTTTCGTGCCACAGCCGATCCTTCCGGGCGGACAGATCGTGACGCTCTTCCCGCCCGACTCGCCCTATCTCAAACGTGATCGGATCGCGGAACCCGAGCAGAACAACCTGCAGCGCACCGTGCCCGGTCGCATTCAGAGCATCGTCAACATCCACAATCCGTCCATCGAAGTGCACGTCGTCGATCCGTCGAACAACACCGGCGCGGCGGTCATCCTGGTGCCGGGTGGCGGGCACAACACGTTGAACGTCGGCACGGAAGGCGCGGACCTCGTCTCGTACTTCTACAACTACGGCGTGACGACGGTCATCTTGCGGAACCGGTTGAAGCGTGACGGCTACGATCCGCTGACCGACGAAGTGCGCGACGCGCAGCAGGCGGTGCGGGTGGTCCGCGCGCGCGCGAAGGACTGGAACATCGATCCGAACAAGATCGGCATGATGGGCTTCTCGGCGGGCGCCGAGCTCGTCGCGCCGGCGGCGATCGCGTACGAGGCCTACGAGCAGGCGAACCGCACGAGCGGCGATCCGCTGAGCAGCGTGAGCGCCCGTCCCGACTTCGTTGCGCTCGTCTATCCGGGCCCGACGCCGTTCGCCCGCGACCCCGCCACACCCATCCCCAGGAACGCTCCGCCCTCGTTCATCACGTGCGCCGGCAGCGGCGACGCGGTGCACGCGGTGTGGGCGGACGAATACTTCGGGGCGATGCTCAAGGCCCGCGTGCCCAACCTCGAGATGCACATCTACGGGAACGGGGTGCACGCCAACGGCCTCAAGGACCGCGAGGGCACGCCGTTCGGGACCTGGCAGGATCGGTTCGTGGACTGGTTCCGCGATCTCGGCTTCCTCGGCAAGCCGGGCGTCGAGACGAAGGCGGCGCGCGACGTCGCGGCGCACGTCACGCCGCCGGTGGCGCCGAAGTAGCTGGCGTCTCTCAGCGGGAGATGGTGCGCGGCGCCGCTACCCCGCGGGTCAACGCATCCAGGGGGTCAGCAGAATCTTCGCGCCGCGCGTGGTGTCCATCCGGACGGCTTTCGCCGGGGAGGCGTCCGGGCGGGCGAACGTCACCGAGTACTGGGCGGTGATGCTGTTGGCAATCTTGGCCAGCATCGCGTCGAGCCCCGAGGGCTCGACCGCGCTCAGGCGCATCCCGCCACTCGCCTGGCTGACGGCGTTGAGCAGGTCCTCGCGGCTCGCGGCCGACGCGCCGGTGCCGCGCACCGAGGCGGACCACACTGTGGCGCCGGACTTCCGCACGTCCTCCGCTACCTTCTTCATCGATGACGACGAGCCGCCCTCGGGAGAATTGAAGTCGACGGTGACGATCACCCGCCGCGGGGTCTGTTGCTCGCCGAACTTGCCGCTGGTCGCGCTCAGTGCCTCCAGCATCACTGCGGCCCCCTGCTGATCTGGATACAGACGCTGCACGACCTTGTCGATCTCGTCGGCCTTGGTCGTGAAGTCGAGCGCGTTCACGGCCGCGGCGGCCACCGTCATGATCCCGATCTGGGCGTCGGGCTGCGCGGCGGTCACGGTCTTCACGAAGTTGGACACCGCTTTGCGCAGGTCCTGGACTGGATACTGCCGCCCCGCTGACGCCGCCGCGGTGTCGAGCAGCAGAGCGATGACGAGCGGTTCGGTGGCGGGCTCGACGCTGATCACCTTCCGTTCGGTCTTGTCCTCGTGAACAACCACGTCCTTCGCAGCAAGATCGCCGAGCCGACTGCCGTTGTCCGAGACGACCGTCACGAGCGCGATCTTCTGCGCCCCCTGGGCCATGAGCGCGGCCGACATCAGCGTGATCGCGATGGCCGGTGCGGCGATGCGTCTGGCGCGAGTTCCGTGTGCGATCACCTCGAACTCCTCTCTCAGGGTTTGGCGGTCCGGACGGCCGGCCGCAAGGCCGGGGCTGTGATGTCGCGCAACTCTACTGAACGGCGCGGAGAGAATCCAGTCTCTCCGACAGCTCTCATGACGTTCTCATCCGGCGTCAGCGTCATCGCACATTGGCTCCAGATCACGCCTTACGCAACGGCTGAATACTAATGGAGGTCGCACAGACGCGTCGCACCCGCCGCCGCGCCCTGTATACTTCGGCCACCGCACACCCGAGGAGGCGTCGTGATGGCTGCTGGCTCGCTTCGCCGCCGGGCGTTGATCCTGGCCCCTGTGATGTTCGTCGCGACGCTTCGCGGCGTGGCCGCGCCGCCTCCGGCCGCTGACAAGACGGTCATCGTCGGCGTGCTGGACGCCGCCGGGCTGCCGGTCACGGACCTCACGATGGCCGACGTGCGGCTGCGCGAGGACGGCGTGGACCGCGAGATAGTCTCGGTCAAACTCTCGTCGCAGGCGCTGCAGGTGGCGCTGCTGGCGGACACCACGCAGTCGGCCGAGCCGCTAATCCGCGACGTCCGCGCCTCGCTCGCCGGTTTCGTCCAGCAGGCTCGGAAGACCAGCCCCGACACTCTGATCTCGCTTGCCGAGTTCGGCCAGGCGGCCGTCACCATGGTGCCGTTCGTGCGCGACGACGGGGCATTGAACAGCGGGATCAACAAGCTCGTGGGACGCCCCGGGGCGGCGTCCGTCCTCGTCGAAGCAATCATCGACGCCAGCGAACGGCTGGCGAAGCTGCCGAGCCCGCGGCGGGCGATCGTGTCGCTCAACATCGAGCCGAGCAACGAGCAGAGCCGCGAGGAGCCGAAGAAGGTCAACGACGCGCTGCGCAAGTCCGGAGCGCAGCTCTGGTCGGTGTCGCTGCAGAAAGGCGACCTGCGCAACCCTGGCCGCGACGTGGTGCTGAACGCCGTGACCAAGAACACCGGCGGGACGCGTGACTTCATCAACTCGCCGTCGGCGCTCGAAGGGGTGCTGCGGCACTATGCCGACGCCCTGACGTCGCAGTACGAAGTGACCTACAAGCGCCCCGGGTCGTCAGCCCAGGTCGTCCAGGTCGGGACGCTGCGACAAGGCCTGACGCTGCACGCCAGCGGGTTCGCGCCGCAGTAGAGCCGGGGCTCCGGGGGCCGGCGCTTGGCGCTCGCCGCTGGGCGATCCGTTACTGCGGCGGCAGGCGCTCGAGCAGCGTCCGCGCGGGCTCGTAGCGGGGATCGATCGAGAGCGCGGTCTGGAGATGCGCCCGCGCCTCAGCGAAGCGTCCCTCCTTGATCAGCAGCACGGCGATGTTGAGATGCGCGGTCGGAAGATCCGGCTTCAAGCGCAGCGCCTCGACATACTCCGCCAGCGCACGCGCGTCCTGTCCCTGGATGGCCAGCGCGGCGCCAAGTCCGTTGTGCGCCTGGGCCAGCCGCGGATCGGCCCGGAGCGCCTCACCGTATGCCGCCGCCGCTTCTTCGGCACGCTGCTCCTGGAGCAGCGCGCTGCCCAATCCCACCAGCGCCTCCGTGAAGTCCCCTTTCAAACGGACCGCGGCCTGGTAGTGCCCCACGGCCTCGGCGAAATGCCCGCTCGCCGCCAGCGTGTTTCCGAGGTTGCTCTGTGCCTCGGCGAAGTTCGGGTTGAGGCGGGCCGCTTCCGCGTACTCGATCGCCGCCGCGTCCTGCCGTCCTTGGCGGATCAAGACCAGGCCGATGCTGTTGTGGATCACGGCCTGATACGCCGGTGAACCTGCGGGTGCCAGCGTCAGTGCCTGCTGGTAGCGCGCTGCCGACGCGTCGAGCTCTCCGCGCTCGCGCAGCGCCTGCCCGAGATTCTCGAACGCGATGTAACTGTCCGGCGTGACGCGCGCAGCGTGCTGCCAGAGCGTGACGCTGTCCGCCCAGTGCGACGCCTGACGCGTCGCGACCGCCGCGGCCCCGGCGACCAGGACCAGGCCGGTCGCGAACAGCATCCGGCGGCGCACCGCCGTGAGGGGTGCAGCCGCGTCACGCGCGCCCCAGATCGCCGCGATCAGGAGGCCCAGGAGCGGCACGTACATGAAACGATCCGCGATCCGCTGCTCGCCGGCCTGAAGCAGCCCGATAACCGGCGCGAGCGTGACGAGGAACCACAGCCAGCCGACCAGCAGATACGGGCGGCGATTTCGCTGCCACACAGCCGCGCCGGTCAACGCAGCCAGCAGCCCCGCGGCCCCGGCGACCTGCCACATCGCGTAGCTGTGGTACGGGTAGAACGCGGCCAGGTTCACCGGCCAGCAGGCCTTGGCCAGATACTCGACGTAGCCGACGATCGCGTTGGAGGCTCGCAGGTGCCAGGGCAGCGCGTCGAATCGGGCCATGGCGCCGATGCGATGCTGCACGGTGATGGTCGCCACGCTGGTCACGAGTGCGAGCGCCAGCAGCGGCACCTTCTCCAGTAGCAGGCGCCGCCAGGGACCGGCCGGCGCGGACAGGCGCAATCGCCCAAGCGGCCAGATGTCGATCAGCAGCAGGACGGCCGGCAGCGTCACCACCATCGGCTTGGCCATGAGCGCGAGGCCGAACAGCGCGACGACGCCGAGGTAGCGCCGCCAGCCCGGATCGCGCGTGTAGACCACGTAAGCCCAGACCGCGAGCACCCAGCACAGCGTGCTGAGCACGTCCTTGCGCTCGGCTATCCACACGACCGACTCGACGTGCAGCGGATGCACCGCGAACAGGGCGGCAAGGAGCGCGCTCGGCCAGGTGTCGCGAGTCATCCGCCGGAACAACAGGAACAGCAGCACGGTGGTAATCGTGTGGATCGCGACACTGGTGAGGTGGTGGCCGCCCGCGGCCATGCCGAATAGCTCGATGTCGAGCAGATGAGAGAGCCACGTCAGCGGATGCCAATACGGCGAATAGCCCGTGGTCAGCGCCCACCACGCGCTGTGCCACGTCAGCCCCGCCGCGACGTTCGGGTTCTCGGTGATGTAGGACGGATCGTCCCAGTTGACGAAACCGAAGGTCCGGGCCTGCAGGTAGACGACGAGATTGAGTGCGGTCAGGGCCAGCGCGATCGGGACGGGAGAGGGACCCGCCGCGGCATCCGGCAGGCGCCCCGCCGCGCGTGGCGCGGCTGCCGCCCTGCTCTTGCGTCGTGACATGGAGTGCGCCGATCCTGGCACGCCCGCCGGACCAGTGTCCACCGCGGTGGCCCGGTGGCGAAGCTTGTGTGTAACATCTATGCACGGCGTCACCGCCTGCGCATCGCCTCCGTTCCAGGATCCTATTGAGCCGACCATCCTCCAGCCGCCGTCCGCAGGCGGTGCCGCCACCGCCACCGTCAGGCCATGACTGGCGGCGCGTCCTGGCGGGCACCCTGGTCGTCGTCGCCCTGGGCGGCGCGGCCTGGTGTTGGCGCGGCCGATTCAACGCCTTCACCCTGACGCCCGACCCGCAGCAGAACGTCCTGCTCGTGACCATCGACACGCTGCGCGCCGACGCGCTGTCGTCGTACGGCGGGCAGGCGCGGACGCCCAACCTCGATCGATTGGCGAGCCACGGCGCGCGCTTCACCTTCGCGCACGCCCATGCCGTGACCACCCTGCCGTCGCACACCAGCATCCTGACCGGGCGGCTGCCGTACGAGCACGGCATGCGCGACAACAGCGGCTTCAGGGTGAAGCCGGGCACCGAGACGCTGGCGACGCGGCTCAAGGCCGCGGGCTTCGCGACCGGCGCGTTCGTCGGCGGTTTTCCGCTGACGAAACGGTTCGGCCTCACGCCCGGGTTCGACGTGTATGACGATCAGATGCCGGAGATGAAGGGCATCGGAGCGGTCTCGATGCCCGAACGGCGGGCCGAGGAAGTTGTCGCCCGCGCGACCGCGTGGATCGGCAGTCAGCCGGCGCGGTTCTTCGCCTGGGTGCACGTGTTCGACGCGCACTCCCCCTACAAGCCGCCCGAGGAGTACCGGCGCGACTACGCCGGGCAACCGTACTTCGGCGAGGTCGCGTACGTCGATCACGCACTCGGCGCGCTGTTCGAGAGGCTGGCGGCGCTGCCCCGGCCGACGCTGGTCATCGTGACCGCGGATCACGGTGAGAGTCTGGGTGAGCACGGCGAAGCCACCCACGGCATGTTCGCCTACGAGCCGACGCTGCACGTGCCGCTGATCGTCGCGCGGGTCGCGCCGGGTGCGGCGCCGGGCGGCCGGATCATCGAGACGGCCGTGCGCCACGTGGACATCTCGCCGACGATCCTCGAGGCCGCCGGCGCGCCGCCTGATGGTGCAGCCAGCGGATCCTCTCTGCGGCCGATAGTCGACGGCGGATCCGGAGCCGACCGGCCGACCTACTTCGAGTCGATGACATACAACCTGGTACGCGGCTGGGCGCCGCTTCGCGGCGTGATCGCCGGCCGCGACAAGTTCATCGACCTGCCGATCCCCGAGTTGTACGAGCTCGGCCTCGATCCGCGCGAGTCCACCAACCGGGCGAGCGCGCTCAGCGCACGCGCGCTGGTGCTGACGAATACCCTGCGCACCTACGACGTCGCCCTTCCCAACCGTCCCGGTCGCGAATCCGCCGACGCGGCCGCGGCGCTCCGCTCGCTCGGCTACGTATCGGGGAGCGCGGCGCCCAAGTCGGCGTACACCGAGGCCGACGATCCCAAGCGGCTGGTCGGGATCGATCAGCGCATCCACCACGCGACGGACCTGTTCGAGGACGGCAAACGAAACGAGGCGATCGCCGAGCTGCGCCAGGCCATCGCGGAACGGCCCGATACGGCGGACGCGTATGTCTCACTGGCGCACGCGCTCTGGGAAGCAGGCGACCCGCACTCGGCCATCGCGGCGCTCGAAACCGCGCTGAAGAACGGGGCGCCGGATCGCGACATCCGGATCAGGCTGGGCCTGTATCTCGCCGAGAGCGGCATCGATCCACCCCGGGCCATTGCCCTGCTCGAGCACATGCCGGATGACGATGTCGAGGCCCTGAATGGCCTCGGCGTGGCCTACGGCGACGCCGGCCGCGGCGCCGAGGCGACACGGGCCTTCACGCGTGTACTCGCGCTCGATCCGACCAACGGCATTGCGATGCAGAACCTCGGCTCGATCGCGCTGCGCGACGCCCTCGCGTCGACAGCCGGCGAGCCGCGGCGCCGCGGCCTCGCCGAGGCGGAACGCCTGACTCGCGAGGCGCTCGCGCTCGACGGCTCGCTGCCCGACGCCCACACCACGCTCGGCGTCGTCCTCTCGACCACCGGCCGCAAGGCTGAAGCAATTCAGAGCTGGAAGCAGGCGGTTGCCCTGGATGCGACGCAGTTCAACGCGCTCTACAACCTGTGGCTCGAGTTGGAGCAGGCGGGACACCGAGACGAGGCGGCGGCCTACGGGCGCCAGTTCGTCGGCACCGCCCCGCCCGCGTTCTTCCAGGCCGACATCGCGCGCGTCGCGCAGTCGCTGAAGCACCCGTGAGCCGCACACGGAAAACCCCACCTCGCGCCGCACCGGCTTCGCCGGCCCTGCCCTCGCGGCACCGCGGCGGAATGGTGCTCATCGCCGTCGCCTGTCTCGCCGTGCTCGGTGCCGGCGGCTGGTGGTGGCTGCGGACGCCGCCCTTCGCGGTCAGTGTCAATCCCGATCGGAACATCCTGCTCGTCACGATCGACACGCTGCGGGCTGACGTGCTCGGTGCCTACGGCGGACGCGCCATCACGCCAAACCTCGATCGCCTCGCGGCCACCGGCGCGCGCTTCGCGTTCGCCCACGCGCACGCGGTCATCACGCTGCCCTCGCACGCGACGATCCTCACCGGCCGGTATCCGTACGAGCACGGGATCCGCGACAACACCGGTTATCGGCTGGCCCCGGGCCAGGCCACCGCGGCGTCACTCCTGAAGGCGCGCGGCTTCGCGACCGGGGCCTTCGTCGGCGGCTTCCCGCTCGATCACCGGTTCGGACTCGGCGCCGGGTTCGACGTGTACGACGACAAGCTCGATCCCGCGCGCAGTGGCGAGGCTGGCGATCGGGAACGGCGGGCCGATGCCGTCGTGCGATCGGCGACGGACTGGATCGGACGGCAGGGCGGCAAGTGGTTCACCTGGGTCCACGTCTACGACCCGCACGCCACCTACAGCCCGCCGGCGGAATGGGCGGCGCGCTTCCCTTCCGAGCCGTATCTCGGTGAAGTGTCCTGGACGGACGCCGCGCTCGGCGTGCTCTTCGAGCGGCTCGCGGCCGAGTCGCGGCCGACGCTGGTGGTCGTGACCGCGGACCACGGCGAAAGCCTCGGCGAGCACGGCGAGCTGACCCACGGTCTCTTTGCATACGAGTCCACGTTGCGCGTGCCGCTGCTGATCGCGGAAGTACGGCCCGCGGCGCGCAGCCGACGGGAGAAGCCGCTCATCGTCAACACGCCGGTTCGACATGTCGATCTCCTGCCGACCCTGCTCGAGGCCGCCGGCGCGCCAGCCGTTGCAGGCCTGCCGGGCTCCTCGCTGCGCGCGGTCATCAACGACGGGGACAATCGTGACCGACCCGGCTACTTCGAAGCGATGATGGCCACCGTTACACGCGGATGGGCGCCGCTCCGCGGCGTGCTCGTCGAACGGCAGAAGTACATCGATCTGCCGATCACCGAGCTGTACGACCTCGCCACCGATCCGCAGGAAGCGAAGAATCTCGCGCCCTCGCAGCCGTCGCGGAGCGAAGTGATGCTCAACACCCTGCGGATGTTCAACACCGCTCCGCCCGGGCAGGCCAGGGCGGAAGCGGCCGAGACCGTCGAGCGCCTGCGCTCGCTCGGCTATATCGGCGGCGGCAGCGCCACCCCGCGCGAGACCTACACCGCAGCAGACGATCCCAAGCGGCTGATCGAGATCGAGCAGACCATGTCTCGGGCCGCCGAGGCGTCCCGCGCCGGCCGCGACGCCGAGGCCGTCACCCTGTATCGCCACGTGATTGCGACACGCGCCGACACCGAGGACGCATACCGGCGTCTCGCGCTCCTCTACTGGCGCGCCGGGCACGCTGCGGACGCGATCGCGACGCTCGAGGCCGCGCTCCGCGCCGGCGTCACCCAGCGCGAGGTGCGCAACAAGCTCGGGCAGTATCTCGCCGAGTCCGGCCAAGGCGCCCGCGCCATCGCCCTGCTCGAGCACGACACCGGCGACGATCCGGACGCCCTCATCGCGCTCGGCAACGCTTACCAGCTGACCGGACGGCACGACGCCGCACTGGCCACTTTTCGACGATTGATCGAGATCGATCCGGCCAGCGGCCTCGGCGACGAGAACCTCGGCATCGCCCAGTTACAAGTCCAGGACTTCCCCGCCGCCGAAGCCTCGCTCCGCCGCGCGGTCGCCAAGGACCCGACGCTCGGAGCCTCCTACACGGCGCTTGGCGTCGCACTGGCGGGGATGGGCCGAAAAGCCGAGGCCATCGAGGCGTGGACCCGGGCCGTTTCGATCGACGGCCGCGACGTCAACGCCCTGTTCAACCTGACGATCAATCTCGTCGAGGCCGGCCGTCGTGACGAGGCTCGCCGCTACGGGACGCAGTTCATCGCCGCCGCACCGCCGGCGATGCGGGAGGACGTCGAGACCATCAGGCGGGTGATTCAGTAGATCGACGCCGGTAGACGACGAGACCCGGCCGGCGTCGACGGACAGCACGTACGACGTCGCGCCCGGTCCGCGCCACGACGTCAGGTCGAACGAGCCACCCGGCCCGACTTTCATCGTCCGGATCCCGCCTATGGTCAGTGGACGACCCGGCTGACACACCGTCGGCGGATCGGTCGTTTCCATGAAGTAGACCGGTCCTTTGCCGACGGCGGTCGCCGAACCGTCCGCTTCGACCAGGAGCGCGGCCTCCTGATCGACGGCAATGGCCCGCGCCACCGGGCTCCAGCCGTCCTGGACGATGCGGGCGAGGAACACGAGGAGGCGCCCGAGCCGATCGCGCGGCACGAAGTGCGAGTCCGTGATGATGCGGTTCATGCGCGGCAGGGCGAGGAACCCGCGCTCCAGGGTGACCTTCGCCGAATACGGGTCCGCCAGTGCCTCCGCCGACGTGACGGTGTCCTGCAGCGCCGCGAAGCTGAACTCGCCGAGTACCGCCAGGCCCGCGCTCGTGCCGCCGACCGGCACGCCGCGGCGCGCCAGCGCATTCAGCGTCGCCTGCACCGGCGTGTCCTTCCAGAACCGGACGTAGTTGGCCTGATCCCCGCCGGCCAGGAACACGGCTTCGGCGTGTTCGAGGCGGTCGAGCACGTCGGGATCGAACGACGCCTCGCGCCGGTGGAACACGATCGATTCGACTGAATCGACCGGCCCGAGATCCATGATGAACCGGTTGTAGCCATCGGCGCCGGAGGCGCGGATCACCACGATGTCGCCGCCGCCGGCATGCGCGATCAACCAGCGGAACGCCTCGGGAATGTCGGTGCCGCCGCCTTCGAGCTGAAGACCACCTTTCGTGGCCCGCGAGACGTCAGCTGGGTTGCCGGTCAGGTAGGTGTCGTATCCGGGCGTGGCGCGATGGATCGTCTGCGGGGCGGGCGTCTGCGCCCGGGCCGACAGAAAGGCGAAGCCGAGTGTGAGCGCGAGCAGGATGGCACGCATGGCAGCGCGTCGATCGGCTCTCACCTGTGGTGGTGAAAGCGCGAGGGCCCGGGCCGAAGCCCGAGCCCCGTTACGGTTAGAACACGACCCGCACGTTGAAGCGGAAGACACGAGGCGCGAGGATCGTCGTCGGCTGGGTGAAGCCAGCCACGCTTCGATTGCCGCTCGAATAGGCGCTGATGGTGTTGGTGTTCATGACGTTGAAGGCGTCGAGTCCCAGCTTGAGCTGATACCGGTTCCCGAACTTCAGCACCTTCTGCACTCCGAGGTCGAGCAGGTTCACCGGTGGGAACCGCGTGGTCCCGCGCGGCTCCAGCTTCGAGCGTGGGGTAGCTGATCGTCGTGGCCGCGCCGGACGCGTTGACGCCGCCGTAGACGGCCCCGGGACCGTTGATCGTCGTCGTGCGTGAGGCGCCCTGGATCGAATTGAAGTTCGCCGAGGCGTTGATGTCCCAGGGGAAGGTGTAGCTGCCGCTCAGCTTGCCATTCCACTTCGCGATCGTGCTGTAACCGTCCCGGAACTCCTGCCCGGTCGGATTGATGAACGTCGGGGAGCCGTCCGGGAAGTACTGCGGATTGTTCTGGAGCGTCACGGCCGCCTGCATCTGCCAGCGGTTGCTGTACCGCTTCGTCGCGGTGAAGTCCACGCCGTGGTAGACCTGATAGTTCGGATCGGTCATCGTGATGTTGCCGAGCCCCGAAGGCCGCACGCAGCCGGTGCAGATCACGTAGTACGGCGCCGACAGGCCGGTCACCGGGTCGGTGAAGCTGACCGGGCCGGTGTAGATCTGCGACAGCGGGTAGCCGGGCGCACCCGGCTGGTAGCCGATGCTGTAGGTCGTCGTGCCGCGATCGTACTTGCGGTAGATGTAATCGACGCCGACCGCCAGGTTCTTGATCAGCTCGTGCTGGATCCCGACGATCGCCTCGCGGGTGCGGGCGATCCTCGCGCTCTTGTCGACGATGTTGCCGGCGGGGTTGAGGACGCCGGTGTTCAGGTCGAAGCGGGTGCTGCTCACCGTCGGCGTGCCGATCAGCTCGTTGGTCTGCACCAGCTGATCGCCGTTGGCGTCGTTCCAGCAAGGTGCGCCGGCGGTGGTGCTGCACGCGCCGCTCGACAGGTTCGGACCCCACGTCAGCGCGGTCTGGGTGAACATGCCGTTGAGCGAATCGGCGAGGGTGATCTTCGTGGCGTAGTAGTACGAGCCGCTGGCGTGCACCGACGTCTTGCCGGTGCCGAACAGGTCGTAGGTGGCCGACAGGCGCGGTGACCAGTTGCCGAAGGACTGAATCTTCTGGCCGGTGACCGCGTCGCTCATCGTCTCGCTCTCGCACTGCGCCGGCAGCAGGTTCGGGACCAGCGTGTTGGCCGGCACGCAGCCGCCCAGGTGCTTGGACTGCTGCCAGTCGTAGCGCAGACCGCCGTTGAGGCGAATCCGGCCGCGGCTGTAGCTGTCCTGCAGGTAGCCGTTGTAGGTCCACCAGTCGTTGTTCTTCAACTGGTCGCGGTAGATCGTGGCCTGGTAGGGCACGATGCCGGCCGCCGAGCCGACCGGGACGCTGTTGCCGCTGCCGCAGTTCGCGTTGGTGTTGCCGACGCACTGCACCTGGGTGCGGGCGCCGCCGCTGTAGTGCGAGAAGGTGACGATCGGCGCCTTGCGCCAGCCGAGGCCGAACTTGAGGCTGTGATCGCCGCCCAGCTTGTTGGTGACGAAGTAGGTGCCATCCGACTTCGCTTCCCACGTCGGCCGCTCGGTCTGATACGACGCCGTTGAGCGATCGGCTCGAGACGCTGCTGGTCCGGTTGAGGAGCGACTGCGTATTCCACAGGCAGCCGGCACTGGCGCGTGCGCCGGTCGCGTAGTCTGCCGGGTTGGTCGCGCCCGTATACGAGCTGGTGCCGCACTGGTCGACGTCCTGGTAGTCGAGGAAGAAGCCGCCATCGACGAAGGTCACCTGGTTGTTGAACACCAGCTTGTCGGAGGCGATCAGGGTGTGGGTCAGCTGGTGGGTCTGGTTGGGCAGATGCCACGGCTCGGGGCTGAACTGGCGGGTGGTCGCCTCCGGCTGCGTCGTTGCATTCGCGCCGCGGTGGTTGCGGACCTTACCGTCGCTGACGAACAGATACCCGAACCGGTTGCCCTGATTGAGCTGGTAGTTCACCTTGGCGTTGTAGTCCTTGATGATCGTCTGGTCGTTGCTCAGGCACTTGTTGACGTCATCCAGGTTGTCGTAAGTGATCGCGGTGCCCAGGGCGTTCTGCTTCTGCGCCGTGACGAGGTCGCTGCAGAGCGCCCCCTTGGTGGCGTCGAAGAAGTTGATGATGCCGACGTTGATGTCCTGCTTGTCGAACGATCCCCAGTACCACAGCTTGTCCTTCACGATCGGGCCGCCGGCCTCGATCGAGTAGACGCCGATCTTGTGCAGCGGATTGCCGGACAGGAAGCCGCCGGCGCCGGAGTTGAACAGCTCCTCGGTGACGTTCTGGCCCTGGGTCGCGTCGTTCTCGTAGGTGGCGTTGAACGTCCCCTTGAAGTTGTTGCTGCCGCTCTTGGTCACCAGGTTGATCGCCAGGCCGCTCGACTGCACGGAGACGTCGCCGCCGCCGGTCGTCACCTGGATCTGATCGAACGAGTCGAAGTTGAAGTAGATCGACGACGAGTTCGACGACAGGTCGGTGATCGATCCGCCTTCGAGGTTCCACTGCACGCTGGCCGTGGAGCCGCGCACCGAGGGCGTCAGCTGCTGGCCCGACTGGGACCCGCCGACGTTGTAGCCGCTCAGCGACACGCCGGGGGTCATGTTGGCAATCTGCCAGGGATCGCGGGCGGTGGGGATCTTCTCCAGCACTTCGGCGGTGAACACCGCGCCGGTGATGGTCTTCTTCAGGTCGACTACCGGCGATTCACTGGAGACAGTGACCTCGTCGGTCAGCTGCCCGATCTCGAGCTTCTGGTCGATGCCGGCGTTGAAGCCGGAGGTGATGAGGACCTCGTTCCGGACGGCCTTCTTGAAGCCTTGGAGCTCGAAGGTCACCGTGTAGGTGCCGATCGGCACGCTCGGAAACTGGTATGCGCCGCTCTCCGTCGTCGTGCTGGTGAGCGGAGTCTGAAGCCCGGTCCCCGCCACGCTGACGTTGACGCCCGGAAGCACGGCTCCCGAAGCATCGGTGACCTTCCCGAAGATCGATCCGATGGCCTGGGCGTGGGCCGGCAATGCCAATGTAGCCAGCAGCCCCGTACAGAGCAGGGCCCTTCCCAGGATGCCTCGCGTCATCTCATCCTCCTTCGACAACCGCGACTACGAGCGACTTGCAAAAAAGAAAGCGCTATCGCGCAGCCGAACGAGGCGATCCTCGGCCGTCGGCACATCCCCCGCACAAAGGGATGGCGCATACTACTGCTCCAGCTAGTAGGGGTCAATGCACAGAAAAGTGGGGTCGTCCCAGGCGTCGCACAAAATCGTAGGGATCGACCGCTGGCGGCCGTGGCTCCCGATACTGGCTCTGGGTCTGGTCTGGGCGGCGAAGCTGCTGGTCGTGCGGCAGTTGCACGAGCACCCGCTGCTCCAGCCGGACTCCGGTCTGGACACCTCGGCGTACGTCGATCTCGCCAATGCCGTTCGTCACGGCAACCCGGGTCTGGGGCCCGGGCTCTACTACCTGTCGCCGTTCTACATCTACTTCCTCGCGGTCAGCCTGACGTTGCTGCAATCCTTTACAGCCGTTCGCGTCCTGCAGGTCACGCTCGGGACAGCGTCGGTCGCGTTCGTGTTCCTGATGACGCAGGCGTGGTTCGGGCGTCGCGCGGCGTGGTATGCGGGCGCGCTGGCGGCGGTCACTGGCTTGCTGACGTTTTATGAAACCATCCTGCTCCAGGCGGCGGTCGACCCGTTCCTCACGTCAGCGGCGCTGCTCGCGCTGACGTTCGCCCTCACCCGCGATGACCGCCGCTGGTTGCTGGCGGCCGGCGTGCTGTTCGGCCTGGCGACACTGAACCGTCCCAACATGGCCCTCGCCGCGCTCGGCATCGGCACCGTGCTGCTGGCGCAACGACGCGTTCTGCCCGCGTTCGTGCTCGTCGCCGGCCTGCTCCTCGGCGTCTCGCCGGTCGCCATACGGAACGTGGTCGTCGCACACCAGTGGTCGCTGGTGTCGTCGCATGGTGGCTTGAACTTCTACATCGGCAACGGCGAGGGTGCGACCGGGTTCTTCCGGCCGCTGCCCGGCATCACGCCCAACATCACGGGTCAGGCGGAGGACGCCCGGCGTGTTGCCGAGGAGGCGGTGGGCCATCCGCTCACCGACGCCGAGACGTCGGACTATTTCTTTGCCCGCGCCTGGGATTGGATGGCCGCGCACCCCGCCGCGGCCGGCTGGCTGCTGATCGAGAAACTCGGGTTCGTGTTCAGCGCGCAGCACATCGCGCTGCCCCACAGCTATCCGTTCTACGCCTACGACTCGCCCACCGCGCTGCGCTATCTCGTAGCGGGCCCCTGGCTGCTGCTGCCGCTGGGGCTGGCCGGGCTGGTGTTCGCGGCGCCGCACGATCGCCGCCGCGACTTCCAGGTCTGGGCCTCGTTCGTGCCGGCCTATGCCGTCGCCGTCGCGGCCTTCTTCGTCGCCGAGCGCTACCGTCTGCCGCTCTTGATCCCGATGTGCGTCGGCGCGGGCGCGGCAATCGACGGCGCGTTGGCGCTATTGGCGGAGCGCCGCGGATCGCGCCCGATTGTCCCGGCGCTGGCCGTCGTCCTGCTGTTCGCGGCCGTCAACTGGCCGCACGACCTCCAGGATGGCCGCTGGGAGGAAGGGTTGCGGATGGCGGAGCGGATGATCGCCGCCGGCCGCCTGGACGTCGCCGACGCCTGGGCGGCACAGAGCGCGGCGCGTGAGCCGAAGCCGGGCGCAACCGATTACGCGATCGGCGCACAACTCCTCGCCGCCCGTCAGACCGGCGCGGCGCTGCGTCACCTGCGCCAGGCCCAGGCGCAGGATCCGCAAACACCGGCGGTCGCCTACGCGCTCGGCCAGGCGCTGCGGGCGGACGGGCAGACCGCCGCCGCCGTCCCGCACCTGCGCCGCGGGTTTGATGCCGGGATCGAGCTGCCCCAGGGCGGGCTGGAATTCCCCCTCGCCCTGCACGAGACAGGCGACACCGCCGGTGCCCTCGCCGCCGTCCGTCGTCTGCCCCCGCCGGGCCGCGATCCGGACGCCTGCCTGCGCGTCGGCCGCCTGGCCAGCGAGTTGGGCGCGCCGGACGTCGCCGAGCCCTTCTTCCGTCGTGCGGCGGCGCTCGCGCCGACCCAGGCCGGGGTGCGGCTGCAGTATGGTCTCAACCTGCTCGTGCTGCATCGTTGCGAGGCGGCCGTTCGCGAGCTTGGCGAGGCGATCCGCCTGGATCCGCGCGATGCCGACGGACTCGCGCGCCTCTCCTACTGCGAGCTCGAGCTCGGACGGACCGCGGACGCACGCGGCCACGCGGCGGCGGCGCTCGCGCTCAACCCCGGCGATCCGCTCGCGACGCAACTGTTCGCCGCGCTCGACAAGCCGCGCTGACCAATCGATCGCGCGGCGGGGACGTGCCACCGGAAGGCATCGAGCGAGTGGCCGCGTGCTAGAGTCGCGCCATGCTCGCAACCCCGTTTTCCATCGTGCTGATGTTCACGCTGGCCGCCGCCGACCCGCAGGCACAGGCGCCCCCGCAGCCGACCACCCAGCCACCGCCCGCGACGGCCGCTCCGTCGGCTGACGATGCCGCGGCCCGTCAACGCGCGGCGGAACAGAAGCTCCTTCAGGACTGGCCGAATCTCGCGCGCTACCGCGACGACAACGCCAAGCTGCCGCCGCCTGGCAAGGATGAGAAGCGCGTCGTGTTCATCGGCGATTCGATCACCGACGGCTGGGGGCGCCGGACCAACGACTTCTTCCCGGGCAGGCCCTATGTCAATCGCGGCATCAGCGGTCAGACCACGCCGCAGATGCTCGTCCGCTTCCGCGCCGACGTTGTCGCGCTCGATCCGGCGGTGGTAGTGATCCTCGCCGGCATCAACGACATCGCCGAGAACACCGGGCCGACGACGATGGGGGCCATCGAGGACAACCTGGCGTCGATGTGCGACATCGCCACGGCGAACGGGATCCGGGTGGTGTTGTCGTCGGTGACCCCGGCGATCGACTTCCCGTGGCGGCGCGGGATGGATCCGGCGCCGAAGGTGCGCACGCTGAACGCGTGGATCAAGCAGTACGCCGCGAGCCACGGCTACACGTATCTGGACTACTACACCGCGCTGGCGGATGCGGAGGGCGGGATGAAGGCCGGGCTCGCCAACGACGGCGTGCACCCGACGCCGGCCGGCTACGCGATCATGGCGCCGCTGGCGGAGCAGGCAATCGCCGCCGCGCTCGAGACCCCGCCCCGGCGGCGCTGATCGTCAGCGGTTCGGGATCCGCGAGGGCACGCGGAGGTTGACGCCTTTGCGCTTGGCCGACACCGAGATGCGATCGGAGCTTTTGGTGCCCGGCGGCAGGTCGTACTCGACGACGTACTGGTGGAGCAGGTCCTCGGCGAGCTGCTGCAGGCCGGTCAGTGTGCCGGCGGCCGCGACGATGTCTTCGCGGCGTCCGCCCGACTGCTTGGCGCCGTCTCCGAGTACCTCGCCCAGGTTCATGTTCTCTTCGAGGAGCGCACTCGGCTTCGTCACCGGGGCCATCTGGCGCACGGCCGAATTGGCCACGAGGAAGACGTGCAGCGACGCGCCGCTGTCCTTCAACGTGTCGAGCACGTGGCGAGCCGGCAGCGTGGAGTGCTCTTCACCAGGCACCGACAGCGCCACGATGATCGGACGCGGCGCTTCACGCTTCTCGAGATCGAGGGCGGCCTCGTAGATCCCCTGGAGCAGCTGTCCGCCGTCCGGGGTGCCCGGCCGGGCCGACAGGCTGGTGAGCACCTCGGTCAGGACCCTGCCGTCCATCGTGTAGTCCGTGAGTTTGAGCGGCTGGCCGACGACGCTGACGATGGCGAACTCCGCGCGCCCCTGCAGCTTCTGGACGAAGCGGTAGAGCGGCGCGCGAAAGAGGCCGGTGCCGTTGTCGTCGACGATCAGGGCGATCTGCATCAACCCCTTCGCCGGCCGGACGGCCACGACGTCGCGCGTCTTGCCGTTCTCTTTCACCGTGAGGTCGTCGGCGCCGAGATTCTCGACATAGCCGCCGCTCTGGTCGAAGGCGTTGAACGTGACCTTGCGAGCGGTGCCCGCGCCCGGCATCTGCTCTGCGGTGGTCAGCGTACTCACCAGCCCCACACCCAGCGCCACGGCGACGACGAGGGGCGCACCAGCACGCATCGGTCACCTCCGGAGGGGAAAGTATATGGGGATTATCTCCGGTTCTACGGTTCGATGAGTTCGGGGGTTCGATGGGTGCGCGTTCGCGGGTTCTATGGTTCTACTGGGAACCTTGGAACCCGAGAACGCTGGAACGCGCACCTGTCGAACCTTCGAACCTATCGAACCGTCGAACCAGTGTTCGCGTCTTACGTCTTTCGCAAGACGCGCAAATGCTCCGCATGCTCGGCTCGGGCGGCGATGAAGTCGGCGTGTTCGAGGCGCAACTCGCTGGCGATCTGGCGGATGGCGTTGTCTTCGATGGTTCGAATCGACTGGTCCACGGCCGACACCGCGAAGAGACAGTTGATCAAGGCGAGCTTCTGCTCGCGATCGGCCAGGCCGGCGAACTCGCGGGTGACGATGAAGTCCTCGGTGCCCCCGTGACGCAGGCCTTCGCGGGTGGCGATCTGGACGACCAGCGCGGCCTGTTCCGGCGGCAGGCTGCCGCGCTCGGCGACGATCTGCTCCATCAGCCGCAACTCGGCATCCGCGACCTCGGAGTCGGCCCGCGCGACGCGGCTCAGAATATAGGCGAAGCAGGCGAGATAACGGGCGCGGCCCGGATCGAGGCCGGACAGTGCCTGCTCCACCGCGCCGACACTGTCTACCGGGGCGGTGTCGCCGCCGCTTTCGAGCCCCAGCCAGCGAAGAATCGACATGCCGTCAGTATGTCGCATCGGGCCAAGCCAGGCAGCGGTCAGCTACAATCGCGGATCTCGGCTCCCGTCAAGGCAGGTCTCTGTTCCCATGATCGCGCTCACTCGAATCAACAAGCAATACGGCCGGCAGGTGCTCTTCGTCGACGCCGCGTTCCAGCTCAATCCCGGCGAGAAGGTCGGCCTGGTCGGCCCCAACGGCTCGGGCAAGACCACGCTCTTCCGCATGATCACCGGCGAAGAGGTGCCCGACGACGGCGAGGTCACCGTGCCGAAGCGCCTGGTGATCGGCTACTTCCGTCAGGACGTCGAGGAAATGTCCGGACGGTCGGTGCTCGACGAAGCGATCGCCGGCAGCGGCCGTGCCGGCGCGCTGCACCATGAGCTCGAGGCGCTGCAGCACGCGCTCGGCGATCCGGATCAGGGCGACGACCTGGAGCGCCTGCTGGTGCGGCTCGGCGAAGTGCAGGAAGAGTACGAGCATCTGGGCGGCTACGCGCTCGAGAGCCAGGCCCGCGAGGTGCTGCACGGGCTCGGCTTCGAGGACGCGCAGGTCGACGGCGATGTCGGCGCGCTGTCCGGCGGATGGAAGATGCGGGTGGCGATGGCCCGGGTCCTCCTCGGGCGCCCCGACGTGCTGCTGATGGACGAGCCGACCAACCATCTCGACATCGAGTCCATCATCTGGCTCGAGGCGTTCCTGATCTCGCTCCCCGGCGCGCTGCTCATGACGTCGCACGATCGCGACTTCATGAACCGGATCGTGTCGCGAGTCGCCGAGATCGACGGCGGCGAGATCACCAGCTACTCGGGGAACTACGACTTCTACGAGCGCGAGCGGGCGATCCGCGAGACCAACCGCGAAGCCGCGTACGCCCGGCAGCAGGCGATGCTGGCCAAGGAGCAGCGCTTCATCGAGCGATTCGCCGCGCATGCGGCGAAGGCGGCGCAGGTCCAGAGCCGGGTCAAGGCGCTCGAGAAGATCGAACGGGTCGAGCTCCCCAAGAAGCGGCGCGTGGTCGAGTTCGACTTCCGCCAGCCAATGCGCTCCGGCGATCAGGTCGCAGTGCTCGAGGGCGTCACGAAAGCGTACGGCACACGTGTCGTTCACGACGGTCTCGACATGACGATCCGGCGCGGCGAGCGCTGGTGCGTCATGGGCCGGAACGGCTCGGGGAAAACCACGCTGTTGAAAATGGTCGCTGGCGCGCTGGCTCCGGATGCCGGGTCGGTGACGCTCGGGGCCAGCCTGCGCCTGGGTACTTCGCGCAACAGGCACTCGACGTGCTGCAGCCGGATCGCACGGTATGGGAGCAGATCGAACACGATTTTCCGCACGAGTCGACCGGCGCGCTGCGCAACCTGCTCGGCGCGTTCCAGTTCTCGGGCGAAGACATCGACAAGAAGATCCGCTCGCTGTCCGGCGGCGAAAAGACGCGGCTCGTGCTGGCGCGGATGCTGCTCGACCCACCGAACTTCCTGGTCCTCGACGAGCCGACCAATCATCTCGACATGGCGACGAAAGAGATGCTGATCAGCTCGCTGTCGGCATTCGACGGGACGATGCTGTTCGTCTCACACGATCGCGCGTTCCTGCGCGCGCTGAGCAATCGCGTGCTGGAACTGGGCGGCGAGACCGGTGTGGAACGCGCACCTCACCTCTATCCCGGCAGCTACATCGAGTACGTCCAGCGTACCGGCCACGAAGCCCCGGGGGTGCATAGCTGACGCCGTCAGGCTTTGGGCTTTGGGCTGTCGGCTATGGGCCTGTCAGGCTGCAGGCCTGAAGCCGGACCGGCCCAAAGCCGAAAGCCTAAAGCCCGAGGGGCTCGTGCCCCCGCGCGCCCAGGGATCCATGGCGCGCCGTGAGCGTCTGATATACTGACCGTCCGGTCAGCTCACTGACTCCATCGTCCGTCGAGCCTGCCTCGCTTCCTGGCCCCACGCCAGGCCGTCCGGTCCGGAAGGCCCCTTGCGCCCGCGATGAAGAGCAAGCGTCGTAAAGAAGACGTCCTCAACGAGTTCCGCCGATCCGAGCTGATTACCTCGGCGCGGCGCGTATTCG
>CAWFMC010000029.1:0-58781 GCA_963816725.1 uncultured Acidobacteriota bacterium | reverse complement strand
GCGGGACCGGCCGGTCTGACCTGGGGACGCGACCGAGGTACTTCGTCACCAGCTCCAGCGCTTCCTTGGTATCGAAGTCTCCGACCAGCGCCAGCGTCGCATTGTTCGGCACGTAGTAGGTCCGGAAGAAGTCACGCACGTCGTCGATCGACGCGGCTTCCAGATCCGTCATGCTGCCGATCGTCGGGTGCTTGTAGGGATGCACCGTGAACGCCTGGTCATAGATGATCTCGTTCAGCCGCCCGTAGGGCTGATTCTCGACCCGCATCCGGCGCTCTTCCTTGACGACCTCACGCTCGGTCTTGAAGGCCTGCTCGTCGATCCGCAGCGAGGCCATCCGGTCCGCCTCCAGCCATAGCGCCAGCGGCAGGTACTGGGCCGGGGTGGTCTCCCAAAAGATCGTCGCGTCCTCGTTGGTGGTCGCGTTGCTCTGTCCGCCGATGCTGACGATGTAGGAGGGGTGGCCTTCGGGCTCGACGTTTTTCGAGCCCTTGAACATCATGTGCTCGAAGAGGTGCGCGAACCCGGTGCGGCCCGGCTTCTCGTTCTTGGATCCGACGTGATACCAGAGCTCGGTGTGCACG
Organism: uncultured Acidobacteriota bacterium; assembly: GCA_963816725.1. GTDB lineage: Bacteria > Acidobacteriota > Vicinamibacteria > Vicinamibacterales > 2-12-FULL-66-21 > CAVSUB01. Next base: position 58,197 of record CAWFMC010000029.1, on the reverse strand, counting down.
ATGGGCGTCGAATGATCTTCCAACAACACGACCTGCAGCCCGTTGGGCAGCGTGGTCATGGTGTAGTCGAGTTTGGGCGGCCGCACCGCGGCGCTGCTCCCTGGACCAGACGCGGCGATCAGAGCCAGCGCGAGGCCGGCACTGACGATCGGCCGGAGACCGACCCAGCGGCGGGCGCGTGAATGCATAGGATGTTCAATTATCGCACGCGAACGCGGCGTCATCGGCCGCGGCGTGACGATCCGAGCGGCGGGCTGGCTGACGAACGCCGGCCAGACAAGGGAACTGAACGTGAACGGGCTTACCGCTTCTCGATCGCGGTGACGTCGGCGAGCCTGGCTTCGAGCTCAGCGATCCGGGCCTCGAGCTCGGCGAGTGTCTTCCGCATCTCCGGCAGGCGCCGGAACACGGCTGACGACTTGAGCCAGTCGCGATTCGCAATCGCCGGGTAGCCGGAGATGAACGCCCCCGGCGCCACCGAGTTCGGGATCCCGGTCTGGGCGGTGGCGATGACCCCTTTTCCGATGGTGATGTGCCCGGCCACACCGACCTGCCCCGCCAGTGTCACATCGTCCTCGATGGTGGTGCTGCCGGCGACGCCGACCTGGGCGGCGAGCAGGACGTTGCGCCCGACGGTCACGCCGTGCGCCACCTGCACCAGGTTGTCGATCTTGCTGCCGGCGCCGATCCGCGTCTCGCCCACCGCGGGCCGGTCGATCGCGGTCTGCGCGCCGATCTCCACGTCGTCTTCGATCACCACGCCGCCGATCTGCGGGATCTTGTGGTGCGTCCCGTCCGGCCGCCGCGCAAACCCGAACCCGTCGCTGCCGAGCACGGCGCCGTCCTGAATCACGACCCGGTGGCCAATGCGGACCCGCTCGCGAACCGACACGCGGGCGTGGAGCACGCAGTCGTCGCCAATCTGCGCGTGCCGGCCGATCACCACGTGCGGGTAGATCACCGACCGGGCGCCGATCACCGCGCCCTCGCCGATCACCGCGAACGGACCAACGGAGGCGTTCTCCCCCAACTGCACGCCGGCGCCGATGATCGCGTGCGGATGCGCCCCAACGGGCGGACGCCACCCGTCGGCAAAGAGCTCGACGGCGCGCGCGAAGGCCAGGTACGGCTGCGGGTGGCGGAGCATGGCACAGGCCGCCGGCGCCGCGTCGGGTGACAGGATCACCGCCGACGCGCGCGTGGCGCGCAGCTCCGCGGCGTATTTGGGATTGCTGAAGAACGTCAGATCGCCGGGACCGGCGTCCGCGATCGCGGACATGCGGTAAATCTCGACCTCACCATCCCCGTCGAGCCGACAGCCGAGACGCTCGGCGATCTCCTGGAGCCTCAAGCACCGGCAGTATACGACGGGGCAGGAGCGAGGGCGGGGGAGGGTTCTACGGGTTCGAGGGTTCGAACGGTTCGACGGGTGCGCGTTCGCGGGTTCTACGGTTCGGGGGTGCGGTTCTCGGTTCTCAGGTTCCACTGGTGCGGACTCGCGGCTTCCAAGGTGCCCAAGTTCCGCGAGCCGAGTTTGAGCTGCCCTGCTCGCCGATTTGCTGCGATCCTGCCCACCGAACCCTCGAACCAGCACGTCGGGGAGAGTCGAACCGTCGAACCAGCACCCGTCGAACCTCGAACCTTTCGAACCTTAGAACCTCAGCAGACAGCGACGCCTCAGAGACTGGTAACCACCGTCCGCTCGAAGAACGAGGCAAGGTGCTCGAGGCGGAGCCGGGACGCCACGTCGGTCACCCGGATGGCGCGCTGCTCGTCATCGAGGCCGATGGCTCGCCGGAGCTCTGAGAGGGGCGCGCTCTGTTCGTTCCGCCAGCGGACGGTTTCGAGACCGCGGCGCGCGCCCATCATCGACAGATAGTGGCCGACCAGCCGAAAGCCGAAGAAATACGCGAGGACGTTGGGGCCGGGCAGGAGCATCAGCAACCCCGACAGCACGAAGAGGACCGAGTCGATCGCCAGCCACAACCGGTGCCGGTCTCGATCGCGCCCGAGTTGAGTACGCAGCCGTGCGATGGCATCCGGCTCGGTGAGGTCGTCGGGATAGAAGAGGGCGGCGTCGGTCTGGCGGCGCAAGTGCCAGAGCAGCCGCTGCTCGGCAATGCTTTCCGCGACCCAGCGCATCGCGCGGGCGTTGGTCCGGGCCACCCATCCGGCGTCGTGAGGCAGCGGGGCACCATGGCGGCGGTCGCGTTCCGCTTGGGCGAGCAGGTCGGAAATGCGCCGCCGCATCCGCGCCACGAAGCCGGCGGGCGCCTCGAGTTCGGGCGGCGTCTCGGGCTCGTCCGGAACCTCGCAGTACAGCTCGTACCGCTCGTCGCCGATCGGCACGAGATAGACCTCCATCGCCATTTCTACGATAGCACCCGCCGCCATGTTCGCTCCGCTCCCGGCGATCTCCACGGGGCCCCGTGCCATCGCCGCGCCCCTCGACAGTCGGTTGGACCGCGCGCGGCGACTTCAGGATTCAACCGACCACCAATCCCACACATCCGGAGCCCCTGCTAAGATGCCCGCCATGTGGGCCGGAGCGGTGCTGGCGTGGACGCTGATCGCGGGGCAACCGTCTGCTGACGCAGCGCTGACCCTCGAAATCCGGGTATTCAACGGCGCCGAGGAGGTCACCACCCAGACTCGCGTCGCCATCCATCGCGCCGGTGACCGCGGCCGCGCCGTGGTGCTGCTCGAGGCCGGACACCGGCTGTTGACCGCCACGGTCCCGCCCGGCATCTACGACGTTCAGGCGATCCGCCTGAAGGAAGGACGGGTCACCGCCATCCGCTGGGCCGAGCGCCTCGTCGTCATGGCCTACCCGGATGAAAGCGGGCGTCACCTCGAAGTCGTCAACTTCCAGGCCGGCTACGGCGCGCTCGAGGTCCGTCGACGGGATCGAACCCTGCCCGAGGTAGAGGTGTACGCACCTGGCGATCACACCCGGATGCTCGTACCGGCACCGGCGGGGAGCGAGTCGTTGCTATTCGTGCTCCCCGCAGGCCCGTACGACGTCCTCACGCGCGAGGGCGGCGCGCCCGTCTGGCACGCGGGCTTCGAGATCCCGGCCGATCGCACCCGATTCTGGGTCGTACCCGACGCCGTCAGACGCGCGTCCGACCCGAGATGAGCTGGACCAGGAACAGCACCAGCGCGATGACCAGCAGAATGTGGATTAGCCCGCCCGCAATCTTGAACGCGAACCCCAGCGCCCACAACACGAACAGGATGACCACGAGAGTCCACAACATGTCTTCCGCCCTCCTGCCGCGTCACGCGGCACTGCGACAGCTGCAAGCGAGATACCAATGACTGTGCCGTTGGGCGACTGGGAGATGACCGAGCGGCTGCTGATGGCGGCGCTCATCGGCGCGGTGCTCGGGCTCGAGCGCGAGTGGCGCCAGAAAAGCGCGGGGCTGCGGACCAACATCCTCATCGCGGTCGGAACCACGACCTTCACGCTGATGTCGATCGACTTCGCGTCGGGCGTCCAGGGCGCCGATCCGGCCCGCCTCGCGGCGCAGATCGTCACCGGCGTTGGCTTCCTCGGCGCCGGCGCGATCATGCGCACCGACAGCGGGATTCACGGCTTGACCACCGCTGCCACGGTGTGGGTGAACGCCGCCCTGAGCGTCGCGGTCGGCGGCGGCGAATATCACCTCGCCCTGATCGGCTCGATCGTGACCCTGAGCGCGCTGCTCATCCTCCACCCGATCGAGATCGCACTCGACCGCCACCTGCGCCGCCCCCACGGCCAGCGGGTCAACCAAGACGACGACGGCCCTACTGACGCCTGACCGTCCGCGGCGCCCGCTGCACCGTCACGGGCACAGCCGGCTGTCCCGCCTCGACCCACGCGGCGGTAATCACCGACACGACATCGCGGACCGAGTCGGCCAGCCGCCCCTCCAGGATCGGCCGCGCCTTCGCGAACAATTGCCGGTAATAGCCGTCGTCGTACACGTCGCGCCCGGCCACCGCCAGCCTGTCGGCCTCGAGGATCGGCTGCACGAACGTGTAGCTCTCGGTCAGCGATGCGAAGCTCAGCTCCCGCGCGCTCGCCACCGGGACCGCGGCGCCAGGCCTGACCACGAGCTGCGATCGGTAACGCTCGAACAACTCGCTCTCGAACCGCGCGTGGATACCCCACTGCTGCGTGAGCTGTCCGTCATAGTTGAGCGCGGCATGGAACGGCACGTGGGCGTCGCCGACATAGTGAGCGATCACCGACGAGAAGAACTTGATGTTCTCGCGGGAGTAGCCGGCCTTCTGAGTGAAGGCCTCGACCAGTTTCCCGTAGATCTCCTGGGTGCGCCACGGTAGCAGCCCGTTCTTGTCGACGAACGCGCGCGTGAACTTCGCCACCGCGTCCTCCTCGACATGAGGGAGGTCGGCAAACGGGTACGGCCCGTAGGCGTCCATGTCGACGAAGTGCCGCTTGTCTTCGATCTCCCAACCGGCCGTGCGCCACAAGTCCGGATCGATCGCGTGCTCGACGATCTCCGACCGATTCGCTTCGAAGAACGGCCGCAACGCCGGCGGCAGCCGCGGAATGGCCATCGTCATGATGTAGCGGTGCGCGGCAAAGCCCCACGCGTCCGCGGGACGGGGGATCAGGATGACCAATGAAAGGGCACACAAGACGCGGAGGCGGGGCATGTAGAGACTATAACCGGGTCGGTTCATGAGGTTCATGAGGTTCATGGGGTTCATGCGGTTCAGGGTTCAACGTTCAGGGTTCAGCGTTCAAGGTTCAACGTTCGGTGGTTCAACGTTGGTTCAGCGTTCGCCATGCCGCGCAAACCCGACGCTGAACGCTGAACCTTGCACCCTGAACCTTGAACCGTGAACCCTGAACGCTGAACCTTGAACGTTGACCCCTGACCTTGAACGTTATGACCTCCCTCTCAGCTTTCGGAGAATCCGCAGATTCCGCAGGTCCCAAGGATCTGCGTCGCTCTTGCGGCGGCTCTCGGGGGTATCGAGCTTGGGGGTCTCGAGCAGCATCGGCAGCGCGGCGAAGCGCGGGTCGTTGAGCAGGCGGCGGAACGGCTCGAGCCCGAGGCAGCCGCGGCCGATGTGCTCATGACGATCCACGCGGCTGCCGCATGGCTTCTTCGAGTCGTTCAAGTGAAAGGCGCGAATGCGATCGATGCCGACGAGGCGGTCGAAGGCCTCGAAGGTCGCGCGATAGCCGTCATCGGAGCAGATATCGTAGCCGGCGGCGATCAGGTGACAGCTGTCCAGGCAGACGCCGACCCGCGGTGATCCATTGAGGCGGGCCAGGATCGCGGCCAGGTGCTCGAACCGATGCCCGAGGTTCGTACCCTGCCCGGCCGTGTGCTCGAGCAGGATCATCGTCTTTGCTCGTGGCCTGGCCCGCAGCACCGCCCCGAGGCCATCGCCGATCAGATCGAGCCCGTCACGCTCGGTGCCCGAGGTATACGACCCGGGATGCATCACCAGACCGAGCAGGCCGAGTGCTTCCGCGCGATCGAGCTCCTCGCCGAGCGCGGCCAGCGACTGCGCGCGCAGCGCGGGGTCGGCCGCCGCCAGGTTGATTAGATAACTGTTGTGCGCGACGACTGGGTGGATACCGGTTTGCTCGACGCGGGCGCGGAACTGCGCGATTTCGTCGGGCGGCAGCACCCGGGCGCGCCACTGCCCCGCCGACTTGGTAAAAATCTGCAGCGCCTCGCAGCGCGACGCGACCGCGCGATCGACGGCGCGCGGCAGTCCGCCGGCAATAGAGAGATGTGCGCCGAGCCGCGGCATCGCGATCAATCGCCGCCGAACACGTCCGCGGTGAAGCGGGAGACCTCCGCCCCGTGTTCCCAGGCGTCCGGCGCAAGGCCGGCCTTCACGCACGTCTGGCGCAGGAACTGCTCCGCATTCCAGCCCCACTCGGTCGCGACCTGCGGCAACAGCAGGCCGCGCCGGCGGCCCTGTTCGACGACCAGCCCGTGCCGCCCGACCACGACCGCGTCGGGCGCATGCGGATCGATCGATTCGAGGGGACCCAGGACGGACACTTCCACCCCGAGGTGCGGCAGTTCCGCGGGTGCAACCGGATCGAACCGCGGATCGCGGCTGGCTGCATCGGCCGCGCACCGCACCACTTCGTCGGCAAGGTGACCGGGCGGGCAGGCCAGCGTGCCAAGGCAACCCCGCAGCTCGCCATGCGACGTGACGGTCACGAACACGCCGCTCGCGCTGGGCAGTGGGATTTCGGGCGGGGCCGGCAACCGCGTGCCGGTGACCTGCGCGTCGACGGCGGCACGGGCCAGTGCCACCAGCGCGTGTCGCTGGGGATCCGAGAGCAGCGGCGTGGTGTCGTCGAGAGTCATGACGCCCGCCCCATCGCTGCCGCCAGGTAACCGACCACGCCGCTCATGTCGCCGGACACCTCACCGGAGTGCGCATACTTGAGGATGCGCGCGTCGGTCGCGCCCAGCGTGCGCGCCGCCATCAAGACCGCGATCGCCGGTCCGGCGCCGCACGCGACGAACTGTCCGCGCTCGTCCTCCGGATAGCTTTCGATCAGGTCAAGCAGGCCCTCCGCATCGAGGGCCGCTACGCGCGTCTGCACCCGCTCGTCTAGCGAGACCGCCGTCGCGGCGTCGAAATAGTGTGAGAGGTCCGTGCTGGCGACCAGCAGCACCCGACGACCCGCAAAGGCGGTGGCCAGGATGTCCGCCAGGCCGAGGATCGTCTCCCGCCGCTGAAATCCCATCAGCATCGGCACGATCGGCACCTCCGGCAGAACCCGGCGCAGAAACGGCAGTTGCATTTCGAGCGAGTGCTCGCGGACGTGGGGCGCGGCCAGCTTGTTGACGATCGGCGAGGAGGCAACCGCGGTGACGCCCTCCTCGTCGACCTCGCTCAGGCCGAGGGGCGTCTCGAAGGCGCGTCCCGGGAACACCGCGACCCCTTCGAAGGCTGAGAAGTGCGAGGGCCCGGTCAATGCCACCACATCGTACGGACCCGCCGCCGCCGCGGCCTTGTAGGCGTAGGCCGCGACCGGCCCCGAGAACATGATGCCCGCGTGCGGCGCGATGACCCCCTGCACGGCGAACGGCTGCACGTCCGGCACCGCCGCGAGATACGCGTCGACCTCGCGCGTCAGCGCGCCGCGACTGCCCGGGTACCAGCTGCCCGCCACCGCTGCCGGACGCACGTGCATCGGCCCTCCCACCACGTGGCCGAGCACGCGGAACTGCATGCTACGATGCCGCGTGCCCGAATCGTTCTCATCCGCTGACGTCGACCGGCTGGCGCGGCTCGCACGCCTCGCGCTCACGCCCGACGAGACCGCATTGTTCAGCCGCCAGCTCGCTGACTTTCTCGCGTATGCCGAGCAGGTCCAGCGGGTCGACACCAGCGGCATCGTCCCGATGTCGCATGCCATCGGCGCGCCAACCGAGCTCCGGCCGGACGAGGTGGTGCCGTCGCTGCCGCGCGAGCTGAGCGTCGAGCCGGCGCCGGGGGCATCGCCGGCGGCAGGGTTGTTCAAAGTACCACGAGTGATCGGCTGATGGTCTCGGCGCTCGAGATTCGCGAAGCCATCCGGTCGGGACGCACGTCCGCACAAGAGGTCTGTCAGGCAGCGCTCACGCGCATCGAAGCCGCCAACCCGACCCTCAACGCCTTCCACACCGTCGATGCTGAGCGTGCCCTCGCCCGAGCCGCGGCCCTCGACGCGCGGCGGCAGGAGGACAGCCACCTGCCCCTCTTCGGGGTGCCGATCGCGCTGAAAGACAACCTGTGCACGCGGGGGCTGCGGACCACGGGCGGCTCGCGCATTCTCGATACCTGGGTGCCGCCCTACGACGCGACGGTCGTGGAACGCCTGGAAGCCGCGGGGGCGGTGATCGTCGGCAAGACCAATTGCGACGAGTTCGCCATGGGCTCCTCTACGGAGTTCTCGGCCTTTGGGCCGACGCGCAACCCGTGGGCGATCGATCGGACGCCGGGCGGATCGAGCGGCGGATCGGCAGCGGCCGTCGCGGCGCGCCTGGTGCCGCTCGCGCTCGGGTCGGACACCGGCGGATCCATCCGGCAGCCCGCCGCGCTCTGTGGTGTGGTCGGGCTCAAACCGACCTACGGGCGCGTCTCACGCTACGGACTGCTCGCCTTCGCTTCGTCACTCGATCAGATCGGCCCGCTGACCACGACCGTGGCCGACGCCGCGGCCTGCCTGTCGGTGATTGGCGGCTATGACGCGCACGACGCGACGTCGTCCACCGCGCCGGTCGAGGATTACGCCGCGTCGCTGACCGGCGATGTGCGTGGCCTGCGCATCGGCGTGACCCGCAGCCTGTTCGGCGACGGCCTCGATCCGGAAGTGCTCTCCGCGTGCGATCGCAGCCTCGAGCTCCTGCGCGAAGCCGGCGCCGAGTTGATCGACGTCGAGCTGCCGCACAGCGCCCACGCGATCGCGGTCTATTACCTCGTCGCGATGGCTGAAGCGAGCTCGAACCTGTCACGCTACGACGGCGTCCGCTATGGATACCGCGCCAGCGGCGCCGCGACCCTCGGCGAGCTTTACGATCGCACCCGCGATGAAGGGTTCGGGCCGGAGGTCAAGCGCCGCATCATCCTCGGCACGTACGTCCTGAGCTCCGGATACTACGACGCGTACTACCTGAAGGCGCAGCAGGTCCGCACCCTCATCCGGCAGGATTATGAGCACGCCTTCGAGCGCGTGGACGTCGTCGCCATGCCGACGAGCCCGACGCCCGCGTTCAAGCTGGGCGCCCGGACGGAGGACCCGCTCCAGATGTATCTGTCGGATATCTTCACCGTCGGCGTCAACCTGGCCGGTCTGCCGGGCGTCAGCGTGCCCTGTGGATTGACTGCCGAACGGCTGCCGATCGGATTGCAGTTCATCGGCCGCTCGATGGGTGAAGCGACGATTCTCCGCGTGGCGGACGCGGTCGAACGGGCGACGCCGTCGGCGCGCGAGCTGCCGCCGGATGTCCGGCCCGTCTGAGCGCGCCGCCCTCGCCCGCGTCCCCGATCACCCGCGCTGGGTCGACACCCGAGGGATGCTCCTCACTGGTCGCGCCGTCGTCTCGTTCCACCAACCCGCGCATCTCGATACCGACGGGTTCGTCGTCGAGCTGGCGTCGCGCGCGCTGCTGTCAGCCTTCGACAACCCTCCGGCCTCGTTGATCGCGCAGCGCGCGAGGGCGCTCGCCGGCGACGTCAACGTGCTCGTCGCCCCCGAGTCGTCGGCTCCGGTCGCCGCGGCGCTGCCGGCGTGGGTCGGCCGGCCGGTTCGCATCCACGCACTGCCCCGGCGCATGCCATGGGAGTCCGAGCCTGACGAGGACGTCCTGATCGCCACTGGCGAAGCCGCCCCGGCGCTCGATCATGTGCCGGAAGACCTGCGCCGCGAGCTCGTGGATGCGCTCGCCGGTCATCCAGCCGCCCGCTTCGTACACGGCACGCTGCCCGGTCACGGGCCGGACGATGTGGCGCCGGATGCAGTGCCGGTGGCGTTCGTGCTCCGTGACGGGCGCGCCGCCGCCTTCTGCTACCCGGTCCTCCAGACCGAGCACCACTGGGACGTGTCGGTGGATACGCTCGAAGGCTACCGCGGACGCGGACTGGCGGGGCTGGCGGCGCGGGCGATGATCCGCTACATGCGGACCCGGGGCAAGGCGCCGGTCTGGGGCGCGCTCGAGAGCAACGCCGCCTCACTCGCGGTGGCGGGGCGGCTCGGATTCGTCGAGGCGGGGCGCCTGCTGGTGTTCGCCTCGCGCTGATCTACTTCGCGCCGATGCGCGTCTTCCAGGCGTCGTAGGTTCTGGCGTCGAACTCGGTGGCACCGAGCGGCGTCACCGCCGCGTAGCCATGCTCGATGGCCCACACGTCAGTCCCCTCGACGTCTCCGGTCGGCTCGTTCCAGATGCTCCAGAAGAAGCGCCGACCCCACGGGGTCTTTTGCTCTTCGAAGCGCTCGACTCCGGTCAGCTGGCTCTGGCGCGTGAGCTGGATGCCCTTGATCGCCGCCGACGTGCCTGGCGGAATGTTGACGTTCAGGATCACCCCGGGCTCCAACCCGTTCCGGCGGGCCATCTCGACGACCTGTCGCACGACCTCCGCGCCGGGCGCGTAGTCCGTCTGCTCGGTCGCAGTCGAAGCCGCAATCGCCGGAATCCCACTCAGCGCTGCTTCGCGCGCCGCACCGACCGTGCCCGAAACGTAAGTGACGCGTCCGAGGTTGTAACCGCGATTGATCCCGGTTACCACGAGGTCCGGTTTCGACGGGACGAGCGCACTCAAGCCGACCTTCACGCACGACGCCGGCGTGGCGGTAATCGAGTACGCCTCGAGGCCCGGCGCCAGCGTGACCTTGTCCACGTACATCGGTTCGCCGATGGTGATCGAGTGGCCCTTGCCGCTCTGGTTCTCGGCCGGCGCGGCGATGGTGATCTCCCCCAGCGGCCGCAACGCCAGCGCCAGCGCCAGAATCCCTGGCGCCCGCACGCCATCGTCGTTGGAAATCAGGATGCGGTACGGCGCTGATTGAGCGGCAGGCGCAGCGCGCCACGCCACGGCGGTGGCGACGACGATGAGGACGACCGACGCGTGACGACGAGCTCGCGTTGAGATCATGCCCGCGAGGGTAGCATGCTCTTTTCGGGGTGCTGAGGTTCGAGGGTTCGAAGGTTCGACGGGTGCCCGTTCTAGGGTTCTCAGGTTCGCAGATTCATCGTCATAAGAGCAACGCCCGGGTTCCGGGTCCCGAGTCCCATCTCGAGATTCGCCGAGTCAGGCGATCAGCTCGGGCGTCTTGCCGGCCGGCAACAGCGGCTGGCGGCGGGGACGGGCGAGCAACCAGATGGCGAACAGGATGAGGAGCACGGGAGCGAGGGGAATCGCCAGCGCGGCGGTGAGCACGATGGCCGCGACGATCGCGAGGAGGGCGACGAGGGGGCCGGCGATCAGGAACAGGAGCCCGGCGACGATCGCTTTGAGCAGCAGGAACGGCAGCAGCAGGAGCGCGAACAGCAGTCGGAACGGCAGGAGCACGAGCCAGAACAGGCCCTTGAGGACGGCCGCGCCAAGAAACGCGGCGAAGAGGGCCACCCCCACGATGAGCAGCACCAGCAGCGCGATCATCCGGCTCTCCTCCCCGCCGTCGGTGGACGGCGTCTCACTCCGCAGTTACGCGGCCGATGTGGGAGAAGTTCCGGTGCTACACCTTATAGGGGTGGCCGGCGCCTTCGTAGGTGGTCGGGAGCGAGTAGTGAATGAGACCGGTGCGCACTTCCTCCATCGCCACCCGCTCGAGCTTGTGCGGTGCGGGGGCGGCGGTCAAGCTGCGATCGACGCGCGGCAGAGCCCCGCGGCGGAGCTGCTTGGCCCGCTGGGCGGCGACGTCGACGAACAGGAACCGGCTGGTGATGGGTGCGGCGGGCGGGGTCGGCTCTTCGAGCGCCGACTCCTCCGAGTGGTCGAGTGGCTGGGACATGATCACGTCAGAATAGCTGAAACCGGTCCTGCGCCGCTACAGGAATCGTGACCGCGTAAAAACCGAGCGGGTCCCGGTGGACCCGCTCTCAGGACGAACCGCGTCAACGGTGCCAGGCGCTCAGTCGGCGTTGACCGTGATCTGCTTCGGTTTGGCTTCCTCGCGCTGCGGGAGGCGAATCGTCAGCACACCGTCCTTGTAGGACGCGCTGATCTGGCCGCCGTCGACCGTAGGCGGAAGCGTGAACGCGCGGGTGAAGCTGCCATACCGGCGCTCGATGCGCTGGAAGTTCTCGCGCTTGACCTCCTGCTCGAGCTTGCGCTCCCCCTTCAGCGTCAGCACGTTGTTCTCGAACGTGACGCTGATGTCTTCCCGCTTCATTTCCGGAAGCTCCGCCTTGATAACGACCTCGCGACCCTCGGTCTCGTAGATGTCAACCGCGGGCGCCCAACCGCCCCGCGCGAAGTTGTCCTGGTAGAGCTCGTTGAACATCTGGTTCAGCCGATCGATCTCCATCCCCGCGAGCTGGCTGACCGGGCTCCATCGTACTAATGCCATTGTCCGTCCTCCTATGAACACCCCGGACGTGCCGGGGAATCGTTGACAGAAGACAGTGTAAAACCATAGTGCGCGCATGTCAAGCATATTATATGACAACAGTGCACTCAGCTAAGCGGCCCGGCATCCGTGACAATCTGGGTAACGAGGTGCCGAGGCACCCGCTCGAAGATGGGGTTCTGCCTCAGGCGAGATCCCTGAGACTCCTCAGCAGGGTCGGCCGCCGGGCGGTTGGGGAATTCGAGCTCGGCAAATGACGGCGCAGACAGGAGTTTCTCGCGGCCAGCCAGCACGTATACCGGCACGGCGCTGGCGTTCGCGAGCGCACAAAGCGCCGCGCTGCCCACCTTGTTGACGATCGCGTCGGGGCCGACCGCATCGGCGCCGATCACGACCGCGTGGCTGCCGGGGACGGCCGACGAGATGCCCGCATCGGTGAAGAGCTGGACACGCAGGCCTGCGCCGGCGAGGTCGAGGGCGAGCGCCTCGCCTTCGCATCTCGGGCGCGACTCGGCACAGCACACGGTGAGGTCGACGTCACGAAAGAGCAGCCGGCAGGTCTCGTATACGGGCGCGCTCGACGAGCAGGTGACCAACGTCAGCACGGGCCGGCCACCCGCGCCGGTTTCGAGGCCGAGGCGGAGCAGCTCGGTGGCGTGACGGGCAATCTGGCGCGGCGGCGCGCGTCAGCCGCTCGAGCAAATGGCGCAGGGCCTCCGCGGGATCCGCGGCGTCGCGGGCAATGTCGAGCACGGTTCGCAAGCCCGCCATCGCCGGCTGCGCTGCCGCGCACGCGAACGCCACCTCGACGAGCGAGCCCCGATCCCGCTGGCCCTCGCCGAGGAAGCGCGCGGTTCGTGCGACGATCGCCGTCGCGCCCGAGACCTCGTCATGGCGCAGGGCTTCGGCGAACGCGCGATCGGCGGCTTTCATCCTGGTCCCTCCGGGCTGCTAGAATACGCACTGTCGTGGCCCGCATCTTCTTCGACCTTCGTAACGCCGGTGAGGATTTATCGCGCCGCTTCGAGCGCCTCGAGCTGGCGCGCGAGGATGGCGCGGCCGACCGTCCGCCGATGGACGTCCTCGAGACCGACAGCGGGGTCGAGATCGTGCTCGATCTGCCCGGCGTCGATCCCCAGGCGATCTCGATCACCTGTCAGCACGACACGGTGGTCATCAGCGGGACCAAGGGCCCGACCCGCTGCGGTCACGGCCAGGTGGCGTTCCACCTGGCCGAACGGGAGTTCGGACGGTTCCGCCGCTCCGTCACGATCGGACGTCCCTTCGACGCGAGCCGCGCCGAGTCCACGCTCGTCGCCGGGGTGCTGCGCATCGCGCTGCCGCGCATCGACGATCGCCGCGGTCGGCCGATCCCGATCCGCATCGCCACGTCCTGACCGCCGGTTCGATCTTTGATGCGGATTCTGTTCGTCGGCGACATCTTCGGAAAACCGGGCCGCGAAATCGCCCGCCGCGCCATCCCGGCGCTGGTGGCGCGGGACGGTATCGACTTCGTCATCGCCAACGTGGAAAACTCCGCCTCGGGCTTCGGCGTGACCGGCGACATCGCCGATGCCATCCTCGGCTACGGCGTGGACGTGATGACCACCGGCAATCATGTGTGGGACAAGAAGGAAGTGCTCGAGTACATCCCCCGCCAGGCGAAGCTGCTGCGGCCGGGCAACTTCCCGCCCGGCACGCCGGGCCGCGGCAGCTATATCGGCCGGACGCGCACCGGCGAGCCGGTCGGCGTGCTCAACCTGATGGGACGCATCTTCATGTCCCCGCTCGATGATCCGTTCGCGCTGGCGCTGAAGGAGATCGAGCAGATGCGGGCCAAGGCGCGCGTCATCTTCGTCGATTTTCACGCCGAGGCGACCTCCGAGAAGAAGGCCATGGGCTGGCATCTCGATGGCCGGGTCACCGCCGTCGCCGGGACCCACACCCACGTCCAGACCGCCGACGAGCGGCTCCTCCCGAAGGGCACCGCCTACATCACCGACGCGGGCATGACCGGACCGCACGATTCGATCATCGGCGTGACCGTGGACGCGGCGCTCTCGCGGTTCGTCTCCGGCATGCCCTCGAAATTCGAGGCCGCCAGCGGCGGAGCGCGGCTCAATGCGGTGATCGTCACCGCCGACCCCGCGACGGGCAAGGCGACGGCGATCGAGCGCGTCAACCTCTCCCACGCCGAAGTCGAGGCGCTCGCCGAGGCGCACGCCGCCACCGCCCGGCCCTGATCTGCCGATGGCCGATCTGTTCTCGCAGCCGTTCGAAGACGACGAGCGCGATCCGGCGCCGGCCCGGCCACCGCAGCGGCGCATCCAGACGGTCGCGGAGCTGACCGCGGCGATCCGCGGCACTCTCGAGTCGGGCTTCGGTGACGTCTGGGTGGAAGGTGAGATCTCCAACTGCCGCGTGTGGAACACCGGCCACGCCTACTTCACCCTCAAGGACGACAGCGCCCAAATCAAGGTGGTGATGTTCCGCTCGGCCGTGCGGTACCTGCGGTTCGGCCTGGAGGACGGCCTGCACGTCATCGCACGCGGGCGGCTCGGCGTCTACGAGCCGAAGGGCGAGTACCAACTGCAGTGCGAGCATCTCCAGCCGCGCGGCCTCGGCGCGCTGCAACTGGCGTTCGAGCAGTTGAAGAAGAAGCTGCAGGCCGAAGGGCTCTTCGCCGCCTCGCGCAAGCGCCCGCTCCCCGCCCTGCCCCGCAAGATCGGTATCGTCACCTCCCTCGACGGCGCGGCGCTCCGCGACATCATCAAGGTCCTCCGGCGGCGGCATCCCAACGCGCATCTGGTGATTCGGCCGGCGCGCGTGCAGGGCGAGAGCGCCGCGGCGGAGATCACGCGCGGACTGCGCGCGATTGCGCGGGTCGCCGGCGTCGACGTCGTGATCCTGGCGCGCGGCGGCGGGTCGATTGAGGACCTCTGGGCATTCAACGAGGAGGTCGTCGCGCGGGCCATTGCCGCCTGCCCGGTCCCGGTGATCGCGGCAGTCGGCCACGAGGTCGACGTGACGATCGCGGACTTCGTCGCCGATCTGCGCGCGCCGACGCCGTCGGCGGCCGCGGAGCTCGTGGTCACCGCGAAAGACGAGTTCTGCCACCGGATCGACCGACTGTCGAACCGCCTCGAGGCCGCGGCACGCGGCGCGCTCGCCCGCCGCCGCGGCGTCCTCCAGACATTGGCCAACCGGCGCGGTCTGGCCGGCTGGCCGGCGCGGGTCGCGTTGAAGAGCCGTCACGCGTCGGAGCTGGCCTACCGGATGCGGCGCGCGCTGACCACCGGCCTTCAGCAGCAGGAACGCAGCCTCCAGGCCCTGCAACGGCGGCTCGAGGCGCAGAACGTCACTCGGCGGCTGGCGGTGATCCGCGGCCGGCTCGGCGCGGCCGATGCGCGGCTGGGGGCCGCGGCCCGCCGCCGTACCGATCGCGGGACGGCAACTCTGCACGCGCTGGCCGGCCGGCTCGATTCGCTCAGCCCGCTGGCCGTCCTGGGACGCGGCTACGCGGTCTGCTGGAACGACCAGCGTACGGCGATCGTCCGCGATCCGGCCGTGCTCGCGCCCGGCGACCGCGTGCACGTCACCGTCGCGAACGGCGAGATTGGCTGCGAGGTGCTGACCCTGCGCCCCGCGCCGCCGCAACAACCGGACAGATAGCCCAACCGTGAGCACCGATCCTTCAATCCAGGACTTCGAGTCGGCGATCGCCGAGCTCGAGACGATCGTCAAGACCCTCGAGGACGGCGATCTCGCCCTCGAACGCTCGCTGGCGCTGTTCGAGCGCGGCGTGCAGCTGTCGCGCTTCTGCCACGCCCGGCTCGAGGCCGCCGAACGGCGCATCGAGATCCTCAACGAGCGTGGCGAGGTGCAGCCGGCCCCGGCCTCACTCGGGCTCGATCCCGGCGACGCCGGATCGCGGTGAGCGCCCTGCCGCCGCTCGACGCCTGGCTCTCGGCCCGGCGCGATCATGTCGAAGCGGCGCTCGATCGGTTCCTCGCCAGCCTGACCGAGGCGCCGCCCGCCGTGACCGCGGCGATGCGCTACAGCCTGCTGGCCGGCGGCAAGCGCCTCCGACCGATGCTGGTGCTGGCGGCGTCCGAAGCCTGCGGCACGCAGCTCGGGCTCGACCCAGAGCAGGCCGAAGCCGTGGCGCTGCCGGCCGCCTGCGCGATCGAGTTGATCCACACCTACTCGCTGATCCACGACGACCTGCCGTCGATGGACAACGACAGCATGCGCCGCGGCCGCCCCACCTCCCACATCGTCCACGGCGAAGCGCTGGCAATCCTGGCCGGCGACGCGCTGCTGACCGAAGCCTTCACGCTGCTGGCGCGCGAGCACACGGTCGACGGCGTCGACCGTCGCGCACTCGCCGAACGCCAGCTGCGCGCGGTGCGGATTCTGGCCGAAGCCGCGGGCGCGATCGGCATGGTCGGCGGCCAGGTGCTCGATCTCCAGGCCGCGGCACCGGGCGCGGCTCCGCTCGATCGCACGTCGCTCGCCGCCATGCACGCGCGCAAGACGGGGGCGCTGATTCGGGGCGCCGCCTTGGCCGGCGCGACGCTCGCCGGCGCGGACGGGCCGATGATCGACGCGATCAGCGCGTACGGCGTCAGCATCGGTCTGGCCTTCCAGATCGTCGACGACATCCTCGATGTCGAGGGGGCGTCGGCCGAGCTCGGCAAGACGGCCGGCAAGGACGCCGCCGCCGGCAAGCCGACCTACCCGTCGATCTATGGCTTGCACGAATCGCGGCGGCTCGCGGCGGCGTGCGTCGACGAGGCCGTCACGACGCTGGCGCGGGCCAATCTCGGCGGACAACTCGCGGCCATCGCGCGCTGGGTCACCGCGCGCAGCCATTGAAAGCCCGTCGCCGTCTCGACGTCCTGCTCGTCGAGCGCGGACTCGCCGTCTCACGTGAACGCGCCCGCGCCCTCATCCTTGCCGGGCAGGTCCGAGTGGACGGTCAGCCGGCGAACAAGGCTGGAACCAGCATCGACGCCGCCGCGACCGTCACGGTCGACACCCCGGATCATCCCTGGGTCAGCCGCGGCGGGATCAAGCTCGCGCACGCGCTCGAGACCTTTGCCATCGACGTCACCGGACGCCTGGCCCTCGACATCGGGGCCTCGACCGGCGGCTTCACCGACGTGCTACTACAGCGCGGCGCACGGCGGGTGGTCGCGCTCGACGTCGGGCACGGTCAGCTCGATTGGAAGCTGCGCAGCGATCCGCGCGTGGTCGTTCGCGAGCACGTCAACGCGCGGCACCTGTCGGCCGCGGATCTCCCCGAAGACTCGCGCGCCTTCGGCATCGTAACCATCGACGTCTCTTTCATCTCGTTGCGTCTGATTCTGCCGGTCGTGCCGCCCCTGCTGGACGAGGACGGCGATGTCGTGGCGCTGGTCAAACCGCAGTTCGAAGCCGGCCGCAACGAGATCGGCACCGGCGGCATCGTCCGCGATGCGGCCGTCCATCGCCGCGTCGTCGACGACGTGGCGGGCGCAGCCGATGCGCTAGGATTGCATCCGGTTGCCGTGATCGCGTCACCGATTCATGGCATGGAAGGCAACCTCGAGTTCCTGATGCACTTGCGCCACCCGCACCGGAGTACGTCCTGACATGCCTGCGATTCAGCGGGTCGGATTGATTGCCAAGCACCATCTCGACGCCGCCGCGGGCGTGCTGGTGGAGCTCGATCGGTGGCTCGCCGCGCGGGGTATCGTCGCGGTCTTTGAAACCGATACCGCCGCGCTGATCGGAGAGGCCGCCTCGCGCCCGACGCTCAGCCGCGACGATCTGCCGGCGGCCTGCGATCTCGTGCTGGTGCTCGGCGGCGATGGGACATTCATCGGCATGGCCGGACGCATCGCCCGCTCCGGCACCGACGTCCCGATCCTCGGGGTCAATTTCGGCAGCCTCGGCTTCCTCACCGAGATCACGCTGGACGAGTTGTACGTCTCGCTGGCCTCCGTGCTCGAAGGACGCGCCCATTTCGAGACGCGGATGATGCTGCGCGCGCGCACGCGCCGGGGCGGAGTCGCGCTCGAGGAGCGCTTCGCGCTCAACGACGTGGTGATCACGAAGGGAGCGCTGTCACGGATCATCGACCTGTCCGTGGCGATTGGCGGCCAGCCGGTCATGCGCGTCCGTGCCGACGGATTGATCGTCGCCACCCCGACGGGGTCCTCAGCCTACAACCTGGCCGCGGGCGGCCCGATCGTCCACCCCGCGGTAGACGCGGTGCTGCTGACACCGATCGCTCCGCACATGCTGACCAACCGCCCGGTCGTCGTGCCGGGCGAATCCGACGTGCGCGTCGAGCCGCGGCTGGCCGGCATCAGCGAAGAGGTGTACGTCACCTTCGACGGCCAGTCCGGGCACTCGCTGCAAGCTGGCGACGTGATCGAAATCCGCCGCGCCGAGCGCCCGCTGCGCCTCGTGCGCGCCGCGACGAGAAGTTACTTTGAGGTCTTGCGGCAAAAGCTGAAGTGGACCGAGCGGTAGCGTTCGACAGTCTCGGTGGGTTCGAGGCCGCGCAGCCGATATGGGATTACCAGACCTCGTGCGAACGCGCCTATGATGCGGTCCGTCGCGCAGGATCCCGCGGTTCGATCGTTCTCGGCACGCGGATACCCTGGCCGGCCGATGAAAAAGGGCGCCTGATGTGAAATGGCAAATGGCAGATGTGAAAAACACTGGGGTTTTGCCATCTTCCATCTGACATTCGCCATTCAGGCTATCCAGCCGGAGTGGTGCCCCTCAGGATTCCACTGTTCGGCCCACGGCAACATGGCGTTTGTCAGATCGGAGAGGCGGATGCGCCGACGAAACCGGTATGTGCTCCTCGCGCTGGTCCCGGCGCTCTGCCTGGGAGCTGCCGCCAACGGGATCCGCGCGCAGGGATCGTCGGACACCGCGCGCAGCGTCAGCGACTCCGGTATCACCGTCGTCGCCGAGGTGTTCTGCAGCCAGATCAAGCTCCGCACGCCCAGCGTCCGCCTGCGCTGGGGCGTAACGGCCGCGGCCCGCGCGACGAACAACCTGACGAGCCTGGCGGCGGTAAAGCAAACCGTGGACACGACGGTCTACGCTGGCGGTTTCGAGAAGGGCCTGTACGTCAGCCTGCCGGTCCCGGCTGGGCCGGTGCAGACACCGGTGGCGGCGGCTGCGGCTCCCAACGCGCCGGCCCGTCAGACGCCGGTCCGCGCGTTCCAGATCAGGCTGGTCGAGGCGGGCCCGCCTCCAGCCGCCACGGCTGGCACCGCCGTCCCGCGTGAGTCCGCGGATGCGAATGACTTTTCGGTAGTGATCGAGGATCTCGAGGCGGGGGTCAACTACACCTGGCGGATCACGATCGACGCCGGGGCGGCACGGATGGTCTCGACGCCGGTGACGACGCAGGCACCGACCTGTCCGGCCGACATGATCGAGCCGCCCCCCGCCGTCCCGGCACGACCGGCCGCGGCAGGCCGGAGAGGCGGAGGCCAGCGATGAAGCCCAGCAGTCCGTGCTGCAACTCTCGCGTGGCACCGAGACACGCGATGCGCCCGTTCGGCAAGGCGCGCCGAGTGAGAATACCGCCTGTATTTGACCGAGGCGCAACGCCGCCGAGCGGGATGCAGCGTGTGTCGAATGCAGCGAGAGTTGCAGCACGGGCTGCCCGGACGCTTGTCCTGTTCGCGTCGTGCTGGCTGATCGCCCACAACGGGGCCGCGCAGCTGACCGTCACCGTTACGGATATCAACCCGGATACCTCGTCCCTTGATGCCACCAACCCCAATGGCGCGTCCGGCGGACGGGTCAACGGCATCGCCGTCGATCGCTCGAACCCGACGCGGGTCTTCGCGGCGAGCGAGTGGGGCGGAATCTTCCTCAGCACCGACAGCGGCCAGCGCTGGAGCCACCTCCCGGGTCACGTGCCATCCGCGACGTGGGATGTTGCGGTCGATCCGACCAACTCGAACCGGGTCTACGCGACCTCTTTCTACGATGGCCGCACGCCGGCTCGTTCCGGCATCAACGTCAGCACCGACGGCGGCAACACCTGGACCCATCCGGCGACGGCCACCCCCCCGGCCAACTTCTGCGTGGCGGAGTCGCGCCGCACCGAGCCGGTCGCCTTCGGCATCTCGATCGATCCCGCCAACGCGAACCGCGTCGCGATCGGCACCAACTGCGGCCTCGCGCTCAGCACCAACGCCGGGGGTTCGTGGACCTTCCTCGATCCGACGCCGGCGACGCGCGCCGGCGACGTCTGGGACGTGGTCATCCACGATGGCGGCATCATCGATCTGTGTGGAGACGACGGCCATCAGCGGACAACGGACAGCGGCGTGACGTGGACCACCGCCACCGGCACCCAGCCGCTCCAGACGGGACGCTGCTCGCTCGCCGTGTCGCCGGACGAACCCTACGTCCTCTTCGCGGTCGTCGGCACGTCGATCTTCGAGAGCGACGACGCCGGTCAGAGCTGGCCGATCACCTACACCAACCCGGCGCCGCAGGGCCGGATCCCGTTCGTCGCCACCAACCAGCGCCAGGGTGCAGGCTTCGACCTGTGGTTCGGTGACGTGAGCGTCTTCCGGAACGGCTGTACCACGCCGTCGCCGGCGAACCCGGGCGGCACGCGGCGATGCTCGACCACCTTCACCAACGCCCAGAACGGCGCCCACAACGACTCCGGCGGGATCGCGTTCGCGCCGGGCACCGTTGACGCCTGTCCGCTGTTTTTTTCGAGCGATGGCGGGGTATTCCGCAACACGGTGACGACGAGTCCCGGCTGCCACACGCCGACGTGGGATCAGCCGACGGTAACGCCGCACGCGCTCTACAGCTTCGCCTTCGGCGGCGCCAACCGGGCGGGTGCGCAACCCGAAGATGTCTATCTTGGCGCCCAGGACGACGGCAGCTTCGGGACGACCGGGGCTGGCGCACCGACGGTCGTCTGGACCAACGAGCAGTGCTGCGACGTCCACGCGATCGGCGGCGAGGCGGCCCGCGGGATGAGCACCGTCTGCTGCTTCAACAGCGGCCGGGCCACGCGGATGTTCCTGAGCGCCGCCGGGCTCGGCAGCCCGTCGCAGATTGGCAACTATCCGGCCGGGAACCTGCGCGGCTTCCAGCACCTCGCCACCAGCCTCAACTTCGGGGCCAACGACTACATCGTCTCGACGACGGCGGGGGTCTTCGTCACCCTGAATGTAGGCGCGGCGACAATTACGTGGACGCAGCTCGGCGCGGCCTCGACGCCGGCCGGCGCGTGCGGGCTGCAGGTCGCCTTCAGCGGCACGACGCCGACGTTCTTCGCCAAGAGCGGCGGCTGCAACGGCGATCTCCCGGGCACGGTGTGGCAGTACCAGGGAACCGCAGGAACCGGGACTTGGACCCAGGTTCCGAACCCGGGAACATCTGGGAGCTTCGGCATCTTCGGGGTCGATCGCAACGACCCGCGCCACCTCATCGCGTCGCATCTCGGTGATCCCGGCGGACCGCGGATGGTGATGACGCGCGACGGCGGCACGACCTGGACCGCGCTGCCGGCGCTCGACCAGATGATGACCGGAGCGGCGGCCTTCAGTTATACCAACACCAGCGGTCCGACCATCGTCGCCGGCGGCGCGAGCCTGCAGCGCAACGGCTATCCGCAACCAACGCTCGCCGCCTTCGATCCCGCCGACCCCGATATCGTCGTCGCCGCGGGCGCTGATTCAGGCGTCTTCATCAGCACCAACGGCGGCGCGCGGTGGCAACTCGTGACGGATCCCAGTACGCCGGGTACATCAGGCGTGCCGCAGGTGCCGCGGCCCTACTACGCCTACTTCGATCACGACCCGCCGGGCGGCGACATCAACCTGTTCCTCGGCACGCGCGGGCGCGGCGCCTGGCGGCTCACCTTCAAGAAGGTGGACATGCCGGCGATCACCGTGCCGGCGCCCCCGGCCTTCGGCGCTTCGTGCGCCGGTGAAACGGTACGCGCGACGCTGTCGGTGTGCAACACCAGTTTGGGTGACCTGATCGTCAACTCAATCACCTCGTCGAACCCGCAGTTCAGCGTCACGGCGCCGACCGGCGGCTTCCCGTTGACGATCAGCCATGACTTCTGCTTCCCGGTGGAGGTCACGCTCGCGCCCACCGTCGCCGGCACGGCGACCACGACCTTCACCATCGCCAGCAACGATCCGACGTTCCCGAGCCTCGCCGTGCCGGGCACAACGAGCGTCGGGCAGCCGACCGCGGTCACGATGATCGCGGATACCGGTAAGTTCGGCGCCTTCTGCGCCGCGCCGGACGCGTTCAAGGATCTCGACCTCACGGTCAACAACAGCGGCTCGTGCCCGCTCCTCATCTCAGGGGTGTCGTCGTCCGCGCCACCGGAGTTCGAGTCGCCGCAGGTGCTGGTCTTCCCGTTGAAGGTCGCGCCGGGGGACAGCGTGGCGATTCCGGTCCGGTTCCATCCGTCGTCTGCGGGGAACAAGACCGGGACCATCAGCGTGGCGAGCAACGACCCGGCGAACCCGACGAAAGCGGTCAACGTGAGCGGGTCGGCGCCGCCGACGTATGTCTGCGACCCGCCGGTCTTCGCGGCGTTGGACGCCGCCTTCGGTCCGACCTGGGGCAGTGGCCCGAGCTACACCTACTCGGCCAGCGCCTCGGTCGTCGCGCCCTTCGGCCCGGGCAAGCGCTTCGGCATCCAGGCGCAGGGCGCCTATGCCTTCTACCCGGGCCGTCAGGACGGGCAGCTCGACGCGACACTCCTCTATCGGCGCGGGCCGTTGCAGTTCGGCGCGGCAGGAACCTTCGGCGCCGCCAACGTGCGCGCGGAGTCGATCCCCGGGGGGCTGACCGACGCGACCCTGAGCCTCGACGTTCTCCTGCCGGGCGTGCGCTTCGGCGGCTTCGGCACCAAGGGGCTGGGAGAGCGGGACGTGGTCGGCCGCACCGAGCTCGGCGCCCTGGCCGGCGCACCGGTGATCGTGACGGAGCGGCTGCTGCACACGATCGATCAGCTCGGCGGCAACGTCCAGGTGCCGGTGTTGCCGGACACGTGGGTCGACGGCCACCTCGAATGGCTGCACCGCCACGCGCCGGGCTTCGGCGACACGGCCGGGGCCGGGGCGCGTCTGACCCACCTCTTGATTCCCGGGATGGCGCTGACGATGCAGTTCGACGTCAACGAGAGCTACCTGAGCACCGGCACCGTCGGCACCCTCACCTTCGGGGTGACGCTGGGGCGAAAGTCGCGGCCGTCCGACTACTCGAACCCCGTGAACCCGCTGGGGACCATGGTGCCGCGGGCCCACTACGAGGTGTTCCCGCGTTAGGGCGAGTGACTCGGCGGTCGGGGAACGGCGGTCGGCGGTCGCAAGGTCGCTCTGCGGCGGGGCGTCGCCCCGAACTTCAGCGATGAAACTTGAACCGTGAACGCTGGACCGGCGCGAAGCGCCGTCCGCCGACCGCCGACCGCCCATCGCCGACACTGATAAAGTTCTTCTGTGCGCGCCTTGGGCATCGACTACGGAAATCGGCGGATCGGGTTGGCACTGTCGGACGCGACGGGGCTGCTCGCCCGGCCGTGGAAGACGATCCGGCGTGAAGGGAATCCCGGGCAGGTCGCCGCTGCGCTCGGGGCGGAGATCGCCGCCTTGTCGGCGGAACACGACGGGCTCGGGGCGATCGTGCTTGGACTGCCGCGGCGGCTGAACGGCGAGGAGCACGAGCAGACACGCGCCGTGCGGGTCGTCGCCGAGGAGATTCGCAAGGTGACGAGCGTCCCCTTGCACCTCCAGGACGAGCGGTTGAGCAGTCACGAAGCTGACCAGCAGCTGGCCCGGCGTGAGAAGGACTGGCGCAAGCGCAAGGCGGCACTCGATGCCGCAGCCGCGGCCGTAATCCTGCAGGACTACCTGGACCATCAGCATTCGCTGCGCGCGCCCGGCGACATCGATCCGGGAGAGCCCGCGTGAAGCGGTTGATCCTGATCGCCCTCGCGGTGATCGTCCTGGGCGGCGTTGGTGCGGCGGCGTGGATCTATCGCTCACTCGAACAGCCCTACCGCGGCTTCACGGAACCGGAGATCTTCGTGGAGATCCCCGCCGGTTCCAGCACCACCAGCATGGCCCATCGGTTGGCTGAAGCGGGCGTGGTGCCGAACGCTACCGCGTTCGAAGCGGCGGTGTGGTTGCGAAAGGCTGGCCGCCGGCTGCAGGCCGGCGAGTATCGATTCGATCGCCCCGCGACCCCGGCGGAGGTGGTGGATCGCCTGGCCCGCGGTGACGTCTACCTGCGATCGATCACCTTTCGCGAAGGGCTGACAATCCGCCAGATGGCCCAGCTCTTCGAAGAGAAGGGGTTCGGACCGGCGGACACCTTCGTCACCGCGGCCTCGAATCCCGAGCGGATCGCCTCGCTCGATCCGCAGGCGCGCGACCTCGAAGGGTATCTGTTCCCCAATACCTATGCGCTGCCCCGGCGCGCCACCGCCGACACGCTGGTCGATCGGATGGTGGGGGCGTTCGAAAAGACGATGTCCACCGAGTTACGCGAGCGCGCCGCGGCGCGCGGGCTGTCGGTGCGACAACTGGTGACGCTGGCGTCGATCGTCGAAAAGGAGACCGGGGTGGCGGAGGAACGGCCGCTGGTCGCCGCGGTCTACTCCAACCGGCTGAAGGTCGGGATGGGGCTGCAGTGCGACCCGACGGTGATCTACGCGCTCGAGCGCGCCGGCCGATACGACGGCAATCTGCGCCGCACCGACCTGTCGTTCGATTCGCCGTACAACACGTATCGCTACGCCGGCTTGCCGCCCGGACCGATTGCCGCCCCGGGCCGCGCCTCCCTCGACGCCGCCGCCAACCCGCCGGACGTGCCGTATCTCTATTTCGTGAGCCGCAACGACGGCACGCACGCGTTCGCCACGACCCTCGATGAGCACAACCGCAACGTCCAGAAGTTCCAGGTCGAGTACTTTCGCGCCAAGCGGCTCCAGGGGCGGTGAGAGGCGCGGGCTCAAGGCTGAAGGCTCAGGGCTGAGGGCCCGTCAGGCTTCAGGCTTCGAGTTTGGACGCTTTTCGTCTGGCCTGTAGCCTGTAGCCGGTAGCCTGTAGCCTCTTATAATCAACACCCACATGCGCCTTCCCCGTCGCGGCCTCGTCGCACTCCTGGCCGCCCTCCTGTGCTCGAGCGCGTGTGCCAAGAAACCGGCGCCATCCCGCTTTTCCCAACGTCTTGTGATCCTCGGCTTCGACGGCATGGATCCGACGCTGCTCAATCGCTGGATCGGGGCCGGGCAGCTTCCGAACATCGCCAGGCTCGCGGCGCAGGGCGGCGTCTATCCCCTCGAGACCACGCAGTCACCGGAGTCGCCGACCGCATGGGCGTCGTTTGCCACCGGCGTGAACCCGGGCAAGCACAACATCTACGACTTCCTGGTTCGTGATACCAGCACCTACCTGCCGGACCTCGGCATGGTCCGGCGCGAGCCGCCGACGTTCCTCTTCGGCTACCTGCCGACGTCGAAGCCGAAGGTGATTTCCATCCGCGGCGGGACCTCGTTCTGGGTCACCGCCGGACGCGCCGGCGTGCGGTCCAGCGTTCTCACGGTGCCGGTGACCTTCCCGCCGGAGGACGTACCGAACGGCGAGTTGCTCGCCGGGCTGCCGCTGCCCGACATCCGCGGCACGATGGGCACGTTCTATTACTTCGCCACCGACTTGAGCCGGTACGAGGAAGGCAACACCGAGTTCGGGGGCATCCTCAAGCGGTTGGTGATGGACAACGACGTGGCTCACACGGAGCTCGTCGGACCGCCCAATCCGATCGTCCGCCAGAAGTTGCAGGCGCTCCGCGGCAAGGGCGGCCGGATGACCGACGCCGATCGGACGACGCTCGCCGAGCTCCAGGCCGCGGAGGATGTGCGCCTCCCGATGACCGTCGCCTGGAATCGCGCCGCGAAGACCGCGGCCGTGACCATCGACGGTCAGACGATCACGCTCCAGCCTGGCGCGATGAGCCGCTGGGTCGATCTCGAGTTCCGGATCAATGCCGTGGTCCGGATCCACGGCATGGTGCAGCTGCTGCTGATGAAAGCGGACAGCGACCTGCAGCTGTATATGTCGCCGGTCAACTGGAAGCCGGACGCGCCGCCCGTGCCGATGTCCTCGCCGGCGTCTTTCTCGGGTGATCTCTTCAAGCAGCTGGGTTACTTCCGCACGCTCGGGTGGGCGGAAGCCACGTGGCCGCTCAACGAAGGGCGCATGGACGAACAGACGTTCATGGACGACCTCGACAAGGCGTTCGACGACCGCGCTCACGTGATCCTGTCGCGGCTCGAGACCCGGAGCTGGGACGTCCTGGTCGGTGTCATCGAGTCCACGGATCGCGTCCAGCACATGATGTGGCGCCTCACGGATCCGCAGCATCCGATGTACGACGCGGGCCTTGCCGCCAAGTACGGCGACTCGATCCTGCGGGTCTACCGCCGCGCCGACCAGTTCGTCGGGGACGTGATGAAGCGGATCGAACCCGGAACCGAGATCCTGATCGTGTCCGACCACGGCTTCCACTCATGGCGGAAGGCAGTCAACCTGAATACCTGGCTGGTCCAGGAGGGGTACATGGTCCTCCAGGGGCAGCAGCCGGGTGAGAAGAAGCTGGATGATCTGTTCGGCGGCGGCGGACAGTTCTGGGAGAACGTCGACTGGTCGCGGACCCGCGCCTACGCCATGGGGCTCGGCCAGATCTACTTCAATCTCCGCGGCCGCGAAGGCAAGGGGATCGTCAGCCCGGGCGCCGAAGCGACAGCCCTCGCCGCCGAGATGAGCGATCGGCTGCTCACGATGAAAGACCCGGCCGACGGATCGTCGATCGTCCGCGCCGTGTACAAACGAGACGACGTGTATGCCGGGGAGTACCTGCAGAACGCGTCGGAGCTGCAGGTGGGCATGTCGGACGGCTACCGCGTCTCCTGGCAGACCGCCCTCGGCGGCTCTCCCGCCGGCATCGTCTATCCGAACATGAAGAAGTGGAGCGGCGATCACGGCGGCTACGACTACAAGGAGACGTCGGGCGTGCTGGTCTCGAGCCGGCGCGTGGCCTCGGCGTCACCGTCGATTCTGGATATTGCCCCGACGGTGCTGAAATACTTCGGCCTCGAGATCCCCAGGGACATCGATGGCAAGCCGCTGTTCTAGCGCGCTGCGCCGGCTCGTTCCGCCGGTCGCGGCGGCGTGCGCCGTGGCTGCGGCGCTCGCCCTGCAGGCCCAGTCGGAGCCACCCCAGGCGGCGCGCCCCGGCTCCGCTGACCGCGCCGCCGCACGCATCGCGGCGCTCCAGCACGAGGCGGAGACGCTGGCGACGCAGGAGCGCGGTCTTCTGACGGAGCTGCGGCGGTTCGAGGTCGAGCGGCAGCTCAGGGTCACGGAGCTGCGCCAACTCGACGCGGATCGCGCGGCGCTCCTCCAGACCCTCGCCGACAGCAGCGCGCGCAGTGAGGCGCTTCGCCAGGCGGCGGCCGCCGAACGGCCCGAAATCGAGGGTCGCCTGGTCAGGGTCTACACGCTTGGCAAGGCCGGCTTCTGGCGCCTGCTGCTCGACGTCGACGACCTGCGATCGGCGGCCCGCGCGTACCGCACCGCCGCCGCGCTCACGCGGATCGATCATGACCGCGTCCTCGAGCACCAGCGGACGTTGGACACCCTGGTCCGCGAGCAGGCGGATCTCCAACAGCGCGTTGCCCGGCTTGGTGAGCTCGAGGCGAAAGCGCGAGCCGCCCGAGCCGCCGCCGACCAGGCGGTGGCCGGCCGGACCGCGCTGGTCGCCTCGATCGACGCCCGGCGCGATCTGAACGCGCAGCTGACCAGCGAGCTCCAGGCCGCCCAGGCCCGCCTCCAGACCTCACTCGACCAGCTCGCGCCCGGAGGCTTGCCGGTGACGTTGCCGGTCAAGGCCTTCCGCGGAGCCCTGCCGTGGCCGGCGCGCGGCCGGCTCCTGATCCGATTTGGCGCACCCGCGGGCACCAGGGGTGGGGCGCCGGCGACCTGGAACGGCATGTCGATCGCCTTGCTCGAGGGCCAGACGGTCCGCGCGGTGCACGAGGGCACGGTCGTCTACGCCGACGTGTTCGCCGGCTACGGCGACCTCGTCATTGTCGAACACGGAGATCGCAGCCACTCGCTCTACGGCTACCTGTCGTCGCTGGCGGTCGGGAAGGGCGACCGCGTCGAAGCCCAGGCGCCGATCGGCGCCTCAGGTGTGGATCCGAGCGGCACGCCGGCGTTGTACTTCGAGCTCCGGATCGACGGTCAGCCCGTCGATCCCTTACAATGGTTAGTACGTGAATAAGGGGTGCCAGACGCACTCCTGGCGGCGGCTTCCGGCCGGATCATCCACATGACTTTGAAGACTCGCCTCTCCGTCCTCTTCATCTCGACCCCGGTCCTGGCGTTCGTGGTGGTGGGCGGCCTGATGGGCAAGCAGCCCAGCGGGGACCAGCCTTATCAGCATCTGCGCGTGTTCGACGATGTCGTGTCGCTGGTGATGAGCAGCTACGTCGAGCCGGTGAAGGTCGATCGCGTGATGGAGGGGGCGATGCGCGGGCTCGCGGACGGGCTCGATCCCGACAGCGCGGTCCTCAGCGCCAAGCAGGTCAAGGCGCTCGAGGCCGGCGAAACGCTGCCGGATGGCGACGTCGGGCTCGAATTGACGCGCCAGGTACTATCTGCGGGTCATCTCCGCGCGGGACGGGTCACCAGCGGCCAAGGCTGGTCTGCAGACTGGCGACTATGTCCGGGCCATCGACAGCACCCCGACCCGCGACATGTCGGTGTTCGAGGGCATGCGGCTGCTGCGCGGCCAGCCCGGCACGAAGGTCACGCTCACGGTGATCCGAGGCAATGCCGCCGACCCGCACCAGATCCCGCTCGTGCGGGAGAAGCCGTCTGCCCCGGCGGTCACCGGCAAGCTGCTCGGCACGGACGCCGGGTATATCCGGATCGCCTCGTTCCGCCAAGACGTCTCGGCGGAGGTGAAGAAGCAGGCCGCCGACCTGACCAAGGCGGGCGCCAAGGCCCTCATCCTCGATCTGCGGCGCACGGCGGAGGGGCCGGTCGACAACGGCATCGCCGCGGCCCGCCTGTTCGTGAAGTCCGGCACGCTCGTGCAGCAGGCCGGCCGGGATCCGAAAGCCGCGACGAAGATCGCGGCCAAGGCGGGCGACGGCGCGATCGACACCCCGGTGTGGCTGCTGGTCACGACCGGCACGTCGGGCGCCGCGGAGGTGTTCGCGGCGGCGCTCCAGGGCAACAAGCGCGCGGATCTCGTCGGTGAGCACACGCTCGGCCGCGCCGGCGTTCAGAAGCTGGTGAAACTGCCAGAGAATCGCGGCATCTGGCTCACCTACTCGCGCTACCTGACGCCCGAGGGCCAGCCGATCCACGGCAAGGGCCTCGACCCGAAGGTCGCGGTCGACGAGCCGGACGTCGAGTTCGGCGCTCCGGCCCCGACCACGGACCCGGTACTCGACGCCGCGCTCGCCCAGGTAAAGGCGAAGGCCGCGGCGTAAGGCTGGGCGCGATTTGCGCTTTTTTTCACGTGCCCAGTTCTGGTAGACTACCCCTTCCGGTAAGGCCAGTGTTTTCAAGACATAGGCGCGTAGCTCAGATGGTTAGAGCGCCTGCTTGACACGCAGGAGGTCGGCAGTTCGAGTCTGCCCGTGCCTACCATTCGACTCGGCTGACGGCCTCGCTCATCGCAGGCCGACAAGCTCGGGTCGAGTGCCCTGAGCGAGCCGGCGAGTCACCGGTGAGTCGAAGGGCTGAAGAATCACCTCACTCCAGTCCACTAATTTGGGAATGTCCGACCTTACCGTCACGCTACCCGACGGCTCGAGCCGTCTCGTGCGCGCGGGCGCCACTGCTGGCGACCTGGCCGGCGTGATCTCTCCACGTCTGGGTCGGACTGCGCTGGCCGCGATCGTGGACGAACGTCTGGTTGACCTGTCCTTTCCGCTCCACGACGGCGCCGCGGTCCGGATCGTCACGGCCGACAACCCCGAGGCGTTGGGGCTGATCCGGCACAGCACGGCGCATCTGCTCGCGGCGGCCGTCACGCAGCTCTTTCCGGGCACCCAGTGCGGCATCGGGCCGGCGACGGACGACGGTTTCTTCTACGACTTCGTGGTCGAGCGCGCGTTCGTCCCGGAGGACCTCGAAGCGATCGAGAAGCGGATGAAGGAACTTGCCGCCCGCGATCTGCCGTATGCGCGCGAGATGTGGCCGCGCGAGGAAGCGCTGCGCTTCTTCGCCGATCGGGGCGAGCCGCTCAAGGTCCAGCTGATCGAGGAAAAGACCGCGGGACAGGCCGAGGTATCGACCTACACCACCGGCGGGCGCGAGACCTTCGTCGACTTCTGCGTCGGGCCGCACGTCCCCTCCTCCGGCCGGCTGAAGGCGTTCAAGCTGCTCAGCACCTCCAATGCGTATTGGAAGGGGGACGCCCACAACCAGCCGATGCAGCGCGTCTACGGGACTGCGTTCGCGACCGACGCGGAGCTCAAGACGCACCTCCAGCGGATCGAGGAAGCCAAGAAGCGAGACCATCGGAAGCTGGGCAAGGATCTCGGACTGTTCATGTTCCACCAGTGGGCGCCCGGTGCGACGTTCTGGTTGGACAAGGGGACCACGCTCTACAACCTGCTGGCGAACTACATGCGCGAGGTGCTGTTCCCGGCCGGATACGTCGAAGTCAAGACGCCGCTGGTGTTCAACAAGGCCCTCTGGGAAACGTCCGGACACTGGCAGCACTATCGCCAGAACATGTTCCTGGTCGAGGCCGAAGGGGAGCAGATGGGCATGAAGGCGATGAACTGCCCCGCCCACATGCTGATCTTCGGCAGCGAGGTCCGCAGCTATCGCGACCTGCCCGTCCGGCTGCACGAACAGACGCCGCTCCATCGCAACGAGGCGTCGGGCGTGCTGTCCGGGCTGACCCGCGTCCGCCAGTTCTCGCAGGACGATGCGCATTGCTTCGTGACGGAGGAGCAGATTGCCTCCGAGGTCGAGGCCCTGCTGCGACTGGTGCAGCGGGTCTACGGCGACTTCGACCTGACGTTCGAGGCCAAGCTGTCGACCCGGCCACCGGAGTTCCTCGGTGAGATCGCGACCTGGGACCGTGCCGAAGCGGGGCTGAAGCAGGCGCTCGACGCGGCCGCGCAGCCGTACACGATCAACGAGGGCGACGGCGCCTTCTACGGCCCGAAGATCGATTTCGACATCACCGACGCGATCGGCCGGAAGTGGCAGTGCGCGACGATCCAGCTCGATTACCAGATGCCGGCGCGCTTCAAGCTGACCTACGTCGGGGCCGACAATGCCGAGCACACCCCGGTCGTCATCCACCGGGCGATTTTCGGCAGCTTCGAGCGGTTCATCGCGCTGCTGATCGAGCACTACGCCGGGGCCTTCCCGCTCTGGCTGGCGCCGGTGCAGGTCAGCATCCTGCCGATTGCCGACCGGCACCTCGAGTACGCCCGCGAGGTGCGCCAGAAGCTGGCGGACGGCGGGCTGCGGGTCGAGGTGGACGAGCGCCAGGAAAAGATTGGATATAAAATCCGCGGAGCCCAGCTGCACAAGATTCCGTACATGCTGGTGATCGGCGATCGGGAAGCGGCCGAAGGGGCGGTCTCGGTCCGCCATCGGGCCGACGGGGATCTCGGGGCACAGACGGTGGCAGAATTCGTCCGGATGGCGAGGACCGAAGTGCGGGCGCGTCGTCGCCAGCCTGGCGACCCGCACTCTACGGCGGCGCGAGGAAGCGGAGAGCTGACAGCGCACAGCTGACGGCTGAATCAGGAGGTAGTTATCGCATTCGACCGAAGCCCGCGGCGGGACGACCGCACCCGGGTCAACGAACGGATCAGGGTCCGCGAGGTGCGCGTCATCGACGACACCGGGCAGCAGCTGGGCATCATGCCACCGCAACAGGCGCTGGCGATTGCCCGCACCAAGGGGCTCGACCTGGTCGAGATCGCGGCCACCGCGGTCCCCCCGGTCTGCCGGATCATGGACTTCGGGCGTTACCAGTACGCCGAACAGAAGCGCGCCCGGCAGGCCAAGAAGCACCAGAAGACGATCGAGGTCAAGGAGATCAAGTTCCGTCCGAAGGTCGACGAGCACGACTACCAGTTCAAGAAGAAGCACATCGAGCGCTTCCTCGCGGACGGCGACAAGGTCAAGGCGACGATTTTCTTCCGCGGGCGCGAGATGGCGCACCCGGAGATCGGGCGGCGGATCCTGGAGCGGCTGATCGAGGAGCTCAACGACGTGGCGATTGCCGAGTCGATGCCGCGCCAGGAAGGCAACCAGATGCACACCATCCTGTCGCAGCGGGCGGGCGCCAAGCGGACGGCCCCCAAGCGCGACACGACGGAGCGGGCACCGGAGCAAGAGAGTCAGTAGCAGTACGCGCTGCGACAGATCGAACGTAGGAGCTGAAGGTCGAGAGATGCCGAAACTGAAGACGCACCGAGGAGCCGCGAAGCGGTTCAAGAAGACGGGAACCGGAAAGTTCCTCCGTAGCAAGGCGTTCAAGCGCCACATCCTCACGAGCAAGAGCCGGGCGCGCAAGCGGTCGCTGCGCGGGACCGTGCTCGCCGCGCCCGCCGATCAGGCGAAGCTGCGGCTGATGCTGCCGGACTAGGAGCCGGGACTCGGGACCCGGGATCCGGGACCCGGGGTAATCGAAGCGGATGGCTTGCAGCGGCGGAGGTGAAATCCGTGGCTGCGTAGCGACGAAGTGATGGGGGCTGAGGTCGAGCAACGTTGCAGCCTGGCTGTCCCGAGCTGAGAGCCGGGTCCCGGGTCCCGAGTCCCCGGTCCCGACAAGAATCAGCGTAAGAGGAAGACGAGAACAATGCCTCGAGTCAAACGTGGAAATGTACGGCGTGCGAAGCGGAAGAAGCTCCTCGCCCGTGCCAAGGGCTTCTACCAGACCAAGAGCAAGCTGTACCGCTCCGCGAAAGAGTCGGTCGACACCGCGCTCAAGTACGCGTTCGTCGGCCGCCGCCGCAAGAAGCGGGACTTCCGCAAGCTGTGGGTGATGCGGATCAACGCCGCGGCGCGCGAGAACGGGCTGACCTACGGTCAGCTGATCTCCGGCCTCAAAGCGGCGGGCAACACGATCGATCGGAAGACGCTCGCCGACCTCGCCGTGACCAGCCCCGCGGCTTTTGCGACACTGGCCAAGCTGGCTGCCGACGCGAAGCCTGCCGCGGTGCCGACGCCCGCGGCGTAAGAGTCACGTTCTTCCTGCTGCGGTAGTGACGCGGCGGCCGCGCCGTTCACTACCGCATGCCACTCATGAGCGATCCCGCCCGCCAGGTCGACGATCTCCGCGCCCAGTTCGAACGGGACGTTGCCGCAGCCATCCGCGAGCCCGAGCTCCGCGTCGTCCGCGACCGGTACCTGGCGCGGAAAGGTGGCCTCGTCTCGGGGCTGCTGAAGGCGTTGGGGTCTGCCCCGCCCGAGGAGCGTCCGCGCCTCGGCCAGCTGGCCAACCAGCTGAAACAGCAGATCGAGGCCAGCCTGACGGAACGGCTCGACGCGGCAGCGACGTCCGCCCGGCCGGCCGGTGCGGTCGACGTCACGCTGCCGGGCCGGCAACCGGTGATCGGCCACCGCCACCCGCTGACCATCCTGCGCGAGCACGTCGAAGCGATTTTCAGCCGCCTCGGGTTCCTGGTGATCGAAGGGCCCGAGCTCGAAGACGACTACCACAACTTCGAAGCCCTCAACATGCCGCCGGAGCATCCCGCCCGCGACATGCAGGACACCCTGTATCTGGCCGCGCCGGTGCGATCGGCGGCCGGCTCGCGCGCGACGCTGCTGCGGACCCACACCTCCGGAATGCAGATTCGCTACATGGAGAAGTTCCCGCCGCCGGTACGCTTGATCGCGCCGGGGCGGGTCTATCGTCGAGACGACTTCGACCTGACCCACACCCCGATGTTCACGCAGGTGGAGGGGCTGGTCGTCGGCGAGCACGTCACGCTCGCGGATCTGAAGGGCACGCTCGGCGCCTTCGTGCACGAGCTGTTCGGAGCCGATCGCGGCATCCGCTTCCGTCCGAGCTTCTTCCCGTACACGGAGCCGAGCGCCGAGGTGGACATCAGCTGCGGCAATTGTCGTGGCACCGGCCGCGTCGCGCCGAAGCCCGATTCCCAGGGCGAAGGCGGATGCGCGATGTGCAAGCGCACGGGGTGGCTCGAGATCCTGGGCAGCGGCATGGTCCATCCCGCGGTGTTCGAAGCGGTCGGCTACGACCCCGAGCGCTACACCGGCTTCGCTTTCGGCATGGGCCTGGAGCGCGTCGCGCTGCTCAAGTGGGGGGTCGAGGACATCCGCCTGTTCTACGAGAACGACCTCCGCTTCCTGGAGCAGTTCCCGCTGTGAAGATCGTCCACCCGTGGCTCGCCGAGCTGGTCTCGGTTCCGGCCGACGTCGACGAGGTCGCGCGCGAGATCTCGCTGCGCGGCTTCGAGGTCGCGTCGGTCGAGCACGGGCCGCTGCCGGTCATCGACTTCGAGATCACCGCGAACCGCCCTGACTGCCTGAGCCACCTCGGCATCGCCCGCGAGGCGGCAACGATTTGGAATCAGCCATTGCGTCCACCAGCCATGCTGGTGGCGAGCGATGTCTCGTCCGATCCGCTGGTCGGCGTCCGTCTCGAGGACGACGTTCGATGTCCGCGGTATTGCGCGCAGGTGTTCGAAGTCAGGATCGGGCCCTCCCCCGCCTGGCTGGCAGAGCGTCTCGCCGCGGCCGGCGTCCGGCCGATCAACGTGGTCGTCGACATCACCAACTACGTGATGCTCGAGATCGGCCAGCCGATGCACGCCTTCGATCTCGATCGCCTGGACGGACGCACGCTGGTCATCCGCCGCGCGCGTGAGGGCGAGCGATTGACGACGCTCGACGGCGTGGAGCGGAGGCTGGACGCCGAGATGGTGGTGATTGCGGATGCCACCCGTGCCGCGGCGGTGGGCGGCGTGATGGGCGGTGGCGACTCTGAAATCAGCGCCACCACGACCCGCATCGCGCTCGAGAGCGCCTGCTTCCAGGCCGCCGCGATCCGCCGCGCCAGCAAGCGGCTCGGCCTCAAGACCGAAGCCTCGATCCGCTTCGAGCGCGGCGCCGACATCGACGCCCCGCCGGCCGGGATCGCGCGCGCCGCGGCGCTCTTCGAGCAGACCGGCGCCGGCCGCGCGATTGGCGGCCTGATCGATCGGTATCCCGCGAAACGGGCACCACAGGCGCTGACGCTGCGCACGGCGCGCATCGGCCGCGTCCTCGGCATGGACGTGCCGCAGGACGACATCGCCCGGATCCTGCCGCCGCTCGGCTTTGCGGTGGAGTGGACTGACGTCGAGCGCGGCACGTTGCGCGTCGAGGTGCCCTCGTTCCGCGTCGACGTGTCTCGCGAAATCGACCTGGTCGAGGAGGTCGGCCGGCATTACGGGTTCGATCGGTTGCCGGCCACATTCCCGGCGCTCGCCACGCCTCAGCCGGCGCCAGACGAGCGGATTGCCGGCGACCGCGCCGTGCGCGGCGTCCTGCGTGCGGCCGGCTTCTCCGAGTCGATGACGTTCGCCTTCATCGAGCGCGCCGCGGCGCGCCCGTTCTGCCCCGAGGGGGTCGAGCCCGCCGCGCTGGCCAATCCGTTGTCGGAGAAGTTCGCGGTGCTGCGGCCGTCGCTGCTGCCCGGGTTGCTCGACTCGTGCGTCCACAACCGCCGCCGTGAGCGGCGTGACGTCCGGCTGTTCGAAACCGGCAGCCGGTTCACGGCCGAGGGTGAGGGACGCGCCGCGGCGTTCGTGTGGTGCGGGTCGGCCGCCGCGTCGCACTGGTCGATGCCCGATCGGCCGGTCGACTTCTTCGACGCGAAAGGGGTCATCGACGCGCTGGTTGGCGCATCGGAGGCCGAGGTCGAGTATCGTCCCGCGGCGCACCCGTTTCTCGTCGCCGGACGCGCCGCCGAAGCGTACGTGACCGTCCACGGTGCCACGCGTCTGCTCGGCATCGTCGGCCAGCTGGCGCCGGCGGTGGCGGACGCCCGCGGATTTCCGGCGAGCGAGCCGATCTACGCCGGAGAAATCGATCTGGCGGCGATCGCACTGCGGAGCGGCACCGAGACGTTCCGCGCCGCATCGCTGCCGCGCTTCCCGTCGATCGTGCGCGACATCTCGATGCTGGTCGACGAAGCCTTGCCTGCTGCTGCGGTTCGTGGCACGATCCGAACGGGCGCCCCCGCCACGCTTGTGTCGATCGCCGAGTTCGATCGCTATCAGGGGAAGGGCGTACCGGATGGCAAGGTCAGCCTGTCGGTGCGGCTCACATTCCGCGCCGCGGATCGCACACTGACCGACGAAGATGCGCAGGCGGCGACCGACGCGATCGTCGCCGCCCTCAAGGCCGCGCACGGCGCGGAACGGCGATAGCCGTCAAAGGAGTTCGGATTGGCCAAAGGACTTGCCACGCGATCGATCGACCTCGAGCCGATCGACCGTCTGGAAGAGAAGCTCAAGCTGCTGGTCGGCGTGATCGAGCGGCTGCGCGGCGACAGCGCCCGGATGGCGGAAGAGAACACGCGGCTGTCGCGCGAGCTCGACTCGGCCCGCGCCCAGTTGACCGAGGCGGAAGGGACCAGCGCCGAGATGGCCGCCCTGCGCGAGGAGCGCGAGCTCATTCGCGGCCGCGTCGGCGAGATGCTCCAGCAGATCGAGTCGCTCAACCTCTGAGCGTGATGCCCCAGGCCGCCTGAACGACGGGACATGGATCAGGAACACGAGTCCCGCGTCATCCACGTCGAGATTCACGGGCAGCGCTACCCTATCCGGAGCGCGCTGGAA
Organism: uncultured Acidobacteriota bacterium; assembly: GCA_963816725.1. Taxonomy (GTDB): domain Bacteria; phylum Acidobacteriota; class Vicinamibacteria; order Vicinamibacterales; family 2-12-FULL-66-21; genus CAVSUB01. The sequence continues at coordinate 21,232 of CAWFMC010000029.1, read as the reverse complement.
GGCCAGTACGTGGCGGAGCTGGCAGCGTTCGTGGACGAGAAGATGCGGCTCGCGGCGAAGGAGTGCCCGGCCGGGGACACACTGAAGATCGCGGTGCTGGCGGCCCTCAACGTCGCCGACGCGTTCTTTCGCGTGCGCGACGCCGACCACGACTGGTCGGCGACGCTCGAGGATCGCACCCGGGCGCTGGAAGCGATGGTCGATCACGCCATCGGGCTCGCCGATCCGCGAACCGGCGCCGGGCAAAGTCATCTCGACGCCGGCCTGCGCCTGAAGTAAGATCGTTCCAGGAGTTCTGAGCGCCCTGCTTTGTTCGTGATGGCTCGGAGGCTCGTTTGGGCCAACGTTTCATCCGAAGAGAATCGCGACGCCGCGTGGTGTGCATGCCTCTGTTCGAGGAAGCCTGAAGCGCAGCTTGTGTAGCGGTTCCACCTGCTCTACGCAGGTCCATTCGACCTCTCCACACGGCAAAGCGGGGTTCTTTTTTTCTCTGCTCCATCGCACACGGGCACGACCGGAAGAAACTGATCTCCCGCCCCGGCGCGGGCACGACGGGTCTACCCGGCATCAGCCTGCCACCTCCGCTGCGCGCGGACGGGCGCGCCGACGTCGCCCCTCACCGTGACACGCCGGCGGGGTTGACGCGGGACCCTCTCCCGCCATATTGCGACGGGGACATCCATGGCTGTGCCGGCGATCTACTTCGCCAATGCCGCAATCACCGCGGCAATCTCCGGCGGTGCGGTGGCCTACTGGCGGGCTACCGGGCGGCGGGCTCTCGGCGAGACGATCGATCGGGCGCGCGCCCAGGCTGAGCAGGTCACGCGCCAGGCCGAGCGCGAAGCCGAAACGCTCCGCAAGGAAGCCGCGCTCGAAGCCCGCGAAATCGCCCACCGACTCTCCTCGACCGCCGAGACCCAGGCCCGCGCCCGCCAGCAGGAAATCATCACCCTCGAACAGACGCTCGCCGACAAGACGCGCGCCCTGGCCGATCGCCTCGCCGAAACCGAGCGCCTCGACCGCGACCTGCGTGCGCGGGAGCAAGCGGCTCGCGAGCGCGAAGCGGCCGCGGCGGCGGCGTTCGCCCGCTCAGAGCAGCTGGTCGTCGAACGTCAGCGGGAACTGCAGCGGGTCGCCGGGCTCACCGCCGACGAAGCGCGCGAGATCCTCCTCAAGCAGCTCGAGGCCGACGCCCGCCGCGCCGCCGCGAACATGGTCAAGCGGCTGGAGACCGAAGCCCGCGAGACGGCCGCGATGCGCGCGCAGGAGATCATCGCCGACGCCATCCAGCGCAGTGCCGCCGAGCACGCCATCGAAACGACCGTCTCCGTCGTCGACCTGCCGAGTGACGACATGAAGGGGCGGATCATCGGACGCGAAGGGCGCAACATCCGGGCGCTCGAGCAGGCGACCGGCGTCGAACTGATCGTCGACGACACGCCGGGCGCGATCATCCTCTCCAGCTTCGACCCGTTCCGGCGCGAAGTCGCACGCCGGGCGATCGAGCGGCTGATCGCCGACGGCCGTATCCACCCGGCCCGGATCGAGGAGGTCGTCGAGAAGGTCAAGGCCGAGATGGAGGACACGGTTCGCCGCGAAGGCGAGGCCGCGGCCTTTGAGCTCGGACTGTACGACGTCCATCCCGAAGTGCTGCGGCTGATGGGGCGGCTCAAGTTCCGCACCAGCTACGGTCAGAACGTACTCAATCACTCGACGGAAGTCGCGTTCCTCGCGGGGATCATGGCCAAGGAGCTCGGCCTGAACAGCCCGGTCGCCACTCGCGCGGCGTTCCTGCACGATGTCGGCAAGGCCATCGACCGCGACCTGCAGGGCACGCACCTGGAGCTGGGGCTCGACTTCCTGCGCAAGCACGGCGAGACGGAACCGGTCCTTCAGGCCGTCGCCGCCCACCACATGGACATCGACTGGCCGTCGCTCGAAGCGATGCTGGTCCAGGCGGCCGACGCGATCTCGGCGGCCCGGCCCGGCGCGCGCCGCGACATCCTCGAGTCCTACGTGAAGCGTCTGGAGAAGCTCGAGGGCATTGCCGACTCATTCGAGGGCGTGTCGAAGGCCTTCGCACTTCAGGCCGGGCGCGAGATCCGCATCCTGGTCGAGAGCGACCACGTGTCCGACGAGGAGATGGTGTGGCTGTCGAAGGACATCGCGCGGCGGATCGAGAACGAGCTCGAGTACCCGGGCCAGATCAAAGTCACCGTCATCCGGGAGACGCGCGCCGTTGACTACGCCCGGTAGTCAGCAGAGTGCCCCGCCGGCGGCGGCCGCCGGCGAACGGGCGCTCATCGACCGCATCCGCCAGCGGCTTCCCGAGCCCTCCCCGCCCTTGATCGTCGGCATCGGAGACGACGCCGCGGTCGTCAAGCCGGAGCGAGGCGCGCTCGAGGTGCTGACCACGGACACGCTCGTCGAGGGCGTGCACTTCGATCGCCGCTACTCCTCCCTTCAGGACATCGGGTACCGCGCGATGGCGGTCAACGTCAGTGATCTGGCGGCCATGGGGGCCACACCGCGCCTCGCGCTGTGGTCGCTGCTGCTGCCCGAGTGGATTACCGGGGACGATGTGGATCGCCTGGCGGAGGGCGCCGGAGAAATGGCCCGCGAGGCTGGTCTCGCGCTGGCCGGCGGCAACCTGACGCGGACACCCGGTCCCCTGGCCGTCGACGTGACGTTGATAGGCACCGTACGCCCCCGCAAGTTCCTGACGCGGAGCGGCGGACGCCCCGGGGATCACGTCTACGTCAGCGGCTCGGTCGGGGCGGCGGCGGCAGGGCTCAGCTGGCTGCGCTCCCGCGCTGCGACGGCGGCCGCCGAACCCGACGATGCGGGTCTCGCCGACTGCGTGCGGCGATACCGCCGGCCCGTGCCGCGCACCCGATTGGGCGCCCTCCTGGGCCGGACCAGGGCGGCCCGCGCGTGCATGGATCTCAGCGACGGGTTGGCCGACGCCGCCCGCCAGATCGCCGAGGCCAGCGGCACCGGAATCGTTATCGATGCGTCGCGGCTGCCACTCGATCGGGCGGCGGCCTCCTGGTTCGCCGGGCGCGGGATGGACGCCCTGGACGCCTCGGTCGGGGCAGGCGACGATTACGAGCTGCTCTTCGTGATCCCGCCCAAGGGCACGCGGCGGCTCGAGGGTGTCAGACGACTGCTGCGGGGACTCCCGCTGACTCGCATCGGCGAGCTCACGCGGGCACAGGACATGATCCTGGTGCGAGACGGGCAGCCGGGACTCCTTCCGTCCGGCTTTTCGCATTTCTGATCCGCGATGCTTCCCGCCCGGTTCAAGCGCTGGCTCGAGCAGCTGCTCCACACGCACGATACCCCGCACCGGACCGCGCTGGCCTACGCGGTGGGCGTGTTCTTCGGCTTCTCGCCGGTCCTCGGCCTCCACACCGTCCTCGGTCTGGCCATCGCGTTCCTCTTCGGCCTGAACCGCATCGCGGTCGTCCTGGGGATCTATTCGAACCTGCCCTGGATCCTGCCGGCGTATTACAGCCTGACGACCCTGCTCGGCGCGTTCATCCTGCGGGTGGAAGTGCCGCCCGGACTGCTGCGCGAGCTGACCGAGGCGCTGCGCGACGCTTCCTGGGGAGAGTTTCGCCGTCTGGCGCATGCGCTCTGGCCGCTGGCGTGGGCGTTCGTGCTCGGTTCGACGATCGGCGCGGTCGCGCTGGCCGGCGTCGCGTATCGCACCGCGCTCGGCCTGATCGCTGCCCATCGCCGCCGGCACAATCTGGACGAAACCGGCCGGGCCATCCCACCGGCATAGCGACCCGTCGTCGAGTCCCGCCTAGTTCGATGAGCGCTACATCGCGCCTGCGTGAATTTAGGCTCGATCAAAGACAGGCGGTATCTCGCTCGCCTCGCCCTCTCCGGCGCGTATCTCGTCGCCGTGCGAGGCGGGACTCGCGGGTGGACGGCCTAGGGCAAACGCCTGAGCTGTTCGTTGACCGCACCGGTTGGGACGGCTATATTTGAACCTCCCCGGCCGCAGTTCCTGACCTATGTATCTGTCACGGTCGTCCGGTCGAAAGGCGCTCGTCACCATGATCTGCGTGGTGGCCCTGGTGCCCCTCTACGAGAGTCATTCCTTCGATTCCTGGCGTCCGACGGGCTCGTCCGAGTCGGCGGAGAGCCCCGCCCGCCCGAGCCCCGGCGCGCGCCTCAGTTTCTCGGTCACCGGCTACTGCAAAGGCACGACGACCGCGTCGGGCGCCAATGTAAAGACGGGCATGGCCGCGTCCGATCCCCGCGTGCTGCCGGTCGGCTCCATCGTCCAGGTCGATCGCCTGGACGACCGCCACAATGGTGTCTATACCATCATGGACACCGGACCCGAGGTCCAGGGCCGCGAGCTCGATCTCTACATGTGGAACTGCAACGAGGCGCTCGCGCTGGGCCGCCGCGAAGCGGCCGTCACCGTTGTCCGCCTCGGCTGGAACCCGCGGGCCATCAGCCGGCGAGTGTTCGAGGGGTTGTTCGGGGGGAAGAAAACGGACTAGGGACTGGGGACTGGGGACTGGGCACTGGGGACTAGGGAGGATCGGGGTTCGAAGCGCACCGCCCGGCGCCTAACGCCGAGTGCCCAGTCCAGAGTCCAGGGTCCCGAGGCCCCGTTGCGCGCTTCCGGCCGCTTTCCCGGCGCCAGCGAGGCGGCTCCCCGCACCATCCTCCTGATCCTTGTATTGCAGCTGATACAGCTTGTAGTAGATCCCGCGCTGTGCGAGCAGCGCTTGATGACTCCCGGACTCACGCAGCGTGCCGCGGTGCAGCACCAGGATGTTGTCCATGTCCTGGATGGTCGACAGGCGGTGGGCGATGGCGATGGTCGTGCGGCCTGACATCAGGACGTGCAGGGCATCCTGGATCACCAGCTCGGTCTCGGTGTCGACGCTGGCCGTGGCCTCGTCCAGGATGAGGATGCGCGGGTCGAAGGCCAACGCCCGGGCGAAGGACAGCAGCTGTTTCTGGCCGACCGACAGGGTCGAGCCGCGCTCCGCGACCGCGCTCGCGTATCCGAGAGGCAGCCGCTGGATGAAGCCGTCCGCATGGACAGCCTCTGCCGCCGACCGGACCTGCTCGTCGGTGATCGATGTCCGCCCCAGGCGGATGTTCGCGGCGATCGTGCCCGAGAACAGGTGGACATCCTGCAGCACCAGGCTGAACATCGCGCGCAGCTCGTCGAGCGCCATGTCCCGGATGTCGACGCCATCTACCAGGATCCGCCCCTTGCTGACGTCATAGAAGCGCAGCAGCAGATTGATCAGGGTCGACTTCCCCGCTCCCGTTGCCCCGACGACCCCCAGCCGTTCGCCGGGCCGCACCTCGAACGACACGTCCCGCAGGACGTAATCCTCGCCCGCATACGCGAACCACACGTGGTCGAACGTGATATGGCCCGGAGGACGGGCTTCGCCCGCAACTCGGGACTCGGGACTCGGGACTCGGGACCCGGCACCTGCAAGCGACGCATGCGGGGGCACAGGAGCGTCAGTCGCCACGGACCGGTCGATTTCAATGCGCTCGGGCCCCGGGTCCCGGGTCCCTAGTCCCGACCTGATCGTGACCTCCGTGTCCAGCAACGTGAAGATGCGCTCTGAGGAGGCCATCGCCGCCTGGAGGACGTTGAACTTCTCGGACATGTCGCTGATCGGCCGGAAGAACCGCTGCGAGTACTGGAGGAACGCCACCAGCGACCCGAGCGTCAGCGTCCCCTGCATCGTCCAGCCGCCGCCGAACCAGATGATCAGCGCCGAGGCGAGCGCCCCGATCACTTCGATCGCCGGATAGAACACGGCGTAATAGAAGATCGACTCGATGTTGGCGTCGCGGTGCGCCCGGTTGATCTCGTCGAAGCGCTCGTAGCTGCGCGGCTCGCGGCGGAAAAGCTGCACGGTCGACATCCCGGTGATGTGCTCCTGCAGGAAGGCGTTGATGCGCGCGATCCAGGTGCGGACCGTCCGGTAAGAATCCCGCACGTGGCGCCGGAACCACTGCGTGACGATGACGATGAGCGGGAGGACGGCGAACGCGACCAGGGCGAGCCGCCAGTCCATCGTGATCAGGACGATCATGATCCCGAGCAGGGTGAACACGTCGCCGAAGATCGATACGACGCCGGCCGTGAACAGATCGTTGAGGACGTCGACGTCGGTGGTCACGCGGGTCATCAGCCGCCCGACCGGATTGCGATCGAAGAACCGCATGTCCAGACGCTGCAGGTGCGCGTAGATCTGGCTGCGCATGTCGAACATGATGCGCTGCCCGGTCATGTTGAGGACCCACGTCTGCAGGTACTCGAGCGAGAACGATCCGAGAAGTACGGCCAGGAACGCCAGCGCGATCCGGTTCAGCCCGCCCAGATCGCCCGTGGCGATGTAGCGATCGATGGCCAGCTTCATCAGATACGGCTGCGCCAGCTGCAACACCGACGCGCCGATGATCGCCGTCAACGCCACCGCGACCGCACCCGAGTACGGCCGCAGGTACTGCAGCAGCCGCCGCATCAGGCGCGCGTCGTAGGCTTTCCCGAGTACGTCCTCGTCCTGCACGAATGTCCCTTCAAAAAAGGCTTTAGGTTTTGGGCTTCAGGCTACGGGCCTGGAGGGCTGCGGGCCTACTTCTGGCCAGTGGCCTTCGACGCCCAGAGCCCAAAGTCTGAAGCCAGGCCGCAGGTCCTGGCGTGCGGCCTCCCTACGACGCCTGCAGCTCCTCCTCGAGCAGCTGCTTCCGGAACAGATCACCGTAGATGCCGCCGCTGCGCACCAGCTCGTCGTGCCGGCCGCGCTCGACGATCCGGCCGCGGTCGAGGACGAAGATCTGATCGGCGTCGCGGACGGTGGAAATCCGGTGCGACACGATGATCGACGTGCGCTGCCGCATGACCACGCGCAGCCGCGCCAGGATCTCCTCTTCCGTGTAGGTGTCCACCGCCGAGAGGGCATCGTCCAGGACCAGGATGCGCGGGTCGAGCATCACGGCCCTGGCCAGCGCGGTTCGCTGCTTCTGTCCGCCCGACAGCGTGATGCCACGCTCGCCCACGACCGTGTCGTAGCCCTTCGGAAATTCCTCCACGTCCTTGTCGAGCCGCGCCACCGCCGCCGCGGCGCGGACGCGGGCATCGAGGGCGTCGGGACCGTCCGTCAACGTGACCCCGAACGCGACGTTCTCGGAGATGGCGTCGGAGAAGAGGAACGGCTCCTGCGGCACGAAGCCGATCGCGCCGCGCAGTGTCGCGAGCGGGATCTGCCGCACGTCCACGTCGTCGACGAGCACGGTGCCGGGCGCCGGCTCGTGCAGGCGCGCCAGGAGGCTGATCAGCGTCGACTTGCCGGAACCGGTCGCGCCGACGAACGCGGCAGTCTGCCCCGCCTCGATCAGCAGCGACACGTCGTCCAGCACGGGCGTGTCGGTGCCGGGATACGCGAACGTCAGGTGGCGGAGCTCGATGCGGCCGCGGATGTCCACCGCCCGCCCGCGGTCCGTGACACCGGAGTCGTCTATGTCAGGGACCGCGTCGAGCACGTCGAGCATCCGCTTCCACGAGGCCATGCCGCGCTGCAGGATGTTGGTGACCCAGCCGAACGCGATCATCGGCCACGACAGCATGACGAGATACGCGTTGAAGGCGACGAAGTCGCCGAGCGTGATCCTTCCGCGAATGACCTCGCGGCTCCCGAGCCACAGCACCAGCAGCGAGCCGAAGCCGAGAAAGAGCGTCATGCTCGGATAGAAGAGGCCCTGCAACCGGATCAGGACGCGGTTGCGGCGCAGGTATTCGGCGTTGGCTTCGCGGAACCGGGCGATCTCGTGCGGCTCCTGCCCGTAGGCCCGCACCACGCGGATCCCGGCCAGCGCCTCCTGCACCACCGCGCTGATGTCGGCGAGCTGGGCCTGGATCGCCTCGAACCGGGTATGGATGGCGCTGCCGAAGTACTTCACGCTGATCGAGACGAACGGCAGCGGCACGAGCGCAACCAGCGTCAGCCGCGCGTCGATCGAGCTCATGAGGATGATGGCGACGACGAAGACGAGCACGGTGTTGGCGGAATACATGATCGCCGGCCCGATCATCATGCGCACCGCGTTGAGGTCGTTGGTCGCCCGCGACATCAAGTCGCCCGTGCGCCGCGCCTGGTAGTAGGCCAGCGGCATCTGCTGCAGGCGGGCAAAGAAGTCGTTGCGAACGTCGTACTCGATGTCCCGCGAGGCGCCGATCAGCAGCCGCCGCATGAGGAAGCGGAACACCGCGCTGACGAGCGCCACGCCCAGCAACAGCCCCGAGTAGAGCAGCAGCTTCTCGCGCGTGACGCCGGCGTGAAGGTCGTCGATCGCATGCTTCAGGATCCACGGCGACAGCAGCTGGACCGCGGTGGTCACCAGCACACAGATCAGCCCGAGGACGAAGTCACGCTGGTAGCGACGGACGTACGGGAAGAGTCGGCGGAAGGCGGGACGCACGAGGTCAGTATACAGACGGGACTCGGGACCCGGGACCCGGAGACCCGGGACCCGGGAGACGGCCCGTAGCCTGAAGCCTTGAGCCTAAGAAAAGGCCAGGCGAGAACACTCCCGCCTGGCCTCCCCCTCAGAACTCGAACCGCGCCCCGATCTGCACCTTCCGCGGCGTGTAGCTCGTGTTGTAGGCGGTCAGCAGCAGGAACTGCGGGGACGCCTGATTACCGGACGGGTTCAGGAAATTCGCCCGGTTCGACAGGTTGAAGAAGTCGACGAAGGCTTCCAGCTTGCGTCGGTTCGGCATCGCGAACTGATACCCGAGTCGGGCATCGAGCTCAAAGAATCCGGGACCGTACGCGCCATTCCGCTCGGACTGGTAGTTCTTCACGGTGTAGGCATCGGGTCCGGTTCCGGAGTAGTCACCGACGGCCAGCGGTTCCGACTGCGAGCCGTTGCGGTCCGGATCGATGTTCGCGTTCGTCAGGCTGAACGGCGAGCCGCTCAGTGCCCGTGCCACCCAGCTCGCGTTTAGGCCGCCGGTGTGCGGCACGCGCGCCTGGCCGCTGACCACGAAGTTATGGCGCGTGTCGAACGCGGTGGGGCCTTCGTTCAGCTCGAGGTGCATATCGTCGAGCACCTGGAAGCCGCTGGTCGGCACAAAGCTGGCCGACGTGTTGCCGCGCGAGTAGGACAGGGTGTATGACACGCGTGCGCTGTAATTGTTGCTGAAGCGCTTGTTGACGCTGAGCAACAGCGCGTCGTAGTCAACCCGGCCGACGTTCAGCGGCTGTGTGACGGCGGTGGTGAACGGCGCGAACCCCGGATACACCAGCTGCAGCTCGGCAACCGCGGCGTTCAGGGTCGCGCTCCCCTGCCGCACCAGCGGTGAGGTCACCGCGGTGGTCGCGCGCAAGCCCGGGTTCAGGTCCTTCAACATCAGCAGGTCGCGGCTGAACGCGTGCACGTAGTCGGCACTCAGGGCCACGTTGGCGGCAAGCTGCCGCTCGTAGCCGGCCGTGAGCTGATCGGTGTAGGGCGTCCGGCGATCCTGATTGTCCCAGCTCGCGCCGGTGTTGCGGAGCACCTGGCCGCCGGGATACAGCGTCTCGAGCAGCGTCCGGTTGAGCGTCGGCCCGTTCACCAGCATGGGATCGTTCGGGAACTGGCCGTTGCGCGGGCCGGCATCCGCCGCCGCAGTCGGGAAGTTCACCGTGAACGAGTTCGTGAACGGGGTGCCGGTGTAGATGCCGCCGATCAGCTCGAAGTGCGTCTTCTCGTAGAAACGGCCGTAGCCGCCGCGTACCAGACTCTTCCCGCCGCCGAGATCGTAGGTCACCCCGACCCTGGGCTGGATGTTGTTCTTGTCGACCGGATAGCCATCCACCAGCGGATCGTCGGTCTCGCTGAGCGGGATGACCTCGAGGTCGTAGCGAGCGCCGAGGCTGAGGGTCAATCGCTGATTGACGCGCCACTTGTCCTGCGCGAACCCGGCAATGTAGTGCGCCTTCTCGTAGAACAGGCTCGGCCCGCCGACGCGAATCGAGAGCCGGTCGGGGTAGGTCCGCGGGTCGGCGGGGTTGAACGGGGCGTCACTGCGGCCGAACGCGAACGTGCCGTTCAGATTGCCCTGGTCCTGGTTGGCCGCGCCGGAGTATTCGTACTGCGCGCCGACCTTCACGTCGTGATCGCCGTGCAGGCCGGGGATGAACCAGGCGAGGGTGTCGTCCACCTGAATCGCGTCGTTGACGCGGGCCTGGGCGGTGTTGTTCTGCTGGTCGGTGAAGTCCTGGAACGCCAGCGTCGGGTCGCACTTGCTCAAGTCACGGCCGTTGCCGTTGAAGCAGGCGCTGGCGAACGCCACGTTCTCGCGCGTCCAGGTCAGGCGAAGCGTGTTGACCTTGGTGTTCGACAGCACCGAGTTGATGTTGGTCGCCAGGGTCTGGTCGACGTCGGCTTCCTCCCGCGCCGCCCGCGCCGTCACCGCCCCGATGATCTGGTTCGTCTGCGGCGACGACTCGCGCAGCCAGCGCACGCTGTAGGTGTTGTTCGCGTTGATCTGATGGTCTCCCCTGATGATCGTGTTCCAGACGCGATCCTTGGTGGTCTGCTGATCGTTCAGGTCCGGCCGCGCCGGGATGACGATCGTGTTGGCACGATCGATCGCGAACCGCTCGAGGCTGAAGAAGTATTGGATCTTGCTCGGGACGATCGGGCCACCGACCGTGCCGCCCCAGCGCTGGTAGCTGGTGTCCGACTTGGCCAGATCGTTCTTCTTGGCGAAGTAGTCCTTGGTCGTGAGGCTACTGTCCTGGAAGAAGCCGAACGCGCTGCCCCGCAGGCTGTTCGTCCCGGACTTGGTCACCGCGTTCACGACCGCGCCGGAGGTGCGCCCGAACTCGGCGTCGTACTGGTTGGTGATGACCTGGAACTCCTGGATCGCCTCGATCGGCGTGCGCGCCTGCATCCCCGCCCGCTGCCCGATCACGTCGTCGTTGTTGTTGCCGCCGTCGACCGAGTAGTTGTTGTTGCGCGGGTCTTGTCCGTTGACGCTGATCGCATCGCTGCCGAACGACTCGGTGCTGATCGAGGGGACGATCCCCGGCAGCAGCCCGATGAAGCCGATGAAGTTGCCGTTGACGCTCGGCAGGCTGGTCAGCGTCTCGCCGGTGATGTTCCCGCCGATTTCCTTCGAGGTCACGTCCACGAGCGGCGTCTCGGTGGTCACGTTCACGGTCTCGGTGAGCGCGCCGACTTCGAGCGCCACGTCGATGGTCGCGGTCTTCCCGACCTCGAGCACCAGGTCGCGGCGGTTGAACTTCTTGAAGCCCTGCAGCTCGGCCACGACTTCGTACCGCCCGGGGACGAGGCCGGTGGCGATGAACGAGCCGTCATCGCCACTGACGGTCTCGCGATACATGCCGGTGTCCTGGTTGCGAACCGTGACCGTCACGCCGGGCAGGATGCCGCCCTGCGAGTCACTGGCCCGGCCGCGCAACTCTGTCGTGCCCTGTTGAGCTGACGCCACTGGCGCCAGCATCAGCAGCGCCATCACGATGGCGCTCACTAACCGCTGCCTCATTGTCGAAGCCTCCTCGAACCTTACGTCGTTGGAAAGTAGTTACGTCGCTGGTCCCGCCATTCACGTCCATCACGCGACGGATGTTCGGGATTTTGGTGCGACGCTCCCGATCGCTGGATCGGCCGCCGCGTCGGGAAGGTAAAACGGCGTATTGATGGGGAAATGCCGACGGTCGGTGCGATCCGACAGGCGATTGAGCAAGCGGAGTGCCGCCTGATCATGTTATTCTCGCGGTCGGCCTTTCCCAGAGGCTTCGCGGCCCTTCCTCAGGGCCGCACGACAACCGAATCGGGGCGAGAGACGTCATGCGTACAACAATAGCCGCTGTACTCGTCGTGTGCCTGGGCTTCGCCGGGCGTGCTGACGCGCAAGATGCCGTCAAGAGCACGTCCACTCGCGCCACGGGTGAGAACTATCACGTCGAGATCGGCGGCTTCCTCTGGGGCCCGACGCCCGAGGTGGACATCACCAGTGAATCGCTCGGGATCATCGGGTCCCGAATCGACTTCGTCTCGGACCTCGGGATCGAGCGGAGCTGGTTCAAGCAGCTCCGGGTCGTTGCCCGGGCGGCGACCAAGCACAAGTTCCGCTTCGAATACACGCCGATCAACTACAGCGCGCAGGCCAACCTGAAGCGGACCATCATCTTCAACGGCATCGCCTATCCGATCTCGCTGCCGGTCACCACCGAGTTGAAATGGAAGGCCTACCGGTTCGGCTACGAGTACGACTTCGTCTACCGCGATCGCGGCTTCGTCGGCCTGGTGCTCGAAGCCAAGTACACGGACATCCAAGCCACGCTGTCGAACGTGATCGACAAGGAGTTCGTACACGCCAGGGGACCCGTGCCAGCGGTCGGCTTCATCGGGCGCGGCTATGTGGCGCCGAACATCGCCATCACCGGCGAGTTCACGTTCTTTCCGCTGCCCCAGGACACGTTCGATCGCTACAAGGCGAAATACTACGACCTCGATCTCTATGGGACCGTGAACTTCACCGACTACGTCGGCGCTCAGGTGGGGTATCGCTCGTTCGACGTCTTCTACCACATCGACGAAGACGAAGGCGACCTGCGGCTCCGCGGGTTGTACTTCGGCGGCCTCGTCCGCTTCTGACCGCAGGCCCGGCTCTCCGGCACCGCTATCGGATCGCCACCCACGCCCCCAGAAACCGCGTGTCGCGGCTCCCCGGGTTCACGTCGCCGGGCCTGAACCCTGACGCCGACGTGAACGATACCAGCGCGGCTCCGCTGTCCCGGGCGATCGGGACTTCGACCCGGCGCTCCTCACCCGCCGCGAGCCGCAGGGTGTCGCTCCACGCCGCACTCGAGAGCGTCACGACGTTGTCGATCGGCCCGTTCCGCACCAGCAGCGCCAGCGCGGCCCGGGCCGCATCCGGTTGAAACGCGACGGCGGTCTCCCGAGCGCCGCCCACCCAGAAGCCGGCAGGCTCGGGGAAGGCGCGCTCGTCCATGAAGAAGGCCGCTGTCGTCCCGTAGCGCACGGCGCGGCGGGCAATGCCGTCCGACACCTTGGCGGTGCCCGAGCGCAGTGACACAGCGCGTACATCCAGTGCCCGCACCGTCGCCGCCGCATCCTCGTCGCCGCGCACGACCAGCGCCCGTACGTCGACCGGGAAGCGGACCGCGACCTCGCCGTCAAAGACGCCCACCGGTTCCGTGACCAGCGCGAACTGATCGCGTCCGGCCCCGACGCCGGCCATCAGCCATCCGGCCCCGCCGCTGCGTTCGGTGCGGATGCGGTAGTCACCCGCGGGCACCACCGGCAGCGTGAACAGCGCGCGATCCTCGCGCACCGGAGTGGTGCGCGGCACCCGCGCCAGCCGCAGCGCCATGCGTCCGACCAGCGCATCCGTCGCCAGCCGCGATCGTCCCGTCAGATCGAGGGCGACCGCGCGATCGACCGCCCCAGCCTGACGTAGCAGGTTCATCGCCGCCGACGCCGGGAGGCGCCCGTCTACACCTTCCATCCGCCACACGATGGTCACCGAGCTCATGACGGCGATCGCCAGCAGGGCGCCGGCGAGCGTTGCCACGCCGCCGCGGCCCGGCTCGCGCCGGTACATCCGTTCCGCGCGCCTGACGATCAGAGACATGGCCGCGCACGCGGCGGCGATGGTCGCGACCCAGACTGCGATCTCCAAGTAAAAGAGCTCACCCGGGAGCTGCCGCTGCACGCGCGCGAAGTACGCGGGAAGCCCGTGTCCCAGGTCGGCGGTGCGACTGGCGAATTCCGCCCACAAACCGTAGACGTTGCCACGATCGAAGTAGGCGAGGCGGCCGCGATCGACCGTGGTGAGCAGGACGGCGATGCTGCCGGTGACGACCAGCGACGCTGTCAGGAGCACACGGCCGCTCCGCTCCCGGGCCGCGACCCACGCGCCGGCGGCGAGGATCGCACACGAGGGCAGCAGCGGCACCAGGAACCGGGCCGGCGAGCTGTAGCCGCCCCACCACATCGCGAAGTGGGTCACGGTCAGCACGTACGGCAGCGCGATGAACGCGAACTGCGCCGGCAGCCAGCGGTAAGGTCCGCGCCTCCAGGCCAGCGCAATCATCCCGACCGGCACGGCGACCAGCGCCGGGGCGTTCACGAACAGCCCATACATCTGATCGAAGAACAGCCCCCCCATGCCGCCCGGAATGTAGGCCGGCGCCCCGAGGTCAGACCCTCTGTACGGGATGGAGGGATCTGGCGCGCCATAGATCGCGATGAAGAAGGACATCCACGCGACCGCGCTGAGACTGGGGACGATCAGGAAGGCCGTGGCTTTCGCCGCCGGATTACGTGTCCGTGCGAGATCGAGCAGCACCAGCGCGCCGATGCCGCCGGCCAGCAGCGCGAAGCGCGTGTGCAGCCACGGCAGGAACGCCAGGGCGACGCCGTGCAGCAGCCACGGCCACGCCGCGTCCTCCTCGGAGATCTGTTCCTCGCGCGCCCGGATCAGCGCCCACACACCGGTGAGGACGATGAGCCCGGCCGGGCCGTCCGGATAGACGGTGAACGCGTTCAGGAGCTGGGTCGGCGCGAGCACGAGCGCCGCCCATCCGAACCACGCGGCCGTCGTGCTGCCGGTCACGCGCCGCGCCAGCTCGAATGCCAGCCCGGCGGCGATCGACGACACGAGCAGCAGGAACACGACGACGCCGCGGTACCCGCCAATCAGAAACGCCGGCGCCACGAGAGCCGAGACGCCCGGTGCGTGGATCGAGTAAATCGCGCCGTCGCGGCCGCGCCGCAGGTAGTCCGGCTTCGACAGATCACCGGGGAAGTACTCGCGGTAGTCACCGCGCGCATGGTTGTTCTCGATCTCGAGATCGTGATCGCGCAGGAGACTCTGCGTGATGATCAGGTAATGCGGCTCGTCGCCGCCGGGACGCGACGGGGCCACAGCCCACGCCACCACCGAGTAGATCACCAGGGCGAGCAGCGCGGCCCGCACCGGCAGCGGGTGCGCCGGCAGCGTGAGCGGGCGCCACGGAACGGTCGCGGCCATCGCCGTCAACACGCCGGCCCAGACGACCGCGACGAGCGGCGAGGTCCACAACAGCATCGCCGCAGGCACCGGCATCGGCAGCCACGGCAGCATCGTCAGCACGAGGAGGCTGAGCGGCAGCCGCGACGCGCCGAGGCGGATCAGCACCAGGACGAGCACGCCCGCGAGTCCCGCCACGATCGCGGCGGTCGCCGTGACGGGCAGGAGTCCCAGACGCGACGCTCCGGCGTCTCCCTGCGCCACAGCCCCTTGCGACAGCCACGCCGCGGCGATCGTCCACAGCACCGCGATCGCGGTCAGCGCGCCCGGCGGAATGCGAGGGGCAGCGGCGGACGCGGAGTGGGCGGGACCGCTCTTCTGTGGTTGAATGGGCGGCATTCTACATGGAGCGCGGCAGGGACATCATCGGCACACGCGCGCGCCGCGCGCTCCTCCTCGCCGTCATCGCCAGCGCGGCCGCGGTTGTGATGACCTGGCCGCTGATCACCGGGCTGAATCGGCTCGGGCGCACCGCCAACAGCGGTGATGCGCGCGTGTCGGTGTGGAACGTGGCGTGGGTCGCGCACGCGCTCCTCACCGATCCCGCCGATGTCTTCGACGCCAACATCTTCCATCCTCACAAGAACGCCTTGGCGTTCTCAGAAGCCAATCTCGTGTCCGGAGTCATCGCCCTGCCGGTGTGGTGGCTGACCCGCAACGCCGAGACCGCGCACAACGTGGTCGTGCTGTTCTCGTTCGCGGCGACGGTCGTCACGATGTGGCTGACGGCGCGACGGCTGACCGGCGACGGATGGTCAGCGGCCACCGCCGCCGTCCTGTTCGCCTTCTGCCCGTTCCTCTTCTCGCACACCGCGCACATCCAGCTGCTGATGGCCGCCGGACTGCCGCTCGCCCTGCTCATGATGCATCGGTTGGCCGACGTGCCGACCTTGAGCCGCGGTGTCTCGCTCGGACTCGCGCTCGCCGCGCAGGCCCTGGCGTGTGCTTACTACGGGATCTTCGCCGGCTTCATGGTGGCGTACCTCACGATCTTCTTCGCGGCGTCCCGGGGCCTGTGGCGTTCGCGCCGCTACTGGACGGCGGTGATCGCCGCACTGGCTGTTTCCGTCCTCCTGGTCGCGCCGGCCTTCGCGCACTACCTGCAGCTGCAGAACGACACCGGCTTCGGCCGCTCGCTCGACGATGCGGCGATGTATGCGGCGTATTGGCGATCGTATCTGGCTTCGGCCGCGCACGCCCACAACTGGATGCTTGCGCTCATCAAGGATTGGAACCACGAGGTCCTGTTCCCGGGGTTCCTGGCCTTGATCCTCGGCGTGCTGGGCATGGTCGCGATAGCTCGGATGCCCGCGACCGAGAATCGGCGCCTCGTCGGCGACCGCGAAACGCTCGTGCTCTACGGCAGCCTCGGGCTGTTCGCGCTGTGGGCCTCGCTGGGACCGCGCGCGGGGTTGTATTCCCTGCTCTACAAAGTGGTGCCGGTGTTCTCACTGCTCCGGGCGCCGGGCCGGACCGGCCTGATCGTCACGCTGGTGCTCGCGATCTTCGCCGCGTTCGGCGTCCGCGCGCTGCGGCGCCGGTTCCCCGGACGCGCTGCGCTGGTTGGTTCGATCTGCTGTGCCGCCGCACTCCTCGACGTGACCGGCGTGCCAATCGATTGGCGTGAAGCCAAACCGATCTCCCCCACCTACGACGTGCTCGCGCGCATGCCGCGCGGCGCCGTCGCGGAGTTCCCGTTTTACGAGCGGCGGATCGACTTCCATCTGCACACCATCTACATGGTCAACTCGACGCGCCATTGGCAGCCGCTCCTCAACGGCTACAGCGATTACATCCCGCCGGACTTCCGCACGCTGGCGGTGACCCTCGCGTCCTTCCCGTCGCCGGAGAGCTTCGAGGCCTTGAAGCAGCGCCGCGCGCGATACCTCGTGATCCACCGGGATTTGTATGGCGGGCAGACTGCCCCGCAGATCGAGGCCCGCCTGATGCCGTACCTGCCGTATCTGCGGGAGGTCGCGTCGGACGAGCGCGTGCGGATTTTCGAGATTATGGCCTGGCCGAAGGCCGATTGATCGCAGGCGACCGTTCGCGGCGCGGAGTCAGCGGCTCAGTGCTTGGGGACCGGCTTCTTGGCTGGTGCCTTCTTCGACGGCGTCTTCTTGGCCGGCGCCTTCTTGGCGGCGGGGGCTTTCGCGGTGCCCTTCTTCGCCGGGGCGGCAGCCGCCCGGCCCGCAGCTGGCGGCTTGGTCATCGGCATGGTCGGCTCGGGAGCCGGATCCAGACCGGCGACCGGGATCGGGCGACCGCCGCCTTTGCCGTACAGCATCCGATAGTCTTCGGCCGTGCCCAGGATCCGCTTGACGTAGTTCTGCGTCTCGGGGAACGGGATGTCGTCGATGAACTCGTCCTGGTCGAGCCCGGGCCGCTCCGATCGCCAGCGCACGACGCGGCTCTCGCCGGCGTTGTAGCTGGCCAGCGCGTAGTGCGTGCCGCCGAACTGCTCCACCAGTTTCGAGAAATAGAGCGTGCCCAGCTTGATGTTCGTTTCGGGGTTGGTCAGCAGCGGCGTGCTGAACCGGGCGATGCCGAGCGTGCGCGCCAGGCGTCGCCCGGTTGCCGGGACGATCTGCATCAGCCCCCAGGCGTTGGCCGACGATCGAACCTTGGCGTCGAACGTCGACTCCTGGTTGATCAGCGCGGCGATCACGTACGGGTCGAGGTTGCGGGGGACCGAGTACTTCCGGATCCAGTCCCAGTAGGTGAGCGGGAAAATGACCTGCAGGATCTCGGGCGGCAGCTCCTGCCCGTAGGACGTGAGGTGCTGCGGATAGGCCCGGCGCATCAGGGTGATCGCGCGTCGCAGCTCGCCCTTTCGGTAGTAGACCCAGGCGACGGTCGCATCGATCGCCGCCGACTGCCCCCACGCGCGTGACGCGAACCGCAGCTCGGTCAACGCATCGTCGTAGAGCCCGGCAGCCAGCAGTAGCCGGATCAGGCGATCGGTGGGAAGCGCCGGCGCCGTCGAGGTGAGCAACTGGCGGTTAGCGGGCACCGCCTCCCCGCGGGCCTGATCGGCGCGGGACGCCAGCAGCTGATTGGCCAGCCGCCCGTAGTACCAGTTGCCGTAGTCCGCCTGGACGATGCGCAGCCGATCGGCCGAAGACGAGCCGTTTCCGAGCTTGCCGTGCGCCCGGGCCGCCCAATACAGGAAGGACGGCCGATAGTCGGATCGCGCGAAGACGGCGGCAGCGCTCTCGAAGACCCGGGCCGTCTCGGCATACTCGCCGGTCTTGTATTGATACCAGCCGTACTTCCACGCCGCGCGCTCGGCCCGCGGACCGTTCGGGAACTTCTCGTACATCTCCCGGAACGTCTTCGCGGCGAGCTCATCGTCGTTGGTCAGGATGTAGTAGGTCGCGAGGTTGTTGAGCGCTTCCTCGGACCACGAACTGTCCGGAAACTCGTCGACCAGGCGGCGCGTGGCGGCGATGAACTCCTCGTCTTTGCCGAGCTCGCGCTGGGCGCTGAGCGCGAAGAATCGCGCTTCCGCCTTACGGGAAGCGCTCTCGAGATAGGGCTGCACCCCGTCGCGGGTGGCGGCGTAGCGTTTGAGGAAGAAGTCGCATTCGGCGATGCGGAGGTCGACCAGCTCGCGATCGTCGCCGGACAACTTGCCCTGGATGGACGCGAACGCGGCGCGAGCCTCGGGATAGCGGCGCGCGCCGTAGAGGATCTGGGCCCGGCCGATGTCGAGCTTCCCAACGGTGCGCGAAATCTCATCGCGCAGCAAGTCGAGCTGCGCGTCCGCCGCGATCGAGGCGTCGCTGAGGGGGAATTCGTAGTAGACGCGCAGGTAGGTATCGGCGGCTTTCTTCTTCTCTCCGGCGGCCAGATAGGCGCGCGCCAGGCGCGACAGGATGTCTTCATTGACCGTCGTCTTCGAGTCGGCGAGACCGGCGTAGATGTCGACCGCAGCCTTGGAGTCGCCGAGCGCCTCGGCGGCTTCCGCTTCGCCCAGCGCCGCAGTGACCGACAGCGCGCCCTGCGGCTTGCGCTCGCGCAGCGCGTGGAAGCGCGCGCGCGCATCGGCCGAGCGTGACAGCCGCAGCTGACTGGCAGCGGTGTAGTAGGCGGCATAGTCGCGGAGCTCGGTCGATCCGAGCGAGGCCTCACTGACGAGCGGCAAGGCGCCCGCGTAGTCACCGTTCGCAAAACGGGCGGCGCCATCCATCAGCGGCTTGAACGGCGTCAGTGCGGCGGGCTTCACGTCGGCGGCCGACGGGACCAGCCAGAGATCGCTCGTGTTCGCGGGCAACGGCTGGTGCGCGGTCGTCTCGAGCTGCTGCGCCGCCGGGACCTGTGTCGCGGGCGCGGGCACGAGCAGGAGAACCGCGACGACCGGAAGGGTGGCCTTGAGCATGGTCAATCAGAAGTACAAGCCGTCTCTCTCGTTATCGGCCGCTCGACGATGCGCTTGACGGCCTACCGCCTGGCGGAGCGTCGTCGGGACGCCGCCGTCCGACGATACAGAGCGTCGCGGACGCCGGCACGCCAGTGGTCTCTGCACGGCTACCCGCGACGAGCGCTGACGCCCTTGAGCGGGGTGCGGCTCGATCGCATCCACGTGCTCGCATCGACGAACGCCGCACTGACCGGCCGTTCGCGTTCGACGACGATACTCACGATGCCGTCGCGCCGAGTCTGGTCGCATCACCTGCGGCCAGCGTCTGGACCAACTCGTGCTGGAACAGCGACCCACGATCCTGTGAGGCCGGCACCCGCTGTTCGTAGAGGCGGCGAGCCCGATCGATTTCAGGACCCAGCCGCGCCAGCAGGTCACCGTGTTCGCGTCCCGTGCGCACCGCCGCCTCGTTGTACAGCTTGATCTCAGACACCAGCAAACGGGCGTAACGCCGGGCGCTGCCATCATCCTCGGCCGCGCGCTCTGGCGTCCCCATCATCAGCTGGGTGAGGCGGACCGCTGTCAGCCGCTCCAGGCACGCGGCCGCGTGGAAGGCCAGCAGCACGACGATCTCGGCGGGCGATCCAGACTCGGCGCGCGTCACATGGAGCACGGCAACCGGACGGTCACCGACGATCATCGGGACGGCCAGGCGCGTCCCGTCCGCCGAGGTTTCCGCGCGTCCACTCGTGCTCGCGGCCCTCACGAGCTCGCGTTCTTGATCGTTCTCCGATGTCGCCGGTCCCCACGTGGCCCAGCCAGTGCTGTCGCCTGCGCCGGCGGCGGGAACGTAGAGGCTCACGTGATCGGCGTGCGCGCTCGAGACTTCGACCAGCGTATCGAGGGTCGCCGACAGCGACGCCGACTGGCCGATGCGCCTCATGGCGTCGGCGAGCTGGGTCACCACGCCGGTGGCAGACGGGGCCGACTGGCGGCGGGCCTCCGCGATCGCCACCGCGTGCTCGGCCTCGAGCCGGGCGCGCTCGTCCGTACGGATCTGCGCCGATTCAGCCGCGGCGGCGGCGAACCTGGCCGACCACGCCTCGTCTGCCGCACGTGTGGCGCTGGCGATCGCCTGCTGGTGTTCGGATTCGACGCGGGTCTGCCATTCGGTCAGCTCGCCGTCGAGGGTCGACTGGAGCCTGGTGCGGAGCGCCTCGACCGCGGCGTGGAGCGATTCGCCGGGCATCCTAGAAATTATCGGGACCGAGCGGCGGCAAGTCAAGGACGAACGGCCCGCAAGTGCCACGGGGCCAGAGAGTTGACCCGTCCCGTCCGGTACCGTACAATGAGCGATGTTGATGCGGTGCCGGCGCCTGCCGGCGTGTCCACCGCGTCTTGTGGGGGCGACCTAGATTCGACGGAGATACGGTTTCGCAGGATGCGTTGCCGAGGACCATCACCCTCGTAAATCAGATGGAAACAAACCTAACTGCGGACACGCAGCTCGCACTCGCAGCCTAAGAACCTGTGAGCGTCCACCCCGATCAGCCTGCGGGCCGGGGACCGGATGTCATTATTGCAGGCTGGTGGTTGATGGCCCGTCCCGGACATCAGCCGCGAGACGTTCCGGGGCTGGCTCCTGGCGGTTCTTCGACGCTTCCTCACGTCAGGGGCGAGACTTTAGAAGCGGATACGCATCGTAGATTCCTGCGGGGATGTATGTTCGGACCCGGGTGCAAATCCCGGCGCCTCCA
>CAWFMC010000028.1:0-7759 GCA_963816725.1 uncultured Acidobacteriota bacterium | reverse complement strand
CCTGTTCTACCTCGTCCAGTCGGTTCTCTCCGGACGAATGCCGAGCACCGCCCGTCACGATCTGGATGAACTGGACGGCCGGCCTCGGCAAGTAGCGCGGACAGGTCACTTCGCTGGCGCTTGCAGCATGCCAACGATCGCTCGGACTCCCTCCACGTAGTGCCCGACCCGCATGTTCTCGTCGAACGTGTGCTGGTTGTTGTCTCCGTTGACGAGCGGCACGATCACGAACGGCGCGCCGAGAATGTCCACCAGGGAGTCGGTGGGGACGCTGCCGCCCATCATGCGGATGCGGACGGGCACGCCGGACTGGCTGGTCTTCTGCAGGGATTCGTATGCCCATTTGCCGAGCAGGGATTCGAGCGGCGTCCGGACGGCGCGGCCGGCGGAGCCCAGGGAGAGGGTGGCGAGCTTGTCGTAGGCGGCGCGGTCCTGGTCGGAGGGGGCGCCGTCGACCAGGTGATATCCCTGTTTCTCTACATGTGCCTTCATGAGGCGGAAGAGGTATTCGGGCGGGGCTTCCGGGGTCGTTCTCAAGTCGAATTCTGCGATGGCCTGGTGGGGGATGATGTTGGATGCTTTCTCGCCGACGGAGGCGGCGGCCATGCCGCGGACGTTGAGCGAGGGGAACTGGATCGCTTCCTGGAGGTTGCCTCCGACCCGTTCCGCGAGCTTGATTCCGGTGCGGCTGCGGATGGCGGCTTCGTCGTCGCCGGTATCAGCGAGGATCTGTTTCTCGGCGTCGGAGAGTTTGATCCGGTCGTAGTAGCCGGCGATGGTGACGCGGCCTTCGTCGTCTTTCATGGAGGCGATCAGGCGCGAGAGGCGCACGGCGGGGTTGGGGACGTAGTTGCCGAAGTGGCCGCTGTGCAGGGGCTGCCTGGGGCCGTGGACGACGAGGGTGACGTACGCGACGCCGCGGTTGCCGAAGACGAGGGTGGGGCGCTCGCTCTGGTGGCGCGGGCCGTCGTGGATGATTATGGCGTCCGATTGCAGGAGCTGCTTGCTGGCAGTGACGACTTCAGGGATGGACGGAGAACCTTTTTCCTCCTCGCTGTCGAGCAGCACCTTGACGTTGAACGCCGGATCGACGCCCAGCTGCTTCAGGCCGTCGAAGGCGGCGAGGAACATCATGATCGGGCCCTTGTCGTCAGAGGACGCGCGGGCGAACACGCGAAGGTCCGGATCGAGAGGGGTCGCGAAAAGCGCCTCCGTTGAGATGATTTGCCAGTTGTTGGAAGAGTCCTTTTTCTTCACGACCGGCTGCCATGGGCTCGGCTGCGACCACTCCTTGTCCACGACCGGCTGGCCGTCGAGGTGCATGTAGTAGAGGACGGTCTTTGCGCCGGGGATTTTCTTCGGCCATTCGGCGAAGAGCATCGGCTTGCCCTTGTTCTCGAGCTGCTTCGTGACGAAGCCGCGCTTCTTGAACCCGCGCTCGAGGAAGTCGACGTTCTTCTGGATGTCGGGCGGGTTGATCGCGTCGTTCGGCAGGGCGAGGAGCTCGAGGTATTCGCCGAAGGTCGCTTGCGCGAGTTTCTGCGCAGCTTGCTGAGAGATCGGCTCCTGGGCAAGGGCCAGAGCCGGAATGGCGAGCAAGATGAGCGACAGTCGAAACATGGCGTCCCTTTCGCTGAGCGTTTATGAGAACCGATACAGCCCACCCTGCCTGCCGCTGGGTCACTTGCTCGGACAGCGCGCGGTGCCTGCCGCGACGAGGGATGGGACAGTCCTGCTCGCTTCGTCGCAAGTCAAGGTGAGCGCGACGTTCGAGGAGTGTCCGCGATGAATTGTCGTAATTGAGCGCCGGCGCATTATCGCATCAATGGAGCGCACGGCTGCCCTACTCGACGTCGGATGTGAAGGCCGAGACGAGACTGGCGATCGAGCCGCGCCGAGTTGACAACCGCCCGGCGCCGGCGGAACCTCCCAGGATCCCGAGAGGACGGACCCATGATGCGATCGTGGAACTCGCTGCTCGTATTGGTCGTGACTGTGGCGGTGGCTCCGGACTACCCGCAGCGCGCGGTAGACTCGGCCCGGGTCGCGCCGGGGCAAACGTGTACCGCGATCACGCAGGCCAACGCCGACGCGAGCGCCGGCACGGTCAACGTCCGCCATGACGGCACCCCGATCGCTGGAACGCCGGCCCCCGACATTTCGCGCGGTTTCAACGGAATCCCGAGGTCGGCTCAGCCCCCGCTCACCGCGTCGCAGCAACGCATTCTTGAATGCACGCACCGCCTGGCGGAGGCGAACGCCGACATTCCCTACACGCTGTTCGTGCCGTCGACGTACGACTCGCAGAAGCCAGCACCCCTCGTGGTCGATCTGCACGGCCTGAACATCACGCCGTTGCAACAGATCCTGTTCGACGGCACCACGGACTTCGCCGAACGATACGGATTCATCGTCGTCGCACCGATGGGATTCAACCTGTCCAGTTGGTGGGGGAGCCGGACCGGAACGCCGGTCGCCACGGCGGCCGTGAAGCCCGGCGGTGACGTCCGCTACTCGACGACGGAGTTGGCGGAAATCGACACGATGGCTCTTCTGAAATCGATCCGGGAGCAATACGCCGTCGACAGCGATCGCATCTATCTCATGGGGCACTCCATGGGTGGTGCGGGTACGTACTACCTCGGCGGCAAGTACAACGACATCTGGGCCGGACTCGCCCCAATCTCGGGCGCCGGGGGCATCGCCGACGGCACCGCCGAACGGTACAAGTCACTGCCGACGCTGATCATGCACGGCGCGAAGGACTCGATTGTGCCTCCGGCGACCTCTCGCCGGGCCGTGGCCGCGCTGCAGGCCGTCGGTGCGCCCCACATCTATCTCGAGTTCCCTGACAAGGATCACGAGTTCTGGATTCGCCGCGGCGCCGCGCAGATGGAGAAAGTGTTCCTCTTCTTCAGCCTGGTTTCGAAGCGGACCACCGTCCTCCCGCAGAAGTAGCGATTCATCGCACACGAGCGCGGCGGTACTGCACCCAGGGGATCTCGTGAGACCAGCGCCATCGCGATGCCGGAACCAGATCTGGAACAGGATCCGCGACCCGGCCATCCCGTCGGGTTTCACGTTTACCCGGCTACAAGTCATGAATCCACCCTTGGAGATCCGTCGTTTGACATCATTGGCGCGCGGCGTCCCAGTGCATCACGACCGTGATGGGTGCGGAATTCTCATCCTCGTCACTGCGATTGACCAGAAAACGCTGTCCGTCGCGCGTGACCACGTACTGATTGAAACGGTCGACGAACGATCCGGTAATGCCCGTGACGAAGAGCGCGTGCGGAGCACCGGCTTCAAACGACGAGGAGGATGCCTTGATGTCGACGGCCATCAGCCTGCCGTCGAGCGCGAGATAGAACAGCTCCTTGCCGTCGTGGCGCCACCGCCCCTGCGCGCCGCCGTGGGTCGAGATGCGCCACTTGGTACCGGTGTCGGGAAAGCGCCGCACATACACCTCGGGCGAGCCGGACTCGTCCGAGGTGTAGGCGATCCACGTGCCATTGCGGGGAAAACTGTCCCTGTGTTTCCGTGGCCGGCGAACTCAGGAACGCGATACGGCGTCCGATCGCCGTCGAGCGGCGAGATCCAGAGATCCGTGATTGTCTGCGCGATCGATCACGTAGAGGAGGAAACGCCCGTCGGCTGACCAGTCGGCCACGTACACAAGCCCTTTTCCCCGGGCAGGACCGGTTCGGGGTTGCCGGAGCCGTCGGACCGGGTCACGAACAGGGCGAGGCCGCCCAGACGGTTCGACGAGAACACGATTCGACGGCCGTCCGGCGACCACCCCGGTTGGTGGGCGCCGTACGGATCGGTGATCAGCCGCGACGAGGTGCCACGCAGCAGATCGAGGGTCCAGATCGTGTGGCGCCCGGTCGAGGGATCCGTCTTCTCGATCAGCATCGACTTCTCATCGGGAGACAGCCGCGGATGATGCCAGTCCCCTGCTCCGGGGAACGAATCGAGCTGGCGTCCCATGCGATCGAACCAGAGGAGACGGCTGTTCGGACTGGCGCTCCGGTACGCGATCACTCCGCCTGCTCCCACCGAGAAGGGGCTCCCCGAGCGGAGTGGGGGGTCCGAGACAATGTGATCGGCGATCTCGATCGGCGAGCCGCTCAGCGCGGCCTGATTCGGATCGTAGCGCTGCGCGACCAGGACGCCCTTGTTCAGCGACATCAGATACCGGCCCGCGACCCCCACGTTGGCTTCCGAAGCCGCCACCCGCCGGGTCTCGGTCGAATCGAGTGAGCCCTGAAACAGCTCCGAGACACCGTCGCCCCTTCTGACCGCGAGGTACACGAACCGCCGTCCGTCGGGCAGGAACACGGGAAACGAGTGGGCGACATCGCCGCGCGACCGATCGAGGACCGTGGCAGGGCTCACCGTCCCGCCGTTCTCGGAAACCCGGGAGATTGACGGACTGTAGCCGCTGAACAGGATCGTGCCGTCGTGATTCCAGGTGCCGTGCGTATAGGACTGCGCATCGCACACGACCTGCGGCTGGCCGCCGGTCGGTGCGATCTTCCAGAGCTTGCCGCGAGCGACGAACGCAATCCAGCGCGCGTCTGGCGACCAGAAAGGGCTGGCAGCGCCATCTGTCCCGGCGAGGAGGTGGTTGTCGGCCGCGTCGAATCGTCTCAGCCACAACTGTCGCGTGCCCGTGGACGCAATCGCGACGAACACGAGCCCGCTGCCGTCCGGCGCGACCGCCAGTTCCGCCGTCCCGCGCGGAAACTGAGTGCCCGCGGTGGCAAACACCGGGAAGGTGACACGGCTCGGGTTGACGATCGGACGTTTCCAGGCCGCTATCGCAAGCGCGCCCATCAGAACTGCGGCGGCCACCCCGACCCATGCCAGGACCCTCCGGGACACCACGCCCGTCGCCGGCGTCGAAGCCGCGGGCCGCGAGCGATCGTCACGAATCCATCGCAACGCACGCACGAGATCGTGCGACGTCTGCCAGCGGTCCTGCGGATCCTTGGCGAGACAGGTGGCCACCAGCCGCGCCAGCGTCGGCGGCGTCAGCGGTTGCCGCGTGGCGATCGGCGGCGGCTCGTCCTCGAGGATCGCCGCGACGAGATCCGCCTCGGACTCGGCGGCGAACGCCGCGCTTCCGGTCAGCATCTCGTACAGCACCGCACCGAACGCAAACAGATCGGTGCGCGCGTCGGTTCCGGCACCTCGCAGCAGTTCTGGCGCCATGTAGGGAAGCGTGCCCAACAGGCCGGTGCGTTGCGTCGCCGGATCGCCGGCGGTGAGGCGTGCCGAGGCAGCGGCCAGGGGCGAAGGCCGGAGCCGGGCGAGGCCGAAATCGAGCAGCTTCGCGCCGGACCTGGTCAGCATGATGTTCGCGGGCTTCACGTCGCGGTGGACCACGCCGGCCGCGTGCGCCGCGGCCAGCGCCTCGGCGATGTCGATGGCAATCGCCAGGGCCTCATCCACGGGAAGCGCGCCGCGCCTGAGACGAGCGGCCAGGGTTTCGCCGTCGACCAGCTCCATCACCAGGTAGTGCACGGTTGCGCTGCCGATGGACGCCGATCCCACGTCGTACAACGTGCTGATGCGCGGGTGTGTCAGCCGCGAGATCGCCCGGGCCTCCGCCTCGAACCGCTCGCGCGCGGCACCATCGATCGATGACGCCTGCGGCACCACCTTGATCGCCACGTTGCGATCGAGCCGCGTGTCCCACGCGCGGTAGACCTCGCCCATGCCGCCCGCGCCGATCAGGCCCGTGATCCGGAACGGACCGAGCTCGTCGCCGGTGTCGAGGCGCGCGAGGACCGCCCGCACCTGGGCCGGGTCGGCAGGGGTGCTGAGAAAGCCCTCGGCCGACGGATAGGCCTGCAGCAGGGACATGACTTCCTGGAGGACCTGCGCGTCGCTCGCCCGTGCCTGGACGAAGGCCAGGCGCGCGTCAGGCGATTCGTCCAGCGCCTCGTGGAACAGCTGCTTGACGCGATCCCAGTCCGCGCCAGTGGTCATGCCGGGCCACCCAGCTCGCGGTACAGCCAGGTCCGGGCTAGCGCCCAGTCCCGTTTCACCGTGATCGCCGCTACGTCCATGACCGTAGCGGCCTCGTCTATCGTGAGCCCGCCGAAGTAGCGAAGCTCCACCAGGCGGGCCTGCCGCGGATCGAGGGCGGCGAGCTTGTCCAGGGCGGTGTCGAGGGCGAGCAGATCCGCGCTCCTGCCTCCGCCCGGCGCGTCGACGCCGTCCAGCGGAATGGTCAGCCCCACCCCGCGCTTTGCCGCGCTCCGCGTTCGCGCGTGATCGACGAGGAGGCGGCGCATCACGTGACCGGCCACCGCGAAGAAGTGCGCCCGGTTCTGCCAGCGCACGCGGCGTTGATCGACGAGCTTCAAATACGCCTCATGGACCAGCGCCGTGGCCGGCAGTGAATGGTCCCGGCGTTCTCTCAACAGGTAGGCGCGCGCAACATGCCGGAGCTCGTCGTACACGGCATCCATCAGAGGGGCCGCGGCCGCCTCCTTGCCGTCGCTCCATTCGAGCAGCAGGCGGGTGACGTCCGTGTCCGGTGACATGGGGGATTCGGAACCGGATTCTACACCGGGCGCCAGGCGATGAGACGGGGCGGCGGCCGAATCCGCGTACTTGACAGAGGGAATCGCCATGAAAAGAACCTTACGGCCAGCCGGGGGCGTCACGCTCTTCATGTCCATCGTTATCTTCGCCGCGGTTGTCACCGCGTCGCGCCCCGGCGTTTCCGCTGGCGGCCCTGCGGCCTCGCTCGGACCTGCGTCCAGCGGCGCAGCCGAAGATGACCCGAAAGGCACGGTCTGGGTCGTCAACCGTGACCTGGGCGAACTGGCGATATTCGACGCCGGAACCGGGGATCTGCTGAAGACGCTGGCGGTGGGCCGCGGCGCACACGACATCTGCATCTCCGAGCAGACCGGCAAGGCCTATATCACCGCCGAGACGGACAACGCGGTCACGGTCGTCGACACCGGGACGCTGGCCAGGCACTCGATCCCGGTTGGCCCGCTGCCGCATCACATCGAACCCAGCAACGACGGCCACACCATCTATGTCAGCCTGGCGTCGCACTCGCCGGGCGTGGGCGACGCGTCTCGATATGCGGCCATCGACACCAGCGATGACTCGGTCACCTACCTGATTAGCAGCGGCGACGCGACGGCACGTCCCCACGCCATCAGTCCTACGCTGGACGGAGACAGGCTCTACATCGCGCACGACACGGGCAACCAGGTCACCGCTATCGACACCGCAACGGGGAGTGTCGACTTCACCATCCCGGCGATCCCCAGGGCCGAGGAATCGATCCCCAGTCGGTCCGGCGATCTGCTATGGGTGTCGGCGCGCGGCGACAACTCGGTCAAACGCATCGACCTGGCCAGCCACACCGTCACCGGCTCGCTGCCCATCGGCGTCCAGCCCGAGTCGATTATGCTGACGCCCAACGAGCTCACGCTGGTGGTCAGCCTGCGAGGGAGCCCGGCGAACCTGGGGTTTGTCGATACGCTGACACTGACCTCGCTCGGTCTCGTCCAGATCGGACCGGCAGGCAGCGCCGGCGACCTCGCCGTGATGACGCAGAACGGCCACCACGTCTTTGCCACCTACGACAATGGCACCGCTGGCACGGGTGGCGTCGCGGTCGTCGACGTTCGCACTCGGGCGGTCGTCGACACGTGGGACTACCCCGGAACCGGCCGGCCGCACGGGGTCTGGTACTCGAAGAAGCAGGCGCGGTTCTGAG
>CAWFMC010000027.1:0-16182 GCA_963816725.1 uncultured Acidobacteriota bacterium | reverse complement strand
TCGACGTCCCGTGCCGGCGAGCACGCAACCAGCTTGAAGCTTGTATACTTTGCGTAGTAAAGTTATCTGAGACGCACGGGTAGCGGAAGGTGCGAGGGCCGTTCGGGTCGAGTGCGGGATGGCGGGGAGGCGACGTGGCGAAGAGTCGGAAAGAGATTGCGCTGACGGCGGTCGTGCTGGCCGTCGGCATGGTCGGCGCGGCGATTCTCGGGTTGTTTGCTTATGTCCGCGCGACCGCGACGCCAATCCACCCGGACGCGACGAGCATCCCGTCGGTGACACACGTCGCGCCGCTCCCCAAGTGGGCCGACGCCGTCGGTAAAGGACGCCTGATTGCGCGCGCGGGCCTGACCGAACAGAACCTGCCGGGGCTGTCCGTCGCCGTCGGCGCCGACGGCAACATCGTCTGGGCCGAAGGCTTTGGTTTCGCGGATCTCGAAACCCGCGTGCCCGTGGCTCCGCAGATGCGGTTCAGGATCGCCGAGGTGTCCAAGCCGCTGACCTCGATTGCCGTCGGCCGCCTGCTGGAGCAGCACAAGCTGAACCTGGACGACGAGATCCAGACCTACGTGCCGACGTTTCCGAAGAAGCAGTGGCCCGTGACGCTCCGGCAGTTGATGGGACATGTGAGCGGCATCAGGAACGACGCCGGCGACGAGGAGTCACTCGAGCCGTGCGAGCGGACACTGGACGCGCTGAAGCGCTTTGCGGACGAGCCGCTGCGATTTGAGCCCGGCACCAGGTCCAACCCGTCGAGTTATGGCTGGATCCTGGTGAGCGCGGCGGTCGAGGCCGCTGCCGGCGAGCCGTTCTTCGCCTACATGCGCACGAAGATCTTCGAGCCGCTGGGCATGGAAGACACACGCTCCGACTCGTCGACCGAAAACGTCCTCGACCGCGCGACGTTCTACTATCCGCGATTCGGCGGCGACACCCGCTACGGACCGGAGTCGGTGCGCGAAGGGGATCAGACCTGCTGGGCCGGCGCCGGCGCGTTCCTCTCCACACCGTCGGATCTCGTCCGGTTCGGACTCGCGGTTGGCAGCGGCACGGTGCTGCAACCGGCCACTCTCGAGACGCTCCAGAGCGCGCAGCGCCTCAACTCGGGAGAGGACACGGGCTACGGTCTCGGCTGGAAGCTCGAGACGCTCGATCTCGCCGGCACCCCGTCGCGCATGGTCGGTCATGGCACGAAGGCCGACTTCATCGGGGGCACCACGTACCTCATGACCTTCCCTGACCGCGGCCTCGTCGTGGCGGTGGCAACGAACATCTCGTTCGCGGACACGAAGTCAATCGCGCTCGGCATCGCGCAGGCGTTCGCGCAAGCGCCCAAGAGTCCAGCCGCCAAGTGATGCGCGGCCCGCGGGTGTGTTGACGCGCACCGATGCGTGACGCGCGATTCGACGGTTGCGGGCCGTACGCCGGCCAGTGGTACCCACCGAGCCTCCATTCGACTACCCTTGTTGCGTTCTGGGGCCGTCGCGACGTCTGCGGACGCGATCGTGACGCGCCCTCAGCCGTCACGATTTGGCCATGAGCGCCGGGGACGGTCCGCAAGGACTCGCGAATGTGCGGGAGGCGAGATGATGCGTGGAGGTGAAGGATGGATGGCGGCAGCGATGCTGCTGATCGCAACGAGCGTATCCGCGCAAACGGGACCGCCATCGCTGCCGGTTGTGCCCGGTCACACCTGCACGCCAGTCACGCAGGCCCATGCGGACGCGAGCGCCGGAACCGCGAACGTCAATCACGACGGCTCTCCCCTGCCGGGCATTCCCGCGCCGGACATCTCTCGCGGCTTCCAGGGCATTCCCCGGTCCGCACAGCCGCCGCTGACGGCCTCGCAGAAACGCATCCTCGAGTGCACGTATCACCTCGCCGAGGCGAACGCGGACATGCCGTACACGCTGTTCGTGCCGTCCAGTTATGCGCCTGGAACGCCGTCGCCGCTGATCGTGGATCTCCATGGGTTGAACATCACGCCGCTCATGCAGATCCTCTTCGACGGCACCACTGATCTCGCCGAACGCTACGGCTTCATCGTCGTGGCGCCGATGGGGTTCAGCGTGTCGGGCTGGTGGGGCTCGCGCGGCGGCGCGGCGGTGGCGATCGGCGCAGATGAAACCGGGCACCGAGGATCGCTACTCGTCGAGCGAGCTGTCGGAGATCGATGCGATGACGCTCCTCAAATCGGTTCGCCAGGCGTATGGGATCGACAGCGACCGCATTTACCTGATGGGCCACTCGATGGGTGGAGCGGGCACCTACTATCTCGGCGCCAAGTACAACGACATCTGGGCCGGCATCGCCCCCATCTCAGGTGCCGGAGGGATCGCGGATGCCGCGGCGGCGGAGCGCTACCGCAGCTTCGTCACTCTGCTTATGCACGGTGAGAAGGACTCGATCGTCAGCCCGGTGGGATCACGTCGTGCGGCCATGCTGCTGCAGGGCGCCGGCGCGCAACACGTGTATCTGGAGTTCCCCGGCAAGGATCACGAGTTCTGGATTCGGCGCGGCAGCGAGAACATGGAGAAGGTGTTCCTGCTTTTCTCGATCGTGTCCAAGCGGACCAACAAGGGGTTCATCACGCCTGACATGTTGCCGCGGCCGCAATCGCCCGGACGCGGATAGAGGTACGATCGGCAGGATATGCAGAGCGCGCGCGAGTACTTCAACTACCTGAACCATGCCTACGCCGCCGTCCACAAGGCCAAAGAGGATCTGTTCTGGACGACCTACATGGCGACCAGCGACGACCAGGCCGGCTTCACCCGAGCCGAGGGCGCGTACAAGGAGTTCGTCGGCGATCCGGCCAAGCTGACGAAGACGCGAGAGGAGCTGGCGCGGGTGCGTGCCGCGCCGCCCGGCGCCGAACGCGATGCGCTGCTACATGGCCTGGGCGGATGGCTGGCGCTGTTCGAAGCCAACATCATCGACAGCCCTGACGGCCGGGCGCTCATGCGCGAGATCGTCGACGCCGAGTCCGTCCTGTTCGAACGCAAACGGGCGCACGAGCCCCGTCACCTGAATGACCACGGGGAGTGGGAAGTCGCGTCACTGCCGATGCTGGCCACCAACCTGGCCACCAATCGCGTCGAAGAGCGGCGCAAGAGCTCGTTCGAGGCGTTCCGCGAGATCGAACTGTGGGTGCTCGACAACGGCTTCCTGGATCTCGTCCGCCTCCGGAATCGCTTCGCCCGCGCGCTCGGCTACGCCAACTACTTCGATTTGAAGCTGCAGAAGAACGAGCGTCTCGAGACGCCCGGCCTGCTGCGCCTGCTCGACGACTTCGTCCGCCAGACCGACGCGGCCAACGCACGCGCGCTCTCCGATCTGCAGGCCCGCCACGGCGATGCGGCGACTGTCGCCGTGGAATCTGCGGTTTCACGCCTCGGGGGACGTCATCCGCCGGCTCGATCCGTACCTGCCGTTCGGGCTGGCGCTGCGCCGCTGGATCGACAGCTTCCGCCGTCTCGGCATCCAGTTCCGCGGCGCGACCTTGCAGCTCGATCTGCTGGAGCGGCCGGGCAAGCATCAGAACGGGTTCTGCCACGGACCGGTCCCGAGTTGGATCACCGAGACCGGCCAGTGGACACCGGCCGCGATCAATTTCACGGCCGAGGCCAAGCCGGATCAGGTCGGCAGCGGGATCCGGGCGATCAACACGTTGTTCCACGAAGGAGGCCACGCCGCCCACTTCGCCAACGTGGTGCAGAACTCACCGTGTTTCTCGCAGGAGTACCCGCCGACGTCAATGGCGTACGCGGAAACCCAATCGATGTTCTGCGATCAGCTGCTCTCTGATCCGGATTGGATGATGCGCTACGCCATGTCGGCTGACGGACAGCCGATTCCGCCGGCGCTCATCCTCGATCGCATCGCCAGCACACAGCCGATGCGGGCCTTCGATGCTCGATCGATCGCCGTCGTGCCGTACTTCGAGTCGACGCTCTACCAGATGGAAAACGAGGATCTCACGCCCGAGCGCGTGCTGGCGCTGGCGCGGGCGACGGAGGTGCGCGTGCTGGGGGTCGAGAGCCCGCGGCCGCTGCTGGCCATTCCGCATCTGCTCAACCAGGAGTCCGCCGCGTCGTACCAGGGTTACCTGCTCGCCTACATGGCCGTCGCCCAGACCCGCGCGCACCTGCTCCGCACGCTTGGCTACCTGACCGACAACCCCGCGGTCGGCCCCACGCTGGCAGCGCACTACTGGGAGCCGGGCAACAGCGTCGATCACAACCACATGCTCCGCAGCCTGACGGGTGAAGGCTTCTCGGCGCGTTATCTGGCCGACGATTGCAACGCCAGCGTCGAAGATGCACGCGCCGCTGCCGCGACGGCGATGCGGGACGCCGCGGCACGGGTGTATCCGGATGCGGTGCCGCCGTCACTCGACGCCCACATCAGGATCGTGCACGGCGAGGTGCTGCTCGCCGATACCAGCGAAGGCGAAGCGGCGATGTGCGATCGGTTCGAAGGATGGGTGCGCGCGAACTTCGCCGCGCCGGTAGCCTAAGCGCCTGAGGCCGGACTGAACGGCCGCCGCGAGTCCACCCGGAACGCGCGGCGGCCGGCTGATGTCAGCGCGGGAATTCGAGCGGCTTTTCGATCGCCTTCAGATACACGTTGCGATACCAGATCTGGCCGTTGCCCTCGAGTTGCAGCGACAGAATTCCCTGCGGCGCCCGTGCGAGCGGGTCGTCGTCTATGGTGATGGACATCACCTGGCCGTTGATGATGTGGGTCAGGGTATTGCCCCGGGCGATGATCTCGATCTGCTGCCACTCGCCATCGAGCCCTTGATGCGGCTTCACGGCGGCCTTCGGGTCGGCGGTAATCGTGCCGAGCAGGATCTTGCAGTTGCCTGGCAGCAGCATGCCGATGGTTCCGGGCGAGGTGATGATGTTGCGTCCCTGACCCTCGTAGAGCTGGCCGGTGTACTGGTTCGAAGAGTCCATGTCGAACTGGTAGCCGCTCACCTGCCAGGGATTGCCCGTCGGCGGGCCTGCCGGAGCGTTGCCGCGTCCGGCGGCCGGCGCGGCGTCCAACCGTCCGACTTCCCCAACGCAGCCGTTCGCCGCCGGTGCGGCGCCGGGGCCGCCCGGGCCGCCCGCACGCGCGCCACCGCCGGGCGCGCCGCCCGCTGCCCCACCGGGAGCGCCGGCGGGAGCGCCGCCTGGTGCCGCGGCCGGAGCGCCGCCCGGTGCGCCGGCGGGAGCACCACCAGGCGCCGCACCTGCCGCGCCGCCCGCTGCACCGGCCCGCCCTCCACCGCCACCCGGCCCACCGCCCCGCGCCGGTGGCGCTGACGTGATGCCCGCCGCCACCGCCTGATCCATCGTCGTGATGTTGGCCGGCAGCGGCTTGCCGAGCGGGTCGGCGATCGACCCACCGTGCGCCGGGTGCAGGAGCCGGCTGCGGTACTGGATGCCGCCATTGGCGCCCGTGGCCGAGAGTTTGGCTTCGACCTTGAGGGTGAAGTCACGCATCACCGCGCCAGGCCCGATGTAGTGAATGTGGTGCTGACCTGGCGTCTTGGTGGTGTCGGCGTGCAGCATGCCGTCCTGGATCGACCACACGTCGGTCTCGCCCACCCAGTTCTTGAACGTGCCGTCGAAGATCTTCGTGAAGCCGGTGTAGTCGTCATAGGGCGTCTTGACCGTCGGCGGCCCGAACGCGACGCCACCGCCACCGCCGCCGCCACGTCCTTGACCCGCAGGGGGCGCCTGAGGCGCCGCACTCTGTGCGAACGGAGCCGCGGCCCACGCCAGCATCGCCGCCGCAATTACCGTTGCCGAACCGACCGCGCCGCGCACGTGCATACCAACTCCTTCGTCGATGAAGCCGCAAACCGTTGACCGTTGGGATGGTAACCGAAGACAAGATGCGGCGGGCTCAGCCAGGATGTTCACACCAGAACGGCAGGTGGCCGCTGGACCGGCTCGAGCCGCAGTCGAAGTGATGCGCGACTAGTCCCCTGGAAACGTGATCCCTCACACAACTCCCGGGCGGGGCATCCCGCGGGGCGGCGTTGCTCGTCGCTTACATATGGCCGATATGCGCGCTCCTCGCGCCTTGCCCCGCGGGCGCCGCGCTCCGGGACTTATGCAAGGCATCACGCTTCCAGGGGACTAGCAGGAGCCGAGACCGACGGCTCCATCGGCCTGCCTGGCTATCCCGCGGCGCTTACGGCGCACGTCGCGGATACAACGCCAGCAGGCGTTCCACATCCGACGACGCGATCCCTGACACGCGGACGATGTCGGCCCTCGACACGAGCTGGCGGCGGTAGCGCATGAAGTACTCGACGAAGTCGCCGCCGTACTGGAAGGAATACATGATGTCGGCGAAGTCGTTCGTGTGTCGGAGCCCGAGCGCATGGCCAATCTCGTGAACGCACGTCAGATAGACGATGGTCTCGCGCAGCAGCGGGTCGAGGCGGGTCTGCCGGGCGATGTCCGGGCCGAGCGAGGTCGTGTCGGGCCGGATGTAGACCGCGGCCCCGCGCTGGTCGCCGATCGCGAAGGGGCGCATCTCGCCGTACTGGCCGTCTTCCGGGTCCGCCCAATACACGCGCAGCAGGGCGCGCGCCTCGGGTGCCGCCTCGAAGCGCAACCCGGGGCCGGCACTTCGCTGCCACGCGTTGATGGCCCACGCGGCGAGTTCCCGGTCGCCGGCGTGGTAGCCGGCCCGTCCGGTCCCGTCGGCCACGAAATAGGGAATCGCCTCTGCGCCGGGCGGTGGCGCTTCCACCCTCGACTGCCCGGCGAGCCTGACGGTCGAAGCCGCGACCAGCGGCAGGATGACCGCGGCCATCAACCGGCACATACGCACGTCCCGAGCATACGTGAAAGACAGGATCCCGTTGCACCGGAGCGCGATCAGCAAGGCTTCGGTGCGGTGTGGGCACCGGATCAGGCCCACGCGGTTGCACGACCAGTCATACAACCATGCTGAACTCCTGGTCTCGTTGGCTCACGTCGAGGCCTGGAATCGCAACGGACGTGCCCTTCGTTTATCGCGGGACGTATGACAAGCGCGGTGTCGAACCAGTGTCCGAAGTTGACGAACGGCTACCTGACAGGGGTCGCGGGGCCATTCGCATCGTGCTCGTCACAGCGAGGTTTGGCCGACTCCAAGGACTCGAATCGGCGATCCGGCGGAACGGACTGCCGGTCGCAGGTGGAGAGCTGCGCGAAGGCTGAAACATCCTTCGCCTCCGCCCGCTTCGGCGACCGGGCGCCACGCGTCCGAGCCGGACGAGCGCGGGCGAGCGCGCGATCGCACGATCTTCGATCTAGAATCGCGCCTCGAACGGCGCGGTGACCGGCGCGAGGATCGCGCCGCCTGTGATGAGGTCACACCATGAACCTGTCCATCGCTCTCGCCCTGATGCTCGCTTTCGCGCAGGCGCCTGCACTCACCAAGGCCGAACAGTTCCAGGACGCGGCGCGCAAGGGAGACGCCGAGGCCGTGAAGAAGCTGCTCGACGAGGGTGTCGACGTGAACACCCGGTTCCGTTACGACGCGACCGCGCTCTTCTATGCCTGCGACCACGGCCACCTCGAAGTCGTGAAGGTGCTGCTCGAGCGGGGCGCCGACATGAGCATCAAGGACACCTTCTACGGGTTCACGCCGTTGGCACTCGCCACGGGTCCGGCACAGAAGAAGAAGCCGGAGCACTTCGAGATCGCGAAGCTGCTGATCCAGAAGGGAGCGCCGGGCAAGGAAGCGGCGCTGACCGACGCCAGCGAGTCAGGTGACACCGCGCTGGTCAAAGTCATCCTGGACACGGGTGGCGTTGGGCCCGGCGTCCTGTCGGAGGCGCTCGAGCTCGCGAGGGCGGCGAAGCAGGAGGCCACAGCGGCGATGCTGGAGGGGGCGGGTGCGAAGCCGTACCAGGACTTCGCCATCGGTGCGGCGACGCTGGCCGCACTCGTCGGCACGTACAAGGCTCCCAACGGGAACGAGCTGACGATTGCTCCGGCCGGCGCGCGGGTCACGCTCGGTGCCGCCGCTCCGGCCGCGCAGCGGATCACATTGGTGCCGACCGGCGCCCGGGCTTTGAAGGCGATCGGGCCGCCGGTGACGATCACGTTCGAGATGACTGGTGATCGGATCGCGAGCTTCACGCTGACCCAGGGAACGAACCCGGGCACGGTGTATACGCGCGTGGAGGGCAAATAGTCATGCGACGGATCATCACGACGATCGCGCTCGTCGCCGCCGGGACAGCCGTGTCGGCGCAGAACTGGCCGTCGTTCCGTGGACCCAACGCCGCCGGCACGGCCGACGGCGCGCCCACGGCCGTGAAATGGGATGCGCCGGCCGGCCAGAACGTCGCCTGGAAGACGCCGGTGGACGGCGTCGCGGTCTCGAGTCCGATCGTGTGGGGCAATCGCGTATTCGTGTCGACCGCGGTCAGCAGCACACCGGGCGAGGGCATCCGCACCGGCCAATACGGTGACGTCGAGCCGATCACAGACGTCTCCAGGCATACGTGGCGCCTCCTGTCGCTGGACAAGGCGACCGGGAAGGTCGTCTGGGACAAGGTTGTCTACGAAGGCACGCCGAAGACAAAGCGCCACCCCAAGTCCAGCCAGGCCTCGGCGACGCCGGTCACCGACGGCACGCACGTGATCGTGTCGTTCGGCTCCGAGGGCCTCTACGCCTACGACTTCGACGGCACGTTGCTCTGGAAGAAGGACCTCGGGGTGCTGAACGCCGGCTGGTTTTTCGATCCCGATTACGAATGGGGCATCGGCAGCTCCCCGATCATCTACAAGAACATGGTGATCGTGCAGTGCGACATCCAGCGCGGGTCGTTCCTGGCGGCGTTCGACACGTCCTCCGGGAAAGAGGTGTGGCGGACCGCGCGCGAGGAGATCCCGTCCTGGTCCACTCCGACCATCTTCGAGGCCAACGGCCGGGCGGAGCTGGTGACCCAGGCGACCAACGCGACGCGCGGCTACGATCCGAACACCGGCAAGGAGCTGTGGAAGTACACCGGCAACTCCGAGATCGCCATCCCCACACCCGTCGTCGGCCCCGGTGTCGTCGTCATCACCAACGGCTACCGCGGCGTGCAGCCGATCATTGCCGTCAAGCCGGGAGCGAGCGGCGACATCACGCTCAAGACCGGGGAAACCAGGAACGAGTCGATCGCCTGGGGCACGACGCGCGGCGGACCCTACATTCCCACGCCGGTGATCTACCGCGATCAGCTCTACATTCTTCAGAACAACGGCGTGCTCGCGGCGCACAACGTCTCCACGGGCGAGCGGCTCTATCAGGAGCGCCTGGGTGGCACGGGCGGATCCTTCAGCGCCTCACCGGTCGCCGCGGACGGCAAGATCTACCTGTCGAGCGAGGACGGCGACGTGTTCGTGGTGAAGGCGGGGCCGGCCTACGAGCTCCTCGCCAAGAATCCGCTCGGCGAAGTGATCATGGCCACGCCGGCGATCTCGGATGGCTTGCTCATCTTCCGCGGGTTGAAGCACGTCTACGCGATCAAGGCGCAGTGACGGCGCCAGCCGTCAGGCGGCGGCGCGCAGGCCGAGCAACCGCTCTCCGCCTTCCGCGCGGAAGATGGTCAGCGCCTCATCGCGGCGCGCCTCGGCGCGACGGACGATCTGGACGAAGCGCGGGTCGCCCCGGAGGGGCGCCAGCCACGGATCGTAGATCAGCGGGTGCGTGACGCCGTAACCGGAGTCGACCGCCCGGCTGAGTGCCTGGAGCGCCATCTCGTGGCTGCCCAGCCGAGCCAGCATGATGCCGCCGACTGTGTAGCCTTCGGGATCGGCCCAGTTCGTCATGCGCACGGCTTCCTCGGCCAGGGCGCGCGCCTCCGGCGCGTCTGAAAGGCACGCGGTGATCATCGCGTACCACGCCTTGTAGGTGGGCGGCGCATCGGCAGGCGGACCTTGCCACAGGGCCAGCGCCTCCTCGCGGCGGCCCAGTCGATAGAGTGCGAGCACCTTGTCGTCGACATCGCCCCCGTCGGTCATCCGCACCAGACGCTCGTATTCCCCGAACATCAGCAACGTGTTCGCGACGCTCGTCGGAATCGTCGGATCGAGCCGGCGGGCCTCCTCGTGTGCCGCCACCGACGCCTCCAGGAGCCCGGCATAGCGGCAGGCGTGGACCAGCCCGGCGAAGTACTCCGGATCGACGACGCGCCTGGCCCGTTGGAGCAGGCGGCGCATGGCGTCCACCGCACGTCCGGCGTCACACTCGAGTTGCGCGTAGTACTTGTGCAGCACGGGGAGCTCGGGGTTGAGCGTCTGGGCGCGTTCGAACGAGCGCTCGGCGTCGCGCGTACGCTCGGGTCGCTCGAAGTACTTGCCGAGGATCCGTTGACACCGGCCGAGCCCGGCCCAGGCCGGCGCGAACTGCGAGTCGAGCGTCACGCATTGCTGGTAGACGTCGAGCGCCTCGGGAATGCGATCCCAGTCGCGCGCCAGCTCGTTGGCGCGCAGATACAGCTCGTACGCCGCCGGCGTGCGCGGGACGTCACGGCGGCTGCCGCGGCCCGTCGGCTCACCGAGCGACTCCGCCAGTGACGCGACCAGACCGGCCACGAGCTCGTCCTGCATCGCGAACACATCGTGGAGCGCGTGCTGCGACGAGTGCGACCACACGACGGTCCCGGCCGGCGCCTCGACCAGCTGGGCGGTCGCGCGCAGCTGACTGCCGGCGCGGAGAATGGTGCCCATCAGCGCCATGTCCACGTCCGCATCGGCCGCGAGCTTGCGCAAGTCCGGCGCCTGCGGATCGAAACGGGCCGCCGCGGCGCTCGATCGTACGAGCAGGTTGCGGGTGCCGCTCAGGGACATCGTGATCGCGTCGGGGAGGCTGAAGGCGAGGAAATCGGTCTCCGCATCGGGACGCAGCACCCTGAACGGCAAGGCGATCAACCGCGTCATGGTCCGCGCCGGCGCCGTGAGCTCGACCGTGTCGCGGGAGGCCATCACCTCGCGGATTGCCGACGCCATCGCCACCGCCGATTCGTAGCGATCGTTCGGCTGCTTCTGCAGCGCGCGGTGAATCACCCGGTCGAGCGCGGCCACCGTGGCGCCGCCCGAGAGCGCCGGCGGCTGTTCGTGCAGGACAGCATGCAGCACGTCGATCATCGTCGCGCCACCGAACGCAATGCGTCCCGCCAGCATCTCGAACAGCATCGCGGCCACCGCGAAGAGGTCGGCGCGCGCATCCAGCGCCTCGCCGCGGACCTGTTCCGGCGCCATGTAGTTGGGCGTGCCGACGATCGCGCCCGCCTCGGTCAGGAGCGTGGCAGTGTCGGTGCCGAGGCTCGTCGACACCGGCCGGGCGAGGCCGAAGTCCAGCAGCTTGACGCCGTGCGGGGTCAGAAAGAGGTTGGACGGTTTCAGGTCGCGGTGGATCAGCCCGCGTCCGTGCACCGCCGCCAGCGCATCGAGGACCTGCAGCGAGATTGCCGAGCTGTCGACCGGCGACAGCGGCCCGCGTGACAGGCGCGCACCCAGCGGCTCTCCTTCGAGCAGCTCCATCGCCAGGACCAGACCGTCGTCGGTCTCCTCGACCTCGTAGAGCTGACAGATGTTGGGATGCGAGATGCCGGCCGCGGCGCGGGCCTCACGCCAGACCCGGCGCCGCCCCGCTTCGTCGCTGCCGCCGCGGATGGTCTTCAGGGCGACGGTCCGCTCGAGCCGCTCGTCCCGGGCCGCGTACACGATGCCCATCCCGCCCTCGCCGATCTTCCGCTCGATGCGATAGCGACCGATGCGGTCAGGGGCCGGGGGCGGGGCGCTGGAGAACATGCAGCTCGATTGTAGTCGCGCCGGGCCCGCGGGTCGCCCGATCGCTCAGCGCGCGAGCTCGCTGATCGCGGCGATCACGCGCTCGACTTCCTCGTCTGTCGTATAGGCCGCACAGCCCAGGCGGACGAGCCCGTCCTCCGCGTGACCGAGGCGGCGGACCACGGTCAGGGCGTAGAAATCGCCATTGGATACGAACAGCCCGTGCCTCGCGCAGTGGCGGGCGACGTCTGTCGAGGCCACACCCCCAAGCACGAACGACAGGGTCGAGGTGCGCGGCCGCGATGGCGGTGGTCCATAGACCGACACGCCGGGTATCTCCCGCAACGCGTTCCAGAGCCGCGTCACCTGTCGCAGGTTGCGCTCGTGCAGCCCGGCCATCGTGTTCTGGAGCGCGTCGCGACGGACGGTTGTGCCGGGCGAGAGCGAGGCCAGGAAATCGACGGCGGCGGCGGCGCCGACGATCGCCTCGTGCGAGAGCGTGCCGGTCTCGAGGCGATCCGGCGCATTGTCCGCGGCCGGTTCGACCTTGGGCACGTCGAGCCGCTCGAGGAGATCCTGACGGACGTACATCGTGCCGACGTGCGGACCGTAGAACTTGTACGGCGAACAGGCGAGCAGATCGCAGCCGAGCGCACGAACGTCGACGAAGGCGTGCGGGGCATAGTGCACCGCGTCAACGAAGCAGAGCGCTCCGGCGTCGTGCGCCAGACGCGCGGCCGCGGCCACGTCAGTGATCGTACCCAGCGCGTTGGAGGCGGCGCCAATCGCGAGCAGCCGCGTGCGAGGGGTGAACGCGCGTTCGAGGGCCTGCCAATCGAGCTCGCCGGTCCTGGTGTCGAACGGGACCGTGCGGACGGTCAATCCCCGATCGCGCGCAACGGCGCGCCACGGATCGACGTTGGCATGATGATCGAGTTCGGTGACGATCACCTCATCGCCCGCCTGCCACGCGCGCGCGAGGGCCCGGCTGACGTGAAAGGTCAGGGTCGTCATGTTGGCGCCGAACGCGACCTCGTCAGGCGATGAGCCGAGGAAGTCGGCGAGTGCCAGCCGGGCGTCCGCGAGCGCCGCATCGGTTTCTTCGCTGGTCGGGTAGGCCCAGTGCGTATTCGCGTTGTGGTTGAGGAGATAGTCGCGCATGCGATCGGCGACCACCTCGGGCACCTGCGTGCCACCGGGGCCATCGAAGTAGGCCACCGGCTGACCGCGGTGTTCGCGCCGAAGCGCCGGAAACTGCGCGCGAATGGCCTCGACCGGACGCACAGCCCCGGGGGCGGACACAGCGGACTCACTCATCTCGCAAATTCTCCTTGGATCGATCGCGGTTACGACCAACAAGCATTGTCGAAGGTGGACACCTGGTCAACGGTGAAGGGACGATGCGGCGGTGGGTGACAAGACCAGGCCGGCAGGGCCATAATCCGCGGGCACGCGGAGGTCGGTACTTCGCGCTGCCGTCAGCTGAGGACCGCCTATGACAACGCGCACGCTCACCGCCCGGGTCGGCTTCACCGGCCTGTTGATGACCGGCACACTGGTGCTGGCGCAAATCGCGCCGACGCCTCCTGTCCAGACACCAGCGCCATCTGCCCAGACACCGGCCGGAGCTGCGCCAACGGTGCCCCCTGGTGCACCGGCGCCGGGACGAGGGAACCGGCCTCCCCTCAGCGAGTCC
Organism: uncultured Acidobacteriota bacterium; assembly: GCA_963816725.1. Classification (GTDB taxonomy): domain Bacteria; phylum Acidobacteriota; class Vicinamibacteria; order Vicinamibacterales; family 2-12-FULL-66-21; genus CAVSUB01. The sequence goes on along the minus strand of CAWFMC010000027.1, from coordinate 2,706 downwards.
GACGCGGCGGAGATCGCGAAGCTCGAGTCGTTCCCGGCATGGACGCCGGGCGCCGGCGACGGCAACTACTTCATCGGCCCGGAGTATGCGCCCGCGCCGGAACTCACACCGAAGGACGGCGTGCCGAAAGGCCGGGTGGAGACCTTCACGCTGACGGCCGCGGATAGCAAGTTCTATCCCGACACCGGCCTGCGAGGGGCCACGCCGACGCGGGCGGTGACGGTTTACATCCCGAGCCAGTACGTCGCCGGGACCGCCGCCCCGCTGATCGTGTCCTGCGATGCCTACGGGGCCCGCAACAACCAGCTGCCGACGATTCTCGACAACATGATCGCGGAGCGAAGGTTGCCTCCGATCATCGCGGTGATGATCGCCAACGGCGGCGGCGACGGGATGGGCAGTGAACGGGGGCTCGAGTACGACACTGTCTCCGGCAAGTATGCGGAGTTCGTCGAGGCCGAGGTGCTGCCGAAGGTCGAGCAGAACTACAACGTCAAGCTTACGAAGGACCCGGATGCCCGCATGACGCTCGGCGGCAGCTCCGGCGGCTCGGCATCATTCAACATGGCCTGGTTCCACCCGGAGTGGTACCACCGCGTATTGATCTATTCGGGCACCTTCGTCAACCAGCATCCGGACGACAACTACCCGCGGGGCGCGTGGGAGTATCACGATCACGTCATCGCCCAGAGCCCGGTCAAGCCGATCCGGATCTGGATGCACGTCTCGCAGAACGACAACGGCGCGACCGCCGGCTCCTCCGGTCTCCACAACTGGGTCATCGCCAACATCCGCTTCGCCGACGCGCTCAAGGCCAAGGGCTATCACTACCAGTTCGTCTACGCGAAGGGCGCCGGACACACCGACGGCAAGGTCATCACGCAGACCTACCCGCAGGCGCTCGAATACGTGTGGCAGGGATATCGGGCGAAGTGATCGGAGCGACAGAGGGGCGCGCTCAGTAACGCCAGCTCTTGAGGTCGGCGCCGGCCGGCGCGTAGCGCTCGATCTGCGTGACCATCTTGGTCATCAGTTCGGCTCCGCGCGGTCCCCAGCAGTGCGGTGCGCGCCGCTGGAACACGACCTCGCCGGTGAACTTCGGCGCGTCCGCCTTGGTCAGGAACTCGTTGAGCTTCTCGACCGCGTCGTTGAGAAAGTACGAATCCATGTCGCCGACGTAGATGTGCAGCTTGTGGGCCACCTTGGGGCCGATCGTGGCCCAGTTCGCCTCGAGCACGGCGCGCAGGTCGTACTTCTTCCAGGCGCTCGCGACCGTCGGGTCGATGACCCCCGTCGACTTGTTCCACAGCCGCTTCGGATAGCCGTCAGCGCCGACCGGCGAGTAGGTGGCCTCCCAGATGTCCCACTGGCCGCCCGAGCGCGACTTGTCGCCGATCGTCAGCTCGTAGTGATTTTCGTCCTTCATCATCGATTCGACGTTGCCGTCAGGACGGATCTGGTTGGGACGATCCACCCTCATCCAGCCCTTGTCGACGAAGTAGGCATTCTTGTCGCCATAGATGTCGACGATCTGGTGATAGCGGAAGTCGACCGCATCAGGGCAGCTGGCGAACGAACCACCGTAAAAGTCGGGGTAGAAGATCTGATGCGCCGCGGCGATCCAGCCGCCCGTTGACCCGCCGGAGACCATGCGCGCCCACGGCTCGCGAATGACGCGGAACTGCGCTTCGACCGCCGGCAGCAGCTCCTCCATGATCGCGTCGCCGAACGGTCCGTTGTTCTCCGAGTTCACCCCATACGAGTCGTCGTAATACGGTGACGGGTGCTGCAGCGTCACGTAGATCATCCGCGGCGTGTCGTCGGCCATCCACAAGGTGTCGAATGCTCCGCCGCTGCCGAAGCCGCCCGGCACCCGCAGCGAGAAATGCCCCTGCTCGTAGTTCACCGGGTAGCGGACGTCCGGGTGCCGCTCGTAATCCTTCGGCAGCAGCACCGTCGCGCCGAGATAGATCGAATGCCCCCACCATTTCGACAGGATCCGGCTCTCGATCTTCAGGTGCTTGACCTGCGCGGTGTCCGGTGGCGGCACGATGGGTGGAATCACCTGATCGGCGATCAGCTTGATCGGCACGTTGGACTTCGGATCGAACGACACCTGCACCGGCTCGCCGTAGACGTTCCCGGGCGACCGCTTCCAGTTCTGCCCCTCCCACTGATCCATGTGCAGCCAGACGGTCTTGCCATCGGCTCGAGGGAAGCGCGTGTAGACGTTGACGAAGGGCTGCATCCAGTACTCGCCCGCCGGCAGGTCACTAAGACTGGCGAGCGGATGGCCGCGATCGGCGGCGCCGAACGGCACCGGTGTGCCGGCACGCACCGCGTCGATGTACTTCGAGAACAGCGGCGCCCCGGTCGGACTCGCCTGCTCGATCGGCGTGCGCTTGTTGTCGCGGCTGATCGCGACGTAGACCATCCCGGTGGTGGCCTCGGTCCGAGCCCCCTGAGCGATCGTGACCTCGATGCGCGGGCCGCTCTGGGCCAGCGGGACGACAGTGCCGGCGGCGACCGCAGACAGTAGCGTCGCGACGAAGACGGCAAAGAGGCGTCGTCCATTCATGGTCGTCGATCGTAGCGCAGCGGAGGCGGCCGGCTGCGCGCCGCCCTCGAACGTCGGCCGCGGTGCACCGGACGCCGCTGAGCTCAACGCCGAAACCGCCTGTCTCCGCCCCGGGGCGCACGACTCGC
>CAWFMC010000026.1:0-350572 GCA_963816725.1 uncultured Acidobacteriota bacterium | reverse complement strand
GTAGCCGATTTTCTGCATCGTGATCAGCGCCGCACTCCAGTCGATGGTACCGGCCCCGGACCAGGTGCGAATCTTCGCGACCCCGATTGTCGTGCACGTGCGTCGCGATGATGTGCTCCGCGCCCGCCTCGATCGCGTCGACCACGTCTCCGATCAGATGCGCGTGACCGAAGTCGAAGCAGATGCCGGCGTGGCGCACGTCGAGATCGCGTTCGAGCATCGACGCCAGCGCCGCGGCGTCAGACAGCTTGTTCGGAATCACCTCCACGGCGACCTGGACGCCGTGCGGCTCGGCCAGCGCGCAAATCTCCTCCAGGCTGCGAATCGCCGACGCACGATGATTGTCGCCCGGCGCCTCCCGCCCCGTCGGCATTCCGGCGTGCACGACCAGAATCTCGAACGGAATCCGCTCGGCCACCCGCAACGCCAGCCCCGTCTCGCGCACCGCCGCCTCGCGCGGTTCCCGCTGGCTCACCGCGTTCGAGAACGTCGGCTCCCACCGGTCGCCCTTCGCGAACGCCGCGGTGATCGGGGCATGGACGCTCGCCAGCGTGAGTCCCGTCTCGGCCAGCCAGCCCGCCAGCCGCTCCACCGCGGCCTCGTCGTGGTAGTCGAAGTGGCTGCGCGTGGCGAACAGCTCGATCGCCTCGAAGCCGTGCGCGGCGATCTGCGCGAGATGCTCACGCTGGAGCGGAACGTCGTGAAAGAGGTGCGTGGAAACGCCGAAACGCATGGACTTGACGATCTCGCCGTCGGGCAACCAGGAACTGTACCACGCCCGGCCGCCGCTTAGGCCTCGGAGGCGCTTGCCGGACCGTCGGGCGCCCAGGTCGGCCTACCTGAACTCCTCAACGTGCGCCGCAAGGAGCTCGCGCAGGCGCCCGAACTGCGGCAGTCCTTCCAGGTTGTCGCGGACGTAGCGGAGCGTGCGTGGGATGTACTGGATGTAGACCGGGTTGCGCCGCGCGGTCGTCTGATACCCGAACGTGCCGAGCGCCTTCAGGTTCCGTTGCAGGGCCATCAGGTGGAAGCGCTCGCGGAACGTCTGCTCGGTTTCGCGGACGCCCTTGAGCGCCAGGAAGTAGGCCATCAGCTCGCTGACCGTCTGCTCCGGCAGATCGACATACGAGTCGCGCAGCAGCGACACCAGATCGTAGGTGTCGGGCCCCATGCGCGCGTCCTGGAAGTCGATGATGTAGAGCCGTCCCTCGTGCAGCATCAGGTTGCGGCTGTGATAATCGCGATGGCACAGCACACGCGGTTCCGCGGCGAGCGTCCGGACCAGCACGGCGAACTCCTCCTGGAGCGCCGTCCGGCTCTCGGCGGGAATCGTCACGCCGCGATAGGCCTCGACGAAATGCCGGGTGAAGAAATCCAGCTCCCACGTCAGCTTCTCGACGTCGAACGCGATCCCGTAGGGGAGGTATGCGTCAGACGCCAGCTCGGCGCCGCGGGTCTGCATCGTGGCGATCAGCGAGACGGCTTCGCGGTAGAGAGCAGAGTGCTCATGGGCGTCGCCGCGCCCAGGTGCGCCTGCAGCGTGACGTCCCCGAGATCCTGGAGGGCCAGCACGCCCAGCTCGTCGGCATGTCCGAGGACGGTCGGAATCGGCACCGGCATCTGTGCGAACAGCCGGGCAACGTTCACGAACGAGAGCGACTCGAACGTGAAGGGAGCGGCGTAGAGCGAGAGGACGATCGACGGAGCGTCCTGGAGCAGGATGCGAAAGTAGCGCCGATCGGACGCGTCGCCGGTCAACGGGACGACCCGGGGCGTCTGCGCCGCCACACCGCTGACGGTGAGGTAGGCGTCGATCTTCTGGCGCGGATCGGCGGCGATCGTCGGGTCAGTGGTCATCGGCAGTCCTCATCGGATCGGCCGGATCAGCAGGTCACCCTCGACGCGCTCGTCTGCCGCGGGAGCAATGCCCGCGTGGCGTACGATCGCGCAGCGCTCGAACGTGGCGCCGTCCGGCACCCGCACTCCGTCTGCGACGATGCACTCGACGAGGCGGACGCCGCGTCCGATCGAAACATCATCCCACACCACCGAACGCTCGACCCTCGCCGAGACGTCGAGCGCCACCCGCTCGCGCGATCGCAAGTTGTCCCCCTCGATCGCGGCGAGTGCCAACGAGGTCTCGAGGTAGTCGCGCGGGGTCCCGATGTCGGTGAACGACGCGTCCGAGACGAACGCCGCGATTGCGCCAGGGTCCGTCGCCATCAGGCGGGGATAGAGCGCGTTCACCGATTCCGCGGGTCGGCCATCCTCGAGCCCGGCGAACGCACGCGCCTCCGCGGCCTGCACGCCGACGAAGTGAAACGACTCGCCCGCCGCGCCGGCGCGCGAGAAGCCGGTCACGTACCCGTCATCCGACACCTTGACGCCGCCGTACTTCATCGGGTCAGGGTTCGGGATCAGCGCCATCGTCACCACGGCCCCGGACGAGAGATGCCTCGCCAGCAGACCGGCGAGGTCGACCGTGCTGAGCGTGTCGGCGTTGACGATCAGGAACGGGCCGTCGGCGCCGTCGGTGAGCAGCGGCAAGGCATGACGCGGTCCGCCGGCCGATCCGAGCACCGGCTGTTCCCAGGAGTAGCGGACCCTCAGGCCGAGATCCGATCCGTCGCCGACGACCGCCGCCACCGTCTCCGGCCGGTGATGCAGGTTGACGACCGCGTCGCGGATACCGTGGCCGGCGAGCCAGGTCAGGATGCGGCGGGCGAGCGGCCGGCCGTTGACCGGCACGGCTGGTTTGGCGCGGACGGCGGTCAGCGGGCGCAGGCGCGTCCCCAGGCCGGCCGCCAGCAGCATCGCCGGCGGCGCATCAGACGCGGACATTCACCGCATCGAACACCATGTCGCGGCCGGTCAGCCCGCTCGACTGCCCGTGCTGGAGGAACAGTGCCCGATACGAGTCGACGACGTAATCGTCCTCCGAGCGGCCCAGCGCCTTTGCCATCGCCGCGATGCCCGGCTCGCTGCCTTCGATCTCGACGAACACGCCGACCGGCGTCTCGTCGATCGCCACGATCACGTCTTCGTGCGCGAACTCTTCACGGTATTTCTCGTAGCGGAACCAGACACTGAACCCGAGCTCGCGCAACACTCGCAGCAGGACGTCGCCGTCGCCGACGACAGTCTCGAGCTCCTCGCGCAGTTTCATGATCCCGGGCTGCACCGGGCCCTTGAACGTCAGGCGGCTCTTGCCCCCTTCGATGCGGACCCGCAGCACGCACCGGCGCTGGCGGAGCTGCTCGTCAGGGGTGTCGAGCAGCGCATCCTCCTGCAGCCGTCGCCCCAGGAGCGGCGTCGCGCCGACCGCCACGACAGCGGCCCGCGCCGCCTCGGCCGACTCGAAGGCCAGCTTGATTTCACGTTCAACGGACGTCGCCGTGTTCATGCACACTCCTGCTCGATGACAGCCGGGCTGGCCGGGACCCGAGCGTTGTACAGCGCGGATTATACCGGGATCGATCCCGCGCTTCCCGCCAGATCAGCCGGTGGACGCAGACGTACATCACGAACCATTCCAGCGCGGACCGCACAGCCTTGCAGGCCGCGGCCCTCATCTCGAACGATTGAGCTCCCGAATGACTGTGCAGATTCCCCGCCTCTCCGGATCACAGATCTCCAGGGCAGTTCGCAGTCGAAACGGACCTCCAGCATGCGTGTCAGGGGCCCCGTTTAAAGGGCGAAGCAGCGCCAAGCCGTGCGATTGGGGAACCGACACCCTCCACGGTCACGGTATAGCCGTTCAGCGGAATAGGCGTGAGGCGAGCAGAAAGGTGCAATCCAGGTGGCCGCGAGCGGTCGTGTGCGATATCGCGGCGAGCCCGAGCCAGGTCCGATACGGGAGTGATCGGATCCTGGCCGGGCCGCCGCGATGCTCTTACCGCTTCGTCATCGGCACGAAGACCTGGCTGCCATCGCGCCACACGAGCAGGAATACCGTCTCACCGGACGCGACCCGCTGCAGTTCGCGGGTGACCTGCGCGACGCTGGTCACCGGTTGCCGATTGACCTGGAGGATCACATCGTTCGGCGAAAGACCGGCGTTCGAGGCCGGGCTGTTGCGTTCGACCCGGGTGATCACCGCGCCACCCTGACCGCGCGGCAGCTCGAGCTCCTGCGCACGCTCCGGCGACACCGCGTCGACTTCCATGCCGAACCCGGTCGCGGTCGGCGCGCTGCGCGGCTCCTCGCGCGTCGCCTGGCCGCCTTGCTCGGCGGCGAGATCGAGCTCGTCGACCGTGATGTTGAGCGACTTGCGCTGCTTGTCACGGTAAACGGTGATCGGCACGGTCGTGCCCGGCTTCGTGCGCACGACCATCGCGACCAGCGCGTCGCTGTCCTTCACCGGATGACCGTTGAACTCGACGATCACGTCGCCCGGCTGGAGGCCGGCTTTCGCCGCCGGGCCGCCGGGGCTGATCGTGCGGAGCAGCGCGCCGTTGTTGTCGGGAAGGCCGAGCCCCTTGGCCACCGGGCCGGCGAGCGGGTCGACGCTGACTTCGACGCCGATGACGCCGCGCGTGATCTTGCCGGTGCGCAGCTGCGGCAGCAGATCGCGAATGGTGTTGATCGGCGTGGCGAAGCCGATCCCGACATTGGCCGCCGAGGCGCGATCGGTGTAGATAGCGGTATTCATGCCGACCACCTCGCCGCGGATGTTCAGGAGCGGGCCCCCGGAGTTGCCCGGATTGATCGCCGCGTCGGTCTGGAGCATGTTCTGCTGCCGGCCACGCACGCCGCCGAGTGGGCGTCCAAGCGCCGAGATCACGCCGACCGTCACCGTGTGGCTCAGGCCGAACGGATTGCCGATCGCCACCACCCAGTCGCCCGGCTGCATCTGCTCGGAATCGCCGAATTTGGCTTCCTGCAGTGGGGCCGACGGCATGTCGGTCATCTGGATGAGTGCGCTGTCGGTAAGGGTGTCCCGGCCGACCACCTTGGCCGCATAGCTCTCGGTGCGGCCGCCGCCAAACAGGCTGACGCGGATGTCCTCAGCCTCTTCGACGACGTGGTTGTTGGTCAGGATGAGGCCGCTCTTGTCGATGATGAAGCCGGTGCCGGTGCCCGTCTGCAGCGGGCCTTCCTCGTCATCAGGATTCCGTGGCAGCTGGCGTCCTCGTGGTGTGCCCCGGCCCTGGCCCTGACCCTGTCCGGGCGGCGCCCCCTGGCCGAAGAACCGCCGCAGCAGATCTTCGCTGGAGTTGTCGGTCAGATCCCGATTCTTCAGGTGGGCGGAGGTCGAGATGTAGACGACCGTCGCGACCTGCGTCTTGGCGATGTTCCGGAACGTCGCCGCGTCCAGGCCGCCGGCCAGCGGGGCGCTGTTCATCGGTGGTGCGGCGATCGTCTGGGCGGAGGAGGCCTGCGGCAGCCCCCACTGCGACGCGATGACCATGCCTACGGCGGTCGACGCGACAGCGATGAGAATGGCGTAGAAAAGCGTGGTCTTTCGCGTTGACATCTTGTGCTCCACTCGGAAAGTGGCCGTGCGATGTTCCCCTGAGGAAGTGCCTGGCTCACGGCCGGACGCGCCGGCCTACGACAACGACAGAATTGCCTCTTGACGCGGGCCGCTGACCCGCGCCTCGCGCTCGGAGACGAACATGTTGATCTCCGTGCGGACTCCGAACTGATCCGTGTACACGCCTGGTTCGATTGTAAAGCCGGTGCCCGGGATCAGACGACGGTCATCGTGCGTCTCGTAATCGTCCATGTGAACACCATCCCCGTGGACGTGCCGGCCCAGGCTGTGGCCGGTGCGATGAATGAACTGCGCTCCGTAGCCGGCCCGCTCGAGCACCGCGCGACAGGCCCGGTCGACTTCGAACCCGCGCAGCTCCCGGCCGCCGCGGGTGGCCGACTCGACGAGCTCGATGGCCGCATCGCGGCCGGCCCGTGCGGCAGCAAACGCGTCCGCAAACCTCGACGGGACCGTCTCGCCAGTGAACCCCACCCAGGCGATATCCGCAAAGATCGCGCCGGGGTCGGGCAGTTTGGCCCACAAATCGATCAGGACGAGCTCGCCAGGGTTGATCGCGCGACTCTTCTCGCGCGTGGGGTTGTAGTGAGGATTACCGGCGTTCTCCTGGGCCGATACGTTCGGCGGATCGTTCGATGTCAGCCCCTCGGCCGTGAACCACTCGACCATCCGCTGCTGGACCTCGAACTCGGTCGTCGGGGTGGCCGTGCGGATGCGCTCCCGGATGAATGCGAACGCCTGATCCTTGACCCGATACAGCTTGTCCGAGGCCGAGAGGTGGGTGGCGTAGGCCGCATCGGTCCATACCGCCTCGAACCGCTGGATCAGATCGCCTGACGACACGACCTCGGCACCCAGCGCGCGCACCGCTTCCACGGTCCCGGCATCGACCCGTGACACGTAGGGAATCGCATTGGCGGGGGAGTATTCCATCGCCACCCGGCGCGCCCCCTCGAGCAGCCCCTTCAGCCCAGAGGCGAGCTGCTCGCGGCCGGCGTAGGGCCGCTTCTCGCCGGGCAGCGCGTCCAGGTTGTACCGCTCGATCGCATGCACCAGCCCACGGGGCTCGCCGCTCGCCGGGATGAAGTAGTACCAGCGCCGCGTGGTCATCTTGCCGGCCGACGCGAGGCCCGCGACCCGCGTCGCCACCGGATTGTTGCCCTGGAAGTCGTAGAGCAGCCAGCCGTCCAGCCCTTCCTGCGTCAGGGCGCGTTGCACGGCCGGAATATCGAGCGGCATCCGTCGAGTATAAACCGGCCGGCCGGTCCATAATGGTGGGCATGTGCCGCCGACTGGTCCTCACTGGTGCGCTTCTCGTGCTCAGTTCCCTGGCGTTGCCCGCGCAACAGCCCGCACCGGCGACACCGCGCCCGCCGGCCGCACCCCCGGCGTCGCCTGGCGGTGCACAGCCGCCCGGCGGCGCGGCGCAGCCGCCGACGGTGACGTTCAGGACCGAGGTCAACTACGTGGAGGTGGACGCGATCGTCACCGACGCGCAGGGCAGCTTCGTCCGCGACCTGACCAAGGATGATTTCGACGTCCTCGAAGAGGGCAAGAAGCAGGACCTCACGGTCATGTCGCTGGTCGACATTCCGATCGAACGGCCCGACGCGCCGCTCTTCACGCCCACCGCCATCGAGCCCGATGTCGCAACCAATACGAAGGAGTTCAACGGCCGGGTCTTCGTGCTGGTCCTCGACGACCTGCAGACGCACTTCGCGCGTAGCGTCCGGGTCCGCAACGCCGCCAAACAGTTCATCGAGCGCTATCTCGGCGCCAACGACATCGCCGCGATCGTCGAGACCGGCGCGCGCAAGGACGGCGCGCAGGAGTTCACGAATAACCGGCGCCTGCTGATCAAGGCGATCGACAACTTCGCCGGTCAGAAGATTCGCTCGGCGACGCTCGACAAGATCGACGATTTCTACATGCAGCGCGAATACAACCCGGGCGCGCCGCCGCGCGATCTGAGCGAGGCCGAGCGCTCGTTCAAGGCGCGCAACACCATGGCCACGCTGCGGCAGGTGGCCGACTATCTCGCCGGGGTCCGCGGCCGTCGCAAGGCGGTGATCTACTTCAGTGAGGGGCTCGACTACGACATCGAGAACACGATCCAGAACCGCTTCGCCTCCGAAGTCCGGGACGAAATGCAGTCGGCGATTGCCGCCGCGACGCGCGCCAACGTCACGTTCTACGGGATCGATCCGCGCGGGCTGATGGGGATGAGCGACGAGGGCATCGACATCTCGTCCCTCCCGAGCGACCCCTCGCTCAACCTCGGCTTTGCCGCCTTGAATGACGAATTGCGCCGCTCCCAGGACACGCTGCGCGTCCTCTCCGACGAAACTGGCGGCTTTGCCGCGGTCAATCGCAACGACTACCGCGACGCGTTCGGGCGGATCATCCAGGACAACAGCGGCTACTACCTGCTTGGCTACTACTCGACCGACACCCGGCGCGACGGCCGCTTCCGTAAGCTGGAGGTCCGCCTCAAGCGGCCGGGGCTGACGGTCAGGGCGCGGCGCGGCTACGTCGCGGCGAAGGGCAAGCCGCCGTCGACCGACGCCGCGAACAAGGCCACGTCGGCGGCCTTGAAGGAGGCCCTCGACAGCCCGATCCCCATCAGCGGTCTCGGCATCAGCCTGTTCGCGGCGCCCCTGAAGGGCGCGGCGCCGAACGGCTCGGTCGCGCTCACGCTGGAGATCGAAGGCCGTCGTCTCAGTTTCGCCAGCGAGAACGGACAGTTCCACGACGACCTCGAGGTCAGCGTGCTGGCGGTCGACAGGGATACCAAAATCCGTGACGGCGGACGCGACGTCGTCCAACTCCGGCTGAAGCCGACCACCCACGATGTCGTCGCGAAGAACGGCGTGCGGATCTCGCGGCGCCTGGAGCTGGCGCCCGGCCGCTATCAGCTGCGTGTCGGCGTTCGCGATGGCGGAAGCGGCGCGACCGGCTCCGTCCTCTATGACGTCGAGGTTCCCGACTTCGCCAAGGAGCCGCTGTCGATGAGCGGCCTGCTTCTCAGCTCCGCCTACGCCTCCAGGATTCCGACCGCGAACCCCGATCCGGACTTCAAGGACGTGCTGCCGACGCAGCCGACCGCAATTCGCGACTTCCCCCGCAACGATCAGCTCGCGCTCTTCACAGAGGTGTACGACAACCAGACCAAGGTCGCGCACCGGGTCTCGATCAAGACCACTGTCATCGCGGACGATGGCAAGGTCGTGCACACGGCGGAGGATGAGCGGAAGAGCGAAGAGTTGAATGGCGCCAAGGGGGGCTACGGCTACGCGACCAAGATCGACACCTCGAATCTGGTCCCCGGCCGGTACGTCCTGCGGGTCGAGGCCACGACGCTCCTGAGCAACGGCGGCAAGGCGATGCGCGAGCTCGAGTTCCGGATCCGGTGAGCACCGACATCCGCACCATCGCCCGCGGCGACGCCAGCCGCGTCGTCGACGGACGCCGTGAGGTCGCGCGGACCGAGCAGCAGTGGCGGGCGTTGTGGCTCGCCCACGCCGGGCCGGACACCGAAGCGCCGCCAGTGGACTTCGCCGCTCGGATGGTCGCGGCGGTGTTCCAGGGCCAGCGCCCGTCGGCGGGGTTCGACACCTCGATCATCGGCGCACGCGTGGAGGGGGGTGTCCTCGCGGTGCAGGTCGCCGAGCACCTTCCACTGACGGCACGCGTGGCGGCCAACGTGCTCGTCTCGCGGTACCACATCGTTTCGCTGCCGCGGTTCGAAGGGGACGTGCGGTTCGTCGACACGATGCCGCACGCGACCGCCGATACCCACGCGGCGCCGGCGCCACCCGCCGTGCCGCGGCCCGTCGAATTGACTTCGGTGCCGCAGGCGCCTCGTGTGCGTCCTGATTCGCCGCGCCGACCGGCGGCGGCCGCGACGGGCGTTTCCTCGACGGGACTCTCCCCGGAAATCGCCGGCGCGCTGGCGTATCTCGCCGGCCCGTTCTCCGGCGCGCTGCTCCTGATCGTCGAGCGCACGAGCCGATCGGTGCGGTTCCACGCGTGGCAGGCGTTGATCGGCCTCGGCCTCCTCGGCCTTGCCGCACTCACGTTCCTCGGCCTGGCCTTTTTCCTGTTGCTGTTCTCGCCGCGCGGCTTCGCGGTCATGCGCTGGGCTGCGGCCGGCACGGCGCTCGCCTGGCTGCTGCTGTGGGCCTGGTGCCTGTTGCGCGCCTACCGCGGTCAGGAGTGGCAGATGCCGATCATCGGCGCGCACGCGCGACGGTGGGCGTAAGCAGGGTTCTCAGGGGTTCAACGGGTTCGCGGGGTTCACAAGGTGCGCGTTCTACGGGTTCTCCGGGGTTCTGAGCTCACCGCTTCTCGGCTCGCGTTCTTCTCAGCGCTTCTGGCGTGTCTGTCAAGGCTCACCGGTTGCGGAACGAGTAGCACTCTACGAGTAGCACCTGTTAGAACCGAGCCCTCTCTACCATCCTTCCCGCTCCCTCAACGCCGTGACGTGTGCCGTGTGATGCCGGCCGTGCCACGAGTAGAGCTGAAGCAGCCAGTCGGTATCGACGAGGCCTCGATCGGGATGGGTGAGCGTCCGCCTGAACTCCGGCTCCTGCATGCCCTCGAGCAGGATCACCCACCGGCGGTGCAGCGCGTCCAGCAACGCGAGTGAGGTCTCGATCGGAGTGGCGACGGTGTCGCCCAGTTGCGCCCAGGCGTCTTCGTTGTACGGCTTGATCGTGGGGGCGTCCTCGGTCAACGCGAGCTTGAACCGGATGTAGGCGTTCATATGGCTGTCGGGGACGTGGTGGACGACCTGACGCACGGTCCACCCGCCCGGCCGATAGGGCGTATCCAGCTGCGCCTTGGTCAGGCCGTCGACGGCGGCGCGGAGCTCCGCCGGCGCGCTGGCAATGGCGGCAATGCAGGCCCGGCGCGAGGCCGGCGTCGGAGCGGGATTGATCGTGAAGGTGCCGGTGGGATAACGGAGATCATCCATGCGCGCATTCTAGCCCTGTGGCCGCGCGCATGGATGAACGACCGCGCCGGTTACTTGGCCGGCTTGGCGCCTTTCGCGGCGGCTGGAGCGTCGAACGACTTGACCGATTTCGCGTCGATCTTGCCGTTCGCGTGGCTGAACATGATCCGGTCGATGTCAGGCTTGCCGTTCAACGGGGCGCGCAGTTCGAAGTCGATGATCTCGCCCGGGAGGAACGGCTTCCGATACATGCCGTTGGTCGAGGTCACGAGATTGCGCTGCTTGCCGTCACCCTTGTCGTACCAGTCCTGATCGGCCCGGAGCAGATTGATTGAGCCGGTCGACGTGTTCTTCAACTTGAACGTCGACACGATCTCTTTGCCGACGACCTTGGCCGGTCCGCGCATCACTTCAATCGTCGCCGTGCCCTTGACCGGGGGAACCCACTTCGCTGGTGCGGCTGGCGCCGCGGTCGTCGGGGCCGCCGCGACGGCTTTCGCCGGCGGGGCGGTCTTGGCTTGGGCAAAGGCGGGAGAGACGCTCACACTGCACGCGAAGAGGGCGACGGCCGACGCGAATACGCAGCGCTTCATAGCAACCTCCGGGGAAGCGGTCAGCTCGATAGGGTCGTGATCCTGATGGCTGGCAGCCGGACGAGGCCAGCTGGCAGGATTATAGACTTCTACATCTCGCCGTTCCAGTCCTCGGGTTCGGGATTCGAGGACCGGAAGATCTCGAGGTGCCATTTGCCGCCGCCCCACGGCTCGATCACCTCCGCCGCGACGACGTCGACGAGGATCTCGGCGAAGGATCGCCCTTCGGGATCGCCCTCGAGGTGGTAGGCCGCCTCATCCCACGAGAAGCTCGGGTAAAGCATCATCGTCAGGAACAGGTCGTAGCCATCGTCGACGACGATGAGCTGGCCGCAGGGCCGCTTGAGCGTGGAGTGATAGATGAGGTACTTCTCAGCGCTGTGGGCGCGGATGTAGCGTTTCAGCGCGAACTCGCGGGCGACGATCTCCTCGACCGCGATCTTCTTATCCCAGCAGTCCCGGCAATATCGCTCCTCACCGCGCGGCTCCGACACTTCTTTCGCGCCGCACAGCGCACACTTCGCCTGGGTCATCGTCTTTCGGGACATCGGTCACGAATTGTACTACGCCGGAAACAGCCGCGGTGGCCAGCGCGGCTCGTTCAGCTGCGCGGCGACCCGAGGGCTCAGCGCCGTTTGGCGCTGAGCGCGGCGGCGTACATCGTTTCGGCGTACTCGCGGACCATACGTCGCGCGCTGAACGTCGGCGCGACGGTCATGATCGCTTGGCGTACCGTTTCGACCCAGGCGGTCGGGATGCCGCGAGCGTCGCGCTGGTAGAAACGGGGCACGACGTCGCTTTCGAGCAGGTGATAGATCGCGTCTGCGTCCGCCGCGTCGACCGCCTCCTGATCGGCAGTGTCGACGCGCGGATCGATCACCCAGCCGTTCTGACCGGAGTAGGCCTCGGCCCACCAGCCGTCACTGACGCTGAGGTTGGGGACGCCGTTGATCGACGCCTTCATCCCGCTGGTGCCCGACGCTTCGAGCGGCTTGCGCGGATTGTTGAGCCAGACGTCGCAGCCCTGCACGAGGAAATGCGCCACGTGCAGGTCGTAATCGTCGACGAACGCGATGCGGCCGCCGAACTTCGGATCGAGCGCGTAGCGATAGACCTGCTGGAGGTGGTGCTTCCCGGTCTCGTCAGCTGGATGCGCCTTCCCGGCGAACACCAGCTGCACCGGCCGGCGCGGCGAATTGAGAATCGCGGCGAGCCGATCGGCGTCGCGGAAGATGAGCTCGGGGCGCTTATAGCCGGTGAACCGGCGAGCGAAGCCGATCGTCAGCGACTGCGGATCGAGCAGCGTCCCGGCGGCCACGACTCGTGCGGCGCTGACCCGTTCGACCTTCCAGCGCTGGCGGGCCCGCTCGCGGATGAACGCGAACAGATACATGCGCAGCGCGCTGCGGACGCGCCACAACTCCTCGTCCGGAATCCGCTGCACGGCTTCCCACACCCTGGGATCGTCGTGGTTGTCCAGCCATCCCGGTTCGAGGTACGCGTCGAACAGCGCGCGCATGTCGGATGACAGCCAGGTCGGGAGGTGGACGCCGTTGGTGATCGCGCGGACCGGCCGATCCTCGGCGGCGACATCGGGCCAGATGGGTCCCCACATGTCGCGGGTCACCTGGCCGTGCAGCTGGCTCACGCCATTGACGAAGCTGGCCGCCCGCAAGGCCAATGCGGTCATGTTGAAGAGCGGACCGCTGCCGTTGTCGTAGTGGCCGAGGGCCAGGAACGCGTCGCGCGAGCCGCCCAGCGTGCCCCATGCCCCGGCGAGATGCGTTTCGACGAGGTTGAACGGGAAGGCGTCGTGCCCCGCCGGCACCGGCGTATGGGTGGTGAAGATCGTGGTCTTGCGGACCTCCGCGAGCGCCGAGTCGAACGTCTCGCCGAGTTCGATCAGATCGCGGATCCGCTGCAGCACCACGAACGCGGCGTGACCCTCGTTGAGATGCCAGGCGGCCGGGGCGATCCCGAGCGCCCGCAGGGCGCGGACCCCGCCGATGCCGAGGATGATCTCCTGCTGGATCCGGATCTCGCGGTCGCCGCCGTAGAGCCGGGCCGAGAGCTCGCGATCCCACGGTGTGTTCTCTTCGAGGTCGGTGTCGAGCAGGTAGAGCGTCACGCGGCCGAGGCGCACGCGCCAGACGGCCGCGAGCACCGACCGGTTGCCCAGCGGCACGGCGATGACGCACGGCGTGCCGTCAGGCGTGAGGGCCGGATCGGTCGGCGCGTCGGCCCAGCTCAGACGCTCGTAGACTTCCATCTGCCAGCCTTCGGGCGACACGTTCTGATGGAAGTAGCCCTGCGGATACATGAAGCCGACGCCGATGAGCGGGACCCCGAGGTCGCTCGCTTCCTTGCAGTGATCTCCCGCGAGCACGCCGAGGCCGCCGGCGTAGATCGGCAGCGATTGATGGAGCGCGAACTCGGCCGAGAAATACGCCAGCGGACCCGGCGTCTCGGCGAAGCGCGTCGACCACCACGTTTCGCGATGGGAACGCTGCTGATCGAGCGCGGCGATCGAGGCGTCGTACAGCTCGAGGAAATGGGGATCGACCGCCGCCGCCTCGATCATCTCGCTCGAGATGAGTCGCAGCATGAGCACCGGGTTGTGGGCGGTCTGCCGCCACAACGGATAGTCCAGCCGCCGGAACACCTCGCGCGGCGACGTGTTCCACGTCCACCACAGGTCGTTGGCCAGTTCCGGGAGCCGCTTGAGCCGTTCGGGGATTGCCGCCTGATCTGGAGTCACCGTTAGCCGATCCTCTTTGCTACTGGGGGCGGGCCGCGTCGGCGGCGCAGGCCCCCACGATTTGCGCGAAGCGCGCCAGGTCGATGTTGCCGCCCGACACGACCGCGACGATGTTGCGATGCCCGCGGGCAGCCATCACCGGCGAGACCGCCGCGGCCACCGCGCACGCCGCCGCCCCCTCGGCGATCACGTGCAGGCGGTCGGCGACGAGCCGCATCGCCGCCGCAGCGTCGTGCAGCCCGACGACCACTGATTCCGAGACCAGCTCGCGCAGCAGCGGCCACATGCTCCCGAGCACCGACTTGCCGCCCGCCCCGTCCACGAACGACGGCTGCCACGCGTCGAATCGGCTGGCCTGGTCCGCGGCGAGCGACACTGACAAGGGCGCGGCAGTCTCGGGCTCCGCCGCGTAGATGGTCACCTCGGGGCGCAGCGCCCGGAGACCGACGCCCACACCCGCCAACAGGCCCCCGCCGCCGAGCGGCGCGATCACCGCATCGACGTCCGGCAGATCCTCGAGGATCTCCAGCGCCATCGTCCCGTTCCCGCTGATGAAGTCGTCGTCGTCGAACGGGTGGATGAGACGCCCAGGCATCCGGTCGGAGCGGTGCTCCTCGACCGCGCGCCAGCACTCGTCATACGGGGCTTTGACGATCGTGGCGCCGAGGCGCTGGATGGCTGCGAGCTTGGTCTCCGGTGCGGTGTCCATGACCAGCACCTGACACGGCACACCGGCGCCGCGGGCGGCGAGCGCCACACCCTGTGCGGCGTTGCCCGCGCTGACCGTCCAGACGCCGTTGGCCAGCTCGGCGCCGGGAACGCGACGGAGGGCATAACAGGCGCCGCGGATCTTGAACGATCCAATGGGCTGAAGGGTTTCGAGCTTGAGATACACCTCGGGGCCGCCGCCGTCGGTTGGCAGGCGGACCAGCGGGGTGCGAACGACGGTGTCGTAGACGACCGTGGCGGCATCGCGGATCGTCTCGATCGAAATCTGTCGACTGGACAACCTGACGATCGTAGTGGAGCGGACGGATCCTGTCCAGAGAGGAACGTGGCCGTCCGCCGCGGCGCGTCCGCCGCGTGGACGGGCGGAAATCCGTTAGACTCGCTGGCGTTGGGCGCAATCGCCGGGCCCGGGCACGAGGTGTTGAGAGCTGAGAGCTTTCAGCCCGGACAGATTCCTCGAGGTCAGTCCCATGAACGAGAGACTGTCGAATCAGATGAATCGACGTGAATTCGTACGCACGAGCACCGCGGCCGGGCTCGCGGCCGCGGCGGCGGGGACCTCGACGTCGGCCCAGGCGCCGGCTGTGACGAAGAGCCGGGCCAGGCCCCTGGTGATCTCGTCCGACAACGGCCATCAGTTCAAGAACGGCGGCAGCAAGACCTGCGTCGAGACCGCGTTCGCGATGATCACCAGCGGCAAGGACGTCCTCGACGCCCTGATCGCCGGCGTCAACATCGTCGAGCTCGATCCGCTGGATACCAGCGTCGGCTATGGCGGGTTGCCGAACGCGGACGGCGTGGTCCAGCTCGACTCGTGCTGCATGCACGGACCCAGGAAGCGGGCCGGCGGCGTGGCCTGTCTCGAAGGCGTCCGCACGCCGTCGCTGGTCGCGCAGAAGGTGATGGACTTCACTGATCATCACCTGCTGGTCGGGAAGGACGCCCAGGCGTTTGCGCGGAACTTCGGCTTCACGATCGAGGCGGATCTGAATACGGAGCGGTCCCGCGCCGCATGGCTCGAATGGAAGCGACGAGCCGACCCGCTCCACTACCTCGATCCGACCAAGCGTGAAGCGGCGCTGCGCCGGATCAATCGCGACATGATGGCCGAGGGCTGGATCGATCCGAAGCATTTCTACGGCACGATCAACTGCAACGGCATCAATGCCGCCGGCGACATCTGCGGCGTCACCACCACCAGCGGACTGGCGTGGAAGATTCCGGGGCGGGTTGGCGACTCGCCGATCCTCGGCGCCGGGCTCTATGTCGACGGCGCGGTCGGCGCGGCCGGTTCGACGGGGCGTGGCGAAGCCAACCTGTACAACCTGTGCTCGTATCAGATCGTCGAGGAGATGCGCCGCAGTCGCAGCCCGAAGGACGCGGGCATGGAAGCGCTGAAGCGGATTCAGGCGAACACTGTGGAGAAGCGGCTCCTCAACTCGCGCGGCCTGCCGAACTTCGACATCAACTTCTACATGCTCAACGCCAAAGGGGAGCATGCCGGGGTCACGCTCTACGGCGGCAACGTGAAGTACGCGGTGTGCACCGAGAACGGCGCGGAGCACGTCGTGTGCGATGCGCTGCTCGAGGGGCGGTCGACCGACTGACCGGAAGCGCTAGCGGTTCGAGAGTTCGACAGTTCGAGAGGTTCGACAGGTTTGGGTTCGTCGGTTCGCCGCCTCACCATTGAACCTCGAACCTCGAACCGAACCGTCGCACCCTCGAACTCGAACCTTCGAACCTTCGAACCTTCGAACCTGTCGAACCCTTCGACCTGTCGAACCCCCCTATAATCCCCCCACGCATTCCTGAGGAGGAGGCCGGAGGCATGAGTCAGTTCCGCGTGGTGGGTCTTGGTGTAGCTGTGATGCTGGCAGTCGGTGGCCAGTCGCTGATCGGACGATCGGCGCAAGAGCCGCGCCCGGTATCGCCGGGAACAGTGGTCTCGAATGGCCCGTTCGAAACGCTGCATTTCCGGCCGCTCGGGCCGGCCTCGATGTCCGGGCGCATCTCGGACCTGGCGGTCTACGAGGCCAACCCGGCCATCTTCTACGTCGGCACGGCGCACGGCGGGGTGTGGAAGACCGTCAACAACGGCACCACCTTCGAGGCCCAGTTCCAGGACCTGGGGCTGATGTCGATCGGCGACGTCGCGATCTCACAGAGCAATCCCGATCTGGTGTGGGTCGGCACCGGCGAGTCCAACAACCGCCAGAGCACATCCTGGGGTGACGGCGTCTACAAGTCGACCGATGGCGGGAAGAGCTACCAGCGTATGGGGCTTCCCACCTCGCGCCACATCAACCGCATCGTGATCGATCCGCGCGCCAACGACACGGTGTTCGTCGCCGCGACGGGGCCGCTGTTCGGGTCCGGCGGCGAGCGCGGCGTCTACAAGACCACCGATGCCGGCAAGACCTGGAAGCAGGTGCTCAAGGTCGACGACGACACCGGCGCCAACGATCTCGCCATCGATCCATCGGACAGCCAGGTGCTGTACGCGACGACTTACCAGCGCCGCCGTACAGCCTGCTGCATGAACGGAGGCGGTCCCGGCAGCGGCCTGTGGAAGTCGATCGACAGTGGCGAGACGTGGACGCGACTGAAGACCGGAATCCCCGAAGGCTCGCTTGGCCGCATCGCGCTGGAGGTCTACCGCAAGCGGCCGAACATCCTGTATGCGCTGATCGAAGGTCCGACGCCGCCTGCTGGCCGGGGCGGCGGCGCGGCCGGGGGCGCCGGTGACGAAGGGCCGACTGGGGCGGCGCCCCAGGCGGGTGGAGGCGGGCGCGGCGCAGCGCAGGCGCTCAACACCCAGCCGACCGGGCTCTATCGCTCCGACGACAGCGGTGCCACCTGGCGCAAGGTGAACAACGCGAATCCCCGCGCGATGTATTTCAGCCAGGTGCGCATCGATCCGAACGATCCCGAAGTGGTGTACCTCGGCGGCGTCGGCCTGCACCAGACGCTCGATGGCGGCAAGACGATCGCGACCGACGTCGCCGAGCCAATCCACGACGACGTGCACGCGATCTGGATCGATCCAGGCAATTCCAACCACGTGATCATCGGCAATGACGGCGGCCTGGCGTCGTCGTACGACCAGGCGAAGACCTGGAACTTCTATCCCAATCTTCCGGTCGGGCTCTTCTACCACGTGAGCTACGACATGGCGACGCCGTTCAACGTGTGCGGCGGGATGCAGGACAACTACGATTGGTGCGGCCCGAGCCAGGTGCGCGGCACGGCCGGGATCGCGAACCATCACTGGACGACGGTCCAGGGCGGTGACGGGTTCGTCGTCCTCCAGGACCCGCTCGATCCGCGGATCATCTACAGCGAATCGCAGGACGGGAACATGGTCCGCGTCGACCGCATCACCGGCGAGTCGATGTCGATCCGGCCGCAGGCCGCACCCGGCGAGCCGCCCCTGCGCTGGCACTGGGATACGCCGATCGTGCACTCGCCGCACGATCCGAAGGTCCTCTACACCGCCGCCAACAAGGTGTTCCGGTCACCCGACCGCGGCTTGTCATGGGTCGCCGTCAGTCCCGATCTCACGTCCAATGGCAACCGTGCGGACATCGTGACAATGGGCGTGAAGGGCAGCGACATCACCATCTCGCGCGACGACGGGATCGCGGCCTGGCCGACGATCGTGTCGCTCGCCGAGTCGCCGAAGAAGCCAGGCGTGATCTACATCGGGACGGATGACGGCGCGCTGCAGGTGACGCGCGATGCAGGGAAGACGTGGGCGAACGTGATCGACAAGGTGCCGGGCATTCCCAGCGGTGTGTTCGTGTCCGAGGTCGTGCCGTCGCGTTATGACGAGGGCACGGTCTACGCGACGTTCGACGGTCATCGCCAGAACGACTACGAGCCGTACGTGTTCGTCAGCACCGATTTCGGCCAGACCTGGCGCTCGGTCGTGTCCAACCTGAAGGGGGAAGTGGCGCGGACGCTCACGGAAGATCTGAAGAACCCGGACGTGCTTTATCTGGGTACCGAAACCGGCCTGTTCGTCTCGATCGATCGCGCCAAGAGCTGGGTCCGCGTGAAGGCCAACCTGCCGACGGTACGAATCGACGAGATCACGATCCACCCGCGCGACAACGCGATGCTGCTGGCCACACACGG
This sequence comes from uncultured Acidobacteriota bacterium, assembly GCA_963816725.1. Taxonomy (GTDB): domain Bacteria; phylum Acidobacteriota; class Vicinamibacteria; order Vicinamibacterales; family 2-12-FULL-66-21; genus CAVSUB01. Next base: position 331,907 of record CAWFMC010000026.1, on the reverse strand, counting down.
GCGGGCATTGTGGATCCTGGATCACCTCGAGCCGATCCAGGAATACGCGGCGGCGCAGGCCTCGACGATGGATGCGGCGCTGTTCACGCCGCCGCCGGCCGCAATCTTCCGCCGCCCGGTCCGCGATCGCAACTACGAGTTCTGGGGCGATCAGACGTTCTTCGGCGAGAACCCGCCGCAGGCGGCGGTCATCTCGTGGCTGTTGAAGAAGCCGGCGACGAGCGTCGCGCTGACGGTCACCGACGGCAGCGGACGTCAGATTCGCGAGATCAGCGGGCCAGTGCTGGCGAACAGCAGCAAGCCGGGCATCCAGTCGGCGTGCTGGGACCTCCGTGTGCAGCCCGTGCCGGCCCCGGCCGGGGCCGGACGAGGGGGACAAGGCCGTGCCGGAGCGGCTGACACCGCCGGCGCGCCGGGCGGACGGCAGGGTGAGGCTGCGCAGGGCGCGGGTGCGCAGCCGAATGCCTCCGCGCCGGCAGGTGCCGGCGGGCGCGGCGGGCAGAATCAGGCTGCGAATGCGTTCGGTGCCGGCTGTGGCGGCGCAGGCGGCGGCGGCGGTTTCGGTGGCGGCGCGGGTGGCGGCAATCCAGGGCCCTACGTGCTCGGCGGCACATACACCGTGGCGCTGGTTGTGGACGGCAAGCCGGTCGCGAGCAAGCCGCTGCGCGTCCTGCCCGATCCCGAGGTGGCGCTCACCGAAGTGGAGCGCAAGAAGATGTACGACATGGCGATGGAGATGCACACGCTGCAGCTCCAGGCCGCTGAGGTCGCCACGCAGCTGACGCCGTTCAACACGCGCCTGACGGAGCTCTCCAAAGAGGTCGCGGCGCGCACGGATGTACCCGCAGACCTGAAGACCTCGGTCGAGGCGCTGGCCAAGGACGCCGCCGCGCTGACGCCGCAGCTGGTGCCGCCCGCGGGTGGCTTCGGCCGCGGCGGGGCCGGTCGCGGCGGGGCGCCGGACACGGCGATCGGTCGCGCGGGTCAGGCCAAGACCGGTCTGATGGCCGCCCTGTGGCCGACCGAACAGACGATGAAGGCGTATGTCGCAGCGAAGAGCGACCTGCCGAAGGCGATCGCCGAGGCCAACGCGGCGTTCGCCAAAGGCGCGGCGCTGTCGGCCAGCCTGGCGAAGTTCAACCTCGCCTTGACCGCGCCGCAGCCGGTTCCGGTCAAGCCGGCGGGCAAGCCGGCGAAGCCGGTCAAGTAAGCCGGCGATGGAATAAGGCGTTGAGGGCTGAAGGGCTGAAGCCCGAAAGCGTCAGGCCTTCAACTACCACCAACAGGAGAGGAGCCTGCGATGGTATCCGTGTCGGCTCGCGTGTTCTCGATCGGCGCCGCGGCGGTGCTGATCATGTCCGGGGTTCCGATGCTCGGCGTGCAGGCGGAGCCCGCGGCGCAGGCGCCGGCGGCCCCGGCCGCGTCGACTCTCGATCCGCTCGTGCTGAAGACGCTCCAGTGGCGTAGCGTCGGTCCGGCGCGCGCAGGACGATCGATCGCGGTCAGCGGCGTCAAGGGGCGGCCCAAGGAGGCCTACGCCGGGCAGACCGGCGGCGGCCTGTGGAAGACCGTCGACGGCGGTGAGAGCTGGCTTCCTGTGACGGACGGGAAGATCCACAGCAGTTCGGTGGGGGCGGTCGCGGTCTCGGAAACCAATCCTGACATCGTGTTCATCGGGATGGGGGAGTCGTGCATCCGCGGCAACATCCAGCCCGGCGACGGCGTCTACAAGTCGACGGACGCCGGCAAGACGTGGACCCACGTCGGCTTCAGCGAGTCGCAGGCGATCTCGAAGATCCGCATTCATCCGACCAACCCGGACATCGTCTTCGTCGCGTCGTTTGGGAAATACGGCGTGCCCAGCGAAGAGCGCGGCATCTTCAAGAGCACCGACGGCGGCAAGACCTGGCAGCGGAAGCTGTTTCGCGACGCCAAGACAGGCGGCGTCGATATCGCGATCGATCCGCACAACCCGAACGTCATGTTCGCGGCTTTGTGGGAAGCGTTCCGGGTCGAGTACCTCGATGTCCAGCGGAGGTCCCGGCAGCGGTCTCTTCAAGTCGACCGACGGCGGCGAGACCTGGACCGAAATCAGCCGTCGTCCTGGCCTGCCGACCACGGTGCTCGGCAAGATCGGCGTGGCGGTTTCGGGCGCCGAGGCCAATCGCATCTTCGCGATCGTCGAAGCCGAGCACGGCGGGTTGTTCCGTTCCGATGATGCGGGAGCGACCTGGACGCTGATCAACGACGGCCGGAACATCCGCCAGCGCGCCTTCTACTACACCCACATCGCCGCCGACCCGCACGACAAGGACCTCGTCTACGCCTTGAACGTTGGCACGTTCCGCTCGACCGACGGCGGCAAGACGATGGTCAATTTCGCCGCTGGAGACTCGCACGACCTGTGGATCGATCCGGACGACTCGAATCACATCGTGCATGGCAACGACAGCGGCGGCGCGGTGTCGTTCAATGCCGGCGCGGCACAGCGCACGTGGACCGCGCGCGACTATCCGACCGGCCAGTTCTATCACGTCGCCTCGACCCGTCACGTGCCGTACCACGTGTGCGGCGCGCAGCAGGACAGCAGCACGATCTGTGTGCCCAGCGACACCGGCCTCGGCGCCGGGCGCGGCGGAGGTGGTGGCGGCCGCGGCGCCGCACCGGCGACCTACGGCGCCGGCGGTGCCGAGCCGGGCTACATTGCGCCCGATCCGAAAGACATCGACGTCTTCTTCGCCGGCGGTAACAACGGCTCGTTCCTGACCCGGCTCAATCGCAAGACGGGCGAAACCCGCGAGGTGGGGCCGTACCCGCGGATGTTCTCCGGCGAGCCCTCGAGTGCACTGGTCGAGCGCTGGCAGTGGACCTTTCCGATCATCTTCTCCTACGTGGACCCGAACGTTCTCTACACGTCCTCGCAGCACGTCTGGCGGACGACCAACGGTGGTCAGACGTGGGACAGGATCAGCCCGGACCTCACGCGTCACGATCCGAAGACGATGGGTGAGTCGGGCGGACCGATCACGAAGGACATGAACGCCCCCGAGGTCTACGCCACCGTGTTCGCGATCGGGCCGGGCAAGAAGGATGTGAACATCCTCTGGGCCGGATCGGATGACGGGGTCGTCAACGTGACCCGCGACGGCGGCAAGACCTGGGTCAACGTCACGCCGAAGGACATGCCGGATCTCGGCCGCGTCAGTCAGATTGACGCGTCTGCGTTCGAGCCCGGTGGCGCCTACGTGGCGGTCAAGAGGCCGCTGCTCGACGATCTCGCGCCGTATGTGTTCCGCACGCGGGACTTCGGCCGGACGTGGACCAAGATCGTGACCGGGCTGGCACCCACCGACTACGTGCATGTCGTTCGCGAGGATCCGACCCGCCAGGGCCTGCTCTACGCCGGCACGCAGCACGGCGTCTTCGTCTCGTTCGACGATGGCGATCACTGGGAATCCCTGTCTCTCAACCTGCCGGACACTCAGGTGTCCGACCTGATCGTCGAGGCGAACTCGCTCGCGATCGCCACCCACGGCCGCGGCTTCTACATCCTCGACGACATCAGCGCGCTGCGGCAGTCCGGCAGTTCGGTGTCGGGCGCGGCCGCGTTCCTCTACAAGCCTGCCGACGCGATCCGATCGACTACCGGCGCGACGATCACGTACCTGCTGAAGCAGCCGGCGCAGAGCCTGACGCTCGATATCCTGGACGGCAGCGGGCAGGTGATTCGGTCGTTCCCGGGCGGCGCACCCGGCGGTGGACGTGGCGGGCGCGGCCGCGGCGGTCAAGGCGGCGACGCACCGCCGGCGACGACGGCCCCTGCTGCGACCGCTCCTGCGCCGGCAGCTCCTGGCGCGGCCGCTCCGGCAGCAGCGGCGGGGGCGGCAGCACCGCCGGCTGCGCCGGCCGACGCGCCGAGTGAGGACAACCCGGATGCGGCGGCTGGTGGAGGCCGTGGGCGCGGCGGCAATCCGGCCGCCCCGATGGTCGCCGGCCTCAACCGCTTCACCTGGGACCTGCGTTACGCTCCCGCGACCAGCTTCCCCGGCATGGTTCTGTGGGGCGGATCCGTGACCGGCCCGGCCGCGCCGCCCGGAACGTATCAGGTGCGCCTCATGGTGAACGGGACCGCCATGACCCAGCCACTCGTGATCAAGCGCCACCCGTTGCGCTCAGCCACGGACGCCGACCTGAAGGAACAATTCGATCTCGCCGTTCAGATCCGCGACAAGGTGAGCGAGGCCAACAACGCGGTGATCGCCATCCGCGGCGTGAAGGATCAGGTGAAGGATCGCCTCGGCAAGTCCCAGGACGGGGCCTTGAAGGCCGCCGGCGACAAGCTGACGGCGAGCCTGAGCGCCGTGGAGGAGGAGATCTATCAGGTCAAGAATCAGAGCAGTCAGGATCCGCTCAACTTCCCGATCAAGATCAACAACCGGCTGGCGTCGCTGATGGGCGCGGTCGGCAGCGGTGACGGCAAACCGATCGGCAACGCCGCACCGATCTTCAAGGACCTGAGCGCCGAGCTGAAGGTGCAGACGGACAAGCTGGCGCAGATCATGGGTCCCGGGGTGGCGGCGTTCAACGCCGAGGCGACGCGCGCTGGTGTCGAAGCCATCGCCGCGAAGTAGTCCGATGCCGACGCGCCGAGGCTCGGCACGGAACTGGGCAATGATGGCCGCACTGGCGGTCGTCACGACCGCTCCGATGCCGGTGCGGGCAGCCGCCACGATCGACACCGTGATCGCGGCGCGATCGCTTCAGCCCGGCGAGTTGATCGTGTTCACGTCGACCGTCAGCGGCGCGCCGTCGCAGGTCGACGTCACGCTCTTCGGTCGTCGCGAGGTCGCGTTTCCCTTGCCCGACGGGCGCTGGCGAGCGCTCGTCGGCATCGATCTCGAGCAGAAGCCCGGATCGTACACGGCCACGATCGAGGCGACGCTGCCCGCAGGCACGATTCACGAGAGCAAGGCGATCGTGGTCAAGCCGAAGACGTTCGCGACCCGCACGCTCAAGGTCTCGCCGGACTTCGTCAACCCGCCGGCCTCGCAGCTCGAGCGGATTGCGCGCGACAGCGCATTCCTCAAGGAGATCTTCGCGCGCTCCGCGGATCACCGGCTGTGGAATCGCTCGTTCGTGGCGCCGGTACCCGATCCGGCGAACAGCCGGTTCGGCACCCGCAGCATCTTCAACGGCGAGCGGCGCAACCCGCACGCGGGTGCGGACTTTGCCAGCCCGCTCGGGCGACCCGTCAAGGCGCCGAACGGCGGCAACGTGGTCGCCGCGCGTGAGCTGTTCTACACCGGCAACGTGGTCATCATCGATCACGGGCTCGGGGTGTTCTCGATGCTCGCGCACCTGTCACGGATCGATGTCAAGGAGGGGGACGACGTCAAGGCCGGAGATGTGATCGGGCTGGTCGGGGCCACCGGCCGCGTGACGGGACCGCACCTGCACTGGGCGCTGACGGTGTCAGGCGCCAGGGTGGATCCGGTCTCTGCGCTTACGGTGCTCGGCGAGGCGCCGCCGAAGTGAGCGAAGGTGGCGTCCGGCTGTCGAGAGCCGGACGCCGTCGCAGAGAGTGTTACTGCTGCGCGCCGCAGTCGCCGGGCACCGGCCGAATCGAGGTGATCCGGAGCGTCCGCATCGCCGCGCCGGTCGAAGTCGCGGCACCCGTGGTGCTCGCGCCTGACGTCGCGCTGTCCTGGAACGTCCCGCGAATTTCCACACGCTGATTCTGCAGACCCTTCAGCGTGTCTGCCTGGCCGCCGCTCAGCAGATAGCCTGAGGCGCTGCCCGTTCCGCTCGTACCGGCCGTTGGCATGCCCGCCTGCGATGAGGCCGGGGCACCCGCAGTTGTCGGTGACGTGCTGCTCGCCGCGGTCGGAGGCGTCGTCGTCGATGGCGTGGTCGTGCTCGGCGGCATGGCCGATCCAGGGGTCGCGCTCGGCGGCGGCGTCTGGGCGGTCGGCGTCGGCGACGTGGTGGTCGGAGACGCAGTCGTCGGCGCGGTGGTCGAAGGAGTGGTCGTCGACGGGCTGCTCGTCGATGGGGTGGTGCTCGACGGCACAGAGGACGAGCCGGTGGTGGCGCCCGTCATGCCCGGTGCCCCCGAGGATCCCGCGCTACCCATAGTGGGGTTCGAGAGGACGAACGACGGCATCCCGGTCGACGCCGCACCAGCCGAGCTCGCCGGTGAGGTGACGCACCCGGTAACGGTGACCATCTGCCCGCCGCTTGCGCCGGACGTCGTCGTGCCCGGCGGCAGCGTCTGCGTCTGTGCGCCTACGCCTACTGCCATAGAGGCCGCGAGCGCGGTCGCGAATGCAATCTGTCTCTTCATGATCGATCTCTCCTAATCGATGAATTGCAGAGCCGCGCTGTTGCGGTTGCCCGCCAGAACCTGTGCAATCCGGCCGCCACAAGCGTTGCGGCCGGAGCGGCGCTGACGATAATAGGGACCATTGACCTGCGAGGTGGCGATGCGTGTGCGAGTTCAGCGGACTTCGGTGGCCCTGCTCTGCAGTGCCCTGCTCGTGGTGGTGGGCGCCAGCTGGGCCGTCGACGCGCAACAACCCACGACAACGGCGGCGAAAAAGCCGCTGTCGTACGACACCTACGACTACTGGCGCTCGATCCAGGCGACGACCCTGTCGCGTGATGGCCAGTGGCTCGCCTATGCGCTGACCTCGGCAGGGGCGGACGGCGAGCTGGTCGTGCGCAACCTGCGTAGCGGCGCGGAGACCAAACAGCCGCGCGGCACGAGCCCGACCTTCACCGCTGACGGCAAGTACGTCGTCTTCACGATCGCGCAGAGCAAGGCGGACGAGGAACGGGAGCGTCAGGCGCAGCGCACGCAGGGGCGCGGTCAGGGGCAGCCGGAAGCGGAAGGCGGCGGTGCTGCGGGCGCCGGCGGCGCGCGCAGTCAGCCGCGAACCTCCGCCGGGATCCTGACGCTCGCGACGGGGCAGGTTTCGGAGATCGAGCGCGTCGGCAGCATCAGTCTTCCCGAAGAATCGTCGACGTGGGTCGCGATGCATCGCGGCAACGGCGGACGCGGCGGGCGCGGCGGCCGAGGGGCGGCTACTGGGCGCGGCGCCGCGCCGACGACGGCAGCCGCAGGTCGCGCCGAAGTGACCGGGGCGGAGGGGACCGGACGGGAGGGAAGCCCGCGTGCGAAGCGGAAGGACGCCGGTAGCGACCTGATCGTCCGCAACCTCACGACGGGCCAGGATGTCACCATCCCGCTCGTTACCGATTACGCCTGGTCGAAAGATGGCGCGTGGCTCGCTTACGCGGTGTCGTCGACCAAGGCTGAAGAAGACGGCGCCTTCGTGCGGCAGATGAGCGACGGGACCGTGCGCCCGCTGCACGTCGGCAAGGGCAACTACAAGGCGCTCGCCTTTGACGAGAGCGGTAAACAGCTGGCCTTCGTCAGCGATCAGGCGGAATACGACAAGGCCGTCTCGCCGTACCGGCTGTATTACTGGAAGGCCGGCGACGCGGCCGCCACCGAGCTGGTCTCGGCGGCCACGCGAGGCGTGCCCCAGGGCCTGGTGGTCAGCGATCAGTTTTCACCGCGCTTCTCCGATGACGGGCAACGGTTGTATCTCGGCACCGCCCCGCCGCCGGCACCGCCGGCCGCCGAGGGCGCCCCGGCACCGACCAACGTGGACATCTGGAACTGGCGCGACCCGCTCATTCAGCCGATGCAGCGCGTGCGGGCGACGCAGGAACGCAACCGCACCTACCGCGCCGTCGTGCATCTCGCCAACAAGCAGTTCGTGCAGCTGGCAACCGCTGACATGCCCAACGTCAATCCAGGCGACGACGCGACGCGCGTGCTGGCGACCTCGGACCTGCCGTATCAACAGCAGATCTCCTGGGACACGAGCTACAGCGACATCGCGTTGGTCGACCTCAAGACCGGGCAGCGCCAGCAGATCATGGAGCACGCCCGCTCGACGCCGACCATGTCATCGACCGGGCGGTACCTGCTCTACTTCGACGAGGACCAGGGGCACTGGTTTACGTATCGGCTGGCCGACGGCGTCCGCTCGAACCTCACCGAGAAGCTCGGCGTGAACGTGTGGCGGGAGGACCACGACACACCCAGTGTGCCGCCCGCATACGGGTCGGCGGGCTGGACGACCGGCGATCGCTCGGTGCTGATCTACGACAAGTACGACATCTGGGAGATCAGGCCGGACGGGACCGGCGCGCGGATGGTCACCGGTGGCGAGGGGCGCAAGCAGCAGATCGTGTTCCGGTACCGGACGCTCGATGCCCAGCAGAAGGCCGTCCCGCTCGACAAGCCGCTGCTGCTCGCGGCCAACGACGACCGGACCGAAGCAAACGGTTTCTATCGGGTGTCGATGAGCGGCGGCACGCCCGAGAAGGTGGTGATGCTCGACAAGTCCTTCGGCATCGTCACGAAGGCAAAGCAGGCGGACCGCGTGGTCTTCACGCTTTCACGCTTCGACGAGTTCCCGGACCTGTGGGTCAGCGACACCGACTTTCGCGACATGAAGAAGGTGTCGAACGCCAACCCTCAGCAAAGCGAGTACGTCTGGGGCACGACGGAGCTGATCCAGTACACGAACGCGGACGGCAAGACTCTCCGCGCGATTCTCGCCAAGCCGGACAACTTCGATCCCGCCAAGAAGTATCCGCTGATGGTCTACATCTACGAGGAGCTGTCCGAGGGTCTGCACACCTACCGCGCGCCCAATCCCGGCACCAGCATCAACATCACCCGTTACGTCAGCAACGGCTACATCGTCCTCATGCCCGACATCGTCTACGAGACGGGGTATCCGGGCGAGAGCGCGGAGAAATGCGTGATCCCGGCGGTGCGCGAGGTGGTCGACAAGGGCTTCATCGATCCCAAGCGAATCGGCATCCAGGGACATTCGTGGGGTGGCTACCAGATCACGCACCTCGTGACCCGCACGAACCTTTTCGCGGCGGTCGAAGCGGGCGCCTCGGTGTCCGACATGGTCAGCGCGTACGGCGGCATCCGCTGGGGAACCGGGATGTCGCGGGCGTTCCAGTACGAGAAGACCCAAAGCCGCATCGGCCAGGCGCCATGGGACGCGCCGCTGCAATACATCGAGAACTCGCCGATTTTCTGGGTGAAGAAAGTCCAGACGCCGTACCTCACGATTCACAACGACGAGGACGACGCCGTGCCGTGGTACCAGGGGATCGAGTTCTTCAGCGCGATGCGCCGGCTCGGGAAGGAGGCGTACATGTTCGTCTACAACGGCGAGCCGCACGGGTTGCGCAACCGCGACAACCAGAAGCACTGGACCGTCCACATGGATGAGTTCTTCGATCACTTCCTGCTCGGCAAACCGACGCCGGACTGGATGACCAGCGGCGTGCCGTTCCTGGAAAAGGGAAAGCGGGACGTGTCGGACCTGTTCAAGCGCAAGACCCCGTCCGAGACCAATCAATCGGCGCCGCAGAAATAGCCACCGCCGCTTGGAGCCCGGTCCTCGCCACCATCGCGAGGCCGGGTCCGACCTCCCGGCCGATCGCGCAAATCCGCCAGCGATTCCACGACTCCCATCCAAATCCTGCCTCGCGTCCGTAGAGGGCTCAGAGGTACACGGACGCCGTCGAGGACGATGGCGGCCGGTCGAGCGGCGTCGCGACGACGCCGCGGGAGGACGATCGATGCGGAGAGTACTGGCGGTGGGGGTGGCGGCAGCCGTGGTAGCGGCAGCCGGCGGAACCCTGTCGGGATCGAGCCACCGGGAGGCGCCGGGGATTGCCAAGACGCCGAAGGTGGACGGCACCGACTTCTACATGTTCCGAAGCTACGAGCCGGGGCGCTCGAACTTCGTGACCTTCCTGGCCAACTACATCGGCCTGGAGGACGCCTACGGCGGGCCCAACTTCTTCACCCTCGACGAGGACGCAATTTACGAGATTCACGTCGACAACAACGGCAACGGCGTCGAGGACCTCACGTTCCAGTTCCAGTTCCAGAAGACGGTCAAGAACCTGGCGGTTCCGGTCGGCGACAAGATGACGGCGGTGCCGCTCATCAACATCGGCGGCATCGGGCCGGGCCGGGACGACATCGGCAACCTGAACGTCCTCGAGAGCTACACCCTGAACGTGATCCGGGGCGGCCGCCGGACCGGGCAGCGCCAGGCCGTCACCGACGCGGCGACCGGCAGCACGACCTTCAAGAAGCCGGTCGATCGCATCGGTGACAAGTCGCTGCGCGACAACAGCGCGCTCTACGACCAGTACGCCGACAATCACATCTACAGCATCAACATCCCCGGTTGCTCCACCGCCGGACGGGTGTTTGTCGGCCAGCGTCGTGAAGGGTTCGTCGTCAACCTCGCGGAAGTGTTCGATCTGGTGAACCTGAACCCGCTCGGACCCGAGAACGGCGAGGAGAACACGCTCGCCGACAAGAACGTCACGACCCTGGCGCTCGAAGTACCAACGAGCTGTCTCGTCGCGAGCGACCCGATCATCGGGGCGTGGACGACCGCCAGCACCGGCAAGGGCACGCCCGCTTCGGGCGGCTTCGGCGCCGCCGACGCGTGCCCGGCCGGCACGCCGACCTCGCCGCAGCCGAATCCGAGCTTCGTCGCAACCCAGGACTGCAACGGTTGGGTGCCGCCCAACCATCCGCTGGCGCGGACGGGGACGACCACGACCACCATTGAGTGCCGGGGTGGATTCCCGAGTGGGCCCAAGCCCGCGCCGGATTTCGTGGCGACGCAGGACTGCCTTGGCTGGGTGCCGCCGAATCATCCCGCGGCGCGGACCGGCAGCGGGACGACGCCCGCCGGTCAGTTCACGCAGGTGTCGAGGCTCGGTCAACCGCTGGTGAACGAGGTCGTCATCGGCTTGCCGGACAAGGACAAGTTCAACGCCAGCGAACCGAAAGACGATGGGCAGTTCGCGCAGTACGTGACGCATCCGTCGCTGCCGGTGCTGATCCAGGCGCTCTTCGGCGTCACCCCGCCGGCGGTGCCGCGCGCCGACCTCGTGTCGGTGTTCCTGACCGGCATCAACGGGTTGAACAAGCCAGCCAACGTCGCGGCCTCCGAGATGCTGAGGCTGAACACGAGCACCCCGGTGACGCTCGAAGCGAACCAGGATCGCCTCGGCGTGATCGGCGGCGACAATGCCGGCTTCCCGAACGGCCGTCGTCCTGGTGACGATGTCGTCGACGTCGCGCTGCGTGTCGTCGAAGGCATCCTGACGGTGCCGAACCCGGCCACGTTCCCGGCGCTCACCGACGGCGCGTACATCGACGCGCGCGTCGGGTACAACCCTGAAGGCACGGTGTCGGCCGATCCGTCACTGCGCCTGTTCCGTCCCTCGTTCCCATACCTGCGTTTGCCGCTATCAGGATCGCCGAACCCGACGCACCAGTAGGAGAGGCGGGCTACAGGCTACAGGCTACAGGCTACAGGTAGAACGGTGAACCTCCTGGAGCCTGAAGCCTGAAGCCTTGACTATCAAAGAAGGGATTGACCATGACTCACGTGACGCACCCGTTGAAACGAGCGCTCTCCCTCACCGCGCTGCTGGCGCTCGGCGGCACCGCCGTCGCGGCGCATGACATGTGGATTGAGCCGAGCGGATACCGGCCGGTCATCGGCCGGACGGTCGGGTTCCGGCTTCGGGTCGGCCAGGACTTCCAGGGCGATCCGCTGCCGCGCGATCCCAACTTGATTCAGCAGTTCATCGCCGTGGACGGCACCACGACGACGCAGGTGGTCGGACGCGATGGCGCCGATCCCGCGGGCTTGATGCGGGTGGCGGCACGAGGTCTGCTCGTCGTGGGCTATCACAGCAAGCCGAGCCCTGTCGTCTTGCCGGCAACGAAGTTCAACACCTACCTGACCGAGGAAGGGCTCGAAGCGATCGCCGCGCTGCGAGCGAAGAAGGGGGAGACCAACGCCGAGGCGCGCGAAACCTTCGTGCGCTGCGCGAAGTCGCTGCTCCTCGCCGGGCCGCCGGACGCGGCGCAACAGGATCGCGTGCTCGGCTTGCCGCTGGAGCTCGTCGCCGATCGCAATCCTTACATGGTCACGGCCGGGCAGGGCCTGGGCGTGCGGCTGCTGTATCGCGATCAGCCGCTGGCGGGCGCGCTCGTGGTCGCGCTGAACCAGCGGGATCCGATGGCCCGCATCGCGGCGCGTTCGGACAAGGCCGGGCACGTCACGCTCAAGCTGACCGAGGCGGGGCCCTGGCTGATCAAGGCCGTGCACATGATTCCCGCGCCGGCCGGCTCGGACAGCCAGTGGGCGAGCTACTGGGCCTCCCTGACCTTCGAGCTGGCGGACGCCACCCCGCGGGCGATCCCTTCCAGCTCGCCGGGCGCGCAGTGAGAACGCCACGCCGGGTCACGCCGGCGATGGTGGGTGTCGTCGTGCTGCTGGCGGCGGTCGCCGTTTCGGCACACGAAATCGGCACCACTCGCGTGGCGGTGACATTTCCGCAGGATGGCACCTACCGCGTCGAAATCGTCACCGACGCCGTCGTCCCTCCTGGACAAGCTGGAGGCGGCGGCGCGGGAGCCGCGATCGGGCGCATCGCAGGTGGACGATCTTCGCGAGCGACTGCGGCGCCACGCGGCGCTGATTCCTCGCAGGGTCACGCTCGCGTTCGACGACGTCCGTATGGATCCGGCAATGCGGATCGATGTGGCCCCGTCGGCCGTCTGTCGGCGGCGTTCCGGGAGCAACGCTGATCCTCACCGGGCCCAGGCCGTCAGGTGCGGGTACGCTGACGTGGTCGTACGGCTGGACCTTTGCGTCGTACGCGTTACGCGTCCAGACCCGCGCCGTGGGCGAGCCGGCGACGCAGTGGCTCGAAGGCGGCGACACGAGCACCCCGGTGTCGCTGGCCGCGCTGCCGCCGCCGATCTCGCGACTCCAGCTCGCCCTGCGCTATCTTGCCCTCGGCTTCACACACATCCTGCCGAAAGGGCTCGATCACGTCCTCTTCGTGCTCGGCGTGTTCCTCCTGAGTCGAAGGTGGAAGCCGATTCTGATGCAGGTCAGCGCCTTCACCATCGCGCACTCGATCACGCTTGCGCTCAGCATCTACGGCGTCGTCTCGTTGTCGCCATCGATCGTCGAGCCGCTGATCGCACTCTCGATCGCTTATATCGCGGTGGAGAACCTGGTCCTGAGCGACATGCGGCCGTGGCGGATCGGTCTGGTCTTCGCGTTTGGGCTGCTGCACGGCCTGGGGTTCGCGGGCGCGTTGCGCGACGTCGGGTTGCCGCGATCGGAATTCGTCACCGCGCTGATCGGCTTCAACGCCGGCGTGGAGCTGGGGCAGCTTGCCGTCATCAGCGCCGCGTTCCTCGCGGTCGGCTATTGGTATGGCAACCGCATCTGGTACCGGCGCCGCATTGTGATGCCAGCCTCCGCCTGCATCGCGTGCATGGGGGTGTTCTGGACGGTGCAGAGGCTGCACTTCGGATGAGCACGCTTCGCGCGGTCATCTTCGCTTCCTGCTTCCAGCCGGAAGCCTGCAGCCGCATCCTGGGGCCTTCAGCCTTCAGTCCTTAGCCTGACGCCGCCCACAGCCCCAAGCCGAAAGCCCAAAGCCGACTCGCGTCGAGCTACGCCCCCGTCGCCCCAAAGCCCCCGCGCGACTCGGATGCGAGCTCGGCGACTTCGTCCCACTCGACACGCGGCGCCGGCAGGAGCAGCGCTTGCGCGATGCGATCGCCGGCGCGGACGGTGACCGAGGCGGCGGTGAAGTTCATCACCGCGATCTTCACTTCATCGGCCGGCCCGCAGTAATCGGAGTCGACGAGGCCGACGCCGTTGGCGATCATCAGCCCGCGCTTGAGCGGCGTGCTGCTGCGGGCGAAGATGCCCAGGGCGAGTCCGGGTGGGACCTCGATCACCAGTCCGGTCGGCACGAGGGCGACCCGCCCCGGCTCGACGATGACCTCTTCGGCCGCGGCCAAGTCGAAGGCCGCCGCTCCGTCCGACTCGTATGCGGGTAGCCTGACCTCCGGCCGCAACCGGCGGATCCTCACACGCTGCGTCATGCTGAACTCCTGTCATGGCCGAGACCATCGGATCACTGTAGCCGGTAGAGCACCAGACCATCACGGCCGATGGCCATCCGCACCAGATAAGGACTGGCGTCGATCTTGGCCATCACACTCGCCGCATCCTGGTAGAAGCGCGCCGGGTGCACCATGACGTGGGTCACGCCGGCCTTCCGCATCTCCTGGATCGCGTAATCCTCAGGGAAGAACCAGAACGAGTCCGCGGCGGTGCGATACGAGGCCGGGGTGTAGCCGCTGTAGCCGTTCATGAGCGGCCGCCAGTGGGCCGTCGAAGCGAGGACGTAGCTCGCGTTTTCGAACACCGCCCGCGCCGGATAGAAAGGCGTCTCGACCAGCACCACACGGCCAGGTTCGTGCGCCAGCAGCGAGTAGATCGCCGGGATGCCCTCGAACCGTGAGTACTGAAACGGCGCCCGGAGCGACTCGAGATTGGCGAGCGCGACCAGCACGACGCCTGCGATCAGCCCCGCCCGTGGCGACAACCGGCGGCGCATGCCGGCCAGCCCGAGCGCCGCGAGCACAGCCATACCGAGCAGGAACAGGTTGCCGAACCGTGCCGCGGCGCGGAGCCCCTGCATTGGCGGGAACACGTGGAACACCCAGCCGTAGACCGGCGTCCGCACGCCCAGCGACAGGACGAAGCCGGTGAGCGCGATCGCCAGCAGCATGAGCACCCGGCGGCGGGACAGGGTCAATACTGGATCTCCGTCGCGTGAGCGGCAGACCTGCCAGATCGCGAAGCCAGCCAGCGCCAGGACGACGAAGCCCGGGAAGAAGGCGTCGACGGGGTCCTTGAAGAACCGGCCGCTCCAGGTCGAGATGTGGATGCGTCCGGCCGCGGCGAGGTAGCCCTTCGGTGACGCCGAGAAGTCGGCCACTGTTTCCAGCGAGCGCACCATGCCCTGCTCGCGTGCGACGCGCGCATACGGAACATAGATGGGCAGCGACCCCACCGCGGCCAGCCCGGCGGCCAGCGCGAACGTCCCGAGTACCCTGGCCGGCTTCGTGCGCCAGTCCGCTACGCGCACGACCACCACGACCGCAACCATCAGGCTCGCGAACACGACCAGATAGCCGGAGGTGCAGGCCATGACGATCATCCACAGCGCCAGCCAGGCCGCGTCTCTCTTCCACGTGCGCGTGACGATGCGGTCGGCGGCCAGCAAGGCGAGCGGCAGCCCGTAGGCGTGGATGCCCTGCATGTGCGCGAGCCGCGTCAGCGTATGGGTATTGAACGCGATCATCGATCCGCCGAGAAGACTTGCGACGCGATCGCCCGTCCAGGTTTCGACCAGCCGCGCTCCGGCCCACGCGGTCAGCATGAAGCCCAGGATCAGGATCAGATTGAAGACGAGTACCGGAGAGGCGCCGAGCCAGGCGAGCGGCGCGCCCATCAACGCCGGAACGATCAGCGGCTCGGAGAACGCCAGCGTGTCATGGGCCGGATAGAAGATGTTCGCCGCGAACAGTCTCGTTGGTGCGCGCGGCAGCTGATGTGCCACCCACGCCATGATCCATTCGTTCAGCTGCGTGTCGCCGTTGTCGTTGCGCGACAACGTACCCGGATCGGTCGCCAGCGGCCAGGTATGGACGATGGCGAGAAGCATGCACAGGAGAGGAGTCAGCCACCATCGGGTGCGGGGCGGGGTCATCGGCGCGGCTTGATTATGTCATCCCGACCGCGCCTCTTCCGGGGGAGGCTGAGTCGCTGGCGGGCGTGCCGCCAGGGCTCGTGTCATGCAATCTTCGTCTTGGAGGCACCGCATGTTCGCAACCCGTGTTCGCCGCGTGCTCACTCTGCAAGCCGTCGTCGTGCTCGTCTGGGTTGTCTCCGCGGTCGCACAGACCGCGTCGAACTCGCCTCGCGAGCATTTCAGCGCCATCGCCGTCAACAACAGCACGGTCGGGCGCGCTGGCGAGGGGATGGTCGACATCACCATCAATCAGTGGACCAGCGAGGCCGATCGCGACCGGCTCATGACGCTGTTCAGGGAGAAAGGCGAGAAGGCGCTGCTGTCGGCTCTCCAGGATCAGAAGCCGGTCGGCACCATCAGCACTCCCGGTAGCATCGCGTACGACCTCCGCTACGCGCGCCAACTGCCCACGGCCGAGGGCGGCCGCCGCATCATCCTGGCGACCGACCGGCCGATGGGGTTCTGGGAAGCGGCCAACAATCCGCGCAGCGCGGATTATCCCTTCACGCTGATCGAGCTGCGGGTCGACAAGGACGGGAAAGGCGAAGGGAAGCTGTCGGTCGCCAGCAAGCTGACCCTCAACGACAACACGTTGGTCATCGAGAACTACGCCGATCAGCCGGTGATGCTGAATGAGGTCAAGGCGCAGAAGTAGCACTCAGCGTGAGGCCAGGCTCCTGATCAGGGTCAGGAGCATGTCGATCGCCACCGTGTTGTGGCCGCCCTGCGGGAGGATGACGTCCGCGTATCGCTTGCTCGGCTCCACGAAGTCGCGGTGCATCGGCTTCACGGTGCCGAGATACTGATCGATCACCGAGCGCATGGTCCGGCCGCGCTCAGTGGTGTCCCGCTCGAGCCGCCTGATGAAGCGGATGTCATCGTCTGTATCGACGAAGACCTTGACGTCCATCAGGCGCCGCAGGTCCGGGTCCGCGAAGATGAGGATGCCCTCCACGATGATCGTACGGCGCGGGCTGACGCGCTCGCTCGCCTCCTCCCTCGCGTAACGCGCGAAGTCGTAGCGCGGCACGTCGATCGTGTGCCCCTGCCGCAGGTCGCGGACGTGGCGCACCATCAGGTCGGTCTCGAGCGAATCGGGATGGTCCCAGTTGAGCGCCGCGCGCTCCTCGAGGCGGAGGTCAGGACGATCGCGGTAATAGCGATCGTGCTCCAGGACCGTGACGTGCGACGCGCCGACGCTCTCGACAATTTTCCGGACGACGGTCGTCTTGCCTGATCCCGAGCCGCCGGCGACGCCGACAACGAGATGGCGATCGTGAGTCATGTGGGTCATGAGGTGAGCGGCGCGTGACGGATCGACGAGCGGCCCGCCCGTCTGTGTCCGCGCGCGAGCCGGCGCCCGACCCAGTGTAGGGCAAAGCTGACATAAGATGAGCCGGATTGGAGTTCGCGCTCCTCGGTCTCATCCTCCTGGCGATCCCGTTCGTCCTGCCCATTGCCGGCTGGGTTTCGGCCAGCCGCCTGCGCCGCCGGGTCACCGCGATCGAAACCGTCGTGCTCGATCTGAGCGCGGCGATCGACCGGTTGCACGCCGACCTGCTGCACCTGCGGGAGGCCGGCGTGAGCGGGGCCGCGGCTCCGGCCGCTGTCCCGCCCGAGCCGACTTCACCACCGGTACCTGGCCCACCTGAATCCGCCGACGTGGCAGCCGCCATACCCGCCCCGCGTCATGACGAGGCGGGTGCTGAATCGCGGCCGCCCGTGTCCCTGCCGCTGGCGCCGGTTCCGTTGCAGGTGGAGGACGCGTTAGCGGCTGCGCCCACCTTGGAGCCCTCAGCGGCTTTCGAATCAGCGCCTCCCTTCGAGCCGGCGCCGGAGCACGGTGCCGTCGAAGTCACAGCGGACCGCGCCGTGCCACCGGCCATCGAGGCATCACCGGAGCCACCTGCCGGTCCGCCGGGACCGCCCACGGTTCCGCCACGCGCGGCTCCTGCATTCGATTGGGAGAGCCTGATCGGCGTCAAGCTGTTCGCCGGGATCGCGGGCGTCGCGTTGGTGATCGCGGCGGTGTCGTTCCTCCGCTATTCGGTAGACCAGGGCTGGCTGCAGCCGCCGGTGCGGGTGGCGATCGGCGTCATCGTCTCGGTCGTGCTGCTCGTGCTGTGCGAGTTGAAGGCGGCACGTCAGTATCCGGCCACGGCGAATGCTCTCGACGGCGCGGCGGTCGCGATCCTGTTCGCGACATTCTTCGCGGCGCACGCGCTGTGGAATCTGATCCCCGCTCCCGCGACCTTCGCGCTGCTCGCGGTCGTGACCGCGCTCGCCGTGCTGCTGTCGATCCGCCGGGAGTCGCTGTTCATTGCCGTGCTCGGCCTCCTTGGCGGCTTCGCCACGCCGGCCCTGCTCTCGACCGGCGAGAACCGGCCGATCCCGCTCTTCGCGTATCTCCTCCTGCTGAATATCGGCCTGGCTTGGGTGGCGAACCGCCAGGTCTGGCCGATTCTGACCTGGCTCACGCTGGGACTGACCACCCTTTATCAGGTGGTGTGGGTCGCGCGGTTCCTGGACGCCAGCCAGCTGCCGCTGGCGATGGGCGTGTTCCTGGTGTTTCCCGTGGCCTCCGCCGCCGCACTGTTGCTGTCCGGCCGGAGCCCTGACGATCCCTCGACGCCCGCCCGCAGCTTCTCGCGCACGGCGATGCTGTCGGCAGTCGTGCCGCTGCTCTTTCTCGGCTACCTGTCGTCGGTCCCCGAGTTCGGCGCGAACGCTCCTCTGTTGCTCGGTTTTCTGCTGATCGTCGACGCCGGTTTGATGGCCATCGCGATCGCGCGCCGCATGCCGATCACCCACGCGCTGGGTGCGGTGGGGACGATCGTCGTCCTGGCGGTCTGGGTCACCAGCTCGTATGTGATAGACGAGGGCTGGAAGCCGGCGTTGATCGGTACGTCCGGGTTCGTGGCGCTGTATCTGGCCGCGCTTCCGCTGGCGCGACGATTCGGCCGGCCGTTCGAGG
Source organism: uncultured Acidobacteriota bacterium (assembly GCA_963816725.1). Classification (GTDB taxonomy): domain Bacteria; phylum Acidobacteriota; class Vicinamibacteria; order Vicinamibacterales; family 2-12-FULL-66-21; genus CAVSUB01. The sequence goes on along the minus strand of CAWFMC010000026.1, from coordinate 313,162 downwards.
GTGCGGCCGTTCGCACCGGGCTGGCGGCGCCGCTGTCGCTGCTGATCTTCCCGGCTCTCGCCGGGATCGAGCCGGCGTTCGTCCACCCGCTGCCGGCGTTCGGGACGCTGCTGGTCCTGCTCGTGGTGATTGCCTGGCGTGCCGCCGTCGAGCGGCAGGGCAGCTTCTACTACGTGGCTTCGTTTTTCGCCATTGCCACACAGGCGATCTGGTCGGCGTCGTATCTCACGGACGAGCGACTCGGAACCGCGGTGGCCATTTACGCGCTGTTCGGCCTCGTGGCCATCGCGGCCCCGGTGCTGGCCCGCCGGTCGGGCCGCCCGCTGCAGCCGGCGTGGGGCAGTGGCGCCGTCCTGCTGGTCAGCCTCGTCCTGCTCACGTTCCTGTCGCTCGGACCGATCAGTCACAGCGCCCTGTGGGCGCTCGCGCTGCTGCTGGCCATCATGAACGCCGGCCTGTTCGTCGACAGTGCCTCCGGCGGGCTGCCCCGGATTTCCCAGATCGGCTCACTGATGTCGTGGGGACTGCTGGCGATCTGGTGGCGGCATTCGGCCGGCACGATCGGCGTGCTGCCGTCGCTGCTGGTGATGACCGGACTGTCCCTTCTCACGCTCGCCGGTTACGCCTGGTCGGCGCGGCGGTCTGCGGCCGTCGAGGAACCGGGCACGACGGCGGCCGCATTGCGCCAGGGGTTGTATCTGGCCCTGGTCGGGCAGGGGTTCCTCTATCTGATCGCCGCCAACCGCGAGTGGTCCTTGCCGCCATGGCCGATCTTCGGGGCATTGGCGGTGATGACGCTCGGGACGAGCGCGGCGTCACTGCTGACGCGCACGCCGGCGCTCCATGCCGCGGGTGCCGTCGCCGCGGCTCTGGTCATCATCTCCTGGGCCGGCGCCGCCGGCTCACCGGTATGGGGTCTGACGGTCGTCCTCGCGGCGGCGGCGGTCAGTGCCTATGCGCTCGCCTGGATCCGCCTCGCGGAGGGGTCGTCCGAAGCCAGCGCCGCTCCCGGCTCATCGTGGGCGGCACGAGGGGCGGCGGTGGTGCTCTTTGCCGCTGAAGGGGCGGTGCTGACCGCGACGGTGAGTGGAGCGCGGCCGCCGTTCGGCGCCGAGCTCGCGATCCACGTTGCCCAGATTGTCGCCATCCTCGCCCTGACCGCGTGGGCTGGTTGGCGATTCGTGGCGATTGCCGCGGTCGTGCCGGCGTGGCTGGCGCTGGCGCAGTGGCAGCAGCTTCCGGCTGATACGTGGCGGTCGCTGCTGATCATGGCGGCCGCGCTCTACGCCCCGTTCGTCGCGTATCCGATCGTCCTGGGCGAGCGAGCACGGCGCAGCCGCGATCCGTATCTGGCGGCGGTGCTGGCGAGCGCGATGTTCTTCTTCGCCGGCCGGCACGCGTTCAACGCCGGAGGGCTCGGCTGGAGCGTCGGAGCCGTGCCGCTCGCCGTCGCGGCCGTGCTGGCGTTCCTGCTGCGCCGCCTGTTGAGGCTGGAACCGGAAGGTGAACGCGACCTCGGGCGTCTGGCGCTGGTCGCCGGGGCGGCGCTGGCGTTCGTCACCATCGCGATACCGCTGCAACTCGATCATCAGTGGATCACCATCGGTTGGGCGCTCGAAGGCGCCGCGCTCGCGTGGTTGTTCCGCCGCATCCCGCATCGCGGGCTGTTGTACTTTGCCATCGGCCTGCTCGGTGCAGTGTTGGTCAGGCTGGTCGTGAACCCGGAGATCCTGCTCTACGAGCCGCGCGGCGCGACGCGGATCCTGAACTGGTATCTGTATGCGTACCTGATCTGCGCCGCAGCGATGTTCGCGGCCTCGTGGTGGCTTGCGCCGACGAACGACCGGCTGATCTCCGGGCTGCCCCGCGTATCGGCGATGCTGCCGGCCGCCGGCGTGATCCTGCTGTTCGTGCTGCTCAACATCGAGATCGCCGATTACTACACGGTCGGTCCGACGATTACGTTCCGCTTTGGCACCACGGTGTCGCAGGACCTGACCTACACGATCGGATGGCTGGCGTTCGGCATGGTGCTGCTCGCGGCCGGCATCTATGCGCAGAACCGTCCGGCCCGCAGCACCGCAGTCTCGCTGATTGCGGTCACGACCCTGAAATGCTTCCTCTACGACCTCTCGTCGCTCGGCGGCCTCTACCGTGTCGGGTCGTTCGTCGGCCTGGCGTTTTCCCTGGCCCTCGTCTCACTTGCCCTGAAGAAGTACGTGCTGGTGAGACCCGCGGACGCGCCGTAATGGTCCGCCGCATCCTCATTGCGCTGCTGGTGATCTCGGCGGCGACGCTCTCCGCGCAGTCGCAGGAACCGGCCTTCACGATCGAACGGCCCATCGAGGTGCAGGGGGCGGGCCCGCGCCGGTTGCCGGTCGATGCGGTGCTGCTGGCGGGCGGCGCGCCGTTCCGCGTCATCGAGCGCGGCTCGCGCAGCCAGGCGGAAGGCGGGCTGGCCGATCTGCGGCTGTTCGATGCGGCGGGTCGTGAGGTGCCGTACCTGCTCGCACCGGAGGCCCGGGATCCGGCTTGGCGCGACGGCCGCGTGCTGCCGGTTGCAGTTACGAAGAGCACGAGCGGGTTCGAGGCCGATTTCGGCGCCGTTACGGCGATCGACCGCATCCGTATCGAGGGCCTTCCGGCGCCGTTTCTCAAGCGGCTCACGCTCGAGGGGAGCGGCGATCGTGCGCGCTGGACGCTGCTGCAGCGCGAGGGCACGCTGTTCGATCTTCCAGACGAGCGGATCGCGAATCACGAGCTGCCCTTCACGCCAGGAGGGTACCGCTACGTCCGCGTGACCTGGAACGATAGCAACAGCGGCCGCGTTCCGCTGCCGCGGGCGGTGCGGGCGCGGGAGTCACGCGGCGTCCATGAAGCGACGGCGGCCTCGGCCGAGCTCGCGATCGAGCGGCGGCCGAGCGAGCCGGGCCGCAGCCGGTATCGCCTGACGCTCCCGTCGGCCGCGCTTCCGATCGTGGCGCTCGACCTCGACATCGCGCCGGGTCACGTGTTCCGGCAGGCAACCGTGTCCGAATCCCGCTTCGCAGGGACGGAAGCGGCGCCCGTTGTGTTGGGGCGCGGCACGCTCGTCCGCGTGCTGCGCGACGACGCCGCCGCTGAAGCGTTGCAGGTCAGGATCATGGCGCCCTCGGAGGCCCAGATCGATCTCGTGGTCGAAGACGGGAGCAATCCGCCGCTGGACTTGCGCAAGGTCTCCGCGGTGTTCGCGGAACTGCCGTGGATCTACCTGGAGGCGCCTGGTGGTCCGCTGGTGGCGCGTTATGGCGATCGCTTCGCGACGCCACCGTCCTACGACCTGGAAGCGGCCCGCCCCTCGATCGATCTGGGCCGGACGCCCGTGGGTAAGTGGGGAGCGGCGCACCCGCTCGCCACAGCCGCATCGAGCGAACGGCCGGCGTCACCGGTCGGTGCCGGCGCCGTCCTGGAAGGGGAGTTCCGCTACAGCCGCACGGTGGCCGCCGCGCCTCGGGCCGGGCTCGTGGCGCTGCCGCTCGACGCCGCTGCGTTGAGCCATAGCCGCGGGCCCGGAGCGCGGTTCGCCGACGTCCGGCTCGCCGATGGGAGCCGCCGGCAGATCCCGTATCTTCTCGAGCGCAGGGACGAGCCGATGGTGATCGATCTCGCGCTCACGAAAGCGGCGGCCCCGCCGTCGCTGCCGCCGTCTCAAGGCGGGAGCCGGTCGGTATACCGGGTGACGCTTCCGGAGTCCGGCCTGCCGCCGGCCGCGCTCACGATCGAGACCACCGCGCGCGTCTTCCAGCGCGTCGTCCAGCTCGGTGTGGTCCGAGGCCCGGATCGAGCCCACCGTGACGATCGGTTCGATGTCGTGGCGGCGATGACGTGGCGTCACGCCGACGAAGGCGCGAGCGCACCCGCGCTTCGTCTGGACATCGGCAAGCTGGACACGACCGAGGTGTGGCTGGTGGTTGATGAAGGCGACAACGCTGCGCTGCCACTCGAGCGCGCGCGTCTGCTGCTGCCGTCGTACCGGCTGCGGTACGTCGCGCCCGCCGGCGCGGGACTTCAGCTGCTCTACGGCCGTGACGACATCCAGCCCCCGCGTTACGACCTGGCGCTGCTGGCCCCGCGGCTGATGGGCGCGGCGGCGATCGAAGTCGCCGCCGGCCCTGAGTCGGCGCGTCCGGCCCGCCCGGCGCTCGTGTCGCCGCGCTGGTTTTGGATCATCCTGTCGCTCACCGTGGTCGTCCTGATCGGATTGATCGTCCGCCTCGCGCGGCGTGCCTGATCGCCGATCCGCTACGACTTGGCCGGCTTGCCGGCGACCTTCTGAACCTCGTCCATCACGCGCAGCAGGTTGCCGCTCCAGATCTTGCCGATCTGGTCTTCGCTGTAGCCACGCCGCACGAGCTCCAGCGTGACGTTGAAGGTTTCGTCCGCGCCATTCCAGCCGTCCACGCCGCCGCCGCCATCGAAGTCGGAGGAGATGCCGACGTGTTCCAGGCCGATCTTCTTCACCGCGTAGTCGATATGGTTGACGAAGTCCTGCACCGTGGCGCGGCCGGGCGGTGGGAGCTTTTCGTTGAGGGCGTTCAGTTTCGTCTGCAGCTCCGCCTGCTTCTCAGGGCTCAGCTGCGCGAGCGGGTTCCCTCGTCCACCGCCCTGACGCCCACCGGCCGCCGCTGTTGGATTGGCCGGTGCCGCCGGTGCTCCGGCCGGCGGGGCCCCCGCCGCGGGGTCGGCGCCGGCGCGTCCGCCGCCACGTCCGCCACGCCCGCCGAGCGGCGTGCCCGGCGGCAGACCGAACTCCTTGGCGAGCGCGTCGAGCGCCTGCTTGCGCTCCGCCGAATCGGTTTTCACATACGAGCTGAATGCGACGACCTGGATGACCCCGCCGTTCTTCTTCAGCGCCAGCAGTTGCTCGTCGTCCATGTTCCGGCTGACGTCGGCGAGCGCGCGTACACCGGAGTGCGAGGCGATGATCGGCGCCTTCGACAGGGCCACGGCCTGCATCATCGAGGCTTTCGAGGGATGCGAGACGTCGATCATGATGCCGACCCGGTTCATCTCCGCGATGACCTTCTTGCCAAGCGGCGACAGCCCGTTCCACTTCCAGCCTTCGCGCTCGCCAGTATTGGAATCGGACAGCTGGCTGTGGCCGTTGTGGGCCAGCGACATGTAGCGCGCGCCGCGGTCGTAGAACTCCTGCACCCGCTTCAGCGCCACGGCTTCGTCCTCTCCGAGCGGATAGCCGTTCTCGACGCCGATGAGCGCGACCTTCTTGCCGGACGCGTTGATGCGCCGGACGTCGGCAGACGTGAGCGCCAGCTGAATCTTGTCGGGCGCGATCTGTTCGGTCAGCCGGTGCACCGCGTCGAACTTCGCGACCGCCTCCTTGTAGGCGGCCTCGTAGCCTTCGGGCGTCAGCGGTCCCTGTCCGGTGTAGGCGATGAAGAACGAGGCGTCGAGCCCGCCTTCGACCATCTTCGGCAGGTTGACCTGCGTGTCGAGCCGCTGCGTGTAATTCCGCTCCGCGGTGAAGTTCGCCGGGCTGATGTCGTTGTGCGTGTCGAGCGCGATCACCGTGTCGTGAATCGCGTGCGCCTTCTTGATCAGCGCTTCCTCAGCCGGTGTCTTCGCCGCCTGCCGCTCGTCGCGGTCTGCCCGCACCGTGCCCGGCGCGACCGCCACCATCACCAACAAGGCGGCCAGGCCGCCGTGAATCCATCTCGTGTGCATTCGCTACCGTCCTCCCCGGCGGGAATCATAGCAGGGCGGGGTAGCCCGAGGCATTGTCGGTTCGAGGGTTCGAGGGTTCGAGGGTTCGAGGGTGCGGGTTCTCGGGTTCCGCGTTCTGGTTCCATGATCGACGTCGAGTCGCCTCGATCGAGCCTGGACGCATCGAACCCGTCTAACCTCGCGCCAATCGAACCCTCCAACTACCGAACCGCCGAACCCATCGAACCCATCGAACCTTTCGAACCGAACCCATCGAACCATCGAACCCGACCCATCGAACCTTTCGAACCCCCGAACCCTCGAACCCTCATCTGTCTTGTTACTTCCTCGTCCCCTCGGCAAACACCCCCGCGAAGGAGATCGACGTGATGTTCAGTCGGCAGTGGGGGACGGCGCTGGTTGGGGTGGTGTGTCTGATGACGTGCGGCGTCATCGCGCAGGACGCGATACCGGCGGCGTTGGCGGCGATGGCCGACACGGAGCGCGAGTTCGCCCGGACGGCACAGGTGAAAGGAATCCGGGACTCGTTCCTGGAATTCTTCGCGCCGGACGCGATCGCCCTCACACCGGACCCGGTGTCTGCGCGCGAACGGCTGCTGGCGCAGGAACCGACCCCGTTTTCCGTTGACGAGCTGCTCTGGGAGCCGCGCACCGGTGACGTCGCGGCGAGCGGCGACATCGGATGGCTGACCGGGCCGAGCACGTTCATCAACCACAGTGGCGCCGATCAGACGCCGCGCTATGGCAACTATCTCTCCGTCTGGCGAAAGCAGCCGGACGGGCGATGGCGCGTGTTCATCGACGTCGGCACGGGGCTCCCGGCCGCCGCGACGTTCGCGCCCGGCTTCACGCGCACTCCACTGGCCTCACGCTACTCGGGCAAGGACGACAAGGCCACTGCGAGCGCGAGCCTGCTCGACGCCGATCGCCGCTTGAACGCAGCCATGGCGAGCGATGGCGCGTTGCAGGCGTACGCCGACGTCGTCGTGCCCGCCACACGGCTGCACCGGCCCGGTGGTCTGCCGTCCGTCGGGCCGCAAGCGATCGCGAGCTGGCTCGCGGCGAACGCCGCCGGCCTCTCGGCGGTATCGACGACGGCGGAGAGCGCGGCGTCCGGTGACCTCGGCTACTCGTACGGCAAGTACGAGGCGACGGGGCCGAAGCCTCAGGCAGGCGCGTACGTGCGCATCTGGAGCCGGGAGGGTGCCGGGCGGTGGGTCGTGGTCGCAGACGTGACCCAGCCCGCGCCGCCGCGCAAATGACCGACGGGAAGTCGACCTGCTAGACTGGCTCATCCCTCGAGCCAGTTCATTACCGCAGGAGATCCCGTCAGTGAAGCACAGGCTGCCCGCCGTCCTCCGCCACGCCATCATCGTCGCACCGCTGGCGCTGGGGGCGTTCGAGATCACGACCGTTGCCCAGGATCGGCTGAAGACGATGCCGGGCTACCAGCAGTATCTGAAAGCCAGCGAGGAGATTCCCGGCGCGATCAAGCTCGGTGCCTTGGGCGTGACCTGGAGCGCGGACGGCACGTCCTTCGACTACACCGCCGAGGGCCGGCGTTATCGGTTCGACGTCGCGGCGAAGCGCGCGAGCGAGATTGGGATCGCTGAGCGCGCCGGCAGGCGGGCGAGGACAGCGGGTTGTTGGCGGACGCGGCACGGTGGCGGGCGCACCGGAGCGCGGCCGGCAGTTCGATGCGGCGGATTCGCCCGACGGCAAGCTGAAGGCATTCTATCGCGACCGGAACCTCTATCTCGCCGACGCGGCGGGCGGCGGGGAGGTGGCGATCACGACCGACGGCAGCGCCTCCGAGCGCGTCAAGTACGGCACCGCCACGTGGGTCTACGGCGAGGAGCTCGGGCAGCGCACGGCAATGTGGTGGTCGCCCGACAGCCGCAAGCTCGCCTACTATCGCTTCGACGAGAAGCCCGTCCCCGACTATCACCTCCAGGTCGATCAAACCCAGATTCAGAGCAAGGACGACGTCGAGGCGTATCCGAAGGCCGGGGCGCCGAATCCGGTCGTCGAGGTGTTTGTCTACGACGTCGCGTCGAAGAAGAGCACGAGAGTCGACGTCCGCAACGGTAAGCCCTTCGACAATGCCGTCGTCGGGCACTACGTCTATCGCGTGGCGTGGTCGCCGGACGGCACGGAGCTGCTCTTCAATCGCACCAATCGCAAGCAGAACATCCTCGAGCTCGCCGCTGCCAACCCCGAGACCGGCGCCACCCGGGTGGTGATCCACGAGGAGTGGCCGACCGGCTGGGTCGAGAACAATCCGTCGACGACGTTCCTTAAGGACGGGAAACGGTTCATCTGGGAGTCGGAGCGCAACGGCTGGAAGAACCTCTATCTCTACGATCTGACCGGCAAGCTGATCGCGCCGCTGACGACGCACACTGGCTTCGAGGTCGGGTCGCTACTCAAGGTTGACGAAGCGGCGGGGCTGCTGTTCTACACCGCCCGCGACGGCGACAACTACATGAAGGTGCAGCTGCACCGTGTCGGCCTCGACGGCCGCAAGGATGTCCGGCTGACGGATCCGGCGTTCAACCACACGATCGCCGGGTGCATGGGCAGCGCCACGGGCGGTGGCGGACGTGGCGGCTTCGGCGCGGGGGGCGGCGGGTGTGGGATCTCGCCGGACAACGGCTACTTCATCGACGTTTACCAGACCCACGACACGCCGCCGGCGACGCGCCTGGTGGATGCGGCGGGTAATACGGTCGCGGAACTGGCCAAGAGCGATTTGACCAAGTACTCGCAGCTTGGCTTCAAGCCGGCAGAGATGTTCACCTACACCGCTGCCGACGGCAAGACCAGGCTGCACGGTCTCCTGCAGTTCCCCGCGAATTTCGATCCCGCGAAGAAGTATCCGGCGCTGGTGTCGGTCTACGGCGGACCGGCCTCAGCCAGCAACACCGCGCGTGAGACGTTCGTCCCACCGAATATCACCGCTGAGTACGGCTTCCTGATTCTGAACCTCGACTCGCGCAGCACGCCCGGGCAGGGCAAGCGCACGCTGGACGAGGTCTATCTGAAGCTCGGACAGGCCGAAATAGACGACATGGCGGAAGGCGTGAAGGCGCTGTACTCGCGCCCGTACTTCGACAAGAGCCGCGTCGGCATCTACGGGACCTCTTACGGCGGCTACGCGTCGGTCATGTCAATCCTGCGCCACCCGGAGTCTTCGCGGCGGCGTCCGCGTCGTCACCGGTGACCGCCTGGTATCATTACGACAGCATCTACACGGAACGGTACATGTGGATGCCGCAGGAGAACAAAGAGAATTACGACAAGGGCAGCGCCATGTCGTATGCGAAGGGTTTGAAGGGGCGGTTGCTGCTCTATTACGGCACGGCAGACAACAATGTCCACCCGTCGAACATGATGCAGCTGATCAAGGCGCTGCAGGACAGCGGTAAGAGCTTCGAAGTGCAGGTCGGCCCGGACCGCGGGCACAGCGGAGTGAATCAGGATCGGATGATGGAGTTCTTCATCGACAATCTGATCGTGCGTCCGGCGATGTCCCTCGCAACATCTTATTGACGAGAGAGCGAATCGGCTTCGCGCCCGACTGCTGCAACAGACGAGCTCCAGGCACCCCCAAGGAGCTCGGTGTATGTGGCCGTTACTGGGTTCCTGCCGGCCAGGGGTTTGAGCAAGTCGAGCGCGAACCCGTCACCAACCTGTGCAAGCGGCCGGCCAACGGGATCACCTCGGAGTACCAGGGTTTTTGCTCGATCTGCCGTCGACTCTTGCGTCCGACTCGGAGGGACCCTCCGTAGAACCGTGTAAGTCCTCCGTCGGGCAATCGAACAGCAGGAGATTTTCTCCCCGAGTACGCTTATCCCTAACCCTATACCGCATGATGAGCATGGTCCGGCTCAGCATTGTCGCGTACACTGGTGCCCAACAGGAGCGAACATGGCGGCAGCGGCCCTCGTGCTCATCGTCGACGACGTGACGGATAACCGGGAAGCGTACGCAGAGTACCTGCGCTTCCGTGGATTTCGCACGCTCGAAGCCGGCACCGGTCGAGAGGCGATCGCGACGTCCCGGGAGCATCACCCTGACGTCCTCTTGCTCGATATGCGGCTGCCCGACATCGACGGGCGCGAGGTGAGCCGCGTCGTGCGCGCCGATCCGTCGCTCCAGCACACGAAGATCGTCGCCGTCTCCGCGTCCGTGTTTCCCGCGGACGTCGCGGCCGCCCTGGAGGCCGGGTGCCACGTGTTCCTCCAGAAACCCTGCCTGCCGGACGCCCTGGTCACCGAAATCGAGCGGCTGCTCGCGCAGCCCGTGCCGTAATTTCACGCCCATCGGCGGTTGGCACCGACCAGACCTGAACCCCGAGTCCTGAGGCTCGAGCCGGAACGTCGGACCTGGAACCCCGCGTCTCGAGTCCCGGATCCCGGATCCTGGATCCCGGATCCTGGATCCCGGGTGCCGTGAGAGCCCCCTACCGCACCGACGCCGCGTTGGCGGGGGTGACCCGGAGGTCCCGCACCTGTCCGGGGCGCCCCATGAGCCCGGCGTCGCGCCCATTGACCCGCCACGTGAGCGCGCCCGCGTCCCCGACGCGGATGGTGATGTCCTGGGCGGCGGTGAGCCGGACGGGGGGACCGGGGGTGAGGATCCGGTAGATCTCACGGTGCCCGTCCGTCGTGGCCCTGACCCAGACGGGGCGCTGGACCGTGAGGACGATCGTCAGGGGCGCTGTCGCGGGTGCCGGGTCGTCGGTCACGGCGGGTGCGGCTGCCGGAGCGGCGTGCTCCGATGGCGCAGTCCCGGAGGTGCCGACGGTGGGGGACGGGGGGACTGACGCCATCCCGGTCGGCGGCCGAGGGGTCCGGGCGAGGAAGGCCAGCGCCACACCAACGGCAAGGCCGGCCGCACCGACGGCGTAGATCCACGCGTGCGAGCGGCCTGCGGGACTGGGCGGCTGCGGGGGCGCGGTGACGTCGATCGGCGGCGGCTGGGGCGCGAACCGAGCGAAGTAGTCGTGGGTGATCTGCTCGGGGTCGAGCCCCATCTCGGCCGCGTAGGCTCTGACGAAGCCGCGGCCGAACGGCCGCGGCGGGACGGCTGCGACATCGTCGCGTTCGATCGCGGCGAGGATCCGAGGCTGGACGCGGGTGGTGCGCGAGACGGCGTCAAGGCTCAGCCCGCGGGCTTCCCGTGCGGCACGAAGCTGCGCGCCGATACTCATGCCGCCGCCCTCCCCTGCCTGGATCGAGCATAGCACCGCTCGCGCCGCCCGTTCAGGGCCGCCCGGTTTGGCAAACTGCGATGGCTCCACTACCATCGGCGTGGGCGACGAGCCAGGAGGTCAGGTGTCCGAACGACGGACGAACCCGCGCGTCAAGGGACCTTTCGAAGGGTACTGGGACGGATCCGGGGTCCAGCAGGGGCGCGTGGTGGATCTCAGCGTGAGCGGCTGCTTCATCGAGTCGATGATGCTGCCCGCCGAGGGGCAGGTGGTGATGGTTTCGATCGCGATCGGCGCCGGCCGGATCAACCTGCCCGCTGAAGTAGTGTACGCCGAGAACAACCTCGGGTTCGCGGTGCGATTCACGGACGCGCCCGCAGCAATCATCGACATCCTGCGGCGAGAGATCGCGAGCCGCCTCACGGACTGATCGATCCCGGCGATGACCCGGCTGCTCGAAACCCCCGTCCACGACGCCGTCGGCGACCTGGACGACAGCGACCTCTTTCCCGCCACCGTGACCGTCACACGGACGTCCGAGTCCGACTTCAAGTCGCGTCAGCTGATCGTGCGCGTCGACGGCGAGCGCATCGCCACGCTGCTCTGGGGCGACTCGGTGACGACGGAACTGCCGCCAGGACCGCATCGCGTCCAGGTCAGCAACACGCTCGTGTGGAAGACAGTGACGTTCGATCTCCAGCCCGGCGAGCAGGTTTTCTTCGAAGCGATCAACCGGACCGGGCCTGGGACCTACACGATGCTCGTGCTGCTCGGCGCCGGACCGCTCTATGTCACTTTGAAGCGGATGTGATGCCGAGGTTTTCCTGTGACCGAAGTGGGGCCCTCCCGGCTCATCGCGAACGCGCGGTGACCCCGAGGAAGACGCGCGCTCTTGCTACTGCCACAACTCTGGGCCGAACACTTTCCAGGCACCCCCTTCGTTCACGAGGTACACCGTGCACGTCTTGGTCTTCTGGTCCGAAGTCGTGCCAGCGAGCTTCAATGTCGCTCCTGACGCACCATAGGTCTCCTCCGTTACCTTGACGTCGGCGACCATCGTATAGGCGCGCTTCATGGTCGCAAGGTCGACCCGCTGGTCCGGAGGCGCTGCCTTGAATTCGCTGACCGCCTGCGCTCGCCAGAACGCCAGAAGTTCATCCATTGTGGTGGCGTTCGGGACGGCGGCGCGGTACCGCAAGTAGAATTCCGAGGGCTTCTCTTTGGGAGGCGGGTCGGTCGCGGGCCGTTCGGCCTGCTGCGCCAGAGCAGTCAGCCACAGGCAACTGGCGATCAGGGCCGCCATCCCCGCTCTTGTTTTCATCTCGAACACCTCCATGACTGGCGTACCCGAGACGTCGGTGGTCTTTTCAGCAGAGGGTATACCCCTGAGCGACGTGGTCACAAGTGGCGAACGGACCCGCGGCCAACCCGTCTACGGCCGCCCGTATCAGAGACGCGATCATCCGCCGGGTTCTCGACGGCCCTGCGGTATCGTCCGCCGCCGCCCGCCACGCGGCGTTCGACAATCGCGAGGGTCCCGCATCGGTGCGCACGCTCATCGACACGGTCGCGCGCCACGCGTGGCGCGTTCGCGACGCCGACGTGCAGGGGGCGAAGGCCGTCGGCGTCGTCCGAGGACGAGATCTTCGAACTGGTCGTCAGCGCGGCGTTGGGTCAGGCCTCGCGGCAGCACGCCGCAGCAGAGGCGGCGCTCGAGGCCGCCACGGAATCAGAGGACACTCACACCAGCCCGCCAGGAGCGGAGAAACCCATGAGGCTCACGATACTCGACCGGCATCATTCGCTAGCCACGAAAGCCTTGTTCCTGCTGATCCGCGTCCTGTCCGGGTATCGCGCGCCCGACGTCGTCAAGACCCTGCGCTACCGTGCCGAGTTCTTCGGCGCGCCGATGTCGACCTTCTTCCAGGAGGTCATGCGCGGCCCCTCGGCGTGGTCGATCGGCGAACGCGAGCTCATGGCGGCGTTCGTCTCGAAGAGCAACGCGTGCGAGTTTTGAACGCGGGCCCACGGCGCGGTCGCGTCGAAGGTCATCGGCGGAGCGGCGGTCGAGCAGACACTCGCCGACCTGGATCGGGCGCCCATCAGCGAACCGCTTCGGGCGACGCTGGCGTTCCTGCGCAAGGTGACGCTGGCCCATGATGAGGTCGGTGCCGCGGATGTCGAGACGCTGCTGGCGGTCGGCGTCACGCGGGCGCAGATCGAGGAGGCCCTCGGCGTCTGCTTCGCCTTCAACGTGATCACCCGGCTCGCGGATGCCTTCGAGTTCGAGGTCGGTTCGCCGGGATCGTTCGAGGCGGGCGCCAAGTCGCTGTTGACGCGCGGCTACCAGTAACGCGCCGGACGGCGCACCGCGAGCTTTCCCTCCGCGCGATCCGCGCTCTCGAGCGTCGCCCGCGTGGCCAACGCCGGACGGAAAGGCTTGACGGCGGCGGCCTCGAATCGCAATTCTGAGAGCGCTCACAGAGTCTCAACACACGCGCGCGGCCGCCGCGCGCCTCGCGAGGAACCCCGTGCCCCATGCTCCGCAGGCCCTTGTGCCGACCGCGTCCGACGTCTGGTGTGTCACCGGCGCGGCGGGCTTCATCGGCTCGAACTTCGTCCGTCAGGTGCTCGCCGAAACCCCGGTCCGCATCGTCATCGTCGACAAGCTGACGTATGCCGGAAGTCTTGAGAGTCTGGCCGGTGTGATCGATGACGCTCGGGTCGCGTTCGTGCGCGCCGACATTGCCGACCGCGCGGCGATCGACGGCGTGTTCCGCGATCACCGGCCCACGGCGTTGGTGAACTTCGCGGCCGAGACTCACGTCGATCGCTCGATCGACGGGCCCGCGGCGTTCGTGCAGACCAACGTCGTCGGCACGTTCACGCTGCTCGACGTGGCGCGCGGCTACTACGACGCGCTCGACGCAGCCGGACGCGAGCGCTTCCGCTTCCTCCACGTGTCGACCGACGAGGTCTACGGCAGTCTGGGACCGGAAGGGCTGTTCTCCGAGACGACGCCGTATGCGCCGAACTCGCCCTATTCGGCAACCAAGGCCGGGGCGGATCATCTGGTCCGGGCGTATCACCACACCTACGGTCTGCCGGCGGTGATCACCAACTGCTCGAACAACTACGGGCCTTACCAGTTTCCCGAGAAGCTGATTCCGCTCACGATCCTCCAGGCGGTCGCCGGGCGGCCGTTGCCGATATATGGCACCGGCGCCAACGTCCGCGACTGGCTGCACGTCGAGGACCATTGCACCGGCATCCGCCTCGCCCTGGTGGCCGGTGCGCCCGGCGAGAAGTACAACATCGGCGGCGGCAACGAGCGCACCAACCTGGAAGTCGTGGACCGCATCTGCGCGCTGCTCGATCGCATCGTCCCGCCCGAGACCAACCCGCGTCTGCCGAAGGGAACCGCCAGCTATCAGGCGCTGAAGACCTTCGTGCAGGATCGTCCCGGCCACGACGCGCGCTACGCGATCGACTCGTCCTTCATCCGCCGTGAGCTCGGATGGAAAGCGAAGTTCGATTTCGACTCTGGGCTGGAGCAGACGGTGCGGTGGTACCTGGACAACGCGCAGTGGTGCGAGGCGGTTCGGGCCGGCCGCTATTCCGGCGAGCGTCTCGGCCTGGCGACTCCGGCCACCGCCCGAACGTAGCGTTCGCGCGCAGGCCGTCAGGAGACGTCGATCGGGCGGGGAAAGGAGAGGACGGATGCCGGAGAGCACCCGTCCTCGATCGATCAGTGCTGCGCGGCGGCGAGATCCTTCACCGCGGCGACCAACATCTTCAGCTTGGCCGGGTCGCTGCCGCCCGGTTCCTTGCCGAGCTCAGTCGCGAGCGCCGCGAGCGCGCTCTTCTTCTGTCCACCAGTCATCTGTTCGGCGGTCGCCAGTGACGTCCGCGCCGCGCTGACGCGGGCCGGCGCGAGTCCCTTCGAGCGCGTCAGCTGATCGAGGTAAGCGCGCACGAGCGGAAAGCTCGGCGGCCATACCAGCTTCGGCTGGTCCTGGGCGTTCAGGTAGTCGAGGTGAACGGTCTTGGCGGCGTCCAGCTCGTTCTGCGACAGCCAGCCGCTTGGCGTCAGCTCGAACACGTCGAGGCCGCGGGCGATCTCCGAGCTGTAGATCAACCCGTTGTACCAGTAGGCCGACCAGGACCCCGCCATGACCAGCTTGGTCGCGTCCATCGGTCCGCGATCGAAATACGCGATCTCCTTCGGGTTGGCCACATCGGTCCAATCGAAGACCGTGAGACCGCCCTGGTAGAACGCCTGCACCATCACGTCGCGGCCCGGAATCGGGATCAGCGAGCCATTGTGCGCGACGCAGTTCTCGAACGAGGTCTGCGCCGCCGGCATCTTGTAGTAGCTCTTGAAGGTCATCTTGTTGTCGACCAGCGTGAAGAGCGCGTCGGCGCCCCACACCTGCTTGTCCGTGTCGCGGCAGCGCGGCTGCGCTCCGCCGCCCCACTCGTCAGAGAAGAGGATCTTGGTGCCGTCGTTGTTGAACGTGGCGGAATGCCAGAACGACATGTTCTCGTCGGACGCGGCGCCGATCCGCTTCGGGTTGGCGACGTCCCTGATGTCGAGCAGAAGGCCGTAGCCGCCGCAGGCGCCCCCGGCGAGACCGATCGTCGGGTAGACCGTGATGTCGTGGCACTGATTCGGGCCGGTACGGACGGGGGGCGCCCCACCGCCACGACCACCACGACCACCGGCCGCTGCGGCCTCTGGCGCGGCCCCAGCCGCTGGCGCGGCACCCGCGGGCGGAGCGGCAGCCGGCGGTCCACCAGCGGGCGGCGCGCCAGCCGGCGGGGTAGCACCCGGGGCGGGCGCAGCGCCGGATTCAGGCGCAGCTGCACCGGCACCACCGGCGCGGCCCGTTCCCGGAGGATCCGCGTGCCGCGGCGGCACCGGGAGGTCGTTGAAGATCCGCGGCGAGCTGACGATGGCGGCTTTCTCCGGGCGCCGCGAGCGGCACCTTGATCACTTCGATGCGGAACTTGGCCGAGTTCGGGTCGTCGATCGGGGCGTCGAGGCACCCGGGGAGCTCGTCGGGCGAGCGGACGCCGGCCGACCCGGACACGTAGATGTACACGTTGGCGCTGTCCTTCGGATCGGTCACCACCGTGTGCGTGTGCGACCCGCGGCAGGTCTGGACGTTGGCCACGTACTTTGGATGGGCCATGTCGCTGACCTCGAAGATCCGCACGCCGCGCAGCCGGTCCTTGCTCACCGGCTCGGGGACGCCCTGCATGCCGCAGTCGAGACGCCCGGTCGGCGCTTCACCCGAGACGAACAACAGGTTCTTGTAGATCGAGACGTCGCTCTGCGAGCCGCGGCAGAGATATTCCTGGGCGAGCGTCGGCTTGGCCGGCGTCGAGATGTCCCACACCTGAAACCCGTTGTAGTTGCCCTGGATCGCGTACTTGCCGGTGAACGCCAGGTCGGAATTGATGGACCCGACGAACTTCGCGGACGGCGGCGTCGCCGACACGATCTTCATGTTCCAGGCGGCCTCGCCGGCATCGGCGACCCCGGCCTTGAGGCCGACGCGCGGGATCGGGGCTCGGCGGGTCGGTCGGCAGGACCGGCATGTCCGGGGGCGCGGCGGGGGCCGCGGGAGCCGGTGCGGCCGGCATTGCCGCGCCGGACGTCGCCTTCGACGACGCACAGCCGGCGCTCTGCAGAGCGACGGCGAGCGACAGCGAGGCGAGCGGGAACGCGATCCATCGCGCGCCGGAGCGCCGGTGCAACGATTCAGGTCTCATGAGCGAAACTCCGTTCTGGGTGTGACTTGTATGAGGGCGTGAGGGGACGTTCACTGGAGCGCCTGACCTCCGACGGTGGCGAGCATCTTCTGCATGCGTTCGATCTCGGTGGACTGATCGGCGACCACGTCGGATGCGAACCGGAAGATCACATCGTCCTGGGCGGCGCCATACGAGGCGAACAGCTGCTCGACCATGGTGATCGCACCCTGGTGGTGCCGGATCATCGCGTTCAGGAAGAGCCGATCGAACGCTTCGCCGCGCGCTTTGTCGAGCTCGGCGAGCTGCTCGTCGGTGAGCATGCCGGGCATCAACATGTCGTGCTCCATGCCGTTCATGGACATGTGCATCTTGGTGCTGGTCGCATCAGGAACTTTCTGACCGCGGTCCCGCAGCCAGCTCTGCATCATGGCGATCTCGTCCCGTTGCGCGACGACGATGCGCTCGCAGAGGATCTTGAGATCGGGCCGCGCGCCATGCGAGGGGGCCCAGCCCGCGATGAGCACCGCCTGCGCGTGATGCGGGATCATCCCGGCCATGAACTGCACGTCGGCCTCGACATAGGGCTGTTGCTTCGCGGCGGTCGTCGGGTCCTGCCCATTGCGTGTCGCGGCGCCAGGCACGGCGGTGCCGATACTCGCGATCATCGTGACGCAAGCCGCCGCCCGGCGCAGCGTTCCGCTCGTCCGCATTCGTCTGTTGGCGCTCACGCTGATCTGGAACATGCTGCCCGCCTCCTCGCGTTCGTCGCAGCCGCTGCGCGGGAACGACCTGTGCGAGGCGATCCTCCACGCGGCCACGTCACTGACGCGGCTGGGACGAAACGTGGGAAGAATACACGTCCCGGCGATCGTTTGGTAGCCGCGCCCGGCCGTACGCTGAAAGGCTGGAAACACTTATGTCTGACGGTTACTCAAATTCAGACATTACTGTCTGGATTCGAGCCTCTCAAGGATGCTGGGGACGCGGTGGGATGCTATCTGTCGATCCCGTCGAGCACCCACAGCTCACCGGTCGTCTCGGTGATCGGGAGGAACAGCTCGGACGCGGTGACGGCGATCTGCACCTGCGGCAGGTCCGATGACACGCTGCGGCGGACGCTGCCGATCGAGGTCACCTGGAAGGGCGGACCGCTCGGGACTCCCGTCTCGGGATCGATGTGCCGGCCCCACACGTTGAAGAAGCCCTGCCGATCGGAGAGGAAGTACAGCGTTCGACCGTCGCGGGCCCAGTGCGGCTTGTCGTCGTAGGCTTCTCCGTCGGTTATCGGACGAGGCTCGCCACCCTCGGCCGGAACGATCATGATCCGTGAGACGCGGGCGTCGGCGCGATCAACGGACACGAAGCTGACCCAGCGCTGGTTCGGCGAGAAGCGGGATTCGAAATAGTTCTTGGCGGGATCGGCGGCGATCACGCGGACGTCGGCAGGCCGCGCCTGTGCGCCGCCCACCGGCATCACGCAGCTGCCGACGCGGCGCGGGGACGACAGTTGACACGCGCCGAGCAGCCACTGTCCATCCCGCGACCAATCAGTCGGCGTCAGGTCGACGTCGCCGGGGGCCGTCAGCTCGCGCTCCTGCCCGTTCTCGAGCAGGATCACGGCGCGTCCGGCGTCGGGCTCTCCGTCCGACGCACTGCGTGAGTAGGCAATGCGTTGCCCGTCCGGCGAGACGCGCGGGCGGCTGCGCCGCCATTCCGTGCTCGAGATCAGCAACCGGTCATGGCCATCGGTCTTGGTGTGCTCCCAGATCTCGTGCAGGTCGCCGCGCTCGGCGCGGTACACGAGCCGGCTGCCGTCGAGCGACGTGTCGGCGTCCTGCTCGCCGGCGGCACCGGACGTCACGGCCGTCCCATCTCCCTGCAGGCGGCCGGTCGCTGGATCGAACGGAAACGCCCAGAGGCGTGTCCGTGACGCTCGCGTGCTGAACAGCATCCGGGTGCCGTCCGGCGAGACGGAGACGTCGGTATCCTGCCCCGCGCCCGTGGTCAGGCGCTCGGGCCCGGCGATCCACTCGAGGGTGACCGGATCAACCGTCACCCGCCAGATGTTGCGTACGCGCTCGGACGTGCCCTCGAAGAACAGAAAGCGTCCGGAGCGGGCCCAGACGAAGCGTCCCAGCGTCAACCGCGCCTCTTTGATCGATTGCTCGACCGCGGGCCGGCGCCGCGACGCGACCGGCGTGCCGCCGTCTACCGGTACGGTGATGAACGCCCAGTCGTCGCTGGTCCGCCGCGCGAGCACCGACACCGCCCGGCCGTCGGGACGCCAGGCCGCGTCCGACCCGCGCAGGGCGTCGAGGTGTTCGGGCCGCAGCGCCAGCGGTTTTCCACCGGAGAGGTCGGCGATGAACCAGCGGTTCGTGCCGCCTGGATGGCCGGAGCTGGCGAACAGGACGGATCGTCCGTCTGGGGAGCACCTCGGCCGATAGCCGAAGGTCGTGAGCTGCCGTGCCTCGCCGCCGTCCGCCGGGATCACGAACAGGCCGCCGCCGGCGCGCTCGGATCGGAACACGATCGAGCGGCCATCCGGCGTCCAGTCCGGCTGCGAATCCTCCTCGTCTGCCGTAGTGATCCGCCGGGCGCGATGATCCCGCACGGTCTGCACCCAAATGTCCGAGTTGCCCGACGCGTCCGACGCGTACGCCACCCGCTGGCCATCGGGCGACCAGGCGGGCTCGCGCTGCACGCCGCCGGCGAACGTGAACTGGCGCAGCGATCGCTGGGCTCCGACCTGCGCCGCCCGCGGCAGCTCCCACCGCCATGCGGCGACCAGCGCCACGCCGCCGAGCAGGACCAACGCCACTGTCCATCCGATCCACTGTCTGCGGGGCGCCACGGACGGTGCCGCCGGCGCCGGCACCAGTTGCGGCGCGAAGACCGCGCTGTCGCGGACTGGCACGTCGTGCGTCTGCGGGAGCTCGGCGGCGGGTGCAGCCCCCGTCAACGGCGCGGGAAGTTCCTGGAGCGCGATCGCCTCAGCGACCCACTCGTAGCCGTGCCCCGGCACGGTCAGGATGTAGTCGTGCTGAGCCGGACGTTCGTCGAGGGCCCGCCGCAGCGTGGAAATGTGCCGGGCAATGGTCGCGTCCTCGACGATCGCCTGACCCCAGACCGCCGCCACGAGCTCGTCCTTGCTGACGACGTGACCGGCACGCTGGAGGAGGACCGCGAGGATCTCGAACGCCTTCGGCGTGAGGCTGACGGCGCGCCCCTCTCGCCACAACAGACGCTTGCGGAGGTCGGCGACGAACGGGCCGAACTGATAGCCGCGACAGAGCACCGCGGGTCCTGCGGGTACCCGCCGAAGCGGGGCGCTCACCGGCATTCGCGCCGGCAGCACCACGTCAGCCAGATCAGCCTTCTTCACACGCCTCCGCGCGGTTCCGAGACGTCGCGCGCAACAGTGTAGCTCCGCGGAGCAGACCGGGGGCTCGGGAAAGCGGAGTGAACGAGGAAGACCGCTCCAGCCAGCCCATCCGCGTGGGTTGACCCGCCTTTTCCCAGCGTGCGCTTTCCGTGCAACCGAAGAACGCCCGGTTTCGTGCGGTTTTCAACAATTTTCAGAAGTCTTCCAGCTGCAGGCGCGACATGAATGTCGCGCCCGGACTATCGTGCCGACGCTTCGCTCGCGACGTTACGGCCGTCGTGCGTCTGCGAGCCAGCCTGCCGCCCCAGGGCGGCCGCCCTATCAAATGTGTTCGCTGAGGAGGAACGCAATGCCAGTAAAAAGGATCCTGACGATCCTCATGATTGGGGCAGCCGTGTGCGGGGCCGCTCGCCCCGCCTTGGCCCAGTTGACGACCGGCACCGTCACCGGGACGGTCGCGGACTCACAGTCCGCCGTCGTCCCCGGCGCGACGGTCACCCTCACGAGCGAGACCCGCGGCACGCAGATGCCGCCGGCCTTCACCAACGCCTCCGGCGACTTCGTGCTCGCCAACGTCCCTCCCGACACCTACACCCTGACGGTCACCATGGAGGGCTTCAAGACCTTGAAGCGAAGCGGCCTCGCCGTAAGTCCCGGGGACCGCGTCGGGGTGGGACGGATCGCGATCGAGCTGGGTGGGCTGACCGAATCGGTCAGCGTCAAGGCCGAGGCGCCGCTGGTGCAGACGCAGAGCGGCGAGCGTTCGTTCACCGTCACGACCGAGGCCGTTGAAAATCTGCCGATCTCGAACCGCAGCTTCGTGCAGCTCGCGTCGCTGGCGCCGGGCGTGACCGGCACCAATCCGACCCGCGTCGGCGATCGGTCATCGACGGGCGGCAACAACAGCAACATCATGATGGACGGCGTCTCGACGATGGACACCGGCAGCAATTCGGTGCTGCTGCAGATGAACGTCGAGTCGATCGCGGAAGTGAAGGTGCTCGTATCCAACTACCAGGCCGAGTACGGGCGGTCGAGCGGTGTCCAGGTGAGCGCCGTGACCAAGAGCGGCACGAATCGCTTCCGCGGCTCGGCCTACGGCGTCACGCGCCGGGATGCCTGGAATGCGAACAGCGAGACCAATATCCTCAACGGCGACCCGAAGGCGAAGGTGAATGAGAAGGATCTCGGCTATACGATCGGCGGTCCGATCGGCAAGCCGGGCGGCAACAACAAGCTGTTCTTCTTCTACGCGCACGAGTACGCGCCGCGCACCGCGGGCGGCGATACCGTGCGCTTCCGCTTCCCGACGCTGCTCGAGCGGGCCGGCGATTTTTCGCAGAGTCTCGACAACAACGGCAACCTCTTTCCGTTGATCAAGGATCCGCTCAGCTCCGCGCCGTGCACGCCCGCCAACACCGCGGGCTGCTTCCAATCCGGCGGGGTGGTCGGCCGCATTCCCGCGGATCGTCTCTATCAGACCGGCGTGAACATCCTCAAGCTGTATCCGACGCCGAACGTCGCCGCGGCCCAGTACAACTACGAGCTGGTCCGGCCGGAGGAGAAGCTGCGCGCCAACCAGCCGGCGGTCCGGCTCGATTACCAGCCGTCGCAGAAGCTGCGCGGCACGTTCAAGTTCTCAGGCTGGTCGCAGCAGGACGTGACCATTCCCGGCACCATCCCGGGCTGGAACGACACGAAGCAGTACAACCCGCTGGTCCGCACCCTCGCCACCACGGTGAACTACTCGCTGAGCAACCGGACCTTCCTCGAAGGCACCTGGGGACGCGCCCAGAACTCGCTGACGGGTTGCGCCCTGGCCCAGGCCAACACCGGCCCGACCTTCTGCCGCAATGCCTTCCCGATGAACGACACCTCCAGCCTGTCTGGCGCCGGCCTGAACAACCTGCCGTTCATCTTCCCGGACGCGAGCGTGATCGACCCGAGCTACTTCGCCTACGAGGCGCTGAACGGGGTCAACCCGCCGATCTGGGATGGCACGCGGATCTCGATGGTTCCCAATTTCGCGTGGGGGAGCCGCATCGCGAACGCGCCGACCAACATACCGTTCCCGGGCTTTCTCAACGTCAACAAGACCAACGACATCTCGGTCAGCCTGACCCACATCCGCGGCCAGCACACCTTGAAGAGCGGCTTCTACAACACGCATAGCTACAAGGCGCAGCAGCGTCAGGGCTGGCAGGGGACGATCACCTTCGCGAACGACACCACCAACCCCATCGACACCGGCTTCGGCTACGCCAACGCCGCCGTCGGCGTGTTCTCCTCCTACAACCAGTTCTCGAAGTACGTCGAAGGCAGCTACGTCTACAACAACACCGAGGGGTACGTGCAGGACAACTGGAAGGCGACGAGCCGATGGACGCTCGATTACGGCGTCCGCCTCGTTCACCAGCAGCCGCAGTACGACGAGCTCGGGCAGGCGGCGAACTTCCTCCCTGAGGAGTGGGCAGCGTCGAGCGCGCCGGCGCTCTATTCCGCCGGCTGCGCGGCCACGCCCTGCACCGGCGCGAACCGGCAGGCACTCGATCCGCGCACCGGCGCCCTGCTCGGGCCCAACACCGCGGTCGCCATCGGCACGCTCGTGCCGAATTCGGGCAACACCACGAACGGGCTCTTCCTGTCCGGGCAGGGCATTGCCAAGACCACCTACACCTGGCCGGCGCTCAAGCTGGCACCCCGATTCGGCACCGCCTACGACCTGACCGGGCACCAGAACATCGTCCTGCGCGGCGGCGCCGGTCTCTTCTTCGATCGGCCGGCCGGCAACTCGATCTATTCACAGGTGCAGAATCCTCCGACCATCCGGAACGTCACGCTGCGCTACAGCAATCTGCAGTCGTTGAGCAGTGGCCTGCAGACCGAGGCGGCGCCCACACTCACGGTCTACCAGTATGAGAGCGGCCTGCCGTCGACCTGGCAATGGAATGGCGGCGCGCAGGTGGTCCTGCCGTGGGCGGTCGTGCTCGACGTCGAGTACACGGGACAGCATGCCTACAGCCTGGTCGAGAACGTCAACATCAACGCGGTCGACTACGGGTCGGCGCTGCTCGCGGCCAACCAGGATCCGACGCTCTCCAGCCCGCTCCCCGGGGGCGCGGCCCTGGTGTCCGATCAGTTACGCGCCTTCCGCGGATTCAGCTCGATCACCCAGGCGCAGCCGCGCGGCTGGCTGACGAGCCACGCGATTCAGATCTCGTTCAACCGCCGTTTCCGCAACGGTGTCGCGTTCGGCTTCAACGACGCCTGGCTGTTGTCGCAGACCGGCAGCACCGCGGCGCGCATCCAGCACAATCCGGACGGCACGTTCTCGGAACGGGCCGACCAGGCCCAGGCCGACGAGCTGCTCGGCAACTTCATTCCCGTGAAGCACAACTTCAAGGGCAACTTCGTCTGGGACCTGCCCGACATCCACAGCTCCGACGACGCGTGGCGGACGATTGGCTACCTCGCGAACGACTGGCAACTCTCCGGCGTGTGGACCGCCGCGACGGGCGCCGCGTACATCGTCAGCACGTCGTATCAGAACGGCGGGAACCAGAACGTGACTGGCTCCGCCGATTACGGCGGCCGCATGCGTATCGTGGGGGACATCGGATCGGGCTGCAGCAGCGACGCGCTGCGGCAGTTCACCGCCGCTGGATTCGCGCCGCCGCTCGTCGGCAGCGTGGGGCTGGAGTCGGGCGCGGATTACCTGCGCGGCTGCTTCCAGAGCGCGCTCGACATGTCCATCGCCCGCAACATCAAGCTGGCCGGCAGCCGGCAGCTGCAGCTGCGCGTAGACGTGTTCAACGCGCCGAACCAGGCGATCGTGACCGGCCGCAACACCACGCTCAGCGTGGTCAGCCCCATCGATGGCACCGCCGCCAACCTGCCGTTCGACGCGAGCGGTGCGCCGATTGACTCGCGATCGCTGCCGAAGAACGCCGGCTTCGGGGTGGCGAACACGTATCAATCGCCGCGCACCATACAGGCGCAGATCCGGTTCTCGTTCTGATGGACGCGCGCATGCGGCTGACGCTTGCGGCCTTGATGCTGCCTGCTGCGCTGATCGCGCAGACGCCCCCGGTCGCGGCACCTCCTCCCGCCGCCGGAACGGCCCAGGCCCCTGAAGGGAGGGGCGCTGCGCAAGGGCGCGGCGCCCCCGGTCAGGGACGCGGTCCGAACTTCCCGCAGCAGCAGCGTCCGCTGGCAGACCCCGCGGTGCTGGCCCGCGGCAAGGGCCTCTACGAGAGCTCCTGTGCGGCGTGTCACGGCATCGATCTGCGGGGAGGGCAGCAGGGCGGTCCCAATCTGCTCCGCTCGCAGACGCTGTTGTCGGACAAGGCCGGCGAGCTCATCGCGCCGATCGTGACGGGCGGCCGGCCCAATCCGCCGGCGGGGGCGCCGCCGATGCCGGCCTTTCCGCTGCCACCGGCCGACATCACGGCGATCGCCGAGTACCTGCACAGCGTGCTCGGACAGGCCGGCAACCAGGGCCGGCCTCCAGAAGGCGAGCAGGTCGCGCCCGAACAAGCGCTGATCGGCAACGCTGCGGCAGGGCAATCGTATGTCGCGTCGCGGTGCGCCAGCTGCCACTCGGTGGCGGATCTCAAGACTGTGGCCGCGCGCGCCACCGACCCGCGCGATCTCCAGAACCAATGGGTATCGGGCGGCGGGGGTGGCGGACGGGGCGGGCGCGGTGGCGGAACGCCGGCCAAGCCGATCACCGTCACGGTGACCCCGGCGTCAGGTCCGCCGGTTGAAGGACGACTGAATCGGGTAGACGACTTCATCGTCTCGCTGACGCTGGACGATGGCACGCGGCGGACGTTCGTTCGCCGCGGTGCGGACCCGAAGGTCGAGACCCGCGATCCGGGGGCGGCGCATCGCACGCTAGTGCCGTCGCTGGCCGACTCGGACATGCACGACGTGACCGCCTACCTCTGGAGCCTGAGGTGACCCGATGATCCGACGCTGTCTCTGGGCGGCGCTGGCGATCCTGCCGGTGGCGCTCGCCGCCCAAACACGCTTTGGGCTCGACCCCGCGACGCTCCTCCGGCCGCTCGGCGAGTCGTGGCCGACCTACTCCGGCGACTACACCGGGCGCCGCTACAGCGCGCTGACGCAGATCAACCAGTCCACGCTGCAGAACCTCGGCCTGGCCTGGGTATCGCGCGGTTTCGTGCAGGGATCGGGACCGACCGGGCGCGGCGGCGGCGCCGGCGGGCAGGGGTTCGGCGGCCGCGGCGGAGGGGGCGGCGAGGTGCCGCTGACGGTGGCCGGCGAGGGCACCGGCGAGTTCAACGCCGGAGGACCGGCACAAATCCGCGGCTCGATCCTGATGGTCGACGGGATCCTCTACGCCACGTCACCCGACAACGTGTGGGCGGTCGACGCGAGGGACGGCACGATCCTCTGGCAGTTCTACTGGAAGACACGCGGCGGCACGCACACCGGCCATCGCGGCGTGGGTATGTGGCACGAGTTCCTCTACATGGAGACCCACGACGACTACCTGGTGAAGATCGACGCGAAGACCGGCAAGGAGATCTGGCATGTCGTCATCTCGCCGTTCGAGCAGCAGTACTTCTCGTCGATGGCCCCCGTCGTCATCGGCGACCATCTGATCGTAGGGACCGGGAACGATCTGGACGCCCCCGGCTACCTGCAATCGTTCGACCCGGACACCGGCAAGCGGCAGTGGATCCTCTACACGGTACCGATGAACCCGGGCGACCCCGGACTCGACACGTGGCCGAGCCTCGAGGCCGCCCGGCACGGCGGCGCGCAGCCGTGGGTCCCGGGCGCCTACGATCCTGACACGCACCTGTACATCTTCGGCACCGGCAATCCCACGCCGGCCTACACGCCGGCGGCGCGCGGGACGGGGAGTGGTCTCTTCACCTGCTCGCTCGTGGCCGTGAACGTCGATACCGGCAAGATGGCGTGGTACTACCAGACGTCGCCGCGCGACATGCACGACTGGGACTCGACCCAGACCCCGATCCTGATCGACGCGACGATCAATGGCCGGCCGCGCAAGCTGGTCTCGACGGGGGCCCGCAACGGCTACTTCTTCACCGTCGACCGGACGAACGGGTCGTTCGTCGCCAGCGGCAAGTTCAGTCCGCCGGCCAACTGGGCGAGCGGCCTGGACGAGCAGGGCCGGCCGGTGCTCAATCCCACGAAGGTGGCGACGATCGGCGGATCGATTGTCAGCACGAGTGCCACCAACTGGCCGCCGCCGGCCTATTCACCCGACACCGGACTGTTCTATCTGCCCGAGAACAACAGCCTCACGATCCGCTATCTGATCGACGCCGATCCGCGGGGTTCGATGGGCCTCGGCGGAAGCCTGACCGGCGGCAACATCGCGATGGGAGGATCGATCACCGCGATGGATCCGAAGACCGCGACGATCGCATGGCGCCACGAGCTGCCCGGTGGCGGTGGGGCCAGCGGCATGCTCGCCACCGCGGGCCGGCTGGTGTTTGCCGGGGACGGCGCGGGCAATGTGATCGCGCTCGACGCCGCAAAGGGAACGCCGCTCTGGCACTCCCGCATCGGCGCCGTCTCGAACGCGCCGGAGACCTACATGCTGGACGGGCGGCAATACCTGCTCGTCGCCGCCGGTGACATGCTGGCCGCATTCGCAGTCAACGGCACGCCGTAGGCGGATGCTGCAAAACGCATCTCGGCGAAGGGCAGATGGCAAATGGCAAATGGCAAATGGCAGATGTGAAGACGCCCGTTACTTTTGCCATCTGCCATCTGCCATTCGTCTATGGACCGACTCTTTCAGCGGGCCTGCCCCCATCAAGGCAGGCCTTCTCAGTAAACGAGGAGACGACTAATGCGATTCAGCAGACGCGAGTTCGGACGGCTTACCCTCGCCGGTGTGCCGGGCGTCGCCCTGGCGACCCGTTCCGGCGGATTGCTCGACGCGCTCGCCCAGTCGAAGCCGAACTCGCTCATCAACGGCGTCCAGATAGGCACGATCACCTACAGCTATCGCAGCATGCCCGATCAGAGTGCCGAAGCGACGCTCAAGTACGTCGTCGACTCCGGGATCAATGCGATCGAGCTGATGGGAGGGCCGGCGGAGAGCTTCGCCGGCGCGCCGGCGGCGGCCGGGCGAGGTGGTGGTGGGGGCGCCCGCGGCGCGGCGGCTGCGCCAGGCGGCGCCCCGGCTGGCGACGGCCGTGCCGCTGCGCCTCCTGCCGGTGAACCTGGCGCCGCGCCGGTCGGGTCGTGGAATGGTCAGCCCTGCCCGGCCGGACGTGGCGGCGCCCCGGGCGGCGGCGGTGGCGGGCGCGGGCGTGGCGAGCAAACGGCCGAACAGCAGGCGGCACAGCAGGAGCAGGCGGCCAAGCTCAAGGCGTGGCGAACCTCGGTGTCGATGGATCCGTTCAAGAAGCTGCGCAAGATGTACAACGACGCGGGCGTTACGATCTACGCCTGGAAGCAGCTCAGTCCCGCGATGTCGGACGAGGAGTTCGAGTACGTCTTCAACGTCGCCGAGGCCCTCGGGTGCACCCACACGACGCTGGAGTTGCCGACCGACGCTGCGGCGTTGAAGCGCATCGGCGACTTCGCGATGAAGAAGAAGATCTACGCGGCGTACCACACCCACGCCCAAGGCGGCATGAACGCCTTCGACCAGGCCTTCGCCGCCTCGAAAGGCAACATGGCCAACGTCGACTTCGGCCACTGGGTCGCGGCCGGCAACGTCGGCGGCACCCCGATGCAGTTCCTGGAGAAGTACCACGACCGCATCGCGAGCTATCACCTCAAGGACCGCACCACGCCCGAGCACTGCGCGCTGAACCTCCCTTGGGGCACCGGGGAGACGCCGATCAAGGAGATCCTCCAGATGGTCGCCAGGAACAAATGGAAGATGCCCGGCTCGATCGAGCTCGAATACAACGTGCCCGAGGGCTCGGACGCGGTGACCGAGGTGAAGAAGTGCGTCGAGTATTGTCGTCAGGCGCTCGCCTGACGCCTGACGCCTGACGCCTGACGATGACAGATGGCAAATGGCAAATGACGGATGGCAGATAGCAGATAGCAGATAGGGACGTGCGAACTGAATGCGGGGCGCCCGGCCTGAAGGTCGGGCGTGTCAGGAGAGGGTCCTCATGTCGAACTCCAGGGCGGCGGGGCGGCGATGGCTGATCGGTGCGGCGATGATCGTCGCGGGCGGACTCGTGCCGCTGGCGCAAGGGCCGCCACCGGCCCCACCGCCGCCGCCGCCGGCGCAGCAGGCGCCCAACCCTGACGCGGTGACCGGCCGCGGCGGGCGTGGCCGCGGCGGTCCTGACGTCCTCGCCGGCGGCCCGCAGCTCGACGATCCGGCCTATGCGGCGGTGGACTTCAGCAAGAAGAAACCTGTGCCCGCACTCGCCCCGGAGGAGGAGCGCAAGAAGCTCATTCTCCAGCCTGGTTACCGGCTCGAGCTGGTGCTCTCGGATCCGGACATCCAGGAGCCCACCGCGATCGCCTTCGATGGCAACGGCCGCATGTTCGTCCTCGAGGATCGCGGCTACATGCAGGACGTGGACGCGACCGGCGAGCACGATCCGATCGGCCGCGTGTCGCTGCACGAGGATACCGATCACGACGGCGTCTACGACAAGCACACCGTCTTCGTCGACCACCTCGTCTTCCCGCGCTTCCTGCTGCCATTCGGGCCGAACGCGCTCCTGACCAAGGAGTCGCACGCCCAGGAGGTGTGGAAGTACACCGACACCAACGGCGACGGCGTGGCCGACAAGAAGGAGCTCTTCGATACCGGCTACGGCCGTTACGGCAACGTCGAGCACGAAGAGAGCTTCCTCATCTGGGGCCTCGACAACTGGATGTACAGCGCGGTCAACGCGTTTCGCGCGCGCTGGACGCCGCACGGCGTGATCAAGGAGCCCGTCGGCGCCAACGGCGCGCAGTGGGGCGTCACCCAGGACGACGACGGGAAGATGTGGTTCCAGGGCGGGGCGAGCGGCCTGCCCTCGTACTGGCAGTTTCCGATTCTCTACGGCAACTTCGGCGGCGGCCGCGGCAGCTCGGAGATGGATCCCGATCTCGGCATCCCGTGGGGCGCGCCGGTGCGGGTCGCCGACATGCAGGGCGGCCTGAGCGTCACCCGCATGCCCGATGGTTCCCTCCGCAGCACGACGGGGGCCGCCGGCGGGGACATCGTCCGCGCCCACCGCATGCCGAAGGACCTGCAAGGCGACTATCTATACGGCGAGCAGGTCGCCCGCATCGTCCGCCGCGTACGGCCTGAGACAGCGGAAGGGCTGACCACGATCAGGAACTTCTACGACGGCGACGAGTTCATCAAGTCCATCGACCCGTACTTCCGCCCAGTCGATCAGACGACCGCGCCTGACGGCACGATCTACATCACGGACATGTACCACGGGATCATCCAGGAGGCGCAGTGGTCCGGACCGGGCACCTACCTGCGCGCGCGCATCCAGCAGTACGACCTCGACAAGGTGGTACATAAGGGGCGCATCTGGCGGCTCGTCTACGACGGCGTCAAGTTCGATCGCTCCGATGCGCTGGCCCCCGATCGCACGGTGCCGCGGATGAACGAAGAGACGGCGGCGCAGCTCGTAACGCATCTCGGCCACCCGAACGGCTGGTGGCGCGATACGGCGCAGCAGCTGCTGGTCCTGAAGCAGGACACGTCGGTCGTGCCGGCACTGCAGTCCCTCTTGAAGACGTCGAACAACCCGGTCGAGAAGTTCCACGTCCTGTGGACGCTCGAAGGGCTCGGCGCGCTCGACGCCGCCACGGTCCGCGCGCAGTTGGCCGATCCTTCCCCGCGCCTGCGCGTTCAGGCCATCCGGGCCAGCGAGACGCTCTACAAGGCCGGCGATAAGTCGTTCGCCGCGGACTACAAGCGCCTCACGCAGGACGCCAGCCCCGATGTGGTCATCCAGGCGATGTTGACGATGAACAAGTGGAAGGTGCCGGACGCGAACGCGACGATCGCCGCGACCGCGGCGGCGAACAAGGCCCGCGGCGTCCAGCTGGTCGCGACGGCTGCGCTCAACCCGGCGGCGGCCAACGCGGGACGCGGCGGCAGGGGCGCCGGTCCTGTCTATACGCCGGAGCAGCAGGGCGTGATCGACAAGGGCGGTCAGATCTACAAGGAGCTGTGCTTCGCGTGTCACGGCGACGACGGGCTGGGCGCCACCCGGCCGGGTGACACGTCGGGCGTCACCATGGCGCCACGGCTCGCCGGATCGCCCCGCGTCAACGGCCACCGCGACTACGTCATCAAAGCCGTGCTGCACGGCCTGACCGGCGCGGTCGACGGGCGGACCTACTCCGACGTGATGATCCCGATGGCCAGCAACCCGGACGAGTGGATCGCCTCGGTCGCGTCATACGTCCGCACCAGCTTCGGCAACGCGGGCGGACTCGTGAGCGCGTCTGACGTGCAGCGCGTGCGGGCCGCCACCTCGTCCCGCAAGCAGCCCTGGACCGTACCGGAGCTCGAGGCGACGCTGCCGAAAGCGCTCCTGCCCGATGCGACCTGGAAGGTGACCGCCAGCCACAATCCAGACGGCGCAAAAGGTGCGCTGAGCATGACCTCGTGGAGCAGCCAGGCGCCCCAGGCGCCCGGCATGTGGTTCCAGATCGAGCTGCCGCAGCCGATGACGATCGTCGAGATCCAGTTCGACTCGACGAGCGGCGGGCGCGGCGGTGGCGGCCGGAACGCGGTCGCCGCGGCGCCGCCCGGTGGTGCCCCGGCGGCTGCCGCGCCAGGCGGGCGGGCTGGCGGGTCGGGCCCGGCAGGCGCAGCTCCCGCTCCGGGCTACCCACGTGGCTACAAGGTCGAGACCTCGATGAACGGCACGGCGTGGACGCCGGCTGCCGAAGGCCAGGGCGAGAGCGCGACGACGCTGATCGCGTTCAAGCCGGTGCAGGCGAGATTCGTCCGGCTCACCCAGACGGCTGCATTGGACGGGGCGCCGCCGTGGTCGATTCAGCAGCTGCGCCTGTTCGAGCCAGGGAAGCCGCCGGCCGAGCGATAGCGGAACGTTCCTTGCTCGGTTGCTGCTGAAGCCGGACCACAGGCCCGGCCGTTGTCCGGCGCGTGTCGAACGTCACGCGCCGGGCGCGAAGCGGCACTCCATGACACATCCCGACCCACTCCCCGATACCACTCCCGCAGTCCCGGCGCCCGCATCCGCCGAAATGCGGCTGCTGTTCCGGGTCGTGGTTGGCGTGGTGGTCGTGTCGGCGCTCTACCTGGCCCAGGACGCGCTGGTCCCGATCACGATCGCGGTCCTCCTGTCGTTCGTCCTGTCGCCGCTCGTCAACCTGCTGGGTCGCATCGGCCTCTGGCGCGTGCCGTCGGTGATCGTGAGCGTGCTCCTCGCCCTTGGGGCTTTCGGCCTCATCGGCACGTTGCTCGCCAATCAGGCGGCCACGCTCGCGCCCTCGGCGCCGGCGTACGCCGAGACCATTGAACGCAAGGTACAGGGTGTCCAGGTGTTCGCGACGTCCCAGTTCGCGGCCATCACGAAGCAGTTCGGCCTGCTCCGGCCGCCCGCTCCGGCCGCGCCGCCGCCGACCCGGACCCGCGGGACCGCGGCCGGAACGGAGCCAGCCACGCCCAAGCCGCTGCTCGTCGAGGTCGCGCCCCCCGCGACCTCGCCGCTGGCCGTCGCCCGCACGATCCTGACCCCGGTGCTCGGGCCGCTCGAAACGACGGTGATCGTGCTGGTGGTGGCGATCTTCATCCTTACGCAGAAGGAAGACCTTCGCGATCGCTTCATCCGCCTGTTCGGGTCGCGTGACCTGAATCGAACGATGGTGGCCCTCGACGACGCGGCGAATCGCCTGAGCCGGTACTTCGTCGCTCAGCTTGCCATCAACACCAGCTTCGGCCTCGTGATCACGCTAGGCCTTTGGATCATCGGCATCCCGTCACCGGCCTTGTGGGGCGTGCTGGCCGGCATCCTGCGGTTCGTGCCATACCTCGGCGCGCTGCTCGCCGCCGTCGCGCCCCTCGCGCTCGCCACCGCTGTCGATCCCGGCTGGCGCATGGCCGGCTACGTCGCGCTCGTCTTCCTCATCGTCGAGCCGTTCACGGGGTATGTCGTCGAGCCGCTGGTCTACGGCCACTCGACCGGACTGTCGCCGGTGTCCGTGATCGTGGCGGCGGTGTTCTGGACCTGGATGTGGGGGCCGATCGGGTTGATCCTGTCGACGCCGATCACGCTCTTTCTCGTCGTGATCGGACGCCATGTCGAGTCGCTCGAATTCCTGGACGTGCTGCTCGGCGACCGCCCGGCGCTGGCCCCCGTCGACAAGTTCTACCACCGCATCCTGGCCAACGATCCGGATGAAGTGCTGGATCAGGCCGAGGCCGTGCTCGCGGAGCGGCCGCTGGTGGACTTCTATGACGACGTGATGCTGCACGGGTTGAAGCTGGCCGCGCACGACGAGGTCCGCGGCGTGATCGATCAGGCCCGATCCGCCGAGCTCGCGCGCTCGATGACCTCGGTCGTCTCCGACCTGGCGAAATATGCCGTGCCGCCGGCCGGCACGAAGACCGCCGGATCACCGCCGCTCATCGCCTGTATCGCCGGACGCGGACCGTTCGACGACGCGGTTGCGGCGATGGTGGCGCAGGTGCTCGAGCAGCGAGGGGCCGTGACCCGGCGGATCAGTCACCGCGCGGTCGCGCGAGAGGTGATCGGGTCACTGGATCTCGCCGGAGTGTCGGCGATCGTGCTGTCCTATGTCGAGCTGACCGGCTCGCCGGCGCACCTGCGCTACCTGGTCGCGCGCCTCCGTCAGCGTGCGGGCCAGGTGCCGATCGTGGTGGGGCTGTGGCCGGAAGGAGAGTCGGTGCTGTCCGATCCGGCGATTCAGCGCGCGGTTGGCGCGGACCGCTACGTCGGGTCCTTGCGGGCCGCGGTCGACGCGGCGCTCGACCCGGCGCTCCTTGCCGCTCCGGCCGTCGGGCATCTTCGCGCTTGACCGCCCGCGCCGGATGCCGGACGATCATCGCCATGTCCGAGACGAATGCCAATGTCGTGAGCGCGGCCACCTCAGGGGCGAAGTTGCCCGATGGCGTAGTCGCGATCGAATCGCTGACGCCGTCCGCGCCGGTCGACGGCTGCACGGTGTTCACCCACTACAACGGTCCGACCGATCTGTTGACCGGGATGGTGGCCGGGATGTGCGTGCTCGATCCGGGCTCCACACCGCATCCGCCGCACCAGCACCCCGAGGAAGAGTTCATGATCGTCGCCTCGGGTACCGGCGAGATCGAGTGCGCCGGCAAGATCACCAAGGTCGGTCCGGGCGCGATGATGTACTGCGCCGGCAACACCGTCCACGGGATCACCAACACCGGCAAGCTGCCGATGGTCTTCTACTGGCAGAAGTGGCTCGCCTGATGAAGACGCACCTGTCCGTCGAGACGCGCCGGTAGGGCTTCAGAAGCCAGGCTGCAGGCTTCAGCATGCCCCTTGCCCATTTCACCCTCCCCAGCCGCGAGGTCGAGAAGACGGCCGCGTTCCTGGAGCAGACGCTCGGCTACCGCCGGGATCCGCTCCCGGACAACGTCCCGCGCGAGACGGTCTGGCTCAACATCGGCAACGGCCAGCAGCTGCACGTGTTCTACGTCGAAGGCTTCGAGGTCTCGCCGTTCGAACGCGAATTCGGCCGGCACGTGGCGGTGTTCCATCCGCTCGCCCGGTTCGGCGCGCTGAAAGACGCGTTGACGGATCGCGGCGCCGAGCTGATCGAGCCGCTGCGCGCCACGCCGTTCGAGCGGTTCTTCTTTCGCGAGCCGATCAACGGCTACGTCTTCGAGGTCATCGACGACGCACGGGCCGGGGCGACGCCGTAAGCGGGCTCGAGCGAGCGGCCGTCCGTTGACACCGCCTGGCGCTCACACCGATTGCGGCGTGAGGCTGATGGACGCGCGACGCGCGGGCGGTATGTCGTCCGGCAGGTCGCCGGTGTCAGCCCGGAGGAATGAGCGCATCGACGGCTTGATCGTCGCGAGCAGCTCTTTGCGAGTCTTGATCGCCAGCGGTCGGCCCTGGTAGATCTTGCCCATCCTGGCCATCATGCGCTCGGGCAGCGCGCTCGCGAACATGAAGAGCGGCCAGGTGAACCCCGGTCCGTTGAGGCGACGGAGCCGCCACGCCCACAGCCCCAGCGCGCCGACCCGCCAGACGGTCGGCGCCCACCAGCTCGCCTGACCCGGCCGCAGGTTCATCTTCCAACACTTCATCATCAGCTGCCACTGCAGCCGGGTCAGCTCGCGTGTCTCGGTCACCCCTTTTTGCGTTTCCATCCGCGTATCGTGCAGCGGCGTGAAGATGGACGGGATGAAGAACGCGAACAGCCCGCGGCGCTCGACCTCGCAGATGAGATCGATGGTGGCTCGGGTGTCGTCGTCGGTCTCGCCCGGACTGCCGACGATCAGCGTCATCGCCGGGAACCAGTTGTTCGCGTTCAGCACTTCGAGCCCGCGCACGATGACGGACGGCCACTCCTCGATCGGAAACGGCACCCCCTTGCTCGGCATGATGCGCTTGGCGAGGCGGACCGAGCCGGTCTCCAGCCCGATGAGCGGCACCAGCGCCTTGTGCCGGGGATGGTTGCTCAGGTACGGCACGTGGATCGGGCTCTTGTCCAGCAGTCGCTCGGACAGCTGCCGGATCAGCACCGGATCGACGACCGAGGGGGCGATGGTCGCGTGGCTCAGGACGTGCTCCTCGACCCCGGGCGTGTCGACGATCGATCCGTAGAGATCGAGCAGCGCCTCGCGGTTCGGGAAGTAGAACGGCGTGGCGGTGTGGACCTGGCCCCAGATGAACATGTCCTCGGTGGCCAGCGAGATCTGCCGGTTGCCGTCGCGCACGTTGGCGCGGACCGCGGACATGATCTTGTCCTTGGGCAGGTCGATCTGCGGGTTGAGATCCGGCACGCAGAACTGGCACCGCCGGCCGCAGCCGGTGGTCATCTCGACCACGCCGAACGTGGTGCGCTTGTCCGGGAAGAGGATGGCATCACGTGACGTCGGATGCGCCACCTCCACCTCCCGCGGCAGCCTTTCACCGGCAAGCGCCTTGTCGAACAAGGCCATCGCGTCCGCCGACTCGCTGCGGCCTTCGACCACGCAGTCGATCCCCAGGCGCTCGAAGGCGTTCGTCTGGGTGATCTGCCAGCCGCCCGAGCCGCCGACGATCACCTGGAACCCGCTCCGCCACGGGCTGGCCTTGACGCGCGCGAACAGCTGCTCGGCGTAGGCGGCGTTGATCGACTGGTTGGAGGACCCGAAGATCGAAGTGTAGACCCCGGCCGCGAACGTCACCCCGAGCGGGTTGTGGGTCGAGACCGCGACCACCCGGGTCTCCGGCCCGACGAACCGGTCGAGATCGTCCGGATAGCAGCAGACCACGTCCTCCGCAGGGAAGTGCCGCAGCAGTGACGCTTCCAGTACCCGCGCACCGGCCGGCATGTACCGGGCCGTGCGGTCGTCGTTGTACTCGAGCGATCGCCAGGCCGGGTACTTGCGGTTGAGGATGCCTTCGAGCCAGATGGGCAGCGACGCCATGCTCATCTGGATGAAGTAGCCGGCGTGATCGATGGTTTCCGTCAGGGGAGCGGTGACGACGATGCGGCGGCCACGGGGAAAGTCGGTCGCTTGAGGAACGGACACGGCTGTCTGATGCATCCGACGAGTCTCCTGAACGCGACAGCACCGGACACCGCCGCATGTGTTCGGCGGGCGGCGGGGAGTCGATATCCGCAACCGCGCCGCCCGTTTTATTTCATAGAACTCACGCCGCGCCAGAGCCAGACACGCCAGAGGAGACCCGGTCATCGGGGCGCCCTCCGCGTG
Source organism: uncultured Acidobacteriota bacterium (assembly GCA_963816725.1). Lineage (GTDB taxonomy): Bacteria > Acidobacteriota > Vicinamibacteria > Vicinamibacterales > 2-12-FULL-66-21 > CAVSUB01. The sequence continues at coordinate 277,189 of CAWFMC010000026.1, read as the reverse complement.
TCGCCGCCATTCGCATCATAGAACGCCGGCCGCCCTGCGTTGCTGAAGCTCGACAATCAGACGCGGCAGATGCGTAAGGTGAGGGGCGGGCCACCAGCTCGACCACGACCGTCAGCGTCGCCGCGGCCCAGATACCTTCGATGCCCTAGGGCAGTATTAATCCCCGATTGCCCGTCGCTTTTTCCGGGCGGCGAAGGCAGAATACGCCGGACACGGGTCGCACGTGCAGCGCTTCCTGCTTCTCCCGACCGTTTCCACACTCTTTCTCGGTGTCCTGGTGCTGGCCGGCGCGGCACGTGCGGCCACCGCTGATGGCAGTGGTGCGGTCGGCGAGATTGCGCTGCCCGGAGGGCTGCGGGCGGCACGCGCCGCGATCGGCGACGAGGTTTCTCCGGATCGATCGCTTTTCCTTCTCGAGTTCATTCGCCGGACCTACGACACGCCTCTCCGCATCAACGAGCCCCGCTCGGCGACGTTGCAGGCGCTGCTGCAGGTGCTTCGGAATGGCGCACGATCGGGGACGGTGGACACGGTGCCGCTGCCGCTGCCCGCGTCGCTCTGGAGCGAGGCGGTCTTCCACGGGCGCGCGACCCCGGCGACGCTGATCGCGGACATCCTCGAGTCACGCAATGCCTCCCTTCTCTATGCCGGACTGCTGGCCCTTGATGATCCGACGCGTGCGTGGGTCGCCGCGCAGCCAGGCCTCATGACAGAGTTGGCTTCGGAGCGTGCGGCCGCATTTCTGCTCGCGGCGCCAGCCTTGCGGATCTCCGGCAGCACCGTCAGTCTGCCCGGGGGCGCGGCGGCGCAGCCGGTGTGGGCCGCGCTCGCCGGCGCGTCGCTGAGCGATGCCGGTCGTTTCGTTCACACGTTGATCTCCGCCGACGAGGGACGGTTGGCGGCGTTTGCCGGAGCGATGTCGGAGCTGACCGGACCCCAGCTCACGCTGGTCCTGAATCTCGATGCCGCGGCGGCGGCAGCCCGAATCGATGCGGCGCGTCAGGTCTACGCGATCTTCGGCCGGCTGCTGGCGCGCAAGAGCCAGGAGCACCGGATCTTCACCCGGCCGGGGCTCGATCCCGCGCTGCTGGCGGCGTCATTCTCCTCCGGTGCAGACGGTCGCATCCAGGTTCCCGGCTCGCGCCGGCTCTGGATCACCGTCTTCAACGCGGGCCCCGGGGCACTCGCATCCGGCTCGGCGGAGCAGAAGCTGGAGGCGGGCGGCGATGAGCCGGTCAGCTTTGCCTGGCTCTGCGACGCTGTCTTCAACGGTGATCCGGGCGAGTACCGCCGCCGTTACCTGATGGTCGTGTTTGCCTCACGCCGCCTCGCGTCCGGCGGCCTGCCGACCCGGCGTGACACCGCCGATGCGATTCAGGCCTCGGTGCTCTATCCCGCGCTGATCCAGACGCTCGAACGTGCGGGTGTGACGGACCTCTCGGTGATGGCCGGTGCCGCCCGTCGAGCCGCGGAGCTCACCGCGATCGGCGACGAGGATCGGGCGTCGCGATCGATCGCGCAATTTCAGGGACTGCTGGCGATCGTGAGCCGGGCCGGCGCGCGCGGGACGCTCGACGCCCGCACCGTGACGAGTCTGGTCGCGTCGCTCGTCGCGGTCGCGCCGAACAAGAGCGGCGACTACGAAGGGCGTCTCGTCTGCTGGCTGGCGGACTGGCTGCAGCCTGGGACGACCGTGGCCGGCGCCCAGCCGTCCGCGATCGATGCGATCCTCGACGAAGCGGGCGGGCCGGTCGAAGCCGCGGTGCTGCGGGTATTGGCCGGTGTCTCTGTCGATTCGCTGCCCATCGTCGAGTGGGAGGGGACACGCTATCGGGTCGACTTCGCTCGGGCGGACGCGATACGGATGGTTCGCGCGCTGGGCGAGGCGCCCGCAGCCAGCCTCACCGCTGCGGAAACAGTGGTGTCGATCGCCGACGCGCTCGACGGTCCGGCGATCACTGGTGCCGCACTCGCTCAGCACGCGGAGGATCTGCGGCGCGCCCTGACCGGGACTGCGGAGCCGACGGCTCCCGTACGGCCCGAGTCGTGGCGCAGCGAGCTCGCCAGCCTGACCAAGGCCGCGCGATCGGGAAACGTCAAGGCAGCGGCCAAGACAGCTCCTGCCCTGAGGCTCATCGCCGACGAGCTGCTGGCCCGCGGCCTCACCGAAATGGCCTATGCCGCGGCGCTCGGCGAGCGCGACGGGTTCAGCATTTCCGCGCCCGATGCCGCACGGCGACACGATTTCGGGCTCCGCTCCAAGCTGCGGCGATCGACACCGTGGTGGCTGCCGCTGCCGGGCACGGACGTCGAGCAGCGGTGGCAGGTTGCCGGCGCGCTGCTCGGCCTCGACGTGGGGCTCGCTGACTTCATGCTGGTGCGGCTCTCGAACAAGCCACCTCCCCGCCGCCCGACGATCGATGAGGACGATCGCCGCGTGTTCGTGCAGGCCGTGGCGCTGGTCTCGCCCGCGTCGTTGACCGCCTCCGGACGGGACGCCATCATCGACGCGATGGCCCGCGGACGCGCGACCCTGTCCGCGGCGCGCTCGCCCCAGGATGTGAGCGCCATTGGGGACGCGGTAGGATTGAGCGCGCCGCGGCGGACGGCGTTGGCGTGGGCCGTCTCCCACGATCCGGCGCGCGTGGCGCCGGCGCTATCCCTGTCGGAGCTGTTCCTGCTCGGCGCCGCGCCCGGTCAGCGGCTGGACGCCTGGGGCGCGCCTGGAACCACGCGCCTCGGTTGCCTGTGTCTCCGCGGTCCCGAACGGCAGCCGTGGGAGCTCTATGCCGGCCGTTCGCACACCGGCATGACGGCGAGCGTCATGCCTGATCTGAATTTCCGTCTCACCGAGCTTCTGGCCGATCTCCACATGCCGCCCTCGCTCCTGGCTCCCGTGCTGTCGTCGGCGACCCTCGAGTTCGTGAACCTCGCGATCAGCCGCGATCCCGACGATCACCGGGGCCCGATCGAATATGTGCAGGCGCTGCGCCGCGACCGCGTGGAAGCCTACCTGGCCCTGCTCACGACCGACGGCCCGCTCGTGCCTATCGACGAACCACCCGCGCCGTCGCCGGCGCAGGGAGCACGACGATGAGGCCGGGGCTGCTTGGCGTGACGATCGGCTGCGCCGTGATGATGCTGATCACGTCCGCGCCGAGCGCAAGCCAGGGGCCGACCGTGCGGATCACGGCGCCGGAGAAAGATGCGATCGTCAGCGGGCCGACCAGGCTCGAGGTCGCGATTGAGCCGGCTGACGCGAGCCGCACGGTGCAATCGGTCGTCTTCACGGTCGACGGCCGTCAGGCGTGTGTGATCGAGCGCGCGCCGTTCACCTGCACCTGGGACCCGGGCGACATCGTGCGCGCCCACCACGTGCGGGTGGTCGTGAACCTGGCCAACGGCGGCACGCTCACCGACAACGTCCGGACCAAGGATCTCGGGTTCACCGAACGGATCCGCACCGAGGCGGTCCTGGTGCCGGTGATTGTGACGGATGGTGGGAAGTTCGTCCGCGGCCTGAAGGCGGCGGACTTCGAGATCACGGAAGACGGCGTGCAGCAGCCGATCGCCAGCCTGGCGAGCGAGGACGCGCCGCTTGATCTCGTTCTGGCGATCGACGTCAGCGGCAGCATGGAGCATGCACTCGACAGCGTGAAGGTGGCGGTCAAACGCCTGCTGTCGAAGCTGCGGCACGGCGATGCGGCGACGCTGGTCGGATTCAATGACACCATGTTCCTCGCGACCGAGCGCGAGAAGGATGAGGCGGCGCGCGAGCGGGCAGTCGATCTGCTGAGCGCGTGGGGGGGAACGGCGCTGTACGACGCGACGGTGCGATCGGTCGATCTCGTGAGCAAGGAATGGGGCCGCAAGGGGATCGTCATCTTCTCCGATGGCGACGATCACAACAGCCTCACCTCGCGTGAGGCCGCGACCGCGCGGGTCCAGGCGAGCGACGCGATGCTCTACACGGTTGGCTTCGGCGCCGGCGCGACCGTCGCCGGGCTACGCAACAGTCTGGAATCCTACGCGCACGCGACTGGCGGCCGGGCGTTCTTTCCCCAGCGGCCCCAGGAGCTCGACGGCGCCTTCGATCAGATTGTCGCGGAACTGGCCAACCAGTACGTGCTGTCCTACGCGCCCGCCAACCCGCAGCAGGACAACCGCTGGCACACGATCAAGGTGCGCGTGAAGAAGGGCAAGTACGACATTCGCGCCCGGCAGGGTTACCGGGCAGCCGGTCCGCAGCGGTCGGGGAGGTAATCATGCGGCAGCACAGCGGCGTCAGACTCGTCGTTTCGGCAGCCTCGGCCATGTTGGTCCTGATCGGCGCGCGGCCGGTCGTCATCGCCCAGCAGCAGGCCGGCACCGATCAGACGCCGTCCTTCCGCAGCGGCGTAGAAGTGGTGAGCGTCGATGTCAACGTGATCGACAGGCAGGGCCGGCCGCTCCGCGGCCTCACTGCCGGTGATTTCACGGTCACCGTTGCGGGCAAGCCGCGGCGGGTCGTCACCTCCGAGTTCATCGATCATCCGGACCCCGTCCCGGGCACGCCGGGCCGCCCGGCTGTCGCGCCCGAATCGATCAGCACCAACGAGGGCAGCGGCAGCGGCCGCCTGGTCGTCTTCGTGGTCGATCAGAACACGCTCGATCCGGGCAGCGCGCGTCGGGTCGCGTCGGCGGCCGGCCCGTTCCTGTCGCGGCTGTCGTTTTCTGATCGCTCCGCGTTGATGGTGATGCCGCTCGGCCCCGCCGTGTCGTTCACGTGGGCGCACGACCGCGTCAAAGAAGGACTGATGCGGGTGGCCGGGACCGGACGGTTCTCCACCGGCTGGGAATACGGCAGCCTGACCGAGGCGCGCGACATCGCCAACCGCAACCAGTTCGCGCTGCGCGCGCTCGGCGACCGCGCCTGCGGCGGCCAGTCCGCGTCCGGCATCAGTGCCGGGCCGACCAGTCCGGCGCCGGCGTCGCCGGCCGCGCCGACGGGCGGCGCCGGCGGGTCGACCGGCGGCGGCACGTCGAGCGGCGGTGGTGAGGGTGGGACGTCCGCGCCGACTGGCGCGTCCCCCGCGGGTGGGACGACGGCCGGAGGCGGCGGCACAGGGGGCGGCGGCGGCTCGCGGGCGTCGGCGCTGACGAGCGGGTTCGACGCGAATCCGTGCTCGCGCGATATCCAGATGCAGGCCGAAGCCGCGTGGCGGGCCGCACTGTCCAACTCGCAGGCGAGCATCTCGGCGCTGCGGCAGTTCTTCAGTGGGCTGGCGCGGGTGCGCGGGGACAAGACCGTCGTGCTCATCTCCGGCGGCTGGCCGATGGACGACCGCGACGAGCTCTCCATCGTCAGCACCGTGGCTTCGGAAGCGGCCGCGGCGCGCGCGACGGTCTTCTCGGTGTTCGTGCCGCCGGCCCTGTTCGCGGCGGACCGGCGGATGCTGACCTCGACTCCGGTGTCCGACTCGTACATCTATTCCGGCCCGCTCGAGACACTCGCCGCGATGAGCGGCGGTGGAACCTACCGCGCCGAAGTGAACGCCGAAAGTGTGTTCGAGCGGCTCGGGCGCGAGCTCGCGGGTTATTACCGCATCGGCATCGAGAAGGATCCGGGCGACGCCGACAGCAAGGGCCGCCGCATGAGGGTGCAGGTCTCCCGCGACAGCGTCACAGTGCGGGCGCGCGAGATCTTCGACATCCCGGTGTATGAGGATCGCGACCAGGCGGCGCGCTTCGCGGCGGCCGTCGACGGTCCGGTGCTGGCGACCGAGCTGGGCCTGCGCGTGACCAGCTACTTGTCGGCGGACCCGGAGAATCCCGAGCGGCGCCGCCTGCTGGTGACCGGCGAGGCGTCGCGCGTCCAGGCCGGCGAGGCCACACTCCATGTGGCCGTGAACGACCTCACCGGTAAGAAGGTCGCGGTGGGTGAGATCAAGCTGACGCACAATGGCGGTGACGTGCTGCCGTTCTCGACGAACGTCGCGGTCCCGCCGGGGAACTACATCGTGCGAGTGGGGCTCATGGATGGCGCCGGACGCGTCGGGTCCGTCGATCATCGCGCCGAGGTGAAGGATGTGCGGATGGGTGGGCTCACCGCCACGGGGCCGATCCTGGTCCGCGTCCCCGACAACACCCAGACCGATCCGAGCCTCGCTCTTGACGTGATCCGGCAGGACGAACGGCTCGCGCTCGAGATCGATCTGGAAGGGGACCCGACCTCGCTGACCGCCGCCGACGTCGAGTTCGAGATCGCGTCCACCGCCGACGGTCCGGCCCTGCTCCATTCGCCGGCCGCGCTCTCGCCGAGCCCGCGGTCCGGGGCGATGCTTGCGCAAGGCGTCGCGGACCTGCGCGTGCTGCCGCCCGGTGGCTACGTCGCCCGCGCCAAGGTGACACAAGGAAACGATCTGCTCGGCGAAGTGCGGCGCGCATTCACCGTAACTTCGACGGTGCGGGTGACAGCCGGAGCGGCCGGCGCGACGAATGCGGCGTCGAGCGCGACTCCTCGCTTCACGACCCGGATGCCGGTCGTGACCGTCGCGTCGTTCGGTCTCCAGGACGTGCTTGCCCCACCCGTCCTCGGCCCGTTCCTCGAACGCGTCGCGTTGCGTCCGGACGCCTCGCTGCCGGGGGTGCGGGATCTGGTCAGCAAAGCCCGCACCGGTGGCGTCGAGAGTCTGGTCGTGTCCGACGCCGAGGCGGCCACGGCGCCGACGGCAGCGTTCCTGAAAGGGCTGTCGCTCCTCGCGAACCGCAAGCTGGAACCCGCGGCGGCGGCCTTCCGCGAGGCGATGCGCGGCTCCGTCGACTTCTACCCGGCGATGATCTACCTGGGCGCGTGCTACGCGGCCGGCGGAAAAGACAAGGAAGCGGCGGCCGTGTGGCGGACGGCGCTGATACGCGAAGGGGAGACCGCATCGCTGCACAGCATGCTGGCCGATGCCCATCTGCGTCAGGGCCGCGGCGATCTGGCGTTCGACGATCTGGCCGCCTCGCGCGATCGCTGGCCCGACGATCAAGGACTGCAGCGCCGGTTCGCGGTCGCTGCCCTGATGTCCGGACGCGAGACCGACGGGCTGCTCGCGCTCGACGATCTCCTCGACAAGCATGCCGAAGACGAGCCCTCGCTCGCGCTCGGCATGTTGGCGCTGTACGAGGCGCACGGGAACAACCAGCCCATCGAGAGCGCGGCGGCCGATCTCGCGCGCATGCAGAGATTCGCCGAGGCCTACCGGGTTCACGGCGGCCCGTCGCTGGCGCTCATCGAAACGTGGGTGAAGGAAGTGGCGAAGTAGCGCTCGGAGGCTCAACGCGGCGCGGCGGCGGCCGCCCTGGCCTGGCCGCAATACATGTCGTCGTGCGCGCAGCCCTCGACTTCGACCTGCACGGTCGTATGGGTGATGTGGAAGCGATGCTCGATCTCGTGCACCACCGCCCGCAGCACCTGCTGACCTTCACGCACGCTCTGCTCGGCCACGACGATGTGGCAGCTGCAGGCGACGACGCCGGGACCAACCATCCAGACGTGCAGGTCGTGAACCGCGAGGACGCCGGCCACGTTCCGGATCGCCTCGACCACCTCCGGCATTGCGAGTCCCGCCGGTGTTCCCTCGAGCAGGATCGTCGCGCTCTCGCGCAGCACGCCGTAGCTGCTGTACAGGATGAACACGGCGATCACCAGGGAGACGAGCGGATCCGCGAGCGATGAGCCGGTCGTCGTCACGACAACGCCGGCGAGCATGACGCCGAACGCCGAGATCGCGTCGCCGACCATGTGGAGGTAGGCGCTGCGGACGTTGATGTCGTGTTTCGAGCCGCGGTGCAGGGCGACGCCGATCCCGGCGTTGATCAGAATCGCCGCGCCGGCCACGACGATCATCGGCCCGCCGCTGGTCGGCTCCGGCACGCGTAGCCGCAGCACGGCTTCCCACGCGATCCCGATCGCGATGGCCACCAACGTCAGCGAGTTGATCATCGCCGCCAGCACGCCGACACGGTGATAGCCGAACGTCATGCCCGCGTGCGACGGCCGCTTCGAGATCGTCAGCGCGTACCAGCTGAGGCCCAGCGCGGCGGCGTCCGTCATGTTGTGGCCGGCGTCGGAGAGCAGGGCGAGGCTGCCGGCCCACCAGCCACAGGCGGCCTCGACGATCACGAAGGCGACCGTGGCGATGACCGCCGCGGCCATGACCCGCGGCGAGACGTCGGGCGCGGCGTGCGCGTGGCTGTGCGAGTGGGCGTGGGTGTGGGGCATCGAGTCGCGGTCCGCGGCCCGAGGAGGACTACTGCGGTGCGAGATAGCCGCGGCGGGCCCGTACCAGGAGCGCGCTGTCGCGAACCTCGACACGGATGGCATGCCAGCGGCCGTCGTGGGCACCCCGGCTCGGGTACCCCAGATGGTACTGCTTGCCGAGCTCGTCGGCGATCCGGCCGGTTGTCGGGTTGAGATCGCGGGGGTCGCGGACCAACTCGGTGAAGCCGCCGCTGTCGTCCGTGATCTGACGCAGAGCGTCGAGGTTCACCGGTTCGCGGAGCGCCTTCGCGCCAAGGTCGCGCGGCTCCTCCGGCTCCGGAGCGAGCGGCGGGCGCGGGGTGGACGCCGGGGGCACGCCGGGGATCGGCGGCGTTCGCGGCGGATCCCTGCGGCCGGGGATCGGAAACGGAAACGGCCGCGGACGGCCGCGCTGCTGCAATCGCGCCTGACCGCCGTTGCCGCCGGAACCGTTCGGCGTGAGCGCTGCGTCGATGGCGATGGCGTAGACCAGGGTGTCCGACTCGCGGATGGACCGCCGCACCGTGTCGAGGGTGGTCCGGCTGTTGGTGTCGTTGCCGTCCGAGATGACCAGCAGCGCCTTCTTGGCGTGCTTGCCGGCGTCGAGCAGCGGCAGTGCCTCCGCGACGGCATCGTAGAGCGCCGTGGCACCATCGGGCCGCAGCGCTTTGAGCGCCTCCGTGATCCGCGTGCGATCGCTGGTCCAGCCCTGCACCAGGTGCGGGCTGGTGTCGAAGCGGTAAAGGAACACCTCGTCCTCAGGACGGATGACATCAGCGAGAAAACGATCGAGTGCGGCGCGCGCCGAGGCGATCTTGCTGCCCGCCATGCTGCCGCTCGTGTCCAGGATGATGCCCAGGCTGACCGGGACCCGCTCGGCGCTGAAATGCGTTACGTCCACGACGTGATCGTCCTCGTAGACGACGAAGTCCGCGCGCGACAATCCTTCAACGAAACGGCCGGAGCGGTCGGTCACGGTGGCGGTGACGTTGATGAGGTCGATCCCGGTGCGAAACCGGAAGCGATCCTGCGCCTGCGCCGACACGAGGCAAACCGCCAGCAGCGAGGCGGCGGCGACGGCCAGCCAGCCCGCGATCGATCGGTGGAACCTTCGGAGAGAGTAAAGCAGGGTGATAGCTCCCGCCATGTCCAAGTGGGGACGCGAAGGCAAAATCGTTGCCGGTTGGCAGCGCCGGTTTCCAGGCGCGAAATCGTGTCGTCCTGAAACGCCGCCGGCCGGCGTGTGCCCGCCCGAGGACGCCTCGCGTCCTGGTCGCAGGCCGCGCCAGGTCATGTTCCGATCGCGCGGGTCAGGACGCCGGTCGCGCCGGTCGCCCATGGAGCCAGGACGAGGATCATGCGTGCCATCAACGAGCTCCTCCCGTCGAGTGATCCGCGCTGCGCCGCGGCGATAGCCTGCGAGATCGAGCCCGGCCGAACGATAGCACCAATCGCGGCGCGCCCGTCCGCCGTGCTGAGCCGGCTCGCAGTCCCGGCGAGTATCATCGCCGGATGCTGAAGAACGCTCCGATCGTGCCGTATATCCCTGTTTCCGACGTGCCCCGCGCTCGCCGTTTCTACGAGGAGCAGGTGGGCCTCGAGCCCCGCGAGATGGTCGCGGGCGGCGTCGTCTACGAGTGCGGGAAAGGCTCTTGGGTGTTCCTCTACCCCTCGGCCGGCGCCGGAACCTCCAAGGCCAGCCAGGCCTTCTGGCAGGTCGAGGATCTCGAGGCCGAGGTCCAGGCTCTGAAGGAGAAGGGCGTGGTGTTCGAGGAGTACGACATGCCCGGCTTGAAGACCGTCGACGGCATCCTGTCTACGCCCGGAAACAAGGCCGCCTGGTTCAAGGATCCGGACGGTAACATCATGGCGTTGATCCAGGGCGGCACCAAGGCGGGATAGCCGGGGATACAATCAGCCGCGCCACTCACAGGAGGCTGCATGGATCGTCGGACGTTCGTTCTTGGGACCGCGGCGGCGGCGCTGCACGCGTCACGGCTCGCGGCATGGCAGGCGGCGGGCGTCGAGCTCGGCTCGATTGACGGCAGCGTCAGCGGCAATCAGTTCACGCCGGTGCAGTTCCTGGACTACCTGAAGTCGGTCCAGCTGACCTGGGCGATGATCTCCCTCCCGCCCGCGGTGTTGGACGATGAGGCGCAGGTCCGATCGATCAAGCAGCACGCGGATGGTCTGGGGATCAAGCTGCAGCTGGCCCACGGCTCGGTCTGTCCCAGCTCCAAGTCGTTCAACGCTCAGAACGGCCCGCTCGAAGTGCAGGTGGCCCGCGCGTTGAAGGCCTCGCAGATCTTCGGCGCGACGTGCATGCGCTGCATCCTCGGCGGCGATCCCGAGCGGCCGCAGATCGAGATGCACATCGACAACATGATCAAGGCGGTCAAGGGACTCCGCTCGCGGATCGTCGACGCCGGGGTCAAGCTGGCGGTCGAGAATCATGGCGGCGATCTGCAGGCCCGCGAGATGAAGATGATGGTCGAGGCCTGCGGCACCGACATCATGGGCGTCTGCCTGGATTCGGGGAATCCGGTATGGATGCTCGAGGACCCGCACTTCACGCTCGAGACGCTCATCCCGTACGCCGAGACCAGCCACGTCCGCGACAGCGCCGTATGGAAGGTGCCCGAGGGGATTGCCGTCCGGTGGGTCAACATGGGTGAGGGGAACGTCGACATCGACGGCTGGATCCGGAAGTTCGTGCAGGCCAAGCCGGGGCTGCCGATCATCTTCGAGAACCTGGTGTCCGGCGCCCCGCGGATCCACAAGATCTACGAGCCGGCATTCTGGGACAACTGGCGGAAGGATCCGGCGTGGGAGTTCAGCCGCTTCCTCGCGGTCGCCGAGAAGGGCACGCCGACGCCCCCGACGCCGCGGCCGGACGGAAAGACCGCCGGTCAGCAGAAGATCGACGACATGACGGTGTGCATCAAGTACACGCGCGAGCTGTTGAACAGGATGTGAAGAGCCGCGTCGGTGCAGGCCCGTCCTGAAGGTCTGGCCGGCTCACTCCAGGATCAGCGCCACGAACCACTCTTGGTCATGCGGTTCAGACCGCCGGGGAAATCGAGGTCATCCGGAAATCCTCGATCCGCATCGGCGGCACCAGCGCAGTGCCCGGCTGGTCGTAGGCTTCGCCGATGTGCATCGGCACCGGCGTGCCGAGCGCGGTGATGTTGTTGAATCCGCGCGCCGGGCCGTCGTTCCAGCGGAAGTTCTGTACCGGGCCGACGATCTCGCCGTTCTCGATGAGGAACGTGCCGTCCCGCGTCATGCCGGTGTTGAGCAGCGTCTGGGCATCGACGACCCGGATGTACCAGAAGAACGAAACCAGCAGACCGCGCTTCGTCGATTTGATCATCTGCTCGACCGACTGATCGCCACCCTCCATCACCAGGCTCATCTGCGGAGTCACGCCGGTCGGCGCCTTGCCCTGCTTGTTGGCCCAGAAGCGGTCGTAGGCCAGATTGGTGACGACACCCTTGTCGACCCAGGTCGTCGGCCTGGCCGCGAGCCCGTCGACGCCGATCGGCGTCTGGCGCAGAATGCTGTTGCCGATGTCGCTGCGGATCGTGACGTTGTCGCCGAACACCTTCTGACCGAGCTTGGTGGTGCCGCGCTCCGGGCCGCTCATGAAACTCTGGCCTTCTTCGGCCGGGCGGGCGTTGAGCGCCTGCAGCATCAGCGAGAGGAAGCGCGCCGCCGGACGCGGCTCGAGGATCACCGTATAGGTGCCCGGCTCGATGGCCCGCGCCTTCCGTGACGCGAGTGCTTTCCGCGCCGCGGTCTCGCTGATCGCGGTCGCGTCGATCTGCGACACGTCCTTCATCCCGGTGGTGCCCGCCCATCCAGAACCGGTGCCGTCAGGCGTGCGGCAGGTGAGGATCAGGCTCGCCTCCGCGTAGCGGTAATAGCTGAAGAGCCCTTCGGAGTTGGCCCGCGCCTCGGTCCAGTGGAGCTTCGGGATGTAGCCGGCGCCGACGACCCCCTGCTTCTCGCACACCGCGATGCTCTCTCTGACCATCTGGGCGCGTTCGGCTGGGCCGAAATTGACGGCTGCCGGCAGCGCCGCATCCACCGTGACATAGTCCTGCGGCGGCTTGACGAGCGGCATCAGCTCCGGGTTGTCCGGCCGCTGCCTGGCCAGCGTCTGCGCTTCCGCAATCGCCCGCTTCAACGACTCGTCGTCGAACTGGTGCACCGTCGTCGACGCCGACTTCTGCCCATAGCGAACGGTAATCGTCGCTTCCTGATCGTGCTCGACCAGATTGGCGGTGATCGTCGAGTTGGCGTAGCGCGTCGCGGAGCGCTCGCCGCCGGCGAACTCCACTTCCACGGCGTCCGCCTTGGCCATGTTCAGGATCCTGTCGGTGACTGCTTTGACGTCGTCGCGTGAATAACTCATGAATCCTCGTTATCAGCTTCCAGCTTCCCGCTTCCAGCGTTGCCGTTAGCGACCGTTCGTGCCGCATCCAGCGGCACGGTCCGCTGCTGGGAGCTGGAGCTGGCCGCTAAACGCGAAGTCGCCTACGCGAACGCCGCCCCGACCATGATCTTGCGGATGAGGCACGGCGAAGACCCGTGCGACGGGTGGTTCGATTGCACCGGCTGGCCCTTGGCGTCACCGGTCAACCCGTGATGCTCCCATGCCGACTGCGGCCCGACGGCGTCCAGGTTGGCCCAGAAGTCCGTGGTGATCGCGTTGTAGGTGAAGTCGGTGACCATCCGCGTCTTCTTGCCGTTCTTGATCTCCCAGTACGCGTCGCCGCCGAACTGGCCGTTGTAGCGCTGCTGGTCGATGCTGAAGCTGCCCTGGCCGTCGACGAGGACACCGTCCTTCACGTCGGCGATCATCGCGTCCACGTCGGGTGACCCGGCCGGTCCGGGCTCGAGCTGGATGTTCGGCATGCGCAGGAACGGGAAGTTGCGCCAGTGATTGGCGAACGTACAGCCGCGGCTGAAATTCTCGTTCAGCAGGTACGCGGTCTCGCGGTTGGTCTGCAGGCCGACCAGGATCCCATCCTTCACGATCGGCCACTTCTGTGCTTTCACGCCGTCATCGTCGAAGCCGACCGTCGCCATGCCGCCGGGGAAGGTGCGGTCGGCGGTGACGTTGAACTTCGGCGAGCCGTATTTCAGTTTGCCGATGTCGCTGATCTTCACGAAGCTCGTGCCGGCGTAGTTGGCTTCGTACCCGGCGATGCGATCCAGTTCCGTGGCGTGCGCGACGATCTCGTGGATCGTCAGCGCGAGATGCGACGGTAGCAGCACCAGATCCTTGAGCCCCTGGCCGACCGGCTTTGCCTTCGAGTGCTCGACCGCCTCGGACGCGATGCGCTCGGCCTGGCCGGGCAGGTCGCATTTGACGAGGAACTCGTAGCCGGCGCCGGCCAGCCGCTCGTAGTTGCGGGTCTTGACCTGGGTCCCGGTGCGCGCCGTCGCGGACGCATTGCAGTTGCAGAAGTGGAAGACCTGCTCGATGTACGAACCGTCACTGGTCGCGAGGACCTTCCACTCGTACTCGAAGCCGGCCGTGGCGTTCGCGAACAACACTCCCGGCGTCTTCTGGATCGCCGCGGTCACGCTGCGCAGCAGTTCGACCTTCTCTTCCAGCGGCACCGTCCAGGGGTCTTTCTCCATCGGCATCTGCCAGAATTCGTCGTACTTCTCGACCGCCGCCAGTCGGATGTCCGTCTTCTTGGCAATCGCGCTGGCCTTGGCCACCTCGGTGGCGAGACCGGCGACCCGCTTGATCTCGTCGGGTGTGACCACCGGGCTGCTGGCGAATCCCCACACCCCGCTATGAATCACGCGGACCCCGAAGCCGTAGGTTTCGGTGGTGCCGCCGCTGCCGCGGCCGCCGAATCCGCCGCCGCCACCGAAGCCGCCCGCATTCGCGATCTGCCCGTTGCGCAGACTCAGGGCCTGCGACCGATTGCGCGTGAACCGGATGTCGGCGTACGAGCAGCCCAGGCGTTTTGCTTCCGCCAGCGCGAGCGCGGACCACTCGCGGTAGCGCGGATCGCGGACCGCCGGAACCGGATCCTGACGCGGGTCGATGGTGCGGGCGAAAGCCCAGCCCGGCACGCCGGCGATCACGGCGCCGGCCCCGAGCACCTTCAGAAAGTCTCGTCTGTCTCGACCGCTCACTGGTGATTCTCCTGCGATGGGAATGAGTCTCGCCCGGCGGCGCCGCTGACACACCGATTGCGCATTCTGACGGCCGCCTGCTGACGGCCTGAGCCGGCGTGCGATCCTTGATTATAGACACGCCCTTGGCCACCATCGCGAGGGCTGACTGTCCGACGCACCGCTCGTCCGTCTTTCGCCGGCCCGTTCGGCGCCCCTGTAGTACCGTTGATCGAGGGGCGTGTATGACGCGGTCGGCAGTGGCTCTCATAGTCGTGGCGGTGGCTTCGGCCGTTCATCCTGCGATATTGGCCCAGGCGCCCGATGCGGCGAGCCTCGCGGGGCGCTGGGCGCTCAACCGGACCCTGAGCCAGTTCCCCTCCGAGGTCGGCTTTCCTGTCGACTGGGTCGCGCCAGATGCGGTGGAGCCCGGTGCCGGCGGACGTGGAGGCCGCCGCGCGGTCACGCCAAGCGGGATCATCCTTCCCGAGAGTGAAGACGACGCGAAGCGAGTGCAGGAGCTGACGGCCGAGGTCCGTACGCCATCGGCGCGTCTGTGGATCAACGAGGCGCCGCCGCTCATCACCATCACGGACGATCAGGGCCGCATGCGCAGCTTCCACGCTGACGCCCGCGACGAGATCCTGCAACTCGAGGACGTCCCCGTGACGGTGAACGCGAGACGCGAGGCCGGCCGGCTGCTGGTGGTCTACCGAGTCGGTCCGGGGCGCGAGATCCGCTACACCTACTCGCGCGGGTCCAGCCCCGGCCAACTCGTCGTCGACGTGCAGTTCCTCGAGCATGGCCGCGGCGGCGTCGTGCGACGAGTGTACGAGCCGGCGGCTCCGTCGGACTCGATGCTCGTGCCGCGTCCCGCACCGTCGCGCACGTCGTCCGGTGGGGAGTTTCCCGCACCGCTGCGACCCGATACCGGCGCCGCCGGCCTTCCGGCCGCGGGGCGCCCGCCAGAGCCCTTCAACCAGCAGCCCGATGCCGAGCTCCGGCGCCTGAACAATCTCGGCGTGGTCGTCGAAGGGTTGACGCCGCAGGCCGCCGCCTGTGGCGTGTCGCAGGATCCGATCGCGTCCGCCGTGTCGAAGCGGCTGACCGACGCCGGCTTCAAAGTGGTACGCGACTCGGACGAGGACTCATACCTCTACGTCCACGTCATGACCACCACCATCTCGGCCAACTTCTGCGTGTCCCGGTACGACGTCTTCATCTACAGCCACACCACCGCGACCCTGTCGTATCAGGACAAGCCGGTCCTGGTGCAGGTCCAGCTGCTCCACAAGGGCGGCCTGACCGGCGGGGCGCCCGCGGCGCACGGCGATGGGGTCGTCAAAGGCGTGCTGGACTACGTGGATCAGTTCGTGACCCGCATCCGCGACGCCAACAAGTGAAGCCACCATCCCTGAACGGCCGCGCCGGTGACCGCTGATCGACGGGCGTTCACGACGTCCCGCGAGATCCCGTCATCCGCATTCAATGCGCTGAGTTCCTGACCACCGTAGGCCCGACCTTCATGGCCCGGCGCAAGCTGGTCGACGCTACGGCCGCGGGAGGCGCGTCCGTCCCACCTGCAGCAGCTCCCGTGTCGCCGCGTGCTGCGGATTCGACAGCACCTCACGCGGCACGCCGGATTCGACCACGCACCCTTGCGACAGGACGATCACCCGCGTCGCAAAGTCGCGGACGAAGTCGTCGTCGTGCGACGTCATCACCAGCGTGCGGCCCTGCGCAGCCAGCGCCTGCAGCGTCTCGCCCAGCTCGTTGCGCCGGGCCGGGTCGAGCGACGCGGTCGGCTCGTCCATGAGGAGCAGCGGCGGATCGACCGCCAGCGCGCGGGCGATCGCGACCCGCTGCGCTTCACCGCCCGACAGCTCGCGCGGCAGCGCG
Organism: uncultured Acidobacteriota bacterium; assembly: GCA_963816725.1. Lineage (GTDB taxonomy): Bacteria > Acidobacteriota > Vicinamibacteria > Vicinamibacterales > 2-12-FULL-66-21 > CAVSUB01. Next base: position 260,883 of record CAWFMC010000026.1, on the reverse strand, counting down.
TTGGCCCGGTGGCTGACCCCGAGCTCCTCGAGCAGCGCCCGGGCGCGTGTTTCCGCGTCGGCTTTCGGCTGGGCGTGTACATGGACCGGCGCCAGCCAGACGTTGTGGATCGCCGTCAGGTGTTCGAAGAGGAAATGGAACTGGAACACCATCCCGACCTTGCGCTCGAGCGCACGCTGCGCTGCGCGGTCGCCAATCCGCTGGGGCCGCGCCACGCCGTCCACCAGCACGTCGCCACCCTGGAAGCTCTCGAGGCCGGCGACCGTGCGCAGGATCGTCGTCTTGCCGGACCCGGACAATCCCATCAGGGCCAGCATCTCGCCGCGCGGGACTTCGATGTCGACCCCGGACAGGATGTCGCGCGTGCCGCGTTGCAGCCGCAGGCCGCGTACCTCCATGACCAGGCTCATGACGTTGCGCTCCGCCACTGACCTTCGAGCCGGCGCGCCAGCTGCGCGAGGGGCAGCGACAGCGCGAGGTAGAGCGCGGCGCACAGCAAGCCCGGAATGACCCAGCTGCCGATGTTGGCGGCGAAGATCTGCGTCTGCTTGGTGAGCTCGACGACGGTAATCACCGAGACCAGCGACGAGTCCTTGAGCAGCGCGACGAAGTCGTTGGTCATCGGGGCGAGAGCCAGCCGGAACGCCTGCGGTCCGCGGATCAACCGCAGCGTCTGCCGTTCGCTGAACCCGAGGATCCGGGCCGCCTCCAGCTGTCCGCGCGGCACGGCCTCGAGCGCGCTGCGATAGATCTCGCTCTCGTAGGCGGCGTAATTCAGGCCGAGACCGAGGAGCGCGGCCATGAAGGCCGGCAGCCGGACGACCCCGGAGAGGCCGTAGTAGATGACGAACAGCTGCAGCAGCACCGGCGTGCCCCGCATCACCTCGACGTAGGCCGTCAGCAGGAGCCGCACGATCGTGTTCCCGTAGACCCGCCCGATGGCCAGCAGCATCCCGCACCCGACCGCCATCGCCATCGACAGGCACGAGAGGACGAGCGTGATCACCGCGGCGCGCAGCAGCGATGGCAGATAGCGCAGCGTCGTCTCGAGCACGTGCGGCGACGCCGGCGCCGAGGCGCCTGCCGCTGCGGTGGATGTTGTCCCCGCGGCGGTCAGCTCCGCATATAACCGCGGCTGGTCGTCGTTCCAGACGTTCCACTTCCGCATGATCTGTTCGAGCCGGCCATCCCGCATCGCCGCGAGGAGTGCCGCATTGACGCGATCGCGGAGCTCACGGTTCGCCGGACCAGTGATGACCACGTAGTGCGCGGTCTGCACCGGCGACGGCTCCACGAACAGTCCGGTGTTGCGTTTGAGGGCGCGATTGGCGAGGACGTTGTCCAGCAGCACCGCATCCACCCGGCCGACCAACAGGTCCGAATACGGGTGCACGTCGTCATCGTACGAGACGGCGACGAGGCCCTGCTCGCGCTCGGCCTGGAGCAGCAGCTCGTAGGCGATCGTCCCGCTCAGCGTCGCGACTCGCCGCCCGCGCAGGTCGGCGAGCGAACGGTACTTGTCGCGGTCGGCCTCCCGCACGGTCAGCACTTCGCGAAACCGGTAATAGGGCAGCGACACCGCCACCGCGGCGCGCCGTGCCGGCGTGTCTTCGATCCCGCTCAAGCCGATGTCGAAGTCGCCGCGGATCGCGGACTGGTCCAGTGAAGCGAAAGCCACCTGGAGGAACTGCGGCGTTCGGCCCATCGACTGGGCAACGAGCGCCGCGATCTCGACATCGAACCCGCTGACGTTCTGGGGATTGTTCGGGTCGGCCTCGACGTACGGCGCGCCGCCTTCGGCGTCACCGCCCCAACGCAGCACCGGCGCCTGAGCACCGAGTGACGCCTGCAACACGATCGCAAGGCAGAGCAAGATCGCGGCACGGCGCGCGCGGGGCACCGGACGTTCGATCGTGTCGCTGAGGAGGAATGGAGCGCTGCTGGTCCTGGACAGGCGCATCGGCACGGTTGCACCGAGAGTATACGGCCTCGGGTCGCCTCCCCTGTTCGTCGAACTGAGGACGAGCGGTCCGGAGCGCGTCAGGCTCTCGCTACCGGCGCGCACGCCGCTGAAAACGCCGCCAGCGGCCTGCGCGCGGTCACTGCGACTGCGGCAAGACGGATTCAGCTGGCGCCCACCGCCGCGCCGGATCGTGCGTCATTCGCCTGGCGCCTCGCGCGGGCGAACAGCGCCCGCGAGACGACCGCTGTCGTCAGCAGGCCGACCCCGGCGACGATGAATGCGGCTCCGTAGCCACGGGACTTGAGCACACTGCCGAGGAGCTGCGGGCCGGTGGCCTGGCCCATGAAAAAGAAGAAGGCGAACAGCGACACGGCCGTACCGCGCGCTTCAGGGGCCAACTCGGTCGCCTTGGTCTGGAGGGTGCCGTGCATCGTGTAATAGCCCATGCCGAGGACGATGACGGTCGGCACGAACCAGTGCCATGACGGCATCAACCCGACCGACACGAAGGCCACCCCCAACAGCGCGCCGCCCAGCAGCAGGATGCCCAACTCGCCGACCCGGCCGATCAGCCGCTTGACCGACACGCTGTAGACCAGCCCGCCGACGCCGAAGCCGGCGACCATCAAGCCGGCATAGGCGTAGTTGATCCCGAAGCGATCGGTGAGCGACGAGGCCAGGTACGAGAGCCCGCCGAAGACGAACAGCCCTTCGAGCAGGACCGTGCCGAGCACGAGCGGAGCGCCGCGGCGCTTGAGCATGCCGCCGTACTGCGTGAACAGCGCGTAGATCAACAGACAGCCGCCAAGGAGCTGAAGTGCCAGTGACCACAGCGGCGGAACGATCCGCAGCATCCCGACGAAGATGACCGAACCGGCCAGCGGCACCGCCAGGATCGACGCTCCGATCGGCCGCGGCGCCTTCGGTGGTTCCGCGAAACGCCGGCCCTCGCGCGCCAGCAGGATCGATACCGCCAGCGCTACCACTCCGAGGACCAGGAAGATCGCCCGCCATCCGAAGAATTGCCCGAACAGGCCGCCGAGCGTGCTGCCGACAATCTGCCCGATCATCAGCGCGCTCATGAACCGGGCCAGCGCGATCTGCCGCGTCTGATAGGGGAACTTGTCGCCGATGTAGCCGAGCGACATCGGGATCACCGCCGCCGCCGCGACCCCCGTAAGGAAGCGCAGCAACGCGAACACCGGCACGTTCGGCACAAAGGCGCAGGCAAACGTGCCGACGGAAAAGACCGAGAGGCACCCGGCCATCACCCGCAGCTTGCCAATCCGATCGCCCAGGGGACCGTAGAGCAGCTGAAACAATCCGTACGGCAGGGCATACGACGAGATCACAATCGCCGCGTTCGGCGGGGTGGTCGCGAAGTCGCGGGCGATGACGTGCAGCAGCGGATCGATCACCCGCGCGTCCGCCTGGACCATGAACGCGGCGAGGCCGAGGACGAGGAGCGAGGCCCGTTCGGCGGCCGTCGACACCGCGGGCGCGGCAGCTGTTTCCGATCCCGACATCGTGACGATGCTAACTGGCATTGCGCTGCGGACAAAGCCGGATGGCACGTGCGATCAATCGCGCGGCGATCTCGCACGTCGCTGAAACCCGAGCTCGACAGTTCCGCAGTCGTTGGCGATTTTCGTCACGTTTACTTGAACGATGAGTAGGTCACGGATAAGCTGCCACCGTTCTCACATTCGGAGAGGAGCCGAGATGCGAACGACGTTGATCCTGGCGATCATCCTGACGGTGGTGTATCCCGCGGCGGCCCGCGGGCAATCGCAGATCACCACGGCCGCCATCGACGGCATCGCGTCCGACGCGACCGGCGCGGCGCTCCCCGGAGTGACAGTGGAGGCGCGGAACCTCGACACCAACTTCGCCCGAACCGCGGTCACCGGCGGCGACGGCCGGTTCGCGATCCTGCAGCTGCCGCCCGGTCGATACAAGGTGACCTTCACCCTTGCCGGCTTCGCCACGCTCGCACAGGACAGCCTCGAGCTGACCGTCGGCCAGACCGCGACGCTTGCGGCCCCGATGAAAGTCTCGGGCGTCGCCGAAACCGTCACCGTGTCGCAGCCACCGGTCGAAGTGACCCGGACGTCGTCAGCCAGCACCCTCAATCAGATTGCCGTCGAATCGACGCCGATTCTCGGGCGCAAGTTCGAGGATCTGCTGACCCTCACGCCCGGCGTGAGCATCGTCCAGGGTCCGGACGGCGACGAGATCACCTTCGCCGGACAGCGCGGCACCTTCAACAACATCAGCCTGGACGGCGGCGACTACAACAACGGCTTCTTCGGTGAGCAGGCCGGCGGCCAGCGGGCGGCGATCGACATCACCCTCGAAGCGGTGCGCGAGTTCCAGGTGATCGCGAGCGGCGCCCCGGCGGAGTTCGGGCGTACGGCCGGCGGCGTGGTGAACGTGATCACCAAGTCCGGCACCAACCAGACGCACGGCAGCGTGTTCCACTTCCAGCGGCTCGAGGGGCTGACCGGAGAGCTCTCCGACGGCAGCTCGCTCGAGGATTTTCATCGCGAGCAGTTCGGCGGCACGCTGGGCGGCCCGGTCAGGAAAGACAAGGCGTTCTATTTCGTTGCCCTCGAGGGGATCACCGGCAACTTCGAGCGGCCGAATCTGAGCCGCGCGATAGGTGACACGCCGTGCCCGACCCCGGCGCCGACACTGGCCGCGAACGAAGCGCTGATCAACGGGAACAGCGACTGCCAGCGGCTGGCGCTCCTCAACTTCTTTTCGGCGACGCTCGGCCAGCAGGAGGGCCTGCCGGTCTCGCATCCGGTCAAGAACGCGGCGATCCTCGGCAAGGTCGACGTGACGCTGAATGCCAGCAACAACCTGTCCGCCTCCTGGAACTTCAATCATTCGCGCAAGGAGAACGAGACCTTCGACGTCGCCAGCTACGGCACCTCCGCAAATGGGATCGAGGGGGATCCGGCGCGCATTAACGTGGGCAACGTCAACTGGTTCACGACGCTGTCGTCGACGCGGCTCAACGAGGCGCATATGACCTACTCGCGCGAGACGCGTCCGCGGACGGCGGCGCCCTCGAACCTCGCGGCCGACACGGGCGTCGGGTTCGCGCCGTCGTTCCGCTTCGGCAACCCGTTCTTCCTGCAGCCCAACGTGGACGAGCTGATCTGGCGCACGCAGTTCAAGGACAACCTGACGCTCGTCTCCGGCGCGCACACCATCAAGGTCGGCGGGGAGTGGATGCACACGCTGAACGATCAAGTGTTCCGCGGTTTCTTCACCGGACGGTATCTGTTCGACAGCGTCACCGGGTTCCTGCGCTATGCCTCGCCGGCGGCCGCCGGCGGGTTCGGGCCGTATGCCGTCGGGTGCTCGAACGGCTCGTACGTGACATTCCCGGCTTCGTGCCCGGCCGGCTCGACGACGACCGGCGGGCCGCTGCTGCTGTATCTGCAAGGCGCCGGGCTGTCCGGTCCGGCGACGGATGCCGCGGGGGCGTCGCGGATCACCAACGATGAACTGTCGCTCTTCGCGCAGGACAAGTGGCAGCCGCGCGCCGACCTGACCGTCAACTACGGTCTGCGCTGGGATTCGCAGCTGATGCCGGAGACGGCCGATCCGTCGACGACCGCCTTTGCCGCCTTCCTGAGCGATCCCGCGTTCCCGTCGAACGGCACCATCCCCGATCAATGGAAGATGTGGCAGCCGCGCGCCGGCGTGTCCTGGGACCTCCGCGGCAACGGCCGTTCCGTGATCCGGGCCAGCGCGGGCGTGTATTTCGCGCGTCAGAACATGCTCAGCCAGGTCGGCACGGTCACGACCAACGGCGTCCAGCAGCAGACGATTGCCCTCGGCACGTTCGCGACCTCGTTTGCGACCATGCCGGTGTGGCCCAGCGTGGTGAGCCCGACCCCGCTTCCGCCGGGACAGTTCCCGGCTGGCAGCGGCATCCGCGTGTTCGATAAGAACTATGTCAACCCGCGGGTCTACGCCTATAACGCCGCCTACGAGCAGCAGCTGACGAGCGACCTCACCGGGTATGCCGACGTCACCTGGAACGAGGGGCGGCACCTGACCCGATTCCTCAACTACAACCGGAGCGGGCCGTCGTGCTGCGATCAAGGGCCGGGCACCGGGAACGTCTACGTCTACAGCGGCGCGCCGTGGGGGCCGCAGCTCGGGGAAGTGATGGTCACCAACAGCCGCGGCAGCTCCCGCTATCGCGGGCTGACGCTCGGCCTGCGCAAGCGCATGGCCCACAACTACCAGGTCGAGGGCAATTACACGCTCTCCAAGGACGAAGACGACGACTCCAACGAACGCGATCCGTTTACGGACCGCAGCTTCGACTTCTTCGACCTGCGGAAGGACTGGGGTCCTTCGGATCGCGACATCCGGCACAGGTTCAACGCATTCGGATATTTCGCCCTGCCGCGTCACCTGCAGCTCAGCGCGCGGGCGCAGTATCGCGGCGCCCAGCCGATCACGCCCTCGCCGCGCATCGTGAACGGTGACGACCGCGGCCGCAACAGCGCCCGCAAGGACAACGAGTTCTTCTCGTTCGACTGGCGGCTCGGACGCCCGTTCAACTTCGGCGGCCGGTACGAGATCACGCCGGTGTTCGAGATGTTCAACACGTTCAACAACGCCAACAACATCAACCCGCTTACGACGCCGGCGTTGTTCAACTTCGATGGCTTCCTGCGGTCAGGCGTTGGCGACCCGCGCCAGGCGCAGCTCGCGGTCAAGGTGACGTTCTGAGGCGGCTTGGTGAGTCCTCCGTGGATTCCGAACACCTCGACACGAGAGTCAAGACGATGACTCCGCTGCCGGACGTTATCGACCGTAGCGAGTATCGCTGCGTACGACGGTGCGGCGGGCGGACGGATCCACATGGACCCGGATGAGCAGGAGAATCGGTGCCGTGGCAGCCGTGGTGTTCGCGGGCGTGCTCTTGAGCCGCCCTCTGGTCGCGGCTTCGTACTACCCGCTGCGACGCGACGGTCCGTGAGCCGTGTACCTTACGAAGGAGGCCTTTGGCGTCCATGCGGACGGCGTCGGCGATGACGCCGATGCCGTTCAGCAGGCGATCGACCGCGTGCAGGAGACGACGAGGGCCGGGGTGGTCTTCATCCCGGAAGGACGCTACCGCCTCGGCAAGACGGTGTACGTCTGGCACGGCATCCGGCTGTCGGCTACGGACGGAACCGCCCAGTCTTCGTGCTCGGCCGCAACACGCCTGGCGTCCAGGAGGGTTCCGGCCGCTACATGGTGCACTTCGCGGACAACAGGCCGCAGGCGGGTGCGCCGATCGTCGACGCGACCGAGTTCACGTTCTACAGCGACATGAGCAACATCGACTTCGAGCGGCAGGACAGGCAATCCCGCGGCGGTCACGGTCCGCTTTCACGTGGCCCAGCACAGCGCGCTGACGCACATGGATTTCCAGGTCGGATCGAGCCGCGCGGCGCTCGAAGACATCGGCAACCAGGCGAGTGAGCTCCACGTTCACGGCGGAGAATACGGGATCATCACCAAGAGGACGGCACCGGTCTGGCAGTTCCGGCTGATGGACTCCAGCTTCGACGGCCAGCGGACCGCCGCCATCCCCACCCAGGAGGTCGGTTTCACTCTCATCCGGGTCCAATTCTCGAACATGCCCGTGGCGCTCCAGATCGCCGACGATCAAGTCGAGCATGAGCACCACTGTCTTTGCCGAACGTGGCGGGACGTCGGTCGTCGCCGATGCCGCGGGCAACGTCTACGTGGCGAGCGGGCAGATCTGGATTTACGACCGTGACGGCCAGTCGGATGGCGTCGTCGAGTGTGCCCGAGCGACCGAGTAGTCTGGCTTTCGGTGGTCCGGACAAGCGGACGCTGTTCATCGGCGCCCTACGCGATCCGCACGAAGGCGGCAGGACAGTAGGGAGGGCTGCGGCGTCAACTGATGATCGTCGGAATCGGCCGCCCCACCGACTCCCGCACCGGTACGCCAAGCCAGGCGGCGATCGTCGCGTTCACGTCCGCGAGCGTCGCGGCGGACGGCGCCTCTGCGGGCTGGCGATCCACGTCCGGTCGGACCGCCAGCATCTGGTCGATGCCTTCCGCCAGGAAGAGGTATAGGGTCTTCCTACGATAGGCGGCGCTCTTCTCGGCATTCAGCCAGACGTAGTAGGACAGCTGCTCCACGTCGATGAACGAACCGACCGGATCCTCGATCAATGGGATCTGATCGGAGGCGCGGGGCTGCGAGAACAGCAGGAGACTGCTGAAAGGCTTCAGCTTGTCACGCACGCCGTAGCGGGTCACGAGGATGCGCGGCTGCGCCCGCCTGAGCGCCTGGACAGCGGCCCACTCGACGAACGTGTTGTTCACGAACAGCGTGCCGTTGCCGGTCAGCAGCACCTCGCGGATGAAGGTGCGCACGATGTCGTCCGCATGCAGCAGCGCGTCGGCAGCCGGTGCGATGGTGAGGCTGCGGGCATAGGCGGCAAACGCTTGCGGGCTGTCGACACCGGTTTCGATTTTGCGGTAGAGCGCACGCGTCAGCTGGTCGCGATAGTCGCGGAGGCGCTCATAGCTCAAGCCGATGACGCCACCGCCGGTCCCGCGCGCTTCCGGCGACGCACCACCCCGGATGCCGGCTTCGCCGGACAGGTCGTGCAGGGCCTGATGTGACTCGATGATCCACCGATCCAGCGGAGTCGCGTTCTCGGACCCGGCGGACGGATCCAGCAGCGTGATGGCACCGTCGGCGTGGGCGCCGAACAAGGCCCGCCGGAACGCGTCGGGTGAGGGAGCGGCGGCCAGATCGAGGGGGATCCTGATGCCGGCCCCCTTGAACCGGCCCCACAGCTGATCGGGCTGTACCGCAATGTCGCCGGCGTAGAGTTGAACGACGAGCCGACGTGGAGCATCCGGCGGATAGAGCCGGGCGTTGAGTGCGGGGTCGAGCATCGCGAACAGCTCGTCGATCGCCGTCCGCCACGCCGGGAGCAGCCGACGCTTTCGGAGTAGGGCCTGCGCCTCGTCCTGGAAGCGCGCGGGGTTGCCCCGCGCAATGCGATCGCACCCGGCCTCGGCCTCGATCCGGGCGATCGCGGCGGTCGCGCGCACCAATTCCGGCTGCGGCAGATCGGTGAGGTGATCCAGCAGCGCTCGCTGGTAGCGCTGCTCGGCACTGAACAACGTGCCCCACTTGTGCAGCTCGACGAGGATGAAGGCGTGGACCGTCGCCGGCAGGCGGGTGAGGACGGCAGCGTGCCCTCGTGCCAGGGCCGCCGCGTCACCCGTCAACCCTGCGTCGAACTGCATGGCCAGCGTCGGCTAGAACACCAGCTCCGCAAGTGGCCGGCCTTCGCACTCCGGCATCTTGAACCCCAGAATGCCGGCGACCGTCGGGGCAACGTCGGCGGTGCGGATCGGCCGCTCCGTACCGGTGCCCCTGGGCACACCGGCGCCCACTGCTACCAGCCACACCCGCCGGCAGGAGTCATCGCCGCTGCGGTGGTTCGCGAATCCGTTGCCGGCGACGTCGCTGTCGCGCCCCAGCTCGGGAACGACGAGCAGCGTCGTGCGATCGCGGTACTGCGGCAGCGCCTGCACGTGCTGCCACAGCTCGTGCACCAGGCGATCGGTCCGTTTGATGGCCTCGAGATACAGCGAGTAGGCGCCGTAATGCGCGATGTCGATGTCCCAGAAGTTCACGACCAGCAGCGATGGGGCCAGCCGGTTCATGATCTCCTTGGTGATGAAGAACGTCAGCTCGTCGCCGCTGGTCGGCACGGTGGGGTCGTTGAAATAGTCGAGGAGCGATTTGGCCAGGGTCGACTTGAGCTCGGCGCCGAGCCCGCGTCCAGACTCGAAGACCTTCCACCCGAAGCCCTCGTATCCCTCGTCGAGTGCCGACATCATGCGCGCCGCCAGCACCTGCCGGTCTTCGACACCGGGCCCGCCATCGGTGCTCACCGCGGCCTTGATCGTTTCGATGAGGAGCTGTTTCGGCAGCACGACGTTGGCGGAGAACGGATCGCCATACGCGCGAAGCTTGCTGCCGCCCATCAGACCGAAGCTCTTGTTGGTGGCGATCACCCACGCCTCCTCCGGCGGGAGGGCGTACTCTTTCCGGAACAGCTCGAAGATGGTCGGCGTGAGCGGCGCTTCGCTGCCGTAGGCATCGACGTCCTGCCGGCAACCGGTGACCAGCGCGCCGGTCGAGTTGAAGTGGCCGGTCAGGCCTTCATAGCGAGCGACGGGATACACCAGGCCCTGCGGCACGATCTCCCGGGCGAGGTGCGGGATATTGATCCAGCCTTCGGGCGCCAGCGTGTCCTCGTAGCGCGCACCGCCGCCGAAGGTGACGACGATCACGCGACGATCGGGCCGTGTCGACCGTCGGGGACCCTGTGCTTGCAGGCGGCGCGGCAGCCACCAGTCGACCATGCAGGCGGCCAGCACGCGAAGCGCATCCCGCCGGCGGAGAGCTCCGAGGTCAACCATCGGGATCTCTAGTACTCAACGATTTCACCGCCCTTGATCTTGCGAGCTTCATCTGGGAATTCGAAAGGGTGGTCGACGCCGGGCAGGATGTCGCCGCTGGCGGAGTAGTACGGCCAGCCGTCCGCGACCAGCCCCATGCCGCCTTGATCGACGAAGGTCAGCTTCGTGATCAGCTTCGATGATTTGTAACCGTACTTCGGCGGCATCACGAGGCGCAGCGGCGCGCCGTGTTCGGCCGGGAGTGCCTCGCCGTTCATGCCGAGCGCGAACAGCGTGCGCGGATGCAGCAGGTCCGGCACGCTCACGAAGTCGTAATAGTGGTCGGCGCAATCGACCCGGACCCACTTGGGATCCGGATGCGGCGGTGCGAGGCGCAGAAGGTCCTGTGCCCGGAAGCCTTCCCAATTGATGCGGCCGGACCAGCACTGGACGCACTTCAACCGGCTGCTCTGGCTGACGCGCGGCAACCGCTCGACATCCGCGGCGCTCAGGTGGAGCGGTTCGCGCGCGAGCCCCTCGATCGTCAGCGACCAGGTCGTCGGATCGGGCGCAGGGATCGGATTGAAGGCCATGACCTTCAGGCCGAAGCGATCCGGTTTGTTGGTCGGGATGATCCAGCCGGCGCGCCGTCGCTCGGACTGCAGCTGATCGAACGGCGCCCCGCTCGCGAACGCGGCCGATGCGGCGCTGACAACAGCGGTCTGGATGAACGTTCGCCGGTTCATGGGCTCGGCTCCGTCAGGACGGGACTGGAGCTTACTCCCGATTGCAACAACTGGCAACGACCGCCGCGCGAGGCACCACGCACCCCCGCCGATCGGTCCGTCGCGGTCATCGACCCGCGCAGGCGGTCGTCGTGCCCCTGGCGAGTGGCTGCCGCCGAACGACGCCGCTTCCCTCACGAATGACCACCAGCTGATCCGCGTCGACCGCCTCGATCGCTTCGGTCGCGCCGCCCGGCCAGGCGATCTCCAGCCGGTCGGCGCGGGTCCGGTCGCCGAGTCCGACGACGATCCGAAGATCGTTCTGGGCACCGAAGCTTCCGCCGCTACGCACTTCATCGATCAGTCGTTGGGTGCCCGCGTGCACCGTGACGCGGGCGCCGATGGCACTCCGGTTCGACCGCGTCCCGACCAACTGCACCACGAGGCTGTGTCCCCTGATCGGCGCGCAGTTGTGCAGCAGGCTCGGGGCGCTGTGCATGTTGCTCACCACGACGTCCTCGGCGCCGGTGTTGAACAGATCACCGACGGCCGCGCCTCGCGACGCGCGTTGTTCGAGGAGGCCGGGGCCGGCGCGCCCGGACACGTCCTCGAAGCGTCCGTTGCCGAGGTTGCGATAGAGCAACCGCCGCTGTTCGTAGCTGTAGCGGCCGCCCACCCGGTCGGCCTCGGGATACACATGGCCGTTCACGATCAGGATGTCGCGCCAGCCGTCCAGGTCGACGTCGACGAATGCGACGCCCCAGCCCAGATACCGTGTATTGACGCCCAGCCCGGAACGCAGACTCGCATCCTCGAAGGTGCCATCACCGAGGTTCCGGTAGAGGGAGGGAGTGTCGTCATCGAAGTTGGTCTTGACGACGTCGAGCCAGCCGTCGTGGTCGTAGTCGGCGGCGGCGAGCCCCATGCCGGCTTGCGCCCGTCCGTCGGCGGTCAGCGCGACCCCCGCCTGGAGCCCGCGCTCGGTGAAACTTCCGTCGTGATTGTTGTGGAAGAGCAGCGAGGCGGTGGAGTCGTTGGCGACGTACACATCGGGCCAGCCGTCGTTGTCGTAGTCGAGCACGAGCGGCGTGAAACCGAAGGCCGGTCGTGCTTTCAGGAGGCCGGCGCGCTCGGAGACGTCGCTGAATGTGCCGTCGCCCTTACCGCGGTAGAGCGCGTTCTGCGACCCTGACAGCCCCTTCGGCCCGCACATCACGCGCAGCCCTTTCCAAAAGCAGTCCGGACGGCTCCCGGGCGCGTAGCGGGTCGCGTCCTCGTAGGCCACGTAGGCGGACACGAACAGGTCCAGATGCCCGTCGCGATCGAAGTCGAGGAAGGCCGCGCCGGTGTTCCACCGCGGGCTCGCGGCCGGGAGACCGCTCTCGCGCGTGACGTCGGCAAAGGTGCCGTCGCCGTTGTTGCGATAGAGCACCTGATGGCCGTAATAAGTCACGAACAGGTCGATGTGCCCGTCATTGTCGTAGTCGCCGGCGCAGACGCCCTGCCCCCAGCCTTCACCCGCCAGGCCGGCCTTGGCCGTCACGTCGCTGAAGGTGCCGTCGCCGTTGCTCCGGTAAAGGTGGCTCGTCGGGGCGTCGTTTGGCGAGCCCGGGAGCCGGGACCCATTGACCAGGAAGACATCCGGCCAGCCGTCGTTGTCGTAGTCGAGGATCGCGACGCCGCCCCCGGTGGTTTCGAGGATGTATTCCTTGGTGTGTTCGCCGCCGATGACCGTGCGGGCCGTGAGGCCCGCCGATGCGGCGACATCGCGGAACTCGGCCACCGGACCGGTAGCGGTGACCGCCCCGATGCCAACCCGCTGCCCGGAACGGGCGCTCAAGCCCGCCACCAAGACGACGCCTGCGAGAAAGGTCAAGCGCGTGGTCATCGGTTCAGAGCGCCGGCTAGCGCACGAGGATAGGCTTGCAAAATAGTCATGGTCAAGCTACGCTCCTGCCGCGAAAAGCACAGGCCGTTGGTTGCGTGTCCACACGTGCGCAGTGCGCACTGTCGATGGAGGAGGCACCATGCGCGTCCAGCTGTGGTTCGGTCGGGGGCCCTTTCTGGCGTTTTCCCTGGCGCTGCTGCTGGCCGCACCGGCCCGCGCGCAGGTCGACACCGGCACGATCGTCGGCACGGTGAAAGATCAGTCCGGGGGCGTGCTTCCGGGCGCCACCGTGACCATCACGCATGAGGGTCAGTCGTTCGTGCTGACCGCCGTCACCCGGGCTGACGGCACCTACATCTTCACGCCGATCCGGTCCGGAGCCTACACGATCGAGGTGGAGTTCCCCGGATTCAAAAAAGCGGTGCGGCGCGGCATCCCCGTCGCCATCCAGGACCAGGCGGTCGTCGACTTCGCGCTCCAGGCCGGCGGGGTGGCCGAGGAGATCGTGGTCACCGGCGAGTCGCCGCTGCTCCAGACCGGCACCGGTACGGTGGGCGAGACGCTGAAGTCGAGCACCATCGAGAACATCCCGGTCAACGGCCGCGATTATACGGTCCTGGCGCGTTTGTCCACCGGCGTCGTGCCGCCGCAGCCAGGCGCCCGCGCACCGCTCCAGTTCGCCGCCAACGGTGTCCGGCCGGCGCAGAACAACTACCTCCTCGACGGCATCGACAACAACACCAGCAATGTCGACTTCCTCAGCGGCGTCGCCTACATCGTCAAGCCGCCGATCGATGCGGTGGACGAAATCAAGGTGATGACGAGCGCCTTCAGCGCCGAGTACGGACGTGCGGGCGGCGCGGTGCTCAACACGACGCTCAAGTCAGGATCGAACCAGCTGCGTGGGTCGATGTGGGAGTTCTACCGGAACGATGCGATGAACGCCAACGATTTCTTCGCCAATCGCGCCAACATCAAGAAAGGTGACTACCTGTCGAACCAGTTCGGGCTCACGGCCGGTGGACCCGCGATCACCAACAAGACGTTCTGGTTCGCGGACTACGAGGGCAGCCTGATCAAGCAGGCGCGCACGTGGGTCAGGACGGTGCCGACGGCGCTCGAGCGGTCGAGCGGGTTTACCAACTATTCGGACCTCATCGCGCTGCAGACGGGAACCGTCGGCGCCGACCTCCTCGGCCGAACGTTCCCGCGCGGCACGGTCTTCGATCCCGCCACGACGCGTCCGGTCACGGCCGGACAGCTCGATCCGATGACCGGGATGGTTGCTACCACGACCGGCTTCGTGCGGGACCCGTTCGCCAACAACGTCATCCCGGTGGGCCGGCTCGACCCGAACGCCCTCCGGCTGATGCAGACGTATCCGGAACCGACCCAGGCCGGCTTGAACAACAACTACACGGTCAATCGGCTCAACCACGACGACACCCATGCCTTCGACACCCGCGTCGATCACAACTTCAGCGGGAACGATCGGTTCTTCGCGCGCTATAGCTATTCCCATAACGACAAGATCCGACCTTCACCGTTCGACGGCGATGCCGACGGCGGTGAGTTCAGCGAGGGGAACGAGGCGGTCCGCGTGCACGGGTTCGCCGCGAGCCACACCCACATGTTCTCGAGCAGCCTGATCAACGAGGCCCGGTTCGGGCTCAGCCGTGAGCACACCAACCGGCTGCAGCCAGATGGCAATGACCTCAGCAATCTCCCGGCGCGTTATGGGATCACAGGCGTACCGCAGGTGGCCGGGAATGGCGGTCTCCCGACCATCAATATCGCCAGTCTGTCGATGCTGGGTCATGCCGGATGGGTCGTGAGCGAGCGCTTCAGCAACACCGCGCAGTTCAGCGACAACCTCACGAAGTTGTACAAGTCGCACACGTTCAAGGGCGGCTACATCTACCAGGACATCTTCTTTGGCTCGACGCAGCCGCCGTACGCGCGCGGCGAGTACAACTGGGACGGCCGTTACACCTCCGTCATCAACCAGACCGATGGCACCACCGGCCGGGCCTCCATGCTGCTGTCGCAGGTTCCATCGCTGGTGTCGGGCGGAGTCGATTACTCGGGTGGCATGAACGTGATCCAAGTGTCTCCGTTCGGTTCGGTGGATGCGTTCAAGACGTACCACGGCGCCTACGGTCAGGACAGCTGGCGGGTCAACGAAAGGCTGACGGTCAACGCCGGACTTCGCTGGGATTACTTCAGCCGCGAGCAGGAACGGCAGGCGGAACAGGCCAACATGGTGCCCGGCCCGCCCGCGCAGTATCTGATTCCGGCGCAGCACCGCGACGCACCGCTCTCGCCCAGCTTCGTGAGCAATCTCGCGAAAGATGGCATCGAACTGGTCTACACGGATCAGTACGGAAGCGGCCTCGGCAAGATGCCGAACACCAACTTTGCTCCTCGCCTCGATGCCGCGTACAAGCTCGGGGAACGGTACGTGGTGCGCTCGGGGTACGGGCTCTACTACGGCGCCTTCGAGAATCGTGGCGGCAACCCGAGCCTCGGGTACAACTACCCGTTCCAGTTCACGCTCCGCTACGAGTCGCCGAACAGCGCCTTGCCGGCCCGGCTGGCGGACGGGTCGCTGGCCAGCCTCGATGCCCGCGATCGGATCGTGCTCGACCCGGTGAACGTGAACGCGAACGGCCTGACGATGCGGGGCGTGGAGTTCGATTACAAGACGCCGCGCTACCACAACTACAACGTCACCCTTCAAACCGACATCCTGCCGAACCACACGGTCGAGGTCGGTTACGTCGGTACCCGCGGACGCAACCTGGAGACGTTCACCGGCATGAACAATGTGAACGTGCTCCTGCCCCCGGGCACCACCAGGAATCCGTACGTGGCCTGGCCGGACTTCGCGATCAATTCGCTGCTCGTACGCACGGTCGGCGTGAGCTCGTACGACTCACTGCAGATGAAGTTCCGACGGCGCATGCACAGCGGATTGGACTATCTCGTCAGTTACACGCTGAGTGATGCCAAGACCAACGCCGGCGACTCACTGTCGGGCGGAGGAGTCGGCGGCCTTCGCGCCCCAGACCTCGCCGGGTTTGACTTGAAGAACGACATCGGGCTCTCGGGTTTCCACACGAAGCACGCGTTTGTCTTCAGCGGGAACTATGACATTCCTGGGAAGGGCGCGATCATCGGTGGCTGGCGGGCGAACTGGATCCTCTCGATTTATAGCGGGCAGGCGCAGACGATCGGCTGCTCGGTTGCGACCGGAGCCGGCACCGGCTGCTACGCCCTCGTCGTGGGAGATCCCTACGCCGGCAGCCACGACGTGAACCAGTTCTACAATCCGGACGCATTCGCGAATCCCGCACCCGTCGCGACTGTCGGTCAGACGGACTTCAGCCCGCTCGGCGGACCCCGCAGTCAGGTGACCGGCCCGCCCTTGCGGCAGCTCGACATGGGCTTCTCGAAGCAGTTCCACGTCGGAGGCCAGAAATCGTTTGAAATCCGGGCCGAGGCGTTCAACTTGACCAACACTCCATCGTTCAATCTGCCCGGTTCGTTGAACTTCCTCGACGCGCGGAATTTTGCCAGCATCACGAGCATGCGCAACACCCCCCGGCAGTTCCAGCTGGGAGCCAAGTTGTACTGGTAGTCGCTTGCGCGCGAGGCGGCCAGACCTCCGCGAAGACGAAGGTCTGGCCCCTCACGTGATCCCGTGATCCCTCTCCGAAACGTCGTCATCGTCCTGCTGTTGTTCCCTGCGCCTGCATCTGTCGCCGCGTCATCGGCGCCGACGACAGCACTGCAGGCCCAGACCCCTCCAGGCAAGCTCACCCCGGCAGACGCTGTGTCCGTCGAGTCGCGTCTGCGGCAGGCCGTCCGCCGCAATCCCCGCAGCTTCGAGGCACGGCGGGCGCTGGCGGTTTTCTACCTGCAGCGGGGCAGGTTCGACGCGGCACTTCCGCATCTCAGGAGCGGCCAGGACATCGAGCCGGCCAACTACCCAAATAGCTACGACCTCGCGCGGGCCTTGCTCGAGACCGGGTCGCTGGACGAGGCGCGCGAACAGGTTGGCCGCGTGTTGAAGGTCAAGGACACGGGCGAGCTCCACCATCTGCTCGGCGACATCGAAGAGCGCGCCGGCCAGCTGCTCGTCGCGGCCGAGGAATACCAGACGGCGGCGCACATGGATGCCACCGAGGAGCATCTGTTCGATTGGGGGAACAATCTGGTCCAGCTGCGGGCGTTCGAGCAGGCGGCGCAGGTGTTCCACGCCGGGCTCGAACGCTATCCGAAGTCGGCGCGGATCCACGTCGGCCTGGGGATCGCCCAGGTACTCGCAAGGCCAATACGAGGATGCGATCAAGTCGTTCTGCGACGCCGTGGACCTGACGCCCTCCGATCCGCGCCCCTACCAGTTTCTGGGCGAGATGTACGGCGTGGCGCCGGAGCTCGCGCCGGACATCACCAGGCGCCTGGCGCGCTTCGTCGCGGCCCGGCCGCGCAACGCGATGGGGCATCTGTTCTATGCGTTGAGCCTGTGGAAGGGGCAGCCGGCGGCCGTTGAACCGCCGGATTTGAAGCAGGTGGAGGCGCTCCTCAGACGGGCGGTTGCTCTCGACCCGCGTCTCGCGAAGGGCTACCTGGAGCTCGGCATCCTCCTCTCCGACCAGCAGCGATTTGCCGAGGCCGTTTCACCCCTGCGCCGGGCGACGCTGCTCGATCCCGCTCAGGCGCAGGCGCACTACCGCCTGGCACAGGCTTACCAGCGAACCGGGCAGGCGGCGCTGGCGGCCGCGGAGCTCCGGTTGTTCGAACAGCTCAAGTCTGATTCGCGGTGAGCCGTCTCGAGTTTCAGTAGGTGCAGCCGGCCGCCGGCAGTTACCACGCTTGCGCTTCTGGCCGGTCGTGACTACTCTCGCGGCATGTTCACCGCAACCGCAAATTCGATCCTCCCGAGCACGACCACGGGATCGTTTCCGCGTCCGCGCTGGTTCGATGTCAGCATGTGGGGGCGGCCGCTCGACACCTGCATGCTCGACGTGCGCTTCCGCGAGAAGTTCCAGGACGCGATGGCGGTCGTCATCGCCGATCAGGAGCGCGCCGGGCTGGACATCCTGACCCACGGCGATCTCCACTGCGACGAGGACCTGGGTGGGCGCGCCTGGCACCACTATCCGTTGCAGCGCTGGGCCGGATTCGAGGGCGATCACCTCCAGCCAGAAGAAACGACGGCGCCCTGGCTGCACTATCCCGCTGGCACCCTGCTGAACGAAATCTACACCGGCTGGCGCTGGCCGCACGTGGTCGATCGGATCGAGCATCGCCCGCTCGATTACCCGAAGCTGTGGCGCATCGCGCAGAGCCAGACCCGCAAACCGATCAAGTTCGGCACCTGCTGCTCGCAGGTCATGGCGCTGTTTCTCGACATCCACACGCCGAAGTACACGGACAAGCGTCAGGTGATCTGGGACATGGCGGAAGCCATGAACAAGGAGTTGCTCGCGCTGCGCGACGCCGGCTGCCGGTGCATACAGATCGAGGAGCCGACGTTCCACTTCATGGCCAACACCTTCGGCAAGGATCACGACGACGTGCGTTTCCTGATCGACGCGTTCAACCGCGAAGTGCAGGGGCTGGACGACGTCGAGTTGTGGATTCACACGTGCTGGGGCAATCCGAACATGCAGCGGGTGATGGAGGACACGAGCTACGCCGCGTCGATCGACATCTATCTGGAACGCTGCAAGGGTGACGTCTGGACGCTCGAGATGAAGGACCGCGGCCAGAAGGACATCGAGCTGTTCGCGGCGTTCGGACGCGACCTGAAAAAAAAGATCTGCATCGGGGCGGTGAGCCATCGGACGCTGCAGGCGGATCGCCCTGAGGATGTGGCCGCGGAGATTCGCCGCGCCCTGCAGTACATTCCCGCCGAGCGTCTCATCGTGTCGAGCGACTGCGGCTTTGGCCGTCAGGGCTGCAATCGTGAGATTGCTTTCTACAAGGCCAGCGCCATCGCCCAGGGGTGCAACATCGTCCGCCGCGAGCTCGGGCTGCCGGCCAGCTACGTTCCGGCCGCCGATCCGATGCTGCAGCTCGATGTCGTGCCTGGCCGTGACGTGCCGCCCTCCCCGAGGCTGGATTG
Organism: uncultured Acidobacteriota bacterium; assembly: GCA_963816725.1. Taxonomy (GTDB): domain Bacteria; phylum Acidobacteriota; class Vicinamibacteria; order Vicinamibacterales; family 2-12-FULL-66-21; genus CAVSUB01. The sequence continues at coordinate 241,696 of CAWFMC010000026.1, read as the reverse complement.
ATCAAGGACCGTCCTCTGAGCCAGTCAGGCGTCGCCGGCCGCAGCACGCGACGAACGATCGCTGATGTGCGATCCGAGACACGGCGGGAACCTTTGGCGTGGCATACTCCCAGGACCGACGCGTCGGCCGGACGCGTGAGGGCCGAGCCCATCTGCAGGGCTCTTCTCCAGCGGGTGTCGTTCCACCACGCAGCGATCGCCGCCTACCGCGGCCCGGACCCGCCGATGGCGTCCCGGTGCACGGCGCTCATTCAACACGCATATAGGAGCAGTCCTGTTTCCAGACCACGCGCTCGATTACCGATTCCCATCGCGCTGTGAGCGTTGCGCCTCACGCCGGCATGGCCACTGTCGCGAACGTTGGCCAGTCGTGTTGACTGTGCGGTGGGTGCACGTCGCGACCGCATCGTGAAGCCGACGTTCCGGCCGCGTCCTCAGGTTCTGAAACCGCTTCGCGACGAGCTCCTCAGTACCGAGTCGCTGGAGGGCCGGGCGCTCGCCCTGGCTGCCGGTCTCACGCTCGATCCTGACGCGCGCCGCCATCCACGAGACTCCTTTCCGCGCTTCGAGGACAACGTCCGCGTCCTGCGGGCCACTTACCGCACGCTCGCCGAAGACGTCCGCGCCGGACAGTTCGTGGCCGCGGCGGCCGACTGGCTGCTCGACAACTTTTATCTGGTCGCCGAAGAGATCACCGACATCCGGCGCAACCTGCCGCGCACCTTCGCCAGAACGCTGCCGACGGTCGCCTCCCGTGAACATGCCGGCCAGGCGCGGGTCTACGCGATGGCCGTCGAGCTGATCCGCCACAGCGACAGCCGGCTCGATCGCCCGCAACTGCTGCAGTTCCTCAACAGCTTCCAGCGCGTCGCACCTCTCAGCATCGGCGAGCTGTGGGCCTGGCCCAGCATGCTCAAGCTGGCATTGATCGAGAACCTGCGGCGGCTGGCCGACGAACTGATGGAGGCGCGCGCCGCGCGCCAGGCCGCTGACACATACGTCACCCGCCTCGATCAGGACGGCAGCTGGCCGTTCCCCGCCGCACCCGCGACCGCATTCGTCGTGCAACTGCTGCACCGGCTGCGCGAGTACGGCATCGGGTTGGCGGCGATTCGCGTCGCGGTAGACGATGACCTCACGCGCCGGCACACGACGGCCGAAGAGACGATCCGCGACGAGCATCAGCGGCAGGGTGTGGCGCAGGTGTCGGTGGCCAACGCGGTGACCAGCCTCCGCTTCTGCGCCACGCTGGACTGGCGGGACTACGTCGAAGCCGTCAGCCTCGTCGAGCAGGTCCTGCAGCGCGATCCCGCCGGCGCATACGGACGGATGGATTTTCTGAGCCGCGACCAGCAACGTCGCGCCATCGAGCAGCTCTCGCTGCCGACCGGTGAGGCCCAGATCCGGGTGGCGTTGAAGGCAATCGAAAACGCCCGCCAGGCGGCTGCCCAAGGTGCGACCACCGACGCGGCCGCGCACGTCGGCTACCACCTGATCGATCGCGGACGCGACGGTCTGGAGGCCGACGTGGCCTACCGGCCCACGCCGTCGATCCGCGCTCGACGTGCCCTGCTCCGGCACGCCGCTCCGTTGTACCTCGCAGCAATCGGGATCTTCACGTGCCTGCTGGTGGCCGGGGCGGTGGCCTACGCCCGCCATGAGGGCGCGTCCCTGACGGCGCTGGCGGCGGTGATCATATTGGCCGTCATTCCGGCGAGCGAGCTGGCCATCGGCTGGGTCCAGCGCACGGTCCTGACGCTGCTCGGGCCGAAGCGGCTGCCTCGCCTCGATTTCTCCACCGGCATCCCCGAGCAGGCTCGGACCATGGTCATCGTCCCGACCATGCTGACCAGCGAAGCCGGTGTGGACGAGCTCGTCGAGCACCTCGAAGTTCTGGCGCTGGGCAATCTGGATCCACGCATTCATTTCGCCATCCTGAGCGATTTTGCCGACGCCCCGGAAGCTGGCGCCGTTGACGATGCCGCACTGCTGGCACGTGCGCACGCCGGCCTCGACGACCTCAACGCTCGGATCGGCGGCGAGGGTGAGGACCGCTTCTTCCTGTTCCATCGCGACCGCCTGTGGAACGGTCGGGAGCAGGCGTGGATGGGATGGGAGCGGAAGCGCGGCAAGATCGAAGAGTTCAATCGCCTCCTGCGCGGTGCGACCGATACGAGCTTCTCGACCCAGGCCGGTGCGCTCGACCTGCTGGCCGTCGATCCGCTATTGCATCACGCTCGACTCCGACACCCGGCTGCCGCGCGACGCCGCCAAGCGCCTGGTCGGCATCATCGCGCACCCGTTGAACCAGCCGCGGCTCGATCGCGAGCTGCAGCGCGTCACCGCGGGATACGGCATCCTGCAACCCCGCGTCAGCGTGACGATGTCGAGTGCGGCGAGCTCGCGCTTTGCCCGGACCTATGCGGGACACACCGGGATCGATCCCTACACGACTGCCGTCTCCGACGTGTACCAGGATCTCTTCCAGGAAGGGCTCTTCACCGGCAAGGGCCTCTATGACGTCGACGCGTTCGCGGCGGCCCTCGAGGGACGCATTCCCGAAAATGCCCTGCTCTCGCACGACCTGTTCGAGGGGCTGTACGCGCGCACCGCGCTGGTTACGGATATCGAGGTCGTGGACGACTACCCGTCGAGCGTCCTGGCCCACACCCGCCGGCAGCACCGCTGGGTCCGGGGTGACTGGCAACTGCTCTGGTGGTTGCTGCCGGTGGTACCTTCGCGGAGCGGTCTGCGGCGCAATCGGTTGCCGGCGATCGCGCGCTGGAAGCTGCTCGACAACCTGCGCCGCAGTCTCGTCGCGCCGGCCACGCTACTGCTGCTGGGCAGCGGATGGACGTGGCTGCCGGGACGCGCGGGAGTGTGGACGCTCCTGGGACTGCTGCCCCTGGCGCTGCCGGTCTTGTCCCGGCTGCAGAGCGTGCTCGGCGGGCCGCCTTCGGCGCAGCCCTGGAGCGCGTTCCTGGCCGTCAAGGCGGAGGAGATTCAGAGTGAGGCCGCGCGGGCGGCCCTGCAGCTCACGTTCCTGGCGAACGACGCGTGGGAGCGAAGCCATGCGATCGTGATCACCCTCGTGCGCCTGGTGTTCACGCACCGCCGACTCCTCGAGTGGGAGACCACGGCGGCCAGCACCGCGCGCCACGGTCGCCTCACACCGAGGGCCTTCGTGTCCGGGATGTGGATGAGCCCCCTTGTGGCGGTCGTGCTGCTGGCAGCCATCCTCCAGTGGCGCGCCGCGGCGCTGCTGCCAGCGGGCGCTCTGCTGGTGGTCTGGTTCGCCGCCCCCTGGCTCGCCTTCGTCCTGAGCCGCCCCATCGTCGAGCGACGATTGGCACTACAGGATGCCGACCGCGCCTATCTCCACAGCATCGCCAGGAAGACATGGGCCTACTTCGACGCGTTCGTCGACGCCGAGAATCACTTTCTGCCGCCCGACAACGTGCAGCTGCGTCCAACGCAGACAGTGGCGTACCGGACTTCGCCCACCAACATCGGCCTGGCGCTCCTGTCCACGCTCAGCGCGCACGACCTCGGGTACATCGACGCGGAGGACCTGCAACGCCGGCTCGATCGAACGCTGGGGACGATCGAGCGGCTGCCGCGTCACGCCGGCCATCTGCTGAACTGGTACGACACGCGCACCCTGGCGCCGCTCGTCCCGGCCTACGTGTCAACCGTCGACAGCGGGAACTTCGCCGCGGCACTCCTGGTGCTCGAGGTCGGTCTTCGTACGCTGGCGCCCGACCTTGCGGCGCGTGCCGCGGCGCTGTTCGACGACATGGACTTCACGTTCCTGTTCGATGCCAAGCGACAGCTGTTCGCGATTGGCTACACCCTGCCGGATGCGGAGAATCCCGGGCGGCTGGACACGTCGTACTACGACCTGCTGGCCTCCGAAGCCCGCCTGGCCAGCTTTGTCGCGATCGCGAAGGGTCACGTGCCGGAAGTCCATTGGTTCCGTCTTGGACGACCGGTGACCAGCGTGCACGGAGCGCCGGTGCTCCTCTCCTGGAGCGGCACGTTGTTCGAGTACTTGATGCCGCTCCTGCTGATGCGTTCGTATCCCAACACGCTGTTGGATGCGTCGTGCCGCGCGGCCGTCCGCAAGCAGAGAGACTACGCCGCTGCCTGCCGCGTGCCGTGGGGAATCTCAGAGTCGGCCTACGACGTCGTCGATCGTCATGGGACCTATCAGTACAAGGCGTTCGGCATCCCGGGCCTGGGGCTGAAACGCGGCCTGGGCGACGAACTGGTCGTCGCGCCATACGCCACCGCGCTGGCCGCGATGATCGATCCGGGTGCGGCCACCGCGAACCTTCGCCGGCTGTCAGGGCAGCTGCAAGGCGAGTACGGATTTCTCGACGCCATCGACTTCACACACCGCAGCGACGAGCCCCGCCCGCCCGGGCCTCCGGTCGGATCGGTGGTCGCCACGTACATGGCCCACCACGAGGGCATGACGCTGGTGGCCCTTGCCAACACGTTGCTCGACAATCGCATGGTCGAGCGCTTCCATGGCGACCCGCGCATCAAGGCCACCGAGCTGTTGCTGCAGGAGCGCATTCCTCGCGATTCCGCTCCGATCGAGCCTCGACCCGTGGTCGAGATGCGGCCCGCGAGTCCGATCGTCACGGTCCCGGTCCGGCGCTACCGTTCTCCGCACACGACCTACCCGCACACGCAGTTCCTCTCGAACGGGCGCTACGTCACGTCGGTGACCAACGCCGGCGGCGGCACGAGTGTTTGGCGGGGCGACCCGGTTACCCGCTGGCGCCGGGACGCGACGCGCGATGCCGACGGGCAGTTCATCTACCTCAGGGACGTTCGCAGCGGCGAGGTCTGGTCGGCCGCGTACCAGCCGTGGCGCCGCGAACCTGACGACTACCACGTCACCTTCTCGCCGGATCGCGCGACCTTCCGGCGTCGGGACGGCGAGCTCTCGACCCAGATGGACATCGCCGTCTCCACCGAGGACGACGTCGAAGTGCGGCGACTGGCCGTCCGCAACCACGGGACCCGGATCCGCGAGATCGACGTGACGAGTTATGCCGAAATCGTGCTCGCGCCGCAGAGCGCGGACCTGGCGCACCCGGCGTTCGGCAAGCTCTTCGTCGAGACCGAGTACCTGCACGAGAACGCCACGCTCGTCTGCCACCGCCGTCCCAGGGAAGCGACCGATGGCGGCGGGTGGGCCTTCCACCTCCTGACACTCGAGGGCCGGCCTCAGGGGCCGGTCGAATTCGAGAGCGACCGCAGTCGCTTCCTTGGCCGGGGCCGAACGCCCGCCAATCCGATTGCCCTCGACGGCCGGGCGCTGTCGGGGACGACGGGAATCGTGCTGGATCCGATCGTCAGCTTGCGCCAGCGTATCCGCGTGGCGGGAGGCGCTACGGTCCGCCTGTCGTTTGTCACCGGGATGGCCGTCGATCGTGAGACGGTGGAGGCCCTCGCCCGCAAGTATCGCAACCCCGGGTCGGTGGCGCGCACGTTCGCCCTGGCCGTGACGCACGTGCAGAGCGCACTCGGCCACCTCGGAATCGGGGCCGACGAGGCCGTGCTGTTCGAGCGACTCGCCTCGAGAGTGCTCGGTACCGATCGCGCGCTCGCCGCCGGCGCCGCGGTCATCGGCGCGAACGAGCTCGGACAATCGGCCTTGTGGCCGCACGCCATCTCCGGCGATCTCCCGATCCTGCTCGTCCGCGTCGTGGGAAGTGATGACGGCCCGCTCGTCCGGCAAGTACTGCAGGCGCAAGAGTACTGGCGTCTCAAGGGGCTGCGCGCCGACGTCGTCATCATCAATGAGCATCCTGCAACCTATCTCGACGAGATGCAGGGACAACTGACCAGCATCCTGAACGATGGCCCGTGGAGTACTTGGCTCCATCGCCCGGGCGGTGCCTACCTGCTCCGGGCGGACAGCATGGGCCGTGCCGAACGCGTGCTGCTCGAAGCGGTTGCCCGCGCCGTCCTGCACGCTGATCGAGGTGACCTGCGCACCCAGCTGGCACGCCCCGACAGCGTCGTGCCCGTGACGACCAGACTGACGGTGTCGACGCCGGCCCAGCGTCCACGCGCGATCGGACCGGTGATGCCGCCAGTGACCTTGGGAGCTGCCCGGCGCGGCTTTGCTGGAGGTGGCGAGCGCTACGCCCTTCTCCTGGGCGCGAATGAACAGACGCCGCTGCCGTGGTCGAACGTGATCGCGAACCCGCATTTCGGCACGATCGTGACGGCGTCGGGGGCGAGCCACACGTGGTGCGGCAACAGCCGCGAGAACCGGCTGACGCCGTTTGCGAATGATCCGGTCAGCGATCCAACCGGAGAAGCGCTGTTCATCCGCGACGAGGCATCAGGCGAGTACTGGTCGCCGACCCCGGGGCCGGTGCGGCACCCGGGAGACGACGACTGCCTGGTCGTGCACGAGGCCGGGTTGACGTCGTTCGAGCGGGTCGCGTTCGGCCTCACACACCAGCTCGAGGTGTTCGTCGCCGCCACCGATCCGGTCAAGTTCTCGCGGCTGACCCTGACCAACGACGGAGCGGCCGCGCGATCGATTAGCGTGTTCGCCTACAACGAGTGGGTGCTTGGCCCGCCGGGCGACTCGGATCATCTGCAGGTCGTGACCGAACGTGATCCCGGCAGGGGTGCAATCTTCGCGACCAACGCCTACACCCCTGAGTATTCGGCCCACGTGGCATTCGCGTGCGCCAGCGAGACGCCGAGCTCGGTCACTGCCAGCCGGCGCGCCTTTCTCGGGCGCCATGGCGATCTCGGCAATCCCGCCGCGCTGCTTCACACGGCGCTCTCGGGCGAGGTCGGCGCGGCCCTGGATCCCTGTGCCGCCCTGCAGGTGACGTGCACGCTCCAGCCCGGCGAACGCCGCACGCTGCTGTTCCTTCTCGGGCAAGCGCGTGACCGCGAGCATGCCCGGCATCTCATGACGCGCCACGGAACACTGGCGGCGGCCTCCTCGGCCCTCGACGATGTCAGGGCGATGTGGGACCGGACCCTGGGCGCCGTCCAGGTGCGGACGCCCGACGACTCGTTCGATCTCCTGGCCAATCGGTGGCTGCTGTACCAGGCCGTCAGCTGCCGGCTGTGGACCCGGAGCGGCTACTACCAGCCAGGCGGAGCCTACGGGTTCCGCGACCAGCTGCAGGACGTCATGGCCTTGCTGCTCTCGAGGCCTGACCTGGCCCGCGAGCACATCCTGCGCGCCGCCGGACGACAGTTCGTCGAGGGTGACGTCCAGCACTGGTGGCACGAACCCACCGGCCGCGGCCTCCGCACCCGCTGCTCGGACGACCTGCTCTGGCTGCCGCACGTGGTGGCGGAGTACGTCCGCACCACCGGCGACAGGGCGGTGCTCGTCGAACGCGTCCCGTTTCTCACCGCTCCGCTGCTCGCCGACGATGCCCACGAGTGGTACGGCCTGCCGACGGTCGCGCCCGAGCCGGCCACCCTCTTCGAGCACTGCGTGCGCGCGATCGAACGCGGGTGCACGGCTGGTGCGCACGGGCTGCCGCTCTTCGGGACCGGCGACTGGAATGACGGCATGAACCGGGTCGGGCAGGCAGGGCGCGGGGAGAGCAGCTGGTTGGGCTTCTTTCTCCACGGCGTGCTGACCGACTTTGCCGTCCTGTGCGACGAGTCGGACGATCAGCCGCGGGCCGTGACCTACCGGGCGCGCGCGCAGCAACTCGCGACCGCGCTGGAGGCGGCCTGGGACGGCGAGTGGTACCGGCGCGGGTATTACGACGACGGAAGCCCCCTCGGATCGGTCCAGAACGACGAGTGCAAGATCGACGCGATCGCGCAGTCCTGGGCGGTGCTCTCCGGCGTGGTGCCGAGGCGATTCGCCGAACGCGCGATGGATGCCGTGCGAGCGGCGCTCATCGTGCGACGGTCGCAGTTGCTGCTTCTGCTCGACCCACCTTTCGACCGCTCGGCGCAGGACCCGGGGTATATCAAGGGGTATCCACCCGGCGTCCGCGAAAACGGCGGCCAGTACACGCACGCGGCGGTGTGGACGGTGATGGCGCTCGCGCGCCTGGGGGGCGGCGACGAGGTCGCCGAGCTGTTCCACATGCTGAACCCGATCAATCACACCCGCACTGACGGCGACATCGAGCGCTACAAAGGCGAGCCCTACGTGATGGCCGGCGACGTGTACGGGCGCTCGCCGCACGCCGGCCGCGCGGGCTGGACCTGGTACACGGGCTCCGCCGCCTGGATGTATCGCGCCGCGATCGAGAGCGTGCTGGGGCTCAGGCGACGGGGTACCCGCTTCAGCATCGATCCCTGCGTGCCCACGTCGTGGCCAGAGTACGAGATCGTCTGGCGTATCGGCGCGACGCGGTACGTCATCACGGTGCTGAACCCGGCTCGCGTCTGCCGCGGCGTCGCGTCTGCGTCATTGGATGACCGCGAGGTCCAGCCGGGCGCCATCCCGCTCCATCTCGACGGCGCGACGCACCAGGTACGAATCGTGCTGGGCGTTGGGATGAGCCCAGGTCCATGAATTGGCGCCAAAACAGAGGATCCTTATGAAAAGCGCCTCGCTGAACCTGTTCACGGTGAAACCCAACTCCGGCGGCACCAAATGGGTGGCTTCCGGCGTCGGTCACCCGCGATTTTCTGAGGAGTACGACACTCGAGACGCCGCGTACGCGGCGGCGCGGGTCCATGCGCGCGGACATCTGCCGTCGCAGGTAACCGTTTACACCAAGGACGGCGCGATCGAACGCGTCCAGACCTTCGGGACCGAGTAGCCGGCCTTACATTTCACTCGCACCTTCCGACTGTCCATTCCGGCACAGCGCGACGCACCACGGGCAGGTACGCTGCGGGTGTCATGTCGGCTCATGTCCGCGCAACGAGCCGGTGACGCCTGGGGGACGCTGCGCCCGGGGCTGCGGCGCAAGGTCTCGATCGCAAAAACGTTTGTCGACCCGCGCAGCGATCCTGCGGTCGCGGTCACGAGGGACGAACCACGCGCTCCTGGTGCGCCAGTAGCGGTTGGGAGCGCGCGTGAAGGAAATGGGAGCAGCATGACGGTCCATCTCGTCAATCCGAGTCATCTCTCGTTCGGCGTGGGCGTCATCACGCCCCGATGGTTGTTCGTGCTGGCCGGCGCGACGCCCGCGGCATTGGGCACTCCGCGCATTACCGACGAAACGCTCGAGGCGCTGGCGCTCGACAGCGTGCAGCCAGGAGACGTGGTCGGCATCGGCATTCACACCGGCAACGCGCTGCGCGGCTACGAAGTCGGGAACCTGACGCGAGCTCGTGGCGCGACGGTCGTCTTCGGTGGCATTCACGCGACGCTGTACCCGGAGGAGGCGCATCGCCTGGGCGGGGCGCACGCCGTCGTCAAGGGCGACGGCGACGTGGTGTGGCCGCAGGTCCTGGCCGACGCGGCGCGGGGCGCCTTGCAGCCGGTGTACGAGGCGGGCCGGGTGGATGCCGATCGATTCGTCCCGGCTCGTTGGGATCTCCTGCCTCCCGATCGCTACATGTGGGGCTCGGTGCAGACGGTTCGGGGCTGCCCGAAGCACTGCTCGTTCTGTTCGGTGTGGCGGACCGACGGGCAGAAGCCGCGGCAGCGCGCGGTCGAGGCGGTGATTGACGAAATCGTCGAGTTGCGCCGGCGGGGTTATCGCTTCGTGGCACTCGCGGACGACAACTTCTATCCGGTGACCCTCGCCGATCTCGCCATGGCCGAGCGGCAGAACAATCAGCCCCGGCTCGAGCAGCTCCGGGCGCTGCGCGCCGAGCGGTTCGCGTTGATGGATCATCTGGCGACCCTGCCGCGAGACATGGTGTTCTTCACCCAGATCACGATGGAAGCCGCCGAGGATGAGGTGTTCCTCGAGGCCATGCGCCGTGCCAACATCAAGGGTGCGCTGGTAGGCGTCGAGGCCGTGACGCCCGAAGGGCTGAAAGACGTCTACAAGGGCTTCAATGAAGTCGGCGAGGCGCTGGTCACGCGCCTGCAGAAGTTCCGCGCCCACGGCGTCCATGTCCTGGGCTCGTTCATCTTCGGCCTGCCCAGCGATCGCGCCTCCACCTTTGCCGCGACGTCTGACATCGCCGACCGCGCAGGTGTGACGTTCGCGCAGTTCGTCATGCTCACGCCGTATCCTGGTACTGTGGACTTCGCGGCGTGGGAGAAGAGCCTGGGCGAGACCCCCGCCGAAATCGCGGGCATCCCGATTACGCGTCACTGGTTGATCCCGCAAGCGCAGCGCCCGAAGGTCTATGCCGCGCACCCGGTCATGTCCCCGGATGAAATCCGATCGCGAACGCAGGGTGTCTGGGACGAGTTCTACAGCCTGCCCCGGGTCTGGAAGCGTTCGGGCTGCCTCGTGACGTGGCGATCACGGCTGATCTTCGTGCTCATGTCGAAGCTGTATCGGCAGATGTATGCGAACACCGGCATTGCCACCGACAGCGCCCGCGTGAGCCGCGCGAACCGGTGGGCCCGCCTGATTGCCGGACCGTGCCGCCGCCTGTTCGTCACGAGCCCGATGCCGGCGCTCGTGGCGCGGGTCCGGCAGCCGGCGCAAGGCCAGCTGGCTGTCGCCGATGCCCCAGGCCTCTGATCATGGTCGGCGAACGACGACGCCTGCTGAACGGCGGTTGCGTCAGTCTCGAGGCTCAGTCCCGCAGGACCACGCTCAGCAGCGAGTTGTTGATCTTCAGGCCGCCGTTGTACTCGATGAATCCAAGCCGGCGGAACTTGTTCATGAAGAAGTTGACGCGCGAGCGCGTGGTGCCAACCATGTCCGCGAGGGTGGCCTGGGAAATCCGCGGGAGCGCCCGGTGCGACGCTTCAGGCTCCCCGTACCGGGCGAGCAGGAGCAGGGTGCGCGCGAGCCGCTTTTCGCTGGAGTTGAACAACTGGTCGATGAGGTCTTCCTCTATCCGGATGTTTCTCTCGAGCATGTGCGTCAGGAAGCGGTCCGCGAACGTCGGGTGGGCGTGCAGGTGCCGCACCATGGCCGGCTTTTCGACCGCGATGACCGAGCAGGCTCCCATCGCGGAGGCCGTCGACATGCGGAGCGGCTGGCTGGCCAGACACCCTTCGCCGAAAAAATGCCCGGCGTCGAGCACGGCGATGACGGCCTCCTTCCCGGCGTGGGACAAGACCGACAGCTGCACGTTCCCCTTGGCCACGTACAGCACCGCGTTGGCCGGATCGCCCTGGGCGAAAATCGTCGAGCCGGCTTCGAAATCGAGGCGGGACGCCGCCACACCCTTCCAGTCGAGGGGGGCCGCCGGCCCGCCCCCCGCGACGCGCTTTGCCTTGGTCATCTCACGCACTCCAGCCGCCGGCGCCCTCGTCAGAAGAGCTCGTCACCATCGCGGGGACTCCGTCGAGACTGACACGAAGGCCTGGCAGGGGCAAGTCTGCCGCCCAGTCGCTCTCGACGATCCGGCGCACTCGAGAAGGTGCACAAGTGAACAGACGTGCTGACGGGGAAGATGTACGCTGGCCCTGCTCACCGTCGAGCGCTGCCGAGCACGCGCCCGCCTCATCGTCCGGCGGCCCCTGAACGGGCCGAGGACGAGCAGCGCCAGTAATACACGCATCAGTTCGCGAGTGACCCCATGACTGTCAGACCGCTTCACGATCACGTCGTCGTTCAACGCTTCGAGGCTGGCCCGGAGCGCGCCGGGATGATCGTCATTCCCGACTCCGCCCGGGAGAAGCCGGTGCACGGCACCGTGGTGGCCGCCGGCCCCGGCCGGTTCCTGGACGACGGCACCCGACTGGCTCCCGACCTCAAGGCCGGCGACACGATCCTGTTTGGCAAGTATTCGGGCCAGGCGATCACGCTCGACGGCGTCGAGTATCTGGTCATGAAGGAAGCCGATGTCCTCGGGATTCACGAGGGCGGTCTGTAATGGCCAACCAGATTACCTACGGCGACGCGGCGCGCCAGGCGATTCAGCGCGGGGTCGACAGCCTGGCCAACGCCGTGAAGGTGACGCTCGGGCCCCGGGGGCGCAATGTCATCATCGGGCGTCAGTTCGGCTCTCCGACGATCACCAAGGACGGCGTCACGGTGGCGAAGGAAATCGATCTCAAGAACCCGCTCGAGAACATGGGCGCGCAGATGGTCAAGGAGGTCGCCAGCAAGACTTCGGACGTGGCCGGCGACGGAACGACGACGGCCACACTGCTGGCGCAGGCAATTTACCGCGAGGGGGCGAAGAACGTCACGGCCGGGGCCAACCCCATGGCGCTCCGCCGCGGAATCGAAAAGGCCGTCGCGGCCTTGACCACCGAGCTGGCGACGCTGTCACGGCCGGTGAGCGGCGCGATGATCGCCCAGGTCGGGACCATCTCGGCCAACCATGACGAGGCGGTCGGCCAGATCATCGCCGACGCGATGGAGAAGGTCGGGAAGGACGGCGTCATCACCGTCGAGGAAGGCAAGACGCTGGAGACCTCGCTCGAAGTGGTCGAAGGCATGCAAATCGATCGCGGCTATCTGTCACCCTACTTCGTCACCGATCCGGAGCGGATGGAAGTCGTCCTCGAGAACCCCTACATTCTGATTCACGAAAAGAAGATCAGCGTGATGAAGGATCTGCTCCCGCTGCTGGACCTGATCGCGAAAAGCGGGCGCCCCCTGTTGATCATCGCGGAGGACATTGATGGAGAGGCCCTCGCCACGCTGGTAGTGAACAAGTTGCGCGGCACGATCAACGTCGCCGCGGTGAAGGCACCGGGGTACGGTGCCGGACGGTTGTCGAAGCTCGAAGATGTGGCGGTCCTGACCAAGGCTCGCGCGCTGACCGAGGATCTCGGCATCAAGCTGGCGTCCATCACGCTGGACGACCTCGGGCAAGCCAAGAAGGTCACCATCGACAAGGACACCACGACGATCGTCGAGGGCGCGGGTGATGCGGCAGCGATCGAAGGCCGGGTCAAGCAGTTGCGGGTGCAGGTCGAGGATGCGACGTCAGACTACGATCGCGAGAAACTGCAGGAGCGCCTGGCCAAGCTGGTTGGCGGGGTGGCGATCATCAAGGTTGGCGCGGCCACCGAGACCGAGATGAAGGAAAAGAAGGCCCGGGTCGAGGACGCGATGCATGCGACCAAGGCGGCGGTCGAAGAGGGCATCGTTCCCGGCGGCGGCGTGGCGTTGCTGCGCGCGTCAGCCGTGCTGAGCACGCTGGTGCTCGAGGGCGACGAGCAGATCGGCGTCCGGGTCGTGGCCCGCGCCATCGAGGAGCCGATGCGCTGGATCGCCACCAACGCCGGGTGCGAAGGCTCGATTGTCGTCCAGCGCTCGAAGGCGCTCAGCGGGAATCATGGGTTCAACGCTCAGACCGAGCAGTACGAGGATCTGGTCGCGGCCGGCGTGCTCGATCCGGCCAAGGTCGTTCGGTCGGCATTGCAGAACGCGGCGTCGATTGCCAGCCTGCTGCTGACCACCGAAGCGGTCGTCTCTCAGATCGGCGATGATGCGCCGGGGCAGAGGTCGTGAACCTCGGTTCCACCGCGGCGCAGCGGCTGGGGGAGTCCGGTGATTACCGGCTCCTCCACAAATACCTCAAGGAGCGTTTCGCGGATCGGCTCGTTCTGACGTTCGCGCAGATCCAGGACATCATGGGTTGTCCCTTGCCTGGCCCCGCATGGATCGAGCCGGACTGGTGGGCGACGGCCGCAGGGGGGGTGCGGTCGACTCAGTCCGACGCCTGGACGGCTGCCGGCCGGACGGCGACGGTGAACGTGCCCGCGCGCTGCGTCGTGTTCGAGCGCGAGGAGCCGGGGCCGAGCAAGCATTGAAGGGGAGACGGGGATCAGCGTCCGACAGCAATCGAGCGGATGCCGGCGCGGGTGAATCGGACACGCCTCGTCCTGCAGGACCGCTGCTACGGGTCCTGCCGGGAGGCGCCCGCTATCACGCTATCCCTGAAGGTGCTTCGGTAGGGGTTTGGGGACGAGCTTCGCGCGATCCTGCCACGGCAGCACGGGCATCGTCGGGTGATCCGGACCGAACGTCCGCAACGCCACCAGCTCTGTGTCCCCCGTATTTTCGATGACCACGCTGTTGGCGGTGCCGGCCGGCACGATAAAACACCAGTTGCCGAGATCGCCCGGCTTCAGCGCCCGAGGCGCGCACGCGGGATGCGCGCCGACTTTCCCCATCCCCTGCACGATGATCAGGTCGCTGCCGACCGGATCCTGGAGCTGATATCTCACGCCGGGTTGAATCACCAGCCGCTTGGATGCGAAGACCTGGTGGTTGTTCTGGCGCCCGAACGCGCCGTAGACGATCCAGTGGTCGGTGACATCCTGGCCGTCACACGTGTCCCGGTCGAGCAGCGGCGTGCAGGTGTGCCGCTCGGCGTAGCGGGGATCGTGGATCGACTGCCAGTCGAGCGCTTCATCTGACACCAGGTAATCGAGCAGGTCGGCGCGGTCCCCTTCCGCATCCGCGGTGACATCGCCGCGCAGGCGCTCCGGGATCTCGCGGCCGACCAGCAGCGAGCGCGGGATCTTCGGCATCGGCTCGTACATGCGGTAGCCGTCGTCGTAGAACTGCGGCTCGTAGTGGGGCAGGAACGCCGCCGGACCGTGGAGCGTCTGGGTCTTCATGATCATCGCCGCGCCGGGGTGCATGTACACCCAGCGGGCGTGCCGCTTCAGCGCTTTCCCCGGATCGTCCCAACCTTCGCGGGTGATGTGGGCGCGCAGCTCATTGGGGCCGAACGACTCGTGCAGCCCGACGGCCATGAAGCACTGCTCGTCGAACAGATCGAAGTCGACGATCATCGCCGGCTCGATCCAGTAAGCCTCCTCCTTGACGTCGTGCGTGTGATGCGGGAGCCGGCTGCGATTGATGAAGAACTTGCTGTAGCGCCGCATCCCGTGCCCCAGCGGTTTGAGGCGCGCGCCGAGGATGACGTCGGGGCAGAGCTGGACGAAGTCTTCCAGCGCCACCAGCTTCTTCTCGCCGCCATCGACGACCGCGATGTAGCAGCGGCCCGAGCCGAAGAACCCGTGCGAGCGAAGGAATTCCTCTTCGGAGGTGAAGCCCTGGTATCCGAACCAGACCTCGTCCCACTCATAGCCCGGAAATGGCGTGCGATGCGCCGAGATGATCGGGTTCCCGGCACCGGACGCGCAAAACGGCCGGCACATCATCGCGGTGTTGGTCGCCAGCACTCCGCCGCCGGCTTCGATCGCCGCTTCGCACAGCCCCGTGAGGCTGTCACCCTCGAGGATCTTGAACTCGCGACCGTACAGGTTTTGACGCGTCATGGACATGGGGGAAGGTTCCTCAAGAGATGCAGCGCTCTCGCGAAACGATACCGCCCAATGACCAATCGAGGCAACTTGCGGTCCGGCTTCGATCCGAGGCTGATCGCGCCGCAGCGAGTGGAGGCACGGGACCATTTCGAGATCCCGTACCTGACATGCAGTGGGAGGCGATGGTGGACGACGTCGCCATGACGCGACGACGCGGCCCGGCGCCCGAGGTCAGAACGTGGCGCGGATGCCGAAGGTAAAGAAGCGCATCTGGTTCAGCGCCACGGTGGTCACCTGGCCGAACTGCGTGCTGGTCGGGTTCAGCGTCGGTCCGAGCCACTGTTGACGGTTGAAGATGTTCTGTGCGTCGAAGCGAAGCTGCCACGTCCGGCTGCCGCCGGCGCCGAAGCTGCGCTGGACGGACAAGTTCGCGAACGTCACCGGCATGCTCCGCACGCCGTCGACACGGAAGGGGAACGCGCGCTTCTGGAACGCGGCCGGCGTCTTGGCCGGGTCCCGTTCGAAGCCGGCGTCGATGTTGAACCAGCGCTCGCGGGTCGGGTTGTCGACGTCGATGTCGTTGAGGTCGCCGTAGAAGAAGATGTTCTGGCCGCCCCAGTCGAGGAGCGCGCCGGGCTGATACTCCCAGGTGCCGGACAGTTGCCAGTTGCTGGCCAGCGCCGCCCACATGCCGCCATCGGAGAGGAAGGGCTTCCCGGATCCGAAGGGCAGCTCGTAGCTGGCGGCTCCGGCGAGACGCCAGGGACGCGCGTCGTTGCTGCCTTGCCACAGCGTCGGTTCGCGGTCGAACTCCTCGACCGTCCGATTGTAGCGGACCGAGTTGGCAGCGAACGAGAAGAACCCGGTCAGCCCGTTGCTCAGACGGCGATTGACCTGCACTTCCACCGAATGCGCCTTGGACTCGCCGATGGGGAGGTTGGCGTAGGTCAAATTCGTGAGAGCGCCGAACGGACGGAGCAGGCGCTGGCGTTGGATCGTCGCCGACGAGAACGTCGGGTTCGAGGCGAGGCGCTGATACAGCGCCGGATCGGTGGTCCGCAGCGAGGCGAAGTTGTTGATGAAGTACGGATTCGCGACGTTTGCCGTGAGGAAGGCGTTCGCCGTAGTGTTCCGCGTGTTGCCGGCGTCCCAGTACTGCTCCGGAAGGTAGTCGCCGCGCACGTTGATCGGCAGTCGGTCGTTGAGCGCGCCACTGTAGGCGAGTTCGACCGCGAGCGTCCGCGTCACCTCGCGCTGAAGCGACACGCGCCAGCGCTGCTGCCGCGCGTGCTCCCGCTGACCGTTCTCCGTCGTCAAGGTGCCGCCCAGCACCGAGTTGACGCCGAGCGTGTCGCCGACGATGGGGTCCCAGCGGGTGCCGTCGGCACGGACTGGGAAGGGATCGAAGCTGGTGCTGCCGGTCGCCGGAGTTCCCCACTTGAAGGTGCGGCCCAGGTCGTCGGAAATCGTCGACGTCGTCGTCACGCTATAGCCGGCCTGCGCGGCGAAGTAGTCGGCGGCGGTCAGGGTGTCGTAATAGAGGCCCCAGCCGCCCTTGACCACGGTGCGGGTGCCCAGTTGATA
This sequence comes from uncultured Acidobacteriota bacterium, assembly GCA_963816725.1. Classification (GTDB taxonomy): domain Bacteria; phylum Acidobacteriota; class Vicinamibacteria; order Vicinamibacterales; family 2-12-FULL-66-21; genus CAVSUB01. Next base: position 224,823 of record CAWFMC010000026.1, on the reverse strand, counting down.
GGCGGCGGATGCCCGTGGCATCCACATCGCTTCGGCCGGCTGGCTGACGCCGGAGTCGCCGGCGTAGGTGGGCCCGCCGAGCGCGTTGAGCGTTGCCGGCATGCCCGCCTGGTTCTGAAGACCGCTGGCCAGGTACGCGGCCTGCGCGCCAGCGGTAATGGCGTTCGTCGCGGTGGGATCCCAGCCGACGATCATGTGGCCGTCATCCTCGCGCACGCCGGTCTCGTATTCGAATCGCAGGCCGGCGTTGATGGTCATCTTCCCCAGACGCCAGGTGTCCTGACCGAACGCGGCGGTCCAGTAGTTGCTGAAGGTCGAGGGCAGCTCGTTGTTGATCGACGCCGACGTCGGCAAGCCGAGCTCGAACGCGGCGAGCGAGAGCCCAAGGTTGCTGGGCGTCAGCGATGTCTCGTCGCTGAACTGCCGGGTGTAGGTGCGATCGAACGTCATCTGGCCCGAGCGGTTGCCACCGCCGGTGCGATCGCGCTGGGCGCGGCGCACGTCGACGCCGCCGTGCAGCGTGTGCGGGCCGATGACCGAGGTGAGCGAGGACTGGGCCTGCAGGTGGGTGGCGGTATCACCGTCGCCGAGGCCGCCGCCGATCCCCTGGTAACCGCCGATTCCGATGTTTGGCAGGTTGCAGCCGCCGTTGGTCGAGCAGAAGTCGTCGAGATAGGACGGCAGGCCGACGTCGGTCGGCTTGAACCGCTTCAGGCCGAGGAACTTGTCCACCTGATTGAAGCGATTCGCGGCAATCGATGAGTCGATCACGGTCGAGCCCATCGTCCGGGTCCACGTCCCGGTGTGGGACCACTGATACCGCGAGCGGTCGGCGGAATTCATGCGCAGCAGTGGGTCCGGATTCTGGTAGGTCCAATCGCTGACGTACTCGAGAAAGTTGACGCCGCTGGTGCGGAAGAAGAAGCGGTCGTGGTCGGTGGCGTTGTAGTCGACGCGGAAGCCGTATTGGTGGCTACTGGGCGAATCCGGCTGCCCACCCTGATAGAAGTTGCCGGTCGGCTGCTGCCCGGATTCGATGAAGTTCTGGTTCGGTTGCGGCACCAGCTGCGAGTACAGCGTCATCAACGGGTTTCGATAGCTGCCGTCAGGGTTGACGATGCGCTCGCGCGGGATGATGTTGTTCGGAAACGGATCGCGGATCATGCGGCTCGGGTTGGCCGGGTCGGGCCGGGTCGTCAGCGGATCGTAGATCTGGTACTGCGCCGGATTCGGCAGTCGTAGCAGGTCCGAGAAGTCGCCGCGCAGGTGCGCCGCGTTGGCCGGCACGGTGATCGAGCCCTGAATCTTGCCGGGAATCGCGTCGTTGGCGTAGGAGTAGTTCCCGAAGTAGAACAGCTTGCCGCGTCCGTCCAGCAGGCCCGGTATCCGCACCGGACCGCCGGCGGTCAGCGACAGATTATGCGACCGGCCTTTGTCGAACTCGCTCTTCGAGCGGTCGTCGAACGTGAGCTTCTGCTGCACGGTCAGGGCGTTGAACCGGTTGGTCCAGTACTGGTAATTGACCGTGCCGCGCTGCCGGTTCGTGCCGGCGCGCGTCATCATCGAAATCTGCAGGCCGAGACCGTGCCCGACCGTGGCGTCGAAGTTCGAGGATTCGACGCGCATCTCCTGAATCATGTCCGAGTTGGGTGAGGACGCGATACGGCGGCTGCTGCCGTTGTTGTTCGCGCCGTCGAGCGTGTAGTTGTTGCCGCCGAAGGCTGGCGGGGTCGGCTGCGTGCCACCCAGCGGCAAGCCGAGTCCGGAGCCAGCCGAGAGGGAGGTGTTGTCGGCATACCCCTGCGACACCTGCGTCTGCTGGTCGTTGACGTTCGTGCCGGGCGCGAACCGCGACAGCGTGATCGGCATGTTCGAGAACATCGGCAGGCTCTCGACCAGACGGGTATCGAACCGCGCCGCCGAGGTCACGGAGGTCGTATCGAGGAGCGGCGTGTCCGCCGTGACGATGACCTGCTCGGTGATCTGGCCGACCTCGAGCGTGAACGGCAGGGTCAACTGCTCGCCGACCCCGAGCACCAGGCCGTCGCGCCGGATCGCCTTGTAGCCGGACATCTGGACGCTCACGGCGTAGGTGCCCGGATTGAGCAGCGGCGCCTCGAAGTAGCCGGAGCCGTTGGTGGTGAGGTTCTGCGTGACGTTGGTGTCGGTGTTCGTGATCGCGATCGTCGCGCCGGGAATCACGCCGGCGTTGTCGCGCACCGTGCCGGCGATCTTGCCGCGGGTGTCCTGCGCCTCCGCCGCGAGCGGTAGCGCCAGGGTCGTGAGCAGGCAGTGACACAGGATCAGCCGCAAGGTTCGTCGCATGCGCTCTCCTTGGTGTTGCGCGGTACGTGACGTGATGACGGCGCCAACTTCAGTGACGCGAGGCCCGGCAGGGTCGTCGCTCATGGCAGCGACGACAGACGGCCATTGCTGTCGCTCGGTCTCCTCCTCACCGGGCCGCCGGCTCTTCGGCAGCGTTGGGAACGGAACGCGAGTGGCCCGCGACCCCGGCGCGGGCGGACCTTAGCACCGAACCGGTGCGCGAGACAACCGAAAATTGCCCGGCGTCTCGAGCTTGCTTACCGGAACAACAGGGGCGCGAACTCCCGGAAGCAGCGGCGCCAGGTGAGCCACTCGTGAGCGGTGCCGGGCGACTCGTAGTACACGTTTTTGATGCCGGCCTGGGTGAGCTGCTCGCTGAAGGTCTTGGTGCCCGGCCCTTCCGCGGATCCGATCCCGAGGAACAGGACTTTGACTTTCTTGTTGAAGGCGGCGGCGTCGGCGAAGACGCCGCCGCTTGCGGTCTTCGGATCGAAGCCGCCGCGGCCGCCGCTGCTGCCGCTGAACCCGCCGATGTAGGCGAACTTGTCGAGGTTCGCCAGCGCGGTGCCGAACGTTTGCGCGCCGCCCATGGACAGGCCGGCCATCGCCCGATTCTCACGGCCCGGCGCGACCCTGAAGGTGCGCTCGACCATCGGGATCAGGTCGGTCAGCATCATGTCGGTGAAGACGCCACTCGCCAGCGAGCCACCGCCTCGGCCTGGACCCGCGGCGCGTCCTGCCGGCGCCCCCCCGGCCGGTGGCGGGCCCGCTGCCGCGCCCGGCGGCGGGGGCGGCGTGGGAACGGCCTGCGTGAGGGCTCCCCGCGCAAAGTAAAGGGCAGCGCTCTCGCCCGGCTTGACCGCGTTCAGGTTGTCCATCACGACGATCATCGGCCGGGCCTTGGTCGCGGCGATCAGGTTGTCGAGGATCAGGTCGACGTGCCCCTGGACGTGCCAGCCCTCCTCGTCTTCGCCCCAGCCGTGCAGCAGGTACAGCACGGGGTACTTCGTCTTCGACGCAGTGTCGTAGTCCGGCGGCGTGTAGACGTAGGTCCGGCGCCAGGCGCCGGTCACCTTCGAGAAGTACCACTGCTGACGGACCGTGCCGTGCGGCACGGTCTTCACGCTCGCGTACTCGGCGTCCGCCTCCGGTTCCGGAATCTCGATCCCGCTGTTGTAGAAGCCCGATCCGAAGAACGTGCGGGTCGCCGGATCGGCCACCACGGATCCATCAATCGCCAGCGTGTAGTAGTGGAAGCCGACGACCTGCGGCGTGGTCGTCACGTACCAGAGTCCGTCGGCGGCCTTGGCCATGTCGAAGCCCTGGCCGATGCGCACGCGGACCTTCTGCGCGTCGGGGGCGACGACCCGGAAGGTAACCCGGTTGTCGGGGTAAACGCACGGGTACGGTGCGCCCGGAATGTTCAACCCGCTTGGTTTGCAGTCGGCCGCCGGCTGCTCCGATGCGCTGGGACCGACCCACGCACCGGCGCAGATGATGAGTGCGGCCAGCAGGGTGCGCTTGGTCATGGAACTCCTCCCGTTCGGCAGTCTGTCGACGTCGTTGGTCCGCGCGTTTCGCCGCTCGCGTGCGCGCCGGCGTGGCGCCCGCGGTGATGGACGATAGCACCAGACCCGTTGGCGCTCAAACCATTAACGCAGTCGCGGCGCGGCTACTCGAAGAAGGGCACCCCGGGTGTGGCGTAGCGGCGCATGCCCTCTTCGTTGATCTCGACGCCGATGCCGGGCTTGTCCGAGACGGTGATGAAGCCCTTGGTCACCTGCGGACCGTCATAGGTAACCATCTCCTTGTACATGGCCTCGCTGTCGAAGTAGGTCTGCCACTCGAGGATCATGAAGTTCGGCACCGACGCGCACACGTGGCACGAGGCCATCGCGCCGAGGAATGACGCGACCATGTGCGGCGCGAACGGCACGTAATAGAGGTTGGCCAGATTGGCGATCCGCTGGCCTTCCCCGAGACCGCCGGTCTTCTGCAGGTCGGGCATGATGATGTCGACGGCGCCGATCTCGAGCATCCGGCGGAAGCCGTGCGCGAGATACACGTTCTCGCCGGCGCAGATGGGCGTGGTGGTCGAGTCCGCGATCAGCTTGTAGGCGTCGACGTTCTCCGCCGGGACGGGCTCTTCGAGCCACATCAGATTGAGCGGCTCGACCCGCTTGGCGACCTGGAGCGCCGTGGGATAGTCGTAGCGGGCGTGCATGTCGGCGCAGATGTCCACGGTGGGCCCGACCGCCTGCCGGGCCGCCGACAACTGATCGAACATGCGCTGCACTTCGGCCGGACTCGCCGTCCAGTTGAATTGATCGTACTTGTTGGGATCGGTCGCCTGATCGAGATCGAACTTGATCGCGGTATATCCGTCCTTGACGGCCTTGGCCGCGGCCGAGGCGAACTGCTCCGGCTGCGGCAGCCGTGTCTGGTACAGCGCGGTGTCGAGGTAAACGCGGATCTTGTCGCGGAATTTACCGCCGAGCAGCTGATAGACCGGGACGTTCAGGGCCTTGCCGGCCAAGTCCCACAAGGCCGTCTCCACCGCGGTGAGTACCGCGATGTACATGCCGGCCTGCGCGCCGGAGAAGACGCCACCCTTGCGGAGCTGCTCGAACAACCGGTGGACGTTGAGCGGATTCTGCCCGCGAATCCGCTGTCCCAGCGTCTTGGCGAAATTGTAGGTGCCGCCAATCGCGTCGACCGCTTCACCGCAGCCCCAGATCCCCTGGTTGGTATGGATCTTCACGAACATGCTGCCGCGCACGTAGCCGCACTTCAGCTCAGTGATCTGAAGGGCGGAGGGCTTTGACGCCTGCCTGGCGTTGTCGACTGCCTGACCGTACGCGGCCAGCGGCCGCGACGCGGCGGCGGCCGCCAGGCCTGCCGTGGCCAGGAACTGTCGCCGACCGGTGTGCGTTTTCCTCATGGGCCCTCTCCGCTATTTGATTTCGAAGATGAACACGCGGCCGGCCGGTTCGGGTGCGGGACCCGCGTGGACCGTGCCGGCCGGCACGAACGTTACCTTGGGTGTGGTCGCCGGCGTGGCCGACGTGAAGACGAGCTCGACCGCGTCGCGCACGTGGCGGTGGGAGGGGACCGCGGTCCCGGGCGGGATGGCCCAGGCGTAGGTCCGCGGATTCTCCCAGGACGGCGCGCCGACGACCTGCCGCAAGCCGTCGGCGGTTTCCACCACGTCCGTTCTGGGCGCAGGGGTCTTGACCTCCATGAGGACGGCGCGCATCGGCGGATCGCTCGCACCCTCCTCGACGTGCGTGTTGCCGGCGACGTTCGACTGGAACACCCAGGCTTTCGTCGTGGTGAGCCGGCCCGGCGCGTTGCCCTGCGTGATGATGCGATCGCCTTCGACGTAGGAGACCCCGATGAGGTCGTAGCGGTGGGTGTGCAGCGGGTACTTCTGCTTGAGCCACGAGACATCCCACACGGCAACGGCGTCGTTCTCGAGGAGCTGCGTCGTGCCCGGCCTCGGGTAGGGGGGCGGATATTGCGGCGCCTCCTGGCCGAGAACGGCGAAGAGCAGCACCACGGCGAGCGGCAGTTTCATCATGTCCTCCCGGTCGAACCGAGCCGCGGCCACTGGCGGCGCGCGGGCTACGTTACTATAGCGGCGCCCCAAGCGGAGAAGGAGCCGCCGTCATGAATCTTCGTCGCCTTGCTCGTGCGCTCGTGATCGGCCTGCCGCTCGCCGGCGGCGCGACACTCGTGGCCATCGCCGCCACACAGACACCCGGAGCATCGGCCTCACCGGGCGACCCGCTGATCGCGGGATTCAAGAGCACCTATGCAGCGTCGGTGTCCGACGCGGTCGAAATCGTGACCGGCAAGAACGGCACGATGCGTTCCGACATGAAGCTCATGGCCGGCACCAACATGGTCGGCCGCGCGGTCACGTCGCTGGCCCGGCCGGCACCGGCCGAGCAGGCCACGGCGACGCTGGCCGTCAAGCACTCGGTGGAGATCATCGATGAGGCCAAGCCCGGCGAGGTTGGCGTGATCGTCATGGAAGGCTCGCTCGACATCGCGGCGATGGGCAACCTGATGGCCACGGCGGCGGTCGAACGGGGGATGGCCGGCATGGTGCTCGACGGAGCGATCCGGGACATGTGGGACATCCGCCGAATGGGCCTGACGGTTTACGCGCGATCGAAGTCGCCGCGCACCGCGGTCGGCCACTACGCGACGGTGGCCAAGAACATTGCCGTCGAGTGCGGCGGCGTGACCGTGCGTCCCGGCGACATCATCGTCGCCGACGAGGACGGCGTGGTCGTGGTCGCGCAGGATCGCGCCGCCGAGGTCCTCAAGGAAGCGCAGTCGATCGACGCGCGCGAGAGCGGCATGTATCCGTTCATCCGCCAGTTCAAGTCGCTGCAGGAAGCGATCAAAAAGTTCAACCGGATCTAACGGGCCGCTGGAAGTCGACCCAACTGTGAAATGGCCACTGGATGAATGGCAAAGTAATCGCCCGGTTTTCACATCTGCCATGTGCCATGCAGGATGGATTGTTCAGCATCCAGTTACGCTGTCCCACACGCGCCCAAGGAGACCCTCATGCGCCATCGTCATCGCGTCGGTCTGTTCGGTCTGGTTTGCCTGTCGGCGACCGTGCTCGTTTCGGGTCAGGGCCGTGGCGGCGCGCCGGCAGCACCTTCGCCGGCCAATCCGTCGCGCCCCGCGCTGGCTGACCGGATCGCACACACCGACCCGGCACGTTACCGATCGTCACCCGCCGTACACGGCGGTGCCGGCACGCTGGACTTCTTCGCGCTGTTCAACACCGACGCGATCGACGCCAACCTGCAGTTCCTGCATCGCGGCGTCATCCAGCCGAAATCAGGGATCGGGCAGCACTTCCACAATTACTGCGAAGAGATGTTCGTCATCCTCGACGGCGAGGCGCAGTTTACGGTCGACGGACGCACCTCGACGTTGAAGGGCCCGGCCGGCGCGCCGGCCCGCATGGGCCACGCGCACGCCATCTATAACGCCACCGACAAGCCGGTGCAGTGGCTGAACATCAACGTCGCGTCGTTCCACGGCATGTACGACAACTTCGATCTGGGCGACACGCGCGTCGACGCGCCATTGGATCCGGTGCCGCAGTTCATCAGCATGCAGCTCGACCCCGCGCGTACGCAGCCGATCGCGAGCCTCCAGGGCGGCACGGGCACCGTGCAATATCGCCGCGCGCTCGGCCCGACGGTCTTCTACACGCCCTGGGCATACGTCGATCACCTGCTGCTGCCGGCTGGGACGTCGGTCGGGCCCGGCTCGGAACCAGGGATCGGCGGCTTCTACTTCGTCATGAAGGGCGACGGCACCGCCACGATCGGCAACGAGACCGCGCCGATCAAGACCGGCGACGCCATCCCGGTGCGGGTCGGGGAAACGAAAGGCTTTGCCAACACCGGGACCACCCCACTCGAGTTCCTCGTCGTCGGCGTTGCCCGCGACATGAACAAGAAGAACGACCTTCTGGCGACGCCGCCGCAGCGTCTCGGCGGCCCCGGGCGCGGGAGAGGCCTCTAGGGTGCCGACCCAGACGACAGAGACCACGTCCACCGCCCGGTATCGCGTCGTCGCGCTCGCGACGACGCTGGCGATGGTCACCTACCTCGATCGCACGGCCATCGGGACCCTCGCGCCGGGCATCCGCCGCGACCTCGGCCTGACCGCGGTCGAAATGGGCTGGGTGTTCACGGTGTTCCAGCTGGCATACGGGCTGTTCGAGATCCCCACCGGGCGATGGGCGGATCGCGTCGGCACCCGCTCCGTTCTCGCGCGCATCGTCATCTGGTGGTCGGTGATGACGATGGCGACGGCGGCGGCCGCCAGCTACGTCACGATGCTCGTGATCAGGTTCCTGTTCGGCGCCGGCGAGGCGGGCGCCTGGCCGGCTGTGGCGCGGACGTTCTCACGCTGGATTCCGCAGCCGGAGCGCGGCCGGGTGCAAGGGATCTTCTTCTGCGGCGCTCACCTCGTTGCCGGGTTGACGCCGGCCTTCATCGTCGGCGGCGGGTTGCTGGGGCCGTGGCCCGGCCTGCTCAGCGTGATGTCGTGGCGCGGCGTGTTCGTGGCCTTCGGTATGGTCGGACTCGTGTGGGTTGCGCTGTGGCTTTATTGGTTTCGCAACGATCCGTCCGAGCACCCGTCAGTCAGTCCGTCGGAGCTGGCGCTCATCCTCGCCAGTCGGCGGCGCGTCACCGAGCACGGTGGCGGCTGGGCGTACTGGCGGACGCTGATCCGCAGCCGGAATATGCTCGCGCTGAGCGTCATGTACATCCCGAACTGCATGATCTTCTACTTCTGCATCACCTGGCTGCCGTCGTACCTGCTCGAGCGACACGGCTTCAACATCTCGGGCATGGCGCTCTTCGCCGGGTTGCCGCTCCTCGTGAGCATGCCGGGCGATCTGCTGGGCGGGTGGCTGACTGACCGTCTGTGCATCCGCTACGGGCTCCGCGTCGGCCGCTGCGGACTCGGCGGGATCGCTTACGTCCTCGTCGGTTGCTGTCTCATCGCGGCGGCCGCGGTCGGCACGCCGGTGCTCGCGGCGGTGTTGATCGCGGCGGCGACCGGTCTGACGATGTTCACGCTCGGCGCCGCGTGGGGCACGGTCATGGAGATCGGCGGCAATCACGTGGGGGTCGTCGGCGGCACCATGAACTCCATCGGCAACCTGGTCGCCATGCTCAATCCGCTCATCGTGGCCTACTCCGTGGCCTGGTTTGGCAGCTGGGATGTGCCCTTGTACGTGATGGGCGCCCTGTTTCTCATCGGCGCCGGCTGCTGGGCGCTGGTCGATCCCACGCGCCCGGTGTTCGCCGAGGCGTAAACCCACTCAATCAAGGAGACTGTCGTGGTACGACGTGGAATTCTGAAGGGCCTGTTCGCCGGCATGGCTGGCGCCTGGGCCGCGCGGCTGGCGGCGCCCGAGCGCGTCGCGGCGCAGACGAAGCACATCCGCCTGTACGTCGAGATGGACATCGCTCCGGGCCGCGAACGCGAGCTGCTCGACCTGTTTCACAACCAGTTCGTTCCCGAGGCGGTCAAGCACGAAGGCTACATCCGCGTGAAGCTGCTCAAGCGGCGAACGGTGATCCAGGGCAGCGTGCCGCCGCCGCACAACTACCGCTTCGAGCTCGAGTTCGAGAGCGAGGAGCTCCGGCAGAAGTGGATCGCCTCGGCGGAGCATCAGCGCGTGTGGCCGCCGGTCGAGAAGACGATGACGACGACCAAGGACTATCCGGTCGTGCTCTACGACGAGGTGTAAGGGTGAAGTTGAAACGAGGCGCGTACGCGCTTGGGCTTGCTGGCTTGCTCGCCGCAGCCTGCGGTAAAGAAAGCGCCGCGACGACGGCGGCTCCTGCGGCTGGTGCCCCGGCTGCCACGACGGCGGGGAGCGTTGGCAAGATCGAACGGATCGATCCGGCGCTGGACGCGCTGGTCGCCCCGACGGCGGCGATCGAGAAAGTGGCGGGCGGCTTCAAGTTCACCGAAGGCCCGCTCTGGCGTCCCGATGGCACGCTGTGGTTCAGCGACGTGCAGGGCAATGTGGTCCGCTCGGTGACGCCGGACGGCAAGGTGACGGTGATCATCGAGAACTCCGGAGGGGCCTCGAACGCCGCGCCCGACGCCTTCATCGGCTCGAACGGCATGGCGCAGGCGCCGGACGGCTCGGTGTGGATGGTGCAGCACGCTGCTCGGCGGATCGTGCGCGTCGCGCCGGATCACACGCTGACACCGGTGGTGTCGACGTTTGAAGGCAAGCGCTTCAACAGCCCGAACGACCTGGTATTCGCGAAGGACGGCGCGCTCTACTTTACCGATCCGCCGTACGGTCTGGCCAAGCAAGACGACGATCCTGCCAAGGAGATCACGTTCAACGGCGTCTACCGGTTTGCCAACGGGCAGGTGCAAGCATTGGTGCGCGATCTCGCGCGGCCCAACGGCCTGGCGTTCTCGCCAGATTACAAGATCCTCTACGTCAACAACTCCGAGGCGGCGAAGAATCTCGTGATGCGCTACGACGTCGCCGCTGACGGGTCGTTGAGCAACGGGCGCGTGCTCGCGGACCTCACGAGCAAAGTCGACGGCCTGGCCGATGGGCTGAAAGTGGATGCGAAGGGAAACATCTACACTTCAGGTCCGGGCGGCGTCTGGGTCCTGTCGCCCGACGGCAAACACCTCGGCACCATCCAACCGCCCGAAGTTCCTGCCAACTGCGGATGGGGCGACGATGGCAAGACGCTGTACATGACGGCAGTGACCGGCGTCTACCGGGTCAGGACGCTGGTCGGCCGGTAGGTTACCGGCGTCCGCGTGGCGCCTATGCGACCCGGTCCATCGGACCGGACGTCCCTTGCTAATCAGGGCCGGCGCGGACCCCCGCCGTAGTGGCGACGAGTAAGGCGCGCCGGCCCTCAGAACTGGGCGTGCCCGACGAAGGGGCCGCTGCGGCGTCGGTCCCCGCTGCGAACGCCGTTGAACGACCTCACCGGCCGGCGGCTGTCGAGGCCGACTGCAGGCGATCCGCGAGCAGCGTCAGCATGCGGGCGTACTCAGCGTCGGCTTTTTGCAGCTTGTTCTCGTAATCCTCCTTCGAGAGCTTCTGCCGCTTCCAGTCGCCGTCGAAGATGGTCTGGACGGTCCCCCGTTCGTACATGACGTCGATTCCCTCGTCGTCGTTGGTCAGCCCATCGCATCCCATGTCCTCGAAGAAGATCTTCGTCTCCGGCACCGCGGTCGAGTTCAACACGGCGTAGACCTCGGCGAACTGACCCTGCGCGATCTGGGATTCCAGGTAGGGGCTCGCCGATGATTTGGCCCCGACGACGAGCAGTTGGACGTCAGGGATCAGCATGGCGGCGATCACCCGTCCAGGGTTCTGCGGGTCGGTCGCCGCGACCGTGCTGAGCTGGCGAGACTTCATCAAGCCAACCAGACCCTCGGCGGCCTTCGGTGACTGCTCGGGGCCGGTAGCGCCGGCAGCGATGCCGGCAGATCCCGTCAAGAGGCAGGCGAACATCACGAATCGGGTGACTTCGGCGCGCATCACGGCACCTCCTTTGACCTCAAACAATAATACTCCAATCCGCTGCCGCTCCACTGCGCTATGGGACGCGCGTAGACGCATGCGAGTGTCGCCCGCCCACGGAAACGGATCGACGAGGACGCGTCGACGTCCATCGGGTGACGTCAGATGCGAACCGAATTGTGAAGTCCCAGGGGACTAGAACAAGGCGGGCTGAATGTCGTACGACAGTTGACCGTCGACGATCCGCGCCGGTTCGATCAAGCGGTGCAAGGCAGGCGGCTTCGCCGTTTCGATGTGCCAGGTTTCCTCGCCCAGAGCCACGAGCTGATCTGCCAGCAGCCGGCGATGACAACGCCACCAGAGTAGCTCCGCGCACATCACCGCAGACCTCAGACCGCCCGCGATCATGAGCAGCTCGAAGAGCCCTGCGGCAAATTCTTCGGTCTGCATGTGGTCGGCGTAGCCGCGGAACGACGGATGACGCCAGCCCGTGTTCGTGGAATCAGGATTCGGCGTGCGCCGCCCGCCCAAGGCTGGGATCCAGCAGTAGGCGATGCCGGCCGCGTCGAGCGATGCCGCCAACGGCTGCGCGTTGAACCAGGGAAGACGACGCGAGGCAGGGAAGCGGCGAACGTCGATCAGCGCGTCGATATCGTGGGCGCGCAGCACGGCGACGAACTCCTCGATGCGGCGCGTCGAGTGGCCCACAGTCCATACCATCACGCGATCTTATCGGCACCGCCACCATCACCTATCGGATGGTCATGCGTCCGCCCGGCGACCGCGAGCCCTATGTCAGCCAGTCCTGGCGTTCGCCCGCGGCACGCTCAATCAGCACGAATGCGGTGGCGGTACCGTATCCTCCGAAGTAGCATCGAGCGGCCGGCGCGCGTCGAGAGCACGTTTCGAGCCACTCGATCCGCAGGACTCCTGTGCCCACGCGCGTGCGTCTATCGCGGTTTCTCTGTTGCTCCTGCTCCTGGCGACGTCAGCGGCCGCGACCCAGGCAGCTCTCGAGGTGTATCAGTGATGACTCGTCCGACTCTCCGTCGCCTCGCTCCCGTCATCGTCGCCGCGGTGACCTGCGGCCTCGTCGGGATCGCCGCCACTCGCGTGGTGCTCACGCAATCGCCGCAGGCTGCCGGGGCGGCGACTCAAGAACCCGGTCGCGTCGACGCCCGAGTCGATCGCGGCCGGCAAGAAGGCCTACGACACGAATTGCGCGGCGTGCCACGGCGACCGCGGGCAAGGCGCCGTGAAAGCCGGCACGCCCATCTCGATCATCCAGGAGCAGAACGGCAAGCAGCCACCTGACTTGACCGATACGACTTGGGACCATGGCGGCTCTGACGGCGAGATCTACACCGTGATCAAGCGTGGTGTGCCGCCGACGATGATGGCCGGGTGGGACGGACGGATCTCGGATACCGAGATCTGGAGCATCGTGAACTACCTGCGGGCACTGGCGAACGGTACCGCCGCGGCCGCGCCGTCAGCCGGGCCCGCGTCGTCCAGCCCGCGGCCGACGCTCGAACTGGCCGACTACGTCCAGATGCCGGTCACCGCCGATAACAGCGCCGATAACACCCGGGCGGAGCTGGCCCGGGTCAACTTCCTGCGCGAGGAGCCTGGTGGCCGCCGGTTCTTCGTAGCCGATCTGAACGGTCCGCTCTATATCTTCGACAAACAGACCAAGGCGTTCACGGTGTATCTGGACTTCAACGGACTGGGGAACCGTCGCGGCCTGTTTCAGCGGTTCACCTTTGAGCGCAACTTCGCCACCGGGCTGATCAACGTCGTCTTCGATCCCGACTACGCGCGGAACGGCATCTTCTACACGCTGCACATGGAGGATCCCACCACGCCGCAGGCTGCCGCGGAGCCCAGAGCCGGCGTGGTACCAGGCCTCGATCTCACGAAGTACGAGACGACGCCGGCCACGGTCACGCCGGCGCAGCCCGGCGCCGTCATCAACCGCGAGGCCGTGATGATCGAATGGACCGATCGCAACATCGCCAACACGACGTTCGAAGGAACGGCCCGCGAAGTGTTGCGCCTCCAGCTGGCGTCTCCGATCCATCCGCTCGGCGAGATGACGTTCAACCCGACGGCGAAGCGCGGCGATGCGGAGTGGCGGGTGATGTACGTCGGTGTCGGCGATTCCGGCACCGGCGAGCAGCGCGACATCCGCCGCCTGAACCCGCAGCGGCTCGACAACTTCTGCGGCAAGATTCTCCGCATCGTCCCGGACCTGCGCGAGCACACGGCGACGACCACCGTCAGCGACAACGGCCGCTACCGTATCCCGACTGACAATCCGTTCGTCTCCGTCGACGGTGCGCGGAAAGAGATCTGGGCGCTGGGCCTGCGCAACCCGCATCGCATGATCTGGGACGTCGAGCCGGGCCAGACGACGGCACCCACCCTGATCGCCTTCAACATCGGCCTGACGTCCTGGGAATCCGTGTTCATCATCAAGAAGGGGGCGAATTACGGCTACCCGTTGCGCGAGGGCATTCAGGCGATGAGCCCGGCAGGGATGACCCCGGTGCCGGCCGACGACACCATCCCGCTGCAGATCACTGACACCGTGACGCGCGGCACGATGAAGCCGACCTACCCGGTGATCTCCTACCCGCACGCGGCCGCCGGCGGCGACGCGATTGCCGGCGGGGTCATCTACCGCGGCCGGCGCGTGCCGTCATTGGCCGGCAAGCTGCTGTTCGGCGACATCACGACCGGGCACCTCTGGTACGCCGAGATGGCGGACGTCCGCCGCGCCGATGATGGCGTCGCGGCGACGCTCGCGCCAATGCACGAAGTCGAGTCGAACATCCGCCGTCTGGTCGAGGAGACCTTCCGCGCGCGAGGCGGCAAGGGCGACACCCTGCCTGGGACGGGCGTCATCTCGGGGCGCGGCCGGGTGGACATGCGACTGGCTCAGGACGGTGATGGCGAGATCTATGTGCTGACGAAGAGCGACGGGATGATCCGATCCGTCGTGGGATTCAAGGAGGCGAAACCGTAGAGCGGCGGCAGTTGACGTGACTCGCTGGCGTGGTTCTCAGTCGTTTCGCACGCCAGCCTGCGTCAGGACGGTTTGCCCGTATCGCTGCCATCCCCGACGTGCGCGGGCCGGTGTGCCACGTCCCACTCCTCGGCCTGCTGCGCCTTCTCGGCTTCGATGAGATGCTCGGTCATCAGCCGTGCCGCGGTGTCCGGTTCCTGATCGCGGATCGCCTGATAGATCTGCCAGTGCGCATCGGCGACCGGCCGCAGATCCCGGCGCCGATCGGCGGTCTGCCGCCGCTGTTCGTAGAACATCGCCGAGATCATCTCGACCACCGACGCGAGGATCGGGTTTCCTGACGCCGTGCCGACGGCGGCATGGAAGCGGATGTCCGCGACGAGGAAGGCCTGAGGGTCATCGCTCGTGGCGAACATCGCGCTGACGGCGTCGGAGATCCCGGCGAGCTGCGCGGCGGTTCGGCGTTCCGCGGCCATCCGCGCGATGCTCACCTCCAACGTGCGGCGCGCCTCGAACATCTGCCGGTGGGTGAACCCGTGCAGCGCGGCCAGCACGCTGAGCGGTTCGCTATCCAGGATCGGTGGGCCATCGGCGACGAACGTGCCGGCGCCGTGGCGGATGACGATGAGCCCCTTGGCGGCAAGCGCCTGAAGCCCGGCCCGCACGCTCGTGCGGCTGACCCCAATCTCCCTGACCAGTTCACGTTCGGTGGGTAGCCGCTGGCCCGGCTTGTAGTGCCCGTGGACCACCAGCTCGCGCACATGACGGACGACCAGTTCGTTCGCCATGAGGTCGCTGGCTCGCTCTGAAATCGGGGACGTTCTACTCAAGGTCACACAAGGTTACGCCCGTAGCGCTGCTACGATAATACAGTTCCGCCGAATTCCTAAACACTTTGGCCCGGCGCCGCTCGCCGCACCGCGCGTAAAGGTGAAATTGGTCATACCTATTTACGCGGCACCAAAATAAGGTCTGATCTTTTCCTTGACTGAGCGCCCAACGTAGATAACATTCCGTCGCGCGACAGATTGGTAGGAGATGTGTCGCGAGCGCCAAAATCGTGGCTCCGGCCTACGCAATCGGCGGACGGTCCAGGGTGCTACTCAGCGCGGCGACGAGGCTGGGTAGGGAGGAGGCAACGTTCATGACTGTGAGAGCGTGGCTGTGGAGGCATCTGGCGGCAGCGGGCATGCTCGGACTGGCGGCGAGCGTGTCGGCCCAAATCACGACCGGCACCCTCACCGGGACGGTCAGGGACAAGCAGGGCGGCGTCGTCCCCGGCGCCACCGTGACGGTGATCAGCGAATCGCAGAACACGAGGTCCTCGCCGGTCATCACTGACGCCTCGGGCGATTTCGTGTTCCCGAACTTGCGGGCCGATACCTACACCATCGAAGTCTCGATGCCGTCCTTCAGCACCCTGAAGCGGGCAGGCGTGCAGGTCAGCCCCGGCGAGCGCGTGACCGTGGGGCAGCTCCAGATTGAGGTCGGCGGCACCACGGAAGTGGTCGACGTCAAGGCCGAAGCGCCGCTCGTGCAATCGGCTTCCGCCGAGCGATCCTTCACGATCTCGACCGACGCGGTCACCAACCTGCCGATCGCCGGGCGCGCCTTCACGCAGCTGGCGTCGCTGGCCCCGGGCGTCACGGGTACCAGCCGGATCGGGGATCGCTCGTCCACCGGTGGCGGCGATACCAACATCCAGATGGACGGCGTGTCGACGATGGATACGGGCAGCAATCGCGCGATCATCGACTTGAACGTCGAATCGATCGCGGAAGTGAAGGTGCTCGTCTCGAGCTATCAGGCGGAGTTCGGACGTTCGAGCGGCCTGCAGATCACCGCAGTCACCAAGAGTGGCACGAACCGCTTCCGCGGCTCGGTCTATGATGTCGAACGCAATTCCGACTGGAATGCCAACAGCAAGACGAACATCCTGAACGGCGATCCCAAAAACGTGCTGCGGCAGCGGGACTGGGGGTACTCGATCGGCGGCCCCGTCGGGAAGCCCGGGGGATCCAACAAACTCTTTTTCTTCTACACGCAGGAGTTCGAGCCGCGGACGGGCGGCAATGACGTGATCCGCTATCGCTTGCCGACCGCGCTGGAGCGGCAGGGGGACTTCTCGAAGTCGACGGACAACCTCGGGAACCCCTATCCGTACGTGAAGAACCCCGCCGTGTCGGGGACGTGCTCGGCCACGAACACGAGTGCGTGTTTTGCCGATGGCGGCGTTCTCGGGCGGATTCCGGCGGCGCAGTTGTACCAAACCGGGCTCAACATCCTGAAGATGTATCCGCTGCCGAACATCGACAACCCGCCTGCGGGGCAGCCCTACAACTTCGAGATCACGCGTCCGTCGGAGTCGATCCTCAGCACGCAGCCCGCCGTCCGCTTCGACTACCAGGCCACACAGAAATTCCGCGCCAGCTTCAAGTACTCAGGATTCACTCAGCGCGAGCAGGTGCAGCAAGGGTCCATTCCCGGCTGGAACGACACCCGGATGGTCCACCCCAATGTCTCGCTGATCGCCACGACCGCCAACTACACGCTCAGCCCGACCCTGTTCCTGGAAGGCACGTTCGGGCGCAGCCAGGCCTACCAAGGCGGCTGTTTCGGGGTCGGTGGCGGCGGCGGACCGCAGTTCTGCAATGCCTTCCCGGTCGGCGACAACGCCAACCGGAACAACATCGGCTTGGGCACACTGCCGTTCATCTTCCCGGAGGCGAGCACGATCGATCAGCGGTATTTCGTCTACGACCTGCTCAACCGCAGCCAGTCGCCGATCTGGGACGGCACGAATGTCCTGCTGCCCCCCAGCTTCTCGTGGGGCAACCGCATCAGCGGCACCACCCCGAACTACGCCCCCCCGAACATCGGTTTCCCGAGTCAGAACGTCGCTTCCAGCATGGACGTCTCGATCAGCCTGACCAAAGTGTGGGGCCGGCACACGATCAAAACGGGCTTCTACAACCAGTACAGCAACAAGCAGCAGGTGCAGGGCGGCGCGGCGGGCGGACCGAGCCTGAACTTCCAGCAGGACACCGTCGGCACCAATCCGTGCGACACGTCGTTCGGCTTCTCCAACGCCGCGATTGGCTGTTTCAGCTCCTACGCGCAGGGCTCGAAGGGCGTCGAGGGCGAATACATCTACTACAACACGGAAGGCTACGTGCAGGACAACTGGCGCATGAGCAGCAAGGTGACGCTCGACTACGGCGTCCGGCTCGTGCACCAGACGCCGCAGTACGACGCCCGCGGCCAGTCATCGAACTTCTTTCCTGACCAGTGGAACCCCTCGGCGGCGCCGGTGTTGTACGTCGCCGGCTGCGCCAACGGCGTGTACCCGTGCACCGGAACCAACCGCCAGGCGATGAACCCGTTGACGGGCCAGTTCCTCGGTCCGAACAGCACGCTGGCGGTCGGCACGATGGTGCCCAACACCGGCACCGTCACGAACGGATTGGTGCAGGCCGGACAGGGCATCCCGCTCTCGACCTATCTGCAGCCCGCACTGGGCGCGGCGCCGCGGTTCGGCGTGGCGTACGACCTGACCGGCAAGCAGAAGATCGTGCTGCGCGGCGGCGGCGGCTTGTATTTCGATCGCCCGTCGGGCAACGCTGTCTTCGGTCAGGTCCTGAATCCGCCGGCCCGAAAGAGCGTCACACTGCGGTACGGCCAGCTGCAGAACCTCGGTGCGGGCGGCATCGCCACCGAAGCGCCGTCCTCCTTGTCGGTCTACGAGTACGACAGCCCGCTGCCTTCGTCGTGGCAGTGGAACGCCGGCTCGCAGTTCGCGTTGCCCTGGGGCACGGTGGCCGACGTGTCCTACGTCGGCCAGCACGGCTACAACATCGTCGAGGGAATCAACATCAACGCGGTCGACTTCGGGACGGCCTTCCTCAGCCAGAACCAGGATCCGAGCCTGGCGCCGACCACGCCCGGAGCGACATCGCGCTCGAGCGACGAGATGCGGGCGTTCCGCGGCTACGGCTCGATCACGCAGAACGTCAGCCGCGGGTGGATCACGCATCACTCGCTCCAGCTCTCGCTCAACCGCCGCTTCCGAAATGGTCTCTCGTTTGGATTCAACGACACGATCGGACTGTCGGCCCGCGGCAGCGTCGGCGCACGTCTGCAGCACAACCCCGATGGGACGTTCTCGTATCGCGCCGATCAGGCGGACGCTGACGAGCTGTTCCAGACACCGCCGACGCGCCACACGATGAAGGGCAATTTCGTCTGGGACCTGCCCGACGTGCACGGTGAATCGACGGCAGTGCGCGCGCTCGCGCTGATTGTCAACGACTGGCAATGGTCGGGCGTGTGGACCGCGTCGACGGCGAACCCCTACACGGTCGGCTTCAACTATCAGAGCGGCGGCAGCTCGGTGAACCTGACCGGCTCGCCCGACTACGGGGCGCGCATCCGCATCCTCGGCGATCCCGGCCAGGGTTGCAGCAGCGATATCTACCGCCAGTTCGAGACGGCGGCATTCGTCGGACCGCTCGTCGGCAGCGTGGGTCTCGAGTCGGGGGCGGATTATCTCCGCGGCTGCTTCTCCCAGGTGTGGGACATGGCAATTGCCAGGAACATCCGGCTGCCGGGCAGCCGGACGATCCAGCTGCGCGCCGACCTGTTCAATGCCTTCAACCGCGCCGGGATCACCGGCCGGAATACCACGCTGCAGCTCAATACCCCGGCGGACCCGGTGACCAACGTCCAGCCCGCCTTCGACCCGGTCACCGGCCTGCTGAACGACGGCGTCAACCTCACGTCCACCGGCGCCGTGAGCCCGAACCGGTCGCAGCCGAAAAATGCCGGCTTCGGCGTCGCGAACGCGTTTCAGGCGCCACGAAGCATTCAGCTTCAGGTGCGTTTCGCGTTCTGAGGTCAGGTCCCGGGAACGGGGCCGGGCCTCGTTCCCTGCTTCATCCCCCGCGTTCGTTCGACGAGGTCACAACATGAGGCGCTCACGCGTGTCGATGGCCGCTATCTGCGTCGCCGCTGGTCTGACGACGGTCGCGGCCTCTCAGTCCGGTACCTGGCCGTCCGGCGTCCAGAACGTGTCGAAGGAATCGCCGGCGCTGTCGCCGGCAGACGAGCTGAAGACGTTCGTCCTGCCCCCCGGCTACCGCGTCGAGCTCGTCGCGAGCGAGCCGATGATCGAGAACCCGATCCTGATCGACTGGGACCCGTCAGGGCGCATGTGGATCATAGAGATGATCGGGTACATGCAGGACCTCCCGGCGACCAACGAGCGTGAGCCGAGCGGCCGCATCAGCGTGCTCGATGACACTGACGGCGACGGCAAGATGGACACGAAATCTGTGTTCGCGGCCGGCTTCGTCATGCCGCGCGCGCTGAAGGTCCTGGACAAGGGCGTGCTCGTCGCCGAGCCGCCGCACCTGTGGTTCATTCCGTTCGCATCGGCCCCGGGCGCGAGTCCCCGCGCCGGCGAGAAGCAGCTGGTGTGCGACTGCTATGGCACGGCGCTCGGGAATGTGGAGCACAACGCCAACGGCCTGTTGTGGGCGCTGGACAACTGGATGCACACGTCGGAAGGTGATACTTACCTGCGGCTGAAGGACGGCAAGTTCGAGACGCGCCGCACGCTCTCGCGCGGCCAGTGGGGCGCCTCGCAGGATGACGTCGGCCACGTCTACCGCAACTCGAACAGCTCGGCGCTGCACATCGACCTCGTCTCCACGCCGTACTGCGTACGCAACCCGAACCTGACCACGACCCGCGGCAGCTACGAGTTCATGGGGGACCCGGGCGAGCTGAACGTGACGTTCCCGATCCGCCCCAATCCTGGTGTCAATCGTGGCTACGTCGACGGCCAGCTGCGGGCGGATGGCACGCTCGCGACTTACACGGGCGTGAACTCGCCCATGGTGTACCGCGGCGACCGCCTGCCGGCAGACCTCGCCGGCAACGTGTTTGTCGCCGAGCCCACCGGGAACCTCGTCAGCCGCATGATCGTGACCGACAACGGGCGGACGTTGCGGGCACGAAAGGCCTATGCGAACGCCGAGTTCCTGGCTTCGACCGACGAGCGGTTTCGCCCTGTCTACCTGTCGTCAGCCCCGGACGGGACGATCTACGTCGTCGACATGTACCACGGCATCATCCAGCACAAGGGCTTCATCACCGAGTACCTGCGCGATCAGATCCTCTCTCGCAAACTGGAGAGCCCGATCAACATGGGTCGCATCTTCCGCGTCGTCCACGAGACGACCCGCCGGGACAGACGACCGGCCCTGTCGACCGTGCCGATTCCGCAGCTGATCGAGACGCTGTCGCATCCCAACGGGTGGTGGCGTGACACCGCCCAGCGGCTGCTCGTCGAACGGCACGACAAGGCTTCGATCGCGCCGCTCAAAGCGCTCGCTGACAACGCCAAAGACGTGCGCACCCGGCTTCATGCGCTGTGGACCCTCGACGGCATCGACGCGATCGAGCCGGCGACGATCGTCAAGGCGCTCGGCGATGCGTCGCGTGACGTCCGCGCCTCGGCGGTCCGCATCTCGGAGCGCTGGATCGCCGACGACAAGAGCCTCGTCCAGCCGGCGCTTACCGCGAGGGTCGACGACCCTGACTGGCAGGTCCAGGAGCAGCTGGCGGCTTCTCTCGGCACGGGGGCTGCTCCGCTGAAGGTGACGAGGCTGGCGGCACTGCTCGAGAAGCGCGGCGACGATCCGGTGGTGATCGACGCGGCGCTCAGCGGACTGCGGGGGAGCGAGCCGGCCGTCCTGACGACCCTGCTCCAGTCGACGGCGCAGTCTCCGGCGCGCGAAGCGGCGATCACGATGGTGGCGGCGACGATTGCGCGCAGCGCGCAAGACGCTGACGTCCAGTCACTCTTCCAGCGATGCGCGGACGAGGGGCTGGTCGAGTGGCAGCGCTCGGCGCTGCTCCGCGGC
The DNA here is from genome assembly GCA_963816725.1 of uncultured Acidobacteriota bacterium. Lineage (GTDB taxonomy): Bacteria > Acidobacteriota > Vicinamibacteria > Vicinamibacterales > 2-12-FULL-66-21 > CAVSUB01. Next base: position 203,477 of record CAWFMC010000026.1, on the reverse strand, counting down.
GCGGAGGTGGCGCTGCTCGGGGCGGCCCCGCCCGGCACGGCCGGCCGCGGCCGCGCCGGGGGTGGTGCGGCGGCTGGAATCCAGGCCAGCAACGGTCGGGGTCAGCGCGGCGGTCCCGGTGGTGCCCCGGCGTTCCCACGCGAAGGCGCTGGGGGACGGGGCGATGCCGCGGCTGACGGCGTTCCTCCGGCGGGCGGAGCGCGCGGTGGTCGCGGGGGGGGCGGTGGCGTGCTCCGTCTGCACCGCGAGCCGGCGTTGGCCGCGGTCGCGGCGCGCGGCGGAGAGACCGGACAGCGTGCGACGGCGTTGCTCGCGCGCATGGAGTGGCCAGGCAAGCCCGGTGCGTCCACGCCGGTTGCGCCGCTGTCGCCGACCGAACAAGCGCGCTTCGCGGCGGGTCAGGACGTCTACAAGAGCGTCTGCGAGGCCTGCCACCAGCCTGACGGCCGCGGCCAGGATCGGGTCGCCCCCGCGTTGGTGGGATCTGCGTTGGCGCTTGCGGCCAGTGACATCCCGGCGAGAATCCTGTTCAACGGCAAGGAAGGGAAGGTCGGGTTGATGCCGCCTCTCGGCACGGTGCTCACCGACGATCAGATCGCCGCGGTTCTGACCTACGTTCGTCGCGAGTGGGGCCAGACCGGCGCTCCGGTCGACGCGGCGAGTATCAAGGAGGCGCGCGCGGCCGCGGCGGGACGCCAGAAGCCGTGGACGGATGCCGAGCTGCAGGCCCTGATCGGCCCGAAATAACCGCGCAATTTCATTGCGCAATGGAGAACAAAGACGATGACGTATACGCGACGACAGTTCGGCACGATCGCGCTCGCGGGCCTGCCGGCCAGCTTGCTCGTCCGGCCACATTCTGCTGCTGGCGGCTTGCTGCAGGCGAAACCAAATTCGAAGTGGGCCGGCGTGCAGGTCGGCATGAACGTGCCGTACAACTTCAAGACCGGCAACTACATGACCGCGGACGACATCATCGCCCGATGCCAGCAGCTCGGGGTCAGTGCAATGGAGCTGCGCGCGCAGCCGGTCGAATTGTTCATGGGATCGCCCACCGCCGTGACGGCCGCGGCGTCAGCGGGCACCCGGGGCCGCGGTGGCGCCGGCCGCGATGAGGGTCGTCAGGGGGCTGCCGATGCGCCTCCTCCCGCGGCACGTGCCGGCCAGGGCGCGGCGCCGCAGGGGGCGGCTGGGGAACCTGCAGGGCGCGGCGGCCGCGCGGCGCCAACGCCGGAACAACAAGAGGCGCAGCGCGCTGCCGCCGAGGCCACCCGGAAGTGGCGCACGAGCGCATCGCTCGATAAGGCCAAGGAGTTCCGGCGCAAGTTCGACGACGCGGGGATCGCCCTCTCCATCATCAAATGGGACGGGATCTTCGCCATGGCTGACGACGAAGTCGACTACTGCTTCCAGTTGTCGAAGGCGCTGGGCGCCACGGCCTTGTCTACCGAGATTTCGATCGAGGACACCAAGCGCATGGGGCAGTTCGCGGACAAGCACAAGATGCCGATCGGATATCACGGCCACGCGACGACGTCGGCCGCGGATTTCGAGACGGTGTTGTCGTACGCGAAGTACAACGCGGTGAACCTCGATCTCGGGCACTTCACGGCGGGTCAGAACCAATCGCCCGTGCCGTTCATCAAGAAGAACTACGCGCGGATCACCCACGTCCACGTGAAGGATCGCAAGCTCAATAACGGACCGAACGTGCCGTTCGGCCAGGGTGACACGCCGATCAAGGAAACGTTGCAGCTGATGCGCGACAACAAGTGGCCGTTTCAGGCGATCGTCGAGTTCGAGTACCCGGTCCCGGCGGACTCGGACCTGAACACCGAGCTCGCCAAGACGATGCAGTACTGCAAGGAGTGTCTGTTGGCGTAGCCGGCGACATTTCCAGCGAGCTTTTACATGGTCTGACTCGGCGCTTGACAGGACCGTCGGCGGGCACGACACTCGTGCCGACCCAGCACATGTTCCTCGATGCCCGCCGCCAGAAGCTCGTCGAGCGGCTGTTCGAGGAGGCACTCGAGCAACCGGCGGATCTCAGGACGGCGTGGCTGACGCGCGCGTGCGACGGCGATGATCTGGTCGATCGAGAGACCACCGCACTTCTGGCGGCGCACGATCACGCGGGTCTGTTCCTCGAGGTCCCGGCGTTCGCTATGCGGGGAACAGGCATCGGGCGTGAGCCGCAGCCGGGCGAGCGCCTGGGCCACTACGAGATCCTCGAGCGACTCGGTGAAGGGGGCATGGGGGCGGTGTACCGCGCGATCGACCATCGCCTGGGCCGGAACGTCGCGATCAAGTTCCTCTCAGCGTCGCTCGCGAACGATCCCGAGTGGCTCCTCCGCTTTGATGAAGAAGCGCGGCTCGCCGGCTCCCTGAACCATCCCAACGTCCTGGCCGTTCACGACATCGGCACAGGTTCGTCAGGACCCTACCTCGTCTCGGAAGTGCTCGAAGGCGAGACGTTGCGCGAGAGGCTCGCCCGAAGGGCGGTCGGCGTGCGTGCCGCGGTGGAGATCGCCTTGGGCATGGCGCGCGGCCTCGCCGCCGCGCACCAGCAATCGATCGCGCATCGAGACCTGAAGCCTGAAAACGTGTTCCTGACGCGCGACGGGCAGGTCAAAATCCTCGACTTCGGAATTGCGCACCGCCTTCCGCCGGCCGACCAGTCGACCGCGGACGGGGCGCGGTTGTTGAGTCGCGGCGCGCGGGCCGGCACGATCGAATATCTGTCGCCCGAGCAAGCGCGCGGTGAACCGGCCGATTCTCGCGCCGACCTCTTTGCGTTCGGCGTGGTGCTCTACGAGATGCTGGCCGGCGTCCGCCCGTTCTCGCGGGCGAGCGCGGACCAGACCCGCCACGCGATCGTTTCCGACGAACCGGCGGCGTTCCGGGCCGCGCTCGGTGTGCCCGTGGAACTCGAACGCCTCGTCTGGAGTTGCCTGGCCAAGGAGCCAACTCGCCGTTTTCAGTCGGCTGCGGATCTGGCCGTGGCGCTCGAGGCTGTCACCGCAGGTCGCGCCTTGCGATCCTGGCGCCTTCGCGGCGGATGGTGGGGCACGGCATGGCGCGGCATCGCCTGGAGCGTGCCGGCTGCGCTCGCCGCCCTGGCCGCGATGGTCGTGTTCTCGACGCAGAGCCGCGCGGTAGCCACTGTCGCGCAAACGATGCGGCCGCCTAGCGCGACGACGTTCGCCTCAGTCCCGGTCGTCTCCCCCGATGGATCGTCGATCGCGTTTGTCGCCGAGGGCGTCGACGGGCGATTCATCTGGGTTCGCCCTCTTGCAACGCTGACCGCCAGACGCGTCGATGGCACGGCCGGGGCGCTCCAGCCGTTCTGGTCGCCGGACGGCGGATCGCTGGGGTTCTTCGCGGACGGCAAACTGAAAAAGGTGTCACTCTCGCAGGGCGCGGGAGTCGAGCTCGCCGAAGCGCCGGCGCCGAGAGGCGGCACCTGGACGGCCGGCGAGACAATCGTCTACGCGCCGGACGTTTCGTCGGAGCTTCGGGCAGTTCGTGCGAGCGGCGGCGCTCCGTGGAGCGTGACAGTCCTCGACCGTCACCATGGCGAGAACTCCCACCGCTGGCCGCAGGCGCTGCCGGATGGGTCGCACGTCCTGTTTCTGTCGCGCAATGAGACCGTCGATCGTTCAGGAGTGTTCGTCGCCGACCTCGCCGCCGCTGACGGCTCTTCTACGTCACTGGCACCTGGGACGTCGAACGCTGTACTGGCTCGCGCCGTGTCCGGTTCCACGTGGCTGCTGTTCGTCAGGAGCGGCGTCCTGCTCGCGCGCGCATTCGATGTGCAGCGCCGAGTGCTGACTGGCGGCGATGAGGCGGTTGCCAGGGGAGTGGGGGAGGCGTCGCCGGAGCTTCCGGCAGCGGTGTCGGCCTCGCAATCAGGCGTGTTGGCCTATTCGTCCTGGGCCGGTCCTCGGCAGCAGCTCGAGTACGAAGATCTGCGAGGCCGCGTCGTCCGGGTGCTGGGCGATCCGGGTATCTATATGAATCCCCGGATTTCGCCCGACGGCGAGTCGCTCGCCTTCGCACGCCTGGACGCTCAAACGGGCCAGGTGGATGTCTCCGTCCTGCACGTCGCCAGCAACAGGACGAGGCGGCTCACGAGCGAGCCCAGTTTCAGCGGAATACCGGCGTGGTCGCCTGATGGGCGCCGCATTGCGTACACCGCCGATCGACTGAATCCGTCGAGCCTCGATCTGTACATGCGGCTCGCCGATGGCACGGGACAGGAGACGTGCCTGGTGTGCCAGCCGGGGATCCAGACGAACGCAGAATGGACGCCGGATGGTCGATTCATTCTCTACGACTCGGTGAGCAGTGGCCGCAGCCAGATCTGGGCCGTGCCGGCGTCGGGAGACGGCGCGCCGATGGTGGTCCTCCCCACTGTCTCCTCCCTCGGCCCGCGTGTGTCCCCGGATGGCCACTGGCTGGCCTACGTCTCGGACGAATCTAGCCGGCGCGAAGTCTACGTCCGTGAGTTGCACTCCGACGGCCTCGCACCCATCGTCGGCCCGGCGCGAACGGTGTCCGTCGCCGGCGGTAACGAGCCGCGATGGCGGCGCGACGGGCAGGCGTTGTACTACGTGGGGCCGGACCGGCACCTGGTGTCGGTGTCGGTCGGCGCACACGGGCAGTTTCTGTCCGACGTCTCAACGCGGCTGGCCGCGTGGTTCGATCCGGTGCCGGGCGGCCCGAGGCCGTTCGCGTTCGCCCACTACGACGTGGCCGCAGGCGAAGGGGAGCTGATCGTCCCGCGGCAGATGTCCACGACGCCCACCCCCGCGACGATCGTCAGTGGCTGGGTGCCACCGTCGATGCCCGCGGCTACCGGCTGGATCGCTCGGACCGTGGCAGGCTTCGCCTGGCTTTCCGCCAAGTGACGAGGACTCCCACTCCCGAGGCGAGGAGCAGCGCCATCGACGGCTCGGGTACGACGGCCGGCGCGGTCACGCTGACGCTTCCCGTGGACGTGAAGGTCGACGTCGGGCTGACGTCCGAGGCCCGTCTCGACGTCAGGATCAGAAGCCCGCTCCCGGTCGCACTGGCGAACATCCCGGTGCCCGACGTGACGCTGAAGGGCGCGGTCAGGATCGTGGTCCTCGCCTGCGTGATCGGATCGATGACCGGTGGCGACGAAACCGCCGTCGCATCGAGCGTTCCCTCGAAGATGTTGGCATTGCCGAAGTCGAAGGTGACCAGGCCGCTGAGCAGCGATCCCGTGCCGTTCGGGACGGCCGCGTGCACGACGAGATCGAACAGGAAGTCACCAGTGCCGATGGCGCTGATCATGGGCTGCGTGCTCATGCCCTTGATCTCGATGTTCGGGAAGGGGGAGAGGAACGCAATCGTGCCGCTGTTGTCGAGCGGAAAGGCGATTGTGCCAGCTGTCGCGGCGGTCGGCCATGCGAGGCACAAGACGATAGCCAGGGCGCTGGCGATGGGGTTTCCACGCATGCGGGCCTCCGATGAGGTGTATCTCGTGTTCACGCGCATTCCTCCCGTGTTCGGCACTGTCCGGACGAGGACCGTCGCCGCGGCTACCCACTAAGGCGAGGGAGCGGCCAAAATCTTGTCATTGATGTCGAGCTGGCCGACGCCCAGGCCGCAAGTCACAGAGTTGCTCGTCGCCTGGGGAGGCGGCGATCGCCTGGCACTCGAGCGTCTGGTGCCGCTGGTCGAGGCGGAACTGCGACGTCTGTCCCGGTATTACCTGCGTCGCGAGCGCAAGGGGCACGTGCTCCAGACGACCGCGCTCGTCAACGAAACGTTCACCCGTCTGCTCGGATGGAAGGACGTGAGCTGGCAGAATCGGGCTCACTTCTTTGGCATGGCCGCACGGTTGATGCGGAACATCCTGGTGGATCTCGCGCGTCATCGACCGAAGGGTCTAGAAGGGCAAGACGTCCAGATGGTCGACGTGGGAGTTGTCGATCGGGTGGGTGTCGGCCGAACCGAGGATCTGATCGCGATCGATGACGCACTGCAGGCCTTGGCGCGAAAGGACGCGCGCCAAGCGCAGATCGTCGAACTGCGGTTCTTCGGCGGGTTGACGCTGCCGGAGATTGCGGTCGTGCTGGGGGTCGCGCCGATCACGGTCAGCCGTGAGTGGACCAAGGCGCGGGCCTGGCTGTATCGAGAACTCAGTCGCCCGAGCGAGGGCTAGAAGGGCTGTGCGGAGCTGGACTGCCAAATTGAGGCTCTCAAGCCGCGCGCCAAGCCAGCAAGCATCACGATGGCTGTTGGAGTGAAGGAGACGCGGCCCGCGGGTCGGCGTCTCCTCGCACACTCAGTAACTGAGCGTTCCGCTGCATCGTGCCAGGCAGTAGCTCCTGCCCGGTCGACTGCCGGTTGATGACGAACGTCCCGGTCGCCCCGGCAAAGCGGCCGGTCCCACCGGTGACGGTCACGGTTTCGACGATTGTCGTCACGTCGCCGTCGACGGTCGCGTGACCCGTCACGTCGCCGAAGAGGCTGTCGCCGTTCGCGGCGCGCATCGTGAGCGAGCCGCTCGAGGTCTCGAGCGGCTCGTTGGCGACGTCGATCAGGACGTCGAATGTTGCCGTGAAGCGGCCGAGATGCGTCGCCGTGCCGGTGCCCGTGAAGTGCACGGACACGGTTGACGGCGGCAGAAATTCCGGTTCGGCCGCCAGCGTCAGGGTCAGCGATCCCTCGAAGGGCCGCGTCGTGCCCTTGGCCGTCGCGGCGGATGCCGGCGGCGCCGCGCTCACCACCACCCCGCCTGTACTCGCCGCGGTGGGGCTGAGCGGTCCGCCCCCGCCATCAGCGCACCCCGCGAGCAACAGCGCCCCGACACAGCCCAGACATCCTACTGTCGCGCGCGCCAGTCCCAGTCTCATGAGTCGCCCTCCTTGGGCTTTGTCCATCAATGGCCCTATCAGGAAAGGCGGTAGCCGCCGGAGAAAACCCGCAACGGCCTTTATCTCGCGCAGCAACAGGGGCTTAGCGGCGTGCTAGAATCGCGCATTCCTTCCGATAAAACAGGCCCCATCGCGAAATCGCCGGCACAGGTCACGTCGCTGCTGCTCGCATGGAACTCGGGCGACCAGTCGGCGTTCGAGCGGCTGGCGCCGATCGTGTACGGCGAGCTGAAACGGCTGGCTCGCGGCTACATGGCGCGCGAGCGTGACGGCCACACCCTTCAGCCGACCGACCTCGTGAATGAGGTCTACCTCAAACTCGTCGACGTCAACCGCATTCAGTGGCAGAACCGGGCCCACTTCTTCGCCATGTCAGCGCGGCTGATGCGACGCATCCTCGTGGATTTCGCCCGCGCGCGCCACGCGCGCAAACGGAGTGCCGGCGGCCAGCAGGTGCCGATCGACGATGCGTTGGCTGTCGTCGATCCGGCGACCGACTTCGTCGCTCTGGACGAGGCCCTGAACTCGCTGGCGATGCTCGACGCCCGGAGAAGCCAGGTTGTCGAGTTGCGGTTCTTCGGCGGCCTGAGCGTGATCGAAACCGCCGAAGCCCTCGACGTGTCGGAGGACACGGTGACCCGTGATTGGAAAGTGGCCAAGGCGTGGCTGTCGCGCGAGCTGCACGCGGGCCATGCCGAGAACACGCCAGGGCGCCGTGCAACGTGAGCGGTGGGACCGGATCGCCGAGCTGTACCTAGACGCCCTGCGGATCCCCGCGGCTGGTCGGCCGGGATTCCTGCGCGAGGCCTGTGGAGGCGACGAGTCGCTCAGCCGCGAAGTGGACTCCTTGCTGGCCCAGGGAGACAGCACATTTCTGGAGACGCCGGCATTGCAGGCGGCCGCTCGGCTGATGGATGTCGGAGAAGTGTCCCTGGCGGGGGCACGTCTCGGCCCTTACGAAATCATCTCGCTGGTGGGTGCGGGCGGGATGGGCGAGGTCTACCGGGCCAGGGACACGCGTCTCGAGCGGGTCGTCGCAGTCAAGGTGCTGCCGAGTGGAGACACCGTGTCCCCAGTCGCGCTGCAGCGGTTCCGGCGCGAAGCGCGGACCGCCTCGGCACTGAACCACCCCAATATCTGCACGATCTACGACGTCGGCGACGATCCCCCCTTCATCGCGATGGAGCTGCTCGACGGCGAGCCCCTCGACCGACGGCTGCTTCATGGCCCTCTCGATCACGACGTCATCGTCGATATCAGCATCGCCGTAGCCGATGCACTCGACGCCGCGCACCGGACCGGGATCGTCCACCGCGACATCAAGCCGGCGAACATCTTCATGACCCCGCGAGGTCCCAAGATCCTGGACTTCGGCGTGGCCACGATGTCGGCCGGCGGCACTGACGACGACCCGGGCGATCGCCTGGATGGTCGTGAGGCGCGACTCACGGATCCGCACCACCCAATCGGAACCGTGTCGTACATGTCTCCGGAGCAGATCAGGGGGCAGCCTATAGATGCGCGCTCGGACCTGTTCTCGTTCGGCGTCGTCCTCTACGAGATGCTGACCGGCGCGCGGCCGTTCCGTGGCGACAGCGCGGCCGCGATCGCCGCCGCCATCCTCGAAGGCGCGCGACCTCCGGCCTCGCCGGAAAATGGTGCGGTCCCGCCCGATCTGTCGCGTATCGCCGGCAGGTGCCTCGAGAACGACCGGGACCGGCGATATCAGCACGCGGCCGAACTACTGACGGACCTGCAGCGGGCCAAGGAGGGCCGCAGCGCGAGTGCCACCTCGCGTCCCGCCGTCACTCGCCGTCGCACGTGGTTGACCCTCGCGGCGACCGCCGTGGCGATAATCTCGCTCGTCACCGCCGGCTACGCGACGCTCCCGCGCCGTCCACGCCTGACGGTGGAGGACACGATCGTTCTCGCCGATTTCACGAACACGACCGGCGACCCGGTGTTCGACGAAACGCTTCGCCAGGGCCTCGCGACACAGCTGGAGCAATCGCCGTTCGTCCGGCTGGTCGCGCAGGAGCGGCTGCAGCGGACCTTGCGCATGATGGGCCAACCGCCGGAGGCGCGGCTCACGCCGGCGCTTGCGCGAGAGGTCTGCGAGCGTACCTCCAGCGCTGGTGTGCTCGAAGGATCAATCGCCAGCCGCGGCGGCCGCTACGTGCTGGGGCTGCGAGGCAGCGCCTGTCACACCGGCGCGTTACTCGATGAGGAACAGACCGAGGTCGCCCGGCGGCAGGACGTTCTCGACGCGCTCAGCCGACTGGCGCGGACCTTCAGGATACGCGTCGGCGAATCACTGGCGACGGTCGAAAAGTACGACACGCCCCTGGTCGAAGGCACGACTTGGTCGCTCGATGCGCTGAAGGCCTACAGCACTGGCCGCCGCGTGCACTCGGCGCGCGGTCCGGCGGCGCTGCCCTTGTTCAAGAGGGCGATCGAAATCGACCCGCGCTTCGCCATGGCGCACGCCTATCTTGGCCATACGTACGGCGAGAGTGGAGAATCCGCGCTCGCCGCCGCCGAGGTGACGGAAGCGTACCAGCTGCGCGAACACGTCAGCGACGCGGAACGGTTCTTCCTCACGGTGTCCTACCACCTGCGCGGCACCGGAGATATCGAGTCGGCGCGAGCCACATGCGAGCTCTGGGCGCGCACCTACCCTCGTGAAACCAACGCCCACGTATTCCTCGCGAACATGATCTATCCAGTGCTCGGCCAGCACGAAGCCGCGGTCCAGGAGGGCAGGAAAGGCATCGAGCTCGATCCGGATTACATCTTTCCGTATGCCGGGCTGGCGTCGAACTATGTCTCCCTCGATCGGCTTGACGACGCCGACCGGACGATGGACCGCGCCGCGGCGCGCAGGCTGGAGATCCCGCCGTATCAGCGATACGACGTCGCGTTCCTGAGAGGCGACAACGCAGACATGGCGCTCCAGGCCGCGCAAGGCCGCGGCACGCCCGGGTTCGACGATGTCACCGCTGACAAGGAGTCGCTCGCGGCCGCTTATTTCGGCCGGGTGCGGCTGGCGAGGCAACAGTCGCAGCAGGCCATTGCGCTGGCGCAGCGTGCGGCGCAGCCGGAGAACGTCGCGCTCTACGGGATCGTCGCCGCGTTGCGGGAAGGATTCCTGGGGCAGGAAGTGGACGCGCGGCGGTACGCGACCGAGGCTGTCGCGCTATCGAATGCGCGCGAAGTGCGGTACGGTGCGGCATTCGCGTTGGCGCTCGCCGGAGACTCGCCTGGCGCGGCGGCGCTCGCGGATGATCTCGAACGCCGGTTTGCCGACGACACCGCGGTCCGGTCACATTATCTGCCGGCGATCCGCGGCCGTCTCGCGCTCAATCGTGGCGACACGGCCGCAGCGCTCCGCCTGCTCGAGGGGGCGTCCGCATATGAGCTGGGCCTCCCTCCCAGCTCGTTCCACGGCTTCTTCGGCGCGTTGTATCCGGTCTACGTCCGTGGTCAGGCCTATCTCGCTGCCGGGCAGGGTGCGAAGGCGGCCGCGGAGTTCCAAAAGATCCTCGACCACCCCGGATTGGTGGTCAGCGATCCGGTTGGCGCCATGGCCCGCCTGCAAGTGGGGAGGGCGTGGAGCATGGCCGGCGACCTGACCAGCGCCCGAGCGGCGTACGACGCGTTCCTGACCCTGTGGAGCGGCGCCGACCCGGACCTCGAGCTTCTCCGGACGGTCCGCGGCGAGTACGCCCGCCTGCAGCGTCGAAGTGACGGACCCTAGACAGGATGCTGAAAAACGCATCCTGAATGGCGGATGTCAGATGGAACATGGCAAAACCCCAGTGTTTTCACATCTGCCATTCGCCATTTCACATCAGGCCGCCCTTGTTCAGCGGCCTGCTTTAACGCCCTGGGCCGACGATAGAGCGCGGTCCTGCGACATCGAACAGAGCGCCCGCACGCGCACCATGCCGCCCGGCGAGCTCGCCAGCGGACACCGGACTGTTCCTGCCGATCACAGGGACTTCAGATACTCGACCAAGTCTGCCTTCTGCGCGTCGGTCAGATTCAGCCCGAACTGCTTGTCGTAGTGATTGACCACATCGAGGAGTGTCCGCGCGCTCCCGTCATGGAAGTATGGTGGATGCTGCCACAGGCCGCGTAACGGCGTGGTGCGGTACTTGCCGGTGGCGGTGCGCAAGGCATAGCGCGGATCGGTACCCACCTCTCCGGGATCGTGAAGAAAGGGCAGGTCGCGCGTGGGTCCACTCACCACATCGGTGAAGCGGGGCCCCTGATGGCAGGTGGCGCACCCAGCCTCATTGCGGAACAGCAGTCTGCCGCGATTGGCGGCCTGCCGGTCGAAGCTGCCCGCCGGAGGGGCCGGCGTGCGCAAGCTCAATTGATATTGCAGCAGCGCCGGCAGCTTGGGGGTAACGAGATCGGGCGTCTGCGTGATGGAAACGCCGATGCGAGGGTCGTGGAACGTGCCCTGCCCGCCCATCTGACCGATCCCGACATACGCATTCCAGTACGAGATGGGGCCATCGCCGCTGACCGTCTCGAAGCCGACTCCCTTCAAACCATAAATCGACGGGATGACGATCGGCAGCGACGGATTGTTCAGCGGAACGATGTTCGTGCCGTCGAAGTAGTGGTGGCGCGGGTCGTACATCCCGGGCCCCCACGAGTTGAATTCGGCCTTCGTCGCGGCGTCGAGCGCCGGCGACAGCGCGACGATTGCACCGACGTTCAAGTCGGTATTGGCCCATCCGTCGAGGCGCCGGCCGATGCCAGGCGCAAACGAGTCGTCAACCGACGAATGGCACAACGCGCAGGTGATGCCAACCCGGGTGAGTTGTCCTGTGTCGCTGATCCGGCCTTGCACTCCCACCACCGCATTCAACCGTATCAACTCCACCGTCACTGCCGGGTCGTTCAGATCGAGTTCGCCGGCCTGGAGCGCGGCTGTGACCGCGCGCGGCAAGGCCTCGACGTCGACCTTGAGACCGACCGCCAACGCGGTTGCCGGCGGAACGGTGGCGATCGCCTCATGCATCCGTAGCACGTCGGTCCACAACTGCTCGTCGCCGAACGTGTCGAAACGGAAGATCGCCTGACCGTCGAGAGGCTGGTGCTGACCTCCACCCGGCGCGGAGGTTTGTTGCGCCGCTGTTGACGCCGGAGCAAAGCCTGACAGCGCGCACGCCATCGCGGCGACGAACACGATCGAAGCTGCGCCGATGAGCCGCATGACTACGCTCTCCTTCTTGTGACGCGATGTCGCGAACGCGCTCGGCGCCGCACCGTAGAGACTGGCGGACGACGGCGCACTAGGACCGGCACCAGTCAGACTGAGGCCGAGCGGAACGTCGACGATCGACGTCGTCTCCGCCCCTGCCCAATCATTCGATGCAGATGCGGGTCGATTCGTTCCCACACAGCGGTTTCCGAGCCGTGGCAGCGGAGACAGCCCGGGGACGGGCACGTTCTGAGTGCCCGACGTCCGCTCGTGCGAGCGATTCGCGGACTTGCGACTGCCGACATATCGCGATGGCGATCTCGCGCTACGAGTGGGGAACGACACCCCGACCCGCGAGTGGAACAGATCGACGCGACTTGTCCGGGGGGGTATCGGCGGGTTACGACGGGGCCCAGAGCCAGCGACCGTCGCTTTCGACTTCGAGTCGCGCTAGCGGAAGCCGCCACCCGCTTTCGGCGGCCGCGGGCATTCGCTGAATGATGTGGGGGCGCGCACTTGCTGGTCGACGAATACCAGGACCTCAGCCGCGCAGAACAGGCGCTGATCGACCTCTGTGCGAACAGGCGCGACTAGCCTGGCGATTCATCTACTCGGAGCTGCCGGCGGGACGAACCGGCGCCAGCTGTGGCGGGACCCCCGTTGACGGCAGCCCGCCACAGCGTCTGGTCACTCCTGCCGCGCTCGAGACCTCGAGCGCGACCAACATCTCGATCAGCCCAGACGGGCGGAGGCTCGGCTACACGGACGCAGTCCTCGTCTGGGACCTGTGCATCCTGGAGAACTTCCTCCCGCCACGCTGACGACGATGGAGACGTTCTGTCCTGGATGGCCGGTCAGTGATTCTCCTGCATCCAGCTGTCGCGACTTCCGCGTTACCGAGGTGGTCCCGGGAAGGCGACGGTACCCTGGAACGAACCGGTGATGTCGTGCGATTCGACGCCGTCGGCCACACTACTCGGTTCCAGCTTGTGAAAGAGCACCACCTCGAAGTGCCCCCGGGCTCCCGCGAATCGACCAGTCCCGCGAGTGATAATGTGAGTTTCCGTGACTTTCAGCGACCCGCCGTCCCGATCCGACGGTTCCGCTGTTCCGTCGATTGTCGTATCGATGCTGTCGTGATTAGCTGCGACCCAATGAGCCGACCCCGTCGCGCTAAGGTTCGTCAGGTCTCCCGTGATTTGCCGGATCAATGAGAAGTGACCCAGGCGGGTGCCAGTTCCCGCAGCGGTTGTGCGGATCGCGACCGAGGTCGCACCCGGCGGCAGGACGTCATGCGCGTCCTCTCCTTCAAACGTACCTTTGAAGCATCCGGGGGAAAGATTCGCGCAGGAATCCTCTGCCCCTGACGGAACCGTCAGGTCGATCGTTGGCCGTTGGCCCCCGGAAGCCGCCACTTCCAAGGATGCGGCTTGTGCCGCCGACTGGCTGGATTCCCCCCCGCCGGCCGGCACTGCGGTCGGCGCTGACGGCGATGCGCAGGCCCCGAGCGCCAGCCATCCGAATGCCACCAAAACCGTAGATCCCCGTTTCGATACGTTGGCCATGGTTGCCCTCGATGATTTGTGTGACCGCGTAGTAGCCTTTTCCTGCTACAGGCGGAAACGGGCGGGAGAAGCGGCCACGTGCCTTTGAAATTCTCACCGACCGGGCTCTACAGGTTCGACCGGTTCGAAGGCTGGACGGGTGCGCGTTCCACGGTTCCACGAGTTCTAGCGGCTCGCCCGATCCGACGCAACGACCCTCGAGAACCTGTGGCACCTGTAGAACGAGCACCTGTCGAACCTATCGAACCTTCGAACCCGTAGAACCGACTTACAACCGCAGAGCGGTTAAGCGGTACTCTCTCGACGTAGATCTACGAGCCCGGAATGAGGCACTCGTAGTAGCCGAGGAAGTCGAGACGCGTCCACCGATCACCGCCAAGGCACGGTTGGCCATGATAAAGGTCGATACGGAGCAGCTCTACCTTATGTACGAACTCGTGCTCCGCCGTGAATGCCATGAGGTTGTACCTGGCCTGTCCTTCGGCGGCGGGCGGAATTGGAGGAACGCCCAAGCCAGGGGCTCCGCAGAGGGTGAGCCCGTTACCCGGCTGGATGCAGATCCACCCGGCCTTCGCGAGCGTCAGGTCGGTCACTTGCCGTTCGCCCGCAGAAGCCGCCAGTCCGAAGGACTGGGCTGGTGCCGACGACTGGCTGGATTCCCCCCCGCCGGCCGGCACTGCGGTCGGCGCGGACGGCGATGCGCAAGCCCCGAGCGCCAGGCATCCGAATGCCACCAACACCGTCCATCCCCGTTTCAACACGTTGACCATAGTTGCCCCCGATGATTTGTGTAAGCGCGTAGTAGCCTTTCCCTGCTACAGGCGGAAACGGGCGAGAGAAGCGGCCACGCCGCCTTGAAATTCTTTTTCGATCGGCAGTCGGAGCCGGCGCGGTGCACGGGGCCGGTTCTGCGGCAGGCTTCGCTGCGGGTGACGCGCCCGGTGCTACCGTTATCGCGACCGGGCGATGATGGAGTTGGACGGCGGGCGGGGCACGGCCGGGGCGGTCATCCACCAAGTTTTTGGGCGAAGAGGGTCTGGACGTGAACGATCCCGCCGAAGTCACGAACCTGCTGAACGCGTGGAGCCAGGGCGATCACGCCGCGCTGGACCGCCTGGCCGAGCGGGTCTATAGCGAATTGCGGGCCATGGCGGGCCGGTTCATGAAGGCCGAGCGTCCGGGGCAAACGCTGCAGGCGACCGCGTTGGTGCACGAGGTCTTCCTGCGGCTCGTGGACGTTCGCAACATTGACTGGCGGGAGCGCGCCCAGTTTTTTGCCATGGCGGCGCAGATGATGCGACGCATTCTGGTGGACGCCGCCCGCGCGCGGACCGCGGGGAAACGCGGCGGCGGCGTCCTTCACGTGAGCCTGGAGGAAGCCGCTGTCTTGCCAGCGGACCCGGACCGGTCGTTGATCGCTTTGGACGAGGCGCTGGCCGCGTTCGCGGCAATCGCTCCGCGCCAGGCCAACGTGGTCGAACTGCGCTACTTCGGCGGCTTGACCGAGGAGGAAATCGCCGCCGTGCTGGACCAGTCCGCCCGCACCGTCCGGCGCGACTGGGAATTCGCCCGAGTGTGGTTGGCCCGCGAACTGGCCCACGATCCAGGGCAACCATCATGAGCCCCGAACGCCTCGAAGAGATCCAACGGCTATTCCATGCAGTACGGGATGCATCGGCCGACGATGGCGGGCGATTGCTGCTGGGTGTTGATCCCGAATTGCGTCGTGAGCTTGAGTCGCTGCTGGCAGTGCAATGCGCGGGTCTCTTGCTGAACTCGCCTCACCTTGACCTCTCACCGCCTTCGCCATCGGATCTCGGTCGCGCCACGATCTCGGCAGGGACCTGCCTCGGTCCATACCGCATTGACGCGAAGCTCGGGGAAGGCGGCATGGGCGAAGTCTACCGGGCTCGGGACGCGCGTCTGGGTCGGGACGTTGCCGTCAAGGTCCTGCCGGCGGCTCTCGCCCGGAACCCCGATCGGCGCGCGCGCTTACGGCGAGAGGCGGAGCTTCTCGCGACGCTGAATCATCCGCATATCGCCGCTGTCTACAGTCTCGAGGAAACGGCCGACGTGACCGGGCTGGTCATGGAACTGGTCGAAGGACCAACCTTGGCGGAACGCCTGACCCGCGGCGCCGTTCCGCTCGCCGAGGCTCTGCCGATCGCCCGGCAGATTGCGGAGGCGCTCGAAGCTGCCCATGACCAGGGCATCATCCACCGCGATCTCAAGCCGGCGAACATCAAGGTGCGACCCGACGGGACCGTCAAGGTCCTCGATTTTGGCCTCGCCAAGTCGCTGCAGCCGCCAGTCGTCTCCAGCGATGCCGCGGATGCGCCTCGGGTGTTGAGCCCGGCCATGACGCTCGCCGGCGTGATTGTGGGCACGCCGGCCTATGTGTCACCGGAGCAGGCGCGGGGCGCGGCCGTCGACAAGCGGACGGACATTTGGGCATTCGGCTGCGTGCTGTACGAGATGCTGGCAGGCCGCAAGCCGTTTCAGGACGAGACGGCGACGGACACGGTGGCCGCGGTTCTGAGCCGCGAGCCGGACTGGACCGCGCTGCCGCCGGGAACACCAGTGCGGCTGCAATCGCTCATCGCAAGGTGTCTCAGAAAGGATCCCGCGCAGCGGCTTCACGACGTCGCGGACGGGCGATTTCAGATCGAGGAATTATTGAGCGATCCCCAGGGTGCAACGATCATCGCGGCACCGGCCCGTAGGCGCCTCGCGTGGGCACCGTGGCTGGTGACGGCGCTGCTCCTGAGCACGACGCTGTTCGTTGCCACCCGGGCACCGCGTCCATCATCACCTGAAGCGATTCGCTTTCCCGTCTTCCCGCCGGAGAAGATGGAGTTCTCGGCTCGACTCGGTACCACGCTGAACGTGCCTTCCTTCGCGCTCTCGCCTGACGGCCGCACGCTGGTGTTCAGTGCCGCTACGCCGGGGTCGAGGCCCATGCTGTGGCTTCGATCGCTGGATCACGTGGAGGCGCTCCAGTTAGCAGGTACCGAGGATGCGGAAGACCCATTCTGGTCGCCGGACAGCCGCTGGATTGGCTTCTCCGCTGGGGGCGCGCTGAAGAAGGTGCCTGCCTCTGGCGGGGCCGTCCAGGTGATCACTGAGCTCAGCGGCGATTTTCGCGGTGCAACGTGGGGTGCGCGGGACACCATTCTCCTCGCGGCGGGTTCCGACGGGATCGTCTCGGTGAACGCGGCGG
Source organism: uncultured Acidobacteriota bacterium (assembly GCA_963816725.1). Taxonomy (GTDB): domain Bacteria; phylum Acidobacteriota; class Vicinamibacteria; order Vicinamibacterales; family 2-12-FULL-66-21; genus CAVSUB01. The sequence continues at coordinate 186,566 of CAWFMC010000026.1, read as the reverse complement.
GCGGCACCACGGCGCCAGTTGCGGCGGTCGACTCGGCCCGCCAGGAGGACACATATCGCAACCCCTCGTTCTTACCGGATGGGCGTCATTTCCTGTACTCCGTGATTGGCAACGGCGATCGAAGCGGGGTCTACGTCGGATCGCTGGATGGCAGAATCAAGAAACGGATAGTGCCGGTCCTGACGAGCGCGGTGTACGCACCACCAGGATACGTGCTGTTCGTGAACGGAGACACGCTGACCGCGCAGGGCTTCGACGCGGAGCGCCTCGAAGTGACCGGCCGCCCATTCTTCCTGGCCGAGCACGTCGGCCGAAGCACATCCTTCCTGAGCGGAGTGTCGGCGTCTCTGACGGGGGCCGTCGCGTACGCCCCCCCGCTCGCGCAGAGCGGCCGGCTCGCGTGGGTGGACCGTCGCGGGACTCCGCTCGAAACGCTTCCCATCCCCGAAGCTGACTACACGGATTTCCAGTTGTCTCCAGATGGCACACGGCTCGCGGCGTCCCTTGGGAATGCAAAGACCAACGCGGTGGACATTTGGCTGACGAATCTGTCGAGCGGCAGGACCTCTCGCTTCGCGTCCGGCGGCGCCGTTACCGCGGCCGCCGTATGGTCCCCCGATGGTACCCGCCTGGCGTTTCGGAGTAATCGAACCGGAGTGATCGAGCTGTACGAGCGGAGTGCCAACGGCGGTGGAGTCGACCGGCCGCTCTTGCCGCCGGAGGCGTACCGCACGGTTCCGTATGGTCTTTTTCCAACCGGGTGGTCCCCGAACGGGGACCTGATTGCGTCGGCGCCACGCCGTGGCGGAGGCATGGACCTGTGGCTGCTCCCTCTCGGCGACACGGCCCCCCCGAGACTGCTCATCGGCTCGCCGGCGCAGGAGCTACACGGCAATTTCTCGCCGGATGGTCGGCTCCTCGCGTACACGTCGAACGAGACCGGCAGGTTCGAGGTCTTTGTCGAGACGGTCCCTCGCTCCGATCGGAAGTGGCCGATCTCGTCGAATGGCGGGTATGAACCGCGATGGGAAGCGAACGGGCGCGAGGTCTATTACCTCTCGGAGACGCGCCAACTTATGGCGGTCGCAGTTGGCCCCGGGCCCTCGTTCGGTGCCCCAGTGGCACTGTTCCAGGCGCACGTGCCGCGCGGTGTCACGGAGAACCGAACGCACTATGTCCCGAGCAGGGACGGCCGGCACTTCCTGGTCAACGTGGCCAGCGATACGCCGGGCCCGCCAATTACTGTTCTGCTCAATTGGAGCTCGCTCCAGAGCAAGTGAGGCGTGCCGACGGCGGCATCGTGCGCACGCGCCGCCGTCGAAGCCGCGCGCATCGACCAGCCGTTACCCGTGAACCTGCGACCACGGCTCGGGCGGGCGGTACACGTTCGCCCTGAAAGGTTCTCGAAGAACAGCAGGGCGACCCATCGCTCGGGGGGACGTACTCGGGCCAGTGGCTTCCGCCATCGACCTTCTGCTGGAGTCGTGTCGCGCTGCGGCTCGGTTTGGCTTTACTGGAAGCCACCGCCTACTATGTCGCGTATGCGACGGCTTTGCTGCCTCTGCGTACTGCTGCTCCACACGGCCGGCATCGCGCCCTTTGTCGAGGCGGCGCCGCCACGTCACTGGCTCGCGCACGTCACGCTCGATCGATCGTTCAAGGGGCCGGTGTCCGGCCGGTTGCTCGTGCTGCTCGCGAAAGGAACCGGAAAAAAGCAGCTCGCGCCAGGGCTGGAGCCGGGCGATGTGTGGATTGCGGCGAGGGAAGTCGACGTCCTCGCACCCGGCGAGGCGATCGACGTCGATCTGGATGACGTGGCATTTCCCGCAGCGCTGTCGACCGCACCCCCAGGCGACTACCAGGCGCAGGTCTTCCTGGATGTCGATCACTCCTATGCCTATAGTGGGCCCGGCCCGGGCGATCTGTTCAGCGAGCCCAAGACGCTCGCCTCCCTGACACCTGCGGGCGCCGAGACGCTGGACCTCATAGTGGGAGCGGAGATGCCGGCGCCTCCTGCACCCGTGCCACCGGCGAACGTCAAGCCGCTGGACGTGCACAGCGCTGTGCTGTCGGCGTTCTGGGGACGACCGATGGCGGTCCGGGGATACGTGGTGCTCCCGCCACATTACGACGCTCGGACGAAGTATCCCACCGTGTACTGGACGCACGGCTTCGGAGGCACTCTGACGGATATCGCCACGGCGGGGATCCCGGAGTACAACAGGCTTCTTCTCGAGAAGACAATTCCGCCGATGATCTGGGTGTTGCTCGATGAGTCGTCGCCGACCGGGACGCACGAGTTCGCAGACTCCGTCAACAACGGTCCGTGGGGCACGGCGCTCACGCGTGAGGTCATTCCGTACCTCGAATCACATTACCGTATGGACGGCCGGCCCTCAGGACGCCTGCTCACCGGCCACTCGTCCGGCGGGTGGGCGACGCTGTGGTTGCAGGTGGCGTATCCCACCGTGTTTGGGGGGACATGGTCGACGGCGCCCGACCCCTCCGACTTCCGCGACTTCACCGGCCCGAATATCTACGCGCCAGAGGCGAACGCGTATCGCGCGGCCGACGGCACGCGCTGGCCCCTGGTTCGCATGGACGGTCGCGAGGTGGCGTCAGTGGAGGAGTTCGCCCGTCGGGAGGTCGTGACCGGCGAGTACGGTGGCCAGTTCGCGTCGTTCGAATGGGTGTTCTCGCCAAAGGGTGCGGACGGCCGGCCACAGCGCCTGTTCGATCGAGTGACCGGCCGGATCGACCCGGACGTCGCCGCGTACTGGGGGGCTCACTTCGACATCGCGAACAAGATCGAGCGCGAATGGCCACAGAGCCGGAAGAATCTGCGCGGCAAAATCCACGTCATCGTCGGTACCGCCGACACGTTCCATCTCGACCAGCCGGCGCGTTTATTGGAAGAGCGACTGAAGAAACTCGACGCAGGGGCGACCTTCACGTATGTCCCTGGACGCACGCATTTCGATCTGTTCACGGAAGGGACAGACACGACGGCTGGGTTCAAGAAGATCGCGCAGGAGATGTACGCGGTCGCGCGGCCGCGGAAGCCCAAATAGCGCACGAGCGTCCCAAGACACAACTCGTCGATCGAACCGACTCCCGGCAGCACCTGGGGTTCTATGCGAGGTGGCCGAACGCGTTCTCGGCCGTGCCGGTGGCCAAAGAGGTCTTCGACAAGCGGCCGCGCTGACGGCGTGGAGAGGGCAAAACCCGGTCTCTCCAATTGCAGCCACTCGCGGTCGATGAACGCCCTGTCGGCCACGAACGCGACCATTTGTCGACCCGAGGATTGCCACAGTGCGTTGAGCCGCCGGAGTCAGAATTCCAGCCGCACTCCGAACTGCCACTGGCGCATCACCGCCAGCCGGAAGATATTGGTGATCCGGCCGGCCGTTCCGGGACAGTCGACGCAGGTGTTCGGGTTGGCCAGGTTGACGGTGTTCAGCAGGTTGAACGCTTCGGCCCGGAACTGTCCGCGAAATCTATCCGTCAGCTCGAAGGTCTTGGCCATCGACAGGTCCACCTGCGAGAACGACGGCCCGACCAGCCGGTTGCGGCCAGTGTTTCCGAAGGTGCCGCGTTCAGGCCGGCGCCAGGGACCGAGCGTCTGCCCGTTCGCCGTCAATGGCGTCACGCGCCCGTCGGCTGCCAGCGGTGTGGTCACGAACCACGCGTCGGCAGTGGGATTGTCAAGCTTCCACTCACCGACCAGATCCGGCCGGCACCAGCCGGTATCTCGGTCGGCGTTGCAATCGCGGTAGGTGGGTGTGAACGGCAGCCCACTCTGCCAGGTGTAGACGGAGCTCACCTGCCAGCCGCCGATGATGCCGCCGAGGACCCCACCCTGGTCGCTGAGATATCTCCGCCCCGGCCCGAACGGCAGCTCCCACACGCCGTTCATGCCGAATGCATGGGGGCGGTGGTTGTCATTCGGACCGTAAGCCAGCTTCGGGTCGATGTTGTAGTAGGTGTTCGTATAGTTGAACGATCGGGAAAACGTATAGTGCCCGAGCAGCGAGTAGCCGTGCGAGAAGCGCTTCTCGGCCTTGAGCTGCATCGCGTGGTAGTTGTTGCTGGCATCGTTGCCGTAGTAGCGGAAGTTCTGGCTCCACCCGAACTTCTGGAAGTACGGCTTGCGCTGATTGGTGGTCAGCGTGCCGAACCCTTCGATGCTGGCCTGATTGAAGTCGTAGTCGCCGCCGAAGCCGGCGAACACGTGGGTCCCCTTGTTGCCGATGTAGGCAGCCTCGACGGCCATGTCGCCCGGCAGCTGGTGCTGCACCGTCAGGTTCCAGGCGTCGTTGGTGGGCAACCGGAGCTTCTTGGGCAGTACCAAGGCGGTGACGCCGTTGGGCAGCAGCGGGCGGCCGTTCGGACCGCGCGGCTGGCTCTCCAGAATGGTCGCCGGATCGAGCGACGACGGTCCCTGGGCGAGGTTGAACACCGAATCGAAATTGCGCGACGGCTGCAGCGACTGGATTGCCAGCACCGGCAGATTCTGGGTCACATTGTGGCCGAAGACGGAACCGAAGACGCCGGTGTCGTACCCGCGCCCGTAACCCATGCGCACCACGGTATCGTCGGTTACGCGATAGGCCAGGCCAAGCCGCGGCGCCAGCGTGGTCAGCGTGCCCTCGACGTTGAGGTCGAGACCGACGCCATCGCTGCCGGCAACCAGCACTTCGCCGGTGTCGACGTCGATGAAGCCGCCTTTCCCCGCCCCGGTCACGGTCTGGGGACGATAGATCTCCCAGCGCAGCCCGTAGTTGATCGTCAGGCGCGGCGTGGCCTTCCACTGATCCTGGCCATAGAAGAACCAGCGGTTCTGCCGTTCCTCCGCGTCCGTCACGCTGCTGACGTAGCGTTCGAAGACGCTGACATCGCCGAGCAGGAACGACGCCAGGGCAGACCCGCCGCCGGTCGGGCCCTGCGTCCGGGCGGCGTTGAACTGCAGCTCGCCGGCACGGTGGCGGTCGCTGGGAATCCGGAGGTTCATCGCGTGGCGGATGTCCGCCCCGAACTTGATGGTGTGATTGCCCTGGAGCTTCGTCCAGTTGTTGACGAACTGGAACTGCCGTTCGTTCTGGCGCAGCGGGCAGTTGCAGCTGGCGAACCCCAGCGCGTAGCCGAAGTTGAATTGGTTGCCGCCGTTGCCGCCCGGCCCGTAGCCGTTGAGGAAGAATGCCGGCATCCCGCGGCTGAAATCATCGACGTTCAGTCCGGGAATGCCCGCCTCGGTGGCCGGATTGGCGCTGCCGCCGCCCGGGTCGACGTTCACGTTGTAGCGGAACCAGCCGAACCGGAAATCAGTGAGGAGGGTCGGGCTCAGGGTGTGATTGAAACCGGCCGCCAGGCTCTGGTTGTGAGTCCGGGAAACGCCGGCGAACGGCGACGCTTCCTCGAAGCCGCGGCCGCCGGCCAGTTCGCCAAATATCCCCGGCGAGTCCAGCCGGTAGTCGGCAAGGCTGTAGCGGGCGAACACGTGGGTCGTCCCGCTGAGGAAATAGTCCCACCGCGTGTTGGCGAGATCCTCGTTGAACTTGACGGTGCCGGACCCCGCGTAGTTAGGCTGGTCGCGCACCGTGCCTTCAATGTTGGGCAATGGAATGAGCTGAAGAAGACGCTGCGCCTGCGGCGACAGGCGCGCGGCCGGAATCTGGTTGCCGGCAAACTGCTGCCGCTCCGCAAGCGTCGCGCCGCTGGCCGGATCGAAGATGTCGACCCCGAGACCACTGAGGTCGCCCTGCCGTTCGGCCGCTGACGGCACGCGGAGCAGCGCCGATCCGCCGGTGTTGCGCCGGGTCCCTTGATAATCGCCGAAGAAGAAAATCTTGTTCGTCGACACCGGACCGCCCAGCGCGGCCCCCAGCTGGTTCCACTGCGTAACCGGGATATAGCGATCCGTGCCGGGAATCTTCTGGAATTGGGTGAAGGGATTGCGGGCATTGAAGACGTCGTTGCGAAGGAAGTGCGACACGGCCCCACGAAGAGCGTTGGTCCCGGACTTGGTCTGGGCGCTGATGACGCCAGCGGTCGCACCGAACTCGGCGTCGTAGTTGGCGGTCGTGACCTTCGCCTCCGTCACCGACTCGAGCGTCGGATTGATCACGATCAGCCCCAGCAGCGCATCGTGATTGTCGGTGCCGTCGAGCAGGTGTGACGACCCGGCGAAGCTCTGTCCGTTCACGACCTTGCGATACGACCCCTGCGGGTCCTCGCTCGCTGCCGTCTGGGATGTCGTCGCCTGCACACCAGGGGTCAGCAGCTCGAAGGCGGTGAAGCGCCGGTTCAGGATGGGCAGGCTCGCGACGGTCTTTTCCGTGAAGGTGGTCGCGACGTCGCTGCGCTCCGTTTTCAGGAGGGGTGTCCCCGCGCTGACCTCGACCGTCTCGCTCACCTCGCCGAGTTGCAGCTTGACGTTGAGGCTGGTTTCCTGGTCCACCGACACGCTGACGTTCTGCAGGTACGCACGGAAGCCCGTGGCTTCCACCCGCACCTGGTATCGCCCGACGATAAGGAATCGCTGGGTGAAGAAGCCTGACTGGTTGGTCGTGGTGGTGAAACTGACGGCCCGGTTGGTGTCAGTGATGGTGACCTTCGCGTCCGCAACGCCGGCGCCGGACTCGTCGAGCACCGTACCGACGATGTTCCCATACACCGCTTGAGCGGCTGCTACCACGGGCGTGGCCAGCGTCGACAAGGAAAGACAGACCACGGCTACGATGTCTCGCATGGCGGCTCCCCTCCGGGCGAACTGATCGACTCTGCTGATTCGGGACCGCTCACACTCTGTCCACACCGGTGTGTGCGCGGTGCGGCACTGTTATACACCCGATGGAACGGACCGAGGGCGAGTTTGTCACCGTGGCAAGGGTAAGGCGATGATTCGTCTCCTGAGCCCCCGCCGAAGTGAGTCTGCTAAGGCACGCTGTCGGTCATCGTTCGGACCGGCTCATGAGGTTGGAGGCAGTCGACACGATTTTGTTTTCGGCGCAACCCGGCTTGAGGCGCGACCCGATCACCTGAAACGTCAGGTGGCTATAGGCATCGTCCGAGTAGATATAACCAGACCCTGCCGACCCATTCGCGAGCGTCACCATCAGGGCTTTGCTCAGCGGCGCTTCGGCCTTCAGCCGCATCCCGATGCCGCTATATGCTTCGCCGTTCACCCACGCGAAGGCGATCTCGCCGATGCGCAAGACGCCCACCTTTAGTGTCACGTCCGGTCCGTCCTTGTACCCTGGAAAGACGTTCTCGCGCGCGGGATTGTCCGCGTCATTCCGCACGCGCCCTGGGCAGCTGACGGTCTCCTGCGCGCTCCAGATCCGCCCCGTCTCCAACGGTGTGATCGACTCGCGCATCAGGCGCACGGCGCTCGAGCCCAGCATCGACCCGAGCATGTGGACGTAATCGCCAGTGCGCGCGATCGTCCTCTTGTAGGCGTCAAGGCTGGCCGCCGGGATCGCCTGTCGCTCGCTCGAGGCCTGCTGCGCGTTGAACCCCTGCGCCGAAGCGGTCTCCGGCGCCTGTGGCGTGCCGACCGTCTGCACGAATGGTCCCTGTCCAGCGGCCAGCGCCGCACGTTGGCCCATGAACGTCGTCGGCGACCGGAAGTCGCGCGGATTCTGATCGCCGGACGCACCCTGGGTAAACACCGCAATCGTCCGGTTCTCGAAGAGATCCTCGATGTAGCGCGAGGCCTCGCCAGGAAAATCCGCGCTGATTACGCCGCTCAAGTAGAAGTTGATCGGGTGCATCGCGTAGTTCATGTAAACCGCGATGGGCACATTGTCGGCGCCGAGGAATTCGATGACCGCCAGCGTCTTGTCCGAGCGCCCGTTCGGGTTGGGCTCCTGCCGCCACTCGAACTTGCCGTTATACAGATCGCGATTGACGTTCAGATCTACCTGCGTCGTGCCGTATCCGACACGGGCCGGCGCCAACTTCGATTTCGCTGCGGTGGCAGCCTGGACGATGGCGTCGGCCACCGTCTGCGGAAGGGGAGGACCCTGACCGAGGCCCTGCGTGTTGGAGCTATGGGTGTGCGTCGCCGAGATGAGAAAGTTGGCCGCCGGACAACCGATGGCGGCTGCCGCCGTCGTCGTCGCGGCGGTGACCGTGGCTGTCGCCACGCCACCAAGGTCCAGACCGACGAGTACGGCACAGGTGACCCCGTCGTCGATGACCACCGCGCGCGCGAACAGCGGGTCCCGGATCGAGTCGGTGGCGGTCGCGAGGTCGCTCGCGTTCGGCGTGATCTCCACCCTGGCTGCGCCGGCCCGCAGCCTGCCCGGCGGCGCCTGGCGCGACTCGGGGACGGCGACCGACAGACGCGATCGGTCGGCTCGGTCCGCAATCACCCCGAAATCGGCGACCGCATGCAGCTGATTATTCTGCGCGGGCGCCAACGCCGGAACCTCGCGCGATTTGCACGAGGCGGTCGCCGTGAGAGCCACGATCAGGCCCAGACGAAGAATGGACAAAACCATAGTGTCAGCACCGCGCAGCCGCTCCCGGCGGACGATGTTTACAGGGTCTACGGCGTTTGAATAGCTGCAGTTTTTGGGAAGGCGTGTTGACAGCCGGTCACAAGTCGCGGCAACTCAGCTGATTCAGTGACCACAGGCTCGATGCCGGCGGACGAGTGATGAGCAGTCGCAGTTACGAGGCGGACCCACTGTACACGCGTGCTCAAACGTGCCGGTCCGATCAAGGCGACCAGCGAAAAGTCTCGATCACCGCTGCCAGTGCTGCCGGCTGCTGCTTTCGGTGAGGATAGTACAGGAAGTAGCCCGGGAAGGGCGGCGTCCAGTCCTCCATGACCCGTATCAGCTGACCGAGTGCGATGTGAGCCGTGGCCCGGTCCTCGGCTACGAGCGCCAGGCCTGCTTCGTCAATCGCGGCCTGCAGGACGAGATCCTCGTCGTCCAAAACGAGCGAGCCACTGACCGCAATCGCCACGGACTCATCGCCCTTGTCCAACTCCCACTTGTAGACGCTTTCGCCCCGGTGGCGGAAGTTGATGCATCGATGCTGGAGCAGGTCTCGCGGCGACGCTGGCGCCGCATGTGAAGCCAGGTATGCGGGGGCGCCGACGATGGCGTGTCGGATGTCAGGCGAGACACGAACGGCGACCATGTCCTGCGCGATGAACTCGCCGAAATGAATGGCCGCATCGAAACCGCCGGCCACCGGATCGACACGGCTATCGTCGGTCGTGACCTCGAGGAGGACGTCCGGGTAGTGGCGGACCAACTGGCCGAGCTTCGGGGCGACGACGGTCTTCGCCGCAAGGCGTGGACACAGCAGCCGCACACGGCCGACGGGTCTGATTTGCAGGCCCGACAACGTCGTCAACGTGCCGCGTATGTCGGCGAGCGCCGGCCGGAGGTGCGCGAGCAGTTGCTCGCCCGCTTCAGTCGCCGACACGCTACGCGTCGTGCGGGTGAGCAGTCGCACGCCGATCTGCTCCTCGAGCCGGCGAATCGCATGGCTCAAGCCTGACGTCGAGATGTTGAGGTGCTTGGCTGCCCGCGTGAAGCTACGCTCCTCCGCCACCGCCAAGAAGGCCGAAAGAGCACTGAGCTCGTCGCGCATGATTGTGCACTCCCCGTCAACGATCGCGGGTCATTGTATCGGCGCGGCCTCGTGGATTGTTGATATCGCGTCAACAGGCCTTGCCAATCCTGCCGCCTACTCAATTCGCGCCGCGCCGCGTACGCTGACTCAGAGCGCACTGCGGGACACCGGTACCCGGCAGGGACCACGCACGTCTGGGCCGGGCAGCCGTCGCCGCACCCGGCACCTGTGGGCGATTCGCGGGCTGTGCGTGCCCCTGGACCTGCTCACGCGCGGCACTTGCAAGGCCGCTCAGTCCGCCGCCGCGCGCGCGATCACGGTCCAGGATACGAAGTCGCCATCGGCCGAACCGAAGGAGCTACGCATGTGGATGACCGTCGGCGAACATCGTTTCGCCATCAGCCTGGCTGATACCGCAGCCGCCCGCGCGTTCAGCGCGGTGCTGCCGCTGACGCTCGACATGGGCGAGTTGAATGGCAATGAGAAGCACGCCCGTCTGCCGCAGGCGCTGCCGGCGACCGCCAGCCGGCCCGGCACGATCCGCAACGGCGACGTGATGCTGTATGGCACCGACACCCTCGTCGTCTTCTATCTGACCTTCGAGTCGTCTTACTCCTATACCCGCATCGGCCGCGTAGACGATCCTGCCGGTCTGCCGCAGGCGCTCGGACGTCAGTCGGCGCGAATCACGTTCACTCGTTGAGGAGAGCACCTGTAGGCAAGCGACCCTCCTGTACGGACCCCGGGACGTCCGCGGCGTGTAAACCTTCGCGCAACCGACGCCGATGGCCACGAGTACTGCGGCATTGTCGAGGAGGTCGGCCGAGACGCCAGGACGATCAGGCCAGACCAGTTCGTGGCAGGTTCGTTCGCCACCTCTGGCAACCCGTGCGCGCATTCCACTACGGGTATCCCTCGTCCTGCCTGCAGCGGGAGTTCCTGTCGGGTGCTCGAGCGCCATTCGTCCGCGTACCGCTGCCCGACGGCACGCTGGTCGCGACCGCCGATCTGCCCCCCGACCACGCTCCGCCGTCCGGGTCACGATCCGGAGCAGCCGTTGTGACGCCCCCGGTCGCGGTCCATTGTGGAGTCTGGGTCAAGACCCTGTCCCACACTCCGGTCTACTCAAATACCGGACCTCGCCGTAGTCTGAGGAGATGAACGAGCAACCCAAGACCGCGCATGGCGCAGAACGGCCGGTCGGCTCCGAGGTCGGCTGGCGAAACTTGCTGAAGAACACGGGGGCGAGTGTCGCGGCCAGGGTCCTGGTGACCATTGATGCGCCGGTGCCCGCACGGACCCGCTCGCCTGGGACAGCACCTTCCCAAAGAGCCATCGCGTCGATCGCCGAAAGATGTTCTTCTACAAGCGGCTGGGCATCACGCTCGTGGCCGGGGCAGGAGATGTCGACCTCTACGACGGTGTGCACCTCATTCGATCGGACAAGCTGCAGTCGTGGTCGGGGAAGCACCTCACCGGGGCAAAAGGGGCGATCGTGATGCGCCGCAAGGCCGGCTCGCGTATTACCGCTGCCGCTGCGCTCGTCGGGGTGGCGATGTTCACGGGTTGCGCAAACGGAAGCGGAATCGTCACCACCCCGCAGAAAGGCGGTCAGACGTCGATGTCCCCGCACGATGAGGTTGCGACTGTGTCACCGGCACTCGACCGCTACCGACGAGAGGTGCTGGAGGCGAACCTGTGGAAGCGCCCGCAGCTTTCACCGCGCGACCGCAGCATCGTCACGCTCGCGGCGCTGATTGCGCGCAATCAGACGGCCGAGCAGGCGCACTATCTGGAGGTCGCACTGGACAACGGCGTCCGCCCGGGTGAGGTGTCCGAGATCATCACGCACCTCGCGTTCTACGCCGGCTGGGGCAACGCCATGGCGGCTATTCCGATCGCGCAGGGCGTCTTTCAGGCACGCGGCGTGACGCCGTCCGCCTTGCCGCCGGCTTCGGGCCCGTTGTTGCCGCTCGACCAGACCGCCGAGGCGCAACGCGCCGCTCTGGTGGAGCAGACCGTGGGTCCGGTCTCGGCTGGCCTCGTGGAGTACACCGCGGACGTGCTGTTCAAGGACTTGTGGCTCCGGCCGGGGCTTGCGGCTCGCGATCGTAGTCTCGTGACGGTCAGCGCACTCATCGCAACGGGGCAGGTCGCCCAGGTTACGTTCCACCTCAACCGCGCGATGGACAGCGGTCTCACCAGAGAAGAAGCCGGCGAGGTGATTACGCAGCTGGCGTTCTATGCGGGGTGGCCGAACGCGTTCTCGGCCGTGCCGGCGGCCAAAGATGTCTTCGACAAGCGGCCGCGCTGACGCACAAGGAGTCCGCACACTCTGAGACAGCCCATCGCGTCCGTTGCCACCGTGCTGTTGATCCTGTCGGCGCGCTCGGGGGCCACAGCAGGCTCCCGGAGCTCCGTCAGACCCACGGGGACGCACCTTGGTCATCTCGCCGGCCACCGCCTGCCGCGCAACGGGTGGCCGGTTGGAGAATGTTCACAGGATCAGTACACGTGACGCCACTCTTCGAGACGCCGCCGTGGCGGACTGGCGGAGCCGTCGGTCACGTTTCCAACCCGGCGCGCGGACCGCTTGGCATACACATCCCCTCGGCCAGGCGCTGATCGTTACGACCGGCACGGAGCGTCATCGAGAAGCGAAGAGAGTGCGTCGCGGAGTAGAAGACAAGAAGGTGTTATCTGCAGCAACTGAGTGGTGCGGAAGAGAGGACTCGAACCTCCACGACCTTGCGGCCACAAGCTCCTGAGGCTTGCGCGTCTGCCAGTTCCGCCACTTCCGCACGAAGGGGGGACAACGACCGTCTGGAACACCCAAGTATACCCGACCCCCGGCTCCTCGTGATCGGGAATCTGCGCGGCACCCCGCCGGAACGTCGCACCGCCGTAGAGGGGAGAAGACCGAAGCGTCACGACCACTTTGCGGCCCACCCGGCCGGCGGTGGGGCCGCGAACCGGGCCAGTGCGAATGCCGGATCCGGCGCCGCCTCCCCGAGCACCGCGGCAGCGGCCATTTCTCCGACGACCGGCCCCATCTTGAAACCGTGGCCGGACCCCCCGCCGACGATCCACACACGCGCGTCGGCGGGATGCCGATCGATGATGAAGTGCGAGTCGGGCGTGGCCTCGTACTGACACACCTCCGCGCCGAGCAGCGGAGCATCCTGCAGCGCCGGGAACCGCGTTGCGAGATACGCGCGCGCGGCGCTGATCCCCTCCACGGTCGGCACGCGTTCGTCACTGGTCGGGTCCATCACCGGACCCGCCGAGTCGTCAGCGACCTTGAACCCGCGCCCATCGCCGGCGGGGACGCCGTAGATGAACCGCGGCCCAGACTCGAGCCAGACCGGCAGGGCACCGTGGAGGAACCGCGCGTCTCCGGCCGGCGTGCCGAAGTAGTAGACCTCCTGCCGCGTCGGCCTGACGTTGTCTCCGACGATGTCCGGGAAGAGATCGCCGAGCCAGGGACCGCACGCGAACACGAAGTGGTCGGCACTGACGACACCACCGTCGGTCAGGAGCACGCCGTCGGCGTCCATGCTGACCGGGGATGCGGCGGCGGCGACCCGGCAGGTTCCTCCTTCTGCCATGAACCGGGCCGCGACGTGCGCGCACGCGCGGCGCGCGAACAGGTATCCGGCCTGCGGCTCGATCCACACGCGCGCCACACCCTCGAAGGCCATCTGCGGATAGCGGCGTGCGGCATCGCGCAACGACACCTCTTCGAACGGGAGGCCTTCCGCGGCGAGCGTCGCCGCCGATGCATCGGCGAAGCGCGAATCCTCTCCCACCAGCCAGACCGCCCCGGTCTGCTGCAGCAGCCCCGCCTGCCACTGCGACTCGTACGCCTGCCATCGTTCCAGCGCGCGCCGCGCCATCCGCGTGTAGATCGCATGGCTTCCGTAGGTCGCGCGGATGATCCGCGTGTCGCCGCCCGAGCTCGAACGCGCGTGCCCCGCTCCCCAGGCATCCAGCAGCGTCACGCGCGCGCCGCGCCGGAGTAACTCCAGCGCGGTCCAGACGCCGAAGATGCCGGAGCCGACGACGAGGACGTGCACGGGACGGTTCATGGGGTTCAGGGTTCAGGGTTCAAGGTTCAGGGTTCAGCGTTCAGAGACTACTGAAAGCACGCGTGGCGCCTAGCGCTGCCGCGCCCCACATCACCTCACCAACCGGTGCGGTGCGGCGTCGCGTGCGCCCAACGATCGCGAACCTTGAACCCTGAACCTGGGAATCCACTACCTCCGACCCACCGGCCGCGCCGAGCCGATCCGATTGCTCATGTCGGCCAGGTTCGGCGCGTTCTGGGAGATGGTGATACAGCGGCCGGTGAACTCCGGACCGTCGCAGAGCTGCCAGGTACCGATCACCTGGACGCTCCGGGCGGCGCTCCCGACCGAGCCCAGCCGGCCCACCGCGCTGTCGTAGGTGCGGGCACGCCCGCGATAATTCTCGCCGTCATAGATCACCAGCCGGCGCTCTGGCTGGGGGGAAAGGCTACCGTCCCCGCCCCGCCCGAAGGCCGGGCGCACCGAGGAAATACGCTTGTCCAGGCCCAGCGCGCCGAGGCTGGACATGTCGCGGTCGACGGTTCGGCACTTGCCGAAGTCAATGTCCTCGCAGACGTCCCACACGCCGCCGGTGATGCGCAGGCTCTGCGCGTCATCGTTGAACGAGCCGAGCGAGGCCGTCGGGCCGGTGATGACGCGAGTCGAGCCGCGGAACCGATCGTCGCTGTAGAGCGTCAGCGACGCTCCGGGAAGGGGTGGCCGCGGGAGAGCGGAGCCACCGCCAGGGTTGCGAACGCGCCGGAGCGAGAGGATCCGATCGTTCCAGTTGCGTCGGCGCAGGTCCGTTTCCGTTCCCGAGAAGACCTGGCAGGGAGGCCGGTACTCCGTATTCGCGCAGACCTCCCAGATCTCGCCCGCGGCGACCTGCAGGCTCGAGATCCGGTTGCCGAACCCGCTCGGACCGAGGTCCGACTGATCGGATCGGAACGTCGCGTTGTCGCCCTTGAACCCGGCATCGGCATAGACGGTGATGCCGACACCGCCCATCTGCCGTGGCTGCGCCGCTCCGCCGATCGCCCCCGCGGCACTGGCCCAGAGCGCCGCGGCCATAGCCATCGCACTGCCCGCGATCATCGAGGTCTCCTCTCCTGCCCCAAGCCTATATCGAGGGCTGACGGGGGCGGCTCGGATCCTGCCTTGAGTCCTGCCAACCGGCAGATTTCGCGGCCGGAGGTGCAAATTCTGTAATGGGGTGTTCCAAGGTGTTACAGCGAGCCTTCGTCACGATCACGCTGGCCGTGACCACCGTGGTGCTCTCGGCAGCCGCACAGGATCGCAGCCAGGCGACCTTCCGCTCGTCGGCCGACGTGGTGTCGATGGCGGTGATCGTCCGGGACGGCGCCGGCCGGCTCGTGACCGGGCTCACGGCCCAGGACTTCGAGGTCATGGACCGTGGGATCGTACGGCCCGTCCAGCAAGTCGACGCCACCCATGACGCGGATGCGCGGCTCGCGCTGCTCGTGGACAGCAGCGGCAGCATGCAGATCGGCACCAAGCCCGAACGCACCCGCCTCGCCTCCGAGTATCTGATTGACGGTATGCGTCGAGACGACTCGGCGGCGGTCTTCAGCTTCGATTCGCAACTGCGCCGGCTGACCGAGTACACGACCAACCCGGGTCGGCTGCGCAGCGCGGTGTCTGCGGTGGTGCCGTACGGAATGACCTGTCTCTTCGACGCGATCGTGGCGACGGCCCGCAGTGTCCAGGAGGACGCGCCGCGCGCCCGTGCCCTGGTGCTGGTGACCGACGGCATCGATACCGCGAGTCTGCATTCGGGTGAGGATGCCGCGACCGCAGCCGCTCGTGTGGACTTGCCAGTCTACGTAATCGGCGTCGGCCGGCTGGCGGGAGCGTCGCCGGACGCGAATCCGCGGGACACGCAGGCATTCAGCGTCGCCGAGCTGGCGCGCCGGACTGGTGGCTTCTCTGGTGACGGCACCTCCGCAGCCCAGCTGAGCGCGCTCACCCAATCCATCCTCGACGAGCTGCGCCACCAATACGTTGTGGCATTCTCCGCCGGCTCCGAACCCGGCTGGCACCAGCTGCAGGTCCGCGTCAAGCGGGGCAAGGTCAATGCGAGATCGCGGGATGGTTATCTCGTGCACTGAGTGTCGGTTCATGGGGTTCATGGGCTGAGGTTCACTGAGGTTCAAAGTTCAGGGTGCAGCGTTCAGGGTTCGCGGCTGAACTGAACCGGTCGAACTCCCGAACCGCGAACCGAACCGTCGAACGGTGAACCGAACCCGTCGAACCTATCGACCTCTCGAACCTGTCGCACCCTCGAACCTGTCTCCCCCCGGCCCGCCTCGTCCATCTCGCTCCGTTATACTGACAAGTCGGGCCAAGGAGGTCTGTGTGGCTGTCAGGCGCGGTGTGGTCCTCGTCCTCGTTCTCATCGCCGCCGCGGTCGCCGTCTCGGTGGCCGGCCTGGTGGTGACCGCGCTGCTCGTCGGGCGTGAGCCGCGCATCGAGCGCAATTCGACGCTCGTCCTGCGGGTGAGCGGCGACCTCCAGGAGATGGAGCCCGGCGGCGTCATCGGCCAGTTCTTCGAAGGCCAGCCCACCGTTCGCTCCTTGGTGGACGCGCTGCGGAAGGCGAAGGTCGACGACCGCATCACCAGCGTCGTGATTCGCCCGACCGGCACGGCGGCGTTGTGGGGGAAAGTCGAAGAGGTGCGCGACGCGATCCTCGACTTCAAGACCTCGCGCAAGCCGATCATCGCGTAT
Source organism: uncultured Acidobacteriota bacterium (assembly GCA_963816725.1). Classification (GTDB taxonomy): domain Bacteria; phylum Acidobacteriota; class Vicinamibacteria; order Vicinamibacterales; family 2-12-FULL-66-21; genus CAVSUB01. Next base: position 170,157 of record CAWFMC010000026.1, on the reverse strand, counting down.
ATGGAATTCGGTGGTGAGCAGGAGTACTTCCTCGCCACCGCCTGCGACAAAGTCTTTCTCATGCCGGCGTCGTCGCTCGATCTGACCGGGTTGGCGAGCTATGAGCTCTTTCTCCGCGGGATGCTCGACAAAGTCGGTGCGTATCCTGACGCGCTGCATGTCGGCGACTACAAGACCGCGTCGAATATCTACACCGAGCACACCTACACGCCGGCCCATCGCGAGATGGCCACCTCGCTCAACACCGATCTCTACGAACAGCTGGTGCGGGGGCTGGCCGACGGACGTCACAAGTCCGAAGCCGAAGTGCGCACGCTGATCGATCACGGGCCGTTCCTTCCCGAGGACGCACTGCGCGCCGGGCTGGTCGACGATGTCGCGTATGAGGACGAGCTCGACGACAAGGTCCAGCTGACGACCAGCGGTGAGGTGCACTTCCTCGAGCAGAGTGAGTACCGCAACATCAGCACGACGTCGCTCGGTCTCGATCGCGGCCAGCGGATTGCCGTGATTTACGCGGTCGGGTTGATCAGCTCCGGCCAGAGTAGCTACGACTCGCCCCAAGGCCAGGTGACGGGATCCGACACGCTGATCGACTACTTGCGGAAGGCGCGGGCGGACCGGTCGATCAAGGCGATCGTGCTGCGCATCGACAGCCCTGGCGGATCCGCGATTGCCTCGGACGTGATCTGGCGCGAGGTGATGCTGACGCGCAACATCAAGCCGGTCATCGCCTCGATGTCGGACGTCGCGGCCTCGGGCGGCTACTACATCGCCATGTCGGCCCACGCGATCGTCGCGCAGCCGGCGACCCTCACGGGATCGATCGGGGTGGTGATGGTGAAGTTCGCCATTGACGGTACGCTCAAGAAACTCGGCTTGAACATGGAACACGTGCAGCAGGGGCGGTACGCCGATCTCTACTCACCGGTCCGCCCCTTCACGCCCGAGGAAAAAGCCAAGGTCGAGGAACAGATGCAGGCCACCTACGACGGCTTCGTCGAGAAGGCCGCGGCCGGCCGGAACACCACGCCCGAGAAGATCGACGCCATAGGTCAGGGCCGCGTCTGGACCGGACGACAGGCCAAGGCGCTGGGGCTGGTGGACGAACTGGGGGGCCTCGATCGCGCGGTCGCGATTGCGAAAGAGCGCGCGAAGATCCCGCAGGGCGCGGGGGTCGAGCTGGTCGTTTATCCGGGCCGGAAGTCGTTCTACGAGCTCGTGGCCAATCCGCTGGGCCGATCCGAAGGGATGTCGGCGTCGTTCGGCGCGTTGCTCGGGCTGAAGGATCCCCGCGCGCTGCAGATCCTCACCGCCCCGCTCCAGATCTTCCGCCGCGGCGAGCCGCTCGCGCTGATGCCGAACATCTTCGTCAAGTAGCTTCCAGCTTCCCGCTTCCCGCTACCAGCCGGTTCCAGGTTCAGGGTCCTGAAGCCGCGGGTTCAGCGCTGACGCCGCAAGAAGCTCGCGGCTGGAAGCTGGAAGCTGGAAGCGCGAAGCCACCATTCACCCCTCCGCCCTCGCCAGCACCCTGAGCTGCGCCGCGATCGCCCCGCTGGCGACGAGCGACCGCAGCCGCAGGAGCAGCGGCAGCGTGACCTCGTGGCCACGCGAGACCAACAGCAGCCCGGTCTCGTTCCGGACGTCCTGGTCGAGCACCATCCCTGATTGCAGATCGGCGACCGGCAGGCGTCGCGGCACGTAAGCCATCGCCGGAATGGTGATGTCTGCAAGGCTGTGGACGACCCGTGGATCGTAGAAGTCGCGGCGCATCCGCAGCCGTGACAGCGCCTCCGCGGGCGACAGGCCGCCACAGAGACCCGCATCGAACTCGATCGCCGCGCGCAGGACCTGGGCCCCAAGCTTGACCGGATCGCGCTGCGCCAACGGGACGTGGGCGTCAGCTGGATCGTAGGCGTCACGCTGGCCGCCGACGATGGCCGCAACCCGTCCGAGTCGCGGAATGTTGGCCAGAAGATCGCGCGCCGCGGCCGGGTGCGTCTGCCGGTGCTGGCTGATGGTGCGCGGTCCGGTGTCACCGTCGTACTCCTCGGGCTCGATGCCGAGGGTGAGGTAGCCGATCTGCGACAGCAGTGAGGCCAGCTCCAGCTGCCATGCGTCCGCCAGGGCCAACCGCTCGCTCACGTGCTGGACGATGCGGCGGATGCGGAGGGCGCGGGAGAAGGCGGTGGGGTTGACCAGCGACAGAACTTCGGTGAGCACCTTGACGCTGCCGGCGAGCGTCTCGTCGAGCAGCTGCCGCTCCGCAGTGACGAGCAGGTACTGCGTCAGCGCGGCATCGAGCGCCCCGACCAGCACCTCGGGCGCACACGGCTTGGTCAGGAACCGGAACAGCCCCCCGCGATTGACCGCCTCGATCGCCGTCTCGATGTCGCCCTGGCCGGTCAGCAGGATCCTGACGCTGGACGGCGAGACGGTTCGGGCCTCCTCGAGCAGCTGAACCCCGTCCATCTCCGGCATGCGCAGGTCCGAAACGATCACCGCGTGGGGGCCGCGTGCGCGCATCGCGGCGAGCGCGTCCCGGCCGCCCGGCGCTGTCTCCACCACGAACGGCGTCAAGGACGGGTAGTCGCGGATCAGCGTCTCGTGCCGGAGCAGCCGCATGAACGCCGACAGGATCGACGGGTCATCGTCTACGAACAGGATCTTCTCAGGCATTGTCTTCATCACGCGTCGCCGCGGCGCCGCATGGCGTCGATCAGGCCGAGCTCGTCGAGAGGCGCGCCGTTCGCGTGCGCCCGCAATTGGCTCGGCTGACAGCCTTGTCCGTGCGCGGTCGTGGCAACGATGCCATTCGCGACCCGGACATGCGAGGAACCAATGCTCACGTGCGCAAACCCGCGTGGTCCATCAACGGGAGCCGGACGACGAATGTCGTGCCTCGTCCGGCCGCGGTGTCGAACCAGATGTGGCCGTGATGCTTCTTGACCACCACGGTGTGCGCGATGGCGAGCCCCTGGCCGGTGCCGCGTCCGACCGGCTTGGTGGTGAAGAACGGCTCGAAGACCCGCTCGCGTGCCCACTCGGGAATGCCGCCGCCGGTGTCCTCGATACGGACCTCGGCCCAGTCGTCTACGCGGCGCGTCGAGACGGTGATGACGCCCTTGGTGCCCGGCCGCTGGCCGCGCATGTCGGCAATCGCGTGCGCGGCGTTGATCAACAGGTTGAGGACTACCTGGTTGAACTCGCCGGGCAGACAGGGAACGAGCGGCAGCTGGGCATCGAGATCGAGCCGCGTATCCGCGACATGCTTCAGCTCGTTCTGCGCCACCAGCATCGTGGTCTCGATCGCGCGATTGAGATCGACGGCCACCTTGGCCTCGCTTGGGTGCGAGAACTCTTTCATCGCGCGGACGATGCGCGAAACCCGCTGAACGCCGTCCAGTGATTGGGCGATGGCTTCAGGGATCTCCGCGGTCAGGAAATCGATGTCGGCGCGTCCGGCCTCGGCGGCGAGCTCGGTCAGCAACGCGGGTTCGACCGGCTGGCCGGCGGCGAGCGCGACGCGCAGGCGCCTGACGCAATCGAGCAGCCCGCCGAGATCGCGGAACGCGTCCTGGAGGAACCGCGCATTGTCGCCCACGTACTGTGTCGGCGTGTTGATTTCATGGGCGATGCCTGCGGCGAGCTGGCCGATGGCTTCGAGCTTCTGCGCCTGGCGCAGCTGACCTTCGAGGATCTTGTGCTCGGTGACATCGGCACCCAGGACCAGGAACCCTTCCCCCTCAGTGCCATGAAGCAGCGGCGTGATGGTCAGCGTCACGAAGTGATCGCGCCCGCCGCGGCCCGTGAAGCGGAGATCCTCCACCCGGTACGGCTCGCGGGGCGCGGCGATCGACGCGACGCGCGCGACGTCGGCCCAGCGGGCGCAGTCGGTGAAGCGGCGGCCGACCGCGTCGGCCGGATCGAGGCCGAAGGTGGCGTGCGCCGCGGAGTTCCAGCGGGTGATGACGCCCTGGCCGTCCACCCGGATCAGGATGGAGGAGATCGAGGCCAGGAGCCGTTCGGTCTCGGCGTGCGCCTCCCAGAGCTCCTGCTCGAACGCCTGGCGATCGGTAATGTCGGTCCCGTACGCGAAGCAACCCTCATCGTCCGCGCCGGACGTGAGGCGCCACAGGAACGAGCGGTAGGTGCCACGCGCGGTGATGCAGCGATTCTCGAAGGAGGTCGCGCGGTCGTACTGAAGGTGCTGGAGGTGCAGGCGCATCCCGGCGCGATCGTCGGGGTGAATGAGATCGAGGAGGCCGCGTCCGACCAGTGCGGTCGGCTCGTGATCGAGCAGCCGATGCCAGGCGTCGTTGACGCGGCGGATGGTGCTGTCCGGGCCGCACACCGCCAGCAGCTGTTGAGAGCCGTGGAACCAGTGATCGCGTTCGGCTTCCATGGCCCGGCGACCGGTGACATCCTCGGCAATCGCCAGGAGGCCGCTGACCTGCCCCTGCGTGTCGCGGACCAGCGCCACAGAGGTGCGGATGTCGAGGAGGCTGGCGTCCTTGCGCGGACGGCGCGATTCCGGCAGCCGCACGAAGCCGTGCGGCTGGGCCTGGACACTCAGGGCCCGCAGGCTCCCCGGCGCGGTCTGGAAGAGGGGACAGGCATGGCCGAGGATTTCCACGGCCGACCAGCCGAAGATCCCTTCGGCGGCGCGATTCCAGGCCCGGACCCGCCCCTCGAGGTCGAGCATGGCGATGGCCAAGGGCGAGGCCTCCAGCAGCGTGGCCAGCGTGTCGTCGCCGAGGCCGGAGAACGATGAAGGTGTGGTGTGCAGTGCCGCTACCCGTCCGACGGGGAGCCGGCCCCGTCGTTCGGATAATCGGCGGGGCGCCGGCCGCCTTGAGGAGCACCGGCCGGAGCGGGTGACCGGTCACGAGGCCCGGCCACCGGTCGCTAAGCGATGATCTGGCCGACGGTCTGCTGATTGACGTTGATCTGCATCCGCTCGCGCGCCTTGGCCATGTAGGCGCTGAAGAACTGGTTGCGGCGTTCGGCAAGCAGGTCGGCGCGGACGGCGTCCAGCCCCTTGGCCATGTCAGCCTCCGAGATCGCCGGATGCTCCAGCACCTTGACCACCACCGCGCCAGTGTCGGTGACGATCGGGTCGCTGACCCCGCCCGCCGGCAGCGCGAATGCGGCCGCGTCGATCGCCGGGCTGACGCCGGCGTCGGCGATCGGCGCTCCCCGGGCGATGAGGTCGGTCGTTTTCACCTCGAGCCCCGCCGCCTTGGCCACGGCGTTGAAGTCGCCGGTCTTCAGCTGCGCAGAGAGTGCCGCCGCCTTCTGGCGAGCGGTTTCGATCGCCTTCTTCTTGACCACGTCGAGGCGCACCTTGTCCTTCACAGCCTCCAGAGGCGGATCGCTGGCCGCCTGCTTGCCCGTGACGGTGATGAACGCAAAGCCCTGCGGCGTCTGGATGGCGTCGCTGACCTCGTTGTCCTTCAGCTGAAAGGCACGTGCGGCGACGGCCGGCGACATGCCCAGGCCGACGACCGGATCCGTCTGGGCGAAGAAATCCGTCTCGCCGACGGTGAAGCCGCGCGGCTTGGCGACGGTGTCGAGGTCTGAGGGCTTGGTCACCTTGCCCGCGAGATCCTTGACGATGCGCTGCGCCTCGTCCTGCGCGCGCTGCGTCTTCAGCTGATCCTCGATCTGCGCGCGGACTTCATCCAGCGTGCGTTTGGTGGCGGGCTTGCGCTCGACCATCTTGATGATGTGGTAGCCGAACTGGGTCTTGACCAGATCGCTGATCTGACCGGGCTGCATGGCGAACGCTACCGCGTCGAACTCCGGCACCATCTGGCCCTTGGGGAAGAAGCCGAGATCGCCCCCCTTGTCCTTGTTGCTGTCGTCCTCGGAGTACTTCTTTGCCAGCTCGGCGAAGTCGGCGCCAGCCTTCGCCTTGGCCAGCACATCTTCCGCCTCCTTCTTCACGGCGGCGTCGTCTTTGCCTTCGGTCTTGAGCAGGATGTGGCTGGCGCGCACTTCCTCGGGCGTCGAGTACTGCGCTTCGTTGTCCTCGTAATAGCGCTGCACGTCCTGCGGGGTGACCTGCGTGCGGTTGCGGATGCTCTGAGTGTCGAGCAGCGCGTAGCGTACCTTTCGCTTGTCGGGAATGCGGTAGTCGCTCTTGTGCTGTTCGAACTGCTGCGCAATCTCGGCGTCGGTGGCGGTGGTCTCCGCGAGGAACTTGTCCGAGGGGAACGAAACGATGGCCAGCTTCACCTTCTCGTTGCGCTTCTTGTATTCCGCGGTGACGTCGGCGGTTGACACGGTCATCCAGTCGGTCAGCGCGCCCTGCAGCTTGCTGAGGGTCATGCTGCGACGCACTTCCTCCTCGAACTCGGACGGGCGCCGCGGGGGATCCGCCATCTGGAGCAGCTGCCGATAGCGCTCGTCGCCGATGAACTGCCCGTTCTCCTGGAACGCGGGCAGGGCGAGAATCCGGGTGCGCACTTCCTCGTCACTGGTCGTGATCCCGAGGCGGCGGGCTTCGGCCAGGCCGGCTTCCTCGTCGATCAGCTGCTGCAGGATTCGGCGGTCGATGCCCATCTGCTTGAGCAGCCGCTCGTCGATGCTGCCGCCGTAGGAGCGACGGTAGGCCTGCATCTGCTGGTTGTAGATCCTGCGGAACTGGGCGACCGTAATCTCCCGACCGTCCACCGACGCGACGACGTCGCGGCTGCCCGCCGCGGCACCGGCTCCGGCCATGCCGCCGCCGCGCAGGAAGTTGGGGATATAGAGCAGGACGAACGCCACCACCACGATAGCCAGGCTCCACTTGAGCCAGTTCTTGTGACGCCGCATCCGGTCGAGCATGGTCATGGGTCGAAAGCCTCGTCTGCGCGGGCGCGCGGTCGGGCGCCCAGCGAGAAATCCGTTGTCTGACTGAAACGCTAATTATGCCACGGTCCCGACGGCGGCGGACCCGGCCTTGCATCGGGCGGCGCGGTCCAGCCGGCGCCGAGGGCTCGTGCCGGTGGTGACTGGTACGCCTCCGCCGGAACTGCGGTCCAGTCGGAACCGTTGTGTTAATATTTACAGCCAGAAGCACTTAGAAGGATTCGTCATTCCACCGAGGACGCAACGTCCATTGACGGGGACCGGTCACAAGCCTCGCGACGGTCGTCTCCCGCGCCGTAAACCGATGTCCGAGAGTCGTACGGATCTGGCCGAAAGTGTGCGGTCGATCCAGGCGGTCCTGAGGCGGCGGCTGGTGCGGGCTGACGTGCTCGTGGCGATGTACCGTGCCGTCAACGCCAGCCTCGACCCGGAGCGGGTGGGGGAGGAGTTGGTGTCGCAGGTCGCCGACTGGCTCCCGATGGCGGACTGGGTGGCCCTCACGGTAGACGACACCGGGCGGGTCCGGGCGCTCGGCATGGCCGGCCTGACGCCCGAGACCGAGCATGCGGCGACGGTGGTCGGCGCGCTGGTGATTCGCACCGGCGCGGTCTTCTGTTGCGCGGATCTGACCACGGACCGTCGGCTGCCGACCCCGGAGGCGAGCGTGCCCGCACTAGCCGCCATCGGGCTGCCGCTGGAGTGCCGGGGCCGCACAGTGGGCGCGCTGGTCGGCTTCGATCGGTTTCCATCCGGAAAGAATCCGCAATTCACGCCGGCCACCCTCGCGGCGCTGCGCTCAGCGCTGGAGCCGGCAGCCACCGCGCTCGATAATGCGTTACGAGTGCAGCGCGCCGAGGCGCTTTCGGTCACCGACGACCTGACTCAGCTTTACAATTCCCGCTACCTGTCGCAGGTGCTGCGCCGGGAAACGAAGCGGGCGTCGCGCAGCGGCCGGCCGCTGTCGCTGCTGTTCATCGATCTCGACGGCTTCAAGGCGGTCAACGACACCTACGGGCATCTCGCCGGGAGCCGGGCGCTGGTCGAAGCCGCGGCGATGATCAAGGTGAGCGCCCGCGAGACCGACGTGGTCGCGCGGTTCGGCGGCGACGAGTTCGCGATCGTGCTGCCGGACACGACCAGCGAAGGCGCCCTCGCGGTGGGCGATCGGGTCCGCGAGCGGGTCGCCGCGCACCCGTTCCTGCAGGGAGAAGGGTTCCAGATTGCGCTGACCGTGTCGGTCGGCGTGGCAACGCTGCCGGACGTGTCGATCTCCGCCGACGGGTTGATCCACGCCGCCGACAGCGCCATGTACTTCGTCAAGGATCGAGGCAAGAATGGCATTCATGTGGCCGGATGACCGGCTGACCGCGCCTTCGAGGAGTGTTCGTTGAGCCTGCGTTCTCTCTTCTCTCTTTTTTCCAGCGACCTCGCCATCGACCTCGGGACCGCCAATACCTGCGTTTACGCGCGGGGCAAGGGGATCGTCGTCAACGAACCCTCGATCGTGGCGATCAACAAGGTCAACGGCCGCATCGAAGCGGTGGGCAAGGACGCGAAGGACATGCTCGGCCGCACGCCGGGCAACATCGTCGCCATCAAGCCGATGAAGGACGGCGTCATCGCCGATTTCGAGGTCACCGAGAAGATGCTGACCTACTTCATCAAGAAAGCGCACAACCGCAACGTCTGGGTGCGCCCGCGGATCGTGATCGGCGTGCCCTCGGAGATTACCCAGGTCGAAAAGCGCGCCGTCAAGGACAGCGCGTATCGCGCCAAGGCGAGCGAGGTTCATCTGGTCGAAGAGGCCATGGCGGCAGCCATCGGCGCGGGGATGCCGATCACCGAGCCCTCGGGCAACATGATCGTGGACATCGGCGGCGGCACGACCGACATCGCGGTGATCTCGCTGGCCGGGATCGTCTACAGCAAGGCGGTGCGGGTCGCCGGCAACGAGATGGATGAAGCGATCATCCAGTACATCAAGAAGACCTATAACCTGCTGATCGGCGAGCGCACCGCCGAAGCGATCAAGATGGAAGTCGGCTCCGCCTACCCGCTCGAGGAGCGGATGACGATGGAGATCAAGGGCCGGCACTTGATCGAGGGGGTGCCGAAGACGATCACCATCAGCGACGAGGAGATCCGCGAGTCGCTGGCCGAAACCGTCAACGTGATCGTCGACGCGGTCCGGGTCGCGCTCGAGCGCACGCCGCCGGAACTCTCGGCCGACATCGTCGATCGCGGCATCGTGCTGACTGGCGGCGGGTCGCTGCTGAAGAATCTGGACAAGCGCCTGCGCGAGGAGACCGGCCTGCCGCTGGCGATGGCCGAGGACCCGCTGTCGTCCGTGGTGCTGGGCGCGGGCAAGATGCTGTCGGACTTCAACCTGTTGCGGAAGATCTCAATTGATTAGCTTCACGCTGGCAGCATCCAGCTTCCAGCCGACCGCCGGCTCGAGCTGTGCGCGCCGCCGGCTGGTCGTCGTGCACGGGCAATCGGACCTGGATCGTTTTAGCTGGTAGCTGGAAGCTGGTAGCTGGCCACGTGCTGGAACTTCAAGGGACTCAACCGCTCCGCCAGCGCACCGGTGTGCTCTTCGTGCTGGTGCTGGTGGGGCATCTCATTCTCATCTCCGCGCAGGTCCAGTCGCGTTCCGGTGTGCCGGTGCTCGAGGCCGTGACGTTCGGCGTTTTTTCGCGCGTCCAGCTGGCCTTCGCCGCGGTCGTCGATTTCGGCCGGAACACCTGGGGCAACTATGTCGGCCTGCGGGGCGCGCGCGCCGAAAACGAAGCGCTGAAACGGCAGCTGGCCGACCTCGAGATCCGGCTGCAGGAACAGCGCGCGCTCGCCGCACGGACCCAGCAGCTCCAGCAACTGCTCGACCTGCAGCAGAGCACCGCACTGCCGACCGTCGCCGCCGAGGTGATCGCCGGCAACCCCAATCCCGGCATCCTGACTGTGACCGTCAATCGCGGCAGCAGCGACGGGGTGAAGACCGACATGGCGGTCATCTCGCCCAAGGGCATCGTCGGCCGGGTGGTGGGGCGTCCGGCGGCGCATGCCGCGCGTGTGCAGCTGCTGATCGATCCGGCGGCCGCCGCGGCGGCCGTCATCGAACGCAGCCGGGCCGGCGGCATGGTCGCGGGCGTCGACGAGGATCCGCCGCTCCAGTTGCAGCTCGTCTCGAACCTGGCGGACGTGGTCGTGGGAGATGCGGTCGTGTCCTCGGGCACTGACGGCGTCTATCCGCGGGGCTTCGCGATCGGTACGGTCGAGAAGTCGGAGCGCGGGCACGGCCTGTATCGCGCGATCGCGGTGCGACCGGCGGTCGAGTTCTCGAGCATCGAGGAAGTCCTGATCGTCCTGGTTCCGGCCCGGCCGGCGGCGCCTCGAGCCGAACCGGCGGCCACCCCGACCGAGCGCGCGAAATGAAGATCGCCGCGGTGATCCTGGCGCTGGTCGTGGGGCTCGTGCTCCAGAGCACGCTCGCCGGCCTCCGGATCGGCGGGACAACGGCGGTCAACCTCGTCCTCGTGGTGGTGGTCTACGGCGCGCTGAGCTTCGGGGCGGCCGGCGGCCTGGTGATTGGGACCGTCGGCGGGTTGATGCAAGATGCGCTCGCTGGTGGGATCATTGGAATAGGCGGCTTCGCCAAGACCCTGGTGGGGTTCCTGGTCGGGTGGCTCGGGGCGCAGTTCATCGTCTCGCAACCGCTGCCGCGGTTCGTGATGTTCTTCGCCGCCACCATCCTGCACGAGGCCTGCACCCAGGCGCTCTACGCGGTCGTCGAATCGCGGGCCTTCCGCCTGCCGTATCCGGCGACGCTGACCCAGGCCTTCGTGAATGCCCTGGTCGGCGTGCTGGCCTTTCAGTTCGTGGAACGGGGTCCACAGGTCCTGGCCCGGCGCCGGGCGCGCAGCGCCAGCCTCGGGCGGCGGCACTATTGAGGACGTGGCGGCATGACAACTCCCATCCTTCCTGACGATCGGCGTCACCTGACGACCCGATTGACGATCCTTCAGTGGATCGTCGCGGGGGCGTTCGCGTCGCTGGCGGTGGGCTTCTGGGTCTTCCAGGTCGCCCAGCGCGAGAAGTTCGAGGTGATGGCCGAAAACAACCACTCGCGCCGCCTGCAGCTGCCGGCGCCGCGTGGGGTGCTGTTCGATCGCAACCTGAAGGTGCTGGTCGAGAACCAGAACACCTTCAACATCACGCTCGACCGCGAGCAGGCCAAAGGCAATCTCAGCGACACGCTGCAGCTGCTCGCCGACGTCACCGGCACGGATGCGGCGGTCCTGCGCGAGACCGTCAACCGCAAGCGGCGGGAGCCGAGCTACCGCCCGATCGTGCTGATCGAGAACGCGTCGCTCGAACAGGTCTACGCGGTGCGGCTGCGCCACTTCGAGCTGGTCGGGATCGACTATCAGGAAGTCCCGGCGCGCAAGTATCCGTCCAGCGATCTCGCGGCGCACCTGTTCGGCTACGTCAGCGAGGTCAATGAGGCGCAGCTCGCGCGCAGCGATTACAACGGCATCGAGCCGGGCGCGCAGGTCGGGCAGGCGGGGATCGAGCAGTCCTATAACCGATTGCTGATGGGCACCGACGGGGATCGGTTCGTCGTCGTCAACAGCCTGGGCCGCGAGATGCGCGAAACCTCGGTGACGCCGCCGAAGGAAGGGCGCCGGCTGCAGTTGACGATCGACGCCGACGTCCAGCGAGCCGTCGAGGAGGGGTTCCACGCGGCCGGCTACAACGGCGCGGCGGTGATCCTGGATCCGCGCAACGGCGAAGTGCTGTCGCTGGTCAGCCTGCCGGCTTACGACCCGAACGCCTTTTCCGGCGGCATCGATCGGGCCACGTGGAATTCCCTCAACACCGACAAGCTGAAGCCGCTCCAGAATCGTGCGCTGCAGGGGCGCTACTCGCCGGGATCGACGTTCAAGATCGCGGTCGCCACGGCCGGCCTGCAGGAGGGGGTGATCACCCCGGATTTCCGGGTCACCTGCGGCGGCGGCGCGAGCTTCTACGGACGCTTTTTCCAGTGCTGGAAAAAGGGCGGCCACGGCACGGTGGACCTGCGGCACGCGATCGAGCAGTCCTGCAACGTGTACTTCTACACCGTGGGAAACATGCTCGGGGTGGACAAGATTCACAAGTGGGCCTCGGCGCTCGGGCTGGGTGAGAAGACCGGCATCGACCTGCCTAATGAGGTCCAGGGGCTGGTGCCGTCGACCCAATGGAAGCGCCAGCGCTTCAACGAGAAGTGGTACGCGGGCGAGACGATCTCGGTGGCCATCGGCCAGGGGCAGGTCTCGCTGACCCCGCTGTCGCTGGCGGTCATGATGATGACCGTGGCCAACGGCGGCACGCGCTACACGCCGCACCTGCTGAAGGCGATGGACGAGGGGCAAGGCTGGACGCCGGTCACCCCGCCGCCGCCCAAGGACGTCGTGCCGATGAAGCCGGAGAACGTGGCCGCCATCCGCGACGGGCTGTGGGCGGTCGTCAACGGCGCCGGCACCGGCGGCCGGGCGCGCATTCCCGGCCGTGACGTCTCCGGCAAGACCGGGACGGCGCAGGTCATCTCGCTGTCCGGGGCGCGCGCGATGGCCGGCAAGATGGATGTCCGCGATCACGGCTGGTTCGTGTTCTTCGCGCCGCGCGACAACCCGCAGATTGCCGGCGTGATCTTCGCCGAGCATGCCGAGCATGGCGCCAACGCCGCGCCCATCGCGAAATACGCGATCGAGACGTACTTCGCCAAGCTCGAGGGCAAACCGCTGCCGACGCTGACGCCGGCGCCCAAGACGGCCGTGCCGGCCGACGACCCGGTCGTCACGCCGGCGAACGCGCCCGCCGGCCCGGGGCGCAGCGGCCAGAGACCCTAGACCTGTGTTCGAACGCCGGCTGTACTTTCATTTCGACTGGCTGATGCTCGCGGCGATCCTGGCGATCACCGGAATCGGCATCGCGATGATCTACAGCACCACCTACGTGACCCTGCCGAGTGGCGGTCATGCCGGCCCGCAGGTGCGAACCCAGGTCTACGCCCTGGCGGTCGGTCTCGTCGCCTTCCTGGTCTTCCTGTCGCTCGACTATCGGATGCTGGCCGAGCACTCGCTGGCCCTGTACGGTGTGCTCTGCGCGCTGCTGCTGTTCGTGCTCGTCAAGGGCTCGACGCAGATGGGCGCCCAGCGGTGGATTCCGATCGGCCCGTTCAACTTCCAACCCTCCGAGTTCGGCCGGGTCGTGATCGCCCTGATCCTGGCCATGTACTTCGGTGAGAACCGGCGGGGGGCGCGCAACCCCACCGATCTGGTGACCGGCGGCATCTTCACCGTCGTGCCGCTGCTGCTCATCGCCAAGCAGCCGGACCTGGGCACCGCGATGACGCTGATCCCGGTCTTTCTCGGGGTCGCGTTCCTGGCCGGACTGCGCATGCGCCTGCTGGGGATGCTGGCGCTCGTCGCGATACTGGTGGTGGCGCCGGTTGCGTGGAATTTCGCCCTGAAGGACTATCAGAAGGCCCGGATCATGACGTTCCTCGACCCCGAGAAGGATTCCCGGGGCGAGGGCTATCAGCAGATCCAGGCCCGGATCACTGTCGGCTCGGGTGGGCTGACGGGCAAAGGCTTTCGCGGCGGCACGCAGGGACAGTACAAATTCCTGCCCGTCGCGCACAACGATTTCATCTTCTCGGTACTCGCGGAGGAGCAGGGGTATCTCGGCGTGCTCGCCGCCCTCGCGCTCTATTTGTTCGTGATTCTTCGTTCTCTTCAGACGGCCCGGCTCGCCAAGGACCGTCTGGGCGCGTATCTCGTCGGAGGCATCATCGCAGGCTTCTCGTTCCAGGTGATTTACAACGTCGCGATGTCGGCCGGCCTCGCGCCGGTCAAAGGCATCACGCTGCCGCTCATGAGCTATGGAGGCTCGTCGCTCATCGCGGCCCTCGCATCTTTCGGCCTGATCATCAACGTACGGATGAGACGGTTTACCAATTGAGCGTTCGGGTCAGCCAACGCACATGACGCACGTACTTCTCGCTCTCTTACGGTCGCTCCTGCCGGGCCTCGTCGCCCCGCCGGACGCCGTACGGGCGGATGCGCGCCGGTCTGCGGCTGTCCCCGGACGATGGAGTGGGTTCCATGAACAAGGAGATGATCATCTCCGCCAGCGACCACGAGACGCGGGTCGCCATCCTCGAGGACGACCAGGTCGTCGAGGTCTTCATCGAGCGGGAGCATCAGCGCGGGGTGGTCGGCAACATCTACAAGGGGCGGGTGTCGAAAGTCCTGCCCGGGATGCAGTCGTCTTTCGTTGATATCGGGCTGGAGCGCGACGCTTTCCTGTACGTCTCGGAGGTCGTCAACACCGTCGAGGAGTTCGAGCGGCTCGAGTCGGGCGACGACGAGGACGCTGAACCGGCGACGGCGGCTGAGGCACCCGAACCGGCGGCGACGCCGGTAGCCGCCGAAGGCGAAGCGGACCTCGCGGGCGCCCCCGCCGGGAATGGCGGCGAACGCCGGGCCCGGAGTGGGGACCGTGAACGCGAGCGGGATCGCCCCCAGCCGAAAATCGAGGATCTCCTCAAGGAAGGGCAGGAAGTCCTCGTCCAGGTCGTGAAGGAGCCGCTCGGCACGAAAGGGGCGCGGCTCACCTCGCATGCGACCATGCCCGGCCGCTTCCTGGTGTTCATGCCGACGGTCGACCACGTCGGCGTCTCGCGCAAGATCGAGTCACGAGAGGAGCGCGCCCGCCTGCGCGGCATCGTCCGCGAGTTCCGCGAGCAGCACGGCTTCACCGGCGGGGTGATCATCCGCACCGCCGCCGCGGGGCGCACCAAGGAAGACATCCTCAGCGACCTGACCTACTTCCACCAGGTCTGGACCGAGATCCGCCAGAAGATGGAGGGGCGCCGGGCGCCGGCGGTCCTGTTCCAGGAGCAGAGCCTGGTCATCAAGCTTCTGCGCGACCTCCTCACCGACGACTACACCGCCGTTCGCATCGACAACGAGCTGGAATATCGCCGGGTGATCGCGCTGGTCGAGCGGATCATGCCGAACCTCGTCCCGCGCGTGAAGCTGTACACCAAGGACTATCCGATCCTCGAGGAGTACGGGGTCCAGGGGGAGATCGACAAGGCGCTGCGGCCCAAGGTGTGGCTGAAGTCGGGCGGCTACCTGGTGATCAACCAGACCGAGGCGCTGGTCGCGATCGACGTCAACACCGGCCGCTACGTCGGCAAGCGCACCGGCCGGCTCGAAGACACGATCGTCAAGACCAACCTGGAAGCGGTCAAGGAGATCGTCCGACAGCTCCGGCTGCGCGATCTCGGCGGGATCATCGTGCTCGACCTGATCGACATGGAGGAGAAGAAGAACCGGCAGAAGGTCTTCCAGGAAGTCGAGAAGGAGCTCCGAAAGGATCGATCGCCGTCGAAGGCGTTGCAGGTCTCGGACTTCGGGCTGGTGATCGTCACCCGCAAGCGGGTCAAGCAGAGCATCGAGCGGCTGCTGACCGAGCCGTGCCCGTACTGTTCAGGGTCCGGGCTGATCAAGTCGAGCTCGACGATCTGCCACGAGATCCTGACGGACGTGCAGAAGATCGTCTCGGAGCTCGACGGTCAGAGTGTGATTCTGCGGGTGAACCCGGATATCGCCCGGGCGTTACGAGAAGAGGAGAGCGCGACGTTCAGAGAGCTGCAGCGGGCGGTTGGCCGGCCGGTGACCCTGAAACCGGACGCTCACCTCCACCACGAGCAGTTCGACGTCATGGCGAACTGAGGATGGCAAATGGCAGATGGCAGACGGCAGATGGCAGAAGCAGGTTCAACAGAACCCGACAGTCGCCATTTACCATCTGCCATGTGTCATGAATTACTGCCCAGGAGTTCCGCCGCCCGCGGCCGGCAGGTGGATGAGGTAGTAGTTGCCGCCCTTGTTGATCCAGACGCGCACGTATTCGTTGCCGCGCAGGAGCTGGACCTTCGAGGCGCCCGTCGCCGGCGGGCGTGTCCTTCGCCACCATCTTGATCTCGGACTGCGGCACGATGCTGACGACCTCGCGTCCCTTGACGGTGCCGCCCTGGGCGAACTCGACCCAGCGCTCGAGCGTCTCGGTCGTGCCGACCGCCGGTTTGGCGGCCTGGGCCGTGAGCTTGACCTCGTAGGTGCCGGCCGGTAGCGGCTTGCCGTCGGCCGTGACGGCGCGCGGCAGCGTCACCTTGCCGAGCGCCAGATCGCCAGTCGGCGCCGTGGGCGCGGTCGCCGTGTTGGGCTGCTGGTTGGGCGTCTGATGCTGCGCCAGCGCATCCGACACACCCAGCGCGCTTGCCAGAATACCCGCCAGGACCCACTGCTTTTTCATTGTCCGCTCTCCCTGCAAATCGTGTCCGTCCGGCCCGATCGCCCGGACCGGACGATTATAGCGGCAACTGTAGCAAGAAGGGGACCGGGGACTCGGGACCCGGGACCCGGGTGGTTCTGGGTTCAAGCCGTTCAAGGTTCAGGGTGCCACGCCCAGGTTCGGGGTGCAGCGTTGCGGGTTCAGCCCAGACCGCCCAGCGCCTAACGCCGGGTCCCGGGATCCCGAGCCCCGGATACCGGGAGCGAGGGAAGGTCGTCAGCGCTTGGAAATGACGACCGACCCCGAGAACGTGTTCAGGTCGAGCACGGCACTGCCGTCGCCGTAAACGCCGCGCACTTCCCGCTGGCGGCGGCGGTTGTCGCTGGCCCCGCCGGTGAGGGGGAGGTCAGAGCGAATCGAGCCGCTGAAGGTCGTCGCGTCGAGCTCGAATCCGGTGTTGCCGCTGAGCATCACCTTGATTTCCCCGGAGTGGGAGCTCAGGGTGTAGCGGCCGCCGCGCGACAGGGTGCCGATCAGGTCGATGTTGCCGCTGACGGCCTGGAGCTCGACCCGGCTGGCGTCCGCGTCCTCGACCGACAAGTTGCCGCTGACGGTGTTGAGCGAGAGCTGGCGCGCCTTGATGCGGCGCGCGGTGACGGTGCCGCTGACGCTCGACGCCTCGAGGTTGCCGTCGATGTCCGCGCCGGTGATCTCGACGTTCCCGGAGATCGACTTGGCGCCGGCCACGCGGCCCCCGTTCGCGATGACGACGTTGCCGCTGACCGATTCCATCGTGAGCTCGCCGTGCAGATCGCGGGCGCTGACGTTGCCGGAGATCGAGTGTGCCGTGATCCGTGCGCCGGCCGGGCGCGGTGACGGTGTAGGTCACCCAGACGTTGACGTTGCGGCGGTTGGCGCCGCGCATCTCGTCGCTGTTCGGATAACGGGTTCGCACTTCCGCCCGGCCGCTCCGCTCCGTCACCTCGACCTGCACCAGGCCCAGCATCGTCCGCGCCTCCTCGGCCGACGGGCCGTGCGCGGTCTTCACGATCTCGATGATCGCGTCGGACCCGGTGCCGCGCGAGATATTCACGTCGCCCGAGATGTTCGCGAGGTCGAGCTCGCCCGTTGGCGCCGATGTGGACGGTGCGGGTGGTGCGCTCGGTCTGCTGGTCGCGCCCGTTCTCAGTGCGATTCTGACGCTGGCGATCGCCTTGTTGCTCCGCTCGCACGCGGGCCGGCGCCGGGATGCGCTCAGGATGAACCTGGCCGCTGGCCGGCAGTGCCGCGAGCACCCCAAAGAGGAAGACGACGGATCGGAACGATGCTGATTTCATGATCGTGATGGCTCGTTGTCGGCGCCGCCGCGCGGCGCCCGTGGAGTGTGGTCAGCCCTTGTTGGTGCCGTTGACGATCTGCGCGGCTCCCTCGGCATTGCCCTTACGCATCTCGTTCATCAACGCGAGCGTGTCCTGCAGCAGCGAGACCTTCCTCTTGAGCGCCTCGAACAGGCTGTCGCGGGCGGGCGCGCTGGTCGGTTCGCTCCGGAACGCCGCGCGGCTCTCGGCGATGGCCTGATCGATCACCTGGAGGTTCTTCTGGAGCATCGCCGCGGTGGCCGGATCGATCGCGCTCTGGTCACTCTTCGCTGCCTCTTCCAGCTTGGTGATGGCCGCCTGGTAGTGCTGCTCGGCCTGCCGGAACTCGGCTTCGATGTCTCCTTGGACGGAGCCGCCCGCGGCGGCGTTGCCCGGAGCAGGCGCGCTGGTGGTCTGCGCGAGATCCGGTGACTGGCCGGCCGGCCGCGCGCGCGGCAGGAGATAGACGAGCGACGCGCCGACCGTCAGTACCACCGCCGCGGCGATCGCCAGCAGCAACGTGCGGTGGCTCGCGCGGGCCGGCGCCGCCGCGGGCGCCTGCAGGCGTCCTTCCTGCTGCAGCTGACCGGCGATCTGCATCCACACCCGATTCGGCGGGATTGGACGATCGAGGGTGGCGGCGAGATCGCGCAGGCGTTCCAGGTCGCGCAGCAGCGCCCGGCATTCGTCGCACTGATCCAGATGGATCTGCAGCTCGGACCGGCGGATCGGTCCCAGCGTGCCGTCGACCAGCTCGTGAATCGCGTCTTCGTATCGTGGACAGGCCATAGCGCGTGTGTCCGGTTCTCGATCAGCGTCCCGCGAGCAACGCGCGCAGACGCATGCGGGCCTTGTGCACCTGGGACTTCGAGGTGCCCTCGGCGATGCCCAGGACCTCGGCGACCTCGCCGTGCTCCAGGCCTTCGACATCGTGGAGCACGAAGGCCGCGCGGCAGCCGGCCGGCAGTTGCGCAATCGCGCGATCCAGGTCCATCTTGCTCACCGTGCGCTCTGCCAGGTTGCGGCTGCTCGCATCCGGAATCCACGGCTCCTCGTCATCCAGCGAGTCGGTGACCTGGCTGGTGCGGGCGGCGCGGCTGCGCAGGTGATCGAGGCACAGGTTCGACGCCAGGCGATACAGCCAGGTGCCGAGCGCCGACTCGCCCCGGAACGAATCGAGCTTGCGATGCGCGACCAGGAAGATGTCCTGGAGGAGATCTTCCGCCTCGGGAGTGTGCCCGACCATCCGACAGGTCAGACTGAACAGCTTCCCGGCATGGGCGCGGTACAGCTGCTCGAATGCCGCCGCGTCACCTCGACGACAGCGATCGATCAGCGCCCGGTCCTCCTCGCGGCTGGCCGGCGCAGCGCTCCGGACGGCCGAGGCGTGCACTGCCAGCTTAGACGGGGGGATCCGGTCGTCGCGTTGCCGTTCATTCATCGGCTGTCGTCTACGAACGCTTCTGGCGGCCGGTTCGCTGCCGGGCCGCCACCGCCGGCGCCCACCGTTTCTCTGCGAAGCCCTTGACGGAGGTCCGAGTCACCGTCTGCCCCTCGGCGCGCAGGAGGGCGCGTTTGAGCTCGAGGTTCCCGCCGTAGCCGCCGAGGCGCCCGGCCGCCGCGATGACCCGGTGCGCCGGTACGCCAGGGGCCGTGCACGTGCGCATGATGTTGCCCACCGCGCGGTGGGCGCGCGGGCTGCCGGCCGCCCTGCGACGTCGCCGTAGGTCGCGACCCGTCCCGGCGGGATTCGCCGTACGACGCTGAGGACCCGGGATGCGAAACCGTTGGCCTTGCCCCGAGGAGGGGCCTTTCGCTTGGCCGGCTCCGTCCGTTTCACCGCGGAGCTCCGCGGTGGGCGACCGGTCTCGCGGCGGACGCTCGATCATGACCCATGAGATCGGACGACGGCAATCGGACTATCACGCCGACGCTGCCGCCGCGAGCGTCGCACCAGCCCAATGAAGGGAACGCGCGCGGGCGCATGCGCTCACCGCCTCAGGATGGGGAAGTAACAGAGCGCGCCCAGGTAGACGTCGTAGACCGCGCAGCTAATGAGGTACCAGCGCGGGGCGATGCCGTCGGCGAGCGCGCCCGGGCGATGGGCGACGTCGAAAAGCGCATGCGCGGCGAACGTGAGGGCGAGGACCGTGAGTGCCTGGCGCGGATCACGCACGAGCGTGGTCGCGGCGATCACCAGGAACCCGACGGTCAGGGCCACGTCGAGCCCGACCCCCGGCTGCGCTTCCGCCTTCACTGCGAAGCCGATGTAGGCCCCGGCGATCATCGCCAGCAGGAGCGCCGCGAACTGACTGAGCCTCAGCTCCGCGACCAGACGATCCGGCGAGGTGGTCGGGATCGCAGCCGTGCGCACCGCGTACCACGTCAGGCCGGCGGCGAGTCCCAGAAAGGCGACGGCAACGGTGCGTTCCGCGTCGGTCACTGGGCTCCTTGGCTGCGGCTCGGACCAGGCACGGACGGCAGTATAGCCGGTCATCGGGCGCGAGCCGGGCGAACGCAAGAACGCCGAGAACCCGGAGAACCCGTGCCCGATAGCCGCCAGTCCTCAATCCATCTATAGTAGAGTCCCGTACCCACATGATTCCGCAGGCTCCGCTCCCGCCCGCATGCGCGTCGTCGATCTAATCCGGCACAAGCGCGACGGCGGCGCGCTCGAGCGCGCCGACATCGACGCGTTCGTCACGGCCGTCACCGACGGCTCGCTGCCCGACTATCAAACCTCGGCGCTGCTGATGGCGATCTGCATTCGCGGCATGACCGCCGAGGAGACCGCGGCCTTGACGGACGCGATGGTCCGCTCGGGCGTGCGAGTCTCGTATCCAGGCATCGCCGGCGTGCCGGTGGACAAGCACAGCACCGGTGGGGTGGGCGACAAGACGTCGCTGATCCTCGCGCCGCTCGCTGCGGCGTGCGGGGCGATCGTGCCGATGATGTCCGGCCGCGGTCTCGGGCACACCGGCGGGACGCTCGACAAGCTGGAGGCCATACCAGGATTCCGCACGGCCCTGTCGCTCGAGGAGTTGCGGCGCGCGGTCGGGACGATCGGCTGCGCGATGATCGGGCAGACCGCGGAAATCGCTCCCGCAGACCGACGACTGTACGCGCTGCGCGACGTCACCGGCACGGTCGAGAGCATCCCGCTCATCTCGGCGTCGATCATGAGCAAGAAGATCGCGGAGGGGATCGGCGGCCTGGTCCTCGACGTCAAGACCGGCGACGGCGCGTTTATGAAGACTGAAGAACGGTCGCGCGCACTCGCCCAGTCGCTGGTCGCAATCGGCGAAGCGTCGGGCGTGCGAACCGAGGCGTTGATCACGCGGATGGACGCGCCGCTCGGGCGCGCCATCGGCAATGCCAACGAGGTCATCGAATCGATCGAGACGCTCAAGGGCAACGGCCCGCGCGATCTCGAGACCCTGTCGGTCACGCTCGCGGCGCGGATGCTGGTGGTGTCGGGCGTGGACGAAGACGACGCGTCGGCCGAAGCGAGCGTCCGCTCGGCGCTCACCTCGGGCAGCGGCCTTGAAAAGTTCCGCGAGATCATCGCGCACCAGGGCGGCGACCCGCGGGTCATCGACGACTACACCCGTTTGCCGTCGGCGCCCGATCGGTTTGGCGTCACCGCACGCCGTGGCGGCTATGTCGCCGGGCTCAAGGCGGAGCTGATCGGGCGGGCGGCCGTCGCGCTCGGCGCGGGGCGCAGCCGCCTGGACGACGTGGTGGATCCGGGCGTGGGCATCGAGGTGGTGGTGCGGCCCGGGGAGCGGGTGGCGCAAGGAGAGCCGGTGCTGATGCTGCATCACCGCGGCGGGACGGGTTTGCCGGAGGCGCAGGCGCTGCTCGCGCAGGCAATCGTGATGGCGGACACACCACCTGCCGAGGCGCCGATCGTGGTCGGCCGGCTCGGGGGAGAGCGATGATCGCGACCGCGCCGGTATCGCCTCCCGCCGCCGTGCGCGCCCCGTTCGAGCCGCGCGACGCGATGGTGCTCGGGACGGCGCTGGTGTTCGCCGCGCTTTGCGCAGGGCTGGCCCGATTCGGGGGCATGCCGCGGCTCCAGTCTCTGGTCGGGCTGACGGTGATCATGGCGGTGGCCTATGCGTTCTCGACCAACCGCCGCGCTATCGATCGCCGGACGGTGGCCTGGGGGCTGTCGCTCCAGGTCGTCTTCGCGCTGCTGGTCCTCAAGACCACCGTGGGCCAGCGCGTGTTCCAGACCCTCGGCGGCGTGATCAACCGGCTGCTCGACTTCGCCTTCGTCGGCTCCGCGTTCGTGTTCGGCCCGCTCGGCGACAAGGTGATGTGGCCGCGGATCATGACCCAGGTGCTCGGGCCGGAAGGCGCGCAGTACGGCGTCATCTTCGCCTTCCAGGTGCTGCCGACGATCATCTTCATCGCCGCGCTGTTCGCGATCCTGTACTACTTCGGGATCATGCAGGTGGTCGTGCGGCTGTTCGCGATGATGATGCACCGGATCATGAAGGCGTCGGGAGCCGAGTCTCTCAACGTCGCGGCCAGCATCTTCATGGGGCAGACGGAAGCGCCGCTGACCATCCGGCCGTATCTGCCACGGATGACGGAATCCGAGCTGATGACGGTGATGACCTCGGGGATGGCGCACATCTCCGGCGGGATCATGGCGGCCTACATTCTGTTCGGGATCGAGGCGCAGCACCTGCTGACGGCGGTCATCATGACCGCGCCGGGCACGCTCATGATGGCCAAGATGTTCGTGCCCGAGACCGAGGTCCCGGAGACGATGGGCAAGGTGCGGCTGGAGATCGAGCGCACTGACGTCAACGTCATCGACGCCGCCGGACGCGGCACCGGCGAGGGCCTGGCGCTGGCCCTCAACGTCGGCGCGATGCTGATCTCGTTCCTGGCCCTGATTGCCCTCATCAACGCGCTGCTCGGAATTGCCGGCCTCAGCCTGCAGATGATTTTCGGTTGGGTGTTCGCGCCGATCGCCTGGAGCATGGGTGTGCCGTGGCGCGACGCGCCGGTCATCGGCAACCTGCTCGGCACTCGCATGGCGTTGAACGAGTTCGTGGCCTATTCCCAGCTGGGTCCGCTCAAGGGCTCGCTCGACCCGCGGTCGTTCACGATTGCCACGTTTGCGCTCTGCGGCTTCGCCAACTTCAGCTCGATCGGGATCCAGATCGGCGGCATCGGTGCGCTGGCGCCGTCCCGCCGCCACGATCTCGCCCGCCTCGGCGTGCGGGCGATGCTCGCCGGCACGCTGGCGAACTTCATCACCGCCACCATCGCGGGGTTCCTGCTGTGAGCGGACCGGACAGCCAGTTCGAAGCGGTACGGGGCGCGGCCGAGCGCCTGCGCCAGCGCGGCGTCGGCGCGCCGGACGTCGGGATCGTGCTCGGTTCCGGGCTCGGCGACTTCACGGAACGGCTCGCCGATGCCATGACCGTCCCATACGGCGAGATTCCGCGGTGGCCCGCGTCGGCGGTGGTCGGTCATGCCGGGCGGCTGGTCGTAGGGACCCTGTCGGGCCGCCGGGTCCTGGCCCTGAGTGGCCGGGCGCACATCTACGAAGGGCATGACTTCGGGACGGTGACGTTCGGGACGCGCGTCCTCGGCGCCCTTGGCGTGCGGGTTCTGATCCTGACCAACGCGGCCGGCGGGATCAATACGGCGTTCACGGCCGGCACGCTGATGGTGATCGACGATCACATCAATCTGATGGGCGGCAATCCGTTGACCGGGCCCAACGACGAGCGTTTCGGTCCGCGGTTCCCGGATATGACCGACGTGTACGCGCCGCGGCTGCGGGCGCTCGCGGACGCCACCGCCCGGGCCGCCGGCATTCGGCTCGGCCACGGCGTGTACGTCGCGCTGCACGGCCCGAGCTACGAAACCCCGGCCGAGATCCGCTTCCTTCGCACGATCGGCGCCGATGCGGTTGGCATGTCCACCGTGCCGGAGGCCATCGCGGCGCGCCACATGGGCCTCGAAGTGCTCGGCATCTCGTGCATCACCAACGCCGCCGCGGGCGTCCTGCCACAGCCGCTCGATCACAATGAAGTAATGGCGGTGGCGGCGCGGGTCCGCGGCGAGTTCTCGACCTTGCTGGAGGGGATCGTTGAGCGCCTCTGATCGTCCGGAGAAGCTGACCTGGCCCACGGTCGAGCAGCGGAAGGCGGCGCGCCGCGCCTCCGACACCGCCGAGCAGGCGGCCGGGGAGCCCCCTGTGCCGGAGCGGCGATCGGGCGCCGACCGGCGTGATGAGTCCTCCTGGGCGGAGCTGCCACTGGACGACGAGGTCGCGAGTCAGCGCGATCCGGCCGACGCCTTGATCGCCGCGGCGATGCAGGCGCGCCGCTTCGCCCATGCGCGTTACTCGAAGTTTGCCGTCGGCGCCGCGCTCGAGACCGCAGGCGGCGACACGATCGGCGGGTGCAACATCGAGAATGCCACCTACGGCTTGACGCTCTGCGCCGAGCGCGTCGCCTTGGTCAAGGCCTTGTCGGAGGGCCACGGCGTCTTCACCCGCATCGCCGTCGTCGCCGATACGGAGGACATGACCCCGCCCTGCGGTCCATGCCGGCAGCTCCTCTGGGAGTATTGCGGTGATGTAGAGATCGTCCTGGCGAACCTCGCCGGTGGAAGGGCCCGCTATCGCCTGTCCGCGCTTTTTCCGATGCCGTTCGATGCGAGGCTGTTGGAGTAGGACTTGTCGGGACCGGGGACCGGGGACCAGGGATCCGGCGCCAAGCTCGCGGCGCCTGCGCATGAGTGAGACCGCGGCGCCGAACGCTGCACCCTGCACGGCGAACCTTGAACGTTGAACCTTGAACCCCGGGTCCCTGGTCCCCGATCCCGGGTCCCCTTACAATAGACCCTTATGCTCCCGACAATAGATTGGCAGGGCGACACGATCGTCATGGTCGATCAGCGCAAGCTCCCCGGCCAGGAGATTTACGTCAAGTGCAAGAGCGCGGTGGAAGTCGCGCGCGCCATCCGCACGATGGTTATCCGCGGGGCCCCCGCAATCGGCGTCGCGACGGCCATGGGGATCGCGCTCGGCATGCAGCGCAGCACCGCCAAAGGCACCCGGCAGTTCGCGGTCGAGTTCCAGAAGATCTGCGATCTCATGGCCGGGACCCGGCCGACGGCGGTCAACTTGTTCTGGGCCATCGACCGGATGAAGCGGGTGTTCGCGGAAGGCGCGCAGGCCGGGCACTCGACTGAGGAGATTGCCGAACGTCTCGCGCTCGAGGCGCGGAACATCCACGATGAGGACGTCGCCTCCTGCAAGCGGCTCGGTGGCTTCGGCGCCGCGGTGGTGGCGGACGGCTCGCGGGTGCTGACCCACTGCAACGCCGGCGCGCTGGCGACCGCCGGCTACGGCTCGGCGCTTGGCGTCATCCGGGCCGCGGTCGAGCAGGGCAAGCACGTGTCGGTGATCGCGGACGAGACCCGTCCCTTCCTGCAGGGTGCGCGTCTGACCGCGTGGGAACTCTTGCGCGACGGCATCGCCACGACGGTCATCACCGAGAGCATGGCCGGCCCGTTGATGCGCTCCGGGGATGTCGACCTGGTCGTCGTCGGAGCCGACCGGATCGCCGCCAACGGCGACACCGCCAACAAGATCGGCACCTACACGGTCGCGGTGCTGGCGCGTGAGCACAAGATTCCGTTCTACGTCGCGGCGCCGGTCTCGACCATCGATCTCGCGACGCCGGACGGGACAACGATCCCGATCGAGGAGCGCGCGGAGCGTGAGGTGACGCACATCGGGACCTCCCGGCTGACGCCGGAAGGGGCGCGGATCCGCAACCTGGCCTTTGACGTAACGCCGCATCGCTACATCACCGGCATCATCACCGAGCGTGGGATCTTCGAGGCGCCATATAGCGAGTCCTTGAAGCGCGCGATCGAGGCCGCCGCCTGAATCTGCTGGCGATCGAGACGTCGTGTGACGAGACCGCCGCGGCGCTCGTCGCCGAAACCGGCGATCCCGCGCGCCCCTGGATCGTCCGGTCCAGCATCGTCGCGTCGCAGGTGGCGATCCATCGCGAGTGGGGCGGGGTCGTGCCGGAGCTGGCCTCGCGTCAGCACGTGCGCGACATCTGCGGGGTGGTCGAGGCGGCGCTCGAGACGGCCACGGTGTCCCGAGCCGAGGTCGGGGCGGTCGCGGTTACGCAGGGCCCGGGTCTGGTCGGCTCGCTGCTCGTGGGAGTCGCCTTCGCCAAGGCGTTCGCGTGGGCCCGGGGCATCCCCGTGATTCCGGTGCATCACCTGGCCGGCCACATCGAGTCGCTGGTCCTCGCGCACGGCGAGCTGCCGCTGCCCGCTGCGGTGCTGGTTGTCTCCGGCGGTCACACTAGCCTCTACCTGATAACCGAGCCGGGATCGTATCGCCTCATCGGCCGCACCCGCGACGATGCGGCGGGAGAGGCGTACGATAAGGTGGCGCGCTTGCTCGGCCTGGGATACCCGGGCGGGCCGGTGATCGATCGGCTCGCGCGTCAAGGTAACGACCGGGCGTTCGACTTTCCGGCGGCGCGACTTACGCACGCCGATCGGAACGCGCCGCTGGCCACCGCTGACGGCGTGCTGCCACCCGATGTCGCGCGCCGCGTCGATTTCAGTTTCAGCGGCCTGAAAACGGCGGTGCTGCGGCTCATACGCACCCGCACCGGGACCGATCCGCGGGGCCGCGCCGCGGACGCGGATGGCGCGGGCGCCGCGCTTGCGCCGGCGGAGATCGCGGACATCTGCGCCAGCTTCCAGCGCGTCGTGGTCGACTCGCTGCTCGACAGGACCTTCGAAGCGGCCAGCTGGCTCGGCGCACGTAGCGTCGGCATCTCCGGCGGCGTCTCGGCCAACAGCCATCTTCGCGCCGAGGCCGAGGCCCGCGGCCGCCGCGCCGGCCTGCCGGTGTTCGTGCCGCCGATCGCACTCTCGACCGACAACGCCGCGATGATCGGCGCCGCCGGTTTCCGAACGCTCGCCCGGCGTGGCCCCGGTACGCTGACGTTCAACGCCGAGGCGGGACTGGCACTGACATGAGGCGGGACCCGGGACCCGGGACCCGGGATCCGGAGACAAGCTCGCGGCGCCTGCGCATGACATGAGAACGCGGCCCAGCCGTCGAACCTTGAACCTTGACCCTGAACCTTGAACCGTTTGCCCCCGGATCCCGGATCCCGGATCCCGGATCCCGAAGGCGTCAGTTCCTATGGTCCACACCGATTACCTCTTCTTCGAGACCAAGCAGCGCCAGGAGTTCCTGCGCATCACCGATCGCGTGAGCGCGATCGTGAAGGCGAGCGGAGTGCGTGAGGGGATGGTGCTGGTCTCCGCGATGCACATCACCGCCGGCGTGTACGTGAACGACTGGGAGGACGGGCTGATCGCGGACTTCCAGGTGTGGCTCGAGAAACTGGCGCCGGCCGGGCTGCCCTACAAGCATCATCAGACCGGCGAGGACAACGCTGACGCGCATCTCAAGCGCACGATCATGGGGCACCAGGTGATCGTGCCGATCACCGCCGGAGTGCTCGACCTCGGGCCATGGGAACAGATCTTCTACGCCGAGTTCGACGGGCAGCGGCGGAAGCGGGTGGTCGTGAAGGTCATGGGTGAATAGAGCCGACCGGCTGTATCCCGACCGGCCGATCGTGGGAGTCGGCGGGGTGATCGTCGTGCATCCGTCCTGTCGGATCAACGGGCTGCCGGCGACGCTGCCCCCGGCGGGCGTGGTGCTGGTGCAGCGGCGGTTCGAGCCGCAGGCCGGCGAGTGGAGCCTGCCGGGCGGCGCGCTGGAGGTCGGTGAGACGCTGGCAGAGGGCGTCGCGCGCGAGGTGCGCGAGGAGACCGGGTTGATCGTCGAGGTAGGCGGTGTGGTTGACGTGTTCGATCGGATCCTGCTCGACCAACAGGACGGCACCGCGCAACGGGTGCGCCACCATTACGTGCTGCTCGATTACCTGTGCCGGCCCATTGGCGGGCGGCTCGAGGCGGGCTCGGACGCCGCCGACGTGCGCGTCGTAGACGTCGATGATTTGGCGGCTCTCCACGTATCGCCGCTGGTCGAGGGAGTCGTCCGTCGCGCGCTTGCGATGACCTGGTGATATGTACCGGACGCTGCGCGTTGGACGGCTGCTGCTCGGGATCCTGCTCGCCGCCGTGATGCCAGTCAGCGTCCAGTCGCCGCGAGTGCAGGCGATGATCGCCGAGGTGGTGCGTACCGGCTCGGTCATCGTGCGCGGCGTGACGTTCGAGGCCGACGTCGACGTGCCGGCAGCGGGTTCGGAAAGCGCCCTCGACGACGTTCGGGCGATGCTGGTCGAGCACGACGAGTGGACCTTCGAGGTTCAGGTTCACACCGACGATGGCGAGACGCCGGAGCGTGACGCGGCGCTGTCGACGGCTCGGGCCAGAGCGGTGGTGTCGTGGCTGACGCGGCACGGGATTGCCGCGTCGCGCCTCGTGCCACGCGGCATGGGGAGCACCCGCCCGCGGCGTGACGCAATCGGCGGCGACACGTCGCTCGTCCACGATCGGGTCGAATTGCGGAAACTGAACGAGGAGTAAGATGACTCAGCTCCAGGCTTCCAGCTGCCAGCTCGAAACCCGAGCTTCAGGACGAGGCGGGCGAGCGGCTGCAAGTCGGAATCTGGTAGCTGGAAGCTGGTAGCTGGAAGCTGGAGACGATGTCCCTCTCTCGATCCGAGGCGCTCGCGTTGATGATGGCCCACACGCAGAGCGAGAGCCTGCGCAAGCACATGCTCGCGGTCGAAGCCGCGGTTCGCGGCTACGCCCGGCTGGGTGGCCACGACGAAGACGACTGGGGCGTCGTCGCCCTGCTGCACGACTTCGATTACGAGCGCTGGCCCGACGCGGAGAACCATCCGTACCGTGGCGTCGAGATCCTGCAGGCGCACGGATACCCGGAGTGGGTCACGCGCGCGATCCTGTCGCATGCCGACTACTCAGGGGTCAGGCGCGAGTCGCCGCTGGAGCACACGCTGTACGCCTGCGACGAGATGTCCGGCTTCGTCACCGCGGCGGCGCTCGTGCGGCCGTCGAAGAGCGTCATGGACCTCGAGGCGCCGTCAGTGATCAAGAAGATGAAGGACAAGGCGTTCGCCCGGGCGGTCAACCGCGACGATCTGCGGCGCGGGGCCGAGGAGCTCGGGCTGCCGCTCGACGAGCACGTGACCAATGTGATCCGGTTCCTGCGTGAACAGGCCGGCCGGCTGGGGCTCGCCGGCAGCCCGCCGAGCGAACTCCCGGCCTCCTGATTCCGTATCTCCCAGAGCGCTTGACTCCCAACCAGACGGACGCGACCGCCGCCCCAGCCAAGCCGCCCGCCGGCACCGATCCCGTGGTCCAGCTGAACGACGTGACGGTCATCTACGGCAACAATCGGGCGCTGAACGGGGTGAGCGCCCGCTTCGAACGCGGCGCGGTGGGCCTCCTCGGTCCGAACGGCGCCGGCAAGAGCACGATGCTCAAGGCGCTGCTTGGCTTCATCAAGCCGACGCAGGGGCGGATGACCGTCCTCGGCCTGGACGTGGCGCAACGTCCCCTCGAGATCCGCGCCAGCCTCGGCTACATGCCGGAATCCGACGGTCATATTCCGGGCATGAACGCGGTGTCCTTCGTGGCCTACTGCGGGCAGCTGGCCGGGCTCCCGGAGGTCGACTCGATGCAGCGGGCCCACGAGGTCCTTCACTACGTCGGTCTCGGCGAGGCCCGCTATCGCAACATCGACACCTATTCGACCGGGATGAAGCAGCGCATCAAGCTGGCCCAGGCGCTGGTCCACGATCCCGATCTCCTCTTTCTCGACGAGCCGACCAACGGCATGGACCCGAAGGGACGCGAGGAGATGCTGGAGCTCATTCACGACCTCGGGCACAACAAGAACGTCAGCCTGATCCTCTCGTCACACCTCCTGCCGGACGTCGAGTTCACCTGCGATCACGTCGTGGTGATGGACAAGGGGCAGATCGCGGCCCAGGGGCCGATCGACAAGCTCAAAGGGCCGGCGGGGCGGGTGTACGAGCTCCGCATCAAAGGTGACCTGCCGCGCTTCCTTGACGCGTTGCGGCGCGCCGGCATGGATCCCCACGGCACCGACGAGGACGTGATGCGGGTCTTCGTGCCGATCGGGCTGGCCGAAGCGTCAGGCGGCGCCGGAGACCAGCAGACGATCTTCGCCCAGGCGGCGGCCTGCGGCGTACAGGTGCGTCATTTGAAGCCGAGCGTTCCGACGCTGGAGGACGTCTTCGCGAAGGCGCTCGGTGAGGAGTCAGAGAGCGGAGGCGGCTTGGCTGCGGCCGCGGCGGCGACCCCGGCCGGACACTAGCATGCCGATCCACGACCAGAGTTACCGCCGCTACGGCGGCGGCAAGGCGCGGCCGGGCGGGGCCTGGCAGGTCATCGCCACGGCAGGCGTCCGGAGCATGCTCCGGAAGCGGGCCTTCCTCGGCGTCCTGTTGTTCGCCTGGGGCCCGTTCATCGCCCGCGCGGTGCAGATTTACGCCTCCGCCAACTACGCCCAGGTGGCCTCCGTCCTCGGGGTCACAGCCCAGACGTTCCGCGACTTCCTCAGCCAGCAGGACTTCTTCGTCTTCATCGTGACGATCTACGTCGGCGCCGGACTGATCGCGAACGATCGGCGCGCCAATGCGCTGCAGATCTATCTGTCCAAGCCGCTGATGCGGACGGAATACATCGCCGGCAAGGCGGCGGTCCTGTTTGTCTTCCTCCTGCTGGTGACCTGGGTCCCGGCGCTGCTCCTGTTGTTCCTGCAGGTCGCGTTCAAGGGCAGCTTCGACTTCCTCCGCGCCAACCTGTTCCTCTTTCCGGCGATCACGGTCGCCTGCTTCCTCGAGGCGCTGCTCGCGACGTTCACGATGCTGGCGCTCTCGTCGCTGTCGAAGAGCAGTCGGTACGTCGGGATTCTCTACGCCGGCTTCATCTTCTTCACCTTTGCCGTCTACAACGTGATGTACGCCGTCACCGGCGACTCGTCTTTGTCGTGGCTCTCGGTGGGGGCGAATCTCAATCAGGTCGTCGACGTGATCTTCAGGTTGACGCCGCGCTATGCGACGCCGTGGCAGGTATCGCTGACGGTCGTCATCGGGTTGATCGCGCTGGCCTTGTCCGTCCTCGAGCGGCGCGTGCGGGGCGTGGAGGTGGTGACATGAGGGGGCCCCTCCCGGTCGAGCCGAGCGCGATTGCCGAACCGTCCGTCCCAGCTCCGCGCGCCGCGGGTCTGCCGATCGTCACCGCGGACAAGGTCTCGAAGTGGTACGGGCAGGTCATCGGTCTCAACGACGTGTCGGTCAACGTGCCGCCAGGGATTACCGGGCTGCTGGGGCCGAACGGCGCCGGCAAGTCCACCTTCATGAAGTTGATCACGGGTCAGCTGCGCCCCAGCAAGGGGGTCGTGAAGGTCCTCGGCGAGCCGATCTGGGGCAACCCCCATCTGTACTTCCAGATCGGCTTCTGCCCCGAGCAGGACGCGTTCTACGAGCGGATGACCGGGCTGGAGTGGGTCACCGCGCTGGTCCGCTTGAACGGCCTCAGCGACGCCGAGGCCAACGCCGCCGCCATTCGCGCCCTGACGATCGTCGAGTTGATGGACGCGGCGAACAAGAAGATCGGCGCCTACAGCAAGGGCATGCGGCAGCGGGTGAAGCTGGCGCAGGCGATCGTCCACGATCCCGACCTGCTCATCCTCGACGAGCCGCTGTCGGGCATGGATCCGCTCGCCCGGCGAAAGAGCATCCGGCTGATTCGCGAGTGGGCCCGGGCCGGCAAGAGCATCATCGTCTCGAGCCACATCCTGCACGAAATCGAGTCGATGACCGCCAACATCCTGCTGATCAACAACGGCCGGATTCTGGCGGAAGGGGACGTCCATGCGATCCGGGACCTCATCGACGAGCACCCGCACACCGTATTCGTGCGCGCCGACGACCCGCGCCGCCTGGCCCGCGAGTTCCTGGCGCACGACGATGTGCGCAGCCTGAAGTTCGAGGCGGGCGCGGTGGTGGTCGAGACCGGCAAGCCGGATGCGTTCTACGCGCGCCTGACCGAGCTGGCCGCGAGCGGCGCCTACGGCGCGATAGACGAGGTGACGTCGCCGGATGACAACCTCCAGGCCGTCTTCCAGTACCTGGTCAAGTGACGCCGGACCCGAGCCCATGACCCAGCCCACTGCCGCCCGGCCCCTGCCGCCCGCCCCGGGATTCCTCACCTCGAGCCTGCGGGTCTTCGACTTGTCGGTGGGGGAGATGCTCTGGTCGCGGCGCACCATCTTCATGGGGCTGGTGGTCGGGGCGCCGATCTTCATCGCCCTGCTGCTGCGGGTGCTCGTCGGCCTCGGGGCGCCGGTCTTCAACGACATGAACACCGGCCGGACGACCATCCGGATGACCGGCCCGTCGATTTTCGGCCTGATGATCTGGATCTTCTACCTGCGCTTCGCGGTCCCGATCCTGGGGGTCTTCTACGGCTCGGCCTTGATGGCCGACGAAATCGAGGACAAGACCATCACCTACCTGTTCACGCGGCCGATCAGGCGCGGGGCGGTGTTGTTCGGCAAGTACCTGGCGTATCTCGTCTGCACGGTGTCGGTCGTGCTGCCTTCCATCGTGCTGGTCTACCTGCTCGTCGTCCCGATGAAGGGCAGCCTGGGTGGCTCGTTCATCGATCTCATCAAGGATCTCGCTCTTCTGACGCTCGGGCTGGCGACGTACGGCGCGTTGTTCGCGTTCGTGGGGGCCCGGTTCAAGAGGCCACTGCTGATCGGGCTGATCTTCATCCTCGGCTGGGAACAGGCGGCGCTCGCCTTTCCGGGCTACCTCAAGCGGTTCACGGTCGCCTATTACCTGCAGGGGCTGGTGCCGCACGCCATGCCGAACGACAGCATCCTGAGCATGGTCCAGGGAATTTTCCGGGAGAGCCCGTCGCTCGCGGGTAGTCTGGCCGGACTCTTGATCGTCTTCGTGGTGTTCGTGGCGTGGTCGACGTGGACCGTCGAGCGGCGTGAATACGTGCTGGAGCAGTAGGGCGAGTGGAGCCGAGCTGGCGCTCGTCCCAGAAATCGACGGCAACTCGTTCGTTTGACGGCGGTTAGCTGTAAAATTGTGGAACTTTGGATCGGCCCTGACCGTTATACTCGCCAGAGGGCAACGCGCATGACCAATAGAACCCGGTATTTCATGGCAAGTTCCGGCGCGGTGGTGGTGGCAGGCCTGATCACCGGCTTGGTGGCGTATCGCGGCGGCGGCGTTCAGCCGTTGTTTGCGTCAACCTTAAGGGCCGAGCTGGCGTTCGTGCCATCCGACGCAGCGGTCGTGGCGTATGCCGATGTCCGGGCGATCATGGATTCGGAGCTCCGGCAACGGCTGAAGCTGGCGATCCCGGTCCCAAGCGAAGGCCAGGCCGAGTTCCAGACCCAGACGGGCATCGATATCGAGCACGACATCGACTACGTGGTCGCCGCCATGGTCCCGGGCATTACGGGCACGATTGGCGACAAGTCGGGTCTGGTCGTGGCCCGCGGACGCTTCGACATGATCAAGCTCGAAGGGCTGGCCCTCGAGCATGGCGGCACAGTCGAAGAGTACGGCGGCAAGCACTTGGTTTCCGTCACTCACAACGCCGAGCTCCCCGCTCCGGACGGCACCCAAACCCTCAAGCCAATCCACCCGAGCATGACGATCGCGTTCCTCGAACGCGCCGTCCCGGGCGGCGCCAGCGCGACCCTCATCGCCTTCGGCGAAAGCGCTACCGTCAAGCACGCCATCGACGCGCAATCGCAGGCCCAGAGTCTCAACAGCAACGACGAAATAACAGAGCTTGTGAACGACATCGAGCGTTCGAACAACGCGTGGGCGGTCGGTCGCCTCGACGTCCTGACGAGCCACGCCCAGCTGCCCGCGCAGGTCGCGAGCCAGCTCGGCTCGGTCAAGTGGTTCGCCGCTGCCGCGCATGTCGACGGCGGCGTGTCAGGCACCATCCGCGCCGAGGCGCGCGACGATCAGTCCGCTGAGAATCTGCGCGACGTGGTTCGCGGCGTCCTCGCCCTCGGACGCCTCCAGGCGCAGAACGACCCGCGGCTCGCCGCCGCGGCGCAGTCCCTGGAGCTGACCGGCACCGGGAAAACTGTCTCGCTCTCCTTCGTGGTGCCCGCGGAGCTGATCGACATGGCCGTGTCTCACGCGCAGACGGCCGCCCCGAAGGTCATGTATCACTGACGACCGCGCGTCCCTCGTGATCGGACCCTGAATGCCGGCGGCCACCGCCGGCATTCGCACGTACGAACGACTCGACGCCAGCGGTGCTTGCGCCGCCCGGCACCCGCGTGTAGGCTCACAACACTCCCGTGCCCGATCTCGTCTTCTTCTACGGCACGCTCATGGCGGGATTCGCGCGGCGCCAGCGCGCCGGCATCGACGCCAAGTTGACGTTCCGAGGGCATGGGACGATGCGCGCGGCGCTCTTCGACCTCGGGTTGTACCCGGCAGCGGTGCCGGATCCCGACGGCGAAGTCCGCGGCGAAGTCTACGAGATGTCCGAGCCGGAGGCGATCCTGCCGGCGCTCGACGACATCGAGGGGTTCCGCCCCGGCCAGCCCGATCAATCGCTCTATACGCGGGAGCTGACCGAGGTGACGCTCGCCGACGGGACTCGCGCGGTCGCTTCCGTCTACTTCTATAACGCCCCCCTCGGCCAGGCGCCCCGCATCGCGTCTGGGGACTACCTGCAGCACGTCAACGCGCGGTGAGCGCGCCGGCCGCGGGCTGACGGGGCTCGGGGCCACTCTTTCATCCGGGCGCAAGCTCATACTGTGAGTGGCGTTCTGGCATGGACCCGGCCGCGCAGGGGCCCGGTTCCGTCTCGCCAGGAACATCTGTAGTTGCGCCGGCCGCATTGCGCTATACGCAACATAGTGCCGTCTCTATCTGAGTCGTGCTAGAGTAAGCGCCTCCCTAATTGATTTGAGCCACTTGAAACTCGGGCTCGGATTCCTTTTGTGTTACGCCGCGGCCGCGGCGACGCTGAACCCGACCGGGACAGCCCGATCGCTGTTCGGCAACGCGGCGATCGTGTGCGCCGCAGCCCTCGTCGTGGTCGCGATCCGCCGCCGACGGGATCAATGGTCAGGCTGTCAGCGGCTGTTCTGGGACACGTTCGCTGCCGGAATGTGCGTCTGGTTGCTGGGGCATGTCGGGTGGGCCATCGCCGAAGCGAACGGTCAGGGCAACCACTGGGTCGAGTGGCATACCATCTTCGCCCTGACCGGCGGTGCGGCGCCGCTCCTCGCGGTGGTGGCGCGCCCTCATCGCGGCATCCGCCAGTACGCCACCGCCGCGGTCAGCGTAGACATCGCCAGCTACGGCCTGCTCACCGTGTTCGCATACGCGTACTTCGTGCTGGTGCCCGATCTCAATCACGAGCGCCTGGGCAACTCGGCCCTGCTGACGAGCGTCGAGGTCTTCCGCTTCACGCTGGCGGGGACGATGTGGGCGATCGCAATCGTGGCCCGCAAGACCGATTGGGGACGGACCTATCGCCGTCTGGCGATCGGCACGACGGCCGGGGCATTCCTGCGGATTCTCACCAATCAGGCCATTGCCGATCACACGTATCACGTGGGCTCGTTCTACGACGCTGCCTGGATTGTCCCGTTCCTGAGTTATGTGTGGGCGATTCAGGCGGCGCCGGCATCGCCCGAGACCGATGTGGTCGACGAGCGCACGTCCGCCGTGACGTTCGCCCTCCTCTCGGCGATGCCGGTGCTGCTCATTCCGATTGTCGGCTACGCCGCCCTGCCGCTGCGCGCGAGCGATCCCCAGGGCACCTCGTTCCGCGCGCTTCTGACCGGCATGGCGACGGTCGGCGGCCTGGGCCTCCTGACGCTGCGGCTCGTCGTCCAGCGCGGCCAGCTGCAGCGGGCCGACTCCCTGGCGCGACTCCTCGGCGCCGCCACCGAGCAGACCGGCGACCTGATCCTCATTGCCCGGGCCGACGGCTCGGTGGAGCACGCTAACGACGCGTTCCTCAAGGCGGTCGGCTTCACGCGCCGCGAGCTCTCGTTGTTCCGCTTCCCGCAGCCGCTCGCGCCGGAGTTTCTGACGCTCAGCGACGAAATCCCGGCGGAGCTCCGGGCGCACGGCATCTGGCGCGGCACGCTACGCCGGCGGCGTCGTGACGGATCCTCCTTCACCGCCTCGAGCACCGTCGTGGCGCTCAAGAACCAGCGCGGCGAGATTACGCATCATGTGTCGGTCGAGCGCGACGTCACCGACGAGCTGCGGCTTCGCGACCAACTGGTTCACAGCGAGCGACTGTCGGCGGTTGGCGAGCTGGTGGCCGGCGTGGCCCACGAAATCAACAATCCGCTCCAGGCGATCGTCGGGTGTGTCGAATTGCTGATCGACGACCACAACGATCCGGCAATGATGCGCCGGGATCTCGAAATCGTGCGGCGCGAGGCGGGCCGGGCGGGGCACATCGTCCGCAACCTGCTGTCGTTCGTCCGGCGCAGCCCGCCCGATCGCACCGTGGCCGACCTCAATCAGATCGTCAAGCAGACGGCCGAGTTGCGGGCGTATCACCTCCGGCAGCAGAACATCACGCTGCGGGTGCAGTGCGCCAGCGAGCCGCTGCCGGTGCTGGTGGACCGTGAGGGGATCCAGCAGATTGTCTTGAACCTGCTGATGAACGCTGAGCAGGCGCTCGAATCGCCGTCCCGAGCCGGCAGCATCGTCGTGCGGACGATCCACGCGGCGGGCCAGCAGGTCCTGGAGGTTCTGGACGATGGTCCCGGGATCAGCCCGGAACTGCGCGGGCGCATCTTCGAGCCGTTCTTCACGACCAAGGAAGTGGGCGAGGGGACCGGGCTCGGCCTGTCGATTTCACACGGTATTGCTGCCGCGCACGGCGGATCGCTGGAGGCGCGGGAGAGCAACGTCGGCGCCTGTTTCCGGTTGACCCTGCCGGCGCATGTTGTCGCCCAGAGCCTGCCGCCGCGCGCGTCGAACACCGGCGACGCGCCGACGCGGGTCCTGGTGGTCGACGATGAAGAGCCGATCCGGCGGCTGCTGGGGCGCTTGCTGGCGCGGCGCGGTTATGAGGTGGCGGAAGCGAAGACCGTCGACGAAGCGTTCTCGCTCGTGCAGACGTTCGAGCCCGGGCTGATGATTGCCGATGTCCGCATGCCGGGCGGGGGCGGCGTGGCGCTGGCCCGCCAGGTCCAAACCGCCTTCCCCGGTCTGGCGGTCGGGTTCATCTTCATCACCGGCGACCTTGCCTCGCTGCAGGGCGTCCCGGAGGGTCTCGACCACGCCGCGGTGCTGGCGAAGCCGTTCACGGCCTCAGACCTCGACGCACTCCTGACGCAATTGGCGCCGGTCCGCGCCCGCTAGATCCGCCGCGTCCTCGACTCGCTTCAGTCCCTGAGACATCGGTGGCGGAGCCTTCTTCGTTCCCTTCTCGGGTTCCGTCATCCTGCCGGCGGCAACCTATTCGAGCCTTCGTGGGACGAGAGCGCCGTGCCCGCTCGGGTTGAGGCGGGACTACGCAGCGATGGCACTGCGGCCTCACACACTGGAACAAGGATTGACCGCGCACCGCGCGCCTGGTGACCGTCGGCAGTCGCGAGGCCATAAAAAAACCCCGCGGGCGGAAGCCCGCGGGGTAGACGTTCACGATAGAGTCGCGTTCCGGTCTTAGAACAGGAACTTGACGCCGACGCGCGCCGCGATCGGGAGTTGATACCCATTGTCCATCAGGAAGCGGGGATCCTTCACGATGTTCTGCGACGTGATCAGGCCCGCCAGCGTCTGCTGGCCGGTGTAGAACAGGTTCTCGTCGGGTTTCACGCCGTTGACCTTCTGATAGGTCACGAAGCGGTTGACCACCGTGTCCTGGTTGAACAGGTTGAGGACGTTCAAGTAGACCTGGAACGCTTTCGTGCCACCGAGGTGGACGTTCTGCTGAATGAGCAGGTCCGTCTGCGAGTAGGTCGGCGTGCGGCCATCGCTACCGCGTCCCAGATACTGCACAGGGTAGTTGCTGGTCGGGAAGATCCCGATTTCGCGGCTCACCGGCAAGCCGCTCGCGAGGTACTGGTTCACTCCGATGCTCGTGCCAAAGTTGAACTGATAGATGAGCTGGGTCTTGAACTGGCTGGGCCGATCGGTCGGCAGCGGACCGAACGCCGGTTGCCCTCCATCCTGGAACATCATCATCGGATAGTCATAGGCACGGCCGACGTTCGGTGCTGTGCGGCCGTTCTCGTCTGACTGTGACAGGCCCGTGTAGTTGCCATACAGGCGGCTCCAGAGATAGCTGCTCCGCAGATACCAGTTGTCGGCAAACCGCTTCTCGATTGCGAGCTCGACGCTGTCGTAGTTGCGCTTGGCCTTCGGCAGGGCCGTGACCGGGTTGGTGAACGCCAGTTCCGTGAGTCCTTCACCGGGGTTGGCGATGACGTACCCTTCGCTGCCGTCCGGCTGCAGGAAGCCCGTGTCGTCGATGGCGCGATCGAGTTGCTTGTGGACGTAGCGGACGCTCGCCGACAGCCGCTGACCGATCTGGTGTTCGACGCCCGCCGTCGCTTCCTCCTGCCGCATCGGCTTCAGGTTCGGATCGAGGGAGTCGGAGGCCAGCGAGACCGCACGGAAATCGATACCGCCAATCGGGTTATCCGCCGTTGGGGCGCCGCGGATGATCGTGCCCGGGCACGCGGGCGGGCAGTTCGGGCTGGTCACGAGGTTGGGCCAGTCGAACGTATCCAGCGTGTAGTAGTACGACAGCCACTTGTCACCGCCGAATGATCCGCGTGGCAGCTCGAGCTTGAAGATGTCGTAGAACACGCCCCACGAGGCGAACGCCTTGGTCCGGCCGTCGCCGCTGATGTCGTAGGCCGCGCCGACGCGGGGTGCGAACTTGTCGCCGAAGCCGAACTTGATCCCGAACTTCGGGATGTCAGCGCCGTTGCTGTAAGTCGGAACCTCCTCGCGCTCGGTCCGGATACCGGCATTCACGGTGAGACGGCTGCCGATTGTCCAGGCGTCCTGGATGAACAAGCCGATGTTGTTCGTGTGGATGTTGCCTTCGGTGATGAAGCCCTGCTCCGGGTGAACCGCGTTGCTGCGGACCTCATAGTAGCCGTACGTGCCGCGGGTAACCGGCACACCCGTGGAAAGAGGAGCATCCCAGCGGATCGTGACGAGGTTGCGCGACTCGCCGCTCAGCACGTCGTTGCCAAGGCGGTCCGCCTGGACTCCGAACTTCACCTGATGGTTGCCGGCGAGGTTGCCGTAGAAGGTGCCGTCCGCCTGGAAGCTCGCGCGCGTCCGCTGGTCGCGCGTGACCTTGTTGTTCGAGGGGATGCTGCCGAAGTTGGTGCCGTGCTGGAGGCTGGCGGGCACGTCGAGGAGCCCGACGTTGCTGGTCGTCGTCCAGATGTAGCGCACCTGCTCAGTCACATCCGTGTCGTGCTGATCCGACATGTAGTAGCCGCCCTTGACCCCGAAGAACAGTCGTGGCGACGCGGTCCAGTCAAGGTTGCCCGACACAGTGTAGTTCGGGAACGAGGACGTCTTGCCGTAGTTGACGTCGGGAACGTCGGAGCCGTTCAGCGCAGGCAGCAGGCCCTTGGTCTGGCTCCAGCTATTGTTATAGGCCACGCGTCCGCGCAGTTTGTCGCTCAGCTGGGTCGACACGTTGCCCGTGAAGTACTGCACCTGCAGCTTCTGCTTCACCGAGGCTACCGTCGCGTTCGGATTCACCGACGAGCCGGCGTCGACGGAGCGCTCGTTGTCGGTGAGGGCCGGGATGTACGCGCCGAAGAACCACAGCCGGTTCGCCACGATCGGCCCGCCCAGCGAGCCGCCCGGCTCGAGGCGGGTCGAGTCGTCCTTCGGATAGGTGACGTACTCGGCGATGTCGGAGTTGGTCAGGTTCTGGCGCAGCGTCGGGCGGCTGTCGCCCGACAGGTTGCTGCCTTCGTAGTTGAACAGCACGTTGCCTCTCCAGCTGTTCGTGCCGCTCTTGGTCAGCGCGCTGATGACGCCGCCGGTCGCGCCGCCGTACTCCGCCGTGTAGCCGCTCGACTTGACCTGGACCTCGTCGACGAAGTCGGCAATCAGGTTCTTGCCGGACACGCCGGTGCGCAGGTCGGTGGTCTCGATGCCATCGATGATGTAGCGGTTCTCGCCGGCGCTGGCGCCGTCGATGGACAGGCCGCCGAGCTTCGATTCCTGGTTGGCGCCGGGCGCCTGGGTTACAAGCGTGGTGAAGTCGCGGCCCTTGGGCAGGAGCTCGACCTGCTCGGCGCGGATGTTGGTCTGGCGCGCGCTCTGGCGCACGTCGACCAGCGGCGACTCGGAACTGACCGTGACCGTGTCGGTCAGGCCGCCGACCGTCAGCGCCAGATCCACCTTCTTCACTTGGCCGAGGCCGACGATCACATCCGGCACCTTCGCGGGCGCGAAGCCCTGCAGGCTGCCGCTGACCTCGTAGGTGCCGGTGGCAAGGGACGGGAAGCGGAAGACGCCGCTGCCGTCGCTGACGGTATTGACCACGGCGCCGTTCGCCGATTTGGCCTCGACCGTTGCACCGGGGAGCACAGCCCCGGAACTGTCTCGGACCACGCCTTCAATTACGCCGCGCTGTTCCTGCGCCATGGCTGGGACCGCCATGACCAGCGCGACGAGCAACGCAACGAATGTGCGTACACGCATAAATCCTTCATCCTCCTGAAACGAACAAGGTCACCGACGACGAGTGCGAGGGGCCCGAAAAGAGCGCGAGGGCGACTGGACTCCGACGGGGGGTCCGGGGCTGAGACATAGCACCCGGTGTGCCGGAACCGGACACAACGAAAAGTTCCGATTTTCCCGCCGTTCGCCACCTAGAAACGGCGTTTGATCCCAATTCTACGGCACGTTGAATCCAAAGGGCTGGATTGAGGGACGAGCTAACCCATCTGTTTTGAGCACCTTAGCTCAGCATTATGCGGTGGGTTGCGGGCTGCCACAGATGTGGTCGCCGCGCCTCAATCTGCGGTGGCGAGAGGGCAACGGAAGGGCAAACGCCTACGGCCCCCGGCGTAAGATGCGCCATGCACATCGCGGTGATCGCCGGCGACGGCATCGGGCCGGACGTGACCGCCGAGGCGACCATGACGCTGCTCGCCATCGGCGAGCGGTTCGGACGGCGCTTCGACATCGACGCCTTGCCGTGGGGGGCGGACCACTACCTCCAAACGGGCGTCACGATCCCGCCGGGTGGCTACGATCACCTGCGCCGGGCCGACGCGATCGTCATAGGCGCCTTGGGCGACCCCCGCGTCCCGGACAATCGCCACGCCCGCGACATCCTCCTCGGCACCCGCTTCGAGCTGGATCTCTACGTCAACTACCGCCCGGTCCTGCTGCTCGACGAGCGGCTCTGTCCGCTGAAGGGACGCGGTCCGGACGACGTGCGGTTTACGGTCTTTCGCGAAAACACTGAAGGGCTGTACGTGAGCGTCGGCGGGCGGTTCAAGCCGGGGACGGACGACGAGGTGGCGATCCAGGAGGAGGTCAACACCTTCAAGGGCGTCGACCGCATCATTCGTTACGCCTTCGAGTTCGCGCGGAGCCGCGGGTTGACCAAGGTGTGCATGGCGGACAAGAGCAACGCCATGCAGCAGGGACACGCGCTGTGGCAGCGGGTCTTCAAGACGATCGCCGCCGAGTATCCCGCGATCACCGCGACGCACTACTACATCGACGCGCTGGCCATGTATCTGATTCTCGACCCGGGTCAGTTCGAGGTCATCGTCACCAACAACCTGTTCGGCGATATCGTGACCGATCTCGGAGCTGGCCTGCAGGGCGGCCTCGGCTTCGCCGCGTCCGGCAATCTGCATCCCGGACGCACGTCGATGTTCGAACCCGTGCACGGTTCGGCGCCGCGCTTCGCCGGCAAGAACGTCGCGAACCCGATCGGCGCGATCGCCTCGATCGCCCTGATGCTCGAGACCCTCGATCTCCGCGACGAGGCGCGCGCAGTCGACCAGGCGATTGCCTCCGCGGTCCGCGATCGTGCCTGCACCGCCGACGGCGGCGGGACGCTGGGCACGCGGGAGGCGGGGGAGGAAATACGAAAGAGGATCAAGGTCGGTTCATAGGTTCATGGGGTTCATGCGGTTCATGGGGTTCGGAGCGCTGCTGGAGACCCCGTGAGGGGCTCGCAGCTCTCTCGCTCGAAGCCTGCTGGCAGCCATGAACCCGAACCATGAACCGGACCGTGAACCGAACCTTGAACCGCTGAACCCAACCTCATGAACCCCATGAACCCGATGAACCCCATGAACCCAATTTTCATCCTCAGCGGCGCCCGCACTCCGATGGCCGCCTACACCGGAAAATTGAAGGACGTCCCGGCGATTGAACTCGGCGCGATCGCGGCGCGGGCGGCGATGGAGCGGAGCGCGGTGCGGCCCGACATGATCGATCACGTGGTGTTCGGCAACGTACTGCACACGAGCGCCGATGCGATCTACGGCGCCCGCCACGTGGCACTCAAGGCCGGCGTTCCGATCGAGGTCCCCGCGCTCACGGTCAACCGGTTGTGTGGATCGGGCCTGCAGTCGGCGATCAGCGGCGGCCAGATGATCCGGCTCGAGGAGGCCGACGTCGTGCTCGCCGGCGGCATGGAGAGCATGAGCCAGGCGCCCCACGTGATCCGCGGACTGCGGAGCGGCCTGCGGCTCGGGCAGGGGCAACTCGAGGA
This sequence comes from uncultured Acidobacteriota bacterium, assembly GCA_963816725.1. Classification (GTDB taxonomy): domain Bacteria; phylum Acidobacteriota; class Vicinamibacteria; order Vicinamibacterales; family 2-12-FULL-66-21; genus CAVSUB01. Next base: position 127,798 of record CAWFMC010000026.1, on the reverse strand, counting down.
CACGCTGTGGTCAGGCTTGCTCGACACGCAGTGCGGCTGCACCATGGCGGCCACGGCCGAGAACTGCGCGGCGAAGTACGGCATCAGCCGCGAGGACCAGGATCTGTATGCGCTTCGCAGCCAGCAACTCGCCGCTGCGGCGTGGAAAGACGGCCGTTTCGCTGAGGAGGTCGTCCCCGTCGAGATCCCGAGCCGCAAGGGACGTGAGCTCTTCGCGCAGGACGATCACCTGCGGCCGGAGACCACCATCGAGGCGCTGGCGAAGCTGCCGCCCGCCTTCACGAAGAACGGCTGCGTCACGGCCGGCAACGCCTCCGGCATCGTCGATGGCGGTGCGGCGATTCTGCTGGCGTCGGACAACGCTGTGACGAAATTCAGCCTCCGGCCGCTGGCGCGGCTGACACATTGGGCGACCGTCGGGGTCGACCCGACGCTGATGGGTATGGGTCCGGCGCCGGCGGCGCGAACCGTGCTCGGCAAGGCGGGCCTTACGCTCGACGACATCGATCTGTTCGAGATCAACGAAGCGTTCGCCGGCCAATACCTCGCGGTTGAACAGGAGCTCGACCTCGATCGCGAGAAGGTCAACGTCAACGGCGGCGCGATCGCGCTCGGTCACCCGCTCGGCATGACCGGAACGCGCTTGCTCCTCACGCTCGTCCTCGAGCTCCGCCGCCGCGCCCTCCGCCGCGGCCTCGCCGCCGCCTGCATCGGCGGCGGGCAGGGGATCGCGGTGATCGTTGAAACGGTCTAGCGCTGAACCACCATGAGCCTTAGGACCCCTTGATCCTCTTCTCCGCCTTCTGCTTGAACTCCCGATCCTCCGGCGCCCAGTCAGGATCGAGCGGCGCGTCGAGAACCTTCTGGAGCTCGGCGCGAGCTTCGTCCGGCCGATGCTCGGCGATCAGCAGGTCGGCGAGGAAGAAGTGGGACGCGGTGCTGTTCGGACCGTAGGTCAGCGAGCGGCGCAGATGTTCCTCGGCCTTCGACGTCGATCCACCGAACATGCCGGGCACCCTCGCGTACCAGCGACCGAGCGCGCGATCGGCGGAGCCTTCCTGGAAAGCGGGATCGAGCTTGAGCACGATCAGCAGTTCGTCCTTGATCGCACCGCGATACTTGAGGCCCTCGCGGAGACCGAAGGATTCGGCGAGCGCGCCCATGTTGGCGGCGAGCCAGAAGTGGCCTTCGGGCTTGTCAGGCTTCAGCGTGGCGGCGGAGCGGGCCGCGACGATGCCGGATTCGAAGAGGGCTTTCCGCTCGCCCTCGGCGGCATGGCCGCCCAGCCAATAGCGGGCTCGGGCGAGCTTCCAGGCGGACTCGAAATCGCGCGGGTCGCGCTGCAGGCGTTCGGCCCAGATCGCTTCCGCGCGCCGCGCGCTGGCGGGCTCCGCGCGTGCGGCGTAGAGGGCGTCGGCGTCATTGGCGCGTCCCGCGGGTGCGACCGGCGGCGCCTGGGCGAAGGCCGCAGTTCCATAGAAGAGCGCGATGTAGAATACCGAGATGCGGGACACCATCCGGCAGCTCCTCGCCGAGCTTGGCGAAGACCCCTCGCGCGAGGGGCTGCTCGACACACCCGAGCGCGTCGAGAAGTCGTTGCGCTACCTGACCAGCGGGTACGCGGCGGACGTCGATACCGTCCTCAACAACGCCCTGTTCACCGTCGATTATAACGAGATGGTGATCGTGAAGGACATCGACTTCTACAGTCTGTGCGAGCACCATCTGCTGCCGTTCTTCGGCCGCTGTCACGTCGCGTACATTCCGCAGGGCCGCGTCATCGGCCTCAGCAAGATCCCGCGGCTGGTGGAGACCTTCTCGCGCCGCCTGCAGATCCAGGAACGGCTCACAAGCCAAATCGCGGACACCATCCTCGACAAGGTGAATCCGCTGGGTGTAGCGGTCGTGCTCGAAGCCACCCACTTGTGCATGTCGATGCGCGGCGTCCAGAAACAGAACTCGGTCGCGGTCACCAGCGCGATGCTCGGCGTGTTCCGGGACGACGCCCGTACGCGAATGGAGTTCCTGGAGTTGATCAAGAAGCCAGGGCTCGGCGATCGCGCGATGGACGTGCTGGCCGGGCTGACGTGCGCCGTCGATTGACGCCCGCCCCGCGTCGCTGCCGCCGCTAATCGTTGGTGGCCGCCCTCCTCATCTTTCTCGGAACCTACTTTGTCGTCGCGTTCGGCCGGACCCCGTTCCTGCGGATCGATCGGACGGCGGCCGCGATCGTCGGTGCGATTCTCATGGTCGCCATCGCCGGCCTGACGCTCGACGCCGCCCTCCTGTGCTGGATGTTCCGGCGGGAGCTGCACGGGACGCTGGCTCCAACGCTGTCGGAGCCTGCCCGGCCGATCCATCGGGCGATGGTCATCAAGAGTGTCACGATCGCGTCCGCGACGATGGCCGGGTTTCTGGCGGGGATCGAGCCGGCTCTGGTGTCCGCGTCGGCGGCGGCAGCGCTGCTGGTCTCGCGATCGGTCAAGCCGGCGAAGCTCTATCGGGCCGTGGATTGGGACCTGCTCGTGCTGTTCATCGGCCTCTTCGTGGTGATCGCCGGAGTGACACGGGCCGGTCTCGATGCCCGGTTCTTCGAGCTGCTGCGGCCGATCGGCATCGACTCGCTCGCCGGACTCACCTTCGTCGGCGCCACGCTGTCGAACGTCATCAGCAACGTTCCGGCGGTCATGCTGTTCACCAGTATGGTGCCGCGCCTTCCGGATCCGCGAACGTCATGGCTGGCGCTGGCGATGTCGACCACGCTCGCCGGCAACCTGACGATCCTCGGGTCCATCGCCAATCTGATCGTGATCGAGGGCGCGCGGAAACGCGGCGTGCGAATCCCGTTCGTCACCCATCTCGCGATTGGTGTCCCGGTGACGATCGTCACGCTGATCGCCGGCACCTGGTGGTTGCACGTCTACGCGCGTTGATTCGACACACGATGGTTGCCTTCGAACCGGGAAAAGTTGCATAGCGCAGGCGGTGTTTGCGTTCAATTTTCACGCACTTTGTCGTGACGTGATGCCGCGCTGAACGTCGCCGTGCGGAGCTCGACCAAATTTTCCACGGAGAATCGCCGCTGATAGCCTGAATCACCCGTGGCAAGCCTCTTGCCTAGTGCTGGCCGTCCCCGGCGCCTGCAATCCTGCCCGCGGATCGGTACCTCACAAATAACCGTGGAGTCGTAGCGTGCGCTCATGTGTTCAGCGGGCCGGAGGCCTCTGTCTGGTCTTGCTGTGTTCGATCGTCCTGCGGGTCAACGACGCGTCGGCGCAGACCACTTGGACGAACGCTGATATCGGCAATCCATCGACCGCGGGCACCGGATGGAGCGGTGGCGGCTACGACAGCATGATGGGCAGCGGGACGGGACTCGCGGGTGTATCCGATCAACTCGCGCTGCGCTATCAACAGACAACCGGCGATGTGGACGTCAAAGGGTGTATCGAGTACGCCTTCGGCGACGATCCCGCGATGGCTGCGGGGCTCATGGTCCGCGAGTCCCTGGATTCCGCGGCTCCGGCGGTGTTGGTCTCGCTCTCGCCCGCAAGCGGCGTGACGCTGACGTGGCGGGCAGCCGCCGGCAACGTCGCGCTTGCCGCGGCCCCGGTGGCGGCTCCGCAGTCACCGTGTCTCCGGCTCGTGCGTCGCGCCAATACGTTCACCGCGTACGTGTCCAATCGCGGCAGTGACTGGCAGATCGTGGGCGAAAGCACGGTCACCATGGCGGTGGCGACGGTCACCGGCATGTCGCTCAGCAGCCACGATCCGGCCACAGTCGCGCAGAGCATGTTCTCCGGAACCGAAGTCGGAGTTCCGGCGCCATTGCCGCCGATTCCGCCGAGCACCACCCCGGACCCATCGAGCGGAACCGGCGCGCCGCCGCCGCCCTCCGGAAGTGTAGCTCCAGCCCAGAGCCTGACGCCGCTCCCGGCACCCACGCCGCGCGCCGACTCGCTGATTCCGGATCCATGGGCGACGGCGGACCTCGGAACAGCCGTCCCCAACTGGAGCACGGATACCTACGACGGACAGTTGTTCACCGTGACGGGTTCCGGGCAGGGTGTTCAGGGCACCGCCGACCAGGCGCACATCGTGTATCGCGCCATCGACGGCGATGCCGACGTGATCGTCCGGGTCCTGGGAATGTGGACAACCGGCAGCGGTGAGAGCGGCCTGATGCTACGCCCATCGTTGGACGCGAACAGCCCGGTGGCGTACATCGGTACTACCAACCGCAACGGCTTCGTCTTCGCCAGCCGTCCGCTCGCCGGAGCCGCCGCGGCCCGGAGCGCGACTCCAGACGCGGTTGGGACCGGGTGGTTGCGGCTGTCGCGTCAAGGCGATCTGTTTTCGTCGTACTGGGCGCCGGACAAGGTCAGCTGGGTTCCGGTGGGATCCGATCTCATCTCGATGCCGTCGCGCGTCTACGTCGGGATGACCGTCTCGAGCGGCTCGCCGGCCGCGAGCGCGACGGCCATGCTGTCTGATCTGTCGATCGCATCGGCTACGCCGGTGACGACATCCCCACCACCGACGACGACACCGCCACCGGGGACGAATCAGTTGCCTGTGGTGGCCCTGACCAGCCCCTCGCTGCCGGCGACCATCGAGGTCGGCTCATCGTTCATGATCACGGCGACCGCTGCGGATGGGGACGGTTGGATTGCTCAGGTGAACTTCTACGCTGATAACGTGCTCGTGGGATCGGCTTTCGCCGCGCCGTTTCAGATCACCTGGGCGGGTTCGAACGTCGGCTCGGTACGCCTGACGGTGGAAGCGGTGGACAACGCCGGCGGCCGGTCGGCGTCGCCCGCCATATTGATGACGATGGTCGCGGCCGGGTCTTCGCCCGCGCCTTCCGCTCCTCCACCGCCATCGTCAGACCCGCCGAAGCCGGGGCTCGTCATCAGCTTCGCGCCCTCGCCGGACCACGACGTCAGCGTGACCTCTTACGTCGTCGACCTGCACACGGCCGGAGACGCCGTGACTGCGCCGCCGATCGTTTCGAGCGACATCGGCAAGCCCGTGCCGAGCGACGGGGTCATCGTGTTCAACATTTTTGCAACGATCGATCAGATCCCTGGGGGGACGTACTATGTCGCGCTGCGTGCCGTCGGGCCTGATGGATCCTCCGCCGCTGTCGCTTCGGATCCGTTCACTAAATAGGCACTGAGCGCCCTTGCTATACTGCGGGGCATGCGTCCCGCGCTGCTGCTGGTTCTGTGCGCGCTCCTCACCACCGTGCCGGTCGAGGCGCAGCGCCGTCGCGCGCCGGCGCCGACCAAGCCCGCACCGCCCCCGCCGGCGGCGCTCAAGACCGAGCCGGCCGCGGTCAAGTGCTCGGAGCTGCTCGGGACCGGCATCAAGACGCACGCGACGTTCTGTTTCGTGTTGGCCGGCCGTGATCCCGCGCAAGGTGTGCTGGTGTCGATCCCGCCGCACACCGGCACGGCGACGTTGACCTTTTCGCTGCACAATCGGCACACCTACTCCGAAGAGGAGATGAAGGCGGGGCAGGGCTTCGCGAAGTACACCGCGGTCGTCGGGGTGCTGTCGATGACCGGCGATCTGCTGGGGCGTGGTGCGGTCCAGAGCGAGTTCCGCGCCGCGAAGGATCTCTACGATCGGGTCTCCGGCGGGGCCGGGCCCGGCGGGGTCAAGGCCGTCGCGCCGATCGGGAACGAAGCGGTCAGCGTGACCATCCCGGCCAACGTGGAGCAGGTCAGCCTGCTGGGCGAACTCCTGGAGGCGACCACCGCGGCCGGCCGCGAATCAGCGGCGCCGGGACGTCCGGTGGCAATCGTCAGCAACGTGCAGATCGAATATCGTCCGGCTCCGCCCGCCCGAAAGCGGTAGCCCGCGGCTGCGCTCCGCCTCAGTGCGACGCTTCACCGCTCCACTTGTGCCGGGAGACGATGACCTTCATCTCCAGCAGATCGACCAGGGAGCGGCAGCGATCGAGCAGCCCGTCGCGTTCGAGCAGTGCCTGTTTTTCGACCGCTTCGAGTTCGAGGTACTGGGCCAGCGCGTTCACCAGATCCTCGTCCGCCATCGACGGCGGCAGCGTCGGCTCCGCCCCGCCGCCCGACGAGCGCGGCACCAGGATGTCCTCCAGCCGCCGCCGGGCCTCGCGCATCGCGTCGCGATCGACCATCCCGCCACTTTCCGGCAACCCTTCGACGTGGGCGATGCGGTAGGGTTTGCTGGCGTCCTCGTCGACGATCCGAAACTTCTCGAGGCCCTGGAGCACGATATTGTAGCGGCCGTCGGGCAGCCGCTCCGCGTTGGTCACCACCCCGGCGCAGCCGACCGCGTAGACCGGCGGGCGGCCGTCATACTCCGGCTCCCACCCCGGACGAAGCAGCACCACCCCGATGATCCGATCGCCGGCCAGCGCATCGGCGACCATCTCACGATAGCGCGGCTCGAAGATGTGCAGCGGCAGAAAGACGTTGGGGAACAGGACGACATTCGGCAGCGGAAAGATCGGGATCGCGGGAGGCAGCATGCTGAGCGCCCGATCAGTGGATCGTCCGGGTCTTCTTGTCCATGTAGTCCATCAGGACGTAGCGCCCGAGGGTGTGCGGCGTGGTGAAGTACGCCTTGCCATGGCAGATCTGCGCGACCTTGCGGACGAAGCTGACGAGATCGGGATCACGCGCCAGCATGAACGTGTTGATCAGGATGCCGGCTTTGCGGCACGCGGCGACCTCGGCGAACGTCTCCGAGACGATGAACGGGTCGAGGCCGAAGGCGTTGCGGTAGATGCGCCCGTCCGGCCGCGTCAAGGCCGACGGCTTGCCGTCGGTGATCATCACGATCTGGCGCATGTCCTTCTGTTGCCGCTCCAGAATCCGGCGGGCCAGCCGCAGCCCTTCGCGGGTGTTGGTGTAGTACGGACCGACACGCACCCGCGCCAGCTGCTGCAGCGGGATCTCCTCGGCCGAATCGTGAAACAGCACGACCTTCAGCGCGTCCCCGGGATACTGCAGGCGAATCAGGTTGGAGAGCGCGAGCGCCACCCGTTTTGCGGGCGTGAAGCGATCCTCTCCGTAGAGAATCATGCTGTGGCTGCAGTCGAGCATCACGACCGTCGCGCAGGAGCTCTGGTACTCGCCCTGGACGACCATCAGGTCCTCGTAGTCGACGTCGATGCCGCCCGCGCCGATCGCCTTCTGCCGCATCACCGCGTTGAGGATGGTGCCGCTCGCGTCGAGGTTCATCGTGTCGCCGAACTCGTAGACCTTGGGCGCGCCGCTGGCCTCGATGCCGGTGGCCATCTCGCGCGTGTCGTGGCGGCCCAGGCTGCTCTTGCCGATCGATCCGAGCAAATCGCGTAAGGCCCGGTAGCCGAGGAAGTCGAGGCTCTTGTCGGTAATCTCGAAGCGCACCGGTGCTTCGGGTCCGCGCCCACCCTGCCCGGCCTGAGGATTCTGCATCTCCGATTGCGGGGACGGCGCGGCCGTGAGATACCCCTGCCGCTGCAGCTTGTCGAGGATCTGCTGGACCAGGCGCTCGACCCGCGCTTCGGCGTCCTCGGCCTGCTGCCAGTCCTTGCCGAGCAGCTTCTCGACGGTCTCGTCGGACAGCATGCCGTTCAGCAACGCTTCCAGAATGGCGTCGTGCAGCGCGTCGGCGGAGTGCCCGGGCAGATCGTCGTCGTAGGGCATGCCGAACGACGAGTCGAAACCGCTCGAGAGCAGCAAGTCCGAGAGCTTGGACAGCAGCTCCTCGAGATCCAGGTCGTCGAGGTCGTCGCCGGTGTACTTCGAATACCGGTATTTCATGGGGGGCCGCTGTTCCGCCTCAGTTGTAGTACTTCTTCTTGTTACCGGTGAGCGGGACGTCCCGCTCGAGCGTCGGCTCCGCGGGGCCCGGCCGCGGGCTGCGGCGCGGCGGCTCGGCGCCCTGATACTGCCGGTCCTCGGACCGGGTGATCTTCTTCTGGGCGTACAGCCCTTCGAGGATGAAGTCGACTGCGGCGGCGACGAGCGGCGGCTTGGCCGGGCTCTTCACGCCGGCGTGGTGCGTCAGCTCGTTGAGTCCCTGGACCTGGGACGTGCGGCGCAGCAGCTCCGCGGCCGGGATCGCCTCGTCTATCTGCAGTGTGCCGCCCAGATCGAACCACTCGGTGACCTGGCGCAGATCGGCGCCGGAGAAGTAGCCGGTGAACACGTTCCCGACGGCGCCGCGGATGATGTCACGGGCGACGTTGTCGGCGCCGCGCAGCTCACCTTCGTATTCGAGCTCGAACTTGCCGGTGATCGCGGGCAGCGCGGTGTAGATGTCGGTGACCCGCGGCACGATCGGGTCTTCGCCGGCCAGCAACGCCCGCCGTTCGGCATTCGAGACGACGTTTTCGAGCAGCGAGATGGGCAGCCGCTGGCTGACGCCCGAGCGCTTGTCGACCTTCTTGTCGTCGCGCGCCTGGAAGGCGATTTCTTCCACGATCTCACGCACGTACCCCGGCACCTGCAGCGGCGTGCCGCGGCCGTTGACCCAGGCCTCCTGCGCGGTGATCTCCATCGCGTGCTGCCGCGTGGCCGGATAGTGCGTGCGGATCTCGGAGCCGATGCGGTCCTTCAGCGGCGTGATGATCTTGCCGCGCGCCGTGTAGTCTTCGGGGTTGGCGCTGAAGGCCATCATCACGTCGAGCGGCAGGCGCACCGGATAGCCTTTGATCTGCACATCCCCTTCCTGGAGGATGTTGAAGAGGCCGACCTGGATCTTGCCGGCGAGATCGGGCAGCTCGTTGATCGCGAAGATGCCGCGATTGGCCCTCGGCAGCAGCCCATAGTGCATGGTCAGCTCGTCGGAGAGCTGGAGGCCGGCTCGCGCCGCCTTGATCGGATCGAGGTCGCCGATCATGTCGGCAATCGTCACGTCGGGCGTGGCCAGCTTCTCGACGTAACGGGCGTCGCGATCGAGCCAGCCGATCTCGAGCGCATCCCCGTCCTGACGCACCCGCGCCCGGCACATCGCGCACAGCGGCGCGAGCGGGTCGTCGTGGATCTCGCAGCCCGGCATCACCGGCACCGCATCGTCCAGCAGCGTGGTGAGGGCGCGCAGGATCCGGCTCTTGGCCTGGCCGCGCAGGCCGAGCAGGATGAAGTTGTGGCGCGACAGAATGGCGTTGACGATCTGCGGCACGACGGTGTCTTCGTAGCCGATGATCCCGGGGAACAGCGGCTCCTGCGAACGCAGCCGCGTAATGAGGTTGTCGCGCAGCTCGTCTTTGACCGAGCGGCGGTTGACACGTCCCGCCGCGACATCCTTGCGAAGCTGACCGAGGGTAGTAGGCCGATCGACCGTGGGGGAGGGCATGTCTCGCATCTTACCAGCAAGGTCTCGCTTCCAGCTTCCAGCTTCCTGCTCGCCCGACCTGAAGGTCGGGCGTCCGGCGCCGAGCGCCGACCGCCGAGCGCCGAGCCCGCCGAGCGCCCGGGTCCCGCCATCCCGAGTCCCGGAGATCGTAAGATCCCCTCGTGTCCCGCCCCCTCGTCTACGCGCATCGCGGCGGTGCGAAGCTCCGCCCGGAGAACACGCTGGCCTCGTTCGACAACGGCCTGGCGCTCGGCGCCGATGGGCTCGAGCTCGATGTCCGGTTGTCGAAAGATGGTCAAGTGGTCGTCCACCACGATGCGAACCTGGATCGCACGACCAGCGCGACCGGGCCGGTGGCGGACCTTACCGCGGCCGAGCTCGCGGGCGTCGATGCGGGGTATCACTTCCGGGCGGTCGACGCGGCCACGTCGGCATTCCCGTTTCGCGGAGCGGGCATCGGCGTACCCACCTTGGCAGCCGTCCTTGCGCGCTACCCTGGCGTGCCGCTCATCATCGAGCTGAAGCTGGCGCTCGGCGGAGCTCGCACGCAAAACGCTCGAGCTCGCGATCGTCGCCGGGGCGCTCGAGCGGATCGCGATAGGGTCGTTCAGCGGCGAAGCGCTGCGCGCCGCCCGTCAGTTCGCACCCGGGGTGCGCACCGGTGCCGGACGAGAAGAAACACGTTGGGCGCTGTATCGCTCCTGGGTGCGATGGCCGCTGCGCCGGCCGGCGTATCAGGAGTTCCAGGTGCCGGAACGATCCGGAAGAACTACCGTGGTGACGCGGCGGTTCGTCGAGCATGCACACCGGGCCGGTGTCGCCGTGAAGGTGTGGACGGTGGACGAGGAGCCGGACATGCACCGGCTTCTCGACTGGGGCGTGGACGGGCTGATCAGCGATCGTCCGGATATCGCGGTGGCGGTGGTCAACGCGCGAGCGTCGCGGCGGTCGTGAACCTTGGCTCGATGTCCACCGGGACGGCGGTCAGCTTGTCGAGCACGTTCTGGACCTCGGGCCGGATCACTCCGCGCTGATCGATCATCGCCTTCGCCTTGGCGTAGCTGCCTTCCGCCTGGAGCGTCATGATCTCGCGCGTCAGCGCGGTGACCGCGGCGACGATCTTGGTCTGATCGACGACGAACGTGCCGTCCGGCTGGACCACGAACGCGCCGGCGTCGAGAAACGACGACAACTGCACCGCGATCCCCCGCCCGTGCGCCTCGTTGACGCCGAACCGGATCGATCGGATCGACGATGCCAGGAACGTCGTGTACATCGTTCGAGCGATGGCCGGGTCGATCTGCTGGCGATCGGCGAGCTGCTGCAGCGCCCACAATCCCGAGACGTCCGCCTTCGCTTCTTCGATCGCGCTGTAGGTTTCCTTCAATTCCTGACGCACCGTCGTCGCGCGTCCGCCGACCATTACGTTGTGCGGCCCCAGGCCGTGCATCAGCTCGTGCATGAGGATGTGGGTGAAGAACGCGTCGAACGATACGTCCTCCTGCCGCGCCGGGGGCAGCACGACCTTCGCGATTGGTAACAGGACCATCTTGAACTTCGCGTCCTGCATGTTCTTCAACATCACCCGCTTGGTGCCCTTCTCGCGTACGACCCGTTCGTCGTTCGGCAGGTTGTAGGCCGCCGTCTGGACGCCGCGGTTGCCGTCACCGGCGGCGAACACCACGTTCACCACGCGAATCGGGGCCAGCGCGCCGAGAGAGGCGTTGCGATATCGCGGGTCGATCGGCAGCGCGTTCTCCAGCTCCTGCAGGTGTGCCGAGTACGACTGCAGCTTCTTCGACTCGGCATCGTCTCGGATCGTGATGAACGCTTCGAAGGCCGCCTTGGCGTTGAACCATTCGTCTTCGTACACCTCGTACGGCCCTATCGTCGGTTCGACGGCCGCATCGAGCTCCATCCACGCCACGTCACTGGCGTAGTAGTCGTTCGACAGGAACGCATCGGCGCGGGTAGTGAGGAACGCCTTGAGACTTGGCTCGGCCGTCGAGGCCGCGGCCTCACGCAGGAGCGCGGCGGCGCGGGCGAGCTCGCCCTGGTACTCGATCGAGTACGGCACCGCCGTAAATCCCTGCGGCGTACGGCGGATCGTGGTGAAGAAGCTGGTCGCGGCGGACTTGGCCTCGCCCGTCAGACTGTTTATCCATTGCTCGACCTCGGCCTTGGTCGCCCCGGCCGGATAGAAATTCGCGGCTTCGGGTTTCGCCGGCACGCCCGGGACGAAGGGCTGGTTGTGGTCGAGCCGTGACCACGGGCCCTTGTTGATCAGAAAGTAGTGCAGCCGCGCCTCGGCCTCGCTGCGGGAGGGTCCAGACGGGGACGCCGCGACGTCGCGCGCGAGCTGCTGCAGCAGGGCGTCGTTGCCCGCCCACACCTGCCGGAGGAAAAGGCCGTCCATGATCCGCGCGGCCTCGACCAGTTTGCCGAGCGCCGCGCGCTCGCCGGCCGGCAGCGACGTCGTGTCGGCGCCGATGTCCGCGGGAGCGAACCTGGCCGTCATCGTACGCAGGTCGGCGGTGGGCGAAGGGGTCTGGTCGCGCACGGCGGCGTCTCCGGAGAAGGCTGCCGTCGCCGCGGCGACGGCGAGGCATGCGACGGACGCGAGGAATCGATGCGTGATGCTCATGGCTTGCGCGGAAAGGGCCGATGAGGCGGTGACCTCCGTTGCCCGGATTCCGTCCCAGGTCTAGAATACGAGGATTGTAGTCCGGAAAGATTTCCCCTCCTGGGACCCCGCACCGGACCGAGGATTCTGATCTGATGAGGAATATCGCATCCCGCGACACGTCCGAGCTCGAGGCTCTGGAACAGCGCGAGTGGCTGGAGTCGCTCGATTACGTGATCCAGCAGGGCGACCGCGGCCGCGTGCAGCGCCTGCTGGAGCGGCTTCGTGACCATGCCCGGGTGGCGGGCGCGGGACTCCCGTTCACGGCGGTCACTCCCTATGTCAATACGATTCGCGGCGAAGACCAGGTGCCGTTTCCGGGCAGCCAGGAGATCGAGCGCCGGATCAAGAGCCTCGTCCGCTGGAATGCGATGGCCATGGTCGTCCGGGCCAACCGCGCCTCGGACGGGATCGGCGGCCACATTTCGACCTACGCCTCGGCGGCCACGTTGTACGAGGTGGCCTTCAACCACTTCTTCCGCGGCAAGGACGAGGACGGCAACGGCGATCAGATCTACTTCCAGGGGCACGCCTCGCCCGGCATCTACGCGCGCGCGTTTCTCGAAGGCCGGCTGTCGGTGGAGAAGCTGCACAATTTCCGCCAGGAGCTGGCCGACGGCGGTGGCCTGTCGTCGTACCCGCATCCGTGGCTGATGCCGGATTTCTGGGAATTCCCGACGGTGTCGATGGGGCTCGGCCCGATCATGTCGATCTACCAGGCGCGCTTCAATCGCTACCTGGAAGATCGCGGGCTGAAGCAGCCGTCCGACACGAAGGTGTGGGCGTTCCTGGGTGACGGTGAAACCGACGAACCCGAGACCCTTGGCGCGATCGGCCTCGCCGCACGCGAAAAGCTCGACAACCTGATCTTCGTGATCAACTGCAACCTGCAGCGGCTCGACGGGCCGGTTCGCGGTAACGGGCAGATCATTCAGGAGCTCGAGGGCACCTTCCGCGGCGCCGGCTGGAACGTCGTCAAGGTCCTGTGGGGTTCCGACTGGGATCCGCTCTTCGCCAACGATCATGGCGACCTGCTGGCGCAGCGGATGGGCGAGATCGTCGACGGGCAGTATCAGAAGTACGCCGTGCAGGGCGGCGCGTACTTCCGCGAGCACTTCTTCGGCACTGACCCGCGGCTGCTCGAGATGGTCAAGCACATCTCCGACGAGCAGCTGGCCAAGTTGCGGCTCGGTGGCCATGATCCGGTCAAGGTCTACAACGCCTACCGCGTCGCGACCACTCACAAAGGACAGCCGACAGTAGTCCTGGCCCGCACGATCAAGGGTTACGGGCTCGGCGAGGCGGGTGAGGGCAAGAACATCACGCACCAGCAGAAGAAGATGAACGAGAGCGATCTGCGGATCTTCCGCACCCGCTTCGGCATTCCGATTTCCGATCAGGAAATCGCCGATGCTCCGTTCTATCGTCCGCCGGACGACAGCCCCGAGCTCGCCTACATGCGCGAGCGCCGCACAGCCCTTGGCGGGTTCGTGCCGTCGCGCAAGGTCACGGCGCCGCCGGTCAAGGCGCCGATGGAGGGACTCTTCGACGAGTTCTACAAGGGCACCGGGGACCGCAAGGCCTCGACCACCATGGTCTTCGTCCGCATCCTGTCGAAGTTGCTGCGCGACAAGGACATCGGCAACCTGATCGTGCCGATCGTGCCGGACGAGGCGCGCACCTTCGGCATGGAGTCGCTGTTCCGCGCGGTGGGGATTTACTCGCACGTCGGCCAGAAGTACGAGCCGGTCGACATGGACACCCTGCTTTATTACAAGGAAGCACAGGACGGCCAGATTCTCGAGGAAGGGATCACCGAGGCCGGCTCGATGTCCTCCTTCATCGCCGCCGGCACCGCCTACGCATCACACGGCGTCAACACCATCCCATTCTTCATCTACTACTCGATGTTCGGATTCCAGCGGGTCGGCGACCTGATGTGGGCGGCCGGCGACATGCGGGCGCGCGGCTTCCTCCTCGGCGGCACGGCCGGCCGGACGACCCTCGCCGGCGAGGGGCTGCAGCACCAGGACGGCCACACGCACGTGATCTCGTCCACGGTCCCGAACTGCATCTCGTTCGACCCGGCGTTCGCCTACGAGCTCGCGGTCATCATCAAGGACGGCATCCGCCGGATGTACGTCGAGCAGGAGAGCATCTACTACTACCTGACGGTGATGAACGAGCAGTACGCGATGCCGGCGATGCCGGAAGGGGCGGCTGAGGGGATCCTGAAGGGGCTCTACAAACTCAAGTCGGCGGCGAATCCGAAGGCCAAGCTGAAGGCGCAACTGCTCGGCAGCGGCGCGATCATGAACGAGGTGCTCGCCGGGCAGAAGCTCCTCGAGAAGTACGATGTGGCCGCCGACGTGTGGAGCGTGACCAGCTACCAGGAGCTCTATCGCGACGGGCACGCCTGCGAGCGATGGAACATGCTCCATCCGACCGAGACGCCGCGCGTCCCGCACGTCACGCAGATGCTGAAGGACGCACCGGGCGTCCTGATCGCCGCGTCTGACTATCTGAAGATCCTGCCGGACTCGATCGATCGCTGGCTGCCGCGGCGGCTGCGCTCCCTCGGGACCGACGGCTTCGGCCGCAGCGAGGACCGCGCCGACCTGCGCGAGTTCTTCGAAGTGGACGGCCGCTTCGTCGCGTTGGCGACGCTCGCCGAATTGATGGAGACCGGTCAGATCGATCGCACGGTGGTGGCGCAGGCCATCAAGGACTTCGGCATCGATACCGAGAAGGCCAACCCCGCCCGCGCGTAACCAGGACCACCACGACTACTGATGCCTACAGAATTCACGCTCCCTGAACTCGGCGAGAACATCGCCGCCGGCGACGTCGTCCGCGTGCTGGTCTCGCCCGGCGACACGATCGCCAAGGACCAGGCGGTCCTCGAGCTCGAAACCGACAAGGCGACCATCGAAGTCCCGTCCAGCGTCGCCGGCACGGTGGGTGAAGTCCGCGTCAAGCCTGGCGACAAGGTAAAGGTCGGCCAGGTCGTCCTGACCGTCGACGATGGCGCAGCGGCGAAGGGGAAGAAGGCGGAGGCGCCGAAGGGGGAGGCCGCGAAGGCCGAGGCCCAGGGCGGACGCGACAAGAAGCCCGGGCCCAAAGGCAAGGTCGTCGCCGAGCCGACCGCGGACAGCGAGCCGCAGACATCAGCGGAAGGGGCGCGCGCTGGCGCCGCCGAGCGCGGCAAGGGCGAGGTCGAGGGGCCGGCCGCGCAGGTTGCCGAGCCTGCGCACGCCGAGGCCGACGATGCGCAGGAAGAGGCGCCAGCGCCGAAGAAACGCGGCGAAGTGGTCGACTTCAGCGGGGCGCGCCATGCTCCCCCGGCCGAACCGGCCGCCACCGGCCCGGCCGCCCCAGCGGCGCCCTCGGTGCGCCGGCTGGCCCGCGAGCTCGGCGTCGAGATTCGGCTCGTCCAAGGTAGTGGTCCGGAAGGCCGGATCGGCGTCGAGGACGTGCAGCAATACGTGAAGACGGCGTTGGCGGACCGCGGCGGCGCGGCCGCCCCGGCGCCCGGGTCACCCGCCTTGCCCGATTTCACGAAGTGGGGAGAGGTCGAGCGCAAGCCGATGAGCAACATCCGCCGCAAGACGGCGGAGCACCTTGGCAACGCGTGGCGGGTGATCCCGCACGTCACTCAGCACGACAAGGCCGACATCAGCGGCATCGAGCCGCTGCGGAAGCAGTTCGGCGCCCAGGCGGAGAAGGCCGGTGGCAAGCTGACCGTGACCGTCATCGCCCTGAAGATCGTCGCGGCCGCGTTGCGCAAGTTCCCGCACTTCAACTCGTCGATCGACACCGCCAGCGGCGAGATCGTCTATAAGAAGTCCGTGCACGTCGGCGTCGCCGTTGACACCGAGCGCGGCCTGCTGGTCCCGGTGATCCGCGACGTCGATCAGAAGGGCATCGTGCAGCTCTCGGCGGAGCTGGCGAAGGCTTCGGAGAAGGCCCGCGCCGGCAAGCTGTCGCTCGACGACATGCAGGGCGGTGGTTTCACGATCACGAATCTCGGCGGGATCGGCGGCACCTCGTTCACGCCGATCGTCAACTGGCCCGAGGTCGCAATCCTCGGGATGTCGCGCGGCGCGCAGGAGCCGGTCTGGAACGGCCAGGCCTTCGAGCCGCGGCTCCTGCTGCCGCTGTCGTTGTCCTACGATCACCGGGTCATCGACGGCGCGGACGGGGCACGGTTCCTGCGCTGGGTATCCGAGGCCTTCGAGCAGCCGTTCATGATGTCCCTGTAGCACCACGACGCACTCCGGCCGGCGGCGCCGTCGCGGCCGCTGGTTCCCTGGTCAGCTCTTCTCTTATGTCCACCACTCAAGTCGTCGTCATCGGCGCCGGGCCGGGCGGGTACGCCGCCGCCTTCTACGCCGCGGATCTCGGGATGCAGGTCACGCTGGTCGATCCCGAGGCCAACCCCGGCGGTGTGTGCCTCTACCGAGGCTGCATCCCGTCGAAGGCGCTGCTCCACATCGCCGCGCTCGTGAACGAGGCCGCCCACGCCGAGGCCTGGGGCGTGAGCTTCGGGCGCCCGTCGATCGACATCGACAAGGTGCGCGCCTTCAAGAACAAGGTGGTGTCGCAGCTGACGGGCGGCGTCGGCCAGGTGGCGAAGCTCCGCAAGATCACCTACATCCAGGGGACCGCGGCGTTCCGTGACGCGACCTCTCTCGAAATTACCCCGAACGGCGGCGGCGACCCGCAGGTTCTGACGTTCGAGCACGCGGTGATCGCCACCGGGTCCCGGCCGACGAAGGTCCCGGGGTTGTCGATCGACAGTCCGCGGGTCATGGACTCGACCGGCGCGCTCGATCTGCCCGACGTCCCGGCGTCGCTGCTCGTGGTCGGCGGCGGCTACATCGGCCTCGAGCTCGGCACGGTCTACGCCGCGATGGGCTCGAAGGTGACCGTCGTCGAGATGACGGACGGTCTGCTGCCTGGCGCCGATCGCGACCTCGTCAACATCCTCGCGAAGCGGATTACTGCGATGTGCGAGGCGGTGCTGCTCGAGACCAAGGTCACCGGCATGAAGGAAGCCGGCGACAAGATCAGCGTGACGTTCGAAGGCAAGCTGCCCGAAGGCATGCCGAACGAGCGCACGTTCGACCGCGTGCTGGTGTCGATTGGACGGCGGCCGAACTCCGCCGTCCCGGGTCTCGAGAAGACCGGCGTGAAGGTCAATCAGCGCGGCTTCATCGAGGTGGATCCGTCGCGGCGGACGGCCGAGCCGACGATTTATGCGATCGGCGACGTGGTGGGTGAGCCGATGCTGGCCCACAAGGCATCACACGAGGCGCGGGTCGCGATCGATGCGATCGCCGGGCACAAGGCGGCGTTCGAGCCGCTGGCCATCCCGGCGGTGGTTTTCACCGACCCGGAGCTCGCGTGGTGCGGCCTGACCGAAGGCGAAGCCGCGAAGCAGAAGATCGAGGTCACCGTGACCCGCTTCCCGTGGGCGGCGTCGGGTCGCGCGATCACGATCGACCGCACCGACGGGATGACCAAGCTGGTGCTGGATCCGAAGACCGGCCGCATTCTCGGCGTCGGGCTTGTCGGCCCGGGCGCGGGCGAGTTGATCTCCGAAGGCGTGCTGGCGATCGAGATGGGCGCCAACGCCGAGGATCTGCGGATGACCATCCATCCGCACCCGACCCTGTCCGAGACGCTGATGGAGTCGGCTGAGGTGTTCTTCGGCCAGAGCACGCACGTCTACCGTCCGAAGCGGAAGTAGGTCAACGGCGCTCGCCGGCGGCCAGCAAACGCCGCGCGCCGACGAAGGCGGACTCCAGCATCGCCGCGGTCAGCCGGCCGGTGTTGGTGTTCTGCCGGGACGGATGGTAGGTCGCGATCACCGACCAGCCGCCACCAGCCTGATAGCACGGCGCCGTGCGCGAACGCCGGCCGCGGCCGCACGCCGGCGCCCCAGTCGTCGAGCATTCTCCACACCGCATCGAACGCGATCTTGCCCAGACACAGCAGCACGCGCGCGCGTGGCAGCGCACGGATCTCGGCTTCCAGATGCGGACGGCAGGCGGCTGCTTCCGAGGGCAGCGGCTTGTTGTCGGGTGGGGCACAGCGCACCGCCGCCGCGATGAATGCATCCCGCAGCACGAGGCCGTCGTCCGGATGGCAGGAGGTTGGGATGCTGGCGAAGCCGGCCGCGTGCATCGCCCGCATGAGGAAATCCCCCGAGGAGCCCGGGCCGTCGCCGGTGAAGACGCGTCCGGTGCGATTGGCGCCATGCGCCGCCGGCGCCAGCCCGATCACGACCAGTCGCGCCGCGGGATCGCCGAATCCCGGCACCGGCCGCGCCCAATACACGTCGTCGCGATGCGCCGCCTTCTTGACCTCGCCGACCCGCGTGCAATAGGCGCGGAGACGAGGACAGCGGTTACAGGTGACGATCGCGTTGTGGACGAGGGAGAGTGCTGAACCCGGTCGGTTCATGGGTTCATGGCGGTTCATGGGGTTCATGAGGTTGCGTTCAACGTTCCCCATGGTTCGGTTCAGAGTTCCCGAACCTCGCAGCGGCAGCTCTGAACCACGAACCGAACATTGAACCCTCGGACCTAGCTTGAACCTCTGAACCCAACCTCATGAACCTTCATGAACCACATGAACCCCATGAACCAACTGGGTTCAGGTTCAGTTCAGCGACCGCTCGCTTCGAACGCCTCGGTCTGCTCGTGCGCGTGGTAGGAGCTGCGCACCAACGGCCCGGACTCGACGTGGCCGAAGCCGAGGTCGAGACCGATCTGCTTCAGCTCCGCGAACTCCGAGGGCGTCCAGTAGCGCGACATCGGCAGGTTGGCGAGCGACGGCCTCAGATACTGGCCAATCGTGACGATCTGGCAACCCGCGGCGCGGAGGTCGCCGAGGGTGGCGACGACTTCGTCCATTTCCTCGCCCAGTCCGACCATCAGGCCTGACTTGGTGGGAATCGAGGGTGCGATGGTGCGCGAGCGGTCGAGGAGCTGCAGCGCGCGCTCGTAGCGGCCCCCGGGTCGCGCGGTGCGGTACAGGCGCGGGACGGTTTCGATGTTGTGGTTGAGGACGTCCGGGCGCGCCTCGAGCACGGTCCGGAGTGCGCGCTCGTCACCCTTGAAGTCAGGAATGAGGACCTCGATCCGGCACTGCGGCAGGCGTGCCCGGGTCTCGGCGATGGTCCGTGCGAAGTGCGCTGCGCCGCCGTCCGGCAGGTCGTCACGATCGACCGAGGTGATGACCACGTAGTCCAGGGCCATCGCGTGGATCGCGCTGGCGACGTTGACGGGTTCGGCGGGATCCGCGGCCTGCGGCGTGCCGTGCACGACGTTGCAGTAGCCGCATGAACGCGTGCAGGTGCCCCCGAGGATCATGAAGGTCGCGGTGCCGTGGTTCCAGCACTCGCCGATGTTCGGGCAGTTCGCTTCCTCACACACCGTGTGCAGGCCCAGGTCCCGCATCAGTCCCTTGATCCGGCGGTAATTCTCAGACCCGGGGGCGCGCACTTTCAGCCACTCGGGCTTGGGTTGCCTGGGCAGCGCCTCAGGCCGGGTCTTGCGCCCTCGGATGAAGGGGAGTGGGATGGTGGTCATGGGGCCGTTAGACCGTCAATTATACTACCCGCATGGCATCGCTCTCGATTACCTGGCTGGGCCACTCGACCTTCATCCTCACCACTCCCGGCGGCAAACGCATAGTCACCGACCCGTGGCTGGAAGGGAACCCTGCCTGTCCCGCGGACCGTAAGAAGATCGACGCCGCCGACCTGATCCTGTTGTCGCACGGCCACTCGGATCACTCGGGCGACGTTGTGGGGGTGGCACGCGCCACGGGCGCTCCCGTGGTGACGATCAACGAGGCGAAGCATTGGCTCGAAGGTAAGGGCGTGAAGAACGTCCAGGGGCTGAACTTCGGCGGATCGATCAGCATTGCCGGCCTGCAGGTCGCGCTCGTCCCCGCCGTGCACACGAGCAGCGTGGTCGAGAACGACGTCAACGTGTACCTCGGCGAACCGGCCGGATTCGTCGTCACGCTCGAGACCGGTCGGCGCGTGTACTTCGCCGGCGACACCGCGCTCTTCGGCGACATGCGGCTGATCGCCGAGCTCTACGCGCCCGAGATCGCGTTCCTCCCGATCGGCGATTACTACACGATGGGCCCCGACGCGGCGGCGCGTGCCTGCCAGATGCTCGGCGTCCGCCAGGTCGTCCCGATGCACTACGGCACCTTCCCGATCCTGACCGGCACGCCGGAGCGTCTCAAGGAGTTGGTCGACCCGCTTGGCATCGACGTGCTGATCTTGAAGCCTGGAGAAACAGCGAATTGACAGCTACCGACTTCCAGCTTCCAGCTTCCAGCTGGAAGTCGATCGAGCCGCCTGAGGACAAGTCGTGGCGTAGGACCCCTTCCCAGTCGCGAAGCCGCAACAATCGGCCTGAGTCGGGAAACAGAACGGGCAACGGGAACCGGATAGCTGGTAGCTGGTAGCTGACCGGCGAGCGAGTCGCAGACGAGCGAGCAGACATGCACATTGCCTTTCAAGGAGCCACCGGGGCGTACAGCGAGTCGGCGGCGCTGCGCGCCTGGCCCGGCTGTACGACTGAGGCGCTGGAGCGCTTCGAGGATGTGTTCGAGGCCGTGCAGGCCGGACGCGTGACGCATGGCATCCTGCCGATCGAGAACTCGGTAGGCGGGAGCATCCATCGCAACTACGATCTCCTGCTCGAGCACGAGCTGCCGATCGTCGGCGAGACCGAGCTGACGGTGGTGCACAACCTGCTGGCCCTGCCGGGCACGCCGATCGAGTCGATCCGCCGCGTCTTCTCGCACCCGCAGGCGCTGGCCCAGACCGAGCGCTTCGTACGCACCCTGCCCGGCGTGGAAGTCGTCGCCACCTACGACACCGCCGGTAGCGCACGGCTCATTCGCGAGGGGAACCTGCGCGATACCGCGGCAATCGCCTCCGCGCGGGCTGCCGAAGCCTTCGGGCTCGAGGTCCTCAGAGCGGGGATCCAGGATTTCGAAGACAACATCACGCGCTTCATTCTCGTGTCTCGTGATCCGCAGCCGCTCGGACGTCCCGACAAGACCACACTCGCCTTCACGCTGCACAATGCCCCGGGTGCGCTCTTCAAAGCGCTGAGCGTCTTCGCGCTCCGCGACATCGATCTCACCAAGCTGGAGTCGCGGCCCGCGCGGGGAAAGCCGTGGGAGTATCTCTTCTACGTCGACATCGGCGTCGGCCGTGACGATGTGCGGTGCATGCGGGCGATCGGGCACCTGACGGAGTCGGCGCAGTGGGTCAGAACGCTGGGCTCCTACCAGCGGTGGACTGGGGAGCCGGGACTGGTCGAACCGCTGCCGCGAGCCCAATAATCCACGGCTGCCTGGTCCGCCCTGCCGTCCGCGCCTGTCTATCCTCGCGCCTCGGTCGATGCCGGCAGGTGATCGTCCGACATCGGCGGTGTCTGCTGTAGGACGAGTTCGGGCGATGCCATGCAGGACTGAGATGGGATCCATGCGGGCGCTGGATGTCGTCCTATTTCTGCCGCGCATGTCCACCATACGCGATTTGCGCACGACACCATCAGTCGGAACGCATACATTGGGCGACATGACCAAGCTGGATGCCAAGCAGGTGACGCGGACCCTCACGATCGAGCTGCCCGAATCCGAATGGGCGGCGTTGAGGAGCGTGGAGCCGGACGCGATCGGCTGGCTGCAGGGGCGCATCCGCGAGCGGCTGCAGGCCTCGGGCGAGGCGGCGCCGGTCAGCCAATTCGAGAATGCCGGCCGCACGTCCTCCGACACGTTCTGGGACGCGGACGAGTACTGATCCCCTGACGCTCGGGCCTCAGGCTTCGAGCGTGACGACGCCATACGTCCGCCTCGCACTCTTCCCAGTCTGTCCTCGGCGCCCGTATAAAGCGCCTTGGGTTCTACCGAATGCCCCTTCAGTCGAGTCCAAAAGGCGCTCACCAGTAGTGTGCTGACCCCGTGACTCGCGGCGTCGCTCCGGCCTCAGGCCGGCTCTAACGCTTCCACGCTCGCTGGAATCGATCGCCAGGCGCAAATCGATATCCGCCCGGATTTCAGCGCGCGCGCCGCGCGCCTCCGCTTCGGGCGACAATGACAGCGCATGCCCGATGCCCTGCTGCGGTGGCGCGACGAGTTTCCGATCCTCGACACCTGCACGTACCTTGTGAGCCACTCGCTCGGTGCGATGCCGCGACGGACGGCGGCGTCGCTGCAGGCCTACGCGGAAACGTGGGCCAGCCGCGGCGTTCAGGCGTGGCACGAGGGCTGGTGGGAGATGGGGCGGACGGTCGGCGATCTGCTGGTTCCCATTCTCGGCGTTGAGCCGGGCACGGTGTCGATGCACCAGAACGTCACCGTCGCGATGGCGATCATCGCATCCTGTTTCAGCTTCGACGACCGGCGGCGGCGCATCGTGATGAGCGATCAGGAATTTCCCTCGAACATGTACCTGTTCGAGGGCTTTCGCCGGTACGGCGCCGAGGTGGTCTACGTGGCGGCCACCGATCGCATCGAGCCGGACCTCGAGCCGTTGCTGGACGCGATCGACGAGCGCACGCTGCTGGTGCCGCTTTCGGTGGTCCTGTTCCGGAGCGCCTGCATCCAGGACGCCGCGGCGGTGATCGAGAAGGCGCACCGGGTGGGTGCGCACGTGATCCTCGACGTGTATCAGGCCGCCGGCACCATCCCCCTGGACATCGGCGGCTTGGGCGCGGACTTCGCCGTCGGCGGATCGGTGAAGTGGCTGTGCGGCGGTCCCGGAGCCGGGTACTTATATGTACGCCCGGATCTCGCTGCCCAGTTGCAGCCTGCGCTGATTGGGTGGGCGGCGCATGTGGCGCCGTTCGACTTCGCCAGCGGACCGGCGCGCCTGGCCGCTCCGCCGGAACGGTTTCAGAGCGGTACTCCCAACATCCCGGCGTTGTACGCGGCTCGTAGCGGCTACGAGATCGTCGGCGAGATCGGTGTCGAGACGATCCGAAGCCGCTCGCTGGGCCTGACCCGGCGGCTGATCGATCGGGCGCAGGCGGCCGGATGGTGCCTGAATACCCCGCTGGAGGATCACCGGCGCGGAGGAGCGGTAATTCTCGACGTCCCGAACGGCAAAGCCATCGCCGAGGCGCTGATCCAAAGCGGCGTCATCGTCGACTATCGTCCCGATGCCGGTATCCGGATGTCGCCGCATTTCTACAACACCGAGGCGGAGATCGATCGAGCCCTCGATCTGCTCCAGGAGCTCGTGGCCAGTGAGCCCCGTCGCAAGGCTGGCCCCCACTAGACAATAGTGGCGTCCTGGCCTGCCACGGACCACCCTTCGCTTCCACACGCTACTCGCGCCACTCTTCGTCCGACTGTCTAGTCGAGCTTAAGCAGCCTCCTTTCAGTTCATTAGCCGTATTCGCCGAATACGGATGAGGAGGTGGCCGTCGCTTTGCACCTCCGACCTCATCCGGTTCCCCAGATCCAGCGCGACATGAGCGACAGTCTTACGCTTTCACCTGCGTCCTTGAGCCTGCTCGAGCTGATCGAACGCCAGGCCGCGCTGTCTCTGGACGTCGTCCACGTCTGGCTCGACCCGGTCCGTCGTCCGGCCAGCACCGCGATCCGGTCGCTCCTGCACGAAACCGAGGTCGCCGGCGAGATCCTCAAAGCGCTCCGTACCGGGGAAGTGAGGGTCGGGATGTTTCAGGCCGGCGCGATCGGGCTGTTCCCGCTGCGCCGTGGGCGGGACATCGTGGGCTGCCTGATTGTCTCGCGTCCGGGTTCGGACATGCCGGACGAGGCGACCGCCCGGCTGGCGATCGAGTCCGCAGGCGCGCTGGCCCGCGGGATCCTCGAGTCAGATTTGAGCCTGAGCAGCCAACTGACCGCCTCCCTGGCGGCGACGCGGCGTACGCACGCGACGCTGCGGTTCCTCGGCCAACTCGGGACCTACGACTCCGATCGGGACGTGATGCACGCGGTGCTCCACGCGGCCCATATCTGGTTCGACCTGGAGTGTCAGATCTACGAGCGGCGGCCGGACGGCCGCTTCGTCCTGTCGGGCGCCCTGCCACGGGAGGAACGGCCGGCCATGCCGCTCGATGCGGAGCGGGCTGGCCAGTTGATCGCCGCCCGCCGGCCGTTCCCAGGGGACCTCGACGACCTTGGCGTGGAGGGCCGTGCCGGAGACGTGCTGGTCCTGCCTGTGGGCGGGCGTGAGCCCACCTGGCTGATCGTGCTGACAGGCGCGATCGACACGCAAGTGGAGCTGGCATTCGAGGCGATGGCGCGCGTCATGAGCGCGGACCTCCAGGCCCGGGAACTGGCGCGGGTTGACCGCTGGCAGCGCCGGCTCACCCAGTCGCCGACGGTGACTCAGACCCCCGATGTGGCGCTGACAGAGCTCCTCGAGGAACTGGTGACGGACGCCGGCGCCGAGGGGGGACTTGTGCGCGTGCTCGAAGGTCCCGGTGCGGGGCGAGTCACGGCTGCGGTCGGCGCGAATGCGCTCGGCACATTCCGCACTTCAGCCGATGCGCCGGCCTGGGATCCGAACACGCTGGAGCTCCGGGTGCCGGCCGCGCCAGACGTGACGCTCCAGGTCGTCCTAAACTCGACCCGACCTCTCGGCGTGTCAGCGGGACCGGTTATACACGGCTGGGTGAAGGCCTTGCGCCCGTGGCTCGCTGAGGTCGCGGTCGGGCCGGTGCGGCATCAGCGCGCCGAACAGGAGGCGCTCGCCTTCGAATTCCGGATCCAGCAGGAAGTCGAACGGGCGAGACGGTTCGAGCTGTCACTTTGTCTGCTGCTCGTCGGACCAAACGAGCCGGAGTTTGTCTCCTCGACGACGCTATATGAGCTCTTGGCGTCGGCTATACGCAGCGAGTTGAGGGCATCCGACTTCTTCGGTCGATTGCTCAATGGACCGCTCGGGGTCCTGCTCGTGCACGCCGGTGAGGAGGGCGGCCGCTCGGTGACGGCTCGGCTCAAAGCGCGAGCCGCTCAAATTGCCCCACATCTTGCCGACGTGATGCAGGTGGGTCGCGCCGTGTTCACGCCCGAATGCGCGTGCGCGGACGACCTGATCGCGGAGGCCAAACGGGCAGCGCGGGGTTTCCGATCTGTGCACTGAGGCGGTGCCCGGTGGAGCGAAGCGCCGACTTTTCGAGAGCCTCATGGTGGCGCGCGATGTGAAACCGACGGGTGGCGTGGTTCTGGTATGGTGTATATGCGAGAGGCATAGGACGACAATCGCACACATTAAGTATCCTGTAGGCCAAAATTGACCCTCCAGGGTCGTCGATGGTCGTTACATCTTTGTTTCCGCCGACCAAAGTCGTATGTGGGATAGACTTTTGTCGCACGTTTACGCGTCAAATCCGATTCATTCTCGTGGTAGATCGAGCTATATCTACACAGTTCTACTATTAAATACCGCCGAAAAAAGGCTTTCCCGGCTCCGACAAAACTCTGCCCTATCTTGGCGACTTCTTTGCTATGTCCGGACTGCCGCCTAGTCCATGCCGTCCGGCGGCCAATCACGACACACCTCGGCAGTCGCGACCGCGTCCACACACTTCGTCGTGTGTCGTCCCGGGTTCCAGCGGCCGGAATGTCACGGTATCTGGGGATGAGCAGTCCAAAGGGCGATCAGCGCCCTCCAGGGCTTGCGGCAGATTGATACAAGGGCGCCACCATGCAGCGCAGAATCGGCGACCGGCGCGGGAAGCCCCGGTTCGAGGTTATCGGCGATCTCCGGGGCAGCGTCGACGTCAGCGCCTCGTTGACAGTTCGGAATCTGGGCCGCGGCGGGGCGTTGCTCGAGGCCTCGATGCCGCTTGCCGCCGAATCAGTCCACGCCGTGACGGTCGTTTCAGAGCACGAGTCGCACGCCGCGACGTTGCGCGTGCGCCACAGCACGCCGGACGAGCAGAGCGGCCGATCTCTCTATCTTATGGGGGTCGAGTTCGTCGACGTGACGCCCGCCCTCGACGAGTTTCTCGTCCGTCAGGTCGCGTTCGGGACCGGCAGCCAGCCGGTCGAGGCCTAGCCGATGTCGGACAGCGAAGATCGCCGCAAGTCGCCCCGCGTCGCGGTGCCGGGGCGGTGCGTGGTTCGCACCGAACAGCGCATTCCGGTCCGGTTGCTGGATATCAGCGCCGCCGGTGCGCTGTTGCAGACCGACGAGCGGCTGCCGCTCGGCGGGGTCGGCAGGCTGCGGCTTTCACTCGGCGGGGCACCGTTCGAGGCGACGGTCGAGGTCAAACGCGAGGAGCCTGCCCCGGACTTGCGCGGGCGGGTCGCCGGCACATTCATCGTGGCGGTGCCGCCGCGCGAGCAGGATGTGCTCGAGGAGTTTCTACGGAGGGCGGGATCGTGACGGCGGGACGCGGTAAATGGGCGATGGTCCACGGAGCCGCGGTCGCGTGCACCTCGCGGCCGGGCGCGGCGCTCACTCAGTCGGTGTGAGGGGATTCGATGAGGAATAACGGGCACGTCCAACTGACCGGCACCAGCAGTGTGATGGTCGAGCTCCGTCAGGAGATCGAGCGCATCGCGCGGTCGGATGCCAAGGTCCTGGTAACTGGCGAGAGCGGAGTCGGCAAGGAACTGGTGGCCAATGCCGTGCACGCCCAGAGCCCGCGCGGCCATCGATCGTTTGTGGCCGTCAATTGCGCCGGCCTCCCGGAAACGCTGCTCGAGTCGGAGCTGTTCGGCCATGTGAAGGGCAGCTTCACCGGTGCTTACCGCGACAAGCCAGGGAAGCTGGAGCTGGCCGACGAGGGCACGATTTTCCTCGACGAGATCGGCGAGATGACGATGCGTATGCAGGGCCTGCTGCTGCGCTTCATGGAAACCGGCGAGCTCCAGAAGGTCGGCTCCGACCACACCGGCGGCCGTGTCGATGTCAGAGTGATCGCGGCGACCAACCGCAACCTCCGCGACATGGTCGGACAGGGCACGTTCCGTGAAGACTTGTTCTATCGGCTGAACGTCATTCATCTCACCGTGCCGCCGTTGCGCGAGCGGCGCGAGGACATCCCCGAGCTCATTCGCTATTTCCTCGCACGGTTCACGAAGAACAACGGCTACCTCGTCAAGGGGTTGTCGCCCGACGCGATGAAGTTGCTGACGGAATACGCCTGGCCCGGCAACGTGCGCGAGCTCGAAAACGTCATCGAGCGTTGCGTGGTGACCGGCCGCAACGAAGTCGTCTCAATCGATGACTTGCCGATGGACGTGCGCGTGCAGCACTCCGTCGGGCTGCGTCCCAAGCGGGAGCGGCGGCGGACTGTGGCCGACGATCTTTTCAAACGGATTATCGAGGACCGCGAGTCGTTCTGGAATGTGGTCTACCCGTTGTATATGCAGCGCGAGATCACGCGCGGCAACGTCCGCGACGTCGTCCGCAAGGGCCTGGAGGAGGCCCGCGGGAACTACAAGATTGTCGCGCGGCTCTTCAACATGGAGCAGCGCGACTACAAGCGTTTTCTCAATTTCCTGCGGAAGCACGACTGTCAGCTGCCGTTCAAGGAATACCGGTAAGGAGTCGAGCGTGAAGAACTTGCACACCTGGGCAGCTGGCGCGTTGGCGTTCTGCCTGATCGGCGGACCGGCCAGCGGGCTCGTTCGAGCCCAGGCCCCGCCGACGGCTCCGGTCCAGCCGCCTGCGACGCCGCCGTCGGCTCCGGTACAGCAGCCGGCGCCGCCGCAGCAGAAGCCCCCGGCCCCGGCCGCTCCACCGGCCGGGCAGACGCGTCCTCCGGCGCCTGCCACTGCGACGCCCCCGGCGCCAGTGACGCAGGAGACGCCGCTGCCCTCGGGTTATGTCATCGGACCCGACGATGTGCTGGTCGTGTCGTACTGGCGGAACCCGGAGATGTCGGCCGAAGTCACGGTTCGTCCCGATGGTCTTATTTCCCTGCCGCTGCTGAACGAATTGCAGGCGGGCGGCCTCACGCCAGAGCAGCTGCGCGACAAGATCTCGAAGGCGGCCATGAAGTACCTGGAGGAGCCGCCGACGCTCGCGATTGTCGTGAAGGCGATCAATAGCCGGAAGGTCTATGTCACCGGGATGGTCGCCAAACCCGGCTACTACCAGCTCACGGGCGCCATGACGGTCGTGCAGTTGCTCGCGACGGCCGGCGGGATCCAGGAGTTCGCGGACAGCAAGAACATCGCAATCGTCCGCAACGAAGGCGGGAAGCAGACGTCCTATCCGTTCAACTACAAGGACTTCGTCAAGCGTAAGAACCTGAAGCAGAACATCGAACTCAAACCGGGCGATACCATTGTTGTTCCCTAGAGTGTCCTCGCGGCTCGCGGTTTTGTGTAGGAGCGGAGACCTCTCCCGCGTGGCGGTCGCGCTGGTGCTGGCGAGCACTGTTGCGCCATCGATCGCGCGCGCGCAGGAGACCGCCCCGCCGACCGAGGTCCAGCCCCCCGAGGTGCGGCGTCCGTACCGCGGGCTGTTCGGCTCCCGGCCGGCTCCGGGGATCGCGCAGGCGCTCGACTTCACGGCATCCTTGTATGGCGCCTACGACGACAACGTCTACGCGGATCGCGCTGGTATCGCCTTGACGGGTCCCTTGCGGAAAAGCGGGTGGTTCGGCGGACTCGAGACCGGACTGAACTATACCCGGCACACGCGACGTCTTGGCTTCGGCGCCGAGGGCGGGGTGGGCCTGACGACGTACGAAGACGAGCCGCTGTTCACGACGTATCGCGCCGCGGCGAACTTCAATGCGCGCGTCACCCGTTACGGCAGCTTCTCAATCACGCAAGCCTTCGTCTACGCGCCCGAGTACCGTCTCGGTCTGTTCATCAGCCCGAGCAGCGTCGGTACGTTCGCCGACCCGTTCGTCGACCTGGCCACGGACTATGGAGTGTTCCGCCAGAACAGCTACCGCAGCAGCACCAACGTGGGGTACACGCAGGAACTGAGGCAACACGCGTCGCTGTCGACGTTCTACTCGCTGTCGACGGCGAACTATCAGGCCAACGAACTGGATTACATCAATCAGTCCGCGGGTGCCCGCTACAACTATCAACTGACGCCTAACGCCGGGTTCCATCTCGGTTACAGCTACGGCAGTGGCCGATATCCAAACGCGCCGCGGTTCAATCTGTCCGGCATTCATAATATCGACGCCGGACTCGACTACAACAAGGCATTGTCCGTATCACGGCGAACGCACTTCAGTTTCTCGACCGGATCCGCGCTCTTCTACGCGAACGAGGGCGCGACCACCGAGACCGGCCGCGCGCTGAATTTTGCGCTGCTCGGGAATGCCAACTTGACCCACGAGATGGGCCGGACGTGGACGGCGGCGCTCGCCTATCAACGCTCGGTGGCATTCCACGAGGGGTTCGTCGAGCCGTTTCTCGCCCAGTCCGTGAGCGCCACGCTGCAAGGGCTGTTGTCGCGGCGCCTTCGGTTCGACGCGTTGACCTCATATACGAAGGGTGCCGTGAGCGTCGGGACGACGAACGATTTCGATTCCTACACGGCTAGTGCAGGTCTGGAATACGGGCTCACCCGCTACCTGGCGGCCTATACCGACTACCTGTACTACCAGTACACCATCCCCCCGGAGCTCGCGCTCGATCCCCGGTTCCCGCCGAATCTGTCGCGCAATGGCGTGCGCTTCGGCATCCGAACGTCGCTTCCCGTGATCCGCGCCAAATAGGAGACGCAGCGGTGATTCCTGGCAAAAAGTACAAACCGGAAGACTTTCTCGAGGCGGCGTGGCGCCGCCGCTGGATTATCGTGGTGCCCCTGGTCGTCGTCAGCGCGATCACGATGTTGATCGTGCGCCGCCTGCCCGACCGGTATGAATCCTCGGCCACGCTGATGATTACGCCGCAGCGGGTTCCGGAAGCGTACGCGCATTCGGCGATCACCACCCGTGTGGACGAGCGGCTGATGGCTCTGAGTCAGGACATCCTCAGCCGCAACCGGCTGGAGGGCATCGTCACCGAGTTCAACCTGTATCCGGAAGAGCGCCGCACGATGATCATGGAAGACGTGATCGAGATGATGCGGACCCGGGACATCAAGTTCAACGCGGCGCGGGCTCGCGCCGATTCCGGCTCCTTCGACATCAGCTTCCAGTCCGATAGTGCGCGGACGGCCCAGCTGGTGACGGCGAAGCTGGCATCATTGTTCGTGACGGAGAGCACGACGGACCGCGTGGCGCTGGTCGACCAAACCGACGCGTTCCTCAGCCGCCAGTTGCTCGAAGTCGAGCGCCAGTTGAAGGAACGCGAGAAACAGCTCGCCGACTTCCGCCACGCCCATCCAGGCGCGATGCCGTCACAGGCCGAAAGCAATGCCGCGGCCTTGCAGAATGCCCAGCTGCAATTGACCGCGGTGCAGGAATCGATCGCCCGCGACCGCGACCGTCAGACCGCGATTCAGCGCCAGCTCGCTGATCTGTCGATGGCGGTTCCGACTGCGCCCGTCGCGGATCCCGGCCAGGCCCAGGCGCCGCAGACCTACGCCCGACAGCTGGAGATCGCCCGTGAGCAGATGAAGAACCTGCGGATGAAGCTGACCCCCGATCATCCGGACATCAAGGCGCTCGCCCGCGCGATCAAGGACCTCGAGCAGAAGGCCGCGGCGGAAGCGTCACAGGCGCCGGTCTCCGGGCCCGTGTCGGCGGCCAACTCCGCCGAGGCGGCTCGCGCGTCGCGGATCGCGGATCTGCAGAACGAAGATCAGGTCACCGCGCGGCGGATTGCGCAGAAGCAGGAAGACGAGCGTCAGCTGCTCGCCACCATGTCGACGTTGCGCAGTCGCCTCGAATCGGCGCCGAACGTGGAGTCCGAGCTGACCGATCTGATGCGGGACTACACCACCCTTCAGGCGCAGTATCAAACCCTGCTGAGCAAGAGCCAGGATGCGAAGGTCGCCGCCAATCTGGAACGGAACCAGATGGGTGAGCAGTTCAAGATCATCGACAGCGCCCGGCTGCCGCAGCGGCCGAAGTCTCCCGACCGGCTGCGTCTGAACTTGATGGGCGCGGTGGGCGGGCTGGTGTTCGGTCTGGGGTGTGCGGCGTTGCTCGAGTACCGCGACACCAGCGTGCGCACCGAAGATGACGTGCTGGTGGCACTGGCCTTGCCGGTCCTGGCAACCGTGCCGACGATGAGCACCGAGCTCGAACGCCGTCGGCGCAAGCGTCACAAGATGTGGCTGGCCTCGTCCGGCGCTGTAGCCGTGATGTTGTGCGTCGCAGCCATCATCTGGAAGTTCAAGCTCAACGACTGGATCTGGTGATGTACGAAGCATTCTATGGATTCCGGGAGCGGCCGTTCGACCTGACGCCGAACCCGCGCTTCCTGCTGCTGACCGGCAAGCATCGTGAGGCGCTGAGCAACCTGCAATACGGCCTGACCAGCCGCCGCGGGTTGACGCTGCTGATCGGCGACGCTGGCACGGGCAAGACGACGCTGATCCGCGCCGTCATCCAGGACTACGAGAAGCAGGGGGCGGTGATCGCGTACCTGAACAACCCGACCCTCACCAGGCCGGAGTTCTACGAGTTCCTCACGCAGGCGTTCGGCCTGAGCGCCAGGGCCGCGACGTCGAAAGCCGCGCTCCTCAACGAGCTCGCCCAGATACTCGATCGCCGTCAGGCGGCGGGGCTGATGACCGGGTTG
The DNA here is from genome assembly GCA_963816725.1 of uncultured Acidobacteriota bacterium. Classification (GTDB taxonomy): domain Bacteria; phylum Acidobacteriota; class Vicinamibacteria; order Vicinamibacterales; family 2-12-FULL-66-21; genus CAVSUB01. The sequence goes on along the minus strand of CAWFMC010000026.1, from coordinate 96,096 downwards.
GTCATTGACGAAGCGCAGGCCATGCCGGACGAACTCCTCGAGGAAGTGCGGCTGCTGGCGAATATCGAGACGACCACCGACAAGCTGCTGCCGATTGTGCTCGCCGGGCAGCCGGAGCTCGCCGATCGCCTCAATCAGGTGTCGCTGCGGCAACTGAAGCAGCGCGTGGCGCTCCGCTGCCTGCTGCTCGCGCTCGACGCCAAGGAGACGGCGGAGTACATCGCCGGCCGGATCCGTGTCGCCGGCGGCAACAGCGTGATGGTGTTCACGCGCCAGGCGGTCGATTCCATCTACGACCGGTCGGGCGGAATCCCGCGGCTGATCAGCGTGATTTGCGACAACGCGCTCATCTCCGGGTTCGCCGCGGACCGACGTCCGGTCGGGCGCGACATCGTCGAGGACGTGTGCCGCGATTTCGATCTCGGGAGCAAGGCACCGACGATCGCGCCCGCGAAGACCGCCGCGGCGGCCGCACGCCCGCAGCTGCACGGCGTGCCGGTCCCGCAGGCACCCGCGCCGACGCCGGCGCCACGCGCCGCGGCGGAGCCCGCGGCGCCACCCCAGAAGCCGCAGACATTCGCGCGGAGCCTGTTCGAGCATTTCAACATCAAGCGGCGGTTCTCGATTTTCTAGTCACCAGGCGCCGAGGCGCCACTCCGGTAGTGCAGACGAGGTCCCTGAATCATGTCGAGAATTGACGAAGCCCTGGCGCGAGCCGGCACCCGCCCCGCGGACCCGGCGCCCCCAATCGTTCCGCCCGCCGATGTGGACGGAGCGTTCGCCCAGGAGCCCGACGTGACGCCGGACGCCCCGCGCGCCGCCGAAGTCCACGAGCCTGAGGTTCATCCGCGAGAGCCGATGCGCGGGGTCGCCTCTACGGATTTGCCGCTCGTCGCCGACGGACCCGCGGCGGACGTCTCGGATGCGGTGGACGAAGATCACCGGCACACGCCGCTGTCGGAGAAGTTGAGCGTCAATTCGGGCGACCCGACCTCGACGGAGCAGTACCGCCGCGTCGCCGGCCGGTTGTACCTGGCCCAGGCCGAGCACGGCACCCGGGTGGTGATGGTCACGAGCGCGATGCCCGGTGAGGGCAAGACGCTCACCGCGACCAACGTCGCGCTCACCCTGGCCGAATCCTACAAGCGGCAGGTGCTGATCATCGACGCCGACCTGCGTCGGCCCTGGGTTCACGAGATGTTCCAGGTGCCGAACTTGAGCGGTTTGAACGATGGCCTGCGCAGCGCCGAGGACCACAAGATCCCCTTGCTGCGGCTCACCGACAATCTGTCGATTCTTACTGCGGGACGGCCGGACCGCGACCCGATGAGCGTGCTGTCGTCGGACCGGATGCGCCGGGTGCTGAAGGAAGCCAGCGCGCGGTTCGACTGGGTCATCATCGACACCCCGCCGGTGGCGCTGCTGACCGACGCGCATCTGCTCGCCTCGCTGGTGGACGCGGTGCTGCTCGTCGTGCAGGCGGGGAAGACGCCGCTCGCCGCGGTCAACAAGGCGGTCGAAGCCGTGGGGCGCGAGCGGATTCTCGGGGTCGTCCTCAACCGCGCCGACCAGGCGGCGGTCTATCACGCGTACGACTACTACGGCGCCTACGGGGCATCGACGGCCGTCGAGAAGGTCAAGTGACACTACTGTTCCGCGGCCTGACGTGGCGCTCCCTCGGCCTTATCGTCTGCGAGACGACGGGCATCGTGGGAGCGGTCTACGCCGCCGCCTACATCCGGCTCGGCGCGGTGCAGTGGACGGACCACATCCTGCGCAAGGCCGCGTTGATCGCCCTGGTGACGCAGCTCTGTCTGTATTTCGCGGATCTGTACGACTTTCGCGTCATCACCGATCGGCGCGAGCTGTTCGTGCGCGCCGTGCAGGCGCTCGGCGCGACGTCGCTGATCCTCGCCGGGCTGTACTTCTGGCTCGAGAAGCTGATGATCGGCCGTGGCGTGTTCATCCTCGCCGCGGTGCTGGTGATCCTCTTCTTGTTCGGCTGGCGACTGGCGTTCGACTGGGCGGTCCACCGCGTCGGGCCGCGTGATCGCCTGCTGCTGGTGGGCACCAGCGAGTCGGCCGTGAAGCTGGCGCGGGAGCTCTACGAGCGGCGCGACCTGGGAGTGGAGATTGTCGGTTTCATCGATCCCGATCCGGCCAAACTCGGGAGCCCGGTCATCAACCCGGGCGTCATCGGCACGATCGATGACATCCCGTCGATCGTCCGGAAGTATAACGTCGACGAGGTCGTCGTCAGCCTCTCCGACGCGCGCGGCAAGCTGCCGATGGACAAGCTGCTCGATATGAAGCTGGACGGCGTCAGCTTCGAGCACCTCGCCTCGGTCTACGAGAAGTACACCGGCAAGATTGCGGTCGAGAACCTGCGTCCGAGCTGGCTGATTTTCTCGCCTGGCTTCCGAAAGAGCCACTTTCTGCGCGTCGCCAAGCGGGGGCTCGACGTGGCCGTGTCGCTGGCCGGCCTGGTTCTGGGCGCGCCGCTGATGGTGCTGGTCGCCGCGGCGGTACGCTTCACGTCTCCCGGCCCGGTGCTGTATCGGCAGGAGCGCGTGGGCCTGCGGGGCCGCACATTCCGGGTCGTGAAGTTCCGCTCCATGCGGCAGGACGCGGAGAAGGGCACCGGGGCGGTGTGGGCGACCAAGGGCGACACACGTGTCACGCCGGTGGGCGGGTTCCTGCGCCGCTCACGTCTGGACGAACTGCCGCAGCTCTGGAACGTTCTGCGCGGCGACATGAGCTTCGTCGGGCCGCGTCCCGAGCGTCCCGAGTTCGTGTCGTCGTTGACGAAGGAGATCCCGTTCTACGGGCAGCGCCATTCGGTGCGGCCCGGGCTGACCGGCTGGGCACAGGTCCGCTACACCTACGGAGCCAGCCTCGAGGACGCGATGGAGAAGCTGCAGTACGACCTGTTCTACATCAAGAACATGTCGATCGCGCTCGACCTCTTCATCATCGCCAACACGGTCAAGACGGTGGTGATGCGTCGGGGCGGTCAGTGAGCGCAACTGCCGCCGTCGTGGTCGATCGGCCGGTCGTGAACGCCATGTCCGTCGACGTCGAGGACTACTTCCAGGTGAGCGCGTTCGACGGCGTCGTGCCGCGGAGCGCCTGGGAGACGCGCGAGAGCCGGGTCGTGCGCAATACCGAGCGGCTGCTGGCGATCTTCGATCAGCATGCCGTGCGGGGCACGTTCTTCGTGCTCGGCTGGGTGGCGGAGCGGTTTCCCGCTCTCCTCCGCACCATCGCCGCCGCCGGTCACGAGATTGCCTCGCACGGGTACGGACACGGCCTGGTGTACGACCAGTCGCGAGAGGCATTCCGGGAGGACATCCGGCGATCGAAGGCGGTGATCGAAGGCGCCTGCGGGGTCCACGTCCGTGGCTACCGCGCCCCGAGCTTCTCGATCACGCGGCGATCCCTGTGGGCGCTCGACGTGCTGATCGACGAGGGATTCGAGTACGACGCCAGCATCTTCCCGATCCACCACGATCGGTATGGAATCGCGGCCTCTCCTCGGTTTCCGTACCGCGTCGAGCGTGACGCTGGCTCGCTGATCGAGTTGCCGGGATCAACGGTGGCGCTTGGCGCATTGAACCTGCCTGTTGGCGGCGGCGGGTACTTCCGCCTCCTGCCCTATGCCTGGACCAGGCATGGAATCGCGCGCCTCAACCGTCAGGACCGGCAGCCGGCGGTCTTTTACATCCACCCGTGGGAAGTGGATCCGGCGCAGCCGCGCATCAGCGTGGGGTGGCTGACCCGGTTCCGTCACTATCGCAATCTCGATCGAACCGAAGCCCGCCTGCACCGGCTGTTGCGCGCCTTCACCTTTGCTCCCGTGCGTGACGTGCTGATGGCGGCCGCGCCGGCGCTGTCGGCGTTCGACCTGGCGGAGGCCCCTCGTCTGCCGGCGTCGCGTGCCGCCGAGGCCCGGCTGTGATCGGCGCGGAGACGGAACCGGCGAGTCAGGCGTCCTCCACGCTTCCCGTCGCGCTCCCGATGGTGTCGGTGATTGTGCCGGTGCGGAACGACGCCGCGCGCCTGGATCTCTGTCTGGCCTCCATCGCCGCAACAACGTACCCGCCCGATCGCTACGAGATCATCGTCGCGGATAACGGGTCGACCGACAATTCGCGCCAGGTGGCTCGCGCCCGCGGCGCGCGAGTGGTCGTGTTTCCCGACATCCGTGTGTCGGAAGTGCGCAATCAGGCCGCGCGCGCAGCGCACGGTCAAATCCTCGCGTTCGTCGACGCCGATCACGTGCTCGAGCCCGACTACCTGCCGTTCGCGATCCAGAGCCTCGGACAGCCGGATGCCGCCGCCGTGGGGGCCGCCTACTACGCGCCGGCGGACGGGACGTGGGTGCAGCGGATGTACGACAGCTTCCGAGTCCGGCCCAGCGGGGTGCTCAGGGTCGATTGGCTCGGGAGCGGCAGCCTCGCCGTCTGGCGTGAGGTGTTCGAGAAGGTCGGCGGGTTCGACAGCCGGCTCGAGACCTGCGAGGACGTCGACTTCTGCCAGCGGCTGCGACGCAATGGGTACGGGCTGTGGAGCGACAACCGCCTGCGCAGCGTACACCTGGGGGATCCGCGGACCCTGCGGGCGTTGTTCTTCGGCGAGTTGTGGCGGGGCCGGGACAACATCAAGGTCAGCCTCCGTGGACCGCTCACGCCTCGCGCCCTCCCGAGCGTGCTCATCCCGCTGACGATCCTCGTGTTGCTCACGATCGGCGTCGGCAGCCTGTTTGCGCTGCCGGGGAGCTGGAAGCTGGTGGCTCTGGCCTTCGCCGGTCCGCTCCTCCTCACCTCGCTGCGCGCGGGACGCATGCTGACGCGCGTCCGCCGCCTGGATCCGCTGACCGTCGCGCGAACGTTCGTCGTCGCCCTGGTCTACGACATCTCCCGCGCGCTGGCGCTCGTCGTGCGGACACCGCACCGCGTCCGCCAGACCGCCTCCCTCTCCGGCCGCCCCTCGGGGACCAAGGCGTGAGCAACCCTGTTCGCGTTCTCGAGCTGCGCAGCGTCCGCGGGACCGGCGGTGGCCCGGAGAAGACGATTCTGCTCGGCGCCGCCCAGTCGGACCCGGCAGCGTGGCACGTCACGGTCTGCTATATCCGCGACGTTCGCGATGCGGTGTTCGGGATCCACGAGCGCGCCGCCAGCCTCGGCGTCGAGTACCTCGAAATCCCGGAGAAGCATTCGTTCGACGTGTCGGTCCTGCCGGCGCTGCGACGCGTCGTCCGCGAACGGCACATCGACATCGTCCACGCGCACGACTACAAGACCAATCTCCTGGTGTGGCTCCTGCGGCGTCTCGACGGTACCGCGGTGATGTCGACCGCACACGGCTGGACCGGCCACAGCTCGCGCGAACGCAGCGTTTACTATCCGCTCGACAAGTGGCTGCTGACGCGCCTGCCGTTCGTGGTCGCGGTGTCCAGTCAAATTCGAGACGAGCTGATTCGCCGCGGCCTGCCGCACGAGAAGTGCGAGGTCATTCTCAACGGCATCGACCATCGCCGTTTCCGGCGCGATCCGGCGCGCGAGTCCGGGGCACGCGCCGCGCTCGGCATCGCGCCGGGCGAGTTCGTCCTCGGCGCTGTCGGCCGGCTCGAACCGCAGAAGCGGTTCGACCTGTTGATCGACGCGTTCGCCACGCTCCACCGGGATCGGCCGTCGCTACGACTGCGGATCGCCGGCGACGGCAGCTCGAGAACGGAACTGCAGCAGCGGATAGACGCGCTCGGCCTGGCCATGCTCGCCAAGCTGACCGGGCACACCGAGGACGTCGCCGGGTTTCACCACGCGCTCGACCTCTTCGTGCAGAGCTCTGACTACGAGGGCACGCCGAACGCGGTCCTCGAGGCGATGGCGTTCGAAACCCCGCTGGTCGCGACCAGCGCCGGCGGGACGGCTGAACTCGTCGAGGACGGCCGCCACGGCCTGATCATCCCGATCGGTGATCTCACGGTCCTGACCCGCACTGTCGCGGCCGCCCTGGACGACGAGACAGGCCGGCGGCAGCGCGCCGCCGCCGCGCGCCAGCGGGTCGAGACCGACCTGTCGTTCGAGACCCGGATGCGCAAGCTCGAACGGATCTACGAGCGCCTCGTCCACTCGCCGGGCGGACCGGCGTTGGCGCGGGAGCACGCCTGGTGAGCACCGACCGATCGGTCCTGAAGTCGCTCGCTTTCGGCGTGGCGACCGTGATCGTCACGCCGTCGCTCGCCTCGTTCTTCGTCCGCGCGCGCGTGCTGGGCCGCGATCGGGCGCTGGCCGGCTCGACGCAGGCGTTGGCGATCGTTCCGGGCGTGCTCGGGCAGTACTTGCGTCGCGCCTTCCTGGCGCGCACGCTGGCCCGCTGTCATCCGTCCGCGACAATCGAGTTCGGGACGATCTTCTCGAAGGCGGGAGCGATCATCGACGAGCAGGTCTACGTCGGCCCGCGCTGCCATCTCGGCCTGGTCCATCTCGAGCGCGACGTGCTGCTCGCGGCCGGTGTGCACGTGCCCAGCGGGGCACGTACTCACGGAACCGACGATCCGAGCGTGCCGATGCGCGAGCAGCAAGGCACGCTGACGATGGTGCGGATCGGCGCCGGCGCGTGGATCGGCAGCGCCGCGGTAGTGATGGCCGACGTCGGCGCGAACTCGATCGTCGGCGCCGGATCGGTGGTCACGGCGCCAGTGCCCGAAGCGGTGACGGCGGCCGGTGTCCCGGCGCGCGTGCTGCGCAGCCGTGCGCCGCAGGCGGCTGGCGGTGGGGCAGGCGCGATGAGCGACTGGCGTGCCGACGGCTGGCTGCCGATTTCGGCGGCCGGCGCGGCCGGCGTGACGATCGTCGATGCGGCCTTGATCGAGCGCCGCTTCGGGCTGTTTCGCGGCGGGTTCCTGGCGCCGGATCACCTGGAGACCGCCGGGCAGCGGGTAACGTTCCTGCTCCTCTCCGGCCTCGCCGATCTCGTGGTCGTGGGCCTGCTGGCTGGCATCACGTTGTGGCTCGCCAACCGATGGGGCCTGTCCGCAGTGCCGCGGCGGGTGCTCGCGCTGGCGATGGGCGTCGCGCCCCTGGCGCTCGCCGACTTGTTCTCCTACGAGCTGCTCTCGTACGTCGGCGACGCCTTCGATCTCTCCCTGATGTGGGATCTCGTGGGCCGCCAGCCGCGTGAGTTCCTCGCGGTCGGCGCCGCGCACCTCGCCGAGCCGCTGTGGCTGATCGCGGTCGCGTCGGCGCTCCTCGCGGTGGTGGTCTGGCTGCTGCAGCGCCGCTTTCCTGGGGGCCCTGCCGCGCTCACGCGGCGCGGCCCGACGGTGACGACACTGGTCTTGCTGGTGCTGGTGGGCACCGTCGGTGTGACCGCCGGGTCGACGCTGAGCGAGCCGGTCGAAGCGGGGCTCCGGCGCAAGCCCAGTGCCCGCGCGATGGCGATCGTCGTCAATCGTGTGAGCGACGTCGATCGCGATGGCTATGGAGTGGGGGCGCGGCCCGCCGACTCGAACCCGTTCGACGCCAGCATCCATCCGTACGCGGTGGATCTCCCGGGCAACGGCATCGACGAGGACGGCGTCGGCGGCGATCTGCCGGTGGCGGCATCCGCGTACAGCGAAGGCCCGGCGACCGCGCGGGCGTGGGCGTGGAAGCCGGATGTCGTGCTCGTTCTCCTCGAGAGCGTGCGGGCGGACGTGCTGGACGCGGTAATCGACGGCCACCCGGCCACACCGACGCTGCGCGGCATGGCCCAGGCCGGCGGATCGGCGCCGCTGGCCTTTTCGCACAACGGGTTCACCTACCAGTCGCGCTTTCATCTGTTCAGCGGCAGTCTGGTGGGTGTGCGCGGCGGCCGGACGCTGATCGACGACTTCAAGGGCAACGGCTACCGGGTCGGATATTTCTCGGGGCAGGACGATTCGTTCGGCGGCCCGGAGCTGGCGGTCGGGTTCGATCGCGCGGACGCATTCTTCGACGCGCGCAGCGCGCCCGACCGGCGCTATACCCAGTTCAGCACACCGGGTAGCCTGGCGGTACCGGCGTCCGTGGTGGTGGAGAAGGCGACGGCGTTCGTGGCGGGCGTGGAGCGCGCCGTGCCGATGTTCCTGTATGTGAACTTCCACGACACGCATTACCCGTATCACTACCGTGCGATTGAGCCGCTGATTTCACGCACGGTGCTCGAGCCCGGGGAGATTGGTCCGGCGCGCGGCGTCGAACTCCGCGACATGTACATGAACACTGTCGCCAACGTGGACCAGGCGATCGCCAGGTTGATCACCGAGGTGACCCGCGTGCGCGGCCATGCGCCCTCCGTGATCGTGACCAGCGATCACGGCGAGAGCTTGTTCGACGAAGGGTTCCTCGGTCACGGCTACGCGCTGAACGACGCGCAGACCCGCGTGCCATTCGTGGCGCAGGGTCTTCCCCTGGTGCTGGCGCAGCCGTTCGGGCAGGTGGAAGTCCGGCAGGCGATCTGGAACGCGCTCTCGGCGCCGTCGAGCCAGCAGTCCCGTCCTGACTTCAGCCGGCATGCGACCGGCGCGGTGTTCCAGTATCTGGGCTCGGTCGACCGGCCGCGCGAGATTGGCCGGTTGGAACCGGACGGGCGGCGAACGCTGTACGACTTCCGCGACGATCGCGTCCAGCCCGCGGGCGAGCACGTCTGGATCAGGCCCGATCGCCTGACGGAGCCGGCCTCCGGGGCGTTTCTCGCGCTGGTCCGCAACTGGGAGGCAATGATGCTGGCCCGGTCGCGGACGCCGCCGGCATCCGAGTGACGGCCGCTGGCCGTTCGGAGCGGCGCCGTTGGCGCTGGCGGCACTGGATCGGCGTGTTGCTGGTGGCCGCGGTTGCGTCCATCTGGCCGTTGCGGCATGCCGGCACCGCGCTGGTCGTGACGCGTGAGATCGACCAGCCGGATGCTATCGTGTCGCTCGCCAGCCATGAGTGGGAGCGGCTGCCGGACACGGCGGCGCTGGGGCGGCGGGCGCCGCACGCGAAGGTCGTGCTGTCGCAGCCGATCAGTCTGAACCCGTACAACTGCCACGATTGCGGGCACCGGGTGGAGCGGTTGGTGGCGGCCGGGATCGACGCGAGGCGCATCGAGCTGATGGACCGGAAGGTCTACCGCACCCTGGACGAGGCCGAAGCGTTCAAGGAATGGGCCGCGCCGCGCGGCGTTCGATCGGTGGTGGTGGTGACGTCGCCGTACCACACCGCGCGGGCATTGGCGTCGTTTGAACACGTCCTGAAGGGGACAGGGATCGTCGTCGGGGTCCATCCGGCGTCCGCGTCCCCAGCCGAGCCGGCGGCGTGGTGGCGGCACCCCTACGACCGTTGGTATGTGACGTACGAATGGCGGGCGCGGCTCTTTTATCTGGTGCGATTCGGGGTGCGCTAACCGCTGCCAGAATAATGGATCGGCTCGGTGAGCACGAAACAACGCCAGCCGCGGCGGCTGCGGGGGCAGGCGAGATCACGGGTTCAGGGAACGAGCGCAGTCGAGGCTACGGAAGGGACTGGACGGGCACATGTTCAATCGATTGACGGACGACGCGAAAGAGATGATTCACGAACAGGTCGCGTTCCGCGAGCTGCTGATGCAGATGACGCGACGCGACCTGATGCTGCGATACAAACAGACGGTCATGGGATTTGGCTGGGCCGTGTTCATGCCGCTCCTGAACACGCTCATCTTTTCGGTGATGTTCACCCGGGTCGCGAAGCTCGACGTCGGCATGCCCTACCCGTTGTTCGCCTACTGTGGCCTGCTCACGTGGAACCTCTTCGCCTCGTCGCTCCGCTTCGCGCTGACCTCGTTGACCGCCAACACCAGCCTGGTGACGAAGGTGTATTTCCCCCGGGAAATCTTTCCGTTCTCGGCGGTGTTCGTCTCGGTGGTCGATTTGGCGGTCGGAGCGACGCTGCTGGTCGGCATGATGGCGTACTACCGCGTGGGGGTCACATCAGCGCTGTGGTTCCTGCCGATCGTGCTGGTGGTGCACATCGCGTTTACCGCGGGAATGGCGTTGCTGCTGGCGATGTGGAATTTGTTCTACCGCGACGTCAAGTATCTGTTCGAGGTCGTGTTGATGCTGTGGATGTTCGCCTCACCGGTCGTGTATCCGGTGCACATGGTCGACGGGACGCTGGGCATTCTCCTCCAGTTGAATCCCATGACGCCGATCATTGATGCGTATCGGGCGGTGCTGCTGCAAGGGCGATTGCCGGAGCCCGGGCCCTTCGTGGCTGCCGCAGCGTTGTCGCTGCTCACCCTGGGCTACGGCTGGATGTCGTTTCACCGCGCCGAGTTCGAGTTTGCGGAGAACGTGTAAATGAGTGCACCACCTGCGATCGCGTTCGATCACATCTGGAAGAAGTTCCGGCGCGGCGAAGGCTTCAGCAGCATCCGGGACATGGTGCCCGGGATGGTGAAGCGGGCCCTGTCACGACGCCCGGCCAGCGAGTTGTCCGGACAGGAGTTCTGGGCGCTGCAGGACGTGAGCTTCGAGGTGCGGAAGGGACAGGCCCTCGGCATCATCGGTCCGAATGGCGCGGGAAAATCGACCACGCTCAAGCTCCTGACCAGGATCCTGAAGCCCACTCGCGGCAGCTATCACGTGCACGGCCGGGTCGGCGCGCTGATCGAGATTGCCGCCGGGTTCCACGGCGACCTGACCGGCCGGGAAAACATCTATCTGCAGGGCGCGATCATGGGGATGAAGCGCGCCGAGATCGCCCGGAACATGGAGGCGATCATCGAGTTCGCCAACGTCCGGCCGTTCATCGACACCCAGGTCAAGCGCTACTCCTCAGGTATGAATGCCCGGCTGGGGTTTGCGATCGCCGCACACCTGGATCCAGATGTGCTGATCATCGATGAAGTGTTGAGCGTCGGAGACATGGCCTTCCAGCGCAAGTGCATCGAGCGCATGGAACAGTTCAAGCGGGAGGGCGTCGCGATTGTGTTCGTCTCGCACAACCTGCAGGCGGTGTCGAGCTTGTGTGATCGCGCCCTTTACCTGCACGGCCGGATGGTCGCCGAGGGCCCGACCGATCAGGTCATCGGACGGTACATCGAGGAAGCCGGCAGCGTCCAGGACGCCGCGCAACCGTCCACGGTGTCGATCACCGCGCGGCTGCTCACCGACGGCCCGGCGTCTGTGTCGGTGGCCCCGGGAACGGAGCTGGTGCTCAGCGTGACCTACGCGAGCACGATCGACGTGTCCGACTACTCGCTCGGCTTCATCGTCCGTCGGTCGGCCGATCAGCTGGTCGTGTATGACGGCAACTTCGGCGGGGATGAGCTCGAGCAGCGGACGATCCGCGCTGGTGAGCCGTTCACCGTGCGGTTCAGGTTTCGGACGCATCTCACGCGCGGACACTATCACCTCGAGTGTCATGTCCAGCACACACCGACGCAGGATTTCCTGGGACGGCTGAGGCCGGCGGCCAACTTTGCCATCCACGAGGACCGGACCTGGGCGGGCATTGCCGACCTCGCGGTTGAAGCATCGGCTGTGACGACACGGGTTCTTCCGCAACCGGTGCGCGGATGACAGCGGCGCTGACAACATCCCACGGCGGTCCGTCGCCCCTGTGCGCCTGGCGCGGCGTAGCGTCGTGGTTCGTTGACGCTGAAGACGAGCAGCTCTGAGATAGTCCGATGAAACAGACAGTGTTCATGGTCGCGCTGACCGTGATCGGCGCCTGCGGATCGTTCTTCGACCCGTTCGTGGGCCTCGTCGTCTACTACTTCTTCGCGGCGTTGAGACCGAACGCGATCTGGGCGTGGGCGCTTCCGCAGCTGGGCTGGTCCGAGTACGTGGCCATTCCAGCTCTGATCGCGACCCTCGTTCACGCGATGTCCACCACTGATGGACCACGGAGTTTCCGCCTTCCGCACCTCGCCGCTGCGTGCTTCGCGGCGTGGCTGGGGATCACGTACCTGACCGCGCAGAACCAGGATGTGGCCTGGATAGGCCTGGTCGAATACTTCAAGATTTTCACCATGCTGTTCGCCGCCTGCCTGGTGATCCGGCATGTGGCGCAGCTCAGGCTGCTGCTGCTGGTGGTCACGGGGGCTGTCGCGTACATCGCCTATGAAATAAATATCTTCTATTTCACGGTCGGCAGGATTTCTATTGCCACCGACGGGTTTGGCGGGCTGGACAACAACGGTGCGGCGTTGATGCTCGCGATGGCGGTGCCGGCATGCCTGTTCATCGCCATAGAAACGACCAAGGTGTGGCGCTATTTCTACGCGGCACTCATTCCGATCGTGCTTCATGCGGTGCTGATGACGTTCTCGCGAGGGTCGATGGTCGCGCTGTTGTTGACGGCGCCGATCGTGCTGATGCGGGGGCGTCGTCGCGGCCAGCTGGCACTCGCCGCCGCCGTGATCGCGGTGTTGATCCCGATTTTGGCTGGCACCGAAATTCGCTCACGATTCTTTTCGGCCGGCGATTATCAAACTGACGGCAGCGCACAGGCTCGTTTCCAGAGCTGGCAGGCCGCCTACCGGATGTCCCTGGACTACCCGGTGTTTGGCGTTGGGATCAGGAATTCGCCGCTCTTCTCACATCTGTACGGCGCCGACATGGAAGGGCGCGTCATCCACAACCAATACCTGCAGGTGTTGTGCGACGGCGGCTTCCCGTCGCTGTTCTTCTACCTGCTCATGATCTGGCTGACGTGGAGGTCGCTGCGGCGGGTGCAACGAGCGACGCGCGGCCGGTCTGATGAGGTCGCCAAAACGGCCTACATGGTCGCGGTCGCAACCGAGTGTTCGTTGATGGTGTTCCTGGTCGGTAGCCTGTTTCTATCGCTCGAGTTCTTTGAATTGCCTTACATCCTGATTTTGATCGGCATCCAGCTGCCGACGGCCCTGACTGTGGACGATGCGCTTCAGGAGCTGCCGGCGCCGCGACCAGTAGACTGGCCGCCGCCGCACGTCTTCCAACCCGGCCATGTCAGCGGGCAACCGACAGGCGCGAGATCGTGAACGCGACCACTGAGTTGGCGCGGCCTGCCTCTCCGGCAAGTGTCAGCGCGAGGCGGCGGCCGATCCGGGTAGCCTTCGTCCTGCACGAGATGCAAGTCGCCGGCGCGGAAATGCTTGTGAAGGAGACGGTCGAGCGTCTAAACGAAGCGATCGAGCCGACGATCGTGTGCCTGGACCGGCTCGGACAGCTCGGTCGTGAGATGGCGGGCCACGGCACGACAGTCATCGAGATGCAGCGTCGTCCGGGGCGCGACTGGCGGCTCATTGGCCGCATGGCGCGTGCATTCGAGGCACGCCGCATCGAGGTGATCCACGCGCATCAGTACACGCCATTCTTCTACGCCGCGCTGGCCAAGCTTCTGACCCGGCCGCGGCCGCGCCTGATTTTCACCGAACACGGCCGGCACTATCCGGACATCGTCGGGCGCACGCGCCGCCTCGGGAACCGTTTGCTGCTCGCTCGCGTGGCCGACGACGTGAACGCGGTGTGCCAGTTCAGTGCGGAGGCCTTGAGTCGTGCCGATGGATTCAGCGCCCGGCCGGTCTCGGTGATCGAGAACGGGATCGAGTTGCAGCGCTATGGGGGCCAGCGCGATCGCGCGGCGGCCCGAAAGAATGTCGGACTCGCGCCGGACCGGCGCTACATCGTCAACGTCGCCCGATTCCATCCAGTGAAGGACCAGCGCACGCTCGTCGCCGCCTTTGCCCTGGTTGCGGCGACTCATCCCGACCTCGATCTGCTACTCGTCGGGGACGGTCCCGAGCGGAGCGCGATCGAGGCGCAGGTGGCGTCGTTGGGGGTGAGCAATCGGGTGATCTTCACCGGTATTCGCAGCGATGTCCCGGCCATGCTGGCCGCCGCAGACGTGTTCTGTCTGTCGTCGGTCAGTGAGGCGGCATCGCTCACGCTCCTGGAGGCGATGGCGAGCCGGCTGCCGGTGGTGGTGTCGAACGTCGGCGGCAACCCTGAAATCGTCCGTGATGGCGTCGACGGGATCCTCGCACCTCGGGGGGACGCGCAAGCCTTCGCAGCCGCTTTCACCCGGCTGCTCGACGACGATGTACTCGGCCCGCGGATGGGGGCGGCCGGTGCCGAGCGCGTACGCGAGCACTACCAGTTGGACCGCACTATTGCGCGGTATGGGGAGCTGTATCAGCGGCTCGCGGGTGCTGCGTGACCGTTCCGAGACGCTTCTGGAAGCGCGCCCTCCTCGAGTACCTGGAGTACGACTCGAGCGTCGCCCGCTGGCTCATCGCTGTCGGCGGAGCCTTGGTCGCCATCTTCTGGGGACTGGCCGGCCAGCGTGATCGCAAATTTCGGCTGATGTGCCGGCTCCATCGCAACGGCGGGTCAGTTGCCGTGACGCGATGGGTCGAGCGAACCATCGGCAAATTGACCCGGCTGGAGCGGCAAGGCCACTCGACAGGGCTGTTCGACTTCTACGACCGGCACGTCGCCACCGCGGCTCACGAGGCGAGGCCTGACCTCGTCCGCGATCCGACGCGGATGCTCGGGCATCGTGTGCTGGTGGTCAAGAGTCCACAGGGGCGCGAAAGAGGCGTCATCGTGGTGGACTATTCCTACGTCTTCCCACTCTTCGATGCGTTTTTTGACCTGGCAGCGATCGCGGAACGCTATGCGATCGTCCTCGAGCCGAGCTGGCGGGGTTTGTGCTCGGAGGACCTGCTCGCGTTTTCACGTCACCCCTATCCCGTGTTCGTGGAGACCATCGAGCCGCGAGACGTCGCCTTCCTCGAAGCCATCGGCGCGAATTTCGTGGTCGTGCCGACGGCGGCCAATTGGTGGGTGGATTTCCGCAAGATGGCGAGTCAGGAAGGCGCGACGAGAGACATCGACGTGATCATGATCGCCGGCTGGTACGAGTTGAAGCGTCACTGGCGCTTCTTCAAGGTCCTCGCCGATCTCAAACGACGCGGACATGTGCTGAAGGTCGTGCTCGTCGGCTATCCGCAAGGGATGACCCTGGCGGATATCGAAGAAGACGCGCGCGCCCTGGGAGTGCACGATATCGTGAGCTTCTTCCAGTCGGTGAACGGCGACGAGGTCGGCCGATTGTTGCAGCGCTCCAAGGTCAGCGTGCTGTGGTCCAGGAAAGAAGGCGCCAATCGATCGATCGTCGAGTCGCTCTTCGCGGACGTGCCGATCATCGTTCGCGACGGGCTGAGTTACGGGTATCGTTATCCGTACATCAACGATATGACCGGCCGATTCGCTTCGGAGCACAACCTCGGCGACGTCATTCTCCAGACGCTCGCCGAACGCGACCGCTTCCGGCCCCGCGAGTGGGCGCTGGCCAACATGACGTGTCAGCGAGCGGCGTCCCTCGTGTCGGAAGCCGTTCGCACCGTGGCCGTCAGCCAAGGCGAGCCATGGACGACGGGCATCGTCACCAAGGTCGTCATGCTCGATGCGCAGGCGTATTGGGATCCCGCCGATCGCGTCAGGTTTGCCGCCGATTATGATTTCCTGCGCTCATGTCTGAGACCATCGCCTCATGCGACCGCCCGGCCGGCGGATCCCGTCCTTCAGCTCCAGCCCACGGATTGAAGCCCCTCCTGGTCTGCCCGACGGCACGTGAGACCGCGGCGGGTGCCGTTGTTGCACGCTGGCATCCAGCGCCGCAGGCGTGAGCACGTAGTCGCATGCGAGTCTCAGGGGTGCCCACCGTCAGCGTCGTCGTGCCGACCTTCAACCGCGCCCGGCTGCTCGCCGAGACACTGACCGCCATCACGACACAGTCCGTCCCGCCTCATGAAGTGATCGTCGTTGACGACGGCTCGACTGACGACACGAGCGATGTGGTGAGTCGATTTGGCGCCGTGTGCCGTTACGTGCGCATCACCAACTCCGGTGATCTGGTGGCGAGGAATGTCGGCGTGCGCAGCGCGACAGGAGACCTGGTCGCGTTCTGCGACAGCGATGATCTCTGGAGGCCCAACTTTCTCGAGGCGATGATTCGGCTGTGGGAGCTCAGGCCGGAGGCCAAGGTTGCGTACTGCGATTTCAGCACTGTTAGAGATAGCGTCTGGTCGACGGTGACCAAATTCGAGACGGCGCCGGCGGGGTTCTGGGACGGCCTGATTCCGCTGTCGGAGGGGTATGGGGTGTTCGAACATCCCATCGTGGAACGGGTCATCCACTTCCAGCCGTTCTTCGCCTCCTGCATCGTCGTGCAACGGGAGTTCTTCACGGCCGCTGGTGGCTGGGACGAGGGCGTCGGGCGGACGCTCGGCTCTGACTTCGCCACGGTCCTACGGCTGGCGGAACACACGCCCTTCGGCGTCGTGTCGCGGCCGCTGGCGGGCATCCGCAAGCACGCCGGCAATTTCTCGGCTGACGTGGTCAAGATGCAACTTGGCGACAGCCGCGTACTCGAATACGCCCTTGCGACCCGGGCGTGGCCGGACGCGGTGCGCCGGGCTGCTCACGCGAGCGTACGCGCGCGACGCAAGAACGCCCTCGACCTGTCCTTCGATCGTCGGGAGTTCGCTGAAGTGCAGCGCGTCTTCGAGTTGCTGCGGGCGGGCCCTCCTCAGGAGTGGCGCGTCCGTCTGAAGGCCCGGATCGCAGGTCTTCCCCGGCCGCTTGCGAGTGCCGTCGCGACGCCGCTGATCGTGCTGCGATCGATCTGGCAATCGATGCGCAGCCCGAGCCCGGACGACTCGGCGGCGGAGCGGGCGCGCGATCTGAGCTCGCCGGCCCGTGGTGAGAGGCGGGTCTGAGATGGCGCAGTCCGTGACTCCCAAGTGCGTTTTGCTCTCAGACATGTTTCCGCCGGCGCTGGGTGGATCGGCAGTCCTGTTCGCGAACCTGTACAGCAGGATCGGGCTGCCGGTCACGGTGCTGACCAACTCGCGGCCGGAGATGCCCGCCGGATTCTCGTATATTCCCGGTGTCGCGATCGACCCGCGCCACCGGGGCATCGTTGACCGCGCCGCGATGCGTCAGCACTGGAACCTGACCCGGGTGGTTCGCGCGCTCGCCCCGGCCGTCGTGCACTGCGGCCGGATGTTGCCCGAGGGCATTCCCGCGACACTCGCGACGCTCACTGCCCGTGGCTTGCCGTTCGCCGCCTGGACCCACGGTGAGGAGATCAACTCCGCTCTCCAGTCGCGCGAGCACACGTGGTTGATGCGGCGGGTTCATCGCCATGCCAGTCTGTTGCTGGCGAACTCCAGGAACACGCGTGCAGTCCTCGAAAGCGTGGGCGCGGAGGGTTCGAAGATTCGCGTCATCTACCCCGGAGTGGACGCGGAGCGGTTCGAGGTGAGGGCGCAACCCAGGACCGATCAGGGCAAAGTCTTGTTATCGGTTGGACGCCTGCAGCGGCGCAAGGGGCATGATCTCGTGCTGCGCGCCCTGCCCGCTTTGCTGAAGCGGCACTCCACTCTGCGCTATGTCATCGTTGGTGACGGGGAAGAGCGGCCGCGGCTCGAATCGATGGCTCGCGAGCTCGCGGTCACGGCGCGGGTGACCTTCGTCGGCGAGGTCCCGGACGACCTGCTGCCCGGCTACTTCGCAGCGGCTGACATCTTCGTCCTCCCGAATCGTGTAGAGAAGGGGGACTTCGAGGGGTTCGGCATCGTGTTCCTCGAGGCTGCCGCGGCCGGGTTGCCGACAGTCGGCGGCCGGTCCGGCGGCGTACCGGAGGCGGTTCTGGAGGACGAGACCGGGCTGCTGGTCGATGGCACGGACCCCGCGGAGCTGGAGGGCGCCCTCCATCGTCTGCTCGTCGATCGAGTGCTGGCGCGCTCGCTCGGAGAGGCCGGGCGGCGGCGGGTCCGTAACGAATTTACATGGGCTGCGTCCGCTGCCCGCTTGCGCGAGGCACATCTCGAGCTGGCCGCACGACTGTGAGTGATACGATTCGCGTGTTTCGGTTGCCCGGACGCTCTGCGACGGACCTCGGATTCATCGCGTCGAGCGATTCTCTGGCCAGCCGATTACAAAACCGTCACTAGTCCACAGTTTTGGCGAGCGCCGGGGCCTCGCGTTGCGCCATGCATGCCTGGAAACCGCATTCTCCTCAGGTGGTTCGGTCTTTGCCTGAGGTGCAACGTACAGCGAATTCCGTGTTTGGCCGGTGCGGCGTCAAAGGTGAGGATCAATGAGCTTTCACGACGGGAAGGAAATGTCACGGCGCGACCTGCTGGCCGCCATGGCTCGAATGGGAGCGGCGGCGCCGCTCGCGCTGTCGACGGCAGCGGCAGCCGCGCAGTCGCCGCGGCCACCGGCGAACGTGCGAGTCCTGGCGGGGGACAGCCCGATTGGGACGAAGGCCGTCTTGACGCAGAACGACATTTCGTTTCAGGGCTACATCCGATTCTCCGCCGAACAAGACCTGTGGTACTCGTACGGTCAGCTCGCATTGCGGCGCGTCGGCAACGAGTTGCGTGCGTTCACGGCCGGCAATGTTCCCGACAACTATCCGCTGTTGGAGTACGCGCTCCCGGACTCGCCCGGCGCCGCGGTAGCGACCGCGCCACAAGCAAAGCTGGTGCGCTCGTGGGGGGCACTGGGGCCTGACAAGCTGCTGACCGGCGGGTCCATGGGCGCTCAGGTGGGTGGACTGTTTTGGGATCAGTCCAGGAACGCGCTGTGGTGGTCGTACGGCGACATTTACGTGCCCGTCCAGAAGCATCCGACGCTCGGGTGTGCCATTCTCAACGACTCGAGCGGCACGGCTGGTTTCTATGGCCCGTGGCGGACCGAGTGGTCGAGCCAGCGTACGCGCGGGGCGTTCTGCGCGATCCCTGACAGCTTCGCGGCCTCCTACACCGGGAACAGGAACACGGCCATCATGTCCGGGATTGCGTCAGGCAGCGCTGACTCGCCGTGGGGCGCGAACCTGTCGGCGATGGCCCTGCCGAATCCGGCGACGACACCGGCCGACGTCATCACGACCGACACGCACTGGACCGTCGCCAACACCGGGCTGATTTTTCACGATCTCGACCACCGTCAGAGTCGGGACACGCGATACAAGGCGTGCGGCTGGACCACGCCGTACGATTGCCGCGGCGGCGGCACTCTCGAGCGTGGCATCCCGCTCTTCGGAGGGCCGCGGCCCGCGTCGAACTCGGACGACACGATGTCCAGCGTCGTCTGGATCGATCTGCCGGACAAGCACGGTCTCTTGTACTTCGGGCAGCTGGTCGGCACGCCCGAGGGTTACACCGCGCCTGGTGACCCCGATGGCCTCACGCACCAGTGGTATGGCGCGGCCTATCACAACACGAGCTCGTCGGGCGCGATTCAGGCGTGCTGCCACAACCAGGATGACCCGTATTGGAACGCCACGGGACCCGGCACACATTACCGCGTGGCGAAAGGGTGGATCTATAACCCCGCTCACCTGATCGACACCGCGCGCGGCAGCGCCTCGCTGTGGTCCCGCGTGGCGACGAGCGAGTTCGAATGGGGGCCGAAACTGCCGCCGGCGAACACCCGCATCATGCCGGGGTTCTTTGGGGGCTCCGCGTTCGATCCGGTCACCCGTCGGATCTACGTGGTGCTTCGCGAGGTTGATGCGGTCACGGCGCCACCCAAGAAACGCGCGGCGATCGGCGTCTTTTCGGTCAGATAAGTTGCTCCTCAGATCCTGATCTCTGACCCCCGCCCTGTCTCTGCGGCTCCGGACCTCGCGGACGAAGCGAGGGTTCGGAGCCGGGCGCCTCTCGATAGACGACCCGGTCGTGAGGCATCACCCGCTATCGCAGGACAGCGCTGACCTCAGCCTTCTGCCGACCGCTCTTCACGGATCGCGTGTTCGGGCGTCAGATTCCTGGTGAAGTCGACCGCGTAGAGGCGAACCGGTCCCTCAGCTCCATGCCCGGCCGCTCGACCATCCTGAAGAGCACTTCGGCTACGGCGATGCTCCCGATCCACACCAGTCCGAGTGTCACGACGAACGGCATCGGCGGCAGATGTCGGATCGCTGTGATCACCTCCAGGTGGAGCAGGTAGATCGCGTAGGAGCGTTCAGCGAGATACCGGACTCCGGGAATCCGGCCGGCGATCCAATTCGGATGCACCGCCGCGAACCATACCCACACTGCGAAAACTAGCGCGTAGACGAGGATGCCCGGATCCGGGGCGAGTGGGCCGCCTGCCGGGCGCCACTCGGGTCTCCAGGCGAATGCCACGTCGCGCACGACAATGAGGATCGTCGCGGCAGCGACCCACGCGGCGAGCGGCCGCAACCGGTCCCACTGCTTGCGATACTTCACCGAAGCGGCAGCCAGCAGGACACCCATGGCGCACGCGTCGTACCAGACGTGCGTCTGATACTCCGCGCCGTACCACCCGTAGACGCGACAGACCGTCGGCACGATCATGAGCAGCGGAATCAGCCATCGCAGGCCGGGCCGCCGCCAGAAGAGCAGAATGGTCGGGGCCACGAGCAAGTAGAAATGCTCCTCGACGCACAGCGACCAGCTGATGCCGAAGTACGGCATGCCGGCCAGATACGTCTGGCCGAAGAACAGATACTCCGGCCTGAGTGGTTGACCGTTGCGGGCCAGGATGTACACCGAGATGATCACGAGCACGCCGTAATACGCCGGCAGCGTACGCATCCATCGCCGGGCCCAGAAGCGCAGCAGTTCGATTTTGCCGGTTCGTTCCAGTTCCAGCACCAGCTGACGGCCGAGTAGCCAGCCACTCAAGACGAAGAACAGCTCGACACCCTTGCCACCGAGCTTGAGCACCGTGGAGAGTGGTGGTTCTGCGAACCCGCTCGCCGAGTGGCAGTGCACGACCAGGACGATGGCCAGGGCGCGCAGCAGGTCCAGACTGGCATATCGCCGGTGCTTGACCGCAGACGGCAGGTCGCGGGACGGGGTGGGGAGGACAGCCGCTGTGGCAACGGCCGTGTTGCTGGTTCGCATGTCAGGCTTGGTCGCGACGCGCGCGGACTGTTCGGCAGTTCCGCGCCTGGTCGCGCACACAGGGTTGTATCGACCGGGCGGTCCGGTCGCCGGCCCTCGCGTCACGTGAGCGACCCGCCGCAAAGGCCGGAGTCCAGCCTGAGGAGAATGTTAATCCGCCCGCACCGGCCAGCGGGCCGCGCGTGCTCGTTCTCGCGCCGTCCGTCGCCCGCCGGGCTTGACCCATCGATCCCGGAGGGAGCCGAGCCAGCCTTGGAACAGTTCGGCCGACGGCTTGGCAAAGGCGGTTGACTGGAGGAAGAGGCGAGGATGCACCAGATCGAGGGGCTCGGCAGGCAGGTGCCGGGCGGCTTCGGCGAGAGCCGGCCATCGGGTGAGTTCGCTGGTCCTGACCAGAAAATAGCTGTTTTGAGAGTAGCAAAACTCGAGTGCCGTGTTCCGCCACAGCCGCGACCTGAGGCAGTCGACCGCGCGAAAACCGCGGGCCGCAAACATCGGGAACCAATAACTGGGCCAACGTTCGTTCAGGTGGCGTGTGCCGCCCTGATACGGAATCGCCGCCGAGAACAGCACGACCGATCCCAGCGACGTGAGGGTCTCGACGAACGTGTCCGCCGCGGAGGGGGGCAGGTGTTCCGCTACTTCGAGCGAGACGACCAGATCGAACTGACGATCGAGCGACACGGGTTGTGTCAGATCCGTGATCCGGAACGACTCCCGCGGGATCTCCAGCAGGTCCAGGTCGACCCACGGCCCGTCCAGCCCGAGTAACGTTTCCGTACCTGTGGCGCCGAAGGACGCCAGCCACGCCCCTGTTCCGCAGCCGACGTCGACGACGGACCGCGGCTGGATGTACTCGAGCACGACGCCGAGCATCTCGCCTGCGGACCGCCTCGCTCCCTCACCGATCGCCTGATAGAATTGGCGCTCGTACGCCTTCGGCATGGCGCAGTATACAACGCGCCACCACGGACCCGCGGGGGCTGCGCCGCAGAGACCGGCGCACCGCCAAGGCTTCGCATGCTCGATCGGCCTTCGCGGGTGGGAATCAGATGCGCGCCGCTTTGGAACGACTGGATCGTACGCACACGAGCCTGAACGATCCGTACTACCTGGTGTACCGGTCACTGTTCGCCGATCTCAGATGGGCGGCCGACACTTACGCCTCCGGCAAACTGCTCGACATCGGCTGCGGCAACAAGCCGTACGTCGAGTTCTTCCAGGCCCGTGTTTCCCATTACCTCGGCTGCGACATTGCGCAGTCCGACCGCCGGGCCGTCGATCTGATCTGCGCCGCGACGCACATCCCGCTGCGTGATCAAAGCCACGACACCGTCTTCAGCACCCAGGTGATCGAGCACGTCAGCGATCATCGCCGTCTGCTGGCCGAGGCGCATCGGGTATTGAAGCCAGGCGGTTACCTGATCCTGTCCGCGCCGATGTGCTGGGAGCACCACGAGGAGCCGTACGATTTTTTCCGATTCACGAAGTTCGGTCTCCAGTACTTGCTCGACGAGGCCGGATTCGAGGTGGTGGCGATGCGGGCCAACGGCGGGAAGTGGGCGCTGGTTGGCCAGATGCTGCTCAACAGCTGGCGCTCGTCGTTCGAGATGCGCGGGCGACGGCGACGCCTGTTGGTCGGCGGCGCCTACTCGCTGCTCCGGGCGAAATGGCTGGTCAACCTGCTGTTCGGAGCGTTGGACCGGCTGGACGCCGATCCTGTCGCGACGCTGAACTTCGTGGT
The DNA here is from genome assembly GCA_963816725.1 of uncultured Acidobacteriota bacterium. Classification (GTDB taxonomy): domain Bacteria; phylum Acidobacteriota; class Vicinamibacteria; order Vicinamibacterales; family 2-12-FULL-66-21; genus CAVSUB01. Next base: position 73,430 of record CAWFMC010000026.1, on the reverse strand, counting down.
GGTTGCCCGCCGCTGAGCGACCGCTCGCACGCGCCGCACTACGGTGACGCTCGGCGCAGCCGATCGACCCTCCACTTCACCATCCGCTTGAGCCTGGTGACCCGCTGGCTCAAGGTCGGCGACACTCGCGGATCCAGCTCCGGCCTGGAAGCAACTACGGCGAAGTATCGCCGCTGGAGCGGATGCCAGGATTCGGGAAGCCACGGCCGGTTGTAGTTGTTGAAGTGCACAACCGACGTGGAGGCGATCTCGACCGCCCGGGCCAGACCCGACTCGCTGGCGTCCTGCACCATCGCGGCGTGCTGGTAGTTCCACCGCTTGTCGAGCGGCGACCAGCGTTTGGTGAAGACCTTGTTGAGCGCGCACTGGTCCGACCAGGTCAGCGCCTCCGGATGCTCTTGCGAAAAACGCAAGGCCGCCTCGAACAATCGTTCCCGCCGAATCGACGCCAGGTCGAGCAACAGGACGCCGGCGTTGAAATAGCCGTCGGACGGGTCGATACCAAGACGCGTCCATTCCTGGAACTTCGGATCGGGAACACCGGCGAGGGATCGATCCCCGAGTTCATGCGCCCATAGCTCTCCAAGATCGGTGTTCACGAGGACGTCGCAGTCGAGATAGATGACCCGTTCGTCACGTTCCGGCAGCAGACGCGGAAGGAGAAGTCGATAGTAGGTTACCGGCGTGAGATGCGCGGCCAGTTGCAATTCGGGGAGAGCGATCTGTACCGGCCTGACCTCGCACTCGGTGCGCTCGGCTGCCAGTGCTCTCGTCACCGTGTCCCAGAGTCCGGAACTCGCGTCCTGCGCCGGGGTCAGAAACGTCACCCTGAGCGGCGCGGCAGTCTGCCGCCGGGCGCTCAAGGCGGCAATGCCCGCCTGACGCACCAGATTGCGGTCGCTCGCGAGCACCACGTGAATCACGCTGATCTCCTGTCCGCGAGCTCACCGCGCCGCATGACGAAGCACCCGACGGACGAACGCCACCACGGCCAGCGGTCGCAGCCGCAACGCCTTCAGGGCGACCGCAGCGGCGGTTGTCAGCCCGCCACGGCGGGCGGCCAGGGCCGACACCATCCACAGCCGGACCGCGGCATCGTTATCGATACTGCGAGTGTCGATCTCCCGGGCCTGGCGAAGGCGCTCGACGTAGACCTGCCGCACCTCGAGGACTGTCGCGGCCAGCTGCGCGAGCTGTTCGGGATCATCCAGATACCGATCGACTGACAGGCCGCGCAGTGCGGACACATAGCTCTCCGGAACCGACAGCCCGAGCGCCCTCAACGCCGACTGCAGCACGCGATCGGCTTCCGCATCCTTACCCGGCTGATGCGTGGTGTTGCCGCGCCACACTCGGTAGAGCAGCAGGACCTCCGGAAGATTCCTGATGCGGTGCGCGATGGTCAGCGGAATCAGCAGGGCGTAGTCTTCGATCACCCGCGACGCGTAGGGCTCGGGTTGCGGCAATGCGTCCCGCCTGATCAACAGCGTCGGATGCGCGATGCTGTTGAAGAACACCATCGACCACGCGACCAGATCAGGCTCCTCAGGATACGTATGTGTGGCGCCCATCGTCCCCGCCTCGTCAACCTGCCGGACCCAGCTGCCGACCCCGGCCAGTGACGGGTCCGCGTCGAGGGCGGCGACTTGCCGTGCCAGGCGAACCGGCAGGCTCACATCGTCCGCGTCCATCACGGCGATATACCGGCCCCGGGCCATTCGGCAGCCGTGATTGCGGGCAGCCGCCGCGCCCTGATTGGACGCGTGCTGCGCGACGACGACACGGGGATCGCGCGCGGCGTAGGACTGCAGAATCTCGAGCGAACGATCGGCGGAACCGTCGTCAACGGCGATCAATTCGAAGTCGGTGAATGTCTGCGCCAGGATGCTGTCAACTGCGGCAGCGAGAAACCGTTCCGCGTTGTGGACCGGCATCACCACGCTGACCACCGGGCTGATCGGTGGCAGGCTCACGGACGGTTCTCGAGTGTCGCGAGCAAACACGGCCGCCACTTCGCGAGCCGGCGGGTCGAGACGGCGCGAAGCACCAGCAGCTCTGGCACCAGTAAGGGCGGAAGGTTGAGGAGCTGAGGGGATGACAGCACGCAGGCGAGGTCCGTGACCTTGAATCCCGTCTGCGTGGCGAGCGCACGGACGGTGTCGACGGCGTTCGCCCGATAGTGCGTCGGATAGACGTCCTCGACGGCCCGGCCCTGCAGCTTCGAGGCGACGCGGGCCCGCAAGCCGGCAGGGATGAGGCGCGTGAGGACCGTCGTGTACCCGTGCACATTCGGCGTGTGCACGACGAACCGGCCGCCGGGTCGGAGAACGCGGCTCACTTCGCGGAACAACGACTCGGGCGTCAGGACGTGCTCGACGACCATGTTGGCCGTCACCAGGTCGAAGCTTCCAGCTCGGAAGGGCAGCGCCTCGCCCGACGCGCTGACGCGCCACCTCACCTGCGTGTTGCGTTGCAGCGCCTCGAAATCCAGATCGATGCCGGCCAGCGGCCGCAGATGCTTCGCCGGATGGTCAACCCAGGCCGGCACGACGTCGTGGCCGCATCCGATGTCGAGCCACGCATGAGCCGACGCAGACTCACGGAGCAGCACGTCCGCGTAGTCGTACTGGGAGTTGCGGAGACCCGGGACGAGGAACGGTCTCAGCGCGTAATAGAAGCGTTCTGACCACGGAATGGAGTCGGGCATGGTAGCCGTCACAGCATGCTTCTCACGAACAGCGCCACGAGCAGAAGAAACAGCACCACACCGGCCAAGGCGATCCGCTTGGCCCGCCGCATCGCGCGGGGCTTTTGCGGTTCGAAATGGGCCATCGGCGGGAAGGACTGGGTCGTCAGGCCCTGAGGTCTGCGCGCGTCCGGGTGACCTTCGATCCACGATCGGAGCCAGCCGTTCGAGAGCAGCAGGATGACCGGCCTGGCCAGCGTTTTCGTCGGCATGCCGGCGAGCGTCGTCGTCGCGTACTCGAAGAAGAACTGGGCCCTCTCGAGAAACCGCGCGCGTTCGTCCCCCTCGGCGTGCTGCATCGCCCACACGAAGATGTCGCTCTTGCGGATGTCCTGCGCGGCCCACGTTTCGGTGGGGAACTCCAGCTTCTCCGGATGATCGAGGAACGGCCGTTCGTGCGTGGCCATCCATCGCGCGTAGTGCAGCAGCGTCGCGCGCCCGTAGGCGTACATCCCGTCGAGCTGACCGCGTTCCGCCTTCTCGTCCAGATACTTGCCCAACGACTGGAGGAACATCAGGTAGAACCATTTGTTCTCCGCGTCGAGCGAGGTCGAGCCGATCGATGTCCTGCGCCGGATGCACACAGCGCAGGATGATCGCTTCCGCCTTGTCGATGAACCGTCGCCGGCCGGTCAGCCGATACCCGTCCAGCAGCGCGTTGACCGAGTTGGCCGGGCTGCGCCCCGGCCCGTGGTAGCTGTACGACCCGGACGCCGTCGCAAACCCGGTGTAGCCGCGATCCAGCCAGCGGAACACCGTCTTGGAGCCGTCGTCGACATCGATGACGTACTGCGCGGAATCGATCACCGTCTCCCGGGACGCCGTGTCGCCGGTCAGGAAGTAGTGCAGCATCAGCCCGGAGGTGTAGTTCTGATCGGCGGACGGACCGCCGCCGTCGATCTCCCTGGCTCCGGCTCGCGGATACGAACGGTGGGTCGCCGTGTCGGCGTCGCCGTAGTGATACGTGTGCCAGAACAGGCCGTGGTTGTAGGCCGACTTGTCCTGCTGCGTGTGGTAGATGTCGATGTCGATGACGTGGGCGGCGAGCTCCTCCATCATCGTCCACCAGCGCAGGTCGGCGCTGCGGAGGAACTGGCCGCCGAAGCCGCCGACTGACGTCGTACTGATTGTTGTAGTGCGAGACGAGCGGCGTCGGGCCCGGATGGCGCACGCCTTCGTGATCGCCGTAGACGTCGCCGAAGTGACGCCAGCCGTACTCGTCGACGACCTCGCGCTTGTGCTCGAACGTGTCGGCGCCCGCGATGGCCGCATCCACGAGCCGGCGGTGATCGGCGCTGATCGGGAGGGTCGGGGGCGTCAGGTAGGCGACCGCTCCGGATGCCGCGTACCACTCGGGGGTGGCGTGCGGCAGCAGCCGCTGGCGGCACCACGCGAGCGGTTCGTCAGTGACCGTGATCGGGACCGAACGCGACGAAGAACTCATGCGTCTTCTGCTCGCCGCCCTGGATCTCGTGAACATCGGCGTACTGTTGCGGGAAGAAGGCGCAGCGTCAGCGAGTCGCCGGCCGCTTCCATCGCCTTCGGGAAGTTCTGCCAAAAGGCCGGCATGCACGCGGCGAGCTGCGCGTTCTCGCGCGTCAGCGCGACAACCGGCGTGGCCCGCAGGCCCTCCCGGTCGCCGGCGCTGCCGGTCATCCGATAGCCGCGGAACGTGTTCGGAACGACGTGCTCGCGGTTGACGTGATTGCGGCTCTTCCAGTTCTCGCCGCCGCTCGAGTCCTGATAGAGGCTGAACGCGGAGCTGACGGGCTCGAAGGGCGCGCCGATCTCGGCGGAGCAGATCGTGGTGACGCCGCCGGCCCCGGCCATCGCCAGCTGCAGCGAGCAATCCTCGAGCAGCACCGACCCCGCACTGCCCAGGTCCCAGTAGCCGTCCGGATGCTCCGCCTTCCGCGGATTGCGGAGGCGCACGAGCCAGCGCAGCCGTCGGCGATCCCGCGAAGAAGTGGATGCGAAGCAGGACCTCCAGCGCGAGGGCGCCGGCCGGGTTCTTGATCTGCCCTTCGACCGCGACGACCGTACGCAGTGTGCCGGTGTGTTCGATGGTCACCCGTTCGAACAAGACGGGGCAGGCCGCGACGCTTGTCGTCGAGCACCGACACGCGTGACCGGCTGACGTCCACCGCCTGCTCACCGTCGACGACGATCTCGGTGAACGGGAAGGCGGACCCGGGCGCCACGACGGCCCGCAGCCGTCCGGTGTCGACATGGACAGCGGCACCGTCCTGACGGACTTGCAGTCCTTGCACCGTCGCACCCGGTTTGTGCCGGAGGCAGTGCGGCCCGGCGCTGGTGGCCGGGTCGTCGGACAACTGCGCGTCGACCAACAGCCAGCGGATCGACTCGTCGGACCAGCGATCGAGCACGTGGGCCTCGGTCGGGCACCTGATGACCGACCGCATCCCACAGCGTGAAGTCGTCGGAGTCCATGGCCGCGCCGCGCGGCAGCGGAATCCCGAACGTCACCGGCTCCAGCCGCCTGACCAGCGCGCGGTCCGGGCCGGCGCGCCAGCCGGATGTCGATGCCATCTCTCAGCACGTCGTGCCAACTCCTCGCGTCCGTCTCCGGGTCCAGCACCAGACCAGTCACTTCCTTGATCTCCCAGCTATCAGCTTTCAGCTCTCAGCTTTACAATCCGCGCGCCGGCTTCGCAGGTCCGCCGACCTTTCCGCCTCGTCTTCTGCCGACCGCCGACCGCCGACCGCCGACCGCCGGCCTCGGACCGCCGACCGCCGTGTCCTACGGTATCGACCTGATGATGTGCGGCCCGAGCAGGGTCGTCACGGGAACCGGCAGCCGTTTCCAGATCTCGATCGCCGCCTGGAACTTCGGGTTCGACGGGCTCTGATCCGGCAGCGCGCCGCCCGAGGCGAGCCAGTACTCCCAGTGGAACGGGGTCGGTGAGGCGCCCCACTGCGTCTTGAAGTGGAACGTGCTCTCGTTCGGCGTCGAGCGGCCGAAATCGAACGTCGTGCTGCCGGTCTCGATCGCGCGCTGGAGCATCGTCCAGTAGAGGAGCATGTTCGGGGCACAGCGCACGATGCTCGCGCAGCGACGAGGCCCACGGGACTTCGGTGACCGCGCGCCACCGGAACGTGAACGACGCGGCCATCGGCGTCGCGCCGAGACGGACGACGACGATCTCGGCGGCCGAGGGGAACTCCTCGAGAATCGTCGCGAAGAAGCGCTGCGCGTAGACCGGCGTGCCGAGGTCGCGCATGTTGCGGGCGAACACGGCGTAGAACTCCGGCACCAGCTCGAGCCCGCCGTGGACTGCCGTCAGCTGGCTCTTCTCGGCCTTGCGGACCTGGTTGCGCACCTTGCGGTCGAGTGCCGTCCACAGCGCGTCGGGTTCGGGCGGCAGCGGCAGCGTCATCGCGACCTTGTGCTGCTTCGCCGGAAGGATGCCAGCGTAGCGCGGCGCGAGGTGCCGCAGCTCCAGATGCTTGAGTCCGCGCGCCGACGCTTCGCGCGCCGCCGCATCGAGCAGCTCGCGCGCGACGATCGTCCGAGTCCGCGAGCGACCCCGCCGTAATTGACGAAGGGCAGCGAGACGCCGAAGCGCCCGAAGATCGGGCTCTTGAACACGACGATCGGCAGAACGCCGGTAACCGTTCCGCGATCGGCGGCCGACAGGTAGACGCACTCGTGTCCGAACGCCCGCTCGAACACCCGCCGCCAGCCCCATTGGTGATAGCCGGTCGCGTCGGGATGGCGCTCGACGAACGCAGTCCAGGCGGATTCGGCTGGCGGCCGGCGACACCTCCACCATGGGTCAGTCCGTGGCGCTTCGCAGCAGCCAGTAATCCTTCATCAGCAGGAAGCGCTCGATGACGAGCGCATCCACCGGCGAGGAGAACGTGGTGCGGATGGCGTCGCGCGGCGAGCAGGCGGTCGGTTCGTCCGAGGCCGCGCAGGTCGACGTGCACCAGCGCCGGGACGCCCGGACTCCGCTTCGTGCGCGGCGAGCAGCTCCGCCAGGCGGTTCGTGCCCGGCTCGATGGTGTGCACGCGGCAGCAGCCCGAGGCATCGACACCAGCCTGCAGCTTCAACCGCCAGTCCTCCTTGACCCTCGCGCGGACGGGCGCCAGCGGGCTCGACACACGGTCGGCGAGGACCGTCGCGGTCCGCGACGACAGCATGACCAGCGGCGGCGGCTGATCGTCGGGGCGATGACGCAGATAGCGGTTGGTGTTCTCGCGCGCGTACCGGCTCGAGGGATCGAGCAGGATGCTGCGGCCGCCGAGCGAGCGCGGCCCGAAGTCCATCGGGCCCTGGAACCAGGCGACCAGCTTGCCGCGCGACAGCATGCGCGACACGCGCGCCTCGATACGCTCGAAGTCCGGCTCGTACACGTAGTCCAGCCGGCAGCCGTCCAGCACTTCCTTGACGTCCGGCTCGGAGAACGACGGTCCGATCGCCAGGCCGTTCGGGCAGGCTCGCGGCGACACCCTTCGGAGCCGAGCGATCGCCGCGCCCGAGCGCGAGTCCGAACGCGCCGGGGACCGGCGCCACCCGGAAGGCGCCGAGCCGGGCTTGCAGGCGCGCTGACGACCGAGGCAGATTCGAAGGCGCTGCCGCTGGCGATGACGCCTTCACCGTTGCCGGCCTCGGCGACGACGTCGCCGGCGATCTCGGTGAATCGTGCCACGAGGCTGGCGGCGAGGGCGGTGCGTGCGTCGCGGACCTTCACGTGGATCGGCGATGGATCCGACAACGCGCCGGGAGCATCCTCCGCCGCGCGCGCGATCGTCGTGGCGAGCGCCGCGGTCGAGACATCGATGGCGAAGTCACCGTAGGTCAGCGCCTCGCCGCAGCGCCGGCCAGATAATCGGTGTGACCGCGCTCCGCCAGCGCCTCGAGCGACGAGACCTGCGGCGCCGACTCCCAGCGTCCGCGCGACCTCGGCGATGGCGTTCGACAGATGGTGCACCCCGTCGATCGGACGCGCCGGCGACAGCTGTCCGCCATTCGCCTCGAAGATGCCGCCGCCGGCGACGCCGTCGAGATCGAGCACCGCGATCCGCGCATGCGCCTGACCACCGATCAGCAGCGCCTGTGCGGCGCGCGCGGTCAGCGTGTCGACGGCGACGTGCGGCTGCGCCGCGAGTCCTCGCAGCGCGGGATCCGCGGCTCGGGCGCTCCATCGCGCCCGGGTGTCGTCGAGGTCGCGCTCGTCACGACCTTCGACCGCCACCAGATCGATGTCCTCGGACTGCAGCCCGGCATGCGCTCAGGCATGCGCGAATCGCCGCAAACGGGAGCGCGAGCGGATGCGCGTCGCCGTCATCCGCGCCGCGCGCCACGCTCTCGTCGGTGACCGCCGCGATGACGCGGCCATCGACGGCGATCGCGGCCGCGCCCTGGCGCGACCGGCCCGAGATCCCCAGCACTCGCATCGTCAGTGCCGGCTCGACGGGTGCGCCACCAGGCAGTCACCAATGGCGAGGTAATCGAGGTTCCCCTGGAGGAACGCCCGGATCGCGTCGTCGGGCGAGCAGACGATCGGCTCCTCGTGCATGTTGAAGCTGGTGTTGATCACCGACGGGATCCCGGTCAGCCGGTGATACTCCGTGATGATCTTGTGGAAGCTCGGGTTCGACGTCGCGGTGACGAGCTGCGGCCGGGCCGTGCCGTCGACGTGGACCGCGGCCGGCGAGTCGGCCTTCATCCGCTCCGTGCAGTCGAACGTCAGCGTCATGAACTGCGCCGCGAACTCGCCGCCCGACACGTTCCGGTAGCAGGCGTCGCGGTGCTCGTCCAGCGTCGCCGGGGCGAACGGCATGAACTCCGTGCGGCCGAGCCGCTGGTTCAGCCACTGGTTCACCTCGGGCTCCTTGGCGTGGTAGAGGATCGAGCGATTGCCCAGGGCGCGCGGGCCGTACTCCATCCGTCCGTCGAAGCGGGCGACGACTTTGCCGGCGGCGATGAGCTGCGCGATCTTCGGCTCCACCGGCGTGTAGCGATCGAAGGGCAGCTGCGCGCGGCCGAGCGCGTCGACGATCTGCGCGTCGGAATAGCTCGGGCCCCAGTAGACGTCGGTGATCGCCGAGTGCGGCGCGCCCTTGCGGTAGAACTCGAGCAGCGCCGCGCCGGTGCCGCAGCCGCCGTCGCCCATGTTCGGGTGGATGAAGATCGCTTCCACGCCGGGAATCTCCTTCAGCCGCTGATTCAGCTTGACGTTGGCGACGACGCCGCCCGACAGCACGAGGTTCTTGATCCCGGTGGTGCGGACATAGTGCGAGACGTAGGCAGTGGCCACCAGCTCCAGGACGTGCTGATACGCCGCGGCGACGTCGATCTTCGGGAACTGGCTCGCGAGCAACCGCGAGAAGTACACGTTGTTGCTCTCGAGGATCTTGAAGCTGCCCGGTTCCTGATGGAATCGCGCCAATAGCACGTCGCGCAGCACCGCGGGATCGCCGTAGGCGGCCAGGCCGACGATCTTGCCTTCATGACGGCTCGGCTGGAAGCCCAGGCCGGAGGTCACCGACTCGTAGAACGTGCCGAGCGAGTGCGGGAACTCGACGCCGTGCACGCGTTCGATGGCCCCGTCGCGGCCGATGCTGACGCTGCCGGCCAGGCCGGAGCCGTACCCGTCGAGCGTGACGATCAGCGCTTCGTCGAAGTCGCTGGTGTAGAACGCGTTCGCGGCGTGGCTCAGATGGTGATCGACGCGCTTCAGTTTCGACCCGAGCTGAAGTTCCTCCAGGCCCGACTCGAGCTCCTCGTGCCACTTGCGGTGGAACGTGCCGGCCGTGCGGCTCCACTCGGCCGACCCGCGCTTGGCGATGTTCCGTGAAACGACGCCTTCGCCGCCGAGCACGCGATACGCGAGCGTCTTGGCGAGGCCCTTCTCCATCTTCTCGTTCGGCGTCCGCAGACCGGGAATCGGGGTCTCGCGATTCGGTACCCGAGCGGCGGCTTCCCGCAGCAGGTCGCTGCTCGCACCGGTGGCCGCGTCGTCCAGGAACTCGCGCTCGTTCGAGATGTTGCGCTCGAACAGCCGCGTCTCCTCCTGCCATCCGAGGAACGGGTAGCTGACCACGTCGATGTCTTCGGCCCGCGTGCCGGTCAGGTCGAGCGCGTTCTGCAGCGACTGCCAGGGAAATCCGTTCTGCAGCTTCACGCGGGTGAAGCGTTCCTCTCCCGCGGCGAACAGGACCTTGCCGTCTTCCATCAGGGTGACGGTCGAATCCTTGTCCAGGGGAGAGAGTCCAAGTACCTTCATGCGGCGGCGCCTCCAGGCATCACTGACGAACGAAAACCCTCGATCGTGCCGGCGACTCCGCCCAGCACGCCGAGAAAGAACTCACAGTACGCGTCGATCCGGCCGAGGAATGCCCGGAGTTCCGCCGCGCTGCGGACGTACGGGGTGTGCCCGACTGCGACCGACGGGCTGTGCAGCGTCATCGTGAACGTGCGCACACCGTCGGTGAGCAGGGCGCGCGTCACAGCCTTCATCTCGTCCAGCGTGCTCGTCTCCGGCGACAGCATGATCTTGTTGAGCGCGCCAGAGCGGCTCAGGATCCCGGTGGCCTTGAGACGACGCAGCAAGCCCCCCTCCGCGGCGCGATGCAGCGGCAGGCCGGCCCGCCGCGCAAAGCCCGCGAAGCCAAGCGTGCACGGCACCTCGAGCAGCCGGCGCTCAGCTCCGAACCAAAACGGCCGCGCATCGAAGGCTTCGAAGCTCGGCCCGGCCGACGGGCCGATAATCCATCAGCGGATTGATGCTGATGTCGACGTCGAAGCCGAGCCGCTGCAGGATCCTGACGGTCGTCCGCCCCAGTCCGTAGCGTCCGGCCTTGTACGTGTCCGGACGCACGCCGACGTTGCCCTCGATCGCCTCGGTCAGATTCCGCAGCTTCGCCTCTTCCAGCGCCGCTCCCAGGTTGCAGGCGAAGCTGTTGGGGCCGTTCACCTCCTCGGTGAACGGCGGGGTGACCCACGGGATGCAGATGCGCTCCCACCTGGCCGCGGCCGGACTCGACGATCTCGCGAATGACTGAATACGCCTCGACCTTGGTCGCGACCGGGTAATCGATCACATACATCGGCCGGACGCGGTAGCGGTCCACCACGCCGTGCAGATTGTCCAGCGCGGCAATCGCCGTCACGCCGGTGCTCGACCGTGAGAACGGGGCGTGCCAGTCGAATTCCTCTTCGGTGTCGACCACCATGAACAGGGTCGGGGGCATCGTGGCCGGCACACGTACAGGTTCGAACGCCAGTTCCGGATCCGTAGGCGTCAGCGGCGGCCCCGACACGGAATCAGCACCGGCGATCACAGATTTCGTCATCGGCACGCACAGTTATAGCGGATCACCACGGTAACCACGACGCTTCAGCAAGAACTTCTCCAGATTCATCGAGTTGCCGCCGGTTGTGGACGCCCGGCGGCTGCCTGGCGCACCAAATCGAGCATCGGCGCGAGCTGCGCGCCCCAGCCCAGACGCCCCAACTCGGCGTCGGCGGCGATGCGTCGCCGCTCGGCCGCCGGGAGTGCCAGGAGCTCGATCAACGCGTCGGCGAACCCCGCCGGGTCCGCGGCGACCCGGCACCCTGGCCGTGCGGCGTCGGGCAAGCCCTCCAGCACCGGCGGCGTGACCACGCAGGGGAGGCCGGCGGCGAGCGCTTCGAGGACTTTGTTCTGGATCCCGCGGGCCAACTGCAGCGGCGCGGCCGCGACCGCGGAGCGCCACAGGTACGGCTGGACCTGCGGCACCGCGCCGGTGACGCGGACCGTCGGGTCGGAGGCCAGCGCACGGACCGCCGCCGTGGGGTGCATCCCGACCAGCCACAAGGTCGCGCCAGGCACCGCGCGCGTCACCAACGGCCACACCTCGGTGGCCAGCCACCGGGCTCCGGCCTCGTTGGGGCCGTAGTTGAACACGCCGCAGAAGATCACGTCCGGAGTCTCGGCCGGCGGTCCGGGCGGGTGAAACGCCTGCACGTCGATGCCGTTCGGCACCACCAGGCTCGCCGACCCGGGGGCAATCTGGCCGAGCAGGATGCGCTCCCGCTCGCTGACGATCGTTGTCGCGGAGGCGAGGCTCATCGCGCGCCGTTCGAACGCCCGCAGGAGGCGCGCTTCACGACGATAGATCATCGCCAGCGGGTCCGCTCGCCTCGCCCATCGTGCGCCACTTCTCCGAGTCCACGTCGACCATGTCGAGGATCCAGGGGACGCCGGACAGCGGCGGCTCGACGGTGTACCGGGCCATCGCCGTGCAGAACGCGACGGCCACCTCGGGCCGCTCGCGCGCGATCAGCGAACGGAGCGCGGGGTGAATCGCGGGACTGTGGAGCAGGACCTGGGTCAGGGGCCGATCACCGGCCAACGACAACGCGGCGGCGGCCAATCGCGCCGGGCGTGACACCGGAATCGCCGTCACCGAGCGCGCAATCGATCTGAGACCGTCGACTTCTGCGGCCTCCTGCGCGTCGTGCACCAGCGACACGAGGTGGACGTCGTGCTCAGTCGCGAGCGTCCGGAGCAGGTGGTAGGCGCGGATGCGATCGCCGCGGTTCGGCGCGTACGGCAGCCGATGGGTCAGGAAGACAACACGCATCACGATGGGGAGCGATCGGGGCGGGGGAGGCGCGGGCCGGCCGCGTCCTCGAACGCAGCGGGCCGCCCGGGGAGCGGCGGCATCGCGTCAGCGCCCGTGAGCGCCTTGCGCGTGGAAGCTGTCGATGGCCGCCAGCAGGACCGCCTCCGCGTCAGCCGGAGCCTGGCGGCGCCCATGCGCGAAGAAAAGCGTCATCGGCTGCCGCGGCGTGACCAGCGAGGCGAACGCGCGCCGCAGTTCGAAACGGATCGGATCGGTGACGTAGTCGTCGCCGTACGCGAGGACATACATCGCCCAGGCATCCGTCCCACTGAGCCAGTGGACGGGGACGGACGGCCGGGACACAGCGGGCCGCACGCCGGACGACGAGTAGCTGCTGCCGTAAGCCACCGCGAGCTCGGGATGGTGGTACAGCTGCTTGGCGTCGAACGATCGGGCCGCGAACAAGGTGACATCGGGTCCGTAGCGCCGTTCGATCGCGTCCTCTGCTTCGAGCGTGGTCGCCGCCCAGCGGGTCCCGCGCTCGGTCGCGCTGCCGTACCGGCCCGCCAGCGACATCGGGATCGACTGCAGGGTGCGCCCGTCGGTCACCTGCGCGTCGAGGTAGGTGTTGCGGATGGTCGGGATCAACGCGAGCGCGAGAAGGACCGTTACCACCGGCGCGTAGCGCGATGACATCATGGCGCGGTGGTCCGCTGCGCCGGCGGGCCGCCGAGCCAGAAGATGATCGGCAGCGATAGCGCGAACGTCATCATTCCGGACAAGGGATGGACGAAGGTTTCGAGGATCGGCTGGCCCTGCCAGACGACCAGGCCGACCAGAATGATGACGCGCAGCACGTTCGACGCGATCGCAATCGGCGCGGCCAGGAGCAATACCAGGGCGCGGCGGGCAGTGGTCGCGGCGGTATAGGCCGTGAGAAAGGCGACGGCCATCGCGGCGTAGAGGGTCGAGAAGCCGCTGCAGGCATCGGCGACTTCGAGCGAGCCCCGCACCGTATGGAGCGTCGTTCCCTCGCTGAACACCGTAATCCCGAGCAGTGGCAGCACCGCCGAGGCCCCGGCAATCGCGACCTTGCGCAGGACCAGGTGAATCGTTTCCGTCAGCCCGAGCGGGATCGGCAAGGCGAAGATGGCGAGGAAGAGCGGGAAGGCGATGAGCCGCGTCCGCGCCACGCCCAGGAAGAGCAGCGACAGGCCGGGCAAGGCCAGGACGAGGGCCATGGCCGACAGCAGGTCGGTGTGCATCCCGGTGTCGAGCACCTGGAGCGCGAGCGCCGGGACCAGGAAGGCGAAGCCCCACGGGCTGGAGCTGGCCGGGAGGTCAGGGCGCGCCTTGAGCTCCTGCCAGATCATCCACGCCACGAGCGGCGGAATGAAGAGGCCGTGCGCGTTGTGCCAGACGCTCATCGTCCAGCGGCCGTAGAGCCAGCGGGCCGTCGGCGCGTAGAGCGCAATCAGCTCGATCGCCACTACAGCCAGGAGCGCGGTGCCCCAGGATCGGCGCATCGACGCCGAGGGGATGGTCGGCGTCGGCGTCGGCGGGATGTACTCGGCCGTCAGCGCCATCTCGTGGAGGCTAGCCCTTCAACGAGGCGAGCGTGCGGCGCGCTTCGTCAGCGCCCTGAAAGGCCGGGTTGATCTTGAGCGCCTGCTCGAGCGCGGCACGGGCCTTCGGCGCGTCGCCGGCCTGCGCCTGGGCGAGCCCCAGGTGGAACAGGTAGGTCGGGTTCTGGGGATCCTTGTCGACGCACTTCTGGAACTCCGGGATCGCCAGCGCGGAGAGCTGCTTCTTGTAGTAGACCCAGCCGACCGTGTCGATGACCAGCGGTTCGTCCGGCAGCCGGGCCGCCGCGGCCTTGGCCAGGGTGAGCGCCTCGTCGAGATTCTCGCCGCGCTCGGCGTAGATGTAGGCCAGGTTGTTGGCGGCGACCGGTGCCGACGGGTCGCCGTCGAGGGCCCGCCGGTAGGCCTTTTCGGCTTCGCCGACCTGGTTCTCGGTGTGATAGAGCATCCCGATGACGGTGTTCGGCCCGACCGCCTTGGGCTGCTTGTCGACGATCTTCTGGAATTCGCTGCCGCGCCTCAGGCAGCTTGTGCTGATCGATGTAGATCCGCCCGAGCAGGTCGTAGGCGCGCATGTTCGAGGGCTCGACGTCGATCGCCGCCCGCAGCTTCTGCTCGGCCGCCGGCAGGTCCTTGGCGGTGATGTCGATGCGCGCCGCGAGCATGAGCAGGTTGCCGTTCTTGGGATCCTTGGCGAGCTGTGCCGCCACCCGGTCGCGGCTGCGCTCGACCTGGCCGGAGGAGGCCTCGATCGCGGCGAGTCCGGCGAGCGCGTCGAGCTGTTTCGGATCCTTTTGCAAGGCCGTCTCGAAATGGCGCCGCGCCCCCGCCTGATCCTTCTTGAGCAGCAGCAACGTGCCGTTGACGGCGCGGACGTTCGGATCGTCGGGCGCCCTCGACGTCAAGGCGGTGAGCTCCGACTGGGCCCGGTTGACGTCTCCCTTGGCGAGCAGGCCGCGCACCAGCAGCAGTTGCGCGGTCGCGTTGCCGGGGGCGTTGACCAGCGCGTCCCGGGCGAACTGCACCGCCGCGTCGGTGCTGCCGGACGCCAGGTTCAGCCCGGCGAGCGCCGTCTGTGCGGCGGCGGCCCGCGGGTTCAGCTTCAGGACCTCGCCGAAGGCGGCCTTCGCTTCGTCGTTCTGCCGCAGCGCCGCGTGCGCCGTGCCGACGAGGTACTGCGCGATCGCTGACGTGGGGTCCGCCCCGACCGCGGCCTGCGCCGATTTGAGCGCGTCCTGGGGACGGTTCTCCGCCATCAGCCAGCGGGTTTTGGTCACCAGCGCGTCGACGTCATTGGCGTGTTTGGCCAGAACTCGCATCGAGGCGGGTGTGGGCGGCCGTCTTGTTCCCGGTCGCGTAGTCGAGCCGGGCCAGACGGACGCCGGCGGCGGCGGCGGTGGATTCCCCGCTGGCCAGACGCTCGAGGATCGGAGTCGCGTCCTTGGTGCGGTTGACGGACAGATAGTAGTCCGCCAGCGACAGTTCGGCTTCCGGCGTGCCGACTGTCTTCACCGTCGTCTTTACGTACGGTTCGGCCTCCGCCGCCCGCCCGGTGCTCATGTACAACAGTGCCAGTGCGCGGTTGGCCGTGGCGTTCTGCGGATCGAGCGCCAACGCGTCCTTCATGGCTTTTTCGGCCTCGGGGATCGCTCCGGTGGTCCAGTGGTAACTCGCCAGGGCGAGATAGGCGCCAAGCGACTTCGGATCGATCTCGACGGCCTTCTGGAAATTGGCCAGCGCGTCCTGCTTGCGGCCCTGCTCGAGCAGCAGAGCGGCCTTGTTGGTATAGCCGACGCTGCTGGTCGGGGCGAGCTCGATCGCCTCCTCGATCTCCTTCATCGCGCCAGTGAGGTCCTTCAGGCCGGCGATCGCGCTGCCCAGCAGGATGTGTCCCTCGACGTTCTTCGGATCGATCTGGACGACCCGGCTGGCGTGGGACTTGGCCCGATCGAACTCGCGGCCGAGCAGCAGGTAACGGGCCGCGTTCAGCTGCGCGTCGAGGTTGTCAGGCAGGAGCTCCGCGGCGTTGATGTACTCCCGCGCGGCGTTCTGCGGATCGCCCGAAGCGCGTATACGCCTCGGCCAGCTTGTATCGCGCCTCGCCGTACCGCGGATCGATTTTGATCGCGTTGCGGTACGCCGAGGATGGCCTCCGCGTATTGCTTCTTCTCGAGTGCCGCGTTGCCCTCGGCGTAGGACTTGGCCTTGCGCGAGTCCGCGCTCGAGCAACCGGAGACAACGACCAGCGCGAGGCACACGCCCGCGATCCATCGATACGTCATTTGGTCCCGCCATTCAGGCTGTCGAGGGTGCGTCTGGCGTCGGCGGCGCTGGGCGAGTTGGGCTCGAGCTTGAGCGCCTCCGTCAGCATCTCGCGCGCCTTCTGCGGCTCGCCGGTCTTGGCGTAAACCATCCCGAGGTGATAGCGGTAGGTGGCGTTGGTGGGGACGCGGTCGACGCTCTTCTTCAGGGGCGCCACCGCCAGCGACGCCATGTCGTGCTTGTAGTAGACCCAGCCCAGCGTGTCGTTGACGTCCGGTTCGTCCGGCGCGATGCTCACCGCCGTACGGGCCAGCTGTAGCGCATTGTCGAGATCGGTCCCGTCCTCGGCATGCATGTAGGCGAGATTGTTGGCAGCCATGACCGCGCGCGGGTCGAGCTGCAGGATCTTCTCGTAGCGGGCCTTGGCCTCGGCCGGCTTGTTCTCCGCCTGGAGCAGCATCGCGACCATCGTGTGCGCCGCGACGTTGTCCGGCTGGGCCTTGACCATGTCCTCGTAGCGCTGGCGCGCCTCGCCGAGCCGCTTCTGTCGGACGTACAGCTGGCCCAGATAATAGTAGGCGGGCATGTAGCCGGCGTCGGCGGCGATCGACTGCTGGAGCAGCGCCTCGGACTTCGGCAAGTCGCCGGCGATCGGCGTAGGTCCGGCCCGCCAGCGCCAGCGTCGCCGGATCCTTGGGGTGCTTGGCGAGCCGGGCGTCGGCCCGCTTGACCGCCTCCGGCACGTTCTTCTGTGCGACCAGCACGTTGATGCGGCCGGCGGTCGCGTCGTACGAATCCGGGTTGATCGCCAGCGCGGTGTCGAAGTACTTGGCCGCGCCGTCGAGATCCCGCCGCGCCAGGGCGACCTCGCCGGCCTCGGTCTGCACGGCATCGCTCTTCGGCGCCGCGTCCAGCAGTGGCGTCAACTCGCGCGCGGCGCGGGAGGTGTCGCCCTGACGCGCAGCGCCTGCACCAACGCCAGCCGCGCGTCGAGATTCTTCGGGTCGGCATTCACCAGCGACGACGAGAGCTGGACGGCCGCGGCCCCTTTGCCCATCGCGGTATTGATGCGGGCGAGTTCGAGTTGAGCCGGCGCCGCACGCGGATTGAGCGCCAGCACCTCCGTGAACGCCGCGACCGCCTCGCTCGCCTCGTTCCGCGCCTCACGGACCAGGCCGAGCTGGAAGTGCGCGTTGGCCGACTTCGGATCGGCCGCCACCGCCGCCTTGGCCGCGGCGAGGGCCTCGTCGTTGCGCTTTTCCAGCAGCAGCCACCGGGCTTTCAGGACCTGCACCTGCACGTTCTTCGGGTCTTCTTTCAGGAGCGCATCCAGCTTGGCGTAGGCGTCCGTGCGCCGATCCTGTATGTAGTCGATGCCGGCGAGGCGCGCCTGCGCGGCGGCGTGGGCCTCCTTGACGGTGGAGAGGCTGGTCAGGATGGGCAGCGCGTCCTGCGGCCGGTTGTGCTCGATGTAATAGTCCGCGAGCGTCAGCTTGGCCTCGGGACCGCCCTGGTCCCCATAGACCTTCAGCGGCGCCTCGGCCTCGGCCGCGCGGCCGGTCACGATATAGAGCACGGCCAGACCGCGGTTGATGGCCGGATCGCCGGGACTCACAGCGAGGGCCTCTTTCAGCGTCGTTTCGACCTCGGCGGGACGGTTCGAGAGCCAGTAGAAATTGGCCAGCGCGAGTCGCGGAGCGGCAGCGGTGGGCGCGAGCAGGACCGCCTGCTTCATGGCCGCCTCCGCTTCCTCGGAACGGCCGCGAACGAGTTGCAGCGCTCCGAGGTTGGCGTACGTCGTCGCCCGCGACGGGTCGAGCTCCAGCGCCTTCTGGATTTCGTCGACCGCGCTGTCGGTGTCCTTCAGGCCAGCGGTGGCGAGTCCACGGATGGTGTGGGCCCTGACGTTCTTCGGGTCGCGCGCCACGGTCTTCTCGGCACGCCCCTTGGCGTCGTCGAACTGTCCGGTCACCAGCAGCGCCTCCGCTGCGTCCAGCTGCGCCTCGGCGTTGTCCGGCAGGAGGTCGGCGGCGCGCACGAACTCTTTCCAGGCCTGGTCCGTCGCACCCAGCTCTTGATACGCCCGGGCGAGCTTCTGATGGGCGACGCCGTTGCGGTTGTCCTGGTTGACCACGCCGCGATATTCGAGCGCCGCGGCCCGATAGTCCTTCTTCTGAAAGTACTCGTCGCCGCGTTCGAGGCTGCCGCTCGAACGGCGGCAGCCGCCAAGGAAAATCAAGACCGCCAGCGACGCCGCGAGCGACACCTGGCCGGGGCGTGAAAACATGTGGATTCTCATGTGATCGCGAAGACGGGGAACCCGCCGACCGCTATTTTACCACCACTGTCAGAGCGACCTTGGGACGGGCGCTGCGCGCGCGGGCCCCGAAAAAAAAGGGCCCTGGCTTGCGCCAAGGCCCGATGCAACCGAGAGATCGACCGTGCTACTTGGCCTGTGCGGCCTTGCGACGGCGGCTCGCCACCCCAAAACCCATCAGGCCGAGCCCGAACAGCGTCATCGACGCCGGTTCCGGAACCGTCGCGGGCGCGACGTTGAGGTTCAGGTCGCCTGTGGTCGTCCCAGCGGTCGTGCGGATGATTTGCACGCCGATGCTCAGCGAGTAGGGGTTCACGGTCGGGGTGAACGAACCCGCAGTCGTGCCAGAGTTGGCCACACCGGACAGGGGGCCAACTGACGCGAGCAGCGGCGAGAACGTCAGCGCGTTGTTGGTGGTACCGCCCCAAGCGCGACCCGTCACTGAGCCGCTACCATTGGTGCTCGTCTCTGACAGAGCAAGCGTGAACGCGCGTGAACCGGCGCCAGTGAAGTCGGTATCACTGGCGTAGAGGAAAATCGTCCCCGTGCCAGTGGCGGTGTAGCGTGAGGTCGAGCTGCGGCGCGGCGGCCGAGCCGAGCACCGGTTTGCTCTGTGAAGTGTTCACCACGAGCGAGTAGCCGAATGCCGCCACCGAAAAGTTGATGGCGCCTGTGCCGGGGATCGTGTCTCCAGCCCCATTGTCAGTGACGATGATCGGACCGGTGCTGCAGGTCAGATCCTGGCAGATCGCTGCGATGAACGCAGCGTCGGCCTTCGTGCTCGTTCCGACCACGCCCGCAAACGCGAGAGCGGCGACGAGAATTCCCGAGAACGTCTTCTTCATTTGATCTCCCTCATCCCCCGTCAAGGTGCTTCCCCCGCCCCGACCGGCCTTGGCGGCGGGCTGTAGGACACCAGTTGTCGGCCACCACAGAGCACGTTTGCTGCCAGAGCAGGCAACCGCGGGCGACGACTCGAGCGCGGTTCCAAGGACAGCGGTAAACGTCCACCCAGCAATGGTTTAGGAAGGCGATGCGGCGAGATGACTCAAACGCGTTTCAGTATGACAAACCTGCGAAGTTCGTGCACAGGAAGACTAAGCTCTCCGCGGGGGACGCGGCGCAGACATGATGGGTGCCGCACGGAGCACGAAAGGCCGCCGTTTGCCCAATCGTGCCCAAGTCTGAGCCTGCGGACCGTATGGGATCCATGCTCATCGCAACGCCAGTGCATGAAGAGGGACGACAAGGCGCGCCGACTCTCGCCAGAATGTCGGGAATTGGGACAGGTGGGACAATTCGGCGCACGGGAGCAGGTTTGGCAAGTCTCCTCGGCAACTGACAGAGCTTGACCAACGTGCGGTCGGCCCGCACAAGGGGCCGGCCGCACTCGGGACAGCCGGTCCCGCCTGGCTTTCCGCGCCTAATAGACGACCGTCACACCGGGAGCGCAGGTCTTCGTGCCGCTGGCGCAGACGGTGTAGAGATAGCTTCCCGCCGCGGCGCGCTTCCCCAGGCTGTCGCTGTAGCTGCCGTCATTGGCCGTGGCCGTCAGCTTGCCGCCGTTGCGGTAGACGTCCACGTTCGCGCCCGCCGCTCCGCTCCAGCGCAGGTCCACGCGCGGCCCGCTCTTCGCCGCCGTCAGGACCGCTGACAGCGTCATCGGTGCCGGCGCTGCGGCGGCCGCTACGGTCACGCCGACGCTGGCCGTCGTTGTTGCCCCGGCGCTGTCGGTCACCGACGCGGTCAACGTCTGGACGCCGGTGGGCAACAGCGCGGCCAGACTCGATCCGACGCCCAGCGACCCAGCCAGGCTCGATCGCCACACGATCGAGCCGGACAGGATGCCGTCCTGCTGGTCGCTCGCTGTCGCCGACAGGGTCACCATCGCGCCAGCCGCAATCGAGGTGCCCGACGAGGGCGCGGTGATGGTCAGGCCAGGTGCGGTGTTGGCGCTGGCAGGCGGATAGAGGGCTTCGACGCCCGACAGGTCATCGGCATTCAAGGTCAGGCCGCTGGTCGAGCAGTACGACGACACCGCGTACATCGTCGCGTCGGGGTCGGCGCTGTGACCCATGCCCAGAGCGTGGCCGAATTCGTGGGCCGCGGTGTTCTCGATGTAGATGCCGCCATTGCAGCCCGTGCCGCCCGTGAAGAAGGTGAACCCGCCGTCGTAGAACACGATGTCCGCATCGATCAGGTGGGCGTTGGCGTCGGCCCACCAGTAGGTCTCGGCGATGAGCCCGCCCGATGCGGCGTTCCGGAAGAAGACCTCGTTCTTGCCGTTGTTGGTCAGCGACGTGCCGGTCGTGCGGCCCATGTAATAGAAGCGGAAGTCCGCCGCCGATTGGGAGCCCCAGACCGCGGCTCCGGCCTGGACCGCCGCTTCGGCCGCTTCGGCAGACACATCGAGATTGGACGGGTTGACGTAGTAGTTGACGGTGCGGGTCGCCCACTTCGGACCATTGAGCACGTAGGCTGACGGCAACGCGACGCCGGCGCCGATCAGGACGGTGGTGACGAGGGCGATTCGGGCGAGTGGCTGACGCATGATGCTGGCCTTCCTTGCTTAGCGGGACTGTCCGACCATGCGTCGCACGTCGTCGAGCGTCAGGCTGCTGTGGGGCACGTGGTCGGTGGCATCGAGCTTCACGATGCCCTGGCCGCGGAGGTGCGGCGTGAGCTCACCCCTGGCGCCGCGCGCGACGAAGAACACGGCGCGCTCGCCGCGCGCGAGCGCCGGCAGCGATGACACGTGCAGGGTGATGCCGTCCACGGTGCCGCCCTCGTAGTCGAGCGTCATCGGGTCGGCCGGCCCCTTGAGTGCTTCCTCGACCCGCAGCCGCGCGTGCGAGACGATCAACCGATCGCCGAAGGCGTTGCTTTCGTATGTGGCGGTCACGTCGTCTACCGAGGCCACCACCACCCGCTCGGCACCGGCGGCGCGCTCCTCGATCGTCGCGGGCCGCTGCGCCGCGGCGCTCACCGCCGAAGCCATCAGCGCAATTCCGAACACACTGGTCCACCGCACACCCAGACGCATGCTGATTCCCCGGCCGGTCAACCGGCCTCGATTCGATGAAGGTTTGTTGGCGCGCCCGGCGGTGCCGGACGATCAGGAATTGAGCAAGGACGCCGCCACGCTCGACGGCAGTGGCGTCGCGCCAGCTAACGTGTGGAGGGGGTGGTGCTTAGCGGCGGAAAATGGGGCGTGCGGGGCGGCTCTTTCACCGCCACGCAGCCCGGAGAATTGTGACCAGCCTAACGGATTCGTCGGCGAGCGCGGCGGTCACCGCGCTCGCCTGTGGAAGTTCAGTCGACGAACAGGCCGCTGACGACGGCATTCGGTCCGGCAACGGACACGACTTTGATGACGACATGGCCGCGAACGGTCCACACCTCGTAGATTCCGCCCGTGAACGCCGAGATGGTGCGGCTGTCGAGCACCGCGCCGGTCGTCGCATCGACGACATCGAAGCGCTGGCGGCGGCCTCCGTTGTCGTAGTCCGCGCTGTAGACGGCGATCTGGTGATCGGCCCCGTCGGTCAGGTTGACGTCGATGCTGAACGCGGTGCCATAGCTGGCCGCCATGACCCGGCCGGTGGTGCTGCGCTGGAGAGCCCGAACGTCCGCTGACGCCGAGGCCCACGTCCACGAGTTGAATCCAGACCACAGCAGCTTGAGAAATGAGGACAGGCTCCTGGCGTCGTCGGTGATCGAATAGCCGCCGCTGCCATACACGCCCTTCCACGTGCCCTGCGTGACGGTGTCGGTCGCGAGGAACGTGACACTCGTTGCGTTAGGCGGCCCTGCGGCCGCGCCGCCCCACCGATCAGGACGCCGCTGACCACCGCGTTCGGACCGGCCAGGCGCGTCACCCGGATCAGCACGTGTCCCTGGACGGTCCAGACGCAGGTACTGGCCGCCGTGAACGCGGTGAGCGTGCGGGTGTCGAGCACCGCGCCGGTCGCCGCGTCGACCACGTCGAACCGCTGCTGGCGGCCCCAGTTGTCGTAGTCGGCACTGTAGACGGCGATCTGCCGCGGCTGCGAGCCGGTGACGTTCACGTCGATCGTGAAGGTGTTGCCGTACCACGCCGCCATCACGCGATCGCTGCCGCGCGCTGCAGCGCCCGGCCGTCGGTCGTCGACGTCGCCCACGTCCAGGCACTCTGCCCGGTGACCGTGAGTTGCGTATCCGCGGGAAGGCTCGTGGTGTCCGCCGCGATCGCGTAGCCCTCCGCGCCGTACGTTCCCTTCCACGTGCCCTGCGTCGACGTGTCGGTCGTCAGGAACGCGGCGCTCGCCGACGCCGCGCCCGTCGCGCCGGCGCCCCCGATCAGGATCCCGCTGACGACGGCGTTCGGCCCGGCCAGGCGCGTGACCCGGATCTGCACGTGGCCGAGGACGTTCCAGACGCAGGTACTGGCCGCTCGTGAACGCGGAGAGCGTGCGGCTGTCGAGCACGGCGCCGGTCGCCGCGTCGATCAGGTCGAACCGCTGCTGGCGGCCGCCGTTGTCGTAGTCGGCGGTGTAGATGGCGAGCTGCCGCGGCTGGGTGCCGCTGACGTTGACGTCGATGGTGAAGCTGCTGCCGTACCACGCCGCCATCACCCGGTCGCTCGCCGCGCGCTGGAGTCGCCCGCACGTCGGTCGTCGACGCCGCCCACGTCCAGGAGCTCTGCCCGGTGACCCTGAGCTGCGTACCCACGGGCAGGCTGGTGGTGTCGCCGCAATCGCGTATCCCTCGGCTGCCGTAGACGCCCTTCCACGAGCCCTCGTGTCGTCGTGTCCGTGGTGACGTAGCGGCGGCTGCCGCGGGTGCCGGTCCGCGTCGCGTGACCACGATCGTGCGGGCGGACGGCGGTCGCCGTCGCGCCGGCGTTGTCGGTGGCGACCGCGGTGAGCACGTAGGTGCCGGCCGCGAGATTGGTGAGCGTCGCGCTGTACGGCGAGGTCGTGTCGGTGGCGAAGACGCTGCCGTTGACGAGGAAGTCGACGCTCGCGACCGAGCCGTCGGTGTCGGTGGCGGTGGCGGTGACCGTGACCGTCGCCGGCGCCGAGTAGGTCGCGCCGTCGGCCGGGCGGGTGAGGCTCGACGGACGGCGCGACGTTCCTCGGCGCCGAGCTCGCTGGGTAGAGCGCTTCGACGCCGGCGAGATCGTCGGGCGCCAGGCTGCGGCCGCTGGTCGAGCACCAGGTCGTCACGTAGTACATCGTCGCGTCCGGATCCGAGCTGTGGCCGAGGCCGAGCGCGTGCCCGAACTCGTGCGCCGCCGTGTCCTCGATGTAGAGGCCGCCGGAGCAGCCGCTCGATCCGGTGAAGAACGTGATCCCGCCGTCGTAGAACACGATGTCCGCGTCGATCGAGGCGGCCGCTGGCGTCCGCCCACCAGTAGGTTTCGGCGACCGTGCTGCCGGCCGACGACGTTGCGGAAGAACACCTCGTTCTTGCCGTTGTTCATGGCCAGCCGGTGCCGTTGGTGCGGCCCATGTAGTAGAAGCGGAAGTCGGCGGCGGACTGCGAGCCCCAGGTCGCGGCGCCGGCCTGGATCGCGGCTTCGGCCGCGGCCTCCGAGACGTCGGCTGTTCGCGGGGTTGATGTAGTAGTTCACCGTGCGCGTGCCCCATTTGGGGCCGTTCAGCACGTAGGCGGTGGGCAGGGCGGTCACGGCGAGCGACGACGGCCGTGGTGGTCAGGGTGAGACGAGTGAAGGCGCGCATGGTCGATGAGGGCGCGCCGATCAACGGACCACGCTCGCCGCCATGCGGCGCACGTCGGTCAAGGTCAGGCTGCTGTTGGGCACGCGATCCTGCGGATCGAGCTTGAGGATGCCCTGGCCGCGCAGGTGCGGCTTGAACTCCCCCTTCTTGCCGCGGGTCACGAAGAACACGCCGCGCTCGCCCGGACGCAGCACCGGCAGCGACGAGACGTGCAGCGTGACGCCGTCGACCGTGCCGCCCTCGTAGTCGAGCGTCAGCGGCTCGGTGGAGCCTTTGATCGCTTCCTGGATCTGGAGCCTCGCGTGCGACACGATCAGGCGGTCGCCGAACTCGTTGGTCTGGTAGTCGGCCGTGACCGATTCCACCGCGGCGACGACGACGCGCTCGGCGCCGGCGGTGCGCTCCTCGATCGTGGCGGCGCCCGCGGAGGGAGCCTGGCGGGCGTCAACGGCTGCGGCGGTGAGGGCGAGCAGGAGGGCGGCGGTCGCGGAACGCGCGCGCCACTGTACACACAGCTTCATCGGGAGTCCTCCGGCGGCCCGGACGCAGGTCGCCGTCAAGGGGCCGGGAGCAGACATCTCCCTGACCCGCTTAAAACATGAATTTCAGAAGTACCGGTGGTTCGGCCGCGGCCGGGGCAACATCGGTTCCAGTTGCGCGGACGATGAATTTCCTCAGCGATTCAGCGAAGCGCGGATTTCGGCGGCGTTACGAGGCCGAGTAGCAAGGTAGAAAGGTTACGGAAAACCGATACAGCCGAGGTCGCCCTGTGTAGTTCCTGCCGGAGCGGGTGCCGGCGGTGTGAAATCGGCGGTAGCGGTGGGAAGTCGAACCGACGGCCGATTGGATTAACAAAAGTCCGCAATCGGAAGACTTAAATGATGGGCTGGTCCTCTAAGTTGCTGAAAACATTCGATATTTCGGAACGGTATAGTCTGGTTGGCAAATTGCACGATTCTTTGCTGGCGCGTCCCTGATGACGCACCGACTGAACCCTTGGATGCGGAGGACTTTGATGAGATTGCTCGGTAAGTTTGGGGTGGTGACGGTCGGGTTGGCCGCGGTGCTGGCGATGGCGCCGGCGAAGGCTGACGCGGCGGTCCTCACGATTACGGACACCTTCGGTGGCTCGAACACGGTGTGGACGTTGGACGTGGCGACGGGCTGCACGACCTGCGCGGCGACGCTGACGGCCAACTTTCAGGATCCAGTGGGGGCTGCAGTGAACGCCTACACCGGCACGTTGGTGGACAGCGTGCAGTTCGACTTCAATTCGTTCAACCCGACGAATGCCACGCTGACGTCGGCTCCCGGCGGAGTTGGCGCCTGGACGGTCCATCTGGATAGCAACCTGAACGCGAATGGGTGCGGCAACGGCAACGGCGGCGACGTCTGTGCCGAGACCGTCAACCCGCTGGGCACCGCGGCCATCGTCAACGGCAGCACGCTGACCTGGGGGTTCAACCTGACGTTCGCATCGGCGCTGCCGGCGACGCTGGGCAACGGCAACATCCGTGCGGCGTTCAACAACCTTCCCGGCGGGTCCAACTTCAACATCTTCTCGCCTGGCGGCGGCACGTTCACCAGCGGCGGCGGCGGCAGCCAGGGCGGCGGTGGCCAGACGGTTCCCGAGCCGGCCTCGATGGCCCTGTTCGGCCTGGCGGCGCTCGCCGCGGCGCGTCGCGCTCGTCGCAGCTAGTTCGCTTCGCCTTCGACGCCACGCGTCCGCGTGGTACCCTCGAGCATCTCTTGAGGCGGCGCCGGTCTGGCGCCGCCTCAATTTTGCCGAGGTCTTCCCACCTTGATACAGGTTCGATGAATCCGCTCGCGCCCGCGGTCGGACCCGACTACAAGCTCGCCATCGCGGCCAAGGGCATCATCGCCATCCTGGCCACGGCTCATCCTGCTCTGGCATTACTGGTCCACTCGCGGCGGGCACGCCCCCTCACGCCGACTGAAGGCTGCGCTCGCGCTGGTCGGCGTGCTCGGTGCGCGCCGGCTGGTGGAACTTCGGTGCCTTCCACTTCGTCGGTGGCTTCGTCCACTACCACGAGTTCTTTCACTACTACCTCGGGTCCAAGTACTTCGAGGAGCTGGGCTACACCGGCCTGTACGAGTGCGTCGCCGTCGCCGAGGTCGAGGCCGGGCGGGGCGCCAACGTCTCGCGCCGCTGGATTCGTAACCTCTCGACCAACGAGCTGGCGCTGGGCACGCCGGCCGTTCAGGATCCGTCCCGCTGCCTGGACCGGTTTCCGGATCGGGCGCGCTGGCAGTCGTTCACTCACGATGTCGAGTGGTTCCGGCAGCACGTGAGCGCGGGCAAGTGGAACGAGCTGACCGCCGACCACGGCTACAACGCGACTCCGGTCTGGACAATGGTCGGCGCTCGACTCGCCAACCTCGCGCCGGTCTCGGGGGCACAGATCTGGGCGCTGGCGTTGCTCGATCCGATCCTCCTCGCCATCATGGGCGGACTGGTGTGGTGGGCTTTCGGCTGGCGGGTGCTGGCGGTCGCGCTCGTGTGGTGGGGCACGAATTATCCGGCTCGCTACACCTACATCGGCGGGGCGTTTCTGCGGGAGGACTGGCTGCTGTTCGCGGTCGCGGCGGTCTGCCTCGCCCGGCGCGGCTGGATGGCGGCCTCCGGGGCCGCGATCGCCTGGTCGACCCTGCTGCGGGTGTTCCCCGGCTTCACGCTGCTCGCCGTGGCGTTCAGCGCCGCGCACAGCGCGTGGCGCAGCCGCCGGCTGCCGGCGAGCCTGGTGCGGTTCGGGATCGGAGGCGTCGTCGCCGCATGCCTCCTGGCCGCTGCGTCACTCCTCGGTCCGCATCCGCCGGAAGGCGGCGTGGCATCCTGGCGCGGGTTCGTCGCCAACAGCCGCAAGCACCTGGCGACACCGCTGACCAACAACGTCGGCCTGCGACAGCTCGTGACGTTCGATCCGGCGACCCGGAGCAGCAGCGTGCGCGAGCTGTGGCTCGACTCGCCCTGGGACATCTGGAAGGACGCCCGGCTGCGGCTCTTCGAAGAGCGGTTCTGGCTGTATGTCGCGCTCGTCGCGGTCTACCTCGCGATCCTGGCGCGGGCCACGGCCGGTCAGCCCCTGTGGACGACCCTGATCCTGGGGTTGGGCGCGATTCCGTTCTTCACCAACCTGACGTGCTACTACTACGGCTTCCTGTTGATCTTCGCGGCCCTCTGGCCACGATACCCTGCCGCCGGCATCGGCCTCACCGCCGCCGCCGCCCTGACCTGCCTCACACCGGCCATCGTCAGCCAGGACGATGACCGGTATATGGCGATCAGCCTGATCATCGCTGTCTACGTGATCGGCGTCACCGCGTGGCTGGCGTTCCGTCCGGGCGAGCAGGTGGCAGCGGACGAGCCCTCCGCGGTGCTCGCGGCTGGTCCGGCCCAGACTTCCAGCAGTCCCTTCCAGACGGCCTGACCGCCACGCAACCCAGATCCGACGAATCAGGCCGTTTTCCCCTGATCGAGCGTGGCGTTCGCCTTGCTCCTTCATCCGTCGCCGAAAGGAAACGGCGATTCAATGATGACGGATGGAGGGGCAATGAGAGTCTCAGGGCTGGTGGCGGTGGCGGTGATGGTGGCTGGCGCGGCGTTGGTGCCGACGACGGCGTCGGCGGCGGTGTTCACGCTGAACTCGTGCCTGGTCGGCGATTGCGGCAGTTTCTCGGGCTCGGTCACGGTCACGATCGCCGACAACGTGTCCGATACGAACGACGTCGACTTCACCGTCGCGAACAATTCGAACGGCGAGATCGCGAATCTCCGCTTCGGCTACGTGACGACTCCGACCGGCGACGGGCAGGTCACGAACTTCGCGGCCACCCCCGTGGGCAGCGCTGGCGCACCGTCGGCGAGCTTCGGCGCCGCCAGCGACGCGGGCTTCGCCTACAACGTTGACATCGACTTCCCGACCGCGGCCGCTGCGCGCTTCGACGCCGGCGAAGCGGTCAGCTTCACCCTCGGCTCGACGAGCAACTTCAACTTCAACGCGACGGGCTTCGAGACCGCCCTGTCGCACGTCATCAGCCTGAGCATCGGCGGGCAGAGCGTGAAGATCACGACCGGCGGTGGCGGCAGCAACGGCGGCGGCGGACAGACCGTCCCGGAGCCCGCCTCCCTCACACTCTTCGGCTTCGCGGCTCTCGCCGCCGGCCACCGGATGCGTCGTCGTAAGGTTCAGTAGTCCGACAGCGACTCCTACTCCAGGGCTCCCCAGCCTTCGACTCCGTTCGGGCGCACATCGCGCGAGAAACAGGCGACGCTTCCTCCCCCGGGCGTGCGCCTGTTTTCTTTTTTCACTGTCGGTTCGGGGGTTCGAGGGTTCGACGGGTTCGAAGGTGCGGGTTCCAGGTGCGAGGGTTCTCAGGTTCGTTGCCTCCTGCGCAGCGCCTCTGTTCGTTCGATGGGATCTTCACCGCCGATTCCAGCAGCCACAACCGTCGCATTCTCGGACTCTCCGAAGCGTCGAGCGTCCAAGGCCTCAAACGCCTCGAACCCTTCGAACCATCCAACCATCGAACCATCGAACCTTCGAACCTTCGAACCTTCGAACCTTCGAACGATGACCATTCCAACCCGTCGCGGTTTCGCGCGCCGGCCTTGCGCGAGTCTCGCGCTGGACCGCGTAGGTCACCTCGATCCCCGTGTCGCTGAACTTCTGCGGCCTCCAGCGCCATCCTCGCCGAACTCGGGATTACAGTGGCGACGCTGAAGCGGACTGCCATCACGACGGGCCGCTGTCACATCGGAAGAAGGAGGTCGTGATTCAGAAGGAAGGAGAGTCGAAGTGCTCGCGCACGCGACCCGGACCAGCATGGGCCCGGGCTCAATCGTGCTGAACGCTTGGATCGAGGAGTACGCGATCGAGTAAGGAGTACCGGGCGAGCGAGAACAGAGCGACAGGCAGCACACCCGACAGACCCGGGGCCGACTCCATCGCGTCCCGCCCAGGGTTCATTGGTTCATGAGGCTCGGGGGTTCAGTTCACGTTTCAAGGTCAGAGCCCATTGGCGCAGTAGCGGAACGAGCACCGACCGTGAGCCCTGAACCTTGAACCTGAACCCATGAACCCATGAACCTCATGAACCTCTGAACCCCTTTATACCGCCACCGCCTCGGGCGTCTCGGCGGGAGGCGTCATCGCCCCCGGACGGAGCGGCGGCAGCAGCACCCGCGGGACGCGGGCCGGCTCCGGCGTGCCCTGGCGGAATGCGCGGTAGTCGACCTTGCACCCGTGGGTCATCAGGAAATTGTGGAAGCGCTTGTAGTCGTGATGCGGAATCCCGAACAGGCGCAGCAGCGCGCGGTAGTTGCCGTGCGTCGTGCGCAGGCCGCGGACGATCAGCTCGCGCACGTCGTGGCGGGTGATGTCGCGCGACAGGAAGATCGGGTGGATGTGCTCCCAGAACGAGTAGCCGCCCGAGACCAGCGCGTCGTAGAGATCGTCCGCGACCTGGCGCCGCCGCTCGCGGGTCGGCAGCAGCGACTCGCCGGCGGTGCGCACGCCGCGCGGCAGATGGCCGACGTCGATCATGTCGCGCTCGGCGAACCACAGCGCCTGCTCGACGACGTTCTGGAGCTCGCGGACGTTGCCGGGCCAGCGATAGCGCTGGAGCACCTGCATCGCCTCGTCGGAGATCGCGATCGCGCGCTTGGACCGCTTCAGCAGGTGTTCGATCAGGACCGGGACGTCCTCGCGGCGCTCGCGCAGCGGCGGCACGTGGATGTGAATGACCCGCAGCCGGTAGAGGAGGTCCTCGCGGAACTCACCGGCCGAGACGCGCTCGGCCAGGTTGCGGTTGGTGGCCGCGATGACCCGCACGTTGGCGATGCCCGAGGAGCCGTGCGCGCCGACCGACTGGATTTCGCCGGTCTCGAGGAAGCGGAGCAGGAGCGCCTGCATGCGCAGGCTCATCTCGCCGACCTCGTCGAGGAACAGCGTGCCGCGGTGCGCCTGCTGCAGCTTGCCGGCCTTGTCGCGATACGCGCCGGTGAAGCTGCCTTTGACGTGTCCGAACAGTTCCGACTCGAGCAGCGTCTCGGTCAGGCCGGCGCAGTTGACGGCGACGAAGGGCCCGTTGGCCCGCGTCGAGTGGACGTGAACGGTCCGCGCGATCAGATCCTTGCCGACGCCGCTCTCGCCGGTGACCAACACCTTCGACTCGCCGGCCGCGGCGCGGCGCGCCATCGCCAGCACTTCCAGCATCGCGGGGCTGGCCGCGATGATGTTGGGCGCGCCTCCGGGCATGTCGTCTCGATGCTGGCCGTCAATCCGCGGCGCCTGCCGTTCCGTCTCGTTCAACATGACTCTCGCTCCTGCGCGGCTCGGGGGCTAACCGCGCCAGCTGATGAGGCAAGTGAACGGCCAGCTCGGCTACTCGCGTAAAGTCTGGAGAGAGAATGACTTGCGGGATATAGCAGACTTGTAATGCCGGATGAGTGTCTACGAATGGAGCACAGACAGCCCTGTAATGTATGACAACCGCTGTGAAAGCAGTAAGTTACTGCTCGTTCTCGAATCGAGACACCAGACTTCGCGTGTTTCGAAGTGGAGCACCGACAGGGGCGGCTCGCAACAGACATCCGCGCGTTCGCAAGACTTCATCACCGACGACCGAGTCCGTGCGGTCCCCAGCGCGTTGTGAGCGGGTCCTGCTGATCGGCGTATCCACTTGTGCCGTCCAGACTTCTGCGCAATCCTCGCAGCGGTAGTGGAGGAAATGGCGGCCTTCGCCGACCAGCACGACGCCAGCCGAGTGACAGAACGGACACGGGAACGGGCGGTTCATGGCCATCATCCGATCGGGAGGTACTGATGGACCGGCCATTCACGCACGTCCGGCGCGGAGCGGTGAAACGTCGGGAGGTCGCTGCCGCTGAAATGCCGAAGCGGGAAGGTTGACCACGTGTGGGCGAGAACGGTGAGCGCGCCGACGAGTGCGAGCACCAGTGAGAGACGGTAGCGGCTCGAATCTGCCATGCCCGCCGTAAACCCAAGAGGGGTGCCACTCGAAATCCCAAGGAATTCCAGTGGTCGAACCCGAATGATCACTCCAACGCGGTGCTTTCTTCCAGCCGGGGCCAGAGTACCGGCGCGCCGCTGTTCGGATGGTTACCTGAACGGATGTGGCGCATTTGTTTGGAATAAAGTTACCGGAGACGCGACCTACAGCGACAAAAGGTCTCTAAAATGGAGAATAAATCCTCAACCCTGGATTCGTAGCCGATTGAGCACCTTCCGCAAGTGCCTCCTTGCTATAATCTTACAGAGATATATCTAAGAGGTTTCGGTAGAGGTCGACAGGGGTACGTCCATTGCTCAATCGAGCTGCAACCCGTGCAAACCATCGAAATATCCTCGCGTGCTCCGCGCGTGGCCGCGGCCCTTTCCGGATTGGATCTCTGCGTCAGCCCGGCCATGGCCGAGGTCCGGCGCCTTGTCCAGCGTGCCGCCGGCGGCGATGCCAAGGTTCTCATCACCGGCGAGAGCGGCGTCGGCAAGGACCTCGTCGCCCAAGCGCTCCACGCCGCGTCACCCCGGTGCCAGGGGCCGTACGTCGCCGTCAACTGCGCCGGCCTGACCGAGACCTTGCTCGAATCGGAGCTGTTCGGTCACGTGAAGGGCAGCTTCACCGGCGCG
The DNA here is from genome assembly GCA_963816725.1 of uncultured Acidobacteriota bacterium. Lineage (GTDB taxonomy): Bacteria > Acidobacteriota > Vicinamibacteria > Vicinamibacterales > 2-12-FULL-66-21 > CAVSUB01. The sequence continues at coordinate 41,552 of CAWFMC010000026.1, read as the reverse complement.
TATCGCGACAAGATCGGCAAGCTGCAGCAGGCGCACCGGGGCACGCTGTTCCTCGACGAAGTCGGCGAGATGAGCCTGCGCATGCAGGCGCTCCTGCTGCGCTTCCTCGAGCACGGTGAGATCCAGCAGGTCGGTTCCGACGACCGCGCGCGACGGCTCGACGTCCGCGTGGTCGCCGCGACGAATCGCAATCTGGCCGAGCGGGTCGCCGCAGGTGAGTTCCGCGAGGACCTCCTGTATCGCCTGCGCGTGATCCACATCCACGTGCCGCCGCTGCGCGATCGCCGTGCCGGATGTCCGCGCACTGGCTGTGCATTTCGCGGCGCGGCGCGGCGCCCCGGTGGTTTTCTCGGCCGAAGCCCTCGACCTCCTCGAGCGCTATCGCTGGCCCGGCAACGTCCGCGAGCTCCAGAACATCGTCGAACACGCGATCTGGCAGTCAGACGATGCGGAGGTGTCGGCGGCGGCGCTGCCGCGCGCGATTCGCCAGACCGAGACGCTCGTCCCGACGGGTGAGCGGCGACGCCAGATCGCCGACGAGTTGTACGAGGCGCTGGTCAACGGCGGCTGCTCGTTCTGGGCGCATGTCCATCCGCTGTTCCTGGCCCGCGACATCACCCGGCACGACGTGCGGGAGCTGGTCAGGCGCGGGCTGCGCACGAGCCGCGGCAGCTATCGGGCCCTCCTGACGCTGTTCGGGATGGAGCCGCAGGACTACCAGAAGTTCCACAACTTCCTCTCCGCGCACGAATGCAAGGTGGATTACCGGGAATTCCGGTCGGGTGAGACGGGCGGCGTCAGCGCCCGCCGCTCGCTGCTGCCGGAGCTCGAGAGCCGCCATGCCGCGGCCGCCGTCCGTCCGTCGTGAGTCGCGCCACGCTGGTCACTTCGTCTGGCTCCGGGCAGACGTCGGCGCTCGGTCGCTCGGTCAAGAGCGGCCGGCACATCAGCCCAACTTCTTCCATCGTTTAGCCTTCCCGGTCGAGCCGGGCCGAATCGCGAGCCGGCAGCGGATTTGCGACAATTGGCCGGTGCCGCCCCAGGCAACATTTATGGCTACCGCCGGCATGCCCCAGGCTCGCGCCGACCTTTCGCCATTGCGTGACCGCCTCAGGGCGGGCCGCAACGCGGACGGCGGGTGGGGGTATTACGCCGGCAAGGCGAGCCGTCTCGAGCCGACCTGCTGGGCGCTGCTCGCGATGCCGGACGCGGACCCCGCGGTCCTCGCCGCCTGGCCGGTGACCGCCGGCTTGCTTCGCGAACGGATGGACGGCGAGGTCAATTTCGCGTTTCACGCACTGGCGTTGACGACGCTGGCGGCGCGCGGAGTCGAGCATTCCGCCGGGACCGACGCGCTGGCGACGGCGCTCGAGCACGCGAAAGGCATCGCCCTCGAGCCGTCGACGATCAACCGGCAGAACAATCAGCTCCAGGGGTGGTCGTGGATTCCCGGCACCTTCAGCTGGGTCGAGCCGACCGCCTGGGCCCTCCTGGCGCTTCGCCGTCGTCAAGTCGCCGGCAAGGGCGTCGAAGCGGCCCGGCTCACGGAAGCGGAGACGCTGCTGATCGATCGCTGCTGCGCGCAGGGCGGCTGGAACTACGGCAACTCCAACATGCTCGGCAAGGACTTGCGGCCCTACGTGCCGACCACCGCGATGGCGCTGCTGGCGCTGCAGAAGAAGCCGTATCCGGCGGTGACGAGCAGCGTCGCGTATCTCGAGCGCGCCGCGACGTCGGAGGCCTCGGCCAGCGCGCTGTCCCTGGCGATGATCGCGTTGGCGGCGCACGGACGAGCGACGGGCGCCGTGCGCGAACGGCTCGTGGCGCAGATCGATCACACCGTCGGGCTCGGCCACCAGCTCGGCATGGCGATGGCGCTCCACACCTTGAATGCGGACAAGCCCGATGCGCCGTTCAAGCTCTGACGCGCCGTCCGGCCTGACCCGGCGGGCATTCCTCGGTGCGGCCGCGGTCCCGCTGATCGCCGCCGCCTGCCGCCGTGCGCCGTACGACGCGCGCGCGTTCCGGATTGCGGATCGCTCGGCGGTGACGCTCCTGCCGGCCGACTCCTACGACGTCGACTTCGCTGCGCTCATCGGGCGCGGCCTCACCGATCTCGGGCTCGACGTGCGCGGCCGCCGGGTCTTCCTCAAGCCGAACATGGTGGAGTACGAGGCGGGAACGGCCATCAACACCGATCCGCGCGTGGTCGATCGGGGCCGCGGTCGCCTTCCGCCGCGCCGGCGCCGCGTCGGTCGTCGTCGGGGAAGGGCCGGGCCATCGCCGCGATACCGAGTACCTGTTGACCAGCACGGGGCTGTACGACCATCTCCAGGACGAGCGCATCCGCTTCGTCGACCTCAATCAGGACGACGTCCGGAAGGTGCCGCTGGCGAGCCGATTCACCGGCCTGACGTCGCTCGCCCTGCCGGTGGAGCTCCTGTCCGCGGACCTGATCGTCTCGATGCCGAAGCTGAAGACGCACCACTGGGCGGGGATGACGGCCAGCATGAAGAACTTCTTCGGCGTCGTGCCCGGTGCGGTCTACGGGTGGCCGAAGAACATCCTGCACGTGCACGGCATCGAGGCGTCGATCCTCGATCTCAACGCGACGATCCGGCCGCATCTCGCGATTCTGGACGGCGTCACCGGGATGGAAGGGGACGGTCCGATCATGGGCCAGCCCCGGCACGTCGGTCTGATCGGGATGTCGACCGATCTGGTTGCGCTCGATGCGACGGCGGCGCGAGTGATCGGGCTCGATCCGACGCGGCTGCCGTATCTGGCGGAAGCGGGACGTTTCCTCGGCAATCTCGAGAGCACTCGGATCGAGCAGCGTGGCGAGCCGATCTCCCGGTACGCGTGCGCCTTCGACGTGGTGGACGCCTTCAAGGGGGCACGTCTCAGCCAGAGCTGACGGGTTCGGCGGTGCAGGCCGCCCGCGCGAAGAATTTTTTGAAGGCCGCGACTCAGGCCGCAGCTCGGCCGGGACGTCCGTTGCACGGGATATTTGCGGCCCGCGAGGGCCAAGATCGGGACTATGCTTACTATCGAGCGCGAGTACACCGGAGCTGCAATGTACAGGGTCTCGGACGTCCTGAAGCCGGACTTCGCGCGATCGTGGCACGAGGCCGTCGCGATCGTGCAGGAGGTCGCCTCGCAGCTGGTGCCGGGAGGCACCGTGCCGGGCGCCGACGATCTGCTGATCGACGCGGAGGGCGGGATCCAGCTCGGATTCGGTCCTGACGCGCCCCAGAACGCGGTCAACGCACTCGGCAGCCTGCTCAACGTCTCTGCTCGACGGCGTCGAGGCGCCCGGCGGTCTGCGTGACCTCGCGCTCAACAACGCCGGCGACACCCCAACTCACAGCTCGGTTCAATCCTTTCAGAAGGCCCTGGCCTTCTACGAGCGCCCGGTGCGCGCCAACGATCTCCAGGCGATCGCCTCGCGCTTGCGCGGGCAGCCCGCCCAGAGATCCCGAGGCGGCGTTCGAGCAGTTGCGCGAGCGCGTCGCGGCGAAGGCGCAGGCGCAACCAGAGCGGCAGCCGGAGACGCCTGCGAAAGTTCGTCAGGGGAATCCCGAAGCACTTCCTGATCGGCGGCGCTGTGCTGGCACTCGCGATTGTCTTCGCGATCGTGGTCTACGCGCGGCCGCGCTATCTTGGCGGCCGAGGGTCGTTCGCCGAGCAGGCGGAGCAGAAGCTCGCCGACACGATTTCGTCCGGTCTGGACAAGCTCGGATTAGCCGACCCCTCCACGACCGGGGCGCCGACGCTGGCGGAAGCTCCCGAACCGGCGACGATGCCGAGCGCGTCTGGCGGAGGGCCGAAAGGCGCGCGGGTTTCGGGCCCTGCGAGCCAGAAAACGAATGCCGCGGTGGACGCCGCGCCTAGCCTGATACTGAAGGGACAACTGCCGCCGGTTGGCTCTTTGGGCGGCGACGTCGGGTTTGGTGCCCGTGACCACGCCCCTTCGAGCTCCGTAGCAGTCATTCCGCCGCCGATCACCTCGGCACCTGGGCATCTCGAGGACGGACTCGTCACCTATACGGCGGCTGACACCGACGTCGCGCCGCCCCGTCTCAGCCGGCAGCAGCTGCCGCGGCAGCCGGAACCCGGCGACGACACCGGCTATTTCGACGTGACCGTGAACGAAAGCGGGGACGTCGATCACGTCCAGCTGATTTCGCCGATGCGCCGGTTCCAGGAGCGCATGCTGATGGCCGCGGCCAAAGCCTGGAAGTTCAAGCCCGCCCTGCGCGACGGACAACCGGTCCGCTACCGGATCCGCATCCCGATCATCATCGCGGACAAGCCCTGAGGGATCACTTTCTCAAGGCGCTGACCCGGCGCGGGGCACCGCCGATGTGCCTGCGCAACCAGCGCACCGGTCGCCTGGTGGCGACCGTGCTGGAACCCGCCTTCGACTCCGCCTCTCGCAAGCGCGGCCTCCTCGGCCGCGACGGCCTGCCGCCAGGGCACGCCATCGTCATCGCCCCCAGCAACATGGTCCACACGTTCTTCATGCGCTTCGCGATCGACGTGCTGATCGTGTCGCGGCATGGCGTGGTCGTGAAGGCTGCCGCGGCGGTGCCCGCGCGGCGTCTGGTGGGCGCCTGGCGCGGGTTCGCGGTGGTAGAGCTCGGCGCCGGCGCGCTGGCGCTGTCCGACACGCGCAAAGGCGATGTCGTCAGCCTCGAAGCCGGTGACCGGCGAGCCCTCCACTTCAAAAGTCTCGTCCTGAGCACCCTTTTTTTGGTCACGACCAGAGTTTCTGTCTAATCCCAGCGCTTGTCGTCTCCACTCTGGCTCGGCTATATGCGCCAAAGTGTTGATGTAGAATGACATACCCAGCTTATCGCGCCGCGCGCGCATCCAGGCATCACCCTTGCCTCTATAGGGGTCATACAACAGACGCACGCGGTCGACAACGTGACCGGCGACTGATGACCAGGGGTGCGAGGATGACAGGTCGGCGGTCTCATCATCGGTTTGCAGTCGCCAATTCCTGGGAAGGCGCGATGCGCATCCTTCGCGACGTGGTCGTCGATCGGACCTCCCGCGACGAGCTCATGGCGGTGTGCCAGGTGCCCGGCGTGCTGGGCGAGACGATGACGCTGGAGCTGATGGGCGGCGGAATCACGCTCGGGCTGCGCGTGACGGTGCTCGAGAGCCGGCCGGTGGTGATTGACGGGGCGGTCCGGCATCGGCTGCGGCTCGCGATGATTCCCTCGACGAGCGAGGCGGCTGTGGCCGGCACGGCAGACACGGCCGGCGGCGTGGCCGCGGAGGCTCTGTGACCGACGCGCTGGACGCGCTCCTGAGCGCGGGTGATTTGGTGGCGGTGCTCGGGCGGACGGTCGCCGGTCCGCTTGTTGGACATCAGTAATGCCGGATGTCTGCTGGAAAGCACCTGCCGGCTGGAGAAGGGCGCGACGGGCCATTTGCGGGTTCGGTTCGAAGATGCCGAATACATGGACGACGTGCGGGTGATGCGCTGTCAGGAATCCGAAGGCGGCAGCGGGCTGTTCCATCTCGGCGCCGAGTTCCTGTGGACGACCAGCCCGCACGAGCGGTCGCTGCGGCGGGTCATCGCGCAAGCTGCAGGGCGCCGCGGTGCGCAGCGTCAGCTTCGAGCGTCCGATGTAGGTGTTTCGAGTTTCCGCCGCATTGCGGCGGAAAACGTCGGCGGCCGGGTGCACAGCCGGCGGCGACGACCCAGGGAACTGTGCGAGCGGTTCGCGAACCCGAGTGGTGTCAAGCGCCAATTCTGGCGTCAACGAGTGCTCCGCGGCGCTCAGTGCTGACACAGAATCTCGGGTCCGCGCCCGCGCTCGCGACGATGGGATGGTCTCATCGCGCACGACGGTCTCAAACAACTCGGTAGGAGAAGAGCAATGAAGAATCTGATGACGCGTTTCGTTCGTGAGGAAGAGGGCCAGGACATCATCGAGTACGCGCTGCTCGCGGCGTTCATCTCGATCTCGGGCTACCTGATCCTGTCAGTCCATCGGCACGCAGGTGAACAGCGATCTACACGAAGGTCCAGACGCGCGACGGCCGCGGCGGCCAGCTAGATCGTCACGATCGTCGAGCGGGCGCGCTGCGCGCCCGCTCGACGGCATTGTTGCAACGAACATGCCGCTCGCATTTGATCCGTCCCGTCGTCCACGCACCCGGGCGGCTCGCCGTCGCTCTGCGCGCGGTTCGGTGCGTGAAGACGGCGCGCAGGACCTGATCGAATATGCGTTCCTCGCGGCGTTCTATCGGCATCGCCGGGCTATGTGGCGCTGAACGGCATCGGCCCGGCGGTTGGCAGCGACGTACGCCACGCTGGATCGACCCGACACACGGGTGCGCCGAGCCTGTGGGAGCCCGCCGATCCCTGGGTCAGTGCCGGCTCGTGAGTGGACTGTATCGATCATGAATGTTCTTGGATTTCCGGGCAGTCGTCGTGCTGGCCGTCGCCTTCGTGGCGGTGGCGTTCGACGTGCGGACACGGCGGATCCCCAACTGGCTGACGTTCGGCGCGGCGCTGGTCGGCGCTGGTGCTACGCGGCGCTGACCGCCGGCTGGCCCGGCCTCGGGCACGGCGGCCGCCGGCTGGCTCGCCGGTGCGGCGCTGTTCTTCCCATTTTTTGCGCTCGGCGGCATGGGCGCCGGCGACGTGAAGCTGCTCGCCGCGCTCGGCGCCTGGCTCGGCCCGGCCGAGTCGGTCTGGCTCGCGATGTTTTCCGGCGGCCGCCGGCGGCGTCGTCGGCCTGGCGGTCGCGCTCGCGCGCGGCTACCTGCGGACGGCCGTTTACGAATCTCTGGCTGATGCTGATGCACTGGCGGACGCAGCGGCCTCGAGCCGGTGCCCGGGCTGACGCTTGAAGGACGGCAACGTCGCCCGCGGCTGGCGTATGCGATTCCGATCACGATAGGACTGGTGTGCACGTTATGGCGACGCTGAACACGGATCGACGTCGAGGGGAGCGCGGTCAGGCGATCGTCGAGCTCGCCCTGACGCTGCCGCTGCTGCTGCTGGTCGTGCTCGGGGTCTTCGACTTCGGGCTGATGTTCGAACGTTTCGAGGTCGTGACCAACGCGGCCCGCGAAGGCGCCCGGGTGGCGGTGCTGCCCGATTACGTGCCCGCCCAGGCCGAGAGCGCACGCGCAGAACTACCTGGCCGCCGGCGGCGTCCCGGCACCGTCGTCGGCACGTGCGCTGCCCGGCGACCGGGTCAGATTCGCGTGTCAGGTCTGCACCAAGTGCACCGACCAGACGATTACCCGTCGTCGACGGAACCCCGACGAAGACGGTGAAGCGTGATGGTCGTCGACCGTCGTCGTACGACCATCAGCACGTCTTCGTCGGCCCGATCATCTCAGCTGTTCGGCGGCTCGTTCGGGACCACCCGCCTCCGGGCGGTCAGCAAGATGCGCAAGGAAGCCAGCTAGTCCGGAACGTCGGGAGGCACTATGAATCGCCGGAATCGCACACTCATCGTTCTGCTCGTCGCCGTCGGCCTCGCCAGCGCCGCGACCTACTTCGTCTATCGCGCCATCAGCCGGATCCCGGTGCGGCAGGTCGAAGTCGCCTCGATCTACGTGGCGGTCGCCGCCGAGAATCTGGCCGATGGGCACTCGCCTGACGCAAGGAACACATCAAGCTCGTCGGCTGGCCGTCGTCGAGCCCGGTGCAGGGGAGCTTCGCCATCCCCGGACGCGCTGGTCGGGCGCGGCCTGATCCAGCCGGTGCACGCCAACGAGCCGCTGACCGAGACCAAGCTGGCGCCGATCGAGGCGGGCGCCGGCCTGCCGCCGTCGATTCCCCCGGGCATGCGTGCGCTGTCGGTGCGGGTGAACGACGTCATCGGCGTCGCCGGCTTCACCACGCCGGGCACCCGCGTCGATGTGCTGGTCACGCTCAACCGCGGCGAGGTCAGCATGTCGCGCGCGGTCGTCAGCAACGTCCAGGTGCTGACCGCCGGCACGCTCTACGACCAGGAGCAGTCGAAGGACGGCAAGGCCATCCCGTCGACCGTCGTGACCCTGATGGTGACGCCGGAAGACGCCGAGCGCATCGTGCTGGCGCAGAACTCCGGCGCGATCATGCTGGTGCTGCGCAACCCGCTCGACATCGTGCCGACCGACACCAAGGGCGTGCGACTGGTCAGCCTGATGGGCGCGCCGGACGATCCGCCGGTCGTGCAGCAGTCCAGAACGGTCAGGCCCGCGTCGCCGCGCAGGAAGCCGGCCGTCGTGGCGCCACCCGAGGCTCCGAAACCGTTCTACAGCGTCGAGGCCATTCGCGGCCAGAAGCGCAGCGAAGAGGTCGTCAAGTCGAATGAAGAGGTCATCAAGTAATGAGAGCCAGTGCAGAATCCGTCGACGGTAAGCTCGCGGCGCTGGCCTGTCGCCGTCGCTGTTCGCGGCTGCCGGCGTCGCCTCCCACGCCCAGGCTCCGGCTGCCGGGCGCCGCCAGCGCCCGCGCCGCGGCGCAGGTGCCGGTGGCCGCCGCCGCGGCGCAGGCCGCCGGCCACGCTGGGGAGTATCCCGAGGTGTCGTTGACCGCCGGCCGCTCGACGGTGCTGAGCGACCGACTTCAACATCTCGCGCATTGCGATCACCAATCCGGCGATCGCCGACGCGACGGTGGTAGCAGCCGCGCGAGATTCTGATCGACGGCAAGGCGCCTGGCACGATCAGCCTGATCGTGTGGGGGCCGACGGCCGAGTCGCAGTACGACCTGGTCGTCGAACAGCCGGTCACTTCGCTGCAGCAGAACCTGCAGATGCTGTTTCCGGGCGAAGACATCCAGGTGAGCACGAGCGACGACTCGACGATCCTCTCCGGGCAGGTCTCGAGCACGAACATCATGCTGCGCGCCGGTGAGATCGCGCAGGCGTCGGCCTCCAAGCGCGCGGTCATCAACCTGCTCCAGGTGCCAGGCGGCACCGAGAGCCAGCAGGTGCTCCTACAGGTCCGTTTCGCCGAGGTGAATCGACGTGTTCTCCAGGAACTGGGCGTCAATTTCTTCCTGAATAAGCCGAACTGGGCCGGCAGCGTAACCACGCAGCAGTTCTCCGCTCCGGCAATCAACGACGCTGCGGGCGGCACGACGTTCAGCGACCTCCTCAACCTGTTCGTCTTCGACCGTAAGGACGGCATTGGCGGCGTGGTGCGCGCGCTGGAATCGCGCGGCGCGTTTCAGAGTCTTGCAGAGCCCAACCTGATTGCCTACAACGGTCAGGAGGCGAGCTTCCTGGCGGGCGGCGAATTCCCGGTGCCGGTCGTCCAGGGCGCGACCGGAACCGTGTCGGTGCAGTTCAAGGAGTTCGGCATCCGGCTGAACTTCAAGCCGACGATCGCCGGTGATGCAATCCGGCTGAAGGTCAAGCCCGAAGTCAGCGCGCTCGACTTCGCGAACGGCGTGAGCCTTGGCGGCTTCCGGATTCCGGCGCTGACGACGCGCCGGGCCGAGACCGACGTCGAACTGCGAGATGGTCAGTCGTTCGCGATTGCCGGCCTGCTCGACAACATCTCGCAGGAGGATCGCGCGGCGATTCCAATCCTGAGCAAGCTGCCGATCATCGGGCACGCTGTTCAAATCGAAGGCGGAGCGCGCCGAGCAGACCGAGCTGATGGTGCTCATCACGCCGCGGCTGGTGCGCGCGCTCGATCCGGACGAGGTGCCGCCGCTGCCGACGCGGTTCAAGCCCTTCCTGAGCGGTCCGTCGGAAAGGGCGGCGAAGGGGATGAGTTCGAAGGCACCGGTTCGGTCGACGCGCCGGACCCAAAGCCCAGCGAAGAGGCTGCGCACAAGACCGCGAAGGCTGCCGCGAAGAAGTCGGGCACCCGTTAGTCGTAACCATCAGCCAGTCTGTCGAAGAGGCCTGCGATGAGCATCGTTGCAACCACACACCAGGAGCGGGGCGCGATCACGATACACGTAGCGATCGCGTTGACCGCGCTCATCGCGTTCAGCGCGTTCGTCGTGGATTACGGACGTGATGTGGGTCAGCCGCCGGCAGGCGCAGAATTCGGCTGACGCCGGTGCGCTGGCCGGGGCACTCTCGACGATGGTTGACGGCGCGAGGAAACGGGACCGCCGCGCTTGCCGCTCAGACATTCGCTGCCGGAGAATGCGATCATGGGCGAGGCCAACTCCGCCGTCGAACGTTGACGTGACGCTTTTCGGGACCGTCGAACAACATGCTGCCGTGCGGCCTCAAAGTAGGTTGCGTCCGCGTGGACGTGCTTCGCAACGAGCCGGACAGGAACGGCACGGTTCGTGGCAACCCGATCCCGACGTTCTTCGCCAGAATGGTCAGCGTGTCACAGCAGGGCGTCCGCGCCACAGCGACGGCGCGAGCGGGCGCCGGGAATCAGATCAAGTGCATGGTGCCGTGGGCCGTCATCGACAGGTGGGCGGACGACTTCGACGACAACAAGGACAACACCGTTTGGCCCAACGATTCGCTCGCTGGCGTCGCGGGGTGGACCTCGAATGATTCGTATCAGCCGACACCCGTTGCCGGCTGCGGGGCAGCACCCTGTGACGTCTACATCCCGCCCTACGACGGAAATCTGGCCACGACGGGCTGGTCCGTGACTGGCGACTACGGTCGCCAGCTAATCTTGAAGGACGGCAAAACGAATCGGTACTCAGCCGGCTGGGCCAACATCGTCGACCTGCCCGGGTCTGGTGGCGGCAGCGATTATCGCGCCGATATCGAGGGCTGTAATCCCCAGCCGGTGGGAATTGCCACTGCCGCCTTGGTTTGCCCGGCGGCGAACACGCCCGGCATGGAAGCCCTGGGATGCATCAACGTCGAGACCGGCCTTAAGGCGGGCCCGACGGACCAGGGGCGTGGCGGGACGCGATCGCCAATTCTGATCCGCTTGCGCATTGGGATGCTACCAAGACGGGGCCCAGAGGCCTGCAGGGTGCCGTTGTGAACGGCGCCGGCGACATAGACATGTCGAGCAAGCGGATCCGTCCCGCTTGCGGTTGTGGACATCGGCAGTTACACGGCTGCTGCCTGCAATGGAAGCCCGTGCGTCGTGAAGATTGCCAACATCATTGGTTTCTTCGTCGAAGGGCATGTGCAATGACGTCAAGGCTGCGGGTAAGCTCGCGCCGGGAATGGACTGCACGAATCCGACCAAAGACGTTGTGGGCCGAATCGTGACGCTTCCGGTCAGTACGTCACGGGAGTGGGGACCACTCCCGCGGACAATGCGTTCATCTGGACGATCCAGTTGGTTCGGTAGGGGGATTCTTTGTCCGTCAATATTCTGCTCGTCGGCTCGACAGACCGGCAGCTCGAGGACGCGCTGCGCGCCTGCGGCATGACGTCGCCGTCGGCGCCAGGCTCCGAGCTGGCTGCCCTGGCCCAGCCTGGTGCGGCGCAGCCCGACGTGCTCGTCCTGGACCTTCGGACCAGACGCACCTGCCGACGGCGCTGCCGCTGCTGAAGCGTCAGCATCCGGGGACCGGCGTCATCATCGTCACGCCGCGCCTCGATCCCGCGCTGCTGCTCGAGGCGATGCGCGCCGGCGTGACCGAGGTCGTCGCGAACATCACGGAAGAAGATCTGAAGGCGGCGATCAACCGGCTGATGGCACTCAGGCCGGCGGCTACGCTCGCCGGACAGACCTACGCATTCGTTGGCGCCAAGGGTGGCGTCGGCACCACGACGGTCGCCGTCAACGTCGCGACCGCGCTGGCGAAGCTCGAACGCGGGAGCACCCTGTTCATCGATCTGCACGTGGCCAACGGCGACGCGGCGGTCTTCCTCGGCGTCGAGCCGCGCTTCTCGATCGTCGATGCGCTCGAAAACACGCACCGGCTCGACGAGGCGTTCTTCCGCAATCTGATCGCGCACGCCAAGTGCGGCGTCGACCTGCTGGCCTCGTCCGACCGCGTGATGCTGACGCCGGTGGACGTTCGCCGCATCCGCACGATTCTGGAGTTCGCGGAGCGCCATTACCGCCACATCGTGCTGGACGTGCCCCGCTCCGACGCCGCCGTCCTCGACGCGCTCGAGTCCGTCGCGCGCATCGTTGTCGTGGCGAACCAGGAACTGGCGACGGTTCGCAGCGCCAGCCGCATCGCCGCCGCGATGCGGCAGCGCTACGGCAAAGAGAAGATCACGGTCGTCGTCAGCCGGGCGGATCGTCTCGCCGACATCGGCCACGAGGATGTCGAGCGGGCGGTCGGCTCGCCCGTCAAGCACAGCTTCCCCAGTGACTACCGCCGGGCGCTGCAGGCGCTCAACAAGGGCACGCCGGTCACGGTCGAGAACCACAACGAGCTGGCCGGGTCGCTTTCTGAATTTCGCGCGCGTCGCTCGCCGGCATCGAGAAGCCGGAAAAGATCGAGAAGCCGGCGGGCCGGTTCAGCCTGTTCGGATCGCGAAAAGGTTCATCCGAGGAGTCCAGGTCATGACCAGTTTGTTCGAGAGCGCAACGCCGCTGCAGTCGGCGGACATGCGGTCCCGCCAGTATCAGGAGCTCAAGGGGCGCGTCCACAACGAGCTGCTCGGCCGGCTGAACCTCGAGCGGCTCGCGAAGGTGAAGCGCGAGGACGCCGAACCCGAGATCAAGAGCCTGATCCTGGGCCTGCTCGAGCGCGAGAGTCAGACGACACCGCTCAGCCTGTTCGAGCGCGACGCGCTCATCACCGACGTGCTCCACGAGATCTTCGGCCTCGGCCCGCTGGAGATGCTGCTGAAGGATCCGGACATCTCGGACATCCTCGTCAACCGCTACAACCAGGTCTACGTCGAGCGCGAGGGCCGTCTGGAAGAAACCGAGATCGTCTTCCAGAACGATGCTCACCTCTATCGCATCATCGAGCGGATCGTCAGCCTCGTCGGTCGGCGCATCGACGAGTCGAGCCCGATGGTCGACGCTCGCCTGCAGGACGGCTCGCGTGTCAACGCGGTCATCCCGCCGCTGGCGCTCGACGGTCCGATCCTGTCGATTCGGCGATTCCGCACCGATCGGATCGGCGCGCAGGACATGGTCGACCGGCAGAGCCTGACCCAGCCGATGCTCGATTTTCTGCAGGGCGCTGTCGCCGCTCGCATGAACGTCATCGTATCCGGCGGCACCGGCGCCGGCAAGACGACGCTGCTCAACGCGCTCTCGAGCTTCATCTCCGAACGCGAGCGCATCGTGACGATCGAGGACGCCGCGGAGCTGACCCTCAAGCAGCGCCACACCGTACGGCTCGAGACCCGTCCGGCGAACATCGAAGGCCAGGGCGCGGTCCGTCAGCGGCAGCTGGTGGTCAACGCCCTGCGCATGCGTCCGGATCGCATCATCGTCGGCGAGGTTCGCGGCGAAGAAGCGCTGGACATGCTCCAGGCGATGAACACCGGCCACGACGGCAGCTTGACGACGATCCACGCCAACAGTCCTCGCGACGCGCTCTATCGTCTCGACACGATGGTCGCGATGGCCAACCTGAACATCCCGGACCGCGCCGTGCGCCAGCAGATCGCCTCGGCGGTCAACGTCATCGTGCAGATCTCGCGCATGGCCGACGGCACCCGCAAGGTGACGGCCATCTCCGAGCTGACCGGCATGGAGCAGGACGTCATCACGATGCAGGACATCTTCCTGTTCGAGCGCACCGGCTCAACCCGGAAGGCAAGGTCGTCGGCCGCTTCCGCGCGACCGGCGTGCGGCCGAAGTGCGCCGAGAAGCTCGCGACGATGGGCATCCGGCTGCCGATCGACATGTTCGAGCACGTGCAGCAGGTCGCCTGAAAGGAGTGACGTCATGCCGTTCATCGTCGGCACTTTCGTCCTCGTCCTCGGCATCGTCTACGGCCTGTACTGGGTGTTCGTCGAGCGCGAGGACGCCGAGAGCAGCAGGCGCTCAGGAAGCGCCTGAAGCGCCCGACCGCGAAGAGCGTCGATCACGGCGGCCCTGCTGAAGGAGAAGGAGCGGCTGAGCGACGTCGGTGCGCTCGATACGCTGCTCGGCGGCATGGGTCGAGTGACCGATCCGATGCAGCGGACGATTGCTCAAGTCGGGGCTCAACGTCACCGTCAGCACGGTCCTGCTGGCTTCGGCCTGCGTGGCAGCCCTGGCCTACATCGCCGTGACGCGATTTCTGCACATGCCGCTCGTCGGCGTGGTGGTAGCGATCTGTCGCGCGTTCCTGCCGTACGGGTTCGTGAAGATGATGCGCAACCGGCGGATGATCAAGTTCGAGGAGCAGTTTCCCGAGGCGATCGACCTGCTGGCGCGGGCGCTGCGCGCCGGCCATGCGCTCACGACCGGGCTGTCGATGGTCGGCGACGAGATGGCCGAACCGGTCGGGCCGGAATTCCGGCTGCTGTTCGATCAGCAGAACTTCGGCATGCCGCTGCCGCAGGCGCTGAAGGCCTTTGCCGATCGCATTCCGATCCTCGACGCGCGGTTCTTCGTCACCGCCGTCCTGACGCAGCGCGAAGCGGGCGGCAACCTTTCGGAGGTGCTGGACAACCTGGCGTCCATCATCCGCGATCGGTTTCGGGTCAAGCGGCAGGTCAGGGTCATCTCGGCGCACGGCCGGATCACCGGCTGGATTCTGTCGGCGCTGCCGATCAGCCTCGGCCTGTTCTTCGCCTTCTCGAGCCCGGACGATCTACCGCAAGTTCTACACGGATCCGCTCGGGCATCCAGCATGATCCTTGGCGCGCTGGTCCTGCAGGTGGTCGGCGTGTTGCTCATCAGCCGCATCGTGAAAATCGAGTACTGAGTTCGAGACGGCGTTGCTATGTCGCATCGATCTGCCGTATCGTCTCTTGTTCGCGGTGTTTGCGTCGGTCGCCCTGGGGGTCGGGGCGCTGGTGTCGTATCGCACTCACCTGGACGCACGCCAGAGCAGCGCGAGATTCGCCAGCTGTCTCGAGCGCGGCGGCGAAGGCGTCCTGGCGCAGATGAACCTGACGGAAGCGCCGAGCCCGTGGGTAAAGCGCTTCCAGCAGGTGGTGCCCGAAGTCGCCGAAGGACATGACGCGGCTCCGGCGCCGCCTGTCGAGCGCAGGTTACCGCAGCATGACGGCGGCGGTGGTCTATGGTGCCGCGGAGGTGCTGATGCCGTTCGTCGTCGGCGGGTTGGCGCTCCTGATGTTCGGATTCTCGCGCTGGTACTTCGCGCTGCTGGGGGCCGCGTTCGGGTTCGTTCTGCCCGAGCGTGTGGCTGGGGCGCCAGACGGCGCTGCGGCAGAAGCAGATTCGCAACGGCCTGCCGGACGCGCTCGACCTGATGATCGTCTGCATCGAGGCCGGCTCGGGCATCGACCAGGCGATCATGAAGACGAGCGACGAGCTCGACATCACCTATCCGGCGCTCGCCGAGGAAATGCGGCTGGTCACGACCGAGATGCGCGCCGGCAAGCCGCGCCTCGAGGCGTTCAAGAACTTCGCCTCGCGCACGAAGGTCGACGAGGTCCGCTCGCTGGTGTCGATGCTGATTCAGACCGACCGGTTCGGCACCAGCATCGCGCAGGCCCTGCGAATTCACGCGGAGGTGTCCCGCACCAAGCGGCGGCAGAACGCGGAGGAACGCGCCGGCGAAGATCGGCGTCAAGCTGGTGTTCCCGCTGGTGTTCTGTCTGTTTCCGGCGCTGTACATCGCGATTCTCGGTCCGGCGGTCGTCGAGTACTTCAGGCTCTTCAAACCCGACGTGGTCGAAGGACAGGCTCGGTGAGTCCGAGTCCAGGAGGTCAGAGGCAATGAACAGTACAAACATCGTGTTGATCGTGGTGGCTGGTGCTGTTTCTGGTGCTGTATCTGCTGCGGCGGCGGATCGCGCCTCGGACGCGACGACGAGTAGACCGCGTCGATGACCGCGGTGACTTGGGAGAATGGATGGAACTGATGGCGAGGTGGACTTTGCGTTCGAGCGCCGCGGGAGTTGTCGCGGTGGCGGTGCTCGTGGCTGCGTCCGGCTGTGCGGCGCGCGAGGCGAAGTTTGCGTCGCGGTTCGTCAAGCCGGGCGAGCCGTCGGTCACCTTCGACGACCCCGATGCGGCGACGCCGGCGCCGCCTCCGTCTGTCGGACTACATGCGGAAGATGCGCGCGCTGCAGTCGAAGGCGACGCCGAAGAACAGCTTTCTGCCAACCATCGAGTCGAGCAATCCGGAGCTGACGAACGCGCTGCTCCTGCTCGCGATGCACGAGAGTCGCCGAGCATCATCGGCTGGTCGCCGTTGCCTATCGCCAGGCCGGCGTGCTCGATTACGCCTACAGGCATTTTCAGCGGGCGACGGTTCTGGATTCCTGTGACGCCGCCTCGTACGACGGCATGGCGCGCCTCTGGCGCGACTGGGGCATGCCCGACCTGGCCCTGAGCGACGTCTACCGCGCGCTGCACTGCAACGGCAAGTCGGCGGAGATCTACAACACGATCGGCACGATTCTCGAGACGCTCGGACAGCAGCCGGCCGCGGAGCGCGCCTACCAGCGCGCGCTCGCGCTCGACCCGCGGCGCGACGTTTGCGCTCAACAACCTCTGCTACATCGAGATGGTGAAGGGCAACGCACCGGAGGCGGCGCGCTTGTGCGGCGAAGCTCTCGGGTTGGACGCCGAATCTCGCGGCCGCCCGGAACAACCTTGCGCTCATCGACGCGAGGCGCGGCGACCTCGCCGGCGCCGAGACGCGTCTGCGCGACGGGTGCGCCGTCCGGCACCTCTCTTTACAATGTCGGCGTGCTGCGGCTCAGCGAAGGCCGCTATGTCGATGCGGCCGCAGCCTTCGACCAGGCCGCCGTCACCCAGCCGACCCTGACGATTGCGCGCCAGCGGTCGGTGCAGGCGCGAAAGGCCGCGCGAGCGGCGGAGCAGGCACGATGATCACCGCGGAACGTCTGGCGACCCTCGAGCTGCCCGCGCCGAAATCACTGGACGACGCCGGACTCTCGCGCGATCTCATCACGCAGCTGGTCCTGAAGACGCTGCACTTTTCCGGCGAGCTGACCGGGCACCGAGCTGGCCCGGCGCCTCGGCCTGCCGTTCCACGTCATCGAGCCGGTCGTGGCGGCGAGCAAGCAGCAGTATCACCTCGACATCTCGGGCGGCGCGCTCGGCAGCCACTCGTACCGCTACCGCATCACCGACGCGGGACGCACCCGCGCGATGCTGTTCATCGAGCAGAACCACTACGTCGGCGTCGCGCCGGTGCCGCTCGCGCAGTACCAGCGCTACATGGCCGCGTTCAAGGCGTCGGTGCCGCACCAGGTGACCCGCGCCGACGTGCGCAAGGCGTTCGCGCACCTGGTCATCAGCCAGAAGGTGATGGACCAACTCGGCCCGGCTGTGAACGCCGGGCCACTCGATGTTCGTCTACGGCCCGCCCGGCAACGGCAAGACGGTCATCTCGCAGGCGATCCACAACCTGCTCGAAGGTGACATCCTCGTTCCGCACGCGCTCGAGGTCGAAGGCAGCATCATCCGGTTCTTCGATCCGGTGAACCACGAGCCGCTCGAGGAGCCGGTCAACGAATCGCTCGATCTCGGCGCCGACAGCGATCGCCGCTGGATCCGCTGCCGCCGCCCGAGGGTCATGGTCGGCGGCGAGCTGTCGCTCGATCAGCTCGAGCTGAGCTACAGCCCGACGCTCGGTTTCTACCGCGCGCCGGTGCAGGCGATCGCCAACGGCGGCGTGCTGGTCATCGACGACTTCGGCCGCCAGACCTGCTCGCCGCGCGAGCTGCTGAACCGCTGGATCGTGCCGCTCGAGAGCCGCGTCGACTTCCTCACGCTCCAGACCGGCCAGAAGTTCGACTTCCCGTTCATGACGATGATCGTCTTCGCCACGAACATCAAGCCGGGCGAGCTCGTCGACGAGGCGTTCCTGCGCCGCATCCACTACAAGATTTTCGCCGAGAGCCCGACTCGCGCCGAGTTCCTACAGATCTTCGAGAACTGCTGCGCGGAGCACGGCCTCGAGTACCGCCCCGATGTGGTCGAATCGCTGCTGTCCACCTATTTCAAGCCGCGGCAGATTCAGCTGCGCGGCTGCCAGCCGCGCGATCTGATCAGCCAGGTCAAGTCGCTCGCCGACTACCTGGGCGAGCCGCCGGAGCTGTCGACCGAGCTGCTCGAGGCGGCCTGCGCCGCCTACTTCGTCGACGACAACGAGGCGCCGGCGTCGTACGCGTAGAAGACGCTGCCAACCAGCGGCGTCTCACGGAGTCAATCGCGGTGCGCGTCAGTGTCTCCGGCGGAGCCTCGGGAGTCGGAGGCCGGTGCGACCGGAAGCTGGCAGCTGAAGCACCGTTGAACTGAACCCAATGCTGTCCGCCGTTCTTCATCCCCGCGATATCGTCCTCACGGTCGTGCTCGCGCTCGGCGCCATCGCGCATCCGCGGGCGCGTCAGGAGCCGGCGCTGAGCGTCCGCATCACCTCGCCGCTCGGTCGCACCGGCCTGCCCGGGACGGTCCGCATCGTCGCGCAGGTCCAGCAGCCGCACAACGCTCCGCCAGGGCAGGTCCGCTTCTACGTCGACCAGCGGCTGCTCGGCACGGTGACCAACGGTCCGCCGTACGCGACCGAATGGGTAGACGACAACCCGTTCGAGCGCCGCGAGATCTCGGTCGAGGTGTCCGACGGGCTGGGTCACGAGGCGCGCGACAAGGTCGTGCTCGAGCCGTTCGAGATCTCGGACGCCGCCGAAGTGAACAGCGTGCTGATCGAGGCGTCGGTGCAGGACCGCGCCGGACGCTTCGTCAAAGGCCTGCCGCCGTCGCAGTTCTCGGTGCTCGAGAACGACGTGCCGCAGACGCTCGACATCGTCCGGCAGGAGGCGGTCGGTTGCACGTTCGCGCTGATGGTGGACAGCAGCGCGAGCATGTCGCGGCGGATGGACTTCGTGCAGCGCACCGCGGCGACGCTGTCGAAGTACATGTCGCCGCTCGACCGCATGATCGTGGCGCCGTTCTCCCTGGGCGTCGGATCGGTCACCGGGCCGACCAACGATCGGCCGACGATCCTCCAGGGGATCGAAGCCATCCGGCCGGCCGGCGGCACGGCGATCCTCGACTCGCTCGTGCAGGTCGCGCACAGCCTGATGAACGCGGAGGGGCGACGCGCGATCGTTCTGATCACCGACGGCTACGACGAGCGCAGCAAGGCGCAGTACGACGATGCCCTGGAGGCGGTGCGGGCGGCCGGGGCGACGGTCTACGTGGTCGGCATCGGCGGCGTGGCCGGCATCTCGATCAAGGGCGAGCGGCTGTTGCGGCACCTCGCGGTCGAAACCGGCGGGCGGTTCTTCTTTCCGTCGCGCGACGAGCAGCTGACCGACGTGCACGACACGCTGACCGACGACGTCCAGAACCGGTACCTGATCACGTATACGCCGAAGAACCAGAAGACCGACGGCACGTGGCGGGCAGATCAGCGTGCGGACCGCCGACCCGGACAACGTCATCCGCGCGCGGACGGGCTACTTCGCGCCGAAGCCGGCGCCGATCAGGCCGCGCGTCGAGTTCACGGCGACCGATGCCGGCGGCCGTTATCTCGACCTGTCGAAGGACGCAGCTCGAGGTGCTCGAGGACGGCGCGCCGCAGTCGGTCGAGACGTTCCAGGAGGCCGTCCAGGACGTCTCGATCGTGCTGGCGCTCGACGCGAGCGGCAGCATGAAGAAGAAAGAAGCGGACGTCATCGCCAGCGCGCAGGACTTCGTCGGCGCGCTCCAGGAGAAAGATCAGCTCGCGCTGGTCATGTTCGGCGACAAGTCCATGTTCGCGCACGACCTCTCGCGCAACCGCGACTTCAGCCGCACACGCCATTGCCGAGTATCGCGCGCTGGGCGGCACCGCGCTCTACGACGCGATGACCGACTCGCTGCTCCGGATCAGGAACGCCGAAGGGCGGCGGGTGGTCGTGGTGATGACCGACGGCCGCGACGAAAACAATGCCGGCAACGGGCCCGGGCAGCACCCACAAGCTCGACGACGTGCTGAAGCTGGTGAAGGACACCGGCGCGATGATCTACGCGATCGGCCTCGGCACGAATCCGGATCGATCCGTGCTGCAGCAGATGGCCGACCTGTCGGGCGGGCGGGCGTTCTTCCCCGCCGACGTCAAGGACCTGCCGGGCGAATATCGCCGCGTGATCGACGACCTGCGGCGACGGTATGTGATGGGCTACACGTCCACGCACATCCTGCGCGACGGCAGCTGGCGCAAGGTGGAGATTCGGCTCAAGTCTGCGCCGGACGCGACCATTAGGACGAGTGGCGGATACTTCGCACCGGCGAAGTGAGCGGGCTGAGGATGAGATGCGGACATCAGGAGTGAGCGGACGCGACGGGTTGATGACGGCAGTGCCGTTGGGCATGCTGGTCGTGTTCGTCGTCTGGATGGCCGGCGGCCCACGGGCGAGCTTCGGTTGGCTCGAAAGCGTGCTCCGCTCGATGTTCGCGTGGGTGAGTGATCTGGTCAGGTGAGTGGCGGGCCCCGCGTGTCGTCCGTAGTTGGCGCATTTCAATCACCGGGTGTAACCGCGATTGTTGCGCCGTCGGCTTGAGGCAAGGTCGCAAGCTCCGGCCCACGCTGAGGAGCACTTACATCTTCCGCCAGGGCGGCGACGAGCCTCGGCGGCGCAGCGTAGCCGCTCGACGAGGTTACTAAATAGATGGCCCGGTCGCGTGTCACGACTCGTCGCAGTTTCGCCCGTCCGATTGTCTGGGCGGGGCTGTCGGTGCTCATTGCCGGAGTCGCCGTCCAGACGACGCGCAGTGGGATCGATATCCTGGCTCTGCTCGTCGCCGGGTTCGTGCTCCTGCTGATCGAGCGCACGCTCGGGGACTGGGTGGCCGAGACACTGGGGCCGGTGCCAGCGACGGTGCTATTCGCGGCAGTCGCGGTACTTGGGGTTGCATACGTAAACACCGACGGTGGACGCGCGCGGGCGCGACAGCTGTTCGCCGCAGCCAATGCGCAGGGCTACCACACCGTGTACTTCTCGGCGGATGGTGCGAATGTGCGCCGGAACTCGAGCTCGGGCGAGGCCATGGACGCCGTGCCGGACGCGCTGAAGGGGCCTGTGAACGGTCGCCCACCCGTGGCCGCGTCGGGCGCATCATCGCCCGAGGCGCCGCGGGCGGCGACCGGCCCTACGTCGAAGGTCGGGCGCGCAGCGGAAACGAGCCCGGGGGCGGCCTCAAGTGATGCTGCGCCATCCCAAAGTGCAACGGAGCGTCCCGCTCGAGGCGTGCGGATCTCACGCTTGCGTGTGTCGCCCGAAGTTGGAGTGATCGGCCACGCGATCTCGTTTCGCGTCGACGTGTCGTCCGACGTTCCCGGCATCTTACCGGCGGTGGATTTCAGCGTCGACGGCCACCCTCTCGCGTCGGTGACACCCGCGGCCGACGGCATCGCCTCCACGCAGTGGAAGACGATGGTCCCTGGGCAGTACGTCGTGCGCGCGCGCCTCTCCCGAGACTCCCTCGGTGCTGGCGTGTCGGCGACTCTCAACGTGCTGCCGCGGCAACGTCATGCCCCAACATGGTAGGTGGAGCAAACGGTATGTCCAAGCCTTGGAAACGGCGGTTCGACGGCCTAGAGCTGCTCTTCCTGCTCGTATTTGTGGGTGTCATCGGATGGAAGGTCGGTGTTTCGCGAGCGCCTCCCGCCACTGCGTCTTGGGAACTCGAACCGCTCGCGTCGAGATATGGCCCTGCGAAAGAGTCGGAGCACGGCGAAGAGTGGATCATTCGCGATTTCTTCAAGGACCGACGCGACGGCTTCTTTGTTGATGTCGGCGCCAATGACTACAAGGTTGGGAGCAATACCTACTATCTGGATGCTGTCCTGGGCTGGTCCGGGATCGCGATCGAGCCGCAGCGGGACTTTGCGGCAGGATACGCCGCACATCGACCGCGCACGAGGTTCCGGCCGTTCTTTGTCTCGGACCAATCGAACAAGGAAGCGAAGATGTATGTGCTTGGGAAGAACTCGCTCGTGACATCGGGGAACAAGGAGTTCACGGCAACTTTCGGCAACGACGCGAAGGAGGTGTCTGCACCAACGATCACACTGGACGATCTGCTCGACAGTGAGAACGTGCCAGCCATCGACTTCATGACCATCGACATCGAGTTGTGGGAGCCGAAGGCACTCGCGGGGTTCGACATTGAGCGATTCAAGCCAGCCTTCGTGTGTATCGAGGCACACCCGGAAGTCCGCCAGCAAATCCTCGACTACTTTGCCCTGCATCACTATTCGCTCGTCGGCAAGTACCTTCGGGCCGACACCCAGAACTTGTACTTCACGCCCCGTTCGTGACAGCGGACCAGGGAAGAGAGGAAGGCATCGGCTTGGGCCGCCGTCCTCGCTTACGGAAAGCACGCGCCGAGCGGTGGTCTGCCGGCGGGTAGTGGCCTGAGGTCCGATCGCACGGCTACGAAGGAGGTCGGCGTCGCGACGTCGATCCTGTAACCGCGTGTCACCAAAGCGGCGCGGGTCTTCTGGCGCGTCGCGGGCAGCCAGACGTACTCGGGGGCGAGCTCCGACAACTGCGCCAATCCAGCTGGATCGCCCCTTTCCACGGCCTGGTGCCATGCCACGACCATGTCCGAGTAGACGGTCTCCCGCCGCCCGTCAATTGAAACCCGCAGCGCCGGCCCGAAGTGCCAGATGGCGTACTCTCCCCAATCGAACGTGGTCCAAAGCCGCCCGCTGGCTCCCACGACGGACGCCGCCGCCTCCAGTGTCGGGAGCCCACGCATCGTTGATGGCGACGCATGACAGCGAATGCGACACGGGTTGCCACGCAGCGAACATCGACAGCGCGGCCGGGACGAAGAGCACGCCGGCCGCCGCGCGGCTCGGCGCCTTCAGTGTCCCGATGTGTCCCCAACCCTTCACAATCCACGGGCCGAGCAGCGCCAGCGCTGGGATGCAGATGAGCGGGGCGACCCGCGAGACCCGTAGTCCGGCAACGAGCATCAGGCAGACAACTGCAATTGTCTCAGCTGGTGGCCGCGTGTCACGTCGACGCACCAGCAGCGTCAGCAGTACGAGAGGAACGAGGATCGACACCCACATGATTGGCGGCTCCTGGAGGCTGAAAGGCTGCCACTCGGAGATGTCGGGCCGCGAGGTCCGCACCGTTGTCGCCAGGAAGTGCCAAAGTCCGACCCCATACGGATTGAGGAGCGTGCCCGCCAGGCTGGCGCCGCCGAGCATCATCCACCTGCCCGCGTCGCGCGGTGAACGCAGCCCGCGGATGGTGACATGAACGGCTAGTGCGGCGCCGCCGGTGATCCAGCCGCCGTGCAGATTGGCCCATACAGCGAAGAGGGCCGCCGAGCAAAGCACGCGACGAGTGTCCGGCCGGCGATCGTTGAGAAGCGACACCAGGAGCGCGAAGCCAAGTACAGACCACAACTGGGGTCGGACCGTCGCACTGAGCGGCAGCGTCCCAATCATCCCTGCGGTTGCTACAGCGGCGCGGATGACGGGGCTTGCGCCGTGGACGCGCCACAGAAGTACCGACACGGCACTGGTCATGACGGCGACCTTCAGCAGCACCAGCCCCGCCGATCCGCACATCCGGAAGGCCGCGCCCATGGCCACTTCACTCAGCCATTCGTGGTTTATCCACACGCGATCCTGCGTGAAGGAATACGGATCCACCCTGGGCAGGTTCCAGGTGTGCAGCCAGTCGAGGCCGAAGCGCACGTGGCCCCAGAGATCCGGGTCCGTTCTGGTGGCGGACAGCAGGATCATCGCGAGCGCTGACCAGGCAACCCAGACCTGCCATCGAATCGCCACCGGACTCAAGTCTGCTCGATGCAAACAGGTCCTGGTGGCCGCAGGTTGTTCGCTCAAGGGCTTCGTCTCACGGGCCAGGAAAGCAGGCCCTGGTCGCGAGCGTTGGCGAGACGGACCGGGCCAGAGGCTCGCGTCCGAGAATCACCGAGACGGGACCGAGATAGAGTACGTGCCATCCGCCGCCCTCGAGTACTCGGGCCAGTGGGAGATCTCGCGGAATCCATGCGTAGTCAGCGTGAAGTTCCGCGAGCAGGTCCAACGAAGTCTCCGGCTCGAAGTACAGCCGGATGTGTCGTGCCACCAACGCGTCCGAGTAGACGGTTTCGCGACGCCCATCGAGCGATACCTTCAGCAATGGCGTGAAGTGCCAAATCGCGTACTGACCCCAGTCGAACCACGTCAGGAGCCGGCCATGCAACCGGTTGGCTGCGATGAACCCTCCCGCCTCGCGCTCTGGCATCCAGGGTCCGTCAAGCCTGGCGCAGTTGAAATCCGCTCGCATCCACCACGCGCCGACGGCGAGCAGCGCCGACAAGGCTGCCGCCACCAGGACCGTGGACCGGGTCCACGTTGGTGCGGGTGGGTCTGCGACGGTGCTTCCCAGGTAAGGGGTCAGCAGCATTACGGCGCTCAAGGTGAAGAACACGTCGAGCCGGTTGACGCGCACGCTGGCCGCGCCGAGACCGAGGACGATCGCTGTGTGTGCGAGCGGTATCCTCGAACGCCCTTTGGCCATGGCGACAGCCGTCAGCGTCGCAGAGATCAGCCACGGGACGATGACCTGCGCGTCGGTTTCCCAGAGCGGACGCCAGTCGCTAATGCCTGGACGGTTGACCCGAACGGTCTCCCCGAGGAACGCCCAGAGGCCGATGCCATACGGATTCGCGAGCGTCGCCGCGAGCGACACTGCGAGGACTCCCGCCAGCGTTCCTGTGGCTATTGGCGCCGCTCCCACACCGCCGAGTCCGGCGGCGGTCCACAAGAACAACACGCCAAGCCCAACGATCCACCCGCCATGAAGATTTACCCACAACCCGAATAGCAGCGGCAGAATCCACAGCCGGCCCGAGTGTGCGCGTTCGGCGCTCACGAGCGACCAGAGTAACGCGGCAAAGAACAGCACGGAGAAAATCTGCGGCCGGATGACGAACACCCGCGCCCAGAGGCCAAAGACCGCCGTCACGACCGTCAGGTCGCGGGCTGTCGGTGAGACCGCGCGGCCACGAAGCGTGAGCAGCAGGAACCCGAGTGTCCCGCATACGATGGCCATCTTGAGCGCGATCAACCCCCCGCCGCCGGCGGCCCAGGCTGCGGACAGGACCACCTCCGCAAGCCACTCGTGGTTGATCCACGGGATGTCACTCGTGAAGGAGTAGGGGTCGGCCCTGGGAAGGCCGTCGCGCAGGATATCAGCGCCGAACCTGAGATGTCCCCAAAGGTCTGGATCTGCCCAGGTACGCGCAAGGCCGGCCAACAATGCTCCGAGCACGGCAAGCCGAATGATCAGCAGTCCCGCGGCTTCCTCGGCCTTGCGGTTGGCGACAGGACGGCGGAGCAGCGCTGTTGGAGGCAGGCGCCGGAATTATAAGGTGAAACTTCCCAATACGGATGAAGGTACTCTCGTGTCCATGCTCGGAGAAGGCCGCGGCCGCCGCGGGCCCGCTCGCGCGCGGGAGATAGCGCTCCATGCCTCGCTTTTGGCTTGCTGCGTCTGGGGCATCGTCGCCGCGGACGTGGTCTCGCCTGGTCCGTTCGGGCGCTACTCACAGTTTCGAAAGGGCAACGATTTCGTTCAGTTCTACGTGGCCGGCGCCCTGGCTCGCGAAGGCCGCTTCGATGCACTGGCCGACCCGGTCGAGTTCCGAAAGGCCCAGCGACCTTATTTCCGAGCTGATGACCAGGCTGGTTTTCCGCCCGTGTATGGGCCGCAGGTGGGATTGTTCTTCGCGCCGCTGACGCTCGTGCCTTACCTGTGGGCGTATGGGCTCTGGTCAGCATTTACGCTCGCTGCTGTCGTCTGGACAGTGGCCATCTGCCAACGAATGAGCCAACCGCTTGCCGCGTGGCGCACCGCGGTCCTCGCCGCGACCCTGGCGTATCCGCCCCTCGGCTACCTTGTCCTCAACGGCCAGCTGTCGGCGCTGGCCGCCACCGCGCTGGGGCTCTCGCTGATCGCGTTTCATGCAGGATCGAAAGCGCTGGCGGGCGCCGCGATCGGGCTGCTCGGCTACAAGGTTTCCCTCTTCGTCCCGGCCGTTACCGTCTGCCTGCTGGCGGGAGAGTGGGTTGTGGCCGCGGGAGCCGTGCTGGTTGCGGCGCTCGAGGTCGGCGTGGCCGCGCCGGTCGTGGGCGTGGGCGTGGTCGGCGACATTCGTCGGAAACACCCTCGCTTTCGCACGCTCACCCGAGGCGCTCGCCCGCAGCCCCTATCTCATGGCCTCGTGGCGTACCTTCTGGTTCGAATTGCTGCCGCCGGCGGCTGCCTGGGGGGCCTATGCGGTGAGCGCCAGCACCACGGTTGCCGCGGCCGCATGGGGCTGGCGCCGTTCGTCCGCGCCTCTCAGCCGCGTCGCGATGCTGGTCCTGGCCATCGTACTGGCGGCGCCACACTGCTACTTCTACGACCTCGTGATTCTTGGGCCGGCGTTCGTGGCTTCCGCTGGAATTCTGGTCACACGGCGGGCGCTCGCGTTGCGATGGTGCAGCTGGCTGTGCTACTTCGCGCCGTTGGCGGCCCCCCTAGCGGCCGCATCCCACGTTCAAGTGGTGACTCCGCTGCTCGCAGCGTGGCTGATCGCACTGATCCGCGAGGGCCCCGTCGGCAGCCCGACAGCCGACGGGCTGATGGGAGCCAGACTCTCTTCTGCTGGAGGCCAGACAAGCCAGTGATCTGAACAAAAGTTCCAGCGAACTTCCCAGGCTCGCCACTTGCTTCGACGTCAAGCGGCCACCAGGAGAGAAATCGCGTGAAGCTGTCTGTCGTTATGCCCGTCTTCAACGAAGCACGCACCATCCGCGCGATCGTCGCGCGCGTCCGCGCCGTGCCGTACCCGAAAGAGATGATCATCGTCGACGACTGCTCGACCGACGACACGCGGTCTATTCTGAGGGAGCTCGCGGAGCACGACGATGTCGTCGTCGTGCTCCACGACAAGAACCGAGGAAAGGGAGCCGCGTTACGGACTGGCTTTGCTGCGGCTACCGGCGACCTGGTGATCGTGCAGGATGCGGATCTGGAATACGATCCCGCCGAATATCCAAAGCTGATACGTCCAATTGTGGACGGCATGGCGGACGTCGTTTACGGGTCGCGGTTCGTCGGCGGAGAGTCCCATCGGGTGCTGTACTTCTGGCATTCTGTCGGCAACCGGGCGCTGACGCTGCTGTCGAACGTGTTCACGAATCTGAACCTGACCGACATGGAGACCTGCTATAAGGTGTTTCGTCGCGAGGTCATTCAGAGCCTGACGTTGCAGGAAGACCGTTTCGGTTTCGAGCCGGAGGTGACGGCGAAGCTGGCGGCGATGAAGGGCTGTCGCATCTACGAGGTCGGAATCTGGTACGCCGGACGGACCTACGAGGAAGGGAAGAAGATCGGTTGGCGGGACGGCGTGCGGGCGGTGTGGTGCATCTGGAAGTACCGTGCGGGCGGACGGCCGGCGTTTGTCCGGTCGCAATTGCGTGCTGGGAATCAACCGCAGCGGAGCATTGATGGGGCTTAGCGGAGCAGGAGCGTCGATGCGCACGATGCGCTGGCCGGGCGTGCGGGTGCTTCGCCAAATCCTGGATGAACACCGTGCGCTGCTGACGATCTCCGTCCTGTACATCGCCATCGGCGGCAGCATTCAAACGGCGCTGCACCGGCCCTGGCCGATTCAGCTGACGACACCCTGGTTCGCGAGGATCTGGATCTGGGGGTCGACCCTGTGGCTCGTTGTGCATGTCATCGAGCGGCGCCATAAGAAACGCGCCCGGCTCTCGCCGGACCAGATCCTCGGCGCCATTCTGCTCGCTACTTTGGCGGTCCCGGTCCAGGTCACGTTTCAGTCGCTCAAACAGACCCTCGGAAAAGAGCGCGGCTTCCCATGGGATCCGACGCTGGCCACGATCGACCGCGCCTTGCACGGGGGCGCGGCGTGGCACTGGTATGCGTTCATTCTCGATCGCCCGACGCTGCTCAAGATCATCGACATCCTGTATGTGCTCTGGTTCATTGCCCTCGTTGCCACTCTCGTCTGGCTGTGCTGGACCCACGTTCGCGCGCTCAGGCAGCGGGCACTCCTCGCGCTGCTGCTGCTCTGGATTGGCGCCGGCACCATCGGTGCCTGGACGTTCGCCAGCGCCGGGCCCTGCTACCGGATTGCGAGCGACCCTGACGCCGCGGCGCTGATCGCCCGCCTCGACGACTCGCGCTCGGCCATTATCGCCCGTCGGAATCAGCAGGGGATCTGGGACGCGGAGCAGGGAAGCCAATGGCTCACGTTCGGCGGTGTGTCGGCGATGCCGAGCCTGCACGTGGCCCTCGCGGTGCTCGTGGCCATCATTGTGTGGCGGCGCAGCTTCCCGCTCGGACTGCTGCTGGCGATCTACGCCGCCATCATGCAGGTGGGCTCCGTCGTGCTCGGATGGCACTATGCTGTCGACGGGTACGCCGGGGCGCTCTGC
This sequence comes from uncultured Acidobacteriota bacterium, assembly GCA_963816725.1. Classification (GTDB taxonomy): domain Bacteria; phylum Acidobacteriota; class Vicinamibacteria; order Vicinamibacterales; family 2-12-FULL-66-21; genus CAVSUB01. The sequence goes on along the minus strand of CAWFMC010000026.1, from coordinate 13,107 downwards.
GCGTGGGGCGCATGGGTCGCCGCTGGATATTTGTGTGGGTCCTCTCGCAGCACGACGCGTGGCGTCTGCTCTTCTTTATACGGGCCTAATCACGTCGGCCCGCTGGATTGTGCCCGTGAGCTGCAGCCGTATCCGGAGCCGTCTCGAGCATCAACTCCCGTTCTGACATGCCACAGCGGATGCTGGGCGCCGGAGTACGAGCACCAGGCTGGGCAGATATGCGCAGTAGAGTAGCCATATCCCACTCGCTCGAACCCAGGCCAACTGCGAAGCATAAGGACCGGTCAGCCCGTGACCGATCAGCGCGACCCCGGTTCCACCCCATAGCACCCAAGCTTCGGTCCACGTGCGGGCAATCAGGAACAGAGGCAAAGCTTCGTACGGCAATGTGGTCTGCGGGACGATGCTCATGGCGAGCAACAGGCGCCCTTCATGGTGGCGCCACCTAAGCGCCGCGAGAAGAAGCAGGATGCCGCCGGGCAGGCGGACTATCGACAACGAGTTCGGTGCGGCGGAAAGGGCGACGCGCCAGTCGGCAATCCATCCCGGCCAGAGCAGCAGGCTCAGCGCGACAAGCGCGCCGGCGCTCACAGCCGATGTCAGCCGCGGGAACGCAGCGACGAGCGCGAGGCCGATGTTGGGCTTGCACGCGAGCAGGAAGCCCGCCGAGGGCGCCAGAGCAGCTCCTGCCAAAATAGGAGACCACTGGCTCAAGACGACAGCGTGAATGAACGGCGCCGAGACGAAGACCAGGAGATTCGGCGAGGGCTGTGGGGCACGCGTCAGCCCCCACGCCAGGAGCGCTGTACCCGACGCTACAAAGAGTGCCTCGGCCGTCCATGTTGGCAGGACGGTTAACGGGACCGCCAGCAGGACCGCTGTGAAAGGATACAGGAGCGGAAACGGCCATTCGGACCAGGCCTTGACCGCGTGGTACGGATTGTCGCCGTGCGTCCACGCACGCGCCGCAAAGAGCACCTGGCCGAGGTCAGACAGGTGCTCGGGATGCGGCAGCCGGAGCTTCACGACATAGAGGCCTGCAGCGAGGCCGATCAGACCGACGAATCCACAGCGCTGGTTGAAGGTCACGTGTGCCGGCTGTATGGTATCCGACCAGACCGCCTCGACATCGGAACCTCGGTTTTGACACAGTGACATCCTCCGGCCGACCGGCCCACCAAGAGTTCGTGGCGTCGGGTCCCGGGCGTCGATGCCGCGTGGCCGAACCTGCCCGGTGTCGCTAGAATTGCGTTGAGTCCTCGGCGATTGCAATTGCCGCATCTAGATCTGGCGTTACGACGAGATCCAGCTCTATCTCTGAGAGGTCCGAAGAATAGCCGCTATTGTCGGAGTGTTGGTTTCATGGAAGGGGAGACTTTTCTTTGGCCCGGAGAAGAACCTGCCTGGGGCCGAGCTCGAGTCGGCGGCGGCCCGGGGCATTACCGTCCGGCTCCCGCTGCAGCCGGTCACCTTGAGAAGGCGGTCGTCCGGGGTCCAATCATTAGCGCGCGCCGAACACCTCACTCTGGCACGATACCGGCAGGGCCAGCCTGCATCAGCCACGACGTCTAGAGAACTAGGTGCAGCCGAGATGCCCATCCAAAACGCGCGAACGACGAACGGTTTGGTTCGCGGCGCGACCACTCCGATCGCCGGTCGTCCCACGCTCGAGCTATCGGTCGTGATCCCATGCCTTAACGAGGCAGAGACCATCGAAGCATGCGTCGCGGCAGCGCTCGAGGCAATGTCTGCCGCCGGGATCACCGGAGAGGTCGTCGTGTCCGACAACGGCAGTTCCGACGATAGCGTCATTCGCGCGCTGCGAGCCGGGGCGCGCGTGGTGCACTGCCCGACGCGTGGCTACGGCGCCGCCCTCCGATGGGGGTTCAAGGAAGCCCGCGGCCGATATCTGCTGATGGGCGATGGAGACGAGTCGTACGACTTCGCGCTGCTACCACGCTTTGTCGAGGCCGCCCGCGCCGGCGCGCGCTTCATCATCGGATCGCGGCTGAAAGGGCGCATCGATCCCGGGGCTATGCCGCTGCTCCATCGCTACATCGGCACGCCCGTGCTGACGGCCATTCTCAACCGGCTGTTCGACACTGCCATCTCGGACTGCAACTGCGGGATGCGCTGCATCGAGCGCGAGACGTTCGCCGCGCTCGGCGTCGCATCGTCCGGCATGGAGTTCGCCTCGGAGATGGTGGTGAAGGCCGCCGTCCAGGGCGTGCCCATCACCGAGGTCCCGATCGACTTCCATAAGGATCGGCGCGGCCGGCGTCCGCACCTGCGGCCGTTCCGTGACGGCTGGCGGCACCTGCGGCTGCTGCTTTCGCACGCGCCAGACCACATGATGACGGTGCCCGGCCTCGCGCTGCTGGCGGCGGGCTGGCCGTTGGTGATCGTGCAGCTCGCCGGGCCGCTCACTATCGGCAGCGCGCACCTCGATATTCACTACATGATCCTTGGGGTGACGATGGCGCTAATCGGCACCTCCGCGACCACGCTGGGTCTCGTCGTCGGCGCCTTGATGCCGCGCGGCAAGGTCCGCCAGATCGCGTGGCTCGGAGCCGCGCACCATCGATTCACCTTCGACAACGCCGTCGCGATAGCCGCCCTCTGCGTCCTCGCCGGCTCCTGACCGACGGCTTCGTCCTCGGATACTGGATCTACACTGGTCACGGAGAGCTCACGCCCTGGTTTACGCGGCGGACGCTGTTTCGGGCTCGTGCTGATCTCGACCGGCGTTCAGATCGCGCTTGCCGCACTCGTGTTGAGCACGGCAACAATTGCTGACACCGTGCCAGCCCATCTTGAGCACGTCTCGCGCGACGACGCCGAACGCCTGCGTACCGCGCCGCCGGCAGGCTCGGGAGGCGCGCCAGCTCGGAGACCTGTTTGACGTCCGGCGCGGAACAGGTCGGCTCTCCGGCGACGACTCCTCGCATCCGCGTAGTCGTGGTCAACTGGAACCGTTGCAAACTTCTTCGCGCCTGCCTGACTTCCTTGGCGAACCAGGACCACGATTCGTTTGAGGTCGTCGTCGTCGACAATGGTTCGCGCGATGCGTCGGTCGCGATGGTCCAGGCGCTCGCGCGCGCGTATCCTGTCCGGCTCACCGTGATCCGGAACTCGACTAACAGGGGCTTCTGCGCTGCCAACAATCAGGGCTTCGCCGGCGCGCGGAACGAGCTGATTGCACTGCTCAACAACGACGCCGAGGCGGCGCCGGGCTGGTTGACAGGGCTTGAGGCTGCACTGCGACGCCGGCAGGACGTGGGCATGGTGGCTTCGAAGATCCTGAGCTGGGAAAATCCAACACGGATCGACAAGTGCGCGCACCTGATCTATCCGGACGGACAAAACCGGGGCCGCGGTTCCGGGCAGGCCGACACGGGCCAGTTCGATGAGATTGAGGACGCGCTCTGGCCGGACGGCTGCGCGGCCCTGTATCGCCGCGCGATGATCGACGAAATCGGTGGATTCGATGAGGATTTCTTCGCGTACGCGGATGACGCGGAGCTTGGCTTGCGCGGACGAGTGGCGGGATGGACGTGCCTTTACACCCCATATGCCGTAGTGCGGCACCATCGGGGTTCCACGCTTGGCGTCGGCTCGGGGCGTCGTCTGACATTGATTGAGCGCAACCGGATTCTGCTCGTCGCGAAGCTGTTTCCCTGGAGTCTCGTCTGTCTCAATGTACCCTACACCGCTGCGCGAGTCGCCGCGGGTGCCTGGGCGACATTGCGCGGCAGAGGGGAGATGCAGCACTATCCGGGAGCTGCGGGCGGGCTGAGGGCGGCCACCGCTCTCCTTTACGGCAGCCTGTCGGCGCTTCCGCTGTTGCCCAAAATGCTCCGCAAACGTCGCGCACTGAGGCCGCTCCGACGGTTGACGCCTGCCGCGATTCGCAAGCTCCTGCTCGACCATCGCATCGGTCTGCGCGAACTGTCGGATGGAGTCATCGGCCGGCCTACGGCGGCGGCCAAACTGGAGATCAGTTGACGGCCGCGGCCATGTCTGAAACCTATTCCGAACGCCTGACGAGAGTCCAGACGGCGCGTTGGAAGCGCCTGCTGGACGTGCAGCGACCTTATCGGATGCACCTTAGGTCATTGCGTCCTGGCCGCGTGCTGGACATCGGATGCGGCATCGGCCGCAACCTGTTACACCTCGAAGGAAACGGGGTAGGCGTCGACTACGACCCGGCGATGGTTGATTACGTCAGGCGTGTGCGGCACCTGGACGCCCTCACGCCAGAGGAGTTCGCGCGTTCTCCGCACGGATCGGGACGTGCGTTCGACAGCCTGCTGCTCGCGCACGTTCTGGAGCACATGGACGAACGCAGGGCTCTTGATCTGTTAGCCGAATACCTCCCTCGAATTCGATCCGGTGGGCGCGTGATCATCATGACCCCCCAGGAGCGCGGCTTCGCCTCAGACGACACGCACGTCCGCTTCGTGGATTTCGAGGCGACGGCCCGCCTGGCTCAACGGGCGGGTCTCTCGATGATGAAACAGTACTCCTTCCCGTTTCCCCGCGCCGCCGGGCGCCTGTTTCTTTACAACGAGTTCGTCACGCTGCTGCACATGCCGTCGGTATCCCCGCAGTATTAGCGGGTCGTCAGTCCTGTCGATCGGAGCCGAAGATGTAGGGGATGGCGGCAGGCAAAATGCGCCGCCTCAAACGTAGGCGGGCATACGCCGGCTTGGTGAACCAGGCCGAGCGATCTGCCAGTGCAGACGGCCATCATTCGTACCGCGGGTTCGTATCGCGATCGTCGAATCGAAGCCGCCGCAGCCGCAGGTGGATCGACTGGCGCCACAGCCCGCAAAACGCGCTCCCTACGCCGCAATGGAACCGCACCGATGCCACCGAAGTGGGCCCGGAGCCATCGCCGCCCTCGAGCAGCGAGAGGAAGTCGTCGGTGTCCTGCACGGCAGGCGACAGCAGGAATCCTGCGGTCCCGACGGACGGGACGAAGCGGAAATCACGAGGCCCGGCTCCCGCTAGCCCCACGGTCATCCGAGGCTCAGGGAGCTTGAAGCCGGCCGCGACGATTCTGCCCAGCGTGGTGGGCTGCCAGTCCACTTCGACCCAGAGAAGCCCGTCGCCCGAGGGGACCGACACCGTCGCCCCGACCTCGGCGTCAAACTCGGCCATAAGCGTTACTGCAGGTGGACGTCGCCGGGTGTCGGCGAGGCGGAGCACGGCGTACGGTTCTGTCGAGTCAGCAGCCTGTACGATGAAAGGATCGAGAGCCAACTCGGGCCGTCGTCCAGCGCTGGAAAACGGCCGTCAATCGCCGCGACGCGAAACAGGAGCGTTTGCGGTCGCGATGGCCCGGCGAGGTGCGCGGCGTTGAGTTCCGCAAGGAAAGGTGTGTACGCCGCATAGCTCTGAAACACGGGGCGCGGATCCCAGCGGGTCGTGTTCGCAATGATGACTGCTTGATCGACGGGGTACAAATCCGCCCCTCCATGGAGCAGGACGGCCAAGGGCGCGGACGTCAGATCCGCCACCGCAATCCGATAAGCAGCAGCGAGCGCCTCGGGATGACCGATGCGTTGCGGAACGCCTTCCAGGTTGAAGAGAAGCACTACCACCGGACGCGCCAGCGCGTATAGCGGAGTAGCGAACGTGCAGGCCCAGGCACTCATTGCAGCGGCAATCCACAGGCCCGGTCGCCTGGGTGCTACCGTCAGAACCGCATGCCAGGCCATCAGCAGCAGGAAACCGGACGCGAGCGCCACATGCTCTCGGTCGTACCTGGTACAAAGGACGCCTTCGCAACCATCGCGAGCGCGGTGCAAGTGACGATTACCTGAAGAGCACGCTCCATCCAGTCCTCGTGGTGCGATGCTCGAATCGAGATCCAGGCCAGGACGGAGACAAAGAAGGTATAAGCAGCTAGCGCGAACATCTGCGGATAGGGATCAGCCCCATAAAGAGCCATGGCCGTCGTGTAGCCGCTCATCAGCTCAACAGAAGTCCGCAGGTACGCGGGCAGACTCACGAGCGCCTGACCTGTCAACAGCCAGCCGCCGAGAAGCACCGACACGCACGCAACGGCCGAACAAGCAGCGTGCCGCCACGAGCATCGCGCGCAACGAAGAAGGACGGTGCTGGCGCCGATGATCGCGCCGATGGCGAGACTTGCCTTGATCAACGGCAACAAAGCCAAGGAACTGGCCATGCACGCTATTACTGCTGCCCGCACCGACGTCCGGGCACTCGCGGAGCGGCCGGCCATGACCCGGGAAGCGGCAAAGGTGAGGAGAACCGGCAGATAGAGATAGAGGGCGTCGCTGTTTGGAATCGCCGCAATCAGCACTGGAAACAGGAACAGGGCCCAAACGTTGCCCGGAGCGGCGACCAGATACAAGGCGCTCGCGGTGGCGAGGCCAAGGTAGCCGGAGGCGCCGATTACGATTGCATCCGTTGACGGGTGGTACAGTCTCGTGGAGACGCCGCTGAGCGGACCAAATGTGAAGACGAGATCTCGGCCGAACGCCATGTGCTGCGCGACACCTTCGTTCAGCGCCCAAGCCCAGGATGGATCGAGGCCGCTCTTTGGCATGGTCGGCATCAACGGCACGAACGCCAGAAGGGTCAGCAGACACAGTCCGAGAGCTGGCAAGACTTTGAGGTGTCCCGCCATCAATCTTGAGACGACTCGGCGCCGCCCGGCCGTTCGGTTTGCGCGACCCTGCGCCGCGCGACTCTCGTGCTAAACCCAGCCCAGAGTGTGCCTAGACCTAGACTGGCGATGGTAACCAGCGTCAAACACGCCGTGTGCGTGTTGACCGGCCGCTCGCCTTCGGGCATGTACTTCATACTCGCCCACCACGGACGGAAGGCGTTGAGCACCCTGAACCGTTCGATTGGGTCAGGTCCGAGCACGTCCGTACGATGCGATCGCGGGCCCGGCGGTCGCCGGTGTCGACCAGGTGAACTGCTGACCAGGGTCGGCGTGCTTCGCCAAACCTCCAGGATTTGTTGGGGCGCGGCCAAGCAGGTCGGCGTTGGCGGGCTCGAAATAGAGTCGTGGATACAGGACCCCGAAGGTGGACGGCAGACCGACGACTAATGTGAAGCCGCTCGACCTCGACGGTCAGTGCCAGAACCTGCACGATGAAGCCACAGAGCGACAACGAGCCATGACCTCGCGACGCCCAAATCGCGCCGCCCCGTCCGGAGTAAACAGCCACAGCGCAGCGAACAGGGGCGTCAGGTAGCGAGGTCCCCAGGCGGGGTCCCCCTTACAGAACCGCAGCGCTGCGACAAAAACAAAAAAGGCAACTCCTGCAATGCACGGTTGCCAACCCTACGCGACGGTCCTCGGCGAGTGCGGAGCGCACGCCGGAGAGCGAGAAGACAAGTGTCGGCGAGTAGAGAAACATGCTGGCGGAGGGACTGAGTGTGAGGACCGCGAGGCCCCAGCGAATGTCGCCGGGGAATGGCAGGATGTAACTTCTCGAGCAGCGCCGCCTGCAACGCACGCGTCTCGGGCGGAAACTTGTAGGCTTCGAACGCCAGATACGCAGCCACGCCAACCATGATTCCCGCAGCGAAGGAGAACAGCCGGTTGCATCGCGTTCGGCCGCGATCGTCTGAACGGTCTAGGAGAGCGAGCCCAGGGAGCGCAAACGCGACCAGCGGCTGTTTCACGTTGAACGCCAGACCGAACAGGAGTCCACACCCGAGCGCGGACCGTACGGATGGCGACCGGCGTGCGGCGTAGCAGCCCACGAGCGCCCCCGTTACGGCCGTAGCGGCGAAGATGTCGTCGAAGGTGCTGGTTCCGTAGAAATATGCGGGCGTGCAGAATACTCCAGCGAGCGCCCACAAGATTGCCGAACGGACCGTTCGACCTCGGAGCTCGAACCAGACGAAGTAGACAGCTGCCGAGCAGCGCAGCCGCGAACGCGCTCGTCAGCGCAAAGAAGAAGTGCCTCCTTGCCTCAGTGTCCGGGCCCGTCGCATCAGCGATGAAGGATCGCACCTGCTCCTATGACGGAGTGTGGAAAGCGGTAGTTGCTGAAACGCTGGCCACCCCGGCCTGGAAAGACGGTGAACCAGACATCTGGATTTCTGACGGCGAAATCACCGTGCAGGGCCAAACTCTTCGCGACCTCAAACCGGGTTTGCCCGTCGACGACGTCGATGCGTCCCGGCCCGGAGAGCGCGACGACGCCGAAGACGAACAGCAGAACACCGACGAGGCACCACGCCCGCGCTTGAGTGCGTTCAGGATGTCCCGCGATCATCACTAATCCTGTCTCCCGGCACCTGTTCGCAGTGGTGGCCGCTCAAAAGGTAGACGCCCAATGTTGGGGGCCAACGGGGACGTCCATGTTTGCATTTGAGCCCAGCCCAATCACGTCGCGGGCCATCTCACGCGGTCTCAGCCCCATGCCGCACACGGAGCCTTGCCATCTATCTATCTATCTATCTACCTGGCGCACGGTGGCAAGACCAGTCTTGGACCGACCGGCCAGAATACTAGCTATACCCATTGAGATGTATCTATCGCCAGCCTCAACAAACGTCGTGTTTTCGGCGACTTTTTGACCCTGACCTGCTCTCGACTGGCAATTCATTGGCAATTCCATCGAACTCGGCACTGGCTGAGCTTTTGCCTCTGCCAGAGCCGTATGGCCATGCTACCGTCGCGCCGTCGCCGCCTTCGCCGGCGCGAGCGCGCCCGGCGCCGCAGGTTCCTGGTCGGTGCCGTCATCACCCTCACCCTGATCTCGGATCCGTCGTTCACCTCTCGCGTCTGCCATCGCCCCGGGTGACAGAAGCGCACACGACAGCCGGTCGGAGCATCGAACTTCTCGCGATACCGCACCGAGCCCGTCGAAGAGAGCGAGACGCCGGTGAGCAGCCGACGTATCCCTACTCGATCATTCCCGGGGGGCGCGCAGACCGCCGAGGCTCTGCGGACCGCCATCGACGCCGACCCGGTGGTTCGCGCCCACTACGCCAACTTCGACCTGGCGAAGGTCCGCGTCGTCCGGCTCACCGAACCGCGTGTCGCGCACGTGTCGTATCGGCTCGGCGATCACGTGTTCTGGACTCGCCGTCCGCTCGCTGCTGAACGCCGACGAAACGTTGCTGACCGACGGCGTCCACTATGCGCGGACCCGGTGCGGCAACCAGCTGGCCGCGGCCCCCGGACCGATTTCCGCAGCCGAGCCCAGCCCCGAAGCGCTCGACACGCCCATTCCGGTGCCGCGAAGCAGCCGCGTGTTTCCCAGCTTCACGCTGCCGACGACGCCCGGGGGCTCCGGCTCCATCGCGGTCCAGGGCGTCCCGGGGACGCCGCTCGGCGGGGGCGGGATCTCAATCGGCTCGCCGCCGCTCGGTCCGCCGCCACGAACCGCGCTGACGGAACTCGCGCCCAGCCCCCAGTTCTTCGGATCGAGCGTCGGCCTGACGCTGCCCACCCAACGGATACAAGACCCACCAGATTTCTCGGAACCGCACGATCCCCCTTTCGACCATGTGCCTTCGGGGCTGGCGCCGAACGATCCGCACACCCGGCAGGTGCCCGAGCCCGGACTGACCCTCATGATGCTCACCGGTGGGGTGGTCTGGGCGAGGCGCCGCTGCAAGCGGTAGTTGATTGCTGCTGCGGGTTTGCCGCTCAACACCCTCTGTGTTGCGCGGAATCGCGAACTGAACTGCGGTTCGGATCTGGCCGCCGCGCTCCTGGCGTGTCCGGCGACCCGTTCTCACCGCAGGGCGGCCGTCCGTTCCGGAGAACGCGGGGTGAAGGGTCACGGCCACGTGGAGAATTATTTGGCCGGCACCCACTTTCGCCTGTAGACGCATATACACATAAAGGCGTATAACTGTCGGGTAAAAGTTGAGCTGAGCGCTCGGGCGGATGCCGTGGACCCGGACCGACCGCCAGCACACGACGCGACATCGACAGATGTGCGCAGCTGCCGAGGACTTCAGCATGTCTCACCAGTTCGAACCGCTCATGGCGCGGTCACTCGATGAGTTCCGCTCCGACCGATCTGGTCACGTGGACACAGGGAGCTGGCGAGGCCGGTCGCACCGCCAGCCTCGAAGGCGCGGCGCAGTCCGAGCCGGGAGCGCAGCCGGACCCGGATGATCAGCTTCCGCGTGTCGGACGAAGAGTTCGAGATCCTGCGGGTACGTTCCGAGGCCGAGGGCGCTCGGAACATCTCGGAATACGCCCGGATGGCGCTGTGCGAGCGGCCCAAGTCGGGCGACGCCGATCTCCGGCGCCTCAGTTCCGAGATCCAGCGGCTCGGTGCCAACGTCGCGCGAGTGACGCTCTTGATCGAGCACGGCACGACGTGGATCACTCCGCGGACCGGCGGTCCGAAGCGCGAGTAACCGCCGGCGCCCGCCTGCTGCGCCACTCGCGCAGCAGCAACAGCCCCCCGACCAGTTCGCTTGCCAACGTCGGCCACGATAGCAGCAGCCAGGCGTGCGCCGTCACCGATGGCAGGTAGAACGTCGAGAACCGCCCGCCGCTGAGGGGCCACAGCGCGGCAATCAGCGTCGAGCTCTGCTCCAGCCCGCCTGGCAGGTCGCCAGCGAAATCGAGCAACAGGTGCGTGGCGACCCCCGCCGCCAGCGCCTTCAGCACGCGCGACTCGAACAGCACGCCAGCTCCCGCAAGCGCCAGCACCAACAGCCCGGTGTGCCCGAACGTACGCGTCGACGTGATGTACGGCCACAGCCTCGAGTAGTAGAGCGGCTTGTCGATCAGATCCGGCAGCAGCGTGCCGAGCGAGAGCGGCACCAGCGGCAGGCGGTCCCGCCAGCGGTGTACGAGGGCGCGGCCGATCCCGACATGTCCCAGGACGAACATGTCAGCGGACGAGCCGACGAGAGCTGCGCACGATCAACGCCTGTCGAGGTCGACATGCACGTCGACCGCCCCACCCGGCAACACGGTCACCAGGAGGCGCCGCTCGCCCAGAACCGGGTGGCGGACGATGACATCATGCTGACCTGCGGTGACCGTATGCCGCACCACCGGCGACGCGCCGAGCGCCGCGCCATCGATGGCGATTTCCGCGGGCACCGAAGTGGTCACGGACAACACCGCCGGCGCAACCGCGATCTCGAGCCCCTGAAGGCGGCCTTCGCGGATGTCGACCGCCCTGCGCTCGCGAACTCCGAGGAGCTCGTTGACGAAGTCCAGCTCGTGATGCCCCGCGCTGAGCAGCCACGGCACCGCCCGTGTCATCCCGACGGGCTTCCCGTTGTCGAACGCGCGGAGCTCGATGGATGCCGTCACCGCGAAGAACCCATGGCCAGGCGGGGGTGTCGCATTCGGGTTGTCGAAGGCAAGCCTGACAGCACCGTTCGCGCCCGACTCCATCATGACGGTACGTTCCAGTGATTGCGTGTCGATCGCGGCGCGCACCCGGTGGGGGCCCGGATTCAGATCGCTCACCACCAACGGACTCTTCCCGCGCCGGCGGCCGTCGATCGAAACCACCGCGCCGGAAGGGGTGGTGTTCACCTGGAGGCGCGCGCCGGCGGTACCCGCCGGCAGATCGAAGTACCGCGAGATCTGGCCTCCATCCGCCATGTTCAAGCTGACGATCTGCGTCGGGCCGCGGGACCGGATCTCCAGCAGGTGTTCCCCCGCGCTCACGCTCATCGTCGCCGGCGTCGTCCCCTGTTCGCGTCCGTCAATCAAGAACGTCGCTCCCGCCGGGCGCGAGGTCACGGTGAGCGTGCCCGAAGGACCGCCAGGTGCGGAGGTCGAGGCTCGCCAGGCCAGGGCCGCTGCGATGACAACGATCACCGCCACCGCGGCGATGACGAGCGTTCGTGATCTCGCCGCGGCAGGTGCGCGAGCGCCCGGGACGGCGATCTTCGACGGCCGCGTGGCGGCTCGCCGCGCCCTCGATCGCTTCAGCTCCGTGGTGATCCGCCGGGCGCCAGACATTGCCGCGCTGAACGCCGCGACGCCGAAGTGCCGCACCCGATCGATGGCTTGGCGGACCCGGCTCTCGCCGGGTGGCGCGGCGAAGAGGTCCCCCGCGACTGCGGACCCTGGCTGGTCGTCCCATCCCGGGAAGCGCTGAGAAAAGGCATCCGTAGCCGAAATCCTCGGGGCGACGGGCGGCGGGTCGAACGATCCCGCGACGGCTCTGGACGACGCCTCAGGAGTGTGCGGCCGAGCGGGCTCTTGCGGCGGAGCGGGATGGCGCGGCGGCGCGGACTCACGCGCCAGAGCGGGTTCACGCGGCGGAGCAGGCTCGAGCGGTGCAGCCTTGACAGGGGCCGCGGCCTCTTCAGGGACGCTGTTCGTCGGCAGGTCTGGATCGCCCCCTTCCGCAAGAAAGGCATCGAGTGCGGACGGCATCGAGGCGTCCCACTCCGCCTCGGATGGGAGCGCCGGCTCGTCTTCCGAGCCGTCGGCAGGGCTACGCCCGCCTCCGGTCCGGTCCGGGCGTTCGAAGGCGACGAGCGCCGGCAATGTCGGGAGGATGTGCCGCATCAAGAAAAGATATTCACCCGCAAGCTCTCATGATACGACGCCGGGTGAATCCTTCGTCGCGCGACGGTGGCCACGCGGTCAGCGATCCGTGGTCAGCGCGGCGATCGAGTATCATCACCGCCTCGTTGGATACCTCCTGGTTCGCCATCCGGACGCGCGCCCGCGCCGAAAAAGCGGTCCTACGCACAACTCGAGCGCAAGCAGATCGAGGCATTCCTCCCGACCGTGCTGCGGTGGAGCCGCTGGAAGGATCGCAAGAAGCAAGTCGACTGGCCGCTGTTTCCGGGCTATTGCTTTGCGCGCTTCGATCCGGCCGCGAGCCTGCAGATCCTGACGTGCAGCGGCGTGGCCTCGATCGTCTCGTTCGGCGATCAGTTCGCACCCGTCCCGGAGACCGAGATCGCAAGTCTCCGGATTCTCGTCAACAGCACGCTGAAGTACGACCCGGCGCCGTTCCTGAAAGAAGGGGAGATGGTGCGGGTCGTGCACGGTCCCCTGGCCGGGGTCAGTGGACGACTGATTCGGAAAGGCGGGAAGGCCCGGCTCCTCCTGTCGGTCGAACTGATCGGTCAAGCGGTCAGTGCGGAAGTCGACGCCAGCGA
>CAWFMC010000025.1:0-32421 GCA_963816725.1 uncultured Acidobacteriota bacterium | reverse complement strand
GAGCGGCGCGCGTCTCGGCCTCAGGCGTCTCGAACGCTAACCGCACTGACCGTCGTTGCGGTGTTCGCCACGCTGGCACTCTGGCCGGGGTTTACGCCGTTGTACGACGAGGCCGCCGCGCCGGGCCAGCGGCTCACGCCGCCGTTCGCGGTCTGATTCCCGGGCGCCGGCTGCTCTTTCTCGCGACTGGCTCGGCCTACGGCGCCGCCGTCGGCACGGTCCGATCCTCGCGCCATCGTGGCGCTGATGGAGAAGGGCCTGGTCGGCCTGTTGCCGTATCTGGTGCTGGTATTCTTCGCCACCCTGTCCGGTGCCGAGGGGCCGAGTCCAGGGCGGTCGCTGTCGTCCCGCTCGCCGGAGCGATGAATCGATAGCCCCGCCGCTGGAGTGTCTCGACGAATCGCGGCGACTCCGCGGAATCGGCCAGCGTTATGCGCAGCCTCTTGACGGCCGCGTTCACCGCTGCTCGAAGTCGACGGACGCTGGCGCAAGGCTTCTCGGGTGACAAGCTCGTCGGGTCGCTCCAGCAGGCTTACGAGAAGGGGCAGGGCTGGTCCTGCGGCGAGACCCCGGCTTTCGCCGATTATAACGGCTCGCTCGGCGAACATGGGGCCTGTCAGGCCAACGCTCGAGCGGCTTACTACCCTCTCATCTAATGGGTCAATCATCTGACGCCGAGGGCGCCAGTGACGGCCGCGCTACTTGTCCTCATCGAATCGACCGACCTGCGCGAGGCACCGAGGTAGAACTGCTGCCCGCTCGATCCCGGGCTGGCTCAACGAAGACGGCCGCGCCGCGCTCCATCGAGCGTGTCGTCTCTGCCGACGTGATTCTTCGCGAACCTCGGTGGCCTTTGAAGAATAAGCACGACACGTAACGCTGCCGACCGACATCACAAAGCAGCACTCCGTCAAGAGAGGACGCCGAGCGCACCGGGACGGCCAGGAGAAAACCACCCCCTGCACCCCCTTTTCACCTGGTAGCGCCACTGGGCGCCTCCCGGGAGTCTCTGCACCAGCCGGGCGCTCCTTGGTCAACGATTGCCGCAGTGCTTCGGGGCTACGGCTGCCGTGCCACGAGTGCAATCGTTACGGATCTCACCGGATGAGAGCAACTGTCGAGAATGCCCGTGTGCCGACGGCGAATGACAACGCCGGCGAGACCCGAGTGCGGCGAGTTCTTCCCCTTCGCAACAAGGAAGGACGACATCATCATTGAGTGCCATGTGATCCGTGTGATGTCACAAGTTGGTTTGAGCTGGTCGAACACGACCGCCACCTCTGCGGGCTACCAAACCTAAACGGGCGTATACTGCGCCCACGAAGTAGAGCGGAGCTCACTAGGAAGCCGTCAGAACGGGCGCGCATGCGAGTTGAATGTGCTGCGTCATCGAGGCTGGCGACGATTGCAGTGTATGCGCTCTTGCCGTGATGGCTGTCGCGCGTGCCGAGGGCGGCGAACGCCGACCACCAAGCGTTACTGCCGCTCCTAACCTGCCCGCGACAGTCGCCAAGTCGTCGCCGGCGTCCTCTCCTCGGAGCGACAGTCAACGTCACAAGGGAGTGCTTCGGTTTCCGGGACTCGCGGGTTCGTTCTGCACAATGACCGCCTGTGACCCCAAGGCCGTCGAGGTCGGTCAAGAGTTATTTACCTGTAGCCACAGGGATCTGCCACAAACGAACGCGGGGGGACGGTCACATCGGAAGCGTCAGCCAACAGCCGGTAGCAACACAAGGGGGAATTATGAAACTCACGACGGCGGATCAGCGAGAGATGGTTCTGCGCAGCATCGTCACTGCCGCGGTTGCCGGGATGCTGATAATCGTGCTGGGATCCGGAACATCCGTTGCTGCGGGCGGTCGGCAGGATTTCACGTTCGAACTGCCGGCGGGTAGTGCATGTGACGGGTTTGCGGTGAGTGTTGCCGGTAGTGGTGGCAACCAGATAGTTAGGGAGTTCCGGGACACGAACGGGAACGTCGTACGGACACTTTCTGCCGGCACAGGCTCCGCGCTGACGTTCACAAATCTGTCAAACGGTGCCACGTTCTCGTCAACATCTAACGGAGCGGTAGGACGGGCAACGAAAAACACCGACGGTTCAACAACGTGGACCCGTATGGGACATAATGTGCTCATTCTCTTTCCAAGCGACGTGCCGACGGGCCCGTCGACGACGCTCATTGTCGGCCGTTTTGTCTACACCGTCGACAGCAACGAGGTCTTCAAACTGGAAGAGGTGAGCGGACACACGACCGACATCTGTGCCATCTTATTATAGTGAACTCGGGTTGAGCGACGACACTCGCGTCAGCCGACGTCAGTATCCTATGCAATCTTCAAAGAGAGGAGCGCGGCCTTAACATTACGCGCTGGGCACGAGTATCCGGCGCGTGAACGGCGGCCACCGGACGTCGACGACGGCGCCCGTGCGGTAGTCTGTCAAAGCGGATTTCAAATCCCTGCGCGCGCATTTCGCGCAGCCACGCTGCCGCCTTGCTGTCCGGCAGCCGCAGGATCACCTCGTTGAGCACCGGCAGGTGTGCCCCCAGGCGTCCAAGCAACCGACCTCGGTCGGCACGCGCGTTAGGGCACCGATCTGCGCCTCCGGATCGGTCCAGTCGGTCTCCAGTGACGCTTACCAACTGGCGGCCCCCAAGCAGTGTCACCCCGGCCTTGCGCAGCACCTGGTGCCGCGAGATCCGCAGCGTCTTGGCGGCGCGGGTCGCGAGCTTGCGCAAGGCCCGGCTCAACGGATTCCACGTATCTTCGACGCGGCGCGCGCCGGTCAAGCGCGACGAGTCGAGTGCCATGGCGTACCAGTTCTGAGATCGGAAAGGCCGTCATGATCCCGGCGCGTTCATGAATCTCACCGACCGGTCCTCTGACCGCCGCTTCCTGACGTTCGCGATCTCTGATCTGTCGAGAGGTCGGTTAGACACGCTGCCTCTCGAGGGCAGCGGCGAGCGCAGGCCCGTCGAGATCTTTCACAGCGATATGCGCATCTTCGACCCGAAATTCTCACCCGACAGCCGCTTCCTGTCGTACCTGATGATCGATAAGGCGAACAAAATGGAAGTCTTCGTCCGCCCGTTGATCCGGCGGCGGCTGGTGGACCGTGGCAGGTTTCTTCAGGCAGCTCCAGCGCGGAATCTGGCGCCGCGACGGCAAGGAACTCTATTATGTGGCACCCGACCAGGCCGTAATGGTGGCAGACGTGCGCACGTCGCCGACGCTTTCGTTCACGACACCCAGAGTGCCGTTTCGTCAGGACGCCAAGCTTCCGGACCGCGTGAGCTATGTGAGCGCCGACGGCGAACGATTCCTGGCGCCTCCGCCGGCCCGCGGGCCGCAGCTTCAGCAGCTCACCATTTTCGATCGGCAGGGAGCGCCAGTGCAGAAAGTGGGTGATCCCGGGTTGTATTCGGGACCGTCCTTCTCCCCGGACGGCACACGCCTGCGCGTTTTGCGAAGCGACCTGCAGAGCGGCCAAACGGATCTCTGGACGATGACCTCGCCAGCGGCACACACACTCGGCTCACGAACGACACCTTCCCGAGGGTCAGTCCGCTCTGGTCGCGGGACGGGAAGTGCATCTATTTCGCGTCATTCAGGAACGGCGACTGTCCGGTCTATCGGAGACTCTCGGACGGAAGCGGCGTCGAGGAGTTGGTGTTCCGCGACACACCTGGCGCGTTTGTCGCGCCCAGTGACATTTCCCCGGATGGAAGGGCCTTGGTGCGCGACTCGGGCGGCGTCATCCTGGTTGTACCGCAGACCGGCAATCCGGCGGCACGTGAGGGAATCGAGTTCTTATGCGAGGAATATTCTGAAGGGGGTCGGCAGGCTCTCCCCCGACGCGCGGTTCATGGCATTCCGCTCTGATGAGGCCCAGCCGGAACGAGCTGAAGTCTACATTCGGCCGTTCGACGCCTCCAAAATGCAGCCCGGCGAAGGGAAATGGCGGGTATCCAAGGATGGAGTGATGGCCATGCTGCATTGGCGGGCAGACGGAAAGGAGATCTTTTTTCCGGGGCCAGAATCTCGAGTCCAATGAGCTGCTCGTGATGTCGGTCGAGGTTGCGACCTCGCCGACGTTCACCGCTGCAGTCCCCAAGTTTGTTTTCAAGCTGCCTGGGCCGCTCGGCGGCAACTTAGGCAACATCAGCCGCGACGGGCACGATTTGTCTTTGCAATCAACGTCCCCGCCAGAGGGACGCGATGACGTTCGGTCTAGGACGAGATCGTGTTCACCGGCACCACGGTCGGTGTTCGCACGGAGCAGCGGTTCGGCCGTCCGCACCGCTCAAACGACGTCATCAGCCCCGAGCCCGGCGCCGGCAAGCTCACGAGCGCTGCTATATGAACTCTGCCGCAGGCCCCCCAGGCGTCGTGGCTCTCGAATCCGGCCGAGATCCTCCGCTGGTGGCGGCGAGCGATACCGCCCGCATCAGGACGGGCTTCTGGATTCTCAACGGCTTCGACGGTGGGCCTTGCGACGGGTGGATGCTCGGATGACCAACTCCGGCCGCAGTATCATCGTTTCCGGTTCCGGTGGCACGCGGGAGCCGAGAATCCCGAGCGCAATGCGCGCCGCCCCTTCACCGATCCGTCGGCTGTGTTGATCGATGCTGGACAGACCGACTCGCAACGAGTCGTCGTAGTGCAGGTTGCCGCAGCCAATAATCGCCACATCCTCCGGGATCCGCGACCCCTTTTCGAGGGCATAGTCCATCGCCCCGGTCGCCAGCGGATCGTTATAGCAGAAAACGCCGTCCGGTCGTGGCTTGAGGCGCAGGAGCTCAGCCATCGCTTCCGCACCTCGCTGTTTGGAATCTACGTCGACCTTTCGCACAGACGTGATGTAACGGTCGTTGATCGCGATTTTCCGGCGCACCAGGGCCTGTCTGTATCCCGCCAACCGGGCGAGTCCAGGACTGGTCTCCGGCCCGCGGATGTGCGCGATCCGCTTGCATCCGATCGCGATCAAGTGCTCAGTCGCGAGCCGGCCGACGGCAACATCGTCGACCCCGACATAGTTTGCAGAGGCACCAGGGATGTTGCGATCAATCAGAATGTACGGTGTCTTGTGGTTCTCAATCCGGACGACCAGCTCCGCGGTCGGGCGGCAGGAGGCGATGATCAATACATCCAGCTGCCGCGCCAGCAGCTGATCGACTTCGTGTTGCTCGAGATCGGGATCCTCCTCGGAGGAGGCAATGATCAGATAGTACCCACTCTTCCTCAAGACATCGGAGAGAGACTTGGCGACCTCCGCGAAGAAGGGATGGAGGAGATCCGGGACGATCAACCCGACCAAGTAGGTGCGGCCCGTCACCAGACTGCGCGCCGCCAGGTTCGGCCGGTAGTCCAGCTCCTTCACCCGCGCCAGCACACGTTCCCGCGTGTCAGGTCCGACCTCAGGATGATTGCGCAGTGCCTTGGACACGGTGATGACCGAGACGCCAAGGTCCTTCGCGATGTCCCGCATTTTGACGGTCATTACTCTCTCGGTCCTCCACGTGTGCCCGTCACTGAATGCAGAGCGGTGTCCCGAACGCGCTGCACGGCGCCCCAGCACACGCGCCGACGCACGCGACCCTTCTGCGCGGTCAACGACCGCGGACTGCAACGCGGACTGCGGTCCGCGAGGTATGCGAGCCCCCCGAGATCGGCTCGGCGGTCGCGTGTCGGATCGGCGTACGGTGCCACAGTACCAGCAACTCGTACAATCCCGGGCCGGAGCGCCTTGCGCGACGCACGGCGCCCCCCAGTATCGCGCCACACGACTGCCGCACCCTCCCTCGGAACTCTCGCGCGACTGCAGCCGGATATCGCCACTCCCAAGAAACCGCTTGACACGGTCTGCGCGGCGGCTAAAATCCACGCGTTCCAGTTCAGTTACCGGTAACTTCACTGCGAGTTGTTCCGCGGCTCGGGTCGCAGGTGGCCGTATCGCAGCAGCGAGGCAGCGCGAAGGAGACCGACCGGATGGGGCGCCGGCACGGGCGGGTGGCGACACTGTCCAGTACCAGGCGCGCGCGCGACCGTCTCGTTCCGCCGCCGCAGGGTTCGGACGACCGGCACGGTCTCGGCACCAGGGCGGACCACCTGGCGGACAACGACGAGGACTCCTGACATGAAGACACGACTGTCGATTCTCGTGGCCGCACTATGCTCGTTGGCGTACTTCTCCTACACGGAACGCGTCGCCGCCGCCGATCAAGCCGACTCGAGCCGGCCTTCGGCGAGCGCGCGCCCCGCGCCGAGCGACTTCTTCGACCCCATGGGGCTTGTCTCGCCGAGTCGCCACGGCGAGTTGACCACGTTGGGAACAGGATTCAGCTTTACCGAGGGGCCGGCCGTCGATAAACACGGGAACGTGTTTTTCACCGATCAGCCGAACGATCGGATCTACCGATGGGATGCCGGGACCGGTCAGATCAGCCTCTTCCTGCAAGGGACCGGCCGCGCCAACGGAATGGCCTTTGACAGTGACGGCAACCTCATCGCCTGTGCTGACCTGCATGGCGAACTCTGGAAGATCCATCCGGATGGCAGCCATGAGGTGTTGGCCAACAACTACGGCGGCAAGCTGTTGAACGGGCCGAACGACGTCTGGATCGACCCGGCCACTGGTGGGATGTACATCACGGATCCGATCTTTCCGCGGAGCTATTGGGACGATACCGATCCGCGGAAACAGGCGTGGGAACCGACCCACTCGGAGCAAGCGGCGACTGGCAAGGGTGGTCACGTGTACTACCTCCGTCCCGGCGGCGGTCCACTGGTGCGGGTGACGAACGAGGCCATGGGCTGGGACGCGGATTCCTGGCCCAACGGTGTGGTCGGCACGCCTGACGGCAAGAAGCTGTACGTCAACAAGTGGTACTACGACAACAAGGGCGGCACGTGGGTCTTCGATATCAATCCTGACGGCACCCTCTCCAACATGCGGAAGTTCACCGACTGGGGCGGCGACGGCATGTCGATGGATGAATTGGGGAATATCTATATCAGCAACGGCACGGGCGTGATGGCCTTCGATCCCAAGGGCAAAAACATCCTGCGGATTCCTATCACCGGCGGCGCGACCAACAACACCTTCGCCGGACGGAACGACAAGACGCTGTTCATTACCGGTCCGGTGAACAGCGTTACGGCCGTCAAGATGACCGTGAAGGGCGCGCCCAACTGGTGACGTAACTGCCGTTCCGGCGCCCGACCCGCGACGGAACGACCGTCGTGATCAGGCGCGCGCACAACACGGACGGCACGTCACGCCGCTCGTTAGGGTTCGTCAGGAAATAAGTGCGCCATCTCTGGGTGTCGAGGCGCCGTCGGGCAAGGCGCGAAGAGCGCGCATACCGGGTGTATGAAAGCGATGAGCAACGCCGCCCGCCGGGATGCATCGGCGGCCAGGATGGCACAGTTATTTCCTGACGGGCCCTTAGACACGCTCACCAGAGAGGCGGGAGGAGACGATGACCCACAGTTCGCGGTTGGTCGCACGTGTGCTCGGCGTGGCGATGCTGCTCGCGGCATCGGTCGTGCCCAGCCGGGCGCAGACACAAGGCGGGATCAGCGGCCTGGTAACGGACTCGTCGGGCGCTCCTGTCCCGGGCGCGACGGTGACCGTGACCAACACGGCCACTCGCGGCACGCGCAATACCACGACCAACGTGGAGGGGCTCTACACCTTCCCCGCGGTGCCTCCCGGCACCTATGCACTGAAAGTCGAGCTGCAAGGCTTCAAGACCGCAGAGATCCGGTCCTTCAAGGTCGACGTCCAGGAGACGGTGCGAGTGGACGTGCCGTTGCAGGTCGGTGCGCTCGACGAGACGGTGACCGTCATCGGTGAAACCACCCTGCTCAACACGCAGAGCACCACGATCGGGACGGTGATCGAAAACAAGGTCGTGACCGAGTTGCCGCTGAACGGCAGACAGTACCTGAATCTTGTCGCCCTCTCCCCCAACGTCAACGTGCTTTCGCCCGCCGCGGGACAGGCGGCCGCGCGATTGGGGGGCGAGCGTGCCGCGCAGTCCATCTCGACCGGTGGACAGCGCATCTTCTTCAATTACTACACGCTCGACGGCGTCAGTAACACGGACCCGAACTTCAACAACTACATCGCCCTGCCGTCGATCGATGCGATTCAGGAGTTCAAGGTCCAGACCGGCGTCTACCCGGCCGAGTTCGGTCACCAGAGCACGCAGGTGAACGTCGTCACCAAATCCGGCGGCAATGCTTTCCACGGCTCGGTCTTCGAATTCCTCCGCGACGAGAAATTCGACGCCAAGCCCTACGCCTTCACCAGCGTCCACCCGGCCAAGTCGCCCTTCAAGTGGAACGACTTCGGCTACGAGGTGGACGGCCCCGTGCTCCGCGACAAGTTGTTCTTCATGACCAACTTCGAGAAGTTGCGGCGCCGGCAGACCACCCAGTCCACGTTCACCGTGCCGACCGAGAAGATGTTCGCCGGCGACTTCAGCGAGATTCTTCCCGGCACCGTCATTTACGACCCGACCACGGGCCAGCCGTTCCCTGGCAATCTCATTCCCGCAGGCCGGATCGATCCGATTTCGAAGAACTTACTGTCGTACTACCACGCGGCGACGCTTCCGGGTCTGCAAAACAACTACGTGCAGGACAACTCGGCGCCGTTCGATCGCACCGGCTATGTCGTGCGCGCCGATTTCAACGAATCGCCATCGTCACAGTGGATGGGGCGCTACAACTGGGGCGACGACACGCAGTCGAGCCAGGGCCTCGGTCTGGCGGGTTCGAAGACCATTACGAACTACAAGCAGTGGGGCGCCTCGAACACCCGGACGCTCAGCTCCACGCTGGTCAACGACGCGCGGTTCGGCTACACCACGTTCTTCAACTCGATCGGCACCCTCTCGGCCTATACCAACGACGTGGTCTCCGATGTGAACATCCCGAACCTGAACGCCGGCGCCCCGGTTTCGTGGGGCATTCCGGACGTCTCGTTCACCGGGTTCAACGACATCGGTGATGCCAACGACGGCCCGTTCGCCGTGGACAACAACACGCTGCAGTTCGTCGACAAGCTGACGTGGGTGAAAGGACGCCACACCCTCGGCATGGGCGCTGAGTACGGCCGGCAGCACTTCAACGAGGTCGGCAACCAGTTTTCCCGCGGGATCTTCTCCTTCCAGGCGAATACCACCAAGAACGCGCTGAGCAACACCGGCGGCTACGCCTTCGCCGAGTTCCTGCTCGGCCAGCCGTTCCACACGACCGCGGCGCTGGCCGTCGCCGAAGGAAAATTCGTACGCAACGTCTTCCACGCGTTCGTCGACGATAACTGGAAGGTGACGAACAATTTCACGCTGCTGGCCGGCCTGCGCTACGAGCTGACGCCGCCGTTTACCAACACGCTGGGGAACTATTTCACGGTGGCGATCAAGAAGATCGACTACAGCCTCGACCAGCCGCAATCCGACTGGCCGGTGCTGGCGCGCCAGGGCGACGATTGCACCGATCCGTACGCCGGTCTGAGTCTCCGCTGGACCGTCACGCCGGTCGTGTGTGGCAATACGCTCGGGCTGAACAACAACCTGCGGGAGACGAAGCATTTGAACTTCGCGCCCAGGCTCGGTGGGACCTACGCGCTCGGGGAAAGGACCGTCATCCGCTCCGGTGTCGGGCTCTACTACATGGAAGACATTGGCAACGCCGAGTACTTCGACATGGCCCGCATTATTGGAGCCCGCGTGGACAATCAAGCATCGACGACAAATTTGCTCACCTGGGATAATGCCATTCCCGGCGGAGGTTCGCTCACCCAGGTGAATCCCCCGTTTACATCGTGGGCGGCTGCCTACGATCACGCCACCCCCCGCACCTGGCAATACCTGGTGAACGTGGAGCGCCAGCTCGCCACGAACTGGGCGCTGGAGCTCGGTTATCTCGGATCGCAGAGCCGCCATCTCTATGGGTTCCAGACCCTCAACCAGGCCGCTCCGGGCCCGCTGAACAGCATCCAATCGCGCGTGCCCTATCCGACCTTCGGCGTGATCTCGTATGTGAGCGACTCGCTCAAAGGGCACTACAACGCGTTCAGCATCAAGGCGACGCACCGCTACGGTGACGGTCTCAGTCTGAACACGAGCTACACGCTGGCCAAGTCGATCGACAACTCCAGCGGAACCCGCACGCAGGGCTACGACACGCTGTTCCCGCAGGATAGCCGCTGCATGGAATGTGAGACCGGCCCCTCCTCGTTCGACGTGCGCCATCGCTGGGTGATGGGCGCCGTCTACGAGCTGCCGTTCGGCAAGGGCAAACCGGTGAACATCGACAACGCCGTCCTGGACGGCATTTTCGGCGGGTGGCAGTTGAGCACGAACACCACGATCCAGAGCGGCGTTCCGCAGACGCTCTCCGCCGGCAAGGTTCAATCGGGCACCAACAACCTGGTGAACGATCGTCCGAGCTACTCGGGCGTGGGCGACGGCTATGCCGCCGACCCCTCGCCGGCGCGCTGGTACGACCCCGCTTCGTTCGTCTTGTCTCCTGAGGGCGAATTCGGGACCGTCGGGCGCAATTCGATGACGACGCCACATCTGCAGCAGATCGACGCGTCGCTGGCGAAGAATTTCCGGCTGCCGAATGGCCACCGCATTCAGGCCAGGGTCGAAGCCTTCAACGTGTTCAACCATCCGGTGTGGGGCGCACCCAACGGAAACATCCTGGCGGGCGCGGCATTTCCGGGCGCGGCCGAGAACGCGGCGCATCAGGGGTTCGGCGTCATTACGTCAACGGTCCTCCCGATGCGCCAGATTCAGTTCGGGTTGAAGTATTCGTTCTGAGCTGGAACCGTATGGATGCCGTCGAGAACCGCACCCGGTGTGGTATCCAAACGTCCCCGTGGGCACGACTCGGGCTGCCACGGGGACGGCGGCGTCGATAGCGGTGGACGTGATGGCTTCGTCGGCCGATGAATGGCTTATGAAGGGGTCGAGAGGCCTGTCGGGCATCTCGACGGCCGGCAAACAAACGAAAGGCGCCCGCTGTGGCGGGCGCCCGAGACGCCCCCGGCTGCAAATCCGTTGCAAGCGCGGGGGTGAAAAGTGGTCGGGGCGAGAGGATTCGAACCTCCGACCGCTCGGTCCCGAACCGAACGTCTCCCTGCCGATTTCGGAAGGATTCCCACCGACGTCAGCCTGAGCGACCGGAGAGAGGACCCCGGGGGCCTGCGGCTACGAACTCATTACCACAGGCTCACGCCAGACTGTTTGGCGGCCTTCCGCAGCGGTCCATCCGTGCAGGCCAACGCGAGTTTTCGTCGCTGCGCCAGCTCGAGGTAGGCGGCGTCATAGATCGACAGCAGGTGAGCGGACGCCAGCTCTGATAGCCGCGAAAAAGCCAACGTCGCCATTTCATGGTCGATGCGGAGCGGGAGTCCGCGAAGCCATCCAAGCCCGATTTGGCGCTCGGCTTCCGTCAGTTTCTTGCGGCGGACAAGAACCGTGAGCGCGTTGGCCACTTCCAATGGCCACAGTGCGGGCACTTCGATGGCGGCGCCGTCCGCAATGGCATCCAACAGGCCGGCCGTGTAAGTCGTCGCCTGACCGGGATGTACCCAGCCGATCGCCACGGACGCGTCCGCGACGAACGATCGCGTCACAGTCTGCCTTCGTCGATCGCGGACCGGGCCTGCCGATCCGAGAGCGTCGCCTTGGACCGTCGCCGGATCCGTTGCTGCAGCTCCCGGAGCCCGGTCACCGTCCGGCGGACATCGTCGAGCCGCTGTGCGCCTTCCGGCACCAGTCGGGCGACGGGCTTGTCGTGGCGCGTAATCACCACTTCTTCCCCCTTCGACACGCGGTCCAGCAATTCACCGAAACGAGTTTTGGCTTCGAATGCACTCACTGTGGCCATACTAGTCGTCGTCTGCCAAATCAACCAGTCGCAGACCAGTCTAGCATGGGAGACCGCGTGCCATGCCCGCGCGGTAGGCCCGTCGCCGCCGGCCATTACGGAACCACCCTGCCGGCTTCCGGCGGCTCTCGATCGTAGAGAATCCGGGATTCGTTCCGGCCGAAGTGAGTCCGCATGGAGAACGAATTCGTCGTGCTGTCGCAGAAACGGCACCTTGCCGCAATTGGCTGCGCGGCACTCAGGCTTGTGCTTCGGGCATTGATTGAAGCAGCAGAGTCGGCCGAGATGCGTGCCGGTGGCGTCGACCAAGAACACGTCGACCTGATGGTGGGCGACGCCGATCTCCCTTTCCTCCCAGAGCAGATTCACCGCGTGGCTGCGCAAGAGGCGTAAGCGCTCCAGTTCGATGGGGGGCATCGAGCCACACGGCGATATCACCATCTTTCGGCTCGTGAAAATGACCTCGCCGGGCGCGCCAACGGGTGGATTCCGTTCTAGGCGATGAAGCGATGGAGCCGAAAAGGGCGATGCGGCTCACGGCAGGAATGACCGCGAAGGCGGCGGCGACGTATTCCGCCGCCGCGCGGCGGTAAGCGTAGCGCATCAGCGCGTAGCGGTCGTCTTCGTTCAGCTGAGGTTGGTCCCGACTGCTCTCGGCTCTGTCTCTCGGGTAGCGTAAGGGGTAGCGATTTGCGGGCTGGAATCAACGAGACTGTCTGACGGGAACTGCGGAGGGTGCGAATCTCGAACGATTGCGTATGGAGAAACCGCGGCGGGAGCGATACGAAGCACCGGTCCCTCGGGTGGAACCGAGTGACCAGGCACACTCAGTTGTGTGGTTTTTGTTAGGAAAAGTGGTCGGGGCGAGAGGATTCGAACCTCCGACCCCTCGGTCCCGAACCGAGTGCTCTACCAGGCTGAGCCACGCCCCGACAAGCGTGAACCGCTATTCTACCTCAACGCGCGGGTCGATCAACAACTGTTCGCCGCGTTCCGTCATTTGGGTCCCGAGCAGCGTCTCGACCAGGCCGATGCTCGCGTGCGCGGTCAGGTCGAGTTGCAGCGGCGTCACCGAGACGTAGCCGTCCTTGACCGCCTGGTAGTCCGAGCGATCGTGCGGCTCCCACTCGTTCTCCCCTTCCTCGATCCAGTAGTAAGCGCGCCCCCGCGGGTCCTGCCGCGGGTTCACCACGGTGACGTGATTCCGCTTGGCCTGGAAGGTCACTCGCAGCCCCTTCGGCTGGCCCGGCGGAACGTTCAGGTTCAGGAACGTCCGGGTCGACAGTCCGCCGCGCAGCACCGCCTCCGCGACGGTCGCCGCCGCGGCCGCCGCCGCGGCGAAATCGTACGCCCCCAGCGTCCGCTCCAGCGACACCGCGATGCCGGGAATACCGAGCAGCGCCGCCTCCATCGCGCCGGCGACCGTGCCGGAATAGGTGATGTCGTCGCCGATGTTGTAGCCCTTGTTGATGCCCGACATGATGAGATCGATGCGGCCGTCGAACAACTGCGTGAGCGCGATGTTGACGCAGTCGGTCGGGGTGCCGTCGACCTCGTAGATGCCCTCGCCGATCTGCTCCATCCGCAGCGGCCGGCGCAGCGTCAGCGCGTGTCCGATGGCGCTCGCCTCGACATTCGGCGCGACGACGGTCACATCTCCGAGCCGGCGCACCGCCTCCGCAAGCGCATGAATGCCGTCCGACCGTCCGCCGTCGTCGTTGGTTACGAGAATCCGGGGCATGGGGGACGTCGATTATAGCAGTGAGATCTCCGGGTTCATGTGGTTCATGGAGTTCATGGGGGTTCATGGGGGTTCATGGGGTTAGGTTCAAGGTTCAGAGGTTCGGTTCAAGGTTGGTTCGCAGAGCCCTCGCGATCCGCAGGTCCTGCGCGCCGAACCTGGCACCGTGAACGTTGAACCCGTCACCTTGAACTCTGAACCTGACCTCATGAACGTTCATGAACCCCATGAACCCATGAACCTGAGTAAGCTATCCCCATGCGCCCTTTCGATGCGGTGTTGATGATCTCGTTCGGCGGGCCGCAGGGCATGGCCGACGTGCGGCCCTTTCTGGAGAACGTCCTGCGCGGACGGCGCGTCGCGCCTGGGCGGATCGACGAGGTTGCCCACCACTACGAGCTCTTTGGCGGCGTCTCACCGCTCACGCCGCTGACGATGCGGCAAGCCGATGGGCTGCGGGAACGGCTGGCGGCCGGCCCGGTGCCGCTGCCGGTCTACGTGGGGATGCGCAACTGGCATCCGTTCCTCGCTGACACCCTGAGCGAGATGTCGCGGGCCGGGATCCGGCGGGCCGTTGGCGTCATCGCCGCGGCGCAGCGCAGCTATTCGAGCTGCACCCAATACAAAGAGAACGTCGCCGCGGCGCGCGCGACGCTGCGGGAGCGCGGGCTGGCCGACGTCGAGGTCACCTACGTCGGGGACTGGTACACGCACCCCGGATTCATCGAAGCCAATGCGGCACGCGTGCGTGACGCGCTAGCCACGTTGCCGCCGGCGCTCCAGGAACGTGCCGAGCTGGTGTTCACCGCGCACAGCATCCCGGTGAGCATGTCGGACAAGTATCCCTATCGCCGCCAGTTCGAGGAGACGTGTGCCCTGATCGCGGCCAGCGTCAACGCCCGCCGCGCATCCGCGGCGCAATACAACCACGTAGCGGTCTACCAGAGCCGCAGCGGCCGGCCCGAGGACCCCTGGCTCGGTCCGGACATCGGCGAGTACCTGCGCGACCTGGTCGCACGCGGCGTCCCCGCGGCGGTCCTCTCCCCCGCCGGCTTTCTGATCGATCACGTCGAGGTTCTGTACGATCTCGACGTCGAAGCCGCCGCCATCGCCGGCGAGATCGGCCTGCGCATCGCCCGCGCCGGCACGGTCGGCGACCACCCGCTGTTCCTGGACATGCTGGCCGACGTCGTGACGGCCACCGTGACGCGCTACGCCGAAGCCAGGCCGCTCCCGCTGGTTGCGCACGCTTGACACGACGGCCCGGCACGCCGCTCGCGTCCGCCTGACACGGCTCGACGCCGCTGGCGCCGCGCCGCGCACGGAAGGCGATGAACCTGGCAATCCCGAGGGTAGAGTCGTCCCCGGCTGGACACCTCTTAACGCCCCAATCGTGCCAAACTGGGCCGTCTCGCCCGGCCGACGGCCTGTGGCGAGCGTCAGAGGCTCAGATGGCAATCAGACCGATTCTTCTCGTGTCCGCGCTGACCTTCGTGTTGGTGCCGGCCGTGCTGCAGGCGCAGCAGATTCAGATCCAGCAAATGGAGGTCACCGGCCCCGACGCTCCGCCATTCGCGATGGCTCCCGGCCGCACGTTGCGGACCGGCACCGGGCGGATTCGCGGGCGGGTGCTGTCCGAGTCCGGAGCGCCCGTCCGACGCGCCCAGGTCCGGATCTCCGGTCCCGACATCGCCGGCCGGACCGCCACCACTGACGCCGACGGCCGCTACGAGTTCGTCGATCTGCCCGATGGTCGGTTCACGGTCAGCGCCTCCAAGGCCGGCTACGTGACGGTGCAGTACGGGCAGACGCGGCCGCGCGAGCAGGGCAAGCCGATCGAGCTGGCGGACAAGCAGACGCTCGACAAGGCCGACCTGGTGATGTTCCGCGGCAGCGCGATCACCGGGCGGATCGTCGACGAAGCGGGTGAACCGGTGGCCGACGCGGTGGTCACCGCGATGCGTTCCGAGTGGGCGGCGGGCCATCGCCGCCTGGTCAACGCCGGGCGGATCGGCCAGACCAACGACCTCGGCCAGTTCCGGATCTACGGCCTGCCACCCGGCGACTATTACGTCAGCGCCACGCTTCACAACCCCGAAGGGCCGATGCTCGACATGATGGGGCAGTCGGCCCCGCTCCCGCCCCGCACCGCGGCGGCCGCGTCAGGGTATGCGCCGTCGTACTACCCAGGGACGGCGTCGAGCGCCGACGCCCAGAAGATCGCGGTCGCGCCAGGTCAGGAAGCGCAAGGGATCGACTTTCCGCTCGCCCAGGTCCGTCTCGCCCGCGTCAGCGGCGTCGTCCTCAACTCCGAGGGCAAACCAGTCGAGGGCACGATGGTCTCGCTGAGCTCGGGTCAAGGGGACGGGTTGATCGGCATGAACAACAGCGCACGCACGAATCGGGAAGGGGCGTTCACGCTGTCGAGTGTGGCCCCCGGCGACTATGACTTGCAGGTGCGCGGGATGACGATCATCACCTCCGGCGGCGGTGACGCGATGATGTTCACCGCCCGGATTGGCGGCGGCGGAGGGGACGCCGAGTTCGCCTCGCAGCCGATCAGCGTCAATGGCGAGGACCTGGCCAATCTGGTCGTGACGACCTCGAAAGGGGCCACGGCGAGCGGAAAGGTGACGTTCGAAGGCCAGCGGCCGCCCGGCGATCTCCGGGTGACCGCCGCGGCGGCCGACGATGGTCCGTCGCCGCTGGGGAGTGCCGGCTCCGCGATCGCCGCCGATGGGACGTTCACTCTCAAGGGGCTCTCCGGACCCTCGCGCGTAATGCGCATTCGCGGCCTGCCCGCCGGGTACGCCTTGAAGACGGTCGAGCACAACGGGATCGACGTGACCGACAGCGGACTCGAGATCAAGGGCGCCGACACCATCACGGGAATCGAGCTGGTCGTGAGCAGCCGGGCGAGCGAGATCGCCGGCGCGGTGACGGGTGCGGACGGCGCGCCGATCAAGGATTTCACGCTGGTGGTGTTCGCGGAGGACGCCGACAAGTGGACGTTGCCGGCGACGCGGTGGGTCACGGCGGCGCGCCCCGACCAGGACGGCCGGGTGCGGATCAAGGCCATGCCGGCCGGGTCCTATTACGCGATCGCGGTCGACTACCTGCCGCAGGGCGAGTGGAACAACCCCGAGACGCTCGAGCGCCTGAAGCCGAGCGCGCAGCATTTCGTGCTGACCGACGGCGAGCAGAAGACGCTCGACCTGAAGATCGCCGGCGGCGCGTAAAGAGGTCCGGCCCGGCTCCTAATCGTTCAACAGCGCTGCTGCCTCGTCGTCAGGCTGCTCCTGGACCGGGCCTTTCCGGCGGGCGTAGACGTAGGCGATCGTGAAAATCACCACGATCAGGCCGAACGAGATCCACTTGTTGACCTGGAAGTGGATCCAGCCGCCGGCGTGCAGGTACTCGATCAGCAGCTTCAGCCCCACCCACCCGATGATCACGAAGGCGCCGTCCACCAGCGCCGGATAGCGCCGGACCAGCGACAGCAGCTTGCCGATCACCAGCCGCATCGTGATGATGCCGAGCAGGCCGCCGCTGATGATCACCCAGGTCTTCGGCGACATCGCGACCGCCACCAGGATCGAGTCCACCGCGAAGACGATGTCGGTCAGCTCGACCTTCACCACCGTCGCCCAGAACGCCGAGAGTCCCATCGCGGCGCGCGCCGGCTTGATCGACCGCCGCTGCTCGGCGTCGCCGCTGCCGAAGAAGTGGCCCCACACGAGGTAGAGCAGGTACCCCGCCCCAATTAGCTTGACCCATGCGACCTGGAGCAGATGCACCGCCAGCAGAGTGGCAAGAATTCTGAACGCGAACGCGCCGAGGATGCCGTAGCGCAGCGCCTTGCGCTGGTCGCCGCGGGGCAGGCCGAGCACCAGGATGGCCAGCACCAGCGCGTTGTCGGCGCTGAGCAGACCCTCCAGGAGCACCAGCAGCCCGATGGTGAGAAAGTCGGTGAAATGGACGTCCATCAGTAGCGGCCAACCTTGACGCGCATCGTATCAAGGTCTATATTTGGATCGACGCAAGGCAGGGCGGATCCCGCACCCCGGTGCGCCAGCCTGGCGGCGGTTCAGAAGCTCACGAACGTATGGCGATCGAACACGACCTGTACTTTATCAGCATGGCCGCGCGGCTGCTCGACATGCACCCGCAGACGCTGCGCAAGTACGAGCGGCTGGGGCTGGTCCGGCCGACCCGGACGGTCGGCAGCATGCGGGTGTACTCGGAAGACGAGCTCGAACGGCTGCGCCTGATCAAGCACCTGGTCGACGAAGTCGGCGTGAACCTGGCCGGCGTCCAGCGGCTGCTGGTGATCGCCGAGTCGGTACAGCGGCTGCGGCCGATGGTCCGCGACGAGTCCGGACGGCCCGAGATGCGGAAACGCCTGGCGCGCGAGATCGAGCGCATCGGCGAGATGGTCGGACTGTAACGGCTCGCTCCGGCGGCGCCGGGGCGGCCTCGTGAGATCTCGAGGAGCGCGTTTGGACTTCAAGGACTATTACACGACGCTCGGCGTGTCGAAGACCGCATCCGAGAAGGAAATCAAGCAGGCCTACCGTAAGCTGGCGCGGAAGCTCCATCCGGACGTCAACCCCGGGGACAAGGCCGCCGAGGCGCGCTTCAAGGAGATCAACGAAGCGAACGAAGTGCTCAGCGATCCGGAGAAGCGCAAGAAGTACGACGAGCTCGGCGCCAACTGGCGGATGTACGAACAGCAGCAACGCGAGCCCGGCGGCGCCTCGCCGTTCACGTGGGGCACGCCCGGCGGGGCCGGCTATCGCACCGTCACGGAAGACGAGATGCACGAGATCTTCGGCAACGAGGATCCCTTCTCCGACTTCTTCCGGACCTTCTTCGGCGGGGGCGGCGGCCAGCAGGGCCCCCGGCCGCGCAACCGCGGCAAGCAGAAGGGGCGCGATATCGAGCACGAGATCGAGCTCACGCTCGACGAAGCGTTCCACGGCGCCACGCGCCGGATGGCGATCAAGGAAGGCGGCCACGCGCGCTCGGTCGACGTGCGGATCCCCCCCGGGGTCAAGGACGGCTCACGCGTCCGCGCCGCTGGCGAGGGAGAATCCGGCACCAGCGGCGGCGCCGCGGGCGACCTGTATCTGCGCGTCCACGTGCTGCCGCACCAGGTATTCGAGCGGAAGGGCAACGACCTCCACTCGCGGGTCGGCGTCCCCGTGACCACCGCGATCCTCGGCGGCGAGGCGCAGGTGCCGACGATTACCAGCCCGGTGCGGCTGAAGATCCCGGAGGGCACGCAGAACGGTCAGGTCTTCCGGCTGAAGGGACACGGCATGCCGGTGGTGGGCAAGCCCGGCGAGCGCGGCGATCTCTACGCCACGCTCGACGTCCAGCTCCCCCGCTCCTTGAGCAAGGAGCAGCGCGAGCACTACGAAGCACTCAAGAAGCTGGACGCGGGACAGCACAAGTAGCCCCGGCCTTCAGGCCGGCGAGCGGGCACCGCGACCGAGAAAGCAGGCGACGGTCATGAACATCAACAAATACACCGAGAAAGCACAAGAGGCGATCCTCGGCGCGCAGCAACTCGCCGATCGTGAAGGTCACCCGGAAATGGCGCCGGAGCATCTGCTCCTCACCCTCCTCGAGCAGCGCGACGGCATCGTCCCCGAGATCGTGCGGAAGATGAACGCGGATCCGGCGGCGCTGTCGGCGGCAGTGAAGAGCGAGCTGGACAAGCTCCCCCGCGCACACGGCGGCTCGCAGGTGACGATGTCGGCCCGGTTGCGCCAGGTGACGACCGCGGCGGAGGACGAGGCCGAGCGGCTGAAGGACGAGTACGTCAGCACCGAGCACCTTCTGGTGGCGATTGCCGCCGAAGGCGGACGCTCGGCGTCGGCCCGAATCCTCCAGGCCCGCGGCATCACGAAGGATGCGATCCTCCAGGCGTTGACCACGATCCGCGGATCCCAGCGGGTCACCAGCCAGAACCCCGAGACGACCTATCAGGCGCTCGAGCGCTACGGGCGGGACCTCACCGGGCTCGCGCGTCAGGGCAAGCTCGACCCGGTGATCGGCCGAGACGAAGAGATCCGCCGTGTCATCCAGGTGCTGTCGCGCCGCACCAAGAACAACCCCGTGCTGATCGGCGAGCCCGGCGTCGGCAAGACGGCCGTCGTCGAAGGGCTGGCCCAGCGGATCGTGCGCCAGGACGTGCCCGAAGGGCTGAAGAAGAAGCGGATCGTCGCGCTCGACATGGGCGCGCTGATCGCCGGCGCGAAATATCGCGGCGAGTTCGAGGAGCGGCTGAAGGCGGTCCTCAAGGAGGTCGCCGACGCCGAAGGTCAGGTCATCCTCTTCATCGACGAGCTCCACACCGTCGTCGGGGCCGGCGCCTCGGAAGGGTCGATGGACGCCTCCAACATGCTCAAGCCGATGCTGGCCCGGGGCGAGCTGCACACCGTAGGCGCCACCACCCTCGACGAGTACCGCAAGTACATCGAGAAGGATGCGGCGCTCGAGCGGCGGTTCCAGCCGGTCACGGTCGGCGAGCCGACGGTCGAGGACACGATCAGCATCCTGCGCGGGCTGCGTGAGCGCTACGAGGCGCATCACGGCGTCAGCTTCAAGGACTCGGCGTTGGTCGCCGCGGCGGTCCTGTCGAACCGCTACATCACCGACCGGTTCCTGCCCGACAAGGCCATCGACCTGATGGACGAAGCGGCGTCGCGGCTGCGCATGGAAATCGACTCGCTACCGGCGGAGCTCGACGAAGTCGAGCGCCGGATCATGCAGCTCGAAATCGAGCGCGAGGCGCTGCGCAAGGAGACGGACGCGCCGTCAAAAGATCGTCTCGGGAAGCTCGAGAAGGAGCTCGCCGATCTCAAGGAGGAGAAGGGCCGCCTGGCGGCGCACTGGCAGCAGGAGAAGGAGACGATCCAGAGCTCGCGCCAGCTGAAAGAAGCCCTCGATCAGGTCCGGATCGAGATCGAGCAGGCGCAGCGCTCCGGCGATTACGCCAAAGCGTCAGAGCTGCAGTACGGCAAGCTGCCGGACATCGAGCGGCGCATCCAGGAGCAGGAAGGCAAGCTGGCAGAGCTCCAGAAGGGCCAGCGCATGCTCAAGGAACAGGTCGACGAGGAGGACATCGCGGAGGTCGTCGCTCGCTGGACTCACATTCCCGTCAGCCGGCTGATGGAAGGTGAGATTCAGAAGCTGCTCAAGATGGAGGACCGCCTGCATCAGCGGGTGGTGGGTCAGGAGGAGGCGATCGTCGCGGTGTCGAACGCGATCCGCCGGGCCCGGGCCGGACTGCAGGATCCCAACCGGCCGCTCGGCAGCTTCATCTTCCTCGGCCCGACCGGCGTCGGCAAGACCGAGCTGGCGCGCGCGCTGGCCGAGTTCCTGTTTGACGACGAACAGGCGATGATCCGGATCGACATGTCGGAATACCAGGAGAAGCACACCGTGTCGCGGCTGATCGGTGCGCCCCCAGGATATGTTGGCTACGAGGAATCGGGCCAGCTGACCGAGGCCATCCGCCGCCGGCCGTACGCGGTGGTGCTGTTCGACGAGATCGAGAAGGCGCACGGCGAAGTGCTCAACGTCATGCTCCAGCTGCTCGATGATGGGCGGCTGACCGACGGCAAGGGCCGCACGGTGGACTTCAAGAACACCGTCGTCATCATGACGTCCAACGTCGGCAGCCATCTGATCGCGGAGCAGGTTGGTTCGGGCGCCACCTCGCTCGATGACCGGACGCGGCGCCAGGTCCTCGACGTGCTGCGCAGCCAGTTCCGGCCGGAGTTCCTGAACCGGGTCGACGAGATTATCGTGTTCCACGCGCTCAGCCGCGAGGAGATGCGGCGAATCATCGACATCCAGCTGCAGGGCCTCACCCGGCGGCTGGAGGATCGCAAGATCCACGTCGAGCTGACCGACCGCGCCAAGGACGTGCTGATCGCGGAGGGCTATGACCCGATGTATGGCGCCCGCCCGCTGAAGCGAACGATCCAGCGCGAGGTCCTCGACCCGCTCGCGCTGCGCATCCTGCAGGGAGATTTCGGCGAAGGGGACAACCTCCGCGTCGATGCTCCGAACGGCGAGCTGGTGTTCTCGCGGGCCGACCGGGGCGTGGCGGTCTGACGCCGCCCGTCCCGCCCGCCTGACGCGGGCAGTACAATCAGATCGATGGCCGATCAGACGACAGGCAAGCCCCCCGTGCCCCGGGGCCGGCGGCCG
Source organism: uncultured Acidobacteriota bacterium (assembly GCA_963816725.1). GTDB lineage: Bacteria > Acidobacteriota > Vicinamibacteria > Vicinamibacterales > 2-12-FULL-66-21 > CAVSUB01. The sequence continues at coordinate 10,542 of CAWFMC010000025.1, read as the reverse complement.
GGAGACCGCAAGCTGCCCTCCCGGCCCGGCTCGGGCGCGACGATGTGGTACGTGCTGGGGCTGCTGCTCTTGCTGGCTCTGGCCCAGGCGTTCTTCTACTCCGTCCAGTCCGGCGAGAACCTCTCCTACAGCGAGTTCCGCAAGGCGGTCCGCGACGGTCAGGTCACCGAGCTGACTCTCGGCGACGACCGGATCCGCGGCAGCCTCAAGCCCGCGAACGACGGCAAGGCCCGTCAGTTCACGACCGTCCGGGTCGAGGATCCGAAACTGGTCGAGGATCTCGAAGCCAGCGGCGTCAAGTACACCGGCGAGGTGACCAGCCGGTGGATCGGCGAGATCCTGAGCTGGATCATTCCGCTCATTTTCCTGGTCGGCCTGTGGAGCTTCTTCTTCCGCCGGATGGGAGGGGCTGAAGGCGGGGTGATGTCGTTCGCCCGCAGTCGCGCCAAGATCTACGCGGAAGACGACGTCACGGTCCGCTTCGGCGATGTCGCGGGCGTGGACGAGGCCGAGGAGGAGCTGCGCGAAATCGTCGAGTTCCTCAAGACGCCGAAGAAATACACCAGCATCGGCGGCCGCATTCCGAAAGGTGTCCTGCTGGTCGGCCCTCCCGGCACGGGCAAGACGCTGCTGGCCCGGGCGGTCGCCGGGGAAGCCAATGTCCCGTTCTTCTCGCTGAGCGGCTCGGAGTTCGTCGAGATGTTCGTCGGCGTCGGGGCGGCGCGGGTCCGCGATCTGTTCGCGCAGGCCGAGGTCAAGGCGCCGTGCATCGTGTTCATCGACGAGCTCGACGCGCTCGGCAAGGTCCGGATCCAGACCCCGATGGGCAGCCACGAGGAGCGCGAGCAGACCCTGAATCAGCTGCTCGCCGAGATGGACGGCTTCGACGCCCGCAAGGGCGTGATCATCATGGGCGCCACCAACCGCCCCGAGGTGCTCGATCCTGCCCTGCTCCGCCCCGGCCGCTTCGATCGCCAGGTGCTGGTCGACAAGCCGGACGTCAAGGGGCGCGAGGAGATCCTGCGCATCCACTCGAAGAACGTGAAGGTCAGCGGGAACGTCGACCTGAAAGTGCTGGCGGCCCGGACGGCCGGGTTCGCCGGCGCGGATCTCGCGAACCTGGTCAACGAGGCGGCGCTGCTCGCGGCGCGCCACGACAAGACCGCGGTCGAGATGAAGGATTTCGACGAAGCAATCGACCGGGTCATCGCCGGGCTCGAAAAGAAGCGCGTGATGAGCCAGAAGGAGCGCCGGATCGTCGCGTATCACGAGTCCGGGCACGCGATCGTGGCGACGGTCGTCCCGGGGCTCGATCCGGTGCACAAGATCTCGATCGTGCAGCGCGGCTTCGGCGCGCTCGGCTACACCATGCAGCTGCCGCTCGAAGATCGCTACCTGATGACGCGGACCGACCTGCTCGGTCAGCTCGCGGTACTGCTCGGCGGCCGCACGGCCGAGGAGATCGCCTTCGGCGAGATCTCGACCGGGGCGCAGAACGATCTCCAGCGCGCGACGGACATCGCCCGGGCGATGGTCACCGAGTTCGGCATGAGCGATCTCGTCGGCCTGGTGAACCACAACGGCCACAAGCGCAACGCGTTCCTCGAGACGCCGTTCGCGCAGGAGCGCGGCGCCTACGCCGAGCAGACCGCGCTGGTCATCGACACCGAGGTCAAGCGGATCCTGACGGAGGCCCACGACGAGGCCCGCCGCGTGCTGCTGTCCAAGCGCGCGGAGCTCGATACGCTCTCGGAACGCCTGCTCGAGATCGAGGTCGTGGAGTCGGCCGAACTCCAGGCGATCCTCGGACCGCTGCCGCCCAAGGCAGAAGACGCGATTCCGGCGGAAATCCCGCCCATCTGACGCTGGCGGGCCGCCGCCCGCCACGATCTACAATCCTCCGACCCATCGACCCAGCCCGTTCCATGAGGCCCGCGTAATGAGACAGAGAGCGATGTTCGTCGTGGTGTGTGCGCTGCTTGCCGCGACCGGCTCCGACGGCCGGGCGCAGTCGGCATCCAACCCGTATGCCCGCGACCCGCGCCAGCCGATCGACCAGGCCTACACGAGCAAGATCAAGGAGTACACCACCGCACCGTACTTCACCTCGCCGCTGGTCGATTACCTGCCGGCCTCGAAGACGGTCCCGGCCCCCGACAAGGTGATCGGCGACATCGCCGGTGCGCCGGGCAAGCTGCCCTACTCGAAAGAGGTCTACGAGTACATGCGGATGGTCGAGAAGGCCAGCCCGCGGGTCAAGGTGTACTCGATCGGCAAGACCGAAGAGGGCCGCGAGATGATCGCCGTCGCGGTGTCGTCGGAGGCCAACCTCGCCAAGCTGGATGAGAATCGCAGCCGGCTGGCGAAGCTCGCGGACCCGCGCACGATCGGCATGAACGACGCCGAGGCGGACAAGCTGGTCGATCAGTCGGTGCCGGTCTACTACATCACCGGCACCATCCACTCGCCCGAGACCGGCTCCCCTACCGCGCTGATGGAGCTGGTCTATCGCCTGGCGGTCGATGAGAGCCCGTACATCCAGAAGATCCGCAACCGCATGGTCACCCTGGTGACGCCGATCGTCGAGGTGGACGGCCGGGATCGCCAGGTCGACGTCTACAAATGGCATCTGGCCAATCCGGAGAAGAACTGGCCATCGGCCCTCTACTGGGGTAAGTATGTCGCCCACGACAACAATCGTGACGCGATGGGATTGACCCTCAATCTGACCAGGAACGTGCTGAACACCTATGTGGGTTGGAAGGCGCAGGTGCTGCACGACCTCCACGAGTCGGTCGCCTATCTGTACGACAACACGGTGGGTGACGGGCCGTACAACGCCTGGCTCGACCCGATCCTGACCGACGAGTGGCAGATGATCGGCTGGAACAACGTCTCCGAGATGACCAAGTTCGGGATGCCCGGCGTCTTCACGCACGGCACGTTCGACACCTGGACGCCTGGCTACCTGATGTTCATCGCCGCGACCCACAACGGCATCAGCCGCCTTTACGAGACGTTCGGCAACGGCGGCGCCGACACGCTGGAGCGGACGCTGGGCCCGAACGATACGGCCCGGACCTGGTACAAGCAGAACCCGCCGCTGCCGAAGGCGAAGTGGTCGCAGCGCAACAACAACAACTACCAGGAGACCGGCCTCCTCGTCTCGCTGAATCACTTCGCCGACAACAAGAACCTGTTTCTCAAGAACTTCTATCTCAAGAGCAAGCGCTCGATCCTGAAGCCCAGAACCGAGGGACCGGCCGCCTACGTATTCCCCGGCGACGATCCGCGTCCCGGTCCGCAGGCGGACCTGCTCCGGATCCTCCAGCTTCAGGGCTGTGAGATCTCCAAGACGACCGCGCCATTCACTGTCATGGTCCCCGGCCGGCGTCGTCCGGCCCGCGCGATCACCACCGACGGGGCGACGTCCGGAAACGGCGGCCCGGCGGGCGATGGCCAGCAGCCGCCGTCTGAGCGCGCCAGTGAGCGCGCCGCCGACCCGGAGAGCCGCACCTTCCCCGCCGGCAGCTACGTCTTGCGGATGGATCAGCCCTACAGCCGCATCGCCGACACGCTGCTGGATTACCAGGTACCTGGGCGCCGGACGATCCGCAGCGCAGTCCGTACGACGATACCGGCTGGACGTTCGGCGAGCTGTTCAACGTCCGGGTCGTCCGCGTCAGCGACGTGAAGGTGCTGGACGCGGCGATGGCGATGGTCACAGGCGACCTGACGGCTCCAGGAGGGGTGAGCGGCACCGGAACGGTGTTCGCGATCACCAACAACGCGGACCCGTCGCTGGCGACGCTGCGCTACCGATTGAAGGATGCCCAGATCGAAGTGGCGGAGGAGCCGTTCGAAGGCGGCGGGCAGAAGTTCAGCCGCGGGTCGTTCGTGATTCGGAACGTCGCGGCCGACGTGCTGGCCAAGGCCACGACCGAGCTGGGACTCAAAGCGGTGGCGCTGCCGGCGGCTCCGAGCGTCGCGGTGCATCCCGCGCGCGCCGCCCGCGTCGCGCTGATGCACACCTGGATCAACACCCAGGACGAAGGCTGGTGGCGACAGGCGCTCGATACGCTCTCCGTCCCCTTCACCTACATCAGCACGCAGGACGTCACCAACGACAGCGCGCTGCGCTCGAAGTACGACGTCATCCTGTTCCCGCCGGTCGACCGTGCCACGGGAGCGACAATCATCAGCGGCATGCCGATGTACGGGAACGCGATTCCGTGGAAGACCACCACGCTGACGCCGAACCTCGGGAGCATCGACGAGACCGACGACATCCGCCCCGGCATGGGCTGGAGCGGGCTGGCCAACCTGCAGGCGTTCGTGCGGGACGGCGGCGTGTTGATTGCGGTGGACGACACCGCGAACTTCGCCGTCACCTACGGATTCACGAATGGCGTCTCGATAACGCCGGCGCAGCGGCTCAAGATCACCGGCGCCGTGCTGCGCTCGAAGCGGGTCGACGAGACCAGCCCGATCGCCTACGGCTACGAAGACAACCTGTCGATCTACTCGTCCAATGGCCCGATCTTCGGCGTTGGCAACATGGTCGGCGCGCGCGGCGGCCGTGGCGGTCCGGCTGAGGCCCGGCGGGCGACCGGCCGCGGCACCGCGGACGATGCGGATCAGCCGCAGGGGCGTCCGCCGTCCGATCCGGTGCCCGAGGAGCCGCGTGTCGAGCCGTGGCAGGCGGCACCGATCCGGGAGGAGCAGCTGCGGAACGGCGTCAACGTGATTCCGCCGGCGCAGCGGCCCCGCGTTGTCTTCCGCTATGGCGACGCTCGCGATCTGCTGGTGTCGGGCCTGCTCGACGGCGGCACCGAAATCGCGCAGCGGCCGATGGTCGTGGACGTGCCGGTCGACAAAGGGCACGTCGTCCTGTTCTCGAACAATCCGATCTGGCGCGGTGAGACGCGCGGCAGCTACGGTCTGGTGCTGAACGCCATCCTGAATCACGACAACCTGAACGCGGGGCGGAAGCTGGACGTGCGGTAGCCAGAGGCCCCCACCAGCGCCGCCGGTCACGGGCCGGCGGCGAACGGAGACGGTATGCGAACGGTTCTGACCTGCACGCTGGTCGTGGCACTCCTGCAGCAAGCGCCGCTCGCTCCGCCGCCTCGCGACAGTCGTGCGCCGGAGGCTGTCAAGGAAGGGACCGGCACGATCAAGGGCCGCGTCTACGATCGCGAGACCGGCGCACCCGTGGCAAACGCGGTGGTCACACTGGCCGTGGACTTCGGCTCGCTTCGCGACGCCGCGCCCACCGGTCCGGCGGGCGCGCTGCGTCCCCCTCCACCGCGCCAGGCGAAGAGCGACGCCCAGGGCCGCTATGCGTTCGAGCGGTTGCCGGCCGGCACCTACATCCTCACGTCGAGCCCGCCGGAATACAAGGTCACCTACCTGCCGCAGTCGTACGGAGTCGCCCGTCCTTCGGACCCGATGCGCCCGGCACCCCGCCGTCCGCTGCCGCTCGCCGAAGGCCAGACACTCGACAATGTCGACCTGCCGCTGTGGCGGTCACTGGCGATTACGGGGCACGTCAGCGACGAGTCGGGCGAATCGATGGCCGGCGTTCCGATCGTGGCGACGATCGCCGGGTCGAGTCAGCGCGTCGCCATGCGTGGGCCGTACGGTTTCACGACCGACGATCGCGGCGCCTTCCGGCTGTTTGGGCTGGCACCGGGACGATACGTGATCTGCGCGAGCCCCCAGGGAGGTATGTTCCGGGGCAGCGGCGACGAGCCGACTGAGCGATACCTGAAAACCTGCGCCCCCAGTGCCAGCTCCGAGGCCGACGGGCAGATCGTGGAGTTGACCACCGCCGACTTCGGCGACGTCGAGATCCGAATGGCTCGCGGCCGTGCCTACAAGATCACCGGCACGGCGATGGACTCGCAGGGCAAACCGGTCAACCAGGTCAGCCTCGTCAGAACCGAGGGCACTAGCGGGATGAGCTCCTCGGGCGGGCAGTCCGACGGGAACGGCCGTTTCACGTTCACCGGGGTGGTGCCCGGCGACTACACGATCGTGGCGCAGCTCGGGAATAACGGAAATATGCCGGTGGATGCCGCCGAGCGGGAGGTCGGTGCGGTGCCCGTTCACATCGACGGCGCCGATGTCGAGAACATCGTCGTCGCGACCAGCAAGGGAGTGTCCGCGATGGGCCGCGTGATCTTCGAAAGTGGTGCTCCGCCGCCAGTCAAGGGCCTGCGCGTTGTGCTGCGCCCCGCGCGGGGCTCGACGACGATGATGTTCGGACCCACGCCGAATGCCGAGGTCACGCCGGACCTCACATTTGCGCTCAACGGGCTGTTTGGCGCGTACGCCGTCGGCATCAACGGTCTGCCGCCCGGCTGGATCATCAAGAGCGTGCGCCTCGCCAACGACGACGTCACCGAACGCGCGGTCGAGTTCCACGGCAAGGATCGCCTGGAGATCGTCTTGTCGAACCGTCCCGCCGTGCTGTCGGGGCGGATCGTGATCGGCCAGGGCGAGATGGCGACCGACTACCGCGTGCTGCTTTTTCCCGTCGATCGCGAACGCTGGACTATGGTTACCGGCAGCCCGTCAGCGCTACCGAGGCTCGACGGCACGTTCAAACTGAGCGCGGTGCCGCCGGGCGAGTACTTTGTCGCGCTGATCCGGACGGACGACCTGCCGCCTTTCGGCGAAGTCGCCGGATACGAGCGACTGGCGAAGACCGCCCAGCGGGTCACCTTGACTGACGATGAGCAGAAGGAGATCGAGCTGACCATCCCGCGCTGACGCGCCCGGACCGGGACGCCACTCCCACTCGAAACGAAGGTTCAACCCGCGAAGGTTGGGTCCTTCGAGTGACTGGCCAATGCAAAACCGAGCTTGCGGCGCATCTGTCCCCGCCTACGTGCGCCGGGCCTTGAGCGCCTCCAGGAGCCGGCCGACCTCGTCGTCCTTGGTGAGCGCGTCGAACCGACGATCGACGTCGTCACCGACCAACTCGGACTTGGCGTGGCTGACCGCTTCGCTGCGCTGGACCTTTCGCTCCATGCGATCGAAGTCGGCGGCAGGACCGAGCGCTGCGATGGCCAACTGCGCGTCGTTGGCTTTGTCGAGGGCGCGCGCTCTACGGTGCTTGGCCAGCAGCATGTCGCTCTTGCCGCGCGCCTCACTCAGCTTTTGATCGAGCTGCGCGAGCGCCTTGCGGAGCGTGTCCACCTGCTGCTTCTGGTCCTCGACCTGATGGGTGTAGCCCTCGGCCATCTTGGTGAAGCTCTGGTAGCGCTCGAGCGCGGCGCGCGCGAGGTCGTCCTGACCCTTGTCGACGGCGAGCTCCGCTTTCCGCATCCATCCGGCCGCCTTGTCCTCGTGCTCCGACTGCTTCCGCTGCAGCAGGTGGTGATCCGCCATCGAAATCGCCACCTGGGTCTTGACCTGCAACAGCTGGTTCTCCATGTCGAGGATCACCTGCTTGATCATCTTCTCCGGATCTTCCGCGCGGTCGATCAGATCGTTCAAGTTGGCGCGGACGAGTGTGGCGACGCGATCCAGTACTGCCATGGCTGACTCCTTCGTTACGATCCTTCCGCCTGACGCGGAAGCTACACGTTTCTCCGCGGCACATACCCCCGGCGCACTCCGCAACTGCGATCACACGCCCGCGGGCCGGTTGTTGGTGTCACCGATCCTGCGCACCTTCGAGAGCAGGTCCGCCATCGGTGTACCCGAGAGCGCCTCGAACAGCGCCGGAACCTGCGCCGCGATCTCGGTCATGTCGCCGGTCAGCTTGTGCATGCCGGTCGAGCCGTTGTTGCCCGTGGACACGATGGTGATGTGATCCACCTTCTCCAGCGGGCTGGCCAGGGCGCGGACGATCTCCGGGAGCTGCGACAGGAGCTTGTCGATCACCGCGGCCTGGTTGTATTCCTGAAACGCGGCGGCCTTCACGTTCATCGCCCGCGCCTCGGCGTCCCCCTTCTTGTAGACGATGTCGGCCTCCGCCTCGCCCTTCAGCCGGGTCGCGGACGCCGAGCCTTCCGCCTCGATCGACAGCCGGCTCCGCTCGGCATCGGCCAGCACGGAGATGCGCTGGCGGTCCATCTCGGCGGGCTTCAGCACGGTGGCGACCAGTTCCTTCTCGCGGCGCAGAATCTCCGCTTCCTGGACCTTGACCTGCGACTCGCGCTCGACCTGCTGCACGCGCACCAATTCGGCGATGACCTGCTGCTGCATGATGTTGGTCTGGATCTCGTAGGCCTTGTCGGCTGCCGCCTCCTGCTTCTTGACGGTCTCGAGATAGTTCGCCTTCTTGATATCCAGGTCGCGCTGGGCTTCGGCCTGCTTGGCCTGCGACAGCGTCTCCGCCAGGACGCGCTCCTGATCGGCCTGGGTCTTGGCGATCGCCGACTCGCGCATCGCCCCGGCCCGCTTGATGGCGGTGTCGCGATCCGCCTCCGCCGCCGCGACATCGGCGTCGCGCTTGATCCGCGCCACGTCGGGGCGGCCCATGTTCACGATGTAGTCGTTCTTGTCGCGCACTTCCTTGATCGTGAACGACACCACTTCGAGGCCCATCTTGGTCATGTCGTCGGCGCACGTGCCGCGCATCCGTTCGGCGACCATCTCGGGCTCCTTCACGATCTGCTCGACCGTGAGCTGGCCGATGATGCCCCGCAGGTGCCCCTCCATCACCAGCCGGATCAGGCTTTCACGCTGATCCGGTGATTTGGTCAGAAACTGCTCCGCCGCGGTCTCGATCGACTGCAGGTCGGACTTGACCTTGATCTGCGCGACCGCTTCGACGGTCACCGCGACGCCCTGCCTCGTGTAGAGGTCCTGCGTCGGGGCGACGTCGAACGACATCAGTTCCAGTGAGAGCAGGTGCGACGACTCCACCATCGGGAAGATCACCGTGCCGTGCCCCTTGACGATACGGGTCCCGCGGAAACCGTAGACAATGAGCGCCTCGTGCGGCCCCGCTTTCCGGTACAGCGACGCGAGGAATGATCCCAGCAGCGCCACGGCCAGGATCATCAAGCCGACAACCACCCAGAACCCGAGGCTCATGCTCTGAATCCCCATTTCACGCCCTCCTGACTAAGAACGGTCTCCCGGCCCCCGTCCTAGCTGTCCGCCAGATCCGTCCATCGACGCACCGTCGCGATGCCGCGCGCGTACTCCGTGACCACGACTTCCGCACCTTTCTCGATCGCCTGACCGTCGGCGCTCCGTGCGCCGCACGACTTGCGGGCGCCGCCGTGCGAGTAGATCAGCTCGCCGATGCCGCCGCCCTCGCGGATCGGCTGGCTCAGGCGTCCGAGCACACCGGCCATGTGGTAATCGACGCTCTGCATGTTTTCGTTCGGCGACCACAGCACCTTGGCCATCAGCAGGAAGACGACGCCGCCGCCGCACAGCCCAAGGACGAGTGAGGCGCCGATCGCCGGCAGCGCGAGCCAGCGGAACTCGGTGGTGAGCAGGTAACCTCCGCCGCCGAACCAGGCGACAAACGCGGTGATCGTCGCGAAATTGATCGGACCCATCGCGCCCACGTGTCCGGCGTGCAGGGTGCCGGTGGGCACGTGGGTCTCCCAAGGAAAGTGGACGTGCGCGTCGATCACGCCGAACGCGACAGAGAGCACGCTGAGCAGGAACCCGATGACGAAGCAGCCGAGGAAGATCGCCGGCCAGTTCATGTTTGCTCCTCCGGGACGAGCGTTTGTGAGAGTCGATCGATGAGACCCGGCATCGAAACCATTTCGCCGAGCAGAACCAGGCACCGCCGCGACTCCGCGTGCAGGCCGATGCGTTCGAGCGCGGCGCTGAGCGCGGGGTCGTGTGCGAACCGGGTCGCGCCGTCCTGCAGCCATCGATCGAGCGCGGTTTCGACCGACGCCACATCGGAGGTCAGCTCGGTGTGGTACCCGGGCGGGTCGCTGACGAGGTACCCGGGATGGACCTTGAAAAAGCGCGCGAGCAGCTGTCGCGATTCCTGGGACAGGTGGCGGCGAGTCCCCTTTTCGATCAGCGAGAGATACGGTTGGCTGATCGTTTCGCCGAGCTCCCGGCGAATGGCGCGGACCAGCTCCGACTGCGTCAGCTCGCGTCCGAGCCCGCGCAGCTCCCCCTCGAGGTGGCGAAGTTGACGAAGCTTTTGACCTAGCGTCATTGCTAACTGTAATAGTTATATTGCTATTTGCAATAAACGTCAAGCTGCCACGCTTGCGTGCGTTGTGAGAGGTTGATTGCGTTGGTTTGACTTGTACTAATGAACTAGTGTAATAGTGCAGCGGTGAGGCCACGTTTTTGAAGAACAGGGCACAGCGCGTACAACGCGGGACAGATGGTTCCGACTGCCGACAGGCCGATCATCGAGTAAGCAAGCAAACGCTTGCATTATCGGTCGGTGCTCTCGGCTCTCAGTCTCACCTCACTGACCTCACTGCGGGAGACGAACGTCGGCCCACGTCGCCCACAAGGGGGCCACTGCCGGCGCGTGCGGGCTGACAGTGCGCGAAGATTCAGAGATGCGCCACGATGTCGAGCGCTACCCCA
>CAWFMC010000024.1:0-281678 GCA_963816725.1 uncultured Acidobacteriota bacterium | reverse complement strand
ATGTATTGACATTGACGCCGACAGCTACCAGCTCACGATCGCTTCCAGCTTCCAGCCTCCAGCTTCCCGCTGGAGATGCTTGTAGCAGCGGGGTCGAGTAGGCGCGACCGTCGGCGGGTTGTGAGGCTCGTGGTTCGAGGTTCTGGCGGGGTTGGACCGGCCAGCACTTCAACCCGGATATCGCAGTCATTTCCAGCGGGGAGCTGGCAGCTGGAAACGGTCGTCGACTGAGGAGATTTTCCATGCGCTTGAGTTTCGCTGTCACTGTCGCAGTCACCGCACTCGCTGGCGGCGTCCTGATCTCCGCCGCCCCGCAGATCGCCAAGCCCCCCAAGGGGTTCACCAGCCTGTTCAACGGTACCCATCTCACCGGCTGGCGGGGACGGCAGCCGAACTACGACCCGGCCGCCGAAGCCAAGCTCTCGAAGGAGGAGTTGGCGGCGAAACAGGCCGAATGGAACACCGCGCGCGACCAGCATTGGAAGGTCGACGCCGCGAAGCACGAGATCGTGTCCGACGGCCAGAGCCCGCACCTGGCGACGGCGAAGGACTACGGCGATTTCGAGTTCTACGTCGACTGGCTGATGGTGAGCCCGAACGGCGACTCGGGCGTGTACCTGCGCGGCTACCCGCAGGTGCAGGTCTGGGATCCCGACAACCCGCGCGAGGTGAAGAACGGCGCACCGAAGGGGTCGGGCGCGTTGTGGAACGACAATGACGACAACCCCGGTAAGTGGCCGCTGGTCAAGGCGGACAACCCGGTCGGCCAGTGGAACACCTTCAAGATCAAGATGATTGGCTCGCGGGTGTGGATCTCGCTGAACGACAAGGTGACGGTCGACGGTCAGGTGCTCGACAACTACTTCGATCGCAAAGCGCCGCTGGTCACCCGTGGCCCGATCGAACTCCAGACGCACGGGTCGGAGATCCGCTTCCGGAACATCTTCATTCGCGAGATCCCGGCCGGCGAGGCGAAGGCGGCGCTGGATAAAATCGGCAAGTAAGCTCAGGGCTGAAAGCTTCGCCCGCCTACCTCACGGTGAACCGCAGGTCGCGGGTCGATGCGCCGTGAACTCCGTCATGCCTGCCTCCTGTGGACCGGCGTCAGCGCCGGCCCGTCTTGTCCGACGCGGAGGGACGCGTCGACTTTGCGGCCGCGTCGAAGTGCTTCGTGTACCACGCGATGCTGCGATCGGTAACGTCGACGACGTGCTTGGTTTCGCGGACGCCGTGGCCTTCGCGCGGGTAGCGCACCATGACCGCCTCGACCCCGACGTCACGCAGCGCGATGTAGAACTGCTCCGCCTCGGCGATCGGCACATCGTTGTCGTTCTCGCCGTGCACGAACATTGTCGGCGTCTTGACCTTGTCGACATAGCGGAGCGCCGAGCGCTCCCAGAGCAGATCCATGAGGCCCTGCTCGTGCGGGAACGCGCCGAACTCGACCGCTAGATAGTCATGGTAGTACGACATGTAGTTGAAGCTGACCAGATTGGCGATGCTTGCCGCCGGCACGGCGGCCTTGAAGCGATCGGTCTGGGTGATCAGCCAGTTGGTGAGCTGCCCGCCGTAGCTGCCGCCCTCGACGCCGAGCCGGGCGGGATCGAGCCATGGGTACTTCGCGAGGGCGGCGTCGACGCCGGCGAGGATGTCTTTGGCTTCTCCGCCGTCCTGATCCTTGAAGATCGCGTCGGTCAGCTTCTGCCCGTAACCGGTGGACCCGCGGTAGTTGACCATCAGCGTGGCCCAGCCCAAACCCGCATAGACCTGCGCTTTGGCGTTGAAGGCGGGTCCCTGCGCGCCATGCGGGCCGCCGTGAATCATCACGATCATCGGATGGGTGGCGGTGCCCGGGCCGCCGGCCAGGCTTGGTCAGATACGCGCCGATCGGCGTCCCGTCGAAGGTGTTGAACGTCAACTCCTCCGTCTCGCCCAGTTGCTTGCCCGAAAGCACCTTCTCGTTCAGGGAGGTCAGCGACTTGCCAACGCCCGTGTCCCTGCCCTCCTTGACGAAGAGCTCCGCCGGACGGGTTGCCGTCGAAAACGCGAAGCTGACCTTGCCCTCGGATCCGACGTCCAGGATCCGACGGACCCCACGCCTCGCACGATCACCGCCGGCTTGCCGCCGGTGACCGGAAGCTTGTAGAGCGCGGTGTTGCCGCGGTCCTGCGCGGTGAAGTACAACGCGCTGCCGTCCGGCGCCCACTCGGGCGCACCCTGACGGCAGATCGAGCTCTCCGCCGATCTCGTGCCGATTCTCCCCGGACGCATCCGTCAGCCAGATGTGCGTATCCTCCATCGTCGTCTCCGAGGAGGTGAGCGGGCGCTTGGTGCCCTGATAGGCGATGTGCTTCCCGTCGGGCGACCAGCGCGGCCGGTACTCGGCGTTCTTCGTGTCGGTGAGCCGCCGGACCTTGCGATCCGAGACCTTCACGGCGAACAGGTCGTAGTTGAAGAAACGATCCGGATCCGGCCCGCGGTTCGAGACGAACAGGATCTCGTCACTCGTCGGTGACCAGTCGAGCGAGTGCTCGTAGTAATCACCCTCGGTGAGCTGCTGAACCTTCTTGCTCGCGATGTCGACGACGAAGATGTGGATCCGCTTGTTGTCGTTGAAGCGGGTCAGGCCTTCGCTGGCGGTGGGTTTGTAGAGATACCGCGTGATGACCATCGGATCGCCGTTGGCGTCCGCCTCCGGACCCGGCGTCGCCGACACGAAGGCCAGCCGGGTGCCGTCGGGCGACCAGGCCAGGCGATCGCCCGAGGACGGCAAGGGGTGATTCGTGCCCGTGACCGGCGCGAGGAAGGTTGCGTTCGAGCCGTCGGCGTTCGCCACCATCAGCCCTGAGCCCTCGGACTCGGTGCCGCGCCCGAAGAACGCGACGCGCTTGCCATCCGGCGACCAGCGGGTCCGGAGGCCGCCTCGCGGTCGTCGCCGAGCCGTTTCGACCGGCCGCTCGCGACGTTCATCAGCCAGACCTGCGAGTAGGGCCGCCCCGGCCGATCGCTGTTCTGGATGCTGTAGGCGATCGTCCCACCGTCGGGCGAGAGCTGGACATCGGCGATCGACTTGAGGGCGTACAAGTCCTCGCTCTTCAAGGGAGTCCCCTGACGGGCCGCGGGCGTCGCGGCCCACAGCGTTACCGCGCAGAGGACCACGCTGGAGTACGGCGTGGTTCGTCGGACGAATGATCGTGTGGTCATACGATGCTCCAATCGGACATACCGCTTACCACGACACTTTCGCGGCGAGCTCGCCTTGCGTCGCCGGCCGCGCGGTCACGATCGTGCCGAAGCCGTCGGACAGCGCATTCGTGACGCGCCCGCCGCCATACTGCGCCTGCAGGCTGACGGTGTTCAGCACATTGAACACCTGCGCCAGGAGATCGAGCTTGAGGCCGTTGCCGAGCGGGATGCTCTTGCTGACCCGCAGGTCCAGCACGTTGACCCGTGCGCTTTGCAGCTGGCTCTCCGCGATCGGCAGCCGGCCGTTGGCGGTCCGCCAGGCATTAATCGCGGAAAGGTCCAGATCGCGGCTGCCGGCGCTGCGCGGCACGCCGGGCACCAGGTCGGTGTTGAAGCCGTCGCCGTTCAGATCGCGGCCGGCAGTCGGCGTCCAGGGGAGGTCGCTCCGATACGTCCATACGGCGCCAAGCGTCACCTTCCACGGCAGCAGCGCCGACCCGCTCGCCACCACGGTGTGCCGCCGCTCGCCGTTCGACGTGCCCACGTCCTCGGACAGGATGAACGGATCGAGGTAGCGGGAGCCGGGGTTGTTGTCGCGGCTGCGCGTGAACGTATACGTCACCAGCGCCTGCGTGCGGTGGCTGAAGCGCTTCTCCAGCTTGGTGTAGACCGCCCGATAGTCCACCCAGCCCGTCGACTGATTCTGGTCGACCCGCCCGAACGTCGGATTCGGCCGTACCAGCGTCGCGGGATCGCGTGGATTGATGTCCAGCGTCTTCCGATCGTGATCCAGGTTGGTCACGATGCCGTCGACGTGGAGCGCGAAATCGGCGCTCAGCCGGCGCGAGAACCCGAGGTTGAACTGGTTCGAGTACGGCTGCACGTAATCATTGGCCACGACGGTGATGTTGGTCGGCGCGGACACGATGAAGCTGGCCGGGTCGCGCCCGTTGTAGGGATCCGGATACGGCGGGTTGTTGATGGTGATCGAATACTGCTGGTAATTCCGCAGTTCGGTCAGATTGCCGAGCGTCCGCACATGCCCGTAGTACAGCCCGTACCCTCCGCGGACGACGGTATTGCCGTTGCCCGCCACGTCCCAGGCGAAGCCGGTGCGCGGGCCGAAGTTGTTGGTGTCGCCGCGCTGTGAGACGTCGATGTACGGGATGGCGATCGGGAAGATCGAGGTATCGAGGTCCTCGTTCATCGCGCCGTAGAGCCGCTCGTAGCGAAGCCCAAGATTGACGGTCAGGTTCGAGCGCAGCCGCCAGTCGTCCTCGACGAAGCCGACGTAGTACTTCGTCGGGTGCGGCGTCGTTGTCGGGGGCAGGCTCGCCGTGAAAGTCGACGCCCCTTGCAGGTTCGCAATAGACGCCGGGTCGTTCGGATTGAAGTACTGGTCCTGCGTGAAGGTGTAGGTGCCTAGCGGGTTCCCGGTGTTCTCGTACTGATAGGCGTTCCGGCTGATGTCGGCGCCGAACTTGAGGTCGTGCCGCGCGTACGTCAGCGCGTAGGTATCCTTGAACTCGAGCCGCGACTCGGGCCCGAGCTGGTCGTTGCTGCTGCCGTAGGTCAGCGACGGGAAGTTGTAGCTGCGCGTCAGGCGATTGATGCGCGCAGATGAAAAATCGCCCAGCGTCGTCCAGATCTGGGTTCCCGACGGCGAGATGTAGTACGCCGCCGGCGCGTACTGGAACCGGAACTCGTTGAGCGCGCGGTTGCCGCGCGTCCAGGTGTGGCCGGCGACGATGGCCTTCCGCGGCGTCAGCTGGTCGAAGCCGGCGGACGTCGAGACCGTGCCGCCGCACCCCGAGCAGGTCGACTTCTCGTCCTCCTGCGCATAGCGAACGAAGAACGACTGCGCGTTGTTGATCTGGCCGTCCACGCGGCCGAAGTACAGATTGCGGTAGGACGGTCGAAGGAACGTGCCTTCGACCGCCGAGTAGAACTGCGGCTGCCCGGTCCGGACGGTGTAGAACTCGTCCACCTGGGTGCGCTCATAAGCGCTGAAGAAGTGCATGCGATTGAGGACGATCGGGCCGCCCAGGCTGCCGCCGAACTGATGCCGGCGGTAATCGGGCTTGACGGTCTCGAAGACGCCCTTGGCGTTCAGGCTCTTGTCGCGGAAGTACTCGAACGCATTGCCGTGCAGATCGTTGCTGCCCGACTTGGTCACGACCTGGACCACGCCGCCGGTCGCCAGCCCGAACTCCGCCTTGTACTGAACGTTGCTGACCTTGAACTCCTGGACCGCGTCCTCGGCGAAGTCCTGGCGCGGCTCGCCGTCCTCGGCGAAATTGTTGATCACGCCGTCCACGACGTTGCCGGTGCTGTTGAAGGTCATCGACCCGCCGACGTTGACGGTGGCGAAGAACGATCGCGTGGCGTCCTGACTCGTTCCCGGCATCAGCAGCGCCAGCGCCAGGTACTGCCGTGAGTTGATCGGCAGGGTCTCGATCTGCTGCTGGGTGACGACGCCGGCGACCTCGGAACGCGTGACGTCGACGATCGGCTGGGCGCCGACGACCGTGACGGTCTCCTGGACGGACTGGACCTTCATCGCGAAGTCCTGCTTGAGCCCGAGGCCGATGGTGATCTCGATGTCCTTCACCTGCTGCACGGCAAACCCGGTGAGCTCGGCTTTCAGCAGGTAGCGTCCGGGTGGAATCGCGGGCACGCGGTAGCGGCCGTCAGCTTCCGTGACCACTGAGCGGCTGACGCCGCTGGCCTCGTTCTGCAGCGTGATGGTCACGCCAGGCAGCGCGCTGCCCTGCTCGTCTACAACCGTGCCGTCGATCACACCGAAGTCGCCCTGCGCGTGCGCGAGCCGCGGTAGCAGACAGAGCGCGACCGTCAGTAGCGCTGCGGTAAGCCGCCAGCGGGGAGACATGTCTCCCCTGGAAACACGTATGCCCATCGATTCCCCTCTCGTCCTGATGACGGGCTGAGCTCATCAGCAGCCGTCCGACGTGCGTGTGAAACCGGCGAGTACATCACACGAGTCGTGTCGGCGCAATGGATGG
This sequence comes from uncultured Acidobacteriota bacterium, assembly GCA_963816725.1. Taxonomy (GTDB): domain Bacteria; phylum Acidobacteriota; class Vicinamibacteria; order Vicinamibacterales; family 2-12-FULL-66-21; genus CAVSUB01. The sequence goes on along the minus strand of CAWFMC010000024.1, from coordinate 275,469 downwards.
TCGCGAAACTAATCGACGCGCAGCGCGATGATCGGATCGATGGCGCCGGCGCGGCGCGCCGGCCAGAGGCACGCCTGAAGCCCCGCGGCGAACAGGATCAGCGCGACGATCGCGAAGGCCAGCGGATCGAACGCGGCCACATTCCAGATCTGGCCGGCGATGAAGCGCGCGGCGACGACGCTCGCGACCAGGCCGACGGCGACGCCCGCGAGCAACAGCCGGGCGCCGCGGCCAACGATCATGCGCACGATCCGGCCGCGTTCCGCTCCCAGCGCCAGCCGCACGCCGATCTCGTGACGCTGCTGTGCCACCGCGGTGGCCATCACGCCATAGACGCCAACCACCGCGAGCACGAGGCCCATCACGCCGAACACGAGGAACAGCACGAGGCTGAAGCGTGGGGTCGCGTACTCGTCCTCCGCCAGCACCACGTCGAGGCGCTTCGCCTCGTCGACGGGTTGATTCGGATCGACCGCGTGCACCTGATCGATGACCGACCGGGTGACCACGGACGCGTCGGACGCGGTCCTGATGACCAGGCGATTGGCCAGTCCCGTGGTGGTGAACGGCAGGTACATTTCAGGCATGACCGGCTGCGACAGGCCGTTGTTGGGCACGTCCCGCACGACCCCCACGATCTGGAAGCTGTCGTCAGCCAGGTTGAACGGTGGCTGCCGGATACCGGGGATGTGCACGACCTGGCCGAGCGGCGGACGTCCGGCGAGGTGGGTCTTGACGAACCGGTCGTTGATGATCGCGACGTGCGCTGCGGTCCGCACGTCCGCCCCGGCGAGCAGTCGCCCGGACGTGGAGGTCAGGGCGATGACGGACTGGTAGCCGGCGTTGATCTGGTGCACGACGACGGGTTCGGACACGACCGGCGCGCCGGCGACCTCGACCGTCGTCCATTGGTTTCCCAGCGGGTGCAACCCGCTGTTCACGCCCGCGGCCGAAACGCCCGGGAGCGCGGCCACGCGATCGAGCACCTCGCTGAAGAACGCCGCCCGCTTTGGGCCATCCGGATAGCGACGCGACGGCAGCGGCACCCGCATGGTCAGGATCTGATTGGGCGGAACGGGAAGTGTGACCGCCTGCATCCGTAAGTACGAGCGCGCCAGCAGACTGCAGCCGACCAGCAGGACGAGCGACAGGCCCACTTCGATGACCACGAGCGCCTTTCGGAGGCGGGCCTGTGTCGAGGTGCCGGCGACGCTGCGGCTGGCCCCGCGCAACGCCGTCGCCACGTCCCCGCTCCGGCCGAAGAGAGCTGGAGCGAGTCCGCAGAGCACGCTGGCAAGCGCCGAGATACCGAGGGAGAAGAGCAAAACGGGCGCGTTGATCGCGATCTCCGCCTCGTCCGGGATGGTGTCCGGCGGCACGAGCGCGAGTAGACCGGGCAGACCGAGGTACGCCAGCAGGGTGCCGGCGACTCCGGCCGCGAGCGCCAGGAGGAGGCTTTCGGTCAGCAGCTGGCGGACCAGGCGGGCGCGACTGGCGCCGAGTGCGATGCGCACGGTCATCTCGCGCTGACGGTCTGCAGCCCGCGACAGCAGGAGGTTCGAGACATTGGCACAGGCGATCACCAGGAGCAGCGACACGGCCGAGAACAGCACCCACACGTCGCCGCGGATGCCGCTGGGGAACGTCTCGGTGAAGGGCACCAAACGGACTCGCCACTGATCGGGGAACTGCGCCGGCTCGCGTGCCTTGAGGTCGGCGATGATGCGCCCGAGATCGCTTTCCACCTGCGCACCGGTCACGCCGGCTTTCACTCGCCCGAGGAGGTGGACCGAACGCACGTCCTCGACGGTGCGTCCGCGCTCGAACCGGGTCGGTAAGTAGACGTCCGCGCCGCGCCACATGAAGCGCTTCGGCATGACGCCGATGACCGTCCGCGTCACGTCGTTCAGCTGCAGCTGCCGGCCCAGCACATTCGGATCCCCGTCGAACTGCCGGTGCCAGAACCGGTAGCCGAGCACCACCACCGGCGTGGCTCCGGGCTGCGCATCCGCGGGTCCGGGTGTCCGCCCGATCAGCGGCGGGACGCCCATGACATCGAATGTATTGAACGTGCCGTGATTCCCGCGCAGGCGCCGCGGTTCCCCGCCGTCGCTCCACAGGACATCGCTGACCGTTGACGCGATCACCCCGTCGAAGATGGTGGACCGGTCGGCCAACTCGAGAAACTGATCGATCGAGTAGTTATTGCGCCCGCCGCGCTGGGCCGCGCTGGTCACCAGGACGCTGTTCAGGCCGCCGACGTCGCGATAGGGAAACGGATCGAGGACGACCGCGTGCAGCACGCTGTAGATCGCCGTCGTCGTCATGATGCCGAGCGCGAGCGACAGGATCGCGAGGGCTGTGAAGCCCGGTGTCTTGACCAGGCTGCGGATTCCGAAGCGGACGTCCCGGGCGAACTGATCGAGGACGGGCATTGCAGGCCTCCTCAGGTGACCGGTGAAGTGGGGCCGATCCTACCTCGCGAACCCCTCAGCCGTTCGTCCCAGTTGCTTGAGCTGTCTGCTGGACCCGGCTATTCAACGCCGCCGCGGAGGGTGCTACACATTTTGCAAGGCCGATCCACACCCCTGAGGTCCTCGTGGAATCGACCGCGCAAACGCGGCGCACAGGTGGAGGGAGCCTGATGTCCGAGTCCGAGCCGCTGGTATCCATCATTGTTCCGTGTCTTGCCCGCACCGCGGAGGATGAGCGTCTCCTCGACGAGACGCTCGCCAGTGTCGACGCCCAGACGCGGCGGTCGTACGAAGTTCTCGTCATTGACGACGGCTCGCCGCGCGACCTGGAACGAGTAGTCGGGGCGCACCCGCAGACGAGGCTCATCCGTCAGGAAAACGCCGGCTCCGCCGCGGCCCGGAACACCGGCATTGCCGCGAGCTGGGGCTCGCATTTCATCTTCCTCGACGCCGACGACCACCTCCTGCCGCCCGCGATCGAGACCGGACTGGCTCAGCTCGACGCCCACCCGGAGTGTGGCTTCGTGGTCGGGCCCCGTGAAGAAATGACCTACGACGGTGCGCCGGTGCCGTGGCAGGTCCAGCTGCCCCCGCCGGGCGGCGACATCTACCACTCACTGCTGCGCTTCGAGTGGTACATCATCCCGCCGTCTTCGGCGATGTTCCGCCGCGACGCCGTCCTGACGGTCACCGGGTTCCAGGATCCGTGGGGGGCCGACGATCTCGACTTCTATCTTCGGGTGGCGCGGCGATACGAGGCCTGGTGCTACCAGTCACCTGCGGTCACACGCTATCGGCGATACAGTGCCAGCTCGTCGCGCGATGGTGAACGAATGCTGCGGAGCATCCGCGCGGTCTACGACCGGCAGTGGCCGGTCGTCCAGTATTCGGAAGCGGGGCGGGAAGCGTTCCGGACGGGGCTGTCGCGGCTGGTGGACATCTTCACCGACTGCCTGGTCGAGAACACGACCGACCGCGTCCGGGCGCGCAACTGGCGCGGCGCCGCACGAGCTGCGGCGGTGCTCGGCCGGGAGAAGCCAGCCAAACTAATCAGGGCCTTCGCGCTCGCGCTCAATACCCGCTAACCGGATCTGAAGAGTCCAGGTGCGAATCGAGCGGATGATCGTGACCGGATCCCGTGAGTGTTCATCCGGCGGCCGGTCGCAGCCCGGCGCAACCGCGACATACGCGCAGGAGCCGGACTGGCGACAGCGTGGCCGAACCTGGCGCGATCGACATATGCCCGCATCGCCAGGCGAATCCCGCAAAGAGCAAAGGCCCCTGCCGATGCAGCATGACGGGAATCGATTAGGCGCGGCGGCGGGCTGGCCGGGCGCTACGGCGGGGCCGCGCGGTGTCTTCGACCTGCGCTTCGAGCTCGGGGTTCGTGGCAGGTGTGTAGTAGCGGGTCAGCCATCGGCTGAGGCCGTCGAGACCAGGAAACAGAACGCGTTCGTTGATGTTGGCCTGATCGAGCTTGTCGCGGATTTCACGTTTGAGGCGGGCCGGGACCACGACGCGGCGATACAACTCCGGCCGGTCGCGGAGCCAGTCGTCCAGCGCCGCAGCGGGGCTCGAGATGAGCGAGAACAGCGCCAGCTGATGCAGGATGCGATCGTCGATCGCCGGCGGCTCCACGAACACCACGAATGGCTCGCGGGTCAGCGTATCGAAGGCAGACACGCTGCCAAACCTGCTCAACATGTCGGCCGTGAATGTGTCGGAAGCCTCGCGTTGGAGCATGCGCTTCAGGCGCGGCGGCAGGCGGGCGTTGGCCTCGATGAAGTTCACACACCAGACGACACCATCGGTGTCGAGATCGGCGGGATGCTCAGTGGCGAAGTGCAGCGCGACCAGCGGCGAGTAACTCCAATCGAGCAGCCGCGTCGGCAGCCCTCGATGCTGACCCAGGGCCATCCAGGTCCAGATCGAGTCCCCGGGAGCGGCCGCGCGGTGCGCGTACTTGCGGAAGTTGCGCAGCAGCGCCTGCTCGAGGCGGCGCGCATCGGCGTGGCCGTCGGCGAGGCGGAGCAGCCTGCTGGCCAGGCCGCGGTCCGCGCGGCCCTCCCCGCGAAATGCGAACGGCGAGCGGAAGCGCTGGAGCCCGGGATTCCACGAGCCCTCGTATAGCGCATCCAACACCTCGAGCCAGGTCCGCACGCAACGGCGAGCTGAGCAAGCGCTAGGCCACGTCCGGTGTGACGACTCGCGCCGGCTCGCGGCGTATGGCAGAATCGCCGTGCGCGGCGTTTCGCACAATGATGGCCGCCAGTTCTGGCAGGAGCAGCGATGAACCGACGACATTTTCTGATGAGCACGGCGGTCATGGCGGGCGGTGCGGCCGTTCGCGGGCTCGCCAGTCCGAACGATACGGTGCGGATCGGCGTCGTGGGCTGCGGCGGCCGGGGCGGCAGCCATGTGGCGGCGTGGCCGAGCCTGCCGAACGTCGAGATCGTGGCGCTCTGCGACGTCGACGAAGCGCACATCGCCGAGAAGCTGAAGACGCTCGAGTCGAAGGGCCTCAAAAAGCCGGCGACCTACGTCGACCTGCGCAAGCTGCTGGAGGACAAATCGATTGACGCGATCTCGATCGCCTCGCCGAATCACTGGCACACGCTGCAGACCATCTGGGCCTGCCAGGCCGGCAAGGACGTTTACGTCGAGAAGCCGTGCTCGCACAACGTCTTCGAATCGCAGCAAATCGTCGCCGCCGCCCGCAAGTACGACCGCATCGTCCAGCAAGGCAGCCAGAGCCGGTCGTCACCCGCGCTGCGCGAGGCAGTCGAGAAGCTGACCGGCGGAGAGCTCGGCGAGGTCTACATGGCCCGCGGGCTCTGCTACAAGTGGCGGGATACGATCGGCAAGACCCCGGTATCAGCCGTGCCGGCGGGCGTTGATTACGACCTGTGGACCGGACCCGCGCCGAAGCGCGAGTTCACGAAGAATCGCTTCCACTACAACTGGCACTGGTTCTGGGACACGGGCAACGGCGATCTCGGCAACCAGGGGATCCACGAAGTGGACATCGCGCGCTGGGGCCTCGGCGTCACGCATCCGACGAAGGTCAGCGCCATCGGCGGCAAGTTCATGTTCGACGATGACCAGGAGACGCCGAACACGATTAGCGCCAGCTACGAGTTCGACGTCAATGGCAAGAAGAAGATGATGACGTTCGAGGTCCGCCACTGGATTTCGCCGCACGAGGCGGGCATCAACGGCGACAAGCCGGGCAACACCATCGGCAACCAGTTCTACGGCTCGAAGGGCTATCTCGTCATCGACAACTACGACAAGTACTACTCGTTCCTGGGGAAAGACCAGACACCGGGACCGGGAGCGACCAAGAAGGACGAGCACTGGGCCAATTTCATTGGCGCGGTGCGCAGCCGCAAGCGCGGCGATCTGAACGCCGAAATCGAGGAAGGCGCGCTGTCCTGCAACCTGATGCACCTCGCGAACATCAGCTACCGTGTCGGCCGGACGCTTCACTGGGACGCCGCCAAGATGCAGTGCATCGGAGACGACGAAGCGAACAAGATGCTGACGCGTGTCTATCGGGAACCGTTCGTGGTCTCGAAGCACGTCTGAGAGGGTGGGGAGCGCGCTCATGCGGCGCGCTCCTTCTCAGCGGCGCGTGGCGGTCACGCGCTGTTTCGTTCGCGGCACTGGCTCAATGCTTGGCGTCCGCCGCCGGGAGTGGGGACTCGTGGTGGAACAGGGCCATCCACTTCCCGCTCTTCTTGGTCCAGACCGTCGAGGCCCACACCGGGCTCACGAGCGGCTTGCCGTGGTCCGTACCTTTCGCCGTCCACTTGTACGAGTGAATCGCGGTGGTGGCGTCAACCCACACGATCTTGCTCTCGGTGATGTCCCACGAGGTGATCTTGAGCTCCTTCGTGAGCCCGGCAAAGTCCTTCAGCATGTCGGCCACCGGTGCGCGTCCGATCACCGAGTCCACCGCCCACCCGTCTGCTGCCACCAGCGCCTTGAAGGCCGCTGAATCTCCCTTCGCGAACGCGTCGTTGACGGCGCGTTCGTTGGCGATGATGGTCTTTTCCGCCTGCGCATCCTGCGCGGCGGCGATTCCCGTACCGATGCACAGCAGGCCGCTCAGGACCATCGCAGTGAGTTTCATGTGTCGCTCCTTTATGCGGGACGCAGTTCCCGTCGCGACACCTTAGCTCTTCAGGACGCATTTGTAAACGGTCGAGGTGGTGGGGTCGCGCGACGGCCTCACCTGGCTCCGGCCGCGAGGGTGCGCTTCAGCTCCTCGGACCAGTTGAGCACCACGGTGATTTGATTGACAGGCTGTTCGGCCGCTGACGACGCGATCATCAGAAAGCGCCGGTCGGGTGACACATCGTAGCCGGCAATGCCGGCATCGCTCACCTGGTAATGCCCCTCGAACTGCAGACGTGCGGTGCCGACCGCCGGCGCAGACCCGCCGCCGATGGTGACGGCCATCATCTGGTCACCGTTGCGGTAGAACAGCTCCGCACCGTCTCGCGACCAGACGGGCTCGTCTCCCCCGCTCGTCGAGATCGGCAGCCGTCCGCCGGGCTCCGGGTAGCGTCGCAAATAGATCTCTCTCCGACCCGATTCATCCGAGGCGTAGGCCATCCACCGTCCGTCGGGCGAGAGCCTGCCCGCCCACTCGTTGAATTGCGTGTTCAGTACGGGCTGCGCGCGCCGGGACCCGTCGAGGCGGAGCATCCAGATGTCTCGACCTGTAGCCGGTGAGACGCGATCGAACAGGAGCATCGCATCATGCGGCGCGACGCTGGCCGGCGTCTGCAAGGCCTCATCGGTCGTCAGCCGCTCTTCGCTGTCACTGCCATCGGCGGCGCGCCAGAAGATGTTTCGATAGCCCGCTTGCGTGCCTCGGTATGCGAGGCGGCGGCCGTCGCGCGTCCAGGTCGGCGCCTGACTACTGCCCGGCGACGGCAGGGTCGTCAGCGTCGAGCGGGCCAGGTCGTATATCCAGATGGCCTGCCTGGGGCCCTGCATGCTGACCGCGACTGAGCCGCCGTCCGGGGAGATCGAGGGGTCCACGTACGCGCCCGGGGGCGAGTTCAGTGGCTCGACGGTGCCGCCGGGTCCGACCCACACCATCCGGCGATCGGTGCCGTGCGACGCGGAGCGGACATAAGCCAGCGTGCCGCTATCCGCGACTGCGACCTGCGCTCCCTCGCCCGCGTTCGCCTGCTCGCTGGCGCGGTCGACCAGCGTGACCGGTGGGCCCGTGACCTTCACCTGTTTCAGATCGAATGGGACGACGAACATTTCATCGTTGCGGGCGTACAGCAGCTGGCCGGTGGAAAGATACCGGCCGGTGCTCGCTCCGGACACGAGCAGGCGTCGTTCTCCGCCATCGGTGAGTTGTGCAACGAGGTGTTTTTCGTCCCATCCGGGCCCTGTCCAGACGGTGAACAACAGAGCTTTCCCATCCGGCGTGATTTGCGGCCACCGGTGGCTCGCTTCACCGAGCGTCCGGTTTAGCTTTGTAACCTCTGCGGGGCGTCCGCCCGACGCCGGCACCTTCCAGATACCCGACGTATTGAACGGCGCGAAATAGATCCACCCGTCCCGCCCCCAACTCCCGCCGAACGCCGACGCCGCGTCGCACAAGGTCTCGAGGCCGCCGCCGCTGGCGAGGACTTTCTTCAACTTGCCTTGCGCGAAAAACCCTATCCAGCGGCCATCCGGAGAGAAGAACGGTGATTTGGCACCTTCGCTGCCCGGCACCAGCACGCCGTCAAGGCTGTCGATGGCGCGGACGAACAGTTGCGCCGGCAGCAACGCCCGTCCCGCGGTATACGCCAACAGCCGGCCGTCGCCGGATAAGGCGATCGCCGGCCACGTCAACCCGAGCGTGTCACCTGGCGGTAGCGTGACGCTCAGCCGCGTGACTGGAGACGAGAGCGGCGGTGCACTCGGCTTCAGCGTCCATGCCGCGGCCGCTGCGAGCATCGCAACGAGCGCCACGATCAAGGCCACTCTGCCATGCGATGGGCGCGCCACGGCCGTCGTCTTCGCCATCGTCGCGGGCTCGTTCAGCACATCCTCGAGCGCCATGCGGACGTCCGCGGCGTCACGAAGCCGGCGGCTCGGGTTCTTCTCGAGGCATCGTTTCAGCAGCCGCTGAACGTCGCGTGGCGTTCCGGCCGGGAGCGCCGTCCAGTCCGGCTCCCGAGAGATGATGGCGCTGAGCGTGTCGGCCAGCGTGGCCCCACCGAACGCCGGTCGGCCGGAGAGCATCTCGTACAGCACGCAGCCGAACGCCCACATGTCAGTGCGCCGGTCGACGCTCTTGCCGCGGGCCTGCTCCGGGCTCATGTAAGCCGCCGTCCCGAGCAGGGTGCCTTCATGGGTGCCGGCGAGTGCCGTGATGGTCGGCGATCTCGCGAGGTCGGGGCTGGCCTCGCTGCCGGCAGCGGCTTTGGCCAGGCCGAAATCGAGCACCTTGACGCTGCTGTCCGGAGTGACCTTGATGTTCGCCGGCTTCAGATCCCGGTGGACGATGCCCCGATCATGGGCGGCCTCGAGCGCTTCGGCAATCTGCGTCGCCAGCGGCACCGCGTCCTCGACAGCCAACGGTCCGTCGGCGATCCGCTCGGCCAGCGTGTCACCCTCGATCAGCTCGAGTACCAGCGCCAGCGTCCCGCCCGTGTTCTCGAGACCGTAGATGGCGCCGATGTGCGGATGGTTCAGCGACGCGAGGATTCGCGCTTCGCGCTCGAAGCGGGCGAGGCGCTCGGGGTCGAGGCTGAACACCCGCGGCAGGATCTTGATGGCCACGTCGCGACCGAGCTTCGGATCGCGCGCCCGAAACACTTCGCCCATCCCTCCGGCACCGAGCCGCGCCACGATGGTATAGGCGCCAATCGAGTCACCCGTCACGACCCCGCTGGACGTGCCCGGAGGATGATCCGCCCCAGCGATCTGGGACGGCATGGTCCGCGATTGAGTTAGACGATGTTCTGCGAGCAGGCCCTCGACTTCCAGGCACAACGCCGGGTCACGGGTTGCGATCTGGGCGAGATAGGCGGACCGGTCAGGCTCGCCGCGGCCCAGCGCCTCCTGGAGCACGAGATCGACTTCGCGCCAGCGTTCCGGCGTCATCGACGCCGCGCCCCGGGGTCGCGTGCGTCGACTCCAGTGGGCCGTTCGATCTCGCGCACGATCCTGAGGCCAACGTCGAAGCCGCTGCCGGGGGCGCCGGCGTGGGTGGCGGGAATGGCGTTCTTCACGTCGGCGGCAAAGCCGCCGCCCTTGAGCACGTGCACGGGCCCACGCATCGAACCCTTCGTCGTGCGGCCGTCGAAGATGCGCCTGAAGCCAGCCGGGACGCCGGTGGGCTGCGCGACAGGCGCGGCACCTGTGGCTACGCCGAGGAGCACGATCGCGAACGGCAGCGCCGCCGCGCGCCCATACGTCAGGGACATGTCAGGTCGCGTCATCGAAACAGCTTCGGCGCAATCTCGTGGAGATAGAGACGCCAGTTGCTCCACTCGTGGCCGCCGGGCGTCTCGAGCGTCTCGATCTTGACCCCCTTGGCCTTGAACGCATCGATCACGGCCAGTCCGTTGGCGCGCGCGATGTCCGTTTCCCCCCAGCCCCACCAGAACAGCCGGAGCTCCTTGTTGTAGCTCGGTATCTTGCCCGCCTCGGTCTTGTAGAAGAAGTCGCGGTCGGCCTCGGAGATCCACCCTGAGCTCATGACGGCGACATACCTGAACGTGCCGAGATTGTGCAGGCCGACGTTGAGCGTCTGGATGCCGCCCATCGACAGGCCTGAGAGCGCCCGGTTCTCCGGCGTGGGCAGCGTCCGGTAGTTGGCCTGGACATACGGGATGATGTCCTTCAGCATCTCGTCGTTGAAGGGATCCTTGGTCGCGTCCGAGGTCATCACCTGCCCGCCTGATGGCGTCCAGCCCGAGGGCATCACAACGATCATCGGCTTGATCGCCTTTTCCGCCAGCAGGTTGTCGAGAATGTCGTTGGCGCGTCCCACCGTCGACCAGGACGATGCGGTGTCGCCACCGCCGTGGATCAGATACAGCACGGGGTAGCTCGCGTTCCCTTTGGCGTATCCGGGCGGCGTGTAGACGTACATCTCCCGCCGCGCGTTCTGGAGAACGGACGCCGTGTAGGCCACGATCGAGACCGGCCCGTGCGGCACGTCGCGCGTCTCTGAAAAGTCACCCGGCACCACGAGGAGACTTTGCACCTGGGTCTGACTCGATGAGACGCGCGTATTTCGCGAGTCCACGGTCGTAACGCCGTCGACCGTGAATGTGTAACGCCAGGCGCCGGGCTTCACGGCCCGGATCGTCGTGCCGCTCCAGACGCCATCTTCCCCCTTGGCCATCACCACCGCCGGAGGTCCGCCGCGCCCGCCGCCGGGCGGCGTCGGCTCGGGTGTGGCGCCCGCAGGTGGCGTCAGGCTCCCGTTGATGTCACCGCCGACCGTCACCGTCGTGGCCTGGGGCGCGAGCACACGGAAGGTGACCCGGCCGTCTGCCCCGATCTGGGGCGATACGACCGTTGGCCCGCCGCGGCCACGGCCGCCCGCGGCTGGCGCGGGAGTCTGCGGAGCCGGAGTTGCGGGCGCTGGGGCCTGCGCCAGGACCGCCGTTGTGAGGAATGCGACGCCCGCGTAGAGCGTCAAGGTCTGAGGCAGATGCTTCATGAGCGGATCCCGGATGACCGCGGCGCGTTTACGATGCCGCAGTGTCGCTCGTGAAGTGTAGAGCATCGCCCGCGGATCGCGCGCCCGACCTGAAGGTCGGGCCTACACGCCACGACGAGGCGCCCCGGCGACGTAGCCCGAGCTCGAGGGCGGGCGCCGTGCGCACCCGTGTCGGCCCGACCTTCAGGTCGGGCGAGGCATGCGCCATCAGCCTGGCCCAGGCCGGCGGCAATCTCGGAGAGCGCGGGAGATTGCTGTTCGCCGCGCGCCTGCGGCTGGGCATGAGACCGCGGAACGGTCCTATTGACGCAGTGCGGTAATCGGCTCGATTAGAACGGCGCGGCGCGCCGGGATCGCGGTGGCCGCCAGCGCCACCACCATCAGCACCAGTACGACCGCGGCAAAGGTCAGCGGATCGCTGGTCGTCACACCATGCACCGAGGCAGCGAGCAGCCGAGCCGCCGCAAACGCCCCGGCGATACCGATGACGAGGCCAAGCGCCACCGGACGCAGGCTCTGCCGGACCACCATCCCCACCACATCGGCGCCGCGGGCGCCGATCGCCATCCGTATCGCTATCTCGCGCTGGCGTTCCGCGACGAAGTAGGCGATCACGCCGTAGACCCCGATCGCCGCGAGCACAAGGCCGCTGCCACCGAGCAGCAGCATCAGGAGGGTATTGAAGCGTTCCTCCGCGACCGACGCCCGCAGCCGCTGCTCCATCGAGCGGACCTGATATACCGGAACCGTCGGGTCGACCCGCCCGGCGGCGTCGCGCGCCGCCGTGGTCAGCGCCACGGCATCGCCGGTGCGGCTTCGCGCGACGAGCGTCATCGTGCGCTGAATCCACGTCCACGATTGCGCCGGCGCCTGGGCAATGGGCAGGAAGAATTCCGGGCGTGCGCCTTGCGCCGGTCCCCGTGATCGCATGTCCTTCACGACCCCGACAATCGTGCGCCAGCCGGGGTTGGCCGGGCCGTCGCCATCGCAGCAGCCGAACCGCTTGCCGAGGGGATCCTGCCCCGGGAACAACGCCTGGGCCGCGGACTCGTTGACCACCGCCACCCGGACCCCGCCGCGCCGATCGTCGACGCTGAACGTGCGGCCGCGCAGGATTGTCATGCGCAGCGTGTGAAAGTAGCCGGGCGTCACGATCGCCAGGCGCGCGTTGACGAAGTTGTTCCGCTCGGGCAGCTTCCCTTCCGGCAGGAGACCGTTGCCGTTGCCTCCCGGCGTCAGCGGTGCCGAGGTGGTCGCCGCGGCGCTCTCGACAGCGGGCATCTCCGCGAGCGACGAGACGACGCGCTCGAACGCGAACGCGACACGCTCGGGCTCGACGTAGCGGGATGCCGGCAGCGTCAACCGCGCGGTCATCACGCCCTGCGGATCGAATCCGGGATCGGTTCGCTGCAGGTTCAGCGCACTGCGAACGAGCAGCCCGGCGCCGACCAGCAACACGATCGCCAGCGCCACTTCGGTCGCCACCAGCAGGTGACGGACCCGCTCGCGCCCGCCTGTCGCGGTCCGCCCCCCCTCGTTCAAGGCGCCGCGCACATCTCCGGATGCCGCGCGAAGGGCCGGGACGAGACCCGTGACGAGCGCGCTGACCAGCGCCGTCGCAATCGCAAACGCGAGAACGACCGTGTTCACGCTGGCCTGTTCCAGTCGGGGCACACCCTCCGGGCTGTTGCTGACGAGCACCGGCACCGCGATCCAGGCCAACGCGATGCCAAGTCCGCCGCCGAGCACGCCGAGCACGGCCGTCTCGGTCAGCAGCTGACGGACGATGCGGCCGCGGCTCGCGCCGATCGCGGCGCGGAGGGCCAGTTCGCGCGCCCGCACGCCGCCTCGCGCGAGCAGCAAATTGGTGACGTTCCCGCAGGCAATCAGCAGCACCAGCGCCACGGCCCCGAACAGCACGAACAGCCGCTCGCGGTAATCGCCCACCACCTGCTCGTGCAGCGGCTCCAGCATGCCGGGATTGATGTTCAAGTCACCCGGCAGCAACGCGCGCATCTGCTGGTGGATGGTCCGCAGCTCCGCGCCGGCCTGGGCGTGCGACACCCCTTGGGCGAGGCGGCCGACGACGGTCAAATAATGATCGTCGTGCGTCGCCAGCTGCGCCGGGGTGATCGCGAGCGGCGTCCACAGCTCCTCGCTGTCGATGGTCACGTCGAACGCCGCCGGCATGACGCCGACGACCGTGACCGGGACCGCGTTCAGCGGAATCGTGCGTCCAACCACGTTGGGGTCGGAGGCATAGCGGCGGGCCCACAAGCGGTGGCTCAGCACCACGACCCGATCGTTACCCGGGGTGTCCTCCTCGACTGTGAACACGCGGCCGATCTCCGGCTGCACGCCGAGAGCATCGAACCAGGATCGGGTGACGCGGCCGCCATAGACACGCTCCGGGCGTTCGTTGTCCGACAGGTTGAAGCTGAAGGATTGCAGCGCGCCCAGCGCGGCGAACGAGGTGGCATGCTTGCGCCAGTCGTCGAAATTGCCGATCGAGACGCTCGAGGGGCGTCCGCGACCGACGTCCTCGCCCACGGCCATGAGTCGATCGGGGTCCGGATACGGCAAGGGTCGCAGCACGACTGCCTGCACGACGCTGAAGATTGCCGTCGTCGCGCCGATGCCGAGGGCCATGGTCAGCGCGGCGACCAGCGCAAAGCCGGGCGCCTTGACCAGTTGCCGCAGCGCGTAACGCCCATCGTCCAGGATGGCGGCTGCCCATGTCATCGTCTCACCTCCCGTGATCGTGCAAGCGAATCAGTCGTTTGACGGGTGCGGGAGGGCAAAGGTTGCGGGGCGGGATATCATCCGCGCGGGGATGCGTTGTGACGACCTTCGATTGACGGGTTCCGGCGGCTCGAATCGCGTGATGGAGGCGGAGCTGAAGCGCCTCATCATGCGGTCTCCGTTCGATATCCGCTTGCCGAAGGCAACCCGCGAGGGCGAGGCCACGCTCCTCTATCCATTCGACGCCCGCGGCGCCTGGGTCGCGGCGTGCCATCACCGGACATCGTCACGGATCACCTGGGATCTGTTCTCGAGCCACGACATCCGGCTCGAGCCGTTGTTCGCGTCGCTGCTGCCCAGCCTGCGAGACGACAACCGCCTGCCGGCGGCGCCGCACTTGCGCTTCTCCGTGGACCTCGGATCGGCGCACGATTTCGAAGCTTCGCCGCTCCAGCTGCGCGGCGTCGTCAAGAATGCGATCGTGGAGGCGCTGGCCGCGCGTGGCGTGAGCGCCGTGGTCGATGCGGACGCGCCGGAGGTCGTGTTCGTGGTCCGCCGGGCCGGCACGCCCGAGCGCCGCCGCACGGTCGTCGGCCTCGACATCGGGGGAGGAGCGCGCCATCGCCGCGGCGCGCGCGTCGCGGCCGGCGCAGCGCCGCTCCGCGAGACGATGGCGGCGCAGTTGATCATGCTGTCACGGTGGGATGCGCGCAGCGAGCCGCTGGTGGATCCGATGGCGGGGGGCGCGACGATTCCGATCGAAGCCGCAGGTCTCGCCGCCGGCGCGGCGATCCGCCGCCCCGCCGACCTCCCGTTCCGCCATCTCGCCGCGTTCGCCGGCTTGCCGGTGGAAACGCCCGACCTGTTCCCCGGCACGGTCCCACGGATTCTGGCGCTCGACATCGATCCTCAACGAATCGCGACCATGGTCGGCAATCTGCGGGCGGCGGGCCTGACCGGCGCGGCGCATGAGGACGCGATCGTCATCGGTCAGCGGGATGTCCGCGCGTTGACGCCAGAGCTCGTCGCGCAGCTCCTGCCTGGGTCGGCGGACATGCGGCCTGGCGTCTTCTGCTTCAATCCGCCCTACGGCGTTCGCATCGGCGCCGAGGACGGGGACGCGGCGCTGCTCGACCTGTACGCGGCAATGGGCGGCGCGCTCGCGCGGTTCAGAGGCTGGCGTGCCGCGTGCTTCGTGGCGAATCGACGATTCGTCGAGGCGTTCGGCCATCAGCCGATCATGACCAAGCCGGCCACGAACGCCGAGTTGCCGGGCGCCTTCCTCCTCTACCAGCTGTAGGCCGACGCTTCTCCCACATGCATAGTGCAGCGGCAGTCAGGCAGCTCGTTGGATCGAATGCCGGGTCTACCCGGCGGGCGTGAGCCGTGGTGCGAGCAAATGGATCGCGAACACCGCGATCAAGTACGCCACGCTCGCGCAGATGAACGGCACGACGTAGTTCGGATGTGAGCCGACGACCAGATACCCGACCAGCAGCTGGAAGAGCGACGCCCCACCGTAGCCGAACGTCCCGCCGATGCCCGCGACCGAGGCGACCGCGCGCTTGGGAAAGAGATCGCTGACGAGGGTGTAGAGATTCGTGCTGAAGCCCTGGTGGGCGGCGGTGGCGAGCCCGAGGATGAGGACCGCCGTCCACATCCCGTTGACGGCCTGCGCGAACGCAATCGGAAGCACGCCCACCGCGCAGATCACGAGCGCGGTCTTGCGCGCTCGGTTCACGCTGCTTCCGTTCCTGATCATCGTCGACGAGAGGAAGCCGCCGGCGATGCTGCCGAGATCCGCCATCACGTAGATGGCGACCAGCGGCAGCCCGATCTGCAGCAGGTCGAGACCATGGCGATCGTGCAGGAACTTCGGCAACCACGTCATGTAGAACCACCACATCGAGTCGGTCAGGAACTTTCCGACCGCGAAGGCCCAGGTCTGGCGGTAGCGGAGCAACTCACGCCAGGGCACGTGCACGGCGGTCTCGGGTGGATCGCTCTCGATGAGGGCGAGTTCAGCGGCCGAGACTCGCGGATGCTCGCGCGGCTTCCGATAGAGCGGCAGCCACAGCGCCAGCCACAGGAACCCCAGCAGACCGGTGCCGGCGAAGGCCCACTGCCAGCCGTAGGTGACCGCCAGCCACGGCACGACCGCGGGAGCCAGGATGGCCCCCATGTTGGTGCCGGCGTTGACGAACCCGAACGCGAAGGCGCGTTCGCGCCGGGGAAACCATTCCGCCAACGTCTTGGTGGCGGCGGGAAAGGCCGGCGACTCGGACAGTCCGAGCAGCCCGCGCGCGATGCCGAAGGCGAGTGGCCCGCGCGCGAGGGCGTGCAGCATCGAGGTGGCGCTCCAGGCGGCCAGCGCGACAGCGTAGCCCACCCGGGTCCCGAACCTGTCGAGCAGACCACCCGAGATGAGCTGACCGACGGCGTAGCAGAAGGCGAACGTCGATTGGATGTAGCCGTACTGGACGTTGCTGATCTCGTAGCGTGCCTGGAGATCGGGTGCCAGGATGCCCATGACCAGACGATCCAGGTAGTTCAGCGTGGTCGCGAGGAAGACGAGCCCGAGGACGATCCACCGGACGCGAGTCATGCGGCCGATCACCGGTGAGGCGGGTCCGGCTGCGGTCATCGCCGGTCGGCCCACGCGCTACTCGACCAGCGCGAAGCTGACGATCACGTTGCCGGCGGCGAGCGCGACGTACTGTTTGCCGTCGATCGCGTAACTCATCGGCGAGGCAGCGTGATCCCCGCCCGTCTGGAAGTGCCACAAATGTGCGCCGGTCTTCGAATCGAGCGCGATGAGGTTGCCGTCGCGGGATGAGGCAAAGAGCACGTTGCCGGCGGTGGCGAGAACCCCGTTGGTCAGCGAGCCCTGCATCAGCGGGAACGTCCAGATGGTCTTGCCGGTCTCCGGATCGAGCGCCTTGATGCCGGCGTTGGGCGCTGGCTCGGCCGGCCCGCGCACAACCGGCTTTGACGCCCGTCCGCTTCCGGTGTACTGCTGCCCGGCCGTCATTGCTGCCGGCGCGCTCGCGTACTGCTGGCCGCCCTCCGCAAACTCGAGATAGAACCAGCCGGTCAAGGCGCTGTACGACGGGGACTGCCAGTTCGTGCCGCCGACCAGCGTCGGGTAGACCAGGAACGTTCCTTCCGGGCTGGCGTTGGAATTCGGCACCGGCATGGGGCGCCCCTTGGCGTCGAAGCCGCTGTTCCAGTTCTGGTAAACGAAAGGCGTGCCCGAGAGGAACTGCCCGGTCACGCGATCGAGCACGTAGAAGTGCGCGTTGCGGTCGGCGTGCAGGAGCAGCTTGCGCGGTTGGCCGCGCCACTGCCGATCGACCAGCACCAGATCCTGCACCGAATCCCAGTCGTGGCTGTCGTTGGGCGTGAATTGGTAGTGCCACTTGAGCGTGCCGGTGTCCGGGTCGAGCGCCACCACCGAATTGCTATACAGGTTGTCTCCCTCCCCGCGCGTCGAACGATCGATCTGCGGCGCCGGGTTGCCCACCGTCCAGTACAGCGTGTTCAGGTCTGGATCGAATGAGCCGGTCAGCCAGGTCGGCGAGCCGCCGTTCTTCCAGCTGTCCCCCTTCCAAGTGTCGTTGCCCGGTTCACCCGGCCCGGGAATCGTGTAGAAGCGCCAGGCGCGCTGGCCCGTCGCGGCGTCGTACGCGTCGAGAAAACCCCGCGTGCCGAATTCCCCTCCTGCCACCCCGACGATCACCTTGTCCTTGAGGACCAGCGGCGGGCTGGTGATGTTGTGACCGAGCATCGAGTCGGCGACCTGGACTTCCCACAATTGCCGCCCTGTCCGGGCATCGAGCGCCACCAGCGCCGCGTCGAGCGTACCGACGTAGACGCGCTGCCCGAGGATCGCCACCCCGCGGCTGAACGGGTTGATCTGGAACGGATTGGTGACCTTCTGCTGGCGCGTGAACCGCCAGATCTGCCGGCCCGATCGCGCGTCGATGGCCACGACCGTCGTGGGATTGCCGCTTCCGGTGGCATACATCACGCCGTCCACCACCAGCGGCGTGCCCTCCATGACCGTGCCGCCGAACAGCGGAAAGGTCCAGACGGCCCGCAAGCCGCGCACGTTCGCGCTGGTGATCCCGGTGAGCGGCGAGTAGTGCGTCGCCTGGTAGTTGCCCCAGTACATCGGCCAGTTGCCGGGCTCTGCGCTGGACTTGACCAGGCGATCGTAGGTCAGCCCGCCGGGGGCGACCGGCTGCCTGGCGATGATGTCGGGATTACGGCCCTGCTGCGCGCGGAGATACGCGACCAGGCTGTCGATCTCGGAGGGGCTGAGCCGCTTGTCGAAATCGTCCGGCATCAGCGACCGGTTCTCGACCGTCACCGAGGCGAGCGCCAGCTTGTCGAGCAGATGCAGCTGGCCGGAGGCATCGACCATCTGCAGCGAAAAGGTGTCTTCGTTGCGCCGTACGCCGCGGATCTCCTTGCCGTCGCGGGTCTTCGCCACGATCGTCACGGGAGCGCCGCTGCGTTCGCCCCGGCCGCCGCCCGCGATGGTCGTGCTCGGAGCGGTGATCTTCTGGCGGATCGCCGCCGCGTCGAGCCGGCCGGCGTTCGACAGGTCGGGTCCGACGATCCCGCCCCGCCCGTTGATCTCGTGGCAGGAGGCGCAGTTCGCGGTACGGCCGAAGAACACCGCTTCTCCGGCGGCCGTAGTGCCGGCTGCAGACGCCGTTCCGCTCGCAGGGGAACCGGTTGCCGCGGCCGCTTCCTGCAGGCTGCGGATGTAGGCCACCAGCTGCCACGTCTGCTGATCGCTCAACGCCGCGTAGGACGGCATCTGCGTGCCGGGGACGCCGGACCGGATCGTGCGGAAGAGGTCGGCGTCGCCGTCGCCGTGCTTGAAGCCACGCGCCGTCAGCGCCGGGGCGCCGCGCTCGCGGTCCCCCTGCGCGCCGACGCCGTGGCACGACTGGCAGGTCGCGGCAAACGTGCGCTGGCCTTCAGCCGCCGCGGCCGGGTCGTTGGCCAGCGGATTGACGACGGTGTCGGCCACCTGTGCCTGCTGCGCGAGGACGCCGAGCGCGGCGATAACGACGAACGAGACGACGAGCGTGACACGGCTCTTGATCAAGGGCTCTCCAGAGGATGCGGCCCATCTTACGACAGGCCGATCGAGTCAGAGTCGAAGCCGCTCGACCGGTGACCGCCCCGCCGGCGTCACGCGACCTACTTCTCGAACACCGCGATGTCGTGACGCGGCTTCCCGTCCGCGGTCGTGCCGGTCGTCTCGATCGTCAGGCTCTTGCCGTCGGGCGCGAGCGTCCGCACGTTGACGGAGGTCACCTTGCCCCCTTTCTTCTTGAAGGTGCTTTCCCCCTTCGTGTCGCTGATTCGTCTGATCGAGATCAGGTCGGCGTCCGGGTTGCCGGTCACGGGATGATCGCTGCCATCGAACGTCGGCGACATCTCCCAGTGCTGCGCCGCCCCTTCGGCCGGCACCACGTCGACGACGATCTTCATCCCGAAGCCCGCCCCGCTGTAGGTGACGGTCATGCTCTTCGGCGGCGGACCGGGGCTGAATTTCGATTTCGAGACATTCAGCTTCCACGTACCGAACAGCACTGTGGGAGACTGGGCGAGGGCGGGCAGGGCGAGAGCAACGAGCGCGATCAGCACGGCTGACAAGTGGCGTTTCATACGACACCTCTCTTGGTTACGCAGCGCAGCGATGAGGATACCGCGGCTGTCAACTCGCGGCAGCCCGGGCGATAGGTTCAGGCTGTGCTGGCGGCCGGGCGGTTATTGTCGCGGCTTCGCGATCGTGGCCAGCACATCGTTCTCGCCGGTGGCGCGCTCGAGGTGCGGATACTTCAGCCCGCCGTGATAGTCCACCCGCACCGTCTTGAAGTAGCTGCCGTTCTCGACGATGAGCTCCATCGGCGCGGACACGCTCCTGGATGAACGCAGCGCGCGAGCCAGTTCGTCACTCGAGAACCGCCGGCCGTTGACCGCGATGATCTTCATCCCGTTGGTCACGCCGACGTCGAACGCCGGCATCCCCGGCCACGCATCGTCCACGACGCCATCCGCGGCGACGTGGATGCCCAGGGATCCGTACGCGTTGAGGCTGCCGTCGAGCGTCCACGGATCGGTGAACATGTTGGGAGCCTCGGTGTAGACGAGACGGTACCCGCCGCCTTCGACGCCCCCGAGTGGAACGGCGGCGGTCTTGGCCTGCAGTCGCTTTTCGAAGAACGCCTTCCAGTCGTATGGCGCGATGGTCGCGAGCGTGCGAAACACGTCGTCCGCCACGTAGGGCTTGACCCAGATGGTTCCGTTGTCGTTCTGCCCGTGAAACGCCGCGCAGAAATCATCCAGCGTCTTCTGGCCGCCGGTCAGCCGGCGGATCGTCACGTCCGCTTCGAGCCAGATGAGCGTGCCTTCGGCGTAGAACGACGGCAGGCCGCCCGCCGTCTGGCGCCGCCATCCGGACCAGCCCCCGCCGGCGGTATAGAGGAAGGGCGCGGAGTCCGACGCATCCTGCAGCGGCCGCCACGTGCGGCCCGGCCCACTCACCGCCATCGCATCGGCGGCCACCTCGTCGAGCCACTCCTGAGCGGAGATCAGGCCGGCCCGCGCCGCCAGCAGCTCGCCGTAGTAATTGGTCAGCCCTTCGTAGACCCACAGGAGGTCGTCTTTCATCGGCCGTTCGTAGCCGCCGGTGACAAGGCCGGCCGGCCGGCGCGCCTTGCCGTTCCAGGAATGGAAGAACTCGTGCGGCAGCAGCAGGCTGCTCCGCTTGGCCGTATCGTCGTCCACGAACGTGTTCTCCGCGACGCGATCGTCGGCGCACTCGTGATGCTCGACCCCGAACGAGCCGAGGTTGTCGCTGAGTGTCAGCAGCCAGTGGTACTTGCGATAGTGGCCGACATTGCCAAAGACCGCCCGTTCCTCGAGGACGATCTTCTTGTAGATGTCGATCCGCGCTTGCGGGAACTGCAGCGCCCACTCGCTGTCAGCGACGACGTCGATGACGTGCTCGCCGACAGGTGAACCGGCCGGCCAGAGCGTGATGCTGCGGAAGTGCTCGCCGAGCAGCACCGGGTGATCGTTCAGCATCTCCAGCGACGCCGGGGCGTAATGGATCGTGTTGCCGTCCACCGACGCCACGTCGAGCGAGCCGCCGTGCTTCCACCCTTGCGGCGCCTTCAATGAGGCGGTCACGGAGATCGCGGCAGGGCTCTCGCCCATTGGATACAACCCGACCGTGTACCAATTGATCACCGCGATTTTCGCGTTGGTCGAAGGCAGCGTGCCGAATGCCCCGCCGGTGTAGGGCACGACGTAGTCGTACTTGGCGGTCAGCGTGCTCGCGCCGGCCGGCATCGTCATGGTGAACGCGTTCACCTCGACCAGGTCGCGCCGCCAGCCGATCTCGCGGCCGTCGGCGAAGACGTGCAGCCCCGTCAGGTTGGCGATCGGCCCTGACGGCATGTGCTCGCCAGGAATCCATTTCGGATAGAACAGCGTCAGGTCGCCGGCCCGCGCGGGCATCGACAGCGTCGCGTGGAGGATCTTCATCGGCGCGTCAGTGGCGTCCACCTCCAGCGTCATCGCCGTCGCGGATGGTTGCGCGAGCGCCGGCGTGCCGGGCATGAGCGCGATGAGCGCGATCGCCAGCGACGTAGCTGGCGCGAATCGGCGATAAGCCTGAGGCATGGTGGGACATTATGCCGCTTCCGCAGCGAAGCGGTCCGCTATCCCTAGAAGTGCACCTTCACCCCAAGTTGCGCCTGGCGCGGCGGCGCGGCCTGCGTGAACTGGCCGTAGGTCGGCAGCGGCTGGTCAGGGTAACTGCCGGCACCGAACACCCGCTGCACATCGGTGAAGTTGGTGCGGTTGAACAGATTGAACACATCGAAGCTGAATTCAGCGGTCACGCGTTCGCCCAGCCTCACCGCCTTCATCCCCCGGACATCGCAGGTGGCCTGCGTCGGCAGCCGTCCCGCATTCCGGGCGATGCTGGTCGCCGGGTCAGCCGGCACGCGGCGCGGTCGATCCGTCGCCGGACTGCCCCCATCCCCGTCCCCGTTCAGATCGCTGCCCGCGAGGATGTTGAACGGCCGGCCGGATCCCACGCCGGCGATCGCCGACACGCTGAAGCCGCGGCCCAGGACGCGCGTGCCACTCACCGTCAGGCGATGGCGCTGGTCCTGCGTTGACGGGCCGCGCTCGCTGTTGGGATCGAACCCGATCGGTAGCCCGTTGAGATCCGCGGGATTCCGGCCGCGACCGTTGTCCTGCGGCAGGAACGCGCTCTGGAAATCGGTGGAGTTGTCGTCCGCGCGCGAGAGCGTGTAGCTGACCCGCAACGCCGTGGCGCCTTCGAACCGGCGGTCGAGGCCGACAGTCAAGCCGCGATACCAGGTCTCGCCGAAGGACGTGTACTGCAGCACCGAGGCCGACGTGCCCGGCACACCGTTGATGTCGTTCGGGCGCCGGCCAGGACCGAGTGACGGCACGATCGGGTTGTAATCGATCGTGCCGAGCTGCCCCTGCCCTTTGACATGCAGGAAATTGATGTCCATCGTCCAGCGATCGGCGAGATCCCTGCTCAGACCGACCGCGAGTTGCTGGGCCGACGATGTGCGCAGTCCCGGATCGATGGGTATGGCGACACTTGGATACGGATGGCCGAGCACCGCGACCGCCGTCGCTTCGTCGACCCGATGTCCGGGCGCCGCCCAGGCGCCGAACGCGCCGGGCGCGGGCAGCACGAGCGTCCGCACGCCATCCGTGCCGTTGATGAACCGGCTGATCCCATAGACAGAGGAAATGATGTTGTCGTAGAAGACGCCGTACGCGCCGTGGACCGAGGTGCGGCGGGCGGTTTGCCAGGTCCACACCGCTCCGACCCGTGGCGCGAGATTGTTGTTGTCGCTGGGGAACGTGTAGGGGGCCGGATAGCCAGACACACTGAGCGACGTGGACGGCCAGAACTGCCGCTGATACCTGAGCCCGGCGTTGACCGTCAGGTCGCGACGCACGCGCCACTCGTCCTGCCCGAACAGCGACAGATCTGCGGTGTCGTAAGCGCGGCCCGAGTTGCCGTAACCCTGGACGTACGCCGCGGGGAGCCCGAGCGCGACCGCCTGGATGCCGCTCACCGCAACGGGTGGCTGCCCCGTGATCAGCGGAAGCGTCAACTGCTGCGCGAAGATGTAGCGTCCGCCGAAATGCAGCGGCAACGCCTGGTTCCGGCCCTGGATGAAGCTGGCGTCGACGCCGGCCTTCAACTGATGGTTGCCGAGGTACTCGCTGATCGTGTCGACGACCTGGTAACGGGTATTGTCCCGCGGCGTAGGCGTGAAGCGCTGCCGTCCCACGCTGGCCACGCCACTCACCTCCAGCGTCGGGCCGCCTTCGTTCTCTTGATCGCACAACCCATCGCATGAAGGATCGAGGGAGCGAACCAGCTGATTTCTGGACGCGACCTGGATCCGCAGCTCGTTGAGCCGCCGCGCCCCGAACGTCCTGGTGTCCGTCAGCGCGATCATGAAGTCACTGCTGTCGAGCGCCGCTGCCCGGCTGCGGGCAACCTGCCCGCCGAACGGCTCGATGTTCTCATTGAGCTCCGACGCGGTGTTCACGCGCAGGCTCATC
The DNA here is from genome assembly GCA_963816725.1 of uncultured Acidobacteriota bacterium. Taxonomy (GTDB): domain Bacteria; phylum Acidobacteriota; class Vicinamibacteria; order Vicinamibacterales; family 2-12-FULL-66-21; genus CAVSUB01. The sequence goes on along the minus strand of CAWFMC010000024.1, from coordinate 251,907 downwards.
AAGTGGCCGTCGCCGAGTTGTAGATCGCCCTTCGCGAGGAACGCGGTGCCGCGAACGTCGTATGGGACGTGTCCGGTCTCCACCGGAAACCCCGCCGCTCTGAGGATTTGGGCGGCGGTTCCCAGCACGGATCCGGGCACCACCGGATTCAGAACCGGCGTGACATCGTCGATGTTGACGAAGTTGCTGACCGTTGACGTCAGTCGCTCGAACGAAGTGAAGAAGAACGCCCGGTTCTTCCTCACCGGGCCGCCGAACACCGCGCCGAACTGGTGCTGCGAGAACGGACCCTTGTCGCTGTCCAGCGGATTGCCCGCGGCGTCGAACTTGTCGAAGTAGGCTTTGGCGCTGAGGGCGCGGTCGCGGAAGAAGCCGAACGCGGTTCCGTTGAACGTGTTGGTACCACTGCGCGTCACGACGTTGACGAGGCCGCCCGACGCCTTGCCGAACTCGGCCGGGAACGCGCCGGCCACCACCTGAAATTCGCGAATCGCTTCCTGGCTGAAGAGCGCACGGACGCTGCCGACGGTCTCGTCGTTGTTGTCGAGGCCGTCCACGGTGATGTTGTTCGACCGCGCCCGTTGGCCGGCGAACGTCAGTCCCGAGGTGCGGGATGCGCCCTGTTGCGGCGTTTGATCCGGCGCCACCCCGGGCGTCGTCAGCGCGAACCCGATGAACGCGCGGTCGTTGGTTGGCAAACGATCGATCTGCGCCTGTGAGACGACGCTGGCCACGGCGCTCGATGGCACGGCGACGACGCGTTGCTCGCCGGCGACGGTGACTCGCGTCTCGAGACCGGCGATCGCCAGGTCGAGCACCACCTCCGCCGCGGCGCCGAGCGTCAGCACCACGTCCGGCACGGTGAGCGGCGCGAAGCCCTGGCGAGTCGCCACGACGGTGTAGGTCCCCACCGGGAGTGCGGGCAGGACAAAGCGGCCGTCGGGCCCACTGTCCGTCGCACGGCTCAGGCCGGTGGCATTGTTGGTGGCAGTCACATGGGCGTCGGGCAGGACGGCAGCCGACGCATCCCTCACGACGCCGACGAGGTCTGCGGACGTCGCGCGGCTCTGATCCGCGCTCGCGGAGGAGAGACCCGGCCCGGCGACCAGCATCGCGAGTACGAACAGGATGATCGAGGTGTGTTCTCCTCTGCGGCCGCCACTGAACATGCTTGATGTTTCAGCCCACGGGCAAGGCTGCGGGCGGTCCGGCGCCCACTTCTCCGGCCTTGACCATCTCGCGGATCTTATCGAATTCGACCGTCGAGGGGTCGCCGATCTTGGCCTGATTGGCCGAATTCCTGACTGCGGCAATGGTGTGGTACACCTTCCGCCGCGCCCGGTTGATCGCGCCGAGCGGTTCGTGCGCCTTGAGACCGTGCCACGGAGAAAACGACAACCGCTCGCCAACGGCACTCATCGCCTCGGCAGCCCGCTCGGCGGCCGGGCCGGCCAGCGCTTCTCCCCCTGCGACCGGCTGGCGGAAGATGCGAAGCGTCGCAACCTTCTGATACGGCGACTGAGTCTGACTCCACGGGACAGTTGGATCGTCCACCGGCATCGCCTCAGACGTCCGCCGCTGCACGCAGATGTCGAACGATGCCTTTTGCTCGCGCAGCGTGCCGGCCATCGCGTGCCTCATGCCGTCCGGGTCCCAGTGGCGGGCGCACCAGTCGCGAGTCCGCTGGCTCGCCCCGAGTGCCGCGCCCAAAGTCATCAGCAGGTTACATGGCACCGCCCGCAAGAGGAAACGAACTTTCGTCGAGAGATCCGCCCGGCGTGCCGGGCGCGCCTGCAGCTTCACGATCGACGGGCCCAGGCGATATGGCGTCTGACTGAAATACGCCAGCGTCAGCGGACTCTCAGCAATGACGAAACCCGAGCGCACCAGGGCCCAGCCGCCGCGCCACAACCGTCGCTTGACGAAGAAGCCGACGAGGCTGGCGCCGCCGGATCGAAGCGCCATCGGAAAGTCGACGAACTCGATCGGACTTGGGACGAAGAAGGAGTCGTGCGTGACCAGCAGGAAGTCCTGAGTGGTGGCCTCGTCCGCCAGCCGCTCGGTGGCCGGGGCGTCGAGTCCAAGCACCTTGATGGCCATGCCGCGCGGGTCGATCTCGAGGTCGTGCCGAAGGCCGTGGGCGTTCGAGAACCGCACCCAGGCCGGGAACGTCCGCGACCGCGCGAAGATACCGTGCCGCAGGGGCTCGGGGACGTCGTCGCTGACCTCGAGCTCCGCCTGCACGCAGCCGTGCATCTTGGCGTGCGCGTCCCGCCGCAGCATCACGGGTCCGGCGCTTCTCGCCGCCTCGATCTCCGCGTCCTCGCGGACGTGTGCGGTGAGCGTGGACGCCAGCGCGTCAACCGCCGGACCCTCGCGGGAGTCCGGGGCGTGATCCTCTTTGAAGCGATGTCCGTCGTGCATGGCTCGAACACCTGCAAGAAATTCGAGGGCTCGCAGTCCGGGTAGAAAGAAGTACTCCCCGCCGCGCGTGGTCACGAACCGCTCCAGGTCGGTCCGTCTGCACCGGGCGGGCGATCCAGGCATCGTCAGGGCGCGTCCTTGCGGCAACGCTGCGGGCCCTCCGGACACGGGAGCATGTTCCGCCAGGTAACGGAGCGGCGATGCGTTCCCTTCTCCGGCCGGATCATCGCCGACAACCGGGTCTGTCTCGCCGAACAGGCCGGCGAAGGCGGGATCGTTCAGCCAGTTGTGCTGGATGAACTCGAACTGGCGATCGATGTCGGCATTCAGTCCAAGGAACAGCAGCCCGCGACGCACCGGCCGCTCGTCGTGCCCGGTCCAGCGCGGCCCATAGGGGCGGCCGCGCCGCAGAATACGATGCCGGTTCGCGGCCTGCCATCGATCCTTGCTGTCGGTCTCGAGCGTGTCACGCGGATTGGCGCGCCGGATATGGGCGCCGATGGGACACGCGCGGCCCTCACGATCGTGCTCGAAATACCCGAACTCGTTGTCCGTGTCGGTCGAGCCGTTCGCCGACGTGGGCAGCAGAGGCGAGCCGTCGTTCCGGCGACCCAGCATCTTCGCCCTGACGATCGCCGCCCCCGCGGCGGCATCGAGTCCCGTGCCTTCAGCGGCCCGGGCCACGAAGGCGTCGAACTTCGCGACGTCCTGTTCGAGCTGCCGGCACACGAGATAGCTTCCGTTCCGGCCGAACGCCTCGTTGTCGAGCACCGCGGGCACGGAGGCCACGAAGCCGCCATTGTCCGGGTACCCGAGCAGCATCTCACCCAGCTTCACGACGTGGTGGGAATCAGGACGATGCCGGGCCAGCCGCGTCGTCTCCAGGATCGGCTGCGAGACACCGTCCCTGAAGCCGAAGTGCTCGGCCCCGTATAGATCAGTCAGGGTGATGGTCTTCGCTGACGCCTCCCCCGCCGCGGGCGCCAGCTGTCCGTGCAACTCCCGGAGCCGCTCCTGGGACTCGGCGCAGGCGAAGACGAGCGCGTCGACCTTGCCGTGTCCCCCTCCCCACTCCCAGGTGCTCGGATCGCTCGGGCCGCTGTCGCCCAGAATGCGGCTGCGGTGCGGGTCGCCGGACATGCCCTCCGTGAACTCTCGCGAGAAGTGGCGCAAGGCAGATCCGTCGGCGGAGCCCGACAGCTTGAGCAGTCCCGCGTGACTCAGCGCGATAGCGCAGGCGATCGAGGACGGCGGATCGTCACCGCGCGAGACGTAGCGGAGCGCCTGTTTGAGCCAGCTCCTGATGGATTCGTGATCGGCAAACGTGAGGATCAGACATTCCCCCACGGGCAGCTGGTTGTAGCCGCGCAGTACCGAGGCCCTGCACATCGTGCCAGTCGCAGTGCGGCGTCTCAGCCATCACAGTGAATCCGCGGCGGCCAGTCGCCCGAGCCGGTCCGCCGCCTCTTCGTCGCTGGAGTCCGAGAACAGATCCGTCCGCAGCTTCTGATTGGTCCAGATCTGCCGCACGGTCAGCCCCGGATACGCGGAGTACCACACCGCATGCGGAACCATCGTGGAGCGCGCATATTCCTTGAACTGGGTCAGGTTGCTGATGCCGGGGAACCCGATGCCCTGGCCCCACAGCTTGACGATACCGTCGCCGATGCGCACGCCGAAGTCATCGAGATAGCGGCTCCAGCTGTGATCGTAATTGGACAGAAACAGGAAACGCCCGCGATCGAGCAACACCCACTGGGCGAAGTGGACGGTCGGTATCGAGACCAGCTTTCCCTTAGTGAGAAATACGCGGTAGTAGAGCCGTTGAAGCAGCCACAAGAACGCGCGCAGCGTCCACAGCCGATACCACACCGGCTCGATCCGCACCAGCGCCGACATGTGGTTTTGGACGTCGCGGTCCTCGGCGTCGAGAAGCGCGTGGCGCTGCTGCGTCCGCAGCCGCTGGAACTGCCCTTCGCGAGGCGGAACACGCAGGATCGTGGTCGATAACCAGACCATGAGGCCGGGACCAATCAACCCCACGCCCAGCAGAAGGACGAGCACGCCGACCGTCTCGATCGAGAGCGCGGCTGCAGGCCAACCGGAAATCCAGCCGGCGACGACAGGTAGCTTCAGCAGCGCGCCGGCCGCGAGCGCGACGGCTGCCGCCGCGAGCATCAGCCTGACCGCGGGCCAGCTGAAACGGAAACCGCCGGCCGGCCAGCCGCTCAGGATCGTGTTGGCGGCCGCAAGCAGCACCGACAGCACGACGTAACCGCCAATCAATGCCGCGACGCCCCAATAGAGCAAGGCCCCAAAGACCAGCGCCAGAGAGCCGAGTAGTGCGACCACGATCGCTGCGGCAAGTCCCCGGGCCCGCAGCACCTCGCCGCGTCCCGACGGGCGACTCGGGATCCACCGGACGTTCGGCTGCTGCTCGCCCTTGACGACGTCGCTCATCCAGGCAGTGGACAGCGATGGCGGAACGTTGACCCGATCGGCCAGGCGGCGCCACAGCCACTCCGCCGGCGGACGGTCGAGCGCGTTTCCCGTCAGCAGGTCCAGGTTCGTCTCGAGCGCGGCCCGGAGATCCCTGTCGGCCGCGACGTTCCGCGCCGTCACCGAGGGCGTCCCGACGTGAAAGAGGTTCGGCGTCACCAGGTGCTCGATGAAGAACCGCAGCCTGGCCCCAGCGTCCGCATCGATCCGATAACCCTCCACGTTCCGGTAGATAGCGTCCAGACCGGGCCCTGCGGTCTTCAGCAAGCATTCAAAGTAGGGTTGGGCCTTGCCGTCGACATTGCTCTCGAAGACCAGCAGCGGCTCGTCGCTCTCCCGCTCGAAAATGACGAATGAGGCGAAATGGACGGCGGGGATCTTGCCGAACGGCAGGTACTCGTTGTCGCGAGGATTGTCGGCGATCAGTTCGAGCACCGCGTCGAGGGCCTTCAGCCGCTCGTGGCGGATGGGCGTGACGATGGTGAACACGGCGTGAGACATGGCTCCCTCTCGCGCACCATCAGAGTGGATCGAACGGCTCCGGCCAGTCCGCCGCCGGCGCGTTGCCCGGCGCCGTGGCGATCTTCCCAGTCCATCCCATGCGTCGAACCTCCGCCTCGTGACGCGGGTCCGATTGCATCACTTCTATCACCGGCGAAAAGTAGTTGAACGGCGACGCCCCATCGTCGAACGCTTTGGTCTGCCACGCGAAGGCGGCGTCCATCTCGCCCAGGCCCGCGTAGACGTAAGCGAACGCGTGAGGCGGCACGTAGACGTCCGCCGGACATTGCTCGAGCTCGTGCAGGATCTCGCGGGCGCGCTCGGGCAGACCGGCGCGAGCGTAGAAGTTGCCGAGCAGCGCCAGATAGAAGGGCGCCCGGTGCGCCATCGAGACCGCGCGTTCCATCAGCTCGATGCCCTCCGTGAATCGCGCCTGCTGGATGCGGCACATGCCCATGACGTAGATGGCGATGATGAAGTTCGCATCGATCTCGAGCGCCTTCTTGCACTCCGACACGGCGCCTTCATATTGCCGCGACAGGAACAGCATGTAGGCTGCGCCCGTCCTCACCAGCGGCGACATCGGGTCCAGTTCGAGGGCAATGCGCACGTGCATGTTGGCCGTGCCCGGGTCACCCATCAGCACGAGGAGCCATGCGTAGTAGATCCGCGCCAGGGTCTGCGTCGGATCGAGCTCGAGCGCTCGCTTGAACTGGGCCTGCGCCTCGGCCGAGTTCCAATCTGCCCCGAGCTTGACGAGGGCCAGCGAGGTGTGGGCTTCGGGTAACTCGGGGTCGATTGACAGGGCGCGCTCGACCGCTGCCGCCGCCCGCTCGAACGCGAGCTTCGGCCGTTGCACGGAGTAGAAGCCGAGGAAGGTGTACGCGTCCGCGACACCGACTTGCGCCAGGGCGTAACCGGCATCCTCGTCGATGGCCTTCTGAAAATGTTCCACGGCGGCGCGGAGGCCGCCCTGATACCGCCGGCTCCAGTAGAAGCGGCCTTTGAGATACAGGTGATAGGCCCGCGGGTTGTCGGTGTAGCGTCGAATGAGCGGACGCATGGGGAACTCCGCAACCGTGGTCTTGAGGCGGTCGACCACGTTCTGGGCGATTTCATCCTGGACGGCGAACACGTCGGCCATCTGGCGGTCGTAGCCCTCGGACCAGATGTGGCAGCCGTCGCTGCCGGACACGAGCTGCGCCGTCACGCGGAGCCGCGTCCCGAACTTCCGGACGCTGCCCTCGAGGACGGCGTCCACGTTCAGCTGCTTGCAAATCGTTCGGATGTCCGCGGTGGTTCCGCGGAAACTGAACGACGAGGTGCGTGAGGCGACGCGCAGGCCCTTGACCTTGCCGAGCGCCGTCAGCAGGTCTTCCGCCAGGCCATCGCAGAAGTAATCGATGTCCTGATCCGGCCCGAGGTTGAGAAACGGCAGCACCGCCACCGACTGCGTGACGACATGGTCGGCCGAGGGCGACGGCTTGAAGCCAGTGTCAGGCGCGGTGTGGACTCCCAGTGCGCTGACGAGATCGGCTTGCATCGCGCCAGCACTGCGGTAGCGCCTGGCCGGATCCGGTTCCAACGCGCGATTGACGACGTGGACAAAGCCCTCGGGGAGGTCCGGCCGCACGTCGCTGAGCAAGGTGATCCGGCCCGCCTGGTGCGCCGCCTTCAACTCGTCGACACGCGGCGCCTCGACGGGATAGCGCAAGGTGACCAAGTGATACAGCAGGACCCCGAGGCTGTAGATGTCCGACGCGACGCTCGCGGACTGGCCCTCGAGGATCTCTGGCGCCATGTACAACGGCGTGCCGGTCACGCCGCGGAGACCGACCGGCTCGCCAAGCAACTCCCCCGCCCCAAAATCCATCAGGACGATGCGGCCGCCGGACTCGCGCATGACGTTCTGCGCCTTGATGTCCCGATGCACCAGGCCGGCCTTGTGCACCGCGGCGGCGGCGCGGCACACGTCCAGGCAGATCAGCGCGGCCTCACGCGGGTCGAGCACGCCGGTAATCGCCAGAAATTGCTTGAGGCTGAGCCCCTCGACGAACTCCATCCACAGGCCGACCAGCCCGTCCAGTTGATCGACGCCGTAGACGGTGACGACGTTGGGGTGCCGCACCCGCGCCAGCAGGCGGGCCTCGCGGATGACGGCCGGCATCAGGTCGGAGTCGCCCCGATGGTGAAGGATCTTGAGCGCCACCTCGCGCTCGAGCCTGGGATCCCAGGCGAGGTAGACCGTCGCGTAGCTGCCGTTGCCGATTTCACGGCGCAACTCGAGGCTGCCCCAGCGCGAAACGCCAGTCTCGCCAGGCGCGGGCAACACGCTTCCACGCGGGGCCGGGTCCTGGGGGCCGCGATGGAGCGCCGCGACGCGCGCCAGCACCTCGAGCTGGCGAATGAGATGCCGCTCGTCGGGCAGGGCTGCCGATTTCGCGTCGCTCCAGTTGATCTGCTGGAGGTCGGCAACGGCGGCCGCCAATTCCATCAGCCGGGTGTGATCATCCACCATGATTCATCTTGGCCGCGAGGCGCACGAGCGCTCGCTGAACCGCGGCCCGCGCCGCATCCCGCGTCGGCTTGCCGAGCGCGAGCGCGATCTCGTCGTAGGTTTGTCCCAGCTCGATGCGGGCGATGATCGCCTCCCGCTCGACGTCGCGAAGCTCCGCGAGCGCGGCTTCGTAGCGGCCCAGGGCTTCCTGGCCGATCGTCTCCTCCAGCGGCGAGGCATCGCCAGCCACGACGTTGTCGGCGAGCTCGGCCTGCACCGGACGCCGGCGCACGCGGCGCTGCTCGTCGTAGATGCGATTCATGACCGCCTGACGGCAGTAGGCGTGAAACGCCCCTTCCCGCTCGAAGTTCAGGCGCGGCAGATGCTTCAGCGTGTGGACCAGCGTCTCCTGAACCAGATCCTGGGTATCGGAGAGATCGCGGGCCCAGCCAGGCAGCCGCCCGCGGGCCCAGCGTGTCAGAGCCGGGATCGAGCGCGCGAGCAAGCGCTCGAGCGCTTCCGTGTCGCCGGCGGCGGCACGCTGAACCAGCTCCAGTGACGATTCGGGGTCCATGACAGAGGACATGTTAGCCCTTGTGTCGCCACGTCCCGTCGTCGCCCGTGATAAACGCGCTGCATCACCCTCCGCTGGAGTCACCGCGATCATGGAACACCGCCTGTGCTCTATAACGTTCGGACCGGCACAAACGGACGACCGACTCGCGGACGGCCGACTCGCGCGAACACCATGGATGAGTTGGCTCGCATCACCCCGCCGATCCTGCGATTACTCGAGGCCCGCGCCGCACGCTTCACGGCTGCGCGGGAGATCGTAGAGAACCGCGTCCTCGCCTTTGGCCGCCACTTCCCGATCGAAGAACTGCACGATCTGGTCGCGCCGCGCGAGTAGCCCTTCGATCTCCATCTTCGACAGCCATCGGCCGAGCGCCTGCTGCGCCCCGCTCTGCGTCAGCTCCCGCATGCTGGTCAACAGGGTGCGATCGGCGCGGGTCAGCTGCTTCGGGTCGGCGATGGTCTTCGTCAACCGGAACGCCCGAGTGAAGTCGATCAACCAGACGCGCCAATCCTTCGTGATCAGCATGTTGGTCATGTTGAAGTCGGTGTCGGCAATCAGCTCGTGGAAGATGCGGGCGGCGTACATCTGCTCATTCCATTTTCCGGGTTCGGGGGGCGCAATCTTCTTCTGGTACCGATCCTTTTCCATCATCGCGTCGTTGATCCACCACGACACGGCGGCGTCCTTCCCCGCGACGCGCCGTTCGACGTACGGGGGAACCATGTTGAGCCTGAGCATCTTCGCCAGCTCGTACCCGGCGACATCGAACTGCCAGGCGTCCCGGAAGTTCAATTCGGTGCCGCGGCTGCCTTCGAACGTCGTCTTCTTGATGTCGACGGTCTGGATCGATGCCGCGTGCTGCAGCGTCCCGTTGTCCAGCATCGCGCGGGACGGCGCGGTGATGCCGACGGAAATGCCCTTTTGCGAGAGCACTTTGGCGGTCTTGAGGTAGCTCTCGATTTCGGCGCAGGTCAGATCGGCCGCATACGCGGCCGCATGGTAGGCGTGGCCCACTGCCTGGTAGAGCAGCGCCACGAGGATCAAGCACACCGACAGAGACACGGGCGCGAGGCGACGCTTCTTCATGCCAGCGACCTCACTTTGATGGAGCCGCAGGAGTATAGCTCGACTTTATGAAAACACCAGGCGCGGCGAGCAGAGAACCGGCCAGGCGGCTGTCCAGTGCCCACGTGCGCGCCTGGACAGGTCTGCGCGCTATCGGCGATTTGATTCATATGGGGATCTGATTGAGGAACTCCAGGCGCCTCACAACGCGCGGCAGCGGTCGGCAGCTGTGTCAAGACGCACAGCGTTGTGTAGATCAACGCAGCGGCCTGCGGACAACCACACGCGGCGCTTCGCGGCTCGCGGGTTTGCACCAGAACACGCGCGGCTCCATACGGCACGCCACCTGCACTTGGTGCCCGCGGTCGCCAGCGAACTTCGGCGGCCAAGGAGAACATCATGACAAAGCGGTTCGCGTCGGTGCTTTCTGCGGTGACGCTCGTGGCAGTACTCTCACCGCTCGCGGTCTCGCTCGGTGCGGCGGAAATCACCTGCCAGATCCCGTTCTCATTCGCGGTCAACGGAGCGGCGCTGCCGGCCGGACACTACACGGTGACCACGCAGAACAGCACGCTCGTGTTCAGAGGCCTGACGGGCGCGGCCATCGTGCTCGGCCAGCCTGCGCAGTCCACGTCCAGCACCACGCCGAAGCTGGTGTTCGACAAGCAGGGCAGCGAGTACACGCTTCGCGAGGTGTGGTTGGACGGACGCTCAGGCCAGACGTTCGCGAAGTCGCGGACCACCGAGGATCGGAAATACGCAGCCAACCACGCAATCGTCGAGCAGGTTGTGATTGCGGCTCGCTAGTGGTCGACTCGCGCACTGACGCGGCAGCCCCGACAAGACGGGCTGCCGCTTGCTCCTCCCCGCCCCGCTCCCCCCGAAGAACGCCGACCGATCCCCTGGCCGTCGTGCACGTATGCGGCAGGCCCCGGCGAGTCTGAGTCTAGAATGCAGGCATGATGGCGGACTCCCGGGATCTCGGCCGACCGACGCCCGCCGGAGACGCGCTCACGGCCTTCCTCGATCTCGACGACCTCCTGGGTCGCGTCGCGGCGTACGCGTCCGATGCGGCCGGCACGGAAACGAGTTGCGTACTTCTCCACGATGCGGACGCGCATGAGTTGATCGTCGCAGCGATCGATGGCCCGCCCGGACACCCGCTGCGCGGACGACGATTTCCCGATGACGAGGGCGTGGCCGGCACGGTCCTGACGTCGAAACAGCCGTGCGTCGTGAAGGAGGTCGGAGGTCATCTCGATCGTGCCCTCTCGGCCGTCGATAGGGTCGCGAACGCAACCGTCCACTTCCTGATCGCTGCCCCCCTCATCGTCGATGATCGGGCGGTCGGCGTCGTCGAGGCCGTCAACCGGCGCGGCACACTCCGCCGAACTGGACGCCCTCGCGACGTTCGTCACCTGCTGCAACGTGATCGCCGTTGCCGTCGAGAATGCCAGCCTGTACCGCCGGCTGTCGACCGAGACCGAGGTCTTCAGGCGGACCCGCCAGGACGACACGCGCCCCTTGATCGCGGAGAGTGCCGCGATGCGTCACGTCATCGCTCAGGCGGACCGCGCCGCCGCGGGACGCACGACTATTCTGCTGGTCGGAGATACGGGCACGGGCAAGGAGCAGCTGGCCCGCCGCATCCACGACGTCTCGCCGCGGGCGAAGAAGCCGTTCGTGGCGCTCAATTGCGGCGCGCTGCCGGACGGTCTGATCGAAAGCGAGCTGTTCGGCCACGAGAAGGGGGCGTTTACCGGCGCCGACCGTCGCCACCTCGGACGCTTCGAACTTGCGGAGGGCGGAACGCTCTTCCTGGACGAGATCGGCGAGCTGCCTGCGGCAGCGCAGGTCAAGCTGCTGCGGGTCCTGCAGGAGCACGAGATCACCAGGCTCGGGGGGACCGACGCCGTGCGCGTGAACGTGCGGGTCATTGCGGCGACACACCGGGACCTGCTCGCGGAAGTGCGCGCCGGCCGCTTTCGCGAAGACCTTTACTTCCGAGTTCATGTCGTCCCCATCATCCTGCCGCCGCTCCGGGATCGCCCTGAGGACGTCCTGCCCCTCAGCCTCTTGTTCCTCGACCGCTACGCGCGTGAGTTGGGAAGGCCAGCGCGGACGATCACGCCGGATGCGATGGAACGTCTGCGGGCTCACAGTTGGCCAGGCAACGTTCGAGAGCTCCAGAACGTGATCGAGCGGGTCATGGTGCTCGGCGACGATGGTCCGATTCGTACGAGCGAGCTGGAAGGACTACTGCCGAGAGAGGGTGCGGTGACCAACCGCGCGACGGAGGTTCCGGCACCTGATGGCGCCGCCTGCCGGCGATCTCTCGCTATGGCACCAGGAAGAATCACTGTTGGTCAACGCGCTGGCCCAGGCCGGACAGAATCAGACGAGGGCCGCGGCCGCCTTGAAGATCAGCCGCGAGCAGCTGCGCACCCGGATGAAACGCTACGGTTTGCTTCCCGGTCAGACGCGATCATCAGGTGCGTGACCGCCGCGCTCTCCGGTACCGCGCGCCTCGGCGACACGTCAGTGGCCATCGAGGCGACACCGCTCACTTCGCCGCGACCTTCACTTCCAGCCTCATCCACGGATGGATGCAGCACTGGAACTTCGCCGTACCGGCATGTTCGAGCGGCTCCTCGCGGTAGCTCCCGCCCGGTGGAACGAAGTCGTCCGGCTCGAGAGCCCCACATTCGCGCGCCATCACCGGGTTGTGACTGAGATCGTTGAGCGGCGGAACGATACCGCCGCCAAACGTCTCGACTTCTGTGAAGGTGTGGGTTTCACCACCGCGATTCATCGCCACGAACACCTGACCGACCGCCGCGGAGGTATCCGGCGGGGCGAAATGCCAGGCGCCGGCCGCGCCGTGCTTGCCAAGCTGTTCCAGGAAGGTGGCGAACTGAACGCCTCCGGAGCGGACGCACGTCCCGGGGCCGATGCCGGCAGGCGGCGGCGCGTTGAACGTGTCCGGATCGCAGGCATCCATCATCGTGACGATGCGATCGGGCAGCGCACGGGTCGCGGCGGTGCTGGCGCCGCCTGCCGGCGAGCTGGAAGACACCGTGGAGGGGCTCAGCGGCGACGGCGACGAGCCGGCGTCGGGCATCGACCCGTTGCGCGTACACCCGGCGGTCAACGCGATGATGGCGAGGGATGACACGATGACTGGCGAGACACGACAGTGCATGGGCACTCCTTTCGAGCGGCCCACAGGCAAACGGGCTGCCTCTTCCGAGCGCAGCATTTGCTGGGATAGTGAGCCCGCCGCCAGGGTCACCCCTTACGACTCAGGGAATGTCTTACCGCCTGCGTAATTCGCAGTCCCGGGCCCGAACGCCACAAGCGCATGGCTGTCGCTCACTGCGGCGTGGTCACGCGGGTAGAAGCACCGCATGCTCCGGCGGGAATGCCTATTTCTCTGGTGGATCGTTATCCGGCTCGTAGGGATATTGGCGTATGGCGCGTACGCATTCGGTGAGTGCAGCCAGCAGCGAATCGCCCGAGCCAAAAGGCCGGAAGGGGGCGATCCGCTGGTTGACCTCTTTATCCGCCTGGGCGTAGAACCGCATCTGCACTGAGTTTCTGGACGCGAACTCTTTCACGGTGATCACGAACTCGACGCCGCCTTCGGCCTGGACCTTCTTGATCGAAAAGTAGTGGAGCTGCGCCAGCTCCTCGCCAGGATCGTTCTGCGTGTACACCCACTCAGCCACCAGCGCCTCGTTTTGCGTGTGATTGGGCCGGACCCGCGGCGCCACCACTGCGGCGGCGCCTGCTGGTTCGACGGCGTGGGCATTCTACTTGATGCGCCGGAGCCTGTACGTGACCTCTCTATCGCTCGGACTGCGCCGCCATCACGAGCGCCTTCAGCTTCTCGACGGCCGTACGGTCCTCGAGCGCCGTGACGTCGGATCCGACCTCGCCCGTGGTGACGATCTCTTTGAGCAGCCGACGCATGATCTTGCCGCTCGGCGTCTTGGGCAGCACATCCGTGAAGAACACCCGCTCCGGCACGGCGATCTTGCTGATGCTCCGGGCGACCTGCGCGCGGATGGCCCGCTCGATCTCGGGCGATCCGGCCAGGCCGGCTTTGAGGGTCACGAACGCCACCGGCACCAGCCCCTTGATCGCATCGGGACCGGCGACGACGGCGACTTCGGCCACGCCGGGGCTTTCCATGATGGCGCTTTCAATCTCCATGGTGCTCAATCGGTGTCCCGCCACGTTCATCACGTCGTCCACCCGCCCGGTGACCCAGAAGTGCCCGTCGGCGTCTCTCACGACAGCGTCGTTGGTGAAGTAGCACCCGTCCACCTGCGAGAAGTAGCTCCGCACGAACCGCTCCGGATCCTGCCAGACCGTCCGCAGCATCATGGGAAAGGGCCGGCGGATGACGAGGTTTCCCGTGGCATTCACGCCGACCGGCTGCCCCTGGTCGTCCACCACATCGACATCGGCGCCGAGAAACGGCGGGCCGCACGACCCCGGCTTCATCGGTGTCAGCCAGGCGGCGCCCGCCAGCGGCGAGCCGGAGAGCTCGGTCTGCCCCCAGGTGTTGTTCACGTAGATGCGGGCCTTGCCGAGCCGCTCGTATAGCCAGTGCCACGCCTCCGGATTGAGCGGCTCACCAACCAGGGCGACGACTTCGAGGCACGCGAGATCATAGGGCGCCATCAGCGCCTCTCCGTGCCGCATCAGCATCCGAACCGCGGTGGGTGCGGTGAAAATCTTGTTCACCCGGTAGCGATCGACGATCTGGTAGAACCGTGCCGGCGTCGGATAGTCAATCGCGCCTTCGTACACGATCGTCGTCACGCCGTTCGCCAGGGCCCCGACAATGCCCCAGATGTGCATCGTCAGCCACCCGATGTCGGCGGTGCACCACAGCACGTCGTGCTGATGATGGTCCATGTGGTACTTCGCGTAGACGTAGTTGTTCACCACGAACGCCATGGCGGAGTGGACGATGCCCTTGGGTTTGCCGGTCGTGCCGCTGGTGTAGAACACGATCCCTGGTTCGTTGGCCTCCATCGGCTCGGGAGCGCAGTCGGCTGACGCGCTCGCCATCAGCTCGTGCCAGAAGCGATCGCGTCCGTCGCGCATCGGCACCGCTGCGCCCGTGCGGCGAACAACGATCACTGTCTGGACGCAGGGCAGACCTTGGATGGCTTCATCCACCGTGGTCTTGAGCGGCACGATCTGGCCGCGCCGCACGCCTTCATCGGCCGTCAGGATGACCTTCGGCTGATACGAGTCGAGGCGATCTCGCAACGAGCGAGCCGAAAAGCCGGAGAACACGGTGTTGAAGAGCGCGCCGATCCGGAAGCAGGCCAGGACGGCGACGATGGCCTCTGACAGGTTGGGCGTGAAGACCGCGACGGCATCTCCCTTCGTGACGCCAAGCCCCTTCAGCACGTTGGCGCACTTGCACACCTCGACGAAGAGCATGCGGTAGGTGAAGAACCGCGTCTGGCCGTCCTCCGCTTCCCAGATCAGCGCGAGGCGGTTGTCAGCACCCTGCGCCAGGTGGCGATCGAGCAGATTGACGGAGGGATTGCCGATGCCGCCGACGAAATACTTGAAATGCGGGAACGACCCTTCCCGCACGGCGTCCCACGGTCGCATCCAGTCCAGTTCGCGCGCCGCGTCGGCCCAGAAGTCGTCGGGCCGTTCCCGCGATTTCGCGAGCAGCGCCTCCCAGGCTCCGACACTCCCGCAGTGTGTCGTCCCGGCGCGAGCGGCGTCCGGCACGTACAAGCGGCTGGACCCGATGAGACTCGCAGCGCCTTCGTCGTGTTCGGACATGAGGGGATTCTAAGCTACGGCCGGGTCGGCGATGTCATCCCTTCGATCGCGGTGCCGTCACGCGAACGTCGCCCCCGCTCGCTGGTCGCCCGCACCCGTCACAGGCCGTTGCCTTTGCCAAGACCGAGATGAGCCGAGAGCGCCGTGCCCGGACATGCGTCAGTAGGTCCAGCCAATCGAGAAAACGACCCCGACGTCGTTCTTGTCGGCGCCCGTATTCGGGGGACGGCTGTCGAACGTGTCGAAGCCGCTGACCGACACGAAGAAGTCCTTGATGAACTCCCGCCTGAAGGCCGCATCGAGCTGCAGCCGATGACGACCCGGGCTGGACAGGCTGGGATAGTAGGCCAGGTCCACGTCGATGTTGGTTCTGGGCCGATCGTAGGTGAAATACGCCGTCTTGAACGTGAGGAGCCCTTCCAGGTTCTGCGTCGGCGCGACGTCAACGCCGTGTTCGTCGTTGACCACAAGGCCGGCGCCAAGGATCATCTGGGCGCGGTTGCTGTTGATCACTCGCGGTCCAAAGGCGCCACCCAGCTGTGACCGCAGGTCGAGTCCCAGGCTCTGGTTGCTCTCGAATGTCGCCGCCGCCGTGACGAACCATCGCTGCCAGGGATACCAGAGATAGGACCCTACGACCGATGCCCTGTCGTCTTCTTCGGACGGTTCGTCTTCCGCGTCCGGATCCTGGCGGGTCTCGGTGACCGACGCCCTCAGTCGGAGCGACGAGGCGGGTCTGCGATAGAGGGTGTCCCAATTCAGGTTCAGCTGGGCGATACCGCTGGACTTCGTGTAGCTGAAACCGAAATCAACTGCGCCGTCGAGCTTCCGCCAGAGGCTCCTGCCAATAGGCGTGATCAGCGTGACGTCGGACATCGGAATGGCGGTGGTGCCCTCCGGTGCGATCACGGCCACTTCATGAGCCGCGGCTTGCCCGAGGGTGCCGAAAAAGCGACGGCCATCGGTGGTCAGGACCTCCACGTACCGGGCTGTCGCCAGCAGGCTGATTAGCTTGTCCCACTCCAGATAGAGTGTGCCGGCGTCGTCGGTCGTGAACTCGAGGCGCCCGCGTTCCAGGCGCTTGATCTCGCCGGTGATGCGATCGCCGTTTGCGAACGTCACCACGTCGGTCTTGGCCTGACCACTCACGACCCCGCTCAGCCCGAACACTATCGCCAAGGCAAGGGCCCCACGTGACGTCCACATGCGCTCCAGCTTACCCGAGGCAGCTGATCGATGAGGAGGCCTCGGCTCGCACTGGCCGCGCGTCACGAAGGCTCACGGTCGTGCCGGCGTCGAAGGGGCACCGCTGATGGCCCTGGAGCGGCAGTACAAAGCACGTGCTCGTGGCTGCCCTGCTCCTGCAAGTTTCCACTGGCGACGGGGCGGGTAGCTCGAATAAAGAGAACGGCGGACGCGCGTCTGGACTGAAATGGGGCGCAGCTGGCGGACGGCGAGACGGCGGCCCGCATCGTGGAGACCGCGTCAGCGACCCGCTCGAGGGCCTCACATGTGTCGCCGGCGGCTCTGCCGCGATTGCTACCCGCGGACCAGGCGCCTGCGGGCGGCGAAAAATGCGCTGCTACCCAGCAACAGCAACAATCCCGTCGTTGGCTCCGGCACGGCCGAAGGCGTCACAGATACCGCGAATGGCTGCGAGGCGAGCAGGCTCGACGCCGTCGCCGCCGTTCCTCCGAGCACCGCGAACGTTCCTGGATAAAGGCCTGGCGCCGTGCCGGCCGGCACCGTCACCATGAACATCGCCGCGGTGAACGTCTGAAAGGGCGACAGCGACAGGGGAAAGTTGAGGAAGAACGGCGTATCGTTGACGATGAGCGGGGCCATCGCGTTGAACGAGTCTCCGTTCAGAAAGGTGGTCGAGCCACCGGTCTCGGTCAATGTTCCGGTGAAGGTGAGCGTCGCGCCCGGCGTCGTCGTGAGCAGCGATGAGCCCAGCGTGAAGGTGATCGGCACGGCCTGAGCGGTCCGGGCGAATAACGACAGGCACACCCCCACGAACAGCAGCCGCAGCCTCATTTTGATCCTCCACATGTTGAAACCGTCGCCCACTCGGTGCGCTGCGCTCGCGTCAGGGTACGACTACCCTGAACGATCCTCCGCCGGAGCCGCCATCATAACTGAGCACTAGACGCAGCACACCTGGCGCGCCGGGTATGCCGGCCGATGCGGGGAACCGTACGATCACGTTCGCCGACGCACCCGGTGCCAGCGCACCAATCACCGGCAGCGGTACGCTCGGCGCTGTCGCCCCCAGCAGCGCACTGGACAGCGCGACGTTGAACGCGGTAGTCGAACCAGTGTTCGTCACCTGGACGCTGGCAACGATGTCGTTCGTGACCGGGTCGCGCACCAGTGATTGCAGCGCCGTCGACAAGGGTGACGGACGGCTGCGCCGCCGCGACCATGTTCCTCACCACCACGTTGTCCACCGACACTCCGCACGGCTGGCCGGGTCGCACGTCCGCGCAGGTACCGAACTGGTCCTGCGTGAACTCGAAGCGCAGCTGGAACAGGCTGCCGGCCATCCCGGGGAGCTCGAGGTGCACGTGCTGGATGCCCCCGGACGCCCCCGCCCACGCCGACATGTCCTGGAAGTACGCCGGATCAGAGTTGCGCGGGAGGTGCTTCGGGTAGTGCTTGAAGCCGTCCGTCGTGAACACCTGCTCGAATGCCTCCGCGAGAACCGCGCGCGCCGTCCTTCCCGGCGTAAGGTCGGTGATACGCAGGAAGAAGCCGTCATATGCCAGGACGCGGAAGTTGGGATCGTCTTCCGTGTTGTAGCAAACGTCGAAGTCGACGCTGACGTGGTTGCTCGTCGCCGGGACTGTGATGGTCGGGCTGAACAGCCGCTCCCAGCGGGCCTGGTTGGCGCCGGCCGCATCGTTCGCGTTCGCGTGGAATGCCTTGTTCGACGTTCCGCAGCGGGCCGGGTCGAAGGCATTGGTGGTCGTCCACGGAACGGTCGTGGCGCCGCCCCCGTGCGCCACCGCCCACCCCGCCGGCAGCCTGCCCGGCCCACTCGCATCGAAGTTCTCATCGAGCAAGGTGGTGTAAACCAGTGTGCCGGTCGGCAGCGTCACGCTGGAGAGTGCCGGACCTTGTGCGCTGAGCAGCGACACCGCCAGCTCGATCGGGGTGCCCGGTACGAACGATGGCGAGATCTGCAGCAGGAAGGGCGTCAGGTTGACTGCCGTCGCGCCGGGCGCCAGCGCGTCGTACCCCGATGTCCCCTGCACGACGGCCACCCCCGGCGTGACGCTGGACACGATTGCGGTGACACTCCCGATCGCCGTCGCGTTGAGCGGGTTGGTGACGTAGTTCGTGAGGGGCAGGGTGACGCTGACCTGCTCCCCGGGGTCGATGCTGCCGTTCCCGCCCGAATCGGCGACGGTGGGGGTTCCGGTCCGGAGCGGTGGCCTGGCGACCGGCAGGGTCAGCACCTTGACCTCCACATCCGGCGTCGTGAGGCTGGCCGATGGCTGCCCGTCGGCGAATCCGACCTGGCGCGTCGAGGCGAAGCTGGCGTAGACGGTGCCAAACTGTGCCACGGCCTGGTTGTAATCGCCAAGATTGGGCTGGTTGCCGTCGTTGCCCCACCCGGCCTTGAAGGGACGGTCGGACATCGGCGCCGGCGGGCTCCACGTCGTGCCGCCATCGTCGCTATAGGTGTACGTCACCTCCGTCAGGTGACCGCTGCTGTCGATGCCCTGGTCGTAGTAGAAGACGATGGCGCGTCCCGTGGTCCTGTCGACCGTGACGTAAGGAAACCACTGCGGCCGATCGGCCCCTGGCCTGCTGTTGAGCAGAATGGGGGCGGTGAACGTCACGCCGCCGTCGACGCTCCGCTGGATCGCGACATCGGCGCCATCGCGCGAATTATTGTTGGAGTAGACGACATAGACCGTGCCGCTGAACGGTCCGGCGGACCTGTCGATGGCCACGGACGGATTGCTGTTGATGCGGTCGTTACCGAGCACCTCGTCCATCGTCAGAAAACTCGGCGTCAAGTCGGTCGGCGCGCTCCAGGTCTGGCCGTTGTCCGTCGATCGCGCGAACGAGACGCGGTTGGTCAGCCCGGACGGAAATGCCGACCACGCGACGACGACGTTGGGCGAGCCGTTGCCGGCGAAGCGGACTGAGGAGCCTTGCCCATCGATCGGCCGCGTTGCCACGACCCGGCGCGGGGCGAACGTCGGCGTGGGGCTGAGAATGTCGTCGGAGTAGGTGCACGAGATTTCGACAAGCGCAGAAAAGTTCGTCCAGCAGAGCATGTAGCGGCCGGTGTCGGGATCGACATCCGTCAGCTCCTTGTCGGCCGCGTCCCCGGCGTTGCCATTCACGTCGACGCCGCCGTTCGGGTTGATGGTCGGAGGGACGGAGAAGGGGCCCGTCCACGTGTGTCCGCAATCAGTGGACCGGTGGACTACCAGGGCCTGCGCCAACCCCGAAGCGCCGAACTTCTGGATGCCGATCGAGGCGTAGAGGAAGGTGCAGGCGCCGACGTACTTCACGTCCGGGTCGCCAAAAATCTGCGGGAAGCGCTGTCCGCCGACGATGTCGGTGCCGGGACTCGGCAGCTGTCCCCCGTCCGTAAACGTCAGGCCGCCATCGTCCGAGTACATGAAGCCTGAGAGGGACGTCGCCTTGCTCGCGTCGGCGAAGCCGCGGAAATCGTTGAAGCCGACGACCACATGCTGACCGGTGGCGTCAACGGCGATGCTGGTTTCGGACTGCAGCGTGGAGGCGACCAGTGGCGCCTCGTCTTCACACTCCGGTTCATTGCGACAGCCGCCGCTTCCAATCGTCAGCCGTTGTTTGATCTCGTCGATGCGCTGTTGCGCCAGCCGGCCGGCCGTCGACCACCTCGGGTCCTGAGGGTCGCGCTCGGCCTGGCCGCCCTGCTCCGTCGCGGACAATCCGCACGTCAGCGTGAACGCGATGAAGAACGGAAGACGCAGCGCCGTGCGTGATGATCTGGCAGTCATCGGCCCCCCTGTCGCAGCGGGCCTACATTAGTCCAAGTTGAAGACATACGAAAGGCCCTGGTGGGAAGGCACGGGCGTGCGCTCAGGACATCGAGAATCGAACGGTCGACCTGAGACGTCTAACTCCCGGCGCTGGCGCCGCTGAAACGCATGAGGCGTTCGTGAACGGCTTGACGACGCTCTAAGCTTCCCTGACCCGGAGCGCGCGCTCGACACCTTTTGATTCTGACTTCAACAAGAAGGTGAATCGCGCGCTGGTCTAAAAGCTCGCCACGGCGCGCTTCATCGCCCGGCGCGAGGACGTCCGGCCTCGATCCACTCACCGGCAAATGGCCGGTTTGCCTTGTCTACCGAAGGAGGTGCCCAAATGCGTAACTTTGTCGTAGCGTCGGCGATATCACTGGGACTCCTCGCGTCCACTACCAACGTCGAGCTGCTCAGTCAGTCCGGATCGGCGACGGCTCAGTCGATCGAAGGCGTGTGGAAAGGCGCCAGCGTCGTCGTAACTGGCGCCAACGCATACACAATTCCGAATCGGCTGCCGATGATGATGATCTATACGAAGAGGCACTACAGCGTCCTCGCGCAGGACAGCGATGGACGGCAGCTCCCGCGACAGGCCCCACCGCCTTTCAAGACACCTGGTAAACCGACCGATGCTGAGAAAATTGCTCTCTACGAACACTGGGCGCCGGTGGTCGCCGACGCAGGCACCTACGAACTGAAGGGAACAACGCTGATTCAGCGTCAGGTAGTTAGCAAGGACGGCATGCCGGTCGAGAGGATTCGCGAAATCAAGATCGAAGATGGCGGCAATACGTTGCTGGAGATCACGAAGTCTGTTCCCGGGCAGCCTGTCCGCGAGACCCGCAGAACTTTTACGAGGCTGGAATAGAGCGTCAAGTTCTCGCTAGCGTTTTCCGCCAGATCACGGCCTGTGTCCCGGGAACCGTGCGTTCGATTTTCACAAGCCGCGGCGAACGAAGGTCCACACAGATTTGCAGTCTGGAGAGAGAATCTGCGATAGAGCGGTTCACGGCAAGTGAAGCCAGCTGCCGCCTGCACGGTAATCAGGTCGGATAAGGAGACCAGACCAGTAGCCGGTCGTTGGAGACCTCAACGATTCAGACCGAGTGGTTTTTGGCGGTCCGCCCCCGGTTGCCAAAAAACGAGAGACAACCACCGACGGTGGGCATTGAGTCTCGCCGCGATTCCGGCAGCGCAGCTAACGTCGCTGTGGGCACCGTGAATCGTACTGGGAATCTCGGAGGGCGAATTAGTTGAGGCAGGCCGTTGCCGCCTGCTCATAGTAGCGCGCTTCGAATTCTGCCGGCGGCACGTAGCCGATCGGCTCGAGCAGTCGGCGCGTGTTGAACCAATCGACCCACGTCAGCGTCGCGAGTTCGACCGCGTCGAGATGCCGCCTCGGGCCTTGTCGTCGAATCACCTCCGTCTTGAACAGCCCGATCACCGATTCGGCGAGGGCGTTGTCGTACGCGTCCCCGCGACTCCCGACCGACGGCGCGATGGCCGCGTCTCCGAGGCGATCGGTGTATCGCATCGAGAGATATTGCGTCCCCTGATCGCTGTGATGGACGAGGCCGTCCGGCCACGTGCCCCCGCGCGCGTCAATCGCTTGCTCGAGCGCGTCCAGGACGAAGTCCGCCCTGAGCGACGCCGACACGCGCCAGCCGACAATCCGGCGCGCGAAGACGTCGATGACGAACGCGACGTAGACGAAGCCGGCCCAGGTCGCCACGTACGTGAAGTCCGCCCCCCAGAGCTGATTGGGCCGCGCGGCCGCAAAGGTGCGCTCGACCAGATCGCGCGGACGATCAAGAGCGGGCTGGGACTGGGTGGTGGTGGTACCCACGCCCGGCCTCGGACGGCGCCCACCAGGCCCATCTGCCGCATCAGGCGGCGCACACGACAGCGCGCGACGGCGATGCCGTCGCGGCGCAGTTGCCGCCAGACCTTCCGCACCCCGTACACCTCGAAGTGCTCGGTCCAGACGCGACGAATCTCCACGCGGAGCTCGTCATCCCGGCGCGCCCGCGGCGACCGGCGCGTCGGATCGGCATGGTGGGCGCGGTGCCGAAAGTACGTCGACGGGGCGATCGGCAACACCGCGCAGATCGGCTCGACCCCATAGGTAGCGCGGTGATCATCGATGAACTGGATCATCACTTCGGTCGGCGGTCGAGCTCCGCCTGCGCGAAATAGGCGGAGGCCTTGCGCAAAATCTCGTTGGCACGCCGCAGCTCGCGGTTGTCGCGCTCCAGCTCCTTCAGTCGTTGCCGTTCGTCGGTCGTCAGGCCGCCACGGTGACCGCTGTCGCGCTCGGCCTGGCGCACCCACTTCCGGAGGGTCTCCGGCGTGCAGCCAAACTTGCTGGCCATCGACGTGATCGCCGCCCACTGCGACGGATGCTCCGGACCATGCTCGCGGACCATGCGGACCGCGCGCTCGCGAACTTCGGACGAATACTTTCGGGGTCGTGCCATGGGCTCCATCCTCTCAAGGACTGAGCCCTCCGACGAAACCGGTACACTTCAAACCGGGCGTCCGGCTGCGCGCTGCTCTCGGCCGGAGGTCGGTCTGCTGCTGCCGCAAGACTTCGCGGTGTGCGGCTTCTGCGGAGAACGTGTACTGACGCACAGTAGAGCGCCGGCGAGTCACTCCTCGCGGGCCACGAACGGGCTAACCTGTGTAGCGTCGGACCGGCTGTGTTTCCTTTTTGTCGCGATCACCTGAAGTTCTCAATCAACATCAGGTCGGCTCCATTGCTGACCAGCCTGCTGTAGAGAATCGTCTGGCCATCTGGTGAGACCGCGAAACAGCCGACCGGGAGACCCGACGCGGGAAACAGCATCTCCAGCGTTGCAAACTGGCGATCCTCGCCTGTCACTGGGTTTCGAACGCGAACGGGCATGTCACGATTGATACTGCCGTAGGGCTGGCAGGGCACATAGTGGATACCACGCGGCCCGACTGAAAACCAGGAATATGCCACACAAGGAATGACCGCGCGCGGCGCGCCACCCGATAGCGGTTGAAAGTACAACGGTGCATCGCCGGGCCCTTGTTTGTAGAACACCCCCATGCCATCGGCCGATTCCCACGCGCGTGTCCCACTCCCACTGTGTGTCACGCGCTCATGCGGCCGGTTGGGGCCCCCAGTCCGCCAGATATCATTGCTCGCGGCCTCGCTGCCAGATGAAGTAAATCTGCCCGTCACGCGACCAGGTCGGCCTCATCTGGTCACCAACATCCTTCGTGATCTGTTGCGGCGCGCCTCCCTCCACGTCAATCGTCCAGACATGCCAGGATCCGTCTTCCGCCTGAGAATCGAACGCTATGCGTTTGCCATCAGGCGACCAAGTTGGCGAGCACTGCCACTGCCCCGGCCCTCGTGTCAGTCGCTCCGGCTTCGAACCATCCGCCCCCGCCACCCATACCTCGAACGCATCTCCCGAACGAGCCGAGCAGAAGGCGATACTTTGCCCGTCCGGTGAAAACTGAGCGTTCGTGTCCTTGACCGAGGATCGCGCCACTGGATGTGCGATGCCTCCCACGTCGAGACGGAAGAGGTCCTCGTCGTCGATTGATTTCGAAAAGGCCAAACGGTCAGCCGAGGAAGTGGTCGCCGGAAAGGCCGCATCCAGTTCCCGCAACTTCAATCCGAACCGGCGCATGCGTGCCGGCGGCTGCGACTCGCCACAGGCTGACCAAACCACCCTGCCTGGCGGCAAAGACGATGGACGTTCCATCTCTCGTCCATGCGAGGCCCTGGATCGTCCAGAAGGGTGCCGGCGTGACCCGGCGCGGCGAACCGAGCGGGGCGAATGTCGAATCGAGGTCCAGGACCTGGATGTGGCAGTTGCTACGGTAGCTCAAAGCCTGAACCTGACACGACGCATAGGCAAGGCGACGACCGTCCGGCGAAAATGCCGGCCACCCGTCGTTTGCTGGGGCCACGGCTCGGGTAATGGGACGCGGCTCGCCGATGTCGATTGGGACGAGGTAAAGCCCGTTGCTTTGGTCGGCGGCGCCCGGCTCCGAGGCTCTGCCCGCGACCAGGTACCGTCCGTCTGGAGACCACGTGGCCGGAGGTCTCAAGGGGAACTTGAGCACGCGTTCCGATCCGCCAAGCGACGACATCAAGCGGATCTGGTTAGAAGTCGGCGATTCTGTCCGGGCGTACGCGATCCACTTCCCGTCGGGAGACCACTGAGGCGCTGAGTCGACGGCAGGATGAGTGGTGAGGCGTCGAACTTCAGAAGATCCGACAAGCTTGACGTAGATGTCGGAGTTGTCCTGCTGTTCGCCGTCCCAGGCAAACGCCACCTCGCGACCATCCGGTGAGAAGGTCGGCCCGTACTCCGAACCGGTCAGCGTCGTGAGAGCGATCAGACTCAGCGGTGCCGCAGGGGTTTCAGCAGGCGCCCGGCGCTGCCAGGCGGCGATTGTCAACAGCACGAGAGCGATTGCTCCTGCTGCGACCAAACCGTGACGCCATCGTCGAGCACCGGCGGGCGGCGTCTTGACGATAGCGGGAGGCGCCTGCTTGCCCATCAGGCTGGCGTGGTGATCCGGTGCCGAGGGGCCGAGTCCAGGGCGATCGCGGTCGTCGCGCTCGACGGGGGCGATGAATCGATACCCGCGCCGCGGGAGTGTCTCGACGAAGCGCGGTGACTCCGCGGAGTCGGCCAGCGTTTCGCGCAGCCTCTTGACGGCCGCGTTCACCCCCTGCTCGAAGTCGACGAACGTGTCGCCCGGCCACAGGCGCTGGCGCAGCGCTTCGCGAGTGACGATCTCGCCGGGGCGCTCCAGCAGGCACTCGAGAACTTTCAGCGGCTGGTCCTGGAGATTCAGGAGTACGCCCGACCTTCGCAGCTCGCCCGAGCGTGCATCGAGCTCGAACACGCCGAATCGAATGACGCTGGCCACCTGTGCCGCGGAGGCTTCCATACAAACCTCTGTCGACTCGCGCGAATAAGTCCGCCATCAGCAGCCGGGGTCCCCGGCGCGTTCCTTGCGCGGTGGGGTGGAGCATAGCACGAGGCCGCCCATCTGACCACGGTCAGTCGTCCTGCCAACCCATTGCGAACATAGCGGTTATCTGGTCACACCGGCGCCCGGTGAGGTTTCAGCCCGGCGCCATGGAAATAGCTCCGCATCGACACCACCGTTGGGCCTCCGACCGCCCCGGATGGAGGTGCACCGATGCCGAGTCATTTCATCGCACTGCTGTTTCTAACCTCTCTTGCGCAGGCGCCCCGGCGTGAGGATTCACGCTACCACCAGACCATCGAACGCGTGCTGACGCTGCTGCCAGAACGTCCCGCCCAGGTGGTCATCGTTGATCCGGACCAGGCGGGGGCCGAGATTCGCGGCACTCTGCTCCGGATGGAGGCCTTCATTACGAAAGGTGGCCGGGTCGTCTACCTGACGAGTCATGGCGAGGCCCTGCAGGGGGCTCTGAAAGGTTGGTCGCTGCACGAGTACATCCTGGCCTCGATCATCTGGCACGAGATGGCGCACATCGACGGGGCAGATGAAATGGAGGCCCAGCGTCGCGAAGAGGCGTTGTGGATCCGGTACGTGATGGACGAACGAGTGGACCCCGGAGACGGCATGCGCTACCTGTCCGGGCTGAAGAGCCGACGGAGCAAAGACACGAAAGTCCAGCCAGGAGACGCGGTGTTGACGCTGAAGGGCCCCCTAATGACAGCGGCGATCGCGGTCATCGGGCCCACCGCGCCCCTCTCGAAGCGCTGAGGAGATCTGAGGGGGCGACGACCATCTACGAGCCCGGCCGGCGTGCCATTGCGCGCTCGCGGCAACAACGCGGACCTCTGTCCGTCTCGCGTTTGCAGGAGAAGCCGCCTTGCCAATCAGAGAGCGGCTGAGGATGCGTTTGGACCGGGCTGCGTCAACGGACAGCGAATGAAAGCACAACAGACGACAGGCTGCACCGCAGCCGCGACGAGCAGGGACGAATCGGTGGTATCTACAAGGAGGATCATATGCGGAACATGGGAGTCTCATTGGGGATGATCGCGTGTGCGTGCCTGTGCAGCGCAGGCTCAAGCAGCGCGGACGTGGTCACGGACTGGAACGCCAGGGCTGGGCAGGCCGTCGGCGCGGCGACGGGAGCAGCGGCGCGACTATCAGGGACCGGGCTTTTCGATTTTGCAATGGTGCAGGCGGCGATGCACGATGCCCTTCAAGCGTTCGAGCATCGATTCGAAACGTACGGCCCGCCGGTCGAAAAGCGCCACTAGTTCTCCCGTTGCCGCGGCCGCGGCCGCGGCGCACGACGTGCTCGTCGTCCTGATCGTCTTCGTCGCGGCCTTCATGGCGGGCGGCGCCTGGCTGTTCTGAATCGCCGCGGCCAGCTGCTCGAAGCGGTCGCCATGATCTCTTATGTGGACGGAAGAACGACACCAAACCACGGGATCTCTTGTCACGGAGGCTGAGGACTCATCACACTGCCGGACGCCAAGCGTCGCGTCGCCCCGAATCACGATGCCCGGTCCGACTGATCACGACGACGTGGACGGAGCCGATCACGATGCGGCGGACCAGCTGATCGCGATGCGTGGAATGCGCACACCAGTGCCATCGCGCTCGAACCACGACGGGTCGGCCTACCAGATCGTCGCCCATATCCACGTCGAGACGACGAAAGCAACTACGGCGTCGACGCTACTCAGACCGTCGCGGGAGCTCTCAGATTTCGTTGCGGAGAGTGGTGGTAGCCGTGGTTTCCACGTAGCGGGCGCGGGCACTTCCG
Source organism: uncultured Acidobacteriota bacterium (assembly GCA_963816725.1). Taxonomy (GTDB): domain Bacteria; phylum Acidobacteriota; class Vicinamibacteria; order Vicinamibacterales; family 2-12-FULL-66-21; genus CAVSUB01. The sequence goes on along the minus strand of CAWFMC010000024.1, from coordinate 224,719 downwards.
TCCACGACGGCATCGACATGCCGTTCGAACTCAGGGAGGACGTCCGGGTTAACGGCGCTTCACCGGACAGTATCCACTGCGGCGCCGGAATCTGCGCCAAGCGCGTGCCAAGATCAGCGGCGGTTTGGTCCACGCACCAAGGGAGAGTGCATTCTTATTGAGGAAAACCGGTGGTCGGGCCCACGCCCCCCTGGCTCGATGTTCGGCGCTCTCGGTTAGCAAAGCAGCCGTTTTATTGAGGAAATTGGTCGGGATGACAGGATTCGAACCTGCGACCCCTGACCCCCAGTCCGATTGGGGTTCCTTTTCCGGAATCGCCAGCGAATGTCATGGCAGGTCAACACACCCATGGACATTGGCGATTTCTGGCTTCCAGGTTTTCACCGCGGTTCCCGCGAATGCACGCTGTCCCGCGATTCTGTTACCACTGTTCGAACCTCGCGCCACGAAGATATAGAGCCCGATGCTCGCCCAAACGGAAGAACGAACTGACCTGCAGCGCCCCGGGGTCATTCCCTTGACGACGTCTCCTGGTGTGGTCACAATGACTACATGGAACGCAGCGTCGTCGGCGCCCGTGAACTGAAAACCCGCCTTGGCACGTACCTTCGCCGGGTGCGGGCGGGCCGCACGCTGCTCATCACGGATCGCGGCGAGCCGGTTGCGGAGCTGCGACCGCTGCCGCCGGACACGAGCGTTTCCGCGACGCTGCTGAAGCTGTCCGGCAAGCGAGCGGTCACCCTGCCCGCCCGCAAGGGAATGGCGCCGTTCAGGCCGATCCAGAGCCGGGGCCGCGCGCTGTCGGAGGCCATCCTCGAGGATCGCGAGGACCGATTCTGACGCGTTACTTTGACGCGAGCGCTCTGGTGAAGCGGTACGTGCGAGAACCCGCCGCCGTTACCGTCCGTCGCTTACTCAAGGCCGACGCAGGCGCGGCGAGCCGACTGTCGGAGGTCGAGGTCGCCTGCGCCTTGTGCGCGGGGCCCCGGAAGGGGCGTTTACGGTCGTAGAACGGGACCGGGCACTGGCGTCGCTGGCCGACGATCTGGCCACGCTGATCATTGTCGAGTTCACCCCGGAGATTACCGCCGAAGCCCGAGCCTCTTGCTCCGCCATCGCCTGCGAGCTGGTGACGCCGTGCAGCTCGCGACTTGCCTGTACCTCCAACGCGAGATGAGCCAGTCGTTGCCCTTCGTGGCGTTTGACGATGGCCTCGCAGAGGCGGCGCATCATGAAGGCTTGACGGTCGTGCCCGCGTGGAAGGGGCACGGCTAGTGCTGCTGCTGGATCGCCGCTCCGGAGCAGTCGGGCGGTCGCTCTCTCCTGCTTCTCCAAGTCTTGCGTGGCAATGTGGCATTCCCGGAATCACGAACAGCCGATAGTAGTCCTTCACGTTGCTCACCCCCCGCGTGCCGCGACTTACCGATGGGCTTCGACCCTCGTTAAGCGCACCTAGTCGAAGGACTGAATTTGTCGTAGATCTGCCGCCGAATCAGCTCGGACCGGGCGTGGAGGCGGCGCGCGTAATCCCGTGCAGGTGTCCCGCTCACGAAGATCACGGCCGATCTTCGGTCTACCGCCTTACGACTCGCTGCTGTAGGATGAGCGCCGTTTCCGTCGCGCGGAGGTGAGTCCAGGTCCACAGGTCACAGGTCAAAGGAGCGAATGCACTATGAGCCGACGGCTTGTCGCTCTGTCCGCTTGTCTGATTGCGCTCTCGCTCGCCGTTGCCAGCCCCGCCCTTGCTCAGCTGCAGGGTGCCCGCATCGTGGGCACCATCTACGACCCCCAGCACGCCGGCATTCCGAGTGTGGCGGTGACCGTCACCAACGTCGCGACGAACGTCGCGAGAACGGTGGCCACGGATCGCGAGGGCAATTACGTCGTCACACCGCTCGATCCCGGCATCTATCGGGTGACGGCGGCGGTGACCGGGTTTCAGACGACCGTGCGTGAGAATGTCGAATTGACCGTGGGCCAGGCGGCGCGGGTCGAGCTCGTGCTCGCGATCGGCGCCATATCCAGCGACGTGCTGGTGACGACCCAGGCGCCGTTGCTCAACACGGAGTCGGCCACCCTCAGCCAGGTGATCACCAAGGATCAGATCGTCGATCTGCCGCTGAACGGCCGCAGCTTTCACGAGCTCGCCAGGTTGACACCCGGCGTGGCGCTGCTCGCGCCGAGCGGGAATTCGCAGATGGTGCGTCCCGAGATCGTCAACGGCAACATCATGGGGGGCGTCAGCGGACGCCAGACGCGGTTCCTGCTCGACGGCGTCGACATCACCGAGGAACATCAGGGGGGCACCTGGATCCAGACGTCGGTCGATGCGCTGCAGGAATTCAGCGTGCAGCAGAACGCCTACTCGGCCGAGTTCCACGGCGCCGGCGGCACGTTCAACGTGGTCACCAAGTCGGGGACGAATCGCGTGCGCGGCAGCGTCTTCGAGTTCTTGCGCAACGACGCATTCGATTCGAAGAACTTCTTCGCGCAGACCAAAGAGCAGCTCGAACGGAATCAGTTCGGCGGCACGTTCGGCGGACCGGTCGTGATTCCAGGTCTGGTCAACGGCCGAGGCCGGACGTTCTTCTTCGCGAGCTACGAAGGGCAGCGGCGCAAGTCGGGCGCAGTGGACGTCGCGGTTGTGCCGTCGCCGGCGCAGCGCCAGGGCAATTTTCAGGGCCTCGCGCCGATCTACGATCCGCTGACCACCACCGGCAACACGCGGACCGCGTTTGCGGGCAACGTGATTCCGCAGAACCGGATAGCCCCGGCGGCCGAGTTCTTCATGCGGTACATCCCGCTGCCGAACGGTCCGAACAACACCTGGGTCAGCAGCCCGATCGTCGAGTTCAACCAGGACCAGTTCACGCTGCGCGGTGATCACGAACTGTCGCCGCGGCACAAGCTGTTCGTGCGTTTCAGCCGCCACTCGAACCACGAGGATCGGCCGAGCACGTTTCCGGCGCTCGGCGCGACCGAGCTGTGGGGACCGGCCTACAATCTCGCGGGCGCGTTGACCTCGAACTTCGGCAGCTCGGTCGTCCACGAACTCCGGGTGAGCCGGATGTACGGCGAGTATCGATCGACGGCGTACTTCCAGGGAGAGGGCTCCGATCTGCTTGCGCAGGCGGGCGTGAAGGGGCTCGAGCAGGCGCAGGATCCCGTCATCGCCAGCCTGCCGGCGTTTTCCTTCTCGGGCTACGCCGGCTTCTCCGGAAACGCCGGCGATGGACGGCCGAAGTGGCAGAATCGCGGCGAGTGGGAAATCACCGACAACGTGACCTGGGTGAAGAGCCGGCACATCCTGAAGTTCGGCGGCCGGGCGTACTACCGGAAGATCCTGTTCACCGACGCCCGCGATCACAACGGCACGTACGGATTCACGGGCGTGATGACGCAGAACCCGGCGTCGGCGGCCGCCACCGGCGACGGCTTCGCGGATTTCCTGCTCGGCTACCCCGCGAATTCCACGCGATCGAACCCCGCCACCTGGTGGGGTGGGTATGGCACCTACTGGCACGGCTTCCTTCAGGACGACTTCAAAGTCAGCAACGCGCTGACCTTGAACCTCGGATTCCGCTACGAGTACACGCCGTGGCTGACCGGCTACAAGGGACAGGCGGCAGCCTTCGACCCAACCCGCGAGAAATCGATCATCGTCTCGAGCAAGACCAACGACATCGATCTCAGCGTGCAGCGCCTCGCTGATGTCGGGTACACCCTGTTCTCCGATCTGATTCAGACGAGCAGCCAGGCCGGCGTGCCGCTGAACATCACGAAGAACGACAGGAAGCAGATGGGACCGCGGCTTGGCTTCGCCTGGCGGCCCTTCGGCGACAACATGGTGGTCCGCGGCGGCTACGGCATCTTCTACGAGGCCGAAGGCACGGACGGACGGCTGAACTTCAACTTCATTCCCTTCCGGGTCAGCGAAACGGTCACCGCCGCGGTGAACGCGGTGCCGAACCGAACGCTCGCGGATTTCTGGCTCGGCGTTCCGGTTGGCGCATCGGTCGGCTCGGTCAGCTGGGTGCCACTCCCACTCGAGGCGCGGCCCGGCCGCGACCAGCGATGGAACATGGGCATCCAGCGGCAGCTATTCAGCCATACCGCGCTGGATGTCGACTATGTGGGCACCACCGGCGACCATCAGACGGCGGCCGAGAACATCAACCTGCCGCCGGCGGGTCCCGGGAGCGTGCAGGCCCGACGGCCCTACCCTCGGTTCGGCAACCTGTCGGTGCAGACGCAGGCGCAGTCGAGCGACTACCAGGCGCTGCAGATCAAGCTGCAGCAGCGGCCGGTGCGGGGGCTCTGGTATCTGGTCTCGTACACCTACTCCGAGTCGACCCGCCAGGTGCCCGCACCGGAGATTGGCGGCAACTACACCTACGAACGGCAACCGCAGCCGTGGGACATCCCGCACCTGTTCAGCGCCAGTTACGGCTACTCGCTGCCGTTTGGCAATGGACGCCGGTTCCTGTCGAATGCCGGCGGTGTGACCAACGCCATTGTCGGTGGATGGCAGTTCCAGAACATCATCAGCTACCGCAGCGGGCTGCCGTATACGCCGACCATCTCTCGAGACGTGGCCAACACCGGCGTGGGTGGACAGCGGCCGAACCGGATCGGCTCGGGCGAGCTCGAGGATCCGACCATCGACGCGTGGTTCGACAAGACCGCATTCGTCGTCCCCGCCTCGTTCACGTACGGAGACTCGGGACCGGGCATCCTACGCTCGGATCACCAGTGGAACGTCGACATGTCGTTGTTCAAGCGATTCGAGGTCCGCAACGGCCAGACCTTCGAATTCAGAGCCGAGGCGTTCAACGTGCTCAACTCGACGTACTTCGCTGCGCCGAACACCAACATCGATACGGCGGCGGGCGGAAGAGTGACGAGCACGGCGAACCAGGCAAGGCAGATTCAGTTCGGTTTCAAGTACGTATTTTAGGCCGGAGGCCAAGATGAACAAGGCGTTGCTGGCAGTCCTGGCCGCGGTACTCTCGACAGTAGTTGCCGGCTTTGGCCGCCAGCCTGACCCTCCGGCTGAAGTCGGACACAACCCCTCGATGGCGCAGCAGCCCGTCTACCTCGATCCGGCCAAGCCGGTCGACGATCGCGTGGACGATCTTCTCCGCCAGCTCACCCTGGCAGAGAAGATCTCGTTGCTCGGGACCACCGCGCCCGCGATCGAACGCCTGAAAGTGCCGGCGATGAACGGCTGGAATCAGAGCCTGCACGGCATCGTCTGGACCGAGCCGACGACCATGTTCCCGGTGCCGATCAGCATGGCGGCGACGTGGAACCCGGCGCTCGTGCACGAAGTGGCGGCCGCGATCGCAGACGAGGGCCGGGCGATCAACAACTACTGGCCGACGGTTCAGGGCAGGATCGAACCGACCGGGGGGCAGGGACAGGACGTCACCGTCACAGCGGATGGCAAACGGCTGCGCCACAATGGGTTGGTCTATCGCTCGCCAGTCATCAACATCAGCCGCGATCCGCGGTGGGGCCGAATCTGGGAAGCCTTCGGCGAAGACACCTGGCTGACCTCGCGCATGACCGTCGCCTATGTCAAGGGGACGCAGGGCGACGATCCAAGGTACTTGAAGCTCGCCGCCACGCTGAAGCACTACGCGGTCAACAACGAAGAGCGCGATCGAACCAAGATCGACGTGACCGTCAGCGAGCGCATGCTCCGGGAGTACTTCCTCCCCCACTTCAAAGCCGGCATCGTCGAGGGCAAGGCCTCGTCGATCATGTCGTCCTACAACTCGATCAACGGCACGCCGGGCGCGGAGAACGCGTTCCTCCTCAAGACCGTGCTGCGCGATGAATGGAAATTCGAGGGCTTCATCGTGCCCGACAGCGGCGCGGTCGAGCGCCTGGTCACCGGGCATCACAAGTACGCGACGTTTGAAGAAGCGGCGGCCAGAACTGTCCTGATCGGCAGCGATCTCGACAACTCGGCGTACGTCCGATACCTCCCGGACGCGGTTGCCAAGGGTCTGCTCACCGAACGTCAGGTCGACCAGGCGGTTCGCCGCGTGCTCAGGGTGAGATTCCGGCTCGGTGAATTCGATCCTCCCGAGATGGTGACCTACACCAAGCTCGGGAAGGAGGAGATCGACTCGCCCGCGCACCGTCAGGTGGCGCTTCGGGCGGCGCGTGAGTCGATCGTGCTGCTGGCGAACCGCGACAATTTCCTGCCGCTTGACTCGGCTGCAATCAAGACGATTGCGGTCATCGGCCCGTTCGCCGACTTCGCACAGACCGGCCCGAACTATACCGGCCTGTATTCGACCTTTGTCAAGCCGCTCGACGGCATCAGAAAGCGAGTGGGGCCATCGACGAAGGTGCTCTATGCGCGCGGGAGCGGGATTCTCGAAAGCGACAATCCGGACGCTGCCTATGCCGAGGCGGTCGGGATCGCAAAACAGGCCGACGTATGCGTCCTGTTCGTCGGCATCAACGAGATCCTCGAGCGCGAAGGGATCGACCGCAACTTCATCAATCTGCCGCCGGTCCAGATGCAGCTGATTCGCAGGGTGCTCGAGGCGAACCCGCGAACCGCCATCGTGCTTCAGAACGGCGGGCCGGTTTCGCTGGTCGGAGGAGGTGGGCCGGGCGGGACTCAACGTCCTGACGCCCCTGCCATCCTCGACATGTTCTGGGCCGGGGAAGAAGGCGGAACGGCGATCGCCGACGTGCTGTTCGGTGACTACAATCCTGCCGGCCGGCTGCCGTACACGGTCTATCAGTCCGTGGCTGACGTTCCACCGATGAACGAGTACGACATCACTAAAGGGTTCACCTATATGTACTTCGACGGTGAGCCGGACTGGGTCTTCGGCCACGGCCTGAGTTACACGACTTTCGAGTATGCCAATCTCAAGGTCGGCGGCAGCACCTCGGAGGGCCCGCTGAGCATCACGGCCGATGTTCGGAACAGCGGCAAGAGAGCCGGCGACGAGGTCGTGCAGCTCTACGTGCGCGACGTCGAGGCGAGCGTCAAGCGGCCGAAGAAGCAGCTGATGGCGTTCGAGCGCATCAGCCTACGCCCGGGCGAATCACGCACCGTCAGCTTCACCGTGTCGCCGGATCGGCTGGCGTTCTGGGACGAGAAGCGGAAGGCATGGGTGCTGGAGCCGGGCGCGTTCGAGGTGATGGTCGGCAGTTCGTCCGCCGATCTGCGGCTGAAGGGCGAAATAAAGGCATCAACGCTTCGGCAGTGGACTCCTGGTCAGGTCCCAGCGTCTTAGCAGATGGGATGAGAAGGCTGGTCTCTTGAACGGGATGCCGTTCGGCTCCCGGTGACCTGTCGTTGTCGTTCATCACGACGGGCCCCGACCAAGCGAATAGATCGCGTCGGGTCAACGACAGTCGCGGTGCGGTGCGGCAACCAGCATCATGCGAACAACCGTTCGGCGAGGTCGCCGGTGATCTGACGACGCGTCCACCGGTCGCCACGCCATTCGTCGAGCGCGGCGACGACGTCGAGTGTGTCGACCGGCGGCGCCGTATCCACGTGCGGCCAATCGGTGCCCCAGCAGCAGGCCGATGCGTTTGCCTCGAGGAACGCGCGCGCGAGCGGCGTCACATCGGTCCACTGGCCGGTTGCGCTCGGCACCATCGCCGCGCCCTCGACGTCACGTCGGGGCTCGCCATGCGCGGTCCGTCGCGTAGTCTCGTCAGGTGACAGGCGATACGGCGCTGACAGCTTCACGAAACAGCGCTCCTGCTCCACGAAGCGGATCAACTGCGCGAGCGGTGGCGACGAGGGATCGACCGCACCGGGTGTCGGCCGGCCCATGTGATCGATGACGACCGGGATATCGAACGACTCGATCACGTCGGTCCACTCCGGGCGGCGATCGACGGGCAGGTGGAACTCCACATGCCAGCCCATCGCGCGAAGCGCCGGTTGCCAGAGCGCCACAACGGCGGCGGATAGTCCACCCGGATTGATCAGATTGCAGCGGACGCCACGGATACCGTGCTCGTGCATGTCTTCGAGGTCCTGGGCGGTCGCGTCAGGAGAGGGCACGGCGATGCCCCTGAGGCGCCCGCCGGCGCGTGCGAGCGCATCGAGCAGGCATCGATGGTCGTGGCCGTATACGCTCGGCTGCACCAGCACGCCGCGGGCGATGCCGTGCCGATCGAGCATCGCGAGATAGTCGTTGAGCGATGCGGGCGCCGGCGTGTAGCCTCGTCGGGACGCGAGCGGGTACTCACGAGGGTCGCCGATCACGTGCGCGTGCGTGTCCCACTCGATCGCAACAGGCACTACTGACCTCGCGCTGCGTCCGCAACGAGAAAGTCCAGGTCGCAGCCGCGATCAGCTTGGAGGACGCTCGTCGCGTGCAGACGTGCGTAGCCTCTCGCCGGCGCTGCCGGCGGCGCGTACTCCAGGCGGCGCCGCGCCAGCTCTGCGTCGTCGATGAGCAAGTCGAGGCGACGGCCCGCGGTGTCGAGCCGGATGCGATCACCATTGCGGACCAGCGCCAGCGGCCCGCCGGCTGCCGCTTCGGGCGAGACGTGCAGAATCACCGTGCCGTACGCGGTGCCGCTCATCCGCGCGTCGGAGATCCGCACCATGTCTTTCACGCCCGCCTGCGCGAGCTTTTCTGGAATGGGAATCGAGCCCGCCTCGGGCATGCCCGCGCCGACGGGGCCGGCGCCGCGAAGGACCAAGACCGTGTCGGGAGTCACCGTCAGAGCGGGATCGTCGATGCGTGCCGCCAGATCGTCCAGCCCCTCGAAGATCAGTGCCGGGCCCTCGTGCTGAAGAAGCGGTCCGCTTGCGGCCGCGCGCTTCAACACTGCGCCATCTGGTGCGAGTGATCCGCGGAGCACCGCAAGCGCCTCACCTGCCGCGACCGGATTGTCGAGGGGCCGAATGACGCCATCGTCCGTCCACGCCGGCCAGGTCTCGAGCACCTCCCCGAGTCGGCGACCGTCACCTGAGATGACGCTGAGATCGAGACAGCTCCGAAGCCGCCGCATGAGCGCTGGAAGCGCGCCCGCGTGATGGAAGTCCTCCATCAGGCCCGCCCCGACCGGTTTGAGATCGGCGAGCACCGGCGTGGTCTGCCCGATGCGATCGATCGCCCCAAGGTCGAGGCGAATGCCCGCGCGTCCCGCCATCGCCACGAGATGAATGACTGCGTTCGTGGAGCCGCCGAGTGCCTGAAGCACCGTCACCGCATTGGACACGCTCGCCGCCGTCACGAGATCGGCGGGTGTCGGCCCACCCGTCGTGGCCAGTTCCACCGCCCGGCGGCCGGTCGCTTCGCCAAAACGCAGGCGTTCGCTGTGGACCGCCGGAATGCTGGCGCCCCCCGGCAACACAAAGCCCAGCGCTTCCGCGAGGCACGCCATCGTGCTCGCCGTACCCATCACCATGCACGTCCCATGCGTCGGCATCAATCGTCCACGCGCCCGCTCGAGCCGCGCGTCGTCGATGTCCCCGGCGCGTCGCGATGCCCACAGCCGCCGGCAATCCGTGCACGCTCCGAGCCGCTCGCCTTCGTCGTGGCCCGCCAGCATCGGTCCGACCGGCGCCACGATCGCCGGAATGTTCGCGCTGACGGCGCCCATGATCTGCGCGGGAATCGTCTTGTCGCAGCCGCCGACCAGCACGACGGCGTCGAGCGGAAGCGCACGCAGCATCTCTTCGGTGTCCATCGCGAGGAGGTTCCTCAGGATGAGACTCGATGGATACGCGAACGACTCGTGCAGCGAGATGGTCGGAAACGTGAACGGCAGCCCGCCCGCCATCGTGACGCCCCGCTCGATCGCCTCGATCAGCCGGGGAGCCGTCGCGTGACACGGATTGAAGTCGCTGGCCGTGGAGGCGATGCCGACCACCGGTCGGCCGAAGGATTCACGCGAGAGCCCGGCTGATTCGAGAAACGCCTCACGAAGAAAGCGCGCGAACGCCTCGTCGCCGTAGCGGGTGAGTTTCAGGGACAGACCACGGGGACCGGCCGGCCATGTGGACACGCACGACAGCATAACCGCGTGCGCCGCCCGATAGAGCGGGCCGTGGGGGTACAATTCACGGCCGAGTGCAATTGATGAGTCCCCAGCGATGACCAGCCCGTCAGCCGAGCGGAGGATCGGTCTGGTCGGCGCCGGATGGGTCGCGCCGCATCATCTGAAGGCCTGGCAGCAGTTGCGTGGTCGCGCGAGGGTGGTGGCCATCGCCGATCCGGCTATCGAGGCCGCGCGCGCCAAGGCCGAGGCCTTTGGCGCGCCGGCCGTGTATCCGTCGGCAGAAGCCATGCTCGAACAGGAGCCGCTCGACGCGCTGGATGTCGCGTCGCCGCGCGAGACGCACGCGCCGATCTGCCGGCTGGCCGCGGATCGCGGTCTCGCGATCATCTGCCAGAAGCCGCTCGCGCCGACATTCGACGAGGCCGCGGCACTTGCCGCCGATGTCGGCAGCCGCGTGCGCTTCATGGTGCACGAGAACTGGCGCTTTCGGCCGCACTATCGGCGCCTCGCCAGGTGGCTGCGCGAGGAGCGCATTGGCCGGATTCGCACGGCGACGATGACGCTGCTCACATCGGGATTGGTCGTCGACAGCTCCGGGCGCGCCCCGGCGATCGAGCGCCAGCCCATGTTCGCTACACTCGAGCGGCTCCTCGTGATGGAAGTCGTCATTCATCACGTGGACACGCTTCGCTTTCTGCTCGGGCCGCTCGCGCTTCACAGCGCCGCCATTGGACGATCGTGCGCGCTGGTGCGCGGCGAGGATCGCGTATCGATGTTCATGACGACCGCTTCTGACGCTGCGGTGACGCTGGTTGCCGATTACATGGCCCACGGCCAGCCCGCGACGCTTCGCGATCGCCTGCAGCTTCTCGGCACGAACGGCGCGATTGTCCTCGATGGCGACCGGCTGTCCCTCATGCGAGACGGACACGTCGAAGAAGATGTCGCGATCGATCTCGCCGCGGACTACGATGCGTCGTTTCGCGACACCTTGGCGCATTTTCTCAATCGCCTTGACGATGGCGGCCCGTTCGAGACTTCGCCGGAGGACAACCTGGAGACGTTGCGAATCGTCGAGCAGGTGTATCAGACGTCCGTCACCGAACGCGGACCCAAGAGCTGACTCGGTCCGGGACCGGCAGATCTCTCCAGGTCGCAGAATCGTTCGTCCGGTGCCGCAGGGAGGCGCCGGCCGGTCAGGTATGATCACGCCCTTCAACCATGGCGATCAGATGGCGTGTGGCGTTGCTCGTGTGTGTGGCGATCGCGATCAGCTATCTCGATCGGCAATCGCTGCCGGTTGCCGTCGCGGCAATCCAGCTCGAGATTCCGCTCACCAACACGCAGTTCGGCGCGTTGAGCTCCGTCTTTCTGTTCGCCTACGCGCTGGCGTACACGGGCGGCGGCGTACTCCTCGATCGGCTCGGCACCAGGCGCGGCTTTCTCGTGATCATGGTGTTCTGGTCACTCGCGTGCGCGAGCCACGGCCTCGCCACCAACGTGTGGATGCTGGCCGCCAGCAGGTTCCTGCTTGGCGCCGGTGAGGGCGGCGGGTTTCCGGCGGCGACGAAAGTCATCGCCGAGTGGTTCCCAGTCGGCGAGCGCTCGACCGCCATGGGCATCGTCAATGCCGGGACAGCGGTCGGCGCCGTCGTGGCGCCGCCGGCGATCGCGGCTCTCCTGCTCTATTCCAACTGGCGATGGGTGTTCGTCGCCTGCGGCGTCGCCGGTCTAGCGTGGGCGGTGTGGTGGTCTGCCTTCACCAAGAGTGTGACCTTCGCTCACGCTTCAGCGGACAGGGCGGCGGACAACCTGACAGACATGGCACCGAGGAGGTTGTCTTGGACGAGCCTGCTTGCGCTACGCCAGGTCTGGGGGCTGGTCGGCGCGAAGTTCCTCACCGACGCGGCGTGGTTCTTCTACATCGCCTGGTTGCCGAAGTACTTGTACGACGCACGCGGATTCGACGTGAAGCAGGTCGGCTACTACGCGTGGGTGCCGTTCGCGGCATCGGGGATCGGCAGCCTCACCGGTGGCTGGTTCTCGAGCTGGCTGATCAGTCGCGGCCGCTCCGTCAACTTCTCCCGCAAGCTCGCCCTCGGCCTCAGCGCGGCGCTGATGCCGGTGATCTTCTTCGTGACGCACGTGCCGGTCGAGTGGGCGATTCTGGTCTTCAGCATTGCGTTCTTCGGTCAGCAGTCGTGGTCCACGCTCGTAATGATCGTCCCCACCGATCTCTTTGAACGTCGCATCGTCGCGTCCGTGGCTGGGCTGGTTGGATTCGGCGGCGCGATGGGCGGCCTCGTGATGAACCTCGTCGCCGGCCGCCTCCTCGATCTGGGCTTTGGCTACGAGACCGTGTTTTCGGTGGTGGGCACGCTGCACGTGCTCGGCTTCTGCGTCATCCTGCTGACCATTCGTGAGATTCGGCCGCTGTCCGCACGTCAATCTCAGTAGTCGGCATCTTCAGGTGTTGCGGCTCACAGCGAATTGACCAGTAACGGGCTCCTTTGCCCGCCTGACTCTGACCATCAAGGATCAGGACGGAGGACCGTTTGGACACGGCCGATCCGGCGAGGGACTGGTCAATCGCCGGCGGGCCGAGAAGGTCAATTCTCGCCGAGCGTCAACACCTATGCGTGACCTATCAACGAAATGGGCCTGTCTGATTTCTCAAACAGGCCCATTTTATTGGTCGGGATGACAGGATTCGAACCTGCGACCCCCTGACCCCCAGTCTCACAGATTTCACGGCACGCGGCGTTTTATTGATGATTTCCGCGTCCTCTTGTCCCACGTCACAGCCGTTCGTGCCCGTTGATCGCCGCTTGTCCGGGAAGCCGTGCCAAGTTGTGCCAAGCGCCGGGGGGATGGCCCCCCGACCACTTTGTCAACCGCGCGCCCAGCCCGGGGGGGCCGGGTGGGCGCTGCCCTCGACCCGAGATCGGTCTGCTGCTACCACAAGTCTCCGCCGTGCGCGGCTGTTCTGCCGAGAACGTGTAGTGCCGCACAGTAGAGCACCCGCGAACGGCAATCAGAAGTAGTTGACGCGCCGGATGTTGTCGATGTCGATTCGCCGGTCGGCATTCGACACCAGGCTGTCGGGCCGGTTTCCCAACGGCGAGTGTGCCGTACGTTCGCTGGCGCCCGAACAACTTGGCGGCATTGATGCTCGGCCGCATCACTCGGACGTCAGCAAGGCCCGCTGCCAATTCACGTCGGGACGGTCGGGCAGCGACCCGGGAAACACCGATGCTGAGCGGCGGCCGCGCGCGCCCTTTACTCTGTGACAACGCGAGATCTGCCAGCACCTCGTGGCCAGCTATCTGACGCAGCGGCATCCATGCCAGCGATCAAGGCACGGCTGAAGATGGATCGCGGCGCCACATCAGACGCAGGTTTGCGATGCTGTCCAATTGATCCCGTTAATCATGCAGCAGATCGCCGTCGCTCAGAAGTCATCGTCTGCGATGGCTGCCGCCGCGCATGTTGACGAAACGCGACCGCCGTAATACACTACGTAATACAGGAGTGACTGATGGCCACTCGGACGGTGCGACTCGACGACGAGGCGGAAGCCGTGCTCCAGCAGATTCGCGATGTCACGGGATTGCCAATTTCCGAGGCGCTGAAGCAGGGGCTGCAATCCTTGAAGCAACGCGTCGGGGAAGAGGCTGGGCGAAGGCCTTATGACGTCTATCAGGAGCTCGATCTTGGCCCCGGCGGTTACGCCGTCGCGCCATCAACGGATACGCGCCGCGGCGTGGCCACGGCACTTCGCAAGAAGCTGCGGCGATGATCCTCGTGGACACGGGACCACTCGTCGCCCTGTTCGATCCCCAAGACGGTCAGCACGCCAGGTGCGTGAAAGCCCTAAAGGAGATCCGGGAGCCGATCATGACCACGACGCCAGTGCTCACCGAAGCGTTCCACATGCTGGGTCCGGCGAGCATCGGGTCAGACCGTCTGAGGGACTTCATCGAAACCGGCGGACTATCGGTGTGGTTCTTTGACCGACATGCACTGACGCGAGCGTTCGAGCTCATGGAGCTGTACGCGGATCGTCCGATGGATCTGGCGGATGCATCGCTGGTGACTGCGGCAGAGGGTCTCCGTACGCGACGGGTGTTCACCATCGATCGGAACGACTTCGAGACCTATCGAGTGCGTCGAGGCCATCGCCATCAGTCGATACAGATTGTCTCCTGACTCCTGGCTCAAAACCGCAAAGCGCCCCAGGTCTTGCCGGATCTGCCCTTGGGGATCGCCGACAGCTGCGGATTCCGGAACTCCGGTGTTTTGAACGGCCCTACTGCCCTCTTTGCCCGCGTGTTTGGGCGGTTCTGTTCCGAAGTTGTTCCCACCCCTGCGAGTCACCCGTCGCGGGCCTCGAACTGGCCGACCTATTTAACGTCGGACCGGCTATGGTGATTCTGTCGGGATCATCTGAAGTTCTCAATCAACATCAGGTCGGCTCCATTGCTGACCAGCCTGCTATAGAGAATTGTCTGGCCATCTGGCGAGACCGCGAAATAGCCGATCTTGAGGCCCGGCGCGGGAAATGGGATCTCCAAAGTTGCGACCTGGCGATCTTCGCCTGTCACTGGGTTCAGAAGGCGGACGGGCATGTCAGGTTTGACATTGCCGTCGGGCTGACACGGTACATAGTAGATGCCAAGCTTGACGACCGAAAATCGCGTAGCTGGCACACAAGCAATGATCGGGCGTGCCGCGCCACCGGACAGTAACTGAAAATACACCGGTGAATCGAACTCCTGTCGTTTGTAAAACACTCCCTTGCCATCGACCGATTCCCACGCGCGTGCCTCAGCTCCACCGTGTGTCACGCGTTCATACTGCCCATTGGAGACACGAATCCGCCAGACATCGTGGTCGCTCGCTCGGCTCCGAATGAAATAAATCCATTGTCCGTCACGCGACCAGGTCGGCCGCACCTGGTCACCAGCCTCCTTCGTGATCTGGTGCGGCGCGCCTCCGTCCACATCCATCGTCCAGACATGCCACGATCCGTCTTCCGCCTGAGAGTCGAACGCAATGCGTTTACCGTCAGGCGACCAGTGTGGCGAGCACTGCCACCGCCCCGGCCCCCGTGTCAGTCGCTCCGGCTGCGAACCATCCGTGCCCGCCACCCAGACCTCGAACGCATCTCCCGAACGGGCCGAACAGAAGGCCATACGCTGCCCGTCGGGTGAAAACTGAGCGTTGTTGTCCTTGACCGAGGATCGCGCCACCGGCCGGGCGAGGCCTCCCACGTCCAGACGGAAGATGTCCTCGTCGTCGAGCGATTTCGAAAAGGCCAAACGGTCAGCCGAAGCAGTGGTTGCCGGAAAGGCCGCATCCATTCCCGCAACTTCAATCCGAACTGGCTCGTGCGTGCCGTCGGCTGCGACTCGCCACAGGTTGGTTAACGCGCCCTGCCTGGCGGCAAATACGATGAACGTTCCATCTCTACTCCACGCGACGCCCTGGATCGTCCAGAAGGGCGCCCGCGTGAGCCGTCGCGGCGAACCGAGCGGGTCCAGCGTCGTATCGAGGTCGAGGACCTGGATGTGACAATTGCTCCGGTACCACACGTCCTGACACGAGGCGTAGGCCAGATGACGGCCGTCAGGCGACACTGCCGGCCACCCGTCGTTCGCCGGGGCTACGGCCCGCGTAATGGGCCGCGGCTCGCCGATCTCAACTGGAACCAAATAAATCCCGTTGCTTTGGTCGGAGGCGCCAGCCTCCGATGCGCGTCCGGCGACAAGGTACCGTCCGTCTGGAGACCACGTAGCGGGAGGTCTCACGGGGAACTTGAGCACGCGTTCCGATCCGCCAAGCGACGACATCAACCGAATCTGGTTAGAAGTCAACGATTCTGAGCGGGCGTACGCGATCCACTTCCCGTCGGGAGACCACTGAGGCGCGAAGTCGACGGCAGCGTCGGAAGTGAGTCGTCGAATCTCGGAGGACCCGACCAGCTTCAGGTAGATGTCGGAGTTGTCCTGCTGCTCGCCGTCCCAGGCAAACGCCACCTGACGCCCATCCGGTGAGAAGGTCGGCCCATACTCCGAGCCGGCCAGCGTCGTGAGAGCGACCAGACGCAGCGGTGCCCCAGGGATTTCAGGAGGCGCCCGGCGCAGCCAGGCGGCGATGGCGATGAGCCCGAGGGCGATCGCTCCGGCCGCGATCAGAGCGTGAGGCCTTCGTCGAGCAGCGTGAGGCTGCGTCTCGACGTGGGCAGATGGGGCCTGCTCGCCTGCCATGCTGGTGCGTTGATCCGGTGCCGACGGGGCGAGTCCAGGGCGATCGCGCGCGCGCTCAACGGGAGCGATGAATCGATACCCCCGCCGCGGGAGTGTCTCGACGAACCGCGGTGACTCCGCGGAGTCGGCCAGCGTTTCGCGGAGCCTCTTGACGGCCGCGTTCACCCCCTGCTCGAAGTCAACGAACGTGTCGCCCGGCCAGAGGCGCTGGCGCAGCGCTTCGCGGGTGACGAGCTCACCGGGCCGCTCCAGCAGACACTCGAGAACCTTGAGTGGCTGCTCCTGAAGATTCAGGAGTACGCCCGACCTTCGCAGTTCGCCCGAGCGCGCATCCACGGACCGATCAACCCGGCGGTTGGCCAGGATGTGGCGCTGCGCGAGACGCGGGCGGTGTACGCTGCACGGTGACGAGGTAGTTCCGCCCAATCAGCTGGTCGAGCTCGAGGTAGTGCACGTGGCCTCGCTGCCCGAGCTCGGGGGCATGCAGCACGATCAACACGTGGTCTCCGTAGCCGTGCACTTTCGGCACACGATTGCGCTCAACGCAGTCCCGAATCGCCAGGGGATGGAACCCGAAGACCTCGGATAGGACGCGCGCGCCATCAACGTCACAGCTCGGGATGTCAACCCAGACCAGCCCGGTTTCACGCCGGAGCAATGACGTCAGTTCCTCAGGAGAGCGGTCTTCAACGCCCTGCTCGGTTACCAAGCGAACGTCCATCGCCTCACACCTCGCAGGAGCGGGGTTCGTGCCTGTGGCGCCGATTCCCGGAAGGGATCGGGGGACCGAGTTTACAGGATCGGCTGCCCGTAAGGCGCGCATACATAGCGCGGACGCGCGAACGTTCTCTGGCTTCGCACTTTGGAGATTCTCGGTTAGGCGCCGACCTACCGGGTCTGCTGCGTCGGCACGAGACGTGGACCCATTGTCCACATGATCTGAACCGGATAGACTCCCGCTGCGCGACCATTTGGCAGATGGGCCAGCGAGCCGCGCCAGAAAGGCCTGCACCCGGTCCAGTATGAGTGTCGTGCGGCCAAATGCCCGCTCCCGCATTGCAGTCATGGGGTTGGGCGACGCGCCGGACCAGCCGACGATGCGTGGAATGCGCAGTTCGGGGAAGCGGCGATTTCCAAATAGCCGGGGCGCGCGCTTCCGTTCACGACGGTATCGACACGCCGTCCAAACTCAGCGCGATCGACATTCGCCCATTCGCCGGCCGCTGGCGGCTGCAGCCATCCGCTCCGCCGCAGGGTCTGCGCGATCGTTCCTCCCTCCCGACCCGCTCGAGCCGGCATCGCAGATCGCCAGATCCGCAGACGGCGGGAGAACTGCATGAAATCCGCACCAGCGGCCTCATTCCGACAATTCGCCTGGCGGGCGTTGTCGAGGACATGGGGCACGGCGATCCGGCGCGGGCTAGCCCTCGTGAGCGGTTCGGTGGTCGAATCCGCGGAGCGGGGAGCGCAAATCGAAAGGCCCGGCGGCGAGGTGCTCGAACTGTCCACGGAGCTGGCTCAGGCCAACGCTCAACTGGAACGAGAACTGATCGAGCACCGGCGGACCGAGGAGACGCTGGCGGGGCGGACGGCTGAACTCGAAGACGCCCGGAACTTCCTCGACTCGGTGCTCGAGCACCTGCCGGTCATGCTCTTCGTCAAGGACGCCAGGGACTTGCGGTTCGTGCGCTGGAACAAGGCCGAGGAAGAGGCGTTGGGCATCGACCGCAGCGCGGCCATCGGCCGGAGCGACTACGATTTCTTTCCAGAGGAGCAGGCCAGCTTCTTCGTGGCCAAAGACCGGGCAGTGCTGAGCGGCGGTCAGCTGGTGGACGTCCCGGAGGAAGCCATCCAGACGGCCCATCGAGGTCTGCGCTACCTGCACACCATCAAAGTCCCGGTTTTCGGCGCCGACGGGCAACCGAAGTACCTGGTCGGCATCTCCGAAGACATCACCGACCGCAAGCGCGCGCAGGAGGAGTTGGCGCGAGCCCGTGAGCAAGAGGTCGAGATTGGCTTCAAGATCCAGCAGACGCTCCTGCTCGACCAGCCGCCGCGCGACGTGCCGGGCGTCAGGGTCGCCGCGCTCACGATTCCATCGCAGCGCATCGACGGAGACTTCTACGATTTCTTCAAGCACAGAGACGACTGTCTCGACGTCATCGTCGGCGACGTGATGGGCAAGGGGATTCCCGCGGCACTGCTCGGTGCCGCCACCAAGAGCCACTTCCTGCAGGCCCTCAGCCGCCTGATTTCCCTGGCTGCACCAGGAACCCTCCCGGAGCCGAAGGACATCGTGACACTGGCACACTCGGAGGTCGCTCGGCAGCTGATCGAACTCGAGAGTTTCGTGACCCTCTGCTACGCCCGGTTCGATCTGCGAAATCGATGGGTCGATTTCGTGGACTGCGGCCACACCACCACGATCCATTTCCACGCCAACACCGGGACTTGCGCCCTGTTGCAGGGAGAGAACCTGCCGTTAGGGGTCAGCGAGGGAGAAATCTATGGTCAGATCCGGGTTTCACTGCATCCCCAAGACGTCCTGCTCTTCTACTCCGATGGGCTGACCGAAACGAGGAACAGCGCCGGCGAGCTCTTTGGAATAGAGCGGCTTGCGGAATGCGTCCGGACCCACGGTAGGCTCGAACCCGAGGCGCTGATCGAGCGGATCCACCAGACGGCCGTTCTGTTCTCGGACTCGGAGACCTTCGGGGACGATCTGACCTGCGTCGCGGTGAAGATTGAGGAGCGGGAGCCGCCGCTGGCGCGCGCCGAGCTCGAGATTTCAAGCGAGCTCACTGAGCTGGGGCGGGCGCGCGCCTTTGTTCGAGAGGTCTGTGGAACACTCCGTGGCCCGGCGCTGGAGGAGGAAGGGGTCAGCCAGCTCGAGCTTGCGATCACCGAAGCCGCCAGCAACGTGATGAGGCATGCTTACCGCGGCCGCACCGATCAGCAGATCCAGCTGGATGCGGAGGTGTTCGCCGACCGGATTGTCTTGCGGCTTCACCATCTGGGCGAATCGTTCGACCCGGGCGCGGTGAGCACGCCGACGTTCGATGGCACGCAGGACGGCGGCTTTGGCATGTATATCATCGCGCAGTCCGTCGATGATGTGCGGTACTACCGCGACGAGCGCGGAAGACACACCATCTCCCTGGTCAAGAACCGCAACGCAGCCTGAACAAGGAGATCGGAATGGAGCTGACGACGGAGAAGATCGGTGACGTGACGGTCGTGGTTCTGCCGGGCGATCAGCTGGACGCCAGCAATGCCAAGGAGTTCAAGCGAGACGTCACGCCCTTGCTCGAGCCGAACGGGAAAGTGATCTTTGACCTGACCGGCCTGCGGTTCGTCGACAGCTCGGGGCTGGGTGCCTTCTTGTCCTCGCAGAGGCACTTGAACGCTACCGGCGGGGACTTGAAGTTGTGTGGGATGACCAAGCCAGTGCGCTCGCTCTTCGAGCTCGTCCGCATGCACAAGATCTTCGACATCTGCGGCACGAAAGACGAAGCCATCCGCTCCTTCACGGAATAGAAGCCGGCGGGGGCGCGACTCCTTTTCAGCCATCGCTGCCCGGCTCCCCGCTCGCTGTCGTTCCCGTCAGGTCGAACCGTGCCAGACTGACGGCGTTCTTCCAGCTGCGCCCGTCGCGCGCGAGCAGCGCATCGGCGAGCGCAGGCCCCCACGTTCCGGCCGCGTAAGTGGGAAGCGACGCCGAGGCGCCGACCGCCTGCCAGGAGTCGATGATCGGTTCGAGAATCCGCCACGACAGCTCGACGCCGTCCCGACGATTGAACAGCGTCAGGTCACCCAGCATCGCGTCGAGGAGCAGGGTTTCATAGGCGGTCGCCGGAAACTCGCCGAACGCGTCGCCGTAGGAGAAGTTCATCAGCATCTGTCGGATGTACATCGCCGGGCCCGGGGCCCGCGCACCCAGCTTCAGTGCGATGCCTTCATCGGGCTGAATCCGGATCGTCAGCACGTTCGGCTCGATCTGATTCTGGGGCACGTCGTAGAAGAACAGATGCGGGACGCGCTTGAACTCGATTGAGATCACGGTGAGCTTCTCCGGCATTCGTTTGCCGGAGCGCAGGTAGAACGGGACGCCGGCCCATCGCCAGTTGTCGACCATCAGCTTCAGCGCGGCGAAGGTCTCGGTGCTGGAGTCGGGAGCGACGCCGCTCTCATCTCGATAGGCCGGCACGGGCTGGGCGTTGATCTCCCCGTTCCCGTACTGGCCGCGCACGGCGACCTCGGACAGCTGTCGTGCGGTGATCGGGACGATGGCCCGGAGCACGTCGGCCTTACGATCGCGCGTCGACTCCCCGTGGTGGCGCGCCGGGGGCTCCATGGCCACGAGCGCCATGAGCTGCAGCAGGTGGTTCTGGAACATGTCGCGGAGACAGCCGGCTTCCTCGTAATACCTGCCCCGATGCCCCACGCCGAGTGTCTCGGCGGCCGTGATCTGAACGTGATCGACGTACTGTCGATTCCAGATCGGCTCGATGATCGAGTTGGCAAATCGAAAGGCGAGGATGTTCTGGACGGTGTCTTTCCCGAGATAATGATCGATCCGATAAACCTGTTCCTCGTCAAGGGCCCCTTCGATCGTTTCGCTGAGCGCCCGGGCACTGGCGAGGTCACGCCCAAATGGCTTCTCGATGACGACGCGCGTCCAGCCGGCGCCACGATGGCCGCGACCCGCAAGGCCGTGCCGGTGGAGATTCTCGATGATGGTCGGGAAAAAGCTGGGCGGCGTTGCGAGGTAGAACAGGCGGTTGCCCGAGCAGCCGCGCTGCGTATCCAGTTCGCTCAGCCGGGCGCCGAGTTGCTGATAGCCTTCCGGGCTGTCGAAGGGCGCCGTAATGTAGTGCAGCGCCGGGACGAACTCGTCCCAGAGCTTCTGGCGAAAGGCCAGCACATCAGGCGAGTGCTTCACGCTCTGCTCCATGTGAGCTTGGAAGCTGGCATCCGTCATGGGCGTCAGGGCGAATCCGATGACGGCGAATGCGGGAGGAAGCAACTCCTGGCATGACAGGTTGTACAGCGCCGGCACCAACTTGCGGGCTGTCAAGTCGCCGCTGGCACCGAAGATGACGAAAGCACACCCATGCTCGGGCCGCTGCAGGAACGGACCTGAGCGCGCGGGGCCTTCCAGCTCGCCCTGGATTGCTGGCGTTCCAGTGGCCAGCGTGACTGGACGGATCTCGTGCAGTGCCATCTACGCCCTCCATCCTGACGCAGGAACTCTACCGTGGAACAGCCTTCGGATCCCTTCCGCCGCGGCGGCCGGACACACTTCCAGCCACCATGATGCACTCTCCGGTCTCCGGTCGCGGCGATGAGGGCCGTCTACTGTCGCGACTTCGGCGGCACCTACGCGGCGTGCCGCGCGAAGAATGATCGCGCTCGCCGTAGGGCATCCAACGCCTGCGTCGTATAATCGCCACCTTCCTCACATGACACCCCAGGCGCGCGCGCCGAGCGGCAACGGGTTGGCCGAGAGACGACTGACGGCCGAGCACGTGATCGCCCGGGCGCTGGTCGAGGCCTCCACCTTCACCGAAGCCGTACCGAGGATTCTCGAGGCTATCTGCGGCGCCCTTGACTGGGAGCATGGCGCGCTCTGGGAGATCGACCGGCAGGCGGAGGTGCTCCGCTGCGTCCAGATCTGGACCGCCGCGTCAGCGGATTTCCCGGAATTCAATGTCGCCTCCAAGGCGTCCACGTTTGCTCGCGGGATGGGCCTGCCAGGCCGTGTCTGGGCCAGTGCCGAGCCTTCGTGGATTCCCGACGTGGTCCAGGACGTGAATTTCCCGCGCGCGCACGTCGCGGTACGCGAAGGGCTCCATGGGGCATTGGGATTTCCGATCCTGCTGCGTGGCGATGTCGTCGGCGTGATGGAATTTTTCAGCCGCGAATTTCGGGCACCAGACGCGGATCTGCTCTCGATGCTCACGAGCATTGGCAATCAGATCGGCCTCTTCGTGGACCGACGGCGCGCGCAAGAGGAGCTCGACCGCTTTTTCATGCTCTCGCTCGACATGCTCTGCATCGCCGGGTTCGACGGGTACTTCAAGCGAGTCAACCCTGCCTGGGAGCGGACTCTGGGCTACAGCGAAGGGGATCTGCTGTCCCGGCCGTTCATGGAGTTTGTCCATCCCGACGATCGGGAGGCCACAATTGTCGAGTCGAGGAAGCAGATCGACCGAGGCGAGGAAGTCATTTACTTCGAGAACCGCTACTTTCACAAGGACGGCACGCTGCGCTGGCTGATGTGGACATCGACGCCGTTCAAAGAGCAGCAGGTCGTGTTCGCTGCCGCGCGCGACATCACAGAACGGAAAGCGGCTGAAGAAACGATGGCGAGCTACGCGCGCGACCTCGAGGCGAGTCAGCGCGAGCTCGAAGATCAGGCCGCACGCCTGGCGCAACTCGTCAAGGAGTTGGAGGTCTCGAAAAGAAAGGCCGAAGAGGCGACGGAGGCGAAGAGCGCGTTCCTCGCCAACATGAGCCACGAGATTCGTACGCCCCTCAACGGGATCCTGGGGATGACGACGCTTGCGCTGCAAACGAGGCTATCGGCCGAGCAGCGGGAGTATTTGACGACGGTCAAGTCGTCAGCCGATTCGCTGCTGGAGATCATCAACGACATCCTCGATTTTTCGAAGATAGAGGCGCGGCGGCTGGATCTCGAGCATACGGAGTTCGATCTCCGTGAGACGGTCGGCGACACGGCGAAGCTGCTGGCCCTTCGCGCCGCCGAGAAGGGAATCGAGCTCGCCTGCCACATCGTATCGGACGTTCCAGAGATTCTGCTGGGGGACGCCGGCCGCCTCCGGCAAGTCCTGCTGAATGTAATGGGGAACGCCGTCAAGTTCACAACCCATGGAGAAGTCGTCCTGCGCGTCAGCGTGCAAACTGAAAGCGTCGATCGCGTCACGCTCCACTTTGCAGTCAGCGACACCGGGATCGGCATTTCTCCCGAGAACCAGCGACAGATCTTTCAGGCCTTCACCCAAGCCGACAGCTCGACGACGCGGCGCTATGGCGGCACGGGACTCGGTCTCGCGATCGCCTTGCGGCTCGTCGAGCTCATGGGCGGGCACCTCTGGGTCGAGAGCACGGAAGGCCGCGGCAGCACGTTCTTCTTCGACGCGACCTTTGACCAGCCCCAGACCGCCGGGCGGCGCGCTCCCACTGCAAAGCCGAGGGCGCTCGAGGGACTACGGGTGCTGGTGGTCGACGACAACGCAACGAACCGTCGCATCCTGGAGGAGATGCTCGCGAGTTGGCACATGAGGCCGACGACGGTGAGCGATGCCGTATCGGCGGTGTCAGCACTGCGGGCGGCATCGAGCACGACCGCGCCGTTCGATGTGATGATCTCGGACTGCCAGATGCCGGAGGTCGACGGCTTCATGCTCGCGCGCCGCGTGAGACGGGAGAGTCGACTGGCAGGAACACCGATCGTGATGTTGACGTCCGTCGGGCAGTCGGACGATCAGGCACACCGCCACAGGAATAGCATCAACGCATTCCTGACCAAGCCGGTAAAGCACTCCGATCTTCTCGAGGCTCTTACGCGGCTATTCGGCGTTTCGACAAAAGAGGGGCGCACAGAACCAACCGCCAAGCGAATCGGCTTGAGGCCGCGCCGCGTCTTGCACGTGCTCGTGGCCGAAGACAATCTCGTGAACCGCAAGCTGGTGACGACGCTGCTCAGAAGGCGCGGTCACAGAGTCAAGACGGTCGACAACGGCCGGAAGGCTGTCACGTCGGTCCTGTCGGCAAAGCACCAGGCGTTCGACGTCGTGTTGATGGACCTGCAGATGCCCGAGATGGGTGGACTCGAAGCCGCGCAGGCAATCCGCGAGTGGGAGAAGGAGAGCGTTTCCTCGACTCCGCCCGCGACAGGCAGGCGGCTACCGGTCATTGCCCTGACGGCTCACGCCATGCAGGGCGATCGCGAGCGCTGTCTGCAATCCGGCATGGACGGGTATCTCCCGAAGCCAATCGACGTAGATGAATTGATCGCGACCGTCGAGCGGTTCGGAGGCGGGGGGCCTTGGAAGCCCGTGGCGTCTTCCCCGTATCAGGGCGACGACTCGGTCTTCGATGAGCGCGCGGCGCTCTCGTATTCGGGAGGCGATCGCCGCCTCCTCAAGACCGTAGTCAAGCTCTTTCGATCGGAGTATCCGTCTGCTCTCCTCCGGATCAATCGCGCGCTTCGACGCCGGGACTCCGAAGCGCTCCGGCTGGCGGCGCACGGTCTGAAAGGGGGGATCGCGACCGTCGGTGCATCGGCGGGCCGGCAGGCCGCCGCGGAGATCGAGCAAGCGGCGCGCTCGCAGCGTTTCGAGGAGGCCGAGCGCGCGTCTGCTAGGCTGCGCCATGAGCTCGAGCGGCTCGAGGAGGCATTCGCCGCCGCGGATTTGATCACGCGGCCGGCACGACGGCCGACCACCAGCCGCAAACGCCGTTCTCCGCAACGAAAGCGCAGGCCATCATGAGCAGAATCCTCGTGGTCGACGACGACAAGACCACACGTCACGTGCTCCGGAGCGTCCTGACGAGCGCCGGGTTTTCGACGTCAGTGGCCAAGGACGGCGTCGAAGCGCTCAAGGCCCTGAAGACGCGGCACTTCGACCTGCTGCTGCTCGACGTCTGGATGCCGCGGATGAACGGGCTGGATCTCCTCGCGAAATTGCGGCCGATCACGTCGCGGCCGCGCGTCGTCGTGATGACGTCCGACGACGCGCCTGAGACGCTGCTGATGGCAGTACGGGAGCAGGCATTCAAGTACATTCATAAGCCGGTGGATGCTCCGGCGCTGCTGCAAACAGTTCGCGACGCGCTCGCCGCACCCGACACGCCGCCGATCGAGGTGATTTCCGCGCGGCCCGAGTGGGTGGAGCTCGTCGTGCCTTGCACGCGCGAGGCAGCCGGCCGCATCGAAGCGGTCATGGCGCAACTCGACGCCAATCTCGCGCCGGAAGTGCGCGAGTCGATCGGTTATGCGTTTCGTGAATTGCTGCTGAATGCCGTCGAATGGGGCGGCAAGCTCGATCCGACTCGGACGGTGCGGATTTCCTGCTTGCGCGCGAGGCGCATGCTCATGTACCGCATCGCGGACCCAGGACCCGGATTTAACATCGAGGAGTTGCCGCACGCCGCCATCGGCCAATCGCGCGACGACCCGATAGCCCACATGCACGTCCGCGAAGCGAAGGGCCTTCGTCCCGGCGGGTTTGGCCTGCTCATGGTGCGCGCCAGCGTCGACGAGTTGCTCTATAACGAGCAGCGCAACGAAGTCGTCTTCGTAAAGTACCTGGACGAACGAGGCACGTGACCCGGCGCCATGACGCCGGCGATGCCGTCGTCCCGGTTCAACGCCCGATCGCCCCCATCTATTCGGTCTACTCGAGCGCCAGCGCCCAGCAGTTGCGAGCCCTACCGACCGCGGCCCTCGGAATCTGTGCCAAGCCGGTGCCAAGATCGGAGGCGTTTGCTCTGGCTCGGCAACCGGAACTGCAGCTTTATGGAGGGAAACTGGTAGGCGGCGCAGGATCGGAGGCTGCGACCCCCCTGACTCGACGTTCGGCCCTCTCGGCGTAGCAAAGCAGCCGTTTTATTGATGAAATTGGTCGGGATGACAGGATTCGAACCTGCGACCCCCTGACCCCCAGTCAGGTGCGCTACCAGGCTGCGCCACATCCCGAAATCGTGCGGGGCTTACTTCTTCTTGCGGACCGCCTTCTTCTCCTCGGCCTTCACACGCGACGCGGCGGTCGGCGCAGCCCCGCGCAGTTGAAACTCGTCCTCCGACGGCGGCTCGCCCGGACGACGCGACAGCATTGCGGCGAGCTCGCGCAATATCTGCCCCACCGAGCGAATCCGCTGCCGCGCCTCGTCACCAAGCAACTCGCCCAGCGCCGCCATCGACTCGTCGGACGACGGCGCCGGCTGCTCTTCGGCAATCTTCCGCCGCGCGCCGGCCAGCGTCAACCCCTCGACGAACAGCAGATGCTTGAGCCGCAGCACCCGCTCGACGTCGGCCCTCCGGTAGACTCGTGGCCCGCCCGCCGTCTTCGCCACGCCGAGATCCGGGAACTCCGCCTCCCACGACCGCAGCACGTACGCCTGGATCCGCGCAATCTCGCAGACCTCCGGCGAACGAAACAGCGCCCGATTCGGGATCTCGACGGTATCCAGGTCAGACATCAACGAAGCAAACGGAAGTATAGCACTGGCAGTCTCTTAGGGTTCGACAGGTTCGGGGGTTCGATAGGTTCGACAGGTTCTGGTTCCGGGGTTCGACAGGTTCGGTTCGCAGGTTCCTCGGTTCCAAGGTTGGGCGCCGGGGACCTGCTCCGGCTAGTGGCGAAGGCCCAAAGCTACGCCCAAAGCCCAAAGCCTGGCGGCGCGGGCCAGAGCGAAGCCCAGGCCCGCGTACAATGCCGCGTGCCCCGCTGCCCCGCCTGCTCCACCGCGCTGACGGGCGGCGAGTCTGCCTGCCCGTCCTGCGGGCACGTCATCGACGATGACGCGACGATGCTGGGCCCCGCGTCCCAGGATGTAGATGAGACGCGGCTGTCCGGAGCCGCCAGCACGCCGCCACCGCCCCGCCCCGCCTCGAGCTCGTCGTCACGCTCGAGCAGCCAGCAGAGCGGGATGCTCTCCTCCTCGAGCAGCAGCATCGATCACGGGCGCTTTCCCCCCGGCACCCTCCTCGGCGGCCGCTACCGCATCGTCGGGCGCCTGGGGCGAGGCGGGATGGGCGAGGTGTTTCGAGCCGACGATCTGAAACTTGGGCAGTCGGTCGCCCTGAAGTTCCTCCCCGGCGACGTCGACCGCGATCCGGCGCGCCTGACCCAGCTCCATACCGAAGTGCGGATGGCCCGCCAGGTCTCCCACCCGAACGTCTGCCGCGTCTACGACATCGACGAAGTCGAGGGGCACACCTTCCTCTCGATGGAGTACGTGGACGGCGAGGACCTCGCGTCGCTCCTCCGCCGCATCGGACGCTTTCCGCAGGATCGCGGGCTCGAGATCGCACGGCAGGTCTGCGCCGGCCTGGCCGCGGCACACGAGCGCGGGGTGGTGCACCGCGACTTCAAGCCGGCGAACGTGATGATCGACGGCGCCGGTAAGGTCCGGGTGACGGACTTCGGGCTGGCCGGAGTGTCAGGCGAATCGATCCGCGCCGGGACGCCGGCCTACATGGCCCCCGAGCAGCTGTCCGGCGGCGAGGTCACGGTGCGCAGCGACATCTACGCCCTCGGCCTGGTCCTCTACGAGATTTTCACCGGACAGCGCGCCCTCGAAGGGCGCAACCTCGCGGAGCTGATCAACCGCCGCGAACAATCGGGCATCACGCCCCCCTCGGCGCTCGTCAAGGATCTGGAACCCGAGATCGAGCAGGGGATCATGCGCTGTCTGCGCCCGGAGCCCGAGGCCAGACCGGGATCCGCCCTCGCGGTCGCCGCGGCACTTCCCGGCGGCGATCCGCTCGCCGCGGCGCTGGCTGCCGGCGAAACCCCGTCACCGGCAATGGTCGCGGCAGCCGGCATGTCGGACGCGATGAACGTCCGCCACGTGTGGATGGGGGCGGCGTGGATCGCCGGCGCGCTGGTCCTCGTCCTGCTGTCCTACCAGCGGATCCTGCTGATCAACCGGGCGCCGATGCCGAAGCCGCCGGACGCGCTCGTCGACCGCGCGCAGGAGGCGCTCGCAAAAATCGGATACCGCGCCGCACCGAGAGCGTCCGCGGCTGGCTTCGCTATCTCCACCGACTATCTCGCCTACGTCGATGCCACGTCCACCGCACGCGATCGCTGGAAGCAGATCGGTACGCGGCCGGAGTCCATCATCTTCTGGTACCGCACCAGCCCGCGCCGGCTGATTCCGTGGGGAAACGAGAACACCGTGTCCGGCACCAATCCGCCGCTCAATGTCAGCGGGATGACGCTGATGGTGCTGGACGCGTCAGGCCGCCTGTCCGAATTCCACGCCGTGCCCGAACCCGTCGAGAGCCCGGGACCGTACCCGCCGGTCGACTGGACGCCGCTGTTCGAGGCCGCGGCGCTCGACATCAAGACGTTCACGACGGTGCCGCCGCAACGCGTTCCCCTCGCCTTCGCCGACGCCAGAGCAGCATGGGAAGGCCACGTGGCAGATCGGCCGGACCTCTCCTTCCGCATCGAGGCCGCGGCGTATCACGGCCGCGTCGTGTTCTTCGGGATCACCGGCCCGTGGACCCGGTCGGCCCGAGCGGAACCCGCGCCGCCGTCACGCTTCAATCTGATCGTCGAAGGCCTCGCCAGCCTGATCATGCCGGGCCTGATGATCGCCGGCGCGCTCCTCGCCCGACACAACCGCCGATTGCAGCGCGGCGACCGCATCGGCGCGGCCCGCGCAGCCTCGTTCCTCCTCGTGGTCGGCATCGTCACGCGCGCGCTGATGCTGGCCCACACGTCGGACATGAGCATCGAGGTCGGCCGGCTGTTCAGCATGCTCGGCGCCTCGCTGTTCGACTCGGCGGTGTTGTGGGTCACCTATCTGGGTCTGGAGCCGTACGTTCGCCGCACCGCACCAGACAGCCTGATCGGCTGGACGCGGCTGGTGTCCGGGCGCTGGAACGACCCGCACGTCGGGCGTGACGTGTTGATCGGGGTCAGCGCCGGCCTGCTCATGACGCTGCTCTTCCCGCTCTACTACTTGCTGCCGGTGCTCGCCGGACGTCTCGAGCCGATGCCGGTCCTGCCCGATCTGCGGCCCCTGATGGGGCCGCGCTACGTGATTGGCGGGCTGCTCGCCGAAGTGCCCGACGCGCTGACATCGGGAATGCTCGGCACCGTCGGGGTCGCTTCGCTCCTGATGCTCCTCAAGCGGCGATCGCTCGCAGTCGCGGCCGCGATCCTCATCTTCACGCCGGTCGCGCTGAACGGCATGTTCAATCCCGGCTACCCCACCCTGGCGTTGGCGATTGGCGCCGGGATCATCGCGATCTTCGTCGGAGTCATCGTCCGCGGCGGATTGCTCCCGGCAATTGTTGCCCTCGGCACGCACTTCATCCTGTTGCGGGCGCCCTTGACCGTCTCGTTATCGGAGTGGTGGGCGCCAGCCGGGTGGTGGCACCTCGGAGCGATTGCCCTCGTGGGCTTCGGCGCGTGCTACATCGCGCGGTCGGACGCCACGCCGCTGGCGCCAAGACAGTACGCGGCGCAGACGGCGTGACGCTTCCGGCTCCAGCTGCCAGCTTCCAGCCTGACTGCTGACTGCTGCAATGAACCCGCTGCACCCGCTGACTGTTAGCAGGCCGCTAAAAAAGGGCGGCCTGATGTGAAATGGCAAATGGCAGATGTGAAAACACTGGGGTCTTGCGATCTTCCATCTGACATCCGCCATTCAGGATGCGTTTTTTAGCATCGTGTTAGGTTCGGCGAGGAGTATGGAACCATCTGGAAGCTGGTAGCCGGAAGCTGGAAGCTGCCGGGCGGCTTCAGCCGCGCCGTCGAACCTGGATCCTGACCGGCGTTCCGAGCAGCCCGAACGACTCGCGCAGGCGGTTGACCAGAAAGCGCTCGTAGGAAAAGTGGAATTCAGTCGCGACGTTCGTGAAGAAGACGAACGTCGGCGGCGCAACGCTGGTCTGGGCGGCGTAAAGGATCCGGACCTCGCGCCGGCCCGGGCTGGCCGGCGGATGCACGGCAGTGACGGCCTGGACGAAGCGGTTCAGCTCACCCGTCGGCACGCGGCGCGACCGCGCCTCGGCGACGGCGTCGATCGTCTCCAGCACCTTCCCCGTCCGCTCGCCGGTGGTCGCCGAGATGTGCAGCAAGGGGGCGTAGTCGAGAAACTTGAGCTGGCGCCTGAGCTCCTCGTCGAAGGTCTTCGAATACTCGACCCCGCGCCCCTTCATCAAGTCCCACTTGTTGGCGGCGATGATCACGCCGCATCCGGCCTTCTCCGCTTCACCGGCAATCGCCGCGTCCTGATCCGTCGCGCCTTCGGTCGAGTCCACGACGATGACCGCCACGTCGGCCTTCTCGATCGCACGCCGAGCGACGAGGACGCTGACCGCCTCGAGCTGTCCCGATCGCGCCACCCGCCCGGGGCGACGGATACCCGCGGTGTCGACGATGCGGAAGGTGCGTTTGTGCCAGGTCAGCAGCGCGTCGACCGTGTCGCGCGTGGTGCCCGGCACGTCGCTGACAATCGACCGCTCCTCGCGCAGTATCCGATTGAGCAGCGAGGACTTCCCGACATTGGGCCGGCCGACGATGGCCACCGAGGTGGCGGGAGGATCCGCCACCTTTGCGGGATCGCGGCGGGTCGGGAGCCGGGCGATGATCTCGTCCAGCAGGTCGCCGGTCCCCTCGCCGTGCTCGGCGGCAATCTCGACCACCGGCTCGAAGCCTAGCGCGTAGAACTCGACCGCACGGCCTCGGGCCTTGCGATCGTCCGTCTTGTTGACCGCGACGATCACCGGCACGTTCACCGAGCGGAGGCTGGCGGCAATCTCCTCGTCACCCGACACCAGCCCGTCGCGCCCGTCGACGACCAACACGATCACATCCGCGCTCTCGAGTGCCCGCAACCCCTGTGCGAACACCAGTTCGTGGAGCGGATCCTGGCTGGCGCCGAACATTCCGCCGGTATCGGTCAACGTGAAGTTGACGTTTCGCCACTCGGCCGGCTGGCTGTTGACGTCCCGGGTGGTGCCGGCAATCGGCGTCACGATGGCCTTGCGGGTGCCGGTGAGCCGATTGGACAGCGTTGACTTGCCGACGTTCGGCCGGCCGACCAGAACGACAGTCGGACTGCCGGAAGCGCGTCTCACAGACATGGCGAAGTGTAACTTAGCACGGACCTTGACAGTGTAAGTGTATCAATCTATAGTAGTTAGAACATTCCAGGAGCGGCTAAGCATGATCAAGGTTGACATCGTCAACGAGGTATCGCGTATCGCCGATATCACCAAGGTCAAGGCTGAGGTGGCGGTCGACGCGGTCTTCGATGCGATGCGGCTCTCGATGCAGCGCGGCGAACGGATCGAACTGCGGGGCTTCGGCGTCTTTCAAGTCAAGCCGCGCAAGCGCGGCATCGGCCGGAACCCGCGGACCGGCAAGGAAGTGCGGATTCCCCCGGGCCGGACGATCCGGTTCAAGCCGGGCAAGGATCTCCAGAATATCGGTGGCTAGCGTTCCACGCCCTTTGGCCCCCAACTCCACCGCTCCGTCCGTTCCCGAAACCGCCGCGCCGTTCGCGCCCGACCCAGCACCCGCGTATCCGTATGCCTACTGGCCGCCGCCGCGCCGCCGGTTCCAGGATCGGATCTGGAAACACGTCATCCTCTTCCTGTTCACGCTCCTGACGACCACCTTCGTCGGGATGTCGTATTACCTCAATTTCGCCAGCGACTTCGGGCGGAACCCGATTCCGGTGCGGTCCGCGCTGTTCCTGCACGGGCTGTGGTACAGCATCCCGGTCCTGCTGATTCTCGGCGCCCACGAGATGGGGCACTACCTGCTCTGCCGGCGCTACAACGTGGACGCCTCGCTGCCGTTCTTCATCCCGCTGCCGCTGATGCCGACCGGCACGCTCGGCGCGGTCATCAAGATCCGGGAGATGTTCCCGACCCGGACGATTCTGTTCGATATCGGCGTGGCCGGCCCGATCGCCGGGTTCGTGATGCTCGTGCCGGTGCTGTTCTGGGGCGTCGCGCTGTCGCACGTGGTCCCGGATCCTCACATCCAGCAGGGGCTGGAGTTCGGCGAGCCGCTGCTCTTCCGCGCCGTCTCCTGGCTCATCTTCGGGCCGATTCCGAACGGGCAGACCCTCAACGCGCATCCGATGGTCTTCGCGGCGTGGTTCGGCATGCTGGCGACGGCGCTGAACCTGCTGCCGTTCGGCCAGATGGACGGCGGCCACCTGACGCACGCGACCCTGCAGCGCCACTCGACGATCATCTCGACCGTGACCGTCCTCGGCACGGCGGTGATGTGCCTCTTCTCACGCTCCTGGCTGGCGACGACCATCGTGATGCTGGTGATGCTGTTCGTGGTCGGTCCGCGTCACCCGCGGGTGCTGGACGAGAACGAGCCGCTCGCGCCAGGGCGGATCGCCATCGCGGTGTTCGCGCTGGTGATGCTGATCCTCTGCTTCACGCCGATTCCGCTGGACGTCCTCGGCGGGTCCTGATCCCTGCCCCGCCTCACAACACACTGACCGGATCGACGTCCACCGTCGTCCGCCGCGCCAGCTCCGGGCGGGAGGCCAGCGCCGCCAGCAACGCGCGCCGCATCGTGCCGCGATTGCTCCCCTTCAAGAACAGCTGCACGCGATGCTCGCCCTTGAGGCGGCTGAGAGGGGCCGGGGCCGGCCCCAGCACTCGATACGCCGACCCGTCGGTCCGCAGCGCGCGAACGATCTGCGACGCGTCGGTCATCGCCCCGTCCATCGTCGGAGACCGGACAACCGCGTTGATCAGTCCGACAGACGGCGGATAGCGCATCGACTGACGGAAGCGGATCTCCTCCGTATAGAACGCCACGTAGTCCTGACGAGTGGCGTGGCGGATGCTGTAGTGGGACGGAAACAGCGTCTGCACGATCGCCTCGCCGCGGATGGCGCCGCGGCCGGCGCGTCCGGCGACCTGGGTCAGGAGCTGGAACGTCCGCTCGGCGGCGCGAAAATCGGCCAGGCCCAGCCCGACGTCCGCGGAAATCACTCCGACCAGCGTGACCTTCGGGAAGTCGTGTCCCTTCGCCAGCATCTGGGTGCCGACCAGCACGTCGATCGCGCCTGAGGCGAAGCGCGCCAGCAGCGCGGCAATCGCGCCGCGCCGGCGAATGGTGTCGCGGTCGACGCGAGCGACCCTGGCGTCCGGGAAGATGGCCCGCACTTCCGCCTCGACACGCTCGGTCCCGAACCCGACCTGTTCGAGGTACTGACCCGCACACACCACGCACGCCTTCGGGATCGGCACGGCGTAGTTGCAGTAATGGCAGCGGGCACGCCGGACCGCCCGATGCACGGTGAGCGAGAGGCTGCAGTTCGGGCACTCCAGGGTCGAGCCGCACTGCCGGCATACCACCGACGTCGCGAAGCCGCGCCGGTTCAGCAGCACGATCGCTTGCTCCCTGGCCGCGAGACACCGCGACAGTGATTCGCAGAGCGGCGCGCTGACGATCACGTCCGGGCCGTCGACGGCAAATTGTTCCCGCATGTCGATGACCCGTACTTCCGCCAGCGGTCGATCGAGCACCCGCCTGGTGAGCATCACCAGCGTGTAGCGGCCGTTGAGGGCGTTGTAGTAGCTCTCGAGCGACGGGGTGGCAGACCCGAGCACGACCAGCGCGTTGGACTGGCGGCCGCGCATCACCGCCACGTCCCGGCCGTGATATCTCGGGCTTTCCTCCTGCTTGTACGATCCGTCGTGCTCTTCGTCGACGATGATCAGCCCCAGGCCGCGCAGAGGCGCGAACACCGCCGACCGGGTACCGACGACGACATCCACGTCGCCGCGGCGGATGCGATGCCATTGATCGTGACGCTCACCGTCGGAGAGCGCGCTGTGCTGGATCGCGACGCGATCGCCGAAGGCGCGGCGGAACGCCGACGCGATCGCCGGCGTGAGCGCAATCTCCGGCACCAGCAGCAGCACCGCCCGGCCTTGCGCCCGGACGTACTCGGCGAGACGCAGGTAGATCTCCGTCTTTCCGCTGCCGGTCACGCCATGGAGCACGGCCGGGTGAAAACCGCGGGTGTTGGCCAGCGTCGCGAGGCGA
This sequence comes from uncultured Acidobacteriota bacterium, assembly GCA_963816725.1. Classification (GTDB taxonomy): domain Bacteria; phylum Acidobacteriota; class Vicinamibacteria; order Vicinamibacterales; family 2-12-FULL-66-21; genus CAVSUB01. The sequence goes on along the minus strand of CAWFMC010000024.1, from coordinate 190,647 downwards.
TTGAATGCCGCCGACTGCTCGTCGGTCAACACGTGCGACGGCGACGGCTCGGACGCTGAGGCGTCCAGCTCGAAGGGATCACGATCGACGCGGCGCCGCGACAGGGTGATGAGGCCCAGCGCGGCGAGCCGGGTGAGGGTCTGCGGTCCGACGCCGTCCCGTTTCAGATCGCTCGTGTCCACGCCGTCGGGCGAGCCGCGCAGCACGTCGAGGGCGATCCGCTGGCGCTCTCCCAGCTTCACCCGCTCGGGTCCTTCCTCGTCGGCCGCGATGTCGAGCCCCTGCGCGGTCAGCATCGCCACCCGTGTTGTGCGAAAGGCGGAGGCCCGCCCCTTGAGCGGCTGCGTCAGCATGACCATGCCGTCCCGCTCGAGCGTGACCACCGCGGCGTGCACGCCGCGCCCGCTCGCCGCGACCGACGCGACCCGGGCCGGCGCGCCGTCGGCAATCCGATCCAGCACGGTCCGGCGCAGCCCACGCTGAGCCGGCGTCGCCTGGCGGCCGGTGTCGGTGATCTGGACGTAGCGCTCGCTCTCGATCCAGGCGCGAGGCGGCATGGTGGCGGCAACGGCTTCGCCGATCCCGCACGCGTAGTACTCGGCGACCCACGTGGCCAGCGCGATCACGTCGGCCGGCAGGAACGGTTCGAGGTCGAGCACGTCGATGACGTCCTTGACCTTCGTCACGTCACCTTCGGGCTGGACGACGTCGAGGACACAGCCGGTCATGATGCGGGTGCCCAGCGGGACGAGGACCCGGGCGCCGATCGCCGGGACGGCGAGGCCGTCGGGCACGGCGTATGTGAGGGCGCCGAGGAGCGGCACCGGTACGGCAACCGAGACGAAACGCATGGCTACCAGGCCGCTGAGAGAGCCGGCCTGGACGTGACATGGCAGATGGCAGATGGACGGGGGCTCACCGGTTCGCCGTCTCCCATTTGCGATGCGTGATGGCTGCCGGACACGTCGGCCATCCGCCTAATCGAGGTGCTCAGCGGGATCCTGCAGCAGGACTCTGACCTTCTTCATGTCGTCCCACACGTCGCGCTTGCGATCGGGGCTGCGCAGCAGGAACGCCGGATGGAACGTCGGGATCAGCTTCGCGCCACGGTAGTCGAACACCCGGCCGCGTAAGCGCGAGATCGGATCAGCGGTCTGAAGGAGCGTCTTTGCCGCGAACGTGCCGAGCGCGACGATGACCTTCGGCGCAATCGCGTCGATCTGGCGGAAGAGGAACGGCTCGCAGGTCGCGACTTCGTCCGGCTCCGGGTTGCGGTTGCCAGGCGGCCGGCACTTGATCACGTTGGCGATGTAGACGTCGTCTCGGGTCAGGCCGATGGCCTCGATGATCTTGGTCAGCAGCTGGCCGGCACGGCCGACGAACGGGACCCCCTGTACGTCTTCGTCGCCGCCAGGTGCCTCGCCGACGAACATCAGCGACGCCCCAGGATTCCCAACACCGAAGACCACCTGCGTGCGGCCGAGCGTGTGCAGCTTGCACCGCGTGCAGTCGCCGATGTCGGCGCGAATCGAGATCAGCACGTCGGCGGGCGCGCGCACGAGGGGTATGTCTGACGGCGTGGCGCCCGACCTGAAGGTCGGGCCTGCTACGGCTGGTGCACCTGGGCCGGCTAAAATCGGGTCCGCCGGAGGCCCGACCTTCAGGTCGGGCGCGACATCCGCTCCACGGCGTCGCCACGCGGCGTCGCGGCTGATGCCGGTCACACCGAGTTCCTCATAGAAGCGGAGATGCTGCGCGAGGTCGCGAGGGTTCACAGGAATTTGGGGAATCAGCGCGTGACGCGCTCGACGAGCCGCTCGGCCCGATCGAGGATGTGAGCGGCGAGCGCGGTCTTCGGTCCGGTCGGCCAGGCTTCTTCGCCGTCGCGATCGATGAGCGTCGCGGCGTTCTGGTCCGACTCGAAGCCGGTGCCGTCCTGAGTAATGTCGTTGGCGACGATGAGGTCGACCGCCTTGCGGGCCAGCTTGGCGCGGCCGCGTGCGACGGGGTCGCCGGCTTCCGCCGCGAAGCCGACCAGCACCGGACGATGGCCGCCGGCGCGCGCGGCGCCGAGTCCGGCGAGGATGTCCGGCGTCCGCACCAGCGTCAGGGTCAACGGGCCGTCTGTTTTTTCGATCTTCCCCGCTGCGCCGCCACCCTCCGGCCGATAGTCGGCGACGGCGGCCGCCATGATCACCATGTCAGCTTCGCTCGCCCGCGTCGTCACCGCCGCCTCCATCTCGAGCGCGCCACGGACCCGCACCACCTCCACACCCGGCGGCATGGGTTCTCGTGAAGGCCCGGAAACGAGCACCACGCGAGCCCCCCGGCGCGCCGCCTCGGCAGCGATGGCGTAGCCCATCTTGCCGCTGGAGCGATTGCCGATGTAGCGGACGACGTCGATGTCCTCGTAGGTCGGCCCGGCGGTCACGAGGACGAAGCGGCCGAGGAGCGAGCCGCGTGGCTGGAGCAGCTGGTGCGCCGCCTCGGCGATCGCCTCGGGTTCGGCCAGCCGGCCCTTGCCGATCCAGCCGCAGGCCAGGTAGCCAGAGCCGGGATCGACGAACCGGACGCCGCGCTCGGTCAGGGCCGCCATGTTCCGCTGCACCGCCTCGTGCTCGAGCATGTTGGTGTTCATGGCTGCCGCCATGAGCACCGGGGCCCGCGTCGCGAGATAGAGCGAGGTCAGGAAATCGTCGGCGATGCCGTTGGCGAACTTCCCGATCACGTTGGCTGTGGCGGGCGCGACCAAAAGGAGTGAGATGTCCGTGGCCAGCGCGATGTGCTCGATGTCGGCGTTGGCCCCGCGAGCGTATTGATCGGTGATGACGCGCCGCCGGGTGATCGCCTCGAACGTGACCTCGCCGACGAAGGCGGTCGCCGAGCGGGTCATGATCGCCGCGACATCGTGGCCGCGCTTCTGCAGCTCGCGCGCGACCTCCACCGCCTTGTAGGCGCCGATGCCGCCGGTGACGCCGAGCGCGATCAGGGCCATGCGAGTCCCTACTCGGCCGGCTCGATTACCTGCTTCGTGACCTTGCCTTCCTTCACTTCCTTCTGCGCCAGCCGCACCAGCTTCTCGGTGCCGGCCGTCCGCGGGGTGCACCCGCGCAGGAGCTGGCGGGCCCGCGCCCCGGCCACGATCACGAATTCAAACGCGTTAGGTACGTCCGTCCGGTGAACCACGTTCTGTCCTTTCGACAAACGATTGCACGATCTGTTCGGCCGTGCTGCGCATCGACCGCAGCCGGGCCCGCTCGGCGAGGACGATCGCGTGCAGCCGCTGCACGCACGCCTCGAGCTCGTCGTTGACCACCACGTAGTCGTACTCGACATACGCGGCGATCTCGGCGCGCGCGGTCGCCAGCCGCCGCTGCATGGCCGCCTCGCTGTCCTTGCTGCGGCCGCGGAGCCGCTGCTCGAGTACGTCGTACGAGGGCGGCAGCACGAACACGCCGACCGTGTCGGGGCACCGGGTCCGCACCTGCCGGGCTCCCTGGACGTCGATGACCAGCACCAGGTCGCGGCCGAGATCGCGCTCGCGCCGGGTGTCGGCGGCAGCGGTACCGTAGAAGTTGCCGAAGACGTCCGCCCACTCGAGAAACTCGTCGGCGGCGATCATCGATTCGAAGCGCGCGCGGGTGATGAAATTATAGTCCACACCGTCGGCTTCGCCCGCCCGCGCGGGGCGCGACGTGTACGAGCGCGAGAGCGACAGACCGGGCACGATCTGGGCGAGGCGTTCGACCACGGTGGTCTTGCCGGTGCCGGACGGCGCGGACACGACCAGCAGGAGGCCGCCGGCGCAGCCGTCGCGCGGGTCACTCGACATTCTGGACCTGCTCGCGCATCTTCTCGAGCTCCGCCTTCAGGGTCACGATCAGCTCGGACACCACCGGGCCTTCGGCTTTGGAGCCGGTCGTGTTGACCTCCCGGTTCATCTCCTGCAGCAGGAAATCGAGCTTGCGGCCGCACGGCTCCGGCCCGTCCGACAGCCCTTTCCAGTGCTCCAGATGACCGCGGAAGCGCACGACCTCCTCGGTGATGTCGGATCGCCCGACGAACTTCGCGATCTCCTGCGCGACGATGGTCTCGTCCGCCAGCGCGTCGGCCCGGAGCTCGCGGACCCGTTCCTGCAGCCGTTTGCGCAGGGCGTCCATGCCGCCCTCGGCCGCGCGCGCGACACGCCCGAACAAGTCCCCCAGCATCGCCCGGCGCGCCTCGAGGTCGGCCAGCAGGAACCCGCCTTCCGTTGCCCGCATCGCGTCCAGCTCGTCGAGCGCCGCATCCACCGTGGACTCGACCAGCGGCGTGAGCGCGGCAAGGTCCGCGTCCGCCTCCGTCACCCGCTCGCGAATCGCAAGGGCCTGCGGAAAGCGCAGGAGATCTCCAGGGGTCATCGCTCCCGACACGTAGCCCTGCTGCCGGGCGCGCTCGATCGCCCCGCCGAGCGCCGTGAGGAACTCCTCGTTGAGATCGACGTCGAGCGTGGCGGCGCGCCGCTGCTGGACGCCGACCACGACCTCCACCCGGCCGCGCGCGACATGCTGCTGCACCAGCCCACGCAGCCGCGTCTCGAGCGGCGCGATGGTCGCCGGGATCCGGAGCTGGACGTCGAGGAACCGGTGGTTGACGGACTTGATCGTCGCGGTGATCGTCGCCGCCTCGTGCTCGCGGGTCAGGGACGCGAAGCCGGTCATGCTCTTGATCATCGAGTCATCATCGGGGCATCAGGCGCCCTCGGGCGCGATCTCCGCTTCGATCTCCTGCTTCTCGAACAGCTGCAGGGCATACAGCTTCGCATACACCCCGTCGGGAATCGCCAGCAACTCCTCATGACGGCCGGTCTCAACGATCCGGCCGTGCTCGAGGACGATGATCGCGTCGGCCCGGCGCACGGTCGAGAGCCGGTGCGCGATCACGAACGCGGTGCGGTTCCGCATCAGGTTGACCAGCGCCTCCTGGACCAGCCGCTCCGATTCGGCGTCCAGCGACGAGGTCGCTTCGTCCAGGATCAGGATCGGCGGATCTTTCAGGAGAGCGCGCGCGATCGCCAGGCGCTGCCGCTGCCCGCCCGACAGCCGCTGCCCGCGCTCGCCAATCGTTGCCGCATAACCCTCGGGCAATGACGCGATGAACTCGTGCGCATGGGCCGCCCGCGCCGCGGCCTCGATCTGCGCGGTCGACGCATCGGGCCGCCCGTAGGCGATGTTCGCCGCAATGGTTTCGTCGAACAGCACCGTGTCCTGCGTCACAATCCCGATCTGGGCCCGGAGCGACGCGAGGTTGACGTCGCGTACATCCTGACCGTCGACGAAGATCCCTCCCGAGGCGACATCGTAGAACCGCGGGATCAGGTTGACCAGCGTCGTCTTGCCGGCGCCGCTCAGCCCGACGATCGCGAGAATCTGGCCGGCGCGAACACTGAACGACACGTCGCGCAGCACGTAATCGTCCGACCCGTCGTCGTACTCGAAGCTCACCCTGCGGAACTCGATGCCGTGGCGCAACGGCGGCAGCGGCCTGGCCCCGACGCGATCCTTGACCTCGGAGTCGGTGTCGAGCATCTCGAAGATGCGCTCCGAGGCGGCGATCGCCTGCTGCAGGTTGGCGTTCACCCGGCTCAACTTCCGCACCGGCGTGTACATCATGAACGCCGCGACCACGAACATCAGGAAGTCGCCCTGGGTCATCTGCGGCGGGTTCGACGAGATCTTGCTGCTGCCGTACCACATCAGCCCGATGACCCCGAAGCCGCCGAGAAACTCCATCAGCGGCGGCAGCAGCGCGACGGTGCTGGTGATCTTCAGGTTGGTGCGATACAGCCGCTGCGAGGCCTCCTTGAAGCGCCGCTCCTCCCGCGCTTCGGCGCCGAACGCCTTGACGATGCGGTGGCCGGTGAAGGCTTCGGCGGTGACGTGCGAGAGATGCTCGAGCTCCTGCTGGCCGCGCCGCGTGCTGCGCCGCACGCGTTGCCCGAGGCGGACGAGCGGGTACACCACCACTGGCGCGCCGGTCACGCACACCAGCGCGAGCCGGAAGTCGACCCAGAACATCACCGCGGCGTAGCCGATCAGGCTCAGGCTCTCGCGAATCAGATCGCCGATCGTCTCGGAGACGGCCTGCTGCACCTGGTTGACGTCGTTGGTGATCCGCGACATCAACGCGCCGGTGGTGCGCCGCGAGAAGAAGCCGGCCGACTGGTTCAGGATGTGGCGGAACAGTTGATTGCGGATGTCGCGCACCACTCGCTGGCCGACGTCCGTCATGAGGTAGCCGGAGAAGTACGAGCCCAGCCCCTTGGCGAGATAGATCGCCATCACCGCCAGGCTCCAGGCCCGCAGATCGATCGGCACGCCCCAGAACGAGAACGGCGCGAGCTGGTGCGTCAGCACACCGTCGGTCAAGCGGCTTGATGAGCGTGGTCAGTCCGGCGGCCGCGGCGGCATAGAGCAGCATGGCCGCGATCGCCGCGATCAGGCGCCCGCGATACGGGCGGGCGTAGCGGAGAAGCCGGGGTAGCGGATTCACTCGGTGAAGCGATACTTCAGCAGCACCCACAAGGCCACGAAGCCGTCACGCCAGGTGATCTTCTTCCCTTCCTCATAGCCGCGTCCATCGTAGGTGATCGGCACCTCGTAGACGCGGTAGTGGCGCTTGAAGATTTTAGCGGTCAGCTCCGGCTCGATCCCGAAGCCGTCGGAGTGGAGCGTCATCGACCGGAGCACCTCGGTGCGCATCACCTTGTAGCAGGTCTCCATGTCCGAGAGCATCGTGTTGTAGAGCACGTTGGTGACGAGCGTCAGGAACCGGTTGCCGGCGTAATGCGTGAACAGGAACACGCGGTGCCGGCCGAGGAACCGCGAGCCGTAGACGACGTCCGCGCGCCCCTGACAGATCAGCTCGATCAGCTGTGGAAACTCTTCGGGCGAGTATTCCAGGTCGGCATCCTGTATCACCACCAGGTCGCCGCGCACTTCCTGGAAGCCGCGCCGCAGCGCGGCTCCCTTGCCCCCGTTCTGCGGCTGCAGAATCAGCGTGAACGATCCGTCGGCGGCCAGCGCCGACAGGATCTCCCGCGTCCCATCCCTCGACCCATCGTCGACCACGATGAGCTGCACGCGAATGGGAACCGCGAGGACCCGCCGGATCATCTCTTCGACCGTCGCCCGCTCGTTGTAGACGGGCATCACGACCGACAGCAGCGGATCGGTGAGGATCCCGACCAGTCGAGACATCAGGCGGCGGGCCGGTCGTCGTAGCCGCGCGACGGCGATTGCCGACTGCGGTACGCCGTTTCGACGACGACGTCGACGTCCTCGAAATTGCAGAGGCAGGCGCCGTCAGGCGTGGCGGTGACCGGCACGGTGGTCACGGCCGTCCCATCGAGTAGTAGGTGAAGCCCTGGGCGCGCAGGGTTTCGGGGTTGAAGATGTTGCGGCCGTCGAACACGATCGGGGTCTTCATCAGCTTCTTCATGCGCCCGTAGTCCGGCTCACGGAATTCGTTCCATTCCGTCACCAGGGCGAGGGCGTCCGCGCCGCTGAGCGCGTCGTAGCTCGTCTCGGCGAAGGTCACTTTCGGCCCGAAGATGGTCTTGGCAATGGCCATCGCCTCGGGATCGTAAGCCTGAACCGTCGCCCCGGCGGCGATCAGCGCCTTGATCAACGGGACCGCCGGCGCCTCTCGCATGTCGTCCGTCTTCGGCTTGAATGCCAGCCCCCAGACCGCGATCTTCTTGCCCTTGAGGTTGCCGAAGTGCTTCTCCATCTTGCCGAGCAGCCGCAGCTTCTGACTGTCGTTGACGTCCTCGACGGCCTTCAGAATCTGGAAGTCGTAGTCGTTGACGGCCGCGAAGCGCAGCATCGCCTTTACGTCCTTCGGGAAGCAGCTGCCGCCGTAGCCCACGCCGGGGAACAGGAACGACGGGCCGATCCGGCGATCCGAGGCAACCGCCTTGCGGACCTGATCGACGTCCGCGCCGACCGCCTCGCACACATTCGAGACCTCGTTCATGAACGAGATGCGGGTGGCGAGCATCGCGTTGGCCGCGTACTTACTGCAGCTCGGCGCTGGCGCAGTCCATCATCATCACCGGCGCGCCGGTGCGGGTGAACGGCGCGTACAGCTCACGCATCAGCTCCGCGGACCGCTCGTCCTCGGCGCCGATCACGACGCGATCCGGCTTCATGAAGTCGTCGATCGCTGCCCCCTGTTTCAGGAACTCCGGATTGCTGACCACGCTGAACGGGTGGGTCGTCTCCCGGCGGATGATCTCGCGCACCTTCGCCGCCGTCCCGACCGGCACCGTGCTCTTGTTGACGACGACCTTGTAGCCATTCATCGCCTTGGCGAGATCACGTGCGACTCCGAGGACGTGTTGAAGATCCGCCGAGCCGTCTTCCCCGGTCGGCGTCCCGACGGCGATGAAGATGATCTGCGCGCTCCTCACGCCGCTGGCCAGGTTGGTAGTGAAGGTCAGCCGTTTTTCCGTGCGGTTCCGCCGGACGACTTCCTCGAGTCCCGGCTCGTAGATCGGGATCTTGCCCCGCCTGAGCAATCGAATCTTCGCCGGGTCGCGGTCGACGCACACGACATCGTTCCCGTTTTCGGCGAAACAGGCGCCCGCCACCAGACCCACATAGCCAGTTCCGACGACCGCGATTTTCATCCGTTCAGGTCTCCTGAAAATTGCAAATCCATAACACTAACACAGCCGAAAAAATGGTGTCAATTCATTGAGCTTGAAGGGGTTGCGAGTTTTTGCCCTGTGCTAGCATGCTCCCCCGGTGCGCATCCTCCTCGACTACCGGCCCGCGCTCGTCGAGCGAACGGGGGTCGGCGAGTACACACACGAGATGGCCAGGGCGCTGGCGAGGCTGCTGCCCGAGCGCGACCAGCTGGTGCTCTTTTCGAGCTCCTGGAAGGATCGCCTCGAGCCGGGCCGTGTGAGCGGTGCCGCCGTGATCGACGTCCGGGTGCCCGTCCGCGTGCTCAACTTCGTCTGGCACCGCCTCGAGCGACCACCGGTCGAACGCTTTGCCGGAACCGTCGACGTCGCGCACTCCAGCCATCCGCTGCTGATGCCGGCCCGCAACGCCGCGCGGCTGGTCACGATCTACGATCTGTTCTTCCTCGCCGATGCGGCCGGCACCGCGACCGAAATCCGCCGGGACTACCCGGCGCTGACCGCGGCCCACGCCCGCCGTGCGGATGCCGTAGTCGTCATCTCGCGATACACCGCGTCCGCCGTGGCCGCGCAGCTCGATGTGCCTGCCGACCGACTCGTGCTGTGCCCACCAGGGGCGCCCGACTGGCCGCGCCGCGACCGGCTGCAACCAACCGGCCCAATCTTGTATCTCGGAAGCGCCGAACGGCGGAAGAACGTACCCGGCCTGCTGCGCGCGTATGCGCGCCTGCGGACACTGTGCCCCGACGCGCCCCGGCTGATTCTCGCCGGCCGTCCCCCGGCAGCTGGCTCCGAGATCGAGGCGATGCTGCGGGCGCCGGATCTGGCCGGGCACGTCGAGCACCGCGGCTACGTCGACGAAGCGGAGCGCCGGCGTCTTTACGCCGCCGCCTCGATGCTCGTGGTCCCGTCGCTCGACGAAGGCTTCGGGATGCCCGCCCTCGAGGCGATGACCCTGGGCGTTCCAGTCGTCGCTGCCAACCGCGGCGCGCTGCCGGAGGTCACCGGCGACGCTGCCCGGCTCGTCGATCCAGAGGACGATGCGGGGATCGCTGAGAGCATGCGGTTGGTCCTGACCGATACGGATGGGACGCGGGTTCGTGTCGAGCTGGGATTCGCTCGCGCCGCCGCGTATACGTGGCGAGCGAGTGCGGCGCGCCTGCTCGAGGCCTACCAGGATCTTCACGCCAGGCGGCAGGCGCGCGCGTGAGGCCGCTGCGCATCGGCGTCGACGCGCGTGAGCTGCTCGGCGATTCCACCGGCGTCGGGCGTTATCTTGGCGAGCTGCTCCGGCGCTGGGCGGTGCGGCCGGACGCGGACCGGCGGCATTTCATGCTGTACGCTCCCGAGCCGCTGACCCTCGCACTGCCAGAGGGGAGCGCGACGGTACGCGTGATCGGCAGCGGCCGCGGCACCTGGTGGGAACAGACCCACTTGCGCACGGCAGCCCGTCGCGATCGCCTCGATCTGTTCTTCGCGCCCGCCTACACGGCGCCGCTCGGAACCGGGCTGCCGCTGGCGCTCACCATTCACGACATCTCGTTCGTGGCCCATCCCGAGTGGTTCCGCGCCGGCGAAGGGCTGCGGCGGCGCTGGCTGACCCGGCGCGGCGCGGGCCTGGCGTCCGTCATCTTTACCGACTCGCAGTTCTCCCGCCGCGAGATCGAGCAGCACCTGCACGTCGATCCGGGCCTGATCGAGGTCATCCCCCCCGGCGCCGCCGCGCCGCGGATCGGGCGCGAGCCCCCGCTGCCGCCTCGTGAGCCGCTGGTGCTGTTCGTCGGGTCGCTGTTCAACCGGCGGCGGCTGCCGGATCTGATCGCGGCGTTCGCGCTGGCGACGCGGCAGCGGCCGGAGGCGCGCCTGGTGATCGTCGGGGACAATCGGACCTGGCCGCGGCAGGATCTGTTCGCGATCGCCGCTGCCCATGGGGTCAGCGCGCGGACCGACTTCCGCAGCTACATCCCGGATGCCGAGCTCGCCGCGCTCTACGCCCGCGCCTCGGTGTTCGGGTTCTTATCCGAATACGAGGGCTTCGGCCTGACGCCGCTCGAGGCGATGGCCGCCGGCGTGCCGCCGGTCGTCCTCGACACCGAGGTGGCGCGCGAGGTCTACGGCGACGCCGCCATCTACGTCGCGCGTGGCGACATCGAAGGGGCGGCCCGCGCGATCGAGGGCCTGCTCGCGGACCCGGCCGCGGCAGCCCGTGTGCTCGACCGCGCCCCGGCGATCCTGGCACGCTATTCGTGGGAGGACGCGGCGGCACGCACGCTGGCGCACCTCGAGCGGATCGTCCGCCAATGACGCTCTCGATCGTCATCGTCAGCTACAACGCCCGCGCCGACCTCGAACGCTGCCTCGCGTCGCTGAGCGCTCACCCGCCGTCGATGCCGCACGACGTCATCGTCGTGGACAACGCCTCCACCGACGACAGCGTGGTCGCGATCCATCGCGGCTGGCCCGCGATCAGGCTGATCAGTCAGGCGTCCAACGGCGGCTTCGCCCAGGCCAACAATGCCGGCATTCGCGCCAGTCGCGGCGATCTGATCCTGTTATTGAACAGCGACACGATCGTCCCCGCAGGGGCGATCGATCGGCTCGTGGCACGCCTGCTCGCAGTTCCGCCTGCGGCGGCGGCCGGCCCGCGCCTGGTCGACGACGAAGGGCGGGTCGAGATCTCGTTCGGGGCGATGATCTCGCCGTTCGCGGAGCTGCGCCAGAAGCTGCTGGGGGCGCTCTACGCACGGCGCGTCGCTGCGGTCGTGGCCCGGGTCGAGGCCCGGGCGAGCCGCGAGCAGTTCGTCGATTGGGTGAGCGGCGCGTGCCTGCTGGTCCACCGGACCAAGGCCGAAGCCGTGGGGCTGCTCGACGAGCGCTTCTTCCTCTACACCGAGGACGTCGATTTCTGCGCCGCGTTGCGGGCGCGGGGCGGCCGCATCCTGTTTACGCCGGCGGCGCAGATCACGCATCGCCGCGGCCGATCCCGCGCGTCAGCACCCGACGCGATGAACCCCGCCTACCGGCGCAGTCAGCTGGCGTTCTATCAGAAGCATCATCCGCGCTGGGTGCGGCTGCTTCGCCTCTACCTCCGCCTGACGGGCTCCTGACGCACCGGCGCCGCGGGTGCCGCTGATAAGATGCCGGATACGTGCGCATAGCCATCGACGCGCGCAAGCTGCGCGATTACGGCATCGGAACCTACGTCCGGAACCTGCTGCGGCACCTGTCGAGACTCGATCAGTCCACGGAGTACGTGCTGCTCTGCCGGCCGGAGGACGGAGCGAGTCTGTCGGCGCTGGGGCCGAACTTCCGCTCGGTCACCGAGGGCTCGCCGGCATACTCCATGCGTGAGCAAGTGCGTGTGCCGAACGACTTGCGGCGCGAGCGGGCTGACCTGTTCCACGCGCCGCACTACGTGCTCCCGCCGCTCACGCCATGTCGCGCGGTGGTCACGATCCACGATTGCATCCATCTCCGCTTTCCGGAGTATCTGCCGAGCCGCGTCGGGTATGCGTACGCGCGCGCGTCGCTCTGGGCCGCGACGCGCCAGGCCGCCCGCATCATGACGGTCAGCGAGGCTTCGAAGCGCGACATCCTCACCTATTTCAGCGTCCCCGAGGAAAAGATCGACGTCATCCCCAACGCCATCGACGAGCGCTTCAACCAGCCGCCCGACCTCGAGCAGATCCAGCGCGTGCGCGAGCGCTATCAACTGGACGATCCGTTCGTGCTCTACGCCGGCAACATCAAGCCGCATAAGAATCTCGAGCGGCTCATCGAGGCGTTCCACCTGTTTCGCAAACCCGGTTTCGAGCCGGTGAAGCTGCTGATCATCGGCGACGAGATCTCGAAATACGCGACGCTGCGCCGGGCCGTGCACCGGCTCAAGCTCCACAAGCACGTGCGCTTCCTCGGCTTCGTGTCGGACGACACGCTGGCCGCGCTCTACCGCCTGGCCGCGGTCTTCGTCTTCCCCTCGCTCTACGAAGGGTTCGGGCTGCCGCCGCTCGAAGCCATGGCCAGCGGCGCGCCGGTGATCACCTCGAATGTCTCGTCCTTGCCCGAGGTCGTCGGCGACGCGGCCGTGCTGATCGATCCGTACGATCCCGAAGCGATCGCCGATGCGATGACGCGTGTGCTGTCGGACGAAACCTTGCGGGCGCAGCTGCGCGCCCGGGGCCTGCTGCGCGCCCGGCATTTCTCCTGGGAGCGCTCGATCGGACGGGTCCGCGACATTTACGGCGAGGTGCTCGCGCAATGACGATCGCGGGGCCGCCGGCGCGGCGCGTGGCGCTGGTTCACGACTGGCTCACCGGGATGCGCGGCGGCGAGAAGGTCCTGGAAGCGCTGTGCACGCTCTATCCGGACGCGCCGCTCTACACCCTGATCCACGTGCCGGGTTCGGTGTCACCCCTCATCGAGTCCCGCCGGATCGTGACCTCGTTCGTTCAGTCGCTGCCCGCATCCGGCAGGCATTACCGCCGCTACCTGCCGCTGTTTCCGGCCGCGGTCGAATGGCTGAATCTGGAGGGCTTCGACCTCATCATCAGCAGCAGCCACTGCGCGGTGAAGTCGGTCCTGCGGCCGCCCTCGGCGGTCCATGTCTGCTACTGCCACTCGCCGATGCGCTACGCGTGGGACCAGTTCGACGCGTATTTCGGGCCACGGCAGGTCGGCGCGGCGGCCAGCCGGGTGCTGCGGCCTATAATGGCTGGGCTGGCACGGTGGGATGCGGCGACGGCCGGGCGGGTCGACCAGTACGTCGCGAACTCCCGATATGTTGCGGACCGGATCCGCCGATACTATAATCGCGCCGCGACCGTCGTGTATCCACCTGTAGATACAACCTTTTACCGTCCTGACCCGAGCCATGACACTGACCCGCCATTCCTCATCGTGTCGGCGCTCGTGCCCTACAAGCGCGTAGAGCTCGCCATCGAGGCCTGCCGCCGCATCGGGGCGCGGCTCGACATCGTCGGCCGGGGCCCCGAACGGGACCGGCTGGAGGCGATGTCCGGGCCGGGTGTCCGCTTTCTGGGCTGGAAATCAGACGAAGAGATCAGAACGCTGTATCAGCAGGCGGCCGCCGTGCTCCTCCCGGGCACGGAGGACTTCGGGATGGTCCCGGTCGAGGCGCAGGCCTGCGGCACACCGGTCGTCGCGCTCGGCGCGGGCGGAGCGATGGAAACGGTGCGCCACGGCGTGACCGGCATCCTGGCCGCCGAGAGCTCTGTCGAGTGCTTCGCCGCCGCTCTCGACGAGTGCCGGCGCACGCCGTTCGATCGGGCGGCGATTCGTGCCAACGCCGAGCAGTTCTCCCGGGAGCGGTTTCTGGAGTCTTTCCCTGCCGTGGTGGATCGGGCGGTGCGCGACCGCGCCGAGCAGCTGGCGGTGGAGCGCGCGTCATGATGCGCCGCTACAACCGCCTGCTGGTCGCCTACTACATCATCACGGACGCCCTGCTGGGCGGGGCGGCGTTCGCGCTGGCCTATCTCCTGCGCTTCGAGACCGCCCTCGCCGGCCTGATTCCGGTGACCAAGGGGCAGCCGCCGTTCGGCCAGTACGTCCGCATGCTGCCGTTCATCGCGCTGCTGGTGCCGATCGCGTTTCAGGTCCAGGGACTCTATCGGCTGCGCCGCGGCCGATCGCGGGTCGACGATTTCTTCGCGGTGTTCGTCGGCAGCATCCTGGCGGTCGTCCTCGGGATCATCGGCACGCTGTACTTCCAGACCTACTACGTCCCCGACGAGCTGAAGGATCAGGGCGTGTACGAAGTCTCGCAGCCCGTCTGGGCGCTCTTCCTGGTGATTACGGTCTCGTTCTCGTACGCCTCGCGCGAGGTGGTGCGCGAAGCGCTCGAGCGGCGATGGCGGGCGGGCATCGGCCTCAAGCGCGTGCTGATTGCCGGCGCCGGCGACCTCGGGCGGCTGGTGGCGGACAAGGTCCTCGAGCATCGGGAGCTGGGGTTCAAGGTCGTCGGCTTCCTCGATGATCGGGCCGGCGGCGACCACATCGGCTATCGGGGGCTGCCGCTGCTCGGCATGCTCATGGACGCGGACGAAGTGATCCGCAGCGAGAAGATCGATCACGTCTACGTCGCGCTGCCGCTCGAAGAGCATGTCAAGATGCTGGGGCTCGTCGAAGCGACCAACCGCGAAGGGGTCGACGTGCACGTCGTCCCCGACCTGCTGCAGTTCATCGCGCTCCGGGCGCGCCTCGAGAACCTCGACGGCGTCCCGATTATCAGCCTCAACGACGTCCCGCTACGCGGATTCAACAGCGTCCTCAAGCGGACGATCGACGTCGCCATCTCCTCGACCGCGCTGCTCGCCCTCTCGATCCCGTTTGCCATCATCGCCGCGCTGATCCGCCGCACCTCGTCCGGCCCGGTGTTCTACACCCAGGAGCGCATGGGTCTGGACGGCAAGGCCTTCCAGGTCCTGAAATTCCGATCGATGTACATCGACGCCGAAGAGGAAACCGGTCCGGTGTGGGCGCGCGACAACGACCCGCGCTGCACGCCCGTGGGGCGCTGGCTGCGCAAGCTCGATCTCGACGAGCTGCCACAGCTGGTCAACGTGCTGAAGGGTGACATGTCGATCGTCGGGCCCCGGCCGGAGCGGCCGTACTTCGTCGATCAGTTCAAGCACCGGATCCCACAGTACATGCTGCGCCACAAGGTGAAGGCCGGGATCACCGGCTGGGCGCAGGTCAATGGCTGGCGCGGGAACACCTCGCTCGAGAAGCGGATCGAGTTCGATCTGTACTACATCGAGAACTGGTCGGTGGGGCTCGACATCAAGATCATGTGGCTCACCGTGCTGCGGGGGCTGCAGAAGCATGCGTACTAGCGGCCAGCTTCCAGCTGCCAGCTTCCAGCGGTGGGACCCAGTCGGGGTGGGCCATCGCGTAGAAGCCGGCGCCCCTCCTGATCCAATCCGAACATTTCGTCATGGTTACTCGCTGGAAGCTGGTAGCTGTGAGCTGGAAGCTGTGATCTTCTATGTCTAGAATCGTCATCACCGGCGCGGCCGGGTTCATCGGGTCGCACCTCTCGGAAACGCTGCTCGACCGCGGCCACTCCGTGGTGGGGATCGACAATCTCCTCACCGGCGCGACGGCCAACATCGCGCACCTCGTGAACCGCGACTTCCAGTTCATCAAGCACGACGTCACGAACTACATCTTCGTCGAGGGTCCGGTGGACGCCGTGCTGCACTGGGCCAGCCCGGCCAGCCCGATCGACTACCTCGAGCTGCCGATCCCGACGCTGAAGGTGGGCGCGCTCGGCACGCACAAGGCGCTCGGCCTGGCCAAGGAGAAGAAGGCGCGCTTCGTCCTGGCCTCCACGTCAGAGGTCTACGGCGATCCCCTGGAGCACCCGCAGAAGGAAACCTACTGGGGTAACGTC
This sequence comes from uncultured Acidobacteriota bacterium, assembly GCA_963816725.1. Classification (GTDB taxonomy): domain Bacteria; phylum Acidobacteriota; class Vicinamibacteria; order Vicinamibacterales; family 2-12-FULL-66-21; genus CAVSUB01. The sequence continues at coordinate 174,547 of CAWFMC010000024.1, read as the reverse complement.
AATCCGATCGGGCCGCGCGGGGTCTACGACGAAGCCAAGCGGTTCGCCGAGGCGATGACGACGGCGTATCACCGGTTTCATGGGGTGGACACGAAGATCGTGCGGATCTTCAACACCTACGGGCCGCGCATGCGGCTGAACGACGGCCGGGCGATTCCCGCCTTCATGAGCCAGGCCCTTCGCGGCGAGGACATCACGATCTTCGGGAACGGCTCGCAGACGCGCAGCTTCTGCTACGTCACGGATCTGGTCGACGGCATCATTCGATTGCTCGAATCGGACCAGCACGGTCCGATCAACATCGGCAACCCGCGCGAGATGACCATCGAGCAGATCGCCACCGACATCCTGCGGCTGACCGGCTCGTCGAGCAAACTGGTGCACAAGCCGCTGCCGGAAGACGACCCCAAGGTCCGACAGCCGGACATCACCAAGGCGCGCACGCTCCTCGGCTGGGAGCCGAAGGTGCCGCTCGAGGAAGGGCTGATCAAGACGCTCGAGTATTTCAAGACGAAGCTGTAGACGTGACGCTTCGCGCGATTCAGACAGGCTTCAGGCTTCAGGCTTCAGGCTTCAGGCTTCAGAAATTGGACTCGGACGCCGCGGCTGTCGCCTATATCGGAGGTCGTCGTCGCAAGAAATCCGGCCTGTAGCCTGCAGCCCGTAGCCTTGGTCTCCTTACCTAATGTCCCAGCTTGACCACCTGCACGGCGTAGTGAGCGGCTGAAATCACCGACATCACCAGCGACGCATAGACGAACAGCGTGACGAGGAACGCCGGGCGCTCGAGGTAGTTGTAGTAGAGCGCCACCACGCCGGTCATCACGTAGATTCCGGTCGCGATCTTGCCGAAGATGGACGGCCGGAAGGTGCGCGGGCCGACGGCGAGATTGACGACGGCGACGGTCAGCACGATGACCACGTCGCGGCTGATGACCAGCACCGTGAACCAGAGCGGCAGGCGATTCACCGAGCCGATCGCCGGCAGCGTCAGCATCACGAACATCGTGACCAGCAGGAGCTTGTCGGCCATCGGATCGAGCCAGGCACCGAGGGTGGTCTTCTGACCGGTGCGCCGCGCGATCAAGCCGTCGAGCAGATCGGTCGCGGCGGCGGTGAAGAAGGTGATCAGCGCCCAGCCGCGATAGCCGTAGAGCAGCAGGATCACGAACGCCGGCACCAGCAGCATCCGGGTGATCGTGAGCTGGTTGGCAGCCGTGAGGTTCATCGGGTGCGCGGCTGGGCGAGCTCTTCGAGCTTGCTGATCGCGGCGACGGTTTCGGCACCGGACGCGGGCCGGGTCAGCTGGAAGCTCCCGTCCTCGGCCGGTCCCATCACGCCGGCCTCGACCACCAGCGAGACAGCCGGGTAACTCAGATGCCCCGGCCCGACGTCCGGAAAGCGGCGCGGCGTCGCTTTGCGCCACTCGGCACCGAGCGCCGGCTTCTCGTCCGCGACCAGCGCCAGGACCCGGCTGGCGGCCCGGGCGAGGTCAGCGCGACGGACAATCGCCGACGGCTGGAACGTGTGGTTGGCGTAGACCTCCATCACTCCGGCGCGCGCGACGCTCAGGATCCACGGTGAGGCCCAGCTCGTACGCGCGTCGGTGATCACGACGGCGGTGCGCCGGTCGAGGCGCGACAGGAGCGGCTGGAGGCGCACGCCGATCAACGCGGCGAGCTGCTCGCGGGTGACGGTTGGGGCCGTCGGGATCGCCTGGTACTCCGGCGGCATCGCCGCCAGCGCGGCCCGCGATCGCAGGCCCTCGACGCGGGCCGTGAGCGTGTCGTTCGGCTCGAGCGCGAGCGCGGCCGAGTACGACTCGATGGCCGCGTCGAGTGCGCCGCGGGCTTCGAGCATCTCGCCCGTCAGGACCAGGGCCCGGGGATCCGTCGGGTCCAGCGACGCCGCCTTCTGCGCGTGCTGGAGCGCGGCGTCGAGATCGTTGTCCTGACGCTCGACTGCGGCCAGCTCACGGTAGAGAAACGGACTCTGCGGCGAAGCGGCGATCGCTCGCTGGAATCCCTGGCGCGCCTCGCTCAATTTCCCACTCTCGGCGGCCTTCCGGGCGGCCGCGACCTCCTCCTGCATCACGCGCAGCGTGAGCACGTCGATGCGGCTCTCGAGCGAATGGAGCGAGGGGTCCGCGGCACTCGCCGCCTGGAAGCTGGTCAGCGCCTCGTCTGCCTTGCCCAATACCAGCAACGCGTCGCCGCGGCCTGCCAGCGCCGGCGCGTAGCGCGGGTTGGCGACCACCGCGCGATCGAAGTGCTGGAGAGCGGCCTCCGCGTCCTTGCGAGCGAGCGCAGCGTAGCCCAGCCCGGCTTCGGCCGGATAGAAGTCCGGCGCCGCCTTGAGCGCCGCCGTGAAACTGCGCTCGGCAGAGCGCGCGTCACCCGACTGCAGCCACTGCCACGCTTCGGTGTGCCGCGCCAACACGGCCGGGGTGCCGATACCGGCTGGAGCCACCGGCATGACGAAGTCGGGATAGTGCGGCGTGGTGACCGTCGGCGGCGGGATCGTCTTCGGCGCGCAGGCGCTCATCACCAGCGCCACGAGCAGCACACCCGCGCCGCCCCAATGCGTCTCCGCCCGGTGCCGCCCCGTTACCCTCACGTGGCATTCACCGCCGCGTCGCTGAACCGCGCCAGGAGCCGGCGCGGCAGGTCCGCTTCGATCGAGATATGGTCGTCGGTCGTCGCGTGCTGCACGATCCGCGCGAGCCGGTAGAGCTGGGCGACGCGGGCCCGCGACTCCTCGCTGCGGCCGTCGAACACCAGGGTCACGCGCGTCGTGTCGAGCGCCAGGCGCGCTTCCATCGCGGCAATGAGGTCGTCGCGGCCGTCGCCGGTCAGCGCCGACACGCACAGCGCGCCCGGATACACCGCCCGCAGCCGCCCCCGCTCGCCGTCGTCGATCCGATCGCACTTGTTGAAGACTTCGAGCACTGGAACGGTGTCCGCGCCGACGTCGCCCAGGACGGTGCGGACCGCGGCCATCTGCCGCTCGCGTTCGGGATTCGACGCGTCGATGACATGGACCAGCAGGTCGGCGTCCGCAACCTCCTCGAGCGTGGCGCGAAAGGCCGCCACCAGCGAGTGCGGCAGCCGATCGATGAAGCCGACGGTGTCGGACACGAGCAGCTCGCGCCGGTCCTGCAGCTTCACCCGGCGGACGAGCGGGTCGAGCGTCACGAACAGCGCGTTCGAGGCGACCGCCTCGCCGCCCGTGAGCACGTTGAAGAGCGTCGTCTTCCCGGCGTTGGTGTAGCCGACCAGCGCCACCGTCGGCACCGCGGCCTTGTGACGCCGCTCGCGCGACTGCGCCCGCCGCCGTCGCACGGCCTCGATTTCCTTCGATACCATGCTGACGCGGTGGCGGATCCGCCGGCGATCGGTCTCCAGCTTCGTTTCGCCGGGACCGCGGGTGCCGATGCCGCCGCCCAGCCGCGACAGCGCGGCGCTCGAGCCGACCAGTCGTGGCATCAGATACTGGAGCTGCGCCAGTTCGACTTGCAGCTTCCCTTCCCGGGTCCGGGCGCGGCGCGCGAAGATATCGAGGATGAGCTGCGTCCGATCGATCACCTTGCGGTCGAGAGCAGCCTCGATGTTCCGCAGCTGCGCCGGACTCAGCTCGTTGTCGAAGACGACCAGGTCGGCGCGCACTTCGTCGCACGACGCCGCGAGTCGCTCGAGCTTGCCGCTGCCGAGAAATGTTGCCGGGTCCGGCGACTGCCGTTCCTGCATCACCCGCAACGCGACAGTCGCGCCGGCTGCTGACGCGAGGCCGGCCAGTTCGTCGAGCGAGTGCTCAGGGTCGAAGCGGCGCGCCGCCCCGCTGATCAGCCCGACGAGCGCGGCGCGTTCGTGCGAGGTCGATGACGTCGGCCGGGTGGCCGCAGGGCGCGTCACTCCAGAAATGTTAGCACGCGGTCCCACGCGATCGCCCCGGCGCGCACCAGCCGGGGGCCCTCGGGCGTGAGCTCGACGATCGTCGACGGCGGGCCACCCGGTGCCGCGCCGACATCGATCACCGCATCGAGGCGTGAGGCCAGTGTTGGGTCGATGGCGTCCGCCGACGCCGCGGCCGCCTGTCCGGAGAGATTGGCGCTGGTCGCGGTGATCGGAAATCCGAACGCGAGCGCCAGCGCGCGCGCGACAGCGTGATCCGGCACTCGCACCGCGACTGTTTCGCCCGGACCGCGTACCGCGGCGGCGATCGTTGGCAGCGCAGGCAGCACGATCGACAGCGGCCCGGGCCAGAACGCCTCGGCAAGCCGGCGTTCGCGCGCGCCGAGCCGCGCCGCCTCGAGCGCCTGCTCGATCCGTCCGGCAATCAACGGAATGGCCATCCCGCGCTCGCGCCCCTTCGCGTCGTACAGCCGCTCGACCGCGTCGTCCTGACGTGGATCCACCGCGAGGCCGTAGACCGTGTCTGTGGGAAAGGCGACGAGCCCCCCATCGCGCAGGATCGCCGCCGCCCGCGACATGGCCACGGGATCGGGGTCGCGCGCGTCCACCCGAAGCACCATCGCGCTCAAATGTCCTCCGCCGTTTCAGGCGTGAGCGCCGGCGAGCTGCCTTCGGGCAGCATCAGGCGCGGGACTCCGGCGGCCAGCACGAGCAGCGCGACTGCATCGAGGATGAACACCGCACGGATGCTCGTCGCGGCCAGGAAACCGTTCACGATCGGGCTGATCGCGAGTCCAACCAGCGATGCCGTCGTCAAGAGGCCGAATCCCGCGCCGCGCGCGGCCGAGGGGATAACGGCTCCGGCCGCGGTATACGCCGCGGTGGTCGAGACTCCGATGGCCAGTCCGAAGATCGGCGTACCGGCGATCAACAAGCCGATGCCACCAGCCACGCTGTAGGCGAGCGCCCCGAGCGCCCCCAGCCCAGCGCTCGCCGTGATCACCGCTCGAGCCGACGCGCGGCGCAGGAGCGCGCCGCAGACGTGGTGCCCGATGGCCCCGGTTCCGGCGCCGAGCGAGAACAGCAGACCGGCGACAAGGGGCGCGCGGGCGGCGGACGTCCCTAATTCGGTCACGAACAGCGGCAGCACCGGGCCGAAGCTGCGGTCGACGAACTGCAGGGTGAAGATCACGGCCATCAAGAGAATGAAGTTCTCGAACGCCAGAACGCTGCGGAACGACAGCCGCGTGGTCCGGTCCTTCAGCAGCTCGTGATGAACTTCGCTCTCGTCGTACATCACGAACACCAGGACGAGCGCGATCACGTAGAACACCGCGGTGACGAAGAACGCCCAGCGGAGGCCGACCAGCTGCGCCACCGCGCCGCCGATGATCGGTCCGATCGCCGGACCGAGGCGCTGGGCGGTCTGCACCGTGCCGATTGCCGAGGCCATCCTGTCGCGCGGGGCCGAGTCCGCCGCCATGGTCAGCGTCAGCGCGCCGTAGCCGGCGAAGAAGCCCTGGACCGCGCGCAGCGCGAACACGTGCCACGGACGCGTCACGAACGCCATCCCGCCCATCACCACGATGAAACTGAAGAGCGACCGCTCGACCATGATCTTGCGCCCGTAGCGGTCCGCGAGCCGGCCCCAGAACGGCGACAACAGCGCGGTCAGCGCCGGCGTGACCCCGAGGCTGAGGCCGGACCACAGCGCGATCTCACCGACGTCCCGCAACCCGAGCGTCTGGAAGTACAGCGGAAGGAACGGCATCACCACCGTGAAGCCGGTGAAGCCGATGAAGCTGGCTGCGGTAACGGCGAAGAGGTTCTTGCGCCAGACTAGAATCTGACCCTCACCTCGCGCGACCGGCGCACGTCACTGGGCGACCCGGGTGTCCGCCGCGAACGGCGGGAGCTGGCAGCGCGTCGGCTTGTCCTGGCGGAACCCGAGCACGTAGTCCGCCTGCATGAGGGTGTGGATCTCGCGCGTGCCCTCGTAAATCACCGCCCCCTTGCAGTTGCGATAGAACCGGCCGACCGGGTACTCGTCGGAGTAGCCGTTGCCGCCGTGCACCTGCACCGCGTTCCCCGCCGCGCGCTCCGACGCGACGGTCGCGACCCACTTCGCGAGCCCGGTCTCGCGCGTATTGCGGCGGCCTTCATTCTTCAGCCACCCGGATCGCAGCCACAGCAGCCGCGACACCTGATAATCGGACTCCATCTCCGCGATCATCTGCTTGACCAGCTGATGCTCGGCGATGGGCGACCCGAACGCCCGCCTCTCCTTCGCATACGCCGCACTCGCGTCACGGCAGGCGCGGATCAGCCCCGTCGCGCCGGCCGCTACGGTGTAGCGCCCCTGGTCGAGGGCGAACATCGCAATCTTGAAGCCCTCACCCGGCCGGCCGACCAGGTTCTCTTCCGGCACTTCGACTTCGTCCATCTTGAAGAAGCCGGTGTTGCCGGCGAGGATGCCCCACTTCTCCTTCAACGTCCCGCTCGAGAACCCCTTGAATCCGCGCTCGACGATGAAGGTGCTGATGCCGGAGGGATCGCGCTGCTTCTTCTTTTCGAGGTCGCTCCAGGCGAACACAAGGAAGTTGTCGGCCACGTCCGCCAGCGAGATCCACATCTTCTCGCCGGTGAGAAAGTAGCGATCGCCGCGCTTGACGGCCACGGTCTGGATGCCGCGCACGTCACTGCCCGCGGCCGGCTCGGTCAGCCCGTAGGTGGCGATCTTCGAGCCCTGCGCCTGCGGCACGAGATAGCGCTGCTTCTGATCCTCGGTGCCCCACGACAGCAGCGTCAGGCAGTTCAGGCCGGCGTGCACGGAGATGATCACTCGCAGCGAGGTATCGACGTACTCGAGCTCTTCGCTGATCAGGCCGAGGCTGATGTAGTCCATGCCGGCGCCGCCGTATTCCTGCGGCACCGAGCACCCGAGCAGACCGAGCTCGGCCATCTGCGGCAGGATACGGGGATCGAAGCGGTGCTCGCGATCGAGCTCGCGGATGCGCGGCGCCACCTCCCGCGCGGCCCACTGGCGCACGGTCCGCTCGATCAGCTGGTGGTCCTCGGTGAGATCGAAATCCATCATGGCAGGCGTCCTTCTGCTGGAGAAAACAGGCCATTGTACCGCAGCCCTCCAGACGTGATGGGGCCTGCTACTCGTACTGTTTCAGCCGCTTCTCCCGCCTGCGCTCGGCGTCGCGCACGCCGCTGTTCATGAAGAGCAGACGGAGTCCCGACAGGATCATGCTGAGCCCGAGGAACGTCGGCAGGACCATGCTTCCGCCGGAGGCGGCGTAGTCGTAATAGATCAAGGGGGGCGCGAGCGCGAAGAGCGCCACCGCGATCCAGGTCCGCAGTCGGATCATCCGCCTGCTGCCGTCGAGGGCCCCGGCCCGAGCGGGACTCACGATCAGCAGTAGCGGCTCGTCGACCCGCCCGCGCGCGTCGAAGATCTCGAACCGGACGGACTCGTGCTGCGCGACCCCGTCGACGCAGAAGCGGCGCGCGTCGGATAGCGAATCGAACACCAGGCAGGTCGTCTCGTCGGGACTTGGAAACGCCCGGCCGTGCTCGTCGACGGGTGCGCCGCTGTCGGCATCGCTCCCGAACGCCACGAACTGATGCGGCGCGACGAGATCGATCCAGTTCGGCGGCCGCCGCGCCGGGTCATAGAGCCGCAGCGCATTCATCGCGTCACGAGAACGGCGTCACCGGCACGGACGCCCAGCCGGTCCGCGGCGCTGGCGCCGTTCAGCGCGATCTCGAGGTGATCGCTGCTGCCGAACAAGGCCGCGGCGACGCCGGGGCCGATCTCGGCGTAAGTCTCGACCGGGCCGCTGACCGCCTGCCCGGCGATCGAAACCGTTACTGCGCGGCCGGCGGCAAAGGACTCCAGGACGCCGCGCTCGATGTTGGTGACGATGTTGCCGAACCGATCGACGAGCACCACCTGCCCCCGCATGATCGCCTCCTCGACCGACGGCGCCGGAATGGCCAGCCGCACGTAGCTTTCGAGTGGCGACCCGAGCTCAGTCAGTGCGATGCCGCGCGCCAGCCACGCCGCCGCCGGGGCAAACCGGTCGCGCCCTTCGAAGGTCCGGCTGATCGCCGGCAAGGCGTAGCGGCGCTCGGTGAGTTCGACGATCTGGTCGGGCGCATGAGCGGCGAGCGCAGACGTGAGCAGTCCGTTATCGGGGGCCACGAACCGGAATCCTCCGGCGGCCACCGCGATCGCCCGCCGCCCCGAGCCCACTCCAGGATCAACGACGCACAGAAAGATCGTCGCGGCTGGAAAGTAGCGGCAGGCGGCCGCCAGCTGCAGCGACCCCTGGAGGATGTCGTGCGCCGGGATGTCGTGTGTGAGGTCGACGAGGATGCTGTCCGGCGCGATCCGGAGGATGACCCCCTTCATCGTGCCGGCATAATGATCCCGCAGGCCGAAATCGCTCAGGAGAGCGATCACCGCTGGCATGTCGACAGGATACGCCGGAGACGCGGGGCGACGTGCCGCGACGCCCTATGGGCGCCGCAGCAGCATCTCGCGGGTGTTGTTCTTGAGCAGGAACGAGTCGGACACGCTCAGGCCCTCGAACATCTTGATGATGTCGCGGTTCTGGAGCGTCCGGCGGGCGCCGCCGGCCCCGCTGTGCGTGCGACAGCGAAGGTTCTTCTCGTCAACGATCTCGAACTTCGTGTAGGTCGATCGCTCGACGCTGGAGGTGCAGAAGAGACCCAGCACGGCTCCGCCCGGCTTGAGCATCCGGACGATCTGCTGCGCCAGCGCCTGAACCGCCGCCTTGTCGAGGAAATCGAAGAGATCCCAGCAGAGGATCCCGTCGACCGTGCTGTCGGCGTGGCGGAAGCGGGTCTTGAGGCTCTCGGCCATCTGCCCGGTGGTGCCCGCGCGCGCATGGCGATCCACTTCGCCGATCAGATCCTCGATGAACAGCTTGCAGCCAAGCCGCTCGCCGTAGAACTCGACGTTGCTCCCGACGACGGGACCGAAGTCGAGCAGCAGCGGCGACGTCCGCGGCGCCAGCAGGCTGACGAACTTCGGGAAGGCCTTGGAGGCCATCACCGGATCATCGGCGCTGCGCGCCACGGCCGGGGCGAAACCAGGGGGTGAATCGGGGCGTTTACCGCCCCACTTGAGCAGATCGGTCAGCATGTGGACACCCGGAAAAGAGCGTACGGCGGGCACCGGTGGGTGCCCGACGACGCGGCGCTGCTTGATTACCGGGTGGCGGTGACGGCGGCCGGCTGACCGGCGGCGGACTTGCTCTCCGCCGGTTTGGCTTCGACCGGCTTGGCGTCGGCGCTCTTGCCGCCCGCCTTCTGCATGTCGATGCTGCCGCGGAAATGGGCGCCTTCCGCAATCGCGACCCGCGGTGCGGCGATATCGCCATCCACCGAGCCGTTATCGCGGATGTCGACCTTCTCGCTGGCGGTCACGTTGCCGGTCACCTCGCCGAGCACGACGACGGACTTGGCGAAGACCTGGGCCTTGATCCGGCCGTTGGGGCCGATGGTGAGCACGTTCTGGCGGAGCTCGATCTTGCCTTCGACCTGACCCTCGATGGTCAGATCCTCGCTGCCGTTCAGCTCGCCCTTGATGACGACGGACTTTCCAATGTTCACAGCTGACCTCTCGATCCCGCGCGATGGCTCAGTAGCGTAATTGGAGGTCCGCAGCTCGGCAGCCGCGGCTGGCGGCTGGCCGACGGCCGGAGCCGGCGCTGGCGTCGGGCCAGACGCTGCCGGAGTCGGTTTCACCGCTTCGTCCCGTTTCCACATTAGTCACTCTCCAGAGAGTCAAGAAAAAGCATGAACCTCGCAGGGCAATCGTGTTATCGGCATGAGTCGGCTGGGAGAGCAGGCCGGGCTAGTATACGTGACCCGCTTTTTGCTGTCTAGTCCTTATACTGCTGAGACTTAGCGCCATGCTACAATTCACTGATCAGGTCGATGCGCATCTATTTCGATCACAACGCGACGACACCCGTGGACCCGGCGGTCGCCGAGGCGATGGCCGGTGCACTGGTCGAGGACTTCGGCAACGCCTCGAGCGTGCATCATTTCGGGCAGAGGGCCAAGGCCCGCCTCGATGACGCCCGCTCGGAAGTGGCCACGCTCCTCCACGCCGACCCGTCGGAAGTCGTCTTCACCAGCGGCGGGACCGAGGCCGATAACTTCGCCCTTCGCGGCGTCGCGGAAGCGTTGGAGCCAACCGGCCGCCGGCACCTGATCGCGAGCGCGATCGAGCACGAGGCGGTGCTCGTCACGTTGAAGGCCCTCGCCCGCCGCGGCTGGAGCATCAGCCACATCCCCGTCGACACCACGGGCATCGTCCGGCCGGAGGCGCTCGCGGCCTGCCTGCGCGACGACACGGCGATCGTGTCGGTGATGCACGCGAACAACGAGATCGGGACCATCCAGCCGATCGCGGAACTGGCCAGGCTGGCCCACGAGCGCGGCGCGGTGATGCACACCGATGCCGTGCAGTCGGTCGCGAAGATCCCGGTCGACGTGCGGGCGCTTGGCGTCGACTTGCTGTCGCTGTCGGCGCACAAGTTCAATGGACCCAAGGGGGCCGGCGCACTGTGGATCAAGCGCGGCACGCGCCTGACGGCGCATATGACCGGCGGCAAGCACGAGCGCGCTCGCCGGGCCGGCACGGAGAACGTGCCGGCCATCGTCGGGCTCGGCGTCGCCGCGCGGCTGGCCGGCACGAAGCTCGCGACGGAGCCGGCGCGTCTCGCGGCGTTGCGCGATCGACTGGAGGAGGCGGTGCTGGCGCGCGTGCCGGGGACGGCCATCAACGGCGTCCGTGACCCGCGCGTGCCGAATACCACCAACATCAGCGTCGACGGCGTGGAGGCCGAGTCGCTGCTGATCGCGCTGGATCTCGAAGGCATTGCGGTGTCGACCGGGTCGGCGTGCTCGTCGGGCACCCTCGAGCCGTCGCACGTCCTGCGCGCGATGGGCCTGCCGTCGCACCGCACCCAGAACTCGATCCGTATCAGCCTTGGCGCGGGCAACACCAGCGAGCAGGTCGACGTGCTGCTGGAGAAGCTGCCTGCCGTGGTGACGAAGCTGCGGAGCCTGACCCGCGCCTTCGCGCGGACGTAATCGCCATGCGAGTCGTCGTGGCGATGTCCGGCGGGGTCGATTCGTCGGTCGCCGCGGCGTTGATGGCGGAAGCCGGTCACGAGGTGATCGGCCTCTCGATGCAGCTCTACGATCAGCGCGACGGCGAGGTGCGCTTCGGCACCTGCTGCACCATCGACGATCTCCACGATGCCCGGCGCGTCGCCGCCCGCCTCGGGATCCCCCACTACATCGTCAACTTCGAGCGCGAGTTCGAGACGCACGTGGTCAGCAACTTCGTGTCGGAGTACGCCGCGGGGCGGACGCCGATTCCGTGCGTGCACTGCAACGGCGACCTGAAGTTCGCGACGCTGGCGGCGCGCGCCGAGGGGTTCGGCGCTGACGCCGTGGCCACCGGCCACTACGCCCGCGTGGAGCGCGACGCTGCGACCGGGCGATACCTGCTCAAGCGCGGCTGCGATGCGGCAAAGGATCAGTCGTATTTCCTGTTCACGCTGACACAGGCGCAGCTGGCGCACGCGGCCTTCCCCGTCGGCGCGCTCGACAAGCAGGCGGTGCGGGCGCAGGCGCGGGCCCTCGATCTGCCTGTCGCCGACAAGCCGGACAGCCACGAGATCTGCTTCGTTCCGGACGGCGATCAGGCTGGGTTCGTGGAGAAGCACGGCGGCGCCGGAGCTGGAGGAGCGATCCGCGACGTCGAGGGACGGGTCGTGGGCACTCACGGCGGCGTCCATCGCTTCACCGTCGGCCAGCGCAAGGGACTCGGCCTCTCCTCCCCGATTCCTCTCTACGTCGTCGGGATCGACGCCGCGAACGAGACGGTAACGGTCGGTCCGCGCGCCGCCCTCGAGCGCCGCTCGGTGACGGCCCGTCAGGTCAACTGGATCGCGGGTTATGCACCGCCGATAGCCTCACGCGCCACCGCCCAGATTCGGCATCGCCATCCCGAAGCGGCCGCGACGATCAGTCCTCTGGACGACGACCGGGTGCAGGTCGAGTTCGACAGGCCGCAGTCAGCCGTCGCCCCGGGTCAGGCACTGGTGATCTACGACGGCGACGTGGTGCTTGGGGGCGGGTGGATTGAGTAGGAACTGACGCTACCCGGGACCGGGGATTCGGGACTAGGGACCCGGCGATCAAGACGCCCGACCTGGCGGTCGGGCCAGACCGGTTCACGGTTCAGTGGGGTGCGCAGAGCGGCAAAGCCGCGCCGACCGGTCGACTTCTGATTGTCGGGTCCCCGGTCCCGGGTCCCCGGTCCCGTCTAGATGCTCAGCTGCGCTTCGCCGAGGTGCTGCGGGAGGCCGTCGAGGTAATGCTCGGCGTCGAGCGCCGCCATGCAGCCCGACCCCGCAGCGGTGATCGCCTGGCGGTAGATGTGGTCCTGGACGTCGCCGCAGGCGAACACGCCGGGGACGCTGGTGCGCGTTCCCGTGTGGGTGCAGATGTACCCGTTGGCATCCATCTCCAGCTGATCGCGGAAGAGCGCGGTGTTCGGGGTGTGCCCAATCGCCACGAACAGCCCCTCAATGGCCAATTCCTTCCGCTCGCCGGTGACGAGGTTGCGGAGGACGATGCCGGTGAGCTCGTTCTTGTCGACGTCGTGGACCGATTCGACGGCGCTGTTCCACTCGACCGAAATCTTCGCATTGGCGAAGACCTTGTCCTGCATGATTTTCGAGGCGCGGAGCGTGTCCCGTCGATGGATCAGCGTGACGTGGGTGGCAAAGCGCGTGAGGTAGAGCGCCTCCTCGAGCGCGGAGTCTCCCCCGCCAACGACCGCGACCGCCCGGCCGCGGAAGAAGAACGCGTCGCACACCGCGCAGGTCGACACGCCCTTACCCACCAGATGCCGCTCGCCCGGTAGTCCGAGGAATCGCGCGGACGCGCCGGTCGCGATGATCACGCCGCGGGTCTGATATTCGGCTTCCGCGGTGCGAACCGTGAAGGGGTGCTGCCGCAGGTCGACCGACGTGACCGTCTGTCCGACGACCTCGGCACCGAACCGGATCGCCTGCGCGCGCATCTCGTCCATGAGATCGCGGCCCATGATGCCGTCGCGGTGCCCCGGCCAGTTCTCGACCAGGGACGTGAGCGTCAGCTGGCCGCCCGCTTCCATGCCTTCGATGACGAGGGGCGTCAGGTTGGCCCTGGCAGTGTAAAGGCCGGCGGTGAGACCCGCCGGCCCGGACCCGATGATGATGACGTTGCGGATCATTGGACGCTACGGCCGCTCCGGTCCGCCACTCACACGTGCTTGTCGATCAGCTTCTTGAGCGAGTCCTTGTCGGCCAGCCCGACGACCTGCTCGACGATCTGGCCGCTCTTGAAGAGCAAGAGCGTGGGGATGCCGCGGATGCTGAAGCGCATGGGGGTCGCGGGATTCTCGTCGACGTTCATCTTGCCGACGACGACTTTGCCGTCGTAGTCGCCCGCGAGCTCGTCCACAGTCGGGGCGAGACGCCGGCACGGGCCGCACCACTCGGCCCAGAAGTCGACCAGGACGGGCGTGGGCTGGTTGACGGTCTGCTCGAAGTTCGCGTCCGTCAGGGTCTGTACCTTCTCAGATGCCATTGCGCTGTCTCCGTTTCGGCGAGGGGTCCGCCGACACTGTGGAACCTCGTTATCTGGTTGTCGGCGCAGCGCTTACGGCTGACGCGTGGACCGTTCCCGGGCCTCGGCCGTCAACGCTCTATACACTTTGACATACTCTCGCGCCGAAGCGTCCCAGGAATGGTCCTGGCGCATCGCGCGCCGCTGCATCCCGCGCCAGAGGTCGGCGCTCCGATAGGCCACCAGAGCCCGGCGGATGGCGTCCACCAACGCTCCCGGTGTGTACTGCAAGAACGTGAACCCCGTCCCCGCCCCCGCCCTCCCGGCATCGTCCACGGTATCCTTGAGGCCGCCCGTGGCGCGAACTATCGGCAACGTTCCGTAACGCAAGCTGTACAACTGATTGAGCCCGCACGGCTCGAATCGTGACGGCATGAGAAACAGATCGGCGCCGGCCTCGATCAGGTGGGCCAGGCGCTCGTCGAAGCCGATCGTCACGGCCACCCGGCCGCTGTGGCGCGCGGCCAGCGTCCGCCACAGCTCTTCGTAGCGACGCTCACCACTTCCGAGCATCACCCAGGAGGCGTCCAGAGACATCAACTCGTCGGCCGCCGCGGTGAGGAGATCGAAGCCCTTCTGGTCGGTGAGGCGGGACATCAGACCGATCACCGGACGGGCGATCGCCCGAGCATCGGCTCCCAAACCGGTTTCCTCGAGCAGCGCCCGCTTGGCTGCCTGTTTACCGGTGAGGTCATCAGGAGTGAACGCCGTCGGCAGGTACGCGTCCGCCGCTGGGTTCCACCGTTCCGTGTCGATCCCGTTCAGGATCCCGACCAGGTCCGCGGCGCGGCGGCGCAGGATGCCGTCAAAGCCGAAGCCCAGCTCAGGGCTGGTGATCTCGGTCGCGTAGGTCGGGCTGACGGTAGTGATCTGCTCGCTGAAGTTGATCCCGGCCTTGAGATAACTGACCTGGCCCCAGTACTCCATCGCCTGGATGTCGAGGACCTCCCAGCCGAGGCCGATCGCCTCGACTGTGCTCGCGGGAAAGAGTCCCTGGAATGCCAGGTTGTGGATGGTGAACACGGCGGGGACGCCACCGACGACCGGGTCGGCCGAGAACAGCATCTTCTGGTAGACCGGGACCAGCCCCGCCTGCCAGTCGTGCGCGTGGATGATCGACGGGCGAACACCTTTGGCGCGGGCGTATTCCAGCGCCGCCCGGCTGAAGATGGCGAAGCGCCACGCGTTGTCGGGATAGTCGCCGTTCGCGTCACCGTACAACCCGTCGCGATCGAAGAGATCCGGAGCCTCGACCAGCGCCAGCCGGACCCCGCTATCGAGCGTGCGTTCGAGCACGGACAGTGAGATCGTGGTTGCGCCGAAGCGGAACGACACCGTGACTTCGGAGGCGCCGGTGGTCTCTACGCCACGATAGCGCGGCAGCACGATCGTCACGTCATGACCGCCCGCGGCGAGTGCCTGCGGCAGCGCCGCCGCGACTTCAGCCAGTCCGCCTGTCGTGGCGAACGGGTGCGCCTCGGAGGTGACCATCAGGATCGACAACCGCTCGCTCACCGGCTGCGTTGCCGGCACCGCACTGGTCACCACTGGCGCAGCCGCCGGCGCCGGTGCCTCGGCTGTCCGGACTTCCGCCGGACTGTCGACGGGCGGCTCGACGAACGGATTCGGGGCCTCCCGCAGCGCCGCAGGGGCGTTGGCCGCACCTTCGGATACCGCGCCAGGTGGCGGCGGTACCACGCTCGCGACTTCAGGGGCAAGCGGATCGCCGTGGACCGGCGGGTCGGAGACCGGCGGCTTCGCGACGCGCGTCCGCTTGGCCGGCTTCGCGGCGGTCACCGGCTTGGCTGCTGGCTCCGCGACGACCGCGGCGGGCGCGGCCTTCTTGGCAGCCGCCGGGCGTCGCGGTGCGGCCTTCTTCCGGGTGTTTACGGCCCCAGGCGCGGGCGACTCCTTCTTCACCGGCGCCGCCTCGGCAACCGGCGCCGGCGCGGGTTGGGGCGCGGTCGCGGGGGCCGGTTCCGGAGTGGCAGCGGCAACTTCGATTTGCGGTGGAACCGCCGAGCCGTTTGGCTTCGGCGCGGCCTTCCGCTTGCCTGCAGGTGCGGATGAGCTAGTTGGTGCCGGCGAGGCGGTGCCGGGAACGGATGACGTGGTCGGGACAGACTTCGGTGCGGAACGCTTCTTCTGTGACATCTACCTTCAGCGTGGAAAATGAGGAACGCAAAACCGGCAGTTTAACATGTGGGCCATCAGCTCTGCCCGGGACGCGACCCCGGCCGGGCCTTCACTGCCGCTTCGCTCGCGCGTCCCAGCGCGGCCTCGCGCCGCGACTCGGCGAACATGTGGCGCCGGCTGTAGACGTCGGCCAGAACGTAGTGCCCCAGCGCGGCGTACTCGGAGTCGGGCCCCTTCTCCAGCCCGGTGCGCGCGAGCCGCTCGGCAGCCGCCGCTACCCCTCCGAGATGCAACTCGATCTGCGCATCGAGAAGACCTTCACGGTGTCGGGGAACCGCTTCGGGATCTACGGGGACATCCAGAATGTCTTCAACCGCGGCGGCATCACCAGCGTGCTCACCCGTGTTCCGGGCACCGACACCAGCACGCCGCAGGGCATCGTCACGCTGCCGTTCGAAACGCCCGGGACCATCCAGGACCCGCGGCAGCTTCGCCTCGGCGGCCGCTGGTCGTTCTAGCGCCCGCGCTGCGCGTCCGGGGGGCTGCGGCCTCCCGGACGACGCCTCGGCCGCCGCGCCGCGCAGCACTTGCATCCCGTCCTGCTAGAATTCTCCGGTGACGACCCCCCATCAGGGTCCCCCGACCCGCTCCGAACCTCGCGAAATCTTCGAGCTGCGCCGCCTCAAGGAGGACCACCCCGATCTCGGGGCCGCGGTCGACCTGCAGATCGAGCTGCTGCAGCAGCAGCGGCGCGTCCAGTCGCGCGTGTCGCTGCCCTCGATCCCGCTCGACGCCGCCTACCTCAATGAACGGCTCGCCACCCCGCCGATCCTGGAGTTCTCGCAGATTCCGCTGGACTGGGGGGACATGCGCTTCCTGGTCCGCGCGACCGCGACGGCGATGCGCAATCACGACGCGCTCGACGAGGCAGACTTCCGGCTGGCCGAGAACCTCGCGCGCGACGCCGACCGACTCGCGATTGTCGCGAAAGCCTGGTACGACGCCGCCCGGCCCGGGGCGGCACCGATGCCGCCAGAGGTGTCGGGCCTCGACAACGTGCTGCTGCAGTCGATGCGTCCGTTCCTGACCCGCGCCGCCGAAGCGATCATGGCCCGCATCGACTTCGCCGGCTGGCGCGCGGGCACATGCCCGCTGTGCGCGGGCGAGCCGGATCTCGCGGTGATCACGCCCTCCGCGGAGCGCATCCTGATCTGCGCCCGGTGCAGCGCGCGATGGCGCTTCCATCAGCTGACCTGTCCGTTCTGCCTGAACGCTGAGCGCAGCCGGATCACGTCGTTCGCCAGCCGCGACGGCCGCTATCGCCTGTATGGCTGCGACGTGTGCGACCGCTACATCAAGGCGTACGACGCCCGGCAGGCGTCGCGGCCGGTGTTACAGGTTGTCGATGGGGTGGCGACGCTGCCGCTGGACGCGGCAGCGATGCAGAAGGGCTACAAGTAGGCGACCACGCCGCGGACGGGTCGAGGCTTACTGCTGCGGCTCTTCCTTCGTGAAGACGTCCGCCTTCTCGGCGAGCCAGTTGAACAGGTGACGGGTCTCCCAGAAGCGCCCGTTGTTCGAGGTCGCCCCGAGCACCACCACCGCGACGTTGTGATTGGTCGCCGGCAGGCGCAGCAGCGTGGCCAGGCAGTAGCCGGCCTTGCTGATGAAGCCCGTCTTCCCGCCCATCACCTCGACCTCGCCACCACGCACCAGACGATTGGTGCTGTGGATCGGAAAGGTGCGGCGGGTGGTCGACACCTGATACTCGGCGGTCCGCATGATCGGCGAGATCCGATCGTCGGACGCGGCGAACGAGATCAACCGGGAGAGATCGTAGGCGGACGAGACGTTGTCGGGATTGAGCCCCGAGGGATCGACGAAGGACGTGCTCTCCAGACCGAGCTCGAGGGCCTTTTCGTTCATCCGCTCGACGAAGGAGGCCGTGCCGCCGTGTGAGAGGCGGGCCAGCGCGCGCGCCGCGGCGTTGTCCGAGGCGATGAGCGTGAGATGCAGCAGGTTGTCGAGGGTGATGCGATCGTTCGCCTTCAGGTAGGTCGTCGAGGCCGCGAACACGTCGCTGCGTTCCACCGTCACTTCGCGCGAGAGATCCGGGTTGTCCTCGAGGAACACCACCGTCGTCATCACCTTGGTGATGCTGGCGATGGATCGCTTGTCCTGCGCATTCTCCTGCCACAAGACCTTGCCGTTCTCCGGGTTGAAGATGATTGCCGCCGCCGCGCGGACGTCAGGAACGAGCTCTCCCGACGCGTCGGTCTTGAACCGCGGCGTCATCGCGACCTGAAGCGCTTGTACCGAGCGGAGCCGGGTCTGTTCACGCACGCGCGCCGCGTCGCGGGCCCGCTCGAGCCGAGCCTTACGAGCGCTCGACGCTGCCGCCGAGTAGGTCGGCTTGCGGGCGCCGCGCGCCGTCGTCGCTGAACGTGCCGTTGAGGTCGAGGCGCTCTTGGCCGCGGCCTTTTGGGGCGTGGCAGCGGCGGCCGGTGACACGAGGCCGACACCGGCAGCGAGCAATAACGCGGACAGACGGATCAGGTGCAGCGGGCGGGTCGGGCGCAAGAGTCCTCCGGGGCAGCTATCTGATCGAAAAATGCCGGGGCTGTAAAAACGGAATGCATCAACTCTAACAGATAACCCCATGGCCATCAACCATTTCTGTAACTGAAGTACGAAAATTGCGGGCCTCTTGCGCCCCTGAACGCCAGTTTTTACACGAACCGCAGGTAGGATTACAAGACACGGACCAACTCCACACGCTGTCCCCGCGGGTTCGGAAACGACCGGAATCGCTACAGCGCTGAGCGGCCGACTCGGCCAGGCGGTGCGATCACTCTTTTCGGCGGGGACCACCCGGTGCGACAGGAGCGTCACCGCGCGAGGGCGACCGTCAGCAGCAGAGCTCGAGCCGTGCCCTGCCACGAGTCCGTGCTGTCGAAGCGCTCGTTGAGCGCATGAGAGCCGCTGCCCCGCCCGCCGCCGTCGATGGTGATTGCGGGCACGCCGAGGCTCATCGGAATGTTCGAGTCCGTCGAGCCCTCGTCAAGGGCGGCGTCCATCCCGACCGCCTTTGACATCCGCAGCGCGGTCTGCACGATCGGCGCGGCGGCTGGCGTGTTCCCGGCCGGCCGGTCTCCGACCAATTTCCGGTCCATGGTCAGCTTCCCGTTGTTTTTCCAGCGCGCGTTCTCATCCACCAGCGCCTGGTCCAGGGCCCTGGTGATCTTCGCGTCGACCGCGGCGAGCGACGTTCGATCCGACGAGCGCAGGTCGATTTCCATCCACGCTTCAGCCGCGATCGCGTTGATCGACGTCCCGCCGCCGACCCGGCCGACATTGAACGTGGTCTTCGGATCCGTAGGCACGTCGATCGCCGCGATGGCGGCGATGGCCCGACCCAGCGCGTGGATTGGATTGGCGATGCCGAAGTCGCCGAAGCTGTGGCCGCCGGGCCCCTTGAAGGTGACGCGATAGCGGCGGCTGCCGACCGCGGTCCGGGTGATCGAGGTGCCCGCGCCGTCGACCGAGACGAAGCTGTCGATGCGCCCGGCCAGCTCGGTCTTGAACAGGTGCTTGACGCCGCGCAGATCGCCAAGGCCTTCCTCTCCTACCGTGCCCACGAACGTGACCGTTCCGGTCGGTCTCGACTCTGGACTCGTTCAGCGCCCGGATGACGCCGAGCACGACCGCCAGGCCGCGGCAGTCGTCGGCGATCCCGGGACCGGCGATCGTGCTGCCGGTCCGCGTGGTCGTCACCGTTGTGCCTGCGGGAAACACGGTGTCGAGATGGGCGCTCATCACGAGGTGCGGCCGCGGCTGCCGCCCCGGTCGTTCCCCGAGCACATTGCCGACCGCGTCGATGCGCACGTTGGTCAGACCGAGCCGCTCGAACACCGCCTTGTAGGCGAGCCCGCGCGCCTGCTCGGCGAACGGCGGGGCGGGAATCTCGCACAGCCGCACCTGCTCGTCGATCACGTCCCGCTCGTTGGCGCGGACCGCGTCGAGCGCGGCGCGGATCGCCGGCTCGTTCAACAGCGTCTCACTCGATAGCGGACGCTGGCCGACGGCGGGCGCGGCAAACAGGGCGGACGTCGTCAGCGTCGCGACGATTGCGTAACGAGCGCAGAGGCGAGCGTTCATCCTCACGCGACAGACTCTATCGTGACGCCGCGCCGGCGATCCAATTCGTTGGCGCGACGATTCAATTGACGGATGCACGGCCGCACGCCCGGACGACCGGCGCACCTCGCGGCGGGCGGCGCGCCGCGAAAGCGTGGCCCCAAGCAGAAAAATCTCTGGTTATGCCGGACATTCGTGGACAGAGCGTCAGCGTTCCGTTCGCCGCCGCTGCAATTCATCATCGGTACAGGATTTGCTCGGCCTCGGTGCGAGGAGGACGCATGATGAGTCTCGTTCGATTCCTCGGGTACACGTCGCTTGCGTGCGGGTGCATTACCGGTCAGTACCGGGAGATCGCGACCAGCCGCGAGGTGACCTACGTCGAGGAGAAAGGCACGACCTGCGATCATCACGGGCACCGGCGGAACCACACGCTCGCGCCCGCGCGCTTCGGCGCCGCACCCGTCGCCGCCCGGGCGTCCTAGCCTGATTCTTCGGTAGACTGGCGCGATGCTGCCGGTCGCCGATGCCGATCCGTTGTCCACGCCGTTCGCGACGGTGGCCAGCGGACGGTGCACGCTGCGTTTTTTCCGCTCCGACTGCGTCGAGCTCCTCGGCGCCCTTCCCCCGCAATCAGTTTCCGCCATCGTCACCTCCCCGCCGTACAACCTCGGGATCGACTACCGCACCTACGACGATGGGATGCCGCGTGACGAGTATCTGGAGTGGACGGGGATCTGGATCCAGGCAGCGGCGCGCGTGCTGGCGCCGGACGGTTCACTCTTCCTGAACCTGGGCGCCAAGCCGACGGACCCCTGGGCGGCAATGGACGTGGCGCAGGTCGCGCGCCGGCACCTCCGGCTCCAGAACACGATTCACTGGATTAAGTCGATCGCCATCGACAAGGCCGCGGCGGGAGCCAGGGCGGCCCTGAAACGCGACCTGGCGGTCGGCCACTACAAGCCAATCAACAGCCCTCGCTTCCTGAACGACTGCCACGAGTTCATCTTCCACTTCACGCCGGGCGGGCAGACGCGCCTGGATCGGCGGGCGATCGGCGTCCCCTATCAGGACGCCAGCAACATCGGGCGTTGGCAGACCGGCGGCAGCAACCTGCGCTGCCGCGGCAACACCTGGTTCATCCCCTACGACACGATCAAGAACCGCGAAACCGACCGGCCGCACCCGGCGACCTTCCCGCCGCGCGTCCCCGAGTACTGCCTGCGGCTGCACGGGCTCGATCGGCTGCAACTGGTCGTGGACCCGTTCCTCGGGCTGGGCAGCACGGCGATCGCGTGCGCCAAGATCGGGGCTGACTTCGCCGGCGTCGAGATCGACGAGCACTATCTCAATCAAGCCGTCACCCGCACGCGCGAGTTCATCGCCAACCCGTCGCTGAACCTTGAACCCTGAACGCCGCCCCGTCCCTTTGTTCCACCGGCGTCACACCGGCCGGGGTAAAATGGCGGGTCATTCTCGGAAGTTTCCCTTCAAGCAGGAGCCGGTTTCATGAAGTATGTGCAGTGGGCCCGCGTGACGTGCGCGGTCGCCGCAGTGTTCGTCTATCTCTGTGCGCTCAGCCCGACGCTGCAGGCGCAATCGACGACTGCCGGCGCGATTGGCGGCCTGGTCGCCGATCAGTCCAAGGCGGCGGTGCCCGGGGCCACGGTGACGGCCCGCAGTGTCGCCACCAACAGCACGGCTGACGCAGTCTCGGATGCGAACGGTCGGTTCACGATCATCAATCTCGCCCCCGGCGTCTATACCGTCGAGGTAGCGCTGAGCGGCTTCGCTCCTTTCAAGCGCGACAACGTCATCGTCGAAGTCGGCCGTACGACCACCATGGACGTCGGCCTCGGGCTGGCGGGTCAGGCGGAGACGGTGCAGGTCACGGCCGAAACGCCGATCATCAACACCGATCAGTCGGACTTCTCGACCAACATCAACCAGACGACAATCGCCAACCTGCCGACCAACACGCGGCGCTGGTCGACTTTCGCGCTGATGACTCCTGGCGCGGCGCCCGATGGCAACTTCGGTCTGGTCAGCTTCCGCGGCATTTCCGGGCTGCTGAACAGCAACACCGTCGACGGCGGCGACAACACGCAGGCGTTCTTCGCCGAGGAGCGCGGCCGCACCCGTCTGGCCTACTCGGTCAGCGCCGACGCGGTGCGTGAATTCCAGGTCACCACCTCGAACTATTCCGCCGAGTACGGACGCGCCGCCGGCGGCGTCGTGAACGCCGTCACCAAGAGCGGCACCAACGAGCTGCACGGCTCCGGTTTCTATTTCCTGCGCGACAACAAGTGGGGCGCGAGCAATCCGTTCCAGACGCAGACCGTGCTGGTCGACGGCGCGAGCACGGTCGTGCCGCTGAAGCCGAAGGATCGCCGCCAGCAGTTCGGCGGCACGGTTGGGGGGCCGATCGAGAAGGACAAGCTGTTCTTCTTTTTCAGCTACGACCAGCAGGCGCGCAATTTCCCCGGGGTGGCGGCGCCGAGCAACCCGGGCGCGTTCTTCGCCCCATTCAGCCAGGCCGAGCTCGATACGCTGGCCTCACGCGGCGTCACGACTGCGCAGGCGAACGCCGGGCTGTCATTCCTGCAGGGCCTCACCGGGGTCGTGGACCGCACCGGAGATCAGACGCTGATCCTTCCGAAGATCGACTACCGCATCAATAACAACCACTCGCTGGCGGTCACCTACAACCGGCTGCGCTGGGATTCGCCCGCGGGCGTGCAGACCGCCGCCGTCGTCAATCGCGGCGTCGAGAGCTGGGGCAATGATGGCGTCGACGACGACTGGACGACCGCGCGCCTGAACTCGGTGCTCGGGACGCGGATGACCAACGAGATCAGGTTCCAGTGGGGCCGCGACTTCGAGTTCCAGAGCAGCCAGGACCCCATCGCCGGCGAACCTGTCGCGGCGACCGGCCGGACGCCGGAGGTCACCATCTCCGGCGCCGCGGGCCTGGTGTTCGGCAAGCCGAACTTCCTGGATCGGCGCTCCTATCCCGACGAGCGCCGCATCGACATCGGTGACACCTTCACCATCTCGCAGGGTGCGCACCTGATCAAGATCGGCGCCGATTTCAGCCGCGTGTCCGACACGCTCGACAGCCTGTTCCAGGAAGCCGGCGCTTACGCATACAGCAGCCGGGTGGACTTCCTGACCGACTACGCCGCGCAGGCGGCCGGCTCCGGCGCGCGGAACTACACCAGCTTCGCGCAGGGCGTGGGCCCGACCGCGTTCTCCTTCCACACCTTCGACTACGACGCCTTCATCCAGGACACGTGGCGGCTGAATCCGCGCACCACGCTGAACCTCGGCCTGCGCTACGACTACGAGCAGCTGCCTGACCCGCAGATCCCGAACCCCGCGCTGCCGGCGACGGCGGTCTTTCCGAAGGACAAGAACAACTTCGGTCCGCGCCTCGGCGTCGCCTATGACCTGAGCGGCGGCCGCGGCAACTCGGTGCTCCGGGGCGGCTACGGCATGTTCTACGGCCGCATCATCAACTCGACGATCTCGAACGCGATCACCAACGTCGGCTCCTCGGCAGGCCAGCTCGCGCTGACCCTGCAGAGCACGTCGCCCGGAGCGCCGTCGTTCCCCAACGTCCTGTCCAGCGCTTCGGCGACGCCGGTGCGGCCCGACGTCGTCGTGTTCGGCGACAACACCCAGAATCCGCTCGTCCACGAATACGACGTGATCTTCGAGCAGCGCCTCGGTCCGACCACGATGGTTTCGGTCTCCTACGTCGGCAGCGCCGGACGGAACCTTCCGCTCTTCATCGACACCAACCTGCCGGTGCCGTCGGGCACCGTCACTTACGCCGCGATCGGTGGTCCGCTCGACGGGCAGTCGGTCACCACGCCGATCTTCACCGGCCCGCGGCCGAACCCCGACTTCGGGCGCATCACCACGATTTCGGACACCGTCGAATCGAAGTACAACGGGCTCGTGTTGCAGCTGAACCGGCGTCTGAGCAAGGGCCTGCAGTTTCAACTCGGCTACACCGAAGCGCGTGCGACCGACAACGGCCAGACCTCGCAGACCTTCACGTCCGGCAACAACGTGCTGAACCCGTACGATCTCGGCCTTGAAGAGGGCACCTCGAACTTCGAAGTGAAGCACCGCTTCACCGCCAACGCGATCTACACGACCTCGTTCGGCACCCCTGGCAGCACGACCAACACGCTGCTCTCAGGCTTCACCATCGCGCCGACCCTGGTCATGACCTCGGGCCTGCCCTACACCGCCGTGGTGACCGGCAACACGCCCAACACCGCGCGGGTGCTCACCGGTATCCTCGGCGCCGGCGGCTCGAACCGCCTGCCGCAGATCCCGCGCAACACGTATCAGCTGCCGCGCACCGCGGACATCGGCCTGCGCGTCTCGCGCGCCTTCTCCATCCAGGGCTCGCAGAAGATCGAGGCAATCCTCGACGTGTTCAACCTGACCAATCGGCTGAACTACACCCAGGTGAACTCGACGATGTATACGGTGGGCGGCACGGTGGCGGCGCCGACGCTGACCTACAATCAGACGTTCGGCACGCTGACCAACGCGAACAGCAACTACTTCGTGTTCACGCCGCGTCAGATCCAGATCGCGTGCCGCTACACGTTCTAACAGCGCGAAGGACAAGACGAAGGGCCGGGCAGTCGTTGCCCGGCCCTTTTTCTTTGGCGTCGACTTCCCGAGACTCCTGCCCGCCGCGCGCCTAAGCGCGCACCTGGAAGTGGAGCGTCACGACACCCTCTGAGGCCGTGACCTCGACCTTCTTGAGCAACGGCCGGAGCGCGGCGACGACATCCGCGGGAGGCCCGGCCGAAGCTGAGCGACCGAGCGCGGGGGAGAGGCTCTGGGCGATCAGGTCGTTGAGCAGCTCCTGCTTCAGCGGAATCGACCCGTCGATCGCGAGTCCCGGAAAGTCCGCGAAGCCGCGTGCGGCCCAGCCCTGAACGAGATCCTGGAATGACATGGTGGCAGCCTCGCTATCTGACCGCGAGCACCAGGTGCACGTGAAGCACCCCGGGCCGCGTAGTGATGGACACGGATTGCAGATGCTGCAAATAGCCGCGATACGGCGCGAGTGGCGGGAGATCGGCCAGCGCGAACCGGAGCCGGCCCGCGCTGTCGCGCGTCGCCAGCGGTAGCCACCCGCCAAACAGCGAAATGGCCTTCCCGGAGAGCCCGTTGAACTCGAGGGTCAGATTCAATTCCCCATCGATGCCGACGAGGGTGACGTCCACCGGCAGCGTGATCCCGAAGGGGCCTCGCGCCGACGCGGTCAGCCGATTGCCTTCGGCTACCCTGACGTCGAAGACCTTGCCCGCGGAGCCGGACGCCAGCTCATTCAGCACGCGTTCGGAAACCGGAATCGCGCATGACACGACCGCGCCGCTCACCCGATGCGGCCCGTCGAGCAGCGCGTGGAGGATGTCAGGCATGCCGAGGGTGCAGCACGATAGCGGACTGGAAGCAGGAACGCAAACCGGGACGCCCCGCCGTACAAACGAAAGGGCCGGGCGTGTGTGCCCGGCCCTTCCTTATAACCGTGAACTCAGCGCAGCGTCAGTTCCCGCCGCCACTGCCACCGCGTCCGCTGTTCTTGGGATCCTTCTTCGGCGGAATCACTTTCGGCGGCGTCGGCTTCGGCACCGGCGGCGCCTTGAGCGTGTACTCCGTGCGGTGCAGCACGTTGACGTTGGGGCGCGTCACGTTGACGTCGATGCGACGGCGCTTCTTGGTGGGATCGGGGTTGCTCGAGTAGTAACCGACGACGTAATAGTCGCTGGTCTCGTTGTCGATCCGCTTCAGGCCTTTAGTGAAGTCGTTCTGGTTGACGAGCGCGTAGCCGCCCGTCAGCTCCGCCAGCACGCGCAGGCTGTTCTGCGACTCGGTGACGTAGTTCTGGTAGTCCATCATGTCGACTTCCTGGTCGATGTCCGGACCACCCACGAGCCCGCGCGGGTCGATGGTGTAGATCGTCGCGTTGGCGCGGTTCGCGGCGCGAGTGAGGTAGCCGAGCTCCGAGGCGAGGTCGGCGTCAGCGAACTCATTCCCCTGCTTCCCGAACGGATTGACGTCGTCCTGCGACTGGTTCGAGTTGCTGCTGCTCGACCCGTCGCTGCTGCTGTTGCCGCCGTTCAACTCCTGGGCGCGCTTCTGATCGTTCTTGAGACGCGTGTCGGCAAACGGGTTGAAGTCGTAGCCGTTGCTGACGTAAATGAAGGCCTTGCGGCGATTGTGGACCTGCTCGAGGTTGCCCATGATGTCGTAGGCGGTCGAGAAGGCGACGTGTGCGCGATAGCGGACTTCCGGAACGCCCTGCTGCCCTTCCGGCGTTTCGAGGATGTCCTTGGGGCTCAGACCGGCGCCGGAGATCTTCTCAATCGCCTGGTCGAGCCGCTTGCGGTCGTAGGTGAGGTCGATCGACAGCGACGACGGCCCGGTCGACACGATGCCGAACATGTCGCCTTCGTGAATCAGCTCCTTCGCGATCTTCTTGAACAACTCGCGGATGCGGCCGGTGTTGCGGAAGTCGAGATGGAGGTCGTCGACAAAGATGAGGAAGATGCGCCCCGATGCGTCGGTCGTTGGCCGCGAGGGAGGCAGGATGATGCCCTCCTGGACCGGCGGCGGTGGCGGCGCGGCGAGATTCGTGGTGCGCCCGCCGTGCACGAGGATGAACGAGACGACGTCCTGTTTGACGCCGTCTTCGAGGACCGTGAACTCGTCCTTCGTCAGGTCGGGCACGAACTGCCCTTGCTGATCACGGACGATGACGTCGGTAGTGACGACGTCGACGCCGCTGCGGAAGATGTCCTGCTGCCGTCCGGCGGGTGCGGCCGGTGCCGCGGGCGCGGCCGGTGTGGCCGGTGCCTGAGGGTCCTGGGCATCGATGCCCACTCCGAACGCCGAGGCGATGGTGATCACCGCGAGCGCCTTCAGCCCATGCCGCGCCACCGCGTGACCAGCCATTCGGACCCGTTGCCGCCAGAGGGCCTGTCGTGACCCCCGGCGTGCGTCATCTGATCCCGAGGGCGCCTGAGCGCGCGCGGAATCCCGTCCGCAATCTGTGACGTGCATGCCCTGATTATACCGGCTCCTCATCCTCTGCATCGCGTCCTCCGGCACTCTCGACGGGACCGCGTTCGGGGCTGTCGGCGTCGGATGGCACGCCGGCCGGCGGCTCGACCGCACCGTCGCGGGGTCCGCCGGATCGGCGACGCCGGCGGCGGCCCTGCCCCACGATCGTGCGGAGCGCGTCGAGCACCGACTCGTACTGCTCGAGACCGAGCCGGACCTCCTCCTCGGTGACCCAGCTATCGGGATTTAGACGCTCCGCCTGGCCTTTCAGCTCGTCCTGACGGGCGGGGTCCGGGATTCGCTCGGAGATCCGCGCCAGAATTTCGCTGTGCCGGGCCCGCAGGCGGCGCACACCTTCAGCGCCAAGACGAAGATGAGTGGCCGTGACCGGTCCCTCGTCCTCGACGTGCTCCAGCGATGGTGCCTCGCCCGCACCCGGCGCCTCGCGACTGGCCGGCGCGGCGTCCGCGACTCGTTCAGGTTTCGGGAAAACAAGCTCGGACGCCGGCTCCGCCGCTGGCGCGGGCTCATTCGGTCGCGGTGCGTTGCGGCGTTCCGGCAGTGGCCGCGCTGGTGCGCCTGCCGTCCCGCCACGCGGCGGGCGTGGCTCGTTCTGCCGCCGAGGGCTGCGTCGCTCCGGAGGCGGCACGCGGGCAGCCGGCTCGGGCGGAGGCTGCTCCTTGAGGATGCGAGGCCAGTCGAACTCGATGTCCGGGTTGCGCGCTTCGATCGACCGCATCGCGCTTTCGTCGAGCGCGGATCGCCCCACCTTGACGCCGGGCGGGGTGCGGAACCAATACAGGATGCGAGTAGCGGCGCGGCTCCGGCGGCGGTCGCTGTGGATGACGAAGGTGTGCTCGTAACCGCGTTGGTCGCGGCTGAAGCGCAGGTACGGCAGGACTATTTCCTCTTCTGCGCCCGCGCCGGCTTCGCCGCCACTCGTGCCGCGCGTACCGGCCTGGACGCCGTCTTCGAAGGCGCCGCGGCTTTACGGGCCGCCGGACGCTTCGCGCTCGCACGCGCCGGCGCGGCGGCCGCGGCTGTGGCCGCGGCACGTGGCCCCGGCGTGCGGGAGGCGCGCGGACGCTCGGCGTCGCCCGCCCGTTTGGCCGTCGCCGGACGGGGCTCGGCGGCCGCCCGGCTCACTTCCGGAGTGCTGCGATGCACCAGCGTGAAGCGCGTCTGGTCGCCGATGGTGTGGAAGCTCCACATTTCCGCCACATTGACGTTGTTTTCGGCCGCCAGCCGGCGGGCAATCTCAACCGAGCCGGCAGGCACATACAGGTGAAAGGGAGCGCGTACGCGGCCCAGGTGCGCCCACTGCGCCATGGCTTCCAGATGGTTGACCGATTCGGCGGTTTCGACCTCTACCGTGCCAACCAGCTTATGGGTCCTATCGGTGCTCGTGACCACCAGGTCGGGGAAGATTTGCACCTGCCCGACCCGCACCGGCACGGTCTGGGACCCGCCGATGTTGGCGACGATGTCCCCGTGCCGCTTCAGCCGCACCTGCAACAGGCGAATGACCCGGTCGTGCTCGAGCTGCTCGCGCACAGGGCGAACGAGGATTGGACTCACTAGGCCCCCCGAAGGAAGAACCAACCGATTGGATCGGCCACGAACGGCGCAATTATAGCCGCAGTCCGCGGCGCTCTACCGAGAAACCACGCCGCCCGCCGACCGATCTCGCCTTGACGACCATGTCGTTGCGCCTCAGAATGATGCAGTGATCGCCTCGGTAGAGAGCGTACCGGCGGAATCGGCCATCCGCACAATCCTCATCGTAGACGACGACCGCTCGGTCGCGGATACGTTCTCGCGGATGCTCAAGCTCGAGGGTTTCCGGGTCGCGACGGCGTTGTCGGCGGAGACCGGCCTCGAGTTGGCCGACAGCGTCCGGCCGGACGCCATCATCCTGGATATGCGGATGCCCATCACCAACGGCCTGCAGTTCCTCCGCATGGTCCGATCGAAACCGCACCTCACCTCCGTACCAGTCGCCATCGTCACCGGCGACTACTTTCTGTCGGAGCCGATTCAGCATGAGCTGAAGTCGCTCGGCGCCGCGATCCGGTTCAAGCCGCTCTGGCTCGAAGACCTGATCGCGCTGGCGCGCACCCTCATTTCGTGAACGACCGCTTCCTGCGCGCCTGCCGCCGTCAGCCGGTGGATCGGACACCTGTGTGGTTCATGCGCCAGGCCGGCCGGTATATGGCCGAGTACCGGGCGCTGCGCCAGCGCTACACACTGCTCGAGATCGTCGCCCGCCCCGACGTGGCGGTCGAGGTGACGCTGCAACCCGTCAATGCCCTTGACGTGGACGCCGCGATCCTGTTCTCCGACCTGCTGCTGCCCTTCACGCCGATGGGGCTCGATTTCGATTTCGTCAAGGGCGAGGGGCCGGCAATCGCCCAGCCGATTCGCACCGCCGGCGATGTGGCGCGGCTGCGCGACTTCGAGCCGCGCGAGGCTCTCGGGCATGTGCTCGAAACGATTCGGCTGGTGCGCGGCGAGCTGGCCGGCCGGGTCCCGCTGATTGGTTTCGGCGGCGCACCGTTCACGCTGGCCGCCTACGCGATCGAAGGCGGACCGTCGACGACCTACGCCACGACGAAGGCTTTCATGTATGCGCAGCCCGAGGCGTGGCACCAGCTGTGCGGCCGCTTTGCAGCGGTCATGGGCGACTACCTCAAGGCGCAGGTCGAGGCGGGCGCGCAGGCGCTGCAGGTATTCGACTCGTGGGCGGGTGCCTTGAGCCGTCAGGACTACCGCGAGTTCGCCCTGCCGCATACCGCGCGGATCTTCGAGGCGGTGCGTGACGTTGGCGTCCCGGTGATCCACTTCGGCGTGGGCACGACGGCGATTCTGCCGGAGCTCGCCCGCGCCGGGGGCGACGTGATTGGTGTCGACTGGCGGCTGCCGTTGGACGAGGCGTGGACCGTCCTGGGACACCATCGCGGCATCCAGGGCAATCTGGATCCGACGCTGCTGCTCGGCCCCGTCGATCGCCTGCTCGGCGCAGCAGAGGACGTGCTGAGACGCGCGGCCGGTCGTCCGGGACATATCTTCAACCTGGGACACGGCATCCTGCCGATGACTCCGGTCGAGCACGTGCAGGCGCTGGCGCGTCACGTGCACGCGTTCGCGCTGCCGGCGCCCGCCGCATCGTAACGGCGCCGGGTCAGCGCCGCTCATGCCGGCCATCGATCGGGACTCCATGCCGGTCACTTCCTCCGTGATCATCGTTGGCGGCGGCATCAGCGGATTATCGGCCGCGTACGAGCTCGATCGCCGCGGCGTGCCGTTCACCCTGCTCGAAGCGTCCGCTCGCCTGGGCGGGTTGATCCGCACGGATCACGTCGACGGCTTCACGATAGAAGCGGGGCCCGAGTCGGTGCTCGCCCAGAAGCCGGCGGCCCTGCAGCTCTGCGAGGAGTTGGGGCTCGGTCCGCGGATCCTGACCTCGCTGCCGCCACGCGACGCCTTCATCCTGCATCGTGGGAAGCTGATCGCCATCCCGTCGCCCTCCGTCCTCGGCATCCCGCTGACGTGGCGGGCGCTGGCCGGCTACGATCTGCTGCCCCTGACCGCGCGGGCCCGCGTTGCGCTCGAGCCCTGGATTCCGAAAGCGGGCGATCCCCAGGCCGACGAATCGGTGGCCGCCTTCTTCGCGCGGCGCTTTGGTCGCGCGACCGTCCCGCTCATTGCGACGCCGCTGCTGGGAGGGATCCATGCGGGCCGCATCGACGCGCTGTCGATGCATTCGCTCTTTCCCCGCTTCGTCGAGGCCGAGCGTCAGCGCGGCAGCGTGCTGCGAGCCTTTCGCGGCACCAGCGCGAGGTCGGCGGGCGACGGCGCGTTCCGATCGCTGGTCTCCGGCATGGGCGAACTGGTGGCGGCGATCGGGCGGCGCCTGCCTCCGGGCACTGTCCGCCTCGCCACCGCCGCGGCCACGCTGACCCGCTGCCCCGCCGGCTGGCGCGTCGGCACCGCACGTGGTGACGTCGAGGGCCGGGTCGTGATTCTCGCGACGCCGGCCTACACCGCGGCCCGGTTGCTGGCCAGCGTCGATCGCGAAGCCTCGGCCATCTGTGGCGCGGTGCCGTATGTCTCCACTGCGAGCATCGCGCTGGCCTATCCGAGAGAGCGCGTGACGCACCCGTTGCAGGGCTCGGGGTTCGTCGCCGCGCGCGGCCCGGGCAGCGGCCGCCTGACCGCGTGCACGTGGGTGTCATCGAAGTGGCCGGGGCGCGCGCCGAATGGCACGGTGCTGTTGCGCGCTTTCATCGGTGGCGCGACCGACCCCACGGCGGTCGACCTGTCGGACGATGAACTGTCCGCGCTTGCGGCGCGTGAGCTGACACCGATCCTCGGTCTCTCCGGTGCGCCGATCCTCACTCAGATCGATCGCTGGCGCGACGCCGGCGCGCAGCATCACGTCGGCCACCTGGCCCGGCTGGCGCGGTTCGAGCAGCGGCTGACGACGTTGCCGGGGCTCTTGACCGCCGGCAGCGGCTTTCGCGCCATCGGCATCCCCGATTGTGTCGCCGATGGCCGGGGCGCGGCGGCCGCGGCGGCCGCCTTCGTCAGCGATCAGTCGCCGGTCGGCTGATCGCGCCGCGCGTGTAAGATCGCAGGACCGACGACGGACCGGGCCCTACGGGTCCTGCGCCGCCCGTGCCGTCCCACGCCCGTGGGCGGCTCTTCATCGAACGAGGTTGTTGCCGTGTTGGACCGACGTGGTGCAGTCGTGAGCGCGCTCATCGCGACGCTGGTCTTCGGGATCTCGGTGTCCCAGCCGGCGGTGGCGCAGTCACCGGAGCTGCAGAAGATCCTGTCGGAGATCAAGGCCAAGGACTCCGGCCAGCTGGCGGTGTCGGAGGAGGACGGCCGGTTCCTGCGCCTGATGATCGCGTCGAAGGGCGTCAAGCACGCGCTCGAAATCGGCGGCGCGAGCGGCTACAGCGCGATCTGGATCGGGATGGGACTGCGCGAGACCGGCGGCAAGCTGGTCACGATCGAGTACGACCCGGTGCGGGCCAAGGAACTGGCGGCGAACATCCAGCGCTCCGGCCTGAGCGACGTCGTGCAGGTGATGTCGGGTGATGCGTTCCAGCAGATCCCGAAAGTCGCCGGTACGTTCGACTTCGTCTTCCTGGATGCCTGGAAGAAGGATTACAAGCGCTTCCTCGATCTGGTGTTCCCGCGCCTGGACAAAGGAGGCCTGTTCCTGGCCCACAACGTCGTGAACAAGCGGAGCGAGATGGGCGACTTCCTGGATGCGATCCAGAAGAACCCGGCGCTGTGGACGACGATCGTCTCGCCGTCTGGTGAGGGGATGTCGGTGTCGCTGAAACGGTAGGCGCTACTCGCTGGCCTCTGACGCCGCCGCCTCGGCCGCGGCCTTCTTGGTGACGCGCTTCTTGCGCGGCTTGCCGCTGCGCAGCCCGGCCGGGACCGGCTCGTCACTCGGTTCGAGGTGCGACATGCTGGTGAGGAACTTCTTCACCCCATGCTCGTCGAACTGCACCCGGGTATACGCGTCTTCCACCGCCACCACGGACCCAAGACCGTAGGTCGGCTCTACGACCCGCGCCCCGACGTCGAACCGCTTCATCACGGACTCCTTGACCGGCACACGACGGCCCATCGCCGCCGCAACCCCCAGAGTATCCGCCATTTACCGACAATCGTCAACCGCCGTAGCAGTGTAGTACGCTGCGCGGGGCCCGGTGTCCGGCACCTGCGCCCCGTTCCGCTCATGCCTGCAGCCCACATCATCGGCGTGTCACTCGATCTCGGCGGGAACCGCCGCGGGGTCGATATGGGGCCTTCCGCGTTCCGCATCGCCGGGCTGGCCGAACGTCTTTCAGCGCTGGGGTTCCCGGTCGTCGACGAGGGGGATCTCGTGGCGCCGATCCCGGAAGTGCGCGAGCTGGGAGACCCGGCCAAGAAATACATCCAGGAGATTGCCTCGGTCTGCGACCGCCTCTACAAGACCTCGCTGCGCGTCCACGACGCCGGCGGGATCCCGATCGTCCTCGGCGGCGATCACAGTCTCGCGGCCGGGTCGGTGTCCGCCACCGCCGCCCACATGCGCCGCGAGAACCAGCCGATCGGCTTGATCTGGGTGGATGCGCACGCGGACATGAACACGCCCGGCACCTCGATGAGCGGCAATGTCCACGGCATGCCGCTCGCGTCGCTGCTCGGTCCCGAGCCGCCGGAGCTGGCCGCCATCGGCGGGTTCTCGCCAAAGGTGCTTCCCGAGCACACCGTCCTCATCGGTGTCCGCAACCTCGATACGCGGGAGAAGGAGATCGTTCGCGACTCGCGGGTCAAGGTGTTCACGATCAAGGATGTCGATCGGATTGGCATCGCCTCGGTGGTGGACGAGGCGCTGGCCATCGCCGGGCGCGGCACCGCCGGGGTGCACGTGTCGTTCGATCTCGACGTCTGCGATCCGGCCATCGCGCCGGGCGTTGGCACCCCCGTCAAGGGCGGGCTCGATTATCGTGAGGCCCACCTGCTCATGGAGATGGTCGCCGACTGCGGGCTCCTGCGCGCGCTCGACCTGGTCGAGGTCAATCCGATCCTGGACGACCGCAACATGACGGCCATCCTCGGGGTGGAGCTCGCCGCCTCAGCGCTCGGGCAGAAGATTCTCTAGCGACCTGGCAGATGGCAGATGGCAGATGGCAGGGACGTTAGATCCCAGTCCTCGCTGGCCGACGTCGATGACTCATCTTTCCATGCCCTATTCTCTCCGCACGCTCTTCGCGTCACGATCCTCGCGCAACCCGATGAACGTCGAGTGACGCAGGTGGTTGTCACCGGTCCATTCCAGGAACTCGAACTGCCCCACCAGCACCGGCTCGAGCCAGCGGCAGCCGGCCATTTTCGCGAGCGTCAGTCCCGTCCCCCAACGGCCGCCCTTGGCTTCCGGGAGGTTCGCGAACGGGCAGGTCTTCGACTCGAGTCCTTTGAAGCGCTTCATCAGCTGGGCGCGGACGACCGGTGTGAAGCCGCTGCGGGTGCGGGCGGCGTAGATCAGTTTGCCGTCCTGGTAGTACCCGAAAACCAGCGCATCGAACGTCGGCCCACCGATGGTGTAGCCGCCGATCACGAACTCCTGGCCGCGGTTGACGCGCATCTTCTGCCACGCGCCCGACCGCAGGCCCGACTCGTAGTGGCTGTCGCGGCGCTTGGCGACGAGCCCCTCGAAGCCGTGCGCCTTGACCGACGCGACGAGATCGGCCAGCGAGGCGTCCAGGTCACCGAGATAGCGGGCCGGTTCCGCGAGGGTGGGCAGGACCTTGCGTTCGAGCCGATCGCGACGCGCCTCGAGCGTCTCGCCGCGGAGGTCGCGTCCGTTGAGCATCAAGACGTCGAAGACGTAGAAGACGATCGGCGTCGAGGCCGACGGCGCGTGCTGGAGCGCCCCGAAGGACGGCCGGCCTTCGGCGTCGAAGGCGACCAGCTCACCGTCAACGACCGTGTCCTTCGGAAGTCCAGCCAAACCCTCGAGCACTGGACCGTACCGCGCGGCGAAGTCGTGATCGTTGCGGGAGCGGAGCTGCACCGCGCCATCCCGCCTGAACGCGATGGCGCGATACCCGTCCACCTTCAACTGATACACCCACCGCTCCCCATCATCCGGCAGCGCCGCCGTCTTCAGCAGCAGCATCGGCTCGATGAAGCCGGCTTTGATCCTGAGCGCCACGAGAGACCGAAGTGTAGCGCAGCGCGCCGCGTCGCGCGTGTGTTAGAACGGCGTCTGCCCTCCCGTGGCGCCGTAGACTTCGCCTGTCGCGAACCGCGATTCGTTGCTCGCCAGAAACACGAACAGCGGGGCCAACTCGACCGGCTGGGCCGCCCGTCCGAACGCCGTATCCTTGCCGAAGTCCTTGGTTTTGCCCTCGGGCATGGTCGACGGGATTAACGGCGTCCACACCGGACCGGGCGCGACGGCGTTGACGCGGACGCCCTTCTTCATCGCGGTCGGGGCCAACGCTTTCGTGAAGTTGACGATCGCCGCCTTGGTCGCCGCGTAGGCCAGGAGATTTGGACTGGGATCGAACGCCTGGATCGAGGCCGTGTTGATGATCGCGCTCCCCTCCCGCATGCGTGGCAGGGCGGCGCGACAGAGCCAGAACATCGCGAACACATTGGTCCGGAACGTCTGCTCGAGCTCCTCCGTCGGGACCTCCTCGATCTGATCGTGCGTCCGCTGGAACGCGGCGTTGTTCACGAGCAGGCTGAGATCTCCGAGTGTGCCGATCACCTGGTCGATGAGGGACACGCAATGACGCTCGTCCTGGATGTCGCCCGGGAGCGCCAACCCGCGTCGTCCGGCCCGCTCGACCCACTGGATGGTTTCCCGGGCGTCTTCCTCCTCCTCTGGGAGGTAGCTGATCGCCACGTCCGCCCCTTCACGCGCGAAGGCGATCGCGACGGCTCTCCCGATGCCGCTGTCACCGCCGGTGATGAGGGCGACGCGATCGGTGAGGCGGCCGAGGCCGACGTACGATTCCTCTCCGTGATCCGCCTGCGGTGACATCTCGCGCTCGAGCCCGGGCGGGTCAATCCCGGGTTGCGGATACGACGGGGCTGGTTCAAGGTGCTTCGGGTCTGCGGGCTCGGCGCTCTGGGGCGCATGTGATGTACTCATCGGTCGGTCCTTTCCCCCTCTGCGTGACAGCACTCGCCGGTTTCAAGAAAGAGACCATCGCCCCGGGCCGCCCGCGTCCCCGGTCCGGCTGCGTGCGCGCAGCCGACGCGATGCTGCGCGTATTGGAAGGATCCGCTCGGAGTGCTGATGACTGATGGACGGGAGAGATCAGAGAGCGCAGTGAGGGACGCCGCGTTGTCGCCGGGCCCACGTGAGCCGGACGCGTTCGTACTTCACAAATCGCGCTGCGGCTATGCGGTCGAGGCTGTCTGCGAAGTCTGGGCTGTTGACGGCGGCTGGCGGCTCGCGGTCGTCATCAGCGATGCCGGCGTCCGATGGACGGCGACCGCGGCTACACACGACCAGAGGCGCGCCATCGCTGATGCGTGGCGCATGGCGCTGGTCGAACGAGGTTGGGCCTGAGCGCGGCGTGTGCCCCACTCAGCGCCCCCGGCACATGGCGCGCCGCTCGGGCTAATCGTAGGCGCGACGACGCGGGCGCCACCACACGCGACAACACGCGCTGCAGCGGAAGAAGACGAACACGGCCGATTTGCGGATCCGATTCCCCGCGGCCTTGCGGCATTCCGGGCAAGGCGCGGCGGTGATCGCAAACGAGGGTGCCACGCGACGGTCGGGCTGCGGAATCAGGTGCATGCTGACCCCCACGGCATGTGCACGAACGAACCCGGGAACGGATGGGCTGATCCTACTCGCGGTCCGGGCCCTCTGCAACCGCCGGACGGTCAAACCCGGCGCCGGCAACGAAGCGATTGCATTTGGCTTACGGCTGAGCCATGCTCCGGCGCGACGGCAACACATCCATTGCTGTGCAGAGGGACTCACTTATGACTGCGAGACATTCCATTGGGACGGCGCTTCTCGTTCTTCTCACCGTTGCCGGAGCCATGGCCCAGGCGACCAACCCGTTAGTGGGCTCGTGGAAACTGAACCCGGCGAAATCCAAAAACCTGGCGTACACGGCCGGGACCACCACGGTCGAAGCGGTGGGCGCCGGTATCAAGATGACTGCGGACCTTTCCGGTCCTGGCGCGGCGAAGGCTCACTGGTCCTTCACCGCGAACTACGACGGCAAGGACATGCCTGCCACGGGCAACAGCCCCTATGGCGACACCGTTTCGCTCGCCCGGGTCGACGAGCGGACGACGCGCGTGACCGTCAAGCAGGCGGGCAAGGTCACCGTCACGCAGACCATCGTCGTTTCGGCCGACGGCAAGACGCGGACGACCACGACCAAGGGCGTGGACGCGGCCGGCAAGCCGGTCGACTCCGTGTCCCTCTACGAGAGACAGTAGCAAGCACGCGCGCGAGTGACGGAGCCGCCCACCGCGGGGCGGCTCCGTGTCCTGACCGTCTCATCCCCCGTCAGTGACGTCCCTCGAGGTGAGGAAGGGTCAGAAGCTCACGTTCATCCCGACATCTACCTTGCGCGGGTTCTGGACCGCGGTCGCGCGCCGGAAGAACGGCGACGTCATCACGCCGCTGAAGCCGGTCAGGTTGGCGTGGTTGGTCATGTTGTTGACGCTGACGAACAGGCTCGCCTTGTAACGCTGCGCCGGCGCCGGACGCGCCGACCCGCCAGCGATCGGGATGTTGTACGTGACCCTCCCGTTCAGGTTCCATACCTGCGTGCCGCGCAGGGTCCAGATGCCCACGCCGGGCGGCCGATCGTTCAACAGGCCATCCTGGTTGTCGTCCAGGCCGGTCAGCTCCGTGTAGACGTTGCCAGCCGACGTATTTCCGGAGAGGGCGATCGAGACGTTGGCGATCTGGCTGCTCGTCAGCGCGAGGTTGACGCGATAGGGATTGTCGGCCGGACCGTTGCCCCATTCAGTTGCCAGCGTGCCGCTCGGCGGCACATCGAATGGACCGATGGCGTTCCGGTGGGCGCGTATGAACGAGTAGCCGCCATTGAGCGCCAGGCGCCGCCAGTTGAAGGTAGCCTGCTTCGCCGCCGGCGGCGCGGCCGCAAAGTTGACATTGAAGTTGGCGAACAGCTCGTGCCGGATGATCTCCGCGTCGGTCACGGTGGAGATGACGTTGGCGGAGTTCGGATCCGGTCGGACGCCGTCGACGGGCGGGTTGGCGTTCAGCCCGCGCGGCAGCTGATCCTGATGGTAGTAGTTGTAGAGCACGTTGACGCCCACCCTCGGCGAGAACTTCTGGTCGACGCCGGCGCTGTACCGCACGTTCTTGTTGAGGAGGAAGTGCCCGAGCCGATAGATGTTCGCGAGCGGCGCGGCATCGGCCGACCCCGGGTTCGGATAGGGCGGGTTGGTGATGATCAGCTCCCGCTGATGCTCGCCGTCGAAGCGCACGGTCTGCCACCAGATGCCCGGATCGAGCCAGCCGTGGAAGACGCCGCCGCTGGCGCGAAGCGTCGTCTTGCCGCTTTTGGTCGGCGCCCAGGTCACCCCCATGCGAGGTTCGAACGCCGACAGGTCGTCGACCCGCGTCTGGTAGCTGTAACGGATGCCGGGGCTGAGCGTGAGTCCTTTCCACGGGCGGAAGTCGTCCTGCACGTAGGCGCCGAGGCGGGCGTGGAAGAAATCCAGGCCCGGGTCACCGACGCTGCGGGTGTACAGCAACGGTGTGCCGGCCTCGAAGGTCTCGAGGCTGCTGAAGAAGTACGTGCCCAGATAGTTGTTGTTCAGATTGGCGCGATACCAGTCGGCATAGAGCTGGACGCCGGCCCGCCACGAGTGCCGGCCGCGGATGTAGTCCACGTCAGACGCCGCGGTCATGTTCCGGCCGTGCACACGGCCGCTCTGCTGCGCGCCGCCGCTGGTGAAGGCATCCTGCACGACGATGGTCGGCGCTTCGACTTCGGAAGTGTTGCCGAAGTCGCGCCAGGTCATCGTCATGCGCGAGTTGATGAACACGCGACGGCCAAGCGGACCGGCTTCGAGCGCGCGGAAGGTGTAGGCGTTGTTGTCCGACGTGAACGCCCGTTCGGGCAGGTCATACGCGCCGATGCCCTGGTTGTGCCGCCGGCCGTTGTTCTGTGAATACCCGAACCTGAACGTCTGATCGCGGGTCAGCGCGTAGTCCCACAGGCCGTTGATGTTGACGTTCTCGAACCGCTGCCGTTGTCCGAGCACGTCGAAGCGCGCACCATCCGGTGTCGCGACGGTCAGATTGGGCGTGATGTATTGGCTCTGGCCGTTGACCGCCAGCGAGAAGTTGCTCTTCTGCTTGATCACGGCGCCGCCGACGTTGAAGCCGTAGCCGACGTTCTGTTCCGGCCCCTTGGTGGACGTGAACGGGCTCTTGGCGCTCATCGAGGCGTCGCGGAACGAGAGGTTGCCGGTGCCCCGAATCGGGCCGATGCCCGGTTGGGTGATGACGTCGACGAAGGTGGAGCCGGGCTGCTCGGTCTCCGCCGCGAACTGGTCCCGGGTGACGTGCATGGACTTGATCTGCGCCTTGGGTGGCAGCTGCTGGCCCTCGAAGCCATCGACCCGGATGATCGCGCCAGGGCCCGCGACATCGTCGATCTGGCTGGCCATCACCGTTGGGTCATCGGACAGCGCCGCAATCTGCTCCTGGTTGACCGTCAGGCCGAACGCGTTGGCGGCGCGGTCGGCCCCCGCCGACCGCGAATCCCGCGCGACCGTCACGGATTCAGCGACGTTCTCGATCCTGAGGACGATCGTCTGCTTGTTGTCCCCGCGGGCGACTCGGACATCCGGGACGGTACCGGGCTCGAAGCCGGGGAACTCGGCGTGGATGCTGTAGCGGCCAGGGGCCAGGCCTGAAAAGGTCACCGCCCCGCTCGATGTCGTCTTGGCCGCCCGCGGCGCCGTCGCTTTGGTGTCGTCCTCGACGCCGGCGACCGTCACTGACGCTTCCGGCAGCACCGCGCCACTCGGGTCGACCACCGTGACGACCAGACTGGTACGGGACGAGGTTTGAGCCAGCACGTCCGTGGGAAGACCGCCGAGTGCCAGCCAGGCGGTGACGCCGACAACGGACCACGGGAGAGACACGGTACCTCCTGCGTTAGAGGGGACCCTGGGACGCGAATTGGCAGTGCCGTCAGGAAAACGCAGGATTTGACGAACGAAGCGCGCCGCCGGATCACGACTGACGCGACAGGTGACAAATAATCTTTCCCGCGATGGCGCCTCGCCGAACCTCCCGTGTCCGGGTATGGGACGAAGCGGTCGTCGTGGGATGCTCGAGACACTATCCAGGCATCTCGAGCCTGTCGTGACACGGACGCATCTCCCTGAGGGCGCCGCGCCGGCGTCAGTGCGCTGCGGTGCAACAGGAGGCGCGAGTACACAGCGAGGCCGGCGCGCGGCCGGCCTCGGTATCCTCCGGTCCGACGGGATGATCGTTATTGCCGCTCGTAGACCTGCGTGTTCTTGACCGACTGACCCTTGGCGTTCACCCCGGTGCTCGCGACCGTCATCGTCTTGCCGTCGGCCGACAGGCTGATCCCGTTGACGAGCGTGCGTGCGCCCGCTTTCTTGAACGTCGATCGGGTCGTCGTCGCGCTCAGGCGCTTCAGCATCACCACGTCCGCGTCGGGGTTGTTGCCGGTCAGGCGGATGTCTTTGCCGTCGAAGTTGCCCGAATATCCCCACTTGAGAGGAGACCCGTCGGCGGCCACACCGTCGACGGTGACTTTCCGTCCGGGTCCTGCGGCCTCGATCGTGACGGTGACTGACTTGGGCGCGGGGCCGGGACTGTATTTCGACTTCGCGACATTCAGCTTCCAGACGCCGACCGCCGGATCGGCCGTCTGCGCGGCGGCCGCGCCGCCGCATGCGAGCACGATTATTCCCGCCGCAAGCCCGTGAAGACATCGCCGCCTGGTTTGCGCACTCATCGGGACCTCCATCAAGTCCGGCTCGTAGTCTGTGACCGACCGCATTAAGCCTTAGCTCTGCAGAACCGGCTGAGCTTATACCCTCCGGCTGTGCGGGTCAAACCGTCGACTTGCGAGACGGCACTTGCCGCGGTCGGGCGGATCGAATTGAGCTTCTGCCCGCCGTCTGCTATAAACGCGATCCTCGGCGACGGGTGGCCTCGCTGAGAAGGCTGGAGCCTATGACAAAGAAGGTGAACACCGCGACGCTTCTCGTTGTGCTCCTCAGCGCATCGTTGGCGAACGCGCAGGCGACCGGCGCGAAGCATTCGGCCGTCGGCGTTTGGAAACTGGACCTGACGCAAAGCACATTTCCCTCTGCGCCTCCCGTGAAGTCAGTCACCTTGACCATCCTCGAGGACACTCCCGATGCAATGGCCTGGCGTTGGGAGGGAGTGGACGCCACAGGTAAGTCCAACGTGTACTCGTGGAGTGGCCCCACCGATGGCAGTATGCAAGACTTGAAGGATGGTGATGGTCAACCGGTCGCCAAGGAGAGCGTGAAGAGAGAGGGCGACTTATTGCT
Organism: uncultured Acidobacteriota bacterium; assembly: GCA_963816725.1. GTDB lineage: Bacteria > Acidobacteriota > Vicinamibacteria > Vicinamibacterales > 2-12-FULL-66-21 > CAVSUB01. Next base: position 133,439 of record CAWFMC010000024.1, on the reverse strand, counting down.
TCGTCACGGTGAGATAGCCAACGTCCAAACGATGGATGGCCGTGGCACTTTCTCCGCCGACGGCACCACGTTCACACTCGTGGACACGACGAAGACACAGGATGGCAAAACGTCCACGACGACCACGGTGTTTCACCGGGTCGCGGGGGCACAACCGGCCAGCAAGTAGATCACGGGCAAGCAGCAGCGCGCGCGCAGCACGAATCGCTTTCGTCATCTGCGAAGCTTGGCGAGCTCGCGGGCGAGGCCACCGCGCCATCACGAGCCGTTCACACTTCCACGATTGCCGCGGCAGCTGGCGCCCGCGTTGCCTTCCGGAAGGACTCGTCTTGGCGCCCACCGGTCTTTGAGCCCGTCGCAACGTGCCTGGCTTTCAGCGAGCGTCGATCGCCACCACCCTCATTGCCAGCCACAGCGCGATTGACGGATCGCCGTCTGGGCCAGAGACAGGGAAAGCCTATCGGGGTGTCCCGGCCCACGACAGCCTTTCCCTGCCTAATCAGGGCTAGTTACCTGCGACCGGAATGGCGCAATGGTAGTAGCCGACTACCGGGTGGAGTTCCATGGGCTCCCCGCCTGGGCATGGTTGGCCATGGAAGAGGTCAGGACGTAGAAACTTTACGTGATGATCGAACTGGCCGTTGAGGAATGCCGCGAGCATGTAAGTCGGTGGCCCACCCGGAACGAACGGAATCGGAGGAAGGCTCTGTCCCGGTTGTGCGCAGACTGTAAAGCCGTCGCCAACGTAGAGACAGCTCCAACCGGCATTCTTGAGCGTGTCATCCGTGACTCCCTTGGAGGCTGCCGTCAGCCCAGACGATTCGGCCGCTGCCGGCGGAACCGCGCTCGGCCTCGCTGGCGATGCGCAAGCCGCGAGTCCGAGTCCCCCACACAGGACGAACGAGGCACATGCGCGACTAAAACCCTTTGACATGTTCCACCTCTGATAACCCGAGTTCACTGTGGCCGACCTCAATGAGGCTCGACTCTACACCCACTGGACCACATACAAGGGAAATCATTTCGTCGCGTTCTTATAAGTCCCGCCGGCCCCACCCAGGGGCCAGCGTTTGGCGCGATCAACAAGGCGGGTCACGTATGGGGTGAGGGCATGACGGTGAAAGTCGTCTGGGACGTGGTGAAGGCGGCCGCCAGGCACGCCAGCATCGAGAAGCTGGCCCCACACGATCTCCGGCGCACCTGGGCTCGCTTGTGCACCTCGCTGGTACGAACTCGGCCCCACGTGACGTCATACGACGTCTTTCTGACGACCGCAGGCGACGTGTTGATCGCTACGGGCCTTCCCAGCCGCACGCCCGTGCTCGGCGAGCCGGGCGAGTTCATCTCGCACGGCGCTCTGACGGTTGTCGGAGGGTCTGGCAAATACGCCGACGCGACCGGCACGATGACATTCGACGGCAGGTCTCACACGGGCACGGTCCAGCCAAGCACCGATCTCGTCTACGAGGGAACCGTGTGTGGGCCAAACGTCAACGGCGGCGGGAACTGAGCCTTGCTCTGGGGAGTCCAATCGCTGACCGTGGATGACACCCGGGTACGCGTGCGTACTCGGGTACTACCTTAGGGACGTCCAGATCGAATGTCTGGCCGCTCGCGAGTCGAACGGCGGCGAAGTGGCGTTGACGCACGCTCCAGATTGACCAGGGGCTGCTCAACGAACAGTGACCATCCTGGTAGGTCGCGTGCGACTGCTACCGACGTGCCCGACAGGTGGGCGGATGCCCGCAGCCGTGTGGTCTATATGCTGAAGCACCGGCGAGTGGTCATTCGCGCGCGAGCAGATCGGCCTGTCGTGGTCAGTTTCCGGCGAGGGACAACAACTAATGGAGAAACCCGTGCGCCACCTGGGGTCATCTGTGCCCCGCCGTTCTCGCCCTTACTTCGACGTCCCAGTTCAGGACAACGTGCAGCGAACGGATGTCCAGCTCGGGTGCTCTGATGAAGAGGAACCGCCGGCCGTCAGGCGACACGTCATAGCTCGGGCCGCTCGCCCAATCGCGTAAGGTCTGAGCCGGAGTGAGGAGGCGGATCGGTATCCCATGTGTGAACGTGGGACTCGTCTGAATCGGCACCGCCATCAGGGTGCCGTCCTCGGTCCGATAGAACAGCTCTCGCCCGTCTCGAGACCAGACCGGTTGGCGGCCAATCCCGGAGGAGATCACCCAGCGCCGGCTCGACACGTCGGGAAAGGGCCGCACGCTTATATGACCTTCAAGGCCGCCGGACGACTCGTCTGACTGGAATGCAAGCCATCGACCGTCGGGCGAAAGTCTGCCGTCGCGTTCCGTGCCAGACTCGCCCACAAGCGGGGACAGTTGAGGGCTCGGTCCGAGGCGAAGCACTCGCTGATCGATGCGGTTGGGCAGCTGATCCCACTGCATGAGCAGCAGTTTGCCATCCGGCGAGATGGACAGGGGGTGGATCCGCTCACCTTGGCGCCCTTCGAACACGGGTTCTACGTCAGTCGAACGGTCCGCTGCAATCGAGCGCACCTTGTTCTCGGCCGTTGTGAAGAAGATCCGGGACCCGTCGGGCGACCAGACCGGCATGGTGTCCCTCGCCGGTCCGGAGGTCAGCTTGTCAGCCGTAGGGCGCGTCAGCCCGAATACCCAGATATCCCTATCGCCGTCCGGGAGGTAGGTCGCCACACGCGTCCCGTCGGGCGAGATGCGCAACTGCGCGAAGAACCGTTCTCCCGCGTCGGTGAACTGCTCGCGCCCCTGACGGTCGACCCAGACCAGACGGCGCCCCGGTGCGTGCTCGGCGTACACGAGCGTACCGTTACCAGAGATTTCATACATCGGCGCGGCGGCGTATGCGTTCGGCTGGATGCGAAGATCCAACGCGCGTGGCTCACTGGCGAGGCGCATCTGCGCTCCATCCCAGCGCGCCGCATACAGCGTACCTGCCTGCGCAAACACGAGCGTGTCGCCTCCGACCACTGCCGGACTGGTCGCATTCGCGACGACCTCTGGGGTAGTCCCCGAAGTCGAGTTCGGGGTCCACACCGCCACGCTATTACCTGCACTGTGCCATCCCCCGCGCAGGATTGTGAACAGCATCGATCCGTTCGGCAGGAGGACGGGATTGTGATGCCCCTCATCTCCCTCAGCGAGCCGAGTGAGCGGAGTTCCTGCTGCATCCACTTGTTCGATCGGCCGATGCAGACCGGCTCTCACGAGCCGGCCATCGGACAACCATCGCAACAGCGGCCCAGGGCACGCGCAGACGACCTGTATCGGCCCCCCGCCGACTGGCACTTTCTTTACGGCCCTCGCCTGTACAAACGCGACCCACTGGCTATCGGGAGAGAACGCTGGATTGGCGGCCTCGTCCGTACCTGGAACCTCCACCGCTGCTCCTGTGTTTAGAGCACTGATGAAAAGCGAGCGTTTACCCTGACGCACCCCGATATACGCGATCTGTTCCCCGTCTGGTGACACCACGAACGATGTTCCGTTGGTCGGAATGTTGAGGGTGACTCCGGGTGGGAAGTTGAGAGCGAGGTGAGTAACTACGCGTTGTGAGGGTGCAGGGGTGAACAGTTGCGATCCGATCACGATCGCGACGGCGGCAAAGAGGATGGCTGCTACGCTCGCCCAGATTACGGGCCACCGCCAAGCGGGGACGGGTGGGCGCGTCCGCATCGGCGATGCTGTCCCAGCCAAGCCGATCTCTGTGTGAATCCACTGGAGTTCGCTTCGCAGGTCGCGAGCCGTTTGCCAGCGCTCCTCCAGCCGTTTCGCAAGGCATTTGCGGACGACACGATCCAGGTTGCTTGGGGCGAGCGGCTGCGAGTCGCTGATCGGCGGAGGGTCACGCTCGAGAATCGCAGCGATCACCTCCGCCTGCGAATTCCCGCCAAACGGTCGGGCGCCCGTCAGCATTTCGTATAGCAGGCCACCGAACGCAAAGATGTCGGCGCGAGCGTCCGCCTGCTCGCCACGCAACTGCTCGGGTGACATGTAAGGCAGCGTACCGAAGACCATGCCCGCACTGGTCAGGGGGGCACCGCTGTCGGCGGACGACCCGGGGGGAACGCCACCACGAAGCTGCGCGAGGCCAAAGTCCAGCAGCTTGACGCCTGACGACGCGCACCGCATGACGTTGGCAGGTTTCAGGTCACGGTGCACGATGCCGTGGGCGTGCGCCGTCGCCAGAGCGTCGCCGATGTCGATGGCATTACTCAGCGCCTCCTCGAGCGGAAGCGGACCCCGCACCAGCCTAGTCGCAAGCGTCTCACCTTCGAGGAGCTCCATCACCAAGAAGGGCATGGCGGTTCCATTCACGGGCGCCGAGCCGACGTCGTACACGGTGCAGATGTGCGGGTGCGTCAGCTTGGAAATCGCGCGAGCCTCGCGTTCGAACCGCTGACGACCCTGGCTGTCCATCTGCAGCGTGGACGACAGCACCTTGATCGCCACGAAGCGATCGAGGCGTAAGTCACGAGCGCGATAGACCTCGCCCATGCCGCCCAGGCCAAGCGGCTCCAGAATCTCGAAGTGGCTGAGGTGGCTGCCGCTGGCCAACGAGGGTGCTGGAGGCGCGTCGTCGCTGCGGCTGGCAGTGGATTGCTGGTCGGCCGGCTCCGTCACGGGGAGGTCGTCCAGGAACCGTTCCGCGGCCTCGTAGGCGGCCAGCAGCGACTCGATCTCACGCCGCAACGACTCGTCACCCTCCGTGTGGACCTGCAGAAAGGCGACCCGCTCGTTCGCTGGACGTTCCCGCGCACCCTCGAAGAGTGCGCGAAGCCGTGACCAATCACCGCGCATGGTCGTGCTCCGGTCCTTGCATAGCTCGATAGAGCCAGACTCTGGCTAAGGCCCAGTCGCGCTTCACCGTGATCGGCGAGATGCCGAGCACAACGGCGGTCTCCTCGACGGTGAGACCACCGAAAAACCGAAGCTCCACCAGCTGCGCCTGTCGGGGGTATCGCTCCGACAGCTTTTCCAGCGCGGCATCAAGTGCCAACACGTCGGCGGTCGGCGGGCCGACGGCTGCGTCGTGGTCTCCGAGGGGCACGCGGAGGCCACCTCCGCGTTTCCGCGCGCGACGAGCCCTGGCATGGTCGAGCAGCACTCGTCGCATTTGATGCGCGGCGACGGCGAAGAACTGCGCGCGATTCTGCCACTGGACCCGCCCCTGACCAGCGAGCTTCAGGAACGCGTCGTGAACGAGAGCGGTTGGAGGCAGCGAGTGATCTCGCGGCTCGCGGCGCATATAGCCTCGCGCCAGCTTCCGCAGTTCGCCGTGAACCGCCTCAATCAGCCGCGTCCGGGCGCCATCGTCGCCTTCGTTCAACGCGACGAGCAGGCCTGTGATGTCGCCTCTCTCGCCCACGCCTTCTTATAACGCCGTTCACGCTCGATGAGACCGAATTCCTCCTTCCCGCGCGTTTCCCCTGCCGCCCCGCCCGGATTACGCCGGCGGGACGAGACAGGGGGTTCGAATGCGTGGTTCAGGGAGCACCACCTGGCTCCGGACAATCGTTGTCCAGCTCAGCCTAGCGGCTATTGTCGTTGCCTCATTCCCAGACGTTTACGCCCATGCTGTGACAGGCGGCGAGCAAGAACGCGGTCAGGTCCGTGCCTGGCCGTGCCGGATAGTCGTCGAGCCACCGCTCCTGGGGGTGCTCGAAGATGGCTGGCGACGGTCGTTCACCCTCCGGGAGCAGTGCGCAGCGCTCGCTGAGGCTCGAGCGGTGGTGACCCTTGAATGGGGCAGGATGGACTCGCAGTCACTGGCACTGACTCAAATCAGACACGAAAAAGACGGCGTCGTCGTCGCCAGAGTTGCGATTCCGCCGGTCCGTGACGCAGTGGAGCTGGTCGCGCACGAGCTGCAGCACGTTTTGGAGGTCGTACGCGGCCTAGACTTCGCGCAGGCATCCAAGAAATCGGGCTCGGGCGTGTGGAGAGTATTCGGCGGCTTCGAGACCCAGGGTGCCATTGATGCGGGCCGTCGAGTACGGGAGGAACTTGCAAGAAGCAGGCATGCATTACGCGAGGCACTCGCAAGACGACACGATGAACACTGATTTCGACGTCCATGAAGCGCGAGCTACCCACCGGTGAGCTCCGCGTCAGCACGGAGGAAAGCCACGGCGCGCACGCCCCCGCCTACAATCCGGCAGACGTTTGCGTCGTCACGCGGCTGTGGGCCGCAGATGCATCAGTAACGACAGCCCCGTAACGGGCGGAGCCATTCGCGACTGCGATCGCGTGGCACGACGGACTTGTTCAGGGCTTCGCGTGCAACTTATCGACCAATTGGCGGTGATGGTGGACCTTGTAATCACATCGAATAGCGACTGTAGCAGCCTCGATCCGGTGGCCCGCTGAGCAGCGACGACGGCCTGTTTGATTACTTCGTGGTCAGCGCGACGGCGAGCGTGATGAAGGACTTGATCCCCCGCACGATAGTCGTAGCATCCGCGGACTCGTCAACCGTGTGCACTTTGTTGGTCGTCGCGGCTCCGATGGCGATACCGGGAATCCCCATGCTCACCGCGATGTTTGCGTCGGTGGAGCCGATGTCCTGGGCCACGACCGCCGGCGTGCCCGGCCGGCGTAGGTGGTTCACCACGGCCACGGCGGTCTGCACCAACGGATGGTTCAGCCGTTCCTGCTGTGGACGCGCCTTCGAAAAATCGATGTTGATCGCCTGCTCGAGGCGAAAGCCGACGCCTTCCTGCTCGGCGGTCCGCCGCGCGATTGCGATCACTTCCTGCTCGAGTCGACTCTGCGTCTCAGTGTCGAGCGAGCGGAGATCGATCGTGAACCACGCCTCCCGCGGCGCAGCGCTGGTCACCGTGCCACCGCCCAGCGTACCGACGTTCAGCACTGGAAGCTTGTAGATGCCCAGCCCCTCGACGATCGGCGGCAACGGCACATCATAGACCGCCGCGATCGCCTTGGCCACGGCCCGGGCTGGGCTTGGCGTGCCGCGGCTCTCCGTCGTGTGCGCGCCGGGCGACGTGTAATAGAACTTGTCCTGGCGCTGATGCGCAGTGCGCCGTACCACACCCGCATGTCTGGGCCGTCGGCAGCTACGAACATGTCGGGCTTGTAGCCGCTCTTCTCCAGCCAGTACTTTGCGCCGAGGGAGCCAACCTCCTCTTGAACTGAGGCGAGAAAGATTAGATCACCCGCCGTCTGAACCTTGGCTCGCTCGAGCGCCCGAAACATCTCGAAGGTGGCCATCAGGTTCGCCGTGTCGTCGCCGACGCCCGGCGCGTGCAGGATATTCCCCTCGCGCGTCACCTGCACCGACGTCCCGGCGGGGAAGACGGTGTCCATGTGTGCCGCAAAGACGACGGTCGGCCCGCCCCCCGTCCCCTTTCGTACGCCGCTGACGTTGTGGATGTCGTCGGTGCGAATATCGGTGAGGCCGACCCGCTGCATCTCGGCGCGGATGTACTCCGTGCGCGCCTGCTCCTTCCCTGACGGCGCCGGGATTTCGACGATCTTGATCCACTCGTCGACGATCGCCCCGGCGCGCGTGTCAACGGACTGCATCGCGGCACGTACGTCCGGCCGCTCGAGCAACGATGGCTCGAAGCGCGAGCTCTGCGCCGCAATTGAGGTGGCGTCAGACAACAAGAAGGCACAGAGAACAACAGTCGATCGCAGCATATGCGTCAGACTCCTTGGATCCGCGACAGCTTACCGCCAACGCCCGCGCTCGCAAAGCATTCGCCCGCGGTCAGCCGAGGCGCAACACAGGTCTGCGCTCCGCCTCGGTCGCGATAGACGCCGCAGCGACTCTTTATCCGCGGACGGGCCGTCGAAATATTCTTCGCGACTGATCGTTACCATAGCGCCGGCTGGGGACACCCTTGCACTGGACAGCCGAGGTCCATCGACACCAGCTCTCCGGATTGATCCGGCGGGTCCGTCGAACGCGGCCGCCACAGGAGGATGACCTTCCTACCCCGGTGCACGGTCGTCGCACCCACGCTACTCGGAGCCTATGCGGTTGCCGTCCCGTGAGATCAGGGCAAGCAACCCAAGCTGACGGTGTATTTGAGGTACTTCGAGACGATGTCGAGCGAGTGTTTTACGCGTAGGTCCGCCATCCCAGCAACTTGGTCCAGAGGCTTGCAGAGATCATCTACCGATCAACTCGATCGTTCCGTTCGCCGGGCCGCGGCGGTGCAACAGAGGCTCGACCCGCTCGATGCAGCGTTGATTTTCGAACCAGCGGGTGGACCGGTCGACCTATGACCGGCAACGCGATCGCCTCCGCCAGGAACTGGCGCTCCTCGAGATGCAGGAGCATGGCGCGAAGCTGGCGGGGCTGGATGTTGAGGGGCTACTGGAGTTCGCTCTGCTGGTGCTACGCGATGCGTCGCGGCTCTGGAGCGAGGCTGGCGTCGAGCAACGCCAGAAGACACAGTGTGTTTTCTTTCCGGAGGGACTGGCGTTTGATGGCGAGTGATTTGGAACCGCGCTAACGTGCTTAGCTTCAGCGAGAGGCAGGCAGAACAAAGCCGGTGCGGTGCGTTGGCGTCGCCAAGGGGTTCCGCGCGTCGTTACTCGCTCGAGTTCTGGAGGATTTCGTAGCCGCATAGCGTGGAACGTCCCACTACCGATGTACCCACAATTCACATCGTCGCGCTGCCGACCGGCGGTCGGTTTCTCGAGTCGGCAGCCGTCACTGTGCTTCACCCGCGGGCCGGTCCAGTTCTCACGATACAGGGTCGACATGAGTGAGGCTACCAAGCGACACGGCGCTTGCCAGGTGCGGTCGCAAGGTCCTCCGCGACGCCGGCATACCCGCCGGGCGGCGGGGCATCCCCCCGGATCCGTTCGATCGGATAGACGCGCTGGTCCTTGGTCGCGGCGGGGAGTGCGACTACACGCACGGGAACATTGCCGTATCGGTGCCTGGCCAGCAGTCGCCCGTCGCGAGCAGCGGTAAACCGAGCGGGCGCCGGGGGTAATGCTGGCAGCACCACTGGCGCCAATGCTGGCAACAGCCAGGCGGCGCCGAGGAGCGCGACTGCCACGCCGAGCCCCCACAGGCGCAACCGAACGCCGTGATTCTCGGACATGGGGCGCGATCGTAGCACGCCCATTTACTGCGCTTCGACAGGTATGGCACTCCCCGCTCGCCAGGGTCAAGCACGCCGGGCACGACCACGCGCCCAATCGCGTCTCACTCAGCGTCGGCATGACCACCGGCGCGGTACGACTCGTCAACGCGGCGCCGCCCATGGGCGGAGTGGCTGGAGGCCGACTCGAATGCGTTCTACAGGCGTCGCTTCCAGAGCACGGGCTTGCTGGGCCAGAGGAAGCATGTGACGAACCAGAGCAGCACGTACGTCCACGGTGGCCAATTGGTGACCATCGCGAGCGCCGCCAGGATGATCGCGAACGCCAGGACGGACTCGGCCAGCGCGCGGGCGCCGTCGCTCCAGAACGGCCGCGGCGCTCTACTGACTTCTCGGGTCGGCATCACAGTCGCGAGCGCAGATAGCATGCCATCGCGAGGGGCCAGGGTAGCAGGCCGCTGAAAAAGGGGCGGCCTGATGTGAAATGGCAAATGGCAGATGTGAAAACACTGGGGTTTTGCCATCTTCCATCTGACATCCGCCATTCAGGATGCGTCTTTCAGCATCCTGCTAGTGGGTGGCCAAGAAGGAGCAGATCACCTGGGCGAGTCTGGTCCGAAGCAGACGTTATAGCCGTTTCAGGAAGGCACGGTGGCTTTGACAGGGAACGCGGGACGGCAATCGTTCAGGGTATCGGCCGTACAGCAAACACGTCCGGCACCCCTGAGCACGTCGACAGCGCTAACTGCCGACGGCTTGGCGGCATTCGACCGTTCCCTGCTGACCAGCCGCTCGGCCGTCCGCCGGCCTGCTCTCCCGCATTTGGTGGTCAGGCCGGTCCTCGTCGCCCGCGCAGCCGCCGGAGCCCTACAAGCCGGAAGTGAGCAGACTCGCCACCGCCCGTTCTGGGGCCGCGTGATCCGGCCGACCCGTTGCGAAATGACCACCGCCGGGTCGGAACGCCAAAGCGAATCGTGTCCGTTCTGCGGGCCGGACTGGCGCCGGGCGTGGCCCTGCCGCCGGGATCGTCGCTGCCGCGGATCAACGGGGGCCGTCCCCGGACGAACGAGTACTTGTTTGACGGGATCTCCGTACTCCAGCCCGAGCCAGGTCAGGTCGCGTTCTTCCCGAACATCGACGCCATCGACCAGTTCAGGATTGAAAGCAACAGCCCACCGGCCGAGTTCGGCCGTTTCAACGGCGGCGTCGTCAACCTGACCACACGGTCCGGGACGAACGAGTGGCACGGCAGCGCCTTCGAGTTCCTGCGCCACGACTCCTTGAATGCGCGCAACTACTTCGCGCCGACCGGGCCCAAGCCGGCGTTTCGCCGTCAGCAGTTCGGTGGTGTCGTTGGCGGCCCCATTCGGAAGGACCGGGCATTCTTCTTCGGCGACTACCAGGGTCAACGACAGAGCATCGGCCGGACCATCATCTCGACGGTGCCCACGGTGCTGCAGCGTGAGGGCGTCTTCTCCGAGCCGATTGGTGGCCGAGTGCCGATCATCTACGATCCGGCGACGACGAGTCCGGTGGCGGGCGGCGGCTCGACGCGCACGCCGTTTCCCGGCAACACGATTCCAGTCGACCGGGTCGATGCCGTCGCCCGCGCGTTATCGGCTCGCTACCCGCTCCCGACGACCACCGGCACGGCCAACAACTACCGACCGGCGGACATCGAGACCGTCAATCAGGATCAATTCAGCGGCAGAGTCGATCAGCGCATGAACGGAGACCGCGGACAGGTCTTCGCCCGGTTGACCCGCTTCCACGAAACCTTCGCTGGAGCGCGACTATTCGACGGGCGACATCCCGCACGCCTTCGTGGCGTCGGCCGTGTGGGACCTTCCGTTCGGCAACCATCGTGGGCGACGTCCATCCGGCGTGCTGGCGCCATCGTCAACGACTGGACGGTGACGGGGCTGGTGACGCTGCAGTCGGGCGTGCCGATCGCCGTCACGCAGGCCACCAACAACAATGCGTTTGCCGGATTCGGCACCCAGCGGCCCAATCTGGTCGGTGACCCCGCACTGCCGTCGGGCGAGCGCACGGTCATCCGCTGGTTCAATACCGACGCGTTCGCCGCCGCCCCCCAGTTCACGATTGGCACGAGTTCGCGAAACCCGGTGCGCGGCCCGGGTTACCGCAACCTCGACGTCGCGGTGCTGCGCCGTATCGGACTGCGCGCCGGTAACTCGGTGGAAGTCCGCGCCGAGGTCTTCAACGCCACGAACACGCCGGCCCTTGGCCCCCCAAACGGCACGTTCGGGTCTGCGGCGTTCGGGACGATCACCACGGCTGCCGATCCGCGCGTCGTGCAACTCGCGGTCAAGTTGGTTTTTCAGAGAAACCTTGTCCAGGCTTCCGCCTCGAGGTAATCGAGAGGTAGACGCAGCGGGTGGCGCCTGGAAAGTTAAGAAGGCGTACGTGACGCCGGCCTCGGAGTTCTCGCACCGCGCCCCGGTCGCTCTGGTGGGTCGGCTCGGCCTGGCCTGAGCGTCGGACGACCTGCTCCGCCGGCTCGCACGCGCGTTGCGGTCCACCGAACCGCATTGAAGACGACCCGCCAGGTCGTCCCGCTCTTGAGCAATTGGCGTCGAGGACGCGTTCAGCCAGCCGCAACGGCGCCAGGCAGGACCAATCGCGCCGGCCGCCCGTCCCGGCCATATAATCGCGTCACTCTTGGCTCTTAGTCCCGGCACCCGTCTCGGCGTCTACGAAGTCACTGCCCTGCTCGGCGAGGGCGGCATGGGCCAAGTGTATCGGGCCACCGACACGAGGCTGAAGCGCCAGGTCGCTATCAAGATCCTGCCGCCTTCCGTCGCGGCGGATCACGATCGGCTGGCTCGCTTTCAGCGCGAAGCGGAAGTCCTCGCGTCGCTGAACCATCCGAACATCGCCGGCATCTACGGCCTGGAAGCGAGCGGGGCCGCGACGGCGCTCGTCATGGAACTGGTCGAGGGCGAGGACCTGTCGGCGATCATCGCGCGCGGCCCGATGCCCGTCACCGAGGCGCTGCCTCTGGCGAAGCAGATCGCCGAGGCCCTCGAAGGCGCGCACGAGCAGGGGATCATTCATCGCGATCTGAAGCCGGCGAATATTAAGGTGCGCGCCGACGGCACCGTCAAGGTGCTCGACTTCGGCTTGGCGAAGGCGATGGATCCAGTCGGCGCGTCGAGTGCATCCTCGAGCGCCCTCGCGAACTCTCCCACCCTCACGTCGCCCGTCATGACGCAGATGGGCATGATCTTGGGCACCGCGGCCTACATGTCGCCCGAGCAGGCGAGGGGCAAGCCGGTGGACAAGCGCGCGGACATCTGGGCGTTTGGCTGCGTGCTCTACGAGATGGTGACCGGCACGCGCGCGTTTGGGGGCGCCGAGGTGTCAGACACGCTGGCCGCGATTCTGCGTGCCGATCCTGATTGGAGTGTGCTACCGACGACCAGCGCGCCGGCCTTGCGGAAGATGCTGGCGCGCTGCCTCGACAAAGATCCCAAGAAGCGCTTGGCCGACATGGCCGATGTGCGGTTCGAGATCGAGGAGGCGCTGCGGGCGCCGGCCACCCGCGACGGCGTGGCGCCGATGGCGCTCGTGGCGCCGCGCTGGCAGCGTGCGTTGCCATGGGCGGCAGCCAGCGCGCTGGCCGTGGGACTCGCGGCGGTGCTCCTGCTGTGGGCGCCGTGGCGGAAGACGTCACCGCCGCCGCTGCGGGTGACCGCGGAGCTCGGCGCCGATGCCTCGCTGTTCATCACCGAAGGATCGACGACGCCGATGGGCACCGCCGCGGTCGTATCGCGGGACGGGAGCCTGATCGCGTTCGTCGCGCGGCCGCAAAGCGGGGGCGCGCCACGTCTCTACGTCCGGCGGCTCGCTCAGTTGACGGCGACGGTGCTACCCGATACCGAAGGCGCCGCCGGCCCGTTCTTCTCGCCGGATAGCCAGTGGCTTGGATTTTTTGCGAGCGGCTCGCTCAAAAAAGTCGCGATCACTGGCGGCGCGACAGTCACGCTCGCGCCCGCGCCGACCGCACGGGGCGGAACCTGGGCCGACGATGGGACGATCGTATTCGCGCCAACAATCAATGACGGCCTCTGGCGCGTGTCGGGGGAGGCTGCGGGTAGGAAGGCCGAGCGGCTGACGACGCTGGCCCCGGGCGAATGGACGCATCGGTGGCCGCAGGTGCTACCCAATGGCCGGGCCGTCCTCTACACAGTGACCGCCGACCAAGGGAATTTCACGAAGGGTTGGCTTGCCGTGCAGCCGCTGCCCCCCAGCCAGTCCCATGTCGTGCAGCGCGATGCTTCCTATGGCCGCTACCTTCCAAGCGGTCATCTGACCTGGGTCCACGACGGGACGCTCTTTGCGGCGCCGTTCGATCTCAACACCCTCGTCGTCACCGGACCGGAGGTGCCGGTGGTGGCAGGTGTGCTGAGTAGCATTTTTGGTGGCAACGCGCAGGCGGAAGTGTCTGACACCGGCACGCTTATGTACGTCCCGGGGATCGACACCGCAGCGGAGGTTCTGCTTGATTGGCTGACCCCCGACGGCAAAATGACGCCGCTCAACATTCGAGCAGGCACTTGGGGCGGGGTCCGTATCGCCCCGCACACCCGGCGGCTCACCTACACGCGTACCGACGGGGCGAACACGTACGTGTGGATCTACGATGTAGAGCGTGGCGGACAGAGGAAGTTGCCGTCGACTTTGGGCGTGAATCGGAATCCCGTCTGGACGCCGGATGAGCGGCGTCTCGTCTACAGCTCCACGGCCAGCGGTGGCCCCATGAACCTCTACTGGCAGCCAGCGGACGGCAGTGGGCACCCTACACCGCTCACGACAAGCCCGAACACGCAGCTTATGGGATCGTGGCATCCGAACGGTCAGGTCCTTGCGTTTCAAGAGAGCCGGCGGGAGACGAACAGTATTGGCCTTATGACGCTTCGGCTCGAGGGGGACGAGGTGAGCGGCTGGAAGCCGGGTAAGCCGACCGTGTTTCTGGATGAGCCGCTCTTCAACGAGCAGCAGCCCAGCTTCTCGCCAGACGGGCACTGGCTGGCCTACGAATCGAACGAGTCGAGCCGCTTCGAGATCTCCGTTGTGCCCTTTCCCGGACCGGGTGGCAAGATAGCGATCTCGACGGACGGAGGCACCAATGCCGTCTGGTCGCACAACCGCCGCGAGCTCCTGTACCTGGCCGCCGACGGACGGATCATGGTGGTGCCGTACACGGCGACCGGTGACGACTTTCGGGCTGGGAAGCCGCTCGTCTGGAGTGAGGCGCTCGTCCAGCGCCGGCCGCTCTCGGGGAACTCCTTCGATCTGGATCCGGACGGCACGCGCGTAGTGATGGCGCCGGGCACCCCCGCGACGGCCGCGCCGACGCACGTAACGTTCTGGTTCAACTTCTTCGATGAGCTGCGGCGGCTTTCGCCGGTGAAGTGAGTGCTGTGTTCCCGTCTGCCCTCGCCCCTAAAAGGATTAATCTGCCCTTGTCGGCATCGTATTGATCGATCCCGAGCAACGGGCGCCAAATTGAATGTGCGCGCGGTGGTCAGCCGGAAACTAAAGAACTGATTCTGTTAGAGGCGGCAAGACGCCCTAGCTGAGTTGCTCCCCTGTCGGTCTGGAATCCTGATGTTTAAGCCCGGATCCATACGCGTGAGACCGCACTGCCCCACGAGCGCAACAGGGTCGCCCCAAAGCCTGGGCGCCGTCATCCGTTCGCGAAGCGCTCCACCGCGACCTGTATCGCGGCCTCATCCTCTGGAATCGAACCCGAAAGCGTGATCTGTGGGGCCAGACCAAGCAGCGCCAGCGCCCGGCGGCCGAACATCTGGAAGTGCCGGCGCCACAATTGCGCATCGTGTCGGACGCGCTCTGGCGTGCGGCGCACGAGCGGCTGGAAGGCGTTCGTCTGACGTACCTGCGGGCAACCGATGGCAAGCTGTGGGGCCGCCCGATGAGCGGCATCGAGGCCCGGCACCTGCTGACGGGCATGAGCCGCTGCGGAGTGTGTGGCGGAACGCTCGTGGTGCGAAGCCGGAGCCACGGCAAGCGGCGGGCATTCTTCTGCGCCTGCTCGTCGTTCCATCACCGCGGCAAGGCGGTCTGCGCCAACAGCCTCGAAATGCGCGTCACAGATGCGGACGCCGCGGTCCTGGATGCGCTCGAGCGGGAGTTGTTGGATCCGTCAATCATTCAGGACGCGATGAACTGGGCCATCGAGCAGGCTACGGCGCAACGTCCTGACCGGGCGGAGAGGGTGAATAGGTTGGGAGCCGAGGCCGACAAGCTGTCGGGCGAACTGGATCGGCTCATCGCCGCGATCGTGGCGGGGGGCGAAGCGGCCACACTCGTCCTGGCGATGCGCGAGCGTGAGAAGCGCCGGGAGCTCATCGCCCAGGAGCTGCGCGAGCTGCAGAAACCGCTCCCAGCGCGTCAGGACGCGGCCAAGCTGAAGGAGTCGCTGTTGTCTCGACTGATGGACTGGAAAGGCCTCCTGCGGGCGCACGTTCCCCAGGCTCGCCAAATGGTCCGCAAGCTCGTCGTCGATCGGATCGTTTTCACGCCCGACGCCGCGTCCCGGCCCTACACGTTCCAGGCGACTGGGCCCCTGTCTCGATTTTTCAGTGGGTTAGCGTATCCACAAGCGATGGCGTCCCCAACGGGGACCGCTGTCGGGTGGCAGCTGCCGATCGCTGGATTCTCGGACCTAGCCGCCTGACCAGGCGGGGTGGCAACCTGAGCAGTTGACGGCACCGGCAGGTCCGACAATACTCACAGCCCTACGCTCAGAGCGGGTGGACCTGTTAACGGTCGACCAGCGCGTCACCGCCCCAGAGGGGATGGTGTACAGCACGTCACCTCGAACGGCTACGACCGACGATGGGCTCCAGTACTTCATAAAGGGCTGGATGCGGAGGTGGTCTTTCCTGGGTAGTGGGCTCCTTTCGATTCGTGATTGCATGGCGAATAATTTGACATTCCTGTCGGCTGGCCGTTACGTTCCGTCCTCGCTCATCAACGTTTTAAAAGGAGACCCCATGAGGTTCGCAGCTTTATGCCTCGTCGTCGCCGCTGCCGCCTTTGGTGCTGTCGAATTGGCTGCCCAAGCCAAGCCTAACCTATCGGGCGTGTGGGTCGGTGTTGGGACTCAGAAGCCGGTCCGCGAACTCAACGTCAAACAGGATGGCTCTACGCTGGAGTTCGATGGTGGGCCTGATTACAAGGCCACACTCAAGCTCGACGGCTCTGAGACCAAGATCATCGCTCCTGACGGGAAACCTCTTCTTGCGAAGGCCGCATGGACAGGAAACACGCTGGTGGTGACCCTTCATATGCCCGAGATCAAGCAGGACATCAGGCGGCAGACGTGGACAATAGACGCTACTGGACAACTCGTCGTGGTGACGGAGGTTCTCGGGCCAGCCGCCACCGTCGACGGGAAACCCCAAGCGGCAACCAAAGAGATTTTCAAACGCCGCTAGCCCTACGCGGCTTTCTCTGACTCCGACTTGATCAGCAGCTTTACCAAATCCATCACGTCGGACAGGCGACTCGTGACGCCAGGCGCCAAGTGGCACATAGCCTTCAGGTGATACAGGAGGCACGCTCGCGCGAGGTCGTTGGCAGAAGACTCCGAGAGTCGGGCACGTAGCGGCGGCGATCCGCGGCCGTTCGTCTGTCGTGCTTAATAGCGACCGTCGTCCTAATTTCGGCGGCCAGGCTGATCCCCGAAACCCGGCACTCCGCGCCGGCTGCCGCCGATTCATTGTTCATGCGGAGAGCTGTCGCGGAGGGCAGCTGATGAGAACCTATCGGAAGCTCCTCACCCTGGAAGCCCTTTCCGGTGTGGCCGACATCTCGGTTCGTTACCTCCGTGAAGAAATCCGCGACGGAGGACTGTTGGCGATTCGCATCGGGCTTAGAGAGTACCGCGTCACGTACGAGGACGCTCGCGCCTACCTCAGTTCTCGGGTTTCGGATGACCGGCTCGAGCTCCTCCAGGTAATCTCACCTGTGATTATTCCGAGGGCACACGTTGCGCTCAAGTGTGCTGATGTAGCCGCGTTTCTCGATGTGTCGCGGCAACACGTTCGTAATATGCTGCGGTCCGGCGACTGGGGCGGGCTTGTCCTCATGTCGACGATCCGGATCTCGCATAGCCGTCTGGCGGACTTCCTGTCGACCCATCGAACGGGTTGAGAGTGACAGCCGCCAAGCACTTTGCAAGAGTTCGCAAGAGTTCACATTAACAAACAGAGGAACAGACATACTTTTCAATTTCTGTAACCGCGCTCACGCTGGGCGTAGCACTTTAAGGAGCTACGCCACTTGCCTACCACATCCGAATTCCTCACCACAAGCGCCACGGCGCGCGAACTCGGGCGCAGTGAACATACAGTGCGGGAGTACGATCGCACCGGCGTGTTGCCAGCCGTGCGCGCCAGTAACGGCAATCGGCTCTTCGCCCGCTCTGACATCGACGCGCTGAAGCGCTGCTGGGCAGCGCAGGAGCAGCCGACCGGAGACCACCGGTGACCCGCGCTGACATCCAGAAGGCGCTGGCGCGTCTCTTGGCCGCGGCGCTCGTCGCGGACATCCGGCGCGAGGACGAGCGGCCCGCGGACGATGGGAAGGCCGCATAGATGGCACCTGCCCCGCGGCGTCGTTACTCGCGAATCCCGGTGGGGATCATTGAGTCACTCCCGACGTCCATTGGCGAGACCAAGCCGAGTCCGTTGGTGCTCTATCTGTGGCTCCTGCTCTCGCCGTTCAGACGCACGCTGCCGGGCGTCGTCCGGGCCGGTGAGTTGATGCTGGCCGACGCGTTGAAATGGTCGCCAGCGGCGATCAGGCGCTGTCTGGGTGAGCTCGAGCGCGCTGGCGTCGTCATGGTGGACCGCGAGGCGCGCGTCCTGTTCGTGGTGTCCGCCATCGCAGACGACCCGCCGCGCAACGTCCAGACGCTCAAGTCGTGGGCCGCCGACGCCGGTGAACTACGCGGGCCGGTTCGCACTGCCATTCACCAGGCTGTGACGGAAGTAGTGGCTGGGCTCGAGAAGGCCGACGAATTGTCCCGAGAATGGGCGTCCCTGACGGCTTCGTTCGGCAACAGCAACATCGACAGCAACGGTGACAGTCACCGCAACAGCCGCGGTGACAGTAGGGGCACTCCTAAGCCTTTGCCTTTACCTTCTCCGGTACCAGAGCCACAGCCGCAGCCGCAGCCACCGAATCCGACCCCGCAGGACTTAACCGTAATCACCGATGCCTTCGAACGGCTCGGCCCGCCGTTCGAGTACGCGGCGGCGGCGGCGAAGCTCTCGCCAGAAAACCAAGAACGGCTCAGAGCCATACCGCTCGAGGAGCTCGGACCGGCGCTTGAGGGGCTTGCGACGTCCTTCTTGGCTGGTGAACGGGCGAAGGATCCACCGGCGTTGCTGAAGTTCATCAACAAGCCCGATTTGCGACGCAAGTTAATCGAAGGCGAGTACACGGAAGTTGGACGGATTTGGAGTTGCGCGCTCTGCGGGATCGCGCACGACATCCTCCGCGAGTGCGCGCCCATTTGCCGGGGGTGTAATCGGCGCCATGAGGCCGCGGTGTATTGCCGACCGCTCGAGTTCCTCACGGAACAGGAGGCGGAGCGTCGTCAGGAGCGGGAACAGCTCGAGGCGGAGGCACAGGCCGCCGGCCTGAAGGTGGAGGAACTGGCAGCCAAGCGATCCGCCAACGCTGCGGCGAAGTTCCGCGCGGATCTCGCGGCCGTCAAGGCCAGGATCGGAGCCTGCGCATGACCCGCGACCGCGCATCTGAATGCCCGGCTTGCGACACAGCGGCGCCACCGGAGTGGGATCCCATCATGGTGCGATTCCACTGCCCTCGTTGCAGCACGACTTGGCGCCGGCCGCGTGGCCGTCTGGTCCCGGCCGTGACGCGGCTGCCCTACACCGCACCACCCCTGACCATCGAGACCGAGTTGCCGGCTCGACGTGCCCAGCTACCGGGACGGCAGGCCGGTTATGAGCGCGGCTATGGCCACGATGCTGACGATGAAGATCAGACTCGAAAGCAGCAGGCCATACGCCACGAGGGCCGCACGCAGCTCGCCGTCACGAGTGGAACGGATCAGTCGAGTCATACAGACCTCCGGGTCAGAGTTCACGATACACCCGCTCGGAGGCCGGCGGCGCAAATAGTAGAGGGTAGCGCCACCTCCACTTCCACCCAAGATCGCGCCCAAAGACGCTGCGCGTTTTCCGCAGAAAGTGCCGTTCAAATGAGCGTTTTGGTGGGCGGAAAGGGCAGGTTGTGACCGTGCGTCCGGAACTTCCGGCTGATTGCCCGGTCTGCCGCGGGCCGATCCCGTTGCCGGACGTTGCCCGCGCGCTGCGCGGCGGAAGCGTCCGCTCTATTGCGGCGAACGCTGTCGGCGAAGGGCCAGTCGTGGCATGGCAAAAGGGCGGCGCGCTGCCGCGCTGTTGCGCGCGTGGGGCACGGTTGCTCGAGTTCGCGCGGAGACCACACGCGCCGAGCAGTTCAACCAGGCAGCCGTGGAGATCGCGGCCTGGGCAGGAGGACGGGCGAATGGGTGACGACTACCTGCCGTACGTGAAACCGATCACGCGCGCGGAACGGGAGGCGGCCTATGCAGGCGCGGCGGCCGCATCAGAGGCATGGACTGGTCACGCGCCGCAGCGCCGAAGTCGGGGGCTGGCAGCGGCACATGTGCGACCTGGCGCTCGAGCGTCCCACTGTTGACATGCGATGGCTGCGGCAAGGAACGGTATCCGAGCGCCTGATCCGGACGTCCGCCGGCGGGGGCGCGGCGGTCATGGGTCTGCACGTGGTGGTGGTCCAGCCGACCGTCAACCAGAAGACGCTGTGCACCGTGGCACACGAGAGCCGGATCAGGTCGTCCGCACAAATCCCGCCACGCGTTCGAGTTCTGGTATCTGCGCATCGGAGCGGTGGCCGAGCAGTTCGGCTATCGCAAGGTTGGATAAGGGCCGGCGCCGCGCTGGACCGTGCGTGGCCGGCCGCCTCGGCTTTCCCGCCGAGGTGAGTTAGCGCACGGTCCAACGTTCCGATGACCGGAGGGGCACGTCAGATTTCTACAGACGCACGCGAGCGCCAGACCCTCCGGGTTTTGCGCCCGCGCGTTCGGTTTTAAAAAGTTCGCTCGCCCGGGGGGCACAGGCAAATCTCTACCGCCGTCACGGGGCGCCCGACCCTCCGGGTTCTGCACAGCATTCCGCGAAATTTGCGGGGGGGGTCACAAAAAAGGCGCTGACATGAGGCCAAACATGACGAACTCGGGCGGCGAGTGCCAGGTTTGCGGGACACCTTTCCCGGAGCGAAGCCTCGATCAGGGCCGACACGGTGGCCGGCCGCGCCGGTACTGTCCCGCCGGCCAGATGCAAGGCCCGGGCGAACAAGCGCGGGCGACTCGTGAAGCGATGCGCTAGGGCGCGTGTATTGGCGTTATTACGCGGGGATGAGAGTGCGGCGGCACGGTTCGCGGCACGCGCCGAAGCGATTGCCGCGCGGGCATGGCACCGGGTCGGCGCAAACAGCAGCTAGCGACACGACTGCCGGCGATGCCCAGCACAGCTTGCGCTAAGACCGCAGTTCCGACCCGAATGTCGTGGGTCGCCAATGATCTCTCTAATTGGGACGACGAGTTCTGCGCACTTCCCACACACACCAGGCGGCAAATCCGCCCACAAACGCCACGACCGTGCCTCCAATCAGCAGGGCGATAGGCCACATGGACGCTCCGCCTCCTGCTGGCGGCTGGACGTATTCAGACCACAGCAGGACCGCGAGGAAGCCTACAAACGGTACGGCTCCTCCAACGATAATCGCGGTTCTCGGTTGCAGCAGATACGCGCAGACAATACCGATGATTGCAGGCAGAATCAGTATAGGTATCCACGGATTGAGATAACCCTCTGGAGTTATCAAGCTGACCATCCCTTCTGAAGCATCGGGGCCTTCCCGCCTTCTGCGGGGCCCAAGCCATTTCGTTACAGGGGGCGGGATCTTTGCACACCCGCGCGAAGGCGATTGCGGCGTGGGCATGGCGCACCGGTCCGGAGCG
The DNA here is from genome assembly GCA_963816725.1 of uncultured Acidobacteriota bacterium. GTDB lineage: Bacteria > Acidobacteriota > Vicinamibacteria > Vicinamibacterales > 2-12-FULL-66-21 > CAVSUB01. Next base: position 112,257 of record CAWFMC010000024.1, on the reverse strand, counting down.
CCGATGGGATGAAGACATGCAGAACGAGAGACCACCTCGGGTGCCTTTGTTCGTCAGCGCCGAACCAGCGCATCACCGAGCTCGAGGACGCGCTCAGAACGTCACCGTGTGCCGGATAGCGAGCTTGCCGGGAGTCGCGACGATCTCCGGGCTGGGTTTCTTCTTCGAGAGGATCACCATGAGGACGCCAAGCCCCATCATGGCAGCTCCGGTGGTGACGATGGCGCGGTTCGAAACAACGTCGCAGTCCGACTTAAACGCAAACCCACAAAAGAGCGCCGGTTCCGGCTCTGTCCGAGTCGCGCCGTAGATCATCACACCGCCGCCCATGACCGTGAGGAATATTCCCCCCGCCTGCAGGCGTTGATGCGACTTCGAGGCAGGCGGGTTGGCTTGCTGAGTGCCCGCGGCAGCCAAGGCATCGCGCAAGGGTCCAGCGTGGCTAACTGCCGGCACCGATAGGCACAGCAGAGAAATCAGCAGACAGCGACGCGTGGATCTCATGGGGCCAAAGAGTCTACCACTCGGCCGCAACCCTCAGGAACGTGCCGGAGTTCGGAATGTAATCACCGGCGGCTCGGAGGACTGGCTCTCTTGTGCAGGGTCGCACCCGCACGACGTTGTGGCCCTCGGGGCGCATCCGCGCTGCCCCTTCTCGTCAGGGCTGCGCTCGACGTTCCAGACGGCCCCGCAGGACTGGCACATGAAATAGGCGACGTACGAGGTGAGTAAAGTCTGTTTGGGACCAGACGTACCGCACCGGCTGCACGCGTTGGACGTGGGTTGAGCCATGGCAGGCACTCCAGTAAAACCGGCCTTCGATCGCAGAAAGCCGCCGCCCTGGACGGGAGGACAGGACGGCGGCGGAAAACCGATGAGCGAAGCTACTGCCGGGCGCGTGCCAACGGCGGCCGAGGCGGGAAAGAGATGCTACGCCGCACGTCGAGCCTTTTCAATTCCGGAGGGCAACGGATGTCAAGAGCGGAATCGGAGAGCGTCTCTGGCGTCGCTAGATGACGCGTTAGGCGCACCCGCCGCCGCAGCGGTGTCCTGTGCGGTCTCGCATGGCGTTGCTGGCCGCGCTGAGCGCGTGCGTCAGGCTGTCCTCCACGCAATCGACGACGGCGTTCTCCCCGGCGGGGCAGATCCACACGATGAAGTCACCGCTCGCATTCTCAGCGACCAGGGCGCCGATCCCGGTCTCAAGCGGGCGATCGCAGATTTGAACCGCAAGCAGGCCGGCCAGCTGGCCGAGGCCCGACAGGACGGTGGACAGTGATCGGCGTCGCCCCGGCACTCGCCGCCGAGTTCACTGCGCGCGGCTACAGCGACAACGAAGTCGCCCGGCTGCTGGGACCGATGGCGCACAAGGGCAAGCTGCGGCTCGTCTACTCGAGGCCCAACGGTGACCTCACCACGGCGCTTCCGAGTTCCAAACACCTGTACTACGTCGGCAAGGGCTTTGAGGCGGTCGCGATTGCAGATCCGCCGGCTCCGGTCGATACCACGCCGATCGTCACCAGCCCAGACCTTCGCGAGCACGCCAACCACGACCGCGTTGCCGTCTGGGCGCGCGGGGCGGACCGGCTCGAGAGCTCATGCCGCAACGCCTTCCAGCTGATTGCCAAAGGCTGGGCGTTTGTGGAGTTGGCCGATGCCGATCGGCGGAAGGCTGCCGCCGAGGCGCGACCGTTCCCGGAGGAGCCCGCAGCGGCCCCTCTGGCGGATACATCGGAGGCCAAGAAGTAGCACACGCGGACGCGTGTTTCGTTTGTCCGCGGCGGATGGATGTCCGTCGCCCTCCAGTTGTTCGTGAATCAAGGAGCGACGGCAGTGCAGCAGCAGAGACAGACCGGAGAACGGGCTTGGGCCGATGTTGGCATTAGCAACTCCTGTAACGACGACGCAATGCAAGAAGGATAGTTAGGCCCACGCTAAAGAGCGGCAAACTTCCAGGCTCCGGAACGGCGGTGGCTGCCTCGACGCTAACGTCGTCAAGGTCCCAGACCCACGCGTCGTGTTGGAACGTAAAAACAAGATCGGTACTCGCCGACGAGGCCAATGCGGTGTAACTGAACAATCTGTAGACCGCGGGTTGGATCGAGGGGGCCGTCCTGATATTGGTTAGCGAGTCCAGGACAATACCGTCAAAGGACACGCTGAAGAAATTCGGCGTAACTGCAGTATTCACCCAAAACTCAATGTCATACGAAACTCCCGCAGTCGTCGCGAGTGTCTGGGTGATAGAACCTGTCGAACCAGGAGTTCTTACAGAAGTTGCTAGCCCCGCACTGAAGCGTCCCGAGTGTGGGGAGAAGTCGTCAACGGCTGTAAAGGAGAGGTCCCCGGACAGAGCCCAGCCGGTAAAGTCGCCGGTTTCAAATCCCGGATTGGTAATGATACTGGCCTGCGCAGCGCCAGCGAACAAAGTGGCGAGCACCAATGCCGTCGCACCCCAACGTATCGCTGGAAACATGCTCAGCCTCCTTGGAAGAGAGTGCGGCGCTGAACCGGTGACGCGCCTGAGCTTGCAACCAACGGAACGACGAGAGTTGCAGGGGCGGTGGGACATTGTCTGACCCCTTACCCGACATTTCGCGATTTGACGACCGTTGATCGGTCGCATCCTACACCAAACAGAGCGCGTTCCGGTACCGAGTCACCCCCGTATCGATCTCCCATCGAAACAGCCGCCGGGCGGCGCGACAATGCCGGGAGCCAGGCGCAATCGTCGTGCAGCCTGCTCGGGCTTATTGGTGGCGGTAACGACGCGCGCCTACGGCAAGAGCGGCTGCGCCAAGTAGCGCCAGCGGCGCGGGCTCCGGAACCTGATTGATGACGATGTTGTCGAGCGCCGAATCGTCCGTCGCGCTGAATCGCACGCTTGTCAGGTTGGCCCAGTTGAGGGTTTCCGAGGTAGCGGTGGACAGACCGGCAAACGTTGCAGTCAGGGTGCCGCCCCCCGAGAGAGTCCCCAGAAGGGTCATTGAAACTGTGGACGTTGACGAAAGGGTAGTCGGTCCGACGAGCAGGCTGTTCAAGGTGAACGGCGCCGCGCCGCTGAGCGTGATCAGGTTGCCCTCGGCGAACCCAAAGAAGTCTGTGGTGTCACCCGGGAAGTCAGTGACGTTCGCTGAATCGAACACCGCCGAGTTGGCGTTGGTTGGCGTGAGCGTCAAGCCCGCTTCCGCATAAGGAGCCGCCGGATTCACGTTGAGCACGTTTCCTGTCAATGCCACGTTCTCGAATGTAATGGTAAGTGCTGAGGCAGTTGTCCCGGGGAGTAAGAGAAGAATGCTCAGTGACCAGAACAGCCGGATCATCACGGGAGCCTCCATTCCTATCGAGGTGCCGTTCCAGACCGGACGCTACAAGACGCCGGAATGGGCGGGATCGTAGCACGCGAGTGGGTATCGCGCTCGCCGCGTCGTCACCAGGGCTGTCATGGACGCGATGGTAGGGTCCGCGGCGCGCCCCAGCCCTTGACCTCGAATGCGGCTCGCCAAAACTCGGCCCGATCGACCATCTCGCCACCGGAGCGGCAGACCTGAGACTTCATCAACTCGCCATCAATGAACAGCCGGAGGTCCCACCCAAGCTCCACCGCCCAGACCTGGCACACCGCGGTGAACGTCTGCTCGCCTTTCACCCTTCGTGAGGCGCCAGGCATCCGGCAGTCGTTCCGGGTCGGCGTTGTTCCAGAATTCGGGTTTGGGGACGTTCATCAGAGGGCGGATCGTAGCACGGCGGTGTCTCAGGTTGATGGTGCTGCATCTACTCGCGTCTGACGTCTCCGGCGACTTTGTCGTCACGGAGCGCGATACACCGGGAGTGCCGCAGATGATTCTCGCCCTCCTGCGCCAAACCATATGGGCCGCCCCGATGGTCCTCGGAGCCGTCGGCGCCCTTATCCAGCCAGGACATCCCCAGCGCACGCGCTGGCGGGTCTATCGATCGTCTGGGTACGGGCTGCTGCAGTCAGCCTGGTGGCTGGTTCGATGATCGCCGCCATATACGCCCGCAAGAGCACCGAGCAGAACGGCGTCGCCGACGAGCAGAAGAGCGTCGCGCGCCAAGTCGATCACGCCCGGCAGTACGCCGTCCGTAAAGGTTGGACCGTCGATGATGCCTCTGTGTTCATAGACGACGGAATCTCCGGCGCGGAGTTCGCGACTCGTCCCGGCTTCCTGCGGCTGATGAACAGCGTCAAGCCGCGGGCGCCCTTCCAGGTGCTCGTGATGTCCGAGGAATCCCGGCTCGGACGTGAGGCCATTGAGACGGCGTACGCCCTCAAGCAGTTGGTGACGGCTGGCGTGCGGGTGTTCTTCTACCTCGAGGATCGCGAGCGGACGCTCGACTCCCCCACCGACAAGATCATGCTGTCGCTGACCGCCTTCGCCGACGAACTCGAGCGCGAGAAGGCCCGACAGCGGACCTACGACGCCATGTTGCGCAAGGCGAAGGCCGGCCACGTGACGGGCGGCCGGGTGTTCGGGTACGACAACGTCGAAATGCTGGGAGCGGATGGAAAACGCGCCTTCGTGGTGAGGAAAGTGAACGATGCCGAGGCCGAGATCGTTCGCGTCATCTTCGATCTGTCGCGCAAGGGGCGCGGACTGAACGCGATCGCAAAGCTTCTGAACAGCCAGGGCGCAGTAGCGCCCCGCTCACAGCAGGCCCGTCCCCGCTCGTGGGCTCCGTCGTCAGTCCGGGAGATCCTGTACCGCCAGCTGTACCGTGGAGTGGTCGTCTGGAACCAGACGCAAAAGCGCAACGCTTGGGGTCAGGTTCAGCAGAGAGCCAGGGCTGTTGGCGAGTGGGTCAGCATCGACGCGCCCCAGCTCCGGATCGTCACCGAGGACGTCTGGGACGCCGTCCACGCGCGGCTGGACGCGTCCCGCCGACAGTACCTGCGGGGAACCAAGGGTCAATTATGGGGACGTCCCGCCCGTGGTGTGGAATCGAAATACCTCTTGCCCGGTCTCGCCCGGTGCGGGAGCTGCAACGGCAGCATCTACGTCAAGAGCCGGAGCCACGGCAAGAGACGCGCCTACTTCTACGGGTGCACATCCTTCCACCTGCGGTTCGTCGGTCTGCTCGAACAGTCTCGAGGTTCCAATGGACCGTTCCGACCTCGCCGTGCTGGCGTCCATCGAACGAGATGTGCTGCAGCCGGATGTCATCGCGGCCACGTTACGCAAGACACTTGAGCGGCTGAAACCGCAAGCAGCGGCTGCGCAGGGCGCCCGTCAGGAGGTCGAGAAGCGGCTTCAGACAGTGGAGCGCGACCTAGAGCGCCTCACGGCTGCTATCACCGCTGGCGGCCAGCTGAGCACGATTGTGCTGGCGATCAAGGAACGCGAGACGGCGCGCGACCAGTTGCGTCTTGATCTGCGGTCGATCGACCGAGCCGGCAAAGCCGCGACCGTCGACCTGCCAACGGTCGAGCGCGACCTGCGCACCACATTGGACGAGTGGAAGGTCTTGCTCCGCAAGCACGTTCCGCAGGCGCGCCAAGTGCTCAAAAAGCTGCTGGCGGGCCCGCTCGTGTTCACGGCAAACCGAACGGGCGGGGACCGCTACTACGAGTTCTCGGCCCCGATCGCAATCGGCCGGATTGTCAGTGGTTTAGCTGGTGCAAATATGGTGGCGTCCCCAACGGGAGTTGACCGCGCGTGGACACGTCCTGTGCCCGGCGTGGTTAGCCTAAGCCTTTACTGTCCGACATTGAGCAGATGCCGACAGCATAGGTTGACAATCAATCAACGCCTGCATGGATTCGCGCCGCACCTGGAGGGAAGACGCCGGTGATCACGCACGGTGAGAAAGCGGGAAAGGCGACCCCAAGACGCCCAATGTAATTGCGTGTGCTTGAACGCGGGGCCGCCGGGCCGTAAACACCCACCCGGTCGCGACGAACTTGTAGAGCGTCCGACAGCCGCGGCGTATTTTCTCCCGCACGTCGACATGTGGCCTTTCCGGCCATCCATCCGGTCGGTTAAAGTGTCCGCGTCCTGCGCGGTGTGTTCGCAATCCGCACGCTGACCGGGCTGTCGACGATCGTTTGCCGGCGCCGTCACGTACACGCCGGCTAATGCGCCGCAGCGCGTCGGCGAAGTCTGCCTCGTCGAGAGCGGCAAAGCCACCGGTAGGCTCAGCGATCGCGCGCCCGACGCTGCGAAATGTATCACCGCTTACCATCAACCGCGCTGGCCCGTGCCGCCGAATGCAACACCGCCACATTGAACGCAATCAGCCCAAGCTGCGTGACGATTGAGAACACAATCATCCACGCCGGTGGCCGCGCCGAAGCAAACCCTTCGAGCGTGACTCCCCACAGGACAAGAGCCAGCGACAGCACCCACAGCTGCGCGCGCGTGCGGCGTTGCCGCGACGCTGTCAGGACCAGGAGCCACAGCGTGCCGACCTGCCCGTAGCCGTCACCGACGTATGGACTGCGGACAGCAGCTAGGTTCAGGAGCGCCAGCCAGACGAGCGGTGACTCGACGATCGACTCGCCGCTGTTCTCCGGTGCTCGTACCAGGAGCACCACGACAAGGACGAGAAGCAAGATGCCGTACACGGAGGCGACGACATTGCCAGTGTCCTGCGTCATGCCAGCCACCCCCAGAAGCCTCAGCTTAGCGACCAGGGCGTACACACCATAGTTGGTCGGAATCCATTCCGGTCGGTTGTTGAAGCCGAACGCACTGCCGTTGGCAATCGCGGGCAGCTGATAGAAGAGAAAATCGTCGAACGGTTTGCGCCCAAAGACGACGAGCGTCAGTGCCGTGAACGTCACCGCGGCGAGGACCGTCATCAGGACGGCGTGCCAGCGGCGCCGTGCAACCAGCGCAACGACCAGCACACCCGGAAACACCTTGCCCAGCGTCGCGAACCCAAGCAGCGTACCTGCCGCGACATTGCGTCGCGACGCAAGCGCGGCCATCGCGATCACGCTCAGCGCGATTGCTCCCGTCTGGAAGTTGCCGTATTGGAGCCCGACGAGTGTTGGCGGCATGAACCAGACGGCAGGCAGCCACGCGAACGCGCGCGTCGAGGCCTCTGGACCGGCCGATCGGACAGATATCAGAAACGCCACCCACAGCAGGAGGGCCTGAAGCCCGAACCAGAGCGGGCGGATTCGAAAGTAATCCTGACCGACAGGCGCCCCGACCGTGTACGGCAACAGGAGAAAGGGCGGCGGATACTCGTACTCGTCGACGTGAACGACCTCGACGCGGGGAATTTGACCGCCGGCAAACAGTGCCTTCAGCCGGCTTTCGTTGTACGACTCAGTCGCTCCGTCGCGGCGCACGATGTAGCGCGGGCCGCCGTCCGGCATCTTGTTGTTCGCTTCGTCGTAGATGTTCTCGCGACCCTCGAGCGCACGACGGACCGCCTCCGTATAGCCCGAGAGGCACTGGTGAACGATGATGAACGGGTTCGGGACCGCAGCATTCGTGAGCCGAGTGCCGTCGGCCATGAACCAAGACACGCGACCGTCCTGCGCGAGCGCTAGCGCGGCCAGTAACAACCAGCCCGCAAACCCGGCCCTGGACATCTCGAGCGTTGTCTTGGATGCGCGCCCGGCCCACCGGATTCCGAGACCGCCAACCGCAACGGCTACCGCGAGGGCGAGCGGCGGCGGAGCGCCGAGGCCGCTGGCCGCAGCGGCGGCCGGCGGCGCGAGCAACAACGCCGCAACAGCGAGAATGAGCCGACCTCGGACCTGCACGGATCACTCTCTTACGAGGCACAGCGGGATGTCTGGTGGGACTGAGCTAACCCGACCCGTCTTCCGGCTGTAGGCCCGTACGTACGGCCGCAACTCCGCACTCGAGGGTACCATTCTCGTGTGGAGCACCAACGCCTCCGTCTCACCAGACTATCGGGTATACGGACGCCAGTCACCTGCCTGCCTTGTTCGGACCAGTGACACTGGAGCATGGAGACCTCCCGGCGCTCTCCCCCTGGTTGCTCGATCTGCCGTACCAACCCCGCATTGAACTCGGCGGGGGCCAGGTACTGCAGGCTTATGTGCGGCCGCCCCTCGTGTTAGTGAGCATCCTGCCAATCGTCGATCGTGTCTCCGAGCGGACGGAGGCCACCCGCCGGCATCTCGCCACGCTGCACCGGACATCGAAGGTCGGAGCGCTGGTGATTACCAGCCGCTTCCCGCTGCCCATCGATGGCGTAGCGCCGCTGACGATGGCCGTGAACCCGCTGGATCCCGCCTCGCTATTGCACTTCACGATCGCCTTGTTGCGCGAGCTGTCATTCCACTGCCATCCATTTAGAGCGGGGTGCAGGCGGCTCATGGCGTGTCAGGCGACTCCGTGCAGCGACTGCTGGATGGTACTCGAACGATTGTCGCGGACCAAACTCTCGAGTAACGGTAGGACTCTATCGAGAGTGACCCGGCGCGCAGGTGGCCTCGCGGTCGCTCCGATGTGGAGCGCCGGGTCACTTTCGATAGAGCCGTTTGGACCAAGCCGCTGGCGTTTGCGGCGGACGCGGCCCCTTCAGCTATGTCGTTTCAATCGTACAGGACCCCGCGCGCGCGGGCGTGCCTGGAGGCCGCCGACGTTCGAGGAGTCGGAGGACGAGGGGACACCTGGTGTCCGAGACTGCCGTACGCGTGGCCGTGACGGCGACGGTCGGATAGACCTCCGGCGTCCGCGCGTACGCGCGCGTCACGAGGACGCCTGGCGGCCGCCGGGCGAGGACTATGACGTGTCATGGAGGATGTCGGCCAGGAGCGACGTGAGATAGATCTGCCGCGGCGTCAGGCGCTCGATGACGCGCATGGGAGCACCGCAGCGGGGACACGGCCACGATCTCGGCGGTGCTGGTGGCGGGGGCGCTGGCGGTGGCGCGGTCGCGCCGGCCAGGCGCGCCGACACTGTGGGAGCTGCGACCGTGCGACAGCGTGACGCGAGGAAGCCGAAGTAGCGAATGCGCACGAAGCGCTTCGGGAGGACGTGGAGCAGGAAACGGCGGAGAAACTCCTCCGACTCGACGCGTGAGCGTGCGCACTTGGTTGCCGTGTCGATAGTCTTTCCACCGAAACGAGACGGTGTCGTCCGTCACATCGACGAGGCGGTGGTTGGAGATCGCCACCCGGTGGGTGTAGCGGGCGAGGTAGTGGAGCACGTGGGACGGGCTGCCGAATGGTGGCTTGGCGTACACAACCCACGTCTGACGATAGAGCGATCGCACGAAGGCCCGGAAGGCGGCGGCCGGTTTCAGCGGGGCGAGCGCTCCAGGAAAGTCGACACGTCCGTCGCGATGGGCTTCTCGCAGACTGGCGACCAGTTTGCCGCGAAAGAGTTTCCGGAGGACGGGAATCGGGAGGAAGAAGCGCGGGCGGGCGTGAAGCCAGCGGGTGCCGTCTGGCGCGAGACCGCCCATGGGGACGACGCAATGGACGTGGGGATGGTGCTGGAGCCGCTGTCCCCACGTGTGGAGCACCATCAGCCCACCGATGGCGGCGCCCAGTCGCTTTGGATTCGCGGCCACCTGCAGCAGCGTCGCCGCGACCGCTCGAAACAACAGGTCGTAGACGACACGCTTGTTGGCTAGCGCGAGGCGCGCCAGCGGCTCCGGCACGGTGAACACGATGTGGACGTAGCCCACGGGCAAGAGCTCCGCCTCCCGCGCGGCCACCCAGGCGTTCCGCGCCGCCGTCAGACACTTCGGGCAGTGCCGGTCGCGGCAGCTATTAAAGGAGATGGCCGGGTGCGCACACTGCTCACAGCGATCGCGATGCCCGCCGAGTGCGGCGGTGCGGCACTGCGCGATGGCGCGGAGCACGCGGCGGTGCAGCCCGGTCACCCACGCCCGGTGGGTCTCCAGGAAGCGCTCGCCATGTCGGCGCACGATGTCGGCCACCTCGAAGGGTGGCCGCGTCACCGCGGGTGCTGCAGCCGAGACCGCCGCGCGGTATCAGGCCCCAGAGATCGTGAGCGCATCCAGGGGATTCGCGACAGCCTGGAGGTGCTTCTGCGAGAGATGCAGATACAGCGCCGTGTGCCGGATGTTCACGTGGCCGAGGAGCAGCTGTATCGTGCGCAGGTCCGCGCCACTTTCGAGGAGATGGGTCGCGTAGGAATGGCGAATCAGATGGGGACTGACGCGTCGGCGGAAACCGGCGCGCGTCGCCGCGGTCACCACCGCCTCCCAGAGCACGCGCTTCGTGATCGGCTTGTCGGCGCGCCAGTTGTGCACCATGCCGGGAAACAGCCACGTCTGCGGCCGCATCCACCGGTAGTACACGCGGAGCGTGGCGAGGAGGGTGGGGCTGAGCGGGACGAACCGGTCGCGCCCGCCCTTCCCCTGCCGAATGTGAATCAGCATGCGCCGGCTGTCGATGTCCGCCACCTGCAGTTGGAGGAGCTCGGCGCTGCGGATCCCCGTCGAATAGAGGACCATCAGCATCGTGCGGTGATAGAGGCCGTCCGCCGCATCGATCAGGCGGGCCATCTCCTCCACACTCAGGATCAACGGCAACCGCTGGGGCGCCTTCGGGTACGGCGTGTCGTCGAGGAGATAGCGACGCCGCAACGTCTTCACGAAGAAGAACCGTAGCGCGGACACGTGGAGCCGGACCGTCTTTGGCTGGAGCTGCCCCGTCCGCAAAAGGTGCGCCTGGTAGCTACGCAGGTGCGTGTGATTGAGACGGTCGGGCCGACACTTGAAGTGGCGAGCGAACCGCTCCACGGCGTAGAGATAGCTGCGAATGGTCGTCGGCGAGAAGTTCCGGCGCTGGAGCTCCTCCAGCATGATGCGGCGACAATGGGTCACAAGACACCTCCTGTGACCCGGACACTACCCCGGGGAGCGAGCGAGCCTCACGCGCAGCGTCCGCCGCGCCAGCGGCTTGGTCCTAACGCCGCAGGGACGTTCTACCCGCGGTCGAGCCAGTCGAAATACGCTTCGCGACGGCTCAGGAGCAGTCCTGCTCCGCATGTTGGTCGTGCGACACACCGGCCATGAGCGCTCGGGCCGATAGCCGCGAGGGTCTTGTACGGTATCGAGTCAGGCGACGAAGATCGGCCGCCTGGGCTCATTTACCCTCAACCGCCGCCAGCGCCCGTATCGCGTGATAAGTCTGATACGCCAGACCGATGACGACAACGAGCGCCACGCCTTTCTGGATGGTTGCCTGGATCGTCAGTCCAACAGAACTATCAACGCCAGGTCCCCACCGCATCGCGAACCACGCAGCAACCGTGACCGCCAATACAACCCAGGCGACCGAGACGCCTCTCGGGAGGCGGCGGTCTCTCGCGGACGCCGCTGCTAACAACAGCAGCGCGAGCGGCGCGGTCGCGCTTGCGAGCGCTGCCGAGCGCATGTGGACGGCTGGGGAGACGTCCGCTGGGCTCACGGCTGCGCCAAGAAGGCCCGCGCCGACAATCAGGACGCCGATCGCGCCAGCGGTGGCCAGTGAGCGTGCGCGCGGCGCCGTGGCATGGAACCTCATAAACCCGACAGCGCAGCCGACGAGGGAGAGTGCAAGGAGTCCGAAACTCGCGGTAAAGATGTGAGCACCAAGGCGGTTCGACTGACCGCCATGCGTCACCGTCATCCCGAGGTCGCTCAGGAAGTTCTGCGAGAACGAATAACCGGTCGTATGCGAATCGCGGAGTGTTCCGCCCGGGTACAGAAACATCGCGAGCACGATCAGCACGACCGCCGCGGTGGCGGCCCCTCGGCTTACGCGAAAGATGGTCGTGGTCGTGAGCAACGTTAACCCAAACGGGCTAGAACGATTGGCCTGGAGGCGCGCGGAAAAGAATAATGCCATTCGCAACCCGCGCAGGGCGCCCGAGCTGTCGGCCCGGTTGTGCACGGACGTTAGTTGACCCACTGAGCCGGACATGGGTCGCGAGCGCAACCGCTGGCGGGCCTAGTGAACCGCCTGGCCGGCCGATTGCGCGATCAGGCCGCCCCCGCGGATGGGGCCCCCTCCACGCCTACGCGACCGGGGCCCTCCCGAGATCACCGCCGGCGTGGGGCCTCACGGCCAGGGGGCGCCGCCCCCCCGCACGGACCGCAACGAGACCTCGAAAACCAGGGACCCGCTGCTCCGGAACGAGAGGTACCCTCGACCCCCACCGGGGGTGCCGGGCGATCAGGTCGGTCACCGGCACCGGGGGTAGGGGTGGTGTGGGGGGGTGGGTCGTCGTCGCGAGCGCCGCCTCGGAGATGATCGGCAGGATGCCTGGCTGCAGGCTAGGCGTGCGTCGACTCGAGGTCACGTCGCCAGCTCTGATCGAGCGCACAGTCAGACGCACCCTCCGCCCGATGGCATCTGGGCATCGTGCTCGCCCGCTCGGGCTGTCGTCGGTTACGTCCGGCGGCTGAGTCGAGGCGACGGCAGCATTGTCCGATCCCAGCTCGTAGCGCGTCTGCGGGACCCGCGTTTCACTTGTCCTTCGGCGTTCGCTTGGTGGTCGCGTCGTAACGCTGCAACGCGGCGACGACGATTCGCCATTGCGGCAGGTGCTCATCCCTCGCCAACCGCTCCAGCAGCCCGTGCACACGCGCGGGGATCCGTAACGTCAGTCGATGGTAATCCGTCGTGCGCTCGCCGGGCCGAAGGCCAGCCGGGGGCCTACCGCGCGTCCGCTTCTTCGGTGCCGTCATGGCCGGATCCTAGCACCATCGCGTCACACCGCCACGCACCGTCCGATATTTGTTGACGTCAGATATTATGAGCGGTTAGGCTATACCTCGACGATGACTCCCATGCACACGGCCTTATACGTGAGAGTGTCAACAGTCGACCAGGAGCCGGAGAACCAGTTGCTCGAGCTCCGGCGCTATGTCGCGGCCCGCGGCTGGACCGCCGTCGAATACGTCGATCACGGTGTCAGCGGCGCGAAGGACCGTCGGCCCGCGCTCGACCAGCTCGTGGCAGACGTGCGGGCCCATCGGGTGCAAGCCGTCGTGTGCTGGCGTCTCGATCGTCTCGGTCGAAACCTTCGGCACCTGGTCATGTTGCTCGACGATTGGCATTCGCGCGGCATCGCGTTCGTGACGATGGGCGAAGGGATTGATACCAGTACGCCCGCCGGCAGGCTCGTCGCTGGCGTCCTCGGCTCGATCGCGGAATTCGAGCGGGCGCGCATCCAAGAGCGCGTGCGCGCTGGCCTCGCGCGGGTGCGCGCTCAAGGCCGACGCCTGGGCCGGAAGCCGTGCGCCGTCTCGGACGAGCAGTTCGCGGCTGTCGCGACTCTCTCGACCCGGCACGCGGCGGAGCGCCTCGGCGTGTCACACACGATCGTCGCCCGCTGGCGGGCTGTAAACAAGACCTGTCAGGAAGCCCTCGCAGAAACACCCGTGTTTCCGGCCTCCGCCCAACAGCCGTAAGGCTGTAACAGAATCAGTTCTTAAGTTTCCAGGCGCCAGCCGCGCGCGCATCAACGCGGCGGCGCCGGCCGGGATCGATCAACACCGCGCGACAAGGGGATTAAATCACCATCGCTCGGCACAGTTACTGAGCGTCCATCCGAAGTGCGGCACTGAATTCCGCGGAGTCGCACACCCAACCAAAAAACAGGTCGATCCGCTCCAAGGCCGCCTCGTGCAGCTCTGGAGTAATATCGCGCGCGCAATCCGAGAAGACGACACCGTTGTATTCGAGAAAGACGGCATCTCGCAGAGTTGACTCGACGCAGACCGTGGTCGTGCCGCCGGTGAGAATGAGCGAGTCGATGTTGCGGGCCCTCAGCACGTCATTCAACCGACTGCCCCAGAAGCCGCTGAATCGAGTCTTGGTGACGACGATATCCGACTCCGCCGGTGCCAGCTCCGCTGGCCCGTCAGTCAGAGGAGCACCTCTCACCAGGGCCGCACCGGTGCCGTCCATCATCTGACGCGTCCGCGACCCGAGCCGTCCTGCGTCCACCAGGTCCGGCAGAAACTCAGTTCGCAGGTGCACGACCGTAATCCCGGCCTCACGCGCCGCCGGCAGGAAATTGGCGATCGGTCGCACCGTTTCGCGCATTGCGGCGAAGGGCGGCGTGTCCAGAAAGTATCGTTGTACGTCGATGATGACGATGGCCGTTCGCCTGGGGACCAGCCGCAGCGCGTGCCCCATGCCTGGTGGTCGCCCCGGCTACTGCCCGCGGTGGAACGACGCCTGCCCGTCCTCAGCCGTCACCTGTCGCGCTTCTGGCACTGTGCCTCCAACGGCGATCTCACTGTCGCGTACGGACCTGTACACGAAGACCAATCACCGGTGATGATTCTGGACGATCCGGCATGTCGGCGATATCACACGAACATGTGATTCTTCCTTCACATGCGGCTTACCGCCGGCCCGCCTTGCCGATGACCCCCTCCCGGCAGACACTGAGCCTGTGCGCTGAACAGTGCCAGTGGTAATGGTAAAGTCGATGGTGCGTGCCGGCTCCCACGATTCGATACGCACACGCGAAAGACGGCGGGCGCGTCGCGTTCCACACCTTGGGAACGGGGCCGGCGTTGGTCATGTTGTTCCCGCTTCACGTCAGTCACCTGACGTTGAACTGGCAAGTGCCGCTGCATCGCACTGGAATCGAATTCTTCGCCCGCCACTTCCAGGTCATCAATCTCGATTGTCGTGGCGGGGGCCTATCCGAACGACGCATCGCGTGCTTGTCGGTAGATTCGCTCGTCGCTGACGTCGACGTGGTTTTGGCTGCACTCGGCGTGGAGCGCGTCGCGTTCTGCGCGCTCGGCGATGCCGCATTGCTCGCCTGCCATTTCGCCGCGATCGCGCCGACGCGTGTCGCAAGCATCGTTTTTGTACAAAGCGGCGAGTCCGCGGCCAATCGGAGGTTGCTGAGTCTGCGGCACATCACGCCGAACGTCGAAGCACAGGTCCGTGGCGCGTTGTTTGGCGGTCTGGGCGACAAGCACAACTCTGCGGCGCTCGCTTCCGTCGCGCGCGACGCTCTGGACCCGGAGGCCCTGCGCCAGTGGGAGCAACTGCTGGAGATCACGTCGTTGTTGTTGATAGCGAGACAGGTGGCGGCGCCGGCTCTTTGCTTACACGCCTCAGACGACGAACTGATCAGCCGGGCTGCTGCGCAAGACTTTGCCGATCACTTGCAACTGGCGACATTCATGCCGATCGCCGTCAGGTCAGGCATGGACATTTGGCGTCATCGGGCAATTCTCCACGCAACTGCCCAATTTATCGCAAGTGGTTTCAATCTCCCGATCGACGTTCTCGGCCGACACACGGGGAAACGGGCCGGCAGAGCCCCGAGCCCCGCCGGCCTCTCGCATCGAGAAATGGAAGTGTTGCGCCTACTGGCTCGCGGCCTCAGCAACCAACAGATCGCCGAATCACTGTTCGTCAGTATCAACACGGTCTCATCCCACCTGCGCCACATCTTCGCAAACACGAGCGTGTGTAACCGCACGGAGGCCGCGGCATTCGCCTTCGATCAGGGAATCCTGTAGATGATGCGACACGCTACGAACATGCCGCATCGACCTGCGCAGGCCAGCGGATGTCCAGTTGCATCGGAGCCGGCTGATTGACTGCGTCGAGCGGGCCGTGCGCCTGATCTGAACCGCCTGACGTCGGAGCTGTCTGAACGGCGACTGATAGGTCCCGAATCAACGCCGTTGCGGCTACTGAACGCGTCCGACGCCAATAGCGCGCTGGTCGTGTTCGATGCGGCGCGGTGGAGCGCGAGGCGCGTGCGACCCGCCGGCGCAGGTCGTCCGACGCTCGAGCCAGGCCGAGCCCGACCCTTCCGGCACCGGCGTCCGCAGCGGCCTGATGTTGGCCAGGACGAAGCCGTGGGGCCCGAAGAACCAATGGGCAAACGCCGCCCCCCGCCGCCGGTGAGGACGGGCACAAGCCCACGAACAGCCGTGGGTGCCCACAGAGGCCGCCGACGTCGCCGGACGATCGCCGCGCCCTTCAGCGCTTGCGGCTGCCCGACGGCCCGACCTCTGCACAAGGGAACATCACGAAAAATATTATTCACCTGCCGGCGTTCGTGGCGTCACGGCCCCGCCGGTTTGCGACCGCCGGGCCGCGCCACGGCGGCGCACGAGATAGACAGGAATGCCCGAGACGACCAGTAGGAATCCCATTCCAGAAGTGGCTGGCGCAAGATACGCCAAGTCCACGACCAAGAGGAGGGCAATCGAGATGTAGATCAACGGCGTTACTGGATAACCTATGGTCCGGTACGGCCGATCGGCCGCGGGACGCCGTCGCCGAAGGACGATAACCGCGCCGATCATCAAGGCGTAGAAGACAAGCTCGGTCGAGATGATGTACTCAAGCAGTTGTGTATAGATGTTGCCGTACACGATTGATCCTGCGGAATCGGCTCGTACGGTGCGTGGCAGAATGAGTAGCGAGGCCCAGACCCCTTGGGTCAGTAGCGCGACGGCCGGAACATGACGCGCGTTGACCGTACCGGCAGGGCTGAAGAAGAGTCCGTCGCGGGCCATCGCATAGTAGACGCGCGCGCCAGCGAGAATCAGGCCGTTGTTACAGCTAAATGTCGAGATCACAATGGCGGCGGCCATGACCAGCGCCCCGCTAGTCCCCAAAATCGCCTGCATCATCGCCGTTCCCACACGATTCTGCGGCGCATACTGGATGTCTGCCAGCGGCAGGGTGGCAGCATATGCCAGGTTCGCGAGTAGGTACAGCGTCACGACGATCGTCGTGCCGACGACCAGGGCACGAGGAAGATTCCGTCCGGGGTTGCGGATCTCGCCGCCGGTGAAGGTCACGTTAGCCCAACCGCTCTGAGCGAACAGCGGACCCACCATTCCCAACCCGAGGAGCAACACGAGAGCCGGCGCGCCGGTCATCTCCAAACCGGGCCTAGCTTGCTGTGGAGTCCAGCCGTTGGCGGTCGGATTCCACCACGACGACGACCACAACGCGCCGTCGCGATTCCAGCCCACGGTGAGGCCCAGCACGATCATGGCGATGAAAGCGGCCGTTTTAATGACAGTGAGCGTGTTCTGGATGCGTTTGCCAACGTCAAGACCGCGCGTATTCACCGCCGTCAGGAGCAGAATGACCACGATCGCGACGAACTGCTGTGTGGACAGGCTCACTGCATACCCGCCGACAACGATTGGTTCGGCTATGTAATGGTCGGCAGAAATCCACGGACTCAGCACACCAGAAAACGATGCGCACGCCACGGCCACCGCGGCAATCTTGCCGGTCTGGATGATCAGGAACAGCGCCCATCCGAATAGAAATGCTGGACCCGGTCCGTATGCCTCACGCAGGAAGACGTACTGGCCGCCCGCGCGTGGCAACATCGCGGCCAGCTCGGCGCCGCACTGAGACCCCGTGACGGTCATCAGACCCGCGAGCGCCCAGACAACGAGCAGCCAGCCGGTGGCTCCCACCAGTCTCGCGGATTCAGCCGACACGATGAAGATGCCTGACCCGATCAAAATCCCGACCACGATCATCGTGGAGTCAAGCTGACCGAGCGCGCGCACGAGGTCGGTGGTCGTGGATAACGTACGGGCACCCGTCGTGTCTCTGGCGTGTGCCCCGTTGGCTGATAACATCAGGCGTCTTTCCTTCCCCGGTGGCTATAGAACACCTCTCCCATTGAGACAACGGAGAGACCAACGCGCCAGCCAGACGGTCGTGTGTATCGTTGCCCGCGGCGCGCGGCCTAGCAAACCTTACAGCGCGATACACGCCGTTGCGGCTATTGCAGGCTCGTCGGCGCGACTAGTTCAGGAGGTGCGGCTCGCTGGTCGTGCTCGATGCGGGTCGGTGGCGCGCAAGGCGCGTGCGACCCGGCGGCGCAGGTCGTCCGACGCGCGAGCCAGACCGAGTCGTCCCTTCTCCGGCACCGGCGTCCGAAGCGTCCTGATGTTGGCGAGGACGAAGCCGTACGGCCCGAAGAACCACGGCGCAAACGCCGCCGCCTCTGGTGGGGTGAGCACGTCCACGATCTCGACGACGGCGACCACGGCGCCGTGGATGGACTCCGCCGGTGGCGTCACGTGCGCCTGATCCCGCAGCCAGTCGAGGGCGCCGCGATCGAGCTTGCTGCTGGCGTGGATGTAGACCTGATCGGCCGGATCCGATCCGTGGACAGTTTTTATTACGGTGCTCGTCGAGTCGGCGCTCGAAAAGCGTAGACGAGAAAGCCACCCATTGCCATCCCCACGCAGGCGTCAAGGCGCATCAACAACGGCCCTGCACTCGCCACCCAGCTCAGGGTCGCCTGCGCGCGGGTAACGCCGAACCACGGGGTCATCAGTCCCGCGATGATCACGACGAGACCGAGCACGCGGAGCGTCCGCGGTGCCCGCGATGCCGGCGCGGCAAAGACGAACACCAGCCCGATGGCGATTCTCAGGACGGTGATCGCGTAGAGTCCGGCCGGCGTCATTGCGGAACGCTCCACCGAGAGCTTCAGATCGGGTACGGCAAAGCTGATCGCACTCACGAGGATGACTAGTGCGCCAATGACGAGCCCTAGTAATCGCATTGGCAAGTCCTTTCAGCGTCCTGGCGCGCGGTGAGCGTGATCCGGTGCACGGTTCATTCACGCTGCGTGAATCACCGCTCGTCGCTCGAAGGCGCACCGATGGTCTTGCCTTCGTCCAACACCAGCCGGACCGCGCCGCCCATGAACTCCTCAGAGAACCGCCGTCGTGCCCGTCGTCCTGCCTTGCGTGATCCCATTCTGGACATCGTATCCGCCTTCGGAAGATGTCCACCTTCTGATCAAGGCCAGCTGATCATGGTCTGCCGTTCCGACGAGTGCGGCACGACATTCACGATTCAGCTAAACGAGCAGCGAGAGGCCGGCATCCCGTCCGCAGGCGACGGCCGCCGCGCAGTGGTGGCGGCTCGGATTCGTTCCCGACGAGTTGACACAGGGCCGGGGACCCCGCTGGTACCGGACTACTGGCAAGCCGGGATCGGAGCGGGCGCGATGGCTAGGCCGTCGTTCTTGGTGATGACGATCCAGCACCCTTCGCTCTTGGTGTCCTTTACAAACGCCGCCTGACCGACCGTGGCACTGTGTAGGCTGACAACCAGACGAGAGGAATCTGGAGCGTGAGAGACGGTTTGCTGCTTGACGGCGCCGAGCGAACTGGTGCCGATTGCGCCTACTATCACGCCGACGAGAATCCATCCGAAGCGTGTGATGATGTTCATGGCGCCAATCTACGCCCAGCCGTTTGGTTAGCCAAGCATGTTGTTACCGCAACATGCTATTCGCTGTTTCGCGCGACCGAACAACCCGTTCGTTGTACGCGGCTGTACGCCCCGCTGACTGCACTTCAGCCCCGGTGCCGCCTGTGCTGGCGGCTCAGTCACGAGAGCCAGATGCGGGGCAAAAGGGCCGCTTGGTCCAGAGTCAACGCCGGCCCCCGACCACCCGTATTTTGACGAACGCCTTCGACAAGAAGGTTGAGAACCACGTGCCGGCAACGATGGCCGACGCACTGGAACACTAACGGCTGGATCTGCTGACGAGACTCGCCGCGCTCGAAAGCAATCACGAGCGGCTCAAGACCCGACCGCACGACCGCGAAGGTCACTCCCAGCACCACCTGGACCTCGCGGCCTACCAAGAGGACGTGCGCGCCTACAGGAGCAAGGTGGAGGCGATCCGACGCGAGCGGGGCTGCCCCGATGCAGGGCTGAACCCCTTCGACTGACCTGTGCCGAAACGCACAGACCGCAACCGCGACGTGATCCCATACTGGACGGTGCCCAACGCCCTACGCACCCGCCAGGCGGTCGAAGCGTCTGCCGCTGATCTAGGTGACGTTCGGTTCGAGCGCTGGATGAACTGTTCGACTCATGCTGTGGTCGCTCTGCCGCAGACGTCGGACACACTGGAACCGTACTGCCCGCATTGCTGCTCGGTCTTTGGACCGAACGGCCAAATCCTAAATACGATCAGCGGCCAGTAATGTCTTCGCCGTCGTCTTGCCGGACAACAGGGCGGGTCAACCTTGGAACAGACGGGGCAGACGATCTCCATACCCGAACGATCCAATGCGAGACTTGCGCTCGCGCCGGGCGAGTCCAGCGTGCAGCTCGCCTGCCCAGGCCATTGCGGTTCTGGGACATTCAACTGATTGTGCCGCCCGCCGATCGTATGAGTTCGGTTCCACCAGGCCGTTCGGCGATTCAGGGCACGCGCCGACGCCGCCGTGTTCCAGACCATCGAACTATGCAGCGACCGATCTTGAGGCGATCGATCGGATCAGCAGAAACTACCTCCCGGCGCGCCCAGGAGAGTGCCGTGCATTCGCGATGAACACGGCGCGGGTTCGGCGCCGGCCGCCTAATCGTCGGCCGAATACCGCGCGGCGGGCCCAGCTCGTCGGCCCGACCTGCGTCGCGAGCGTCTACCGGGCTGGCGTGCGTGGTACGTGTGGCCTGGTGGTGAGCCGGCAGGCGTCAAGTGACTTCGTCCAATTGCATGATGTCGAGCACTTCGATCTCACCGTCCCTGGTGTGATACCCGACCTGAAGTCCCGAACCGAGCATGTGACTAAGGGCTGACTGCTCCTTAAAATAGCGCACCACCATTCTCAGGTTGTGCTCGAACGAGCCCTCAAGATCGCGGTCGCCCCGACAGACGCGCAGAGCCTTCATGAGCCGCAGTTCCGCCGGGTAGCTAATCTCTGCGGAGAGGTCAGTTGGAAGCAGGCTCGCTGGCGTGCGAGTCGGCATGTATTCGGGCTCGAACTCAGTTGACCAATGAAACCGCTTCACGCTCAGCTCGCTGTCCTCGATCGCGGAGGTCAGCCAGCCGACCTGCGGCACTTGTTCGACCACCCGTGGATCCGTAACCTGTGTCGCGAGCGCGGCCGATCGAGCGCGAACAAAGTGTCGGAAGAAGTCCGCGGTCTCGTCTGCGTCGCTCAAGATTTCCGGCTGCTCGGCTAAGCCTTCGATCGCCGGGAATACCATAACGGTGAGTCCGGAGCCGGTTGCCAAGCCGAGCGGAGTTGCCCGCACCTTCCGCGTGCCAGCGACTGCTCTCGGTTCAAGATTCTCCCCGTCGAAAACAGTCTCGCGGTCATCCCCAGCAAAGAGGGCGTAGTAACCGAGGTCAACGCCGACAACGAGTGTCACCTGCTCATCCTCCACCCCTTCTCGATCAGCGCGGTCTTGCAAGCCTTGTGTTCGTCGAGCCATTCGGGGCCGCTTTGACACCCGTGCGTGCGGATGACCTCGCCGTCGATCACGAGCCGCAGCTCCCGATCAGAGCTGGTGATTCCAGAGTTCGCAGACCGCACGAGTTCACCGCGGTTCTCGTGTTTCGCGCCGACCACAGGTCGCCTCCTTTGATCGCGTGCCCCTGCCAGGTCGGACCGAGCATCGATTCGCCGGGTCGTCAGCGAGCAGCTTACGCCAAACTGGACGCCCTGCTGGACCGTCGCGCGTGTGCCAAGTGCAGGCCGGCGTGCGGGTGTTCTTGTAACCTCGAGGACAGGGTGCGGACGCGGGCCCCCGGCAAGATCGTGCGATCGCTGGCGGCGTTCGCCCACGAGGTCGAGCGCGAAAGGCGCGCCAGCTTGCCTACGACACAATGATCCGGAAGGCTCGGGCCGGCCGGCTCACCGGCGGTCGCGGGTTCGGGCATCCATCCAAGCTGCTCCGCCGCCGCTAAATCTGGCGCCACTCCGGAAAGAGTCTCGCTCTGCCCAGACCTCTGCTCCCAATCGAACCAACCAGTTGCCTTGCAGCGGCGGGGAAGGCGATTCTCGGCCGGTTTCCCGAGTGGTGCTGCCGGCGCAGATCCGCACCGTTTCTTGCAGCTCAATACCGACACCGAACAGAGGGCAATCCTGAAAGACCAGGCTCATGACGACGACTGACACGACTGACGCGGCCCTGCTCGACGCGCTTGCCTACGAGCTGGCGGACCTCAAGCCAACGCGCGTGGGCATGGCGCTGCACGTCGCCGGTCTCCGCCTGTGGTACGAGGATGACGGCCGTCGCCGGGCTATCTTCCTTCGCGCGGCACCTTTGCGCGCGCGGCGTAGCGACCGGCGCTACACGAACCTGGACCCGCTCCACATCGCCCAGCAGCTGCGGTGCGTGCTCGCCGCGCGCGCCAAGGCGGCGCGCCAAGCCGACATCTGGCAGGACGCCCAGCGCAAACGCACGAAGACGGCGGCCGCAGCTCGCGTCGAGGCGGCGGTCGCGGCGGTGAACGGTGAGCTGGAGAACCAGCCGTTGGACCGCCCCGTCCGCGAATGGGACATCGAGAAGATAGTAGTCGCGGATGGCGAGCGGCGCTGCCGCTTCTCGTTGAGCCTCCAGAATCTTTCGGAGACTCAGGCGCTCGCGATCCTCTGCGCTCTAGACCCGACGACAGGTGCGATCGAAAGGGTTGGCGACGCGCGTCAGTGCTCTCTTTTCCGCGCCAGGCCGCTGCGTCTTCATTGGTGAAACGATGATCGAGCCGCCGAGGCCCTCGTCTCAAAAGGAGCGATGAACGTCGCGCATAGGTTGTGGAGGACTGCCCGGACGCGGGTCCAGTGAAGCGGCGCGAGACCTCGCCGGCCACCATGCGACGCCCCGTCGTTATCGCGCCCGAGAAACATGACCGAGCACCCGCAGCCGGAACCGCTCGCTTCCGTCTGCGGGTCGATCGTCGAGGCGCGTGGCCACTACGACATGTATTGGTTGATGTGGGCCGCGCGGCCCGCCGACGAGCCGCCCATCTCGGGCGCCTGGGCCATAGAACCGGCAATTCAATGTCGACTCACCACTGGCGCCCCAAGGCGGTGGCGCCAGTTCAACATCGTCACCGTCACGAGCATCACGCTGATCCCCTCTCTGACGGCCAGTGACGGCTGGAGCCACAACAGCACGAACAGCACGACGGCTATCACGAGGCCGACCTGTCGCGCGCGCGCCAGCTCGCACGACCAGACCCCCCGACAACCAGCTGCAGGACTTGCGGCGGTATGTGGCCGCCCGCGGCTGGACGGCCGTCGAGTACGTCGGCCACGGCGTCCGCGGCGCCAACGATCGCCGGCCTGCCCTCGACCAGTTCGTGGACGACGTGCGCCGTCATCGCGTCCTCGGCCGGAAGCCGTGCGCCGTTTCAGATGAGGGATTCGCGGCCGTCGCGAGTCTGCAAGCGGGGCGAGTGCTTGGGTGTGTCGCACACGGCCGTCGCCCGCTGGCGCGCTGTAAAAAGACCCGGCCGGACGCGACCGCAGAAGCCGCTGAATTTTCGGCCTCCATGTGGCCCCGATCCGCTGTAACAGAGTCAGTTCTTTAGTTCCAGCCGGCCACCGCGCGCGCATCACCTCGGTGGCGTTCGTCGGGATTGTCGCCGACTCCGGCGCAGTGCGGCGGCGTGACCGTCAATGTTCCAGGTGCCGAGCCGTGGCATCCGCAGACATCTGCACCGTCGCCGCAGCGTACCGAACTCGCGGAAGAAATACAGGTCGTGAATTGCATGTCTCCTCACGTGCTGGAGTAACTCCGACGACCCAACTATGTCGTCCTAGAGGGGCGGTGATCCATGCCGGCGGCTGTTGATATAACATCTGGGCCGAGAAGAAAGGCAGGCAGGCGTGATTATTGCGATTGGCGTCGCGATTTTACTGGCGGTCACGGCCTTCGGTCGCCCCCCGTCGGGACCCAAACCGCTCCTTGACCCACGGCAGGGAGACGGCGGCGTCTCGACCTTTTACGTATGGGACAAGGAAGTACCGGGAAGTCCTGGTGAGTTACTGAGGCAAGAACCTCTGCCAGAGAACCTTATGCTGGCGAACGCATCCAAAGGCTTGCGGGTTCTTTATACCTCGACGAACGGTATCGATGGCAAGACTCCCATCGCGGTCTCCGGCGCAGTCTACTTCCCCAAAGGCAAGCCGTCGTCCGGCGGATGGCCGGTCGTCGTGTGGGGTCACGGACACACTGGTGTCGCAGATGTGTGCGCTCCCTCATGGGCACCTCGGCAACAGCGGGACATCGACTATCTAAACGCGTGGCTGGCCGAAGGATTCGCCATTGCCGCCACGGACTACCAAGGGCTGGGTACCCCAGGAGGGCACCCGTGGGGTGTGTTAAGGGCCGAAGGCTACAGTCTGATCGACAGCGCTCGGTCGGCGATCGCAGCGTTCCCGGAACTGTCCGATTCCGTCATCCTCATAGGACAGTCTCAAGGTTCTCGCGCGGTGCTCTCTGCCTCTTTATTGGCTCGTCAGTACGCCCCTACTTTCAAGTTTAAGGGGACCGTTGCCACCGGTGTGGCTCTAGCTGCACCGGCCTCTCTGGAGACGAAAGCTCCGCAAATCCCGGTTCCGCCCCGCACCGGCGGGGGTGCCAACGCGAGACTCGCAGTCGAGAGCCTTTTCAGATTTGTCGCTTTGGATGGCAAATTCGATCCGGCTGATTACCTGAGCGATGGTGCGAAGCTGGTATTCGAGGCGGCCCGGACGGGTTGCAGCGCCGCTATCGAGAAGGCCGCCGATCAAAACGGGGTTACCACAGAGAACGTGTTCAAAAAGAATCCAGAAGCTGCCGTCGCAAACGCAGCCGGGTACTTGCGCTTCCCGCGTACGAGCTTCGCGCACCCGGTGTTCATCGGTACGGGCCTTGATGACGTCACCGCGTTGCCGCAAAGTCAGTACAACTTCATCATGGCTGCGTGCTATGAAGGTTCTACGGTCGAGGCGCATTACTATCCTGGCCAGGATCACAGCGGCACTGTGAATGCTTCGCTCGTCAATTCCATGCCGTTCGTCAAAAAACTTCTGGCAGGCCAACGAATTACGAGCAACTGCAACACAGTAACACCGCCAGCATCGACGCGCTGAACGTTACACCACGCTCGAGAGCCTGCGGTTGTTCAGCCGCCTACGCCGCGGCCCTCGACGGCGAACCAAGCCGGTATTCGCAGCTGGGTGTCGTCGGGCTCTCCTCAACGATGAAGTCTCCTTCGTCTTGTGCTCCAAGCAACGCCGGTGGTCGGGAACGACCCTTGTCCGGACTGGCTGTGAACCGATTCAGAGCGTCGGTGAGCGCGCGCGCATCGTTTCATGGTCTGCCAAGTTTGATCGATGCACGAAGGCGCCTGGAACCTCGAAGTGTGGCCTGTCCCGCTGACCGGTCGACACCGCACTTCGCGACCTGAACTTGGAAGCCAATCGCTGGTAGTTGAAACCACTCGCGATCAACGCCGTACTGGCTTTCGATGGACGGTCGGGCTGTCGCAATACCCTGCGCGGCGGATCGGGCCCCCAGCTTCTAAACCGCAAGGAGCCCCATGAGCAGCAACCCGGTGTGAGCAATTGCGATTGCAAACACGTCGTGTCTCCAGGGGGCAGCGACCATGAGCACGCCGAAGCGCAGACTCGCGGCCAACGCAGGGCCCAGGCGCCAAAACGCCGTGTGAGCTAAGGCAAACGCCGCCGCGGCGAGTAGCCCGCCAAGGGGCAGTCGTCCGGTAAGGGTGCCGAGGCGTTCAACGGCGTATCCCTGGTACAGCAGTTCTTCTACGGGGCCACTCGTCAACGCGACGCGCACCCGCCACCAACGGGGTTGGTTCGCGATGGCCTGGACTCCCCGCTCGAAGCCGCCGAGCCCCAGCACACGCAGCCGTGGTGTGGTCAGCGGAGGGAGCACATAGTACGCGAGCAGAAGGATGGTCAGGGCTACGGCACCGTCATTGCGCCCGGTCGACGCAGACCAGTCGACGCGAGCGGCAGCTGTTCCCACTTGCTCACGATGAGGAGCACGGCAATCGCCAGAGTACAGAGCACAACCCGCAGCGTAAGCTGAATGCTCAAGCTTGGCGCGGGCCCGTACATGCCGGACCATGCCGCGATCACAGGCGGCCCAAACAGCGCCAAGGCGAGCGCTACGGCGGTCGGGTCCGGGAATTGGATGCGGGCCACAGTTTCAGGACCGGCATACCGTGCGATTGTAAGCCGGGGGCCAGTAGACGCCCACCAGATGGCGTGCTACCCTGCGCGCCGACGATCGCACCCCACGCCGGACCAGGGGCGTGGGCATCGTGTTCAGCGGCGGTTCGACGCCAGTAAAGTCGGCGGGTTGACGGATCGTGCTTGAGATAGACGGCCGGTACGCCGGTGTTCGCGCCGGCCACTCGTCTCGACACTTTGCGATCGGAGGCGATGGTGGACACGTCGCGACGCGCGCTCCTCAAGACGTTAAGTGTTGGTGCCTCGGCACTCGCTGCATCCGGCCAGACGATCAACGCATCGGCCCCGCAAGCAGTCATACCGCGGGCCGAGATGGGCGACGCGAGCGCACTTGAAGGCGAATTGGCTATCGTCAACTTCGACCTCTTGGAGACGGCCGCCCAGAGGATTTCGTCTCCGGGCAGGTTCGCGTTCTTGGGCCCGGCGGGAGACGGATGGACGTACCGCGAAAACCGTCTCGCCTTCAACCATTACCCCATACTCCCCCGGCGCTTGCAGGGCATCTCACCGCCACAGATTGATGTCCAAGTCAGCATCCTCGGCCAGCGCTTAGCGACGCCCATACTCACGTGCCCGATAGGGGCACAGGGGATGTACCACACCCGCGCCGAGGTGGCGACCGCCGCAGGTACCGCGATGGCCGGCACACTCTTCTGCGCCTCCGGCGCGGCCCACAGATCCATCGAGGAAATCGCGACGGCCTCCACCGGACCGAAGTGGTTTCAGATTTACATGAACCGCGACATGGGGATCAACCAGTGGCTATGCCAACGCGCTAAGGCGGCCGGTTTTTCTGCCATCGTGTTGACGGCGGACGCGCTGGGGCCAGGCCAGTCCGATGAGTACCGCCGTCTCGGGAGTCCTCCAGCGCCGGGCGAAACGCAAGGCAACCACGACCCTGCTCGCGGGGGTCGCGGCACCTTCGCCGACCAAAAGCGCGATTTGCGTTTCAGCGACATCAGCTTCCTACGCGACGCATCGGGACTCCCGGTCATTGTCAAAGGCGTCGGTCACCCGGAGGACGTACGCCAAGCGCTCGCCGCCGGTGCGGCCGCGATCTGGGTGTCCAACCACGGGGGCCGCCAGCTCGATGGCGTCCCAGCGTCAGTTTCGATGTTGGCACCTACGGCTGATGTCGTGGCTGGTCGTGTGCCGATCATCTTCGACAGTGGGATCCGTCGAGGAATTGATGTGTTCAAGGCTCTGGCTCTGGGCGCAACAGTCGTGGGGATTGGCCGGCCTGTCCTCTGGGGCCTGACCTGCGGTGGGGCTGCGGGCGTTAACAGTGTGTATGGCCATCTGCTTCGAGAACTGCGCGAGACCATGCTGCTCGCCGGCGTGGCGCGCGCCAGCGACATCAAGCGCGATCACCTTCAGACACGCACCGGATAGACCGCCGACCTACTGCTCGCCACTCAGCGCGCGCTCAGTCTTCCGCAAAGAAGTCCGAATCCACGCGCTTCAACTCGTAGATGGCAATAGGTGTGACGCCTACACCGTGCGCGATCATCAACCTCGCCAGCTCGGTGCCGTCGATCAGGATGATCCGAGTGTCGATGCGCCCCGCGTAGTCCCGCGCGTCGCCGCTGAATGAGGAGGTGGTAATGAACACCCCCTTCCGTGCCCGTTGTCCCTGGAGAGCCCCGGCGAACTGCTGGATCTCGGGACGGCCGATCGTCCGCTCCCAGCGCTTCGCCTGGAGGTAGATCACGTCGAGTCCGAGGCGATCTTCCTTGATGATCCCGTCGATCCCCTCGTCGCCGGATCGGCCGATCGCCTTCCCCGCGTCCTCCATAGACCCGCCGTAGCCCATCGACACCAGCAGCTGCACCACCAGCCGCTCGAAGAACGTGGGTGATGCCGCCTTCACGCGCTCGAGCAGATCCGACGCCAGCGCGCTTTGCACCTGCTGGAAGCCGGACAGGATGCGTTCTTCTGGTGTCGTTTCGGCGATGACGCTGGCGTCTCGCGACTGCGCCACATCCGGGGCCTTCACCTCGCCGTCACCGCCCGCGAACTCGAGAAATTCGGGAAACCGCCGCAGGTAGCGGCTGTCAATTCGCGCCGTGTCCGTCAACGCCTGCCGTCCGCGCGCGGCGAGCCGGATGAATGCCCGGCGTGGGGACTCCAATAGTCCGGCCTTCACGAGATAGGTCTTGGCCCAGCCGGCCCTGTTATCAAGAAGCCGCTGCGTACCACTGGGAATCAGCTCCTGACGATCGGCCTCCGTCAGCCCCAGGCGATCGGCGACGGCGGCATACGCCTCTCGAACATTGTGATCATGGCCGTCGCTGACGACATCCAGCAACGGCCGCATGAACTCTTGGTAGCCGGGCACGGGCATGAGCCGGCATTGTAGGCGCATCCGGCGGCGCCGGTCAGGCCACTGGAAACGGCGCCGCGTCGAAGCAGTGGTCGAGGTTCTGACTGCTCGCACGCCCGGCGGTGCGCCTGCCGTAGCCGAGGAGGGCGGATTGTCGTCGACAGTGGCGAGGGAGAAGTGCATCGGGATGCAGCCCCTGCGGCTCCCCAGCTTTCGCCATGTGATGTTGCTCTCGGGCAGCAGCTCTTGGTGGGGCAGCCTCCACGCGAGCGCCGGTCAGGCGGTGTCCACGACGGCGCCGATGCTGATTGGGGACGCCAAGCGTCCTCAGTCGATGTCGTTCACCGGCGCGCCGACGGCGTCGGTGTTGGTCACGACTGCCGTCCGGTCCGGCTGTCGCCCAGTTCGCTTGCAGTACGCCGCTGCCGCGTACGCGACGGCGTCCGCGGAGTCGGCTGCGTCGATCAGCGTGGTCCAGAGGTCCAGGAGCGTCTCGGCCTCATCACCGCCCTCCCCAACGGCCTGAGCGTGCCGGGGATTGCACTGCACGTCGTACAGTGTGACAAAGGCGGACAGGCCTGGTTCCAACGGGACGATCCACTCCAGCTCGAAGCGCTTCTGATCGAGCCGCGGGGGCTCGGTGAAGTCGCGGCTCCGCGCGTCGCGGTCGTTCATTGCGGGATTCTAGCTCCCGAGGAGCTGCTTGACGCGGGCGCGACGAAGGACGTCGGCTGGGCTCTTCGTGCCGCCGTCGATCCAGCGCTGCAACTGCGAGACGGTGAGGCTGTGCGTGGTGGACGGCTCGCGCACCTCAATCTGCAAGCGAGACCCCGGACCCAATCCTTCGATCCAGCCGTCCTTCTTCAGCCGCGCGAGCGCCAAGCCAGCCGCCTCGTAGAGGGTTTCGGCTTCAACGTCGACGCCGTGGATGATGCCGGTCGCGCTCTTGAAGTTGACGGTGCAGAGCCGAAGCGCCATTCCGGGCAGCGTATCACTTTCGTATTTTGTTCGCTTACCGAAGAGCTTTGGGCCACGCGTGGGTGGTTGTAGGAATACGTGCGTACTTCGGCGACGCGTCGAGGGCGCCCGCGGAGAAGTTCATCGGGCTGCCGCGGTGTCGATCTGCAATCAGCACCGCGAGAAGCAGCTCGTTAGCAGCAGCTCGTGGTAGGAGCAGTCGCCCTACGCGGCTCGGTGTTGTGCGCCCGCCGGGGACGGTTAATAGCTCGCGTGCAGGTCGCCGCGCACGAGCAGATTCGTGGCGTTCTGTGACGGCCGCAGCCGGCTGCCAAGCACATGCTGGCCCTGGCTCGCGCTGGGAAACCAACACGGCCCGCACGCGGAGCCTGTCGTCCTCGATCCGCCGTGGTACTGCGTGCCGGCTTTGCCGCTGACGCCCGGTCCGGCAGCACGCTATAGCTACAGATAGGCTGGCGGCGAAGCGGGCCGACTGCATCCTGAGTGCGGCGACCGTCGCCGGTCGTCAGCGGGCGGAGTCGGAGAGCTGTCGCTGATTCAACTCGGGTGGGACATTCGGCTGTTCGTGGATGGCCGGTTTCGTCCGCTCCCAGGCCCGCAGGAGCCAGGACGAGTTGTGGCCGCCACGGCGCCTGCGCCAGGCTGGCACGGTCTCCACCAGCGCCATGTGCGTCGCCAAACGCGTCCTGTGGGCTGCACTCGAGGCCGTCAAATGGATCTGTATCCGAAGTAGGGCCTCTCCCGCCGCCCCAGGGCCGTTGACGATCCACGCCGTCCCTTGATCTGGCCAGCACTCAACACGTCGGTTTCTTGCTGCCGGTGGTGCAAAATCCTAGAATTGCGGTTGACCGTATCCGGAGGCCATATGAAGCGAATCGCGCAATGGACGGTTCTCGCGATCGTACTCGTCGCCACGGTCCTTGGGGCGCAATCAGCCCCGGACAAGCGTGATGTTGTGCTGGATCTCGGTTTGCCGAATGGCGCAACGCCACAGCTGCGGATCACTGAGGGTGAGACCGGATCCATCGAACTGCCAAACGTCGGCAAGTTCGGATTCGTGCCGAGCCTACGAGACGGGGCCGAGATGGTGGTGGTGGAGGTGTTTGACTTGAGCGAGACGCCTCGCCAGCAACTTGACCGCCTGGAGATGGTTCCAGGTGGAGACTCGATGCAGACGGCAACGAAGCCGCCGTTCAGCGTACGGGTTTCCCGAGTGATCACCAAGTAGTCGTCAGTCGAGAGCCGACCTGCTCCATTTCGCGCGTGGCCTTCGCGCCAGCGCAGATCCAGAGCCGCCGCCCGCTCACTCGAACGGCAACGGAAGATCGTCTTGCGCCGAGTCTCGGGCGCGGAAGGCCGCAAGGTCTTCGCTTGAGCGTCACCGCCCTGGCCCGATGACGTGCGTAGCGCGGCTGCGGGGCGCGCCCAGCTGTACATCCTCCCTCATTGTGTAGGACGCGCAGAAGGCGTTCTCGGGGATCGTCCGCGCTGACCGACCCGCCTATGCCGCGGTTCCGCGGCTTGCAATACCGTTCCGCGCGTCGGAACGGCCCGCTCTAGGCTGACAGCTGCCAGTGCGACGTCGACAGTCGGCTTCGGTCTGCACAGGTGCCGGTGCTCGCGTAGGACATCAGGCGGATCCGGTCGTCGTCCGTATTTAGAACCTGACGGCGCTTCGACCGACTCGCCGGTCGCCACGTCGTGAACGGCCGCGGCGGGCGAGGGCGGCCCGCTGGCCGGCGGCGCGATCACATGAGCGCAGGCCGAATTGAGAGGGCCGCCCAGGTCTTCGGACGTGACGCCGGCGCCGGTCTCCTTCGGGTCAGGCGTGCCGGTGCTCGTCACCGGCGGGCCCCCTACTCTGGCGGGAATCGGCGCCGCGCTATTGGCCCGCGCCATCGCCATCGCCTTGACGAGCGCACGCTCCGCCGCCGTGAAGGCCACAGCGGCGGGGCTTTCTCGCGCGGTCTCGCCACGGCGCCCTCTGGCGCGGCACTCCGGTGGCGTAACCTGGTTCGCTTCGACATGAGAGCCGTCACAAATCTGCCGGAGAGCGCCGCGGCCTGAATAGCTGCTTCAATCCATTGCCGATATTTGGATTTGCCGTAGCTGCATCAGCCGGTCGAACGGATGCGAATTGTTGACGTGTGTCGTCGTCGCGGTATTCGCGGATACTGGTGCATGACGGCTTGGTGCCGATCGCCAACAACGAAGACTTCAATGACCATTGCAGCTGCCTATTTACGGAAAAGCACGGACCAGGCCGGTGTTTCTGAGGATCAGCGCTCAGTCGCTCGACAGTTCGAGCACGCGCGTGCTTATGCCGAGAAGAAGGGCTGGCGACTCTGTGAGGAGTTCGTTTTTGCCGACGACGGGATCAGCGGTGCCGAGTTCACGAACCGTCCGGGCTTTCTTCGACTGATGAACGCGCTGAAGCCGCGTCCCGGCGTTCGAGGCGCTGATCATGTCGGAAGAGTCGCGCCTCGGCCGCGAGCAGCTCGAAGTCGGGTACGCGCTGAAGCAAATCATCAGCGCGGGTGTCCGAGTGTTCTTCTACCTTGAGGACCGCGAGCGCACGCTCGACACGCCGATCGACAAGATCATGCTGTCGCTGACCGCGTTCGCTGACGAACTGGAGCGCGAGAAGGCGAGCCAGCGGACCTACGACGCGATGCTGCGGAAGGCCCGCGCCGGCCACGTCACGGGGGGGGCGGGTGTTCGGGTACGACAACGTCGAACTGGTGGGGCCCGATGGCCGCCGCTCGCATGTCGTCAGGCGCATCAACGACCAGGAGGCGTCAATCGTCCGCCGGATCTTCGACATGTGCGTGAACGGAAATGGCTACACGCGGATCTCGAAGGCCCTGAACGCCGAAGACGTGCCCTGCCCGCGGCCGCAGCAGGGTCGGCCGTCGGGCTGGACACCGTCATCCGTTCACGAGATCCTCAAACGGCCGCTGTACGTCGGTTCGATCCTTTGGAACCGAACCAAGAAGCGGAACCAGTGGGGCGAGCACAGGCAGTCGATACGCCCAAGCAACGAGTGGATGACCATCCCCGCGCCGCAGCTCCGGATCGTGTCGGAAGGCGTGTGGGACGCCGCGCGCGCGCGCCTCGGCGGCATCAAGGCGCAACTCGAGCAGGCTGCCGGGAAGTCGCTTGGCGGCCGACGTCGGGACATAGACTCCCGGTACCTCATGCCCGGATTCTCGCGTTGTGGGGTCTGCGGCGGCGCGCTGTGCGTGATGACGCGCAAGCACGGCAAGAACCGGCAACCGTTCTACGGTTGCGCGTCGAACCACAAGCGCGGCGACTCCGTGTGCAGCAACCGGATGATCGTCCCGATGAACCATGTCGATGCCGCCGTATTAGGGCACCTCGCCGATAAAGTACTCCGGCCTGAGATAGTCGAAGCCGTGCTCGACGGGGTCTTCGAGGCGCTCGACGTCAAGCCGCTCGTCGGCGACCTAGCGCGCCTGCGCCGTGAGCTCGCCAGCGTCGAAGAGGAGGCGACGAGGCTCTCGACGGCCATCGCGACCGGCGGCGACATGGCACCCCTTCTGGTGGCGCTCCGGGCGCGTCAGCAACGCCGCGAGGAGGTGGTGCGGGACCTCGCCGCTATCGAGCAGCAGCCGCCATCCAAACTCGATCGAGCCCGGATTGAACGAGAGGTCCGGCGCCGACTGCACGACTGGCGCGGGCTGCTCACCAGGCAGGTCGAGGACGGGCGTGAACTGCTCCGGCAGGTGCTCTCGGGACCGGTCCGATTCTGGCCGGTTGACGGCGAGCGTCGGACCTTCCGGTTCGAGGGAACGGCCGATCTCGGGGTGCTGTTCAGTGGGGTCGCAGGACTTGCAACTTGTGTGGCGTCCCCAACGGGATTCGAACCCGTGTTTTAGCCTTGAAAGGGCCACGTCCTAGGCCTCTGGACGATGGGGACTCGGGACAACCGCAGCACTCAGCGGATCAATCGATCATAGCAGGCACGCGCATCAACCGCCAAGCACGTTGGCGTCACCAGTGACGCAGGCCGCGCCGCCCAAGACGTGGCCGAGAGTACAGCGGTGCGCGAGCGACCAACGTCCCGGCACGTTGTAGTGGAACCGGAGGCCGGGCTCGGCGCAGGCAGTCCTACGCCGGTGCGGTGGCGAGATGCTGCAGGATGCGACGCGGCACGCCGCGCCGGGGCGTGAGCTTCACGATCGGGATGTGCGCGGTCGAGGGACAGGTCGAGAGCAGCCGGCTGGTCTCCTCGACCTCGTCGCTCCCCAGTGACGCGTCGAGCAGGATCATCCGCGGCAGGTGGCAGCACGCCTTGACGATCGTCTCGAAGCCCGTGCGCGCCAGCCGGACCCGCAGCCCAAGCGACTGCAGCTGCCGCTCCCGCTCGCTCCGCACGCCATCGTCGCACGCGGCCACGAGCACGTGTGAGTCGGCGGATTCCAGCGACTGCGTAGCAATGACATCAGCCGACATCACTCGCGTTGCCGTTTCGGACACTTTGCGGGTGGCTGCGCGCATGACGCGCCGGGACAGCAAAAAGCACGCCGCCCGAGTGTCGCCAAGTCGTAGCAGTAGTTCATGTTGGCGCCGCGCAGCGGATGGTCCACCTACATCGATGGCGACCTAAAGCCTTCACCGGAGTTGGCAATCGCCGACTCCCGCGCCAGCGTTCGTTCGACGCATACGACCGGCCGCGGCGTGCAGGTTCCGCGGCGCTGATACACTGACCTCCAGCACGACGGAGGTAGCGGTGGTTGCTGTGGTCTGGCATTTCGAGACGCGTCCCGAGCACGCTGAGGAATTCGAGCGGTTCTACGGCGCGGACGGCGAGTGGACGCGCTTGTCGCGCCGCAGCCGATCGTTTCTTGGCAGCTCGTTCCTGAAAGATCTCGCCGCGCCCGATCGCTATCTGCTGGTCGAGTACTGGAGCGAGATGCTCGTCTACGAGCGGCACCTCACCGACCTGAGCGTCGAACGCAAGGAGCTCGAGGCCGAACGCGATCGCTTCGTCGTCCGCATGGAGCCGATGGGCGTGTTCAGCGCGCTCGACGTTCCCGAGCGGGTCGGTCCAACCTGGTCGCGGCGCTCCGGCTGACGCCTCGCCCCCCGCGATCCCGCATGGTAGGATCGACGCCCGGCGGGTCGCTAGCTCAGTGGTAGAGCACCTGACTTTTAATCAGGGTGTCCCGGGTTCGATCCCCGGGCGACCCACCACTCCCCCACTCGATACCAGCGGCGAATCCACGAACCGGCGCAGCGTGCGCAGGCGCGTCTTTGCGCCGGCTCCGTCTGTGCCTTGCGCGACCGCAGCGTGCCGACGCTCTGCCCCGCGCCGTAACCCGTCTCGCTAGTTGACGAGGTCGAACCGGCCAGCTACGATCTGGCCCCGGCCACCATCGCCCATGTCTCTGCCCCCCCGCGTGCTCCTCGTTGACGACAATCTCGACACCCGCGACCTGTATGCCTTCGCGCTGCGTCAGGCCGGCTACGATGTCCGGGAAGCCGCCGACGGCCCCAGCGCGA
Source organism: uncultured Acidobacteriota bacterium (assembly GCA_963816725.1). GTDB lineage: Bacteria > Acidobacteriota > Vicinamibacteria > Vicinamibacterales > 2-12-FULL-66-21 > CAVSUB01. The sequence goes on along the minus strand of CAWFMC010000024.1, from coordinate 77,474 downwards.
TCGCCGACGCCCCGGCGCATCCGCCCTCCATCGTCGTCACCGACATTCGGATGCCGGGCCACGTGTCGGCGGTCGATCTGTGCCGGCATTTCCGCGCCCACGACATCCAGGTCATCGTCGTGACCGGCGTGCCGGACGGCCCGGAGCAGGAGGCGATCAGGCGCGCCGGCTGCGCGTTGCTGGTGATGAAGCCCTATGCGCCCGACGTCCTCTGCCGCGATGTCGCGCGCATTCTGGCCGACGACGCGGAGCCGCACGCGTCCTCGGCCTGAGCGCTCCTGCCGGCGAGCGGCTCCGGCCGTGCACTTCGACTCCGCGCACGATTCAGAGCACGAGAACAGGCGAGGACGGAGACAGATGGGCGGGGCGGCCTTGCCCTCTTCCTCAAACCGAAGACAACGCACGCTCGTCAGATGCGCAGGAGATGGAGGTGCACGTGCGACTCATCACAGCAGCCGTTGGACTTCTTGCGGTCGTCCTGCTCGGGTACTTCGGATCCGCTGTCTCTGCCCAGTCTGAGGCCGTACCGGCCGGCATACGAGTGGGAGACGTGATCCGGGTGACGTTTCCCCCGACAATCTCCGGCGCCCTGTTCAAGTGCACCGTGACTGCGGCGCGCGACGGGTTCGTGCGGTGTCAAGAGGAAGAGCCCGGTCCTGGCCAGAAGCAGGCGGCGGTCACCTGGCACAACCTGCGTCTCGCATGGGAGGTCGCGGTCACATCGCAAGACGCCCTCGCGATCCGATAGCGCTGCGCCATCTAGGGCTAGCAGGCCGCTGAAAAGGGCGGCCTGATGTGAAATGCCAAATGGCAGATGTGAAAACGTTGGGGTTTTGCCATCTTCCATGTGACATCCGCCATTCAGGATGCGTTTTTCAGCATCCTGTTCGTGGCGGTGATGCAGAACAGCGGGCTGCTTGGTCTGCTGGGGAACGTTTGCCAGCCATCCATCCGAAGCCACAGTGGGCACACCGTCGGCTCACTCACCAGGGTGAGACGTCGACCTGCCACGTGTGGCGGAATGCCGGGCCTTACTCCTTGATCAAGCGGTAACGCGCGCTGAGCGCGCCCGGCTTGTGCAGCTGCCGCTCGGCTTCGAACCAGTCGTCCTGATCGCGGCCGTGCTCGCCGCCGCGCCGCTGGTAGAACTCGTAGGCACGATCCGCGACTTCCTCTTCATAGACGAACGTGAGGCCGTTCGCATCGAAGTTCTCGAACCATTCCTCCCAGGTGATCGGGCGGAAGCGCGCGACACTCGGGAAGTTGAAGCGGATGCCGGCGCCTCCGTCGTTCACCTCCACGGTCGCGGGGCCTGACGCGGTGGCTTCCCCGGTTGCTGGTTCCGCCTTGTGCCGCTCGGCCCATTGCCTGATGACGCCGTGGTCGCGCGTCATCAGGGCGCGGATCTCGCGGTGCCCGTGCGACGTCGCTTTCGCGTCGGTGGACAACGGGTCGCGCCCGGTCGAGAACTGCCCTTTCTGGTCCATGGAACTCTCCTGAGCTCGGAGTCTGCAAACGCGAGACCGTCAGTCTACTTGGGCGGCGCCTTGCGAACCGCGGTCCACGTCCCCTCGCCGGCGCCTTCGAAGTCCACGGTTCCCGTCATGCCGTCGGCTTCCACAGTGCCGGCGAACACGCCGGTGACGGCGGTGCCTTCGGCGGTCATCGAGACGGTGAACTCGATTTTCTGATCCTTCACCGTGCCTTCGAGCGGCGACGGACCGTAGCGGCCATCGTAAGTGCCGGTAATCTTTTCGCCATCCTGCTTCAAGGTGACCGTCGGGTGTCCCGTTCCGACGGCGAGCTCCACGCTGAAGCTCCACACCCCCGCCACCTTCGCCGGCTCGAGGCCGCGGAGCGGGACGAGCGCGGCCAGACACATCACCAGCGCGTACGCGACTGCCATCACGCTCCTCCACTCCGCGCCTCGCTGTGTCGGGGGCGCACACCTGCATTGTAACGGGTGCCTGGCGCAGGAACAGCGGCCGCGGCCTGCTCGGCGTGTATTACGATAACGGCTCCGAGTGGGCCGAACCTTCAGGGAGATTCTATGAGACGGCGTGGGCTCGTTTCGTGCCTCGTAATCGCCGCCGCCGGCATCGCCGCGGCGCAGGCGCCTTCACGCCCCGGGTCGCCGGGTTCAGGAGCGATCGCGGTCACCTCGCAGAACGGCACCTCGCTGCGATCGTGGGATGCGACGGTCGAGGCAATGAGGCGAGACGGCGACCTGGTGCTCAGCCGGACGCGCGCCGACACGGTGCTCCAGGGCCACGTGCACGAGCGCTATCAGCAATACGCCAATGGCATTCGGGTGGTCGGCGGCGAGATCACCCGCCAGTCTGCCGGCGGGGTGACCACGTCCATTTTCGGCCAGCTCCAGCAGGTGTCCGACGTCGCAGACCGTCCTGATCTGTCGGAGGACGCCGCGCGCGATCGCTTCCGTGCGCTGTCACCGCGTCAGACGGCCGACGACCGTCCGATCGAGCTGGTCATCCTCACGAAGGATGACGGCAGTCATGCGCTGGCCTACACCACGCATGTCTGGACGACCGCCGGCTGGATGCGGACGTACCTCGATGCGACCAGCGGTGAGGTGCTGCTGCAATACAACGACATGCAGACCCAGTCTGCCGTCGGCACGGGCGCCGGCGTGCTCGGCGACACCAAGAAGATCAGCACGCGGCTCGCCTCCGGCCGCTACCTCGCAGACGATCAGCTGCGGCCGCCGGTCCTGATCACCTACGACATGCAGGGGAACGTGGCCAAGACGGACCGTTACCTCTTCGGCACGTATGTCGCGACGACCTCCGACATCGCCAGCGACACGGACAACGTGTGGAACGACGGCGCGAGCGTGGACGGCCACGTCTATCTCGGCTACACCTACGACTACTACTACAAGCGCTTCGGCCGGAAGGGGCTCGACGATCGCAATGCGCCGATCTACGCGATCACCCATCCGGTTCACCGCAGCGACTTCGCCACCCTGTCGGACGACGACATCTCGGATTACATGCTGAATGCGTTCTGGTGCGACGGCTGCGGCCCGGCGTTCCACGGCGCCATGGTGTTCGGGGAGGGGCTGCCTGCGGGCGTCACGATTGGCGGGCGGGTCTTCGACTATTTCTCCGGCGCGCTCGACGTCGTCGCGCACGAGTTGACCCATGGCCTGACCAGCTATACCTCTGATCTCGCCTACCGCAACGAATCGGGCGCTCTCAACGAGTCCTACTCGGACATCGTCGGCACGAGCGTCGAGTTCTTCTTTCAACCGCCCGGCAACGGTCTGCGGCAAGCCGACTACCTGATCGGCGAAGACATCATCCGTCCCGGTGGCGACCGCTCGATGGCGAACCCCGGGTTGTACGGCGACCCCGACCATTACTCCAGGCGCTACACCGGAACGGACGACAACGGCGGCGTCCACACCAATTCGGCTATCTCGAACCAGGCGTTTTATCTTGCAGTCGAGGGCGGCACGAACCGCACCTCGGGACTGAGCGTCACCGGCGTCGGCGGCGCGAATCGCGAGCAGATCGAGAAGGCCTTCTACCGGGCGTTCGCCTTCATGCTGACCTCGAATGCCACCTTCTCGAGCGCCCGGGCCGCGACGATCCAGGCCGCCCGCGACCTGTACGGCGTCGGCAGCGCCGCGGAACGCGCGATTACGCAAGCCTGGACCGCGGTGGGAGTCAATTGATGACGGCTGGTGCGCGACTTGGTGCCCTGACTCTGACCCTCGCTCTTGCCGTCTCTTCCCTGCTCTCAGCGCAGACCCGTCCTCCGGCACCGGCCACCCCGCCCACGCAGACTCCCGCCCGGCCGCCGCAGACACCGCCAACACGGCCGGTAACCCGGCCAGGCGCAGCTCCAAAGCTGCTCGGCTTCCTGACCTTCGGCGGCGGCGTTCAGATCGGCTCGAACGAGTTCAGCGAAACTCACAGCGAGCCGCTCTATGGCGAGCAGAAGACCTGGACCGCGGCGTACGACGTCCAGGACGGACTCGAGTTCGAGGTGGGCGGCGGCGGACGCGTGTGGCGGGATCTGTTCATCGGAGGTACCTATTCGCGGGTGCACGACTCCGCCTCCGCGAGCATCACCGGGCAGGTCCCACACCCGTTCTTCTTCAATCAGCCGCGCGCCATCTCAGGCGACTCCGGTGACGTCTCGCACGACGAGAACGGCTATCACATCAGCGCCTATTGGGTGGCGGCGATCAACCGGCGCCTCGAGGTGACGGTGTTCGGCGGCCCAACCATCATCGACGTTTCCCGTGAGATGGTGAACGACGTCGAGTTCACCGAGACGTATCCCTACGACACCGCGGAGTTCAAGTCCGCAACCGTCGAGAAGACCAGCAAGACCGGTTTCGGAGCGCACGGCGGCGCCTCGGTCAGCTATCTCGTCACCCGCGAGGTCGGCGTCGGCGGCTCGGTCCGGTATAGCCGGGCCAGCGTCGACCTGCCGACACCGTCGGGCGGCTCGGTCTCGATCGACGGCGGCGGCCTTCAGGTCGCCGGGACGGTGACAGTGCGGTTCCTGTCGAAGCCTCCTGCCTCGCGTGTGCCCCCACGAGCGACACCGCCGCGAACGCCTCCGGGGACGCCCCCGCGCCCTGGCGTCCCGGACATCACCTCCGGCCCCATCGGCATCGCGGTCACGACGGCGACAGCCCCGATCTTCCTCCGTGCCGACATGACCCTGAAGCCGCTGCGCCAGGTCGCAGCCGGGACCCGCCTGCGGATCCTCGATCAGACGACGGACTGGGTCCATGTCGAGTTCGATGACCCACAGTACGGCCGGCGGGTCGGCTACGTACAAAAGGCCTTCGTACGGATCGACGGCGGCCGCTAGCCGGCCGGTCGACAGCGCAGGACCATCACCGAATCACCGGACGGTTTCCAGCCTTATGCCGTGCGTCTTGATCGTTGAAGATGACCCTGACATCAGGGAGTTCATGCAGCTGCTCCTGTCCACCTCCGGATACGAGACGATGACCGCCGCCAACGGCGAACAAGCGCTCGCCCTGATGCGCCAGCGCAGGCCGTGTATCGTCCTGCTGGACCTGATGATGCCCGTCATGGACGGGTTCGGATTTCGTGCCCGGCAACTGGAAGAGCCGACCCTGGCGCGGGTCCCGGTGCTGTGCCTGACCGCCATGTTCGATGCGTCCTATGTCGCCGAACGGCTCGCGGTACCATGCTTGAATAAGCCGGTCTCCGTCGACCGGTTGCTGATGGAGGTGGAAGAACGCTGCCCATCCCACTGAGTCGGTACCACAATCATGGTTCAGTTCACCATCGCCTACGTCGCCCTCGGGTTCGCCATACTCCTCGTTCTCGGCGCCTGCCTCGCCTTCATCCCACGCACTCGCCCGTTGTCGTCTGCGGAACGCATTGCCGTGCTCGGCGGCCTGAGCGGTATGGCCGCGCTGATCGCCGTCGCCTTCTGGCTGCGACGCTAGCTGTGTCCCGAGTCAGAGATGCGATGACAAATATTCTGGGCGCGGCGCCCGGATCGAAGGCGCGAAGAGCGAATTTATCAGGCATAAATGAGCGATGAGCAACGCCGCGAGGCGGGTTGCCCCGCCCGGAATATGTCTGCGAATCTCTGACTCGGAACACTAGCAGGATGCTGAAAAACGCATCCTGAATGGCGGATGTCACATCAGGCCGCCTTTTTCAGCGGCCTGCTGGGCCGCGGCTGACCTCGATGGACTTCGACGCGGTCGTCGTCGGCGCCGGCGCCGCCGGGCTCGCCGCGGCCATCTTCACGCTGCGGCACGATCCGCCCGCCCGTATCGCCATCGTCGACGGGGCGCGGCGGCCCGGCGCCAAGATCCTCGTCAGCGGCGGCTCGCGCTGCAACGTCACCAATCGAGTCGTGTCGGAGAAGGACTTCAACGGGGGCCGCGCGGCGGCGATCCGGACGATCCTGCGCGCCCTCCCCGTGTCGGAGACGGTCGCGTTCTTCGCGGAGCTCGGCGTGCCGCTCCACGAGGAACCTGGCGGCAAGCTGTTTCCGGACAGCAACCGCTCCCGCGACGTCCTCGACGCGCTGCTGACGGAGCTCAACCGCCTCGGCGGCTCAGTACGCAGCGAGCACCGCGTGACCGCCGTGCGTGCGGCGTCAGGCGGATTCGAGCTCGACACCTCTCGAGGAACTCTTCGCGCGGGCTGCGTGATGCTCGCGACCGGCGGTCTGTCGCTGCCCAAGACCGGGAGCGACGGGGCGGGTCTCGCATTCGCGCGGACGCTCGGCCACACGATCGTCCCAACCACGCCCGCCCTGGCTCCCCTGCTGCTCGACGATGGCACGCCCTCCAGTGCCGTCGTCAGCGGCGTCGCCGCCCCCGTCGGACTCGAGCTCGAGGTTGACGGCCGGATCGCGACGCGCATTTCGGGCTCGATGCTGTGGACGCACTTTGGCGTCAGCGGCCCCGCCGCACTCGATCTATCCCGTCATTGGCTCCGCCACTCGCTCAACGGCGCGCAGCCGGCGGTGACCGCAACCCTTCAACCCGAGCACACCTTCGAGACCCTGGACGCCGCGTGGCAGGCACTGGGCCGGCGTCAGCCGCGAGCCTCGCTTCAGACGGGACTGACGACCATGCTGCCCGCGTCACTGGCGACGCTCGTGCTCGACCGACAGAACCTGCCGCCGTCCCGCATCCTCGCCGACCTGACGCGTGAGGACCGCCGCGCGCTGGTGCACACGCTCCTGCGGTGGCCTGTGCCGATCACCGGCTCGCGCGGCTACAACTATGCGGAGGCCACGGCGGGCGGCGTCGATCTCTCCGAGATCGACCCGTCGACCATGGAATCGCGACGGTGTCCGGGATTGTTTCTGGTCGGCGAGATGCTCGATGTGGACGGCCGGCTGGGCGGCTTCAACTTCCAGTGGGCCTGGTCATCGGCGATGGCCGGTGGACGGGGACTCGCCCGGCGCAGCGCGGCGAACAGGCGAGCCGCGCCGTGACACACCACTCGTGGATGTTCAGGGAAGCATGCTGACGAGGAACTCGGTCATCTCGTGCACAGCGCGGGGTAGGCCTGTCATCCACGCTGAGCACACCGCCGTCGTCAACAGCACGAGCAGGGTGGCCGGGAGCAGCGGCGATTGATGGCGGATCGGCGTGCCGGTCACCAGGCGGCGCACGCGCAGCTCCAGCAGTGCGCGCTGGTAGAAGGTGCTCCAAAGCGGCGAGGCCGGCACGTGCGCGGACGCCCCGGTGAGGCGCGCCACTTTCAGCAGCGCCGAAGCGAGGTTCGCGGCGCGCGCCGGATCGCCGTCGACCGCGACGGCGTCCGCCTCGCATTCCACCGCGGCGTTCCACATGCCGTCCAGCTGCCGCGCCGCGCTCGTGAAGGCGAAGACGTCCGGCAACGCAAACATCACGAACCGCTTGACGTTGTCACGCGACTGCTGGTGCGCGCGCTCGTGGGCGAGCGCGACGTCGAGCTCGTCATCCGTCAGCGCCTCCCGCACCGGCCGTCCGACGACGATGGTGGTTCGAAAGATTCCCGCGAGCGACATGCCCGGCATCGTCTCGTCGTCGATCACGGCCGCGCTGGCCGGCCAGGATAGCCGCAGCGCCCGGCAGGCCTGCAGCGCACCCAGAGCGCTGACGATGGCCCGACCCACCAGCACCGCGCTCAAGCCGGCGACGGCGTACCACAGCATTCCGAAATACTCGGTACCGTCGCGCGACTCGTCCGCCCAGTGCACCGGCAGGAACACCCCGAAGGCGAACAACGCCGCGACCACGACCGGCAGCATGCGAATCGCGAACAGAAGCTGCGCGCCGGGCGCTCGTCCAGTGACAGCCGCACGCCGACGCGCCGTCGCGAACGCCGCCCAGGCACCGAGCGAAGCCAGCGCGTTCATCACGCCGAACCAGGCCAGGGTCAGGACCGTCGCCGAGAGGTAGAACTTCACTCAGGCTCCTGGCGCGTCCGAGCCTGCTTGTCGCGCACGAGCCGCTCGAGCTCGTCGAGGAGCGCCGCATCCCCTTCGCCGACCGCGTCGACCAGATTGGACAGGAACGGACGCGCGGTTTCGGGTCCGTGCGACAGCACGCCGCGCAGCAGGCCGCCCGTCAATGTCGCCGACATCTCCTGCCGTGACCGTGCCGCAGCGTAGACGAATGCTCGTCCTTCCCGGCGGCGCGAGACCAGTCCCTTCTTGAACAACCGGTCCAGCGTCGTCATCACCGTGGTGTAGGCCGCCTTGCGCGGCAAACGTCCCTGGACCTCTTTCACGGTGTGCTCGGCACCGCTCCAGACGACGTCCATGACCTCGCGCTCGAGCCGACCCAGGGCGGCCTGCAGCGGATCGCGTTCGCCGCGCAGCCAGCTCGAAACCCAGCTTCCATTGAACATGTGAGGTCAGTATCGAGGCGGAACCCGGGGAGTGTCAACCGGGAGGTCAATGCTCGGGCAGGACGTCCTCGTGCTGCTCCGAGCGGCTGTCCGCCCGTTCGTCCCAGACGTCAGCGGCGACAATGGCGCGAATCTCGGGCAGCGCGCGCGCTTCCCGCACGAGGTCGGCACGCGGATCGGTGAAACCCCACTCGCGGACGTCGATGGTGAAGCTGAATTGCGAGATCAGCGGGCCGCGCGTCAGGTCGGTCCGCTCCGGCTCGGCGGCCGCAGCCTCGCGAGCGCGCCCGTTCAGGAGATCGTAGACCCAGGCCGGCACGTTGCGCCGGTAGCCCGGATAGACATAGTTGAACGTCAGAAGCTGCGCCAGCAATAGCGGCCAGTCGTCACCGGTGCGGCGAACGAGGCGCTCCCAGTCGAGGGTGTCGCCGACGCACAGGATCAGGTGCACGACGTCGGACATATCGTGGCGGTGGCGCTCGCCGATGAACAGCCGATGCCAGATCAGTTCCTCGGCCGGCGCAATCTGCACCGGCGTCGCTGCCAGGATCCCGGGCCGGCTGTGATCGATCCACTCCTCGTCGATCCGCGCGACGCCGTTTCCCATGCCGTAGATCAGGTCGACGAAGTGCTCCCCGAACGTCGCCTTGGCCAGCCAGTGCGAGTCCTCGAGCCGGGTCACGAAGCCGGCCTCGCGCAGCGCCCGTGCCGCCGGCACGACCGCTTCGGGTTCGAAGAACAGATCGAGATCCTTCGTCTTGCGGTAGATCCCCGTGTGCTCGTAGATCGCGTAGGCGCCGGCGACGATGTATGGGATTTGCCCGGCGTTCAGTGCTTCAAGCGCCCGGCGATAGATCGCCCGTTCCTGATCCGGGATCCAGAAATCGCCGTGCGTCACGGATTTCCGTTCCTCCGGCGTGAGCTGGCGCGGGCGGCGCCCCCTGGGTGTGGCCATGCGGTGCGATCAAGCGGCGCGTTTTGCGCGGCGCTTCGCTTTGGCCGGCGCGGGTTTCGTGCGTTTGGCGCGCGAGGCCCCGGCCGCCTTCGATCCTGACCGCGCACCCTTGGCGGCGCGGCCGCCTTCGAGGCTGGCCCTCAGGCGCTCCATGAGATCGACGACGTTGCCGCTGCGATCGCTTTCCTCCGGCTCCAGCGTGGCCTCCTGACCCTTTTTGCGCGCGTCGATGATGCGTACGAGGTTCTGGCGGTAGTCGTCCGTATATTTCCCGGGGTTCCAGTCCGCTGACAGCTCGTCGACCAGCATCCTGGCCGTTTTCAGATCGCCGGCCCGCTGCCCCTTGGCGGACGGGAAGGAGTACTCGGAGGCAGGGATCAATTCGTCCGCAAAGCGCAGCGTCGACAGGACCAGCGCATCCTCGATCGCCTCGATGGCCGCGAGGTGCTGGCGGTCGCGCAGCACGAACTTCGCGATGCCGATCTTCCCGGCATCACGGATTGTCTCGCGCAGGAGCGCGTAGGCGCGATCCCCGCCGGCGCCGGCCGTGACGTAGTACGGCTTGTCGAAGAAGCGGTCGTCGACCTCCTCCGCTTTGACGAAGTCGAGGATGTCGATGGTCCGCGTCTTCGCCAGTGCCGCGGCCTCGAAGTCCTCGGGGGTGAGAACAACGTAGCGGCCCTTCGAGTATTCGTAGCCCTTGACCAGATCGTTCCAGGCGACCGGCTTGTGGGTCTTCTCGGAGACGCGCTCGTACTTCACGCGAACGTGGTCCTTCGCGGTCAGCAGGTGGAAGTGCAGCTGCTTGTCGCGAACGGCGGTGTGGACCTCGATCGGGATGCTGACCAGCCCGAACGTGATCGCGCCTTTCCAAATCGGTCTGGCCATGATGTCCTCAGACCGCCATGTCCTGGCGGGTCGGGAACCCGTGCTGCTTCCGCCCCTCGTCACCGTCGTACTGCGCCGACGTCTTGTACAGCTCGAAACGACCGTCGCCGGCCCAGCGCGCGCAGCGAGCGCGATATGCCGCCATTTCGCTGGCGGTCATCGGCTTGAAGGTCGAGGCAATCTTGAGGTTCTGCTTGAGCACCGCGAGCGAGTCGATCCCGCTCACCGTCGTCGCTACCGGCAAGCTCATGGCGTAGCGCAGCGCGTCGGCGACCTTGACTGCCTTCCGGGAGATCGGTCCCCCGTCACCGCCCAGGCTCTTCATGCCGATCGGCGCGATGCCGCGGCGATTCAACTCCGGCAGCACCTGCTGCTCGAAGCTGTGAAAACTGGCGTCGAAGCCGTTGAGCGGCAGCTGGCATGAGTCGAAGGGATAGTCGTGCGCGAGCATCCGCAGGTGGATCGCGGGGTCCTTGTGGCCCGTGAAGCCCACGTACCGGACCTTACCCTGCTGGCGCGCCTTGTCGAGGGCTTCCACGACCCCGCCCCGAGCGAAGTGCAGCTCCGGCTCGTCGTAGTAGACGCACTCGTGGATCTGCCAGAGGTCGAGGTGATCGGTCTGCAGTCGGCTGAGCGACTCTTCGAGCTGGCGCATCGCGGTCCGCCCGTCGCGTCCATGGGTGCAGACCTTGGTCATCAGGAACACCTGGTCGCGACAGCCCTTGAGGGCCTTGCCCATGCGGATCTCGCTGACCCCCTCGTTGTAGTCCCAGGCGTTGTCCATGAAGGTGACGCCCGCGTCGATCGCGGTGCGCACAACAGCGGTGGACTCTTTCTGAGTTGCGATCGTGCCGAGATGGTAGCCGCCGATCCCGAGAATCGAGACCCGGTCTTGGTGGCGGCCGAACGGCCGTTGCGGAATGGTGGACTCGCGCATTGTCGCGATCGCCGTGCAAACCCGGAGCCAGTGCCTCCCCCAGCTTGCTACGACGCTCAGGTCAGGATGTGGGCTGGGGCGCGCCAGATGGCCCGGCCGATGAAAAATGGTCCAAGCCGATCCAGGTACAGCGACGTCTGCTGCGTCTTGCGCATCGACTGGACCACCGCGGAGAGCGGAAACAACTCCTTGCCGATGAGGCCGATGACGAAGTCATTGTCGTCCCGGTCGAGCCCGTGGCAGGCCAGGCGGACATCGTGGGCGTAGTCGGCGGCGCCAAACGCCATCCCGATCGACCCGTGCTCGGCGAGGATGGTGCGCTGCTCTTCGGCGGAGAGCCGCGCGAAGCTGCCGCTCCGCCTGAGCGGATACCACACCGCCCAGCCCCAGTCAGGATTGAACACGGTGCGGCGCGGCCGGTGGATCAGCGTTTCTTCGAGATCCGGCTCGTAGCCGAGCGCATAGGTGCGGCCGAACATGGTGTATTCCGGTTTCAGCCGATAGCCGGCAAACATGCCGCTGACGCAAGCCGGCCTCACGACGTCCACGAACACGTCGGGTCCGGTCGCGAGGGTGAGCAGGCCGATGCCCTGCGGATCGTTGAGGTCTTCGTACAGGATGCCGGGTACGCCGGCCGCCTCGAGGTGCGCGGCCGCCGCTGCCGTGTCAGTGCAGCCGGTGAAGGAGAGCAACTGCATGTAGAGCCGCTCGTCCGAGCGCTGCGGCTCCCCGTTTCTGAGCCCGCCCTTCTCGCTCAGATCCGGCGGTTCGATTCTCGCGCGCCCGGTGGGGCGCGGGGACTGCTGCTCGTCGGCCATCGTTTCCTTATCCTTCGCTTTGCCCGGAGCGGTCAAGCCGCGGCCGATTGACGGCCGTCGGGACGGCCCGCTACCCTAGCACTATCAGGCTATTAAGGATCACCTGTTCTGACCCATGACCACGACCGACCATCGTCTCGCTGCCCGGGATCGCGTACTCGGGATCATCACCAGCCTCGAAGCCGCACCCGGCGCAACGTTCGCGCCGCTCATCGAGGAGTGCCGCTCGCTCGCCCGGGCCATCGAAGCGTTCCACATGGAGGGCATCCGGTTTCGGATGTTCAACGTGGACCGCTGGATGAGCCGGACCGACGTTTCGGTCCCGACTGAAGCGCGCCAACTGTTCGCGCAGGCCCGTGAATCGCTCGAAGCCGCCGGTTTCCATACCCGTTCCCATCAGGCTCCGAGTTAAATTTGGCGATCGCCCAAACGCAACGCAAAGTCGGGCGCTCAGCTAGCGGCTTCGCCTTCCGGCCTTTACAATCGACGCATGCCATCGGTCACGCACCTGCACGACGCCGCCGCCCTTGACGCGGCGATCGAGGAATCCCGCCTCCGACCCGTCCTCCTCTTCAAGCACAGCCGCAACTGCGGCGTGAGCTGCGAGGCGCTGGATGAGCTGAACACTCATCTCGAGCAGGCGGGCGATACCGCCACTTACAAAATGGTCACCGTGCAGACCCACAGGGCTGTGTCGGACCACGCGGCAGCCCGGCTCGGCATTCGCCACGAGACGCCCCAGGCGATCCTCCTGCGGGACGGCCGCCCGGTCTGGAGCGCATCGCACTTCCGCATCACCGCCGACACCTTGGCCAAGAACGTCCTCGGCTGAGCTGACAGCTCACTTCGACTCCGGCCATAGCCACGCTGCCCCCCGGACGCCGCTCGAGTCCCCATGCTGCGCCCGGACCAGCCGGGTGTCGACCCGGTCCGAAAAGACGAACGGCTCCCACAGGCGCGGCACCGACAGGTAGAACCGGTCGATGTTGGACAGCCCGCCCCCGAGGACGATGACCTCGGGATCGAGGACGTTGATGATCGCGGCGAGGGAGCGGGCCAGCCGTTCTTCATATCGCGCCAGCGTCGCTGCGGCGGCGGCATCGCCGGCCTCGGCCGCGGCGACGATCTCGACGCCGCGCAAACGGATCCCGAGCTGCTCCGCGTGATCCGCTTCGAAGCCGGGACCCGACAGCAGCGTCTCGATACACCCCGTGCGGCCGCAGTAACAGGGTGGGCCCGGCCACTCGCCCGCCGTCGGCCACGGGACCGGGTTGTGCCCCCACTCTCCGGCGATCGCGTTGACACCGACGACGATCTGCCCGTGCACGGCGAGTCCGCCGCCGACACCCGTTCCGAGGATCACCGCGAAGACCGGCGACGCGCCCGCCGCCGCGCCGTCCGTGGCTTCCGACAGCGCGAGGCAGTTCGCGTCGTTGGCCAGCCGGAGCTCGCGATCGAGCACACGCATCAGATCCCGGCCGAACGGCTGCCCGTTCAACCATGTCGAGTTCGCGTTCTTCACCAGACCGGTGGCCGGCGAGATCGTGCCGGGCATGCCGATCCCGACCGTCGAGGGGCCGACCTCGGACTCGGCCTCGAGGACCAGCGTGCGGATGGCGTCCAGCGTTCCCTCGTAGCTGCCGCGCGGCGTGGCCATCCGTCGCCGCAGCACCTCCCTGCCGCCGCGATCGATCGCGATCACTTCCAGCTTGGTGCCGCCGACGTCCACCCCTATCCGCACACCCGGCCTCCCTCTGCGTTCACGCGGACTGCTCCTCTACGGCGGTGATCGCGGCGAACACCTCGCTCGGTTCCAGCGAACGGATCTCTCCGACGCCGTCCCACGGATCGGGTCGCGGCACGCCGGCGGGATTGAACCAGATCGCGCGGATCCCGGCCGCCCGGGCCCCGGCAATATCGGTTCGCCAGGCGTCGCCGACCATGATCGTCTCCGCCGCGCTCGTCCCGATGCGATCGAGCGCGACCCGGAAGATCGCAGGATCAGGCTTTGAGGCGCCGGCCTCCTCCGAGATCACCACCGCGTCGACCAGGGTGTCGAAGCCGCAGAACCGCAGCTTCTCCTGCTGCTCGCGCGTCAGGTTGTTGGAGACGATGCCGATCCGCATGCGGCCCGCCAGGGCGCGCAGCAGCGCCGTCGCGCCGGGCACTTCACGCCAGGACTCGATGTAACAGTCACGGTAGGCTGCCGCCGCGCGATCGACCGCCGCGGCGTCCAATACGCCGGCACTCTGGAGCAGCGTACGGAAACGTTGCCGGCGGGCTTCGTCCAGGCCGATCTCCTTGGCCAGCACGCGCAGGTGGAGGACTTCGAGGATCTCGGCGTGACGGCGCTCGAAGTCGGCCGGGTCGAGGCGGATCAGCGCATCGTGGCCCGTACGAACCGCGGCCAGCGCCTGGCGGGCGCCGTGCCGGTGATCGAACAGCGTGTCGTCGAGATCGAAGAGGACGGCGCGAATCATGCGAAATCCGCCGCGGACGCGCGTCGGGCGCGCCGGGCCGGCAGCGATCCGCATGTTACACTCACGCGATGCCCGCAGCGGTGGTGATAGCCGCATCCAACCTGATGCCGGCCCTTTCTGCGCGCCTCGCAGACGAGGGCGAGTTGCTCACATTCGCCGACACCGAGCCGATCCAGGCGCTGCAGGCGATTCTGGAAAAGCAGCCGCGGCTGATCGTGCTCGAACGGTTGTTCGCGGCGACGCCGCGCGGCGCCGCGCTGATCAATCGCATTCGCACTGACCCGCAAGTCAGCGGCGCGGAAGTGCGCGTGATGTCCCATACCGGCGACTACGTGCGGCAGGTGGCCCGCCCGATCGTCGATGCGGCCGCGTCGATCGAGGTGGTCCCCCCGCCCGGCAGTGAAGAATCGGTCGAAGCGGAACCGCCGCCGGCCCCGAAAACGCCGCAACTCGATTGGCGCGGCACGCGGCGCGGCGCACGGCACCGGATGCGGAACGGCCTCGAGATCCAACTCGATGGCAACCCGGTGATGCTGATCGATTTGTCGACGGTGGGAGCGCAGGTCGTGTCGGCGACCATTCTCCGGCCGAACCAGCGCGTGCGCGTGAGCATGCCGACGGACAACTTCATGATGCGGTTCCGCGGCACGATCGCCTGGGCCAAGTTCGAGCTCCCCAAGCCGACCGAGCCGCCGCGATACCGCGCCGGCGTCGAGTTCACCGACGCCGACAGCGCCGCGATCACCGCCTACTGCAATCAGAACAAGGCCTGACGACGGTTACGCCGGCCGCAGCTCGCCACCGAGCGTGCCGGTCCGGAAAATCGTCTCATCGCGTCCCGATCCGGTCGAGACGATGGCCGCCGGTACCCCGGTGATCTCCTCGAGGCGCGCGATGTAGGCGCGGGCCGCGCGCGGCAGATCGTCGTAGGCGCGGACCCCGCGGGTCGGCTGGGACCATCCGGGCAGCGTCTCGTAGATCGGCTCGCAGGCAGCGAGCTGGGCCAGTTCGCCGGGCATCTCCGTCAGCACGGCGCCGCGGCAGGTGTACGAGGTGCAGACCTGCAGCTCGGGCAGACCGTCGAGCACATCGAGCTTGGTGAGCGCCAGGGCATCGAGCCCGTTCACGCGCGCGGCATACCGCACCGCAACCGCGTCGTACCAGCCGCACCGGCGCGGCCGGCCGGTGACGGCGCCGAACTCCTGTCCCGTCTCGCGCAGCCGATTGCCGATCTCGCCGGTCAACTCGGTCGGCAGCGGTCCCTCGCCGACGCGCGTGGTATAGGCCTTCGCCACGCCGAGCACCCGATCGATCGCCCGCGGCCCGACGCCAAGGCCGGTGCAGACGCCGCCGATGGTGGCGTTGGAGGACGTGACGTAGGGATAGGTCCCGTGATCGATGTCGAGCAGCGTGCCCTGCGCGCCTTCGAACATGATCGCGCGGCCGTCGCGGCGCGCTGCGGCGAGGTAGACCGACACGTCGGCGACCCACGGCTTCATCCGTTCCCACGCCCGCCCCAGCTCCGCCAGCACCACCGCCGCGTCCATCGTCGACTCCGCGATGAGGCGGTTGCGGGCGGCGACGTTGTGCTCGACGGCCTCGGCCAGCGCGGTGGCATTGGCCAGGTCGCCGACGCGCACGCCGCGCCGGGCGATCTTGTCCTCGTAGGCCGGACCGATGCCGCGCGAGGTGGTGCCGATCTTGCGTTCGCCGCGGCGCGCTTCGCTGAGCAGGTCGAGCTCGCGATGGTATGGGAGGATCAGGTGCGCCTTGTCACTGACGATCAGGCGCGTGCCGATGTCGATGCCGGCGGCCGCGAGCTCGTCGATCTCGGCGAACAGCGCCTGCGGGTCGATCACCACACCGTTCCCGATCACGCAGGTGATGCCGTCGTGGAGAATCCCCGAGGGCAGCAGCCGCAGCACGAACTTCCGGCCGTTCGCGTACACCGTGTGGCCGGCGTTGTGTCCGCCCTGATAGCGCGCCACGATCGAGAAGTTCGGCGTCAGCAGATCGACGATCTTGCCTTTGCCTTCGTCGCCCCATTGGGCGCCCAGCACCGCGATATTCATACGCCCGCTATTCTATCCGGTCTGCTGTGCGCGCTCGATGGAGACGCATACCGCGGCGATCGAGCCACCCAAAGGCTCGCTCGTGCAGCGCGTCATCTCACCGTGGCGACGATGGGGGCGTCGATCACCAGCGAGCGGCAGCGTATCGGCGGTCGCGCACAGCCGCACACTGTACGGCGTGCGCGTGACGCGCATGACGCCGCGCTCGACAACAGGATGTCAAGAAAAAATTAGTTGCGATTTCAAATTGACAACACGCGCGTACGTTCTTAGATTGCTATTCTTCAATCGTGATGACGCGCTCGCGTCACCGCGGTCTCGAGCTGAATCTCCGTGCCGGGCGTCTGTCCATTCATGACCCATCGCCGCCAACGTCTCACCGTGCCCGATGCCGGGCGCTCCACGTCTTTCGCGCGCGGGCGCTCCACCTCGGCGCACGGCGCGGGCCATCGCGGCGACTCGACGCGGCGGGTGCTGATGGACAGCGCCTCCTCCACCAATTCCATGCGCGTCTCGGGGGAGTCGAGCCGATGATCATCCCGGAGCGTCCCTCGCTCGAGCGGCGCGTGCTGAACGCGCTCGAGCCGTCCACCGGCGCCCCCGCCCGCATTCCCGTCGTGCTCGGCGGCTGCGGCACGGGGCGGACATCGCTGTTGCTGCGGGTGCGCGATCTGATCGGACGCTCGTCGTGCCAGTACATCGACGTCGAGCGCATCGCCACCACGCCCGAGCAATGCCTGGCCTCGATCCGGACGCACTCGCCGCTGCCGCCGGGACACGCCGGCTCCGCCACGCGCGAGGCGGGTGTGCGCGAGGCGTTCGACGCGACCCTGGCGTTCCTCGATTCATCGCGGGCTCCGGGCGGCGCGCCGGCGACGTTCCTGCTCGACGAGTTCCTCGAGCTGCGCACCTTCGAGAGCTTCCCGGGCTTGCGTACCGTGCTGCGCGACGTCATCGCGGCGATCGGGGCGAGCGGCAATCGGTTCGTGCTGACCAGCCGCTACCCGACGCGCGCCCTCCGCCTGCTGCGCGAAGCGCCGAGCGCGTTCGAGATCATCCACGTCACGCCGCTCAGTCCCGCGGAGATCCGTGCCACGCTCCCCGACGCGGCGGACGGCGGCGGCGTGCCGAACGCGCTCCGCGAAGCCGAGGCCGACAGGCTGCACGACGAGCTCGCGCGCCTGGTGCATGCGCTCTCGGACGGACGGCCGGCTTACGCGCGGCTGATCGCCGACACGTCAGCGGCGCTCGACCCGCGTGGCGCGGACCCGGTCAGCGCCCTGTCGGCACTCCTGGCACGCGACGGCGCACTCGATCGCCTGTGCCGCTTCTCGTACGAGCTCAGGCTGCACCGCGCCCGGGGCTACGGTGCGCTCAAGGCGATCCTGAACGTGCTCTCGGCAGAGGAGCCGCTGACCCTCACCGAGATCGCGCTGCGCCTCTCACGCACGCCGGGCTCAACGAAGGATTACCTGTCGTGGCTCGAGGACGTCGATCTGATCGTCTCGCGGCAGAAGCGCTACAGCTTCGCGGATCCGCTGCTTCGGTTGTGGGTCCGGCTGAACAGCCGTCCCGACCCGCCGGCCGATGAAGACCTCGCGCGCGAGGTACACGCCTACGTCCTGGGCCGCCTGCCGAGCGCCGAACCGGCGCTGGTGATGGCCGGCACGCACGGCGACACGCCGGAGCGCGAGAAGAACTGGGGCATTATCGAGATCGACTGACACTGGATCGGTTCGAGGGTTCGTCTCCGTTTCGGTTCGTTGGTCGTGATGCGCTCACCGTGGCGCTCAGCGCGCCAGCCGATCGAGCGCGAGCCGCGCCGCCGCCTGTGCCGCCTCTTTCTTGCTGCGGCCCTCGGCGCGCGCGACCCCTTCCCCGCCGACGAGCACTTCCACCTCGAACAGCCGGTGGTGCGGCGGACCGGACTCTCCGATCAGGCGGTACACCGGCAGGCCGCGACCGCTCGCCTGCAGCCACTCCTGCAACGCGGACTTGTAGTCCTCGGTGAACGTCGCGTGCGCGCCGGTCCGCTGCGCCTGGGCAATCAGGTCGTCGAACTGCCGGTCGAGAAACGTGCGCACCGCCTCGACCCCGCCATCGAGATAGATCGCCGCGATCAGCGCTTCATAGCCGTCGGCAATCAGCGCCTGCTTGCGGCGGCCGCCCGTCTTCTCCTCACCGCGGCCGAGGATCAGGAACTCGCCGAGCCCCAATTGCTCACCGAGGCGGGCCAGCGATGCGGCTGACACCAGTGACGCCTTCAGCTTCGACTTCTGCCCTTCGTTGTGCTGCGGGAAGGTGCGGAACAGCCGGTCGGCGATGATGAACCCGAGCACCGAGTCCCCCAGGAACTCCAGCGACTCGTTGTCGATCACGCCGCCGCTGGCGTCTTCATGCACGCGGGAGCGGTGCGTCAGCGCATGTTCCAGCAGCCCGCGATCCCGGAAGCGGTAGCCGATGCGGCGCTCGAGCGGCTCCAGCTCGGAGCCGAACGGCGCGATCCCGGCCGGGCCGACCTCCTCGCGGTGGCTTGCGATCAGGCGCCGCGCCTGCTCCGCCATCGCGTCGCTGACGGTGACCCGCAGCTCGTTCAGCGAAAAGGGGAAGGGCGTCCGGGCCATGTCGGACGTGACCAGCGCCGGAATGCCGTGCGCATCGAGCAGGCCGCGGACCACGTCGGCCTCGATCGGCGACGGCGTCCGGAAGATCACGACCAGGTCGGAGAGCGGCTCGTCCACGTCACACCGCGATCCGGGCCGGCATCGGCGGCTGGACCTTGATCAGGATCATCGTCATGTCGTCGTGCTGGTTCGCGGACCCGACGAACGACTCGATCTCGCGCAGGATGCGCTCGCGCAGCTCCGCTGACTCGAGATGCCCGTGCTCCT
The DNA here is from genome assembly GCA_963816725.1 of uncultured Acidobacteriota bacterium. GTDB lineage: Bacteria > Acidobacteriota > Vicinamibacteria > Vicinamibacterales > 2-12-FULL-66-21 > CAVSUB01. Next base: position 58,052 of record CAWFMC010000024.1, on the reverse strand, counting down.
CGACGATCGCACTGAGCCGATCGTCGCCGAAGAGATCGCTGTCGGCGTTCATCGCCTCGGTGATGCCATCGGTGTACAACACGATGATGTCGCCAGGATACAAGGTGACCTGCTCCTCTTCGAGCAGCTCGGCGAACTTCTCTTCCGCCCCATCGATCCGCAGCCCCAGCACCATCCCGTTCGGGATCAAGATCTGGGCCCCCTTCACCGGCGACGCCGCCCCCGGCATGTAAATCAGCGGCGTGTGTCCGGCCCGTGCGTAGGTCATGGTCGAGGCAATCAGATCGATGACCGCATAGGTCACGGTGATGAAGCTGCGGCTGTCGAGATTGGCCGAGATGATCCGGTTCACCTCGATCAGGAGCTGTCGCGGCGAGGCATAAATCTGGCTGAGCGACAGAACGATGCCCTTGAGCTCCGCCATGTAAAGCGCGGCTGACGTGCCCTTGCCGGCAACGTCGGCGATCAGCACCCCCAGACGGTCGTTCGGGAGCTGGAACAGATCGTAGTAGTCCCCGCCGACCTCGCGCGCCGGGACGCAGAGCGCGTTGATCGCCAGCCCGGGCACGTCGAGCGGCCCGCGCGGCAGCAGCGACATCTGGATCTGGCGCGCGATCCGGAGCTCTTCCTCCAGGCGCTTCTTCTCGGCCGCCGTCAGCAGCAGGTTCTCGATGCTCCCGGTCATCTGGTTGAACGAGTCGGCCAGCTCGCCGAGCTGATCCTTCGTGCTGATGCTGATCCGGTGGGTGAAGTCGCCGTGCTGAACCCGCTCGGTGCCGGTGAACAGCTCGTGAATCGAGCTGGTGATCGAGCGCGCCAGCGCCAGCCCCATGATCAACGCGACGATCTGGATGACGACGAACAACCCGGCGACCAGCGCGAGCACCAGCAGAATCGCGTCGCTCGCGCTGAGGGTCCCGCCGATCTGCACCTGCTGGGCGCGGGCCAGGCGCTGATACAGCTCGCCCATCCGGTAGGTGATCGACACGGTGGCCCTGCGCACGTCACCGGTTGCCCAGTCGATGGTGTCGAAAAACGCCACGCTGTTGCCGAAGAGTGACGTCGAGCCTTGTGCGACAGAACCCGCGTCACCAGGGCGGTTCGCCCTGCCCGTCAACCCGATGTGCCCGGCCTTGACGCCGGTGGCCTCGAACAGCCGGGAGATCATCTCGGCATCGATCGGCACATCGACGACCACGAACCCGCTGCGCCCGGGCCGCACCGCGCGCACGACCAGCTCGTATTGCCCCGGGCTCTCAGGCAGCGGCAACGCGACAGTCCCGGTGAACCCTTTCGGGTTGCGGGTCACCCACATCGGCAGCGTGGTCGGCATCGGCGCATGATCCCAGCGGCCCGCACGCGCGACACGCGCCGCGTCGCCCGATGCGGGTGTGTAGAGGAGCGAGAGCCCCGGATAGTTGAGGCCGCTGGTGTTCGTGCTGAGCCGATCCAACACGCCCTTGGGCGTATCAGCCGCGCGCCCGATATCCCCGATCGCCGCATCCGCGATCAGCCCGGCATTCCGCACCACATCGTCGTACCCGTCCTTGAACAGATAGGCGCCGATGTTGATCGACAACATGCCGGCGCCGATCAAACAGAAGACGATGATCAGCGCAGCGGGAACCACGCCGATGAAGATGTAGGAGAGGATCAGCTTGCGGCGCACGCGCCACAGCAGCTGCCGCCGCACGCGCACGAACACGCCCCACGCGAGAGCCGCGACCGAAACGATCAGCGCGATCGTCGCAAGGCTGCTGACGATCTGAATCGCCGCCGGCACGTTGGCCAGCCGCCGCCAGATGGCGATGACCAGCTTGATCGCTGTCGCGGCGAGGAAGAGCCGCCCCGGCCAGGAGTCGAGGATCAGCGCCCGCGGAGAAAACGGGGGCGCTGCCTCAAGCGGCAACGGCAGCGACGGCGCGAGCAGCCGGCGCGCCGCGGCGGGCTCGACCGGGAGTCGTGGGCTGCCCATGCGAAGTGGATCGCATGATAGCTGAATTCGCTGGGCGAAGGAGCCGCGGGTGGGCGATCATGGGGCGACTCGGACCCACACCATATGCTGCTTCCAGACGACGCGCGCTTCTCGACTGTGTGCATTCACGCCGGCCAGACACCCGACCCGACGACGGGTGCAGTGATCACGCCGATCTATCAGACGTCCACGTACGTGCAGGAGGAGCTCGGCCGGCACAAGGGCTACGAGTACGCGCGGACGCAGAACCCGACGCGCGCGGCGCTCGAAGCCAACCTCGCGGCGATCGAGCGTGGACGGGCCGGCTTCGCCTTCGCCTCGGGCATGGCCGCGATCGACGCGATCACCAAGATGCTCTCCTCGGGCGATCACGTCATCGTCACCGACAACACGTACGGCGGCACTTTCCGGCTGTTCGACAAGGTGCTGACGCGATACGGGCTGACGTTCAGTTACATCGACACCTCGCAGCTCGATCAGATCGAGGCCGCGATCACGCCGCAGACGCGGATGCTGTTCGTCGAGACCCCGACCAACCCGGTGCTCCGGCTGACCGACCTCGCCGCCGTCGCGGCTGTCGCCCGGCGGCACGAGATCGTGATGGTGGTCGACAACACGTTCGCGAGCCCCAGCGTGCAGCGGCCCATCGAGCTCGGCGCCGACCTGGTCATCCACAGCACCACGAAATATCTGAACGGCCACAGCGACAGCGTCGGCGGGATCGTCATCGCGGTCCGGGACGAGCACATCGAGGCGCTCAGCTTCATCCAGAACGCGGCCGGCGCGATACTGAGCCCGTTCGACTCGTGGCTGGTGCTGCGCGGCACCAAGACCCTCGCCGTCCGCATGGCCCAGCACAACGCGAACGGCCTGGCGCTGGCGCAGCACCTGTCGGGTCACCCCGGGATCGAACGGGTCATCTATCCGGGCCTTCCGGATCACCCGCAATACGAGCTGGCGCAACGGCAGATGCGCGGCTTCGGCGGGATGGTGACGTTCGATGCGGGCACCTTCGAGCGGGCCCGCCGGATCTGCAACGGCGTCCGGCTGATGGCGCTCGCCGAGAGTCTCGGAGGGGTCGAGACCCTCATCTCACATCCGGCGTCGATGACGCACGCGTCCGTACCGCCCGAGCGCCGGGCCGCCATCGGTCTCACGGACAGCATGGTCCGCATCTCGGTGGGCATCGAGGATGCCGAGGACCTCATCGAGGACCTGGAGCAGGCGCTGCAAGGCGCTCGGTAAGGCGTCGCGAGCCGGATGACTAGCGCGCCTCCGTGCTCTCCCCGATCCAGCGCAGGTAGGCGTCGCTCCCGTCGATCACCGGCACCACGACGAACTCCGGCGTTTCGTACGGGTGCAGTTCCCGAACCCGCTCCCAGAGCGCCGGGACACGGTCACGTGACGTCTTCAGCACCAGCTGCCGCTCAGTATCCTGCTCCACCCGGCCGTCCCACCGGTAGATCGACTCCATCACGGGCAGCAGGTTGACGCACGCTGCGAGGCGTTCGTCGACGAGCTGGCGCGCGAATCCGGGAGCATCCGCGTCGGCTGGCAGCGTGGTCAGCACCACCACGTACTCGGGCGTCATGCGCACATCGTCTCCGGGTCCTTTCGCCTCGAAATTTCTGCGCGACCCCCTACACCCGGAGGCCGCTCGGCTCGAAAAGTATTGTACAAAGGACCCCCTCACTCCAATGCCCGTTCCCGTCGTCGCCACCACCATGCCGTCCGTGTCCAGGCGCCCGACTGGGCCGACGCCGCTCCGCCGGCGTCAGTCCCCGGCACCAGCCGCTCCCCCTCGTCGCCGGACGCTGGTGAACGCGGTGCTGGTCTTCGTCGCCGTCGTACTCGTGGCCGACGCGCTGGTCGGTGAGAAGGGATTCCTGGTGACGCTCCGGGCCCGGCACGACGCCCAGGCGGAGGAATCGAAGCTGGCCGCCCTTCGCCAGGAGAACGCGCGCCTTCGCGAGGAGAAGCGGCTCCTGAACGAGGATGCCGGCACGATCGAGGCCGAGGCCCGTCGTCAGCTCGGGCTCGCCGAGCCTGGCGAAATCATGTTCATCTTGAAGGACATCCATCCGCCCGCCGTTGCCCGCCCCAGCTCCACCCGCTGACGGCACGCTCCCGAGCACGCCGTTGGACACCGCCTGGCGCAGGCGCTCTCTCAGGCTAACGGGCTATACTGCACGCTCATCCACGGAGGATTCATGTTGACCCGTTTCGCGCCTCCGGGCGTGCGCGCCGCCGTCGTTGCGACGTTTGCCGCCTGCAGCCTTGCCATTTCGTCCCACGCGTTCGCCCAGCAGCCCACGCCGTCGCCCGGCACGCCCGCCGTCCAGGCTGCCGCCGGCAAGGAAGAAGGCGGTTTCTTCAAGTCGCTGGTCGTCAACCTTGGCGACGACGTGAAGCATATGCCGCGCATGAACTCGCTGTACTGGCTGGCAGCCGGCAGCGGGCTGGCGCTGGCGGTGCACCCCGCAGACGACAGCCTCAACCAGCATCTCGCCGGCGACTTTGCTGACAAGTTCTTCGCCCCGGGCAAGGTGATTGGGTCCTTCCCGTTCGTGATAGGAACGGGCATCACCACCTACCTCGTCGGGCGAATCGGCGACCATCCCCGCGGCAAGCATCTCGGCATGGACCTGATCGAAGCCACGCTCCTGTCGGAAGGCATCACCCAGGGCATCAAGTACTCGGTCCGGCGCGAGCGGCCGATTGCACCCGACGGCTCCCAGGCGTCCGGATATGCGTTCCCCTCGGGGCACGCGACGGTTACCTTCGCGGCCGCGACGGTCCTCCAGCAGCATCTCGGCTGGAAGGCGGCAGTCCCGACGTACCTCGTGGCGTCGTACGTGGCGATCTCGCGCCTGCACGACAACCGGCACTTCGCGAGCGACGTCGCCTTCGGCGCCGGCGACGGCATCATCATCGGCCGGTCGGTCACCTGGCACGGACGGAATTTCTATGGCACGCCCGTGGTGGGTCCGGGCACCGTCGGGATGATGTTCTCGGTCAAGCCGTAGACGCCTAGAGCACCGTCGTTGCGGCAGCCACAGGGAGTTACGACTCCTGGTAGTAAGCCCTGAGGCGCGGGTAGATTTGGCACTTGCCCACATCGCCGGCCCCGGCCTCCTCCATTGTTCCGGGCGAAGCCTTGCTGTTCGTCCGTGATCTCACCAAGCGCTACGCCCGGCTGACCGCTCTGGCCGGGGTGTCGTTCTCGATTCGGCGCGGCGAGGTGCTCGGTCTGATAGGTCCGAACGGATCCGGAAAGACCACGCTTTTCGAGTGCCTGGGCGGCGTGCTGCCGGTTGACCAAGGGGCCATCGAAGGGGTCGGCGGCCGCCTCAGCGCCGAGGAACGTCTGGCGCACATTTTCTACCTCCCGGATTCGATTGCGCCGTGGCCGTCGCAGCGCGTGCAATGGCTGCTGGAGTACGTCGCGGGGCTATTCGGCGGCCCCGCCGAAAGGATTCCGGACCTGACGAGCGAGCTCGGGCTCGAGCCGCTCCTCGATGCGCCGCTGGGGTCGCTCTCCAAAGGGCAGCGCAAACGCGCGCTTCTGGCGATGGGCCTGCTGACGCCGCAACCCGTCCTGCTCTCGGACGAGCCGTTCGACGGGCTCGACCTGCGGCAGACCCGCGAGGTCGCGACCTCCCTCCGCGCCGCCGCGGCCCGCGGACGCGCGGTGGTGCTGTCCATCCATCAGATCAGCGATGCCGCACGGGTCTGCGATCGATTCGTGCTCCTCAGCGACGGGCGGGTCGTCGGCGAGGGCACGTACGACGAGCTGACGATGGTAGCGGCGGCGCGCATCGGCGGCCATCCCGCCGATCTCGAGCAGGTATTCCTTGCGCTCACGTAGATCCCCGTGGCGGTGGCTCCTTGCCAAGGAATGGCGTGAGCTGATCGCCTCGCGCTCCTGGTGGGTGATGCTGATGCTCATCGGACCGCTGGTCGGGGTGTCGTTCATCAGCGCCGTGCGCACCTACGCGGAAGCGAGCGGGCTGAACGGAACCGCCGCGGGCGTGGGTGAAGCGTTCTCGCCACTGATCGGGGTCTGGGCGCCAACCTTCAGCGCCTGCGAGCTGGCCGCCGCGTTCCTGCTGCCGTTCGTCGGGATCCGGCTCGTCTCGGGCGATCGACAGTCGGGCGCGATCAAGATTGAGCTTCAGCAGCGGCTGCCGGCCATGGCCCGGATCTCGGCCAAGGCGCTGGTCCTGCTCGCGGGCTGGTCGATTGCGAGCCTGGCGCCAGTGATGGCGATCGGGCTGTGGCGTGGGTACGGAGGAACGATTTATCCGCCGGAGCTCGGCGCGGTGCTGCTCGGTCACCTGCTCAACGCCGGGCTGAGCGTCGGCCTTGCGGCCGCGACCGCGTCGGTCACGGACCATCCGTCGACGGCTGCGATCCTGACGCTGAGCGTCACGGTGGGCACCTGGATCGTCAACTTCATCGCCGCCGTGCAGGGCGGGTTGTGGGAGCGGATCGCCGGCTACACGCCGACCGCGATGGTCGCGGAGTTCCAGCACGGCCTCGTGCGTCTCGACACGGTGCTGATCGCGCTGGCCCTCATCGGCGGCGCGCTGGGTCTGGCGGCGATCTGGTCACGGCTCGGCGTGGCGCAGGCCCGCCGCGCGAGTGAGTCGGCGGCGCTGGCCGCTTCTATCGCGGCGCTCGTCCTGACGTGCACCTTCATCGGCAGCAGCTGGGATCTATCCGAGAATCGCGGCAACTCGTTTCCGGAGGCGGACGAGCTGGCGCTGCGCGGCATTCGCACGCCGCTGGCGATCGAGGCCCATCTCGCGCCCGAGGATCCGCGCCGGTTCGATCTCGAACATCAGGCGCTCTCCAAGCTCCGGCGGATCCTGCCCCGGCTCGAGGTCCGTTACATATCGGCCACGTCGATCGGCATGTTCGAGCAGACCGCGCCCCACTACGGCGAGATCTTTTATGACCTCGGCGGTCAGCGCGCGGTCAGCCGCATGACGACCGCCGAAGGGGTACTCGAGACGATCTACGGTCTCGCCGGGATCGCGCCGCCGATCGAGGACGGGTCGCAGGTATTTCGCGGGCATCCGCTCGCGGTTCCGCCGAGAGGCGCGGCCGCGGTGTTCTATGGCATCTGGCCGGCCCTGGTGCTCGCCAGCGCAATCGTCGTCAAGAGGAGGTCGTGATGAACGGGTGGATATCGCGCGGGCTTACCGCGGTGGCGCTCGCGGGCGTGCTGGGGCCGCTGCACGCGGCGGACACCAAGGTCGACTTGAGCAAGGAGACGGTCGGCAAGTCGCCGATCGCGTTCGAGCCGATGGTCGGTTCATGGGTCATCGCCCAGGATGGTGCCGAGAAGGTGGTCATGGTGGATGGCCGGCCGTGGGTCGCCAGCAAGGACAACCCCACCAAGCTGCTGATCGACAGCGCGCGCAAGCTGTACGGCACCTCGAACGAGGAACTGATGGACAACGCCAAGCAGTTCGCCTACTACCCCGTGGCGCTGCTCAAGAGCGTGCAGAACTTCACCGACGGCACCATCACGATGAAGTTCAAGACCATCGCCGGCGAGTCCGACCGCTGCTCGGGCATCGTCTTCAACGTCAAGCCGAACGGCGACTGGCTGGCGATGCGCTACAACGACACCGAGAACAACATCGTGCTGTGGGAGTTCCACAACGGCATCCGCCGATCGGTCAAGCGCGGGCCGGAGCGGACATGGATGCTCGATCGCAACGCCTGGCACGAGCTCAAGACGACGGTCGACGGGGCGAGCGTGACAGCGTGGATCGACGGGAATCTGGCGCTCGAGTACACGCTCGGCAGCGCCCCGGGACCGGGCCGCAACAACGCCGCGCCAAACCCCGAGCTCTTCCCCGAAAACAATCCCGTGCTCAAGCCGCCGGTCTCGGGCCGTGTGGGCCTGTGGTCCAAGACCGACAGCACCAGCTACTTCAAGGACTTCGTCGTCAGTCCCAAGTAGCTGGACGGCGCACGACCGCGACGCTCCCCCGAGCATCAGCGAGGGGCGGATCTCGCGGTATGCTCTCGCCATGTCGGACACGGTCCCGAAGACGGCGGCGCCCGCCCGCGGCGCCGGCGGCACGCCTGGCGGGGTCGGTACGTTTCTGATCGGGCTGATCATGTCGGCGGTCGGCGCCTATCTGCTCCTCAATCAGGTGCAGGTCACAGCGGGGTTCTGGCGGTTCGGGGCCTACGGCGGCTTCGGCCCGACCCTGCTTCCGCTGCTGGTCGGCATCGCCTTTCTGTTCTATAACGGGAAGTCGATCGTCGGCTGGCTGCTGACCGTGATCGGCGCGGCGATCATCCTGGCCGGCGTGCTGATGAACCTCGAGATCTACTTCCGGCCGACGTCCCTCTACAACACGCTGTTGATGCTCGGGCTGCTGTTCGGCGGCCTCGGAGTCATCGCGCGATCGCTGCGGGAGACCGGATCACGCGCCTGAGAGGCGCCCTGCTCGTCATCGCGGCCCTGGCCGCGCTCGTCGTGCTGATCGCCGCCATCGGCTACGCCCTGCCCGTGCAGCACGTCGCCTTCCGCAGCGCCACCTTCGGGCAACCCGCGGACGATATCTTCGCCGTCCTGACCGACCCGGCCCACTTCGCCGATTGGCGGAGCGACGTGACGAGCGTCGAGGTCCTCGGCGCTGCTCCGCTGCGGTGGCGCGAGCACGGGCGAAGTGGCGCCATCACGTTCGTCGTCGACGAGTCGGCTCCGCCTCGACGCCTCGTTACGCGGATCGACGATCGCTCGCTGCCGTTCGGCGGCACGTGGACCTACGATCTCGCGCCGGACGGCGCGGGAACCACCGTCACGATCACCGAGCACGGCGAGGTCTACAACCCGCTGTTTCGCTTCATGTCGCGCTTCGTGTTCGGCCAGACGGCGACGATGGATGCGTACCTGGCGTCGCTGAAGAAGCGCCTGCGCTGACAGGGGCACCGGCAGCGACGAGCGTTCCGCGACAGCTCCTCCGGCTTGACTGCGTTCCCGCCCCCATCGATCATGCCCTCGGCGTCAGCGACCCCCTCAAGGAGATGTGCATGCGGCGACGGCTTCCCCATTACTTCCTCAGCACTGCGCTTGTCGTCTTCGGCCCGCCGGCAGCGTCGACTGCCGGCGCGCAGTCGATCGGCCTGTTCACCGGCAGCACTGACATCGGCACCCCGTCGGCAATCGGCCCGGGATCCTCGAAGTACGACGCTGCGACGCAGACCTACACCATCTCCGGAGGCGGCGAGAACATGTGGGCCGCCGCCGACCACTTCCATTTCGTCTGGAAGAAGGTCTCGGGTGACGTTCTGATCGAGGCGTCGGTGCAATTCGTCGACAGCCAGCCAGCGGGCGGTACGGCCGATCCGCACCGCAAAGCCTGCCTGATCATCCGGCAGTCGCTCGACTCGAACGCGGTGTATGCCGACGCCGCCCGGCATGGCGACGGCCTCACCTCCTTACAGTGGCGCGACGCACCCGGGGCCGTCACGCACGAAGTGCAGTCGACGGCCATCGGTCCGACCCGGCTCCGGCTGGAGAAGCGCGGCAACTACGTGTCGATGTCGATTGCCGGTCCCGGCGAACCGCTGAAACCGGCCGGGGGCGCCGCGAGGATCGACATGAGCGGCGAGTTCTACGTCGGCATCGGCGTCTCGGCACACAACCCTGGACGCCTCGAGACCGCGACGTTCTCGGACGTCACGATCGGCACACCCGCCGCGGCCACGGGTAACACCACGCTCATCAACACGCTCGAAACCATCAGCATCCGCTCCAAGGATCGCCGCGTCGTGTACGTGACGACGCAGCCCGGGCGCCTCGAGGCGCCCAACTGGTATCCGGACGGATCCAACACGCTGTACTTCAACAACGGCGGCAAGCTGTTCAAAGTGCAGGCGGACCCGCCCGGAGCGCCGCGCAATCCCAATCGCCAGGCGACGCCCGAGCCCGTGGACCTCGGGATCCTGACCCGCATCAACAACGATCACGGCATCACCGCGGACGGCAAGGTGTGGGCGATCAGCGATCAGTCGCAGACCGTGAACGGGCAGCGTCCGTCGCTCATCTACGTCGTGCCGTTCGGGACTACCGAGCCAAAACGGGTCACCGAGCAGGGCCCCGCCTACTTCCACGGCTGGTCGCCCGACGGCCGGACGCTCACCTACTGCGCCCAGCGCAACGGCAACTTCGACGTCTATACGGTCGCCGCTGACGGGGGTCCCGAGACGCGCCTGACCACGGCGGAGGGCAAGGACGACGGCCCGGAGTACTCGCCCGACGGCAAGCAGATCTACTTCAATTCCGAACGGACGGGAGCCATGCAGATCTGGCGGATGAACGCCGACGGCACGAGCCAGGAGCAGGTCACGAAAGACGACGCGGAGAACTGGTTCCCGCACGTGGCGCCGGACGGCGCCTCGCTGGTCTACCTGGCCTACGAGAAGGGGGTCGGCGATCACCCGGAGAACAAGGACGTCATGCTCAAGCTGATGAACCTCAAGACTGGCGCCGTCGAGGTGCTCGCGAAGCTCTTTGGCGGCCAGGGCACGATCAACGTCGCGTCCTGGTCACCGAACAGTCAGTACCTCGCGTTCGTGAGCTATCAGGTGGTGCCTGAATAACGGGACTCGGGACTGGGGACTGGGGACTCGGCGCAGGGGACTGCCTCAGAACATCGGAGACGAAATCTGACCGAGTCGAGCCCGATGCTGTTCGCGGCAAGCGCGAAGCTGCAAGCGGGAACCGGGCAGCGGGGAAGCGAATATGAGGCTTCGAAACAAAAGGCCCGGCCGTGAGGCCGGGCCTTTTGCACGTGAAGCCGCGTCCGCTCTTAGAACTGGAACCGCACGCTCAGCTGAATGTCCCGCCGTGAGTTGTCCTTGCCGGTGATCGCGGCCGAACGTCGCGTTGGTCGGGTTCGAGTCGGCGCCGTTCCAGTTGGCGTGGTTCGGGAAGTTGAAGATCTCGGCCCGGAACTGCGCCGATCTTCGTTCCGCCGACAGCTGACGTTCTTGAACAGCGCGATGTCCCACTGGTACTGACCGGGGTTGTAGATGTTGTTTCGCGGCCCGTTGGTGGTGAAGGTGCCGGCCGCCGGGCGCGAGTAGACGCCGTCGGATCGAACCAGTAGTTCTGGTCGCTGCTTGAGCCGGTCGGAGAACTCCTCGTTGGCGTTGGCCTTCGGATCGCCGTTCAGGTCCACGGATTGCCGAAGGTGTCGCCAGTGCCGGCGATGTCCTCGCTCTCCGTCACCCACAACGGCGTGCCCGAGCGCATGAACGTCGAGCCGGTGATCTGCCAGCCGCCGAGCACCTTGCCGATCACGCCCTCCTGCGTCTTGTAGAACGGCAGGTCGTAGATGTACGAGAAGTCGAACACGTGGCGGCGGTCGAAGCTCGAGTTGCCCCAGATAGCCGGTGTCGTCGTAGTCGTTGAACAGCACGTTGCGCTTGTCGCTGGCGTTGTCCTCGGAGTGTCCGAGCGTGTACGCCGCGCTGAACTTGAAGCCGTTCTTGTAGCGGCGCTCGGCGCTGACCTGCAGGCTGTTGTACTTCGAGTAGCCGGCGTTCTCCGACAGGCGGATCGTGGCCGTAGCCCTTGATAGGGCCGCAGCGCAGCGATGTTCACGCCGGGGTTGGCCTGGACCGTGCCCGGCAGCGCCTGGTTGATGTCGCGCTCGCGCTGCAGGTACAGCCCGCGGCGGCCGACGTAGGTGACGTCCATGATGAAGTTCAGCGGAATCTCGCGCTGCACGCCGGCCGACCACATGTACGACGGTCGGATGCTTGAACACCGGATCGATGGCCGTCATGCCGAGCGGCAGGGAGGCCGCGCCACCGGCGCCGCCGGGATTGTCGGCGATGCCGTTGCTGACCGAGACCTGCGGCTGGAACGGCGGGTTGCCGCCGAGCAGCATCGAGTCGTTCAGCGTGACGCGGTTGTGGAAGACGCCCGGCGCTGGCCTTGACGATCGTCTTCTCGATTGACGGCGTACGCCATGCCCAGCCGCGGCTCGAATGCGTTGTAGTGCGTGTCGGCGAACCCGCGCGGCACGCCGACGAACAGCGCGTTCACTGTCGGATCGTTGTATACCGCGCAGATCGCTGGCCGAGGACGGGAAACCCGTCGCCCGGCAGGACGATGCCGTTGTAGCGCGGGCCCGAGACGATGCGTCCGGTGGCCGGGTCGATCACCGCCTGATTCGACGTGTTGTAATACGCCGGGTTGAACGTGGCCGCATTGTTGTCGGCAGCGCATACCACGGCGGCCAGATACGCCCAGCGCACGCCGCCTTCGACCGTCAGGTTGTTCGTCGGCCGCCACGAGTCCTGCACGAACATGTCGGTCGACAGCGAGCGCCACTTGGTCAGGGCGCGCTGGCCGATCTCCGCGTAGTTGGTGAACAGGCCCATCGCCGCGTTCGCGATGCCACGTCCGGTGCTGTTGGCGCCCGCCGACTGCATTGGTGAACTCGAAGCGGCCGTTCTGGTTGTTGGTGCTGCCCGGGATGGGCTGGACGTTGATCTGGTCGAAGTCGTCCTCGCCCGAGTACTCGAACGGTACCCCGGCCTTGAACGTATGGCGACCCGTCAGGTAGGTCGTCGCGTCGTTGAAGGTGTAGATCGGGCCGCGCGACGACGACGGATACGGGCCGCCGTCGATCTCGGTGAAGTTGTCCATGGTGATCGTCGGGATCTTGTCCGGGATTTCCTTGTTCGCCGGGAAGATGTACGGATAGTTGATGCCGTACTTGCTCCGCTGAACGCGTCGGTGCCCCGGAACACGTTGATGAACACTTCGTCCAGCGAGTTGGTGAAGCTGAACTCGTTGATCAGCTTGCTCGATAAGGTGCTCGTCCAGCTCGCGGTCTGAGTCGTGTTCGGACGATCCCAGTCGGTCCGGGCGACGGCGAACGTGCCGCGGAACGCGTCGACAGCCGTCCAGTTGTACTTGCCGTAGCGGTAGGTGAACTGGTTCTTGTCGTTCAGCCGATAGTCCAGGCGGATGTTGTCCTTGCGCTGATCCTGCGGGTTCTCGCTCGAGATGATCGCGTTGTTCGCTCCCCGACCGGAAACCCGGGTCGGCAGCGGATACGCGTTCAGCAGCGCCAGTCCGGTGGGGCTCAGCCGACCGGCCGGAATGATGTTGCCCGGAAAGGCCACCCCGGTCGCCGGGTTGATGATCGTGCGCGCGCCGCTGAAAGAACCGATTGTTCGCGGTCGAGCAGCTCGCTGAAGTCGCCGGCTCCGCATCTTCGCGGTCGGCACGGTCGCGGTGTTGGTCTGCACCGCGAAGTAGTTGACCCACTCCTGCGCGGCGAAGAAGAACAGCTTGTTCTTCACGCGCGCTCGCCCGGCACCGGACCGCCCACCGAGTAGGCGTACTGCTTGTAGTTGAACGGCGCCGCGCCGCTGTTCTCGAATGAGTTCGGTGCTTTTATTGCGCGTCCAGGTGTTGGCCTGGAGGCTGTCGTCGCGCAGGAAGTACGAGCCGCTGCCGCTATAGCGGTTGCTGCCGCTCTTGGTGACCATGCGGATCTGGCCGCCGCTGACCCGCCCGTACTCGGGCATGTAGTCGCCGGTCAGGATCTGGACTTCCTGGATGGCGTCGACATTCTGGATACCCGACGATCGCGCCGTTCGAACGGGTGCGGATCGCGGTCGCGCCGTCGACGGTGATGTTGTTCTCGTCGCCGCGGCTGCCGTTGATGTTGAAGCCGCCGTTGCCGAGGTCGGAGAAGCCGTAGTTGTTGAAGCTGCCGCCGATGACGCCCGGCTTCAGGCCGGCGACGCCGATCGGGTTGCGGCCGGAGAACGACAACTGCTCGATGTCCTTCGACTCGACCGTCTTGCGGAGCGCCACGTCGGTCTGGAGCAGCGTCTGCTCCGCCGTGACGGTGACGTTCTCGCTGATTGCGCCGGTCGACAGCGCCAGATCGATCGTCAGCGCGCCCGCCGCGTCGAGCTGCACGCCTTCCTTCATCGACTTCTTGAACCCCTGGAGCTCCGCACTGATGTTGTAGCGGCCGGCTGGCAGGTTGGCGAAGGTATAAAAGCCGCTCGCGTCGGTCACGGTCTCCCGTGGCGTCTGCGTCGAAACTAGCGTGGCTGTCACGGTGACGCCCGGCACCACCCCGCCGGTCTCGTCCTTGACGACACCCGAGATCTGTCCGCGATCGAATTGAGCGAAGGCCGGAGTGGCGGCGAACACCACTCCCAGCAGGCACGCGATGCCGAGGCACCACTGCCGTCCGGCTTTGCCGGCATACAAAAACATCATCTCCTCCTTGAGTCGGACCCCGCTGCCAGACACGAGCTCCAGCGGTAAAGCGCCCGCGAGGTTAGGTCGCCTCCAGGCGCCTGTCAAGCTCTACAATTCAGCGCTCAGACAAATGTGGCGAAATTGTGAAAGCGCGGTAACTCGCAACGACTGTAGGGCTTAGCCTGTTGAAGGAATGTGGACGGCGGGGCGGTCAGCGTTGTATACAGCTGACGCGTTCGTCCGAAGCGATAGGACGGAAGCCTTGTAGTCGAACGGTCACGGTGTGGTCAACAGAGGGCCGGCGCTGAAATTATTTCCGCGGCCATTCCCGTTGCCGCCTCCACGGCCGTTGCCGCTGCCGTTGTTGCCGTTCGCCGTTGCCGTTGCCGTTGCCGTTGCCGTTCCCGTTGCCGTTGTTCCCAGTGCCGCTGCCGGTACCCGTTCCGGTGCCTGTCCCAGTTCCGGTTCCGGTTCCCGTGCCGGTGCCGCTTCCGCTTCCCGTCCCAGTTCCGGTACCGCTGCCGGTTCCGGCGCCAGTGCCACTCCCGGTTCCCGTGCCGGCGCCAGTGCCCGTACCCGCACCGGTTCCGGTTCCCGCTCCCGTGCCGGTTCCCGTGCCGTTGCCCGATTCGGTACCAGGCTCCGCTCCCGGCGCGTTGGCTGCGGCGAGCCCCACCGCCACCCTGGCGTAAGTAGCCACGACGGTCAGCCCGATCGAGCCCACGACGACAATGGCGCTGATCGAAAGGACCGCCGCAAGGAGGCCGTACTCGATGAGATCCTGGCCGTCGCTGTCGGACGCAAGGCGCCGGAAGATGGTGTTCATGGGTTGGCTAACGGCTGAAGTGCATTAAGCGCTCCATATACAACTACAGATATACTTGGGAATCCAGCAAAATCTTGCTGGGTTACCGCCGAATCGGCGAAAAAGTCTGGCGAGATTCGGACGAAAGTCTGGCCCGCGGGAGACGCCCTATTCCTCGGTGGTCCCAGGCTCTGCGCCGGCGAGCGTCCCCATCTCCAGCCAGTCGAACTCCTCCTCCAGCCGATGAAACGCATCGTCTCCAATCTCGTCGCGGGAGCGGAGGTCCAGGATGGTCTGCCGCGCCGCGGCGATGGCGCGGCGGTGAATGTGCTCGTGCGCGGTCTGCGGACCGTCCCCGTCGGCCGGGTCCGCGCTCGCCCGCTTCAGGTGCGCGGCGAGCTCTTCGCGCACCGCCGCCGCTGCCGCCGACTGATCGTGCTGGAACGTCTCGAGGGCGGCTTCCAGCGCCCGATCCCGGGCCGCGTCGACTTCGTGTCCCACCGGATCTTCATCGTGGAGCTCGAGAGCGTTCAGGAGCGGCCGAAGGGTCAAGCCCTGAATGACGAGCGTGCCCACGACGACGGCAAAGGCCGTCAGCACGATCAGATCGCGATGCGGGAACGCCTGGCCATCGATTGCCGGGAGTGCCAGGGCGGCGGCCAGGGACACGATACCCCGCATCCCCGCCCACGCCACGATCAGGCCGCTCCCGACCGTCGGCTTCAGCGTGGGCCGCGGCGGGTGCCATCCGACGCGCCGAATCCGCCACCGCAGCGCCGTGTTGTAGCTCATCACCCAGACCAGACGAACCAGGATCACGGTCCCCAACACGGCACCAGCGACCCAGAAATACCGTATCCGGGTCGCCGGCTCGAGCCCTCCGACGATCGGCCGCACCTGCAGACCGATGAACACGAAGGCGAGCACGTTCAGGACAAAGACAACGGTTTCCCAGACCGCGTAGGACGGGAGCCGCAGCCGCGCCGGAATTCGGGCGGGCGCCCAGCGGGCCACGGTAACCGCATAGCACACCATCGTCAGCACCGGGGAGAGCCCGATGCGCTCGGCCAGGATCCACACGCCGAAGGTCATGAGGAACTGGAGGATGATCGTCGTCGCCATGTCCTGGACGCGGCCGGTGGCGCGCAAGCTCACCCAACCCAGCGCCGGGCCGGCGAGCAGGCTCCCGGCGACCGCCAGGCCGAACGTGGGCGCCACGGCGCGAAACGAGAACCCGCCGGCGATCACCGCGCCGATGGCCAAGCCGGTAAATGAGCAAGGCACTGGCGTCGTTGAGGAGGCTCTCGCCTTCGAGGATCGTCATGAGCCGCTGCGGCGGCTTGAGCGGGCGCAGCACGGCGGTCGCCGCGGCCGCGTCCGGCGGCGAGACGATGGCGCCGAGGGCAATGGCGGGGGCCCACTCGAGCCCGGGAACCATCGCGCGGGCAACACCGGCGACGGCGAGCGTGGTCAGGCCGACGCTGACGACGACCAGCCCCGCGACCGGCCCCCAGTTGTCCCGCAGATCCCGCAGCGACGCGTCGTAGGCGGCGTCCAGCAGCACCGGCGCGATGAACAGCGCCAGCGCGAGGTTGGGATCGATCGTGAACACCGGCATGCCGGGGATGAACGCCAGCACGGCGCCACCGGGGGCGAGGAGGGCGGGGTACGGCGCGCCGATGCGCCGTGCCAGCGCAGCGAGCAGGACGGCCGCGAACAGCAGCGCGACGAGAATCTCGAATTCATGCATGGTGAGTCGAAGGGCGAGTCGGGGTCAGCGTCCAGCGGCTCCGAGCTGCGCCAGCCGCGCCCGTGCGGGTGCATAGCCCACTTCCGCGGCCCGCCGGTACTGCGCGATCGCGTCGTCGCGGCGGCCCAGCTGCTCGAGGGCAATCGCGTGGTTGTAAATGAATAGCCCGTTGCCCGCCTCGCGGCGCACCGCTTCGGCAAACGCGCGTTCGGCTTCAGACATCTGGCCGCTTGCACCGAGCACTGTGCCAAGGGCGTTCCAGTACGCTGCCGGACCGGCATCGAGTCGGGTCGCCTCGCGCATGACCCGAGCGGCGTCGGCCATGCGGTTCTGATCGCGGTACACCTGCCCGAGCTCGATGTGGGCCAGCGCGTCTGACGGCGCAACGGCGACCAGGGCTTCGAACGCCGCGGCGGCTCCGGATCGATCGCCGAGCGCCACCCGGCTCTCGCCGAGCCCGCGCCACGCGTCGGCGTAGCCGCGCTGTTTCGCCACCGCCTGCGCGAACTCCGCGGCCGCCTCCTTCGGACGCCCAAGGCCGGCATAGGTCCGCCCCAGGTAGTAGCGGAGCTCGAAGCTGTTCGCGCCGCGCCTCCGCAGCGCCTCGAAAAACGGCAGCGCGTCCGCGGCGTGTCCCTGCCGCAGCGCGACGAGTCCCTGCAGCATCTGATCGCTCAGGGCCTGGTACTCGTCCAGGTGATCCTTCGGATCCGCGCCGGCCTCGGTGGCTTTCGCGGACCGGCCTGGTGAGACGTAGCCGAGCGCCCCGAGACGTTCGAGCAGTTCCGGAGGAACGCCCGATGCCGCGGTGCCGGTCTTGGCGCTCGCCGACTCCCGCTGGAGGCGCACGGTCAGGCCAGCCCGCATCGCCTCGGCACGCGCCGTCTGGGCCGCGACGAGATTCTCCCGCTCGCCGGGGTCGCGATCCAGATCGTAGAGCTCCGGCCGCGGCGCCAGGATGTACTTCCAGCGCCCATCCCTGACGACCCGCAGATCGCTCCAGCCGAAATGGGTCAACGGCAGGAGCGACTCGGCAAACGCAGGATCGTCCGGCAGCCGGCCCTCGCCCCGAAGCGCCGCCGCAAGACTGTGGCCGGTGACGGGTGCCGCTGGTGCGGCGCTCGCCGTCAGCTCGAGGATCGTCGGCAGCAGATCGATCGTCCGGGCCACGCCTTCGAGGCGTGTGCCCGCCTTGACCCCGGGGCCGCGCAGTACCAGTGGCACCCGCAGCGTGGATTCATAAACGAAGTAGCCGTGCGTCTGCTCGCCGTGATCGCCCAGGCCTTCTCCGTGATCGGACGTCACGATCAGCAGCGTGTCATCGAGACGGCCGGACGCCCGCAGGGCGTCGACGAGACGTCCGACCAGCGCGTCCGTCCAGGCGACCTCGGCGTCGTAAGGCCGGCCGGCATAGCGCGAGGCGTACTCCGGCGGCGGCACGTACGGCGCGTGCACGTCGTAGAGATGCACCCATGCGAGAAAGTGATCCTTGCCGTTCAACCACGCCACGGCCTCTGCGGTCACCGCTTCCCCGCCCTTGCGATCGACGTCGGCGCCGAACCGATCCGCATACTCGTCAAAGCCCCGGGCCAGGCCCGCCTGGCGGTCGAGGACCACCGACGCGACGAAGGCCCCGGTCGCGAAACCCTGACGCTTCAGGATCTCGGCCAGCACCGGCACGTCGGCCCGCAGCGGCGGCGAGATGTTGTCGCGGATCCCGTGCTCGGCGGGATAGAGACCCGTGAAGAGCGACACGTGCGACGGCCGCGTCAAGGGCACGGGCACTGTGGCCTGCGGCGCCCACGCGCCTTCGCGGGCCAGGCGATCGATAGCCGGCGTCTCGACCTGCGTGGCGCCGTAGATGCCGACACGATCGGCCCGCAGCGTGTCGATCGTGACGATCAGGACGTTGCGTGCGCTCCGCGCCGGCGCGGGCCGCGCAGGCAGGCGCGAGCACGACAAGCCAAGCAGCGCGATGAGCAGCCAGCATGCAAGGGCGGGAGCGGGTGTGCGGCCGGCCCGGAAACGGAGTGTCACCAGCAAGAGGAGAACACGAGCGCGGGCCGGGAACAACCCGCGCTCGATCGAACAACAGGAGCGGGACCCCGGTCCCGCCCCTCGAGCGTCAGAACGAGAACCGGATCAAGGCCTGCACGGTGCGCGGGTTCTGATACACCGTCGCGACGCCGAACCCGGCGCCGCGCGGACGGGACCGCGAGTCAATCAGGTTCCCGTCCGCATCGTACGGGAGATTCGTGATCGTCACCGGATCGGTCGGGCTCGCGAGCGTCATGGTGCTGTTGCGGTTGATGACGATCGCGCTGTTCGGGGCGTTGAACATCTCCACCCGGAGCTGCAGGTTGCGGCTGCCGCCGACGTGGATGTTGCGGGCGATGGCCAGGTCCAGGAGGCTCTGGAAGCAGCCCTTCATGTAGCCCGCCCCGGACTCGAGCCCGTTGCTGTTGGTCAGCGGTCCCTGGAACGCCGCGGTGTTGAACTGCTTGTAGGGATTGTCGCTGCAGCCGCTGCCGGGGTCGCCGACGATGCGGACGCGGCCGCCGTAGTCGGGCGAGCCGGTGATGTTCACGTTGCCGCCACCGGCAGTGTAGGTGTAGCCGATGCTGTAGGCGCCGGCGCCGGTGGTCGTCGGTGTGGTCCCGTCCGTCGATCCGGTCCACACGCCGGACAGCTGCCAGTCGTTCACGATCCAGCCGGTGACCTTCAGCGCGGTCCCGTCCGCGTGCAGGTCAGGCATGTCCCACACGAAGTTCCCCTTCATCACGTGCCGGTTGAGGATGAAGGTGTTGAGCAGATCGGCGGCCTGCTGCTGGTCGTCGCGGAAGGAGAACGTCCCGTCAGCATTGTGTTGCAGACGTGGCGCGCCGATCGAGTGATCGTAGAGCACCCACGTATCGTTCATGCCGAAGGACACGCCGTTGCGGAACCGGCGGTTGAGCGACAGCTGCAGCGAATGGAACGTGCGCCAGCCGTCGAAGGTCCGCTGGTTGATCGCAGCGTAGCCCTGGAAGGTCCGCATCAGATCGGTCGACACCGCGGCGCCACCAGGAGTCGCGCTGACCAGGTTCGGGTTCTGGTTCTGCGGCAGGTAGGCGGAGCCGAAGTCCACGGCGTTGATGTTCACCGTGCGGACCGAGTTGAAGCTGTGTTGTCCGACCCACTCGACGTCGATCGTCGTCGCCCACGGGATCGTCATCTGCATGCCGGCGCTCCACTGCGTGGACGACGGCAGATCGGCCTTGTACTGGATCGTGTTGAGGGCCGGCGCGCCCTGGGTGGTCAGCCCGGCGCTACCCAGGCTCTGCAGCTGGCCGTAGCGGACCGTCACGTTCTTCGCAGTCGGTGGATTGCCCGGCATGAAGATGACCGAGTTGCCGAACGGGCGATCGTAGAAGAGCCCCACGCCACCCCGCAGCACCATCTTCTGGGTCCCGGTGACGTCGTAGGCCATCCCGAAGCGCGGCGCGAGGGCCAGCGCCGGGAAGGTGTACGTCGTGTCCTCGATGCCCTGACCGCCGAGGAACAAGGCGTTGGTCGGGTTCCCCGATCCCTGCACCAGCGTGCCGATCGCGAGCGTGGTGTTCGGCCCGAGCAGTTGCCCGGTCAACGGGTTCAACGCCTGCTGACTGGCGGCCGGACACGCGGTCCCCGCCGGCACCGAAACCGCGCAGCCCGGGCGATACAGGGCCGGTGCGGCCGAGCGTGACCACTGATCGGGGAGGAAGTTGCTGCCCTGCCCCAGCTTGTCGTACTGCGGCAACGCGTTCACGAAGCGCATGCCGTAGTCGAGCGTCAGGCGGTTGCTGGCCTTCCAGTTGTCCTGGATGTAGGCCTCACGGTTGTCGTAGACGAAGTTGCCCTCGGTGTACTTCGAGGCCTGCTGATACGAGCTGAACGACCCGATGGCCGCATTGGCGAAACCGAACGACGTATCGAAGGCGTTGGTCCCCACCGCATCCTGCTGGAAGTTGAGGGTCCCGAACGAGTCGGCGCCGGTCGCCTGCTCGGCCTTGTAGCTGTGCGTGTTGAAGAAGCCGGTCTTCAGCGTATGCCGGCCGGCAACCTTGGTCAGGCTGATCGCCACGTCCTGCGTCGCGTTCACGTTGAAGTAGGTCGGGAACGGGATGTTCGGCGGCGTGTTGTTCGAGTTGATGCGGCTGCCCCAGGCGAACGCCGGCGGCTTGACGAAGTCGCCGTTGACCCACGCCGGCGGCGCCGGATTCATCCCGTCCAGCGCCTTCTTCGCGTAGTAATCGGGATTGAGCTTGTTGGCGTCCGGGAACAGCAGCGGCAGGCCTCCGAGGCCGGCGTTGAAGCGGTTCGAGTTGTCGTCCATCGGCACCGCGGCGCGGCAGAAGGTGGGCCCGGTCCCGCTCTGCGCGAGCGCGCAGCCGGCCAGCTCGTTCCGGCTCCGGCCGTACGTGCCTTCGAGGAACAGCGTGTTGCTCAGGCTGTAATTGCTCGAGATCGCCAGCGTGCTGATCACCGGCCGCTGCATCTGCGTGTCATTGAACCCGGGGAGAAGGCCGGGAATCTGGTCCCGCCGCTGAATCCACCCGGAGTACTTGAACGTCGCGCGCAGCTTCTGGGTCGGCTGGTAGTCGAGGCGCAGCGCCGGCTGGGTGCTGAGCGCGGTTTCCTTGGGCCGGGTGATCTCGTAGTTGTAGCCCGCCCCGGCGACGCTGACGTTGGGCAGCGGGTACTGATTGAGGATGTTCAGTCCGGTCTGATAGAGCCGGTTCGCCGGGATCTTGCCAATCACACCGCCATCGGCGAAACAGCCGCTCGTATCCGTGGCGCTGCACCCACCCGCCAGGTTCGGGTCCTTGATGAAGTTGTAACGGGCACCCAGATTGTCGAGCGTATTCGAGAAATCGCCGGCCCGCTCCGCGGCGGTCGGCACCCGGAAGCGCTGGACGTCGTTTCCGGCGGTGCGCGGTGAAAACTCCTGGCTATAGAAGAAGAACAGCTTGTTGGTGCCGCCAGGCTTGCCGATCGGGCCGCCGACCGAGAATCCCAGATCCTTTTCGTTCAGGACCGTCTTGGGATCGCCGTTCAGTTTGTTGACCTTGCTGTTCGAGTTCCAGTCGGAGTTGCGCTGGACGTCATACGCGGAGCCGCGGAACTGGTTGGTGCCGCTTTTGGTGACGGCGGTGATCTGCAGGCCGCTGGAGCGGCCGTACTCGGCCTGGTAGACCGACGTCAGGACCTTGACCTCGGCGATCGACTCCACGTTCATCTGCAGCAGCGGGGCGTTGCTGCCGGTGTCCATGACCCCGACGCCGTCCATCATGATGTTGGTGTCGCCGCCCCCGCCGATGCGGGTCGGGTTGCCGACGGTGCTGACGCCCGGCGCCAGCGAGGCCAGCGCGATGAAGCTGCGGTTGGAGATCGGCAGGTTCTCGACGGTCTTGGTGGGGATGGTGAAGGAGCGTTCGCCGCTCTGCGACTGAATGGGTGTCGTCTCGGCCTGCACGACTACGGTGTCGGTCACGCCGCCGATGTCGATGGTCAGCGCGCCCAGCCCGAGGCGGTCACCCGGGCTGACCTCGACGCCGGTCTTCTTCATCGTCTTGAAGCCGCTCATGCTGACCTGGATCGTGTAGCGATCGGCCGGCACGTTGACGAATTGAAAGTCCCCTTCCGCGCTCGTCACTACGTCCGGCAATTGCGTGCCGCGGGTTTCGCTGACGAGGGCGACCGTCGCCCCCGGTATCACCGCGCCCTGGCCGTCCCTTACGCTTCCGGTGACCGATCCGGTGGTGATTTGCGCGGATGCCATCACCGCCGACGCGAGCACCCCGGCGGTCACCAACGCGATCCTGAGATTGCGCAGTCTCCCCATCGAGTTCCCCTCCTCCTCAGCCTGACGCGGCGTCGAGCGGCCCGCCTGCGACGGACCGCGACCCGGCCGTCGAAACGACGCGCGCAAGAGTGATCAGGCGGCTGGATGCTAACAGAACCTCCCACGCTTGAGTCAGGAATTGTCGTCAGATCGCGCACGACGTGGGCAAAATCCGCTCGGATCGTCATCGTCACCAGTCGGCTGGCCATATCAGCGCAGCGTGACGGCGCTCCGACGATGGGGTCGGCGGGCCGTCAACGCGATCCGCGGGTCCGCCGCACCGATGCGTGAAATTCGGCCTGAATCGCCGCGAGTTCGCGGCACCCCACTTGCTCCTCGCCCGGGCCGATGATCCCGGGCGCTGAAGATCGACTCCGCTCCATGGCTGCCGCGGGGCCCGCCGGTTCGGCCGACGCGACCGCGGCAGCGTGGCGCTGGCTGCGCGGTGCGCTGAAGGATGCGCCGGTGCCACCCGTGCTCGGCCTCGTCGGGCTCGGTGACGGATCACTGCTCGAAGCGCTCGATCGCTTTGCACCGGGCACGCGCGTGCTGGCGGTAGAACCAGATCCCGGGACGGCCGCAAGGTTCGTCACGACGCCGGTGTGGCGCGCCTGGCACGCAACCGGGCGGCTCGCCTACCTGGCCGCCCCCGACTACGCCGGTGCCGACGAGGCGTGGCGCATCTTCCCCGTCGGGGTCATCGATCCGCCAGTGCTGGTGACACGCGGGAGCACGGTCACGCAGGCAGCCAAGGACGTCCTGACCCGGATCATCTTTGGCGTCAGAGCCAATGACACCGCGCGAAGGCGCTTCGCACCGCGCTACCTGGTGAACGCGATCCGCAACGTCCCCGCCGTGACGGCCGGCAGCGATGTCCGCGCCCTGAGCGGGGCGCTCACCGGCACGCCGGCGGTGATCTGCGCCGCTGGACCGTCGCTCGATGCCGCGCTCGATGACCTCCGCACCTACGCCGATCGCGCCTACATCATCGCGTGCGACACCGCGCTCCGACCCCTGCTGACCGCCGGCATCACGCCGCCCGTCGTCGTCGGCCTCGACCCGAGCACCGTCAACGCGCGCCACCTGCTCAACCTCCCCGAATGCCGCGACACGTGGCTGGTCGCCGAGGCAGCCCTCGATCGGAACGTGACGGCGGCCTTCGAGTCGCGCACGTTCTGGTTCGGTGCCTCGAACCACCATCCGTGGCCGTGGCTGAACGCGCAGGGTCTCGAGATCGGCGGCTTGAATGTCTGGGGCTCTGTCCTCACGGCGGCGTTCGAGCTCGCCTGTCTGGCGGGGTGCGACCCGATCGTGATCGTTGGCGCCGACCTGTCGTACACCGGTAACCGCACCTACGCCCGCGGCACGACCTACGAGCGCGAGTGGCTGCGCGCCGCCGCCACGCTGGTGCCCGTCGAAACCGTGTGGAGCTGGTCGATCGATGGCAAGGACAGCGTCCGCACGCCTGACCTGCGCGGCATCGACACCGCCACGACCCCGTTTCTCCTGTCCTTCCGCGATTGGATGGTCGCGCACGCACAACGCAGCGGCCGCACCGTCATCAACGCGAGCGGGGCCGGCATGCTGTTCGGTGCCGGCATCCAACAAGCTACCCTCGGTCAAGCACTGCCCTGTCCGGTGACGCTCCCGTCGATGCGATCGCTCGTCCGGCGCTTCCAAGGCGTCGAGCCGATGGTCCTCGCGTCACGACTGCGGAACGTGTGTGCCGCGCTCGAGATGAACGCGCACATGACCGCCCCGCTGCCGGCGTGGATGGCGTTCGCCGGTGACGAGTTCGATCCGGCCGCTGTTCGGGCTGCCCTCGTCGAGGCGGCAGAGACGCTCGAGAGCGGGCGCAGTGTCGCCGCACCTACGCCGGCGCTGGCGTGGCCGCCGACCGGTGCCCCACCAGGTCTTTACCGCCGCCTGCCGGAATCGACGACGAGGTATCGGGCCCTGTTGAGGAGACAGCCGGCGCCGGCGCTGCCCGAGGATGCCCAGGTCGAATCGGCGCTGCTGCTCGAGCATGCCTGGACGTTGTTCCTCAGCATCGAGCGCGCCGTTCGCGCGCTGCCGGCCGTCAAGGCGCTGGCAGACACGACTGATGCGCCGATCAGCGTTGCCTACGAGTGGCCCGAGCAGCTTCGCGTCTCCATCGAAGTCTTCGAGGCGCTCCTCGGAAAGCTCTGGCCGGAATCTGGCGCTGACATCGTGGCGCCAGCTATGCCGACCACCGACACCGCTTGCGAGCTGCTCGCCCGCCGCTGGCTGCGCTGCGCGCGAGAGGTCGAGTTCGGCGCTGGCTCTGCAAGCGCGGAACAGCGCGTCGCCGCCGCGCTCGGCGATCGTCACGCCAGGGATTCCCGCGCGTCATGACGTGCACTGCCCCGCGCCGCCGCATCGTCTTCACCGGAGACATCCTGCAGACGACGTTGGACGGCGCGCCCAAGATGTCGCTTGAGACCCACTGGCTGGCGGACCTCCTCCGCTACGAGCTCGCGACGGAGTGCCTGCGGCTGGTGCCGGTTCACCAGGCCGCGCAGGCATTGCTCGCACGCGTCCACGCGCGCGCCTTGGCTCGCGGATAGTCACGTCGGTTCAGAGAAACCCGCAGCGACGGAGCCCGCATGACGCGGCGTCCGGACGCCGCATAGAGAGGACACCTCGTGGCAACGATCGAACGCGCAATCGGCAGGTCACTCCTGCGCTCCGGCCTGTGCACACAGGCGCAGCTCGAATCGGAGACCTTCCAGGGCTGGGGCCAGAAGCTGCCGCCAGCAGCCGAAGCGCCTCCATCGCAAGATCTGGGAGTACCGCTACATCTCGCAGGCGCTCGAGGAGCGGCAGATGCTCCAGCCCGGCAAGCGCGGGATTGGCTTCGCCGTCGGCCTCGAGCCGCTCGCCGCGCTCTTTGCGTCGTACGGCTGCGAGGTCCTCGGCACGGATCTGCAGGCCGACGAAGCAGCGAAAAAGGGTTGGGTCGACACCAATCAGCACGCCGCGTCGCTGACGGAGTTGAATCGGCTCGGCCTGTGCCCGCCGGATCGATTTCAGGAGCTCGTGTCGTTCCAGTACGTCGACATGCGTGCGCTGCCTGACAACCTCGGCACCGCCGATTTCCTCTGGTCTGCCTGCTCCTTCGAGCACCTCGGCAACCTCGAGGAAGGACTGCAATTCGTCGTCAACTCGGCGAAGCTGCTTCGGCCCGGTGGCGTGGCGGTCCACACGACCGAGTTCAACGTCTCGTCGAACGACAAGACGGTAGACGACGGCGGCGTGGTGATTTATCGCCGGAGGGACATGGAAGACGTCGCCGCGCGGCTCGAGAAGGACGGCTTCATGGTCGATCTCGACTTCACCGACGGCACGCTGCCCGGTGACGCGCATCGTCGACAAATACCCGTTCAAGGGCGAGGTGCACCTGAAGCTCGATCTCTGGGGACACACCTCGACGTCCTACGGCCTGATCATCCACGCTCCCGCCGCGTGATCACGAGGCGGAGCTGACCGTGCGCATCGTCCATCTGATCACGCACCTGCGCCTCGGCGCCGGCCGGGCGATCGTCGACCTCGCCGTGCACCAGGCGTCGCATCGCGGTCACGACGTGCTGGTCGTCGTCGCTGACGATGCCGAGGGCGGGTGGCGATCGGATCCCGCGATGCTCGAGGAACTGCGCGCATCGGGAGTGGGCGTGCCTACAGCCGGCGACTTCTTCCATCGCGACCCGGTCCTTCTCGACGCGGCCGCCGTCCGGCTGCGCACCATTGCCGGACCGATGGGACGACCTGACGGTCGTGCACAGCCACACGGCGCCGGGGATCGCGGTGGCCCGCTGGTCTGGCGCGCGACGCATTCTGGCGACCTGCCATGGATGGAGCATCGATCGTCCTGCTGCATACGCGCTGCAGGACGCACTCGCCTTCTCGCTCGCGGATGCGATCGTCTCGCCGTCGACGTACTGGGCCGAGCGGGTCGCTGCCCTGCCCGGTCACCCTCACGTCGAAGTGATCCCTTATGGATTCGATCTCTCGCGCTATGCCGACCTCGTGCCGAACGGTGGCGGTCGCACTCCGGCGCGAATTGCCTGTGTTGGCGAGCTGACCGCCCGCAAAGGGCAGGACGTGCTGCTCGAGGCCATGCCGGCGGTCTGGGACGCCCTGCCGGAGGCCGAAGTGCACCTGTTCGGTGACGGCGACCTCCGTCCGGCGCTCGAAGCGCGCGCGCGAGTCCTCGACATCGATTCGCGCCGCGTGTTCCTGCACGGGCACGTCCGGGGGGCGTATCGTCAGCTGCCCGACTACGACCTGCTCGTGCTCCCGACGCGGTCCGACAATCAACCGGTGGCGATTGTCGAAGCCATGCTCGCCGGCCTGCCGATCGTATCGACAACCGTCGGGGGCATTCCCGAGATGATCCATCGGGCGGACTGCGGCGAGACAGTCGCGCCTGACGATCACAGCGCCCTGGCCGCAGGCATGCTGCGCGTGCTCGGGCGTCGCGACCGGGACGCTGATGTCGGCGCGAGGCCGGGCCTTCGCGGCGGCGACTTACGACGTGGCGACATCCGCCGCCGCGCACCAGCCGCTTTACGAGGACACCACCCGGTGAAGCACTCGCGTCGGTCCACGATCGCGTTCACTGTTGCCGATCACGGCGTCGCAGCGCACGCCTCCGTGCTGATACACGACCTGGCGCGTGTTCACCCGCGGTGGGCTCGCGCGCTCGTATCCACCGAGAGTCTGCCCATCCGCCTTCCTCGCGGGACGCACCGGTTGTCCGCCGCGGACGTGAAGCTCGCCGAATGGGTTGCCTTCGCGGTGAGTCTGCCGAAGTCGTCCACGCTCGCCGCGCTCGTGCCGTGGACGTTTCAGGCGCTCTTCGCCCAGGGATACGACCGAGTCGTGTACTTCGGCCCAGAGGTCCGTTGCTATGCCCCGCTCCCGGAGCTCCAGCGCGCGTTGCGCTCGAGCGAAGCGGTGCATCGTGCCCCGGATCATTCAGCCCTTCACCGATTCACTGATTCCGGGCGGCCGCGAGTTGCGCACCTCGGGACTCTTCGATCCATCTCTCATCGGCTTGTCCGCGAGCCCTGGCATTACCGCGTTGCTGGCGCGGTGGATGGACGCCTGGCGCAGCCGGTGGCTCCATCCCGATCGGGGAGAACCGGACGATCCGTCCAAGCCGCTGCTCGAGCTCCTCCCCGCGCTGCTCGATCGGGTCACCGTCCTGAGGGATCCTGGCTATCAGGTCAGCGTCTGGAACCTGCATCATCGCGAGCTCGTCGCGGCAGGCCGTCGCGACCGCTGGCGGCTCCTCGATGGACACCCGCTCCGGACGGTCAGCTTCAGCGGACTGCTCGACAACGGGGCGATCCCGAGCAGCGTGCAACGTGATGCCTGGCCGGCCTGGCTTCATGCGCTGATCTCCGGGTACCGCGACCGCCTGCGTGACGTTGCCCCGCACCCGCGCCGCGCCGCTTCCCCACTCGATCGCCTGCTGCCGATCCCGGCGTCATGGCGCGAGGCGGTGATCGCGTCACCGGCGGTCCAGGGGGCGCTCATGACGGCCACCTCGCTCGCGGCGGCACGGCGGATCCTGCACGATTACCTGCGCCTGCCGGACTCTGACGTCCCGACACTGCCGCGACTGCTGGCAGAGGCGTGCCGGCAGACGCCGGCGCTCCAGCGCGACGTCGAGGACCTGTCGCCCGAAGATCGCCGGGCGCGGGTGGACGCGTGGGTCGCAGGCGAAGGCCGTGAGCGCGTGCGGCTGCGTCTTCCGAGAGTAGTCACAACCCGACGGGCCCGTGGCATCAACGTGTTCGGCTACTTCACCTCGCAGAGCGGGCTGGCCGAGGCGGCGCGCTCGACGGCTCGGGCGTTCGCCGCCGGCACAGGCACCCGCAACGTGAATTACCTGGCTGGATCACCGTCGCTCTGCGCTCAGCCGGGCGTGTCGTTGTCGCTGCCGCTCGCCAATCCCGAGATCGATCTCGTCCACGTCAACTGCGATGCGGTCCCGCTCTTTCACGCGACGCATCCGGAGGTGTGGTCGCGTCCGAGCTACAAGATCGGCTACTGGCTGTGGGAGCTAGAGACCTTGCCGGCCCAGGCGCGGGAACACGCGCGGTTGTTCAACGAGATCTGGTGCGCCAGCGCATTCAACGCGGCGTGCTTCGAACAGCTCGAGGGTCCCGTGGTGAGGCTGGCCCCGCTTCTGGTCAATCCGGATTTGGCCCGGATGGCGCGCGGCGAGCCCTCGGTCCGTGCCGAGTTCCCTCTCGCGGATCGTAAGCACGTGTTCGTCACGATGTCCGACTTCTTCAGCTGCCCGGAGCGGAAGAACCCGCTCGCGGCGATCACCGCGTACCTGGATGCGTTCCCTCGCGACAACGGTGAGACTGGTCTCGTCGTGAAGCTCTCGAACACGCGGATCCGGCCGGACTATCTGGAGACGCTGCGTCACGCGGCACGCGGCCGCGGCGACGTGCGATTCCTGCTCGACAACCTGGACGCCAGCGCGCTCGCTCGCTTGATGGCCCGCGCCGCTGCGATCGTCTCGCTGCACACGACCGAAGGATACGGGCTGCCGATCGCCGAAGCGCTGGCGCTTGGAAGGCCGGTCATTGCCAGCGCGTACGGCGGCAACCTGGACTTCTGCCACGCGTCCTTGGCTCATCTCGTCGGCTACGACCTCGTCACGCTGAAGGCGAGAATGGGCCCGTATCCGGCGGGGACCCGCTGGGCCTCGCCACGCCTTGATGAAGCGGCGCGCGCGTACCGGCACGTCTACGCAACCCGACAACATGCCCGGGATCGGTTTGCGCCGGCAGTCGCCGACTTCAATCGCGCCGCGATCGACCAATACCGCTCCGCCCTCGAGGCCGCGCGTGCACGATCGGCGTCGCACCCGGGGATCCGGCTGGCCCAGACTCGCCTGCGCGTTGCCGTATTTGGCGCCGGCGTGGGCGGCGAACGGCTGGCCCGTCAGCTGATGCGCCGCCACGAAGTGCTCGCCTTCCTGGACAACGACAGCCGCAAACATGGCACGACGCTGCTCGGTCTGCCGGTGCTGGCCCCGTCGCAGGTGGACACGCTGACCATCGATCGGCTGCTGATCGGCAGCGTCTACGAAGCGGAGATCCGCGCGCAGCTGCGTGACCTGGGCGTGCCCGCCGACATGCTCACGCTGCATCCCCGCGGCGTCCTCGCGGATCTGTCGCCCGCGGCCGGCTCGGCGTGCTGATCATCGCCCGCGTCCGCTGAGCGCCGCGTCGAACACCCCTTCGGTCGCGGCCGCTGTCCGATCCCAGTCGAACATGGCAGCCCGGCGTAGGGCGGCCTCACGCAGCCCCTCGGCCGCCGGCCGATCCGTCAAGGCCTGCCCGATCTGACAGGCGATGCTGGTCGCGTCTTCGGGATCGGCATACCACGCCGCGTCCGCCGCAACCTCCCTGATGACCGGGATGTCGGATGTGACCACCGCCGCCCCGCACGCCAGTGCCTCGAGCACGGGCAAGCCGAATCCCTCGGCCAGGCTCACGTAAGCACAAACGGCACACGATCGAAACAGATCGGTCAGCGCCTGGTCGTCGACGTGACCGAGATGGACGATGTCGTCGTGATAACGAGAGACGGAGATCCGTTCGAGGATCGGTCCGCAGCGCCACCCGAGGCGGCCGACGAGTACGAGCCGCCGCCGTATGCCGGGCTGATGGTCTCGGACGATCTCGAACGCCTCGACGAGCCGCGCGATGTTCTTGCGCGGTTCCAGCGTGGCGACGGAGAGGATGAAGGGGTCCGACCCGACGAGTGAGGTCACCCGGTCCCGGTCGCGCAGCGGTCCCGGAGAGAACACGCGCGCGGCAGCATGGGGCACGACCGTGATGCGACCGGGTGCGACCGCGTAGTGCTCGACGATCGATGCCGCCGCAGCGTCCGAGCCGGTGATGATCCGGTCCACGTCACGCGCGCTCGCCCGGAGCGGTCCCGCGAAAAATCGGTGGACCGATGCATCCGCGAACCATTCCGGATGCTCGAGCGCAATCAGATCGTGCACGGTCAGAACGACCGGCGTGCCCGCTAACTTTGATACCGGCAGATAGGGCGAGAACACGAGATCGACGTCGTACAAGCGGCAGATGGCGGTCAGCCATCGTGCCGCACCTGCCGCATCTCCGAGAGGCACATCGAACGGCAAGGAGTGCGCCCCCGGTATCGAACCAGAGCCGCCGTCCGCGACCAGATACTCGCAGCGCTCGCGGCCCACCAGGTGCTCGAACAACGTCGCCGCATACCGGCTCAACCCGGTCGGTTGCCGGGTGTTGAGAACACGCGTGTCCAGCAGCACCCGCCGAGCGATCATGCGGGCGGCAGCCGGGCAGCCCACTCGACGATCGCCTCGCGCAGCCGGGTGTGCGCACGCAGATCGTCGAGGGTGGCGGCATCGAAGCGGACGACGCGGTCGTCAGGGGTCACGGCGAACCAATGGTGCCCCGCGAGGTGCATCATGATGTCCTGGACGTTGTCGTAGCCCGTCGCGCTCACGTTGCGCATCAGGAAGAGATGCGCCTCACACGCGCGCGCCGCGGTGCACAACGCGACGTCCTGCTGGATCGCACTCCACTCGAAGAAGGCATCTCCGGCCAGCTCGTGGCAGCTCCACGGGCCCGGCCAGAACTGCGGGATGACAGCGGCGTCGCCCGGGCGGCCGAGAACGCGCAGCGTCGCGCCCGGCGCCAACACCTGCAGGCGCGTCAGGAACGTGCCTAATTGATCGAGTCCGCCGGATCGGACCAGGAAGACCGACTGGACATCGCCGAGCGACGCGACCACCGGGGCCACGCTGGCTCGTGCCGTATGCTCGAGCAGCACGCGCGCGGCGGCCGCGAGCTCGGCCCGCACACGGTCAATCATGCGACTCCCATACGATCCGGCAGGTGACGGTGAGTCGATCGTCTCCTCGCATGCATCTCATTTAGCATCAGCAGCGTACGCACGGCAGGTCAGGTTCAGACGGTCGCGGTGGGCGATTATGGCCCGCGAGCCTGACCCGTGCAATTGACGCGGCGAGCTCGAGCCGCCAGCCGTGACGGGTGCGACCATCGCGGGAAGAGCTGCGGCGGTAAGCCGATCGCCGCGAACGCCTGAACGGGAGACGCGCTCCGGTTTCCATTACACTGGGAGCGGGTTGCCCGAGATGAGGTGGGAGGTGCGACGTGGCCGAGAACGAGGACGACGATCTGACAGTGGTGCCGCTGCCGAGCAGCGAAACCGAAGAGGAACGGCAGCGGATCCGCGAATCGAACGATCGCGATCAGGAACTGGAACGTGAAGGCCGCCGGTCGCGCCACAACCAGGGATACGACGAGGTCGCAGACGGCGTCCGCCCGCCCAAGGTCGACCGCATCGTCGACGAGTAGTATTGGCACCGCGCTTGCTGTTACGGTGAACCGACAGCATCGCTCGGTCGCCACTCTGGCCGCCGACAGTAACCTTCCCTAACGACGGGGGCCGCAATTCGGCTCCCGATCGCCACGTACACATCTCTCTCGCCTACCGTGACGAAATCGGTCTCCCGCGGAGTGGTGTAGACGTGCGTGTGGGGTGGACGCTACCCACAAGGTGTTCTACGGGCCACTCTCCTGCCGTCGCAGCGCAACCGCAGCGTTTCACGTCCGCCCCGACGAGCTGCACCGACGCCGCGGGGCCGCGTCGCCGGGCGCGCTCAGGCGAGTCACTATTTCTCGACGACCCAGGTGGTCATGCAGCGCAGGTTCTGCACGTTGGTCGTCTTGATCGGATCGACCAGGGTTCCGCCGATCGCAGCGGTCGTCTCCAGCAGTGTCCGCTCGTCGACGACGTAGCGCTCGGAACCGTCCGGCAGGAGGACCCGGCCGATTGAGGCCGTCAGGTGGTGCTCGATGCCGATACTCGTGGCGAGGCGTGCGAAGAACAGTCCGCCCGGGGCGAGCACGCGCCACAGCTCCCGGACCATGGCCGCCCAGTGCGCCGCATCGTGCGCAAAGTGCAGGACCGCGCTGCAGATGACCGCGTCGAGCGACGCGTCCTGCCACGGGAGCGCATCCAACGATCCCTGATGGAGGCGCTCCTCCGGGAGATTGACTTGCAGCGCCCCAGCGAGTTGGCGCATCGCCGCGATCGCGTGAGGGCTGGCGTCAGCGGCATGGACCTCGAACCCGCGGCGCAGAAAATAGACGAGATTGCGCCCTTCGCCGCAGCCGGCGTCGAGGATGCGGGCACGGCGATCGAATCGGCCGCGCAGCAGCTGATCGAACAGATAGATGTCGAGCCCGCCGAATTCGGCCTGCAGGTCCGCTGACACCGTCTTCGCGCCCGGGAGCATCCCGCGATGATACCGCGGCGTGCGCGTGCAGTTCGGAACGCGGGTCGCGTCGCGATGCTCCTGTGGGCCTCGGACGCTGCCAGGCACTCCGGCGGCTCCGCTCATGCGACAGACGTGGCCATGCCCATCTGCATGAAGCGGAGCCGCCGCACTCTTTCAGCGTCCGAGCGCTCGTTCGCGGCCGATGTTCACGCCGCGGCTGGACGCAGCGTCAACTGAGGTGTCCTGGCGTCATCGACCCGCTGCAGCTGTCGCCCGTTGCGGCTCGACGTATCCCATCCGCGAGAACGCGTCGCTGGACATCGCCTCACGGATCATCTGCCGCCCCCACCAGTCCGCGTCGAACGCCGCGACGATCGCCCTCAGCGCGCGCATACGGCGCATCTGCTCCACGACCGGCATCTGCAACGCTCGCAACAGGGCGCCGGCGGATTGACGCGGGTTGAAGGGATCGATCGACACCGCGGCGTGCAGTTGTTGCGCGGCGCCGGTGAAGCGGCTCAGGAGCAACACGCCTCGCTCGTCGGTCCGGGCGCACACGAACTCCTTGGCCACGAGGTTCATGCCGTCGCGCAAGCTGCCGACGTAGCACACGTCGGCGGCGCGATAGAGCGTGTAGACCTCGTCCTGGGTATGGTGCCGATCGAGCAGCACGATCGGGCGATACGAGCCCGATCCGAACCGCTCGTTGATGCGTTGCGCCGTAGCGGTGACCTGAGCGCGGAGCGCCGAGTACGCCGGGAGCGCCTCGCGTGAGGGCTCGGCCACCTGCGCCAGCACCAGCGTTCCCCGGTACGCCGGCTCGGCCTCCAGCACCTGCTCGACGGCGAGCAGCTTCTCGTTGATGCCCTTGGTGTAGTCGAGCCGATCGACGCCGACAACCAGCCGGGTGTCTGCCTCGAGCCCCAGGCTCCGGAACACTTCGGTTCGACAGTCCGCAACGCTCGGCGTGCCGCGCGCTACGGTGTGGCGCCACGCGACGCCCACGGGGTGGGCGCGCACACTCGTCGAGCGGCCGCCGAGCCTGACCGTCGACGACAGCCGGTTGACGCTGGCCCCGGTCAGCGCTTCCACGCTCTCGAGGAAACGCGTGCCGTCCTCGGGCGTTTGGAATCCGACTGTGTCGCTGCCGAGGAGCCCGTACAGGAGCTCTGACGCCCACGGGCAGCGCGCGAAGGTCTCCGCGTCAGGCCATGGAATGTGCCAGAAGGATACGAGGCGACTGGCGGGCAGCCGCTGGCGGAGCATGCGCGGCGCCAACGCGAAGTGATAGTCCTGCACCAGAACGATGGGAGTCTCGCCGCCGGCTTCCTGCACGACCGCGTCGACAAAACGATGGTTCGCGCCCCGATACGCCGCGTAGTCCGCCGGCCGGAAAAACGGCTCCACGGCGACGGCATGACACAGGGGCCACAGCCCTTCGTTCGCAAACCCCTGGTAGAACCCACGATACTCCTGCTCGTCGATCGCCACCCACCGGACGCGGTAGCGCGATGCGCCGCGCGGAGTCGAGTCAACCGAATCGCCGGTTGTGGATGTCGCCCCGTGTGCGACCCAGACTCCACCCCGCTCTTCGAGCAACGGCTCGAGCGCGGTGACCAACCCGCTCGCCGAGCGGACCGTCCCCACGCGGCCGTCCGGCCCGACCTCGTGTCTGAACGGAGCGCGGTTCGCCAGGACAATCACCCGGTGTGCGGCGCCGCCGGTATGCGGTGTATATCGCGTCTGTACTGATGTCAGCATTGGTATCCTGCCATTGGTATCTGCATTCACGCGTCTCCACGTTGCGCAAGGCCGCGTGTGACGCGGAAGCCCAGTACACGTCAGGCGCGGGCCATCACCCATCCTGCGCACAGTGGAGATGTCCTCTTTTTTGAGGGGAGGCTGTGCTCCGCGGTTGCGGGTGGGCGATGATGGACCTGGCCGCTGACGGGAGGTCGACCGGCGGCAGTTGCGTAAAACGGAGGGGATGGCGTGCGGTTCAAGACGTGGCCGGTCGCGGCGCTCGGGCTGGGCAGCCTCCTGATCCTGATCTTCGTGTCGATGATCGCCTCATCTCGCAAAGCCGAGGGCATCTACACCGAGCTGGATCGGCTCAACACCTATCACTACCAGGTGGACGCGAAGCTCAGGCGGCTGCGCTCCGATGTCAACCTCTCGGGTATCTTCGTCCGCGATTACCTCCTCGACGTCGAACGTGAACGGGCCCCCGAGTATCGCCAACAGCTGACCGTCTTTCGCGAGACGACCATCGCCACGCTGGCCGAGCTCCATGCCCTGCTGAAAGGCAACCAGGACCGCATCGTTACGCTACAGGCCCAGCTGGACGACTACTGGGAGACGTTCGACCCATTATTCGATTGGACCCCATCCGAGAAAATCATGCGGAGTGCCACGTTTCTACGGCGCGAGGTGGTGCCGCGTCGCGAGGCCGTTCTGGCGATCGCGCAGGAGATCGAGGAGCTGAACAACTCGAACCTGGTTGCGCAGCGGGCCGAAGTGGCCCGGCGGCAGACGGCCTTGCACGACGACTTATATCGGCTGCTGCTGCGTACCATTCTTCTCGGGCTCGCCGTGGCGCTGCTGGCGGTCTTCCGTCTGCGGGTCTTGGAGCGCCGCTCGGATGAGCAGCGTGCTGAAGCACAGGCGGCCGAGCACCGGTTACGTGAACTGTCCCAACAGCTCGTCGCCGCGCAGGAAGAAGAACGCCGCCACCTGTCGCGGGAGCTGCACGACCACGTCGCCCAGGTGCTGACGGCCTTGCGGATGGAGCTTGGGCGGATCGAGCGCGTGCGACCGCCGGGTGACACGCGCGTCGGGGCGGCGGTAGCCGAGGCCAAGAATCTCGTCGATAGCATGTTTCGCACCGTTCGCGACCTCGCGCTCGGGCTTCGACCAAGCATGCTCGACGATTTCGGTCTCCGTGCCGCGCTCGAGTGGCACGTCCGTGATTTCACTCGCCGGAGTGGGCTCGACGTCGAGCTGCTCATGAATGGTGACTTCGACGCCTTACCCGATCACCATCGCACCTGCGTGTACCGCGCGGTGCAGGAAGCGTTGACCAACTGTGCCCGTCACGCACAGGCCTCGCACGTCACGGTGACCGTCGCGATCACCGGCCAGCGCCTCGATCTCTCCGTGACCGACGATGGAACGGGGCTGGATCCGACTCGACGCGCGAACGGCCTCGGGCTCCGTGGCATCGAAGAGCGCGTCAAGGAGCTCTCCGGCACGCTCATCGTCGGCCGCGTGCCCGGCCATCGCGGCACTCGGCTGGCGGTGACTCTGCCACTCCCCGCCGCCCAGCCGCCTGTGCCGCTGCAGCGTGCGGTCAGCTGAGGCGGACCCCGTCTCGTCCGACGCGCATTCCCCTTCTGTTCGCGGCCTTCTCCGGTCAATGCCGGAGTGCAATCCGGGACGCGAGTCGCGACAATTCTCGGGATGAATGGAGCGGCGGCGTCCAGCGTGCGGCACACACGTTGGACATTTGCCCTGCCGGTCGCGGACTCTCTCCTCCGCGGCCGGCGTTTTTCCTCTCGTCCAGCGGCGCGGCACTCTCCGCATCAACACTGGAGGACAGCGTGGACTATACCGACGTCAGGAATATCTCCGTCAGACTGCACTGGGACAGCTGGAAGTCCGCGCACGTAGCGCTCGACGATCTCCAGGACGCGCACTGGCTGCAGCCCCCGGGCGCGCCGCGTGAGCTGCTGCACGCGTACGTCGCCTGCGACCGCATTCCCGCGGGCGTTCTCCCGCATGACTGCACGCCGACCGACGCACCGCATCAGCTCCTGGTCTGCATCCTCAAAGGCCAGACGCCGGCTACCGTCTACGCGGAACTCGAATGCCGCGCCGCCCTTCGAGCGTTCTCGACCGGCACGCGGCCTGGCGGTCAGACGATGATGCCCTTGCGAACCGCGTAGAGCACGATCTCCGCGGTGTTGTGCAGATTGAGTTTCTGCATCAGGTTGGCGCGATGCGTCTCGACGGTCGAAAGGCCAAGATTGAGAAGCGTCGCCACTTCCTTGTTCGTGCGCCCCTCAGCCAGGAGCTGCAGGACTTCCTTTTCGCGATCCGTTAAAAGGTGGAACGAATCAGTCAGCCCGCGATTCTGCAGGTGGCGTACGTAGTCCTCCACGAGCACCGCCGCCACCGCAGGGCTGAAGTACGGGCGTCCTGAGGCCACGGCCCGCACGGCGGGCAGCAGGTCTTCATCCGTCGCGCTCTTCAGCAGGTAGGCGCGCGCTCCAGCCGCCAGCGCACGAATGATGTACGACTCGTCGCCGTGCATGCTCAGGATGATCACCCCCGGCGGCCGCGGCACCTTCTGGGCTCGCGCCGCGACCTCGATCCCATTCAGCTTGGGCATGCCGATGTCCAGCACCAGCAGGTCGGGGCGCTCGGTTCCGCACAGCCGCACCGCCTCCAGACCGTCGGCCGCTTCCCCGACGACGGCATGTCCTTCTTCTTCGAGCAGGGCCCGCAGGCCACGCCGGACGATGCTGTGATCGTCGGCCAATACGACGCGCACCGGTCACTCTCCCCCTGAAATCCGTTCGCTCCCCGCGCTGAATCAGCGCCCGCCGATTCAAGCTTATCGTTCGCCGTCCCACGCGGCCATCCAGTTATGGGGGGAGCGCCGACCTCTCCGCCACCCCGAGCCCAGCGGCGAATCACCATCGTCGTACAGCCGTACTCGTCGAGCGCTCCCATTCGCATGCCGAGGTAAAGTACCGACAGGCCGCGGTCCGCGCCAGGTCCGGCGTGGACAACGGGTGCTGTGGCGCAGCCGGCGCCGCCGAGAGCACCTGCGACCCGATCACGTCCGACCTGTATGGGCTCGATCAGGCCGGTGAGGTGCCGGAGCTGGCGACTTCAACGCTCTCGCAGCTCGCGCCACCCGGCGAGCAGCTCCTCGATGAGCGCCGCCGTCTCCTTTTTCAAGCGGTACTCGAGTCGCTCCACGGATGCCAGCGCTTGTTGGCGGACGCCGACGACTTTGCCTGCCCCCAGTTGCACGCCGGAATCGAACGCAATCTCGGCGAGGTCGTCGACCGATCGCAAGTCACTGACGGACACCTCACGATAGGAGGGGTCCCAGCTCTTGACCCACCAGTTCAACCAGTGTTCCGCGCGATCGGCCGCCGAAGGGATGAGCAGCGTGGGCCCGCCGGCCAGGATATCGTGCTTCAACCGGCCAAGTTGGCGCGCCCCGGCGATGATGCGAACTGCCGGATCCGTCGCGCCGTCGACGCAATCGACGCCCTCGAGATTCGTCACCTCTTTCGCTTCGAGAAGCGGGTCGTCGTCCGGGTCCGGTGTGGAACCTTGTACGCGGATGAGTACTTTCCTGGTCGCCTCGCTGCCGACGCCGATGCGGAGCCAGCCGGCGCGGACGACCGTGAAATAACCCGGCGCGATATCCGGCCGGTCCCGGCGGACCAGCCGATCGAGCGCTTCCATGGCTGCGCCGACGAAGGTCGGGGGCGCGTCGTCCATCGGCCGCATCTGTCGTTCGGCCCACGCCAGATAGGCTGAGCGCGGCATGGGGGCCTGCTTGCGCAGCTCATGGACGATACCGGGCTCGGGTGTGCGGTAAGCCGGATTCGCGAGTCCTTTTCGGTACCCGTCGAGGAAGCGGTTCCACAGCGCGTCGCGGGAGTCGGTCCAGCCGCGTTGTCGCGTGACGAGATCGATCGAGCCCAGGAACCGGACGATGTCGATGAAGGTCGGACCCCGAATGGAGTCGTCGAAGTCGTCGAGTCCCCATGCGTCCTTCGTCAGCGCGAATTGCTCGACGTGCGCGTCGCCGTGGAGGCGGACGATCGGCGGGTGCGGCACATCGGCGAAGACTTGACACACGCGCTCCGTCCACGCCCGATTGATGTACCGGAAGGTACGTGAACGGGTCGGCTTGCAACCGCTCGCGCAACTCGGGTGACACGTTGGCCGCAGCGGTCGGATTGAGGCGCAGCTGTGCGGAAGTGGACCGCGGTACTGACGCCGCGACGACCGCGACCAGCAGCACGGCCCGGCGGAGGACATGCGAGACCCGTCGAGGGCGATCCATACGCGGTTCTCTCCCAGTCAACGCAATCCGTGCGGGGTCGTTCGCCAGTAATCTTACGCCGGTGCATGCGACGGCGCGACGGAATGGTTTCGATACTCGACGACACGCGTCCCGCAAGCGTCCATTGCCACTCGTTCGGACACGCCCACTCAGGCGCCACAGCCGGGAGTTCTTCCAGCGGGTAGATGGAAGTCTATCCGGGCCAACCGCAAGCAGCCGTATCCCTTGCATTTCACTTGTCTGGGCACCGTAAACGCCGGGCACGGCATATGCGATTGACTGGATTTATGCCGAGTCTCCAGATGGTTGCCACGCCCGTCCGTCCGTCGCTGGAACAGGACAATCGACACGGGGAGGATCGCCGGCGCGACCAGCGTGGCGGCCGCCGCGTCACTGATCGCGGCGGAGCGGGAATCGACGTCACGTGCGATGGTTGCGGCGCGCCGCGCGGGCTGGAGTGGTTGACAGCCGCCCCGGGGCATCTCGAATACCGCTGCCGCGAGTGTCGATGCCGGGTGTTGATCGCGCGATGATCCCGCCCCCGGTGCTTTAACGACCTGGACGATCGCGACGGATGCCGTGTCGACCGGACTGATCTAAGCCTGCCGCGGCGCAAACGAGCAGCTTCGACAGGTCCGATCGACGCCTCCGACGCCGTGGACCTCGGGCAGGCAGCAACACCATGCGCGGGCGATCCAGGGCCTGCAGCCGTTCGCGGCTGCGCGCAGACTAGGCCCTGGAGGTCTCCATGAGCCGCCTGTTCGCGCTTCTCGGTCTGACGTGCGCCGCCGCCACGCCGCTCGTGCACCCACCGACCGTCGTTGCCAATGCAGCGGCGCTCCAGCCGATCGATCTCGCACAACGCCTGAGTGCCGGCCAGTTGCGGGCCGTCAATCGCGGCGTCACGCCACTGAAGGGCGACCGCACGGGCGTGCACGTCGATGAAAAGCCCGGAAATGGAGTGGCCTGGATCGAGGGCACCGATTTCAGTGAGGGCACGATCGACATCGACGTCCGCGGGCGCGACGTCGTCGATCGCAGCTATCTCGGGATTGCCTTCCATCGCAAGGACGATGCGGCCTACGAATCCGTGTATCTGCGGCCTTTCAACTTCCGCATCGATAATCCCGCCCGGAAACAACATGCGGTGCAATACATGGTGCTGCCCGAGTTCGACTGGCCGGTGTTGAGGGAACGGTTTCCCGAGGAGTTCGAAAACCCTGTCGACGCGTCGGTCGCGCCGGCGGACTGGATTCCGCTGCGCGTGGTCGTGGACGCGGCCAAGGTCCGGATTTTCGTAGGCGCGGTGAAATCCCCAACGCTCGAGGTGCGGAAGCTCGGGGCGTTAGAGCGCGGCCTGATCGGACTGTGGGTCGGCAACAACAGCGACGGCGACTTCTCGAACCTGCGCATCACCGCAAAGTGAACGCCGCGGCCCTCTTTCTGTTCCTCGGATCGCGGGCTGATTCGTCAGCTCTTCCCGACATGCCTGAGTCCAGCCCGCGTGCCGGTCAGCCGAGGTGCCGACGGTGTGCACGGCGCGGGACCTGGCTTCGTACGATCGCCCGCCGGCCGGCGTTTTACTGGACGAGCAGCTTCGCGCCGGTTTTGAGTGGAGGCCGACATGACGCTCCGCACCATCGTCCGCAGGGGGCTTGTCTTCTTGGTTGTTGCGGCAGCCGTCCAACGAACGGTGCCGGTCTCCGCGTGGAACCCCGACGGCCACATGATCGTCGCGTTCATCGCCTACCGCCACCTCACGCCGGCGGTCCGGATACGCGTCGGCCAGTTGCTGAAGGTCAATCCGCTCTACGCCACCTGGATCGCGCCGCTGCCAGCCAACGCGTCCGCTGAGCAGAAGCGGCGCCGGGCCTTTGTGCTCGCGGGCACGTGGGCGGACGACATCAAGGGGATGACAGGGTACGTGTCCGACGGCACCGACGGCGGCAACACCCCGCCGCCGACTCCTGAGGCGGCCCAGAACATCGGCTACGTCGATCACAATCGGCACAAGTACTGGCACTTCGTGGACAATGCGTTCTCTGACGACAACACGCCGACCGACGCAGCGGCGACGCCGAACGTCCTGACCCAGATCACGATGCTACGCGACGCCCTCGCAGCGCCGGGCACGTCGGATGCCATCAAGTCGTATGACCTGGTATGGCTGATCCATCTCATTGGGGATCTGCATCAGCCATTGCACGGCGCCGCGCGTTTCCGTCAGGCCGATACGAACGGGGACAACGGCGGCAACGACGTGCACCTGCATTGCCCGCCGCCGATGCATTGCGCCTCGAACCTGCATGCGCAGTGGGACGACGTGCTGGGCAACACGCACGACCTCGCCGCGATCACCGCGCTCGGCACGGCGCTCGACGGCCGCACGGTACCTCCCGGCGCCGACGTCGGCATCGTCGAGACCTGGGCGGCGGAGAGCCTCACGCTCGCGAAGAGCGATGTCTACCGGGATCGCGGCGGGCAGGCGCTCGGCGATCCCGACGCCACGCTCGACGCAGCGTACGTCACCAACGCACGGTCGATAGCGGAGGCGCGGGTCATCCTGGCGGCGCGCCGCCTCGCGGCGCTGATCAACGCGGCGCTGGGGACGTCATAGTCCTGGCCTGGGCTTGATCGTCACGGGCGGCTCTTGATCTGACCCTATCGAGATCACTGCCGGGCTTGAGGAACGGCTCGCAGGACCGTCGCTCGACGAGTTGCTTCGGGAGCGCCAGCAGACGCGTCGACGGTCGCCAGGGCGGGTCACCCGTCTCGGCATCCGCAGCCTCAGGG
Source organism: uncultured Acidobacteriota bacterium (assembly GCA_963816725.1). Taxonomy (GTDB): domain Bacteria; phylum Acidobacteriota; class Vicinamibacteria; order Vicinamibacterales; family 2-12-FULL-66-21; genus CAVSUB01. The sequence continues at coordinate 16,156 of CAWFMC010000024.1, read as the reverse complement.
CCGGCCACGGCATTGGCGGCCTGGACCACCTGACGGTCGCGCGCCTGGGCGACGTCCAGGTACTCGGGCGCTCATCCGCGGGGATTTGGCGATTTAGTGGGCCATCCACGGAGCGCCCGCCCTGATGCCGCACCCGGGACGGTCGATAACGTGGGCATGGACGAGAACGAGGCCAGCCAGTTGCTCGAGGCTCAGCTCCAGGAATGGCGCTGTCGGTCCTACGGCGAGCTGTCCGGAGAAGTGGGCCGCTGGCGGCGGTTCGAGACCACCGGCCGCAGCGGTGAACACTACGAAGGAGTGATTCAGGTGTTCTGGCTCGGGGCGGCCAGGAACGCCGTCAAGGTTGTCGGTTCCATTGACGACGGCGGCTGGCGGACGTTCGTCCCGCTCACCAAGGAGTTTGCGGTGAATGCCTGACTGAAGCCGTTGAACTGCGGCGTAGGCGGAACCATCCACCAGAGGATCGCCCCGCAGAACGCCCTCTACTCGGTCCTTGAGCCGATGCCTGGCAGCTACCCTCGGCACTCGTCTCGGCGTCTACGACATCGCCGAGCAGATCGGCGTTGGGGTATGGGCGAGGTCTATCGCGCGACCCTCACGAATCCTGAAGCGGAGCGAGGCTACGGCACGACCTTGGCCCACCTCGAAAGATCGAATCGCTCCCCAGGGTTCAGCCAGTAGTACCATGACCCGCCACGGCGTACGTTGTCATAGATCGCGACCCGGCCAGCGCCGATGACCTCGAAAACGTCCTTGCGCACGAGAAGTGCGGCGTCATCGTCGATGCCGATGCCGAGAATATCAGGATGAGCGTCAACCACATTGACCAGTTCGGCATCGCGTTGTGTCGACGTCAAATGGGGATTGATCGCGACGTTCTTCAGGAAGCCGAAGCCGGTGGTCCGCCCTGGCGCCATCAAGAGCGGCTTGTCGGGACGGCCGCGGACCACGAAAGAGCCTTGGATAATTGCGCCTGCCGAACTGCCGAAAATCACACCGCCTCGAGAAAGAACAGCCATCAATTCTGCTTGCGTGCGCGTTCCCAAGTACGCGTCCGCGTACCGGCCCGCGTTACCTGCCACTAGGTAGACGCCAGTCGCGGATTTAACGGGGGCCGCGAACGAGGCCGAGTCGGCAATGGCCCGATCACGAGTGTGGAGCACTTGCACACGATCGACTCGCAGCCACATCTTCAGGTACTCTTCGTACTGGTTCCACTCCTTGCGATCGCGTGGCCAGTCGGGGTTCAGAATGACGTTCTGGTCCCCGAAGCGAATCTCTGAAGGGCCGGTTGCGAACACGACGATATCCGCGCGACGCCCTCCGGCGATTTCCACGAAGCGCCGGACAATCGGCTCCGTGGCGCCCCCGCCATCGACGATGAGCGTACCGGCGGGAGGGCCGGCTGATTTCTGAGCAGCGAAGGATCCAGTGCAGAGTGCAACAATCCCCAGCGAGATAGCGGCCGGCCTGAGCGCTCTGATGGCGAACTGTTCGGCAACCCCTGGAGCAATCCACGCTTTGACCGACCTCATGGCCTCTCCGCGTCGAGGAGTGTAATTCGTCAGCAGTTGTGCTCCGCGCACCGGGCGGTCGTGAAGGATAGTAGTTGGTCGGACTTAAGCACCAGCTCCGCGTACGTCTTGCCCTCGTCGTCCCGACGATGGGCCTGCGGATTCCGGCGGCCGGGCGAATCGCCCTGATCAAGAGTTCCTTGCCCTAGTTCTTCCGCGCGACGACCGAGCGGCCGAACAGCATCGTCGGCCACTTCTTCACGATTGTGAATCCGTTGCGCTCGAAGAACCTCGCATAACCGTGCCGGACGTCGAAGATGGCGGCGTGGCCGCCGGGCTTGAGGACGCGGGCAATCTCACCCAGCGCCTGCTCCCGCTCCCTCGCATTGTAGATGTTGTGCAGGGCCAGGCTGGAGACGACGACATCGAATACCGCGCCGTCGAAGGGAATCCTCCGCGCATCACCGTCGCGGACGTCAACGCTAACGCCTTCCAGCTCCGCGTTGCGCCGCGTGGCTGCGGCGGAATTGTTGGCCTGATCGACGTCCTGCCAGATGTCGATGCCGATCGCGCGGCCACTGCTCAGCCGCTTCGCCGCGCCGATCAGCATCAAGCCGTGCCCGCAGCCGACATCGAGCACCTGCTCATCCCCGCGCCACGGAACCGCGTTCAGCAGCGCGTCGCGGGCGCGGAATTTTCCGACCAGGCTGCTCCAGAGCAGCAGCAGCGCCCCGAGACCGAAGCCCCCGCCCATTGATAGAAACGGGCGGCCGATTGGACCGACATAGCGAAGGAGTACGAGTCCGCCGATCATGCCAGCTGCCGCGGCGATCGAAAGATTCCGCAGGACCGTCGGCGCGTCAATTCCATAGTTCGCCTTCGGCATGGCAATCGCACTCACGATAGTCGAAATGGGGAATGCGTGCGAATACCAGAGACGACAGGATCTGAAAGAGTCCCGGCCGCGCCACGGCCGCAACGACCGCGGTCAGCATCAGCGGTGGGCCCGCCGGTCCTCCGGCCGCCTGCGCTGGGGGCCGACGCTGATCGGCTGCACCCCGGTGGGGCAGATGATACCTCGTAGTTCGTCGACGCTTGTCTCGCGCACGGGACGTGGGTTACAGGATTTCCCCACCGCCTGGAGTACTGTGTCGGCGAGATGACGGAGGCAACGAGATGAGTCGAGCAACCTTAACAGCCGGGAATGCGGGGAGTCATCGCCTTCCCAGAGACGCGGTCGTCACGATTGCTGTCCTATTGCTCGTATTCGCCGCATTCGACGACATCACAACAGATGATGCGACGTCCTTTCCGCTTGAGTACACCATCTTGATTGCTTCTGCGGTCTGGCTGCTCTTCGTGGCTGTGCGTCTCATGCGTCACGGGGAAGGCCTGCTCGGAGGCATTTCATTGCTGGCATTGGCCGGCGCGGTGTGGGGCCAGCGCGCCGTCGGTCCTGGCGTCGTCTGGCACCAGCGCGGCGGCGGGTTCAAGCCGGAATATGTGGCAGTGACGAGCGCCTACGGGTGGTTTTGGATACTGGCGCTTGCCATGCTCTGGCGGGCCTGGCGCGAGGGCCTCCGATGGAGAAGCTGACGTCCTCTCCCGAGTAGCACTTGTCAACAACCTCCGGGCCGACATCCGCTTGGTTCCGCGGGTGCGCGACAGCAGCAATCCGGGCGTCGATCTTCCGGATGTGCGGCTTCCGGGGTGGTAGACTGCCAGCCATTCAGCTCGGCAATTATCAATATGCGGCGACAGGTCGCCTGTTCGGACCTGGTGAAAAGCCCTGGGCTGGTGGAGATTGAAACATGTGGAAGCGGCTCGTCGTCGGAGCGATGTTCCTGGCGGCGACCGGCGCGGCCGGCCGGCCTGCAGACGACAACTGGCGCCTTCACGGCGGCGCCCAGAACGATCAGCGCTTCAGTTCCCTCGATCAGATCAACGAGCGAACCGTCGCGACACTCGGCCTGGTGTGGAGCAAGGAGCTCGGCACGACGCGCGGTCTCGAGGCGACGCCACTCGTCGAGGATGGGGTTGTCTATACGACCGGCGCCTGGAGCGTCGTGTTCGCGTTCGACGCCACGACGGGCGAGACGAAGTGGACCTACGACCCCGGAGTTGCGAAGGAGCGAGCCTACTTTTTCTGCTGCGACGTGGTGAACCGGGGCGTGGCGCTGGATAAGGGGAAGGTCTTCGTCGGCACGCTCGACGGGCGCCTCATTGCGCTGGATCAACGCACCGGCGTCCCTGTGTGGAGCGTTCAGACGACCGACCCGGCCAAGGCGTATTCGATTACCGCAGCGCCACGGATCGCGCGAGACAAAGTCGTCATCGGCAACGGCGGCGCCGAGTACGGCGTGCGCGGCTACGTCACGGCGTACGACGCTGAAACCGGCAACCAGGTCTGGCGCTTCTACACCGTTCCCGGCGACCCGGGCGCCGGATTCGAATCCGCAGCGATGGCCGCCGCGGCGAAGACGTGGAAAGGCAAGGCGTGGTGGAAAACCGGCGGCGGAGGGACTCCGTGGGAGGGCATGGCCTACGATCCCGACCTCGACCTGCTGTTCTTCGGCACCGGCAACGCCTCCACCTGGTACCGCGCGCTGCGCGGCGAGGGCGACAGTTTGTATACGGCCTGTATCCTGGCGGTCAACGCCAGCACGGGCGCCCTCGTCTGGCACTTCCAGACGACCCCCGGCGACAGCTTTGACTACGACGCCACCCAGCCGCTCGTCCAGGCCGACCTGGCGCTGAACGGACGCCCGCGCAAGGTCCTGCTCCAGGCCAACAAGAACGGCTTTTTCTATGTCCTCGACCGGCAGACCGGCGAGTTCCTGTCCGCGGCACCGTTCGTCAGTGGGATTACGTGGGCGCGCGGGATCGACGCCAAGTCCGGACGTCCGATCGAATACCCCCGAGTCGCGGATCGTCGCGCGAAGCTTCTCTCTCCGGAGCCGAACGGCGCGCATAACTGGAATCCGATGGCCTTTCATCCAGCGACCGGCCTCGTCTACATCCCCGCTCGGGTGGGCACACAGATGGTGCACGTGCCGGACAAGAAATGGGAGTACGACCCGGACCGGGACAACGTTGGTATCGACGGTAACTACGAAGGTCCGCTGTACGCCAGGATGGCGTCGATGACCCCGCCCACGGGCGAGCTCCTGGCGTGGGACCCGGTCAAACAGGAGGCCGTGTGGCGCGCGAAGTATCCCGTCCTGGACGGCGCCGGCGTGCTCGCCACCGCAGGCAACCTGATCTTCCAGGGCCGCGCCGACGGAATCTTCGCGGCCTATCGCGCGACCGACGGCGAGCCGCTGTGGCGCTTCGATGCGGCGACCGGGATCATGGCTCCTCCTGTCACGTACACCGTCGGGGGAGTTCAGTACGTTACCGTCCTGGCCGGGTGGGGTGGTTCGTCGGGACTGATGAATACCCCGGCAGTCGGCGCGGCACGATCAGGCTTCGGTCGCATTCTTACGTTTGCGCTCAACGGCACGGCCAGGCTGGACGCGCCGCCCTTCGGCCACAAGGATCCGCCGGTACCCGCGATCACGGCGAAACAGGATGCCGGCAAGGTTCACCAGGGACTCTTGCTGTTCAACACTCATTGCATGACCTGCCATGGGCTGAATGCGATTGCCGGTCCGCTCCCGGACTTGCGCTACTCGACCAGACCTATCCTTGAAACCCTCGATGCCATCGTCCTCGGCGGTGCGCGAGCGTCCGCCGGGATGCCGTCGTTCAAGAAGATTCTCGACGTGAAGGACGTACAGGCGATCCGGGCCTATATCATCTCGCGCGCACAGGAGACGGCGCAGCCGGCGGGCGCGTCGCAACGCAGGTAGGCTCGTCCACGTCTCACACGCATGGCCCGCACGTCGGCTGGGAGATGAGGATGTCCGAGTCTGCGGTGACCCGGTTCACCGGTCGTTCCGACAGACACGCGTGGTCCCGGGCGGCACGGTGAACCTGGTGGTGACGACATACGTGTCTCCATCGGGCGCTAACCCTTTGATCCCCGCCCTCCGTCCCACTCATGACGGTTTGATGTTCTGATTCACTCTAAAAAAGTTCGTTGGATCGTAACGCTTCTTAACGGCTGCAAGCCGCGGCAGATTTGAACCAAAAGCCGAGTTCGCCTCCTCGTCCGCGTCCAGCGCGCCCAGAATGTGCCCGCCGCTCGCCCAAGGCGTAAGCGCCTGGACTACACCCCGCGCCCAGGCTCGATGTCTGGGCGTTTCAGTGGCATCGGTCCAGTGTGCGACGACGACGATATCCCACGGAACCTGTCGGTGTGGGAACGCCGTCTCCGTGTCGCCTACGCGCCCCGCCGCCCCCGCGTAGTACTCGACTACCACTGCCGACAGCGGACTGGTCATCAAGCTCGCCTGATCCACAATCGCGGCAATCGCCTCGTCGCTCAAGGTGTGATGCATCGACGACTTCCAATAGTTGTGATGGCCATGGGGGAACGCAGCGTCCAAGAGCGATTGCTGAACGGGAAACGGCATCGGCTGAACAGCGTCCATTACTGGCGAGCCGAACTGGCGCAACGGTGCGAGCACGCGTTCGCCCTCTGCCAAATCCCCGCAGTAACAAGGAAGGATGGCGACAACGGGCGCGCCATCGGGCGTGTGTAGCAGTGCCGCGTATGCTGTCAGTTCGTCGGGAGCGGTCAGCATGAAGTCTCGGAAGGAGCGCAAGACGTCGAACGCCTCAGTGCGGGAAAACATCAGCATGCCGCCAATCACGTTGCGCACCGGATGTGCCCGGAACTCGAACGACGTCACCACACCGAAGTTGCCGCCGCCACCCCGAAGCGCCCAGAACAGCTCTTCGTTTTCATGCGCACTCGCCGCGATGCACTGCCCTTCCGCTGTTACCACTTGACAGGACAGGAGGTTGTCGATGCTCATCCCGTATTTCCGAATGAGCCACCCGACCCCGCCGCCGAGCGTCAACCCGCCGACGCCCGTTGTCGAATTGATGCCCAGCGGTACTGCCAAGCCGAACACATGCGTCTCGTGATCCACGTCGCCGAGCCGCGCTCCTCCTCCGACGCGAACCGTCCGCGCTGACGGGTCCACGAATACGTTTCGCATCCGGGTCAAATCGATGACCAAGCCGTCATCGCACAGTGCGCGTCCACCGACGTTATGGCCGCCGCCTCGAACCGACGTGAGCAGGGCGTTCTCGCGCCCGAACGCCACCGCAGCCGCTACGTCCGCTACACCGGTGCAGCGCGCGATCATGCCGGGCCGTCGAGCAGCGCCGGCGTTCCAGATCGAGCGCGCCGAGTCGTACTCGGGGTCACCCGCTCTGATAATGTCGCCGCGAAACGCCATCCGAAGCCTCTCGGTGCGGATCTCATCCAAGGGTTCGTTACTCGTGTTGATGATCGGTGTTGGCAAAACGCGTCCTCCTTCAGCGTCGGCATTATAGGCGGTTCGGCCCCTCTCGAAGCCAGACTTGTCGGCGAACCGTGGGGTCCCGGCGGCGACCACGCTGGGAGCGTTGGCCACTTTGCTATAGCCTTCGCCGTGGAGTTGCGCCGTGAAGATTGCCCCCACGATCGCCCACCGGAGACTACACCGTTCGATGCCGTGAGCGGGCGCTATAATTGCGCCGCCATGCACAAACCGATGCTTGTGTTGTTGTCGGCGTTTCTGCTCTGCGCGACCGCGGAGTCGCACGCCCGGGTATCCTCGTTGCCCACACCCCGGTGGGTGGCTGACGATGAGAAGGGTGTCGCCGACTTGACGAACAGGGGCGAACGCCGTGGGGGAAAGCTGATAGTCGTGTTTACCCCAGTTGGCTTGCGACGTGATTCACCGCCGAGGGCACGAACACTGGCCCGTTCGGGCCGATAGCGGCGACCGATCGCGGAGTGCCCATCGGCGGACTCATCGTTGATCGCGAAGTTGCCGAGCGGGTCGTGGAGCGCTGGGAGCAATGGGATCAGATGGTGATGATGCAGCAGCTCGGTCTCGCCTGAGCAGAGACGTCACGGCGTCAAACCGCGAGGTCAGAACAGGTGCCGCATGAGGTCTGGAGGTTGAATGGAACCCGATAGTCACGTGGACGATCTCGCGCCTGAGGCTGCCGCCCTGATCGGCTCCATTCGCGCGCAAGGCTTTCCGGGTTGGGCGTCCCTGACAGTCGCCCAGACGCGGGCGATGATGACGGGGCTCAAGGGGCTTGCCGGCGAGACGTTTTTCGCTGGGACGATCGTGGACGTCTCCCTCTCGCACGACCCTGAGGTTACCGCCCGCATCTATAACCCTGACGCGACCGCTCCGGTTGCCGTGCTCGTGTACCTCCACGGCGGCGGGTTCATCGCTGGGGACGCGGACACCTACGACGGGGTGATGCGGCGCCTTGCCTCGCTGGCCCATGTCGCCGTCGTCTCGGTGAACTACCGGCTCGCGCCGGAGCACAAGTATCCGGCAGCGCTGACCGACGCCTACATGGCCCTGCAATGGACGACGGCACACGCGTCCACCTACGGCTGGTCAGCGGACAGGATTGCCGTGGGTGGCGATAGCGCGGGTGCGAATCTCGCCGCTGCGGTCTGTTTCCGCTGCCAACAACAGGGCGGCCCCGCCGTGACGCTCCAACTGCTCGTCTCCCCCGCGCTGGACCACGACTTCACCACCGACTCATATCGCCGATTCGGGACCTCGTCGCCGGCACTGACACAGCGTGACGTGCAATGGTTCCACAGCCAGTACGTCGGTCATCCCGAAGAACTGGACTTGGCCGAGGTCTCACCGCTGCGCGCAGCCGACTTCAGTGGGTTGCCGCCGGCGCTCATCATCGCGGCCGGAGCGGACCCGCTCAGGGATGATGCGCTGCGCTACGCCGAGCGGCTGCGTGCCGATGGCGTCGCCGTGCAGGCGGAGGTCTTCGATGGTATGTTCCACGGCTTCTGGATAGCACCGGGTGTCCTGCCGCAAGCAGAAGAGGCCATTCGAGTGGCCGCCGCTCGGCTCAGGAGCTTGTAGACACCTTTAGGGCGCGTAGGCTGGTCGGTCGCGACGACGGTCAGCAGCTTCCCCGCCGATGACCTGGTACTACTCTGTCGGATTCGCAGCTGCACATCTTTGAGCTTCAGCATCCATTCGAGGTAGCCGGGATGGGTCATGAAGAAGTGCGCGGTCAGCACCTCTTGAATCACCGCGCGCACACGCGGCAAGGTGAGCTGGGTTGTCCGCGCCGTCCGCGTTCGTGCTGAAGAAAGCTGTAGGCGGTCGCCGTCAACACGACGTGCCGTCGCCAGTCAGGCAGGCTGCGCCCTTCGCAGTGATCGAGCCCCAGTTCGTCCTTGAGTTCCTGGTACTGCTGCTCGATTGCCCAGCGTGGTAGGCCAGTTGTACGAGGGTGCGGAGCGAAGCCGTGGCCGGCAAGTGCACCAGGTAATAGCGCTCTCGATCCCCAACGCCCAGCTCCCGTTCGCACAGCAACCAGACTTCGGGCGAGAGACGAGACGACTCGCGCCAATCGTGGGCCGGTGTGACGCGGACGGCACAGAAGCGGGCGCGCCACGCGGGGTTTGTCCCGCTTCGCCAGGAGACCAGCCGCCCTCGTAACGTCGACGCCTCGCCTCTATTCCGCTTTCAGCGACGCCATCGGATCGACCCGCGCCGCGTGGAGGGCGGGCGCCGCGCTGGCGAGGACGGCGGTGCCGAGCAGCGCCAGCGATGTGCATGACGAGCGTGAACGGATCGCGCGGCGAGACGTTCACCAGCAGGCCACCGAAAAGCGGCGCCGTATCCCCCCGGGCCTGTCGTCGACCAGCTGGACTTCGGCGAGCACACGCCGAGGAGTCGAACCCCGGATCGACGTTCCGGGCCTACCGTAAGCTCTGCGCCAACAGCGGTTCCCTGACCTTCATTTCGCGCCCGCCTGCAGGAAGGCGACGATGTCGCGAATCTGCGGCTGGGTGAGGACGTCCGTCAAATCCGGCATGAGCGAGAGATCGGATTTCTTGCGTGAAACGATCTGTGACTTGGCCATCGTGATCGGAGCGTCCGCCCCGTTCTTCAACAGCACCTGCTGATCGTCCTCCGTGGCGATGATCCCGCTCTTCGACTCGCCGCTCCGCAGCTGGAAGGTCCAGAGCGCGAAGCGGTCGTCAACCACATCGGATGGGTAGAAGATCGACTCGAGAATGGCCCGCCGGGTAAACCTGCTGCGCACGTCCGTCAGATCCGGCCCGACGTCGTTGCCGACATCACCGAAACGGTGACAGGCGGCACAGACGGAGGTGAACGCCTGCCGGCCGTTGTTCGGATCGGCGCCGCCGCCGCGGCCCGGATTTCCCAGCATCGTCCCGATGATTTCGTCCTTCGGCGACGGCGCGCCGCCGCGCCCGCCACGGCCACCGCCCCGGCCTGCACCTGGACCAGGCGCACCCGGCGCGGCGGGTGGCGCCACTCCGGCACCTGCAGCGCCGGCCGGCGCACCGGCACCATCCGGCCGGCCGCGGCCGCCGCCGAGTCCGGCATTCGCCACCGCACCGAGGGTCGGCACCTTGGCGCTGGCCGCCTTCTTCTCCTCCTCTGTGAAGAACTGCATCGAGGCGTTCCACAAGTTGTTCAGCGTGCCGCTGATTCCGCCGCGCCATGTCCGGGACGTCGCAAACCAATCGACCAGCTTCGCCTTCTGCTCCGGTGTCCATCCGTTCGTGATCGTCCGCAGCGCGTACACGTAGTCCATTTGCTCGGCGTGGTTGTCGCCGACGACGCCACTCACGTCGTGCGACGCCACATTGCGCAGGTAGGCGGGCCGCGGCGACGGGATGCCATCGTCTTTCGGCATCGCCGCGAAGATCTTGTCGATTACGTCCGGCTGGTTCGAGTAGGCCAGTACCTTCGCGGTCTCGATGTTCAATCGCGCGTCCGGACCTGGGAATTGCCCGATCAGCGCATCGTGTGCGCGCAGGCGTAGTTCCCGCGGCGCGCCCCCGTCGCTGTCGACAGCCGCGATCTCGTACATCCGGAGGACGTTGAGCCGCTGATCGCGGGAGAGGCCGGCGTTGGACATCCATTGAACGGTCCTCTCGAGAATGGCGACGCGGTCGGCGTCGCTGGGCGCTGTGTTGTTGACCGCCAGCAGCGCGTCCATGGCCGCGACCGGGTCGGTCTCCGCCATCGCCCGATCCTTCCATTCGGCGCGAGGCGTCTTCTCGAGGGCGATGCGCGCGGCATAACGGACGAAGCGATCGGGATCTGCGAGGAGCGCATAAATGTCGGCGACCGGTGCGAATGCCGGTCTGTCGGCGGCAAGTCCCTGGCGGACCAATGCCTCGAGCGCCCGGCGGCGAATCAGCGCGTTGGCGTCCTTCAACGCGGCAGCCGCGATGGCTTTGGCTGGCGCCGATTTCTGGGTTCCCGCCAGATACACCACCGTTGCACGGACCTGCTCATCGGGATCGGCTGCCAGCGCGCGCAGCAGCTCGGGGCTGGGCGGTGCGCCATGCCGCTGCAGCTCAAACAGCGCGCGGAAACGGTCTTCGCTCGGCTCCGTGCGGCTGCGCGCGACGCGCTCGAGCTCGCTGGCGAAGCGGGCGCCCATGGTCGCCTTCTGATGTTCGATAGCCGCGTAGCCCCAGCTCGAAAGCGGCTGCGCCTGCCGCGTGACCGCATGGATGCCGTTCGTCTCCGGCGTCAGCACCGGCTCGGTCCCGACGTAGCGCACGCGGAAGAGACCGCCTTCGGCCCCGTTACCGCCGGTCGTGAAGTACAGCATCCCGTCGGGTCCGATCTCCATGTCGCTGACCGGCAGCGGATCGCCATGGACGAATTCCGCGAGATCCATCCGCATCTTGTAGGTGGCGCCGTCCGGCGTGAGCTTGCTGTAAAGGATGCGGCCGCGCGACCAGTCCGCCTCGAACAGCACGTCACGCCAGGCGGCCGGATAGGCCCACGCCTGGTACGACACGACGCCGGTCGGGGAGCCGCGGCCATCGTTACGCATGGCCGGCAGGGTGTCGAAGTAGTCCGCGGGAAACTTGTTGCTCCCATAGCGGAAGCCGTAGTCGGCGTTCGGCACGCCGTGCGCGGACCGCACCGGCCGATACCAGGGGGTGCCGATCTCCGGCTCCATGTCGCTGTCGAAATAGAACATTTCGCCGAGCAGGTTGAAGGTGAAGCCGACGGCGTTCCGCATCCCCGTCATCAACACGTCGTAGCGACGGCTGGGAATGTCGAGACGCACGAACGAACCCTGCGCGCGGGTCATGCCCCAGTTGTCCTTGAACTCCGGAATGAAGTCGCGCTCCTTGACGCGGGCCAGCACGGCGTCGAGATCGGTATGGGTTTCAGGGGCAAAGGTGTTGTTGCCCATGATGATGTTCACGGTGTTGTCCGGCGCGCGCATGATGCGGTGCGGACCGTGATCGAACATCCCGGCCATGATCGGGGCGACACGCTCCCAGCTATCGGCCGTCCCGTCGCCGGTGGTGTCTTCGGCACGGAACACGGCCGCTTGAAAGTCTGTCGGCGCCGGACGGCCGAGCTCGTGCGGCCAGTGGTCGCCGGGCTCCCGCGGACCACGACACACGCCGTATAACACGTTGCCGTCCCACCACAGGCCATGACAGGTGTTCATCTTGGCACTCTCGATGAACTCCGATGACGACTCGTAGATCCCGTCGCCGTCCTTGTCGACGAGCATCTTGGGAGGGCCGCCGGCTTGCGCGCCATTCGCCGGGCTCACCCACGGCCGCCCCTTGGCGTCGAACGTGATCAGGATGAGCGACTCGCGATTGGCCTCGGGCACGACCCGCTCCACCTTGAATCCCGGCAGCGTCGTGAACTGCTCGTCCGGGCCGGCGATGACGTCGGCTGCGCTCTGCACGACCGCTTGCGGAGCCGCCGGCGCAGATGCACGTTGCGCGATCGCAAAGCCGACGGCCGCAACCGGGGCCGCCAGGGTCAAGAACACGGTGGCTGACTTCATCGAGAACTCCGCGTGGCTGAGTTGGTCTGGCGCGAGCTCACAGGCGCGGTGCGCAAAATGAGAAGGGAGAACGCCGTTGCCGTTCTCCCTTTGCGAGCTCAGAACGAAAAGCGCACCGAGATCATGATGTTGCGTGGGTCGTTCGCCTGGTTATCGGCGACGGTGCCGAACTGCGTGCTGGTGATCGTGGTATTGGGCGCGTTCCACTGCACGACATTGGTGGCGTTGAAGAGTTCTGCGCGGAACTGAATGTTCGTGCTTTTCGGCAGCCGGATATTCTTGAAGAATGAGAGATCCATGTAGAACGGCTCGTCGACGTAGACGCCCTCGAGCCGGTTGCCTTCGAGCCGCAGGGAGTTGGTCGGCAGAATCTGGAACGCCGGTTGCTCGCTGTCACTTGCACAGCCCTGGCGGGCGCCCGCAACGGTCAGCGCGCAGGTGTTGAACCATCGTGCTTTGGTCGGGTTCGCGAGCACCGGATCGCCAATCAGTTTCACGCCGACACCGGCGGCCGTCGTGCCGACCATGTTCGCGACGACTCCCTGACGAATCGTCGTCACCGCGTTGACCTGCCAGCCGCCCAGGACGTACTGCACGACCTTGCCGTGGCTCGTCAGCTCGGGCAGGTTCCACCCGCCGCTGAGCCGCAGGTTGTGCGGCCGGTGAGTCGGCGTCAGCTCTTCGTAGGGCGCGTCGCCCATGTTGAGCACGGACGTAGCCTGCGTGCTCTTCGAGTAGGTATAGGAGACGAGCGCGTGCAAGCCGTGGGCGAGCCGCTTGTCCCACGACGCCTGCAGCGCGTTGTAGCGCAGGAACCCGATCGGCACGAGCTGCTCGCTGATCGTCCCGAACTGCGGGTATGGGCGAAGCAGTTCGCGGCGCTGAACGGTCGGGCCGTTCCGGTTGGGCGCGTCAGGCAACAGTCCCGCGAACGGATTCGGAACGACCGCATTGAGAAACGGGTCGCCCAGGGCGAGCTGCTCGGCGTTCAGGTCGTTGATTGGCCGGCTGACGCCCAGCTGGTTGGTCCGGCTGCCGACGTACGACACGTCGGCCACGCTGTGCCAGGGAAGCTGGTATTGGAGGCCAATTGAATACTGGTGGTACTCGGGAATCTCGCGATCGTGCACGTTGTAGCTGATGTTCTGGCCCATCGCGGTACCCAGCCCCTTCGCCGAGCCAACGGGGGCAAGGATGCCGGTGGGAAACGGATTGGTCAGCGTTGCGAACGGTGTGCGGCCACCATCCTGCGAGGACAGCACGGGGGTCTGGGACGAGAAGCCGAAGCCCTGGCCCCGATCCGTGATGGACGGCAGGTAGGTCAGCCCGTAGCCGCCGCGGACGACCATGTTGCCGTTGACGCGGTAGGTCGAGCCGACACGGGGACCGATATTGTTAGGGTCGCGCGAAAAGATCTGACCGGAGCCGAACAGCAACCCACCGGTGATCGGCGGTAGACCTGCGACCTGCACGGGACTGGGCGCGGTCTTGTCGAAGCCAAAGTTCGTCAGATTGTCTCGTTCGGAGACCGGCGCCTCATAGTCCCAGCGGATCCCCAAATTGACGGTCCAGGCGCTGGTCACGCGCCAGTCGTCTTGCAGGAACCCGGCGTAGTAATTGCCGCGCCAATGCGTGGCCGGTGCACTGAACGTTGTCGCCGAACCACCCGCGGTGACGTTGGTGGCGTTGAAGGCGGGGTATCCGAGCAGGAACGACGCGAAGGCGTTACCGCCGGCCGCCGCCGCCGGGCTCGCCACCGTCGGCGTGGACGACGTGATGTTACGGTTGAAGGTGAACGCCCCGAGCGACATGCCGCCAAACGCGTTCCCGCTCTCGTCAAGATAGCGACGGAACTCGCCACCAGCTTTGACCTGATGTTTGCCCAGCAGCTTGGTGACGAGCTCGGTCACGTAGAACTCGTCGCTGCGGGAGAGGAAGCCTCCGCCGCTGTCGCCGGTCGCAGCGCCGCTGTAATCGGTGACGCTGATCGCGTAGAAGCGGTCGACGGCCGTTTGCAGAAATTGCGGTGAGTATGGCAGGACGCCCGTGACGTCGTAGCCGTCGCCGTACGGCCGGTCGATGCGCTTGTGCATCGTCCACCCGGCTTTCAGACTCGAGACGAGTGTCGCCCCGAACGTCGAGTTCAGGGCCGCAGTCGCTTGATCATTCCAGCGGTAATGGTTGCCGCCGGGTGCGGCAAGCTCCTCGCGGCCGTTTTTGGCCCGGATCTCATGACGCCCGTTGTGGGCGTACGTACCGGACAGTCGCTGATTGCCGGCAAAATTCTGGTCGATCTTCAACAGGTTCGAGTCGTAGAGATCCTCGCGCGAGTTCGGCGAGACAAAGTAGTTGTTCCCCGCCGCATCGGGATTGCCGTTGGGAAGCGGTATGTAGCTGAGCAGCGATGCCGCCACCGGATCAAACCGGGTGGTCGGGATCACATTCCCTGAGAATGGCTGTCCAGTCAACGGGTCGATGATGGCGCCCCCGGCGACGCCGTTGATGGACTGCGAGAAGTCACCCGCGCGCTCGAGCTCGGTCGGCGCCTTCTGGGTCACGCCATTCGGAATCGCCGACGTCAGGTGCTCATAGGAGTAGAAGAAGAACGTCTTGCTGCGGCCGTCGTACAGCTTCGGCAACACGATCGGACCGCCAAAGGTGAATCCCGGCTGGCGGTGGTAGACGTCGGACTTCGGCAGTCCGTTCGTCTTGTTTTCGAAGAGATTCGCGTTCAACGCCTTGTTGCGGTTGTAGAAGTAGGCCGTGCCGTGCGGCTGATTGGTCCCGCTCCGCACGCTGACGGCGATCGTCCCGCCGCCGGTGCGGCCATATTGCGCATCATAGGTATTGGTCTGAATCCGGATCTCGGAGACCGCATCGGGCGAAGGCACGAACGACAGCGTGTTGCTGCCACCGCCTTCGTTGTTGGAGTTTGGCGCCCCGTCGAGCAGAAATTCATTCGATCGCACGCGGCCGCCGTTAATGGACAGGTTATCCATCCCGCCGTTGTCGAAGGGTCGCAGCTGGATGCTCTGACGGTTTCCGGATTCCCCGACCACGCCGGGCGCGATCTGCGCGAGCGTGAACGGATTGCGGCCGGACATCGGCAGGTTCTGGACCTTCTCCTGATCGATCACGGTGCTTCGCGACGCCGTCGTCGTCTGCAGCAGCGGCGTTTCCGCCACCACCTGGACCTGCTCGGTGATCGTGCCGACCACGAGCGCCTGATCGACCTGGAGTCGATCGCCGGCGCGAACCTCCAATTCTCGAACAGGCGCGGTGAAGCCCGGGAGCGTGAACGTGAGCCTATACGCGCCGATCTGCAACGCGCTCAGCAAGTAGGTGCCGGATTCGTTCGAGGTCGCGGTGGTCGTGACGTTGGTCGCAACATGGAGCGCTGTGACGGTGACACCAGGCAGAGCGCCGCCTTGCGCGTCCTTCAGCGTGCCCGTGATCGTACCCCGTGCTTCCTGCCCGTAGGCCGGAACCATGCCGCAACACAGGGCGATGAGGATCGCCGCTATCCGCGTTGGCCAGGACGTCATACATCCTCCTCTCACCGCGCGTCAGACACCGTGGTGTCGGCTCTGCGTGCGCGACGTGCACTCTACGCCTTTTTTCGCTGTGCCGCCCTTCACATTTGCAATCCATGGACTTTTCACATTGCATGCGCG
>CAWFMC010000023.1:0-98005 GCA_963816725.1 uncultured Acidobacteriota bacterium | reverse complement strand
GACAACAGATCGTGACCGAGTATCGATGTCACGGACAGGTTCGGGTGGAGTTGGCGAAGGACTTCATCGCCGACATCCGGCGTCTCGATGAACAATTCACCGCCCACGCCGCGAAGATCACCGCACTGCGCGACGAGACGGCACCCGCTGCGCGACGTCGTCGGCATCAGAGCGGTCCTCGCTGCCCGTCTGCTGGGCCGCACCGGCCCGGCGAGCAGCTTCGCCTCGGCGGCGGCGAGGGCGGCTGCGAGACGCCGATCCGTCGTTCGGTTCCAGGGTTGCGAGGCCAGCTGCTGGCCGGAGAACACACCATGAGCAACGCCGTCCAGGCCCGCGTCGTCGATCCCACCAAACCCGACAACAGCGGCGTCCGCACTATCACCGCCGACCCGGGCCACCCTGCAGGATCTCGTCGGCGGCTACATCGAAGCCGTCGACGGGTACTGCGGCCCCGACGGCGCCGACCACGACGACCTACGAATCACCTTCTGCGTCAACGAAGAAGGTGAGATCCACAACCTCCCGGTCAACCGGCTAGCCACCGAGCTCTGGTGGCACTACGACCGGCGCGCAAGCGCGTACTGTAGTCGTGGTTGCACACAGCTCATCTACTGTAAGCCGAGCCAGAGCCGTCGGTCTTACGGCGGGTGGCTCCGTCCGTTACATGTGCACCACGCCGCGCGGACGACTGCAGTGTCGTACACATGGCTCCGACGATCAGGCATCGCATGTAGTTTGGCGCCGACTTATCTGCGGCGGGTTCCGGGCGGCACGGGCGCTGCATCTGGACTGACGAATAACGGTTGGGGCTATTTCACAGCATCGTTGCGCTGTACGACCACGCTCCCGAGGCCGCCGCCGCTACCGGCAACCCCGGCGAGCATCCTCGTCGAGCAAGCGGTGGAGGCGAACCCCACAACCGAGTATGGGCCGCGGTGATCACCCAGACGAGGTGTTCCGCTCTGTGGAACGCATGCCTTGAGTATGTCTGTGGACAAGGCGCACAGTTCAAACACACGAGTGTCCGGTTTCCGATCGACTGACCTATAGCACTCGTGCCATGAAAGGCAGCTCTCCCATGATCGAAGGTATACGAATCGGCCGCCAGTACGGTTGCCGACATCCCCAGGTGGAACCGTCATGAACGCGGCGAACACCTCAGTCATCGTGGCCGGTGCACGAACCCCGGTCGGGCGCCTCATGGGATCGCTGTCCGCATTCTCGGGCTCCGAGCTCGGCGGCATCGCGATCAGGGCAGCACTGGCCAAGGCGGGCGTGTCCGGTGATCAGGTCCAGTACGTGATCATGGGGCAAGTGCTCACCGCCGGCGCCGGCCAAATACCGGCCCGCCAAGCCGCCGTTGCCGGCGGCATTCCGATGTCGGTGGCCGCCCTGAGCATCAACAAGGTGTGCCTATCGGGTCTCGATGCCATCGCCTTGGCGGATCAGTTGATTCGAGCCGGCAACTTCGACGTGGTGGTGGCCGGCGGCCAGGAATCGATGACGCGGGCCCCGCACATGCTGGAAAAGTCCCGGTCCGGCTTCAAATACGGCGACGTGACATTAACGGATCACCTCGCCTACGACGGGCTCTACGACATCTTCACCGATCAGACCATGGGTGCGCTCACCGACAACGCAAACCCGCTCACCCGGGAAGAGCAGGACGAGTTCGCAGCCTCCTCGCATCAACGTGCGGCGGCGGCCTGGAAGAACGGACTCTTCGACGACGAGATCGCTGCGGTGTCCGTCCCCCAGCGCCACGGCGACCCCGTGCTGTTCGCCCAGGACGAAGACGTACGCGCGGACACCACCACCGAATCCCTCTCCAGTCTGCGGCCGGCGTTCTCCAAAACCGGCACCATCACCGCGGGCAACGCCTCATCGATCAACGACGGTGCGGCAGCCGTCGTGGTGATGAGCAAGGCCAAAGCAATTGAGCTGGGCCTGGATTGGCTCGCCGAAATCGGTGCGCACGGTGTGGTGGCCGGACCGGATTCGACACTGCAGCAGCAGCCGGCCAACGCCATCGCGGCGGCCTGCGCACAGGAACGCCTCGACCCGACCGCCCTCGATCTCGTCGAGATCAACGAAGCCTTCGCCGCAGTCGGTATTACGTCGACACGCACCCTGGGCCTGGATCCGTCGACGGTGAACGTCAACGGCGGCGCCATCGCCATCGGTCATCCGATCGGCATGTCCGGCGCCAGGATCGCCTTGCACCTCGCGCTGGAATTGAACCGGCGTGGCGGCGGAACCGGAGCAGCCGCACTATGCGGAGGTGGCGGACAGGGGTCCGCATTGATCTTGCGTGTTCCCGCCTAGCTGGTCCCTGCCCAAGGTGCTCGGTCACCGGCGCCACCTAATCTAGCGCAAAGCATCGTCTTCGAACGATTCGCCCGCGCCGGGTATGTCGTGAGCCTGCTGCACCTCACCATCGGCTACCTCGCCATCCGGATCGCTGTGGCAGCGGCGCCGGCGTCAGGCCGACTCTCCCGGGGGAGCAGCACAATCGGGCGCCCCTCCAGCGCCTCGGTATCGAGCGTGAACTGGCCGCCCGGCGGACCGACCAGGAGCCTGCGGCCGACACTCCGGTCGGACGGTCAGGCGTCGGGGGTGTCCGGCGGCGCGAAGACCACGAGGATCTGCAGGTCCTCGGCAACGTCGATGAGGCGGTGATCCTCGCCGTGGTCGACCGACACGATGCTGCCGGCCTTCACCTCGTGGTCGGTGTCGACGACCCGCAGCGTGCCCCGGCCGCGCAACACGATGTAAACCTCATCGGCGCTGTGCGGATGCTGGTGGTCCGCCGTGCCCGCTGGCAACGTGTACATCCCCATCGACATCCCGCGGTGTCGCAGGAACTCCGAGTACGGCGGCCCCGCCGCCGCGTGCTTCTTCTCGAGCTCGTCGAGCTCGAACGCCTGAAAGTGTCCGGTCATCGGTTCCTCCATGATGGTCAGAGGGCAGTGTTGGAGCTGGTGTAGCCGACCGCGGCGGCTTCCGCCTCAGCGACGCGCACGTCCTGTTCGCTCGATCCCCCGGAGACGCCGATCGCGCCCACGGTCCGCCCGTCGGCCACGAGCGGGACGCCGCCCCCGAACACGACGAGGCGATCGGTCTTGACGACGCCGTGGAGCAGCGCGGGTTCCGACTCGACCAGGCGCCACTATTTCCTGCTGAACGAACGAGGCCGAGCGGATCGTCTCTCGGGCCTCGGTGGCACCGAACTCCGCCGGCGCGGCCCGGCCGCGCCAACTCGCACGGACGAGGTCGGCGGCGATGACGTCCGGTGGCCCGTAGTGGACCTGGGAATCATCATTTTGTTGAGCAGCGGTCCCCGGGCTACTGTTCGGGGGGCTCTTCGGCACGAATACTACTTTGGTGCTCGGATTGATGGGCGCCTCCGCGTTGCTGTACTCGTTGAACACTTGGCTGCCGGAATTGATGCGCCGCAACGGCTTCGGGCAGACGGCGTCGCTCGCTTTCCTGATGTTTAGCAATGGTGGCGGGTTTTTGGAGCGCTCGTCCGTTCTCGCCAGGTCGATAGGTTCGGCCCTAAGCCGGCGGTTGCCACATGCTTCTTGACCGGCGCGGTGGCCTGGCCCGGTTCTGCGGACAGTTCGTTTGTGGCGGTTGAGTATTGCGTAGTGGCTGGCAGTATTTCTAGAGAACCTTGGTCGCTAGAGAACCTTGGTCGCTAGGTCTTTGACAGTTGTCTTGAGTTTTCAGGCTGCCTTGGGCAGTAGTCGGGCCCGGTCGATGGTTTCGGTGATGTGAATGTCGATGGTGCGGAAGGCTTTTCGTACCGGTGGTGGTGCCGGTGGCCGGTCGGCGGCCAGCAGCGGGCGTAGCAGCCGGTCGTGCAGTTTGGTGTAGAAGATCGCGAACCGCAGGCCGTCGCCGGTGAGCCGGTAGCGGTTTTTACCCGGGATGCGGGCGATGAGCCCGTTGGTCCGCAGCCGCGCCAGGTCGTAGCTGGCCTGGTTCATCGTGTAGGTCATACCGCCGAGCAATCCGGTCATCAAGGCGCGCAGGCTCTTGTTGGTGATGCCGGTGACGGCGAGCACGCTGGTGCACAGGGCGCCGGCCAGGGCCTGGACCCGAGGGTCGCCGAACCGCAAGGCCGGGGCCCTCCTGCCATCCTCGGTGAGGGTGGGCCGCGCGATCCGCTCAAAGGCTGGACTCGCAAGGACGCAGCCCTGGCCGACACGTTCAGTATCGAGCAGTGTGGTGTTGACCGCACGGGCACGGGACTGCAATTCATCGAGATGGACCAGCCGCCGCAGACAGCCCAGATCGTCCGGGTCGTTGATCACGGTCTCGATCCGCAGCGCCCGCCCGTCCTTCAAATACTGTTTGATGCGGGAGTGCCGGTAGAAGGCGTTCACGTTGACCTCGGTGCCGTAGCTGACGACCTTGGTCTTGAACTCACCGGCGGCCGGTCGACCACGGCGTTGGCCGCGTCGAAAGACGAGTTCGATCAGCTCCGGGCGGCCGATGTCGAGGTTGTCGGTGACCAGCGCCTCGAAGAACCCGCGGGCGTGGCGTGGCGCGTCGAACACCAGGGTGCGCGAGGTCTCCACCTGCCGCATCGACAGCTCCCACCAATAGCCGGCGGCGCGGTCGTGCTCGGTCAGCGGCAGCGGCAGGATCGACCACCAGCGCTCGGCGAACACCCGGATCGCGCCCGGGCCGAGCCGGTCGCAGATCGCCTGCAGCGCAGCAGGATCAGCACAGGTGGCGAACCCGTTGGACAGCTCGGTGAACCCGACCCCCGCCTTGACGGCCTGCCGCTTGGCCCACTCATGCCCGTTAAGCCAGATCTTCATCGGGTACGGGAAGTAGGCGCACACCTTGACGAACGCCGGCCCGAAATCGTCGTCCCAGAGGTAAAAGTAATAACAGGTGACCCGCCGGTCGGCTTTGGTGAACGAGAACCACACCGCCTTACCGCCGCCCTTCTTGGTCGCGGTGAACACCGGCGCGAACTCCTGCGCAACCCCGATCGCGGCCACCCCAGACCGGCCGGTCGCCGCCTGCCGCGCCAGATACGGCCGCATCCGATCGATCTTGCGGTCCTCCCTCCCGAACCGCACCACCGGAATCCGGTTGTCCTCGGCGAACGACGCCACCGCCCTGCGGAACGCGGTACCGATCTTCTCCATGATCGCCGGCGACGGGATCGGGTAACCCAGATGCGCGGTCATAAACGACACCACCTGCCCACCCACCTGGAGGTTCGGCACATAGCCGTTCAGATAAATCCGATCTAGGCACTCCACATCCAGGCTCACATGCCCGTCAAGCACATCGTTCACCGTCACCACCGCAGCCATGACCGCCAGCCTGGTCGACCAAGCCGGTCCTGACCAGCGCCCAGCCTCGCGGCCACGCCGCGATCGTCGGAGGGCAGGCTCGGACCGCTCCCCAACCAGCAGCCAACCGCAACGATCCCGCCCAACCCCGCCGCCCACCTCGGCGGTCCGAGGCTGGCCTCACTGGTGGTATGTCCCCCAAATAATTGGTAGTGAATTGGTATGATTTCGAGTATGAGCAAACCCGTGCCCGCGTTAGCGATGACCGATGGGCAGCGTGAGGTGTTGGAGTCGTTGGCCCGGTCGCAGTCCGCGGCGCATCGGGAAGTGGTGCGGGCCAAGGCTTTGCTGATGGCAGCCGACGGCGTGGCGAACGCGACGATCGCTGCCGCGGTGTCGGTGTCGCCGGCCACCGTGGCGAACTGGCGCACTCGGTTCGCCGAGGACGGTCTGGTCAAGTTCGGGCAGGTCCGTGAGGGGCGAGGCCGCAAGCCCTCGATCCCGGACGCCACGTTGGAGAGGATCGTGACGCTCACCGAGGAATACCGGCCGCAGGGCGAGACGCATTGGAGCACAAGGACGATGGCCGGGGTTGCCGGGGTCTCGAAGAGCACCGTGCATCGGGTATGGCAGGAGTTGGGCCTCAAACCGCACCGAGTCGACACGTTCAAGGTGTCGGGCGACCCGAAGTTCGAGGAGAAACTCGTCGATGTCGTGGGTCTGTATCTGAACCCGCCGGAGAACGCGATCGTGTTGTGCGCCGACGAAAAGTCCTCGGTGCAGGCGCTTGACCGCACGCAAGCGTCGCTGCCGATGACGAAGGGCCGCGGGCAGACGATGACTCACGACTACAAACGCAACGGCACCACTACCTTGTTCGCGGCGTTGAACGTGTTGACCGGCATGGTGATCGGGCAATGCCTACCGCGGCACCGCCACCAGGAGTTCCTGAAGTTCCTGCGCACCGTCGACCGAGAGGTTCCCAAGGGCCTGCAGATCCACTTGATCCTGGACAATTACAGCACCCACAAGCACGCCAACGTGCAACAGTGGCTGGCCAAGCACCCCCGCTTCCATCTGCATTTCACCCCAACCTCCTCATCGTGGCTCAACCAGGTGGAACGCTGGTTCCGTGAGCTGACCAACAAAGCG
Organism: uncultured Acidobacteriota bacterium; assembly: GCA_963816725.1. Taxonomy (GTDB): domain Bacteria; phylum Acidobacteriota; class Vicinamibacteria; order Vicinamibacterales; family 2-12-FULL-66-21; genus CAVSUB01. Next base: position 91,535 of record CAWFMC010000023.1, on the reverse strand, counting down.
CTGCGGCGCGGCACCTTTGCGTCGGTGCCCGACCTGATCGCCTCCATTCAGGAATACATCGACGCCCACAACGAGGACCCCAAACCCTACAAGTGGACCGCCACTGCCGAATCGATCCTGGCCAAGGTAGCGCGAGCACGCACCACCCTGGACACTGTCAACTAATTGCGGGACACACCACTAGTCTTGGCGCGGACGTGGCTGTCGATTCGGTCGGGAAGTCGGTCAGTAGTGGTCATGGTGAGCATTATTGGCCGCGGCCGGGTCGGATTTTCGCCGCGGCCCGGTCGCAAAGTTCAGCCAGCTCGCTGATGCGATGGATACGGCGTTCGCGCGTTGGGATCGTTCGCATCTGTACAAGTTCGAGATGGCCGATGGCCAGTTCATCGGCCAGGTCGAGTTCGATGATTTTGACCTGGCTCCCGCCGTAGGCGGCGTCGACAGTGTCCGAAGCGGCCGGTCAGGCAACTGCAGAGCTTGTTGAGACACACCGGAGAGAGAACCTGGAAGTCGACGCTGGCTGCACCACGGTGCTGATCACGATTGTCGATTCGTCACATCGGCACTAGGCCCTGTGGTGGCGATGAAGTCGTCAAGGATCTCACCACCGAGGTTCGGGGCTTCGACGTGCGGACAAGGCCCGACGCTGGGGAGCACTTCAAGCCGGCACCCGGCACGGTGGTCGTGAGTCGGCGTAGCCGTGGGCGACAGCATGATCCGGTCCTGGTCCCCCCAGATCAGCAAGGTGGGTAGCCCAGAGCTCAGATGCAACTTGTTGATCGCACTGACCGCCTGGCCACGGTAGTCCACCACCGAGCGCAGCGTGCGCAGGAACGCCTGCCGGGTCTGGCCGTCCGACAGCGACGAGTAGGCGTTCCATAGCTCGCCGGCATGCGGCGAGTGGATTCCGGCCGACGTGAGCCAGGACCCCAGCTTGTTGCCGACGTTCAGCACCGGTCGGCGGTGCGACCACCGGCAGCACCAGCTCGGCTCCGGGTGCCGACAGGATCCGCAATATCCAGCTCAGGTCGGGGCCCAGGCCACCGCTGCTGATGAGAGCCAGCCGTTCGCAGTAGTCGCGATGCTGATAGATGAACTGCATGGCCACACCGCCACCAAGCGACTGGACCGACCACTGTCGCCCGGGTGATGCCCAGTTCATCGAGCAGGTCACGCAGCCAGGCCGCGAACGCACCCAGCGAATAGTCACCGCGGGGTTTGGCGGATTCACCGTGCCCGAACAGATCCGTGCCACCACCCGGTATTTCTTCGACAGCTGGGGCAGCACCGCCCGCCAGGTCGCCGAACTTCCCGCCATGCCGTGAATCAGCAGCAGCGCCTCGCCGGCTCCCGCTTCCCGATAGGCAACACGCTCGCCGTGCAGATCGAGATACTTCATCTCGCTCTCGCTCACGTGAACCAGTCTCCATCCAACTACTGGGCGCGCAACTCGATCTGCACCCGGAGGCCCAGGTCAGGCTCGACATCGACGAGACGTTCAAGCACGGCGTGCTGCTCGACCACGGAGCCTCGAGGTGGCGGGCTATCGGCTCGAGGTCGGCGACCTTGCCTGCCAGGCGGCCGGTCGTCCAGAGCTCACGACGCGCAATGTCGGTGACGACGTCGCGCGGGCGCTGCTGCTTGGCGGCACGCCGTTCGGCGAGGAGCTGGTCATGTGGTGGAAGCTCGTCGGTCGCAGCCACGACGACATCGTCGAGTATCGACGGCTGTGGGAAATCCCATGATCGGCGGTTCGGCTCCGTCGACGGCTATATCGGCTCGCCGGCCCGGCTGCCGGCGGCCTCCGCTTCCCACTGCCCGGCTACGCCCCCGGCAGAAAGGACTGACACATGGCCACCACGTCGCGTCCGCAGGTCTCTACATCCTGCCGGCCTTCGCGACTGTGACCCAACCGGCAGCGCAGATCGAGGTGGTCGACCTGACCAGCGGGGCTGTCACCCTACACCGTCCCCTGCCACCGCCGGAGGCTCTTTGCGGCCGCGCGATCTTGATGATGACGTCTGGTAGCGCTGGGGCCTCGGCGATCCTCGCGCAGATCCGCAGTCCGGCCAGTAGGGCTGTCCAGTCGAGGCCGGTGTCGTCACTGAGGTACGGGGGGGTCGATGATCGGCTTGTCCTTTGGGTCGCGCAAGCGCAATGTGATCGTGCCTCGGCTCTGTGGCCGCAGCAGGATCGGTCCGAACGTGACCGCGTGTCCTCGATGCGGATCTCCGATGCGGTGTCGTCTACGGCCGGGTCGAAGACGCTGACCCACTTTGGGCTGGGTCGCCTTGAGGGCTGGCCCGATGCCGAAGCCAGCGACGATCTGGCAGCAGTGGTTTCTCACGCTGCCACAGGTTCTGCGTATACGGTCAACGTCGGACGCACCGTCCAGTGAGTAATCACCTGACAAGACGAGATCTCCTGAATCAAAGGATCACGTGATGGCCGAGAATTTGCGTGAACAGTTGATCGGTGCGTGGAAGTTGGTGTCTGTATCAGGAAATACCCGTGGATGGTTCGGATCGAGCCATCCTTCGCGGTGATCACCGCGCGGTAGCACAGGTCGGCTCCGGGCACCTTCGGCGTTTTCCAGTTCTGGATGAACTGCGTGCCGTCGTAACGCAGCTCCGTCGCACCAGTCGACAGGTCTGTGAGCGGAATCTCGTCCACCGTGTAGCCGCCCGAGCAGTTGGGCAGTTGATACGCGGTGAAGCCGGCGCCGGCGAAGGCGTCCACGACAGTCGTGACCTGCGCGCCACCAGCCGTTCGGTAGATGTTGAACTTCATGGGAACCGTCTGGCCTCCCTTGATGGCGTTCCACACTGTCGCTCCCGAGACCGCCGGCTGCACGGCGCCGGGCGCGGAGACAATCGAGCTCATCTCACCGACCGGCTCGTAGAAGCCCTTCAGCGACCACGCCCCGACCGTGAGGGTGCCTTTGATGCGCGTTGGGATGTACTCGTAGTTGGCGATTGTGGCGCCATTGGCCGAGGGCACGATGTCGTAAGGGCCCACGGGACTGGTGATGTCGGCCGTGGTGGTGAATGACATCGTGAACGTCTCACCGTTCTTCTGGCCGGAGTAGCTGCCGGTGAAGGCCGGGTTCGCCATGCCGTAGGGCCGAGAGGCATCGTTCGCCTTGATCGCGAGCGGAGCCTTGGTCACGGTCAGCGTGCCGTTCGGATTGCTGACCTCATAGTTCAGGTTCGTGCCGAGTGTTACGACGATTGGATAGGTGCCGACGCTGCTCGTCTTGTCCGCTGCCGTCGCCAGGCTGAACTGCAACACATCGTCGTTGACCGCGCCGGTCACCACCGCATCGAGCGCCGGATTGGCATCGCCGTAGGTCCGGCTCTTGTCGTTGGCCTTCACTGACGCCGTAGCCTTGCCGATGGTCAGCGTTCCATCGAGCGACGTGACCTGGTAGTTCGCATTGGTGCCCAGGTTGACCACGATGGGGTAGGTGCCCACGCCGCTGGTCTGCGTCGCTGCCGTAGTCAGACTGAAGTTGAGCACGTCGTTGTTGACCGCCCCGGTTACCGCCGCTTCGAACGTTGGGTTAGCCACGCCGTACTTCCGGATCGTGTCCTTGGCCGTCACGGATGCTGTCGCCTTGGTGATTGCCAGGGTGCCGTCGGTGGTCATGATGGTGTAGTTCGGGTTGGTGCCCAGGGTCACCACGATCGGGTAGCTCCCTACGGCGCTGGCCTGCGTTGCCACTGAGACCAGGCTGTAGTCGAGCACGTCGTTGTTGACCCTGCCCGTGACCGCCGCATCGAACGCCGGATTCGCTTGGCCGTAGGTCTTGCTCTTGTCGTTCGCGGTGACCGACGCCGTGGCCTTGCCAATCGTCAGCTTCCCTTCGTGCGGCGTGACGTCGTAGTTCGGGTTGGTGCCCAGGGTCACCACAATCGGGTAGCTCCCCACACCGCTGGCCTGCGTCGCGGCCGAGGCCACGCTGTAATCGAGCACGTCGTTGTTGACCGTCCCGGTCACTGTCGCGTCGAACGTCGGGTTCGCCGCCCCGTAGGTCCGGCTCTTGGCGTTGGCCGTCACCGTCGCGGGCGCCTTGCCGATGGTCAGGCTGCCGTCGGCCTTCGTGACGTCGTAGTTCGGGTTGGTGCCCACGGTCACGACGATTGGGTAGCTCCCCACACCGCTGGTCTGGGTCGCCACTGACGCTAGGCTGTAGTCCAGCACGTCGTTGTTGACGGTCCCGGTCACCGTCGCGTCGAACGTCGGGTTCGCCGCCCCGTAGGTCCGGCTCTTGGCGTTGGCCGTCACCGTCGCGGTCGCCTTGCCGATGGTCAGGGCGCTGTCGGTTTTGGTCACGTGGTAGTTCGGGTTGGTGCCCAGGGTCACCACGATCGGGTAGCTCCCGACGCCGCTGGTCTGTGCGGCCACGGAGGCCAGACTGTAGTCAAGCACGTCGTTGTTGACCGCCCCGGTCACCGTCGCGTCGAATGTCGGGTTGGCCGCCCCGTAGGTCCGGCTCTTAGCGTTGGCCGTGACCGTCGCGGCCGCCTTGTCGATGGTCAGCGTGCCGTCGGTCTTGGTGACGTTGTAGTTCGGGTTGGTGCCGAGGGTCACCACGATCGGGTAGCTCCCGACGCCGCTGGTCTGTGCGGCCACGGAGGCCAGACTGTAGTCAAGCACGTCGTTGTTGACCGCCCCGGTCACCGTCGCGTCGAATGTCGGGTTGGCCGCCCCGTAGGTCCGGCTCTTAGCGTTGGCCGTGACCGTCGCGGCCGCCTTGTCGATGGTCAGCGTGCCGTCGGTCTTGGTGACGTTGTAGTTCGGGTTGGTGCCGAGGGTCACCACGATCGGGTAGCTCCCGACGCCGCTGGTCTGTGCGGCCACCGAGGCCAGACTGTAGTCGAGCACGTCGTTGTTGACCGCCCCGGTCACCGTCGCGTCGAACGTCGGGTTGGCCGCGCCGTAGGTCCGGCTCTTGGCGTTGGCCGTGACCGTCGCGGCCGCCTTGTCGATGGTCAGCGTGCCGTCGGTCTTGGTGACGTTGTAGTTCGGGTTGGTGCCCAGGGTCACCACGATCGGGTAGCTCCCGACGCCGCTCGCCTGCGTCGCCGCGGACGCCAGGCTATAGTCGAGCACGTCGTTGTTGACCGTCCCGGTCACCGTCGCGTCGAACGCTGGGTTGGCCTGGCCGTAGGTCTTGCTCTTAGCGTTGGCCGTGACCGTCGCGGCCGCCTTGTCGATGGTCAGGGCGCCGTCGGTTTTGGTGACGTTGTAGTTCGGGTTGGTGCCGAGGGTCACCACGATCGGGTAGCTGCCCACGCCGCTCGCCTGCGTCGCCGCGGACGCCAGGCTGTAGTCGAGCACGTCGTTGTTGACCGTCCCGGTCACCGTCGCGTCGAACGCTCGGGTTGGCCTGGCCGTAGGTCTTGCTCTTAGCGTTGGCCGTGACCGTCGCGGCCGCCTTGTCGATGGTCAGGGCGCCGTCGGTCTTGGTGACGTTGTAGTTCGGGTTGGTGCCGAGGGTCACCACGATCGGGTAGCTGCCCACGCCGCTCGCCTGCGTCGCCGCGGACGCCAGGCTGTAGTCGAGCACGTCGTTGTTGACCGTCCCGGTCACCGTCGCGTCGAACGCTGGGTTGGCCTGGCCGTAGGTCTTGCTCTTAGCGTTGGCCGTGACCGTCGCGGCCGCCTTGTCGATGGTCAGGGCGCCGTCGGTTTTGGTGACGTTGTAGTTCGGGTTGGTGCCGAGGGTCACCACGATCGGGTAGCTGCCCACGCCGCTCGCCTGCGTCGCCGCGGACGCCAGGCTGTAGTCGAGCACGTCGTTGTTGACCGTCCCGGTCACCGCCGCATCGAACGCCGGATTCGGTTGGCCGTAGGTCTTGCTCTTAGCGTTGGCCGTGACCGTCGCGGTCGCCTTGTCGATGGTCAGCGTGCCGTCGGTCTTGGTGACGTTGTAGTTCGGGTTGGTGCCGAGGGTCACCACGATCGGGTAGCTCCCGACGTCGCTGGTCTGTGCGGCCACGGAGGCCAGACTGTAGTCAAGCACGTCGTTGTTGACCGTCCCGGTCACCGTCGCGTCGAATGTCGGGTTGGCCGCCCCGTAGGTCCGGCTCTTGGCGTTGGCCGTGACCGTCGCGGCCGCCTTGTCGATGGTCAGGGCGCCGTCGGTCTTGGTGACGTTGTAGTTCGGGTTGGTGCCGAGGGTCACGACGATCGGGTAGCTCCCGACGCCGCTGGTCTGTGCGGCCACGGAGGCCAGACTGTAGTCAAGCACGTCGTTGTTGACCGTCCCGGTCACCGTCGCGTCGAATGTCGGGTTGGCCGCCCCGTAGGTCCGGCTCTTAGCGTTGGCCGTGACCGTCGCGGCCGCCTTGTCGATGGTCAGCGTGCCGTCGGTCTTGGTGACGTTGTAGTTCGGGTTGGTGCCGAGGGTCACCACGATCGGGTAGCTCCCGACCCCGCTGGCCTGCGTCGCCGCCGAGGCCACGCTGTAATCGAGCACGTCGTTGTTGACCGTGCCGGTCACCGTCGCGTCGAACGTCGGGTTCGGCGCGCCGTAGGTCCGGCTCTTGGCGTTGGCCGCGACCGTCGCGGTCGCCTTGTCGATGGTCAGGGCGCCGTCCGTTTTGGTGACGTTGTAGTTCGGGTTGGTGCCGAGGGTCACCACGATCGGGTAGCTCCCGACGCCGCTGGCCTGCGTCGCCGCGGACGCCAGGCTGTAGTCGAGCACGTCGTTGTTGACCGTCCCGGTCACCACCGCGTCGAATGTCGGGTTGGTCGTGCCGTAGATCCGGCTCTTGTTGTTGGCCTTGACCGCTGCCGTGGCCTTGCCAATCGTCAGCGTCCCGTCCGTCGTGGTGATTGTGTAGTTCGGGTTGCTAGCCAGGGTGACTGTGATTGGATAGCTGCCGACGCCCGAGGTCGCGAGCGCCGTCGTCGCCAGGCTGTAGTTGAGCACGTCATTGTTGACCGTCCCGGTGACGGTCGCGTCGAGCGCCGGGTTGGCGCCACCGTAAATCTTGCTCTTGTTGTTGACAGTAACGGAAGCGAGCGCCTTGTTGATCGTGACTGACGTCGGTGCGCTCGGCGAAGAGGGATTGTAGGTGGCGTCACCGGCGCGCGTAGCCGTGATCGCGCAGGTGCCGGTGCCGCTCGTGATCGTGAGCGCGCCCGTCGTGCTGTTGACCGTGCAAGCCGTCGAGGCGCCGTGGCTGTAGCTGAAAGCGCCGGTGCCGCTGCCGCCCGCTGCGACAGCCGACAATCCCGTCTGCTGGTAGGTCGCGTTGGCTGGTGCCGACACCGTCACCGCGGCTTGATCGATCTTGCCGGCGCTGTTGACCTTCTGCTGAATGGGTGACGAGAAGGCGTCCTGCGTGCACCATTCCCGCCCGTGCCCCTGTAACAGGCCTGGATCGGGTATGTGCCGGCGGACAGCAAACCCACCCGTGAGTGTAAACACCGCCTGCCCGGCAGTAAGCGGCGTCGTTCCAAGCAATCGACCGAAGTCGCCCGGTTGGGGATTGTTCTTGTCGCAGGCGGCGATCGCTGTCGTGCGGTCGTAGAACTCGACCGAGCCCCCGACAGCCGGCTTCCAGTTGTCCTGATTCCCCTGCTTGTCGTTCATTTCAACGACAGCGGTGAATGTGACGCTCTGACCAACAGTTGACGGATTCAAGGACGAAGACAGCGCTGTTCGCGTCTGCATGGCATCCGTGAACGTGGCGAGCGCCTGTGAGCCGCTGCCCACCGCTGTCAGGTAGAACCGCATGCCGACGTGCTTATAGACGTCGTCGTTGCGCGGGTAGAACTCACGGTTGACAATGTTGCCGGACGCGTCGGCGGTCGCCTCGAGTGTCCAGTCGTAGTGCGTGTCGGCGTCCTCGCTGACGCGCAGGCGCACCGTCTCTCCCGGCTGCCAGCCGCTGCCGCTGATCGTCACGGTCTCATACGGCGCGTAATCATCCTTGTCGGTCTTCACCGTCGCATAGCCGAAATATTCACCGCTCGCCGCTCCGCCGCCGGCGATCATCGCGACATCGTACGGCTGAAGTCCCACGGCGATGCCGCCGCTGCGCGCTGCCGACATCGGCGTGGGCGTGGGCGTGAAGCCGTCTCGCCAGTCGGCATAGAGCTCCGCCGACGCCACCGCGGCGCCCGCCGACATGCCCCCGGCGATCAGCACCTGGTTGTTGTGCGGCAGCAGCACCGCGACGTGGCCGCTGCGCGCGGCCTGCATCGGACCGGTCGCGAAGAACGAGCTCGTCGCCGGATCGAAGATTTCGGCCGAGGCGAGATCGTTGGCGCCGTCGCTGCCGCCGACCACCAGCACGTGCCCGTCGAGCATCGTCGTCGCGGTGGCCTTCACGCGGGCCGTGGACATGGCGACGGGAACGCCGGCGCTCTGTCCGGCAACCGGGTCGAATACCTCCGCACCATCCAGCGCCGAACTACCGTCCGAGCCGCCGACGATGAGCACGCGGCCGTCCTTGAGGATCGCGGCGGCGTGGTTGACGCGCGGCAGCGTCATGTCTCCGGCGTGGACCGATGTACCGTTCGCCGGATCGAAGATCTCGATGTCAAAGGTCGGACCGTCGGGCGTCGATCCGCCCGCGACCAGCACGCGACCGTCGTTCAGGAGCGTCACTGTGTGGCCGGATCGGGGAGTGACCAGGTCGCCGGCACGCGCCCAGACGCTGGATGCCGGGTCGTAGATCGAGATCGCAGAAGAGCGAACACCATCGCGCTCGCCGCCCACGACCACGACACGGCCGTCGGTGAGCGCCACTGAGCCGGCGCCGCTCGGCACGCCGACCTCTCCAGCGGTGGCCCACGTGCCGCTCGACACGCGGGGCACATCCGCGCGCAACACATATCCTGATACGCCGATCAGTGACGCGCCCACACACAGGGCTGCCGCATACCTTCTGAATCGAGACATCTACTGAGAACTCCTTGCGAAGGCACCACGCGACAGACCGGTGGTGTGACCCGCGCAGCTCGGCTGCAACAGGTTCGCCGCTGTCGAGCCGGCTGTCGTGGATCCCGCTAAGCCATAGAAAGCTCAGTGGTTCGCAAGGGTTGGAGTAGCGCGGTGGAGGTTACGCGCGTCTCGGGAATGGCGCGAGGACCAGTCTTTTTTCTGGTCCGGTCCTGACAAAAACGCCGGCAAGTGGCTGTCGACGCGACCGGCAGATGGCGCCCAACTACAGCAAGCGTCTGAATAGGCCGGCAGTCCGTTCCGCCGCTCGTTCAACCCACGAACGCCGACGGAACGTGGCGATGTTGATCTCCACGGCGCTCGCGAGGTCAGCGGCGAAAATCTCGTCCATCTGGTGGCCGAACGTGCGATCCCGCACCATGAGCGTGGCTTCATCATTGAGAGCCAGCGAGCGGTTGTCGAAGTTCATCGATCCGATCGTGGCCCACTCGCCGTCGATCACGAACGTCTTGGCGTGCAGGGTCGTCGGCCGCCATTCGTAGAGGCGCACGCCAGATGCCAGCAACTGCTCGTACGAGGCCCGTCCGGCGTAGCGCACGACGACGACATCGGTCAGCGGCCCGGCGGTCAGCACCCGCACGTCGACGCCGCGTCGGGCCGCCGCCGCCAGCATCTCGATGAAGCTGCCCTCCGGCGCGAAGTACGAATTGGTGATGTAGAGCGTCTTTCGTGCCGCGGCAATGGACAGGGCGAAGAACCGCTCCGCGGCGGTGCTGCCGAGCGTCGGCGAGGTGGACAGCAATCCCGCGAGGTCCACGCCGTCCGCATAGGTCTCGACGTCGCCGCGCCCGGTCACCAACTCGCCCGTGGCTTCCACCCACGCGGCGGCGAATGCGGCCTGGAGCTGTCGCACCGCCGGCCCCGCGAAGCGCACGTTGGTCTCCCGCCACGACCCGCCAGTGCGGCCATCGCCAGACCATTTGTCGTCGATCCCGAAACCGCCGGTCCACCCGATACGACCGTCGATGATGATCCCGCGAACGTGCGAGCGATTCTGCGCCAGGTGGAGGGTGGACAGGCCGATCGGACGAAACGGCTCGATCAAGACGCCTGCCGCGCGCAGCGCGTCACGATGCGGTGCGGGCCGGACGACTGTACCGACGGCGTCGTAGAGGACGAACACGCGTACGCCGGCCCTGGCGCGGTCGATCAGAATCTCGTCGAGACTGTCAGCCATCCGGCCCGGCGCGCCGTAATACAACTGCAGGGTGATCGACTCGCGCGCGGACCGCAGATCGTTCCAGAGTCGGGGGAACGTGCCGTCACCGTTGAGGGCCACCTCGACCCGATTGCCGGGTGCGAGTCCGGCTCCGGTCAGCATGGCGACGTTGAGCGGAAACTCGGGTTCGCCGACCGAGATCGGCAGCGCCTGAGCGGCCACGCCCCGGACGTGGCGGACGGCGGTGCCTCTCGTGAGCTGGAGGAAGCCAATCAACGCGAGCACGACGAGCACGGCGCGAAACATCCATCGGCCGCCGTGTGCGATGACCGTGTTCACACGGTGTCCTCGGGCGTGCATCTGACCGTCCACTCCCATGACTCACACCGCGGCGGCGTTGCTCGTCGCTGACATACGCCCACTCTGCTCACTCCTCTCGGCTCGTTAGCGGCCGATGCGCACCGGACGGGCGCGGGTGCGCGCCCGTAGCGAACATTGATCGACGACGAGCGCACCCAAGCGTGATGCACGTGACGCCATAGAATGGCACGTACAGTGAAGCCCCGCCCACGCGACCCGATGCCGAGGCGCCGCAGCCTGCACCTCGCCGAGCTGCTCGATTTTCGGCCGGACCAGGGAGTCATCCGCCTGCACGAGCAGCGTGTCGTGATCCTCAGCGCCGCCGCGATGGGCCTGATGCGCAAGGAGCTGGTCGAGACGCTGGGATTGGAGACGGCCCGCCGCATTTTGCTCCGCTTCGGGTTTGCTGATGGCTATCACGACGCCGTCAACCTGCGGGCCCGCTCGCAGTGGACCAGTCCTGTGGACGGTCTTCATGCCGGCGCAATGCTTCATACGCTGGAAGGCATCGTGCGAGCGGATGTGCGGCGTGTCGACTATGACGAGGAGACGGGGCATTTCGAAGAGGAGGTCAGCTGGCACGGCTCGTACGAGGCGGAGCAGCATCTCCATCACTACGGCAAGAGCCCGGCGCCGGTGTGCTGGTCGCTGGTGGGGTACTCCAGCGGATTCGTGACCGCGTGTCTCGGGCAGGAGGTCTACTTTCGCGAGATTGCCTGCGCCGGTCAAGGGAAGGCACACTGCTCGGCCATCGGGCGTGATGTGAATGGGTGGGGGACCGAGGCGGAGGCGATCCGCGCAGACTTCCAGACCGCGAGTCTCGGCGAGGAAGTGGAGCGCTTGCGGGAGGTCGTCGGCAAACGCCTGCGGGAACTCGACCGCCGCGAGCGGCTGCTCGAGCGTCGCGAACGCGAGCTCAACGTGCTTCGAGAACGCGTGAACCGGCAGGCCGCGGCCAAGCACTTCGTCGCCGGCAGCGAGGCGATGCAACACGTCCTCGAGTTGGCGGCACGGGTCGCGCCGATCGACACGACGGTGCTGGTCTATGGGGAGAGCGGAACCGGGAAGGAGTTCATCGTCCGCCTCATTCATGATCAAAGTCCACGCGCCGCGGACCCCTTCGTCAGCATCAACTGTGCGGCTCTCACGGAAACGCTGCTGGAATCCGAGCTGTTCGGCCATGTCCGCGGGGCCTTCACCGGAGCGATCCGGGACAAGGCCGGCCTCTTCGAGGTGGCCGGCAAGGGCACGATCTTTCTTGACGAGATCGGCGAAGTGGCGGCGACCGTCCAAGCCAAGCTGCTGCGGGCGCTGCAGGAGCGCGAGATTCGCCGCGTCGGCGGCGAGCGCAGCATCAAGATCAATGCGCGCGTGGTGGCGGCGACGAATCGCGATCTGCGCGCTGCGGTGGAGGCCGGCACATTTCGCGAGGACCTGTATTTCCGGCTCGGTGCCTTCGTCATCACCGTACCGCCGCTGCGTGAACGGCGGGAGGATATCCCACCCCTGGTGCACAGTTTCCTGGTGCGGGCGGCGGCGCGGATGAAGAAGGACGTGCGGAGTGTCTCTGCGGAAACGATGGCCGCGCTGATGAACTACCGATGGCCGGGGAACGTCCGCGAGCTGGAGCACGCCGTCGAGCGGGCCGTCATCCTGGCCAACGCCACGAGCATCCGCCTTCGTGACCTGCCCCCTGAGGTGACGCAGAAATCACGTCCACGGGCCGGCGATGACACGCTCGATCTGCGGGAGCAGGAACGAGCGTCGATCGAGCGCGCGTTGGCGCGATTTGGCGGCAACCGGCGCAAAGCCGCCGAGGCGCTCAACATCAGCACGGTCACACTGTGGCGAAGAATGAAGCAATACGGGCTTCAGGCCTGATTCCCGCCGGCTGACCCCTGTCACTCGACTGGGAGTGGCTCTGAGGTGAGCGCAGGGTGGCTCCTGGACGAGGCAACCGGCCGCCCACTCGCGGACTCCGTCTTGGCGCCGGTGTGGGAGGAATGTCTCAGACTTCGACCGCGGACGTCACGACGGCGGGGGACACCATCAGCTGACCGGGGTGCTGACGCGCGCGGCGCCGCGACGACCTCACTGAATCGAGACGCCGAACAGCCAACCAATTGCTTCGAGCACACCCCGGGCAATCAGCACGACCGGGAGTCCGAGCAGCAGGACCGCGACCCCGAAGAACAGGGCGACCCCGAGCGCACCGGCCAGAGACACGAGTGCCTGAAGGACGGTTCGCTGGCCCTGAGCTGGCCGAGACACATCGACTCCGTCAGCGACGGCCGTCCGGTGGTAACCATCCCGCGCGGCCATCAGGCCGGCGGCGAAGCCGCCGGCAGAATACGGCCGGACGATCCCGGGGTTCCACGATGGCGGGTCACTCGCCGGAAAGGAGTCGGCGAGGACGTCGTCGAGCGCGCGCTCGGCTGAACGATACGACTCCCGCACGGCGGTGTCGTGTCCGAGTCGATCGACTCCGGCGATGCCCGGGACGATGGCGGCGAGGCCGGCTGGATGTGCGATTGCGGTTCTTGTCTGCAGCATGATTTCTCCTTAAGTGGCCTCCCGGTGATTGCCAGGATCAGCCAAGCGGTTTCGTAGTGTCGCTCGCCAGTCGAAGTATGCGACCAGCAGCCCGGCGACGATCGCTGTTGCCAGCAGTGCGATGACGCGATCATCCGATCTCAGTGACGCGACTGTGGCCGCCGTCGTCAGCCCGACGCCGATGCTGAGGGCGCCCAGCACGAGGGTCACCAGGTCCGATCTCGCTACCTTCCTCACGGTTCCTCCTCCTCCTCCATTGTGACTGCGCACCGAGAGCACGGCGCAGGATTATGGCCAGACTTCCTCTAGGCCACGGGGCGAGCGCCCGTCAGGGTCGCGATCGGCCCGTCCCTCTGCCCGGACCGTTGGCGCTCGTACGCGACGCGCTGGTGCCGGCCCCGGACGCGACCGGTGTGGCGTTGAGGAGCTGCTGCGCCGTCGCTGGACCACCGACCGCGCGTGACCGCAGGAACGTCAGTTCGCACGCCCGCGGGCCAAGCGTCAGCAGCGCCGCTGTCCATAGCGTTCGGGCTTCGACATGTGGGCACTCGTCGTCGCACACATCGGCGATGCGCCCGGCCCTGAGCCGCCGCTCGTGCGCGACCATCGCGTCGTGCCATGCCGTGAGGCGGAGGCACAACGACGCTGCTTCCGCGGTTCCTACACTCCGACCGAGCATTGCGTACGGACTCATCGCAACCCATCCTGTTCTCGTGGCACACACGTGCCGCGCGCATCCGACGAAGGAAACCCGGCCTGCGTTCCTCGCGAGAGGCGACCGGTGAGAGGTGTGCTTCCAGCGCCGCAGCGTGGCGGCGCGTCAACCGAAAGGTTCCGCCGAGACCGTCGCGGGTGGACCGCGGGCCTGACGGACGCGACCGCACTGTCGCGTTCACTCTTGGGGGAGCAATCCCCGATCCGCTGCGATCGCCCGCCAAACCGCACATTTGCGCCCGGCGCAGCGTTCACTCTGAATGCGGTGTTTCACGTTGAAACGCCGCGCGTGGCAAGCCAATCGTTTGCCCGTGTCGGTTCGAGGCCCGTTCGCCCGGCCAGGCGCCTGTACCTCAGTGGAGAGAAGGCGCGCGTCTTGTCCGCCGATGGCCGGTTTCGAGATAGGCTTGAGCCGCTGATGGCGACGAGCCCACTGCCACCCGCCCGCGACTCGATCGTTCGTCTGCGCGGCATCCTGCCGATTGCCCCGACGCCCTTCACCGAAACGGGTGAGGTCGATGTAGAGGGACAGCGGCGGGTGCTCGATTGCATGATCGATCAAGGCGTCGACGGCATCTGCGTCCTCGCGAACTTCTCGGAACAGTTCATGCTGACCGACGAGGAGCGCGATCGGTTGACGGAACTGTGCCTGACGCATGTGGCCGGGCGGGTTCCGGTGATCGTCACCTGCAGCCACTTCAGTACCCGGATCGCCAGCGATCGGGGAAAGCGCGCGGCGTCGCTGGGTGCCGCGATGTTGATGTTGATGCCGCCGTATCACGGCGTCAGCCTTCGCGCCGACGAAGAGGGCATGCTGGCCCACTTCGCCGCGGTCGCGGAAGCCGCACGGATCCCGCTGCTGGTGCAGGACGCTCCGCTGTCGGGAGTTCACCTGTCGGTGCCATTTCTGGTGCGCCTGGCCACGAGCGTCCCTCTGGCTCGCTACTTCAAAATCGAAGTGCTCGGCGCGGCGGCCAAACTGCGCGCGCTCATCGCCGCCGGCGGTGACGCCATCGCCGGGCCGTTCGACGGCGAGGAGTCGATCACGTTGATGGCCGATCTCGACGCCGGCGCGCGGGGCACGATGGCGAGCGCTCTGCTACCGGATCTCATCAAGGTGGTCTTGACGCATTACTTTGCCGGACGGCGCGCAGAAGCGGCGGCCGCCTACGCCCGCATCCTGCCGCTCATCAATTTCGAGAACCGCCAGTGCGGCCTGCGCGCGGCCAAGACCGTGATGCAGGCCGGCGGGGTCATCAAGAGCGACAGCGTCCGGCACCCGCTCGAGCCGCTCCACCCCGCGACCCGGGCGGGACTCCTCGAACTGGCGGCGGAGGTGAACCCGCTGGCGCTCCGGTGGGGGAAGTAGCGGTAATGCGGTAGCGGAGTAGCGAAGGCCTGGCGACAAATCCCGAGCGTTCACGCGCCGAACGCGTTGCCACCGATAACAGCTTGCTGAGTGCAATCCAGCTGACGTAGCCGGGACTGCTGAAAAGGCGCCGGCACCTCGCTGCCCATCAAGGAACCTCCACGTCGCCCACGATGGTCTGACTGCTGATCCAACCCGCAGCATCCGAACAGAGCGCCGGCATAGCTCCGCCGGTGTCCGCGGGCAATGGGAGGCCTCATCCCATTGTTCCATCGTGACGGCGTTGGGCGGCGCAAAGAGCCGAGCAGGTTATGGGCTCAAGCCGGAGGCGAGATCGCGATCGGCGGCCACTCCAGCGATAAGATGCGGCCGTGGCGCGATGCGCAGAGTGCGGTAGCCAGGTATGGGACCGAGGGGCGCTGCGATGTCCATATTGCGGCGCGGCTCTCGACGCGACGCGGACCCGCACTGAGACGGCCGGTGCGGCTGAGGAGCAGTCGATGCTCCGGCAGATTGCCGCTGAGCCTTCCCAAGCGGTCGAAGGCGGCCGTTTTACCCCCGGTCACCTGTTCGCGTCCCGGTTTCGCATCGTCAGTCCGCTCGGACGCGGGGGCATGGGGGAAGTCTACCGGGCCGAAGACCTGCGGCTTGGGCAGGCCGTCGCGCTCAAACTCCTGTCGCCAGTCGCATCGGGCAGTCGTGACGACGCCTTGGAACGGTTTACCAGGGAAGTGCGGCTGGCCCGAGGCATCGTGCACGCCAACGTCTGCCGCGTGTACGACATCGGTGAGGCTGACGGCTGGATCTATCTGTCGATGGAGTACGTCGATGGAGAGACGCTTGCGTCGCTGCGCAGCCGCATCGGACGACTGCCGCCCGAGAAGGCGCTCGACGTCGCTCGACAGCTGTGCGCTGGTCTCGCTGCGGCGCACGCGCACGGCGTGCTGCACCGCGACTTGAAGCCGTCCAACATCATGCTCGACGGGCGCGGTCGCGTCCGGATCATGGACTTCGGCGTCGCCGCACGGCTCGACGAGCCGATCAGGGATCTCGCCGGAACGCCGGCCTACATGGCGCCGGAGCAGCTGGCGAGCGGAGTGGCCACGCCCCGCACAGATGTCTTCGCGCTGGGCTTGATTCTTTACGAAGTTTTTACCGGCTGCGCTCCGTTCGACGGGCGCACCTTCGACCTGTCGCACCGCGCGAGCTTCGAGCCCCACGCCCTGGGGTTTCCCGGCGGCACGGACCCGGAGGTTGCCTCGGTCGTTCGCGCGTGCCTCGCCCGCAATCCGGCAGACCGGCCGACGAGTGCTGTGGAAGTGGGAGCGAACCTGCCGGGCGGTGACGCTTTCACCGCGGCGTTGGCCGAAGGCCGCGTGCTGCCCCCGGACCTCGTCGCGTCAGCCGTGACGAGCAGACCGATGGCCCCGCCACTCGCCTGGCTGATGCTCGTCAGCGCATTCGTCGGTCTGCTCATCGTGGCCGCCGGTAACAGCGCCCTGACGGTGGCGGCGCAAGACATACCGAAGCCGCCCGAAGTGCTTGCCGAGACCGCGCGGCAGGTCCTGTTACGCGTCGGCCACACCGCACCCGCCGCCGACCAGGCGTTCTGGTTCGACTCCGCGGTCCGGTCCGGCCAGGCGAGGGCGCTGCGTTTCGTATATCGCACCAGCCCGCGTCCGTTGGTGCCTCAGAATCTGTTCCACTACGTGACCACCTCCGACCCTCCGTCGGACGTAGACGGGATGGCCACGGTGTCGCTGGACCTGTCCGGACGGCTTGTGTCGCTCACGCGGGTTGCCACCGCGCGCGTGCCGGCTTCTCATCAGCCTGCCTGGGACGTTCTGTTCGGTGCTGCCGGCCTGACGATCGATCAATTCGAACAGGTCCCCGCGACTGACGGCCCCGTGCTTCCGCACGACACGCTGCTCGCCTGGCGGGCCCGCGAGCCTGGTGGATCCCCGGCCCGGATCTCCGCCGCGCTGCTCGTGGGGCGGCCGGTGTACTTCAGTATCGAATCGCCGGTCAGCGAGACTCCTCCTCCGCGCGTGCTCTCGACGCGCCGAAGTGCGGCTGGGGAAACAGCGCTGTGGATCGCGATCGTGGTGATCTTCACGGCGACCATTGCGATGGTCCGCCGCAATGTTCGCCGCGGTGAAGGGGACCTTCGTGGTGCCCTGCGATTGGCCGTCTTTGTCGTCGCTGGAGGTGTCGCGAGCACGCTGCTTCGGGCACATCACGTCCCCAGCCCCCTCGAAGAACTGGTCCTTGCGATCAGCATCGTCGGATGGTCACTTGTCTGGGGTTTGTTCAGCTGGCTGTCGTATGTCGCGTTCGAGCCGCACGTGAGACGTCTCTGGCCGCGCACCATCGTCTCGTGGACGCGCGTGTTGGCAGGACGCTGGCGCGATCCGCTCGTCGGCCGCGACCTCCTCCTTGGTGTCCTCGCGGGAATCACGCTGGCGGGTGCAGGGGTGCTGCAGGTACTCATCAACCGGCACCCGCCGTCGGACCCGCTCGTCGCTCTGGCGCTCGACGCGCTGCTCTCTCCGGGCCACCTGCTGGCGGCGATGATCTTTGCTGCCGTGGACGCGCTGCAGTATGCGCTCGGCGCCTTGTTCATGCTGCTGCTCCTCCGCTTGGTCCTGCGGGCCACCTGGCCGGCCGTTGCCGTTCTGGTCGCATTCAGTCTGTTGCTGGCAGAAAACGCCGGGATTATCTACGCGCTCGCCGGCGCGACGTTGTTCTTTGTCGTCGTTCTCAGAGTCGGAATCGTCGCTGGAGCGGCGATGTTGATCACCCAGCGACTGCTGACGCGGATTCCGCTCACACTGGACTTGACGGTGTGGCACGCCGCTCCCGCGGCTGTCGTGATGGCACTCGTGATGGCGTGGGCTCTCTGGGGCTGCACCTCGGCGATCGGACGGCGAGTGCCGGCGCCGGGCGCGTAACCGCACCTCACTCGAGAAGCGCGCCGCCGGAGTGACGCTTCTGGCGCGCGGCACGTCGGAAGATTGTGGCGTGCCACCGCGCAGCGCGATCAGCGAATTACCGGGAGGGATTGGCTGCGCCCGGCGCGGGCGAGGCGCGGCGGTGCGTTCCCCTCCGCATTCAAGATCCCCGTTGGCCGAAGGCAGCCACTCGGTTGCACAACATCGTGAACGGATCGGTGGGCGGCCGGCCGAGCTCGGTTACGAGCGGTCTGGCGGACGCTATCCCACTGACGATTCGCCATATGAGCGCTATCGCGTTGGTTCTGCGCCTATTGGTTGTAGTCGACCAGTCGTATGTAGGCTTCATTCACCAGTGCGGTGGTCTGAAGACTGTGTTCAGGCCGATCCCGCCTCAGGTAATGGTGCGCAAGCCGGCGCAGCTCCGCATACGATCGGCGTCAAGCCATCGAGCGCGCTCGGTTGTCCCCCTCGCTCCAGGCGCGGAGCATCTCGCTGACGTCATCAGCCATCGTGCATTCCGGCTGTTGTGAGTGATCGATCCAGTTATCTGCGATGAGGATGGAGGAAGCCCGCCGAGAGGCTCGAGACCTGTGATGGGCGACACGTGCCCGGCGGGCTCGGCTAGAGGGTCCGACTCGCGTCGGACCCGCCAGCTCAGTCTCTCGTGGCCGCTCTAGAAAGCCAGCCTGAATGCGAGCTGCATCAACCGGGGCTGGTTGGCCTGGGTGGTGACCTGCCCAAACGTGCTGTTCGCGGCGGTGGTCACCTGGGTGTTGGGCGGCCCGAACTGCACGCGGTTGAAGAGATTGAACGCCTCGGCGCGCAACGTGAGATCGACGCCGCGACCGATGCTCGTGCGTTTGGCGATGGCGAGATTCCAGTTGTTGACGCCGTGCCCGCGCAGGTCGGGATCCGTGCGCGGCGCATTGCCGAGCTCCCACCGTAAACCGGGATTCGTCGCTGGATCTGCGGCGACAAATCCGGCGTTGGGGACGCTGAAACAGGCGGTGTTGAACCACATGTTCAGCCGATCCGTCGCCGACCCGTCAACCTTCTTGTCGCAGTTCGGATCGACGTTCGGCCGCAACCCGTAGCCGGACCCGATCAAGTTGGGCGTCGCGGTGAACCCGAGCGGAAAGCCCGCCTGCAGGGTGGTGACGCCGTTCAGCGTCCATCCGCTGATCAACGTCCCGAGAAATCCCGTCGCCCCTTTTCCAAAGCGGCGGCCTTCGCCGAACGGCAGATCGACAACGTAGTTGACGACGAGCCGGTGCCGGGCATCGAAGCTGCTGAGCGCCATTTCCTGCGACAGATCGTTCGTCTGGTAGCCTGCTGCGGGCGAGCCTGCTTCCAGCCAGCCGGTCACCGTCTCCACATTGCCGTAGTTCCTGGAGAACGTGTAGTTCGCGCTCACCAGGCCGCCCGCGCCAAAGCGCTTGTCCGCGCGCATCTGCAACGCGTTGTAGCTGCTCTGGCCGAAGTATCCCTGCTGGTTGGCCGATGTGTACTGTGGGAACCGGACGAGCAGGAGAGCACGCTGCACCGTCGGCGTCGACAAGGCCCCCTCGCGTACCGCACCCGCCAGAGGATTCGGCACGGTCTGGCGCAGGAACGCACCGTAGCACGTGTCACGTTGTGACGCCGTGTATCCGGGCTGACCCTGCGGAATGATGACGTTGCCGGTGAGGCTGCACACCGTCTGATCCTGGGCCGCGCGGTCGATGAACTCGCGCCCCAGTTGATTCAGGTTCAGGGTGTTCGGGAGATGCTTGCCGCGCAACCCGGTGTAAGCCACTTCGGCCGAGAACGTACTCGTGAACTGATGCTGCAGGGCCACGTTGAACTGATACGTCCGGCCTGGATAGCCGGGCTCATCCCGGTAGAAATGCGTCGCCGTGCCCCCGAGCAGGACCTGTTGGAAACTGGGGTCGCGGCCCGGATAGTTGTCGACGCCGGTGGGGAACGGGTTACTGAAGTCGGTGAAGAACGTGCGGTTGCTGTCCAGGCTGGTGGCGATGTTGTTCGTGCGGTTGTTCACCGGGTTGTTGGTCGGTCCGTCCTGAAACCGCGTCGTCGATGGCACGTAGAACGTTCCGCCCCCCGCCCGCAGCACCGTGTTGTCCGTCAGGCGGTACGCGGTCCCGATGCGCGGCGCCACCTGCAGCGGATTCTTTCTCAGCGTGCGCTCGGGTTGGTTGTCGCTCGCCACCAGCTCGAACGCGCCGATGAAGGGCTGTCCTGTTTCAGGGTTCGTCCGCCCCGTCAGCAGCGGGTTGGGGAGGTCGGGATTGAAGGTCGCAAGGCTGTCGTTCGTCTCAGTGTACGCACCCGGACTCTCCAGCCGGAGCCCGGCCGTCACGGTGAGTCGTGAATTGACCTGCCACGAATCCTCAGCGAAGTAGGCTTGGTACGTCGAGCGCCCGTAGGTGAAGCTCGACGACTGATACGTCCCGCCGGTCGGCTGGCCGATCAGGAACGAGGCGAAGGGATCGCCGGTTGAACCGGGATTCGTTCCATCGAGCGCGGTGGGCGCGTTGCTGAAGGTGAACGTGCCGCCGGTGTTGTTGTTCTGGAAGTAGTTGACTTCCGCCTTCAGGATATTGGCCCCCGCCTTCAGTGTGTGATGGCCGAAGATCTTGGTCAGCGTCGGCGTAAACGAATACGTGTAGTCGTTACCGTAGATCAGCCCCGTGCCGATGACCTGATTCTGGCCCGCCGCGATGCTGGGGATCGTTTCCATGCCCGGGATGCCGCTGCGTTCGGAGATCTGCCCATACGGGACGGTCGGGAACCCGAACGTGGACACCAAATTCGTGCCCAGATTGCCGGGCGTGCGGTCGTAGTCCCAGTGCAGCATCCCGAACCGCACGTCGAGCACGGTCGTCGAGTTCATGGTGAGCGTGTCGGCGATCATCACCTGGCTCGTGATGAAGTGCTCGGGCGAGTACGGGTCGCCGTTGGTCTGCCCGTTGGAATAGGTGTCGACCGGCAGATTGGTCGATTCCCACCGGGTGAAGCGGCCGATGAGCCGTTGATTCTGGGTCAGGTTGTAGTCGCCGCGAATGTTGTACTGATCGTTGTCCCCACCGGTCGAGATGTTCCGCTCGAAGTTGTTGGGAACCCAGCGGCCCGGCACGGTGGGATCGGCGTAGATGGGGAAGTTCAGGAGGTTTCGCGAGATCGGGTTGATCCGGTTCGCCGGGACGACGTTGCCGGGGAACTGCAGCCGGTTGGGTACGACGCCGCAGTCGCCGTTATACGCGCCGGTGCCGGGATTGTTGATGCCGCACTGCGTCCACGGATCGTAGATCGGCACGACGGCACCGGTGGCGACGTTCCGGTAATCCGAAAAATCCCCGTTCCGCATCGCGACGGTGGGCACGGTGCGGCGGAAGAGCACGCCTTCGCGGTTCCGGTACCCTTCATAGTTGCCGAAGAAGAACAGCTTGTCCTTCACCACGGGGCCGCCCAGCGCGCCGCCGAAATTGTTCTGCACGAACGGGGGACGATCGAGCCCGGCCCGCTTGCCGAAGAACGTGTTGGCGTTGAGCGCCCGGTTCCGGTGGTATTCGAACACGCTGCCGCGGTAGGTATTGCTACCCGATCGCGAGGCCATATTGATGACCCCGCCCGTGAACCGGCCAAATTCGGCGCTGCTGTTGTTCGTCTGCACCTTGAATTCGGCAACCGAGTCAGGGCTCGGTGTCAGCACGACGATGTTGCCGTAGGCCGAGTCCTGGACTGGCACGCCGTCGAAATATGAGGCGCTCTGGTTCGCCGTTCCACCGCCGACCTGGAAGTTTCCGGCCGCGAACACGTTCTTGCCGGTCAGGCTTCCCTCGCTGCTTCCTTGCGGCACGACCGAGGGCGCCAGCGTGATCAGATTCATGACGTTGCGCCCGTTCAGCGGCAGCTCCTGTACCGGCCGGCTGCCGACGACCAGTCCGACCGACGCGTTCTCGGTCTGCAGCACCGGGGCGGTACCCGCGACTTGGATCGTCTCGGCGAGACTCCCTACCTTCAGCAGCACCTCGATGCGCGGCGCCGCCTGCACGTTGACTTCAATCTGATCCTGCACGTATCGCTGGAACCCGGTCAGCTCGACCTCCAGCCGGTAGCTGCCCGGCACCAGATTCAGGAACCGATGCACGCCATCGTCGGCGCTGACGCCTTCGCGCCGTTCGCCGGTGCCGGTGTTGACCAGTGTGATGGTGGCCCCTGGAATCACGTTGTTCTGGTCATCTTTGACGACGGTGACCAGCGACCCGTAGAAGCTCTGCGCCAGTGCCGGGGCACTGAGCAGGAGCAGGCACGCGAAGAGCCACCCGGCTCGAGTCCACCGCGAACGCCGGTTGAACATGGACCCTCCTCAGTTGAAAAAGGTGGGACTGTGGTGCTGGCCGCCGTAGGACGGTGGATAATCGATTTTATCTAGACCGATGTCAAGGACTGTCTTTATGGGCGGCGCTCCAATGCCCGGAGGGCGGCGGCGGCGGCTTGGCGTTC
The DNA here is from genome assembly GCA_963816725.1 of uncultured Acidobacteriota bacterium. Lineage (GTDB taxonomy): Bacteria > Acidobacteriota > Vicinamibacteria > Vicinamibacterales > 2-12-FULL-66-21 > CAVSUB01. Next base: position 68,940 of record CAWFMC010000023.1, on the reverse strand, counting down.
GGTCGGGTCGCCAGTGTTAGATACGACCTCGAGCTGCGCCCGCGCCTCAGCCACACGTCCCATGGCCGCGAGGACGTCCGCCAGGTCGAGCCGCGCGGCGACGAGGTCGGGCACCAGTTCGATTACCCCTTGAAGCTCTGCCACGGCTCGTGCCCGCGAGCCGGCCAGGGCGAGCGTCACGCCAAGACTATGGCGTGCAGCGATATACCCGGGATTGCTGTCGACCGCCTGTTCGAAGTGATAAGCCGCTTCCGCATACGAATGACGGCCCGCCAGCAGAGTGCCGAGATTGTTGTGGGCCTCGGCCAGGTCCGGCTGGAGGCGGATCGCTTCACGGAAATGGGTTTCGGCATCGTTCGGGGCCGCCTTTTGTAACGCGACCAGTCCCATGGTGTTGTTGGCCAGCGGCAGCGTCGGATCGAGTGCGAGGGCGCGCGCCACCGCCTTGTACGCGTCATCCAGGCGGCCCTGCCGCAGATAGACGTTCCCCAGATCCGCGGCGGCATTCCCGTCATCCGGGCTGAGCACCATGGCCCGCTCCAGCGCGCCCGCGGCTTCCGTCATGTCTCCCTTGGCAGTCGCGGCAGCGGCCAGCTCCTTCAGCGCCGGCACGAACGCCGCGTCATGCCGGAGCGCCTCGCGGCACCACCTGATGTCCGCGTCATGGTCGGCGGTCTTGCCGTATGCCCTTCCGAGCTCGTAATAGAACGCCGGACGTTCCGGTTGCTGCTGCTCGATCGCCTGTTCGAGTTGACGAATGCCAGACGGGAGGTTGGATCCCTGCTGCACTTGCGCCAGCGCAAGATACAGAGCGTTCGCCGGCGTTGGCGGAAGCGGCTGCGGATAATAGGGAACGACCTCGCCGCGATAGTCACCTTGCCCGAGGCTGTCGGACTCGGCGCGTGCAGCCAGCAGATCCGGGCGCACCGGCCGCCGCTGGATGTAGTGGTCCGTCATGACGACGTGAACGGCGTCCTGCGTGCGCCGCTTCGGCATGTGGCAGTCCACGCAGGTCGCGCCGGCGCGTACACCCGCCACTTGGGGTGTTCCCCCCCGATGCGCTCCCTGATGGCAGCCCTGGCATACGGCAATTTCACGGGCAATCGCACTGGGGCCGCTCTCTGTCTCGTGCGGGTTGTGGCAGGTCAGGCAGGTCATCGCGCTGCGCTGGAAGCACGCCGACTGGCGCAGGCGGTACGCGCCGCCGGCGATCTCGAACCTGTCATCACGGCCGGCCGCGCCGGGCGCGCGATCGAAATAGATGAAGTAGTCGCTGAGCGGCTTGCCCGGCGTGTACGAGAACAGTGGCTGCTCGTACCGTTGAATCCGGAAGGGCAGCGGACTGCTCGTCGTCTCGAGGTGGCACTGCATGCACGCTTCGAGCTGCCGGTCACGATCGAGCTTGGCCGGATTGACGATCGTCTGGACGATCGCCTTCTTGTCGCCACGTCTGACCGCGTCGACATGCGCCTGTCCGGGACCATGACAACGCTGGCAGTCAATGCCTTCGGGAAGCGTGTCGCCGAACCGCGGGCCGGCGCCGTCATCCTTGACGACCCTACGCGGGTAGCCGTTGTGACACGACATGCACCCCGCATCGATGACCCGGCGGAAGTCGAGGTGGCCGGCACGATCGTAGCCGGGGCTCATCGCCCAATAACCGCCGCGTTCGGCGTACCAGCTCACCGGCAGTTGCACGACACGGCCGTCAGGGCGGCGATGCAGGAACGTGCGTGCGTGATTGCCAGACCCGATGACGTAGTGCGCCTCGAGCTCGAACACGTTGGTCTCGTTGCCGTCCCAGCCGATTTGATGACGTCGTTGGTAGTACGCGCCGCCGCGCTGCACCATCGTGTAGTACCGGTTCGACGCCTCGTGATGGAACACGCGAGCCTCGGTCCCGAACCGGGAGCCGTCCACTCGGGAAAACGAGCGGCCCATGCCGGTCAGCGAGTAGGGGAGCGCGACGTCTTCGTGGCAGGTGATGCAGAGCGCCGGATCGGCGTACCCGGACGATCGGGGCTGGACGAGAGCAGACGCGTGTTCCGCCGGCTGGCTTGTCAGGGCAGAACGACGCGCGAGCACGAATGCAAGCAGTGAGGCGGCGGCTGTGAGTGAGAGCAAGACGAGCACCCACCCGTTTCGCAACCGCACATGTCTCTTCTCACGCATGGGCATCGGCGAGCGGGCGCCTTTGGTCGCGGCCGCGCGGACAGACGCGGCCAACTCAGGCTATCGGTTCCCTCCCGACGTCGCATCGACGAAGTACCTGGCCTGGGACGCCGGCCGTCAACCGGCCGCCAGACAGGAGTGCGAGGGCGGCAGCCGAAACCAGACATACACCGGTCGCAAGCGGGCGCTGTGTCCTGGTCTTCATGGTTCCCCTCGCGTGAGTGCAGCCGCGCGATGACGGCCCGGTGGCGATTCGGGTGAACGAGAGACGCCGCCGGCGAGTCGCGCCCGCCGGCCGCCGCTCATTTCGATCGTGGCTTACCGAAGAAGATGAACGATCCGTTCGCGCCGCCCGTGAGCACGTCGACGATGCCGTCCTTGTTCATGTCGACGGCGACGACCTGGGAGCCCGCGCCCGAGGCGTTGTCGATCAGTTCGGGAACGAACCGCGCGCCGCCGGGCGCTTTCGGGTCACGCACGGTGAGATACGCGTAGAGCACCGGCGCACCGTACGGATCCGGATCGAGGAAGCTCTCGTGATGCGACCACAAGCGCTTGCCGACGATGAAGTCCGGGACCCCGTCCCCGTTGACGTCCGCCATCGTCGAGCCGTGCAGCTCCGAGAACGCCACACCGCCGGCGTTCTGATCCGGGGTGGAGTAGTCCTTGAAGATCACGTGCTCGACGAACGAGATCGCACCCGAGGCGTCGCGCCGTTGCTCGTACCAGTTCAGCCCGAACCCGTGCGCCTGGCGCGCGGACACGACGTCATTGAGCTTGTCGCCGTTCACGTCGTACACGGCCATCTCGGCGCCGCCGTTGCCGAACGGTCCCGGATGGAACGTCCAGTTCGGCGTCGTCGGGCCTGACGCCGGCTGTTCCCACCACCCCGTGCCATTGAGCAGATCGATGCGGCCGTCTCCGTTGATGTCTCCCGCACCGATGCCGTGGGCCGCGTACGTGCCTTGCCCGCCGACTGACACGCCGATCCAGGTGCCAGTCGGGTTCGCGGGATCCGGCTTGGCCCAACTGATGCCCGTCTGCTGCGTCATGTAGACGAGATCGAGCTTGCCGTCCTTGTCGACGTCCGCGAGCATGTTGATTTCGGCTTGCGACGTGTTCGCCGGCGGGATGATGCCCTTGTGGACCTCCCACCGGCGGGCCTCACCCTTCGGATTGACGTACAGCGCGCTCCCCGAGGTGTTGGCGAGCAGCACGTCCGGCCAGCCGTCGCCGGTAAAATCTGCGGCGAACGCCACCCAGTTGCCGGCGCCTCGCTCGGACGGTCCGTTCGGATCGATCGTGGAAGGGAAGTCGGTAGAGGGACTCAGCGTCTCCGCGGCGTAGAACTCGCGCGCCGTCGTGAAGTCGGGACCGTAGTAGATGAACGGACCGGAGACAAGGTCCATGTTGCCGTCGCGGTTCATGTCAGCAGCGGCCACGGAGAACGCATAGAAGTACGGGTTCACCCGGCGAACGCTGAAATTCGCTGACGTCTTCTCGACCGGGAATCGCTTCAGGCCGACGTCCTGGTAGGACACGTCGCGATAGCGGGCTTCCGCGGTCCCGCCGACATACAGCGCGATCATGCCGAAGCCGCTCATGTCCACGGCCTGGGATCCAGCCACGCCACCGTTCATCAGCTTGCGGAGGGTGTTAACGTCGGCGATGACGCCGATGTCGTTCCACTCCTCGGGGGTGAACACCGGCCCGCGGCCACGGCCCGTGGGGCCCGCGGGAACTCCCGCCCGGCCGCCCGGTCCGAGTGCCCCGCGGGCGTCCGCGCCCGCCGGTGCCGCGCCGGGAGGAACGCCAGCCGCCGGGGCCGCGGCCGCGGCAGGCGCACCGGGGGCGCCCGCGCCACGGCCAGGGCCGCCCCGCGCCGGAGCGTTCGGGTCAGGAGGCGGCGGCGCGTAGCGCACCATGTTGCCGATGCCCCCTCCTGTGAGCGGCGCCCGTGACGTTTCCCGGCCCGACGCGTCAATCGTCACCATGAACAGGCCGGGATCGCCTTCGCCGTAGGGGACGAACAGCCCACTCAGACTTCCATCGGCCTGTTTATGCGCGCGCACGAGGATGCCCGCCTTGCACCCGGTGCCGCACTTCAAGTCCGCGCCGAACTGCACGTCCTGCAGAACCTTGTTCAGCACGAGCCAGCCGCCTTCGGGCGCAGTCGGCGTGCCGACGAGCTCGCCGTTGGCGGCCTTCCACGTCGCCTGCCCGACGACGGTCCAGTCGCTGCCGAGATCGCTGCCTTTGAACGTCCAGTCAGGAATGAAGTTCCAGCGCGCGGCCTCCGGACCGACCGCACATGCCACCGCGATCACGACCGCATACAGCGCTCGACGACTCATTCCAGCCTCCTTCGATCCCGGCGCGGGCGTTCAACTCCCCATCGTCACATCGTGCGTGACGAAGTAAGTCCGGCGCGATCGGCGCGGCTGCGCGGGGACCCGGACCGCCACGTTTGCGCTCGCCATGATCGCGCACATCGGAAAATCGATTATCGAAATCGCGTTGAAACTAGCCGGATAATACCGTCGTTCCGATCGCCGTCAAGGAGAAATTCCGCGGTCAGTGCAGCGTCCAGCCGCCATCCACCATCAGGACGTGGCCGACGACCATGTCGGACAGGTGGCTCGAGAGATACAGCACGGCTCCGATCAGATCTTCCGGCTGATTCCATCGGCCGGCAGGCAGCATCTCGTTGGTCGCCCACTCCTTGTACCCAGGCCGTTCGAGGATGTTCTTGCGGGAGACGGTCTCGGTGATGCACGGCGCCACGACGTTGACATTGACCCCTTGCTTCGCCCATTCGAGCGACAGCGCCCGCGACAGATGATGCACGCCGGCCTTCGCGGCGGCATAAACGGCCCGCCCCTTGAACGCCACCACCCCGAAGTTCGAGCCGATATTGATGATCTTCCCGCCGCCCTGGGGAATCATCACGCGGGCCGCCGCCTGGCACGCGAAGAACACGCTCTTGAGCGACGAGGCCATGGTCCGGTCGTACTCGTCTTCGGTCACGTCGAGCGCCGGGGTCGTGCCCGTCCATCCGGCGTTGTTCACCAGGATGTCCAGCCGGCCGAAGGCTGTCGTGGCCGCGTCGACCATGGCCCGGACCTGATCGACCTGCGCGACATCGGTGAGGACGATCAGCGACTTGCGGCCGAGCGCCTCGATCGATTGCTGGACCTCCTGGATCTCGTCGTGGCGGCCCTGCGGGTGTTTCGCGAGCACCACGTCGGCACCGGCCTCTGCCAGCGCCAACGCCAGGGCGCGCCCAATCCCCTGCGACGCGCCGGTCACGATCGCCACTTTTCCCTGCAGCCCGAAGCTCGTGTAGTCAATGCTCATTGGAGTCCTGTCGTAGTTGTCAGCGATTGAGCGCCCAGACGCTAAACAAGCCCGCGGATCGTGCCGCCGATGTCCAGTGCCGCGCCGGTAATGAACCTCGCGCGCGGTGATGCGAGGAAGACAATTGCGTGCGCCACGTCTTCCGGCTGTCCGATGCCCATGGGCATCTGGCGATCCTCCAGAAACCGTTTCACAGCCGTGTCGCGATCGACCTTGTAGTGGGCGACGAGCTGGTCGACGATGCCGTCGGGACGCGTCCACATGCGAGACCAGATCGGACCGGGCAGGACGGCGTTGACGCGGATCTTCGGCGCGTACTGTTTGGCCAGCGCCTTCGTCACATACAACAGCCCCGCCTTGCAGGCCCCGTAATCCATGAACGACGGCTCCGGCTGCTTGGCGAGATCGGACCCGGTGTTCACGACCGCTGCACCCTCGATGTCCGCCATTCGGGGCAGCAGCGCCCGCAAGGTGCGGACTGATCCCATCAGGTTGATGTTGAACGAGTGTTCCCACCGCTCCTCGGAGATCTCTTCGAACGGCGTAGCGTTTCCGACACCAAGGTTGTTCACCAGGATGTCGGGCGCGCGTCCGAACGTCTCCAGCACCTGCGCCACGGCACCCGCGACGCCGTGCACCGTGGAGAGATCCGCCGTGATCGTGGCGTGCCATCGGCCAGGCTGTTCAGCCAACGCAGCGGCATCACTGTCGGCGACGATGACGCGCGCGCCCTCGGTCGTGAGCAGATCCGCAGTCGCGGCGCCGATCCCGTGCGCACCGGCCGCGACGAACGCCAGCTTGCCGGCAATCAGATAGTCCATGCTGATCCCGGGCCGGTACGTTCTGGTTTGTGACGCACCATCCGTCCGATAACGTCGGGACGAATCGCCGATGTGACGCCATGCGGCACGCGCGGCGTCCCTATGCGTGCGCGGCGCTGCTCGCGTCCACAGGCCAGGGGCGTCGAACGCGTCTTAGTTAGTGGAGCGAAGGTCGTGCAAATCGGCAGGGTTTCCTCGTTGACAAGGCACAACCGCGGCACTATCGTATAAACGCCGTGAGTATAATCGATAATCGCTACGAGGCAAGTGGGCCCGATGCTTCCGAGCCGGACGACGCGGCCCCTGGCGAGCACAACGCACAGCCAATCGAGCGGCGGGTCTTCCGCGACGAGATTCGCGAGAAGTTGATCGACGGCATCCTGACCGGACGCCTTCGGCCGGGGACGAGGATCGTCGAGACCAAGCTGGCGCAGCAGTTCGGCGTCAGCCAGGCACCCGTTCGCGAAGCGTTGCGCGACCTCGCCCTCTACGGCTTCGTCGTCAACTCACCGTTTCGCGGCACCCGGGTGCGGCGCATCACTCCGGAAGAACTGCTCGAGATCTACCCGATCCGAGCGGCGCTCGAAGGCGTCGCCGCGGCCGCTGCCGCCGCTCGTATAGACGAGGCGACGTTGAATCAGCTCGAGGATCTGATCGCCACCATGCGCGACGCGGCGGCGCGAAACGATCAGTGGGCCCAGGTCAACGCCGACGGCGCGTTTCACCACACCATCATCACGGCGGCCGGTAATCGCATGCTGGAGCATGTGTGGCAGACGATGCGGCTGTCGGTGACGACCTGCGTCACCCACTCGCTGACGCATCGGTCCCTGCACGAGATCACCGAGCGCCACGTGCCGGTGCTCGAAGCCTTGCGCTCACGCGATCCGGTGAAGGCCGAGGCGGCCATTCGCCGCCACATCGAGGAACCCGGAGAGTGGATCCGTGCCGCGGCCGCGGCAACAGCCACCGCCGACGCCGAGCCCAGCGAGGGCGAGCCGCCCGAATAACCGGCGAGGAGCAGGAGGTTCGTGTCCGCGAGCGCGAGATCGAGTCACTGCACCGTGCGTTCTCCCGCGGTGACGCCCAGGCCGGAGCCATCGGGCGTCGCTGCCAACCTCTCCGTCCCGGCGGGGGTCAGATGCGGGTCGCGCCTCCTCACGATCCGCTTCTTGCTCCCCCGGGACGGAGTGCGACCGTCCGCGGCGCTCGATGCGTTGCCATCGTTCAACTGCCATTTCACAGTCGGGCCGAGTTGTTCGAACCCCGCCGAACCTTTCATGCCCGCGAGTGAACGAGGCATCTGTATATGAACCCTGACACGCTCGTCCGGACGCGCGGCGGGCTGGTGCGCGCGCCGGCGGCCGGCGGCGACTACTATCACCGCCGCGGCATTCTCAAGCTGCTCGCGATCAAGGATTCGGATGTCCGGATCCTCAGCCTCGAGCAATGCCGCGACGCCGTTGACAAGAGCCTCCATGCGGGCGGCGCCTTCTCCGCCGTCATTCCGCTCGTCGCGTTGTACTACGGCGGCTTCATCGATTACGACGTCGTCGATCCGACGCGGCCTGGCCAGGATCTGTTCGTGCTCAGCAAGGGTCACGCGGTGGCCGCGCTCGCGTCGATCTATGCCGAGCTCGGATACTTCGATCGTTCGGTGCTGCGCAACTCACGGTCCTACGCAAGCATCCTCAACGGCCACCCCGGTCCCGTTCTGCCCGGCATCCATCTGGCGACCGGGCCGATGGGCCAGGGGTTCGCGGTGGCGCAAGGCTTCGCCATCGCAGGCCGCTCCTCACCCCGCTTCGACGCGTATTGCTTGACCGGTGACGGTGAGCTCCAGGAGGGACCGATCTGGGAAGCCGTCATGTATGCGGGTCAGAAACATCTCGACAATCTGTGCGTGATGGTCGATCGCAACAACGGGCAGCTCGACATCGCCAACCGCATGGTCTTCCCGATGCCCGAGCTGGAGGATGTGTTCGCGTCCTTCGATTGGGAAGTGCACAGCGTGGACGCGACGCAGTACGACGGGGTCTACGCGGCGCTCGAGCAGTTCCGCTACGGACCGAGAAACGGCCGGCCGACGGCGATCATCTGCCACGGCATGAAAGGGCACGGCGCGCTCTCCGACTTCCTCAACAAGCACAAGGTCACGGTGCCCGGGCCGCTGATCGAGCAGGAGCTCTCGCTGCAGGCCGCGCAGCGGGCCGCGCGCGTGAGCGAGTTCAACGACTACTTCGCCAGCCTCGAGGGCGTGCGCGAAGGCGGCGCGGTGCAGGAGGCGCTCCAGGCGGCGGCGCGGCAGATGCAGCTGGATGTCACGCGCCACGGCTCGGACGCGCTGTCGCTCGCCCCGGTGATTGGACCCGTGAGGACCAGGCGCGTACCGCCGCGCCGAAAGAAGGTTGCCTACGATCCGGCGCTCCTGCCCAGCCTCGATCGGCAGAAGGAGTATGCGGCCAGCGATGTCGTGACCGCGGCGATGAAGATCTTCGCCCGCGATTCGGCGGTCGTCTCGATCGATTCCGATCTCGCGACGACCAGCGGGCTCGAGGCGGGGGTGGCGGCCGTCGATCAGACGCGTGCCCTCAACGTCGGTGTCGCCGAGGCCAACATGATGGGGATCGGCGAGGCGTTCGCGATTCTCGGGCGTCAGACCTGGATCAGCACCTTCTGTCCGTTCTTCGACTGGAAGGTGATGCGCCGGATCGCGGTCGGCCACCAGGAACGGCTGGAGGCGGCCGCGGCGCCTGATGGCTGGCTGAGCGAGGGGCATGGCCTCGACCTCACGATGCTGGCGACGGCCGCCAACTTCGAGACGCGGACCAACGGCGCCACGCACATGGGCAACGACGATTGCACCATCTTCGACGGGATGGCGCATCTCAAGATCATCGACGTGTCCTGTCCGCAGCAGATGCTGTCCGTGATGACCTGGACGATGGAGGGCAATCGCGGCCTGCTCTACATCCGCGTCATGCGCACGCCGTCGCCGGTGTTGTACGGCCGCGACTACGTGTTCGAATTCGGTAAAGGCGTGACGCTGCGCGAGAGCGCGACTGATCGCGCGGTAATCGTGAGCAGCGGACGCGGCACCCACGAGGCACTGGCAGCGGCTGCGGAGTGCGAACGCGGCGGGCTGGCGGTGGGCGTCGTCGACATGCCGTCGATCGACGAGGACCTGCTGATCTCGCTCTACGAGTCGGGCAAGCTGCTGGTCCTCGCCGAGCAGAACAACGGGTACATCCTGCAGAACCTGCTCAAGGTTCTTTACCGTCGGCGCAAGGCCGCGTGGGGCAGCGTGGAACGGATCCTGGCGATCAACACGCTCGACGCCGATGGGCGCCCGCGCTTCATCCATTCAGGGACCTATGAGGAGCTCACGGCGGCGTTCGGGCTCTCGGCGCCCCGGCTCGCCGAGTCGATTCGCACGCGCCTGGAGTGACGAGGCATGAGCGTACCAGCGATTCACGAGGACGACGTCGAAGCGCTCGGCCTGCCAGGGCGGGAGCTCAGGTGGGTGGTCGGGGCAAAGGCCTTGCGATCCGAGCAGTGTTCGGCGTGCGTCATAAGGGTTGCGCCAGGCGACAAGGTCAGGCCGGCGCACTCGCACCCCAATGGTGACGAAGTGATCTACATCATCTCCGGATCCGGGCGGGTGATGGTCGGCGACGATGTCCAGGCGGTCCGGGCCGGAACCACGGTCTTGTTCCCGCGCGGGGTGGTCCACATGCTGCACAACACCGGCGGCGAAGAGATGAAGGTGGTGTGCTTCTTCGCGCCGGCGACCAATCTCGAGAACTACAAGATGTACGAAGGGGTCGACTTCCCGGACTGACAGCACTCGCCAGGCGCGAGGCGCGTCACGGCCACGGCGCCGGCGCATCGGCATAGGGTGCGGCGACCGCCCGGGTAGGCGGCCGCCCCCGAACGGCTATTTCGCGGGCAGGGCGAAGGCGACGTACCCGGCAGGCAGGTCGGTCGGGGCCTGGGAGCCCGGAGGCAGGCCGGACAGCGGGATGTCTCCGGACGCGTGGACCAACAGGTACTGCCGGCCGTCCATCTCGTACATCGACGGCCCGCCGCGTATCGCGCCGCCGAGCGATGCCGTCCACAGCACTTTCCCGGTGTCCGTGTCGTACGCCCGGATCTTGCTGTCTCCTCCTGGCGCGAAGATGAGTCCCCCTTCGGTCACGATCAGGCTGCTGCGCATCTGCGGCACGCCGGTCCCCGTAATCCCCAACGCGGCCAGCCGCGCATCGTCGCCGAGACCGACCTGCCATTTGATGGTGCCGGTGTTGAGGTCGTACTTCGTCAGGCTGGTGAATGGCGGCTTCATGCGCACGCCGATGGTCCCGTACGCATCGATCACGTATTGCGGCCGCTGTTCGACGCCTTCGGGATAGGGGCGCGGACCGCCGCGGCCTCGCCCGGTCGCTTCGCGCACGCGAGCACCGCCGGAGGCCACGACAGGTCCGGGCGGGAACGTCGGCGCGGGTCCCGCGCCACGGCCACGGCCGCCGGGCCCCGGCGCCGAGACATAGCTCACGACGTTCTCGATGTCGACGTCGTTCAGGTGAGGGAATGCCGGCATGCGTCCCTTGCCGGTACTGACGAGGGCGCGAATCGTCGCCGGGTCCACTCGCCCGGGGACGGTCAACAGCGTCGGCCCGGTTTCCGTACCGGCGCGGTCGGGGCCGTGACAGGCCTGGCACTCACGCTGGTAGACCACCTGTCCGGGAGAGGTGCCCGGCCCGTTCTGGGTCGGTTGCAGCAGCTTCAGCACGCCGGGATTGTCCTGGCCGATCACGTAGATGTTTCCCGAGGTCGGCTCCGCGGCGGTGTAGCCGAACAACGCGCCGCCGTTGCTGCCCGGAATGTGAACGGTGTCGACGAAGTCGATGGGCGTGAACAGTCCCATGTTCCTCGCCTTGCTCAGCCGCTCCCGGAAGGCGGCGCGTTCCACATCCGTGATCAACGGGTGCGGGTTGATGTCGTCCATCGTCATCGCCTGCCTGACGAACGGCGGCGGGTTCGTGGGAAAGGGCTGCGTCGGCCAGCTTTGTTCGCCGGGCATCTCGCTCTTAGGCACGGGACGCTCTTCGATCGGCCACATCGGCGCGCCGGTCACGCGATCGAAGACGTAGAGGAAACCGGTCTTGCCGGCCATCGCCACGACGTCAATCTCCTTGCCGTCCCTTTTGATCTTGGTCAGCTGGGGTGCGGCGTTGTTGTCGAAATCCCACAGGTCGTGGTGGACGTTCTGGAAGTGCCACAGGCGCTTCCCGGTCCTCGCGTCGAGGGCGAGGAGACAGTTGGCGAACAGGTTGGCACCGATGCGGTCGGCTCCGTAATAGTCGTAGGTGGGCGACCCGGTCGGGAAATAGGCGATGCCCCGTTCGGCGTCAACCGTGATCTCGCCCCAGGTATTCGTGCCGCCGATGTACTTATAGGCGTCCTTGGGCCACGTCTCGTAGCCGGTTTCGCCGGGATGCGGGACGGTGTGAAACTGCCATACGAGCTTGCCGGACAGGACGTCGTACGCGCGCAGGTCTCCGGGCGGCGACAGATAGCCCTCGCCCGTTGCGGACCCGAGGAGGACCAGGTTCTCGAAGATCTTGCCCGGCGTGCCTGATTGAATGCGCCCGATCGTCGCAGGATCCCGTCCGAGACCTTCGCGCAGATCGGCGACGCCGTTCGTGCCGAACGAAGTGATGGAGAGACCGGTGGCGGCGTCAAGCTCCTGCAGATAATCGTTCATGGCGAAGACGAGACGGCGATCCTTCCCGTCCTTGCTTTCCCAATAGTTCATGCCCCGCGCCGACATCGCCTGCATGCCCTCGTGGATCCAGATTTCCTTGCCGGTCTTCGCGTCGAGGGCGATGATCGCGCCGTTCCGGCCGCGACCGTAGATCGTGCCGGCCACGACAATGGGGTTGAAGCCCGTCTCGCCGAAGGGATAAGTCCACGCGACCGTGAGGCTGGCGACGTTCGACTTGTTGATCGAGGCAGAAGGAAAATACCGGCTGCTCGCCGGACCACCGGCGTAATCGATCCACCACTTGTTGCCGGTGGCCGACAGCCCCATCGTGATCGCGGAACCGAGTACCGCCACAGTAAACACCGCCGCCACGAGGCGAGCCCGCAGCTTCGTTCTACTCAGCGCCATGAGATCTCCTTTATCAACTGCCGACGTCCGCGACGGCGAGCCGTCGAGCCGACGCGAGACGAGCAGGTGCCCCGTAACCTGGCGGATACTGGGCCCGTTCGGCGGTTGCCAGTATCACCGATTTCTGCTAGTCTCCGCGCGATTATCGATGATTTATATCTGAAAAGTTTGGGCCGTGTGGCCACCGCTCGTGAGCGGATGCGGGGTTCGAGCCGTGGGTCGCTGCGGACCCACCCTGTGCGCCAGGGTTGCGGCCGGTCGGGGCCTGGATGCGCGTCAGGATCAGGGACTGACTCGTTATTCGGCGCTCAACGCAAAACGGCACGTCCAGCGCGGCGGGGTGGTGCCAGCAGCAAGAGGACCATTTTGAAGGAGCATCCCATGCAGTCTGGTGAGACCACCGCTGTGAGCCGGCGCGCCTTTCTGGCGGCCGGCGTTCTTGCCCCAGCCGCCTTGCGCGCCCAGGGCGCGGCCCCTCCGGCGGCGGCGGCTTTCACGACCTCGATCAACGTCGAAATCATGTTTCCGCGCAGCATGCCGCGCAGCGAACGCATCAAGGCGGTGGCGGCGCAGGGCATCAAGGTGTACAGCTTCTGGCGGCCGAGCGCGGAGGAGCAGAAGGCCATGCTCGAGACCCAGCAACAGCTGGGCATGAAGTGCTCCTGCGTCGTCGGGAGCGGCAGCACGGGGAGAACGAGCGGCCTGACCCTGCCCGGCTCGGAACAGAAATACTTCGACGAGCTCGGCGAGGGCATCCAGATGGCCAAGCGGTTCGGCGGGGCGGACGCGATCATCTTTCCCGGCGCGCGGCAACCGGACATTCCGTGGGAGAAGCAGCGGGAGAATCTGATTCAGGGGCTGCGCAAGGCCGGCGATCTTGCGAAGGAGCAAGGCGTCTATCTGGTACTCGAAGCGCTCAATCAGGTGGAGGCGCCGACCATCTCGATCAAGACCGCGGTGGCGGCATTCGACGTCGTCGAGGCGGCTGCGCATCCGAACGTGCGCGTGGATTTCGATATCTACCACCTGCAGATGAGCGAAGGGAACATCATCAACAACCTGAAACTCGGCCTCCAGAAGGGTTTGATCCGGCTGGTGCAGATCGGCGACGTGCCCGGACGGCTCGAGCCCGGAACCGGCGAGACCAACTACCACAACATCTTCAAAGTCCTTCGCGAGATGAAGTACGCCGGCTACGTCGACTCGGAGCACGGAACCTCGTCGACGCCGGAGCACGCGATTGAGGTCGCGAAGAGTCTCGCCGCGGAGCGGTGACGTGTGCTGTTCAGTTTGCAGGAGGCCTCTTGAGACTCAAGGACAAGGTCGCACTCATCACCGGGGCCAGCCGCGGCATCGGGCGGGGCATTGCCGAGATCTTCGCGGAAGAAGGGGCCGACGTCGCGGTGAATTACGTCGCCAGCGCCGACGAGGCCGAGGCAGTCGCGTCATACGTTCGCTCGAAGGGACGCCGGGCGATGACGGCGAAGGCCGACGTGGCCAAGCGGGCCGAAGTGGAACCGATGATCGACCGGGTGTGGAGCGAGCTGGGACCGATCGACATCCTGGTCAACAATGCCGGGATCGAAACGATCGTGCCGTTCCTGGAGCTCACCGACGAGCAGTGGACGCGCCTGACTGACGTGAACCTTCGCGGCAACTGGCTCTGTTCGCAGGTCTATTGCCGCCGCGCGGTCGCCGAGAAGCGCAAGGGCAGCATCGTCAACATCGGCTCGATCCAGGCGGCCAAGGTCCTTCCCGGCCGCACCCACTACGCGCCGACCAAGCTCGGTCTGGAGGCGCTGACCAGGAACATGTCGGCCGAGATGACGCCGCTGGGCATCCGCGTCAATTGCGTGCACCCTGGCCTCATCGACACCGACATGACGGAGTGGGTGATGAAGTCGCCGGACATCCTGCCGATCGTGTTGTCCCAGATCTCTCTCGGGCGGGCCGGCCAGCCACGCGAGATCGGCACGGTGGTTTCGTTCTTCGCCTCCGATGAAGCCAGCTACCTGACGGGCCAGTCCGTGCACGTCGACGGCGGCTGGGCGGGCAAGTGACGTGACCGCGTTGACCATCGATCCGAAGGGACATCAACCATGAGCGCGCCACTCGACCGCCGGACTTTCACCAAGACGATTGGCATCGCCCTCGCGGGTGCCGTGGTGCCGACACTGAGTGCGCAGAAGACCCGCCGGCTGAAAGCCGGGCACACCGGGATCACCTGGGGCTTCAACCCCGCTGACGCCGAGGCGGCAATCAGAGATGTCGCGAGCCTTGGCTTCCATGGCTACGAATCGTTCGGCAACGTGCTCGAGGCTTGGGAGGCCAAGGGCGGGCTGGACCAGTTGCTGGAAGCCGGCAAGCTGCCACTGCGGTCCGCTTACTGTCCGGTGAACCTCACTGATCCGGCCGTCCGGAAAGATGAAGTGGCCAAGATCGTCCGCTGGGCGGGACTGATCAAGAAGTGCGGCGGCTCGGTCGCGGTGATCGGCCCGAACAACGTCAAGAAGCCTGAGTGGGTGTTCGCCGATCACCGGGCGGATATCGTCGACGCCCTGAACGACATCGGCAAGGCCCTCGACGACGTCGGCGTGGTCGGCGTCCTGCACCAGCATACGGGCACGTGCGTGGAGACGCGCGACGAGACCTACGCGGTGATGGAAGCCGTGCAGACGCGCTACGTGAAGTTCGGACCCGACATCGGCCAACTGCAGAAGGCGGGGTCCGATCCCGTGAAGGTGGTCAAGGACTTCCTTCCCGTCGTCCGTCACGTGCATCTGAAGGACTACAACGGCGGGGAGCACTACCTCGGATATTGTCCGCTCGGGCAGGGGAAGGTGGATCTGGCTGGCGTTGTCGACTTGCTGGAGAGCTCAGGCAACGATCTGATGATCATGGCGGAGCTCGATCCGTCTCCGAAGATGCCACTCTCGCCGCTCGAAGCGGCCAGCATCGACAAGGCGACGCTCCAGAAGCTTGGCTACGCGTTCCGCTCGTGAACGGCGTAGATGGTAGCGGCGCAGGCCCGCGTCATCCAGTGACGCGCTCGTTCCAATGCACCATCGGGAGTCCAGGGACGGGCGCCCGGAAATACGGAATGCGGGTGCCTTTGAGCGATCCGATGTAAGCGGTGCGCAGATCCGGCCCGCCGAACGTCAGGCTGGCCATCCATGGCGCGATGCCCTGTCCGGTGCGGAAGAGCACGTCCTCCGTCACGTTGTTGGCGCGAAACGCGCGCTCGAGCGCGTCCACCCTGTCGGGATCCCCCTCATCGAGGAGCACGCGCATGTCGCCTTGCGGCGTCAGCACGAAGAGCTTGTCCGAGTAGACCAGGGTGCCCCAGAGATTGCCGTAGGTGTCGAACGCGATGCCGTCAGGCCAGGCACCTTTGCCAAGGCTGGCCGGACCAAAGATCTCCCGCTCCGCGACATTGCCGCGATCGTCGATGCGCAGGCGGGTGATGCACCCGCCGGTCGTTTCGACGACATACAGGAACTCTTCGCGGGCGTCGAATCGGATCTCGTTCGTGAACCGGAACCCGTCGGCCACGATGCGGCACACGCCGTTGTCGTAACGAGCGATGAACCCGTCCGCGAGGTCGGTGCGCAGTGCGTGCATCCAGTTGGTCACACGGGTCGACACCGTGATCCAAATGCGGTCCTTGGAGTCGCGGAGCACGAAGTTGACCTTGCCGATCGGCAGGCCGTCGATGCGGTCGGCCAGCACCGTCGATCGCCCGTCGCGGGTCATCAGCTCGAGCCGGTCCGTCCCGAAGTTGGAGATCAGGAAATCACCGTTGCGAGCGAACGCCAACCCATTGGGCAGGGTGCCTTGCAGGTACCGGCTCGACTCGGTGTGCGCCTCATGAAAATGCTCCGACGGCTGCTGGGCGATGATCTGTTGGGTTGAATCCGGGGCGATTCGGACGACGCCGCCGCGGGCGTCGGCGGACCAGATCACGCCGTCAGGCTCGGCCAGGATGCACTCGGGGCGCTGCAACCCTTCACCTGCGAACCGGATGGCGCTTTTGTCGATCCCGAAGTCGAGGACGGGGTTCGCGCTGAAGGGGGTGGAGTGCATCGGCAAGACTCTATCAAGCGGGTCTTAGGCGGGCAATTGACGCCGGGTGCTGCGGTGCGGCCAGACACAGGAGGAGCGCGGACCGACTTGACGCGTGCCTGCGTGGCTACGCCTTCGGCAGGACGCGTTCAAAAACGCCTCGACTCGACATAATCGATAATCACCGCGAGCGCCGTAGCATAGCACACCGGCTAGCACCCGCTTCGGGAGGGTGGATGGGCGATTATCGATAACTTGATGGCATCGATTCCAATTCCAGAACACGATGACCGCGGGCTCGCCGCCAGTCTGCCGAGCTACACCAAGGCCATCACCGCGGCGCACAATGCAATCACGCGCGCTGCAATCAGCGTAGGATCCACGCCTGCCGGGCCCGGCACGCCGGACGCAGGCACCAGGAGAGACCGCATGCCTGAAATCTCGCGACGGGACTTCGTCGCGCTGGCCGCAGTCGGCGCCGTGGCCACACCGTTCGCCGCGACAGACGCCGTCGCGCGTCCTGCCGGGGCGCTGACCGCGCAGGACATCGTCGATCGCGTGAAGAAGAGCGTCGGCGTCGAGTGGAGGGCTGACGACGTGGACACGTTCAAGGCGGGCGACCCGTCCACGGTCGTCACCGGCGTCGTGACGACATCGATGGCGACGCTCGACGTGCTCCAGAAAGCGGTGCAGAGCGGCGCGAATCTCGTCATCACCGCGGCGCCGACCTTCTACACCAAGGCCGACCTGAGCACGCCTGGGGGCGCCGGTGGCGGCGCCGGCCGGGGCCAGTTCCCGGCCCGAGGCGGCGGGCCGGCCGCTCCGGCGGGCCCGGGACCAGCGAGCGCCAGCGGTCCTGGCACCGGTGCGTCGGCGCCGATGCCACCGGCACCCCAGATGCCGGCGTCCGTCGTGCCGCCGCGCCCGCCTGGTGCGGTACAGCCTCCCGCCACCTCTCCAGCGCCGGATCCCGTCTACGCCGCGAAGAACGATTACATCGCCAAGCACAAACTGGTCGTGTTCCGGCTGACGCAGCACTGGAACCAGCGCACGCCCGATCCGCGCGCCCAGGGCCTTGGCGCCGCGATGGGCTGGACGAAGTACAAGGCAGGAGAGGATGGGCTGCACTACGAGGTGCCGGCGATCACGTTCGAGGCGCTCGCCGGCCAGTTGAAGCAGCGCCTCGGCACCCGCGGCGGCATTCGCGCCATCGGGGATCGGGCGTTGACCGTACGGCGTATCGGGCTGCTACCTGGATACACCCAGATTCAGGCGTCGATCGCGATGCTGCCCACGGTAGACGTGATCGTCGCCGGCGAAGTCCAGGAATGGGAATCAGCGGCTTATGCCCAGGACGTCGCGTTCGCCGGCGTCAAGAAGGGCTTCATCTCGATCGGGCGGGTCGTCAACGAAGCGCCGGGCATGCAGGTGTGCGCCGACTGGCTCAAGACGATTGTCCCGGAAGTGCCGGTCCGGTTCGTGTCAGCCGGGGATCCCTATTGGAGGCCGCTCTGATGGCCGAGCTCAGCGCCGGCGAGGTCGTCAATCGCATGAAGGCCGTTCTGGCCGTGCAGGGTGTCCCCTGGAGTGACGCCTCGACGCGCGATCGGTTCAAATTCGGCGGACCGGACACCGTTGTCACCGGTATCGCCACCACCTTCATGGGCACCTTCGAGGCCATCACCAAGGCCAGCGCGCTGGGCCTGAATCTGATCATCACCCATGAGGACACCTACTGGAACGATCCGGACAACACCCTGATCGCCGAAGCCGACCCGCTGGTCTACAAGACCAAGATCGACTTCATGACGAAGCACAACATCGTGATCTTCCGGAACCACGATCACATGCACCGGCAGCGGCCGGACTTCACGTTCTCCGGGACGGCGCGCGAGGTCGGGCTCGATCCCATGACGGAAACAGCCCCGAACTCGCACCGGTTCGTCATTCCGGAGACGACGCTCGGCGAGCTCGCCGCGCGCGTGAAGAAGATCCGGGGCGACGACGCCATCCGTGTCGTCGGGGACCCGAGCGCCAAGGTGAGCCGGGTCGCGACCGGCGCCGGCATGGCGACACCGGCCGTCAATGCCGCCGATGTCGACGTCGTGATCGGTGGCGAGCAGCGGGAAATCGAGGGGACGTTCGACAGTCCGGAATACGTGATGGACGCGGCCACCCTCGGAATTCCCAAGGGGTGGATTGTGATCGGCCACAATATGTCCGAGGAATCGGGCATGCAGGAGATGGCCGAGTGGCTGCGGCCGATCGTGCCGGAAGTAAAGGTCCAGCACGTCCGCGCCGGCATCGTGTACTGGGTCCCGTAGTAGAGCGCCTCCAGGTTGCCGAGTATGCGTGGACTGCGGCGTGCCAACGCGCCGCTCGTCGCGCTCCTCGAGTTCCACCGCCATCAACTTGACATCCCTGAGCCGACCCTCGAGATGACCGGACTATTGCCATTCGAGCTGCTCGCGGTGCCGGCGGAATAGCGGCCCGCGTGCGCACGTCCCTCCTGCACTGCCCACCCGTCGCGATTGCGGAGACTCTTGCCGGGGGCCCCGGCATCGTCGATCTGTGGTACTGGCAGTACGAGAGTGCCATGGACGAGGCGCTGGTTGCCGCTGGCGTGTCGTTGATGACCGGCGAGGAACACGAACGTTATCGCCGCCTGCGATTCGAGCCTGGCCGGCGCCTGTTCCTCGCCACGCGGGTGCTGGTTCGCGAGGTGCTGTCCCGCTACGCCTCGGTCGACCCCGCCGAGTGGCGGTTCGTCGCCGATCCGGCGGGGAAGCCCCGGATCGCGCAACCCGTCGTGTCGCCGACGCTGCATTTCAATCTCGCGAACACGAGCGGGCTGGTGGTGTGCGGGGTCACTGCGGCGCACGAGGCGATCGGGGTCGATGCCGAACGCAGCGATCGCCCGGTCGACTACACCGCCCTCGCGGCACGTTTCTTTGCTCCGACGGAGGCCGACGACGTCCGCGCGCAGCCACCTGAACGGCGGGCGCGACGATTCTTCGAGTACTGGACCCTGAAGGAGAGCTACATCAAGGCCCGCGGGCTCGGGCTCCGGCTTCCGCTCGACCAGTTTGCCTTCGATATCAGCCACGACAACGTTGGCGTGTCGTTCACCTCGCCCGCGCTCGACCACACGCGCTGGCGCTTCGCCTCCGTTGATGCCGCGCCCGCCTACCTGATCGCCATTGGCGCGGAGACCGGCGGCACCGCGTTGAGCCTGCGCGCTGCAGCCTTTGCTCCAGCATCGTGAACATCGGGCATGAACACAGGCTCCCCTGGCCGCGCCGCGACGAGACATTGGTGGCGCGATCGGGTTCGGGGTAGCATCATGCGCGCTCCGGAGAGCGTTTCGAGATCGGGTCAGCATTGCCTGGAGGGCACATGCGGTACACACGACGTGAGTTCGGAAAACTGGCGCTCGCAGGTCTTCCCGCCGCGGCACTGCTCGAGTCGCCGCTCTGGGCGTTCCAGGCGAAGCCGAACTCGAAATTTGGCGCCGTGCAGATCGGCGTCATCACGTACAGCTACCGCTCGATGCCGGACCAGACGGCCGAGGCGACCCTCAAATACATCGTTGACAGCGGGATCAGCGCGACCGAGCTGATGGACGGTCCGGTCGAGAACTTCCTGGGGCGTCCGGCGGCACCGGCTCGAGGGGGTGGGCCCGGTGGGGGTCGGGCCGGCGGCGGCGCGCCTCCCGCAGCAGCGGCGGGGCCGACGCCGTATGAACAGCTGATGGCCGGGACGATGCCGACGTGCACGCCGGGCGAAGGTCGGGGCGCCGGGGGCGCCCGGGCCGGGGGCGCGGGGCCGGGTGGCGGGGCCGGCCGCGGCCGCGGCGAACCCTCTCCCGAAGCGCTGGCCGGAGCCGAGGAGCTGCGCAAGTGGCGGACCTCCGTCTCGATGGACAAGGTCAAGCAACTGCGGAAGATGTTCAACGACGCCGGCGTGACGATCTACGCCTACAAGTCGGACGGCATGCAGAAGAACCTGCAGACGACCGACGCCGAGCTCGACTACCTCTTCAACGTCGCTGCCGCGCTGGGCGCCACGCATACGACGATGGAGTTGCCGGCCCCGGGACCGGACGGCACGGCAATGCTCAAGCGGATGGCCCAGTTCGCGCAGAAGCACAAGGTCTACATCGCGTATCACACGCACGCGCAGGGCAGCATGACCGCCTTCGACGAGGCGCTGGCGATGTCGAAGTGGAACATGTCCAACGTTGACCTGGGGCACTACGTCGCCGCGGGCAACGCCGGCGGATCACCGCTGCAATTCCTCCAGGCGCATCACAGTCGCATCGCCAGCTTCCACTTGAAGGATCGGACGCTGCCGGAACACTGCTCACTGACCGTGCCGTTCGGCAAGGGGGATGGCCAGATCAAGGACATCCTGCTGCTGATGAAAAAGAACAAGTGGACGTTTCCGGCGTCAATCGAGCTCGAGTCGCCGATCCCGCCGGACTCGGACGCGGTCAAAGAAGTGAAGAAGTCCGTGGACTTCTGCAAGGCCGTCCTGGCCTGAAGCACCCGCAGCCGCGTGATGCTGACATCACGAAAGCTCCAATGACGGTCGACCGATTGCCCGGTCCCGAACCCCGCGTCGTCGCCCCACAGGACGGCGACGATGCCGGCGAGGTCGCGCGCGATACCGCCGGACTGGGAGAAGGAAGATGCTCATGATTCGCCCGACTCTGATCGCCGTGCTCGCCGCTGTCGTCAGTCAGCAGCCCCCGGCCCCACCGCCACCAGCCGCCAAGCCGTTCGCCCTTTCCGTCGCGCTCGAAGCCGCGCAGGCCGCGCTGGCGAGCTGCCAAAGCGCCGGGGCGCCGGCCGTGGTGGAAGTCATGGACACGGCGTTCAATCCGAAAGTGATCCTCGCGGCGGATGGCAGCCGCCCGAACCTGATCGAGTTCGCGCGGCGCAAGGCCTACACCGTGATCAAGACCGGCATGTCCTCGGCCGAGTTCGGCGCCTCGGTCGGCCCGCAAGGGCGTGGCGCACCGCCCATCAACGGCGACGCGAACCTCATTACGTTCGGCGGCGCCCTGCCGATCAAGGTTGGGGACGAGATCGTCGGTGCGCTGAGCGTGTCGGGCCCGACGGGTCCGGCCGCCGACGAAGCGTGCGCGAAAGCGGGGTTGGAGAGTGTCCGCGGCAAGCTGGCCAAGTGAGCGTTCCGGCCGCAATCGGGTGGCCGGACTGATTCATTCCCTGTGACCCCTCGCCCCGCCCGTCCTCCCGGGCCGCGGCTGCCGATGCTCGGCACACTGATCATGCCGGGCCGGGATCCGCTTGCGATTTTCACCCGCTTCGCACACGACTACGGCGACGTCACGTTCTTCCGGATCGGCGGCGAACGGGTGTTCTTCGTCAACCACCCCGATCTCGTCAAGCAGGTGCTCGTCGTCGAGCACGCGAAATTCACCAAGAGCCGGGCGCTCGAGCGCGCCAGGAAGCTGCTTGGCGACGGCCTCCTGACCAGCGAGGGAGCCGAGCACCAGCGGCGGCGGCGTCTGGTGCAGCCGGCGTTCCACCGGGCGCAGATCGCCGGGTACGCCGCCACGATGGTCGAGCACGCGGAGCGGCTCGAGCGATCCTGGCAGCACGGCAGCACGGTCGACATATCGAGCGACATGATGCGGCTCACGCTCGGGATCGTCGCGCGCACGCTGTTCGACGCGGATATCGATTCCGAAGCGGACTCAGTCGGCGACGCGCTCACCGATGTTCTCGAAAGCTTCTGGCTGACGCTCCTGCCGTTCTCGGATGTCGTCGAAGCACTCCCCTTGCGGGCGTTGAAGCGCTCCGCCCGCGCGCGGGCGCGCCTCGACGATCTCATCTACGGAATGATTGCCGCCCGGCGGGCGCACGGCGGCTCGCGGCGCGACGTCCTGTCGATGATGATCGGCAGCGCAGACGAAGCGGGCGCCAGCGGATTGAGCGATCGCGAAGTGCGCGACGAGGCGCTGACGCTGCTCCTGGCCGGACACGAGACCACCGCCAACGCGCTGATGTGGACGTGGTATCTCTTGAGCCACGCGCCGGACGTGCGTGCGCGACTCCACGAAGAAGTCGATCGCGTGCTGGCCGGCCGCTCGGCGACGGTCGCCGATGTGGAATCGCTGCCGTACGTCCTCAGCGTCGTGACGGAGTCGATGCGTCTCTTTCCGCCGGTGTGGACGATCGGCCGCCGGGCGAAAGTGCTGACGGAGCTCGGGGGGTATCCGGTGCCGGCCGGGGCGATGGTCTTCATGAGTGAATGGACCATGCACCACGATGCGCGGTTCTATCGCGATCCGGGCCGGTTCCTTCCGGAGCGCTGGACGGCGGAGTTCAGGGCCGCACTGCCCAGGCACGCCTACTTTCCGTTCGGCGGCGGACCACGGACCTGCATCGGCGAGTCGTTCGCGTGGATGGAGCTCGTGCTGATCGTGGCGACGATCGCCCGCCATTGGGAGCTCGATCTGGTGCCCGGCCATCCGGTGGTCACACAACCGCTGTTGACGCTGCGCTCCAAGCACGGCATGCGCATGACCATACGGCGGCGGGCCGCCGCGAGCGCCTGACCACCGCGAGGCCGTCAGCTCGCCGGGCGTGGCCGGAAGATCAGGATGTGCTGCCACGGCAGCACGTCGATCACGCGATCGAACGTGTAGCCTTCCGCCTCGAGCTCGAGGCGTGCGTCACGCACCGACATCTTGTGCTCTTCGCGGATCGGCACCCACTCGCTTTCCTTGCGGAACTCGATCAGCACCAGACGTCCGTCGGCCTTCAGCGCGCGCTTGATCGATCGCAGGAACACTTGCGGCTGCGCGAGCTCGTGGTAGACGTCGACCATCAACGCGAGATCGATCGCCGCGTCCGGCAGTTTCGATTCCGTCGGCGTGCCCTGCACCAGCTCGACGTTGCCGCCGATCTTCCTGTCAGCCAGCCGCGTGCGGAGAAGCGCGAGCATCTCGGGCTGGATGTCGGTGGCGAACACGCGGCCGGTCGGCCCGACCGCATCAGCAAGACGAACGGTGTAGTAGCCGGATCCGGCGCCAATGTCGGCGACGGTCTGGCCGGGACCGATCTTCAGCGCCGCGATCGCCTTTGACGGCGCTTCCTCGCGCTCCCGCTCGGGCCGGTCGAGCCACGCCGCCCCACCAGCGCCCATCACCGACGCAATCCGTCGTCCGGACACCGGGTGCGTACCTTGCGCGTGAAGGAAGGCGGTCGCGGCCCATGTTCCTGCGACGAGGATCAGGACGAGCAGGGCAGAACGGGCGCGGTTGTTCATCATTGACAAGACCGATCGATGGTAGCGCAGACGAGCCTTGGGGGCGGGCGTTGTCGTAGGATGTTGCGGGCGCATTGGGCACCCGCGATCGGTCAACACGTTCGGCAAGTAGAGGAGCTCGGCATGATTCGACGCGTCAGCCTATGGTTTCTGGTCGTGTCGGCGGGGCTTGTGGCCCTGACGCCGCTCAGCGCACAGCAGCCGCCGGCCACGCCACCGCCGGCCGGCGCGACGGCACCGGCGCCGCCACCGGGCGCCCGCGGCGGCGGCCGTGGCGCGCCGCCGATCAAGTCGCCCGAGATCGCCGCCGATGGCCGGGTGACGTTCCGGATGCGGGCTCCGAGTGCGAGCGAGGTCGCGGTGGTGCTCGGGCCGACCCGGCTGCCGATGCAGAAGGATGCCCAGGGTGTGTGGACCGCGACCAGCGACGTGTTGACCCCCGACTATTACACCTACGCCTTCGCGGTGGACGGGACGAACGTCAACGATCCCGTCAATCGCCAGTTCCAGACCGGTTTCGGGACCGCGCAGTCGATGTTCGTGCTCCCCGGGTCGCAGCCCTGGCTGCCCTCGCCCGGCGTGCCGCGCGGCGCGATCACCCGTCATGCGTTCCACTCTTCCGTCGCCAACGACGATCGCGATTTCCTGGTCTACACGCCGCCCGGTTATGAGGCCAAGCGCGCCAACCCATACCCCGTCCTCTATCTCCTCCACGGGCTCGGCGACGATGCCGAACGCTGGATGAACGGCGGTGGGGCGAACGTCATCCTCGACAACCTGATCGCGCAGCGCAAGGCAGTCCCGATGGTGGTCGTGACGACGCTGGGGTACGGCGTGCCCAACGGACCGGCCGGCGCGATGGCCCCGGAGAACATCACCGGATACACCAAGAGCCTGCTCACCGAGGTCATGCCGACGGTGGAGAAGACCTACAACGTCAGTCATAACCGGGAGGATCGGGCGATTGCGGGGCTCTCGATGGGCGGCGCGGAAACGCTCTACAGCGCCCTCAATCACCTCGACACGTTCGCCTGGATGGGCTCGTTCAGCGGTGCATTCGTCATGTGGCCGGGCGCGGCATCACCACCGCCCGACGCCGGTGCTGCGGGTGCGGCGGCTGGTGCGCCGGCCAACGCGGCCGGCGGCCGCGGTCGCGGCGCCGCCCCGACCCTGGATCCTGCCGTCTTCGACAGGAACTTCCCGGCGCTGGATGCGAAGGCGAACGGCCAGATCAAGATGCTGTGGATCACGTGTGGCACCGCCGACTCGCTGCTCGGCGTCAACCGCCAGTTCAAGGCGTGGCTGAAGAGCAAGAACGTGGCATTCACCGAGGAGGAAGTGGAAGGCATGGGCCACGTGTGGCCGCTCTGGCGCCAGAACTTGACCGACTTCGTGCAAAAGGCATTTCAGCCGGCGACGAAGTAGCCCGTCCGCCATACGGAGTTCGCCACTCCATCGAGAGTCCGGATCTGGTCAGGGCTGATGATGCAACCGTCCGACACCCTGTTCGTCGGCCGCAGCGAGCTCGCCGGCTTGATGCGGTCGACGGACTGGACGCAGACGGCCGTCGGTGCTCCGGACCACTGGCCGCAAAGTGTGCGGGCGATCGTACGCCTGATGCAGCGCAACGCGCTCCGGCTGCAGAAGCTGGTGAACGCGCTGCTGGACTTCTCGCGGTTCGAAGCCGGCCGGATCGAAGCCAGCTTCGAGCCGGTCGAGATCGGCCGCTAGACGGCGGAACTGGCGAGTGCGTTCCGTTCGCTCGTCGAGGAGGCCGGGCTGCGTCTCGTGGTCGAGCGGCCCGTAGACGACGAGACCGTCTACATCGATCGCGACATGTGGGAGAAGGTCGTCCTGAACCTGCTGTCGAACGCGTTCAAGTTCACACTGGCCGGAGAGATCCGCGTGGCCATCGACCGGCACGAGGATGGGATCCGGCTGCACGTGCAGGACACGGGATCGGGGATTCCCGACGCGACGATGAGTTTTACGCGGGGAATCTCTTGGGCTGAAGGGTAGCCTGGCGCGGACGTTAGCGGCGGGTCAGCACATACCAGTTGTGGCGCTCGCCATACTGCCGCGGCTCCCGTTGCTCGGGACGGAACGATTCCCCTGGCGTGTAGGAATATCCGGTCGCACGGGCCTCGAATCCCGATGCCCGCAGATCGGCCTCGAACCGATCCGCTTCGTAGAAGACGGCGAGGTGATTGTCGCGGCTCTCGACGCGCTGACTGCTCGAGAAGAAGACGGCGAGCAGCACCTTGCCGCCCGGACGGATGACCCGCCCGAGTTCAGCCAGATAATGCGCTCCCTCTGCCGGCGGCATCTGGGTGAAGCCGGTTGCCGCCAGCGCGTGATCGAACGAAACGGCAGGGTAGGGGAACGGCAACGCCTCGGCCGGACTCACCTCCGCGTCCGAGTCGTCGGACGCGATGGTGCTCTCGACAGCGAGGTGATCGAACCTGAAACGCGGGTCGGGAATCGCGGCGCGACAATAGGCGATCATCCCGCCGTGACGGTCGAAACCGGTGTACGAGGCCAGCGGCTCGGCGACGAGATGCCGTGCGACCCGGCCGCACCCGCAGCCGGCCTCGAGCAGGTGCACGTCCGCGCCGCACATCCGCTCGTGATGGAGCACCGCGATCGTCCACTGCGCCGCGTCGTGAAAGAGATGGATGAAGTCAGGGCCGCAGACCAGGGCCTGAAACTCCCGCGGCGGCATCGGAATGGTGCTGGTGCGGTCGCGCCCGTCGTTCATGCGAGTGACCTCAGCCAGCCGAGAGCCGGCACCACGAGGTGACGATCGCGGCATACGTTGAAGAGTACCGCATTTCGTGGGTCACGAAGAGCGGCTCAGCGGCTGTCAGCTGAACGCCCGGCGAAGTACTCGGTGCGGGCGCGGGCTTTCGCCCCCTTCTGGCTGACCCGCACCTCGATCTTGTGCATCTTGTCGTCGAGCCGCGGCGGCTCGAAGCCGAGGGCGTACTGGTGGTGGAGCTCGTCGGCGACCCGGGTGAACGTCGACGAGAGATCGTCGCCGCGGGTCAGCTCGAAGTAGCCGCCGCCGGTCTCGTCGGCGATGCGCGCCAGGCCCGGATCCGGGCGCAGCGACGTCATCCCGCCAGTCATGCCGCCGACGCCGCCACCGCCTCGGCCGAGCAGCACAGTCGTCTGGAGCCCGATCGCGTAAATCATCACGTCGTCCTGCTGGGCCCGCCGCATGACGTCGTACAAGCTGCGATTGGCGGGGCCCGCCCCGGCGGGGGAGTCGCCGCCGTCGCTGAAGACCAGGACCACCTTGCGTCCGTCCTGCGCGTGCAACGCCTCGAGCGCTTCGTCGATGGCGTTCCAGAGCGGCGTGGGGCCGGTCACCGCCGCGGTGGCCTGCAGAACGCGGTGGAGCACGGCCCGATCGCCGGTGAACTCCGCCGGCTCGATCTCGATGCGTTCGGCGAAGGTGCCGATGCGTGTCTTGTCGCCAGGTCCGAGCCGGTCGACGAACGCGGCCGCGGCCTGGGCCACGAGGCCATTGTTGCCGCGCATGCTGCCGCTGCGGTCGAGCAGCATCACCAGGCTGATCGGCTGGACGTCGTTGGAGAAAACGGTCAGCGGCTGCGGCTTGCCGCCCTCGCGGATGTCGAACATCTCGCGACCCAGGTCGGGGACAAGGCGTCCGTCCTTGTCAGTCACCGTGGCGTAGACGGCGACGGTCCTCGCGCCGCTGCGGAACGGCGGCTGACGCTGTTCCTGCGCGGCCAGGAGCACGCCGGCGGAGGCGGCGACAAGCAGGGCGGCAGCCGATTTCGATCTGTGCATGGTCGGTCCCCGAGCGACGGAGGCAACTCGTCGCCCGTTGCGGGCAGGCTCCTCATCTTCGCACGGCGCCGCTCGTTCTGGTGCTCCCCGAATCGGATGGTCCGCGGCAACACGCCGGTCGTGCCGCTGACCCGCTGCCTCAGGCCCGCCCTGCGGGCGGCCCCGACGACGCTGCCGGTCTGGATCGCACGTCCGACGACACGCGCCAGCCCGGTAACGCTGCTTGCGATCCTCACACGGCGCGCAGCCTGTTGCGGCGCGACGCGCACTGTTAGACTGCGGTGATGCGCAGACGCGCCTGGCTGATTACACCGGTACTGGCGACGGTCGCCCTGTTGACCGCGGCGCAGGATGGCGATTGGACAGCCTACGGCCACGATCCCGGCGGGGAGCGTTTCTCGCCACTCGAACAGATCCAGGCGAGCAATGTCAGCTCGTTGGAGGTCGCGTGGACCTATCACACCGGCGATGCCTTCACGCCCGCTGAGGGACGGCCGACCGCGTTCGAGGCCACGCCACTCGTGGCGGACGGCGTTTTGTACCTGAGCACGCCGCTCGGGAAAGTCATCGCGCTCGATCCCGTCAGCGGACAGCAGCGGTGGGTGTTCGACGCGAAGGTCCCGCGCGACAAGGGCTACGGCGACTTCGTGAGCCGCGGCGTGTCGCTATGGCGGCGCGGGAACGAGCGGCGCATCATCGTCGCGACCGTTGACGCGCGGCTGATCGCGCTCGATGCCGGCACCGGCCGCCCGGTTGCCGGATTCGGCGACGGCGGGACGATCGATCTGCGCCGCGGTCTGCGGGTCCCGCCCACCGGCTTCGCCGATTACGAGGTCACCTCGCCGCCGGCCATCGTCGACGACACCATCGTGGTGGGTTCGGGGATTGCGGACGGCACCTCGAAGCCGCACCCGAGCGGCGAGGTGCGCGGGTTCGACGCGCGCTCGGGCAAGCTGACATGGACCTGGGATCCCGTGCCCCAGGACGCCGGCGCCGTCGGCGCGGAGACGTGGGGCAAGGGAAGTGCGCCACATGTCGGAGGCGCCAACGCGTGGTCGGTCATCGTCGCCGACCCCGCGCGGCATCTCGTGTTCGTGCCGACGAGCAGCCCGAGCAACGACTACTACGGAGGCGAGCGGCTGGGCGACAACGAGTTCTCCGACTCGATCGTCGCGCTGCGCGCCGACACCGGGACGCGCGTCTGGCACTTCCAGACCGTGCACCACGATCTGTGGGACTACGACGTGGCCTCGCCGCCGCTGCTGTTCGATTGGCGCAAGGACGGGCGGACGGTGCCGGCGGTCGCCGTCGCCTCGAAGACCGGTCACTTGTTCATCCTCGATCGGGCGACGGGCACGCCGCTGATCCCGGTGGAAGAGCGGCCGGTGCCGGCCAGCGACGTTCCGGGCGAAGTGGCCTCGCCGACGCAGCCGTTTCCAGCCGCGCCGCGGGGACTCGCGCTGGCTCGGTTGACCGCCGATCAGGCGTGGGGTGCGAGCGACGCTGACCGGCAGTGGTGCCGCGACGCGATACGCACGCTGCGCTCGGAGGGGCCGTTCACACCGCCATCACTCACGGGCACGCTGGTCGTGCCCGGTAACATCGGGGGCATGGCGTGGGGCGGGATCGCACACGACCGGGTCAACGACCTGCTGATTATGCCGGTCAACAACCTCGCCGCCGAAGTCCGGCTGGTGGCGCGCGACCGGGTCGATGCGGAGCGGCAGGCCGGGCGGCTGAGCGGCGAGTTCGAGTACCACCCGCAGGCGGCCACGCGCTACGGAGCGGTGCGGCGGTTCCTGCTTGCGCCCGGCACGCACCTTCCTTGCACGCCGCCTCCGTGGGGTACGCTGGCCGCGATTCACGCCGCGACCGGCGAGATCGCGTGGCAGGTGCCGTTGGGACAGTTCCCCGGCACCCGCACGATCCCGGGTCTCGAGAAGACCGGATCGATCACGCTCGGCGGGCCCATTGCCACCGCCGGTGGGGTGATCTTCACCGCCGGCACGCTCGAGCCGGCGATCTACGCTTATGACGCCAAGACCGGGGCCCTGCTGTGGACCGGTACGCTCCCGACGAGCGCCCGGTCCACGCCGATGACATATCTCGGCCGCGACGGGCGGCAATATGTCGTGGTCGCTGCGGGCGGGCACGGCACGCCGATCGGTCCGCCGATCGGGGACTCACTTGTCGCCTTCGCGCTGCCACGGACCGCGTTGCAGCACTAGCCGCGTCACGAGGGCGTGAGGCCGCGCGGGCACATCCCAGCGCCCTGAAGTCAGTCGCCCCGCGGTAAACGCTGGTCCGTCCGTGTCGTAACAGCCATATCGGCCCGCGCGTCCGAGGTCCGCCCGACGGCCCGTTTTGGGCCGAGGTGGGCGAGCACCGAACCGTGCCGCTGATAGAATTAGCGGTGTTCCGTCGCCCGCCCGTCACGCCAATCCGAGATCACCTGTGTGGATAGTCCGCATCGCCCTGAACCGCCCGTATACGTTCATCGTCCTGGCGATTCTGATCCTGTTCGTCGGGCCGCTGACGATCCTGCGCACGCCGACCGACATCTTCCCTAACATCAACATCCCCGTCGTCACCGTGGTCTGGACGTACGGCGGATTGTCGGCCGACGAGATGGCGTCCCGGATCGTCACGCCGTTCGAGCGGACGATGACCACGACCGTGAACGACGTCGAGCACATCGAGTCGAACTCGCTGCGCGGCGTCGCGGTCGTGAAGACGTTCTTCCAGCCCGGGGTCAAGGTCGAAGCGGCGATCGCCCAGATCTCGTCCATCTCGCAGAGCGTCCTCCGGCAGCTGCCGCCGGGGATCAACCCGCCGTTCGTCATCACCTACAACGCCTCGAGCGTGCCGGTGCTGCAGCTCGCCCTGTCCGGCAAGGGCCTGTCGGAGCAGCAACTCTACGATCTCGGCGTCAACTTCCTGCGGGTCCAGCTGGCGACGGTGCAGGGGGCGTCGATCCCGAATGCGTATGGCGGCAAGCAGCCGCAGATCCAGGTCGACCTGGATACCAACGCGCTCCAGGCCAAGGGGCTGTCGCCGACCGACGTGGTCAACGCGGTCAGCCAGCAGAACCTGATTCTCCCCGGCGGCACGTCGAAGATCGGCGGCATCGAGTACGACGTCCGGATGAACAGCAGTCCGGACACCGTCGCCGAGCTGAACGATCTGCCGATCAAGACGGTCAACGGCGTCCCGATCTTCATCCGCGACGTCGCCAACGTCCGCAACGGCTCGCCGCCGCAGACCAACGTCGTGCGCGTCGACGGCCAGCGCGCCTCGCTGCTGTCGGTGATCAAGAGCGGCTCGGCCTCGACCCTCGACATCATCTCGCGCGTCAAGGAGCAGCTGCCGCGGATCTCCGCCGGGCTGCCGCCGGAGCTCGAGATCAAGCCGCTCGCCGATCAGTCGCTGTTCGTCCGCGCCTCGATCGAAGGGGTCGTCCGTGAAGCGGTCATCGCCGCGTGCCTGACCGCGGTGATGATCCTGATCTTCCTGGGCAGCTGGCGCAGCACGGTGATCATCGCGGTCTCGATCCCGCTGTCGATCCTCTCGTCGATCATCGTGCTCAGCGCCCTCGGCGAGACGATCAACATCATGACGCTCGGCGGCCTCGCCCTCGCGGTCGGAATTCTGGTCGACGACGCGACGGTGGCGATCGAGAACATCAACGCGCACCTCGAGCAGGGCAAGGATCTTGTGCCGGCGATCCTCGAGGGGGCCGACCAGATCGCCGTGCCGGCGTTCGTGTCGACCATCTGCATCTGCATCGTTTTCGTGCCGATGTTCTTCCTGAGCGGCGTGGCCCGCTACCTGTTCGTGCCGATGGCGGAGGCGGTGGTGTTCGCCATGCTGGCGTCGTACATCCTCTCGCGGACGCTGGTGCCGACGATGGCGAAGTACCTGCTGAAGGCGCACCAGCCGCACGATCACGGCACTCCGCCGCGCAACCTGTTCGTCGCGGTCCAGCGCGCGATCGACGGCGGCTTCCTGCGGCTGCGCGATGGCTACCGGGCCGGACTATCGGCATGCATCGGCCGCCGCGGACTGTTCGTGACGGTGTTCCTGCTGGCCTGTCTGGCGTCGTTCGCGCTCTTGCCCGCCGTCGGTCAGGACTTCTTTCCGGCGGTCGACAGCGGCCAGTTCAAGCTGCACGTGCGGGCCCCGACCGGTACGCGGATCGAGGAGACGGCGGTGCTGTGCGACCGCGTCGAACGCGTGATCCGCCAAGTGGTGCCGCACAACGAGATGGGCGGGATCATCGACAACATCGGCCTGCCCTACAGCGGCCTGAACCTGTCCTACAGCAACTCGGCGCCGATCGGCGCCGGCGACGCGGACATCATGGTGGCGCTGGCGCGAGGATCACGGCCCGACCGCGGATTACATGCACGACCTCCGCGTCCGCCTGGTCAACGAGTTTCCCGGCGTCCAGTTCTCGTTCATCCCGTCCGACATCGTCAGTCAGATTCTGAGCTTCGGGCTGCCGGCGCCGATCGACGTCCAGGTCGTCGGGCGCAGCCAGGATGCCAACCGGCGTTTTGCCGCGGCCCTGGTCCCGAAGCTGGCCCGGATCCCGGGCATGGTCGATCTCCGCGTGCACCAGGTGGCGAACCAGCCGACGCTGTCGCTCGACGTGGATCGCACCCTGGCCGCGCAGGCCGGCTACACCCAGCGCGACGTCGCCAACAACCTGCTGGTGACGCTCAGCGGCAGCGGTCAGACGTCGCCGAGCTTCTGGCTGAACCCGGCGACCGGGGTCAGCTACCAGGTGGCGACGCAGACGCCGCAGTACCGCATCGATTCGCTCGAGGACCTCGGGCGCATCCCGGTCAGCGGCGGCAGCAGCGGCCGCACCCAGCTGCTGGAGAACCTCGCCGCGGTCCACCGCGAGGCGGGGATGGCGGTCGTCACGCACTACAACGTGCAGCCGGTCGTGGACATCTTCGGCTCGGTGCAGGGGCGCGATCTCGGCAGCGTCGCGCGCGAGATGGACCCGATCATCGAGGCCGCGCGCAAGGATCTGCCGAAGGGCTCGCAGCTGGTCGTGCGCGGGCAGATCGAGACGATGAACAGCTCGTTCCGGGGGCTGCTCGGCGGGCTGGTGCTGGCCATCGTCCTGGTCTACCTGCTGATCGTCGTCAATTTCCAGTCGTGGCTCGACCCGTTCATCATCGTGTCGGCGCTGCCGGCGGCGCTGGCGGGCATCGTGTGGATGCTGTTCGTGACCCACACGACGTTCAGCGTCCCCAGCCTGACCGGAGCGATCATGTGCATGGGGGTGGCGACGGCGAACTCGATCCTGGTGGTCAGCTTTGCGAAGGACGAGCTCGCCCGCGGACAGAACGCGGCCGACGCGGCGCTCGACGCCGGCTTTTCCCGGTTCCGGCCGGTGCTGATGACGGCGCTGGCAATGATCATCGGCATGGTGCCGATGGCGCTGGGTTTCGGTGAGGGAGGCGAGCAGAATGCGCCTCTCGGCCGCGCGGTGATCGGCGGCCTGACGGTCGCGACGGTCGCGACGCTGTTCTTCGTGCCGGCGACCTTCGCATTGCTGCACGGCCGGCACCGGCAGGCGTCGGCCGGCACGATCGGGGACGTGGGAGAGCGACATGAGTAAGGGTGGAGGCACCGCGCGACCGCGGATCGGCCTGCGCGCGGTGGTGATCCTGGTGCTGCTGCTCGCGGCGGCGCTGGGGACTGCCGGGTGGGGGCTCGTCTCGCGGCGGAACGCGCTGAAGACGGTCACGCGCGAGACCGACGAGCTCGCGGTCGTCACCGTCTCGGTGACGAGGCCCGAACGCGGCAAGGCCGACCAGTCGATCACCCTGCCCGGCACGATCCAGCCCTTCACCGACGCGGCGATCTACGCCCGTACGAATGGCTACCTGCGGAAGCGCTACGCCGACCTCGGATCGCGGGTGAAGCGCGGCCAGCTGCTCGCCGAGATCGACACGCCGGAGATCGATCAGCAGCTCCAGCAGTCACGCGCCGACCTGGTGACCGCCGAAGCCAACGCCAAACTGGCCAAGACGACGGCTGAACGCTACCAGGATCTGATCAAGTCGGAGTCGGTGTCGCGCCAGGACCTGGACAACGCGGTCGGCGGCTTCGAGGCGCGGACGGCGGAGGTCCTGTCGGCGAAGGCCAACGTCAGCCGGCTGCAGCAGCTCCAGGGCTTCAGCCGGATCTACGCGCCGTTCGACGGCGTGATCACCGCCCGCAACACCGACATCGGAGCGCTGATCGATTCGGGGAACGGGGCCAAGGAACTGTTCCACGTCGCGGCCACCGATCGCATGCGGGTGTTCGTCAGCGTGCCGCAGGTCTACTCGCAGTCGGCGCGTACCGGGCTCGATGCGACGGTGACGCTGCGGGAGTTCCCCGGCCGCACTTTTACCGGGAAGATCGCGCGGACCGCCGAGGCGATCGACGTGACGTCGCGGACGCTGTTGACCGAAGTCGACGTCGACAACCCGAAGGGCGAGCTGCTGCCGGGCGCGTACGCGGAAGTGCGGATCCAGCTGCCGCCGGGCGCGTCCTCCTTCCGGCTGCCGGTGAACACGTTAGTCTTCCGCGCTGAGGGCATGCAGGTCGCGACCGTCCAGGGCGGACACGTGGTGATGCAGGCGGTCACGCTCGGGCGCGATTTCGGGACCACCGTGGAAGTCGTCTCGGGCCTGACCGGCAACGAGCAGGTCGTGATCAATCCTCCCGATGCGCTGCTCGCCGGCCAGGCGGTGCGCGTGGCCGCGCCGGGTGACAACGGGGCGCAGCCGTGAGGCGGCTGCTCTGCAGCCTAGTGGTGCTGTGTGTCGCGTCGGCGTGCGGCTCCCGCCGTCCGCCGTATGTCGTGCCCGCGCCGGCCGAGGCGCCGGCGGCGTTCAAGGAGAACGCGGACTGGAAGACGGCCCAGCCGGCGGATCGGCAGCTGCGCGGCAAGTGGTGGGAGATCTACGGCGATTCGCAGCTGAACGCCCTCGAGGAGCGCATCGAGGTCTCGAGCGAGACGCTCAAGCAGGCGCAGGCCCAGTTCCTCCAGGCGCGCGCGGCGATCGGCATCAATCGCGCGGACCTCTACCCGCAGGTCGGCGTCAACCCGTCGATCTCCGCGAGCAATGCCTCGAACACACGCGCCCAGGCGTCCAGGAGCGGGCACGTCGAAGATTTCCTGCTGCCGGTCGACGTTTCGTACGAGGCGGACGTGTGGGGCCGGGTGCGCGACTCCGTAGCCGCGAGCCGCGCCGCGGCGCAGGCGTCAGCGGCGGATCTCGAGAGCGTCAGGCTGTCGCTGCACGCGGAGCTGGCCACGAATTACTTCGCGTTGCGCGGCCTCGATGCCGAGAAGCGCATTCTCGACGCCGCCGTAGCGGCGTTCGAGCGCGCGCTGGAGCTGACCAGGAACCGGTTCCAGGGCGGCGTGGCGTCGCAGGCCGACGTCGCGCAGGCGGAAACGATCCTCGAGTCCACCCGGGCGCAGGGGATCGACATCCTGATCGACCGGGCCCGTCTCGAGCACGCGATCGCCGCGCTGGTTGGCACCTCGGCGTCCACGTTCGCGATCCCGGTGTCGCCGCTCGAGACCACGCCGCCGGTGGTCCCCGCCGGGCTCCCTTCGGAGCTGCTGGAGCGGCGCCCCGACATCGCCGCCGCCGAGCGCCGGGTCGCGACCGCCAACGCCGACATAGGGGTCGCGAACGCCGCCTACTTCCCCCGCCTCCTGATAAACGCGTCCGCCGGCGTCGAGAGCGGGTCGCTGACCAACCTGATCAAAGGGGCGAGCGGGTTCTGGAGCCTTGGCCCGACCGCGCTCATCACCGCCTTCGACGGCGGGCGCCGCCGCGCCGTGTCGGCGCAGGCGCAGGCCGCCTACGAGTCGCAGGTCGCCGGCTACCGCGACACCGTCCTGCGCGCGGTCCAGGAGGTCGAAGACAATCTGGCGGCGCTGCGCTTGCTCGAGCAGGAAGCGGAGACCCAGCAGCGCGCCGTGGATGCCGCCGAACGCTCGCTGACGCTCGCCAATAACCGCTATCGCGGGGGCGTGGTCACGTATCTCGAAGTGATCGCGGCTCAGAACGCCGCGCTCAACAACCAGCGGACGTCGGTGACGCTCCTCGCCCGCCGGCTGTCCTCCAGCGTCCTCCTGATCAAGGCGCTGGGCGGAGGCTGGAACGCGTCGGCGCTACCAGTGGTAGAGGCGGGCGAGCGGTAGTCTCCTGAGCGGTCCGGCTGCGACGTTCCGCATATACTCTTTCCGTCCTGGCCCTCGTACGCTCGTTCTCGAGCGCGCGCCGCTCGCGCCCATACACGATGACGCTTCTCGTTCGTCTCTTTATCTTCCTTGCTCTCGCCGCGGGTGGCGGGGCCTGCTCGCGCACCGAAACGGCACAGGCAAGCGCCAAGGAGCCGGCGGCGAAGGCGGTTCAGGTCGAGGAAGTCCGCCGCGATGCGGTGAAGCGCTCGGTTGATGTGGTCGGCACGCTCGCGGCCGTCGATCAGGTCACGATTTCTTCCGAGGCTGACGGTAAGGTCAGCAAGATTCTGGCGGACCTTGGGGACCGCGTGACGGCCGGCCAGGTCCTGATTCAGCTCGATCGCGAGAAGGCGCAGTACACCCTCGAGCAGCAGGAGGCCGCCCTGGCGCGGACGCTCGCCCAGTTCGGCGCCCCCGATCCGCAGCATCTGCCCGACATCGAGAAGACGCCGGACGCTCAGCGGGCCAAGGCCGACCTGCTCCAGGCGCAGCAGTCGCACGACCGTGCCACGGAGCTGTTCAAGAGAACGCTGATCTCGCAGGAAGCGTTCGATGCCGCCAAGACGACGCTGCAGGCGAAGCAGGCGGAGTATGACGCGGCCCTTCAGAACGCCCGCAACCTGCGCGCCAGCATCCAGGGCTCCGAGGCGAGCATGAAGCTGGCGGGACGCCAGCTCCGGGACACCGAGATCCGCGCCCCCTTCGACGGGTTCGTCGAGCGGCGGCTCGTGAATCTTGGCGAGCTCGTCAAGGCCCAGATGCCGGTGATGGCGGTGGTACGGCTCGATCCGCTCAAGGTGATTGCCGAGATCCCGGAGA
Source organism: uncultured Acidobacteriota bacterium (assembly GCA_963816725.1). GTDB lineage: Bacteria > Acidobacteriota > Vicinamibacteria > Vicinamibacterales > 2-12-FULL-66-21 > CAVSUB01. The sequence goes on along the minus strand of CAWFMC010000023.1, from coordinate 32,153 downwards.
AGATGGCCCCGTGGATCAAGAGCGGCCAGGCGGTGGCGCTCAAGGTCGACGCCTACCAGGACCGCACCTTCGAGGGCAAGGTGTCGCGAATCAGCCCCGGCGTCAACACCTCGACGAGAGCCTTTCCGTTCGAAGCCCTGGTGCCGAACCCCGAGGCGGTGCTGAAACCGGGCGCCTTCGCCCGGGTCCACATCGAGAGCGGCAAGACCGACGACGTGCTGACGCTGCCGTTTGCGGCGCTCCAGTACCGCTACGGCGTCAACCGGGTGTTCGTCGTCAACGGCGACAAGCTCGCGATGCGCGAATTGTCGGTCGGCGAGCGGCTCGGCGATCGCATCGAGGTCACCGCCGGCGTGAAGCCGGGTGAGCGGGTCGCGGTGACCGACGTCGACTCGCTCAACGACGGCCAGGCCGTGGCCGTCGGCACCAAATAGACCGGCCGTCCGGCGTCCGCCGGGCGGTCCTCCGCGCAGGAGCTCCCGCGTGCTGTCTGATCTCTGCGTCCGCCGCCCGGTGTTCGCGACGATGCTGGTCATGTCGCTGGTCGTGCTCGGGACGTTCTCGTTCCGCGGCCTCGGCGTCGACCTCTATCCCAAAGCCGACCCGGCCACCGTCAGCGTGGTCCTGCTCCTGCCCGGCGCCAGCCCGGACGAGATGTCGACCTCGGTGGTCGAGCCGATGGAGGAGGCGATCAGCGGCGTCTCGGGGATCGACGAGATCCAGGCGCGCATCGCCGAGGGCCGCGGCCAGATCACCGTCCGCTTCGTGCTCGAGCGCGACCTCAATGACGCCTCGAACGACGTCCGCGAGAAGGTCGCCAGTGCGATCCGGAGCATGCCGCCCGAGCTCCTGCCGCCGGTCATCACCAAAGTCGATCCGGACGCCGATCCGGTCATGTCGCTGATCGTGTCGTCCGACTCGATGAGCCTGCGCACGCTGACCGAGCTCAGCGACAAGCAGATCGCGCGGGTGATCCAGACGGTCAACGGGGTTGGCGAAGTCAGCCTCGCCGGCGGCCGCGCTCGCGAGATCCACATCGTCGTCGACATCGAGAAGCTGAACTCCTACGGCCTGTCGATGAGCCAGGTTCGCGACGCGCTGGTCGCCGAGAACGTGGAGATCCCGGGCGGCACGGTCGAGCAGGGCAAGGGGCAGCTGCTCCTCCGCACGCTCGGGCGCGTCGACGCCGCTGCCGACTTCAACGACATCGTCGTCTCGACCAGGAACGGGACGCCGATCCGGGTGTCGGACATCGGCCATGCGGAGGACAGCTTCGAGCGGCCGACCACCGGAGTGTGGCTGGGGCGCACGCCGGCGGTCATGCTCGATGTCCGCCGCGCGATGGGTGAGAACACCGTCGCGGTGATCGAAGGGGTCCGGGCCAAGCTGGCGACGATCGAGCGGTCGCTCCCGTCCGCCGTCAAGATCACCGTGATCCGCGACGACTCACGCTTCATCTACGCCTCGATCAGCTCGCTCGAGGAGCATCTCGTGTTCGGCGCGTTGTTCGCCACGATCGTGGTGATGGTGTTCATCCGCAACATCCGCGCGGTGCTGATCTCGGCGCTGGCCATCCCGGCGTCGATCATCTCCTCGTTCACGCTGATGAACATCATGGGGTTCTCGCTGAACAACATGACGCTGCTCGGCATCACGCTCGCGGTCGGCATCGTGATCGACGACGCGATCGTCGTGCTCGAGAACATCTTCCGCTACATCGAGGAGAAGAACTGCACACCATTCGAGGCGGCCATCGAAGGCACCCGCGAGGTGGCGCTGGCCGTCATGGCGACGACGCTGTCGCTGGTCGTGATCTTCCTGCCGATCGCCTTCATGAACGGTTATGCCAAGCGGTTCATCAACCCGTTCGGCTGGACCATGGCGTTCGCGATCATGGTGTCGATGCTGGTGAGCTTCACGCTGACGCCGATGCTCAGCTCGCGCTTCCTGAAGCTGTCGGATGCCACCGCCGACCTCAAGACGAAGGAGCGCGGCTTCTTCCACTGGCTCGACAACTGGTACGAACGGCGGGTGCACTGGGCGCTCGATCATCCGTACACCATCATCGCGGTGTCGCTGATCACGTTCGCGTTGACGTTCCCGCTCAACCGGATGGTCGGGCGCGAGTTCGTGCCGAACGAGGACATGGGCGAGTGGACGATCCATGTCGATGCCCCGGAAGGCACCTCTCTCGCCGGCACGACCGAGGTGGCGTTCAAGCTGCTCGACGAGTTGACCGGGATCGAGGGCGTGGCTCAGATCGAGCCGTCCGTCGGCGTCAGCGCCAATGCCGGATCGCCAACGCACATCCATTTCCTGTGTCAGGCCCTGCCGCTCGACGAGCGCAAGAACACCCAGGCACAGATCATCACCGAGATGCGCAAGCGCCTGGCCAAGCACCAGAGCTACCGGCCGAGCATCAGCTCACGTACTGCGCTGGGCAGCGGCGAGGGCACCGGCGGGTTTGCGATCTCGGCCAACATCCTCGGCCCCGACCTGAAGCAGATTGCCGAATACTCGAAGCGGGCCCTGGTCGAAGGGCAGAAGCTGGCCAGCCTGACGGAGGTCAAGATCGGTCTCAACGTCTCGAATCCTGAAGTGCACGTGGCGGTGGACCGGAAGCGCGCCGCCGATCTCGGCGTGCGCATGGCGACCATCGGCAACGTCCTCCGGCTGGCCGTCTCGGGAGACGACGAGATCTCGTTCTACAAGGAAGGGCAGGAGCAGTATCCCGTCAAGATCCGGGTGCTCGAGAGCCAGCGCGGCGACATCAGCGAGATCGGCCGGCTGACGGTCCCGTCCGCCACCGGGCCGGTGCGGATCGACAACATCGCGCGTCTCGAGCGGGGCCTCGGACCAACCACGCTGCAGCGATCGGATCGGCAGTTCACGGTCCAGTTCATCGCCGACGTCGCGCCGGGGCACGCCCTCGACGAGGCCTCGAACGACGTCCGCCGGATGATGGCCGGCCTGAACATGCCGCCGACCATGTCGTTCAAGCTCCAAGGGCAGTCGAAGATCCTGGACGAGACGACGGCCAACATGATCATGGCCATCGGGCTGGCGATGATCTTCGTCTACATGGTCCTGGCGTCGCAGTTCGAGAGTTTCCTGCAGCCGGTCGTGATCATGCTGGTGCTGCCGATCGCGGTGCCGTTCGCGCTGTTCACGCTGTGGGTGACCGGCCGGACGCTGAACCTGTGGAGCGCGCTCGGGATGCTGCTGCTGCTGGGGATCGTGAAGAAGAACTCGATCCTGCAGGTCGACTACGCCAACGTGCTGCGGGCGCGGGGGCTGCCGATCCGCGAGGCGATCATCGAGTCCTGCCGGACCAGGCTGCGGCCGATCCTGATGACGACGACCGCGATCATCGCGGGGCTCATCCCGACCTCGCTGGGCCTCGGCATCGGCGGCACCGGCCGCGCGGCGATTGCCGTGACGATCATCGGCGGCCAGTCGCTGTGCCTGTTCCTGACGCTGCTGTTGGTGCCGGTCGCCTACGTCAAGTTCGACGCGCTCGAGCAGTTGTTGATCGGCGAGGGCGCAAAACAGTGGCTGGCGAGAGCCTCCGCGGCCACGATCGGCCGGCTCCGGCCGAGCGCCGACCCGCGCCAGGGCTGACCGCCGCCCGTTATGCGAGGCGCCCGACCTGAAGGTCGAGCCTACACTCGCAGCCGGCGGCGCGCCACGGCCGACGGGCGACGCCCCTACGCGCGCTGTACTTTGAGCACGCTGTCCGCGAGGCGGTGCAGGCCTTCTTCGATTTCGTCCGGGGTCAGGGCGCAGAACGGCAGGCGCAGGAACCGTTCGCCGCCACCATCCGGGAAGAACGCCATGCCGTCGGCGAGATTGAGGTCGCGCGTGGCAGCCTCAGCCCGAACCGCCGTCGTCTTCACGTTTTCGGGCAGCGTCAGCGAGATGAAGAACCCGCCATCAGGGTGCGTCGCCTCGACACCGGGCATGAAGGTATCGAGCCCGGCCAGGCAGGCGTCGAGCCGCGGCGCGTACAGCGCCTTCAGGCGCTCGATCTGCGGCGCGAGCAGGCCGCGCCGGCACCATTCAGCAGTGATCCCCTGCGCCACGTAGCCGGGTGAGATGTACGTGTCTTCCGCGACCTTACCCAGGGCCTTGATGACGGAGGGCGCGCCCACCATGAAGCCGGTGCGGACTCCCGGTGCGATGAGCTTCGTGAAGGAGCTCATATGGAGGGTGCGCTCGGGGGCCAGCGAGTAGATCGTCGGCTCCTCTTCGCCCCGATAGCGCAGCAGACGGTACGGCGCGTCCTCGACGAGCAGGAACCCGTGCTGTTCGGCCAACGCGGCGATGCGCCGCCGCTTCGCGCCCGAGCAGGTCGCGCCAGCCGGGTTCTGGAAATCGGGGATGACGTAGAAGAACTTCGGCGTGTGCTGGGCGAGCGACGCTTCCAGGGCCTCGAGGTTCGGGCCGTCCGCTTCGAGCGGGATGCCGACCACCGTCGCCTGATGGCGGCGCAGGAGCGTCAGGGTGCGGTCGTAGGTCGGCGACTCGACGAACACCACGTCGCCCGGCTTCAGCAGGTGCAGGCACAGGAACTCGATCAGCTGCAGCGAGCCGTTGCCGGTCAGCACCCGATCGACGCTCACGCCCTGCCATCCGGCGAGCCATTCCCGCAGCGGCTGAAAGCCGAGCGACGGGCCGTACTGCATCATCGACGGGCCGTGGCTGGCGAGCGCGGTGCGCGCCGCATCGACGACTTCCTCGATCGGGAACGAGTCGTTCGCGGGCACGCCGCGGGTGAAGTTGATGACGGTCGACTGCTGGGTCATTCGGGAGCCTGGACTGCTTTCACTGGGGTAGGAGTGCTGTGTCGATAGCCGGCGGGTGGCTCTCCAGCCATTTGGATACCCGCTCGGCGGCATCCTTGGCCGCCGCCTTCCACGACGACTGGCCGATGCCCTTCAGTTCGCTCTTGGCCGCGCCGCTCTCGATGCGCAGCCGGACGATGGTCTGGCGGAACCTGGTGATCGATGTGCCGCCGAAGCCGCCTTGCGCCGGGTCGCGTTCCTCGCGATCGAAGACCTCGACGCGCACCTGCGCCTCCTCGGCCGTCGGCACGATTGTCAGCCCCTTCCGCTTGGCCAGCGCTTGCCGCAAATCGGTCGTCGAAGCCTCGAGCCCGCTCTGCGTCGCCGCCTCGTTGCCGCTGGTGGCGGACCCGGTCGTCACGTAGACCCGAATCGCCGCCCGCTCGTCCGCCGCGCGCACCATCACCGGCAGCGAGCTGACCAGCAGCACCGCGATCGCCGTCTTCAGCCGTGTCATCTGCGTCCGTCGAACTTCCCAGAGGCTGGCGGTGGTTATTGTACCGCCTTCGGCGGTTGCGTTGGTTCTATGGTTCGGGGGTTCGACGGTTCGATGGGTGCGCGTTCCAGGGTTCTACGGGTTCGCAGGTTCTTTGCTCGTTAATCGCGGCACTCTGCGCTCATCTCGGCAGCACTCGTATGGTCGAACCAGCACCGTCGAACCCTCGAACCCGCACCCATCGAACCTTTCGAACCCTCGAACCCCCGAACCGGGGGTTTACTTGAACAGCAATCCCGCAATCTCATTCAGATTCTGGCGCCAGACCGTCCACTCATGGCGGCCCTCGATCAACCGGTAGGTGTGGGTGATGCTCTTCTTGGTGAGCATCGCCTCGAAGGCGCGATCGCCGGGGCCGGTCAGCATGTCGTCCTTGCCGACGCCGACCCACAGCAGCTTGAAGGCTTTGTTGACCGCGGCGGGGTCGCCGAGGAACTTCGGATAGATCTCCTCAGCCTTGGGACTGACCGCGCCGCTCATGATGGCCACGTAGCGGAACAGCTCGGGACGGCTGAAGGCGAGGTTGAGGGTCTGGCCGCCGCCCATCGAGAGCCCGGCGATGGCCCGGTTGGCGGGCGTCTTCGACACCTTGAACGACCGCTCGACCTCGGGCATTACGTCCTCGACCAGGTCGCGGGTGACCGGCGAGAGCCCGCCGTGACCATCGCCCGCCATCATCGCGGTGATCACCGCGTCGAGCCCACCCTTGGCAAACGACTCGGACACCGGATCCGGGAGGACTTTCGACGGCCCCGTCCAGAAGCTCTGGATGGCGTGGCCGAGCGGCATCACGACCACCATCGGTTTGGCTTTTTTCTCCGCGATCAGGTTGTCGAGAATCAGGTTCGCGCGACCGATCAGTGTCCAACCAGACTCGACGTCGCCGGCGCCATGCAGCAGGTACAGCACTGGATAGTCTTTGCCCGTGTCGTAGCCCGGCGGCGTATAGACCCACATCGTCCGCGAGACGCCCAGGGTCTTCGACTCGTAGGGGCGGATGCGGACCTCGCCATGCGGGACTGGACGCGAATCGTAGAACTGCGGGCCGTCGCCGGGCACCTGCACGACGCTGACGGCGCCGAACGTGCCGTAGCCCAGCTTGGTGTTGGCGTTCTGCGGGTCGAGCGCGGTGACCCCGTCGACGGTGAAGGCGTAGGTGTAGATGTCCGGCGGCAGCGGCCCGATGGTCACGCTCCACACGCCGTCCGCTCCCTTGGTCATGGGGTGCGGTTGGCCATCGAGCTCGCCGGCGACGACGATCTCCTTGGCGTTCGGCGCGCGGTAGCGCAGGGTGATGGCGCCCTTCGACACCTCGGGCGAGACAACCGGGGGCGGTGGTGCCTGGGCCAGGCCGACCGCGACCGAAACCACACCCAGTCCGACTCCCGCCAACACCCGTCGCATGCCTGCCTCCCGGTGGATCATCGCCGCTGATATCCTGTGGGCGCTCGCGGGCGCTCGGCCCGGGCTGCCCGGACGGCAGCGTACCTCACGACCGCCGGCACGACAATGCCGTGCCGGGAAGTGATGCATGACGCCTTTTCCCGACTGGATCGTGCCGATGGCCGCGACGCTCACGCAGGAGCGCTTCGCCGGGCCGGAGTGGCTGTTCGAGCGGAAGCTCGATGGCATCCGCCTGCTCGCCTTCCGATCGGGCGAGGACATCCGGCTGCTGTCGCGTAATCGACTGCCGCAGCACCTGCCGGCGGTGAGCGCGGCGATCGCCGCCCTGGCGGTCACCGACCTGATTCTCGACGGCGAACTGACGTGGGGACAGGCTGATCCGGGGTACCACGTCTTCGACCTGCTCCGCCTGGACGGAGAAGACATCACCCGGCTGCCGCTCGAAGAGCGTCAGGCGCGGCTCGCCGCCTTGCCGCTTTCGCCGCCGCTGCTCCGTGTCCCGCCCGTCACCGGCGAGAAGCCGTGGGAGCGCGCGTGCGCCGAGGGGTGGGAAGGGGTCATCGCCAAGCGCCGCGGCAGCCCCTACGAGCACCGCCGCTCGCCGCACTGGCTGAAGATGAAGTGCGAGAACGCGCAGGAGCTGGTGGTCGGCGGCTTCACCGATCCTAAAGGCGCCCGCGTCGGCCTCGGGGCGCTGCTCGTCGGGTACTACGATGGTGACGACTTCGTCTTCGCGGGGAAAGTCGGCACCGGGTTCGACGCCGCGCTGCTCCGCGATCTGCGTGCCCGCCTGGACGCGGCCGAGATCCCGAAGCCGCCCTTCACCCGGGCCGTCGGCCTGCCGCGGTTGTACGCACACTGGGTGCGGCCGGAGATCGTCGTCCAGGTCGCCTTCATCGAGTGGACCGGCCACGGCAAGCTGCGGCACTCGCGGCTGCTCGGGCTCAGGACGGACAAGTCCCCGCGCGAGGTGGTGCGCGAGTCATGATCACGCATCCCGAGAAGGTGCTCTTCCCGGCGGATGCCGGCGGAGACGCGGTCACCAAGGGCCAGCTCGCCGCGTACTACGAAGCGATCGCGCCGCTCATGCTTCCGCACCTCCGCGGCCGGCCGGTGACGATGGAGCGGTATCCGGCCGGGATCGATCACAAGGGCTTCATCCAGAAGAGCGTGACGAAGGGGTTTCCCGACTGGCTGCAGCGAGTGACCGTGCCGAAGAAGGACGGCACGGTGCACCACGTGGTGGTGGACGACGTCCGCTCGCTGCTGTGGGTCGTCAACCAGAACACCATCACCCCGCACGTGTGGGTCTCGCGCGTGCCCCGGCTGCATCATCCCGACATCTGCGTGTTCGATCTCGATCCGATGGAGGACGATCCAGCGACGCTCCGCGGCGCCGCGCTTCGGCTCCGCGACCTGCTCAGCGAGCTCGGACTCGCCAGCTGGGTCAAGACCTCCGGTTCCAAGGGCTACCACATCGTCGTTCCGCTCGAGGGGAGCTCACGGATTGGCGACGTCGCGCGGTTCGCCCACGCGGTGGGGACGCTGCTGGTCACGCGCGATCCCGAGCACCTCACCCAGGAGTTCAGCAAAAAGGATCGCGGCCGGCGGATTCTCGTCGACACCGGGCGGAACGGCTACAGCGCGACCTTCGCCGCGGCCTACGCGGTTCGGGCCAGGCCGGGCGCACCGATCTCGGCGCCCTGCACGTGGGAGGAGATCGAGCGGGGAGCCGTCGCGCCGACCACCTTCACGGTCCGGAACATGCCGGCACGGGTGGCGAAGGTCCAGGATCTGTGGGCCGGGATGGCCGGGTCCGCGCAGCCGCTGCGCCAGCCGCTTCAGAAACTGAAGCGGCTGGGCCGAGACGCCGGAGCCGGTTGAGGCGCCCAGGGTTGTGGGTTTCCTTGCCCATTCAGTCCCGCGGGACGCATAATCAGGCTGGTCCCTCGGGTGGGGGAGCCGGACAACCCTTTAACCTCGACGGCTCGCATCTTGCCATCCAAGCTCGCCGTGCGGTTTCATTTTCCACGTTTTGCCTTCATTCAGCGGCTGCTGGACGGGCGTCCGCGCGCCCTCGTCGCGATCATCGCTGTCGTCGCGATGGCCGGCTTCGCCGCGGCAGGATGGCTGACCTGGTTCAGCTACGATTTGACCACCGGTCTGCCGGATCGGCAGGCGCTGCGCGGTCTGGGGGACATGTCCGAGGCGACAACCCTGTTCGACGTCAGCGACAAGCCGGTCTTCACCATCTATAAAGAGCAGCGGATCGAAGTTCCGCTGTCCAAAGTCTCGCAGAATCTGATCAAGGCGGTCGTATCGGTCGAGGACCAGCGATTCTTCGATCACAGCGGCATCGATGCGGTCCGGATCTTCGGGTCGGTGCTCAAGAACGTCCAGGCCGGGCGGCGCGCCGAGGGCGGCAGCACGATCACCCAGCAGCTGGCCCGCCAGAGCTTCCTGACCCGCGACAAGACCTACCGGCGCAAGCTGAAGGAAGTCATCCTCGCCGCCTACATCGAGAACCTCTACAACAAGGAAGAGATCCTCGAGCTGTACTTGAACAAGGTCTACTTCGGCGACGGGCTGTACGGCGTCGAGGCCGCGTCCCGCGGGTATTTCGGCCGGAGCGCGTCCGATCTGTCGGTCGACCAGGCCGCGCTCCTTGCCGGCCTGATTCAATCCCCGTCGTCGTATGCACCGACGGTCAACCTCGATCGCGCGATCGCCCGCCGCAATGTCGTGCTCCAGACGATGGTGACGTCCGGAGCGATAGACGAGGCGACGGCGGCGAAAGCGAAGAAGGCCACCGTCAAGCTGACCAACGCGCTGGAGATCAACGAGACCTTCGGGCTCTATTTCAAGGAGCAGGTCCGGCGCGAGCTGGTCCAGAAGTTCGGCTGGCAGCGGGTGTATCAGGGTGGGCTGAAGGTCTACACCACGATCCAGCCGGAGATGCAGAAGGCGGCCGAGCAACTGGTCGAAGAGGGCCTGGCCGACATCGAAAAGCGTCGCGGCTACAAGTACCTGCCCCGCGGCAAACAGGAAATCCCGAAGGACGGACGGCCCGATTACCTTCAGGGCGCGCTCTACGCGATGGATCCATCGACCGGCTTCGTCGAAGCGATGGTCGGCGGGCGCGACTTCAGCGAGAGCCGGTTCAATCGCGCGGTCCAGGCCAAGCGGCAGTCGGGATCGGCGTTCAAGCCGTTCGTCTACGCGACGGCGATCGAGGCGGGCTACACGCCGGCTACGGTCATCACCAACCTCGACGCGCCGATCGCGACCCCGCAGGGCGGATGGGTCCCCGAGGACGAGCATTCCGACGCCGACTCGATGACGCTACGTACGGCGCTGCGGACCTCGAGCAACCGCGCCGCGGTGCAGCTCCTCAACAGCGTCGGCATCAAGAACGCGGTCAGCTATTCGGAGAAGCTCAACGTCGGCACACCGCCGAGCGTGCCGTCGCTGGCGTTGGGGGCCAGCGAGGTTACCCTCGCGCAGTTGACCGCGGCGTACGGCGCGTTCGCCAGCAAGGGTGTGGTCCGCGAGCCGCTGCTGATTCGGCGGGTCGAGGACGGCGACGGCAAGATCCTCTACCAGGGTGTCTCCAAATCTCACCAGGCGATCTCGGAGACGACCGCCTACCTGATGTCGAGCATGCTCGCCGACGTCATCAGCTCGGGGACGGCGTACCGCGCCCGCCAGATCGGGTTCACGCTGCCGGCGGCGGGCAAGACGGGCACCACCAACGACTACAACGACGCCTGGTTCGTCGGCTATACGCCGCACCTCGTCACGGGCGTGTGGGTCGGGTTCGACCAGCCCAAGACGATCATCTCGAACGGCTATGCCGCCGATGTGGCGGTCCCGATCTGGGCGTCGTTCATGAAGCGGGCGACCAAGGGCGACAAGGCCGAGTGGCTGGAGAAGCCCTCGGATGTCGTGATGGTCAACGTCTGCCGCATGTCCGGCAAGCTGCCGGCGGCGGGCTGCGACTCGGTTCAAGTCGTCACCAAGGATGGCCAGATCGAGACGAAGTCGATGATCTACGGCGAGTACTTCGCGCGCGGCACGGTGCCGACCACGACCTGCCCGCTGCACGAGTCGCTCTCGGTCCTGGATCGCCTGGCCGGCGCCTTCGGCAAGGACAACCACGTCGTGCCGGTGCCCGCCGACAATACCGGCCTGCCGCTGCCCTCCGCGGCCAGCACCAGCGGCAATGCCGGCGCGGTCTCGGGTGAAAAGCCCGGCGAGAAGGCCGGCGAGGAACGCGCCTCTGAGGAGCCGAAGAAGAAGCGTGGCTTCTGGTCGAAGGTGTTCGGGGCCGGCGGCGACAACAACGGCGACGAGGACAAGAAGCGCAAGGAAGAGGAGCGCAAGAAGCAGGACGAGAAGCGCAAGCACGACGCCGAGAAGAAGAAGGACGGCGGCTAGCGCGATGCCGCTGCGCGCCGTCGCCGGTCATCGCCATCTCCTCGAGCTGCTCGTCCGCGCGGTCGAGCGCGAGTCGCTGCCGCCGAGCGTGATTTTCACCGGTCCGGAAGGGGTCGGCAAGCGCCTGACCGCCGTCGCGCTGGCGCAACTCCTCAACTGCCCCACTCCGGTGACTGCCGAAGGCCTCGGCCGTGACGCCTGCGGCGTCTGCGCCTCCTGCAAGCGCATCGCGCGCGGCGTGCATTCAGACGTCATCCTGATCGAGCCGGGCGAGACCGGTGCGATCAAGGTCGATCGGATTCGCGACGCGATCGAGAAGGCCGCGTACCGGCCGTTCGAAGGCCGCCGCCGGGTGGTGATCTTCGACCAGGCGGAGGCGATCCTGGGCGAGGCCCAGAACGCGCTCCTCAAGACCCTCGAGGAACCGCCCTCCGCGTCGTCGTTCGTGCTCGTGACGTCCACTCCGGACGTGCTGCTGCCGACCGTCCGCTCCCGCTGCCAGCAGATTCGCTTCGGCCGGCTCGACGCCGCCGACATCGCCGCGGTGCTGATCGCCTCGCACGGCTACGATGAGACAGGGGCCCATGCCGCGGCCTCGGCTGCCGACGGCAGCGTGGGGGCGGCCCTGTCAGGCAACTCCGAGGATGTCACCGCGGCCCGGGACGCGGCCGCCGGGCTGCTGCAAGGCGTGGCCAGTTCGATCGACCCGCGCCGCCGGCTGGAGAGCGCCAAGGTGCTCGTCGGTCTGAGCGACCGCGACGAGCTCGCGCGCCGGTTACGGGCGCTCGCGTCGTTGATTCGTGATTGTGGTGTATTGCTATCCCGCGCGGACGAGCGGTGTCTCGCCAACCCCGACATGAAGCCGCTTCTCGGCGGGCTCGTGCGGGCGTTCGACGGGGATCGCACGGTCCGGGCGTTTTCGGCGGTCGACCAGGCGATCGCGGCACTCGAGCGCAACGCCAGTCCGAAAATCGTGGCGGACTGGGTCGCGTTCCAGATATAGCCGCGGCGCCGGTCGACGCGCCCATAAGAGAGACATGAGCGCCGGGGCCGTCCGTCCGTTCGTCAGCGTCAAGTTCGCGCCCGTCGGGCGGACCCAGACGTTCCTCCTCCCCGAGCTCGCGCTCGATGCCCTCGACCCAGACACGCCGGCAGCCGACGTCACGCCGCTATCGGCCGGCGACGCGGTGGTCGTGCAATCGGCCGAAGGCCCGGCCGTCGGAACCGTCATGCGCGGGATCCCGCAGCTCCAGAATCGTCGCCGCGACATGGCCGACCCGTCGGCGGTCGTCGTCCGCAAGGCCTCGCACGAGGACATCCTCACCAAGCTGAAACATCAGCAGCGCGAGCAGGAAGCGCATCGCGTCTGCCTCCTGAAGATCCGCGAGCGCGGTCTGGCGATGAAGCTGGCGCGGGTCGAGCAGCTGTTCGACGGCTCGCGGCTGATCTTCTACTACACCGCCGAGGGCCGGGTCGATTTCCGCGAGCTGGTGCGCGATCTGGCGGCGCACTTCCGCCTGCGCATCGAGATGCGGCAGATCGGCGTCCGCGACGAGGCGCGGATGCTCGGCGGCTACGGCCCGTGCGGCCGCCCGTTGTGCTGCACGACCTGGCTGCAGACCTTCGAGCCGATCTCGATCAAGATGGCCAAGTTGCAGAACCTGGCCCTGAACCCTTCCAAGCTCTCGGGCATGTGCGGTCGCCTCAAGTGTTGCCTCCGCTACGAGCTGCCCAACGGCAAGGGGGTGGTGCACGGCGGCTGCGCGGACGAGGGCGGGTGTGGCGGCTGCGACAACCCGACAGGCCCCGGTGCCGGCGGCTGTGGGTCGTGCAGCACCGGCGGCGGTTGCGGATCCTGCCGGTAACGATCAGTTGATCGCCGGACAGTCGCGCGCTGCGCGCCGCAGCAGCACGGAGTCCACCGCCACGAACGTCGTCAAATACCCGCACAACTGCGCCAGCGCCTTGGCCACAAGGGGCGGTGCACCGAGCCGCATCAAGCCGGCCAGCAGGATGGTCGTCAGGGCCAGATGGCCGGCGAACGTCGCAAGCACCCAGCCCGATCCTTCCTTGCGCATGAGCACCCTGGTCCGGACGGCGTAGTCGCGCCGGAACACCGCCTGGACCCCGACGGCCAGCACCCGTGCGGCGGCATTGGCGGCAATCGGCGCCAGGCTGGTCAGCCACACGAAGCCGGCGAAGGAGACGAAATCGAGTGCGGCCATGCTGACGGTCCAACGCAGTGACCGCGTGAAGACCGCCGCGATCCGCCGCGAATCGCGCCAGGCGTTGAACTGCGAGCTGCGATTGTCATCAAGATAGATCGTGGCGATCGGGGCGGCCGCCAACGGCCGGGCGAGCGCCAGTGTCTGCCAGAGCACTTCCGACTCCGACTCGTATCCCTGCCACGTCACGCGGTCCAGCAAGGTGGCCACGAGGGAAACCGTCATCAGCCTGAAGCCGGACTGCGTGTCAGGGACGAAGGTGCTCGTGCCGATCAGGAACAGCAGGCGCGAATAGTGGGCACCGATGCGATTCTTGCGCGGCATCGCGCGCGGGTCGCGCATTCCGAGCACGAGGTCGGCCCCGGCACGGACGGCGCAGGAGACGAGCCGCGGAATGTCGCGCGCATCGTGCTGGCCGTCGCCATCCATGGTGACGACGAAGTCGGCGTCGACGGCGAGCGCGCCGGCGGCCCCCTTGAGAACCTCGCGAAAGCCCGCCTCCAGCGCCGCGCCTTTGCCGGCGTTGACCGGCAGCTGGATGGTCGGGCAGCCAGTCGCCCGCAGCTGCTCGGCGGTGTCATCAGTCGACCCATCGTCCACCGCGAGCACCCCCTGGGCGAAGGCACGCGCCCCGGCGATCGCAGCGGCGCACCGCGCCGAGGTGTTGTAGCAGGGGACGACGACAACGACGATGGGGGAGGGCATGACGGGACAGGCAAGAGCGTAGCCCAGAGCGGGTGGGCTGCGGAGTAGCGTCAGGATCGTGAACGTCGGATAATGCGCCGATGCGGGCGGGATCAGCGAGCGACACGGTACACGGCGCGATCGGAGCTCGGCCCTGATGCGGCCGAGAATCGGGATTACCGCCGGCGATCCGGCGGGCATTGGTCCGGAGATCGCGCTCAAAGTGGCGGCGCACGACGAGATTCGCGCGCTATGCGAGCCGATCGTCTACGGCCCCTCGTCTCCCGCGGAGGTCGCGGATTTCGCGGGCGGTGTGATCAGCGCCGCGGCGGGCCGTGCGGCGTACGAGGCCGTGGTCAAAGCGGTCGCGGACGCCACCTCGGGTGCGATCGACGCGATCGCCACTGCGCCCATCAACAAGGAGGCGTTCGCCGCGGCGGGAATTCCGTGGCCGGGCCACACCGATCTTCTCGCCCACCTCACAGGCGCGCGCCGCGTCGCCATGATGTTCTACGCCGACACGCTGCGGGTCGTGCTGGCGACCGTGCACGTGCCGCTGCGCGACGTGCCGACGGTGCTGACCCGGGCGCGCCTCGAGGACACGATCGATCTGACCGCGGCGGAACTGCCACAGTTCGGGCATCCGTCTCCGCGGCTGGCGGTCGCCGGGCTCAATCCGCATGCCGGGGAGCACGGGCTGCTCGGCGCCGAAGAAGATGACGTGCTGCGTCCGGCCATCGCGGCGTGTGCGGCCCGCGGGATCGACGTGCGTGGGCCGTTTCCAGCCGACACGCTGTTCAACCGGGCCATGAAAGGGGAGTTCGACGCGGTCGTCGCCTGTTACCACGATCAGGGCCTGATCCCGGTGAAGCTGGTGGCATTCGGGCGGGCCGTGAACGTCACGCTGGGGCTGCCGATCATCCGGACCTCGGTCGATCACGGGACGGCGTTCGACATCGCCGGCCGCGGGATCGCGGATCCGTCCAGCCTGATCGAGGCGGTGCGGCTCGCGGCACGGCTGGCGACGTTCCGGGCCGCTCATGCACCGACGGGCTGAAGCCGCGGTCTTCGTCCTGATCGTCGCCGCGTATGCGGTCCTCGGCCTGTGGGTCCTGGAGCCGGACGCGGTCTACTCCGGTGACATCGGCGTCAAGTTCGTGCAGGCGCGGGCGCTCGCGGCGTCGCACTTCACCAGCCTGAACATTCCGTATCCCGGTCAGTTCCTCGATCAGGCGCGGCAGTTCTTCCCGCTGCGCGCCCCGTTCGTCATGGCCACGGGTGGTGAGACGCAGGCCATCTTCTCGCCGGCGTCCGCGGTCATCCAGGCGCTGGCGGTTTCCGTAGCCGGGATGCGCGGGATGATCCTGGTGTCGTTGCTGGCCGGGGCCGTGATTCTTGCCAGCACGTGGCGGCTCGCACCAGACGGCGACGGCATCGCCGTGCTGCTCGCGCTCGGCATCGCCGGACCGTTGTGGTTTTACGCGATCAGCGGTTGGGAGCATGCGCCGGCGGTCGCGTTTAGCACGCTCGCGTTTGCGCTTGCCGTGCGATCGCCATCAGCGTTCGCGCCGCTCGTCGCCGGCCTCTGCCTCGGCGCCGGAGCCACGCAGCGCGACGAGGTCCTGCTGCTCGGGCCCGGCCTGCTGCTGATCGTGTGGCTGCGGACCCGTGCCGTCCGCGCGCTGTCGTCGGCCGTGATCGGCATGGTCCTGCCGCTCGCCGCCGCGGCCATGTTCGAGGTGTGGTGGTTCAAGCGGCCCGTTGCGGCCCATCTGCGCCATGCCGTCCATCTGCTCCAGTCAGCGCTGCGCGTCAGTGACGCACCGAACCCGGACGTCCCGGCCCTGCAGCCGTTCACGTTGCGAGAGCGCTACGAAGCGGTGGTGCAGTACTGGCTCCTCGGCTACGGCCGCGATCCGCTGATCGCCGCCTTTGCGGCGGGACTGGCGATCGCGCTGGCGATCCGGATGTCGCTGCGATCCGCCTGGGGCCTCGTCGTGTGGCTGATCGCGGTGGTCGCATTGGCGTGGATCGATCTCCACGAGCTGGTCACGGCGCCGAAGTGGCTCGCCGGTCTCCATCGGGTGTCGCCGTATCTCGTCTTCGCCCTGTTTCCACTGCCGGCCCTCGTGAAGCGCCTGATCGACGATGGCGGATCGGACCCGCGCGCGGCGGCGCCATGGTTACGGCCGGCGGTGTTGTGGACCACGCTTGCCTACCTCGTGCTGGCGTTCGCCGGGGCGGATACGAGCGGCGGCAAGGCGCTGGGGCCGCGCCTGCTGTTGCCGCTCGTGCCGCTGTTGACGGTAGTCGCGGTGGCCACGATCGGCGGCTACCTGCGGGCGCCCTCGATCGCCGATCGATGGGCCGGCCGGATCGGCGTGCTGCTGGTCCTGATGTCTGCCGTCATGCACCTGGCGGGAACGATCCCCGCCTACGCTGCCAGGAATCAGGGGGACTCGGACGCTGTCGAGGCGATTGCCAAGGGGCCGCTCCGGGTGGTCGTGGCCGACGACCCGTTCACCGCGCAGTTGCTGTTTCCGCTGTATTACCGCAAGATCGTCTTTCTGGCCGATTCGCCGGAGCACGCGCAGGCCCTGGCGTCCGCGTTGGGGCAGAGTAAGGTCGGCAGCTTCGTGCTGGTGTCGCGGCTGGAGCATCCCGAGCTGACGTTCGCGCCCTACCGGCTCCAGCGCGCCGAGCAGCGCGGCCGGCTGGCCGTGCAGTACTGGGTTCGCTAGTCCCCGTCAACGTCTATCGATCGCAATCATGAGGACAGAGCGCGAACAGGCGCAGAAGAACATCGCCGAAAACCGCAAGGCGTTTCACGACTACCACATCCTCGAGACGTTCGAGGCGGGCGTGGCCCTGGTCGGCACCGAGGTCAAGTCGATTCGCGGCGGCAACGTCAACCTGCGCGACAGCTACGCCCGGGTCGAGTCCGGCGAGATCTGGGTCTACAACATCCACGTCAGTCCGTATAGCCACCGCGGCTACTCCGATCACGAACCGACCCGCCGCCGCAAACTCCTCCTGCATCGCCAGGAGATCCGCAAGCTGATTGGCAAGACGGTCGAAAAGGGCATGACGCTGGTTCCGACCCGCATGTATTTCCAGAACGGGCACGTCAAGATCGCGATCGGCCTGGCGAAGGGCAAGAAGGCGCACGACAAACGGGAAACCGAGAAGCGCCGTGAAGCGGATCGCGAGACGCGCGCCGCCGTCAAGGAACGGCGCAGCCGCTGATCGCGAAGAACGGCCCGACGAGCCGGTAAGCTCGACCGGCTGTGATAGATTGTTATGTTTTCTGGAGGAAGACAGACCGTATGAAAGGTAATCGCGCGATCGTCACGGCCGTCGTGGTCGTGGTCGTCCTGTTGCTCGGCTGGTATCTGCTGCGGCGCTCGAGCAGCTCGGGGGCGATCGATCTCCTGGCCCGGTTCGATCAGGCTACCAAGAAACCGGAGTCCGCCAGCTTCCCGATCATCGAGGCAAAGCTCGGCGACGAAACGAAGAAGGCGATCGCGCCGCCCGGATTGGCCGGCACCCGGCTGACATGGAAGGTCCGCGTGCCGGACGACGGGTGGCTGCGGGTGAACCTGGGGCTGAAACCGGAAGTCTGGGAAAAACCGGGCGACGGCGTGCTCTTCATGGTCCTCGTCTCCGACGGCAAGGCCTCCGATCAGCTGTTCACGCAGCACGTCGATCCGTACAACAAGCCAGCCGACCGGCGCTGGATTCCGGTGATGGTCGACCTCTCGGCGTACGGCGGCGAGCAGGTCGATTTGATCTTCAACACCTACGCCAGCCCGCCGAAGGTGCCTGGCAACATGGACAACGACGAGCCGCTCTGGGGCGCCCCCGAGATCGTCATTCGATGACGACGAAGGCGGCGGCCGGTGTGCCGCTGCTGGATCTCCAGGCGCAGTACGCGCCGATCCGCGACGAGATCCTCTCTGCCCTGACGCGGGTCTGCGACAGCCAGCGGTTCATCCTCGGTCCCGAAGTCGACGCGCTCGAACGCGATCTCGTCAGCCAGCTCGAAGCTGGCGACGCGATCGCGGTCTCGTCCGGCACCGACGCTCTCCTCGCCGCGATGATGGCGCTCGGCATCGGCCCCGGCGACGACGTCCTCACGACGACTTACTCGTTCTTCGCGACCGCCGGGTGCATCAGCCGGCTGGGCGCCACGCCGCGGCTGGTGGACATCGATCCCGCGACATACAACCTCGCCCCCGACGCCGTCCGCGCCGCGATCACCCCCCAGACCAGAGCCATCATCGTCGTGCACCTGTATGGCCAGTGCGCGGACATGGATCCGATCCTGGACGCTGCGCGCGACGCCGGGATCCCGGTGATCGAGGATGCCGCGCAGGCCATCGGCGCGCGGTATCACGGCCGGCAGGCAGGATCGATGGGCGCGATCGGCTGCTTCTCGTTCTTTCCGAGCAAGAATCTCGGCGCCTTCGGCGACGGCGGGCTGATCACGACGCGCGACGAGCAGCTGGCGCGCGAGGTCCGGCTCCTGCGCAATCACGGCGCCGAGCCCAAGTACATCCATCAGCGCATCGGCGGCAACTTCCGCCTGGACGCGCTGCAGGCCGCCGTGTTGCGGGTCAAGCTGCCGCATCTGGCGCGCTGGAGCGAGATGCGTCGCGCCAACGCCGTGACATATGCCGAGCTGATACACGCTGCGGGGCTATCCGGGCGCGTGCGCCTGCCGGTGGAAGTGCCGGGCCACACGCACATCTACAACCAGTTCATCATCCGGATTGCCGAGCGGGATCGCGTCCGCGCAGTCCTCACCGCAACGCGGGATCGGCACCGAGATTTATTACCCGGTGCCCTTTCATCTCCAGCCGTGCTTCGCGGATCTCGGCTACGCGCGCGGGGATTTCCCGCACGCCGAGCAGGCCGCGGACGAGACGCTCGCGCTGCCGATCTACGGCGAGCTGACCAGGGATCAGCAGGCGAGGGTCGTGGCCGCGCTGAAGGATGCGGTCGAGGGTTGAAGGCTACAGGCGCCCGACCACGTTCGTTATCAGCCGTGAGCCTTCGTCACCCGTGCGCGAGCGCTTCGTCCACGATGGGGCCGAGTCGCGCGGCGATGGCGAGGCAGGATGTGAGGCCCGGGGAGTCGATGCCGGCGGCGTGTATCAACGTCGGCACCTGCGCGTCCGCACGGATCAGGAAATCTGCGAAGCGCTCGGTCGCCGGATGCAGTTTGGGGCGAATGCCGCTGCCGCCATACGTCAGGTCATCGAGGGTGACGTCCGGCATCAGGCGGCGGGTGGGTTCGAGGAAGGCCTCGACCGGCAGCCGGTCGCCTTCGTAGTCGTCCTTGCGCTCCTGGTAGGTCGCCGTCGGCCCGAGCAGCACGGCGCCGCCGGTTGTTTTCGTAAGATGCGTCCCGAGCCCGTGCCCTGATTTCTCAGGGAGCGGGTAAACGAGCCCATTCAGCCAGTGCCGCCGGCTCGCCTTGAGCTCGGCGTATTCCCCGCGACACGGGTAGATCCGGAACGCTTCGCCGCCGAAAGCAGTTGAGACGTCGTCGGCGTAGAGACCGGCGGCATTCACCACGACGCGCGTCGCGATCGTCTCCCGCGCGGTTCTGACTTCAAAGATCCCATCCGGCCGCCGTTCGGCGCCGGCGACGCGCGCCTGTCGCAGCAGCGCCACGCCTTCCGCTTCGCCGAGCCGCTGCAGGGTCCGCACCAACGCCTCCGCTTCGACGCGTCCGGTATTGGGGGACCAGAGCGCGGCGAGTGCCCGCACGTGCGGTTCACGCTCGCGGATGAATGCGGGACCGACGACTTCCAGCCCCTGGGCGCCGTTGGCGGTGCCGAGCGACGTGATCGCCTCGATCGTCGGGATCTCGTGATCTTCGACCGCGACGACGAGCTTGCCGCAGCGTTCGGCCGGGACACCGTGACTCGCGCAAAACCGATACAGGCGGCTGGCGCCCTCGACGCATAGCTGCGCCTTCAGCGTCCCTTCCGGATAGTACAGGCCGGCATGAATCACGCCGCTGTTGTGCGTGCTCGTCTCCATCCCCGGCCGGGGGTGCTGCTCGGCGATGGCCGTCGAGTGCCCGCGCGAGGCGATCTCGAGCGCCGCGGCCAGGCCGGTCAGGCCGGCACCAATCACCAGGACGTCGATTGCCGCGTCTGCCATCTCTCTCCGGTCTGAGGTCTGCGGTCAGCGGTCACTTGTGGCGCGGCGTCACCACCGACACCTTGCCGATGTGCAGCTGCTCGCCCGGTGCGTCTTCGAGCTGGAGCTGCAGCGGCACGAAGCGAGCCCGCTCGTGCTGTGGGACATTGAGCTTGTACCACGTCCACGCCGTGCCCTCGATCTGAACCCGGTCGACCAGACGTCCGCGCAGGCGGATGCTGACCGGGTGCCGGCTGGCGCCGCCGGACGTGCGCAGCGGGACCTTCACGACCGCGGCATCGCTGGGGATGAAGATCGTCGCCGGGCCGGTCGCGATCCGGTAGCGCTGCCCGTCGCCTGCCATCTGCCACAGGGACAGCCCGTAGCCGAGGTGATCGAGGTCGGCGTCGTCGATGGCGGCCGTCGCGCGGATCGGGGTTGAGATCAGAATGGCCGCTGCGGCCACCGCCGCGAGTGAGCGGTAGGGCAGGGGCCGAAGCGGGGGCGCGAAGGCGGCGGCGGCTCCGGCGATCATCCAGAACGCGTACGCGCAGGCCGGCGCGAGCAGTGGATGGCCGAACACCGCCGAGATCAGGAACGCGCCAAGCGCCGCGGCAACCGCGCCCGTCGGGAAGGGTGTCGGATCCGGAGCGCGGCTGGCAACCCAGAGTCCCCGGCCCGACATCCATAACAGCGCGGCAAAGCAGACGAAGCCGACCACCCCCAGCTCCGCCAGGATCTGCAGGAAGTTGTTGTGCGCGTTCTGCCGGATGTAGATGCGCCCGACCGGCAGGTGCAGCATCTCGTCGCCGGAGAGCTCGTAGTACTGCCCGATGCCGACGCCGAACGCCGGATTCCTCGCGAGCAGCCGCCACGAGACGATCGCCATGTCGCGGCGGATCTCCGCGGCCGCGGCGGCGTTGCCGCCGATCAGGCGATTGGGCAGGAACAGGAGGACGATCAGGGTAGCGACCGTCAGGCCGGCTATCCCGAAGAGCGCTCCGCGATGCCGCGACCCGGACCCGGGGGCGATGGGCACGATCGTCGCCGCCGGCGCGGCGGCGCGACCTGGCAGTCGACCTCCCCAGGCCCCGCTGCGTACGAACGTCACGATTGCTGACAGCCCGCCGACGACCAGCACGCCAACGATCGCGGCCCGCGAACTCGTCAGCCACAGTGCGAGCCCGAGCACCAGCGCGGCGGCGGCCGCGACGATTCGCGCGCCCCGGGTGGTCATCAGCGTCAGGCCGACGGCAAGACACAGCAGCATCGCGAAGTACGATCCGGCGGCATTGACGTCCGCGTACTCCATGTTGATTCGGGTCGTGCGGGCCAGCCGCATCACCGCGCCCCACCCGTCTCCGGTCGCCACCGCGGCCGTCGCCAGACGACTCAGATTGAGGGCCGCGGCGCCGGCTGCGCCCGCGACGGCCATCGAGATCAGGCGCGTCAGCCGGGCGCGGCTCGAGCCGATGATGGCCGCAACGATCACGAACAGCGCGAGCCCTTCGAGGAACACCGCAGCGGCGGGTATCGGCCCGAGTTCCGGCACCACCGCGAAATATCGTCCTTCGAGCACACGCGTGAGGAGCCCGCGAAACGGGTCAGGGCCCATCCGGACCCGCATCAAGGCGAGCTCCACGATCGCCGAACAGCACACCGCGAGCGCGAGCACGATCGCCGCCCACGGGACGGTCCATGACACCGGGCGGCGCTGAACGGCGGCACGCGCGGCGGCACCGGCAAGGTAGGCGATGACCAGCGGTTCGGTCCAGGGGGGCGTGCCGGCGAGCGATCCGATCGCCACACCAATCGGCACGAAGGCCGCGACGATCAGCAATCCCTCGAACGGAGCGGCGGCGCTGAGCACCGCGACCGCGGCCCACGCCAGCGACACCGCGCCGGGCACACGAATCACGGTGAGAAACAGAAACGCCGCGAGCAGCAGAAAACAGCCACGCTGGACCGCCTCGAAGGCCCGGATCATGAGGTCTGCATTGCTTGACCGTCGCCGCTCCATTCAATATTATCTATGGGTTTCGGGCCTCGAAAATTTCCATGACACAGCGCGCGCTGATCACCGGTATTACCGGTCAGGACGGTTCTTACCTCGCCGAGTTTCTGCTCGCCAAAGGCTACAAAGTGTTCGGCGTGGTGCGGCGCTCGAGCGCCCCCAACCTGTGGCGCATCGAGCACCTGCTTGACCGGATCGAGCTGTGCCCGGGCGACCTCCTCGACCAGCTCTCGCTCGCCGGGATCATTCAGCGCGTCAAACCGCACGAGGTCTACAACCTCGCGGCGATGTCGTTCGTGCCGGCGTCGTGGGATCAGCCGCTGCTGACCGCAGAGTACAACTCCCAGGGCGTCACCCGGATACTGGAGGCCATCCGACAGGTCGATCCCAAGATTCGTCTGTATCAGGCCTCCTCGAGTGAGATGTACGGCAAGGTGCGGGAAGTGCCGCAGACGGAGCTGACGCCGTTCTATCCGCGCAGCCCGTACGGTGTGTCGAAGGTGTTCGGCCACTACATCACGGTCAACTACCGGGAGAGCTACGGCCTGTTCGCCGCGTCCGGCATTCTCTTCAATCACGAGTCGCCGCGCCGCGGCCTGGAGTTCGTCACCCGCAAGGTGACCGACGGCGTGGCCCGGATCAAACTCGGCCTGGCCGACTCGTTGTCGCTCGGCAATCTCGATGCGAAGCGCGACTGGGGCTTCGCCGGGGATTACGTCCGCGCGATGTGGATGATGCTCCAGCAGGACGAACCGGATGACTTCGTCATCTCGACCGGCGTCGCGCACTCGGTCCGCGATCTCGTCGACACCGCCTTCGCCCATGCCGGCCTCGATCCAGAGAAGCACGTGAAACTCGATCCGGCCTTCCTCCGTCCGGCGGAGGTCGAGCACCTGATCGGCGATTGCCGCAAGGCCCAGCGGCAGCTCGGATGGCA
Source organism: uncultured Acidobacteriota bacterium (assembly GCA_963816725.1). Taxonomy (GTDB): domain Bacteria; phylum Acidobacteriota; class Vicinamibacteria; order Vicinamibacterales; family 2-12-FULL-66-21; genus CAVSUB01. Next base: position 8,959 of record CAWFMC010000023.1, on the reverse strand, counting down.
GCCGGAGGTGGACTTCCGCGGGCTCGTCCAGATGATGGTGGACGCCGACATCGCCCGACTGACCGCCCGGCCCGATCGCCTGCCGCACATCTCGTGACCACACCGGGCATGGCCGCGCCGATCGTTCGACAATCTCCGCTCACCTCCGATCGCCGTACCTGCCGGCCCGCCGCGAGGCGTCACCCTCGAGCGCGATGAAGGGGATCGTTCTTGCCGGCGGTTCCGGCACGCGCCTCCATCCGGTCACCCGCGCCGTCAGCAAGCAGCTGCTGCCGATCTACAACAAGCCGATGGTGTACTACCCGCTGTCGGCGTTGATGCTGGCCGGGATCCGCACCATCCTCATGATCACCACGCCCACCGAACAGGACGGCTTCCGCCGGCTGCTCGGCGACGGCGCGGAGCTCGGCCTGCAGATTTCGTACGCCGCCCAGCCCAAGCCCGAAGGGCTGGCCCAGGCGTTCATCATCGGCCGCGACTTCGTCGGCGACGACCGTGTCGCCCTGGCGCTCGGTGACAACATCTTCTACGGCGCGCATTTCTCAGACGTCCTGCGCATCGCGACGACGCGCGAGACCGGCGCGACCGTGTTCGGCTACCAGGTTCGCGACCCGGAGCGCTACGGCGTGGTCGAATTCGACGACGCCGGTAACGCCGTCAGCCTCGAAGAAAAGCCGGCCCGCCCCCGCTCCAACTACGCCGTCACCGGCCTGTACTTCTACGACAACCAGGTGCTCGACATGGCGGCCGGCCTCAGCCCATCGCCACGCGGCGAGCTCGAGATCACCGACATCAACCGCTTGTATCTCGATCGCGCGCAGCTCTATGTCGAGAAGCTGCCACGCGGCACCGCGTGGCTCGACACCGGAACCCACGAATCTCTCATCCAGGCCTCGAACTTCATTCAGGCGATTGAAGAACGCCAGGGCCTGATGGTCGCCTGCCTCGAGGAGATTGCCTTCCGGCTCGGCTACATCGGCGGCGAGGAGGTGCAGCGCCTGGCCCGGGCCATGAAGTCGAGCGCCTACGGCCAATACCTCTTGCAGGTGCTCGAACAGGAGTCGTGACGGTGCGTTTCACGCCGACCGACCTCCCCGAGGTCCTGATCATCGATCCCGACGTCTACCGGGACGAACGCGGCTTCTTCCTGGAAACCTTCTCCAGCAGCAAATACCGGGACGGCGGCATCGACCTGCCGTTCGTGCAGGACAACCACTCGCGCTCGGTGGCCGGCACGTTGCGCGGCCTGCACCTGCAGCTCGGAGCGCCAATGGGCAAGCTGGTTCGGGTAGTGGTCGGGGCGATCTTCGACGTCGCGGTGGACGTCCGGCGCGGCTCGCCGACCTTCGGGAAGTGGGTGGGGGTCACGCTCTCGGCCGACAATTTCCGCCAGTGCTACATTCCGCCCGGGTTCGCGCACGGTTTCTGCGTCGAGACGCCCGTGGCGGAGGTCGAGTACAAGTGCACCGCCCTGTACGACAAGTCGCAGGAGATCGGCATCGCCTGGAACAGCCCGGAAATAGGGATCAAGTGGCCGGTCACCGCGCCGCTGCTCTCGGGGCGCGACGCGCAGCTGCCGACGCTCAGCGCCGCGCTCCCCATCCTGCCGCACTGGTCAGGTGCGCGTTGACCCCTGACCGATGATGCGCATCATGGTCACCGGTGCCGCCGGGCAGCTCGGATCGGCGCTGGCACAGCGCGCCGGCAGCGACACAATCGTGCCCTTCACGCGCACCCAGCTGGATATCGGCGATCAGGCCGCGGTCCAGGAAGCCGTCGCCGCCGCCCGGCCTGACGCAATCGTCAACTGCGCCGCCTACAACGACGTCGACGGAGCCGAGACGGACGCCACCGGCGCGCTCCTCGGCAACGCCTTCGGCGTGCTCCATCTGGCTCGGGCGGCGAAGGCTGCCGGTGCGGCCTTCATTCATTTCAGCACCGACTTCGTGTTCGACGGCACACACGACAGGCCGTACGTCGAGACCGATCAGCCGGCGCCGATGAGCACCTACGGTTCGTCGAAGCTGCTGGGCGAGTGGTTCGCCGCCGAAGCACCCGAGGCCTACGTCCTGCGCGTCGAGAGCCTGTTCGGCGGTCCGCGCGCGAAGAGCAGCATCGACAAGATCCTGGCGTCGATTCAGGGCGGCCACCCGACGCGGGTGTTCGGCGATCGCACGGTGACCCCGAGCTACGTCGAGGACGTCGTGTCGGTCACGGAGGGCATCCTCGCGCGCCGGCCGCCGGCTGGTCTCTACCACTGCGTCAACAGTGGTGTCACGACCTGGTTGGGGATCGCGGAGGAAGTCGCGCGGCTGCTCGGCCGCGAAGCCGACATCGTGTCGGTAAAGCTCGCGGACGTGAAGCTCGTCGCGCGCCGTCCGCTCTATTGCGCGCTCTCGAACGCCAAGCTGGCGGCGGCAGGTTTTACGCTGCCGTCGTGGCAGGACGCGCTCGCGCGCTACGTCGCCGTTGCCACCGCCCGTCAGGGCTGACGGTCGCCAGCCCTCGACGTCATCAAAGACGCCGCGGTCCATCCATTCCGAGTGTCGACCGTCGATCTGGGCGGCAGGAACAAAGCGCGGGAGGCACCCGCTCACACGGTGCGGTGCGCCGTACTGGCACGCCGTCGGACGATCTGCTTCATCACCATCAGCCGCACGCGCAGCGCCCCGAATACCAGCGGCGCGAGCAGGCGCGCCGGCGAGCTGGCGTGCTTCCAGTACAAGCGGAACGCGCTGCGGTGGAAGGCCTCCAGCGAGGCGTGCTTGCTGTGCCGGCTGCTGCGGCCGCCGACGTGGGTGATTGTCGCCGCCGGCAGGTAGACGATCCGCCAGCCGGCGTGGTGCAGACGACGGCAGAAGTCGGCGTCCTCCCAGTAGAGGAAGAACCCTTCGTCCATCCCGCCGATCGACTCGAACGCGTCGCGCCGGGCGATCAGGCACGCGCCTGAGACCCAGTCGACGTCGAGCGCCTCGTCTGCGTCCTCGCGGCCGAGGAGATTGTGCCGCGACAGCGGATTCTTCGGCAGCACGCGCGTCAGCCAGGAGCTGCGCCCGGCGATCCCGGTCGTGAAATCGGGGAACTTGCGGGCGGTCGGCTGGAGCGTGCCGTCGGCGTTGTGAATGCGCGGGCCGGCGGCGCCGACGCCCGGATGCGCGCGCATCCACGCGAGCAGTGTGTCGCACGTCGCGGGCTGCACGACGCAGTCGGGATTGAGCAACAGGATGAACGGAGATCCCGCAGCGGCGCGGGCCCCGCGATTGACGCCGGCGGCGAACCCTTCGTTGGCCGCGACCGGCAGGAACAGGACTTCGGGAAATGCCGTGGTGAGCGCGTCAGCCGCGGCCGCTTCGCTGGCGTGATCGACGACGATCACCCGGTGATGGTCGCCGGCGGCGCGGAGCGACGTCAAACAGTCGCGCAGCTCGTCGTAGCTCTGGTAGTTGACGACGATCACCGCCAGCGGCGCGTCGTCTGGCGGACCACTCACCCCCGGATCATAACAAACGGTCCGCGCCGGCCGCGCGGTTACTACTGACGGTTCTGACCCGCGCGGTCGAACTTCGGCGCGATGTTGACGCGGACCGGCACCTTGGTCTTGACCCCGTTGGAGAGGGTGCGCACGAAGACCAGGCGATAGGTGCCGATGAACCCGGCACCCGGTTCCCACGTGAAGGTCCCCTGCGTGGCGTCGAGAGTCGAGCCCGGAGGAAGCGGGCGCAACTCGCCGTTGACCGCCAGGAAGCCCTGGTAGACACCGCCGAGCGTGTCCCACTCGCTCGCCAGGTTGATGGCGATCGGTTCGGCCTGGCGGCTGCGGAGGCGGATCTCACCGCTCCACTCCGGCATCACGAGCTGCGGGGTGGTGTCGGTCTCGGCGACGCGCGATACCTCGACGGCCGCGTTCTCGACCGGCAGCGCGGCCAGGGTCTCGGCGCTGACCGTGACCCCGCCGGCGCGGGTCACGGCGGCGGTCATCGCGGCGCGCTCGGCCGCCTGCCGAACGGTTGCCGCCGAGGTGTTGAGCACGTTGAAGAACCGGCTGCCGAGGCCCGACGTGTTGCCGGTGTTGTCCGTGACCACCCACGAAATGCTGTGCATCCCGTTCGTCAGCGTCGTCGTATCGAGGATGAAGAAGGCAATCGGGCCTTGCGAGTTGGCGTAGCCGGGGAACGCGGACGCGATGTCCGAGCGCGGGTTGTTGTAGGTCGGGTGGCCGACCACGACGCCGTCCACGAGCACGGCCATCGTCGATCCGTCCTTCGGGATTTCCCCCTTCGGCGCGATGGCCCAGCCGAAGTTCACGTAGGCATTGCCCGACACGGTGCCGCCCTGCGACGGCGTATCGATGGTCCCGAACGGCTTCTGCGCGGTGAGGTTGTTCACCGCGATGGTCTTCGTGCCGAGCTCCACGGCCTGTCCTTCGGCGTCGATCGCGTAGGCGTGCAGCTTGAAGGTGCCGTTGCCGCCGGTCGCCTGCCCACGGGGAACGTCGGGCAGCATGTTGGTGAGCAGCATGAAGCCCCAGCCGCCGCGGTCCGCCGCCGGCATTTGCGAATAGCCCGACTCGACGTCGGGTCGCGCGCCAGACACGAACGTGGCGTCGCCGAGGTAGATCAGGCCCTGTTCGCTGAGCACCGGGTCACGGTAGATCTGCACCTGCAGCACCTGCACGTCATCCATCGCCCACCCGGTGACCGGGATCGCGCCGCTGACGTCAACCGTGCCGTCGACGGGCGTGTCGAACCCGCCGAACGGCAGCGTGCTGGTGCCCTTGGCGTAAACGTGCAGGCGGACCGGCACCTGCACCGCGGTGTCGACGGACGTTACGGTGACCACGGCGTCGTAGATGCCGGGCGCGGGCAGGGTCGCGGCGAGTTGCACGGTCAGCGTGCCGGTTCCCGTGCCGCTCGCCGGCGTCACCCGTAACCAGCTTGCCGCGGTTTCGGCCGTCCAGGCGATTGGCGTCGCGCCATTCTGCGCGAGGGTCAACGTCTGCGCCGGGGTCATCGAGATCGTGGCCGTCCCGTTCTTGACCGCGGCGAAGTTCAATTGGCCGCGATTGATGGTGAAGCGCGGCCCGCTCGGTCCCCGAACCGTGACGGAGATTTCGGCGGACGGCGGGCTCTGCTCGCCGCCGGTGTTGTAGGCGTAGACGCGGAAGTAGTAGGTGTTGCCGGGGACCGCCGCGGTCAGCGTCCAGGTCCTGGCCATACCGACGTCGACCGTGGCCTCGGTCGCACCCGACGAGCGGCCCCACGCGACGAGATAGCCAGCGAGATCGGATTCCTGGTTCGCGTCCCACGCGACGGTCACGGACTCGGCCCGCGCGGCTGTCGTCGCGACGAGGATCAGCAGAACAGCCCACAGCACTCGAGAGCGGATCACCATGCCCGGTCATCGGGCAACGGACGTACCGCGACGGATCAGGCGGGATTTCCGCCGAATGACACATTTGGCACGCGGGTCCGATCACAAAATCGAGGCGCGGATTGCAGCTTGCGATGGAAATGGCCGATCGGCCGACAGATCTGGCAGCGGGTAATGGAAGGGAGGACGATGCGGCTCGCGAGCCGGGTGTGAGCCGGTCGCGAGCCGTGCAGTCGAGGGTCAGACCACGCGCACGTGGATGGTCATCGCCTGGTTGAAGGTGCGGGTCAGCGAGCTGAAGGCGAACACCACCAGGTTGTAATCGCCGGGCGGCAGCGCGCCGCTCACCCAGAAGCCGGATGGCGCGAAGCGGGCCGCGCCAAAGTAGTTGGCGATGTCCTGGCGCATGAAGCCGGGATACGCGGCGCCGACGAACACGGGCGCCGCGCCGGACGTCGGATAGGCCCACACGTGAATCGCTTCGATGCCGGGTCCAGACGCCGAGGCCTGATCGATGGCCCAGCCGGAAATGCTGACGTTCTGCGTGATGGTTTGATTCTGGGCCGGTGTGTCGACGTACATCCGCGGCAGCGAGCTTGGCTGGGTCACCGTGATCCGGGTGGTGGCGCTGTTGTTGAACCCGCCGGCGACGGTGCTGAACGCGTAGGCGCGGACGTCGTAGACGCCGGGCGGGAGCGTCGCGGAAAGACCAAAGCCGCTGGCCGAGAACCGGCCGTCGCCGAGGTAGGCGCCGAGGTCGGGGCGGCTGACCCCGAGCGATGCCGCGCCGAGGAAGATCGGCGCGGCCCCGCTGGTCGGGAAAGCCCAGACGTGGACCGCATCCACCCCGGTGCCCGATGCGGAGCCGGCGTCGAGCGCCCAGCCCGCGACCGCGAAGGAGGGCTGCACGGAGGAGTTGGCGTTGGGCACGTCGAGCGACATCAGCGGCCGCGGCGTGGGGTTGTTGATAACTGGACCGCCGGTCGCACCGCTCGCCGCGAACTGGGCATGGGTCGCGGCGAACACGCTCGAGGTCACCATCAGCCACTTTTTCTCGTTGGTGCTGGCGGCGACGCGCGGGTTGAAGTTTCCGTCGTTGGCGGCCGGGTTGGAGCGCAGCGCCCGGGCGTCCGTGGTGTTGGTGAGAATGAAGCCGTTGTCGTAGGGCGCGCCATTCGCGAGGATGGTGACGCCGGCGTCCTCCCAGCTCGCGGCGCCGCCGCCGTGGGTCACGAGCAGGCTCTGGCCCGACGCCGGGTTGTAGTCGATGTCCAGCGCATCGTAGGCGGCGTAGAAGGGCGAGAGCACCCGGATGCCGCCGATCACGTTGGCGGCGGAGTCCAGATTGGCCCCGTAAACCGCGGCGCCGCTGGCCGACCGGTTGTACCAGGCCAGCAGGTACTGGCCGCTGGCCGCGTTGTAGCTGACGGACGGCACGTACGTCGATACCGCGGCCCCGTAGTTGATCTGCGGGCCCATCGCGCCGCTGCCCGCCTTGACCCGGCGGGCGCCGACGTAGCCGTAGCGACCGCCGTCGCTGTACGACGCGAAGGCGACGAGGAACTCGTCGGTGTTCGGGTTGTAGGCGACGCTCGGGTCACGGTCCCAGTCGGGGGTTCCCGGAGAGACCAGCGTGTTCGCGCCGAGCAGCACGGCGGACGGCGACACGCGCTGATAGAACACGTCGTTGGTCGTGGTGTAGTTGCCCATCCACGCGACCAGGAACTCGCGGCTTCCGGTCGCGTACGCGAGACCGGTGCCCATCGTCCAATTCGTGCTCGTTCCCGCCGACACCGCCGACGTGCTGATGTCGAAGTCGTTGGTGAGCCCCACGCCGTCGAACCGGAAGAGGCGGCCCCGCACGCGCGTGAAGGGCCCGAGGGTCGAGTGCCAGGTCACGAGGTATCCGCCGCCGCCCGGGATGTCCGGGCTGAACACCACCCGCGGGCTCTGCGCATACTCCCCGGTGGTGTTGACCCGGAAGGCCGCGACCACCGCTCCCCCGGAATTGACCAGATGCGCGTCGATGAAGGCCTTGCCCGCGACCTGCAAATACAGGTTGTGGACAGGATCGTGCGCGACGTCCGGTTGGTCGACTGGACTGGTTGTGCCGCCAAGACTGAATGTGGGGCCGAGCCGAACGGCCTGCGCACGGGCAACGACTGGCGTCAGGAGGGCGGCCAGGCAGACAACCGCCACGGCCCGGGTGGTTCGAACCATCAGAGAAAACCCCTTGCAAAGAATTCAAGACAGCCGGAGCTATGCCGACTATCGGGAGATGGGGGAAGCGCCAATAGGGTAGCGAAACCCCTGGGGCGGAGTAAAGGAAGAAACGGCAGATCCGACTCTGCCAAAAACGTCAGCGGAAGGTGGCCAGCGCCCGCGCCGCTTCGATCTGCACGTCGGGAACCGCGTCGCGCAGCAGGCGGCGGAGGTAAGCGGTGTTCTCGACGCCCGGCTGCCGACTGACCTCGCGCAGCAGGCGCGCAGCTTCGGTTCGCATCGCCGGCGTGTCGTCGCTGAGCGCCGCGCCGAGCGCCGCGGTCAACGCCTCGGATTGACGGCCGGATTCGAGCAGGACGCGGATCGCCTTCAACCGCAGCGTCGGGTCCGGATCCTTCAGCAGGCCTTCGGCAGTGGCCGCCCATGAGCCCTGCGGGTTCTGTCGTGCCGCCGCCTGCGCGGCCTGCAGCCGCAGCTCGCCCACCGGGCTTTGCGCCAGGCTCTCCATGGTCACGCCGCCGCTCTCGTCACCGAGCCGGGCGAGAGCCACACCAATCATGTTGCGGACCGCCGGGTCCGGATCGCGCAGCGCGGTCTTGAGCGCGGGGATCGCCTCCGTCGCGTCGAGCTCCGCGAGCGCGTTCGCGGCAGCCATGCGCGTCGGGGGTGCGGGGTCGGCCAGCGCGGCAATGATCGACTGGACGGAAGACTTCGCGCCAGCGCGGGCGAGCGCGTCGATCGCGAAAGACTTGTCGCGGACGCCGTTCGGACCGATCTGTTTCTCGAGCCGTCCGATGGCCGCCTGATCGCCGGAGGCGGCGAGATCCGCGTCGAGGCTGGGCGATGCGTTCTGCTCGGCGAGCAGCTCCTGTAGCTGACGCTGCCCGTCCTCGTCGCCGGCTTCCGCCAGTGCGGCGAGGGCGGCGGCTCGGACACGTGGCTCCTTACTGCCGGCGAGCTGCCGCAGCACGCCGAACGCGATCGGCTGCAGCAGGAAGGGGTCCTCGTGCTTGCTCGCCGACAGCCAGGCGTCGTAGGCATCGAGCGCGGGGATCGGCCGCCCGGCCCCGACCTGCGCCGAGACGAGCAGCGACAGCGCGTCGTGATTCGCCGGGTCCGTGTGCAGGATCTGCTCGGCCAGGTCGATGGCTTGCGCTGGCTCCCGGTTGCCGAGCGCGGTCCATCCGCGTCCGAGCTGGCTCGCGGCGGCGGCGGGCATCTGCGGGCGCGCCGCCGGCTGGGCGGCGCTCGTAGCGGACACGGTAGCGACGAGCAATGCGAAAACGGCCACTCTCATGAATCCTCCACGATTCTGACGGCGAGCGGGCCTCGGTGGCCGTCGTTGCGACTCATGCGGTGCGGGCGC
>CAWFMC010000022.1:0-220690 GCA_963816725.1 uncultured Acidobacteriota bacterium | reverse complement strand
GGCACGGCGAGATTCGAGGTGCGGCTCGACATGTTCAACGCGTTGAACCACACGCAGATCACCGGCGTCAACGCGACGGCGAACTTCGCCAGCCTGACCGACCAGACGATCACCAACCTGCCCTACGATGCCAACGGGAACCTGACGCAGCGCAACGGCTTCGGCACCGTCAACGCGGTGGCCCCGCCGCGCTCGTTGCAACTCGTCATGCGCGTGACGTTCTGATCGCGGCACGCGCTCGCAGGCGGTGACCTTCCTGAGTGATGGGCCCGGACGATCGAGATCGTCCGGGCCTACCGAATCCGCCACATACGCGTTCTCGTCCGAATCGCGAAACGGGACGGCTGGGAAGAGCGAGTTGCGGCGGCTGCTCCCGAAGCCGGTCCTGCGAGAATCATTGGACCACCTTGCCGTCAACGTCGTAGACCACGACGGCGCCCACCTTCTTTAAAGCAGGCTCCACTGTCGCGCGATCCCCGACCGCGACGATCTGCAGCCGGGCGGCTGTCCAGTACTTCTGCGCGACACGCTGGACGTCGGCGGCCGTAATCGCTTCGATGCGCGCCGGATAGGTATCCCAGTAGTCAGGGGGCAGTTTGTACTGGTAGCTGTCGATGTAGTTGTTCAGCAGCACGTCGGTGTTTTCCAGCGTCCGCGCGAAGCCGGCGACGATAGCGCGCTTCATGTCCGCGAGTTCCTTGGGGCTAATCGGCGTGTCGCGCATCTGTCGGATTTCGTCGATGAGATCGGTCAAGGCCGGATCGGTGACTTCCGTCCGCACGTCGGTCGAAGCGTTCCAGGCGCCGCGAAAGCGCGTCGCGCTGAAGCCACTGTTGGCGCCGTAGGTGTAGCCCTTCTGCTCGCGCAGGTGCTCGAACAGGCGGCCGAACGGTCCGCCGAGGGTGCGGTTCGCGAGCGTCAGCGCGTCGTAGTCGGGATCGGTGCGCTGGATGCTCTGCGTACCGACGAGCAGCGTCGTCTGCACTGAGCCGGGTCGCACGACCAGGGCAATCGAGGGTCCGGTGATCGGCGCCGCGTCAATCGGGGCGGCAATCGTCGCGCCGGTTTTCGCCCAGCCGCTGAACGCGGTTTCCGCCTTCGCCTTCGCCTGGGCAAGTGTGATGTCGCCCGCCACGGCGAGCACGGCGTGGTCCGGTAGGTAATGCGCCTTGTGGAACTCCACCAGCGCGTCGCGGGTCAATGCATCGAGCGCCTGCGGCGTCGGCGAGACGCGCGCGGCGGGGTGGTTGCCGTATACCGCCTGGTTGAAGCGCTCCTGCGCCAGGAATTGCGGCTGCGCGCGCTGGTTCATCAACCCGGCGCGGATCCGAGTCTTGTAGCGGTCAATCTCCTCCTGCGGGAACGACGGGTGGAGGAGTACGTCTGCCATGAGGGCAAGAACGGTATCCAGGTTGTTGGTGAGGCCGCTGCCGGTGACGGAGGCGGAGGGCGACGACAGGCCGGCGCCGACGCCGACGCTCGCCGCGAGGCGATCGAGCTGCTCGGAAAGCTGCTCGGAGGTCTTCGTCGCGGTGCCCTGGCGCATGAGGCTGGCGGTGAATCCCGCCAGGCCCGGCAGGCTCGGCGGATCGTAGTAGCCGCCCGCGCCGTCGATGATCATCTGAAAGCTGACGAGCGGCGTCCGGTGATCCTCAAGCACGATCAGGTGCACGCCGTTCGACAGGTCGGCCTCGTGCGGCTTCGGCAGCGTGACCTTCAAGGCCTCCTTGGAAACCGGCGCCTTGTTCTTCAGGATCGTGCCCGGCGCGGTCGAGGGATTCTGCGGCGCTGACGCCCCTGGCGGCTGCTGCGCCGCCAGGCTCAAGGACCAGGCACCGACGAGTGCAATAACGAGAATCCGGGGCTTCACTGCTGGCCTCCTCTCCCGGCCGCTGGCTTGGGCGTGGTGACGATCACCGATCGATTCTCTTTGGTGAGGTACTTGGCGGCGACCCGCTGCACGTCGACCGCCGTCACCTTGAGCATCTTGTCGGTCTTGGTGTTAATCAGGTTGGGATCGTTGTAGAAGAGCGCGTACTCACCCAGTTGCATGGCGCGCGTGAGCGTGCTCGTCGCGGCGCCCGCCTGGCTGCGGCGTGCGCTGTTGTGCGCCTTTTCGATTTCCCAGTCGGCGATCGGACCGGCTTTCACCTTCTCGATCTCCTCGTAAACCGCCGCCTCGACGTCTTCGGCCTTCTTACCAGGGGCCACGGTCGCGCTGACTTGGAAGAGCCCAGGCCCTCGCGCGTCTTGCCACGCGCCGAACGCCGTGGTCGCGAGCTGCTTCTGCCGGACGATGACCTGGTTGAAACGCGAGCTCTGGCCGCTCGACAGCACGTCCGACAGCACGTCGATCGGCGCGCTGTCGGGGCCGTTCGCGGGCGGGACGATGTAGGCGATGTCGATCCGGGCGAGCCGTGCCAGCCCATCCTCGATCGCAGCGCGGCGCTCCGCCGTGTGCGGCGGCTCTCGCAGGTCCGGCCGCTTCGGATCGGGCTGCCGCGCGATGACGCCGAAGTACTTCGCAACCAGCGCCATGGTGGACTTGGTGTCGACGTCACCGACGATCGACAACACGGCGTTGTTGGGCGCGTAGTAGGTCTTGAAGAACGTCGCGACGTCGTCTACCGACGCGGCGTTGAGATCCTCCATCGAGCCAATCACCGAGTGCTTGTAGGCAGGGTTGTCGTAGGCCTGCTCGCCGGTCTTCTCGAAAGTGTGACCGTACGGCTGGTTGTCGACGCGAAGCCGGCGTTCCTCCTGAACAGCGTTGCGTTGATTGTCGAGGTTTGGCTTGTTGATATCCAGCGAGCGCATGCGATCCGCCTCGAGGAAGAGCGCGAGTTCGAGCTGGTTGGCCGGCAGCGTCTCGAAGTACAGCGTGCGGTCTTGGTTGGTGGTGCCATTCATCGTCCCGCCGTTGCTGAAGATCAACGCGGGATGCTCGCCGGGACCGACGTTCTCGGATCCCTTGAACATCATGTGCTCGAAGAGATGGGCGAAGCCGGTGCGGCCGGGACTTTCGTCGGCCGACCCGACGTTGTAATTGACCGCCACCGAGACCGTGGGCGCTGTGTGATCCTCCGAGACGATGACCCGCAGCCCGTTCTTGAGGGTGACGTCGCTGAACTTGATGACGGGGCTTTCTGCCGCGCTGACCGAGACGAGAGCTATGAGCGCGGACGCGAGCGTCCGGCTGAAGGTGCGAAGCATAGATCCTCCAAGTCGATTGACGTCAGAGAACGGGAACGGCTGAAGCGACACGGCCCAGCGACCCATTCACGCCGCCATCCTAAGAGGACCGGAGGCGAGTGGCAAGCCCAATCCGGGATGCGGGCCCATGCGTTCTGGGTCTGGATCGTTTCCTCGCCGCAGGGTACGACGGCGCAGAGGACCTACTCGTTTCACGATGTCGGAACACGTGTCCGTCGCGAGCATCAAGAGCAGCATCAGCCCTCGCGGTCGAAACGGGAGGGCGCAATGCAGTCGCTGAGGGCGCTCACGCGATTAGTCATTATGCGTGCTGGCGAGCGACTAAGGGCTTCAGGAAGGTTACTTGCTCAGCATTGCAGGCCAGTTCACGATGCGTTGATCGGGACGCCGGGCTGCTCTTCAGAATCAAACATCGCTGTCCATCGCTGGAGACGTCCTACATCCGATTGTTTCCTGGTCGGAATGAAGAAGAGCTCTTTACCGTCTCCGCGCCATCGTGGTGAATACCGCCGTCCTTGAAGACCCCCCGCCGATGATGCGTGACCGAGTCTCCCGCTCAGCTGGCGACCGAGTATAGATAATCGTTTGACACGTCAAAGCGCCACGCGTAGCATGGCCGCGCGCTGCACGTCACCTCACCACGCGTAACGGTGCGCCACGCCAGCGTCACGGAATCCACTAGGGGGGGAGTCACTAGTGTTGAAACAGCTGTTCCGTTTGATGTTGATGCTGGTCTGCCTGGCATGGACGTCCGCTGCTCACGCCCAGATCCGGTCCGCCACGCTCACTGGCACCGTCACCGATCCGCAGAAAGCCATCGTGCCCGGCGCCACGGTCGTCGTCACCAACGAAGGCACGAACGTGTCGCAGGAGCTGGTGACCAACGACGCCGGCCTCTTTACCGCGCCGCTGCTGCCCGCCGGCACGTACTCCGTCACCGTAACCCTGGCCGGCTTCGCGCCGTTCAAGCGAACGGGCATCAGCCTCAACGCGACCGAAACCGTCCGGGTGCCTGTCGAGTTGTCGGTCGGGACAGTTGGCCAGACCGTCGAAGTCTCAGCGGAGTCGCCGCTGCTGCAGACCGATCGCACGAGTGTGTCGGGAGCCATCGGCGCCGAGATGATCGAGGCCCTGCCGAACATCACCCAGAACCCGCTCGCCTACGCCTTTTTGCAGGCGGGTGCCGTGCCACGCGCCGCCGCCGCGGACACCACCAGCCTGAATTCGTTCGGCATCGGTGTGGCCGGACGACGCCAATGGTCGGCGGTGGGCGTCAACGGTGGGCGTGCATTCACCAACGACATCCAGCTGGATGGCCTGCCGGTGATGGGCGGCGGCTACAACGAAGCCTCGGTCGTTCCGAACACGGAAGGCCTGCAGGAAGTCCGGGTTATTTCCAACAACTTCAGTGCTGAGTACGGGCGCGGGCAGTCGGTGATCTCGATGAGCACCAAGTCCGGCACGAACGCGTTCCATGGGAGCGGCGCCTACATGCTGCGCCACCAGGGTCTCGACGCGAACACGTTCGCGAACAACGCGCAGAACATCCCCAAACGCGACTTCCGCGTCGACGACGTCGGCGGCTCGATTGGCGGCCCGGTGCTGCGCAACAAGCTGTTCTTCTTCAGCAGCTATCACCTGCTGCGCAACGATCAGGAAACGACCGCGCTGATGACGGTGCCGACGGCGCTGGAGCGCGTCGGCAACTTCAGCCAGACCTTCATCCGCGACGAGAACGGGAATCCCGTGCCGGCGCGCATCTTCGACCCGTTCAACGTCAGCCAGATCAACTCGGATCTCTATCGCCGCGCCGAGATCCCGAACGCCATCATCCCGAACCCGGATCCGTACGCGGTCCTGATGTACAGCTATTACCCGCTGCCGAACCGCACGCCCGAGGACGTCTTCAACACGAACAACTTCGAATCGACGACGACCCAGACCGTGCGCCGGCACAGCTCGAACAATCGCGTTGATTTCAAGTGGAAGAACCAGGCGATCTATGGCAGCGGCGGCATTTCCTACGCCGAGGTCGTCACGCCGCGGCCGTTTGGCACCGCGCCGTTCAACGACGCCCCGGCGACGCGCACCGACAAGAACCCGTATGTCCAGGTCGGCGATGCGGTCGTGATCAGCCCCACGCTGCTGCTCGACGTCCGCTATGGGCTCAGCCGTGTGAACACGAAAAACCTCAACGGCAACAAGGAAGGATTCACCGACTACGCCTCGTTCGGCGTGCCCGACAACCTGCTGCCCTACATGTTCCAGCCCGGCGCCGCTCCGGCCGTGACCCCGAACGGCTACAACGGGGGCAACGGCGGCGGCAGCAACTGGACCGGTCTGTCGGCCGGCACGTTCGGGACAGCGCGGGAACGGCAGGCCAACCACAGCGTGAGCGGCAGCCTCACGAAGACGCGCGGCAAGTGGGTCCATAAGGGCGGACTGGAGTACCGCAACCTGCTGTCGCATTACGACGACCCCGAGCAGGCGTCGGTGGGGATGCCGTCGCCCTTCGCGCACCAGGGCGGCAACTTCAATTTCGAGTACACGACCGCGAGTGGTGGCGTGGCGTCGCTCGTGACGACCAACGCGCAGCGCGGCGTCAATGCCGCGGCGATGCTGCTCGGGACAGGGGTCTGGTGGATCCGCCCGGGCGCCAATGTCGCCCCGGACTTCTCACAGAAGTACTTCGCCGTGTACTCGCAGAACGACTGGCGGGCAACGTCGAAGCTGACCGTCAATCTCGGGCTGCGGTGGGAAGTGCAGCCCGGACCAACGGAGCGATCCAACCGCATGTCGTCCTGGGACTTCACGACCCAGAGTGCCTTCGGCACGCCCGGGGCGATCGCGTTCCCCGGCGTGGAAGGCTACAGCCGCAATCTGTGGGATACCACCTACGACAACTGGGGACCGCGGCTTGGCGCGGCGTATCAGTGGAACGAGAAGACTGTGCTGCGCGGTGGTTTCGGCGTGACCTACCTGCCGACCAACACCGGCTACTTCTCGAGTCCGGTGGACTACGGCGTGGCAAACTTCGCGGGCGGCGTGCTGCAGCAGGCGTATGGCTCGAACCCGGCGGGTGTGCCGGTCATCCGCTTCTCGGATCCGGCGCCGGTCTCGCCGGCGATCGGCGGCAATCCTGAAGCGCCGGAGGTCTATGGCATCGGGGAAGCGCGCTTCGATCGCCATCTCAAGAACGGGCAGGCGCGGCAATGGAATTTCTTCATCGAGCGCGCGTTGAGCGCCCGCTGGATGGCCTCGATCGGCTACAGCGCATCGGTGAGCCGTAACCTGCACAACCGCTCGTTCCCGATCCAGAACCTGCAGAGCATCGATCCGGCGATTCTGTCGCAATGGCGCGATCAGTTCATCGCCAGCAACGGCACGCTGAACCCGTCGACGCAGCTCGTACAGAACCCGTGGCAGCCGGTGAGCGGGCCGCTCGTGCCCTTTGCCGGGGTTCTCGGCCAGCGCACGATTCCACGGCAGAACACGCTCTTCCCGTATCCGCTGCTCGTCGGTTCCAATGCCGCCGTCAACCTGTCGCAGGCGACGGCGGATTATCACGCGATGATTCTGCGCGTCAACCGCCGCTACGCGAACGGCGCGATGCTGGACGCGTCTTACACCTGGTCGAAGGAGATCGACAACACCGACACCGTGGAAGACAACCAGGGCTTCAACGCCGGAGCCAGCGCGCGCGGCGGGAATCACAGCCTCTACAACTTCGATCTCAATCGGCGCCTGGGCTACAGCGACATCCCGCATCGGCTGGTGGCGTCGTTCCTCTATGAGTTGCCGTTCGGCAAGGGCAAAGCGATCGGCGAGTCGAACAAGGTCGTTAGCGCCGTGCTCGGCGGATGGCAGGTCAGTGGTTCGACCATCTGGCAGACCGGATTCCCGCTGGCGATTACCGGCGCCTCAGACGGTGCGGCTCTCCAGCGCCCCGATCGGGTCGAAGGTGTGGACCTCGTCCTGCCCGAGAACCTCTGGGGCTGGTATGACGGCCGGACGCAGGTCACGCTGCCGAGCGGCCGCATCATCACGCCGCCGGCGCGAACCTATCTGAAGTACAACCCCGACGCGTTCGCCGGCCGCGTGGTCACGACCCCGAACGGGCGCATCGTCGCGGATCAGTTCTGGTATGGCAACGCGGCCATCACCTACAACGACATCCGTACTGACAACCGGTTCAACATCGACATGAGCATCCGCCGCGAGTTCGCGCTCCCGAATGCGCTGCGTCTCGAAGTGGGCGCGGATGCGATGAACATCCTGAATCACACGCAGTTCAGCAGCAGCTACACGGGCGCTCTCGGCGGCACGGTCACGACCGCGAATCCGGCGCTCGGCCTGGTGCCGGGGATGGGTAACTCCAACAGCTACGGGACCCGCGGAATGGTCACCTACAATCCGCGGCAAATCCAGCTCCGCGCCACACTGCGCTTCTGAGCACACGACAGCGGGCCCGCCGCGGGGGTGATGACCGATCGCCCCCGCGAGCCCCGCCCGCGTCCCGAGGTGTGGCGCTCTCGTCGTAGATCCTTACTTCGCCCGCGCCGTCGCGCATTCGCGGCGAAGCTCGATTCTCCGGAGATTGCCGAGCACTTCACACTGCTCGAACCGGTACGGATGGCAGAAAGACTCGGCCGCCCTGACCACCGAATCTACGCGGGCAGCGGCGCGGTCGGGGGGCTGGCGGCACGCCTTCTCGTGTTGTTCGTGATCCGATGGACTCGCTGGACGCGGAGGAGCGAACCGCGAGCCGCGTCCGGCCGAGCGTGAGGCATCATCGCGATCCGACCTTTACGACTAAGTCGCTGACGAGGGCGGCGAAGCCCGATCCTACTTCAGGAGCGTCGGCAGCGGCTCGGCGCCGCGGTCGCGCAGCATCGTCGTCATCGCCTTGATCTCCCCGGTCTGGCTGCTCGCGACGCTGCGGGCCAGGGTGACGACCTCGTTCCGGTGTGACTGTTCGAGCACGTCCTGGGCCATCAGCACCCCACCTTCGTGATGGCGGATCATCAGCTGCAGGAACAGCACCTCGGCGTCGTGGCCCTCGGCGTGGCGGAGCGCGTCAAGCTCTGTCTCATTGGCCATACCGATCATGAGTGGCGATCCGGGCATCGCTGGCGCGCCGTGTGCGGACATCGACCCGGTCATCGGCTGGCCGGAGCCGATCGCTCCCATGTGCCCGCCGTTCTTCATCCACGCCATGCGCGGGCCGGGCGAGGCTTGCGGCAGGCCCCATTGCTGAAGCCAGGCCATGAAGATGCCGCGCTGCGCCGATTGCGTGACAATGATGTCGGCGGCCAGGGCACGCAAGGGCTCGTCGCGCGTCCGATCCCGCACCAGGAAGCCCATGTCGACGGCCTGCGCGTGATGCGTGGCCATGTCGCGGGCGAATCCGGCGTCCGCTGACCCGTCTGCCGGCGAGCGTGAGCAGCCGGTGACGACGGCCATGGTGAGAGCCGCGACGAGGACGAACCGGAGGCGGGGTGCCCCCGCAGTCGGATACATTGTGGAGCCGCGACAGTATGCTGCAACATCTCACGCAGGGAAGCCATGTCACGCCAGAGAAGTAGAGCGAAGAAGGGTCCGGCGACGGCCGTCCGCGAGCAGCTGAAAGAGGAGCAGCGCAGGCGGCGCATCCGGTTCGCCATCGCGGCGGCGGTCCTGGTGGCGGTCGCCGGGGTAGCCGCCTATCGAATGTTCGACGACCGCTCCTTCAGTGCGAACGTCGTGACGGCGCACTACCCCGCGGCCCAGCATCTGGCCGGTCCGTTGACGTATCGGGAGTCACCGCCGATGGGCGGCCCGCACAACGTCGCCTGGCAGAATTGCGGGATCTACACGGTGCCACTCCATAACGAGCACGCCGTGCACGCGCTCGAGCACGGCGCGATCTGGATCACCTATCGCCCCGACCTCCCGCCGGCCGACGTGCAGCGGCTGCAAGCGATGGCCTCAGACGACTACATGGTGCTCAGTCCATACCCCGGTCTTCCTGCGCCTGTCGTGGCAAGCGCCTGGAACCGCCAGATTCGCCTCGCGGGGGCCGACGATCCGCAACTGCCGCGGTTCATTCGAGAGTTCAAGAACAACCCGGCCACCACACCCGAGTTCGGGGCCAGCTGTCTCGGCGGGATCAGCACGACCGCCGACATCGACTCGCTGAACAACCGCGCCGGTCCGATGGCCCGGTAGTATCGGCCGCGGGTCGGAACGGTCAACGTGTGCGATAGATCTGCATTTGCCCGCGTGAAGTTTGATGCCTCATCTTCGGGCCATGCAGTCCCGTTCACTGGCACTTCGCCGGTGAAATCAGCACACCCGGTGTGGCATTCGGACGCTGTGGGTGACCAGTCGCGCGCGGCGGCCGGTGTCCGGTACACCGGCCGCTGCGCGCACCAGGACTCGTGCGCTTGCATCCGGTGCCGCTTCACGAAGGCCTCGCGTGCAGCGTCGCTTCAATTGAGAAACCCGGGAGAAGGATGGGCCGGCGCGGCGCCCAGGATGAGCGAACCCGCCGTCTCACTGACGACAACGTTGGTCGGCTCCGTGAGGCCGGTAGTCATGTCGAGGACGAGCACTTCGCCGGTCCAAGCGTCGAATGCATAGACCGTGTCATGCACATTGACCATCGCGGTGATGTTTGGGTCTACCGGCGCAATCGGAGTAGCCAGCCCGGTGGAGGGATCGATCTGATAGAGCTCACCGCTTACGATGGGTTCGAACGTACCAGCTTCGGGATTGACTTTCACAGTGGCAAAATTCGCGTACAACTTGCCGCGGTAACTGACCAAGCTCGCGCTGACAACATCTATCGTCCCGTCGGTGTTGCTGTTCGGAGGCGCAAACTCCAACATCGGCATCCCCGTGGGCCCGATGAGCGTCGCGACGCCGGTCCTTGGATCGACAGAGTACAGATTGTTGGCGAAATCCGTCGCGTAAAGATGTCCGCCCAACTGACCGAGAGCATTGGCGCAGTTCAACGCGTACGAGCCCAGCGCTGTGCAGTCGCCCAACCCTCCGGTTCCATCTCCAACGACCGAAGTCTTACCCGTAGACGGGTCAATCGCCGTCAGCTTGCCTGAAAAGGCAAGGTACAACAGCGACGTGCCCGGACCCTTCACCAGTCCCGTGCCGACATCTCGCGGCACGGGTCCGATCGGGGAAAACTTGCCGCTCGCCAAATCCAGCGTACCGAATTGCAGTGCAAAACCGGCAACGGCATACGTCAGGAGTCTGCGATCGCGCCCTGATGAGCCCGCGTCCGAACTTTGCGCGTGCGCGCCAAGCGTGGCCAAGACCGTCGATAGGACGATGATAGAAGCGAATCTCGCCTTCATGGTGTCCCTCCACTACAATAGGCGGAGGAATCCCGCGGATTTACTAACGCCGAGGCCAGACGTGCCCGGATAGCGGCCGGCGGCACAATCGGCCGTGTCTCGAACCTCAAGGCGGATGGCTGACCGGCTGGCGGCAAAGGACATCGGGGCCCTGCTCCGCGCCTGGAGCGACGGCGACCAGACCGCCCTCGACCGTCTCGCTCCGATCGTGTACGACGAGCTCCGCCGCCTGGCTCACCGCTATATGGAAGGCGAACCTCGCGGCCACACTCTCCAGACGACCGCTCTCGTCAACGAGGCCTACATGCGCCTCGTGGGCTACAACCGGATGCAGTGGCAGGACCGGGCGCACTTCTTCGCCGTGTCGGCCCAGGTGATGAGACGCATTCTGGTCGACCATGCTCGCCGCCACAATGTCAAGCGGGGCGCGGGCGCGCAGCGCGTCGATTTCGACGAAGCCGCGGTGGTCGCCGGCGATCGAGCCCCGGACCTGGTGGCGCTCGACGACGCGATGAATGCGCTCGCGCGTCTGGACATGCGCAAGGTTCGCATCATCGAGATGCGTTTTTTCGGCGGCCTGAGCGCGGAGGAAACGGCCGAAGTGCTCGACGTCTCGCCCGCCACCGTAAGGCGGGACTGGAGCATCGCCAAGCTGTGGCTTTACCGGGAACTTCGCGGCGGCGCCGACAATGGACTCGGAACACTGGGACCGGCTGAATAAGCTGCTGCACGACGCGCTCGCGCTGCCACCTGACGAGCGCGAGGGCTTTCTCAGGGAGACGTGCGATCGCGATGCCCAGCTCGAGTGTGAAGCGAGATCACTCCTGCGCTTCGAAGCGCAGGCAGTCGGCTTTCTCGAGAATCCACCCATCCATCTAGCGGCGGCGTTTGCGGCTGCGGGCGAGGGGGGCGATACCGACGACCTGCGCGAGGGCGCAGTCGTCTCCCATTACCGCATTCTGGCCAAGATCGGCGGCGGCGGCATGGGTGTGGTCTATCGCGCCACGGACCTCGAGCTGGGTCGAGCCGTGGCGCTGAAGTTCCTTCCCGAGGAACTGGCCCGCGATCCACGCGCGATCGAGCGCTTCCGGCATGAAGCGCGGGTCGCGTCATCGTTGAATCATCCGAATATCTGCACGATCTATGAAATCGGGCGGCAGGGCGACCAGCCGTTCATCGTCATGGAGCTGCTGGAAGGGACGACGCTCAAGCATCGCATCCACGGCGCGCCGATGCCGACGGACATGCTGCTGGAGCTGGCCATCGAGATCGCTGACGGACTGGACGCCGCGCATGCCGCGGGCATCATCCATCGGGACATCAAGCCGGCGAACGTGTTCGTGACCGGGCGCGGGCACGCCAAGATCCTCGATTTCGGGCTGGCCGACCTCGAGTCGGCTGACTGTCGCTCAAGCGTCGCGTCAGCGGGGTCCGGGCCACGCGATCCACTGACGATGACGGCGCGCGTCTTTGGAACCGCATCCCACATGTCGCCCGAGCAAATCCGCGGCGAGCGCCTGGATTCCCGCACCGACCTGTTCTCGTTCGGCGTTGTCCTCTACGAGATGGCGATGGGGACCCTGCCGTTCAACGGAGACACGCAGGAGAACATTTTCGACGGGATCTTGCGTCGCGATCCGCCAGCACTCGTTCGCAGCAATTCCGCCGCACCCGCGGAGCTGCAGCCGATCATCGACAAATGCCTGCAGAAGGACCGCGCCCGGCGCTATCTGCGCGCGTCGGACATTCGAGCCGACCTCGAAGGGTTGCAACAGGACGCACACTCGGCGAGCGCCGGCGCGCCGGGCGGGAGCAATGCCGCGCGCACCCGTAAGCGATGGATGGCCGTCACCGTCGCCGCCATCGCCGGGGCGTCACTGTTGTGGGGTTACTCCTACTCTCATCGCGTGACTCGGCTGTCGGACACCGACACGGTCCTCCTCGGCGATGTTGCCAATCGGACGGGTGATCAGGTGTTCGATGGAACGCTGCGGCAAGGCCTGGCGATAGCCCTGGAACAGTCACCATTTCTGAAGCTGGTATCTGACACGCAGATTCAGCGCGCACTGAAGCTCATGGGCCAGCCGCCGAATGCCGGGCTTACTGGTCAGACCGCCCGCGAGCTGTGCGACCGCACCGGCGCTGCTGCGGTGCTGGAGGGCAGCATTGCGAGCGTCGGTTCCGGGTTCGTCCTTAGCCTGACCGCCAGGCATTGCCCGACCGGAACCATCCTCGACGAGGAACAAGCGCAGCCCCCAAGCAGGGAGGAGGTACTCGCGACGCTCAGCCAGATCGCCGGCCGCTTCAGAACGCGAGTCGGTGAACCGTCAGCAAGCGTCGAGAAACACTCCACCAGCCTGGATGAGGCGACCACCGCGTCACTCGACGCGCTCAGGGCGTACAGCCGCGCCTGGCAGGTTCACGCCGCGCGCGGCGCGTCGGCAGCGATGCCGCTGTTTCAGCGGGCGACCGAAATCGATCCGGAGTTTGCCATGGCCCATGCGTCACTTGGCCGCATGTATGCCGATCTGGATCAGTCGGATCGGGCGGCCACCAGTGTCGAGCGGGCCTGGCGGTTGCGCGATCGCTGCAGCGAGGCGGAACGGTATTTCCTCACGTCGTTATACCAAGGCCTGGTCACTGGCAACCGGGAAGCGGCGCAACAGACCGCGGAGGCGTGGGCCCAGGCGGTTCCTCGCGACCCACGCGCCCACATGCAGCTGGCCGGGCAAGTGCACAAGATCGCCGGGCGATTCGAGAACGCCCGAGCCGAAGCCCGTAAAGCCATCGCTCTCGATCCTGATTTGGGAATCCCGTACTACAGCCTCGGCGTCAACAGCTTGTATCTGGGCCGCATCGACGAGGCCGAGCGAGCATTGCGCGATGCTGCGGCGCGGGGCCTGGAGCTCGACGAGTTCATCATGCTCGCCTACGACATCGCCTTCGTCACCGGCGACGCCGCGCGCCAGGCGAGTGAAGCCGCCCGAGCCAAAGCGCGTCCTGGCGGCGAGAATTGGATGTCGGCGCGAGAAGCGTTCGTCGCCGGGTATTCGGGCCATGTGCACGCAGCGCGATTGCTGTCGGATCGCGCCATGGTTCAGGCAATGCAGGCGGGGCAGATCGAGCGGGGGTCGCTATGGCAGGCCGGCGCGGCAGTCCGCGAAGCGCTGTTCGGGAACCGCCGGGAGGCCATCAATCGCGCCACGCGTGCCTTGCAGCTGCCGCACGATCGGGAGGTGCAGTATGGCGCAGCCCTCGCCTTCGCGCTCTCAGGCGAGTCGTCACACGCCGAAGCCCTCGTCGACGATCTGCAGCGGCGGTATCCGGAGGATTCGGCCGTGCGATTTACCTACGTTCCCTCGGTTCGTGCCGCCGCCGCGCTGGACCGTCGGCACCCCACGCGGGCCCTCGAGGCGCTAGAAATCTCAGTGCCGCACGAGTTCGGAGTTCCGCCGAGCACGGTCTCCGGCCTGTTCGGAGCCCTGTATCCGATCTATCTCCGCGGGCAAGCGTATCTCGCCGCCGGTCGAGGCAGCGACGCGGCGGTTGAATTCCGGAAGATTCTCGACCACCCGGGCATCACCGCGGCGGATCCCATCGGCGCCGTGTCGCGACTCCAGCTGGCGAGAGCGTGCCGCGCCGCCGGCGATGTCAGGGGCGCGCAGGCAGCCTACGAGGAATTTCTAGGCCTGTGGAAAGACGCAGATCCCGATGTGCCGGTTTTCATCGCGGCGAAGCGCGAACACGCGCAGCTTCAGCGATTGCGTTCCTCATGAGCACGGGACGCGAGTACGTGCGCCCATTGCGACTCGCCTAGCCGTTCTTCCTGGCCGACGAAGCTGACCGTAAGAGGCAGGGATGTGGTCATGACGCACGACAACCATCGGCGTTCGACGGCTGGCCGCTCGCCGGGCCACCTGGCTTCGCTCGTCATCCTGCTGGTCTGCGCGTCGCCACACGCCGCCCTGGCTCAGACGTTCGAGGTCGCGCCGCTGGCTGGCTATCGGTTCGGCAACGATCTGTTCGAGCTCGCGGCCAACCGCTCGGTCGACACGGACGGCGCGCCGGCGGTTGGCGTCGCCGTCAACGTCGCGATGTGGAACGGGCTGTCGTTCGAGGGGATGGTGACGCGCCAGAGGGCGTCCGTCAGCGGACGCACGGATGCGTTTGCCCCGCCGGCGCCCATCGCGGTCGTGATCGACCAGTACTTCGCGGGTGGCCGTCAGGACTTCGGCACTGGACGCGCGCGCCCGTTCCTGACCGGACTGCTCGGATTGACGCGCTACGCGGCCGATGGTGACAACGAGATCCGGTTCGCGATCAGCGGCGGAGGGGGCGTCCACCTGGCCGTCCAGCGCCATCTCGGCGTGCGTCTCGATAGCCGCGTCTTCAGCACCTTCGTGGATGTGGATACGCACGGCGGCGTCTGCGGCGGCCAAGGGTGCCTGGTCGGCCTTCATGTGAACGTAGCCTGGCAGATCGAGTTCACGGCGGGCCTCGTCGCCATGTTCTGACGCCGCTCAAGGCGAATCGATCGTGCCGGCAGCTCGTGAGCGCCTCTTGCACCTGAGCCGACTCGCGTACCGGTGACCGTGCTGCGTTGAGATTGCGCGAACGCCTGGCGTCCTCGACATCGGACCACCGTAGTGGCGCCACGCCACATCAGCGGGGCAGGGCACTCGCAGAGGTAAGATGAGAATCGTCAGCGCGGCATCAGCACGCGCGTCCGAGTACGTGGTGGCAGTCGGAAGGAGCACAGGGTGTCGCTATCCTTGCAGCGGCGACGCGTCGGTGACGTCAACGTCATCACGTGCAGCGGGAAGATCGTCGGCGGTTCCGAGGAGGACGAGTTGCAACGCCTGGTGGAGGGCCTGCTGCCTCTCGAGCCACACGTGATCCTGGATGTCGGCGGGGTCACGTCCGTCGACAGCGCCGGGGTCGGTCTGCTGGTCCGGCTCCTGCACCGCACGCGCCGCGCCTTCGGTGATCTCAAGCTGTGTCGCGTCCCTCCGCGTGTCGCAGAAGTGCTGCGCATCACCAAGCTGGCCGGCGTGTTCGACGTGCATGCCGGCGAGGACGACGCGGTCGCCGCGTTTTACCGCCCCTCCCAATCAGCGGACGCGCGCGCGATGCTCGGCGGTGACATCCTCTGCGTCGACGAGTCGCCCGATGTGCTCGCCTACATCTGCGGCGTGCTGCGCGAGGCCGGATACCGCGCGACGCCCTGCGGGAACATCGCGGACGCCACGGTGCTCCTCAAGGTCGCCCGCCCCCGAGTGCTGGTCATCGGGTCCAGCGCCCGCGCCCGCCTGAGCCCGGCACGAGCGGCGGCCCTCGACGATGCCCGCCGCACGATCGGGATCCTGGAATTACCGGAGGCGTTCGCCGCTCACGACCCGGTCGAGTCGAGCGGTCAGCTCCTCGCGCAGGTCCGCGCCCTCGCCGGCGAGCCGGCGTGACACATGCCGCCGGTAGCCCCGGCGCGATCGCGGACGCCGTTCCGTCGCGCGTCAGAGTGAGTGTCGAGTAGATGCGTACGAAGCGTCCGCTGCGTGAACCGGTGCGCGACGCGCCTGGGCCGAAGCCGAAGAACTACCTCACGCCCGCCGGGTTACAGCGTCTGAAAGACGAACACCGGTTCCTGTTGAATCGCGAACGGCCGGCGGTGACGCAGGTGGTCGCGTGGGCGGCCGGCAACGGTGACCGCAGCGAGAACGCCGATTACCAGTACGGGAAGCGCCGGCTGCGGCAGATCGATTCGCGCATTCGTTTCCTGGCGAAACGCATCGATGCCGCCGAGGTCGTCGACCCCGCTGCGCCCAGGCCGGCAGCGGCGGCCGCGCGCGTCTTCTTCGGGGCGACCGTCACCTATAAAGACGCGGCCGGAGAGGAACACGTCGTCAGCATCGTCGGCACGGATGAAGTCGATCTGACCCGCCGGTACATCAGTTGGCGGTCGCCCCTGGCGCGCGCGCTGCTGAAGTCCACGCCCGGCGATCGCGTGGTCCTTCGCGCACCGAAGAAGATCGAACCCCTGGAAGTGCTGGATGTCGAGTACGTGCCGATTCCGATGGAACCGTTTCGCGAGCCGCCGGGTGCGGAAGCCGCGGTCAGGTCCGGCGGCGGTTCGACCCCGTGACAGGGTTCGAAGCCGCGACGGACCTGGCCGCGATCGAGGTGGCTACTTCTTCGGCGGTTCGACGGTGACCATCAGCGCTTCCGTGAACGTCACGGTGATCTTGTCGCCGACCTTCAGCCCTTCGAGGTTCTTCTTGTCCTCGACTCTCGCCGACATCTCGTGACCCTCGGCCGTTTTCACCTTGATTGACGGCACCGCGGGATCGATGGCTTCGACAGTAACCGTGGCCTGGTGCTGCTGCGTGACGGCCCCGCTCGGTTTAGTTCCCTGCCCGCGAACAGTCCCCATCCCCTGTTGAACGGTCGGTGCCGCTGCTCCCGGCTTGCTGACCTGATAGACGACCGCGGCGTGATACGAGAAGGTCACGGAGTCGCCGACCTTCAGCTCGTTGAAGCGTTTGATTTCCGGGCCGGCGTGGAAGTCTTCGACGTTACCCTCCGCGTCCTTCAACGTGGCGACCCGCTTGGTGTGGTCGATCGCGACGATCGTCGCCGTCTTCGAGACATTGCCCGCCTTTTCGACCGTCTGCTGTCCAGCAAGCGGCGTGATTGCCAGGCACAGCATCGCGATAAGCGTGAAGCGAGCCCTAAGTTGTCCCCTCATTCGATGACCCTCCATGTTGGTCAGTCCAGTTCGCAGCAAAGTTCGGGAGTCCGCCCGTGTCGAGGTCTGCCGGTTCGCTCCTGCGCGCGGCGCAGGCGCTCGGCCCCGGCCCATTATCGCCGAGGCCGATGCGAATACCGCACGAACATGATCGCGGGGGCAATTCCCGGGGCGTTCCCTTTCCACGGTGACGCTTTGATGCAGGCTCCTGAGGACGTTGACAGCTGGCCAACCGGGTCGGTCTGCGTGCGCTGTGTCTCTCGGTTTAGCCATGGACGCTTGGAGAGCCGGCCAGAACACCGAGCTCAAGCGTTTCAGCCGTGAGCCGATTGAAGGTCGCTTCGAGGCGCCTGGAGCTCGATCACCACTCGAAGGCCGCCGAGCGGTGATTCCTCGAGCGACGTGCGTCCCCCGTAGGCCTGCGCGAGATCGTGGGCGATCGACAGTCCGAGGCCGCTGCCCAGCGCCGCCTCGTCAGCGCGCACTCCGCGCCCCGGCACACGCTTGCGCAGCTCCGCCGGGATGCCGGGACCGTCGTCGTCAATGACGATCAGGACCCTGCCGGACTCGGGACGGGCCTCGACCCGGCACGACGTGCGCGCCCACTTGCACGCGTTGTCGAGGACGTTGCCGAGAATCTCGTCGAGATCCTCTCGCGCCGCCAGCACCTCGATGGCTTCGGCAACGCGCACCTCGAACGCGACCCGGCGCTCACCGTAGAGCCGCTCCAGGGTCCGCACGATCCCGTTGATCGATTCCTGCAGCGACACCGCGACAGCCGGCCGATGACGGGACACATCGAGTCGCGCCCGCGCCAGATGGCTGTCTACTTGGCGACGCATCCGGTCCACCTGCGCCATGATGCTCGCCGCGAGGTCGGTATGGCCGTCACGCCGGGCGCGCTCCCCGTCCTGCGTCAGGATGGCCAGCGGGGTCTTGAGGCCATGCGCCAGATCGCCGGCCGCCAGGCTGGCCCGCGCGACCATCGCGTCGCGCTGATCGAGCAGGCGATTCACGTCAGCCGCCAGCGGCGCAATCTCGGCGGGATAGCGCCCCGTCAACCGCCGTTCCGGGTTGTCATGGATGTCGGCGAGATGGCCGCGGACCTGATCGATCGATCGCCAGCCACGCTGGACCTGCGCGACGCCGATTGCCATGCAGATCAGGCACACGACCGCGAACAGGTGGGCATGGCTCAGGAGGGCGAAGAACAGCGACGGTGGCTCGCGATGGCCGAGCGCGATGTGCCACAGGATGGTGGACGCGCCGAACAAGCCGATCATGAGACACCCGGCGCCGATCACCAGGTGGGCACGCAGCGAGAGCGGCCGCGTCACGGCCCAGGCTCTTCCACGCAGTAGCCCTGGCCGCGGACTGTCCTGATGCAATCGACACCGAGTTTGCGGCGGAGTCGCGAAACGAAGACTTCGACCGTGTTGGAATCGCGGTCGAACGACTGCGCGTAGACGTGTTCGATCAGCTCGGATTGGCCGACGATGCGCCCGCGATGGTGCATGAGGTACGAGAGGACGCGGAACTCATGGCTCGTCAGGGTGACCGGCACGTTGTTGACAGAGACCGTCGCCCGCGGGACGTGCAGCGTCAGGGCGCCGCAGCGCAGCTCGGCGTCGGCGTGACCGGCCGCTCTCCTGATCAAGGCGCGGACGCGCGCGATCACTTCCTCGACGTGGAACGGCTTGGCGACGTAGTCGTCAGCGCCGGCGTCGATCCCTTCGACCTTCTCGTGCCAGGAACCGCGCGCCGTCAGGAGCAGGACGGGCATGGTCTTGCCGGCGCGCCGCCACCGGCCGAGGAGCGTGAGGCCATCGATCCGCGGCAGGCCGAGATCGAGAATGACAGCGTCGTAACGCTCGGTCTCGACACGAAAATCGGCGGCTGCGCCGTCGTGCGCCACATCGACGGCATAACCGGCGGCCTCGAGGGCTGCCCTGAGGTCTGCGGCCAGGCGCGTTTCGTCTTCGACGACGAGCAGTCGCATCAGTGGCGAGTCCGCCTCAATGCTATCGAACTCGCGCGGTCAGCGCCCAGTCAGGAGAAAGTAGGTCGTGACCGGACGCGTGCCCTCCTCACGGACGTCGAACCCCGCTTTTGCCGCGGCGTCGCGCCACCAGTCCGGCCCGTAGGTGCCGCCGTGTGACAGCATCGGACCGAACGCCAGCTTCGCCCACCGATCGTTGGCCACGAGAATGAGGAGGAAATCGCCCCCCGGCTTCAGCACGCGATGGGCTTCCGCGAGGGCGGTTCGAGCGCCGTTGCGGCCGAGATGATCCATCGCGTACGCGCTGACGATTGCGTCGAAGGAGCCGTCGGCGAACGGCAGCTTCAGCATGTCGGCCGTCTCGATGGTCGCCCGCTCGGCGACGCCGGCTGCCTTCAGGTTGGCCAGCAATCGATCCTGCGGCCGATCACCCGGGCCGAAGTGCTGCGCGAACGAGGTGCCGAACAGGTCGGATGCGACGAGCGTCGCCTTGGGCCGATCGCTGAGCACCATGATCGACGAACGCCCGGTTCCGGCGCCGAGATCGAGCACGCGACCGGTGCCCGAGCTCAAGAACGCCGGCGTCGGGAGCGGTGGGACGTGGTTGATGCCGTAGAAGTGGACGAGGATGGCGACGCTGCCGGCCCAGAGCGACAAGGCGCCGAGCAGGACCATCACCGATCGCGATGCCCCAATCGCACGCGCCGCGAGCACGGCGGCAAGCAGCACGCCGAAGAGGGCGAGATGTCCGTAGTTCAGCCACCACGGATAGCCGAAATCGATGGAGGTGTGTGACACGGCGGCATTGTCCGACATCCAGCCTGAACGGCGGCTGAACGAGCACGCGCGTCACGTCCGTCTGCCGTGTCCGCTCGCCGCGAGCGCGTCGAACGCCGCGCGGAAGACGTCGTCAGGATACAAGTCAGGCGTCAGGAGCCGCTGCATCACGAGACCTTCGACCAGCGCGTGGATCACGCGAATGAGGCGGTCGGCCGGCATCGGCAGGTCGCGCGGATCGCACACACCGCGCAGCCATTCCTCTCCGAACGCGAAGCTGTCGGCGGTCACGTTGCGCACTCGCGACTGCAGTTCGGGCTGGGTGAGCGTGTAGGCCACGCCCCGCAATCGGCCGACCGCTGCGGTCGTCCGCTCCGGCAGCACCGCCAGCGTCGCGTCGGCGATGGCGCGCATCACTTCGGCGAACGTGGCGCCAGGAGCGACGCGCGGCGAGATGGGGGCCCAGTAGGCCTGGCCCAGTGCGACGAACAGCTCGTCGCGATTCTTGAAATTGCCGTAGATGGCTCCCGTCGTCATCCCCGCACGCTGCGCCACCTCCTCCAGCGTCGTCCGGTCGTAGCCCTTCTCGCGGACCAGCAGCCGCGCGGCCTCCAACAGGGCCGCCCGCGTGCGATCCCGCTTGTCTCCCTTGGGCTGTCGACGCGGAGAGGTGTTGTTCGGAATGGTCATATGCGAATTATATATATGCTTGTTATTTTATAAATTGTCTATAAAATACCCCATCATGATCGACCGCATCTCCGAGGTGCTTCGAGGCCAGTCCGAAGACGGCGCGTTCAGCGGGGCAGCAGCGCTCGTGTGGCGGCGCGGACGGATTGAACACCAGGCCGCCATCGGGCGGCGGGACGTGCGGAGCGGAGCGCCCGTCGAGCCCGACACGATCTTCAGGATCGCGTCGATGACCAAGCCGGTCACGGCGGTTGCCGCGCTGATGCTGTACGACGAGGGGCGCTTCCGGCTGGACGACCCGATTACGCACGTCGTCCCGGAACTGTCCGACCTGAAGGTGCTGCGTACGCGCAACTCGGGCCCTGACGACGTGGTCGGCGCCGAGCGAAGGATCACCTACCGTGATCTCCTGACACATCGCTCTGGCCTGAGTTACGGCGACCTTCAGCGCGGAGCAATGGCTGCGGCCTACACCGAGCGACTCGGGACAACGATCGACAATCCGCTGTCGCCGGACGAGTGGGTCGCACGTCTCTCGACGCTCCCGCTCGTCGAGCAGCCCGGCGCCGGCTTTCACTACGGCCACTCGAGCGATCTTCTGGGCATCGTCATCGCGCGTCTCGAGCGGGCTCCGCTGGGCGCCGTCCTCTCACGTCGTGTGTTCGAACCGCTGCAGATGCGTGACACGGGCTTCATCGTCCCCGAGGACAAGCACGCGCGCCGCGCGGCGCCGTGCGGCTTCGATCCGGAAGGTCACCCCGCCACGCTGGCCACGGTGCCCGGCGGGCAGGCGCTCGCCGAGCGCCCCTCGACAATGACCTTCGAGTCTGGAGGCCAGGGTCTCTGGTCCACCGCGGAGGATTACCTCACCTTCGCCCGCCTGTTCGTGGAACGCGGCTCGGTGAACGGCGTGCCGATCCTGCGGCCCGAGACGCTCGCGCTAATGACCTCGAATCAGCTCACGCCCGACCAACGCGCAAGAGCGCGGATGTTCGGTCAAGCCCTTTTCGCCGACGGGCATGGATACGGAATGGGCGTCGCCGTCGTGACGAACCCCGAATCGGCGGATCCGATTCGGGGCCGCGGCGGTGTCGGCACCGTCGGCTGGCCGGGGGCATACGGCGGCT
Organism: uncultured Acidobacteriota bacterium; assembly: GCA_963816725.1. Taxonomy (GTDB): domain Bacteria; phylum Acidobacteriota; class Vicinamibacteria; order Vicinamibacterales; family 2-12-FULL-66-21; genus CAVSUB01. The sequence goes on along the minus strand of CAWFMC010000022.1, from coordinate 198,790 downwards.
GGTGGCAGGCCGATCCTGGTGACGGACGCGTGCTGGTATTTCTCACGCACAACATGGTGACGCTCGAACAGATGGGCAGAGGCATCGGCCTCGGCGTGTGGACCGCGATTGCGACCTTCCACGCCATGGCCACTGCGTCATAGGCGAGTCGTGCGCCCCGGGGCGGAGACAGGCGGTTTCGGCGTTGAGCTCAGCGGCGTCCGGTGCACCGCGGCCGACGTTCGAGGGCGGCGCGCAGCCGGCCGCCTCCGTTGCGCTACGATCCACCACCATGAATGGACGACGCCTCTTTGCCGTCTTCGTCGCGACGCTACTGTCTGCGGTCGCCGCCGGCACTGTCGTCCCGCTGGCCCAGAGCGGCCCGCGCATCGAGGTCACGATCGCTCAGGGGGCTCGGACCGAGGCCACCACCGGGATGGTCTACGTCGCGATCAGCCGCGACAACACGCGCACGCCGATCGAGCAGGCGAGTCCGACCGGGGCGCCGCTGTTCTCGAAGTACATCGACGCGATGCGCGCCGGCACACCGGTGCCGTTCGGCGCCGCCGATCGCGGCCATCCGCTCGCCAGTCTTAGTGACCTGCCGGCGGGCGAGTACTGGATGCAGCCCTTCGTCAACGTCTACACGCGCTTCCCTCGAGCCGATGGCAAGACCGTCTGGCTGCACATGGATCAGTGGGAGGGGCAGAACTGGAAGCGGTCGCCCGGGAACGTCTACGGCGAGCCGGTGCAGGTGTCGTTCGATCCGAAGTCCAACGTGCCGATCAAGCTGATCGCCGATCAGGTGATTCCACCCATCGTGCCGCCACCGGACACCGCGCAGGTCAAGCACCTGAAGATCGAGAGCCGGATCCTGTCGAAATGGTGGGGGCATTCGATCTATCTCGGCGCGACGGTGCTGCTGCCGAAGGATTACGAGCGGCACCCGGACGTCCGCTACCCGGTGAACTACGAGCAGGGGCATTTCTCGCTGCGGGTGCCGGGCGGCTTCGGCAGCGGCGGAGCATTCGACACCTTGTGGATGGCCGACGACACGCCGCGGATGATCTACGTGACGCTGCAGCACCCGTCACCGTATTACGACGACTCGTATGGGGTGAACTCGGAGAACAACGGACCGTTCGGCGACGCGATCATGGAGGAGCTGCTGCCGGCGGTCGAAGCGCAGTTCCGCGTCATTCGCGAGCCGTGGGCGCGCATGGTCTCCGGCGGGTCAACGGGCGGCTGGATCGCCGCGGCGCATCAGATCTTCTACCCCGACTTTTACGGTGGTTCGTTCGCCAGCTGCCCTGATGCGGTCGACTTCCGCTCTCAGATCGTCGACATCTATCACCGGCGAGGTCATGTTCCCGGCGGCGCACTGCTGGGGACCGCGCGGAGCCGAACTCCCCGGCCGGCGCCGACCTCAAGAGCTGGCGTTACTGAGCGCGCGCCTCGATCGCTCGGATCACTTCGCCCGATATCCCTGCCACACGTACTCGAGCGCCTGCGGGTAGGTCTGCGTGATGACCTTGCCGTCCGTGTGTCCGGCGCCTTTCGCGTACACGAACTGGTAGTGGTAGCCCTTGGCCTTGAGCGCGTCGGCGAAGCGGATGTTGGCGATGACCCAGTTGTGGAGACCGGAGGAGCCGGCGGTCGCGCCATTGTCGTTCTGCGAGACGTGCATCCAGATCCGGATCGGCTTGACCGGGCTCTGGGCGATGACGTGATCGTGATACTCCCACGCGCCCCGCGGGTAGTTGTCGTCCGGATGCTGGTTGACGAACGTGCCCGAATAGATCAACACGCGGTGGTACCACTCCGGGTGGAACCAGGCCATGTTGAATGATGCCGAGCCGCCGGAGCTGCCGCCGAGCGTCATGCGGGCATCCGGGTCCTTCGTAAGCTTGACGTTGTAGTTCTGCTCGACCTTCGGCAGCACCTCGGCCTCGACGAACTCCGCATACTTGCCGGAGACAGTGTCGTACTCGAGCCCCCGTTCACTGCCCATCCCGTCGCCGCCGCCGTTGGCGATCATCACCGCGATGATCGGAGGCAACCTTCGCTCCGCGATCATGTTGTCGAGAATCGTCGGCAGCTGGTTGTTGCGCGCCCCGTAGGCATCGCAGGACACGATCAGCGGGGCGGCGGTCCCGGCGACGTACTGGCTCGGGATGTAAACCGTCACCGCCCGCGTCGGCGTCGCCCCTCGCAGGCCGGTGTCCGGGATAGAACTTGCTGTCCGCGGCCGTCAGCGTGAAGGTCTCCACCCGGCCTTTCGGCACGCCGTCCTTCGGTGTGAGTTCCGGCGCGGGCGCATACTCCGGGCCGATGAAGTAGTTGCCGTCGCCGGCGCCCGGCGTCCATGCCGGAAACGACTCGAGCTTCGCGATCTCCGCCGCGTCGGACTCGCTGAGGGGAGGCCGGTTCCCTCGTCCCGGCGCCGGTGCACCAGGGGGCACCGTTGGCGCAGCTCCGGCCGGTGTCTGGGCAGATGGCGCTGGTGTCTGGACAGGAGGCGTCGGCGCGATTTGCGCCAGCACCAGTGTGCCGGTCATCAACAGGCCGGTGAAGCCGACCCGGGCGGTGAGCGTGCGCGTTGTCATAGGCGGTCCTCAGCTGACGGCAGCGCGAAGTACCGACCTCCGCGTGCCCGCGGATTATGGCCCTGCCGGCCTGGTCTTGTCACCCACCGCCGCATCGTCCCTTCACCGTTGACCAGGTGTCCACCTTCGACAATGCTTGTTCGTCGTAACGGCGATCGATCCAAGGAGATCCGCGAGATGAGTGAGTCCGCTGTGTCCGCCCCCGGGGCTGTGCGTCCGGTCGAGGCCATTCGCGCGCAGTTTCCCGCGCTTCGCCGCGAACACCGCGGTCAGCCGGTGGCCTACTTCGATGGCCCCGGTGGCACGCAGGTGCCCGAGGTGGTCGCCGATCGCATGCGCGACTACCTCCTCAACCACAACGCGAACACGCACTGGGCCTACCCGACGCAGCGAAGAAACCGATGCGGCGATCGCGGACGCCCGGCTGGCACTCGCCGACTTCCTCGGCTCATCGCCGGACGAGGTCGCGTTCGGCGCCAACATGACGACCCTGACCTTTCACGTCAGCCGGGCCCTCGCGCGCGAGTGGCAGGCGGGCGACGAGGTGATCGTCACCGAACTCGATCATCATGCCAACGTCGATCCGTGGCGCGCCGTCGCGCGCGATCGGGGATTGACCGTCCGCACGGTCCCGTTCGACACCAGCGACCGGCGAGCTCGATTGGCCGGCGCTCGAACGCGCGTTCACGCCCCGCACGCGACTGCTCGCGATTGGCGCCGCCTCGAACGCGCTGGGTACGATCACCGACGTGGCCGCGGCCGCGCGTCTGGCGCACGACGCCGGAGCGCTCTGCTTCGTTGACGCGGTGCACTATGCCCCGCACGCCTTCGTCGACGTTCGTGCGCTCGGCTGCGATCTGCTCGCCTGTTCGCCGTACAAGTTCTACGGTCCGCACCTCGGCACGATGTACGTCCGTCAGGATCTCCTCGAGCGGCTCGACGTGCCCAAGGTCGAACCGGCCGCGGACAATGCGCCGGATCGCCTCGAGACCGGCACGCTCTCGCACGAGGCGATCGTCGGCGCCGCCGCCGCCGTCGATTTCCTCGGCCTCGCTCTCGCCGGGCACAACTGTCCGTCGCGACGCGCTCCAGAACACGATGGCCGGGCTGCACGAGCGCAACCTGCGACAAGTGACGCGGCTCTGGACCGCGCTGCGAGAGCTACCCGGTGTGTCGGTCTATGGACCACCGCCATCGCGGCCGCGCACCTCGACCCTGTCGTTCGTGCTTGCGGGTGTGGCCTCGACGGACGTCGCCCGCCACTGCGCGAGCGCACGGGCTGTTCGTATCCAATGGCGATTTCTACGCCCTGACCGTGGTCCGCCGCCTTGGTCACGCGGACGACGGGCTCGTCCGCCTGGGCTGTGCGGCCTATACGACAGACGACGAAGTCGAGCGCGTGATCGCCGCGATCAGCGAGCTCGCGCGCTGAGGATCGCGATCGCAGTGGATGACGAGCGTTGGCGCCTGCACTTGCGGCAGGAGCGGGCGAACATCGATGTCGTCGTCGCGGGCCATGAGCCGGGCCGCGTTCTCCGGCGACGTCGACACGCGCTGCAACTCGTCGAACCAGCGCTCGTGCTGCGGCGTCGCTTCAGGGATGAACCGGCAGGTGAACGTCCGGCAGAACGCCGGGTTGTTGAGTCCCCATCCGAGCCGCAACAGGCTCGCGAGCGCGCGCCGCTCCTCAATGGCCTGCGGCGTACCCGAAGTGACTGACGCCTGCGGCGAAGGCGCCGTAGAGGACCAGGTGCGTGACGCGCTCGGGATGCTTCACGGCATACGCGATGGCGATGGCGCCGCCGCGGGAAATCCCGAGCAGGGGAAACCGATCGAGGCCGGCCGCATCGACGACGGTTTCGAGGTCGTGGACCCACGTGTCGAAGCTCACGTCGGCCACGTCCCGCTGAGACATGCCGTTACCGCGCTCGTCGTAGCGGACGAGGCGGTGGTGCAGCGAGAGCGCCGAATACCAATGGCGCCAGATCGGGCTTTCCCACTCGAAGTCGAGATGCGTCAGCCAGTTCGATGCCTTGACGAGCGGCGGTCCATGGCCGGTCGTCGCATAGGCGAGCCGGATCCCTTCGCTGGTGGTGCAGTAGCGGAGCTCCTGGCGCGCCTTCGCGGCTGAGGCGGCAAAGGCCGCCGTCCGCGGGGCGCCGACGTCGACCGGCGCGGCGAAGCGGTAGCCGACGCGCGGGATGGTCTCGATGTACTGCTGGCCGGTGGCTTTTTCGCCCAGCGCCTTCCGCAGCACCGAGACGTTGTGATTCAGGTTGTTTTCCTCGACCGCGGTTCCCGGCCAGACCGTGTCCAGCAGCTCCTGCTTCGTCACCAACCGGCCGGCGTTGTCGACCAGCACGAGGAGCGTGTCGAAGACCTTGTTCCGGAGCGGGATGACCTCGTCGCCGCGCGACAGGCGGCGCTCGCGCACGTCGAGACAGAACCCTCCGAAACGGTACGCCCCTCCAACAGCGGTGTCGCCCACCTGCCGCACCTCAGGAAAGTTTCAGGAACAGGCCAGCCTTCTCAAAGGACCCCAGCGGCTTCCCATTCTAGTCTCGGGATCGCGCGGACGAAACACCGCGAAGAAAGGGTACTCCGATGCCGAAACTGCTTCCCGATCAGACCTTCTACCCCTCGCCGACAATGGCCATGCAGGCGCCGGCAGAGACCGTGGCGTACGTGGCGCTGCTCAATCCGGACCCGACCGCGAGCGACGCCCTCGCGGTGCTGGACGTCGATCCCGCCTCGCCCGGATACGGCGCCCAGATCGCCCGGGTGGACATGCCCGGGACAGGTGACGAGCTCCATCATTTTGGCTGGAATGCGTGCAGCTCGTGCCTGTGCCCGACCTCGCCGCACCCGCACATGCAGCGGCGCTATCTCGTGGTGCCCGGGATGCGATCGTCCCGGATCCACATCCTCGACACCGCGCCTGACCCACGCCGGCCGCGGCTCGTGAAGGTCATTTCGGCCGAAGAGGTCCTCCGCAAGACCGGCTACAGCCGTCCCCACACCGCGCACTGCGGGCCGGACGGCATCTACGTCAACGCGCTGGGCGGCGCCGACGGCAACGGCCCCGGCGGCATCTTCGTCCTCGACCCGGAAACGTTCGAGATCCAGGGACGCTGGGAGAAGGATCGCGGACCGCAGCATCTGGCCTACGACTTCTGGTGGCATCTCGGGCACGACACGATGATCACGAGCGAGTGGGGTACTCCGAACATGGTCGAGAGCGGCGTGAATCCCGAGCTGCTCCTGGCGGGCAAGTACGGCAACGCCGTGCACGTGTGGGATCTCCACAGCCGTCGTCACCTGCAGACGCTCGAGCTCGGTCCCGAGTATCAGATGGTGCTCGAGCTGCGGCCGGCGCACAATCCCGACGAGACCTACGGGTTCGTCGGCGTCGTCACCAGCCTGAAGGATCTGTCGGCCTCTGTCTGGATGTGGCATCGCGAGGGCACCCGCCGGACGGGGACGTGGCGTATCCGCAAGGTCATCGAGGTTCCCGCCGAGCCCGCGGCGGCGGACGACCTGCCGCCGCTGCTGAAAGGCTTTGGCGCCGCGCCGCCGCTCGTCACTGACATCAACCTCTCCCTCGACGATCGCTTCCTCTACGTCTCATGTTTCGGCACCGGTGAGCTGAAGCAGTTCGACGTATCCGATCCCTTCAACCCGATCGAAACCGGCTCCGTAAAGCTCGGTGGAATGGTGCGTCGCCAGGCCCACCCGGCGCGTCCAGACCTGCCACTCAACGGCGCGCCACAGATGGTCGAGATCAGCCGCGACGGCCGGCGCCTCTACGTGACCAACTCGCTGTATCGCACCTGGGACGACCAGTTCTATCCCGACGGCATCAGGGGCTGGCTGGCCCGGGTGGATGCCGACCGCCGGCGGCGGCATGACACTCGACCCGGCGGGTTTCGTCGAGTTCGAGGGCATGCGGCCGCACCAGGTGCACCTGGAGGGCGGCGACGCCAGCTCCGATTCCTATTGCTTTGCGTGAGGTGCATGATGACGACCGAGACGACGTCGTGGGCGATGCTGGTGGCGCTCGGCGCCTTTCACGGAATCAATCCAGGCATGGGTTGGCTGTTCGCGGTGGCGCTCGGGATGCAGGAGCGCCGCCGCGGCGCCGTGATCCGGGCGCTGCTACCGCTTGGTGCGGGTCACGCGCTGGCCGTCGCCGCGGCGGTCGCCGCAGCCATGGCGGTCGGCAAGGTGGTGCCGATAGGCGTCCTGCGCTGGGGTGCCGCCGGCGCGCTCGTGGCGTTTGGCGCGCTGCGGCTTATCCGTCATCGCCATCCGCGCTGGGCGCGCATGCGGGTGGGCATGGGCGGCCTCACTCTGTGGTCGTTCCTGATGGCATCCGCGCACGGCGCCGGCCTCATGGTGGTGCCGGTCTTCGTGGGGATGACGATGGCGCGTGAGCACGCCCATCACCAGATGCCAGGCGGAGATGCCTGGACCGCGCTGGCCGCCACCGGCCTGCACGCCGCCGGGTATCTGGTGGTCACGGCGGTGGTCGCCCTCGTGGTCTTCGAGAAGCTGGGCGTTGGCCTGCTGCGTCGTGCCTGGTTCAACCTGGATCCGATCTGGGCCTCGGCGCTCGTCGTGACGGGTGCCTTGACGATGTCGGCATGAGGGCTTTGGGGAAGGGGCGGCGCGGCGTCTGCACACGGCGACCGGGGCAGCAGTGGCGTTATGACACGGGGGTGGTCGACCATAACCTGGTGCCGCCCGCGACGCCTCCGGCACTCAACGCCGCAACGACGGTTGCCCTGGAGAACCGCTTCGTTTGGGTTGATGCGCGTGATGACGGGCGCCTCAGCGCCTGAAGAACGTTCCTTCCGGTACTTTCAGCACCAGCGTGGCGGTTGCCGGCGAGAGCCCCCGCGCCGACCGCGCGAGCGCCAGTTCGCCACGTTCGCCCGCCCGACGCGACTACAATCGAGCTGCATGTTCTCCAGCGCTCCGCCCCCGGCCCCTGACCGCATCGGTCGCTATCGCATCGAGCGGAAGATCGGCGAGGGCGGGATGGGCATCGTGTACGCGGCCCGGGACGAGCGGCTCGAGCGGACCGTCGCCCTGAAGACCATCCGCGGCGGCAGCGACGAAGCGGGTCGGCGCCGGGTCTGGCGTGAGGCCCGCGCCGCGGCCGGCATCTCGCATCCCAACATCTGTCAGCTCTACGAGGTCGAGGAGACCGACGACGGTCTAGTCCTGGCGATGGAGCTGCTCGAAGGAGAGCCGCTGGGTGCGCGCCTGTCACGCGGGCCGCTGTCGCCGGTCGACAGCTCGGCAATCTCGCTGCAGGTCCTCGATGCGCTGGCGGCGGTGCACGGACGCGGGCTGATCCACCGCGACCTGAAACCGTCCAACCTGTTTCTGACCCCGCACGGCGTCAAGCTGCTCGACTTCGGCCTCGCCCGGCCGGTGTCGACGAGCCTCGGTACCGACACTGCCACGCTCCTGACCGAAGCAGGCGCGATCGTCGGCACGCCCAACTACATGGCGCCGGAGCAGGTCCGCGGCGAGGCGCTGGATGCGCGCGCCGACCTCTTCGCGGTGGCCGCGATGCTGTTCGAGATGCTGGCGGGCCGCATTGCGTTCGGTGGCGCGACGATGATCGACGTGCTGCATGCTGTCCTGCACGAACAGCCGCCGGCGCTCTCGGGCGGCGCCACGGTGGCCGCGCTCGACCGGGTGATTCACCGCGCGCTGCAGAAGCAGCCGAACGATCGCTACGAATCGGCGGTGGCGATGGCGGCGGCAATCCGCGAGGTGATGGCCTCCCGCGACACGGTCGAGCTCACGGCGCCGGCGCGGACGATGACGCGGTTGATCGCCTTGCCGTTCAGGGTGCTGCGTCCCGATGCGGAGACCGATTTCCTCGCCTTCAGCCTCCCCGACGCGATCACGATGTCGCTGAGCGGCACCCGCAATCTGCTCGTACGCATCGAGCGCCGCGGCGGCCCGTTTCGATCCGCAGGCGCCGGACTTGCGCAAGCTCGCGGCCGATGCGGACGTGGACATGGCGCTGATGGGCACCATTCTCCGCGCCGGCAGTCAGCTGCGCGCGACCGCCCAGCTGGTCGAGGCGCCGGCCGGGACCGTCGTGTGGTCGCACTCGTCGCAGCACGCGCTCCACGATGTGTTCGCGATGCAGGACGAACTCGTGGCCGGTCTGGTCGCGTCACTGGCGGAGTCGCTCGGTGAGCCGACGGGCCGCGCCAGCCGCCGTGACGTCCCGCGCACGCCGGCGGCGTACGAGCTGTATCTGCGCGCCAACGAGCTGGCGCGCGACTGGGATCGCATTCCCGAGGCGCTCGACGTCTACCAGCAATGCGTGACGCTCGACTCGCAGTTCGCGCCGGCCTGGGCCGGGCTCGGCCGGTGTCAACGGATCCTCGGCAAGTACTTCGAGCGGCCGGAGCGCACGCGCGACGCCGAGCGTTCGTTCGAACGCGCCCAGACGCTCAATCCCGAGCTCCCCGTGCTGCACAAGTACTACGCGCAACTCGAGTGTGACGCCGGGCGTGCGGTGGACGCCATGCGCCGCCTGCTCCAACGGGCCAGGCGCGTCGTCGATCCGGAGTACTTCGCCGGGCTGGTCCACGCCTGCCGCTATGCCGGGCTCCTGGAGGCGTCGGTGGCGGCACACGAGGAAGCCCGCCGGCTCGACCCGACGATCCCGACGAGCGTCGCGAACACGTTGCTGATGTTCGGCGAATACGAGCGTCTCGTGCGGATGACCGACGGGGGCGATGTCGACGACAAGGTGCTCGCGCTCTATCGACTGGGCCGCCGCGACGAGGCGCTGGCCCTGTGGCAAGGTCCGCCTGCCGATGCGCCGCCGACCTACAAGGCGTGGTACGCGATGATCACCGCCTGCCTTTCAGAGGCGCCCGAGGCGCGCGCCCTGGCCGAGGAAGCCGTGCGCATGACGAACTGGGCCGATCCCGAAGGCTACACGGTCGGCGGCATCATGCTGGCTCGCCTGGGCAGCCACGAGATGGCGCTCCAGGCACTCAGCCGGGCGGTCGACTCCGGTTACAGCGTCACGCACCCGCTGATCTACGATCCGTGGCTGGCGCCCCTCCGCGACGACCCGCGCTTCATCCAGATCGTCCGTCGTGCCGAGGCGCGGCGGAATGAGGCGCTGACCATCTTCCGCGCCGAAGGCGGAGAGCGGTTGCTCGGCCTGCGCGCCGCCGCCTGACGGCGCGCGCCGTCACTGCGCCTTGATCGCGTAGACGTGCTTCAACCCGCGGAAGATGAGCAAGCCATCCGAGATCGCCGGCGTGGCCATGATCACTTCGCCGATCGGATTCTTGGCGAGGAGCTCGTAGGCCGGCCCGGCCTTGACCACGAACACGTCGCCGTCCTCGCTCGACAGGTAGATCTTGCCGTCCGCGGCGACCGGTGAGGCGCTGAAGGATCCGCCCGTGCCGCCCAGGCGCTCCTGATAGAGCCGCTCGCCCGTCGAGACCTTGTGCGCCGCGAGCACGCCGTTGTTCTGAAGGATGTAGAGCTGATCGCCGTAGATCACCGGCGTCGGAATGTACGGTCCGCCGCGGGTCGTGCCCCACGCGATGGACTCGTTCCTGGTTTCCCCGGTCTTGAGCGTGATGTCGCCGCTCGCTCCCGGCTTGACCGCGATGATCGGCTGCACGCCGCGGTAGCCGTTGGTGATGACGACGACACCGGGGCCGACGACGGGTGTGGGGATGGCGATCTCGGAGTTGCCGGTGTACTTCCACAGCTCCTTGCCGGTGTTCGGATCGTAGCCGCGCGTCGCGTTGGTCGCCTGGGTCACCAGCTCCGCCCGGCCGTTGGCCTCGAAGATGGTCGGCGTGGACCAGGACGGGATCTCCTCGCGCGCGGTCCGCCACACTTCTTTCCCGGAGGACGTGTCGAACGCCGCCAGAAACGACCCGCGCTGGATGTCGCACTGCACGATCACCATGTTCTTGTAGATGATCGGCGAGCTGCCGATGCCCCATTCGTAATCGGGATCGAAGAACCAGCCGGCGTTCAGCACCCCGAGGTCCTTCTTCCAGAGCAACGTGCCGTCGAAGTCGTAGGCGTAGAGGCCCTCGGAGCCGAACGACACGATCACGTGCGTGCCGTCGGTGACCGGCGTCGCCGAGGCCTGGCTGGACTTGGGGTGGCGCTTCGTCTTCGGCGTGCCTTCGTAGACAACCTTGTCCCAGACGACCTTCCCGGTAGCCTTGTCCAGCGACACGAGGCGCCACGTGTGCCTGGAGACGTCCGTGATCGGCTCGACGTCACCGTATTGGCCGGTGCGGATGCCCTCGCCCGGTGTGCTGCTGACCGCGGTCGAGACGAATACGCGATTGCCCCACACGATCGGACTCGAGACCGCGACGCCGTCCACCGGCGTCTTCCACGCGACGTTCTGGCCGGCCGGCGCATCCCATTTCACCGCCGTGGGCGTGCCGTCGGCCGTGCCGGCGGCGTTGGGTCCACGGAACGACGGCCAGTTCTGCGCCGACACGACTGTGCCGGCGGCGACGAGCGCGATCGTCGTGATGATCCGTCGCATGACTATTTCCCCTCCACGCGCGTATACACCGTGCCCGGGTTCGTGCCCTGGGTCAGCGTGAAGCTCGCGATCCGATCACCCGTCATCTCGAACGTGATCGTCACCGGCGGGCCGATCGCCTTGAAAGCCCGGGCGCCGGTCGGCACCAATGTGATCCGCTGCTCGGCCGGAGCGGCGGCACCGAGCGTGACCCGCGCGCCTGCCGGAGCAATCGTCAGCTCGTTCCCGCTGGGAGCCTTGTACGTGCCGACGAGTGCGGCCAGCGTCGCCGCACCGATGGCGAAGTCCTGGTACGGCTTCGCACCCGCCCCTTCCAGCATCGCCGCGGTGGCCGCCTGCTTCGCCGCCCTCGCGAGCTCGAGCGCCTCCGACAGGACGCCGGGCGCAACGCCACCCGTGTCCAGGATGACTTTGACCAGCGCGGTGTCACCCGACTCGCTGGCGTCGGTCAGCGCCGCTTCCTTGCCCGGCGCTCCCTTCTGGATCAGCAGCTTCGCGATCTCGAAGTGCTCCGGCTTCTTCTTCTGTGCCGGACCGGTGGCCAGCGCCAACGGCGTGAACCCGTAGAAGGTGTCCTTGATGCTCATGTCGGCGCCGCGCTCGAGCAGCACCTTCACGACCTCGAGGTGGCCGTGGTCGCAGGCATAGAAGAGCGCGGTCGCGTCGTAGCGGAACCGGGTGTTGACGTCGACACCCTCGTCGAGCAGCTTCTTCACGGCCTCGGCGTCTCCCTTGCGTGCCGCGTCCTGGAACTGTTCGGCCTTGGTGAGCGCAGGCGCCTGCGCGAAGGCGAGCATCAGGGCGAGAGCGATGGACAGGTTCATGGTGTGACCCTCATCACATACGGCGCGATCCTCGCGTCGGTCACCGCGCCGTTCGACGCGCGATTCTAGATCGAAGATCGTCCGATCGCGCGCTCGCCCGCGCTCGTCCAGCTCGGACGCATGGCGCCCGGTCTCCGAAGCGGGCGGAGGCGAAGGATGTATCCAGCCTTCGCGCAGCTCTCCACCTGCGACCGCAGTCCGTTCCGCCGGATCGCCGATTCGAGTCCTTGGAGTCGGCCAACCCTCGCCGTGACGAGCAAGATGCGAATGGCGACGCCACCCCTGTCAGGTAGTCGTTCGTCAAGCGTCGGCACCGGTTCGACACCCCGCGCGTCATACGTCCCGCGACCAACGAAGGGCACGTCCGTTGCGATTCCGGGCCAGCAGAAGACCCTCGTCACGTCGGCCGGAACGGTCACGCTCGACGCGAAACTCCAGATCGCCGGCGTCGCCGAGGCCGTCACCGTCACCGGCAGCGTCGCCGACGCGTTCGCCGCCGGCGTCAGCGCGGCCACCACGTTCAAGCAGGAACGGATCAATGACCTGCCGCTCAATCGCGGCATCGAGGCGACGACCGCACTGACCCCGGGTGTGCTGCGCACCGGACCGAGCGACGCCGGTGTTCCGGAGTCGTCGATCTCGGCGGCATCTCGTCGGAGAACCTGGTGCTCGTCAACGGCGTCGTGGCGCAGGACAACGTCCGCCGCAGCGCCCTGCCGGTCTACATCGAGGACTCGTTGCAGGAGACGACGGTCACGACGTCCGGCGTGTCCGCGGAGTTCGGCCGGTTCAGCGGCGGAGTCATCAACGCGATCACCAAGTCCGGCGGCATCCGCTTCTATCACTGGTCGTGACGCGTGGGCCTGATCCGGGGCTGCCCCGCCGCACCGAAGCCGCTGATTCGCGGCGTCATCCTCCGCTGCCCCCGCGCCGCTCCGTTCCTTCCTGCCACCCGAGCCCTCTTCGGATCGCGTGCGCTCCTGCCCGCGCTTCCGTCCGCCCCATCGAGCGACGTCACGACCTGGCGTTCAGCGCGGAAGCGCGCTATCCTTCCCATTGAAAGCCGATGGGAGACTGATGTCGCCGCCTGTTCCCGAAATTTTGAGAGGCACTCTCGATCTGCTGATCCTCAAGGCGCTGAGCTCGGGGCCGGCCCACGGCTACGCCGTCGCGCGGTGGATTCAGCAGGCGACCGGCGACGTCCTCGCCGTCGGCGAAGGTTCGCTCTATCCTGCCCTGCACCGGCTCGAAGAGCGCGAGTGGATCGAAGCCCGCTGGGGGACGTCGGAAAACAACCGTCAGGCGAAGTACTGACGCGCTCACCCGCCGCGGGCGCGCGCAGCTGCGCGTCGAGGCCGATCAGTGGCGCCGCTACGCCGCGGCGGTGTTCGCCGCCCTCGAAGCTCCGGCCCTGCACCGGTAGGACGATGACGCGGTGGGCCCGCTTCAGACGCCTGTTTGGTCCCGAGCCAGAGGCCGATGTGGACGCCGAGCTGTCGTTCCACGTCGAGATGCGGACGCGCGAGCTCGTCGAACAGGGCGTTCCGCCGGAGCGGGCGCGGACGCTCGCGCTCCGCCGCTTCGGCGATTACGCCAGCTCGCGGGGCGAGTGCGTCGCGATCAGCGAACGACGGGAGCGTCACATGGCCCGAGTCGAGTATCTTGCCGAGCTGCGTCAGGATGTTGTCTACGCGCTGCGCATGCTGCGGCGCGCCCCGGGGTTCACCGCCGTCGCGCTCACGACGCTCGCGCTTGGGATCGGCGCCAACAGCGCCATTTTCAGCGTCGTCCACGGTGTCCTGCTGGCACCGTTGCCGTTCCGCGAGGCCGACCGCTTGTATCGCGTCAATACGCTGTATCCCGATGGCACGGCGTATTCGCTGTCCGCTCCCGACTTCATGAGCGTCCGCGAGCAGACGCGCACCTTCGATCAGGTCGAAGCGTTCTCCGACGGCGTCTACACGATGGTCGGCGCCGGCGAGCCCCGCGAGGTCCGCGGCGCATCCGTGAGTGACGGCCTGCTCGATCTGCTCGGCATGCCGGTCGCGCTCGGGCGCACGTTCGTGCCGGGCGACAACCGCGTTGGCCACCACGCAGTCACGGTCCTCGATCACGGCTTCTGGGAGCGGCAGTTCGGCGCCGACCCGCGCGTGCTCGGCCGCACCATCTCGATCGCCGGCGCCCGCTCGAGATCGTCGGCGTCCTCGCGCCGCCTGCCCGCCTGCTCGAAGACACCGACGTCTACGCGCCACTTGCCTACACGCCGACCTTCAGCGCGGCCAGCGCGAACGGGCGCCGCAGTGAGTTCCTCACCGTCATCGCGCGGGCGAAGCCAGGGTCGGCGTCGCACAGATCCAAGACGATCTGCGCCGGATCGGCGCCGACCTGCAAGGCCGATTTCACGAGACCAACGACGCGCTCACGTTCAATGCCGGTTCCCTTCCGACGTGATGCTCGGGGACGTGCGTCGGCCGTTGCTGGTGCTGCTGGGCGCGGTCGGGTTCGTGCTGTTCGTGGCGTGCGCCAACGTCGCCAATCTGCTGCTCGCCCGCGCATCAGCGCGACAGGCGGAGCTGGCGGTTCGCTCCGCACTCGGTGCCGGCCGCATCCGGCTGGTGCGTCAGCTGCTCACCGAAGCCGTCGTCCTCGGCGCGGCCGGCGCGACGCTGGGTCTGGCGATCGCCTATGTCGCCACGCGCGCCCTCGTCGCGATGCAGCCCGCCGACCTGCCGCGGCTCGACGAGGTGAGCGTCAACGGCTTCGTCGTGTCGGTCACGTTCGCGATCGCGATCGTCACCAGCCTGGCCTTCGGCGTGCTGCCGGCGCTGCAGTTCAGCGGCAGAAGGCTGCCCGGCGCGTTGCGTCAGAGCACGCGCGGCGCGGCCGGCGGCGGTGGGCAGCGCGTGCGCGCCGTCCTGGTCGTCGCCGAGATGGCCGTCGCCGTCGTCCTGCTGGTCGGCGCCGGACTGCTGATCCGCAGCTTCGTCCAGTTGACCAGCGTCGATCCTGGGTTCCGGCCGGACCAGGCGCTGTCGTTCCGAGTCGCCCTCCAGAGTGCCAAGTACCGCGAGGATGCACCGACTCGCCTTCGCGTCGCGGAGTTCGAGGAACGACTGCGCGCGTTGCCGGGCGTCACCTGCGTCGCGACCACCAGCGTGCTGCCGCTCAGCGGCCGCGGCGCGATGGTCGGCTTCGCCGTGGAGGGAGCCCCGCCACCGCCGCCCAACGTCAACGCCGAGATCGCCATGGCCAGCGTCACCCCGGACTACTTCCGCGCGATCGGCGCGGCGGTGCGGCGCGGCCGTCCGTTCAGCGACCAGGATCACGCCGATGCGCCCCGGGTCGCGATCCTCAACGAGGCCGCTGTTCGCCGCTGGTTCGACGGTCAGGATCCGCTCGGCCGTCGCGTCAACACCAACGGCGTCCTGCGCGAGGTGATCGGCGTCGCCGCCGACGTGCTGCAGCGTAGTCCCACCGAGCCGACCACGCCGATGGTGTTCGTCCCCTTCGCGCAGCGGCACGATTCGTTCGGTCAAGCTGGTGGTTCGCACCACCGCCGCTCCGGTTCCGCTCGCCGCCGCGATTCGACGTGAAATCCGCGCGCTCGATCCCGACCTGGCGGTTGCCGACATCACGCCGCTCACTCAGGTTGTCGCCCGCTCGCTGACCCGTCCGCGCTTCTATACCCGGCTGCTGGCGCTCTTCGCTGCGGTCGCGCTCGTTCTCGCCGCCACCGGCGTGTTCGGCGTCATGAGCTATGCCGTCGCGCAGCGCGCGCGCGAGATCACCATCCGCATCGCGCTCGGTGCCGTCCCGCGCGACGTCCTGCGCATGTTCGTCGGCCGCGCGCTCGGCTTGCGGCCGCCGGCGTCGGGTTGGGGCTGGCTGCGGCGCTCGTGCTCGGACGTTTTCTCCAGGGGCAGCTGTTCGGCGTGACGCTGCTCGACCCCTTGACGCTCGGCGCCGTCGCGTCGGTCGTCTGTGCGAGCGCCACGTTGGCGAGTTTTCTGCCGGCACGGCGGGCGACGCGGTTCGATCCTGCCAGCACGCTGCGTGAGGGGTGATCGATGCGGCACCTCGCGGGCTCCGGCGCGTGGCCCTAAGCGCCCTCAGCGTCGCGACGGTGGCCGGGCTGACGATCGCCTGGCCCGCGCTCACGGACGCTGGACAATCCGCGCCGCCGCTCCCGGCGGCCCTGAGCCGATTCCGTACTTCGTGGCCGACGGGACCGGCCGGGCCGGCTACCATGCCGGCGATCGGGAGCTCGCCGCGTGGGCCATCAACGCGTGGCAGCGAAGTGCCGGCCCCGGCTTGCGCTTCGAGCCGGCACCCGAGGCGCGCGCCCTGCTGCGCGTGTATTGGGCGGATCCGGAGGACGGCCAGTACGGCGAGATGCGCCCCTTCACGATCGGCGACCAGCGCGGGGCCGCGGTCTACATCCGGCCCGACACGACCTCGCTCGGCCCGGACATCGCCCGGCAGACCCGCCTCGACCCGCTGCTGCGCGACACCATCGTCTATCTGACGTGCGTTCACGAGATCGGCCACGCGCTCGGGCTCCGCCACACGAACGACTTCGCCGACATCATGTATTCCTTCCAGTACGGCGGCGACTTCGTCGAGTACTTCATGCGCTACCGCCGCCAGCTCGTGTCGAGGGCCGACATCGTCCGCGTGTCAGGGATCGCGTCGTCCGACGTCGAACGCCTGCTGGCGCTGTATCCGCGGCGTGCGCCGTAAGCGCCGCGGGATAGCCAGGCAGACCGATGGAGCCGTCGGTCTCGGCTCCTTCCACTCGCGCATCACTTCGACTGCGGCTCGAGCCGGTCCAGCGGCCACCTCCGTTCTGGTGTGAACATCCTGGCTGAGCCCGCCGGATCGTGTCTTCGGTTACCATCCCAACGGTCAACGGTTCTGCGGCTTCATCGACGAAGGAGTTGGTATGCACGTGCGCGGCGCGGTCGGTTCGGCAACGGTTCTTGCGGCGGCGATGCTGGCGTGGGCAGCGGCCCCGTTCGCACAGGGTGCGGCGCCTCAGGCGCCCCCTGCGGGTCAAGGACGTGGCGGCGGCGGTGGCGGTGGCGTCGCGTTCGGACCGCCGACGGTCAAGACGCCCTATGACGACTACACCGGCTTCACGAAGATCTTCGACGGCACGTTCAAGAACTGGGTGGGCGAGACCGACGTGTGGTCGATCCAGGACGGCATGCTGCACGCCGACACCACCAAGACGCCAGGTCAGCACCACATTCACTACATCGGGCCTGGCGCGGTGATGCGTGACTTCACCCTCAAGGTCGAAGTCAAACTCTCGGCGACGGGCGCCAATGGCGGCATCCAGTACCCGCAGCCGGCTCCTGCACCCGGCGCACGGTGGGTCGATCGCCGACCCGCTCGGCAAGCCGCTGCCGGCCAACATCACGACGATGGATCAGGCGGTGGCGGCGGGCATCACGTCAGCGCCACCGGCGCGGGGCGGTGGGCCGGGTGGTGGTGGAGGGCGGGCCGGTGCAGCGGGCGGCGCGGCAGGTGCGGCGCCTGGTGGTGCTCCCGCCGGCGCACCGGCGGCGCTCCGGCCGCGGCACCAGGCGGCGCTCCCGCCGGCGCTCCCGGTGGCGCCGCGGGCGGCGCGCCCGGCGGTGGCGCGCGTGCGGGCGGCCCGGGCGGTCCCGGCGGCGCACCGGCGGCGAACGGCTGCGTTGGGGAAGTCGGACGGCTGGACGCCGCGCCGGCCGCCGGACGCGGCAACGCTCCGGCAGGCCCGCCGACGGGCAATCCCTGGCAGGTGAGCGGCTACCAGTTCGACATGGACTCTTCGAACCAGTACACCGGCCAGCTCTACGAGGGTCAGGGACGCAACATCATCACCTCGCCCGGAACGATCGGCATGCTGCTGCCAGGCAACTGCAAGATCCTGCTCGGCACGATTACCGCCGATCCGAAGGCCGCCGTGAAGCCGCATCAGGGGCTCGACGGCGAGTGGCAGCAGATCGAGATCATCGCCCGGGGCAACACCCTGACCCACATCATCAACGGCCAGGTGATGTCCATCACCATAGACGACGACCCGGCGGCACGGGCGCCGCAGGGAATCCTGTCGCTGCAACTCGAGGGCAACGGTCAGATCTGGTATCGCAACGTGTATCTGAAGGCGATCGAGAAGCCGCTCGAATTCCCGCGCTGACATCAGCCGGCCGCCGCGCGTTCCGGGTGAACCCGCGGCGGCCATTCAGTCCGGCCTCAGGCGCTTAGGCTACCGGCGCGGCGAAGTTCGCGCGCACCCACCCTTCGAACCGATCGCACATCGCCGCTTCGCCTTCGCTGGTATCGGCGAGCAGCGCGTCGCCGTGCACGATCCTGATGTGGGCGTCGAGTGACGGCGGCACCGCATCCGGATACACCCGTGCCGCGGCGTCCCGCATCGCCGTCGCGGCGGCGGCGCGTACATCTTCGACGCTGGCGTTGCAATCGTCGGCCAGATACCGCGCCGAGAAGCCTTCACCCGTCAGGCTGCGGAGCATGTGGTTGTGATCGACGCTGTTGCCCGGCTCCCAGTAGTGCGCCGCCAGCGTGGGGCCGACCGCGGGGTTGTCGGTCAGGTAGCCAAGCGTGCGGAGCAGGTGCGCGCGGGTCTGGGCGACGGCCATGTAGGCGAGCAGGTAACCCTGGTACGACGCGGCGGACTCCTGGTTGAGCAGATGCGGAATGGCCAGCAGCGGCCGCGGGCTCTCGACCCCCAGCACGCGCACCTCCGTCGCCCGCGCCAGCGCCAGCACGCGCTCGGGCGTGAGATCCTCGTTTTCCATCTGGTAGAGCGTCGACTCGAAGTACGGCACGACGGCGATCGATCGGGCATCGAAGGCCCGCATCGGCTGTGTGCTGGCGATGCGATCGAGGATGAGCGCCGGCGGAATCGGCTGTCCGTCAGCCGACACGGCGTAGCGCATCATCCAATCCGGATCAGAGAGCAGCTGATCGCAGAACATCGATTGCGTTTCCGCGTACGCCATCGAGGTCGGCGGGTACTCCTGCGAGAAACACGGTGAGTTCTGGACCACGTTGGCGAAGTGCGCGGCGTGGCCTCCTTCGTGGAACAACGTGTTGATCGCCCGGATTCCGCTGCCGACCTGATCCGGCTTGGCCTCGGCCGTGAAATTGATCGCGGCCGGTATCCACTGGCCGGTCTCGGTGACCCAACTCGGGACCGGTCCGTGGCAGAACCCGTTCTGATGCTTGCCCGGCCGCTCCAGCAGATCGAGCTGCAACGTCGCGCCGCGGAACTGGATGCCGAGGCGGCGGAAGCTGTCGATCCAGCGGCGCAGCGCCAGCCCGAACGGCAGGTACGGATCGAGCCGGCGGATGACGTCCCCCGAGGCGTGAAACCGCAGATTCCACGGCGCAGTCGCCGCGTCGCCGTGCCGGGCCCGCAGATCGGAGAGCGCGCGGGCGTTGGCCGCGTCGGTCTGGCGGACGAAGTCATCGAGCAGGCGCAGCAGGGCCGGCGTCTCGAGACGCTCGTTCTTCTGCAGCTTCAAATCGAAGTAGTTGGCGTAGCCGAGCGCGCGGGCGAAGCGATTCCGGAGCCGGACGAGATCCAGGAAGCCGTTGTCGAGCACCCACAGTTCGATCTCGCGGAACGCCTCGAACGAGCTCTTGCGCCGCTCTTCGACGCGATTGGTGGCCAGGTTGGTGGCCAGCATCGGCAGTGACGCGACTTCCCACTCCCCGTGGTCATTCAGGTGACGGGGCTCGTGCGCCCGCTTGCGTTCGAACAGGACGGACTCGGCGTCGACGATCTCGCGCATGAGCGCCCGCCCGTCAGGGCTGTCGATGATGTTGGCTTCGAACAGCGCCAGCCATCCGCCCAGGCCATGTAGCAGCGCATCGCGTTCGGCGCCGGGCGGCGCGGCACGCACCCGCGCCAGCTCCTCTCGCGTCTTCGTCAGCTTGGCCGGATCGCCGACGAACTCCTTGTACGCGCCCTCGGCTCGGGTGAAGCCGGCCTGGTCGTCGCTGGTCGCCATGTAGGTCGTCCAGAACAGATCCTCTTTGGCCTTGTGGACGGCGGCGTAGGCATGGTTCAGGTAGTTGAAGTACTCGCGCGCGCTCTGCATATCCTGCCGATCGTACCTCTATCCGCGTCCGGGCGATTGCGGCCGCGGCAACATGTCAGGCGTGATGAACCCCTTGTTGGTCCGCTTCGACACGATCGAGAAGAAGCAGGAACACCTTCTCCATGTTCTCGCTGCCGCGCCGGATCCAGAACTCGTGATCCTTGCCGGGGAACTCCAGATACACGTGTTGCGCGCCGGCGCCCTGCAGCAGCATGGCCGCACGACGTGATCCCACCGGGCTGACGATCGAGTCCTTCTCACCGTGCATAAGCAGAGTGACGAAGCTGCGGTAGCGCTCCGCCGCCGCGGCATCCGCGATCCCGCCGGCGCCCGAGATGGGGGCGATGCCGGCCCAGATGTCGTTGTACTTGGCGCCGAGATAGTAGGTGCCCGCCCCACCCATCGAGTGGCCCATCAGGTAAATGCGGTCGCTGTCGATCGCATACGCCTGGCGAATCGATTTGAGGAGCGTCATCGCATCGATCTCCGACAGCTCGCTCGACGAGTAGTGATCCTCGGTGCCCGGTTTCGTCTGCGCGGTCGCCACCGCCGCGCCGCCGCGCGAGCCCCACCAGCCCGACACGCTGAACCCCATCGGCGCCACGACGATGAAGCCGTAGCGTTCGGCGAGATCAGTGGTGCCGTCGAAGAGGATCTGCATGAGCGGCGTGATGTTCAACCCATGGAGATCCACGATCAGCGGCGACGGCGTTCCAGGCGCATAACTGGACGGCACGAACAGCGTGTACGGCATGTCCGCGTTCGCCTCGGCGAGGTGATACGTGCACTCGAGGATGCGTTTCTGCGAGGCCGTCAGCGGCGGCTGTGCGGACCGGGGAATGCCCTGGAAGCCGCGAGAGATGTCCGGCGCGGGAATGCCCGGCAGGGGAGAGCCGTCGTGATTGACGTTCGCGGTTCCGGCGCTCGCGTCCGCATGGGCCTGCGTGACTGGCGTGCAGGTGTGACCGGGCACAACCGGCAGCGATGGCGGTCCCGTTTGCGCGGATACGCTCGTTGCGATCAGCAGCATCGCTGCCGCCATCCATCCTTCACCTCCACGCATCATCTCGCCTCCCGCACATTCGCGAGTCCTTGCGGACCGTCCCCGGCGCTCATGGCCAAATCGTGACGGCTCGAGGGCGCCGTCACGATCGAGTCCGCAGACGTCGCGACGGCCCCAGAACGCAACAAGGGTAGTCGAATGGAGGCTCGGTGGGTACCGCTGGCCGGCGTACGGCCCGCAACCGTCGAATCGCGCGTCACGCATCGGCGCGCGTCAAGACAGCTCGCCCCGGATCACTTGCCGGCTGGACTCTTGGCCGCTTGCGCGAAGGCCTGCGCGATGCCGAGCGCGATTGACTTCGTGTCCGCGAACGAGATGTTCGTTGCCACCGCCACGACGAGGCCGCGGTCAGGGAAGGTCATGAGGTACGTGGTGCCCCCGATGAAGTCGGCCTTCGTGCCATGACCGACCATGCGCGACGGGGTGCCGGCGAGATCGAGCGTCTCGAGCTTCCAGCCGAGACCGTAGCCCGTGTCCTCTCCCGAGTTGAGGCGCTGCGCGCTCTGGAGCGTCTCGAGAGTGGCCGGTTGCAGCACCGTGCCGCTGCCAACCGCGAGTCCGAACCGGACGAGATCCGAGGGTGTGGAGAGGAACGCGCCGGCGCCGGCCCAGCAGGTCTGATCCCCTTCGCGCACCGACTCCGGTCCGTAGCGGGTGTCGCCGCCGAATCGCGGATAGTAGAACGTCGCGCGGTCGAGGACGTTTTCGGTCGACGAGTCGGAGCGTGTGTCTTCCATGCCCAGCGGCTCGAAGATCTTCGTGCGCATGTAGGCGAAGAACGGCTCGCCGGCAGCGGCCTCGACCGCCGCGCTCACCAGGATCCAGCCATAACTCGACGGGTTGGACCTGGTGCCGGGCTCAAATCGCAGCGGCTCGTCCGCAAAGCGCTTCAGCGCGTCCAGTGTCCGCTCGCACGGCTCGAGTGACTCCTCGTCGCCGGCGTCGTTCCTGATGCCGCTCACATGTCCCATCAGCTGCCGGAGCGTCACCGGCCACTGCTTCTTCGGAAACGTCGGCACGTAGGTCTGGATCTCGTCGTCCAGGTTCAGCTTGTGCTGCTCCAGCAGGCGGCCGACGGCAATCGAGGTCAGCGGCTTGGACACCTCGGCGATCCTGAACCGCATCTGCGGAGCCACGGGCACGCGGGTTTCGAGATCCGCGAAACCAAAGCCTTCGGCCCAGACGATGTTGCCGTCGGCGCCGACGGCGACGGACAGCCCCGGCAGGTTCTGTTCGGTCAGGCCCGCGCGCGCAATCAGGCGTCCTTTACCGACGGCGTCGGCCCACTTGGGGAGCGGCGCGACGTGTGTCACCGACGGGATGCTCGTCGCGTCCGGGTGGATCGGCGTCGCGGTCGCGCGGACATAAGCAAACAACCCGAGAATCGCCGCGCCGACCATCCCGACGGCCAGCACGACCGCCGTCAGCGCAATCTCTTTCCGACTCTTCGCCACGTCGCCTCCCCGCCATCCCGCACTCGACCCGAACGGCCCTCGCACCTTCCGCTACCCGTGCGTCTCAGATAACTTTACTACGCAAAGTATACAAGCTTCAAGCTGGTTGCGTGCTCGTCGGCACGGGACGTCGAGCGATCAGCGGCAGCGCTAAGTGTTTCAACGTCGGCCATTCGTCGCGTGTCCCCCTCGAACCGCCGCCGGTGAGGCGGCCGGATTGGACGGTACAATGTGGCGCTTCAGCGGCGCGGGCGTTGCCATCTCCGCGCTGCAGGAGACCTTCGATGCAAACGAGAACGAAGACCCTGACATCCGTGCTCCTGACGCTCGTGGCGGGAACCGCCATCGTCGTCCGCATGCAGGCGCAGCCTCCAGCCCAGGGGCGGGGCGGGAGTCCGGTTGACCTGCCGGACGGCCCCGGCAAGGAGCAGGTCCAGTCGATGTGCGCCGGATGCCATCCGCTGACCAACATCACCAACTCGCGTGGCAACAGCCAGGAGGGATGGGACGCGCTGACGAGCGGCATGATCGCCCTCCCGCCCGCGGTGAAGCCCCAGGTGCTCGCCTATCTCGGGACCCACTTTCCGAGGAAGCCGGGCGGCGAGCCGGTGGTGGTGCCCGGCGCCGCGAACATCTCCATCCGCGAGTGGGTGGTGCCGACCCTTGGGTCGCGCCCGCACGATCCGCTGGCTGCCGCCGACGGATCCATCTGGTGGACCGGGCAGTGGGGCAACGTGCTCGGGCGCCTCGATCCCAAGACCGGCGCCATGAAGGAATTTCCGTTGCCGACCCCCAAGTCGGGCCCGCACGGTCTGACCGAAGACAAGGCCGGCAACATCTGGTACACGGGGAATGGCGCGGGGCTCGTCGGCAAGCTGGATCCAAAGACCGGCCAAGTCGTCGAGTACAAGATGCCCGATCCCGCTGCCCGCGACCCGCATACCCCGGTGTTCGATCCGAAAGGCCGGCTCTGGTTCAGTGTTCAAGGCGCGAACATGATGGGCCGTCTTGATCCTCAGACGGGCGAGATCAAGCTGATCACCATGCCGACACCGCGTTCGTTGCCGTATGGCGTCGTGATGGACTCGAAGGGCGTGCCGTTCGTCGTCTTGTTCGGGACGAACAAAGTCGCGCGACTGGATCCGGACACCATGGCGGTTCGTGAATTCCCGTTGCCGGACCCGGCCAGCCGGCCCCGCCGCATCGCCATCACGAGCGACGATCTGATCTGGTATGCCGACTACTCACGCGGCTATCTTGGACGGCTCGATCCCAGGACCGGCGAGGTCAAGGAGTGGCCGTCCCCGAGTGGTGCCGCGTCGCAGCCGTACGGCATCGCAGTCGCCAAGGACATCATTTGGTACAACGAGTCCGGCGTCAGGCCGAACACGCTCGTGCGCTTCGATCCAAAGGCGGAGAAGTTTCAGAGCTGGATCATCCCCTCTGGCGGCATCGTCGTGCGCAACATGATGGCCACGAAAGAGGGCAACCTCGCGTTGGCGTGCAGCGGCGCGAATCGCGTCGCGCTGGTCGAGATCAAGTAGCGCGGCGCCACGGCGCGGGAGCAGCGAAGAGACTCCAGCGGTCGAGGCGCGGCCGGCGGGAGGCGCGATGCGCCAGGACGGCGGCTCGCGGCATAATCAGGGCGTCCACCGACCGCATCGACCCGAGTGCCAATCGGAGATCCGTATGAAACTGCTGCGACTTGCGCTGGCCCTGACGATCGCCGCGACGTGGGCGGCGCCGGCGGCCGCCCAACGCTACACCGCGAAACAGGACGGCGACCTCGTCGAACTGGCCGACGCCACCGCCCAGATGAACGTGTCTGTTGTCTGGAGCATGAGCAACGCCTGGCGCATCCAGGTGAAAGGCAAGGACCTGGTGCGGACCTCGACCGCGCTGGCGGACTTCCAGGCCCGTCCCGGGTTCAACGGCATCCCGTTGCTCGCGCCGTTCGCCAACCGTCTCGACGAGACCGCCTTCTACGCCAACGGGAAGAAGTACAACTTCGACCTCGAGATGGGCAACGTGCGCGGCCCGATTCCGCAGACCGGCTACGTCAATGGCACGAGGACATGGGAACTGGTCGAGGCCAAGGCCGACCAGAAGAGTGCCTGGGTGACCTGCCGCCTGGATTTCTACAAGAACCCGCAGTTCATGGCGCAGTTCCCGTTCGCGCACACCGTCACCATGACGTACCGCGTCTCGGATGGCGCCCTCGAAGTCCACACCCGGCTCGATAACCTCAGCACCGATCCGATGCCGGTCTCGATCGGGTTCCATCCGATCTTCGAGCTGCCCGAGGGCAATCGCGACGACTGGACGGTATCGCTCGACGCCAAGACGCATTGGATCGAGATCCCGCAGCGGCTGCCGACCGGCGAGACGCAGCCGATCGAGAAGTTCTTCGGCTCGGACCGCACCGCGATTCAGCTGAAGAAGTACGCGCTGATCGATGACGTGTTCACCGACCTGATCCGCGACGCCAACGGGCGCGCAACGATGAAGTTGATGTACGGCGGCAAGGAGCTGGACGTGATGCTCGGGCCGAAGTTCAAGACCGTGCTGGCATGGTCGACACCGCTGGCCGGTGGGGGCGGAGGCGGTCGTGGAGGTGGTGGCGGCCGCGGTCCTGCTCCGGCGGGTCAGGGCGCGCCCCCGCCACCGCCCGCTCCGTCAGGGCCGTTCCCGGTCGATCCGGCCCAGGGCGTGAGGGTCGCGCCGCCGGCGGTGCCGCCGGCCGAAGGCGCGCCGCCGCCGGCGACCAAAGGCTTCATCGCGTTCGAACCGATGGCGGCGATCACCAACGCGATGAACCTGGCGCAGAAGGGTGTCTACAAGGAACTCCAGAGCATCCCGCCCGGCGGATCGTGGGAAGAGAGCTTCTGGATCAGCACGAAGGGTTACTGACGGTCGGCTGGCGCGCGGGTCGCCCTGACCCGCGCGCGCGGCTCAATCACCCCAGCGCCTGACGCACGACCCCGCGAATCTTCTCCAGGCCGGTCTTCAGATTCTCGTCGGCGCTCTTCGTCCAGTACTCCTTGTTGAACAGCTCGAGCGAGAAGTAGCCGCGGAACCCGTTGTCGCGCAGATCGCGAAGAATCTGCGGGAACGGCGCCACGCCGTCGCCAGGATAGATGCGGTTGCCGTCATTCAGCGTCGAGGGATCCGCCGCCTGCGGGTAATCGTTGATGTGCATCACGTGCAGCGCGCCGCCGTTGATCTGCTTGAGGCTGGTGAACGCTGTGCCGCTCTTGTACAGATGGAACACGTCGAGCAGCATGCTCGCGTCGGGCCGGCCGGCGGCGACGGCCACGTAGATCCCGTTCCGCAGCGGGCCGAGCACCGGGTGCGTGCCCCACAGTTCCAGCAGCGGCACCACCCCCATCTTCTCTCCCATTTCGAGCGCCTCGCGGTAGTACTTGGCGGCGTTGTCGAGGGTCACGGCAGGTCCCCGGCTGTTGCCCGGCACGGCAGCGATGCGGGCGCCGCCAATCTGCGCCACCTTGTCCATGTCCACTTTCATCCGTTCCATGCCGGTCGCACGCTGGGTCTCGTCGTCGGTCAGGAACGAGTTGAAGGCGATGGCGTTCTCGACGGTCAGGCCGGCGTCGGCGATCCGCTTGCCGAGATCCTTCAGGCTGCCGCCGCCTTTCGTATACGCATCGAGCTCGGTGATCCAGGGCTCGATGGCGTGAAAGCCGGCCTTGCTCGCCGCCGCGACGACCTGCACGATGTCGAGCTGATTGCCGCGAACCGTGCTGGTGTTGAGGCAATAGCCAAACGGTTCGTTGGCGGGACGTGCACGTGCCTTCGGCTGCGCCACCATCGCCTCCGCGATCGCCGTGCTCGCCGCGACCGCCCCCAACGACCCTGCGACAGTTCCGAGGACTTCCCGACGAGACCACTCCATGTACGGCTCCTTACGGTGAATCAGCTGCTCCCCGAGCGCGCGGCTATCGTAACCTCCCGCAGCCTAACAGCCCGTGGTGCAAGTCCCGCTGCATTCGCCGAGTGCTGCATCCCGTCCGGCGGCGTTGCGGCTCGTTCAAATACAGCCGGTATTCTCGCTCGCCGCGCCTTGCCGGCCGGGCGCATCACTCGTCTCGGTGCGACGCGGGACTTGCACCACGGGCTGCTAAGGTCCAGCACGTCCGGAGCGGCACGGCCGTATTCACCAGGGAAGCAGATCGGGGTTATGGGACCGTGGACGCTGAGCGGATGACGGCGACCGCATCGGTGAGAGCGGTGCCGACGTCCGTTTCGACCTTGAGCTCGGCGAGCTCGTCGCCGCGGGTGCGGCCGCGGTTGAGGATCGCGATCGGCAGGCCGGCTTCATGCGCCAGGCGCACGAAGCGAAATCCTGAATAGACCATCAAGGAGGATCCCGCCACGAGGAGGGCGTCTGCGCCGGCCAACGCATCGCGCGCGGCTTCGTAGCGCGCCGGCGGCACGTTTTCACCGAAGAACACGACGTCCGGTTTCAGCATGCCGCGGCAGCCCGGGCAGCGCGGCGCGTCGAACGACTCGATCGCGGCGGGGTCGATGTCGGCATCACCATCCGGGGCCTGGATGGATGCTGCCACCCACTCGGGATTCGCGGCCGACATCATCGTCTGCACCATCGCGCGCGACGTGCGCTCGCCACAACCCAAGCAGACGACGTCGTCCAGACGCCCGTGGAGGTCGATCACCGTCCGGCTGCCGGCGCGCTGGTGCAGGCCGTCGACGTTCTGCGTGACGAGCTGGCAGAGGCTGCCGGTGTCCTCCCACGCAGCGAAGGCGTGATGCGCAGGTCCCGGCGCGGCGGCGGTGAACCGTGACCAGCCGGCATAGGCCCGTGCCCAATAGCGGCGGTAGACCGCATCCTGAGTGCGGAAGGCTTGAATCATCACCGGCGGCCGGCGTTTCCACTCTCCCCGTTCGTCGCGGTAGTCGGGGATCCCGGAGGCGGTGCTGCATCCGGCGCCGGTCAACGCGAACACGCGGCGGTGGCGGGCAATCCAGCCGTGCAGCCGATCAAGCAGTGGCTCGAGCGTACCCATCGGCACGATCGTACCGCAGGTGCGTGTACGCCGTGCCATCCGGCGGCTTCCGCCCGACGTTACGTGCTCTTGAGTGCGTCGGTCGGCTGGATGTGCAGCGCGCGGCGGGCCGGGCCGATGCAGGCCAGCACGGTGACGGCGACCATGAACACTGCGACTCCCAGGCACACCATGAGGGCGACCTGCGGCGCGTCGGCCACCGAGACCTCCGGCGTGAGATTCAGGACGATCACGCTGGCGGGAAAGATTCCCGCCAGCACCCCGGCCCCGACCTGGACGATCGCCCGCGACAATGTCGACCACACGATCCGCCGTGTGCTGGCTCCGAGCGCCAGCCGGATGCCGATTTCGGCCGTGCGCCGCGCCACCGTGAAGGACATCAGCGCATAAACGCCGGCGGTCGCCAGAATCAACGCGACCAGGCCGGCGCCGGACAGCAGCCGCGCGAAGAACGCGATGGCCACCCGATCGTTGGCGCTAATCCGGTCCATCGTCTTCAAATCCTCGAGCCGGAGCGCAGGGTCGACGTCCGCAGCGATTGCGCGGAGCCGTGACATCAACGCCGCGGGATCGCCAGCCACGCGGACCGCGAGGTTCAACGGAGAGGCCGCGTCAGGCAGGGCCGGCCGGTAGACGACGGCGTCACCAGTGCTCTTGTTCCTGTCGGCCGTGAGATCGGCCACGACACCGACGATCTCGATCCACGGGCCGGGCCGGCCGCCGTCGTGCTCGATTTCACGAACCCGCCGCCCGATCGCGTCCCGGCCGCCGAGCACGCGGCGGACAAAGGTCTGATCGACGATCGCCACAGCGCGCCCGGGCGCGAGGTCAGTCGTCGTCGGCCCACGGCCAGCGACGATGCGCGCCTGAAGTGCCTCGAAGAAGTTGGGGCCGACGGTGGTGGAGCGGACGAAGGTACCACCTGCCGAGCCCTGGGACAGCGGCCCGGCGTCCGCCTCGATCCTCCATTCGAGATGATTCATGCCCGGCAGGCGCGCCGCGTAGGTGACCGCGACGACTCCGGGCTCTGCCTCCAGCCGACGCTCCAGCGCTTCGTAGCGGGCCCGCAGCGTGGCGCGGAACGTCTGCCTGCCCCGCGACGCGTCCGGGTTGGTGTCAGCTCCAGCGTGCGGCCGAGCAGCGGCGGCAGCTGTGCGATGTGAAAAGCGGCGGCACTCACTTCGACCCCGCGCACCGGTTCGGCACGTCCATCGGGAGTGATCAGGTTGCGATCGAGGGCGCGATAAGCGCCGAGCGAATCGAACGAATGGAGCGATCCACGCCAGCCGACAAAGTCCGCTGTCGAACGGCTCTCGGGTTGCCCGGTCTGCTGATCCCAGTTCTGGATGCCGACGATGCGGTCGGCTTGGGGAAACGGCAGGCGGCCGTGGAGAAGATCGTTGACGAACTCGAGGTAGGCCACGCCGGAGCCGATCGCCAGCGCCAGAGCGAACACGGCGACGAGCGTCAGGCCCGGACTGCGGCGGAGCATGCGGACGCCGAGCCGCAGGTCCAGAGACAGGCCGCGGATTCTAGTGAAGCCCAGGACATCACGCGCCGCCCCGCGATACTTCTCGATGCCGCCGAACGCGAGCGCCGCCTGACGGCGGGCCTCGCCCACATCCACGCCGGTCACACGCATGATCCGCTGCGTTTCCATCTCGATGTGGAAGCGCATCTCGTCGTCCATGTCCGCGTCCAGGCGGCCGGGGTCGGCCAGGCCGCGCCAGAAGACGCGCACGCGGGAGAGCAGGCCGCGCACGGTCAGAGTCCCTCGGCCGTCGCGCGGAGCGCCGCCGACATGGCGTCAGCCAACCGGTTCCAGCTCGAGGCCTCCTCCTTGAGGCGCTGACGGCCGGCCGGCGTCAATCGATAGAACTTGGCCCGCCGGTTGTTCTCGGAGGTGCCCCATTCGCTGTCGATCAGGCCCTGCGATTCAAGGCGATACAGCGCCGGGTAGAGCGCACCCTGCTGGATCTGGAGCGCGCCGTCGGTGATCTGCTCGATGCGGAGCAGCACGGCGTAGCCGTGCAGCTTGCCGAGTGAGACGGACTTCAGGATCAACAGGTCAAGGGTGCCGGGCAACAGGTCAGCGGACTTGGACACGCCTACTCTCCTAAGATGTATAGGAAAGACTATCGTCGCTCCCCTAACCTGTCAAGGAGAGTGCGCCCGAGCGGCGACTCAGCACGTTCTCCGCCCTCGAAAAGGGCGGGCTGCGCACCCCCGCTTGACATATTCCGTAATGAGAATATGATTCCGTCGTGCCCCGCGCTGCGACCACGTCCGACTCCTTCAACGCGGTCGCCGAGCCCCGGCGCCGCGACATCCTGGAGTTCCTGGCGCCGGGAGAACGGCCGGTCAACGACGTCGTCGCGGCCTTAGGGCTGGCCCAGCCGTCCGTCTCGAAGCACCTGCGGGTGCTGCTCCAGGTGGGGCTCGTCGAGGTGCGGCGGGACGGGCGTCATCTGCTGTATCGCACCAACGCAGAGGCGTTGAAGCCGCTGCACGAGTGGACCAGCCAGTTCGAACGCTACTGGCACAACCAGCTGCTGCGGGTCAAGGAACGCGCCGAGCAGCAGACCAAACAGATCGAGCAGGAGAAGAAGAGGAAACCATCATGACATCAGCCATCGCACCCGGAATCGACCAGCTCTCACTCAACATCACCCAGGAGATGCACGTTCGCGCCTCCCTCGACGCCACCTTCGCGGCGCTGCTCGAGGAGATGGGGCCGGCCAATCAAGGGCGGCCCGGCGTGGCGATGCCGATGACGCTCGAGGCGTGGCCCGGCGGCCGCTGGTTCCGGGACCTCGGCGACGGCAACGGCCACCTCTGGGGGCACGTGCAGGCGATCAAGCGGCCCACGCTGCTCGAGATCGCCGGGCCGATGATGATGTCTTTCGCCGTCGCCTCGAACGTGCAGTACCGGCTGAAGGATGTCGACGGCGGCACGCTCATCACGCTGCGCCACACCGCGCTCGGCCTTTTCCCGCCCGACGGCTATCGCGACGCACTCGGACAGGGCTGGACGATGATCTTCGACCGGCTTCGTCGCCGTCTCGGGCAGGCGTGACCCGTACCACACAGCGAAAGGAGCGAGAGATGCCACTCATCGACGGCCTGTTGCAGGAACTGGACATGGAAGCGCAGACGACGCGGAGAGTCCTGGAGAGGATTCCGTCCGACCAGCTCGGGTGGAAGCCGCACCCGAAGTCTCGAACGCTCGGCGATCTGGCGATGCACGTCGCGATCGTCCCGGCCGCGGTGGCGCAGCTCGCGTCGGCGCCGTCACCGGCGCAGATTCCCGATTTCTCGGACCCGCCAAGCCCGCGGCACGCGTCCGAGCTGGTGCCCGCACTCGATCGGACCATCGCGACAGTGAAGACCACCCTCGGCGGCATGGACGACGAGGCGTTGACGTCGCCGTGGCGCCTGCTGCATGGCGACCGGGAGTTGTTCACCCAGCCACGTGCCGCGTTCCTTCGCTCGGTGATGCTCAATCACTGGTATCACCATCGCGGCCAGTTGACGGTCTATCTGCGCGAGCTGAACGTTCCGGTGCCGTCGGTGTACGGACCCAGCGCGGACGAGAACCCCTTCGCGTAGCTGCGCCGTCGCGATCAGCTGTGCGGCGGAAGCTGCATCGCTGCTGCCGCCGAGCCGGCCGTGTTCGAAGCCGAAGCCTGATCAGAAGTCCTTCCTCGGGGTGACCGGGGTCCGCCAGCTCCAGGCTGGCGGGCCCGCCCGTCACTGTCGGCGCGGGCATTACGCTTGCTTTTGCGCGGGGCATGGCGAAGACCACCCCAGCTTCCATTACCCCGCTGCACGATCAACTCGAGCAGCTCGCCGCGTTTGAACCAAAGAATAGGTGTACGAAGATCAGCCGAGCGTGGCGGCAATCGCTACGTGCTCAGAGGCCCGGTGTCCGCGGTAATGCCGTGTAGACGCGCTGGATGAAGGCCCCGAAGTCCGCCATGTAGGTGCGCAGGAACTCGGCCGTCTCGTCGTCGGTCACCTCACCGCCGTCGGTGATCAGACCGGGCGTGAACTGGATGTATGCCTCGACCGAGTTCATCAGCGGCGAGTTGCAGAACGCCAGGATGCTGCGCAAATGCTGCTGCGCGACGGCCGTGCCGATCTTACCGGGCGAGGTGCCAATCACGCCGGAGGGCTTGCGCGCGAAGGCGTTCTTCCCGTAGGGCCGGCTGGCCCAATCGATGGCGTTCTTCAACGCGCCTGGAATCGAGCGGTTGTATTCGGGCGTGACGAAGAGGACGGCATCCACTGCCGCGATGGCGTCCTTGAAAGTCCGTGCGCTGGGCGGAAAGTCGGCATCGAAGTCGTAGCTGTACAGCGGCAGCTCGGCGAAGGAAATCTCCTCCATCCGCAGCTCCTCCGGGGCGAGGTGCGCCAACGCGAGCGCCAGCTTTCGATTAATCGAGGCCTTCGCCAGGCTGCCCACCAGATATCCCACTCTGTACGTCGTCATGTCGCCGCCCTTCAATGTGGTTGTCGGATCGCGGTTGGCAAGACGAGTACCGGTGCCCGAACGGGCAACGCTCGAGGGACAAGGCTGAACCCTGCATCACATAGACGTCCCGCTACGACGTCATCGCATTCCTCACCTGTGGCGCCACCTTGGTGCCAATCAGCTCGATGCTCTTCAGCATCGTGGCGTGCGGGAGCGTGCCGGCGCTGTACTTGATATCGAACCGCGAGAGGCCGAGGGCGCGGGCGGTGCGGATGATTTTCGCGGCGACGGTGTCCGGCGAGCCGACGCACAATGCGCCATCGGGCCCGGCTTCACGATCGAACTGGGCCCGCGTTGCCGGCGGCCAGCCGCG
Source organism: uncultured Acidobacteriota bacterium (assembly GCA_963816725.1). Lineage (GTDB taxonomy): Bacteria > Acidobacteriota > Vicinamibacteria > Vicinamibacterales > 2-12-FULL-66-21 > CAVSUB01. The sequence continues at coordinate 166,286 of CAWFMC010000022.1, read as the reverse complement.
CTCGCCGCCAATCCGGTTGATCATCGTCTCGTAGTGCGGCCACAGCTCGTTGCGGGCCTGCTCGTCGGTCACGGAGACGTGGCCCGGGGAGTGGACCGCGACCGGCAACGGAGGGCGGCCCATCTTGTCGAGCGCCTCGCGATAGAGATCGGCGAACGGTTTGAAGCGCAGCGCGCTGCCGCCGATGATCGCGAGGGTCAGCGGGAAACCGTAGCGCGCCGCGCGCACGACCGATTCGGGACTGCCCCCGACGCCGACCCAGGTCCGCAGCGTCCCGTTCTCGATGGGTGGATAAATCGGCACGCCCGCGAGCGGCGTCCGGGTCGATCCGCTCCACGTCACCGGTCCGCCCTTCAGGATCTCGGCGAAGAGCGACAACTTGTCCTCGAAGAGCTCTTCATAGCGGGCCAGGTCGTAGCCGAACAGCGGATACGACTCGGTGAAGGACCCGCGCCCCAGGATCACCTCCGCGCGTCCGTCGGAGATCGCGTTCAGCGTGGAGAAGCGTTGGAACACCCGGACGGGATCGTCCGTGCTGAGGACCGTCACCGCCGAGCCGAGTCGGATCCGCCGCGTCCGCGCGGCGATGGCGGCGAGGATCACTTCAGGCGCGGAGATCGCGAAGTCGCGCCGGTGGTGCTCGCCTACGCCGAACGCGTCCAGGCCGAGACTGTCGGCGAGCACAGCCTCATCCACCACGTCCCGCAGCACGCGCGCCTGCGACTGCAGCTCACCAGCGTCACCCAGCGTGACGTCGCCGAACGTATCCAATCCCAGCTCGAACGTGTTGGCCATGGAGTTCCGAGTCTATCGTGGTGCGGTCGGAGGTCGGAGTTCGGGTGGCGCAGGGCTGAAAGGCTCAGGGCTCAACCTGAACCACACGTCGCGTAAGCGCACGCGTCCCGCCGGCGTATTACGGGATGCGGCCGGCCGAACAGCGCCGCCGGCAGCAGAAGAGCTGCGTGCTATTCTTCGGTCGCCATTCAAAGCCCGCATTCTCTTTGCGGGGCATTTCGAGCCGGCGCCGGTGGCGCCGCAAGGAGGCTATGTGGGAGTTCAGCGCACCTTTCGGACCCTGGTCGGAACCGTCTCGGCGGCGGTCCTGCTGACCGCACTGCTCGGGCAGGCTCAGGCGCCAGGCGCCGGGGGCGGCCAGGGGCCGAATCCGACCAACGCGGCCCTGTGGACCGCCTTCGACATCGACAAGGACAACTCGGTCACGAAGACCGAGATGAAGGACACCTTCCACAAGTGGTTCGACGCCGCGGATACGGCGAAGAGCGGGTCGATTTCGACCGAACAGCTCGCCACCGTGCTGAACGGCACCCTGCCGCAGCCGACTCCGCCCGCTGCCGGCGCCGGACGCGGCCCCGGCGGAGGTGGTCAGCAGCAGGCCGCCCCGGCCTGCGGCGGCCGCGCCAACCTGCCGACCACCGGTCAGACCCCATGCCCGGAAGACGTGACCAAGATGATGGCCGCGCTGCCCGCGACCGCCCCGGCGAAGCCGGCCAAGCCGCGCAAGATCCTCGTCCTCGGTAACGCGCGTGGCTACGTGCACTCGTCGATTCCGCTCGCCGCCAAGACGATCGAGGAGATGGGGAAGAAGACCGGCGCCTGGACCACGACAATCACCTACGACCCCGCCGACATCAACACCAAGAACCTGGAGCAGTACGACGCCCTGTTCCTCTCCAACACCACCGGTTGCTTCCTGGATGGGAAGACCAACGAGCCGCCGGCCAGCGCCCAGGAAGTCGAAGCCCGCAAGGCCGCGCTGATTGCGTTCGTCCGCGGCGGCAAGGGCGTCGGCGGGATCCACGCGACCGGCGACTCGTATCACAGCCCGTGCGCCAACGATCCCGGCGCCGCCGCCGGCCGTGGCGGTGGTGGTGGCGGCGGCCGCGGCGGTCCGTCGACCCCGGGCTCGACGCTGGCGTCGGTGATCCTGCGCTGGTCGTGGGGCCTCGACGACAAGAAGCTCCAGTCGGACGACCGGATGCTGAAGAAGTCGGACATGGAAGCGGTCAGCGACGCGATGTACGAGCAGATGGACACCGAGAAAGCCGGCAAGATCTCGAAGGCCAATTTCGACACCCGCATCGTCCCGCTCGTGACCCAGAGCAATCAGTACGTGGGCACCCCCGGGCGCGATACCGGCAAGGGCTCGTGGCAGGACTGGGACAACATGATCGGCGGCTGGTTCAAGTTCCACTGGCTCGATCCGCAGAAGATCACCGTGAAGATCGACGACAAGAAGAGCCCGATCACCAAGATGTTCAACGGTGATGAGTTCGACGTCAACGACGAGACCTACACGTTCAGCATCAACTCGTTCTCGCGCAAGAACGTGCACGTGCTGACCAGCATCGACTACGACAAGATGAGCTTCATGGACAAGCTCAAGGAGAGCAACCCGCGCCCGGATCACGACTTCGGTCTGAGCTGGATCAAGAAGGACGGCCAGGGACGCGTCTTCTACATGGCGCTCGGCCACAACGAGCGCATCTACGCCATGAAGCCGATGCTCGAGCACCTGCTCGCCGGGATGCAGTACGCGCTCGGCGACCTCAAGGCTGACGACAGCCCGAGCGAGAAGTAAGGCTCACTGCGGTCGATCACGGCACGATCATGAAGCCCCGGTGCGCTCACGCGCCGGGGCTTTTTGTGTCAGCGGCCCCGGGGCCGAATCAGGCGGCCGGTCTCGCGTAGGTCGGCGGTGCCTCTGCCCGACTTCGCCGTCGCCACGCGCGCAGCCGGCGGAGCGACATGGCGACGCCGGTGTAGACCAGGATCGCACCGGCGAGCGACGCCAGGCCGGCGACTGTCTGGCCAACCATGCCGTAGACCTCGCCAGTGTGCGCGAAGCGCAGCCACGTCCGGGCGCGCCGGCCCGCGGAGAGTTCGGCCTGCCCCTCCCACCGGACGATCGCGCCGGTGGTGGCGTCGACCGTCAGTGTCCCGCGTTTGTGTGGCTGGCCGCCGTTTCCCTCGTCAATCGTGAGGGCAACCGGTCCGCGTGGCACCGGCAGGCGGACCGCGATCGTGCGCCACTCGGGACGCTGCTGCGCCGCGGTGGCGATCAGGGTATCTAGCGGCTGATGCTTCGGTATGACCGCCGCTGCTGCGTCGCGTGACGAAGCGCCGGCGATACCTCCGCTCCCGGTCCACCGATCGCGTCCACTTCCGCTGCCGTCAATCCGGCCTTCACGTCCGCCGCCGCGCGGGTCGCCGCCCCGACCGCCGCCCGGGTCAGCGCCTCTACCGGCTGGCGCGGGCGGCTGCTCGCCGTTGACGCGGTAAACCAGGTTATTGGCCCACGGATACGACATCACCACGCCGCTGCCGACGATCACGACCAGCGGGATGGCCGACCAGATGCCGAGTGTGTTGTGCCAGTTGAAGTCGCGGGCCTTTGGCGGGAGCCCGCCGCGGAACCAGGCGATGTTGCGGATCTGTGTCCACGTCAGACGCTTCGGCCACCAGAGAAACGGCCCGCTCAGCACGATGATCAAGAATGCGAGGTTGGCGGCGCCCGTGATACCCCGGGCCGTCGCACGGTTCGCGGCCGACGCCGCCAGCCATCGGTGCCACTCGGTCACCGACCGGAAGAACGCCCGCACGCCCGGCGCGCCTTCGCCCAGCACCTCGCCGGTGTAGGGATTCACCAACAGCGTGCGTTGGCCGAGCGCCACCGACGCCGGTGCTCGCGGATCCGACCGCAGCGTCACCGTCATGGGCGCGTCGCCCGTCCGCTCGGTGGCCGCGGTCGCGACCATGACGTCGACCGGCAATCGTGCCGCGTCGGGCGCCGGCGGGTCCGACCGATACGTCCGCATGTCCGCCCACGTCGTCATCTGCCGCTGATATGTCAGCAGCACGCCGGTCACCGACATGATCAGGATGACGGCACTCGCGGCGACGCCGCAGACCAGATGGATCCAGAACAGGATCTTCCGCACGCTCATCGCCCGAACCGAGCGCACAGCACGGCGCGGTCATCCCGAGTCAGCCCGATCGACGAGAGGCAATTCGTCAGAGCGACGAACGATGCGATATCGGGTTGCGAGGTCGGTTGGCTGACGACCGACGGCACCATAGCGATGGTCTGACGCTTGGAAAGAGAGGGTCTGCGAGTCATGCGGTCTCCGACGGCGTTTATTTTCAAAATGAGATCAGTCTCATTAACTCGGAGACTATATGCATCATACGTTTGACATGTCAAACATTCGAAGCATATGCTGAACGCCAATGGAGACCTGGAAGGCCTTCGAGGCCAACGAGCTCACCCACAGCGCTGCCCACCACCTGCTGGCGATTCACGACGTCGGGCTGGCATACGGCGGGTGGGCGCGGGTGTCGGACATCGCGCGGCGGCTCGATATCACCCGCGGCAGCGTCTCGGTGAATCTCCGACCGCTGAAGAAGCGCGGGTGGATCGAGACTGACGAGCACCACATGGTCAAGCTGTCCGCGCGCGGGCTGAAAGCGGCGCAGGCGGTCATGGCCAAGCGGGTGGTGGTGCGAGCCTTCCTGTCCGAGGTGCTGGATACGCCGGGGCCTCAGGCTGATATCGACAGCTGCAAGATCGAGCATCTGATCAGTGACGAGACCGGCCGGCGGCTGGCCAGGTTCACCCGGCTGCTGACGTCGGACGATCCCGCGGCCAAGGCTTTCCTGGCGCGCTTCCGCAGCTCCCATGGCGAGTGTCCCGACAACCGGACCTGTGACGTGTGCAAGGGCCGTTGCCTGGCCGACGAGCTCCAGCGAGCGATCTGAGGTGAGGGACGTGAGCGGCGTGTCAACCGAGATCGTGGACGATCTGAACCGCCTGATGGCGGAAGAGATCGAGGCATTCCTGCGCTACTTTCAGATGCGCTTCCGTCTGCGCGGCCAGAACCGCCAGGCCGCCGAAGCGTTCTTCGAGCAGTCGCTGAAGGAAACGCTGGAACATGCCGAGGGGCTGGCGAGCCGGATCAACTCGCTCGGGCACGCCCCCACGCTGCACATCCGCCTGTCGCTGAGCGGCGACGCGATGCGCCCGGACGAAGCGCTGGCCGAAGCGGCCGACGTGGAGCAGCAGGCGCTCGACGCCTACACCGAGTTCCTGCCGCGCGTGGCTGGCGACCCGGTACTGGAACCGTTCGTCCGCAAGCAGATCGAAATCGAGGCGGAGCACGTCCAGAGCATCCGCGACACGATCCGGACCACCACCCCGCTCTCGCTCGTGCAGAAGCGCGCCGCGGCGGCCGATCGCAAGCCGTGATCGCCGTCCGTTACTTCAATCAGCTGGCGAGAAGCACGCGCCCTGGCGGGACGTCAGCGTAACGCGACATCGATCAGCCCGCCGATCGTCCGGATGGCCGGTGGCTGCCAGTTCGGCACCTGCCGCAAGTACGAGTGACCGTCCCCGAGCACCAGGCCGATCAGGGTCTCCGCGACCAGCCGCCCGCCGACACTCCCGAGCCGCAGCGGGGTCGCGTCTCCCTTGCCGCCGAACCCGCTCGCGCGCTTGTGCCACTCGTACTGCGCTTCGGCCAGCACGTAGTACCAGAGCGGCGCATTCCCCTCGAACGCGTCATCGAGCTCCGCGATTTTCTTGTTCGCCTCCCAGTCGCCGACCACCGCTTTGCCGACCCGCAGATTGTCGTCGTCGATCGGCTGCAGGCCCATCGCACACGCCACCGCCTGGCCGCTCGGCAGGCCCAGCGCCATCCCGCGCAACAAATTTCTCACCGCGAGATTGGCCGGTTCGAGGTTGGGATCGAGCGGCTCCGCCTGCAGCTGCTTGACGGTCAGCGGCGGCGTGCCGGGCACGATCCTCGAGAACTCCGGCAGGAATCCCAGCGGGTTCACGAGGGATGTGTCGATCTTGTAGGCCGGCTGGACGCGTTTCGTGCCGGTGTTCTTCAGCGATCCGTTGATGTCGAAGAACAGGCTCCAATCGATCGCCCACCGCTGCGGGAAGCTGTCGAATCCGTTGAGCCCCCGCTCGTGGACGCCGGCAAAGATGAAGAACCGGCCCGCCAGGCCGCGGGCGATTTCGGCCGGCGTGGGCGTCAGGGGATCGTCGCCGCCGTTCAGCCGCGTGTTGAGACGGTAGATCGGCCGGACCATCGAATGGCCGAAGCGATAGGCGGCCGCGGAGAACTCGATCGGCATGAACGGCTCGTTCTTCCACTTGAAGAACTGCAGCCGCGGATTCTTCTCCCACACGGGGCGCGTGCTGCGACGGTGCGGCAGCAGCTCGTCGACGACGTCGTTGCCGCAGATGGTGGGCAGGAAGTCGTTGATCACCAGCCACTGGTAGTGCCAGCGCACCAGTCGTTGCACATCCTCGAACGAGGCGGTCGGGTGGGCGTCGACCAGCTTGTTGTGGAACTGGAGGATCGCGGCATGGAACTGCGAGACGATGACGTTCTCGTCGTTGCGCTTGTCGCCGATCAGTGCGCGTTTCGGCTGATCCGCGGATTGCTCGTCGTAGCGCGGCAGGTCGCGGACATGCGTCGGCTGATCCAGCTCGAACAGCGGCCGCCCGAGCCGGAACTTCCGGCCCACGTACATGTAGGGCTGATCCGCCGGGCCGCGGCCGTAGACCGAATCGAGATCGAGACGGGGCGTGCGGAAGTCGACCAGCGCCTCGGGGTCATTCTGCTGCTGCAGGCTCGACGCGGGGTCGAAGGTGATGTCGTGATCGATGAACTGGCCGAAGTAGGTGTAGCCGGCCGCAATCCCCGCATTCTCCTCGTCATCGTGAATGCGCTCTGCGGGGTCCTCGAGCGCGGCCGCTGGAAGCGTCGGATCGTTCTCGGCCGTCTCAGGGTCGGCCGTCATGGCTCGTCCGAGGTTGAACAGCGCCTCTCGCGACCACTGTGCCGGAGGCAACGACCGGAACATCCGTCCGAACCGCCCCTCGTACAGCGACGAGCGTGTGCCGAGCTGATCGCCCCTGATGCCGCCGCCATGGCTCGCCGAGTTGGGCCTCTTCCCACCGATCACGCCTGTCTTCACCTTGACCGCCTTCCCTTCACTGTCCCGGGCGCCTGCGTGCGCCCCCGCAGAGTCGCGCGGCGAGCTGACGTCTTGTCCAGCCGGACGTTCGATCGACACTCGTTCTCTGCGAGCAGAATGTACTTGAACCGCAGGCTCCAGAGATCACCGGGTGTGAAATCGTCCGGCGTCTGCCGTGTTCACGACCCGAGCAGGCGCTCGCCGCCGGCGTCGCGGAAAGCCTCCAGCGCGCGCTGACGTCCCGCGGCAGCGTCCGCCTGCAGCGCGATGAAGGCTGGGTCGCCGCGCAACGCATCGAACTGCGAACGGCTGGCAAGCGTCGCCACCGGGTAATACCCCTTGGCCACGCCGCGCTGGAGGAACGGCAGGCCCCGCGCGTGTTCGCCCACATCACAGAGCAGCCAACCTTCCTGGAAGATGGCCTCCGGATCGTCCTGAATCTTCAGCGTTCGAAACGTCCGTCCCCGGCCGGCCATGTCCTCGATGCGATGATCCAGCCAGGCTGACAGGTAGTCCATCCACGCTTCGAACGCCGGGATTCGTGACCGCTGGCGCATGACGTTCAGCCGCTTCCGCGCCTCTTCGCGCTGGCCCGCCAGCGCCAGCCCGATCACCCGAATGCCGTCGTCGGCGCCCGCCACGACCGGCGGCGGCTCGATGGCCAGCAACCGATCGAGGTCGCCTGCCACCAGCAGTGTCTGGTCGAGACTGGTCGGGACGTTGGGATCCAGTCGGCGGGCTTCGTAATGCGCGGCGATGGATTGCTCGTAGAGGCCACAGTAGCGGCAGGCGTGGACCAGCCCGGCGAACAGCTCCGGATCGTTGCCATGGCGAGAGGCTTCGCCGAGCAGCCGGACCACCGCGCGAGGCGCCTCGCCGATGTCCGCTTCGAGGTTGGCGTAGAACTTGTGCGCCGGCGTGTAGCGCGGGTTGAGCGCGAGCGCGCGGCGGAAGGCCTCCTCGGCGCGGGCTTCGCTGTCGGGCGCCCCGTCGATGTACTTGCCGATGACGCGGTGGCACCGTCCGAGCCCGGCCCACGCCGGGGCAAAGCTCGGGTCGCGATCGATCGCCTGTTGATAGAGCTCGCGCGCCGCGTTCAGCCCGTCGTAGGTGCGCGCGAGCTCGTTCCCGCGCAGATACAACTCGTAGGCACGGGCATCGTGCGGCGTGTCGCGCGGCGTCAGCGATGTCCCGCCGGTCAGCGGGAGCGCCAGCGCGTCAGCGACGCGACGGGCGATGTCGTCCTGCAATCTGAAGAGATCGCCGAGCGACGACTGGACGGTGTGGGACGCCAGCACCGTGCCGCTCGGCGCGTCCACCAGCTGCGCCGAGACGCGCAGCTCGGCGCCCGCCCGCAGCAGCGTGCCCATGACCACGCGATCGACGTCGGCCTCGGCGGCCAGCGCTCTGAGATCCGGCGCGTTGCCGCCGAACCGTCCCGCGACGGCACTCGATCGAAGCACCAGCGATCCGATTCCTGTGAGCGACGTGGTGATCGCATCGGGCAGGCTGAACGCGAGAAAGTCGGTCTCGCTGTCCGGACGCAGGATGCGGAACGGGAGCACGACCAGTCGCGTCAGTGGGTGCGCCAGCGCGGGAGCGCTGGTGCTCTCGAGGCCGCGCACCGCCCGCAGCTCGTCGGCCAGGATGTCAGCCGAGGCCGGCCGTTCGTCCGGGCGCTTCGCGAGGGCGCGCCTGATGACGCGATCCACGGCCGCGACCGCCGGTGAACCGGTCAGCGCCGGCGGCTGCTCGTAGCGCGTCGCGTGGAAGACCTCCACCATCGTCGCACCTGTGAACGCAGGGCGGCCGGCGAGCATCTCGAACAGGATCGCGCCGGCGGCGAAGAGATCGCTGCGCGCATCGGCCGTACCGCCGGTGACCTGCTCCGGCGCCATGTATCGGGGCGTGCCCATCACCACACCCGCGCGGGTGAGGTCCTCCCGCTCGCCGTCGAATTCCGGCGTCTCCGGGCGGGCCAGCCCGAAGTCGAGCAGCTTCACCCCGTGGGCCGTCAGGAAGACGTTCGATGGTTTGAGGTCGCGGTGGATCACGCCCTGGGCGTGCAGAGCGGACAGCGCGGCCAGCATCTCCAGCGCGACCGTGACAGCCTCGGGGACGCTCAACGCGCCGCGACGCAGGCGCTCCGCGAGGACCTCGCCCTGGAGCAGCTCCATCGCGATGAAGAGCTCGCCGTCGTCCTCTCCAATCTCGTAGATCTGGCACACGTGGGGATGGTTCACGCGCGCCGCGGCGCGGGCCTCGCGCCAGAACCGGCGCCGCGCCGTGTCGTCGCCGCGCGCCGAGGTCATCGTCTTCAGCGCGACCGCACGCTGGAGCCGCTCGTCGCGAGCGGCATAGACGACACCCATGCCTCCCTCGCCAAGCTTGGGCCCAATCGCGTAGTGGCCAATGCGGTCAGGCAGCGCCGCGCGCGTTCGATCGTCAACGCGGGCGGCAGACGGGTCGGGCGATGGCGCGCCCGTCAGCCAGTCCTTGACGGCGCGCTGCCGCTCGGCGGGCGTGAGGTGGACAGGGTGATCCGGCACCGCGACCTCGATTGTACCGTCGGACGACGCGGGGACCATCGCGCCGCGGATCGGTTCTCAGCAGTGCGAGACGTGTCGCCCCGAGCGATCGCTCGCGGTCGCCGTCAGCGATAATCCAGGCATGGCCAGCCAGTCTCCGATGCGCATCCGGCTCTCGCCGGAACGGCGCGCCGCGCTCCTGCGGGCGATCAAGGACTACAGCCGCGTCGAGCTCGACGACGAGCTCAGCGACTTTCGCGCCCAGGCACTGCTCGATTTCTTCGTGCGCGAACTCGGACCGCCGGTCTACAACCAGGGCGTGCGTGACGCCGCCAGCTTCATCCAGGCCCGGCTGGCGGACATCGAGGGCGACGTCTACGAACGCGAGCCGGGACCGTGATGCCGGCGTCGACCGCGACGCGCCCAACCCCAACCGGACGCTTGGGGCGCTGATGTACGATCGCACCAACGGGCTCATCCGCGTGGCGAGCGGGTCGACCCGTGATCGATAACCTGGACGCAAGCAATCGAGACGGCGCAAGCACGGTCTGCCAATAGTGCGGCATCCGGCCATGCCGGCTGATCGCAGGCGTCGTCTGACCCACACATCATGAAGCTGAAGTTTGTGGCCCTCGCGGGCATCGCACTGTTCTTCTCACAGGCGTCCACCGACGGCGCGCGCTGGTGGGCGCACATCGAATACCTCGCCGACGATGCGCTGCAGGGCCGGGACGTGGGGAGCGAAGGCTTCGAGAAGGCCGCCACCTACGTCGCCGGGCAATTCGAGAAGATCGGGTTGAAGCCGGCCGGCGTCGATGGCTACCGGCAGCCGGTCATGTTCGAGTCGCGCCGGCTGGTCCCGGATCAATCGCAACTCACCCTCGTGCGGGACGGTCGCGAAGAGCCGCTCGTCCTCGGGCAGGAGGCGACGCTGAGCGCCCGCGGCGAGCTGAACGGCGCGCTCGAGGCGCCGATGGTCTTCGTCGGCTATGGCATGTCCATCCCCGAAGCCAAATGGGATGACCTCGCCGGCGTCGATCTTCACGGCAAGGTCGCGGTGTACGTCAACATGCCGGCGCCGGCGGACGTGCCCGACAACGTCAGGTCGCATCTCGCTTCCGCCGCGGAGCGCTGGGCCGTGTTGAAGCGCGCCGGGGCGATCGGGATCGCGACCATCCCTGCCTTGCGCGCGCCGGCCGCGACGATGACACCAACCGCGTCAGCGCCATCAGCGCCATCAGCTCCCACTGCGACGGGCCCGCCGGCTGCGGAGGTGCCCGCTCCGGCCAGTGCCACCCCGCCGCCGGGCGGACGCGGTGCGGGGGGCGGACGCGGCGCGGCAGGTGTCCCGCCCGCGACGATCAGCCTTGCGGATCCGGAGCTTCATGAACAGGCCGGTCAGGCGGTGTCGATCACGATCACCGCCCGTGGGGCGGCGAAGTTCCTCGCCGGGAGCGGTCACACGCTCGACGACCTGGCGCAGCTTGCGGCGGCGAACAAACCGCTGCCCACGTTCCCGCTGGCCGGAACGCTTCGCGCCAAGGCGGCCCTCGAGCGGACGACCATCGCCTCAGCCAATATCATCGGCGTGATCGAAGGCACGGACCCCGCGCTCAAGGGCGAGTACGTCGTGATGTCAGCGCATCTGGATCACGTCGGCGTCGGGCGGCCGGTCAACGGCGACAGCATCTACAACGGCGCGATGGACGACGCGTCCGGGGTGGCGTCAGTGATCGAGATCGCGAGGCTCTTGAAGGAGTCGGGCGTGAAAACCCGGCGGTCGGTGCTCTTCATGACTCAGACCGGTGAAGAGAAAGGCCTGCTCGGATCGAAGTACTTCGCGGCGCGGCCGACGGTGCCGTTCAAGCAGATCGTCGCCGACATCAACCTGGACATGTTCCTGCCGCTCTACCCGCTGAAGGTCATCGAGGTGCAGGGCCTCACCGAGTCGTCTCTCGGCCAGACCGTGCGCGAGGCGGCGAAAGCGGTCGGCGTCGACGTGCAGACCGATCGCGAGCCTGAACAGAACCGGTTCATCCGCAGCGACCAGTACAGTTTCATCCGCGCCGGCATTCCATCGCTGGCGTTCAAGTTCGGGTACGAGTTCGGATCGCCGGAAGAGAAGATCCGCCGCGGCTGGGTGCGCGACGTTTATCACAAGCCGTCCGACGACCTCAAACAGCCGGTCGACATCGAAGCGGCGGCGAAGTTCGATCGCGTGATCATGGGGTTGCTGAGCCGGGTCGCGAATGCGACGGAGCGGCCGACATGGAACGAGGACAGCTTCTTCAAGCGATTCGCGAAGCCGTGAACCCCGCGTTGATGGCCGGAAGATCACCCGCATGTACTGCCCCGGAGTAGCCGCCGTGCCGTCCGCGTCCGCAAGCGAGATAAAGTTCCCTGACGCGCACGGCGCGATGCCAAGTGAGGAGCCGAGATGTGTGAACAGGATCAGTTCGAGAAGGATCGGCAGGACTTCGAGGCGCGCGGCCTCGTCACGCGCCGTCAGTTCGGCGTGCTGCTGGGTGCAGGGATGGCGATGATGCTGCCGAAGGTCGTGAATGCGGTCGCGGTCACCGAATCCGACGTCGACATCAAGACCCCGGACGGCACGTGCGACGCCTACTTCGTCCACCCGGCGACGGGCACCGCGCCGGCGGTGTTGATCTGGCCGGATATCTTCGGCCTGCGCCCGGCGTTCCGGCAGATGGGCAAGCGGCTGGCCGAGTCCGGCTACTCCGTTCTGGTGGTCAACCCGTTCTACCGCGCCAAGAAGGCGCCGACCGCCGAGAAGGGCGCGGCGACGCCCATCGACCAGGTCCGGCCGCTCGCCGGGGGCCTGACCGAAGCGACGAACATGACCGACGCCAAGGCGTTCATCGCCTGGCTCGACCAGCAGACCTCAGTCGCGAAGAACAAGAAAGTCGGGACTCAGGGGTATTGCATGGGCGGGCCGCTGGCGTTTCGCACCGCTGCGGCGGTGCCGGATCGGGTCGGCGCGGTCGCCTCGTTCCACGGCGGCGGGCTGGTGACGACGGCGCCGAACAGTCCGCATCTGCAGGCGGCGACGAGCAAGGCGCAGTTCCTGATCGCGATCGCCGAGAACGACGATCAACGGTCGCCCAACGACAAGACCACGATGAAGGAAACCTTCGCCAAGGCCAATCTGCCCGCCGAGATCGAGGTCTACGCCGGCTCCGCGCACGGCTGGTGCCCGCCTGACTCGCAGGTCTACAACGAGCCAAACGCCGAAAAGGCCTGGGCTCGTCTGCTCGCGCTGTACTCGAAGGCCCTCGCGTAACTCACTGGTCGGGCCCGCGTGTCTGGTGACGCGGGCCCTCGGTTCTCTACTACCGCAGGGCGGCGGCCTTCACTTTCACCGCTGCCCATCGCGCCAGCAGCGGCTTCGCCTGCGCCTGCGCCGCGGTGGCCGCCGCGATCTGCGTCGCCGTCGGCGCGACCTCGGCTCCCTGCATCGCCATCGCCGCCGCTTGCAGCGCGTTGCTCGCCGATTCAAGTGTCGGCGCTGCCGGCCCGCCGCCGCGCCGCCGCTGGACCCGCGCGTTGCGCTGGAGGCCGGTCGGCGCCAGCGCTTCCAACTCGCCCTTGACGGCGTCGACGTCCGCACCCGAGCGCGCCTCGAGCGTGCTGGCCAAGGCCTGTGCCTCGTTGAAGGCGCGATGCGCGGCAACGGCTTGCCAATACAGGCCGGTGCTGAGCGAGCTCAGTTGCGACAGGGCCAGCGGCGTGATGCGCACGCGCGGATCGAGCTTGACCACGATCGGCTGCGTCCGGGTCACGCCGTCGGCGGTCAGGCGCACGGTGTACGAGCCGGGCGGCACCCATGGCACGTTGTAGTTGGGATACGTGCGGCCCGGCACCGCGCCGGTCGCTTCCTCGTCGCCAGCCGGCACGAGGTCCTGCGGTGACACCGGGTCGAACTTGAGGTCCCAGTTGAATCGGTGCATCCCGGCCTTCGGCGAGACGATGAACTGCGGCGCCGGCCAATAGAGGGGCAGGCCGCAGTAGGCCGCCGTCGGCGTCTTCTTGCAGACCTCGTCATAAGCCGCCATGTCTTTGCCGGGATCAGGATCGAGGACCGGCTCGGTACTGGAATACGTCCGCACGACCTTGCCGGCCGCGTCGAGAACCTCCAGGCGCACCGGACCGGTGGCATCCTTCGCCAGGTAATAGTCGAGCAGCACTCCGGGCGGTGCACTTTCGCCCGCCGGCAACTCGGGGGGCCATGGCGTCGGCTCGTTGACGCCGAAGCGGACCCGCACCCCGGTCACCGGCTTGAACAGGTACGGCTCGCCTTTCGCGAGCGCCGCCTTGGCCGCCGCAGCCTGCCGCAGCGGCGTCACGTCATCGAGAATCCAGAAGCCGCGTCCGTGCGTGCCGGCGATCAAATCGGCGCACAGGCACGTCGCATCGTCTTTGACCTGCAGGTCGCGCACGGAGATTGCCGGCATGTTGTGGCGCAGCGACTGCCAGTGGTCGCCGTCGTCGAACGACACCCAGACCTGTGTGTCGGTGCCGGCGTAGAGCAGGCCGGGCTGTCGCGGGTCCTCGCGGATGGTGTTGGCGACCGCGTCGGCGGTGATGCCGGTGTTGATCTCCGTCCACGTCTTGCCGCCATCGTGCGTGCGGTAGAAGTGCGGGGCGATCTCATCGAGCCGCAGCGTGTTGGCAGCGGCATAGGCGACGAGCGGATCGAAGTGCCCGGCTTCGAGGTTGAAGATCCGGGTCCATGGCTTGATCGATGCGGGCGTGACGTTGGCCCATGTCGCCCCGCCGTCGCGCGTCACCTGGATCTGACCGTCGTCTGTTCCCGCCCACAGCGTGGTGATCGCGCGTGGGCTGGGTGCCAGCGCGGTGATGCTGCCGAGCGGCGCCGGCTTCACCGTGGCGGCGTACTTGCCCGTATTGGCCGGGACCACCCACGTCTGCCGCGTGAGGTCCGGCGAGATCCGCGACCACGAGTGCCCGTGGTCGATGCTCTTCCACACCACGTTGGAGGCGTAGAACATCGTCCGGTTGTCGACCGGCGAGAACTGCAGCGGCATCGTCCGCACGTTGCGGTTCATCGCGCCGCCGCCCGGGAGTGTGCCGGACATGTCGGGGCCGACCAGCGTGGTCTGTGCCGTGCGGCGGTCGTAGCGCGAGACGTTGGTCCGCTGGCTGCCGAACACCAGGTCGGGATTGGCCGGATCGGGCGCGGCCATCCCGTACTCCTGGATGTTGACCGGGTGCCAGTCGTGGAACGTGATTCGGCCGTCGTCCGAGCGGCTCTGAACGCAGGCGCTGCCCGAGTCCTGCTGCCCCGAGCAGACGCGGTAGGGAAACGCCTTGTCGGTCGTGACGTGATACATCGCGGCGGTGTTCTGGTTGTACCAGTTGCTCCAGCTCCGCCCGCGATTGGCCGAGACGACGGCCCCTTGATCGGCAACGGCGAGGATGATGTTGGTGTCTGCCGGGTTGACCCAGATCCGCTGGTAGTCGTCGCCGCCCGGCGCGCCGCGCACCGCGCTCCAGGTCAGGCCGCCGTCCATCGTGCGCCACATCACCGTGGACGCGGTGTAGACGACGTTCGGGTCCTTCGGATCGACGGTGACCGTGGGGAGATCGCCGCCGCCGATCCGAGCGAGCGGACGCATGTCCTGCGCACGTCCGGCCGGGGCGCCCGGACCACGGATCGCCTGGAACCAGTGGGCGCCGCCGTCGGTGGACTTGTAGAAGCCGATCGGCCCCTGGTCCGGCGCGATGGTCGCGTAGAGGACGTTGGTGTCGCTCGGCGCGATGGCGATGTTGGCCTGGAGGATCGTCGGCAGCCCGTCCGACAGCTGCGTCCACGTCGTCCCCCCGTCGGCCGATTTGAAGATGCCCATCCCGGCATTGCCGAATCCCTGGCCCTCGATGAAGCTTTGCTGCTGCGACCACAGCGTCGCATACAGGATCTGCGGGTTGCCCGGTTCGATGAGGACCTCGTTGGCGCTCGTGTAGTCGTCCTTGAACAGCACCTTCTCGAAACTGCGGCCGCCATCGGTCGAGCGGAACACGCCGCGTTCGGCGTTCGGTCCGTAAGGGTGCCCGAGCACCGCGACGAACAGCCGGTCGGCGTTGCCCGGATCGACAGCGATCGCGGCGATCATCTGGCTGTCGCGCAGGCCGAGGTGCTCCCAGGTGTGTCCACCGTCAACGGACTTGTACATGCCGTTGCCGATCGACAGATCGGGGCGGATGATTCCGGCGCCCGTGCCGACGTAGATGACGTTCGGGTTCGACGGCGCCACGGCGATCGCCCCGATCGACCCGGTCGACTGATCGTCGAACAGCGGCACCCAGTTGGCGCCGTAGTCGGTGGAGCGCCAGACGCCGCCGTTGTCGAAGCCCGCGTAGAAGGTATTCGGCTGGCTGGCGACGCCGGCCAGGGCTCGGGCACGGCCGGCCCGGGTCGGCCCGATGTCGCGCCAGCGCATCTCGCGAAACGAGAGGTCCTGCGCCGTGAGCGGCGTGGTGGAGTGAGCGATCGTGAAGACGAGGGTGGTGACGATGAGAGCGAATCGCATGGGGGAGTATCTCAACGCGGCGCGCCGCTGTCCACGACCGCTTCTCGTCGTGCTGTCTGACTGGTGGATCGGGAGTGTCCGGTGATCGCTTCCGCCGCACGCGACGACCTTCCAGCTACGATGGCGTCGTGCGGATGATTCCTCGTCTCGTCCGCTATCTGTGGGCGGCGCCGACGACAGCCGTTGGCCTGGCGATCGTCGTCGCGGCATCGAGAGGGGCGGAGATCCGCGTTGTCGACGGCGTGCTCGAGGCGCACGGACCGGCGCTCGCGTGGCTGCTGTCGCGGTCCCCGTTCACGCCGGGCGGCGCCTGGGCGATGACGCTGGGGCACGTGGTCATCGGGCAGCATCGGTACGCTCTCGAGCGGACGCGAGTCCACGAGCGCGTGCACGTGCGTCAGGTGGAGCGCTGGGGACCGCTGTTCCTCCCGGCCTACCTGTCGGCCAGCTTGTGGTTGAAACTGTGCGGA
Organism: uncultured Acidobacteriota bacterium; assembly: GCA_963816725.1. Lineage (GTDB taxonomy): Bacteria > Acidobacteriota > Vicinamibacteria > Vicinamibacterales > 2-12-FULL-66-21 > CAVSUB01. The sequence goes on along the minus strand of CAWFMC010000022.1, from coordinate 149,711 downwards.
CGCGATGCCTACCTCGAGAACCGCTTCGAGCGCGAGGCGTTCCGGATCGAACAGGAGCAACGGCAGCGGTGAGGCTGCGCGCGGGAGGCGACTACAGGAACCGTGGCAGGAAGGCGAGCACCTCCTGCCGCCCTTCGGGAGTTTCCTGGTGTCCGACGTCGTAGGTCTTCAGCAGCCATCGCTCCGGATGGCCGGCCTCGGCGTAGACGCGGGTCAGTTCCTTGTCGATGATCGTGAGCCCTTCGGCCGGCACCAGTTTGTCCTGCAACCCTTCGACGGCCAGGTGGGCGCGCGGCGCGATCAACGCGTTGATCTGTGCTGTCGTGAAATGTTTGAGCAGGCCGGGCACGTAGTAATAGACGCCGTGGCCGCCGAGGCCCTTCTTGGCGAGCAGCGTGTCGAAATCGGTGAGGCAGCAGATGTCGACCGTCACCTTGATCCGCTCGTCGAGCGCGCCGAGATACCACGCCATCGTGCTGCCCATGGACATGCCGACGGTGCCGATCCGCGACGTGTCGACGTCCGGGCGCTGCGCGAGCCAGTCGAGCGCGCGCAGGCTGTCGTACACCATCATGCCCCACAGCACGCGGCCCTGCCAGAGCATGGCCTTGAACATGTCGAGCTCGCTGGTGTGGCTGCGCTCGCCGAAGACCCAATGGTCGATGCAGAGGACGGTGTAGCCGAGATCGGTCAGCGCCTTCGCGTACGGGACGGGCTGCAGATAGGTGCGGCCCTCCAGCACCTCCTGTTTGCCGATGGTGTAGCCGCCGCCATGCGAGTGGTTGAAGACGATCGCGGGCGTGCGGCCTGATGCCGCGGCCGGCCGCGCCACATAGGCCGGAACCGTCTCGAGCCCGTTGAGATCGAGGTCCCACGTCTCCAGCATGAAGCCGTCCCGCAACCCCTCGCCGCGCTTGCGCCCGCCGATCGGCCGCTGCCGATCCGGCATATCGCCGAGCAGCTCGTACAGCTCGCGTCGTCTGGCGGCTGGCGTGGGCTGCACGGCGGGGGGCACTATCGGGCGGCCGCGCCCGGGCACGGCCGCCAGCGGCGCCGCAGCGGCCAGCGATAACAGGTCACGGCGTCTGAGCTGCGGGTCCCGCATCGATCCCTCCTGAACGGCGAGCCACTCATCACCCTTACTTGGGTGTGAAGGCGCGTACCATGTCGAGCCCGACCTTGGGTTCCTTGACGGTCCCACCGATCGTGATCGGGATCACCGTTGCGCCTCGCCGGCGGAAAACCGGTTCGATCACTCTCAGGAACATCGACTTCATGCCGGTGGTCATCTCCGAGAGCTTCGCGTCGATGCGGACCGTGCCCTTGAAGTCCATCGCCTGCCCGGCCGCCGTGTAGCTGCCGGCCAATGAGACGTGTGCACCGGGCATCGAGAAGTTGATCGCCGAGAAGCGAATCACGCCGCCGCTCATCGCGAACCGCCCGTTGAAGTCGGACAGCGCCTCCCTGGCCGGGCCGGGATCGTCCCCCTTCTTCGCCTTCTCACTCATCTCGTTGACCTTCGTCTGGATCCCATTGCCGGCGAACCGCGCGTCGTCGATGGTGAAGGTTCCCTTCAGGATCAGCTTCTGTAGCGCGCTGACATGGCCCGGTGGGATCTCCAGCTTGGCGCGCAGCTTCAACGCGCCGCTCATCGGGGGCTGATCGGACTTGACCGCCAGGAACAGCACGTCCTCGAGCCGGGCCCGGTCCATGGTGACGTCGAGGGTGATGGTCCGCCCCTCCTTGTTGTCGCCCTCGATCACCCCGCCTTCGGCGTGCACCGTGGTCTGTCGGAAGGTGGCGTCGACCGGCTGGAGCCACGTGTTGCCGTTCGTGCCGTCGACGATCGAGTGAAACGTCGTGGCAAGCGGCATCGGGTGATTGGCGCTGTCGAGGGCGAAATCCGGGACGTCAGCCTTGCCGTTCACGTCGATGCGTTCGAGCACGCCGGCGAACTTGCCGGAGGAATGGAGGATTCCTGCGATGCCCTTGAAGACCCCCAGGTCCGCGTCGCTGAATGTGTACTCCGCCGCGAGCGGCGTCTGCGACGGCGACCCGGCGCTCCATGGACCGAAGGTGCCATGCGCTTCGATCTTGCCGGGCGGCGTCGGATTGGTCAGCGACGCCGTAAATGCCCATGGTGTCTCCGCCCCCGTGTCCTCCATCGTCAATCGGGAGATGGCAAACTCGCGCGGCTTCTTGCCTGGATCGCCTCGAAGGATGCGCAGCACGGCGTCCTCGGACAGGACGTGATCGACGATGATCGGCGACTTGGCCGGTTTGGCCGCGCCGTTCGCCTTCGCGGTCCCGTCCGTCGTATCGGGACGAGTCGCATCGGGACGAGTCGTATCGGGACGAGACGAGGCCGCGGCGTCGTTCGCGTCGCCGTTCATGTCGACGCCGCCTGGAGGCACGTTGACCTCCAGGCCCGACAACCTGACTTCGCGAATCCGCAGGCTGGAGCCGAGCAGGCCGAGGAGTCCCGCTTCGCCGGAGAAGGCGCGAATGCTGATGAGCGGCGGCAGACCGGGACGATTGCCGCGACGAATCACAACTCCGTCTCCGGCGATGCGCAGCCTCGGAAAGACCGACACCCGGAGCGCCTGGATCTCCACCGACCCGCCGAACCGTTGACCCAGCGCCGCCGCCAGGCGGTGCCGCAAGGAGCCGGAGAGTGTCAGAGGGAGCGAGAAGAACAGGACACCGAGGATCGCCGCCGAGGCGATCAGCCCTCTGGTCAAGCCGCGAGGTGCGCGCATCGGGGGATTATGGTCCGGATTCCCGTGGTGACCACAGGGCGATCGGCAGCCCGCAGTGCCGGTATCATCAGCATTTGTTTTTGCCGTTCGACATGTATGGGAACGGCCTGATCACGACAGCAAAGGCTGAAGGAGATATCGATGAAGCGAATCACGTGGCGGGTGCTGGGAACAGTGCTGACGGCCGGCGCGGCGGCCGGGGTCATGCTGGCGCAAACGCCCGCGGCGCAGCCGCAGCCATTTTCGGTGGGCAATCCTGTGGGGCTGCCGATGGTCGCCGCACCGGAGGCGACCTTCAATCCGGTGTCCTCAAACGTGAAGATGTTCGGGGCGCTCTATTCCGCGGAGAGCTGTTCCTACGACCCGGCCCGCGGCGTCATCGTCGTGCCCAATCGCGGTGTCCCGCAGAACGTGCAGGTCAACAACGCGTGGGTGTCCTTCATCAACCACGATGGTTCCGTCCACACCGCGCGCTGGCTGGGCATTCAAAGCCCGGCCGAACGCGCCGCGCTGACACCGCCGCTGGTGCTGAACGAGCCCTACGGCAGCGACATCATGAACGACACGCTCTACTTGGCCGACCGGGATGGCGGCACCACCCCGACAGAGCCGAGCGTCGCGGTGGTGCGCCGGTTCAATCTGAAAACGGGGCTGCCGGCCGGCGAGATGCGCGTGGAGAAGTCCCCCTGGTTCAACGATATCGAGGTCGCGGACGACGGGACGGTGTATGCGACGCAGACGGGCACCGGCGGTCAGACACCGGATCCGGCCTCGTGGGTGGTCTGGAAGATCACCGCGGACGGGACCGCCTCGATTTTCGTCCAGGGCGCCCCGCTGCGCCAGCCGAACGGCATCGCCATCGACACGAAGGGGAACATCGTGGTGGCGAACATGGGCACCGACGAGATTCTCACCTTCTCGAAGGAGGCCAAGCTGCTGACCACCGAGCACGCGGCGCAAACCGGCAGCGACGGGCTGGTGATCATGCCGGACGGCACGAAGTACGTGAGCAGCGTCCAGAACGGCGGCGTGTCTCGCATCCGGCCGGGCAAAGCGGCGGAGCTCATCGCGCAGAACATCCCGAGCGCGGCCTCGATGTGCTACGACCAGGGCGCGAACCAGCTGGTCATCCCGATGAATGCCAACAACGGGCTGGCGTTCCTGTCGCTCAAGTAGAACGTCCGCCGGGCGGTACAATCCTGCGATGCCGGTTCCGCTGACGACACGCGAACGGACGCACCTCAAGGGTCGCGCCCATCCCCTCGAGCCGATCGTGCAGATCGGTCACGGCGGCTTGTCCGAGCCGGTCGTGGCGGAACTCGAACGGGCCCTGAACGCGCACGGCTTGATCAAGGTCCGGATCAACGACGACGATCGCGTCGCGCGCGCGGCGATCGTCGAGGCGATGGCCGCGCGGACCGACGCGGCGATCGTGCACAAGGTCGGCAAGATCGTCGTCTTGTGGCGGCCGACGCCAGAGGAACAGGCGCCCGGCTCCGGATCGTGAGCGCTCCGGCTTCGTCGCTCAGGCTGAGAGCACGCCTTTCCGTGGCACTGACGGGCGGCGCGCACTCGGTCGGCTTCTACTTCCGCGATCGCGATCGCCTCGATCGCTTCGATGACGACGATGTGCGGCAGTCAGCGTGGTGGTCGGTGCTGGCCGGCGCGTGACCAGCCGCCTTCTTCAGGGCGCGGGAAGGATTGGGTGCTGTTGCTGGAGGCGGTCAAGTGACGTTGCACCTTGCACCTTGAACCCTGCACCTTGAACCCTGAACCGGTAAGATCGCGGTATGCGCTTCATTCTCCGCCAGCAGATCCTCTCCTGGGGCGACGACTTCACCATCAAGGATGCGGACGGCCGGGCCGTGTATCACGTGGACGGCAAGGTGTTCAGCTTCGGCGACAAGCTGTCGTTCAACGACCTCGCCGGGAAGCAGGTCGTGGCGATCGAACAGAAGCTGCTCAGCCTCAAGCCGCAGTACGAGATTACGCGCGGTGGAAAGACCCTCGCGGTGGTGAAGAAGCAGCTGTTCTCGCTCTTCCGGACGCGCTTCACCGTCGATGTGCCGGGGCCGGACGACCTGGAGGCACGCGGGGACTTCCTGGACCACGAGTACAGCTTCGAGCGCGGCGGGCGCGAAGTGGCGCGCGCCAGCAAGAAGTGGGTGAGTCTGTCGGATACCTACTCGCTCGACATCGACGAGGGTGAGGACGCGGTGCTGATCCTGGCCGCGGCGGTCGTGATCGATCTCGTGTCGCATCCGGATGAGGACGAGTCCAACCGCTGACTGCAGTATCATCCCGCGACTGGACGGTCATCGTCCGGCTACGGAGGGATTGTCGGTGCGGCCATTCCGTTTCGCGGCGGGCTTATACGCCGCGGTCCTGATCATTTCAGCGCTTGCCGCGGGGCTCTACGCGCAGGCTCGCCAGCCCTTCAGCCGCGTCGCGTTGGTGGTGACGCCGGATCATCAGGACTGGGTCTATCAGCCCGGCGAAGCCGTGTCGTTCCGGATTGACGTGCTACGCGACGGGCATCAGGTCATCGGGACGACGGTGAAGTACAGCGTCGGGCCCGAGATGTTGCCGCCGCTCACGCAGGGCGCCGCGGTCGTGTCGGCCACGCCGCTGACGGTCCCTGGCGGGACGATGCAGGGGCCTGGCTTCCTGCGGCTGATCGCGACCGCCGAGATCGACGGCCGCACCTATCGCGGCGTGGGCACCGCCGGCTTCGCGCCGGAGCGCATTCAGCCCACCCAAATCGATCCACCGGACTTCGACGCATTCTGGCAGGCCGAGCGGGCGCGGCTGGCGGCTATCCCGCTCGACGCGAAGTGGACGCCGCTCCCGGAGTATGGGACCGCTGACGTCGACTGTTCGCAGATCAACCTGCAGAACGTTGGCCTCACGTCCGGCACCAGCCGCTTGTACGGCATCCTGTGCGTGCCGCGCGCTGCCGGAAAATACCCCGCTGTACTCAGCGTGCCCGGGGCCGGCGTGCGGCCGTATCGCGGTCTTCCCCAGCTCGCCGCGCGCGGGCTGATCACCTTCCAGATCGGCATTCACGGTATTCCGGTCATCCAGCCGCAGGAGGTCTACGACAGCCTGGCCTCCGGCGGGCTCAGCGGCTATCCGACGATGGGGCTCGACGCGCGGGACCGGTACTACTACCGGCGCGTCTATACCGGGACGCTGCGGGCCAACGATTTCCTGACGTCATTACCGCAGTGGGACGGCCGCAATCTTGGCGTGACCGGCGGGAGTCAGGGCGGGGCGCTCTCGCTCGTGACGGCCGGTCTGGACCGGCGGGTCACGCGCCTGGCGGCGTACTATCCGGCGTTATCCGACCTCACCGGCTACCTGCACGATCGCGCCGGCGGATGGCCGCACATGTTCCGCGCCACCGAGGGACCGGCGTCGCATCGGTCAGAGGCGAAGATCCTCACCTCCCAGTACTACGACGTCGTCAACTTCGCGAGGCGCGTGACGGCGCCCGGCCTCTACTCGTGGGGCTTCAACGACGAGACCTGCCCGCCGACCTCGACCTACGCTGCCTATAACGTGATCACCGCGCCGAAGCGCCTGATCCTCGCCTACGACACCGGTCATCGCTCGACGCAGGAGCAGGTCGATGAAGTCGACGACTGGCTGGTCGACGAGCTCACGGGGCACCGCTCCGCAGCCGCCGCCAGGCAGTAGGAACCGCTCAGAAGTGGTCTGAACGTAAAAGGGCAGATGGACGATGGCAAGTAAGGAGCGCCTTCACATCAGCCATGGCCACTTGCATTCAGGATGCGTCTCTGAGCATCCTGTTGATGCGGCTCGCGGGCGCGAAGGTCACCCAGCCCAGCGGCGGACTCGCACGGCGCATCGGCACCATCAGCGCTGGTCAATACCGGGAGGATTCATGGTCGCTCCGCGTGCACTCATCGCATCGCTCGCCGTCGTCGGCTTCAGCAGCGTCCTCGTGGCCCAGGCTCCGGCGCTCGATCTCAAGGTCGGCCTGTGGGAGCACACCATCGTCACCAGCATGTCCGGCGTGCCGCCGGTCGACACCAGCAAGATGAGCCCGGAACAGGCGGCGCGAGCCGCCGAGGCGATGAAGGCGATGGGCAACGACAAATCGGTGACCACAAAGACGTGCCTGCAGAAGGAAGACCTGGCCAAGGACTCGTTCATGATGCCGAACAGCGCGAACATGACCTGCACGCGCAAGGTGACGGCGAACACCAGCACCCAGTTCGCCGCTGATATCACCTGCACCGGACAGGCGTCGCTGAAGGGGCATGTCACGATCGACGCCTCACCTGGCGGTTCGGCGTTCACCGGCGTAATGAAGATGGACTCGACTACGCCGGGGCGGCCGTCCGGCGTGTCGATCAAGATGTCCGGGAAGTACCTGGCGGCCGATTGCGGGGCCGCGAAGTAGAGCGGCCAGCCTCCAACGGCCGGCTTAGAGCGCCGTACGCGAGACGGTCAACTCCGGCGTCGCCCGCAGGGTCTGATAAACGACGCAGTAGCGTTCGGTCAGGCGAATGAGCGTGGCCAGCTGCTCCTCAGACGCGTCGGTCGCTAACGCGAAGTTCAGGCGGATTCGCTGCATCCCCACCGGCGCCTCCTTGGAGACGCCGAGCGTGCCGCGAAAGTCGATGTCACCTTCCGCGGTGATCATCGCGTCGCGCAGTTCGACCCCGATCGAGGTGGCCACCGCGCGCAGCGTCACTCCGGCGCAGCCGACGAGCGCCTCGAGCAGCATGTCACCCGAGCACGCGAACGCGCCAGTGCCGCCGGTGGCCGGGTGCAGTCCGGCTTCAATCAGCGCCCGGCTCGTATCGACCTTGCACACGATGCCCTCGGTTGCCTGACCGGTCGCCTTCAAAGTGATCATGGCGGCGCCAGGATCCGCCTTGTACTGATCCTTCAGCGGCCCCTGCAGGGCCTTCAGCTCGTTGACGTTCATCGCGCGATCTGCCTCTTCTACGATCCGTCCGGACGGCCAGGAGGTCCGGAGCGATCGTGTTTCCCTACTATACGTGCCGCGACGCCCGCTGACGCCAGAGGTGGCCAAAACATTCGGGGGGCGGTTACTCGGCTTCCTCGCTCCCCGGGCGGCGAGGGCCGCGTTCGAAGGCGCGGCCGAGCGCGAACGGGAACGCGATCCGCAGCGACATGACGCGCTCGCGGCGTCGCTCGGCGTCGAGGTTCAAAGCCCGGGCCTTCAAAAGGTCCTCGAGCGAGATCATCCCGAGCAGGCGGCGGACCGCGCCGCGCGCGACGACCGGGAAATGCGTCAGGCCGGTCTCGGCCATCCGGTGCACGATTGCCCGCAGCGGTTCGTCAGGGTAGGCCACGGTCGGCTCGGAACGAAGGATCGCCTCTATCCGCGCCGTCGGATCGTGGCTGGCGCGCGCCGCCAGCTCTCGGAGGTCGAACCGGGTCACGACTCCGGCCAGGGTGTCGCCGTCGGAGACGACGGGGTACAGGCGCTGCGGGCCACCGAGGGCATCGACCCTGACGGGCGCGGCGAGGCGGTCGAGTGGGGCGTCGAGCGGCAAGGCCACCACCCCGCCCCGCATCACTTCCCGCGCGAAGAGAATCTCGAGGGGATCGATGGCGTACTCGCGAGTGAGGTGATAGCCGCGGCGGGCGATCTTCTCGGTCAGGATCGACCGCTTGAGCGTCAGCACCGTGAACGCATGGGCCATCGACACGGCGACCAGCAGCGGGAGCAGCATGTTGACATCGTGGGTCAACTCGAGCGCGAAGATCACGCCCGTCAAGGGAGACCTCATCGTCCCGCCGAGGATGGCGCCCATGCTGACGAGCGGCCAGAAACCGGCACCGAGATCGGGCAGCATCCAGGCTTCGATCCCGCCGAGCGCTCCGCCCATCATCAGCAACGGCGCGAGCACGCCGCCCGACGTGCCGGATCCCAGCGACACCGACCAGATGACCGCCTTGACGACGAGGATGCCGACGAGCATTCGGCCCGGCACGTCGCCCTGGACCAGCGCACCGATGGTGTCGTACCCCACTCCAAGCGCCTGCGGAAATAGCATCCCGCCGGCACCGATAACGAGGCCCCCGAGGGCAGGCCACCACATCCAGTGGATCGGCAACCGGGCGAACAGGTCCTCGGAGGCGTAGACCGCCGCCGTCAGCGCGGCAGAGAGCGCGCCCGCGAGCAGCCCTGCGGCGATGCATCCGGCGAGGCCGGAGGCGCCGATGAACGCGGGATGGGGAAGGACGGGGAACAGCGGGCCGAGACCGAGGAGAGAGCGCCGGGCGGCCGCGGCCGTGGCGCTGGCCAGCGCGACCGGGATGAAGCTGCGCGGCTTCCACTCGAACAGCAGGAGCTCGACCGCCAGCAGCACCGCCGCAACGGGTGAGGCGAAGGTGGCCGACATGCCGGCCGCGGCGCCCGCGACCAGCAGCGTTTTGCGCTCGGTGCTGGTGAGGTGAAAGAACTGGGCGATCACCGAGCCGAAGGCGCCGCCCGTCATGATGATCGGACCCTCGGCGCCGAACGGGCCGCCCGAGCCGATCGAAATCGCGGACGACAGCGGCTTGAGCAGCGCCACCCTGGGCTGGATGCGGCTGCCGTTCATGAGGATCGCCTCGATCGCCTCGGGAATGCCGTGGCCGCGGATGCGGTCCGATCCGTAGCGGGCCATCAGGCCGATGATCAGCCCGCCCAGCACGGGCACGACGATCACGAACGCACCCAGATGCGCGTCGGCCGGCGACACGGCCATCGTCGAGAAGCGGCCGAAGAAGAACAGGTTGGTGGCCAGCGCGATCAACGCCAGGAGGGCCTTGGCGAGCAGCGCGCCGACGAGTCCGATGACGATGGCGAGGGGAGTGATCAGCAGGAGCCGCCGGGTGGCGGTGAAGTCGCCCAGCGCATCGACCGCGTCCATGGCTTCGTTATGCACGGGCCATGGCTCGCGCGCGTCCGCGCTCTTCGAAGAACATCGCCGGCGCGCGTTGGCTGCCGGTCAGGGTGTGGGCGACCTCGGCGAGCAATGCCGCGAGTTGACGGCGCCGTGCGGGGACGAGTGCGGCGACCGCCTCGACCAGCCGCGCCTGGGCCACGTCGGGTGAGCCCGTGGCGGCGCGCCGGCCTTTCGCCGTCAGCGTCAGCTCAACCCGGCGCCGGTCGGTGGCGGCCGGTGCACGGCGCACCAGTCCTCCGTCGACCAGCCGGGCCACCACGACCGAGACGCTGCTCTGGTGGGTGTGCGTCCGCGCCGCCAACTCATTGACCGACTGAGCGGGCGCTTCGGCCAGCCGCTGCAGCACGAAGAGCTGGGCGCCGCTGAGCCCGACCCGGCCCTGCGCGAGCCGCGACGACTCGCGCAGCGCGTGCACGATGCCGCGGATTGCATCGAGCACGATCCGGGTATCGTTCCGCTTAGATGTATTGGATCCCATACAATTCATTTGTACACGACGGGAGCGTGGACGGCAAGCGCGCCGTAGCCTGCGGCTGCGCCGAACGTCAGAAATCTGCGGGATGGAAGGAGCCAGGCGGGCGCGGCGATCCGCGAGTCGTGCGGACGGTCGCGATCAACGGGACGAGCGGCGGCTGGTCTTGCGCCGGCGCGGCGCCGCCGGTCGCTGGTGGCGTGACCTCGCCGGTCTTCGGCGGCTCGGGGACGATCGTCTCGCGGCGGGCCAGCATCTCGACGAGCGCCGCGATCTTCTTCGCGCGGCCGGCCGGCGTCTTCATGTGGTTGGTGCGGTACGCCAGCGCGAACAAGTTGACACGGCCGAGGGTCTGAAAGGTTGCGAGGGCGCGCGGGTCAGCCTCGATCGCGGCTCGCAGATCCGCCGGGATGCTCTCGTGGCTGGCGCTGCGGATCGGCGCGTAGGCCGCATCCCATCGGCCGTCCGCCTTGGCCGCGTCGACCTGCCGCTGTCCGTGCGGGGTCATCCTCCCGGCCGCGGTCAACCGGGCCACATGATCGCGATTGACCTGGCTCCACACGCTGCGCGGACGCCGCGGCGTGAAGCGTTGCAGGAACGAGTGCTCGTCGAACCCCTTGCGGATGCCGTCGATCCATCCCCAGCACAAGGCGACGTCGAGCGCCTCGGAGTACGTGATCGTCGGCAGGCCGGAGCCCTTCTTGTGGAACTTCACCCAGATCTCCGTCTTCCGATCGTGGTTGACCTTCATCCACGCGGCGAACGCCGCCTCGGTGGTGAAGCTCTTGATCGTGGACGGGTCGGGAATGATCGGGGCCATCGTTGTCTCTATCGCCGTGGGCGCCGGCACGATGGTAGGAAATCGGGTGCGCGCGGGTCAACGCGGCAACGGTTCGGCGCGATAGAGCGCAGCGGTCGTCCGCACGGCCGACGTCAGGAGCGCGATCGCCAGACCGAGGGTGCCGAGACCGAATCCGACGTCGAAGAGCTGGAACGGTCCCAGCCCGAACGGTGTAACGGTTGGGCGGACGAAGAGCATCAGCGCGCCGATGGCCAGGAGGATTCGCAGTTCAGTCGGGCCGACGTGGAGGAAGGACATCCGGAACTCGCCCGTCACCACCGTCGCCAGGAACACCTCCGCCGCGACGAGGAGGTAGGCCACCAGGAACGCGAGCCCGACGATCGGCGAGAGGAACCCGGAGAGCACCATGCCCGCGACCAGCATCGTGATGCCGACAATGTCGAGGACGTGATCGACGTAGAAGCCGTAACGCGGCCGCTCGTGCTGGCGAACGCGCGCGACCGTCCCGTCGAGGCTGTCGCCGAACCAGTTGAGGGCCAGAGCCGCGACGACCAGACCGAGTGCGGGCGGCCAGAAGCGCGCGGCCCAGAACGCGGCGCCGGCGCCGCCCATCGAGGCCAGCGCGAGGAGGGTGAGGTGGTCGGAGGTCACCTGTTGTGGAAGCCTTCCTGCGATCCAGATGAGCACGCGCTTCTCGAACGCGGCGAGCACGGCGGTGTTCACGCGCCGATGAGAGGCTGAGCCAGTCATGCCTGATTCCTTCCGCGGGACCGCGCGCCAAGGGTCTGACGCCGGATGTCCCGTCATCAGGGAAGGCGTCAAGGACAACCGAACAGGCTCGGTGTGAACCAGCACCTTGAGCCCCCCAGACCCTTCCAAGCATCCGGACGACCCGACTCCGTCGGTCCACGTCCCCTTCACCGCTGGGCTGCGAACGACATCGAGGAGCCGTTTCGGCTACAATCTTAGGCCGCAGATCCGGCGTCGCATCGGAGTCGGTCGGAGACCGCACGGCTGGCCAAAACGGGCCGCCGCGAGGAGGCAGGGAGCAGATGGGAATCATCACCGGCAAGGCGGTCCCGCGCCGCACGTTCCTGCGAGGTCTCGGCGCGACGGCCGTCGCGCTGCCCTTCCTCGACGCCATGACCCCGGCGTTCGCGGCGCCCAAGGCGCCGTTGCGCCTGGCCTTCATGTACGTGCCCAACGGCATCGACATGAAGAACTGGAACATCGCCGAGGAGGGCCCCTTCGCCAGCGAGTTCCCGCGCGTGATGAAGCCGCTCGAGGCCTTCCGCAACGACATCCTGCAGATCGGCAACCTGACGCACAACAGCGGCCGCGCGCTGCTCGACGGCGCCGGCGATCACGGCCGGTGCTCGGGCTCGTATCTGACCGGCATCCAGGTCCGCAAGACGACCATCGACATCAAGGCGAGCATCTCCTGCGATCAGATCATCGCCAACAAGATCGGGCACGAGACGCGATTCCCCTCGCTCGAGCTCGGGATGGACGACTCGCGCCAGGCGGGGGACTGCGACTCCGGTTACTCCTGCGCCTACACGAACAACCTGTCGTGGCGCAGCGACACGCAGCCGCTGCCGCCGATCCTCGATCCGCGCGTGCTGTTCGAGCGGCTGTTCGGCACCGGTGTCCACCTCACGCCTGAAGAGACCGCTCGCCGCGCCAAGTACCGGCGCAGCATCCTCGACTTCGTCACGGCCGACACCAAGAAGCTCCAGAGCACGCTCGGCCCGACGGATAACCGGAAGCTGGACGAGTACCTGTCGTCGATCCGCGAGGTCGAGCGCCAGTTGATCAAGGCGGAGAGCGAGAGCATCCAGATCGATCCGGGCATGGACAAGCCATACGGCGTGCCGCCCGACTTCGGCGAGCACTTCAAGCTGATGAGCGACATGATGACGATCGCGTTCCAGGCCGACCTGACGCGCGTCGTCACCTTCCTGATGACCCGCGAGGGCACCAGCCGCGCGTATCGCGAGATCGGCATTCCGGACGGCCATCACCCCTGCACTCACCATCAGGGGAAGCCGGAGCTGATGGAGAAGGTCACCCAGATCAACGAGTACCACACCAAGCAGCTGGCCGGCTGGCTGCAGAACATGAAGTCCATCAAGGAAGGCGATTCGAACCTGCTGGACAACTCGATGATCGTCTACGGTGCCGGCCTCTCCGATGGGAACCGGCACCTGCACGAGGACCTGCCGACGCTGCTCATCGGGCGCGGCGGCGGCTACTTCAATCCAGGCCGCCGGGTCATCTTCCGCAAGGAGACGCCGATGTCGAACTTCCATCTCACGCTGATGGATCGCATGGGCGTGCACGTGGAGCAGTTCGGCGACGCGTCCGGTCCGCTCGACCCGGCGTGCCTGACGTAAGCGGCGCCCCGGCGACGCGGACCCAGGTGATCTGACGGCATGCAGCAGGCGGGAGGACGCGGATCAGCTCGGCCGCCGATGGGCATCGCCCTCGCAAGGCGATCTCGGCAACCGGATCGATGCGGTGCTGGCGATCGCCATGCTGAATGGCTTGATCGCCAAGATGGAAGCGCGGCGCATCGCGCTCTGCGTCTCGCGGCCCAGCATCAAGGCCGCGCAGCTCGCCGATGTGGTCTCGGGTTTCTACGTCGGGCGCGTGATTGCCGGTCCGGGAGGCGGGGTCGGCGGCAATCCGGCGGGCATGATCGGCATGCCCGAGACGGGACCGGCGGGTGAAGATCCCGCGCCGATCACCGCCACGCTTGCGAAGAAGGGCCCCGACGGTGGTCCGCTCTACACCAGTCAGATCGCGCGCCTGCTCGACACGGCGGACGATGCGGTGTTGCTGCGGAACATGCTGCTGGCCCAGAACGACGGCAACGCAACGATCGTGCTGGCCGGGCAGGCCTCTGGACTGAGCCGGCTGCTGGCGCTCTACGGCGCCCGGCCGCAGATCGAGGCGAAGTGCAAGCAGCTGGTGGTCGCGATCGGCGGATACCCGGCCGGCGGGCCGGATCCGGGCATCACGGCCGACGTCGCGGCGGCGCGCACGGTGTTCGCGGAGTGGCCCACGCCGCTCGTCGCCGTCGGGGCCGAGGTCGGCGCGGCGGTCCCCTACCCGGGTGCGAGCATCGAGAAGGACTTCGCGTGGTCGCCGGCGCATCCGGTCGTCGAGGCCTATCGGGCGTTCAAGGCCATGCCCTACGACGCGCCCGCCGCGGCCTTGGCTGCCGTCCTGTATGCCGCGCATCCGGAGGACGGGTTGTTCACCCTGTCGCCGCCCGGCACCATCGCGGTGTCGGACGACGGGCGGACGCAATTCACGCCTGGCGGCGCCGGGAAGCATCGCTACGTGATCGTGGATCCGGCGCAGAAGGCGCAGCTCCAGAGCCTGTATGTGGCGCTGGTGTCCGCGCCGCCGGCGCCTCGGCCCGGCCGCGGCCGCGGGGGCGCGGCGCCACTCGCGCCGACCGCGGTCGACGCCAGCGTGCCGGACTGATTTTACGGGGGAGCACACGCGCGTGAGACGTTACACCTTTGCCGTCGGCGTCGCCGTCAGTGCTCTTGCGCTGGCGGTGCACGTCAAGTCCGCCGAGCCGACGCGTGCCGCGCAGCAGGGGAGGCCCGCCGCCGAACGGACCTCGGGCCCGAGCCTCACGCCCGCGTCCGCCCCGCCGGCGCGCCGGCCGGCCACGACGACCGCCAGGGCTTCCGCTCCGGTCCACGCCGAACCGGCCGCCGCCCACATCCCCCCGCCGACCGAAGCCGAGTTCGCGGCGGTCACCAAGAGCCTGTTCGACGACACCTGCAGCGAGTGCCACAACGCGGAGGAAGCCAACGGCGGCTTCGACGTGACGAAGTACACGTCGGTCGAATCGCTGGCCACGGACCGCGATCAGTGGGATCGCGTGCTGAACAAGCTGGAAGCCGGCGAGATGCCGCCGGTCGACGTCGAGAAACCTGAAGAGCAGATTGCCTCGCTGGTCAGCTTCCTCGAGAAGGAGTTCACCCGCGCCGACGCGCTGATCAAGCCGGATCCGGGCCGCGTCACCGCGCGCCGGTTGAACCGCGCCGAGTACACCAATACCATTCGCGACCTGCTGGCGGTCGATTTCCGTGCCGATCAGAACTTCCCGACCGACGACTCGGGCGAGGGATTCGACAATATCGGCGACATCCTGACGGTCTCGCCGGTGCTGATGGACAAGTACCTCTCGGCGGCGGGACGCATCGCCGAACGCGCCATCTCCGCGGTGCCGCTCCCGAAGCCGGTCGAGATCGAATACAGCCTGCGGTTCAAGAACCTGCGCCGGCTGGATCCGAGCACCGTCGCGGCAACGCACCGCGTCGACTTCGACGCGGAGTACGACCTCCGCATCGGGCTCCCCGGCGAGCGGCCCGCCGATGCCAAGCCGGTAACGCTCGGGCTGTGGGTCGACGGCAAGCTGACCAAGACGCTGCAGGTCGAGACGAAGCCGTCAGGGCTGGTCTACTTCAATCCGTACTCTGAAGAACAGATGCGCGTCACCCTGCCGGAGGGCGACCACGCGCTGCGCCTCGGCTTCATAGACGACGACTTCGTCAAGACGCTGGCCAAGGAGAGCCTCTACAAGGACAAGGAAAACAAGTGGATCGGCTCGGTCACCATCGTCGGGCCGTTCGCCTCGAAGGAAGAGAAGCCGAGCCGCAAGCAGATCCTGATCTGCAACCCGAAGCTGGGCGCCGCGTGCGTCGATCGCATCCTCAGCACGCTGGCGCGGCGCGCCTACCGGCGTCCCGTGACGCCGGCTGAAGTGGCGGCGCTGACCAAGTTCGTGCGCATGGCCAAGGCGGATGGCCAGTCGACCGAGCAGGGCCTCGCGCTCGCGATCCAGGCGATGCTGGTGTCGCCGAACTTTCTGTTCCACATCGAGCGGGATCCGAACCCGCGCGACCCGAGCCTCGTGCACCGGCTGACCGACGTCGAGCTCGCCTCGCGCCTCAGTTACTTCCTGTGGAACTCGATGCCCGACGAGCAGTTGCTCTCGCTGGCCGAGAAACGCCAGCTGCACGATCCGGCGACGCTCGACACCCAGGTGAAGCGGATGCTCGGGGATCCGAAGGCGTTCGCGATGGCCGAAAACTTCGCCGGCCAGTGGCTCGAGATCCGGAACCTGGACACCATCAGGCCGGATCCGCAGAAGTTCCCGCAGTGGACGCCCGAGCTGCGCGATGCGATGAAGACCGAGACCCGGATGTTCTTCGATTACATGTTGAAGGAGAACCGGCCGATCGGCGAGTTCCTCGACGCGCGCTATACCTTCCTGAACGAGTTCCTGGCCAACTACTACGGCATCGACGGTGTGAAGGGCGCGGACTTCCGGCGCGTCGAGCTCACCACGCCGGAGCGCGGCGGCGTGCTGGGGCAGGGCAGCGTCCTCGCGGTGTCCAGCTACCCGACGCGGACGTCGGTCGTCATTCGCGGCAAGTACATCCTGCAGAACATTCTCGGCACGCCCCCACCGCCCCCGCCGCCTGACGTGCCGCCCCTCAACGAAGAAGCGGTCGGCACCGTCGCATCGCTGCGTAAGCAGATGGAGACCCATCGCTCGAACAAGGTCTGCGCCTCCTGCCACGCCCGCATGGATCCGCTGGGGTTCGCCCTGGAGAACTACGATGCGATTGGGCGATGGCGCACGGAGGACGGCGGGTTCCCGGTGGACGCCACCGGTGTCCTGCCGAGTGGCAAGGCGTTCACCACCCCGGCGGAGATGCGCAAGGTCCTGAGCCGGATGCTGCCCGACGTCTCGCGCGCGATGACCGAAAAGCTGATGGTCTACGCGCTCGGCCGCGGCCTCGAACGCTACGACCGTCCGACCGTCCGCGAGATCACCAAGCGGCTCGCCGCCTCCGACTACGGCTTCCAGACGCTGGTCCTCGAGGTCGTCCGCAGCCTGCCGTTCCAGTCACGAAGGGGTGAGGGCGCGCCGGTGGGGGTGGTGACGGCGCAACAACATTGAACGGGAACGGTAGAACGAGACCTTAACCGAAGTGGTTCTACAGGTGCTCAGGGGTTCTATGGTGCTCAGGGTGCGCGTTCTACTGGTGCAACGGGTTCCACAAGTGCGCAGTCGATGCGTGCAGCCCGCCGCCTAAAGTTGTGCTGCCGATGTCTCGCCCCGGCGGTGAACCTGTCGAACGCGGCACCCGTAGAACGAGCACCTTGAGAACCTCGGCACCTTGAGAACCCGTAGAACCAACGGGTCCTGATCACCCGAGTTCTTTCCTCAACACCTCAAACTCCAAGTCGTCCCGTTTCGGCAATCCGAACCGCTCGTCGCCGTAGGGAAAGGGTTTGCGCTCGCCGGTGCGCCGGAAGCCGTAGCGCTCGTAGAAGGCGATGAGTTCGGGCCGCTGGGCGATGACGGTCCCGTGAATCGCGCGCGCGCCCCAGTAGTCTCGGGCCCAGCGCTCGGCGGCGCCGAGCAGTCTCCTGCCGAGCCCGCTGCCCTGCAGCGTGGGCCTGACCGTCAGCATGCCGACGTAGGCCTCGTCGCCCGTACGTTCGAGGAGGACGCAGCCGAGCGGTTCGCCTTCCACGTCGTGCACCAGCACCACCGAATCCGCGCCGGCGATGGCCTCGCGCATCTTTTCGAGGTCGATCCGCTGACCGCCGAGAAGCTCGGCCTCCGTCGTCCACCCCGCTTTGCTGCTTTCGCCTCGATACGCCGAGTTCACCAGCGCCACCAATGCCGCCGCATCCGCGTCCGTCGCACGTCGCACCGCCAGTTCGTTCGTCACGATACGATTGTAAGGTCGTCGCGGTTGAGCCGGCGTCGGAGTCGGAGTAAGCTGCTTCAGCCCTGCGCCTTCAGCCCTAAACCCGGAGACACACATGTTCGACCTGCACGATCGGCGGGCATTTCTGCGCGCGGCGCTGGCTGCGGGAGCGGCCTGGGCGACGACGGACGTGGGCGCGGCGGAGGCGGGGCTCGCATGGTCCCGCACTCAGGATCGCGCCGGTGCAGCGACTCCGAGCGCGCTCACCAAGCTGCAATGGGACGCGCTCGAGGCCATGGCCGCTCGGATCCTGCCGGCCGTCGACGGCCGGCCCGGTGCCCGCGAAGCCGGCGCGATCCAGTTCATCGACCGCGCGCTGGCGACCTTCAATGCGCAGCAGAAAACCCGATACGTCGACGGTGTTGCCGACCTCAATCGCCGCGCCGCGGCCAAGGCTCCCGGCGCACCGTTCGCCAGCCTGACCGCCGCGCAGCAGGACGATCTGCTGCGCGAGATCGAAAAGACCCCCTTCTTCCAGGCCGTCTGGTTCGACACCATCGTCGGCACCTTCGGGCTGCCCACCTGGGGCGGGAACCGCGACTACGCCGGCTGGCACTTGCTTGGCTTCGAGCACCAGCCGTCGTACCAGCCTCCGTTCGGCTATTACGACGCTGACATCAATAAGCGAGGCTGACATGGTGCAGATTCCCCGCCCCCCAGCCCGCTATCGCCCCAGCGACGTCGTCGACTTCGTGATCGTCGGCTCCGGCGCGGCCGGCGGGATCATGGCCAAGGAACTGTCGACGGCCGGCTTCTCGGTCGTGGTGCTCGAGCAGGGGCCGCGCCTGACGGAAGCGGAGTTCGTCCACGACGAGTTCGGGATGCTGCTGCGGAACCGGTACGTGAACGATCCGACGACCCAGCCGCACACGTTCCGCGCCACGCCGCAGGATCGGGCGTCGCAGGCCCTCGCGTTGATTTACGGCCGGATGGTCGGCGGCAGCAACGCCCACTTCACCGGCAACTTCTGGCGGCTCCGCCCGAGCGACTTCGACGAAAAGAGTCGACTTGGTGGCGTCGACGGATCGGCGCTGGCCGACTGGCCGATCACCTATGAAGAGCTCGAGCCGTACTACACGAAGGTCGATTGGGAGCTGGGTGTCTCGGGCGAGCCGGGCCCGTTCGATGCGAAGCGTTCGAAACCGTATCCCATGCCGCCCCTGCCGGTGAAGTCCTCAGGTGTGCTGTTGGACAAAGGGGCCAAGGCGCTGGGCCTGCACTCGCACCCGTCGCCGATGGCGATCAACTCGCAGCCGTACAACGGCCGGCCGCCGTGCCAGCACTGCGGGTTCTGCCTGTTCTTCATGTGTGAGGTCCGGGCGAAGTCGACCTCGATGGCGGTCATGCTCCCCCTGGCGGAAGCGACCGGCCGCTGCGAGATCCGGCCGGGCAGCTACGTCGCGCGGATCGAGATGGCCACCGACGGCAAGGCAACCGGCGTGTCGTACTTCGATGCGCAGAAGCAGCTGCAATTGCAGCGCGCCAGGGCGGTGGTGTTGTGCGCCAATGGAGCGGAGACGCCGCGGCTGCTGCTCAACTCCGCGACGTCACGATTCTCCAACGGACTGGCCAATTCCAGCGGCTTGGTCGGCAAGCACCTGATGTTCAACACCTACTTCGGTGTCGACGCGCAGTTCGAGCATCCGCTGAACGAGTACAAGAGCGTCCAGAACACCCGGATCGTGACCGACTTCTACGAGACGGATCCGAAACGCGGTCATTACGGTGGAGGCGCGATCGACGCGCGGTTCGGCCGCTATCCGATCATCTATGCCCTCGAGGGCCTGAAGCCCGGATCCCCGACCTGGGGCGAAAGCTACGCCCGCGAGCTGGCGCAGCAGTACACCCGGTCGATGTTCTTCGGCTGCCACGGAACGTCACTCCCGCGCGAGGCGAACAGCGTCGCGCTCGAGCCGGATCTGAAGGACGCGTGGGGCCTGCCGTGCATGCGGGTGACCTACCAGGATCATCCCGACGATCTCAAGAACGCCCGGTTCCTGGTCGGCAAGGCGCTCGACATTGCGCAGGCCGCCGGCGCGCTCAAGGCCTGGCCGCAAGCCGTGACGCCGCAGTCCCAGTCGGTGCACTTGCTCGGCACCTGCCGGATGGGTAACGATCCGCAAACCTCGGTGATCGACAAGTACCACCGTACGCACGACGTGAAGAACCTGTTCATCTGCGACGGCAGCAGCCTGGTCACCTCCTCACGCGGGCAGCCGACGATGACGATCTCGGCGCTGGCGTTCAGGGCCGGCGAGCACATCGCCGGATTCGCCAAGCGAGGTGAGATCTGATCAGTCCTTCACCCGGCGCCTGAACCAACGCGTCAGCAGGAACATCGCGCCGCCGGTCACCATCGAGGAGGTGGTCGGCTGAGGCGCCGGCTGCACCGCCGGGGCGGTTGGCACGGGCCGCGAGGAGCGTCCCCCGCCCTTCGCTTGCTTCGCCTCGTAGGCGCGAGCCGCCGCCGCGCCCAGCTTCTTCTTCTGGCCCGGCACCTTCTCGCCCGGATCCTTGCCGTACGGTGAGGCGTGTTCGATCTCCGCGTTCATCTCCGCCCCGATCAGGACCGACAATCCCGACACGTAGAACCACAGCATCAGCACGATCGCGCCACCGAGAGATCCGTAGGTCGCGTTGTAGTCCGCGAAATTCGCCAGGTAGAACTTGAACGCCAGCGACGCGAGCAGCCACAGCGCCGTGGCCAGCACCGCGCCCGGCGTCACCCACGTCCAGTCCTGCTCCGCATCCGGTCCGAAGTAGTTGACCATTGCCAGGGTCAGCGCGATCAGCACGAACACCACGGGCCACTGCAGGATCTTCCACGTCCACTCGACGGCAGCCCCCAGCCCGACCTGATTGGCGACCACTTCGGCGAGCCGCGGCCCGACGATCACCAACCCGAAGGCGATGATGACGAACACCGCCAGCGCGATGGTCAGCCCGATTGCCGTCAACCGCACCTTCCACCACGGCCGCCCCTCGTCGATGTCGTAGGCCCGGTTCAGGGCGTCGACGATGCTGACGACGGCCGCGGAACTGCTCCAGACGGCCATCAGCAGCCCGAAGGTCAGAAGCCCTGTCTGCTGGCCGCCGGCGATCGTCTTCAACTGCTCGCGCAGGATGTCGACGACTTGCGCCGGTGCGAACTCGGCCACCGCGGTGACCATCTGCTGGAGCAGGCTCGGCGGGAACAGGCTGGCGAGCGCGACAAGGAACACGATCGCGGGGACCAGGGCGAGCAGGAAGTAATAAGCGAGCTGCGCGGCGAGGCCGAGGCAGTCGTCGGCTTGCGCCTCATGCATGGTCCGGCGCACCAGCTCGCCCCAGGACAGCGGAATCTTGAAGGTCTTGAACATGTCGAACGCCTCGTCAGCGGGGAACTTCGAATTCGTGGCCGCACCGGCGGCAACGATGCTGCCGCGCGCCCGGGCTGCCGCCCATGATCTCGGTATCGTGCACACCACACGCCGGGCATTGCCGGGTTTCGGCAGGATCGGTGACGTGACCGTTGAGGCACACGTAGGCGGCACTGGCATGTCCATTGGTACGCCACGCGTTCTGCGTCCACAGGACCTCGGCACCGCACACACGGCAGGGCAGCGAGCGCAGCAGCGTGTTCCCGAACATCATGCCCGCGCGGCGGGAGTGCACACGCTGTGCCGATTCCGCTCCTGGCAGGAGAGTAGCAGAGGACCGTCGCCGGAGCGGGTCACGTCTATGAAGGGCTGGTGGGACGGATGAAAGACCTGCCTGAGTACTGGCGTTCGCGCTGGCTGTTCGAACGCGGCCTGGCCCTCATCTATCTCGTCGCCTTCCTCGCCGCGGCGGAACAGTTCGTTCCGCTCGCCGGAGAGCATGGGTTGCTGCCGGCGCCTCTCTTCGTCCGCGAGGTGCCCTTCCGCTTTGCGCCAAGTCTCTTCTACTGGTCGCCCACTGACACGGCGTTCCGCCTCGGAGCTTGGCTGGGCGTGTTGTTGTCCGCGCTCGGACTGTCGGGTCTGCCCGCCCGCGCCGGTGCGGTCGCCGGAGGCGCCGTGTGGGCCCTGCTCTACGTGCTCTATCTTTCGTTCATCAACGTCGGCCAGACCTTCTACGCCTTCGGCTGGGAGTCGCTGCTGGTCGAGATGGGATTCTTCGCGATCTTCGCCGGGGGGCGGACCGTCGCGCCGATGGCGGCGCTGAACTGGATATATCGCTGGACGCTCTTCAGGTTGATGTTCGGCGCGGGCCTGATCAAATGGCGCGGCGACACCTGCTGGCGCGACCTGACGTGCCTCGACGTGTTCTTCGAGACCCAGCCGATGCCGAATCCGCTCAGCTGGTACTTCCACCACCTGCCGCGGACCATCCTCCACAGCGGTGTCGTCATCAACCACATCGTCGAGCTCGCGGTGCCGTTCGCGTTCGTGCTGCCGCAGCCGTACGCCGGTGTGGCCGGTCTGATCACCATCCTGTTTCAACTGATGCTCGTTCTGGGTGGCAACCTATCCTGGTTGAACTGGTTGACCATCGTGCTCGCGCTGACGGCGATGGACGATCGGTTCTTCCGATGGCTCCCGGTGAGGGTCCCGCCGCTCCGCCGCGCCGGGAACGGCACGGCGGATCGTCGTTGCCGTGCTGGCTGGGATCGTGATCCTCCTCAGCGTCGGCCCCGTCCTGAACCTGTTGTCGTCCGGCCAGTTGATGAACACCGCGTACAACCCGCTGCAGATCGTGAATTCCTATGGCGCCTTCGGCAGCATCACCAAGGAGCGGGACGAGATCGTGATCGAGGGGAGCGCGGTCGACGACACTGGCGATCCGGCCGTATGGCGGGCTTACGAGTTCAAGGGGAAGCCGGGCGATCCAGCACGGCTTCCGCCCCAGGTCGCGCCTTACCACCTTCGGCTCGACTGGCTGATGTGGTTCGCGGCCATGTCCACCCCGACCGAACATCCGTGGTTCCAGGTCCTGCTGCTGAAGTTGCTGCAAGGCGATCAGGCGACACTCGGTTTGCTGCGCACGAACCCGTTTCCGAACGAGCCGCCGCGCTGGGTCCGGGCGCAGCTGTATCGTTATCGATTCACGACACCTGCGGAGCGAGCCGCGACCGGCGAGTGGTGGAAACGCGAGCTCGTAGCCCCGTACTTCCCGGCGGTGCGGCGGGGGCCCCGAACGGGCGCTCAGAATCCCTGATTCACGCTTGCCTCCCTTCCGTTGCCGCTCGGTGACATGATCGGCCAGGAGTCACACGATGGAACTCGAAGGCAAGGTGGCCGTGATCACCGGCGGCAAGCGGATCGGGCGCGTGGTCGCGCGCGAACTGGCTCGGCGCGGCATGGACCTGGTGCTGTCGTACCGCGGATCGAAACAGGAAGCCGACGCAACGGCGGCCGACGTCGAGGCGGCCGGGCGGCACGCCACGACCATCAGTGCCGACGTCTCGAGGCCGGCCGATTGCCAGGCCATCGTCGAGCATGCGGCGGCGACCTTCGGGCGGATCGACGTCCTGATCAACATGGCATCGATCTACCGGTCGACACCATTGGCGACGGTGACGGTCGAGTATTGGGACACCGACCTCAACGTCAACCTGCGATCGGCCTTTCTCTGCGCGCAGGCGGCGATTCCGCACATGCGCCGGGCGGGTGGCGGGCGCATCGTGAACTTCGCGGACTGGGTGGCCGCCAGCGGCCGGCCGCGCTATCCCGACTTCACTCCCTACTTCGTCGCCAAGACTGGTGTCGTCGGGTTGACCGAAGCGCTCGCGCTCGAGGTCGCGGCCGAAAACATTCTGGTGAACGCCATCGCGCCGGGCCCGATCGTCGCGCCTCCTGACATGAGCCGGGAGGAGATCGCCGAGGTGGCGGCGGCGACGCCTGTCGGCCACTGGGGCGGCGAGCTGGAGATCGCCAAGGCCGTCATCCTCCTCTGCGAGACCGACTTCATCACCGGCGAAACGATCCGCGTCGACGGCGGCCGGCACCTCGCCTGAGCGCTGCCGAGGTCTTTGTTCTAGACTTTGCCGTCGGCGCTGTTCAATCCTGGAACGCCATCCGTGAGGGCTGTGGATGACAGACAACCCGTCAGGTGTCGGCGACGCGCTTCCTTCCAGAGGGCGGACTCCATGACGTGCCGAGGCGCCATTGAAGTGCTGAGCGAGTATCGGGCGGGCGAGCTCACGCCGGAACGGCGGGCCGAGGTCGATCGGCACCTCGCCGATTGCACGGAATGCACCCAATATTTCGCCAGCTACCCGCAAACGTCGGGGGGCGCGAGCGACGCCTTCCAGACCGAAGAGCCGCCGGCCGACATGCCGGACGCGCTGGCCCGATCGATCCTCGATGCGCGTCGTCGCCATTGATGGCATAACCGGTCAGCGGCTGATCATCATCCGCCGCGTGCCGATAGAAGGAGCGACATGCCGAGGCTTCAGGTCATCGCCGCGAACGGGCTGCTGCACCGGCGCCTGTTTTTGAAGGAGAGCGTCGGTATCGCGGGGCTGGCCTTGCTGCGGGCCACACCAGCCGCGGCGGCACAGTCGCAGGACGTGCCCGCCTACATGAAAGCGCCAGGCCAGGGCATGCGGCCGTATGGCGAGCGATCGCCCTACGAGTCAGCCGTGCAGCGTCTCGTCGTGCCCGTGACCGGCACCACGGGCAGCGGATCCTCCCGAACGCCGCTCGAGCATATCGAAGGGATCATCACGCCCAGCTCGCTGCACTTCGAGCGTCATCACAGCGGCGTGCCGGACATCCCGCCGGCGGACCATCGCCTTCTGATTCACGGGTTGGTCGATCGGGCGTTGACCTTCGATCTTGCGGCCCTGTCCCGTTACCCGCTGGTGTCACGCGTCCACTTCGTCGAGTGCTCGGGCAACAGCACCGCGCTCTATGCCGCGGAACCGCTCCAGGCCACGGCCGGCTCGCTGCACGGCATGGTGTCGTGCAGCGAATGGACCGGAGTGCCGCTTGCGACCCTGCTCGCCGAGGCGGGCGTGAAGCCTGGCGGACGTTGGCTCCTTGCGGAAGGCGCCGACGCCGCGGCCATGAGCCGCAGCATCCCGATCGAGAAGGCGATGGACGATGCCCTGATCGCGATTTATCAGAATGGCGAACGCCTTCGGCCGGAAAACGGCTATCCGATGCGCCTGCTCCTGCCCGGCTGGGAAGGCAACACCAACGTCAAGTGGCTGCGCCGTCTGAAGGTTGTCGCCGAGCCCGTCATGACCAAGGACGAGACCTCGAAGTACACCGACAGCCTGCGCGATGGCAAGGCGCTCCAGTTCACGTTTCCAATGAGTGTGAAGTCGGTGATCACGTCGCCGTCCGGCGGCTCGACGATGCAGGGGCGCGGGCTGTATCAGATTTCGGGAATGGCGTGGTCCGGCGCGGGGCGGATTCGGCGGGTCGACGTGTCGGCGGATGGCGGCAAGACGTGGGGCCAGGCGGCGGTCGACGGGCCGGTCCACGCGAAAGGGTTGACGCGCTTTCGAATGGCCTGGCGATGGGACGGTGCGCCGGTGGTGCTCGCCAGCCGCGCGGTGGACGACACCGGCGCGGTGCAGCCGACGCGGCGCGCGCTCATCGCCGAGCGCGGCACGCCCTTCCGCTATCACTATCACGCAATCCAGAGCTGGGGCATCACGGCCAGCGGGGAGGTCCGGAATGTCTATGACATCTAACCGCGCGGGAGTCGTCATCGCGGCACTGATCGTCGTGGGCACGGCGACTGCCTCGGCGCAAGCCCCGCGCCCGTCCGCCGGCGCGTCGCCCCCCGCCGTGCCTCAGGGGCCGGGCCTGGGTGTGCCGGCGACGGAGGCGTTGATTGCCAGCTGGGACGTCAGCATCCCTCCGGATGGAACCGGGTTGCCCGCGGGCTCGGGAACCGTGGCGCAAGGCGCGCAGATCTTCAACACCAAGTGCATTGCCTGCCACGGCCCGGAGGGCGCCGGATCGGTGAACGACCGTCTGGTCGGCGGCCAGGGGACCCTGACGAGCGCGACGCCGGTAAAGACGATCGGCAGCTACTGGCCGTACGCGACGACGCTGTTCGATTACGTGCGGCGGGCGATGCCGTACCCGACCCCGCACTCACTGAGCGACCCGGAGGTGTATGCGCTGGTCGCGTACCTGCTGAACCTGAACGGCATCATTCCCCAGGACGCGGTGATGAATGCGACCACCTTGCCGCAGGTCCAGATGCCCAATCGAGCCGGCTTCGAGCGCGCATATCCGGAGCGACGCCGGTAGCGCTCGTCCGGGCCGGCGCGTGGGGTCGAACAGCCGAGCGCAAGGTTGTCAGGCGGCTCGCGACGCTGCGCATCAAATCCGCTGCACCGCCTCGAGTGCGGCCTTCGAGATCCGCTGCCGCGCCGTCCAATAATCAGCCCACGGATCCGACTTCACACGTCTCAACCGCGCCGGAACGGTCAGTAGCGTCCATTTCTCGGGCTTCGTGCGCAGCTCGTCCCACGCGATGGGCATCGACACGTGGGCGCCGGGGCGGGCCCTCGGCGAGTAGGCGCAGATAGAGGTGTTGGTGCGGTTGTTCCGCAAGTAGTCGATCAGGATCTGCCGCTCGCGTCCGCGCTTGCTGAAGTTGGTGGTGTAGCGCGCGGGATTGGTGCGGACGATCGCGTCACCGACCGCACGGGCGAACGCGAGGCATGCCGACCAGTCGAGCGATGGAACGATTGGCGCGACGACATGGAGGCCTGCGCCACCGGTGGTCTTCACCCAGGCCTCCAGTCCGAGTGTCTTCAGCACCTCGCGCACCAGGCGCGCGGCTGCCGTCGCCTGCCGCCAGGCAAGCTCCGGTCCGGGATCGAGGTCCCACACGATCCGGTTCGGCCGCTCGACCTGGTCCGCGCTGGAGTTCCAGGTGTGGATCTCGACAACACCCATCTGGGCCAGCGAGATGACCGCTTCGATCGAGTCGGCGACCAGGTATTCGCCAAGCTTGGTCTTCTCCTGGATGCGGACGCGTCGCAGGGCGCTCGGTCCCCAGGCCTTGGCGTGACGCAGGTACAGGCACTGCTGTTCGATGCTGCCCGGGCAGTGGACGAGCGTCAGGGGGCGGCCCTGAACGTGCGGCACGATCCACGGCTCGATCGCCTCGTAGTAGCGGGCGAGGTCGCTCTTGGACAGGTCGAGGTCCGGGTACAGGATCCGATCCGGATGGGAAATGCGAACGCCGCGTATGACGACGGCGTCCCCTGTCGCAGGGGATACGGTTTTGTCGCGGCGCGGCCGCGTCTGCTTCGGCGCGGGAGCAGCCGCCATCCGGCGTCGCTCCGAGGTCGTGGCCCGCGCTGCCTGTCCGCTCGCCTTCGTCATCGGTCGTATCGGCTGCAACTCTGTCGCCGTCCGGGTTGGCGCTGTGGGGCGTGCCGTCTCTACCGCAAGGTCCGGAACGTGATCGAGTAGCGCAGCGCCGCGACGGCGGGGATGTGATGCTCGTAGCGGGCGCGCGCGACGTCCCTCATCAGGTAGCCGGAGCGCGGCGCCAGGTGGAGCTCGTGGGTGGCGACGCGGCGCGCACCGCCGGCCGCGCCGGGCGACACGTAGGGCCGGAACTTCATGCGGCAGCCGGTGAGCAGTGATACCCCGGCGACCATGTCGTACTGCGGCGCGTCGCGATGCCAGCCGATTGGCGCGCCGGGCGGATAGGCGTTGATCAGCGCCATCGCGAACGCGGCGGGCTCGAGCCCGGCCCAGGTCGCGATCCGGGCGCGGAGGGGCAGCAGGAACTCGGGGATGGGCGGCGTATCGGTGCGCCCCGCGTCGTAGGACGCACCGAAGAAAGCGACCCTGCGGCGCGCCACGACGCCGCGCATTTCGAAGTCCGAGAATTCGATCCCGCCGACGTCGGCGACAAGCGCCGTCTCCTCGTCCGGGCTGATGAACTCGGGCCGGTAGGTGAAGCCGTCCGGCAGATCCGGATCGAAGAGTGACCCGTGCGCCTCCGCCATGACCGAGTGTCGCACAGCGGCGCGCGCGCGCGGCACCTATGGCCGGGCCGCCTCACCGCGCCTGTGAACGGTCCATGCTACTTTGCCGGCGAGCGGGTCCGACGCGAGCGCGAACGCCGACCCGCGGCGGGTCAGCATCAGCGGCAGCAACGCCCCGTCCGGAAGCGCGACGAGGCCGGACGCCCTTGCCGCGTTGACCGCGAACACCTCGACATCGAGCTTCGACCAATCCATGAAGGCGGTCGATTGCGCGACCGCGATCTGCGGGATGGCGGCTCCCTCGCGGACCAGCATCACCACCGGAATGGTGCCCGCCTCGATCTGGTGCCAGCCGGCCGTGAACAGCCGGCCGGTCTGGTAGTCGATCCAGTTGCCGGGCGGCAAATAGACGTCCCGGCCCTTCGTCCCCGCCTCGAGCAGGGGCGCGACCAGGATGTCGCTGCCGAAGAGATACTCGTCCTCGATGCTCCAGGAACCGGTGTCCTCCGGGAACTCGACGAACAGGGCGCGGAGCATCGGCAGCCCGCGGGCGCTCGAGTCCTTCGCCTGGGCGTAGATGTAGGGCATCAGGCGGTAGCGCATCTCCACCGCGCGGCGGAAGGCATTGGTGAACGCCTCACCGAATTCCCACGGCTCCCGCGGCGGAAAGCCGTGGCTGCGGCTGTGCGACGTGAGCAGGCCGAAGGGCAGCCAGCGGGCGTAGAGATCCTCGTTGGTCTTGCCCATGAAGCCGCCGATGTCATGGCTCCAGAACGTGAAGCCGGACAGGCCGAACGAGAGCCCGCCGCGCAGGGTGGACGCCATGCCGATGTCCGATGTCATCGAATCGCCGCCCCAGTGCAGCGGATACCGCTGGCTCCCGGCCCACGCGCTCCGGGCCCAGATCAGGTTCTCGTGATTCACGTCGCGGGTGATGTCGGCGACCGCCTTGTTGTAGCGCAGCGGATAGAGATTGTGCTCGTAGAAGCCGGTGCGGCCCGAGGCGTAGATACCGTTGAACGGCGCGGCCTCGCCGAAGTCCACCTTGATCGCGCCGACGCCGAGCTTCAGCAGTGCCGCCAGCTTCTCCTGGTACCACGTCACCGTCTTCGGGTTCGAGAAGTCGAGGACGGCGTCCTCCGACGGCAGGTTGCCCTTGCCGTCCCGCACCGCCAGCCCCTGCCCGACGATCTCCGGGAACAGCAGGTTCTTCGGCACGAAGTACGGCAGCTGCCACAGCGAGACGTGGAAGCCCGCCTTCTTCAAGTCGGCGAAGAGCTTCGCAGGATCCGGGAAGCGGGTCTTCGAGAACTGATAGTCGGAGCGCCAGTCGGTCTCGAACCAGCCGGTGTCGAGATGAATCAGATCCGCGGGGATCTTGTATTCACGCAGCTTCGTCGCGACCGTCCGCACCTCCTGCTCCGAGAGGTACGTGATTCGGCTCATCCAGAAGCCGAACGACCACAGCGGCGGCATCGGCGCTTTCCCGGTGACGTTGGTGTACTCATCGAGCACCTGCTTCGGCGTGCCGACGAACGCGAACAGATCGAGCTCGTCGTCTCCGAGCAGCAACTCGTTGCTGCCGTGGAAGGTCGCGCCGACGTCGAACGTCGCCGGCGCGGAGGTGTGGGTGAACAGGCCGTAGCCGCGATTGCTCAAGAGAAACGGGATCGGCTTGTACATCCGCTCGCTCTCGGCCCCGTTCGCGTCGTTCACCGACAACACCAGCCGCTGCCCGCGCTTGTCGAGCCGCGTGAACGACTCGCCGCCGCCGAACAGCTTCTCAGTCGCGGATAACGACCACACCGCGGCCACGCTGCGGGTGTGATCCGAAGCCCGCCGGATGTACGAGAACGGCAAGGCGGGGGACAGCGTGTTCTCGAAGTCGGCCGGGTTCTGGGTCCCGGTCAGGAGCTTGCCGGCGGCGTCCCTGAGCTCGATCCGCCAGGGCTTCTCCGAAACCGTGACCGAGCCGGCGCTGCTGGTGTAGCGATGGCCGCCCTCGACCTTCGAGTACTTCCACGAGGTGTCCACTGGCGGCTCGCGTACCAGCATCAGTGACGGTTCCGCCGGCCGGATGTCCGGGCCGGTCTTGACGCGGATGCGGACGGTGCGCGGTGTCACGAATTGGATCGAGAACGGCCACACGGGATCGACGTCGTATTCCTTTTCCGGAAAGATGACCCCCTCGAACGGCCGCAGCACGCCCTCGATGTAGTTGAACGCCAGGCGCGGATAGCGATTGTTCCGCACCCACTTCAGCGTGCCGGACGCGGTCGCCGGATCGAACTGCACGACGGTGTCGGCGACGTAATAGTTGTTGGCGAAGTCGCGGAAATCCGGGCTGACGTCGACCCGGTCGGCAAGCAGGGACGGCGAGGTGGCCGGTTGCTGGGCCTGCGACG
The DNA here is from genome assembly GCA_963816725.1 of uncultured Acidobacteriota bacterium. Classification (GTDB taxonomy): domain Bacteria; phylum Acidobacteriota; class Vicinamibacteria; order Vicinamibacterales; family 2-12-FULL-66-21; genus CAVSUB01. The sequence continues at coordinate 119,568 of CAWFMC010000022.1, read as the reverse complement.
CCACCGACACGGCCGCCACGGCGCACGCGATCCCGATCAACTGAACACGACGAGAGGCTCGGAGCATGAGCCGGACTCTACCTTCCCGAGCCCGCGGCTGTCCACGCCGCGGGCTCAGTGTCCGCTAGTGAACAGCGCTTCGTGCGCTCCTGAACGACGACGGTGATCGAATTGCCGTAAATGGTTGATTCTGCGGTTCGTCACCGGCACACGGCTTGATGTGAGCCGGGTCGTGGATCGCGAGCTGGCTCCCGAAGTTCAATCGCAGGCGAAGCGCCGCACGCTGGCGCGCGTCGGCCTGCCGCTCCTGCTGCTGGCGGTCCTGATCATCTGGCTGCCCGGCTGGATTCGGCCGTCGCTGAACCGGGCGAGGGTTCGCACCGCGGTGGTGACGGCCGGGCCGGTCGAATCGGTCATCATGGCGTCCGGGACGGTGACCCCCGAAGTCGAGCGCGTCCTCTCGAGTCCGCTCGACGCCCGCGTCCTCCGCCTCCTCCAGCGTCCTGGCGCCCATCTCAAACGCGGCGATCCCGTTGTCGAACTCGATGTCAGCGAGTCGGAGCTGGCGCTCGACAAGGTGGTCAAGGATCTGAAGATCAAGGAGAACCAGCAGGCGCAGTCCCGGCTGGCGCTGGAGAAATCGCTGGTCGATCTCGACGGACGGCTGGAGCTGAAGACGCTGCAGCTCCAGTCCGCGCAGTCGCAGCTCGAAGGGGACCAGCAGCTGTTCAAGGACGGGCTCTTCTCGCGCGAGTCGCTGCGCCGTTCAGAGCTGAACGTCAAGCAGGCGCAGATCGAGCTGGCGCAACTGCGTGAGGAGCGCACCAACGCGGAGCGTTCCACCGGGGTGCAACTCGAAGGACTGTCGCTCGAGCGCGGCGCGCTCGACAAGGAAGCTGCTCAGGCCCGCCGGCTGCTCGACCTGTCCACCACGAAATCCGATCGCGACGGGGTGCTGACCTGGGTTGTCTCCCAGGAAGGCGCGCTGGTGCGCCGGGGCGACGTGATCGCACGCATCGCCGACCTCACCTCGTTCCGGGTCGACGGGACCGTCTCGGACATTCATGCCGGCCGGCTGCGCACCGGCATGGCCGCGGTGGTGCGGGTCAACGATGTCGACCTGCAGGGCACCGTCACCGAAGTCCTGCCGACGGTCGAGAACGGCGTGTTGCACTTCACCGTCGCCCTGGCCGAGCCGTCGCACGCCGCGCTTCGCCCGAGCCTTCGCACCGACGTGCTGGTCGTCACTGAACGCAAGGCTCGCGCGCTTCGTCTCAAGCGCGGGCCGTTCGCCGACAACGCCGCGGTGCAGGCCTTCGTCGTCCGCGGCGACCGGGCCGTTCGCGTTCCCATCCAGATCGGGCTGATCGGGGTCGACGATGTCGAGGTCGTGTCGGGAGTGAGCGAGGGGGATGAAGTGATCATCTCGGACATGAAGGACTACCTGCACCTCTCGGAAGTCCGGATCAAATAGCCGCCAGGCGAGGAACAAGGCTGCCGCCATGATTCAGCTGCAACGCATCGAAAAGGTTTACCGCACCGATCGCATCGAGACCGTCGCGCTCGCCGACGTCAACCTGTCCGTGGGCGAAGGCGAGTTCATCTCGATCATGGGGCCGTCAGGGTGCGGCAAGAGCACGCTCCTCAACCTGATGGGGCTGCTCGATGTGCCGACCAAGGGGTCTGTCCAGATCAACGGGTCGCCGATTGCGAGCCGTCGCGATCGCGACCTGGCCGCAATCCGCAACAAGGAAATCGGGTTCGTCTTCCAGACGTTTCACCTGGTCAGCGATCTGAGCGTGCTCGACAACGTGCAGATTCCGCTGCTCTACCGGCGGATGTCGAACGGCGAACGGCGCAAGCTGGCCGAGGCCGCGCTCGACCGGGTCGGGCTCAGCGCGCGCATCCATCACTTCCCGTCGCAGCTCTCGGGTGGGCAGCAGCAGCGCGTCGCGATCGCCCGGGCCATCGTCGGGCGCCCGCGCATCCTGCTGGCGGACGAGCCGACAGGGAACCTCGATTCGCAGATGGGCGACGAGGTGATGGGGATTCTCAAGGGCCTGAACGGCGAGGACAAGACGACCATCGTGATGGTCACCCACGATCAGCAGAAGGCGGATCAGACCGAGCGGATCGTCCGGCTGTTCGACGGCCGGCAGGTCAACTGAAGCGAGGCAGCCGACATGTTCAGGCACTATCTGTCTCTCGCAGTGAAGGTGCTGCTGCGGCGCAAGTTCTTCACCTTCATCAGCCTGTTCGGCATCAGCTTCACGTTGCTCGTGCTGACCGTGGTGACGGCGCTGTTCGATCACACCTTCGGTCCTGACGCGACCGAGCCGCTCCAGGATCGCTCGCTCTACGTCGAGCGCGCGGTGATGTACGGGCCGCACAGCACCTGGACCGGCAGCAGCGGTTTCAGGCTGCTCGATCAGAACGCGCGCAACCTGCCCGGGGTCGAGCGGCTGTCGTTGTACGAGGACGGGCGCACCGTCCACTCCTATCTGGATGGCCGCAAGATTTCGTCGACGCTGAAGCGGACCGACGCGGAGTTCTGGAACATCCTGCACTTCGATTTTCTCGAGGGCGGACCCTACGTCGAGTCCGACGTGGCCGCCGCCCGGATGGTCGCGGTCATCAATGCCCGCACGCGGGAGCGGTTCTTCGACGGCCGGCCGGCGGTCGGCCAGACCATCGAAGCCGACGGCCAGCGGTTTCGAGTGGTTGGCGTCGTCGAGAACATATCGGAAGTGCGGATGACGCCGTTCGCGGAGATCTGGGTGCCGTACACGACCGCCAAGACCGACGCCTACAAGCGTGAGGTGATGGGCAGCTGGCACGCCGTGGCGCTGGCCCGCGACACCGCCGCGATGCCCGCCATCCACGAGGAGTTCAATTCGCGGCTGCACCGCTTCGAGCTGCCCGACCCCAAGCATTACGAGGCGATCGTGGCGCCGTTCGAGACCAAGTTCCAGGTGTTCGCGCGCATGATGGACGTCGGCGATCGCAAGAACCCGGACAGCCACGTGTGGCGGCTGGTCGGTCTGCTCGCCGGGCTCGGCCTGCTGTTCGTGCTGATCCCGACGGTCAACCTGGTGAACATCAACATCAGCCGGATCATGGAGCGGGCGTCTGAGATCGGCGTCCGGAAAGCGTTCGGCGCGCCGGCGCGCACCCTGGTCGGCCAGTTCCTGCTGGAGAACGTGCTGCTCACGCTGGTTGGCGCGCTGGGCGGGTTCATCCTGTCGGTAGTGACGTTGCGCATGCTCGAGCGGAGCGGTCTGTTCGAGTACGCCCATTTCACCCTGAATGCCCGGATCTTCGGCTACGGCGTCACCCTGGCGATCCTCTTCGGCCTCATCTCCGGCGTCTATCCGGCGTGGCGCATGTCGCGGCTGAATCCGGTCGACGCGCTCAAGGGAGGGACTTCGCGATGACCCGGCACCTGCTGCGCCTGATCTGGAACCGCAAACGTCAGAACTTCCTGCTCACGCTGGAGATCTTCTTCTCCTTCCTGACGCTGTTCGCGGTCGTGCTGTTCGCCATGCAGTACGCCAGCAACGCACGGAAGCCGCTCGGCTATCGGATCGATCGGATCTGGAGCCTGACCGTCGATCGCAAGGAACCGTCCGAGGACGTGGCCGTCAAGGCGCGCCATCGCGAAACCTATCGCCAGCTGATCACCGCGCTGCGCGAGTTGCCGCAGGTCGAGGGTGTCGCGGCAGCGTTCACCGGTCCGTACGCCAACTCGAACTGGGGCGGCTCCATGCGGCTGGTGGGCGGGCGGAACATCGAGCACGGCGTCAACCGCGCCACCGACGACTTCTTCGAGCTGTTCAGCGTACCGCTCGTGGCCGGGCGCGCCTTCAGCCGCGAAGACGACGCCGCGACGTGGACGCCGGTCGTGCTGAATCGCCGCCTGGCGGAGGAGATCTTCGGCGACCAGAATCCGATCGGTCAAATCATCAAGGAGGAGCGGGATCCGAACGATCCGCCGCCCGATCCCAACGACAAGCCGCAGGTGAAGCGGGTCATCGGCCTGATCGACGAATTCCGCCAGAACGGCGAGCTCGCCACGGCGCAAAACTACATGTTCTACCGCATGCGGCTCGATGGCGCGGATCCCAAAGCCGACGTCCCGGATCGGCTGTTCGTCCGGCTGCGCCCGGGCACGCCGGCGGCGTTCGAGGAAACGCTGGTGAAGCGTGCAATGGCCGTCGCGACGGACTGGTCGTTCGAAGTGGAGCCGCTCGACGCGATGCGGGAGCACAAGCTGCATGAGTACTCGATTCCGCTCATCGTCATCGCGACGATTGCCGGATTTCTCCTGCTGATGGTCGCGCTCGGCCTGACCGGGGTCGTGTGGCAGAGCGTGACCCAGCGCATCCGTGAGTTCGGCCTCCGCCGGGCCAAGGGGGCGACGATCGCCAACGTGCGGCGGCAGGTGCTGATCGAGATGGTGATCATGACGTCACTCGCGCTGCTCGTCGGCGTGGCCCTGCTTGGCCAGCTGCCCCTGCTGCCGCTGCCGAAACCCCTGCAGATCGTCAACGGTCCGGTATTCGTGGCCAGCCTGGCCGTCTCGATCGGGGCGATCTACGTCCTGACGCTCGCGTGCGGCTGGTACCCGAGCCGGCTGGCCACGAAGATCGAGCCCGCCCAGGCGCTACACTACGAGTGAGCCGGCCCGCCTGGGCGGGCCGGATGGCAGATGGCAGATGGCACAACTCCGGCCGTGACTCCGACGCCGGGTGTTCCCGCACTGCGCTTTGAGCGCACCGTCCCATGATTCTCATCGTCGACGACGACCGGTCGGTGACGGCTTCCCTGGCGCTGCTGCTCAAGCAGGCCGGGCTGGCCACGGTCGCGGCCAGCTCGCCCGAGGAGACGCTCGCGGTGCTCCGCCGCGAGCCGTGTCAACTCGTGATCCAGGACATGAACTTTTCCCGCCGGACATCCGGCGAGGAAGGCCTCGCGCTGCTCAAGCAGATCAAAGAGCTGACGCCGGCAGTCCCCGTCATCCTGATCACCGCGTGGGGCTCGATCGCGCTCGCGGTCGAAGGGATGAAGGCCGGGGCGTCCGACTTCGTCACCAAGCCCTGGACCAACCAGCAGCTGCTGCACACCGTGCAGACTGCGCTGGGGCTGGTCGAGGCGCGTGCGGATCAGGGGGATCGCGTGCTCACCCGCGACGACCTCGACGCGCGCTACGATTTCGGCGACCTGGTCGGACGCGACGCGCGGATGCTCCGCATCCTCGAACTCGTCGGCCGGGTCGCACCGACCGACGCCTCCGTCCTGATTACCGGTGAGAGCGGCACCGGCAAGGAGCTGGTCGCCGAGGCGATCCACCGCAACAGCCGCCGGGCCGCGAAGCCGTTCGTCAAGGTCAATCTCGGCGGCGTACCCGCGACGCTGTTCGAGAGCGAGATGTTCGGCCACGTGCGCGGCGCCTTCACCGACGCGCGTGCCGATCGCAAGGGACGCTTCGACGTCGCGCACGGCGGCACGATCTTCCTCGACGAGATCGGCGATCTCGATCCGCCCTCGCAGGTCAAGATGCTGCGGGTGCTGCAGGACCGGACCTTCGAGGTGCTGGGCTCCAGCGCCCGCCGCGAAGTGGACGTGCGGGTCGTGTCCGCGACCAATCGCCAGCTCTCGACGATGGTCTCGCGCGGCGAGTTCCGGGAAGACTTGCTGTACCGCATCAACCTGATGGCGATCCACCTGCCGCCGCTGCGCGAGCGATCGGACGACGTGCCGGTGCTGGCGTCGCGCTTCCTGCAGCGCGCCGGCCAGGTGTATCGCCGCGAGCCGTTGACGCTGAGCACGGCCGCGCTGCGCTGGTTGCAGGCCCAGCCATGGCCGGGGAACGTCCGTCAGCTGCGGCAGGTCGTCGAGCGCGCGGTGCTGGTCAGCACCCGCGATCGCCTGGAGATCGAGGACTTCACCGAGTCGATCGATCCGCCCCAGGCCGAGCCGGTCAACGAAGCCCTGCCGCCCGTCGGATCGATGACGATGGACGAGATCGAGCGGGCGATGATCGTGAAGTCGCTGCGCCACCACGGCGGGAACGTCAGTCGCGTGGCCGAGTCCCTGGGGCTCAGCCGCGCGGCGCTCTACCGCCGCTTCGAGAAGTACGAGATCAGCGTGTGAGCCTGCGCGCGCGGGCCGTCGTCTACCTCGTTGTCCTCCATCTGATCTTCGCGGCGCTGGGCGCCTATCTCCTCTTCAACAACCCGATCTGGCTGCTGGCCGTCGAGACGGTGTTCGTGCTGTCGCTCGCCGTCGGGGTGAGCCTGTCGCGTGAGATGTTTCGGCAGCTCGGGATGGCTGGCGAGGGGCTGCGGCTGATCCGCGACGAGGAGTTCACGTCGCGGTTCCTGCCGGTCGGTCAGCCGGAGGTCGACGAGCTGATCGGCGTCTACAACAGGATGGTCGATCATCTGCGCGAGGAGCGCGTGCGGCTCGCCGAACAGCACCAGTTCCTGAGCCAGGTGCTGCAGGTGTCGCCATCCGGGGTGGTGATCCTGGATTTCGATCAGCGGGTGGCGAGTCTCAACCCGGCGGCTGAACGGCTGCTCGGGCGCCCTGCGGCCGCGGTCGTCGGCCGTCCGCTCGACGCGCTCGAGTCGCCGCTGTCGGAGGCGCTGGCGACGCTCGCGCCCGGGGACGCTCGTCTCGTCGGCCTGCTCGGCGCCCGGCGCGTGAAATGCCATCACGGCACCTTCGTCGATCGCGGGTTCACCCGGAGCTTCCTGCTGATCGAGGAGTTGACGGAGGAGCTGCGGCAGTTCGAGCGCGCCGCGTACGAGAAGCTGATTCGCGTGATGTCGCACGAGGTCAACAACACGGTGACCGCCTCGAACTCGCTGCTGCACTCGTCGCTGACCTACGCCGGCGATCTCCACGAGGCCAATCGCCACGACTTCGAGCAGGCCATCGGCATCGTCATCGAGCGGACGGAGCAGCTGGCGAGCTTCATGCGCCGGTTCGCGGACGTCTTCCGCCTGCCGCCGCCGCTGACGCGGCCGACGGATCTCGTGGCGATTCTCGAGCGCATCGTGCGGCTGCTCGGGGCGCAGCCCAACGCGTCCGGCCTGACGTGGCGCTGGGATCTCGACGCACCGTCGGTGGCGGTGGAGATCGATCGTGGCCAGATGGAACAGGCGCTGCTCAATATCCTCAAGAACGCGATCGAGGCGATCGACGGCGAGGGGACGATCGCCGTGCGGCTCACGTCGCGTCGCGGCCCGCCGACGCTCGTCATCGAGGACTCCGGTCCCGGCATGACCGCCGAAGTGCAGTCGAACCTGTTCACGCCGTTTTTCAGCACCAAGCCGCAAGGCCAGGGCATCGGCCTGACGCTGGTGCAGGAGGTGCTGTCCGGTCACGGCTTCGAGTACGCGCTCGAGCGTACCGGCGAGCACACCACGCGCTTCACCGTGGTGCTGGCGCCATCGGCTGGCCGGTCACCGGCCCGGTCATAAACGACACGACTCCGGCTCGCGACCGGTCCTCCAGATCCAGAGCGATGATTTTGCTTGCATTGTAGTAATGTACTAGTACAATGTGCGCAATGGGAGGTGGCCAGCCGGCCGCTTCCACCGACGCACCGTCAGGTGCGGCATCGTTGGACACGTTTCGCACCGGGAGGTCGCAATGGAACCGCTGGTGTTGATCCTCATTCCAGGGACTCTAGGCGGTCTCGCCCTGGCGCTCCTCATCCCGCGGCTGCGCCGGTGTACCCGCGTGGTCGTGCCGCACGAGCTCGAACTCCCCTCGCCGACGCTGATCAACATGGCCCATATAAGGGTTGAGGGTGTCGGCGGCCTGGGCCTGGTCGCCGCGGTGCTCGCGGTGGCGGCGTTCGACCCGCGCATCCGCCTGGCGATCCTCGGCGCCGCGGCGCTGGGAACGGTGCTGGCGGTCGCCTTGATCGCGCTGCGCCGGAGCACCGGCGCCCTGCCGTCCAGCACGGACGGTCCCGACAGCCGGCTGCCGCTGCGGCTGGATCGTGGTCCCGCCGCGGCGCGAACGATCGAACCGCCGGAGCGGTCACCCCGCAACGGCGCGGGACCGTTGTTGGTCGGTCGTCCGAACGTGCTTGCCGCGTGAGGTGTGCTGGTAGGGAATCACAAAGCGCTGATCCACCGGTCAGAGCAGCCAGCGTCTGCTTCCTGGGACATTCGTGCGGCAGTCGCCGCCTATCGCGTTACCCGCGCCGCGCGGCCTCGATCGCGGCGACGTCGATCTTGCGCATCGGCATCATCGCCGCGAACGCGCGCTTGGCTTCAGCTCCACCCGCGGCCAGCGCTTCGCTCAAGACCCGCGGCGTGATCTGCCACGAGAGGCCCCACCGGTCCTTGCACCACCCGCATTGGCTCTCCTGGCCGCCATTGCCGACGATCGCGTTCCAGTACCGGTCGGTCTCTTCCTGATTCTCGGTCGCGACCTGGAAGGAGAACGCTTCGCTGTGCTTGAACTGCGGACCGCCGTTCAGACCGAGGCAGGGGATGCCCATGACGGTGAACTCCACCGTCAGCACATCTCCCTCTTTGCCGCTCGGATAGTCACCGGGCGCTTTGTGCACCGCGACTACTTCGCTGTCGGGGAAGGTGGCGGCATAGAAGCGCGCGGCGTCCTGCGCGTCCTTGTTGAACCAGAGGCAGATCACGTTCTTGGAGGTCATGCTCGCGTGTGCTCCTTGTGGTCGAGTCAGCGTGGACACCGAGGCGTCTCGTCCGCGCCGCCATCGGCGTCGACTCAGATCATTACCATACCCATCGCGCGCACGGCCGCGGCCGGAGCTGACGCAACCTCCGCGTGACACTCGGCGAGAGGCCCAGCCGTTCTGCCTCAGCCTCGTGCCGCGACGAGGCGCTCCCATTCGATCGGATCGCGATGCTCAGCGTCCGTGACGCCGAGCTCGCGCAGGACGCCGATCACCGCCTGGCGTCGAACGACCGAGACCGTCAGGATGTGCGCGATGACGCTTCCGAATGTGAAACTGACGGGTGGCGTGCACAGCGCATCGACGAAGGCATCGTCCCACTCGTTGCGATCGCGGATCCGTCGCACGAGCGCCGTGAACTGCGGCTGGACGACGGCCAACCGCGCTTGCAGTCCGGCGATGCTGCGTTCGTCACGGGAGGGAATATCGCGGCCGCCAATCGCCGCGGTCCACACTTCTTTCGTGAAGATGATCCGCTCGAGCATGGTGCGCAGGTCGGGCTCCGGGCCCTTCGAAGTCATGCACGGTCAGCCCGGGCCGGACGTGGCGATCGACGGCCTCGTCGGAGAGCGTCGCAGCCTGTTGCAGCAGTCGCGCCGTGTGCCAGTGTTCGTGTTCGACGAGGCGATCTGAGAGATCCATGGTCGTAGTCCTCGGCTGTCCGGGCAGCAGCAGCCCGCCCGGCGGATGGAAGTGGATGCCGTTGGGGGCGGTGAGCCGGAAGTCGCGCGGCTCTCGCGCGAACCGGCTCGGCGGCACGCCGTGCGCTCGCGTGAATGCCCGCGAGAACGCCTCGGTGGCGTCGTAGCCGGCCTCGAGCCCGGCGTCAGTGGCACGGGCACCGCGACCGAGCTGCCACGCCGCGCGCTCCAGCAACAGACGGCGGCGGAATGCCGCGGGCGCCTCGCCGATGCCGGCGCGCACCAGACGATTGAAGTGAAACGGGCTGAGCATCGCCCTGGCGGCCAACGCCCGCCCGTCAAGCCCCTCGTCGAGCGCTTCAAGGACGACGTCGACCACATCGCGCAGGCGATCCGGCCGCGGTTTCATGCCCCGAGTATGTGCCGCGCGGCCGCGGCGCGCATGACCGCACTTGCTGTCGCGAGCCGGCGATCCCAGCGGAGCAGCTCAGGATGCGGTGCGGCGGCTGAGGACGCGCGACGCAACCGTACGTGGCGCGCGATCACGCGTCCGCGGTCGGGCTGACGCGGAAGCGACGCCAATCGATGCGGAGCTTGCGCATGCGGGCGCGCAGGGTGTGCGGATTGATCCGCAGGATCCGGGCCGCGCCATGAGGGCCGTCGACCCGTCCCGCGGTCGCCTCGAGGGCCCGTTCGATATGCGCCGTGATCACGGCGTCGAGCGGTTCGATCGTGGACGAGACGCCGGGCGCACGCACGCGCGCCGGCGCGGCACTGGCGGGCGCACCGGTACCGCCCAGCGCCTCGGCGACGTTCAGGGTCCGTCCCTGCCCGATGAGCACGGCGCGGTCCATGACTGCGGCCATCTCCCGTACGTTCCCCGGCCACCTGTATGCCGTCAGCACGCGGACATCGTCGTCCGACACGGCAATCGGCCGTACCCCGAACCGATTGGCGGCCCGTTCGGCAAAGTACTCCGCGAACGCCCTGATGTCGCTTGGCCGATCGCGCAGCGGCGGGATGACGATCGGGAACACCGCCAGGCGGTAGTACAGATCCTCGCGGAACGCCTGCGACTCGACCATCGCCGGCAGATCGCGATGCGTGGCGGCGACGATGCGGACCTTGACGTGGACGGGACGTTCGCCGCCAACCCGGATCACTTCGCCGTCCTGCACCACCCGCAGCAGCCGCACCTGGGCAGCCAGCGAGAGCTCGCCGACTTCGTCAAGGAACAGGGTGCCGCCGTCCGCCTGCTCGAACCACCCCTTCCGGCGCGTCGTCGCTCCCGTAAAGGCCCCCGGTTCGTGCCCGAACAGTTCGGAGTCGATCAGTTCCGGCGAGATGGCTCCGCAGTTGACCCGCCGGAACGGGCCGCTGCGGAACGCCGAGTGCTCGTGGACGACGCGGGCGATGATCTCCTTGCCGGTGCCGGTTTCGCCGAACAGGAGCACCGGCGCGCCACTCCGCGACACCATGCGCGCCCGGGCCATGACCGCCCCCAGCCCTGTGTCCCCGCCGATCAGCCGCTCTTCGCCAGCCCTCGAATCACCGTCGATCAGATGCGGGGCGGGCGGCCGCGCGCCTGCGGCCTTGTTGGTGTGTCGCATACGACAGAAATTCTAGATAAAAGACTCAAAATTCTATCAAATAACACGATCATCCTCACGTGCGACACTGAATCAGCCGAATAACCGCGTACTTCCGCGGGCGTGATTGTTGCTGACGTGTCTGTAGGATGTGTGCCCTGCCAAATTCGCGAACGCCGCGCGCGCACCATCCGTGTCGGCGCTCTTGTAGCGCGCCGACGGCCAGCCGGTAGGACCCGCGCATCTGCGCGGGGCCGCACCAGCCCCGCCGCTCGGCTTTCGACTACTCCCTTTTGATTGTGACTGGATCGGTGCCCGTCACCGATGCGCATGTGCATCGGCGGGCCCCGCCGTGATCGACCGTCGCCATGCGACGGCCAGGAGCCTCATGACTCGTTCGCTCTCGCTAGGGGTGGCTGTCGTAGCCACCCTCCTCGTCCCGGCAGCCGTTGCCGCGCAGATCACCATCGCGACCCTGTCCGGAGTCATTCACGATCAATCCGGGGCGCCGATTCCAGGCGCGTCGATCACCGCGACGAATCAGGAGACGGGCGCGACGGCCCAGGCGGTGAGCGATGGCGAGGGCGGGTATCGGCTCGCGCTGCCGCCGGGGCGCTACAGCCTGAATGTTGGGCTCGACGGCTTCGAGGCGGTCACCCGGCGCGAAGCGCTGTCCGCCGGTCAGCTCACCCAGGCCGACATCGTCCTGAGCCCGTCGCGGCTCTCGGAGTCGGTCGTCGTCACCGCGCGACGCGTCGAGGAAGTGGCGCAGGAGGTGCCGATTCCGCTCTCGGTCGTCGACGGCAAGCTGGCCGCGGACACCGGTGCATTCAACGTCAACCGGCTGAAGGAGCTGATCCCGACCGTTCAGTTCTACTCGACCAACCCCCGCAACTCGGCGATCAACATCCGCGGGCTGGGCGCGCCGTTCGGGCTCACCAACGATGGTCTCGAGCCGGGGGTCGGCCTCTACATCGACGGCGTGTTCTACGCCCGGCCCGCCTCGGCGACACTGGACTTCCTCGATGTCGAACGGATCGAGGTGCTGCGCGGGCCGCAGGGGACGCTGTTCGGCAAGAACACCACCGCCGGCGCGATCAACGTCACGACCCGGAAACCGAGCTTTACGCCGGCGGGCGAGGTCGAGCTCAACGTCGGGGATCTCGGGTTCGTGCAGGCCAAGGCCTCGGCCACCGGCGCACTCGGCGCCAAGGTGGCAGGCCGGGTCTCGTTCTCTGGCACGCAGCGCGGCGGGACGGTCGAGAACGTCGCGACGCGGGAGGCCGTGAACAACTTGAGCAACGTCGGCCTGAGAGGACAGGTGTTGTTTGCGCCGTCCGACAACCTGGCCGTCACGGTGTCGGTCGACCACACGCGGCAACGACCCGACGGCTATACGCAGGTGGTCGCAGGGGTCGCCCCCACCCTGCGTCCTGCGAATCGTCAGTACCCGCAGATCGCCGCCGATCTCGGCTACACCGCGCCCAGCTTCAACGCGTTCGATCGCGTCACCGACGTCGACTCGCCGCTGCGCTCGTATCAGGACCTTGGCGGGACGTCGGTCAACGCCGACTGGAAGGCAGGCAAGGGGCAAATCACATCGACCAGCGCGTACCGCTATTGGAACTGGAACCCGTCGAGCGATCGTGACTTCATCGGCCTGCCGGTCACGACGATCTCGGCGGCCCCGTCGCAGCAGCGCCAGTACACGCAGGAGGTCCGGTACACCGGCGGCCTCACCAGCGCTGTGAACCTGGTGGTCGGCGCCTTCGCCTTCCACCAGACGATCGCCTCGGATCCCTCGTTCGTCCAGGAGCAGGGCAGCGCCGCGGCGCGGTTCCTGCTGGCGCCGAGCGCCAACGCCGCGACTCCCGGGCTGCTCGACGGCTATGGCTACCACCAGTACGTCGACTACGGCAACACCAGCGCGGCGGTCTTCGGCCAGGTGGCGTGGACGGTGACCGATCGTCTCCGGATTCTTCCCGGCATCCGCTTCAACTACGACCACAAGGATGTCGACTTCGATCAGCAGGTCTACGGCGGGCTGCAGACGACCGACCCGGCCTTGATCGTGCTCCAGCAGTCGATCCTCGCGCCGCAGGCCTACGCCGCGAATGTCAGCGACACGAACGCGTCCGGCCAGTTGACTGTCGGCTACAAGCTCGCCTCGCGCCTCAATGCCTACGCGACCTACGCCACCGGCTTCAAGTCGGTGGGCTTGAACCTGAACGGCGTGCCGACCGACGCAGCCAATCAACCGGTGCTGTCGGCGGCCGCGGTCAAGCCGGAAGACACTCGCAATGTCGAGCTCGGGCTGAAGAGCGAGCCCTTCGCTGGCGCGACCGCGAACTTCACGGTCTACGACACGCAGATCAAGAACTTCCAGGCGCAGGTCACCAACGGCAGCGTCGGCGTGATTCGCGGCTATCTCGCGAACGCCGACGAGGTGCGGGTCCGCGGGGCCGAGTTCGACGGCAGCGCGCGACTGACGCGCGACCTGTCACTGTATGGGGCAGTCGCCTACACGGACGGCAAGTACGTCCGCTTCGTGGACGCGCCGCCGCCGCTCGAACTGACCGGCGGACCGCAATTCCAGGACATCTCCGGTTCAGTGCTGCCGGGCATCTCGCGCTGGGCCTCCACCTTCGGCGCGGAGTACGGCCATCGCGTGTCGCCGGCCGGGCGGCCGGGGCAACTGTTCGGCGCGCTCGACACCAGCTACCGTTCGTGGTTCTCCTCGAGCGCCACCTACTCGCCCTACCTGGTGGTCGACGGCTACTCGCTGTTGAACGTGCGCGTCGGCTTCCGTGCGGCCGCGGGCTGGACCGTCACGCTGTGGGCGCGCAACGTGCTGAACAAGGATTACTACGAGCTGCTGACCGCCGCGCCGGGCAACACCGGCCTCTACGTCGGCCAGCCGGGCGATGCCAGAACGGTGGGCGTGACGCTCCGCGTCGCGCTCCGATCGAGGTGAGGGGCCGAATCTCTGCGTGTCGTTTCGCGGTCAGCGGTGACTGGCCCGGCCGTCGTGATGCCGCGAATCACGCGGGACACTAGGACGCGCGAAACGGCCGAACTCGCTCGTGCCGGCTCACGTCGACGAGCGCCTTCAGTGAGGTGCGTTTCCGCCTGGCCTTTTCCTGATACATGCGGCGATCGGCCTTGACCAGCAGCCGCTCGTAGCTGTCGCCGTCGGCCGGGAACACGCCGACGCCGGCGCTCATGCCGAGCGGAATGAGGCGCCCGTCGGGCGCGGCAAATGGGATCGCCGCGACGGCCTCCTGCAGCATGCGGCAGCGTTCCTCGGCTTCGGCCTGACCGCACGAGGCCAGCAGCACCACGAACTCGTCGCCGCCGTAGCGGGCGCAGATGTCATAGGACCGCGTGGTCTCGCGCAACACGCGCGACACGGCCTTGAGTGCGAGATCGCCGACCAGGTGGCCGTGCTGGTCGTTGATCCACTTGAAGTGATCGAAGTCCAGCAGGACGACAGCGAACTGGCCCGAGGCGCGCTCGGCACGCTCCATCTCGCGCATCAGATGGCCGTGCAGGCCGCGCGCATTCGTCAGACCGGTCAGCGCATCCTTGAGCGACTCGTCCTGCGTCCGCTCGAAGACCAGCGCGTTGTGCACGACGTCCGCCGCCTGTCCGCAGATCTCTTCGAGCACGCGCCGGTCGTCCTCACGGTAGCAGTCGGGCTGGACATGGAAAACGCCGAGCGTGCCGATCACTTGCGCGTTGACGGTCAGCGGGCAGATCAGCGCGGTTTCGAGCGGGATTTCCGTTTCGGTCAGTCCGGCGGCCGCGAACTCGATGCTGGCCAGGCCGTTGACCAGCGGCTTGCCGTGCCGCGCCACCCATCCGCTCAGGCCGACGCCTTCCTTGATCGTGACCTTCTCGAGCACCTCGGCGTGCAGCCCGCTCGCGAACCGGCAGCGGAGCATCTGGTTGCCGTCTCGCACGAACAGCACGCAGGTCGAGAACGGCAGCAGGCTGCTGACCCTCGAGCTGATGAGCGTCATCGTCTCGTCGAGGCTGAGGCTGCGGCCCATCGCCTTGGCGATCTCGTAGAGGGTGTAGTTCTCCTGATTCGCCGCCGCGATCTTCTCGAACGCATCGCTGCTGGTTCCAGCGGAGAGGCTGGCGACCTCGCTCCCGCGCGTGCTGATCGCCGGGGCCGGCATGCGCAGCGGCTCGATCTCGGCCGGTGGACTGAGCAGCGGGAACACCGCGGCGAAGTGCTCGACGATCGCCGGGTCGAAGGCTTTGCCGGCCTCTGCGCGCAGCTCGGCAAGCGCCTCGTGCTTCGAGATGGCCCGGCGATAGGGCCGGTCGGAGGTCATCGCGTCGTACGAGTCCACGACCGCGAGGACGCGGGCGCCGAGCGGAATCTGGTCGCCCTTCAGCGCCTTCGGATAGCCCGTGCCGTCCCACCGCTCGTGATGGCTCAGGATGAGCGGCGCAACCGGCCGCGGGAACGACACCGCGTTGACGATGCCGGCGCCGACCTCGGCGTGGATCTGCATCTTGCGCCGTTCGTCCGCGGTGAGCGGACCGGGCTTCGAGAGGATGTGCTCGGGCACAGCCAGCTTGCCGATGTCGTGCAGCAGCGCGGCCGTCTCGAGCGCCTGTGTATCGAGGTCCGACATCTGCATCCGCCGGGCGAGCATGGCTGCGTAATAGCGCACCCGATCGAGGTGACTCGCGCCGGCGCCGTCCTTCGCCTGAATCGCCCGCGCCAGCACCTCGGTGCTCTCGCGATGCAGCTGGCTCGACTCCGCCACCCGCCGCTGCTCGTCGGAGATCCGGCGCAGATAGATGCGGTAGGTCCGATACGTCAGCGCCAGCGGCACGAACGCGAGCGCCGCCTGCCAGTGTCCGGTGCGGTGCGTCAACTCCACGGCCAGGCCGGCGGCCAGCCCGCCGACGAGATAACTGGTGACGCTCCACAGGAAGTTGTCGTGCCAGATGCGGAAGATCGGTGCGCGCGAGGCCAGTCCGAACGCCGCTGCAACGGCGACCGAGTTCACCAGGAAGTAGGTCAGGACCGTGGCGAGGAGCGGCTGGAGGTGCGGCTCGGTGCCCGGGGTGCCCCCGAGCCAGCGATACGTCCGCCCCGCGATCAGCACCGTGAGCACGAGACACGCCATGCTGAAGATGGTCCGGTGCGGCGGGTTCCGTTCCTTCATCCGGAACGTGCACTGCGCCCACGCGCTGGCCATCGCGATGAGCATCGTCGGCTCCGGACCGAACAACAGCAGCGCCGTGAAGTCGACGATGTAGGACAGCGAGATGCACGAGCGGTCGAGGCCGGTGGGCATGTCGACCTTCAGCGCCGAGCTGCTCACCGACAGCACCAGCAGCATCGCGAACAAGACCGGCCGCGAGAACTGCAGGTTGGGCAGGGCGGTGGCCACCGCGACGACGCCGGCGGTGACGACCAGCGTCACGTAGATCCGCGCGAGCCACGGCAGGCGCATCATCGCGTCACCGCCTTGCCGACCCGTGCCGTTCCGACCATCGTGCTTGCCATGACGTGCCCTATTTGAGCCGGGAAGTCAGCACCGACTGGCTGGTCGTGGTCGAGCAGGCGAGATTGCCCCACACCGTCATGCCGGCATCGCCGATCGACGCGCCCCAGATCACCGTCTGGCCGTCGGCGGTGCCGATCAGGCTGTTGCCCCAGACGATGTTGTTGCCCCAGACGATGTTGTTCCCCCACACGATGTTGTTGCCCCAGACGATGTTGTTGCCCCAGACGATGTTGTTCCCCCACACGATGTTGGTGGCCCAGGCCGTTTCGTGGTTGTAGATCAGCGAGCCGGATCCCTCGCTGCTGCCCCAGAGAACGCGTTGCGCCCACGGCAGCACCTCGTTGGCGATCGTGCTGCTCGGGCTGACGGCCGTGACCAGCCACCAGGAGGATGTGGGGATCGAGACATTGATCGAGGAAGCGAGTGCGATCGCCCCCTGGGCGTTGACGCCGCCGGCGCCCTGCGCCAGGTCGTCATATTGGACGCCGTCTTCCGCGGTCAGCCGCACGGCGGTGTACTCGAGGATCGCCTTGACCGCGTTGGGGGAAATATCGACGCCATTCGAGACCGTGCGGCTCGCCTCGATGACCAGTGCCGCCGTGCCGCTCACGACGGCCGCCGCCATGCTGGTGCCGCTCAGCTTCATATAGGCGCTGTCGACGTGGAGCGCCGGGTTGTTCACGTAGAGCGTGCTGTTCAGTGCCGCGACCGAGACGGCGCTGTGGCCTGGCGCCACGATGTCCGGCTTCGCGGTTCCGTCGTACCAGCTCGGGCCGCGCGAGCTGTATGGCGCGAGGCGGTCGTCGGTGCGCACCGCCGTGTCGCCGGTCATCAGCGCACCCACCGTGATCGCCGACGGGGCGTTCCCCGGCGACAGGATGCCGGCGTAGCCGGGGAGGCCGGTCTGCGGATTGATGCCGTAATTTCCCGCCGAGACGACCACCACGATCCCGGCCCGCACGGCCAGTTCGACGGCTTGGACGAGCGGGTCGGTGTCAGCCGGTTCGAGGATCGGGTGCCCGAGCGAGAGATTGATGATGTCGATGCCGAGGCGCGTCTTGTTCGCCGTCGCGAACTCGATGGCGCTGATCACGTCGCTGGTGCTGCCCGCGCCGTTCGCATCGAGCACTTTCAGCCCGTACAACCGTGCCTTCGGCGCCATGCCACGGTAGCGCCGGTATGAGAGATCACCGTTGCCGGCGATGCGCCCGGCGACGTGCGTGCCATGGCCGTAGGCGTCCGACGGGGGCGCCGCCACGCCTTCCGCGGTGAAGTCGTAGAAGCCCAGGATGCGGCTGTCGAACTCGGAGCTGGGTTCGAGGCCCGAGTCGATTACCGCGACACCAACTCGATTCCCCCCGGGGACTGCGATGCGAGTCCCATCGTGGTGCGCAGCGTGTAAGGCACCACCGTCGCGGTCTGTTCGGCGGTGACCACCGCGTCCGTCGAGATCGACGCCACCGACGCCAGACTGGCGAGCATGTCCAGATCGGCAGCCGGGATCGTGGCGGCGATCGCGTTGATCGAGGGGTGCACGTGGTTCACCTTGCGACCGTTCGCGCGCAGCGTGTCCGCCAGCGCGAGGCTGGCGCCAGGCACCAGCCGGATGATGACGCGCTGCTCACCCTTGTCGTCGTTCTCGACGGCGGTGGTCAGCGCTTTATCCAGTTTCGCGGGCTTGCGCGATTCCTTGTCTACCTTTTGACCGATAACCGGCGCCGACAGGGCGGTGGCGATGAGGATGACGGAGGCGAGGGAACTACGGAGACGGTTCGACAGCATACTGCCGGCGCGGCAAAGTCTAGGCCCGGGCAGCCGGCCCCGCACGCGCCCCTAACGTATTGGAAACACAGTGTCTTATTTTGATCCCTGGAAGAGGCGCCGCGGGGCGGGGCGAGATGCGATGGCGGATTTGTAATCGATCGCACGAAAGTGGCATCGCCGCCCGCGCACGCGCGAGCGGACCTGACGACACTACGGACGTTTGAGCGTCCGGAGCGGCGCGTTCCATCGCCACGCGAGCCGGGCCAAATCGCGGACGCCGAGACTGACGGCGTAGGTGCCGTACAGGATCCCCACCGTGACCAGCCCCCATAAATACCAGAACAACTGCGAGGGGAAGCCGGCGGTGATTCCGTAGCGACCGGCGAACAGCGCGACACCCCCGAAGATCGTCCCGGACGCGACGTAGATAAGCGCCATCCCGCCTTCGCCGACGAGGCGCCACAGCGCCGACGAGAACACCTCCGGCGTGCCGCCCCGAAGGGGCACCGCGGCATCGGCGTGACGTGGTGGCGTGGACGCCGCTTGCGGCGCACCCGCGGCTTTCAGGTTCAGCGTCTCGACGATCTCGACCGGGAGATCGACCAGCCCGGCGAGCCATTGCGGCGTACACCTGAAGCCAGCGGTCCATCGGCTGGACAATCCGCCACGCGGGACATCGCCAAGCCATGCCGCGGAAGGCGACGAGCAGGCGATCGTCGCGGAACGCGCACGCGAAGCCGTGCGCATGTCCGAGCTCGTCGAGCGCCTTCAACCGCTCCAGCATTGTCGTCGTCAGGATGACGCGCCCGGACACCTGGTCGTCGCCGTAGACCTCGAAGATTCCTTCGAAGGCCGGGTCCTCGAGGGTGAGCCGCTCGACGCCGCTGCCGGCGCGGTCCAGCAGGTTGCCGACCATGCCGCGATCGCGCATGACGATCGTGAGCCCGGGGCGTGAGCGGGCCAGCCGGAAGCTGCCGAGCACCCCCCCGAACAGACGATATCCCTTGGCGTCGAGCAGGGCGATCTCCGCGAGCCCGAATGGCACGCCTCGCGCCTCGCCGGTGAGGATATGGGTGACGGTCGCAGTCTGAAACGCTTCGACCAGCCCGCTGTCCCGAAACGCGCCGAGCGCGAACGCATCGGATCCGAGGATCGCCTGACTGCCGGACTGATTACGCTGCGCATCGAGGTGGCGGATGTCGGTTCGGCCGGCCACCGCGGCCGTGAGCATCCGTCGCCGCATGAAGCCTTGCCACGCACGGACGATCCACGGCGCCGCGATGAGGCCGACGATGGCGGCCATGAGGAACGCGCCGGCGACCGTATCGCGCGACTCGGTGCCGCCCACGGCCATGCCAATCGGCCAGCAAATCAGCGCCGTCGCCAGCGAGATGCACGAGGCACGGAACGCGAGCCGGCGGCGCCGCTCGAGAAACGCGCTGTCGACGGCTGCGGCGCTCGTCACGGCTTGCGGCCGAGAATCGCGTCGACGCTCGGCGCGGTGCGCGCGGCCTCCGGGGCCTCGAAGAGCGGCATGCTCTTGACGCCGGCGAGGCCCGCGATCAGCGGGCCGGGGAAGATCTGGACGGCGTTGTTCAACTGATTCACGGCGGCGTTGTAGAAGCGGCGGGCGGCGGTAATCTGCGCTTCGGTTTCCGCCCACGTCTGCTGCGCCTCGAGCAGCGGCCGGTCGGACTTGAGCTCCGGGTAGGCTTCCAGGCGGCCGAGCAGCTGGCCGACCCGCTGCGACAGCTCGCCTTCGATCGCGAAGCGCTTGCCGGCCTCGCCGGTCGTCGCCGGTGTGCTGCGCGCCTCTTCGCGCAGCCGCGTGACGTCGGTCAGCAGGCTGCGCTCGTGCTCCATGAATCGCCCCGCGAGCTGGACGATGTTCGGGATCAGGTCGTGGCGCTGATTGAGGTGGACGTCCACCGAGCTCAGGGCTTCCTGGACCTTGTTCCGGCGCGCGACGATCGACGCGTACCACGCATACAGGACGGCCACCGCGGCCAGCCCGACGATCAGCAGGATCCCGCTGCTCCCCATGTTCGTCTCCGTGATCTGGCCGGCAATGCGACAGGGCGACTCCGCGTGCGCCCAGTCGCCAGTGCCGCCATTCTCGTGAGGGTATTAGTCGCGTCGAGGCTCGACGCACGCCAGGACCAGGGTCCGGCCGTCGTTTCTGTGTGCGAGCACTAGACCGTACAACGCGTCCGGCTGCAAATCCGGGTGCCCGCGGGGGGAGTTCTGGCCCAGGATCTCAGCCCGCGGTATCGAGCGCCTCGGCCCGCGCGCGAAGGCCGGCGACGCGCCGCCGGGCGCGCAGCAGCCAGGCAATTGCGAACGCCAGCATCGCGGCGTTGAACCCGATCGCCAGCAGTCCGGCCTGTGCGCGCAGGACGATCGCGCCGGTCAGGAACACCGCCGTCAGCACCGTCGCCAGCGCGGAGGCCGCGACGTGATGTTGCGCCAGCAGCACGCGCCGGCGGGTGAGCACCCACCCCGCGAAGGCCGCCCAGGCCAGTCCGCCCACGCGATCACCGCGAACGCGGCCTGGGTGCGGACCGGCAGGACCGGCTCGGTCGCGAGCAGCGAGAGCGCGAGCGCGGCCATGCCGAGCCCCGCGACGCCCACCGCGGTGTGGGCCAGCCGGGATCCAGTCGACAGCTCGCTTCTCATGCGGTTCTGCATGTCTTCAACACTGATCGCCATCGTCCTTCACTCCTCGAAACGTGGTTAGTCCTGATTCATCGATGCGCGCAGCAACTGCCGCGCTCGGAAGAGGCGTGACTTCACGGTGCCGACGGGCACGCCGGCCACTGCGGCGACCTCGGCGATGGAGAGCTCGTCCAGATAGAACAGCGCGAGCACATCGCGCTCGATCACCGGCAGCGCCGCCAGCGCCGCTTCCATCTCCCCGATCCTCAACCGGAGGTCATCGTCCTCCGCCGGCGCGTGCTCGATCGTGTCGAGCTCGATGTCCGCTATCGTCGGCGAGGTGTAGCGCGCGCGCAGGCGATCCATCAACACCCGACGGGCGATGCCGAAGATCCAGGCCCGGATGCGGGCGGGTTCCTGGAGCTTCGGCAGGCCGCGCACCACGCGCAGCCACACGTCCTGCACCACCTCGTCGGCGTCGTCGTCGCGGCCGGTCATGCGGCGGGCGTAGCGCCAGATGCCGCCATGCCAGCGGGCGATGAGCTCGTCGAACGCGGCCGGTTCGCCCAACAGGCAGCGCAGGGCCAGCCGTTCGTCCTCGATAGCAGGCGGCGTTATCACACGGGGGTAGTCGGAGAACCCGGGAAAAGGTTCATCCAATACCGGCGGGGACGGTCAGTAGAGGACGACGAAGCCGCCGTCGGGGCGGGCGATTGCCGTGGCGAAGCTCCAGACGGCGAGCGCCGGCGCGGAGCCCATGGGCCCTTTCGGCCCGGAGGCATCGAAGGCTTGCCATGCGACGGAGCCGCCTCGCGCCCACGCGGTCTTCTCGGTCCAGACCATGAGCGTGTCGCCGGCCGCGGAGGCCGCGAGCCGCGGATGCTTGCGGCCGGCTGACGGGCCGGGCGCGGGCACGATGCCGCGCATGCGTCCGGCGTCCGCATCGACGGAGCCGAGGAACACCTGACCCGCGGTCTCCCAGGCGGCGACGATGCGGGAGCCGGCCGTGGCCAGCGAGAGGCTGGTCATCGGGCAGGCGTTGATCTCCCACGGCTGCACGATCGAGCCGGCGAACGAGGCCCCGCCGTCCCTGGAGGTCAGGACGTAGATGTCGCGATGCGTGAGGTTGGTAGCGGACCGATAGAGGATCGTCAACCCGCGCGGGCCGGTGGCCAGCGCGCGCGCCTGGCAGCAGCCGCATGCGCCGGTTTGCGCGGGCCATGCCAAACCTTCCGGAGCGAAGCTGGCGCCATCGTCCGCCGACCGCGCAATCCACACCGCCCGGTGATCCTCACCGCGGCCCTCGGTCTCGCGGTTGCCGTGCCAGACCGCGTAGACGTGGCCGTTGTCGTCAGCGGCGACGGTGCCGCCCCCGTCGACGGAGTAGACGCCGCCGCTCAAGTTCCGTTGCCGCTCGAACCGGTGCCCATCAGGCGAGGAGCGTGCGTACAGGAACGGGGCGCCAGGCTTGCCGTTGTCGGGATTGGTCGCGCCGCGCGGGCGCGCGGTGTCGGAGCCGTTCCAGACCACGTGCACGCGGCCGCCCCGCCCGAGCGCCAGCTGGCCGCCGCGGATCGTCCCGGTCGCGATGGCGCTGCCTGGCTGGCTGTTGACACGCACCGGAGTCGAAAACGTCGCGCCGTAGTCGCGTGAGCGCACGTAATACAGATCGCCACCCGCCGGCGCGCCCGAGAAGTAGATCAGGTGCAGGACCCCGGCGCTGTCCACGACTGCTTCCGGCTGAATCCCGGCGTGTGGAACCCGCCGGACGGTCACGGTGCCCGCTGTGGACGAGGGTGCACCGGCAAGGCGTGGCGACACGAGCGCCACGGCGATGAGTGCGGGCATGAGCGGCGTGAGGTGGCGGAATCGCATCGATCCGATCATAGCGCCGCTGCGTTGCTGAAAGAGGGGACGCTCGGGGCCTGTCGATGTGGCCGCGAGGTGCGCAGTGCCAGTGGCGGCGGATCAACGCTGCGCACGCGTGACCTCGTAGACGGCTTCGATGAGGCGCGCGGGATCGATCGGCTTGGGCAGGTGCTGCTGAAACCCGACGGCCAGCGCCTCGGCGCGATCGGGGATCGAGGTGTAGGCGGTCACGGCAATCGCCGGCACGGACTGGATCGAGGGAATCGAGTGCGCCCGCACGCGCCGGATGAACGAGTAGCCGTCTTCGCCGGGCAGGCCGATGTCCGCGATCAGCACCGCTGGGCGAACGCGCTCCAGCGCGGAGAACGCCTCGGCCGCCGACTCGAACTGCGCGACCGCTGGCGCCGGTCTTCTTCAAGGCCCGCACCAGCAGCTCCCGGCTGTCGTCGTGATCCTCGACCAGCATGATCACGAGGCCGGAGAGATTGGCCGGCTTGCGGGTACGCCGCTGCGCTGTGGCGGTGCGCGCCACGGAGCGAGTGGTGTGCAGGGTGACCGAGAAGGTCGCGCCCTGACCGACGCCCGCGCTCTGCACGTCGACCTCGCCCCCGTGCAGCCGCACCAGGTCGTGGACGATGGCGAGCCCCAGGCCGAGCCCGCCGTAGCGGCGCGTGGTGGCGCTGTCCGCCTGGCGGAAGCGATCGAACACGTGCGGCAGGAAGGCCGGGATCGATGCCGATCCCGGTGTCGGTCACCGCGATCTCCGCGCGGTCGCCGGTCTGCCGGGCGCTGACCGAGATCCGCCCGCCCTTCGGGGTGAACTTGACGGCGTTCGAGAGCAGGTTCCACAACACCTGCTGGAGGCGTGTGGCATCAGCGAGGACGTTGACGTCCTGGACGTGCCACGCGGTCTCGATCGTCAGCTCCTTCAGCTCGGCGGCCGGCCGGACGCTGTCGAGCGCGGACTCGAGCACCGGCACGAGGGGCAGGGCCTCGAGCTCGATCTGCAGCTTGCCGGTCGTCATGCGCGACATGTCCACGAGGTCGTTGACCAGTTGCGCCTGGGCCCGGGCGTTGCGGTCGATCAGCTCGAGCGCATGCGTCCGCGCGCTGCCGTTCAAGTGATCGTTCAGCAGCATCCGTGTCCAGCCGAGGATGACGTTCAGCGGCGTGCGGAGCTCGTGCGAGAGCGTGGCCAGGAACTCGTCCTTGAGTCGGTTCGACTCTCGCAACCCGCGCTCCGTGCGCTCGTGGGTCAGGTCGGTCACGACCACCGCCACCGTGCGCACGTCGTCGATGTTGAGCGCGATCGAGGACAGCTGGGCCGGGTTCAACGCCCCGGCGGCGGCCCGCAGCTGCACTTCCTCGCGCGCCGATTCGGCCTGGAGGAGGCGCTCCAGCGTGGGCCAGTCGGGACCGTCGATGAAGTCATTGAGCTTCTGGCCGGTGATGCGCTCCGGCGGCCTGGCGATCAGCTCGGCAAAGCGCTGATTGCAATAGAGAATTGTGCCGTCGGCGGCCAGCGTCAGCGCTCCTTCGCGCATGCGCTCGACGATCAGCCGGTACGGTTGATCGGCGCTGCGCAGGGTGTAGATCTGTTCGCCCTCCGGTGCGTGGACCACCAGCGCTTCGACGTGACCGTCGCGGATGGCGTTGATCGTGTCCTCGGCCTCACGGAGCCGGCGGCGCAGGCGCTCCAGGGTCCGAGAAGAGGCTTTGGAGACGCGCTTAGCCACTGGAGGGTCCCCGAACCGGGCGCGGGCGGATGTCGAGACCCACCAGGACGCGCTGTTCGTCCGACATGTCGCCGATCAACCGCCGCAGCGGTGCCGGCAGCCGCTTGACCAGCGTGGGCGCGGCGATGATCTGGTCGCCGCGGGCGAGCGGCAGGTTCTTGTAGATGTCGACGACCTCGAGCTCGTACAAGCCCTGGAGGTGTTCCTCGCAGATGCGCCGCACGTTCTGGATCGCGCGCACCGACTTGCCGGTGGTGCCGGTGACGTACAGCCGCAGCAGGTACTTTGCCTTCTTCTTGACGCCGGCAGTCGGCTTCTTCCGGCTTCGCCCGGCGGTCACGCCGTCCCCCTGACCTTCCGGCGGCGCGCCCTGAGGTCGAGGCCGACCAGCACGCTCTCCTCGTTGGAGAGGTCGCCGATGATCTTCTTCATCGGTGGCGGCAGATGCCGCACCAGGGTGGGAACCGCGATGATCTGATCGCCGCGGGCGAGTTGCGGCTGCTTCAGCAGGTCGATCACTTCGATCCGGTAGCGCCCCGCCAGGTGCTCCTCGCAGATCGCCTCCAGATTGCGCAGCGCAGCTGTCGAGCGGACGCTCCGCCCGGCGACATACAACCGGAGGATCCACTCGTCCTGCCGCGCCCGGGCGGTTTTCTTCTTGCTCACCGGCCACCTCGCCGCCTTGGCATGTCCGGCCGGACGTCCGGGGCGGGTCGGGGACCATCGTCGGTCAACTTGAACGAACGCCGCTCGTCGGAGTGAGACATCCCGCGCGACTTGAGGATCGACAGGTGGCGGCCGCCGTCCTCGCCCGGCGGGGCGTTGCGCAGCAGGATCCACGTGTCGATGAGCGACGACACGCCCACTTCGATGTCCTGGGAGGCGCCGCTGCCCGGAATCAGGTGGGTGAACAGGCTGGTCACGCGTCGACTCTTGAGAAAGTCGATCAGCCGCATCACCATGCTGTTGACTTCCTGAAATGTACCGCCGGTAAAGCTCGATAACGGATCGACCACCACCACCGAGGGTTGGAAGTCCTCCACTTCACGGTTCATCGTCGCGAGATGGAACTCGAGGCCGTACAGCGTCGGCCGCGCGGCGTGGAGGCGCAACAGGCCCTTCTGTCACCCAGCGATCCAGATCGAGGCCCGACTGACCGCATGTTGCGGCAGTACTGCGAGGGGGATTCCTCGAACTGAAAGCAGAGGGCTCGCTCACCGCGCCGGCAGGCCGCGTCCAGGAAGTAGGCCGCCAGGGTGGTCTTCGCCGTGCCGGCGCCGCCCGAGAACAGCACGCTGCTGGCGCGGAAGTAGCCCTTGCCGCCGAACATGTCGTCCAGCCACCGCAGCCCGGTCGACACCCGGTCCGAACTGGCCTCGTGCACCAGCTGAAGCGACGTGACCGGCAGCACCGCAATTCCGCGCTGGTCGATCATGAACGGATACTCGTTCGTGCCGTGGCTCGAGCCGCGATACTTCACGATCCGCAAGCGCCGCGTCGAGACCTCGTCATGGATCCGGTGGTCGAGAAAGATCACGCAGTCGGAGACGTACTCTTCGAGCCCCTGCCTGGTCAGCGAGTCGGTGCCCCGCTCGCCGGTGACGACAGCCGTGATGCGCCGCGCCTTCAGCCAGGCGAAGAGCCGCCGCAGCTCGGCGCGG
This sequence comes from uncultured Acidobacteriota bacterium, assembly GCA_963816725.1. GTDB lineage: Bacteria > Acidobacteriota > Vicinamibacteria > Vicinamibacterales > 2-12-FULL-66-21 > CAVSUB01. Next base: position 93,388 of record CAWFMC010000022.1, on the reverse strand, counting down.
AGGACGGCGGCGTTGCTCAGCCCGGCAAACAGCGACTCGATCGTGTCGAGGACGATGCGTCGTGCCTTAATCGAGCGGAGAGCGTGATCGAGCCGGATGAAGAGTCCTTCCAGATCGTATTCGCCGGTCTCCTCGATCTCAGATCGTTCCACCCGGACGTACTCGATTGCCAGGCGCTTCTCGTCGACCAGGCGGCGGAGGTCGTGCCCGAGCGAGGCGACGTTCTCGACCAGGTCCTGTTCGGTCTCCTCGAAGGTCACGAACACGCCTGGGTCACCGCGCTCCGCTCCGCAGATCAGGAACTCGAGCCCGAACAGCGTCTTTCCGCATCCTGGCCCGCCGCACACGAGCGTTGGCCGGCCCTTGGGCAAGCCGCCGCCGGTGATTTCGTCGAACCCGTCGATTCCGGTCGGCACCTTGGTGAGCTGCGGAATTCCGCGGGACTTGCGCGCGCGTGGTAGGCGGCGGTATCGGGTGGGTGTTGACGGCATCAGACTCCGATCCGCTCGATTATAGCTATCGCCCCGATGCCGCAGGCGACAGGGTCGAGCGGATGGGCTGCGCGCCGCCGGTGGCTCGCGGGGTGTGCCCGGCTACGCACATCAGACGCCGACCCGCGGTGAAGACTTGATCGGTCGCGGGCCAGTGAACTGGAGGCGGTCCGAGGGTGTAACGCGGCCTTTCAGCACCAGCGCGATTTGCCGCAGCGCCTGCGAGTTGTCCTCGGGCGTGTTCGAGACGATACAGTCGCCTGGCGCGATCACCCGCAGCCCGCGCATGTATGCGTCGTTGGCCGTGAACAGCACGCAGATGTTGCCGGCCATCCCGGTCACGATCACGCGACGAACCCCCAGGCTCTCGAGCAGGGTCTCAAGCGTCGTGTCGTAGAACCCGGAATGTTTCGGTTTGAGCACGAAGTAGTCGCGCGGATTGGGCCGGAGCCTCCGCGACACGCGGTGGCCCGGTGAGTTGCTCGAGCAGCAGTGCGCGACAGTGGCCCGGAAATCCGATCGCCACTGCCCGAAATTGTCGTTCACGTACACCGCAGGGACGCCGGCAGTGGCGGCTCGCCGCTTCAATGCGGCGAGCCGGACGGCCATCGGTTCGGCCTGTTCGATGATGCTCTCTGAACCCTCGAACGCCAGATCGTTGATGACGTCGATCAGGAGCAGAGCGGTCCCCCGCGACACAATCGACGTCTTCTTGCCATCCCGTCCCTGCATCAGCGGCTAGACCCGCGGCGGATCCGTCTCGCGCTCGAAGTGGCGGTGTCTCGCGATCGCGGCAACGACGGCGTCGGCCAGCCCCTTGCCGCCTTTCGCGTCGAAGACGAGTCCGGGATCCGCGCTGCCATCCGGCAGCTCCGGCGGGATGCCGGCCTTGTCGAGCAGGACCTGTCCGTCGCCGAGCACCACGATGGTCTTGCAATGGCGGTAGGTGTCCTTGACGAACTCCAGCGCCCGGCCATCAGCGCTCAGCGCCTGCGCCGACGCGCCGCCACCAGCGACGACTGTCGCATCGAACAGCACTGACGACGCGGCGGGCAGCGGCAGGTCCACTTCCACGGCGGAGCCCGACCCCGCGGTCACCGCCCCGAGTCGAGGACCAACGAAGCGCGGTACTGCCCCCTCGGCGGCGAGCCGTTCCACCAGCGCCTCGACAGCCGTGCCGTCGAAGCCGTCGGCCACCAGGACCGCGACGCGCCGGGTGCGGATGCTGCCGTCGCCGGGACGGGCGAACAGCGACAGCGGCGCCGAGGTCGTCACCTCGGGCTTCACCGCCGTCTTCAGCGCTTTCGGCATCGGCTCCGGCATCTCGCGCACCCCGAGCCCGGCCGCGACAGCGTTCGCCAGCTCCGGCGCCACGTTCATCAGACCCGACACCATGCGCTCGCGAATCGCCGGCGTTTGCACGCGCGACAGCTCGAAACGGAAGGCGTTGACGATGTGCATCTTCTCGACGTCGGTCTGGCTATTCCAGAACAGCGTCGCCTGGGTGTAGTGATCGGCAAAGCGCTCGGCCTTGCCGCGGACCTTGTGGTCCTGCGCCTCGCTGCGCTGCGGGAACGACACGAAGCCGGCCGCGCCGGCCTGGAACGGACATCCGCCAGCCAGGGAGTTTGGCTCGTAGGCGACGCGCCCGCGATTGATGGCCTGACGATGCATGCCGTCCCGCTGGTTGTTGTGAACCTGCGCGATCGGTGCGTTGATGGGGATCTCGTGGAAGTTCGGCCCGCCGAGACGCGAGATCTGCGTGTCGACGTACGAGTGGATCCGTCCCGCGAGGAGTGGATCGTTGGTGAAGTCGACGCCCGGCACCACGTGCGCGGTGCAGAACGCGACCTGCTCGGTCTCGCCGAAGAAGTAATCGGGGTTGCGGTTCAGCACCATCCGGCCGACGGGCACGATCGGCACGATCTCCTCGGGCACGATCTTGGTCGCGTCGAGCACGTCGAAGCTGAAACCCTCGGCCTGTTCCTCGGTGAAGAGCTGAAGGCCGAGCTCGTACTCCGGATAGGCGCCCGCCTCGATCGCTTCCCAGAGATCGCGCCGGTGGAAGTCCGGATCGGCGCCGGAGATCTTCATGGCCTCGTCCCACACCAGGGAGTGGGTCCCCGCGGCCGGAGACCAGTGGAACTTCACGAACGTCGATTTCCCCTGGGCGTTCACCAGCCGGAACGTATGCACGCCGAAGCCCTGCATCGTCCGGTAGCTGCGGGGAATCGCACGATCCGACATCGCCCACAGCAGCATCGCCGTGCTCTCGGGCATCAGCGATACGAAGTCCCAGAAGGTGTCGTGCGCGGTGGCGGCCTGAGGCATCGCGAAGTGCGGCTCCGGCTTGGCGGCGTGGATCAGGTCCGGGAACTTCATCGCGTCCTGGATGAAGAAGATCGGGATGTTGTTGCCGACCAGGTCCCAGTTGCCTTCATCGGTGTAGAACTTCACCGCGAAGCCGCGGACGTCACGTGCGGTGTCGGTCGATCCCCGCTCGCCGATCACCGTCGAGAATCGTACGAAGACCGGCGTCTGCTTGCCGGCCTCGGCGAAGATCGAGGCGCGCGTGTACTCCGTGAGCGGCTGATAACACTCGAAGTAGCCGTGGGCCGCCGATCCGCGGGCGTGCACGATGCGCTCGGGGATCCGTTCGTGATCGAAGTGGGTGATCTTCTCGCGAAGAATGAAATCCTCGAGCAGCGTCGGCCCGCGCAGGCCCTGCTTCAGCGAGTTCTGGTTATCCGCCACCGGAACGCCCTGGTTCGTGGTCAGGATCCGGCCGGTCGAGTCGACCCGAACCCGGTCGAGCGGAGCCACCGTCGGGTTCTCGCCCGGGGTGGGCACGCCGGTGCCCACTTTGGCGCTGCTGTTGGATTCGGTCACCGTGCTCGCGCCGACAATGGGGTCCGGCGGCTCGGCGTGCGCACCTTCTTCCGGTCCCCGCTCGGCCAACGTGCCGTACTCGTTCGGCTTGGTGGGGTTGTAGGGCATGCTGGCGGCGACCGTCTCCGTGCCGGCCATCTTCACGTCCAGCACGTCGGCCAGCGCATCCGCGCCGCCCCGTGCCGGTCCGCCCGCGGTGGCTTTCGCTTTTGCAGGCGAGGTCTTGCCGGACGCTTTCTTTTTGCTCATAAGCCTCTCGTGGTGGATGTCAGTGGTAGTGGCGGGCCGCGATTGTCAGCAGTGAGGCCGATCGCTCTGGCGCCGGAGCCGTGGAAAGTCCGATCTGTTCGGCTGGAATCTCAGCCGAGACGAAAGGCAGAGGACCGCGCGCCGTGCTCACGCATAGGCGGGCCGTTAGTGCACGATGTGTTCCGGCACCACGGATGAGCAACGTGAGGTTGGTGTGCCGCGGTCGGAGTACCTGAACGCCTAGGTGTAGCGTTCGCTCGACGGCTGGCGCGAGCGGGGCGGCATCGCGTTCTGCGTTCGCCTCGCCTGCGCAGCGCAGCGATCGGCGTCAGGGTTGTGGATGGAGTTCATACGAGAGCGGTGGCATCATGAAGGCGTCCGTGCCGCTCCGAGTGCGAGGTGCACGCCGCGCGAGCGTCGCACGGCTGGACCTTTCCGGAGGGGTGAAGCGGCGATGCCATGTGTCGCGCCACGCCACAATTGTTCGCGCCGTTACCACGTCCGGCGCTACTGACCCATTTTTATGCCGGCCACGCCCGACGCTTTCAGCCTTGGTCACTTCGCCAAGATCATCGAGTCTTCGGACGATGCGATCGTCAGCAAGGATCTCGACGGGATCATCCGATCCTGGAACCGTGCCGCGGAGCGGTTGTTCGGCTACACCGCCGACGAAGCCATCGGCCGATCGATCCGGATCATCATCCCCGCCGACCGGCAAAGCGAAGAAGACGAGGTGCTGGCCCGCATCCGCCGCGGCGAAGGCGTGAACCATTTCGAGACCCGCCGCCAGCGCAAGGACGGCTCGCTGGTGCCCATCTCGCTGACCGTCTCGCCGATCTTCGACGACACCGGCACCGTGATTGGCGCGTCGAAGATTGCCCGCGACATCAGTGAGCGGATCCGTCTGGAGACGCTTGCCGACGAGCAGCGCCTGGTCACCGAGAAGCTCAACGAAGTCGGCGCCCTGGTCGTGTCGTCGCTCGAGCGGGGGACCATCGTCCAGCAGGTGACTGACATCGCCGCCGAGTTGACGCACGCCGAATACGGCGCGTTCTTCTACAACGTCACCGATCCGCAGTCCGGCCAGTCCTACACGCTCTATACCCTCTCGGGCGCTCCGAAGGAAGCATTCGACGGCTTTCCCCAACCGCGAGCGACCGCGATATTCGCCCCGACGTTCCACGGCCATGGCAACGTCCGTCTCGACGATGTCACGACGGACGCGCGGTTCGGGAAGAATCCGCCCTACTACGGCATGCCGCCCGGGCATCTGCCGGTCCGCAGCTATCTGGCCGTGCCGGTGAGCGCCGCCAACGGGCAAGTCATCGGCGGACTCTTCTTCGGCCACTCGACGCCAGGCGTCTTCACCGAGCAGCACGAGCGGCTGGCTACCGGGATCGCCGCCTGGGCCTCGCTCGCGCTCGAGAACTCGCGTCTCTATGTGGCGGCCCGGGAGGCGGACCGGCTGAAAGACGAGTTCCTGGCCGTGCTCTCGCACGAGCTGCGCACACCCCTCAACGCCATCGTGGGCTACGCCCGGCTGCTGCGCGGCGGCATCCTGACGGGTGACAAGGCCGGACGCGGCCTGGAGACCCTCGAGCGCAACGCGAACGCCTTGACCCAGATCGTGGAGGACGTGCTCGATATCTCGCGGATCGTGTCGGGGAAGATTCGGCTCGACGTCCAGCCGATCGAGCTCTCGCTGATCATCCACAACGCGGTCGCGACGGTGCAGCCGGCGGCCGACGCGAAGCAGGTGCGGATCCAGATCGTCGCCGACCCGCGCGTCGGCCCCGTCTCTGGCGACCCGGATCGATTGCAGCAGGTGGTCTGGAACCTGTTGTCGAACGCGGTCAAGTTCACGCCGAAGCAGGGCCGCGTCCAGGTGCGGCTGGAGCGCGTCAACTCACACGTCGAGATCGTGGTCAGCGACTCCGGCATCGGCATCCCGGCCGGGTTCCTCCCGCATGTGTTCGAGCGGTTCCGTCAGGCGGAAGGGGGCACCACCCGCAAGACCGGCGGGCTCGGGCTCGGCCTCTCGATCGTGCGGCACATCGTCGAAATGCACGGCGGCTCGGTCGAGGCGTCGAGCGATGGCGAGGGAAGCGGCGCGACGTTCAGGGTCAAGCTGCCGCTCATGATCGTGCACCCGCAGGAGATCGGGGAACGTCGTCAGCATCCGCGTACCGAGTCGTTCGCGCCGTTGACCCGGCTGGGCGATTTGCGCGGCGTGCGCGTTCTGGCGATCGACGACGAGGAGGATGCGTTGGCGCTGCTGCAAGTGGTGCTCGAGGCAGCCGGCGCGACCGTGACCACGACGCCGTCGGCGGCGCTCGCGCTCGGGCGGCTCGAGACGGACGCCCCAGATGTGCTGATTGTCGATCTCGGGATGCCCCACATGGATGGATTCCAGTTCATCGCTCGGGTCCGTGAGTCGGCCGATCCGGCGGTGCGCGACGTCCCGGCCGCGGCCCTCACCGCGTTCGCGCGGTCGGAGGATCGCACGCGGGCGCTCGAAAGCGGCTTCGAGATGCACCTGGCCAAGCCGGTGGACCCCGGCGAGCTGGTGGCGTCTCTGGTGACGCTGGTGCGGCGGTCGAGGCGTAACGGGACGCGGCCGGCAACCGAGCCCGGCGACTGAGTCCGGTGAGCGGCAGATGGATCGTGACCAGTGCGTGAGGCGGCTGCGTTGTGGTCCATCCTGACGGACAGGCCAGCCGCGATCACGGACGAGTACAGGTGAAGGACGCGGCCGCGTGCGCCCCGCGGTCGCGCGATTCGTGTCGGTCACCACCTGCGGGCCCGGCGGCGTGCCGCGATCGACCCAGGCATCGAGCGTGCCGAGCGAGTCCCACCCGACCACGAAGCTGCCATCCCCGTGGCCGAAGCCAGGCGCCACGTAGTAGCGCACGAAGGTCTCCAGCTCCTCGCCGAAGCGGGCCTTCAGCCCTTCGCCCGATCGTAGTCCTTGGGGTCGCGCTGCACGACGGTGAGGGCGATGGAGGAATGGCGGATCGGGTTCAAGGCCTGTCTATCAGGACGGCTCGAGCGGCGGCAAGGCGGCGCGGGCGGCGGTTTCTGCGGTGCGGCGGATGCCCTGCAGCATCCCGCCAAAGACGATCGCGTGCAGCGGCAGCACCGAGTACCAATAGAGCAGGCCGAACAGTCCCTTGGGCCTGAATCGCGCGGTCATCGTCAGAAGCGTGGCGGAGCGGCCTTTGGCTCCTTCGGCGGGTGTCAGCTCAAAGGACAGCATCGCGGTGCCGGGGATCTTCATCTCGGCGATCAGCGCTAGCGCCTTGTTGCGCTGGAGCCCGATGACCCGCCAGAAGTCGAGCGCTTCACCGAACTCGACCCGCTCGGGATGGCGCCGCCCGCGCCGCAGGCCCGGGCCGCCGACCGCCTTGTCCATGATGCCGCGCACGCGCCACAGGATGTCGGCCGCGTACCAGCCGTTGCCTCCACCGATGCGGCACACCGCGGCAAAGGTGGCCGGCGCATCCGCTTCGACCACAATCCGCCGCTCGTCGCAGAACACCGCCCCGCCGGCCCACTGGGGATCGCCGGGGATCGTCCCGGCTGCCGACCAGCGCGTTTCGACGTCGAGGTCCCGCACGCTCTGCAGCGCTTTCCGGATCGCGCTGCGCACGTCCAGCGCGCGGTGCGGCATCACCTCCTGCACGTCGTTCTTCGTGACCACGACCCGATTGCGAAGCCCTTCGGCCAACGGCCGTGCGATCCGGTACGAGACCGGCGTGACGAGCCCGATCCAGCCCGCGCTCAGCCGCGGCGTGAGTACCGGCACCGGCAGAATCAGGCGGCGACGCAGGCCCGACTCCTGGGCCATGATGTGCATCAGATCGCGGTAGGCGACGACGTCGGGCCCGCCGATTTCGAGGGTCCTGCCGATCGTTTCGGGCACGTCCAGGCACCGCACCAGCCAATACAGCACATCGTCGATCGCCACCGGCTGAGACTCGGTGATCACCCAGCGCGGGGTGATCATCACGGGCAGCCGCTCGACCAGATAGCGGAGGATTTCGAAAGACGCGGATCCGGCACCGATCACCATCGCCGCGCGCAGGACCGTGACCGGAACCCCGCCGGCGTCCAGCCGTTCTTCGACCTCGCGGCGTGAGCGCAGGTGTTGGCTGAGGCCGTCGCCGAGTTCACCGAGGCCGCCAAGATAGATGATGCGTCCGACGCCCGCGCTGCGGCGCGGCACTGGCGAACACTTCGGCCAGATGGCGATCGCGGCTCGCGTATTCCTTGCCGCTCGTCTCCATCGAGTGCACGAGGTAGTACGCGGCGGCACACCCGTCCATGTGCCGCGCGAGCGTCTCCGCGTGACCGAGATCGCCCTTGACGATCTCGACCCGCGGATCGCTCCGCCAGCTGCGTTCGTCGAGTTTTCGCGGCTCGCGGACGAAGCACCGCACCGGGTAGCCGGCGGCGAGTAGCGCCGGGACGAGCCGCCCGCCGACGTACCCGGTTGCCCCCGTGACGAAGATCCGTGGGCGTTCGGGTGCCGTGGAGTGGTCAGCCGCTGCCAGATCGTCGTGTTCACTCATTCAATCAGCCACATCAGTCCGCTCCCGTGCCGAACCTGAACCGCACACAACCAGCATACGGCGTCAGGGCCCTGCCCGTGTGGATTGGGGCGCGAACTGAGGTAGGTTAGGCCTTCATGAGCTGGATCCTGACGCTGGCCGTGGCCGTGCTGACGGCCGTCCTCGGCTTGTTCGGGGCCGGCGCCGTCGCGGCCCTGGCGGTTGACTGGTATCGGGTGTCGTCGTTCGAGGGCGGCTCGGGTTATTTCGTCATCCTGCTGGCCCTGGTCGGCGGAGCGGCCGGGTTCCTGATCGGACTCGTGGGGTCGCGCGTGGTCGCGGCCCGGGCCAAGCCCGGATTTCTCAAGGCGCTGGGGACGTCTGTGGCGGTGCTCGCCGCGATGATCGGCGTGATCGGCGGGACCGCGCGTCTGCTGGCGGACATCCCGCCCGAGATCGACGGCGAGACGCTGACGCTGCTGGTCGAGGTGCGCTGGCCGGCGGCGCCAACCGCGGCACCGGCCGAACGAAAAGGTATCGGCCGTGTGTGGCTGGGCAGGGCGATGGGCGGCGTCGTGCGGCGACAGGAGGATGGTCCGCTGTTCGTCGATCTCGCGCGTCAGGAGGAGGGCCGGTGGATCGTGCCCGGGGCGGTGCCGATCTTCACGAGCCGGGGGCAGCGCTTGCTGACCGTGGCGTTCGATACCGACGCACTTGGTGGCTTCATCGTGCCGCTACCGGGGCATCCGACCTCCGCGCAGCGGCAGTGGAGCGAGTGGATGCCGCATGCGAGAGCCGGGCAGCCGCCGCTGCCGGACGGGTTCACCTATCGGTTCAAGGTGGTCAAGGAGAGCGAGCCGGTCCGCGAGGACGTGGTCGGTCCTTTCCGGATTGCGACCATCGCGCGCGACTTCTTTCAGAGCTCGAACGGGCCCGGCTACGCGATGCGGGCGGTCTTCAACGTGCGCTATGGTGATGCGGTCGTCCCCGGCCTGGAGGCGGCCAACAGCGTCGCGGTGATCGGCGGGCCCCGGCCGGCGTTGCTGGCCGACGCCCACGAGCCTGATGGCACCGAGCGCTGCGTGTTGCTCACCGAGGAGCAGCAGCGGCCACGGATCGTCTCGATCGGCAGCTGCAACGTGCCGCTCGCACCCCACCCGGTGACGTCCGACCCGCAGGCGTTTCGCCGTCGCAGCGACCGGTACCGACTCGAAGGGTGGCTGGATCGCACGAGCGTGGCCGCACCAGGGCTCTACCAGCTGGACTCGTGGATCGTCGACACCCGCGACCTGAGCGTGGTGCCATCGCATCAGGCGGGCGAGCCGAGTCCCGCTGTCGAACGTGCCGCCGCTGACGCTCTCGCCGGACGCCCGCAGCTTCGCCTGGCTCGGCATCGCCGGCTCGGAGGACAAGCCGATGATCGGGGTGACCAACTTCCGCGACGGCACCAACTACGCCGTGCCGATCCGCCGCGAGGTCATGCGCTACAACACGTTCGAATCGCTCGACCCGGCGTGGGTCGCGCACCACTTCGAATGGCAGCGCGGACCCGCCGGCTACGACGTGCTGCGCGAGCGTGCGACGTTCGACCCCCTGCCGCATCACGGCGATCTGGAGATCAACAAGCCGGGCGGGTATCAGAGCTACGCGCTCCGTCCCGGCGGCGAGCCGCTGCGCGATACGCTCCTGAAGCTGCTGGTCGACAAGCTCGGTGCCGAACGCCTGCCCGACTCCTCGGGCGGCTACCTGCGCGAGGTGCGGCTGGAGGGACACGATCTGCGGTTGCAGCTGGTCGACACGAGCGGCTACGTCTCGTTGTCGATGGACAACGGAGATCCTGCGTTCATGACCCGCCTCGCGCGGCAGCTCGACGCCGAGTTCGCGACCGGCCAGTACGATGCCTTGTTCGTGGTGCCGCGTCCGCCGCAATAGGGTCAGCGCGTCACTTCGCGGCGGGGCCGAGGGCGCGCGTCAAGGCGGCTTCGAGCTCCGACGGCGCGAAGCCGAACGGACCCGGGCGGCTCTTGTAGAGCACCCGTCCGTCCGTCCCAATCAGGTACAACCGATCCGGCCAGCCCGTATACGCCCGCTCCGTCACATCGTCGAAACGATCCACGACCGCCGGCAACTTGATCCCGAGCCGCACGACGCAGATGTCCGCCAGCTCGCTGCGTGACGTCATGTCCTTCGGGCTCTCGAACACGACCTGATCGCGGATGTTGCTCGGAAGCTGCCACGCATCGCTCGGATGCGCCTCGCCGATGTAGACGACGAAGAAGGCGGCGTCGCGGCCGTACTTCTCGTACATCGCGTTGAGGGCGGGAACCTCCCGCCGGAACGGCGGTCAAGTATAGGAGCCGAAGACCAGGACGACGGGCTTCGAGCCCCGGAACGAGGACAGCGTCACGTCCGCCGAATGATCGGTGCGCGGCAGGGTGAAATCGGGGGCGACCTCGCCGACCTGCACCTGTCCGCCGCGGGCCACGTTCCACATCGTCTCGAACGGCACGATCATCAGCGCCGGCATCGGCAAATGCCGCATGATCTGGCCGAACCGCTCCGGCGGCTGGCGCATGACGACGAACACGCCAGCCAGGAAGAGCGCGTACAGCGGGATCAGGACCATCGCGGTCCGGCCAATCCATTTGACAATGCGCCGCGGCCCGCTGCTCACGGGGCTTAGTCTACTGTCATCGGGCCGGTCCATGAATGCGGCGGGATGCGGCATCGATAGAATGTCGGACATTCCCGGCCAGCCGCGCCAGCTGCACTTCACCCATGCCCAGACGTTCCGTCGTTGATTGCTCGTGCCGCCTGCTGTCGGCGGCGATCGGTCTGATCCTCGGGCTCGCGCTGATGATGCCGCTGTCGGCGCGGCAGGGCAGCGGCGATGACACCCAGATGCACACGCTGGCGGTGGACCAGTTCGTGCGCGAGTACCGCGTCCGCCATCACCTGCCAGGCCTGTCGGTGGCGATCGTCCGGAACGGCGCGGTGCTGCACGTCGCGGGCTACGGCGGAACCGCCAGCGGAACCGCGCTCACACCTTCGACGCCGATGCCGATCGCATCGCTCAGCAAGGCCTTTACGAGCCTCGCCGTGATGCAGCTGGTCGAGGCGGGAGGAGTCGATCTCGACGCACCGATCACGACCTACCTGCACGACTTCGCTGTTGACGATCCGCGCGGCAGCCGGATTACGGTTCGTCACGTCCTCACGCATACGTCCGGGCTGAGCGACACCGGCTTTCACGAGAAGAGCGGTCCGGTGCCGGCCTCGCTCGAAGAAGGCGTGCGGATGCTCCGCGAGGCGCGCCTGGTGAGTGATCCCGGCAGCGCTCGCCACTATCACAATCCCAACTACTGGATTGCCGCGCGCGTGGTCGAAGTGGTGAGCGGTGAGCGGTTCGACGGATATCTGCAGCGCCACGTCTTCGAGCCGCTCGACATGACCTCGACCAGGACCGGCGGCCGGCTGGATCAGCCCGGCGAGGTCGATCGCGGCTTCATCCGCGTGTTCACAAGGCCCGTCGCCAGGCCTGAGCCGGCATGGTTTCTCGAAGGGGCGAGCGGCATCGTCAGCACCGCTCACGACATGGCGCGCTGGCTGGTGGTGCAGGCCAACGACGGTGAGGGCCTCAACGGCCGACGCCTGATCTCGCGCCAGAGCCTCGACCGCATGCACGCCGGGCCTGGGCTGGACGCCGGACACGATCGGCTCGCTCGCGACGTTCGAGCAGGCCGGCTGGATGTTCACGTTCAGCGCGCACCAGGTGCTCGTGCCGTCGCAGGGATACGGCGTCGTGGTGATGGCGAACGTGGGGCTGGGCCTCGCGCCCGTCGACAGCGAGCTCATCGCGCACGGCATCGTCCAGGTGCTCAACACCCGTATGCCGGAGCCGGACACTCGGGTCGACGCGATCGTCGACGGCGTGTTCGCGGGGCTCACGCTGCTGCTCGCGGTGGCGGCGATGTCGGCGGTTGCCCGCGCTCCCGCCTGGGCTGCGCGCCGGGCGTCGTGGTCGATCGGCCGGCAGGTCGCGGCGATCGTCCCATGGTTCCTGCCGCTCCTCCTGCTTGCCGCGCTGCGCCCGATCCTGCGGGTCGTCTTCGGCGGCCGCGACGCCAGCTTCCTTCAGGTGCTCTACGTCGTGCCGTCGCTGGTCATCTGCCTGGTGGTGGCGTCGGTCATCGGGATCGGGGTGAGCGCCGTTCGCTTGCGGGCTCTCAAGCAGGCCCGGCACGGCGGCTCGTAGATAATGGCCAGAGAGACGCCATGAGACAGACGACATGATTTCCGGGATTGATGCACTCGATCGTCTGCGGGAGGGTAACGCGCGGTTCGTCGCGAACGAGTCGCGGCCGAGCGATGCGGCTGATCAGGCCCTGCGCGCGCGGCTGGTGGCCGGGCAGGCGCCGTTCGCAATCGTGCTCGGGTGCTCGGACTCGCGAGTGCCGGCGGAGCTGGTCTTCGACCAGGGGTTCGGCGACCTATTCGTCATTCGCGTCGCCGGCAACATCGTCGCGCCGTCACAGGTGGGCAGCGTCGAGTTCGCGGCGGCGCGGTATGGGACCCCGCTGGTGGTCGTCATGGGCCACTCGCAGTGCGGTGCGATTCTCGCGACGCTGGAGGAGATGACCAGCGGCAAGCCGAGCGGCTCGGGCAACCTCCGTTCGATCGTCGAGCGGGTGCGGCCGTCGCTGGCGACGGTGATCGCGGCGTATCACGGCGGCGATCCTGACGTGCTGGTCGGCCACGCCGTCCGCGCCAACGTCCGCGCCTCGGCCGATCATCTTCGTCACGGCTCGCCGCTGCTCGAAGGGCTCATCGCGAACAACGGTCTCCTCGTGGTCGGCGCCGAGTACTCGCTCGAGACCGGGGTCGTCGATTTCTTCGACGGCGTGCCCGGCGCCACGTAGACTTCTAGACTAGTGTCCCGAGTCAGAGATTCGGTGACAAATATTCTGGGTGCGGCGCCCGGGATCGCAAGGCGCTAGCCCGACACGTACTCGCGCAGCAGCCGCTCCACCACCGCCAGATCGATCGGCTTGACGAGATGTTCGTCGAACCCGGCCGCCGCGCTGCGCTCCCGATCCGACTGCTGACCGTACCCGGTGACCGCGATCAGCCTCGTGGCGCTCGAGGACGGGAGGGCGCGCAGGCGGCCGCCAGCTCGTAGCCATCCATTACGGGCAGGCCGATGTCGAGGAAGGCCACATCGAACGTCCGTTCGGCGGCGACGTCGATCGCGTCGAGTCCGTCGTGCGCGACGTGGACCTCATGCCCGAGCAACCGCAGCGCCTCGGCGAGCAGCGTGGCGGCGTCCTGGTTGTCGTCCACGACCAGCACTGCCGCGCGCCGCCCGTGACCTCCCTCGGCGGGATGGGGCTGGGCTCCGCCGGCCGCAGGCTCGGGCGTGCTGATCGCCGGCAGCCGCACGGTAAACTCGCTCCCCAGGCCCGGACCATCGCTGTGGACCGCCACCTGACCGCCGTGCCGCTCGACCAGGCTCTGGACGATCGCCAGGCCCAGGCCCAGACCACCAGGCGAGCGATCGATCGACTGCCGCCCCTGTACGAAGAGATCGAAGATGCGCGGCAGCACGTCGGCGGGGATGCCCATCCCGGTGTCGCGCACGCGCAGCACGACGTCCGTTCCCTCCAGCGCCGCCGAGATGTCGATCCGTCCGTTCGACGGCGTGTACTTGCTGGCGTTGGTCAGGAGATTCGACACGACCTGCGCGAGCCGGGCCGGGTCGCCGAACACGGTCAACCCGCTCGCGGGGACATCGACGCTCAGCGTCTGCGCGCCCTGCTCGAGCAGCGGGCTGGCGATCTCGATCGCCCGCGACACCACGTCGGCCATCGCCACACCTTCCATCGCCAGCTTGACCTTGCCCCGCGCGATCCGCGAGACATCAAGCAGGTCGTCGACCAGGCGCGTCAGATGCGTGACCTGGCGCTCGATCACCGTCCGCTCGCGTTCGGAGGTCGTGTCGCCGCGCAGCTTCATCAACTGCAGGGCGGTGAGGATCGGTGACAAAGGATTCCGCAGCTCGTGACCGAGCATCGCCAGGAACTCGTCCTTGGCGCGGTTGGCGTTCTCGGCCAGCGCGAGCAGGTGGATCCGCTCGAGCGCGATACGCGCGCGTTCGATCGACTCCCAGCAGCGGCTGGCGACCTGCTGCACCAGCGCCACTTCTTCCGGGGCCCAGGCGCGACGATGAATGTCGTGCACCGCCATCGCCGCGACGAAACGGCCGCTCTTGAGGATGGGGACGCAGATGACCGCGCGGATCGCCGTGAGTCGGTACGCCTCGAGATCCTCCTCGTCGATGCGCGGGTCGTGCTCGCTGTCGGCCACCACATACGGCAGGCCGGCGCGCATCAACGCCAGGCACTCGGCGCCGAATTGGCGGAAGCGGTAGCGGCCGACGATGCTGTGGGTGCCGGCGGTGTAGTTGCCGGTCAGATCGAAGGTGTCCTCGTCGGGTTCCACCGTCGCGTAGGCGCATCGGTTCACGCGCAAGTGCGCCCCCAGCATGCGCGCCGCGGTGTAGGTGATCTCCTCCGGCACCGTCAGCGGCCGGACCGCATCGTCCAGCTGGACGAGCAGCCGATCCGCGGTCAGGTCCTGCACTACGCCGAACATGCCGAGCACTTCGGAATGCTCGTCGTAGCGGGCGCGTCCGCTCGCCGCAATCCACCGTTCGCGCCCGGCGGTCATCACGCGATGCTCGATGGCGTAATCGGTCCTCGACGCGATCGCCATCTCGGCCGCCTGACGCGCGCGCTCGCGATCCTCGGGGTGCAGGAGGTCGCGCAGGGCGGTCCACGTCAGATGCGCGCCGGGGCGGATGCCGTAGATGTCCGCGGCGCGCGCCGAGAGCGTGACGACATCGGTCCTGGCGTCCCAACTCCAGTCACCGAGCCGCGCTGCGTCGAGCGCGAGATTCAGCCGATCGGCGTCTGCATCGGCGGCCCGCCGCGCCGCCTCGACCGCCTGGGCGAGCGCCGTCGACTGCTCCATCGCCTGCCGATCGCGCAGCCGCAGCCGCACCTGCTCGCTGACGTCCTTGACGCGCACGCCGAGCCGCCGCAGGGTGGGATCGCCAATCGGAAACGCGCTCACCTCGAGGATGCGATCGTGGCGCGTATCGTCCTGCTCGAGGGTCTGCGGCGCGCCGGTCGCGAGGATCTCGTCGAAGGTCGCAATCCAGTCGCCGCCCCCGTCGCCGAACATCTCTCGGACGGTCTGCCCGATCACCGGGCCGAAGCCAGTCTCACTTGCGAAGGCGGGGTTCGCATCGAGGAAGCGGAAATCGGCGGGCAGGGCGTCGAGCCGCTCCAGGACGCAGTAGCCGTCGCCGGCGTACTCGATCAGGTCCCGCCACTGCTGCCCGGCTTGCCTGAGCACCGCCGCGGTCCGTTCGTGCTCGGTCACGTCGAGGGCCACTCCCGACACCCGCAGCAGCGTGCCGTCCGGCGCGAACTCGGGCTTGCCGCGCGCGGCGATGGTGCGGTACTCGCCGTCGGCCCGGCGGACGCGATACGTCGACTCGTACGCCTGTCGCCCGGCAATCGCATTGGTGAGCCGCACGCCCATCCGCTCGACATCGTCAGGATGGATCGACCGCAGGTACGCGTCCCGAGGACTACCGCCGGCATCGTTGGCGGACACCGAGAACAGCATCGCCGTGGTCGCGTCCGCGAACACGCGGTCGGTGCGGACGTCCCACGTCCAGACGCCGACGTTCCCCGCGGCCAGCGCCGCCGCCACCGGCAGACGACTCTCGTCGTCAGCGCCGGGCGCGGTCATGTCCCGAGCTTCTCCTGTCATCCCGTTTGGCTCGTGCGGATCCTTTGTGCAGTATGCCATTCAGCCGAGGGCGCCGCTGCGTGCGGAAGAGGTAGCGGTGTGAACGTCGGTTCAGGCGTTCTTGCGGGTGGCGCGCCGCGCACCGCTGACATGCGCCTTGGCGATCATGACTTCGGTCGATTTGACAATGGCCACGGCATCGTCGCCGCGGCGAAGCTTCAGGGCGCGGACGGCATCGGCCGTAATGACCGCGGTAAGCGACTGATCGCCGACACGCATGCGCACCTGGGCCAGGAGGCCGTCGATCCGTACCTCGTCGACGTAACCGTGAAGCTGATTGCGCGCGCTGAGGCCGTTGAGTGGGTCAGGCGCGGCGGTGGAAGGGCGGCGAGCCGATGATGGCTGCTGGCGAGCCTTCAGTCGGTCGATCTCCGACTCCGCGACCCGGTGGTGGCCGCCTGCGGTCAACGTCGTGCGCACGCGGCCCGAGAGGACCCAGCGCTTGAAGGTCGAGTACCCGACGCCGAGGCGCTCCGCGGCGGCGCGAACCGTGATCAGGCGCGTACCGCCGGCCTCCATGCCGCGCATCCTATCACTCGCACGCCGCGGGCCTTGCGGACCGGCGCGCGGGGATACGGCGGCGCCACTCGCGAACATCCGGCGTCCGACCTGAACGGCGGCGCGCGCTTGCTACGGCATCCGCTCGAAGCCGACCAGCACCCAGCCGTCAGCGGTACGCCGGAAATACGCGCTGGCCGGCGTGGCCCAGCTGCGGTGCGCGGGGATGTCAGCGCTGATCTCCACTTTCACGAAGGCGCCGGCGGTCGTCGGCAGCCCCGCCGGCGCCTGCCCCCGGCCGGCGCTTGTCGCCGTGCCCGTGCCGATCGGCGTTGCGGTCCCGGAGTCGTTATCGAAACGCGACCAGGCGATTGCGTAGCCGGCGTCCGGCGCCTGCGCAACCCTGGCGTCGACCGCAGCATTGGCAAACGTCAACACGCCGGCGGCATCGAGCTTCACGTCCACGACCGGGTTGACCGCGGGGAGGAACGCCTGCCCGATGCGATCCCGACGCTGGATCAGCACGTCGGCCAGCAGCTTCTCGGCGGCGGGATCCGAGTAGCTGCCAGTCTTGGCGATGGCCCGGATCATCTCGTCGGAGAACGCCATCACCCGCCGCGCGGCCCAGAAGTCGTCGTCGGGCCGGGCACGTAGGTACGCGGCGGTCGGTACGCGCGGCTTCCACGTCCTCGGATCGAACCGGGTGCCTTCGAACCGGCCGATGGCGGGGTTCTCGATGTAATCCACCGTCTGCCAGGGCGAGATGAAGAAGCCCAGCGTCACCAGACGCTTCCAGACCAGGCCGCCCTCGTAGAGATACTCCCAGCCCTCCGGATAATCGTGCGGGCCGTTCGCCGCGCTCCCGAAGGTGGACCCGACGTCCTGCAGGTAGTGGCGCACCACGCCGCGGCCGTCGGCGGTGCTCAGTGTATCGAGCGTGTTGCCGGCCTTCATGTCGACCAGGTTGGTCCACGCGCCGAACACTTTGAGCGCGCGGAGCTCGCGGCGGTGCTCGTGCGGCACGACGTCGTTCGGGTCGTCCGGCCGGGTGCCGTAATAGCGGAAGCCGCCGAGCACCTTGCCCGGCAGCCCGCGCGCCGCGATCGCGCGGTACGAGCCGTCAGCACTTCGATAGGCGCGCCGGAAGACCGCCTCGAGATCGCTGGTCCGCATCGGCCGGCGCTTGCGCGAGGGCGGGGTAACCATCGCGCTCGAGGCGATGTCGAGCTGATCGGGGCGGACCGAGATGAGGAAGTTCTCGACCTGCCAGTAGCCCAGCGTCCAGAAGATCTTGTTCGCGACCACCAGCGCGCCGGTCGCCGCTTCGGGATTGCTCCGGGCATCGAGCGACACGAACCAGGTTTCGTTGCGGCTGTCGCGCATGGTGAAGCCCGGCGCGTCGCCGGCCTCTTTGGCGCGGCTCACCTGCCAGCGTCCGGGGGCCGGACCATCGCCGTTCAACGGGCCGCGGACGGCCTCGTCGACGCTGACCGCACGGCTGCCGATGCGATTGGTGAACCACGAGGAGTCGGGGACCTCGTCGATGGTGTTGATGCTCTTGGCGCGTACGTTCGGTGTCGGATCGCCGGGAGTCCCGAACAGGTTCAGTGAAAGGTCGACGAAGAGGTCGATGTCCCACGGCGCGACCTTGGACGCATCCTGGGTCGCCGGCTCGCGCGAGATCGGATCGTCGCCGTAGAACTTGCGGCCGGCGCCGGATGGGACCGCGCTGGCCAGGGCCAGCGCGCCGCAGATCGTCGCCGCGGTCAGGAGAGAGGTCGCCCGTTTGGTCATGGCTCAGTGCCTTCGTGGCTAGAAGGCGGCGCCGCCGGCGATGACGAGGTGGAACCCCTCGCTGCCGCGCGCCAGTTCGATCCGCACGGGGGTCGCGACCGGGCTATGGAACCGCAACCCGACGCCGACGTCGTGGCTCAGGTGAGTCAGGCTGAGGTCCTCGCGGCGGCTGGCCACCTTGCCGGCGTCATAGAACACCGCCAGGTCGAGCGCGAGCCGGCTGGGGATGAAGCGGAACTCACCGGAGGTGAGGATGCTGTGGCGGTCGCGGAAGCGCCAGCTGCCGTAGCCGCGCAGATTATGGCTGCTGCCGAGTGCCGGCATCAGGAAGTACGGCACCGCGTCGTCGTCGTTCAGCGTGGTTTGGACGAGGCCGTGCAGCGAGATGACCCAGTTCTCGCGCAGCAGGGGAATGTGCTGCACGACCTCGCCGTCCAGTCGATCGAAGCTGTAGGTGTCGTGGCGGTCGGCGTAGTTGTGGTACGTCACCTCATAGAGACCGCCACGGCGCGCATAATCGGCGGCCGGCCGCCAGTCGATACCTCCCGACGCGGAGGTGTGGAGGTAGGTCGGGCTGGCGCCGAGTCCCGGTGCGGTGGCGGGGGTGAAGACTTCCTCGATCGACGGCTGGCTACCCTGGCCGGACTCGAGCGTGTAGTCCTCGTAGGCGGCCGTGGCGCCGAACACCGCGTAGCCGCCCGGTCGGGCCGCCAGCCCGCCGCCGAACGCGCCCTGCTTCATCCGGAAGTTGGTCCGGTCGTGCGGGCTGTCGGGTCCCAGACCGTAGTAGGCCACCTGGGTCGCATCCCGCCAGCCAGCGCGCGCGTGCAGGTCGATCTTGCCGTCAGCGAGCTTCCACGAATCGGTCGTGAGCTCGATGAGCTTGTAATTCTTTATCGAGTAGAGCCCCTTCAGATCCCAGTGCGTGTTGTCGCCGTAGTAGCGGCGAAACCCGGCACCGAGCGTGAAGCCGCCGCCGCGGTAGATGCTGCCGAAGTACGGGTAGATGCCATTCGGTTGACCGACGAGTGCGGATTGGATTTGATGCACCCGCATCTCGAGCTTGCTCGGCGTGTACGGGGCGAGGCTCTCGGCCTTCTCCGCCTGCGCTGCGGCGATCTCGGCTTCGCGCGAGTCCTGGGCGCTCACCACTGCGGCCTGACCGGCCAGCAGCATCACTATCAGGGCGGCACGCGTGCCGCCTGAAAGAAAACGCATCACTCCTCAATTCCCGCAGGACGCGGCACCGCCACGGCCGACGCACCTGGCTGATTCTCGGACGCCCCACCAATCGGACATCTTCCTGGCCGTCGTCGGCGCGTACGTCGCTCCGAAGAGTCCAGGCAGCATCCGCATCGCATCGATGGGAGGGTTGCGGGCACCAGCCGGTCACGCGCCAGCTGACGACGTCCGCACGGCCGCAGTCACGAGGGCGAGCCGTCAGGCTGTCCAGCGACCGGGTTACCTGGGGGATCGTACATCAGACGCGCCCGGGCCGACACTTGGCGCCCGGAATACTCATCGTGCGGCGCTGCCCGGCGCCGGTGACCCGTGCCCGAGGAACTTGTCCGCCCACGGGATGAAGTACTGTCCAGTTCGGCGCGTCGGTGTGGCCGCCGTCGTGCTGCCGCCAGGCGAGCTGTCCATCCATCAGGCTGACGTTCACCGCGGGCATCTTCTCCGTCTTGTAGTCGTCCGATCGGCCGAGGTCTTTCGCGCCGAGCAGGCGGAACACCGGCTGCGCGGCAATGGCCGCCATGAAGCTGCCCTGATGATCGAGCCACTTGGCGTCGCCGCGCTCGGGCACGCCATAGCTGACGAACGTCGGGCGCGGCGCGCACAGCGCCAGCAACTCGTGCGCGTCGACCGGCAAGTCCGCTGCGGTCTTGCTCCCGAAGGTCGCCTCGGACGCGCCGTACTTCAGAAAGTTGCCGGCCATCCAATGGTATTCGCCGCTGCCGGTCAGGTTCTCGACCGCTTCGCCCCAGTTGCGGCGATGGAGCTTGGCTCCGCCTTCACCCGAGGATCCGATCAGGACGACCGCGAACCGCTGATCGAAGGCCATCGTGACCAGCGCCGCCTTGCCGTAGCGCGAGACGCCTTCGATCCCGACCTTCTTCGCATCGACGGTGCGATCCTTCTCGAGGTAGTCGAGCGCGCGCGAGGCGCCCCACGCCCACGCCCGCAGCGCTCCCCAGTCTTCCGGCTGACGATGCTCGCCGCGGTTGACCAGGCCGATGATTCCGCTGGTCAGGCCGGCGCCATTGTCGGCCTGCACGCTCGCCGGGTTCAGCGAGGCGTAGCCCCAGCCGTCGGCAATCAGCTGGTCGGTGGCAGGCGGATCGGAAGGAGGCGCGGGGGCGGCGGGCGCGGCAGGCGGAGGACCGGGAAAGCCGCGTCCGGCCGGCGCTGGATCACCCGGCAGACGGGTGCCGCCGCCGAACATGATCATGACGGGCACGGGTCCCTTGGCGTCCGCCCGGGTGACCAGGGTCATCTGGATGTCCACGGTGATTGCGGGATGCGCGCGGTTGTCCACGTGCCCGACCAGTTGTTTCCCGACCACCGGATGACCGGCCACCGTCGATTCGACCGTGCGCGTCACCGACCAGGTGACGTCAGGCACGTTCTTCGGCACGCGGCCGAGCACCTCGCGCTCGAAGTCCTCCACGATTTCCGGCCGGCGCGCGTTCCACCACTGCGCGGCGGTCGTGACCTTCTGGCCGTTCTTCAACGTCAGCGCGTCGGGCAGGTCCGGATAGGGATTTGCCGTCGCCTCGTCGTAGTTGGCGTGATTCGGCGCCTGCTCGTTGCCGCTCGGGCCAGGCCGGAGTGCCTTGATGCCCAGCTTGTCCATCATGTCCTTGCGGTCTGCCATCGCGGCTTCCTGCGCGGCAATCTGGGCCGGCGTGGGCGCCGGCGGCCCGGGAGGTGTAGCGGGCAGCTGGCCGGACGGCGATTGCACCGCGGGTGGCGCGGGCGCTTGCGTCTGGGCGAGAAGGCCCACTCGCGGCATCGCGAGGAGCGCCGCGGCGACAAAACCGGCGCCGGCAACGGCCAGCCGAGTGGTGGACGGCATCTGCATCTCTCCTGCGGGCCTTGAACACGAGCGGTGTGAACAGCGCATCCTGCGCCAGAGGCTGTGCAGGGGTCAAGCGGGGGGCGGCGCTGGGACGAGGGATTAGGGACTGGGGGCTAGGACTGGGACAGATCGGCGCTTGGACTCGGGATCCGGGACCCGCACGTCGGAGAGCGGCCGCGAGGCAGCGCGGGCCGCCCGAACATGTGGAACTAGCGAACCCGCAGAACGAGCACCTGTCGAACCCGTCGAACCCTACGACCCGTAGAACCCAGTCGATCTCTTTACCGCCTTTACGTCGTCGGGTTGGAGGACGGGTTGGGATGCGGCGTCGGTGACGGCGACGGCGCGGTGTTCGGTTGCGGCGAGGGGGACGGAGCGGGGCTCGGTGAGCCGGGCTGTGGGGATTCAGCGTTCATGATGACCTCACGTCCAATGCGCGTCAGCGCCGGCCGAACAGGAAGAACAGCAGGATGACGACGATGACGACGGCGAAGATGCCGACGGCCATGCCGGCTTTGAACACACCGCCGACGACCGCACAGGCGCTCAGGGTGATCGCGAAGAGCACCACCAGCAGCATTTGAGAGATGAGCTTGAGCATTTTTATGTTCTCCGCGCTACACACTCGCGGCGCTCCGAGCCGCTGAAATTGGTCGGTTACAAATCGCACGCCACCAATACCCACCGCGACTGCGCAGTCCGAATCCCCCTTGACTCCCACCTTTCCGTTCGCTATTATCCCGACAGGCTAATTAGCCAATTGGTGTAATAAAGATGTCCGACCAACTCAGCCTCACATTCAGCGCTCTCGCCGATCCGACGCGCCGCGCCATTCTGGCCCGCCTGGTTCAGGGTGACGCGACGGTCAATCAGCTTGCCGAGCCGTTCGACCTGCGCTTGCCGACCGTGTCGAAGCACCTCAAAGTCCTCCAGCGTGCCGGGCTGGTGGCGCAGGGGCGCAAAGCGCAGTGGCGGCCGTGCCGGCTGCGGGCCGAGCCGCTCAAGGAAGCGGCTGAGTGGGTCGAGCGGTTCCGCGCCAATTGGGAAGAGCGGTTCGAACAGCTCGACACATTTCTGATCGAGCTCCAGCAACAGGAGAAGCACCGTGACGACAACGAGTAAGCCGCGCGCCACGCTCACCATGCCTTCGGACACCGAGCTGGTGATCACTCGGGAGTTCAACGCGCCGCGGGCGCTGCTGTTCGAGGCGCTCTCGAAGCCGGAACATGTGAAGCGCTGGTACGGACTCCGGCAGTTGACGATGCCGGTGTGCGAGATGGACTTCCGGCCGGGCGGCAAGTGGCGGTACGTGCTGCACGACGCCACGCACCACATGGATCACGCCTTCTCCGGCGAGTACCAGGAGATCGACGCGCCGGCCCGGATCGTCTCGACGGAACGCTACGAGGCGATTCCGAACAGCGACTATCTCGCAACCGTCACCCTCAACGAGGCGGGTGGCAAAACGACGCTCACCTCGCACCTCAGATATCAGTCGAAGGCCCATCGCGACGGGCACGTGATGTCCGGGATGGAAGCGGGCATGCAGGAGACGTACGAGCGTCTCGACGAACTCCTCGCCGCGATCGGCGCGAAGGCATAACCAACCCGGAGCGACAGGCGAAGAGCTCGCAGTCTGTCAGACCGCGAGCTTTCGCCTCTCAGTCCGCTCTACTTCGCCGGCGCCGACGCCGACGCGACGCACAGCCACTGGCCGCCCGCCGTTTTCACCCACGTGTCGGCCCAACGCTCCTTGCCGTCAACCGCCTTGCCGGTTCCGTCCGTCCCCTTGCCGGCCCACGATCCGGTCACGATCGCGGTGTCGCCGTGGGCGACCACTTTCATGTCGCTGACCTCGTTGCTCACCCACTTGCCTCCCTGGGTCCGGGCGACGATCTCAGCCTTCGTACGGAGCGTTCCGTCCGAGTCGAGCTGGACGAAATCGGGTGCGAGGAGCGCGCCGACGGCAGCGCCGTCCCCTGCCTTCCCGGCCTTCCCCCACTGATTTTCCAATGCGATGAGAGCCTGGGCCACCCCGGCTGGCGTCTTGGGCTGCTCTTGGGCGACGGCCACCCCGACGCTCAGTAGTGCGATCAGTCCGGTGGCGAGGAGTCGTTTCATTTGCTGGTGCTCCTGATGACGAGTGCGCCTCTGGCTGCCCGGTCGTCGGACAGCTCGGCAGGACGCCGAGTATAGCTCATCATTTAGCGAGCATCGCTCTTCGCGGCGCCTCGGGGTTCGAGATTCGAAGACTGCGGGCCTGACCTCGCGCAGGTGGCCTTCGCTGTTTCTTTGCTACGATCGACGCGTGGGGATTTCCGAGAAGCTTGCGATCCTGGCGGACTCGGCAAAGTACGATGCGTCGTGCGCGAGCAGCGGATCGAAGCGCGCCGGGACGGATAAAGGGATCGGCAACACCACCGGCGTGGGCATCTGCCACAGCTACACGCCGGACGGGCGGTGCGTGTCGCTGCTGAAGATCCTGCTGACGAACGTCTGCATCTACGACTGCCTGTACTGCGTCAATCGGGTCTCGAGCGACGTACCGCGCGCGCGCTTCACCGTCGACGAGGTCGTCACCCTCACCCTGGATTTCTACCGCCGCAACTACATCGAGGGGCTGTTCCTCAGTTCCGGGATCATCCAGGCTCCGGACTACACGATGGAGCAGCTCGTGGCGGTCGCGCGCGAGCTGCGCGAGACGCATCACTTCGGCGGCTACATCCACCTCAAGGCGATGCCCGACGCGTCGCCGCTGCTGCTGGCGGAGGCCGGCCGGTTCGCGGATCGTGTCAGCGTGAACATGGAGCTGCCGACGCCGGCGGATCTGCGCCAGCTCGCGCCGGACAAGTCGCACACCACGATCACCACGGCGATGGGTGAGCTCCGCACGCGGATCGACGAAGCGGGCGAAGCGAGACGCGCCAGCCGCAAGGCGCCGGCCTTCGCTCCGGCCGGCCAGTCCACGCAGATGATCGTCGGCGCCACCCCGACATCCGACGCCTCGATCCTGCAGACCGCGTCGTCGCTCTACAACGAGCATCGGCTCCGGCGCGTGTATTACTCGGGGTTCAGCCCCACCCCGGGATCGGATCGCTGGCTGCCCGCCAAGCCGGCCCCGCTCGTCCGCGAGCATCGTCTCTACCAGGCGGACTGGCTGATGCGGTTCTATGGTTTCGACGTGGCCGAGCTGACCACTTCGCAGGAGCCGAACCTCGATCTGAAAATCGATCCGAAGACGGCCTGGGCGTTGCGGCATCCCGACATGTTTCCCGTCGACGTCAACGTCGCGGCGCGCGAGCTCCTGCTGCGAGTGCCGGGTCTGGGCCAGCGATCGGTCGAACGGATCTTGCGATCGCGGCGGCTGCACCGCCTGACGCTCGAAGATCTGCGGACACTCGGCATCCGTCTCGCCTTGGCACGCCCGTTCGTCATCACGACCGACTGGCGGCCTCGCCGCGACGCAGCGACGACACCGGCTGAAACCGAACCGGTCCAGCCGTTCCTCTGGACCGCCTGACATGCCGCGTGTCGTGCTCGACGGCCAATACGCGACGTGGCACCGCGCCGCCCGCGACCTGCTGGAACGCGACCAGCCGCCGGCCGCCGTCGAGTGGGTCGATGCCAGCGTCGAGCAGCCCGCGCTCGAGGGCTTCACGGCTGCACCGGCACCCGGGCGGTCGACATCCGGCGCGGTTATCCCGGTGCCGCGGGCGTTCGTCGTGCAGGCGAAGCTGGCGGCCTGCCATCGGGATCCGCACCGCTGGGAACTGCTCTACACGATCGTGTGGCGGCTCACGCATGGCGAGCGCGGGGTGCTGGCGGACGCGACCGACCGGGAGGTCCGCCGATTGAGCGAGATGGTCGCGCAGGTCCGGCGCGACGAGCACAAGATGCACGCCTTCGTGCGCTTTCGCGAGGTGCAGGAACCGGACGGGCAGGTGCGATACATCGCGTGGCACCGGCCCGATCATCTGATCGTCCGTCTGGCGGCGCCGTTCTTCGTCGATCGCTTCACGGCGATGCGCTGGTCGATCCTGACGCCTGACGAATCCGCGCACTGGGACGGGCGTGCGCTCACATTCGGGCCGGGCCTGCCGGCCAGCGCCGCGCCCTCCGAGGATCGCCTGGAAGATCTGTGGCGGACCTACTATCGCGCGATGTTCAACCCGGCGCGGGTCAACCCGCGCGCGATGAAGCGCGAGTTGCCGGTGCGCCATTGGGCCACGCTGCCCGAAGCCACGCTGATTCCCTCGCTCCTCGCGGACGCGCCGGTGCGGGTCGGCGAGATGATCGCCAACCCGAGTCAGGCCACGTCGGCGCGGCCGTTCATTCCCGAAGGAGCACCGCTCGACGCCTTGCGCACGGCCGCCAGCGGCTGCCGCGGCTGCGCGCTCTACCTCCCCGCGACGCAGGTGGTGTTCGGGGCCGGTCCGGACACCGCTCGCGTAATGCTGGTGGGCGAGCAGCCGGGCGACGAAGAGGACAAAGTCGGCGCGCCGTTCGTCGGGCCGGCCGGGCAGGTCCTCGATCGCGCGCTCGCCGACGCCGGCGTCGACCGCACCACGGTCTACGTCACCAACGCAGTCAAGCACTTCACCTTCCGCCGCGAAGGCAAGCGCCGCATCCACGAGCGCCCGCGCACTTCGGACATGCGTGCCTGCCGGCCATGGCTCGAGGCGGAGATCGATCGCGTCAAGCCGGCCGTCATCGTGTGCCTCGGCAGCACCGCGGCGCAGTCGCTGCTCGGTCCCGCCGTCCGCATCCAGCGCGATCGCGGCCGCACGTTCCCGTCACCGTGGGCCCGCGGTGTGCTCGTCTCGTATCACCCGTCCGCGGTGCTCCGCGCCGACGATCCCGCGCACGGCGAGGAGATCTACGGGTGGCTCGTCGAGGATCTGCGAGCGGCGGTCGCGCAATCGGCGACCGCATCCGTCTGAGGTGCGTGCGGTTCGTAGGGCTCCGGAGCGTGCCGGTTCATCGGGCTTTTGCAAGCGGCGCGTTCGAAGTACCGGCCATCCCCCGAGACGACTGGCATGCTGCGCGTCATTTCCGCGACGCCGAACCCCGAAGCGCGCAGCGTTGAGCGGGCAAGCGCCGCGCTAGAATCTCTGATTCGGGACACGAGCTTCGCGCGAGGAGTCCAATGGAGACGCAGGGATCAGGGACCGTCGTGTTCTGCGACGGCGCGGCCAAAGGCAATCCGGGGCCGGGCGGCTGGGGTGTGGTGATTGCGACGACGGACGGGCAGGTCATCGAGATGGGGGGACAGTCGGCGCGCACGACGAACAACAAGATGGAGTTGACCGCGGCGATCGAAGCCCTGCGCGCGGTCGCGGCGATGCCCGGTCCGGTCGCGATGCACACCGATTCGACCTACGTCATCAAAGGCATCAGCGAGTGGATCTGGGCCTGGCGGCGGCGCGGCTGGAAGACGGCGGAAGGCAACGACGTACTCAACCGCGAGCTGTGGCAGGCGCTCGAAGAGCTGGTGACGGCGCGCGGCAAGGGCGGGATCGCCTGGCATTACGTTCGCGGCCACTCGGGCATCCCGGGCAACGAGCGTGTCGATGCGATCGCGGACGGTCTCGCGCGCGGCCTGCCGATCACCCTGTACAAAGGACCGCTGACCGGCTACGACGTAGCGATCTTCGATCTCCCCGGCGACACCGCGGTGCCGAAGCGACGCGAGGGCTCCGCGGCTGCCCCCGGGCGCAAGGCCGCGGCGCACTCCTATCTGAGTCTGGTCGACGGCACGCCGATGCGGCACGCCACGTGGGCCGAGTGCGAACGGCGGGTCAAGGGGCGCTCTGGCGCGCGCTTCAAGAAGGCGACCAGCGCCGAGGACGAGCAGGTGATCCTGCGCGGCTGGCAGGTCGATCCCGGTTCGCTGTAGTCGCCGGCGGTCATCGCGTTGCGACCATGAACACGCGATCGCCAGTCGTCCGGTAGGTCACCTGTCTGGACAGACGTCGATCGATGCGGCCGGTCCATTCAGCGGTGGCGCGGGTCAGCGCCGGGCGAACTCGTAGGTCGTGCCGTCCGCCCGGAACGCCACGATCGAATACGGCGGCGAGTTCGGCACGTCCATGCCGGGCGATCCCGCCGGCATGCCGGGCGCTGCCAGCCCGACGATTTTGGGCTGCTCCTTGAGCAGCTTCTTCACCAGATCCGCCGGTACATGGCCCTCGATCACGTACTGGCCGATCACCGCCGTGTGGCAGGAGTGCAGAGACTCCGGCACTTTGTGGTGCGCCGCCACGGTGTCCATGTCGGTCGTCATCTCACGCGTCAACTTGAAGCCGGCGGCGTTCATGTGCTCGACCCACTTGCCGCAGCAGCCGCAGGTCGGGGTGAGGTACACCCGCCCGTCGATCGGCGCGGTCGCCGGCGGGCGCTGCGCCGCCGACATCGACACGGTAGCCATCAGCAGGCAGAGAGCGAGGGGGCGAAGAGCGCGGAAGGTCATGCGCTAATGATAATGCGAGGCGGCGAGCGGGACGTCCCGGCCCAGCTGGCCGGCCGACAGGCACCTCGCTTGCACGGGACGGCGATGACCCCACATCAACACGGCGGTCTCCCAAGGGAAAGGACGCAACCATGAAAAACCTGCTGTTCAGCGCCCCGACATTCGGCTTCGTCGTCGGCACGCGCGTGGCGCTCGCGTTCGGCCTGGGCCTGCTGGTGGCGGACAAGCTCGAGCCGCGACGGCGTCGGGCGATCGCCCTGTCGCTGGTCGGCCTCGGCGCCGTGACGACCATACCGGCGGCTGCCGCGCTGGCCCGTGCGGGGCGCGCCTCACGTCAGCCCGCGCCGGGTCAGGTCGGGCGCGAGCCGCGGCTGGTCGGGGCGACGCGCTTTCCGCGCCGCGGCGACGAGTGGGACCGCACCAGCGACGACATCGCCAGCGGCTGGTAGGCATCGGCTCGGCATCGCTCAACCAATCGCCGCCTCGCCCCGTCTAAGCGCCACGGGCCCGGACCGTAGTGGCGAGCCCGTGGAGTGTGCCGATGAGCATCTTGCGAGGGGTGGGCTCCGATGTCGCGATCGCCGTGCGGCGGCTGCGCAAGTCGGCGGGGTTCACGATCGTCTGTGTGGCCACGCTCGCGCTCGGGATCGGCGGCAACACCGCGATCTTCACGCTGATCGATCGCGTGCTGCTGAAGACCCTGCCGGTGCAGGGGCCGGGCGAGCTGTACCGGCTCGGCGACACTGACGCGTGCTGCGTCAACTCGGGGCTGCAGGGCTCGTTCTCGCTGTTCTCATACGACCTCTTCGAGCATCTGCGCGAGGCCGCACCGCAGTTCACTCAGTTGGCGGCTTTCCAGGCGAACGTGCGGCCCATCACCATCGGCCGACGGGATGCGGGCGCCACGCCGGAGACGCTCGGCGGCGCCTTCGTGTCCGGCAACTACTTTCAACTCTTCGCGCTGAGCCCGGCCGCGGGGCGGCTGCTGCAGCCGGCGGACGATCGGCGTGAGGCGCCGGCCGTCGCCGTGATCAGCCATCGCGCCTGGACCGAGCGCTTCCAGGGGCGGGCGGACATCATCGGCAGTCCCGTCACCCTCAACGGCGTGCCGGCGACGATCGTCGGCGTCGCGCCGGCCGGTTTCTACGGCGACACGCTGCGGCCCGACCCGGCACAGGTGTGGATGCCCCTGGCCAGCGAGCCACGACTCCAGCCGGCGAGCCGCCTCCTCGACGCCAAGGCCTCGCACTGGCTCTATGCGATTGGCCGTCTCCGGCCGGATGTTCCCACCGCGCCGCTCGAGGCAGCGTTGTCCACGACGCTGCGGGAGTGGCTGGAATCGACGCTGGACCTCTCCGCTGACGATCGGGCCAGGATCCCCCGTCAATACGTGACGTTGACCTCGGCCGCGAGCG
Organism: uncultured Acidobacteriota bacterium; assembly: GCA_963816725.1. Classification (GTDB taxonomy): domain Bacteria; phylum Acidobacteriota; class Vicinamibacteria; order Vicinamibacterales; family 2-12-FULL-66-21; genus CAVSUB01. The sequence goes on along the minus strand of CAWFMC010000022.1, from coordinate 64,073 downwards.
GCGTGAGCAGCATCCGCGCGGTCGTCGCGCCGGCGCTCGCCCTGCTGCAGGGGATTGCGGCGGCGGTCCTCCTCATCGCCTGCGCCAACCTCGCCAACCTCCTCGTCGCGCGCGGCCTGAGTCAGCGCACCGAGACGGCCGTCCGAGTCGCCCTTGGTGCGCCTCGCCGGCGGCTGGTCCGCCAGGTCCTGATCGAGAGCCTCGTCCTCGCCTGTACCGGCGGGCTCGCCGGTCTCGCTGTCGCGTTCGCGGCGGCCCGCGCTGTTCTGGCGCTGGCCTTCCCCGGCGGCACGAACGTCCCCGTCGATCCCTCACCGTCGCTGACGGTGATTGGCTTCGCGTTCGCGGTGTCGCTGCTGACCGGGGTCATATTCGGCGTCGCGCCCGCGATCATCGGCTCGCGTGCCGATCCGCTCGACGCGCTGCGCGGGTCCGGACGCACGACCGGCGCGCGCGGCTCCCGGCTGGGCCGATCGCTGATCGCGCTCCAGGTCGCGCTGTCGCTCGTCCTGGTCACCGGCGCCGGGCTGCTGACGCGCAGCCTCCGCCAGCTCGAGTCGCAGGACTTCGGCTTCCAGACGACGAACCGCTACGTGCTCTCCCCGTCGCCCACCCTCGCCACGGTACCGGCCGGCGAGCTGCAGGCGCTCTACACCCGGATGCACGACGCGCTGGCGCACGTCCCCGGCGTGACCAACGCCGCCTACTCGCTCTACGGGCCGATGTCCGGGGACAACTGGGCGGGGCGGATCACCGTCGACGGTCACGATCCGGCCGAGGCCCTGTTTGCCTCGTGGAACCGCGTCAGTCCCGGTTACTTCGATACCGTCGGCACACCGCTCCTGCGCGGGCGCGCCTTCGACGATCGGGATCGGCCGGGCGGCGCCAGGGTTGCGATGGTCAGCGAGTCGTTCGTCCGAAAGTTTTTCGGCGACACGGATCCGATCGGCCGCCGCATCGGCTTTACCGACAGCAAGGCGACCGGTCTTCGCGACATGGAGATCGTCGGTATCGTCCGCGACGCGAAGTACCAGGATCCGTGGCGCGCGCCGAATCCCACCTTCTACATGCCGTTCCTCCAGCCGGCGTCGTCCAACGGGCCGGCCACGCTCGATCGCTCGCACTATCCGCAGGCCATCGAGGTTCAGACCGCCGGCGCGGTGCCGGGCCTCGAGGCGGCGCTCCGTCAGGCGCTGGCTGCGGTCGACTCGCGCCTCGCGGTCCGTGACGTCCGGTCCATGGCGGCGCAGCTGGATGGCGCGTTCAGCCTCGAGCGGCTGATCGCCCGGCTGACGATCGCGTTTGGCGCCACCGCGCTGCTGCTCGCGTGCCTGGGCCTGTACGGCGTCACGATGGCCGCCGTCTCCGCGCGGACTCGCGAAATCGGTGTCCGCATGGCGATCGGCGCGTCCCGCGCACACGTACTCCGACAGGTGCTGGGGACGGCGCTGGTGCAGGTGGTGGCGGGGCTGGCAATCGGTCTGCCGCTCGCGCTCGCCGCTGGCACGCTGCTCCAGTCGCGGCTGTTCGGGGTCAGCGGGCACGATCCCCTGGCGATCGCCGCGGGCACGCTGGCGCTGGTAATCGCGACGGTTGCCGCCGCGCTGATTCCGGCGCGCCGCGCTGCGACGCTTGATCCGATCCGCGCCCTGCGAACGGAATAGGCCGGGTGCGCCGCCCCGTCGATCGCCTATGCTGAGGGGGTCCGCCCGGAGCGTCGGACACCCCGTGATCAATCACCGGTCCCCGGACACCATCGACTTTCCCATCCGCCGGCGGCCGCCGCGCCGGTTCGGTCTCATCGCCTTGCTGGTGGCCGCCCTGCTGATCTTCATCGGCGGCGGCACCGGCCTGTCGTACTACGTGGACGCGCTCTGGTTCGGGGCGCTGGGTTACGGCGACGTGTTCTGGCGCACGCTGGGCCTTCAGACGGCGATCTTCGCGCTCACCGCCGGACTCACTTTCGCCGTGCTGTTCGGGGCCTTCCTCGCTCTCAAGCCGGCCGGTTTCGGCGAGATCGGCGAGGGCGGCGTGATCATGATCAACGACCGCCCGGTGAAGGTGCCGGTCGGCCCGGCGCTCACGTTGATCGCCGCCGCCATCGCCGCGGTGATCGCCCTTGGCACCGCGGGCAGCATGGCCGGCCACTGGCCGGCGATCGCTTTGTGGTGGTACGGCCACGCGACCGCATCGCCCGCGGCGCAGGTCACCGAACCAATCTTCGGCCGGCCGGTCGGCTTCTACCTCTTCACGCTGCCGGTCTGGGAGCTCGGCGCCGGCTGGCTGCTGCAAGTCGGCATCCTGTCGTTCGCGGTGGCGTTGTTCTTCTTCGTCACCTGGCGCGGGACGCGGATCCTGCGCGGCCACGGCTTCACCGATTCCGGCGCGACCCGTGGACTCGCGCTGACGTGGGCGGTCGTCCTCCTCGCGATTGCTGTCGAGACCTACCTCGGACGCTTCGACCGCCTGTTCGACGAGCACCCGATCTTCTCCGGCGTCACCTACACCGACGCGCACGTCACGCTCACCGGCGCGTGGCTCGTGTCAGTGGCGCTGCTGCTCGGCGCACTTGGATCCGCGCTCGCCGGGTTCGTCGCGCCGCGCGTGCGCTGGCTGATCCTGGCGGCGGTCCCCGCCCTCCTCATCTACATCGGCACCGGCGCCGTCGCCGCCTACGTCGAAGGCTTCATCGTCAAGCCGAACGAACTCGTGCGGGAGCAACCGTTCATCAGCCACAACATCGCGCTGACCCAACAGGCGTTCGGCCTTCAGCGTATCGCCCGAAAGGCGTTCCCGGCCGAACCCGGCGTGGAAGCTGCCGATGCGGCGAACAATCAGACGACGCTCCAGAACATTCGTTTGTGGGACTGGCGCGTGCTCCAGGACACGCTGCGCCAGCTCCAGGAGATCCGCACCTACTACGACTTTCCCGACATCGACATCGATCGGTATGTAATCGACGGCGCCATGCGCCAGGTGATGCTCGCGACCCGCGAGCTCAATGTCTCCAAGCTGCCGGAAGGCAGCCGCACGTGGATCAACGAGAAGCTGGTCTACACCCACGGCTACGGCCTCACGATGAACGTCGTGAACGGATTCACGCCGGAAGGGCTGCCGGTGCTGCTGCTCAAAGACATGCCGATCCAGAGCACCACCGCCTCGCTCACGGTGACGCGTCCGGAGGTGTACTTCGGGGAGATGACGAATACCGACGTCTACGTCAAGACGCGGCAGCAGGAGTTCAACTATCCGCAGGGTCAGACCAACAGTGTGACTTCGTACGAAGGCACCGGCGGCATCCCCCTGGGCGGGTTCCTGCGCCGGTTCCTGATCGCGCTGGATCGCGGCGACGCCGGCAAACTGCCGTTCAGCGACGACGTCACTGCGGACAGCCGGCTGCTGATGCGCCGCAACGTCCGCGAACGGGTCGCCGCGATCGCGCCGTTTCTCGAGCTCGATGCCGATCCGTACATCGTGCTGACCGACCAGGGGCGACTGGCGTGGCTGATGGACGCGTTCACGACATCCGATCACTATCCGTACTCGCGCTCCTATCGTGTCGGCAACGTCCGCGCGAACTACGTACGCAACAGCGTCAAGGTGGTGGTCGATGCCTACGATGGCACCACGATGTTCTACGTCTTCGATCCGGAGGATCCCGTCGTCAACGGTTACCGCCAGGTGTTCCCGGGCCTGTTCAAGGATGCCGCGGCGATGCCGGCCACGCTGCGGGCGCACGTGCGCTACCCGGAGATGCTGCTCGCCCTCCAGGCCGAGGTGTTCGGCCTGTACCACATGACCGACCCGCAAGTGTTCTACAACCGCGAGGACTTGTGGACGGTCGCTTCGGACATCGCGGCCTCGGAGCGGCCCGATCGTCCGACCGCCCCGATGGAACCGAACTTCGTGCTGATGAAGCTGCCCGGCGAATCGGCGACCGAGTTCGTCGAGATGCTCCCGTTCACCCCGGCGAACCGCAACAACCTGATTGGCTGGATCGCCGGTCGCAGTGACGGCGAGCGCTACGGCGATGTCATCGCCTTCGACTTCCCCAAGACCCGCCTGGTCGACGGTCCGCTCCAGATCGAAGCGCGGATCGATCAGAACGCGCAGCTCTCGGGACAGCTGTCGCTCTGGAATCAGCAGGGTTCGCGCGTGCGCCGCGGACCGCTGCTGGTGATCCCGATTGGCAAGGCCTTGCTCTATGCGGAGGCGATCTATCTCCAGGCCGATCGCAGCCCGATGCCGGAGCTGCGTCTCGTGGTGTTGGCGCTCCAGGACCGGCTGGTCTACGCCCCGACATTCGAAGCGGCGTTGAACGGCCTGTTCGGCGGCGGGAACGGGGCCGCGGCTGGCGCGACGGTCTCGACCTCCACGGCAGCAGCGGGCACTGCGGAAGCGTCACGGCCGGCTGGGAGCGGCGCGGACGTCCAGGCCTTGATCGCGCGCGCGGCGCAGAGTCTTGCCGACTACCAGCGGCTGACCGCCGAGGGCAAGCTCGGGGAAGCCGGGCAGAAGCTCGAAGAGCTCAAACGGACGCTGGACGAGTTGAGCAAGCGCTAGCGCATTTAACGCAGAATCGGCGCGGACGCGACGCCATAGACCTGGCGGCTCTTGACGCCCTGCAGCCAGACCACGGCGTTCAGATGGTTTGGACCCCAGCCGGGCACCAGGCGGATTCGCGTCTCGGTGGGGCCGGCCGAGGCACCGAGGGTGTCGAGCGTTTGAATCTTGCGGACGACGGCCACGTGGTGAAGCGTCCGCCCCTTGTTCTCGCCGCGCTGGACTGCGGTGGTGAGATCGTCCTCGGTAACCGCCGCCACGACCTGGATCTTCTCGCCGCCTGCCGGAGCAGCCGGGAGGTCGATCGTGATCGTCGCGCTGTCTGCGGTCGCATGTGCCGTCGCGTGCAGCGCCAGGTGCGGCCGGCGCGCCGCGGCGGCGATCGTCTTCGCGGCCAGCGGCCGATCGTTGCCGACGATGCCGTCTTTGCCATCCACGACCATCTGCGGCGTGTAGACGCTGTCCGGGCCGAAGATGCGGGAGTAGTCCTGCTGCCGCTCGGTGAACGCCGCGGCCGAGAACGTATCCTTCCATCCGAGATAGTTGAAGTAGTCGACGTGCAGGCCGATCGGGATCACTTCGACGCCGTCGACGGGCTGATCCCGGAGCAGGGTCTCCAGCAGCGCGTCAGCGCTCGGGCAGCTCGAACAGCCCTCAGAGGTGAAGAGCTCCACCAGCACCGGCACCCGCGGCGGCGGAGCGCCGGCACCCGTCGCCGACAGAATCACGACCAGCATCGTCGCGAATCGCATGAACACGAACGTCCCTCCTGTCCATGTATCTGAACACGGATCGCCGGGTGGCCGTTATCGCGATCGCAGCGATTGGTCTCGGTGGGCATGTTGTCGTAGGCCCGACCTTCAGGTCGGGCGCTCTCGATCATGGCTCGACGACGCGCCGATGGTCAGGGCGTCGCGCCGGCGCCGAAGAAGCGGGGCAGCGCTTCCTGACGGAAGGCGAAGATCCGCTCGACGTCGCGCTTCACCATCCAGCCGCTGACCCAATGCACGCGCGGCCGGAACTCGACATCGTCGATCACGCGTGTGCCGTCCGCGACCGCCTCGAAGCGGTGCTCGTGACGCCACCAGCGGTACGGTCCGATCGTCTGGCGATCGACGAAGCGGACACCGGGCTCCCACACGTCGATGCGCGTGCGCCAGGGGATCGGCAGACCGTGCAGCACGATCCGGTAGTCGATCAACGTGCCTTCCCGCATGACGATGGGCGGCGGCGTGATGATCCGGAAGTTCAGCCACGGCGGGGTCAGGCGCTCGAGGTTGGCGGCGTCCGAGAAGAATGCGAAGGTTCGCTCCAGGCATTCGGGGACGATCGTCTCGCGATGCAGATGGATCAGCGCGCCGGGCGCGTGCGCGGGGGCGGCCGGCGCCCAGGCAAACCGATCGAGCAGGGTGTCAGCGGGCATGGCGATCCAGCATCGGCACGATATCGGTCAGCGCGGCGATGTAACGCATCCCGGCCCTCGCGCTGGTCAGCAGTTGCGACGCGGCCGGTCCACCCACCCAGACCTCGCACTTGGGCGCCGCTGCCGCCAGCGCGGTGATTTCGCCGGGAGGAATCACCGCGGGCGCCGTCAGGCTGAGCACGATGACGCGGGCCCCCGACCACTCGGCGGCGTGGAAGATGTCGGCGGCCGGCAGGTCAGGGCCGAGATAGAGCACGCCGTAGCCGGCGGCGGCGGCGAGCAGTGCGGCGCACAACAGCCCCAGTTCGTGACGATCGCCGGACGGGGTCGCGAACACGACCCGCGGTGAGCCGGTCGGCCGCGCGATCGCCCGCAGCGATCCACCCAACATACTGCGGATGACCGCCGACACGAGATGTTCCTGTGACGGCCGCAGCCGCCCGCTCTGCCAGCGCTCGCCAATGTGGTTCAGCAATGGCAGGACCACGGAAAACACCAGCTCGCGCGGCGGTAGTAGCACCGCGTAGCGATTGAGGGTCGCTTCGACCGCTTCGAGATCGTAGCGGTCCAGCGCGGAGGTCAGCGCTTCCAGGTTGGCGACGGGCGGCGGCTCTGGCCGGGCCGCGTGAGCGTCGGCGCCGCGCAGCATCTGATCGAGCTCGTCATCGGTCGCGCGCGCGATCGTGCCGATCGCGTGCCCCAGTTTCACGAGCTCGTCGAGACGCTTGAGCCGCGCGACCTGCGCCTCGCTGTAGACCCGGCCGCGATCGTTGCGCGTCGGCACGACGGCTTCGTACCGCCGCTCCCAGGCGCGCAACGTGTCCACGCTGAGACCGGTCATCCGCGACACGGCGCGGATGGGGTAGAGCGGTTCGGTGCCGATCGCGCGCGACCTGCGGTCAGCCATTGGGGGTTCGGGTTGCGGTTCAGCGTTTCGGCCAAGCTCCATTTTGTCCATTATATGTAATGGACAAAGATAGGACAACAGGCGCGGCGCGTTTGGCGTCGGCGCTAGGCGCTAGGCGCTGCGCGCTGGGCGCTGCGCGCTCGGCGGTTGCGGATCGCTCGCGCTAAGACGGACTCCGGTCCGGGGTCCCGGGCCGCTGATCCCCGACCTCATACACATAAATCGAGGACATGTCGTCCTCGGGCATGAAGTAGCCGCGCAGCCCCGCGGGTGTCGCCTCGAGCCACACCGGGTTGTGGGTCATGTCGAGGCCGGTCGGCGTCCAGAGCAGCAGCGGTGACTGGTGGACGGGGCGGTGATCTCGTAGATCGATCAGATCGATGCCTCCTAGCCGGAAGGGCCGCGTGTCCGGCGACTGGCGGATCTCGGTTACGCCGGTGCAGACCATCTGGTGGCCGCCGGCGTACTTGCAGTCCTGGTAATCGACGTAGTGCGACGGGTTGAGCGTGCGCAGCCGCTCCGGCGATGCGTTGGCGTCGGTGACCCGGCCGCGCCGGTCGAGCGTCCAGCGGTAAAACCGCCGCGAGCCCCAGCTGATCCCGTGCAGCGTGCGGTCGTCGGTGTCGTGGACCACGCCGCCGAGGTGATCCGGGAAGCGGAACGCCTCAGAAGCCGTCATCGTCTCGGGGTCGACGCGATACACGATCGACCGGCTGTTGGGCCGATACTCGGCGACCGGGACCCAGATCGACGTGCCATCGAAATCGATCCCGCCCGGATGGTAGATCGAGCCCTCACCGAGCCGGAGATCGGAGATCAACTTGCCGGTCTCGTCAAGCTTGAACAGGTGACCGACGCCGCGTCCGGCGTCACGGTCCATGCCGTCCACGAGGGCCGGGAAGCGCGTCGTCGGTTGCTGGACCTCGACCGACGTAACGAAGAACGTCGCGCCGATCTTGACCATGCCCTGCGGGTGAAAAGTCGGGAAGGCGATCGGAATAGTCGCGACTTGACGCCAGGGTGAATCGCGAGTGAGCGTTGCCACGCGCGCCGCGAGATCGCGGCGACTCTCGGGAGGCGCCGCGAGCGCGATCGTGGAGACCACGAGCCATCCGATCGCGGCGCGGCGCATCGGCGGCGAGTATAGCGGACCGCCGGGCGCCGGCTACTCCTCCCGCAGCGCGCGCGCCGGGTCGGTGCGGGTTGCGGAGAGCGCCGGCCCCAGGCTGGCGAGGAGCGCGACCCCGATCAGCGCCAGTGGCGCCCCGACGATCGTTACCGGGTCGTCGGCGCGGACGTTGTAGAGAAACGTCTGCAGCAGCGATCCCCCAATGGGCGCCAGGCACAGGCAGCACAATCCGCCGGCCGCGGCCATCTTGAGGCCGTCGGAGAGGACCATCCCGCCAAGGCTGCCGCGCGTCGCGCCGAGCGCGACCCGGATGCTCATCTCCTTCCGGCGCTGCCGGACGACGTAGGCGAGGAGACCGTAGACGCCGCTGGCGGCGAGCGCCAGGGCGAGGAAGGCGAAGGCCTGGAACAACCACAGCGCGAAGCGGCGTGACGCGAGCGCCGCGCCGGCGTGCAGTTCCAGCGTGCGGATGTTCGCGAGCGGCAATTCCGGATCGACCGCGTGAACGGCCGTCGTCACGCCGGGTGTGAGGCTCGCCGGATCGGGCCCGGTGCCGCGGACCGCGAACGACACCGAATCGAAGCGGACCTGCGTCAGCGGAAACCAGAGAGCCGGCTTCGCGTCCAGATCGGTCGGCGTGTCCTTCACGTCGGCGACGACCCCGACGATCTGCCGCTTCTGGCCGAAGACGTCGATCGTGGCGCCGACGGCATCGCCATTCGGGAAATAGCGGGACGCGAGCGCCTGGTTGACGATCACGACGAAGGGCTGCCCGAGCGCGTCACGTGTGGCGCCGAACGCGCGGCCGGCGATGAGCCTCGTTCGGAGCGCCTCGAAGTAGCCGGCCGTGGCGGCCTGGTAGCGAGCCCCCGGCCCGCTGGCGTCGCTCGGATCGGGCGCGCGCCCGACGATCGCGAACCCGGTGTTCTCGTCGTAACCGCTCCACGGGAGGTTGGTCGCCGCGCCCACTGCCACGACGCCGGGCAACGCGGCGATCTCGCTCCGGATCGCCTCGTAATGTCGTCCGGCGTAGTCAGGTGCGGCATCGGGCGGCGTCGGGATGGTCAAGCGGAAGGTCAAGGTGTTCGCCGGGTCGAACCCGTGGTCGCGGGCGCCGATCCGGGTGTAGCTGCGCAGCAGGAACAACGTGCCGGCGCAGAGCACACCGGCCAGGGCGATCTCTCCCACCACCAGGAGCGTGCGAAGGCGGCGCGAGTCCTTCCCCGCGGTGACGCGCTGCAGCGCCTGCGGCGCGTCGATGCCGCCGGAAGCCAGGAGCCCGGCGATCACCACGGTGGCCAGGGCGATGACCGTCGCGAAGAGCGCGCCTCGCTCGGTGAGGGCGATTTCGTGGGCGCGCGGAAAGTCCTCCGGCAGCAACTCGCGGAGCAGCGGCAGACCGATCCACGCGAGCAGCAATCCGAGCAGCGCGCCCGCCGCGCCGATGACCAGATTTTCCGCGAGTCCGACCCGCAGCAGCTGCCAGCGGTTCGCGCCGAGTGCCCGGCGCAGCGACAGCTCCCGTCGTCGCGCCACTGCGCGGGCGACCGAGAGGCCGGCGATGTTCGCGCCCGCGACGAGCAGGACCAGCCCGCCCGCTGCGGTCAGGAGCCACACCACCTGGCTCGATCGGCCGGTCACCTCGCCCAGCAGCGGCTCGATTCGCGGCGACCACCGTCCGGCCTTCGGGTACCGCTCGGCGTACTGCGCGGCGATCCCCTCGAGCTCCTGGCGCGCCTGCGCGATCGAGACACCCGCCCGTACGCGAGCGATGGCGTTGCAGTAGTGGCTGAACCGGATCATTCCTTCGGAGCCTTCGGTCACCAGCGGTAGCCAGATATCGACCGTATCGCCCTGGAGCGGCGAGCGGTAATCTCCTCCGACATGCTGGAAACCGTCGGGCGCGACACCAATCACCGTCCACGCTTCGCGATTGAGGCGGATCGACGTGCCGACGATTGACGGATCCGCGGCAAAGTCGTGGCGCCACGTCCGGGCGCTGAGCAGCACGTGCTTGACGTTGGGATGGAGGTCCTCGTCGGTGAAGGCCCGCCCCAGCAGCGGCGCGCGCCCGAGGACGGCGAAGTACTCCGAGGTGATTGCCACCCCGCTCAGGCGCTTCGAGTGCCCGCCGGACGCGGAGAGCTCCATGTCCTTCCCGGTGTACAGCGCGAGACCTTCCAGCGAAGACGAGGCCCGGCGGTAATCGAGATAGTGGCCGATCGACATCGGGAACTTGGGCGTGTCGCGCGTCGCATCGTAGATCCGGACCAGGCGGTCCGGCGCGGCGTAGGGGAGCGCGCGCAGGACCACGCCGTCGAGCATGAAGAAGATCAGCGTGTTGACCGCGACGGTTGCGGCCAGCACGAGGACCGCCACGCTGCCGAACCCGCGGCTGCGGGTCAGCGCGCGCACCGCGTGGCGGAGATCCGCGGCCATGCCGTCGATCCACGCGATGCCGAGCGCGTCATGCGTGGATTCCACCCCGTCGGCCAGCTGGCCGGCGCGCAGCCGGGCCCGCCGCTTCGCCGCGTCGGGAGACAATCCGGCGCGCAGCCCGGCGTCGACTTCCATGTCGAGGTGAAACTGAAGCTCCTCGCGGGTCTCGACCGATCGACGCTCGCGGCCGAACGCCGCCCGCAGCCGCCAGTACCAGTCGCGCATGGCCTACTCCAGAACCCGCGCCATGATGCCGGCCATGCGCAGCCAGCCCTGACGCTCTTTTTCGAGCTGCCGACGGCCTCTCGCGGTCAGCTCGTAAAACCGGGCCCGCCGGTTCGACTCAGTCAGCGCCCAGCGCGCCGCGACCAGCCGCTTCAACTCGAGCCGCACCAGACCCGGATAGAGCGTCCCCATGTTCAACTGCAGGGCGCCGCCGGACACCTGCTCGAGGCGCGCCGCGATCGCGTAGCCATGCAGCGGCCCGAGGGTCGCGAGCGTCTGAAGGATCATCAAATCGAGCGTGCCCTGGAGCACCCCGGCGCGGGGTTCATTGGCCATTCGAATGGAGTATCCGCGCACCGCATTCGATTGTCAAATGGAGGACGGACAGACGGGACCCGGGACCCGGGACCCGGGATCCGGCGTTCGGCCGCGTTCGGTAATGGCCAGCATTCCAGGAAGCGGGAAGCGGGAAGCCGGCGCGCAACAGCGATCCCGACGCGCCGCAAGCGCCTTGCGCGCCTTGGCGCCCGCGGCTATCCTCACGTGAGCGCGTGCAGGACGCGCCCTGTCCGCGGGAAGGGATCCTCCCACCTGTGCTTCGCCGCGTCGCGCGGCGAAGAGCCGGTCGTGGCCGGTCCGCGTCGAACCGGCCGTTGCTGACGAACCTCCAGCCCGTGCTCGCGGACGACGGGCGCAACCTTTCGGGAGGTCTCGTCATGTCCGATCGCCTGCCGTCGTTCGTCGAACCGCTGCCCGCGCATCCCAATGTCGAAATGCAGCAGAAGCGCGCCCGCGCGCTGCTACGCGCCATTCACGGCGGAGAGGCCGTCGCGCTCGCCCGCCTGACGGCCCTGCATCCCCACCCCCCGGCAGCCGGCGATGCGACACTGGCCGATGCGCAACTCGTCGTGGCTCGCGGCTACGGATTCCCGAGCTGGGCGGCGATGAAGCGCAAGATCGAGTCGCTGGTGAAACCGCCGGTCGAGCAGTTCGCGGCGGCGCTCCGGGACGGCGACATCGAGCGGGTCCGCGCGCTGCTCGCGGCGCACGCCGAGGTGCGCGCGGCGATCAATTCGCCGATCGGCCCGTTCGGCAGCCGTCCGGCGGCGATGGTCAAGACCAACCTGCCGCTCCTCGATGTGCTACTGGCGCACGGAGCAGACCTCAATCGCAAGAGCGACTGGTGGGCGGGTGGATTCGGGCTGCTGGAGTACGACTGCACGCCCGAGCAAGCGGTGCCGCTGATCGCGCGCGGGGCAGTCGTGGACGTGTGGGCTGCCGCCCATCTCGGGATGCACGATCGCGTGCGCGAGCTCCTTGACGCGGATCCGTCGCTGGTCCAGGCACGCGGCGGCGACGGCAAGACGCCGCTGCACTGCGCGCGGACGGTCGACGTCGCCCGTGAGCTCGTGGAGCGCGGCGCCGACCTCGACACGCGCGACGTGGATCACGAATCGACGCCGGCCCAGCACCTGGTCCGCGAGGCGCCGGAAGTGGCCCGCTTCCTCGTCGATCGCGGCGCGTGGTACGACATCTACCTGGCCATCGGCCTGCGGGATCGCTCGCGCGTCGAACAGGCCCTGCGTGACGATCCGGGCGCGCTCGATCACCGCACCTGGCACGGCAAGTACGTCGTCGCGCATCACGGATCGCGGGCGTCCACGCCCGAGGAAAGGGACGGCCTGCGCGGCGATATCTACCGCTGGACGTTCGGTCACAACCTCTCGCCGCTCGACGTCGCCTACATGGTCGGTGACCAGGCGATCGTGCAGCTACTTTTGGCGGCGGCGACTGCGGCGCAACGGCTCCTCGCGGCGGCCGCGCGAGGCAACCGGAGCGGGGCACTCGAGGTCGTCGCCGCGCATCCTGACGTCGTGGCACGGCTCTCGCCCGACCAGCTGCGGGTGTTGCCGGAGAAAGCCCACGCGAACGACACGGAGGCAGTCCGCCTGTTGATCGACCTGGGCTTCGATCCACGAGCCCGTGGCCCCGAAGCCGCCGAAGCCATCCGCTGGGCCTCCTTCCTCGGTAACGCGGAACTCGTAGAACTGCTGCTCCGTCATGATCCGCCGATCGGTGTTCGCGATCGCACGTTCGGCAGCACCCTGCTCGGCTGGTGCATTCACGGTGCGGTCCACGGCTGGCGATCGGACACCGGTGACTTCGCGGCGATTGCCCGGATGCTTCTCCAGGCCGGCGAGCCGCTGGATCCGGCGATCGTTCCCACCGGGCGGGATGACCTCGACGAGGTGTTGCGAGAGCGGATAACGAAAAGGACCTGACCTGTGCCCAGAGTTGACCGGCAGGAAATCGGCTACGTATGCTCACCCTCATGACTCGCACATCCCGCAACGCACGCCGCACGGCCGGCAGGGTCGTCGGCGCCGCCCTCATGCTGATGTCGCCGCTCGCGTTGCGGGCGCAGGAGCCGAGCCTGCGGGCCGAGCGCACCGTGGAGTACAAGCCGGGGCAGACGGCTACGCTCGGCGCGAAGGTTGGCGCGGTGAACGTGCTGACCGTCGAGTTCTCGGAGCGCACCCACGTCACCGGGGGGCTGTCGACGGTGATCACCGGCCCAACGCAATCCGAGACCGTCATGACGGTCCGCGCGCACATCGTCGCCGAGAACCCCTCCGACAAAGAATGGCAGGTCAGCTTCACCGTCGAGTATCTCGATAAGGACGGCAAGCTGATCGATCGCGCGTCCAAGAAGGGATCCTGGGAAGGCGAGTCGAAAGCGCTCGATCTCGATCATCCGCTCTTGAGCTACGTGCTCCCGCTCATCGCGGAGGTGCGGATCAAGATGGAAGCGAAGCTGGATTAGGGTTCACCTCCGAACCTTGAGCACCCCAGAACCTGTCATCCGCGTCACGTCTCTGCACAAGCGCTACGGCAAGCTCGTTGCCGTGGAGGACGTCTCCTTCGACGTCCACCGCGAGGAGATCTTCGGCTTGATTGGTCCCAACGGGGCCGGCAAGACAACGACGATGGAGTGCGTGGAGGGGTTGCGGAGGCCGGATCGCGGGTCGATCCAGGTGCTGTCGATGGATCCGGTCCGTGACACCTACCGCCTCCAGCATCGCATCGGCGTCCAGCTGCAGGAGGCGCAGCTCCAGAAGCGGATCAAGGTCTGGGAGGCGGTCGACCTGTGGGCCTCTCTCTACAAGAAGCCGTCCTCTCTCCGCGATCACCTCCTGGAGCAGCTCGGGTTGACGGAGAAGCGCGATGCCTGGTTCATGACCCTGTCGGGCGGGCAGAAGCAGCGGCTCTTCATCGCGCTGGCGCTGATCAGCGATCCCGAAGTGGTGTTCCTCGACGAGCTGACCACAGGTCTCGATCCGCAAGCGCGGCGGGCCATCTGGGAGCTGGTTCGCGGCATTCGCAGCCGCGGCAAGACCGTGTTCCTCACCACCCACCTGATGGAGGAGGCCGAACGGCTCTGCGATCGCGTCGCCATCCTCGATCACGGCCGGGTCATCGACATCGATACACCAGCCGGACTCATTGCCCGTCATTGCCCGGAGCGATCGGTGGTGCTCGCCACGGATGATCCGGAAGCCGAAGCCCGCTTCCGGCAGCTCTCTGGCGTCGACGAGGTTTCCGTGCGCGATGGCCGCGCGACGATTCGCGGCCGCGGTGACGGTCTGGTCACGCAGGTGATCCAGTGTCTCGCCGAACACCGCATCCGCGTCACCGACTTCCGCACCGTCCAGCCGACGCTGGAGGATGTGTTCCTCGGTCTGACCGGCCACTCGATCCGGGATTGAGGATCACGATCCGATGTTGAGAGGCCTCGGCAAGCTGACGTGGCTCGAGCTGAAGATCTTCCTGCGCGAACCGCTCGGGGTGTTCGGCTCGGTGGTGATTCCCGTCCTGCTGTTCACAGTGCTCGGGCGGACGCTGAGGAGCAGCGGGCCGCCCGGCGCGGGGTCGAGCGTGGACGTCGATGTCCCGATCTTCGGCGCGATCCTCATCGCCTTGAACGCCGTGCTCTCACTGGTGACGATCATCGCAATCTACCGAGAAGGAGGCATCCTCAAGCGGCTGCGGGCGACGCCGCTGCGTCCGCACGTCATCCTCACCGCGCACGTGCTCGTGAAGTTACTGATGACCGCCGTCACGCTGGCAGCGACCTACCTCGTCGGGGTCCGGTACTCCCTGATCCACGGGGACGTGAGGATGGGGGCCTTCGCCCTGGCGCTGCTGTTCGTGACGGTGACGATCCTGTCGATGGGGTTCCTGATCGCCAGCGTCGTGCCGACCGCGCGGTTCGCGCAGCCGGTCGGCTCGCTGCTGCTGTATCCGATGATCGCGGTGTCAGGCCTGTTCGTTCCACTCCACTCGCTGCCGCCAGTGCTGCGTTTCCTGGGGCGCCTGCTTCCGCTCAGTTACGCCGTGTCGCTGCTGAAAGGCATCTGGCAGGGGCACCCCTGGTCGGCCCATCTCACCGACATGCTGGCGCTCGTCGTCATCTTTCTGGTGTGCACGTCGCTCTCGTCACGGCTCTTTCGCTGGAGTTGACGTTGCGCACCGGGCGGCGCCGAAGTACCGTTCGAATGGTGGTGCCACGCCGGAGCGCACGACGGGAGGCGCCGTGGCTTCGTCGGCTTGTAATCGATCGGAATCGGGAGACTCATCATGGCCAGCGACGATCTCTGCACCCATCTCAGCGCGATCAAGACCGTGACCCACGCCCGCAAGTACGAGTGTGAGGAGTGCGTGAAGATTCACGCCCGCTGGCTGCACCTGCGCACCTGTCAGAGCTGCGGCGTGACGCTCTGCTGCGACAACTCGCCGAACAAGCACGCCACCAAGCACGCCCGCGCCACCACCCACCCCGTGATCGCCTCGGCGGAGCCGGGCGAGCGCTGGCTGTATTGCTACCCGGACGATGGGTTTGTCGATTACTGACGCGGCCAGCTTCCCGCTTCGAACGGCGGATCGAACCGATGTTGGCTAAATCGCGTAGTTGAGCCAGCAAGGTCTTTAGCGGGACGCTGGAAGCTGGAAGCGAACAGCGTCAGCTCCTGACCGGCCTTTGAACCATCGGCACCCGCGGATCGGGCGGCGGCCAGCTGGCGCGCAGGTGGGCATAGCGCGGGTCGTCGGTCGCAGCCATGGAGCGGAAGCTGCCGGCGAGCGTGTTCAGGTAGTAGGCGTCGTAGCCGGGCGCGGCGACAAAGGGGTGATAGCCGTCGCGCACGATCATCAGATCGCGATCCTTGACCTGGATCGTGTGATCGGTGCGGCCGTCCTGCGTGTACAGCCGCTGGATGCCGTAGCCGTCACGGCCGCTGAAGCGGTAGTAGTAGGTTTCTTCCAGGTCCGCTTCGACCGGAGGCTGATGGCGATCGTGCTTGTGCGGCGGGTAGCTGGACCAGTTGCCTGCCGGCGTGAGCACCTCACACACCAGCAGCCGATCGGCAGCCGCAGCCGGCGGCAGGATGTCGATGATCTGCCGCGTCGCGTTGCCGCCGCCACGCACTTCCAGTCCGCACTCCGCCGGCGAGATCATCCGGCCGGGCAGCGACTTCGCGGTCGGCGACTGGCACACCGCGATCTCCGTCTGCCGGCTGGCGGTCAGCTCGAACGACGTCCCCGGCGGCAGATACACGGCGTGCGGATAGTCGGTGAAGACGTCGCGCCGCGGTCCGAGCCGCAGCCGCTTGGCCGGCCCCGGCGACCACGCGATCGACGCCAGCCCCGAGAGCAGCACCAGGCATACTTCGTTGCCGCCCGTCCGCGCCCGCCAGGTATCGCTGCCGGCGATCTGACGCACCGCGAACCCGACGTAGTCCCACGCGGCGCGTGCCGGCGTCACGGCGATCTGTGTGCCGGACTGCCCCTTGGGGATCGTCCGTGACCGCACCAACGGGCTCGATCGTTTCTGCGACGCCATGCCATCCCTCCGCGTCTGCGCGATTGTCCGGTGTCCGGGCGTGCCGGCGATGCCCGACTACGCCTCTGCCGCCAGGCTGGCGATCGTGACCGGCAGACCCGTCTCCCGCGCCCGGGTCGCCGCGATCGCCACCTCCAGCGCCCGCACCCCATCGTCTACGGTGATCGGCGGGGTCCGCCCGTGCAGCACGTTCTGGGCGAAGTCCTCGAGCTGCGTGGTGTAAGCGTCGCGGAACCGCTCCATGAAGTAGGGCACGGTGTCGTGCGAGACGCCGGCCTTGGTCATGATTGTCAATGGCGTTTCCCGCAGGTAGCCGATGCGCAGGGTCCCGGCCGTGCCGAGCAGCTCGGTGTTGATGTGATACCCGTAGATCCCGTTGCGGGTCAGGTCGATCACGCCGAGCCGGCCACTCTCGAACACGAGACTGATGATGGCGTTGTCGATGTCGCCGACGGCGCCGAGCTCGGGATAAGCGAGGACCCCGCCGATTGCCTGCACCGTCTTGACTTCCCCCATGAACCAGCGCGCGAGATCGAAGTCGTGGATGCCCATGTCGACGATCAGCCCGCCGCTCTTCGCCGGATTGGCGTACTCGACGGATGGCGGATACGGATCGCGCGAGCTCGACTTGAACACGACCGCGTCCCCGATCGCCCCCTCACCCAGCCGCGCCCTGGCCGCCGCATAGCCGCGGTCGAAGCGCCGCATGAATCCGAGCTGGAAGAAGACGCCCGTGGACTCGACGGTCCGCTTCATGTCGCGGGCGTCGGCCAGCGAGATGGCCAGCGGCTTCTCACAGAAGATGGCTTTGCCGGCCTGTGCCGCCGCTCGCGTCACGGCGCCGTGCGTATCCGTGGGCGTGACGATGACGACCGCGTCGACGGAGGGGTCATTGATCACCACGGCGGGATCGGTGGACGCGACCGGCACGTCGTACTGGGCCGCGACTTCGTCCACCGCGTCTTGCGACAGGTCGGCGATGCCGGCCAGCCGGGTGCAGGCGATCCGCGTCGAGAGGTCGCGGGCGTAGACGCGGCCGAGCCGTCCCAGGCCGATGAGTCCGATGTTCAGCCGCGTTCCGGTCCGTGATCCCACCCGATTCTCCTCGCCATGTCCGACGGCGTACCTGACCGGGCTCGCCGAACGCGGCCCTTCGAAGTGGTCCTGCAGCGAAGCGCTTCGCCCGAGTCGTCTCGCCGCGCTGCTCCGCGACGGACTGCGCAGTATACGCCCGGTCGCCGCCGCGTCGTCAAGCCTCGCAGCGAAGCGCTTTGCCGGGCGCGGGTTGCTGCTAGACTGGCCGGCGCAATCAGCATGGCGAACATCTACGACGTGGCGAAGCGGGCGCGTGTCTCGGCGGCGACAGTATCTGCTGTCGTCAACGACAGCGCTTACGTGAGCCCGGTGCTCCGGTCGCGGGTGGAGGAAGCGGTCGGCGAGCTGGACTACCGGCCCAATTCGGTCGCCCGCAGCCTGGCGCAGCAGCGCACGCGGATCATCGGCATGGTCGCGCTCAACATCGCCAACCCGTTCTGGCCGGTGGTGGTGCGCGGCGCGGAGGACGCCGTCCGGGCGCGCGGCTACGAGCTCATGATCGCCAACAGCGACGACGACCCGGACAAGGAAGCGCAGGCGCTGCGCATGTTCCTGGCGAAGCGCGTGGACGGGATCCTGCTGACCAAAGCCTGCGGCCGGCTGCCCGCCGATCTGCACGAGCAGCTCAAGGTGTCCCGGGTGCCGGTCGTGCAGCTGATGCGGCTCGGTACCGGGTTGCGTTCGGACGTCGTGACGGTCGACGAGGAAGGTGGCGCCTACGAGGCGGTGAGCCACCTGCTGCGCCTCGGCTACACGCGGATCGGCATGCTGAACGGCCCGAACGTGAGCACCTCGCGGCGCCGGCTGGCGGGGTACAAGCAGGCCTTGCAGTCGCATCGCCGGCGGGTGGATCCCGAGCTGGTGGTGGCCAGCGACTTCCGGGTCGAGGCCGGATACGAGAGCGGCATCGCCCTGCTGCGGCGGCGGCCGGACGCGGTGTTCGTCGCCAACTACCTGATGGCGGTGGGCTTCATGCAGGCACTGCGTCAGTATCAACTGCGCTGCCCCGACGACATCGGCCTCGTCACCTGTGACGACCATCCGTGGCTCGATGCCTTCTCGCCCCGCCTCACGACCATCAATCTTCCGAAGTACGACATCGGCCGGCGTGCCGCGGAACTGCTGGTCGACTCGATCCAGCCGTCTGCCGCCGCGCCGAAGCGGCGGTCGGCCCGGATCGTCACCCTCAAGACGTCGCTGCGGATCCGTGAGTCGTGCGGCTACGAGTTGCGCGCCCATCGCCGTCCGGGAGCCGGGTCCGAGCCGTCCAGGATGGCGGCGACACCGTTCCAGCCATCGGAGTCCGTGTGAGGAGATCGCGAGTCCGACCATGACCCACACCAGGCGCCTGACCATGGCGCAGGCGCTGATCGAGTGCCTGACGCAGCAGCACACCAGCCTCGACGGCGTCGAGCAGCCGTTGTTCGGCGGCGTGCTCACGATTTTCGGCCACGGCAATGTTGCCGGCGTCGGCCAGGCGCTGCTTCAGGCTCGCGATCGCATCCGGTGCTACCTGCCGCGCAACGAGCAGGCGATGGTCCACACCGCGGTCGGCTTCGCGAAGATGGCCAACCGCAAGCGGGCGATGATCTGCACCAGCTCGATCGGGCCGGGCGCGACCAACATGATCACCGGCGCCGCACTGGCGACGATCAACCGGCTGCCGGTGCTGCTGCTGCCCGGCGACATCTTCGCGACCCGCGGTCCGGCGCCGGTGCTGCAGCAGCTCGAACGGAGCGGTACGCCGGACGTCTCGGTCAACGACTGCTTCAAGCCGGTGTCGCGCTATTGGGATCGGATCACCCGGCCGGAGCAGTTGATCACCTCGCTCCCCGAGGCGCTCCGCGTGCTGACCTCGCCGGCCGAAACCGGAGCGGTGACGCTGTGCCTGCCGCAGGACGTGCAGACCGAGGCCTGGGACTACCCGGAGGAGCTCTTCCGTCGGCGCGTGTGGGTCATTCCGCGCCAGCGGCCGGACGTCGCGCGGCTGCGCGAGGCGGCCGCGCTGCTGCGACAGGCGAAGGCGCCCATGATCATCGCCGGCGGTGGCGCGATCTACAGCGAGGCCACCGGCGAGCTGGCCCGCTTCGCGGCTGCCACCGGGGTCCCCGTGGTGGAGACGATGGCCGGCAAGGGCACCTTGCCGTTCGATCATCCCCAGGCGCTCGGCGCGATCGGGGTCACGGGGGCGCCGGGACCCAACCGGCTCGCCCGGGAAGCGGATGTCGTGATCGCCATCGGCACGCGGTTGAGTGACTTCACCACCGCCTCGAAGACCGCGTTCCAGCATCCGTCGGTGCGCTTCATCAGCATCAACGTCACCGAGTTCGATGCCGGCAAGCACCAGGCCCTGCCGCTCGTCGGCGACGCCAAGGCGACGCTCGAGGAATGGCTGCCGATGCTCGATGGATGGCGGACCGGCGAGGTGTATCAGCAGCGGGTGCTCGACGAGAAGGCGGCGTGGGAGCGGGAGGTCGATCGGATTCACGCGATCGACGCGCCGGTGCTCGGGCAGGGCGCGGTGATCGGCGTGCTGGACGAGGTCACGACCCCCAGCGACATCATCCTGAACGCCGCCGGCAGCCTCCCCGGCGATCTGCACAAGCTATGGCGGGCACGCGATCCGAAGCAGTATCACCTCGAGTACGGCTACTCGTGCATGGGCTACGAGATTGCCGCCGGCCTCGGCGTGCGCCTCGCCGCGCCCGATCGCGAGGTGTTCGTCCTGGTCGGCGACGGCTCGTACCTGATGATGGCCCAGGAGATCGCCACGTCGATCCAGGAAGGCGTGCGGCTCATCATCCTGATCCTCGACAATCACGGGTTCGCCAGCATCGGCGGCCTGTCGCAGTCGGTCGGCTGCGAAGGGTACGCGACCACTTATCGCGCGCGCGACCCTCGAACCGGGCAGCTCGAGGGCCCTCTGCTGACGGTGGACTACGTTGCCAACGCCGCGTCACTCGGGGCGCACGCGGTGCACGCCCGCACCCGCGCGGAGATTCGCGCCGCGATTGCCGAGGCACGGCACGCAGACCGGACCACCGCAATCGTGATTCCGGTCGATCGCGAACAGCGTGTCGGCGGCTCGGAGTCATGGTGGGACGTGCCGATCGCCGAAGTGTCGACGATCGAAGCGGTCCAGGCGGCGCGCGCCGATTACGTGCGGGCCAAGGCGGCAGAACGCAGCTACTTGTAACGTGATCGAGTCGCGGCGCCGTCATCTCACGACGCCGCGCCGCTGAAGGCGGGACACCGGTGATTGCAGTCGCGAACGCGCCGTGCTCGTGGGGCGTGCTGGAGTTCGAGTCGAAAGCGGAGAGCCCGGGTTACACCCAGGTGCTCGACGAGATCCGTGAGTCCGGCTACGCCGGCACGGAGCTCGGCGACTGGGGTTTCATGCCGACCGATCCGGCGGCGCTCGGCGACGAGCTTGCCCGGCGGCAGCTCACGATGCTGGGCGCCTTCGTCACGACGCGGCTCATCGATCCGGCGTCGTTCGACGAGAGCGCCCGCACCGCCGTGAAGACCGCGCGGCTGTTGTCCGCCGTCGCCACCACTGCCGCGCCTGTGATCGTGCTGTCCGACGAGCCGACGGCCGATCCGGTCCGCGCGCGGATGGCCGGCCGGATCGCGGCGGGGTCCGGACTCGACGACCGGCAGTGGCCGGCCGCGGCACGCGGCGTCGAGCAGATCGCCCGCGCTGTCCTGGATCAGACCGGGCTGCGGACCGTGGTCCACCATCACTGCGCCACCTACGTCGAAACGCCCGCCGAGATCGATCGCCTGCTGTCGCTCACCGATCCCGCGCTGGTCGGCCTCTGTCTGGACTCGGGCCATGCCACGTACGGAGGGGGCGATCCGCGCCACATTCTCGCCAGCCACCGCCCGCGTGTCTGGCACGTGCACTTCAAGGACTGTGAGCCGGCGGTTGCGGCGCAGGCGCGCGCGGCCGGGTGGGACTACCAGACCGCTCTCCGCCACGGCCTCTTCTGCGAGCTCGGTCGCGGCACGGTCGACTTCGCCGGCCTGCTGGCCGATCTCCGCGCCGCCGCCTTCAACGGCTGGGTCGTCGTCGAGCAGGACGTCCTCCCGGCCATGGGCGCGCCGCTGGCCAGCGCGACCCGGAATCGCGAGTATCTTGCGGTCGATTGGGCTCTGACGCAAATGGCAAATGGCAAATGGCAGATGGCAGATGGCAGATCATGGTAGATGGCAAATGGCAAATGGCGAATGGTAGATGCCTGAGGACAAGGGCTGACGGCGGACGACTGACGGCTGAAGATTGAGGGCTGAAGGGCTCGGGCTACAAGGATGCTAGCGGGAAGCGGGAAGCGGACACCCGTGATCTGAAGGGGAGCGCCATGACTCAGACGACCACGACATACAAGAGCCCGCTGCACGAAATGACGCAGACGACGGCCACATGTTTGTGGAACGACTCGGCGTCTCTGCAGGAGCTCGCGTTCGCGATCGAGCACGGCGCCGTCGGCGCCACCTGCAATCCGGTCATCGTCGTCGACGTGCTGAAGCGGGAAATGGCGGTGTGGAAGGATCGCATTGCGGCGCTTGCCCGCGAGATGCCGACCGCGACCGAGCACGACATCGCCTGGCGGGTCGTCGACGAGATGACCATGGGCGGCGCGGCGCTGCTCGCTCCCGTGTTCGACGCGCAGCATGGCCGGAACGGGCGGCTGTCAGTGCAGACCGACCCGCGCTACTACCGCGACAGCGAGGCGATCCTGAAGCAAGCGGATCACTTCGCCGCGCTGGCGCCGAACATCATCGTAAAGATTCCGGTCACCGCCGCCGGCATTCCGGCAATCGAAGAGGCAACGGCCCGAGGCATCAGCATCAACGCCACCGTGTGTTTCTCGCTGCCCCAGTGCGTCGCCGTCGCCGAGGCCGTCGAGCGCGGGCTGCGCCGCCGCGAGCGCGCCGGTCAGGACATCTCGACCATGGGGCCGGTGTGCACGATCATGGTGGGCCGGCTCGATGACTGGCTGAAGGTGGTCGCCGACCGCCAGGAGATCAGCGTCGACCCCGGGATCCTCGAGTGGGCGGGCGTCTCGGTTTTCAAGAAGACCTACCGCCTGTTCCAGGAGCGCGGCTATCGGATCCGGCTCCTGTCCGCCGCGTTCCGCAATCACATGCACTGGAGCGAGCTGATCGGCGGCGACGTGGTGATCTCACCGCCTCACGCCTGGCAGAAACGCTTCAACAAATCCGGCATCACCGTCGAGCGGCGCATCGACACGCCGGTCCCGCCCAGCGTCCTGACCGCGCTCGACCGGTTCGACGACTACCGCCGCGCCTCGACCGAGAATGGCCTCACCGTGGAGGAGTTCGACACATTCCCGCCGACCCGCCGTACGCTCCGTCAGTTCATCGCCGCCTGCCACGATCTCGACGGGATCGTGAGGGACGTCATGATTCCGAATCCAGATCTCTGACGGGGTGTCGGTTCATGGGGTTCATGAACCGCATGAACCTTGAACCCGCGCGCCAACCCTCATCGCGCAGCCTCCGCCGTCCTCGTTTTTGGGCGCAGGATCACGTAAGTAGGAAGCCCGACCGCCTTGAAGCGCTGCATGGTGGCGCGGGTGGTCGGCTCGTCGGGATCTTCGGCCTGGACCTTGATCTTCACGTAGCCTGAGAGCGCCGACGTCACCGACGCGTCCTCCAGCGTCGTCTTGTCCATGGTCAGGCAGTTCTTGCACCAGGTTGCCCAGAGGTCGATGAGCACCGGCTTCTGCTCGCGGCGGGCGATCTCGAGGCCTTCGGCCAGCGACGAGTGCCAGCCTTCCTTGATCTTCTCGTCCACGCTCGAGGTGACCGCCGAGGCATCGACCCAGCGATCCGCGAACAGCGTGTAGGCGAGGTGGCCGTAGTACGCCGCGGTGGCGAGGATCACGACCCCGAACGCCTGCTTGACGCGCACCATCCACGCGCCCGGCTTGGGCAAGGCGGCCATGCCGGCGCCGGCGAAGGGCCACGGCATCGCCATCCCGATGCCCAGCACGAACGGCAGCGCGAGCGCGACGTGCGTACCGGTCGCGTAGAGATTGCTGGAGAAGAGCACGACCTGGATCACGACCGGCGCCACGCAGGCACCGGCGAGCAGCGCCGCCACCGCGCCCATCGTGAACGCCAGCGCGACGCTGCCGCGATTCGCCGCGCCGGGCTGAAAGGCGGTGGAGAAGCGTGAGAAGTCGATCAGGAGCAGATCGAACATCGCCAGGCCGAGGACGACGAACAGCACGGCGATGGCGAGGTTGAACCACGGCGACGCGTTGATCGTGCCGAAGGTACCGGCGGTGAGGATCACGATCAGTCCGAGGACCCCGTAGACCACGGCCATCGCGCCGCCGTAGGCCGATCCGAGAAGAAAGCCGCGGCTGCGCGATCCGGCCTGCGCCCCGGCGCCGATGATCGCCAGGTTGATCGGGATCATCGGCAGCACGCAGGGGGTCAGGTTCAGGGCCAGACCGCCAATCAGCACGACCAGCAGGATGGCGAGCGGGCCGCGGCCTTCAAAGAGGCCGCGCGTCTTGACCCCGGCCTCGGCATCCCGCACGAACCGCAGGAAATCGCCAACGGGCTGATACCCGCCCGTCGACCCCAGCTCGTCGAAGTCGTCGACGGCGGCAAGGCCGCTGCGCGCCGAGGCCCCCACCGGCCCGGCAGCCGCAGGCGCGGGCACCGCCGATGGCGGCGCCGGTTTGGATCCATGACCGAACGCGATCGCATCGAACACCGTCGCCTGCTGCGGTGTGACGGCGGCGTTCGCGCCGACGATCCGCAGGTGCCACTCGGTAGCAACGGTCACCGGCGCGTAGCAGAGTTGCGCGTCGCACGCCTGGTAGCGAAGCCGGGCGGGGACGACGACGTCGCCGGGCGGCGCGTTGGCGGGAACCGAGAGCGCGACGCCAATCGCGAACTCCCGCTCGAACACGGCCAGCGGCTGGGCCTGCCCGGCCTGGGTCAGGTCGGTCGGAGACGGATAGACGACTTCGGTGGCCGTGAAGCCAGCCGGCGGATCGAGGACGAGGACGGTGGGGATGAAGGCCGCCTCGCGCGGAGCGTTCGACTGGACGTGATAGCCCTCGGGCAGCGACACCTGCAGCGCCAAATGCGCAGTGCTGCCGGCGCGGACGCCGTCAGTCGCGACGAGCGGCGACAGGCCGGCCGTCGGCCGGCGCGGCTGAGCGTGCGCGACGTCGCCCGCCGCCCAGGCGATGCCCAGCGCCGTCAGGGCGACGGTCGCGATCGTGGTGCCGGCGGTAGTCCGTGCTGACATCGTGTCCAGAATATCAATCGCTGACAGGGATCGCCCGCCGCTCGGGGTGAAACCAGCGGCTTCTGCTTGGACGCCGGCGGCAGCGGATTAGATTCTCGACACCGCCAGCACGGCCAGGCCGATGGCCACGACGTCCTCGAGCAGCGCGACCGGCAGATCGGGCAGCTTCCGGTCGACCGTCAGGCCGCGCCGCACCGTGTAGCCGCCGAACGCTCCCGCCACCGCTCCTATCGCGCCGGCGACGCCGGCCAGAACGGGCGATCCCTGCAGCGCAATGGCCGCGACCGCCCCGGCCAGCGCGCCCGAGACGACCCGTCCGCCGAGGGGGCCGGGCTGCAGCCGGCTGGGAATGAAGGGCAGCTTGTCCGCGATCAGCTCACCGATCGCCAGCGCGGCGAAGACATAGCCGGTGATCGGCGCGGCCATGAAGCCCAGGCTCGAGCCCGCGACCGCCGGCCAGCCGCGCGCCGCCCACGTCACGACCGCCAGCGGCATCATCGATCGCAAACCGGCCGAGACACCGAGCAGGAGCGCCAGCAGCAACAGCATGCCGGAGTATAGGGCAGATGGCAGACGACGGATGGCAGATGGCAGATGGCAGATGGCAGATGGCAGATGGCAAATGGCAGATGGCAGATGGCAGATGGCAGAGAGCGGACGGCTGACCGTGAGGGCTACGGCGGCGGCAGCGCGAAGACGGCGCGTTGCGATTTGAGCTTGGTTTGGAGCGCGGTGACGTCGATGTCCTGCACGGCGGCCTTGCTGTCGATGGCCAACTTGGCGGCCAGGCCCGCGGCGTGGCCGAGGATCATGTACTGCGGCTCCATTCGTAGCGTCGAATAGGCGACGTGGGTGGCGGAGAAGCACACCGGCACCAGCAGGTTGGTGGCCTCGGTGCGTTTGGGCAGGAGCACGCGGTACGGGATCTGATAAGGCACCACCTTGACCTGCATGTCCCCTTCGTTCTCGACACTCTGGCCGTCGGCGGAGGGGCGGCGCTGCACGTTGTGCGAGTCGCTGTTGTACGAACCCATGCCGATCACGTCGGGCTTGGTGAGCGCGGTCTGGATGTCCTTCTGCGACATGACGAACTCGCCGACCATCCGTCGCGCTTCGCGCACGTAGAGCTGATACGGCCAGTGATCTGCGTCGACGAACTCGTCGCGGCAGAGGCCCCACGTCTTCATCTCGGCGGACAGTGCCGGCGGGATGCGTGGGTCAGTGACGAGGAAGTAGAGGAAGCCCTGGATGTAGTCGACGTGCGCCTGCCGGATCCGCTCGCGCGCGGCGTAGCTGCCCTCGGGATAGTCGTAACTGCCGCCGATGTAGTCGGTCGAGAACGCGCCGTTGTTGTTGGTGTCGGTCTTGCCGTTCTGCAGGAGGTCGGCCTTCATCACGTCGTTGATCGCCAGCGGCCGCCCCAGCGTCTGTTCGAAGGCCGGCAGGTATCGCGCCAGCAGCTCGTAGCGGCGCGGATCGTAGCCGCGCGGCTTTGGAAACGGCACACGGTTGGCCTCGGTGCGCGTCATGCAGAGGCGGAAGTTGTAGGCCTGGACCCGCTTGTCGGCGGCCCCGACCGGATCCGCGGTGCGAGGCATCACTTCGGGGAGCAGGCGGCGTGACGCGTCGAACGGAGAGACGGCGGCGCGGAACTGGTGCAGCGGGGTCTGTTCCCGGACGCCGGCGAGCGATTCGTCGAACGCTGCGATCGCCTCGCGGCCCCAGGTGTAGCTGATGCCCGCCTGGGCCATCAGGTCACCCTCATAGCTGGCGTCAGCGAAAATCGTCGCGGTGAACCGGGCGCCGTTCTCCATGACGATCGCGTTCACCCGCGTGCCGGCCTTCTCGACCCCGCTCTTCTCGCGGAGGCGATGACCCAGGAAAACGGTCACGCCCGGTTCCTTCACCAGATCCCCGAACACGGCTTCGGCGACGTGCGGCTCGAAGTGCCACTCGATCTCGCGTCCGTATTTCCGGCCGACGCGCTCGAAGAACTCGAGCGAGGAGCCGCCGATCACTTCCTTGCGGCCGTAGTCGGTCCAGCCGAGGCCGCCCGAGACCATGCCGCCGAGGTGCCGCCCTGGTTCGAGCAGCGCGACCTTCAACCCTTCGCGCGCCGCGGTGACCGCCGTCAGCACGCCCCCGGCCGTTCCGCCGTACACCACGACGTCGAACCGGTTGGACTCTGGCGTGGGCCGCTGATCGTTCCGTGCCGGGCCCGCGCCGGGGGCGCCGGTGGCGAGCACGATCAGGAGCGTGAATACGAACGCGCGCGGGCTGGTCGGCATGCGGGGTCCTCGAGAGCGTCCTGCATTATCAGCTGAACGTCCGCCAGCCCGCGACCGCTACAATCCTCTGACGTTCGGAGATGGATGGGGGGCGCATCGTGGCGATCACTGCGGAATCGGTAAAGTACCGGGACGGCGCAACGCCGCTGACCGGCTATATGGTGTGCGACGACGGCCAGAGCGGGCGGCGTCCGGGCGTCCTGGTCGTCCACGGTGGTGCCGGGCTGGACGATCATGCGAGGGGCCGCGCGCGCCAGATCGCGGCGCTCGGCTACGTCGCTTTCGCCTGCGACATGTATGGCGACGGGGTGGCCGGCGACCGGGAGCGGATCATGACGGCGATTGCCGGGCTGCGCGCCGACCGCGCCGGGCTGGCTGGCCGGGCGCTCGCCGCCCTCTATGTGCTGGCCTCGCACCCGGACGTGAACGGCAGGCTCGGCGCGGTTGGCTACTGCTTCGGCGGGATGACCGTCCTCGAGACCGCGCGCGAAGGCGCACCGCTGGCCGGAGTCGTCAGCGTCCACGGCACGCTCGCGACAGCGCAGCCGGCGTCCCCTGGTTCCATCCGCGCCAAGATTCTCGTCTGCCACGGTGCCCTCGATCCCCACGTCCCCACCGCGCAGGTCACCGCGTTCGCCGATGAAATGCGCGACGCCGCCGCCGATTGGCAGCTGATCGTGTATGGCGGCGCGATGCACGGCTTCACCCACGAGGGCGCCGATCCCGCGCGAACCCCCGGCGTCGCGTATCACGCGCCGAGTGACGCGCGATCCTCGATGGCCATCCGCGCCTTTCTTGCCGAGGTGTTTGCACAGCCGCTTCCGGAAGGAGCCCGTTCGTGATGGACCCGTCCGACTCGCCGGTCACCGATCCCACGGCGCTCTACGCGATTCGTGAC
Organism: uncultured Acidobacteriota bacterium; assembly: GCA_963816725.1. Taxonomy (GTDB): domain Bacteria; phylum Acidobacteriota; class Vicinamibacteria; order Vicinamibacterales; family 2-12-FULL-66-21; genus CAVSUB01. The sequence goes on along the minus strand of CAWFMC010000022.1, from coordinate 35,910 downwards.
AGCCTTTACGCGGCCGACATGTTGATCGCGGCGGTCAGCGGCCTCGACTTCTTCACCTGGCTCGACGAGCACCCCGGAACAGTCGAGGACATCGCGACCGGGCTCGGGTTCCACCGCCGGCCAGTCGATGTGATGACGACCCTGTTCGTGGCGATGGGCCTGGTCGAGCGTGAGGGGGCGCGGCTGCGGACCTCGGCGGCGGCGCGCGAGCACCTCGTCGCGCACGCCCGCTGGTATCTGGGGCCGTATTACCCGAAGGTCGCGGACCGCCCGATCGCCCGCGATCTGATCGAGATCCTGCGGACCGGCGCACCGGCCCGCTTTGCCAGCCGCGCCGACGAAGCGGACTGGCACCGCGCGATGGAGACCGAGACCTTCGCCGAGGAGTTCACCGCGGCGATGAACTGCCGCGGCCTGTTGACCGCGCCCGCGCTCGCCCGGCACGTCGATCTCGCCGGCCGCCACCGGCTGCTCGACATCGCCGGCGGCTCGGGTATCTTCGCCTGTGCGTTCGCCGAGCGGTTTCCGGCACTGCGGGCTTCGGTGCTGGAGAAGGCGCCCGTCGATCGCATCGCCGCACGCGGGATCGCCCAGCGCGGCCTCGGCGACCGGGTCGATACGGTCGTCGGCGACATGCTTGCCGAGCCGCTGCCCCGCGGCTACGACGTCCACCTGTTCTCCAATGTCCTCCACGACTGGGACGAGGACATCGTCCGCCAGCTGCTGCGCGCATCGGCCGCCGCGTTGGACCGCGGCGGGCTGCTGGTCGTCCACGACACCTTCCTCAACGCGATGAAAACCGGCCCGCTGCCGATCGCCGAATACTCCGTGCTGCTGATGCACGTGACCCAGGGGCGGTGCTATTCGGTCGCCGAGATCGAGTCGTGGCTGATCGATGCCGGCTTCTCGTTCCGCGGCCTGGTCCCGAGCGCGATTGGCCGGAGCGCGATTCTCGCGGAGCGGGCGTGACGGCGGGCTGACGGGTGACGGCTCACGCGCTCACCGCTCCGGCTGATGGCTGAAGGCTCAAGGGCTGCAAGGCTACCGGCTCAGGCTACGGCTACAGGCTACCGGCTTACAGGCTACCGGATGCAGACCCACGGGGCTCAGTGGCACGATGACGACAAGGCTCTCCAGGAAGCCGCGAGCCCGAGCTTGCACCCGCCTGGCGGCGGCGCGACAATGCGCGCGGGTGGACGGCGCCGCGGTAGGGTCGCGGTAGGCAAAAGGAGCGCGAGCGATGAGAACGACAGCCTGGGCATGCGCGACGGTGATGGCGCTGGGCCTTGCGGCAGTGCAGGCGGCGGTCCGCGGCCAGGGCGGCCAGGCGCAGGACGCCGGAGCGGTCGCGGTCGACGCCGATGACATTGGCGGCGTGGTGTCCGGACCCAAAGGGCCCGAGGCGGGCGTCTGGGTCATTGCCGAAACCACCAGCCTCCCCACGAAATTCGTCCGCATCGTCGTCACCGACGATCGCGGCCGGTATCTCGTGCCGGATCTGCCGAGCGCCACGTATGACGTCTGGGTGCGCGGCTACGGCCTGGTCGATTCGGCCAAGGTCCAGTCCAGCCCGGGCCGACAGCTCAATCTCACCGCGACGATTGCGCCGGATCCCCACGCCGCGGCGCAGTACTACCCGTCAGGCTACTGGTTCTCGCTGATCAAGGTGCCGGACAAGTCAGAGTTTCCGGGCACTGGACCGGAGGGAAACGGCATCTCGCCAAACGTGAAGAACCAGGCCGAATGGCTGCGGACGATGAAGTCCGGGACGTGCTGGTCGTGCCACGCGCTGGGCACGAAGGCGACGCGCGAGCTGCCCGAGGCGTTCCGCGACATGAAGACGCTGGAAGGGTGGCAGCGGCGGGTGGTCTCGGGCCAGGCCGGGCCGGACATGATGCGCGGCATCAACCAGCTCGGTGCACAGCGCGCGTTCGCGATGTTCGCGGACTGGACCGATCGGATCAAGGCCGGCGAAGTGCCGCCGGCGCCGCCACGCCCCCAGGGCATCGAACGGAACGTGGTGATCACCGAGTGGGACTGGGCCGATCCGAAGGCGTATCTGCACGACGAGGTCTCGACCGACCGGCGCGATCCGACGCGCAACGCGAACGGGCTGATCTACGGCTCGCTCGAACTGAGCGCCGACTATCTGCCGGTGCTGGACCCGGTGCGGAATACCGTGTCGCGCGTCCCGCTGACGGTGCGCGATCCGGCCACCCCGGCCACCTCACCCGCGATGATCCAGCCGTCAGCATATTGGGGGGACGAGCCGATCTGGACGAGCAAGAACAATGTCCACAACCCGATGTTCGACGAGCAGGGACGGGTGTGGATTACCTCCGCGGTGCGTCCGCCCGACAACCCGGCCTTCTGCAAGGCTGGTTCGGATCATCCGTCGGCGAAGCTGTATCCGCTCAACACCTCCGGCCGTCAGCTGGCGATGTACGACCCGAAGACGAAGGCGATCACCCACATCAGCACGTGCTTCAGCACGCACCATCTGATGTTCGCGATGGACGCCAACAACACCTTGTGGACGAGCGGCGGCGGCCAGGTCGTGGGCTGGCTGAACACGAAGATGTTCGAGGCGACGCACGACGAAGCGAAATCGCAGGGCTGGACGGCGCTGGTCATCGACACCAACGGCAACGGCAAGCGCGACGCGTATACCGAGCCTGGCCAGCCCACCGACCCCGCCAAGGACACCCGCTTCGCCGGGGCGTTCTACTCGGTGGCGCCGGCCGCCGACGGCTCGGTCTGGGGCTCGGTGCTCGGATCACCGGGCGCCGCCGTGCGGCTCGTGCCGGGGCCGAATCCACCCGAGACGGCGCTTGCCGAAGTGTACGAGCCGCCGTTCAACAATCCCGACGCCAAGGTCCAGGGCTTCTCACCGCGTGGGATGGACATCGATCGCGACGGCGTGGTCTGGGCGGCGCTGGCCAGCGGCCACATGGCGAGCTTCGATCGCCGCAAGTGCAAGGGGCCGCTCAACGGTCCCAAGGCGACCGGCCAGCACTGCCCTGAAGGCTGGACGCTCTATCCGGAGCCTCTCCCGCAGCTGAAAGGCGTGACCGATCCCGGCAGCGCCGGGGCGAGCTATTACACCTGGGTCGATCAGTTCGACACCTTCGGCCTCGGTCCCAACACGCCGATCAACACCGGCAACGCCGCCGAGGGATTGCTCGCGTTGCGGAATGGGCAGTGGGTCGTGCTGCGCGTCCCGTACCCACTCGGCTACTACACCAAGTGGTTGGACGGCCGGATCGACGATGCGAAGGCGGGGTGGAAGGGGCGGGGCCTGTACTCGACCGTCAGCACGCGGGCGCCGTTCCACATGGAAACCGGAAAGGGCACGACCAGCAAAGTGATCCGTTTCCAGATGCGCCCGGATCCACTGGCGAAGTAAGCGCAGGAGATTTCCGGATCCCGGGTCCCGGATCCCTGATCCCTGATCCCGCCCGGGATCAGGGATCGACGAGATAGCCCTGCGCGAGCTGCGTGAAGCGATCCACTTCTGCACGCTGCCACGCGTCATCACGGCGCAGCTCGCGGGCCAGGAGTGCGGCCACCCGCGGCGCCATTGCGATTGCCGCCCGCGCGTTGAGCAGCAGCGCGCGGGACCGGCGCGACAGCACGTCCTCCACTGTCCGGGCCATCTCCGCCCGCGCTGCCCAGACCACTTCCGCACCGCTGACCCCGAGGTCGGCATGGAGCGGCTCCGCAAGGTCCGGTTCGGTGCGCATGATCGCGGCGACCTCGGCCGCGTCGCTTCCGTAGATCGCCAGCGGCCCCGTCGGGTCCGCCTCCTGAATGGCGCCGTGGACGCGCAGCGTGCGGGTGACACAGACCTTCGTCGGCAGGTGCGCTTGCAGCGCCGCCTGATCGACCGTGTCCTCGGCCATGTGCCGGTAGGTGGTCCACTTGCCGCCGGTGATCGTCAGCAGCCCCGACGGATCGACATGAATGGTGTGGTCGCGAGAGAGCGCGGCGGTGATGCGGCTGTCGCCGGCCCGGACCAGGGGCCGGATACCCGCGAACGCGCTGAGCACGTCGCGGCGTTGCGGCACTTTGGCCAGGTATTGCGCGGCCGTTTCCAGCACGAAATCGATCTCGGCGTGGGTCGGCCGCGGCTCGAGCGCCGCCGACTCCATCGGAGTGTCGGTGGTCCCCACCAGCGTGTGGCCGTGCCACGGGATCGCGAACATGACCCGCCCGTCGGCGGTGCGCGGCACCATCACCGCGCTGCGGCCGGGCAGAAACGATCGATCGAACACGAGGTGGATGCCCTGGCTGGCGGCGACCAGCGGCGTGGTTCGCGGATCGGCCATCCGCCGGACCGCGTCCGAGAACGGTCCGGTGGCGTTGATCACGACGCGCGCCGCGGCGTGATGCTCCTGCCCAGTCTCCAGGTCGGTGAAAGCGACCCCATCGATCGAGCCGCCGGTGTCTCGCGTCAGCCTCGTGACCTCGGCGTAGTTGATCAGCGTCGCGCCGTGCTCCGCCGCGGTCTGTACCAGGTTGATCAACAGCCGCGCATCGTCGAACTGGCCGTCGTAGTAGCGGACAGCGCCGCGGAGGCCGTTCTGACGAAGCGTTGGAACCTGCTCGAGTGCTGAGCGTCGGGAAAGGATCGCCGAGCGGCCGAACCCGCGTTTGCCGGCGAGCAGGCTGTAGGTCAGCAGGCCGACGCCGTAGAACGGGCGTTCCCACCACTGATAGGACGGCACCAGGAAGGGAAGCGCGTGGACCAGGTGCGGCGCGTTGGCGCGCAGGATCCCCCGTTCCTTGAGCGCGCCCATCACCAGCGACAGGTTGCCCTGTTCGAGATAGCGGACGCCTCCGTGCACCAGCTTCGTGCTGCGGCTGGAGGTGCCCTTGCCGAAGTCGCTCTGCTCGAGGAGCAGGACGGTGTAGCCGCGTGACGCGGCGTCAACCGCGACGCCGACGCCGGTCGCACCGCCGCCGATGACGACGAAGTCCCACGGGCGATCGTGGCCGGCGAGCCGGGCCACCATGGCATCGCGAGTCAGGAGAGGGGCGGATGTCGCGCTTGCCGCGCGGTGAGGTTCGCCGGTCACCGCCGCGGGAACTGGTCGGGGTTGTCGGTGAAGACCGCGTCGACGCCGATGGTGTAAAGAAAGGCCGCCATCTCGTCGCGGACGGAAGAGAACCCCGCTCCGACCGCCGCGGATCGGAACGTCCACAGCGTCACCGTGAGCCCGGCCTCGTGCGCCGCGCTGACGATCTCTGGCTTCGCCGTGATGATCGCCTTGTTCGGCGCGATGCCGCTCGCCCAGCCCGCGATCTCTTTCAGCTTGGCCGGGGAATCGAGGCGCGCGATGTCCCGCGGCTCGACCAGCCATACTCGTGGGACCTTCGGCAGGCTGGTGGCCAGGGCCTTGATCGTCACCTCGTCGAACGACTGGATGATCACCGGCGTCGTCGGGTCGCCGATGAGGTGATTCTTCTCGAGCGCGGCGGCGAGCAGCACGTCGGGATGCACGCCGCGGTCGCGATAGAACGCCGGGTCCTTCAGCTCGGGATAGAGACCGGCCTTGCCGCGCACGAGATCGACAGCTTCCTGGAACGTCGGGACGCGGGCACCGGCGAACTTCGGGTCGAACCACGACCCGGCGTCGAGCCGCTTGATCTCGGCCAGCGTGAAGTCCGCGACCAGCCAGCGCTTGTTCGGACCGCCCGCCGGATCCGGCACCGATCGATCCGGAAAGACGTCTTCGACGTTGGTCGTCCGCTCGAGCGTGAGGTCGTGGATGCAGACCAACTCGCCATCCTTGGTGACGGCAAGATCCTGCTCCACGAAATCGGCGCCCTGGGTCATCGCGAGCCGATAGGCGTCGAGCGTGTGCTCTGGGGCATACCCCGACGCGCCGCGGTGGGCGATCAGCTGCTTTTTGGCGGGCGGCTGAGAGCCCACGGGAGCGGCGGCCAGCCCGAGCAGCACGACGCTGGAGAAAACACGAGTCAGGGAGGTCATCACAGGCACTGTACCGCTCAACGAGAGCAGCCGTGCAGCCGGCCTGCCCACGCGAGGCGACCAATACTGGCCCGTGGTGGCGGAGGCGTCAAGTTGGTGTCATCGCGTGCGAGCTTCCGGCTTCCAGCTTCCAGCTACTCGAGCCCCGAGTCCCGAGTCCCGTGTGCGAAGCCCCCCGGTGTATCCTGACCGGCGCCATGCTGGGCAACGCCAACGAGATCCTTCACGCGCCGCCGGTGACGATCGGGTCCGACCCGCGCGTGGATGCGGAGTACAGGCGCCTGCGCCGCCAGGTGTTCATCGGCATCTTCATCGGGTATGCGGCGTATTATCTGGTCCGGAACAACCTCGCCCTCGCGATTCCGGACATTCTCCGCGAGCACCCGGAATACAGCAAGGCGCAGCTCGGGTCAGCCCTGACCGGACTGTCGATTGCCTACGGCGTCTCGAAGTTCCTCATGGGATCGGTCTCCGATCGCAGCAATCCCAAGTACTTCCTGCCCCTCGGTCTGCTCCTCTCGTGCGCCATCATGTTCTCGATGGGCACCGTCAAGGCGATCTACGGATCGCTGGCGCTGCTCATCGTGCTCCAGACCGTGAACGGCTGGGTACAGGGGATGGGCTGGCCGCCGTGCGGCAAGACGATGGTGCACTGGTTCAGCACCAAAGAGCGCGGGCTGGTGGTGTCGACGTGGAACGTGTCGCACAATGTCGGCGGAGCGCTGGTTGCCAACCTGGCCCTGCTCGGGGTGACGCTCACCAATGACTGGGGCGCGAAGTTCTACTTCAACGCGATCGTCGCGGCGATCGTCGCCGTGGTGTCGTTCTTGCTGCTGCGGGATACGCCGCAGGCCTCCGGCTTGCCGCCGATCGAGGCCTATCGCAACGACTATCGGCCCGACTACAGCGCCGACCACGAGCGCACCTTCACCTACCGCGAGATCTTCCTGGAGCACGTGCTCACCAACCGCTACTTGTGGGCCATCTCGTTCGCCAATGCGTTCGTCTACTTCGTCCGCTACGGCGTGGTGAACTGGATTCCGACCTATCTCGAAACCGCGAAGGGCTTCTCCTTCCAGCAATCGAGCCTTGGCTGGTCGCTCTACGAATACGCCGCCATTCCGGGCACGATCGCGTGCGGCTGGGTGTCGGATCGCTGGTTCAAGGGACGGCGCGCACCGGCGACGATCCTCTTCATGGCCCTGACGCTCGTCGCGGTGATCGTGTATTGGCTGAACCTGCGCGGCCCGCTGTGGATCGATTACGCGGCGCTCATCGCGATCGGGTTCCTGATCTATGGCCCGATCATGATCATCGGCCTGCACGCCCTCGACCTCGTGCCCAAGAAGGCGGCTGGGACGGCGGCCGGGTTCACCGGGTTCTTCGGTTACGTGTTCGGCTCGGCAATCGCCGGGAGCGGGGTCGGCTGGATCGCGGATCGCTGGGGCTGGAACGGCGTCTTCATCGCGATGGTCGTCTGCTGCCTGCTGGCGATTGGCTTCAGCGCCATGACCCTCGGGCACCGCGTCGAGAGCGAGAGCCGCTAGGGGATGCAAAAAAACGCATCCTCAAATGGCAAATGGCAAATGGAACATGGCAGATGTGAAAACCGGTGCTCGCTTGCCATCTGCCATCTGCCATCTGCCATGCCTTTGCCATCTGCCATCTCACATTTTGTGGGCCGGCGTGTTTCAGCGGCCCATCCCTGATTTAAGGCTCCACCGGCTTGGCCTTGAGCACGCCGAGCTGGATCAGCATGCCGGTGAAGTCGTAGTAGCGCCGCTCGTGCGCGATCAGTCCCTCGCTCATCTCGAAGAAGCACACACCCTCGACCTCCACCCGCCGCCCCGTTCCCGGCAGACCCATGAAGGTGCCGGTGTGCGTCGCGTGGATGACGAAGGCTTGGGCCACCCGCGTGTCCTGCACGACGGCCTGCCGGGTCTGGTACTGCCAGTCCGGAAAGATCGTGAAGAGATCGACGTACGAGTGCAGGATTGCCGGGCGCCCCCGCACGGTCCTGAAAATTGGACTGACGATGACGCCGTCCTCGTGGTGAGTGCGGGTCAGCGCCGCGGGGTCGCGGGCTTCCCATGCCTGCTGGTGTGCTTCCAGGGCGAGCGTCACGGGGTCGGTCATGGTGTGCTCCGTCTGATAAGGTATCGCGCCGGATCACGACCAGCAGAGTCTAATCGAACCTCGCGTCGGGGAGGGCCGGCATCGGCCGGACGCGGATCGTAGTAGCATCGCGCCGCGTTTGCCCGACGGGGAAGGCGTTGAACTGATGCCCGACCAATCCTCCACTTCCGTCCGCTCGACCCCCGTGACCCAACTGTCTGCCGGCGACCGTCTCGATGATCCTGGACGGCGCCGGCTGCTGGGGTCGTGCGCCGGTCTGGCATTCGCGCTGGCGGCTGGCGCTCGCCCGGCCGCGGCGGCACCGCGACCCGACGACCTCCAGCCGCTGATGGCGCAAGTCCGCCGTCTGATCGAGGCGATGGCGCATCTCGGCGAGCCGTTCGGATCGACGGAGCTCCAGGCGTTTCAGGCGGCGGAGGATGGGTCGGACGCGGATCGGATGGCCGCGGCGATCGACGCGCTGCTCGCGCCGCGCTGCCTGCTCGACGTGCGGATCAACCCGGAAAGCCGCGTGTCGGTGGCACGCGGTCCGGCACCGGCGCGGCTGGTCGAACAGGGCTGGCGTGCGTTCGTGGTCAAGGTCCGGAACGAGGCGGGGGTGACCGGGCGGTTGACGATCGAGAGTCCACAGGCCCGGCCGGTCTATCGCCCGGCGACCAACAACGCGATGGCTCCGCCGAGCGTGCGTCCCTCCGACATCACCGATCGCTGGCTGGAGCTGCAGGCCTACGACGAGAAGCCGCTCGAGCCGCAGCTCTCCGGGCTCGAGCAGGAGTATCGAATCGTGCTCCTGTACAGCCGCGACCAGGGACGCCGCGAGGCCCAGATCGGCGCCTCGGTGTCGCCCGGCACCGAAGACATCGGCTTCCGCAATCGTGTGGCGATCGTCTTCACCGCGGCCCCTTCACACGACGTCGTGTTCAGGATTCGCGACGAGCACGGACGGCCGGCGATCGCCTCGCTGCTGGTCCAGGATGCGCTCGGACGCGTGTATCCGGCGCGCAGCAAGCGGCTCGCACCCGACTTCTTCTTCCAGCGCCAGGTCTATCGGGGTGACGGCGAGCGTCTCCGTCTCCCGGCGGGCACGTATTCCCTGATCGCCGGCCGCGGTCCGGAATATCACCCGCAGACCCGTACGGTCACCGTGCCCGACGACGGGCCGCGTGCGCCGATCGCGATCGACCTTACGCGCTGGATCGATGCCGCCTCGCTCGGCTGGTACTCGGGCGATCATCACGTTCACGCGGCGGGGTGCAGCCACTACGAGAGCCCGACCGAAGGCGTGCGGCCCGAGGACATGATGCGGCACGTCCAGGGGGAAGCGCTCAGCATCGGCGCCGTGCTGAACTGGGGTCCGGGCTATTACCACCAGCGTCAGTTCTTCGAAGGACGCGACAACCGTCTCTCGACCGCCTCGACGCTCCTGCGCTACGACCTGGAGGTCTCCGGCTTTCCGTCGAGCCACTGCGGACATCTCGTCCTCCTTCGGCTGAAGGATCAGGACTACCCCGAGACGCGCCAGATCGAGGACTGGCCGTCGTGGGACCTGCCGATCCTGCAGTGGGCCCGGGCGCAGGGCGCGGTCGCGGGCTTCGCGCACTCGGGCTGGGGCCTCCAGGTCCGGAGCCGCGATCTGCCCAACTACGAGATGCCCCCGTTCGACGGCATCGGCGCCAACGAGTTCATCGTCGACGTGACGCACGACGCGGTCGACTTCATCTCCGCCCTCGACACCCCGTTCGTGCACGAGCTGAACATCTGGTATCACACGCTGAACTGCGGGTACCGGACCCGCATCAGCGGCGAGACCGATTTCCCGTGCATCACCGACGAGCGGGTCGGTGGCGGGCGATCGTACGTAAAGCTCGAGGGCCCGCTGTCGTACGACGGTTGGTGTGACGGTGTGCGAGCCGGTCGGTGCTACGTCTCCGATGGCTTCGGCCACTTGATGGACCTGACCGCCAACGGCCACGCGCTCGGCGTCGCCGGCAGCGAGCTCGCCTTGCCGTCGCCCGGACGCGTCACGCTCGCCGCGCGCGTCGCGTGTCTGCTGCCCGAACGCGCGCCGGAGTCCCCGCCCGACCAGGGGCGCGTGCCGTACTGGACACCGGAACATGCCCGCCGGGGCGGCAGTCGTGAGGTGGACGTGGAGGCGATCGTAAACGGCCAGGTCGTGAGCACCAGTCCGATCGTCGCCGACGGCGTCGTCCGCGACGTGCGACTGGATGTCGAGATCGGGCCGAGCAGCTGGGTGGCCCTGCGGATCCGCGGGTGCGCGCACACCAATCCGATCTTCGTGGTGATCGGCGGACGCCCGATCCGCGCCTCACGCCGCAGCGCGGAGTGGTGCCTGGCCGGAGTGGATCAGTGCTGGTCGCAGAAGGGGCCGAAGATCCGCAACCGCGAGCGTGACGCGGCGGCGCGCGCCTACGAGCATGCCCGCGCTCAGTACAAGCGCATCGCCGGGGAATCGGCGGCCGAGTAGCCGCACGCACGGGACGACCGCGGGGGGGTGGCGTGCTTGTCGTGTTGCGCGCCGCGGCGCGAGGCGGCGGTCCGCACCATCATCAGGCAGCGGTTCAGTTCCTGGGTGACCGCGAGCGGCGTCTCGATCGCGTGGGCGTGCAGCCGTGCGGCGCTGGTGAACAGCGGGATGAGGATCAGCGTCGTGCGGGTAGCCGCCTTGAAGAGCACGTCGCGGGGAGCGCAAGCGGCGTTCCCGCCGGCGATCCTTGCGATCGGCCGGAATTTCCGCCACGTGCCTGCTGGCGGGATTACAACCTCGGTCGCCGATCCCGAAAACGTCATGGGCCGGCACGCCTTCGAGTTAAGCTGACGCGCCGTGACTCCCGCTGATCCCGCGATACTTCTGCTGATTGCCGCCGCCGGCGTCGCACTCGTGGTGCTGTTCATCACCTGGCTGCGCCTGCCGGCGTTCCTCGCGCTGCTCGTCGGATCGGTCATCGTCGGGCTCGGCGCCCGGATGCCGCTGGCCGACATCCCGCGGGCCTTTCAGCAGGGCGTCGGCGACACGCTGGGTTTTGTCGCGCTGGTCATTGGGCTGGGAACCGTGATCGGCAAGCTCTTAGCGGAATCGGGCGGCGCGGTCGTCGTGTCGCGGGCCCTCGTGTCGCGGCTCGGCGAGCGGCGGCTCGATCTTGCGCTGCTGCTGTCGGGGTTCCTGATCGGCCTGCCGGTGTTCTTCCAGGTGGGACTGGTCCTGCTCGCGCCGGTGCTCTTCACCGTCATGCGCCAGACCGGCCTGTCGGTGATCCGGCTCGGGATCCCGATGGTCGCCGGGCTTTCCGCGGCGCATGGTCTCGTCCCGCCGCATCCTGGTCCGCTGGCGGCGATCGAGCGGCTCGGCGCGGATACGGGGCGGACGCTGTTCTATTCGCTCATCGTGTCGCTGCCGATCGGCGTCGTCGCGGGCCTGCTCGTCGGGCGCATGGCCGGGGCACGGATGAACGTCGCGAACGGGGCGATGGCGGAGCAGTTCAGCGGCGACACCAAAGCGGTGCGCGTGCCGTCCCTTGCGATCACGCTGCTGACCATTCTCGCGCCAGTCGTGCTGATGCTCCTGGCGGCGCTGGTGCAGTCGGCGGTAGCGGATGGAGTGATCAAGCGGTGGGTGATGTTCGCGGGCAGCCCATTGATGGCGATGCTGCTGGCGACGCTTCTCGCGCTCTACACGTTCGGCCGCTCGTGCGGGTTCGATCGTGATCGCGTGTTGCGTTTCGCCGAGGAGTCGCTGCCGCCGATCGCGAGCGTGCTGCTGGTCGTCGGCGCGGGCGGCGGCTTCGGGCGTGTCCTCGTGTCGGCCGGCGTCGACAAGGCGATCGCCCAGGTGGCCGGCGGGTTCCACATGTCGCCGCTGCTGCTCGGCTGGGTCATCGCCGCGCTCCTGCGTCTCGCGGTCGGGTCCGCCACCGTGAGCGTCGTCACCTCCGCCAGCATCATGGCGCCCATGATCGCGACGATGCCGGGCGTGAACAAGGAGCTGCTGGTGGTCTCGATCGGAGCGGGGTCGCTGATCGCCTCCCACGTCAATGACGGCGGCTTCTGGCTGGTGAAGGAGTATCTCAACATGACGGTCCAGGAGACGCTCGCGACCTGGACCGTGCTGGAGACCGTGGTCTCGATCGGGGGGCTGGCCGGCGTGCTGGTTCTCGGGCAGCTGGTCGGGGTGGCGCCGTGATCGTCGACGCGCATCTCGATCTCGCGATGAACGCGCTGGAGTGGAACCGCGACCTGTCGCGTTCTGCTGCGGACATTCGGGCGCGGGAACAGGGGCTCAGCGACAAGCCCGATCGCGGCCAGGGCACCGTCTCGTTCCCCGACATGCGGCGCGGCGGCATCGGGCTGTGTGTCGCGACGCAGATTGCGCGCTACGTGGCGCCGGGCAACCCGCTGAGCGGCTGGCACTCGCCGGAACAGGCCTGGGCCATGACGCAGGGGCAGCTCGCCTGGTATCGCGCGATGGAAGAGCGCGGCCTGCTGACGCCAATCGTGGATCGGGCGGCACTCGACGGGCATCTGGCCCGTTGGGAGCAGGAGGCGAGTGAGCCGGATCTGCCGATCGGCTACGTGCTGAGCCTCGAAGGGGCGGACTCGATCGTGACGCTGGCTCATCTCGAGCGGGCCTACGCCTGCGGTCTGCGTGCGGTCGGGCCCGCGCATTACGGGCCGGGAGTCTACGCCAACGGCACGAGTGCCACCGGCGATCTGGGATCGCGAGGACGTGACCTCCTGCGCGAGATGGATCGGCTCGGGATGATCCTCGATGCCACCCACCTCTGCGACGCCAGCTTCTGGGACGCGCTCGATCACTTCCACGGTCCGGTGTGGGCCAGCCACTCGAATTGCCGCACCCTGGTTGCGCACGATCGCCAGTTCACTGACGATCAACTGCGCGCGCTGATCGCACGTGGCGCGGTGATCGGCGCCGCGTTCGACGCCTGGATGCTCGTCCCCGGCTGGATCCGCGGCCAGTCGACGCCCGCATCCCACGGCGTGACGCTCGAGACCGTCGTCGATCACATCGATTACATCTGCCAGTTGGCCGGGAACACGAACCACTGCGGCATCGGCTCAGATCTCGACGGCGCCTTCGGCCGCGAGCAGTGCCCGGCTGACATCGACACGATCGCCGACCTCACCCTTGTTCGATCGGTCCTCGCGCGCCGAGGTTATACGAATGAGGACGTGGACGGGATCATGGGGGGCAATTGGATCAGGTTCTTGCGCCAGGCGTGGGCATGACGGCTTTGCAGGTCAGCTGAGAGTTTCCAGCTTCCAGCTTCCAGCTGTGGACGGGATCACCAGCGAACTCTGAGTGCTTCGCCGGCGCCGACCACCGTTCCGTTGCGAGCCGGGGCAAGCGGAGATGCTGTCGTGTTGAGGTGTCGATATGAAGCACGAACGTGGCGAGCCGAGTCCGGAACCCGTAGCTGGCAGCTGGGAGCTGGAAGGTGGGAGCGGCCGCCCGCTATCCCGCCGCGCTTTCCTCAACGTCACCGCCGGGGCCGGCGCTTACGTGGCGCTGGCGCCGCAGACGACCATGCCGGCGCTGCCGGTGCCGCCATTCGAGGCGCTGCGGCCCGGATGGTTCGACACGCCGATGCGGTGGGCGCAGCTGACGCTGGTCGAGAACGATCCCGGCCAGTTCGATCCGCAGTTCTGGCTCGACTACTTCCGCCGCATCAAGGCAGATGCGGCCTGCCTCAGCGCCGGGGGCATCGTCGCCTACTACCCGACTGAGGTGCCGCTGCACCATCGGAGCAGCAGCCTGGGCTCGAGCGATCCGTTCGGGACGCTGGTTGCCGGCTGCCGTGCGTTGAAGATGCACGTGATCGCCCGAACCGATCCCCATGCCGCGCGCGACGAGGTACGGGCCGCGCATCCGGACTGGATTGCCGCCGCCCCCGACGGATCCCCGATCCGGCACTGGGCCAACAAGGAATTGTGGGTGACGTGCGCGCTGGGTCCCTACAACTTCGAATTCATGGACCAGGTGCACCACGAGATCGTCAGCAGGTACAGGGTCGACGGAATCTTCACGAACCGGTGGGCGCCGCAGGCGGAGTGCCACTGCGTGCACTGCCAGCGGAACTTCAAGACCGCCACGGGGCTGGACCTGCCGCAATCGACGGACGCCGCGGATCCGACGCGGCGCGCGTTCATCGACTGGCGCAAGGCGCGGCTGACGGAGTTGTGGCGCGCGTGGGACGCGACCATCCGCGCCGCCAATCCCGACGCCAGATTGATCCCGAACGGCCCGCCTGACCTCAAGACCGCGAACGAGCTGGCGGAGATCCAGTTCACCGATTACCAGGCGCGCCGCGGCGTGACGCCGCCGTGGGCCAACGGCCGTCACGGCAAGGAATACCGCGCCGTGATGGGGCGCCGCCCGGTCGGCGGCATCTTCAGCGTCGGTCTCGAGGAGGCGTATCGCTGGAAGGATTCGGTGCAGAGCGAGCCGGAGATGCGCCTGTGGGTCGCCGAGGGCACCGCCAACGGGATGCGGCCGTGGTTCACGAAGTTCTCGGGCACGCTCTACGACCGGCGCTGGCTGCCGGTGGTCGAGCGGATCTTCACCTGGCACGCGCAGCACGAGCGCTACCTGCGCAACGAGGTCCCGCTCGCCCGTGTCGCGTTGTTGCTGTCCGAGCAGACCGCGGCAGTGCACCCCGGCATCGCCACCGGCGATCGATCCGCCGACCACGTCCTCGGCATGTACCACGCGCTGATCGAGGCCCGGGTGCCGTTCGAGATGGTCCACGAGGCGTTCCTCACGCCTGACCGCCTCGATCGCTTCAAGCTGGTCATCCTGGCTGACGCCGCTGCACTCTCGGATGCGCAGTGCGCGGCGCTCGAGGCCTACGTCGCGCGCGGCGGCAGCCTGCTCGCGACGTTCGCGTCGTCGCTCTACGACGAACAGGGCAAGCGGCGGGGCGATTTCGGTCTCGCCAAGGTATTCGGCGTCTCGTTCGCCGGCCGCGTCGACGGCCCGATGCAGAACGCTTACCTGAGCCTCGATGCGGATCCGGCGACCGGCCGGCGCCACGCGATTCTCGACGGGCTCGAGGACACGCCCCGCATCATCAACGGGGTTTATCGCCTGCAGGTCACGCCGACGATCGCGTTTCCGTCACCCGTCACGTTGATTCCGACCTACCCGGATTTGCCGATGGAGGACGTCTACCCGCGGACGCCGCACACGGACACCCGCGAGGTCTACCTGCGCGAGCTGGGTGCGAGCCGGGTCGCCTACCTGCCGTGGGATATCGATCGCACGTTCTGGGACGTCCTGTGCGTCGATCACGGCCGGCTGCTGCGGAACCTCATCGCCTGGACGACGAACGAGCCGCTGCCGGTGGAAGTGACCGGACCGGGGCTGATCGACGTCACGATCTGGCGTCAGCGCGGATCGTTGACCGTGCACCTCGTCAACTTGACCAACCCGATGATGATGAAGGGTCCGCTGCGCGAGGTCCTGCCGATCGGTCCCCTGCAGGTCCGCGTGCGGATGCCCGCCGGCCTCCAGGCCAAGAAGGTGCAGCTGCTGACCGCCGGCGTCGAACCCCGCGTGCAGACATCCGGCAGCACGATCGCGGTGACCGTGCCGTCGGTGGACGTGCACGAAGTCGTGGCGGTGGAGACGTAGACAGCTTCCAGCTTCCAGCTTCCAGCTTCCGCTTCCGGCTTCCCGCGCCGCGCAGATTGGCTTCGCGGCCGGGTGGAAACTCGAGGCGACGGGGAGCGACGACGTCGTACACAATTCACGCCTGAAGCCTGCGAAGCCTGAAGCCTGAAGCCTGGAGCCTGGAGCCTCAGCCGGGAGCGGGAAGCGCGAAGCGGCGCCCAACAGCTGGAAGCTGGAAGCCGGAAGCTGGAAGCTGATAGCGTGTCCCCATGTCCCGCACTCGCCGTCAGTTCCTCAAGGAGGCCGCGACCGCGTCGGCGGCCTTCTCGGTCGTGCCGATGACGGTGACGCCCGCGGCTGATCAGCCACAGCGATCGCGCGGCGCGCTGCCGTGGTACCGCCGCGCGTATCTGTGGGGCCAGACCAACATCACGGAGAAGGATCCCGTCCGCTACGACGTCGCCTGGTGGCGCACGCAGTGGCAGCGCACCCGCGTCCAGGCCGTGATCATCAACGCCGGCGGCATCGTCGCCTACTACCCGAGCAAGTTCCCGCTGCACCATCGCGCCGAGTTCCTGAACGATCGCGACCTGTTCGGCGAGCTGACCAAGGCGGCGCACGACGACGGGATTTTCGTGATGGCGCGGATGGACTCGAATCGCACCGCGGCGGATTTCTTCGAGGCGCATCCCGACTGGTTCGCGCGTGACGCCGTCGGCAAGCCGTACCGCGCCGCCGAGAAGTACATCACCTGCATCAACAGCCCGTACTACGACGAGTACCTGCCCGGCGTGCTGCGCGAGATCGTCCAGCGCTCGCATCCGGACGGGTTCACCGACAACAGCTGGTCGGGTATGGGCCGCGAGAGCATCTGCTATTGCGGCAACTGCGCGAGCAAGTTCAGGGCTGCGAGCGGACTCGCGCTGCCGGCCAAGGCGGACTGGAACGATCGCGCCTACCGTGAGTGGATCGGCTGGAACTATGGGCGCCGGATCGCGATTTGGGAACTGAATAACCGGGTCACGCGCGAGGCGGGCGGGCCCGACTGCATCTGGTCGGGCATGAACAGCGGCTCAGTGACGGCGCAGGCCCGCTCGTTCCGCGACCTGCGCGAAATTTGCCACCGCGCGGACATCGTGATGCTCGATCACCAGCGGCGAGACGACGACACGGGGTTTCAGCAGAACGGCGACACGGGCAAGCGCGTGCACGCGCTGCTCGGATGGGACAAGCTCGCGCCGGAGTCGATGGCGATGTACGAGTCCGGGCCCGGCTACTATCGGGTCGCGAGCAAACCGGCCGCGGAGGCGCGGATGTGGATGATCGCGGGCATCGCCGGCGGCATCCAGCCGTGGTGGCACTACGTCGGCGCGTATCACGAAGACCGGCGGATGTATGAGACGCCGGGGCCGGTGATGCGCTGGTGGAACGAGAACGAAGGCTACCTGGTCGATCGCACCCCGGTCGCGACCGTGGGCCTGGTCTGGTCGCAACGCAACACCGACTTCTTCGGCCGTGACGACCCGGGGCGGCGCGTCGACGCCCCGTACACCGGGTTCATGCACGCGCTGATCAGGGCGCGGATTCCGTACCTGCCGGTCCACATCGATGACATCGGCCGCGGCGCCACCCCGGCGGTGTTGATTCTTCCGAACATCGGAGCGATGACCGATCAGCAGGTCGAGGCGATTCGCGCGTTCGTGCAGCAGGGCGGGTCGATCGTCGCGACGGGGCAGACCAGCCGGTGCGACGAGTGGGGCGACCCGCGCCCCGACTTCGCGCTCGCCGATCTGTTCAAGGCGCGGGTGGGCAGCGCGGCGCCCGAGACGTCAGCGGCCGGTGCGCGCGGTTCCGCCGAAGCGGGCGGCGCGTTTGCTCCGAGCCCGAGCGGCCACACCTACCTGCGCCTGACGCCGGAGCTGCGCAGCCGGGTCGACGGTCCTCACGTGCCCGGCGAGCCAGCGCCTGCGGGGACTCGTCATGCCGTGCTCCGCGGCTTCGACGAGACTGACATCCTCGCCTACGGCGGTACGTTGTCCGCGCTTCGCGTGGACCCGGGCACCACGGTGCCCCTGACCTTCATCCCGCCGTTCCCCACGTATCCGCCGGAGACGGCGTGGATGCGCGAGGAGCGGACCGACATCCCGGGACTCGTGTTATCGGAACAGGGCGCGAGCCGAGTGGGCTTCATGCCGGCCGACATCGATCGCCGCTACGCCCTGGAACACCTGCCGGATCACGCGACGCTTCTGGCCAACGTGACTCGCTGGGCGGTCGGCGACCGGCTTCCGATCGAAGTGGACGGCCCCGGGCTGATCGACTGCCATCTCTACGAGCAGCCGTCGCGGCTGATCCTGCATCTCGTGAACCTCACCAGCGAGGCCACCTGGCGCGCGCCGCTCGACGAGCTGATTCCGGTCGGTCCCTTCACCGTCAAGATCCGCGTCCCATCATCGATGCGCCGCCCGGCCGCGCGGCTCCTGGTGTCGGGTGGGACCCGTGCGGTCACGCTTCAGAACGGCATGGCCACGCTCACCATCAGCTCGATCCTCGATCACGAGGTGATCGTGCTGGGGTGAGGGCAGATGGCAGATGGCAGATGGCTACAGGCTGACAGGCTTCAGGCCTGCTCGCCTGACCGCGTGCTAACCATTCGGTTCAGGAACCCTGAAGCCGAACGCTGAACTGAACGGGAACTGAACCTGAACCCTGAACCTTGAACCCAACCTCATGAACCTGATGAACCTCCATGAACCCATTGCACCGGGCTCCCTCGTCAGGGATTGCCCGATCCCGCCCTCCGCAGCTCGACGCCGGCGGGATCGTCGGCCAGCACGATCGACCGGGCCGCGGCACGCAGCACCTGCGCCACCGGCAGCGGCGACGCCGGGTCACCGAGCGCCTTACCGAGCGCCATGGCTTTCGACGCGCCGAAGGCGGCGACGACGACGGTGCGGGCGCGTTGCAGGACGGGAAGGGTCAGCGTCAGCCGGCGGGGAGGCGGTTTCGGGGCATCGATGATCGCCGCGACGGTCCGTTCGCGCTCGTCGAGCAGGTGATGGTCCGGGAAGAGCGAGGCCACGTGGCCGTCCGGGCCCATGCCGAGGATCGCGAGATCCAGCACCGGCACGCGGCCTAGTGCGCCGCACAGTGCCTCGGCATACGCGTCGGCCGCGGCGACGAGATCCACCTGGTCGGCCGGCATGCGATGGGTGGAGGAGGCGGGGACGCCGGCGGGGACCAGCCAGAGGCGTTCGGCCAGGCCGTAATTCGACTCGGGGTCCGTGGCAGGCACCGCGCGCTCGTCGGCCCACCAGAAATGCGTCTTGGTCCAGTCGATCGGGAGAATGGCCAGAGCGGGAAAGCAGGTCGTGGCCACCGAGCCGCCCGGTAAGGCGATCGAGAACAACCCGCGCTCGGCAATGGCCTGCGCCGCGTTCTTCATGACCTCGTCCGAAAGCGTCCGCGTCAGCGATGCCAGGTCAGCAATGTGTATCTCGGGCATGGGTGTCATTGTCGGACGGAGTCAGGGGACCGGCGCATTTCACCTTCCGTCACGGCGCCGCGCGACCGTGGTAGCTTGGAGCGAAGTATGCTCCCGAACCTAGCCGCCCGGCTTGAAGCGGTCGTACGCATTAACACGGCTGTCGCACGTTTTGTTTGAAGTGAAGGAGCGGGCTCGTGGTCCCGCCGTGTCGGCCGTGAACGCCGGGTCCCCGGGCCCCGGTCCCTGGTCCCGAAGGAATATTCCCCGTGCGCGCCGGGTTCCGGCTTGGTAGGATGCGCGGCCTCTGCGCCGCAGGAGTTGCAACCATGTCGAGCGCTTTCACCCGGCGGAAAATCAGTCTCATCGTCGGCGCGCTGGCCGTGGCCTTCCTGGCCAGTCCGACCGCGGCCGGCAAGTTCCCCGAGCCCACCCGCGACACGCCGCGGGCCGCGGCTCGCGACTTCCAGACCGCGGTCCTGGCGGGCGGGTGCTTCTGGGGCGTGGAGGCGGTCTTCGAAGGGCTGGAAGGCGTTGGGGACGTCGTCTCGGGCTACGCCGGCGGCCAGGAAAAGACCGCGCATTACGAGATGGTCGGCACCGGCCGCACCGGCCATGCCGAGTCGGTCAAGATCACCTACGACGCCTCGAAGATTACCTACGGCCAGCTGCTGAAGGTGTACTTCTCGGTCGCGCATGACCCGACCGAGTTGAATCGGCAGGGACCCGACGAGGGGCCGCAGTATCGCTCGGCGATCTTCTACGCCAACGACGAACAGAAGCAGGTCGCCGAGGCCTACATCGCGCAATTGAACACCGCCAAGGTGTTCAAGAAGCCGATTGCGACGACGGTGACGCCGCTGCAGGGATTTTTCGTGGCCGAGGAGTACCACCAGAATTTCCTCCGCCTCCACCCCACCTATCCCTACATCGTCTACAACGACCTGCCGAAGCTCGACGCCCTCAAGAGGGAGTGGCCCGAGCTGTTGAAGAAGGCGCCAACCAAGTAAGTCGGACGGGACGTCCGGGCACTGACGGTGACCCGGACGTCCCTGGCGTCTTCCCTACGCGGGCGCTCCGACCGGCGCCGGCAGCCCCTTCAGCACTTCGTCAGCCGTGGCCTGCCGGTCTTCGACCGAGCCGGTCCACTTGCCCCACGCTTTCGCGTCGATCCGATCGCCATTCTTCCCCAGCTTCGCGAGGCGGGCCTGATCCTCCGCGGTCAGCACCTGACCGTTCAAGGGCGCCAGCCCGCTGACATCCGCGGCGCTGAGGCCGATGGCCTTGCCGACGCGCGTGCCGTAATCGTCGTGCACCAGGAACAGGTGCCACAACATGCGCTCCTGCACGTCGCGCTCGCATTGACCCAGCAGGTCGCCGAGGTTCTTGACGAGATCGTCGCGCTCCCAGTCCTGGATCGTGCAGTAGCGGGCGCGCGCCTGGACGTAGTCGTTGCGCCGTTCGAGGATGCTCTGCGTGAGCCGGCCGTGGATCTCCGGACCGTTGATCGGCGACGGCCGCTTCGATTCGGTCAGCCCGTTGTGGATGTTCGGCTCGAAGTTGATGTGCGGGTTCTGGCCCGGCGCGAGGTCGACGCCGTAGGACATCTGCCCGCCGCGCTGGTTGGTCGCGACGCGGGCGTTCTTGGGCGCGTTGACCGGCAGCTGCAGGTAGTTCGGCCCGACGCGGTGGCGCTGCGTGTCGGAATACGAGAACGTCCGCCCGACGAGCATCTTGTCGTCGGAGAAATCGAGGCCGTCGACCAGCACGCCGGTGCCCATGGCGATCTGTTCGTTCTCGTTGTGGTGATCGGCGACATTGCGGTTGAGGGTCATCACCCCGACGTGGCGCAGCGGGAACTGATCCTCGGGCCAGATCTTGGTGTCGTCCAGCGGATCCCAATCGAGCTCCGGGTGATCGTGGTCGTCCATGATCTGGACCAGGAAGTCCCACTGCGGGTACTCGCCGCGTTCGATCGCCTCGTAGAGATCCTTCGACGCGGATCCCAGATCCTTCGCCTGGACCTTCTCGGCCTCGGCGGCGGTCAGGCTGGCGACGCCGCACTTCGGGTGCCAGTGATACTTCACCAGCACCGTCGCCCCCTCGGCGTTGACCATCTTGTAGGTGTTCACCCCGAATCCCTGCTGGTGGCGATAGCTCGCCGGGATGCCGCGCGGGCTGAACAGGTTCGTCAGCATGTGCATCGACTCCGGCGTCTGGCTCATGAAGTCGAAGATGCGGTTCGGTTCCTGGCGGAACGTGACGGGATCGGGCTTCAGCGCGTGAATGACGTCCGGGAACTTGATTGCGTCGCGGATGAAGAACACCGCGAGGTTGTTGCCGACCAAATCCCAGTTGCCGTCCTCGGTGTAGAACTTCACCGCGAAGCCGCGCGGGTCGCGCGCCGCCTCGGACGAGTCGCGGCCGCCGATCACAGTCGAGAAGCGAATCGCCACATCGGTTCTCTTGCCCGGCTCCTGGAACAGCTTGGCGCGGGTGTACTTCGAGGCCGGCTCGTCGCCGATCTTGCCGGTCGCCTCGAACTCGCCGTAACACACGAACCCGCGCGCATGAACGACGCGCTCCGGGATGCGCTCGCGATCGAAGTGGCTGATCTTCTCGAGGAAGTGATAGTTCTCGAGGGTCGCGGGGCCGCGGCTGCCGACCGTGCGCTGGGCCTGGTTGTTGGTGACGGGATGCCCTTGCCGCGTGGTCAGCGTGCGGTCGTCCGGGGTGTTGTCTTTCTTCGCCATGAACACTCCATCAGAGCTCGAGCTCTGGATTTTGGATACTCGGTCAGATCCGCGAGTGTACTACCGCGGTGCAGGGCGGAAGGCGGTTCCGGCCCCTCCCGTTCCGGGGCGCGAACGCATATGATGTCTTCTTCGACCGGTTCCCGAATCCGAGCGACTTCGAGGTGAGTGATGAAACCGAGGACGAGTCTCGCCGCGGCGTCGGCATTGATGCTGGTGTCGCTGGCGGTCCAGATTGCCGCGCAAGGGCCGCCGCCGCAGGCGCCGGCCCCGGCCCCGCCTCCCGCAGGCCAGGCACCGGCCGGCCAGGCGCCTCCGGCGCAGGCGCCAGCGCAAGCGCCCGGCCGAGGCCGCGGCCCCGCGACCTTCCCGGCCCAGCAGCGCCCGCCCGGGGATCCCGCGATGATCGTCCGCGGTCAGCAGATTTACGCGGCGACCTGCCGGGCCTGCCACGGCCCGGATCTTCGCGGTGGTGACATGGGCGGCCCGAACCTGCTGCGCTCGCAGCTGGTGCTGAACGACCAGAATGGCGAGCTCATTCAGCCGGTGGTGCTGAACGGCCGTCAGACGCCCGGCATGCCGGCGATGCCGCCGCTGCCGTTGCCGCCCGACGATATCAAAGCGGTGGCCGCCTACATCCACAGCGTTGCGGCGACCTCGCGCGGCCAGGGTGCGCCGCCCCCCGGTTCCGAAGTCGAGCTCAACATCGTCGTCGGCGACCCGGCCGCCGGAAAGGCCTACTTCGCCGCGAACTGCGCGAGCTGTCACTCGGCGACCGGCGACCTCGCCGGGATCGCCAGCCGCGCCTCCTCGCCCGTGGATCTGCAGAACACCTGGGTCGGTGGCGGCGGCCGCGGCCGCGGCGCCGCCCCGGGCGGGCCGAGCCGGCGAGAGACGACGGCGACGGTGACGCTCGCGTCCGGCGAGAAGGTCACGGGCCGTCTCCTCCGGATGGATGAGTTCCTCGTGCTGATCGGGCTGCCGGACGGCACGACGCGCAGCTTCCGGCGGGACGGGGACGTGCCGAAGGTCGAGATCAGCGATCCGTTGGAGGGGCACAAGAAGCTCTGGCAGACGCTCACGGACAAGGACATGCACGACGTGACCGCTTACCTGGTGACCCTGAAATGACGATCAGAAAACTGCTGCTCACCACCTCGATCGCGATGGTGCCCGTGCTGGGTCTCGCCCAGGGTCAGGGACAGGTGCCGCTCGATTGGGGCGCGCGCGATCCCACGCCGGTCCCCGGGCCCGCGGCCAGCCTCCCTCCGGGGACTGGCGGCGTCGACCCGGCCGCGTTGCTGAAGCCGCTCGCCGACTCGTGGCCGACCTACTCCGGCGACTACACCGGCCGGCGCTACAGCGCGCTCAAACAGATCAACACCACCAACGTGAAGGGGCTGACCCTCGCGTGGACCACCCGGATCACGCCCGGCTCGGCGAACGCCGGGGGTGGCGCCGGCGCGGGTGGCTTCGGAGGGGGCGGCCGCGGCGGCGGTGGCGCGGCGGCGCCGACGATCGTGGGTGGCGAAGGTCCGGGCGACCTCAACTTCGGTGGCGGGGCGAGCGTCAAGGGCGCGATCCTGGCGGTCAACGACGTGCTCTACGTCACGGCCCCCGACAACACGTGGGCCCTCGACGCCCGCGACGGGCGGCTGCTCTGGCAGTATTTTTGGAAGACCAAGGGCGGCACCCACATCGGCAGCCGCGGCGCCGGCCTGTGGCACGACTTCCTGTTCTTCGAGACGCCCGACAACTACCTGGTGTCGCTCGACGCCAAGACCGGCAAAGAGCGCTGGCACGTCGAGATCTCGGACTTCAACCAGCAGTACTTCTCCACCATGGCGCCGATGATCATCGGTGACCAGGTGCTGGTCGGCACCGGCAACGACCTCGACGCGCCGGGGTTCCTGCAATCCTTCGATCCCGTCACCGGCAAGCGGAAGTGGATCTTCTATACCGTCCCGATGAAGGCGGGCGATCCGGGCGTCGAGACCTGGCCGAGCCTCGAAGCCGCACGTCATGGTGGCGGCCAGGTCTGGATCCCCGGTGTCTACGATCCGGAGACGAAGCTGTACATCTTCGGCACCGGCAATCCCACGCCCGGTTACACCGGCGTCGGCCGCAAGGGGGACAACCTCTTCACCTGCTCGCTGATTGCCGTCAACGTCGAGACCGGCAAGATGGCCTGGTACTACCAGACCTCGCCGCACGACACGCACGACTGGGACTCGTCGCAGACGCCGGTGCTCTTCGACGCCACAATCAACGGCCAGCCTCGCAAGCTGGTCTCGACCGCTTCGCGTAACGGCTACTTCTTCACCGTCGACCGCGTGACCGGCAAGCCGGTGGTCACCGAAAAGTACGGCTCGGCCACCAACTGGGTCAAGGGGGAGACCGAGACCGGCAACCCGATTCCGGACCCGGGCAAGGAAGCAACGATTCCCGGTTCGCTCGTCTCGCCGGTCGAAGGCGGGGTCACCAACTGGCCGCCGCCAGCCTACTCGCCTGACACCGGCCTGTTCTACGTCAACGAGAACAACGGCTTCAACCTGCTCTACCTGACCGATCCGGATCCTCGCGGATCGATGGGCCTTGGCGGCAAGGCTGTCGCGCAGCTGGGGTCGGTTGGCAATTACCTGACCGCGCTCGACCCGAAGACGGGCAAGGCCGTGTGGCGGATGCCGTACCCAGGCGGCGGTGGCGGCGCCGGCGGCCTGCTGACCACCGCGGGCGGCCTGTTGTTCGCCGGCGATGCGGGCGGCAACTTCGTCGCGCGTGACGCCAAGACCGGCAAGCCGCTGTGGCACTCCCGCATCGGCAGCCCCTCGAACGCGCCGGAGACCTTCTCGATCGACGGCCGCCAGCACGTGCTGGTCGCGGTCAACGACACGCTCTACGTGTTCGCGCTTTACTAAAGAAGGCGCGCGCCGCCAGCTGAACGAGGGAGGACCCGCCGGTCCTCCCTCGTTGTTTGTACGGCAGCCGCGGCTCGATTTATGAATGCAGCGAGCACGGAGGATCAATGGCTGACCACCCACAGAAGAATCCCGACAGCGGCAAGCACGATACGACCGACTATTCCGCGTCGAAGGCACCCGAGACGCGCGGCGCGGTGGAAAGCAAGCACGGTAGCGGGAATCCCAACACGCTCCCCGGCGGTCCTCTTGGCGCCACAGCGGACGTCGGCATGTCCGGTATGGACCGGGCTGACACCCCGTCCGGCGGAGTCGTCCCCGCCGAGCCGATGGAACGATCGGAGTAAGCTCAGGTCATATGGGTGTCGCGCAGTGGATGCGGGTGCTGGATACGGTCAGCGGACTGGCCCAGCTGACCGAGCGGTTTCGTCGCCCGGCCGCCCCCGATCCGTCTGGGCCGCTGACGCCGCCCGCCGGTGGCGCGCTGGGTGGCCTGGAAGCGCGCATGGCCGGTGTGCTGGTCGCCGCGCTCAAGGAAGCGTTCGACCGCGACAGTACCCGGCTCGAAATGGAGCGATCGCAGATCGAGGCGGAGCGGCGCCGGGCCGAAGAAGCCCTCCGCGCCGAACTGCGTCGCCAGGCCGGTGAACGGGCCCTCGGCCAGCTGCGGCTGATCGCGGTCATGGCCATCGGGGCATGGGCGCTGTCGGCGGTGCTGAGCGCGTGGATGCCGGGCATGCGTGACGGCGTCCCGCGCGTCCTGCTTGGGACCGGCTGGGTGCTGGCCCTCGGCGCGCTCGCCACGGCCCTGGCCGGCTGGCAGCGGATTTCGTCGTGGGCCGCGGACGCCGCGCCCGCCGGTTCGCCGGGCGCCGACACCTTGCACGCGCCTGCCGCGGTCGCCGCCCCGTGGCTGCTGATCGCGGCCCTGGGGCTCACTGCCGCGAGCCTGCTCGCGGCCCTTTGACGGCGGGATGCCGCGTTAGAATCCCCCTGATGATCATCGTCTATGGCGCGGACTGGTGCGAGGATACCCGCCGCGCATTGCGTCACCTGCGCCGTCTCGGCGTGCCACATCACTACGAGAACGTCGACGAGGACCTCGATGCGCTGGCGCGCGCGATTGCGCTCAATGGCGGTGTCCGCCGCACGCCGACGATCGACCTGGGGCTCGGCGGCGAGCCGCTGGTCGAACCAGCCAACGATGCGATCACCGGCGCGCTCGTCGAGATCGAGATGCTGACCCACGGCGACGCCGCCGAACGGCTCGCGGTGCAGAACGTCGGCGACCTCGAGCGCATCGGCCGGACGGTCGGTGGTGTTGCCCTCTTGGCGGCCGGAAACGCCGCGCCGCGCCCGCTGCGCTGGCCGCTCCGGCTGGTCGGCCTGGGCGTCGCGCTCACCGGGGTCAGCGGGTGGTGCCCCGCCTACCAGGCCTCGGGCGTCTCGTCGCTCGACGGTCCGGGCGACCGGCCCGGCGAAGCCACGCGGAGCACCTGGCTGTCGGCCCGACCTGACGATGGGACGGGGGGCGAGCCGGTGAGTGACAGCGGAGCCGCATCATGAGCCCGGTCAGCGCCTCCGCGCTCGATCGCCTGGCCGCGGCCCGCCACGCCGATCCGTTCGGGGTGCTCGGGCCGCACATCGACCGGGATCACCTGATTGTCCGGGCCTTCATGCCCGGCGCCGAGGGCATCGCGGTCGTGCGCGAGGGCCATCCCGCCGTGGCGATGACTCGGGTGCATCCGGATGGCATCTTCGAAGCGATCCTCGAGGGCGAACGGGTCGTTGTCTCCTATCGCCTGCAGGTGACGTATCCGGGCGGGTCGCAGGTCGAGATCGAGGATCCCTACCGCTTTGGCCGGGTCCTCACCGACTTCGACATGTACCTGTTCGGCGAGGGCAATCACACCCGAATCTACGAGAAGCTGGGCGCGCATCCGCTGGCGATCGGCGGCGTGGCCGGCGTGCATTTCGCCGTCTGGGCGCCGAACGCGATCCGGGTCAGCGCGGTCGGCGATTTCAACGGGTGGGACGGCCGCGTCCACCCGATGCGATCGCTCGGCGCGAGCGGCGTCTGGGAGATCTTCATCCCCGCCGCGCAGATCGGCCAGCGCTACAAGTTCGAGCTGCGCACGCGCAGCGGCGACGTGCTGGTGAAGATCGATCCCTTCGGTCAGGCCTTCGAAGTGCCGCCGCTGTCCGCATCGATCATCTGCCGGCCGCAGCACGACTGGCAGGACGCCGAGTGGATGGCCGCGCGGCCGGGCATGGACTCGTGGTACCAGCGACCCATGGCGGTCTACGAGGTCCATCTGGGCTCGTGGGCGCGGGCCGGCGAGGGGGATCGCTATCTGACCTACGCGGAGTTGGCCGCGCAACTGATTCCCTACATGCAGGAGATGGGCTACACGCACATCGAGCTCCTGCCGGTCATGGAGCACCCGTACTCCGGCTCGTGGGGCTATCAGGTCACCGGTTTCTACGCCCCGACCAGCCGGTTCGGCGCGCCGGCCGACTTCAAGGCCTTCGTCGATGCGTTCCATCGCGCCGGCATCGGCGTGATCCTCGACTGGGTGCCCGGCCACTTCCCCCGCGACGCGCACGCGCTGGCGCACTACGACGGCACCGCACTGTTCGAGCACGCCGATCCGCGGCAGGGCGAGCACCGCGACTGGGGCACGCTGATCTTCAACTACGGACGGAACGAAGTCCGGAACTACCTGCTGGCGAACGCGCTGTTCTGGCTGCACGAGTACCACATCGACGGGCTGCGCGTGGACGCCGTCGCCTCGATGCTGTATCTGGATTACTCACGGCGCCAAGGCGAGTGGATCCCGAATCGCTACGGCGGGCGCGAGAACCTCGAAGCCATCGACTTCATCCGGCAGCTGAACACGCTGACCCATGGCGAGTCCCCCGGCTCGATGATGATTGCGGAGGAGTCGACGGCCTGGCCGTCGGTGAGCCGCCCGACCTACCTCGGTGGTCTCGGCTTCACCTACAAATGGAACATGGGCTGGATGAACGACATCCTCCAGTACGTGACCAAGGATCCCGTCTACCGTCGCTACGATCACCAGCACCTCACCTTCTCGCTGCTGTACGCGTTCAGCGAGAATTTCATCCTGCCGTTCTCCCACGACGAAGTCGTGCACGGCAAGGGATCGATGTTCGGCAAGCTCCCCGGCGATGATTGGCAGAAGGCCGCGACGCTGCGCGCGCTGTTCGGCTTCATGTACGCGCATCCGGGGAAGAAGCTGATGTTCATGGGGGCGGAGTTCGGCCAGGGGCGCGAGTGGGATCACGATCACAGCCTGGACTGGCACCTGCTCGAGCAGCCGCTGCACGCCGGGATCCGCCGCTTCGTCACCGACTTGAACCGCGTCTATCGCAGCGAGCCGGCGCTCTATCAGGTCGACTTCGAAGGCGCCGGGTTCTCGTGGATCGATTGCAACGACAGTGAGAACAGCGTCGTCTCGCTCATCCGCCGCGGCCGCGAGCGGCGGATCGCCGGTCATCGCCGTCCTCAACTTCACGCCGGTGCACCGCGATGGCTACGTCATCGGCGTGCCGCACCCCGGCGCCTACACCGAACTGCTGAACAGCGACGCCGAGGCGTACGGCGGCGTGAACGTCGGCAACGGCGGTACGGTGACGACCGAGGCGATCGCCGCGCACGGGCACCAGCAGTCGTTGCGCCTGACGCTGCCGGCGCTCTCGTGCCTGCTGCTGAAGGCGGTGGGGGAGAGCTGACGGCGGCAAGGCTACGGGCTCAGGCTACAGGCTTCAGGCTCCAGGCTCCAGGCCAGAGTAGCTCGGTGCTGTCGTTCAGAAGAGCCGCGACGGCTACTTTTCCAGCTCGTTGCTGCCGTGGTTGAGGCCCTGAAGCCTGAAGCCCGTAGCCTGATATGTACTCCCCTACGTCTTGCTCATCTCCTCGATCCGCTCCCACTGCTCGTCGGTGACCGGCATGACCGACAGCCGCGACATCCGCACCAGGGCGAAGTCCGCGAACGCCGTGTCCGCCTTGATCTCCGACAGCTTCACCGGCCGCTTCAACTTGCGCACCGGTGTCACCTCGACGCCATACAGCTTGCCGCTGGCGTCGGCCGGATCCGGCGCGGCATTCGCCGCCGCCTTCATCACCCCGACCACCGCCTTCTCGTCGCCGGTGTGGTAGAAGAAGATGCGGTCGCCCTTGTGCACCGCGCGCAGATGCTTCTGCGCCAGCGGATTGCGCACGCCGGTCCACGACGTCTTGCCGTCGCGGGTCAGCTCGTCGTAGCTGTAGTGCGTCGGTTCTTCCTTGAACAGCCAGTTCATTTTTTGATCCTCGAGCTATCAGCTTACAGCCACTAACGTGACGCCTGAGCCTGAAGCCTGAAGCCTGAAGCCTGAAGCCTGAAGCCTCGATCCTCGACATGAGCAACCCTCGCGACTGGTCGGCGCTGCGCCTGAAGGATCGGATCGCGCCGGATCTCCGGGTCCTGTTCGTGGGGATCAACCCCGGCGTGCGGTCGGCGCAGACCGGGCATCACTTCGCCGGCTTCTCCAACCGGTTCTGGAAGCTGCTGTATGAGTCAGGACTGGTGCCGGAGCCGCTCACCTTCCTGGATGACGATCGACTGACCGAGTGGGGCTACGGGATCACCAACCTGATTGCCCGGCCGACACCCGGGATCAACGATCTCCGGCCGGCCGAATATGTGGCTGGTTGGAAGGTGCTGGAGCGCAAGATCCGCCGCGCCCGTCCGCGCGTCGTCGCGCTCGTCGGCGTGACCGTCTATCGCGCCGTGCGGCCGCTGTTCCCGGGCGTCACGCCGCTGCCCCGGCAGCACGCGATCGAACTGGGCGTGCAGCCGGAGACCATCCACGGCGCACGCGTGTTCGTGCTGCCAAATCCGAGTGGCCGGAATGCGAATTTCAGCTATCAGGAGATGCTCGACGCGTTCAGCGCGCTCGCGCGCGCTTCCGGCGGCGCGGCCGGAAAGTCTAAGCGCTGAGAGCTGAGAGAGCTGACCGCTAACAGGATGCTGAAAAACACATCCTGAATGGCGGATGTCAGATGGAAGATGGCAAAGCCCGAGTGTTTTCACATCTGCCATTTGCCATTTCACATCAGGCCGCCCTTTTTCAGCGGCCTGCTAAGGTCTGCAGGCCGGGGGCTGACTACCGTCTCGGCTCATACCGCAAAGCCACCGCCCCTGAGCCGAACTCGAGCCGGCTTACGAGCCGCAGGTCGACACGCTTCGAGAGCCCCGCGAATAGCGTCGGCCCGTGGCCGGCCAGCCGAGGATGAACGATGAACTCGTACTCATCGATCAATCCGAGCTCCGCCAGGGCCAGCGGGAGCGTCACCCCGCCCGTGAACAGGCCCTTGCCCGGCTCCTGCTTGAGCTGCTGAACGGCCTGCCCCAGATCCCCGCGCACGAGCTCCGCATTCCAATCGACCCGATCCAGGGTGCTCGACACGACGTACTTCTTCGCCGCGTCGATCGTCCGCGCGAAGGGTTCCGTCCACTCAGGCATCACGACCGTCCTAGTCGTCAACCGCCACGCCGCCTCCATCATTTCGTACGTCACCCGGCCGAGAAGGAGGGCGTCGGCCTGGAGGATGTTCTCCATCGCGTGACGATGCAGGTCTTCGTCGGCGATCCCTTCGCGATGATCGCAGCAGCCATCCAATGTGATGTTGATCGAGTAGCGAAGCGGTCGCATCTCGTAAGCGTATCGCCGATCAAGATTGGATGCGCCCTCGCGCCCCGTCGTGGTCGTGAAGCACGGTGCGCCCGAGCCGCAGCCAAACCCGCGCTCACGTCGGCATCAGCCTCCGTCAGCGCGTTGCGCGCGGAACATCGTCAGCTCCCAGGTGTTGGAGCGCTCGTCGTGACGGACCAGATACGTGTCGCCGTCGGCGCCTTTCAGCTTGAAGTACCGATGGTCGGGTGCCAGCCACGCATCGAGCACTTCCGCAACCGCGATGCGCCGATCACCGAGGATGAGCGTGCGTGGCGTCTGCTCGCCGCGATGGCCGGCATAGCACTCGACGCCAACGCTGAGGAGGCGTTCTTCAGGCAAGTGAGATCACCAGACGGCTGGTTCGATCACCTTCGCTGGCGCTACGGCGGCCAAGCCAGCGACCCCCTGCGCCCAAGGCAGGCGCAGGGACGCGACGCCTCGCGCTCCGCCCTGAGAGCCCTCAGCCTTCAGCCCTGAGCCTTGCCTCCGGGGCGCATGATCAAGCGCCCGCGCTCAGTGCGCCCCCGCCACCGGCCGTCCCGTCCTCGGCCGGCGCATCAGGAAGACCAGCGGTACGAGCAACAGAAAGATGATCCCCAGCATCCGGAACAGATGGACGAACGAGACCATCGCCGCCTGCTGCTGCACCATCCCGGCGACCGCGGCGTAGGCGCGCTGCATGGCGGTGGTCGGATCGGCGCCGGACGCGAGATAGCCCTGGCGTGCGGACTCGATCGCGTTCTGCGCGGCCGGCGAGTACGGGTCGACGTGGCTGCCGAACACGTTGAAGTATTCCTGCTGCTTGCGCGCCAGCAGGCTGCCGGTCGTGGCGATGCCGATGCTGCCGCCCAGGTTGCGCATCAGGTTGAACAGGCTCGTGGCGTTGCCCATCCGCTCGCGCGGGATCGGGTCCATGCTGATCGTCGTAAGCGGCACGAACAGCGCCGACAGCCCGAACCCCTGCAGGAACTGCGGCCAGAAGATGTCCCAGTAGCCGGCGTGCAGGTTCAGTTCGCCGAGCCAGAACAAGGTGAAGGCGCCGAGGATCAATCCGAAGATGACCATCCGTCGGGGATCGATCCGGCCGATCAGCAGGCCGATCAGCGGCATGCCGATGAGCGAGCCGAGCCCGCGCGGGGCCATCGCGATTCCCGGCCTGCAGCGACGGGTAGCCCAGGAGCGTCTGCAGCATGATCGGCAGCAGCACGAGGCTCCCGTACAGCACGAACCCCAGCGTCGTCATCAGGAAGACGCCGGTGCTGTAGCTGCGGATCTTGAAGACGCGCAGATCGACGACCGGTTCCTTCGCGAGCCACTCGCGGACGAGGAACGCGATGATGCCCCCGCCGGAGATGATCGCCAGCGTCAGGATGAACGGCGACGCGAGCCAGTCGCGCTCCTGACCGAGGTCGAGCACCAGCTGCAGCGCGCCGACCCACACCGCCAGCAGGCCGATGCCCCAGTAGTCGATCTTGTTGGTCTCACGCCGCAGGTACGGCGGGTCGAACACGTACAGCTGGGTCATCACGATCGACGCGATGCCGACCGGCAGGTTGATGTAGAACACCCAGCGCCAGCTGTAGGTGTCGGTCAACCAGCCGCCGAGCACCGGCCCGAGCACCGGGGCGACGACGATGCCGAGGCCCCAGAAGCCCATGGCGCGGCCGCGATCCTTGGGCGGGAAGGCTTCGAGGAGGATCGCCTGCGACAGCGGCTGCATCGCGCCGCCCGTCGCCCCCTGAATCAGCCGGAACAGGACGAGCAGCGGCAGGTTCGGCGCGAGTCCGCACAGGAACGAGGCGGACGTGAAGCCGACGACCGATGTCATCAGCAGCCGCTTGCGGCCGAAGTGGGTCGCCAGCCAGCCGGTCAGCGGCAGCACGATCGCGTTGGCGACCAGGTAGGAGGTCAGCACCCAGGTCGATTCGTCGATCGTCGCGGACAGGTTGCCGGCGATGTGCGGCAGCGAGACGTTGACGACCGTCGTGTCCAGGACCTCCATGAAGGTCGCGAACATCACCGCGATGGCGACGATCCACGGGTTGACGTGGCGATGCTCGGCGGACATGGGCCTACTTCAAGTGCACCGTCGGGAACACGGACATGCCCGGGCGGAGCAGGTGCTCCGGATCCTGACCCGGATCGAGCACGATCTTCACCGGCACGCGCTGGACGACCTTGACGTAGTTACCGGTCGCGTTTTCCGGCGGGAGCAGGCTGAAGCGGGCCCCGGTGGCGGCGGACAGGCTGTCGATCTTGCCGGTGAAGGTCCGCCCGCCGAGTGCGTCCACCTCGATGGTGACCCGCTGGCCGTCGCGCATCTCGGCGAGCTGGGTCTCCTTGAAGTTGGCGACGACCCAGACGTCGGTCAGCGACACCAGCGCCATCAGCGGCTGGCCCGGCTGCACGACCGCGCCGACTTCGACCGTCTTGCGGCTGACCGTGCCCGCGGTCGGGGCCTTGATCTTCGTCCGTTCGAGATTGAGCTCCGCCTGGGCGAGCGCGGCGCGCATCTGCTGGACCCGGGCCTCGGCGCTGGCGTGCCGCGCGCGGGTCGCCTCGAGCTGCTGCGGGGCGGTGCGTGCGGTCTGGAGCGTCGCCTCTGCCTGGCCGCGCCGTGGCGCGGGCCTGGACGGCCCGCTGCTGCGCGACAGCGATCGCGGTCTGCGCCGCGGCGACATCGGATTGCGCGGCGTCGGCGGCGGCGCGCGCCGCGTCGGCGGCGGCGACGGCGGCGTCGAACTGCTGCTGCGCGATCTCTTCCTTCGCGACCAGCGGCTTGAGCCGCTCGACGTCCTTCGCGGTCTTCACGGCCGTTGACTCACGCTCGCGCAGCCGCGCCTGAACGGCCACGAGCTGCGCCTTGGCCGCTTCGACCTGACTGTCCGCCACCGCGATGCCGGCCTGCGCCTCTTCGAGTCCGCCGGAGGCCTGACGCACGTCGCTGCGGGTCGAGACCTCGGCGATGGGGACACCGGTGCCCGCCGCGGTCGCCGTCGCTTCGGCGTCGGCCAGCTCGGCGCGCGCGCGGTCGACCGCGACCTGATAGTCGCGCGGATCGATCTCGGCCACGAGCGTGCCCGCCTCGACGTACTGGTTGTCGTTGACGAGGACCTTCACGACCGTGCCGCCGACGCGGGTCGCCAGCTGCGTGATGTGCCCCTCCACCTGGGCGTCGTCGGTGCTTTCCTTGCCGCTCGAGAGCCACATCCAGATGCCGGCGATCAACGCGAGGACGACCACCCCGCCCACGATCATCGGCAGCTTGCGCCTGCCGTTCGCCGGCTCGGGCGCCGCGGCGGTTGCTTCGTCAGCCATTACTGCACTCCTCCGAGGTACTGCATGATTGCGGTTTCTGCGACGCCCAGAGCGCGCGCCAGCGAGGCCTTTGCCAGGTTGTGCGCGTAGAGCGCGGCCAGGTAGGTGTCCGACGCGGCGACCACCGACTCCTGGGCCTGCGTCACCTCGATGTTGCCGGTGACCCCGGCGGCGAAGCGATCGCGCGCCTGCTCGAGCTCCTGGTTGGCGAGCGTGACCGTGGTCTGCGCGGCGTCGAGCTGCTGCGCGGCGGCGCGCACGTCGAGAAAGGCGGTGCGGACCTCGATGTCAATCTGTCCCTTGACGTCTTCGAACTCGGCGCGGCGCCGTTGCAGCAGCGCCTCGCTTTCGGCGCGCCGAGTCTGGGCCCGCCCCGCCTCGAACAACGGCACGCGCACCGTCGCCGCGACGGTGTAGGTCGGATGCGACCCGGACGCGGTGTTGCCGATGGTGCCGTAATCGGCGTCGATGTTGAGGGTGGGCAGGAGCTCCGCATTCGCGGCGCGGCTCGTCGCTTCGGCGGCGGACACGCGATCGCGGGCGGCCAGGAAATCAGCGCGCTGGTCGTACGCCCGGGCCAGCGCGTCCTCGATCGTCACATCGCTGAGCGGCGCGAAGGGCATCTTGTCGGTCAGCGTGAAGTCCTGCCCCGGCGGCAGCCCGATGGCCCGGGCCAGCTGCAGCTTGGCCTTCGCGAAATCGTTCTCGGCGACGATCGATCGCTGCCGGCGGTTCTGCACCTGCACCTGCGCCCGCAGCACGTCGACGTTGGCGACGAGACCCGAGGTCTTCAGGTCGGTAGCCTGGCGGCTCAATGCTTCCGCCGTTTCGAGCTGCGCGCGGGCGAGCTCGATCCGGTTCGACGCGGTGACCGCCTCGAGATAGAGGTTCACGGCGACGAGTACCACGAGATCCCGAGCCGACTTGATGCCGCGCGTCTCGGCTTTCTCGTTGAGCGCCGCAGCCTTGTAATCGTTGAGCGCGCGCAGATCGATCACCGGCTGCGAGGCGGCGACGCGGGCGTCGAACACGTTGAACGGCCCGATGATCGACGGGTCGGCCTGGAACCCGAACACGGCCAGGTTGATCACCGTCCGCCGCTCGTTCACCGAGCCCGAGATGTTGGGCAGCAGATCCTGGAGGGCGCGCCAGCGGGCACCGTGCGCCTGGGTCGCGTTCGCTTCCTGGAGCAGCAGCCCGAGGTTGTATTGGAGGGCGCGCGTCGCGGCGTCCTTGACCGAGAGCGGGATCGGCTGCGGCGAGGGCGGCCCCGAGGGGGGCGCGCTGCCGAGGAACGGACTGGGCGGCGTCTGCGCATCCGCGGTCAAGGGGACGGCGATGAGGAGGCCGAGCAGGACGAGGACTCGCGCGTTCATGACGTTGGCTTTCTTCGTGCCGGCTTGAGGCCGGTCCAGATCAAATCGGTGAGGAACGCCACGTCGCGGGCCGTGTCGCTCGGTTGCTGGGCGAGCAGGTGCCGCGCCACCAGGCCCCGCGTCATGTCGAACACCGCGAGCGCGGTGGCGGCGGGATCGACCGGTCGAATCTCACCGCGCGCCACCGCGGCGGCGACCAGCTTCTCCATGATCCGGGTCTGCCGATCGATCATCGTGCCGCACAGCGTCCGCCGGCCCTTGGGCGCGCCGACCCGGGCGCCGATCTCTTCGACATACATCCGGAAGAAGTCCTGCCGCGCGAAGAAGAACTGCACCCGCGCTTCGACGAACGCCGCGATCGCGGCTTGCAAGGAACCGGCCGACTCGACCCTCGCCTTCACCAGCGCGTCGAGCTCCTCCATGCTGGCGCGCCACGCCGCCTCATAGATCGCCCGTTTGGAGTCGTAATAGAGGTAGACCGTGCCCTTGGCCACGTCGGCATCGCGCGCGATCGCCTCCATCGTCGCGTTGGCAAACCCATGC
>CAWFMC010000021.1:0-144506 GCA_963816725.1 uncultured Acidobacteriota bacterium | reverse complement strand
CGAGCCGGATGCTCTTCGCCGCCAGCGCCGGGCGCATCGCCTCGATCGCGCCGGAGACCAGCTCGCTCAGATGCAGCTGGCGCATGTCGAGCCGCAGCTTGCCGGAGATCACGCGCGAGACATCCAGGAGATCCTCGATCAGGCGGGTCTGGGCGCGGGCGTTCCGCTCGATCGTCGCCAGCGCGCGGGTCCGCTGTTCGCCGCGCACCTGCCCGGAAGCGAGTAGCCGGGACCAGCCGTAAATCGCCGTCAACGGTGTCCGCAATTCGTGCGAGACGGTCATCAGGAACTCGTCCTTGACGTAGCTCGCGGCCTCGCTCTCCTGGCGGGCGCGCTGCTCGTTGGCCAACGCCGCCGCGAGCCGTTCGTTGGTCTCGCGCAGGGTGGTCGCGGCCTGGGCGCGCGCATCCATCTGGCGGAACAGGACCAGCACCGTCAGGCCGAGGGTGAGGCCGAGCACGGCGAAGCCGGCGGAGGTCACGTTCCGTTCGTGATACCAATCGGCGAGGACCTCCTCCTGATGGAGTGACACCGCGACGATGACCGGCGGCGTAGCGATGCGCCGGAACCCGCTGATGAACGCGTCACCATCAGGCTCGAGCCGGCCACGCAGGGTGCCCGCTTCGCCGTCCGCCTGGGCCGCCTGGAACAACGGGTTCTTCAGCGCGGACTCGCCGATCGGATTCGAGGTGCTCGGCTCCCGGAACAGCACCGCGCCGTTCGGATGGAACACCCACACGGAGCCACGCGCGCCGACATCGGCGGTCTTGAACAGGGCGCGGCTCTCCTCGGGGATTGCCGTGGCGACGATCGTGCCGAGGAAGCGGCCATCCTTGTCAGTCAGACGGCGTCCGAACGGAATCACCAGACGCTTCGGGGTCGATCTGGTGAGGAACGGCGGCCCGACGATCAGTTCGTCGGTGGTGAGCGCGCGCAATCGCTCGAACACGTACTCGTCCCGCCGCGACTCGCCGACAATCACCGGCTGTGACGAATGGCGGATGATGCCATCGGCATCCGTGACACTGAGCGAGCCGATGCCGGTCAGCGCAGCGCGGGCGGCCGTCAGGATCGGCTGCCACTCGGCGGCCGGCGCGGCGGGTCCACCGGCCCGCTGGCTGTAGACCGCGAGCTGGCGCACCGACGTATCACCGGCGACGAAGATCTCGCGGATGTATTCGGACAGCACCAGCGACACGTTGAGCGCCCGCTTCTCTGCCTGGTCGAGCGTACGGCGCCGGATCGCCCAGAGGTCGAGGACGGAAAAAATCAGGACCAGCAGGAGGATGCCGAGCGTGGCCGTCGCGAAGAACAGCTTCGGGCGGCGATCGAGACGGGCGAGGGCGTCAGCGGGACTCGAAGACAGGGCGCCTCCTGATGCACTTCGATTCTAGCGTCCCGAGTCAGAGATTCGCTGACATATTCCGGGCGGGGCGTCCCGCCTCGCGCCGTTGCTCATCGCTCATTTATGCCCAATAAACTCGCTCTTGGCGCCTTGCGATCCGGGCGCCGCGCCCAGAATATTTGTCACCGACATATTCCGGGCGGGGCGCGCTGCAGCCGGTCACTCGCGACCGCATCGGGCGCAGCATCACGCCAGCCAGGCCCACCATGCCTGCATCGCCAGCGCGCTTGCCGCAATCAGCAATCCTCCGGCGGCGAGGCGGGCCACCGTGCCGGCCTCCCAGGCCCACGCGACGGCAGCAGCCGCGAGCACGACCAGCGCCGGCGCGGTCGCATCGCAGACCCGCTGGACGTACTCGTCGGTGTAGCGCTGGAACTGCGGCTCGACCGGGAGCACGGCCGACGCCCCAAGGAACAGCACGCCCGTGGCGAGCGACGCCACGATCAGCAGATCCAGCCGGTCTTTGTTCGGCTGCCTCGCACGCCGCCACGCTCCGGCGATGGCCAGCAGACTGAGCGGCCAGCCGAGCGCGCTCACACCGAGTGTGCCTACGCGCGCGACGCGTTCGATGAGTGTTCGACTCGCCACGGGCCTGGCCCCTGGTCCGCGCGCGGGCTGACCCGAGGCGGGCGACGCACTTCCCGCTGGAGCCGAGGCCGGCGCACGTCCGCCACGGACGATCTCCAGCGTGCGATAGGTGTCCGCGAAGTGGCCGTAGTACGCCGCGACCGACACGCCGACCGCGATCGTGGTGGCCAACAGTACCGCTGAACCAGCCTTCGACAGGGCTGCGCCGCCCGCCCATCGGCACAACAGCCCGAAGCACACGAGGGTCGACAACAGAATCGGGAAATCGCCGACGTGAGCGAGGAACGCGACCGATGCCAGCAACGCCAGTCCGATCGGCAGGAGGGGTCCCCCGCTTCCCAGCGTCCACACGGTTGCTGCCGCCAAGGTCATCAGCGCGGCCGACTGCGCGAACGCGTGGGT
This sequence comes from uncultured Acidobacteriota bacterium, assembly GCA_963816725.1. Lineage (GTDB taxonomy): Bacteria > Acidobacteriota > Vicinamibacteria > Vicinamibacterales > 2-12-FULL-66-21 > CAVSUB01. The sequence continues at coordinate 142,111 of CAWFMC010000021.1, read as the reverse complement.
CAGGTTGGCGTTGCCCATGATCAGATACGGAAGTGGAACGGTGTGGAACAGCATCACCGCGATCACCGCCGCCCGCCGGTCGTGCCAGGTTCGCGCGATCATGGGGTACAGCGTGGCGCCGGCGACGGCCTGGCACACCGCCACGACAATCCGCAGTAGGGCCACGTGATCGCGGGTGAACGCGGCCCACGGCGCCGCGAACACGTAGAGCGCAATCGCATACGGAAACTGCACGCCGCTCGGCATCGGTTGTGTGAAGTAGTATCGGCCCGCCATCACCCACTCGAGCCGGTGCGCGTGGAACAGCGCGTCGATCAGCAGCTTCGATGGATGCAGCAGGGCGAGCAGTTTGAGGAACAGGACCGCGCCCGAGAACATCACCACGCTACGAGCCGCCGGATCCATCGGCCTTGGCCGCCAGCCTTCAATTGCCGCCCGGCTGCCGGCCATGACCAGCGCCGTGACGCCGGCCATCCAGACCGCCGTGTCCGGCAGTGCGCTGTACGGCGCGGGTCCGGCGGTCAACGGCAGCGCCTGGGCGGCCGCCAGTAACAGCACCGCGCCGACCGTCCACCAGAGCGTGGGCGCCAGCCAGCCGAAGGCCGCGCCGAAGGCCGCAGCGGACACCGCCGCGGACGCCATCACCCGCGACGGCGGAAACACGAGACGGCCCAACGGCGCGCACGTGAGCCTGTCGACTTGCGCCCCGAGCCCACGGCGGTCGGTTCCGCCGGGAATGAAGACGGGATCGCTGGCGATGCTCAACGTCAGTCCTGACTCGGACCGTGCTGGCACGGTGACGGCGAGGTCCTGATAGCTGTTCGTGACCTTCAGGCTGGCCGCGGTCACACCGTCGACGCCAACGTCCACCAGCGGTTGTGGGTTCGGTTCCGGTCGGGCGCCACGGAGACGGATCAGGCACTCCCACGGCGCGGCACGAGTGAAGCGTGGCAGGTCGAGCACGGCCTGGGCTGACGTCCAGGCAAATGTCACGTCACCCTGGCGCTCCGGGGGATAGAAGCCTCTCATCAGGCCCGGCTGGTCGCGGTCCATGTCAAGGACCAGCGCGGGATGGAGGGCGAAGGCCGCGAGCACGCAGATAAGGCCTGCGGCCGCGCCAGTGACAGCCCCGATGAGCATCCGGCCGACAGCGCCGGACGTGCGCGTACTGGTCACCGCGCCTCCGGCGACGCATCAAACGTGACGCCGCTCGCAACCCAACGTACGAAGTCGGCGGCGCGTTCGGACGCTGAACGGAGCGGCAGACTGGTTCGGGACTGGGGCGGGCGCATGTGAGGGCGGCGGGTCGGAGTATCTCAGAGTTCCAACGGCGTGCCAACTTCCGCGCCGTCGCGCCGGCGAGACACGCCCCGCGTCACGTCAGCTCACGTTTGCGATGGTGATAGCGGGCATCATTCTGCAGGCGGCCCGGCGGGCGGTTCCCCGCCCACGATTCATCGCCGCTCCGCGGAATCAGATCGGGTTGCGGTCATAATAGCCGCCTCGTGCAGGCGCCAATTCGGTCGCGGTGTCAGCGATGACCACACTCCACCAGTCTGAGCCATCCGGGAGACTCCTGTCTCTCGACGTCGCGCGCGGGATCACGATCGCGTTCATGATCATGGTCAACAACAACGGCGGCACCGGCTCGTGGGGGTTCATGAACCACGCCGCGTGGAATGGCTTGACCGCGACGGATCTCGTGTTCCCCACCTTCGTGTTCGTGATGGGGATCTCGGTGGTGTTTGCGATCGAGGCCAGGCTGGCGCGCGGTATAGCCCGCCGGGAGTTGATCCGGCACGCGCTGCAGCGGGCGGCCATCCTGGTGCTGCTGGGGATCGTCGTCAACAGCTTTCCGCGCTTCGAGCTCGAACACATCCGCTTCTATGGTGTGCTGCAGCGCATTGCCGTCTGTTATCTCGCCGTCTCCCTGTTGTATCTGGCGACTCCGCGCGCCGGACCGATCGCGGCGGCGCTTCTCATCGCGCTCGTCGGCTACTGGCTGCTCGTGCGATGGGTGCCGGTGCCGGGCGCCGGAGTTCCCGGCCGCGATGTGCCGTTCATGGACGTGCGCCAGAATCTTGTGTCCTGGCTGGACCGCCAGCTGTTCCCGTATCACCTGTATCGCGAGCCGCCGGATCATAACGTGCGCGATCCGGAAGGGCTCCTGAGCGATATCCCGGCGCTCGGCACCGCCCTGATGGGCATGCTCACGGGCCTCTGGATCCGAACGCGCCGCTCGATTCCGGCCAAGGTGCGGGGACTGGCGGCGGCCGCGGTCTCCAGCCTGGCCGTCGGTTATCTGTGGGCGTTCTGGTTCCCGTTGAACAAGAACCTGTGGACGAGCTCTTACGTGCTGGTCGCGGGCGGCTACTCCCTGGCCCTGCTGACGCTGACGTTCTGGGCGGTCGAGCAGCGGGGCTGGCGAACGGGATGGACCTGGGTGTGGCTGGTCTTCGGCTCGAACGCCATTGCCGCCTACATGTTCAGCGAGTTGCTGCCCGGTGTGTTGCAGAGCATCCACGTGACATCCGGAGGCCGCGACACCGATGTGATCACGTTTCTGCTCGATCACGTGTTCCGGGCCATTCCCGATCCTGGGTGGGCCACGTTCGCGTATGCCGTCAGCTTCACCGCGGTCTGTTTCGTTCCGGTCTGGATCATGTACCGCAGGCGCATCTTTCTGAAGATCTGACGACATCATCGTTGCCCACGTTGGCAATCTCCCCAGAGTGCTGAGGCGCAGGTCGTTCAGGGCGGCATCGTCACGCGATCAGTGCCACCCGCATCTGCTGCCGGGGTCATGCGGAGCACGGACGCGATCACCCGCGTCTGTTCCAGGCGCACGAGGAACACATGGAGCTTCGGCATCTCCGCTACTTCCTGGCCATCGTCGACGAGCGGCACTTCACCAGGGCCGCCGGAAAGCTGGGGATCGCGCAGCCGCCCTTGAGTCAGCAGATTCGCCAGTTGGAAGCCGAGGTCGGAACGCCGCTGTTCGCCCGGACCCCGCGTGGCGTCCACCTGACCGCTGCTGGGGAGGCGTTCCTGCCGCACGCCCAGGCCGCCCTCCGCGAGGTCGATCGCGCGGCGGCTGCGGCCCGCCGCGTCCGCCAGGGCGATCTCGGCACCGTGCGGGTTGGCTTCACGAGTGCCGCATCGTTGAACCCGCTCGTGCCCGGGGCGATCAGTGCTTTCAGAAGCGCGTACCCGGATGTCGAGCTCCGGTTGATCGTCCAGCCGACCACGCCCCTGCTGGCGCAGCTCGCGCTGGATCAGATCGACGTGGCGTTTGTCCGCCCGACGCCCACCGAACGTCAGGCGCTCCGCGCCATCCCCTTGCCGGACGAGCGGCTCTGGATCGCCCTGCCCGGCGCGCACCCCCTGGCTATCCGGAAGCGGCTGCGCCTGGGCCAGTTGCGTAACGAGCCGTTCATCCTCTACCCCCGCGCGAATGGCAGCCTGCTCTACGATTCGATCATCGCGGCGTGCCAGCAGGCGGGATTCAGCCCGCGTGTCGTCCAGGAGGCGCCGCAGATGGCGTCGATGGTGAGTCTCGTCGCCGCAGGCGTCGGGGTCACGCTCGTTCCCGAATCCGTCCGTCAGTTGCGGCCCGCGGGCGTCCGCTACGTCCCGATCAGTGGCAACGCTCCGTTTGCGGCTCTCTGGCTGGTCGCACAGCGCGGCACAACCGCTTCCGGCCTCGACAATTTCCTGCGCCACGCGGAGAAGTTCTTCAGGACGAGGCACCTGCCGATCGACTGAAGCACGCGGCGCGAGGTGCAGCGTCGGCGCTGGCAATGACAGTCGGCCGTTCCCGTTCGCCCGTTACGCGGTGTAGCGCCCATACGCCATCGATATCGTTCCATGTGTTTCGATATATTGGACGTCTGCCCTCGGCGCTGATATCGTGCCCTTGCGCCCGGGCCGCGCGCATCGACATGGCCTTCTGGCGTCACTGCTGCTCTGAGCGCGGAGGCATGATGGAACCGCGCACGTTGACAACGGCCGATCGAGAGGCCCAGATCCTCGCGTTGTGGCGGGGACGTCCGGCGGTTCGACGCACGCTGGAGGATGTCGCGGCCTTCCACGCGTGGCTCGTCGACTACGCCCCCTGGCTGCTCCGTCATGGTGTCGCGTCCGCGGATGACGTCCGCGCGATCGTCGACGCGCACACCGTCAGCCCGGAGGAGTTGCGTGCTGCCGCCGTGACGGGCCGACGGCGCCGAGCGACGACGAGCGCCGCAGGGCCGAAACACCGGTGACGGTCGGAAGTCTGCACGCGTCGTTGGTGCTCCGTGCCAGGGATCGGCCGCGAGAGAGAAAGGCTATTTGGGCGGCAGGACCGGCACGAGCGTCGGGAACACGTAGGCGAGCATCATCGCCATGACGCCAACGACGCCAGCCAGCGCGACGCTGTGCCTCAGCGTGAACCGGAACAGCCGGCCCTCGTCCTCAGACGTGAGGCCGGTGGCGGCAACCGCGACCGCGATGCTCGGCAACGCGATCATCTTGCCCATGACCCCGGCCGCCGAGTTCACCGACGCCGTCAACACAGGATTGAGTCCGATCTGGTTGGCCGTGATCACCTGCAGGTTCCCGAAGAGTGCGTTGGCCGAGGTGTCGCTGCCCGTCAGGAACACGCCCAGCCACCCGAGAACTGCGCTGAAGAACGGAAACGTGACGCCGGTTGTCGCCAGCGCGATGCCCATCGTGGAGGTCATACCGGAGTAGTTCATCAAGTAGGCCAGCGCCAGCATGGCCGCAATCGTCAGCATCGACTTCGCCAGCTGGCCGAAGGTCGCCCGATAGATGCCCACGAACCGCCGCGGGCTGACCCGCAGACAGATCGCCGACACGATCGCCGCCAGAAAACAGGCGGTGCCGGCACTGCTCAGCCAATTGAGGGTGTAGACCGCGGCGTAGGGTGCCCGCGCTGGGACCACCGGCGGCACCCGCATGATCAGGTTGTGCAGACCTGGCACCGTCAGCCCGTTGAGGGTCGTGGGGCTTTTTGGCAAAGACGCGGGCAGCATTCCGTTCGTGAACGCGTCGATCGCTTTCTTCACGCTCGCCTCTCCCCAGGTCACCACGAAGAGCACGAGCAACAGGTAAGGCAGCCAGGCCGCGAACAGCTGGCTCGCGGTGTGACGATGGGGAGTCTCGATTGCCGGCGTGTCCCCCTCGAGCCGGAAGATCGTCCGCGGCTTCCAGAACTTCAGGACCAGCACCATCGAGCCGATGCAGCTGAGCGCGCTGAGAATGTCGGTCAGTTCGGGGCCGACGAAGTTCGACACGTAGAACTGCACCGCGGCAAACGACACCCCGCACACGACGACGGCTGGCAGCACCTCGAGGGTTCTTCGCCACCCCGCCATGACGACCACCAGGTAGGTGGGGATGATCAGGGAAATCAGCGCGCACAGGCGCCCGACCATGGCGCTCAGCAGCAGCACCGGCAGCCCGGTGATACCGGCCAGCGTGGTCACGGGAATCCCGATCGAGCCGAACGCGACCGGCGCGGTATTGGCCATCAGACAGATGCCGGCGGCATAGAACGGCGAGAAGCCGAGCCCGGCGAGCATCGCGCCGGCGACCGCGACGGGGGCCCCGAATCCGGCCGCTCCTTCGATGAACGCGCCGAACGAGAAGCCGATGAACAATGCTTGCAGTCGGCGGTCGGTGGTCAGGCCGCCGACCGAGTCCTTGATGATCTCGAACTTGCCGGTGTCGACAGCGAGTCGATACAGGAGGATCGACGAGAACACGATCCAGGCGATCGGAAACAGACCATACGCGGCGCCGGTGAGTGCGGCCATCAGCGCCAGCGACGCCGGCATCCCATACGCCCCCAGGGCCAGGGCAAAGGCGACGCCAAGCGCCGTCAGCGCGGCGATCCACGAGGGCTTGCGCCACACGCCCAGCATGAAGAACAGCACCGCGATAGGAATCGATGCGACGAGTGCCGACCAAGCCAGACTGCCGCCTACCGGCTCGTAGTTCTGCTGCCACATGACTTAGCCTCGATGACGTGAGCGGTATTCGGTGAAGGCGCGACCGGTCCGGAACGGTCGCAACACTGACGGCGGGTCTGGCTGGGTGGCAACGGCGCGAGAGCCCGCCTCTCGCGGCCGCCGTCGTGCGCCCAAACTACTGCAGCGAGTACGCGAGGAGCTCCGCGCCGTCGAGACCGCTGACGGCGACGACGATGTACTGCTTGCCGTTGATCATGTACGTCATCGGCGAGCCGGTTTGCTTGTCGGGCATCTCCACCGCACCGACGTCCGCTCCCGTGGCCTTGTCATAGGCCCGCAGCAGGGCGACCCGCTGCTCGGCCTCGTTCCGGTGCACGCCGCCTTCGCCGGCGATGAGCAGCGTCTTCGTGGTGAGCGTGCCGACGAACGTGCGGCCAGGCTGACCGAGGCGAGGCAGGTTCAGTCCCTTCAGCGCCGGATGATTCTTGATATCGTCGGGCGTCGAGCTGTGCGTCTTCTGCCAGACGATCTCCCCCGTCGCCATGTCGTAGGCGGTGATCCGATCGTAGGGTGGCTTGATGAGCGGCAGGCCCTGCACCGACAAGCCGCCGCGTCCGCCGCCGCCACGCGCAGCGGCCCGCTGCGGCGCCGCATCGGGATCGACCGCCGGGGCCGCGCCTCGCGCACCGGGACCAGCGCCGCGCGCCTGGCCCGCCACGTAACCGAAATCCGATGTCGCGGGATCGGCCGGTACCACCGCGGCGGAGTACGCGGTTGTATGCGAATGGACGAACAGGCGGTTCGTCTGGGGGTCGAACGACCCGCCGGGCCAGTTCGCGCCACCGGTGTCGGCCGGAAGCTGGATGGTCGCCAGCGGTCCGTCCACGCTGCTTAGCACCGGCGGCGTGTAGAGCGGACCGATCTTGTAGCGTTTGACGAGCTCGAGCGCTTCCGCGCGCAGGGCTGGCGTGAAATCGATCAGGTCGTCCTCCGACACGCCCTGGCGGTCGAAGGGCGCCGGCTTGGTCGGGAACGGTTGCGTGGGGCTGGTCCGCTCCTTCGGGACCGTCGACTGCGGGACCGGGCGCTCCTCGATGGGCCAGATCGGTTGGCCGGTTTCACGATTCAACACGAACAGAAACGCCTGCTTCGTCGGCTGCGCCAGCGCCTTGATGCGACGGCCGTTCTGGACCACGTCGAACAGAATTGGCGCGCACGGCGGGTCGTAGTCCCAGACGCCGTGGTGCGTCAGCTGGTAGTGCCACTTGCGCGTGCCGGTCTTGATGTCCAACGCGACGAGGCTCTCGTCGAACAGCGTATGACCCGGCCGATTGCCGCCGTAGTAATCGCCGGTCGGCATCTCGACGGGAACGTAGACGAGCCCGAGATCGAGGTCCGCGCTGAACTGGGCCCATGCGCCGGTGTTGCCGTTCCGCTCGGCACCATCCTCGAGCCAGGTGTCGTAGCCGTACTCGCCGCTTTTGGGAACGGTGTGGAAGATCCACAGGCGCTTGCCGGTCCGGACATCGAAGCCCCGGACGTATCCTCTGGCGTTGTTCATCACCTTGGGCGAGCCGCTGAAACGCTGCGCTGCCCCGACCACGACCACGTTGCCGGCGATCAACGGCGTCGCGTTCAATCCGAGATCCGCGGTGACGAGATCCAGATCCTGATCGTCATCAGCCTTGAGATCGACCACGCCGTTCTGCCCGAACGACGACACTGGCGCGCCGGTCCTGGCATCGAGCGCGATCATGCGGTAGCCGGGCGTCACGTAGACGATGCGCCGATCGGCGCCATCGGGGCTGGCCCAGTACGCGACTCCGCGTCCGGCGCCGCCCCGGGCAGCGTTCTGTCCGCGCGGCCCTTCATCCTCGACATGCGTCCAGAGCACCTCCCCGGTCTGCGGGTTGAGGGCGACGACGGTTCGCGCGGTGCCCGCGGTGGTGTAGAGCACGCTGTCGACGAACAAGGGGGTCGCCGAGTAGAGTGTGTCCGGTCGCGGCCCGAACTCGGTGGTCTTGAGGCGCCAGGCGATCTTCAGTCTCGAGAAGTTGCTCTGATCGATCTGGTCGAGGGATGAATAGCGAGTGCTGGCGAGATCCGCTCCATACGTTCGCCATTCGACATGAGCCGCGGCGGCAGGGGCGCGCTTGGGCCCCGTCGCCCGGCCTGCCTGTCCGAATGCCATGCAGAGAAGGCCAAGACCCGCGACGACTCCGGCCCGTGACAGGGTGCGATGCTGCATCAGTCCCCTTCGACTGGCGACGGCGGCCGTTACTTCGGCCGCTGGCTCGTATAGATGATCGCCGCGAGTGCGTCCTTGTCCGGGTCGAGCGTTGCCGTGCCCGCAGGCAGATCGTTGGCACTCAACAGGAACGCCAGAACGTCGGCGTACTTCTGCGGCGTCAGGCGCGCCGCCGGATCGTCCGGAGGCATCTGCTCGAGCCGTTCGAACAGCTTCTTCAACGTGGCGCCGTCCCACCGCTGGCCGAACGTTCCGCCGGCCAGGGCCGGCGCCCGTTCGAGGCCGCCCAGATCGTCCCCGTGACACTTGGCGCAGGCGGCGAAATAGATCGCTTCACCACTGGTCGCCTGGGGTGCCGTGTAGACGCCGCTCCAGACCGATTTCGTCGATTGCGCGAGTGCGGCCGTGGCAAGCACAGCGGCGAGCACCGCGAGGTATGTCACTCTGCCTCGCATCCGTGCGGCAGAAGCTACCACGAAAACGCGATCATCCGAATCGATAATTGATTAAGATGCACGCCGTCGGACGCACCGGCCAGGAGGGATCGGTTGGATGAACAACATGCCGCGCACTGTTGAGGTCACGCACCCCGACATGCAGCACCTGATACACGAGGAAACGCCCGTCGAGCAACTGTGCACCGGGTTCCGGTTCAGCGAAGGGCCGATCTGGAATCCCAGGGAGCAATGCCTCTACTTCAGCGACATGCCCAACGACATCCGCCGACGCTGGAGCCCGCATGAGGGCGTCGTCGAGGTGCGGAACCCGAGCAACAAATGTAACGGCATGACCTACGACGCCGCCGGCAATCTCTACGTCTGCGAGCATGTCACCAGCGCGCTGGTGATGGAGACCCCCGCCGGCGAACGCAAGGTCCTCGCGACGCACTGGCAGGGTAAAGAGCTGAACAGCCCCAACGACGTCGTCCTGCGATCGGACGGGACGATCTACTTCACCGATCCGACCTATGGGCGGACCGCGGTGTTCGGGCGCGAGCGAAAGCCGGCACTGGACTTCCAGGCCGTCTACCGCCTTGCACCCGATGGCCGGCTGCACTGCGAGGCGAATGACTTCACCCAGCCGAACGGGCTGTGCTTCTCCCCCGACGAGCGGACCCTCTACGTCAACGATACCGAGCGTGCGCACATCCGCGCCTTCGAGGTCGCCGCTGACGGATCGCTTAGTCGCAGTCGGGTGTTCTTCGAGCCGGTCGGCACGGCCAACTACGACGAAGGGGTCGTCGACGGCATGAAGTGCGACGAACGGGGCAACGTCTACGTCACCGGTCCCCGCGGCATCTGGGTGATCGACCCCCAGGGACGGCATCTGGGCGTCATCGTCATGCCGGAGGTGGCCGGGAATCTGAACTGGGGTGGGCCGGACTGGAACGATCTCTATTGCGCCTGCTCGACATCGCTCTATCGCGTGCGAATGAAAGTACGCGGCAATCCGGTCGCGTACATGCGGATGGCCTGAGCCGGGACGCGAGGACCCCATGAGCCTGGATCTCTCTCGACGCAGAATCCTGCAGCTGGCCGCCGCGCCCGTGTTGCTGCGGCGCCAGAACCCGCAGGCCGCGGACCTGGCCCCGACGGTGTCGCGCGTCTACCCCGGCGCCGATGGCAAGCTGACCTACGTGCCGGACGAGCAGGGCAATGTCATTCACGATGCGTCGCATGCCGGATACGGCGGCGGCGGCGTGGCGATTCCGACAATTCCGATCAAGGAGACGATCTGGCCGGTTGCGGGTGACAACACGGCCAACATCCAGGCCGCGATCGACAAGGTCGCGGCGCTGCCGCTGGACCGCAACGGGTTCCGCGGCACCGTGTTGCTTCGGGCCGGCTACTACCGGTTGGCCACGCCACTCACGATCAACGCCAGCGGTATCGTGCTGCGCGGCGAAGGCATGGGCGACACCGGGACGATCCTCGTGGGGACCGGCACCGGCCGACCGGCTGCGCCGGCTGGCCTTCCTGCCGCTCCCCCGGCGAGCGCCGATGCGCCCGGTGGCGGTCGCGGCGCCGCGCCCGGCGGCGCGGGCGGCCGCGGCGGCGCGCCGGGCGGTGCTGGGCAGGGCGGAGGGCCGGGACGCGGCGGCGGCGGGTTCGGCGGCGGCCCGGCGACGCTGATCCGGATCGCGGGCACCGCCGGGGCCGTGCCGCGCGATGAAACGAAGCAGGCGCTCGTCGACGACTATGTTCCCGTCGGCTCACGCACCTTCAAGGTCGCGGCAGCCCGCGGCTTCAAACCGGGCGATACGGTGATTGTCCGCCGGATCGGGAATCAGGCCTGGATCGACGAGGTCGGGATGAACACCGATGCGCCGGGGGGCCGTTGGCAGCCGTTCAACATCGACTGGGACCGCGTTGTCGTCGACGTGCAGGGGAACACCGTCACCATCGATGCGCCAATCACCTGTGCCATCGAGAAGCGCTGGGGCGGCGGTGAGCTGATCAAGTACGACGATCCTGGACGGATCGAACATGTCGGCATCGAGAACCTCCGCGCGATATCCGAATTCGATCCGACCGTCCGGACGAGAGCCTACGGCAACATGGACCGCGAGAACTATGTCGCGGAGGAGTACTACTCCGACGAGAACCACTACGGCAACTTCGTCACGTTCGACAACCTGCGCAACGGCTGGGTGCGCAACGCCACGGCGCTCCATTTCGTGACCAGCATGGTCGGCACGCTGGCCGGGTCCAAGTGGATCACGGTGCAGGACTGCGTGTCGCGCGAGCCGATTTCCCAGCGTCGCGGCGGCCGCCGCTTCACGTTCGCTCTACGCGGACAGCTCGCCCTCGTGCAGCGTTGTCTGTCGGACAAGGGACGGCACTCGTTCATGATGGGACGCCCCACCGGCAGCGGCAACGTGTTCCTCGACTGCAAGGCGACGAACCCGTACTCCTCGAGCGAGCCGCACGAGAACTGGGCCAACGGCGGCGTCTACGACAACGTCCAGGCGCCGTTGACCGCCCGCTTCTGGAAGAACATCTCAATCGGCTGGGCCGGCGCCAACACCGTGTTCTGGAACTGCGAGGGGTACTTCCTGGTCCAGAAGCCGCCGACGGCCCAGAACTACACGTTCGGTCACGTCGGCGTCAATTCGGTCGTGTTCAACATCCCGCTTCAGGACACCACCAAAGAGAACGGGCACATCGAGTCGCTCGATCGCCATGTCACGCCGCGCAGCCTCTATCTGACGCAGCTGCGGGAGCGGAGCGGAGAGATGGCTGTACGCAACATCGCGGCGCCCGGTCAGCTCGGCTGACGGCAGCGCCTGCGTCGCCGAGGACGACCGTTTGCCGCACCGACGTCTTCGATCGTCGGCGCGCCTGGAGGATATGTGACAAGACGAGAATTCCTGGCCGCCGCGGCGGCCGCGGCCGCGACCCTGCGCTCCGCGGGCGCCGCATCGAATCCGCTCGGACTGCCGTTCGGATTCCAGGCGTGGGAGATTGCGCCGGACATGCGCAAGGATTGGGACGGCACGCTGAAGGCGATGAAGGAGTACGGGTATTCCTACATCGACCTGAATCAGGTGCCGCCGTTCACCGAGCGGCCGGCAGCGGACCTCAAGGCGTCGTTCGCCTCGCACGGTTTCACCTTCACGAACGCCCTCTGGTCGTATCAAGCCTTCGCCCAGCGCTTCGAGCAGACGGTCGCGGACTCGCAGACTCTCGGCCTGAAGACGATCGTCTGCTCGCCACGCCCGCGCCTGCGAACGACCGACGACTGGAAGAGCATGGCCGACGAGTTGAACAAGTACGGCGAGCGGACGAAGGCCGCCGGCCTTCAACTCGGTTACCACAATCACGAGATCGAGTTCGTCAAGACACCCGAGGGGGACACGCCGTGGGACCTCCTCGTGCAAGCCACCGATCCGGCCCTCGTCCAGTTCCTGCTCGACGTCGGCAACTGCGCTTTCGGCGGCGGGGATCCGTACGCCTATCTGGACAAGTACAAGGCGCGCTACTACGGCGTGCACGTCAAGGATTTGAAGCCCGGCAAGGCCGCGGTCCCAGTGGGGTCAGGGGATCTCGACTGGAAGCGGATCTTCACGCTGGTCAAGGCCGCCAACATCCGCTACATCGTCGCCGAGGTCGGGGCGTACGGCGCCAGCACGCTCCAGGGACAGCCGCTCGCCCCGCCGGATTACAGCGTGCTGGAGCTGTACCAACGCAGCGCCGAATATCTCAAGGCGTTCACCGCGGTGTAGGCACAGCGAGACGGCCATGCAGAAACGCCCCACGCTGGTACTGCTCTCCGCTCTGCTCGCGATCTCCGGCCTGGCCGGGATCGCGTCCCAGAAAGCTCCTCGGACAACGCTGGACATCTACTACATCGATACCGAAGGGGGCCAGTCCACCCTCTTCGTCAGCCCCGCCGGCGAATCGCTGCTCGTCGATACCGGCAATGCCGGCGGACGCGATCTCGATCGGATCATCTACAACGCCGGCGTCGAGCACAACGCGGCCGGGGCTTTCATCGCGAACGTCGACGACAACGAGACCATCGCCGGCGTGCTGACCGCACCGCCGGCGGCGGCAGGCCGCCAGGGTGGCGCCCGTGGTGGCGGCGCCCAGGCGCACGTACCGGCCCATTGGCTCCTGGTATCCGCGTCGCGTGACGGGTCGTTCACCGTGACCAATCCGCGCAACGGCTTCAGCAAGACCTACGCTGCCACCGGGCGATGACGGCCATAGCGAGCGAGTGCGTCGCTCGACGTGACCGCGGAGAAAGGCCGGGGAGCCGCCGGCTACGCCAGCTGCAATGAGCTGCGGAACAACTCGGCCAGGACCGCGGCGGTCGGATCGATCGGCGACAGCTTCAGCAGGCGAGCCTGCACGAGTGTGCCCTCGACGAGCCTGGGGATGTCCGCCTCGGAGTAGCCGAAGGCGGCAATCCCCATCGGCTGATCGGTGATCCGCATGAAGTGGAGCACGCGGTCGGCGAGCACGTCGCCGGCCTTCGACAGCGGTACGGCGGTCACGTCGGCGCCAAGGGCGGCGGCCGCTTGAAGATGGCGCTCCGGCGCGGCGTGCGCGGTCAGGCGGCACACGGCCGGCGTGTGCACGATCACGGACGTGCCGTGCGGGATCATGGCGTGGTCGGTCGAGTACCCGGCCGGGACGTACTTCTCGACCTGGCCCGCCACCGGATAGGCCATCGCATGCGGCAAATGCACACCGGCGTTGCCGAAGCCGATCCCCGCGTAGGATGCGGCCAGCAGCATGCGGCCCCGAGCCTCGTCATCCGAGGCGTCGCGGTACACGCGCGGGAGGCACTCGGCCATGATGCGGAGCGCCTCGAGCGCCCACACGTCGCTGATCGGGTTCGCCCCCTGGTAGGCGGCTCGCAGCGACGGCCGTTCCGGCCGCTCGCGTTGCCGGTAGGGCCGCGCGGTGAATGACTCGAGCGCGTGGCTGAGCACGTCGAGCCCGGCACTGGCGGCAACCGCCTTTGGACAGCTGCGCGTGTTCTCGGGATCCAGGACGCCGAGCGTGGGACGCATGTAGCGGTTCGCGATGCCCGTCTTGACTCGCTCGCGTTCGAAGTCGAACACGGCGACGGCGGTCGTCTCGCTGCCCGTCCCGGCGGTCGTCGGCACGGCGATGAGCGGCTTGAGCGGACCCGGGGGCGTCTTCCCCCGACCCAGGGTCGGGTTGACGTACTCGAGGAAGTCAGCCGGCCACGTGGCGTAAAGATTGGCGGCCTTGGCGGTGTCGATGGTGGACCCGCCGCCGACCGCGAGAAACCCGTCGAAGCCGCCGCTCGAGGCGGCCGCGATCGCGTCGCGGAACGACCCGTCGGTCGGTTCGCACCGGATGTCGGTGAAGACGTCGAAGTCCACGCCGGCCGACTGCAGCGACGCCAGGGCCGACTCGCCCGGATAGGACGCACGGACCGCGGGGTCAATGAACGCCAGCACGCGGCGGCAGCCGAGATCGACGAAATCCGCGCCGACTTCGCGCGTGGCGCCCTCGCCGAACCGGACCGTCGAGCCGGTCATCTGAAAGATCGAGTCTGTGGGCATACGCGAGTGAGGTATTCCGGTGATATCGTGCGCCAGCCGCCACTCTGTCAGCGGCACTCGATAATCGAGCCGGGCAGGACGCTACCATGAAACACTCCCCGGCGGAACCGGTTCGACGCGCCACTCTCACGCCCCCGGCTTCAGGTCAGCCCGCCGCCGGGGCGGATGGAAGCGAGGTCTGAGATGTCCCAGCTCGGTCGTGCGGTGATCGTCAGTCTTCTCGCCGCAGCTGCCGGCCTCACCCTGTCGGCGCAGGATCCCGCCCCTGGCGGTCGCCAGGGTGGCGCCGGACGCGGGTCCCAGCCGCCAGGCACCCTGGTCGGCGGCACGCTGACCCCGAACAAGGCCGATGAACGCGGCTGGGGCTGGCAGGTGAAGGCCCTGATGAATCCGGCCACGCCGCGCCCGCTCTACAACCGCGCGAAGGAAGCGCTCCTCAGCGATCGCCAGATCACCAGCTACACCATCTCGAGCTTCGATCCCGACCTCTACTGTGAAGTCGCGAAGCACTTCGACTTCATCTGGTTCGAGATGCAGCACAGCACGATGTCCTACGACGAGATCCGGCGGATGATGAACACCTGTCCGAAGGCCGGAGCGGCGCCCTTCATCCGGATGCCCGATGCATTCGAGTCGAGCATCCAGAAAGCGACGGACATCGGGGCTCTCGGCATCATCGTGCCCACGGTGGACGATGCCCTGGAGGCGCGGGATGCGGCGCGCTTCTCGCGGTATCCGCCGTTCGGCCGTCGGAGCGCCGGCGGCGGCAACTACCTTCAGCTCTGGTCAGGGCTCGACTATCGCCGGACCATCAACGACAACATGCTCGTGACGGTGATGATCGAAACCCTCGAGGGTGTCGCGATGGCCGACGAGATCGCCGCCACGCATGGCGTCGACGTGATCATCCTGGGCAACAACGATCTTTCCAGCTTCTCCGGTTGGGCGCAGAACGATCCGCGCTATCAGGATGCGATCATCAAGGTCCACGATGCCGCCTTGAAGTACGGAAAGTACTACGGCAACGCCGGCGCGCAGTATCTGAAGGGTTACACGGTGAGCGCCGACACACGCATGGTGCAGAACGGGCCGGCGTGCGACGGCTGGACGCCGCCCGGGCGCGGCGGCCGCGGCCGCGGCACCAGTCCGGACGAGGAACCGGTGATCGGACTGCCTGCGGGAAACGCCCCGGCGACCGCGCCGGGCGCGGCCGGACGCGGCAGCGCGTCCAGTTGCTGGAAGTAGGTCCCCAGGGCAACCCATGCGTTCCCTATCGCGGAGGTATCGAGCATGATGCGGCCCGTCGGCCCTTCCCTGCGCCTGCGTTTCGCGCTGTTCACGATCCCGGCGGTGCTGCTGGCGGCGGGCTTGCTCGCCCAGCCACCAGCCGACGACATCGACGCCCACGTTGCCGCCGCCAGAAGCGCGGCGGGGTCGGACTTCCGCAACACCTTCATCAATCTGTGTCTCCCCTCTCCGGCCCGCGGCGTCACCGGCGCGGCACGCGGCGCAGCCCCGGCGGGGCGCGGTCCCAACGCCACACCAGACCGCACGACCTGGTACGCACCGCCGTTCAAGGTGTTCGACAACCTCTATTGGCTTGGCACCCGCCAGCATTCCTCCTGGGCCCTGCAGACGAGCGCCGGCATCGTCATCCTCGACACGAACTTCGCCTGGGCCACGGAGCCCGAGATCATCGACGGGCTCGGGAAACTGGGTCTCAATCCGCGTGACATCAAGGTGGTCGTGATCAGCCACGCGCATGGCGATCACGATCAGGGTGCCGCGGAGTTGCAGAAGCGCTTCGGAGCGAAGGTGGTGATGGGCGCCGCCGACTGGGACGCCACGCTTCAGCGCCCGGCCACCGCTGCAGGCGGCGTCCCCAGCAAGGACATCGCGGTCGGGCCCGACGGCTACACGCTGACGCTCGGAGAGACGGCAATCACCATCGTACCGACGCCGGGCCACACGCCTGGAACACTGTCGTTCGTCTTCCCCGTCACGCTCGACGGGCAAACCCGGATGGTGGCGTATTCGGGCGGGACCTTGACGGGCGCGTTCGGCGCCAACGCGGCGCGGTGGGACGAGTACATCAACTCACAACGAAAGATCGCCAAGGCCGCCGCCGACGCCGGCGCGAGCGTGATCCTGTCGAATCACTCCGAGTACGACAACGCCTACACCAAGGCCCGGCTGATCGCCGCGCCGCGCCAGCCGGGCGAAGACCACCCGTTCGTTGTCGGCGCCGACGCCGTGCAGCGTTACTTCACGGTAATGTCCGAGTGCGCCGCGGCGGCCAAGCTGCGCGCCGGCGCGAAGTAGGCGCGACGATCACAAATGCAAATGGCTATGGCAGATGGTAAATCGCTGATCACGGATGGCTAATGGCTGATGCCCGACTAGACAGGGTTCTACCATTTGCCATTTGCCATCTGCCATTTAGCCCCTGCCATCTGCCATTGGCCGCGGGCTGTGCCATCTGCCATCTGCCATTTGCCATCTGCCATCTGCCATTTCCCGCAGGCTCCGCCATCTGCCATTCGTCCGCGCTCTTCCCCGTCCTGTTAGAAGTCCACCCGGAACGTGACGCCGAACTCCCGCGGCGGATTGGCCGCGGTGTAGCGGCCCTGCAATGTGCTGTTCAGCAGCAGGCTGTCGAGGCCTGGCACGGTCGGATCGTCCTGGAATTGCAGGGCGGTGTTCAGCTGATTGAACTGCGGAGTGTTGAAGATGTTGTAGAGCTGCAGTTGCAGTCGCGCCCATGTCTGCTTCCCGAGTCCGTGAAGCGGAAACCGGCGCTGCAGCGTCAGGTCCCAGTTCCAGAAGCCCGGGTTGCGCAGGATGCCCAGCGGCACGTCGCCGAAGTTGCCGACCGTCGCGCTGAGCGGCGTCGCCATCGCGAAGGCCCGCGGGTTGAAGTGGAGTTGATCCTCTTCGGGCAGGTTGGAATCCCGTTCGACGAAGAGCGGCTCACCCGTGTAGACGCACGCGGCGGTTGCGCCGGGGGTCAGGGTCGGGTTCTGGTTTGCGACACCAGTGGTCGTGCTGGTGCAGGCCGGCTGCGTCGCGGCCCCGCTCAGGTATTTCGTGACGCCGGACACCATCCAGTCGCGGAAGATCGCCTTCACCACCGGCGAGCCGGGCATCAAGGTCGGCACGGTGTAGCTGTAGTTGGCCGTCAGGTTGTGGGTGCGGTCATTGGCCGTCGGCCCCCACAGGCGCAGGCGGTATGCTCGGGTTCAGCACGACATCGAGGCGCACCGTGTTGTTCGTGCGCGAGTGGTACGGAAAGGTGTCGACGCCGTAGTTGTAGGCGTTGTACTGGTTGTTGGCTGGATCGAAGTACCCGTTCGGCATCGGCAGCAGGTTCAGCATCTGCTGCCCGAGCGGGTGCAGGTAGCCATTGACACAGCCGGGAATGCCGGCGCAGCTGAGTGGGATCCGGTTGCCCGGGAACGGCAGGCCGGTATCCGGGTTGATGATGGGCTGTACCGTGCCCTGGCCGGGGCCGTTGGCGTTACCGGAATAGGTCTGCGAGAAGTCGCCTTGCCGCTCGAGCGCGGTCGGGTAGTTGGTGCGCGACAACGTGGCCGGCCGGAGGTCGTCGGTGTATTCCTGGGACACGAAGAAGAACATCGTGCCGCGGTCGAGCAGCTTCGGAATGATCAGCGGGCCGCCGAAGCTGTAGCCGGGAATGTTCACTTTGTAGTCCGACTTGGCCTGATTGTTCTTGATTCGGAAGTACTCGTTGGCGCGCCACTCCTTGCGCCGGGCGTTGTACCAACCGGACCCCCTGAACTGGTTGGTGCCTGACTTGGTGGTCATGATGATCAGCCCGCCGCTGCTCCGGCCGTTCTCGGCCGTGTAGCCATTGGAGATGACCTGCACCTCGCCGACGGCATCCATGTTGGGGTTCACCTGCGCCTGAGTACCGAGCTCGTCGACCACGTTCACGCCGTCGATGACGACCACCTTCGAGGTGTTGGGCGAGCCGTTGATGGTGATCGCCTCCATCGACGTCCAGGTGGTGAAGCTGCGGTTCATGTTGGTGTCCTGCACGCCAGGGATCACCGCCAGCATGCCCCACACATCCCGGCCCTTCATCTGGATGTTGGTGAGCTGCTCGGCGGTCACCGTGCCCATCCGTGAACTGGTCGCCGTCTGCACGGTGGCGGTCGCCGCCTCCACGACAACGGACTCCGTCAGCTGACCCAGCTTGAGCTCGATCTTGTCCAGGCTCCTGACTTCGGCCGGCGCCAGCGGCACGTCGGTGACCGTCAGCGGTGAGAAGCCCTGCATCGCGATCTCGAGGCTGTAGCGCCCCGGAGGCAACGCGGACACGCGGAACACGCCGTCCTTGTCGGTCGTGATCGTCCGCGACGCGCTGGTCGCCTGCTCGGTCACCGTGATGGTCGCCCCTGGCAGGGCGCCGCCCTGCCCGTCGACGATGGTGCCCGTGAGGGTGCCGTTGCCGACCTGCGCCAGGAGAGTGGCGCCGGCGATCATCGTCCAACCCAGAAAGGAGGTCGTCATGGCCCAGATCCTCGAGGAACGTCGCGTCATGGAGAACTCCCTTCACTGAATCCTCACCGCCGCCGTGATCCTGCCTGCCCTTCGCGGCCGAATGCGCTTCACACCGCCTCACTCCTCCGATACAGTTCGATAATCGATACCCGAGAGGCCGTGTTTAGACGGATGCGTGGCCGGTGGCACCTCACCCGTGACAATCGAGGTCACCGATCCTCCACCGATAGGACCTCGTTGATTGTTTATCGATTGGCCGGCGGGGATGGTATGGCGGGTATGGCCGAGAGTCAACACTCTAATCGCGGAGAAAGCCCGTATCGATGAGGCAGGAGCCATCACCGCATGCGGGTGCGGCTCGTCGCACGCCGATGGCCAGCCTTCGGGTGGGGGCGAGTCTGGATCGGGACCGTGTCACGGTGGCGGGTGGCGGGCTGCGTCGATGGCGCCCTACTCCACGAATACGAGCTCACCGAACCGAGATGGCACGTGCGGCCAGGACGTGGTGTTCTGTGGGTCCGACCAGATGCTCATCCGCCGGTTCGGCTCGGTGCCGTCCCACCGGTTGACGTTGGCCTTCCATACCGTGCCTACGCCGGGCGGACGACGCGACAGTTCTTCGAAGTTCGCCCAGGGGATGGCCACTTCGAGGCTCCATCCGCTGTCGGCGTCTTTCGGGTCGTTCAGCGTGCCTCGCAGCGCGGTCGCGATCGTGATGCCGGTTGCGTCGAAGCGCTTGAAGAGGGTGCGGCTGTTGTAATTCAGATAGTCGTAGAGCACGCCGCGGGCGTTCATCTCGAATCCGTAGTACAGGGTTTCCTGCTTCGGATCCGGGTTGATGAAGATCTCCACGGCGTCGTCGCGGTAAGTGGGATCGTCGCGCTGGAGGAAGCGCGCCGTGATGTCCGTATCGTCGGCGTCGAAGGCCACGTAGAGCGCCTGCGCGTCCCAGAGCAGACGGGCCGCCGTCTTCTGCTTCGCGCCGGTCTGCGAGTCCCACAGGAACTGCAGCGTAATCGGCGGCGAAGCCCGGGCCCAGGCCGCGTCATCGAGCTTGCCGTCAATCGTGATCGGCGAGGTGGCCCGTTTGACCTCGTAGCGTGGGATCGGTGGCTGTCCGACCAGTGGGACGACGGCAAGAAGCGCGAGCGCGGCGAAGGTTCGCATGGCCGACAGGATAGGTCACCCTGGCGGCTCGAGCAATCGCTCGAGATGCCGCCGTCGCATGACGATCGGGCTTCGGCGAGCGGCGAAGAGCGCGAGACCATCCGTTGGATGCTCGAGTGCAGACACCTGGTGGCGCCATTCGCCGCGCAAGTGTTAGCCTCTCTCGCCGAAGCGGCCTCGGATCGGGCCGCCAGCGGAACGCGCCGTGCGCGCGTGAGCATAGAGATCTGGCGGCGGTTGGCAAGGTGCGTCCCGTCATGGACACGGGGCACGGTGAATTCGGCTGAATCCTGGGAGCGGCTGCATGGCTCAGCGTCGATGGTGGTCCCGGCGGTCGTTCACGGTAGGTCTCGGCGTGGCGGCGACCGTCGCCGCGGTGGTCACGGGGATCGCGCAGTCCCCCACTGACAAGTGGTGGCCCGGATACAGCGGCGGTAAGGACAACTCCCGCTTCTTCCCCTCGAAACAGATCAACAAGTCCAACGTGAATCGGCTCGAGGTCGCGTGGACGTATCCGTTCGGCGACACCGGCGTCCACCCGATCGCTGTCCGCGGCGTGATCTACGGCCGGGGCCGCAATGGATCGCTGGTCGCCGTCGACGCCAGGACCGGCAAGGAGCTCTGGGTCCGCGAGAACATGAACGGCATGACCAGCCGCGGCTTCAACTATTGGGAGAGCGCCGACGGCCGTGACCAGCGCCTGGTATTCGCGATGAACAGCCTGCTGCAGGAGGTCGACGCCAGGACCGGCAAGTCGATCACGACATTCGGCACCAACGGGGTGGTCGATCTGCGGGAAGGGCTCGACGGTCGCGACCCGTCGACCCTCGGCAACCTCCAGTCGAACAATCCTGGCGGCATCTTCGAGAATCTCCTCATTCTGGGCAGCGCGACGGGTGAAGGCTACATGTCGCCCCCCGGCGATATCCGCGCCTACGACATCCCCAGCGGCCGGCTGGTGTGGACCTTCCACACCGTCCCGCGGCCGGGTGAATTCGGCTACGACACCTGGCCGAAGGAGGCCTACAAGTACATCGGCGGCGTGAACAACTGGGGGGAGATGACCATCGACGCCCAGCGCGGGATTGCCTTCATTCCGCTGGGCTCGCCGACCTACGACTTCTACGGCGCCGACCGCATCGGGGCGAACCTGTTCGGGGACTCGCTCGTCGCCCTCGATGTGCACACGGGCAAGCGGCTGTGGCACTTCCAGTTCGTGCATCACGACCTGTGGGACCTCGACGGGAGTGCGGCGCCGCAACTGATCACGATCCGCCACAACGGCCGTAACCGCGAGGTCGTGGTGGCCACGAACAAGACCGGCTGGCTGTATGTGTTCGATCGGGTCAGCGGGGAGCCGATCTGGCCGATCGCGGAGCAGCCCGTGCCGCAGTCGGAGATGCCGGGCGAGCAAAGCTGGCCGACGCAGCCGCAGCCGACCAAGCCGGAACCGTACGTGCGGCACACCTTCACCGTCGAGGACATCAATCCCGACCTGCCCGCGGAGGAAAAGGCGGCGTTCACCAAGCGCCTGCTGGAGGCTGAGAACAAGGGGATCTTTACGCCCATCAGCCTGAAGGACACGGTCCACGTACCGACGAGCAACGGCGGCACGCTGATGGGCGGCTCCGCCGCCGACCCGCGCGGCGGCGCGATCTACCTGGTCGCGCACGAGAACCCCGGCATTCTCCGGCTCCTCAAGCCCGGGGAGGGCCGCGGCAACGGACCGCCGCAGATGCCGCCGGGACAGGGCGTCTACCAGCAGAACTGTCAGGCGTGTCACGGCGCCAATCGGGAGGGCGTACCCGAAAGCGGCCCGGCGCTGATTCAGGCGGCGGCCGACCCGGTCAACAACATCGTCGCGGGCGCGCCGCGGTTCACCGCCGACGCCATCCGCACGGTGATCGCGACCGGCAAGGGCCGGATGCCGGCTATGCCGCACTTGACCGCGACCGACATCGACAACGTCGTTGGGTTTCTCACTACGGCGGCCGGCGGGCGCGGGCGGCTCGGGGGTCCGGGTGGCGGGCGTGGCGCGGCGCCGGTCGGGTCGGGGGCTCCGCCCGAGCTGATCGCGGGCTCAGGATCGGTGTGGGTGCGGCCGGACGCGGGGGGCGCGGGGCGCGGTCGAGGCGAAGCCATGGCCTATCCCGCGGGCGTGCCGGACTACACGCGGTACACCATCAACGAATACAACACCGTCGGAAACCGCATCAAGCCGCCCTTCACCGTAATCGTGAAGTACGACCTCAACAAACCGGGCATCCAGTGGCGGATTCCGTATGGTGACGATCCGGAGCTGGCCGCGAAGGGCGTCACCGGCACCGGCGCGCCCGGCATTCAGAACAGCATCATCGTGACCGAGTCGGGCCTGGTGTTCGGTGCCGGCCGGGACAATCTCATACGGGCGTGGGACAGCGACACCGGCAGGCAGCTGTGGTCGTCACGGTTCGGCGGGAACTTCATTGGCGGGCCGGCGATGTACGAAATGGACGGCCGGCAGTATCTGCTCGTGCCCGCCGCCAGCACGGCGGCCGGCGGCGGCCGGGGCGGCGGCGGTGGCCGGGCGACGCTGCCCGCTCCGGATCCCTCTCCGACTGCGGCGTCTGCACCCATGGGGTGGGTGGCCTACGCGCTGCCTCGGAAGTGACGCATGTGCGGCCCGGCGATGAGCGGCGTTTGATACCGCGCTTGTCGCCGGGTCGCGCGTGCGTCGTGTCTCGCCGGTAAGTTCGAACAGTCTCGGCGGACGATGTCAACTGGCAAGGAACGCACCAGCCGGACGGCACCCACACGCCTGGGATGCGGCCGAGCGTGAGCCCCAGCGCCGTGCCGGCAGAATAGCGTTCGCTGCGCACCAAGCGCATCGCCGCCCGCGACGGATGCTCCTTTCGTCCGTCGCGATCAAGGAATGCGAACACGTCGCGTAATGTGTCCGTTGCTCTCCCAGAAGGTTACCTTGCTGGCGAGGAACGGATCGTTCGGCGCCGGCTGTATGTTGCCGTCGGCGTCGAAGGCCCGTGATGTGACGTGATGCTCGCCAGCGGCAGGCGTTCCCCAGTTGAACGTCCAGAATCGCCACGCCAGGCCGCGCGAGTTCCGCCCGTGTGCCACGGGCCCGAACAGCCTCGCCGACATCCACGGCCCGCCGTCGATCCGAACCTGCACAGCTTCGATTGGCGCACCCCAGGCTGCGCCAAGAACGACGTAGCGGCTGCCCCGACGTACGACCTTCGCCGGAGCCGACTTGAGCCGGAAGTGCCGCACAGTGCTGAATGTCCAAAATGGATCGCTGCTGTCGCGATGCTCCTCGCGGATGGTCACGTAATCCCGCGCCATGAAGTTTCCCGCATGGCGCTGGTCGCGCACCTCGATGCGCGTCAGCCACTTGACGTTGGCGACGCCATACCAGCCCGGCGCGATCAGGCGAACGGGGAACCCGTTCTTATGCGGCAGCGGCTCGCCATTCATCTCGTAGCACAGCAGGTTGCGGGGGTCGAGCGCGTCGTCGAGCGACATGCTGCGGGCGAAGTGCTCGGGGATCGTCAGTGCGCCTCCCTCGGGCGGAATAGTACCCGTCTGACCAGCGCTGATGATCCCGCTGTTGTCCCGGATCGTCTGCATTCCGCTATCGATCCCATAGAACACCACTTCTATGGCGCCGTTCAGGAGGCGCGCTTCCTCCAGGACCGGAGCGAGCGGAGTGCCAGCCCAGCGGGCATTGCCGATGAGGCCGGTGATCACGGGAAAGCCATGGTTGCCCGAGCACTCGAGCGTGAAGTCCACCTCGCGGCGAGGGCGCGCCTGCAGGTCTGCGAGCGTTAGTGATAGCGGGTCGGCAACCAGGCCGGAAACGCCTACGCGCCAGCTGCCCGCGTCCAGGCCATCGGTGGGAACGCCGTAGTGAGCGACGTAGTGGAATTTCTCGGGGGGAGTCAGCCACGAGTCCAGCTCTTCCCAGACGAGCTGATTGCCGGCAATGTGCGGGTCGGGAGCTCCGGGCGGTTGATCGAGCCACGGGAGGACCACGTCGCCGGGCTGTCCCAGCGCCTGCGACGGATCGGGCTGGTCATCGTCCCACCCGTGTCTCTCGCGACTGTCTTGGGGTGAAAATGCATGCGCCGGGCCTGCCACCGGCAACGACAACCCCGCCAACGCCGCACCGCCACCTTTCAACAAAGTCCGCCGTGAGAGGTTTGATCGGTCCATCTGGTCGTCCTCCTTCTTTCTTACTCGTGGACGATCCCTTTTGGGGAGGGAGGCATCCTACACCCGGACGACGCCATTGAGTCGACTTTGTGAGGGCAGGCAAGATGCTGGCTCAGCCAGTGCCGGCAGCTTTGACATTGAAGTGAGGTCGTAGGCCCAACGGAAACAGTAAGTCAACAAGGTGGTCCGTCATGACTAAAGAAACAAGAACCACTCGATCACCTGGGTGCTCGCGGCGGTCCGTCATACGGACGGCACTTGCGACTCTTACGTTCTCGTGCGTCCGCGCTCTGCCGCAACGCCAGCGGGTGATATGGCCCTTACACGCAGTGGTGCACAAGCGCCGTGGAAACGTGGCCCCGCCGTCTTGCAATTCCGCATCGGGAATAGGTACCCGCCAATGACAGAGTCGCTTGCGCTCGACTCCCTCCCGCATTACACTCCGCCGTCTGTGTGAAGTGCAGCAGGAGGTGTTCCGTGCAGAAACAGATTGCAATGGCCGCCCTGGTATTAGGGGCGGTGTTGGTCGGAGGCTCAACCGCCCGCACCCAATCGAGCGCCGCCTGGATTGGAACGTGGAAAGTCAATCTCGAGAAGTCGACTTACAACCCAGGCCCGAAGCCAACTGTAGGACAGACTATTACAGTTGAACCGACCGCGGCCGGCGTCAATATCAGTGTTGACGGAAGGAGTGCAGAAGGCCAGCCGACCCACGCGGAGATCGTCGGAACGTTTGACGGCAAAGATAATCCAGTGAAAGGCGGCTACACACCGAATTTGACAAACGCCGTCAGGCGTATTGACGACCGAACGCTTGAGGTAGTTGGGAAGATAGATAACAAACCGGAGGTCACCAGTAGAGCTGTGGTTTCGGCCGATGGCAGGACGATGACCATCACGCAAACTGGCCAGAACGCCAAGGGCCAAAGCGTCAACAACGTTATCGTTGCGGACAAACAGTAACCACTCGACCGTCAGCCCGGCTAATGAAACGGCCCGCCGCGTCAGCCGGATACTCAATCTTAAGCCAGCATTCAAGGGCAAACGGCTCATGTCGATCACGACGCCCGCGATCCGGACGTTCGTGACGAATCGGCTGCCCGCCAAGGCCAGCGCCGGAGAGATCAACCGGGAACTGGCCTGCCTGATGCGGATGTTCACGCTAGCGCACATTCCCATGCTCCGCGAGGACAACGTCCGGGGCGGTTTCTTCGAGCCCGAGCAGTTCGCAGCGGTCAAAGCGCAACTCCCCGCTCCCCTACAACCAGTCGTAACCTTCGCGTACCTCACCGGCTGGCGGCTTACCAGCGAGATCCTGCCGCTGGAGTGGCGGCAGGTCGATTGGCAGGGGCGTACGGTGCGCCTCGACCCTGGCACGACGAAGAACACCGAGGGGCCGCACCTTCCCCCCTTCACCGCCGCGCTCGAGGCCGTCCTGAGGGCACAGAAGGCCGAACATGACGAGTTGAAGAAGACCGACCGGATCGTGCCTCTGGTGTTCCACCGCGATGGGGAGCGCATAAAGAGCCTGCGGGGAGCCTGGCAGGCTGCCTGCAAGGCGGCCGGTGTGCCAGGGCGCATCCTCCACGACTTCAGGCAGACTGCAGTGCGGAACATGGAGCGCGACGGGGTGTCCCGTTCGGCAGCGATGGCTATGGTCGGTCACAAGACCGAAGCCATATACCGTCGATACGCGATTGTAGATGCCGCCGCGCTGCGACAAGCCGCCGATCAGATTGATCGTGCTGCGAACACCGTATTCTGACGAGGACACAACGGATGGCCCTGCGAGGAATGACGGAAACCAAAGCGGACGGAGTCTTTGTTCATACAAGACTCGTCGACACAGTCGAGGAACTAGAGCGCGAACTACGTAACTTCGGTCCCGACTACGTGTACCGCGGGCAAGGCGATGACTGGCTGCCACGGTGCACACTCGACCGCTTCTGCGAGAGTCTGTGCGCCGCAGACCCCGCCACTACCGCGAGCGTTGAGGGCCACATACTGAAAGCGTTTCAGGATCGCGCGCACCTATTCCTGCCAGTCGGCTCGGTTCCGGGGAGCCACACAGAGTGGTTCGCGTTGTTACAGCACCACGGTGGTCCCACCCGGATGCTTGACGTCACGCGTTCACCTTACGTGGCGGCGTTTTACGCCTTTGAGTTTGAAGCCGGCGACCCCGCGGTGATCTGGGCATTTCCTGAATCTGAACTTTGGTTCCGGTCGGCGCGCATAGTCACGACTGTACCCCGATCGGGGAAAGCGCATATGACCGACGTTCACGCGGTCGCCGAACAACTGGTTGCAGACCGGTCGACGCGCACTCCCTACGCCATTCCACACACCCCCGCGCGAATGCCCGGATGGCCGTCCAACAAGGATTGTTTCTACTTCTCGGAAATCCAGCGATCAGTGCACTTGCAAACGTCCCAGCGCGCGTTCACTCTGGAGAACCCGACTTGGATATTCGTAACAGATCGTGGCCAGCGGTCGTGACGCAATCCAGCCGCGCTGCGACAAGCCGCCGTCGATTGCCCGTGCTGTTACGTTTCGACGAGTATACATCTGCGAGGATGCCAAAGCTGAGCGCCTGCCCGTAGCTACGTCTACTTCGCGAGATGAATATTGGTCGCGATAAGCGTGGCAAAATATGTGCTTCGGTCTACCGGAATGGCCGGCGGTACGAGGAGAGCTCGCGCACCACCAGATACGAAGAGGCGCGCGACCTGTTGCGTGTCAAGGATGGGGACATCGCCAAGGGTGTCCCCGTTTCACCGCGGACTGGCAAGCTCCGGTTCGATGAAGCTGTCGCCGACGTGCTGAACGACTACGCCGTCAACGGCCTGAAGACGCAAGATCACGTGAAGCGCCGGATCGATCTGCACTTGACGCCGGTGTTCCGCGGCCGGCGGATGGCCGACATCACGACGGCCGACCTGCGAGCGTTCACGATGTTCCCGCCTTGATGGGCGCCTCGCCCGCGGAGATCAACCGGAGCTCGCGATCGTTAAGCGGCGTACACGCTGGCGATCGCGCGGGGCGGCTGCACGTGCGGCCGCACATTCCGATGCTGGCCGAGCGCAACGTCCGCCGCGGGTTCCTTGAGCCCGGGCAGTTCGCCGACGTCCTGGCGCACCTCCCCTCCGCGCTGAAGCCGCTGCTGGAGTTCGCCTACCTGACCGGGTGGCGGCTGAAGTCGGAAGTGATGCCGCTCGAGTGGCGGCAGGTCGACTGGCAGGGCCGTCAGGTGCGCCTGGACCCAGGCACGACGAAGAACGGCGAGGGCCGGACGTTCCCCTTTACCGCAGCGATCGAGGCCGTCCTGACCGCGCAGAAGGCCGAGCACGACCGGCTTAAGGCGAAGGATCAGATCGTCCCGCTGGTGTTCCACCGGAATGGGAAGCGGACCCGCCGGGTGCGGACCGCCTGGGCGAGCGCGTGCAAGGGGGCAGGCGTCCCCGGGCGGCTACTGCACGACATGCGGCGGTCAGCGGTGCGGAACCTTGAGCGGCAAGGCGTGTCCCGATCGGCAGCGATGGCGATGGTAGGTCATAAGACCAGGCGATCTACCGCCAGTACGCCATCGTGCATGCCGAATCGCCGAGTCAGGATGCGCCGCTATAGACGCCGCAGCACGCCGTCCGACTCGTCTGCCGCTCGGGCTCGTGAGGATCTCACCGGCTCGTGCTGAAGCCTGGCGTCCAGTACAGACGGCAGACGGCGAAACGGTAACGGGTTGAGTCACTAACACGAATAGCATCTATCGTCGCCTAGAGGAGCTCGCCGTCCACAACCGCGACAAACGGTTGTTGACAAACCCATGTAGGGGCCGGTGACTCCCTAGAAGCCATTGGCGAATTGTCACAGTTCTTCGAGCAATGATGAGCGCTCCAGTGCTGCGTCTACGCCGCCTTCGCGACGACGGCTGAAACGCCCGCGTTAGCACCGAGTTCAGCTAACGCCTCCGCTATAGCCGTGAAGGAGCATCGTGGACCTGCCACCTTTCTAACCGCGTCGCAGAACTCCCTTGCGTCGGCGACGTCAGTCCCAAGCAGAACTGCGACGTTCTTCAGCGATTGAGGTGTCATCCGCGTTCCTTTGAAGTTGCGACAGGGACATTCTCAGGGACAACGAGCCTAGAATCGTTGCACGCGCGTTGTTGAATACGCGCGTAACTCGTTGATTCGAAAGAGTGCCGGGGGCGGGGATCGAACCCGCACGCCCCGAAGGGCACGGGATTTTAAGTCCCGAGCGTCTGCCAGTTCCGCCACCCCGGCGCAGTTGTGATTGTAGCCGCAGCGCCCGCAGGCCAATCAGGGATCGGCCGCCGGTGCGCCACGGCCGGCCTGATACGATCGGATCCACCCATGACCGATCAGGAGCTTCTCCGCCGCTTCGAAGCCGTCGACCTTCCCGAATTCCAGCACCTGGATCACGTGCGCGTCGCGTGCGCGGTGCTCGAACGGGATGGCCAGGCCGGCGCGCTCGACACGATGATCACCGGGCTGACCCGCTTCGCGACCGCGAAAGGCGCCCCGGAGAAGTTCCACTACACGCTGACCCGCGCCTGGCTCACCCTGGTGGCTGACGCGCGGGCCCGGATGCCCGGCACCGCCGATGCCGCCGCGCTCCTGGCGGTCTACCCCGCTCTCGGCGATCCGCAGGTGATCGAGCGCCACTACTCGTCGGACCGCCTCGCCAGCGATGCGGCCCGCAACGGCTGGGTCGAACCGAACCGCGCCGCCCTGACGGTCGCCCCGCTCGACGCCTCCGGCGGGCCGGCGCCCAACCCCGATCCGTTCGCGCAATTCGCCGCCGCCGTCGCCGACGCGCAGAAGCAAGGGGTCGACACCACGCCGATGGCGCTCGGCACCGCCGACGCGCACGGCCGTCCGTCCGTCAGAATGGTTCTGCTGCGCGGCGCCGACGCGCGCGGCTTCGTCTTCCACACCAATTACAACAGCCGCAAGGCGCGCGACCTGACCGAGAACGCGCACGCCGCCCTGTGTCTCCACTGGCCGACCCTCGAAGAACAGATCCGCATCGAGGGCCAGGTCGGGAGGTTGCCGGCCGACGAGTCCGATGCCTACTTCGCCTCGCGTCCGCGCGGCAGCCAGATCGGCGCCTGGGCCTCCGATCAGAGCGCCGTCCTGTCCGACCGCGCCGTGCTGGAGGCACGCATTCGCGACATCGAAACACGCTTTGACGGCCAGCCCGTTCCACGCCCCCCCTTCTGGGGCGGCTTCCGCATCGTCCCGCACCGAATCGAGTTCTGGTACGGACGCGTCAGCCGGCTGCACGATCGCGTGGTCTACCTCCGCGAGGGTGACGGGTGGCGCATCGAGCGGCTGTTTCCCTGAGCTTCAGCTCTCGCCCACTCAGCCGAATCACGATCGATCAATTTGTCGCGCCGATCCACCGCAGAGGACCTGGGCGGACGCACCGCGTCGAAACGTTTTCGAATCTGGCGACAAGGAATCCCATCAATGGGCCCGATGAACGATCTAGGAAGCGGTTGACCCGCTCGCCAGGCGCGGGGGCATGGTCACGCTGACCGCCTGGATGTGGAATCTCACACGCGGCCGAAAGAGACCGGCCAGTTTGTCGCATGGAAAATCGCAGCAGTGGAAACAACCGCGTGCCATCCGCTATCCGCTATCCGCCATCCGCCATCCGCCATCCGCCATCCGCCATCCGCCATCTGCCATCTGCCATCTGCCATCTGCCATCGACGATGCAATCCTCAGGATCCTGCTAAGGGCCACTCCGGCGTCGCCGAGAAAACCAGAAGAACACCGGCACCCCCGTCGCCAGGAGCACAGCGCCTCGTGACGCGCTGACCGGGTCGGTGCGGACCACGCTGAACACGACCGCCGCGGATACAAGACAGAACGCCAACGGCAAGACGGGATATCCAGGGCAGCGGAACGCGTTCACTGGACGCACCGATAATGGGAGCGTGCGCCGGAACACCATCACTGTGCCCACGGTCAGCCCGAAGAAGATCCAGTCGGCAAAGACGACGTAGTTGAGAAGCTGCTCGTAGCGGCCGGTCAAGGCGAGGATGCACGACCAGGCGGACTGCAGCACGATGGCTACCCAAGGCGACCGATACCTCCGGTGCAGCCGCGCCAGGGCGGGCAGGAACACCCCGTCGGCGGCCATCGCGTAGTAGACCCGCGTCGGCGCCAGGATCGCCAGGTCGAGAAAGCCGAATGTCGAGATCGCAATCGCCGCGGTGACGAACCGGTCCCCGAGACCGGCGAACATCATGGCGGCGGCCCGCGACGCCGGAGTCGTGGTCGCGGCGAGTCCTTCGAGTCCGAGCGCACGCAAATAGACCACGTTCACCAGCACGTAGATCAGCACCACCGAGACGGTCCCGGCCACGAGGCTCAACGGCAGGTTACGCTCGGGCCGTTCGATCTCCTCGGCCAGGTAATTGGCGTTCTGCCAGCCACCGTACGCGAACAGGATCGGCACCATCGCCGCGCCGAACGCGAGCAGCGTGCCCGCACTGCCCGGAGAGGCGACTCGCGAGGCCGACAGCCATCCCTCGGACGACGGCACGAAGGCCGCCGCACCGATCAGGACGGCGAGCGCCGCGACTTTGAGGATCACGAGCACATTCAAGACCCGGCTGCCGGGCTTCACGCCGAAGTAGTTGACGATCGACAGCAGCACGATGGCGGCAATCGCCAGCGGTACAGGCGCGGCGTCGGGCCGCCCGAGCAATCGCAAGGCATAGGTGGCGAAGGTGATCGCCACGGCAGCAATCGCGCCGGTTTCAATCACCAGCAGCAGGGCCCACCCGTAGAGAAAGCCGGCCAGCGGGTGCCAGCCGTCGCGAAGGTAGACGTACTGTCCGCCGGTGCTGGGAAACACGCCACCCAGCTCCGCGTAGGCGAATGCGCCAACGAGAGCGATGGCGCCTCCCGCGATCCAGGCCGCAAGCACCAGGACGCTGCTGTCCAGCGTGCGGGCGACGAGGTACGGGTTGATGAAGATGCCGGAGCCGACAATGCCGCCGATGACGATCATCGTGGCGTCGAAGGGGCCAAGCGCACGACGGAAGGTCACGGGCGCGACTATACCGCGGCCGCGCTGCGCCAGCTGGCGCACGCGAGCGCTGCGCTACCATTGACCCGATGTCGTCGCGATTTCACGCTCCCTACATGACGTGGGCGAAGACGCGCCCGGCCGCGCGGTTCGACCTCGCCGGCAGCAACGTCCTCGCCTGCACGCTGGACGACCTCACGGGCGCCGCCGGCGCGCTCTCCCTGTCGGGACAGAACGACAATGGCTATGCCCCGCTGATCGAGGCGATTGCCGCCCGCTATGGCGTGCAACCCTCGCAGGTCACGACCGGCACCGGCGCCGCCGGCGCGAACTTCCAAGCGTGTGCCGCGCTCCTCGAGGCTGGCGACGACGTGCTGATGGAGCGGCCCGGGTACGACCCGCTGCTCGGATCGGCGCGCCTGCTCGGTGCGCGCCCGCAGCGATTCGATCGACTGTTCGACGAGGAGCTACGCCCTCGATCCCGATCGGGTCCGCGCTGCCATGACCGAGCAGACGCGGCTCATCATCCTGACCAACCCGCACAATCCCACCAGTGCACCGATCGCGGTGGACGCGCTGCTCGAAGTCGGCCGCCTCGCCGAGGCGCGCGGCGCCTACGTGCTGGTCGACGAGGTCTATCTCGATGTCAGCCATCCTGAGGTACGGCCCGCGGCGACGCTCGGCGATCGGTTCATCTCGACCAGCAGCCTGACGAAGTCGTACGGCCTCTCGAGCCTGCGCTGCGGATGGGCCATCGCCTCGCCCGAGGTTGCCGAACGCATCCGACGCGCCCGCGACGTGATTGACGGCAATGGCGCGATCCCGGCCGAACGGCTGGCGACGCTGGCCTTCGCGCAGCTCGATCGGCTGATCGAGCGCGCCGGCTCTCTGCTCGCTGTCAACACCGCGCGTCTGCGGCGCTTCCTGGCGGCGTCTCCTGAACTGGAGTACCTCGACCCGGCCGGCGGCACTGTCGTATTCCCCCGCCTTCGCGGCATCCCCGATGCGACGCGGTTCGTAGTGCAGTTGGCAAAGGAGTATGACGTTGCGGTCGCTCCCGGCCACTTCTTCGAGTCTCCGGCGCATTTCCGCCTGGGGATTGGCGGCGCGCCCGCCGCCGTGGACGCAGGCCTGACCCAGCTCCGCGCCGCGCTCGACGCGCGCATCTGGGAGTAGCGCCTGCGCCAGAATCGCTGCGTCTCGCGCCTTACCGGTCAGAGGTGCTCATGCGACGTGCGATGGCGACGCTCACAATCGTTCTGTCGACCGCCCTGGCGATCCACGCCCAGTCCCCACCGACATCCGGCTGGAGTGCGGCGGCGGTGGTCGGCGGCGGCACGACGTGGGACGACGAAGGGCAGATCGGCAACGGCGCGGTTGCCGGCGGCCGGCTGGATCGACGGATTGCCGGCCGGACGTTCGGCGAAGTCTCGATCGACGACCTCCGTCACCACCGGACCGGCGGATTCAACGCCGAGGGGCACACGACGCTGTTCACGCGGCGCGATCGTGCAGCGCTTCGGACATGCCGCGGCGCAGCCGTACGCGCTCGGAGGCGTCACCGTCGCGCGCCACAGCGGCACGTTCGGCTTCCTCCCCGACAGCAAGATCTCGCTGGCCGAGAGCACGGACGTCGGATTCGTATTCGGCGGTGGGCTCGCGGTGCGGGCCGGCCGGCGCTTCGAGCTCGGCCCTGAAGCCCGCTTCTACATCCTCAACGCGGACGCGGATTCGAGCCCGGCATTCGCATCGTGGTTCGCTGGCCGCATCGGCTTTCGATTCTGATCGCAGCTGTCTTCAGAACCTCCAGCCGGCGACGATCGAAATGCCCCGCGTGCGAATCGTCACATCGTCCGAGGCGTCCTTGTCGATGTCGGACACGCCCCACGCGTAGCGGCCTTCGACGGAGGCGCGCCCGCGCTGATAACCAACTCCGCCGACCACGGACAGGTCCGTCCCCTTCACCTGATCGCTGACGTCGTCTTCGATAGCTGTATCCCCGAAGGAGGCGCGGCTGCGCGCGCGGAGCTTCACGCCGATCGCCGGTCCGCCGAACACCGAGAAATGCCGCGCGTCGGTTCCGGTGAGGCGATAGCGGATCAGCAGCGGCACGTCCAGGTAATCCAACTGCTGCGTGAGCGTGCCGCCCCCCTGCTCCACCTTCGCGCCCTTCTCGGTAAACAGGACCTCCGGCTGCAGGGCCAGGCGCCCGCTCAGCGGCCACGTCACGAAGCCGCCAGCGATGAGGCCGATGCGCATGTCGAACGTGACCGTATCCGCCTCCCCTTCTTCACTCAGGTTGGCGAACGTGACACCGCCCTTGACGCCGTAGGTCAGGCCCTGAGCCCCGGCCGACGCCGCAATCCCGCACAGCAGCGTCACCACGACTCCCGCGATCGCTCCCGCCACTCGCATTCGTGTCACCTCGGCGACTACTCTAACGGTGCGAGTCACCATTACCTCGGCGTGACCGGAAGGAATTGCGGCGGGTGGCGCTGCCTGGTCGCCTGCTCGTAGGCGAACGCGAGCTCGATCAGCCGGCGCTCGCTCGACGCAGTGCCGATGAACGCGATCCCGACCGGCAGGCCGAAGACCTCACCGGCGGGCACGGTGACGCTGGGATAGCCCGCAACCGCCGCCGGCGTCGAGCTCGCGCCGCTGAAGTGATCGCCGTTCACGAGATCGGTGGTCCACGCGGGCGCGCCGGTTGGTGCGACCAGTGCATCGAGGCGCAGACGTTTCAGGACGGCGTCGATCCCGAGCGCGCGTGACCGCGTGCGGCACGTCGCGAGTGCCTGGAGATAGACCGCTGACGTAAGCGGTCCCTTCTTCTGCGCGGCGATGAAGAGCTCCTGGCCGAAATACGGCATCTCGCGCGTTGCCTCGCGCTCGTTGAAGGCGATGACATCGGCCAGCGAGTGCACGCGCGCAGAAGGGGGCAGTGCCTTCAGATACGCGTTCAGATCGGCCTTGAACTCGTGCGACAGGATGGTGTTCTCGCAGGCATCGAGCTGCGCCGCGGTTGGAATGTCGGCCGGATCGACGATGACCGCGCCCTGGGCGCGGAGCGCGGCAATGGCGGCTTCAAACACGCGGTCCGTGGGCGCGCTGTAGCCGGTGTACCGCTTGCGGGCTACTCCGATGCGTGCCCCCTTGAGGGCGGCGGGATCGAGCGCGGCCGCGTAGTCGAGTGGCTTTGTTACCGGCTTGCGAGTCGTTGCCGCATCGAGCGGATCGCGACCGGCCATGGCGCCGAGCAGCGCGGCGGCGTCGGCGACGGTCCTGGCCATCGGACCGGCCGTGTCCTGCGTGTGAGAAATCGGGATGATGCCGGTACGGCTGATCAGTCCGACCGTCGGCTTGATGCCGACCAGGCCGTTGGCGGCCGACGGACACACGATCGACCCGTCTGTCTCGGTGCCCACGCCGGCGGTCGCCAGGTTGGCGGCAATCGCGACGCCGGTCCCGGAGCTGGAACCACATGGGTTGCGATCGAGCACGTAGGGGCTCCGCACCTGCCCGCCGCGGCCGCTCCAGCCGCTACTCGATTGCGTCGAGCGGTAGTTCGCCCACTCGCTCAGGTTCGTCTTTCCGAGCAGAATGGCCCCGGCCAGGCGGAGCTGCCGGACCACGAACGCGTCGCGCGCCGCAATCGAGCCCTCGAGTGCCAGCGAGCCCGCCGTCGTGCTCATCCGATCGGCGGTATCGATGTTGTCTTTGATCAGGATGGGCACGCCGTGCAGCGGCCCGCGCGGTCCGCGCGACTTCCGCTCGGCATCCAGCGCGTCGGCGATGGTCAGCGCCTCGGGGTTGGTCTCGCTCACCGAGTGAAGAGACGGGCCACTCCGATCGATCGCCTCGATGCGTTTCAGGTACAGCTCGACCAGCTGACGCGACGTGTACCGCCCGGACGTCAGCCCGGCTTGCACCTGCGCGATCGTGATCTCGTTCAGCTCGAAGGTGTCCGCCGGCCCCTGCCCGGCGACCGCGATTTGCGATATCGCAGGAGCGGAGAACACGACGATGAGCGCGAGTAGGGACGGACAGGCTCGGCGCATGATGCCGGCCAGCTTAGTCTCAAGCGCGCCGAATTGGATAGCGCCGTACCGGGACTCGAGACAGGCGGGAAGCAACGCCGCGCGGATCGCGGCTGGCTCAGTGGATCGTGGGACGGACCGGCGCGTTGGCGGCGAGCACGCGGGTGATCATGGAGTCGAGCGCACGCTGCTCGACCTGGAACGGTCCTGCGACCGCAGCGCCGCTCGGGATCTCAATCGCGATCACGACGCCTTCCGGCGTCGGTTCGACGATCCAGCTGAAGCCGCGCAGTGCGACGACGCGATCGGTAGCGTCAGGGTTCATGGTGCGATCGATGGCCGAGAGAATCGACCGGAGCACTTCGGCGACGTCCCCTTCCGTCCACGATGACGGCGTCCCGGCGGCATCGAGGCGCTCGGTGACGGCGTAGTTGCGCTCGCGCAGCACGATTTCCACATCAAACGTCGTCACGACCGCCAGTATACCTGCTCAGGCTGTGAGCGCTGCCGCCAGCGCCGCGGGGTCCGTCACTGGCGCCTGACAGGTGAAGTCGCGGCACACGTACGCGGCCGCGCCGGCAGGCCCGGGCGTCATGGCGGCAACATATGGCAGCAGCGCCGCGAGTGTTGTCTGCGGCTCGCCGGGTGCGACCGGCACGACGACGGCAAATGGCCGATAATGGCGGGCCGCTTCGGCCAGCAACGCACGCGTGGCCGGCGCTTGCGGATTGCCGACGACGACTACCTGCGAACCGGGCGCGTGCCACGCCGCGAGTGCGGCCATGATCATCGGAATGCCGCGCGCCGCCGCACCCGCACGATCGCCATAGCGGGCCAGCGTCTGTTCGGCGAGGCTGAGATACTCGCCGCCGATCAGGTGCCCCAGCGTGATCAGGTTGTGAGCGGTCAGCGCTGCCGCCGAGGGCTCGGCCCCGTCGTAGTCCTCCTTGAGCCGCAGGAGCACGTTCGGGTCGTGACCCCTCGGTACTGAACCAGCCGCCGTCCGCCGGATCGCGGAAGAGCGCCGTCTGACGTTCCTGAAGCGCAACGGCCCACTCGAGCCAGGCCGGGTCGCCGTCGGCCTGGACCAATTCCAGCAGCCCGAAGATCAGACTGGCGTAATCCTCCGCATAGGCGTCGATGGCCGCCTCGCCCTCGCGATATCTGCGCAGCAGCCGGGCACCCTCGTGCTGCCACAGGTGCGAGCGGATGAAACCGGCGGCGCGGCGCGCGGCGTCGAGATACTCGCCGGCGCGGGGCGACCCGGGCAGCGCACGCGCGGCCCGAGCGAACGCGGCGATCATCAAGCCATTCCAGGCGGTCAGCACCTTGTCGTCCAGGTGCGGACGCGGACGCCTGGCCCGCGCCTCGAACAGCGCCGGCACTGCCCGGTGCAGCGCCGCCCTCACGTCGTCTTCCGACCGGCGGGTGCGCGCGGCGATCTCCGGGACGGACTGCGCGATGTACAGCACGTTCAAGCCGCGGAACTCTCCCTGCGGATCCTGCGGGGCGTTGCCCTCAGGCACGATCCCGAACCTCCGCCGCGCCACCTCCGCGTCGTCGCCGAGGAGCGCATCGACATCCGCGCTCGCCCAGAGGTAGAACGCGCCTTCCGACTTGGGCGTCCCCGGAGGCGCGCCGGGCGGCAGGCTGTCCGCGTCCTCCGCGGAGTAGAAGCCGCCGAGCGGATCGGTGAGATCGCGCAGGACGTAGCCCAGCGTGTCCTCGGCGACGGTGGCGAACAGCTCGTCGCCGGTTGCCTGGGCCGCCTCGAGGAACGCCAGCACCAGCTGCGCCTGGTCGTAGAGCATCTTCTCGAAGTGCGGCACGCGCCACTCGCCATCGACCGAGTAGCGATGAAAGCCGCCACCGAGATGATCGCGGATGCCGCCCATCGCCATCGCGCGCAGCGTATCGGTGGCCATCAGCAGCGGCGCCTGCGGCCCGTGACCATCAGCCGTCCGGCGGGCGTGCTCGCGCAGCAGAAACAACAGCTCGGACGGCCGCGGGAACTTCGGCGCGTCGCCGAAGCCGCCGCGACGGCGGTCGAAGGCCATCTGAAACTGCTCGACTCCGGCATCCAGCGCGTCGGGGCCGGCGATCGCGCGGCCGGCGCGGGCGCGGCCATCCGTACCCGTCACGGACTTGAGCCGGTCCAGCAACTCCGCCGCCGCGCTGTCGACCTTGTCGCGCTCCTCGCGCCAGACCCGGGCGAGCTCGGCGAGCAGATCCGAGAAGCCCGGCCGGCCCCACCGGGAAGTCGGCGGAAAGTAGGTGCCGCCGTAGAACGGCTGCAGCGACGGCGTGAGGAACACGCTCATCGGCCATCCGCCGGAGCCCGTGGTGGCCTGGACGAACGACATGTAGACGCGATCGATGTCCGGACGTTCCTCGCGGTCCACCTTGATCGAGACGAAATCACGGTTGAGGGCCTCGGCGATCGCCGGGCTCTCGAACGACTCGTGCTCCATCACGTGGCACCAGTGGCAGGTCGAGTAGCCGATCGAGAGAAAGATCGGCTTCTGCTCGTTGCGGGCGCGCGCGAACGCTTCCTCCGACCACGGATACCAGTCCACGGGATTGCCGGCGTGCTGGAGGAGGTAGGGGCTGCGCTCTCGCGACAAGCGGTTCATCGGATCAATCGTACGTCTGATTCGGACCGGCCGCCCGCTGGCGGCGCGAACTCACGCTGGTTGGAAGAGGTTGATAGAATCGCGCCGTGGACCTAGCTGTCGAGACACGCGGGCTGACCCGGACGTTCGGCGACTTCCGTGCGGTCGACGCCATCGACCTTGCGGTGCCGGCCGGCAGCTTCTACGGTTTTCTCGGACCGAACGGGGCCGGCAAGAGCACGACGATCAAGTGCCTGACAGGGCTGCTGCGGCCATCCGGCGGATCGATGCGGATTCTCGGGGTGGATCCGCTGGCGGATGCCGTGGGCGTCAAGCGCCGCATCGGGGTCGTGCCGGAGGATCTCGCGCTCTTCGACCGGCTCACCGCCGCGGAGACGCTCGACTTCGTGGCCCGGGTGCACGGCCTCGATGCCGCGACGTCGCGCAGCCGCGCCGGGGATCTGCTTGGGCTGATGGAGTTGCACGACGCAGGCAACACCTTGGTGGTCGACTTCTCGCACGGCATGCGGAAGAAGCTGTCGCTGGCGGCGGCCCTCCTGCCCGCGCCCCGGCTGCTCTTCCTCGACGAGCCGTTCGAAGGGATCGACGCCGTCGCCTCCCGGCAGATCAAGGATCTGCTCCACGCGTTCGTGGCGCGGGGCGGCACCATCTTTCTGACCTCGCACATCCTGGAGATCGTCGAGCGGCTGTCCACGCACATCGGCGTGATCGCCAAGGGGCGTATGGTCGCGCAAGGAACGATTGACGAGCTCCGCTCGGGCGGGACCGGCCGCTCGCTCGAAGAGCTGTTCATCGACCTGGTCGGCGGCGGCGCCGCGGTCCCGGCCGCGCTCGATTGGATCTGACGTGATCCGGATCCTGCGCGCGTTCGCATGGATGCGCTGGCGCGTCCTCCTCAACTCGCTGGAACGAACTGGCGCCCGCGACACGCTGGAGCGCCTGTCCCTGGCTGTCGATCAGCTCGGGCCGATCATCGCCGCGCTGCTGCTGGTGCCATCGCTCATCGGCATGTCGCTGCTGAGCGGGTACGCCGGCTATGCCCTGGCGACCACGCCGGGCGGTGCGCTGACCTTCCAGTTCCTGCGCTACCTGACGATCGCCGCGACCGCGCTGTCGATTGTCGGGCCCATCGTGGTGCCGGGCATGGACCGTCCCAACGCGGTCCGCCTGTTGCTGCTGCCGATTCCGCGTCCGACCTTGTATCTCGCCCAGGCTGCCGGCGCGCTGGCCGAGCCCTGGACGCTGGTGCTCATTCCGATCGCGATCTGCCTGCCGATCGGCCTTGGGCTCGGGGGCCAGGCCGCGGCGGCAGCGATCGCATTCATCGCCAGCCTCACCTTCATCGTCATCATGCTCGGGCTCTCGACGCTGACCGCCAGCCTCGTGCAGATCGTGCTGCGCGATCGCCGGCGGGGCGAGCTGATCACGCTCGCCCTCATCCTGCTGCTGCCTCTCGTCGGCATGGTGACCAGCTCGTTCGACCGTCCGTCGCGCCGTCAACATCCCGTACAGCCGCCGGCGCCGGTGACCGCGCCCACCCTGCCGAGCCGTGTATCGCGCCAGGTGTTCGCGGTGTCGCCATCGGAACGCCTGGTCGCCGCGACCCAGGCGGGGGTCGAAGGCCGCATGGGCGCGAGCGCATCAGCCTTGGTGGCGCTCATCGCGACCGCCGGACTCCTGCACGGCCTGGCGTTCCTCGCGTTCATCCGGATCCTGGCCTTCCCGGGTTCCGTCGCGCGGCGGCGATCGGGGGGCCGTCAGGCGAACGCTGGGTGGCGCCTGCCGCTGCTCTCGCCCGGCGCGAGCGCCGTGGCCACGGCGCAGATCCGTCTGACGATGCGGACGCCGCGGGGCCGATCGACGCTGCTGTCCCCGCTCATGCTGTGCGTCGCCCTCGGCGTAATCGCGTCCCGTGGGAGCGGCCACTTCCCCCTGCCGTCGAGCGGTCTCGGGTTCGCGCTCCTCGGCGCGGTCGGCAGCATCATGACGGCGCTGCCGCTCGTCACCAACCAGTTCGCAATCGATGGCGCGGGGCTCACGCTGGCGTTCCTGTCACCGCTCTCGGAAGACGACATCCTGACCGGCAAGGCGGTCGGCAACGCGCTGCTCTCGGCGATTCCGGCGTTCCTGGCGATGTCGGGGGCGATGCTGCTTTACCCGGGCGGGCATCCGGCGCTGTGGATCAGCATTCCGCTGGGCATGATCTGCGTGTGGCTGCTGGTCGCGCCTGCGGCCGCGGCGCTGGCCAGCCTGTTCCCGAAGGTCGTGGACTTGAACAGCATCGGCAACCGCAGCAACGCGCATGGCCTGGCGAACCTCGGCGGCCTGGCGGTCACGGCGATCAGCGCGGTTCCGCCGATCGGGCTTGCGCTCGGCGCGACATCCCTGCTCGGACGGCCCGCGCTGGCGCCGGTGCTCCTGCTCGTCTGGATGATCGTGGCGTTCGCGGTGAACCGGCTGGCCGCGCGGCCGCTGCGTGCGCTCTTGGCGCGGCGCCGCGAGAATCTTGCGCTGGTGGTGAGTTGAATAGGGTTCTACGGGGTTCAACAGGTTCTGGGGGTGCTCAAGGTTCTTGTTCTACGGGTTCTCGGGTTCTACGGGTTCTCGGGTTCTGCAGGTTCACCTCGAATGCCGCGACGGCGGCGCAGAACTTCGCAGAACCGCAGAACGCGGTAGAACGAGCACCTTGAGCACCCCAGAACCCCGTTGCACCCCTTAGAACCTCACGGTTCCCCTAGGTTCGCGGCGTCGGGGCGGCGGGGATCGCGTCGGGGCGATGCCGCCGCAGGCGCGCGTAGGCCGCGGTCACCTCGACGCCGTAGAGCAGGATGATCGCGGAGGTGTAGACCCACACCAGGAAGACGACCACGGCGGCAATCGATCCGTGCACGCTGAAGCGTGACAGATCCCTCACGTAGATCGAGAACCCCGCCAGTGCACCCCGCCAGAGCAGGCCCGTCACCACGGCGCCGACCCATACGTCCCGGAAGCGCACCTTGGCGTTCGGGACGAAATAGAACACCAGGCCGACAACGAAGATGAAGGTCGCGGTTGTGGCCCACTTGATCGCCAGCGATTGGAGCGCCAGGAGCGCCGGGATGCGTTCGAGCACGGTGGCGAACCAGCTCGCTTCCACCACGTTGATGGCCGTGACGAGCAGGAGCCCACCGAGGAGCAGGACCGCTGACGCGACCAGCATGATGAACGAGATCAGCTTGTGGCGGAAGTAGCTGGGCATCTTCTCGACGCCCCAGGCATTGTTCACCGCGGACGTCACCGCGCCGAAGACCCCCATCGCCGCCCACACCATCAGCACGCTGCCGGCGACGCCGAGCCGTATCGGCGCTTCCTTCAAGGCGTCGAGTTGGGTGGTGACGAAGGGGAACTGGCGCGGGAAGTAGCGCAGCACGAAGTTGAGGACCGCCGTGCGATCCGCGTCGCTGCTGGTGATGCTGCCGATGATCGAGAACACCAGCAGAAAGAACGGGAAGAGGGAGAGCAGCGAGTAGTAGGCGATCGATGAGGCGAAGGTGAGGTGATTGCCGTTGTAGATGCCGGTCACCCCGCGCCACATGGAACGGCCGGTCAGGCGAAGGTCGGCTCCGAGGCGTCGAACTGCACGCCGCCACCAACGCGGGCGCGTCCGCGTCTCCGGGACCGTGGCCGTCACGGTCCGATCATAGCTGGGCGCTGCCGCTCTCGCTCCAGGCGTGACGCACCTCTTTGGCGACCCAGGCAGGTAGTGAGCCGGTCAGCGCGGTAACCGCCAGACGCCACGCGACGCGTCGGAGGGCAGGCGTGCGCATCACCACCACGGCCACGCCGATCGCAGCTGCCGCGAGCACGATGTTGGCCGCCTGTTCCGCGCGTTCGTTGGTCATCGAGGACATGATCACCGCGACCCGTCGCGGGCCGGAGCCCGGCCACGCAGGCCGGGACAGGTGCCGAAGCACCCGTCCCGCGCGCGCTAGGTGGTCCGGTTCGTCTGGTTCTGAGACGAGAAGCCGGTCGATCCGGTGGTGCCGGTCGCCGGGGTCCCGGTGTTGATGTTGCTGACGTTGCTCCGGGCGCGGTCGTAGGCTTCCTTGCCTTTGTCGACGATCTGGCTGACCTTGTCGGTCGCCTGGGAGTAGGTATCGCCGGCCGTCGACTTCACCTGGTTCAAGGTGTCGTTCGCGGTCGAGCGCAACTTACCCGCCTGCTCGTTGAGCTGGTTGCGCAGTTCCGCGCCGGCCTTCGGCGCGAACAGCATGCCGAGCCCCGCGCCAAGCACTGTACCGGCCAACAGGCCCATCAGAAACGAGCCGCCGCCATCTTCCCGTTCGAGTCGATCGTATTCGTACGCCATGTACCCTCCTGCTATGTTTCGTCAGTTTCCGCGGCGGACCCGCGTCGTGCGGGCCGCACCGTCTGCTACAGCCGGCTGGCGGCGTCGGCGGAGGATCGGGCTCCGTTGCCGCCAGGGCTGAGATTGGTCAGCACCGACGCGACGACGGCGCGAACGCCCCGCACCACGCCGGTGGCCTGACTCACTTTGTCCCTCACCGAGTGCCGAACGCGCTCCGCGGTCTCATCCACCCGGTCCATGGTCCCGGAGATCGCGTGATCGACGCGCTCGGTCTGCTCGCTCACGCGCGCCGTGACCGTCTTCACATCACCGAGGATCGCTTCCACCTTCTCCCGGATGGGTGCCACCTGCCGCGCCTCGAGGTCCGCGATCAGCTGGGTGACGCGCTTGTAGACGAGGAAACCCGCCACACCCGCGCCAATCAGGAGGAGTCCCTGCAGGACGCTGACCGCTGCCATGATCCCAAGCAGCAGATTGGTGGTGCTCAAATCGACCGTCGGCATTGTGACTCTCCTAGGCCGACCATCGGCCGCCTTGTGTAGTGCCGCCGGCCATGTCGCTCAGCGACCGCCAGCCTTCATCCGCGGCCGCACGGGCCTTTTCGACCGTGCCGCGGACGCGCGAAATCTCGCCGATGAAGTCATCCAGCCTCGGCTCGATCTGATCACGAATGCGGCGGCCCTGCTCGGTCAGGTACAGCCATCCCCATACGCCACCCGCAACGGCGCCTATCACAGTCGCCGTCAGCACACGCGATCGCTCGTCCACGTTGGCCTCCTTCGTTCTCACCCGGTCTGCTTTCGAGATCTGTTTCAAACGGCGTACCAGCCCGGCGGTCAGGGCTGCAACGATGCGGTCGGCACGAAGAGCGCGAGTCCGATGCCGTCCCACGAATTGCCGGACGGGCTGTCTGTGGCCTTGGCGCCCATCGGCATCGCCACAATCACGTTGGGATCGACGCCATAACGGCCGATGATGTAGTCGCGCACGAGGCCCGCGCGCGAGCGGCTGAGCAGGAACCGCCTATCGGCCGTCGGCGCCTGTGCGTAGCCTTCCACGACAAAGGGACTCGTCTGTGGGTACTTCACGAACTGTGACATGGCAGAATCGAGACGATCGCGTCCTCCCTGACTCAGCCGCTCTGCGCCCTTCTCATCCCGCTCGAACAGCAGCTCGGCTTTGATCCAGAGCCGGAGACCCCGGCGCTCCTTGTTCTCCAGCACGCCCTTGCGGTAATCCTCGACGCTGATGTCGGCGAGATCGAAGTAACCGCGCTGATTGAAGAACCCGCGCACCAGGAAGTTGTGCTTCAGCGCCTCCGTCGTCTCGGCCATGTCGGCCATGACGTCGCGGGCCGAGGTCAGCGTCTGCTGCAGATTGGCCGTCACGCCCTTGACGGGCCCCTCGTCCCCTTGCAGGTTGGCCAGCGCACTCTTCGCCTGCGCGCTCGCCTCGCGCACGTTCGCCATGGTTTGTTCAGCCTCGGACGCCAGCTTCTTTGCGGTCTGGTAGAGCGAGTCGTCGGTCAGCAGCTTGCCGACCGAGCCGCGTCCTTCCTTCAGTCCGGACACGATCGTCTGGATATCGCGACTCACCTTGTCGCTCGAGGCGAGGATCTCTTTCGCCTCCACGCCGACGTCGTTCAATAGTCCCTGGGCGGTCCCGGCGGTATCCGAGATGGTCGTCAGCACCGTGTCCACCTCACCCTTGAGGTCGACGATGACGTCGGTGACGGTGTCGATCGTGTTGCTCATCTTCGTCATGAGCTCGGCGATGTCGAAGGGCTCGCGGCTCTGGATCGTGCCCTTGTCGGGCACGGCCGGAGACGCTTCGGTGCCCGAATCGATCTGCACGAATTTGTTGCCCACGAGTCCGTCGTTCTGGATCGACGCGACCGAGTCGAGGCGGATCAACGGGTGCAAATCGCTGCGCACGCGCATCTGGACGCGGAAGCGGCCGGCCGGACCCGGCGGGACCAGGATGGCCTGCACTTCGCCGGCATCCATGCCCGACACGCGGACCTTGGCGCCGTTGTCGAGCGCGGCGATCTGCGCGAACTCGGCGTTCACCTGAAAGGTGTCGCTGAACAGCATGCGCCGGCTGCCGATCAGGAACAGGCCGACGCTGAAAAGGAGCACGCCGCCGATCACGAACGCACCGACCGCGGCCAGGCGGATGTTTGGCATATCAACCCGAGTGCTGCGACTGCATGAACGCGTGAACCATCTCGTTGTCGCTGCGGTCGAGCTC
Organism: uncultured Acidobacteriota bacterium; assembly: GCA_963816725.1. GTDB lineage: Bacteria > Acidobacteriota > Vicinamibacteria > Vicinamibacterales > 2-12-FULL-66-21 > CAVSUB01. Next base: position 97,618 of record CAWFMC010000021.1, on the reverse strand, counting down.
CGCGGCGGTCCCGCGCGCCAGGATTCGCCCTTCGTGCAGCATCACCAACTCGTCGCCGAGCCGCCGCGCGCTCGGGATGTTGTGGGTGACCATGATGATCGTGGTCGACCCCTGCTCCTTCAGCTCGAACAGCAGGGTGTCGATCTCGTCGGAGGTAATCGGATCCAGGCCGGCGCTGGGCTCGTCGACCAGCAGCACCGCCGGATCGAGCGCCATCGCCCGGGCCAGCCCCGCGCGCTTGCGCATGCCGCCCGACAGCGCGGCCGGCATCTTCGTGTACTCGCGCTCGAGGCCGACCGAGGCCAGCTTCTGCTGCGCCCGCTCGCGGATCTCGGCGTCGCCCATCTTGGTGTGACGCCGCATCGGGAACGCGACGTTCTCGCCAACCGAGATCGAGTCGAACAGCGCCGCGTTCTGGAACAGGAATCCGATCGACTGCCGGACCTTGGAGAGCTCCGGTCCGGCGAGCGCACTGACCTCCGCCCCGCCGACGAACACCCGTCCCTTGTCCGGATGGACCAGGCCGATGATGTGCCGCAGCAGCACGCTCTTCCCCGTTCCGCTCCGCCCGAGGATCACGAAGCCCAGGCCCGGCGCAACGTCCAGCGACACATCGTCGAGCACCGTGCGCGTGCCGAACGCTTTCGTGACGTGATCGAGGCGCACTGCCGGCTCACCACCCGGCCCCGCCTGCGGCGTTTCCGGTGCTGACATCGTCTGCGACATCAACCTCCCGCCGCTTTCGGGAAGATGAAGAAGATCAGCCGCACCAGCACCACGTTGGCGACGATGATGCCGATCGACGAGAACACGACCGCCCGCGTCGACGCGCGGCCGACGCCTTCGGTCCCCGACTCGGTGGTGAAGCCGAGATACGAGGAGATCGTCGCGATGATGAACCCGAAGACCATCGTCTTCACCGTGGCCGGGACGTAATCGGTCAGGTCGACGATAGAGAACGCGCGGTTGAAGTAGAGCGGCAGGGGCATGCCGGTGGCGCTGGTCTCGGCGAGGAAGCCGCCGATCATCCCGGCGAAGTTCATCACCGTCGTCAGGATCGGGAGGGCGATGATGCAGGCCGCGACGCGGGTCACGACCAGGTACCGGAAGGCGTCGACCGCCGAGGCCTCCAGGGCGTCGATCTGTTCGGTGACCCGCATGGCGCCGAGCTCGGCGCCGATGCCGGCGCCGATCCTGCCTGAGAGCAGCAGCCCGCATGTCAGCGGCCCGGTCTCCCGCACCAGGGCGATGGCGAGTCCGGCCGGAATCATCGACTCCGCCCCGAACCGCTCGAGCGAGGCCCGCGTGTGCATCGACAGCACGACGCCGACCGCCATCCCGGAAACGGCGATCAGGGGCGCGGAACGCAGCCCCAGCTCGAACAGCTGCCGGATGGTCTCGCGGAACTCATAGGGAGGCGCGAACAGCTCCCGGAGCGCTCTGAACCCGAAAACCGAGACGTCGCCTGCCGCGGCGAGCAGCGTGACAATCAGCCGACCGGCGCGCTCGAGCATTCGTCCTGTTCAGTTTGCAAGCACGAGGCCAACCAGGGTCAGAGTTGTGCGGACCGGCGCACGGCGCTCTTGCTGCCGTCCTGAATCTCGTGCTTCTTCATCTTGCTGTACAGGGTCGGACGGTACAGACCGAGGATCTGCGCCGCCTCCTGCTTGTTCCAGTTGGTCCGCTGCAGGGTCTGGACGATCGCCATCTTCTCGATTTCCGCCAGCGTCCGGTGCGGCGGGATGACGAACTCCGCGGCGGTAGTGCTCTCGGTTCGGAGCGACTCCGGGAGATCGGTGACCGTGATCTCCGAGCCCTTGGTGACCAGCACGCCGCGCTCGATGACGTTCTCCAGCTCACGGACGTTGCCCGGCCAGCGGTGCCGGATGAGCACGTGATAGGCCGCCGGGGCAATCGACTTCACATTCCGCTGGTGCCGCTGACGATATTTCTCGAGGAAGTGCTCGCACAGCAGCGGGATGTCCTCGGTCCGCTCGCGCAGCGGCGGGACGCGGAGGGTGATCGTGTTGATCCGGAAGTAGAGATCCTCGCGCAGCTTGCCGTCGCGCAGCGCCGAGTCGAGATCGATGTTGGTCGCGCAGATCAGTCGGAAGTCGACGCGGACGATGCGCTCGCTGCCGATCGGGCGGTACTCGCGCTCCTGCAGGACCCGCAGCAGCTTGGTCTGCAGGTACGGGGGCATCTCGCCGATCTCGTCGAGGAGCAGCGAGCCCCCCTCCGCCATCTCGAACAGCCCTTCCTTGTCGGTCTGCGCACCGGTGAAGGCGCCCTTCTTGTATCCGAACAGTTCCGACTCGATTAGATCTTTCGGAATTGCCGCGCAGTTGATCTTGATGAACGGGCCCTTGGCGCGTTTGCTGTTGTAATGCAGCGCGTTGGAGATGAGCTCCTTGCCGGTGCCGTTCTCCCCCTGGATCAGGATATTGGCGTCGCTACCGGCCACGCTCTCCACCAGCTCGAGCACCTCGTGCATCTTCTTGCTCTTGCCGATGATGTTGCCGAACCGGAACTGCCCTTCGAGCTTCTGCTTGAGCAGCAGGTTCTCGCCGACGAGATCGCGGCGCTCGATCGCGCGCTCGAGCATCGCCAGCAGGGTGTCCGGCTCGATCGGCTTCTCGACGAAGCTGTGCGCGCCGGCCTTCATCGCTTCGACCGCCTTCGGCACGCTGCCGTGGCCGGTGATCACGATAACTTCCGTATCGCTATGAATCTGCTTGAACTTCCGCAGCAGCTCCAGCCCGTCGGCGTCCGGGAGCATCATGTCGGTGACGACGACTTCGGGCTTCCAGGTCTTGAACAGCTCCTCGCCGCGGGTACCGATCATCGCGGTGCGGACTTCATACCCCTCGTGCTCGAGCAGAATCTTCAGCCACTCGATCATCGCCGGCTCGTCGTCTATCGCCAGCACACGACTCTTCTTTTTTGGAATCATCGAGTCACCTCGGGCGCGTCACTGGACGATCATAATACGGTCATATCACCCGTTGCCCCTGTTTTTTGTACATATTGATGTACTACTGTCAGGTATATAGTCACAAAGCCCGACCGTCCTCAGCGATCCGCCCATGCGTGGCGGCCGATCAGCGGCACGAATACACAGGCGTCCGCTTGCCGAACCACCGTGCGGTCGTCTACGCGGTCGACGATCGTCAGGTGCTGGAGCCCGCTGGGCCCCACCGGAATCACCAGCCGGCCACCCGGGACCAGCTGGGCGACCAACGTGTCAGGAATCGCCGGAGCCCCGGCGGTCACGAGGATGCGGTCGTAGGGCGCCGCCGCCGGCCAGCCCTCGCTGCCGTCGCCCACCACGACCGTGACGTGGGCCATGCCGAGCTCGCGGAGCCGGCTCGCGGCGCCTGCGGCGAGCGCCGCGTGACGCTCGATCGAGACCACCTCCGCGGCCAGGTGGGCCAGCACCGCGGTCTGGTAACCGGACCCGGTGCCGATCTCGAGCACCCGACCCGTGCCGCGGATCTCCAGCGCAGCGGTCATCGCGGCAACGATGTAGGGCTGGGAGATGGTCTGGCCTTCGCCGATCGGCAGCGGGCGATCGGCGTAGGCCAGCGACTGCTGCTCTGCGGGCACGAACTGGTGACGCGGCACCGCGCGCATCGCGGCCAGAACGCGCGCGTCCGACACGCCGCGCGCGACGATCTGCTGCAGGACCATCTGCTCACGGGCGGCGGCTGGGTCCATCGGCCTCATTATGCGCGTCGAACGCCGGCAGGGGTCCCGGGACGGCCGATCGAGTTCCGCTATAATCCGGCGCATGCCGGAGTCCGGGTCGACACCGAAGCCCGTCGTGACCGCCTCGCCGCACCCCGCAGCGACGGCGGCCAGCACCGACAGTGACGCGGTCATCTGCGAGCGCTGCGGCGCCGCGATGTTCCGGATGCACGCCGTATGGCGCTGCCCGGTCTGCCGCTACAAGACCGACTGCTGCGGCTGGTGACGATGTCACCGGCGGCACGCGCGGGGCAGCGTGACCGACGCGCGTCCCCGGGAACACCGTAGGCCATCGCCGTCCCCGCGTCATCATGGATGTCATCGAGACGCAGATCGATCCGCGATCGGACCAGTTCCGCGCCAATCACGATCGGCTCACGGCGCTGGTCGCGGGCCTGCGCCAACGCCTCGCGCAGGTCAAAGAGGGCGGCGGCGAGCGCGCGATGCAGCGCCACCGCGATCAGGGCAAGATGCCGGTCCGCGAGCGCGTCGACACGCTCCTCGATCCCGGCTCGCCGTTTCTCGAGCTCTCGCCGCTCGCGGCCTGGGATCTGTACGATAACGACGCGCCGGCCGCCGGCATCCTCACCGGCATCGGCCGCGTGTCCGGACGCGAGGTCCTCATCGTCGCGAACGATGCGACGGTAAAGGGCGGCACCTACTACCCGATCACCGTCCGCAAGCACCTGCGGGCGCAGGAGGTGGCGCTCCACAACCGGCTCCCCTGCGTGTATCTCGTTGATTCGGGGGGCGCCTTCCTTCCGCTGCAGGCCGAGGTCTTCCCCGACCGCGATCACTTCGGGCGGATCTTCTTCAACCAGGCCCGGATGTCGGCCGAACGGATCCCGCAGATCGCCGCGGTGATGGGCTCCTGCACCGCAGGTGGCGCATACGTGCCGGCGATGTCGGACGAGACGATGATCGTGAAGGGCACCGGCACGATTTTCCTGGGCGGTCCGCCGCTGGTGAAAGCAGCAACCGGAGAGGAAGTCACCGCGGAGGAGCTCGGCGGAGCGGACGTCCACACCCGGCTGTCCGGCGTCGCCGACTACCTCGCCGAAGACGACGCGCATGCGCTGCATCTCGTGCGGACCATCGTCGCCAGCCTGCACACGCGCAAGGGCAGCGCGCCGGATCTGACCACCCCGGAGGATCCCCGTTACGATCCGCGCGAGATCTACGGCATCGTCAACGCCGACACCCGACAGCCGTACGAAGTCCGCGAGATCATCGCGCGGCTGGTCGACGGGTCCCGCTTCGACGAGTTCAAGGAGCGCTACGGCAACACGCTGGTCACCGGCTTCGCCCGCCTGCACGGCTACCTGATAGGAATCGTCGCCAACAACGGCGTGCTGTTCTCGGAGTCGGCGCTCAAGGCGACCCACTTCATCGAGCTTTGCAACCTGCGGGGCATTCCGCTCGTGTTCCTCCAGAACATCACCGGGTTCATCGTCGGGCGCGAGTACGAGCGCGCCGGCATCGCCAAGGACGGCGCCAAGATGGTGCACGCGGTGGCCAACTCGGTGGTGCCGAAGTTCACGGTGATCATCGGCGGCTCCTTCGGGGCGGGCAACTACGGGATGTGCGGCCGGGCCTACGATCCGCGCTTCCTGTGGATGTGGCCGAACAGCCGCATCTCGGTGATGGGCGGTGAGCAGGCGGCGGGCGTGCTCACCACTGTCAAGCGCGATCAACTGGCCCGCGACGGACGCACCCTGACCGCGGAAGAAGAAGCGGCGATCCGCCAGCCGATCCTCGAGAAGTACGACACCGAGGGGTCGCCGTATTACTCGACGGCCCGGCTCTGGGACGACGGGATCCTCGATCCGGCCGACACGCGGCAGGCCCTGGCGCTGGGTCTGTCCGCCGCGCTGAACGCGCCACTCGCCGATCCGAAGTTCGGCATCTTCCGGATGTAGCCATGACGCCGATTCTCGTCGACCACGACGGCCCGACCCTGCGCATCACCCTCAACCGGCCGGACGTCCGGAACGCGTTCGACGAAAAGGTCATCGACGCGCTCTCCGCCTGCATCGCCAGCGCCGCCGACGATCGCAGTGTGCGAGTCGTCGTGCTCGCCGGCCGCGGCAAGGCGTTCTGCGCCGGCGCCGATCTCGCCTGGATGTCGAAGGCGATCGCCTACTCACAGGTGGAGAACCTGGCCGACGCCGAGGACTTCGCGCTGATGCTCGAGCGGATCGACACGCTGCCGATGCCGGTGATCGGCCGGGTCCACGGCGCGGCACTCGGCGGCGGGGTCGGCCTCGCCGCGGTCTGCGACATCGTGGTCGCCTCGGAAGACGCGACGTTCGGGTTGACCGAAGTGAAGCTGGGCATCCTGCCGGCGGTGATCTCGCCGTACGTGATGCGCAAGATCGGCGCGTCGGCGGCACGCGAGCTGTTCCTCACCGGGGCCCGCTTTGGCGCGGCGCGCGCACGCGAGCTCGGGCTGGTTCACGAAGTCGTGCCGGAAGCGGAGCTCGATGCGGCGGTCGACCGGCGCATAGAGGAGCTGCTGACGTCAGGTCCGGGCGCCGTCGCGGCGGCGAAAGCCCTGATTCGCGACGTCGCCGGCGAGAGCCCGAAGGATGTGATCGGCCTGACGACGAGCCGCATCGCCGCGCAGCGCGTGTCGCCCGAGGGTCAGGAGGGGATGCGCGCCTTCCTGCAGAAACGGAAGCCGGACTGGGTGCGATGACGATCCGCCGGGTGCTCATCGCCAACCGCGGCGAGATTGCGGTGCGCATCGTCCGCGCGTGCCGCGAGGCGGGGATCGAGAGCATCGCGGTGTACTCGGACGCGGACCGGGACGCGGTCCACGTTCGTGCCGCCGACCGCGCGGTGCGCATCGGCCCCGCTGCCCCGGCGGAAAGCTACCTCTCGATTAGTGCGCTCCTCGAGGCCGCCGCGCGCACCGGCGCGGATGCCGTCCACCCCGGATACGGATTCCTTTCGGAGCAACCCGCGTTCGCGCGGGCCTGCGAGGAGGCCGGTCTGATCTTCATCGGCCCGCCGGCTGACGTCATCGAGCGGATGGGATCGAAGATCGGCGCGCGGGCGCTCATGCAGCGCGCCGGCGTGCCGGTCGTACCCGGCGAGACGCCGGGCGATCAATCGGATGACGGCGTCGTGGCCGCGGCGCGCGCGGTCGGCTATCCGGTGCTGGTCAAGGCCTCGGCGGGCGGCGGCGGGAAGGGCATGCGCGTGGTGCGGTCGGACGACGAGGCGCGCGAGCTCGTGCCGGCGGCGCGGCGCGAGTCGGCCGCGGCGTTCGGCGACGGCACCCTCTACGTGGAACGTGTGATCGAACGTCCACGCCACGTCGAGATCCAGGTTTTTGCGGACGACCACGGCCACGCCGTACACCTGTTCGAGCGCGAGTGCTCGATCCAGCGGCGCCATCAGAAGGTCGTGGAGGAGAGCCCGTCCCCGGCGCTGACGCCGGCGCTACGTACCCGGATGGGCGCTGCCGCTGTCGCCGCGGCTCGCGCCTCCGCGTACCGCAACGCCGGGACGATCGAGTTCCTGCTCGAGGGTAGCGGCGGCGACGCGCGTTTCTATTTCCTGGAGATGAACACACGGCTCCAGGTCGAGCATCCGGTCACGGAAGCCGTCACCGGCGTCGATCTGGTGCACGCGCAACTGCTCGTCGCGGCCGGCGCGCCGTTGCCGTGGACGCAGGAGTCGCTCTCGACTCGCGGCCATGCCATCGAGTGCCGGATCTACGCCGAGGATCCCGAGCACGGCTTCCTGCCCCAGGCCGGTCCGCTGCTGCTCTATCGCGAACCGTCCGGACCCGGGATCCGGGTCGACGCCGGCGTCGAACAAGGCGGCACAGTTGGTGTCCACTACGATCCGATGCTGGCCAAGCTGGTGGTGTCGGCGGAAACGCGGACTGCCGCGATCCAGAGGCTGCGCGCCGCGCTACGTCACTACGCGGTCCTCGGCATCCGCTCGAACATTCCCTTCCTTCTGCGGCTGATCGATCTGCCGGCCTTCACCGCGGGCGACCTCCACACCGGTTTCATCGACGAACACCGCGAGGCGTTGCTCACCGACGAAGCACCAGGCATCACCGCGCTCGCCGCCGCAGCGCTCGCGGGAGCGCTCGTGCAACGGGCCGAAGCGCACGCTGCAGTCGTTCCCGATCCCTGGTCGCAGACCACCGGCTGGGGCCGCTGACGGTGGCCACCCGCCGCACCATCCTCCGCTACGGCGAACGCGAGTACGCGGTCGATGTGCTCCAGAACGAGCGAACGCAAGCCGAAGCGGTGGTCGCGGGGGAGAGCGTGCGGCTCACGCGGGATGGCGCTGTCGTGCGACGCGAGGGCGATCCGCGGGGACCGGCGTGGGCGGTTGCCGATGGAACCCGCCGCTGGGTCTACTACGACGGTCGCGTCTACGAGCTCGAGGTTCAGGAACCGGGAAGGCGACGCGCGTCACCGACCCAGGCGTCGCTGACCGCCCCGATGCCGGCGACGGTCCGGCAGGTTCGGGTCGCCGCCGGCGATCGCGTGTCCCGCGGTGACACGTTGCTGATCCTGGAGGCGATGAAGATGGAGCTGCCGGTGCGCGCCGAAGCGGACGGCACGGTCGTCGCGGTCCATTGCCGGGAGGGGGAGATGGTCCAGCCAGACAGGCCACTGATCGATGTCGGACCGGTAGAGAGCGCGTGACGATGCGCCACCCGCAACGCGTCACCGTCGTCGAGGTCGGGCCGCGCGACGGTCTGCAGAACGAAGCGCGCCAGATCCCGACGGCGGACAAGATCACCTTCGTCGATCGCCTGAGCGCCGCCGGCCTGCCGGTGATCGAAGTGTCCGCCTTCGTGAGTCCGAAGTGGACGCCCCGCCTCGCCGATGCCGGCGAAGTCTTCGCCGGCATCACGCTGCGAGCTGGTGTTCGGTATCCGGCCCTCGTCCCCAATCTCGCCGGCCTCGAGCGGGCGTTGGCTGCGGGCGTCCGCGAGATCGCGATCTTCGCCGCCGCCTCTGAAGGCTTCAGCCTGCGCAACATCAACAAGACCGTTGACGCATCGCTCGAGGAGTATCGCGGCGTCTGCGCGCGCGCGCTCGAACAAGGTCTCCGGGTGCGCGCGTATCTGTCGACCGCGTTCGGATGCCCCTACGACGGCATCGTCGCACCCGAACGGGTCGCCGCGCTCACAGCCTCGCTGATCGACATGGGGGCGTTCGAGGTCGCGGTGAGCGACACCATCGGCATCGCCCATCCGGGCCAGGTCGCGATGGTGCTGGATGCGGTGGCAGGCCGAGTACCGCTGTCGCGCGTGGCGCTGCATTTTCACGACACGCGCGGCACGGCGCTGGCCAACGTCCTGGCGGCGCTCGATGCCGGGGTTGCCACCTTCGATGCGGCGGCGGGGGGCCTCGGCGGGTGCCCGTATGCGCCGGGAGCGGCCGGGAATCTGGCGACCGAAGATCTGATCTATATGCTCGACGGGCTGGGCATCGAGACCGGCGTCGATCTCGCCGCGGTCCTCGAGGCATCCCGCTTCATCGAGCCGCTCGTCGGGCACGCGCTCCCTTCGCGCTACGTGCAGGCGGCACGGGCGTCCGCTCCTGCCGCTCGGCCATCCACGCCGCCAGCCGATCGTCGCTCCAGCAATTGATCACCCGCTCGCTCGGGATTCCGGCGAGCCGGGCGTGAGCGATTGCGTAGTCGGTGAACCGCAGCTCGCGCCGGGAGTGCGCGTCGCTGTCCAGCGCGAACAGGCACCCGGCGTCGAGCGCCTGCGCCGCGAGGGTGAAATCGAGATCCTGCCGGTGCCAGTTGCCATCGAGCTCCACGGCGACGCCGCGTTCGGCCGCCACCGCGAAGATACGCGGCCAGTCGCACTGTACGCCCCCGCGCGTGTCGAACACGCGTCCCCGCGGGTGGCCGAGGATGGCAATCGCCGAGGCGCTGACGGCAGCCAGCATGCGCTCGGTCTGATCCTCCGTCCGCCGCAGCTTGGCGTGCGGCGCCGCGACCACGAACTCGAAGTGCCGTCGTTCGTCCTCGGCGAGGTCGAGGCTGCCGTCGGCCTGGATGTTCGCCTCGACGCCTTTGAACACCCGGAACCGGCCAGCCAGTTCGGCGTTCAGCCCGTCGATCTCGGCCTGCTGCGCGGCGACGGTCTCCATCGACATGCCTTTCGCGATCGGCAGGCCGTGCGAGTGGTCCGTGATCCCGAGGCAGGTCTGGCCCAGAGCGGCGCAGCCTTCAATCAGCAGCGGCAGGCTCTCCGCGCCGTCGCTCCAGGTCGAGTGCATCTGAAAGTCGCCGCGGAATGCCGCCCGCGACACGATGTCCGGCGGGAGCTCAGCGCTGAGCACCTGGCGCATCGCGTGCTCGCTGAGGAAGTTCGAACGCAGCACCCGCCGCTTGGCGACATCCGACGCCTTGGCTGAGGACGCGATCGCCCTCTCGACGGTCGGCGACCGCCCGGTCTCCACCAGCTCCCGGACGATGCGGGTACTCGACGGTCCGACGAACGGCACATCCCGCAGCCGATCGCCAGCAACCAGATCGACAACAGACTCCGGCAATCCAACGACCGCCTTGGCCGCCCGCTTGTAGCCGAACGCGCTCCGCTCGGAGGCCTGGAGCGCGACCATGTCGTAGAGGAGTGCCGCGGCGGCCAGGTTGAGATCCTGCAGCGGCAGAAGGGGGGTCAGATGCCCAGCCCTTTCGCGGGTCAGGGCCACGCCCGGCGACGGGGCCAGTGCGAGACACGAGACCAGCTGCGTCACCAGATCGTTGGGCAGACAAGGTTTCGGGATGAACGCGTCGCATGCGAGCTCGCGCCCCTGCACTCCCCCGCCGGCGCGGGAAAACGCGCTGTGCGCAACGATGCGGAGGCGGGCGGTCGCTGGGGCGGCGCGCAGACGGCGGATGGCTTCCCAGCCGTCCATCAGCGGCAGCGAGAGATCCATCAGGACCAGGTCCGGAAGCAGTCGGGTGGCCAGCGCGACCCCCTCGACGCCGTCCGCGGCGGTCGCCACGTCGAAGCCGGACAGTTCGAGGAACTCGCGGTACATCTCGCGCGTGTCGTCGTAGTCTTCGACGAGCAGCACGAGCGGGCGGCGCGGACTCTGTTCCATCAGCGTTGCATCGAAACGCGCCTGACAGGGAGGCACCGATCGTGAACGGAAGGCGAAAGGCAGCGAGCCCCGGCGTTTCAGCACGCGGGGCTCGCTGGAGACCGGTCGAACTCAGGGAATGTTCAGCACCTGGCCGGGCTTGATCTTGTCCGGGTCGCTCAACTGGTCCTTGTTGGCCTCGAAAATCTTCATGTAGTCGCTGGCGTTGCCCAACTGCGCCTTGGCGATGCCGCTCAACGTGTCGCCGGCTTTCACGGTGTAGGTCCGGCCGCCCGTCGACGCTGCCGCCGCCGCTGGAGCCGCGGCGCCACCACCCGTCACCTTGATGTCGGCGACGACGTCGTTCTGCCACGTGGGAATCGTCTTGATCGCCGTCCAGATCTCGTTCTTCTCGGCCTCGGTCTTCACCGAGCCGACGAAGTGCAGCTTCCCGTCTTTCTCCTGGGCACTGCCATCGAATTTGCCCTTCGCCGTCGAGATGGCGTAGGCATAAGTGTCACGCAAGCTCATCGTTAGCCCTCCAATCGGTCTTGAAGGTGCAAGGCGGCTGCCGACGGCCGAGCGCCCCGACGAAAGGCTCACGACAGTTGTCGGCTGAGGACGCCCCGGCCATCAGGGTGCGATGGTGGGTGGCTGGAGTCGGGTGCGGTCGCGATGAAGCGCAGGTCGGCGCAATCGGGGTGAGAAAAGAAACGCGGCTGGGTCCGTAGGCGCCCGCCCCTCCTCTGGCGAACCGGAGTGATCCAGCTCGCCGGCGCACGCAACACGAAGCCACAGCCGCGGTATCCGACGCCAGAGCAAGCGAAGCGCCAACAGGCGGCGACGTCGGCTGGCGACAACTCAGAGGGGGCAAACTGGGGGAGACGATGGACATTTACCCCTTTGGATTCATTAAGTTGCCGGCGCCGTGGAGACGGATGCGAGAGTCCGGCGTCAGGCGTGAACCGGCAACGGCGGGGGCCCGATCCAATTCGCCGCAGCCCGGCAGCCGCGGGCGTCCAATCGCTTGAAGCGGACGATCAGCGGAGCGCTGGAGGGACGGGGTAGATCGCGTCGAGGGTGTCGTGGCGGCGAAGGCCTACGGACTCGCGCTGCACTTCGAGATACCACCGGTACGTCAAGGCCTGGGTGCGGACCTCGGCGTGTTCGGCGATCACCGCGTCGCGCGCCGGGCCGTTCACCCCTTCAGCCCGCTGACGTAGCGTCTCGAGGCGGGCGAGTAAAGGTTCCAGCGTTCCGGCGATGCGGCCCAGCGCGGCCGCCCGCTCCTGCTGAAACTCCTGCTCAACCCTGGCGTATGCCTCGGCACGTCGCTCCAGCATGCCCGTATTTTACCGTCCCTCCATTACGCAGGTGGTCGACGTTAAACCGATCAGTGCGTCATCACGACCAAGCAGGCACCAATGCGGACGCGGCCTGTCGCGGGACGCCGCCGATCGAGACACCAGTGGCACACACTGCCGCGCACCAGCGCGACCAGGACCTGTCCCGGTCATTTCCGGAGATAATCCCATGTGACTTCTCCGCCGCCGTCGCGCCGTGTCGTCGGCCGCCTCGCGCTGGCTGCCTGCGTCGCAACGACGCTCTTCGCCGGGCAGGAACCGGTCGATCGCGCGACGATCGAGCGCATTCGTCAGGAAGGGACCGACCGATCGAAGGCGGTGGCCTACTTCGACCACTTCGTGGACGTGGTCGGGCCTCGCTTGACCGGATCGCCGGCTCATAAGGCGGCGGCCGAGTGGGCTCGTGCGCAGCTCGCCGCGGCCGGCCTGTCGAACGCCCATCTGGAGCCGTTCGACTTCGGCCGGGGCTGGGAGCTGACCGGCTTCACGCTGGAGATGACGTCGCCCCGCTACATGCCCCTGATCGGCTACCCGCAAGCCTGGTCCGCGGCGACCGACGGAGTGCTCGCAGGCACTCCCCTCTTTCTCGGTGACACATCGGCGGCCGAGATCGAGCAGCTCGAGCCGCGCCTGAAAGGCGCCATCGTCCTGAGTCAGCCGATGCAGACGGAGTTCGTCCGGGCCGATCGCGCCCAGCCGAGCACCGCAACGGAGAAGGTCACCATCGGCGCGCCGCCGATGCCCGGCACGCGCCGCAGCCAGGACGATGCGCGGCGGATCACTCAGGCCCTGCGCGAAGGAGGCGCCGGCGTAGTCCTCCGCCCGAGTGCCGGCGAACACGGGACGATGTTCGTGCTGGGAGGTGACGCGGGCGCGAACGCCATGCCCTCCGTCGTGCTCGCGGCCGAGCACTACAACATGATCGCGCGCATGATCGCGGCGGGCGTGCCGGTCACGTTGCGTGTCAAGGTGGGCAGCCGGTATCTGGAGAGCGACACGAACAGCTACAACGTGATCGCAGACCTGCCCGGCACGGACCCTGCTCTGAAGGACGAGATCGTTATGGTCGGAGGACACCTGGACTCGTGGCACAGCGCGCCGGGTGCGACCGACAACGCGGACGGCGCCGCGGTGGTCATGGAGGCGGCGCGGATCCTCAGGGCGATTGGGGCCACGCCGAAGCGGACGATCCGGTTCGCGCTGTGGAGCGGCGAGGAGGAAGGCCTGCTCGGATCGAAGGCCTATGTGGCCCAGCACCTCGAGGGCCCGGCTCACGCCGCGGCGCGCGCCAAGTTCGACGTGTACTTCAACATCGACCCGGGCGCCGGACCCGTGTACGGGTTCTACCTCCAAGGCCAGGAGAACGTCGCCGCCATCTTCGATGCCTGGCTCGAGCCGTTCCAGTCGATGGGCGCCCGCAAGAACGTCGTCGACCGGATCGGCAACACCGATCATCTGAGCTTCACAGCCGTCGGCCTGCCCGGCTTCAATCCGATTCAGGACTACGTCAACTACGACGTGCGCACGCATCACACCAATATGGACACGCCCGAACGCGTCCGTGAGGCGGACCTGCGGCAGGCGGCGATCGTGTTCGCCTCGTTCGCCTGGCACGCGGCGACGCGCGAGGCACAGATCCCACGGCCGCCGGCGGCGGCGACCGCGGCACGCTGACCGGGCTCGGACACACGGTCAACAGGGCGTGCTCAAGGTCGAGCTCCATGCTCACACCGATCAGGATCCGGCCGACCGCATCGGCCATCGCACCGAGGATCTGATCGATCACGCGGCAGCGCTCGGTTACGACGCGCTCGCCGTCACGCTGCACGATCGCTACTTCGATCCGGCGCCGTTCCAGCGCCACGCGGCGGCGCGCGGCATCGTCCTGCTGCCGGGAATCGAGCGCACGATCCAGGGCAAGCACGTCCTCCTGATCAACTTCCCTCCCGAGGTTGCCGGGGTCACGAGCTTTGCCGACGTCCGCGCGCTCAAGGCCCGTTGCCGCGGTCTGGTCGTGGCGCCGCATCCGTTCTATCCCGTGCCGAGCGCGCTCGGGCGAACGCTCGATCGCGAGATCGCGGTCGTCGACGCGATCGAGCTCAATGCGATGTTCACGACGTGGATCGACTTCAACCGACCGGCGATCGAGTGGGCCCGCACCCACGACCTGCCGCTCGTCGGCAACACCGATCTCCACCTGCTGGCGCAGATGGGAACGACCTACTCGCTGGTCGATGCGGACCGCACACCCGACGCGATCTGCGCGGCGATCCGCAGCGGCCGCGTAGAGGTACGTCGCTCGCCGTTGCCGCTGACGCGCGCGGCCTGGATCTTCGCCCAGATGTCCTGGCATGGCTTGATGGGCCGGTACGGCCCGCGGCGCTGATTGCGTCGGCCGACTGCGTCTGGTAGAACAAGGGCATGCCGGACGCACCCAAGAGTCGGATGGAGCTCGTCATGGAACGACTGCGCAAGCAGGACGCCGAGGCGGGCATCGACGAGAAGCCGCTGACCGATGCGCAGCGCGCGGCGATCGCGGAGGCGCGATCCGTCTACGAGGCACGCGTCGCCGAACGCCGCATCATGCACAACTCGGCGATCGCCGGCCTCGTCGATCCGGCCGAGCACGCGCAACGCGAAGAAGAGCTGCGCCGCGACCTCGACCGGTTCGAGTCGGACCGGGACAGCAAGATCAAGCGGATCCGGGCCGGCAGCTGAGAACCGGACGAATCGTGTTGACGCCCGTGCGCGTCGCGGAAACAATGGCGCGTCGTCTACAGAAACGAGCCTAGGCCATGTCCAATGTGATCCCGTTCCCGCGCGGCCACGAGACGTCCCATCCGTCACATCCGCGGCGGAGCCCCGACCGGCGGGCGATCCCGCGCGGCGGGCGGCGGGCAACTGACAAAGCCGGGCATGCGCCGCTCGTGCTGCTCGTCGATCAGGACGAGACGGCCAACGCGCGCTGCGAGGCGATCCTCGCCAAGCTGCACTTCGCCGTGGCCCCGACGCGCACCATTGAAGAGGCGCGCAAGGTCATGGACTCGCTGCACCCCAACATCATCGTCGCCACGATCGCCGAGGCCGCCGCACTACGGCAGGCCAACGCGTCGGAACTCCCGGTGATCATCATCGACAACATGATGGATCCCGAGACGCTGGTCGACGAGATCCGCCGCGAGTTGCGGGCCCACGCTAGGGGCGCGTAGCCGCCACCTTCCCGCCTTTCATCACGTAGCGCACGCGGTGCAACGCGGTGATCTCGCGTGTCGGGTCGCCCTCCACCGCGATGAGGTCGGCGTAGAGCCCGGGCTTCACGGCGCCGATCGACGCCTCCTGATGCAGAACGCGGGCGCCAACCGAGGTCGCGCTCTTCAGCGCGTCCACCGGCGCCATCCCGTACTCCACCATCAGCTCGATCTCGCGGGCGTTGTCGCCGTGGGCGAACACGCCCACATCACTGCCGCTCAGGATCGTGACCCCGGCGTCGAGCGCCGCCTTGAAGCTCGCGCGTTTGCGCTCGATCGAGGCCGGCGCGGCGGTCTCGCCCTTCTTCCACCCGGCGTACTGGGCGGTCGCGTCCCCGGCGGCCAGGGTCGGGCACAGCGCGACCTGGTGGGCCTTCATCAGCTGAAAGATCTTCGGGTGTGCCGCCGTCGCCGTGCTCGATCGTCTCGACGCCGGCCATGATCGCCCGGCGCATCCCTTCGGGTGTGCTCGAATGTGCGACCACCGGGCGGCCGCTGCTGCGCGCGGTCTCGACGATGCGGGTGAGCTCTTCGACAGAGAAGGTGGGCGCGGCCTCGCCTCGGGCGCCCCAGCGATAGTCGGCGTAAACCTTGATCCAGTCCGCGCCATGTCCGATCTGATCCCGGACGACCCGGATCAGCGCGTCGCCATCGGCCTGCTCGGCACCCTGCGGGACATCCCATTCGAGGCTGAGCCCCTTCGGTCCGTAACTCCCGGTGGCGACGATGGCGCGGGTCGCGACCAGCATGCGCGGTCCTGGAATGATCCCTTCGTTCACCGCCTGCTTCAGCTCCGCGTCGGCGTAACCGGCGCCCTCGGTGCCGAGATCGCGGATGGTGGTGAAGCCGGCGGCGAGCGTGGCGCGCAGGTGGTTCACGGCCCGCGCGGTGCGCACGCCCAGCGATTCCTTGAGCACCTGATCGTTCCACGTGGTTTCGTTGTACGGATGCAGGAGCACATGCGAGTGCCCCTCGATCAGCCCGGGCATCAGCGTGGTTCCCGGCAGATCCGTGACCGTCTCACCCGGCGCGACGATCGTGGCCGCGGGGCCGGCGGCGTCGATGCGGTCGCCCCGGACGCGCACCGCCCATCCTTCGTGCATCGTCTCGCCGTCGAAGACGCGCGCCGGGCGGAGCACGGCAACGGTAGCCGGCGTCGTCTGGCGCGAGGGAGCCGCCGCCGCGGCCTGGCCGATGAGGAGTGCGGCAAAGATCAGCTGTCTCATGGATTCGACTCGATTCGGTGAGGTGTGTGGCGGCAGCTTACATCACGGCCCTGGTCCGGATCGGTGCACGCCTTGGTCAAACCCACTCCGCTGAGGCATGATCCCGGTGTTCTCTGGAGGATCCCATGCTGTCGACGCCCCCCGTCATCTCGTTCGTCACGTCCGCCGCAATCGCGGCCGCGCTGTCGTTCAGTCCCGTGGTCGCGGCGCAGAAGAAGCCCCGCGTCGATCCGGATGGCCCCGACCCGAAAGTCAGCGTCACGATTGCTCTGGCCGTCGGCGCCGCGCGCTACGATTCGACGGGACAAGGCGTCTGCCTGGAAATCCCTGAGGGCAGCATCTATGCGGAGCCCGCCACGTTGTACTCGGTGCGGCAGACCACTGACAAGCAGCGCCTCAACATGACGCTCTATCGCCTGAAGAAAGGGGGCGACATGCTGACGCTGAATGTCACGGTCGGCAAGGACACGCACAGCGTGTCCACGGTGAAGGTCGGCGAGAACGGCGTGGCGCTCGGCTCCGCAACCGCGAAGCTGGAACGCAGCGGCAGCGCGGGCACGCTGACGATCGACGCCACGGATCCAAAGGGCGTCAAGATCACCGGGACGGTCACCTGTGCGGCTTTCAATCGACCGCTCTCGAGCAACGGACTATGAACCGGCCTCTCTCCGCTGACCGCACCTGGGTGCGCACCGTCGCGCTGACGCTCCTCACCGCCCTGCTGACAGGCGCGCCGGCGCTGGCCCAACGCCGGGCGATCACCGAGAAGGACCTGTTCGCCTTCGTATGGATCGCCGATCCGCAGATCTCGCCCGACGGATCCCAGGTTGCGTTCGTGAAAGTGTCGGTGGACGAGAAGAAGGATCAGTACGACACCTCGATCTGGCTCGCGCCGGCCGACGGCAGCGCACCTCCGCGCGCCCTGACGACAAATCTGCGGGATACCTCCCCGCGCTGGTCGCCCGATGGCCGGACGCTCGCGTTCGCGCGAGTCGTCGACAAGGACGGGCGGACGCAGCCGCCGCAGCTCTATCTGCTGCCGCTCGGCGGCGGCGAAGCGCGCGCGATCACCGAGTTGCCGCGCGGCGCGGCCAATCCGGTCTGGGCGCCGGACGGCAAGATGCTCGCCTTCACGTCCGCGACGACGCCCGAGGATCTCGTGCCGCCCGCGCCGGCGAAGCCCGGCGAATCGCCGCACAAGACCGACATCCGGATCGTCACCGAAGCGGTCTATCGTGCGAACGGCGTCGGCGGCAGCGGCTTCGTCGACAGCGGACGGCCCACACAGATCTGGACCGTCGCCGTGCCGGCCGACGGCGCCACGCCGTCTGCGCCGACGCGCGTCACGTCGGGTGAATTCGCCGCCAGCAATCCGCGCTGGTCGCCCGACGGATCGTCGCTGATCTTCGTCTCCGACCGGCGCCGCGAGTCCTACTACTTCGCCCACGACAGCGACCTGTACGAGGTGCCGCGAGCGGGCGGCGAGCCGGTGCGGCTGGCCAGCATCGACGGTTCGATCGGCGCCTTCGCACTCACCGCCGATGGCCGGCGCATCGCCTTCGTCGGCACCTTGCACGGCGAACCGGAGCGCTCCTACAGCCAACCCGATCTCTGGGTCGTCGATCGCCCGGGTGGGACGCCTCGTAACCTGACCGCCGGGTACGATTTCGACGTCAACGGCAGCGTCGGCGGCGACCAGCGCGCGCCGCGCGGCCAGTTGCCGGCCGACCCGGCGTGGAGTCCGGACGGGCGCAGCATCCTGATCAAGGTCGGCGAGCAGGGTAACGCCAATCTGGTCCGCGTTGATGCGGGCACCGGACAGGTCACGCCGCTGACGAAAGGCCGTCAGGAAATCGTCGGCTACACCGCCGACACCGCCGCGGCGCACCTCGCCGTGGTCCGCTCCACCGCGACGGTGATCGGCGATCTCGAAGTGGTGACCGCGGCCTCCGGCGTCTCGAAGAAGCTGACCGGGTTCAACGACGCGCTGGCCGCGCAGTTGACGATGACCGAGCCCGAGGAATTCTGGTACACGAGCTTCGACGGGAAGAAGATTCAGGGCTGGATCCAGAAGCCGCCTGACTTCACGGCTGGACGGATGTATCCCTGCATCCTGGAGATCCACGGCGGCCCGCACAGCGCGTACGGCAACACCTTTACGCAGGAGTTCCAGTGGATGGCCGCCAAGGGCTACGTCGTCCTCTACACGAACCCGCGGGGTAGTTCGAACTACGGCCAGGACTTCGGCAACAGCATCCAGTTCGCGTATCCCGGTGACGATTACAAGGATCTGATGGCCGGGGTGGACGAGGTCGTCAAGCGAGGCTACGTCGATCCGGCGCGTCTGGGCGTAACCGGCGGCAGCGGTGGCGGGCTGCTCACGAACTGGGTCGTCACCCAGACCACCCGCTTCAAAGCAGCGGTCAGTCAGCGGGACATCGCCGACTGGAGCAATTTCTGGTACACGGCGGACTTCACGCTCTTCACGCCGACCTGGTTCCGCAAGGCACCGTTCGAGGATCCCGCCGACTTCGCGAAGCGCTCGCCGATCACCTACGTCGATCGGATCCGCACGCCGATGCTGTTCGTGCTCGGCGACGAGGACTACCGCACGCCACCGGCCGCCGGCGGCGAGGATCTGTTCCGCGCCTTGAAGTATCTGAAGCGCACCGCGGTGATGGTCCGCTTCCCCGGCGAGAACCACGAGCTGTCGCGCTCAGGCAAGCCGTGGCACCGCGTCGAGCGGCTCCAGCAGATCGTCGGGTGGATGGACAAATACCTCGCTACCGGCGCAGGGACTTCGGAGAGCCGGTAGCGATCCGCGGGACTCGGGACTCGGGACCCGGGTCGGGACCCGGACGACTCGGGATCCGGGACTCGGGATCCGGCAGTTCAAACCGGTTCTGACGACGGCAACCCACTTCTCATCGGAGCATGGGGGAACAGGCCGCCGCATATCGTCGGCGGCTCGAGCTGATTCCCCGGATCCCGAGTCCCGAGTCCCGGGTCCCGTCTGAGTTCTCTATTTGAACGCCATGCGCGCGCGCTCCGCATGCAGCTCATGGAGCAGCCGCATGATGTTGTAGGCCGTCAGCTCGACCATCGTGCGGGTCGCGGCGGCGTGCTGCTCGTCGCTCAGCACACCTTCGAGCGCCTTCATCGCCGCGACCAGGCGTTCTTCCTGGCCGGCCAGCTCCTGCTTCGTCACCACGCCATCGGCCAGTGCGGTAGTGAAGGACTCGAGCTTGGAGACCTGTTCCTGAATGAGCGGATGCTCCTGAGTGTCATCGAACCAACTGGTACGGGGCATAGGGTCCTCTCGCGCTCGCCCCTTCGGGGCTTGCGCTCGTTAAATTGGCTTCAGGCTTCAGGCTTCAGGCTTCGGGCGGTGCGTGCCGGTGGCCTGTAGTCTGGAGCCCGTAGCCTGTAGCCTGAGGCTTGGGCCATGTGACCAGCGCCAGAGATCACATGGCCTCGACTAGTTGCTTGATCGCCGTGAGCCGCGCCTGCAGCTTGCCGCGGCCGCCTTCGGCTTCCATCTTCGCGACGATGGCGTCCGGCAGGAACTGGCGATCGGTGCACTCGAGTACTGCCGCGGTCTCCTGCAGCTCGCGTTCGAGCCCCTGCGTGGACGGCATGAACTGCGACACCACCTGCTCGAGCGCCTCCTTGGTGATTCGGTTCTGGCCGGCGAGGAGCGAGAGGCGCCAGGCGCGGCCGGCCATGCCTTCGATGTCCGCGCCCGAGAGGTGCCCCTTCTGCGGAATCGACGGGACGTCCTCGAGCGTGAGCGTGGTGCCGAGCTTCCGGGCCATGATCACGAACATCTGGCGGATCTCGGCTTCGTCGGTCGGATAGAACAGCGGGATGTGGACCTCGGCCCGGCCCTGACGCTTGAGATCGATCGGCAGCAGGTCGGGACGCGCAGTCAGCAGCATCCACAAGATGCGGCCCCGGTACTTCGTGTCCCCCATCTGCGCGGCGATCATCCCGAACACGCGGCTGGACGTTCCGGAATCACCGTCCTGCTCGCGGCTGCCCAGCGCCGCGTCCGCTTCGTCGACGACGACCACCACCGGGCCCATGGCCCGAAGAACGGCCAGCACCCGTTCGAGGTTCCCTTCCGTCTCGCCGACGTATTTCGAACGGAAGTTCTTGAGCATCAGGCAGGGCACGCCGATCTCGCCGCTGACGCATTGGGCCAGGAACGACTTGCCGGTGCCGACGGGACCGCACAACAGATATCCCATCGGCAGCGTGTCGAGCGCGCCGCGCTTCAGGAGCGCCGCATCTTCCCGCAGCCGCGCCTTGGCCGCCTCGTGCCCGACCACCGTATCGAGGGTCCACTTCGGCTCGATGAACTCGAGCAGCCCACGGCACTGCCGCTCGAGGAGCCGCTTCTTCAGCGCGCGGAAGACCTTGCTGTCCAGGCGCCGGCCGGTCTCGCGCGCCGATTGGATCAGCACGTTCAGATCGGTGATCGAGATCCCGGCGGTCAACGTGCCCAGTTCGGCGGCGCTGTAGTCCGAGACCGCCGCAAGCGCCTGGCCGCCGCTCGACTCCACGAACAGCCGGCGCTCCTCTTCGTCCGGCAGTGGCACCTCGATCGACGCGACGTGCGGATTGCCGGTGAGCCGATCGCTGACGTCAGACAGGCGCTCGTCGATCAGCACGAACGCCATGTTCAGGCGTTTCACGTGCGGGCTCATCGCCCAGTTCAGCATCGTCACCACCTGTGACGACGTCTGGAGGCTGGCCCGCCCCGGCTCGCCGGCCGGAAAGAGATAGGACGCCTGATCGAGGATCACCGCCACGCTCAGGCGATCCTCCTCCTTGGCCATGATGTTGGCGCGGACGAAGCGATCGAGGATCGCGAACGTCGCCGCCGGCTCGCGCGAGAGCGTGGAGAGATCGCCGACGCGGCGGTTGGCCAGCGCGACCATCTCCTTGAGGCGCGCTTCGTCGCGACCGGCGAAGGCCCGCAACCCGCGTCCGAGGTCGTAGTGCAGCACCAGCGACCAGCGCCCAAAAAGCTGCTCCGCGAGGAACTCGGCGAGCACGCCGTAGCGCTCGGCCCTGGCATCCATCCGGAACAGGTCGTACGTGTTGCCGTGCAGCACGAACGCGGCGGTCGTCCCCGAGAAGAACAGGTCGGCGACCTGATTGGCCCACGGCGCCACCCAGGTCGGGAAATCGGCCGGGCGCCGCGGCTCCTGCACGTCAGGCGTGGTCACGCAGCGCTCCTCGCAGGTCGGTCTCCATGATTGGCGGCGGCTCTTCGAGCTGATCGGCGAGCCCGGTCAGGTGCTGGAGCTCGCTGACGGCCTTCTCCGTCTGACGCATGCTCTCGGCAGCGGAGTCGACCTGGCTGCTGAGGAAGTCCGGATCCTGCCGGTTGACCGCCATCTCCGCAAGCGTCTGGATCTTGCCTTCGATGCGATCGAGCTCGATCGACACGAAGTCGGCGTTCTTCTTCGCCCGGCCGAAGTTGTCGAGCCGCAGCTCGGCCATCGCGATGCTGTCTTGCAGCGATCGCACGATCCGATCGTCGCCGCCCGCCTGGGCCCCCTCGAAGTTCTTGCGCAGCTCCGCGAGGCGGGTCGTGATCTCGGTCTCGTTCATCGTCTGCAGGAAGCGATCGAGCGCGGTCTTCGACACCAGCAATCGCAGGAACAGCCAGAGCAGGCGGTCCAGCCCCGGCGTGCGCATTTCCTCGCTGGCCGAGGCCTGACCGGAAGCGGCGCCGCGGACACCGGCGGCGATGGTCCGCATCTCGACGCATCGGGCGTGCAGCCGCTCGAACCGTTTGCGGGCTTCCACCGGAAGACCGGACAGCATATCCAGCAGCGACGGCGCAGGCGGGGATCCCTCCGCGCGCGACGACGCTCCCGGACGTGCCCAGCACCTTGACGTCGATCGCCTTGCGGAAGCGCGGCATCGAAACCAGGCCGGTCAGGTACGCGAGCTCGCCGGCCGCCACCAGCGGCAGCAGTACGGGGGCCAGCGGCGTGAGGGCCGCCGCGGCGGCCCCGCCGCCGAACAACAACAGATTCCAGCGGAACAGGAACGCTTCGCGGAGATAGTCGGCCATCGACGCTTCGCGCCGCGGGCCGGACGACGGCGGCAACGGTGAGAGCGGCGTGCTCAATCGTCACCCGCGCGGGTCGAGGCTTCGAGCGTGTCGATGGTGTCGCGGATGTCGAAGCAGCGCTCGACGAACTCCGGCTCACGCTGCATCTCCTTCGGCGGGAGGTGTGGTGCGGGCAGGGCCATCTCGCGCAGGATAGTCCCAGGCGCCGAGGAAAAGACGTAGACCCGATCGCCAAGGTAGACCGCTTCCTCGATCGAGTGGGTGACGAAGAACACCGTTGCTTGCGCCTCGCGCCAGAGGTCGACGAGGAGCGACTGCATGTTCAGGCGGGTCGTCGGATCGAGCGCGCCGAACGGCTCGTCCATCAGGATGATCCGCGGCGAAAGGATCAGCGTCCGGGCGATTGCCACCCGCTGGCGCATGCCGCCGGACAGCTGGCTCGGATACTTCAATGCGTCGCGATCGACGTTGAGCCCGACCTTGGCGATCCATGCTCGCGCCCGCTCCCGGCGCTCCTTGGCCGGGACGCCGCGGCACTCGAGCCCGAACGCGACGTTGTCCTCGACCGTGCGATGGTCGAACGACGTGTAGTCCTGGAACACCATGCTGCGGTCAGGACCGGGCTCCTCGACCGCTTTCGCCTGGACCAGGACGGTCCCCTCCGTCGCCGGGTGGTGCGGCCGCAGGCCGGCGATCAGCCGCAGCACGGTCGACTTGCCGCAGCCTGAGGGACCAAGGATCGCGATGAACTCTCCCTTGTTCGGGAGGTCGGGGACGGTGAACGTCACGTTCCGGATGACCGTCAGGTCGCCGAAGCGCTTCGTGACATTGCGGAACTCGACGACCGGCGGCAGCTCCGCCGCGAGGTCGGCCGATCCGGGAACGATGGGTCCGTCGGTGCTCACGCGTCGACCGTACGGTAGGGAAACAGCCCGCGCTGGAACCAGAGCAGGAGGCGATCGATGCCGTACGCCAGCAGACTCACGATGATCAGGATCAGGATGACGTGCTGTGGAATGGAACGCCGCTGACTGTCCATCAGCAGCCGGCCGAGACCGTGTTCGGCGTTCACGACCTCGGCCAGCATGATGTAGCCAAAGGCCAGGCCGAACAAGTGTCGCAGTCCGTTGTAGATGTCCGGCAGGGCCAGCGGCACGAGCACCTTCCTGACGATCTGGAGTTCCGAGGCGCCGAGGGTCTGAGCGGTCTCGATGTAGCGTTCCGGCACTCCGGCAATCGCGGACATCGTGTCGGAGAAGATGAACGGCACGCAGGCGATGAAGATGAACAGCACCTTCTGCGTCTCGTCGATCCCGAACCACATCATGGTGAGCGGAATCAGCGCGGCCATCGGCACGTTGCGGCCGAACAGGACGAAGGGGGCGCTGCCCGCTTCGAACAGGCGCCAGCTGGCCGCGACCACGCCGGCCGGCACGCCGACGAGAATCGCCAGCCCGAAGCCGATCAGGACCCGCTGCAGAGAAGCCGCGACGCTCTGCATCAGGGCCCGCTCGTACCACAGCGAGCCGAAGCTCCTGACCACCTCCGCGGGGCTGGGGAGGAGGGCCGGGGAGATGATGCGTTCCTCGGCGACAGCTCCTCGCGTGAGCGCCCACCACACCAGGAGCACCGCGCCCACCGTGAACACCCCAGCGAGCGTGCGCAGCGGCTGCGGCGTCTGCTGCCGCAGCTCCATCACCGACGAATACCGCGACGGGATCTTCACTTCGCCGGAGTCGCCGACTCGGCCGGGTAGACCTTGATTTCCACGCGGCGATTCTTGGCTGCATTGCCCGGATCTGCGTCGTCGGCGGGGCGATCCCAGCCGATACCCGCAGTCGAGAACTGATTCGGCTGGAGCGTCGGGAACTTCCGGACCAGCGCTTCCTTCACCGAGTTCGCGCGGTTGAGCGACAGCTCCTGCACCAGGCTCTTCGGCACCTGGCCCTTCATCGACGCGTCGGTGTGTCCTTCGATCACGATCCGCGCCGCGCCGTACTGGCCGGCGAGCTTGCCGATTTCCTCGACCACCGGCACGACGTTCGGATCGTAGAGCTCCTCCACTTCCTTGCCGTTGTCGCCGCTGCGGGTGATCTTCTTGTTCAAGTCCCACGAGTTCGGGAAGAAGTGGATGACGACCGTCTTCGTGAGGATCTCGTCCTTCTCACCCTGCACCGTGCCGGCGCTCGCCGGTGCGAACTGGACGTCGTACTCGTTTTTCTGGTTCGCGTACTTGGGCTCGCCGGCCAGCTTCTGGATGACCGAGAAGTCCATCACCTGATCGAACGGCGTCTGCTGCGTCACCGCGCCGATCTTCTTGTAGAGGAAGTAGGCGGTGTTCCAGGTGCGCTCGAAATTGGTCGGGTTGTTCTGGTTGAGGAAGAACTCGCGGTTCTCGGCGTAGTTGGTCGAGTGCGCGTCACCCAGCATGTTCAAGGCGTCACTCTCCGGGATCGAGTACCCCGCGGCCATCAGCTTCGAGACCTTCTGCTTGTTCTCCTGTGTCTTGAGGTCCTGCATGCCGTCGAAGATCCCGCGGACGATCCCTTCCATGATGTCCGGGTTGTCCTTGGCGAAGTCGGCGCGAGCGAACCACACATCGGCGATCAGCTTGTTGGCCGTCCCGGTGCTGACGATGATCTTGTTGCCCTTGACCTTCTCGAGATTGTAGATGTCAGGGGCCCAGCTGACGACGCCCGCCAGGCTCTTGTCGGCGTTGAACGCCGCCGCGGCCTGGAACGCGTCCTGGGTGAACTTGAAGTTCACCTCGGCCGGCTGCACGCCGCCATTGATCAGCGCGTTCAGCACGAAGAAGTGCGACGGCGAATTCTGCGCCAGGACGACCGTCTTCCCGCGCAGGTCGGCCACCGTCTTGACCACGTCGCGAACGACGATGCCGTCGCCGCCGTTGGACCAGTCGACCTGCTGGTAGATGCGCGGCATGACGCGCGAGTCCTTGCGCAGCCCTTCCATGAAGAGCGGCACCATGTCGAGCGTCGCCCAGCCGACATGGATGTTGCCGGCGGCAAATGCATCGCGCATCGCCACCGGGTCGTCGATCAGCACCAGCTCGATCTTGAAATCCTTGCCGGACGGCGTTTTCCACACCTTGCCGGCCTTGAAGCCGTTGTTGGCGTAGATGATCGGTCCCCACCCGGCCCACACGTTGATCGCGAAGCGGACCGTCCGGTCGTTCATCGCGGTGTAGTTGGAGATGCCCTTGACCTCAGGGAGCTTGGCGGCCGGAACGTAGTTGTATTCCTTGACCGTGGTGATGCCAGATGCGTCCGGCGCTTCAGCCCCCTTCTGGAGCTGCTTGAGCTCGTCACCCGAAATCTGACCGGTGGGGGTGCGCGTGCCGATCGCGCCGTAGCGGTAGAGCGCGAGGCCGACCAGGCCGACGATCACGATGAAAACCGCGGCGTAGAACGCGGGTTTGGGTTGTCCGTTCGCCATGATGTGCAGGAGCTCCTCTCGTCGCCGCAGATGTTGACTCGGAGTTCGATGGGCCGCACGGCCCCTCGGGTGACGCGCGCGTCGGGCCCGGGTCTACATCTGCTTCTCGACGGCTTTCTCGGTGGCCGGCCCGAGGTCCTTGGCCGTCTGCGCGATTGGCGTCGTATCGGGGGACTTGAGCCCGAGCTCCACCTCGAAGTTGCTGAGCGCATCCTCGGCCAGCTGCGCGCGCATGCGCTCCTCGGCCTGGATGTCGGCGATGCCTTCGTTCGACAAATCCGCGGCGACCCGGACCTTGCCGCGATTCTGATCGATGCGCTGCTGGATGACGCTCTCGATTTCGCCAAAGTCCGTCGTCAGGTTGACGTTGAACGTTTCCGACAGCTTGGCGATCTCGGCCTCCGCGGCGCTCATCTTCAGCTCCGCGTCGTACTTGGTGATCTTCTCGCGCAGCTCGATCAACTTCTCGTTGGCGTGCTGGATCTTCTTCAGGCTGTTGCCGTAGGCAGTCTCGTGCAGGTTCAGCTGCCCCTCGTTGGTGGCGAGCTCCTCTTTCGCCTTCTGCAGCTCGAGCGCAAACTTGGCGGCGGTGGTCCGGTCGCCGGCTTTCAGGTACGCCTTGGTCTCGGCTTCGAGCTTGGTCACGTGGGCGCGATTGGCCGAGACCTGGCGGCTGACCCGTTCGACCAGCCCCCGATATTGCTCCAGCCCACCGCGGCCTTCCTTCAACTGCGCGACGGCCTGGTCGTACTCGTAGCGCATCTGCGCAATCGGGTCCGCTTCCCAGAACAGGTTCGCCACCTTGTTGATCTGCGCCACGAACGACGACCAGAACTTGTGAAAGATCACCGTAGTCTCCTTGTATCCGTCCGCACCGCGCCCGACCTGAAGGTCGGGCCTACGCCGTCCCACGCTTGCCGTCGGCCACGTCCGCTTGCGGACTTGCGACCGGCCTGAAGGTCGAGCCTACGCCTATTGGCGCGGCGTCTCGCGCTCCCCCGCGTCCATCGCTTCCGCGAGGATCTTGCCCTGATAGATGCCGTCGAGCGCCGAGCGCAGCTCCGAGCCCGTGCCGGCGGACACGACGTCGCCGCCGACCTCCTTGAGGAAGCCGAACTTCGCCGCGCTGGTATCGAACGCGACAAAGTAAATCTGCACCGCCCCTTCGCTCTTCGAAAAGATCTCGCGGGCCACCCGCTCAGGGTCGCGGCCGCGGGTGTTCTCGCCGTCCGTGACCACCAGCAGGTACTTGCGGAACACGCCGGCTTGATAGAGGGCGGGGCGGGCTTCCCGCATCGCCTCGCCGATCGCCGTGCCGCCGCCGGGCGCCGGCAACTTGTCCAGCGCGGCGCGCACCGCCGCGCGATCGTAGGGTGCGATCGGGCGCAGCTCCTCGACCCCGCTGGAGAAGCTGTAGAGGCCGATCTTGATCGGGAAGTCAGGGCGTTTGGCGCGGAAGGCGTCGGTGGCGTCGAGCATCTGCTCGATCGCCTCGCGCGCAATCACGAATTTCGGGCGGGTATCGCCAGCCGGCGCGTCCTTCATCGACCCGGAGGTGTCGACGATCACGGCGATCGCCGCGCCCAGGCCCTCTTCGACCGCTGCCTGATACGGGGCGTCGACCGGGGCGACGCGGCGTCCGCTGTGGAGTTGGTCCCGGTTCCGGCAGCCGGACGACGTCACGACAGCCACGGTCAGGACGGCCAGAGGGAGGGCCACGAATCTGCCGGGTCTGTGCATGGAGTGGCGGCATCGCCGACTGCCGGTCGGCCGACCGCGATGACAGCACGGAGTCTAACGTCCACCCGCACCGGGATCAAGGCGCGCGCGGCGAGCGGTGGTGCCGCCCCGGTAAGTCCCGCGTGTCTGTCCACGGAATCGACGAGAGCCGGACGCCGCGGGTTCCGCGACTGCCTTTGGTGACGAAGACGGACAGCTCAGCCGCAAAAAACTGTGATTCGGGCCGCGCCAGCACGACTATGCGACTGCGGCAAGCGTATAATCCGCCACCTCAGCGCTCTCATACCTTTCCACGCCGGTGCTCGTCGGGGAACCCTCGATCGGCGGCCCGCCTTTTTCGACCGCCGACTGCCCCCAACGACCGCCCCCTATGGAGGAGCCAGTTCATGGCCAAGAAGTCAACCCGCTCGCGTCGCACGCCGGCTGGCCGGGCACGGAAGGGACGTACCCGCGCGACCCCGCGCCGCGCCGCGGCTCCCCCGCCGACTCCGCCGGAGGCGCAATTCGTCTTCCGCGGTACCGTTCTCGAGCGCGGCACCGCGACGATGGCCGAGGTCGAGGTGTCGGACGAGACGATCGTCGTGCGGGTGGAGGACGTGCTCCACGGGGTGGAGATGCTCCACGACTTCACCGGCCAGGCGATCACCGTCAAGCTCTCGAGCGGCCAGGAGGTCACCGAGCAGCAGGAGTACATCTTCCACACCAATGGGTGGCTGTTCGGTGCGAGCATCGCGGTCGTCGCGGTCGCGATCGAACCCGCCGGTGACGAGTCCGCCCAGCAACTGCGCGCCGCCGTCAGCGCCGCCCCTGCCGAGCGGGCCAAGGCGAGGGCGGCGAACGCCGACCTGGTGATTGCCGGGCAGGTCACGCAGGTCACCCAGGTGCCGCGGCCGCCGGGCGCGCCGATCAGCGAGCACGAGCCCGAATGGCAGGAAGCCGTGGTGCGCGTCCATCACGTCGCCCGCGGCGGCCGGGGGCGTCGCCCGGGCACTGTCACCATCCGGTTCGCGGCCAGCCGGGACGTCCGCTGGGCCAAGGCGCCGAAGTTCGGCGTCGGACAGGAAGGGCTGTGGATGCTCGGCGACAAGACCCAGGAAGGCAGCGCGCTGCGCGCCGCTGCCGGCGTGCCGAAGGATCAGTACCTCGTGATCGAGCCCGAGGACTTCTATCCGAAGGAAGCGGCCGCCCGCGTCCTCTCGCAGATCGAATAGGCCGGAGGAGATCATGGTCAAAGTCGTCAACATCATCCCCCAGTCGCTGAGCGGCGAGACGCGGCAGGATAGCGAGCCGAACATCGCGGTCAACCCGGCGAACACCGCGCAGATCGCGATCACCGCCTTCACGCCGGACCCGATGGGCGGCAGCAATGCGCCCATCTTCGTGTCGACTGACGGCGGCACGACCTGGGTGCTGAACACCGTCGTGCCAAGCCAGAACGCCACTACCGGCACCGGCGATATCACAACCCGCTTCGCCGGCAGCGGGCGCTTTTACGGCGGAATCCTCCGGCTGCCCGGCAGTCTGCGGCTGAACATCCTGCGCAGCACCAACTTCGCCGCGCCAACGGTGATGTCGGTGCTCGTGGACCGCACCAACGTCGACCAGCCGTACACGCAGGCGGCGACGGTGCCGAGCGGGACCGATGCCGGCAAGGATCGTGTGTACGTCGGCCTGAACGACTTTGCCGCGAGCGGCGGGCGGACGGCCACGGTCGAAACCCTCCTCGACGCGGCCGCGGCCAGCGCGGTGGCCACGAGCGTACGGGTCGAGAAGCGCGGCACCGGCACGGCCGGCCAGAACGGACCGCAGGTCCGTCCCGCAGTCCACACCGACGGCACGGTCTACACGGTGTTCTACGGCTGGCGGGCCTTCTCCGCCGCCTCGCTCGTGACGACCGACGTGGTCGTCGTCCGCGACGACAACTGGGGCAAGGGCGCCGCGCCGTTCACGGCGTTGAAGGATCCGAGCGACAACCTCGCCGGACGAGCTGGTGGCGACCGGAGTCCAGTTCACCTGGAATGGATCCCTCGGGCACGATCGTCTGGGCGGAGACCTCTCGATCGCGGTCGACCCCAGCAACAGCTCGATCGTGTACATCGCGTTCTGTGGCGTCCAGGGCGGGAGCTATACCATCCACGTCCGCCGCAGCACCGATCGCGGGCAGACCTGGTCCGCCGACCTCAAGACCGTGTCCAGCGCCAAGAATCCGGCGCTGTCGATCGCCGCGAACGGCAAGGTCGGCCTGGCCTACCAGCGCGTCACCGGCAGCGGTACCACCCAGCGCTGGGACACCCACGTCGAGCTGACCACCGACAATTTCGGGACCACTCAGGACCTCGTGCTCGCCTCGGTACCGGCGAACACGCCGGCGCCCACGTTCCTGCCGTACATCGGCGACTACATGCACATGATGGCGGTCGGGAACACGTTCTACGGCGTGTTCAGCGCCAACAACCTGCCGGATCCCGCAAACTTCCCGCAAGGTGTGACGTACCACCGCAATCACGATTTCACGACCAAGAGACTGTTCGCCGTCAACGGTACGACCGAGGTGGCGCCTTCGATCGATCCCTTCTTCTTCTCGATTACGCCGCTGACCGTCACGCACCTGACGAACCTCACGGTCTTCACCAAGTTCACGCTCTTCACGCACCTGACCACGCTGACGACGTTCACCAAGTTCACGCCGCTGACCAAGCTGACGTCGCTGACCCTGTTCACGAAGTTCACGCCGCTGACGACGCTCACGAGCTTGACCAAGTTCACGCCGTTTACTCCGTTCACCCCGTTCACGCCGGCCGGTGCGGCGCCGGCCGCGGCACCGGTGCAACCGTTCATCCGGTTCGGCAACACGGTGTTCGCCCCCGAGGAACTGGATCTCGGACGATTCGAACCGCTCGCCGGGGTGGTGCAGGATCTCCAGGCGATCGGGATCACGCGTGTGCACCAGCTGGCAACCACCGACCCCTACGCGCTGAGCGCGCAGCTCGGGTGGTCGCGCGAGGACGCGGGCCGGCTCGTCGAGCTCGGTCAGCAGCTGCTGCGGTCGCTCGCGCAGTAACGCCCGGGCATGTCAGAGGGACGCTTCAGCGTCGTCATCCCCACGCTCAACGAGGGTGAGCTGCTGGCCATGACGACGCACAGCATTCTTAGCCGGACCCGTTATCCCGACTTCGAGATCATCGTCGTGGACGACGGGTCGACTGACGGGAGTACTGAACTGTACGAACGCTTTCCCAACCCGCGCATCCGGCTGGTGCGCGGCGACGGCCTCGGCGTGGCCCGGGCGCGCAACCTGGGCGCGGACCACGCCTCCGGCGAGTTCGTCGTGTTCCTCGACGGCCACTGCACGGTCTCGCCCAACTGGCTCGAGGGCCTGGCCGCGGCGCTCGCCCCGCCCGATGCGGCGGTCGCTGGACCGTGCTTCACCAAACTGCGCGAGCCGTCGCCGCGAGGCTGCGGCATGTTCTGGCCCGATCACACGCTGGAGCCGAGCTGGTACGAACCGCTCGACGGCCAGGCCCCTTACGAGGTGCCGCTCACGACCGGAGCCTGCCAGGCCTTCCGGCGGCGCACCTTCAACGCACTCGGACGCTACGAAGACGGCTTCACCCGATGGGGATTCGAGGACGTCGAGATCTGCCTGCGCGGCTGGCTGCTCGGCTATCGCATCGCGGTCAACCCCGCCGTGACCATCGCCCACCACTTTCGCGACTCGCGCGGCTATGAGGTGGACGACCTCGAGGTCACGTACAACTTCCTGCGCATGCTGCACATGCACTTCGCGGCGCCGCGGATCCGAAAAGTCCTCCACGCGCTGGCGGACAATCCGTTCGTCGCGCCGGCCCTGGACCGTGTCTTCAACAGCGACGTTTTCACGATCCGCGGCCAGCTCGACGCGGTCCGCGTTCACGATGACGAGTGGTTCTTCAGGCACGTGAATCGGGCCCTGGCTGCGTAATGTTCAGGGACCGCCGCGCCGGCGTTCAATGCAGTGGAAGGAGACAACGATGGATTTGATCGAGCGGGTGTTCGGCCTGTCGCCTGACGGGGGGAATGGGACCGTAGAGCTGCTATGTTTCGCGATCGTCACGCTGACGGTCTATGCGATCGGCCTGGCCTGGCAGCGACGGCATGGCTCCAGCCGCTGACATCGTCGTACCGGCGAGCCGGCTCGGGCCACCGGGCTGCGCGATGCGGAAGTAGCATCCCTCAACCAGCCAGACATGTGGCAGGACATCCGCGTCGCGTGGCGATTCCTCTGGAAAGCACCGATGTCGACGACGCTGGCGGTGATCACGCTGGCGATCGCCGTGGCCCTCGGCGCCGGCACGTTGGGCGTGCTCGACGAAACGGTCCGGCGCCCCCTCGCGTCACCCGCGGGCGAGCGCCTCGTCACCCTCTACAACGCGCGCGCCGCCGCGCCTCGCTTCCAGACGCTCTCGAATCCCGATTACCTTGCGCTGCGTGACGGCCTCGAGTCGCGGCTCGCCCTGGCCGCGTTCGTCCGCGTGTTCCACGCGATCGACGCCGGCGGCCGGGTCACGCGACGGCAGGGCGAGCTCGTCTCGGGCAATTACTTCACCGTCCTCGGCGCGCGTGCCGCTCGCGGCCGTCTGCTCGAGCCAGGCGACGACACGGGTGCGGCGCCGGTCCTGGTGATCTCGCACGGCCTCTGGCGTGACGCTTTCCAGGCCACTCCGGACATCGTTGGCCGCGCGATCCGTGTCGAGCGGCGCGAGTACACCGTCGTCGGTGTCGCGGCGCAGGAATTCCAGGCCCCCTCGTATCCTTCGCAGTTCTGGATCCCACTGGCCATGGCGCGGCAATCGTTCGGCGGCCTCGACGTCTTGCACCGCGCCGATGTCCCGGTGCTCCAGACGGTCGGCGTGCTTCGCCCTGGCGTCAGCCGTGCGTCAGTGCAAAGCCTCCTCACGTCGTGGCCGACGGCGGGGACGCGCGACGGCTGGCAGCTCGCGGTGCTGCCTGGCGCATACCTCCGCTTCTGGCCAGCCTACAGAGACACGGTGACCTGGTTCCTCGGCGTCTTCGTTGCTCTCGCGGCTTGCGTGGCAACCATCGCGTGCGCGAACCTGGCGGGGCTGCTGCTGGCCCGGCACGCGGAGCGCAGCCGGGACCTGGCGATTCGCCAGGCCCTCGGCGCCTCACCGCTTCAACTCTTGCGACGCATGGTCTCGGAGAGTGTCGTGCTCACGGCGCTCGGCGGCGGTGTGGGCGTGCTTCTGGCGTTGGCCGGCGCGGGAATGGCGAGCCAGCTCGCCCTCCCGGTTCCGGTGAAGGTCGGGCTCTCGCCGGACCTGCGGCTCGTCGCCATCGGCCTTGGTGTCAGCCTGATAGCCTCACTCACCTTCACCGCGATCTTCGCGGCCCGCGCCTTCCGCCCGAGCCTTACGCGAATGATGACCTCGGCCTCCGCGATGGTCGCGACGCGAACACGGACGCAAAGCCTGCTCGTCGTGGTCCAGATCGCGATCGCCTGCGTGTGCCTGACTGGCGCCGGCCTGCTCGCCCGCAGCGCGATGGAGGTCGGTCGGATCGACACCGGCTTCGAGGCTACCGGGGTCATTAGCGGGCTGATCGAGTTGCCAGGCGACGCCTATGACGCGACGACAGGGAGCGCGTTGCTGCAGCGATTGCAGGACGATCTCGCGGCCGATCTCCAGGTCGCCGCCGTCGCGCTCGAGTGGAACCAGGCGCTCGGCGCGATCCGATCCACCAGTGAGTTCACCGGTCCTCGCGGCTCGACGCTGACCGCGCGGTACAACGTGGTCGGTCCGCGATACTTCGAGACCCTCGGCATACCGGTCGAGGCCGGCCGCAGCTTCGATCGGCGTGACAGGGCTGCCTCCGAGCCGGTCGTGATCGTCAACGAGACCATGGCGGCGCGGCTCGGCGGCGCGCCGCTCGATCAGCGCGTCACCTTCGGGCGCGAGCGCACCGCTCGACGGATCGTCGGCATCGTCCGTGACGCCAAATACAATGGGCTGACGGAAGCGGCGCAGCCGTTCGCCTACCTCCCCCTGGCGCAGGCGTACCGGGCGAGTGTCTGGGTACACGTGCGGACGCACGGGGCGGACGGGGCATCGATCATCGCCGAACGGCTGGCGGCACTCGACCGTGGCGTTCCACTCTCCGACGTCCACACGATGGCCTCACAGCTCGAGGCAGCGCAGGCCACGCCGCGGCTCTCCGCGCGTTTTTCCGCCGGGACCGCCGCGCTCGCGGTCTTTCTGGCGCTCACCGGGATCTACGGCCAGCTGGCGGCATCGGTCGAACAGCGCCGGCGGGAGTTGTCGATCAGAGCAGCGCTGGGCGCCTCGCCGCGCGACATCGTGACCCAGATCGCGGGGAGTGGACTGCGGTTGACCGTGGCGGGTCTCGCCGTGGGAATGCCCGCTGCGGCGCTGGCCACGCGGCTCATCGCCGCGCTCCTCTACGGGCTTTCTCCGCGCGATCCAGCGGTGTTCCTGCTGGTACCGGCAGCCATCCTCATCGTCTCGATTCCGGCCTGGCTCGCGCCGGCGAGACGCGCGGCCCACACCGATCCGGTCGAGGCGCTGAAGCAGACCTGACAGTTCACTCTCCTGTTGCCGGCAACGTCCGCGGGGTCCGCGTCGTCCCGGGACCGATGCGGGTCTTGACGGGCTTGACCGGCGGATCCGACGGGCGTTTTGGATCGGTGCTGCCGTCAGCGGCACGCTTCGTCACCTGCTTTTTCGACACCTTCTTTTTCGCGGCCTTTCTCGCGCTCGTTTTCTTGGCCATGGCGTGCCCCCGGCCATTTGGAAAAGCACGAATCGGGCCTGGCGCAACACCGACCGGTGCCGACTAACAGTCGCGACTGACAGATCCGGTATTCGAGCCACGCTCACGTCCGGCGCAGCTCCTGTCGACGGCGGCGAACGCGTGCTCAACATCGGATCGCTAAGCCCAGCCGTACGGCCCAAGATCTGCACTCCCCACCCCTGAACCTAGGAATTCGGCCCGGATGATCGGCATCCGGCGCTCTCCAGCCAGACATCGTTCGCGATTGTCTGGTCCTGGCCAGACAGGGACACGCGATGGATGATCTTTCGGCACCGGCCGGCTCGGACGCCGAGCGGCGAACCGGATTGACCTACTCCTCTATTGGCGTCGAGGTCGAAGAGCCGCTCTTTCTCGACGAGGCGGAAGGTGACGGCGCATCCGCCGGGCAGCCTGATCCGCCATCGCCGTTCGAGCTCTTCGCCGACGAGGAGGCACTGCGACCCGGGCCTGCGACCCTGCTCGCAGTGCCGTCCCCGGTTGCCGGACACGCGGCCAGGGCGTGGCAGGGATCACCCGGCGCGCCGCGGCCGCCGCGGGCTATTCCGAACCTCGAAGCCGGCGAGCTCTTCGCCCAATCGAGCTCGCCGCGCCAGCGCGTCAGTCTGGTCGCGCTGTTCGTCCTGGTCGCCGCAGGAGCGATGTTCGTCACCGTGCAGGCCTGTCAGGTGAATCGCGGCCCCGGGACGGGGAGCGCGGCGCAGCGCGAGCGCTGATGGCGCAGCGCGCGAGTAGCGCGTGCTGCGGATCACTTATCGCGTTGCCGCCGGGAACGTTTGTATCGGGTTAACGCCGGGGACATTTCTAACGAGCTTCGGCGCTATCGTGTTCCTGCCTTGACTTTGATCCGGAAGAGGTCTTAGGCTCCGCAGCTGTTTCTCATGCGTCGGCCCGCCCGCATGGGCCAAGGGAGAAGGAGCCATGAGACAGCTACACGTGTGCCTGACGGCTCGTCTCACGGTGCTCGCCTGCCTGCTCTGCACACCGGTCACCGCGCAGGTGACCACCGGCACCATCGTGGGCACCGTTTCCGATACGAACGGCGTCGTGCCCGGCGCCTCGATCACCATCAAGGAAGTCAACCGCGGAACGTCGGATACGTCGGTCACCGACGCGAGCGGCATCTACACGGCGCCCTTTCTCACGCCCGGCACCTACTCCGTCGAGGTCAATGTCCCCGGATTCAAGAAGTGGGTGCGCACCGGCGTCGTGTTGCAGGTCAACCAGCGCGCCCGCGTCGACGTCACGCTCGAAGTCGGCGCCATCGAAGAAACCACCACGGTCGTTGCGTCAGTCCCGCTGCTGCGGACCGATTCGTCGGAAGTCGGCACCGTCATCGAGGAGCGGGCGATCAAGGAGCTCCCGCTCAACGGCCGGAACTTCGCGACGCTCGTCTATCTGACGCCGGGGGTCACACCCGGACAAGCGGGCGAGAACCTCTCCGGCGCGAGCACCTTCAATCCGCGCGGCGCCTCGAACTTCAACGCCCTCGGCCATCAGGCCAACGCCAACGCCTGGCTGATCGACGGCATCGACAACAACGAGTACTCGTTCAATACCGTGATCATCGCCCCCTCGGTCGAGCAGGTGCGCGAATTCAAGGTGCTGTCGGGCGTATTCTCAGCGGAGTTCGGGCGCGGCGCCGGCGTCGTCTCCGTCGCGACCAAGTCCGGCAGCAACGTCCTGCACGGGACCGCTTTCGAGTACCTGCGCGACGACGCCTTCGATGCGCGGAACTTCTTCGTGCGAAAAGTCACGCTCCCCGACGGCAGCCTCCGGGTCGATCCCAAACCGCCGCTGAACCGTCATCAGTTCGGAGGCGCGGCGGGCGGCGCGCTGGTCGTACCGGGTCTCTATGACGGGCACAATCGGACGTTCTTTTTCGCCGACTACGCCGGCTTGCGCGAAACCCGCGGCCAGGTGTTCGTCAACACGGTACCGACCGCGCAGACCCGCACCGGCGATTTCAGCAACTTCCGAGACACCAGCGGCAATCTGATTCCCATCTACGATCCGCTCACCACGCGGCTGAACCCGGACTTCGACGCGAACCGCCCGGTCAGCGCGACCAACCCGCAATTCCTGAGGGATCCATTCCCCGGCAACGTCATCCCGCAGAACCGAATCTCGACCGTCGGCCGCAACGTGGCCAGCATCTATCCGCTGCCCAACGGGGACGGCAACTTCGACAACTACACCTCCACCGTCAACCGGGTCGTCGTCGACAACGTGTTCTCAGGCCGGGTGGACCACAAGATCTCCGATCACGACTCGCTGTTCGTCCGGTTCAACTGGGGCAAGTTCAAGCTCGATGCGCCGCAAGGCCAGGCCGCCTGCTGCCTGCCGACCCCGGCCGAGGCTGCGTCACGGTTCGACCTCGGGCCGTTCGTGGCCGGCATCCAGAACACGAGGCTGACGACGCACGGCGCGGGCGGCAACTACTCGCGCGTGCTGGGTCCCAGCTTCGTCAACGAGCTCCGGGTCGGCTACGCCCTGACCCAGCCCTTCACGTTCCAGTCCGACTTCGGCACCCAGGCCGCCGAGTCGCTCGGGATCCGCGGCATCAACGTCACCGAGTTCACGACCGGCCTGCCGAACATCAACATCCCCGACATGACCGGCATCTCTGGTGGACCGGCGTTCCTGCCGGTCAATCCCAAGCAGTTCCACTGGCAAATCGAGGACACGCTCGTCTGGCTCAAGGGCCGGCATCAGTTGAAGTTCGGCTACCGGCTGGTCGATCGCTACCCGTCGCCGTTCACCAACACCGACACACGCGGCACCATCAACTTCGGCCGGAACTACACCAACAACCCGGTGACCAACACCGGCGGCTCGGGGCTGGCGTCACTGCTGACGGGCTACATCAACAGCGCGGCGCGGGGATTCCTGCAACAGCCGTACACGCTGCGCACCCAGGAGCACGGGCTCTTCGTGCAGGACGACTTCAAGGTCAGCTCGCGGTTCACGATCAACGCCGGCGTGCGCTACGAAATCTTCGGCGCCGAGACCGAAGAACAGGATCGCATCGTGAACTACGATCCGGTCGGCATGCGGCTGATCTACGCCGGCGAGGACGGCGCCAGCCGATCGGTGAACAAGAAGACGGACTTCGGCAACATCGCCCCGCGGCTCGGCCTTACCTACGACCTGTCCGGGAACGGCACGACGATCCTCCGTACCGGCTTCGGGATCACCTACTTCCCGGAGCAGCCGTCCGCGTCGAACATGATCGGCCAGCAGGTGCCCTACACCATCTCCCAGAACGTCAACTTCGCCACCAACCCGACCGACTTCTCGACCGTCCGCACGATCGACGACCCGTTCCCGGCGATCGTGCAGGTCAAGCCGCGCACGACCGAGGAGCTCCAGGCCGCGAACCCGCGCGTGCTCGGTCATTCGTTCGAGAACGAGACGCCGTACG
Source organism: uncultured Acidobacteriota bacterium (assembly GCA_963816725.1). GTDB lineage: Bacteria > Acidobacteriota > Vicinamibacteria > Vicinamibacterales > 2-12-FULL-66-21 > CAVSUB01. The sequence goes on along the minus strand of CAWFMC010000021.1, from coordinate 59,415 downwards.
CCGAGCAATGGCACCTCGGCGTCGAGCGTCGGTTGCTCTCGACGATGGCCCTCGAGCTGACATACGCCGGGAGCGCAGGCAAGCATCTTGTCTTCTGCTACAACCCGAACGAGGTGCAACCCGGGATCGGCACGCAGGAGTCGCGGCGGCTGATTCAGCCGCTCAATCGCCTCAACAACATGCTGCAGTGCGATCCGCGTAATCGCTCGACGTACCACAGCGGCCAGATGAAGGTAACCCAGCGCTTCAGCGGCGGAGTGCAGTTCCTCGTCAGCTATACCTATGGCAAGGCGCTCGATTACGGCGGATCGGCGGCGAGCGGCGGCGGCGCGGTCGGCAACCCGCAGACGGTGACCGACCTCGACGCGGGCCACGGCCCTGCCGGCTTCGACGTGCGGCACCGCGCCGTGATCAGCGGCGTATGGGAGCTGCCGTGGGGCGACAATCGGCGCTGGCTGCGCGAGGGTGGCGCGCTCGCCGCGGTGGTCGGCGGCTGGCAGCTGTCCGGGATCGGCACGCTCACGACCGGCCGGCCGTTCACCGTGTTCATGCAGACCGGCGTGAACAACGGCGCTCCGAGCTGGCCGAACCGGATCGGCTCGGGCGAGCTGGAACATCCGACGGTCGATCTCTGGTACAACCCGGCGGACTTCGTCGCGCCGCCGGCTAACACCTATGGCAACAGCGGACGCGGCATCCTTTACGGTCCGGGGCACGTCAACCTGGACACGTCCCTGTCGAAGCGGGTGCCGCTCGCCGGGCGGATGAATGTCGAAGTGCGGTGGGACGCGTTCAACCTGTTCAACCACCCAGGATTCGGCTTCCCGAACCAGAACTTCGACTCGCCCACCGCCGGCCGCATCACCTCGACCTCGGTCGACAACCGGTCGATGCAGTTCTCGCTGAAATTGAATTTCTGACGGCGGCCCAGCGGCTGCTGAACCGGGGACGTCAGAGAAGAGGACAGACGATGAAACCCGTAGTGAAGGCGATGCTGGACGACGCACCGCCCATGGTGGGCCGTCGCTCATTTTTCAAGACGCTTGGCCTTGGCGCCGCGGGGGCGATGGCGTTGACGGGGGATGCCGCCGCGGATGCTGCCGCCGGCTTCGTTCAGTCGAACGTCCGGCGCGCGTCGGAGCCGTCGGCGCTCAAGATCACGGACCTGCGCGTGGCCGTGGTCGTCAATGCGCCGATGACCTGCCCGATCATCCGCATCGACACCAACCAGGGGCTCGTCGGCTGGGGCGAAGTCCGCGACGGCGCGACCGAGATCTACGCGCTCATGCTCAAGAGCCGCGTTCTCGGCGAGAACCCCTGCAACGTGGACCGCGTGTTCCGCAAGATCAAGCAGTTCGGCGCACCGGCCCGCCAGGCGGGCGGCGTCTGCGGCATCGAGATGGCGATGATGGACCTCGCCGGCAAGGCCTGGGGTGTGCCCTGCTGGCAGATGCTCGGCGGCAGGTTCCGCGATCGCATCCGGCTCTACGCCGACACGACCGAACGCGACACCCCGGTCGAGCAGGCCAAGCTCCTCAAGGAGCGGATGGACAAGGGGATCACGTTCCTGAAGCAGGATTTCGGAATCGGCCTGCTGAAGGACGTTACCGGTGCGCTCTCGATGCCGCTCGGCACCAACATCGGCGGCGGCGAGCGCGTGATGCACCCGTTCACCGGCATCGAGATCACCGACAAGGGCATCGCCTGGCTGTCCGATTGGATCGGCCAGATCCGCGAGGTCATCGGCATGGAGATCCCGCTGTCCACCGATCACTACGGCCACATCAGCGTCAACAGCTGCATCAAGCTTGCCCGCGCGATGGAGAAGTGGAACCTCGCCTGGATGGAAGACATGGTGCCGTGGCAGTTCGGCGAGCTGCTGCGCCAGATCCGGGACGCGACGACCATTCCCGTGCTCACCGGCGAGGACATCTACCTGAAAGAGCCGTTCATGAAGCTCATCGACATGGGCGCCGTGGACATGATCCACCCGGATCTCGCCAGCGCCGGCGGGCTGATGGAAACAAAGAAGATCGGTGACTTCGCCATGGAGCACGGGGTGGCCATGGCGATGCACTTCGCCGGCACGCCGGTGTCGTTCATGGCCAACGTCCACTGCGCCGCGGCGAGCGAGAACTTCATTGCGCTCGAGCACCACTCGCTCGACGTGCCGTGGTGGGAGAGCCTGGTCAAGACAACCGGCGGCACTCCCCTCGTCGACAAGGGCTTTGCCGTCGTGCCGGATTCACCGGGGCTGGGCATAGAGTTGAACGAGGAGGTCGTGAAGCAGCACCTGCGGCCCAAGTCCGGCTACTTCAATCCCACTCCCGAGTGGGACAGCGTCCAAAGCAACGATCGCCCCTGGAGCTGAGGTGGGCTGTGCGGGCCGCGGCGCCGGTGAACGCATCGGCCCGGGAAGGAGCAGCGCGAGCTACTTGGGGTACTGCTTTCGAATCTCTTCGAGCCGCTTCTTGAGGTAATCCTCGTACTCCTTCTTCAGGGCGGGGTCCTTCGGCGTGCCGTAGATCTCGCTCGACTTGTACTTCCCCTCGTCGAACTTCATCCGCGTCCATTCGTCGTGAACGTGAACTTCGTCGGCGTTGTCGACGACCCGCTGCACCAGCGCCGGCGGAATGAAATAGACCCCTTCCGAATCGCCGAACACGAGATCACCCGGCATCACCGTGGCGTTGCCGATACGAACGGGAATATTGATGCCGCTGATGATCACGTTGCTGATCGCGCTCGGATGGGCGTGGCGGAAATACGCCGGCATGTCCATCCGTGAGATGCCTTCCAGATCGCGGATCGAGCCGTCCACCACCAGCCCGCCGCCCTTCGTCGCCTTCATGATGTAGTAGAACAGATTGTCGCCGACGATGGTGCCCCCCTCCGCCTGGCCGAAGAGATCCACCACCAGCACATCGCCAGGCTGCAGCATGTCAATCGCCACCTGGTTGTACATGCGCGGGATGCCCGCCGCCTTCGCATTGGCATTGACGACCTCGTCGAGATCCGGCCGCAGCGGCATGAACTGCACGGTGAACGCGCGGCCGACGAGCTTTTTCTCCGGATGAAGAACGCGGAACCCGTCGGCGTACTGGTTGCGGAAGCCCTGGCCTGGCAGCACCGCAAAGACTTCCTCGGCCGACAGCCCTCGAGCCCGTTCGATCAGCGCGTCGGGCACCTTTGGCCGGCCGTCCGCGAACCGTTCGAAGGGATTCTGCGCGGTGTAGCTCACCATCTGCTCTTTGGTCAGCGTGAAGAGCTGCGCATCCGAGAAGACCGGCGTCAGCACGGTCGCCATCGCAATCCCGAGCGCCGCCATCGTGGTGTGCTTCACGGATGTCTCCCTTCTGGGTCGCTCCCGATAACCCTCAGACCGTCAGCGCCGCCTGCAGCATCGCCCGGGCGTAGCCGACGTTGTAGATCTCGCCCGAGAACCCGCCACCGCCCGGATATTGGTTCCGGATTTCGCCGCGATCCCGATCCGGGTCGATGGCGCGCGGATGCTCGGGGTAGAGGCCCCGCGGGTACTTCTGCCGCACCAGCTCGCGCATCACCGCGAACATGGAGACCTGCCCCTCGTCCAGGAACACTTCCGTATAGTCCACGTGCGGCTTGCGCACGATGACGTTGCGGAAGTGCACGTGGTTGATGCAGTCGCGCTTGCCGAGGTACCGGCACACCTCCACCGGATCCTCGCCCATCTCGCGTGTCACGCCGCAGTCGAATGTCATGCCGTTGAACGGGCTCTTGACCAGATCGAGATACTCCTTCCAGTGGGCGAAACTGGCCATGAGCTGTTCCGAGCCGCGGCTGAGCGGCACCGGTGGGTCGTTCGGGTGAAGGGCGAGCCGGACGTTGGCCTTCTCCGCCTCGGGCACGATCGCCCTCAGGAATTTCTCGGCGCGCTTCAACTGATCCGCGCGGGTGTGCGTGCCGACGCCGTCTCTCGGCGGCAGGCTCTTCGAGATCTCGTAGTCGTACGCGGTGTAGCCCGCCCCAGCCCTGCCCACCTCTTCCTTGTAGCCTTCGACGAGACGATGGGCGTAGAAGTTGTACTCGATCACGGGGAGGCCCGCCTTGCCGGCGGCGCGGATGGACTGGATGACGAGCTCGGTCTGTTCGTCAGCGCCTGGCTTTCCCCAGATGACATCATCGAACCCGGAGATCATCAGGTTGCACAACGTCAGTCCGCCGGCCTGGTATTGGTCCATCCGGCCGCGGATGTCGGCCTCGGTCCACGGCAGCCTCGGCCCGCCAGTGAGGACGTAACCGACACCGATCTGCGCGAGGCGGCGGATCCCGGCAGGGTCGCTGGCAGCGACTCCGCCAAGACAAATCTTGGGCGTATCCTTGCCCTCGGCGGGCATCCGCACGAAGACCGGCGACGCGGCCGCCGCCGGCGGCGGGGACACGGCGGATACCACCGCCGTCGCCCCTGCCACATGGAACAGTTCCCGCCGCGACAGCAAGGCGTCCATGCCGGGCGTCAGATGTAGGCGATGCAGTCGATCTCGACCAGCGAGTTGCCCGGGATGCCGCCGGCAGGTGCAACTGTCGTGCGGACCCCCGGCTCCTTGCCAAAACGCCCCTGGAACATCTCGTTCATGCCGGCATAGTCCTTCAGATCGTTCAGGTAGACGTTGACCTTGAGGACCTTCTCCATCGACGACCCGGCCCGCTGCAGGCCCTTCTCCATCTCGTCGAGCACGTGCTTGGTGTGGGCCTTGATGTCCCCTTCGAAGTGCGCGCCGATGCCGGCGATGAACACCAGGTTGCCGTACGAGACGACGCTGTTGAAGAGCGGTGGCTTCTCCGGCATCTTGCCGTCGGCGTAGTGGACCTTCTTGGCCGGCTTGTCGGCGCCTCCCTGCGCCAGTGCGGCGGCCGGCGCGGTCACCACCGCGGCGGCCGCGGCCGCCGGCGCCTGTTTGAGGAACGCCCGTCGATTCGAGCTCGCCATCGCTACCTCCTGATGGGGGCGGGATTGAGCCCGTCCCATCGCGCATCACCCGTTGGTCCATAGCCGGCCGGCAGCGTCCGCCAGTCCGGACGTGAGATTCCGTTCAGGTCGTACACGACTTTCCCGTCCTTGACCGTCAGCTCGCAGACCAGCCGCGCGGTCGCATCCATGCGCGCCCCGTTGTGATCGGTCAGGCCGAAGTGGCCGCGCTCGACCCGCAGCACGGTGACGTCGGCAATCGCACCGACGCTCAGGTGGCCGAGCGCGTCCTGCTTGATCTCGCGGGCGGGATTCCAGGTCGCTCGGGCGATCACGTCATCGATCGTCATCCCCATCGCCAGGAACTTGTCCATCACGTTGAGCATGTCCTTCATCCCCGAGTTCATGCTGCCGATGTGCAGGTCCGTGGAGATCGAATCCGGGATGAAGCCTTCCTTCATCGCCGGCGCGGCGATGCGCCACAGGAAGCTCCCCCCGCCGTGACCGACGTCGAAGATCACGCCGCGCTTGCGTCCTTCGAAGAGCGCCGGATTGACGTGTCCTGACGGATCCTGCTCGCCGCGGAGCCCGGAGTAGACGTGCGTGTAGATGTCGCCGGGCCGCAGCTTCTTCGTGACCAGCTCGCTCAGCGGACGCTCAGGCCGGTTCGCTCCGAAGTCGACCATCACCGGCAGGCCAGCCAGCGTCCCCGCCTCGACGGCATGTTCCACCGGGGTCCACTCGGGTCCGGCAAAGTGCGCGGTCTTGATCCCGACGATCAGCCCGGGATGCTTCCTGGCCATCTCGACGGTCGGGGCCACCTCCATGTCCGCGAGGTCCTGCTCGTAGTTCCCGCCGCGCATCCCGTTCCCGACAATGTTGAGGAAGGCGAGGATGCGGGTCTTGGAGCGGTCGATGATGCGGTCCTTGAAATCTTCGAAGTTGCGCCAGCCGGCGCAGCCGGCGTCGGCGACCGTAGTGACGCCGACCCGGAACGTGAAGCCGTCCGGATACACGCTGTTGTCGCCGGCATACGAGCGCCGTTCGCCGGTGCCGGTGTAGGTATGGGCGTGGATGTCGATCAACCCGGGGGTGACGTAAAGGCCGCTGAGGTCCACCGCCTTCACCGCGTCTGCCGGATTGATCTTCGCCGCCACGGCGGCGATGCGGCCTCCCGCGATCGCGACATCGCGAACCGCACTGATCTTGTTGCGGGCGTCGATCACGTGCGCGCCGCGCAGCAGCAGATCGTATGGAGGTGCCGCGGTGGCAGCCTGGCCCGCCGCCGGCGCAGGCGTCTGGCCTGTTTGCACCGCGGCGAGCGAGAGCATCGCCGGGGTCAACGCCACAAGCGCCAGGCGGGACCACGCGTTCCAGGTCATTCAGCCCCTCCGTGGTCCACGACGGGTCGCGGTCCACGTCGCGCCGAGATACTCGCCCATGTCGAGCGTGCCGCTCATCTGGTCGCCGGCGAGCTTGCCGTTGAACGTGAGGTTGATCGAGTCACCGTGCTGCTCGCCGAACGCGCTCCGGACTCGCACGGTGTCGCCGTCGATCGTCCCGGTCACCTCGCGGGTCATGAACTCGCCCTGATGGAAGCCGCCCAGATCGTTGCCCTTCTGTGTCAGATGCAACGTGTGCGTCGAGGCCGCGGCCGCGTACTGAATCTTGACCGTCCACTGCCCGGCCGCGTCACCTGACGGCGGCGCGAGCGTCGCGGTTTCGGTCTGCGCCGGCGGCCTGGAGAGCACCGTGACGAGCCGATCCGCGATGACCTTCTCGTCGCCGGGCGCCATCATGTAGGGTGTGACCGACACGCCGGTCTGCGACGGCTGCCCGCCGCGGGCGGCATCGAGCGTGATCCGCGGCTCCGTCTCGAACAGGAGCTTCTGCACCGCCTCGCCGGCGATGCCGAGCTTCTGCCGATCCCACAGGACACGCAGCGACGGTGTGCGGTTCGACAGCCCATTCGGCTGCACGACCGTCGTGGTCACGCCGGCGATCGTCGAGACCCGCTGCGAGATGTGATCGAGCCAGCTGCTCCAGCGCTTCCATTCCGCATCGTGGTCGCGTTTGACCCACATCTCGACGGCCATCAGCATGCCGATGGCGTCTTCCTTGCCGACCTTGAGGGCGCGGGTCACGCCGTGATGCGGGGCGCTGTGGACCCACGCGGCTTTGACCAGGTCCTTGCGGCCGAGCAGCAGGCCCGCCGTCTGCGGCCCGCGCAGACACTTGCCGCCGCTGTAGGCGACCAGCGTCGCGCCGTTCTGGAGATGCACGTTGGGGATCGTCAGGATCTCGGCCGCGGCATCGACGAGGATCGGGATGCCGCGGGCCTTGGCCATTGGCGCGATCGCCTTGACGTTCAGCGGGCTGTTGTCGGCGTTCGGACCCGCGAGGATGTAGATCATCGCGACCCGCGGCCCCAGTGCTGCTTCGAACTCCTCCAGCGTCGACGCCTCGACGACCCGCAGCCCGACCGAACGAAGCGCCGCGTCGTAGACGTTGCGCGAATGTGTCGGGATGACGGCTTCGTCCTTGGCGAATCCCGCCAGGTTGGGCAGGCGCACGTGGAGGTCGGGGTTGCCCCCGGCCACGCACGCCGCCGCCGCGAGCGTGAGCCCGGCGGAACACCCGTTCGAGACAAGGCCCCACTCGGCGCCGGTCAGCGTGGCCAGCCGCGCGCCGACCGCCTCGGTCAGCTCGTCGAGGTGCACGTAGTGTTGGGCGGCCGCGTCCATTGCCGCCCGCACTTCCGCCAGCATGGTCGAGCCGCTGATGATCGTGAACGTGCCGCGCCCGTTGATCAGCGGCCGCACGCCGATTGATTGATACACGTCCGCGCCGGCGTGCAGCGCGGACGCGCCAGCCATGGCCGTTGCAGCCGGCGCTGACTGGCTCTCCGCCTGCAGGACTTGTGGCAGCGCCAGCAAACCACCGAGGACGCCGCCGCTCTTGATCAGATCCCGGCGGCTGAGGCTCCCCTTGCTCATCGGACGTACTCCTTGACCCAGGCTGGTCAGACCGCCTCGATGGTCAGAAGAAGAACTTCAACACGAACTCGATCGTACGCGGACCGCTGACGGTGTTGGTGATCGTACCGAACGTGGCTGGCGCATTGATGTCACGCGCGGGCGGCGAAAAGCTCGGCGTGTTCGTCAGGTTGAATGCTTCCGCCCGGAACTCGAAATAGCGATGCGCGCCGGCCCTGAACTGCTTCGCCAGCATGGCATCGATGTTCTTGAAGCCGGGCGCGCGCGCCACGCCGATCGGACAGTTGCCGAAGGTGCCGAGCGGCGCCACCGCGAACGCATTGATGTCGAGCCAGTGATTGAGGTTCTGGTCGGACGGCTTCGGGTCGCCGACGCAGTTCGGCCGCTCGTTGCCGCGTGTGCCCTGCAGCGAACGGTTGCGAGTGTCGGTCACGGTGATCGGGAACCCCGATCGTGCCTGGAACCCGCCAGCCAGCCGCCAGCCACCAATGATGGCCTCGATCGGTCCGGATGCGTTGCCGACCCAGCGGCGCCCCTGCCCGAACGGCAACTCGTAGTTGGCGGACAGCACGAAGTTGTGGCGTGCGTCGAAGAACGCGGGGCCGTAATTCGCTTCCGGATCGTAGGCGTTCATCCAGTAGGCGCCCTCGGCCTGGACCCCGCCCGACCCGTAGTAGCCGAGGTTGTTGGTGCGAGTCCGGCTCAAGGTGTAGGACGCCAGGGACTCGAAGCCCTTGACGTTGCGCTGCCGCAGGCTGGCCTGCAGGCCGTTGTAATCGCTGCGGCCACGCGCCGCCGTGGTCGAAATGTTCGTGATGAGCGGAGCCGTCGGATAGAGCGGCCGCCGTTCCTGGGTCGGCGCCCAGCTCAACGGATCGCCGACGCCGGGGAGCGGTTGGTTGCCCTCGACCGGCGCCACGAGGTGCGTCGCTTTGTGACCGACGTAGCCGACGTTAGCCGACATCGAGCTCGTAACCAGATGCTCGACGAACACGTTCCACTGCTGCGTGAACTGCGGCCGCAGGTTCGGATCCCACGCCCGCACCTGGCCGGACGGCTCGGTCCGCGGCTGCACGTCGGCGAAGCCGGTACTCAGCGTCCCTGCCCCGCTCGTAACGTTGTAGGGCACGTCGGACTCGAAGAAGAAAGGCGGATTGAGCGGTAACCGGAGGTTTGCGCCCGTGCCTTCCATGTACTGGGTAATGCCGTAGGCGCCGCGCAGGACCCATCCCTCGCTCGGCCGCCAGGCCAACCCCACACGCGGCTCGAAGCCTTTCTTGTAGGCCTTGTAGAGGGCGCGGCTCTCCCGCGAGCCCTCGGCGGCGAGAATCTCCTGGCCGGTGGTCAGGGAGAAGTTGCCCTGACGGTCGTCCTTCTCGACGACGGGCTGAGTGTAGGCCCAGCGCAGCCCGAGATTCAACGTCAGCGCGGAGGTTGCCTTGAAGTCGTCCTGCACGAACAGCGCGATCCGGTCGTGCAGGTGGGTCCAGGGGGGTGAAGAACTGCCCCGCCCCTTGCCGCCGACCTGATCGAGCAGGAAGTCGGAGAAGGCCGCGCCGCTGAAAGCCCCCGAGTAGGTGAACAGGCCGAGCAGGCCGTTGTTCCCGGCGTAAAAGCGCTGCTGCACATAGTGCAGCCACTGCCCACCCGACTTGATCGAATGGCGACCCTTCAGCCAGGTCAGCTTCTCGTTGATCTGGTAGGTCTCGTCGAGCGTATTGGTATCGCTGGCACCCGCACCAACCGCCGTGAGGATGCTGGGAGCGAACCCGATCGAGCTGAGGCCGGGGATGGGCTGCCCGCCAGCGATTCCCAACGACGCATTGGCGTCACCAATGCCAGCCCAGTCTAGTGTGTCGCTGACGATCGTGATGCGGTTGTAGCCGAACAGCACTTCGTTGACCAGCGAAGGCTTGATCACACGGTTCCAGTTGAGCCCGAGGTTGCGGAACGGCGCCGTCGTGACGTTGCCCAGCAGCAACGGGAAAGCCCGCTTGTCCTGCCTCGACTCGTATTCGGCAATCGAGAACCGGCCGAAGATCTTGTCCTTCTCAGATGTATTCCAGTCCACGCGGCCGTCGCCCTGGTGAGCGCGCTGGGTGGTGAGGGTCTCGCCGACGAAGTTACCGGTGATGCCGCCCGACACCTCGCGGTTCGGCAAAGGATAGAGCGCCGTGTTGTTGAGGAGACGGGCGGCGATCGGGCTGATCCGGCTGGCCGGAATCTGGTTGCCGGCAAAGCCCACGCCGGTAATCGGATCCTTGAGCGGCGTGGTCGTGAGCGTGGAGAGATCGCCCTGCCGCCAGCTGGCCGGGGCCACCGAGGCGGTCTCGAATCCCGGCGCGTCAAACCGTGTGCCCTGGTAATTGCCGAAGAAGAACACTCTGTTCTTGACAAGCGGTCCGCCCAGCGTGCCGCCGAAGATATCCTGACGCCGTTCCGGTTTCGCCGCGCCCGAGCGGTTGTTCGCCCAGGAGTTCGCGTCGAACCGGCTGTTGCGGTAAAACTCGAAGGCGTTCCCGCGAAACAGATTCGAGCCCGACTTGATGACGTTGCTGATCACCGCCCCCGCCACGTTGCCGGTATCGGCGGCGTAATTGTTGGTCTCGATGCTGATTTCCGCCAGCGCATCCGGGCTCGGCTGGTAGGCAACGAGGTTGTCGATCGACTCGTTCATGTCCACACCGTCGATGGTGTAGTTGTTGGTCTGCTCGCGGTTGCCGTTGACGTACGGCCGGCCGCCGCTGAAGTTGCGGACGGCCGTGAACGTGCTCGGGTTGGGCGACACCGCACCCGGCAGCAGCAACGAGAGCTGGCCGGTGTTGCGGCCGTTGAGGGGCATCGAATTCAGCGTCGTGCCCGAGATGACCTCTCCGACCGTAGCGTTCTCAGTCTGGAGTACCGGCGTTTCACTCGTGACTTCGACTGTCTCCTCGATGCCGCCGAGCTCGAGCTTGATGTCCAGACGAACCACCTGCCGCGCTTCCATCTGGATTGGCTTGGTCGCGGCCGTCTTGAAACGCGCCAGCTCCGCCTTGATCACGTACGCGCCCACCGGCAGCGACGAGATCGTGTAGTTGCCGGCATCGTTCGAGACCGCGGTGTAGGCCACGTTGGTAGCTTCGTTCGTGGCCGTCACAGTCGCACCGGGCACGACCGCACCGCTCGTATCGGTGACGATGCCGGTGAGCGACGCGGCGCCGGTCTGGGCCGAAACCAGGGATGGAGTGAGGAAAGTCAGCGTCAGGAGCAGGAGGCTCCTGGCCCGCAATCGTCCCAGCGTTCTCATAGTGCCTCCTCGCACCGCGCCTTCGCTCGCCGCCGAGCGGGCGCGCTGCCACATGGATGAGCCGAGTGTGGACGACCAGTTACTTTGGCTTGTGGTGCGTAACCATGTCGCAGCCGGCCTCCCCAGTCAAGGGCGTTGGGCCGGACGATCTTCACCGATCCGCAAACAACAGCTCGCCGAACTTCTGGTACTCGTGGAAGCTGTCCCCCACCCGGGCCCAGTCCCACTGCGTCGTCCTTCCGCCGTCGTGATCCATGCGATAGAAATTGGCCCGCCAAACGGTGCCGGGTTTCGGTGGTACGTTCTGGAGCGGTTTCAGCAACGTGTAGGGAATGAAGAATTCCGCCCGCCAGCCCTCGATCGAGGCGTGCGGCGCCTTGGTGCCGCCGATGATCGACGTCGCCTTCCGGGTCGCCCGCTCGGCTTCGAAGTGCCATGGACGCCACCCCAGGAACTGGCCGCCGAAGTTGGGCACCAGGATCGGCAGCTCATGGTTCAGCGGAGAGATCTCATACTCGAGGTAAACCGGATAGCGCTGGTCGGTCCAGAGGAAGACCTCGAACACGTCCTCGTGCCACAGGTCCATGAAATCCTCGCCCATGGTCGCGGTGAGCGTGCGGTCCGTTCCCTCCATGAGAAAGTAAAGCCCGGTCGTGGAGTACAGGATCTTGAAACGCGCATCGTAGGGGTGCCCGTCGGCCTGGCGACGATTGAGGGAGGTCCATTCGGTCTGCCGCCAAGCGGGGCGATCGCCCAGGCCAGTGACCTCGAAGTCGTCCGTGGGCTTCACCGAGAGGCGAGGCAGCGCGCTGGTCTGTGATGGCACCGCGACATCATAGCCACCCGTCGGCGGGAGGACGAACATCCCTGACAGCACGAGCACGCAGGCGGCCTGACAGGTCATGGCATAGCTCATCGTTCGAAGCGCGAGGATTATACGTCCTGAAGGGCCGGCCGATCTCGACTCGCCCGCGATGTCCGGCTGCAGCGGACGCCCGGCCCGCAGCGGCTGGGGAAGACAAGCGCTATAATCCGCGCGTCCAACAAGGGAGCGTGCGCCGTGCACCGCAGAATGTTCGTCCGCCTGCTCGCGGCGGCCGCCTCGGCGAAGGCGGCAACGTCCCTCGACGTCGCCGCGAGCCCACGGAATCAGGCGCCGCCATCCAACTCGACGCCAATCCGCACCGGCCTGCCGCCGTTGAGGGTGGTGTCGGCCTACCCCGCCGCGGCCGTGCGCGGGATGCCCGGCCCCTATCCGGGGCGGGTGATCGCGGTGAAGTCCGACCGATCGGTGGACGTGGCCACCGGCGAGGCGAACGACGACGTGGTGCGCGAGATGATGGCGCAAGGCATGCGCGCCTTGACCGGCGCGACGACCACGCCCGAGGCCTGGCGCCGTTTCTTCGTGCCGGAAGACGTCGTCGGCATCAAGGTGAACTGCGGCGGGTATCCGTACTGCGTGTCCGCGTACGAGATCGTCGCCGAAACCGTGCGTCAATTGATGTCCGTCGGTATTCCCGCGAACCGCATCTACGTCTACGAGCGCTTTCAGAGTCAGCTCGACGAGGTCAATTACGCGCCGCACCTGCCCGAGGGGGTGCAGATCGCCGCGGCGGAACATGCCAACCGCTACACCGACAACGCCGGCTACGACCCGAAGACCTACCTCGAAGCGAACCTGTTCGGCGAGGAGGACACGCGATCGAGCATGATGCGGCTGGTCTCAGAACGGCTCACCAAGATCATCAACATCCCGAACATGAAGGACCACGGCGCGACCGGTGCGACCGGCTGCCTGAAGAACATTGCCTACGGCAGCTTCTCCAACGTCGCCCGCACCCACCAGCGCGGCGTGTCGCACACGTATTCGGTGGTCGGCACGCTGGCCACGATCGAGCCGCTCCGCTCGCGGACGGTGCTGCAGATCATGGACGGCCTGCGCGGCGTCTGGCACGGCGGGCCGTTCGCGCGGACGACGAAGTACGTGTTCTACCCGAAGCAGATCCTGTTCGGCACCGACCCGGTGGCGATCGATCGGCTGCTGCTCGACATCATCGACAACCAGCGTCGCGAGCAGGGTGTGCTGTCGATCTGGGACCGATCGCCCGCCTCGCTCAAGATGGACGACACGCGCGCGCGCGATGCCGACCCGAACGTCAACATCATCATTCGCGAGCCCGGCCACGTCGAGTACGCGGCGTCACTTGGCCTGGGCGTTTACGACCTGGCGAAGATCGCCGTGCAGAACCTGACCGTATGACGGCGCTCCTGGTCGCGCTGCTCGCGACCGGGCCGTGCGTGTATTGGACGCAAGGCGTGGACAGCAAGCCGGCCCTCGACGCCGCGCGGGTCACGCAGCTCTGCGTGCCCGCTGAAGGAGCCGAGGCGTGGACGGCCACCGGCATGACCGTGCTCGCGGTAACCCCGACGGAGCTCGCAGGCCGTGAAGCGCTGCCCGTGCCTGGTGTCGTGGCTCGGGCCGGCGTCGCCTCGCCGACGCGCGCGCCCTGGATCGTCGCCAATGGCTGGCGCACGGTGCGCAATCCCGCGGCGAAGTACCTCTACACCGTGCCGGCCGGGAAAGGCGCGCTCGCCGCCGCTGAGGCCAGCGCCTACGGCCTGGACGCGGTGCTGCAGATTGATCCGGCGGATCTGCCGGCGGTCGGGTCGATCCTCACCTTCGCCGCGGGTCTGCCTGCGGACGACCTGCCGCTGGCCGCCGACTTCGCCATCGTCGACGACGGAACGGACGTGACCGGCGAGGTGATGAACCTGCTGGCCCGCCGCAACCTGCTCTTTGCGCGCGTCACTGCCGGGTCGTCCACTTACCCGCTGACGATTGCGATTGGCAGTCCGGCGTATCCGGCGGCCGACGCCGCCGACCCGAGCGCGTTCGCGCAGAAGGTGCGCGCGCAGCTGACCGACGCCCGCCGCAGCCTGCGCATCTTCGGCAGCGAGGTGGTCATCGGGCGCCTCGCCAGCAACGGCAGCCGGGCCCGGCTCCAGTTGATCAACTACGGCGGACGCGACATCGAGGGACTGCGCGTCCGCGTCCGCGGCACCTTCCGGACCATCGACGCGTCGCTGCCCGACGAGGGAAAGGTGGGCGTCACGGACGTCACCGTCACCGACGGCGCCACCGAGTTCTCGCTCCCCCGGATCGCGGTCTACGCCGTCATAGACATGAAATAGGCGCTTCGCGCTTCCCGCTTCGAAGGCTGCTAACCGTCCGGCCGCAGAACCCTGAACCCCGCAGGCTTCACCAGTGCGTCAGTGATCCATCCGGCCGTCGATAGATGTTCTTGCGGCCCGGCTCGGTCACCTCGCCGATCATCGTCAGGCGGCTGATGTCGAGCGTCACCCCGAGGCCCGGCCGCTGATTGGTGTAGGCCTTGCCGTTCTTGAAGTCGAGGCACTCGGGCAGGTAGTCGATCGGCCGGCCGCCGTAGTTGTATTCCATCAGCACCGGGCCGGCGAACGTGGACAGGCAGTTGACCAGCGCGGCGGTGGCGATCGGACCGGTGAAGTGCGGGATGATCCCGACCGCGTGGGTCTCGCAGATGCCGGCAATCTTCATCATCTCGGTGATGCCACCGGCGTTGGGCAGCGTCGAGCGGATGAAGTCCACGTCGTGGCTCTCGACCAGGCGGTTGAAGTCCCACTTCAAGCCCCACTCCTCGCCATGGGTCAACGGCACGGTGGTCATCGGCCTGAGCTTGGGAAGATCCTGCAGCGCGTTCTCGTCGCGCACCGGATCCTCGACGAAGAACGGATCGAACGGCTCCATCACCTTGCAGACCCGGAGGGCGTCGTTGAAGTCGAAGCGCTGGTGGAGATCGATGCACCAGTTGCCGTCGGGGCCTACGCCGTCGCGCACGTCGCGGCAGTCCTGTTCGATGCGGCGCAGCACGCTCCTGGTGTCGTACACGCCGCCAACCGGGGTCTCGGCGGGGGCCATGCGGAAGGCCCGGTACCCCGCCTCCATGGTGGCCCGGGCGCGCTCCTTCAGGCCCGCTTTCGCGCCGCCCGCGGTCGCGGGTGGTGTCACGCCCCCGGTCACGTAGCACTCGCAGTAGTTCCGGGCGCTGCCACCGAGCAACTCGTGCACCGGCACGCCGAGCGCCTTGCCCTTGATGTCCCACAGCGCGAGATCGAGCGCGCCCAGCGCGTGCGCCTTCTCGCGGCCCGGCGGATAGAACCAGGCGATGTACGCCTCCTGCCAGATCGCCGCCGAGCGGAACGGGTTCTGCCCGATCAGGCTGCCGGCGCACTGTTCGAGCGTGTCCTTCGACCCGCCTTCGCCGATTCCCGTGATCCCGACGTTGGTCTCGACCGTCACGACCATGTTGCTCTGGTTGAAGAGCGGGTTGAGCTCCGGCGGGCGATAGATGCGCACTCGAGTGATGCTCGCCGCTGGGAGACTGGCAGCCGCATCCGCGGGACGCAGCAGCCCGATCGCGGGCGCCGCCGCGACCGCGTTCAGAAAGACGCGTCGGTTCACTGATCCTCCTGGGCGCACGCTCAGATTGACGCGACGCAGTCGATCTCGACCAGCGTGCCGTCGGGGATGGCGGTTACGGCGACCGTGGTCCTCACCGGCGGCGGCGATCCGAACCGTCCGATGTAGGCCTCGTTCATCCCGGCAAAATTGCCCATGTCGGTCAGATAGACGTTCACCTTCAACACCTTGTCCATCGACGACCCGGCAAGCTTCAGCGACTCCTCGATCTGGTCGAGCACGTTCTTCGTCTGGGCCTTGATGTCGCCGGCGAAGCCGGTGCCCGGCCCCTTTCCCGAGACGAACACCAGGTTGCCGAACGACAGCTCGGGGCTGTAGAGCGGCTGACCGTTCACGGTCTTCGACGTCGGCGTGATCTGCCGGTACGCGCGCTTCTGCGGTGGCTGCGCGGGCTGAGCCCGAGCCGTGGCTGGCGCTGCCAGCGCGAGCGCGGGAACGGCGGACGTCAGGAACCTGCGGCGGGTGTTCTTGGGCATCGTTGGGTTCTCATCCTCGGCAGTCTTCTTCCTCGTCTGGTGGCGTCCCGCGTGACCCGACGCAGTCGAGTTGCGGCGGGCGCAAAGTGTACCCTCCCCGGCCACACAGACAAGTGCGTGGCGAGAGGAGGTAGAAGTCTGTGCTTCGACGTCGTTACACCGTTTTGCAACGAAGGGCGGCGCGACCAGGCCGCCCTTCACCGCATCGCTCGATCCAATCAGAACAAGATCTTCCCTCCGAGCTGTACCTGCCGCATCGTGCCGGCGGATGTGATGCGGCCGAAGGACGTTGCCAAGGGGACGCCGAACGTCGAGCCCGGATTGCCGTAGTTCACATTGTTGAAGATGTTGTACATCTCGGCGCGGAACTGGAACCGGGCGCCGCCGCCGATCGGGACAGTCTTCATGAACGACAGATCGGTGCTCATGAACTTTGGCCCACGCAAGATGTTGCGGTCGGCGTTGCCGAACGTGAACTGCGCCGGCAGCGCGAAGGCGGTCGCGTCGTAACAGTTCATCAGCTGGTGAAACTTTGTCGGATCCGGGTCCGCGACACAATTCAGGTCTGGAACGGCCCCGAC
This sequence comes from uncultured Acidobacteriota bacterium, assembly GCA_963816725.1. Taxonomy (GTDB): domain Bacteria; phylum Acidobacteriota; class Vicinamibacteria; order Vicinamibacterales; family 2-12-FULL-66-21; genus CAVSUB01. Next base: position 42,606 of record CAWFMC010000021.1, on the reverse strand, counting down.
CAGGTCCGGCCGCTGCTGTCCGGTGATCCCGATGTTCGCCCAGTCGGTGCCGAGCGTCACATTCACCGGCGATCCGCTCTGAATCGTGGTCACCCCCGACACCTGCCATCCGGCGACGAGATACTTCAACACGGGCTGAGGCGAGGTCTTCAGGAACGGGATGTCATACAGATAGCTCGCGACCAGCCGGTGTGGGGTGTCCCAGTTCGCCGGACCATAGTCGCGCCAGATATCGTAGTTGTCCATCGTCTGGCCGCCGCCGTTGGAATGCGTGGACATGTCACGGGTCCGCGACCAGGTGTAATGGGCGTCGGCCTGCAGCCCTTTGTGCATCCGCTGACGCATTCCGAAGGTCACCGCGTCGTAGTCGGCGACGAGGTCGTTCTGGATGATGCGGCGGCTCCTGAACAACGACGTCGGCCGTCGTGGATCGACCGCGCCGGGACCCGGGGTGGGCGTGTTGTTGAAGAAGCTGCGATCGAGATGGCTCGTATTGGAGCCGAGATAACCGATATCGACGGCGCCGCTCGCCCACAGTTCCCGCTGCACGTCGACGCTCCACTGATCCTTGCGCGCGTTGGGCAGATGGCGCGTCGGCGAGATCATGTCGGGAGCCGCCGCCGGGGCGACAACGCCGGTGGGATGCTCGAACGACAGCGTGGGATTCGCGGGATCTGACGTATAGGTCGACACGGTGGCCAGCGGCGGATTGTTGGTGAGGAAGGTGAATGAGTTCATCTGGTTCGGGTTGTAGTAAATCCCGTAGCCCGCTCTCAGCACCGTCTTCTCACTGACCCGGTACGTTGCACCGAGCCTGGGGGCCCAGTCTTTGTTGTTTGCCTCGGTGAACTTGAAGCCCGGGACCGGATAGGCCGACAGGGTTGGCGACGGAATGATCGTCAGGAAATCCTCAGCCAGCATGTCCGCGACGCCGGCATACGTCTGCACCGGCGTGGAGCGCTCGTAGCGCAGGCCGAGACTGAGCGTCAGGTTTCGACCCCGCTGCCAGTTGTCGTTGATGAAGAAGCCGTTGCGCCAGCCACCCACGTGCCCCTGAATCTGATCCGTCGCCGGAATCACCGTCCGCGGCAGTCCGAGCATGAAGTCCGCCACCGAATACCCGCTGATGTCACCGGTGAAGTTGAACAGGCCGCGCGGATCGTTGGCCGCTTGCCGGCCGGTCGCCAACCGGCGCAGGTCGAATCCCGTACGCACGCTGTGCGACCCGTGGTTCCAGGCCAGGACGTCCGATGCCTGGAACGTCGTATCGAACTGGTACCAGTTGGAGTTGGCGACGCCGAGGCCGCTGAAGGTGCTCACGTTCACACTCGGCAGGCCGGGATTGTTGTACTTCGTGTCGCCGTCGAATCCGGGGATGCCGAGCGCGGTCCCGGAGTCGCCCTGGCCGTTGACGAAAAACTGGTTCAAGGTGTTGAAGTCGAGGCGGTGGTAACCGATGCGGAAGTCGTTGAACAAGTTCGGCTTCAGCGTGTGGGTATAGGTGAACAGCGTATTCTTGTTGACTCGCGGCTGCGTGACGCCGGTGGCTGGAATCGCCCCGATCGCCGTGTTGAGGCTGTCGTGCCAGTTGTAGCGGACATACAGCCGGATCTTGTTGCCGATGTTCTGATCGACGCGGCCGAGGAACTGATCGATGTTGTCCGTGTTCGACGCCGTGGTAGCGAGGTTATTGGCCGTGCCGGTCGCGTTCGGCGCCGGGTAATACTGAAGAAGGTTCAGCGACACCGGCGAAATCATCGCCTGCGGGATGATGTTGCCGGCAAACGGCTGGCCGGTGAACGGGTTCTTGATCGCCGTACTGATTTCCGAGAAATTACCCTGGCGCATCAGCGCCGTGGGGACCGAGCCGAACGTCGGGCTCAGCGACTCCGCGCGGACGCCTTCGTAGGCGGCCATGAAGAATGTCTTGTTGTGGCCGTCATAGAGGCCCGGGATCACCACCGGCCCCTCGGTCTCGAAACCAAACTGATTGCTGCGCAGCGGATTTTTCGGATTCGCCGGGTTCTCATACCATCCCCGCGCATTGAGCGCATCGTCCTTGAAGAAGTTGAAGGCTGACCCGTGCAGCGCGTTGGTGCCGCTCTTGGTGACCACGTTGATGGCCACGCCCAGATACGACCCGTACTCGGCCGACGTGCTGCCGGTCTGGATTTGAATCTCCTCGACCGCATCCGCAATTGGACGCATGCTGGTCGAGGCGAGGAGGTTGGCCGAGGAATTGATGCCGTCGAGCGACAGGCTGTTTTGAATCTCGCGCTGACCGGCACCCCTGAAGCTCAAACCGATGTCGCTGTTGACGCCCGCGAGCACGCCGGGGGTCGTGGCCGCGAGATTCCACACGTTCCGGCCATTCAACGGCAGCTCCACGATCGCCCGCTTGCCGATCGTTTCGGAGACGACCGCACTGTCGGTCGTCAGCACCTGCGCATTGGCTTCGACGTTTACAGACTCGGTCAGGCCGCCGACCTTGAGCACCGCGTTCGTGCGCACGACCTGGTTGTTGGCGACTTCGACGCCGGTCGCCTTGTAGGTCTGGAAGCCGGCGAGAGAGATCGTGATTTCGTAGGTCCCCGCGCGGACGAACTGGATGTTGTAATACCCCTCGGAGTTCGTCGTCGCCGAGTAGGTGTCCTTGGTGCCGGCGTTGACCGCCATGACCTGCGCCCCGGGGACGACCAGATTGCCGATATCGGTCACGGTGCCGACAAGAGCCGTCTGAGAGGCCAGCTGCGCGGCGGCGCTGGACGCGAGCAGCAGGCCGAGACTCAGGGATAGCGCGGCGCGACGTATCATCCTGTCCCCCTTTTATTGGCGATTATCACTTCGGGCTGCGGCTGCAGCCGGTCCAGCGGTCAATCGGGCGCGGGCTCAGCCCGCCGCGGCTTTTCGCTCGAGCTCCTCGCGCAGCCGCCGCGCCACGATCCGTTCTTCACCCGGCTGCATCATCCAGACACCGACGACGAGCGCCTCTCCTTCCGCCCTGATTGCGATCGACGGCTCGCCGGCCAGCAGCGCGCTGACCACCGCGGCAGGGGTCGGTGCGCCGGCGCCGGCGTTCCACGTCACCCGCACGTGCGGCACGTGGTTGGCCACCTCGGGCACGAACACTTCGGCCTTGACGCCCGGCACCGCGCTCGCGGCCTTCCGGATCTCCTCCGCACGGCGATCGAACTCCCGCGCCTGCTGCGCGTGATCCTGCCGCACGAACCGTTCGACGGCGGCCAGCATGCCGACCAGCTCCTCCTTGTTGACCTTCATGCCGCGCCCGATCGCGTTCCCGTTGGGCGAACCGTTCTGGCGCGCGGCCGCGACGAGCGCCTTCCGGCCGACGAGCAGGCCGGCGCTCTGCGGCCCGCGCATGCCCTTGCCGCCCGAGAACGCGACGAGATCGAACCCCATCGCGGTGTATTTCCACAAGTTCTCGACCGGCGGCACGTCGGCGGCGGCATCGTTCAGCGTCGGGATGGCGAGCTTCGCCCCGAGGTGGACGAACTCCTCGTCCTGGATCCGCCCGGCCTTGTTGTTGTTGTTGTAGAACAGCAGCATCGCGGTGCGGCTGGTGACCGCGCGCTCGAGATCGGCGGCCGTCTCGACTTCGACGAGGCGCACGCCGCAGTTGCGGACCGCGCGCTCGTACCCGAATCGGTGAGCCTTCTGGATGATGACCTCGCTCTTCATGCCCGCGAGATCGGGCAGGTCGGCGATCTTCTGGCGGTCCGTGCCGGTGAGGACCGCCGCGGTCCCGAGGGTGAGGGCCGACGCCGCCCCCGAGGTGACCATCGCCGCTTCGGCTCGCACCAGGGTCGCGATCCGTTCGCCGACGCGGTCGTGGAGCTCGTCGAGCATCACGTAGCGCTTGGAGGCATAGTTGATGGCCGTCATGACTTCGGGAGCCATGAGCGACGCGGTCATCGCGGTGTAGGTGCCGGCCGCGTTGATGAACGGGCGCACGCCCAGCTCGCGGAAGAAGTCCCGCTCGCCGACGCGGGCGGCAGCGGCAGCGGCCCGCCCCGTCGGGACGCCGGCGAGACCGCCGACGAGCGGCCACCGCCCGACGGTGTCCAGAAAGCGTCTCCGGGTCCACATGACGCACGCTCCTTCGAGATGCGTGACTTCACGGCGGCGCGGCGGATGAGCGCGCCCGGCGCGCGTGTTCGGCGGTACGCGGCGAGGATAGCGATCCGGACCCTGCGAGGCAAGCGAAGCTTTGCTGGAGCCTACCGGGTCACCCAGGTGCGGCCGTCCTGGTCGATGTGCCCGGTTACCCCGTCGGCGCCCGGTGCGGTGATCTCGTACAGGCTCGCGGTCGTCCGCAGCGTCGGGCTGAAGGTCAGCCCCTGCACCCGGATGCGGCCGGCGTCGAGCTCCTCCAGCCCCGCGGCATACCGCTGGTGCAGGCGCTGGAAGTCGCGCTGGCGGTAATACAGCTGGCGCAAGGCCCACTGCAACCGCTGGTTGGCGTCGATCATCACCGGCGGCGTCTCGAGTGCGGTCGGACCGGCGCCGAACTGCACGTAGCCCCAGCGCTCGGGCATGTGCATGTCGACCGCCCCTTGGGGGCTCCACACCCAGTTGTCTTCCGGCAGCGGCTCACTCGTGCCCGGCTTCATCCGTTTGACGACGCGTCCATCGACGACGTCGGTCTGCCATTCAACCCGTGAGAAGTTGACCCGCCAGCGCTCCCCCGTTGTGGGCGCGCGATGCGGGAAGGCGGCCTCCTTCAGTGAGCTCCAGGGCAGCGCGAGCTCGACGCTCCAGCCGCGGTCGCGATCGCCCGTCTTGTTCAGCGTCCCCTGGACGTCGACGCCGACCTCCAGCTTGGCGATGTCCCACGCATTGATCGCCGGCCCGCCGTCCCGATACGGTTTGATGAGCAGGAGATCCCACGGCGTGGCGAGCGCGTTCACCTCGAGCTCGTAGTAGGCGTGGGTGTCACCGTCCGGGTCGATGAAGACCTCGAAGTCGTTGTCGTGAAAGATCACGGCATCGCGATCGGTCAGCGTGCCCCACACCTCGGGCTCTTCGAGCTCGGCGCCGATATAGAACGCCCGATCGTCCCACGCCATCTTCGCTCTCGTCTGAAATCGCGGAGCGGGCTTCCGGTCCCCTTCGATGTCCACGAACGTGGTCGTCCACGCGGCGCCGGACCAGGCCTGATCGTCGATCCTGCCGTCAATCGCGATGGGCGTGCGGATGCGCGGGGCGAGGTAGGTTCGTGGCGCGAACGGCAACGCTTCCAACTCGGGCGCGGTGCGAGCCGATTGCCGGCCGCCAGCAGCCACGATCGCAACCAGCCCCACCAGGCACGAGCCGGCAACGCACAGCGCCCGCGGAGTCGTCGGTCGCGTGTGCCGCGTCACTGACTTTCCTCCCGCACGATGGTCCATCCTCGCGCGCCGCGCGGCAGCATCCACAGCGCTGCGGTCCCCGGCACCTGGTTCAACAGCTGGCGGCTCGCGGCCGGTCCGAGCACGAACAGCGCGTCGTCGAGCGCATCACCATCGGTGCCGGTATCGCTGAGGACTGCCACGGTCAACACACCCTGAACCGGGCGGCCGGTCCGCGGGTCCATGATGTGCGAGTACCGGTACGCCGCCGGCCTCGAACCCTTTCTCGGACCGGCCGGCGATCGACAGCGATCGATCGCGGAGCCGCACCGTCGTCGCGCTGCGGCGCGAATCGAGCGGATCCTGAATGTCGACGGCCCAGGCGTCGGCGCCAGGTGGCGCTGCCGATGCCATAGACCGTGCTGCCGCCGGCGCTCACCAGCGCGGCGGTCACGCCGCGGGCGCGCAGCACCCGGACGGCACGATCGATCGCGTAGCCCTTGGCGATGCCTCCCAGATCCAGCTCGACGCCCTGCGCGTCGAAGGCGACGGTCCCCGCCTCGGCATCAAGGCGCAGGTGGCGAACACCGACGAGGCGGGCTGCTGCTCCGAGCTCGCTAGACGATGGCATGCGGCCGTCGCCGCGAAAGAAGCCCCAGGCCTTCATCAGCGGGCCGACCGTGATATCGAAGGCGCCGCTCGAGCGGCTCGAGTAGCGGACGGACTCGGCGATGAAGTCGAACAGCTCGCGCGGTGGCCGCACCGGATGCGTGGCGGCCTCTCTGTTGATCTCCGACAGCGGGCTGTCCGGCTTGTAGTGGCTCATCAGACGGTCGATGCGGTCGACCTCGTCCAGCGCTTCTTTAGCCGCGGCTTCGAGCTCGACGCTCTGCGGCGCGTAGGCCTCTATCGCATACAGGCAGGCCATCGACATACGCGCCACTTCGTAGTGGCGGGCCGAATCGGCCCCGAATCCCGTCGTTGCCGCGGGCAGCCCCAGTAGCGTGATGATCGACCAGGCGAAGGCCCTAAGCAGGCCGAACCGGCGCGGCGTCTCGCTCGTCATGGGCCGGCGCGAATCTAACATGAGTCGCCGCATGCAGCCGCGCGGTGCTTGACAAGGCGCGCATCGCTTCGTGTAGTACGACGGAACGCCTCATGTCCTTGCGAGGCGCCAAGTGCGTCAGAGCGGAGCAACCATAATCGGCCGGGTCTGATCTTCATGCGCCTCCTCACGTCACCTCGTTTCCGCCGCGTCGCGGTCGCGATCCTGCTTCTACTGATGGTGCCCGCTCTGGCGGAGGCGTGCGCGTGCCTCCCCAGCGGGCCCGCGTGCGAGGCCGTCTGGCAGGCCGACGCGGTGTTCGATGCCACGGTCGCGACCGTTACGCCGACCCTAGGCAAGCGCGAAGTCGCGGGACGTACGGTGCCGGTCGATGAAAAGCGGGTGCGCCTGACAGTGCGGCAGTCCTGGCGAGGCGAGGCGCGAGCAACAGCGGAGGTGCTGACCGGTGCCACCGCAGCGGACTGCGGAGTGGATTTCAAGCCCGGCGAACGCTACCTCGTGTTCGCGCAGCGCCGTGCCTCCGACCGGCGGCTGTTCGTGTCGGTGTGCAGCCTGACGACGACCTACGAGGGGCGCGGTGAGCTGGCCGATTACCTCGCGTCGCTGGCCGTGCCCGCACGCGGCGGCCGCGTGTTTGGCACCGTTCGGCTGGTCCAGCGCTCGGCCGGGGCGGTTCGGATCCGCACCCTCGATCCGCGGCTCGTCTTCACCGTCCGTCTCTCCGGCGCCGGCCCGCCCGTGGACATCCCGGTGGTTGCCGGCCGCTTCGAGCTGACGGGGGTCGCGCCGGGGCGGTATCAGGTCGATCTCTCGGTCCCGCGCGGCTTCGTCTCGCCCGCGCCCTCGCGCGCGTTTGAGCTCGCGGACCCGCACGCCTGCGTGCAGCAGGATTTCTCGATCGTGCCGCAGCGCCGCTGACCTTCGTGGCGGCGGATTGGCCTGCCCTGACCCGCCCTGTCACGTCGTCACGTTACGTTTGATGCGGACACGGGAGGTCACCACATGAAGCGACACGAAACGACCCACGCGGTCACGTTCGAGATAGCCGAAACCCGCGTGGGTACGGCCTCGGCGTTCCAACCGCGTATCCGCCTCGATGCGATTGTCTTCGTTGACATCGGCCGGCCGCGGCGTTCACCCTTCGATGCCCTGGAGGTGCTCGCGGACGCGTTTACCACCGCTCGCCGCTCGGCTGCACCCGACCGCGGCCAGGGCTCTGGAGGTGGGCCGACGATGGCAGTGTCGTCGCCCTTAAAGCCAGGTGATCGATCGGACGAAGCGGCGTAATCCAAGGCAGGCACTTCAGAGGCGCCCCGGCCGCAGGTCGCGGCCGGAAGGCCGGCTTGTTGGTAGCTATCACCCCGCAAGGGAGTGATCGTCGGCGCGATCGGCTTCCTCGGCGCGTGGCCGCACTCAACCGTCGCTGCGTTCGCCTGTCACCTCAGCGTCGCGCGTGCGCGACGTCCCACGCCAGCAGCTCCGCCATCGTCTTTACGCTGTCCACCATGAGGTCGGTTTCCTGGCCGACGAGCGCGTCCGCCGAGGGGGCAAGCGCGAGCTGCGTCTGTCGGAGCGGTGGCAAGGGCTCGGGTTCCGACCCGGACCGGACCGCGTCGGCAATCGCCTTGAGGCTTGCCGTCAGCTGTTCGCCGAGCAGCCGGACGCCGGGCGCTGGCTGGGGCACGCCACGTTCGAGGCCGGCATGGAGCGACAATGCCGCGAGGGCGTGCCGCCGGAGTGCGGCCAGGAGGCCCACTGCGGCGCGAGGGGCAATCGAGGCCCGGCTCGCGGGTTCGGTGAGCATCCGCTCGATCGTCGCCTCGGCATTCGATCGCGCCAGCCGCGCCTCGCTGCGCAGCTGCCGCAGCGCGCTCACCTTGCGCTCGAGATCGACCGGATCAGCGTACGCGGCCAGCAAATCCGAGACGTAACGGCCGTGGATGTCGAGGATCGCCGCGAGAGCTGACCGAGCGGTGCTCCCGGCCCATGTCGGCCACAGCGCGTAGGCGCACACCGCGAAGACGCCGCCCGCCGCCGTATCCAATGCGCGCGCCGTGGCTGCGGTCATCTCGGCCACGCCGCCCAGCATCAGAATGAACACGACGTAGCCGGTCAGACAGGTCGCGAACAGGACGTAGTTCATCCGCGAGAACGCATAGCAGCCCCACACGAACATCAGGACCAGGAGGGTCAGCATGGCCGGTCCTGGATCGGCGACCGTCACCATTACGGTGGCCGCTGCAGCGCCGAGGATCGTACCGGCGATGCGCGCCAGGGCACGGGCGAAGGTATCGGTAAACTCGGGCCGCAGGACGAGCACGGCGGTCATCGGAATCCAGTACCCGCGCGGCAGCTGGAAGAGCCGGTAGGCGGCGCACGCGACCGCCGCGGTCGCCGCCACCCGCAGCGCGTGGCGAAACGTCTCCGAGTCCATCGTGAGGTTGGCGCGGAGCGTCATGAGGGCATCGCGCACCGGCGGGCGGCGTTGCAGTGGCGGCAGGCGAACCGGCGCGGCAGGGGTACGCCCAGTCGCCTCGAGCACGCCCGCGATGCGCCACGCGGCGCGAAGCTGGCCGAGGAGCGCGTCGACCGCGGGCACGTGACCGATATCGCGGACGCACTCGTCGAGGGGCGCCCAGATCGGGGTGTCTTCACGCGGCGCGCGGCCTTGCTCCAGCGCGTCTGCGATCGCGAACAGGGCGCGGCCGCACGCGGTGGGGAGATCGCGCGCGCACTGCGGGTGGAACTCGAGCAATCGTGGCCGCCACGTCACCAGGCCGGCGAGGCTGGCGCGGATCCGCTCGGCTTCGTCCAGGAGGCCCTGAAAGACCAGCACGTCGCCGGCGCGCGCAAACGGCTGCGGATCCGCGAGCGGCGAGATGGTCATCGCGAAGGTGTGCGGCTCGGGGGCGACCTCCGGAGCGGCCGGAATGCCGGAGGCGTAGCGGGCCAGGCTCCGATAGGCCGTCGCGAGCGCTCGACGCTCGGCCGAGAAGCGCCGCAAGGGCCAGATCATGACCACCAGCAAGGTCTGGATCAGCCCTCCACCCAAGACCAGCCCCGCCCGGATTGCCGCGTCGCGGAGGTTGGCGGGAAAGCCGCCGGCGATGAGCGCCGCGACCACGCATTGCAGGCCGACAAAGGAGGCCGAAGGACCGAGCGCGATCAGCATGCCACTCGCGAAGGCGGCGCCAGTGGCGATCGCAACCGAGGCCAGATCGGAAGAGCCGCCGACGGATCCGAGGAGGACTGAGAACGCCATCCCCGCCGCCGCGGCCACCATTACCGCGGCGCGACTCCGGTAGGCGCCCTGGAACGATCCGAAGCCGACGGACACCGCGCCGACGGCGCCAAACGCGCTGACCACCGGCAGTCGCAGCACCAGCCCGACCACGAGCACGATCGCGACGCCGACCGTACAGCGCAGCGCGGCCATGCCTTCGAACAAGGTCGTGTCCACGTGCATCGTGGAGAGCAGGATGTGCCGAGGGGTGCTGACGCGTGCGGGTCCGTCCATGATGCGCGACACAGCATGGCATGGACGCGGGGTTCACGGGACTCGGGACTCGGGACCTCGGACTCGGGACTCGGGATCCGGGACCCGGGAACAGGTCTCGCGACGGAATTGTATTACCGGCTGTTGACAGCGCCGCAGTCAGGGCCCAAGAAGGCTGCGGCGTCTCATGAGCTCGCACACTCCGTCGTGGTGTGTTCGCACGTGGACACCCCGCTGCCGATTCGTGACGACCCTCCCACGACTACATCGTGCGGCGGTGATCACTCGGCCGGGACGGACGTGTCCATCGACAGGCGCGAGACGAAGTCCTCCAGCGCGTCTACGGCGTCGGCGTCGGGAACGATGCGGGTGAAGACCACAACACGATCGCCCCCTTGCGGTCGCCGGAGGAACCGTTCCCGCGCAAGCAGCAGCTTGGCCCGGTAGTCGTCGCCGGTCGCCTGGTCGTTGACGACGTACCAGTACCAGACCAGGAGCGACTCTTGTGCAGAGCGCAGTTCAATCTCCCGTACCCGGAGGTTCTCGTCGCGCCAGCCAATCGATCGATGCCGGTCGGCGGTCGGCCACCACCGAGAGTCCGCGCGCGTGACATCGCCGCTGACGAGATCGCCGGTAGCTTCGTCGGCGCCGTACGACGCGACATGCAGATGGACGACGCGATTCCCAGCCCTGTATGCGCGAGCGGAGGCTGAGCGACCGGTCGCGGGCGGTGTCCACGCGACGAACGCGTCCGCTGCCGGAGCCCAGGGGCCGCCCACGATCGGGACGTTCGGCCGAATCGAATCTGCAGATCCCGGGGTCTTCCACAGGATCCGCGCCGACGCAGGTCCGCTCGCGATCAGTAACATCGCGATGGTCGCGTAGAACGGCATGCGCCGCCGTCCTGCGGGCGGCACGCCGCCATCTCGGCGAGGCCCGTTCGAGCCGGGCAGTTCGGGAACCACCGCCTCACGCCATCGGCCACACGTCACGAACAGGACCGCGATCATGACAGTGAAGACGAGCAACCCGTACAGGGTGTGGCGCATTCCGGACGCCACGCCGGTTGCGCCGTGGTAGTCGAGCAGAATCGTGGTGTAGACACGCAACAGGTTGCCGGCGATCGGCGTCAGAGCTGCCGCTGCCACGAACGCCAGGCGGTGCGCCCAACGGCGATACACCATGCCCGCGTACACGTATCCCACCAGCAGTGATGCGGTCAGGTAGTTGATGCCTCCGCACGCCTCGGATACGTGCCAGCGCGTTCCGGGGATCGCAATCACGTTCCCGCTCAGCGCTGCCGGAACGCCGCTCAGTGCAAGCGCCTGCACCGCCATCCTCGCGGTGAGTTCCTGCAGCATAGGGCCGACGCGCTCGATCACGGGGAGTGCAAACAGGAGCACGCCCAGCGGAAACATCAGCGCCCGCGCGGCAGCGGTCCCCAGCACGCCCCAGGTCAGGGCGACGAACAGGAGGATCACGGACGTCTGCTCGAGTTGGGTGGTTTGGGTCAGATTGCCGACAAGCCAGACGAAAGACAAGCCGGCGATCAGGACGAGGGTGACGAATGCGGGCCGCGGGTCCACGTCACGCAGCCGGTCGCGGCAGATCCACGCGAGACAGGCGGTCGCGGGCAGCACGAAATACCCGTGCGCCAGCGGATCGCGTGACCAGGACTGCAGGATGGAGGCCACCGTGGCATAGTGAATGGCCGCCATAAGCCCCAGGCAGCCAGCCAGAACCACGATCGCATCCCGCCAACCAGCCGTCGGCCGCGCAATCGCATTACGCGGATCCCTCACGCCGGAACGACCTCTTTTAGACCCGGCGGCACCGACCGTGCTATAACCATGCGACCGCTGGCGCCGTCAGACCCTTGGCGGAGCCGCCCTCGCGCCTATGCCAACACTATCCCGTAGATGTCGTCCATCACCATCGAACACTCGATCGCCCAGTTCCGCGATCGATTTCTCCAGATCAGCACCGAAGTCGGACGGCGTATCGTCGGCCACGACGAGGTCGTGCGCTTGACGATCACCAGCCTGCTGGCGGGTGGGCATGTGCTGCTCGAGGGCATCCCGGGGGTGGGCAAGACAAGTCTCGTGCACACCCTGGCGGACGTCCTCCATCTCAAGTTCTCCAGAATCCAGTTCACCCCGGACCTCATGCCCGCCGACATCGTCGGCACCAACATCGTCCAGGAGCATGCGCACGGCGGGACGTTCTTCGAGTTCCAGCCGGGGCCGATTTTCGCGAATGTGGTGCTCGCCGACGAGATCAATCGGGCCACGCCGAAGACGCAGTCGGCGTTGCTCGAAGCGATGCAGGACGTCAGCGTGTCGGTCGGATCGACGACCTACCGGCTCGAGCAGCCGTTCCTGGTCCTGGCGACGCAGAACCCGCTCGAAATGGAAGGCACCTATCCCCTGCCGGAGGCGCAGCTCGATCGCTTCTTCTTCAAGCTGAAGGTGAGCTACCCGACCGAGGACGGGCTGCACGAGATCCTCGATCGCACCACGCGTGACGAGGAGACGACGGTCAGCCGGGTGGTGGACGGTCCGGAACTGCTGGAGATGCGCCACGTCGCAAGAGCGGTCCCGATCGCACGGCCGGTGCAGGCCTACGCGATCCGCCTCACGCTGGGGACGCATCCGACCTCGCCCTACGCGACTCCGCTGGTCAAGGAGTACGTGCGGTACGGGGCCAGCCCACGGGCGGCGCAGGCGATCGTGCTCGCCGCGAAGATTCATGCCCTGACCAGCGGACATGCCTACGTTTCCGTTGACGACGTGCGAGCTGTCGCCCTGCCGGCACTGCGGCACCGGATTCTCCTGAACTTCGAAGGGCAGGCGGGAGACGTCAGCACCGATGCCATCGTGCAGACGCTGCTGACGCACGTCCCGACCGAGTAGCGCCACTGGCGCGCGTCCCGCGATGGCCTTCCGATTCGAAGATGATTTCCTCAAGAAGCTGGAGCACCTGCATGTGGTCTCCAAGCAGACGTTCGCCGGCCAGAACCGGGCCGATCGCCTGACGTCGCGCCGCGGTCGGGGCCTCGAGTTCGCCGACCATCGCCCGTATGCCCACGGCGATGACTTCCGCCACATCGACTGGAAGGCCTACAAGCGCCTGAATCGCCTTCTACTACGGCTCTTCGACGAGGAGCAGGACCTGCCGATCTACATCATGATCGACGCCAGCCGCTCGATGGCCGAACCGGCGAAGTTCGATCTGGCGCGACGGCTCGCCGCGGCGTTCTGCTACATCGGTCTCGCGCATCTCGATCGGCTGACGATCCTCTCCTTCGACAAAGGGCTGAGGGTCGAGACTGCTCCCGGACGCGGCAAGGGGCGGATGGTCTCGGTGTTCGCGCTGCTCGAGGACATGGAGACGGACGGCACCACCGACCTGAGCCAGTCGTGCCGGCAGTTCGCGGCGCGCCCACGTCCGAGAGGCCTGACGATCGTCATCTCGGACTTCCTGGATCCCCAGGGTGCCGACACAGGCCTGAAACTCCTGCGCACGCTCGGTCACGACGTCGTGGCCGTTCACGTGCGGTCGCAGGCCGATCGCGATCCCGGCACTCTGGGCGAGGTGCGGTTCGAGGACGCGGAAACCGGCGAGGGGCGGGACATCGACGTGACGCCGCAACTCGCCGCCGCCTATGCCAATGCCTGGCGCGCGCACGACAGCCAGCTCGAACGGTTCTGTGAACAGTACGATGTCGGCTATCTGCGGGCGGATGCGGACCGGCCATTCGAGGAGGTCGTCATGGCCGCATTCCGGCAGGGGCGATTCGTCGCCTGACGCTGTGCGGCGCGGGCGAACGCGAACCGGCCAGCCCAGCCTCGCCGGCGATGGTATCGTGGAAGCACTCGGGCCGACCTGTGAACGAATCATCCGCACGCCAGTCCGTCCGGTCGAGCGCCGCCCGTGGTGATCGGGCGCGCCGCGTGGCCGCTGCGAACCGGCGTATCGCCCGCTATGCGCTTCCGGTGACGGCGTCCGCCTGCCTCGCCTCCGCGCTGATACCAGTTCTCGGCGGTCCGGGATCTGTCGGTCTGACCCTGCTCGTCGCCGGCGCGGCGATCGCGGGAGCGACCGTTCTGGCTGCCCGCTTCGCTCCCCGAGTGCTGCACGACGGCGTCGTCGCTCAGCTCGATCGTGCCGCTGCCCTCGATGGATCCCTGAGAAGCGCGTATTGGTTCGCCACTCATGACTCATCGACCACGCGAGCGGCCGACCGAACTGCCCCGTTGATCGCGAGCCACCTGGAGGAGGCCGCCTCCCGAGCGGCGGGCGTGGACTGGACTCGCGTTTACAGCTGGCCCTTGAACCGCGCGCGTACGGCACTGGTCGTTGCCTGCATCGTTGCCGCGGTCGGATTGTCTTTCAAGCCGCTGCCCCGCCTCTCCCGACCGGCGGTACAGGCGAGGCACGAAGGGGGAGGCGCCCCCGAGACTTCCACGACGCCGGCGGACGCGCCGGGGGCTCCGGTGCCGCAGATTCTCGAGGGCATCAAGGCACTGCGCTCCGGACGCAAGCCATCTGAGGAGCAGCTCTCAGCGATCGGGCACGCGCTCGACACGGCCAGACACGATCCCGCCGCGCGGAAGCGCATCGAAGGCGAGGTCAACGCATCGGATTCGAAGGGAACCGATCCACGCCAGTCGTCTTCGTCGGACAGCGAGTCAGCGGCGTGGTCGAACGATTACCAGAACGGCTTCGAGATGTCCGATCTCGATTGGGCGTACCAGGAGGCGATGGCACGCGGCCGGACGGACGAGGCCCCGCATCCCGAACCCGGCGGGGACGTGACGCCGCCATCGGGCACGAGCGATCCCTCGAGCAAAGGACGGCCAGCCGAGCCCGCCGCCGCCGGTGAGCTGACCGGTTCGCCGATCGAAGGCGACACGCGAGGGCGCCCCGCAGACTTTTCCTCGCTGCTGCGGGGAACGCAGCACGCGACCGGCCATTCCGGCGCGCCGGATCAGGCCAAAGACGACGGCCGGGCCGCACGACTGGCTGCCGCGCTGCGCACGGAAGTCGTACATGCGAACAGCGAGATCACCCTTCCAAATCTCGACCGGCCGGCCTCCCGGCGCGCAACCACCGCGAGTAGCGTCCCTCCGGCCGCGCCCGGTGCGAGCGAACACGTGGCCTACGATCGATCTCACGCGGCCCAACCGCCAGCCGTTCCCGATGCCCGCCGGCCGCTGCTGCGCGGCTACTTCCTCCGCACGGACGAGCCCACCTCCGCGGTCAAGCGGCCTTGACGCCTCGCGCCTCTGACAAGCCTGATTGCCCGTGACGTTTGCGCTATCGACATGGGTCGCCTGGCTGCTCATCGCCCTGGCGGGAGCCGCAGCTCTGGCGGCGTTCGTGGTCCGGCCGCGCCCCCGGCAGCAGGTGCTCGCCTCCCTCCTCATGTGGCAGGGGGTCCTTGGCGGTGCGCACGAGCGCACGCTGTGGGAGCGGATCCGCTGGATCGTGTCCGCGGTGCTCACCGTCCTCATCGCCGCGGCGACCGCGGCGGCAATCGCGAGGCCCGCGCCGCGCATCGAGGACCGGGCGGCGGCGCGCCTGCTCCTGGTGCTCGACTCCTCATGGTCGATGCGCGCGCGTCTGCCGACTCGGGGCACACGGTGGGACCGTGCGGTCGAGGAGGCCCGTGCGATGGCCGCCGCATCGAACGCACAGGAGATTGCGGTCGCGACCACCGCCGACGGCATCGTCGAAGGACCGACCGCCGATCGCGCGCGCGTGGATGATGCGCTAACCCGCCTCACGCCCAGCGGCAGTGCCGATGGATCGTGGCCGCACCTGGCCGACGCCGGGGCGACGCACTTCTTCACCGACGGCGCACGGCGGCGCGCCATGCCCCCGGACGTCGTTCTCCATTCGGTGTTCGTTCCAGCGGCGAACGTCGCGCTGACCGCGTTCGACGTCGATCGAACGCCACCGGAAGACGGTGCCCGGATCGTGGTGAACGTCGCCAACTTCTCTAGCGCGCCACAGCCTGTGCACCTGACCATCACGCGCGGAGCTGACGCGTTGTTCGATCGATCCATTACTGTCGCAGCGTCGGGCACCCATCGTGACGTGCTGGCCGTTCCCTCCGCCGGCGACGCGCGCTTCCACGCTCACGTCAGCGCCGCGGGCAACGCCCTCGACGTGGACGACGACGCGGGCGCATGGCTGTGGACGGCGCAGCCTCTCCGAGTCGGTGTGGTGGGAGCGGCGAGCCGTGCGGCGGCACTGCTGGCGCACGATCCCACCCTCCGCGTCACGGCTATCGATCCGGCGCGATACGCGGACGCCAACGCGGATGTCTGGGTGTTCGATCGCTGGTTGCCGGCGACCGCGCCGGCCCAGCCCGCGCTCGTGATCGATCCGCCCGATTCATCGTGGCTGGGCACTCGGGGCAGGACGGAGGCGCAGCCCACGTGGCGGCCGGGCACGGCCCATCCCATCCTGGAGGGCGTGGACATGTCCCTCGGACGGCTCGGTCCGGCCAGGCCGATCGATCGACCAACGTTGCAAGCCGTCGCGATGTCGGAGCACGACACGCCGTTGATCAGCATCGAGGAGGCGCAGGGCCGCTATGTCGTGATCGGATTCTCGATGCAGGACGCCGGGTTCGCGTCCACACCGGCATATCCCATCCTCGTCGGCAACGCCGTGGACTGGCTCGGGCGCCCGGAGCGCGGCGTCCGCCACCAGCCGGGTCACGTCAACCTTCCGCCCTCCACTCGCCGCATCGTCTCGCCCAACGGCCGCGCGCTGGCGCTGACCACCTTCGACGATCGCGTATCAGCGACACTTCCCGCCCCTGGCCTCTATCTGGCGGAGAGTGCCGCGGGCCAGCGTGTCCTCACGGTTTCACTCGACGACCCCGCACGCTCGAATCTCATGTCGAGCACGTTGCCGGAGAATCGATCGGTCCCTCAGCGCTCGACCGGAGGGCGGCAGCCGTGGTGGGTCTACTGCGCGGCGGCGGCCTTCGTGCTGGCGGCGCTCGAGTGGGTCACGTGGCGCAGGCGGGTGACGGTCTGACATGACGCTGGAGTTCGGAGCGCCCCGCATGCTGTGGCTGCTCACCCTGCTGCCACTGGTCTGGTTGGCGGCCAATGCCCGGCTGCGGCTGGGTTCACGCAGGTGGTCGACGACCGTTCGTCTGCTGCTCATGCTCGCGCTGGTCGCAGCACTCGCGCAGCCGATGGTGTCGCTGCCAGCGACGCGGACGACCGTGATCTATCTCGTGGACGGCTCGCAGAGCGTGTCAGCGCGCGCGTTGGAGGCCGTGGCTCAGGCCATCGACACGACGAACGCCTCGCTCCGGCCGGACGCGTGGCGGATCCTGGCGTTCGGAGGCGGCGTGTCGCGCGTCCCGGATACGACCGCGCTTCGCCGCCTCGCCGTTGGACAAGGCACCGATACGCTCGCGCGACGCATCGCTCCGGAACGAACCAACCTCGAGCAGGCGCTGGCATCCGCCCGGGCGGAGATCCCGCCCTCGAGCAACGGCCGGGTCGTGCTCTTCTCGGATGGACGCCAGACCGACGGCGACGCCTTGCATGCGGCGGAGCGGCTGGCCGCGTCGGGTGTTCCGGTGTTCACCCGTCCGATGCCGGTCCGCGATGTCGGCGATATCTGGATCGAGGATGTCCGCGTATGGCAGACGGCGGCAGTCCTCAGCGCCGCCGAGCTCGACGTGGTGGTCGGTTCACAGGTGGCGCAGGCGGCCGAGATCAGCGTGCGTGAAAGCTCACGTGTCCTCGCGCATGTCCGTCGGGACGTGTCGCCTGGTTCCACGTCCGTCCGCCTCGAGGTGTCATTCGACACGCCCGGCCCTCATCTCGTCGAGGCGCTGGTCGAGGCTGAGCGCGACGCGGTGGCCGAGAACAACACGCTCCGGCGGGAAGTGTGGGTCGAGCCGCGGCCGCAATTGCTGTACGTGCATGCGGGCAGCGGCAAGGCTGCCGGCGCACCGGCGGCCTCGGCGGAGTCTGCCGCAGTGCCCAACGCGCTCGCGCGCGCCGGTTTCCAGATCACCATGGCCCACCCAGAGGCGCTGCCGCACCGTGCCGAGGCGTTCGATCGCTGGGATGTGGTGCTGCTGAACAACGTGCCACGTGCGGCGCTCTCGACCGAGGCGATGTCGGCACTTGGGTCGTGGGTCGAGGAGCGCGGCGGCGGGTTGTTCTTTGCCGGCGGGCAGGCGGTGTTCGGCGCCGGCATCGAGCTGGCCCAGCGCGGGTATCGCCACACGGACATCGAACGCGTCCTGCCGGTCACCTTCGATCGAGACGACGAGCCGGCGGTCGCGCTGGTGATCGTGCTCGACCGATCGTGGAGCATGAACGGGACCGCGATGGAGCTGTCGAAATCGGCCGCTGAAGGTGCGGCCAATGCACTCGCGCCGTCACAGATGCTCGGCGTGCTCTCGTTCAACGACGTCTCCACCTGGGACGTGCCGCTGGGTCGCGTGCGGGAGAGCCGCCCCGAGCTCCACGCGGCGATCGGGCGCATCAAGGCCAGTGGTCCGACGGCGATCTTCCCGGCGCTTCGCAATGCCTACGATGCGCTCGCCGCCGTCCGGGTCCGCGCCAAACACGTCATCCTGCTGTCCGACGGGCAGTCTGATCCCGAGGACTTCGAAGGCCTCGTCCGGAAGATGTCGGCAGCGCACATCACGGTGTCCACCGTCGCGCTCGGTCCCGATGCTGACGCCGCGCTCCTCCGCAATCTTGCGCTCTGGGGCGGCGGACGGAGCTACGTCGTGCAGGACGCGCAGCAGATCCCGGAGATCTTCGTGACCGAGGCGCGCAACGCCGCCACACCCGAGCCCGAGGATGCGACGAACATCGCGGCCAAGGTGCGGGAACGCATGGCGTTTCTCGAACCGCGAGTGACGCTGCCCACGCTCCACGGTCGCAATCTCGTGACGCGAAAGCCCGACGCGATCGAATGGCTGTCGACGGAGCGGGGCGATCCGCTGTTGACCACCTGGCCGGCAGGCCTGGGCCGGACGGCCATGTTCGCCGCGGATCTCGACGGCGCGTGGACCCGCGACTGGATCGCCTGGCGCGGACTTGGCCCGCTACTCGACGGCACGCTCAGGGCGCTCGCCCCGCGGCGCGCGTCCCCAGCTTCGTTGACCGTCACGGCCGGCGATCGCGTCGGCTCGCAGGCGCCACTGACGATCTCACTCGGCGCGCGCGATCGCGACGGTCAGGCGGACGACGAGCTCTCGCCGACAGTGGAGGTGCGTACAGCGGGCGCCACCCTCGGCGTCCTGCCGTTGACCCAGGTGAGCTCCGGCCGGTATGTCGCCCACGTGGCCGCAGACGTGAGCGAGCCGCTGTTCTTCTCGATCCCGGGTGAGGCGAGCGCCGTGGCGTCACGCATTCTCGCCGTCGATCCATTCGCGCGAGCTGCGGTTCGCCGCGCCCGATGCGGCGCTGTTGTCGGCGATCGCGCGGACCACCGGCGGCACGTTCCAGCCTGCCGATTCGGATCTGAGCCGCGCGCCGCGAACCGCCGGGACGTCACGCCACGCGCTGGCGCCCTGGTTGCTCGCGCTCGCGCTGCTGTTGTGGCCCGCCGACATCATCCTGCGCCGGTTTCAGCGCTGACCACGCCGGGCTGCTGCGCCTCCTACTGATTGAGCACGAACGCGGCCAGCCGCGGCCCTGCCGCCGCGACGACGTATTGCAGACCATCCAGCTCGTAGGTGATCGGCCCGTTGGTGACGCTGTTGCCGATCCGCGAGTTCCACAGCGGCTCGCCGGTGGTCGCGTTATACGCGCCCAGACCACCCGCGGCGGCGTTGAACAGCACGTTGCCGGCGGTGCTCAGGATGCCGGAGTTGCTGCCGTATCTCGGGATGCTCCAGCGGATCTTGCCGGTCTTGTAGTCAATCGCCTTCAACTGCGGCTGCTCGGCATAACCGCCGCGGTCCGTGCCGCCCCAGCCCATCGGATTGTCGCTGGCGTCGTAGATGTACCAGACGCTGAACGCGCGGGTCGCATTCACGTAGAACAGGCCTGTCAGCGGGCTGAAACTCGGCGGATACCAGTTGGTCGCGCCTCCCTGGTTGGGGGTGACCAGCGCGCCGGCGATCTGCGGCTGTTTCGCCGGATTCGGGACCGGCTGGCCTTTCTCGTCGTAGCCGAGCGACCAGTTGGTCTTGATGTACTCGGTCGAGATGATCGCCTTGCCGTTGGTCCGGTCGAGAACGAAGAACTGCCCGTTGCGTGACGCCTGCGCGATCAGCTTGCGCGGTTGCCCGTTGACCGTACCGTCGAACACCACCGCGGCCTGGGTCGCATCCCAGTCGTGCGTGTCGTTCGGCGACGACTGGAAGTGCCAGACCATCTTCCCGGTGTCGGCGTTCAGGGCCACGATGGAGGCCGTGAACAGGTTGGCCCCTTTGCGATTCTTGAAGGCCACCACGGGCTGGGGATTTCCGGTCGTCACGTAAATCAGGTTCAGCTCGGGGTCGTAGGTCACCGGCTGCCACGTCATGCCGCCACCGTGCTTGGCCATGTCCAGGTTCGGCCACGTGTCGAGTCCGGGATCGCCCTCCTTCTGCGGCGTGACGTACCAGCGCCAGATCAGCTCGCCATTCTCGGGACTGCGCGCGTCGAGATACGCCGGCACGTCCAGATCGTCGCCGCTCGGACCGAGAATCAGCTTGTCCTTGACCACGACCGGCGCGACCGATCCGTAATACATCATCTCCAGCGAACAGAACTCCTTGGCCCACTTCTCCGTTCCCGTCTTGATGTCGAGCGCGACGAGATTGCAGTCGGTCGTGACGAAATACACGGTGTCGCCGAGGATTGCGACGCCTCGATTGCCGATCTGGATTCCGCCGCGGCTGCGGGCGAACGTGTACTGCCACACTTCCCGCGCGGTGCGGGCGTCGACGGCATAGACATGGTTCGGCGTCGTGAAGTACAGCACGCCGCCAATCTGCAGCGGCGTTGCCTTGATCGTGCCGCCCGCCGCCAAGTCGTAGATCCACGCCAGGCTCAGGTGCTTGACGTTCTCCGCCGTGATCTTGTTCAGCTTGCTGAAGCGTCGTCCGGAGTAGTCGCCGTTGTAGGTCACCCACGCGTCGGTGGTGGGCTTCTCGATCTGCGCGGTGGTCAGACCGCTCGGACCGGCAGCCGCGGCACGCGGCGCCGCGGCCTGATCGCCGGCCACGACGGCAGTCACCAGAAGCGTCGCAGCCGAGAGTAATCAGAGCCCTCATTTCAGTGTCTCCAGATAGGCGACCAGATCGTGGATCTGCGTGTCGCTGACGCGATCGAGCAGGTCGATGTGCGCCTGCAGCGGATTGTTTCGGGTGATCTTCAGGCCCGGCGCGCGGCGGACGACGTGCAGCGTGCCGTCGGCGTCACGGAGCGTGATGTAGAAGTCGCTCTCCTCGATCGGCACGCCCGTAATCGAGGGACCCGATGGCGGTGTGATCGTCATCGTCGGGGCCGCAGGTGCGGGTTGCGCCCCCCCAGCGGCGGCTGGAGCAGCCCCACGTGCGCCGCGACCGCGCCCGCCGCCCCCGGGGAACAGCATCCGTTGCTGCAGGTCGACCGGCTCAGGAATCCGCGTCGCCACCCCGGCGAGATTCCGGGTGGTCGCGTTGTGACAGGTCGCGCACCCGCCCTCGCCGTTGAAGTACGCCTCGCCAGCCTTGGCGTTCCCGACGAGGACGTCACCGGCCGTGAACATCGCCGAGCCGCGCATCGTATCGTTGACCCTCTGCCGCAGGAACTTGCGCCAGGTCCACCACCTCGGCATCGGTGAACGACGCGCTCGGTTTCTGGCTCTGCGTCGGGTGCCCCGCCTTGAGGAACGGCCCGAGGACGCTCCCCGCCTGAGCTGCGGTGCGATCGAAGTTCACGGTTTTGGACCGAATGATGTTCGGACCGGTATCTGAACCGCGGGCCTGCGACCCGTGACAATCGATGCAGTGGCTCGCCCACAGCGCGCGGCCGCGATCGTGCGCGGCCTGATCGACCACGGGCGAGCGCGATATCTGCGGAACTGCGGGCGCTTGCGTAGCAGGAGGCGGGCCCCCTCGGCCGGCTCCTCCACCGCGGCCGGCAGGCGGCTCCTGCGCCCGCAGCGCCAGGACGGCGCCGACCGCGAGCATCATGCCGACCGAGATCTTGTGTGACACACCCATCCCCATTCAGGCACTCCTCCGTGTTGCCCGCATCTTATCGCGCGCCGCACCGCCTATGTGTACCAGTGCTCTTCGCCGTCACTGCTGATGAGTACGCAATCCGGGACGGGTGAACCCTGGCCGATACGGCGGCGAACACCTCTCACCGTGAGCACACGGACTGTTCAGGAACGTAGCCCCGAGCCAGAGTAACATCGGCTGCCGGACGCGGTATCGAACCGCCGCCGATAAACCAAGGCTTCGTTCATCGGGACCGGACTGCCGTGGCCGACCACAATCTGCTCTCACTCGAATCGCACATTCTTCGCGAGGAAGCCGCTCATCCTGGGTCGAGCGGTGACTTCACCTGGATCCTCTCGGCGTTGTCGCTGGCCGCCAAGGTGATCGCGGCGAAGGTCAGGCGCGCACGGATCGAGGATGTGCTCGGCACGCACGGCGGGACCAACGTGCACGGCGAGGCGCAGCAGAAGCTTGACGTCCTGGCCAACGAAGTGCTGATGGCCTGTCTCGGCGATCGGCCCAGCCTCTCCGTCGTGGCCTCGGAGGAGCACGAGGAGCCGACCATCCTGCGCCTCGAGGGCGACGGCGGCAAGTACTGCGTGATCTTCGACCCGCTCGATGGCTCGTCCAACCTCGATGTCTGCGCCGGGGTCGGAACGATCTTTTCTCTCCTGCGCCACGAAGCCGGCGTGACCGACCCGGTCGCGGCGCTCTGCCAGCCCGGAGTGCGTCAGCTGGCGGCCGGCTACATTCTCTACGGCTCGTCGACGGTGTTCGTGCTGACGACAGGGAACGGTGTCGATCTCTTCGCGCTCGATCCGTCGATTGGGTCCTTCGTCCTGGTCGCGCCCAAGATTCGAATCCCGCCGCGCGGCCGGACGTATTCGGTCAACGAGGCCTATATCCTGGGCTTCCCGTCAGGCATCCAGCGCTATCTCGGGTGGGCCCACCAGCACGGCTACTCGAGCCGCTACATCGGCTCGCTCGTCGCCGACATCCATCGCACCCTGCTCACCGGCGGAGTGTTCCTCTATCCGCCGACGGCCACGCATCCCGGCGGCAAGCTGCGGCTCCTCTACGAAGGCAATCCGATGGGGATGCTGATCGAACAGGCGGGCGGCCGGGCGGTGGCGGTGGACGCGGAGGGCCGGTTCGGCGATCTGCTCCAGATCACGCCGACGACGATCCACCAGCGCATCAGCGCGATTCTTGGGTCTCCGGAGGAGGTCGGCCTGGTAATTGACCATCTCACCGCCGAGCGGCGCGGTTGAGCGGTGGCGCCGTCCTGCAACCGCCGACCTACCGTCCTTCGTAAGCCGATCTCGCGAGCGCCGCGAGGCCAGTCGCACGAGGCCACGCGGGATGCTGTCCCTGAAACTCCGCCTGCACCGTCGTCGCCACATCGTCGATCGTGCGGCCATCGGCCTTCAGCGCCAGGGCTCGGTCGCGAACCGCCGTGACGATCTTGCGGTTGGCGGCAATCAGCGTCCCGGGCCCGACCGCGCCGTGGGCCGGCACGACGGTGCGCGGCGAAAGCGCATCGAACGTGTCGAACGCCGCCAGCCACGCCTTCATGCTGGAGCCGGGTCCCGCCGCCAGAAACGATTCGTTCATCACGACGTCGCCGGCGAAGAGCACGCCGTCGCCCTCGACGAAGAGCCCGGTGTCGCCGCGCGTATGGGTGGGTCCCACGAGGAGAAACCGCACGCGGACGCCGCCGAGATCCAGCGTGTAGTCGCGATCGAACGTAACGTCGGCGGGCCGCCGGACCGCGTCCGACAGCAGTTCGGCGGTCAGCGCGGAGCGGCCCGAGAAGGCCTTGATCATGCCGGCCCCGCTCTCCTCGAACTCCGATTCCTGCGTTTTGGAATTGATGTACTTCGCCGTCGCCGGGAACGCGACGTATCCAGTCGTGTGTTCCGGGTGGAAGTGGGTTGACGCGATGAACAGCTCGCTGTTCGGACTGAGCTTGCGCGCGGCACGCAGAATCGTCTCGCCGTTACGCCGGCCGAGTCCGGGATCGATCACCAGCGTTGCACGGGTGCCGACGACGATCCCGACGTTGGGGACGAGCGGGACATTGGCGTCCGGGATCACGTAGGTGTGATCCGCCACCTTCACGAGTGCGTCAGCGTTCACGAGCGGGTCCGGCGCGGGTCCGCGCTGCGCGGTCACGTGCGATGTCAGAAGGACGGAGAGAGCTGAGCCGATGACCAATGCACTCACCGCTCGGCCCGGCCTGCAGCGCCTTCGGGCTGTGGTTCGCGGAACGACAACGAAGCTGGCCTTCTCCATCTGCGCTGAACCCTCCATTTTGCCGGAGGATACCATGCCGGTCAGGGCAGGCCTTCGGGTCGAGGGGCGGTACAATGCCGGCGCAGATCCAAGGAGGCCAGCATGACTCTCGCTCGCACACTCGGTGTCGTGGCAATGGCGCTGCTGCTCGGCGGCGCCGCGCCCTCGGGCCAGGGCAACCGCGTCCCCGGGCCCGACCTGGCGGGCATCGCCGACACGAAGGCGATGCACGCGGCCATCATCCGGGCAATCGAGGCCAACACACGGGCGCAGATCGTCATCGCCCACCTCGCCAGTCAGGATGCGCGGGTCGCGGCGGTCACGTTGCAGGTGATCGATGCCCAACGCGCATCGTTGGACGCGACGCGGGCTCGGATCGACAGCGAGACGGAAATTCGGCGGTTGGCGCAGATCCAGCCGGGCACGCAGCCTCAGGCCAGAGTATCGACGCCCCAGGAGCTGTCCGAACAGCGGCAGGTCCTCGTCGATCGGCAGCGAGAGGAGCAAGCTGCGCGCAACCGGTTGGTCACGCTCCAGAAATCGCTCGAGGCAGAGCAGGCGAAACGCACCGAGCTCGCGGCACGGCTCGACGAGTTGGAGCGATCGCTGGAGAGTCGCTGAACGCCGCGCCGGCACGCCGCGGCGGCCGCAACTCTCCGGAAGGTGCGCTATACGATCGAGTGCATATGGGAAAGTCCTTCGACCGCATCACGCCGGAACTGTCGCGATGGATCCAGCGCCAACATCTCTTCTTCGTGGCCACCGCACCCCTGGCCAGCGACGGCTTCATCAATTGCTCCCCGAAGGGGATGGATACCTTCCGGATCGTGACGCCGCGGGCAGTCGCATACCTGGATCTGACCGGCAGCGGCATCGAGACCATCGCTCATGCTCGCGAGAATGGACGCATCGTGTTCATGTTCTGCGCCTTTGAAGGGTCCCCGAAGATCGTCCGCCTGCACGGCGCCGCCGAGGTGCATGTGCCCGGTTCGCCGCGATACGAACTACTCAGCCCCCTCTTTCCCTCGCACCTCGGCAGTCGAGCGATCATTCGCGCGGGCCTCACGCGGATCAGCGATTCCTGCGGATACGCCGTGCCCGAATACAGTTATCAGCGAGATCGCGACACGCTGACTCGGTGGTCAGCGTCGAAAGGCGCGAGTGGGCTCAATCGATACCGGGAGACAAAGAACGCGCGAAGCCTCGATGGTCTGCCAGGCCTGCCTGTCGACCCATCACGCCCTGTGGATGTCGACTGACAGTCCACGATGCTGGGCGACGGTGACGGGCGTCCCGACGGGCACTGCCGGTAGTGCCCCAACGCCTGTGGTCACCGCACCTGTGTAGTGATACGTGATCGGTGCGGCGGCGCACGGCACCGACACAGCCGCGCTCCCTGCTAACACGACGGCACACATCATCAACAGGCAGGGTTTTCCACCGAGGAGAGAAGGTGTCGCAGCAGCGTTTGCCATATGCCTCCCTCGCGTTCGGGAACCGGGACGACCACTGTCGGCGACGAGGAACGATCGCCTCGACCAGCGCACCTATCAGACCAACCGGGACAACCCGATAGGTCTTGTCCCCCCGGAGCGACTCTTATAGCGCCATTGCGGCTTGTGATCAAGGGAAGTGATGTCACCTGTAGATCATCATGGGCAGCAAGTCGTGCACGGCTCGCTCGGGCGCGCGCATGGCGAGGCGGGGTGATGGTGAGTCCACGCGCGCCCGAGAGATTTCTGATCCAACGGCCGTTGGCCGTCGTGGTATATCTTCCCCATGAATCCGACAATCGTGTTGCTCCTGACTGCCCTGTTGCTCCAGCCCGCCGCAGGGAAAGCCGGGCCGTGGAAATCGCTCTTCGACGGCAAGAGCATGAACGCGTGGCGCATCTTCAAGACCGACAACGCCCCGAAAATGTGCGACGCGCCAGGCGCGAAGGACTGCTGGGAGATCGTGAACGGCGTGCTGCGTAAGGACGGACACGCGAACGACATCGCGTCGAAGGACCAGTTCGGCGACTTCGAGCTCGAGCTCGACTGGAAGATCGGTGACGCCAGCAACAGCGGCGTGTTCTACCGCGGCACCGACGAGTTCGACCAGATTTACTGGAGCGCGCCCGAGTACCAGCTGCTCGACAACGTGAACGCCGCCGACAACAAGAAGGACAACCACCTCGCCGGTTCGGTCTACGACCTCTACGCCGCGCCGAAGGATGCCGCGCGTCCAGCCAACGAGTGGAACCAGACCCGGATCCTCGCCAAGGGCAACCACGTCGAGCACTGGCTGAATGGCAAGAAGGTGGCGTCGTACGACGTCGGCAGCGCCGACTGGAACGCCGCGATCAAGGCCAGCAAGTTCGACCCGCAGAAATATCCGAACTTCGGAAAAGCGGCGAAGGGCTATCTCGGCATCCAGGGCGATCATCCCGGCACGCTGGAACTACGCAATATCAGGATTCGCGAGCTGCAGTAGACGGACAGGCCCGCCTCTCGCCGGTTCGTCCGGCCGCCGTCCTTCCTTCGACTCCTTCCTCGAGGGTAATCTGGGACGTCGAAGGCGGCGGCCGTGTCGCCCTTATGTTGCGAGCACGGTCGCCGCCGTTCGTTAACCCATCAACCAGCCGCCGCGCCCGCTATTGCACCACGATGGTGCCGACCATGCCGGGATGGATCGCGCAGTGATAGGGGAACGTGCCAGCCGTCGGAAACGTCATGTCGAAGTGCCCTCCTGGACTGACGTTACCGGAGCTCCACACCGACGTGTTCGACGTGGTCGTGTGGGTGATGGTGTCGTCGTTGGTCCAGCGGACCGTGCCACCTGGGGCGATCGTGACCGGGCTGGGCACGTAGGCCCCCGCGCCGAGCGATGTCGCACCGACCGGGATCGACACCGTCGCCGAGACGCTGGTGGCCGGCGCGGTGGGCGTGGTGGGAGTCGGCGTCGGAGTCGTCGGCGATGACGAGCTGCCGCCGCAGGACACCAGGATGAACGTCGAGAGAGTAATGAGGCCGAGATGCCATGTCTTCACGATACTTCCTCCGTGATCCAGGAAACAGCAACTCTCCGGCCAGATGATCAATGCGGTGTTTCGTTCGGGATTTTCACGTCCGGCGCGCGCGAACACTTACCATCGCGGTGCGGACTTACGTGACGGGAAACGCCCTCGTAACGAGCGAAGGATTGACGCGCTCTACGTCGACTGATTCGCGATCCTGCCGAGCTCTCGCGCGTCGAGGCCGTGCTGACGGGGCATGAGGTCGCGCAGCAGGTCGACCCCGGTTGCGGCGACCTGAATGTGGTCGGCAGGCCTCGGCAGCCGAGTGCAGCAGGGCATCCGAACTGCTATACTCACCCTTCCCTTCAAAGGTCACCGCTATTTTTCCCGGAACCATCTCCGACCTCCGGCATCGGCTCGCCGACCAGCACTACGTGGCAGACCAGGGGCTTGCCGTGTCGCTGTTCCTCGCGCTGCGACTGAAACGGCCGCTGTTTCTCGAGGGCGAGGCGGGCGTAGGCAAGACGGCGCTGGCCGCGGCGGCCGCCGCCGCTCTGGGCACGGACCTGATACGTCTTCAATGCTATGAAGGCATCGATGTCGGCCACGCGCTGTACGAGTGGGACTACGCGCGCCAGCTGCTCGAACTGCGCCTGCTGGACGCCACCGGCACGCTCAGCCGCGACAGCGCTCGTCGCGAGCTCTACAGCGAGGCCTTTCTCATCAAACGGCCGTTGCTCCAGGCGATCGACCCGCTGCGCACGCGTCCGGCCGTCCTCTTGATCGACGAGATCGATCGTGCCGACGAGGAGTTCGAAGGTTTCCTCCTCGAGCTGCTCGCCGAATTCCAGATCACGATTCCCGAGCTCGGGACGCTGCGGGCAGCAGAGCCTCCGCTGGTCGTCCTCACGTCCAATCGCACCCGTGAGGTGCACGACGCGCTGAAACGCCGGTGCCTCTATCA
Source organism: uncultured Acidobacteriota bacterium (assembly GCA_963816725.1). Classification (GTDB taxonomy): domain Bacteria; phylum Acidobacteriota; class Vicinamibacteria; order Vicinamibacterales; family 2-12-FULL-66-21; genus CAVSUB01. Next base: position 14,243 of record CAWFMC010000021.1, on the reverse strand, counting down.
ATGGATCGAGTACCCGTCATTCGAGAGTGAAGTGGCCATCGTCCGCGAGCACGCTCCGGGCGCGCCGGCGCACCTGACCGAGCAGGTGACCGCCATGGTGCAGGAGTTGCGCGGCGAGGACCTCTACAAGAAGCCCGGGGTGTCCGAGACCATCGACTGGGTCAACGCGCTCGTCGCCCTCGACCGGGCCACGCTCGATCCGCAGGCGATCGAGGAAACGCTGGGCGTCGTGCTCAAGGCGAAGGAAGATCTGGAGTCGCTCCGAGGTCCCGGCACGATGGAACTGCTCGATCGCGCCATCGCCCGGAGTGCGGATGCCGGCATGAGACGCCGCGCCGATGTCCCATCTCCTCGATAACCTGCTGATTTTCGGCCGCCTCCTGCGGCGCGCGGGCATCGACGTCCACCGCGGCCGCCTGCTCGATCTCGTCGATGCCCTCGGGCACGTGAACCTGCAGGAACGCGGCGAGGTCTATCACGCGTGCCGGGCGCTGCTCGTCCATCGCCGTGAACAGGGTGCACTCTTCGACGCAGCCTTCACCACCTTCTGGCGCGAGCATCATGGCCGAGAGCCGCGGCAGGCTCCGTCGCCTGAACGGTCACGAGCGTCTGTGGTCGTGATCGAGGAAGCCCTGGTGATCGGCAACGCCACCGAGAGCCCAGGCCGCGACACACCGGACGACGACACGCAGGAGACGCCGGGCGGAGTGAAGACCTGGAGCGACCGCGGCGGCCTCGCTGACAAGGATTTCGCCGCGTTCACGACTGCCGAAACCGCCGAAGCGGCCGCGGTGCTGTCGCGTCTCGTCTGGAGCCCCGGTGAACGTCGGACCCGGCGATGGATTCGGGGCCGCGGCTCGCGCATCGATCTTCGACGGACGGTCGCCGACAGTGTCCGGACCGGCGGCGACGTGCTGGAACTCAGGCGGCGCGCGCCACGCCTGCGCCGCCGTGCGCTGGTGTTGCTGTGCGACGTCAGCGGTTCGATGGAGCGATACGTGCGGATGCTCCTGCACTTCGCCCACGCCGTGACGAAGCGCGGCGACCGTGTCGAAGCGTTCCTGTTCGCGACGCAGCTGACGCGCATCACCCGCCAGCTCCGGGCGCGCCGGGCCGACGCCGCACTAGCGGCCATCTCGCGGTCGGTGCCGGACTGGTCCGGAGGGACGCACATTGGCGGCGCCGTGAAGGAGTTCCATCAGCGATGGAGCCGGCGCGTCCTCAACGGCGGTCCCGTGGTCCTGCTCATCTCCGATGGCTGGGATCGTGGAGAACCGGGCGAGCTGCGCGACCAGATCGCCCGGCTCCAGCGAAGCTGCCATCGACTCGTGTGGCTGAACCCGCTCATCGGCACGGCCGATTACGCGCCGCTGACGCGCGGCCTCCAGGCGGCGCTGCCATTCGTGGACGACTTCCTGCCCGTACGGACCTTGCGGAATCTTGCGGACCTCGCGATGCACCTGAACGCGCTCGCCTGACTGGCCCAGAAGACAATCATGGATATTTTCGGCTCGTATACGTTCGACGCGCCGGTGGATCGGGTGTGGGACGTGCTCATGGATCCGGCGGCACTGTCGTCATGCATTCCGGGCTGCACGCGGTTCGAGCCGGACGGCGAGGATCGATACGCCGTCACGCTCACGGTCGCCCTGGCGGCAATCACCGGCACCTACAACGGGACGGTCAATCTCACCGACAGGACCCCTCACACTTCGTACCGTCTGGTAATGGAAGGGGACGGACGGGCGGGGTTCGTGAAGGGCACCTCGGTAATCTCGCTTCGACCTGCCGGCGCGTCAACCGCGGTGGATGTGAGCGGAGCCGTACACACGGGCGGTCCGATCGCCCGCGTCGGCCAGCGGCTGATCGGCGGGGTGGCGAGGATGATGATGGATCGATTCTTCGCGTGCCTGAAGGCGAAGCTGGAAGCGGGCTAGGCCGCCCGCTCCAGCGCTCGCTTCAACGCGCGTGCCGTGAACACGGGAATCATCGCGCGCCGATACTCGGCACTGGCGTGGATATCGGAGTTGATGTCCTGCAGGCTGGCACCGGCGAGTCGTGCCGCATCGTCGATGCTGCCCGCCGACAGCGGTTTCCCGGCGAGCGCCTTCTCCACATCGGTCAAGCGGGTCGCGTGCGAGCTGGCTCCGGTCAGGCCGATTCGCGCCGATCGAATGGTCCCCTTCTCCACTTCCAGAGCGGCCGCCACCCCGACGATGGCGAAGTGCGACGCACGCTGATAGAGCTTGGCGTAGGCGGCACAGCCCACCGGCCTGAACCGTACGGCAACGATGATCTCGTCGGCAGCCAGGTCGACGGTGAACAGCCCGCGGAAGAAATCGTGGGCCTTGGCCACACGCGGGCCGCTCGGACCCACGACGTGGATGTCGGCGTCGAGCGCGAGCATCGCCGCCGGGTAGTCGGCGGAGGGATCGGCGTGGGCCAGGCTCCCGCCGAGCGTGCCGCGGTTGCGGACCTGTGGATCGCCGATCGATGCTGCGGCCTCGGCAATCAGCGGGCAGACCCTGCGCAGCAACGCTGACGCCGCCACGTCGTGATGGACGGTGCTCGCACCGATTTCAATCCCGCCCTCCGTTTCACGGATGCCGGACAGGCCCGGAATGCGGGCGATGTCGATCAGCGTCGCGGGCTCGCTCAACCGCAGCTTCATCAGCGGGATCAGACTGTGGCCGCCGGCGACCAGCTTACCCGCACCGTTAGCCGCGCGAAGCCTGGCGAGCGCGTCGTCCAGTGACGTGGCGCGGCTGTATTCGAACGTCGTCGAAATCACGAGGCGCCTCCCTGAATGATGCGCCACAGCTTTTCGGGCCGGAGCATCATGTCGATGTGCTTGACCCCGAACTCGCTGAGCGCGTCGACTGCCGCGGCGACGACGCACGGCGTCGAGCCGAGCGTGCCGGCCTCACCCACACCTTTTGCGCCCAGCGGGTTGACCGGCGTCGGCGTCACCGTGGCCTCGAGCTCGAAATGCGGAAAATCGATCGCCCGGGGGATGGCGTAGTCCATGAACGAGCCGGTCAGCAACTGGCCTTCCTCGCTGTAGACCACTTCTTCAATCAACGCCTGGCCGATGCCCTGGGCGAGACCGCCGTGAATCTGCCCCTCGACGATGAGCGGGTTGATCAGATGTCCCGCATCGTCAACCGCCACGACTTTCAGCAGCGTCGGCTCGCCCGTTTCCCGGTCGATCTCGAGCATCGCGATGTGGCATCCGAACGGATACGTGTTGTTGGCCGGTTCGAAGAACGCCTCGTCGCTCAGGCCCGGCTCGAGCCCTTCGGGCAGGGGCACCGGCACATAGGCGTATGACGCGACGCTCGCGAACGACTTCCCGGCCGCGGGCGATCCTTTGACCGAAATCATGCCGTTCTGAAACACGAGATCGTCCTCGTGCGCCTCGAGCAGCGCGGCAGCGAACTTGGCCATCTTGGTCTTGACCTTCGCGCCGGCCAGGTGCAGGGCGGTGCCGCCCACCGCCTGCGACCGGCTGCCGAAGGAGCCGATGCCCTGTTTCACGACGCCCGTGTCGCCGTGCAGGATCGTGACGTGTTCGAGGGGCACGCCGAACTGATCGGCCAGCATCTGCGCGAAGGTCGTCTCGTTCCCCTGGCCGTGCGGCGAGGCGCCGGTCGTGGCGCTGATCCGGCCGTCCCGTTCAATCGTCACCTGCGAGTGCTCCCACCCGCCGGTCGGCAGCGATGAGGATGGGCCGATTCCGCAGACCTCCACGTACATCGCGAGTCCCAGGCCGACCAGCCGGCCCTGAGCGCGGGCGGCGTCACGCTCGGCCTTCAACGCTTCCCATTTGGCTGTTTCGAGAGCCTTGTCGAGCGCCTTCTCATAGTCGCCCGAGTCGTAGGTGGCGCCCATCTGCGTCACAAACGGAAACTGGTTTGGCTGGATGAAGTTCTTCCGGCGGAGCTCCGCCGGATCCATCTGGAGCTCCCGCGCCAGCATATCCATCGCGCGCTCGACGAAGTAGGTTGCTTCGGGACGCCCGGCGCCGCGGTAGGCATCGGTCGGGGTCTTGTTCGTGAACACCTCGGTCAGCGTCGTGCGGATGGCCGGAATGCGATAGGTCGCGTTCGCCATCATCATCGTGAGCGTCGGGATCGCCGCGGTCAGCAGCATGTTGTAGGCGCCGATATCGGCGATCAGGCGCAGCTTCAAGCCGAGCACCGTGCCGTCGCGCTTGGCCGCGAGGTCCACGTAGCCCAGGATGTCGCGCCCGTGGGTCGTGGCCACGAAGGCCTCCGAGCGGTCTTCGATCCACTTCACTGGGATGCCGAGCCGCTTGGAGATCGCGGCCGTGACGTATTCTTCCGCGTAGATGTTGATCTTGGCGCCGAAGCCGCCGCCCACTTCCGGTGCGATGGCCCGGACCTGATCCTGGCCCAACCCGGTCATCGCGGCGATGAACGTCCGCAGGATGTGCGGGTTCTGCGTCGACGACCAGATGGTCATCGTGCCCTTCCCCGGCTCGTAGTGCGCCACCACCCCTCTCGACTCCATCGCCGACGGCGCGAGCCGCTGGTTCATCATCCGCTGTGAGATGACGACCTCTGCCTTGGCGAACGCCTCGTCGATCGCCGAATCGTCGACGCCGGACGCGCTCACGCCGGTGCCGCTCGGCACCAGCGCCACCGCCAGGTTGTTCGGAAAGGCGGAATGGATCACCGTCGGCTGCCCGGTCATCGCGAGCTCGAGATCGACGACCGCGGGCAGTGTGTCGTAGTCCACGACGATGGCGTCGGCGGCGTCCCGCGCCAGATAGCGATCGCTGGCCACGACGACGGCGACCGCCTCGCCGCCGTAGCGGACCGTGTCGACCGCTACCGCGCGGTGGTCGGGCGACGGGAACGGCGTGCCGATAGGCATGGGCGCCAGGAACTCCGCGATCTGCGCCCCGGTGAACACCGCTTCCACGCCGTCCATCGCCTCCGCCGCACTTGTGTCGATGGAGCGGATGCGGCCGTGCGCGACGTCGCTGCGCTTGAACGCCAGGTGCAGCATGCCGACGAGCGCGATGTCGTCCACATACGTGCCACGACCCTGGATGAGACGCGGGTCTTCGCGCCGCTTGACGCGCTGGCCCACGAGTTTCGGCAACACGGGAGACGTCGGCATCGCTTACCTCTTCTCCGCGGCGCGCTGAATGGCGTTGACGATGTGCTGGTAGCCGGTGCAGCGGCAGTAGTTGCCGGAGATCCCTTCGCGTATCTCGCGCTCCGACGGCTTCGGATTGTCCTCGAGCAGCGTCACCGCCGCCATGATCATCCCCGGCGTGCAGTAGCCGCACTGGAGGCCATGTTCCTCCCAGAAGGCGTGTTGCAGAGGATGCAGCTGGCCATCAGGGGCGAGCCCCTCGATCGTCGTGATCTCCGAGCCATCGGCCTGGACCGCGAAGATCGTGCAGGATTTCGCGCTCCGGCCGTCCAGGAGGACGGTGCAGGATCCGCACTGACTCGTGTCGCACCCGATGTGCGTGCCGGTCAGGCGCAGGTGCTCGCGCAGGAAGTGGACCAGAAGCACGCGGGGATCGACGTTTGCTTTGCGCGCCTTGCCGTTCACGGTCATCGAGATTTGGGCCATATATGCGCTCTCGAAAAAGGAGGCGCCTAGCCTACCCCAAAAAGTCTCGTGACAAATCCCTGATTTTCGACGTGGATTCCTGCGGCTCTTGGGGAGTCGCGAGACTGCGTATCCTGCCCCGGTCAAGATCCTGCCATGGGTGAGCTGGATGCTCGACGGCATCGCGATCAGAAGGCGCTCTCTATCACCGACCGCCACAAGCTTCGTTGACGGACTGGGGGGCGAGGACTACGATGCGGAGTCCGTAGGCCTACCCATGCTCGGCACGCGCATCACGCACTACGACATCATCCGGCCGCTCGGCAGCGGCGGCATGGGCGTCGTGTACGAGGCGGAAGACACGCGGCTGGGACGTCGAGTGGCCCTCAAATTCCTGCTGCCCGCACTGGACCATGACCTGAAGGCGCTCGAGCGGTTCCAACGCGAGGCGCGCGCCGCGTCAGCCCTGAACCACCCGAATATCTGCACGGTCTACGCGATCGAGCAGCACGATGCGCCGTGCTCACCGCCGAACTGTCCAGGCGAGCACTTCATCGTCATGGAGCTGCTCGAAGGCGAGACGCTGGCGCAAATGATTGACCGGCACCACCGGTTCGACCTGACGCACTTGCTCGACATCGCGCTGCAGATCGCGGATGCGCTGGAGTCGGCCCACGCCAAGGGCATCGTCCACCGCGACATCAAGCCGGCCCACATCTTCCTCAGTCCGCGAGGCCAGGTGAAGATCCTCGATTTTGGGATCGCCCAGATCGAAGGGGCGCGAGCCGCCGCGGACCCGTGGGGGTCGGAGATCGAGACGACCAGGGGCGAGCAGTTGACCGTCCCCGGCACGGCGATCGGGACGGTGGCGTATATGTCGCCGGAACAGGCGCGTGGATGGCTCACCGACGCGCGCACCGACCTGTTCTCACTCGGTACCGTGCTCTATCAGGCCGCCACCGGCGGCCTGCCGTTCGCCGGGGCCACGCCGGCGCTGGTGTTCGACGCGATCTTCAACCACGACCCGGTGCCCGTCACGCACGGCGACGCGGAGCTGCCGGCCGAGTTCGGACGCATCCTCGACAAGGCACTCGAGAAAGACCGCAATCTCCGCTACCAGACGGCCACCGATCTCAAGACTGATTTGATTCGGCTGCGGCGCGACTCCGACCTGGGCAGGAAAACGACCGCTGCAGCCACCGACCCCAATGCGTCGGCTGAGCGATCGGTCGCGGTGCTGTTCTTCGAGAACCTGAGCGGCGTAAAGGACGACGAGTATTTTCGCGACGGCATCACCGAGGACATCATCACGGAGCTGTCGAAGATCAAGGGCCTGAACATCTTCTCGCGCGCCACCGTGCTCGCGTATCGCGACAAGCGGGTGACGCCCGCCCAGATCGGCCAGCAACTCGGCGCCACCTGCGTGCTCACCGGCAGCTTACGGCGCGCCGGCAAGCGGCTGCGCATCAACGCCCAGCTCGTCGACACCCGGACGGACTTTCCGCTCTGGTCCGAGCGGTACGACCGTGAGATGCTGGACGCCTTCGAACTGCAAGACGAGATCGCCCGCAAGGTCGCCGACGCCCTGCGCGTCACACTCGCGCCTCAGGACCACGCGGCGCTCCCGGCCCAGCCCCCGCAGACGCTGCCAACCCCTAAGTCCTGATCGGTTCGAGCCCAACGGCACAGCGCGTTCGAGCGGCGCCTCATGCCGTCGATCGGCTGCGGGGGGCGTCGTTCAAACACCGGAAGCAACGTCCTGCGCGTCACGCTTGGCTGGCTCGAGTCGTCGAGCCGTAAGGCAATACGCCCGCCTCGCCCGTTGCCGCCGTTGCTGGCGCGGCAGGCAGCTCCACCGTGACGCAGAGTCCCCCGGCGAGTCGGGGCGTCAGGGTGAGCATGCCGTCGTGCGCCTGGGTGATGCTCTTGACGATCGCCAGACCGAGACCGACGCCGGCGTGGTCGGTGCGCAGGCGTTCGGTGCCGCGCTGAAACGGTTCGACGAGCGTGGATACCAATTGTGGGGTGAGTTTCTCGCCAGTGTTCTCGACCGTGAGCACTGCAGACTCGGCGCGAACGCTGGTCGTGACCCACACCGTGCCCTGTTCAGGCAGGTTGTGAACGATCGCGTTGTGTACGAGGTTGGTCGTCATCTGCAGCAGGAGCGCGGGCGAGCCGATGGTCGGGGCCTCGTCCCCTGAGGTCTCGATGTTCAGGCGGCGTTTTTCTGCGAGAGGAAGAAGTGTTTCTGTGGCTTCTTCCGCGAGGAGAGACAGATCGACCCGTTCCCGGAGAAAGGATCGTTGGTCGGCGCGGCTGAGCAGAAGCAGTGCCTCTGTGAGATCGATCGCCCGGGCGTTGATCGAGGAGAGGCGCTCGATCAGTTCGCTTGTGTCACGGTTCGGATCGGTGCGTGCCACGTCGAGCAATGTCCGCGTGATGGTCAGAGGCGTGCGCAGCTCGTGAGAGGCATTGGCGGCGAATCGCCGCTGTTCGCCGATATGGGCTTCCATCCGCTCGAGCATCGTGTCGAACGTGTCGGCCAGTTCCCGGAACTCATCGCGCCGACCCGGCAACCGGATGCGGTGCGAGAGTGACCCATTCGTGGCCCGGCGTGTCGCGTCCGTAATCCGGATCAGCGGGGCGAGCATGCGGCCCGCGAGAATCCAGCCCCCGAGGAGACCAAACACCAACAGGAAGGCGAGCGCGATCGCCGCGGCGGGCGCGTACGCGCGCAGAAGGAACGCGTGGTGCCCCGGCACGACAGCACCGAGCGCGCTGATCACCGACTGGGGCACGTATTGCACCAGTTCGTTGAACGATCGGTCCGGTTGGCCCGCGAGCCACGCGGCCACGAGCATCAGGAACCCGGCGAGCATCAGGAACCCGGCATAGCTGAGCGTGAGCTTCAGACGAACGCTCAGCCCGGGCAATCTACCCACGGCTCTCTCCGTGGCGTCCAGTGCCGGGAGGGATGTCGATGCGGTAGCCGACTCCCGCCACGGTCGCGATGATCCAGGGTTCACCGAGCCGTTTGCGCAGGGCCGATACCGTGATCCGCACGGCATTCGTGAACGGGTCGGCGTTCTCGTCCCACGCCCGTGCGAGCAGCTCTTCGGCACTCACGACGCCGCCTTCCGCAGCGACCAGGACCTCGAGCACCGCAAACTGTTTCCGGGTCAGCGCGACGTATCGGCCATCGCGGTAGACTTCCCGGCGGAACGGATCCAGACGCACACCGGCGATGTCCCGCACTGGCGGCGTGTTGTGGGCTCGCCTGCGGTTCAGCGCTCGAAGCCGGAGCACGAGTTCCTGGAGCTCGAAGGGTTTGGTGAGGTAGTCGTCAGCGCCGAGCTCGAACCCCGAGGCCTTGTCGTCGATCCGATCGGCGGCGGTGAGCATGAGGATCGGCAGGCCGCTACCAGAAGCGACGATGCGTTTGGCGATGTCGTCGCCGGACGGACCCGGGATGTCGCGGTCGAGCACGGCGATGTCGTAGGCGTTGAGGTCCAGCAGCTCCAGCGCGGCGTGGCCGTCACCCGCGATGTCGGCGGCGATCGCTGCCAGGCGTAGACCATCGCGGATGGCCTCGGCGAGGTAGGGTTCGTCCTCCACGATCAACACACGCATACACCCTCGATGCTACGAGCCCCGACATATCGTCAGCATATAGAAAACGGAATACGCTCCGGCAACGCCACGTGATCTTCAATAGTCGCATGGCCCGACCGAACCCGCATCGACACCGGCCCGCTGCCTTCGAATGTTGGGCCTGACGACCCTGGTGCCCGTCAGCACGTTGACGACCGCCGCTTGGCGGGACCGTCCGGTCCAGCGGCGCTGCATGAGCCGCTCGTGAACCCTGGAGCCTCGCGATGATCGAACCTGTCCTCAAGGATGTGCGCCACGCGCTGCGGTTGATGCGGCGGGAACCGGGATTCACGTTCACCGCGCTTGCCACGCTGGCGCTGGGCATCGGCCTCAATACGGCGATCTTTTCCGTCGCCTACGGCGTGCTGTGGCGACCGCTGCCCTATCCCAATCCCGATCGCCTGGTCGTGATCTCGTCAGCGCAGCAGACCGAGACCGGCGTCAAGACGTTCACCACCTGGACGCCTGGATCGTACGAGGCGCTCCGCCAGCACGTCACCACCCTCGATCACCTGACGGCCTACACCTCGATCGACGCGCAACTCACTGGACGCGGCGAGGCGCTTCGGATCCCGGCGCTCGACGTGAGCCCGAATTTCTTCGCCACGCTGGGCGTCACGCCCGCGCGCGGGCGCACGTTCCTCACCGGCGCCGCGGCGGCAGACGACGACCGGGCCGTGATCGTCAGCGATCGGCTGTGGCGCGCGTGGTTCAAGGCGGATCCGGCGACAGCGGGACAGTCGATCACCATCGACGGCGTCCCCCGGACCATCGTCGGCGTTCTCCCGCCGGACTTCAGCTTCAGGCCGGTGATCCCCCGGTTCGGCGCGCTGCCCGAGCCGGACCTGTTCATGCCCAACCGGTGGCCTCGTGACACCGGCAAGAGTGCCTTCCTGTGGCTGATGGGCCGCATGCAGCCGGGCGTGGCACGCGACCGAGTAGAAGCGGAGTTAACGGCGCTGTTGAAAGATCCGTCGATCGCTCCGATAGGCGCATTGGCGCAGGCCGGTACATTTGCCGCCACGGGGCGCACCCTGGCCCGCGTGGCGGGCTTGCGGGACTACGGTTCGGACTCGGTGCGGATTCTTCTACTGATCCTGCTCGGTGCGGTGTCGTTCGTGCTGCTCATCGCGTGCGTCAACGTCGCGAACCTCCAGATGGCTCGCCTCAGCGGCCGGCGCGGTGAGCTGTCCGTCCGGATGGCGCTCGGTGCCGGGCGGCCGCGGATCGTGCGTCAGCTGCTCACGGAAGCGGGTGTGCTGTCGCTCCTGGGCGCAGCGCTCGGCGTGCTGCTCGCGCAGCTCGCGATCCGCATCACGCTGCCGCTGGTGCCGCAAATCCTGCTGCCACGTCTCGGTGCGATCGTGATCGACGCACGCGTGGCGGCGTTCTGCCTCGGTTTGTCGTTGGTGTCGGCCTTGGTGATCGGCCTCGTGCCGGCGCTGCGCGTCAGTGGGGCCGCATTCGGCGAAGGCCTCGCCCTGCACGCCGGCGGCGCACGCGCGACGGGTGATCGTCAGGGCGATCGGCTGCGGACACTGCTGGTCGGCGCGCAGATCGCGATGACGCTCGTCCTGCTGATCGGCGCGGGCCTGCTGATCCACAGCTTCCTCCGGCTGACCTCCGTCTCACCCGGTTTCGAATCGAGCGGCCGCGATGGCGCCCTGCAGATCGTCAAGGTCACGCTGCCCGAACGGCTTTACAGCGAGCCCGAACGCATCCATGTCTTCGTCCAGGACATGCTCGAACGTATCCGATCGCTGCCGGGCGTAACGTCCGCCAGTGTCATCAATTCCGTGCCTTTCGGGATGATGTTCATCCAGGGCGACTTCGAGATCGAGGGTCGACCGAAACCTACCCTCTTCGTCGGGACGCCAAAGATCGACGCGGGCTATTTCGCGACAATGGGGATCCCGCTCCTGGCCGGCCGCGACTTCACCACTCGGGACACGGCGGCGGCGCCTAAAGTGGCAATCGTCACCGAGCGGGTGGTGCGCGACTACTTTCCGGGTGGCCTCTCGGCCGCGCTTGGCCAGCGCGTGCGCCTGGACGACGCCGGCGACTGGCTGACGGTCGTCGGGGTCGTCGCGGACATCCATCAGCGAGGCCTCGATCAAGGCGTGAAGCCCATGATCTATGCGCCCTTTCAGCAGGACCGCAGCGGGTTCACGCGCTACGTCTCGTTCGTCGCGCGCACCGCGATCCCTGCCGGCGTCGCCGAAGGCATTCGCGCCGAAATTCGCCGTGCCGCTCCGGATCTCCCGATTGACACCGCGTTGACGATGGACGAGGCGCTGGCGGCGTCAGTGGCGCAGCCGCGGTTCCGGACAGTGCTGCTGGGGCTGTTCGCGACGGCCGCGATGCTGATCGCGACGTGCGGGCTGTACGGGTTGATGGCGTATTCGGTGACGCAGCGCCGCCGCGAGATCGGCGTGCGCATGGCCCTCGGCGCGGACCGCCGCGACGTGCTCCGCCTCGTGCTCACCCGCGCGCTCCGCATCGTCGCCGCCGGGCTGATCGTCGGCCTTGCCGGTGCGCTGGTCGTCACGCGCGTGCTGCAGACGTTCCTGTTCGGCGTGACCCCCACCGATCCGATGGTGTTCACGATCGTCACGCTTCTCCTGTTGGCCGTGGGACTGATGGCCGCGTGGCTGCCCGCGCGCCGCGCCACCCGGATCGACCCGTGGGCGGCGCTGCGCGCCGAGTAGCAGCCGTCAACTGAAGGCCGGCGGGATGTTGTTCGTCAGCGAGCGTCAGGAGTGAACTGCCCGTCATGGCGTCTGGAGCGCATGGCATTCTCGAGGACGTAAGACGCAACCGTGCCTCCGAGAGCAGCCCCGCGGACGCACGCCGTCCGGAAATGCATGCCGCCGAACACCCGGGCGTCAGCCATTTCTTTGAGAGCACTGTCGAATCCGACGAACCAGCGGACGGAACCTGGGCTCACTTCGGAGGTTGCGTTGAACGGCACCTCGGGGCCGAAGATTGCGCTGAGGACCGTCGCCGCGGCGCCGGCGAGGTTGGAGTGCCCCGAAGGGTATTCGGGATGGGCGGAGGTGGTGAGGAACGGCGTCCACGTCGGGTCAGCAACGGTGCCGTCGTTCCCGTCATCGTCGGCCAACCGAATAGCGGTCACCGGCCGCCAGAACACGTATCGATATTTGGCGTCCCACGTGGCGATGGACGCGTCGGCCATGGCCACGTGCAGCACGGCAAAGAGATGTGCGCTCTCGGAAGCGCCCAACTGTCGCGCCTCTGCGAGATCCGTAGCCACTCGAGTCCAGTAGAGCGTGCCGTTGCCGCTCCAGAACACTGCCAGGGCGGAGTCCTCAGGCTGTCGAACCGAGCCCGTGACGCCGCCCCACATCTTGGTTTCGTTGAGATCGGTGGCGTATTCCTGACTATTCAACGCCGGCGGTGGCTGCGGGCGAAACTGCGACGGCCGCGTCAGAACCCACGGCGTCATCGTCGCGAACTGCGGCCCGACGCCGGAGGAGTTCGCGGGAGGAGTAGGTCTCCAGAAGCCGGTGGTTGGGGAGCCTGTGAACGGCGCCATGACCGGCGTGAATCCATCACGCTCGCGTGCCGACCAGATCGCGTCGGCGACGTACTGGCCCCATGCTATCCCCCGCTCGACTTGTTCAGAACGCCCGACCGCCAGCAACCCGGCGATGGAGGCATCCCGACGCCCGCTTAAGAACGCGGCCTGTACCGGATAGATCCTTACTAGCGTCGCGTAAGCCGCCTGAATCACTGCGGCGTCCGCCGACGTCCGGGCCGGGGCGCGCTCGGTCACCAGGTAGGGTTGGTACCGCCGTTCCACACCGTTGATGGCGTCGAACACGCTGACCGACAGGAGGGCCGCCGAGCGACTCGTCGTCAGCGAGTTGGGGACTGGAGTCGTGCTGAGGGTCGCCGCGTTGAATATCTGGTGCCACTCGACCACCGGATTACCGAGCACCACCTGCATGGCGGGGCTCGGGTCCGGCAGTGTTGACCGGGCCGCCGGGCGCGGCGCCGCAAGCACCACGGCGACAGCAGCGAAGGACAGGGCGCCGACGAACACCGTTGGACGCGTTCTCATGGCAGGCTCCTGGGTGTATAAGTGAGCCATTCGATGCTCGCGGGAGACGGTACGGGAAAGGACGCCTCGATACCATGATCGCGGGATGATTTCTCGAGGCAACCTGTCTGAGCGTGTAAGAGCATGATTTGATGGCAGTTGTCGCGCTGAATGAACGGGAGAAGCGATGCCGGCTGAGCGCGTCCGCTGAGACTTGATTCAGACAGGCACAGTTGTGGGCTCCACGACCCGGTATCGCTTCGGAGTGTTCGAGTTCGATCCGGCGACCTCTGAATTGCGGAAGGCCGGGCGCCTCGTCAGACTGCGCCCCCAGGGACTCAAGCTCCTGACGCTGCTGGTCACGCGTCCGAGGGAGGTGATCCCGCGGGACGAAATCGCCCGGTCGCTGTGGGATGGGGGCGTCTACGTCGATTTTGAGCAGGGCCTCAATCACATCGTCCAACAGGTCCGCGCGGCGCTTGGCGACGATGCCGATTCGCCGATCTACGTCGAAACCTTACGGGGTCGTGGCTATCGGTTCATCGCGCCAGTCGAAGTGGTCGGAGAGGCTGAGGGAGCTGGTCGATCTGATCCACGAAACCCGACGGTCCTCGCCGAAACCGTGGTGGACCTCCGTGTCGAGCAGCCACTTGCAGGGATGGTGGATGGGCGGGCCGAGCTCAACGCGACAGCAAGCCCATCCTTCGACGGAGTGTTGCCCCGCGGCCCTAGCAGCAGAACGTCTCGAGCTCTCCTTGTCGCTGCTCTTGCCCTGTGCGTGGTGCTGTTGGCGGTTAGCCTCTGGTAGCGCGCGGGGCCGCCGCTGTTTTCATCGTCACCCGAGATCCCATCGCTCGCGGTATTGCCGTTCGCGACCATTGGGGTCGGTGCTGACTATCTTGCCGACGGCTTGACGCAGGCGCTCACCACCGAGCTC
>CAWFMC010000020.1:0-81482 GCA_963816725.1 uncultured Acidobacteriota bacterium | reverse complement strand
CGGGGGCACGGCCCCGCTCCCGATGGACGCTATAATCCGGTCGTTCCGTGAGCCCTTGACCGCGTCAGCAGCACTCATCATGACCCACCGTTCCGCCCCGTCCGCCGTCGTCGCCGCCGAAGGTCACCTCGTCGACTCGCAGCAGCTCAAGGCCATTTTCGACAAGGTGATCGAGCGCGGCGGCGCGTTCGAGGTCCAGCAGTTCTCGCTGGGCCGCACCAACGACGAGTTCTCGCGCCTCAAACTGAAGGTCGAGGCGCCGTCCGAGCCGGCGCTCGAGGATCTCCTCGAGGAGCTGCTGCCGTTCGGCTGCCACGCCGTCGACGTCCAGGACGCGACGGTGCGGCCGGCCGAAAAGGACGGCTGCGTCCCCGACGACTTCTACTCGACGACCAATCAGCGCACGCACGTGCGGGTCGGCGGCGCCTGGGTGGAGGTCGAGCGGCAGCGGATGGATGCGGTGATCGTGCTCACTGACGGCCACGCGTTGTGCCGCAAGCTGCGCGAGGTCAAAGCCGGCGACCGCGTGGTCTGCGGGCTCGAGGGCATCCGCGTCACGCCGGAGTTCCGCGACCGCACGCGCGCCGACTTCGGCTTCATGACCAACGAGATCTCGTCCGAGCGGCGCGTCGAAACCAGCGTCGCCCGGATTGCCGCGATGATGCGGCACACCCGGGACCAGGGCCTGAAGATCGCGTTCGTGGCCGGGCCGGTCGTCGTGCATACCGGCGGTGGCGCCTACTTCAACGAGCTGGTGCGCCTCGGCTACGTCAACGTGCTGCTCTCGGGCAATGCGCTCGCCGTGCACGATGCCGAGCAGGCCCTCTTCGGCACGTCGCTCGGGGTCGATCTCGAGGCCGGCGGCCCGGTCAGCGGCGGCCACCGCCATCACATGCGGGCGATCAACGCGATCAACGCCGCCGGCGGAATCCGACCCGCCGTCGCCTGCGGCGTCCTGCAGAGCGGGGTGATGGTCGAGTGCGTCCGCGCGGGCGTCCACTACGTCCTCGCCGGCAGCATCAGAGACGACGGGCCGATCGTCGACACGGTTACCGACATCGTCGCGGCCCAGGATCAATATGCCGACGCCCTCAAGGGGGTCGGCCTGGTCATCGTCTTGTCGACGATGCTGCACGGGATCGGGGTGGGGAACATGCTGCCCGCCTGGGTGCCGGTCGTGTGCGTCGACATCAACCCGGCCGTCGTCACCAAGCTCGCCGACCGCGGTTCCTCCCAGACGATCGGGCTCGTGACCGACGTCGGGCTCTTTCTCCACCAGTTGGCGGAGCAGTTACGGGCGTAGGGCGGCTATAGCAGGCTTTAGGCTTTGGCCTTTGGGCGGGGTCTGGCTCGGGGCTAGAGGCTACAGGCTACAGGCACCTTCACGGTTCCTCGCGGGGCTGAACGAACGGGCAGCTCGAAAACAACACGCCCGACCTTCAGGTCGGCGTGAACCTGTAGGACCAAGCTGGAAGCTGGGAGCTGGAAGCTGGGAGCTGGTAGCGAGACTCCCAGGCGGAAACTACTCGACCGCCTTCACCTCGATATGAATGCCGCACTCCAGCTTCTGACCCTGCCAGCGGCCTGACCGCTCGTTGCCGGGATCGCCGGGGATGGTGGTGCACGGCTCGCAGCCGATGCTGGTGTAGCCAAGATCGTACAGCGGCAGCAGCGGAATCTCGTTGGCCTGTGCGTAGGCCCAGACGTCGCGCGTGTGCCAGTGGGCCAGCGGGCTGACCTTGCGCAGGATCTTGCCGGTCGGCAGCGTGAAGCTCTCGACCTCCTCGAGCCCCGCCCGGGTCGGCGACTGGGCGCGACGCAGGCCCGTGAACCAGCTGTCGTACTGTTCGAGCGCGCCGAAGAGCGGGCCGACCTTGTGTTTGTCGCAGCACGCCTTGTAGTCGCGCGTCCACAGCCCTGGTTCCGGCGTGGTGGCCCGCAGCGTGATCAGGTTCAAGCCCCACTTGGTCGAGAGCTCGTCACGATACGCGATCGTGAGCGGGAAGTGGTGCACCGTGTCGAGAAACAGCACCGGGATGTCCGGTGTGACCTGCAGCAGCATGTGGAGCACGACGACGTCTTCGGCCTGGAAGCTGGACGTGATGCACGGCGCCGCGGCGCGCGCGAGCTCCGCCGACACAAGATCGAGCGCTGCCGCCGGGTCGGCGTTCAGGAGCTGACTCATACGAGAACCTCCTCGAGGACGCGGCGCACCGCTTCCACGGCTTCCGTTTCGCTGGCCGCGGTGCGCGCCGCGGCCGCCAGCCGTTCGGCCGCCGCCGGCCGGGCGCCATGCCGCGGCAATTCATGACTCGCCCCAATGATCATCCCGGCGCCGGCGGTGAAGTTGGTCGCGGAGTCGATCAGGATGAAGCTGCCGGTCTCGCGGTTGGTGGCATACGGATCGAACAGCAGCGGCCGGGTCGTGGTGATCACGACCTTGCCGATCTCGTTCAGCGTCAGACCGCGATCCACTTCGGCGGCGACCGTCCGGGCGTTGTGCTTGAGCAAGTACATCCGGCTCGGGTTGAGCGGCCGTTCGTCCATCCAGACGACGTCCGCTTCGATGCGGTTGGCGATCTGCAGCGATCCACCGGACAGGACATCGCCGCGGCTGATGTCGATCTCGTCCTCGAGCACGATCGTCACCGACATCGGGGCGAACGCTTCCTCGAGATCGCCGTCGAACGTGACGATGCGCTTGATCCGGCTCTGGAGACCCGACGGCGAGACGGTGAGCGTGTCGCCCACGCGGATGTGGCCGGAGAGCGCCTGCCCGGCGTAGCCGCGGAAACTCTGATCGGGCCGGACCACCAGCTGCACCGGCATCCGGAACGTGCCCTCGGCGCGCCGCCGTTCGACTTCGACCGTCTCCAGGAACGGCAACAGCGCCGGACCCTGGAACCACGGGGTGCGGGCGCTGGTCGTGATCACGTTGTCGCCGTCGAGCGCGCTGATCGGAATCGCGTGGACGACCGCGCCGGGCGCGTGCTGGGCGAAGTCGTCGACGATGGTCTGGAAGACGGCGCGATCGAAGCCGACCAGGTCCATCTTGTTGACCGCCAGGACGAAGTGGCCGATGCCGAGCAGGCGGGCGATCCGGGCATGACGAATCGTCTGCTCGCGGACGCCGTGACGCGCGTCGATCAGCAGGATCGCGACGTCAGCCGTCGACGCGCCGGTGGCCATGTTGCGGGTGTACTGCTCGTGCCCCGGCGTATCGGCCAGGATGAACTTGCGGCGGGCAGTGGCGAAGTAGCGGTACGCGACATCGATGGTGATGCCCTGCTCGCGCTCGGCCCGCAGGCCGTCGGTGAACAGCGAGAAGTCGATCGGCCCGGCCGTGCGGTTCTTGGACGCCTTCTCGACCGAGCTGATCTGATCCTCGTACACGCCGCGCGAGTCGTACAGCAGCCGGCCGATCAGGGTGCTCTTCCCGTCGTCGACGCTCCCCGCCGTGCAGATGCGGAGAAGTCCGGACATCAGAAGTACCCCTCCCGCTTCTTCACTTCCATCGATCCGTCCTGATCGTGGTCGATGATCCGCAGCTGCCGCTCGGACTGCCGGACCGTGACCAGCTCCGCGATGATCTTCTCGACCGTGTCGGCTTCCGAGCGGACCGCGCCGGTGCACGGCGAGCAGCCGAGCGAGCGCATCCGGCACATCACCCGCTGCGGCTGTTCACCCGGGTTCAGCGGCACGAACGGCTGTTCGACCAGCAGCAGCGACTGCCCGCGCACGATGACCTCGCGCTCCTGCGCGAAGTAGAGCGGCACGATCGGGATGTCTTCCTCGTGGATGTACTGCCAGACGTCGAGCTCGGTCCAGTTGGAGAGCGGAAACACCCGGATGCTCTCGCCTGGATTGAGCCGGCTGTTGAGGTGATGCCACAGCTCCGGCCGCTGGCGTTTCGGATCCCACTGGCCCTGCGGGTCGCGCAGCGAGAACACGCGTTCCTTGGCGCGCGACCGCTCCTCGTCTCGTCGAGCGCCGCCGAAGGCCGCGTCGAAGCCGCCCTGCTGGAGGCCATCCAGGAGCGCCCGGGTCTTGAGCAGGCCGCAACAGCGCTGCGTGCCGACGGCGAAAGGCTGGGTACCGTCGGCGATCGCGGCTTCGTTGGTATGGACGATCAGCCTGGCACCGACGTGGGCCGCGTACCAGTCGCGGAAGGCGATCATCTCGCGAAACTTGTAGGTGGTGTCGATGTGCAGCAACGGGAACGGGATCGGCCCGGGGTAGAACGCTTTCTGAGCCAGGCGCAGGAGGACCGAGGAGTCCTTCCCGATCGAATACAGCATCACCGGGCGTTCGAACTCGGCGGCCACTTCCCGGATGATGTGGATGCTTTCGGCCTCGAGCGCGCGCAGATGGTTCAGACGCCGCACGGCAGGAGGCGCCACGATCGGGTTGGACGGTTCGGCGATGGTCGATGTCAACATGCGGTTCCCGTGAGCTCGACAGGTTTCCGCGGATCGGGCGGTCCCGCTCGGGACGCCCGTTCCGGCCGGCAGCGTGTGAGCGCGCGCCGGCAACGAAGCGAATGGTTAATGCGAATGGAGCGCCGGGAGCTCAGCGGGGAGAGAAGCTGCTGCGAGGAGAGAGATGCGGTTCGAGGCTTCTCACCGGCCGGTCGCCGGCACCGTACACGAGCAACAACACGTGCTCGCGCAAGCGGAGGGGCGACAACAGAAGGTGAGGCGGAGCGCCATGAACCTGCTCAACGTAGCACGGTCGATGCAGGGTGTGTCAAGGCCGGCCGCCCGGCTCGCGCTGTCGCACGATAGGGCCCATGCGCCGTACGCATATCGCATCCACAAGCAGAACGCATGAATACGATGCGTAGAATCTGTTTTCCTTCTGGCTCGTTGTGGCACATAACATCGTGTGCCCACATCGACAGCCCCCTCCGCCCACGGCCTGTATGACCCGCGTCACGAGCACGACGCCTGTGGTGTCGGCCTCGTCGTCGACGCCAAGGGACGGCGTTCGCACGCGATCGTTCGCCATGCCCTGCAGGTCCTGATCAACCTCGAGCATCGCGGCGCCTGCGGCTGCGAAGCGAATACCGGGGACGGCGCCGGCATCCTGATTCAGATGCCGGATCGGTTCTTCCGTGCCGAGACGACGCGCCTGGGGATCCCGCTGCCGCCGGCGGGCGGGTATGGCGCCGGGCTCGTGTTCCTGCCGACCGAGGCGGCGGCGCGGCACACGGTCGAAGCGACGATCGCCCGGATCGTCGACGAGGAAGGGCAGTCGCTCCTCGGCTGGCGTGACGTGCCGACCGACGATCGCGACCTCGGGCCCCGGGCGGTCGCGGCGGAGCCGCTCTTCAAGCACCTCTTCATCGGCCGCGCGGCCGCAATCGCCGACGACCAGGCGTTCGAGCGGAAGCTGTACGTGATCCGCAAACGGATCGAGAACGCGGTCGATCAACTGACCCTCGATCCCGGGTCGCGCAGTTCGTTCTACATCGTCGGCCTGTCGTGCCGGACGCTGATCTACAAGGGGATGCTGACGGCGAGCCAGATTGCGCCGTTCTTCCTCGACCTGGCGGAGCCGTCCGTCGAATCGGCGCTGGCGCTCGTCCACCAGCGGTTCAGCACCAACACGTTTCCCTCGTGGCCGCTGGCCCACCCGTATCGCTACGTCGCGCACAACGGCGAGATCAACACCTTACGCGGCAACATCAACTGGATGAAGGCGCGGGAGGCGCTGCTCCGGTCGGACGTGCTCGGCGACGACCTGAAGAAGGTGCTGCCGATCGTGCGCGAGGGAGGCAGCGACACGGCGACGTTCGATAACGTGCTCGAGTTCCTGGTGATGGCCGGGCGCTCGCTGCCGCACGCCGTGCTGATGATGATCCCGGAGCCGTGGCAGAACCACGAGAGCATCAGCCCCGAGCGGCGCGCGTTCTACGAGTATCACTCGTCCCTGATGGAGCCGTGGGACGGTCCGGCGTCGATCGCGTTCACCGACGGCACGGTGATCGGCGCGGTGCTCGATCGCAACGGGCTGCGGCCCTCGCGTTATTACGTGACGAAGGACGATCTGGTCGTGCTCGCCTCGGAGGTCGGTGTCCTCGACATTCCGGCCGAGGACATCGTCGTGAAGGAGCGGCTGCATCCAGGACGGATGTTCCTGGTCGACACCGCGCAGGGTCGGATCATCTCGGACGACGAGGTGAAGGATCAGCTGGCGCGTGCGCATCCATACGGCGAGTGGCTGAAGCAGCACCTGATTCCGATCGAATCGGTCCCGGCTGCGCCGTACCTTCCCGAACCGGATCACGAGACCGTGCTCCGGCGGCAGCAGGCGTTCGGCTATACGCGTGAGGACATCCGTCAGATCCTCGAGCCGATGGCCCGCGCCGGCGAGGAGCCGATCGGCTCGATGGGCACCGACACCCCGCTGGCGGTGCTGTCGGATCGGCCGCGCCTGCTCTACGACTACTTCAAGCAGCTGTTCGCGCAGGTCACCAATCCGCCGCTCGACGCGATCCGCGAGGAGTTGATCACCTCGATGGAGTCGACGATCGGTCCGGAGCGCAACCTGCTCCAGCCCGAGCCGGAGAGCTGCCGGCAGATCAGCGTGCGGTATCCCATCATCGACAACAGCCAGCTGGCCAAGCTGCGGCACATCCGGGTCAAGGGGTTCAGCGCGGTCACGCTGCCGATGCTGTTCCGGGCGGCGGACGGCGCGGCCGGTCTGGAGCGCGCGCTCGAGGACCTCAACACCCAGGCGGCGCAGGCGGTGGCGGCTGGCTACACGATTCTGATTCTCTCGGACCGCGGGGTCAGCGACGAGCTGGCGCCGATTCCGAGCCTGCTCGCGACGGCCGGCGTGCACCATCACCTGGTGCGGCAGGGCGCCCGGACGCGCTGCGCGCTGGTGGTCGAATCGGGCGACGCGCGTGAAGTGCATCACGTCGCGCTGCTCATGGGTTACGGCGCCGGAGCGGTCAACCCGTATCTCGCGTTCGAGAGCCTCGAGGACATGCTGGGGCATCGGCTGCTCGAGGGGATCACCCACGACCAGGCGGTCATCAACTACATCCGCGGCCTGAACAAGGGCATCCTCAAGGTGATGTCCAAGATGGGCATCTCGACGCTCCAGAGCTACTGCGGGGCGCAGATCTTCGAGGCGATCGGGCTGGAATCGGCGTTCGTCGATCGCTACTTCACGCACACCGCGTCGCGGATCGGCGGGATCGGCCTGGCCGCCGTGGCCAACGAGGTCCTGCAGCGGCACGCGCGGGCGTTCCCGAGCCGCATGCCCGCGCCGGTGGACCTCGACCCGGGCGGCGAGTACCAGTGGCGGCGTGACGGCGAGTACCACCTGTTCAATCCGGACACGGTGTTCAAGCTCCAGCACGCGACTCGCAGCGGCCAGTACAAGGTCTACAAGGAATACACCACGCTGGTGAACGACCAGAGCCGCAAGCTCGGCACCTTACGCGGCCTGCTCGACTTCGCGCGCACCCAGCCGGCGATTCCGATCGATCAGGTCGAGCCGGTCGAGGCAATCGTCAAGCGCTTTGCCACGGGGGCGATGTCGTACGGCTCGATCAGCCTCGAGGCGCACGAGACGCTGGCGATCGCCATGAACCGGATGGGCGGCAAGTCGAACTCCGGCGAGGGGGGCGAGGATCCGGCCCGCTATAAGAAGGACCCGAACGGGGACTGGCGGCGCAGCGCGGTCAAGCAGGTGGCCTCGGCGCGCTTCGGCGTGACGAGCGAGTACCTGGTCAACGCCGACGACCTGCAGATCAAGATGGCCCAAGGGGCGAAACCCGGCGAGGGCGGTCAGCTGCCCGGGCCGAAGGTCTTCCCGTGGATCGCCAAGGTGCGCAACTCGACGCCCGGCGTGACCCTGATCTCGCCGCCGCCGCACCACGACATCTACTCGATCGAGGATCTCGCGCAGCTGATTCACGACCTGAAGAACGCCAACCCTGTCGCGCGCATCCACGTGAAGCTGGTCGCCGAGGTCGGCGTCGGCACGATCTCGGCCGGTGTGGCCAAGGCCCACGCCG
This sequence comes from uncultured Acidobacteriota bacterium, assembly GCA_963816725.1. Lineage (GTDB taxonomy): Bacteria > Acidobacteriota > Vicinamibacteria > Vicinamibacterales > 2-12-FULL-66-21 > CAVSUB01. Next base: position 73,450 of record CAWFMC010000020.1, on the reverse strand, counting down.
ACGTGGTGCTGATCTCCGGGCACGACGGCGGCACCGGCGCCTCGCCGCTGACCGCGATCAAGCACAGTGGCATCCCGTGGGAGCTCGGCCTCGCCGAGACGCAGCAGGTGCTGATGCTCAACAACCTGCGCGATCGCATCACGGTGCAGGTCGACGGGCAGCTCAAGACCGGCCGTGACGTCGTGATCGCGGCGCTGCTCGGCGCCGAGGAGTTCGGCTTCGCCACGGCGGCGCTGGTCGTCTCGGGCTGCGTGATGATGCGCGTGTGCCACCTGAACACCTGCCCGGTCGGCATCGCGACGCAGGATCCGGAGCTGCGCAAGAAGTTCACCGGCAAGCCGGAGTTCGTGGAGAACTATTTCCGCTTCGTCGCCGAGGAAGTCCGCGAGCTGATGGCCGAGCTCGGCTTCCGCACCGTCGACGAGATGGTCGGACGCGTCGACCGGCTGGAGATGCGCGAGGCGATCGCGCATTGGAAGGCCGCCGGCGTCGACTTGTCGCAGGTCCTGCTCGCGCCCGATGTGCCTGCCGACGCCGTGCGGCGCCGCATTCACGCCCAGGACCACGGCCTCGAGCAGGCGCTCGACAACCAGATCATCGCGCGGGCGACCGCGGCGATCGAGCGAAAGCAGCCGGTGGAGCTGCGCGTGCCGGTGCGCAACGTCAATCGCACGGTCGGGACCCGGCTCGGGTACGAAATCACGCGGCGTCACGGCGTCGACGGGCTGCCGGACGACACGCTGCGGCTGCAGTTCTCCGGCACCGCCGGTCAGAGCTTCGGCGCCTTCGTGCCCAAGGGCGTCACCATGACGCTCGAGGGCGATGCCAATGACTTCGTCGGCAAGGGGCTGTCAGGGGCGCGCCTGATCGTCTATCCGCCGAAGCACGCCGGCTTCACGCCCGAGGACAACATCATCATCGGCAACGTCGCGCTCTACGGCGCGACCGGCGGTGAGGCGTACATCCGCGGCATCGCCGGCGAGCGCTTCGCGGTGCGGAACAGCGGCGCGCGCGCGGTGGTCGAGGGCGTTGGCGATCACGGCTGCGAGTACATGACCGCCGGCAGCGTCCTCATCCTGGGCCGCACCGGACGCAACTTCGCCGCCGGCATGAGCGGCGGCGTGGCCTACGTGCTGAACGTGGACGGCGGGTTCGAACGGCGCTGCAACCCCGGCATGGTCGATCTCGAGCCGCTGGCGGAGCCGGAGGATCTGGCAGTCGTGCAGCAGCTGCTGGCCGATCACGTGCGCTACACGCAGAGCACGGTGGCGGCGGGGCTGCTGGCGGACTGGTCGCCGCTCCGGTTCGTGAAGGTGATTCCGCGCGACTACAAGCGCGTGCTGATGGCGCAGGCTCGCGAGCAGGCGGAGCGGCGGGCAATGGAGACCAACGGGGTGCTGGCGGTGGCGAATGGGTAAGGCGACGGGGTTTCTCGAGTTCAAGCGGTCCAAGCCGCAGTCCAGGCCGATCGACGAGCGACTGCGCGACTGGCGCGAGGTCTACCTGCTCGATCCGGTCCAGGGCGTACGCGAACAGGGCGCCCGGTGCATGGACTGCGGCATTCCGTTCTGCCATCAGGGCTGCCCGCTCGGCAACCTGATCCCGGACTGGAACGACCTCGCGTCGCGCGACCAGTGGCGCGAAGCGATCGACCGGCTGCACGCGACCAACAACTTCCCCGAGTGGACGGGGCGTCTGTGCCCGGCGCCGTGTGAAGGCTCCTGCGTGCTCGGCATCAACGACGATCCGGTCGCGATCAAGCGGATCGAGCTGTCGATCGTCGAGCGCGCCTTCCTCGAGGGCTGGATCGTGCCGCGCCCGCCGGCCCGGCGCACCGGCAAGGCGGTCGCCGTGGTCGGCTCGGGTCCGGCCGGTCTTGCCGCCGCCGATCAACTGAATCGCGCCGGCCACAAGGTCACGGTCTTCGAGCGGGCCGATCGGATCGGCGGGCTGCTGCGCTACGGCATCCCCGAGTTCAAACTCGAGAAACGCCATCTCGAGCGGCGGCTGATGCTGCTCGAGCAGGAAGGCGTCGTGTTCCGCGCCGGCATCAACATCGGCGTCGATGTCCCGGCCGACGCGCTGCGGCGCGACTTCGACGCGATCGTCCTGTGCTGCGGCGCGACAGCTGCGCGCGATCTGACGGTGCCCGGGCGGGAGCTGAAGGGGATTCACTTCGCCGTCGACTATCTGACCCAGCAGAACCGCGGCTGCGCCCAGGACGAGATCCCCGAAGAGCAGATCATCACTGCCAAGGGCAAGGACGTGGTGATCATCGGCGGCGGCGACACCGGCGCCGATTGTCTCGGCACCGCGCATCGGCAGGGCGCCAAGGCGGTCCACCAGCTGGAGCTGCTGCCGAAACCGCCTGACTCACGCGCGGAGGACAATCCCTGGCCGCTCTGGCCCAACATCTTCCGGACATCGTCTGCGCACGAAGAGGGCGGCCAGCGCGTCTACTCCGTGTCCACCGAGCGCTTCGTGGACGACGGGCGGGGGCAGGTGGCGGGGTTGCATGGCAGCGAGGTCGAGATGGTGCGCGACAACGGCCGGATGTCGTTCGTCCCGCGCCCGGAATCCCGCTTCGACCTGAAGGCTGACCTGGTGCTGCTGGCGATGGGCTTTACGGGCCCGGAACGCACGGGCGTCATCTCGGAGCTCGGAGTCAGGCTGACCGAGCGCGGCAACGTAGCGCGCGATGACCAGTGGATGACGAGCGAGAAGGGCGTCTTCACCGCCGGAGACATGCAGCGCGGCCAGTCACTGATCGTCTGGGCCATCGCCGACGGCCGCAACGCCGCCCGCGCGGTGGACACGTATCTGATGGGTCACTCGGAACTGCCCTGATCCGTCAGTGAGTGCCGTGGGGACCGCGGGATCTCCTCCTCCCGTCGTTCCCCCGGTCGTCGTCATACAATGCCGACGATGGCCCGGGTCGCGATCGTCGGCGGTGGTCCGGCGGGCCTCTCCGCCGCCCGCTATCTGCTCCACGAAGGCTTCGAACCGGTCATCCTCGAGCGCGCCGCCGCGCTCGGCGGCCAGTGGTCCGGCGATCGGCGCGTCAGCGGCATCTGGCCGTCGATGCACACCAACACGTCGCGCATCCTCACGGCCCTGAGCGATCGCCCGCATCCGCCCGGAACTCCGATCTATCCGGCAAACCAGGCAATTGGCGCCTACCTTCGTGACTACGCCGACCACTTCAGCCTGACCGCGACCGCGCGCCTGGAGACGCGCGTCGAGCGCATCGTCCGCGCGCCGGGCGGATGGGACGTCCATACGTCCAACGGGCGCACCGCGGAGGTCGAGACCTACTCGCGGGTCGTGATCGCACCGGGACGTTATCAGCGCCCGGTCGTTCCGCCGGTGCCGGGGCTCGCCGATTTCACGGGCGCGGGCGGCGTGCGTCACACCAGCGAGTACACCGGCAGCGCGCCATACCGCGGGCAACGTGTGCTCGTCGCCGGATGCGCCATCAGTGCGCTCGAGATCGCCTCCGAGCTGGCGGTCAGCGGAGCCGACCAGGTCGTCACGACGAATCGTCGTCAGCGCTACGTGCTCCCCAAGCTCAGTGCCGGCGTGCCCACCGATCACCTGGCATTCTCGCGCGCGGCGGCCCTTGCGGCGGAACTGCTGCCGCGCGGAGGCCGTGGCGGCGGCGACCAAAGCCTTCGTGCTGCGGTGCGGCGGCAGCCCCGATCAGTACGGGGCGCCGTCACCGGCGCTAGAGCTCGCAGCAGCCGGCATCACGCTCGCCCAGCACTACCTGCCGCTCGTGGCCGAGGGGCGGATTGCCGTTCGTCCATGGATCAGCGGAATTGCTGGTCAGCGCGTGAGCTTCGCGGACGGATCGAGCGGCGAGTTCGACGCGATCATCTGCGGTACCGGCTACCAACTGGACCTGCCGTTCCTCGATGAGACGATCACCCGCGCCCTCGACCTCGATGGCGAGCACCTCGACCTGCACGGCTTCACCTTCCATCCGGACCTGCCCGGGCTGGCGTTTCTCGGCCTGTTCCACCAGATCGGGCCGCTCTTCCCGGTCCTCGAGCTCCAGGCTCGATGGGTCGCCTACGCGTGGAGCGGCGCGCGGCCGCTGCCAGGCGAGGACCAGATGCGCGCGGGGATCGACGCGGCCCGGCGCCGTCGCCATGTGCCGCAGATCGTGCCGATGCACACCACGGCGCGGACCTTCGCGGCCGCCGCCGGAATCGAGCCCGACATCGCCGCCTGGCCAGAGCTCGCGCGCGCGCTGCTGTTCGGGCCGCTGACGCCCAGCTCCTTTCGCCTCAGTGGCCGCGACGCTCTGCCGGATGCGGCGGCGCGCGTCGCCCGCGACGCGGAGGCGTTCGGCGCGATCACCTCGCCCGTGCTGACGACAGACGAGTGCGCGAGGCTCCAGGCACTCGCCGCCGTGAGCCAGGATTTCGACTTCGCGGCGCTGGTCGGGCAGCTCACGGCGTCGAAGTCGTAGCTTCCAGCTTCCAGCTTCCAGCTTCCAGCTTCCGCTTGGTTCCAAGTTCCAAGTTCCGAGCTCCAGAACGCCCAACGCCCCGAGCCCAACGCCCAGCGCCCAGCGCCGAGTCCCGACCGCCGACCGCCGACCGCCGAGCGCCGAGCGCCGAGTCCCGAGTCCCGAGTCCCGTGATGTATGCTGAGGTTCCCGTTTCGAACGCCTGACCAAGGCCTCCCTCCCGGAGATTCCTCTATGCGTCGTCACTCCGTCATCTCGCTATTCGTGTTGGTTGCCGCCGCGCTGGCGCAGCCGCGCGCGCAAACGCCTGCGCCGCAGCGCTCCCCGGCCACCCAGCCGGCATCGCGCACGCAGCCGCCGGCCGGCCGCGCGGCGACGATTAGCGTCGTCGATCCGGCGCTGTTGCGCGGGATGCAGTATCGCCTGGTCGGTCCGTCGCGGGGCGGCCGCGTCACTGCCGTGACCGGCGTCCCGTCGCAGCCGAAGACGTTCTACATGGGCGTTGCCAGCGGCGGCCTGTTCCGTACGACGGATGGCGGGCTCAACTGGACGCCGATCGCCGACGGCAAGATCCCGGTGGGCTCCATGGGCGCGATCGCGGTCGCGGATTCGGACCCGAAGGTGATCTACGTCGGCACCGGCTCGGACGGCGTGCGGAGCAACGTCTCGACCGGCCGCGGCGTGTACAAGACGGCTGACGGCGGTGACACCTGGCAGTTCGTCGGCCTCTACCACGCCGGCCAGATCGGCGCTGTCCGGATCCATCCCACCGATCCGAACACGGTGTGGGTGGCGGCGATGGGGGACGCGTTCAAGAAGAACGACGAGCGCGGCATCTTCAAGACCACCGACGGCGGCAAGACGTGGAAGAAGGTCCTCTACGTCAACGACGGCGTCGGCGCCATGGACGTCGAGCTCCAGCCGGGCAACCCGTCGGTCGTCTATGCGTGGATGTCGCGCCTGGAGCGGAAGCCCTGGACGATCATCAGCGGCTCGAGGGACGGTGGTTTCTACAAGAGCACGGACGCCGGCGAAACGTTCACGCAGATCAAGACCGGCCTGCCGGCCGAGTTGATCGGCAAGGCCAACCTCGCCGTGACGGCGGCCAAGCCGGATCGCATTTACGCGCTGATCGAGGCCCTGCCGGGCGGCGGCTTCTATCGGTCCGACGACAGCGGCCAGAGCTGGGCGCTCATGACCGCGCAGCCCGCGCTGCTGCAGCGGCCGTTCTACTACACCACGCTCGGCGCCGACCCGACCAACGCTGATGTCGTCTACGCCGGCGCGGAGAGCTTCTTCAAGTCGGTCGACGGCGGGAAGACGTTCAGCGCGCTGCGCACGCCGCACGGCGACAACCATGACATCTGGGTCAACCCGAAGGACGGCAACACGCTGGTGCAGTCCAACGACGGCGGCGCCAACATCTCGACTGACGGCGGGCACACCTGGTCGTCGCAGTTGAACCAGCCGACAGGGGAGTTCTACGGCGTCTGGATGGACGAGCAGTTCCCCTACAACCTGTACGGCGCGCAGCAGGACAGCAGCACGGTGATCATCACCAGCCAGGCGACGCCGTACGCGCGTGAGGACTGGCGCGGCGGCCCGGGCTGCGAGACCGGCCCCATCATGCCGTACCCCAAAGACCCGACCATCGTCTACGGATCCTGCAAGGGCCAGTACAGCGTGATGAACCTGAAGACCGGCCAGGAGAAGCAGTACCTGGATCGGCGCCCAGTCGCTCTACGGGAATCCGGCAAGCGATCTGATCTATCGCATGCAGCGCGTGTCGCCGATGGCGCTCTCGCCGCACGACCCGGACGTCCTCTATTACGGATCGCAGTACCTGCACCGGACGCGCGACAAGGGAGTGACATGGGAGAAGATCTCCCCCGATCTGACCGCGAAGCCGGCCTGCTGCCAGGGGGCGAGCGGCGAGCCGATCACCCGCGACGTCACCGGTGAGGAGTTCTACAGCACGTTGTACGCGATCACCGAGTCGCCGCTGGAGCGCGGCGTGATCTGGACCGGTTCCAACGACGGCCCGTTCCACGTCACGCGTGACAACGGGAAGACCTGGACCGACGTCACGCCCAAGGATCTGGAGCCCGGCGGCCGCGTGCAGTGGATCGAGGCGTCCCCTCATCGCCGCGGCTCCGCTTATTTCGCGGTCTACCGCTACCTGCTCGGCGATTACCAGCCGTACATCTACAAGACCGACGATTACGGCAAGAGCTGGACGCGGTTGACGACGGGCAGCAACGGCATTGCCGCCGACAACCCGACCCGCGTGGTTCGCGAGGATCCGGACCGGGAAGGCCTGCTCTACGCCGGCACCGAGTTCGGCATGTTCATCTCGTTCGACAACGGTGGCCACTGGCAGCCGTTCCAGTTGAACCTCCCGGTGACGCCGATCACCGACATCAAGCTGCACCACAAGGACCTCGTGGTCGCCACGCAGGGCCGGGCGTTCTGGATTCTCGACAACGTGTCGGCGCTGCACCAGATCGGCGCGCCGGCGCAGGGAACCGCCTCGGACGTGATTCTGTACAAGCCGCGCGACGGCTATCGGACGACCTACAGCGCGCTCGGGCCGATGGTCGACTACTACCTGCCGGCCGCACCAGCCGGCCCGGTCACGATCGAGATCCTCGATCCCCAGGGCACCGTCCTCAATTCGTACAACAGCGACGCGCCGGCCGGCGGGGGACGCGGACGTGGCGGGCGAGGCGGCGGAGGCGCGGCGCCTTCCGCCGATCCCGACGACACTGAGGCGGCGGGTGGCGCCGGACGCGCCGGGCGCGGCAATGCCAACATCGCGCGCGTCACGAAGCTCGCCGGCATGAACCGCTTCACCTGGGACGTCCGGAATCAGGGCGGGCTCACGCTCCCGCCGGGCGCGTATCAGGTGCGGCTGAAGGCCGGCGACAAGGTGCTCACGCAGCCGCTGACCGTGCTCATCGATCCGAACGTCGCTGCAGACGGGGTCACGGTCGCCGACCTGAAAGAGCAGTTCGACCACAACACCCGGACGCGGGAGCTCGTGACCGGCGTGAACCAGACGGTCGCGCGCGTACGCGAAGCGCAAACGCGGCTCAAGGGGGCGTCAGGGGCGGATGCAGAAAAAGCGAAGGCGCTCGACGCGATTGCGGCGAAGCTCCTGACCGAGCCGGTACGCTACGGCAAGCCGGGGCTGCAGGCGCACATCACCTACCTCGCCGGCATGACCGCGCGTGGCGACCAGAAGATCGGCCGGGACGCGGTCGAGCGCTACGCGGAACTGAAGAAGGAGCTCGATGCGGTGAATGCCGAGGTCGCAAAGATCCTCGACCGATAGGCAGGATGACCGTGGGTCCGGTCGGGACTGGACCCACGGGTCGAACAGGTCAGGCGACGACGCGCTTGGGGTCGTCCTTGTCTTCGGTGAGGACCCGCAGGCGGTTGTCGACGCCGACGGCGCCGAGCGCCCGCACCAGAATGTCGGCCCGGCGCCGATCCATCTTGGTCCGCACGACACCGTTCAGCGTGACGTGTCCGTCCTCAACCTCGACCGTAATCACCGTGCGGCGCTTGCCGCTGCCGGTCCAGAACGTCGGATCCTCTTCCAACCGGTCCGTAATCAGCTGCTGGAAGTCGTCGTCTTCCAGCAATTCGGACATCGCTCGGCTCGCCTGAGTTCTCATACGCTTCTCACCACGTTCAAGCCCTCGCGGTCGTGCCCCGCAGACGGGGCTGCTACGCTCCGCAGGACGGTTACAGTATTAAGACGCCGGTGTAGCCTACACGGATCTTGCCATCTATTATTTCGTCTTTCGCCGGCTGCGTCACCTAACAGGATGCTGAAAAACGCATCCTGAATGGCGGATGTCAGATGGAAGATGGCAAAACTCCAGTGTTTTCACATCTGCCATTTGCCATTTCACATCAGGCCGCCCTTTTCAGCGGCCTGCTAAAGCTGATCGCCCTCTCACGCGCTCCACCGGACACGAACGACTATGATCGGCCCGTGAGAGGTCGATCCGCCTATCGCTCGCGTTCCGACGTCGTCTGTATCGTATTGCTGCAACTGGTGTTGCTGGCGGCAATCGGGGCAGCATCGTGTCGGCAGGCGGAAGTCCCGGCCGGTGATCCCGCCCCGAGTACCATCGCGAAAACGCCAGCAGCACCTTCTTCCGCTGCGGCCGTCAGCTCAGCTGTAAAAACGGCCGCTAGCTACGATTTGGCTGCGGACGAGGCCGTGGGCGGCCACACCCTGAAGCGGCACGTGGGGCGGACCTTCGCCCAATTGGCGGAGCGGCTCTACCGCGAGCGGCAGATCTCAGCCGCATCGACGTACCCCGATGCGGCAACGGCCTCCCGCGTCGTCGCGGCGGCGCTCGCCGCGAATCGCGACCGGGTCGACGCCTGGGTGGCCCGGTCCGGGTCGCGTCCGAATCTCGTTCTCCTATATCGCGATCCCGGGCCGGCTCCTATAGGGCTTTCGCTCAGCCGGGGTGACAGGACGACCCGGCCCTGCTCCAGCGCAAGGGTGGTGATGCGCTGGCTGGAGCGCGATCATCGTGGCATCGTGCTGACATCCTACCCGGAGACGAAATGACCAAGCGGCCGGCCGAGGGTCGAAAAAGCGGGAAGGACGACAGGAAGGTCAGGCCCGAGGACTTCCCGGCGCTGGCGCAGTTCTTCGGCGGGTACTTGCACCAGGATTTCCTGCTCGATCACGGCTCCGCGCCGGCTGCCGCCAGAAGCTTCAGGGCCGATGCCTCGCCGGACGAAGCCCGGGCCGTCGATGACGAGCTCGATCGTCTCCTGATCCTGACCGAGCGCTGGACCGTGACCCAGATTCGCCGGTTTCTCAAGTCCCTGGGGGCCGCCTGGCTTCCGTCGAGCCGTGCCGACCTCGAAGCGCTGCGATCGGCCAGAGACTGATCGTCCAGCTTCGCTGCGCACAACCGGACCTTTACCCCCAACAGGCCGCTGAAAAAGGGCGGCCTGATGGGAAATGGCAAATGGCAGATGTGAAAACACTGGGGTTTCGCCATCTTCCATCTGCCATTCAGGATGCGTTTTTCAGCATCCTGCTAGTCGCCGTGATTTCTAGGACAACTCCCGGGCGGGGCATCCCGCCGGGCGGCGTTGCTCGTCGCTCACATATGCCCAATATGCTCACTCCTCTCGCCTTGCCCGCCGGGCGCCGCGCTCCGGGACTTGTCCCAGCTATCACGGTTCCAGGGGACTAGGCGTCTCGCAGGCGGTCGCGGGATCGAGCCGTGCCGCACGGCGGGCCGGCCACCACACGGCCAGGGTCGTCGTGATGAGCGTGAGGCCGGCTGCCGCGGCAATGGTTCGCGGGTCCAGCGGTGCCACGCCGAAGGTCAATGCGGCCAGGCTGCGCCCCGCCAGGACCGCTCCCGCCGCCCCCACCGCGATCCCGGCGATCGTCATCCGCAGGCCATCCTGCAGCGCGAGCCTCAGGATCGAGGCCGGTGACGCCCCCAGCACCATCCGAACCGCCAGTTCCCGCCGCCGCGCCGAGACCACGTGCGTGACGATGGCGAAGACGCCGAGGGTCGCGAGGAGGGCCCCCATGATGCCGAGAGGGACGAGGAGGCGGGTGAGAAGCCGCTCCGTCGCCAGGTGCGCCGCGAGACGTTCGTCGAGCGTCTGCACGTCGAAGAGCGGCAGGCCGGGGACCTCGCGCGCGACGGCGGCGCGGACCTCGTTTGCGCCCAGTGTCCGCCCCGGTGTGGCGCGCACCGCGAGCAGGACGCGGCGCCCGACCCATTCGAAAACGTCCGCCGGACCCTGCGCCAGGCTGACGTAAATCTCCGGCTGCGGCTGCTCCCGCGGCCCGCTGTCCCAGGCGTCCTCGACCCGCCCCACGACCCGCCACGGGGTAGCGCCGTCATGGTTGAAGTCCGCCACCGCGAACTTCACGTCACGGCCAACCACCGACCCCGAGGGAGCGAGCCGCCGTGCCAGCGTGTCGTTGACCAGCACCACGAGCGGCGCACCCGGCCGATCGGCGTCAGCAATGTCGCGGCCCTCGAGAATGCTGGTGCCCAGCGTCCCGAAGAAGCCGGGCGTGACGAAGCGGATCCTCGCCTGACGATCGACGCCGTTCGAGAAGGTCTCCGACACGAGCGCGACGTCCGAGCTCGGGGCGCCGCCGGAGAGCGGCAGCCGCGTCCCGATCGCGGTCCGCTCGACGCCGCTCACGGACGTCGAGGCCGAGACGACACGATCGACCGCGCGCGTGATCGCGGCGCCGCTAGGGTAGTCGCTGTTGGGGAAACGCAACGCCGCGGTCAGCACCCGATCGCCCTGATACCCACGCGGGGCGTCGTCCAGGGCGCGCGTGGTCTGGAGCATCAGCAAGCCCGCCATCGCGAGGCTCATGGCGAGCGCGATCTGCGCGGCGACGAACCCACGCCGCAGCCGCTCCGTGCCGGCGGTGATGGTGCGCGAGCTACCGGAGAGGCTGGACCGCAGGTCGGCTCGCGAGTTGCGGAAGGCTGGCAGGAGTCCGGCCAAGAGCGTGGCCGAAGCGATCAGGCCGAGGGCGAAGGCGATCGTTCGGCCGTCGATCGCCTGAATCGGTACCTGATGGAGCGCTGGCGGCAGCAGCGCCGAGAGCGCGTCCGTGAGCCATTGCGCCAGGATCAGGGCGAGCCCGCCGGACACGAGGATCAGCAGGCCGGACTCGGTCGCGAGCTGCCGAACGAGGCGTGCGCGGGTGGCGCCGAGGGACGCGCGCACCGTCATCTCGCCGACACGGCGCTGACCGTGCGCGATCATCAGCCCGGCGACGTTGACCGCCGCGATCAGGACCAGCGTCAACGTGGCGCCGAATAGGGGGAGCAGCACGCGGCGGGGCGCGGATGCGAAGTGCCTGCCGAGCGGCTCGACGCGCACCTCGAGTGGCAGGCCGGTGTCGCCTGTGGCGCCGGTTGCCCGCGCGATGGCCGTCAGTTCCGCCTCGACCTGCGGCTCAGGCCCGGTCGACAGTCGCGCGACGACCTGCAGATATCGCGGGCCGACGTTCGCCGCCTGCGCGGCACTGAAGCCGAGCGGCGTCAGCCAGTCGATTCCGAAGGGGACCGCGTCGAACGCCGGCGGCATCACGCCGACGATTGTGCGCGCCCGGCCGTCCAGGGTGATCGTGCGGCCGATCGGGTTGACGCCGGCGAAATGCGTCCGCTTGAGACGTTCGCTAATCACCAGCACCGGCGCAGCCCCGGATGCCTCGTCAGCGGGAGAGAGGAGGCGCCCCGACGCGGCGCTGAGCCCGAGAGCGGCGAAGACGCCGCTGGTGACCTGGGCTCCGGAGATCCGCTCCGCGGCGCCGCCGTCGATCAGCGTCGCTTCCGCGACGCGCATCGCGCCGAGTGCCGTGACGGACGCCGCTCGCGCCCGCCACGCGCTGAACACACCGGGGGCGGTGTCCCCGGGGACCTGCCGATCGAGCGAGGAGATCCAGGCGACGCGCTGCGGCGAGGGAAGCGGTAACGGCCGCCACACCGCCGCATCTGTGACGACGAACGCGCTCGTTGCGGCGGCGATCGCCAGGGTCATCGAGACGATCGCCAAGAGCGGCAGCCCGGGTCTCGCCGCCCACATCCGCGCCGCACCCCGCACATCCTGAAAAAAGGCCATCGTCATGCCGGACGCGCAACCGGAATGCCAATCCCGGGGATTCGTCCCCGGCCTTGGCTGCCGCGTATTTTGACGCGGTTGCGCTGCAATGCGATTGCGACCGAGCAACAGACTGTCCGGATCCGGACCGGCGTTGCCCACGATCGGACGGCGGGGAGGCCGCGCCCCGCCGGTGCGGAGCGCGGCCGTCGCCTCCAACCAGCCGTCAGGCGGCGGCCGGCGCGGGCGTCTTGCGGATCGCCAGGTTGCCCAGCGCCCCGGCGACGCCGAGCGTGAGGACGATGGCGGTCACGGCGGGGGTCCAGAGACCGCTGAGACCCAGCACCGCGTCGAGCGAATACGCCCCCGGTCCGGTCAGCGCGAAGACCACCGCAGCCGCGGCGTAGAGGAGCGGCATCTCGATGCCGTTGGTCGCGGCGAAGAGCCCGTGCTGCCAGTGGACGCTGACTGCCGCGACGATCATCACCGACAGCAGCAGGGCGGGTCCCACCGGCCCGAGCAGACCGCCCGCGACGAGCAGCCCGGCACCGATTTCGCTGAGCGCCGCCGCACGCGCGAACAGATGTCCTGGACGGAACCCGAGCGACTCGAACATCCCGCTCACCGCGTCCAGCCCGTACCCGCCGAACCATCCAAAGTACTTCTGCGCCCCATGGGCCGCCATCAACCCACCGAACACGATCCGCCCAATCAGCAATCCTGCATCCATGACGTTCTCCTGACCGGCTCCCGCCGGCACTCGCACCCTCATCCAATCGACGACTATGACTATACAAAAGTTAGTCGATATAAATCAAGTAGTAAATAAAAATAAGCTAGTCGCTAGCCGAAGGTAAGCCTTGGCGGTATACTGGAGGTCGCAGATGCGAGCCACCTCCGGTCCCCACCCGCCAGCGCTGTGCGCGCAGTTTCATCGCGCCGCCGAGCTCATCGGCCGGCGGTGGACAGGGGCGATCATCTTCGTGCTGCTCGGTGCGGACTGCCGCTTCGCGACGCTGCGGGATGCGATACCGGATATCACCGACCGGATGCTCAGCGAGCGCCTCCAGGAGCTGGAGCAGGAAGGCATCGTCGAGCGGACGGTGGTTCCCGAAACGCCGGTTCGCGTCGAGTACTCGTTGACGAAGAAGGGCCGGGGCCTGGCGGTGGCGTTCGACGCGATCGCCGAGTGGGCCCACAAGTTCGGCGGCCCGCCCGCCGAGGCGGCGAAGCCGCGACAGCGGCGGCGCGCCTGATCCGCGGCCTGTTTCGCGACCTTCCTACACCATGCATCTGCAGATCATCATTGCCAGCACGCGTCCGTCACGAAAGGGACCCGCGATCGCCGCGTGGTTCGAAGGGGTGGCCCGCCGCCACGGCGGGTTCGAGATCGAGATGGTCGATCTCGCCGCGGTCAACCTGCCGATGATGAACGAGCCTGAGCACCCGCGGCTGCAGAAGTACCAGCACGAGCACACGAAAACCTGGAGTGCCCGGGTCGCGAAGGCGGACGCGTTCGTCTTCGTGACGCCCGAGTACAACTTCAGCACGCCTCCGGCGCTGGTGAATGCGCTGGATTATCTGGTCCAGGAGTGGGCCTACAAGCCGGTCGGCTACGTGAGCTACGGCGGTGTGTCCGGCGGCCTTCGGTCGGTGCAGACGAACAAGCTGCTGGTGACGGCGCTGAAGATGATGCCGCTGCCCGAAGCGGTGACGCTGCCGTTCTTTACGAAGCTGTTCGATCAGGCGACCGGCGCGTTCTCACCGGGCGAGGTGCAAGCGAAGGCCGCGACGGTGATGCTCGACGAGCTCGCGAAATGGGCCGGCGCGCTGGCCCCGCTACGCGGCTGATCGGTCGCTACCGCGGTGGTGCGTCCTGCACACAAGAACTGTCGGCTGGACGATGCCTCAATATCGCGTTCACAACGATGATGATCGGCGGCCGGGTGGAACTCGATTCGCCGGCCACCCGACGGTCGCTCGTCGAAGGTAAGGAGACACGGGCCAAGTCACGGCGGTGTTGCCGCACCTAAAGGGTCCGGGTCCCTGGTCCCCGATCCCCGGTCCCTGCGGTTGGCCGGCCCGCCAGCTTCCAGAACTGGGTCTCGCTCATGAGGGTGATGCGGTACCCCTTCTCGCGCAGCCGCTTGATCTCCATCAGCTTCAGGCCGGCGTCCCGGCCGGCGGCCTGCTGCGGGTTCGGACGGCCGCGTACGACGACCGACGTCCGGGCGGACGGTCCGCTGTGCACGATCGCGCCGGCGCGAGTGGCAGCCGCCGCGGCGTCTCGGCGCGGCGTGCTGAGGATGCCGGTGAACGTGAGGTGGACGCCCGCCAGGCTGCGCGGCGCGCGGCTCGCGTTGAGCGCGGCTGGCGGCGTGCGCAGGGCGGCGACGAGCTCGTCGGCGCTTTCATAGCGCTTGCGCCGCTCGCCGATGCAGCGGTAGACGATCTCCTTGAGGTGATCGCTGCAGCGCAGATCGCGGACGTCGCGCGTTCGGACCCTGGCGCGCGCGTCGCCACGCACCAGCATCGCCAGCAGCTGGCCCACCTGATAGACGTCGTCTCGCGCCTGCCACTTCGGCGCCTCGCCGGCCAGGATGTCGCTCGGCGCGGTGAGCGCGTTCATCGTCCGCGCGGTGATGCCGCGCCAATCGCTTTGCTGCTGGACGATCCCGAAGTCGCCGAGCTTCAGCCGGTGGCCGTCACAGACGAACACGTTGAGCGGCGTGAGGTCGCGGTGGAGCAGCTGCCCGCGATGCAGCTTGCCAAGGACCTGCAGGATGCCGGCAATTTCGCGCCGGACCGCCGCTTCGGAGAAGCCGCGCTCGGTGCGCTGCAGAAAGGCCCCAAGGTCGCCATGAGGCGCGTACTCGAGCGCCAGGGCATAAAGCAGCCCGCTGGTTGTGGCCGTACCGCGGAACAGCGGAAAGCGGTCGTAAACCCGGATCGCGCGCGGATGGCCGTCGAGCAGATGACCGAAATACGCTTCGCGCACCCAGCCATCGATGCTGGCGCTGACCTTGATGCACACCTGTTCGGGAACGACCGCCGACCGATCGAGCCGCCGCGCCAGATAGACCTGTCCGAACCCGCCCTGCCCCAGCAGCCGCTCGATGCGATAGCGCAGCCCGGTCTCCGGGCTGGTCACGACTTCGTCGGCGGAGAGGAACAGGCCCGGGCGCGGGCGGGGTGCGATCGAGCGTGTCGTGCGGGTCGTCGCGTCTGACGCTAACGGTCTGCGGGTCGCCATCGGGAAGCGATCAGCATAGCGTGGAAGGCTCCGCTATTCCTCCTTGATCCAGCGGCCAAGAAACAGTCCGCCCAACGCGCCCAGCACGCCCACCGCGACATCGGTCGGATCCGGTGATCGGGTCGGCAGGAACAGCTGGCCCGCTTCGACGATCGTGAAGAGCGCGGTGAAAAGACCGAGCGCGATCGGGACCGTCAAGGCCGGCAACGACCGCCGGCGGTGAATGAACGCGGCGAGTACTCCCACCGGGGCCGCCAGCGCGAGCTTCACGAGCAGATCGTTCAGCGCGTTGAGATCGGAGCCGCCGACGTAGCCGCCGAACGGCACGAACGACAGCGCCGCGATCTTTGCCCGGATCATCCCGCGGTTGCTGGAAAAATCGTAGGGCATCCACTGAGACAGGGCGATCACGAGGACCCAGCAGCCGAGGAGCAATGCCGCGCCGCGGCTGGCGGGCTTGAGCGGCCGTCTTGCGACCGCGCGTCGAGCCGGCAACCAGCGCATCGCCAGCGCCACTCCGGCTCCCACGCCGATCCAGCCGCACAGCACGTCGGTGCTGTCGGCGGCGTGCGACACGATGAAGATCTGCATCGCCTCGATGGCCACGACGAGCGCCGCGCCGACGATGAACGCCCTCAGCGGCGCACGTGAGCGGCCGTCTCGAGGGCCCATGACGAACCCGAGCGCTCCGAGCGGGATCGCCGAAACGAACGCCATGAAGGCGTCCGACACGACACGCGTCAGTGGCTGGCCGGCGCCGGCGAACGGGACGATCGCGATCATTCCGGAATGCACCCGCTGCGACAGTTCGCCCACATCGAGGGTGATATCCAACGGTGCCAGGCTGACGGCGGTCCACAGAGCGGCGTAGGCAATCAACGCCTGGCCCAGGCGGTCCTGGCCGCGGCGGAGCTGCGCGATGCGCAGCCAGGTGGTGAGCGCCGGCCCCGCGGCGATCCACGCGATCACGCCCGCCAGGCAGCCGGCCACCTGGGCTTCGACGTCGGCCAGTGCCGGCACGCGCCCCGGCGCGAACTCCTGCAGGAACTCGGCGGTCGTCGACACCAGCAGACCAATAGCCAGCGAGACGATCGTCGCGGCGAGTATCGAGATGAACCGCCGGCTGCGGTCGCACAATTGCGCCCCGGCCAGCGCGAACCCGACCGGGACAGTCAGCAGCATGTTCGCGAGGAAGTTGGTGCGCGACAGGCGCGCGAGCGGGGGCACCGCGATGACCGCTTGGAAGTGCTGCAGCGCGTCCGAGAACGGAACGTAGGCCAGCGCGAACGGGATCAGGCTGGCGTAGAACACGAATGCGACGGCCGCGCCGGCGATCCAGGCGTAGGTGCGGCGGGTGGGAAGGACGCGCGGGCTCACGGGCAGGCGAGGCGATCGTAGCACGCGCCTCCGGATCGCCCGGTGGTTACTCCTTCAGCACCTGATGCACGAAGGCCACGGCCGTCGAGCCTTCCCCGACCGCGGAGGCCACCCGCTTCATGCTGCCGCGGCGCACATCGCCGACCGCGAATACGCCCGGCAGACTCGTTTCGAGGAAATACGGCGGCCGGGTGAGCGGCCATCGCGCAGTCGCGAGATCCTCCGGCGTGAGATCCGGCCCTGTCTTGATGAACCCTCCCGGGTCGAGGGCGATGCAGCCGTCGAGCCACTTCGTTGACGGCACGGCCCCGGTCATCACGAACACATGGCGGATGGCGTGCGTCTCGTCGGCGTCCTTCCATCGACTCCGCCAGCGGACCTGCTCGAGATGATCGTTGCCGGCCAACCCGACGATCTCCGTCTCGGTGAGCAGCTCGATGTTCGGACTCCGCTCGATCCGCCGAATCAGGTAACGGGACATGCTCTCGGCGAGACCGCCGGAGCGCACCAGCACATAGACCTGCCGCGCGCTGCGCGACAGGAACACCGCCGCCTGTCCGGCAGAGTTGCCGCCGCCGACAACGATGACCTCCTCGTCCTTGCACAGCCGGGATTCGACGAATGTCGCGCCGTAGTACACCCCGGCGCCCTCGAAGGCGTCGAGCTTGTCGACCCCAAGCTTGCGATACTCGGCCCCGGTCGCGATGATCACCGTTCGCCCCGGCACGCGCACGCCTTCCTCGATCTCGATCGCGTACGGCTTCCGGCTGCACGAGAGCTGTGTCGCGCCCTTCGCGATCAGCACCTCGGCCCCGAACTTCTGGGCCTGCACGTAGGCGCGTCCGGCGAGCTCCTGTCCGGAGACGCCGGCGGGGAAGCCGAGATAGTTTTCGATGCGCGAGCTCGAACCCGCCTGCCCACCCGGCGAAGTGGCCTCGACGACCAGGACTTCGAGACCTTCCGAGGCGCCGTAGACCGCCGCTGCCAGCCCGGACGGCCCTGCGCCGACGATCACCAGGTCGCGAACCTGGGCCTCGTCAATCGATTCGTTGAACCCGAGGCAGTTCGCCACTTCGACGTTGGTCGGGTTCTTCAGCACCACGTCGCTGCGGCAGATCAGCACCGGCACATCGGCCACAGTCACCTGAAAGCGATCGAGGAGTGACTGCACGTCCGGCGAGCGATCGAGATCGACATAGGTGTACGGATGGCTGTTGCGGGTCAGGAATTCCTGCACTCGCAACGTGCCGGCCGAGTGCGTCGAACCGATCAGGACCACGTCGCCGAGGCCGCGCGCGATGAGCTCCACCCGGCGCAGGATGAACGCCCGCATCAGGATGCCGCTCAACTCGTCGTCGGTCTGCACGATTGACAGGAGGTGCTCGCGGTCGACCTCGGCGATCTCACCATCCGCCCCGGCCCGCACGCGCACGAAGCCGCGGCGTCCCGAGAGCACGTTCAGCTCGCCGGTGAACTGCCCCGAACGAGTCAGCGCCACGACCCGCTCTCCGAAGGATTCGCCCGCGAGGACCTCGATCCGGCCTTCGACGAGCACGAAGAAACGAGACACGTGCTCCGAGCCTTCGTGCAGCACCTCGCCGGCAGTCACCCGCCGGCGTTGTCCTTGCGCGACGAGTCGCTCCAGTTGAGCGGGTGTCAGGACCGGAAAGAGCTCGTCTTCACGGAGCGGGGTCGTCACGGACGGGGATTCGGCGGGATTCGACACGGTCATCGGGTCTCCAAAGCGTACGAGAAACACCGTCCGCCTGCAGACCCGAAGAAAGCCAGCATCGCCGCTCCAGGTTGCGAGGCTCAGGGCTCAGGCTTCATTCATCTGCCATCTGCCATCTGCCATCTGCCATCTGCCATCTGCCATCACGTGTCGTCCGCCGTCGTGAGCGTCCGCACCACCCGGCACGGGTTGCCGGCGGCGAACACGCCATCCGGGACATCGCGCGTGACCACACTGCCCGCGCCGATCACCGTGCCGTTGCCGATCGAGACCCCGGGGCAGATGATCGCCGCGCCTCCGACCCACACGTCCGAACCGATCGTGACCGGCCTGCCGCTCTCCTGGGTGCGGCGCAGGATCGGATCGAGCGGGTGCGTGGCGGTGTAGATCTGGACCGACGGGCCGAACAGCGTGAAGTCGCCGATCCGCACTTCGCACACGTCCAGGACGACGCAGTTGAAGTTGAAGAAGACCTTGCGCCCCAGGGTGATGTGGCTGCCGTAGTCGCAGAAGAACGGTGGCTGAAGCCACACGTCGTCGCCACCCGCGGCGAAGAGCGTCGTCACGAGCCGCCGCCGTTCGACGCTGTCCGCTTCACGCGTCGCGTTCAGGTCCTGACAGAGATCGCGCGCTCGGGCTCTGCCGGAGACGAGCTCCGGATCGAGCGGGTCGTACAACTCGCCGGCCAGCATCTTCTCCCGTTCGCTCGGCATTGCCTCCTCCGCGCGGTGCGTGCAGGTCAGTGGAGGGCCGTGGGTGACGCCCCGGACCCGCCCGATGGAACCGTCAGGACCGCGGGCGGCACCAGCGCGCCCGTCTGCGCCGCGACAGCTCGCGCGATCCGTGCGGCATCGCGCCCGACCCCGTGGATCATCGTCGAGGAGAAGGCGTACAGGAAGTGCAGCCCGACGAAATACAGCCCGGGCTCGACCGAGATGCCGGCCGTGTGTCGGGGTGCGCCTGTCGCATCGAAGATTGGCAAGGCGATCCAAGAGAAGCCCGGCTCGAAGCCCGTACACCAAATCACGTTCCCGACCTCCAGCCGGGTTCCGTCCTCCAGAACCGGCATCCCGCCAGTCACGTTCGACAGCCGTGGCACGCGGGCTACGCCGAGCGCCGCCAACTCGCGTGGCTTGACGCGGATCAGCGGCCCGCCGTGGGCCAGGACCTTCGGGCGGAGCTTGCGCCCAATCGGCGTGTCGATGGTTGCGACACGGTGAAAGAACCCGCGCAGGATGACGCGCATCATCCGGCGGCCGACCGGGCCGTCGACCTTGAAGGGCAGATGCCCCGTGTCGCGACCCGAGAGCCACACCTGCCGTCCGCGCGCATTCTCCTTCGCGATCTCCGCGCCCGAGTTGCCGGCGCCGACGACCAGCAACGGACCATCGCGCAGCTGCGCCGGGCTCTTGTACTCGAGCGAGTGCAGCTGGACGATCGAGGGATCGAGCTGGCGCGCGACATCCGGCAGGCGCGGCACCTGATAACTCGACATTGCGACGACGACCTGGCGGGCCACGACGGTGCCACGCGTCGTCGTGACGGAGAAGAGCTCGCCGATCCTGGCGAGGCGCGTGACCTTCGTGCCGGTGCAGACCGGCAGACCGAAGTGCGCGGCATATCGTTCGAGGTAGTCCGCCATCTCGTTCTTGGCCGGGAAGCTGAAGGGAGGAGCGGGAAACGGCATCCCGGCGAGGCCGTCGAACCGCGCCGGTGTAAACAAGTGGAGCGAGTCCCACCGCTCCCGCCAGATGTCGCCCACGCGATCATGGGCGTCGAGAATCACGAAGGGTACCGACCGCTGCGCCAGGTGATACCCGACCGACAGGCCAGCCTGCCCGCCGCCGATCACCACCGTCTCGATCTGATTCGGCAACTCAGCGCTTGCCATGCTGCACCTCTGCTCGCCATTCGCGAATTCACGCTGGACCAACGCGGGGCTCGCCCGAAGCCGGATCGCTAGAGCAGCGTACTCCAACCCGCCTCGGCTATGATCGCGCCGGCCTTTCAGGCCGTACCGCGGCGGTTCCGGAGCCCGATCAAATGATTCGCAACCGACTTGCCCGGCGCGCGGCGTACGGCGTGCTGGCGCTGCTCGTCCAGCCGATCGTCGTCTTCGGCGCCGCCGATCCTCTTCTGTCGATTCTCGGCGCGGCCGACGGGCAGATGAAGCTGCTGGCGGAGACCGCCCAACTCGACACTGACATCACGATCGAATCGAACGCGGCAACAGAGATGAAGGCCACGTTCCGGGTGAGTCCGCTGCGCGATGCCGCCGGGCATCTGTTCCCGGTGACGCTCACTGCCGCGCCGTCCTCCCCTGTGCCCGCGTCGCCGGCTCCGGCGCCAGGCCAGGTGACTCCGCCCACCGGAGCGAGTCTGCCGGCCGTGCCGGCGCAGCTGCCGTTCTCCGTACCGCCGCTGGGCGCCTGGTCAGCGCACATCAGCGCCGTGCTGCCGGGTGAAGGCGATTACAGCGGCGAGCTGATCATCGGGGTCGGCGACACGCCGGTGCGGGTCAAGCTGACGATCATCCGCGCCTCGAGAAACCTGGACGTCGAGGTGCTCGGCGCCGAGCCGGCCCGCGCCACTGCGTCGGTGTTCGGAAGCAGCAGTGCAGGCCTGCAGCTGGCGCTGGTGGAGAAGACCGGCCGTGCGGTCACGCTGGCGCCGCCGGTGCTCGTCAAGCTCGATCGGAAAGGCGCCGACGGCGCACGGTTCCAGGCGGCCCCCAACCTGTCGATCGCCGGCGCGTCGAGCCCGATTGCCATCGGCCCAAACAGCACGACGCCGCTGGCGTTGACCTTCAGCGGTCTGCGAGGAGCCGGCGAATACACCGGCACGATCCGCTTCAGCGCGCCGGGCTCGAAACCGGTCGACCAGGACTTCACGCTCAACCTGCGCGAGAGCCAGTGGATCGCCTTCCTGACCATCGCGCTCGGCGTGATCGTCTCGGCGCTCCTCAAGAATCTCGGCCAGAACATCCGTCCGCGTCTCGTTGAGACGCGGCGTGCGCAGTTGCTGGTGCGCGAAATCGACGAGCTGATGTCCGTTCCGGATCGAGCGCCGGTCGAACAGGCGGTGCTCCGCTCCTTGCGCCGGAGCGTCGTCGCGGTCCTGCTTGATCTCGATGGCGGGCCTGTCGATGGCGTGTCCGATCGGCTCGATCGCGTGAACGCCCGTCGTGCCCTGGCGGCCGTATGGCTGGTGCGCCGGGGCGAGGTGGAGACGCTGCGGCCGGCGGCGCTGCGCGACCGGTTCCGTACGGTGCTCGAACAGGCGCAGGCGCTGATCGTGGACGACGCCGCGGCGGCGGCCGCGGTGACGACGATGGATGGGGAATTGCGGGAGCTGCCAGCCAGGATGAACGAGGCGGTGCGGACCGAGCTGGTCGCCGGAATCGCGGGGTTGCGCGAGAGCCTGAACGCGCTCGTCGCACGTCCTGGCGGATCCCTGCCGCTGACGGCCCCGGGCCAGATCGCGCCGATCCTGGATCGGGCCGAGCAGTCGCTGCAGGCGAACGATCTTCGTGGCGCGCTGGACGACTACGAACGCGCCCGGCGGGTGTGGGCATCGCTGCTGATCGACGATCTCGATGCGGTGATCTCCGGCCCGCGCCCGTTCGAGCTCGAGGCCGCCGAGTGGGACGCGCTCAAACGCAGCCTGACGCTGGAGGTCGCCGAGGCCCGCCGCCTGCTGGTGGAGGACCCGGACGCGGCGGTCAGCCGCTACAACCGCGGCTGGGCGCTCTACGTCGCGAGCGTCACCCAGGCCGTGGCCCGCGCCATCGTCCGGATCCGCGCAGCCGCCCGCGCTGAGACCGACCTGTCGGATCCCGATCGCGCCGCCGTGACCGCGTTGCTGACCGCGGCGGAGACCTCGAACAGCGCCGCGCGCACTGCCGCGGTGGCCGGCGAAACGCAGGAGGCGGTCGCCGCCCTCGAGACCGCGATTGCGAAAACCCGCGAGGCGCGGTCAGCCGCGACTCCCGTGCGAGCCGAGTCGGCGAGCGCCTTCACCGCGGCCCCGCTCGTGGCGCTGTCGGTCCCGCCCGCCTTGCGCGACGTCGCGCCGGACGATCTCGCGGTGACCGAGCACGACCTGCACGTCACCACGACGCGCATCGCGCGACTCGACTTCCTGGTCGCCGCAATCGCGATCGTCATCGCCGGTCTCCTCGGCGTCCGGGCACTGTGGCTGCCCAACCTCACCTGGGGCGGCTGGGACGATCACGTCATTGCCGTCCTCTGGGGGCTCGGCCTGCATCAGTTCACATTCGCCGGCATCATCGGGCTGACGGACCGGCTGGTGGGGACGAGCGCGGGCGTCTAAAGGCGGACGGGCTACAGGCTACCGGGCATAAGCCCTCAGCCCTCGAACCCTACGGTGAACCCTGAACGCTGAACCCTGAACCCTGAACCTGAGCATCAGCCCTGAGCCGTGTCTGGCTGCACCCGCTCCAGGGCCGTGTCGTGCGGCAGGAGCAGGACGATGACCATCGCCATGAGGCCGGCGGCGGAGAGCGTGAGCAGGCCGACGGTGTAGGTGCCGGTCCAGTCCTTCAGCACACCCATCGCATACGGACCAGCGAAGCCGGCCAGGTTGCCGATGGAGTTGATCAGCGCGATGCCGCCGGCCGCGGCGGGGCCGGAGAGGAAGGCGGTCGGGAAGGTCCAGAACACGGGCAGGCCGCCGAAGATGCCGAAGCCGGCAATCGAGAAGGCGGCCATCCGCAAGCGCGGATCGTCCGTCACCGTCGACGCCGCAATCCCCATGGCGGCCACGAAGAGCGGGAACGCCAGATGGAAGCGCCGTTCCAGTTTGCGATCCGAACGGCGGCCCCAGAACACGATCGCGACGACTCCGACCAGATACGGCAAGGCGGCAATCACGCCGGCCTGGACGTTCGACACGCCGAAGGCCTTGACGATCTGCGGCAGGAAGAAGCTCAGGCCGTAGTTGGTCGCGACCGCGCCGAAGTAGACGAAGCTGAGCGCCAGCACCTTCGGGTTCAGCAGCGCTTCGGACACGCTGTAGTCACGGACCGCTTCCCGTTGCCGCCGTTCCTGATCGAGCCGCGCCACCAGCCAGGCGCGCTCGTCGGCCGCCAGCCAGCCGGCGTCAGCCGGGCGATCGGTGAGGTAGAAGAACACCACCACGGACAGCACCAGCGCCGGCACCGCCTCGATCAGGAACAGCCATTGCCAGCCCTTGAGCCCCATGACCCCGTGCATGTTCAGGAGCAGGCCCGACACCGGCGCGCCAATTACCGTGGAGAGGGGAATCGCGGCCATGAAGTAACCGATGATGCGGGCGCGATAGACCGCCGGGAACCACAGCGTCAGGAAGAAGATGATGCCGGGGAAGAAGCCGGCCTCGGCGATGCCGAGTGCGACCCGCAGGGCGAAGAAGCTGACTTCGCCGGTGGCGAACGCCATGCCGCCCGAGATCAACCCCCAGGTGAACATGATCCGCGCGATCCACTTGCGCGCGCCGACCCGCTCGAGGAACAGGTTCGACGGGACCTCGAACAGGAAATAGGCGAGGAAGAAGATCCCCGCGCCGAACCCGAACGCCGACGACGATAGCCCCAGGTCCTTGTTCATCGTCAACGCCGCGAACCCGACGTTGACGCGATCCAGGTAGGCGACGAAGTAGCACAGGATCAGGAACGGGACGAGCCGGGACGTGACCTTCGCGATCGTGCGCTGTTCGAGTGATGTCATCGCTCTCCCTGATCCGCCGCTCTCAGCGCTCTCGCGCGAGGATCGCCCGCGAGCCTGCGGAGTATGCAAGAGCCCGGACGCTAATTCAACCAGGTCGTCTGTCACGACGTCGGAATGGACCGTCGCAGCGGTGAATGGTCCGATCGCCGTGGCTGGTTTGCCTGTAGCCTGTCGGCATGATCGACGTGCAACCCGCAACGCTCGAAGCAGGCGGCATCCGGCTGGAGCCGCTGACGTCCGATCATCACGACGGTCTGGTCATGGCGGCATCGGACGGACGCTTGTGGGAGCTGTGGTTCACGTCTGTCCCTGCGCCCGATGGCATGGCCAAGTACGTCGCCGATGCGCTCCAGGGGCAGCGCGACGGGCACATGCTGCCATGGGTCGTCCGCGACCTCGCAACCGGCGACCTGGTGGGATCGAGCCGCTACCACGACATCGTCCGCGGCATCGATCGGGTCGAGATCGGCTACACCTGGTACGCCGCCAGCCGCCAGCGTACCCACGTCAACACGACGTGCAAGCTGCTCCTCCTCGGACACGCCTTCGACACGCTCGGGTGCCAGGTGGTCGGCCTGCGCACCGACAATTTCAACTTCCGCTCCCAGCGCGCGATCGAGGGCCTCGGGGCGAAGAAGGACGGCGTGCTGCGCCACCACGCGCCGCGTCGCGACGGCAGCGTGCGCGACTCCGTCATGTACACCATCCTCGCCACCGAGTGGCCGGACGTGCGGAAACACCTCACCGCAAGGCTGGTCCGGCATGGTTCGGCGGCCGAACGCTGACGGCTGCCGGCTGCAGGCTAAAAGGCGGAAGATGGCACGACAGCGCATCTGAACCACCGAACCTGAGCACCAACACCGAAGTCCCGTAGAACGCGCACCTGTCGAACCTGCCGAACCCCCGAACCTATAGAACCATCGTGGGTCCTCGCGTCGTACACTCCCCTTCATGACTGATTTGAAGGGACGCGTCGCCCTCGTCACCGGCGGCTCGCGAGGGATCGGGCGGAGCATCGCGTTGGCGCTGGCCGGCGCCGGGGCGTGCGTCGCCGTGAATTACCGCGTTGAAGCGGAGGCGGCGGCCGAGGTCGTGCGAGCGATCACCGGCGCGGGCGGCGCAGCCGTGGCCCTGCAGGCGGACGTCGCGGATCCCGCCGCTGTGACAGGGCTCGTGGAGGGCGCCGAAGCCGCGCTCGGGCCCGTCGACATCCTGGTCAACAACGCCGGGGTGATCATCAAGTCGCCACTGGATGCGTTGACCGCCGGCGTCTGGGACGACACCCTGCGCATCAATCTGTCCTCAGCGTTCCACATGACCCAGGCGGTGCTGCCCGGTATGCGCGCGCGACGCTGGGGACGGATCATCATGCTCTCGTCCGTCGCGGCGCAGACCGGCGGCGTCGTCGGGCCGCACTACGCGGCCAGCAAGGCCGGCCTGATCGGGCTGGCGCACAGCTACGCCAGCCTGCTGGCCACGGAAGGCATCACCGCCAACACCATCTCGCCCGCGCTGATCGATACCGACATGGTCCGCACCAACCCGGCGGCCACGCCGGCGTTGATTCCGATTGGCCGCTTCGGTGCGGCCGACGAAGTGGCCTCGATTGCCGTGCTGCTGGCGTCGAACGGCTACATCACCGGACAGACCTTCAACGTCAACGGCGGCTGGTATATGAGTTGATCGGTGGGGAGCGGCGGGAGAGGTGACTGACGGCCACCACGGTGGCAGCCGTCAGTCGGGCGTGATGCTCGTCTACTTGCCGGCGGGCGCCTCGTAGACCCGCAGGTTGGAGATCGACCACGGCGGTGCGTCGGCTGCCGTTTCCGATTGCGTGATCCGGATGAACTTCGCTTTGGTCGGGGGGAAGGTGATGCTCGTGCGCGAGCTCTCGCCCTTGCCCTGTGCGACGGGCTTGCTCCAGGTGGTGCCATCGTCGGAGGTCTGGAGCGTATAGCCGCGCGGGTACCCGACCGGTGCCGGCGGGCCGCCGAACCCCGCCGGGCCCGCTGCGCCGCGTGCCGGCTGGCCTGGCGCGGTGCCGGGCGCACCCGCAGGGGCAGGTGCCGCACCGGCCGGAGCTGGTGCGGCGCCTGGAGCCGGCGACTCCGCACCGGCTGGAGCTGGCGCTGTGCCCGGAGCGGCGGGCGCTGCGCCGCGTCCACCCCGGCCCCCGCCGCCACCGGCAGCCAGCGAGTCGAACTGCACCTCGGTGACCTGCATCGCCTGTGGCAGCTCGATCTGGAACCACATGCCGGCCTGCTGCGGCGCGCCGGTGTTCCACCCGCGCAGGGTGGCCGCATTCGCCGCCGCATCGGCGTTCACGCTCGCGGTGAACTTCAAGGACTGCGCATCGATCGGCTTCGGCAGCGTCGCTTCGAGCTCCGGCAGCGTCCACAACGTGGTGCGCTTGCCGGTCGCGGCGCGGACACGGGCGACGTCGGCGGGCGTGACCATGCCGCCGGCGTTTCCGAAGCTGGTGCGGATGTACGACGCAATGCCCGCCACCCATTCGTCCGTGCTGCCGCCCATCGGCACCATGACTTCCTGGTAGGTCTTGCCGTCGAGCGGACCGGTCAGGCCGTTCAGGATGACCTTGATGACGTAATCGCGATGGCCCTGCACGCGCGGCGAGCCCGCCAGCGGCGGTGCCATCGTGGTGCCCGGCGCGCCGCCGGCCTTCGGTGCGCCCATGCCGTCCGGCCCGTGACAGGCGAAGCAGACGCCGCCGAACACGTCGCTGCCCTGCTGTAACCGCTTCTGCTCGTCAGGGCTGAGCGCACCGCCGCGGCGGCCGCCGCCGAAGTTGTTCGCCGCCGGCGGATTGAGCAGGCGTTCGCCGATGAGCGCCACGCCTTTGGCCTTGTTGGAGGCCTGCACCGACTTGATCACCTCGGGCGCGTCCGGCACCTTGAACAGGCTGAGCGACAGCATCGCCTGAATGGTGACGTTCGTGTCCGAATCCTTCGCCAGCGCCTTGTAGTCGTCAGCGAAGGACTTGTCGCCTGCCTTGTAGAGCGTTTCGCTGGCGCGGATGGCCTGGATCCGCATCCGCGGCTCCTTGTCCTTCATCTCCTCACGCACCAGGGCCGGCGTGAGCGCGTTCAATCCCTCGAGCGTCCAGAGTGCGTGGAACCGCGCGACCGCGTTGTCCGAGGTGCGGACCATCTGCTCCAGGGCGGGAACGATCGACTTGTCCTGCTTCAGGATGAGCAGCCGTTGGGCCGTGTCGCGCCACCAGCCGTTCGGATGCGTGAAGTGCGCGGCGAGCTGCGCCGGCGTCTCGCTGTACATCTTCGGGGGTGCGAAGTCGGGCGTGATCGCCGGGATCGCCGGCTGACCGATGTTGGTTTCGGACGCCGGCACGGCGGGCCGGCCGTCGTAGCGCAGCCGCCAGATGCGGCCGTGCGAGGCGACCTTGTCGAGCTGGTACTGCTCGATCTTCGCGCGCAGGTAGCTGCCGGGTCCTGACCACTGCAGCTCCTGGATGATGCCGTGGTACATGTCCGAGATGTAGACCGTGCCGTCAGGCGCGTTGCTGATGTTGACCGGCCTGAACAGCTGATCGCCGCTCGTCATGAACTCGGCGTTCTGGTACCGGTTCTTCAGGACCGTCAAGCCTTCGACGTTCTCGATCGAGGCGCGGCGGATCAGTCGGCCGACCGGCTCGGTGAAGAGCAGATCGCCCTTGAGCTCCGCGGGCAGCTTGTGGCCCCGGACAACCGCCGGCCCGGTGGCCGCCGTGAAGTGGTTGAGGTTTCCGGCGGGCAGGCGGATGCGGCCGAGGCCACCCTGCATGTCGGAGATGCCGGGGGCCGGCCAGACGACAGCGAAGTCCTTCTCGAAGCCGTTCTCCATTCCGGCCGGGCAATCCGGACTCGGTGGCGGAGGCGGCGGGCCGCCGGCGCGGACGCCGGTGATGCGCCCTCCCGTCGAGGGACAGGGGGTGAATGCGCCGTAGTGAATCGGGAACTGGAAGTTCATCGGGCCGCGCTCGCCGCCTGCATCCACGAACCACGGCTTCCCGTCGTCGTCGGAGGCGAGGCCCCACTGGCCGCCGTTGGCGCCGGTCGGCTCACGCAGGAAGCCGTTGGGCGTCCAGCGGATCCGGAACGGGTTGTAGGTGGTGTAGATCCAGTTGTCCATGTTCCAGAGGAGACCGGCCTTCTGGTGCTCGATATTCGGGTCCCCGCTCTGGCCGATGCCGGTGAACACCACCTCACGCTTGTCCGCGACGCCGTCGCCGTTGGTGTCGGTCAGCTTGATCAGGTCGTCGGAGTCGGTCTCGCTGGTCAGGATCACGCCATCCTGGAGCGGCAGGATCATGCGAGGTGCGACGAGCTTGTCGGCGAATACGGTCTTCTTGTCGTAGACGCCGTCCCCCTTGGTGCTCTCCCAACGGCTGATCCGGCTGATCGGATCGTGCTCGCGGGTCGCGCTGGCGTCCATCATGTAGCTGATCATTTCGACCACGTACATGCGGCCGTTGCCGTCGAATTCGATGACCACCGGGCTGATGACGTCGGGGTCGGACGCGACCAGCTCCATGCGGTAGCCGGTGGGCAGGATGAACGTCTTCGCTTCGTCTGCCGCAGAGCGGGGCAAGTACGGCGATTTCGGGGTGAAATCGGTTAGTTCGCTCACCACCGGACCGCGCCCTCCGGCGCCAGGACCAGCCGGCGCCGCCGGCGCTTGGGGGGCCGGATTGGCCGGTGGTTGAGGTGCGCCCTGACTGCCTTGCGTCCGAACGCTGGTGCTGACCGCCAGCGTCAGCAGCAAGGCGATCAGTCCCGCACCGGCGCTCCACGCCCGCCGCGGTCGATACCCGAGAACTCGTCGCGTCATGACACCATCTCTTTTTAGGGGGGATGAACTCGCTTAGACCCGGTAATACGACGGCTCCGACAATTGTGTTTGCATCATCACGCAGCCGCCTTCGCCATTGCAACCGGCCGCTGACCTCGTCACTTCGATGATCTCTGGACTGTTCCGCCGGTCGGACGGGAGGCTGACGTCCCTCGATCGCGAAACGGCCGAGCACGCCGCCTTCTGTGCGCCGATCCGCTCCCGCTGCCGGTTGGATCCGCGTGCTACGATCTCGCGCCGATGGGGTTCCTCCACCCTGGCGCACCCGGTCGTCAGCTCGACGAAGCGGTGGCGTGCCCCTGCGGCCGATGAGGCGCCGGTATGTCAGACGCCGGCTCGTCGTCCCCGCTCCCTCTGAGTGACGCTCCCGCCGCGGCGGCCCGAGGCGCCGCGATGAAGTATGCCGCTGCCGCCGCGACGTTCGTGGTTGCCGCCGCGCTCACGATGCTCCTCTGGGACATCTTCTTCATCCAGGTGCCGTTCGCCTTGTTCTTCGCCGCCGTGATGCTGACGGCGTGGCTGACGTCGCTCGGCCCGGCGCTGGCGGTGGCGATAGCGAGCGCGGTCACGACGGCGTGGTTGTTGTCCGCACCAGGACGTCCGCAACTCGCGGCCCCGGCGGTCCTGCTCGGGGTCAGCATCTGCATGGCCTATCTGATCGAGCATCGCTCCCGCGATCGGCAGCGCGCCGCGGCCGCGCACGATCTCGCGGAAGCCGGCCGGGCGCGTCTCGAGTCGGTGCTCCAGCAGATGCCGGTCGGCGTGATCATCGCGGAGGCCACGTCGGGCGCCGTGTCCTCCACCAACGACGCCGCGGTCCGCATCTTGCGGCAGGCCCCTGGGGAGAGCCTGTCCGGATCGGACTACGGCTACGTCCGATGCATTCACGCCAACGGCCGGCCCTACGATCCCGAGGAGTATCCGCTGGCGCGGGCGCTTCGTGGCGAAGTGGTCGACGATGAAGAGGTCGAGTGCCTGAGCAGCGACGGCGTTCGTCTGACGCTTCAGGTGCACGCCTCGCCGATACGGGACCGCACTGGCCGGATCGTGTCTGCCCTTTCGACGTTCACCGATGTCACCGACCGCCGTCAGCTCGCCCAGCAGCGTGAGCAATCCGAGCGGCTCGCCGCGATCGGCCGGCTGGCGGGCGGCGTCGCGCACGACTTCAACAACATCCTGACGGTGGTGGTCGGGAACAGCGAGCTGGCGCTCGAGAGTCTGCCGCCGGACCATCCCGCCCGGCCGCTTGTCGAAGAGACCGCGCGGTCGGCCGACCGTGCCGCCGACCTGACCCGCCAGCTCCTCGCGTTCAGCCGCCGCCAGCTACTTCGCCCGCAAGCCCTGGACGTCAACGCGATCGTCGGCGGCCTGGTCAGCATGCTGCGGCGGCTGGTGGGAGAGGATCTCGATCTGCAGCT
Source organism: uncultured Acidobacteriota bacterium (assembly GCA_963816725.1). GTDB lineage: Bacteria > Acidobacteriota > Vicinamibacteria > Vicinamibacterales > 2-12-FULL-66-21 > CAVSUB01. Next base: position 42,975 of record CAWFMC010000020.1, on the reverse strand, counting down.
GCATCTGGCACCGCTTCTCGACAGGATCAGCGCCGACAAAGGACAAATCGAGCAGATCCTCACCAACCTGGTGGTCAACGCGCGCGACGCGATGCCGCGCGGCGGTCGCATCACCATCGAGACCGCGAACGTCGAGCTCGACGACGCGTACGTCAAGCAGCACGTGGCGGGACAGCCGGGTCCGCACGTGATGCTCGCGGTGTCCGACACCGGAATGGGCATGAGCCGGGCGACCCAGTCCCGGATCTTCGACCCGTTCTTCACCACCAAGGCGCTCGGGCACGGCACCGGCCTCGGGCTGGCGACGGTCTATGGGATCGTGAAACAGAGTGGCGGCACGATCTGGGTGTACAGCGAGCCGGGCCGCGGCACGACCTTCAAGATCTACTTTCCCCGCGCGGACGGGATCGCCGAACTGGTGGTGCCGCGCGGTCGAGACACAGCGGCGACGCGCGGCTCAGAAACCATCCTGGTCGTCGAAGACGAGGAGAGCGTGCGCGTCCTGGTGACGGACGTGCTCACGCGGGCGGGCTATACCGTCCTGGCGAGCGCTGACGTCGCCGGCGGACTCGATTGGTCCCATCGCTTTGCCGGTCCCATCCACCTGCTCCTCACCGACGTCGTCATGCCAGGCCAGAGCGGACGCGAGCTGGCGACCCAGCTCGTTGCCGCGCGGCCCGGCATCAAGGTGCTCTATATGTCCGGCTACACCGAGCACGCGATCGCCCACCACGGGATAATCGAGTCCGAAGCGCCGCTGATCGACAAGCCGTTTACGCCCGAGGGCCTTCGCCAGCGCGTTCGCGAGCTGCTCGATGAGGGATCGGCGCGTGGCACCTGAGATCAGAGGGGATCGGACGGCTTCGGGATGTCCTCACCCTTCGACGTCCCGGTCGTGCTGCCCACGTCGACCGGCTGGCCGTCGGTGGGTGCTTGATCGACTGGCCAGTCCTGCGGCGGCAGCGCTTCTTCAGGTGCGGGTCTGGCCGAGGTCTCCTGGCCGGTCGGTCTGATTTCTCCCATCGCTCCTCCTGCTCGATGCGATGCTACCTTGCCCGCGCGCGTCGTCCAACACAGCAGGAGCGCACCCCCTTCGGCCAGTGGCCGCGAGCAGTCCCGACGGGAGCGGCGACATATCGCGATTCGGAACGGGGTGCGGATTCGCTACAGGACGCGGCGGCAGCCCGGCCGGCACAGGCACCGGATCCCGGCGACCCCGTCGGTGTTGTAGTCGTAGGTCAGCTCTTCGCCGGTAGCGATTGGGCGCGCCGCGATGATCCAGATCCGGCGGCCGACGACGTCGGTGTAGCAGTTGGGGCGGCAGGCGTGATTGACGTAGCGGGCGATGTTGCCGCCCACTGCGGCGTCACGGACCCAGCGATCGTTCAGGTTGAAGATCCAGATCCGGTTGCGGGTCAGATACCGCTGCTCGCGGCGCCAGCCTTCGGCCTGCGAGATCAGCTCACCTTTGTACTCGACAATCTTCGTGTCTTCCGGAATCGGTTCCGTGGCATAGACGCCCCAGCCGGAGATCGCCGAACAGCGCCGCTCGATGCCTGGCAGGTGAGTCACGGCGCCATTGTAGCGAGGCCGGGCGACGGTCAGCGACCGTTAGGGCCCGTCAGCAAATAACTGGGCCATCCTGGCCGCCGATGCATCCCGGCGGGCGGCGTTGCTCATCGCTTTCATACACCCCGTATGCGCGCTCTTCGCGCCTTGCCCGACGGGCGCCTCGACACCCAGAGATGGCGCAGTTATTTCCTGACGGACCCTTAGTCTGTCGCCGTCGTCGCGTGCTCATGCCAGCGGCGAAATGACGGCGGGCACCTTGGCGATCCCTCGGCGCTGATCGCACCGGCGAAGCCGCTGGCACAGCGCTACGCGGGCACGTCTCGCGTGTCTGGATTCCGCGTGGGCCCTGTCATTCCGGCGGAGAGAGGCCGGACCTCGCGGGGAGGGCCTCCCGCATCCAGCAGCTCGCGTACCGCGCGTGGCAGATCGACTGTCGCGAACGGCTTCTGGAGGAAGCGTGTGCGGTCCCCGACGGGGGGCTCACTGACGGCGTCATCCGCATAGCCCGACATGAAGATGACCTTGAGGCGCGGGTTCTCGCGCCGCAGCGCATCCGCCAATGCCGGCCCGTTCATCCCCGGCATCATCACGTCCGTGACGAGGAGATCGATCGGCGGCTCGCGATTGGCGGCGAGCTGCCGGGCCTCGTCGCCGCTGCCCGTTGACAACACCGTATAGCCCTGGCGTCGCAACGATCGTCCAGCCAACGACCGCACGGCATCGTCGTCATCCACCAGCAGCACGGTCTCTGCCCCGACCGACGGCACCGCCGGTCCCGCAGCACCCGTCGCGGCGGCTGGCGACGGCTCGACGCGCGGCAGGTAGATGCTGAAGGTGGAGCCTCGGCCCGGCGTGCTGTCGACCAGGATGTGGCCGCCGCTCTGCCGGACGATCCCGTAGGCCATCGAGAGGCCGAGGCCGGTGCCGCGCTCGAGCGCCTTGGTCGTGAAGAAGGGCTCGAAGATCCGGGCTTGCGTGTCCGGGTCCATGCCGCTCCCGGTATCGCTGACGGTGATCACGGCATACGCGCCAGGCGCCACGTCGTCGCCACTGCAGCTCTTGGTCGGCTCTTGCACGTCGACGTTCCGGGTAGCGATGGCGAGACGGCCGCCCTCCGGCATCGCATCACGCGCATTGACGACGAGGTTCACGATGACCTGCTCCAGCTGGGTGACGTCGACCCTGACCGGCCACACCGCGGGATCCATGACGCTGGTGAACTCGAGCGATTCGTCCAGGAGCCTGCGCAGCATCGTCTCGATGTTGCTGACCACGCCATTGGGATTGACGACCTTGGTCTCGAGCAACTGCTTGCGGCTGAAAGCCAGGAGCTGTCGCGTGAGGGCGGCGCCGCGCCCAGCGGCCGACAGGATCTCCTTCAGGTCCTCCTCGACGCGCGCCTCGTGCAGCGCCATTTCCGCGTTGCCGATGATCACCGTCAGCAGGTTGTTGAAATCGTGGGCCACGCCGCCGGCGAGCCGGCCGACGCTCTCCATCTTCTGTGATTGCTGGAGCTGCGCTTCGAGACGCTTCCGCTCCGAGACGTCCCGCCAGACGAAGAGATGGCCGTGCGGAACCACGCCGGCGTTGAAGCTGAACTCCACCGTGCGTTCCCGTCCGCCGGTCGCCGCGACGAGCTCTCCCTTGTGCTCGCCGAGATCCAGCATGCGGGTCCACGACGTCCGGATCTCGTCGGCCGAACCGGCGGTGAGAAAGCTGTCGAGCGGCGAGGAGGGCAGGTGATCGCCCGTCACGTTCAGCAGGGCACACGCCGCCGGATTGGCGCTCACGACCCGGCGCTGGTCGTCGACCAGGAAGAGGGCGTCGAGCGCGCCATCGAACACCGCCTGGAACTGGCGGTCGCGCTCGCGAAGGACCGTTTCGGCCTGGAGCCGCATGGTCTGTTGCTCGTGAAGAATCTGCGCCTGCTCGTGCATCTGCTGGAGGTGGACGACCCGATCGTCGAGCCGCGCCACCCACGTCCGCAGGGCGTAATACAGGAGCAGGGGAATCGGTGCGACGAGCGCCAGGAACCACCATCCCGACTCGCGGACGGCAATCACGATCAGGCCGGCGGCATGGGCGCCGACGAAGAAACTGACCCAGAGCTGGGCGAAGTGATCCCGCCAGACGCGCCAGACGGACTGGCGCTCGTCCAGCGCAACGGCCACGGCGATCATCCCGGTGTCGAGCAGGTAGTAGGTCAGGGCGCCGGCCAACAGCGCCAGCCACGGCGCCGGAGAGGCCAGCGGTGCCCGCAAGCTGCTCTGGACGTCGACCAGCGCGACGATCAGGTGCGCGGCGATCCACATCGCCAGCGTTGGCGCGGTGATGCTCAGGACCGTCCGGCGGAGCGGCCGCCCGCGCATGGCCAGGCGGCACGACAGCACCGCGCAGTCGACGGCGACGGTCAACGTGCCGATGGCGGGACCGAACAGCAGGACGGCGCTGAAGGTGAAGATTTCGGCGATCGAGAACGCCACCCGCGAGGTCGAGAGTTGCAGCACCGCGGCGCTGCTGGCGACGGTGAGCGCCACCAGCCAGAGCCAGTGCAGGTCCACCGGCGCCCGGATCACCTGCCAGAGCGAATGGGCGATCACGCCGGTCCCCAGGCATCCGACCCCGGCCACGTACGCCAGGACCCGCGAGTGGGTCGGCGCGGGTGTCTCGGCGGGTTGCGCGCGGCTGCCCCTCATGGCTGAATCTGGTACAGGTTGCCCCAGACCACGGCGTTGCTGCCGCTGCCACTCAGTGACTGATTGCCCCACACGACCGCGCTGCTCCAGACGGCGGTGTTCCCCCAGACCACCGCATTGCCCCAGACCACGGCGTTGCCCCAGACGACCGCATTGCCCCAGACGACGGCGTTGGCCCAGGCGGGCTGATTCGTGTCGAGCGTGTCGCCCATGACCACGCTCTGATCCCACAGCACGGACTCGCTCCACTGGAGCGTCTCACCCGCGAGGACCGTGGATCGCACCAGCCCGGTGGTGACCCAGCGCTCGCCGACCGGCCGGGACGTGTCGATCGCCGCCGCCCACTCGATCGCGCCCGTGGCATTGACGGCCCCCGCGCCGACCGTCAGCATGTCCGCCCGCGGACCTTCGTCGGTGTCGACGGCGAAGGCGGTGTACTGCAGCGCCGCCTTGATCGCATTCGGCGTCAGGCGTGGACGTGAGCCGCCGCTGATCGCAGTATTGGCTTCGATCATCAACGCCGCGACACCCGAGACGACGCCGGCCGCCATGCTCGTGCCGCTCAGCCGCAGGTAGCCCGTACCGGCGTGCAGGGCCGGGTAGTCCCGGTAAAGAGTACTGTTGGTCGCCGCGGCGGCGATGAGTTTGTCGCCTGGTGCCGCGACGTCCACCTTGACCCGGCCGTCGATCCAGGTCGGCCCTCGGGAGCTGTAGGGCGCGATCCTGTCGTCGCTCCGTGCCGTCGTCCCGAACGTCCGAAGGGCGCCGGCGGTGATCGCCGACGCGGCGTTCCCAGGGGAGGTCACCCCCGCATAGCCGGGCAGGCCTGTGGCCGCGTTGCTACCGTAGTTTCCCGCCGAGACCACGACCACGATCCCGGCGCGCGCGGCGGCCTCGATGGCCCGCACTAACGGATCGCTGGCGGCCGGTTCGTAAATCGGGTGCCCCAGGGACAGGTTGATGATGTCGATCCCGAGGCTCGATTTGTTCGCCGTCGCATACTCCACCGCGCTGATGACGTCGCTGGTGCGGCCGTAGCCGTTTGCGTCCAGCACCTTCAGCACGATGAACGAGACGCCGGGCGCGACACCCTGGAACAACCCGTCTTCGGTGCCGGCACCGCCGATGAGGCCGGCCACGTGCGTGCCGTGTCCGAAGTCATCCCGCACCGTGCCGTTACTGCCGGTGAAGTCGCGGAAGTCGCGGACGCGGCCGGCGAATCCGCTTTGCGGCTGCAGACCGGAGTCGATCACCGCGACGCCGACACCCGCGCCCGTCCAGCGGTCGTCGAGCCCGAGCGTCTCGCGGAGATGGGTGACCGATCCGCCGGTGCCATCCGACGCGGCGCGGGCGGCGAGCACGTCGCCCGGAGCGAGCGAACGGCTCTCGGTCAGAGGCGCATCGAGCGAGATCGACATGACGCCGGACAGAGAGGCGAGCGTCGCCAGGCTCCCGACGGCGATGTCGAGCGTCAGCGCGGAGATCCCCGTGTGCACGGCGTCGATGCGGGCGCCGAGTAGTGGGACAACATTCACGACGGCGTCGAGTCCGCCGAGCGGTGTCCGGACGATTGTCTGGATCCGGGTGGTGGCGGGCGCGTTGTGGATGCGGTCGTGGACGGCTGCATCCAGCTTCGCGTGGAACAACGGACAGGTGAGCGTCGTGAGTTGCGCCCGCGCGACGCCGCGGCCGGGCGGCGCCACCAGCAATGAGGTCAGCGCGACAATCGTCGCAACGATTCGCTTCCTCGTCATGTCACCCTCACGGCCGCCGTCGCATCGGGCGCGGCGTCCACCACGCGTTCGTACATGGAGCGCGGTTCACGTAGCAAGACCGGGACCGTACATGCCCCGCTGATTTCGGTCAGGTGGGCGAATGGCTCGAAGGTTTCCGCCAAACGATACGACTCGGCGCGCACACGTGCGCACACACGCCACGGCGTCCACCTTGTCTCCTGAAGTCTTGTCACGCGTCGTTGTGGGACAGATGTTTGGTCTCGAAATGAAGAGCTCGAGGGCGCCTCGCGGCGGGTGCGACCCGTTGATCGGCGCTCTCCGTGTGCGCCTTCTGCCGCGACGGCGCCACTTTCACCCTAAGATGCGTCTAGCGATGTGGTCGGTCGTGTCGCAACATCGTCCGTGGACGGCTACATTTACCGCCATGCGACCCACACGGGCTGTTCGGGCCACGGCAACCTGGCGATGACCTCCGCATCGTTCAGTCGCTCCGGGTGACGAGTCGCGCTGATGCCCAGCGAGCACGGTCGTCCCCGCCCGCCTTTCCACCAGGGTCGCGCGCCTGCCCGATACGGGTATGCTTCTGGGACCGCACCCGCGTCATGAACGCACCACCCCGGAGCATTGACCTGGATGAAAGTGCTCTCCGATTGTCGCGTGCTCCTCGTGGACGACGCCAAGGCCAATCTCGAGATCCTCGTCGAAGGGCTGAAGGCCGAGCACAAGCTGAGTCTCGCGATGAACGGCGAAACGGCACTGCAACTGGCGGCCAGCACTCCACCCGATCTCGTGCTGCTCGACATCGTCATGCCCGGCATGGATGGTTACGAAGTGTGCCGCCGCCTGCGTGAGAGGGCCGAGACCGCTGACGTACCGATCATGTTTCTGTCGTCGCTCGAGGAGGTTCACGACAAGACGCGCGGTTTCGAAGCCGGCGCGAACGACTACGTGACGAAGCCATTCGACATGCTCGAGGTGCGGGCCCGCGTGCGTTCGCTGCTCAAGGCGAAAGCGTACAGCGACGCGGTCAAAGAGCAGATGGCCAGCGAGTTGCGTATCGCCCGTGACATCCAGATGGGCATGGTGCCGCACGATTTCGCGGCCGTAGAAGAGGCGTACGGCGTGAGCATCGGCGCCGCGCTCGAACCGGCGCGCGAAGTCGGCGGCGACCTTTACGGCGTGTGCGCCGCCGGCCGGAACCGGCTGGTGGTGTTTCTCGGCGACGTGTCCGGCAAGGGGATCCCAGCGTCGATGTTCATGGTGCGCGCCATCAGTCTGGCGCAACTCCTGGCGCGGGATCTCGTGGATCCCGCGCGCATTCTGGCGCGGCTGAACGACGAACTCGCGGCGGACAATCCGTCAGGCATGTTCGTCACCCTCTTGTGCGCGGTGTTCGAGCCAGGATCGCACCGGCTGACCATCGCCAATGCCGGCCACTGCCGCCCGGTGCTGTTGCCGGCCAACGAACCGGCGCGTTGGGCCGTGAAGAGCCTGGGCACGGCGCTGGGGTTCGAGAGCGGCCTGGAATTCGAGCGCACGGAACTGCGGTTGAATCCCGGCGACGCGCTGATCCTCTACTCCGATGGCGTCAGCGAGGCCTTCAATCCGCAGGGGCAGTGTTACGGCAACCCGCGATTGCTGGCTGATGCCGCCGGACTCGCCGGCGAGTCCGCGGCCCATATCACCACGGGCGTGCTCCGGAACGTCCGTACGTTCGCCGGCGGCGCGCCACAGTCCGACGACGTCGCGATTCTCACGTTGAAGGTGAATGGTGGCGCCGCATGAACCTGGATCTGCGCGCGACCCCGGAAGAAGTCATGCGCGGTGTCGAGGCCCTGCAGCAATTTGCCGCGGCGCAGCAGATCCCGGACGGAACCATTTTTGACCTGGCGCTCGCCCTGGAGGAGTGTGCCAGCAACGTGGTGCACCATGCGTTCAAGCGGGACGGGCAGCGGACGTTCCGTATCGCCGCCGAGCGCACCCACGACGCCTTCATCATCGAGGTGCGCGACGACGGTCCGGCGTTCGACCCGTCTGCCGCTCCGCCACTCGACGCTCAACTGGCCGATGATGGTGCAAGTGGCGGCTGGGGCCTCGCCCTGATGCGCCGCGCCGTCGATGACATCCACTACCGGCGTGAAGCCGGCACGAACGTTCTGCGCCTCGTCAAACGGCTGGTCCCGGCCTGCGGAACGGCGGCGGGGCGTAGTCGCGCGAGTGACCGTCAACCTGAAAGGTCCCACGTCATGCCACTGGATATACGGATTCAGAAAGATGGCCCCGGCGGCGGCGCCGGTGTCGTCACCGTCACGCTCATCGGCAGTCTCGATACGGCCACCGCTCCCAGCCTCGAAGCGCAACTCGCTCCGCTGCTGCAGTCGGCCACAGATATCGTGTTCAATCTCGCGCAGTTGACGTTCATCAGCAGCGCCGGTCTCCGCGTCTTCGCGATGACGCGCAAGGCGCTCAAGGAGCGCGGCGGACAGGCGTCGTTCGTCCAGATGCCGCCGCATATCCAGGACGTGTTCGAGATCATCAAGGCGCTTCCCGGTGTAGCGGTCTTCAAGGACGTGGCCGAATTGGATCGGTACCTGGCGGCACGTCAACGTGCTCGCCTCGAGGGCGAGTAGCGCCGGCGCGAAAGCGGTGACGAGCTCCCATCTCGAGGGGAAGTTCGCCAGTGTTATCGGGCAGCGACCGGCGTCGTCGTGCTGCTCTTGGTCACGAGTGCGACCCGGATCTGGGCTACTCTCTGGGGAGCAACTCGTACTTCACGTCGCGCACGGGTCCGCCGGTTTGGAGACGCCGTCTTCCAGACCGTCCACGTATTCGGTCAACGATCTCATTCTCTGAAGAGGTTTCGCGATGACACTTGGAAATCCGCCGGCCGGCTTGGCGGGAACTGCGAGGATTGTTGAGAAGGCCAGTGGTTGGCTCATCGCCATCGCAGTCGTATTGATCATCCTGGGGCTGATGGCGATGGTCGAGCCGATGGTGGCGGGCCTGGCTGTCGCCGTCCTGGTCGGATGGATCCTGATTGTCGCCGGCGTGACGCACGTGATTGGCGCATTTGGCGGCGGCGGGGCCGGCCGCGCCATTTGGCACGGGTTGATCGGCGTGCTGTACGTCATCGGCGGGGCCTACTTCCTGATGCATCCGCTGCTCGGTCTGGGCTCGCTGACGCTGCTCCTCGCCGGTATTCTCATCGCCGAAGCGCTCCTTCGCATAATTGCCTATACGCAGATGCGACGGGAACGCGGCGCGTCGTGGCTGCTCGTGAACGGGGTGATCACGATCCTGCTCGGCGCGATGATCTGGAGAAACTGGCCGTCCAGTTCCGTGTGGGCCATCGGCACGCTGGTCGGCGTAAACCTGCTGATGGCGGGGGTGTCGCGGCTGATGCTGGCGCTGGCGGCGCGCTCACTGGCACGCAGCGGCTCACCTTCATGAAGCTGGGGCACCCTCACCGCATGCTGACATCCGAGCCCCGGCTTCGCGAGCGATGTGCGCACGCCAGGAGACGCCCCGAATGAACCGGAATACCAGAAGTATTTGGACCCGGCTGACGGCGTCGTTCTGCGCCGTGTTGATGGTGCCATCGGGCTCCGTACTCATCGCATCACCACCGGCGCTCGCCCGCACGTCAACCGGCGCGGCCGCTGCCCGGCAAACGACGACGATTCCGGCCGACCAGCTCGATTCGCTGGTCGCGCCCATCGCGCTGTATCCTGACCCGCTGCTGGCGCAGATGCTCGCCGCGTCGACGTATCCGCTGGAGATCGTCCAACTGCAGCAGTGGCTCGAGAAGAATCCCACGCTGAAGGACGACGCCCTGGCGGCGGCGGTCGAGAAACAGGATTGGGACCCGAGCGTCCAGGCCATGGCGGGCGTTCCTGAGGCGGTCAAGCGGCTCAGCGACGATATCAAGTGGACCACGGAGCTTGGCAACGCGTTTCTGGCCCAACAGAGCGACGTCATGGACGCCGTTCAGCGGATGCGCAAGAAGGCGTCCGACGCCGGCACGCTGAAGACCACGCCGCAGCAGAAGGTGACGACCGAGGTCGTACAGACCGAACAGGTCATCGTGATCCAACAGGCCAACCCGCAGGTGATCTACGTTCCGGCCTACAACCCGGTCGTCGTCTACGGCCCGCCGGTGTATCCCTACCCGCCGATCTACTACCCGCCGGTGGGTTACTACGCCGCGGGCGTCGCGATCGGCTTCGGCGTCGGCGTGGCGATGGGCGCGTTCTGGGGCGGCGGCTGGGGCTATGGTCCGCGCTGGGGCTATGGCAGCGTCCACATCAATGTGAACAACCGCTACGTGAACCACTACAACCGGTACAACAGCTACAACCGGATGGGCGGCGCCAATGGCAACTGGAACCACAATCCGGTACATCGCGGCGGCGCGCCGTACGCGGACCGCGCGACCGCGAATCGGTATAGCGGTACCACCCGGGGGGATTCGGCGGCGAACCGGAAGGCGAGCGCCGCTCGCCAGAATCAGGGCACGGCCGCGCGGCCGACGCCCTCCTCCGGCGCGAACCGGAGCAGCGGCAGGCCGAGCGGAGGGACGACCGGCGCGACTCGAAGCACCGGAAGCGCCGCTGCAAGCGACCGCGCCGCGAATCCCGGCGCGAATCGAGCAGCCGGAAGCACCGGTGCCGCCGATCGCGTCGGCAATCGCAGCATTCCGCGCAGTAGCCCGGCGACTGCGGCGGGAGGCAACAACGCGTTCGGCGGGGCGTCGAGCGGCCGGTCCAACGGTGCCGCAGCGAATAGTGCCAGCCAGCGCGGCTCCTCCAGCGTGGGCGCTTCGCGCTCCCGCTCCGGCGGCGGCGGACGCCGCAGATAAGCGGTCATGACGCCAAGATCACGCGTGGCAACAACATCATCGTCGGCGGCCATCCACTACGCCGGCGCGCTCGCAATCCTCGTGACCCTGGCCGGCGCCCCGGTGCTTCTCGGTCAGACGCCACCCCCGCCAGCGACTCCGAAGGCGTCGCCGGCCGTTGCGGCAGTCAAGCCTCCAGCCGGTGCGAAGGGCTTCGCGACAGCGAAGGCCGCCGCCGAGGCGCTGATCCAGGCCGCGGCCACGTTCGATGTGACGGCGCTTGTCGCGATCCTTGGGCCGGACGGCACGGACCTCGTGACCAGCCAGGACAACGTCCAGGATCGGAACCTCAGTCTGGCCTTTGCGGCCAAAGCCACTGAGGCACAGGCGGTACTGGTCAGCCCGTCGAATCCCGCTCGCGCGACGCTCGTCGTCGGCGCTGAGCGGTGGCCTCTACCGGTGCCGCTCGTGAAGACTTCCGGCAAGTGGTACTTCGACGCCAAGGCCGGCCGCGACGAGATTCTGTTCCGGCGCGTCGGGGCGAATGAGCTCGACGCGATCGACGTGTGCCGCGGATTCGTCGAGGCGCAGAAGGACTACGCGCTCGACGTGCACGACACTTCCGGCGTCCATCAGTACGCCCAGCGCATCATCAGCACGCCGGGCACGCAAGACGGCCTGTACTGGAAGAACGCCGACGGCAGCCCCGGCGGTCCGATCAGCGAAGCCGTCGCGACCGCGATCCAGGAAGGCTACGGCATCGACAAGATGCGCGCGTATCACGGCTACTACTTTCAGGTGTTGAAGGGCCAGGGCCCGGCCGCGCACCTCGGACAGATGGACTACGTGATCGGGGGCATGATGGTCGGCGGCTTTGCGCTCATCGCCACGCCGGCGGACTATGGCGTCAGCGGCGTTCAGACGTTCATCGTCAGCCACGACGGCATCGTGTATCAGAAGGATCTCGGGCCGGACTCGCTCAACCTGGCCAAGAAGATCGATCGCTACAACCCCGACCCGACATGGCATCGCACGGACGACGGCTGGAAGTAAGGTCCCATAGGACGGACTGCGGTCGCGAAGGAGCAGGAGTCATGCGCCGCACCGTGCCGTCCTCGTGCGCCGACTCCTGCGCCTGGTTCTGCTAGCGCGGATCCTCGTCCGGCGTTGCGCGGGATGTGCGCGTCGCCGACCCCTGAAACACGTTATTCGGATTGGTCTGAATCAGCCACAGCTGGTCGCCGCGCGGCGCGACGAAGATGTCAAACCCTGGACCCTCGAACGTGAGCGTTCCGGTGCAGTCGTCCGAAACCTGGTAAGTGCCGACCGACGGATCGCTCCGTATAATCACACCATTGACGCTGCGCGTTGCGGCCGGCACCGCCAGGGTGCCGTCCCCATTGAAGTCGATGATCTCGACGATGGCCTTGGGTTGGACCACGCCGGTGGCAGGGTTGATCACGAATCCGGTCGCCGAGAACACATACCGGCCCTGCAGCGTCCGCTCACTGCAGCGATCGCGGTCGGTGGCCGCGAACGTGACGCCGGACAGACCGACTGACAGGATCGCCGCCCCCACCATCCGCACGAGTAGCTTCTTCATGAGTTCTGCTCCTTCGGAGAGGTGTTCGACATGAACGGCTGCCACTGCGACACCTGAATCGTGGGTGTGGCATGGCCAGCACGCTGTGACATACTTCTGTCCTCTCGAAGGGGAATGCGGGAAACCGTCGCAAACCGGGTCACACGATCGACAAACGCTAACCCCACTCGACCAGCTGGAATAGAGGGCGTGGGTGCAATCGACGCCACCGGACGTAACCCGGCTGCTGCAAGCATGGAGCGACGGCGACGAGACCGCGCTCGCTCGATTGTTGCCGCTCGTCGAAGCCGACCTGCGCCGGCTGGCGCGGGCCTGCATGCGCCACGAGCGCAACGGCCACACCTTACAGCCGACCGCCCTCGTCAACGAGGCCTTCCTTCGCTTGGCCGGCGCCCGTCGCCTCGAGTGGCAGGACCGCGCTCACTTCATGGGCATTGCCGCACGGCTGATGCGACGCGTGCTCGTCGACCACGCGCGAGCACGCGGTTATCAAAAGCGTGGCGGCGGAGCAGAACGAGTGTCGCTGGACGGCGCCCTGCTCGAAGCCGCTCAACGGCCGCTCGACGTCATTGAACTCGATCGCGCCTTGGAAACGTTTGCAACCATAGACGCCAGACGGAGCCGGGTCGTCGAGCTCCGCTTCTTCGGTGGCCTGACGTTGGAAGAGACGGCGGAGGTCCTCAACGTTTCCAGCGAGACCGTCAAGCGCGATTGGCGTGTGGCCAAGCTCTGGCTGCATCGCGAGCTGAACGGAAACCCCCACCGCGCCGCGGGCGGGCACCGCGCGTGACTCCGCAACAGTGGGCCCGCATCGTCCCGATCGTTCAATCCGCATTGATGCGGGCGGTGGACGGTCGGGCGGCGTTCGTCGCGGACGCTTGCGGTGCAGACGGCGATCTGCGCCGCGAGGTCGACTCGCTGCTGGCCCGGGCCTCTGAGGTGGACGATTTTCTAAGCGGGGCGGCGGCCGAACTGACGGCCAGCGCGAGCGAGCCGGGTCCCCTCGTCGGCGATCGCATCGGGCCGTACGTGATTGAGAGCCGGCTCGGCGCCGGAGGCATGGGGGAGGTGTATCGCGCTCGCGACCTCAACCTGGACCGTGATGTCGCAATCAAGATCCTCCCGCAGGTCGTCACGGCGGATGTGGACCGGGTGGCGCGGTTTGAACGCGAGGCGCGCATCCTCGCGGCGCTCAATCACCCGCGGATCGGCGCCATCTATGGCCTCGAACACATGGACGGTGTGCCCGCACTGGTCCTGGAGCTGGTCGAGGGATCGACGCTCGCGGAGCGACTCGCGAGCGGTCCGCTGCCACTGGCCGAGGCGGTGACGATCGCGATCGAGATCACCGAGGCTCTCGAAGCCGCGCACGATCGCGGCATCATCCACCGGGACATCAAGCCCGCCAACATCAAGATCACCCCCGCAGCGGCGATCAAGGTCCTCGACTTCGGACTCGCGAAGGGTGTCAACCGCTATGGCGATGCTGCCGTAGGCGCGACCACGTGGGTTGGGCGGGCGTTGGACGTCTCGGGTCCCGGCGCGGTGTTGGGCACCGTTGCGTATATGTCTCCCGAGCAGGCGGCCGGCGACGAGATCGATGCACGCACTGACCTGTTCTCCCTCGGCGCCGTCGTTTACGAAATGGTGACCGGACGGCGGGCGTTCGTCAGCGCTGACGGAGACCAAATCGCAATTCTCGGGCGTTACGAGAGCCCGCCTTCTCCACGAAATCTCAATCCAGCGGTCCCTCCCGCGCTGGAGCGAGTGATCCTTCGATTGCTGCGGCCGTCGCGCGACGCCCGCTATCAAACGGCTTCAGCGGTGCGCGCGGATCTCTCGCAAGTCGCGGCCACGCTCGCTGTGCCCGCCTCAGCCGGATTTCTCTCGACTCGCCGCCTGCGGCTCACGGCCGCCGCGGTTGCGGTCGCTGGTGTCGCAGGATTCGTGGCGATGTGGCCAGGCCCCGTGCCCCGCGCCGCCGGACGCGGCGAGTACGCGCAGATCACGCATTTCGCGGACTCTGTGACCTCGCCGGCCCTTTCTCGCGACGGACGGCTGCTGACGTTCATTCGCGGCGAGAGCACATTCAAAGGATTGGGACAGATCTATCTGAAGGAGCTGCCAGACGGAGAGTCAGTCCCGCTGACCTCCGACGCTTCAGAAAAAATGAGTCCCGTCTTTTCCCCGGACGGTTCCGGCATCGCCTACACGAGCGTCAGCAACGAGTTCCTGTGGGACACGTGGCTTGTTCCGCTGGCCGGGCGGACGCCGCGGCTCTGGCTGGCGAACGCCTCAGGGCTGACATGGCTCGGCAGCGGGCAGGTGCTGTTTTCGGAAATCGCCGCCGGGCTGCACATGAAGGTCGTGTCGGCGGATGACAGGCGCGCAGTGGTCCGCGACGTCTACAGCCCCGAAGGTTCCCAGGGGATGGCTCACCGGTCGTATCCGTCGCCGAATGGCGCGTGGGCACTCATTGCTGAAATGGTCAGACCCGTCTGGCAACCGTGCCGGCTTGTCGCCATGAACGGGCGCACGAGCCGGCGTGTCGGTCCGGACGGACAGTGCACGTCGGCGGCCTGGTCGCCTGATGGGACGTGGATGTATTTCTCGTCCAACACCAGCGGCAGCTTTCACATCTGGCGGCAGCGCTTTCCTGACGGCATTCCCGAGCAGATCTCCTTCGGGCCAGGTGAAGAGGAAGGGGTCGCGGTGGCGCCCGACAACCGATCGCTGCTGACGTCGATCGGTCTTCGCCAGTCGTCGATTTGGGTGCGCGACGCGTCCGGCGAGCATGAGGTCTCCCGGGAAGGCTACGCGTTCATCCCGGGGATTCCCAACTCCGGCACGTCGCAGCCGTTCTCGGCCGACGGCCGGCTGCTGTATCTCGTTCGTCAGGGTGCGGTGCGATTCGCGGGGCCCGGCGAACGCGCCGGTGAATTGTGGCGGACGGACGTCGACAGCGCGCAATCCGAACCGCTGTTTCCGGGGGTCCGGGTGAGCGGCTTCGAGGTGTCACGCGACGGCCATCACATCGTGTTTGCCGCGCTGGACGAGCGTGGCGTGTCGCACATCTGGCTTGGTCCGATGGATCGTTCGGCAGCACCCCGCCAGCTCTCGATGCTCGAGGCGGACAGCCCGCATTTTGGTGCGCGCGGCAGCATCTACTATCGCAGTTCCGAAGGTGGCGCGAGCTTCATCTATCGCATGAACGCTGGCGGCGACTCGCACAAGGCCATGGCGCGTCCGGTCGTGTTCTTTTTGAGTGTCTCGCCAGACGACGCGTGGCTGATCGCCCGCGTCGAAGCCGCGGCAGGCATGGACTCCAGCCAGGAGAATGTTGCGTTTCCGACAACGCCCCACGCGCAACCGGTCCGACTGTGCCCGATGGAGTGCGAGGTCGACTGGACGCCGAACGCGAAATCCCTGGTCCTCAGGTTGGGCAGCATCGGTCATGCGCGGACGTTCATCGTTCCGCTCGTGCCCGGCGAGACGCTCCCGCATTTTCCGCCGCACGGCATCCAGACAGATGCCGACCTGGCTGCTCTGCGGATCTCGCACGTGATGGACGGCTCCGTGTATCCGGCCGACGTTGCGCCTCTGGTCGCGTTCGTTCGAAGTGCGACCCAACGCAACATCTATCGGGTACCGAGTTCCCTGATCGCGCACTCTTGTGGCCGACGGAGTGCGTGTCGCGACGGACGGGGGAGCTGCTGTGCACAAGTTGGCATCACGGACGCTGGGTGGGCGGAGGTTTGGTCTCGGGCGTCATGGCGGTCAGTATTGATGCAATACTCCGTAAAACGTCAACTGCATCTGGGCGTGCCCGCCCCGCGGGAAGCGACGCGGCGGGTCGAATCCTGTCACCGGCAGCGAGGTTGACTGCCGAGTGTCAGCGTCCTCTGATGCGCGTCCGAATCAAGGAGCCCGAGATGACCACCGTCTTCATTCAACACCGCGTAGCCGACTACGATGCCTGGCGGCCGGAATATGATCGTGCGGTCACTGCCGACTGGAGCAAGGGGATCCGGGCACACCGGGTCTGGCGCGGGCAGGATGATCCGAATCTCGTGATCGTTGCGAGCACCTTCGATTCGCGGGAGTCTGCCGATGCCCTCCTGAATCAGCCGGTCCTGCGCGAGGCCATGGCGCGCGGTGGCGTGATCGCGTCCTCCGTGCGCATGGACTACGTCGAGGAAGTCGCTGGCGGGACGCTGTAGCGGCAAACCGCTCTGGTACGTCTTCGCGCGAACGGCGCCCTTCGCACGAGTCGCGTCGTGATGGTCGATCCGCGGTCGGAAAGTTAAGCGGGGAGAATCCGGCGGCCGGAGGCCATGATCATGGTCTTCAAAGCGCTCGAGATTTTGCCGGTCGGCAACCGCGGACGCGCGCAGTGGCGATCTGCGCGCGGCGAGGCAAGGAGCCGGCTGGTGATCGTCGTTGGCGTGCTGTTGCTGGGCCTCGCTCTCGCGGAGTTGTTTCCGTTCGGCAACTCCGAACTGTATCGAGCCATTTGGGATGGCGACGAAGCGCGAGCGATCGACTTGATCCACTCCGGCGCGAACCCGAACAGCACGTGGGGCGCCACTCACAGGATCGAGACCGAAAACCGGGCGGTGCGTCTCAGCCCCCTGCATTTCGCGCTCGCGCGCGCGCAGCCGCGCGTCGCCCTCGCCCTGATCGAAGCCGGAGCGGACCCCAATGGGCGCGACGACGGCGGCGACACCGCACTCATGGTCGCTGCCGACAAGAACTGGCCTGAGGTCGTCCGTGCGCTGCTGGCCAGAGGCGCCGACCCGAATGCCGCCGGACGTGACGGTGCGACACCGCTGCACAACGCACCGAACGGGCCCGGCGGACACTATCCCGGCTTCGGCAAAGTCCCGAAAACCTTGACCCCGGAGATCCGCCGGATGCTCGTCAAAGCCGGGGCGAAATAGCCTGGCGTGACGCCGTACACCGGCGCGTGCGGCTGGTTGCCGCGCACGCCAGAACTGCCATCGCGACCCTGCCGACAGTCAGGTTGGTTCGTAAAAATGCACAGGATAGCGGATGGGCTCGCGCGAGACTCACGTCCCGCTCGAAGCCGGCACGGCGAGCAACGGGCAGCGAGCCTGACGCAACACCCGCTCGGTCGTGCTGCCGCGTAACACCTCGAACACCGCCCGGCCGGCGGTCGGCATCACGATGAGATCGGCCCCCACCAGTTCCGCAGCGGCAAGGATCTCGGCGACCGGTTCACCCTCGCGGTGTATCCGGGCGAACGTCCACCGCGGCCCGTCCTCGGCTCGCACGCGCGGCATGTCGCTCTCGCGCCCCACGTGAAGCAGCGAGATCGTCGCCTGGCCGTCGCCGCCGATGTCGGCCATGCGTCTGGCGAACTCGGCGGCCGCGCTCGCGTCCGGCGCGTGATCCACCGGGATCAGCACGTTGTTGAGCGTCAGCGTCCCGTCCTTCAGCGAGACGAAGCTTCTCTCGGCGTCCGCGGGTACGAACAGGGTCATGGTTTTCGAACGCCTGGCCATCGCCTCGGCTGTCGAACCGTGCAACCATCGCGCGGCGCCGTCGCGGCCCTCCGTCGCCACGACCAGCAGATCGGCCGGAGCCTCGTCGAGGTAATCGACGACCGCCCGCGCGGGAGAGTGGCCTGAGATCGTGCGCTTGGTAATCTTGACGCCCAGTCGTTCGAAGAGCGCCCCGCGCGAGCTGCCCGGCTCGAGCAGACCCCAGCGTTCGAGGGTTCTGCGCACCGCCGGAAACTCGCCCCAATCAGGCCGATCGTCGGCGGTGACGTGCAGGATGACGAGCCGCGCGCGGCGCACCAGGGCAATGGCGAGGGCATGCGCGAAGGCCCGCTCGCTGGCAGGCGACAGGTCCGTTGGATGAACGACGTCCTCGACGAATGGTGGTGCGGTCTCTGCGGCCATCGACACGGTGAGTCTCCTTCTGGTTGCTGCGATTGTCGCTCAGAACCGCGGGGAGCGGCGCTATGTCGCAACTGCCCGCGCAGGCCGTCTGGCCGCGGACGGGGAGGCGGTTCGATCGCGAGCACGCGGTGGGCTGAAGCGGCTAAGATTGGCGGGATGCTTCCCGTCCTGCTTATCAGCGTGGTGCTCGCGACGCATACCGGCCAAGCGGGCACATTGACCTTCACCACGCCGGCCGCATGGACCGGGCGCGCGCCGGCCAGCTCGATGCGGGTGGCCGAGTTCGTCGTGCCGAGGGCACCGGGCGACCCCGAAGATGGCGAGTTGATCGTCTACTACTTCGGCGGCGGCGGGGGGAGCGTCGAAGCGAACCTTCAACGCTGGACATCGCAGTTCGAATCCGCGAAGGCTCCGATCCGCACATCCTCCGTCGTCAATGGTCTGACGCTCACCAGCCTCGATGTCAGCGGCACCTACGTCGCCGAGGTGACTCCGGGTTCGACGGAACGCCACAACAAGCCTGCGTTTCGAATGCGCGCGACCGTCGTGGAGACAGGGAAGGGGCCCTACTTCATCAAGCTGACCGGCCCGGCGGCAACCATCGACAAAGCCGGCGCTGCATTCGACCAGTTCCTCCAGAGCCTGGCCTTCCGGTAAGCACGGGCTGCCGACCATGCAGACTCGACTGGCAAGCGCAATGGTCTTCACTTTGGGCTGGCTCGCATTCGCCCAACCGCCGGCGCAAGAACGTCCTCACAAGAAGCCGACGGTCCCCATCGCCGACCACCATCAGCACCTGTTCAGCCCCGAGCTCGCCGCACTGATGACGACGACGCCGCCGGTGGCCGCGGTGAAGGCGCGAACAGCCGGCGACCTGATCGAGCAGCTCGACGCGGCAGGCATCAAGCGAGCCGTCGTCCTGTCGACGGCCTACATCTTCGAGCAGCCTTCTCGAAAGGCCGACCACGCCGCAGAGAAGCTCAAACGCGACAATGACTGGACCAGCAAACAGGTCGCTCAGTTCCCGGACCGTCTGGTCGGATTCTGCGGGCTGAACCCGTTGAAGGACTACGCGCTCCAGGAGCTGGCCCGCTGTGCCGCCGATCCGAACCTTCGCCGCGGCCTCAAACTGCACTTCGGCAACTCCGTCGTCGACTACCACAATCCCGAACACATCGCCCGCGTGCGAGGGGTCTTTCGGGCAGCGAACGACCGCGGGATGGCAATCGTGGCACACGTGCGCGCGTCGGTCACAGTGAACTTGCCGTGGGGGCGCGAGGAGGCGTTGATTTTCCTTAACGAGCTCCTGCCGGCGGCGCCGGACGTTGTCGTGCAAGTCGCGCACCTGGCGGGCGCCGGATCGCCGCAGGACGAAGGCGCTCAGCAGGCCCTCGAAGTGTTCGTCGACGCGATGGCGAAGAACGACCCGCGAACACGCCATTTGTATTTGGATGCGACTGTGGCCGAGCCTCCGACTGCCGACAATGCGCAGCGTTGGGCCATGGCGATCAGGCGAGTGCCAGGCCGGGTTCTGTTCGGCTCCGATGCCGCGACGCCTGCTGCCACGCCAGGCGGCGCGTGGACGGCGATGCACAAGCTGTTGCCGCTGACCGAGGACGAGTTCGAGCGCATTGCCAACAACACGCCGCCGTACATGCAGTGAGTGACTCACGCCCGCGAGGGTAGACGGCTGAGAGCACCTGCGGCGGTTCGAGCGTTGCACAGAACGCCGGTCGCCGCGTGCACGACCTGCCGCGCAGGAGCAACCGATTGTGTGGCTGCGCAGGTCGAGCGGTTGAGGCTAGTGACCAACACCCCAACGTGATCGGCCGGGAGATCTGCCATAAGCTGGGTCGAGCGGTCAGCAACCGCGCCGACCTCAGCATCGGGAAGTTCCACGCCGCATCGGATGGAGGCGAGCGTGGCCACCGCGCGCGGTTGCAATCGGACGACCACCTCGAAAGGATCTGCTGCTCGCGTGACAGCCTTGTACACACGGAATGACACGAGTTATCGCTGCGGCGCCGAGGCTCGGCCGTGACTGAACGCGCGGGAGGTCGCGACAAGCTGTCGTGGCGCGCCAGCGTGCTGCGCATGCTGAGGGCGTGGAACCGTCACCAGGTCTGGAAGGTTCTGACCGCCATCGTGGTGATCTGGTTCGTCAGCGGGACAGGGCTCTACTACGCGGAGCGTGGCACGAATGCCGCGTTCGCGACCTGGCGCGAGTCTCTGTGGAACGTCTGGGTCACGCTGTTCAGCGGACTCAACACGGCGCCCAACTCTCCGATCGGCCGGCTGGTCGTGTCCGTCGTGCTTGTCGTTGGCGTGGCCCTGGCCGGCTTGTTCACGGCCAGCGTGGCGTCGATTCTGATCGAACGTTCACTAAGGAGTCGTGAGTTGACAAAGGTCGAAATGTCTGGCCATCTGGTGCTGTGCAACTGGTCGCCGCGAGCACCGGACTGGATACGCGAAGTGCACAGCGATATCGTCATCGACAAACGGCCGGTCGTCATCGTTCACGACACGCCCGACGACGTCGTGCTGCCTGACAAACAGGATGAAGGCGCCTTCAGTGACGTCTATATCGTCAAAGGTGACCCGGCCAGCGATGTCATCCTGCGCCGCGCCAAGGCTGCGCAAGCGCATTCGGTCGTCATTTTGTCGGATGAGCGCCAGGCGCAGCACGCCGACGGCAAGACCATCGTGTGCTGCATTGCCGTCAAGAACGTCTGCGATCAGGAACGCCAGCCGAACATCGTGGCCGAGTGCCAGGATCCGAAGTACCGGCCGCACATGCGCAAGGCGGGTGCCGACGAGGTGATCTCGGCCGCCGACTTCGGATTGCGGCTGATGGCACGTGCCTCCCTCTTTCATGGCATGACCAGGGTGTATCAGGAACTGCTGTCGGTGCGCCGCGATGCCAACGAGATGTATCTGGTGCCGGTGCCTGCCCCGTTGGTCGGGATGGATTTCATTGCCGCCGCCAACGTGTTCCTGCCGGATCGCACGGCCATGAAGGCATGCCTGCTCATCGGGGTGTATCGTGGCGACGCCATGATGCTCAACCCGGTTGGCGGCGAGGCCGGACCGTTGCGGGAGGGCGACGAGCTGATCTTGCTGAGCCAGAGCCTGCCGGATCTGTCGCGGCTGCAGCATCTCGACACCAAATAGCCACTGCACGTCGCGCCAATTCGTGGGATGCAGCCGCGCAAGGCGTGAGCGAGTGCGATGGAGGCATTGCCGGCGGACATGCGGGCGCGGCTGGTTCGAATCTCGGAGTTGATCGAATCCGTAGGCGTGCTCAACGCGAAAGAACCGCACGTCCGCCACATCCGCGGCCAACTCTGGGAGATTCGGCTCAAGGGGAAAGCCGGCATCGCACGTGCGCTGTACGTCACAGCGAGAGAGCAGCGCGTCGTGATCCTCAGAGCCTTCATGAAGAACACCGAGAAGACCCCGCCAGCAGCGTCGTTGGAGGAAGGACGCCGATTACAAGGCAGCGTACGACGCGCTAGATGAGGAGTTCGAATGAAGACCTCACAGTCCTACATCGCGCGTATCGAAGGTGGCAAAGTCCGACCCTCGACGGATGCGTTAGAGCGCTTCGCTCAAGCGACCCGCACGCGACTTCGGATCATCTTTGAACCTGAGGCCGCTCGCTGAAGCAGGACGGACGACTGGCGAGGAACTCGTCCTGTCGATGATGTTGATGCGCTGCTTGGCGTGATTCTGCCGGCACTTCACGGGGGAGCAGGTCTAGCGGTCGTGTTGGAGTTGGCCAACGACTCTTTTTCCGAAACCGGATTCGCGGTTAATGGGCTGCGGCGGGCGAGCTGCTGCAGAAGCGGCAGTTCGTTACGGACCTGCAAGGCCGCCTGACCATGACGAAGTTCGAGGACGGCCGTCTCGATATGTCCGATTCATCCGGCGCCGATGGTGCGCCGAGCAGTCCCCACGCCTTGTCGCGCCGGGTCGGTCGTGCCGTCGGCGACCAACGCGATGAGTGGGGACCGCTCGGTCCTCGCACGATTGCACTACGTCGAGGTGCGTCGGACGTTCTCGGCTCGCGGACCTTTGGGACCCTCCCCAACCTCGAACTCCACGCTGTCGCCCTCTCGCAGATCAGCGATCCCTTCCCCCTGGATGGCGCTCTGATGAAAGAAGTATTCCTGCCCCTTGTCGTCCTTGATGAAGCCGAATCCCTTGTCCACTCTCAGCGTACGAATTGTTCCTGTCACGGTTCGCTCCTTCAACCCTGCCGCACATGACGTGCGCGGCGCGATCGATACTTCAGCCACGAATGCCCCGAATGAATCCAGAGGTGTCCATCCGTCAGTGTGTCAGCTTACCTGAGCACGCTCGAAACGTGAGATTTTGTTAAGAAAAGTGGTGAGCCGCGTAGGAATCGAACCTACAACCCGCAGATTAAGAGTCTGCTGCTCTGCCAATTGAGCTAGCGGCCCACACCAGGGATGCACCGCACCGCCGCCGGAACGGCGACGCGGCGAACACCAGATTATAGCGGGCGCTCGGAGGCCGGCGCAAGCCCGGGATTGCTCGGGAGCGTGACGGTGAACGTCGCCCCCTCGCCCAGGACCGAGTCGACGGTGACCTGCCCGCCCTGATCGGCGACGCAGTCACGCACGATCGCCAGGCCCAGGCCGAAGCCGTCGGTGCCAAGCTCCTCGTCCCGATCCGCGTGGGCGCGGTAGGCACGCTCGAAGATCCGCGGCAGGTGCTCGGGGGCGATCCCGACCCCGTTGTCGCGCACGCGGATGACGCAGGCCTCGGCCCGCGACTCGCCACCCAGCTCCACGACGCGCCGCGGCTTGGTTGCATCCGAGTACTTGATCGCGTTCGAGACCAGGTTGACGAGAATCAGCTCCACCGCCGCGACGTCGACCTGGAGGACCGGCAGGTCGCTGTCGATCACGATCTCCACGCCCCGTCGTTCCGCCATGTCGCTCAACTGCCGCGCCACCTCGCGGGCGACGAGCTCGAGCGGCAGGTGCTGGGTCTGCGTGTTGTCGGCGGACGCCTTCAGCCGCGACATCATCGCGAGCTGGTCGGTCAGCCGCACCAGCCGTGTGAGATTGCGCTCGATGACCTCCCGATACCCGGCCCGCGCCTCATGGTCCTCGCAGTCGTCCGACAGCTTGAGCGCAAACTGCAGCGCGCCGATCGGCTGCCGCAGCTCGTGGCTGACCATCCGGTTGAAGTTCTCGAGCCGCCGCGTCTGATCGTCGATGCGCGCGGTGTACTTGGCGATGAAGGTCTCGATGGTGGTCTGCTGCAGCACGCCAACCGCCTGCGCCACCCGCCCCAGCACCGCAATCACCTCGATCGGCGCGACGCTGACCAGCGGCCGCGTCTCCTGCTCGACAAACGTCACCAGGATCGATCCGAGCACCCGGTATTCACGCAGCAGCTGGTGGACCGACGCCCGCTGCTCGTAGCGCAGCTCGCCCAGTTCGCGCGCCTTGTCCACCACGAACGTGTTGGCGGCGAACTCGTCGGCGTCCGTGTCCTCCAGGTAGTCGGCAATCTCCTGGATCAGCGACGGAATGTGATCCAGCAACGCCTGCGATGGGAACACTTCGTTGGCGGCGACCGGCAACAGCTCGTTCAGCCGCACGAGCCACCGGCGTGCCAGCGACTCGTGATCCGCCCGCATGCGGGCGCCAATCAAGCGCCCGAAGTCGCCGACCGTAGTAACAGGCATGTTGAGAAGGGAGAAATCCCGCCGACGATCCTACACGGCAGCTCGGGGGCATTCAAGGGTTCAGCGTCCAGGGTTCAAGGATTGCAAGCTGAAACCCACGGCCCTGCGGCTATATCGCGACGCCGGGCACCGCGATATAGTTCCGCCGTGCGCGATCTGTCAGGCAAAACGGCGCTGGTCACGGCGGCGGCACAGGGCATCGGGCGGGCGTCCGCCGAGCGGCTGGCGGCGGCTGGCGCCCGGGTCATCGCCACCGACATCAACGAGGCGAAGCTGGCGGAGCTGCGCGGCATCTCGAGCCTGGAGGCGCAGGTGCTCGACGTGCTCGATGCGAGCGCCGTGACCCGGCTCGCCGACCAGGCCGGCCCGATCGACATCCTGGTGAACTGCGCCGGTATCGTCCATAGCGGGACGGTGCTGGAGGCGACCTTCGACGATTTCGACATGGCCATCGACCTCAACGTGAAGTCGATGGTACGGACGATCAAGGCGGTGCTCCCCGGGATGCTGGCGCGCGGCGACGGGGCGATCATCAACATGTCGTCCGTCGCCAGCAGCGTCAAAGGGGTGCCGAACCGCTTCGCGTATTCGACCACCAAGGCCGCCGTGATCGGCCTGACCAAGGCGATCGCCGCGGACTTCGTGGCGAAAGGCATTCGCTGCAACGCGATCTGCCCGGGGACGGTGGATTCCCCGTCACTGCAGGACCGCCTGCGCGCGCAGGGGGATTACGAGGCGGCCCGCGCCGCGTTCGTTGCGCGCCAGCCGATTGGCCGCATCGGCAGCCCGAACGAGATCGCCGATCTCGTCGTGTATCTCGCGACCGCGACCTACACCACCGGACACATCCACATCATCGACGGCGGCTGGACCGCATAGCCGCGCCCGGCCACTGAGGCAGGAGCCGCGGGCCTGGGCGCCACGCACGAACCCAGACGTCCGCCCGGCACAGCTCCCGGAAACAACCCGGCGAGGGAGCCCGTCCGATGCGGGCACCGCTGGCGCGCGGGGATCACATCGTCAACGCCGGCGGAACCCGGGCATCGGCACGCCACTGACCGCGGCCAGCCCGAGATACAACACGCCATAGAGTGGGAGCACGATCGCGCCGGTAAAGAGGGGCCCAATCGGCGGCAGCAGCCGGCGGACGAGAAACGCCGCCAGCCCGGCTCCCGCGGCAGACAGCCACAACCGCGCCGCGTGCGCCCGCGGCAGCCCGGTCTCGCCGATCCGCCGGTTCAGACTGGCGCGCAAAAGGACGAACTCAATCCATCCGGCCAGGCCGGCCGACGACGTCAAGCCGGCGGCGCCCCAGTGAGGCGCAATCCGCAGCGCCGGCGGCAGCACGATCGCGCACAGATACCCCAGCGTCGTCACGATGACGAGACGGAGCAGGGCGAACCGCAGCGGTGACTTCGTATCACCCACCGCGTAATGCGCCGCCGAATACAACCGCGCCATCGTGGTCGCCAGGAGGCCGATGGACGAGCCGGCGAGGATCGCCCAGACGTAACGGGAGTCGGCGGCGGTGAAGCGTCCGGTCTGCAGCAACACGCCGGCGATAACGTCACCGAGCGCCGCGAAGGCGACCGCCGACGGCACGACGAAAAACGCCATGCGCTCTAATGCCGCGTCGATCCGGCGCGACAGCGCTTCGAATCGCGCCCCCGGCGCGCGGTCGCGCGCGGCGTCCCCCGACATGGCCGGCAGCTCGGAAGCCGAGATGGCAATGCCGAACAAGCTGACCGGCAGCGTATAGAGGATCTGCGCGTTGGTGAGCCCGGTGACCGCACCCGTGGGCAGCAGGCTGGCGATCATCGTGTCGATGTAGCCGGTGAGCTGCACCGCGCCGCGGCTCACCAGCACCGGCATAAAGTTTCGCACCACCAGCCGGACGGGCGCGGTGATGCCGAAGGCCAGATCGTGGCGGGTCAGCGTCCACGCCTGCCGCGCCTGAACCCCGAACTGGATCACCGATCCGGCGACCGAGCCCCACGCCAGCGCGATCGCGAGCTGATCGAGATCCGTGCGCCCGCCGAACAGCAGCAGCGTCGCGATCATCGCGGCATTCCAGCCGACCGGCGCGAGATACGCGAGCAGGAAACGCCCGTGGCTGTTGAGGACGCCAAGGCACCAGGCCGACGCCACCAGGATCCCGGCGCCGGGGAACAGAATCCGGACGAGACGGACCGCCAGCTCGCGCTTTTCGCCAGTGAACCCCGGCGCCACGAGCTCCACCAGCAGCGGTGCGGCGAGGACGCCGAGCAGGACCAGCACGGATATGCCGCCGGTCAGGAGCGCGAAGAAGGTTCGCGCCACCTGCGCCGCGGACTCGTGCTCCCCGCGCGCCCGCAGCGCGGAATGCACCGGAATGAACGATCCGGACAGCGCGCCTTCGCCAAACAGGTTCTGCAGGAGATTCGGGATCCGGAAGGCGGCGTTGAACGCGTCGACGGCAATGCTGTTCTGCCCGAACTCGCGCGCGATCAGCCGCACCCGCAATAGCCCGGCAAAGCGGCTGACCAGGATGCCGGCGCCGACCGCGGTGTCCGGCCGCGTCACACGCCGCAGCAATCCCCTAGGACTGAAGGCCACGAGCGCGCGACGAAGGAGGGAGGATCGGCGACATGTGGGGGGTATGTTACTTCTGGGCGCTGGGCGCTGGGCGCTGGGCGCTGGGCGCTGGGCGCTGGGCGCTGGGCGCCGACCCCCGAGCCGCGATCCCCGCGTCGAGTAAACTCGACGCCATGACCGACGGATCTGTGGCCATTGTGACGGGAGCGGGCAGCGGCATCGGGCGGGCGGTCGCGATCGGCCTGCTCCAGGACGGGTTCCGCGTGGCGCTCGCCGGACGACGCGCCGCGCAGCTCGAGGAGACGATTGCGAGTGCGGGACTCGGACCCGGGCGAGCTGTGGCCGTGCCAACCGACGTCACGGATCCCGAGTCGGTGCGCACGCTCTTCGCGCGGGCCGAGCAGGCGTTCGGGCGGCTCGATCTCCTGTTCAACAACGCCGGCGTCAGCGCCCCGGGCGTCATGCTGGAGGACCTGACCGTCGAACAGTGGAAGACCGTGGTCGACACCAACTTGACCGGCGCCTTCTACTGCACGCAGCAGGCCTTCGCGATCATGAAGCGGCAGGACCCCATGGGCGGCCGCATCATCAACAACGGATCGATATCCGCCTACGCGCCGCGTCCAAACTCGGCACCCTACACCGCGACCAAGCACGCCATCACCGGCCTGACCAAGTCCACCTCGCTCGACGGCCGCAAGTACAACATCGCCTGCGGGCAGATCGATATCGGCAATGCCGCCACGGAGATGGCCGCGAAGATGGCCAGGGGCGTACCGCAGGCCAACGGCACGATCGCGCCCGAACCGCTGATGGACCTGAAACACGTCGTGGACGCGGTGCGCTACATGGCCGGGCTTCCGCTCGAGGCCAACGTCCAGTTCCTGACCGTCATGGCGACCAGGATGCCGTTCGTGGGCCGCGGCTGACCCCGAGCCCTGACAGATTCCCAACCGAGGCACTGGAGGTGCCATGCCCGACGAGTCCAGGGCGGTGTCCGTGAACTCCCCGCGACAGGTGCTCTTCGCCAGTCTCATCGGCACGACGATCGAGTTTTTCGACTTCTACATTTACGCCACCGCGGCGGTCCTCGTCTTTCCCCGACTGTTCTTTCCGGCCTCCGATCCCGCTTCGGCCACGCTCGCCTCGCTCGCGACGTTCGCGATTGCCTTTCTCGCCCGCCCGATCGGATCCGCAATCTTCGGCCACTTCGGCGACCGCGTCGGCCGCAAGACCACGCTGGTGGCGGCGCTGCTGACGATGGGCGTGTCGACGGTGACGATCGGGATTCTGCCGACCTACGCGTCGATCGGCATCGCCGCGCCGCTGCTTCTCGCGCTCTGTCGATTCGGTCAGGGGCTCGGGCTGGGCGGCGAGTGGGGCGGAGCCGTGCTGCTGGCGATCGAGAATGCGCCGCCCGGCAAGCGCGCCTGGTACGGCATGTTCCCGCAGCTCGGTGCCCCGGTCGGCTTCTTCTTCTCCGCCGTGGTCTTCCTGGTGCTGTCCGCCCTGCTCTCCGACGCTCAGTTCTTCGCCTTTGGCTGGCGCATCCCGTTCCTGGCCAGCGCCGCGCTGGTCATCGTCGGTCTCTATGTGCGGCTGACGATCACCGAGACGCCGGTGTTTCGTGAGGTGCTGACGCGGCGCGAACGGGTCAAGGTCCCGATCCTCGTGGTCTGCCGCGAGCATCCGCGCACGCTGCTGGCCGGCGTGCTCGTCTCGCTGGCGACGTTCGTGCTGTTCTACCTGATGACAGTGTTTGCGTTGTCGTGGGGGACCACCGCCCTCGGCTACTCGCGCCAGTCGTTCCTGCTCATGCAGCTGGTTGGCGTGGTGTGCTTTGCGCTCACCATCCCGCTCGCCGCGGTGCTCGCGGAACGGGGCCGGCGGCGGACCTTGATCGCCGTGACCATCGCGATCGCGCTGTTCGGTCTGATCATGGCGCCGCTGTTCACGGCCGGCCCGTTGGGTGCCCTCGTCACGATGGCGCTCGGCCTCTCACTCATGGGGATGACGTACGGTCCGCTCGGCACGGTGCTCTCCGAGCTCTTCCCGGCCGCGGTCCGCTACACCGGCAGCTCGCTCACATTCAACCTCGCCGGCATCTTCGGTGCATCGCTCGCGCCGTATGCGGCGACGTGGCTCGCCAAGAATTACGGGCTGCAGTACGTCGGCTATTATCTGGCGACCGCCGCGCTGTTGAGCCTCGTGGGACTCACGATGACCGCCGAAACCAAGGACCACGACCTGCGGTGATGACGTTCGAAGCCCTGTTCGGCCGTCCTGCCACGGTGGGCGCAAGCGCCCCCGGCCGCGTCAACCTGATGGGGGACCACACCGACTACAACGCCGGTCTGGTACTACCCGCGGCCATCCCTCAACGCACCGAGATTGCGATTGCCGCCCGCGACGACCGCACCGTGCGGCTCTGGAGCGACCAGTTCCGCGACGATGGCCTCGTGCACTACGAGCTCGGTACCGAGGCGGCAGGGAAGGGCTGGGTCGATTACGTCGCCGGCGTGACTCAGCAGCTGGCCAAAATGGGACTGGCGCAAGGTTTCGACGCGCGGCTAACCTCCTCGGTGCCGCTCGGCAGCGGTCTCTCGTCGAGCGCGTCGCTCGAGATCGCGGTGTCGCGCGCCATCCGCGAGCTGTATGCGCTGGACATCGACGATGTCACGCTGGCGCGGGCCGCGCAGCGTGCGGAAGTCGAATTCGTCGGCGCGCCCGTCGGCTTCATGGATCAGATGGCCTGCAGCATCGCCGATGAACGTTCCGCGCTGTTTCTCGACACGCGCGACCTGCATTACGAGAAGGTCCCGCTGCCGGACAATGTGGCGATCGTCGTGATCCATTCCGGCCTCTCACACCGGAATGTCGGCGGGGGATACGCGGAACGACGCCAACAGTGCGATGAGGCCGCCACGCTGCTCGGTGTTGGCAGCCTGCGCGAGCTCGGGGCGAACGACATGCCTCGCGTCGAGCGCCTGCCGACTCCGCTGTCCCGCCGTGTGCGCCACGTGATCACCGAGAACGCCCGGGTGCTTGACACCGTCGCTGCACTGCGCGCGCGCGACCTCGTCGCGGCAGGCCGCCTGTTCGTCGAGTCGCACGCCTCGCTGCGGGACGATTACGCGGTTTCCATTCCGGAAGTCGACCGCCTCGTCGATATCGCCAGCCATGGCCGGGGTGCGTACGGCGCCCGCATGACCGGCGGCGGTTTCGGCGGGTCGATCGTCGCGCTGGTCGATCCGGAGGCGGCCGCCCGCTTCGCCCGGGAGACAGTCGAGGCTTACGAAGCGTCGACCGGCGTGCACGGCCGTGTGATCGTCCCGGCCTGATTCATCCTGGCGGTACGTTTGTTGAAGTGGTCGCATGACGTGTTGGTGACCGCCGCTGGAGCACGCCCCGAAAGCCTGCACGCAGTGCGGCCCGCATCCGACTACGCGTCCTGCCCGGCATCGATCTCGGGCACGACGCGTGATGACCTCACGCGCATACTGCGCAACTGATTACTCTTCAGGAGACTTACATGGCGTCAGCTGGAACTTTGCACGATGCGTTCATCGACGAACTGCGGGATGTCTACCACGCCGAGAAGCAGATCACCAAGGCGCTGCCCAAGATGATCAAGGCGGCGACGTCGGACGAGCTGCGGCAGGCGTTCGAGAACCATCTCGAGGAAACGAAAGGCCAGATCAGCCGTCTCGAAGAGGTGTTCGCGTCACTGGACGAGAAGGTCAAGGCCAAGCGGTGTGACGGCATGGCGGGGATCATCGAAGAAGGCAGCTCGACGATGGGCGAGGACTTCGATGAGCCGACAATGGACGCGGCGCTGATCGCGTCGGCGCAGCGGGTCGAGCACTACGAGATGGCCGCTTACGGCACGCTGGTCGCGTGGGCTGAAGCAATGGGCCACACCGAGGCAGTCGAGCTGCTGCAGGCCACGCTCGACGAAGAGAAGGCCACCGACGAGAAGCTCACGGAGATTGCCGACGGCGGCGTGAACCGCGAAGCCGCTGCCGCGGCGCATCCGGAGTCCGACGAGGACGAGGACGAGGAAGCACCCGCTGCTCCGGTGCGCGCCAGCGCGAGCGCCAGCCGCGGTCGCGCGCGGACCGCCGCGCGTCGGTAGTTCATCGCACAGCACCCCGAAGGTCCGGACATCGGGGTTCGCGATCGGGTCGTGCGCTGGCGGGATCGCCAGGCACACCCATCGCGGGCCCGACTGCTGCCGCTGGCGGTATGCGATTCGCTGAGGTAGATGCTCGGAGTCAGGATGCCGGCTGGCACTGCCTGGCGTCGATCTGCCGGACCTTGTCTTTGAAGGCCGCGACCCACCCGTCGACGGGGTTCCCTGCGGCGCCGCGCGGGGAGCGCTGATCGCGCAGCTGATCGATACGGGCGGCAGTGAAGATCGCTCGCAAGTGATCGTCGCTCAGCTGATGCAGGCGCTCGGAGAGGAACCGCCGGCCTTCTTCGATGATCCGTGGGTGCCCGTTGCCGCCGTCGCCGGCGGCCAGCGAGATGGTCAGCTCGCCGCGGCACTCGCGCGCGTCGCTCGCGAACACCGGCCTCTTCGACCACTTTTCCAGGTCCATCTTCGAGGTGACCTCGTTCGAGGTGCGGCCGGCGCCTCCGAACGTGGCGCCCACATCCACCACTGCCGCGACGGGCTGCGCGCAGCTCCGCGCGCCGGGGCGCTCGAAGAGCATCTCGTGGGTGTCACCATTGCCGGGCGTGCGGACCTCGCCGGCCGTCAGGTCCGGCGTGTCCTGGCAGTAGAGGACCTGCTGCTCCGGCTTGCGATCGCCATGCTGAAGGAACACGCCGAGCAGCACCAGCGCCCCATAGTGCGTGCGCTGGCGGGTCCGTTCCTCGCCAGCGGGTAACTTGTCGATCGCCTCCTCCAGATCCCGCCACGACCAGCCTTGATCCATGTCCTCACGGGACACGATCTTCGGCCCGCGCACCGCCACCTGCCACATCGCCGTATAGTGCCGCGGCCGACGCTCACCCGTCCCGCGCATCGGGTTCTCCGGGCAGTCCGTGCAGCGGACGTCGATCGGTAACGCCGGCGGCACGGGGAACCCAAGGGCCCACATCAGCCGCGTCGCGGCGACGGTGGCGAATGTCTCCCGGTTGCCGGTCTGCTCCTCGACGTTCCAGTACTTCAGCCGCAAGTCATGGCCGTCGGCTGTCCGGCACAGGAATTTGGCCGACTTGCCGCCGAGCGACGCGCCGGGCCTGGTAAACGAACACGCGATGCCCGGAGGCGCGGTGGATTCGGCGACGCGGTACGGAAACACGCCCCCGGGGCCGTCGAGAAGTTCGGCGGGCGACAGCGGCGGGGGCGGTTGCCAGATGATCGCGCGGCCCAGATACGCCTCGCGGGCGGGCGGCGCCGTGACGATCGCGGACGGCGTTCCGGACTGGGACGCGGCGGTCGCCGTGGCGAGCCCGAGCGCGAGGATCAGCGCTGGCGCAAAGCGGGACGTTGGAGAGGACAGACGCACGGTCGACGCTCGGTCGAGCGCACATCCTCTCACGAAAGACGTGCCGACGATCAGGACTTCGCGCGGCTCCGCTTCGTGCCGCCCGAGGACTTGCGCGCGGACTTCCGCGAGGTCTTCCGGGCGGACGTCCGGCTGGTGCTCTTGCCCGCCGTCTTGCGGGAGGTCTTCCGCGCCGTCTTCCGGCCGGTCTTCCGCGCACCCTTCCGAGCCGGCACCTTGCCGCCTTCCTTCCGGGCTTCGCTCAAGCCGATGGCGATCGCCTGCTTGCGGCTGGTGACCTTGCGCCCGGAGCCGCTCTTGAGCGTTCCCTTTTTCGTGCGCGACACGGCCGACTCGACGCGTTTGGACGCCGCCCTTCCGTACTTTGCCATGCTCGAGCCTCCAGATGGTGACGGCGAGACATCTTGTCTCGCGCCTGGAGCATCGATGCAAATCGCGTTCTCTCCATGCCGTGCCACCGGCTGTGGTCGCCGCGTCGCGTCGTGCCGGCCCACGGCGCCAGCAATGGCATAATCACGCGTCTTCGATCACCCACGTCCGGGAGGCATCGTGTTGAAAGAGTTTCGCGACTTCATCGCCCGCGGCAACGTCATCGACCTCGCGGTCGCCGTGATCATCGGGGCGGCCTTCGGGAAGGTCGTCAACACACTCGTCGAAGGCGTGTTGATGCCGCCGCTCGGCATGCTGCTGGGCAACGTCGATTTCTCCAGCCTGTTCGTGGTGCTCGATCACAGCAAGGGGACGCCCGCCTCGATCGCGGCGGCAAAGGCCGCGGGGATCCCGGTGATCGCCTACGGTCTTTTCATCAACGACGTCGTCAATTTCCTGATCCTGGCGTTCGCGGTGTTCATGATCGTGAAGCAGGCAAATCGCTTCAAGAAGGCGCCGCCCGTCAGCACCAAGAGCTGTCCGCGCTGTCTGTCTGCGATTCCGCTCGCGGCGCTGCGCTGCGCGGCGTGCTGCGCGGACCTCTGACCGCCGACTCCGACGCTGACGTGTCCGCCGCCCGTCCATCGTCCGCCGGCGCCGCGCCCGTGATCGGCGCCGCTGGAGGTTCGGAGCGCGCGCTCGTGCTGCGGCGCGTCCAGCGCCGGCTCATTCCGTTCGCCTTCCTGTGCTACGTCGTCGCCTACATCGATCGCGTCAACATCGGGTTCGCGGCGACCGAGCTGCAGCGCGACCTGCACCTCAGCCCGTCGCAATACGGGTTTGGGGCGGGGCTGTTCTTTCTGGCGTACTGCCTATTCGAGATCCCCAGCAACCTGATCCTCGAGCGCGTCGGGGCGCGCCGCTGGATCGCGCGCATCCTGATCGGCTGGGGCATCGTCTCGATGGGCACCGCGCTGGTGACCGACGTGCGGTCGTTCATGGCCGCACGGGTGCTGCTCGGGATTGCCGAAGCCGGCTTCTTTCCGGGGATGGTCCTCTATCTGACCTACTGGATCCCGGCCCGCGAACGCGCCAGGAGCGGCGCGTTGTTCATGATGGCGGCCCCGATCGCGGTGATCGTCGGAGGGCCGGTGTCCGAGGTCCTGCTTGCGCTCCACGGAAGCATGGGGCTCGCCGGATGGCAATGGCTGTTCATCATCGAGGGGCTGCCCGCGGTGGTCCTCGGGGTGCTCGCGCTGCGCGTGCTGACAGATCGGCCCGAGCATGCCGACTGGCTCCCGGCGGAGGACCGCGAGTGGCTCTCCGCGACCATGGCCGCGGAACAGGCCCGGCGGCAGGCGGTGGGGCACGCGACGATCGCCGCCAGCATCACCAGCGGACGCGTGTGGATCCTGAGCGGCGTGCTGTTCATGCAC
The DNA here is from genome assembly GCA_963816725.1 of uncultured Acidobacteriota bacterium. Lineage (GTDB taxonomy): Bacteria > Acidobacteriota > Vicinamibacteria > Vicinamibacterales > 2-12-FULL-66-21 > CAVSUB01. The sequence goes on along the minus strand of CAWFMC010000020.1, from coordinate 8,987 downwards.
ACCCTGGTGCAATACGGCATCTTCCTGTGGCTGCCGAAGATGCTCCAGGACGCGAGCGGCACCCGCGGCCTGGCGCTGAGCGCGATTACCGGGATTCCATTCGCCGCCGCGCTCGCCGCGATGGTTCTCGTCGGCCGGCACTCGGATCGCACGCGCGAACGCAAGCTCCACGTGGCCGCCTGCGCCGCCGTCTCGGCGATTGGGCTGTTGCTCGCCGTCGCGTCGCAGGGGCACCTGTGGCTGCTGGTCCTCAGCTTCACCATCTCGCAGATGGCCCAGCGTTCGATGGTCGGCGTGTTCTGGGCCCTGCCGCCGATGTTTCTTGGCGGCACGGCCGCGGCCGCCGGCCTCGGCTTGATCAACGCCACCGGCAATCTTGGCGGCTTCTTCGGTCCGACGGTCATGGGGTGGCTGCGCGAGTCGACCGGTGGCTATGTCGGCGGCTTGCTGGTGCTCTCGGCGGCGTTGATCGTCGAGGTCGCGCTGGTGTTGATGCTCAGGGTGCCTATCGGATGAACCGTGACGGTTCAAGGTTCAAGGTTCAGGGTTCAAGGTTGGGTTCAACGGTTCAAGGTTCGGTTCAGGGTTCGGAGAACGGAGCAATCGTGGAGCGATATCGGTTGGATGCGGAGGGGCTGCCGGACATTCCGCGACGGGAACGGCGGACCACGATGGGGTTGACGTCGGACTCGTTTCAGTCGATCCGCTTCGCGACGCCGGAGCGGCTGCTGGCGGCGGACCGGCTGCTCGAGATTGCGGCGCGGGTCGGCGCCGGCGGCGCGCACGGCGGGATGACCACGATCGACATGGACTGGGCGCGCGCGACACGGCGGCTGAAGGAGTCGCTCGGCCTGTACCTGGAGATCCAGACGTTCCTGCCGCGTGAGGATCCCGCCGTGTTCGAGCACGCGGTCAAGGTCGCCAAGGAAGCCGGCGCAACCAGCCTGCGCGCGGTGTGCCTGCTGGGGCGGCGCTACGAGATGTTCGATTCCCTGGCCGGCTGGACCGAGGCCGTCAAGGGCTTCCACAAGCAGATCGCCACGGCGGTGCCGATCCTCGAGCGCCATCGCCTGCCGCTCGGGCTCGAGAACCACAAGGACTTCCGCGTCGACCAGCAGGTCGCGCTGCTCGAGCAGTACAGCAGCGAGTTTCTCGGCGTGTCACTCGACACCGGCAACAACCTGACGGTCCTTGACGATCCGATCGAGACCATCGAGAAGCTTGCCCCCTACACGCTGAACGTCCACTTCAAGGACATGGCCGCCGAAGAGACAGCTGACGGGTTCCGCATCTCCGAGGTGCCGCTCGGTGAGGGCATGCTGGACATCCCACGTATCACCGACATCATCCGCACCGCCCGCCCGGAGGTGCGCTTCTCACTCGAGATGATCACCCGCGATCCGCTCGAGGTGCCGTGCCTGACGGAGAAGTACTGGTCGACCTTCGACGATGTGAATGGTGTGGCGCTGGCGAGGACGCTGAGGCGCATCAGGGCGAACGTGCCGCATGCACCGCTGCCCCGGATCACCGGCCTGAGCCCGGACGACCGCCTGTCGCTCGAGATGGAGCTCGTGGATCGCTCGATCGTCTACGCCCGTGATCGGCTTGGGCTGGCCTGAGCAGGTGGGCGCAACCGCGCACCTTACTTCGGCTGACACGAGGCATTCGTCGTGCGCGCCGCGTTCACCTCGAAGATCGTGTTCTGAGGATTCGCGCCGCCCGCCGGTTGTGCCGCGCCGGTGCTGCCTGTCGCAGCCCCTTTCGATGTGCCTCCAGACGTGCCCGTGGTCCGCGCGTCGACGAACCGTCCGGTCAGCTCGACCTGATGACCGGCGTGCTCGGCGAGGTTGACCTTGGACGTCCTGAGCGCGATCTCGCGGGTTGCGCGGTCGTTCCGCGCGCTGGTGGGGGACGCGTCCTTGAGCACGAAGCGCGAGGATTCGTTCTTCCCCTCCTCCGTGTTGTCGCCGGTGCCCGGACGCGCCGGATTTTTTTCGACACGCATCAGGCAGCCAACCCAGGTGACCTGAGCGTCGTTTCCTCGCGGAATCCCCTGCGACCCCGGGTTAACCGGCGCCTGCCCCGACTGGGCGCGAGCACGCATGCCGGTCGCCATCGCCAACGCGATCGCGAGCGCGATGGCCGATCCTCGTGTGATCCCTTTTACACGCACGACTACCTCCACCACAGAAAGCTGCAAGCCGCAGGCCCGGTGCCCGTAGCGCTCCCGTAGTGCTTCCGGATGAACCGTCATCCGGCATGGGTCTGCTGACGGTGGGTGCGAAGAGCCAACCCCGCCGCATCGCGTTTCGATTGCATCCATCTCTCCGCCTCGATCGCTACAGGCGCGTCCAGTGTGCGCCCGAGCCGGCCGTCCGTACCGACTGTGATCGAGCCAGCGCGCGCGAAAGGGCCGTCCATTCGTCACGGCAGCGGTTCGAGAGGTCCGAGTTATGCACTCGCGCGGTGGTCGCTGTGAACCCGCCTGATGCGGATCGCAGCGGGCGTAGATGCAGCCGTGTCAGCAGGGCGGCGCGCGTGAGGACGACCTCGTGCGACACGTCACGTCTGCCGGCGGTATGGGAATCGGAAGGCCGGACGCAACGCGCACAGGAGGTCATGCATGCGGGCGATGGTGTACCGCGGACCCGGCAGGGTTCGCATCGAGGAAAAGGACATCCCGGCGATCGAGCATCCGAACGATGCCATCGTCCGGGTGACGTGTGCGGCGATCTGCGGATCCGACCTGCACCTCTATCACGGGATGATGCCGGACCTGCGCATCGGGCACACGTTCGGGCACGAGTTCGTCGGCGTGGTGCACGAGGTTGGGTCGTCCGTCGAGCACCTGCAGGTGGGCGACCGGGTCTTGGTGCCCTTCAACATCTTCTGCGGCTCGTGCTTCTTCTGCGCCCGCGGCCTCTACAGCAACTGCCACAACGTCAATCCGAATGCGTCGGCGATCGGCGGCATTTACGGCTACTCGCACAGCTGCGGCGGGTACGACGGCGGGCAGGCGGAGTTCGTGCGCGTGCCGTTCGCGGACGTCGGCCCGAGCAAGATCCCGGAGTGGATGGACGAAGAGGACGCGGTGCTGCTCACCGACGCCTGTCCGACCGGGTACTTCGGCGCGCAGCTCGGGCACATCCGCGAAGGGGACGTGGTGGTGGTGTTCGGTGCGGGGCCGGTCGGGCTCTTCGCTGCGAAGTCGGCCTGGCTGATGGGGGCCGGACGGGTGATCGTCGTCGACCACATCGACTACCGCCTGGAGTTCGCGCGCCGCTTCGCCCATGCCGAGACCGTGAACTTCAATCAGGTCGACGACATCGTGCAGTGGGTGAAAGAGGCGACCGAGTTCCTGGGGGCGGACGTCTGCATCGAGGCGGTCGGCGCGGAGGCCGACGGCGCGTTCTTCCAGCACATCACGAGTGCCAAGTTCAAGCTGCAGGGAGGATCGCCGGTGGCGCTGAACTGGTGCATCGACAGCGTGCGCAAGGGCGGGAACGTCGGCGTGGTCGGTGCTTTCGGGCCGCTCTTCAGCGCGGTCAAGTTCGGGGACGCGATGAACAAGGGGCTCACCATCCGGACCAATCAGACCCCCGTCAAGCGTCAGTGGCCGCGCCTGTTCGAGCACGTGCGCACCGGCGTGCTGAAGCCGAGTGACGTCGTGACGCATCGCATTCCGCTCGACGAGATTGCCGAGGGCTACCACCTGATGTCGAACAAACTGGACGGCTGCATCAAGCCGCTCGTCATCCCCACGCACTGAGCAGAGGAGGTTCCGTTGGCGTACACACGAGAGAAGCCGCGCATTGCTCCCGACAGCGAGGAGCTCCGGCGCACGATTCCAGGGTGGGGCGTCGATCTCGACCCGGCCGATCGGCCGTCATACCCGAAAGAGGAGTTCCAGGAGACCGGCGCGCATTGGGAATTTCCCGAGCGTCAGCCGGAGCGCATGCCACGCGAGAAGTCGACCGAGCACAAATTCCTGACGCCGGTCTTCGGCACCGCGCAGCCGCTCCGTGGCCTGTCGGGGGCGATCCGCCGCTTCGCCTACACGTTCAGTGAAGGGCAGACGGCGCATTGGCTGCTCCTGATGGCCGGGGATCGCGTGGACGTGCTCGAAGGGCGCGTCAGCGCCGCCCTCAGCGGCCGCCCGGATAATGTGATCTCCGAAACCGGCGTAGCCCGCGAGTTCAAGGACGGCGCGTACCGCACCCGCTTCGGGCAGCATCGCGCCGATCTGAAGCATCAACCGATCGACCTGCTGATGTGGGCGGCGCCCTATGTGGCGATCGGTGGCGGGCTCTATATGGCGTCCAAGGCCCTGTCGGACCGTCGATCCAGGCGGTGAGCAGGGCGCCGGATGAGCGGAGCGATGTGAAGGGGAGGCGCTTCTCTTGAACGACGCCGCACGTGGCCAGGCTTTCGCGTGGAAGCGACACCGGAGCAGTCCCGTTCTGCTCCGGCGGGCCGCGGACCTGTGGCGGTTCGGACCGGCCGTCAGGCCTGACTCGCTTGACGGCCGGGTCAGTTCCGGCAGTTGCGTGCCGCGCGCAATTCGGCGACTCGGCGCATGAACACGTCCGTCCACTCGTTCAGCGCCGCGTCTTCTGCGTCTGCTGCGCCGTCGTGGCGCAGCCGTTCGAGTTGCTTCTGATCGACCATTTGAAAGCGAGCCGCTGCGAAGATCGCCTTGACCGAGGCGCGATCCAGCTTGTCGAGGCGCCGGACGAGCAGCTCCTGCGCTTCCTGCAGCACCGTACTCTCGCCCTTGAGCGGATACTTCAGCTCACAGCGATCGGCGTTGGCGAAGAGGGTCTGAGCTTGCCACGCTCGGAAGTCTCCGCGCACGTTCGTCCCGAGAGAGCCTGGCTTCCCGAAGGACGACCCGAGGTCCTGCACGAGAACCATCGGCCGCTCGCACACCTTCGGATCGCGCACTCCGGCTTTCCATTCGGCACACACCAGCCGGTTCTGGGAGTCGAGCGGGTTGTGATAGGTGAGCAACCCGAGCGCCAGCCGGTAGGCGTCGAATCCAACCTGCTGCTCTCGGGTCCAGCCGCTGGCGTAGAGCGCCGCCGCGTCTGCCCAGGACCAGGTTTCGTCGTGCTGGGGATCGATCGGGTCCATCGGCAGTAATCGCTCGACCGCCACGACTCGGAACACCATCGGCTCGTCCCGCAGCGATGCGGTGTTGTGACGCTGGTCCTCCCTGAACGGATCGTGGCTGCACCCGACGCACCTGACCGCCAGCGCGGAGTACATGTGATCGGCTGGAAAGCCGAGCGCCCAGAGAAACCGGGCCGCAGCCACTTCCGTGAACACTTCGTTGTCGCGCCGGTCGTGGTTCGGAAAGGGTGGGGTGAGGTACTTGATCTTGAACAGGTCGGCCTTGATTTCGTGCGCATCAGCCGCATCGGTGCGCGCGTAGAGCACGCCGCGCCCGTCCGGGCCGGCGACCACCTTCGCATCGTCCACTGCGATGGTCAGTCCCGTCCGGTCGAAGAACCTGCCGCTGCCGTCGAGCTGCCAGCATAAGAACTTCGGCGTGCGGCCCTTGTCCGGGAGGAAGGCGAAGAACGGCCTGAAGTAGCAGGTGATCGTGTCCTCCGGCGTGAAATACGCGAATCGCGATTTCGCAGGGTCATCCGCCTCGAAGTCCGGTCCCTTGGTGAGTTGTTCCATCGTCAAGGACGGCTGTTCGAGCAGCACCGTGCTCGCGCGGACGCATGGGAGCTTGTCTCGCGTGGTCATGTCGCTGGGAACGTCGCACGTGCCGGCGGCCCTCGGGCCTACGGGTGATGCGAGGACGATCATTGTCACGAGTACAGCCTTCGTAACCATCTGATCTCCTTCTCCGTGCTGGCGGCGCGGAATCCCGAACTGATCGGTCAAACGCTCGCCATCGCCGGGACGAACAGGAGCAACCGTGGAACGGCTGCCGTGAAGGTGTCGATTACACAGTCAGGGGTTCAATTGCCGGCGTGTCGTGGCGACGTGGTCATCGCGCTTCAGCTGAGCTCACCGTCCAACGAACGGGCCGCCGACGGACGCGTTCATTCCGGAGGGAGCTGCCGTTTACTTGAGCAGCGTTGTTTGCGGCTCGAGTTCCTGCAGCGCCAGTTTCTGCCGTGACTCAACCGCGGCTTCCTCTGGAGGGACAACATGGGCATGCCCCGACGATTCGTTTCGCTGCTGGTCGTGCTGGCGGTCTGCGCGGGGGGCGCGCTCACGGCTTCGACCTCAGCTCCCGTCGTTCTCTACTCGCACGAAGCCGAGCGCACCAGCTATCTTGCGAACGCAGTGATCTGGAGGGACCCGGGGCCACTCTCGCCGGAGCAGATCAGGGTTGGCCCAGAGGTGGCGTTGCCAGCCGCGATCGCGGACGCGGCTGGCCGGCCGATTGAGTGCCGCTTCGAACACCGGGGCCTCGAGCTGGGCGGAAAGACGCCCAAATTCAGCTGCCGCACCGCCGATGGCGAATCGTTGCGCCTCAAGTACTACGACGGCGCGGGCCACGGAAATCGCGAGGTGTTCGCCGAAGTGGCGGCCACGCGACTGATGTGGGCACTGGGCTTCGATACGGATCCCGTGTTTCCGGTCATCGTGGAGTGTCAGGACTGCCCGGCCAATCCGTGGACCGGTGAGGGGCCGCGCCAGGCCCGTCGCTTCGACGCCGAGTACGAGCCGCACTACGTGGGCACCGTGATCACCTCGACGAAGGACCCGGACCAAGGCTGGGCGTTCGGCGAGCTCGAAAAGGCGATCGATAGCCTGCCGTCGGGGGCATTGCGCATGCGTCAGCGGATGCACTTCGACGCACTCACGCTGCTTGCCGTGTTCATCCAGCACGGCGACCGGAAGCGCTCGCAACAGCGTCTCGTGTGTCGTGGCGATCTGGACGTTGAGGGCGGCGACCTCAGGGATCTGCCCGGCGCGAGGCATGACACCGCCGGCATGGGCGTTCTTTTCGAGTCTCCGTCAGTCAGAGCCTGTTTGGGCGACACCGTGGTCACCCTCCAGGACGTCGGGGCCACCTTTGGTGGGGCGGGTCAGTTCACCGGCCGTGCCGCGAAGATCCATCTCAAGTCCTGGGCCGGCAAGGATGTCTTCGCGACGCAGCCGCACGCCTCTCACGGCGGTTCGCCGGAGTGCCGCGGCAACATCAATGTATCCGGCTCGGCGGGCGCCGACGCGGGCGAGAACCCCCGGATCAGCGAGGCCGGCCGCAGCTTCCTGGCCACACAGTTGGAGCGGCTCACGCCCGAGCACATCCGCGCGATTTTCGAGACGGCCCGGATCGACCGGCTGGGCGAAGTGCCTCAGTGGCAGGACAGGCTCCACAGGACGTATACCGGCCTCGACGCCTGGGTCGCGGTTTTCACGGACAAGGTCGGCCAGATCGAGCAGCGTCACTGCGGAGCGTGAACTCTGGAGGATGCGCGCCTTCGCGGCGCTCGCATGAGGACTTGCAGGATCGACTTGAGGGTGGTGCGCCCGGCGGCGCGCTCGAAAGGTTGCACGCTGCGGTTCTCTGGCCGGGCAGCGTAAAACCTGCTCTTTAGCGTAGTCTATCAGGGGATCCACAGCCTCGGCACCGCCAACGCTCGGTTGGTACGGAGGGTGCGATGGTTCGTGCATTGAGAATCGCGAGCGAAGTCGCCATGTGGGCATTCATAGCCACTGCCCCCTGGCCTCGTCTTCCTCCAGGCATCGGGGCCGCGCTCGCGGTGGGAGCCTTTGTCGCCACGTGTACGCAGATAGCCTTCCGCCTGCACGACACCAACGTGGCGCGCAACGACTTATCATTGCGAGACTAAGGCTCGGATGATTTGAAGCGCGCCCGGGGGCGCGCTCGACCGGTTGGATCACGGAATTCTCTGGAATCGCTGCCTGAGCAGGGGCACCCTCAGCCGTCCCAACCACGCGCTCGCCTCTACGGGGCGACGCTGCCTGACCGTTCAGTGATTCACCGCACCGCGGAATCCACGGCCTGCAGAAACGCTGTCGTGTCGGCAAAGTAGTTCGGGAACGCCGTTCTGAGCGATTGGAGAGAACCGACCGAAACCAAAACGGCCTGAGCCGTGGGGCGATCCCTGATCATCTTCTCCGTGGACAGGTAGACCTCCGACGCTTTCGCCTGCTGAGCGCTCGGAAACGCGGTGACCTTGATCCGTTCCTCGGCGGAATCCAAATACAGGAGGTAGACCGTCGCGTCGCGCGTTGTCCGCGTCGGCAGGTACTTCATGGCACGCGACCAACCTCGGAGTACCGTCCGAACGTTCAGCTTCTCGACGGCGGCCCTCAGCTCACTCTTAAGTTCCCCGACGAATGTCGGCGTATTCGGGCATGGGGGTGTGCGCTCTTTCAAAGCAATTGCTGAACCCATCAGCACGAAAAACCTCCGCCATTCCTCCTTACCCCCTCCCGTTTTCAATGCCTGATTCGTGAATGTATCGACCGTCTCGACGGCGGTCGCCCAAGCATGCTGAAGCCGCGTCCGAACCTGGATTTCGATCCTGAGGCCGTTCCACGCCGTTTGCCGGGCAGACCCGGTTCGATACTTGTACACAAGGTGGACGCTGCGGTAACCGTCCTCCTTCGGTTGCGCGATGTAGTCGTACTTACGAACGAATTCGGCGCGTACGTGGGGATTCCTCGCGTGACTGTCCTCGTACAAGCGGACGATCCGGTTCACTCTCGCGACGTTCCGTACGACGGCCCTGCAGCCGCCAATGTCATGTACCCGCGAGAGAGCCATCTTTGGATTTCTCATCAGTTTTACCTGAATCGACGACAGCCGTTTGAGCCGCTGGGCAATGACGACACGATCATCGATACCGCGCGCTCGCTTCGTGAGCGTCATTCGGAATGCCAAGAGCGGATAGCTATGCGACGCGCGCCAGTTGTTGATGATCGTTAGGGCATCGTTCAATGCAGCTTCGGAGTCCTCAGGTGGTTCGGCCGAACCGACAGTCAGCGCG
>CAWFMC010000019.1:0-303324 GCA_963816725.1 uncultured Acidobacteriota bacterium | reverse complement strand
AAACCGCCGCCTTCGGCCACTCGGCCACCTCACCGCACGAGAATGCTAAGTATATACGAAATCGCGGTTTACGCGCCCGGCGTTGTCTCCCCATTGTCCCTGGAAGCGTCCCCGGCGCAGGCGTCGGAGTGCTCTGCGCCTCCTGCGAGTTCGGCTTCTGACCGCTACGCGGAATGCAACCGTCTTTTCTGAATCCGACATACCCGCAAGTCCCTGACGTGTCAGTGATCGCTGGCCTGAGCCGGGTCGACCCACGCGGCCAACAAACTCGCGACGCCAAGAAATCGCGCGTCTCGCAGAGGGCGCAGGGCTCCGCCTGACCAGCATCAATGCGTTGCTCAAGCATCAAACCGGGTGGCAGGACGCGAGCACGCCCGCCTCACCTCTCGGCAGAGCGCGCGCAGCGACCGTGTAATCAAGACAGTTGCTGAATCCCCTCGCGCATGGCCTCTCTGGTGTAGCTGCGGTGCTTCGTCGTTTGGCTCGGGCATCTCGATATCACCCTGGCAGGTCCGGTAGACACCCGTGGGCAACGGCGGCAAAGCAGGCGAGGGCTCGGCAGTGACTTTCAGGTCGCGCGGCGCCTGCACCACGGCCTTGCGGTCCTGCACAGCTCGAGGCGTCACACAAGACGCCGCGAAACTCGTAGCGGGTCTCGACGTCCTCGTGGACGCGGCACGATATTCGGGAGGAATTATGACTTCGAACTGCGTATTGCGGCTCGTTGTCGCGCGCCGATTCCGCGGCCCTGCAAGCGACCTGTGATGGACCCGGGCCGGCGTGCGGACATCCAAGTGTTGTTCGATCGGTGATCCTAAACGCTTCGCCGGTGACGAACAGCTCACGACCACCTGCTCAATCGGCTGCCGCATCACGCCCCCGTCATCTCGACCAAAGGCAGGCCATCGCAGGCATGGAATGAACGTCCTTCGGGTGGTCTACTTTCTGAGCGGCGTGCTCGTCTAGTTTCGACCGACGCAACAACCCGCCGTTTCTGCGCGATCTGCATCAGACCGGCCGCGGCGGCCCACGAGGGTCGGATGGAGCAATCGGTCCAGCCGTCGCGACGCTTCTTGCGACGCCGCCTCGGAGAGTCTGACTAAGACGGCAGAATCTGGCGCCCTTCGATTAGTCTCTCGCATGATGTGCCCGGTTCGTTACAACACGCGTAGGGCTGGCATGTGTCGAAGGACGGCTGTTGGGCGACTTGCCGTTCTGACACTCGTCACGGTCTCCGCATTGTACTCAGCTGAATTGCGGCTGCGGTCAAAGGAACAGCCGCGCGCTTCATGGTCGGCGTTCGGCGGATCAGTTGCGGCCACGTCGGGGTTCCTCTTCGTGGCGGCAAACTCCGACACGAGCGGAAAGGGTGGTGCCGGTACCGTGCATCTCTTCGAGCGCCGGGATTCAGCGTGGGTTCACGCCGGAACCCTTTCGGTACCGGAAGCGACGGTCGAGGATGATTTCGGTATCTCCATGGCGGCGGATGGGGCCATTCTCGCCGTCGGCGCCCAGTACGCCGACGTGCACGGCGAGAACTCCGGTGTGGTGTACGTCTTCGAACGGCGCCGCAACACGTGGCATCAGGCGGCCGTATTGTCGCCGGGCGACGCGACGCCCGGCGACGAGTTTGGCCTCACGGTGTCAGTCAGCGGCGACACAATCGCCGTCGGCGCGCGTCTAGAGGATAGCCATGGAAGAGATGCCGGCGCGACGTATCTCTATCAGCGTCGCGGCCGCAACTGGCAGCAGGTCGCGAAGTTGACAGCCAGTGATGCAGCTGCCGGCGATCTGTTCGGACGTGTGAGCCTAGACAACCGCATGATGGTCGTGAGCGCGGACCTCAACGACGATCGAGGGAACGCTGCGGGGAAAGCTTACGCCTTTGAAAAGAGAGGAGGGAAATGGACCGAAGTGGCTCGCTTCCACGCAGATGATGCTGCACCTGGCGATGAGTTTGGCTTCTCGCTTGTTCTCAGGGGTGGTAACGCCGTATTCGGCGCCGTTGGAGCTGACTCGCACGGCCGCAACTCGGGCGCTGCGTACGTGTTCGAGCGGCAACACCGCCAGTGGGTGCAGACGGCGCGACTAACCGCGAGCGATGGGGCGACCAGCCAGTTGTTCGGCTTCTCGGTGAGCGCCCTGGCGGATCTCCTCGTCGTGGGGGCTCCGGGTGACCGCAACGCCACGGGTGCCGCCTACGTATTCGAGCGCCGTGCCGGCGCGTGGACCCAAACGCGTAAACTTGGCGCGAGCGACGCAGCGCCACTGCGGTGGTTCGGCAACAGCGTCGCCGCCACTGACGACGCGATTGTGGTTGGAGCTCTGACGGATGCGGGAACCCACGCGGGCGGCGCGTACGTTTTTGAGCGACGCGACGGCTCGTGGTCGGAAGTAGCCAGGCTGGTTCGGCCGTGACGACGGCGCGGGAAACAGCGAGATGACGCCCTGGTGCCCGCTCCTCAAGAAGCTTCTCAACGATAACTGCCGCTCCCCGCGCTATAGGTGCCGCCGGTGTTGGAGCTCAAGACCAAACGGGCGCAACACGCACGAGCCACGAAAATGGCCTGTTGGCGAAAGACGCGGCAAGGCCTTCAATAGCCCCGAAAACGACGGTCCAACTGGTGGGGCCGTGGCCGTAGTAGTCTGTCCCGCGTCATCATGTGCTCCGCGATCTCGCGATTAGCGCCGGAGGACCTGCCCAGATTGCATCCCGCACCGGTAGCCGGGAGGCGTTGCCATTGACCTTTCCTGCCTACATCCAGCTGGGACCAGTGGTCCTGCATCCGCACGTCGTCTTTGAAACGCTCGCGTATTCAACCGGCTACTACCTGTACCGGCGCGCGCGGCGCAGTGGTGATGTCATCGATGACCCCGCCCGCAGGTGGATTCTGGGCGCAGCGATTCTCGGGGGGCTCATCGGCAGTCATCTGCTGGCCGCTTTCGAGGACCCGTCCGGGTTGAAGAACGCTTGGCCGCAGCTGGGGCTGGAGTTCGGCGGGAAGACGATCGTCGGCGGGCTGATCGGCGCGCTGCTCACGGTCGAATGGGCCAAGCGTGTGCTGGGCATTACCGTGGCGACTGGCGATCTTCTCGCGGTGCCGCTGTGTGTGGGTGTCGCGATCGGACGAATCGGCTGCTTCCTGTCCGGCTTGGAGGATCAGTCCTACGGTATCGCGACGGGGCTTCCGTGGGGTATCGACATCGGGGACGGAATCAAGCGCCATCCCACACAGCTCTACGAGATGCTCTTCCTCGCTGGCCTGGGCGGAATGCTGGTTCTTCGGACCGGCCTCCAAGCGACGATCGGTGATCGTTTCAAGGGCTTCATGGTGGGCTATATCGGACTTCGGGTGCTGGTGGACTTCATCAAACCGGCTGTGCGGTTCGGCGGCCTCTCCGCCATTCAGTGGGCGTGTCTCGCCGTCCTGGCCTATTACGCGCCCCACGTGCCGCGGTTGATCGCCGAGGTGCGCCGTGGCTGACCGGGTCCGTCCTTATCTCTTTTATGACGTCGCCGTCTCGATCTGCTCGACCTGCTATCGCAAGGTAGAGGGCAAGATTGTGTTTGAAGACGGCTCCGTCTACATGCTCAAACGCTGTCCCTCGCACGGCTCCGAACGGGTGCTCATGGCCGACGACATCGACTACTACCGGCGCTGTCGCGAGGTTTTCATCAAGCCGCCTGAGATGCCGTTGGCCTTCAACACTCCGGTGCGCTGGGGCTGTCCCTACGATTGCGGCCTCTGCGCCGATCATCAGCAGCACTCTTGTCTTTCGCTGATCGAAATTACGGACCGCTGCAACCTCGAGTGCCCGATTTGTTACGCCGGCAGCGCACCATCGCGCCACGAGTACCGAACGCTCGACCACGTCCAGCGAATGATCGATGCGGTCGTGCACAACGAGGGGGAGCCCGACGTCGTGCAGATCTCCGGCGGCGAGCCGACCATTCACCCTGACTTCTTCGCGATTCTCGACCGGCTAAAGGCGGCGCCGATCCGGCACCTGATGCTGAATACGAATGGCGTGCGCATCGCCACTGACGAAGAGTTCGCCAAGCGTCTGGCTGGTTACATGCCGGACTTTGAAGTCTACCTCCAGTTTGATTCTTTCGAGGCGGCATCGTTGCTCGCCCTCCGCGGGGCGGATCTCCGTGACGTCCGTTCCCGCGCCCTCGAGCGGCTCAATCGCTTAGGTCTCTCGACGACGCTGGTGGTCACCTTGAAGAGGGGGCTGAACGACGGGGAGATGGGCCGCATCATCGATTTCGCTGTGACGCAGCCCGCGGTCCGTGGCGTGACGTTCCAACCGGTGCAAGCAGCTGGCCGGCTCGACCACTTCAATCCGGCGACCGACCGTTTGACTCTGACCGAGGTGCGGCGCGGCATCCTCAGACAGACCGACCTGTTCCGGCCCGAAGACTTGATCCCGGTCCCCTGCCATCCCGACAGCCTAGCCATGGCATACGCGCTCAAGATCAACGGCAAACTGATCCCGCTGACAGGTCTGATCGACCCGCAGGTGTTGATCCAGGGGGGTCGCAACACCATCGTCTACGAGGGGGACGACGCGGTTCGCGAGGGAGTGTTCCGACTGTTTGCAACCAACCACTCGTCGGAGTCGAGCGCCCAGACCTTGCGGGACCTGTTATGCTGCCTCCCCCGGCTGAACGCGCCCGGAGACCTTGGCTATCAGAACATCTTCCGCGTCCTGATCATGCAGTTCATCGACGCGTACTCATTCGACGTGCGCTCGGTGAAAAAGACCTGCGTGCACATTGTCCATCCCGACGGGCGGCTCATTCCATTCGATACTTACAACCTGTTTTATCGGGACGGTCTGGAACAATCACGGCTGGCGCCACTCAGGCGGTGGGCGGAGCGCTCGATGATGAAAGAGCTGTCATGAAGCGAGTCTTCGCCGTTGTGCTGCTCGCGGTATTGGTTACCTCGGCGCTAGGGATCGACCATTCAGTGTCCGCGAGTCAGAGCGGAGACCAGAGAAGGGCCGAGCAGCAGAGAACCGCCGTCGCCAATGACCTCGCGGGGATGCAGCGGGGGACTACCGCGAGCCTCGAACGTAAGGACGGCACGAAATTCGACGTCGTTATCCAGGAGATCACGGCTGACAGCGTGACCGTCTTGCGGCAGATCCGCGACCAGGTGACCAGCGAGACGATACCAATTTCTGAGATTGCGCGAATTAAGAAGAAGAGTGTGAAAAAAATGGGGACGGCATCGAAGGTCCTCATCGTGACGGCAGTCGCACTAGGCGCGCTGTTCGTGGCATGCTCGGTCGCTCCGGCCAACGCTCCGGCTAGCGCGGACGCTCATTAGGAGGAATCGGATGGGCCTTTAAAGATGAAGTTAACCGCGTTCCCGGCCAGGTAATTCAGTCTTGTGCCCTGGCTCTCGGTGTGCCACCCAGATCCCGTGCCGCGAGGATCGCCCGGTACCGGCGCGGCTCGTCTGGGACCGGTACCACTGGTTGCCCGCAAGGGCGGGTTGCCGCGCGCGGTCGACGCAGGCCCGTCTATTCTCCGTATCGAGACCGCTACTCTCGTTGGGCGGCGGCGCAGTACTCCTTCAGCCGCTCAGTCTGGGTGGCCAGCGCGGCAATCGCCATGCGGGACAGACGTGTGTCCATGTAGCTCTTGTCGGTGCAGAGCGCGCGTGGCAATTGCGCAAACGTGATGCCTTCCGGTGGGCCCAAGTAGAGCAGGGCGTCGAATTGATCCTGCATCGCCAAGGATTGCCATCGCTCCGGGATCGGGGCTGATATCACGACCCCGTCGCGGATCACCTTGGGTGCGGGGTAGAAGAACGGAAACGGCGCGGCCCCGAGTGTCGTGTCGCGTAGCACCAGCAGGCTTGGAGCAGGCCATGCCCGTACGTTGTCCTGAAGGGTCTCCAGTCTCGCGGCGGTCGGCGAGGAGATCGGGGACGCGATCGTAAACACGCGCGTGGAGTCCCGTTCGAGGAGGCTGACGATCGTCTCCCCCATGGGGACTCGGAAGAGATGCCCATCGCCATACACGATCAAGGCGCGCCGGCCCTTCTCGATCACCTCACGTCGGATGACGTCTGCGGCATGCCTGCCCCGGCCGTCAAATTGGCGGAGGTCCTCAGCCGTGTGCACGGCGTCCCAGTCAATAGGCGGGTCGCCGAGGACCACCCGCAACTGCCGGCCACCCGGGTGCGACGCGTTAACGTCACGGATGGCCCTGAAGAACGCCTCGTAGATCGGCGCGTCCCACGCGGGCTGCGGCTGCGTGGTGTCCTGCCACACCCGACGGAGCGCGACCTCGTCCACGGCATCGCCGCGGACGAATCGATCCATGAGGGCCTGATACTTCGCGTTGCCAAACTCCACCACGACGTCGTCGACCACCTGTGCAAATCGCGGATCGCGGACGAGCCGTCGTCGGAACGCGTCGCCCTGTTCGTTGCCGTGGGCCCCTTCGCCGAGCGCCACCAACGCATGGGCACGGCACGCCTCAATGACCCCGTCGACCGCATCGATGGGTACGGCGGGCTGTGGCGGCGGAGGCCGCGGCGGTGGATGTTGGCTGGCGGCCATCGCCGCGAGCAGGGCCCACGGCAACACGAGTGGGCGCCACGACGGGCCAATCATACAGAGCCTCCTCAGGAGGGACGCCCCGCTGGACACTCAGCGGGAGGGGTCCTCATGGACGGCCAGATCGATGCGCCCGTCGAGGGGCGTGGGTGACACACCAACCGATGGGGGATCGGGCGGGAGTGGGAGCACCCGCGTACGCATCAGATCTAATACCCACCAGGCGATGAAGACGAGGAGGGCCGCGGTCAGTGCGGCGCCGACACGCACCGCCGTCGCCGTCATCCGATCGAGCGTCAGGCGCCAGCGCAGATCATCGGCGACGCCGCGCATCAGCCGCAGCAGGATGTGGACCGAGCGGTGCCAGCCGTCATCACAGTCCGGGTCGTGGACGAATTCCCAGAGATCGGACTCGATCTCCGCCCGGCGTGCATGGCGGACATCGACCGGCAGGCCTGACGTGTACAGCCGCGTCCAGAGGCGCACGGCAGCCGCCGCGAATGCCGTCGCGCGCGCATCAGGCTGGCGCATACCGACGTCGACCACGCGTGGACATGGACGAGGCCGCCTCCCGGCGAGCCGCGGCGACCGCCGCTTCACCCTGCACGGTCAGCGTGTAGAGCCGTCGCCCCGGTCGGCTCTCGCGCGCGGGGATCTCCGGATCCTCCCAGCGGCTACGAAGCAGGCCCATCACTTCCAATCGACCGAGCGCGCGATAGAGCGTTCCGTACGCCGTCAGGAGGCGACGATTCGGCAGGTCGGTGAGCTGCTTCGCGATTTCGTAACCATGGAACTCGCGAGTCCCGTCGCGAAGCAGGTCGGCGGCGCGGCTGCAGATGGCGAGCTCGAGGGGCACGAGCGCTCCGGCTTTTCGACGCATACCGCATTATAAACAGATATATGCTCGCTATGGCAAATCCGAACACGCGAAGGAGGACGCGATGCTGGAGACCGCTACATCGACCGGTACTTCCGGTCGCACGATTTCACGGCGCGCCACGCTGACACATCTAGGTTGGACCGGTCCCGTGACGGTGGCATTGAACCTGTTCGCCGTCACCGTCCTGCAGCGCCTGGCGCTCGCGGTGTTGCCCCCGGGTTCGGCATTCATGACGGCGGTGTTGACGTCGAAGGAGCCCGGCATCCTGACCGCCGGACTGGTCACGGCCGGCGTGACCGTCTTCGCGGTCTGCGTGCTGGCCGCCGCTGAACCCGTGCGGCTCTACCGGCGAATCGCCTTCGGCGTGCTGCTCCTCTCGGTCGCGCCAAACGTCGCTGTGCCACTGCTCATGCCCTCGGCTCTCGACTGGAAGTCAAGCGCGACATTGATGGCGATGCACGTCGCGGTGTGGGCGATCACTGTTGGCATGCTGACGCGCGTTGCTGTGCGCTACGACGGGACACGCTCAGATGCGTCGACATCCTGGAGGTTCCGTTGAAGTCGGTGATGACAGACCTAGGGGCTGTTGTCGACAACGGCAGCGATGGCGTCTTCGCGAACGTTCGGATGCTCCACGGTTCCTCAGTGTCAGCCCCCCGACAGGGTCGGGTCGCGAGCAGTCGCGAAGGGTATTTCGACTGACTCGACCGCGGGTAGAAAGTCCCTGCGGCGTCAGGACCAAGCCGCTGGCGCGGCGGACGCTGCGCGTGAGGCTCGCTCGATCCGTCGGGGTAGCTGTCCGGGTCACAGGAGGTGTCTTGTGACCCATTGTCGCCGCATCATGCTGGAGGAGCTCCAGCGCCGGAACTTCTCGCCGACGACCATTCGCAGCTATCTCTACGCCGTGGAGCGGTTCGCTCGCCACTTCAAGTGTCGGCCCGACCGTCTCAATCACACGCACCTGCGTAGCTACCAGGCGCACCTTTTGCGGACGGGGCAGCTCCAGCCAAAGACGGTCCGGCTCCACGTGTCCGCGCTGCGGTTCTTCTTCGTGAAGACGTTGCGGCGGCGCTATCTCCTCGACGACACGCCGTACCCGAAGGCGCCCCAGCGGTTGCCGTTGATCCTGAGTGTGGAGGAGATGGCCCGCCTGATCGATGCGGCGGACGGCCTCTATCACCGCACGATGCTGATGGTCCTCTATTCGACGGGGATCCGCAGCGCCGAGCTCCTCCAACTGCAGGTGGCGGACATCGACAGCCGGCGCATGCTGATTCACATTCGGCAGGGGAAGGGCGGGCGCGACCGGTTCGTCCCGCTCAGCCCCACCCTCCTCGCCACGCTCCGCGTGTACTACCGGTGGATGCGGCCGCAGACGTGGCTGTTTCCCGGCATGGTGCACAACTGGCGCGCCGACAAGCCGATCACGAAGCGCGTGCTCTGGGAGGCGGTGGTGACCGCGGCGACGCGCGCCGGTTTCCGCCGACGCGTCAGTCCCCATCTGATTCGCCATTCCTACGCGACCCATCTCCTCGAAAGTGGCGCGGACCTGCGCACGATACAGCTGCTCCTCGGCCACGTGAACATCCGGCACACGGCGCTGTATCTGCATCTCTCGCAGAAGCACCTCCAGGCTGTCGCGAATCCCCTGGATGCGCTCACGATCTCGGGGCCTGATACCGCGCGGCGGTCTCGGCTGCAGCACCCGCGGTGACGCGGCCACCCTTCGAGGTGGCCGACATCGTGCGCCGACATGGCGAGCGCTTCCTGGAGACCCACCGGGCGTGGGTGACCGGGCTGCACCGCCGCGTGCTCCGCGCCATCGCGCAGTGCCGCACCGCCGCACTCGGCGGGCATCGCGATCGCTGTGAGCAGTGTGCGCACCCGGCCATCTCCTTTAATAGCTGCCGCGACCGGCACTGCCCGAAGTGTCTGACGGCGGCGCGGAACGCCTGGGTGGCCGCGCGGGAGGCGGAGCTCTTGCCCGTGGGCTACGTCCACATCGTGTTCACCGTGCCGGAGCCGCTGGCGCGCCTCGCGCTGGCCAACAAGCGCGTCGTCTACGACCTGTTGTTTCGAGCGGTCGCGGCGACGCTGCTGCAGGTGGCCGCGAATCCAAAGCGACTGGGCGCCGCCATCGGTGGGCTGATGGTGCTCCACACGTGGGGACAGCGGCTCCAGCACCATCCCCACGTCCATTGCGTCGTCCCCATGGGCGGTCTCGCGCCAGACGGCACCCGCTGGATTCACGCCCGCCCGCGCTTCTTTCTCCCGATTCCCGTCCTCCGGAAACTCTTTCGCGGCAAACTGGTCGCCAGTCTGCGAGAAGCCCATCGCGACGGACGTGTCGACTTTCCTGGAGCGCTCGCCCCGCTGAAACCGGCCGCCGCCTTCCGGGCCTTCGTGCGATCGCTCTATCGTCAGACGTGGGTTGTGTATGCCAAGCCACCATTCGGCAGCCCGTCCCACGTGCTCCACTACCTCGCCCGCTACACCCACCGGGTGGCGATCTCCAACCACCGCCTCGTCGATGTGACCGACGACACCGTCTCGTTTCGGTGGAAAGACTATCGACACGGCAACCAAGTGCGCACGCTCACCGTCGAGTCGCGAGGAGTTTCTCCGCCGCTTCCTCCTCCACGTCCTCCCGAAGCGCTTCGTGCGCATTCGCTACTTCGGCTTCCTCGCGTCACGCTGTCGGACCGTCCAGCTCCCCCAGTGTCGGCGCGCCCTGGCCGCCGCGAGCGCTCCACCGCCCGCGACACCGGCACCGGCACCACCGAGATCGTGGCCGTGTCCCCGCTGCGGTGCTCCGATGCGCGTCATCGAGCGCCTGACGCCGCGGCAGATCTATCTCACGTCGCTCCTGGCCGACATCCTCCATGACACGTCGTAGTCCTCGCCCGGCGGCCGCCAGGCGTCCTCGTGACGCGCGCGTACGCGCGGACGCCGGAGGTCTATCCGACCGTCGCCGTCACGGCCACGCGTACGGCAGTCTCGGACACCAGGTGTCCCCTCGTCCTCCGATCTCGAACGTCGGCGGCCTCCAGGCACGCCCGCGCGCGCGGGGTCCTGTACGATTGAAACGACATAGCTGAAGGGGCCGCGTCCGCCGCAAACGCCAGCGGCTTGGTCCAAACGGCTCTATCGAAAGTGACCCGGCGCTCCACATCGGAGCGACTCGCTCGGCCGCCTGCGCGCCGGGTCACTCTCGATAGAGTCCTACCGTTACCCATGACCTATCCGCGACAGCGAGCGGCCGTTTCGCGAGTTGGAACCAGACAACGTCGCGGCTGCGAGCTGTTGACGCCCTGGAGATGCGCCGGACGATTATCGGTCGGCCGCCGATTTCACCTGAGCCGTTCGGGCGGCGGTTGCCCTCGCAGCTTTCCCACATCGCCGGCCCGACACTCGTCTTATCATTCCGAATCTTCGACCTCGTCGAAAGGGCGCGCCATGAAGATGATGAGTGGGCGGCTCGCGGCGATCCTCGGCGGCACCGTGTCGATCATCTTATCGGCACAGACTCCTGCCCCCCATCGCGAATGCGCCGGGCTAACGGGCCTCACGTTGCCCGACATCACGATCGGCGAGGCGGTCGCCGTGCCCGCCGAAGCCAGCGGCGAGATTCGCGCGCCACACTGCCGCGTCACCGGCGTCATCGGCACGGAGATCCGCTTCTCGCTGCTTCTACCAGACGCCTGGAACGGCAAGTTCATGATGGGTGGCGGCGGCGGGTTCGTCGGCATGATCAGCAATCAGGCGAAAACAACCGTGAACGACGGCTATGCGACCGTCGGCACCGACACCGGCCACCCGGGAGAGATGTTCGACGCAGGCTGGGCGCTCGACCATCTGGAGCGGCAAGTGAATTGGGGATTCGTCGCGGTGCACCGCACAGCCGAAACCGCCAAGGCGATTCTGCGGCACTACTACGGCGCGACTGAGAAGCATTCGTACTTTTCGGGCTGCTCGAATGGCGGCCGGCAGGGCTTGATGGAAGCGCAGCGCTTCCCCGGCGACTTCGACGGCATCGTCGTCGGGGCGCCTGCACACGACTTCGTGGGCCTTGCCGCACAGTTCGTCAGGGACGCACAGGCGGTGTTCCCCAATTCACGCAACCTGTCGGCGCCCATGTTCACGCCCGAGACATTGCAGTCGGTCGAGGCGCAGATCGTCGAGAAGTGCGATGCCGTCGATGGCGTCACGGACGGCCTCCTGGAGGACCCGCGGCGGTGCAACGTCGACGTCGCTGGATTGGCCGGACTGTCTAATAGGCAGCGAGCGGCGCTAAGGAAGATTTATGCCGAGACGAGTGGTAAAGAGGGCGCAATCTATCCCGCACGACCGGTGGGCGGCGAAGGCGAGGTCGACGGCTGGCCAAAATGGATCACGGGCGGTAGCCGCTTTGCCACAGGTCAGTCCCCAAGTCTGGGCTTCGCGCTGGCCACGCACCTCTTCAAGTTCCTCGTGTTCAACGATCCCTCCTGGGACTACAGCCGCTACGACGTGACGAACGCGCGCAAGGACGCGAGGCTCGCTGCGACGTTCATGAACGCGAGCAATCCGGATCTCGACACGTTCAAGGCGAAAGGTGGCAAGCTGATAGTGTGGCACGGATGGTCGGACCCGCTTAACCCACTCGCGACCATTAAGTACTACGAGCAGGTACAGGAGCGCGACGCTGGCGTGCGCGACTACTTGCGCATGTTCTTGATGCCGGGTGTGCTGCACTGCGGTGGGGGACCTGGTCCCGATACGGTGGACTGGCCGACTACGCTCGCAGACTGGGTCGAGAACGGCAAGGCCCCGGACCGAGTGATCGCGCGAAAGGCCGCGGCCAGCAACGCCGTGTCGCGAACCCGTCCTCTCTGCCCGTATCCACAGCGTGCGGAGTACACCCGTGCCGGCAGCACGGACGACGCCGCGAACTTCGTCTGTCGTTAGCGAAGCGACGATGGTGCGGGGTGACACTCGGGTCGAGGCGATGATCAGACGGGGCAACGGATATGAGCCGTGCGGCGGTTCGCTTCCTGTCCGCCGCCTGACCGCGGACGACGGCCCGAGCGTCACGACAGACCGAACCCTCCGACATCAGCAGAACCTCACTTATCGTACGATGGCAATCGTCGTGCTGAGCGATGAAAGGAAGCGATGCGGTTGAATGTAATAGGCTGTTGAAGTAGTCAGCGCGTTGAAAAAGTCCGATGGGTTCCCAAGCAGTTGCGGCCTTTATAGGCTTCTGGACGTTCTGGGTCTTGTTGCCTTACGGATACGCCGTCGGCGAGCTTTCCCCAAAGCAGGTTGCAGTGTTCCTGCTTCTCTGGATCGGCGGCCGCGTTGGACTGGCTTACCTGCCGTGGATGCCAGCAGCAGGCGTCTTCTCTCCCTACGTCGCCGTTCTCGACATCGGCCTCGTTTTCGCGCTCTTCAAAGGCGATGTTCGCTTGTTCTGACAGTGCGGCCCTTCGACAACTTATCCAAAAACGGACAGGAGCTACGATTCGAGAAGAGCGTCTGACCTGCCGGGAGTTCTTCGGACCAGTTGTTACTGGAGAATAGCGCCACATCAGCGGGCGAACTTCGGGCCGTCGGAAGCGGCTGAGTCGGGCCCTCCCACCCCACTAACGGATCCGCCAGCGGCCTCAGCGCAAGGCTCGAAGTAGTGCGGCGCTTTGAGGATCCGCGGTGCTCACGACGCGGAGCGTCACATTCCCCGCCTTGGCAACGGCCACAACCGCCGCCACGTCGTCGCTTAGGTCCGGCGGCGCTGCCTCCCCATCGCGGGCAAAGCCGGCTGTGAACGGGCCGTGGACGGACGACCGGGAGGTCAGCAGAAGCAACTGCTTATCGCGGTTCTGGAGCCGCGCCAGATTTCCCACAATGTCAGACGCGGTGACCAGCGCCAGCCGGGTCGCGGCCCACGATTGGTCGGGTCGCACGGCCTGTTCTGTTGAAGCGGCGACCCCGAGCCGTTCCATCGCATCCTTGAGGCTGCGGTTGCCGGCGGATTGTAGATCGGCAGTGACGGCAGAGCCGGTCGCGGCGAAAGCGACCAAATCCGACTCCTTTATCACCTCATCGCGAAGGATAGCCAAGAGCTTCGCGGCGTATTTCTGATCCGACGCCCCAAAGCCCTAATCGTCAACAACGACAGAAATGACTCGGCGTTCCTGCGCGTGCCCGTCCGAGCCCAAAGCGGTCAGCAACAGTGCCATCGAGACAAAGACGGCTGGTCGGCCCAGACATCACCTCCGTTGAAACCTATTAGACGTTGGTCTCCAGATACTAGTCGGTTTGCAGAAGGGCTGATGCGGATGGACCGGCTGGAAGGCGCTTGCACAACCCTCGCGTCGTACAGGAAGTCCTCGGGCATTCGGCGATCACGCTGACGGTCGGCACCTACAGCGACGTGCTGCCGGCCTTGGCGGAGGCGGTCGCCGCGAAGCTGAATGCGGCGCCAACGCGTTAGGGCTCAGTTCGGGCTTCACCGGACTCGGCGGCGTATTTGTCGGCGCTGGGCGTCGTCTGGTCAGCGAGGCGGAAATGGATTCTGTGCTCGTCGCGCGCGACGATCGGGTAGACCGGCGGGTCATTCCACGTGCCGAGACAGTCGAAGCCGAGTTTGTCCTTGTAGTAGGCCAGGGTCGCGGTCATTTCCATGGTGAAGAATTGAGGCGCGATCTGCCGGATCATTGGACGCTCAACATAACACGGCTCTTACGGTACTTGGTCGCGAGAACCATGCGGACCTCCCCAGAAGACGCCTGGGCGTGACCGGAGATGTCGAATACTCGGTCGTCCGGATGGGCGATGCGGTCTGATGGTGCTCAGACGATGAGGACGCTGCTCGGGGATGGGATGCCACTGGCCCGGCGCGACCAGCTGCGGCCGGTGTCGGCGGACAGATAGAGGTTGCCCTTTCGATCGGCGAGCGCGACTGTCGAGCCGCCCGTGGCGATGCAACCGGTGTCGACGATGCCATCGGTCCACGCGGGCAGGCCGCCGCCGCCGGCGACCAGCGCATCGCGTCCATCCACCCGTCGTCGGTAGACTGCGCCCTGCGCTGCGAAGTGGTCTGCCGACGCGGACACGAAGACGTCGTCGCCCGCAAATGCGACCGCGGAGCAATACGAGGCATGCAGGCCCTCCTGTTCGACGTCCCACGTCACCCCACCGTCGCGGCTGCTAAAGAGCCCCGTCGCGGCGGCGGCCATTACGACGCCGGGACGGTTCGGGTGCGCGCGAACCTCGTGGACGTCGCTCTCGACGTGGATGGTCGGCTGCCAGGTTGCGCCGCCGTCGGTCGAGCGAGGGACGCCGCCGACGTGGACGTTGGCGAAGAGGACCACACCGTCCGGCGTTGCGGCGATCGAGCGGATCCCGAGCGGCGGTCCCAAGCGCCGACCGTTGATGACTGCCGAGCCCGCATACCATGTCTCACGCCCGGCGACCGCGTCGAAGCCGCGGAGTTGCTCGAGTGCTCCGTCCTTGCCGACGCGCAGAACGCGGGCATCGTCGGTCCCGACGTACATGACGTCGCCAACCGCCATGCAGCACGCGAGGTCCAACTGCGTGGTCGCGATTGCGCTCCACACGCCGTCCGGAGCGCGCCGCTGCAGTGAGCGGCCGTTGGCAATCGCGAGAGTGCTGCCGCCCGCACCGGGTGCGAGGGCTCTGACCGACTGATTGCGGAGCTCCTGGACGAGGGTCGCGCCGTCGAGGACGAACAGGCCGTCGTGCCAGGTGGCCACAAGCACCATTGGAGTCGTCACGAGGGCATCCTCTCAGCGACCGTTTGCGACGGCAGTAAATTACTCGTCATTGGTGGCGATGTGTGGAGGGGTCTCGGTCCCGCTGCTCGGCGCAGACGGCCGTTGAGACGGGCTTAGAATTGTGATTCTGGGGCCGGCCGATCTCGGCATCGTAAAGGATACTCGTGCTCCACCGACGCTAGCACGTTGTCGGCGGACGCTTGCGGATCTTCTTCAAGGTCCGCCAGCCGCCGGCACGATTGTTCGCGACAATCTGTCTGATCAGGGCGACGAGGGCTGGCGCGTTGATCGCTTCACCCCGGCGAATGGCGATGGTGCGCGCCGTCTGGTTGTCGTGGCCGTCCGTGATGATCCCGTCTGGATCCGCCACGATGCCGCCGTCGTAGACGAAGACGTTGACGTGGTTTCTGGCGGCCTGAAGGGCGCAGACGTTACCCTGAAGCAGGAAGAACGGGAGCTTCGTCCGCTTGATCGTCTCCGTCATCTCGGGGTCGGCGGCGTGAACGAGGTCGCGAATCCGCTGACAGACGGCTTGCTGCCAGTCCGGGAGCGTATCGAGATACGCGTCCACTCGCGGGTCGACGGCATAGCTCGCGGTTCGCCCGCCACGGCGCGTTCCAGCCCGCGAGTTGACGGACGGCCGCTCTGCGGGGCTCGTCTTCCCGGTCGCCGCCTGTGCGGCCCGGTGCGTCTTCGCTCGGCGCTTGGTGTCGGGCGACTTCACCTTGGGAGGCAGTTGCGCGACGGCCGCGAACGCCCGCCCGATCCAGCGGCGAAGCTCCGCGGGGTTCGCCATCATGCGCTCGGGCAACATGACCTTTTGGCTTGTGGCGCGACCGTCACCCATGGGATCGAACGGTGCGGCTCCCGGAAGCGCCAGGGCATCCGCTCGGTCCGGCTCAGGCAGCCAGATCATCGCGGAACGTCCAAACAGGCCGGCGAAGACGTGGCCGTTCACCTTCGCCGCGATGCCGCCAAACAGCGGCTTCGCCTCCACACGCGGGTCATTCGGCAGCGCCGCATGGAAGACCGGATGGTGTTCGGGCGGAACCTTGACCCACGCCATGACCCGATCATAACCGGCACGTCGCTCTTAACAATCGGATCAGCCCTGTGAAGTCCCGAAGGGTATTTCGACCCGACGCACCGGCAACCTTCGGCCCGGTGGAGGTCCTGCCAATGTTCACTCCCGAGTAAGGGTGTTCCGACCGGCTCAACCGGGGACTAACAGCCACTGCGGCGTTACCCAGGAGTCTCGCTTAACGAGCGCAGGCATCTCCCTCCACAACAATTAGCTGCAGACGTCTCACTGCCGTCGATTGTCGCCGAGCGCCAGCGGCTCGCGCCAACAAAGCCATAGGGGTAGGCCACCCTCACAGCCTCATCACCGAATCGGGCCTCAGACTCCAGGTGTTCGAGTTCCGCGTCCACAGCGTTTGTGCCTGCGGCGTCCGCCCCGGAAGTTGTGCTGACTTTCGCGGTAGTCGCGGGACACGGGGATCGGGCGGCCGATGCTGTCGACGACGATGACCGTGTGGAGGCGATCGACTTGCACGCGCGACAGTAGCCTTCGACGGTTTCGCCGGCGCGGAAGCCGCGAGTCACCGAGCGGCACTGTGGATCGATGTGGCGCGAGCCTAACAGGACCCGCACCACGGTCAGGTCGCGCTTACTTCTCCTCGAACAGCGACAGGTCGATGGCATCGGCCATCGCGCGATACCCGGCATCGTTGGGGTGCACGTGATCGCCGCTGTCGTAGGCAGGCAGCAGCCGCGCCGGGTGGCTCGGATCGCGGAGCACGGCGTCGAAGTCGATCACCGCATCGAATGCTCCGCTGGTACGGATCCAGTGATTGACCGCCTGTCGCCGCTCCTCGCGCGCCGCCGTCCAGAAGCCGGGAAACGGGTAGCCTTCGAGCGGATTCAGCGGGCTTCCGTAGACTTTCAACCCCAGCGCACGCGCGCGATCGATGATCTGTCCATAACCCTGGATGATTTGCGCGACGCTCACTTCTTCCGCAGGGAGACCGAAGGCTCCGGGGATGAGGATGTCGGCATTGCCCTGCAGGACGATGAGATAAGCCGCTCCGGTCTGCACGAGGACGTCGCGATCGAGTCGCGCGAGGGCATTGGTGCCAACCAAGTCGTGCAAAATGCGATTGCCGACGACGCCGGCATTGACGACGGCGACGCGCGCGGTCTGGGCGTTCGATTGCAGCCGCTCTGCCAGCAGGTCCGGCCAGCGTTGGTTGAGGTCCGGGGTCGAGCCGAAGCCAACGGTCAACGAGTCGCCGATCGCCACAACCGCACGCGCGTTCCCGCGGACCTGCACGTCAACGCCGCTCAGGAAATAGAAGTTGTGCGTCGTGGTCTGTGACGCGAGTGTGCCGGCCCCAGTGAAGTTGCCCTGACCGGAGATATAGGTGGTCTGTAGTCCTTCCGTGTGCTCTGTCACAGCGGCGACAGCATCAGGCAGGTAAAAGCTGACCGACAGGTCACCGAGAGCGGGCACCTCCAACGGCACCACGTCGCTGACCGCCAGGGCGCCGGCCGGGATCGTGATGGTGGGTAACCCGCCGAAGGTCAGCGTCCGATCGCTGCCGCCGACGATGGATGCGCCGCCGGCGCTCAGGGCCACATGTGCGGCGCCGATGACCAGCCCGGTTGTGCCGTACGCATTCGAGATCCGGACGCGGACGGCTGAGCCACCGAGTGAAGTGTGGACGATCTGACGCAGGGTCTGCGCCTGGAGCTGAATCGGCGCGCCCGCCCGCTGGGGGCTGGCGCTCCATGTGGCCACCCAGTGGTTGGCGGGCACTTCCCTGGCAGTCGCGGGCTGCCACGCGAACGCCAGAAGGATCAAAGGTAAAAGCGATTTCATTGCACGCATCGGTGTCTCCTCTGTTTGGTAATGGCTCTACCTCCAGAGGCGGAAACGACTCGCGAAACGATCAACAGCGTGTAAAATAGGCACATTTCCAGTCACCTCAGCGATCCAACGGCGTTGCTGCAGGCGTGGGGCCGGGGTGACGAAGCGGCCCTGAATCAGCTCCTCCCGCTCGTCCATCAGGAGCTCCGTCGCCTCGCCGCCCGTCACATGCGCCGTGAGCGGCCCGATCACACGCTTCAGGCATCCGCGCTGGTCAACGAGGCCTATCTGCGGCTGATCGAAGTCAGGCGCGTCGAGTGGCAGAACCGTGGACACTTCTTCGCGATGGCCTCCCGCGTGATGCGACGGATCCTGGTGGATGCGGCGCGCGCGAAAGACGCGCGCAAACGTCAGGCCGGCGACGAGCAGGTTCCTTTTGACGATGCGGTGGCGCTGGCGACGGCTCCGGACGTCAACTATGCGGCCCTCGATGATGCGCTGACGGCGCTCGAAGCCAACGACGAGCGAAAGTGCCGGGTCGTCGAGATGCGGTTCTTCGGCGGCATGAGCGAAGAGGAGACGGCGCTGGCGTTGCGGTGTTCGTTGGGCACCATCAAACGCGACTGGAGACTGGCGAAAGCCTGGCTGGCCCGTGAGCTTGGACCATCCTGACGCGCCTCGCTCGGCGCGTTGGGCGACGCTCGAGCGGCTGTATCACGAGGCGCTGACGCTGGACGTCGGGTCGCGGAAGGCGTTTCTGATCGCCGGCTGCGCCGGCGATGATGCGCTGCTCGCCGAGGTGGAATCGCTGCTCGCGCACGATGGGGGGGCGGCATTCCTCGAGACTCCCGCGCCGATGGTCGACGTGCCGTCGGGTCTGTCGCCGGGGACAATCATCGGGTCCTATGAGGTGGTGGGATCGATCGGTGAGGGTGGGATGGGCGAGGTCTACCGCGCCCGGGACCACAAACTCGAGCGGGACGTGGCGATCAAGATTATCCCGCTGGCATTCAGCGCCGAGCCCGATCGACTCGCGCGCTTCGAGCGCGAAGCCCGGATGCTCGCCGCGCTCAATCACCCGCACATCGGCGCTATTTACGGTGTCGAGGAATTTGCCGGCGGCCAGGCGCTTGTGCTGGAGTTCGTCGAAGGCGAAACGCTGGCACACATGCTCGGCAAGGAGCGCCGACGCGGCGGCGGACTGCCGCTCCATGACGTCATTCTGATCGCCAAGCAGATCGCCACGGCCCTCGAGGCCGCTCACGACCGCGGGATCGTGCACCGCGACCTGAAACCCGCGAACATCAAGATTGCCCCCGGCGGACAGGTGAAGGTGCTCGACTTCGGCCTCGCCAAGGCAGCTGACGCGGTGCGCGTCGACGGCGCCGCCGATGTCTCGCTCGCCGGTGATGGCCTGAGCGCCGGCTTGATTCTGGGAACCGCCGCTTACATGAGCCCGGAGCAGGCTCGCGGGCAGGCCACGGACAAGCGGACAGACATCTGGGCGTTCGGTTGCGTCGTCTACGAGCTGCTCACGGGCCGCCGCGCATTCGCCGGTGAGACGACGTCCGACACCATTGCGAGCGTCCTGACCGGCGAGCCGGACTGGACGGCGCTGCCCGCGGCGACCCCGCCGGGGGTGATGCAACTGCTCCAACGGTGCCTGACGAAGGATCCCTTCCACCGCCTGCGCGACATCGGCGACGCGAGAATCGCCCTCGAGACGAGCGAGCATGCCGCACGCGCGACGCCGCCTGGCGGGCACTCACGGTGGTGGCCAGGGCGCCGCGTGACCGCAGCCGTTCTGACGGCTGTCGTCGTCGGCGTAATGGGGCTCTGGGGCGTGCTTCGTTCGCCATCGACGACCCCGGCGCCACCGCAGGTCGTCCGTTTCTCAGTGATGCCGCCGCCGGGTACTCGATTCCTCCACACGGTCGGCACCACATTTCCCGCGCTCTCTCCCGACGGAACACAACTGGCGTTGATTGCGCTCACGCCTCCGCGCTCGACGGCCATCTGGCTGCGGCCAATCGCGGGCCTCGACGCCAGGCTCCTGCCGGGTACCGAAGGCGCGTCGTCGATGTTCTGGTCGCCGGACGGGCGCGAGATCGCGTTCTTCAGCGGGGATCAATTGAAACGGATCAGCGTCGCCGGCGGGGCCGCGATCATGATCTGCCGCGTCCCGGCGGCACCGTCCAACGGTACGTGGAGCAGTGACGGCACGATCCTGTTCGCGTCGCTCGTCGGTGACGGAATTTTCCGCGTGTCCAGCGCCGGCGGAACTCCCGCATCGATCGTGACGCCCGACGCCAGCCTGGATGAACAAGTCGTGTGGCCGTCGTTCCTGCCCGATGGAAAGCGGTTCCTCTATCTCAGTCAGCGCGCCAATTCCACCGGCTACATCATGCTGAGCGAACCGGGCGGCCGCGCCCCGCGCCCCGTCACCGCGGCGATTTCGAATGTGCAGTGGATTGAGCCTGGCTATCTGGTGTTTGCACAGGAGGGTGTGCTGGTCGCACAGCGATTCGACGATGCGAGCGGGCAGATCAGCGGTCCGCCGATTCCGATCGCCGAGCGCGTCGATTTGTTTCTCTCCACCGGGCGTGCGCTGTTCACGGCGTCACGGACCGGGACCATAGCCTACGATTCATTCGCGAATGTTGCCCGGCTGGAGTGGATCGATCGTAAGGGACGCGAACTCGGCACCGTTGCCGGGGCGGGTAACTATTTGACCGTCCGTCTGTCGCGCGACGACCGCACGGCATTGTTTCAGCGCACCAAGGCAAGCACCGGAACCTGGGATGTGTACACCGCCGATCTCACCCGCGGCGTGGAAACCCAAGTCACACTGGATCCTGGCAGTGAAGCGTATCCGGTGTGGATGCCCGACGAACGCGGCATCCTTTTCGGCGATGGACGAAACGGCGGGACGCTCAATCTCGCGCTGAAGCACTTCGACAGTGGAATCGAAGATCGATTGCTGCCGGCCGGCCCGCAGCGCCGACCGATGGATGTCCGTGGCGATACCGTGCTCTACACCGAGCGATCGCTCGAAGGAACGCTCGATGTCTGGCGGTTCGAGCTGTCGAATCCGGAAGGTCGGACGCGGCTGTTCGGGTCTCCTGCGCATGAGGCCGATCCTCGCTTCTCGCCTGATGGTCGGGCGATGACCTTTACGTCGGATGTGGCAGGACGATTCGAGGTCTGGATCGCGCCGTTTCCACCGACCGGCGGAAGGGTGCAGGTCTCATCAGCGGGGATCTATCCCGGCGTCGATCTGCAGCAGGGTGCGCGCTGGCGTCGCGACGGCCGTGAGATTCTCTACGTGGCGGCGGACCGGCGGCTGATGTCCGTGCCTGTGCGCACGACGCCTCGCATCGAGGTGGGCACTCCGGTGCCGCTCTTCGAGACGGGAGCGCGCGCCTGGGAAGATTTCGCCGTCTCCGGCGACGGCCAGCGGTTCCTCGCCGTGGTTCCCCAGGCATTGGCGGGTGAGCAACCGCTGACGGTCATCGTCAACTGGACGGCCGACAGCAAACCGTAACCTCCAACGGGGAATTTTGCGGGCCTGACGGGGCCGCGCTGCATCGCGGAGGCCCGGCTGAAGCCGGGCACTACAACTACTCACTCTGAACGCCGATGCGAGCAATCGCCAGCTTTGACTTAGACGCGCCCCCGGAGAATGGCACGGTTGATCGCTCATTTCAATGCAGCTCAGGACGACCAGACGAAAGCCGGCTGGCCCGATCCTGGAGTCCTAAACGAGCGAGTAGGGAGTGCGGTGCGGCGGCGCCACGTCCACAGAATTGTCCCCGTGACGCCACAAAACAGCGTCTCTCGAGCCAACGCCAGCCAACTCGCCTGATCTGTGAAGTGGAAGAACGTGAAGGATTTACGAGGAAAACTGAAGATGGTCGAGAGGCGGATTTCCGTTTAGGAAACCGCCGCCTTCGTCCACTCGGCCGTCTCACCGCGGCAAACCCATAAGTATACGGGGACTCGGCATTTCGCGGTTCGCGATTCGACAGCCGCCGAGCCAACGGCGCTCCAGTCGGGCAGGAACATGCGCTAGCGCTTCCGCGCCGCTCGCCGCTCGGCCCAGTACGCGCGCATCCGCTCCGAGACGCGCTGCCGTTTCTCCAACGGCAGCCCCGGTCTCTTGCCCGTGCTCACGGGCTTCTTCGGCGTCGCCCGACGCCTGCGCTCGGTGGGAGCGGCAACGCTAGACGACGTCGGGATCGCTGGTAGCGGTGCGTCCGTTGACGCCATGTCGATGCCGAACATCTCCGAGAGATCGTCGACAACGAGGACCCTCGAGCCGGCTGGCAGTTTCGGCGCCTTCGACAAATGCGTTCCGGCGCTCGCGACCAGGTCGTCCTTGTTGATCGCGCGAAGCGCGAAGAGCAGCTCCGGCTGCTGGTCCAGGCGCGCGCCGATCCCGTACAGCACCGCCGCGACGTGCTTGCACATGGACGCCCAGTCAGGACAACTACAGGTGAACCGGATGTCCTTGGGAGATGGGAACAGCCCCGTCTTCTCCTCGCAGATGCGCGTCATCACGCCTGTTGAGAAGCGGCCCTGTAGAAGCTCCACGAGCGAGTCGATCGCCCCTGAGCAATCGGCGCAGATCGCATTCCAACGGGCACGGGGCAGCGCCCCGACGACGACGGTCACCTCATACATCGTCGAGCCGCTGACGAGCGCCGTGACGCGGCCCGGCGCGACCTGAAGGTCGAGCACCGATCCGTTGCGCACGTAGCTCCGCCCGCGCGGCAACCGGTTCGCGTAGTCGCTGTAGCGCTCGAGGTTGTTGCACCACGCTTCGCCCCAGAAAGTCCTGGCGATTTTGCGCCCCTCGATCGCGACCGGTGAAAGCGTGCGGCCCTTCTTCTGGAGCTTCGCCAGCGCGCGCGCGGCCTGAGCCCGTCGGGCCGCAACCGAGACGTAGGATCCGAAGCCGTAGTCGTAGTAATCCACCCTCACTCCCCGGACGCGGTGTGGAGGTCCAGCGCGACGAGCTTCAACAGCTCGTCGTCTGGCATCTCGGTCAACAGCACCTCGCCACCTCCTTCGAGGAGATCCTGAGAGAGTTGACGCTTGGAGTCAATGAGCTGATCGATCCGTTCTTCGACCGTACCGCGGCACACGAACTTGTGCACCAGGACGTTCTTCGTCTGGCCGATGCGAAACGCGCGATCGGTCGCCTGATTCTCGACCGCCGGGTTCCACCAGCGATCGAAATGCACCACGTGTGAGGCGGCGGTGAGGTTGAGCCCGGCGCCGCCAGCTTTGAGCGAGATCACGAAGAAGGGGACGCGCTCGTCCTCCTGGAACTGCTGCACCAGCGGCCGCCGCTTCGCGACCGCCGTGCCGCCGTGCAGCACGAGACCCGGACGGCCGAAGACCGATTCTAGAAACGCCGCCAAAGGTCCGGTCATCTCGCGGAATTGCGTGAAGACGAGCACCTTTTCCTGCTTCGCCGCGATCACCTCGGCAATCTCCCGCAGCCTCGCCAGCTTGCCGCTGTCAGCCTCACGCCACGAGCCATCACCCAGCCACTGCGAGGGGTGATTGCAGATCTGCTTGAGGCGCATCAACGACGCGAGCACGACGCCTCGACGCTTCATCCCTGCGGCCGGCGCGAGCTCGGCCTCGAGGTCCGCCACGGCTTGCTGATAGAGCGCCGCCTGCGCTCGCGTCAAATGACAGAAGGCCCTCACCTCGGTCTTGTCCGGCAGGTCGGCGATGACGGACGGATCGGTCTTCAGACGCCGCAGGATGTACGGCTGGACGAGTGCCCGGAGCGGAGCGTAGGCATTGTGCGGCTGAGAGGACAACCGCTTGGTGAGCCGCGAGAACGCCTGTCCCGATCCGAGCAGGCCGGGGTTGAGAAAGTCGAAGATGGACCAGAGATCCCCGAGACGATTCTCCACCGGCGTGCCGCTGAGAGCGATGCGCGCGCGGGCGTCGATTTGCTTGGCGGCTCGCGTCTGCTTGGCGCCCGGGGTCTTGATCGCTTGTGCCTCATCCAGGATGGCAAGCCGCCAGCGGATGGCCAGGAGGCGCGGCGAGCGGAGCAGCGATCCGTAACTCGTGATGACGAGATCGGCGTCGGCAATCCGATCCTCATCGAGCGCCTTGAGATCTGCGCTGCTCATCGCAGAAGGATGGGCGACGATGGCGGTCAGCGTGGGCGCGAACCGCTCGATTTCAGCGGCCCAGTTGGCGAGCAGCGAGGCGGGCGCAACGAGCAGGCTGGTGCGCCGCGGAGCGACAGTCCCTCCTTCGCTCGCTTCGAGCGCGTCGGGCATCCTCTTGAGCATCAGCAACAGCGCCAGCACCTGCATCGTCTTGCCCAAGCCCATGTCGTCGGCGAGGCAAGCGCCAAGGCCGAGGCTGGACAGCAGATGGAGCCATCGCACGCCAACCTGTTGGTAGGGTCGCAACGTGGCCTTCAGCGAGTCAGCGGGATCCAATCGACCGAGGCGGGCCGGATCACGGAGGCTCGCGAGCATCTCGGCGAGCCACGGTCCCGCGACCACGCGTGACCATTCGGGCGCCACGGCGGCGACTGAGTCCTCGGTCGCGTGCGCACCCGCAAGCAGGCGCATGGCTTCGCCGAAGGAGAGGCCATGCTGGGCCGCCGCAGTCTCCACGGCGCGGAACTCATCGAGCATCCGGCCGAGTCGTTCGGGATCGACCTCCACCCAGCGGCCGCGCACCAGGTGCAAGCCGTTCGCCCCGGCGAGCAGCCGGTCGATCTCCTCGCTGGTGAGCGGTTCGCCGTCGAGGCTCACACCCATGTTGAAGTCGAGCAGGGCGTCAGTGCCGAGACCTGACGGCGGTTTGGCCCCAACCGTGGCCGACACTTGCGGACGGACCGGACGTTGTCCCCGCCACGCATTCGGGACGCGCACGATGACGCCCGCGGCCTCGAGTCGGGGCGTATCGGTCAGCAGCTGAAATGCTTCCGCCGGCGTCCACCGGACCGGGTGGTAGATCTCTCCGCTGTCGACCATCGCCTTCAACCACGCACACTCGGTGCTCGCGCGCTGAACCGGCAGGAGCAAGGACAGCAGGCGCGACTTGTTGGCGGCGCCGGCGTATTCGCTCAGGGCGCGGCCGAGCGGCAGATGCTGCGCCTTGGTCCCGGCCGACAATTGCGTGGTGTAGGTCGCCAAAAACGCGAACGGCGCATCGTCATCGCGGCGATTCTCGGCAAGGTTGAAGTGGACGCGGCCGACGACATGCCACGCCGGGTTCTTCCTCTGCAGAAAGGCCTGGACGGAGAGCTTCGATGCGGCGAGCTCGGATCCAAACGCCGTCGTGATCTCAGTCCAGAGCTGCTGCAAGACAGCGGCCGTGACGTACTCAGCGCCCGTCATTGGCGGGACCGCGGCGGCGAACGCCTCGAGTTCGGCTAGCGGCGGGGCCGCTATCGACGCGGCGGGCTCGTCGTCGTACGGATGCGCGCACAGAGCCGTGACAAACCGGGCGGCGAAATCGCGCCAGTAGCCGAGATCCGCGGGGAGCGCGCTTCCAACGGCAGCGGCCCCGAGCTCGAGCAACCCGTGGCCCGAGCCACGGCCGAAGGCGCGCTCGAGAGCGGAGTCGAGCACGTTTGATAATCCGGCAGTCTCACCTGTGGCACTGAAGAGCAGGTGGTGGCGAGGGGTCAACGCGAGCGACGGCATGATGCAGCGTGGTCCAGACCTTCAGTTCTGAAGGGGATTGTGGGTACTCAAACCGAATGCTCGGCACTCTGTCTTCACCGCGAAGATGACTGCGCTGCCGCGAGAAGCTCCTGCCACGACGTCAGGTTTCTGGGTGACCGGGCCAAGCTCGTGCCC
The DNA here is from genome assembly GCA_963816725.1 of uncultured Acidobacteriota bacterium. Lineage (GTDB taxonomy): Bacteria > Acidobacteriota > Vicinamibacteria > Vicinamibacterales > 2-12-FULL-66-21 > CAVSUB01. The sequence continues at coordinate 277,371 of CAWFMC010000019.1, read as the reverse complement.
GGCCGCGACTTCCAGCGCACCGATGTGTCGCCGTCCCCGAACGCGACGACCTGAATCGCTTTTCGAGCAAGAAACGCGCCCGGCACCGCGGCAGCGTCTGCGGTAAGCGTTTGGAGCACGGGGTCAGCGGCGGCGTTCCCGAGCATCGCGCGCACGCTGGCCACCGCATCCGCCCGTTCGTCCCGATCACCCGTATCGGTCCGCGCTTGATCCACCCCGCCACGTACACCCGTGGCATCGTCGTCTCCGTGCGTGGATCGATGACGCGGCCCTCTGCGTGGCTGCGGGCACGCAGACGACGGGGACGAAGAAGATCAAGATGCTGCGTGGAGGCCGCAGCCAATTGCCGACCCTCGCCATACCGCCGGCCATTTACAGCTATATGAGCATCCCTCGACAGCGGTTTCGTCGAGACTCGGTCAAGATTGTATCAAGGCGTACGGCGACATTCCTTGAGACGCCGACGGCTGCAGACCGGACGTACCGTCGTGAGAGGTAGTTCGAGCGGCACGACGCGCCATGGGCGGCGAGCCGTCTGATGGCGCATCGAGTTTGTTCCGAACAAAGCCGACGGTCCGCTGCACCGCATCGTAGGCGTGGGCGAGGCGCGGATCGTCTGAACGGCGATGATCGATGCGAATATGGGCGGCTTGGATGTAGTATTTGCGGCACACGGGTTGCGGCACGATCCGCCGGCGTGGAACGGTTCGGCAACCTGGCTCCAACCCTCTGCGGCTTGTTCCCCGCGCCGCCGCGGCGCATTGTCAGCGACATGCACCGGGAGGCGCCATGCAGGCATTCACACGTGACGCAGTTGTTCTGTCGCTCGCGTTGGCGGCGATGTGGAGCTACGATCCCGGAAGCCGGCCCGACCCTTTGCCTCAATCGGCACCGCCGGTCACCTATCAAGTGGTCGGCGTCGTCACTGACGACGCCGGCAGCCCTCTACCCGGCGCGAGAATCTACTTTGATTTCGTAACATCCCGCTCGCCCGGTACCCAATTGTCCGAAATCTCAGTCACGGCCGGCGCAGGTGGCGCTTACAGTGCGACCTTCGAAGCAGTGCCCGGTGCGATGAAAGGACCGGCCGGCACCGACGACGCCTTCGCCTTTGCCCGAGCGTGGGTCGAGTGTCCGTCGCGGGAGTCAGCCTGCTCGTACGAGCTGGATGCCCAGTACGTCCTCGCGAATACTCAAGCCGCGGTGCAGAACTTCCGCCTGAGCCGCGTAATGCGGATCACGGCCGGGGAATCGGCACAGCTGATGCTCACACCTGACGCCCCGATTTGCGTGAACAACGTCCAGGACATGTATCCGTGGCCCGAGGAGTTTGTTTGCCGAACGCTGCGGGTGCTCGCCTCGATGGACGGCATCCTGACGATTGAAGCTGTTTCGCCGGATGGCGAGCATCCAGCAGTGGAAGTCGAGACTGTCGACGGCTCTGGCTGGTGGTTCGAGAATCCCACGTCCATTCCGGTGACGGCGGGAACGGAAGTCCGCGTGAACGTCGAAATGCCCTGGGGTTCCGCTCAAAGCGGGCCCGTCCTCGTCAACACCACACTGGGGCCCCAGCTCACGATCGATACGACGGCGCTGCACTTTGGCGCCGTGACCAGCGGAGGCACGTTCGTGTCGCAGACGTCTGCGCAAACCGTCCAGCTGCGCCAAAGCGGCAACGCCGCAAGCGCGGTGTGGACAGTTCGGTCGAACAGCCCCTGGCTCCGTGTCACTCCGTCATCCGGATCTGGATCGGCGGAGCTGAGTATCGAAGTGATGGCGCCGGTCGATCCCTCAGCAACCCTTCCAGTCTCCGGAAGCCTGTTCGGAGCCATCGACGTGATGCGTGCGGGCTCCGCCGTCACCATTGAAACGCTAGATGTGACGCTCACGCTCAAGGCGAAGGGCAGATCGGCAAGTCCGTTCGGAGCGGTGGAGACGCCCGTCGACAACGCAACCGGAGTGACAGGGGCGATTCCGATCTCGGGCTGGCTGTTGGACGATATCGAAACGACGGGCGTGACGATTTGTCGCGAGGCTGTGACAGGCGAGTCGGTCGGAAGCGATCCGCGCTGTGGAGGGGTCGCGCAAATCTTTGTCGGGAATGGAGTGTTCATTGACGGCGCGCGGCCGGATGTGCAGACGGCGTATCCGGCATATCCGCACAACAACGCCGCAGGGTGGGGGTTCATGGTTCTCACGAACACCCTTCCCAACCAGGGAAATGGCGTGTCCGTGTTCTGGATCTATGCAGCGGACCTGGAGGGACACGTGGTTCCGCTGGGGAGGCGGACAATGACGTGCAGTAACGCGAGCGCGACGCTGCCGTTCGGGACGATCGACACGCCGGGGCAGGGTGATGTCGTTTCGGGGTCGTCGTACGTGAACTTTGGCTGGGCGTTGACGCAGGCGCCCAAGTTCATTCCCCTCGACGGGTCGACGCTGCAGGTATACGTAGATGGCGTGGCGGTGGGAAGTCCCTCGTACAACCACTATCGGCCGGACATCGCAACCGCATTTCCGGGTTTGGCCAATAGCGACGGCGCGGCGGGCTTCAAGATCATCGATACCACCAGCTTGTCCAACGGGCTGCACACAATCGTGTGGACGGCGACTGATAGTGCCGAGCAGACGGCGGGACTGGGGAGCCGGTTCTTCCGGGTGTCGCACGGTGCGACTCCAACAGTGACAGCGCCGGTGCCGAGTGAGGCATCGGCCGCGATGACCGTACGGTCTGCGGCGGCGATCGCCGATATCCCGCTCGATGAGTCAGCGATCCTCGCGCATCGAAAGTGGGATTCGGCGGCACCATGGCGCACGCTCCCGGCCGGCGGCATTGGGGGTGCCGTGCTGCACGGCGAGGAAGTCGATCGGTTCGAGCTGAAGCTGGCTGCCCACGCCGGTGAGACGCATACGGGTTACCTGCGGGTCGGAGATGCGCTGAATCCGCTCCCGATCGGGTCCCGTCTGGATGGGAACGTGTTCACGTGGTCGCCGGCTCCCGGGTTCGTCGGCAGCTATGACTTCGTCTTCGTGCGGTGGGCCAGAGGTCACAGGGTTGCGCGACAGGAGGTGCGCATCATTCTGCAGCCCAAGGGCAGCGGTCATGTCGGCGCTCAGGTGGTGATCGACACCCCACGGCCGCAACAGGATCTCGCGCAGCCGTTCGTGCTGGCGGGGTGGGCGGCAGACCTGGATGCGGCTGGCGGCACAGGAATCGACACGCTGCACCTATGGGCGTATCCGCTGGCGGCGGGCCAGCCGGTATTTCTCGGTACTGCGGTCTATGGTGGTCCACGTCCAGACATCGCCGCGGTCAGTGGCGAGCAGTTCCGTGATTCAGGGTATCAGTTCGTCGTTCGCGGGCTCGTCCCTGGCAACTACGACTTGGCAGTGTTCGCCTGGAGCAACGTGAGCGGCGGGTTCGTGCCCGCGAAAGTCGTCCGCGTGACCGTTCGATAACCCGTGAAGGGTAGCAGCCCGTGGTGCAAGTCCCGCGGCATTCGCCGAGTGCTGCATCCCGTCCGGCGGCGTTGCGGCTCGTTCAAATACAACCGGTATTCTCGCTCGCCGCGCCTTGCCGGCCGGGCGCATCACTCGTCTCGGTGCGACGCGGGACTTGCACCACGGGCTGCTCGCGAACACCGGTCGATCGTTCGTCCAGAGACGTTCGTCAACTGGCATCGCACGTGCGCGCGGGCGGTAGACGCGACGCTCAGGCGTCGGCGAACGGCCTGGTTGCGCGGCACGCACGTGTCCGCGCTACCCCCCGTGCGCGCGGTGATCATCGCCATGCTGACGGCGCATTTCTTCCTGACGAGAGTCAGAGCTTCAGTTGTCTGATGTGCCGGATCGGATCCTGCGTATGCGGTGGGCCAGTCCCTTACGGTACTCAACGCGCCCGTGCTGAAAGCAGTCGTCAGCCGGAACACGCTCAACCACGAGCACGCTTCCGCGTCGACTTCGCTAGGCTTAGGCTCGCGCGCGGCTGTCGGGGTCCTTCAATCAGCGAATCGATCGAGGTGCTGCGCCCTGACCCATACGCGCTGGCCCAGCGATCCGGGCCGAGGCGGGCGCGTACTTCGCGTTCGACCTGCTCGCCAAGCGCGTGCACCCATTGGTCGACGACCGTCGCACCGGTGCGGTCCGTCACGGCGGCGCGAGCGCCCAGGATCCGCGCCGCCAACAGGTCGTCGCCCTTGAAGGCTGCCGCGGCGGCCAGAGGGACCATCGCGTACACGATCGCGAACCGGTCGTGGAGCTTCCGAAAGAATGCGAGGCACTCCTTCGCCAACACGATCGCCTCATCAGGGTGCCCGAGCCGTACCGCCAGCATGGCGCGACGATACGACACCAGTGCCAGGTGCCAGGGGCTGTGCCGAAGCACGGATGCGGCCTCATCGAGCAGGCGTTCCGCGTCCGCGACATCATCGCTGGCCAGGGCCACCTTCGCCATCCCGTTGAGCGAATTTCCGATCCCCCACGGGATCGCCAGCGCCCGGAAACCTGCGGCGCTGCGGATAAACAAATCGCGCGCAGCGTTCATGTCGCCAAGGGCATGTTCGACGTGGCCCAACAGGTGCTCAGCCTCTGCGACGATCTCCGTGTGGCCGCCATCGTGGGCGAGCCCGCGCGCCCGGGTGAGCGCGACGCGTGCGCGCCCGAGTTCTCCCTGCGTGTACCACATCATGGCCGCTCCGACCAGCGCTTCGGACTCGGCAAGAGGCGGAACCGACGGCACGGTCAGAATCTGTTGATACCAGTGAAGGCCTTCGGCCGCGTGGCCCCGGATCACCCAGAAGTGCAGAAGCTCCCACGCGATGTCGACCGATTCTGAGGGACGGCCACGCTCGATGAGCCACGTCAGTGCGGCGCGGTAGCTCTCGAGATCGTCGCGCACCCGATCCAACCATTCGGCCTGTGCCGGACCGACCAGCTCTTTCGCGGCCAGAGAGGCCTCGGCGGTGCAATAGCGCGCCAGCCCCGCCAAGGCGTCGTCGCGTTCGCCCTGTGCGGCGAGCTCGAGAACCGCGTACGCCCGCACGGTTTCGAGCATCTGGTACAACGGACGGCTCGCCACCGACGTCTCGGCTCGCAGGAGGAGGCTCTTGTCGATCAAATTGGCTGCTGCGCGGAGCGCCTCGTGCGTGGTGGCCGAGGCCGCCTCACAACCACCAAGGACCGCGGCGGCGGCCTCGATCGAGAACCGCCCCGGCAGCGCGCCAAGACGTCGAAAGACGCGCTGTTCGTTCGGGCCGAGCAGTTGATAGCTCCAGGCGACCGTCGCATTAATCGTCCGTTGGCGTTCAGGGAGATCGCGTCCTGGCCCGACGGTCGGTAGCAGGACATCATGCGTGAGTCGGCGAAGCAGTTCCTCGGTCGTCAGGACCTTGATCCATGGAGCGGCCAGCTCAATGGCGAGCGGGAGGGCGTCGAGCCGTCGACAAATCGCAGCAACGGTGGGGCCGTTCGTAGACGTGAGGTGGAAGTCAGGTTGCACGTCCCGCACACGTTCCACGAAGAGTCGCACCGCGGGAGAGCGGGCGAGATTGGCCGGCGGTTTCGCATCCACGCCCAGCTCCAACGTCAGCGACCCGAGGGCGTATTCCCGCTCTCCTCGCACGCGCAGCGGAGCGCGGGTGGTGACCAGCACTCGTATCTCCGCGACGGCTGTGAGGAGATCCACGATCAGCGGCGCCGCGTCCAATACCTGCTCGAAGTTGTCGAGCAGCAGCAGCGTGGGCGTACCCTCGCACGCAAGCCGCGCGCGTCTCGGCAGGTCGAGCGCCGTAGGCTCCAATACTCCGAGAGCCTCGGCAATCGACTGCGCCACGAAGGCCGGATTCCGAACCGCGGCCAACTCTACGAACAGGACACGGGATGTTTCCTCTGCCGCGACGGCACGTGCGATCTCTAGCGCCAGACGAGTCTTCCCGACGCCTCCTGGACCGGTGAGCGTGATGAGGCGTGCGTCAGGATCCGCGAGCCAGAGGCGCAGTTCCAGGACGTCAGCCTCGCGACCGAGAAGGGCCGTGAGGCCGAGGGGCAGCGGAACGCCGCCCAGTTCATCGACCGCCGTGTTCCGGGCGGGCGCCCGGGCGCTCAGAAGGAGCGCGTCACGCGTCGGGCCGGTGAGATCAAGTGCCGCGGAGAGGGCCCTGACGGTCTCGACATGCGGCCGCTTTCGTTCCCCACGCTCGAGGGCGCTCACACCATGAACCGAGAGGCCCGCAATCGTCGCGAGCTCCTCCTGCGTGAATCCGGCGGCCTCGCGGAGTGCCTTCAGCTGCGCGCCGAATGACCGCGGGCCGCCAGCGTTCATTGTGGTTGCCATTCTACGCCGCGGATGTACTGGCGTCGGCTGGCAAGCGAAATTTCGCAACTGCGTCGACTACGGTGCCGTAGGCGATGGTGCACGCCGGTGCCGTCCGGACCTTGGATTCGAACTGACCGAGGCACCACAATCGAACCGTTCAAGGCGCGGTGCGCTCATGTGGCGCGTCGGGAAGGGGCTCAGCGGAAGGGTCTGAGTCGCGTGGGCGACCCGGAGGCCGCGGCGAAAACGCGGGACGGCCGAACGTGTCGGGGCGGGTCTCGAAGTTCAGGCGCTGATCGCGCAGCACCGGGGGATTCGGCGGCGAAGCGGTGGCACCACTGTTAGCTCGGTGCTGTCTCTACAGGCCCTCGTCGCCGGCGCGCGCGAGGCGCGCCGGTGAAGGAAGAGAAATGCGTGCGACCGGCATGAACGTCAGCGGACGACAACCCTTCCGATCATCCCCGGATGAATCGCGCAGTGATACGAGAACGTTCCTGCCGCAGGAAACGTGAACGAGAACTGACCCTGCGGCGCGATCGCGCCGGAGTCCCAGCCCTGAGCATCGGACGAAGAGGTGTGCGTCACCGTGTCGGTGTTCGTCCAGGTGACCATTGTGCCCGCCGTCACGCTCAGTTCCGCGGGAGCGAACGCGCGACTTCCGAGCGTGGCCGCGTTGGTCGGAATCGAGACAGCGGCGACCGTCTGACCCGGCGCCGGTGCAGGCGACGGAGCTGGCGACGGCGTGGGCGATGGTGCGGCCGGCGGCGACGGATTGTAGCTGCCGCAGGCTGCGGACAGCGCAATGCTCGCCGTGATGAGCGCGAGTCGTACGAAGAACATGTCATCTCCAGGTCTGACGCGCGTGAGCAGGTCGTGCCGTCGTTGTGCTGGCACGCCGCGGTCGCTTGCGCCGAGCGCCCACATCCCTGCCTAATCTGCGCACGCGTTCCGATATTCCACTCCGCAGCGCTGGGCGGGTTCCCGTTCGTCAGCACAACGCGTGTCATCAGAGAGGCCACGACGAACAGGACCCGCAGCAGCGCATCCGGGACAACGCGTCGGATGTCCTGGTGGCGACACGGAACAGGAGATTCTCCGAATCAGGCGGGCGCAGCGTGGCCCCTATTGTCGCTGGCGCTGCGTGCCGCTGCTTACAAACCACCGGGTCAACGTTCCCGCATCCTGCGCGCCTTGTGCATATGGAGCTCCCGGCCGTCATCGGCGAAGCTGACTTCGTCCATCAACTGCTTCATCAGGAAGATCCCGCGCCCGCTCGCCTTCAGAACATTGTCGCTGTCGAGCGGATTCGCCACGCCCACGAGGTCGAATCCACGGCCCGGATCACGCACGACAATGCGCACGTCGCCGTCTTCCTGGCAGGTGACGCAGCAGCGGACGGATTTCGTGGTATCGCCCTGGCAGCCATGAATGATGGCGTTTGCCAACGCCTCCTGCAGCGCCAGTTCAATCTCGAACTCGCGCCCGAAGACCCCGGCCTTGCTGCGGAGCGCCTCGGCAATCCCCTCCGTGACGGCGCGGATGGCCGCGGGATTGGCGGGAACGGTCATGTCGAACTCACAGGCCGAACAGAATTGCAGCAACGCGCCGAGCTGCTTCGCCCTCGCGAGTTCTCCCTGCAGTTCCTGAATGAACCGTCGCTGAGCCGCTTCCCTTAGACCGCGCCCTTGGAGCGCCCGCGCCAGCTCGCGCAGATTCGTTCGAAGTTCGAGCTGGGCCACGGCCTGGCGGGTAAGTGCAGCAAGCGTCGCGCGCTGCTCCGAAGTCAGCGTCCGCGGGAGTCGGTCGATGACGCAGAGACTACCGACAGCGTGACCGTCGCGTGTGACAAGTGGCGACCCGGCACAGAAACGGATCCGCGGTTCTCCAACTACCGCGGGATGCTCCCGGAAGCGGTCGTCGTCGAGCGTGTCGGCGACGACGAACAGGCCATCCGCCTGGATCGTGTGCGCGCGAAGCGCGATGTCACGCGCCGCAGCGGTCGCTTCGATGCCGACCCATGCCTCGAGCGATCGCCGGCTCTCGAGCACCGCGATGAGCGCGATCGGCGTGCCGCAGATCTGCGCTGCCAGCAGGGTCAGGTCCTCGAATACCTGGTCGGGCTCGTTGTCCTGGACCGGACGCGGTGGATGGAATGCGAGCGGCGCGGTCTCACGGCAACCCATATGTCGCTCCTACAAGAACAGATGCAGCTGAAAGATCACCGTCGACGTCATAAGCCTCGCGATCCGGCCGTCTACGCGCTCTAATCGGGGAGCCCTTTCGATTATTCCCGGGTGAGCGAACCGCCGCGCGGGATGGTGGTCATGCGGCCGGTTCGCGGTACGGGCGCTGTACGGGCTCCGTGCGGCTGCTGTGGGTGGCCGCGGAGTGCTCGTCATCCGACACTCGCCCGATGACTGCGTTCAAATCCCCGATGTCCTTGATCCTGCTCGTGTCGATGGCGGCGTCCGGCCGTCTCGCCGCGTCACCACCTCCGGCCACCGTGTGCGCGGCGCCTGCCGCTCGTGATTTGCGTGTGCATCTGATCAACGAAGCCGAGGCCTTCCCTCGGGTGCTCGACGATGCCCGCGCGGAGGCCGCCAATATCTGGACCGAGGCCGGGTTGCGCCTCGAGTGGACTGGCCCGCCGACACGCTTCGATGTGACCGACCCCAGGAGTGTCCTCGTCATCGTCCGGCAGGAGCTGTCCCCCCGGCCGGGCGTAGCGGCCGACAGCTCGCGCGCAGTGCCCCATCCGGCGCTTGGGTGGACCTGGTTCGGTGGCAACGACACGCGCGGATTTGTCGAAGTGTCGCTCGACGCCATCACCTCTGTCGTCATGAGAGGCACCTATCACGAGAGGTTGGTTTCCGATCTCCCTCGTCGAACCCAGACGGACCTGCTCGGGCGTGGTCTCGGCCGCGTCATCGCTCACGAGATCGGTCATTGGCGGATGGGCCGTGAGCACGCGCATCGGGGCATCATGAAGGAATCCTTGAATGCCCAGGATCTGATCGACTGGGCTCCCGGCCGTTTGCCGCGCAAGTGGACAGCCGGCGAGTGTGAGGATCGGCGGGAGCGATAGGTCTCTGCTGCCTTCGCGGGTCGTGTGGCAGCGCCATTGCCGGAGCACGCTCCTTCTCAGTGAAACAGTAGCCTCCCGTAGTGCGGCCCGCCGCCCACTGCCGGATTTGAGCCCCTTTCGATCGTCCCGCGACGGTCGTACGAGCCCCGTACGAGTGCTGTGCGGCCGGTGTGGGTGTTCACCTCACTCGCGGCACTCCACACTGGTCCCATGCCAGTCGCCAGAGCGGCAACCGCGTTCATCACAGGGGCCGAGGGGTTCGTGGGCACAGCCCTGATCAGAATCCTGCGGGGCCTTGGCCATCCGGTGTTTGCCCTGGCGTGGTCCTCTGAGGCCGCAGAAGGCCTCAATTCAGCCGGAGCGACTCCCGTGATCGGCACTCTGCTCGAATCGGGCGGTTGGCAGGACGAAGCTGCAGCTGACTGGGTCTTCCATATCCCCGCATATCCACGACGGAACTTGCGCGTGAACACCGAGCGCATCACGTCGGTCGCCCGGACGCGCGTGATAACCGATGCGCGGCTGCTCGACACGCTGACCCCGTGCGCGGCGCGGAAGATCATCTACGTCGCGAACGCGTGCTGCTACGGTCCAACCGGACCCCGTCCAATCACCGAGGACACACCGCCGCGACCGTCCACCTGTGGACGCTGTCTGACGCCGGCCCTCGACCGGCTCGACGGCTACATCGCCTGCGGCCTGCCGATCGTCACCGCGTTGCCCGGAGTGGTGTACGGCAACGGATCCTGGTTCCGGCAGCGAATCATCGAGCCGGTCATGGCGGGACGGCGCGTAATCCAGTTCGGAAAAGCTGGTCACTGGATCTCCCCGATACACGTCGAGGACTGCGCGCGCGCACTGGTGCATCTCGCCGAGCACGGCCACCCCGGCCGCCGCTATTTCCTCGTGAACAGGGATCCCGCGAGGATGCACGAATTCGCGGCCACCTTCGCACGCCTCGTGAATCGTGCGATGCGGGTGTGGCGCGTGCCTGTGGCGGCAGCCCGGCTGATGGTCGGCCCGGTGGTGGCTGACGACATGCGCACCGACCAGATCTTTTCGAACATCCGACTGCGTGGAACCGGGTTCCAGTTCGACTATCCGACCCTCGAGCAGGGACTTCAGCAGATCGTCGGAGCCCTGCATGAATAGCGAATGTCGACCGGTTGAGTCATCAACACGCGGCTCGTGCTTTGACGATGTCGTGCTGCCCCATCTCGATGCTGGGCGGCGGCTGGCGCGCTGGCTGATGCGGAATGAACAGGACGCAGAAGACGCGGTCCAGGAAGCGTCGCTCAGAGCCTTTCGATACTTTCGAACGTTTGTCGGCGGCGATGGTCGCGCCTGGTTCCTCAGAATCGTACGAAATATCTGTCTCGCCCGCCGAGCTCAACGGATCGCGGCGTTGACCGACCCATTCGACGACGACACGCCGCACCCGGTCGACCACCCGGCGGTCGACCCGGAGGCGTTGCTGCTCAGGATCGACGACGCGACGCTGATCGCGCGCGCGATGCGCAGGCTGCCTGATCGATTTCACCAGGTGCTGGTGCTGCGCGAACTTGAAGGTCTGTCCTACCGCGAGCTGGCCGATGCCACCGGAATCCCGATTGGAACAGTGATGTCGAGGCTCTCGCGGGCCCGCGAGGCGCTCCGCGGTGCCGTGCACAGCGAGCTGGAGCCGACCCGGAATTCCGCCGGCACTCACATTCGAGAACAGGAGGTGGACGCGGTGCTGGTGTAAACCGCGTGGAACGGACGACAGGACGGTCACCGCCGTCGACACGCCTGCAACGCAGGCCTCCCATCAACGTTCAGATCAATGAAGGAAGACGATGAAGAACTACATCACTGCCCTGTGTATGGCGTTTGCCATCACGCTGCCGCACGCAGCGCACGCTCAGACGGTCACTCCGCCGGCCGTGCCCCCCGGCCTCGAGGTGCCTGAGGGGAACCACGCGTTCCTCCTGGGCCACGGCGTCGGCACACAGAATTACGTCTGCGCCCCGACCGATAAGGTTGGTCACGTCGCCTTTACGCTGTTCACGCCCCAAGCAACATTGTTCAGCGACGACCAGCTGCAACTCACCACTCACTTCTTCAGCCCGAACCCTGATGAAGGCGGCGTGGTGCGGGTGACGTGGGAGGACTCCACCGACACGAGCATCGTCTGGGCGAAGCTGATCACCGCATCGACCGACCCGGGCTTTGTCGATCCGAACGCGGTCGCATGGTTGAAGCTTCAGCGTGTCGGGAGCCGGGTCGGCCCGACCGGCGGCAACACGCTCGCGGTGACCACGTTCGTTCAGAGAGTGAATACCGAAGGAGGTCTGGCACCTGCAGAAGGCTGCGAGGCGTTGCCCGACGTCGGCAAGAAGGCATTCATTCCGTACACAGCGGATTACATCTTCTACAAGAGGAACTGAACACCGGAGGCGCGCTGCCGGGCTCAGTGGTACACCGAGCCCGATGGCGCGCCGTTTGCGGCGATCGAGGGAACCGTCGCGGGCGGCACCGATCAGAGCAGGGCGCTCTCGATGTCGTGCAGCAGCGAGTCGATCGAGGCGCTGCGTCCCGCGGCATACGCGCGCGACCACCGTTCCGCAGTCAAGCGAGTACGCGCCTGCTGTTCGGCGCGATCCCGGAGATCGCGTACGGATTGATCACCCACGGTCGTTCCGGTGCGTTCGGTGACCGCGTCCCGGGCGCCCAATATCCTCGCCACCCACACATCGTCGCCCCTCTGTGCCGCGGCGGCGGCGAGAGGGACGAGCGCATACACGAAGGCGAAGCGATCGTGCAGCTGCCGACTGCAGGTCACCGTTTCACGGACGAAGCCGATGGCCGCATCCGCATCGTCGCGCCGGACCGCCAGGATGGCGCGAATATAGAGCGGCAGGTTCAGGAACCACGGCCCGGTGTCACGAAGCACCGAGGTGGCCTCGTCGAGCAGTCGTTCGGCCTGTGCGGTGTCGTTGAACGCAAGGGCGACGCCGGCCTTGCCAATGAGCGCGTTCCCCGTGCCCCACGGGATACCGAGCGCCTTGAATCCTTCCACGCTGCGGGAGAACAACTCACCAGCGACGGCCGCGTTGCCCGACGCGTGTTCGATATGCCCGAGCAGGTTCTCGGCCTGTACCTCGATAGTCCTGTCATCGGCGCTCCGCGCCAGCTCCAGAGCCCGAAGGACGCGGGTGCGAGCGTCCGCGAGATTTCCCTGCGTGTAGGTCATGATCGCCGCTCCGACGAGCGCCCGCGACTCGGCAGCCGGAGGGAGTCCGGGCACACTCAGGGCCTGTTCGTACCACCGCAGGCCCTCGCCCGCTCGCCCACGAATCACCCAGAAGAACAGGAGTCGCCAGGCGATGTCGCAGGCCTCGGCGGACCGGCCCCGCTCGATCAGCCACGTCAGGGCGGCGCGGTAGTTGTCGAGGTCGTCGCGCACGCGATCCAGCCATTCGATCTGCGACGGTTCGACCAGCCGCTGCCCGGCCTCCTCGGCTTGGTGGACACAATAGCTGGCAAGCCCGTCGAGCGCCTCCTCGCGGTCTCCCGAAGCCGCCAGCTCAGACGCTGCATAGGCCTGCACGGTCTCGAGCATCTGATAGAGCGGACGGGACGTCAACGACGTGTCCGCCCGGTGCAGCAGGCTCTTGTCGATCAATCCGGCCGTGGCGGTGAGGGCGTTCTCGCTTCGGCGCAGGTCATGCCCGCGGCCACCGAGGACCGCCGCCGCCGCCTCGATCGAAAACCGGGAGGGCAGCGCCCCGAAACGACGGAACGCGTGCCGTTCATGTTCGTCGAGCAGCTGATAACTCCATGCGACCGTCGCATTCATTGTCCGCTGCCGTTCCGGCAAATCGCGGGCGGCAGCCGTCGAACCCAATCCGTCGTGCTCGAGCTGATTGAGCAGGTCGGCGGCCGTCAATGCTTTCATCCACGGCGCGGCCAGTTCCAGCGCCAGCGGCAGCGCATCGAGCCGCCGGCAGATCCCGATCACGGCCCGCGCGTTTTCGGTGGTGAGCCGAAACGCCGGTTGCACGCCACGAACCCGGTCAACGAAGAGACGGACCGCCGGAACGCGGACGAGATCCGCTGGCGCGATACTCTGGAGGGCGGTGTCGAGCGGGAGCGGCCGGACGGGGTAGAGCCGTTCTCCGCGGATCCGAAATGGTGCCCGGCTGGTCGCCAGAATGCGCAGCGATGCGGCTGCGGTCAGGAGCTCGACCACGAGCGGTGCGGCGCTCAGAACCTGTTCACAGTTATCGAGCAGCAGCAGAATCGGATTCTGGTCGGTGAACGCGGCGCGGACCCGCCGCGGCAAGTCGGGGGCGGTGACGTCGGACAGGCCCAAGGCCTCTGCGATGGCCGGTCCGACGAATGCGGGATCATGAATGCCCGCCAGTTCCACGAACACCGCATGGACAGGGCCGTCCTCTGCGATGCGGCGGCCGATCTCCAAGGCCAGTCGGGTCTTGCCCACACCGCCGGGACCGACCAGCATGATCAGGCGCGTGCTCGGCTCACGGAGCCACTCCACCACCGTTGCGACGTCGTCGTCCCGGCCGACGAGAGTGGTCAAAGGAAACGGAAGCGAGGCGCCGGTCAATTCGTCGACCGCCGGACCGTCTGGAGGCATCCGCGCGATTTGCAGCAGCGCATCGCGGGCCGGCCCGGCAAGATCGAGTGCCGCCGCCAGCGCCCGCAGCGTCTCGACATGCGGGCGACGGCGCTCTCCGCGCTCGAGGGCACTGACGGCGTGAACGGAGAGGCCCGCAATCGTTGCGAGCTCCTCTTGAGTAAAGCCCGCTGTCTCGCGGAGCGCTTTCAAATGCGCCCCAAACGACCCAGGAGCGCCGATTTTCATTGCGGGTATCTTACTGCACTGCTCGACACAGATCGGTGTGTACCGTGCGCCGAATGCCGGCGTGCTTCGCCCCCTCGCACGCCGTGCGCCAGAAACGGACGATCGCCTCACGACCACTCACGGTTGGCATGTCGGTGGCCCTCAGCACGGCGTCCTCCGAGTACGCGGCGGCCATTGCCTCGTAATCGCCTCGATCGAACGCATCCTGCCACGCCCGCACGAACCGCTCGACGACGGGGCGCTCAAAAGGTCTGCCGTGCACCACGTCCTCGCCTGCTGATTCACGCTCGCTCGATCGGGCGAGCGGGTTCGAAGAGCTCGATCGGATTTCCATCCGGATCTTCAACCTGAACCTGCCGGCCGCCGGGACCTGTCTCCAGTTGATTGCGGAACTTCACCCCGGCGTTCGTCAGCGCCTCGATGTGCGCCGGCAGATCCCTGACACGCAGGACAATCCGGTTCCATCCGCCTGGTTGCTGCCACGCGCCATTCGGCAGCGGACGGGATCCCGATGCGCCTGGACCACTGAGGAGCAGCGTGAAGCCATCGAGCGAGACACTCGCGAACGCGGGAAGGTGTTGATGTTGCAATGTGAACCCGAGATGCGTGGTGTAGAAGGCCGCCGCGCGTGCGACATCGCTGACCTGATAGCGCACGCCGTGAAGGCCGAAGCCTGAGTCGTTGCTCACGTGCTCCTCCGATTGTCCCGCCGGCGAACGGAATCGATTACAGCGTCACGATATCGAACCCGCGAAGGCGAGCCCGATCACATCTTTCGCATTGATGAGCCGCAAGTACGCTTCGTTGACCAGCGCCGTCGCCTGCAGGCTGTTTCCCGCCCGCTCACCGGCCATGCACCGGCGCGCGATCTGGTGAAGCTCGCGTTGTACGAGCGAAATCAATCGGTCGCGAGCGGCTTCGTCGCCCTGACCCCACGAATTCACGTACCCGGCAAAGGACCCGAATCG
Source organism: uncultured Acidobacteriota bacterium (assembly GCA_963816725.1). Taxonomy (GTDB): domain Bacteria; phylum Acidobacteriota; class Vicinamibacteria; order Vicinamibacterales; family 2-12-FULL-66-21; genus CAVSUB01. The sequence goes on along the minus strand of CAWFMC010000019.1, from coordinate 262,138 downwards.
TGGCGGGCTTGGGATTCGCCGCCACTCGCGATCTCGGAGCGTTCCTGCGTAATGCCGTCCAGGACGGTGATGGCAATCCCAATCCACTGGCCGATCCGTGCGGGCGGTCTACACACATTGCCTCTCGCAACCTTGCCGTATGATGCGAGACTTCGTCCATCTCGGATTCAACCAGAGCGAGCGGGGCGACCAAGTAATCGACGGCGTGATCAACTGGGGCGCCGGCGGGGGCGGCGCGTTCGTGAACTTCCGCTTCGCGCAACCTGGCCGCGGGCCAAGTCAGCGCGTCAGCCGCTGGTATCCAGTGCGACAGTTCCCATTCGCGAATCAGACCCTTGTTGACCCGGTGACAGGCCAAACGGCGGGTCGTCTCGAGCGGTGCACCGCTACGGGGACGTGCCCCAGGATCTTCGAGATCAACTCGTCTAACGACTATTGGACGAAGGTGGCGTCAGCTCTGACCACGGATACCGTCGGTGACGATCTGAAGGACGCCTCCGGGGCCAGGAGCTACCTGATTGCGAGCCTGCCGCACATGGCGGCCAGCGGGCTCGCCAGCTGCACCTATCCGCGGAATCCGCTCGGTCCGGGCGCCATCCTTCGGGCGATGCTCATCGCGCTCGACGAATGGGCGACGAGTGGCAAGCGCCCCCCGAGAGCGACGTCCCCCGTGTCGCCAACGGAACCGCGGTCCCGGCAGCGTCACAAGCCGACCAGGGCTTCCCGAATATTCCGGGCGTTCTATACGACGGTCTCATGAGCACCGGTGACCTGTTCGACTTCGGTCCATTCCTGGACGACGGCATCGTAACCAGCTGGGGGCCGCCGTCGAGCACGCCGTATCCAGCATTCGTGCCGAAGACCGACGCCGACGGCAACGACATCGCGGGCATCCGCCTGCCCGATATCGAGGTGCCGCTTGCGACATACGCGGGCTGGAACCGCCGAGCCGCCAATTTCGGCTCTCCCGACCTATGTGATCTGTTCGGCATGAAAGTCGACTTCGCGCAGACGCAATCCGACCGGTTGGCGGCGGGTGACCCACGTCCCTCGATCGAGGAGCGGTACGAGACTCACGTGAGCTACGTGAACAAGGTCACAGCTGCGGCCCTCAAACTACGCGCCCACGGCGTGCTGCTCGACGAAGACGTCGCTCGTTACATCGCGGCGGCAGAAGCAAGCGACGTCGGCAAGTAGCTGCCTCGCGGGGTCCCGCTCATCAGCGATGACCAAGACCCGGCGCATGTCCGCATCGGCTGGTGTTTACAGAGACCCCAGGTCGACGAGTAGCCTCAGGCTCTCAGCGTAAGATCGGTCCGCACGGCCGCCCGACGAATGCGGCCGTGCGCGGCTATCAGGATCTAGTACCGGCGCCAAACGGCGCGGCATGCGACGCGTCGGTTCCATGCAATGCGGACCCGACCGGCACCGACGAAGCGACTCAGCCCGCACGTGACCTCGCGGCCGCCAGGAGATCCTCCCTCGACGTGAACTTCTTCCGCGGCCGCCCAAGCTCGTGCCCGGCCGCGACTTCCAGCGCGTCGATGTGCTTCCATGCTTCGAAGGTGACGACCTGGATCGACTTTCGAGCAAGAAACGCCGGCACCGCGGCAGGGTCCGCGCCGAGCGTTTCGAGCGCCGGGTCAGCATCGGCATCCGCGAGCATCGCCCGGACGCTGGCGACGGCATCCGCCCGGTTGGTCCCGATCACGCCGGTCGGTCCCCGCTTGATCCATCCCGCCACATAGACGCGCGCCATCGTCGCGCCCGTGCGCGGATCGATGACGCGGCCCTCGCGATGCGGAATGGTGCCAGTCCGATCGTCGAAGGGCAGCCCGACGAGCGGACGGCCCTTGTAACCGACCGACCGAAACACGAGCCCGCAGGGGATCTCCTCGAAGACGCCACTGCCCCTGGCGACGAAGTTGCCGGCGGCGTCCTGCTCCAGGTGATTGCGTTCGACGCGGATGCGCTCGACGCGCCCCGATCCCTGGATCTCCACCGGTGAGACGAAGAACCGCATCCGGATCTTGCGCCGCTCCCGGCCTTCACCCTTGGCGCTCTGTGCAATCAAGAGCTCCAGGTTGCGCTGCGGATGACGACTGTGCTGCTGCGCCAGAAATGCCTGGTTCGCTGCGTCGACCTCGATCTCCTCCGGGCGCACAACGAGATCGACGCCGCTCAACGTGGCCATCTCGTGCAGCTCGGGGTGCGTGAAGGCGGCCTGCGCCGGCCCACGGCGTCCCAGGAGATAGACGTCCGTGATGCGGCTGTGACGAAGGGCCTCGAGCGCGTGGTCCGCGATGTCGGTTCGCGCGAGCTCGTCCACCGAGCGCGCCAGGATGCGGGCGACATCCATGGCGACGTTGCCGTTGCCGACAACCACCGCGTGTTCTGCACTGAGGTCGAAGTGCGCGTCACGGTAGTCGGGATGCCCGTTGAACCAGGCGACGAACGCCGTGGCCGGATGGCTTCCGGGAAGGTCCTCGCCGGGAATGCCAAGGTGCCGATCCGCCTCGGCGCCCGTCGTCAGCAGCACCTGGTGATAGTGCGCCAGCACCTCGGACAACGAGAAGTCCACGCCGAACGTGACGTTGCCGAAGAAGCGAAACCCCGGGCGTGCCGCCGTCTTCTCAAACTGCCGGACGACGTCCTTGGTGTGCTGGTGGTCGGGCGCGACGCCATCCCGCACGAGCCCGTACGGCGTCGGCAGACGGTCGAAGAGATCGACCGTGACCGCGCGGCCGGTCTGATGCAGCAATTCCTCGGCAGCGAAGAAGCCCGCCGGTCCGGCGCCGAAGATGGCGACGTCGCAACGGGCGCGCGGTGCTGCCAAGCTTGCCGTCGCTGGCGGAATTCTGCAGCCGGACTCCTCGCCGATCGCGACACCCGCGCCCTCACGGAGAAGACGCCGCTCGCAGGACGCCTGGTCCTGCAGAGAGGAGCACGCCGGCGGCATGCTCACGGGAGCGGTTGTACGGTCAACGATCAGCATACCCGTTCGACGAGCGTTGCCCTATCGTGACCATCTCGCGTGGGAGCCCAAGCCCCTGCGGAATGCACGCCGGCGTAGATCTCAGCGTGGTACCGGTGCCGTGCCGAGCGCCCGATAGCTCGCGAAATCGTCCCAGATCTGCTGGACGATCTTCGGATCCACCACCCGGCTGTCGGCCTTGTCTGGCTCCTTCTCCGAGAACAACACCAGCTTCACGCTGCCGCACGATGGCCCCAGCGCGCCCGGATCGAAGACGTAGAGCCCTTCGTTGATCGCGTCCGTCTCCGAGATCCGCTGTTCGAGCTTGAACGGGTGGATCGGCAGCACCTCGGCGTCGCCGCAGTAGGCGCGCAGCCGCGCGAATCCCGCCTTGAAGTGCTTGATCGGCGGGATCGCCATGCCCTGCGTCCGCGCCGCACCGCGCGCCACGGTGGTCCAGAAGTTTTCGACCATCTTCGGCGTCACGCGCACGAGCAGCACCGGCGGGAAGTCGTCGACGTACTCGGACCAGCCGGCGAAATCGAGCAGCGGCCGCAGCTGCGCCTGCGGCTGCGGCGGGGCACCGCCACGTCCCGAGATGCGGTCGCGGCGGCGCTCCTGATCCAACTCGGACGCGGCGGCATACGTCAGCACCGGCGTGATGAAGGCGACATCGAAGTCGGCGGCGGCCATCGGATACGGGTTGAGGCTGCCGGCCCGGCCCTTGATGGCGTTCTTGAGCGCGTCGACTGGAAGGGGCCGCGCGGGTTCGACCGGCAGATGTGTGGCGGGGGGCGCCGGAATCTCCGCGAGGCGCTTGCCGGCCGCGGCGAGGACCTCGCAGATCTGTCCGGTCCGGATGATCCGCGCGTCGGACTCAAGTCGATCGCCGCTGTCCAAGTCGCGCGACGTGACGCCGACCAGCGTCCCTCCGGCGCTGAACACCGGGCCACCGGCGCTGCCCGTCGGCAGCACCAGGTCCGATTCGATCCGGCGGTCGGTCACGCCGCTCACCGTCCCGACCACCATTCCCTTCTCCTGCCGAAGCGGAGTACCGATGGTGACGATGTCCTGACCCTTGGCGACGGCGTCAGGTCCGGACTGGCCGCAGGCCGGCGGAACTGGTTTGATCGAGGCGGCGACGGACGGATCAATCCGCAGGACTGCCAGGTCGCGAATCTCGTCGGCGGTGACCACGGCCCCCATCACCTTCAGCGCCGGCGTCAACTGCACTTCCGCGAATGTTTCGTTGCCGATGACGCGCTGGTTCGTCACCACGAGCCCGCTCGGATCGACGAGAAATCCGGAGGCGTGGGTCTTCGCGGTCCAGATCGCGAACACGCTGTCTTGCCATTGAGGCAGCAGGAACGAGGGATCGGCCTCGGGCGCGGCGCTCGCGCCGGCGGTGGACGCTACCACCGCGCCCACCTCCGCGTTGGCAGCCGTCAGCTTCAGGTTGGTTTCGCGGCCGGCGGCGACGTCGACGACCTGCGTCCACGAGTAGGCCTTGCCGCCCAATGCCACCGGACGATCCGATTCGACGGTGTAGTTGCCGGGCCGCAGCGTGATCGTGACCGTCCCGTCCACGCCCGTTACCACCCGCCGCGGCGCGGCGCTGGCCGGATTCTCGCTGATCAAGAGCGCATGGCGCGGCACGGGCGCCGCCTGCCCGTTCGCATCCACCAGCACCACTGTCACGTGCAACACGCTCCCTGGCGGGGCGGACGGCGCCTGCGAGACGAACAACGCGAGCGTCGCCAGCAGGAATGCGCGGACCATGGATCGATCGTCCATCGCCGGCCGGTGGGTGTCAATTGGGGGGCTTACGCTCTCAGCTTTCCAGCTACCAGCTTCCAGCTTCCAGCTGCCAGCTGGTTCGGTTCGCGCTTCCCCTTCCCGCTGCCCGCTTCCCGCTCGGACTGACGGCTCCGCGCCCTCCCCGGTCCGCTGACCGGGTCACGGTTGTTCGTCAAGAGGGCCGCTGCAAATCGGGAGGATCGGAAGCGGCAACCTGGGGCCGCGCCAGTTGCCACGCGACGTAGGCATTTCAAGGATCGACTCTGCGCACGCTGAAGGCAGCAACTAAGGAGGCTTGGGAAGCGGGAAACTGGCAGCTGGCAGCTGGGAGCTGCATGCGAAGCCAGTGAACTTGAAGTATCGTGTCCGCCGGCTCTGTCCTCTGCGAGGCTCGAGAATGATGAACAGGTTGATGACGACGGTGACGATCGGTGCGGTGCTGACGTGCCTGGGCGGCGGACTGACGACCAGGGCGCAGGAGGCGGCGCTGACGCCGAAGTCGCTGCAGGCGGCGCTCGAGGCGAAGCCATCGGGCGCCGAGGCGGATCGGCTCGCGGCCCGCATTCGCGAGTACTTCGGCGGCGCTGACGCCCTCGCGCAAGGCGGCGCGGCGAAGATCGACGACCTGCTGGTCGCGTTCGCGATCGAGGCTCCGGCTACCGACGCATCGGTGCCGCCGCCGCGGGTGTCGTCCGACGCGGTGCTCTTCACGATGCCGCTGACCCGAGTGGGAACCACGAACGTCTACGCCGGCGTCGCGCAGCTGGCGAACGGCACGGCCTTCACCTGGCACTACGAGATCGGTACGCCGGCACCTGGGCGGCGGCCAGCTCGAAGCCTACGAAACGCATCCCGACAGCCTGCCCCAGCCGGGCGTGCCGCGCGGCACGGTCAAGCAGATGCCGCCATGGGAGAGCAAGATCTTCGCGGGCACGAAGCGCGACTGGTGGGTCTACGTGCCGGCGCAGTACACCGATGCGTCACCGGCCGCGGTGATGGTGTTCCAGGACGGCGCCGGTCCGAAGGACTACGTGCCGACGGTGTTCGACAACCTGATCGCGAAGAAGGACATGCCGGTCACCGTCGGCATCTTCATCCAGCCGGGCATCCGCGCCGACGGCGGGGCCAACCGCAGCTTCGAGTACGACACGCTGTCCGATCAGTACGCGCGGTTCCTGCTCGAGGAGATCCTGCCCGAAGTCGAGAAGACGGTGAAGCTGCGCCACGACGCCGCCAGCCGGGCGATCTCCGGCGCGAGCAGCGGCGGCATCTGCGCCTTCACCGTGGCGTGGGAACGGCCCAACGAGTTCAGCAAGGTCCTCTCGTGGATCGGCAGCTTCACCAACATCGCCAGCGGCAAGACCGTGCGCGAAGGAGGCCACAACTACGAAGCGATGGTCCGCAAGACGCCGCGCAAACCGATCCGCGTGTTCCTGCAGGACGGCGCCAACGATCTCGACAACAACAACGGCAACTGGCCACTCGCCAACCAGACGCTCGCCAAGTCGTTGTCGTTTGCCCGCTACGACTACCGCTTCGAGTTCGGCCAGGGCTTCCACAGCAATCGCCACGGACGCGCCATTCTGCCGGATTCGCTGCGGTGGCTGTGGCGCGGGTACACACCCTAGGTTCTACGGGTGCTCACGGGTTCTCAGGTTCTCAAGGTGCTGGTTCGCGGGTTCTACGGGTGCTCAACGTCGTCGGATGCAGGTTCAGTCCCGAACCATCCGACCGCCCCAAACCAAGCGACAGCCGAACCCTTCGAACCTCGCGAACCCTCAGAACGAGCACCCTGAGAACCATTGAACCTCCGAACCCATAGAACCATTCCACGTCCTCAGCGCTTCGCCGCGTACCGCAGCTTCACGTTGCCGGACGGATACGTGGTCGACTCGATCAGCTCCACCTTCCGCGGGGCCGAGACGCCGCGCATCAGCGACTGGCCGCCGCCGAGCAGAATCGGATTGACGATCAGCTGGTATTCGTCCACCAGGTCGTGCTCGGTCAGCAGCGACGCGATCGAGCCGCTGCCGAACACCATGATGTCCCTGCCCGGCTGCTCCTTCAAGGCCGCGACCTCGCGGGGATCGAACTCGGGGACCAGGCGCGAGTTCGTCCACGTCACCGACTGCCGCGTCCGCGAGAACACGACCTTTTCGGACGCGTTGATCCAGACCGCCATCGCGTGCATCTCCGCGTTGCGCCGTCCGGCGGCATGCGGATCGGGCGCCGTGGGGCCGTCGCCCAGGACGTTGGGCCAGAAGCTCTCGAACATGTCGTAGGTGCGCCGGCCGAACAGCATCGTGCCGGCCCCGTCCAGGCTGCCGGCCGCAGCCTTGTCCAGCTCCGGCTCGGGCACCGCCCAGTTCAGGTTGCCGTCCATGGCGGAGTAATAGCCGTCAGCCGATACCCGATCGAAAACCACAATCTTTCGCATGTGCTCACTCCATGACCGGTCATGTGCCGGAGTCGCTCCGCATCGCCCGGTGTTTCAGTGTGACGACGTGCGAGGGGCGCGCCGCCGGACACGTTTCTGGTGCGAGTCCGCGACTGCGGTGAGGGGATGGGCCTGACTTTCCGACGCGCCGTGGTCAAGGCGGCACGCGGCCAGCCGCTTGTCGAGGAACCTGCGCTCCGCCGGATTCCGCGCCAAGGCCAGCGCGGCCGCGAACTGCGTCCGCGCGGCGTCGGGACGACCGCAGCGAAGCTCGAGCTCGCCTCGGGCGGCAGCGTGGAACGGGTAGTGCGCCAGCTGACCCGCATTGTCGATGGCGGTCAGCGCATCCAGCCCGGCCTCGGGCCCGTCACGCTGCGCGACCGCGATCGCCCGATTGAGGGCCACGACGGGCGATGGAGCCACGGCCATCAGACGGTCGTACAGCGACACGATGAGGACCCAGTCGGTCGCTTCCGCTGTCCGCGCGCTGGCGTGTGCCGCGGCAATCGCCGCTTCCACGTGATACGGCGTAAGGGTCGAACCTGACGCGGATCGCTCGAGCCAGGCCAGACCGTGCTCGATCAATCGGTGGTCCCAGCGCGAGCGATCCTGGTCGAAGAGCGGATGGAAGTCGCCCGCGTCATCGAGCCGTGCCGGAAGACGCGCCGCGTGCAGCGCCATCAGGGCCGCCAGCGCGGCGGTCTCGGGTGTTGCCGCGGCCGGGTACTCCTGGAGGAGCACGACCAGACGGATCGCTTCCTCACACAGTTCGACCTGGATGGCGGATGCGGCCCCGGCGCCGTGGTAGCCCTCGTTGAACAGCAGGTAGAGCGCCGCGCGGACCGCCGTGAGACGGGCCGCGAACTCCGCGTCGGAGAGATCGAACACTCGTCGCGCTGTCGCGAGGACCTTCTTGCCGCGCGACAGGCGCTTCTCGATCGCCGCCCGGCTGGCCAGGAACGCCGCCGCGATCTCGGGCGCGCCGAAGCCGCAGAGGATGTTCAGGATCAGCGCGACCTGCACGTCCTCCGCCAGCCGCGGATGGCAGCACGAGAACATCAGCCGCAGCTGCTCGTCGCGGATTGCCGGCGCCGCGAACGCCTCCTCCAGCACCGGCTCCATGGTCCGGCCGTCCTCGAGGAGGCGGGCCAGCTCGGGAGCGAACGTCCGCGCGGTGCGCTCGCGCCGCATCACGTCGAACGCGCGGTTCTTCGCGGTCGTCATGAGCCAGGCGGCAGGATTGTCGGGGATGCCGCGAACTTTCCATACTTCGAGCGCGCGGCAGAAGGCGTCCTGCGCGACGTCCTCAGCGAGCGCCAGGTTGTGGACCCCGAAGATCCTCGTCAGCGCGGCCACGATCCGGCCGCACTCGTGGCGGAAGAGATGCTCTTCGAGAGCGGACATCACGTCACACGGCGATGCTGCCGGCCGGCCGGATCTCAACCGAGCCGCCGCCCGCCACGATCGGGCAGCCGTGGGCGATGGCGACGGCCTCCTCGATGTCCTTGGCGTGAATGACGACGAAGCCGAGGAGCAGGTCTTTGGCCTCGGCGTAAGGTCCGTCGGTGACCGCGCGTGCCGCGCCGCTCACCACCTTTCCGGACATCTGCAAGGGAATACCGCGATCACGGAGTTGCCCTTTGGCCTCGAGCTCGTGAATCCACGCGAGCCAGGTTTGCAGGCTGCGCTGCGCCCGCTCGGGTGTGCCCATTGCGGCCTGCTGGCCCGCTTCGGTCGAACGAAAGAGAAACACGAATTGGCTCATGGTGATCCTTTGACGTTCGAGCCGGCCCACTCCGGACATCGAACCGTCAGGCTACAATCGGCAGACCCTACTTGTCAGGACATCTCTGATGGCACTGCTTCGCCGGCGTTCGCGCCTTCGCTCCCTGCCGGCGCTGGCCGGGCCCGCCAGTTTCGCGGCGTTGCTGCTCGCCGGCGCCGCGGCGCTGACCATTCCCCTGGTGCCGGCGCGCGCCGCTTCACCCGCATCTCGCGATGCCGCGCAGGCTCCGCGGGGCACCGTACGCCTCGTGCCGCCGGAGCTCAAGGATGAATCATGGCTGGAGCGCCGCCGCGCCGACCAGATCCGCACAGTGCAGGGCGTCGCCGCCTTCCATGACTTCCAGTTCACCGATCGTCTCGTCGAGAGCGGCATCTCGTTCGTGCAGCACATCGTGCCCGACGCCGGCAAGTCGTACAAAGCGGCGCATTACGACCACGGCAACGGGCTGGCGATGGCCGACGTCGACGGCGACGGCCGTGCCGATCTGTACTTCGTCAACCAGGTCGGCGGCAACCAGCTCTGGAGAAATCTGGGCAACGGCAAGTTCGAGAACATCACGACGTCGGCCGGCGTCGCGGTAGCCGGCAAGGTCGGCGTGTCGGCCTCTTTCGCGGACATCGACAACGACGGCGACGAAGACCTGTTCGTCACCACCGTTCGCGGCGGCAACATGCTGTTCGAGAACGACGGTCACGGCCACTTCCGCGACATCTCGGCTGCCGCCGGGCTCAACTACGTCGGGCACTCGTCGAGCGGCGTGTTCTTCGACTACGACCACGATGGCCGGCTCGATCTGTTCGTCGTCAACGTCGGCCGCTACACCAGCGACACGATCGCGACCGAGGCGGGCCAGAAGTATCACGTCGGGCTCGAGGACGCCTTCTCGGGCCACCTCAAGCCGGAACGGGCGGAAGCGAGCATCCTCTATCACAACGACGGCAACAAGCATTTCACCGACGTCACGCGGGCGCTCGGCGTGCGCGACATCTCGTGGTCCGGCGACGCCAGCGTGGTCGACGTCAACGAAGACGGCTGGCCGGATCTCTACCTGCTCAACATGCAGGGGGACGATCAGTACTACGAGAACCAGGGGGGCACGCGTTTCCTGCGCAAGAGCCGCGACGTCTTCCCGCGCACCTCGTGGGGCTCGATGGGGATCAAGGTGTTCGACGCCAACAACGACGGCCGCATGGACATCCTCGTCACCGACATGCACTCGGACATGAGCGAGGAGGCCGGCCCGGACAAGGACGGCATGAAGTCCGACATGCAGTGGCCGGAGTCATTCCGGGGCGACGGCGTCACCAGCATCTGGGGCAACTCGTTGTTCATCAAAGAAGGCCCGGGCAAGTACCGCGAAGCGTCTGACGCGATGAACCTCGAGAGCTACTGCCCGTGGGGCCCGAGCGTCGGCGACCTCAATGCCGACGGATTCGACGACGTGTTCATCGCCTCGGGGATGAATTATCCGTTCCGCTACATGGTGAACTCAGTGAAGCTGAACGACGGCGGGCGGAAATTCGTCGACGCCGAGTTCGCGCTCGGGATCGAGCCGCGGCGCGGCGGGGTCAGCACGCCGTGGTTCGAGCTCGATGCGTCCGGGGCCGACAAAGGGCACCGCGACGCCGAAGGGCTGACCGGCAAGGTGGCGATCTGGGGCGCTCGGGGAACCCGGTCCGCGGCCATCCTCGACATCGACGGCGACGGCGATCTCGACATCGTGACCAACGACTTCGGCAGCGCGCCGATGGTGCTGGTCAGCAATCTGAGCGAGAAGACGGCGCTGCACTACGTCGACATCAAGCTCACCGGGACCGCGTCCAACCGCGACGGCCTCGGCGCCATCGTCAAGGTGACGGCCGCGGGCACGACCTACACGAAGGTGTTCGACGGCAACTCCGGCTACCTCTCCCACAGCGTGTATCCGCTCTACTTCGGACTTGGCGCGGCGACAGCGATCGACAAAATCGAGGTGACGTGGCCGACCGGGAAGATCCAGACCGTGGCGCCGCCGTTCGCGCTGAACTCGCGGATCGAGGTCAAGGAGCAGTAGCGAACGATCAGGGCTGGCGGGTCCTGGGCGCGGCGGCCGGACGCTTCACGGGACGGTAGCCAACCTTCGCGTACTGTGGCGCCTGCGGGACGAACGCCGCATCGAAGCGCGGATCCGGCGGATCGAACGTGTTTTTCTCGCGGTCGACGGTCTGGCGCAGGTCGTTGACGTCGCCGTGGATGAATGTCCCGCGGACCCCTGAGCCGTCGGTGATGTCCAGCTCGTAGCGCGATTCCTTCGAGATCCCGCCGGTCAGCGTGTTCTTCCAGAAGATCGAATCCACGTAGGTGCTGCCGGTCCCATCGTCGTCCACCCCCGACCAGTTGCCGGTGAACGTACAGTTGCTGACCGTCGCCGTGGAGCCAGCGAAGACCGTCATCGCGCCCGAGCCGTGCTCGGGGTGATACTCGCCGCCGGTCAGCAGGCCGACGTAGTCCACGCCCAGGTTCGAGAGGTTGCCGACGAACAGACAGTTCTCGATCGTCGCGTGGCTGCCGTGCAGCAGGTCGACCCCGCCGCCGGTCGTCTGGGTGCGATTGTTGCGGATGATGCAGTTGCGCAGCAGCACCGATTCCTGCACCTGCCCGAGATGCTCGACCGAGATGCCGCCGCCGCACGGACTGGCGTAGTTGTCGAAGACCTCGACGTGCTCGATCGTCGGATACGACCGCGCGTAGACCTTGATGCCGCCGCCGTCGGTGTAGAAGAAGGCGGTCTTGCGGATCTCGTCCGATTCGATTGGCGACTGCTCGCCGGTGCCGGTGGTGAAGTTGTTGGCGCCGGTGATCCGGAAGCCGCGCATTACCGTGTTGCGGGTGATCCCGTCGCCAAAATAGACCACGTGGTTGACGACCGCCGGCGCGCTTGGCGCCTTGGCCTCGGCGAGCTCCGGGTTGGCGGCGGTCAGGAGGACGTCACCGACAGCTTCGAGCGTGATGCCGTCGTGGCGCTGGTTGAACCAGATCATCGCCTGGCCGCGTGCGCTCGGCCGATAGGTTCCGGCGTGCACCAGGATCGTCTTGTTGACCGGGTCGCGCGCCGCGGCCTCGAGCGCATCCTGGATTCGGCCACCAGGGTAGACGTGATACGCGCCGCCGGTCGCCTCCGGCGTGAAGCCTTTCTGCTGTGCCGCGAGACGCCTCGCTGCCACCAGACACGTCGACCCTGCTAGCGCGAGCATCGCCCGCCGGCTGATCTGTCGGCCCTGACCCGTGTTCATGAACGCTCGATTTTACATGCGCCGTGGTGTGCCGTGTCCGCCCGACCTGAAGGTCGGCCGACACGCACGTCACACACTGCGAACAGACGATGTGACGGGGTGCCTACTCCGCGGCCAGCTCCGCCAGGCGTTTTTCGAGGAAGCGGCGTTCCGGCTCCTGACGGCTCAGCGCGAGGGCACGCTCGTAGGACGCGCGCGCGTCGGCGTTCCGCCCGAGGCGGCGGCAGAGATCGGCCCGGGCGGCGTGCGCCAGGCGATAGTCCCGCAGCTCGCCGGCCGCCAGGATCGCGTCGATCAACGCCAGCCCGGCCTCCGGGCCATCGCGCATCGCGACCGCCACGGCGCGATTCAGCGCCACGACCGGCGATCCATCGTGCCGCAGCAGCAGGTCGTAGAGCCCGACGATCTCCGACCAGTCCGTCGCGGCCGGTTCCGGTGCCCGGGCGTGGATGGCGGCGATCGCCGCCTGCACCGCATACGGGCCGACGCGGCGGGTGTCGAGCGCGCGGGCGACGAGCCGGGTGCCTTCTGCAATCTGCGCCTGGTTCCACAGCGACCGATCCTGGTGATCCAGCAGGATCACTTCACCCTGCGCGGAGACGCGGGCCGCCCGCCGCGAGTCGTGCAGCAGCATCAGCGCGAGCAGCCCGAATGCTTCGGGCTCGGGCAGCAGCTCCACCAGCAGGCGGCCGAGCCGAATCGCTTCCGCGGAAAGATCGTGCCGCGTCAGGTCCGGACCTGACGTCGCGGCATAGCCCTCGTTGAACACCAGATAGATCACCCGCAGCACGGCGTCGAGCCGATCCGGCCGTTCCTCCGGCGACGGCACCTGATAGGGGACCCGCGCGTCGCGGATCTTGGCCTTTGCGCGCACCAGGCGCTGCGCGAGCGTGGCGACCGGCGTGAGGAATGCGTGCGCAATCTCTTCGGTGCGCAGCCCGCAGACTTCGCGCAAGGTCAGCGCGACCTGGGCGTCCTCAGACAGCACGGGATGGCAGCAGGTGAAGATCAACCGGAGCCGATCGTCCTCGACGCTCTCGTCATCAATCCATGTCTCGGGATCATCGGTGGCGATTTGCGCCTCCGCGACCGCATCATCAAGCGGATCGAAGCGCGCACGGCGCCGCAGCCCGTCGATTGCCTTGAACCGGCCGGTCGAGACGAGCCAGGCGCGCGGGTTGGCCGGCACGCCGTCGCGGGGCCACTGCTCGAGGGCACAGCTGAACGCGTCGTGGAGCGCTTCCTCAGCGACATCGAAGTCGCCGAGCAGCCGAATCAAGGTCGCCAGCACGCGGCGCGAGTCCGCGCGGTACACGGCGTTCACCGTTTCGTCGACATGGTCAGGCGCGGGCACGACCTCCGATCAAAGCATCGTGCCGCGTGTGGCGCAAGCGTTTGCAAGGGGTTCTACGGGTTCCATGGGTTCGCGGGGTTCGACAGGTGCGCGTTCCACGGTTCTACGGGTTCCGGCTCGCTTCGCGTCGCTGGGTTCAGTCGGCTACTAACAACAAGCCCGAACCGTGGAACCCGGAGAACCCGCAGCGTCAGCTCGGTTGAACGAGCACCTATGGAACCCCAGAACCTTTCGAACCCGTAGAACCCCCTGGATCGCCGATCCATTCGCCAACCCCGGACCGTTCAGGCGAAACTACCCCATGAGCTCTCCACTTCGCGCGGCCCCCCTGGCCATGGACGCGGACACGTTCCGCACGCTCGGACATGCGCTTGTCGACCAGATTGCGGCGCTGCTCGCGTCGGTACCGGGCCGCCCGGTAACGCCGGACGAATCCCCGTCGGCGGTGCGCCAGGCACTGGATCTCAACGGTCCGCTCCCCGAAACCGGCAGTGATCCGGCGACACTCCTGGCGGAGATCGCCCCACGGCTGTTCGACCACTCGCTGTTCAACGCACATCCGCGCTTCTTCGGCTACATCACCGCGCCGCCGGCGCCGATCGGCATCCTGGGCGACTTTCTTGCGTCGGCCCTGAACGCCAACGTGGGCGCGTGGCGCCTCTCGCCGGCCGCGACCGAGCTCGAAATCCAGACCATCCGCTGGATCGCGCAACTGATTGCCTACCCGGCCGAGTGCGGCGGCCTGCTGGTCAGTGGTGGGAATCAGGCCAACATCGTGTGTCTTTTGGCGGCGCGCGCCGCGGGGGCGGGATGGGACGTGCGGAAGCACGGGATGGGCGGCCCCGAGGCGCGATCGCTCGTCGCCTACGCGTCAGCTGAAACGCACACCTGGATCCAGAAAGGGGCCGACATCGCCGGCCTTGGCACCGACTCTATCCGATGGATTCCGACCGACGAACGGCTGCAGATTGATCTCCGCCTTCTGACCGAGGCCATCGATCAGGACGTGGCAGCCGGCCGCACGCCGTTCCTGGTCGTCGGCACGGGCGGGTCGGTCAGCACCGGCGTCGTCGATCCGCTGCCTGAGATGGCCGCGCTGTGCCGGGAGCGGGGCATCTGGTTTCATGTGGACGGCGCCTACGGTGGGTTCGCCGCGGCGGTGCCCGACGCGCCCGAGGCGCTGCGGGCGCTGAGCCTCGCGGACTCTGTCGCGGTCGATCCGCACAAGTGGCTGTACGCGCCGCTCGAAGTCGGCTGCGCCCTGGTGCGCGATCCGGCGCGGCTGCGTGCGGCCTTCGCCTATCACCCGCCGTATTACCACTTCGGCGAGCACGGCACGAACTTCGTCGACTACGGGCCTCAGAACTCGCGCGGCTTCCGGGCCCTGAAGGTGTGGCTGGCGTTGCGCCAGGCCGGCGCCTCCGGCTACCGGCAGATGATCAGCGACGACATCCGGCTGTCACGCCGCATGGCAGACGCGGTCCGCGCCAGCAGCGAGCTCGAGCTGCTGACGCAGGATCTGAGCATCACCACGTTCCGCTACGTTCCGCCGGCGCTGCGGGCGAGGCGCGCCGATCCCGACGTGTCGACGTATCTCGACGCGTTGAACACGGCGATCCTCGATGCGATTCAGCGCGGCGGGGACGCCTTCGTGTCGAACGCCGTCATTCACGGCCACTACGCGCTTCGCGCCTGCATCGTCAACTTCCACACCGATGCCCCCGACGTGGACGCGGTACCAGGCATAGCCATAACGCTTGGCCGCCGGCTCGATGGCGAGCAACGGCCAGCGGCCCTGCGCTGACGGACCGTCGATCCTTACTTCTGCCCGCGCGTCGCGGCCGCGAGATCGGCGCGGAGTCCCTCGGCGTTCCGTTGTGGCCCGTAGCCAGGCGTCCCAGGCTGAATGCGCCAGCTGTCCTTCAGCGATCCGACATCGACCGTGTCGAACCCGAAGCGGTCGAGGAGCTCGGTGACGGCCTTCTTCGCTCCCGCGTCGTCCCCGGCGATCGCCAGCGCGCGCCGGTTGGGCGTTCCCGGCGGCGTTCCGTCAGTGGTCAGCTGCGCGGCGTAGATGTGGTTGAACGCCTTGACCACCTTCGACTTCGGCAGGTGCGCCTGAAGCAGTTCCGAGCTCGTCGCCGAGTCGGTGTCGAGTTCCGGGATTTGCCCGTCGCGCTGCGGGTAGTAGTTGTTCGTATCGATGACGATCTTGCCGGCGAGCGGCGCGGCCGGCACTGTCTTGTAGGCCTTGAGCGGAATGGTGACGACGACCAGGTCCGCGGCGGCGGCGACTTCGGCCGGTGTCGCGGCGCGGGCGCGCGGCCCGAGCTCCGCGACCAGGTCGGAGAGCGTCTCCGGTCCGCGCGAGTTGCTGATGATGACGTCGTAGCCGCTCTTGATTGCCAGGCGGGCCACCTGGCTGCCGATGTGCCCGGCGCCGATGAAGCCAATAGTTGTCATGACACCCAATATACGCCTACCCGCGCACGCGTGAGTCCGGCATGCGACAATGCGCGGCGTTCATGACCGCACGACGATTTCCGCACGCTCGCGCTGAGCTTCGACGGCGCCATCGAGCGCGGTCACATGGGCCATCCGGACTTTCGTGCCAACGGCCGGATCTTCGCGACCCTCCAGGCCGACGACGAGTCGGGGATGATCAAGGTGCCGCCCGCGGACCAGGCCGAGCTGTTGCGGCTCGACCGGCGGGCGTTCACGCCGGCGAGTGGTGCGTGGGGCCGTCAGGGCTGCACGATGGTTCGTTTGAAAGACGCTGATGCCGCGACGGTGCGGGCCGCGATGACGCTGGCCTGGGAGCTCGCCACCTCGAAGCCGCCAGCCAGGCGCCGCGCAACGACGCGCTGACTGACCGGCTTACAATTCGCCCGGCTCGCCGCCCCAAATCACCGGATCGACGTCGGTGATCGACTCGGAGAACGTCCAGCGGCGACCGACCAGATCCTCGGCGGTGTACTGACGCTCCCCGTACGGGTAGGTTTCCGGTGTCCGCAGAATCGTCGCGCCCTGGTGCCGCGAACGCTCGTAGTGGGCGTCCACGTTCTCGACTCGAACCATCACGCTGTGCGTTCCGGCGAAAGCCCCTTTCGGGACGGCTGCCGCACTCTCGATCAGCACCACCGCGCCGTCGCCAACGTTCATCTGGATTCGATGCCCACCGATGCGCACCCGCACGGTAAAACCGAATGCCTGCCCGAGCCAGGCGGCAGCGGTCGCGAGATCGGGGTAGGCCAGCTCAGGAATCACCGTGGACCGGGGCATCGAGCGGTTCGCGAGCACTGCAACCTCCTTGATGCCCCAGTGTAGCGGGACGCCCGGGCGGCCATCGCATCGACCGCCATCCGTGCGATGCTGATGTCCGTGGATCTGAGCCGGCTGACCTACCCCATCGTCCAGCTCTCGCTCGACCTGACGTCGCTCGACGAGGCTCTCGAGACGGCCGCCGTGGGCGTCGAGGCCGGCGTGGACTGGCTCGAAGCCGGGACGCCCTTACTCCTTGCCCACGGTCTTCATGCGGTCGAGGCCTTGCGGGCTCGCTTTCCCGACCATCCGATCGTTGCCGACCTGAAGACGATGGATGGTGGCTACCTGGAAGCGGAGATGATGGCCAAGGCCGGCGCCAACCTGGTCGTGGTGATGGGGCGCGCCCACGAGGCCACCATCCGGCGGGTGGTCGATGCCGGGCGGGACTTCGGCATCAAGGTGATGGGCGACAACCTTGCCGCGGACGATCGCGTCGCGTGTGCGAGGTGGATGGAGCGGCTCGGCGTCGATTTCATCGTCCATCACATCGGGTTCGACGAGCGGGCCATGGTCCGCGGCCTCAGCCCGCTGGACGAGCTCGATCAGGTCGTCGCGGCAGTCTCGGTTCCAGTACAGGCAGTGGGCGGGTTGTCGATCGCGCAAGCAATCGAATGTCCCCGGCGTGGAGCGCCGCTCGTGGTGCTGGGTGCGCCGCTGGTGATCGACGGCACGGCCTTTCGTCCCGCTGACGCCGATCTCTTCACGACTCTCCGCCAGATCTGTCACGACATCCGGAGCGCCGCGTGATCGCAGAGCGGCCCCGTTCGTGCGCTTCCACGCCACCGACCGCATGCCGATGACCGGATCCGGCGGCGCCACTCCCGTCCCGGTCGTGACTGACCGGCTCTCTGGCCTGTTCGCTGCGATCGTTACCCCGGTCCACGACAACGGTCACGTCGATCTCGACACTCTCGACCGCATCGTCGACCACGCACTGGTGCCCGGCGTCAGCGGGATCTGTGTCGGCGGGGCGACCGGCGAGTATCCGCATCTCGAGGTCGAGGATCGCCTGCGGGTCGTCGAACGCGCCGCCGCGCGCGTGCCATCCGGCCGCAGCCTCCTGGTCGGCATCGGCGGTCCGACGATGGGGCGCTCGATTGAGTTGGGGGAGGCGGCGATGGCCGCGGGTGCGCGGGCGCTGCTGCTCCCCATGCCAATGTTCTTCCGCTACGAGCAGTCGGACCTTGGGGTCTTCGCGGCACAGGTGAGCCGCGCATTGCGAGCGCCGTGCCTGCTCTACAACCTGCCCGTGTTCACCAACGGCCTGACCAGCAGCACCATCCTCGCCCTGCTGCGCGACGAGGAGTTCATCGTCGGCCTGAAAGACAGCAGTGGCGACGCGGCGAACCTGCGTCTGATGGCGCAGGCGAGGGGCAGCGAGCCCTGGTCATTCCTGGCCGGCGACGATCGGCTCATGTTGTCCGCTTTGGACGCCGGTTGGGACGGCGCGATCTCCGGCGTCGCGGGGCTGTGTCCGGAGCTCATCGCGGCGCTGCATGAGCACACGGCGGCCGGGCGGCAGACGGACGCAGCGCGCCTTCAGGCACTTCTGGACGAACTGATCGTGCAGCTGTCGAAATTCCCGACGCCGTGGGGCATCCGCGCCGGCCTCGCTGTCCGGGATCTTCAGACCGGCCCGCTCCCCTTGCCATTGACGGCGATGCGGCGGCACCAGATTGCCGCGTTCACCAGTTGGTTCGCGGACTGGCTGCCGCGTGCATTGGACGTCTGAGCTCGTGATCCCTTCGCGTGTGCCGTCCCGCCGGGAACATGGCGACGCGCGGCGCAGACCCTGCCCGCCCTCGCTGAAGTCATTGGCTCTCGCCGGGCGAATCGCGGCCGCGACTCTGACCGCGCTGTTTCTCATCGCCGCCGCAGCGTCGGCCCAGGATTCAGCGGCTGCCGTCGACCCACCGCCCGACCAGCCGGCGAGCGCGACGGCGGCGACGGACAACCTGTCCCGGTGGGTGGATCTTCAGACCGCGAACGTGCTCGGCCGGTTCCGGTACGTCGAGAACAGCGCGCACGTCGTCACGGCGCGGCAGCTGCAGGACAGCCTGAGTCTGCGGGCGCGCCTGAAGCTCGATCGCGGGGCGCGGCTCAGCGTGACCGGCGCGGCCGCCACCGGCACCAGCTTCACGGGCTCGTGGAACAACACCGGCATCGGCACCGGCGATCCGGTGCACGCGTTGTCGGTGAAGCAGCTGTATTTCGGGGCGGTCCCCTGGGGCGGGGTGGAGGTGTCGTACGGCGGGCTGGCGCCGATCCGCGGCGAGTCGACCGAGATCACCAGCTACGACAACGACGGCTACATGGTGGGCGAGCGGGTCAGCCTTCGCCGCCCGAAGGACTTGTTCTTCGACGAGATATCGGCGACCGCCGGGTTTCTGGGAGATGTGGAAACGCCGAATGTGTTTCGCCGGCTCGATCGGCTGGGCGAGATCAACTACGGTCAGATTCTCGCGAGCAAGAAGGCGACGTCGTGGCTGACCGCGTCCGCCGACGTCACGCGCGTTTCGAACGTCTCCACCGTCCGCGCCGCGGCCACTGTCGGAGTGGCCGCCAGCAATATTCTCGACACGGTCCGCTACGAGCAATATGCGCGCACCGGAGAGGACGCCGCCTTCGGATATGCGGTCACCGCCGAGAAGGCGCTCGGCCGCCGCCTCACGGCGGGACTCGGGTACGCGGACATCGATCAGAACTACGGCGGGTTGAACGGTGATCGCTATGGCAGCGGCCGCCGGCTGTTCGAGACCGGCGGAATCCGGCTCTGGTCGGCGCTGTCGCTGGCGATGTTCGCGACCCAGGCGTTCCACGACGACGTGGCGATCAGCAATCACCAGCGGGTCGACGTCGTCCTCACCTATAACGTCCTGGCCACGCTCAAGCGGGCCGGGCTGATCCGCTGACCTAAGGGCCGGCTTTCCGCTAGACTTCCGCCACGCGCTGCCCTCGTGAGCCGCATGGATACCGACCCTGTCCGCCGCAAGTTCATGGCCGCGCTCGACTCGCTGGTCGAGCAGATCCAGGACGATCGCTCGATTCTGGCGGCGATCCTGTGCGGCAGCCTGTCACACGATACGGTGTGGGCGGAGTCGGACATCGACCTGGTGCTGGTGACCGTCGACGATCGCAAGGTTCCGTCCGACCACACGGCGCTCTACGCCGACGGCGTGAACGTCCACGCGATCCTCATGCCGCGCACGCAGTTCCGGACGATCGTCGAAGGATCGCTGCACAACTCGTTCATGCACTCCTTGCTGGCGAAGGGACGGCTCCTCTACACCCACGATCAGACGATCGCCGATCTCTGCGATCGGTTGCAGGAGCTGGGGCAACGCGATCGGCGCATCCAGCTGCTCAGTGCGGCTACGCACGCGCTGCCGTACATCGCGAAGGCGCACAAGTGGTTCGTCACCCGTGCCGATCTCGAGTACACAGCGCTGTGGATCCTGTACGCCGCGACGCCGCTGGCTCAGGTTGAGGTGATTGGCGCCGGGCTGCTCGCGGATCGTGAGGTGCTGCCGCAGGCGATGAAGCTCAACCCTTCGTTCTTCGCCACCGTCTACACCAGCCTGCTCAATGGCCGCAAGACCGCGAAGGGCGTCCAGGCGGCACTCGACGCGACGGACGCCTACGTCGCGGCGCGAACGCCGGTGGTCTTCGCGCCGGTCCTGGAGTACCTGCGCGAGGCCGGCGAGGCCCGCTCCGTCAGCGAGATCGACGACTACTTCAAGCGTCATCTCGGGATCCAGACGGCGACGATGGCGTGCGAGTACCTGGCCGACCATGGAGTGATCGGTAAGGTGTCGATCGCCAGGCGCCTGACCCGGCGGAGCAACGTCGACGTCCAGGAGCTCGCGTTCGTGCATCACGAGCCGTCACGATGAAGCGCGCTGCCACCGCACCACGCACGTCCATCGCGGTTCAGGGGGCGCGCGTCCACAACCTCAAGAACATCAGCGTCGAGATCCCGCGCGACAGCCTGGTCGTGGTGACCGGGCTCTCCGGGTCCGGCAAGTCGAGCCTGGCCTTCGACACGATCTACGCCGAAGGACAGCGGCGCTACATGGAGTCGCTCTCGAGCTACGCCAAGCGATTCGTGGCGCAGGTCTCGAAGCCGGACGTCGACTTCGTGTTCGGCCTGTCCCCAGTGATCTCGATCGAGCAGAAGACGCTGGTCAACAATCCGCGCTCGACCGTCGGCACGATGACCGACATCGCCAGCTACCTGAACCTGCTGTTCGCGACCGTCGGCCAGCCGCACTGCCCGCGTACCGGCGAGCCGGTCCCGAGCCGGTCGATCAGCCAGATCGTGGAGTCGATCCTGTCCCTCCCGGACGGTGCCGAGATCGAGCTTCGCGCGCCGGTCTTCAAGGTCTACGGCGAGGATCTCGATTTCGTGTTCACGGAGATCCGGAAGAAGGGCTGCCGCCGCCTCATCGTGGACGGCCGGCCCGTCGACATCTCGGAGTCGATCGAGCTCGACGTCGAGATCGCCGGGGTCAGGCCGCTCGGCGCCGATCGCCAGAGCGCGCCGGCCGGTGCGCAGATCGACGCGGTCGTCGATCGCTTCATCGTCAGCCGCAAGCACGAGAAGGCGATTACTGCCGGCGTGGCGGCGACGCTCCTGGTCGGCGATGGTCTCCTCCAGGTCCACGTCGTCAAAGGCGCGTCGAAGGCCGACAGCGCGCGATTCTACAAGGGCGCGACCAGCGCCATGCATCACTTCGTCTACGGTGATACGGGCCCCGAGTTCTTCGTCTTCAACAACCCGGAGAGCGCGTGCCGGACATGCGGCGGGCTGGGCGTCGACAAGCTGACCCACCCGGAACTGCTGGTGCCGGATCCGGCGCGCAGCATCCTGGGCGGCTGCTTCGTGCGCGAAGCGTTCAAGTACAACCCGGACACCTGGGACGGCCGGGTGATGTACAGCCTGTCGCAGGCTCTCAAGTTCCCCCTGGACTCGCCGTGGAAGGATCTGCCGGAAAGGGCCCGGCACGCCATCCTCTACGGCCTCGACGGCCGGAAGCTCGTGCTGCAGATGCCGCCGGACGCGAAGGTCCGCCGCGACGATCAAGAAGGCAAGGAGGTCGGCTTCAACGGGATCGCACGCCGCATCGAGCGGTATTACCGCAGCTACCGGCAGCGCGGTGAAGCGAACTCGCGCATGGAAGCGTGGCTCGACAAGGTGATGGTGGAGAAGACGTGCCCGGATTGTAACGGCGCACGGCTGCGCCCGACGCGGCTGCTGTTCACGATCGACGGGACGTCGCCAGGCAAGAGCGTCTACGACCTGGGGCAGCTCAATTTCGACGAGCTCCACACCTTCCTGGGCGGGGTCAAGCCGGCCGGCCGCGGCGCCGATGCCGGACGTCATGTGTTGAAGGAGATTCGCGGGCGGCTCGATCTCCTGCTCGGGATCGGCCTCGATTACCTGAACTTCAACCGCCGGTCGGGCACGCTGTCGGGCGGGGAGTCGCAGCGCATCCGCCTGTCGACGCAGATCGGCTCGGGGTTGATGGGCATGCTCTACGTGCTCGACGAGCCGAGTATCGGCCTCCATCCCAAGGACAACACCAAGATGATCGCGACGCTCGAGAGCCTGCGCGACATCGGCAACACCGTCATCGTGGTGGAGCACGACGAGGACACGATCAGGGCCGCGGACCATCTGGTCGAAATGGGCCCGGGCCCCGGCGTCCACGGCGGGCACGTGGTCGTGCAAGGCACGCTGAAGGACGTGCTCGCGTGCCAGGCCTCGCCGACGGGCCAGTTCCTCTCGGGCCGGCGAGCCATTGCGGTGCCGAAGAAGCGGCGTCGCGGGAACGGTCAGGTGCTGGTGGTGCGCGGAGCGCGCGAGCACAACCTCAAGAACATCGACGTTACGCTGCCACTGGGGCAGATGGTGGCGGTCACGGGGGCGTCCGGCTCCGGCAAGAGCACGCTGATCAACGCCATCCTCTACAAGGCGTTGTGGAAGCGGCTGGAGGACACGCGCGCGCTGCCCGGCGACCACGACGCCATCGAGGGGCTCGAGCACGTGCGCAAGGTAGTCAGCATCGACCAGTCGCCGATCGGGCGCAACAGCCGCTCGAATCCGGCCACCTACGTCGGTTTCTACGACACTATCCGCGACCTCTTTACGGCGGCCCCGCTCTCGATCGAGCGCGACTACAAGCCCGGCCGATTCAGCTTCAACGTCAAGGGCGGCCGCTGCGAGGAGTGCCAGGGCGAGGGGGTGATCACGACGCAGATGTACTTCATGCCCGATGTCGAGGTCACCTGCGGCGTCTGCAAGGGGGCGCGCTTCAATAGCGAGACGCTCGAGGTCACGGTGCGCGGCAAGACCATCGACGACGTGCTGAACATGTCCATTGAGGAGGGGGTCGGCTTCTTCGCGAGTGAGCCGGCCGTGCGCAAGAAGGTCGAGGTCCTGGCGGAGCTCGGTCTCGGCTACCTGACGCTGGGGCAGTCGGCGACGACGCTGTCGGGCGGGGAAGCGCAGCGGATCAAGATTGCTTCGGAGCTGAGCACGTTGCAGCGATCGAAACACACCGTCTACATTCTCGACGAGCCGACCACCGGCCTCCACCTCGCCGACGTCGAGCGCCTGCTCGCCGCGCTCAACCGCCTGGTCGATGCCGGGCACACCGTGATCCTGATCGAGCATCACATGGACGTGATCAAGACCGCCGACCACGTCATCGATCTCGGCCCGGACGGGGGGCATGCCGGGGGCACCGTCGTGGTCAGCGGCACGCCGGAGGATGTGGCGGGCTGCAAGGCGTCACACACCGGCCGTTTTCTGAAGGCCCATCTGAGATGACCGACACGATTCGTTGGGGCGTGCTGGGAACTGGCCGGATCGGCACCCGGAAGGTGATCCCGGCGATGCAGCGTGGGACGCATTCCGTGGTCGCGGCACTGGCGTCGCGCGATCGCGCGAAGGGCGAGGCCGCGGCGGCCGCGTTGGGGATCGCGACGGTCCACGGATCCTACGAGGCGCTGCTCGCCGATCCGGAGATCGACGCGATCTACAACCCGCTGCCGAATCACCTGCACGTGCCGTGGACGATCCGTGCGGCCGAGGCCGGCAAGCACGTGCTGTGCGAGAAGCCGATTGCGCTGAACGCCGCGCAGGCCGAGCAGTTGATCGCGGTCCGCGATCGTACCGGCGTCTTGATCCAGGAAGCGTTCATGGTCCGCAGCCACCCGCAGTGGTTGACCGCGCGGGACATCGTGCGCTCAGGCCGGATCGGCGAGGTGCGCGGCTACGCCGGTTTCTTCAGCTACTTCAACGACGATCCCGGCAACATCCGCAACGTGTTCGAGTGGGGCGGCGGCGGGCTGATGGACATCGGCTGTTATCTGGTCCACACCTCGCGTTTCGTGCTGGATCGCGAGCCGTCCCGGGTCTGCGGTGTGATGGATCGCGATCCCGCGATGCGGGTCGACCGCGTGACCTCGATGCTGCTCGATTTCCCCGGCGTGCAGGCGATCGGCACCTGCGGCACGCAGCTCGTCGCCTACCAGCGCGTCCAGATCTTCGGCACGCGCGGCCGCTTAGAGATCCCGATCCCGTTCAACGCCCCGCCGGATCGGCCGACGCGCCTCTTCGTGGACGACGGGTCGGACGTGAATGGGGGAGGCATCGAAACATTGGAGTTCCCGGTGTGCGACCAGTACACGATTCAAGGGGACCTCTTCTCGCGCGCGATCCTCGACCGGCAGCCGGCCCCGTACCCACTCGAAGACTCGATCCAGAACATGCGGATCCTCGACGCGCTGGTCAGGTCGGTGGAGGAGAAGCGGTGGGTCGACGTGGGCGCTGACGTCGCTTCCAGCTCCCGCCTACCAGATCAGCCACGACGATCTCCGGCCCGCGAACGCGTCGAACCCGTCGAACCGGTCGAACACGCACCTGTCGAACCGTCGAACCCCCCGAACCCTGAGAACCCAATCCCGACCGCTGCCCGATGTCAGAAGCCGTCGCCAACCGCCGCCATCCGCCCCGGACCGCATAAATCAAAGACCCGACGCCAGGACGGCGATGAACGCGACCCACTCGCCAGCCGTCACGCCGGTGAAGAGCCACGCGATGACCAGGCAAGCCATCCACGGCACCGCGCCGTGCAGGCGCGCCAGGATGCCCGGCTCGGCGGCGGCTGCATCGAGACGGCGCAGCTGCCACGCCGCCAGCGCGCAGCCGAAGTAGAGCGCCAGCGCTGACACGTTGGCCAACACGGCGAGCCGTTCGAACGTGCCCGACAGCGCGAGGACGAGGGTGATCACCGACTGCACGGCAATCGCCCGGTATGGCGAGCGATACTCCGGATGCACCGCCGCCAGACCGCGCGGCAGGGCGCCGTCGCGCGCCATCGCGTAGACCATGCGCGGCATCGCCAGGATCATCCCGCCCAGGTTCCCGAACATCGAGATCGCCGCGCCGGCCAGGAGCAGCGACTGTGCGGCCCCGCCAAGCGAGATCGCCGCGGCATCCGCTAACGGCGCCGTGGTCGCGGTCGCCAGGCCAGTGCCGAGGATCCCCTGGGCGACGACCTGGAGCGCGATGTAGAGCACGGTGACGCCGAGCATCGCGATCGCAATCGCCCGCGGGATGCTGTGCTGGCTGTCCTTGACCTCACCGCTCGGCACCAGCGCGCACTCGATCCCGGCGAAAGCGAAGATGAGAATCAACGATGTGCGAGCCACCGTCGCCGCTGCCGGTGCCGAGGTCCACTGCAGGTTCGCGGGATCGACGAAGAAGGGTCCGGCGACGACGAGAAGGAAGAGCGGCAGGAGCTTGGCGACTGTCACGATCGTGTTCAAGCGCGCACCGAGCCGGACACCGCGGATGTTCACCAGGCTCCAGAACAGCAGCACCGCCACCACCGTCACTGGCGTCATCCGCCCGGACAACGCGGGCACCAGCAGGCCGATGCTCGCGGCCAGCACGGTCGCGACCGCTGCGCCGGCGAAGGACCCGAGCATCCACAGCAAGATCCCGGACACGAACCCGGCATACGGGCCGAACGCCGTGCCGACGTAGGCGTAGGGTCCGCCGGTGAGCGGCACCCGCCGGCCGGCGTCGGCCATGCACAGCACGATCAGGCCCATCGCCGCGGCGCAGACGACGTAGGCGACCGGCGCGGCGGGTCCGAGCGAGGCAGCCACAATCGACGGCAGCCGGAAGATTCCTCCCCCAATCGTGATGTTGACGATCCCGGCGGCGAGCGCAAGGGTGCCGATGGCGCGGACGAGCGGCTCGTCCCGGCGGGAAGATGGCGGCATGATGGGTTGTCGCGGGCCATTGTATGGCCATCGCGCCTGGGGTGCGGGGCGCGGACGCGCGGACCCCTCCTGTCAAGGTTACCGGGTATGCTTCGTGACGAGATCCGGGTGCGACGGCACCAGCACTGAGGGCGTGATGGGCGATACGACGCTGGCCTATTTCAGTCACAGCTACCGGCAGGAGGACCGGGACGTCAACCTGTTCTTCTGGAATCTGTTCTGCGCCGAGGGTTTCTTCTTCACCGTCGATCCGCAATCGCAGCTCTTCTCGATTCCGTACCTCGAATCGATGATGAGCCTGAGCAACTGCTTCGTGGCCGTGATCACCAGGCGCCAGGGCGCCCCGGCCGGCTGCTCCCCCTACATCCTGTTCGAGTACGGCCTGGCGGTGGAAGCTCAGAAGCCGTCACTCGTATTCGTGGAGCAGGGACTCCCGGGCGGTTCGTTCGCCCGCGATGCAGAGCGCGTGCTGCCGTTCAACCGCAATCGCCTGCCGGCGCAGAAGGAGGAGTTCCGCGCGGCCATCCGCAAGCTCGCCGACAAGGTGCGTGGATACAGGAATCCCGACCTGCGCCTCCAGCAGCCGGTCGGCCTGGTCATCGGCGACAGCACGGCAGCGGGCCGCGTCTATACGCCGGAGGTCGTCGAGGCGTTGAGAGTGGCGGTGAGCCGGTACGATCGGCAGCTCGAGCCGGTGACCCTCGCCTTTCAGGCGAGTTTCAGGTTCTGTCTCGAGCTGGACCAGTTCGACTTCCTGATCATGGAGGTGCACGATGATCTGCAGCAGCCGTGGGTGGCTGGCTACGTGATGGGTCGTGGCGTGCCGAGCATCAAGGTGCGCCACCTGGACGACGACGAGTCCGCCGGCACGGCGAGACTGCCGGCGATCGTCGCCCGGCACGTTCCGGAACACACCACCGAGGCACCGGTCGTGTACTGGCGCACGGCCGACGAGCTGCTGGCCGGCGTGACCGCCCACGTCGCGAGGTTCAATACCGAGCGGATCGAGTTCCACACCGAGGCGGCGGGCCAGCTCTATTTCCGTCGTGCCGGCCGGCGCACGGGGAAGGTGTTCATCAGCAATGCCTCGGTCTCGGCGCCGATGGTGCAAAAGCTGATCACGATGCTGCGGTTCGAGAGCATCGACTACTTCCACTATCAAGCGAAGGACGCGATCCAGCCGGGCACGTTGTGGCTGCCGGAGCTGGAGCGGCAGATCGAGCAGAGCAGCCTGTTTCTCGCCGTGCTGACCGAGGAGTTCGTGGAGAGCACGTGGTGTCGTTTCGAGCTGCAGGTGGCGCTGCGCCGGCGGGCTGAGGGCAACATCGAAATCCTTCCGTTCGTGCTCTCACCACGCGTGGTGGACGACCTCAAGCGGCTGGGGCTCGCCGACGTGCAGGCGGCGGGCGAGTTCGGACAGGACGATGAGCAGGCGGCAGCGGACATGGTGAAGGCGATCGATGCCGCATTGAAGCGAAAGCCGGCGCCGGCGCCGGAAGCGGCGGCGGACGTGGCGTCCACCCCACCGGCCACGCGCGTCCTCACGGAGCGCCAGCGCGCCCAGCTCGTCGACATCGTCACCGCGCGCCTGACGGTGGAGGACGCCGGCCAGCGGCCGACGTGGATCAAGGTCCTTCTGGTCCGGTCGGAGCTCTACGCGCCGCTCGCAGGGGAGGATTACACCGGGAGCGCGGCGATCGTCGCGTTGCGCCTGATCGAGAAGTGCGAAGCGCTCGGGCTGCTGCCGGACGGCCAGCGGGCGCTGGCGCTGCTGGTCACCGGTCTGCGGACGCAGGTCTCCGGCGAGCACGCGGCCGCGCTCGACGCGCTTCACGCGGCGCTCGCCGACGTGGCCGCGGCCGGGTAGGGCGACGCATGCCGAAGCTCTCGCCCCGACAACAGGTCGATCTGCTGGACCTGCTGATCGCACTGCCGGCGACGAAGACGACGGCGCAGCGGGAAGCGCTCCTCTTCAGCCTGCCGCCGCAAATCGTGGACAGCCTGGATCTGAGCGGCGATCGCCAGGCCGCGGTGACGAAGATCATCGAGACGCTCGACTACTGGGGCCAGCTGGCGGACGGCCGGTGGGCGATCGAAGTGATGCTGCTGAACGCGATGCGGGCGGCAAAGGATACGCAGTTCGAGCAGCGGCTCGAGGCGTTCCGCCAGGTGTTCGCGCTGCCGGCGAGCCACGTCGAGTTGCCCGACCTGCAGGAGCAAGTCGCCGGCGAGATCAACTACCTCATGCCGGCCGGGTTCCTCGCCGCCGGACATCGCGCCTCGCGCGCGGTCGCGCGGCTCTGCGTGCCGCAGTTCATGAACGGCCGCATGGTCATGGACGGCCCCAAGCCCCGCCTCGGTCTCGGCACCGGCTGGCTGATTGCGCCCGGCCTGATCATCACCAACCACCACGTCGTCGCAGCGCGGTTCGATGACGACCCGCCGGCGACGGCGGCGGACATGGAGCAGCAGGCGAGCCATATCGAGGCGTGGTTCGACTATCTGCACGCCGACGGGCCGTATACGACTGTCCTTGCAGCGCGGCTCGAGGCACGGAATCCGAAGCTCGACTTCGCGCTCATTCGCCTGGCGCCGAGCCCGAAGGAGAGCAACGGGCGGCAGAGCCCGTCGTGCCTGACGCTCGCCCAGGACGACTACGAGCTGCGTCGCGGTGCCGCGCTGAACATCATCCAGCACCCGGCGGGCGAGGTGAAGCAGATTGCCATTCGGCGCAACGACTTCGTCGGGCCACTCGACGGCGACCCCAACCGCTTCACGTACCTGACCGACACGTTGCCCGGCTCGTCCGGCTCGCCGGTGTTCAATGACGATTGGGAGGTGGTCGGGCTGCACCGCGGCGCCCGCAAGCTGCCGGAGCCGGCCTATTTGCGGGGCGAGACGATCAAGTACAACAACGTCGGCGTGGTGATGCGCGCGATCCTTCAGGACCTGCCGCCGGCGCTGCGCGCCGAGATCGAGGCGGCCCAGCCGGGCCGATGAGCGACGCGTGCCGCGATCGGCGAGGGCAGCCATGACGGGTCCGCCGGAGCCTGTCGACACCTCAGGTATCCAGCTGGATCCTGATCTCGCCGAGCTGCATGAGGTGCTGGCGGCGCACGTGCACGGCGTCTGGGTCGAGCTCCGCCGGAGCGACGGATGGGTCTACGGCCCCGTCCGAGACGACGAGCAGAAACAGCACCCCTGCCTCGTGTCGTATGAAGCATTGGCCGATGCCGACAAGGCCTACGACCGCGCCATCGCGATGGCGACCTTGAAGGCGGTCGTGGCGCTCGGCTATTCCATCCGCCGTGCGGATGGGGGCTGAGCACCCGCTTCGTGCCGACCCGATTGCAGGGTGGGCCGGAAGCAACCTACACTACGCACGACACGCTGGACACTGGTAGCAAAGCTCGAAACTGGCACCCGCCCGACCTGACCGCCTCCGCTGACGCTGCGGGGGCCGCCAAAGCCTTGGACAATGGCAGTCGGGCCTACGTTTCCCTGGTGTCTCTTCCCGCCGAAAGGGACGGTCGATGGCTGGCAAGGACGAAAAGAAGAGCGCATTCGCGGTCAACCGCCGCGAGTTTTTGAAATCGGCAGGTGTAGTGAGCGCCGTCTCGGCGGTGGCGAATCCACCCCAGGCGGAGGCGCAGGTCGCGGGAGTCCGGCCTGTCGGCCCAGGGGAGGTGCCGGTCACCCTCATGGTGAACGGCAAGCGGCTCGACCTGAAGATCGAGCCGCGGGTCACGTTGCTGGATGCGCTGCGCATGCGGGCGGACCTGACCGGTAACAAGCGGGTCTGCGACCGCGGCACCTGCGGCGCGTGCACGATGATCGTCGACGGCCGCGCCGTTTACTCGTGCTCGACCCTGGCGATCGAGGTGCAGGGCAAGACGATCCGCAATGTCGACGGCCTGGCGAACGGTGCCACGCTGCACCCCGTGCAGGCGGCCTTCTGCGACAAGGACGCGCTGATGTGCGGATTCTGCACGCCCGGCTTCATCATGGCGAGCGTCGCCCTGCTCGAGAAGCATCCGTCGCCGACGCCCGAGCAGATCAAGAAGGGGCTCGACGGGAACATCTGCCGCTGCGGAACGTTCTCCCGCATCTTCGAAGCCGTGTCGAGCGTGAAGGGGGTGACCCGTGGCTGACGTGATCCAGACGCCAGCGCCGGCACCCGCGCAGGGTCAGGCGCCGGCACAGGGCGGTGGCCGCGGCGGCGAGGCCCCGGCGGCGCCGCCGCAAGGTGGCGGTCGGCAGGGACAGCCGCCTCCGCCTCCCGCCGATCCCAAATACAACTGGCCGAAGCCGCAGGCCGTGCTCGGCACCTCGGTGAAGCGTCTCGACGGTCCGGACAAGGTCACCGGAAAGGCGAAGTACACCTTCGACATCGCGCGGCCCGGCATGCTCTACGGGCGGATCGTCCGCTCGCCGTATCCGCACGCCCGAATCGTCTCGATCGACCTCGAGGCGGCGCGGCGCGCGCCGGGCGTCAAGACCGCGATCGTGTGGCGCGATCCGGCCAACGCGCAGCGCAATACCGTGATGTTCCAGGGTGACGAGGTCGCCGCAGTGGCGGCCGACACCGAGGAGCACGCGATTGACGCGGCGCGGCTGGTGAAGGTCGAGTACGACGTGCTGCCGGCCGTCATCCTGGTGGATCAGGCGCTGGCCGGCAACGCGCCGGCGGTGTTCACAGGCGGCAACGTCCGCCAGGGCCAGACGCAGGAGACGGGCGACCTCGCCGGCGGCTTCAAGCAGGCCGCGTTCACCGTCGATCAGACCTACGCCACGCACGTCATCACGCACGTCTGCCTCGAATCGCACGGCTCGGTCTGCGAATGGGACGGCGACAACCTGACGGCATGGGTCTCGACGCAGGGCGTCAGCGCGTCTCGCGAAGGGCTGGCCACCGGCCTGAACATCCCGCAGGCGAACGTGCGGGTGATCACGCAGTACATGGGCGGCGGCTTCGGCAGCAAGCTCGGGGCAGAGATCGCCTGCGTCATCTGCGCCACGCTGGCGAAAGAGGCGAAGCTCCCGGTCAAGCTGATGCTCGATCGCAAGGAGGAGCATCTGGCTACCGGCAACCGGCCGTCGGCCGCGGCACGGGTCAAGGCGGCGGCGTCCGCCGATGGCCTGCTGACCGCGTTCGATGCCGAGTCCTGGGGCACCGGCGGCGCCGGCGCAGCTGCCGGGTTCCCGCTGCCGTATATCTACAACTTCCCGAACCGCCGCCGCTCGCACAAGGACGTCTTCATCAACACCGGCCAGCAGCGCCCGATGCGCGCGCCCGGCCACCCGCAGGGCAGTTTCATCACCGAAGTCGTGATGGAGGAGCTCGCCGACGGCGTCAAGATGGACCCCGTCGAGTTCCGGATCAAGAACCTGCCGCCGCGTGGCCCGAACGCGATGTGGGGCGACTATCTCAAACAGGGCGCCGCGGAGTTCGGCTGGGACAAGCGTCACCCCACCGGCGACAAGACGCCCGGGCCGATCAAGACCGGCATGGGCGTGGCGATCAACACCTGGGGCGGCGGCGGGCGCGGTCCGTCGGCGGCGCGCTGCGAGATCTCGTCGGACGGCGGGGTCGTCATCCGCGTCGGCACGCAGGATCTGGGCACCGGGACCCGGACCCTGGTTGCGATCGTCACGGCGGAATCGCTCGGCCTGCCGGTCAGCGCAGTCAAGCCGGAAATCGGCGACACGATGTACCCGATCAGCGGCGGATCCGGCGGCAGCACGACGGCCGCCGCAGTCAGCCCGGCGGTGCGCATCGCCTCGGTGAACGCGCTCGATGCCTTGAAGGAGAAAGTCGCGCCGGTCCTCGGCGTCCAGCCGGCCGCGCTGGTCGCGGTCAACGGCCGGATCCAGGTCAAGGACGACCCATCGAAGGGGCTCGCCTGGGCCGAGGCCTGCAAGCACATCGGCACGCAGCCGATCTCGGTCGAGGGGAACTGGCAGCCCGGCCTGTCTTCCGTCACCACCTCCGGCGTGCAGTTCGCCGAAGTCACCGTCGACATCGAAACCGGCATCGTCAAGGTCACGCGCGTGCTGGCGATCCAGGACTGCGGCCTGATCGTCAGCAAGCTGACCGCCGAGAGCCAGGTCTATGGCGGGGTCGTCGGGTCGTTGAACTTCGCGCTGTTCGAGGATCGCATCCTGGACCGCAATACCGGCCAGATGGTGAATCCGAACATGGAGTGGTACCTGTTGGCGGGGATGTCAGACATCCCGAAGATCGACGTGCGGCTGATAGACATGCCCGAACGCGGCGTGATCGGCATCGGCGAGCCGCCCACGGTCTCGACCGCGGCGGCGGTGACCAACGCGGTCCGCAACGCGATTGGCGTGACGGTGCGCAGCCTGCCGCTGACCCCGGCGAAGATTCTGCAGACCCTGGCGCAGCAGCAGCGCGCGTAAGCGGGCTCGTGAGGCCCTAACAGGATGCTGAGAAACGCATCCTGAATGACGGATGTCAGATGGAAGATGGCAAAACCCCAGTGTTTTCCCATCTGCCATTTGCCATTTCACCTCAGGCCGCCTTTTTTTCAGCGGCCTGCTAATCCGTGCGGAACCGGCCGCACGGCTGGAAACTGGTAGCTGGAAGCTGTCAGCGAGCGACAGCGATCGGAGAACTGGCGTGAAAGCGTTTTCCTACGTCAATCCCGGGAACGAAAAAGAGGCGGTCACCGCGCTGAGCCCTCAGCTCGGGAAGGTCATGCCGATTGGCGGCGGGCAGGATCTGCTCGCCCGGATGAAGGATTACATCTCCCAGCCGGACACCGTGGTCAACGTCAAGGGAGCGCTCGATGCGACGGTGACGCCGACGCCCGGTGGCGGCCTGAAGATCGGCGCGGCGATGCGGGTCGCCGATGTCGCGGAGCACGCGCAGATCGCCAAGCTCTATCCGGCGTTCTCGATGGCCGCGATCGAGGTCGGCACACCGCAGATCCGCAACCAGGGCACCGTCGGCGGGAACCTGAATCAGCGGCCGCGCTGCTGGTACTTCCGTAACGAGGAGTTCGTCTGCTTCAAGAAGGGCGGCAACCAGTGCTTCTCGCCGGCCGGCGAGAACCAGTTCCACGCCATCTTCGGGAACGGGCCAAGCTTCATCGTCCATCCATCGAGCCTGGCAGTCCCATCAGTCGCCTACGGCGCGACGTTCCGACTGTTCGGCCCGAAGGGCGAGCGGATGGTCGCCGCGGCCGACTACTTCACCATGCCAACGCTGCAGAACGTCGCGACCGAGAACGTTCTGGCGCCCGACGAGCTGCTGACCCACGTGATCCTGCCGGCGCCCGGCGCGATCAAGAGCGGCCACTACGAGGTGCGCTACAAGACCTCGCACGACTGGCCCATCGCGTTCGCCACAGTCCTGCTGACGATGGCTGGAGACACAGTCAAGTCGGCCCGGGTGGTGATGGGCGCTGTCGCCCCGACACCGTGGCGCTCGCAGGCGGCTGAGACGGCACTCGCTGGCAAGCCCGTCACCGAAGCGACCGCTGCCGCCGCGGCCGACGCGGCGCTCCGCGACGCGCGTCCGCTGAGCCAGAACGCGTACAAGATTCAGGTTGCGAAGACCGCGGTCAAGCGGGCGATTCTGAACGCCGCCGGCATCAAGACCGCCTGAGCCCGGAGCCACCTCATGGAATCGCTGACTTCTCCCAAAATCACCGTCGGGCTGCATTGCGTCCGTCTGCGCACCAAGAGCATGTACGTCAATGCTGTGGTGGACCCGGCGGAACGGACGTTTTATGATCCATATGAGCAAGCCGCTTACTGGTGCGTGGCCACTCAGAGCGGTTTCGGCCCCGATGGCGAGCCGGTCCGCCCGGATGTGTGCCGCCACGAACGAGGCTGCTGCGGGCTCTAATGGCCTGACCGGAACGGATTTCCTGGTCCCGTGCGGCGAGGGCGTCCAGGGCCCGTAATCGCAACCGGTGTTGGGTCAGGATTCACTGAAAGGACGATAGTCATGAAACGCGCGACACTGACGACGGCGCTGGTCGGCGTGATGGCGGTGGGGCTGGGCGCCGCGGGTGGTACGTCGATCAAAGGGTCGTACGTCGAGGCCCGCACCGCCGAGATCTTCACCGGCGGGTGCATCATGAACGGCGAAGCAGGCACCGTCGGCAAGGAAGCGCTCATGGCCTGGAAGGTCGATCGCGGCAGCTTCAAGGGCGTGCCGCTCGACGGGCTCGCGGTCGTCGCCGCGGTCGCCGGCGACGTCAACCTCGGCATCCGCGAGATCGGTGGCGAAACGGCCGTCACCAAGACCGCGCTCTTCGTCGACAGCCGCGCCACCGCCGCGCAGCGCGAGGCGCTGGTCGCGATGGCCCGGCAGTACTCGAACGGCGTGATCGACAAGATCGTGCAGCTCACGCCGACAGCGATTCAGTTCGCCAACGAGCCGCAGGCGATCCGCGTTTCGGCCGACACGCTGCGCCTCACCATCGGCAAGGAGATGTCGCACGATCCGACCTGCGGCGGCAAGCAGTGGTTCCACCCCTTCGCCACCCTGGACGGCGCGGAGATGGGCACCGCCAAGGAAAATACCTTTACCGGCACCGCGCTCGGCACGAAGTGGAGCGACCCGAACAAGCGCTCCGGCTTCTTCGGCACGTTCTCCTACTAGCACCGCGACAGGATCTTTCTTGACGGCGTCCTGCCTTCGGGTGGGACGCCGTTTCTGTTTAGAGTCGCTTCCAGCTTCCAGCTTTCGGCGTAGCCCCGACCTTCAGGTCGGGCGCCGTCGCTGCGATCCCCGTTCGGGCGGCCTGATCCACCATTCGAGAACGGCTCGGCTTTGCTATAGTCGCCGGCTGGATGATCGGGCTCTTCTATCCGTGGGGCTTCCTGCTCCAGGCGATGGCCATTCTGCACTTCGTGCGGCGGCGTCCCGACACGTTCTGGCTCTGGATCATCCTGATGGGCGGCGCCCTCGGCGCGCTCGTCTACATCGTCGTCGAGGTGGTGCCGGACGCCGGGCTCCTGCGCGGCGCGGTGCAGGTGTTCCCCCGCCGGAAGCGGATCAGGGAGCTGGAGGCAGCGATCATCGACAATCCGTCGATCGGCAACTACGAAGAGCTCGGCGACCTTTATCTGGACGATCGGCAGTTCGCCAAGGCTCGCGCCTGCTACGACAAGGTCATCGGGCGCGCGGACGCCATCGACCCGCGGTATCGACGCGGCCTGAGCGAGATGGAGCTGGGCGACTTTGCTGCGGCGGCCGCGGACCTGCAGGTGGTCACCGCGCAGGACCCGAAATACGACTATCAACGCGCCGCCGGGCTGCTCGCGCATGCCCTGGCCAGGCTCGGGCGGCATGACGAGGCCGGGGCGCTGTTCGCCGAGGTGACGGAAACGTCCACCCTTTCGGAAACGCAGCTGAATTACGCGACGTTCCTCGCCGACACCGGACGTCCCGCCGACGCCCGCGCCTGGGTCGACCGCATCCTCCGCAAGAAAGCGACGATGCCGGATTACATCCGTCGGCGCGAGCGGCCCTGGTTCCGGAAGGCCAAGGCGCTCGGAAAGCGATTGTAGGTGGACAGGAGACGAGCCGTGCGATCGTCCTTCACGTTTCTGACCGTGCTCTCGCTGCTGGCACACGCCGGATCGGCAGTGGCCCAGCCGATCACGGCCGCCGGACAGCCGGCGCAACTCGACGTACGGGTTGCCGGCGCCCAGAGCCTCCGCATCACCCTCAAGCCGCTGACGTTTCGCGACCAGTTCCCGCCCACGCCAGCGGTGGTCGATCGCCCGTATCCCGCGCCCGTGCTCAGTCTGCGCGAGATCACCGCACCCGTCACGAAGCGGGCTGCCGGGGTGGATGTCGAGGTCACCTCGGGGCCGCTGACGGTGAGCGTGCGTCGAGGCGGCCGGCTGATCCAGCAGCTGGCCTTCGATGCGGACGGCAGCGTGTCGTTCCGGCTCGATGACCAGCCAGTGCTGGGAATGGGCGAAGGAGGGCCGCGCCCGGCGCCCGGGCGCCCATGGCGCGAACAGCCGGTCCAGTTCGACCGTCGTGGTCAGCTCGACACCATGGAGCCGCGCTGGCAGAGCGACATGTACGGCTCACGCAATCCGGTTGCGATGCTGCTCGGCACGGCGGGATGGGGCCTCTTCGTGGCAACCCCGTGGATGCAGGTGGACCTCCGCGATCCCTCCCGCGGCCGGTTCGTCCCGTCGATGACCACCCCGTCCGACACGGCGCCGCAGACCGAGCGCAATCAGCAGCAGGCCCTCGGGAAGGGATTGCCGCCGACGAATCAAATCGTTCCCGGCCTGATCGATCTGTTCGTGTTCGATGCCGCCGATCCGCCGGCCGCGCTGCGCGATTTCTCGCGGATCACCGGGCGGGCCTGCGGCGCTGCCGCCGAAGTGGGCGCTCGGCTACATGCAGTCGCACCGCACGCATCGACGAACGACGCGCAGCTGCTCGCCATCGTCGATCGTTTTCGCGACCAGCAGCTGCCGATCGATGCGGTCATTTATCTGGGCACCGGCTTCGCGCCGCGCGGCTGGAATACCAAGCAGCCGTCGTTCGACTTCAACCCCGACGTGTTCACCCGCGATCCGGCGGCAGTGCTCGCGGACATGCACAACCGGCACGTCAAGGTCGTCGTGCACATGGTCCCGTGGGACCGCGATCGCCTCCCCGGTTTGCACGGAACGATTCCTCCGGCGCCAGGCGAGATCGTCGACGGCTCGCACATCCTGACCTACTGGCGGCAGCATCTGGGCCTGGTCAAGGCCGGGGTCGACGCGTTCTGGCCCGACGAGGGTGACTGGTTCGATCTGTTCGAGCGGATCAAGCGGCACCAGCTCTATTACCAGGGCGGGCTCTCCGCCACACCGAACGTGCGGCCGTGGAGCCTGCAGCGGAACGGCTATCCCGGCATCGCACAATGGGGCGGCTGGGTGTGGTCGGGTGATACGGAATCCTCGTGGAAGACGCTCGAGGCGCAGATTGCCGTCGGACTGAACTACTCGTTGAGCATCGGGCCGTACTGGGGATCCGACATCGGCGGCTTCTACGCGAACAGCGAGCTCGATGGTGAGCTTTATGCGCGCTGGTTCCAGTTCGCGGCATTCTGCGGCTCTTTCCGGTCGCACGGCCGCACGTGGTGGACGCGCCTGCCGTGGGGCTGGGGCGAGGCGGACATGGGGCCACGCGAGCACAACAACACCAACACGCCGATCTCCGCCGACGACCGCCGCAACATCCTGGCCTCGTCGTTGAACAATCCCGCGATCGAGCCGATCGCGAAACGCTACGACGAGCTCCGCTATCGGCTGCTGCCGTATACCTACTCGCTGACCCGCGAGGCGCGCGACGCCGGCCTGCCGTTGATGCGGGCGCTGTGGCTCCACTATCCAAACGACCCGCAGGCGCGGCGTGTAGGCGACGAGTATCTGTGGGGCCCTGATCTGCTGATTGCCCCCATCTACCGGAAGGGCGCCACCACCCGCGAGGTCTACCTGCCGGCCGGCGACTGGTACGACTGGTGGACGGCCGCGCGCACCTCCGGTGGGCGTGTTGTTACCCGCCCGATCGATCTCGCGACGATGCCGATCTACGTCCGGGCAGGCGCGATCGTGGCGGTCGACCCGATCCGGCAGTACACGAGTCAGGTTGTCACCGAGCCCACGACCTTGCGGGTCTACCCGGGCGCGGACGGGACCGCCACGCTCTACGAAGACGACGGGATCAGCCAGGAGTACCTGGCCGGCAAAGGCAGCTGGATCGCCATGTCCTGGAATGATCGATTGCGGCAGCTCACGCTGGCGCCGGGCGCGCCGGCCGGCGCCTCCAACGTGGTGTCGGAGCGCACGTTCAAACTGGCGCTGATGCCTCGAGGCGAGGTCAAGACGGTGACGTATACGGGAAAGACCGCGCGGATCCACTTCTGAGCTGGAAGCTGGAAGCTGGTAGCTGGAAGCTGGTA
This sequence comes from uncultured Acidobacteriota bacterium, assembly GCA_963816725.1. Taxonomy (GTDB): domain Bacteria; phylum Acidobacteriota; class Vicinamibacteria; order Vicinamibacterales; family 2-12-FULL-66-21; genus CAVSUB01. The sequence continues at coordinate 223,943 of CAWFMC010000019.1, read as the reverse complement.
GCTGGAAGCTTTCTTACTGCCACAACTCCGCTCCGGTTTCCGCCGCCGATTCCATCTGACGCAGGACCATCTTGTAGTACACGCCGCGGGCGTTCATCAGCTCGTCGTGGCTGCCGCGCTCGATGACGACGCCGTCCTCGAGGAGCAGGATGAGATCGGCGCGGCGGATTGTGGAGAGCCGGTGGGCGATGACGAAGGTGGTCCGGCCGGCGAGGAGCGTAGCCATCGACGCCTGAATCAGCTGTTCGCTCTCGGTGTCGAGGTTGCTGGTGGCCTCGTCGAGAATCAGGATCTGCGGTGAGGCGAGGATGGCGCGCGCGATCGCCAGCCGCTGGCACTGGCCTCCAGACAGCTTGACCCCCCGCTCGCCGATGAACGTGCCGTACCCTTCGGGCAGCCGCTCGATGAACTCGTGCGCGTTCGCGCGGCGCGCGGCGTCCTCGATCTCGGCATCGGTGGCTTCGAATCGCCCGTAGGCGATGTTGTCCCGCACCGACCCGTCGAACAGGAAGACGTCCTGCTGGACGATGGCCAGCAGCGACCTGTACGTCACCAGCCGGAAGTCGCGGATGTCAGTACCGTTCAGGAGGATCCGCCCGCGGGTCGGATCGTGGAAGCGCGCCACGAGGTCCGTGACAGTCGTTTTTCCGGCACCGCTGCGGCCGACCAGCGCGATCACCGACCCGCCCGGCACCAGGACGCTGAAGTTGCGCACCACCGGCCGTCCCTCGCGATACTCGAACTCGACGTTGTCGAACTCCATCTCCCGCACGATGCGCGGCGCCGGCCCGGCGCCCGGACGGTCCGGCTTGTCCGCCGGCATCTCGAGCACTTCGAACACCCGCTCCATCGCCGCCAGCGACCGCTGCAGCTCCGAGAACGAGTTGACGATGTTCCACACCGGGTTCATCAGCAGCATCGTGTACCACTGGAACGCCATGATGTCGCCGACCGACGCCCGCCCGACGATGTTCAGATAGCCGCCGTACCAGACGATGACGACGTTGACCGCCGCCGAGAGGAGACCCCAGGACGTGAACACGAGCAGCTCGCGGCGCTGGGCAAACAGCTCCTTGCGCAGCACCGTGTGGCGCCCGACCATGTAGGCCAGCAGCTCGCGCGTCTCACGCCCGAAGGCGCGGACCACGCGGATGCCGGAGAACGTCTCGCCGACCCGCCCGTCGACCACTTCCGCGTCCTTGCGGACGGAGCGATAGATCGGCCGGATCCGCCGCGAGAACGAGAAGCTGATCGCCATCACGCCGGGGATGATAGCCAGCGCGGTCAACGCCAGGCGCCAGTTCAGCACCAGCAGCACGGTGACTGCGATCGTCAGCCGCACCACCGAGAGTGCGGGAGAGACCACGGCCATCTGGAGCAGGCCGCTGGTTGTCTCTACGTCTCCCGTCAGTCGCGACAGGATGCCGCCGGTCTTCATCTCCCACAACCGCGGCAGCGGCAGGTGCAGCAGCCGATCGAACAGGGAGCGGCGCAGCGACAGCATCACCCGGACGTTGAGGAGCCGCTGGCGATAGTCGCGGAACACGCGCAGTCCGTTCGATAGCAGGATGACGCCGACGAACGCGCTGCCGGTCAGGTGCAGGCGCGAGATCCGCTCGGGCGTCGCCAGGGCGGTGTTGAGCAGGACGCGGTCGATGATGAACCGCATGAAGAGCGGCTCGACCATCTCAAGCCCGGCGGCGATCAGGGCCACGCTGAAGAACGCGAAGATCGCGAACCGATGCGGCCACAGCCAGGCGATGTACCCGCGCAGGTATTCACGGCGCTTCGTCGGTGCGGCGCGCGGTGCCTGGGGCGCCTTGTTCGTCCCGCCGTCGGCCGGATCGAGCCGGTGCTCGCGGTAGGCCGAGACGAACTCACGGTAGAGCGCACGCGACGGCCGGAGGTGCTGCATGGGTTGGCGTCCGGTCTACACTACAGCGAATGACACGCCTGATGTTGGCGCTGGCGGTGCTCGGATCGCTCGCCTCGCCGCAGTCACCCGCCCCTCAGGCTCCCGGCCCGCTCCTCCGGATCGATCTGGTCGCGCTGGACGATCACGAGAAGCTGGTGACCGACCTGTCGCCCAAGGACCTCGACATCCGGATCGAGAACTACCACGTCCCGGTGGGCTCGCTAACCGCCGCGGTGGACGCCGGCAGCGAGCGCGGGCGGTTGATCGTGCTGGTGCTCGACGATCTGGCGGTTCCGCTCGATCTCACGCCGCGCGTCCGCGAGGCGGCCCATCGGTTCGTCGCCCGCATGGAGGCCGGCGAGCGGATGGCCATCGTGTCGCTCAATGGCGACCGGATGGAGGCCACCGCCGACCACGCACGCCTCAATCAGCGGATCGACGCGTATACCGTCAAAGCGGCCCCGGTCCAGCGCTTCGACGATGTCGGAGCGCACGTGTTCGAGACGATGACCGATCTCGCGCGGCAGATGGCCGAGGACTCGCCCGGCCGCAAGACCGTGGTCGGCCTGGGCGCGGGCTGGCTGTTCGACACGCCTGTTCCCCCGGCGACCGGCGGCCGCAACCTGCGCGCTGAGTGGACAGCAGCGATGCGCGCCATGGGCTTCGCCAACGTCGTCCTCTACGCTATCGACCCGGGTGGCATCGGGACGTCCCGCTTCGGCGGCGCCGCGGGATTCGCGCGGCTCACCGGCGGGCACTTGTTCGTCAACACCAACGACGTCGAGGCGGCGGCGGATCGCATCCTCGCCGAGGCGCGCGGCTACTACATGCTGGTCGTCGCCGATCCGCCCGTCGGCCGCAAGTTCGATCTGCGCAAGCTCGAGATCAAGTCCGTCCGCAAAGGCGTGACGATCCGGGCCCGTCAGTTGATTCCCGGCACGGAGACGCCGGTGCCGCGGCGCTGACGCCGGCGCGGCGGCTCCAGGGTCAAGGCTAAAGGCTGAAGGCTTATGGCCTCAGGCCTATTGAAGCTCCTGGGTGGAAGGTCAGGCCATCGCGTTTTGGGCTCGACGCCGCAGCGGTGCAGGCCGTCAGACTTAGCCCTCAGCCTTGAGCCGTCTGTTAGCGCCCAGCGCCGAGTCCCGGGTCCCGGGTCCCGAGTAGAATGCCTCCCGGCCCCGGAGGCCGATCACACATATGTTCATTCGACATGGCGCGGCCGGACTGGCCGCTCTGCTCCTCTCGGCGTCGTCCGGCTTCGCGCAGGCGCCGGATCCTGGACGTCTCATCTTCGAGGCCCGTTGTGCGCGCTGCCACGGGGCCGACGGGAACGGCGGCGACATGGGGCCCGCGATCGCCCAGCGCCTCACGCCGATTGACGATCAGCAGCTGACGAAGCTGATACACGACGGCCAGCCGATGAAGGGCATGCCGCCCTCCGTCGTCACGGACGGTGAGCTGGGGGACCTGATCAAGTTCCTCCGCACGATCCAGCGAGCCGCGGATCGCCCGCTCGCGCGGCTCACGGTCCAGACGACGGACGGCCAGACGCTGAGCGGCGCCGTACTCGGCCAGGGCTTCGACGATCTCCAGCTGCGGACCGACGACGGTGGGGTGCGGCTGATGCGGAAGGATGGGCCGCGCTTCCGGAACGTGACGTCCGAGACCGGGTGGCCCGTCTACAACGGCGACCCGCGCGGCAATCGCTATACCTCGCTGACCCAGATCGACAAGACGACCGTGAAGCGGCTCGCGCCGCGGTGGATGCTGACGATCCCGGACGTCGGTGGACTTCAGGGCACACCGATCGTCGCGGACGGGCTGATGTACGTCACCGCGCCGAACGAGATCTTCGCCCTCGACGCCGGCAGCGGGCGGCAGGTCTGGCACCTCAAGCGTCCGCGCACCAAGGGCATCGTCGGCGGCGGCGCGAACCGGGGCGCGGCGGTGGTGGGTTCGCGGGTGTTCATGCTGACGGACAACGCGCACGTGATCGCCCTGAACCGGTTCACCGGCGAGCTGTTGTGGGACACGGAGATGGAGGACTGGCGCAAGAACTACGCGGCTTCCTCGGCGCCGCTCCCCGCGGGTGACCTGCTCATCTCAGGCGTCTCGGGCGGCGAGCATGGCGCCAACGGGTTCGTCGTCGCGCACGATCAGGCAACCGGCAAGGAGGTGTGGCGCTTCTGGACGGTGCCAAAGCCTGGTCAGCCGGGATCCGAAACGTGGCAGGGCAGTGACATCGAGCACGGCGGCGCGCCGACCTGGTTCACCGGCAGCTACGACCCGACACTGGACGTCGTCTATTGGCCGACCGGAAACCCGAGCAAGGAGTACGACGGCGTCGATCGCAAGGGGGACAACCTCTACGCCAATTCGATGCTCGCGCTGGATCGCAAGACCGGCGCGTTGAAGTGGTACTACCAGTTCACGCCGCACGACTTGTGGGACTGGGACGCGACGCAGACGTCGGTCCTGATCGACGCGGATTGGAAGGGGCAGCGCCGGCCCTTGCTGCTGCACGCCTCGCGCAATGGCTTCTTCTACGTGTTCGATCGGCGCGACGGCACGCTGCTGCTCACGAGACCCTTTGTCCGCAACCTGACGTGGGCGAGCGGGATCGGTGCGGACGGCCGCCCGATCAAGCTCCCGAACCAGGAGCCGAGCCGTGCCGGCACCAAGGTCTGCCCCTCACAGGATGGTGCGACCAACTGGTTCTCGCCGTCCTACAATCCGGCGACCGGGCTCTACTACGTGCAGACATTCGAGAAGTGCAGCGTCTACACGACCAGCGAGCAGGGGCCCTGGGAGAGCGGCAAATCGTATCTCGGCGGTACTCAGAAGACCGCCCCCGATCCCAAGCCGCAGCGCATCCTGAAGGCGATCGAGATCGTGACCGGCGACATCAAATGGGAGCTGCCGCAGAATGGCGCAGCGCAATCCTGGGGCGGCACGCTGACGACCGCCAGCGGGTTGGTCATCTTTGGCGAGGACGGCGGTGGGCTGATGGCCGCCGATGCGGTCACCGGCGCACCGTTGTGGAGCTTCCAGACCAACCAGACGTGGAGGGCCTCGCCGATGACGTACATGTTCGACGGCAAGCAATACGTCGCAGTCGCGGCGGGGTCGACGATCATCGCGCTGGCGATCCAGGACTAGATGGCAGATGGCAAGATGGCAGATGGCGGATGGCGGATGGCGGATGGCGGATGGCGGATGGCGGATGGCGGATGCGGATCAGCAGATGGCGGTGCGGATGGCAGAGCAGACGGGATTGGGCTCCGCCGTGGGTAACCACCACCAGGGGACTAGCATGCGTTCGCTGATCGTCTCGTTGATTGTGCTCGTCCAGGCTGCGGCGCCATCGTTCCCGACGGCGGAGATTGCCTCGCCGGCGATTCGCGCCACCTTGCAGCTGCCTGACGAGAAGGCCGGCTACTACCGCGGCACCCGCTTCGATTGGTCCGGCTCCATCCTCAGCCTGAAGTGGGGTGGCCACGAATACTTTGGCCAGTGGTTCGAGAAGTACGACCCGAAGATCCACGACGCCATCACCGGTCCGGTCGAAGAGTTCCTGACCGACGATGCGGGGCTGGGATACGCCGAGGCGAAGCCTGGCGAGGTCTTCGTGCGGATCGGAGTAGGCGCCATCCGTAAGCCGGACGAGCCCACTTACCGCCGATTCGAGACCTACGAGGTGGTCGATCACGGGAAGTGGTCGGCCAAGACGTCACCCGACCGGATCGAGTTCACGCACGAACTGCAAGACGCCAACGGCTACGGCTACGTCTATCGCAAGACCGTCCGGGTGAGCGGTGACACGCTGGTGCTCGAGCATCACCTCGAGAACACCGGCCGGAAAACGATCGCCACGAGCGTCTACGATCACAACTTCTTCACCCTCGATGGCCAGACTACCGGTCCTGACGCGGCGGTCACGTTCACCGCGTTCGATCCCCAGGCGGCCAGGCCGCTCAACGGTCTGGCCGAGACGCGCGGCCGCGACATCCGTTTCCTGAAGACGTTCGAGTCGAAGGAAACAGTGTTCACCGAGGTGACCGGCTTCGGGGCGACGCCGCGCGACTACGACTTCCGGATCGAGAACCGGAAGACCGGCGCCGGCGTGCACGTGACGGGCGATCAGCCGCTTGCGAAGCTGCTGTTCTGGTCCGCCTGGAAGACCGTGTGCCCGGAGCCCTACATCGACCTGCGCATCGAGCCGGGCAAGTCGTTCGACTGGCGCATCAGCTACCAGTTCTATCAGGCGGCGAAGGTCTCGGCGTCCGCCGCGGCAGCACCACACTTCTTGACGGAGACAAGATGATGAATCGTCGTGATGCGATCACCTCCATGTCGATAGCCGGCGGCGCCTCCCTGCTGCCACCCGGCCGCTCGCTGGCCGAGGCGCTGGTGCCGAAGTTGAGCGCCGCCTACGGGCAGGCGGTCCGCGGCACCGGGCCGGTCAAGATTCGCGACATCAAGACCATCCTCACTGCGCCGAACGGCATTCGCCTGGTCGTCGTCAAGGTGGAGACGTCGGAGCCCGGTCTCGTCGGCTGGGGCTGCGCGACGTTCACGCAACGGTCGCTGGTCGTGAAGACGGCGGTCGACGAGTACCTGAAACCCTTCCTGATCGGCCGCAACGTCGACGAGATCGAGGACATCTGGCAGTCGAGTTACGTCAGCTCGTACTGGCGGAACGGCCCGGTGCTGTTCAACGCGATGAGCGGCGTCGACATCGCCTTGTGGGACATCAAGGGCAAGCGTGCCGGCCTGCCGCTCTATCAGCTGTTCGGCGGCAAGGTGCGTCAGGGCGCCGACTGCTACTTCCACGCCAGCGGAGCGAGCTTCGAGGAAGTGGCGACGCAGGCCAAAGGTGCGATGGAGCGCGGCTTCCGGCACGTGCGGGTGCAGGTCAGCGTGCCTGGTTACGCCGGATACGGCGCGCGCACGACGGCGCCGACGACCGGCAGCGCCACCGAGGCTGTAGGGCCGACGAATCCGCGCGCGATCTGGGAGTCCGCGCCGTACTGCCGCATGCTCCCCAAGTTCTTCGAGGAGATGCGGAAGTCGCTCGGCGAAGAAGTCGAGCTCCTGCACGACGTGCACGAGCGCATCACGCTGAACCAGGCTATCAACCTGTGCAAGGCGCTCGAGCCGTACAGGCTGTTCTTCCTCGAGGATCCGTTCCCGCCGGAGGAGAACGATCATTTCCGCCTGCTGCGCCAGCAGACCAGCATCCCGATTGCCATGGGCGAGCTGTTCAACACGCAGCACGAATATCTGCCGCTCATCAAAGACCGGTTGATCGACTTCATCCGGATCCACATTTCGCAGATCGGCGGCGTGAGTCCGGCCCGCAAGGTGGCCGCGCTCAGCGAGTTCTTCGGCGTCCGCACCGCCTGGCATGGGCCCGGCGACGCGTCGCCGCTGGCGCATGCGGCACAGCTCGCGATCGAGCTCACGACCTACAACTTCGGCGTGCACGAAGGCAGCTCGTTTCCGGCCCAGACGCAGGAGGTCTTCGTCGGCTGCCCGGAGGTCAAGGACGGGTACATGCTCGCCGCCGAGCGCCCCGGCCTGGGCATCGAGGTCAACGAAGCGGTAGCGGCGAAGTTCCCGATCCCGGCCGGACCGCCGAACTTCGACTACTCGTGGGGCACGACCCGGCGTCGCGACGGCACGGTCATCCGGCCGTAGCTCAGGGATCAAGGCTCAAGGCTTAGGGCTCACGGCCTGTTCGGCTTCAGGCTACCGGCTACAGGCTTCAGGCGGTCCTGACAGGCGCGCCGCCCGGAGTATTCTTGAAAGCGTGAGCGATCACTCTCCCCGCGCGGCGGCCGTCGCGCTCGCGCTCCTGATGGCGTCCGGCTGCCGCGCCGCTCATGGCGGGAGTGCTCCGCTCGTCCAGCCCGGCGTGCCGGGCAGCGTCACGCACGTCATCTCCGCCGAACGTGCCACCGCGCCGCCGAGCCGCGGGGTCAGTGCCGCTGATGTCGCCTTCATGCAGGGGATGATCGCGCACCACGCCCAGGCGGTCGAGATGGTCGGCTTGCTCCAGAGCCGCACCACCCGCGACGACATGCGGGCCCTGGGGCTCCGGATCGAAGTATCGCAGAACGACGAGATCCGTTTCATGCAGCGGTGGCTCGAGGCGCACGGGCAGGCGCAGCCGTCGGCGCACGCTCACCATGGCGATGGCGCGATGCTGATGCCTGGCATGCTCACGCCTGAGGAGATGGCCCGGCTGGCCGAGGCGCACGGCCCGGCCTTCGACCGCCTGTTCCTCGAAGGCATGATCAAGCACCACACCGGTGCCCTGCAGATGGTCCACGACCTGTTCGCGGCGTCCGGAGCGGCACAGGATCCGGAGATCTTCGCGTTCGCCTCCGACGTGGATGCCGACCAGCGCATGGAGATCGATCGCATGCGCGCCCTGCTCGACGCCCGCTGATCTTGCACTCTCGTGATGAGGTCTTGATGATTCCAGTGATGACCATGATGGGTGCGACCAGCAGCAAACGGTTGATGCAGGCCGGCCTGCTCGGCCTGGCAATGGCGACGCTCATCCCTTCGGTGCGGGGTGAGGCGCGCCAGGGGACGTCGGCCGCGACAGGTCAAGTGGATCCTCGCGTCGGTCTCAAAGCCGGCGTGCGCGATGCCGGTGTTGCGGCGCGGAACCTCGAGCTCGTCGCGAGCGTGCCCAAGCCGGAGGGGTTCTTCGATCCGAAGATGCCGGCCGGCGAGCCGATCCCGCCGGAGCCGCCGTCTGACAGCGCGACTCCGCCGCCTGCACCCCCGGCCGCACCCCCTGCACCCGCCGCCGCTTCTGCCGCCGACGGCCTGCGGTTCGTCAACTCGGACATGGCGTTCACGAAGGATCGGCTGCTGGTCGGCAACTTCAACGGCTTCAACGCCTACGACATCAGCAATCCAAAGTCGCCGAAGCTGATCGTGTCCGTCGTCTGCCCCGGCGGGCAGGGCGACCTGTCGGTCTATGGCAACCTGCTGTTCATGTCGGTCGAGGAGACGCGCGGCCGCGTCGACTGCGGAACGGGCGGGGTCACCCCGCCGGTCAGCCCCGAGCGGTTCCGGGGCGTGCGGATCTTCGACATCAGCGACCTGCGCAAGCCGACGCAGATTGCCGCGGTACAGACCTGCCGCGGATCGCACACGCACACGCTGGTCACGGCGAAGAACGACCCCGCCAACGTGTACATCTACGGATCGGTACCGCCGGCGTGCGCTCCGGCGACGAGCTGGCCGGCTGCTCCGGGTTGGCGCCGAAGGACGATCCCAAGACGGCACTCTTCAGCATCGACGTGATCCAGGTGCCGCTCGCCGCGCCGGCCCAGGCGAAACTGGTGAATCAGCCGCGCATCTTCGCCGATCCCGCAACCGGCAACATCGCCGGGCTGTGGCACGGCGGCAACTACGGTCCCGGCACCCAGACATCGTCAGAGACGAATCGCTGCCACGACATCACTGTTTTTCCTGAGCTCGGCCTGGCCGCCGGCGCCTGTTCGGGCAACGGCATCCTGCTCGACATTTCAGACCCGGTGCATCCGACCCGTGTCGATCAGGTCAGCGACAAGAACTTCGCGTTCTGGCACTCCGCCACTTTCAACAACGACGGCACCAAGGTGCTCTTCACCGACGAGTGGGGCGGCGGTGTCCGGCCGCGCTGCCGTGCGACCGACCTCCCGACCTGGGGCGCCGACGCAATCTTCGAGATCGCCGATCGCAAGATGCACTTTGCCGGCTACTTCAAGATGCCCGCGGCGCAGACCGACACCGAGAACTGCGTCGCGCACAACGGCTCGCTCATCCCCGTGCCGGGCCGCGACATCATGGTACAAGGCTGGTATCAGGGTGGCGTCTCGGTATTCGACTTCACCGACGCGGCGCATCCCGTCGAGATCGCGTTCTTCGACCGCGGACCGCTCGACGCGAAGAACCTGATCATCGGCGGCGTGTGGTCCGCGTACTGGTACAACGGCCGCGTCTATGCCTCGGAGATGGCCAGAGGGCTGGACGTCTTCCGTCTCACCCCGAGCGATCACCTGACGCAGAACGAAATCGACGCCGCCAGCCAGGTCCACGCGGACGTGGTGAATCCCCAGCTGCAGACGAAGGTTACCTGGCCGGCGACGCCGGTTACCGCGCGCGCGTATCTCGATCAGCTGACGCGCAGCAAGGCGTTGCCCGCCGAGCGCGTTGCGGCCGTGCAGTCGGCGCTGACGCGCGCCGACAAGGCCAAGTCTGGCAAGGACGCGACGGCCGCGAAGGAGCTGGAGACTCTGGCCGGGCAGCTGCAGCAGGCCACGCTGAACGGTCCGGACGGCAAGCGCGGCGCCGCACTCGCGTCAACGCTCACGGGGATCGCCGCGGGGCTGCGGTGAGCGGGTCACGCGTGGCGGACGGAGCGGCGGTGAAGCGTTGGCAACCGAGCGCTCACGCGCCTCGGGTCTGTGCGTCGGAAACCGCTCCGCAGGCCGGAAAAACGCGGCTCCGGCTTAGCGTCCGTTGACGCGGCGTGGGGCCCCCATCCCCACGCCCTGTCGTTGGCCTGCACCGCGTTTTACCTGATCGGGCTCGGCCTGCTCCGCATCGTTTCCGACGCTCAAACCCGAGACGCGTTCGCCACGAGACCCGCACGCGCGCGACGTGGGCCAGGGTCCGTCCTGAACGCGTGCGCATCGAGCACGACCGCCGACGGCCGATGTTCCACCGACGGGTTACGCGCTGCTGCCCGGTCTTCGCACCATCGTCTCGAGCAGCCGGTCCAGGGCGGCACTCGGGTCGGTGGTGCGGCCGGTGTGGACCGCGGACATCTGAATCATCGTGCTGCGCGGCGACACCAGCCACCGGAAGCGGCCCCGGGGTGGCAGCAGGCCGATCGGTCCGGCCTCAGGACCGCCGCGGCAGACCACGGGGATCACCGCGAGGCTGGTGCGAATCGCGTGGAGGTCGAGGCCGGGGTCGAGGGCCAGCAGACGGTCGGTATCCAGCTCGACTCTCGACTCCAGGAAGTCCGTGTCGGCGCAGGACAGGATCACCCCGACGTTCACCTGCTCGCCGCGCTCCACCCGCGGGACGACGCGGATGATCGCGTAGTCGTAGGTGAGCTCACCGGACACGGATCGCCTCCTCGACGAAGGCTCTGGGCGTCTCGAGCCGTTGGCTCAGGTATCGGGCATACGCTTCGCGGATCCGCCCTGGATCCGCCCCCGGATCGCGCTCGGTCAACCACGAGTCCGGCACGATGTCGACAATCTCCCTAAGTCGATCCTGATTCAGCATCGCAGCGCAGGCCGGGTCCACCTCCGCCAGCGTCGCCGCCTGGCGCAGCAGCACGTGCTCCTTGATCAGCGGGAACGGCGCCGTGGCCCGGCCCCCGCTCTCCCACCCCGGTGTGTGATGGAAGTACAGCGAGGCACCGTGGTCGATGAGCCAGAGCTGCTTGTGCCACATCAACATGTTGGTGTTGCGCGCCGTCCGGTCGACGTTCGTCACGTAGGCGTCGAACCACACGATGCGCGAGGCGAGATCTGCGGCGGTCTGCTGGACGACCGGGTCGTACATCACCGAACCCGGCAGGTAATCGAGCGCCAGGTTGAGGCCGGCGCTGTCCTGGATTAGCGCATGGATCTCCGGGTCGGGCTCGGTGCGTGACAGCTCGCGATCCAGCGCCGCGAACACCAGCTCCGGGACGGGCAGGCCCAGGGCCCGGGCGATCTCGCCAGACAAGAGCTCCGCAATCAGCGCCCTCGCTCCCTGACCGGCGCCCCGAAACTTCAACACGTACAACCCATCGTCGTCGGCTTCGACGATGGCCGGCAGGGATCCACCCTCCCGGAGGGGTGTCACGTAGCGGGTGACGCGAATCGTTCTGAGCCGGCTCACCGCGTCATTGTGGCATGGCGCTTCGTCCGGCCGGACCGACTCCCGGGACACTGCGGCGGCGTTCGTCACTTCGAGACGCCTTTGTCACCTGCCCGCCATATACTTGCGCGGCTCAAGGAGGAGTCACCCATGGTCCGCAAATGTACCCGTCTGATCGCCTGTCGCATCCTGCAGGCGTTCCTCGCTGCCATGCTCTTGTGTCCGGCCACCGCGCTCGCCCAGTTCGACACCGCCACGGTCCTGGGATCCGTTCACGACACGTCCGGCGCCATCGTACCAGGCGCCACGGTTACGCTGAAGAACGTCGCCACCGGCATCACCGCGACGACGGTCACGGATGGCGAGGGCAACTACCAATTCTTGAACGTTCGCATCGGGTCATACACGGTACGGGCTGAGTTGCAGGGCTTTTCGGTCGCGGAGGCCGACAACGTATCGGTGACCGTCAACGCGCGCCTTCGCGTCGACTTGAGCCTCAAGGTCGGCAGCCTGGGAGAAACGGTGACGGTCGAAGGCGCCGCGAAACTCCTCGAGACGGACTCGAGCGACCGCGGGCAGGTCATCGGCAAGGAGCAGATCGTCAGCCTGCCCTTGAACGGCCGCAACTACGCCGACCTGGCGCTCCTCGCGCCGGGGGTGCGCAAGTCGGCAATCAGCGACTCGCGTGACGCGTCGTTCAACGTCAACGGGCTGCGCAGCGCGGTCAACAGCTTCATCCTCGATGGTGTCGACAACAACTCCTACGGCACCAGCAACCAGGGCTTCTCGAACCAGGTCGTTCAGATGTCGCCGGACACGGTCGAGGAGTTCAAGGTCCAGACCAACAATTTCAGCGCCGAATTCGGGCGCACCGGCGGCGCGGTGGTGAACGCCTCGATGCGCAGCGGCACGAACGCGTTCCGCGGGACGGCGTGGGAGTTCAACCGGAACGACGCGCTGAACGCGGTCGGCTTTTTCAAGCCGACCGGCGGCGTGAAGCCCAAGCTGAATCGCAACCAGTTCGGCTTCGTGTTCGGCGGTCCGATTCTGCGCAACCGCACGTTCTTCTTCACCGACTACGAAGGCTTCCGCCAGATCTCGAAGACGCTGACCTTTGCCAGCATCCCGACCCTCGAGCAGCGCCAGGGCATCCTCGGCAAGCCGGTTCAGAACCCGTACACCGGCGAGATCTACGCCAATGGCGTGATCCCGTCGAGTGCGATCACTTCGTTCGCGCGGCAGGTGCTGGCGGGTCTGCCGGCGCCGACGCAGCCGGGCATCGCCAACAACTTCGACTCGTTGCCGCGGCGCCAGGACTACAACGACAAGTACGACATCAAGGTCGACCACCAGTTCAACACCCGGATGTCGGCGTTCGGGCGCTGGAGCTATCGGAAGGTCGACAACTTCGAGCCGCCGCCGATCCCGGGTGACACGGGCAGCCCGAGCAACGCCTTCGTCCACGTGCTCAACGAGCAGTTCGCCGGCGGGTTCACCTACACGATGAGCGCGTCGTCTCTCCTCGAGGTGCGCCTCGGCGTGTCGCGGACCAAAGCGGGCAAGGAACCTCCCGGCGTGGGCGGCCCGACGATGCTGGAGCTGTATGGGATTACGGGGTTGCCCACCGACCCCCGCTTCGCGGGTGGTCTCACCGAGCAGGGCGTCACCGGCTGGACGACGTGGGGACGGCAGAACAGCAACCCGCAGTTCCAGGATCCGTCGGTGATCAATCCGCGGATCAACTACTCGTGGCTGGCCGGCCGTCAGAGCTTCAAGACCGGCTACGAGTATCAGGCGATTGCCACTCAAATCGACGACTTCAACCCGAAGTACGGGCGCGACAGCTACGGCGGGCAGTTCAGCCGTCCGACCACCGCGGCCGCCGATCCGGCGACCTATAACCTCGCGGACTTCATGTTCGGCGCGCGAAGCGCTTACGCCCTGACCAATCCGTTCATCGCCAACCTGCGTCAGCGGATGCACTTCACCTACGTGCAGGACGACTTCAAAGCCAGCCAGCGGCTGACGCTGAATCTCGGCCTGCGCTACGAGTTCGCGACGCCGCAGTGGGAGAAGGACAACTTCCTCACCAACTTCGATCCGGAGACCAACACGCTGCTCCAGGCCAAGAACGGATCGATCTACGATCGGGCGCTGGTCAACCCGGATACCAACAACTTCGCGCCGCGCCTCGGGCTGGCGTTCGCGATCGACGATCGCACGACGTTGCGCAGCGGCTACGGCATGAGCTACATCCACTTCAATCGCATGGGCGGCGAGAACCTCCTGTCGTTCAATGGCCCTCACGTCGTCGGGTTGAGCATCACGCAGCAGATCTCGCAGCCGTTGTGCGTTGACAACCAGTCGCCGACGACCTGCTTCAGGACGACGCAGCAGGGCTATCCGGAGGGCTACACGTCACCGGCGAGTTTCAACACGCTCAACGCGCGCGTGAACTACATCCCGAAGGACAACCCGAGCGGGAACGTCCAGAGCTGGCACGTGTCGGTGCAGCGTGAGGTGATGCGCAACCTGCTGGTGGACGTCGGCTACATCGGCAACAAGAGTCGCGACATCATGATCCTCGGCGACTACAACCAGGCGCGGCCGAACGCGCCGACCGAGAACTCGACGCTGCAGGCGCGGCGGCCGATCCAGGGCTTCCAGCAGATCCAGATTGCCTGGGCCGGCGGCAAGGGCGACTACCACGCGCTGCAGCTCAAAGTCGAACGGCGCTACACGCGCGGCCTCTACCTGCTGAACTCGTTCACCTGGTCGCGCGCCCGCGATAACGCATCCGGGCACCTGGAAGTGCAGAACGGCGACAGCAGCAGCGTCAATTATCTGGATCTCGAGTCGGAGTTCGGCCGGTCGGGCTACGACCAGCCGATCAACAACACCACGAGCTTCGTGTGGGAGCTGCCGTTCGGCAAGGAACGGCGCTTCGCGCAGGACCTCAATCCGGTGATGGAAGGGATCCTCGGCGGCTGGCGGCTGGTCGGGATCAACACGATGACCAGCGGCGTGCCGATCAACCTCTCATACACCCCGGCCGCGGCGTTCAACGTGAGCCCGAATCCGACCTATCGTCCCAACCTGACCGGGGATCCGGTGACGCCGAGCGATCAGCGCACGATCGCCAACTACCTGAACCCGGCGACGGTGGAGATTCCGACCGACCGCTCGCAGCCGTTCGGCAACGCGCCCCGCAACGTCGCCCGCGCCGACCCGTTCTACCAGTTCGATCTCGGGCTGCACAAGAACTTCGGCCTGGGCCGCGATCAGACCCGGCTCGAGGCGCGCATCGAGGCGTTCAACGTGCTCAACAAGACGAACTTCCAGTCGGCCAACGGCAACCGCTCGTCGAGCGCCTTCGGCTCGATCACCAGCACATATCCGGCGAGGCAGATTCAGTTGGGGATTAAGCTGTATTTCTGACCCGAATGGGTTCTACGGGGTGCTCAGGGTTCTGAGGGTGCTCAGGGTGCTCGTTCTGCAGGTTCTGCGGGTGCTGCAAGTTCCTTGGCTGCCGCCAGGTAGGTGGGGGAACCCCGCAGAACCTCGTAGAACGTGCGAACGAGCACCCTGAGCACCCCGTAGAACTCTGAGCACCTGTAGAACCTCGCTGGTTCACAGCGGGAATAGAAATGCCCGGCCGCGGGGTTACGTTTGGGTGACCTCTTCGGACTCCTTGTCTCTCGACGCCACCTCCGAACCCGTTTCCAGTCGCCGCCCGTTGACGCGGCCGATGCTGCCGCCGTCCTGGCTCAGGCGGCTGCTGCGGATCGTCCTCGCCTGGAGCGCCGCGTGGTGGCTCGCGTTCGGCGCGTTGATGGCGCCGGTGCTGCCGGGGCATTGGACGACTGTGCTGCTGGCGGGGACGCTGCTGGTGCTCGTGCCGTTGATCTTCCTGACACGTGCGCTCTCCGGGATCTATCCGTCCGCCAGGGTCAGGCTGTTCGCCTTCCGGCCGTTCTGGTACTCGCAACTTGCCGTGCCGTTGATGGTGATGGCCGGAGTGACGGCCTTCCTGGCTGGAGCGCCGTTCGGCGCAGCGCGCACGACGGGACAAACCGCGGCGTTCGTCGTCCTCGGGGTCGTCGTCTTCGGAGGCGTTGCCGGCTACGTTGGATCGCGCCGGTTACGAGTGGTGCGGCTGAACGCGGATATCGAGGGGCTGCCCTCAGCGCTCGAGGGGCTGCGCATCGCCCAGGTGTCGGATACCCACGTCGGCCCGCACACGCCGCAGCGTCATCTTCGAGCGATACGGACCGCGGTGCTGGGATCGGATCCGGACCTGATCGCGATCACCGGCGATCAGGTCGACGACTACCCGCGAGACGTCGAGGTCTTCGCGCGCGCCTTCGGCGACTTCAAGGCGCCGCTCGGCGTGTTCGCGATCCCGGGCAACCATGACGTATATGCGGGCTGGCCCGAGGTGCGCGCCGGGCTCGAGGCGATGGGATGCACCGTGCTGGTCAACGATTCGCGACCGCTGGTCCATCGAGGGGAACGCTTCTGGCTGCTGGGGACCGGCGATCCTGCCGGGAACGGACGGGCGATGGACGCTGGCGGCGACGCCGCACCAGACATCGACCGGACGCTCGCGAACGTGCCGCGCGGCGCGTTCACGATCGCTCTGGCCCACAACCCGGCCCTGTGGCCGGCGCTGGCCGACCGCGGTGTAGCACTGACGCTGAGCGGGCACACCCACTATGGACAGGTTGCCGTCCCGCGCCTGAAGTGGAGTCTCGCCTCCGTGTTCCTGGATCTCGCGATGGGCGCCTACCGCCGCGGCCGCTCGCTGCTCTACATCAATCCCGGCACGAACTATTGGGGGCTGCCGCTCCGCCTGGGCGCGCTTCCCGAGGTCACGGTCGTGACGCTGCGCCGGGCTGCCCTGGGACGGGCAGGTGGGATCGGACGGGAGAGCGGGGACGCGGCGAAGAGATCTTAGCTGTCAGCGATGAACCTTCGACCCAGCACCCTCGCACCCTCGAACCCGCACCATCGAACGCTCGAACCCTCGAACCCATCGAACTTTCATTCGGCTCTCAACACCTTCATCGGATCCATTCGTGCCGCCCGGCGGCCGGGCACGTAGCTGGCGCCGAGCGTGGCCAGCGAGAAGACCGCGAGCACGCCGGCGACGGTCACCGGG
Organism: uncultured Acidobacteriota bacterium; assembly: GCA_963816725.1. Lineage (GTDB taxonomy): Bacteria > Acidobacteriota > Vicinamibacteria > Vicinamibacterales > 2-12-FULL-66-21 > CAVSUB01. Next base: position 206,982 of record CAWFMC010000019.1, on the reverse strand, counting down.
TCTAGCGTCCAGGTGGCGAACAGCATCCCGGACATGAACCGGAACGCGACCCCGATGAGCGCCAATCCGATGAGCGCGCCGGCGCTCACCACCAGGACGCCTTCGCGCGCCACCAGGCCGAGTACCGCGGCGCGCGGCGCGCCGATAGCCATCCGGATGGCGATCTCTCGGGTACGTTGAGACGTGACGAACGCGATAGAGCCGTAGAGACCGACCGTCGCCAGCGCGAGGACCAGCCCCGCGATGACCAGAGCCAGGCGGGTGATCCGGGTGAGCGATCCGAGACTCGCCTCCCGCAGCGTCGCGACCCGGACGAAGCCGGTGTCGCCGGCGAGCGGTGCCAGGGTGGTGCGAACCCCGTCGATCATCCGCTCCGCAGCGACCGTGCTACGGACGAGCACGCTCGCACTGATCACATCGTCATCGCGCAGCGCGCGATAAATGCGGGCGCCGGCATTGTCGTCGCGGACGACCGCCCCGACTTGAAACATGGCCGGGGCCGTGCCGAGCGAGAATCGGCGATCGATCACCGCAGTCGTGCCCCAGAACTGTTGTGCGGCGCGCTCGTTGACGGCGATGCGCTCGACGCCACCGGCTCGCGTTGCATCAGCATCGAATCGGCCGGCGGCGATGCCAATCCCCGATGCTGCGATAAATCCGTTGTCGATGCGCTGAATCTCGATCGCTGCGCGTGACGCCGACGGTGCCGAGCCTTCGGGCACGAGCGCAGCGCGCTCGGTCAGCCGCGCCGAAGTGATCGTCACGGCCGTCACGTTGGGAAGCCGCTGCAATGCCTCGCGCACCGAGCGCCAGTGCGCCGCGCGCACCGGTCCACTCGACAGGTCGGTTTCCACGCCAGCGACCGCGATGTGATCCATGGCCGCCGACTGCTCGCCGAGGTGCGTCGCGACGATCGTTCGCACGAACGTGCCGGCGACGACCACCAGGGCCATAGAGGAGGCGAACTGCGTGATTAGGAAGAACCGCCGCATGCGGACACCACGCTTGACGTCACCGGATGCCGCCGGCGTGTCGCTCTTGAGGAGCGGCGTGATGTCCAGGCGCGTCCCGTGCAGCGCGGGAATGAGTCCGAACAGCACGGTGGCCAGCACGCACACCGCGCCGGTGTAGAGCAGCACGTGCGTGTCGAGCTCGGTCGCCAGCCGCGGCGCTTCCGGTAGCGTGAGCCAGATGAAGTCCAGCGTCCAGATGGCGATCAGCATCCCGGCGGCACCACCGGCGAGGGCAAGAAGCAGACTCTCGGTCAGCAGGAGCCGGATCAGCCGTAACCGGCTCGCGCCGGTAGCCAGCCGGATCGCGATCTCCTTGCGTCGGGCGGCGGCCCGCGAGAGGAGCAGGTTGGCGACGTTGGAGCAGCCAATCCACAGGATCAGCGCGACGACAACGAGCGGCATCACCACGACGAGCAGGAACTCGATCCGCTTCTCGCCCGACGCGGCACCCATCCACAACTCGGGCCCAACCGAGGCCACCAGCGGTCCGGCCGCGAATTCGTTCGGCAGGCGCGTCGCAATCGATCGCAGTTCCGCGTTCAACTGTCCGAGCGGCACACCGTCCGCCAGGCGTCCGACGATGCGCCAGCCGGCTTCGGCGGGATCGTCCCACTTGACCGCCGCGCCACGAACCGCGGGGAGCAGGCCCATCGGCATCCACAGCGGCGGTCGCTCGGGACCGAATCCGTGAAACGACTTCGGAGCCACGCCGATGATCGTCACGGGCACCCGGTTGATGAGGAGCGTCTGGCCGAGAACGTCAGGACGGCTGCCCAGCGACCTGACCCAGAACTCGTAATCGAGCACCACCTCGTTGGACGGTACGGGCACCCGCCCCGACGACGGGGTGAAGAAGCGGCCCTGGACGGGGACGACCCCGAGCGTCGCGAAGTAGTCGTCCGACACGACCGGCACGGCGCCGCGCCGGATCGTGTCACCCGCGTGGATGTCTGCGCTGATTGGCTGCCACGCCGCGGCGCCAGCCAGACCCGAAACCGTGTCGCGGACCGCCGCCACCGTCGCGAATGGGACGCGCTCGCCAATGGTGACGACCCGGCTGGCCGCGGGAACGCCGCGAATGCCCTGCAGGAAGATCGCGTTGATGATGCTGAAGACCGCGGTGTTCAGTCCGATGCCGCAGCCGAGCGACAGGACGGCGATCAGGACGAACCCGGGCTGCCGCACCCAGCCGCGCAGGGCATAGCGCACATCGGACGCAACATCCCCGCACAGAGTGTTCATCGTCATAGGCGTGGCTAATACAGTGGGACGGACGGATCGACCGTACGTGACCAGGCGTCGATGCCGCCGCGAAGGTTGTAGAGGTTACGAAAACCCTGCCCCAGACAGTACTCAGCGGCCGACTGGCTGCGGATACCGTGATGGCATTGGAAGACAATCGGCGTGTCGCGGTCGAGTGTGAGCAGGTGATCCAGATACGCTTGATCGAGCAGCCGTGTTCCCTCGATGCAGGCGATCTCGCGCTCCTGCGGTGTGCGGACGTCGACGAACTGGAACGGCGTGCCGCTGTCGATCATCGCCTTCAGCTCCGGCGCGGACAGCTGCTGGATGCGAGCGGGAGCCTTCGGATCGGTGTCGGGCATGGCTCATGATACTCACGGCGGTCGGCGGTCGGCGGTCGGCGGTCGGCGGTCGGCGGTCGGCGGTCGGCGGTCGGCGTCGCGGTCGGCGGTCGGCGCTGCGCGTCAGGCGAGAACCCGCGAACCCGTCGAACCGCACCCTCGAACCCTCGAACCCCCGAACCTATCGAACCGGTGCTCCTCACCCGAGATCCTGCCGCACAATACCTTCCAGGATCCGGTGAATCTGCTCGATTCCTTCAGTCAGCGCGGCGGGGCCGGGCTGGAGGATGTAAGGGGACTTGACTTCGAAGATCCGGCCGTTTCTGATCGCCGGAACGTCGTCCCACCCGGGCCGCGCGGTGATCTTCGCCGGCCGCACCGGTTTGCCGCACCAGGACGCGATGATCACATCGGGGGCGGCGGCCACGACGCGTTCGCTCGTCAGGATGCGATCTTTCCCGAGCTTGGCGCCTCGCAGCTCCGGGAAAACCGGTGTGCCGCCGGCGATCTCGACCAGCTCGTCGACCCAGCGGATGCCGCTGATCAGCGGGTCGTCCCATTCCTCGAAGTAGACCCGGGGCCGCACCGGCCAGGCCGCGGCCGCATCACGGATGCGCTCGAGGCCCTGTTCGAACTGCGCGGCCAACGCCTGCGCCCTGTCCGACACGCCGACGATGCCGCCGAGGATGCGGATCATCTGGAGGATCTCGGCGACGCTGCGCTGGTTGAAGGTGAAGACCGGGTAGCCGCGCGACACCAGCTCGGTGGTGATTGGTGCCTGCAAATCGGAGAACGCCAGGATCAGATCGGGTTCGAGCGCCTCGATCTTGTCGAACTTGGCATGGAGGAATGACGACACACGCGGCTTCTGTCGGGCCTCAGGCGGACGGACCGTGTAACCGCTGACGCCGACCACGCGATCCCCTTCGCCCAGAAGATAAAGGGTCTCGGTGGTTTCCTCCGTGAGGCACACGATGCGGCGCGGGTACATGCGACAGTGTCGCATGCGCCAACTGGCCTGCTGCTCGAGCTCCGCCGCGAAAGCGTCGTCGAAGATGGCGGTCCAGGGCACGTCGAACGCAGCACGAGAGAGATGTCACCAGGCGGCGCAGCGCCTTGACCATACGGTGCGCCGAGGGCTCGTGCGCGGCCGACGATGAAAGATGCTGACGCGGGAAGTGGGACGAGCGGCGTGGTACGATCCGTCGCCGAAGCATGGCCAAAACCGAGCACGAGCTCCTCAGAATCGGTGACGTCGAAGTCGCGATAAGCAACCCGTCGAAGGTGCTATTCCCCGACGCGGGTCACACGAAGCTCGATCTCGTGCGTTATTACCTGACCGTTGCGGACGGTGCCCTGCGCGCCGCGGGCGGGCGCCCGAACGTGCTGGTGCGGTATCCGAACGGGATCGCCGACGAGTTCTTCTACCAGAAGCGCGCCCCCCAATCCCGTCCTGATTGGCTCGAGGTGGTTTCGTTGAAGTTTCCGTCCGGCCGGACGGCAGAGGAGGTGGTGCCGCGCACGCCGGCGGCGCTCGCCTGGATGGCCAACCTGGCCTGCCTCGAGCTGCACCCGCATCCGGTCCGCGCCGAGAACCTGGACTATCCGGACGAGCTCCGCATCGATCTCGATCCGGTTCCGGGCATCGGCTGGCCCCAGCTCCGCGAGGTCGCCGCGGTGGTGCGCCAGACCCTGAGTGACCTCGGCCTGGTCGGCTGGCCGAAGACGTCCGGATCGCGCGGGATTCACGTCAACGTGCGGATCGCGCCGTCCTGGCGTTTCGACGAGGTGCGCCGCGCCGCCCTGGCTTTCGCCCGCGAGGTCGAGCGTCGCGCGCCGGCGCTGGCGACGAGCAAGTGGTGGAAGGAGGAACGTCATGGCGTGTTCCTCGACTACAACCAGAACGCAAAGGACCGCACCGTCGCGGCCGCGTACTCGGTGCGGCCGAAGCCGGACGCACGCGTGTCCGCGCCCCTGACCTGGGAGGAGATCGCCGACTGCGATCCCGCCGATTTCACGTTGAAGACGATGCCGGCGCGGTTTGCGGCGATGGGCGATCGGCACGCGGGGATCGACGATCACCCGTGTTCGCTCGAGTCACTGCTGGAGCTGTCGGCGCGTGACGAGCGGGCCGGGCAGGGAGACGCGCCCTGGCCGCCGCAATACAAGAAGCAGCCCGGGGAGCCGCCGCGGGTGCAACCGTCACGGCGGCGGGTGCCGAAGCATCCGTTGATCGAGATCGCGCGGGCGCAGAAGAAAGATGACGCCCTGGCCGGCTTGGAGCGCTGGAAGGCGCGACACCCGGAGGCGGCGTCGCATCTGCAGGACGCGGACGTGCTGGTCGACGCGATGCGCGGCCGGTTTCATACCTGGACGCGGATCCGCCTGAACCTGCAGCACGTGCCCGAATCGCTGCGCCCGGCTGAGGAGCCGCCGGATCCGAACGACACGCCCGAGCACGACGCGTGGGTCAGCGCGGGCGGTGGCGCCCCGCCCCGAAGACCTTCTCGAGCTCGTAAGGAGTCGTGACCTCGAGCTGATCGTAGGTACAGTCCGCCGGGGGCTTGTCAGGACGCCAGCGCAGGAACACCGTCGCGTGGCGGAACCGGTCGCCCTGGAGGTGGTCGTACTTCACCTCGCACACCCGCTCGACGCGCAGCGGCTCCCAGGACAGATCCTTGCCCGCGCTCCACCGGCTCTGCCCGCCGGGCATGCGTCCGTGCGCGTGCTCGTCGGCGATGGCCCACTCGCGCCACGGATGATGGTCGAGCGCGTGCGTTCGGAGTGGCTCGAGCTCCAGCGCCAGCTCTTTGCGTCTTGCCATGGTGAAGGCCGAGGTCACGCCGACGTGCTGGAGCCGGCCGCTCGAGTCGTAAAGTCCGAGGAGCAGCGAGCCGACCGCGTCGCGCCCGCTCTTGTGCCAGCGGAACCCCGCGACCACGCAGTCCGCCGTCCGTACATGCTTGATCTTCAGCATCGCGCGCTTGCCAGGCTCGTACTCCGATGCGGCAAGCTTCGCCACCACGCCGTCGAGCCCCGCCCCTTCGAACCGCTGCAGCCACTCGGCGGCGACCGCGCGATCGCGCGTGGCCGGCGTCAAGTGGAGCGGTGGCTCGATCCCGGCGAACATCGTCTCGAGCTTCGCGCGCCGAATCTTCTGCGGCTCGCTGCAGATGTCCCGGCCGTCCACGGCCAGCAGATCAAAGGCAACGAACTGGGCCGGTGTCTCTTTCGCCAGCTTCGCGACCCGGCTCGCGGCAGGGTGGAGACGCATCTGGAGCGCGTCGAAGTCGAGACCAGTTGGCGAGGCGATCACGATCTCGCCGTCGACCACGCAGCCGTCCGGCAGGTGCGCGACGCTGAAATCGTGGACCTCGGGGAAGTAGCGATCGAGCGGCTTCAGATCGCGGCTCTGAATGTAGACCTCACCGCCGCCGCGGAACACCAGCGCGCGGAAGCCGTCCCACTTCGGCTCGTAGAGGTACTCACCGGCGGGCGGCAGCGCCTCCGCGATCTTCGCGAGCATCGGCTCGATCGGGGGCTCGATCGGGAAGGACATCTGAAGGGTTCAACGTTCAGCGTTCAGCGTTCGGGTTTGGCGAAGATGAGGCTGGCGTTCGTGCCGCCGAAGCCGAAGGAGTTGGTCATCGCATGGGTGATGGCCAACGGTTGCGCCCGGTTCGGCACCAGATTGAGGTGATTGCCCTCGTCCTGGCGATCGAGATTGATGGTTGGCGGAGCGATCTGGTCGCGCAACGCCAGCACGGTCAGGCCCGCTTCGAGCGCGCCGGCCCCGCCCAGCAGGTGGCCCGTCATCGACTTCGTCGAGCTGACTGCGAGGCCGCGGGCATGCTCGCCGAACACCCGGTTGATCGCGATGGCCTCCGCCTGATCGCCGAGCGGCGTCGACGTGGCGTGCGCATTCAGATATTGAATGGCGCCGCTATCGAGCCCGGCGTCCTCGAGCGCGGCGGCCATCACGCGGCCGACGCCCTCCCCGTCCTCCGGCGGAGCGGTCAGATGATGCGCGTCCGAGCTCATGCCATAGCCGATCAGCTCGGCCAGCATCGGCGCGCCGCGGCGCTCGGCGTGCCCGCGTTCCTCCAGCACCAGGATGCCGGCCCCTTCCCCGACGACGAAGCCGTCGCGATCGACGTCCCACGGGCGGCTCGCCTGGTGGGGCGCGTCATTTCTGGTCGAGAGCGCGCGCATCGCGGCGAAACCGGCGATCGCCAGCGGCGTGATGCTGGCCTCCGCGCCGCCGCAGATCATCGCGTCCGCGTAGCCGTGCTGAATCAGCCGGCAGGCGTCCCCGACGGCGTGGGCGCCCGTCGTGCACGCGGTCGCCACCGCGGAGCTCGGGCCCTTCGCGCCGAATCGCACCGACACCTGTCCGGCAGCGAGATTGACGATGGTCGAGAGGATGAAGAATGGGGACACGCGGTCGGGGCCACGCTCGAGCAGCACCCGGTGCTCGCGCTCGATCACCTCGAAGCCGCCGATGCCGCTGCCGATGATCACGCCCACGCGGGTGGCGTTCTCAGGGGTGACCGCGAGCGTGCTGCTCTCCATCGCCATCGCGGTGGCCGCGATCGCGAATTGGATGAACCGCCCGCACTTCTTGAGATCCTTCTTGTCCAGCCAGGTGAGCGGGTCGAAGGCCTTGACCTCACCGGCAATGCGCACCGAGTGCCGCGCGGTGTCGAAGAGGCTAATCGCGTCGATGCCCGAGCGGCCGGCGACGATGCCTTCCCACACCGGCTGGGTCCCGACGCCGACCGGACAGACCAGTCCGACCCCGGTCACCACCACCCGTCTGCGCGCCACGTCGGCTCTGCTCACCAGCAAGACCCTCTACCCATCGGAGCGAGCCGGCGGCGGCTCGAGCGTATCAGCCGTCGTCGATGGGCGACGGCCGACACATTATGTCAGGGTGGGAGCGGGGCCGCCGAGGGCCCGCCAACGGCGTCGTTCGAAAGGCCGCGATTGTCGTGTCGGCGCACCTGCCGGCGCCGGTTCAGCCGATGGCGAGCGCGACGGCCTGGGCGGGCGGCTCGCGGCGGAACGTGCGTCGGCCGATCGTGACGAATGACAGTCCCGCCAGGATGCAGAGGACGCCGGCAATCCAGAACGCCATCTGGTAGGCCCCGAATCCGGTGCGGATTGCGCCGGCGCCGAACGCCGCGAGCGAGGCGCCGAGCTGATGGCCTGGCGCCGATCCATCCGTAGATGACCCCCGTGTTCTCGCGCCCGAAGGCTTCCCCCGTCAACTTCACCGTGGGCGGGACGGTCGCGATCCAGTCGGCTCGTCGAACCTGTAGAACCTCCCGTTACCAGTTCTTCGGGAGCTCTACATATTTTCCTGAGAGCTCCTTGACGGAGGCACACCCCAACAGGCCCAGGGTTCTGACCAGATCGGCGCGGAGGATCTCGATCGCGCGGCTGACGCCCTGGAGGCCGGCGCCGGCCAGCCCGTAGGCGTAGGCCCGGCCGACCAGAACCGCCGTCGCGCCCATTGCGATCGCCTTGGCGATGTCGCCGCCGCGCCGGATGCCGCCATCCACCAGGACGACGCCCTGGCTCCCGATCGCAGCGACGACCTCCGGCAGCGCACGGGCGGTCGGGAAGCAGGTATCCAGCTGCCGTCCGCCGTGGTTCGATACCACGACACCAGCGGCCCCCTCATCCATCGATCGCCGGGCATCGTCTCGCGTGATGACTCCCTTCATGACGATCGGCCCGGGCCAGCAGCGCCGGATCCAGGAGAGGTCGCTCCATTCCAGCATCGCTCTCGAGAGGTTGCCGCGGACGTCGCGGGCGCGCAACGGACCATCGCCGGGGATGACCACGTTCGGGTAGAACATGACCTGCTTGCGATCGCCGATGAACCCCGAGAGCCAGCGCGGATGGCGCAGCAGGTGGGGCACGAAGCGCGCCTTGTTCAACAGCCCTTCGCCAATCAGTTGGGCGCTGTGATTGCGGATGTCGCGCTCGCGATGGCCGGGGGCGTTGGTGTCGATGGTGATCGCCAGAACACGGCACCCGGCGTTCCAGGCCCTGGCGAGCGACGTTTCGACGACGGCGCGGCCGCCGGCGAGATAGAGCTGATACCAGAGCGGTCCGGCCGCGGCGGCGACCTCGTCGACCCGGTAGCCGGCGAAGGTCGAGAGGACGTACCCGATCCCCGCGGTCTTCGCCGCCCGGGCCACGCCAATCTCGCCGACCGGATGGAACAGGCGCGAATAGCCGACCGGCGCGAGGAGCATGGGCATCGACAGGCGCGCCCCGAACAGCTCGGTGGTGGTGTCGCAGGCCGGGATCCGCACGGCGTTTCGCGGCCTGAACAGCACCTCGTCCCAGCTGCGGCGGTTGTCGCGCAGGGTGACCTCGCCGTCGGCGCCACCGTCGATGTAATCGAACACCGCGTCCGGCACCCGCTGCCGCGCCAGCCGGCGCAAATCCTCGATGTTCACCGCATCGTCAACCGAGGGCCTGAAAGGATTACGCATGAGGAGTGTCACTCACCGGGCAGCACGCAGAATCCGAATCGCCGAAGGCAAAGTGCAGATGTTACGGCGGAAAGGCTGGATCGCGGCGGAGCCGACATCTATCATGTAGGTTTGCCATCTGCGTCCGGCGCCGTGCCATCGGGCATCCGGCGCGCGCGAGCCGGCGCGGTAATCTGTAGGGACATGTTCAGAGAGACCGACGATCTTCGCATCACCCAGGTACGCCCGCTCATCCCCCCGGCCATCCTGCTCGAGGAGATCCCGATCAGCGAGCGCGCCTCGAACGTGGTGTCGAACACCCGCGCGGCGATCGGGGACGTCCTGGCCGGCCGCGACGCCCGGCTGGTGATCGTGGTGGGCCCGTGCTCGATTCATGATTCGTCCGCGGCACTCGAGTACGCCGGCCGGTTGACGAAGCTGGCCAGCCGCTACGCCGATCAGCTGATCATCGTGATGCGGACCTACTTCGAGAAGCCGCGCACCTCGATCGGGTGGAAGGGCCTCATCAACGACCCGGATCTCGACGAGAGTTATCACATCAACAAGGGACTGCGGCTGGCCCGCAAGCTGCTGCTCGACGTCAACGACATGGGGCTTCCGACCGGCTCGGAGTTCCTGGACACCCAGATCCCGCAGCATATCGCCGACCTGACGTCGTGGGTGGCGATCGGCGCCCGCACCACCGAGAGCCAGGTGCATCGCGAGCTCGCGTCGGGCCTTTCCATGCCGGTCGGTTTCAAGAATGGCACGGACGGCGCGGTCAAGACGGCGGTGGACGCGGTGCTGGCGGCCCGATCGCCGCACTGGTTTCCGTCGGTGACGAAGCAGGGCGTCTCGGCAATCTTCCAGACCACCGGCAACGCGGCCTGCCACGTGATCCTGCGCGGCGGCACCCGTACCGGCCCGAACCACGGCCCGGATCACGTCCGCGATCTCTGCGCGCGGCTGCACGCGTTGTCGCTGCCCGAGGCGGTGATGATCGACTGCTCGCACGGCAACAGCGAGAAGGACTACCGGCGGCAGAAGGAGGTCGCCGCGTCGGTCAGCGAGCAGGTGGCGTCAGGCTCGTGGCAGGTGTTCGGGGCGATGCTCGAGAGCCATCTGGTCGAAGGCCGGCAGGACTACGTGCCCGGCCAGCCGGCGGTCTACGGACAGAGCATCACCGACGCGTGCCTGTCGCTGGACCAGACGGAGCCGCTCCTCGAGCAGCTCGCGAAGGCCCAGCAGACGCGCGGCGCGCGCTGATGCTCAAAGCTGGCAGATGGTAGATGGCAGATGGCAGATGGTAGAGCGCTCGGGTCATCCCTGCGTGTCAGCAGGCCCAGGCGGCAGTACATCTGCCATCATCCATTTGCCATTTAGAAGCCGATCCCCTTCGCCTTCGTCTTGACGCGCATCAGGAACATGTCGGCGGTGATGTAGAGCGAGTGCCCGTCGTCTCCGAAGGCGACGTTGGCGGTCGCCTGCCCGGTGCGGATGGTGCCAAGGTGCTTGCCCTGGGGCGAGATGATCAGCACGCCGCCCGGACCGGTCGCCCACAGGTTGCCCTCGCTGTCGATCTTCATGCCGTCGGGCAGGCCGGTCTTGGTCTTCGTCATCGCGGTGACGTCCAGCAGCACGCGGCTGTTGGTGATCGTGCCGTCAGCCTTGACGTCGAACACCCGCCAGATCGCAGCCTTCTCGTCGGACTGCGCCACGTAGAGCAGCTTCTCGTCGGGTGAGAACGCCAGCCCGTTGGGCCGGGTCATGTCCTTGGTGAGGAGCGTGACCTTGCCGTCGCCGCTGCGGCGGAAGACGCCGGCGTAATTCATCTCGCGTTTCGGATCGTCCCACTGCTTCTCCATCCCGTAGGCCGGGTCGGTGAAGTAGAGATCGCCGTTGCTCTTGAACACGAGATCGTTGGGGCTGTTGAAGCGTGCCCCCTCGAACTTGTCCGCGAGGGTCACGAAGACCGGCTTCGGATTGTCAAGCGGAGCATCCATTCGCGCCACCCGGCGATCGCCGTGCTGGCACAGCACCAGATGTCCTTCGCGATCGAGGGTCAGCCCGTTCGAGCCGGTTTCCCCGCCGCGGGGCACGTTGCTGGTGTAGCCGGACGGCGTGAGGTACGGCTTCGCCCCTTCACCGGCCTTCCAGCGGTGCACCGTGTTCTTCAACACGTCGGAGAAGAGGAGGTAGCCGCCGTTCTTCACCCAGACCGGTCCCTCCGACCACTCGTAGCCCTCGGCCAGCGTCTCGATCTTCGTGTCCGGGGCCAGCAGTCGGTCGAGCGCCGGATCGAGCCGCTCGATGCCTGGCGCGGTGGGCGGGGTCTGCTCGGTCATGGGGTCACCTGCGGGCGCGGTCATCGCGCCGGCACTGAACAGCGTGGCAGCCACCATCGTGGCGCCGGCGAGCGCCGGCCGAACGAAACGCGGGCGCGAAGCGGTCACAGCCTACCTCCTTCATTTCCACCGCGTTTACTTGGTAATCGGGGTGACGACGACTTTGCGGAACCAGACCTTCTCGTGATCGCCCTGGATCATGAGCGGCCCGGGCTCGGTTTCCTTGGCGTCGAGCGCGCCGCCGGTGATCCCCGTGATCCGGGCGTTGTCGTGGACCTTGGTGCCGTTCAGGACCGCGGTCACGCAGTTCCCGACCAGGGTGATCTGCGCGGTCTGCCATTCACCCGCCGGCTTGCTGGCGTTCTTGTCCGGCGCCTTGCGCGAATAGATCGACATGTGCCCGTGCACGTCCCCCGGCGCTCCCCCCGCATCGTCCAGCACCTGCATTTCGTAGCGCCCGCGCAGGTAGATGCCGCTGTTGCCTTTGGGCGATAACTTGTACTCCGCGTCGATGCGGAAATCCTTGAACGCCTCCTTCGAGACCAGGTTGTTGGCCGGCGGGGTGTTGGTCATCGCCCCGTCCTCCACCGCCCATCCCATCGGCTTCGCTTTGTCCTGAACGCCCCACGCGTCCATCGACTTGCCGTCGAACAGCACCACCGGCTTGCCGAAGGTATGCGCCGCGTTGGCGTCGCAGGCCCCCCACGTCGGCGGACGGACGCCGGTCACCTTCACCGGAGTGGCCCCCACCGTGCCGGTCAGCTTGCCGCCGGATTCCTTGAGGCTGACGACGTTCTTGGGGTTGTCGCCGGCGATGGTGAAGGTCAGCTCGCCGTTGGCGATCGTGACGTTGGTCGCCGCGACCGGGCTGCCGCCCCGGTTCAGGAACATCGCCGACGGTTTGCCACCGTCCTCCTTCACCTCGAGCCAGTAGATGTTCCCGGTGTTGGGCGGATCACCGGTGAGATTCCAGGCGCCGAGAAACGGATTGTTCTGCGCCCGGACCGGCGCCACCGCCGCGAAACCAGCCGCGATCACCGCCACCAGCAGGACGTTCTGCACCCGCATGCGACCTCCACGGTAAAACCGGACCAAAGGATAGCAGGGGTTCAGGGTTCAAGGTTCAGCGTTCAACGTTCGCACCGACAGGGGCTCACTCGCGAACCTTGAACCGAACCGAGGAACGCGTGAACCCAACCTCATGAACCCATGAACCTCATGAACCTCATGAACCCGGTTCAACGGATCGCCTCTCCTGCCGCGGGATGGTCCGCGCGCCAGTCGACCCCCACCCACGCGGCGAGCGTCGCCGCGACCTGGCTCGTGGTGAGCGCCGGGGCGTCGTGCCAGGCGCCGCGCTGCGACATCCGCGGCGAAACCATCGCGATCCAGGTGTCCTGCGATCCCTGCGCCTTTTCGCCGTGCGTCCGCCAGTCAGCCGGTGTCCGGCCGCGGCCGTGATCGGTCGTGATGAGCAGGTGCGTCCGGCCCCGGTAGTCCGGCTGGCTCTGGACCCAGGTCCACAGCTGGCGCAGGTAGTCGTCTATCCGGGTGTAGGCATCGAGCACCAGGTCGTAGCGGCCGTCGTGCGCCCAGTCGTCGGTCTCGTCGAAGGACATGTACAGCACGCGGGGCCGCGCGGTCGCGAGATGGTACATCGCGAGCCGGAACGTGAAGGCGTCGTGGCGGATGCCGCCCCACGGCGGACGCGCCTCGCGCTGCAGATCGTCGATCGCGCGGAGGGCCGGATCCGCCGCGCCGAACGGATCCAGTCCGGCGTTGACGGTCGTGGCTCCCTCGGCGTGCTCGGCGATCGCGTCGATGACGCTCCACGACGCGAAGGTTGCGACCTTCTCCCGCGGCAGGTTCAGGCCGGCGCGGATCCGCTCGAGCACCGTCGTGTACGGATTGCGGATCGGATCGTTCGACTTCAACGTGTCGTCGTGCGGCTCGCCAAGCAGGATCTCGGCGTACCCGGGATAGGAAAACCACAGGCGATTGCGCAACTGCACGGTGCTGCCGATCGTCTGGTCGCCGGCGATCGAGCCGGCGGTGGCCATCAGCTGCCACAGGAACGGCATCAGCTTCTGCCGTCGTTCTTCGCGGGTCGCTGCGTTGTACCGGGTGAACGTCGGGCTCTGCTCGATCGGCTGATCGGCCTTCAGGGTGCTCGCCAGGACCTCGCGATCAAGCCCGCCGAACACTTCCTGCGTTCGAGCGCCGTCGAGGGTCACGAGAATGACGTTGTCGCCCGGGTCGCGGACGGTCGCCGGCGGCTGGGCATCGGCTGCCGACAGCAGTCCGCCGGCAACGACGACGGCGAACAGGACGTGATTGGTCACGGAGACTCCTCGGTATGTGCGCTCAAAGGATCAGGGCTAAAGGCCAAAGGCTGAAGGCTCGAGGCTAAGCCGCGGCGCTGCCTCAACCGTGCGCTCCACTCGAGAGCCGGGGCACCAGGTGCGGCGGAATGATCACCCGCTTGAACACCGAAGGCGGGTCCGGTTCGATCCGCTCGAGAATCAGCTCCCCTGCGCGCCTGCCCAGGTCGTCTCGCGACCAACTCACGGTCGTCAACGGGACCCGCAGGAGGTCACCCATCAGGATGTCCCCGGCGCCCACGACCGCGATGTCGTCGGGGATGCGCCGCTTCGCGTCCCAGATCGCTTTCATCGCGCCAATCGCCGCCGGATCGTTGGCCGCGAACACGGCGTCGATGCGCGGCCGGAGCGCCAGCAGCCTGGTCATCGCCTGGTAGCCGTCCGCTTCCATGAAACCGGCCCGCACCATCAACTCGTGCTTGACCGGAAGGCCATGTGCCTGGAGCGCGCGACGATAGCCGATCGTGCGCCGCCGCGCATGCGCAATCGACGGTCCGCAGATGTGACCGATCTTCCGGCGGCCGTTCTCCAGCAGGTGGGTGGTCGCCAGCTCGCCGACCAGCTGATCGTCGGTGACGACCCGGTCGCAGTGCACCGAGGCATGGTCGTCGCGATCGATCATCACCAGGCCGAGACCCGCGGCCGCCAGCTCGGACAGTAGATCGGTGTTGCCCGATGCGGTGGCCGACGCGAGGACGATCCCGTCGACCTGACGCTGGCGCAGCATCTCCACTTCCTCACGCTCGCGGCGTGCGTCGTCGTACGAGCTGCAGATCAACAGGCCGTAGCCGCGGCTGCGAGCGATCGAGTCGATGCCCGAGACGATCTCGACGAAGAACGAGTGCAGCAAATCGGGAACGATGATCCCGAGACTGCGGGTGCGGCGCAGCGTCAGGCTGCGGGCGATGACGTTCGGCCGGTAATTGAGCTCGGCGACCTTCGCGAGCACGCGGGCCCGGGTCTCGGTGCCGATGTCGCTGCGGTTGTTGAGGACTTTGGAGACCGTCGTAATCGACACCCCGAGCTCGTCGGCGACCCGTTTCATCGTGAGCGGGCGAGGCATACGGCTGGGGACGAACGGTGGGACTATTCCACAGCGCACCGCCGGTCGTCAAAGGCCGCATTAGCTTTAGCGCTAAAGTCGATTCTGTTCGCTGGAACGTGCTCGCCGCGGGCCGGCTGCGGTAGAATCCGTGCTCCAACTGAATGGGAACTACCCGGAATGCGCACGTGCTGCCGGCGGCCGCGGCGGCAGGTGTGCCGCCATCGGCGTCTCTTGCGCTGCTGCTGCGAGCCCGCGCGGGTGATGAAGCCGCCCGCAACGAGCTGTGCGCACGCTACCTGCCGCGGCTGCGCCGCTGGGCGCACGGCCGGCTGCCGGTGTGGGCGCGCGAGCACCTCGACACCGAGGACATCGTCCAGGATGCCCTGATGAAATCGGTGCGGCGCCTGGAGACGTTCGCCCCCGAGCACGAAGGGGCGTTCTGCGCCTACGTCTGTGAGGCGCTCCGGAACCGGCTGCGGGACGCGATGCGCCGGGCGATCCGTCGCCCGCCGGGCCAGGAGCTCTCGGTCGAGGAGCCGGCGCTCGATCCGTCGCCGCTCGAGCGTGCCGTCGGACGGCAGCTGCTCTCCCGCTACGATGTGGCGCTGCAGCGGCTGCGCGAGTCGGATCGCGAGCTGGTCATCGCTCGGGTCGAGCTCGGGCTCGATTACCAGGACATCGCCAATCTGTCCGGCCGCCCGTCGGCAGCCGCCGTCCGCATCGCCATCAGCCGCGCCCTCGTTCGTCTCGCCGCCGAGATGGGGCATGAGCGAGCGTCCTGACGACCCCGCGCTGATCGCACTCGGCGCGGCCGTATCCGACGGCGCCGCGGTCGACTGGACCCAGGTCGAAGGCGCACTCGAGCACGCCGAGCAGCAGCAGCTGCTCAGAGGCATGCGCGACGTCGCCGCGCTCGTCAGCGCCCACCGCCAGGTCGATGCCCTGATCGCCGCCGAGACCCCGGCCGATGCGCCGCGCACGTGGCGTCATCTCGTCCTGTTCGAGCCGCTCGGCGAAGGGGCGTTCGGGTCGGTCTACCGCGGCTGGGATCCGCGCCTCGAGCGCGAGGTCGCGGTCAAGCTGCTGCGCCGGGACGCGCATCCCACCCATGGACCGCTGGCCGAGGCGCGGCACCTCGCCCGCATCCGTCACGCCAATGTAGTGGTGGTCCACGGCGCCGACGAAGACGACAACCAGGCCGGCATCTGGATGGAGTACATCGACGGCCAGACCCTGGCCGCGATGATCCGCGATCACGGCGTGATGAGCGCGCGGGAGGTGATCGGCATCGGTCTCGACCTGTGCCGGGCGCTGTCGGCGCTGCACGCCGCCGGTCTCCTGCACCGCGACATCAAGGCGCACAACGTCATGCGCGAGGTCGGCGGGCGCATCGTCCTCATGGACTTCAGCGGTGCCCAGGTCCTCTCCCCCGAGCAGAATACCGAGGTCTTCTCGGGGACGCCGCTCTACATGGCGCCGGAGCTGTTCGAGGGAGCGCCGGCGACGCCGTCGAGCGACGTGTACAGCCTCGGCGTGCTGCTGTTCTTTCTCTTGACGGGCACGGTTCCGGTCGATGGCGCGACCCTCGCGACCTTGCGCGAAGCGCACCGGCGGGGCGCGCGGAAACGGCTGCGCGACCTGCGCGCGGACCTGCCGGAATCGATCGTCCAGATCGTCGAGTGCGCCACCGCGCCGGCGCCAGCGAGCCGCTACCAGAGCGCCGGTGAGCTCGATCACGCCCTGACCCGGGCGGCCGGCGTGGCGGTCCACGGTCCGGCCGAGGACGTGCCGGCCGCGCCTGTCCGGCTGCGGCGCTGGCGCGTCGCGGCCGTCGTCTTCGGTGTCGCGGCGCTGCTGGCCATTGTCGGTGGGCTTGCCGGCGGCTGGCTGAGACCGGAGCCCGTGCCGCAGATGGTGCGCTTCACGATCGGGCCCCCCTACGTCACGGGCAGCTGGCCGCGGCTCTCGCCCGACGGCAAGCTGATCGTGTTCGGCACGCAAGTCGAAAACCGCAACCGCTTCTGGGTTCGCCCGCTGGACGCTCGCGATGGTCGGGTCCTCATGAACACCGACGCGAGCGAGACGCCGTTCTGGTCACCCGACAGTCGAAGGCTCGCGTTCTTTTCGGAAGGCAAGCTGCGGCTGATCGCGGTGGACGGGGGCGATTCGACGACGGTCACCGACGCGGTCATGCCGCGTGGCGGCGACTGGATGGGCGATCGCTTGATCTTTTCCGCCGGCCGGGTGATTTTTTCGGTGGCTCCGGACGGCAGCCAGTTGCGCGCGCTGACAACGTTGGACGAGTCGCGCGGGGATTTTCAGCACGTGTGGCCCCGGTTCCTGCCGGACGGCCGGCGGTTCCTGTTCCTGATCCGCAGCACGCAAGCCGACCGCAACGGGCTCTACGTGGGGTCGCTGGACGGCAGCCCGCCGGTCCGCCTGATGCCCGCCTATTCACGGGTGACCTACGCGTCCGGATACCTCTTCTGGGTGCGCGACGGGGCCCTCATCGCGCAGCCGTTCGACGCCGCTACGGCGCTGCCCACGGGCTCGCCGATCTCGCTGTTCGGACGCATCAGGGCGCACTTCCAGGGTGACGCGGGGTTCGACGTGGCGCCGTCGGGAGTCCTGGTCTACCAGATCGAGTCGGGCGAAGTGGCCAGCCGCCTGGTTCTGGTCGATCGTCGCGGGCGTGTGCGGCAGGCGCTGACAGAGAGCGGAGCCTACCGGCAGCCGCGCTTCTCGCCCGATGGCGTCCGCATTGCCGCCGAGAAAGGCAGCCTCACTGGCGGCAACAGCGATTTGTGGCTCTACGATCTCGCCCGCCAGAGCACGAGCCGCCTGGCCGGCGGCGCCGCGCCCGACGTGCACCCACTGTGGTCTACCGACGGGCAGACGGTCCTCTTTTCGTCCAAGCGCGATTCCACCTACCGGCTCTTCACGAAGCTGGTGGACGGCAACCGCCCGGAGCAGCCGTTCACCCAAATCACGACAGAGGCAATCGCCGAGCATTGGTCGAAGGACGGTAAGTACGTGTCGGCGACCATTCCGAGGAACGGGCTGTGGGTTTTTCCGCTGACGCCGGGGCAGAAGCCCTGGGCCGTGCGTGCGGACCCGGCTCCGAATACCTGGCACTCTGAGTTCTCGCCTGACGGCCACCTCCTCGCCTACATGTCGAAGGAGTCCGGACGTCCCGAGGTGTTCGTCGAGCCGTTCCCCGGTACTGGTGACCGCTGGCAGGTGTCCACGCAGGGCGGCGGTGAGCCGCACTGGCGCTCGGATGGGCAGGAGCTGTTCTACCTCGCCAGCGACAGCCGCCTCATGTCGATCGACACCACGGTCCCGGACTGGCAGCACTCGAAGCCGACGCCGCTGTTCTCGGCGTCGGTGCCCGACGTCGACGGGTTTTCCGATTACGCGGTCGCGCCGGATGGCCAGTCGTTCGTGATCAACGTGTTCCTGGGCGATGCGGTCACGCCGCCGCTGGACGTCATCGTCAACTGGCTGCCGCTGCTGCGGAAGTGACCGTCACAACCGCGGAATCGACAACCCGCCATCGACGTTGATCACCGTGCCCGTCGCATAGGGCGCATCCCCTCGCACCAGCGCGGCGACGATCTGTCCGACGTCCGCGGGATCGCCCCAGCGGCCTTCGGGGATGAGACCGTCCGCGATGCGCCGGTCGTAGAGCTCCTTGACCCGGGCGGTCATGTCGGTCGCGATCACGCCGGGACGCACTTCAAAAACCGGGATCCCCGCGCTCGCGAGCCGCGCCGCGAACAGCCTGGCGGCCATCGACAGGCCGGCCTTGCTGATGCAGTAGTCGCCCCGGTTCACCGAGGCCATCGTGGCCGACACCGACGTGATGAACACGATGCTGGCGGCGAACGACGGATCCTCGCGCTTGCGCTCGAGCATGTCGCGCGCGATCGCCTGGGTGAGGAAGTACGGGCCCTGGAGGTTGGTCCGCATCAACTCGTCGAAGCTCTCTTCCGAGGCCTCGAGCACGTCCGCCCTGACGCGCGGGGCGCGGCCGGCATTGTTCACGAGCGCGTGGATCGGCCCCAGTTCCCGGAGTTCGTCAAGCAGCTGCATCCGGGCGTCGCGGCTGGCGAGGTCGGCGGCGACGTAGCGGGGCCGACCGACGTAGGACCGGGGGTTAGGGACGGGGGACTGGGGACTGAGGGCCGGGGGCGGGAGAGTCGGGGTTCGGGACTCGGGACTCGGGACTCGGGGCACGGGAGCTGGGACTCGGGGCTGGGGAGTCGGGAGTGGGGCAGCAGCAGCTCCGGCGAGGTCGTCGAGAACAGGCGCCACGTCGGCGCTCGGGCGCGTGCCCACGAGGACCAGACTCCACCCGTCGCGCGCGAGTGCCTGCGCGATGCCCAGTCCGATGCCGCGAGTGCCGCCGGTGACCAGCGCGGTGCGGGTCGTCATGCCTCGCCGCCGCGTGGCGATGCCGATTCGGGCGGCCCGAAGAACGTCAGGTACGGCGCGCCTTCGGCGAGCCGCTTGACGTAGAGCGCGACCTCGCGGAGGTGATAGTCCCCCCACTGACACGATTCGCCGCGGGGCGTCTTCGCCCCCCGCGGCACGTGGTCCCAGCCGTTCGGCCAGTGATAGACCGCGTGCAGCAGCAATCCCTGATGCGCCGGGTCCGTGCTGACGTACGGACCCGACGGATCGATCAAGGTGGCGAGGACACGGAGTCCGGCCTGCAGGTATCGCGTCCCATCGGAATCACCGCGCCGGCTGAGGATGACGCCGAGCCGCAGCAAACCTTGCGCGCCGATCGCCGCGGCGGAGCTGTCGACCGGCTCGTGATCGTTGAAGGGCTCGGACGGACGGTCGCCCCATGCGCCCAGCGCGGAGAGGCCCGGCGCCCCGCCATCCCAGTAGGGCACGCCGTCGGACGCGGCCATCTCGATGTAGCCGTCGCAGGTGGCGCGCGCCGCCTCGAGCATGAACCGGTCGATCGTCTCGCGGCCGCCGCTCGCTTCGAGCACGGCATCGGGCACCGTCTCGAGGAACTCGATCTCCTCGGCGAACCCGAGCATCGCCCAGGCGAGGCCCCGCGTCCAGGTGCTGAACGGGGAGTAGCCCTGTTGCGTGCTCGGGCCACGGTAGGTGCCGTTGGCGACGTTGAAGAGACTTTCGTGCGCGACGCGGCCCCGGACATCGAAGCGATCGCGGCCGCGCCCGAAGTACACGTTGTGCTGTGCCGTGGCGCGCGCGTGCGCGATGAGCCGCTCGATCAGATCGACCGAGGCGTCCTGCTCCTCGACGAGCCGCTGCCCGAGCAGGTGACCGAGGGCCAGCGAGCGCAGCGAGCGGATGGTGTCGACGAACAACGAGTGCGCGCCGTTGAACGAGTAGATGTAGCCCCCGTCGGGCAGCCGGGTCCAGCGGCGGGCCTGGACCGCGCCGCTCGCTTTCAATGCCAGCTCGTAGAACCGGAGCTCCCAGGGCTCGCAGTCGAACCGCCCCTCGCGCCCGAGCCGCCACAGCGTTCCGTAGGTGCTGACATTGTTGAATCCGTGATCGTGCACCCCCATGTGGGTGAGGTGCGGCGACATGCGCTCCACCGTCCGCGAGCGCCCGAGCTCGAGGAACGTGCGGTCGCCGGTCGCGTCGAACTGCAGGAGCGCCGAGCCGAACTGAAAGCCCTGCGTCCACTCGGTCCAGCCGCGCGCGGCGTAGCGGCCGGCCACGGTGAACACGGGCGCGCCATCAGCGGGATTCCACGCCGACTCGATCGCCTGGATCTTGCCGGCGGAACGGGCGAAGAGCTGCTCGATCGCGGGCAGGAGGTCGCGCGGCGATCGGTCACGGTCGATCTCGATCATGCCGGACGGCACCATAGCACAGGGCGCGCGGAGGACGGCCAGGCCAGGACTTCGATCCGACGATCAGGCCCGCTGGATGGGATCCGCTGCGTCACGCCAGATCCGGAAACCCACCAGGCCACAACCGATCGACAGCATGATCACGCCGGCGACCGCGGCGAGCGGGGAGAGCATGGGTCCGACGGCATAGAGCAGCACCCCGGCGGCGATCAGCGACGCGGCACGTCGCGGCAGCAGGCCCGAGCGATGGAGTGTGATGCCGAAGAGCACGACGCCGGCGACGAGCGCGATCGCGGAGATCTGACGGAACACCGTGACCGCGCCGTCGTTGAAGATGACGGCGTCGCGCAGCAGAAAAGCGGCCTGCGGGTGGCCGGCCAGGACCGGATCGACGAACAGTTCCCATGTCAGTCGGCAGGCCTGGAAGATCAGCGCCAGCTTGAGGATCGTGCGACCGGTCCACGCAAACCCACTCGGCGGATGCCCGCGCTGATGCAGCGCATCGAGGCCTGCGAGCATCAGGAGCACGGCAAGGAACGCGGCCGCGGTCAGCGGCACCCACCACGGACTCAACACGGCACGTGAATAGTCGAGCGGACTGCGGATCGCGGGAAGCGCGAACGGGAAGAACGTCCCGTAGCTGCACAGCAGCACCGACGCGGCGACGATGCTCGCGCCTCCGAGGCGCCGCTCCGAGAATCCGGGCATGCAGCCTGCGCTTCCTTCGAACCGCCCCATATTCTGTCGGCGAATCCCGTCGGGCGGTTCAGTCGTTACGGACGCGGCAATTGTAACGAACCGTCGCTGATCGCGCGAGGTACTCAGGAGCGGCGCGTCCGGGCGTGCTCCATCACGCGAACGTCAAGGTCGGGTGACAAGTGCGCGGCGTAGCGCCGTGCTTCACGCCCGATCAGACGGCGTTCCGCGTCAGTAACACGGCGGTCCAGTGTGGTTTCGATCGTCAGGTGTCCGCCGGCGAGTCCGCGGCTCCAGATGCCAACCAGCCGCCCCTCGATGGCGACGACGTTCCCCAGCGCCTCCATCGACGGCCGCTGCGAGGACCACAGCCGGCGTCGGTCGCGGTAGGCGACCGTGTACTCGTCGAAGTTGGGAAGAAGATGCGCGATGACCTGCGTCCGGCCGCGCGGTCTCACCGGTATGCCAGTACTCCAGCCCGTCGACCCGATGCTTCTCGAGCTGCGGCGCGATCATCGCGATCGCTGCCTTGGCATCGCCGACTGTCAGTCCGGACCACCACGCGAAGTCGGCCGTCAGCGCCGGGCCGCGACTCCGGAAGTACCGCAGCGCGAGCGCCGCGAGGGCCTCGTCGCGGCTCATTGGCGGCGACGGTTGCACCCGTTCGTCGAGCAGCGCGTAGGTCGCCTGCGTCCCCTGCGACGTGCCACTGCAGACGAGCGCATCCAGCTCCGCCTGCATCATGACGTGGCCGATCGCCTGCCCCTCCAGCACATGACCGTGGCGCGCCAGCGCCGCACTGATATCGCGGCGCGTGAGATGGCGGCCGCCCTCGAGGGCCCGCGCGATAACGGCATGACACGTCGCGAAGACCGTGGGCGTCAGGCCGGCCTGGCGATAGTAGGCGGCGGCGGCATTCCTGATACGCGGCGCGGTCAGCGCGAGCATCCAGCGGACGTCCCCGGCCATGACGTAATGCCATGTCGGCCGCAGCACGTGGGTGCGGACGATTGTCCCGGCGTCAAGCGCGGCGCGCACCGCCGCGTCCGACGGATCCGTGGTCCGCTGCGCGACCGCCCAGCGGGCGCCGGTGGGATCCTGTGCCTGCACGGCGCACAAGTGGTCGACCACCGCGGCCGGCGTGGTCAGGCGAGGACCGAGAAGGCGTTGATTGCGGAGTCGCTGGGTGAGGATGGAGAGCATGGCGGTCGGGCCTGCGAGTGCTTGGTCAGAGCCACCGTAGGCCCGACCTTCAGGTCGGGCGAATCGCAGCTGAAGCCAGACAGCGAAGACCGGTGAGCGTCGATTGTTACGAGAGCGCCGGAATCTCGAACCCCTTGCGGTACTCGCGCGTGAGGAGCTTGTCGGCCGCCTTGTCGTTGTCGAACGTCTCCGTCTTGCCGTTGAACGTCAGGCCGTGACCGACGCGGTAGGAGATGTTGGCCAGGTGCGGCAGCGTCGACGAGAGGTGCCCTTCCATGATGTCGCACGCCAGCAGCTTCGGATCGTTGGCCCGGATGGCGTCGATGAAGTTCTGGTAGTGCGGGAACTCAATGGTCGTCAGTCCGACCGCTTCGGCGGTCTGCGCCTTCGAGCCCGGCCCCTTTTCGTTCTTCGCGCCGGCCGGTCCCAGGTACGACTGCCAAATCTTGCCCGACTCCTCCGTCCACAGCCAGCCCTTGGTGCCGTAGAAGATGTTGCCGATCCGTACGCCGCCCTCGTCGTTGGTGCCCTCGCCGCGGGTGCCGAATTCGAGGATCGAGCCGTCGGCGTACTGGAACATCACGGTCTGCATGTCCGGCGTTTCCTGCGACGACTCGCCGCCGAAGTAGCCGCCGATCGACATCACCTTGACCGGGTGCTCCTGTTTGCCCAGGCCCCAGCGGGCAATGTCGAACTGGTGCGGGCCCTGGTTGCCGGTGTCGCCGTTGCCGTAGTCCCAGTGCCAATGCCAGTTGTAATGGAAGCGGTTGCGGTTGAACGGGCGCTTCGGAGCCGGGCCGAGCCACATGTCGTAGTCGACCTTCGACAGATACTGCGCGTCGTAGGTCGGCTCGAACGTCGTGGCTTCGACGTTCAGCTTGTACTGCTCGCCGGGCTGCATCGGCCCGTCCGGGTACTTGCCGATCGACGGACGCGGTTTGAAGCACAGGCCCCGGGCCATGTACACCTTGCCGATCCCGCCGTCCTGCATGAACTTGATCGCCTCCTTGATCGCCGGCCGGCTGCGGTTCATCGTGCCGACCTGGACGATCTTGTTGAAGCGGCGCGTCGCCTCGATCATCCGGCGGCCTTCCCACACGGTGTGCGACGCCGGCTTCTCGATGTAAACGTGTTTGCCGGCCTGGAGCCCCCACACCGTGGCCAGCGCATGCCAGTGGTTCGGGATCGCCACGACGATCGCGTCGATGTCCTTGTCGTCGAGCACGCGGCGCAGGTCCTGGACGAAGTTGGGCTTGAAGGCCGCGACGTCCTTCAAGCGGTCGTCGTTGATCCGCGATGGGGCGAGGTTGGCGTCGATGTCGCACAGCGTCTTGATCTCGACGTTCTTCAGCTGCGCGAAGCCGCGCTTCAGGGCGTTGCCCTGGCCGCGGATGCCGACCTGGCTGATCACGACCCGGTCGTTGGCCCCGAGGACTCGTCGTCCGGCGGCTGCGCTCGCCGGAGCCGCGTTCAGCAGGCCGCCACCGACCACCATGCCTGCCGCCGCCGCTCCCACCCGGGTCGCAAACTCGCGACGGGTGACGTTCTGGTCGTCTTGATTGCTCGCCACGCTGTCCTCCTGGGAGTGGTGCTCGATCGGGAGCGGTTGGATCCTAGCAGCACTGGAGGGGTGAGCGAAACATATTGTCCAGTTGGCGCCAACGCGTTTGGACTCGGCAAGAAAGGTGCACCCCGGGACGCGACTGACGCGCGGGTGCGCGTCGAGACAAGGAGTCACGAGACGATGAAGCGCATGACCATTCTCGCGCTGGCGCTGGCGTCGATGATCGCAGTACCGGCAGCCTCGCTATCCGCGCAGGCGACGAAGCCGGCAGCTACCAGCAAGCCGGCGAAACCGGCCGCAGAGCCGAAGGCGGCGAAGGCCGCGCCCCTCGACCTGAATACGGCCTCGAAAGAAGACCTGCAGGCGCTGCCCGGCATCGGCGAAGCCTACGCCCAGAAGATCATCGAGGGCCGTCCGTACAAGGCGAAGAACGAGCTGGTCTCGAAGAAGATCGTGCCCCAGTCCACCTACGACAAGATCAAGGACGAGGTGATCGCGAAGGCCGCGCCGCCGGCCAAGTCAGCCAAGAAGTAGCGTCCACTCAGACTGTGGCGCGATGGCGCACTGCGCCAAAGCGCCACAGGTGTGTTCCGCAGCCTGCGCAGTTCTCGGACCCGACCTTCGAGGACCTTCGCGACCAGAGCCGGGCCTTCGCGGCGATCGCGCAGTACGCGACCAGCACTGTCACCGTCAGTGTGGGCGACACGCGGTGGCGGATCGAGGAGGCCTCCGTATCGCGGCAGTTTTTCGACGTGCTGGGCTCGCGGCCGACCCGCGGCCGCACCTTCACCGAAGACGAGCTCGCGGTCGGCGCGGCGCCTGTTGCGGTGGTCAGCGAAGGCTTCTGGCCCCGCACGGGTGCTCACGGTTCCGAGGTGCTCAGAGTGCTAGTTCTACCCTCCATCGTGATGGTTCTCATAGGTGCTACGAGTTCGATGCAATCGGCGCGGCTTCAGCGAACGGCGGCGAAGCCCCGTAGAACCCGTACCTACTCGTCGCTCCCCTGACTCCTTCCCGCCTTCACCACGCTGCGCCGCTTCTTCGATTCCAACCTCTTCTCCTTAGCCCCTGCCTTGGGCCGGGTCGGCCGTCGCCGCCGCGGCGCGATGGCGGCCTGCTGAAGCAGCGCGATCAGGCGCTCGCGCGCGGCCTCGCGGTTCTTTGCCTGGGTGCGGTGCTCGCGGCTGTCGATCAGCAGCGTCCCGTCCGCCGTCATCCGGCTGCCGGCGAGTCTCGCAAGACGTTGCTTCACAGCGGCCGGCAGCGTCGAGGCGTTGACGTCGAACCTGAGCTCGACTGCCGTCGACACCTTGTTGACGTTCTGACCACCGGGCCCGGACGCGCGCACGAACCGCTCCTCGATCTCCCGCTCGTCGATGCTGATGTCGGCGGTGATGGCGATCATGGGAGCTCGTTGCAGTGACGGTTCATGCGGTTCATGAGGTGCATGGGGTTCATGAGGCTAGGTTCACAGTTCACCGTTCGGTTCCACGTTCCGAACCTGAACCGAACCGTGAACCGAACCTTGAACCTGTGAACCCAACCCCATGAACCTTCATGAACCCCATGAACCTCATGAACCCTGGAGCAGTCCGCCCTCTTATGCTCGCCCGGCGAACTCGCGCGTTTCCGTGTGCACCTTCACTTTTTCCCCCTCTTTGATGAAGAGGGGAACGCGGATCTCGAGGCCGGTCTCGAGCGTCGCGCTCTTGGTGACGCCGCCGCTGGCGGTATCGCCGCGAACGCCTGGTTCGGTGGCGGTGACGGTCAACTCGACATGGGGCGGGAACTGCAGGCCGATGGGCGTGCCGTTGTACTTCTGGATTTGGACCGGCAGATTGTCCACGAGCAGGTCGCGGTCCTCGCGCACCACGTCGGGCGGCAGGGTCAGCGTCTCGTACGAGGCCTGATCCATGAAGTGGAAGCCAGACGGGTCGGCATAAAGGAAGGTCGCGTCGATGTTCTCGAGGTCGGGCTCGGCGAACTTGTCACCCGCCTTGAAGGTGCGATCGAAGACGGCACGGGTCAGTAGATTGCGCATCTTGAGCCGCACCAGCGTCTGGCCGCCGCGGGCAGTGGGCTTGGAGACGTCGACGTCGAGGCAGTGGTACGGCGCGCCTTCGAATTCGAAATACATCTTGCGTTTGATGTCGATTGCTTCGGTCAGGCTGGCCATGGCTCCTCTGTCGATCGTGGGTAATGCGCGTGCTCAGCGCGCCGTCCCGCCGCCCCCCGATCGCGTGCGGCGCCGCCGGCGGCTCATCCTGTCGAGTGTCTCATAGACTGATAGCGGTTGCGCCGGATCCCCGGCGTCGGCGCCGACGTCCCATGCGCAGGAGCGATCGCACATGAATCTGGAGTTGAGCGGAAAGCGCGCCCTGGTCTCGGGGAGCACGGCAGGGATTGGCTACGCGATCGCCGAGGCGCTCGCGCGCGAAGGAGCGCGCGTCGTCGTCAACGGGCGGACCGAGGCCGCGGTGAGCGCGGCACGGAGCGGGATCGGCCGGGCGACCGGAAGCCAGGTGGACGGGTTTGCCGGCGATCTCGGAACCGCGGCGGCCGCCGACGCGCTGGCGGCATCCTTTCCCGACGTCGACATCCTCGTCAACAACCTCGGCATCTTCGATCCGAAGCCGTTCGAAGAGATTCCGGACGATGACTGGCGGCGGTTCTTCGAGGTCAACGTGCTGAGCGGCGTGCGGCTCTCGCGACTGTATCTCCCGCGCATGCGACAGGTGGACTGGGGCCGGATCATCTTCATCTCGAGCGAGAGTGGCCTGCAGATCCCGGCTGAGATGATTCACTACGGCGTGACCAAGACGGCGCAGATCGCGCTGGCGCGAGGCATCGCCGAGACCGTCGCCGGCACCGGCATCACCGTCAACACCGTGCTGCCAGGGCCGACGCGATCGCGCGGCGTCGGCGACTTCGTGGAGGCGATGTCGCAGCAGGCGGGGATGACCGCGGCGGAGTTCGAGGCCGACTTCTTCGCGCGCGCCCGGCCGACGTCGCTCATCAAGCGGTTCGCGACACCGGAGGAGGTGGCGTCGATGGTCGTCTACCTGGCCAGCCCGCTCGCGTCGGCGACGACCGGCGCGGCCCTGCGCGTCGATGGCGGCGTGGTGAAGAGCGCGTTCTGACGCGCGCGGGTCAGGCGCGCAGCTTGCGGTAATTGCCGAGACAGCGCTGGGCCATGGCGAACTCGCCCTCCGGCCCGGCGATCTCCTGCTCGATCAGGTAGTACTCGATCCCGACACCGGCTTCCGCGGCGGCGAAGATCTGCTTCCACGGCGCGTCCCCCTCGCCGAACGCCACGGCGTACCCCTTGTCTTTCGACCAGTCTTTGCAGTGCATGCTGCGAATCCGGCCGGGGTTCGACTTGATCCAACCGACCGGGTCGACGCCCGCTTCGAGGCAGGTGCCGACGTCGAACTGGAGGACGAAGTCCTTCGGCGTGCCGGCCGCGAGCACGTCCATCGGCCGCTTGCCCTCGACTTCCTTCCACTCGGTCTGATGATTGTGAAAGCCGGTCGACATGCCGAGCGGCCGCAGCTGAGAGGCGACCTCGGTCATCCGTGCGGCCAGCTGCTCCCAGCCGGCGATGCCGTCGACGCGCCCGGCGCTGGACATGATGATGTTCTTGCTGCCGATGATCTGATTCAGCTCGATCGCCTTTTTCAGCCCGTCCGGGGTGAACGAGGGTGGGCCGTTGTGGGTCGAGCGACACTGGGTGCCGAGATCGTCCAGCAGCTTGCGGACATCCTTCGCGGCGGCGGGCGTCCATTCGAAGTACGGCGCGTAGAACTCGACGACCTGGTAGCCCATCTTGGCAACAGCCGTCAGCGTACCGGGCAGATCCTTCATCAGCTCACCGCGGACCGAGTACAGCTCGAGGCCCACGGGAACGCTCTTCTGCATCGAGGCGACCGCTGAGGCCGCGAAGGGCGCGATCCCGGCGAGGGTGAGAAACGTGCGGCGGCTGAGCGCCTGACCGGAGCGGCGTGCGATCATGCCGCGGAGCCTAACACAGCCCGCCGGCGATTTTCACCTGCGCTCCGGCGGCGCAGTTTTGCCGCGACCATGGGCGTAAGGACGTTCGGATGACCGAGTTCATGCACGTCGCAAATGGCACGTCCACGACACGGACGATCCACGCCGCCGGCGTGCCGGGCCGCTCCTCGATCTGGGCCGATCCGCTGCACGACGGCCCCGTCCCGGAGGGATTGGATGACGAGGAGCTCCTGGAGGTGCGGGCGCGGTTCATCGCCGGCGAGGTGCATGACGTCAAGGCCGTTGAGGCCGACTTGCGCCGGTGGCGAGCAGCCGTCGACGACACCACCGCCTACGACGAGCTGGTGCTCTGGTACGAACACGATCTGTTCGATCAGTTGAACCTGATTCAGGTGCTCACGCGGCTCGGGCCCGACTGGCCGAAACCGGTGACCCTGATTTGCATCGGCTCGTTCCCCGGCCGCCCTGGTTTCAAAGGGCTCGGCGAGCTGACGGCCAGCGAGCTGGCGCCGCTGTTCGACACTCGCCAGCCGATCACCTCTGCGCAACTGACGCTCGGCGGAGAGGCGTGGCAGGCCTTCCGTTCACCGGACCCCGCGGCGATCGAGCAACTCCTCGCGACCGACACCTCCGCGCTGCCCTATCTTGCCGCCGCGCTGACGCGCCACCTGGAGGAGTTTCCTTCCACCCGCGACGGCCTCTCGCGCACCGAGCGCCGGCTGCTCGAAATCGCGGCCTCGGGGCCGCTGCCCTTGATCGACGTGTTTCCGCGCATGCACGACGACGAGACGGCCTTTTACGTGGCCGACACGTCGTTTCTCGACCGGGTGCGGGAGTTGTCATCGCCAGGTCTGCCGCTGCTCGCAGTTGACGAGCGTGCCGGAAGCGGGCGTCACGGCATGGCCGGTGTGGTACAGCTGACCGCCGCGGGCCGCGAGATCCTCGCCGGTGCGGATCGCGTGGCCCGCTATGGCATCGATCGCTGGTTCGGCGGCGTGCACCTCACTGGTCAGGGTCCGTACTGGCGGTGGGATGAGAACCGTGGCCGGTTAACGGCTGATGGCTGATGGCCGACGGGTGACCGGCTAAAGGCTGGACGGCGGTCCGCCCAACGGCTGCTGGCTACCTGAGACGACCGTCGACGACGCCTGACACTGACGACATTTGGAAGTTGAAAGCAGTGCTCAGGCCCCGCTGTCGCGTCGTCAGGCGTCGGCTATGATGGGCACGTTCATCCATCGCGACTGCAGGGATCCTGTCCATGAACCGCGAGATTCGCAGTTTCGACTATGTCAATCACCCCTACGCGCGGGTGCGTGACGCGCTCGTGCAGGATCCGGCCGGCGTGCTGCGCGCCGCCACGAACGCCGCGGTCTCGCGAGCGAAGGCCGTCGCCACGGCGCTGCGCGTGAACCTCGGACCACTCGACATCGCCGCGGAGATTGCCGTCACGGTGGGCGCGATCAGCGAGCAGACGGACCACGCGCCGATCACCCGCATCCCGATCGCCTGGTCGGCCGCGCAGAACGCGGCAGTCTTTCCGACCATGAACGCCGAGTTGTCAATCTATCCGCTCACGTCGACGGAAACCCAGCTCGATTTTCTCGGCGCCTACGAACCGCCGCTCGGCATCGTCGGCGGTGCGCTCGACGCCATGGTGGGCCACCGCATCGCCGAGGCGTCGATCCATCGCCTCGTTTCCGATGTGGCGAACTATCTACGCGAGCACCTGAAGTAGTTCGCGCCCTACGCCAGTCCGAGTTTCTTGACGACCTCGTCGGGGCAGCCTTTCCACTCGGGGACGTAGACGTTGCCGACGTAGCCGATGTCCTTGATTCCCATGCGGCTGGTCCAGAAGCCGCTGGCGGTGAGGTCCCGGAACGAGTTGAAGAACGCCACGCCGTGCGACAGCTCCGGGGCGGCGGTCTGCGGCCAGGCGATCGCGTCGAGGACTTGCGTCCGCTCGGCGTCCGTGCAGTTCACGAACGTCTTGTCGAAGCGGGTGACGCACTCGCGATCGAGCCAGGCGAGCCCGCCGCGCATCGCCAGCTGACGGGTCGGTTCGTCCCCCATGATGAAGTCCATGAACTCCGGCACGCCGGCGTCCGTGGCGCTCCCCGACCGATCGTCCTTCGGAATGACGATGTCGACCAGCATGCGGACGGTGGCGTACTCGTGCGCCGAGAAGAACTTGGGCTTGAACGGTGTCTTCGTCGCCTGCGCCGTGGCGGTCGCGGCCTCGGCGTGCTGATGCGCCTGCTGCGCCTCGGCCTCGGTCCAGGTGAAAGCCGCGGCGGCGGGGGCCGCGGCGAGGATCTGCAGGATCGACCGGCGTGTGGGGGTCATATAGAGTTCTCTCCAGCTCCAGCTTCCAGCTTCCAGCTTTGAACCACCGGTCTACAGCATCGTCGGGCCAGCGATGCACCTGACCTCTGACTGGAAGCTGGCGACTGGAAGCTGGAAGCTCTCTTACACCGTCCCGATCTTCCGCTGCTCGGCGATGTAGGTCGCGGTCCGCATCGCCAGCGCGAGGATCGTCCACGTGCAGTTCTTGTCGGCCTGCGAGACGAGCGGGCCCGCGTCGGCGACGAACACGTTCTTGGCGTCGTGCGCCTGGCAGTACTTGTTGAGCGCCGAGGTGGACGGATCGTTCCCCATGCGGGTCACGCCCACTTCGTGGATGATCCGGCCGCCCGGCGCGATCCCGTAGCCCTCCGCCTCGGTCGGCATCTTCGAGGTCGGCGTCCCGCCCATCTCGGTGATGATGGCGCGGAAGGTCTCCTGCATGTGTTTGACCTGCTTCAGCTCGTAGTCGCCCCACTTGAAGTGGAAGCGCAGGACCGGGATGCCCCACTGGTCCACGACGGTCGGGTCGATCTCGCAATAGCTGTCGGCGTTCGGGATCATCTCGCCGCGCCCGGCGAAGTTCACCGTCGCACCATACAGCCGGCGATAGTCCTCTTTCAGGTCCTTGCCGTAGCCGCCGAAGGCGCGCGGATGTGACGGGACGTCCGTCGGTGTGAAGTTGTGGATCCCGCCGCCGAACCCCGCGCTCGGCATCCGCCGGCCGCCGCTCGGCTCGATGTGGTAGCCGCGCGGGAAATCGAGTTTCTTGTTGTCCAGCCACCACGGCGTGTAGAGGTGCATGCCGCCGGTGCCGTCCTCGTTGTGCGGGATGCCGTCCATCAGCTTCGGGATGAAGCCGGACACGCTGGCGCCGGTCGAATCGGTCAGGTACTTGCCGACCACACCGCTCGAGTTCGCCAGCCCCTGCGGGAACTTCGATGACTTCGAGTTCAGCAGGATGCGCGCTGACTCGCAAGCGCTGGCGGCGACCACGACGATGCGGGCGCGGACGTGGTTGTCCTGCTTCGTCGCCTTGTCGATGTAGGTGACGCCGGTCGCCAGCCCGGTGCCGTTGTCGACCGTGACCTCGCGGGCCATCGCGTTGGCGATGATCTTCAGCTTGCCGGTCTTCAGCGCCGGCGGGATCAGCACCGAAGGGGACGAGAAATTCGAGTGCGTCGCGCAGCCCCGGCCGCACTGGCCGCAGTAGTGGCAGGCGGCGCGGCCGTTGACCGGCTGCGTCAGGATCGAGAGGCGCGACGGCACGCTCGGAATGTTGATCGAGTCGCAGGCCTTCTTGATCAGCAGCTCGTAGCATCGCGGCTTCGGCGGCGGCAGGAAGATGCCGTCCGGTTCGTTGGGCATGTTCAGCGGGGCGCCGAAGATCCCGATCAACCGATCGATCTTGTCGTAGTACGGCTTCATGTCGTCGTAGGTGATCGGCCAGTCGTCGCCGAGCCCGTCGAGCGACTTGCGCATGAAGTCGTGCGGTCCGAAGCGGAGCGAGATGCGTCCCCAGTGATTCGTCCGGCCGCCGAGCATCCGTGATCGGAACCAGTCGAACTGGCTGCCCGGCGCGGACGTATACGGCTCGCCTTCGAGCGACCAGCCGCCGAGGGCGCCGTCGAACTCGCCGAAGTGGCGTTCCTTGGTTGCCGCCCCGCGCCGCGGCGAGTCGTACGGCCATTTGTACATCGCCGAATCGGTCGCCGAGTCCCACATCGGTCCGGCTTCGAGCATGACCACATCGGCGCCCGCTTCGGCCAGCACCATGGCGGCCATCCCGCCTCCGGCGCCAGACCCGATGATCGCGACGTCGTACTGCGTGCGGCTGCGAACAATCTGCATGAGCCCTCTTCCCGTGTCGGAGGCTACGACCGCACCCGTCACCCTGTCAAGGAAATCGGATGCAGCCGCCGAACCCGGATCCGTGTTTGCACCACGACCGCGCCGCCCGGCGAAGACGGAGGAATTGGCCGATCGGTGGGCGACGCAGCTCGTCCATCGGCGCGATCCGCTTTCGAGATTCGTCGGCGACTTACGTGCAACCGCTCGACGGCTGGGTGGCCGTCGCCGAACAACGGAGGATGCATGCTCACACACCGACGATTACCGGACTCGCTCGACCGGCGCGTTACGCGCCGGCACCTCGCTCGCTGGACCACCACCATCGCCGCCGCTGCCATTGGCGCCGCCGCCGTCCTCGCGACGGGCACTGCGCCGACCTTGGCCGACACCACGCCACTCATCGTGACCGCTCCCAACTTGCGGGCGACGACGGTGCTCAATGCGGGCATCACCCAGCCGATTGGGATTGTGTTCCTCGGCGCCAACGACTATCTGGTCCTCGAACGCGCATCCGGCCAGATCAAGCGGGTCATCAACGGCGCCATTCAGCCTGCGCCGGTCCTGGACCTTGCCGTCAACTCGGCGTCGGAGCGCGGGCTGCTGAGCCTGGTGCTCGATCCATCGTTTCCGGCTGTCCCCTTCGCCTACGTCTCGTGGGTGGAGAGCACCACCGGCGCGGACTCCACTGTCCTCAGCGAGGTGCCGCTCCTCGGCCAGCACGTCGACCGATACATCTGGAATGGCGCGACGCTGACCTTCGATCGCAACCTCCTCAACCTGCGCTCCCGCCAGACCGACAACATTCCGGTTCCCGGACACGAAGGCACACAGAACGGCGCCGAGCAGGGGAATCACAACGGCGGCGTGCTGAAGTTCGGCCCCGACGGCAAGCTGTATCTCTTCACCGGCGACCGTGGGCGCCGCGGCTGGATGCAGAACCTCCCCAACGGCCCGTTCCTCACGCCGCCGCAGATGGATGACACGTTCGGCGGCCCCGCTCCCGACAACGCACACCTGACCGGCGTGATCATCCGCCTCAACAGCGATGGCACCACGCCGGCCGACAATCCGTTCTTTGCCGCCGGTGCGGCAATCGGCGGCGAGGTCGGCGCGAATATCCAGAAGGTGTTCTCCTACGGCCATCGCAACGGCTTCGGCATGGCCTTCGATCCGATCGCCGGCTCGCTGTGGGAAACCGAGAATGCCGACGACGCATTCAGCGAGTTGAATCGCATCGTGCCGGGCATGAACGGTGGCTGGATCCAGTTCGCCGGCCCGGTGAGCCGGATCGCGGATTTCAAGTTCATCGAGACGACGCAGTTCGGCAGCGCGATGCAGCAGGTGCGGTACCCGCCGACGCGTGTGGCTTACACCCCGGCCCTCGCGCTGTCGCGGCTGTTCATGCTGGCCGGCGCGACCTACGTCGATCCGGAACTGAGCTGGAAGTACGAGATCGGTCCGTCAGGGGTGGCGTTCGTGCACAACGGCGCACTCGGTCCCGAATATGAGGGGACGCTCTGGATGGGATCGGCGCGGAGTTTCCAGCAAGTCGGCGGGACCGGTGGAAGCATCTACCTGATGCGCCTGACCGCCGACCGACTGCACGTCGACACCAGCGCGGATCCGCGGCTGGCCGACAAGGTCGCCGACAACCTGTTCCGGGCCCAGAAGTTCGAGGGTACGGAGAGCGAGACGCTGATCGTCGGTCAGGGCTTTGGGACCACTCCGGACATCGAGCAGGGGCCGGACGGCAACCTGTATGTCGTGTCCATTACCGACAACGCGATCTACATGATCAGTCGCAATCC
Organism: uncultured Acidobacteriota bacterium; assembly: GCA_963816725.1. GTDB lineage: Bacteria > Acidobacteriota > Vicinamibacteria > Vicinamibacterales > 2-12-FULL-66-21 > CAVSUB01. Next base: position 172,805 of record CAWFMC010000019.1, on the reverse strand, counting down.
CGGCTAGTTCCAAAGGACTAGCGCGCAGACACCGCGAGCTCTACAATATCCGCCGCCGCGGCGGTGACCAGCTGTGGCGATACGGCTCGTTTTTCGGGTCACGAAAAGAGGAAGACATGCATCGTGCGAAACGAGGACGGTTAACCGTGGCGATAGCGGCAGCCGTGCTGATCACTGCGGCCAGCACCGCGGCGCAGGCGGCGCCACTCATTATCAACGGCAGCTTCGAAAGCGGCTTCACCAGTTGGAGTCGCCTGGATCAGCTGGGAAGTGAGGGCACGTTCGGCCTCCAAACGGGAACCACGAGTCCGATCAGCGGTTCGACGGTACCTGCGCCGGCCGGCGGTGCCTTCGCCGCGATGACCGACGCGCTCGGCCCGGGCAGTCACGTCCTTTATCAGGACTTCCTGGTGCCAATCGGTACGACCAGCGGCACCCTGTCCTTCGACGTGTTCGTCGGCAACCGCGCCGGCACCTTCTTCACGCCCATCACCCTCGACTTCAGCACGCCGGCGCTGAATCAGCAGGCTCGCGTCGATATCATCGCGACCTCGGCGAACGCATTCAGTGTCGCGCCCGGCGATATCCTGGCGACGCTGTTCACGACACCGGTCGGCAGCCCGGCGGTGACCGGCTACAACACCATCACCGCCAACCTGTCGGCGCTCCTCGCGGCCAACGCCGGTCAGACGCTGCGTCTGCGATTCGCGGAGGTCGATAACGTGAACTTGTTCCAGTTCGGCGTCGATCGCGTCAGCCTTGACGCATCGACGGCAACGATTCCGGAGCCGGCGACACTGACGCTGGTCGGGCTCGGCATCTGCGGGTTGTGGGGACGCCGCCGCCGATCGCGGCAGCCCTGACGCTCGACGTGAAGCGCGGCCATTCACCGACGTCGAGCCGTTGCCACAGGACGGGGTGGCGTCAGGCGGCCGCGCTTCGCACTCGTCACTTTCTTTCGTTGATCGCCCTGATTTGGGGATCAGACCGGCGTCCAGTGTGATTTCCTACTCAGGTGAGTACGCTCCTGCCGGTCGGCGCCTGGCGCCGGCCCAGGGGCCACTCCATCCAGCCGCGAGCCGCACCTGCTGCACGTAGGAGACGAGCACCATCCAGGCCGCGGACATCACCAGCGGCACGCCGAGTGCCACCGGACGCAGCGCGCTCGTGGATGGCAGCAACCGGGCGTCTGGTGCGGGATTCTGCTGCGCAACTTCGTTGGCTGGTACCTGATCGCGCTCGCACTCTTCGCCGCGCTCTCTCCCGCGCCGGCCCGTGGCACCGCAACGCGTGGGCGCGGATCGTCGGGCTCACGATCATTGCGTTCTTCACGATCATCGCCGCATCGTTCCGTCTGATCGTCCCCGCCATCGTCGGGGCGCTCCTCTGTGCCGCTGACGTGTGGGTGAGCCGGCGTCAATCCTTGCTCGGGTCGTCCGGTCGCTGACCTTCGCCGGCGTCGAGCAGGTGTGGCAGCTCGCTCCCGACGGCCGGCGCCAGCAGGCCGGCCTTCACGTAAGTGAACAGCTTCTCGCGGGTGTCGACGATGTCGAGGTTGCGCATGGTCAGCTGGCCGATGCGATCCTGGGGCGTGAACGCGCCTTCTCCCTTCTCCATCGTCAGCCGTTCCGGTTTGTAGGTGAGATTGGGGCTGGTGGTGTCGAGGATCGAGTAGTCGTTGCCGCGGCGGAGCTCGAGGGTGACCTCGCCGGTGACCGCCCGGGCAATCCAGCGCTGCGCGGTCTCGCGCAGCATCATCGATTGCGGATCGAACCAGCGGCCCTGATAAAGCAGGCGGCCGAGACGACGCCCCTGATCGCGGTACTGCTCGATCGTGTCCTCGTTGTGGATGCCGGTGACCAGCCGTTCGTAGGCCGCGAACAGCAGCGCCATGCCCGGCGCCTCGTAGATGCCCCGGCTCTTCGCCTCGATGATCCGATTCTCGATCTGATCACTCATGCCGAGGCCGTGGCGTCCGCCGATGCGGTTGGCCTCGAGCATCAGCTGCACGGAATCCTTGAAGGTGATGCCGTTCAGCGCGACCGGCTGCCCTTCGTCATAGGTGACGGTGACCGTCTCGGGCTTGACCGGCGTGTCCTCGCGCCAGAACGCCACTCCCATGATCGGATCGACGATCGTGATGCCCTTGTTGAGGAACTCGAGATCCTTGGCTTCGTGGGTCGCGCCAAGGATGTTGGAGTCGGTGGAGTAGGCCTTTTCGACGCTCATCTTATAGGTGAGCCCGGCCTTGAGCATGTACTCCGACATCTCCTTGCGGCCGCCGAGTTCGTCGATGAACGCCTGATCCAGCCACGGCTTGTAGATCTTCAGCGCCGGATTGACGAGCAGGCCGTAGCGGTAGAACCGCTCGATGTCGTTCCCCTTGAAGGTGCTCCCGTCGCCCCAGATGTTGACGTCGTCTTCCTTCATCGAGCTGACCAGCATCGTCCCGGTGACGGCACGGCCGATCGGCGTGGTGTTGAAGTAGGGGACGCCGGCGGTGGAGATGTGAAAGGCGCCGCACTGCATCACCGCGAGCCCTTCGGCGACGAGCTGCGCCCGGCAGTCGATCAGACGGGCCTTCTCAGCCCCGTACTGCAGCGCGCGCCGCGGGATCTCGTCGTAGTCCGGCTCGTCGGGCTGCCCCAGGTTGGCGGTGTAGGCGTACGGAACCGCCCCCTTGCCGCGCATCCAGTGAAGGGCCGCGCTCGTATCGAGTCCGCCGGAGAAGGCAATACCGACGTTCTGGCCGGCGGGGACGCTCTGCAGGATGTTGCCCAAATGCACACTCCCGAAAAGCGTCAATCATACGGGAGACTGGATGTACTGACAGGTTCGAAGGGTTCGACGGGTTCGACGGTTCGAGGTTCGGGTTCGAAGGGTGCGGGTTCTCAGGTTCGATGGTTCGTTGGTTCTCCGACTGATGTGGCTAGCAGCATGATCCGAGAACTCGCGAGCCTCTCGAACCAAGAACCCGTCGAACCCGAGAACCCGAACCGTCGAACCCCCGAACCATCGAACCCGTCGAACCTTACTACTCGCCCAGCGTAAGCCCCACTCGTAACCACCAGCGCGGCTGCCATGAGATCGATAGCGGCACACCGGCGAGGTCGCCTGATGTGCCGGAGGTCAGCTCGAACCGCGTGCGCACGTTGGTGGCGAGCGTGCGGATCTCGAAGGCGGTGCGCACCGCGGGCACGGATTGGCCGCCGTGCTCGATCAGGGTCGTCTCGGCCTCGCGGAGCTGCAGTTCGTACGATCCCTGGCCGAACACGTAGGTGAGGCGTGGGCGGGTGAGCGTGCGCGTGTCGGCGTGGTCGCGAACGCCGCGCACGGTCTGGTCGAGCAGCTCCGCGACCGCGGTCAGAAATCCGGGGCGCGCGCCGGCGGGCAGGGGCATCGAGCGTGTTGCCACGGCGGACGTTTCGTGACGCACCCGGTCGAGCGTCGCATCGACGTCGTGGACCGTGAGCGCCGATGGCGTGGTGACCCGCGCCGTCTGCCACGTAGCCTCGCCGCGCCCCACCCGTGCGCTGATGGCGCGGAAGTCGCCGGCGCCCGCCGGGCGGGCGGAGCTGGACTCGGCGTCGGCGTAGCTGTTCTCGTCGGCGCCGGTCATGAGCGCGAGCAGCGATCCGCCGGCGCCTTCGCCGTCCTCGGCGATGTAGCCCCAGCGGTTCAGCGCGCGAGGCGCCTTGGCGGGATCGGTGCCGACGAGGAACTCGTAGCCGACGCCGGCCTCACCCCGCCGCCACACGATCCGCGCCTCGCCGATGTCCTCCTTGCCGATCCAGAAGAGGAGCGGCCTGACCTTGCCGGACATGACATACCGTCGCGTCATGACCGGCCGCAGCGCACTGCCGGCCGCAGCCCCCTCAACCGGCGTCGAAACGTCGGGCCCGCGCCCGAACAGCGGTGCCACCGTCGCCAACGCCAGCACCGTTCCGGCAATCACCGCTGTTCGCATGGCCAGCTCCTAGCGAATTAAGACTAGTCAGGAGCGTAGGCCCATGCAGTCGGCCTGTCAATGAATTAATTAAGAGTTGTGCTCATGACCTGTGTCGCCGGTGCTCGTCACGTGCAGAACCAAGAACCTTTGGAACCATAGAACGAGCACCCTGAGCACCCTCGACCTTGAGAACCCAGGAACCTTAGCTCGTGACGGACGCCGTATCATGTGACCCCGATGGCCCCCGCCACACTGTCCGTCCGTGCCCTGAACCGCGCGACGCTGGCGCGTCAGCACCTGCTCGAGCGCAGCGGCTCGTTCCTCGAGGTGACTGCGCGGCTGATCGGACTGCAGGCGCAGCTGCCGCGTCCGCCACTCGTCGGACTCTGGACGCGCGTTCACGAGCTGACCCGCGATGCGGTGGTCGCGGCGCTGCTCGACAAGCGGCTGGTGCGCGGCACGGCGATGCGGGGCACGCTCCACCTCATGACCGCCGCGCGATTTCCGCGGACTTCGCGGTCCGCTTCAGACCGGGCTCGATCGCGGCCTGGCCTCGATCCTCGGCGGTCGCACGGCCGGCATCGAGATGGCGCCGCTCCTCGCCGAGGCCAGGGAGTACTTCCGTCAACCGAGGACGTTCGACAACTTTCGCGATCATCTGGCGGAGGCTCAGCCGGCGACCGACATCCGCGCGATGGCCTACGCCGTCCGCATGCAACTGCCCTTGCTGCAGGTCCCGACCGCGTCTCCGTGGGGCTTCCCGGCGCAGGCCTCGTTCATCACCGCCGAGGCGTGGCTGGGGAAAGCGAAGGGCCGAGCCCCGGCCGGAACCGTTGAAGACCTCGTGCGGCGCTATCTGGCCGCGTACGGTCCGGCGACCGTCGCCGACGCGCAGGGCTGGTTGGGCTTCCCTGGGCTGAAGCCGGTGTTCGAGACGCTTCGCCCTGCACTGGTGACGTTCCGGGGTGAACGAGGCGGCGAGCTGTTCGATGTGCCCGAGGCGCCGCGCCCCGATCCCGACGTTCCGGCGCCGGTGCGTTTCCTCCCGGATTGGGACAACGCGATCGTCGGGCGCGCCGACGCCCGGTTCCTCGACAGAGAGCATCGGTCCACGGTGTTCAGGCCCGGATTGCGAGTCCTCCCGACCCTGCTGGTCGACGGCCGTGTGGCTGGCACGTGGACGATGGAGCGGCGCGCGAAGACGGCGAGGCTGACGGTGATCCCGTTTGGCCGCCTGACAACGGCTGCCCGGCGAGCGGTCGAGGAGGAGGGAGCAGGGCTGCTGGAGTTTTCCGAGCCGGAGTCGGCAGTAAAAGAGCTGAAGATCGGCTCGTGATATCTGTCTGGATATAGACCATGTGCGTTATAATCGCCCTCTCGCTGCTCCGGGGAGGGAGCGACCCGTGACAGATTTGCAAGGTCTCGACGTTCGCCTGGTGCTCAGAGCCGATCGCCGTCAGCACGATGAACGTCGCTCCCGGAGCCGGGGGGGACGCCGGGTTTCCGATCGACCTCCGTTCGATCTATCGTTTTCCCCGGATGCCCATGATCTGTGGACGGTCGGTGGCGACGATCTCCAGCTGCCACGGGCCAAGACCGTCACGCACTGATACTCCCAGGTTCGGTTTGCCGCGCGCGTCGTGGGCGCGGGTGCCGGACGAACCCGGGACGGGCTGCTGATGCGGCCGCCAACGTTCAACCTCGTTCCCGAGTATCCGCCACGCGTCCGCATCGAGTGGCTGATCGCGATCAGTCGCATCGTGCTTGCCGCCGGCGCGCTGCTCGCCGTTGCGGTGAGCCCGGCCGACGCGCTGGGCACGTGGTCGCTGGCCTACGCGCTCGGCTGGTACCTGCTCTACAGCGTCCTTGTCCTCGGGCCTGGTGTGGACGCCGGTGCGCTTCGCGCGCGGCTGGGACGTCGCGCAGCACGCCTTCGATCTCGCCGCGTTTTCGCTCTTCAACTACTACACCGACAGCGCCACCAGTCCTTTCTTCGCTTACTTCACTTTCCTGGTGATCTGCGGCACGCTGCGCTGGGGGACACGCGGCGCCGTGTGGACCGCGGTGGTGACGGTCGCGCTCTACACCGCCACCAGTGTCTACACGTCCGTGGTGCTCGGGCTCAGACCCCTCGGCCTCAACACCTTCCTGATCCGCATCGTCCATCTGGCGGTCGTCGCGGTGCTGGTCGGGTATCTCGGCGCGCACCACCACCGCTTCCAGCGCGAGCTCGGACGGCTCGTCGCGTGGCCGCGGCGCGTGCCGCGGCAGCCCGATGAACTGGCTTCGGAGCTGGTGAGCGAGTGCGCCGACGTGCTCGAAGCGCCGCGCGTGCTGCTGATGTGGGAGGAACCCGAGGAGGGCACGATCAAGCTGGCCTGGGGTTCGGGATCCGACGTCGCGCAGGGAACCGAGCCCGAAGCGCGGTTCGGGTCCTTCGTGGTGTCCGGTCTCGAGAAGGGCACGTTTCAGACCGCGCACGCCAGCGCCGACACGGCGCATGTGATTCACTGGTCGGCGGGATCGTTCCGGCAGCGGCTCGGTCGCCCCATTCATCCCGCGCTGCAGGCCCGGTTCAACATGGAGCGGGTCCAGTCCTGGAGCCTCGACGGCGAGCTGATTCGCGGCCGTCTGTTCGCACTGGACAAGCGGCACATGACGATCGACGATCTCATCTTCGGCGAGGTCGTCGCCCGGCTGGCGGTCTCCCGGCTCGACAGCCTCTATCTCCTCCGGCGCCTCGGCAAGAGCGCCGCGCTCGAAGAGCGGTTGCGCCTGGCGAGGGACATTCACGATAGTCTCTTGCAGTCCGCGGCGGGGAGCGCGCTGCAGCTGGTCGCGGCGCGGCGTCTCCTGGACCGCGATCCGGACGGCGCGCGTCAGCGCCTCGAGGAGGTTCAGGATCAGCTCGAGCACGGCGAGATCGAGATGCGCGCGTTCATCCGGCGGCTGCGACCGTTCAGCCAGAAGCCGGCCGACTCGCCGGTCGCGGCGCTCAACGAGCGCCTCGAGGAGCTCCGCCGCCGGGTCGAGCGGCAGTGGGAAGTGACGGTCCGGATGCGCGTGCTGGAGACGGCCGACTCGTGGCCCGAGCCGCTCACCGAAGGCATCTACCGCATCGTCCAGGAAGGCGTGCTGAATGCGGCCCGGCACGCCGACGCGTCATCGATTGCGGTCGTTCTCAGCGCCGCGGCCGGCGGCCTGCGGCTGACGATCACCGATGACGGGCGCGGGTTCCCGTTCCGCGGAACGTTCGATCTGGCGGCGTTGAATGCGATGAACGAAGGGCCGCTCACGTTGAAGGAGCGGGTCGAGGAGATGCGCGGGGCGCTGGAGCTGCGATCGAGCGAGGCCGGAACCGAATTGTCGATTGCGCTGCCGTTAACGCCGGCGGCCGCTTGAGGTGTCATGGCGAGCGTTGCTACGTCGGTTGAAGAAATGGCTATTCGAATCGTACTCGTCGACGACCATCCACTCGTCGTGAAGGGTCTCGAGCAGCTGCTGCAGTCCAGCCCGGACTTCGAGGTCCTGACCACCTGCAGCACTGTAGGGGAGGGGCTGCAGGCGATCGAGCGGCTCCAGCCGGATATCGTCGTGCTCGACCTGAAGCTCGCGAACGAGGATGGCCTGACCCTGCTCCGGCAGCTGGATTCGTCCAAGCCGCCGGCGGTCGTCGTGCTGACCGCCAGCCAGGACGAAGACGACCTGCTGGCCGCAGCGCGGCTCGGCGCGCGCGGCATCGTGCTCAAGGCGATGGCCCCGCGCGTGCTCGAGGACTGCCTGCGGACGGTCCACGGCGGCGGCCGCAGCTTGTGTGTCGACGGCGTGGACCTGGCCAGCCGCCTCACGCAGCGGCAGAACGTCGAAGACGAGCTCGAACAGGTGCTCACGCCGCGCGAGCTCGAGATCCTGCGCCTGGTCGCGGTGCGGCTCGACAACCTGGAGATCGCCACGCGCCTCTCGATCAGCGTCGGCACGGTGAAGATCCACCTCCATCACGTCTACGAGAAGCTCCAGCTGCGCGGCCGCCACGATCTGCAGGTGTACCTCCGGGATCGGCTCTACTGAGGTTCAGGGGTTCATGACCCCCGTGTAAATGCTCCGCCAGGACCTTCGCTACGCGATTCGATCGCTGCGCCGCTCGCCGGCGTTCACGTTCACCGCGCTGGTGGTGGTCGCGCTCGGTGTCAGCGCCAGCACGGCGGCGTTCTCCACGCTCGACTATGTGCTGGTCCGGCCGCTGCCGTTCGCGGAGCCGGACCGGCTCGTGAAAGTCTGGCAGAACCAGGAATCGCGCGGTTACTCGCGGATGGAGCTCTCCCCGGCCAACTTCCGCGACTGGAAGGCCGCGGCGCACAGCTTCGACGGGTTCGCGGCGTACCAGCCCGTGTCTGCCAACCTGCTTGGTCAGGGCGATCCGCTCCGCGTCGAAGGGGCGCGGGTCACGCCGGATCTGTTCGCGGTGCTTGGCGCACACGCGGCGATTGGCCGGACGCTCACCGAGGGCGCGGCGCGCTTCGATGCGTCTGCTGAAGTCGTGATCAGCGAGTCGCTGTGGCGATCCCGCTTCGCCTCGGACCCGGCGATCGCCGGCCACACCGTGATCGTCGACGATCGACCACGGACCATCACCGGTGTGATGCCCGACGACTTCGCGTTCCCGGCTCGCACGGTCGACGTCTGGCTGCCGCTGCGCTTCGCGCCCGCCGACTACGACGACCGGACCGATACCTACCTGCGCACGGTGGCGCGCCTGAAGCCGGACGCGACGATCGAGCAGGCGCGCTCGGAACTGTCGGTGATCGCCGCCGGCCTCGAACGCGCCTACCCGAAAGAGAACGCCAGCACCGGCGCCACGGTGGTCACCATGCGGGACGAAGTACCGCGGCAGTCCCGCACGCTGCTGATCGCGCTCGCCGCCGCGTCCGGGTGCGTGCTCCTGATCGCGATCACCAACCTCGCCAGCCTGCTCCTGACCCGCGCCTTGAGCCGTCAGCGTGAGTTGAGCATCCGCGCCGCCATCGGGGCCGGACGCCGGCGCCTGGTTCGCGAGATGCTGACCGAGAGCCTGGTCCTGGCGATCGGCGGCGGAGCGCTGGGCACCGGACTGGCACTCGTCGCCCTGCCGCTGATTGCGCGCCTCGTGCCGACCGCGCTGCCGATGGCGACGGTGCCTCCGCTGGACTGGCGCATGCTGGCGATCGCGCTCATCACCAGCGCGCTGACCGGCCTCGGCTTCGGGCTGGTCCCCGCCTGGCGCGCGGCTTCGGCCAGCGGCGCCGCGGGGTTGCAGGAGGGCGGACGGATCGGCGCGAGCCGTCGGACCGAACGGCTCAAATCGATCCTCGTCGTGGCGGAGGTGGCGGCGACGATCGCCCTGCTCGTGGCGGCCGGCCTGCTGCTGCGTGCGCTGTGGCGGGTGCAGGATCGTGACCCCGGCTTCAATTCATCCGGTGTGATCACGATGCGGACGACGTTGCCGCTGCCGAAGTACGGGGCGACCGAACGACGCACGCAGTTCTACCGGGACGTCCTCGCCGGAGTGCAGGCACTACCCGGCGTGACCGGCGCGGCGTATATCAGCTTTCTGCCCATGGTCATGGGTGGCGGGATCTGGCCGGTGCTGATGGCGCCGGGCCAGGATCCCTCGACCGCCCAGCTCGCCAGCCTGCGGTTCGTGACGCCCGGCTTCTTCGCGGCGGCCGGGATCCCCATCCGCGAGGGGCGTGACGTCGCCGAAACCGACACCGCCACAGCGCCCGCGGTCGCGGTGGTCAGCCAGTCCTTCGTACGCCGCTACTGGCCCGGCGCCGACCCGATTGGCCGGCGATTCACCTTCGGTCTCCAGGAACGCACGATTGCCGGGGTCGTGGGCGACATCAGGGTCCGCGGCCTGGAGCGTGAGAGCGAGCCTCAGGTCTACCTGCCGTATCAGCAAGTGCCCGACAACTCGCTGGTCTTCTACATTCCCAAGGATCTGATCGTTCGTACCGCGTCAGGGAGCGGTGCGCTCGTGCCGTCGATCCGCCGGATCGTGGCGCGCGCGGACCCGCAGCTCCCAGTGTCGGATGTCCGCACGCTCGAGGACATCGTGCAGAGCGATACCAGCGCGCGGACCGCACAGGTGGCGGTGCTCAGCGGGTTCGCGGCGATGGCCTTCCTGCTTGCCGGGATCGGGATCCACGGGCTGCTGTCGTTCGGAGTCTCGCAGCGGGTCCGCGAGCTGGCGGTGCGGGTTGCGCTCGGGGCGGAGCGGCACGACGTGCTGCGGCTGGTGCTGGTCGACGGACTCCGCTGCGGCGCGTTCGGTACGATCCTCGGCCTGCCGCTGGCGTATGCCGCCGCGCGCTCGATGCAGGCGCTGCTGGCCGGTCTCGAGCCCGCCGACCTCCGGACGTTTGCCGCGGCCGCCGCGACGGTGCTGGTGATGACGCTGCTCGGCTCAGTGCTTCCGGCGTGGCGCGCGCTCCGCATCGATCCCGCGACGGCGATGCGGAACTAGTCCAGGGGACTAGCGGGTGCAGGGTTCAAGGTTCAGGGTTCAAGGTGCAAGGTTCAACGGGCGACGTGCGGTGGATCCGCCGGGTTAGCATCCGAGAAGAGGGACGCGAAGCGGAACGCTCACCCGAGCGAATCGACCAGCGTGCGCCAGTCACGGGCGGTGGCGATGTTGGCTTGCGACACCGCGGCGCCCCCGAGCCAGGCGTGCTCACCAAGCGGCGTGTGCCACACGACGTCGGCGCGGATGGCGAGCTCGTGTTGAGTCAGCCGGACGTTGACCGACAGAGGTGCATCGCCGGCGCGCGGCATCTGGAAGCGCAGGCCGCCATAGCTGACGTCGAGGATCCGCGCCGGCTGGTCGTCGATCCGCGCCGGCAGGCCGCCAGACACGGACTTGCGCTCCCAACGGCGCAGCGTTTCGAACCGCGACGTCTCCACCTGCGCCAGCCGCCGCCGCACCATGTCGAGGAGCACCGAGGGCGTGACCGGCTTCAGCACGTAATCGGCGCCGTGTTGACGCGCGTCGGATTCGAGCACGGGATCGGCGAAGCCGGTGATCACGATGGCGGGGACCGAACGAGGGCTGCTGACGAGCAGCTGCAGGCCGTTGAACGCCCCGAGACGGACGTCAGCGATGAGCAGGTCGGGCGTATCGACGCGCAGCGCCCGGATGCCTTCTTCGAACGTGGCCACCGCGCGCGTCTCGTAGCCCGCGCCGATCAGCAATTCCAACAATCCCGCTCTCGTGGCCGCATCGTCGTCCACGAGCAGGATCTTCGCGGGCCTAACGGTCATGGGAATCCAGGGCGAGTGTGAACGGTGTCCGGGAGGAGGGCCCGCGCGCGCCGACGGTCGTCACCAGCCTCAGCACAACTTTACATCGGCGCTGCGGCGCGCGCGCGGTGATTTTTGCGTCTTGGCGGCACTGACCGGGCAGTCAGTCAGCTTCGCGCCGCGGCCCGCGCGGCTCGTAGGGTCCGGTCCGCAGGAGGGCGGCGCGTCCGATTAGGGGAAGCGCACCTGCCGGATCGCGCTCGAGACGACGAAGATGCGCGTGTTATTGGCCCGAGGATCCGCGGGCGTCAGGTAGAACCCGGCGCCGTCAGCCCGATAGGCCTGGGTCGTGCCGACCACCACCTCGCCGTCGTTGAACTTGACGTGCACGCGCCGGCCCTGCGTCTGGCCGAAGAACGTCTTCCGCTCCTGATACTTGGCGTCGCCGACGAAGTCGCGGACGAAGAACACGCCCTTGAGAGCGGCGACCGGAATCGTGACCCGATCGCTGGCCGCGTCCGGTGTCGGGCTCAACGAGAAGACCGGACGGTTGACGTCGAAGTCGATGTTGTAGCCCTTGACCACGGTACCGTCGGCAAATCGCGCGACTGTTTTCTGCCAGCCGGTCGAAACCGCCGGCTCCGACGCCCACGCCGTTTCTGATCCGGATTCCCGCAGCACCGTCTCCATCAGCGGCTCGGGCGGGAGCACGCGAGCGACCTCGGCCCCGGTGGCGCGTGGCGATGCCTCCTCACAGGCCTCCTCGTTGGCCAGCTGCGGCAGGTCGAGCACCCTGCTGAACGCGCAGGCCGCCCGATAGACCGCGCCCTTGGGCCCGAGCGCGCTGATCTTGCTGCGCAGCACGCCGAACGGCACGACAATCGTCTTGCCGCCCGCGGCGATTTCGAGCGCCTGCTTGGACCCTGGCTTCAGCGGCCGATCGGATTCGACCAGCACGCCGCCCTTCGACAGATCGACGATCGAGACTTCCGGACCGTACTTGACCCGAGCGACCTCCACCCAGTCGAGCGCCTTACCGGGCACGCGCTTATGGCTCCGCCGGTTGTCCTTCACTTTCTGCGCCTCGGCCCGGGCACGCTCGGTGGCCTCGAGGACGGCGGTAGGCGTGGTGCCGGTGAGGGGCACCTCGGTCCAGACTGCCTGCTGCTCGACTGCTTCTTCCATGGTCACGCTCGGCACGGCGCGCCGATCGAACTGCCGCCGCCGACTCCTGGCGCCCGCCCGGGCGCGATGCGCGGCACCATGCCGCGCGACCAGATGAGGCAACATCAACGCCGTTCCTCCTCGAACGCGTTCCAGCGTGCAATCTGTTGTGCCCTCGCCACTTGCCCTTAGCAAGACGGATCTGGGCGCGGGCCCCTCCCGGCCGTCGCTGGTCCGAATCGAGACACTCAGGTCAAGTTGTGATCGCCATGCGGGGCTCCCCCGAATCACCCGCACCGTCTCGATATCTCTGAAACGTGGTCTTCAGCCGCCCGAGGCGCAGGCGGGTCGGGCTTTACGCGCTCTCGGGGTGGTCCGCGATCGCCGCGCTATAATCGAGGTTTTCACCCCATGGATTCCTCCTCACTTAGAACCGGTTCGCGAAGAGACGGGCCTCGACTTCATCCGCGCCATCGTCGCCGCCGACGCCAAGTCGGGGAAGCACCAGGGCCGGGTTGCGACCCGTTTCCCGCCGGAGCCGAACGGTTACCTGCACATTGGCCACGCCAAGTCGATTTGCCTGAACTTCGGGGTTGCGGCGGAGTTCGGCGGGACCTGCAACCTGCGGTTCGACGACACCAACCCCGCGAAGGAAGAGGTCGAGTACGTCGATTCGATTAAGGCCGACGTCCGGTGGCTTGGCTTCGACTGGGGCGAGCGGCTGTTCTATGCCTCGGATTACTTCGAGCAGCTCTACGCCTACGCGGTCCATCTGATCGAGAACGGGAAGGCGTATGTCGACAGCCTGACCGCCGACGAGATGCGCGAGTATCGCGGCACGCTGATGCAGGCCGGGACGGACAGCCCGTACCGGGCCCGTTCCGTCGCCGAGAACCTGGACATGTTCGCGCGCATGCGCGCCGGGGAGTTCCCCGACGGGGCGCATGTGCTGCGGGCCAAAATCGACATGGGCTCGCCGAACATCAACATGCGGGATCCGGTGCTGTATCGGATCCGCCGCGCCCATCACCATCGAACCGGCGACGCGTGGTGCATCTATCCGATGTACGACTTCGCCCACCCGCCGTCTGACGCGCGCGAGCTGATCACGCACTCGCTCTGCACCCTCGAATTCGAGGATCACCGGCCGCTGTACGACTGGCTGATCGACAACCTGCCGGTGCCCTCCAAGCCCCAGCAGATCGAGTTCGCGCGGTTGAATCTGACCTACACCGTCATGAGCAAGCGCAAGCTGCTCGAACTCGTGCAGGAAGGTCACGTGGCCGGCTGGGACGATCCCCGCATGCCGACCATCGTCGGAATGCGGCGCCGGGGGTATACGCCGGCGGCGATTCGCAACTTCTGCGACCGCATCGGCGTCGCCAAGCGCGAGAACATCGTCGATGTCGCGGTGCTCGAGCACGCGGTCCGCGAGGATCTGAATCGCTACGCGCCGCGGGTGATGGCCGTCCTGAACCCGGTGCGGGTTGTGATCGACAACTATCCGGCCGGGCAGACCGAGGAGTTCGCGGTCGTGGTCAACCCGGAGGATCCCGCCGCGGGCACCCGGCAGGTGCCGTTCTCGCGCGAGCTGTGGATCGAGCGCGATGACTTTCGCGAGGATCCGCCGAAGAAGTTCTTCCGGCTGTCACCGGGCAAGGAAGTGCGACTTCGCGGCGCCTACTTCGTGACCTGCACCAGCGTCGACAAGGATCCCGTGACGGGCGAGATCACCGCGCTGCACTGCACCTACGATCCGGCCACGCGCGGCGGGGACTCGCCGGACGGGCGGAAGGTCAAGGCGACGCTGCACTGGGTCTCGGCGGCGCACGCGCTCGACGTCGAGGTCCGCCTCTACGATCGGCTGTTCACGAGCGAGAATCCTGGTGCGGCGGACGACTACCGCAGCGACCTGAACCCCGGTTCGCTCGAGGTGCTGCCGGACTGCAAGATCGAGCCGAGTGTGGCCAGCGCCGCGAGTGGCACGCGCTACCAGTTCGAGCGCGTCGGCTATTTCAGCGTCGATCCGGACTCGAGCGCCGACCGCCTGGTCTTCAATCGCACCGTGACGCTGAAAGACACCTGGGCGAGGATCGAGGCGCGAGGCGGAGGGGATCGCTGACCGTTTAGCCGCCCGCTCTCTCAGCTCTCGCCGAGCGCGCGCAGCAGATCCGTGTGCGCGGCTCGGCGCGCCGGCAGGCTACAGGCCGCCAGCGCGACGATCGCCAGGAGCGCCGCGACTCCTCCCAGGACGCGCGGGTCCGTCCCCGATACACCGTACAACTGCGACTCGATCGCGCGGCGGATCGCGAAGGCCCCGGCCAGGCCGGCGGCGAATCCGACCCCGAGCAGCACCACGCCTTCCTTGATCACCAGTCCGAAGATCGCCCGGGCGCTGCTGCCGAGGGCCATGCGAATTCCGATCTCGCGCCGCCGCTGCGAGACCTGGAACGCGAGCACGCCGTAGATTCCGACTGCGGCGAGGAACAAGGCGACAACCGAAAACGCGAGGGCGAGGACCATCGGGGTACGCCGGTCGACGAGCGAGTCCGAGAGACGCGCTTCGAGGCTCATCACATTGAAGAGCGGCAGCTCCGGGTCGATCGAGCGTAGCGCGCCACGGACGGCCGTCACGAGATCGGTTCCGCTGCCGGTGGCCCGGATCGCCAGCGTCATCGTCCGGAACGGCCCCTGCGCCATCGGCGTGTAGTACGCCCCGGCGCGGTCGTCTCGGCTGACGAACCCGGCCATCCGCACCTCACCGACGACGCCGACTACAGTGAACCATTCCGCTTTGGGCCCGGGCGTGGTCACGTTCTCGGGACTGTCAGGTTTGTAGAGCCGCCGGCCGATCGGGCTGGCCCGGCCCCAGAAGTGGCGCGCGAGCTTGTCGTCGACGATGATGACCTTCGGCGCGTCGGGCGAGTCGCTGTCGGTGAAGAAGCGGCCCTCGACCAGCGGCATCGCGAGCGCCTCGAAGTAACCCGGCGTAACCCTCACGCTGAACGGCGAGATCAGCGACTCACCCGGCTTGAACTGATAACCCTCGGCGATGATCACACTGTCGCTGTAGTCGCCGCCGAAGGGGATGTTCGAGGTCAGCCCCGCCTGGCGCACGGCGCCCACGCCACGGACCTGCTCGAGCAGCCGTGCCGCGAAGGTGCGAAGGTCGGCGTCGGACCGGTACCTGGCCGGGGGTGGTGAGACCCGCGCGGTCAGCACGCCTTCGGGCTTGAAGCCCGGATCGATGGCGACGACTTTCCGGAAGCTGGTGAAGAGCAGCGCCGCCCCGACCAGCAGCATGAACGCAAACGCGATCTGGCTCGCGACGAGCACCCGGCGCAGCGTCCGCGTCGTCCGGCCGCTCGTGCCGCTGCGGCTCTCCTCGCGGAACGCCTGACTCAGGTTCATGTGGCGCAGCTGAAGGACCGGAACCAGGCCCACCAGCAGGCCGACGACGAGCGCCACCGCCAGCGTGAACAGGACCACCGTGGTGTCCATGTGAATCTCGGTGCTGCGCGGCAGCCGATCCAGTCCCAGGCGGGTGAGCCCGTTGAGCATGGCCTTCCCGACCGCAAGCCCGAGTGCGCCGCCGGCGACAGTGAGCACGATCGTTTCAGTGAGCAGCTGACGCGTCAGGCGGGGCAGCGCCGCGCCCAACGCGTGTCGCGTCGCCAGTTCCTTGAGTCGCGCCGTCGAGCGCACGAGCACCAGATTGGTGATGTTGACGACGCCAATCAGCAGCACGAAGATGACGCCGCCCCAGAGGAGGTAGAGCGTCTTGCGGACGCTGCTGGTCAGGTCCTCCTGCAGCGAGGCGACCACGGTGTGGAAGCCGGCGTTGACGAGCACCTGGCGGTACTGCGGGAAGCGTTCGAGGTTCCGCGCGTTGAGCGCGTCGACCTGCTGCTGCGCCTGCGCAATCGTCGCGCCCGGCCGCAGCCGCCCGACCATCGACCAGTTGTTGCTGTGCCGCTGCTCGTCGGAGCGCTCCTCGGGGGTGAAGCCCAGCGGCCGCCACAGCTTGACCGCGGGATCGCCAAAGAAGAAGTCGGCCGGCAGCACGCCGACAATCGTGTGCGGCTCGCCGCCGACCCGCAGCACCTGTCCGATCGCGTCGTCACGGCCGGCATAGAGTTGCTGCCACAGACCGTAGCTGAGGATCACCTCGTGGTCGGCACCGATCTCCCCTTCCGCCTCGGTGAAGATGCGGCCGCGGAACGGTGTGACGCCGAGCATCCGCAGCAGCGAGGGCCGCGCCACCATGCTGCTGACGCGCTGGGGATCGCCAGCGATCCCGATGGTCACGCCCCGAGTGTTGTACAGCGCCAGCTCCTCGAAGGCGGACAGCTGCGTCAGCCTGTCGTAGTAGTCGGGCACGCCGTTGGACGACCGCTCGACGCCGGCGCGCGGGTAGGCGTTGTACAGGACCGCAAGGCGATCGGGGTGCGCGATCGGAAGCGGCTTCAACAACACTGAATTGACGACCGCGAAGATCGCCGCGTTGATCCCGATGCATAGCGCCAGCGTGAGCAGGGCGGTGGTGGCGAAGGCCCGATCGCGCCACAGGAGTCGGACACCAAAGCGGAAGTCCTGGAGCAGTCTGTCCATGCCGGAAGCATACGTCCGCCGGCAGGCCGGCGTTCGCTCATGGGACCGGCGCGCTATGATCGTCCGTACGGTGCCGCGGTCAGGGGGCGGACCGGCTGGCATGAACGATCAGCTGTCGCTGTTCCCGCTCGAACCGGTCGCCCGCGAGTCGCCGACCTCCGCGCTGGCCGCCTCGATCGAGGCGCGCGACGAGCGCTGCCGGGCGCTCGAGGCGCGGCTCCCGCCAACGCTGCGCATGGGGACCAGCTCGTGGAGCTTTCCCGGCTGGGCCGGCATCGTCTACCCGCGATCCGTGCCGGCATCGGTGCTCGCCCGGGAAGGCCTGCGCGAGTATGCCCGGCGCCCGCTTCTGCGCACCGTCGGCATCGACCGGAGCTACTACGCCGCCGTGCCGCCCGAGGACCTGCAGCGCTACTCCGATCAGGTGCCGGACGATTTCGTCTGCTGTGCCAAGGCGCCTGTGACCGTGACGGCGTTCACCATCCCCGCGGCCGGCAGGATCGAGCCGAACCCCGATTTCCTTTCGGCGCCGCGCTTCATCGACGACATGCTCGAGCCGTTCGAGCGCTGGTTCGCCAAGCACTCCGGTCCCTTTTTGCTCCAGTTCGCACCGATCCCCGTCAAAGCGACGCTGGATCCGAGCGTGTTCGCCGAGCTGCTCGATCAGTTCCTCGAGCAGTTGCCGCGCTGGGCCGACTACGCGGTCGAGATCCGTGACCGATCCCTGATGACGGACGCGTATCGCGAGGTGCTGCACCGCCATCAGGTGGCACACGTCTGCAGCTACTGGAGCGCGATGCCGTCGCCCGAGGAGCAGGCGCGCTTCATGCGCGTCGAGGAGGGTCCGTTCACGATGGTGCGGCTGCTGCTCGCGCCGGGGACCCGCTACGAGGAGCGCCGCCAGGAGATGGCCCCGTTCAACCGCATTGCCCGGGCCGACGATCGGATGCGGCGGCAGGTCACCTCGCTGCTCCGCACTGGGATGGCGAACCGCAAGCGCACGTACCTGCTGGTCAACAACAAGGCGGAAGGCTCAGCGCCGCTGACGATCGAGGCCATCGCGCGTCGTCTGGTCGAGGAGAGCGAGGGGCAGCCGTGACGGGAGCCCCGCTTCGCACCGTGTTGATCGGGCTGGCCGTGGCCGCCTTGTGGGCCGTGGCGACGCCGTCGGAGGCGTGCACGTGCCTGGAGAACGGTCCGGCCTGCGAGGCCTACTGGAAAGCGTCGACCGTGTTCATCGGCCGCGTCACGGCGGTGTCGCCGCCGCAGACCCGCAAGCCTGGCGCGGCGTTCCTGCGATCGCGCCGCGTCACGCTCGAGGTCAGCGAAGCGTTCTCCGGCGTGGCTGGCAGCACGGTCGAGGTCACGACCGGCAGCGGCGGCGGCGACTGCGGTTTCCCCTTCAAGGAGGGCCTCGACTACGTTGTCTATGCGACGCGCCCCGATCCGGATGCGCCGCTCGTGGTCAGCGTGTGCTCGAGAACACGGGTGCTCGCCGAGGCCTCCAGCGACCTGGCCTACGCGCGCGCTGTGGCGTCCGGCGTGCCGCTGACCGGAACGATCAGCGGCCGCGTGTCGCTGGCCACGCGCAGCCTGACGCCGGGCGTGGGCAAAACCACCCGCCCGTTCGCGGGCGCCGGCGTCGTGCTCGATCTCGGAGGCACGACCACGCGGGTCGTGACGGGGTCGGACGGCGTCTTCGCGGCGACCGGCCTGGCGGCGGGGCGGTATACCGCGCGACTCGATCTGCCCGACGGATTCGCCGGCGAGGTGTGGCCGAAAACGATCGATCTGGTGGACGCGCGAGGGTGCGCCGAGGTCCAGGCCGAAGCCTTCGCCGACGGCCGGGTCGGCGGACAGGTCGTCGACGCCGCGGCGCGGCCGATCGCCGGGTTGACCGTCGAACTGACTGTACCTGCCGGTCTCGATGCGGCGCTCGGCCCCGAGCGGCTGCGGGCCCTGACTGATGCCGCCGGGCGGTACGAGATCCGCCGCGTGCCGGCCGGCCGGTTCGTGATCGGGATCAACACGCAGCGCGACGGGCAGGGGCAATTGATCGAGCCGCGCCTCTTCCTGCCCGGCGTCGCGTCGCTCGCCTCGGCAACGCGCGTCAGAGTCGCGGAAGGGGAGCGCGTCACCGTCGAGAACTTCGTTGTCCCGGGCGCGTTCCGGTTCGTCAGCCTGACCGGCGTCGTCTTCGACGCGAGCGGTACGCCGGCGGCCAACGCGCGGGTATACCTCAAGGGACCGGCCGAGAGCGACTACGTGCTCGGTGAGCCGGTCGTCACCGGACCGGACGGCCGCTTCACGCTCGCAGCAGTTGCCGGCCGGTCATATCGCGTCTTTGCCGAGCGCCCCCGCGATGAGTCTCCAGGCGGGCGAATCGACTCGTCCGAGCAGGCGACCGTAGCCGCAGGCCCCGAGATCCCGCCCATAAAGCTGGTACTGCGGCGCCCGTATTGATGCCCGGGTCGCGATCCCTGATGTGCCCGCCACGGAAGCGCCACACTTTTTGCGCGAGGATGTAACACTTCCGGCTGCCAGCTGGTCTAATGTGGCGAGATGCGAATTTTGCGTGGGCTGTCCAGCCGCGTCCTTCCGTGCGGGTGCCTGACGGGGCTGTACGAGACATACGACAGCGAGATCATCGGCATCCTCGACGCCCGCGGGCCAGCCTGTTCAGACTCGTCCCACCAGCCCGGCGCCACGCTGTCGCGCCACTCCGCCCAGCCCGTCGGCGTGAGTGCCGTTGAGGACGTCAGCGATCCAGCTGATCGCTACTAAGCGAGTCGGGGCGGTAGCGGCGAACGACGGTTCTCGAGCCCGTCGAACCCCTGGAACCCTTGGAACCCGCACCCGTCGAACCCCCGAACCCCCGAACCCTAGAACCTATGCGAAGTTCCCGACCACCGGCGCGTGATCGCTGGTGCCCACCTCTCGCTGCACGACACAGTCGGTAACCGTCGCGAAGAGCGAGTGACTGGCGAGCAGGTAATCGAGCCGCCAGCCGATGTTGCGCTGCCGCATGTTCCGCCACGGCGCCCACCACGTGAACATCTGGTCGTCGTTGGGCGCCAGCGCGCGGCCCGTATCGATCAAGCGGCCGCGGTCGATGATCCGTTCGAGCTGCGCGCGCTCCTCCGGCAACTGGCCGATCGAGTCCGGCTTGCGCTCCTTGGGGTGAACATCCATTTCGGTACGAGCGATGTTCAGATCGCCGCAGATCACGATGGGCTGCGGTTCACTCGACATCTCGGCCGCGAACTCCTCGAGTGCCGCGAGAAAGCGCAGCTTGGCGGGATAGTCCTTGCCCCCGTTCGGCACGTAGACCGACACCACCGTCACCGACGGCAGCCGCACCATGACGATGCGGTTCTCGTAGTCGAATGGCGGGTGTGAGAACGATGGCCGCTCGGGGCTGAACGCCTGGCTGACCTGCAGGCCGACGCCGGAGTAACCCTTCTCGCCGTGCCAATAGCACCAGTAGCCTTCCATCTCGCAGAGTGCGCTCGGAATCTGATCAGGCGAGGCCTTGATCTCCTGCAGGCACACGATGTCGGGCCGCTCGCGCGCCACCCATTCCTGCACCTGCGCCTGCCGGGCGCGGATCCCGTTCACGTTCCATGTGGCGATCTTCATACGGCTACAGGCTACAGGCTTAAGGCTACCGGCCTGCATGATCCGGCACAACCCGATTGATCCGTGCGTCACCAGCTGCAACGGAGTCGCTGCAAAAGAATCCCCTCGCCTGAGCCTGAAGCCGAATCCTTTCCCCTTGACACCGCGTCTACTAACTACTAAATACTTAGTAACGATGCGAACCCCCCATCCCACGCTGACCCCCCAGGAGCTCGCGATCATGAAGGTCATCTGGACGCGTGACACGACCACCGTGCGCGACGTTTACGAGGCCCTGCGCGCCCGCCGGCCCATCGCCTACACGACGGTGATGACGATGATGAAGATCCTCGAGGAGAAGGGCTACCTCAAGAAGTCGCGCGAGGAGCGGGCGTATGTTTACCGACCAGCCAAGCCGAGGCAGCAGGTCGTCGGCGCGATGGTCCGCGACTTCGTCGACCGCGTGTTCGATGGGGCCGCCGGCGGCCTCCTCCTGCACCTGGCCAAAGACCGCCGACTGTCCAAGGACGAGCGGATCGCCATCGAGCGGTTGATCGAGGAGATCGACGAATGAGCACCGACGCCGTTCTCGTCAACCTGTTTGCCTGGAGTCTGCAGATCACCGCAGTGGTGTGTGCCGGTGGCCCGTTGCCGGCGCTGCTGCGAGTGCACGCGCCCGACTTGCGGCACGCGTACTGGCGAGTGCTGCTCCTGATTTGTCTGCTGCTACCGGTCGTGCAGCCGTGGCTGGCTGAGCCACCACTCAGCGCGGACATTGCTGCGCCCGCGCTCACCGGAACGGTACCGGCTGCCGCCGGCGCTGTGATGCCTCTCGACAGGCGGATGCCACTCGTCCGCTTGACGGGCAGCGCAAGGCCCTGGATGGATGCAGCGGCGATCGTGCTGACCGCGGGTGTCGTGTTCCGCCTCGGCTGGCTCGGTGTGGGCCTCATCCGCTTGCGGCGATGGCGCCGTGCCTGTATGGCCTCGGCAGTCACGCTGGCTGACGACGAAGTGGAGACCTTGGCCCGCGCGGGCGCCGAGGTTCGCTACGTCACCGGCCTGCGCCAGCCGATCACGTTCGGCGCCTGGCGGCCGGTCGTTCTTCTGCCAGCGGCGTTGCAGTGCCAGCCGGAACCGTTGCGCCGGGCGGTGCTCGTGCACGAGTTGTGGCACGTGCGGCGGCGCGATTGGTTCTGGGTGGTGGGCGAGGAATTCGTCCGCGCGATCTTCTGGTTCCATCCTGGCGTCAGTTGGGTTGTGGCGCGTGTGCAGGCGTCGCGAGAGGAAGTGGTCGACGAACTGACCGTGTTGACCACCAACGCCCGCCGGACCTACATCGAAGCGCTGCTGTTGTTCGCCGACGAGCCGGGTGTCTACCCGGCAACGTCCTTCGCCCGTCGTCGCCATCTGTTCCAGCGAGTGCTGTTGATTTCCAAGGAGGCCGTGATGTCGTCGAGACGAATCGTTGCGTCGTGTGCCGCCATGGGGGCGGTCGTCGTGATGGGCGGATGGTACGGCGCTGCCGCCTTTCCGCTGAGGGCGGTGCCGCAGGCGGCACAAGCGCAGCCCGGCCAGCCCCGCGACCTACGTCCGGGGGAGGCGCGGCCGGCGTCGAGGCGCGAGACTGAGCTGAAGGAAGCAATCACCGCCAGCCCGACGCTCGTCGCATTCCTCGAACTCGCGCGCTTGCAGGAAACCCGAGGGGCGATCCGTGAGGCCGAGGCGACGCTGGAGTCGGCGCGGATGGCGCTTCCGACCGAAACCAGCGTGCCGATGGCGCTGGCGACCCTGTACCTCCGGAGTGGGCGGTTCGACTCCGCCATCACGGCTGTCGAAGCCGCGGCGGCGATGTCGCCATCCGACGCCAAGGCACAGCATGTGATTGCCACGTTCTACGAAGAGAAAGTCAGGAAGGACACATCGCTGGCAGCGGGTGACCGGCTGCGGTACATCCAGGCTGGTATCGCGGCGGAAGACCGGGCTCTGGGGCTCAATCCCGAGTATGTCGACGCGATGATCATCAAGAACATCCTGCTGCGGCACCAGGCCAACGCCGAAACGAGCGCCGGTACGCGTGCCGACCTGCTGCGCGAGGCTGATGCGCTGCGTGCTCGCGCGATCGAGCTCCAGAACAGCCGGCGCCTGGTGAACGGCACCAGCGCCTCGACACCGATGCCGGTGCGCGGAGCCGACGGCACGATGCCACCGCCGCCACCGCCGCCGCCTCCGGCCGCGCAGGGTACCGGCCAGGTCCCACCGCCCCCGCCGCCGCCGCCGTCGCCAAGTCAGATGGTGGACGGTGTCGCGCCGGTCCGCGTCGGCGGCAGCATCAAGGTGCCCACGAAGCTGGTCAATGTGCCGCCGGTCTATCCGGAAGAGGCGAAGGCTGCAGGCGTGCAGGGGGTCGTGATCATCGAAGCCGTGATCGACCCTGCCGGAATGGTCGATCAGGCGCGCGTGCTGCGCTCGATTCCTATGCTGGATCAGGCCGCGGTGGATGCCGTGAAGCAATGGCAGTTCACGCCGACGATGCTGAACGGCGCCGCCGTCCCGGTGATCATGACCGTCACGGTCAATTTCACGATGCAATGACGGGACTCGGGACCGGGGACCGGGGACCCGGAAATCAGGGACTGGGGACTGGGGGCTAGGACTGAGCGCAGGCGGCGTGGCGTTCGCTGCTAGCGGCGGCCACTTCCGCACCAGCTCGCTCGGCATTCTCGAGGAACCCCAGCCACTCGGCGAACCGTAGATACGACGCGGCCTGGTTGCGACAAGGTGTGCGCCGGGTCCCCAGTCCCCAGTCCCCAAAACCGCGCACGGAGCGTCAGCTCGAGCGCGTATCCTCTTCCCACACGCAACACAGCTCGACGATCGCCGCGACCGCGAGCTCCAGCTCGCCTCGTGACGTCCATTCCAGCCGCGAGTGGAAGTTGTGCTCGCCGGTGAAGAGGTTCGGCGTCGGCAGCCCCATGAACGACAGCCGCGATCCGTCGGTGCCGCCGCGGATCGGGGTCTCGATCGGCTCCAAGCCAATCCGCTTGATCGCCCGCCGCGCCCGGTCGATCACGTCCGGCACACGGTCGAGCACCTCGCGCATGTTGCGATACGACTGCTCGACGACGAGCTCGACGGCGGCGCGCGGTTCGTGCGCGATCGCCTGACGGGCCAGGCGCTCGACAAGCGCCGCCTTGTCGGCCAGCCCGCTGGTCACGAAATCGCGCAGCAGCACCCGGACGCTCGTGCGATCGACGCCCGCCTCCATCTGATACGGATGGACGTAACCCTCGTAGCCGTCCGTCGTCTCCGGAGAACAGCCGTCCTTCGGCAGCGATGCGATGAAGTCGGCCGCGATCTTGATGGCGTTGACCATCTGACCTTTGGCATAACCCGGGTGCGTGTTGAAGCCCTTGAAGGTGACGGTGATCGCGTCGGCCGAGAAGCTTTCGTATTCGAGCTCTCCCGGGCCGCCGCCGTCCAGGGTGTAGGCGCACACCGCGCCGAAGGCAGCGACGTCGAAGTGATCCGCGCCGCGCCCGACCTCCTCGTCAGGGGTGAAGCCGATCCGGACGCGACCGTGCGGGATCTCGGGATGCGCAACGAGATATTCGACCGCCGCCATGATCGCCGCCACCCCGGCCTTGTCGTCGGCACCGAGCAAGGTCAGCCCCGACGCGGTGACGATGTCGTCGTTCAGGCAGGCGGCGAGCGCGGGATGATCGGCCACGCGGAGCACGGCGGTGGGATCGTCGGGCAGCACCAGGTCGCGGCCGTCGTAGCGCTCGTGGACGATCGGCACGACGTTCGCGCCCGGCATCTCCGGCGACGTGTCGACGTGAGCGAGAAAGCCAATGGTCGGTACCGCCGCTCGGCCGGCCGTCGCCGGGACCGTGGCCATCACGTAGCCGCGCGCGTCCATTGCCGCATCGGCGATCCCGAGCGCCTGCAGCTCGTCGACCAGGAGAGAGAGGAGCGTGAGCTGGCCCGGGGTGCTCGGCACCGTGCGCGATTGTTCATCGGAGCGGGTGTCGATCCGCACGTAGCGCAGGAAGCGATCGAGGACGGTGGTTGGCATGGCGGTGACGTTATCAAGGTTCTCGGGTTCCGGGGTTCTCCGGTTCTCAGGGTGCTGGTTCTACGGGTTCTACGGGTTCTACGGGTTCATTGTTGGGACGCGCGCGAACCTCGAGAACTATGGAACTCGAGAACCAGCACCCTGCGAGCGTCCAGAACCGTGAGAACGGCCGGTTCCACCGGAACCTCGATTCCGCGCAATCCCGGTCGCGAGCGTCGGACCGTCGGCGAGGTGGACCATGAGCAGATCCGCCTCGCGAATGGCTTCGAGCAGGGCCGCGCGGCCGCGATCGCCGAGCGCGAGGCGCGCGCCGATCCGTGTCCGCAGTACCGAGACGTGCACCTGGATTGCGCGAAGCACGCCGCGGAGGTCCAATCCGAGATACGGCCACCAGCAGGCGAACAACCTGGCCGCGAGGTAGCGCCGCACCACCGCCTCGAACTCGCTCCAGATCATCTCGATGCGCCCCGCATCGATCGATTCGACAGGAGAGGGGAACGGGATCGTCAGCCCTTCCGGCACCGCCGCAAGCGCCAACGCGTAGTCCGCTCCC
Organism: uncultured Acidobacteriota bacterium; assembly: GCA_963816725.1. GTDB lineage: Bacteria > Acidobacteriota > Vicinamibacteria > Vicinamibacterales > 2-12-FULL-66-21 > CAVSUB01. The sequence continues at coordinate 147,557 of CAWFMC010000019.1, read as the reverse complement.
TCGCAGGCTGGCTCGGTTGGCCGATTCAGATCGAACGTGCCGCCGAACACCCGCGTGACACACGCGGCGAGCGTCTCGTCGCCTGGTGACCAGTCCTGTACGGCAAGTGTTTTCGACTCGAGCGAGGCCACCGCGTCATCGGCGCTCGCGCCTCCCGTGCACAGCACATCGATCGCACCGCGCTCCCAGGCGCGGTAGCCGTCCCAGTCCATCAGCATGCCGGGGCGCAGCAGCGGCGGCAGCGTGGCCGTCGCGTCGAGGCCCTCGGCCCCTCCGTCGAGCGCGATCGACGCCGGCGCCGCGACGATGGTGACGGGCGCGGGGGAGAAGAGGAGCGCCGCCGCCGTCGGGCAGAAGTGGGAGAGCGTGATCCAGCGGCCACGGGGATCGGTCACCGTAACACGCGGGAACTGCCGGCAGGCGGACGGCAGCATCGGCTCGCCAAGCTCGCGGTGCACCGCGCACAAACGGCCGTTTTCGGAGTCAAAGAAGATACATGCGCCGCCTGCGGTGCGGGCCAGGATCGCCCCGCCATCGGAGTGAGCGCCCAGCGTGAGGGCACCCCGGTGTGCGGATGCAGCCCAGCGGCGGGTGACAGCGGCCACGACCGCCGGTTCGGCGGCGATGTCCCATCCGGCGGTACAGCACGCGCCGCTGTGCGCGCACCGATATCCGGCATGGATCGAGAGACAGAACGCGCGCGGCGGGTGGTCGACCGTGGTGGAACCTCGTGGCCGGTGAACGGCTAATGATAATCTCGACGCCTTGCCCAGCAGGAACGAGCGTCCGGTGTGGCGTTCGATCGCACCGTTTCGTTATCCTCATTACGGAACTGACATCACAGGTCCGGTCCCGTGGACTCGAAAGGCGGTGGAACCGGGGCGCGTCTACGGCGTCGGACTTGCTGGTCGAAGGCACACCTGATGGCGGACGGATCCACATTCGGCGCCCGCATGAGAGCCGCTCGTGAGCGCCGCGGCATCTCGATCGACACGATCGCGTCGGTCACCAACGTGCCGCCGGAGCTCTGGGAAGGGCTGGAGCGGAACGACGTCTCGCGCTGGCCGGCTGGCGTCTTCGCCCGATCCTTCATCCGGCACTACGCCCGCGCCATCGGCCTCGACGAGGCCGACGTGGTCAACGAGTTCTGCCGCACGTTTCCGATCGGCGACCGGCGCAGCCTCCGCATCCTCGTGGGACAGGCGCGCATCATCGGCCACGAGTTGTCCGTCGACGGTGATCCGGCCGGCCTGCCGCCCGGGGGCGATCGACGCGCCGCCGAGATCCCGCCCGCGCCGCCGGCCCGTTCCTCGATCGTCGCCAACGCATTCCGGGCCGTCTTCCTGCGCCGGCTGCGGCCGTCGCGCTGACGTCCAGGGCCGTTTCCGCACACGATCGCCGCCTGCCCGTGGTGCCTGTCGGCTCCGATACCCTTGCAGCGCTCCGGCGTTCCCATCCAGGACGGCCACATGTCACGCTCAGTGTTGATCCCCTTGATCCTGTCGCTGCTCGGGACGCCTGCGTCACTGTTCGCGCAGACACCGGCCGCGCGGCCGCTGACCATCGTCAGCTCAGGACCCAGCGGCGAAGTCGCCGCCCTCGCCGAGGCCAACGAGATCCGAATCGTGTTCTCCGAGCCAATGGTTACGCTCGGGCGCATTCCGTCGGCGGTGCCGGCTTCGTTCGTGCGCATCACGCCGGCGGTGGCCGGCTCGTTCCGATGGTCCGGCACGACCATCCTGATCTTTACGCCCGACCCGAAGAAGCCGCTGTCGTACGCGACGAACTACGAGGTGACCGTCGACACGACCGCCGTCGCTGTCAGCGGGCGCGCACTCGCGACCCCCCATCACTTCGCCTTCACGACCCCGACGGTCAAACTGCTGCAGACCGACTGGTACCGCCGCGGCGGGCGAGCCGGCGCTCAGATGGTGGTGGCGCTGCGCTTCAACCAGCGGGTTCGCGCCGCGGACGTGCTCGCGCATCTGACGGCGCGGTTCGAGCAGCACGACTGGGCCGCCCCGATGCTTCCGGCAGCGACCGAGGCGCGGCTGCGGCAGATCGATCCGCAGGCGCCGGCGGCGTTCGAGGCCAAGATCGCGGCAACCCGCACGGTCGCGTCGGCCACCGCGCCGGTGCCCGTGCGATTGACGAACGACTGGGACAAGAAGAAGTTCCCGCCCGCGCCCACGCTCGTCGTCTTCGAGACTACCGGCGAGGTGCCGCCCGAAGCCTGGGTTCGATTGCAGCTCGATAACCAGGTGCCCTCGCCGGCCGGATCGGCGACGCCGGCGGCGGAGCAGCGCTTCACGATTCAGGTCGAGAAGGCTTTTTTCGTCGACGGCTTCAGGTGCGAAGCGCAGTGCGATCCGGACCGAGCCAATCCCGTACGGATGCGCGCCGAGGTCAAGGTCACCGACTTCGCGAAAGCCGTCCGGGCGCTCGACCTGTCGGCCACGCCGCCCCGCGCGGTGACGAAGCCAGCGACACCGCCCGAACGGCCGGACTACGAGCCCGACGCCAGCGCCGGGTTGACGCTCGAGGATGCCGGCTTCACCGCGCAACCTCCTTCGAGCACCTACGCCGTGTCCGTCGATGCGAGCCTGACCTCAGTCGACGGCCAGACACTCGGCTACTCGTGGTCGGGCACCGTCGCGAACTGGCATCAGCGCGCCTTCACCAGCTTCGGCGACGGCCACGGCGTGTGGGAGAGCAGCGGCGGGACGGTGCTGCCGTTCTACGGCCGCAACATGCGCAACGTTACGCAGTGGGCGGCGGCCATCCCGCCCAACCTGCTGATGCCGACGCTCCTGAAGCTGCAGCCGTCGTTCAGCGTCACGCCCGAGACCGCGGGGACCGCCCGCCGACTGGGCGGCCAGGCTGATCGCATCGTCTCGCACGGGCTCGATCTCGCTGGTGCGCTGGGGCCCGCGAAGACCGGCCTGGTGTGGACCGCGATCGAGGAAGGGCAGCCGATCGCCGAGTCGAAGCCGTATGGCGAGAGCCGCGTCCGCGCTTCGGTGATCCAGGTCACGAACCTTGGCATCACGGTCAAGGACAGCCCGCGCAACACGCTCGTGTTCGTGACCCGCCTCGATACGGGTGCGCCGGTAGCCGGCGCGAAGGTGTCGATCGTGCGCCTCGACAACCGGATCTTCTGGAGTGGGACGACCGGCGCTGATGGCGTCGTGATGGCCGCCGACACGCCGTTGCGCGACGCGGAGGACTGGTCGAAATTTGCCTTCGTGGTCACCGCTGAGAAGGACGGCGACATCGCTTACGCCGGCAGCGACTGGAACGAGGGGATCCAGCCCTGGGACTTTGACGTGCCGTTCAATCTGAACGAAGCGTCGCCCCTGCTGCGCGGCACGGTGTTCAGCGATCGCGGCGTCTACAAGCTGGGCGAGGACGTCACGTTCAAGGCGGTGCTGCGCGAGAACGCCGCGGACGGCATCCATCTCCTGCCGGCCGGCACCCGGATCTTCGTCAGCGTCCACGATGGCCAGGATCGCGTCGTCGACGAGCGAACCGTCGCCGTCAACACGTGGAGCAGCGCCGAATGGACGTTGGCCCTGCCGGCCGACGGGACGCTGGGGAGCTACCGCGTGCGGTTGATGCGGGAGACTGACAGGCCCAAGCCGCGGCCCCCGCAGCAGCTGCGTCCGGGCGAGACCCCGGGCCGCGCGGCCGACGACTACGTGCCGTACTACAAGGTCGTCAACGGGTCCTTCCTGGTCGCCGCCTACCGTCGTCCGGATTTCCGCGTCGACGTGGCGCTGACCGCCGATCGGCCGATGGCCGGCGATCCGATGCACGGAAACGTGACCGCGCGGTATCTGTTCGGCGCGACGATGGGCGCGCGTCCGGTGACGTGGACGCTGACGCGCTCAGCCCTGTTCGACGCGCCATCAGCGGTGACCGCGGCGTTCCCGGCGGACCGCTGGTTCTTCGTCGGCGCGGCGGAAGACGACGAACCCCAGGACCGCGATCCGGTGAGGCGCGAAGAAACGAAGCTGACGGCGACAGGCGAGCGGCCGCTCCAGCTCGCGACCAAGGCGGACGCCGGAGTGCCGTATTCGTACACGCTGGAGGGTGATGTCGAGGACGTCTCGCGGCAGCACATCGCCAATCGAGCCAGCCTCACCGTCCATCCCGCGCCGTGGTACATCGGCGTGCGGCGGCCACCGTATTTCATCGACCAGAAGGACGGCCTAAAGACTGAGGTCGTGGCAGTGAAGCCGGATGGGACAATTGCGGCCGGTGTCCCGGTCACCATCACGCTGACGCAGATTCAGTGGAACAGCGTTCGTCGCGCCGAGGGCAACGGCTTCTACACCTGGGACACCGAGCGGAAGAAGGTTCCGGCCGGTTCGTGGACGGTTACGACCGGCGAGACTCCGGTCGCGCTCGACATCCCGCTCCCGAACGGCGGCTACTTCGTGCTCGAGGCGCGTGCCGATGACGATGCCGGCCGCTTCGCCCTGACGACCACCTCCTTCTATGCGCTGGGCAACGGTTACACGGCGTGGGCGCGGTTCGATCACAACCGGATCGACCTGGTACCGGAGCACAAGACCTACAAGCCGGGCGATACCGCACGGATCATGATCCAGTCGCCCTGGGAGCAGGCGACGGCGCTGGTCACGACCGAGCGTGAAGGCATTCGGTCGCATCGCCAGTTCACGCTGACGTCGACCCAGCAGTCGATTGAAGTGCCGATCGAAGACGGCGACATCCCGAACATGTACGTGTCGGTCCTGCTGGTGAAAGGGCGATCCACTGCGCCGCCCGCGGCAGATGCGGCGACCGGCGGACCGGCGGCCGCCGGGAGCGACACCAGCGATCCCGGCAAGCCCTCCTTCCGTCTCGGATACCTCGAGCTCAAGGTCGAGGACGCGTCGAAGCGTCTCACCGTGGCGCTCGCCGCGAACAAAGAAGAGTATCGGCCCGGCCATGCAGCCCAGGTCAGCGTCGACGTCAAGGATCGGCAGGGCCGCGCTGCGGCGAGCGAAATCACGCTGTGGGCCGTCGACTACGGCGTGCTCTCGCTCACCGCGTACCGCACCCCGGACATCCTGCGCTCGGTCTACGTCGAAAAGGCGCTGCAGGTGATGACCACGGACAACCGCCAGCGCATCATCAGCCGACGCGTGCTGACTCCGAAAGGGGATACCGACGGCGGGGGTGGCGGTGGTGACGCCGGAGCGGGCACATTGCGCAAGGACTTCCGCGTGCTGGCATTCTGGGTCGGGTCGGTGGCGACCGACGCGAACGGGCACGCCGAGGTAGAGGTCAAGCTGCCCGAGTCGCTGACGACGTATCGGATTATGGCGGTGGCGGCTGATCGCGCGTCTCGGTTCGGCTCCGCGGACAGCGAGGTCCGGATCAACAAGCCGCTGACGATGAAGGCGGCCTTTCCGCGGTTTCTGGCGGTCGGCGACAAGGCGACGTTCGGCGCGGTGGTCACGAGTCAGCTGCCCGCGGCCGGCACCGCGGTGGTGACGATCAAGAGCCTGGACCCGAACATCCTGCTGTTCAACGGCGCCGCCGAACGGACGGTCCCGATCGGCGCCGGCGGATCGATCGAGGCGCGCTTCGACGCCGCGGGCCGGGCGATCGGACGGGCGCGCGTGCAGATGACGGCGAAGATGGGCAACGAATCCGACTCGTTCGAGGACGTGATCCCGGTCGAGATCCTCGCCTCGCCCGAGACGGTCGCCGCCTACGGCGAGGCGACGGACGCGGCCGCGCCGGCGGCCGAGAAGCTGACCGTGCCGGCAGGTGTCGTACCGGGTTTCGGCGGCCTGCACGTCGAGCTCTCGTCCACGGCGATGGTCGGTCTGGGCGAAGGGGCGCGCTACCTGGTCGAGTACCCGTATGGTTGCGCCGAACAGCGCGGCTCACGAGCGCTGGCGCTACTGCTCGCGGCCGATCTCGGCGACGCGTTCACGCTGCCGGGTGTCGACACGACAGAGATGCGGCCGGCGGTCCAGCAGACACTCAAGGAGCTGGAGAAGTATCAGTGCTCGAGCGGAGGCTTTGCCTACTGGCCCGGCCAGTGCCTCACGGTGTCTCCCTACCTGACGGCGTACCTGCTGCACGTGTTCAAGACCGCGGCGGATCTGAAGTACGACGTGGACCCGGGAATGCGCGGGCGGGGTTATGCCTATCTCGAAAAGGAGCTGGCGCAGAAGCCGCCCGTGAACGAGAGCTGGTGGCCGTCGTATACCGCCTGGCAGGCGTTCGCGGTCAAGGTGCTGGTCGAGGGCGGCCGCAACCAGGATTCGAATCTCACGCGGCTCTACGGCTATCGCGACCGCATGCCCGTGTTCGCCCTGGCGTATCTGTCCGACGCGCTCATCGCCCGCGGGCCGCGAGCGGACACCGCGGCCCGGCTCGCGGATTTGCGGCGTCGGATGGCCAACGCGGTGCTGCCCGAGGCGGGGCAGTCGCACGTCGAGGAGCTGAGCGATCCCTACCTGCTCTGGTTCTGGAACTCGAACGTGCGCACGACAGCGATCGTACTGGACACCCTGGTGCGGGCCGGCGCCGAGCCATCGGAGATGACTCCGATCGTGCGGTGGCTGATGGCGGCGCGGAAGGACGGGCGGTGGGGCAACACGCAGGAGAACGCCTACGCGATGGAAGCGCTGGTCGCCTACTACCGCAAGTACGAGAGCGTAGTGCCGTCGTTTGCAGCGGTCGTCTCGCTGGGCGCGCAGGAGCTGACGAAGAGCGAGTTCCGCGGCCGCAGCACCGAGACGGCCACAACGGAGCTGCCGATGGCGCAGCTTCTTGCGAAGGCGCAGCCGGGCGCGACCCAGGCGCTGACGTTCAGCAAGGAGGGAGCGGGCACGCTCTTCTACACGGCGCGCCTCCGCTACGCGTCCGACGCGTCATTCCTCGACGGCCTCGACAACGGCATCGGCATCACCCGCGCGTATGCGCCCTACGTCGAGAATGGGGCACGCGCCGCCGCGACCAGCTTCAAGGCCGGCGATCTGATCCGCGTGACGCTGACCTTCCAGCTCACGAAGGAACGCCGCTATGTCGCCGTCACCGATCCGCTGCCAGCGGGCCTCGAGCCGGTCGAGTCCTGGTTCGCGACCTCCGCAGCCTCGCTCGGCGCGCAGCAGGACGATCAGGGCGACGGGAGCAATGACTGGACGACCTGGTGGCAGCGCGGCGGGTTCGATCACGTCGAGCGCCATGACGATCGCGTTCAGCTGTTCGCGACGCGCTTGAGCGAAGGACGCCACGTCTTTTCCTACGTCGTCCGCGCCACGACAGCCGGGACGTTCCGCACCGCGCCGGCGCGGGTCGAGGAGATGTACGCGCCGGAGATCTTCGGGCGCACGGGGACGAGCGTCATCGAGGTCAGGAAGTAGGGACTCGGGACTCGGGTACTCGGCGTCAGGATAATGCTTGGTGATTGGGGCGACAGGACAGCGATGGCTGCGAAAGAAATCGGGCGCGGAAGGACACCGAGTCGGTTCAGCTGTCGGCAGCACGGCCGCGCGGGTCCTGTCACCCGGCAGCCCACCGGTCCGCGTCCGCTGTCATGGGGCTCACCGGTAACGCGCACGCGGCACCGGCGGGCGCCCGCCGGATGCCACCCGCTAGGTGCTGCCGACAGCTGGCCCAACGCGGCACGATGACCGCTTTCGCGGTCAGCCGCACGTGACGCCATGGGATCGGTGATGCTGACGAAGCTCTGGCGTCTCGTTCGGCGCAACCCTGGCCGCACACTTGCCGCAGTCGTGGCGACGTGTGTGGTGGCGGCGGCGCTCTGGGTCCGGCTCGGGACGATCGCGCCGGAGCTGCTCGACATCTCCGATGGGACCTCCACGGTCGTCGTCGATCGCCAGGGCGTGCCGCTCTACGAGGCGCTGTCGGGCGACGGCACGCGCAGCCTGCGGCTGGAGGCGGCGACGATGCCGGCGATCCTCGCGGCGGCAACGCTGGCGGCGGAGGACCGGCGCTTCTATTCGCATTCGGGCATCGACCCCGTGGCGCTCGTGCGCGCGATGAAGCGCAACCTCGTCGAGCATGCCATCGTCGAGGGCGGCTCGACGATCACCCAGCAGACCGCCAAGCTGCTGATCGCACGGCGATCGGGAGGCCAGGCGCGCGGGCTGATCGGGAAAATGCGTGAGGCGGTTCTCGCGGAGCGCCTGGAGCATCGGTTCACCAAGCGACAGATCCTGGCGCTCTATCTGAATCTGGCCGCGTACGGGAATCAGATCGTCGGCGCCGGCCGGGCGAGCTACGCCTACTTCGGCCACGACGCCTCGATGTTGACCGCAGCGCAGGCGGCGTTCCTGGCCGGGCTGCCGCAGCGGCCGTCCACCTTCAACCCGTATCGCGGCACGGCGTCAGCGCTGGCCCGGCAGCGCCAGGTGTTGCGGCGGATGCAGGCGAGCGGTGCTATTTCGGCGGACCAGGCCCGCGAGGCTGCCGACGAGCAGCTGGCCTTGACCCGCGCGTCGGCGCCGTTCGCGGCGCGGCACTTCGTCGAACGAGTCCTCGCCGCGTCAGGTGGCCAGCGCGCCGGACGCATCGAGACGACGCTCGACGCCGGGCTGCAGGCGGAGATCGCCGGCATCATCAACAGCCATCGCGAGGTGCTGGAGGCGCATCATGCCGCCAACGTCGCCATCGCCGTGCTCGACAACGCCACCGGTGAATGGCGGGCCTGGGAAGGATCGGGCGACTACTTCGACAGCGCGCACGGCGGCGCGATCGATGGGGTGATCTCGCCGCGCCAGCCCGGTTCCGCGCTGAAGCCGTTCACCTACGCACTGGCGTTCGAGGGTGACGTGACCCCGGCGACCGTGCTCGCCGACATCCCGTCACACTTCGCGACCGCGGAAGCCGGCGTCCTCTACAGCCCGCGCAACTACGACGGCCGCTACCGCGGGCCGCTGCTTGCGCGGCGCGCGCTGGCCGGCTCGGAGAACGTGCCGGCGGTCGCCCTGGCCTCGCGGGTCGGCGTGCCGAGCGTGCTGCGGTTCCTGCTGCGCGCCGGGTTCACCACCTTCGACCGCAACGCCGCCTACTACGGCCTGGGGGTGACGCTCGGGAACGCCGAGGTGCGGCTCGACGAGCTGATCGCCGGCTACGCCGCGTTCGCCCGCGGCGGCGAGTGGATCGCGCCGACCTGGCGGCTGCACGACGATCCCGCGGGCAGGGAACGGCGCCGGCTGGTGTCGCCGCGCACCGCGTATTGGATCGGCGACATCCTCTCCGACCCCGAGGCGCGCGAGTTCATCTTCGGCCGCGGCGGCAGCCTCGAGTTCCCGTTTCCGGTCGCAGTGAAGACCGGCACCTCGCAGGCGTATCACGACAACTGGACAGTTGGGTACACGCGGGACGTCACCGTCGGCGTGTGGGTCGGCAATTTCGACCGCTCGCCGCTGCGCGGGTCGTCCGGCGTGACCGGCGCCGGTCCCATCTTCCACGCGGTGATGCTGGCCGCCCAGCGCCGCGCCGGCGGCACCAGCAACGGCTTCGCCGATGCGGCGCTAGCGGACCCACCCGATGGCCTCGTCGATCGCGAGATCTGTGTGCTGTCCGGGATGCCGGCGAACCCATGGTGCCCGTCGAAGCGCCACGAGCACGTTCCGGCGGAAGCGGACACCGCGCCGTGCAGCTGGCATCACCAGGCGGAGCAGGGGCTGATCACGGAATGGCCGCCGGAGTATCGCGAGTGGGCTCGAGCCGCGGGTCTCGCCTCCCCCAGCGTGGCCACAGCGGCGGCGATCGTCGTCCGACACGCGACGTCCGCGTCCGCCAGCCGCCCCGCCCTCGCCATCGCCAGCCCGCCGAGCGGCGCGACCTACCTGATCGATCCCACACTGCGCCGGGACTTCCAAACGCTACCGCTGCGCGCCGTCACCGACCGACCGGGCCGGCTCGAATGGCACGTCGACGGCCGCGCACTCGGGGTCGCCTCGTCCGAGTCGGCTCTGGCGTGGCCGCTGGCTCCGGGGATCCACGAGATCCTCGTGACGGACACGTCCGGGAGAACGGCATCCACTCGAGTAACGGTGAGATGACGACGCAGCCCTGCGGCGTATCTCATCAGTAGGCCGCCGCTCGCAGTGTACGACGACGGCCCGGCCGCGGTTCGTCCATTCCGGCATGCCCGATCGGGCGCTGTCGGTGTCAAACTGTCTCAGAAGCGAATGCGCCTGCCGTTGTGGGTCGTGCCGGTCGCGAAACTGGTGATCACCGCGCTCGCCGTGACGGGGATCTATTTCGGGCGCCAGGTGTTCGAACCGGTGGTCCTGCCTGACGTGAACCCCGCGGTCAGCGTGCGGTCGCACTGCCCGCCTCCCGAAGATCGCGGCTTCTATTTCTGGTTCGATACCTTCGCCGGTCGCACCGCCGGCGCCGACGCGTGGGCCGCCCAGCTCGCGTTGGCGGGTGAACGGTCATTGTCTTGCGGACCGTCGCTCGCAGCTGAGACGCTGCGGCTCACGTTGATTCCGGCCGGCCACCCGACGATCGTGGTCCGGCTCGACAGATGGCAAGGCGGCGCGAGCGCGGTCGTCATCGAAGTGCCGACCTTGTCGGCGGACGTGGCGGACCGCTCAGCGTTGAGACCATCGCTGCGTTTGGATCGGCAGCTCCGCGACGAGGAGTTCGTGGATCTTGGCGCCGCGCTCGATCGCGCAGGCGCGTGGAGTCCTGCCAGCCTGACGGGTGCCGACAACAACGGCTCGCACTGGATTCTCGAGCGGCGGCGCGGCGCCGCCTTCAACGCCGTCCATCGCTTCTCGCCCGGCCCTGGATCCTTCCGCGACGCGTGCCTGCTGTTCCTCAAGGCCGCGGACCTGCGGATTCCGGCCGCTGAACTCGACTGACGTCCCCATCGCTCAGCGGATCGTGAACTTCTGGACCCGCCAGTTGGACAGCTCGCCGATGTACAGCGTGTTGGCCACGCGGCAATCGATCGCGTTGACGAGGCCGAGCTCCTTCACCTGTTTCCCCGCCGACCCGATCGTACCGATAACCGTCCCGTCCAACTCCATCTTGTAGATCGCCGCATCGTCCATGCCGTAAGCGTCGCCGGTGTGCGAACTATAGAGATATGGGTGCGGGCCGGGAGAGATGCACAACGCCGTGGGCACGCCGATGTTGCCGATCGTGGCTTTGACGGTGCCGCCGTTGTCGAACACCTGAATGCGCTTGTTGCCGGGATCGGCGACGTAGACGTTGCCCTGGCCGTCGACGGCAATCGAGTGCGGCAGGGCGAACTGTCCCGGCTCACTGCCCCGTGATCCCCAGGACGTGAGGAATCGTCCATCGCGATCGAACTTGGCGATCCGCGTGTTGGGCCCGTGGCCGTCGGCGACGAAGATGTTGTCCTCGGCGTCCCAGGCGACATCGCTGGGCCGCGTGAATTGATCGCCCGCCGCACCCGCGCCGGGTGTGCCGCCGCCGCGTCCTCCCGTGGCGACCGCCGCACCCGCAGCCTGAGGCGTGCGGATGGTAATCGCCTCGGGCTTGCGGCCGAGGATCAGGAGCACCCGCCCCTCCGGACTGAACTTCACGACCTGGTTGGATCCCTCGTCGACGATCCACACGTTGTCGTGCGCGTCGACGCGGACACTGTGCGCCACCAGCAGCGCATAGGCACCCTGGCCGATCTCGCGCGTGTAGGCGCCGCGCGCGTCGAACACCAGCAGCCGCGAGCCGCCGTGCGAGAACAGCCGCGAGTTGCCCAGACCCACCGTCGGATTGCCGGTCCGCGTGTAGACATACAGGCGTCCGCGCGAGTCGGTGGCCACGCCGGCGACTTCGCCGAGATGGATGTCCGCCGGCAGGTGCAGCAGGTTCGGTGTCGCGTCGAAGGCAATGGCCGGTACGGCCGCCTGACCGATCGGGCGCGCGGCGAGGATGGCGAGAATCGCGGTGGTGGCGAGCAGGATGCGGCGTGACATGGCAGCGCTACTTTCCGCTCACTGTCGCGAGGGCCGGCTTCAGCAGGATCTTCTGGACCCGCCACGCCGTGATCTCCGAGACCAGGAGCTCGTCCGGGTTGCGGCAATCGATCTCGTGCACCGTGCTGAACTCGCCGAGCCGCTTGCCGCCCTTGCCGAACTTACCGACGATCGTGCCGTCGAGCTCCAGCTTGTAGATCTCCCCGGTGATGTCGCGATACTGCGCCAGCCCGTTGTCCGGAAGGGAGTTCGACACGAACAGGTACTGGTGCGGCCCGGGGGAGATGCACACGGCCCAGGGATTGCCGACGGTGTCGTAGATCGCCTTGACGTTCAGGTCGTTGTCGAAGACTTGCACGCGGACGTTGCCGCGATCGCCAACGTAGACGTTGCCGGCGGCGTCGACGGCCATGGTGTGCGGCAGGTTCAACTGGCCGCGTGCGCTACCCCGCGAGCCCGCTTCCTTGACGAATCGGCCGTTCTTGTCGAACTTCACGACCCGCGAGTTGCCGTAACCATCAGTCACGAAGATGTTGCCCGCCGCGTCCCACCCCACGTCAGTCGGCCGGTTGAAGACGTAGGGTTCGGGCGCCGGCGCCGGAGCATTCGGCGGCGCGGCGACCAGTCCTTCCACGGCCTCGGGGCGGCGACCAAGCACCATCGCGACCCGGCCGTCCGGGCCGAACTTGATCACCATGTTGGTACCCTCGTCGACGGCCCAGATGTTGTCGGCCGCATCGACGCGCACGGCGTGAGCGAACTCGAAGCCGTACAAGCCCTGCCCGATCTCGCGCACGAACGCCCCGTTGCGATCGAACTCGAACAGCCGCGTATCGCCGCTGCGGGTGTAGACGAAGACGTGCCCTTTGGAATTGGTCGCGACGCCGATGCCCTCGCCGAGATACAGGTTCGGTGGCAGCTTCAGGAAGTTGGGCACCGACTCGAACGGGATGTCCGGAACGCCGGTCGCCTTCGCCTGCGTCTGCGCCCACGAGGGGCTTCCACAGGCGAGCAGACCGGCGGCGATAAGGGCCGGCAGAGCGCGAGCATGTTGAGTCCGGCGCATAGGGTGTTCGTCTCCTGCCCGGCGCATCAGCAGCAGCCGGCTTGAAGGGGCCTCCGCCTGGCCAGGCACCGTGGTGCCGGGCCGCGCACAATCTATTACGATTACCGGTCCGAATGCAGCGAACGGTGAGGGGCCGCGCAACTGGCGGATTGCACGCAGGCAGGCCATCGCCCGCTGGGATCGCGCCGGACTTGGCAGGTCGGTAACCTCGGCCTGGCGCGAGTTCGACGGACCTGAAGGTCGGACCTACGGCCGTGGGGGCTCGAGCGCCAGTCTGGAAGGCCGGTTCTCTGCCTGGCGCGAGTCGCGCGCCCGACCTAAAGGTCGGGCCTAAATCTGCGGGAACTCGTCGGCCTGAAGGTCGGCGTACGCTGGCGGGGCTGGAGCAAGGTCGGTCGTGCAGCCCGCGAAACTCGGGGCATCGTGCGATGGCGGGTGCGGCGGAGCAAATGCTGTAGGCCCGACCTTCAGGTCGGGCGTTACAACGCATAGATTCCGACCCCCAATGGCGGCCGGGCCGAACGTTTACAGGACATTCGTGACCTACGACCCACACGACGACGAGCCGGTGCCGGGCGCGCAGATGCGCGCGCTGCGCTGGAGCCTGCAGGGATTGGCGAACGCCGGCTCCGGGCAGGCGCCGCTCTTTCCCGAGCAGGCGGTCTCGCCCGGCGAGCTCGCCACCAGCTTCGAGCAGGCGGCCGCGCTGGTGACGCACGGCGAGGCGGGCGACATCAGTGAGCATCAGCGGGCCGCACTCGAGGCGATCTCCGCGCGCTTCGAGACGCTGTCCCGCGACGAGACCGAGTTCGGCGTGGAGTTGTGGACCGAGGCCGCCGTCGCGAGCAGTGAGCAGTGGACTGAGGTCCGGCGGCTGGCGATGGACGCGCTGGACGCGTTCGGCTGGTCGACGAGCGACGAGATCCCCGGCGTGGAGCCACAAGCGGGCTGAACCGCCGCCTGGCGCTTACGCCGCCGGCGGCAGTGGCTCGCGGTCGAGCACCTCGCGCACCGTCCGCATCAACCGCTCGGCCGTGAACGGCTTGGCCAGGAACGTCGTGCCCGCCTGCGACAGGATGCTCTCGAGCGCGGGATCTTCCGGGTAGCCGGACATGAACACGACGCGCAGGCCCGGCCGCTTCTCGATCAGTGCGAGGAACAGCTCGGCGCCCGTGCCGCCCGGCATGACCATGTCGGTGACCAGCAGGTCCACGCCCCCTTCCAGCCGCTCGAACACCTGCGTCGCCTCGGCCGGCCGCGTGGCTTCGACCACGCTGTAGCCGCCGCGCTTCAGCAGCGTGCCCGCCAGCATCCGTACCGGCTCCTCGTCCTCCACCAGCAGCACGACCTCGTCGCCCCCATGCGGCTTGGGCTGCGGCGGCGCGACCGGGACCGGCGTACGTTCGGCCTGCTTGGAGGCCTGAGGCAGGAACACGGTGAAGGTGCTGCCAGACCCGAGCTGGCTCGAGACGACCACGTGTCCGCCGCTTTGGGTCACGATGCCGTAGACCGTGGAGAGGCCGAGGCCCGTACCCCGGTCCGGCGGCTTGGTGGTGAAGAACGGTTCGAACACCCGGGCGCGGACCTCCTCGCTCATGCCGGTGCCGGAATCCGACACGGCGATCGCGACGTACGGTCCGGCCTTGGCAGCCTCCGGGAGCGGCCCGTCGGCACCCGCGTCGACGAGCGAGGTTCGGAACTCGAGCACGCCGCCGGCCGGCATGGCGTCCTTGGCGTTGATCGCCAGGTTCATCAGGACCTGTTCGAGCTGCCCGCGATCAGCGGTGACGAGCAGACGCTCACGCGCGGACGGTACGCGCACCTCGATGTGCTCGCCGATCAACCGCTGCAGCATCTTCCCCAGCTGCCCGATCAGCTCGTTGACGTCGAAGGTGGACGTCTCCATCACCTGCCGCCGGCTGAACGCCAGCAGCTGCTTCGTCAGTTGGGCGGCCCGCTCGGCCGCTTTGATGATCTCGTCCACGTGGCCGTTGTGGCCCTCCGTCCCGCCCCCGGCGTCACCGGTGATGAACCGCGCGTAGCCGTGGATGACGGTGAGCAGGTTGTTGAAGTCGTGGGCCACCCCGCCGGCCAGCTGACCGATCACTTCCATCTTCTGCGACTGCCGGAACTGCGCCTCGAGCTGGCGGCGCTCGGTGAGGTCGCGCTTGATCGCGATGAAGTGGCTGATCGCGCCCGACGCGTCCCTGACCGGCGTGATGGTCTGCGCCTCGTGATAGCGCGTCCCGTCCTTGCGGCGGTTGATCATCTCGCCGCGCCACACGTCGCCCGCGGCGATCACCTTCCACAGCCCCTCGTAGAAGGCCGGATCGTGCGCGCCGGACTTGACCATGTCCCGGTGGTTCCGGCCGATCGCTTCGTCCCAGCCGTAGCCAGTCAGCGCGGTGAAGGCCGGGTTGACCCAGACGATCGATCCGGCTCGATCGGTGATGACCATCGCGTTGGCGGCGGCGTTGAGGGCTGCGTCGAGCAGGCGCCGTTCACTGACGAGCTCCCGATCGTGTTCGTCGCGCGCGCGCAGCACGCTTTCAGCAATGCGCCGGTCATCTGCCTGGCGCAGCGCCCGTGCGACCGCGTGGCGAAGCCGCGCCCCGCGCTCGTCGTCCAGCACGTCCCACGCGCCCGCCTCGAGCAGCGCCGCCACATCGTCGTCTTCGAGTGCTGGCGACAGCACGATGATCGGCAGTTGCGGGTGGACGGCGGACATCGCTGAGCAGAGCCGGACGAGCGTGGTCTCCAGCGAGTCCGCGAGGATCACGAGATCGGCGGACGGGAGTGCGGCGTCCAAGCCCGCTGTCGTGTTGATCGGCGTGATCGACGCTGCGGTCTGCGCCTGCGCCAACGCGTCACGAATGGCCACCTGCCGGCGCTCTCCCGCGCACACCAGGATGATGCTGACCGGACGAGTCATCGAGGGCTCCGCTGCAGATGCGCTACCAGCATGCGAGGGTCGCGAGCATGATGTTTTTTGACGCTGACGCACGCGGTCGTGACCGACGCGTGCCGTGCCGCGGACGGTCGCGCCACACCGTGTGACCGGCCCGCCCGTGTGCGGAATCGGCTGTCGCCCGCGGGCGGCGGCAGCGAGTGCACCGAGGATAACGCGAGATCGGCTTCGCGCCGCGCGCGCGATCGCATACTGTCGAGACGTCGTAGAATTCAGCCGCGGAAGCGGGCACCGAGGAGGTCGGCATCATGCACGGCGGACGCGGCAATGGAACGGCGAGGGCGAGACTGCGGGTCCGGATGCTCGTCGCGCTCGGATGCGGGGCGCTGGCCATCGCGTCGCTGACCGCGCAGCAGGCCGAGCGGCCTCGCGCCTTCATCGATGGCACCGAGCCCGGCTGGCGCACTCTGGGCGGAGCGGACTTCGCCGGGGTCAACGGCGATCGCGACACCTGGGCCTGGTCCGACGACACGCTGCACTCGACCGGCAAGCCGATCGGCGTGCTCCGCACGCAGCACATCTTCGTGAACTTCGAGCTGATGATCGAGTGGCGGCATCTCGAGTCCGGCGGCAACTCCGGCGCCTTCGTCTGGGTTCCGAAGGCCGCGCTGACCGGGCTGAAGCCGGGCGTGCTGCCGGAGTGGGGCATCGAGATCCAGATGCTCGATCACGGCTTCGCCGAACAGTACGAGAAACGCACCGGCAAAAAGGGAGACTGGTTCACGACCAACGGCGACGTGTTCGCGGTCGGCAAGTCGGTCCTCAAGCCGTTTGCGCCCACGTCACCCAACGGCTCGCGCAGCTTTCCCCGGCGCAATCTGAGCAAGGGTGTCGGCGAGTGGAATCACTACTACGTCCGCGCCATTGACGGCCAGATCCGCCTGTGGGTCAACGGGGAGGAGGTCTCCGGCGGCAGCGGCGCGCAGCCGCGCAGCGGATACCTGTGCATGGAGGCTGAAGGCTCGCCGGTCGAGTTCCGCAACATCCGCGTGCGCGAGCTGCCGTAGTCTCGCGCCGCAGTAGACTGATGCGTATGAGCACCGCACCGGATCGCACCGAGGCCGCCGCCTATTACTTCACGTACATCGACAAGGCCGGCGAAGGAGAGATCATCGAAACCCTCGATCGGCAGCTCGGGTCGACGGTCGCGCTGCTCAAAGGGATCGGCGAAGAACAGTCACAGCGCAGCTATGCGCCGGGCAAGTGGTCGATTCGCGAGGTCGTCGGGCACGTAAACGACACCGAGCGGCTCTTCGCGTTCCGCGCGCTGTGGTTCGCCCGTGCGCTCGACGCAGCGCTCCCGAGCTTCGATCAGGACATCGCGATGGCCTCCGCTGGATCCGCCGCCGCTGCCGCTCAGCCGCCACATCGAGGAGTTCGCCGCGGTGCGCGCCGCGACCGTGGCCCTGTTCCGCAACCTGCCGCCCGACGCCTGGGCGCGCCGCGGCACCGCCAGCGGGAATCCCTTCTCGGTCAACGCGCTCGCCTACATCTGCGCCGGCCATCTCGAGCATCACGTGCGGCTCCTGAAGGAGCGCTATCTGACGGCCGCGGTCTGAGGGACGTTGACGCATGCCGTCGTCGCGTCCGCGCCCGTCCGCCTCGTTCCGGAGCGCCCTGCGGCGGATCGATGCCGACGGCCGCGACGCATCCAGCGCCCTGACCTTGCCGCTCGTATGAGCTTCGCCATCGACACGGCGGGGCACGACGATGCGGGTGCGATCGCGGCGCTGCAGACGCGGGTCGCCGACGCCTTGACGAATCGGCACGGGCTTGGCCACTGGTCGGCCGCGGTGAGCCCACAGAGCGTCGCCCGGGCCATCCAATCCTCCATCGTCCTGGTCGGCCGCGAGCGCGGGTCGATCGTCGGCACGTTGCGGCTGGTCACGAAGAAGCCGTGGGCGATCGATCCCGCCTACTTCACTGTGGTGCGCCGGCCGATTTACCTGCTCAGCATGGCGGTGGACCCGGCCCGGCAACGGGGCGGGTTGGGAAGGCTGATGCTCGACGAAGCGGCAGCCGTGAGCCGGCGTCTGCCGGGAGACGCCATCCGGCTCGACGCCTACAATCATCCGGCGGGTGCGGGACCGTTCTACGCGAAGTGCGGATACCACGAGGTCGGGCACGCGGTCTACCGCGGCGTGCCGCTGTCGTACTACGAGTTGCTGCTCACATGACGCCGCATTCCAGCGATCTATCGCGTGCACGATGAGTTCGCCATCCGATCCCGTGACGATCCGTCCAGCGCACGCCGGCGATCGCGGCTTCGTGCTTGCCGCGACGGCGCGTCTCTCCGCGTTCGGGGTGCCGCCTGGCCGCAGCGCGCCGGAGATCGTCGACGGGGAGGCGCGGACGCTCCGGGCCTACTTCGATGCCGCGAGTCCACCCGAAACGCTCCTGATCGCCGAGACCGCTGGCGCGCCCAGCGGGTTCGTATTCCTCGAGGAGCACGAGGACTATTTCACCCTGGCCACGCACGGCCACATCGGGATCCTGATCGTCGCGGAGGCAGCCGAAGGGCGTGGTGTCGGTGCGGCCCTGCTGCACGCCGCTGAGGAGTGGGCGCGCTCGCGCGGGCATGCGACGCTGACCCTGAATGTCTTCGAGGGGAATCGCCGGGCCCGGACGCTGTACCAGCGATCCGGCTTCCGACCCGATACGATCAAGTATCGCAAGGCGCTGTAGGCGCCCCCTGGCCGCAACGCGCGGCGGCCGCGGATCACTGGAGGCTCAGTGAAAAGGCATCGTCCGCTCGCCTTCTGGCCGGTCCTTGTCGTGGCGGCGGTGCTGGCCGGCTGTAACGGCCAGGGGCTGTTCAACCGTCCCGCGCCGGCCGAGGACGTGGAGTTCGCGAAATCCTATCTGGCGCTGTTCGGCGCGCGGGCGTTCCCGGCGATCGAGATGGGGATGGATCCGGCGATCAGGGACGCGCAAACCCGCCAGCGGATCATGGTGCTGGCAAGCGTCATCCCACCCGGAGAACCGACCTCGGTGCAGCTCGCCGGCTCGCGATCGACCACCAGCGGCGGCGATTCGACCTCCTATCTCACGTTCGAGTACCAGTATCCGGATCGCTGGGTCGTGGCCGACGTGATCGTCTTTCGACACAATCACGCCGCGGTGATCAAAGGGGTGCAGCTGCGCCCCTTGAAGGAGCCACTCGAGCGGCTCAACCGCTTCACGTTCGCCGGGAAAGGCGCCGCCCATGCTATTGCGCTGGTGGCCGCGCTGCTGGTGTTCGCGTTCGTAGTGTGGACGTTCGTCGAGGTGCTGCGCTCGCCGGCCCCGGCGCTGAAGTGGGCCTGGGCGATCTTCGTGCTGCTCGGAGTGGTCCGCTTCACCTTCAACTGGACCACCGGCGCGCTCAACATCTCGCCGCTCGGCCTGCAGTGGCTTGGGTCGATGTTCAGCAAGCCGTCAGCGTTCGACCCGCTGATCATCAGCACGTCGATCCCGATCGGGGCGATCGTCTATCTGTTCCAACGCCGCGACTGGCGGGAAGACGGGATCATTCCTCCACCGCCGTCGAGCGCCCCGCCGCCGTCGCTCGAACCACGGGTGTCGCCCGACCCGCCGCCGCCCTCCGAGCCGCCGGCCTGACGCGCGAGCGGGGCGTTTCAGTTGACGGGATGTAAGTGAGATGCTCCACCTCCAGATCATCGACTCTCCGGTCGGCGCGCTGACGCTCGCGACGCGGAGCGATCGGCTGTGCCTGGTGCACTTCGGGGCCGATCGCCCGGCGGCGGAGACGATGCTTCGGCGCTGGTATCACGACGGATCGATCACCGAACCGTCCGGCCCGATGCCGGTCGCCGAGCGCCTCGCCTGTTATTTCGCCGGCGAGCCCGCCGCACTGGACGGCATCGACGTCGAGTTGAACGGGACGCCGTTCCAGCAGCGCGTGTGGCAGGCGTTGCGCGACGTAAGGGCCGGCCAGACCGCATCCTACGGCGACATCGCGCGCCGCATCGGTGCCCCCAACGCCGTGCGAGCCGTCGGCGCGGCCAACGGCGCCAACCCCGTCCCCATCGTCGTGCCGTGCCACCGGATCATCGGCAGCAGCGGCAGCTTGACGGGTTACGGTGGGGGGCTCGAGCGCAAACGGTGGTTACTGCGGCACGAGGGGGCCCAGCGGCTGTTCTAGGCGATGGCGGGCACGGCACTTGGTTCTACGGGTGCTCAGGGTTCTGGGGTTCTCAAGGTGCTCGTTCTACCGGTGCGACTGGTTCCACGCGGTTCGTCGATCGCTACAGTGAACCCTGTAGGACCTGTGGAACCCCGTGGAACAAGCACCCTGAGAACCCCAGAACCCTGAGCACCCGGTAGAACCGCACGGTTCGCGTGCCCGAGTTAGACACCCCGCGCGCCACCTCAGACGGTGCTCACCGTCCACTCCGAACCGCGTCGTAAACGAGTTTCGACACCCGCGCTCCCGTGACGAGCGCATCGTTGTCGATCGTCCAGCGCAAGTCCTCGACCTGCCGCGCGTAGATCGCCAACACGTACTTCAGGCCGTTCGGGCCGGTCACGATGGCCGCGTCGGCGCGTACCTGACCTTTCAGGCCACGAGCCCCGGGCTGCTTCTCCTCGTCGGTGCCGGTCTTGTTGCCGACCTCGACGCCCTCCGCCGTCAGGAGACGCGGAATCATCGCGCGATCCTGCTGGCGCCGGAGCGTTGCCAGCATGGCGTCCGAGGCATCGTTGTTTACGGCGCGCCCGGTGGCGATGAGCGCCATCAGCTTCGCCATGTCGCGCGGTGTGGTCATGCCGAGGCCGAACTCGCGCTCGAGATCCGGGAGCACGTCCGGCCGGCCATCGCGAAACGTCGGGCGGAAGAGGCGCGTGCTGGTCAGCCCGTAGGTGTCGAGGCGGGCATTGACGCTGGCGGTGCCGAGCCTGGCGATCAGCAGGTTGGTCGCGGTGTTGTCGCTCAGCGCGATCATCAGCCGCACGGCGTCGCCGACGGTGAGCGTCAAGCCGTCGTGCAGATCGCGGAGCACGCCGGATCCGCCGACCGCGTCGGAGCTGTGGAACGTCAACGGCGTGTCGAACGACAGGCGTCCTTCGGCGGCCTGGTGATACGCCTCGAGCATCACCGCCGTCTTGATCGTGCTGGCGGTGGGGAAGCGAAGGTCGGCGTTCACCGCGACGATCTGGCGCGGCGCGCCGGCGGACAGATCGATGGCGGCGACACCAAGGACGCCTTTGAACGTCCGCACAATCGCCTGGATCTCGTCGTCTAGTCGATCGGACATGGTGGTGGCGGGCCTTGGCGCAAGTAGCGGAACAGCGAACAGGAGCAGGAGGAGCGGAGCCGATCTCACGGTGGCGCCACTATAGCCATCGGACAACGCGGATTCGCTTCAAATAAGTCGATTGGCATGAAATGATCAGCTTGCGTGCGAAAAAAGGTTGGCGCATACTCGGCGCTGCAACCCTGTGCCAAACGGGACCTTACGGAGCTGATGACCGAAACCACCACGCTCGGGACCGACCTGCGTCGCGAACGCGAACGACGCGGTCTGGCACTCAGAACCATCTCCGAGAATACGAAGGTATCCGTCGCTCTGCTCGAAGGGCTCGAGGCCGACGACATCTCGCGCTGGCCCGGAGGCATCTTCCGGCGGGCGTTTGTCCGCGCCTACGCGCAGTGCGTGGGGCTGGATGCCGACGAAGTGTTCCGCCGATTCGAGCGACAGTTCCCTGTCGACGGCGCGGATCCGGTCGAGCCCACGGAAGCGCTGGCCGCCGCTGCCTGCCGCCCCACCGTGGTGCGGCAATTCCCGCAGCCCCAGCCACCACGGGCGGTCGCGCTTGGCCCGCGGGCCCGCGCGCTCGGTACCGCCGCCGATCTGACCGTCGCCGCGGTGCTCGCCTTTGGATCCGCTGCCGCCGGTTCCCGGCTCCTCTGGCCCGTCCTGCTGATCGCCTGTTACTACGCCATCGGTGTCCTGGTCACCGGGACAAGTCCCATGGTTGCCCTGCTTGGCGAGGGCCTGGAATCGGCGAAGTCCAAGCCGCAGCCGATTCCGGCCCCCCTGCCGGAGGTCGCCGCCCCGGCGGTCATCGAGGCGAACGAGCCGGCCCCCGCACGGTCGGTTCCGCGATCCGCGCGTATCGCCGCCGAACGCCCGGTGCATCAGCGCCGCGGCATGCAGGCTCCCGTCTAACTCCCAGGTTCAGGCTTCGTCGCCCTTGGATGCGCCCGTTCCTGCCCTCTCAGGGCGGAACAGGCTCGTCCATGCGCGTGGTGCCTCCTTTGCATCTCGGCTGATCAGGAGGGTGCAGCATGGGAATTCTGGCGTGGATTCTGTTCGGGTTGGTGGTCGGCTTCATTGCCAAGCTCTTGACGCCCGGGCGCGATCCCGGCGGCTTCATCGTGACGATGCTCCTGGGCATCGCCGGTGCCCTGGTTGGCGGCTTCATCGGCCGGGCAATGGGGTTTTATGGCCCGAATGAGAGCGCCGGGTGGCTCATGTCCATCCTGGGTGCGGTCATCCTGCTGCTGCTCTACCGGGTGGCAACCCGGCGGAGAGCCTGAAGACTGTCTATCCCCGGGCACGCGCAGCCACCTGGCGCCGCGTGTCCCGGGGACCCGCTCGCCGTCCGTAACACAGGACGTGTCCGTCTCCATCGCTGCTACCATCGGATAGGTGCCTGCCTGCGGATCGCCGCCTTTTATAGAGTTCAGGAGAGCGTCATGAGGGCTTGGTTACGTACCGGATGTGTCGCTGCGCTCGCCATGGTCGCCGTGACCGGACTGGCGCATGCCCAGACGGTTGACGAGATCGTTGCGAAGAATCTGAAGGCCCGTGGCGGGGTCGAGAAGCTGAAGGCGATGACCTCGGCCAAGATCACCGGCGACGTCGATCAGCGCGGGATGAAGATTCACATCGTCACCTGGGCGAAGCGGCCGAACTACATGCGCCGCGAGATGGACGCCACTCCGCCGCCGCCGACGCCCGGCCGCGCCAGCATCCCGGGCACGACCGGCCCGATCAAGGCGGTCGTCGCCTCGGACGGCACGCACGTGTGGATGATCAATCCGATGATGGGTGGGGGCGCCCAGGAGATCACCGGGGCGCAGGCCGACGCGGCGAAGGCGGACGCCGATTTCGATAGCGTGCTCCTCGACTACAAAGCCAAGGGAACCACCATCGAACTGATCGGGACCGAGCCGATCGACGGCAAGCCCGCCTACCATCTCAAGATCACCAAGAAGAGCGGACTGGTCCAGCACTACTACCTGGATGTCGAATCCGGGCTCGAGGTCCGCACCGCGTCCGACATCGTGCAGGACGGGAACAAGACGACGATGACGACCGACCTGTCGAACTATCGGATGGTCGACGGTCTGATCATGCCCTTCACGATGAAACAGTCGCTGAACGGGACGCCGGTGGCGGAGATCACCATCTCGAAGTGGGAGGTCAACATCCCGGTGGACGACGACCTGTTCAAGATGCCGGGGAAGAGCTGACACAGGCTCGGACCCGCGCCAGCAGCTCGCTGCTCGAGAACGGCCGGACGAGCACGTCCGCCGACTCGGGCGCCAGCCCCGGACGCGCGACGTAGAGCGTCCGCATCTGCGGGAAGTAGCGGCGCAGGCGGGTCGAGAGGGCCCGGCCCGACCCCTCCGGCATCGACAGCTCGGTCAGCAGCAGGTCGGCACGGTGGCCCTCCAGGCATTCGAGCAGCGCGTGTCCGGAGTGGCTGGCGGCGGTGACGTCGAAGCCCTCCGCCGGCAGCGTTTCGCGGCACGCCCGCGCCAGCGCTTCATCCTCCGTCACGACGAGCACCGCCCGACGCCGAGCGGCCGGCGGTACCGTACCCGACGACGGGTCAATGGAAACAATCTGGTTCGACATAGGGGATATGGCCGAGCCAGATGGAGCAAAGGCAGTGCCGGGGTAAAACGAGCTGTTTTCGGCGGGTCTCTCGCGGCGCGGACGTCCGCGAGGTGACGGAAACCGGCCGAAGATCACGGATTCGGCCGGGAACCGGTGGACCGCAGACAGACCGTAAGCTACATCCCCCGCCCGAGCCTCTCCTGCAACTTCTCCCGATACCCGCGGCTCAGGGTCAGACGCGTGCCGGTGCGGAGCACCACGGCGTACTCACCATTCAGCCACGGCTGCATCTCCTGGATCCGCTCCATGTTGACGATCCGGGAGCGGTGGATGCGGAAGAACTTCTCCGGGTCGAGCCGTCCTTCGATCGCGTTCATGGTTTCGCGCAGCAGGTGTGATGTCGGCCCGACATGCAGGCGGACGTAGTTGCCGGCCGCCTCGATCCAGTCGATTTCGTCCATCCGCAGGAAGAACAGCCGGCCGGCCGACTTGACGACGAGGCGGTCGGTGCGCGGCTGATCGCGGCGCAGATCCTTGACCAGGGCCAGCAGCCGCCGCCCGAGATCGCCCGTCTCGTCGCGTTCGATCTGCTTGCGGGCGCGCTGCAGTGCTTCCGAGAATCGCTCGCGGTCGAAGGGCTTCAGGATGTAGTCGAGGGCGCGAACCTGGAAGGCCTTGAGCGCGTGCTGGTCGTAGGCGGTGACGAAGATGACCAGCGGCATCCGCTCCGGACCGACCGCCTCGATCACCTCGAACCCGTTCATCTGCGGCATCTGGACGTCGAGGAACATCAGGTCGGGCGCGTGGTCCTGGACCGCCATCACCGCTTCCTCACCGTCGCGGCACTGCGCCACCACCTCGATGTCCGGTTCCAGTGCCAGGAGCGTAGCCAGCCGCTCGCGCGCGAGCGGTTCGTCGTCGACGATCAGGGTCTTGATTTTTTTCATCGTCAGTATCCCGTCATGCTGCCGGTGATGGTGGTCGGCGCGTCGGGCCCGTTGACGCGCCAGGGCCGCGAGGTGGACGAAGATGCCTGGCCGGCCGCCTGGTCCGGCGTCGCCGAACGATCGATCCGCCAGGGGAATGAGACGACAACCGCGAGTCCGGGGTTCAGGCGGTGGAACTCGAAGCGGAAATCGGCGCCGAACAGGCGCAGCAGCCGTTCGCGCGTGCTCGACACGCCAATCCCCGAGTGGATCGATTGGTAGGCTTCCTGCGACAGGCCGACCCCGTCGTCGCGGACCTCCATCCAGAGCTTGTCGCCGTCGCGGCGGGCCGTGATCTGGATGCGCCCGGGGCCGGATTTCCTGGCCACGCCGTGCTTGATCGCGTTCTCGACCAGCGGCTGCAGGATCAGCGTTGGCACTTTGACGTCGAGCGTCTCGGTCTGCACGTCGAAGTGGACGGTGAGGCGGTCAGTGAAGCGGGTCTGCTCGATGTTCAGATACTTCGTCAGGAACTCCAGCTCCGCATTCAGGGTGATCTCCTGACGCTCGAGGTTCTCGAGTGTCATCCGGAGCAGGTCGCTCAGGTGCATCAACGTCCGGTCGGCGGCCTCGACGTCCTTGTGCATCAGCGTCGAAATCGCGTGCAGCGTGTTGAACAGGAAGTGCGGGTGGAGTTGCTGCTGAAGGGCGGCGATCTGCGCCTCGGCCAGCCGCGCCTCGAGTTGCGCCGTCCGTGCAGCCCGATCGCTCGATTCCCGGTAGTACAAGACGGCCTGGCTCAGCCCGACGATGGCCCAGTAGGTGATCATTTCCCAGCCGAAGCTCTGGATCATCGACTGCTGGACCGACTCCGCGAAGGCGAACGGCTTGCCCGCGAGCGCCGCCAGCCAGAGCTGCACGCTGTTCATGGTCACGATGTGCGCGAACGCGAACAGCAGGACGCACGGGATATGGACGAGGAAGGCCAGCCAGAGGCCGCGGCGCTCGAAGCGGAAATGCTGCGAGATCCAGACGATCAGCGGCGTGAAGAGTGCCCAGATGTACCAGTAGCTGATGTTGAGAACGACGAGGGAGCGCCAGTATTCGACCGGGCGGCCGAGCGCGAGGGCGAACGGCCACGCCAGCGCCGAGGAGATCAGGCCGAGCGCAGTCGCCACGAGCAGGATCACCCGCCACGGCAGGCCGTAGCGGTGATGAGTCCGCAGCGGCAGGTCCGTGCCGGCGTCGGCGTGGTCGCGGGTGGCGGACGGCGGTCGCATTGTCTGTCTCACGCCACGCACTTCGGCCCATGCCGAGATGTCGGCGCTCACCGTTAGACGTAAGAAAACAAGGTTTCGGCTGCAAGATTGTGCGTTTGGGCCCGGGAAGTATCAGGGTCCTCCCCGCGGCGGATCGCCCGCGCGGCGAGTCCGCGGCGCCAGCGCGCGGCTCGTCAGAGTGACGAGCATGTTCGTCACGGATTGGCGTCGACTCGTCCCTCGAAGGCAAATTTTCCGCCAGCCGCATAGATGCGCACGTGGGAAGCTGCCTTATCATGATCGCGTGAGCACATCGACTACGCGGGGGCACCGCAACTGGCAGGCCGGTGAGGTTTTCTCCGCCGCCGACGCGACCGACCTCTATGAGGTGGCATCGCTGGGGCAAGGGCTATTTCTCCATCTCCACGGCCGGCCATGTGCTCGTGCACCCGACCAAGGATCCGGCCCGCGCCATCGACCTGAAGCAGCTGACCGATCACCTCGTCCTGCGCGGGATCCAGCTGCCCGTGCTCATCAGGTTCCGCGACATCCTCCGCCATCGCGTCGGCGACATCGCGAACGCCTTCCATACCGCGATTGCGCAGCATCAGTACGAAGGCAAGTACGTCTGCGTCTACCCGATTAAGGTCAATCAGCAGCGGCAGGTCGTCGAAGAAGTGCTCGATTTCGGACGGGAGTACGGGTTCGGCCTCGAGGCTGGCTCGAAGCCCGAGCTGATGGCGGTCGCCGCGCAGGCGTACAACGACACGCCGATCATCTGCAACGGCTTCAAGGACGCCGAGTTCATCGAGATGGCGATGCTGGCCCACAAGATCGGGCGCAACGTCATTCCGGTCGTCGAGAAGTACACCGAGCTGGGGTTGATCCTTCAGTACGCGAAGAAGGTCGGGGTCCGGCCGCAGATCGGGATGCGCGTCAAGCTGGCCGCCCGCGGCGGGGGGCGCTGGCAGGGCTCAGGCGGTTACCGCTCGAAGTTCGGCTTGACCGTCGCGGAAGTGCTGCGCGGCCTCGAGGAGCTCCGCGCGCTCGGGATGCAGGACTGCTTCAAGCTCCTGCACTTCCATCTGGGCAGCCAGATTCCGAATATCCGGATCGTCAAGGGCGCGCTGAACGAGGCGGCTCGGGTGTACGCCGAACTGGTGAAGGCTGGCGCGGGCCTCGAGTACCTCGATGTGGGCGGCGGCCTGGGCGTCGATTACGACGGCTCGCAGACCAACTTCGAGTCGAGCGTCAACTACACCCTCGAGGAGTACGCCAACGACGTCGTCTATCACATCCAGACGGTGTGCGACGACGCCGGGGTGAAGCACCCGACGATCGTGTCCGAGAGCGGGCGCGCGATCGTCGCGTATCACAGCGTGTTGATCTTCAACGTCCTTGGTGTATCCGCTTTCGGTGAGGAGAAGATCCCCGAAACCATCACGCCGGAGGAAGCCGAGCAGCCGGTCATCGACCTGCACGAGACGTTCACCAACCTGTCCAGCCGCAACGCGCTCGAGAGCTATCACGACGCGCAGCAGGCGCTCGACATGGCGCTGAACCTGTTCAGCGGCGGTTATCTGCCCCTCGAGCAGCGCTGTCAGGCGGAGAATCTGTACTTCGCCATCCTCGCCAAGCTGCGCAAGCTGGTGGCCTCGATGGACGACGTCCCCGAGGATCTCCAGGGTCTCGACGACACGATGGCCGAGACCTACTTCTGCAACTTCTCGCTGTTCCAGTCCTGCCCGGACAGCTGGGCGATCAAGCAGCTGTTCCCGGTCATGCCGATTCATCGGCTGAACACCGTGCCGACGCACCACGCCGTGCTCGGCGACATCACCTGCGACTCGGACGGCAAGATCGATCAGTTCATCGATCGGCGCGACGTCAAGCGGACGCTCGCGCTGCACACGGTCAACGGCGATCCGTACTACCTCGGGGTGTTCCTGGTCGGCGCCTACCAGGAGATTCTCGGCGACCTTCACAACCTCTTCGGTGACACGCATGCCGTGCACGTCAGCCTGGACGAACAGGGCAACGTCGTGCTCGACGCAGTGATCAAAGGGGATACGGTGAAGGAGGTGCTCGACTACGTCGAGTTCGACGCTGAGACGCTGGTCCGCAAGCTGCGCTCCGACGTCGAGCTCGCCGTCCGCGAAGGACGTATCAGCTACGCCGAGTCCGGCCGCCTCCTCGAGTTCTACGAAGAAGGCCTGGCCGGGTATACGTATCTCGAGGATCCAAAGGAGAGATAGGGATCGGGGCTCGGGGACCGGCGTCTAGGCGGTCGCGGAACTGTGCGACCGACTGTAGTCCCGTGCCGAACCACCGAGCCCTAGTCTCCACGATCCCCGATCGCCGATCCCCGATCCCGAGGCGTCAGTTCGTCGCTACCGGCGCGCAGTGCTCGTTGAACGCTTCCTTCAGTTGCCCCGCGATTGCCGGTGCGTCCTGGCCTTCGATCTGCCAGCGCTCCATCATCCACACCAGCTTGCCGTCGCGGAACAGGCCAATCGCGGGCGACGAGGGGGGATACGGCGCAAGGTGCTCGCGGGCGCGGGCAGTGGCGTCGATGTCGGCGCCGGCAAAGACGGTGGCCAGCGTATCCGGCACGTTCTTGTTCCGGAGCGCCAGCGCAATCCCGGGCCGGGCCCGGCCGGCCGCGCAGCCGCACACCGAGTTCACCACCAGCAGCGTCGTCCCCGGCGTCTTCAACTGCTCGTCCACCGCACCGGCACTCTTGAGCTCCTTCGCGCCGAGCGCCACCAGCTCTCCCCGCATCGGGGCAATCAACATTTCGTTATAGGGCATATCAAAGTCCTCGCTTGTTAAGTATCAGCTGACAGCTTCCAGCTGCTGCCTTGGTTCTTGGGTTACAAGTCGGCGCCGATCCGTCGCGCGCGCGGAGCCACCGCGGCCGCGTCTGAGCACTGCCATCGCAACAACCCGTTCCGAGCGGGAAGCTGGAAGCGGGAAGCGCTACCGCTTCATCATCCCATCCCGCTTGGCCTTGAACTCGTTGCCGGCGCGCCATTCGGGATACTTGTCCGCGTTCGCCACCCGATACCCCACCGCAAACAGCAGCTCCGCATCGTCGGCCGCGCCGGTGAGATCCCAATCCGGCTTCACCTCGTCGGATGGGGCGTGGTAATCGTGTTCCGTGTACTCGTCGCGCTTCTGCTTGCCGTACTCCGCCGGCTTGCCGATGAACTCGATCCCGGCGTCAGGGTCGAGCGCGGGGACTCCCTGCTTGGCGAAGTTGAAGTGATCCGAGCGGTAGTAGAAGCCCTTCTCCGGCTCGGGATCGCCACGCAGCGTGCGCTGCTGCTCGGCGGCGGCGGCCTTGATGTAATCGTCCAGCTCTGACGCGCCCAGGCCGATGATCGTGAGATCTTTGGTCCGGCCCCACTGGTTGACGCCGTCGATGTTGATGTTCGCGAGCGTCTTGTCGAGCGGATAGATCGGGTTGGTCGCGTAGTACTGGGACCCGAGCAGCCCCTGCTCCTCCGCGGTGACCATCAGGAACAGGATCGAACGCTTCGGCGCAGGCTGCACCTGCGTGAACGCGCGGGCAATCTCCAGCACGGTGGCCACGCCCGAGGCGTTGTCGAGGGCGCCGTTGTAGATCTTGTCCCCCTTCACGGGCGTGCCGATGCCGAAGTGATCCCAGTGCGCCGAGTAGACGACGTACTCGTCCTTGTGCGCGGGATCGCTGCCTTCCAGCTTGGCGACGACGTTGTGCGAGTCGATCGTGCGGAGCGTGTTCTTGATCCCGAGCGACGCGGTGAGCCCGAGCGGCACCGGCTTGAACTCCCGGGTGGCCGCCTGCTTCTTGAGCGCGTCGAAGTCCTGGCCGGCCATCTTGAAGATCGTGCGCGCCGCGTCGAGCGTGACCCAGCCTTCGATTGCCGCCCGGCCCGCATTCTTGTCGGGGGTGACGAGGTCGAACTTCTCGTTCAGATTTCCCTGGACCACCGAGAACGGATATCCGGCCGGGCCTTCCTCGTGGACGATCAGCACGCCGGCCGCACCCTTGCGCGCGCCTTCCTCGAACTTGTACGTCCACCGGCCGTAGTACGTCATCGCGTCGCCGCCGAAGGTCTTCGGATCGAGCTTGCCCGGATTCGACGGATCCGGAACCGCCGGGTCGTTGACCAGCACGACGATGGTTTTGCCTTTGACGTCGACGCCCTTGAAGTCGTCCCAGTTGAACTCCGGCGCCTCGACCCCGTAGCCGGCGAAGATCATCTCGGAGTTGGTGATCGAAGCGGTGTCTTCGACGTGTTTGGTCCAGGCGACCATCTCGTCGCGCCACTTGATGACCTGCTTCGTCCCCCCCTTGCTGATGGTCAGCGGGGTCGTCGGCGCGGCGGTGATGCCGACCAGCGGCACTTTCTGGATGTAGGTTCCGTCGGTGTTGCCCGGCTTCAGCCCGAGTTTCTTGAACTCGTCTTCGAGATAGTGAATCGTTTTTTCTTCGCCCGCCGTGCCAGGCGCCCGGCCCTGGAAATCGTCGGACGCCAGCACCTTGATGCGATCCAGAATCGGCTGCGGCTCGATCTTCGGCAGGTTCGCCACCGGGATCGGCGCGGCGGCGGGCGCGGCCGCCGGGGCCTGCTGACCAGCTTGAGCCGCGGCTTTCTCGCCTGATTGGCCGCATCCGGCGGCGAGGGTGGCGGCGAGCAGAGAGGCCGCGGCAATGATGCGACTGCGCATCCGACCATTCTATCGTCCAATCGCCGAAGCAGGCCGGAAGCTGTGAGGACGGGTGCCCCGGCCGATCTCCTCGGGATCCGCCCACGCTGAACCACACAAATGACCCGAACCGTCCTGTTCAGCTACGCCCATCCCGATGACGAGAGCTTCGCCGGGTCGGGGTTGGCGATGCAGTGTCTGGCCGACGGCGGGCGAGCGGTGCTGGTCACGGCGACCCTCGGCCAGCGCGGCAAGCTGGGCGATCCGCCAGTCTGCCGGCCCGAGGACGTCGAGCAATTCCGTGAGCGCGAGTTGCGCGAGGCCTGCCGGATCATCGGGATCGAGGACGTCCACCTGCTCGGCTACAAAGATCGCGAGCTGGCGGATGCGCCGGCGGACGCGATTCGCAAATCGCTGGTGACGTTGATCCGCCGGTACCAGCCGGACGTCGTGGTCAGCTTCGATCCGCACGGGCTGAACCTGCATCCCGACCACGTCGCGATCGCACGCTTCACAACTGACGCCGTTGCCGCCACGGCCGATCCGCGGTGGTTTCCAGCCGACGGCGCACCGCACGTCGTCGGCCGACTGTTGTGGACTCCGCCGCTGCCGCCGTGGCGCGTGACGCAGGTGGCGCGGGTCGAGGACGAACCAGGCGTCGATTTCGTGCTCGACGTGTCGGCGTGGGCCGACCGCCGCGCGGCGGCGCTGCGCGCGCACCGATCGCAGCACATCTCTATCGACAGGTGCTTCTTCAGCCAGGCGGACGTCAGCGAGATCCTGAAGATGGAAATTTACCGCCAAGGATGGGGGCCGCCACTGACGAGACGGCCCGAGCGGAACGTCTTCGCGGGGCTGTGACCCGGCCGCCCTGGCCGCGCCGGGTCGGATCGGCTACTCGGCGGCGGTCGGCGTCTCGACCCCGGTGCGGGATCCCAGCTCGCGATCCATGTCCAGGACAGACGCCATGTCGTTGCCGATCATCTGCAGCTTGCCGACGATCTCGCGGCCGGTCTTCTCTTCCTCCACCTGCTCGGTCAGGAACCATTGCAGCTCCGCGACCGCGGCGAAGGCCTTCTCCTGGAACGCGGTCTCGTAGAGCGCGTCGATCTGCCGGCTGACATCCTGCTCCTGCTTCAGCGCGCGTTCGAACACATCGAGCATCGACGAGAACGCCTGGCGCGGCTGTTCGAGCGGCTTGAGCACGACTTGCTGGTCGCGGGCGAGAATGAAGTCGAACAGCTTCATCGCATGCAGGTATTCTTCCTGGCTCTGGAGCCGCAGCCACCGCGCCGCGCCGGTGAACTTCTGCCGCTCGCACCAAGCCGACATCGCCAGGTACGAATACGAGGCGCTGAGTTCTGAGTTGATTTGCTCGTTGATCGCTTCGACGACTCGGATGTTCATGCCCGCGATTCTACTCCCGGCACCCTCTGCGCGAGGCGACTCGGGTGGGGAGTGCCCGCCTGCCGACCGTCTGGCGCTTCCAGGGATCAGGAACCTGGCGCGCCTGCCGCCGTAGTAAGCCTTTACCCGGGTGACCGCTGGCGGCGCCCCAACCAGATCCCGGCCTCGCACGTCATACGCGGAAGCGAAGGCCCTCGTTGCTGACGCGGCTCTCGGAGAGGACATCACTGATGCAGGGTTTCTGGCGGGACATTCGGTTCGCGGCGCGCGGCTTGCGGAAGTCGCCGGGATTCACGCTGGTCGTGCTGCTGACGTTGGCGCTGGGCATCGGCGCCAACACCGCGATTTTTTCCCTGATCGATCAGCTGCTGCTGCGGAGCCTTCCCGTGAAGAGCCCGTCTGAGCTGATCCTGCTGGACGGTCCCGGCCCCTACCAGGGCCGCACCTTCAACAATCAGACGTTCTCCTACCCGATGTACAAGGATTTCCGCGATGAGAACCAGGTGTTCGCCGGCCTGCTGGCGCGCTTTCCGACGTCCATGACCATGGCGTGGAAGGGGCAGTCCGATCGGGTGCAGGGCGACCTGGTCAGCGGGAACTACTTCGAGGTACTCGGCGTGCCGGCGGCGATCGGGCGGGTGTTCAACGCCTCGGACGACCAGGTCCCGGGCGCCCACCCTGTCGCGGTCCTCAGCTACGGGTTCTGGCAGCGGCGCTTTGCCGGCGACCCGTCGGTGCTCAATCAGACCATCACCGTCAACGGCCATCCGATGACCATCGTCGGCGTCAGTGCCGCGGGGTTCAGCGGCCTGCAGGTGGAGAGCGGCGCCGACATCATGGTGCCGATGATGATGAAGGCACAGATGACGCCGACGTGGAACGATCTGGACAACCGGCGCAGCCGCTGGGTCACCGTCGTCGGCCGGCTCAAGCCGGGGACGTCCGTCGAGCAGGCCGCGGTGCAGATGAACGTCATCTATCGACGCATCAACGAGCAGGAGGTCAAGGAGATCAAGACGTCGTCCAGCACCTTCGCCCAGCGTTTCGTGACCAAGCGGCTCGAGTTGCTGCCCGGCGCCCGCGGGCTGTCCGATCTGCGGCGGCGTTTCTCGACGCCGCTGGCGGTGCTGATGTCGATGGTGGGCGTGGTGCTGTTGATTGCCTGCGCGAACGTGGCCAACCTGATGCTGGCGCGGACTGCGGCGCGGCGGAAGGAGATGGTGCTGCGGCTGGCGCTCGGTTCCGGGCACGGACGGATCATCCGTCAGCAGTTGGCTGAGAGCCTGCTGCTCGCGGTCGGTGGCGCGCTGCTCGGGGTCCTGCTGGCATGGTGGACGGGGTCGTTGCTCCTGGCCGCGCTGCCTGGCGATCCGGCGACCCAGACGATGTCGGCGACGCCGGACCTTCGAGTCCTGATGTTCACGCTGGGGCTGGCGCTCCTGACGGCGCTCGTCTTCGGACTCGCGCCGGCGATCACTGCGGCGCGCGCGCCGGTCAACGCGACGCTCAAGGAGGAGGGCGGAAGTGTCATGGGCGGCGGGCGGCAGGCGCGCGTTCGCCGTGCGCTGGTCGTCGCGCAGGTCGCGCTGTCGATGGTGCTGCTGGCCGGGGCCGGCCTGTTCGCGCGCAGCCTGCACAACCTCACCACCCTCGACCCGGGCTTCAGGGTGGACAGCATCCTGACGTTCTCGCTCGACCCGACACTCAGCGGCTACACACACGAGCGGGCGACGACGTTGTTCAAGGAGTTGCAGGACGCGCTGGGCGGGGTGCCCGGAGTGCGGACCGTGTCGACGGCCGAGCTCGGGATGCTGACCGGCAACGACTGGTCGATGACGGTCAAGGTCGACGGCTATCAGCCGAAGGAAGACGAGAACATGAACCCGGGCGTCGACGGCATCGGACCGGGGTTCTTCTCGACCATCGGCGTCCCGCTCGTCTCTGGCCGCGAGTTCACCGACAAGGATGTCGCCGGCGCCCCGAAGGTCGCGATCCTCAACGAGACGATGGCGAAGTACTTCTTCGGGTCGTCCAACCCGATCGGCCGCCGCCTCGGCTTCGGCCGCGGCAACGCCACCGATATCGAGATCGTCGGTGTCGTCCGTGACGTCAGGAACCGTCAGCTGCGCGATGCGCCGATTCGATTCCTCTACATTCCCTACACGCAGGACGACTCGGTGACGCAGCTCACGTTCTACGTCCGGGCCGCCGGCGATCCGTCTGCTGCCGCCGTCGCGGTACGACAGGCAGTGCGGCGTCTCGATCCGAACCTGCCGATCGCGGACATGAAGACGATGGAGGCGCAGGTCGGGGAGTCGCTGTTCATCGAGCGGATGGTGGCGGTGCTGTCGGTCGCGTTCGGTGTGTTGGCCACCGTCCTGGCCGCCGTGGGTCTCTACGGCGTGATGGCTTATGCCGTCGCACGGCGCACGCGTGAGATCGGGATCCGGATGGCGCTGGGCGCGGAGCGTGGCCGCGTCCTGCGCATGGTGCTCAGGGAAGTGTTTCTGATGGCGTCGGGCGGCGTGGTGCTCGGCCTGATCGCCGCGTTCTTTGCGACCCGTCGGGTCCAGGCGCAGCTGTTCGGGCTCTCGCCTTCGGACCCGATGACGCTCGTCTCCGCGATGGCCGTCCTCCTCACCGTCGCCATGCTGGCCGGCTTCGGCCCGGCGCGGCGGGCGACGGCGATCGATCCGAACGTGGCGTTGAGGGGAGAGTAGGCGCTCTGCAGGTGCGCGCTCGCCGGGAGAGCCTTCCCCCATCTGCCCCCGCTGCCCTCCAGCCTCGGTTCGACATGGGGCATGACGATTTGAGGGGTCCACCGCCGCGGGCGGCTGGCTTGACACACATCTGGCGGTGAGCTCAAATCGCCGAACATCATTTCAGGAGTATGCCGATGCGGTTGCGTCCGTCGATTGTGGTCGGTCTCGTGGCGGCGGCTCTCGCGGCCGGCGCGGGCGGCGTGGTGCACACGGCCGCTCCGCAAGCGGCGAATGCCACAGACACGTCGCTTCCTCGCCTCGAGAACCAGACGTTCACGTTGAAGAATGGCTTGAAGGTCATCTTCTCGCAGGACAAGCGGCTGCCCATGGTGGCGGTAAATCTGTGGTACCACGTGGGCCCGGCCAACGAAACGCCTGGCCGGACCGGGTTTGCACACCTGTTCGAGCACATGATGTTTCAAGGCTCGAAGCACGTCGAATCCGACACGCACTTCAAGCTGCTCGAATCTGCCGGCGCCTCGGATATCAACGGCACCACGGACTTCGACCGCACCAACTATTTCGAGACCGTGCCGTCGAACGAGCTGGAGCTCGCGCTCTGGATCGAATCCGATCGTATGGGCTATCTCCTCGACGTGCTCGATCAGAAGGCGTTGTCGAATCAGATCGAGGTGGTCCGTAACGAGCGGCGGCAGAGCGTCGAGAATCAGCCGTACGGCGTCGCGCAAGAGGCGCTTTATCAGGCGCTCTACCCGAGTGGCCACCCGTACCATGCCGTTGTCATCGGATCGCATGCGGATCTTGCGGCGGCCGAGCTCGGTGACGTCCAGCAGTTCTTCAAGCAGTACTACACGCCGAACAACGCCAGCCTGGCGATCGTCGGCGACTTCGACCCCGCGGCGGCGCGGGCGCTGGTCGAAAAGTACTTTGGCGGATTGAAGCGGGGTCCCGACGTTCCGAAGATCACCGCGACCACCCCGCCGATCACTGCCGAAAAGAAGCTGACCGTCACCGACACCGTGCAGCTCCCGAGGGTCTACATGTCGTGGCTCACACCGGCGATTTTCAAGCCTGGTGATGCCGAGGCGGACCTGACCGCGGACATCCTCGGTGGCGGGAAGTCCAGCCGCTTGTACAAATCGCTGGTCTACGACAAGCAGATCGCGCAATCGGTGTCGGCGAGCCAGGAGTCGCTGATCCTCGGATCCAAATTCACCATCGAAGCGACGGCCCGGCCCGGGCACACGGCGGAGGAGCTCGAAACGGCGATCAACGCGGAGCTCGCGAAGCTGACTGCCAGCGGACCGGAGGCCGGTGAGCTGGAGCGTGCCCGGAACACCATTCAGGCGCGCATCATCGAGGGATTGGAGACCCTCGGCGGGTTCGGCGGGAAGGCCGATCGTCTGAACAGCTACGAGCACTACCTGGGGAACCCCGACTACCTGCCCCAGGATCTTCAGCGCTACCGAGGAGCCACGGTCGACGGGCTCAAGGCGTTTGCGTCGAAGTATCTCCAACCGAATTCCCGGGTCGTCGTCTTCGCCGTCCCGGGCGAGAAGAAGCTGTCGTCCGACCCGGCCCCCGCCGTCGCGCAAGCCGGGTCGACGGGCGCACAGACCGTCAACCCCGACGAGCCGTGGAGACAAACGCGGCCGAAGGCCGGACCCGTGAAGGCAGCGCAGCTGCCAGTGCCGGAGCACTTCACGCTTCCAAATGGCCTGACCGTCCTGGTGAGCGAGCAGCGCGAGCTGCCGGTCGTCTCCGCGAGCCTGGTCTTCCGCAGCGGCAGCGGTGACAACCCGCCTGACATGCCAGGGCTGGCCAACTTCACCGCCGCGATGCTCGACGAGGGAACTACGACGCGTGACGCCCTCCGGATCGCCGACGATGCGGCGCGGCTGGGGGCAACGCTCACGACCGGGTCGACCATGGACAGTACAGAGGTGGCCGTCACGTCACTCGCGCCACAGTTCGCCGCGGCACTGGACCTGATGGCTGACGTCACGCTCCACCCGACATTCCCGGCCGCGGAGATCGAGCGGCAGCGAGCCAGCCGGCTGGCGACCCTCATCTCGCAGAAGAGCAATCCTGCGGCGACAGTAGGACGCGTGATGTCCGCCGCCCTGTTCGGTCCGGGGCACCCATACGGTTACACGGAGCTGGGCACTGAAGCCTCGAACAAGAGCATGAGCCGGGAGGCCATGCTTGGTTTCTGGCAGCAACGGCTCGTTCCGGGCAACGCCGCGCTGGTGGTCGTCGGGGCGGTGTCGCGCAAGGAGCTCGAGGCGATGGCGACCAAGGCGTTCTCCGGGTGGACGGGGACGACGCCAGCGCGGGGCACGATGGCCGCCCCGCAGGGCACCGCGGCGAAACTGGTCGTCGTCGACGCGCCCGGTGCGGCGCAAACACAGCTGCGCGTCGCCAGCCTTGGCGTTGCGCGCGCCACGCCCGATTACGAAGCCATCGAGGTGATGAACACGATCCTCGGCGGCTTGTTCACGAGCCGAATCAACCTGAATCTGCGGGAGGACAAGGGCTACACCTACGGTGCCTCGTCTGCGTTCGTGATGCGCCGTAACCCGGGGCCGTTCTTCGTTGCCGCGGGCGTACGGACCGACGCCACGGCGCCGGCCGTCAAAGAGATGTTGAACGAGATTCGCAAGATGAAGGAGGCGCCGGTCAGCGCCGAGGAGCTCGCCCTGGGCAAGGACAGTCTCGTCCGATCCCTGCCGGGTCGTTTCGAAACGTCGGCCCAGGCCGCCGGCAGCTTCGCCACGCTGTTCGTCTACGACCTCGGCCTCGACTACTTCACGAAGTACATCCAGCGGCTCGGCGCCATCGACACCGCCGCGGTCCGGGCGGCGGCGGAGAAGTATCTCATTCCGGAGCGGCTCGTGGTGGTCGCCGTGGGCGATCGAGCCAAAATCGAATCAGACCTGAAGAACCTGAACCTTGGCGCAAACGAGTACCGCGACGCGGAAGGCAATGTGGTGACGCCGAAGCAGTGAGCCGATCGCGTTGACGTGGGATTGCAGGCCGTTGCGCTTATTTTGCGCGCTTGGTCGTGCCGGAGCTGTTCAGGGCGACGGCTTCGCGCACGAGCGCCTTGAACGCGGCCTCGTCCACCGTTTCCCCTTCGCGGATGTCGATCGCGCGCCGGACGTTGCCGTCTAGGCTCGAGTTGAACAGGCCGGCGGGATCCTTCAGCGACGCGCCCTTGGCAAAGGTCAGCTTCACGACCGCTTTGTACGTCTCGCCCGTGCAGATGATCCCGTCGTGCGACCACACCGGAGTGCCGGGCCGCGTCGGCTTGACCCACTTCCATTCCTCGACCACCTCGGGGTCTGCCTGCGCGATCAGCGTGCGCATCCTGCTCAAGGTCTTGCCGCGCCAGTCGTCCAACTCGGCGATCCGTTCCGAGATCTGATCCGACGCTGATCGAGCCTGGCTCGCGCCTGACGTTTTCATACTCTCCTCCCGGTGCGCCACGCGGCGCTGTACGGCAGTACGAACAGATACAACCCGGTGAACAGGAGCAGCGCGAGCGGGGGCAGCGGCGAGTAGGTGATCCAGGGCGGCGGCGCGGCTCCCCCGCCTCGTGCCAACGCTATGAAGTTGGCGATCACCGTCAGCGTGAAGACGATGGACAGCCAGCGGTGGATCTGACGGATCCAGCTGTTTGCAGTCATTCCGGCCTCTGCGAGGGCGCCGTCACCCCGAACTGCTGCGCGTACTCAGCCATCAAGCGTTGCCACCCGGCGAGCCGCATCACGTCCGGACCGACGGTGCGGCCCATCGGTGTTCCGCTCAGCAACCGATCCAGGACATCGAAGCACACGTGCCACCCGGCGGCGCCCATGGCGATGTAGCGGCGATCGATGTTGGTCCAGAGGGTCAGGCGCGTGCCGTCAGCGATCGCCTCGAGCTCCCAACGCATGTCGTAGCCGCCCCAGTTGTAGGCCAGCATCCGCGGCGGGTCGGCGCGTGTCACCGTCGTCTGGGTGACGTGCGGCGTCGGCGCACCAACAGTGGTGAGCGTCGCGGTGGTGCCGGCCTTATCGAGGCTGAGATCGGCGTCGAACGGCGCCCACTCGCGCAGCTGCGCCGGATCCGTCAGCGCCTGCCACACCTTCTTGGGCGAGTGGCGCAGCTCCCTGACGATCACCAGCGTCCACGTCTCGCCGTCCTTCTCCACCCGCGCTCCGCCGGCCGGGCCTGGTACGTAGTCTGTGCGCGCGCTCACGTCGTTCTCCTTGGCTTCTTCTTCGTTCGGATTGGCTTGTGCAGGCGATCGAGATGGCGCTCGAGCGCATCGAGGTGTTCGGACCAGAACTGGCGGAACGGCTCGAGCCAGGCATCCATTTCCTGGAACGGCTCGGGCCTGAGACGGTAGAGCCGCCGTTGTGCGTCCACCGTCGCCTCCACGAACCCGGCGTCACGCAGCACGCGCAGGTGCTTCGATACCGTCGGCTGCGACATGCGCAGGCGCCGTTCGATTTCACCGACCGACTGTTCGGCCGAGACCAGCAGGCTCAGGATGGCGCGGCGGTTCGGCTCGGCGACGATGTCGAACACGGATGCGGATGCCACGTCGTTTTATATACGACACGAGGCATATTCGTGTCAAGGCATGTAGAGCCAGGGATGAAGGTGGAGTTCCAGCGACGCAGCCGGCGTGGAATGGCCGGCGTAACGCCTGGTCGCGCGGCAATCAGGTCAGGCGGTCAAGTCGGTGCGCGGCGCTGACGATCGGGGCCGCGTCATGCCTGCGCGAACTGGATGATCACCTTGATGTCGTCGGGCTGGCGGTGCAGCGCACTGGTGAACGCCTCGGGTGTCTCACGGCGCGTGATGAGCCGCGCCAGCCAGGCGCGGTCGGCGCTCGCCAGCACGAGTCCGGCCTTGTACCAGTGACGCTTGTTGGCGCTGACGCTCCCGACCACGACGTTGTTCTGCAGCACCATCGTGGCGGCGACGTCCGCCGTCGAGAGACCGGCGGTGCGACCGCCGCGGCCGACGCCGGTGAGGCACACGACCCCGCCAGCGGCCACGGCATCGAACGAATCGGCAATCACCTGGCCGACGCCGGTGCATTCGATGATCACGTCGGGATCGAAGCCGATGCCGGTCGCGCTGCCCGTGTGATACGTCGCGCCCAATGCTCGGACGAGCTCCGGCTTCGGTCCGGTCTGCACCCGATCCAGCACGTGGACCTCGAGTCCGCGCTGTTTGCCGACCAGTGCGGCCAGTAGACCAATCGGCCCCGCGCCGGTCACCAGCACCGTCCGCGGCTCCCAGTAGGCACGCTGCCCGACCAGCTGCACCTGCTCCCACGCCTTGCTGACCACCGTGGTCGGCTCCAGCAGCACGCCCAGCAGGCCGAGCGAGCTGTCGATCTTCATGGCGTATTCCGGTTCGATGCGCCACCGCTCCGACATGAAGCCGTCGATCTGCTTGATCCCGCGCTCGGTGTACTGCCCGTTCCGGCACATGTCCCATTCACCGACGGCGCAATTGGGACACGGCACAGGGTCCGGGCGGCGGACGATGCCGACGACGAGGTCGCCCTCCCGGAGTCCACCGACGGGGCCTGGATCTCGGACGCGGCCCAGCGACTCGTGCCCCAGCACGAGCCGCTGCCGGCCGGGTGGCGCCCATCCGTACTGACCCTCCACGATCTCGACGTCCGTCCCGCAGACGCCGACAGCGATCGCCTCGACCAGCACCGAGCCCTGCGCCGGGTCCGGCTCGGGAATGTCTTCCAGGCGCGCCGTCTCCGGCGCGTGGGGTTGGACGGTGATCGCCTTCATTCAACTGTGTCGTGTCGAGAAGCGCATCGCATCCCCTTCGACACATCTGCCGCGATGGCCGCTCAGGACTTGACCTTCACTTGCAGGTTGTTCAGGCGGACCGGCTCGGAGCCGTAGTTCTCGAGCTCGATCTGCTTGTTCTTCTTGTCGAAATCAATCTTGGTCGCGACGGCCATCTTGCCTTCGCCGCGGCCGTCCTTGTCGACGCGAATCTCCATCAGCGTGAAGGGGTAATCCATGGTGCGCGGCTGGTTGCGCGCTTCCTGGAAGCCGATGTAGCGGTCGGTTGCCAGCACGATGCGCCGGCCGCCGTCGGGCAGCGCCGTCTGCCAGGCGTAGCGCAGGTCGAGCCCGAGGCCGAGGTGGTGCGGGTCCGGCGGCTTCGCTGAAGGGATGCGGAAGCGGCCCTTCACAGGCGCCTTCTGCAGCTCGCGCAGCAGCGCATCCGGTCCTTTTTCCAGCATCGTCGTAATGAGCCGCTCACGTTCTTCAGGGGTTGACCACGAGTTGATGGTGATGTCCACGACGGCATTCGCGCCGGTGGCGATGTTGCTCATGTTCACGGCGAACGCGGTGATCTCGAGCTGTTCGTCCTTCGCCTGCGCGGGCGTGCTGCCCGCGGGCTGCAGCAGCCCGAGCACCAGTGCCCCCAGTAACAACGTCTTCATCACTCGTCTCCTTCCTGACTTTTCATCGACGACCCGCTGACGGGTACCCGGGGGTCTTACTTCTGCGCCGGTTTCCCGACCGGGCGAGCACCGGCTCTGGCGGCTCTCGCGTCCTCCAGCATCTTGTAGGCGAGATAGTACTTGTAAATGTTGGCCACGTACTGCACCGTCTCGCGTCCGATTTCCTGGCCGGCGATCAGTTCGACGTTGTTGAACCAGCGGTTCGGGTCGAGCCCCTGAGCCTCGGCTTTGCGGCGCAGCTCGCGGATGCGCGTCGGACCGGCATTGTACGAGGCGATCGCGAACAGGCCCTTCTCGAGACGAGGCATCGGCTCGTCCTTGTAGTACTGGTCCACCAGGAACCTGAGGTACTTGGTCCCTGCCTTGATGTTGTTCTCCAACCGCTCGACGTGACGGACCTCGATCGGCTTCCCGGCGGCAGTGCTCGGCTTGATCTGCATGACACCCACCGCTCCGGCCCGGCTGCGCACCTTCGGATTGAGCGACGACTCCTGGTAGGCCTGCGCGATGACGAGCAGATACGGGAGATCGTATTGATCGCCGTACTTGCGGAACAGGCGGACCATCTGGTCGAACTTCTTCCGCTCGCCGGCGGCGGTCGGGTTCGTGACCCACTTCGTGCTCGCCAGGTACTTGCGCAGGACCGCGTTGCCGAAGGCAGTGCCCACGCGATGGCCGGCGACGAAATCGTTGACGAAGGCCTTGAGCTTGGGAGAGTCCTTGCGGAACGCCCATCCCGTCGCTCCCGCGTCGATGAGCGGCAGATCGGAGTAGGGATGGAGATGGTCGAACACCTGCGCCCAGAACTCGGCCGTGACGCTGTCGCTCAACGTCATCGGCACGATGCCGGCGTTGACCATCTCCAGAATGTCCGCCGGCTCGAGGTTTTCGTCGGCTGGCTGCACGACGATCGGCGGCTTACCTTCCTTCTTGAATCGCTCGTTCAGCGTGGCCACGAGCCCGGGAAACACGCTGGAGGCCGGCACATACACGGTCTTCCCGGCGAGGTCGTCGACGCTCGTCATCGCCGGCGCGTCAGGACCCGCGACGGGAATGACCTTGATCTTGTCGCGCACCGGATCCGAAAAGTCGACGAGCCGCTGCCGCTCAGCCGAGATGCCCAGGCCGGCGGCGGCGATATCACCGCGGCCGTCGACCAGCGCCTGCAGGATTTCGTCGCGCCGAACCGGAACGAACACGAGGCCGACCGGGGCCGTCCCGGTCTTCATCTTCGTGTTGATCGCCGATTCGAACTCCCGCATCGCATCGTAGGTCGCCCCTCGCATCATCTTGCCGTCGAAGAAGAAATTCATCTTGTCCGGGATCACCAGGACGCGGATGAAGCGGCGGGCCATCATGCCGTCGAAATCGCCGCGCCAGGTCGTCGAGAGCAACCGGCTTTCGGGCGAATCGGGGTCGAGGGCCGACATCGATGTTGGCTCG
This sequence comes from uncultured Acidobacteriota bacterium, assembly GCA_963816725.1. Lineage (GTDB taxonomy): Bacteria > Acidobacteriota > Vicinamibacteria > Vicinamibacterales > 2-12-FULL-66-21 > CAVSUB01. Next base: position 104,773 of record CAWFMC010000019.1, on the reverse strand, counting down.
GGGCCGACCAGCGGCGGCGGTTCCGCATTGCCGGGCCGGGCAGCCGCCGAAGCGGCGGCGTCAGACCCGGACGGCTTGGACTCCTGCGACCCGCACGCCGCGAGCAGCGGAAGCAAGAGGACCGCTATGGCGAGGGAGGTTCGGGCCTGGGAGATCCGCGCGTTCATCGCGATCTTCTCGAAGAGTGACTGTGACGACGCCATGGGTTCACGTGAGCTTACCGCGCCGAACGGGATGTTCTGACGATGCGCATCTGGCCCGGCGCGCGACGCGCATCCGTCTCTCACAAGTATCGGCCGCGTCAACGAGCCGCGATCGGGCGCGACGAGTGGCGACCTGTAGCGTGAGGCCGGTCGTGCGCCCTCGACCCGATGCGTGTGGAGCGTGCCTGCGGCAGCGATTCAAGCCATCACCAGCCGGACGCGCCGGGGTCGTTCACCCACGACCGCGACGCATCGGACCTCGGCAGCGTAGACGGCTGCCGTCCAGTCTCGAGCTCTGCCGCGTGCAGCTTACTCCGTTCTCTTGTCCGCGACCAACTGACCGCCGGACAGGCGGCCAGAGGACCCCTGCCACGGTCGTGCTGGCGGTCCGATCGCGACGGGAGGAACGGCGTGGCTCCGCCCGGACCACTGAAACGTGCCGTAGCATTCATGGCGAAAAGACTGGACGCGTCAGCGGCAAGAGTGACGGCGCGATCCCAGTTCGCGTGCTGCGGGCTCGAGGCCTCAGTGATCCATGGCGCGGTGATCGCAGCAGCCGTCCAATGTGACGTTGAGGAATAGCGAAGCGGTCGCATGGTGCGAGAGTACTGCCGGCGCCGTGGGGTCGCTAGGTCAGGCCCGACCGATGGTCCTTGGGGTCCGCCGGAGGATCAGCCGGTTTGAAGCGCGAAGGCCTCGCGCCCACGGGGTTAGATACTGTCAGCTCTCAGTGAGTTCACACGATGAACCGTACATGGACGATCGTTGGGGTCCGCGATGTCCCGGCGAGCTTCAAATGGTACCAGTCGCTGTTCGGGTATCCCGAGACGCTGCCGGCGCACGACTACTTCGCTCAAATTCTGGACACGGATGGCACAGTCTTGCTGTGCCTCCACCGCTGGGGCGCGCACGATCATCCCTCCTTGATGAGTCCTGACGGGGCGACCCCTGGCAACGGGCTTCTGTTGTTTTTCCGGGTCGACGATTTTGAGACGGCTTTGAACAGGGCCCGCGCGCTCGTGCCTCGGCTCGACGAGGAACCGCACGTGAATCCGAACACCCGAACGTCGGAGTTCTCCCTGCGGGATCCGGACGGATATTACGTGATGATCAGTGCGCTCCCGGCGTCAGAGTGAAGGCGCGGGCGTCGAGCCTCGTTGGCCACTTCGAGTTCCTCGAGTGGACCGGCGACACGTTCGGACGACCGTGGAAAAAGCTGGCGCCGCGTCGCCGGCTATGCAAAGTCGCCGCAGCATCTCCGCGGTCTTGCCCTGCTGCAGTAGCGCCGAGACGCGACCGGCGGCCCCAGTACGTGGGCCTTAGCTCCCGACGCTCGCGTCCAGGGTGACGAGAAGCTGGTCCAACTGCTCGAACTGCTCACTGAAGCCACCTGTACTCCCGGAGGCGATGGCACCGTCCAGCGCTTCCTTCGAGGGATAGAGGTCGTGAACGACGACCGAGGTCTCGGCACCTCGTTCTTCGAAGGTCACCGTGGTGACCTGCTGCCCGCCGCCCTCACCTTCTTCATTCGTCCAGGCGAGGCGCGAGTGCGGTGTCACGTCGAGGTATTTGCCGAAGAACGCCATGGGCTCTGGGAACGCATCGTGGCGGAACACCAAGCGGTACGTGCCGCCGACACGAACATCCATCTCGCAGGACAGCAGGGACATGCCGGTCGACTTCGGTACCCACCACCGCTTGAACAGTTCGGGCCTGGTCCACGCCTCGAACACGATACGCGCCGGACCGTTGAAGGTTCGCGTGACCACAAGTTCACGGTCGGACGTGCGCTCCGTCGTCGTGGGGTTCTTCATGAGTGTAGGCTCACTTTCTCTTCTTGTGTCCATCGACCTTCTCCTTGCGTTTCAGTTCCTCGACAACCTTGTCCAACTCGTCGAAGCGCGCGTCCCAGAGCCGGCGGCACGTCTCGATCCATGCCGCCTCGTCGTGCAGCCGGCGCGGACCGAGCGTGCAGGTCCGCACGCGCCCGACCTTCGCCGTCTTGACGAGGCCGGCCTGCTCCAGGACGCCGACGTGCTTCTTGATCCCCGTGAGCGTCATGTGGAACTTCTCGGCCAGATCCGTGATCGACGCGTCTGCGCGTCCGAGCTGCTCGAGAACGCCGCGTCGGGTGGTGTCCGAGAGGGCGGCGAACGAGGCGTCGAGGCGGGAGCTCGAATACTGAACCATCTGGTTCAGTATAATAACGCACTGAATGGCGGCGTGCAAGGGGAGGCCGAGCGCCCGCGGCGGTGCCGGCCGCCAGCAGCCCGATGGCACGCTGTAGCAGCCAGGTGTCGCCGGCGGCCGCTTAGGCTTTCAGCACGCCACGGAACGCCCGTGCGGCGTAATAGGAGTCCGCGCCGTTGTGATACGTGAAGACGTGGTCGTAACGGCGATCGCAAAAGATCGCCCCACCGCGTGCTCGGATATCGGGAGGCGTCTTCACCCAAGTCGACGTCTTCGTATCGAACTCGCCCAGCGTCTGCAGCTCTCGATACTGCGTTTCCGTGAGGATCTCAATCCCCATGGCGGCCGCCATATCCATCGCGCTGTTCTTCGGCTTGTGTTCCTTTCTGGCCTCCAGCGCTTCGCGGTCGTAACACACACTGCGGCGGCCTTTGGGGCTTTCCGCTGAGCAGTCGTAGAACATGCACTCGCCGGTCTTCGTGTCATGACCAACGACGTCAGGTTCCCCACCCGTCCGTTCCATCTCATGGAGTGACCACAGCTTTTCAGGATTGGCTTCCAGCCTTGCCTGAACGGCCGTCCATTGAAGACCCTGATGACGGTGCATGTGCTTCTCGAAACGAGCTTTCAGTGTTTTGAGTTGTGCTCCACATTGTTCTGGTGGCAGCTGCTGTCGCGTCACGCCGCCACGCTTCTGTACCTTTTGTGTCGGCATGCTCCTCATACCTTACCGATCATTCCACGGTGCCACGGCCGATACTCACAGCTCTCGTTCAGCAAGGCGTCGGAACTCGTCAGGGACGGAGCGCCCACCACGCACTGCTGACCCATAATCCACCGCCTCTCCTCCGAAGCGCTTGCGGATCGCATCGATGGCCTGGTCTGCGCGCGCTCGCGCCAGGCCTTTCGTCGTGCCAGGGCGACGTCCGTCGTCGGCGAGCGAAAGAGGCAGCTCGAGTTGCACAATCGGATGCGCTTCGAGATGTGAGACCGCGATCGCCAGCAGCGAGATCGTCTTCTCCTCAACGTGATCCGCGAGGACGCCGCGCACCAGATCCTCGGCGATCTCAGCGAGTGCCCTCGTTGCAGAGACCGGTGCTGAGAGGGTGAGCGCGCGCGTGACCGAGCGCAGATCGGCGAACCGCACGCGGACCGTGATGGTACGGCCGGCCAGGGACTTGGCGCGCAGCCGGGCGCCGATCCGGTCGGCGAGATGATGAAGCGTTGGTTTGAAGACGCGCTCGATCGCGGGCTGTCGTCCGAGCGCCGATTGTGCGCCGGCGGAGTGCGCGCGCCCGCGAGTCTGGATCTGGCGCGGATCGCGGTTCCACGCGAGCGCCGTCAGCTTTGTGCCCACGGCGTGCCCGAGCAAGCGCTCCACCGATTGCGGAGAGCTCTCCGCCAATTGGCCGATAGTGGTGACGCCGATCTTGGCGAGCCGCGCCTCGGTGGCCGGGCCCACGCCCCACATCAGCGCGACCGGCAGCTCGTGAAGGAACTCGAGCTCCGTCTCCGGATCCACAACGACCAATCCGTCCGGCTTCGCCACCTGCGAGGCGATCTTCGCGAGGTGCTTGGTACGCGCCACGCCGATTGATAGCGGCAAGCCAAGCTCGGTTCGCACGCGAGCCCGAACTGTTCGGGCGATCTCCGCCGGCGCACCGAAGAGATGGGTGGACCCGCCGACGTCCGCAAAAGCCTCGTCGATGGAGATACGCTCGATGGCAGACGTGAAATCGCCCAGCACTCTGATGGCGGCGTCGCCAAGCCGTTGGTATTCGTCGAAATGGCCGCCGACGAACACGAGGTCGGGACAGAGTTGCCGCGCCCGTCGTCCAGGCATGCCGCTGCGCACACCGAAGGCCCGCGCTTCGTAGGAGGCCGCGAGCACGACGCCGCCGCCGACGGCAATCGGCTTGCCGCGGAGGCGCGGGTCGAGGAGCTGTTCGACCGACGCGTAAAAGGCGTCGAGGTCCGCGTGGAGGATGGTGGCGGTGAGAGCCATCTCGTTGCCAGGCCCGGCAATGCCATTCTATTCGCTTTTTATTCGCCACCGTTGATGACCGCACTGGCTTGCCCCGTTCGCAACATGCCCTGCGTAAATTGTCTCGGATAACCTACGCAGGGCATTGAACCGATCCGAGAAGGTCTGGCGCGGCGATTGTGAGGGCGTCGGGCAGATGCGACATAAAGCGCAGTGGCAGCGAGCTCGATCGTGCAAGGAGGCTTCAAGCGCCCGAAACCAGTAGACTCCACACCATGTCCCTCCGCCTCGGCAGCATCCTGGCCTTCGCCCTTATGGTCGCGGGCATCATCTGGATGTTCGCCCAACGCGTCCTGTTCGCACGCAGCGTGGCCGGCATCGCGGTCCAGGTGGCGGCCCTGGCGCTGATGGTCTGGGCCCGCGTCACGTTCGGACGACGCAGCTTCCACGCCGCGGCCAACCCGACCAGTGGCGGCCTGGTCCAGACCGGACCGTACGCCTACATCCGTCACCCGATTTACGCGGCCGCGACCTACTTCGTGTGGGCCGGGGCGATCGACCATCACACGCCGACCGCGATAGCGGGCGCAGCGCTCGTGACGATCGGCGCCTTTGGACGCATGCTGGCCGAGGAGCACCTGCTCGTGGCCAAGTATCCGGCCTACGCGGCGTATCGCCAGCGGACCAGGCGAATTCTGCCATTCGTGTTGTGACGGGATCCCGTCCAGGGGCCCAGACGTCAGACCGAACAGAGGTCGCCAGTCGCTTGGCCGCCGCCGGTGTTGTATCGTTCAGGGTTGAGCCGAGTTGCTCGGCGCAGGAGGGTTGAATATGTCAGTCGGACTGGGCGACGTTGCGCCCGACTTTACCGCGGATACCACCGAAGGGCCGATTTCCTTCCACGAATGGAAAGGCAAGTCCTGGGCGGTGCTCTTTTCCCATCCCAAGGCCTTCACGCCGGTCTGCACGACCGAGCTCGGCGCTGTCGCGGCGCTCAAGCCCGAGTTCGACAAGCGGAACACCAAGGTCATCGGTCTGAGCGTCGATCCGTTGACGGCGCAGCAGACCTGGCAAGGCGACATCAAGGACGTGACCGGCTATGCGGTCAATTTCCCGATGATCGCGGATCACGACAAGAAGGTCGCGAACCTCTACGGCATGATCCACCCGGCGGCCACCGACACCATGACCGTCCGCTCCGTGTTCGTTGTCGGGCCCGATAACAAGATCAAGCTGACCCTGACGTATCCGGCCAGCACCGGCCGCAACTTCCAGGAGCTGCTCCGCGTCCTCGACTCGCTCCAGCTGACTGCCGGCTACTCCGTTGCGACCCCTGCCGACTGGAAACAGGGCGAGGACGTCATCATCACCTCGGCGGTGAGCGACGAAGAGGCGAAGACCAAGTACCCGAAGGGCTACACCGCGAAGAAGCCGTATTTCCGGGTGACGCCGCAGCCGGACCGGTAGAGCGCCTGGAGACTGAAGGCTTTTGGCCTTTGTCGGGCTCTGGTCGGGTGCGCCCGAAGCCTGACAACGCCATAGCCAAGAGCCTAAAGCCACCACGAATTTCAGAGCTCCCGCTCATCCTCGAGCATCGCAATCAGCTCCCCGAGCACCATCGCGGTCGCGCCCCAGACCTGGTGGCCGTGGAAATCGAAGTAGGGGTATTCGATGGCGACGCCTTCGCGGATCCGGGTCGCGTGCCGGATTCGTGAAGCGTCCCGGAGATCGTCGAGCGACACTTCCAGCACTTTCGCGACCTCACCCGGGGCCGCCACGAACGCGGGACGCACGTCTGTCACTCCGACGATCGGATGCAGCGTGAAGCCGCTGACGATCACGTGCACCGGCGTCAGCTCCCCCAGCACTCGCACCACACCGCGATCGACGCCGATTTCTTCCGCCGCCTCGCGTAACGCCGCATCCGCCAGCGTCTCGCCGGGATCGACTTCACCGCCCGGCAGACTGATCTGCCCGGCATGACGCCGCAATCCTTCGGCGCGTACCGTCAGCGCGATGCCGACGCCGCGACCCGAGCGGATAGAGCAGCAACAGGGCCGCCGCCGTCCGCGTGTTCTCGCCAGCCTGACCCGGCTTCCAGCCTTTCACGAGCGGCGTCGGGGCGAAGCGCCGCTGCGCCTCGGCGCCGGGCAGCGTCCCCGCGAGGCGTTCACGCAGCACGACTTCGATGGAGGTAAGGGGCATCAAGAAAGGCTACAGGCTACCGGCCTTGGGCTACAGGCCAGTCTGGCTTTCGGCACATGCGCAAGAATTCAGGCCTGCAGCCGACCCGCCCAACGCCCAACGCCCAAAGCCCAAAGCCGAAGCCCAAAGCCTGTACGATATCCCCATGACCGCTTTCCCCGTCATCGACGCAGCCATCGGCCATACCGTGCGCGACATGGTGCGCGGCTGCACGTTCGACGACTTCATCCTGACGCCGCAGCATAGCGTGCTGACGCGGCGCGATCCGGCGAAGATCGATTTGTCCTGCCAGCTCACGCGCGGTATCCGGCTGGAGCGGCCGATTGTCTCTGCCAACATGGACACGGTCACCCGCGCCCCGATGGCCATCGTCCAGGCCGAGGAGGGCGGGATCGGAATCATCGATCGCGGCTTCCGCCCCGGCGAGATCGAGCCGCAGGTGCGCGAGGTCGAGATCGTCAAGCGCACCCAGCACGGGGTGATCACCGATCCCTACAGCACCTCCGCGTCCAGCCTGCTGTCGGACGCCGCAACCAAGATGCGACGGTCACGCGTCGGCACGCTGGTGGTGGTCGACGGCGATCGGAAGCTGTCGGGACTGCTCACCGAGCGCGACGTGCGATTCGTCACCGATCCCTCGACCCGGGTCGCGGATCGGATGACCCCGATCGATCGCCTCGTGGTCCATCGGGGACCGCTGGCACTCGCCGACGCAGAGCAGTTGATGGTCGCCCGCAAGGTCAAGAAGCTCCCTCTCGTAGACGATGAGGGCCGGCTGCTCGGACTGATCACCGCGCGCGATCTACTGCGGCAGCGGCGGCTGCCGTTCGCGACGCGTGACGAGCACGGCCGCCTGCGCGTCGGCGCAGCCATCGGCGCCACCGGTGATTATCTGGAGCGCGCCTCCGAGCTGGTGCAGGCAGGCGTCGACGTGATCGTGATCGACATCGCCCACGGCCACTCGGTGGTGATGGACCGGGCCATGGCGGAGTTTCGCAAGCGCTTCGAGCACGTCGAGATGATCGCCGGCAACGTGGCGACGACCGAGGGCACGCGGTTCCTGGTCGATCGCGGCGCCGACGGCGTCAAGGTCGGCATCGGTCCGGGCGGCGGCTGCACCACGCGCATGACGACCAGCTTCGGCGTGCCGCAGTTGCAGGCCCTGGTCGATTGCCGCCTGGCGCTCGGCGACAGCAACGTGACGATCATCGCCGACGGCGGCGTCCGCCGGCACGGCGCGATCCTGGAGGCGCTGCTCTTCGGCGGCGACTCCAGCATGCTGGGGAGCGCCTTTGCCGGCACCGAAGAAGCGCCCGGCGAGATCGTTCACAAGTCGGTGATGCTGCCCGAGTCGCAAAAAGCAGTGAAGGTGCCGTTCAAGGTGCTGCGCGGCATGGCCTCCCTCGAAGCGATCCGCGATCGGCTGGACGTCGAAGATGCGGACAAGGTGGAGCTCGAAGCGCTCGGCGCGGAGGGCATGGAGGTCAGCGTCCCCGCGCGCGGCTCGGCCCGAACCATCGTCCGTGACATGATCAAGCACCTGTGCTCGTCGATCAGCTACGGCGGCGCGTCGAGCCTGAGCGAGCTGCGCGAGCAGTTCTGGGCCGGCCCGGAGAGGTACCTGATCAAGCAGTCCGCGTCAGCGACGCGGGAGTCGTATGAGCGGTAGCGGAATCAGGCGGAAGGCTCAAGGCGAAAGGCCAGAAAGCGTAGCCGTCAGCCCTTTGTTCTACTCCTGGCACACCGGCGGCGTGAGCTTCTTGATCGTGTAAGTCACGTTCGGCGGCTGCGGTGGCTGGATTCGCATGCGGGAATCGAGTGCCGGGTCGATGTTCCAGACCGTCAGGCCGCAGACCGTTCGAGGTGGCTCTGGCCCGACGCCGCTCTGCTGAGGAAAGCGCCGCTCCCGCATCCTGTCCTGAAGATGAAACGGATCGGACGGCGGCGCCCCCTGAATGTCGAAGAGCTGCTGGAACGGCCTGCTGACCGACGGCCCGGTTTCCTTCAGCGGGGTATCCCTCCCGGCGGCACCTTCACGGCCAGTCGCAGGTCCCTGTGGCTGCTGAATCGCGCGGGTTGGCACCGATGAGGCGAGCGCCGTGGCGAGCATGACGGCGACGACGCTGGCGCGGGTTCGTAGGGACATCCCATCCTCCTGTCGTCCGTTCCAGGATTATAGGACGATGGTCAGGGGGAAAGAGTTGAGGGTTCGAACCCCCGAACCCTCGAACCTTGCAGATATTGTCCGGTGCAGACGGGCGGGGTGAAGGAGGAGTCGCCCGTCTGCACGTGGACGTCAGCGCGGTCTACTTGCTCGACTTCGCGCGGGCGCCGCCGGACACCATCACGGACTCCGCAGCCTTGTCGCTGCCCGAACCCGTGTAGCGGACCTTCGCCTGATGGCCCGCCAAACCTGACAGATTCTGTGCGGTGATCGTCGCCGCGCCTTGCTGGAGGCGCGCGCTCGATCCGAGGATGAACTTCTCTTCCCCCTTCGCGGTCGACAGCGTCAACGTCTTCGAGCTGTCGTCGAAGCTTACGATCTTGCCGGTCGCCGACAGCGCCTTCGGGGCCGGCGCGGTCGAGATCCCGGTGCTCGCCCTGGTGGCCGTCTGCGCTTGGATCCCACCGCCCGTCAGGGTGGCGGCGATCGCCGCGGCCAGAATGAGCATCCGCATGGTCGTTCTCCTCGGGGTTCGCCGCGTCGTGCCGTTCGTCAGGCGCGCCGCTGCTTGCACCGAACCAACAGGCGTGCCGATCCGGACCGGCCGCGATACGATCACGTAACTTGCGGGTGGAGCGGGAGTTAGCGCATGGAAATAGAGCCCGGCGAGAGTCTCGGGCGGCAGCAGGACCGCCATGCTGTGGCGGGATTGTTCGCCCGCCTTTCGCTTCGCACCAGGCTCTCCCTCCTGGTCGGCTTCATCGTCGCGCTGGTGGTCGGCGCCGCCGCCTTCCTCGAGTTGCGGATGTTCACCGTCCGCATGGAGCGCGAGCTGATAGAAAGCGCCCGGGTGACCGCGCGCGCCGTTGCCGACGACGTGGAGCTGCGGTCGCGGACGGACGAGGACGCGGTGGAAGCCGCGGTGCTGCACGAGTTCCTCGAGGTCAACCCCGCGGTGCGCTCGATCACGGTGGTCCGCATGGACGGCGACACGCCGACCGTCGTCCTCAGCACGTCGACGGAGGAGCGCCCGGCCGCCCTCAACGTGGCACACCGTGCGATGGCTGCCGGTGACGAGATCGATCAGAGCGCGGGCCTGATGCGTTTCGTCGGCGTGCCGTTCGTCGGTCCGCGCGATCCGATGGCAGTGGTCGTGGCGGTCTCGACGCTGGCCGTCGAGCGCGTCTCGCGTGATGGACGGCTGCTCGCCCTGTGGGTCATGCTGCCGGCCATCCTGATCGTCATCGTGCTGCTCGACTGGCTGGCGCGACGCCTCGTGCACCGGCGGCTGGGCGACATCCGCGAGACCATGCGGCGCGTGGCCGACGGCGACCTGCGGGCGCGCGCGGCGGTGGAGCGGCCGGACGAAATCGGCGCGATCGTCAGCGGGCTGAACAACATGCTGTCCGAGATGGAAGTGCTCAGCGATTCGCTGCAGACGCGCGTCCGGGACGCCACCGCGGAGCTCCGGGCCCGCAATGCGGACGTCGAAGAGATGTATCAGCGGGTCTTCGACCTGCGTGAAGCGCTCGCGAAGGCCGAGCAGCTCGCCGCCGTCGGACAGGCCGCAGCCAACGTCGCGCATCAGGTCGGCACGCCGCTGAATCTGGTCTCCGGCTACGTGCAGATCCTGCTGTCGGACGCGTCACTCGATACCAGGACGCGGCGGCGGCTCGAGATGATGCAGCGCCAGATCGAGCAGGTCACGGGCGCGGTCCGCAGCCTGCTGGATCGCGCGCGGCGCACGGTGCAGCGGATCGAGGTCGAGCCGTCAGCGCTGATCGATCGCGTGCTCGAAATCGCCCAGCCGCGGCTCGATCGCAATCACGTGACGGTCGAGGTCCACGTGGAGCCCGGGCTGCCAAAGATCGAGGCGGACACGGTGCAGCTCGAGCTCGCCTTGCTGAACCTCGTGACCAACGCCATCGACGCGATGGTCGAAGGCGGGAAGCTCACGCTGACCCTCTCACGCATCGGCGACAGCATCCGCCTGGAAGTCGGCGACAGCGGACCAGGCGTGCCGGAAGGCCTGATCCACACCATCTTCGAGCCGTGGGTCACCACGAAGCCGTTCGGGCGGGGCACCGGCCTGGGCCTGGCGATCGCGCGAGGGGTGATCGCCGCGCATGGAGGTACCATCACGGTGTCGAACCGTCCGGCCGGTGGTGCCGTCTTCACCGTCGATCTGCCCCCGGCGCACGCGGCCCCGGCCGAGACCGAGGTCACGGCCCGTGCGCAATCGGCTTCGCCACGCTGACGCCCGACAGAACACGCCCTCATGCCCAACATCCTGATCGTCGACGACGACCGCGAGACGTGCACGTTCATGACGGAGCTGCTGGCGCAGCCGGATCGTGAGATCCACACCGCCCACGATCCGGTCGCGGCGACGGCCCTGATGGCGCGGCGCCCGTTCGATCTGATCGTGTCGGACATCAACCTCAACGCGCACGCCTCCGGCCTCGACCTGCTGCGCGAGTTCAAGGCCCGCCAACCGTCAGGTCAGGTCGTGCTGATCAGCGGGTTCGGCACGCTCGAGACCGCGATCGAGGCGCTCCGCGCCGGGGCCTTCGATTACGTCAGCAAGCCGTTCAACATCGGCGAGATCAAGGCGACGGTTACTCGGGCCCTGGCGCAGGCTGCGCACGGCGACACCCCGCTCCCGCCGCGATCGCGGATCGCGCCGGAAGGATTGCTCGGGCGGAGCGCCTCGATGCTCGAGGTCTACAAGCAGATCGCGCGCGCCGCCGATTCGTCGGCGCCGGTGCTGATCCAGGGTGAGAGCGGGACGGGCAAGGAGCTGGTCGCGCGCGCGATCCATGCCCACGGGCGCCGGGGCTCGCGGCCGTTCGTGGCGGTGAACTGCGGCGCGATCGCCGAGACGCTGCTCGACTCGGAGCTCTTCGGCCACACCCGCGGCTCCTTCACCGGCGCGATCGCGGATCGCCGCGGCCTCTTCGAACAAGCGGGTGATGGGACGATCTTCCTCGACGAGATCGGCGAGACGACACCGGCCTTGCAAGTCAAGCTGCTGCGGGTCCTCGAGGAAAACGAAGTCCGTCCGATCGGCGCCGCCCGCGTCGTCAACGTCGCGGCCCGGATCGTCGCCGCCAGCAACGTCGATCTCGAGGCGGAGGTGGCGGCCGCCCGGTTTCGTCAGGATCTGTTCTATCGGCTGAGCGTGGTGGTGATCGTGATGCCGCCGCTGCGCGAGCGGCCCGGCGACATCCCGCTGCTGATCGCGCGGTTCCTCGAAGCGGCCTGCACGCGCGCGGGCCGGCGGATCGACATCAGCCCCGAGGCCATCGACGCCTTGAGCGGCTACGGCTGGCCGGGCAACGTGCGCGAGTTGGAAAACACCGTCGAGCGCCTGGTCCTCTTCAGCCGCGCCAGCGTGATCGAGGTCGGCGATCTCCCCGAGGCCATCCGATCGCGCGGTCCCGGGCTCGAGGCCGGCCTGTTCACCGATCTGCCCTCGCTCGACGAGCTCGAACGCCGCTATCTGGTCCACGTGCTGAAGTCGGTCGAAGGCAACCGCAGCCGTGCCGCCGCCGTGATGGGCGTCGATCGCCGCACGCTCTATCGCATGGCGGAACGATTCGGGTTGGAGTTGCCGGAAGCGTAGGGAGCGGAGTGACGATCGCCATCAGCCATCAGCCTGAGCCCTTCACCACCCCGACCAGATCGCACGGCGTCTCGATGATCGTCTCCGTCCCGTCGAGATCGCCGGGGCCGAACGAGAAGCCGAAGCCGAAGCGCACCAGGCACACCGCAGTGCCGGCGTTGCGTGCGGTCTGGCGATCGACAGGGGAGTCGCCCACCATGATCGTCGTCGACGCCGACGATCCCGCAGTCTCGATGATGTGGCGCAGGCCGGCAGGATCTGGCTTTCGGCCGAAGGCGCTGTCGCCCCCGATGATCGGATCGAAAAAGCGCGCGAGGCCGAGGCCGTCGAGGATCCCTGCGGTCGCGCGCGCCGGCTTGTTGGTCAGGACGGCGAGCCGTGCGAGCGGCTGGAGGCGTTCGAGCGTCTCGACCATGCCGGGATACGGCCGCGTCCGGTCCAGCAGGCACGTGTCATAGATCGCGAGAAAGCGGTCCAGCGCGCCGGGCGTGTCGGGATCCAGTCCTGAGGCGGTGAGGGCACGCCGGACCAGCACCGCCGCGCCTTCCCCGACCATCTTCACGACTGCCGCTTCGGACACACCCGTGCCGCCCAGTTCGACGACGAGCGCGTTAGCGGCGAAGGCGAGATCCTGATGGGAGTCGACGAGCGTTCCGTCGAGATCGAAGACCACCACATCGATCACGGGCGTGGTCCCGTGCGCCGCGAGGTCAGCGGGCAACGGCGCTGCTCGTCGAGGCCCAGAAGCCTGGAGTGCCCTTCGCGCCGGCGGCCACCGGGCCATGGTAGAGCGCGGCATTGAAGAGCACGCGGAACGTGCCGAATGGCTGACCGCGCCACTGCGGGCGGAAGCCGATGAGGACGACGTGTCCGCTGCCGAGCCGCACGTCGAGAGCGGCGGCCTGACCCTGCAGCGTCTTCTCCCCGAGGAGATATCCGGAAAGTAATGGTGAGCCCTGCGCCTGATACTTCGCGAGCACCTCGCCGTTGAATCCCTCGAGCGGCTGGAAGACCGGGCTGCCGTCGAAGAAGATCGCCGCCCGTTCGGGCATGCCGGCCATCAATGGATGCGCAGGATCGGTCGTGACCTGCAGAAGCGAACCGCTGGCGAAGAACTGCGCCCGGCGCACGTCCGCGGCGACGTTCTTGACCGGCAGCTTCAGCTGCGCGATGGCGAAATTGCTGCTGCCATTCATGCAGACGAGCGTGCCTCCGTCCTTGACGAATTGGTCGAGCGCCTGCACGCCGTCGCTGCCCATGCCGCCCTGAAAGGGCGGGGGCACGGCGCCGGCCTGCACGCCGTCGAGCAGCGAGCGCGCGTTCTCATCGCCGACGATCAGGACGTCGACGCGCTGGCGCAGCGCCCCGGCCTTGACGTCGGCCGGGCGTACGGCGCTGAACTCGAAGCCGTAATTCTCGAGCAGCCACTGCGTCCATCCGGCGTCGATGCTGGCGCTCCACGGCTGGTAGAGCCCGATGCGGGGACGCGCCAGGTCGGTGCCTGCCGCCGCGGTCTTCTCGGCCTGCAACGCCAGCGACTCGACGAGCTTGCGCGTCGCTGCGTCGGCAAGTCCCGTGATCACGAAGCGCCCCGCGGCGTCCACGCGGACTCTGGCGCCCGCCTTCCACGCGCCGTTCACGGCGCGAAAGGCATTATTCTGCGCGCGATCGATGGCCGTGGCCGGTCCGCTCCCGGTGATCCGGCCGGCCGGCGGCACGATCGCGGCCGCCAGCGGGCTGCTGTCGAACCCGGCGCCCGGCACGCTGTCGAACGGCGCCGCATCAGCTGTCGAATCGTCGCTGACACTCTTCGCGCCCGGCCCGAGCGGCTTCAACACCGCCTTGGCCTCGTTGCTCAGCGGCGTCCTGGCCTCGACAACGGTGACGCCCATCTGCAGGGGCAAGGTCCAGCCCGCGGCGTCGTAGGGTTGATCCGGCGGACCGTCGGGGTACTCACGAAGGTCGGGATAGACCTGGACTTCGAGCAGCTGGCGAGCGAGCTCCGCGAACGGCTGGTTCATGGGAATGACCCACGAACCGGGAGGATATGACGTGCCGTCGACCGTGGCCGCGGCGGTCAACTGGCTGACGGCGACCCCGTTGAACGCGAGACGTCGCAGCAGTTCCACCGGCGCAACGGGATCCCGCTGCTGCTGCGGGATGACGTAGGCATACGGCGGATTGCTCTCGTACCGGCGGATTTGATCGCGCCCGGCCTGATAGCGGTTGTAGAGCAGCTCCTCCTTGTATTTCGACGCGTAGTCGAGCACCGACATCGACGCCGTCAGCATGTAGTCGACGGCGTCCTTCAGCCGCCACCAGCCCGGCGTCCACGGGCTCGGGTAGAGCGATTCAGCGCGCAGGCCGCGATAGGCCGCGGGGTAGTCGTTGATCGTGTACTGATGCGGGGTCGCGTAGCGCCACAGTGCCGTTTCGGTCCAGAACGAGTTGATGTTCTGGAGCATCGGCATGTAATCGACGTAGCCGGGATACCAGGCATCGAAGCCGGTGCCCATGTGCGTTGCGCCGACCTGGCCGCGCTCCTCGAGGCTGCGGGCGATGCCCATGCCGATCATGTTCACCGTGCGCGACATCAGCGCCGGCACGCGCGGAGCGATCGGCTCGGCGAAGGGCGGCAGCCAGATGCGGGTCGGGAACGGCGATGACTGGTGGTGGACGTAGATGATCTGCGGCTCCCAGTGCCGCCACGCCAGCGACATCTCGCGCGACTCGATCATGTTCAGCATGTAGGCGTCCCGATTGTTATCGTGGCCGACATACTTCTGATAGAGCTCGGTCAGTGGCGCGGTCTCGAACGGCGTGCCGACGTTCCCCATGTACCACTTCGCCACGATGTTCTGACCGTCGGGATTGATCGACGGCCACAGCATCAAGATCACGTTGTCGAAGATGGGTTTCAGCTTGGGATCGTCGGCATGCGTGAGGAGGTCGTAGGCGAGCTGCAGCGTGTGCTGGCCGCCGGCCACTTCGATCGAGTGCAGCCCGCCGTCGATGTGGACGAAGGCCTTGCCCTCGGCCGCCAACCTGTGCGCCTCGGCGTCGGTCAGCCCCTCCGGGTGCGCGAGCCGCTGGGCGATGGCCCGGTATTTCTCGACATTGGCGAGATTCTCCGGGCTCGACACGAGCGCGAAGTAGTACGGGCTGCCGTACGAGGTGTGACCCGACTCGATCAGCGTCAGCCGATCGCTGGCCGCGTCCAGCTTCTTGAAGTAGTCGATCGCCTGGTCGTAGGTCGCGAGCTTGTAGTCGTCTCCAGGCTTGAACCCGAGGGAAGATTCAGGCGTCGGGACGGCCGGCGACTGGGTCGCCACAGGCGCGAAGCAGGCGAGAGAGACGACCAGCGTCAAAACGGTGCGGCGCATGCACGATTCTACATTGGTGCTGCATCGCGGACCCGACGTCTCGCCGACATATGTCGCATGAACCTCATGAACCCGATGAACCCATGAACCCGCTCTTCGGCGTCGCCGCGAGACCCTCGCTCAAATGGAAACCCTCGAAGAGCGCGTCAGGATCATCTTCGGCGAAGCGGAGACCAGGTTCGGACGCCAGCCAGATCCGGCGCACGCGGCGGGTGATGAGCGCGGCGGCGGTTGCCAAGACGATGAACGCGCTGAACACGCGCGGTGAGCGCAGCATCTGCAGTTCCAGGCCGGCCATCGAGTAGCTGAAGGTCGTGAAGGCGGTCACATAGATCGGCCAGATCGTCTTGACCTGCGATCGGCCGGGCAGATACGTGCACGTGAACGGGATCTTGCAAAGGCGCACGACCAGCACCTCCGCGAGCAGCCAGCCGAGCAGCGAACAGACGACCAGATGCGTCGCCGCGGCGCGGACGCCCCACAGCAGCAGCGTGCTCCCGACGCCGAGACCCACGAAGGGGACGACACCGTAAGTGAACATGGCCGAGAAGACACCGTCGATCGCCGCGTGGCGGTCGGCCGGCTCGCGGAGGCGGATGATCCAGTTGGCCTTGATCGCCACCGGGATGGCGAACGCGACGCGCATCCCGGCAAGGCTGACGAAGATCATGACGAGAGGTGCCGCAAGAACGGCGATGCCCGGCCGCGCGAAATCGGTCAGGCCGCGCTGGAGGGCCGCCGGCAGGATCGACGAGACCACCAGGGCCACGCCGAGCCCCGCGTACAGCGCGACGAGCGTGCGATGCTGGCGGCTACGAACGAGAGTCCGGATCGTGAAGTCCCGCGCAGCAAGGCTGACTGCCCTCCGGCCCGCCGCGGCCCGTCGTGGCCAGCGTCTCGCGACGGCCGCTCCTACCCGACGAATCCAGCCGCGTTCCGGAGGCGGCGTCTCTAACGCCTGCGTAGCGAGGGCCTGGTATCCGAACGCGTAGAGTCCCACCGCGGCCACCAGCGACAGTGCCGTCGCCAGCAGCGCGCCGAGCGCCAGCGGATGCGCGTTGCGGCCGCTGTAGCCATTGAGCACCTCGAACAGCGCGAGGAACCACACCGACGGCAGTCTGGCGGCGCCGCCGGACGACAGCCAGTCCGGCCTCAGCATGCCGTCCCGCATCTCCCGGCCGAGGGACGGCAGGAAGAAGATCATCTGCGTCAGCGCGACGGCGAAGAGGATCTGGATGACCACCGCGACGCGCTGTGCCACCGTGCGGCCGAGGACGCGTATCGTGAGGCACTGGACGGCGATCACGCTGCAGAACGTGGCCAGCGTGCCGGTCAGGGCCGCGGCGATGTGTGCGGCGCTCATGCGCAGGAACGTCCCGGGCTCGATGTAGGCCGCCGCAAGCCCGGAGAACATCACCGACGGCAGCAGCCCGAGCGTCACGAAGAAGAGCGCGAAGAGCTGCGCCAGCGCAAGCAGCCGCGCGGTCACGAACGCCGTGGTCGAAATCGGGAGCACGCCCAGGATTCGGGCGTCGCGGCGATCGGGCAGCGCGTTCTCCCAGACGACGATTGCCACCAGCCCGGCGACGATCATCGCGAGCGTCAGCAGGATCAACCGATCGCTGGCGATCGCCGGCCCAAGCGTGCCCGGGTGGAACCAGAGGGCCGTGTACTTCTGCGCGAACATGCCGGGGAGCGTCAGCGTCGGCGTCGCCACCAGCACGACGCTCCAGATGACCAGCTGGACCTGCGGCAGACCGGGCGGCATCAGGTCGCTCTCGAAGAGCCGGACGAAGAACGTGCGGGCGAGCAGCCGGACCTGTCGCACTGGGCTGTTCGGTCAGGCGCGCATGACGTCCACGAGCTCGCGGGCGACGCGATCGAGGTCGGTCTCGATGACCAGCGTCCGGAACACGCTTTCGAGTGACGAGGCGTGCATCAGCTCGCGCAGGCGGACAATCGAGTCGTGCGCGACGACCCGGCCATCGAGCAGGATCACCACGTCGCTGGCGACCTGCTCGACGCTTTCGAGGACGTGCGAGCTGTAGACCACGATCTTCCCCTCCGAGGCGAGCGCCTGAATCAGGCTGCGCAGGACGAGCGTGGTGGTGACGTCGAGCCCCGAGTTCGGCTCGTCGAGCACGACGATCGCCGGATCGTGCAGTAGCGCCGCCGAGATCAGGATCTTCTGACGCATCCCTTTCGAGTACGCCGACATCGGGGCATCCATGTCGTCCTGCAGATCGAAAATGCGCAGAAAACCGTCTGTCCGCCGCCGGATCACGTCGTCCCCGACCCCGCGTAACTCGCCGACCAGCGCGAGATACTCCGGACCCGTCAGGTGGGTGTAGAGGATGGCCTCTTCAGGAACGTAGCCGATGATCGCTTTGTAGCCGAGCAGATCGTCGCGGATGTCACTGCCGTTGTAGAGCACCGCGCCGCCCGAGGGCTCGAGCAGGCCGGTGACGATCGACACGGTGGTGGACTTGCCGGAGCCGTTCGGCCCGAGGATCCCCAGGACGCCGCCGGCGGCGATGCGGAAGCTGACGTCCCGGACCGCCGGGATGGCCGAGTAATACTTCGTCAGGCCCCGCGCTTCGAGCATGGCCTATCAGACACCGGTTCGCGTCGAAGGGTCCAACGCCAGGTCCGGTGTACAGTGGTCGCACCATGTACGACGCTGCGTTGCACGCCCACTCCTGGTTGCGCTGGTTTGTTCTGCTGGTCGGACTGGTGGCCATCGCCCGAGCCATCATCGGCCGTTCGAGCCGCCGTCCGTGGAGTCGCGCCGACGACCGGCTCGGTGCCGCCTTCGTCGGCTTGCTCGACCTCCAGCTGCTGATCGGGCTGGTGTTGTACTTCGCGTTGAGCCCGATCACGAAGGAAGGTATGCGCGACATCGGCGGGGCGATGGCCAACACCGGCCTGCGCTTCTGGGCCATCGAACATCCCTTCGGCATGATCGTGGCGATCGCCCTGGCCCACATCGGCCGTACCCGGATCCGCAAGACAACCGATGCCGCACGCCGCCACCGCACAGCGCTGATCTTCTTCACACTCGCGCTGATCGTGATCGTGATCACAATCCCGTGGCCGGGCCGGGCGATCATCGGTCGTCCGCTGTTCCGGATGTAAGCGCGCTTTCGGGCGCGACTGGACGGTCTTTCGCTGAAGCGCCTGGACATGACGTCAGGCCCGGAGGTCGGGCCTCACCGCGGACGTCCGCGCGGCGTTAGTCGTTACTTCTTCGTGACGCGCACGCCGCCGTTGTGGGTGTGCAGCCGCAGCAGCGGTCCGCCGCCGCCGAGATTCGTCGAGATCTCCCGATCGATCCGCCCCTGCAGAGTGATCGGCATGTCGACGCTGATCCCGCCGTTCACGGTCCCGGCCTCGAGCCGCGCCGAGTACCGTTCCGGTACCCGCAGCCGGATGCCGCCGTTGCTGGTTTCGACGTCGAGCCCCTCGCCCTGCCAGGTCGCGCCGTCGAGATCCACCTCGACCCCGCCGTTGGTCGTCCGGCCATGGACTGCGCCGCCAACGTCCGTCAGCTTCACGCCGCCGTTGACCGTCGTGAAGTCGAGCCGGCCATCGACGTTCTCGATCTTGATCCCGCCATTCGTGGTCTTCAGATCGAGGCCCATCTGGGTCGGCACGGCGACACGGTAGCTGACCGACCAGCTCTCGCGGCCGCTGGTGTGCGGTCCGTCGGCAGACACCTTGTCAGAAGCCGCGTCGACGCGGACGGCTGCCATCAGCTCCCCGGCGCGCTGGGCGGTGCCGGCCCACGCCGTAACCTTCGCCTGGATCACGATATCCCCGCGCCCCTCCCCCTTGACCTCGATGCCGCCGTTCGGAGCCGCGTCTACCGCCAACTGGCCGGCGCCCGTGGGCACGGTGAACTCCCGCACCTCGCACGCCTGTTCGCGATCCCCGTTCCGCTCCTGCCGGCACCACGCATCGTCTGTCACGCGACGCTGCCCGGCCAGGCCGGAAACGCCACTCAAGCCGACCAACGCTACTACCAGAATCGCCTTCTGCTGCATCATGTCCTGACCCCCGAACACCTTTGACGAGACGCGCTCCTCCCGCGTTGACGCGAACCTTTGCCCAGCTGGTCCGTCTAACGTTCAGTTCAGGCTGCCAACATGCTCCAGGACCTTCGCTACGCGTTCCGCACTCTGGTCGCGAATCCGGGCTTCGCCATCGTGGCGGTTCTCTGCCTTTCGCTTGGGATCGGAGTCAACGGAACGATCTTCAGCGTGGTGGACGGCGTGCTGCTGCAGCCCTACCCCTTTCCGGACGCGGAACGGATCGTGGTCCTCAACAGCACCAACCCGAAACAGGGCATCACGCGTGCCGGGGTGTCGTATCCCGATTTCAAGGACTGGCGCGACGAGTCGACATCGTTTTCGGCCGTGGCCGGGTTCCAGGGCCGCAGCCTGACCATCTCGGACGGGACCAGCGAGCCGGAACGGTTTCTCGGCGCAGCCGTGTCTTCGACGCTGTTCGGCCTGCTCGGCACGCCGCCGGCACTCGGTCGTGACTTCGGGCCGGCGGACGATCGGCTCGGAGCCGAACCCGTCGTGCTCCTGTCCGACGATCTGTGGCGCCGCCGGTACGCCGGGGATCCGTCGGTGGTCGGCCGTTCGATCACCGTCAACGGCCGTCCCCATACGGTGATCGGGGTCATGCCCGAAGGGTTCCGGTTCCCGGAAACGCAGCGCCTGTGGATCCCCTTGGCGCCGATCGCCGAGCCAACCCGGCGCGACAGCCGCGCCACGCAGGTCTTTGCGCGGCTCAAGCCAGGCATCACGACGACACAAGCGAGTGCCGATCTCCACGGCGTCACCAGCCGTCTCTCGGAATCCTACCCGGGCGACAACGAGGACTGGGGCGCCGCGATCCGTCCGCTCAAGTCGTGGATGCTGCCTGACGACGTGGAGTTGATGATCCTGGCGATGATGTGCGCGGTCACGCTGGTGCTCCTGATCGCGTGCGCCAACGTTGCCAACCTGCTGCTCGCGCGCGCCTCTGTGCGGCATCGCGAGATCTCGATCCGCACCGCGCTCGGCGCGGCGCGATGGCGGATCGTCCGGCAGCTGCTGACGGAGGCGGTGTTGATCGGCCTGTTCAGCGCGCCGATCGGCGTGGTGCTCGCGCGTGTGGGTATCTACCTGGTGGACAGCGGCGTCCCGGCGGACTCGATTCCGTACTTCATCCACTGGCACCTCGACGTCCGGACGCTCGCCTACACGATCGGCATCTCGATCGTCACCGGGATCGTGTTCGGGATGGCTCCGGCCCTGCAGGCGGCCCGAATCAACCTGCAATCCAGCTTGAAGGAGGGCGGCCGCGGCGCCGCGGGTGGCCGTCGGGCGCGTGTCCGCAACGCGCTGGTCGTGGCCGAAGTGGCCATGTCGCTGGTGCTCCTGATCGGCGCGTCCCTGTTCGTTCGCAGCTTCCTCAACCTGCAGCGCGCTTCGGTCGGCTTCGACACGGCACCGCTGTTGACGATGCGGTTCTATTTGCCGGGGGCGGGCTACGAGTCCGCGGAAGCAAAGGCGCGGCGGGTGGAGGACATCGCGCGTCGCGTCAATGGAGTCGCCGGCGTCGAGGCGGCGTTTGCCTCGAACTTCATCCCGCTCGGCAATGGCGGGGGCGGCGGGGCGGTGCAGATCGAGGGCCACACGGTCGAGCGTGGCAAGGAGCCGCGGATAGATTTCATCACCACGACGCCGGGCATTCCGAAGACCGTAGGCGTTGCGCTCCTCCGCGGACGCGATCTCCGCGACTCTGACGAGACGACCAAGACGCCCGTTGCGCTGATCAACCAGACCATGGCCAGACAGCTGTGGCCGGATACGGATCCGATCGGCCGCCGCTTCAAGCTCACCGACGCCGAACGTCCTGACTGGTTCACGGTCGTCGGCATCGTCGCCGACTTCAGGCACTATCAAGGCGACAGCGGCGACGCGATCTCTGCGGCCGCGTACGTGCCGTACGCTTTCGAGCCTGCACTCAACACCGGACTGACCATCCGGACGACGGGCGATCCGTCACGCGTGACGTCGGCCGTGCGGGAGCAGATCCGGCAGGCGGACGCCTCGCTGCCTGTTGCTCAAGTCAGCTCGATGGAAGAGCTGCGGCAGCGCAGCTTCTGGCAATTCCGGCTGTTCGGCTGGATGTTCTCGACGTTCGGTGCGATCGCGCTGCTGCTGGCCTCGATCGGCGTCTACGGTGTCCTGTCGTATTCGGTCTCGCAGCGCACGCAGGAGATCGGCGTGCGGATGGCGCTGGGCGCCGAGCGCAGCCACGTCCTCCGGCTGGTGCTCGGCCAGGGTGTCCGCCTGGCCGCGATCGGGCGTCGTCCTCGGCCTGATCGGCGCATTCGGCGTAACGCGTTACCTGAAGACCATTCTCTACAACGTCACGCCGACCGACCCCGTCAGCTTTGCCGGCGTCGCGGGGTTCCTGACCCTCGTCGCGATCATCGCCAGCTATGTGCCCGCCCGTCGCGCGATGGCTGTGGACCCGCTGATCGCGTTGCGCAACGAGTAGCGTTAAGCCTTCCGCAACACCGTCCCGCTTCAGAAGAGTTCGATCCCCACTCCCCTCGCCGTGCAGGCCATTCCTGCCGGCTCGACCATCCGGGCTGCTGGCCTGTCACAACGTCATGCCCGCCCCGTCTTAGGATCGGGAGTGTGGACATGCATCAGACGGGCACCATGGCAGCCTTCGAAGCCGTCCGCGGCCGACTGTTCGGCCTGGCTTATCG
Source organism: uncultured Acidobacteriota bacterium (assembly GCA_963816725.1). GTDB lineage: Bacteria > Acidobacteriota > Vicinamibacteria > Vicinamibacterales > 2-12-FULL-66-21 > CAVSUB01. Next base: position 82,244 of record CAWFMC010000019.1, on the reverse strand, counting down.
GATGCTGGGCTCGCGCGCCGAGGCTGAGGACATCGTTCAGGAGGCCTACATCCGCTGGCACCAGATTGAGCGCGGCGCGGTCGAGAACCCTGAGGCGTGGCTGGTGACAACGGCCACCCGGCTGTCGATCGATCGGCTGCGGCGGCTCAAGACTGAACGGGAGGCGTACGTCGGCCCGTGGTTGCCGGAGCCGATCATCTCGGCGGCGGCGCCCGATCGCCATCTCGATCTGGCCGAAGACCTGTCGATGGCGTTCCTCACCCTGCTCGAGCGGCTCTCGCCGGACGAGCGCGCCGCGTTCCTGCTGCACGAGGTCTTCGAGGTCGGTTACCCGGAGATCGCCTCGGTGCTCGAGCGCAGCGAGACCGCGTGCCGCCAGGTGGTCCATCGCGCGCGTGAGCGGGTCCGGGGCGACCGCAAGCGCTTCGACGCGACGGAGTCGGCAAAGTCGGAACTGCTCGAGCGATTCCTGCAGGCCATGGAGGCGCGGGACAACGACGCGCTGCTGAGTCTGTTCGCGCCGGATGCGACCTGGACCGCCGATGGCGGCGGCAAGACCGCTGCGGCACCGCGGCCGATCGTCGGGGCGGAGCGCATTGCCAAGCTGGTCATCGGGCTGCGCGAGAAGTTCTGGGCGGCGAATCGCACGATCGAGATCGCGACCGTCAACGGCGAGACGGGACTGTGCATCCGGGACGGCGAGCGTCTTACCGCGACGTTGTCGATCGCGAGCGACGGCGAGCGGATCCTGGCCGTCTACGCGGTTGTGAATCCGGACAAGCTGAATTGACCGAGCGTGTCACACCCGCCCGGGACCGCGCGTCTTGGATGCAGGAAGCCCGGAACGCAGATGACCGGGTCCGACGGGGCAGCCCGCAGCGGCGACACGGCGCGCGGAGCTCCCTCTGCTTCCGGCGGCCTGATTATCACCACCGCACATCAATCACCACCGTGTCGGGAGAAACGAGTCATGACGAGCCCTCGAGTGGATGCAAACAAGTACGTCAACACGCCCGTCGGACGCGCGATGCTCACGCTCTCTGCGGCCAGTGCCGAGGGCGTGGACAAGGCGCTGTTCGAGCTGATCAAGATACGCGCCTCGCAGATCAATGGCTGCGCCTACTGCATCGACATGCACACCAAGGAGGCCCGGGCAGCAGGCGAGACGGAGCAGCGCATCTACGCGTTGAGCGCGTGGCGCGAGACTCCGTTCTTCACCGCGCGCGAGCGGGCCGCGCTGGAGTGGACGGAAGCGGTGACGCTCGTCAGCGAGACGCATGTGCCGGACGAGGTCTATGCCCGCGTGGCACAGCACTTCGACGAGGCGGAGATGGTGGCGTTGACGTTCGCGGTGGTCGTGATCAACAGCTGGAACCGGCTTTCCGTGTCGTTCCGGCCGGTGGTCGGCAGCTACCAGCCGAAGACTGAAAGCGTCACGGTCTGAGGACGCGGACTCAGCGCGGCGCGCCGAGCTCCCGATACCAGGCGGCAAAGGCGCGTTCGAAGAACGTCGGGCCGAACAAGGCCCACGTGCCCAAGGCCGGCGGCAGCGTGAACGCCGCCGCGCCTTCCGCCGCGGTCTTTCCTTGATCGCGACTGCGGCGTGCGCCTTGTTCGACTTCGTCCAGCAAGGCGAGGTAGCGATCGAGGTCCGCGCCGTCAGCGGTGGCACCGTGCCCTGGCACATAGATAGTCGCCGTGTTCTGGTGGCGGAGAGCACGAGCAGCCTTGGACAGCTCGGACGGGATCGCGTCCACGTAGTTGGGGAACATCGCGTTCCACACCAGGTCACCACAGAACACGACATCCGCGTCGGCGATCTCGAGTGAGAGATCGCTCGACGTGTGGCCGCGCCGCGGCGTGATCGAGACGCGCCGATCGCCGAGGTCGATGACCGACGCGGCGTCTGCCGGTACGACTTCCACGCGTTGCAGCGCCTTGACCCGCGCCGGCTCGGCGGGCTGGTTCTTCTCGATCGCCAGGTCGCGCGTCACCGCGGTCGCCCGCATCCCGGGTCCGGTATCCGCGTCGAAGTAACCGGCCACGCCGTTGCTGTGATCCGAATGGTAGTGGGTCACCACGACGTGGGTGGGCGGGCGTCCGGTCAGCTCGCGGCAGCGTGCGGCCAGCCATGCAGCCCCGGCCGGATCCGCGAACCCCTCGATTGCCACGACCCCCGAACGGCCGGCAATGAGCCCGCCGTTACAGAGCGTCGTGCGCGGTCCCTGCAACGGCGTCGAGATCAACGCCCATATCCCATCCGCCACCTGCTGCAGATAGCCGAACGGCTCGCGAACGACGATGCGCGCGTTGGTCGGCTGGGCCCAGGCGCGGATGCGGGACGCCGGGGCAAGGAGAGCCGCCGTGGCCAGGTGCCCGGCGCAGGATTTCAGGACGTCGCGGCGGGAAGGTCGTTGGGTCATTGCCGTCGTCAGCGCAGCTTCCTGCCCAAACAGACGCTCGTGCCGGGTGAGCCGGTGTACTCGCCATAGAGCGGGATGGGCATGTAGCCGCACCGCGCGTAGAGGGCGATGGCGACGGTCTGGCGGATGCCGGTTTCGAGGACGATCTGGGTGGCGCCAAGGCGCACCGCCTCCTGCTCGAGCGCTTCGACCAACCGTCGCCCGAATCCGGACCCGCGGCAGTCCGGCACCACGTACATCCGCTTCAACTCCGCCGTGGCGGGGTCGATGAGCCGCACGGCGCCGCAGCCGACCGCGCGCTGATCCTGATACGCGACGAGGAAGGCACCGCGGCCTGGAGCGACGTCGGCCTGATCCAGACCGAAGTGGGTGGCGCCGGGCTCGGGATAGGCGCCGCTCAACTCGAGGTTGAGGGCAGCGATCAGCGCCGAGGCTTCTGGTGACTGCAGGTCGGCGCGTTCCATCCGGATTGCCGCGTGCGCGACCGCGTCGTCGAGCTTGGCAGCGTGCGCGTCGGTCATGCGCCTCATCCTACATCTGGTCGCCTCGGCCTTCGCCTTCCTTTCGGCACGGCGCGTGCAAAAGACGGGGCCAGGAGGAACGGGACATGTCAAACAAGCGCGACGATGTGGTGGATGAGAGCGCGATCAAGAATCCAGACGATTGGAAGACCGGCGACGAGCCGATGACAGCGGCGCAGCGTTCGTACTTGGAGACCCTCGCGACACAGGCTGGGGAAGAAGCCGACACCGGTGACCTGACGAAAGCCGAGGCGTCGAAGCGGATCGACGAGCTGAGGAAAAAGACGGGGTTGAACTCCTAAGCCGCGTCAGTCGCCCGGTAGGGTGGTCGGCCGGGGTCGCGCATGTCCAACCGCCGACAGACTCCGGGCTCCTCATGCCAGAACCCAAATCACCGAGCCGGGGAACGCCGCACGCCCTGGCCGCCCGTGGTGCAAGTCCCGCTGCATTCGACGAGCGCTGCATCCCGGGCGACCGCGTTGCGCCTCGGTCAAATACAGGCGGTATTCTCGCTCGGCGCGCCTTGTCCGCGGGGCGCATCGCTCGTCTCGATGCAGCGCGGGACTTGCACCACCGGGTGCTAGTCCCCTGGAAGCGTGATGCCTTGCATAAATCCCGGAGCGCGGCGCCCGCGGGGCAAGGCGCGAGGAGCGCGCATATCGGTCATATGCAAGCGACGAGCAACGCCGCCCCGCGGGATGCCCCGCCCGGGAGTTGTGTGAGGGATCACGTTTCCAGGGGACTAGACTTGCGCGATGAACGTCCTGGTGACCGGCGCGTCCACAGGCATCGGTGAGGGCTGCGCGCGTTGGCTCGACGCGCGCGGCCATCGGGTTTTCGCCGGGGTCCGCCGCGAGGTCGATGGCGAGCGTCTCCGATCGGGAGCCTCCGAGCGCCTCACGCCGGTGCTGCTCGACGTCACCGACGCGGCGGCGATCGAGTCGACGCGGACCCGCATCGAGGCGCTGCTCGGCGCAGACGGACTGAACGGCCTCGTCAACAATGCCGGGATCGCCGTCGCCGGGCCGCTCGAGTATCTCGAGATCGACGCGCTCCGCCGTCAGCTCGACGTCAACGTCGTCGGCCAGGTCGCGGTGATGCAGGCCTTCCTGCCGCTCATCCGCCGCGTGCGCGGGCGCATCGTCTTCATCGGCTCGATCAGCGGCCGCTATTCCCTGCCTTTCATGGCGCCGTACTGCGCGTCGAAGTTCGCCCTTGAAGCGATCGCCGATGCCTCGCGCCTCGAGTTGTCCGCGTGGGGCATTCACGTCGCCCTGCTCGAGCCAGGCAGCATCGCGACGCCGATCTGGGACAAGCCGGCCGACGCCGGGGTCAGCACGCCACCGGCCCGTGCGGAGGCCGTGGCGCGCGACTATGGTGCGGCACTCGCCGCGTTCAGGCGCGTTGTCGAGGCAACGGCCCGGCGCGGAGTCCCGACCGATGTTGTCTCCGCGGTGATCGAGCGGGCGCTCACCGAACGCCGCCCGAAAGCGCGCTATGCCGTGGGCACCGACGCGAAGGTGCAGGTGGCGCTCGCACCGTTCCTGGGCGATCGGATGCGTGATTTCCTGGTGCGGCGGTTGATCAGGTTGCCGGCTGGTCCGTCGCGTTAGCAGGATGCTGACAAGCGCATCGCATGGCAGATGGCAGATGGCAGATGGCAGATGGCAGATGGCAGATGGCAAATGGCAAATGGCAAATGGCAGAGGGCAGAGGGCAGAGGGCAGATGTAGAACGTTCGGTACTGCGCCGTCGTCCATCTGCGATTCACAGGCAGGCCGACTGTGTGAGCGGCCTGGTAGTGTCCTCGCCCGGTAGTCGCGCTCACGTCCCGTAGAGACACCCGGCCTGACGGCGTTGTCAGCCCTCGGAAAGTCGCCGCTCCTCACCTCTCTCGTCTTCGCCAGGCAGCCCGGAGGTATCCGGCGAACACGCCGGCGGCGGACGTGCGCGCAACTGCCGTAGCGGGCTGGTATGATCGCTCGCGTCCCGTCATGCCGCAGCAGCTGCCGCTGTTCGATCGTCCGGAGGCTGATGTCGAGACTCTCGCGACGCCTCCGCCGCCCGAGGCTCCCCGGGCGCTAACCCCCCCGTTGACGGCGATCGAGTTCGTGCGAACACCGCGGGCGCGGCGCTACATCCTGCGTATCCGGCCGGACGGATCCCTGCGCGTCACCGTGCCGCGCTGGGGCTCGAAGCGTGAGGCACGCGACTTCGTCGCCCGTCAGGAGCGCTGGATCGCTCGCGAGCGTCAGCGTGTGCTGCAGGAGCATGGCTCGCGCGAGTGGCAGGACGGCACGGAAATCTGGCTGCACGGCGAGCACGCCGTGCTGGCCGTCGTGCCGTCAGCAGACGGGATCGTGGTCAGCTACGGGGATCGACGAGTGCTGGCGCGTCCCGATGCGGACGTGCGCACGGTCGTCGAGACGGATCTGCGACGGCTCGCGCGCGAGGAACTGGAGCCGCGCTTGCGGACATTGGCCGCGGTTTACGGCCTGGAACCGGGCCGCGTGTCGATCCGGAACCAGCGCTCACGCTGGGGATCGTGCGCGCGCGACGGCAACATCGCTCTCAATTTCCGTCTGGTGCAGATGCCGCCGGCGATCCGCGATTACGTCCTCGTGCACGAGCTGATGCACCTGCGCCAGCAGAATCATTCGCCGCGCTTCTGGCGGCTCGTCGAGCAGGCCTGTCCCGGCTTCAGGGACGCGGAGCGATGGCTGCGAATTCAGGGCAAGGCGCTGTTCTGAGGTTGACGGCGGCGAACTGCGTGCTGCGGGCCTGGTGGAAGAGCGATGCCGCCTCGCTGGTCGAGCACGCCAACAACCGCAACGTCGCCAGGCACCTGCGCGATCGTTTTCCGCACCCCTACACTCGCGCCCACGCGGCCGCGTTCCTCGGGCACGTCGCCGGCGCCGACATCACCACCAACTTCGCCATCGTCGTCGACGATATGGCGGTGGGCGGGATCGGGTACATCCGCGGATCCGACGTGGAGCGATTTTCGGCAGAAGTGGGGTACTGGCTTGGCGAGGCCTACTGGGGCCGCGGCATCATGACCGACGCGCTGACCCACCTGACTCGGCACCTGTTCGAGGACGTCAAGCTGCTGCGCGCCTTCGCGCTTCCCTTGGCCGACAACCAGGGCTCGAGCCGGGTACTCGAGAAGGCCGGCTACCAGCGGGAGGCGCTCCTCCGTGCCAGCTGCGTGAAGTACGGACAGCCGCGGGATCAATATCTCTATGCGCGGATCAATGCGGAGTGGAGACCAGGGGCCAAAGAGGTCTAGAGGGGAACCGAGACGGTTCAGGGTTCATGGGTTCAACGTTCAAGGTTCGGTTCTAGGGTTCGACGTTCGGTTCAGGGTTCTTGCGTCGGATGGTTAGCATCCTGGAAGCGGGAAGCGGGAAGCGCTCCGCTCCCGGGGGATATAGTAGATGACCGTGGAATATCTGATCAAACAGTACGGGCTGCAGCAGGGCGCGTTGGAGATTCAGTACATCGAGGAGTACTTCCTCGATTTTCCACGCAAGAAGACGGCAGCCGAAGTGATCGCCCGCCTGGCCAATCGCGATCACCAGATCCTCATGGCCGAAACCCCGCTCCCCGAAGATCCGTCCTCGGTCATCCCGGTCTCGTTCAAAGTCGCCCACGAGTTGCGTGAGGCCGAGAGCGATCCTCAACTGGCGGATCTGGTCGCACAGTTGGACGACTGCGTCGACTTCAAGGGCCGGCGGATTCTGTATCAGTGGATAGGCGGCACGCGCAGCGACTGGCGGGGCCAGGGGCACTTCCGCGCCCTCACCGAAGAGCAGGAAAGCTGGGCGATCGACAACGGGTTCGACGAGATCGTCGCCAAGACCAAGAACAAGTTCTACGAAATGCGCAGCACCATGGCGCAGCTCAATTTCGACGTCATCCGCTTCGTGCCGCACCCGATCGACGTCGGTGAGTCGAAGGTCTTCATGAGCAAGCGCCTCGGGCAACACGTGCTCGACGCGCATCGCAGCCGCCGCACGGTCACGCGCACGGAATAGCGTGCGAGCCGCCGCAAGCATGCAGGGCGAGGTCGACGCGACCGATCCCCGGCTGGAGCCGTACCGCCACGTCGGGGATGCGGCGTGGCTCCAGAGTCGGGGACTGTTCGTTGCCGAAGGGCGGCTCGTCGTCGAGCGGCTGATCGCCTCTGCGCGATATTCGATTCACTCGATCATCGTCACGCCGGCTGCGCATGCCGCGCTGGCGTCGTCACTTGACGCGGTCGCGACCGAGGTGTTGGTCTGCAGCCCCGCGCGGCTCGAGCAGGTCACCGGCTTCGACTTCCATCGCGGCTGCCTCGCCCTCGCCCACCGTCCTGCCGTGCAAGACGACGGCGCGTGGCTCGCGCGCGGCGAATTGGTGCTCGTCCTGGACGGCATTGGCAATCCGGATAATGTCGGTGGTCTCTTCCGCACCGCCGCGGCACTCGGCGCCGACGGCGTCCTGGTCACCGGAACGACCGCCGATCCGTTGTATCGCAAGTCGATCCGCACCTCGATGGCCGCCGTTCTCCAGCTACCGTGGTTGAGGGCCCCGAGCGCGGCCGACGCAACGTCCCGGCTGCGCGTGCACGACTATCAAATCGCCGCGTTGACGCCGCACGCGGACGCGATGCGGCTCGAGCGCTTCGCCCGGCTGCGGCTCCGCCCTATCGCCCTGGTGCTGGGTTCCGAAGGCCACGGGCTCGCCAACGAGACGTTGGACGCCGCGGATCATCGGGTGCGGATCGCGCAGGCGAGCGGCGTGGACTCCCTGAACGTCACCGTCGCTGCCGGCATCGCGCTGCACGCCCTTCGCACTGACCCGACGGAGCCATAGCGCCTGCCGGGACAACCGACCGACGATCAACCGTCGCTCCGCTGCTCGACTACTTGCGTGGCAGACGGCTCACGAGTGACGTCGCCTTCTCCACGTCGTCACGCAGGCGATCCACCGAGGCGCTGACGATGGGGATGAACTGGCGTGCCTCGTCCAGTTCCTTCTGCTCGAGCGCTTCGCGGATGCCCGGCAGCGTCTTGACGCCGTAGCCGGTGTAGAAGCCTGGCGCGTAGGCGAGGTGCTTGAACCAGTCGCGCCGTGGCAGGCCCGCCTCGTAGCGGAACGCGCGTTCGCTGGCGTAGAGCGTGCGATTCAGCTCGTTCAGCGAATCGTCCGCGCCAAGGTTCGACTGACGCACTTTGGCGAGCGCCGATTCGTACTTCCCGGCTGCGTCGCGGAGCTGGTCGATCGACTTGCGCAGAGGCTTCAGGTCGAGACTCGCGGATGCGTCAGCGGCCAGCTTGTGGATCTCGTCGACATAACCCATCAGCGTGGTTGCTGTGCTGCCGAACTCGAACGGCAGGATGTCCGCGTCGGCCAGCCGCATCAGTGCGGTGCCGATGACGCGCGACAGGCCGGCCGTGTGCGTGAAGTCGCCGTCGGAAAAGTGCGTGAACCAGTAGAACGAGTCGTAGACGGAGTGATACACGCCGCCGCTCTGGCCGTCACCGCCGAAGCCGAGATTGAGCGAGGCGATCGCCAGGTGGTCGAGGAAGGCGGTGTAGTCCGAGCCGGAGCCGAGCGCGTCGATGGCGATGTCGCCTGTCTTCAACTTGGCCTTGGCCGCGTCGGTCTTGGCCTGGCTCAGCTCGTGCTCACGCTTGGCTTCGAGCACGCTCTTGCCGGAGCCGCGGGGGTCCGGCACGTCGCGGGCGACCTCGTTCACGAACGCCTGCAGCGAGTGCGAGCCGTCCATCCCCAGCCAACCTTTGCCCGTGCCGTCGCTGTTGATGTACGCCACCGCCTTCGTGGCCAGCTCCGCCTGATGCTTCTCGACCCATTCGGTGGAGCCGAGAAGTCCCCATTCCTCACCGTCCCACGAGGCGATCACGATCGTGCGCTTTGGCTTCCACCCGGTCTTCACCAGCTCCGCGAGACCCCGCGCCGTCTCCATCAGTGCGACGTTGCCGCTGGTCGGGTCGGACGCGCCGTTGACCCACGCGTCGTGATGGTTGCCGTGGATGATCCACTCGTCCGGATACTGCGCCCCAGGGATACGGGCGATGACGTTGTACAGCGGCCGCTCGCGCCAGTCGAAGGCGAGCTTCATGTGGACCTGCGACGCGCCGGGACCCACGTGGTACGTGATCGGCAGCGCCCCGCGCCAGGTATCCGGCGCGACCGGGCCCCGCAGGCTGCGCAGCAGCGGCAGCGCGTCACCGTAGGAAATCGGCAGGACCGGGATCTTGAGCAGCGTCTTGCTCTCCTCACGCGAGAGCTTCTTGCTGCCTGCCTCGGAGGCCCAACCGGGCGTCAGCGGATCGCCGGGATAGATCGGCATGTCCATGACGCTGCCGCGCTGGACCCCCTGCTCCGGCCGGAACGCTCCGGTCGGGAAGACGTCGCCGGGATAGTAGCCGTCGTCTTTTGGATCGGAGTAGATGATGCAGCCGACCGCACCGTGCTCCCAGGCCACCTTCGGCTTGATCCCGCGCCAGCTCCGGCCGTACCGGGCAATCGCGATCTTGCCCTTGACCTCGATTCCGAGCTTGGCGAGCTGCTCGTAATCCTCAGGGATGCCGTAGTTCACGTAGACCAGATCGGCGGTCACCTCGCCGTCGGCCGAATAGGCGTTGAAGCTGGGAAGCGCCCCCGCGTCCGCGGAGTCGGGATCGGCGTCGACCGGGGGCTCCTGCAGCTTCGCGACGTAGTGATCCGGGCCGACCAGCTCCACGACCCGCTCGGTCGGGAACGGCATCAGCGCCTCGAACTCCTCGATGTTCGCCTCGAGCCCCCACGACTTGAACTTCGCCAGGACGTACTCCGCGACCTTCTTGCTGTTCGGACTCCCGGCGTGATGCGGTTCGGCGGTGATCGTGCGCATGTACTCGCGCAGGTTGTCGGGGCTGGGGATCGCCCGGAATCTCTGCTCCATCTCGCGCTCGGCGGCGGCGGAGCCGGCAGTGAAACCGCGGATGGGCAGAGGCTCCTGTGCGAGCGCGACGGAAGAAAAGATGAGGGCGAACAGGGCAGTGCGCATGGGACAGAATACGACACTCCGGCGCCGGACATGAGGGCCGGCATCGCCGAACTGACTGGAGCCACGGCCATGAACACTGCGACGACGGTTTCCGAGTATCTCGCGGCCACACCACCAAAGGCGCGGACGGCGTTGCGGCAACTACGCGCGGCGATCAAGGCGGCCGCACCAGGCATAACCGAGCGCATCAGCTACCGCATTCCCACCTTCGATCTCGACGGCCGCCGCCTGCTCTACATCGCGGCCTTCAAGGACCATGTCGGTCTCTACCCGGTGACCGCGGCGATGGTCGCGAGGCACGGCGCCGCGCTCGCGCCGTATCGATCTGGCAAGGGGACCCTGCGGTTCACGCTCGACACGCCCATCCCAACGAACCTGGTGGCACAGCTCGCCAAGACCCGGGTCGAGGAGGCCCGCGCCGTGGCTGCGGCGAACCAACTTAAGCAGAAAAGGGGAGGGCGAAAGGCGGTAAGCGGAGCTCGCAGACCTAGCCCACCTCCGAACCAGTCAGGCCGGTAGCCAGTAGCCTGAAGCCCAGTGAGCGTCAGGCATAAGCCGCGCCCACGAGGATCTTCTTGATCCTCAGCCACGGCGAGCCGTGCGAGATGCTGTTCGTCTGGGTCGGCTGGCCCTTGGCGTCACCGCCGGTCCCGAACATGCGCCACGACTCCTTGCCGGAAATCGCGTCGAGGTTGCCCCAGAAGTCGGTGGTGATCGCGTTATAGGTGACGTTGCTGACCATGCGCGTCTTCTTGCCGTTCTTCACTTCCCAGAAGGCGTTGCCGCCGAACTGGCCGTTGTAGCGCTGCTGGTCGATCGAGTAGCTGCCGCGGCCGTCGATGAGGACGCCGTCCCTGGTGTCGGCGATGATGTCCTCTGGCGTCGGCGATCCCGGCGGACCGGGCTCGACGTGGACGTTCGGCATGCGCAGGAAAGGGTAGTCGCGCCACGAGTTCGCGGACGTGCAGCCGCGACTGGCCGTCTCGCCGATGATCCCTGCCGACTCGCGGTTGGTCTGCAGCCCCACCAGGATGCCCTCGCGGACGAGCGGCCACTGCTGCGTCTTGACGCCGTCGTCGTCGTAGCCGATGGTCGCGACGCCACCCGGGATGATGCGATCGGCGGTGACGTTGAACAGCTTCGAGCCGTACTTCAACTTGCCGACGTCGCTCAGCTTCACGAAGCTGGTGCCGGCGTAGTTGGCTTCATACCCGAGGATGCGATCCAGCTCGGTGGCATGCGCGACGATCTCGTGGATCGTGAGCATCGCGTGCGACGGGGTGAGGATAAGGTCCTTCACCCCCATGTCGACGGGCTTGGCGGTGCAGAACTCCACCGCTTCGGCGGCGATGCGCTCGGCGCTCTCGACCATCTCGGCGGCTTCCGCCACTTCCCATCCGCCGGTGCCCGGCACGCCGGTGAAGACGCGGGTGCGGGTCTCCCCGTCTTTGCGCGCGGTGACAGTGAACTGCGGGGTCGTGGTGTAGGTCTCCTGCTCGATGTACGAGCCCTCGCTCGAGGCGAAGTACTTCCACTCGTGTTCGAGCTGCACCGAGGCGTTGACGCTGGTGACTTCCTTGGTCTTGACGACCAGGTCGACGACCTTCTGGACGAGCGCCTGCTTCTCGTCCTGCGGAACCGTGGCCGGGTCCTTCTTGATCGGCGTGATCCAATATTCCTGGTAGGCCTGGACCGGCGCCAGCTTCACGTCGGCGCGCTTGGCGATCGCGCTGGCCTTCGCGACCTCGGTCGCCAGCAGCGTGATGCGCTTGATTTCATCCTCGGTGACGATCGGGCTGCTCGCGAAGCCCCACACGCCGCTGTGGATCACGCGGACGCCAAAGCCGGCCGCTCCGCGATCGCGCACCGTCGCGCCGCCCCCCCACGCCCGCCAAAGCCGCCGCCGCCGCGCCCGCCGCCCCGTCCGCCGCCGCGTCCGCCCCCGCCGCCGAAGCCGCCGAGGTCATCGAACTCGCGGTTGCCGCCGCTGGCGTTGACGCCGTTGTTGGTCGAGCGGGTGAAGCGGATGTCCGCGTACGTGCAGCCGGACGTCTTCGCCTGCATCAGCGCCACGTCGGCCAGGCCCTTGAACTTGGACTGGAGCACCTTGCCCTGAGGCGTCTGCGCGATCAGCTCGCCGATCAGATCGCTGGCCGCCACGGCCGCGCCCGACAGCGCCATCGTCTTCACGAAGTCTCGGCGTTTCATCGTCGTCACCTGTCTGAACTGACGCTGTCAGCTTCCAGCTTCCAGCTTCGAGCTTCCAGCTTCGGCCGCTAGCCATCCGAACGTGAGAACCCTGAACCGAACCGCTGAACCTTGAAGCCAACCTTGAACTCTGAACCCATGAACCCTGAACCCGCCGGCGGCGAGGTTCAAACCGCCGGCGAAACCGACGTCATATAAAAATCCTCGATCCGCACCGGCGGGACGAGCGCCGTGCCCGGGCCGTCGTACGATTCGCCGGTGTGGATCGGAACCGCCTTGCCGACGGCGGTGACGTTGTTGTAGCCGACCAGCGGTGACATGTTCCAACGGAAGTTCTGCACCGGCCCGACGACCTCGCCGTTCTCGATCAGGAACAGGCCGTCGCGGGTCATCCCGGTGTTGAGCAGCGTCGGCTGATCGACCGGGCGGATGTACCAGAAGAACGTCACGATCAAGCCGCGCTTGGTCGACTTGATCATCTGTTCCATCGTGGTATCACCGCCTTCCATGACCAGGCTCATGTTCGTGCTGGTCGCGGACGGCTCCTTCTTCTGGCGGGCGGCCCACGTGCGGTCGTAGAACAGGTTCTTGAGCACACCCTTGTCGACCCAGGTCACCGGCTTGGCGGCCAGGCCGTCGGTGCCGATCGGGGACTGACGAAGGACCGTGTTCCCGACGTCGCTCTTGATCGTCACCGCGTCGCCGAACAGCTTCTCCCCGACCTTGGTGGTGCCGGGCTGCTTGCCGCTGAAGTAGTTGCCGACGGGGCCTTCGGCGGTGCGCGCGTTGAAGAGCCCCATCATCAGCGAGAGGAACCGGGCGTTCGCGCGCGGCTCGAGGATAACGGTGTAGCGGCCCGGCTCGATTGCCCGCGGCTTGACGCTCTTCGACGCCTTGTCGGCCGCGACCTCGGATATCTGCGTGGCGTCAATCTGCGAGACCTCCCGCGCGCCGGTGATCCCGGCCCACCCCGAGCCGTCGCCGGCGTTGGTGCGGCAGGTCAGGATGAAGCCGGCCTCGGCCGACTGGAAGTAGGCGAACAGCCCCTTGGTGTTGGCACTGCAAGTCGTGAGATACGTCTTCGGAATGTAGCCGGAGCCGATCACGCCCTTCTTCTGGCAGATATCGAGGCTCTGACGGACCATCTTGCCGCGCTCGGCTGGACCGAAGTTCACCATGTCGGGCAGCGCCGCGTCGACCGGGATGTAATCCTGCGGCCCGGCAATGAGCGGCATCGCGTCGGGCGTCTCGCGCGCCGTCTGCGCCTTGGTCTGCGCGTCCTCCACCAACTCCTTCAGCGCGTCGTCATCGAACTCACGAGTGGTGGAGGAGGCGGACCGGTTGCCGTTGTAGACCGTGAGCGTCAGGCTCTGATCGAACTGCACGATGTTGGCGGTGATGTTCGAGTTGGCGAAGCGGGTGGCCGACCGCTCCCCGCCGCTGAACTCGACCTCGGCCGCATCGGCCTTGATCATGTTCAACACTTTGTCCGTCAGAGCTTTGACTTCGTCGCGTGAGTACATAAGGGAAGCACCGGAAGCGCCCGCGCAAAGGTGAGCGAGGGGAGATGGGCAAGACTAGTGACCGGCCCCGCTTGCTGTCAAGCCGGGTTTCACGCAGTCGTCACAATGCCGCGGTGGTGTTGAAGGAGCAGGCCGGCGCGCCGCATTCGCCGTTCCGCACGCCGCTATCGCGTCGCGCATGGCGCATCGCGTTTTGAGTGTCAGCTACCGGCTCCAGCTGCCAGCCTCCTACCAGCGCGCGGAGCGCCCTGATAGAATTGAGCATGCCGATTTTCGAATATGCGTGTCAGGACTGCGGCCGCGAGTTCGAGGCGTTCGTCACCGCGACCCGAACGCCGGCGTGCCCGAGCTGCGAGGGGGAGAAGCTTGCGAAGAGGCTATCCAGCCCGGGATTCGTGGGCGCCGGAACCCCGCGCGCGGCCTCTTCACCGCAACCGTCTGGAGGCTGCGGCGCCGGTGGCGCCGGATGCGCCTGCAGGATGAACTGACGTTGAACGTTGAACCCTGAGCTCTGAACCCTGAACGCTTGATCGCCCGTTCAGCGCCTTCCGACCGCCACCGACGCCGGCCGCAGCACGTCGTCGCCGATGCGGTAGCCATGGCGGATGACGCCCATCACGATGCCGTCCTCCTCGGGAGAGGCGGCGGGGACCGTCGTCACGGCCTCGTGGACCTGCGGATCGAACGGCTGGCCGGTGGCGTCGACACGGCTCACACCGAGCGCTTCGAGCTTGGCGATGAACTGCCGGCGCACCATCTCGATCCCCTGCACCACGGATTCCAGTGACGCGGTCGGGCCGGCGGCGTCCACGGCCCGATCGAGGTTGTCGACGACCTCGAGCAACTCGGCCAGGACTTCGCGGCGGGCCCGCTCGACGTCCTTGGCGATCTCACGCCGCAGCCGCAGCCGCGCCTCCTCGAACTCGCTCGTCGCCTGCCGGTACTTGCCGATGTATTCCTGGATCAGCCGATCCTTGTCGGCGACCTGTCGTTCGAGCTCCTCGACGTAGGTCGGCTTGAGCGAGGCGCCGCCCGCTGCCTCGCGATCGCCCGCCGCGTCGCTGTTCGCCCACCAGCGCCGGTCGACGACCTTCACGGGGATGTCGTGCTCGTCTGCCACTCGTTATCCTTCCACCCGCACGGGCGGCTTCGGCGCCTCCGCGTAGTCGAACGCCAGCGCGCCGTCGGCCAGCCGGATCGTGACCGTTCCCCCGTTCTCCAGTCTGCCGAACAGGATCTCGTCGGTCAGCGGATCGCGGACCTCCGTCTGGATAACCCTCGCGAGCGGCCGCGCGCCGTAAACAGGGTCGTAGCCCTTCTCCGCGAGCCACGCGCGCGCCTCGGGCTCGAGTGCGATGACCACCCGCCGCTCCGCGAGCTGCGCCTCGAGCTGCAGGATGAACTTCTCGACGATCGTTTCCATGACTCCGGGCGACAGCGGATCGAAGGTGACGATCGCGTCGAGCCGGTTGCGGAACTCGGGGCTGAAGACCTTTTCGATCGCCTGCTTCGACCGCTGCTGCGACGCCTTGGCGCGCGCATCGACGGCGCGGTCCGTGCCCGACTCCCAGAAGCCGATGCTGCCGGCGCTCATCTCGCGCGAGCCGGCGTTCGAGGTCATGATCAGCACGACCTGGCGGAAGTCGGCCTTGCGGCCGTTGTTGTCGGTGAGGGTCGCGTGATCCATCACCTGCAGCAGGATGTTGTAGATGTCGGCGTGCGCCTTCTCGATCTCGTCGAGCAGCAGCACCGCATACGGATGCTGACGAATCGCGTCGACGAGGAGGCCGCCCTGCTCGAAGCCGACATAGCCAGGAGGCGCGCCGATCAGCCGGGCCACGGCGTGCTTCTCCATGTACTCGCTCATGTCGTAGCGAATGAACTCGTTGCCGAGATGGATCGCCAGCTGCTTGGCCAGCTCGGTCTTGCCGACCCCGGTCGGCCCGGTGAAGAGGAAGCAGCCGGCCGGACGATCGGGCTGACCCAGTCCGGCCCGCGACCGTTTGATCGCGCGCGCGACCTTCTCCACGGCCTCTTCCTGGCCAAACACCACGCGGCCGAGCGACTCCTGCAGCGACCGCAGCCGATCGCGATCGGACGATGAGGCCTGCTTGGCGGGAATGCGGGCCATGCGGGCCACGACTTCTTCGATGTCGGCGGCGCTGATCTCGACCGGCGGCGCCTCGGCCGGCGGCGGCTCGGCGAGATCGGTCCCGCCGCTCGCGGCGCCAGCGCGCGCCTGCTGTTCGCGTCGGCCGACGACCCCGGCCTCCGCCACCTGCGCGGCCCGGGCCGCACTTCGTCCGAGACGCGCCCGCGCGCCCGCCTCGTCGAGCACGTCGATGGCGCTGTCGGGCAGCTTGTAGTCGCGCAGGTGCCTGGCCGCCAGCTTCGCCGCCGCCTCCAGCGCGTCGTCCGTGAACCGGACGCGATGATGCGCTTCGTAGCGCGACCGCAGGCCTTGGAGGATGCGCACGGTTTCCTGCACGCTCGGCTCGTCGATCGCGATCCGCTGCAGCCGCCGGGCCAGCGCACGGTCCTTTTCGATGTGCTTGAACTCTTCGTGCGTCGTCGATCCGATGACGCGCAGCTCACCGGTGGTGAGGATCGGCTTGATCAGCGTGGCGAGGTCCATCGTCCCGCCGGTGGTCGCGCCGGCGCCGACGGTGGAGTGGATCTCGTCGATGAACAGGATGGGCATCTGGCGCTTCGCGAGCGCGTTGATCACCATCTTGAAGCGCTCTTCGAAGTCGCCGCGGAAGCGCGTGCCGGCGAGCAGCGCCCCGGTGTCGAGCGAGAACACCTCGGCCCCCTCGAGGAGATCGGGGACGTCGTCCTGCAACAGACGGGTCGCGAGCCCTTCCGCGATCGCGGTCTTGCCGACGCCGGCGTCCCCAACGAAGACCGGATTGTTCTTGCGCCGCCGGCAGAGGATCTCCATCGTCCGGTTCAGTTCGTCGACCCGGCCGATGAGCGGATCGAGCTCGCCGTTCCGGGCGCGCGCGGTGAGGTTGGCGGCGTAGGCAGCCAGCGGATCGCGCTGGGCCGCGCCGCCGCGCTCACCCTGCCCCGATTCCGCATCGGGCGCACCGGGCGTCTCTCGCGATCCGGAGTTCGACGGCGGCACCTTGGCGAATCCGTGCGCGAGGTACTGGGTGAGGTCCAGGACGCTCACGCCCTGTGCCCCCAGCAACTCCGCGGCGTAGGACTTCGACTGCTTCAGCGTGGCGACCAGGACGTCGCCCGCGTTCACTTCCTGCCGGCCGGCGCTCTGGACCTGCAGCACCGCGCTCTGGAGCACCCGGCGGAAGGCCAGCGTCTGCTCGGGCTCCTTGGGCTGCCGCGTGAACTGCTCGACGCGATCGTGCAGGTAACGGTCGAGATCCTTGCGCAGCTGCGGCAGATCGGCGCCGCAGGCGATCAGGATCCGCTCGCTGTCCTGGTCGTGGGCCAGCGCGTAGAGCAGATGCTCGACCGTGAGATGGGTGTGCCGGCGTGACGTTGCCTCGCGGAACGCCACCGTGAGCACGGCTTCGAGAGCTGGACTGAACATATCGGTACGACGCCCCTTCCGCCGACGAGGTCCCGGTGTTTTACTCCGGCTCCATCGCCGCGAGCAGCGGAAATCCGTTCGAACGGGCCAGCTCGATGACGGAGCTGACCTTGGTTTCGGCAATCTCATGCGGGTAGAGGCCGCAGAGCCCCTTGCCCTGCGTGTGTACCGCCATCATGATCCGGTAGGCCTCGGCGGGCGCCTTGTTGAAGATCGTTTCGAGGACCTCGATCACGAAGTCCATGGTCGTGTAGTCGTCGTTCAGCAGCAGCACCTTGAACATCTCCGGCTCCTTGGCCTGGTGCCGGGTGTGCTCGAGAACTTCGCCGCCGCGCTCACGTTCGATGTCGGCCATGGATCATCCGATTTTAGCAGGCCGGGCGGCCGGTGCCGGCCAATCGCGACCGCCGCCCGGCGCGCAGGTGACATAAGATGCGAGCAGCGCGGCCAGCCGGTCGCGCACCTCTGCTGCACATGGCCACCCTCGCCGCCGGCATCGACTACGTCGACCTGAACCTGCTGGGCCGTCCCGGAATCATCGCGACCGCCATCCTGCAGTCCGCCGGCGGGGTTACGCTAATCGATCCGGGCCCGACGACCACCCTCCCGGGGTTGAGGGCACAGCTCATCGCTCGCGGGATCGCCTTGGCGGACGTGCGGCAGGTCCTGCTGACCCATATCCACCTCGATCACGCGGGTGGCGTCGGCGAGCTCCTGGAGAGCTGTCCAGGGGCGGAGCTCCTGGTCCATACCCGGGGCGCCGCCCACATGATCGATCCGTCGCGGCTGATGGCCAGCGCGACGCGGCTGTACGGCAGCGACATGCAGCGGCTGTGGGGCGAGATGCGGCCGGTGCCGGCGTCCCGTGTGCGGGTGCTCGAAGGTGGTGAGCGCATCGAGTCGGCGGGCCGGACCCTCGAGGTGGGCTACACGCCAGGCCACGCCTGGCACCACGTGAGCTATTTGGACCGCAGCAGCGGGATCGCCTTCGTCGGCGACGTGGCCGGGATTAGGCGCGGGCAGGGCAACTATATTCTTCCTCCCATGCCCCCACCCGACATCGACCTCGAGGCGTGGCGGCAGAGCGCCGACCTGATCACGGGCTGGGATCCCGATACGCTCTTCCTCACCCACTTCGGCGCCTTTCGCGGTGTGCGGCCGCATTTTCAGGAGCTGTTCGCGCGGATCGCGATTTGGAGCGAGATCGTGCGGAAGCTCCTCGCCGACGCGTCGCTCACCGACGAGCAGCGGCAGGAATGGTTCGTGGCTGAGGCGGTCCAGGAATTGCGGAGAACGGTCGGTGACACCGAGGCGGGCCAGTACAGCCGGGCGGGCCGGCTGGATTACTCCTGGCAGGGTCTCGCCCGCTACTGGCGGAAGCGGACCGCCTCGTAGCCGGCGCGACCGCGGGCACAGTGGGCGGCTACCGCACGCCGCCACGAGACGAGGCCATGATGATGAACACCCCGACGCACTCCCGGACCCGTGACTCGCGCCTCGCATGGCTGTTTGCCGGCGCGATGCTGCTCTTTCCGCTGACGACCTCCGCGCAAGTGATGATGCGGCCCGAGCGCCGCCCGGTCGTGACCGCCGAGAACGAACGGTGGTATCTCGAAGGGCAGCCGATCACCTATCAGGGCGGTCTCTATTACCCGGCCGGCGCGCCGGTGTTCTTCAATGGCAACGAGATGGCGAGGACCGGCGATTACCTCGGCGTCCCGCTCTACGTGCTGGCCACCCGCGACTCGGTCGGGGTCGTCTACGTGCCGGTCGCCGGCGGGCTGGTGCGGCCGTACGAGCGCCGCCGCGACGGTGAGGTCGCCGGCACGGTTGGCAACACCGCGCCGTCGTTCCCCGTCAGCCGTGACAACGAGAATGCGCCGCCGGATGCGGGGCTTCAGGCCGCCGCTCCGCCGGTGCTGGGTGCTGCCTACCTCTCTCCCTTCGAGGCCGCGCCCGTTGTCGAGGAACCCCCGGCGCCGACCGGCACTTCGGGCCGCAGCCGCGATAGCGCTCCGCTGGGCCCGCTGACGACCGCCCTCAAGCCAACCGGCTTGAACGCCTTCTACATCGAATACAACGGGCAGCGCTATTACAGCGCCGGTCCCGTCGTGGAGCTCGAGCCCGCCTCGTTCACCCGGGCCGGCGATTATCACGGCTTCCCGGTCTACACGGCGGCGGATCGCACCGGGATGATCTTCGTTGCCGTGGCGAGCGGTGCGCCCGGCCTGCTGTCGCCGTACTCGACCCACAAGCCCTGATGCCCGGCCGCCGCTGACGTGCCGTCCGCCAGGCGCCTGTTCCTCGGCTCGCACCCGCGCCGCACGCTGGCGCGGGTCACCGTCCTCGTCGTCCTGAGCTATGCCCTCTTTCACTGGGTGCTGATTCCGGTCCGGACCGACGGGATCAGCATGGAGCCGACCTACGCCTCAGGCCGGCTGAACCTCGTCAACCGGCTGTCGTATCGGATGCACCCGCCAGGGCGCGGTGACATCGTCGCCATCCGGCTCGCCGGCCTTCACGTCCTCTATATCAAGCGCGTCGTCGCTCTGCCCGGCGAACGCCTTGCCATCGTCGACGGCCAGGTCGAAATCGACGGTGTGCCATTGATCGAGCCGTACGTCCGGCATCGGCGCCCCTGGCAGCTGCCGGAAGTGCAGCTCGGGCCGTCCGAATACTTCGTCGTCGGCGACAACCGCGGCATGAACGCCGTCGACCACACGTTCGGGCGCGTCGACGCCGTGCGGATCGTCGGACGCGTGGTGTTCTGATTCAGCTATCGCATCCCGCTTCCCGCTTCCCGCATCGGCTCCTGGTCCGCTTGGTGCGCCATACGTAGGCCGACCTTCAGGTCGGGCGCCGCTCCATCGGCTTGCTGCTTCCTTATCGCCGCTTGCGCAATTTGAATCGCCTGAAGCCTGAAGCCTGAGACCGGTAGCCTGCCGACGCCCAAAGCCGAAAGCCCAAAGCCCAAGGCCCCGTAGGACAATAGGCCCGTGCCGCGCACGACCGCCGCGCTCCTGCTCCTTGCGCTCATTGCGGGCGGTACTGTGGCCTGGACACGCTGGCGCGCGGAGGAGTCGGTGGTCGCCAGGCGCCTCGAGGCGCTCGCCGACGAAGTCAACGCGGGGACGACAGATGGATCCGGGCTGGCGGCGCGCGCAGCCCAGCTCAGTCAGTACTTCGGCGATGACGTGGTGATCGATCTCGGGCGAGGGACGTCCGAAGTGCGGGGCCGCACGACGGTGCTGGACATGATGTCCCGGCTGCAACCCCGCACGTCGGCGTTCCAGCTCCGGCTGACCGACATCGGCGTCACGCTCGGCCCCGACCGCCAGTCGGCGGACGCCGTGCTGACCGCGGAGTTCATCCGCCGCGGCGGCGGCGAGGACTCGATCGATGCCCGCGAGCTCGCCATCCAGCTGACCAGACCCGACGGCAGCTGGAGGATCCAGCATCTCACCATCGTCGAAGCCTTCAGGTAGCCGTCGGCTGGAGGGCCCAGCGCCGAACGCCGATCGCCGAACGCCGGTCCCGCGTGAGCCACGATTCTGATAGCGTTCCCTCAAGGAGACACGACTACATGGCACTGACGGTTGGAGACAAGGCTCCGGAGTTCGAACTGCGCAGCCATCGCGGCGGCACGGTCAAGCTCTCGGACTTTCGCGGGAAGAAGAACGTGGTGGTCGCATTCCACCCCCTGGCGTTTACCCCGGTGTGCGCCACCCAGATGACCGATTACCAGGCGGAGCTGCCGGCGTTCCACGCCGCGGACACGGCGGTGCTCGGCGTCAGCGTCGATGCGCAGCCGGCGAAGAGCGCGTGGGCCACGGAGCTCGGCACGATCGATTTCGATTTGCTCAGCGACTTCCATCCGCACGGCGAGGTGGCGCGCCAGTTCGGCGTCCTTCGGGACGACGGGATCTCCGAGCGCGCGGTGTTTCTCGTCGACAAAGCCGGCACGATCGCGTTCGCGAAGGTCTATGCCATCCCGGAGCAGCCGCCGGTCGCGGAACTACTGAGCGCGGTGCGGAGCGTGATGTAAGAGGTGATGTCGAAGGCCGGGAGCCGTGAGCTCCCGACCTCCGACGAACATGGCCGCGGGCCGAACGCCCGGGAGCGCGGATAGCGAGCCGGCGGTGGTGGCTGACAAGGCGGGAAGTCAGCCGGCCGGCACCGGTAGGGTCGTTCCTTCCGTGCTCGAGCCCGGGTCAATGGCGGTCGGTCCCGAAGCGACGATACGGCGCGGCGTGAGCCGGGCTGCTCGTCGATACAGATCCTCCCTAGAGTTCCTGACCCATGCTGTTTGCTCGGTGGAACCGACCGGAGCAACTCGTGTGCCCGGCGACTCGTGATTCCGCCGCGTCCTGCCATCGAGGCATTAACCTGAGGCCGATGTGCAACTTATCCGACGGTCCCAGTGGCGCTCCCGAAACCGGCGGACGATGGCGGGGGTCGCGACCGTGTAGGCTCTCTCGTCGCGCCTGTCTGAAATCGATACTCCACCTCCGAGTAGCTCCAGACGGATAGTCTGCGACTAAGAGAGGTGTGCCGCATCCGGCCCACATCTATCTACGAGGGACGATGGGAAGGTATGTGGGGCGTGGCGTCAGAGCTGACGAAGCGCGGTCACGATCGGCAGGCGCGCCGCGCGAACTGCGGGCAGCAGTCCACCGGCCAAGCCCATGATGATCGCGTAGGCCAGGGCCGCGGCAAGCAGCGACGGCGTGACGGCGAACGCGAACGCCACCTGGCTGAATGACTGGAAGTTCATCGTCGACGTCTGGTAGCCGTCGAATGCCACCCACGCCAGCAACCCGCCGATGATGCCGCCGATGGCGCTCAAGGCGACGGCTTCGGCGAGCACCGAAATGACGACCGGCAGGCTGCCGAAGCCGAGCGCCCGCAGGGTGGCGATCTCGCGGCTGCGGCTGGCGACCGCGTTGTACATGGTGTTCACCGCCCCGAAGATCGCCCCGATCCCCATGAGGCCGGCGATCGCGAAGCCGATCGAGCGGATGACGGTCTGCAGCGTCTGTGACTGGCGCTCGTCGTACTCCGGCTCACGAATCGCGGTCACGTTCAGCTGCGGGTCGGTCGTCAGCGCGTCCTTGAGCTGATCGAACGAGTCGTGCGAGGCGAGCTTCAGGATCACCGACTGATAGGTGTTGCCGCGGCGGTAGGCGGGCTGGAGCACCTTGGCGTCGCACCAGATCTCGGATTCCGCCGCCGATCCGCCGGCCTCGAAGATCCCGACCACGGTCCACTGGTTCTCGCCCCACTTCACGACCGAGCCGATTGACAAGTCGCTGAACTGGCGTGACGCGGCCCGGCCGGCGACGATTTCGTTCCGCCCCGGCTCGAACGCCCGGCCTTCGACGATCTTGACCTTGCTGTGCACCTGGAACGCGCGCTCCTGCACGCCGCGGAGCGGTACGTTCGCGTCGGTGCCGCTGCGCCGCAGCGGATGATCGACGATCACGAGCAACTCCGGCGAAGCCAGCGGTCCCTGCGCGTCGCGGGCGATGCCGGGCTTGTCCTGGATGATGCGGGCGTGGTCGCCGCTCATGCCGCTGGTCATCTCCGAATCGGCCCCGGCCCGCATCACCATCACGGTGTCTTCGTCACCGACGGTCTTCATCGCGCTCTGGAAGCCCTCGGCGATCGACAGAACCCCGACGAACACGATGACCACGCCGACGATCCCGACGACGGCCACGGCCGACGATCCGGCGCGCTCGCGCAAGGACCGCAGATTGACGCCGGTGACCGCGATGATCTGAGACAGCACCGCTTACCCTTTCCTCAACGCATCGACGATGCGCAGGCGGCTGGCCTGGAGCGCGGGCCAGAGTCCCGTGGCAAAGCCAAGGACGACGATGATCACGCCGCCGGTGATCACATCCCGCACCGGCAGATAGAGCGGCGGCACCATGCCGTTGGTCTGGACCGCGACGTAGGAGACGATCGGGTAGGCCACCGCCAGCCCCAGCCCGCCCCCGACCAGCGCGATCAGGCACGACTCGGCCAGCACCAGGCCGAGGATCCTGCCGTCGCTGAACCCGAGCGTCTTGAGGATCGCCAGCTCGTTGGTCCGTTCGCGGATCGCCTGGGCCATCGTGTTGGCCGAGACCAGCAGGATCGTGAACAGCACCGCGCCGGCAATCGCGATCATGATGCTGCCGATGTCGCCGATCTGCTTGGCGAACCCGGCGACGAACGCCTTCTCGGTCGCGGTCTTGGTCTCGTTCGGCGAGTTGGCGAACATCGCGTCCAGCTTCTGGGCGACGGCCTCGGCCTGCGACGGCTCTTTCAGCTTGATCACGTACCAGCCGACCTGGTCATGGCCGTAGTTCTGGTTCCGGATCGTCTCGTTCATGTACTCGTAGTGGAAGAAGAACTGGCTCTTGTCGACCCCCTTCTCCAGCGAGTCGTAGATGCCATCGATGGTGAACTCCCACGGGGCGCCGTTCGGCGTCCGGTAGATCACTCCCTGCAGCGGTACCCGATCGCCGATCTTCCAGCCGAAACGTTTCGCCAAATCGGCGCCGACGATGGCGCCGGTGCGATCCGCGAGAAACGCCTTCTTCTGATCTTCTGGGACGGTGAACTCCGGATACACGCGCAGCCAGCTCTCCGCGTCCACGGCCATGTTGGCGAAGAAGTTCTTGGGGTCCTGGTAGATGCCGCCAAACCAGTTGGCGTGCGAGATGTCCACGACGCCCTCGGTCGACGCGATGCGCTGCTGGTACGACAGCGGGATCGGGTTGATCAGCGAGATCTTGTCGATCATCATCAGCCGTTCCGCACCGGCGATGGTCACGCCGGCGCCGAACGCCATCTTGATCGCCATCAGAATCCCGTAGAGCACGAAGGCGACGAACACGGACAGCAGCGTGAACGTCGTGCGGACCTTGCGCCGCAGCAGGTTGCGCCAGACCAGCGGAAAGAACTTCATGCCACCGCCTCCATGACCAGCGCGCCCTTGTCGAGGTGCAGGGTGCGCCGGGCCCGGGCCGCGGCGTGCGGATCGTGGGTGACCATCACGATCGTCTTGCCGTGCTCGCGGTTGAGGGTCTGGAGCAGATCGAGGATTTCGTCGCCGGACTTGCGATCGAGGTCGCCGGTCGGCTCGTCGCACAGCAGCAGCGTCGGGTCGGTGACGATCGCCCGGGCGATGCCGACGCGCTGTTCCTGACCGCCGGAGAGCTGTCGCGGGAAATGGTTCATCCGCTCGGCGAGGCCGACGACCGACAGCGCCACCTGCACGCGCTTCTGGCGCTCCGCCTTCGACAGCTTGGTCAGGAGCAGCGGCAGCTCAACGTTACGTGCCGCGGTCAGCACCGGCAGCAGGTTATAGAGCTGGAACACGAAGCCGATGTGCCGCGCCCGCCACGACGACAGCCGGCTACCGGCCAGCTTGTCGATGCGGTCGCCACCGACAGTGATCGAGCCCTCGCTCGGCGTATCGAGGCCCCCGAGCAGGTTGAGCAATGTGGTCTTGCCCGACCCGGACGGTCCCATCAGAGCGAGGAAGTCGCCGTCGGGGATCTCCAGGTTGACGCCCTGCAGCACGTCGATCCGTTCGCCGCCGCGGTGGTAGACCTTGTGGAGGTCGCGAACACTCACCAGCTCACTCGCCATCATTGCACCTTGATCCTGTCGCCGTCCTTCATCCCCGCCGGCGGCTCGAGGACCACCCGCTCACCGGCGTTGACCCCAGACAGCACGTCCACCACGCCGCCGTTCTCGTTGCCGACGCTGATCGCGCGGCGCTCGACGCGGTCGTCCTTGGCCACGAACACGACCGAGCGGCCGTCGATGGTCCGGATGGCTGCCTTCGGGACGGTCATCCGTGCCGCTGCCGCCGCGGCCGCGGATGGCGCCTCCTCCTCCCGCAGGAACGACACCTTCACGCCCATGTCCGGCAGGATCCGCGGATCGAGCTGATCGAAGCCGATCCGGACCTTGACGGTCGCCTTCTGACGGTCCGCCGAGGGGATCGTGGTGATCACGTGAGCCGGGATCTTCCAATCCTGGTAGGCGTCGAGCACCGCTTCGACCTTCTGGCCGCTGTGGACCCGGTTGATGTAGGTCTCGCTGACGTCGACCTCGATTTCGAGCGACGTCATATCGACGATCGTGCAGATGCCGGTCCGGGTGAAGCCGCCGCCCGCCGAGACCGGCGAGATCATCTCGCCCGGCTGCGCGTCTTTCGAGATCGCGATGCCGTCGAACGGCGCTCGCACGACCATGTCCGTGAGGTCGGTCTGGCGCGCGGTGACCTGGGCCTCGGCGACCCGCACCTGCTGCTGCGCCATGGCAATCCGCGCCGTCAGCGAGTCCACATCCCCTTGCGCATCGTCGACCTCGGCGCGCCCGACGACGCCTTCCTTGATCAGCCTGGCGCGGCGATCCAGATTCAGCTGGGCCTGCTTGAGGCGGGCCTCGTCCTCAGCGGCCCCTCGCTGCGCCGCGGCCAGCTGCGCCTCCGCTACGCTCAGCGAGGCGCGGATCTGCGAGTCGTCCAGACGCGCGAGGACCTGGCCCTTCTTGACGGCCTTGCCCTCCTCGACGAACACCTCGAGCACCTTCCCGGTAACCTTCGACGAGACCGTCGCGCGCCGGCGCGCCGTCACGTAGCCGGAGGCGTTGAGGACCGCCCCTGCCGACTGGCCGCCGCCGCTCGCGCGCACGCTCACCGCAGCCGTCTTGACTGGTGCGGCCTGCAGCCGCTGCGACCAGAACCAGCCGCCGGCGGCCACGGCGACGACCAGAACCAGCACCAGCCATACCCATCCGCGGCTGCGCTGCTCGCCAGCGCGGGCGTCGGCGTCTATACGTAGTGACGCGAGGTCTTCTTTCAGAGTCGCCACAGTGCTATCGCTCAGTGTGAAGCCGGGAAAGGCGGAGCCCGGGCAGGGTCGGACGGCCGGGCGGGTGCCCGACGCGTGACCAGTATAGCCAGTTTACGGTCCGACCAGCAGGAGGGTTCGCCCCTTCCGGTGAGTGGCGGGTAGGCAGCGGTCAGTAGGGATTTATTCGCGTCGACGGCGTCGGTGCGAGAAGGTCGCTTGTCCGTGGTGCGGCGGTGCGACGTCACCCGCGCTTGACAATCCGAAGCCGTTCGGTTCATACGTTCCTTGCAGTTGCGTCCGACCGGTCAGCGTCGCACCAGAGGCGTGGTGCGTGAGCCGGACGGCGCGTCCAGCGGCAACCCCGGGTATTCAAGGACGAGCCGCGACGCAACTGCGCGACGGAGCGCTCAGCGTTGCAGCGGGACGAGCACGGCGTGATGCCAGCGAGGTCGAGTGCGCGCGCGTCCAGGCGTCGGGTTCGTGCGACGGGTCAGCGCCCTCGCGCCACGCAGGAATGAGCATGGAGCAGTCTCCCGAGGGCGGTCCGCCGCCTCGCCGCGGCCCGTCCGTCGAGCTCGATCCCACCGGGATCGTCACGGGGAAGAGTCCGGACCGGCAACGCCGCCAGTTCCTGAACTATTCGTTTTACCGCCTCGATCCGCTGTTCCGCCGGCTGCCGGCTGACGAGCAGCGGGCGGCCGGCGCCGGGTTCATCGAGTTGGTGCGGACCTGGGAGTCGTCGGACGACCTGATCCTGCGCACCTACTCGCTCGTCGGCCTGCGCGCGGACGTGGACTTCATGTTGTGGCGGATCGCCTTCGATTTGCTGCACTTTCAGGCAATGGAAGCGGCCATCAGAACGGTCGCGCCTGGGGGCCTACCTGACGCAGGTGCACAGCCTGCTCTCGCTGCAGCGCCGTTCTCCCTACGTCAACAAGATGAAGAACGCCGGGGAGGGGGTCGAGCTGCTCCCCGGCCAGGGGAAGTATCTGTTCGTCTACCCCTTCATCAAGACCCGGTCGTGGTACCGGCTGTCGCCGCACGCGCGCCAGGGAATGATGGATGAGCACATCGCCGCCTCCGCGCCGTTCAAGGGCGTGCGCCTGAACACGAGCAACAGCTACGGCATCGACGACCAGGATTTCGTTGTCGCCTTCGATTCGGATTACCCGCAGGAGTTCGTCGATCTGGTGGGGCGGCTGCGCTACACCGAGGCGAGTCTCTATACGCAGCGGGACACCCCGATGTTCGTGTGTGCGAAGGCGCCGATCGACGTCATCCTCGGGCAGCTGGCGAACGTGGATTAGCGGCGGGTGCTTGACTCGCGCGAGGCGCGATGGTACAAACGGCCACTTTTCAAAACTTAACGCGCGCGACGAGACTCGGCCCGGCGGCAGCGGACGGTGACGGCCTTGAGTGGTGACAACCTTATCGCGGGAGGCGGGTGGACAATGGCGCAGGAGACGAGAACTGGCAGGACGGTGAACTCGGTGTGCCTGGCGGTGGCGCTGGCCGCGTCGGCGTTATGGCCCGGAGCGGCGATGGCCGCATCAACCATCACCGGCGTCGTCACCTTCGACGGAAAGGCCCCCGCCCTCAAGCCGATCACCATGGAGGCCGATCCCGCGTGCGCCAAGAAGCACACGGCCCCGGTCGCGAGCGAGGCGCTGGTGCTCGGCAACGGCAACACGATGGGGAACATCCTGGTCTGGGTGTCGAAGGGACTCCCGGCCGGCAAGACCTGGCCCGTGCCACAGACGCCGGTCACCATCGATCAGAGTGGCTGCCAGTACAAGCCGCACGTGATGGGGATCATGGCCGGCCAGACCTACCGCATCCTCAACTCCGACGGCGTCCTCCACAACATCCACGCGCTTCCCAAGGTCAACACCCCGTTCAACAAGCCGATGCCGGCGACGGTCAAGGAAACGACCACCAAGTTCGACAAGCCGGAGCTGAGCTTTTCCGTGAAGTGCGACGTCCACCCCTGGATGAACGCCTGGGTGGCGGTGTTCAACCATCCCTTCTACTCGGCGACCGCCACGGACGGGAAGTTCACGATCTCGGGCCTCGACCCCGGGACCTATGAGATCACCGCGTGGCACGAGCGGCTGGGGACCCAGACGGCTTCCGTCACGGTCGGCGCCAGCGACACCAAGACGCAGAATTTCAAGTTCGCCGTCGCCGCCGCAAAGTAGCGATTCGGAGACCGGAGAACGGAGAACGGCCGCATGAGTCAGCCGGGAGTCGTCGCCGCATCCACGCCGCACGCTGCACACGAGCCCCACCACGAGCCGCTCGGCTTCTGGCGCAGCTACGTCTTCTCGGTGGACCACAAGGTGATCGGCATCCAGTACGCGATCACCGCCCTCCTGTTCCTTCTGTTCGGCTTCTCGCTGATGATGCTCATGCGGTGGCAGCTCGCCTACCCGGGCGCCGCGCTGCCGCTGCTCGGTCGAGTCCTGGGCGACGCGCGCATGCCGGGCGGGACGATGCTGCCCGATTTCTACAACGAGCTGGGGGCCATGCACGGCACGATCATGGTCTTCCTCGGCGTGGTGCCGCTGGCCGTTGGCGGCTTCGGGAACTTCGTCGTCCCGCTCCAGATCGGAGCCCAGGACATGGCGTTCCCGCGGCTCAACATGGCCAGCTACTGGTTCTTCTTCCTCGGCGGCGTGACGATGCTGGCCAGCTTTGTCACGCCCGGGGGAGCCGCCCAGTCCGGATGGACGTCGTACGCACCGCTCTCCGTCCTCGCGGGGATGGGGCAGACGATGTGGCTCGTCGGGATGATTTTCCTGATCACGTCATCGCTGCTCGGCGCGGTCAACTTCATCACGACGATCATCCAGCTGCGCGTCAAGGGCCTGACGTTCATGCGCTTCCCGTTCTTCGTGTGGGCGCAGCTGGTCACCGCCTTCCTCCTGCTCCTGGCCTTTCCGCCCCTCGAAGCCGCCGGGGTCATGCAGCTGATGGATCGGGTGGCCGGCACGAGCTTCTTCCTCCCGAGCGGGCTGGTGGTCAGCGGCCAGGCCCTGACGGTGGCCGGCGGCGGCAACCCACTGCTCTGGCAGCATCTGTTCTGGTTCCTGGCCCACCCGGAGGTCTACGTCCTCATCCTGCCGGCCATGGGCATCGTGGCCGAGATCATCGCCAACAACACGCGGAAGCCGCTGTGGGGCTACCGCTCGATGGTGTATTCGGTGATCTTCCTGGGGTTCATGTCGTTCATCGTGTGGGCGCACCACATGTTCATGACCGGCATGGGAACGGTGATGGCGACGTTCTTCCAAACGACGACGATGATCATCTCGATCCCGTCGGTGGCCATCCTCACCGCCCTGGTCATCTCGCTGTGGGGCGCATCGATCCGCTACAACACGCCCATGCTCTTCGCGGTTGCCTTTCTCCCGATGTTCGGCATCGGCGGGTTGACCGGGCTGCCGCTGGGCCTGAACGTCGCGGACATCCCGCTGCACGACACCTACTACGTCATTGCCCACTTCCACTACGTGGTCGCGCCGGGGACGATCTTCGCCCTCTTCGCGGGGATCTATTACTGGTTCCCCAAGGCGACCGGGCGGATGATGAACGAGACGCTCGGCAAGATCCATTTCGCCGGCTCGTTCGTCTGCATGAACGTCGTCTTCATGCCGATGTTCCTGGTCGGGCTGGCCGGCGTCTCGCGGCGGCTGTTCGACGGTGGCGCGAGCTACAGCTTCTCCCAGCCCGTCCTGCACTTGAACGTGGTCTCCTCCTGGGGCGCGTGGATCATGGCGCTCTTCCAGATCCCGTTCATCTTCAATTTCTTCTGGAGCATCTGGAAGGGCCAGAAGGTCGGGGACAACCCCTGGGAGGCGACGACGATCGAGTGGGCGGCGCCATCGCCGCCGCCGCACGGGAACTTCGTGGTGCCACCGGAGGCCTATCGTGGCCCGTACCAGGTACAGCGTTCCCGGCGCGCCCAGGGACTTCTCCCCGCAGTACGAGGCCTGATCCGCGATGGACATTCCCTACACCGTAGAGATCCGGCGCGACACGGGCCTGACCAACGGCAAGATCGCCATCTGGCTCTTCCTGGCCTCCGAGGTCATGCTGTTCGGGGCGCTGTTTGCCAGCTACATCCTGATCCGGACCGGCGCGCCGTCCTGGCCGCGCGGCTCGACGATCCTGAATGTGCCGCTGGCCACGTTCAACACGCTGGTCCTGATTTCATCGTCGGTCACCATGGTCATGTCGTGGGCGTCCTTGAAGCGTCATCGCTTCGGGACCTTCCGGATGTACATGGGCGCGACGATCCTGCTCGGGTGCGTGTTCCTGATCGTCAAGTACTTCGAATACAGCCACAAGTTCGAGCTCGGGCTGTTTCCCCGCACCAACAACTTCCTGGCCATCTACTTCACCTTGACCGGCCTGCACATGCTCCACGTGTTCGGCGGAATGTGCGTGAACGCCTACTTCCTCGGGCCGGGCGCGAAGCAGTGGGAGACCAACCCGGAGTGGTTCACCAACCGGGTGGAGAACTCGGGGCTGTTCTGGCACTTCGTCGATCTGGTGTGGATCTTCCTGTTCCCGACGCTGTATTTGCTCTAGGCGGCACTGATGGCATCCATGGAAACGATGACCAACGACCACGCAGCCGAGATCGACCGGCACGTCAGGGTCTACATCACCGTGTTCGTCACCCTCATGGCCTTGACCATCGTCACGGTGGCCATCTCGTACCTGCATCTGCCGGTGCATCTCGCCGTGAGCGTGGCGCTGTTCGTCGCGGCGATCAAGGGATCGCTGGTGGCGTGCTACTTCATGCACCTCATCTCGGAGAAGAAGGTGATCTACGGGGTCCTGGTGCTGACGGCGCTGTTCTTCATCGCGCTGTTGCTGCTTCCCGTCCTCACCGTCAGTAACGGCTTCGGGATTCACGGATGAACCTCAGATGGGTCCATGCCGTGCTGATTTTCCTCTCCGCGGCGCTCGCGGTGCTGTTCGGCATCTGGTGCCTGGGCGTGTACCGGCAGGATCACGGGATTGCCAGCCTGATCGCCGCCCTCGTGGCATTCGCCCTCTCGATTGCGCTCGTCGTCTACGACTCGTGGTTCCTCCGAAAGACCAGGACACTGCGATGAAGAATCAACCCTCTCGACTTTCCGCTGCCAGCTGTCAGCGCCACGGGCGCGCGCGTGCCGTCAGCTCCCGGAATCTCGTTGACGCGCCGGTCGGCAGGTCCGAATCGGCATCCGCGATCGCGCGCGTCGCCGTGACCACCATTGCGCTCCTGACCGGCGGCGCCTCGAGTGTGCTCGCCTGCCCGGTGTGCTTCCGGGCGGAAGAGAGCTCGATGATCGACGCGACCAGGCTCGGCATCATGGTGATGCTGGGGATCCTGTTTGCGGTGCAGGGCGGGTTCGTGGCCTTCTTCCTCTATCTCCGCCGGCGCGCGAAGCACATCGCCGACGTCGATTTCGATACTGAATGGTCGGAGCTCCAACGAGGGTCGAGAACCTCATGACTGAATGGCTCGGCCTTCCGCCGCTCGCGTCGGCGCACGGGGCCCAGATCGACTCACTGATCGGCTGGACGCACGTGTTCATGTTCGTCCTGTTCATCGGGTGGGGATCGTTCGTCACCTACGCGTTGATCCGTTTCCGTCGATCGCGGAATCCGGTGGCGAACTACACGGGAGTGACCTCGAACACGGCGAACTACCTCGAGGTGGGTGTCCTCCTCATCGAAATGGTGCTTCTCTTCGCCTTCTCGATCCCGCTGTGGGCCGCGCGCGTCGACCGCCGGCCGGCCGACAGCGAGGCGCTCGTCGTCCAGGTGACGCCCGAGCAGTTCGCGTGGAACATCCACTACGCCGGACCCGACGGCGTGTTCGGCCGGACCGATATCAAGTTGATCGATGTCCAGGACAATCCCCTCGGACTCGATCGCACGGATCCCGCCGCGAAGGACGACGTCACGACGCTCAATCAGCTTTACCTGCCGGTGAACAAGCCGATCATCGTCAAGCTGCGGAGCAAAGACGTCATTCACAGCTTTGGTGTGCCCGAATTCCGCGTCAAGCAGGACGCGGTCCCAGGCCTGACCATCCCGATCTGGTTCGTGCCCAAC
This sequence comes from uncultured Acidobacteriota bacterium, assembly GCA_963816725.1. Taxonomy (GTDB): domain Bacteria; phylum Acidobacteriota; class Vicinamibacteria; order Vicinamibacterales; family 2-12-FULL-66-21; genus CAVSUB01. The sequence continues at coordinate 49,987 of CAWFMC010000019.1, read as the reverse complement.
GTCACGACCGCGGAGATGCGGACGCGGACCGGCAACCCCGAATTCCAGTACGAGATCGCGTGTGCGCAGCTCTGTGGTCTGGGGCACTACCGGATGCGCGGCTACGTCACCGTCCTGGGCGCCGAGGAGTTCCAGAAGTGGATGGCGGACGAGCAGGCGAAGCTGAAGGAGCAGGCCGCGGATCCGTTCAAGTAATCAGGACTGCTGAAGATCGCAACTCCCAACTCCCAACTCCCAACTCCCGATTCCCAACTCCCGATTCCCGACTCCCAGGGGACTCACGGCACTCTCGAGTTGCGGACCAGCGTGGCCACAATCTTCACGAGGTCGCCGCACTCCTTTATCACGGGGTCTTGCGCCGGTGTCAGGATCCCTGTCTTCCGCAAGACACGAAGACGGAACGACGTCTCCTTCAACTCGCGTAGCACGATCTGCCGTTTCGCCCGAGTATCCCTCGGGCTCGATCCGTCGTCTGCCTCCTCGTAGTTCGCGCCCGCGGACGTCCCGCTCCTCAGTAGCTGCGCACAAAGTGCGACCGCGATCGGGCCGCGAGTGTGCAGAAGTGCCGCTACCCGCGTGATAAGACAGGCGAAATTGAACAGGCGTTCGCGCAGATCGTAGGGCTTGTCCCTGATCGTCCAGTCGCTGACATCCATGACAAGCACTACTGACGCCAAGTGCCCGCCGCCGTAGCGCTGCCGCGCAGCGAGTATTGAGGCTTGGGAGTTGGCAGTTGGACGTTGGAAGTTGACTGAGCGCAGCCGCCCGCTCGTCGGGTACTACCCGAAGATCTTCGGCGTCGGCATCCGCGAGCGAATCCGCTCGAGCTCTTCGACGGTCACTCGGGCGAGACCGCTCTTGCGGCAGGACTCCTCGACCGCGCGGACCACCATCCCCCTCACGAACGCCGGGATCTTCTTCATCCGCGCCGCCGCCGCATCGTCCCAGGCGACGGTCGTGGACGACTCGCGGCCGTACTCGACGGCCGGAACCCCACGCGTCGAGGCGGCGCTGGGATTGCCGAACGTGAGCAGGGGAGACCCGGCGAACGTCCCGGGGACATGCGTGCAGAGCGCATCCTCGGCCATCAGATCGCCCGTCATGCCGTACAGCCCGGGCGCGGCAGCCCCCGCATTGGCCGCTCATCTCGCAATCGCCACAACGCCCCCCAAGCGACGTGCGGCGGCGTATGTCGGTGAACAATCCCGACGAGGTCCACAGCTCCGCGAGCGTTGAGCTGCGGAGTGTTCCCGCGAAGACCGGCAGATACGGGCAGGGCGTGACGTCGCCGTTCGGCCGGATGCCCATGTAGTGCGTCCCCGCCGGACATCCGCCCGCGCCTCCCGAGTACATCCTGATCGGGGACGTGGTCGGCCACGGCGACGTGTCTGATCGATCATCTGGCGGGATCGCACCGGCTTGCGCCGCGCCGGCCTGCAGAACGGTCTTGATGTAGTGCGGCGCGCACTTGGCGTTGACGAGCATCCGGCCGTCGTACTTCTTCTGGATCCGGTAGAGGGAGGCGAGGACCGCGTCGTACTGGGCCGGGGTGATGTCCGACACGAACTGGCCGCGTCCGGTCGGCACCAGGAAATACAGATTCCAGACCTTGGCCGCGAGACGATCGTGCGCGAAGTCGGCGATCGCCTCGAGCTCGCCGAGATTGTGCGAGCCCGCGGTCGTCTGCACGATGAAGGGCAGTCCCGTCCGGCCGAGGATCGCCGCTCCCTCCACCGTGTTCCGCCACGCGCCTCGCACCTTCCTGAATCGGTCGTGACAGTCGGGATCAAGCGCGTCGAGAGAGAGGGACAGCCCCCGCGCTCCGGCGTCGGCGAGGAGCCTGGCCAGGTTCTCGGTGATGCGCACGCCGTTGGTGCCGACCACCACCCACAGTTCTCGCTCCGCCGCGCGCCGTACGATATCGAGGATGTCGCGGCGTAACAGCGGCTCACCGCCGGTCAGGATCGTCACGCACTCAGGCGCGAACGCCGCGATTTCGTCGATGACTTTGAAGCACTCCTCGGTGCCGAGCTCGCTGCGATCCGCGAAGTTCTCCGTGTTGACCAGATGGGCGCCGCCAGCATCGAGATAGCAGTGCTCGCAGGCGAGATTGCAGCGATACGTGAGGTTCCAGGAAATCACGTACGGCCGGGCGAACATCTGGCCGCGAGCCGGGTCGAAGGGCGCCGGGTCGGAAGGTGCAGGGTCGAACGGGGTCGCGCTCATAGCGACGGGCTACATGCCGAAGAAGTCGCGCGCCGCGTCGAGGATCGTTTCGTCGACTTCCGGGGCACCCTTGTCTCGCGCGAATCGCTCGATGCCGGTGCGCGCCATCGGGCGGACGAACTCCGGAACCTTCTCCAGCCTGGCTTCCGCGGCGGCTGTCCAACGGACGGGGGGCGGTTCGCTGGCCGGAACGGGCCGCGCTTCTTCGCTGCCTGGAATCATCGCGGTGAACGGGCAGCGGGCGCCGGACGTCCCCGGTGCCGCAGCCGTGGTGGCGGGACCGATCCGCACGCCAAGTGACTGCACCATCTGCGTCTCGTACGCATTGGTCAGCATGGCCATCTCGTACCCGCACTCAGGACAGGAGTAAACGATCGAGAGGGAGCCGCCTTCGGGCGGCCCGACCGTCTGGAGCGTCATCGGACTGTCGCATGGAACACAGAGGAACTTCATTCAACACGCTCCTTGCCTTGCGGTCGCGCACGCGGAGCGTGAGCCGGGACCGAAGGTGTCATGTCGAGGCTCTCCTGAAGTTGCTGGGCCACATGCTCCAGGGCCCGGCTTACGGGTGTGTCGGGCAGGTCGGTCAGAGGGATCCCGCGGTCGCAGCGCGCCGCCAGCTCGGGATCGAAGGGGACGGCCCCAAGACACGGGATGTTCAGTCCCGCGGCATCGGGCGCGCCGAACAGCGGCTTGATCGCGTTGCAGTCGCGGCAGTAGTAGCCGCTCATGTTCTCGACGTAACCGAGGACCCGATGGTGTCCACAGGCGAGCGCCGCCACTGACCGTGCGACAACGCCTTTCGCCACCTCAGAGGGGATGGTCACGAGCACGAACGAGATTCGAGGCGCCCCCTGAGTCGTGTCGAACGGCCGGAGGAAGTCAGCGTACTGGACCGTCCGGTCGGCTCCGGGCGGCAGGTCGAACATCAGCACATCCAGCGCGCCCCACTCGAAAGCCCCGAGGATCTCGCTGAGGAGAGCAAACTCCTTCGTCGCGCGCCAGGTGTGCGACTCCCCGTCCGCCACGCTGTCGAACGTGAGCGCCTCCGACTCCGGGATCAGCGAGCCCATCGAGAAGACCCGGATGCCGTTGCTGGTTCTCGGGAGCGCCACCTTGTGACTGCCGGGAACGAACACGGCGCCCTGCACGCCCGCCATGCGCGCCTGTGAAGGGCCGTTGAAGTCGGCGTCGAGGATCGCAGTCCGAAGCCCGCGGGCTTGCAGCGCGCCGGCGAGATGCAGGGTCAGAGTGCTCTTCCCGACGCCCCCCTTGCCCGATCCGACCGCGACGATATGGCGCACGCCAGCCAGCCCGCCGATGATGCGGGCGCGCTGCCCGGCAACCTGTTCGAGCACTCCGGACCCGCCGTCGCCGACGATGTCGTGATAACGCTTCATCGTGCTGCTGTGACTGAGCCTCGAAGGCGATAGCTTACACCTGTCGAGCAGCAGTCGCGAACGGTGATCCACGTATCGACACGTCAGCAGACACCCCGGGTGCGAGCCTTGCCGATAGGGCTGGATCGACGACAGCGCGCCGATGTCAGAGCGAACGGTGCGCCCGCTCAGTAACGCGCTTGCGGCGCATCGTCTGAGCCAGGCCGCGTCTGTCTGAAACCGACGTCCGGGCCGATATCGGAGTGACCCCTCGGCTTCCGCGAGGTGAACCAGGTGTGCCCGTGCGCTCTCCCGCGGCGAGCGTTCATGATCGCGTACGGAACGAAGAGCACGATGCAGAGGACGAGCACGATCACCGCGGCTGTTGAGATCTCCATGGCTCAGCTCCTTTTCAGTGGCGAGTCCTGGATCTGCAAGCTGCGGTCCCGTCAGCATGAGCCTACCCGGAGCGCGCCTGGGCTGCGTACAGGAGATGCCCGCCGGCAGAGCTGAAACCGAGCGTCTCCAGCAACTCCTTCGAGGTCTCGGCCGGATGCAGCTTGCTTATATGGAACGAACGCCGGCCGTTCGCACTCAGACGCGATAGCAGCTGCCTCAGCCGGGTTCCACCGTCCTGGACGAATGCCTGCAGCGACACAATCTCTGTCGTGTCGGTTCCCTCTATATAAAGAACGCAGGCCTCGATTTGCTCGTCGGAGGCAACGGCGAGTCCTGCGACCTCCTCTTTTCGGGCCCTCAGGGTCTCGACCGAGCGCTGCCAGCACGGCGGGGGGTTTGTCTCCCCGAGTAGTCCATTCGCCGCGAGATCGTCGACAGTGACCGGAATGACGAAGTGTCCGCCGTCCCCCGCATCTCGATCGTGAGTGGAGGAGTTCTCCTCGACCGTTAGCACGTAGTCGGTCAGGACTGCTTCCTGGACGTATCCGGCTGCGGTGAACAGCTCACGGGCAGGTGCCAGCGTCTCGGGGACTTCGGCGATTATGCGGGGCGGCCCGAGGATCGCCAGCTTCGAGCCAAGCGAGGCGAGCAGGTGGCGGCCGTGCCCCTGCCGAAGATGATCGGGATGGACGGCAATGGTGTGAACGAGCGTGCCGGACGGCCGCTTCGCGCCGATCAGCACGCCGATCGGGTCAGCTCCGGAGAAGGCGACCATGCAGCTGCTGCACCAGACCTGCAGGTCGCGGATCGACCGTTTGAACGCCGCCGTCGTCAGCGGCGGCTGGTCGGGTACGTACGGAGACCAGCAGCGGTTCAGCGCATCGACGAGAAGGTCGATATCGTCGGAGCGGCAGAAGCGATACGCCGACATGCGCCTACGGTCGCGCCGAGTGGCCGCGGGCGCTCAGTGCCGGCGGCTCCGCGCCGGCACCTGCTCGCAGGTTCGAGACGACGCTCGACCGGTCATCAACTCTGACGCGGCTCGGGGGACGCGCTGCGCGCGCTCACCTCGTTGAGGTAACCGATCCCGTTTGCGGGCTGTTCAGCGTGCGGGCTCGAGGCTGCAACAGACGGACTCGCCTGAACCGGCGCCGTTGCCGCGACCGGGCTCTTGCCTGGCGTCGGGTAGTTCGCGATCATCTCGGCCATCATCTTCTTGCCGATCTCGATCCCTGCCTCGACGAGCGCCAAATCGATCGTGGTGGCGGCCCGCTCGCGCGCCAGCTCCTCGACCCGCTCCTGCGTCTGGCTGCGCATGAACCCGGCCGGTACGCGGAAGATGCGCTGCGCCGCCTCGCCGGTCCAATCGAAGGTCGAGATGAGTGGATTCTTCCTGTCGTCCCTGGCAATCAGCCGGGCCTCACTCGTCGCGCCGGCGCCCTCGGCGGCTGCGGCTGGCTCCGAGGGCTTCGCGCCGTTCGCCGGCGAGGCCGGGATGTCGAGTGGCGTCCCCGTCTCCTCCTCGATCACCTGGCGGGCGAAATCCAGGGTGATCGCGTCGAGCTTCTTCATGCGCGCGCGCTTCTCGACTCGCGCCTTTACACGACGACGCTGATACGCGTTCTTCATGGTCCAGAGGCCCTTCCGTGCCTCCTCCGACCAGCGAAGCTTGCGCCCGTCGTAGGTTGTCTCCTCCTCGAGCCCTCCCTCGACCTCCGCGATCTTCTCGATCATGTCGTGGGAGATCACTTCGAAGTCCGCGGCGCCGCAGACGGTGCATTTCACCGGGTCGCTCTGCGTGGCGGTGACGCCGCAGGCGCGGCACATCGACACCGGTCCGGCCTTCGCGCGTTCGAGCGCCACCGCCTCGGCGAGCGCCTTGGTCGCGGCCGACGCGCTCTTCGGCATGAACCGATCCATGGCTTCGTCGATGACGGCGCTGGTGATCACCGAATGCCCCTTCTCGAGCGCCAGGCGAAGAACACCAGTCCGGGCGATGCCCTTGACCTGCTCGGGCACGTGCGTCATGCGTGACTCGGCTTCCGGAGTCCACCGGATGGTCTCCTCGGCGCGGACGTCGAGGCGAGGGACTTCGACTCGCGTCGACAGGAGGACGTCACACGACGCCGCTCGGAGCACGTTCTCGGCGTTGCTCCCGAGCCCCGTCTCGTCCTTCGGGCTGTGAACGCCGATCCGTCCCATCACGATGAGCCAGGGGTTTGTCTTGCGGGCGTGGTCGAGGATCTTCTGGAAGGGCTTGCCGTCGAGGAGCGTCTTCTTGATCTCGACGCCCGCCTCGCTGCCCATCCGCTCGCCGACTTCCAGATGCGACTGATAGATCTGCGCCAGCCCGGTGTCGATGATCTCTTCGTGGAGCTGGTTCTGCTCCTCGAACCGGAAGACCTTCGCCGCCTGCTCGGTGAGGACGTTGACGATGCCGTTGAACACCGAGTAGTGGAGGTAGGGATCGTAGACGGCGATCGCTTCGACCTTCTTGCCGAACGTGCGGGCCAGATCGACGGCGGTCATCAGCGCGCCGAACGACTGCGGGCTGCCGTCCATGCCGACCAGGATCGTATCCCGCTCCGGCTCGGACGGTTCCGGCACGTGCTTGACGACCCAGACATCACGATCCGATTGCCGGGACACGCGCTCGCAGACGGAGCCGATCACGCTGTCCCGGGCGCGGCCGATGCCCAGGGCGCCGATGACGACCAGGTCGTTCTGCGAGCCGGCGAGATCCTTGAGGATCTCGGTGTGGTGCTTGCCGTCCATCATCCGCGCTTCGAACGCCAGGCCCGACTCGCCGCAGAGACGTGACATGCCATCGAGATAGCTGTCGGAGATGAGCTTTAGACCCATCGTGATGAGACTGTCGTGGATCTTGCGCTGGCGTTCGAGCTCGACCTCGTCGATGTATTCCTCGGGGAGCGTGTATTCCATCTGCCTGAATCGGTAGTCGTGCAGTTTTGCGGCGTAGACGTGGCAGCCGACCAGCTTTGCCGAGTATGCCTTCCCCAGCCCGATCGCGCAGGCGACGGCACGGTTGGAGTGGTCCGAGTTATCGACCGGAACGTAGATGCTCTTGTACATCGAATGCTCCAATGCCCTGGGCAGGTTCGTGAACGTCGCTGTTCGTGGCGGCGGCATGCCCGCTGCGTCAAGGCGGACCGGCCGTCGCGCCCCCGACGTCAAGGCGTGCACCGCCGCGATTCCTGGCGCCGTATCGCACCCAGCCGATGATCGCCAGCTCGAGGAAGAGAATGATCAGGGCGGTGCGCACCATCGGGCCGACAGCCGACGGCACCACTTCGGGCTCGACATACAACGAGTACCAGGTCGTCAGGCCGCGTTTGTTGCCGCGTTCCCTCGAGAATCCGTCCCAGACCGAGAAGGCGATCGGCGTGAACTCTCCGGGCGAGAACGAAATGCCCGACTGCGACTGGCGCGGCCGCTTGAAGATGACCGACCACTCGCCCTGGTCGTAGCTGGCCACGCCCGTCAGATCGCCGGCCTCTTTCGGGGCGATGTTCGCGCTCCCTTTTCCGGTGAAGCGAAGCGGAGTGGCGCCGGCCAGGTCGAAGAACCAGAGATCCACCGCGTCCTGCGCATCGCCGAAGAGAAAATACGGCTTGCGAGCGCCGGTCAGCGGCTGTGCCGGAACCTGGATCGAAACCGCGTCGGAGAACTCGGACGCCGGGGCCGCGGGCGCCGCTTCCTCCTCGAAGGGGTTCTTCCCGGGCTGCGCCTGCCCGGCCGGAGCGGCGGCGGCTTCATCGCCAAAGGGGTTGGCAGGATTGCCCGCCGCCGCGGCCCCCTCGGGCGCAGTGGGGGTGGCCTCTTCTTCCTCCTCGACCGGCACCGGCAGCGACGGCCCGTTTTTTCCCGTCTTCTCCGCGCTCATGTCGTGCCATCGCAGGAGGACGGCGATCGACTGGGCGTCGTAGATGGCCTGCACGGTCACGGAGGTCGCAGGAGGATGGAAGTCGCGTCCCGGTTCCATGATCTGGCCGATGATCGGGAAGCGCGCCGGACGAGCGGACGCGAAGCTGGCGGCCCCTTTGGAGAGGTCGATCGGATCCTGGACGTGCCTGACGGCGACAAGGTTGGTGTAGCCCGGGGCAGCGTCGGAGAGAGAGGCCACGAAGTCGGTGATCGCCCATCGGTCCTCTGGCTTGAGCGCGTCGAGGAACCCCGGCATGGGCGTGCCGTTCAGCCCGGTGGTCATCGCCCGGAAGATATCCTCGCGCGACGATCCGCCACGGAACGTCCACCGCTGGGCGAGGTCCGCCGGGCGGATCGGGTTGCCCCAGTCGTCCTTCAGGGTTGGCGCCGAAGGTCCGTCACCGCGGCCGAGCGTACCGTGGCACTTGATGCATCCGGTCTCTTCGTAGAGCTTCTTCCCGAGCTCGACGGACTCCTTTGTGGACTTCGGTGCGCCCGGCAGCGACACGGGCTGCGGCACCTTCTCGGCATTCGAGAAGTCGGGAGAGAACGTCGTCAGGAAATAGGCGAGATTCGACACGTCCTGATCGGCGAGGTCCGGCCACGGAGGCATCGAGGTGTAGGGCATCCCGTGTTTGATGATGCTCACCAGATCCTGATGCGTAGGCAGCGCGCCACTCGGCGTCGTCCGGATCTTGAACTTGCCGGTCGTGAAATTGCGCGGCTTCGGGCGCAGATGCGGCGCGGCATACCCTTCGCCGTCCCCATTCTCGCCATGGCACTGCGAACAATAGTGCAGATAGAGCTTCTTGCCGGACTCCCGCTGCGCGTCTGTCCCGACGTCGGGCGCTGCCGCGCGTACCCATCCTGTCAGCGCGGCACACAACGCGGCCACGAGAACAGCGAGACAGCCGCCGGATATCGCGCGCCGCGCGCGCCGATCGGAGGTCATTTCGTGCCGCTCTCCCCACCGGCGCGAGGTCTCCGTCCGGTGAAATCGTAGAGAAAGAGGACCGCGTCCCACATCTCGTCGTCCTTCAGCATCTTTTCCCAGGCGGGCATGGCCGAGTCCCACGGCCCGCCCTCCTCGGGAAGCCCGGGTCCACCCTTGGAAATGCGCCAGAAGAGGAACGTTTCGCGGAGCATCGGAATGGTCCCCGCGTCGGTGAAGTTGGTCGGAATCGGGTCCAGCCCGTGCACGAACATCCCGGTGCTGGCCATGTTGTCGCCGTGGCAGAAGACGCAGTTCCGGTAGTACACCCGCCGGCCGTTCTCGACGTGTTTCCGGAACTCGGCCGGGTTCGAGGTTTCGAGCTGCCGGAACGGGTTGTCTCCATCGAGATTGACCGGCTTGTCGTGAACCGTGATCTCGGAAGGCGAGGCGGGGTGGACCGTGCGCGAGAAGAGGGGAGGCTGGAGCGGGACGTTCATGCCGACGTAGACATTCGCCGCCGCGAGCGCCGGAATGGCAATCACCGTGAGCGCCAGGAGCACGGTGTAGCGCTTCTCGGTCATGAACCGGACGAGCGGGCGCGACACCTGTTCGCGGCGGTCCTCGCTCGAGGACACGTACGCCAGGAGCGCAAGCGAGACGATCCCCATGTAGATCGAGATCACCGAGGACGGGATCGGGGCCGTGAAGCCGAATCTGAGGAGGACGTAGATCCCGATCCACCAGGCACCGGCCCACAACAGGAGACCGGTCCGGCGGAAGCGGAGCACCCCGAACACCGCGGCAACGGCGAGGACGACGACGAGGTTCATTTGGACACCCCGTCTTTCGAGGGAGCTGCCGGCGGCGGAGTGGCCGCCGGGGCCGGGGTCGCGGCCGGCGCTGCCGGGCCGCTGTTGTAGTGGTGTTTCGTCTGGAGCGTCACGGTCGGCGTACCACCAAGCGATTGGAGATACGCAATCACGCAGAGGATCTCCTGATCCGTAAGGCTGAACGGCGGCTTACTCATTGGCGGCATGGCCGGCGGGAATCCGGGCACGACGAACGCCGTCGGTTCGTACAACGATTGCGCAAAGTACTCGACATCGTTCAGGCCCGGGACCCGCGTCTTGGCGCGCACATCGACTCCGGCGAGATCCGGGAACCGCAGCGCGCCGGTCTTGCCGATCGTGTGGCAGGTCAGGCAGAGCCCTTTGGTATCCATGATCTCGCGGCCAATCTTGGCCATCTCGGCCGGGCTCAGGTCGCCGCCCAGTAGCGTCGCCTTCGGCGGCTGCACTTCCTTTTGCGGTACCAATTGCCCGACGTACGTGTAGAAGCCGGTCGTGGCGAGGATGAGGGCGCCGATCCGGACCATCAGCGGGAGCCTCATGCCGTGCGCTCACCTTCCCCGGCCGCTTCCACGGCGAGTTCCGGGGGGACGTGGCGGCGGGCTTTCGGCCGCCGCTCGAAATCAGGCCGGTCGTGCAGGCTGGCGATCCAGAACACCCCGCCGATCAGCAGGAAGAATGCGAGCACCGTGATCGAGACGACCCTCGTCGCGAAACCGAGGGTGGGGGTGAACGCGTCGACCGACTGGTCCCGGATGATGCCGTAGACATGCCAGTGCTGACGCAGCCCGGACCGGACATACCCCATCAGCCCCATGAGCCAGGTGAAGGTCACGGCGATGAAAATCAGCACGTACTGCGAGATCGCCGGGATCCGGCCCCAGCGCACTTCGCCCGTGCGGCGGGGCGCGCGGAAGAGGAACACGTCGATCGCGGTGATCGACACCATCGCGATGAGCACCGAGAGGACCTGCGGGACCGACAGCTTGATCCGGACGGTCGCCTCGACGAAGTAGCCGTAGACGCCGAGGAAGATGACCGTGATTGCGGCGATCGCGAAGATCGTGAGCTGCGCCGCATTCCCCGTCTTCGCCCACGCGACGGTCGAGATCTTCCCCGTTCGGCGGTAGAGGAGAAAGCTCATGAAGGTGGTCAGGATCAGGATGTTCACCGCAGTGTTCTTCGCGGACATCACCCCGAGGAAGCCCAGAATCGGGTGCGCCGACCCGCCCATCGCCCGGATCTCGGAGACCGTCGCGATGATCGACCGGGGCGTCGCCCAGACCATGAAGCAGAGCACGATCGCGGCGAGCAGGTACTTGACGAATCGCTGGAACGGCTGCGCTCCTTCGACCCGCCCCATGCCGAGCCACAGGTAGTAGTTGGCCGCGAGGAACAGGTTCCCGATCAGGATGGCCTGGATGATGAACAGCCAGGAGAACGCTCCGCCCATCATCGTCAGGCCGAGCGTTTGCGAATAGGCGTAAATCTCTTTGGCCAGCCAGTAACCGGCGAACGGCAGCGGCAGGAACGCGCTGATCGCGACGAAGTTCCCGATGTATCCCATCCAGTCGTAATGGGCGCGATCCTCGTCGGTTTCCGCCTGGAGGAACTTGACCGCCGCATAGGCGGCGGCGATCGATCCCCCGAAGGCGATGTTGGCGATGAACCGATGCACGTTGATCGGCATCCACGTGTAGTTGTACATCGCGTCCGTAAGCGAGAGCAGCGCCCCCTGGCTCGACACCCCCTTGGGAGACATCATGAACGTCAGCCAGGAGTTGGCGATCATCATGATCCCCGTGCCGACGACGTTCAGCCCGACCCCGAGGCCGAGATGCACCAGCGGGTGGAACTTTCCCCAGCCGTAGTAATAGGTGTAGAGGAAAAAGGCTTCCGCGAAGAACAGCAGGACGTACGGAAAGAACGTCGGTGAGAACACGCTCATCATGTAGTTCGTGAACTTCGGATACAGGATGATGAGCATGAAGGTCAGCGCCGCGCCGAAGGTCGCCGTCAGCGAGAACGAGACCGAGAGCAGCTTCGTGAACTCGTGCGCCAGCCGGTCGTAGCGGAGGTCGCCGGTCTTGTAGCCGATCGCTTCGACGATGATCGCGAAGATCGGAACAGCCAGGACGAAGGCCGCGAACAGCAGGTGCAGCTGCGCGACCACCCAGATGGCTACGCGGCTTCCCACCACGGGGAAGGTGCGATATTCCGCTTCCTGGTACGGCTTGGACTGCGCCGCCTTGTCCGCAGCTTCGCTCGTCGCCGCCGGCGATCCCTGGGCGGCGGGCGCGGCGGGCGGGCCCGCGGCCGGCGGAGTCTGAGCGAGGACCGGCGCGGCGTACTCGCCCATCGCCAGGACCGCGACGATCGCGAGCGCGGCGATCGACGCAAGCAGGACCAACCGTTTCGGGGTCGTCACCGCGCCGCTCTCACTTCAGCGCCCCGGCCGCTCTGCCCCGTGGCGGAGCGTCGTCGAGTCTCTCCGGCCTCGCCTCTGCACGTCCCGCGCGGGCCGCGCGCACAGCGGCGTCCTGTCGTCAGTCCTCGTCCGTCGCTGCCGACGTCCCAGATCTGCCCGTCCGGGTGTCTCACGATGTGCTCCTGATTGAGGAATGCGTGCGACCGCACGATGACGGTCGCGCCGATGGAGAACACGGTCGCCGACGGTGACGCGTGTGGCTGGAGAGGACTGGCGGAAAGAAGATGAATGGCCCGCGGTGGGCACCGCAACCCGCGACACGTCGCACGATTTCGAGGGGCGCCGAGAGCGACCGACGACGGCGACGACCAGGGGGCTGTTCGACCGGGGGGACACATCCAGCTCAATGGTCAGGACTCCCCCCCGCCGCAGGGCGGTCGTCCAGGCCGTGACTCCGCGATGGAACCGTGGTGCCGCATCCGCGCGCCTCCAGGGAAGTCGCCGCAGGAAAGGACCCGAAATCCAGTCGATTGAGGCCGCGATGTTACCCACGAACCGGGACAGGGTCAAGCGCGCCGCGCGCATCCGCTCGGAATTCGTCCGGCGCAGCGCTCGACGATGAGCGATTGGCCGGTCGATTCAGTGTGACAACGGTGCCGATGAGCGGGTCGTGATCGGGGAAAGAGGCCGCCGCGGAGCGCGGCGGCCGGCGACCGAAAGGGGTGACGCTGTGGAGGGCGCTACCGGACTGACTGCGTTATCGCAGCGATCCGGCGATCCATCCGCGGGTCAGGAAGTCCGACATGGTGATGGTGAAGAGGATCAGCAGCCAGAAGAATCCTGACGCGACAACCAGGCTGGTGAGGCGCGTTCCCCAGCGGACGTGCATGAAGAAGAGGATCACGAGCAGCGCCTTGCCGGCGGCGATCGTCAGCATCGCGACGTTGTTGAATGCGCCGAGATCGACGAAGGCGACGGCGATGGTCAGCGCCGTCCCGATCAGCAGGGCGGCGAAGATCTGGTAGTAGAGGCTTTTCGGAGCGACGTGGCCTGCAGACATGATCGCGTCGTTACCCGTGATGATAGTGCCGCCCGATGAGGTACAGGAGCGGGAACAGGAAAATCCAGACGATGTCGACGAAGTGCCAGTAGAGACCGGCGACCTCGACCGGCGTGTAGTAGTCGGCGTTGAACGTCTTGCGTCCCGCCATGATCGCCAGCCACGTCATGATCCCGAGCCCGATGATCATGTGCAACGCGTGCAGTCCGGTCATGCAGAAGTAGAGCGAGTAGAACATCTCCACCCCGGGCGGATGCTCCCATTTGGTCACGTCGAAGTACGGGCCGGGCACGATGTGGTCGCGGAACTTCTCCGTGTACTCGATGGCCTTGACCCCGAGGAAGACCACGCCGAGGAACATCGTGATCACGATCCAGGTGACCTGCGTCTTCGCGGGCTCGCTGGTCTGCGCCGACCGCACCGCCAGGGCCATCGTCAACGAGCTGAAGATCAGGACCGCCGTGTTGAAGCCGCCCCAGCCGATGCTGAGGTGCGCGCTGGCCTCCTGGAAGGCTGCCGCGGCCTGCGAACGGTAGACCAGGTAGGCCATGAACAGCCCACCGAAGAACATGATTTCGGTGACGAGGAACACCCACATGCCGAGCGTCGAGGCTTCGGCCTGCTGCGCCATGTCGTCGAAGTGGTGCTGCAGCTTCGGATGGTGCGGATAGTCCTCGTGTTCGTGCGGCTGGATCGCGTCCACGTTGGACGCGACCGGCGGCCGGTGAATCGGGCCGGGAAAATGCTCGGCGTGAGCGTCAGGCAACGTCGACCTCCTGGCTCGGATGCATGTACTGGTGCGTGCCCTCGGTAACGATCGGGGAAACGGTGAAATTCTCGGTCGGCGGCGGGGACGGGATCTCCCATTCGAGCCCTCTGGCGCCCCACGGATCGTTGGCCGCCTTCTCCCCTTTTATCAGCGAATAGGTGAAGTAGATGAGCGGGATGATGTAGCCGACCGCGAGGATCGAGGCGCCCGCCGTCGAGAGCACGTTCAGCACCTGGAACTCCGGCGGGTAGGCGTGATAGCGGCGCGGCATCCCCATGTAGCCGGCGACGAACTGCGGGAAGAACGTCAGGTTGAATCCGACGAACACCATCAGCGCCGAGAACTTGGCCCACGGCTCGGAATAGAGCCGGCCGCTCATCTTCGGCCACCAGTAGTGCAGCCCGCCGAGATAGCCCATGATCGCGCCACCGACCATGATGTAGTGGAAGTGGGCGACCACGAAGTAGGTGTCGTGGACGTGGACGTCGATGCCCATCGCCGCGAGGAACAGCCCGGTCAGGCCGCCAATCGTGAACAGGCCGATGAACCCGATGGCGTAGAGCATCGGCGATTCCCAGGACACCGACCCCTTGTACATCGTCGCCGTCCAGTTGAAGACCTTGATCGCCGACGGGATCGCGACGACGAAGCTGAGGATCGAGAACAGCAGTCCGGCATAGGTGGACTGGCCGGCCACGAACAGGTGATGCCCCCAGACCAGGAAGCCGATGACCGCGATGGCCAGCGATGAGAACGCGATGAAGGAGTAGCCGAAGATGTTCTTCCGCGAGAACGTCTGGACGATCTCGCTGATCACGCCCATCGCCGGCAGGATCATGATGTAGACCGCCGGGTGCGAGTAGAACCAGAACAGGTGCTGGAACAGGACCGGGTCACCGCCGAGCGCCGGATCGAAGATGCCCAGATGCAGCGCGCGTTCTGCGGCGACCATCAGCACCGTGATCGCGATCACCGGGGTGCCGAGGATCATGATCAGGCTGGTGGCGTAGTGGGCCCAGATGAAGAGCGGCAGCCGGAACCAGGTCAGCCCGGGCGCGCGCATCCGGTGGATCGTGACGATGAAGTTGAGGCCGGTCAGGATCGACGAGAAGCCGGTGATGAAGATGCCGAGCGCCGCGGTCATCACGTGCGAGTTCGCCGCAGCGGTGCTGTACGGCGTGTAGAACGTCCAGCCGGTGTCGACGCCGCCGGTGAGCGCGGCATAGAGGGTGAACAGGCCGCCGACAATGTAGATGTACCAGCTGAGAAGGTTGACGCGCGGGAACGCGAGATCCTTGGCGCCGACCATGATCGGAACGAAGAAGTTGCCGAGCACGGCCGGGATCGACGGAATCAGGAAGAAGAAGACCATCACCACGCCGTGCATGGTGAACATCTTGTTGTAGGTCTCGGATCCGACCAGGTCACCGGCCGGCGTCAGCAGCTCCAGGCGGATGACCATTGCGAAGAAACCGCCCAGCACGAAGAACGACGTGATCGCGAACAGATAGAGCAGCGCGATGCGCTTGTGATCCTTCGTCAACAGCCACGAGGCGAGCCCGTGACCGTTGGTCAGGTAATTCGAGGTTTCCATAGCTAGTTCCTGCCGCCCTGCGGCGGTGTTCCCGAGTTCGTGCCCTGCGGCGCGGGCTGAGCGCCCGGCTGGCTGAGCGACTGCACGTAGGCAATCAGCTGCAGCAGCTGTTCTTCCGTCACGAGTCCCTGGAAGGTCGGCATCAACGGCTGGAAGCCGTTCACGATCTTGGCCTGCGGGTTCAGGATCGATTCACGGATGTAGGCTTCGTCGGCGATCACCTTCGCGCCACCCTGGAGCTCGACCTGGTGCCCGAACACGTTGTTCAGCACCGGGCCGCGGCCCTGGGAGTCGGAGCGGTGGCAGGTGATGCAGGTGAGATCCTGGAACAGCTTGGCGCCGGCGGCCACCGGCGAGTCTTCCGCTTTCCCGCCCCCGATCCAGGTTTGATACTCCGCCGGCTGCATCGCGACGATCGATCCAATCATGCCCGAGTGCTTCGTGCCGCAGTACTCCGCACAGAACAGGTGATACGTGCCCGGCTTGGTGGCTTCGAACCACATCGTGTTGTAGCGCCCGGGAATCACGTCCGCCTTCACCCGGAACGCCGGGATGTAGAAGCTGTGGATGACATCCTCGGACCCCATGATCAATTTGACCGGGCGGCCGACCGGGATGTGCAGCTCGTTGATCTCGCGCATCCCGTCCATGTGCTGGACCTTCCACATCCACTGCTTGCCGACGACGTAGATCTCGGTGGCGCCTACGGGCGGACGGGTCAGGTCGAAGAACACCTTGGCGCCCCAGCCAAACATCACCATCGCGATGCCGAACGGAATCACCGTCCAGAGCAGCTCGAGCGCCAGCGATCCATGAATCGCCACGCCGATCTCTTCGTCGTTCTTCCGGTGATATTTGACCGCGAAGACGATGACGAGCGTCGCGATGAGCACCGAGAAGAACGCGGTGACCGCGACCATGAAAAAGAAGACCGCGTCGACCTGACCCGCCTGGGTCGACGCCGCCTCCGGCAGGAAGGGAATGTTCTTGAACATCGTTAGGTTCGATTCGCCGGCGCCGGCCGATTCGCGCCGCGTTCCCGGCGCAGGCTGACGGTCAGGAACACTGCGAACGCCAGCATGGTGGCGATCCCACCCGCACGCACCATCGTCAGGACGGCGGCGCCGTAGGCGCCGGTCGCGGGGTCGTAGTGATAGCAGAGCAGCAGGACGTCATCGATCGGCGTGCCGAGGCGGTCGTTCGCGGCTTCGATGATCCCCAGCCGGAGGTCGCGCGACGAGAACTCGATCCCATAGAAGTACTTCGCCAGGACGCCGGCGGGTGTCAGCAGCTCGATGCCGGCGCCGTGCGCGTATTGCCCGATCTTCTCGTCGTAGGCGTAGCGGAAACCGACCGCCTTGGTCAGGCCGTCGATCGAGGCCTGCGTGCCGGTCAGGAAGTGCCAGCCCGCCGCCGACTGCGGCCGTCCGTATCGTTCGAGATACGCGGCCTTCTTCTGCGCGGCCAGCCCCGGACCTTCCTTCGGATTGAAGCTG
Organism: uncultured Acidobacteriota bacterium; assembly: GCA_963816725.1. Taxonomy (GTDB): domain Bacteria; phylum Acidobacteriota; class Vicinamibacteria; order Vicinamibacterales; family 2-12-FULL-66-21; genus CAVSUB01. The sequence goes on along the minus strand of CAWFMC010000019.1, from coordinate 32,909 downwards.
ACCACCACCACGTCGAACTCGCGGCCGACCTCGAAGTTCAGGATGCCGATCGCCGTCACCAGCCCGTTGAGCACCTGAGTGCAGAGCATCGGGCACTCGTAGTACGCCATCACCAGGATGACCGGACGCTTGCCGAAGTACTGCCCGAGCGTGACCGCGTGGCCCGATTCGTCCACGAATGGCAGGTCGAGCGGAATCGACTCGCCGATCCGCTGATCGAGCCCAATCTTGGACAGTAGACCCGGCTTGGCGGAGGGCGGATCCACCGCCGCGGGCGCAAGCCCCTGCGCCAGAATGGGCGCGGCCCAGAGAAGCGTGGCCGCCATGAACGCCGCCGTCTTGCTGGAAAAACTCACGATCGTGCCTTCGCTGTGCCGGCGATCAGTGACCGCTCCCGTGCCCTGCCGCAGCAGGCGCCGGCGCTTTGGGGGTCTCGGACGCCGGCGGCGTCGCCGCGGCGCCACCTGACGGCGGCTTCGCGGCGGGTTGCCCGTCCGCGGGGATTCGCCGTCCGCTGCTGGACTCGCCCAGCGCGGGGGCATGCGTGCCCTCGGCCGGAGCGCTGCCCGCAGCGCGAGCCGGGAGTCCTCGCTCGGCCAGCAGTTTCTTCGCTTGATCGATCGGCACCCACGCCACGCCGGCCTTCTCGTCGGTCCAGCCGTAGCCGTGGAGCTTCTTGTCCTCCGATTCGCGCTGCATCCGCAGCATCTGGAGCTCGTCGGTCTCGAGCTGCGGCGACCGGGCGTTGCCGAAGGTGGGCGACACGGATCCCGGGCGCGACATGTTCGTCGCCGGCATCGCCAGCGGCGACAGCTTCGGATCGCGCGCCGCCGCCTGGCGCTCCATCAGGTTGAAGAGCCCCCAGACGATGACCGCGCACGCGATCGCCACCGCCGCGATGACCCCGGCCAAGCTCAAGAATCACCCGGACGTTGACGTCGCTGGTCTCGTGTTCGACGCCGATGTTGTGGAAGTCGTCGTGTGGCTGGGCGGGGCCGCCGTCGCCGTGCGCCGGCGCCGGTTCAGTGGGCTTCATGCGCGAACTCCTTCTTGAAGAAGGGATCGTTGAGCGGCAGGAGCGACCGGCTGCGCAGCTGTCGCACGAACAGGAACAGCCACACGCCCAGCAGCCCTCCCGGGACCGCCACGTCCATCCAGTGGATCGGGAAGCCGGCCCGCTCGTAGTTCGGTTCGACCAGCCAGATCAGGTCGATGAGCCGCATGATCAGCACGCCGATCGCGACCTTGGCCAGCAGCGACGCGCGCTCCTTCAGGTTGCGCGACAGCAGCAGCAGGAACGGCAGCACGAACTGGCCGAAGGCCAACAGCAGCGAGACGTAGCCCCACGGGCCGCGGATCCGCTGCAGGTACCAGGGGATCTCTTCCGGCAGGTTGGCGCCCCAGATGATCAGGAACTGCGAGAACGCCAGGTACGCCCACAGCATCACGAACGCGAGCAGCAGCTTGCCGAAGTCGTGAAAGTGCCGCGAGGTCAGATAGCTGGCCAGCGGCTCAGTCTCGATCAGCAGCGCGAGGATCGCGATCACGAACGCGAAGGCCGTCAGGCCCTGGCTGACCATCAGCAGCATCCCGAAGATCGTCGAGAACCAGTGCGCGTTGATCGACATCACCCAGTCGACCGCGGCGAAGCTGATGGTGAGCGCGTAGACCAGCAGTCCGGGGGCGGCGACGACCCGTGCCTGGCGCGTGTCCGCCGGATCCATGCCGGCTTCCCCGCGCTCCTGCGCGGCGGAATACTTGTTCAGCATGAACGTGCACAGCATCCAGGTCAGGAAATAGAACACCGCCCGGCCGATGAAGAACGGCACGTTCAGGTAGCCGGCTTTCTGCTGGAGGATCTCGTCGTGCGCCGCCGCCCCCGGCGCGGCCCAGTGATACACGCTCGGCATCCGGAACAGCAGCGGCAGGAAGAACAGCATCACCACCGGCAGGTTGCGGCTCGCGGCCTCGAAAATGCGCCGCCCGATGAGGCCCCACTGACCGCCGCTCAGATGCTGGAGCATCAGCAGCGCCAGCGACCCGGTGGTCAGCGCCAGGCACAGCAGGAAGCCGACCAGCCAGGAGCGGAAGAACTGATCGGGATTCAGCACCGCGCCCGCCCCGCCGGCGACCAGGCCGACGACGGCCAGGATCAGGGCCCGCTGCTGGAGGCGCGCGAGCGCCGGCACGTCGGTGGTCACTGCGTGTGTCTCCATCTAGTCCCGGCCCTCGCCGCCGTGTCCGGCAGCCGGGGCGGGCGTCGGCGGCGCCAGCTTGGCGGGGTCACCACCCGGCACGTCCGCCGCCGCGGCGTGCTGGCTCAGTTGCAGCGCCCGGATGTAGGCCGCGATGTTCCAGCGATCGCGCGGCGAGACCTGAGCGCGATAGTCCGGCATTGCGCCGAACCCGTTGGTCATGACGTCGAAGAAGTGGCCGATCTCGACGTTGCGCAGCCGGTCGATGTGGAACGACGGCGGCTGGCGGTAGCCGCGCTGCACGACCATCCCCCGCCCGCTGCCGGTGCGGTCGTGGCACGGCGTGCAATAGATGTTGAACCGCTCCTCGCCGCGATCCAGGACCGCCGCGTCGACCGGAAACGGCAGCTCCGTCACCATCGCCGTGCCGTTCTTGCCGGTGAAGAACGCTTCGTCGGTCTGCAGCGTGCCGCGCGCGATCGTCCCTTCGACCAGCGGCCGCGCGCTCGACCCGTCAGCGAAGAACATGCTGGCCCGCAGGCCGCGGTACTTCGGCTGGTTGTGCATGTCCTGCCGGCACGCGGTCAAGAGCACCGCGCCCGCAATCGCCAGCAGCAGCCGGCCGCCGGTCCTCATGCCGCCACCTCGTTGATCTCCTTGGCCCCGAGCCCCTTGAGGAACTCGAAGGTCTGGGCCCTCTCGAACTTCGGGTCGGTCCGCTCGATCGCCAGGAAGAACCCAGTCTGGCTGGCGTGCGATGCGAAGCGGGCCACGTTGAACACCGGGTGATAGGGCAGCGGCAGCCCGCTCAGCACGATCCACGACAGCACCGCGGTGATCGACGCGAACAGGATGGTCAGTTCGAAGGTGACCGGGATGAACATCGGCCAGCTGATATAGGGCTTGCCGGCGACGTTCAGCGGGTAGGCGATCGCCGAGACCCAGGCCTGCAGGCCGAAGCCGGTCAGCCCGCCGGCGATCCCGCCCAGCAGCACGAACAGCGGCACCCGGCGGTCCTCGCAGTGCATGGCGTCGAACAGCTCGTGAATCGGGTAGGGGGAGAACGCGTCGTAGACGCGGTAGCCGGCTTCACGCGTGCGCTTCGCCGCCGCGATCAGCGACGTCGGGTCGTCGAACTCCGCCATCAGGCCGTAAATCGAAGGTGTCTTGGGCATCGCAGTGCTCAGTGGGCCTTCGCGCCCTTGATCTTCGCTTCCGGCACAATCGTCCGCATCTCGAAAATCGAAATCATCGGCAGCGCCCGGATGAACAGGAAGAACAGCGTCAGGAACAGACCGATGGTCCCGGCGAACGTCATCCAGTCCCACCGCGTCGGCCAGAACATGCCCCACGACGAGGGCAGGAAGTCGCGATGCAGGCTGGTGACCACGATGACGAAGCGCTCGAGCCACATGCCGACGTTGACGACCATCGCGATCGCGAACAGCGGCAGCGGACTGGTCCGCACGCGCTTGATCCACAGGAACTGCGGCGTGATGATGTTGCAGAAGATCAAGGCCCAGTAGAACGGCGCGTACGGGCCGGTCATCCGGTTCCAGATCATGAACCCTTCGTACTTGTTGGCGCTGTAGTAGCCGAAGAACGCCTCGGTCACGTAGCCGTAGCCGACAATCAGGCCGGTCACGAGCATGACCTTGCCCATGTTCTCGAGGTGGCGGACGGTGATGAAGTCCTCCATCCCGTAGATCACCCGGAGCGGAATGGCCAGCGTGAGGACCATCGCGAAGCCGGCGAAGACCGCCCCGGCGACGAAGTAGGGCGGGAAGATCGTCGCGTGCCAGCCGGGGATCATGCCGATCGAGAAGTCGAAGCTGACCACGGTGTGGACCGACAGGACCAGCGGCGTGGACAGGCCGGCGAGCAGCAGGTAGGCGGTCTCGTAGCGCGCCCAGTGCCGCGCCGAGCCGCGCCAGCCGAGCGCGAACATGCCGAACAGCCGCGCCGTCCACTTGTTCTTGGCCCGGTCCCGCAAGGTGGCGAGATCCGGAACCAGGCCGGTGTACCAGAACAGCAGCGACACCGTTCCGTAGGTCGAGACCGCGAAAACGTCCCAGATCAGCGGGCTGCGGAACTGCGGCCAGACGCCCATGCTGTTCGGATAGGGCAACAGCCAGTAAGCCGCGAGCCAGGGCCGGCCGGTGTGGACCAGCGGAAAGATCAGCGCGCAGGCCACCGCGAACAGCGTCATCGCTTCCGCGAAGCGATTGATCGAGGTCCGCCACTCCTGTTTGAAGAGCAGCAGGATCGCCGAAATCAGCGTCCCGGCGTGGCCGATCCCGATCCACCAGACGAAGTTGATGATCGCGAAGCCCCAGCCGACCGGGATGTTGACGCCCCAGATGCCGGTGCCCTTGAGCAGCAGCCAGGTCAGGGCGGTGCCCAGCATCCCGAGGAGAATCAATCCCACGCCCAGGCCGAAGAACCAGCTGAGGGGGTGCCGGCGGGTCAGGACGACGGCGGAGATCTTCTCCGTGACGCTCGCAAACGTGTGACCCGGGGCGATGACCGGGGGCGGTGCGTAGGCGGTTTTCGAATCCATCAGTGTTCCGTCCGGCGGGCCCCGGCGGGCTCGAGCTCGGGGTTGGGATTCCGCAGCGCGGCCAGATACGTGGTGCGCGGCCGCGTGTTCAGGTCTTCGAGCACGCCGTAGTTGCGCTCCTGGGCCTTCAGCTTCACCACCTGGCTCTCGGGATCGTTCAGGTCGCCGAACACGATCGCGTCGGCCGGACAGACCGCCTGGCAGGCGGTGACGATCTCGCCGTCACGAATCTTCCGGTCGTCACGCTTCGCGTCGATCCGCGCCTGATTGATGCGCTGCACGCAATAGGTGCACTTCTCCATCACGCCGCGGCTGCGGACCGTGACATCCGGGTTGCGCAGCGGGTACAGGCTCTGGGTATCCCAATCCTGATAGAGCAGGAAGTTGAAGCGGCGGACCTTGTACGGACAGTTGTTCGAGCAGTAGCGCGTGCCCACGCAGCGGTTGTAGGTCATGTCGTTCAGACCTTCCGTGCTGTGGGTGGTCGCCGCGACGGGGCAGACCAGCTCGCAGGGCGCGTTCTCGCACTGCATGCAGGGCACCGGCTGGTGCACCGACTGCACCGTGTCTTCGTGCTCGGGATCGCCGGTGAAGTAGTGATCGACGCGGATCCAGTGCATCTCGCGCCCCGCCGCCACCTGCTCCTTGCCGACGACCGGGATGTTGTTCTCGGCGTTGCAGGCCATCGTGCAGGCGCCGCAGCCGGTGCACGACGTAAGGTCGATCGCCATGCCCCACTTGTAGCCGGTGTATTCGTACTCCGGTACGAGGGTCAACGTCCGTGGCGGCTTCTCGCCCATCTCGGCGATGACCTTCGGCTCGCGCAGGTACTCCTCGAGCCCGGCCACCCGTACTGGATCGCGCCCTTCCATCAGGTGGTGTTCCTGTGTGGTCGCCAGCAGGTAGCGCTCACCGGTCTTCGCGATTTCCAGACCGGTGCCGAACCACGGCGCATCCGACGTCCGCAGCAGGAACGGGTTGAAGCCTTCGGCGATCCCTGAGGCGTTGCCGACGCGGCCGGCCATCCGTCTTCCGTAGCCGAAGAACACCGTCACCGACTCGCGCGGGTGTCCGCCCACCTGGAAGATCGGCATCCGCGCCGTGCGGCCCTTGTAGCGCAGCTCGATGATGTCGCCGTCGCGCAGCTTGTGCTGGCTGGCCAGCGCGGGGTGCATCCAGGCCGAGCTGTCCCAGGTGATCTTGGTCAGCGGCTTGGGCAGTTCCTGCAGCCAGCCGTTGTTTGCGAAGCGGCCGTCCCAGACGTTCGGATCGGGCCGGAAGATGATCTCGAGGCCGGGCGCCGGCGCGGCCGACGCGGGCGGCAGTGCGCCGGACGGCGTCGCGGCCGGCTGGCTCGGAGCGACAGGGGCGGTTGCGGCCGCAGTCGGGGCCGCCGCTGCCGGCGCGGGCGTTGCCGCCGCTGCCGTTGTTGTCGCGGCGCCTGCCGCGGGGACGCCTGCCGATGGCACACCCAGGGTCGCGGCGCCACCGGGCTGCGTCGCCGCCGAAGTGCCTGCGGCCGCGCCCGCCGCCACGGCGGGGGCCGGCGCGGTCTTGGGCGCAGGCGTGAACGGGGTCGCGGGACCGCCCTCGGCGACCGACGTGCCGCGGATGAACCCGTCGTGCAGCGCGTGCTTCCAGAACTGATCGGCGTTGGCGAAGGCGTTGCCCTCCGCATCGCGGAACGTCCACCCGCCCTGGCCGTTGAACGACCGGGTCCAGAAGTCCTTGACGATGTCGAGCGGCGTGCGGCCGGACTGGCCGGCGAGCGTGCTGACGAGCTCGTAGACGGAGTGGCCGTCGTACAGCGGCGCGATCAGCGGCTGGATCAACGTGACCGTGCCGTCGTAGGCGCGGGCGTCACCCCAGGACTCGAGCGGATGCGTGTCAGCGACGTTCCAGTGGCACAGGTGCGCGGTCTCGTCGACGTAGAGCCCGTGATAGATCGCCAGCGGTACCTTGGCCAGCCGCTCCGCGAACTTCAGGTCGGCCGGCGCCGAGAACACCGGATTGCCGCCGAGGATGACCAGCAGTTCGACACTACCGGCCTCCATCGCCGTCGTCAGATCGACGAGTGAAGCGGTCTGCTCCTGTGGCGCGGCTTCGATCGCCGGAGCGTAGGTCACCGTCGCGCCGACGTTGCCGAGCGCCTGGTTCATCGCGTGGGCGACAGCGTGCACCGCCGCCGGCTGATATTCGCCGGCGATGACGAGCGACGTGCCGCGATGCGCCTGGAGATCCTTGGCCACCGCCGCGACCCAGGCCGCCTGGTCGCCGGCATCGCCGCCCGCGCCCGCGACACCGACGGCCGCGGCGATCGCGCGGGCCAGGGTCTCGATGTCGGACGCACGCCTGGGCAGCCGGTGATCCGCCTTCGCGCCGGTCAGCGAGGGCGTGCTTTCCACCGCATACAGCCGGTTCATCGTCTTGCGCTCTTCGGTGACGCGCCGGCGGTCGGCGAAGTCGCGGGTGTAGCGCACCATCCCTGGACCGGAGGCCAGGAAGTCGGCATCCAGCGAGAGGATGACGTCAGCCTTGTCGAAGTGGTAGAGCGTCTCGGCGGCCCGGCCGGCGGCCTGCTGCGCGCCGGTGCGGGCGCCGTCACGGGAAATCGGGTCGTACTGGTGCCACTTGGCCTTCGGATACGCCTCGAGAACGGTCGCGATGAGCTCGGCCAGAGACGGCGACGTCACCGGGCCGCTCAGGATCCGCAGCCCGGCGCCGCCGGTGCCTTTCTGCTCGGCCAGCGCGTTCGCGAGAGCAGCGCGGAAGTCGGCCCAGCTGCGGAGTTGATTGCGGAACGAATGGGCTTGGGCGCGGTCTGGGTCATATAGCCCAAGAACGGCAGCCTGAGTGATGGTATCGGTTGCGCCAAGGCTTGCCGGGTGCTCGGGGTTCCCCTCAATCTTGGTCGGTCGCCCCATGTGACTCTCGACCAGCACCGGCTGCGCCACCCCGGAAAACGGAATCGCACTGGCGAAGAACAGCGGCCGGCCGGGAACGAGGTCTTCCGGCTGGCGGACGTAGGGAACGATGGATTCAGGCGGTTGTTTGGTGCAGGCGCCCACCCCGGCGAGCGCGAGCGACGCGCTCATGAGCTTCAGAAACTGCCGGCGACCCTTCGGATCGTTCCATTCGGAGGCCTGTTCGGGAAACTCCCGGTGCAGGTACTCGCGGAAGGCCGGCGTATCGGCAAGCTCGCCCAGGCTGCGCCAATACAGGCGGCCGCCGGAATCGGCGAGGCGCGATCGGATGGCGGAAGAGTCCATAGAAGCTGTCTGCTGACCGCGGGAGGCAGTCACTTACCGGTGACACGTCGAGCAGTTGGTCAACTGACCGACGGGCGCAATGTTGTATTCCTTGACCAGCCGTTCACCCAGACCAGGATCGTCCGAGGGGCGCGTCCACGCCATATTGAACACTTCGCTCCGCGGCCGCAGGTTCGGGGCCGGATTGCGGTGGCAGTCGATGCACCACTGCATCATCAGCGTGCTCTTCTGGTACACGAGCGGCATCTCGTCGATCCGGCCGTGACACGTCGCGCAGCCCACGCCCTTTTTCACGTGGATGCTGTGGTTGAAGTACACGAAGTCCGGCAGGTCGTGCACCCGGGTCCACTTGAGCGGCGTGTTGTCCCGGAAGCTGGCGCGCACCGGCTCGAGGATCGGCGCGGTGGCCCAGATCTGGGAATGGCAGTTCATGCACGTCTTGGTCGGCGGGATGTTCGCGAACGCCGATTCCTCCACCGACGTGTGGCAGTACCGGCAGTCGAACCCCTCGCCGCCGACGTGGTGCTTGTGGCTGAACTGAATCGGCTGGTCGACGAAGTTGTCCTGATTGGTGTTGTAGCTGGACCAATTCAGGGCTGCGAGTCCCGCACCGAGCGCGCCGCCGAAAACCAGGAGCGCGATGATGCTGACCCGAGAGTAGATGTTGGTGTGTCGATGGAAGATCTGGCTCATCGTGTCGACGCCAATGTGGCCGAACCTCCAAGAGCCTACTCGAAATTGCCCGCTTTCTGCAGGTCAAGTCCGCTGGCGCGCCAGCGGCGTCGAGTCACGAGGGACGGTGGGTCAATAATGTGAAACTTTTCACAATGTGTCAACCCGCCGCGCGCCGCCGGCCTCTCCATCCGAAGCGCGAGTGCGGCAACATATCCGGATGTTTGCGCACCTGCGTCTCGCCCGTATGTCGGCTCTCCTGTGGATCGCGCTCGGCCTGGCCACCGCCGCGCCTGTGGACGCGCAGGAACCCATTCATTACCATCTCGCGTTTCCAGCACCCGCGCACCACTGGGCCCAGATCGACGTGACCTTCACCGGGTTGGCGCCCGCGCCCCTCGAGGCGCGGATGAGCCGCGCTTCGCCAGGAAGGTATGCCGAGCACGAATTCGCGAAGAACGTCTACGACGTCCACGCCTTCGACGGCCGAGGCAACCCGCTGACGCCGACGCGTCCCGACCCGGCGGAATGGGCCATTGCCGGGCATGACGGGACGGTCCGCCTTACCTACAAGATCTACGGCGACTTCGTCGACGGTACCTACCTGGCGATCGACACCACGCACGCGCACCTGAACATGCCCGCGACGCTGATGTGGGCTCGGGGCCTCGACGATCGAGCGGTTCGCGTGACCTTCGACCTGCCGCCGCACCTGCGCTGGACGGTCGCGACACAGCTCTTTCCCACTGAGGACCCTGCCACCTTCACCGCGCCCAACCTCCAGTACCTGATGGACAGTCCCACCGAGTTGAGCGCCCAGGCGATGCGGACGTTCACGGTGACCAATCCTGACGGCCGGGCACAGACCATCCGCACCGCTGTCCACCACGATGCCACCGACGCCGACGTTGACCACTATGCCGCCGGCGTCGAGCGCATCGTCCGCGAGGAGATGGCCATCTTCGGCGAGCTGCCGCCGTTCGAGCCGGGCTCGTACACGTTCCTCGCCGACTACGTCCCGTGGGGCGGTGGCGACGGCATGGAGCACCGCAACAGCACGGTCGTCGCCGATCCGGTCTCGATCAAGGGGAACGCGACCGGCGTGCTGGAGACGGTCGCGCACGAGTTCTTTCACTGCTGGAACGTCGAGCGGATCCGTCCGCGCTCGCTCGAGCCGTTCAATTTCGAGCACGCCAACATGTCGGGCGAGCTGTGGCTGGCCGAAGGCTTCACGCAGTACTACGGCGACCTGGTGCTGCACCGAGCCGGGTTCGTGCCGCTCGCGCGCGCGGTTGACACGATGGGCGATTACGCCGACGCCGTACTCAACGACCCCGGCCGCGCGGTGCATTCGGCGATCGAGATGAGCGAGCTGGCGCCCTTCACCGACGCCGCGACGGCGATCGATCGCACCAACTTGAGCAACACCTTCATCTCGTACTACACCTACGGCGCCGCGATCGCGCTGGCCCTGGATCTGAGCCTGCGCGATCGTTCGGACGGCCGCCTCTCGCTCGACGATTACATGCGTGCGATGTGGGCCGTCCACGGCCGGCCCGGCGGCCCGCAACCCGGGCTGGTGGGGAAGCCCTACACGTTGCAGGATGCGCAGGACCGCCTGGCGGAGGTGTCCGGCGATCCGGCGTTCGCGGCGGATTTCTTTGCCAAGTACATCAAGGGACACGAGGTCGCGGACTATTCACGCCTGCTGGCGCGTGCCGGACTCGCGCTGACGCGCCGTCATCCCGGACGCGCCTGGCTTGGCTCGCCGAAGGTCGATCAAGCCGGTCTGGTGACCGGACTGATCGGCCCGAACACGCCGGCAATCGCCGCCGGCTTCGATCAGGACGATCGCATCATGAGCATCGATGGCAAGACGTATGGCGGGGCGGTGACGTTCGAGTCGATTGTCACCGCGCACTCGCCTGGCGACCGGATCGAGGTCAGGTATCGCCATCCTGACGGCACCGCCGCGAGCGGCACCATCGTCCTGTCGGAGGACCCCGCGATCAAAATCGAGCCGATAGAAGCGAGCGGCGGACGCCTCACGCCAGCGCAGCAGGCCTTTCGCAACGCCTGGCTCGGTTCGCGACGACGCTGATCACTCTTCCATGCCGCGCATCCCCGATGTCATCGTCATGTCGGCCATACGGCCCATCGGCGCGGGTGGACGCAGACGGAAAAAGACGTGGGTGGAGACGGGACGGTCACCATAAATCGGCTCGAGAATCGACGGGAACGCGTAGGTGGTGAGGTCGGCGCCCGCGGCCAGGTCCCATCCCGACGGCCGCGCGATGGTGCGCACTACGCCGGCGGTGAACGCCCCAATCGCGACGATGCCGCCGATGCCTTCGGGGACGTGTGCCTTGCTGCCGCCGACGAATTGATGGATCCCGAATCGCAGCACGTCACTCTCGCGATCGGCGCGCTCCGCCCGCCCGTAGATCGTCGTCTTTCCCACAACATGCGTCGCTTCGGCGAGGAGCGACGTGAAGTCCTGCCCCGGCTCGTTGTTGCGGCCCCAGACGAAAGTCGCGGCGGTCCAGCCGTTGTTGCGGCGTGCGGTCCACGACGCGGACGCCGTAGTACGGCGCACGTCGCCGGGATCGGACGCTTCGGGATTGGTCAGGAACCCGTGCGAGACCTGGAGCTCCCACCGGCCGGGCCGATACCAACCGCGGACCGACCACGAGTCGAGCGCACCGTAGTCCATCAGGTCCCACCGCTGCTCGTCGGGCTCGGCGCCGCGGAAGACGGAGCTCTCCACCATCCAGCGTCCGCGCGCCACACCCGCAGTGACGACGCCCATGCTGATGTGGGTCGAGTCCATGGTGTGGTGCCCGAGCGGCGCAGTCGGATTCTCGACCGCCGAGGCGCGGTGCATGAACGCGATCGGGCCGAGCGAGGGTTCCCCGACCGGCGCGCCCGCCAGCGTCAATCGGTACGCCCGCGGCAGCGGCACGCGCCACACCACCGCCGCCTGCATCAGGAAGTCGTGCGGATGCTGGCGGTCGATCAGCGGCCGTGCATCGAGCGTCTCGCCGACCTGGAACAGCTCGCGATACCCGTCCTCCCCGAGGGTCGCGGGGTCCAGGCTGAGCATCAGGTTGAACTGCAGGGTGCCACCTGCGGCGCGGCGCTGCGCCATGCCCATCCACCAGTTCTGCGGCGCGAGTTCGGTGCCGCCCCGCGGCCCGCCCTGGTGGTTCAGGTTCATGAACACCACGCCGTCCTGCATGAGGTGCCAGCTGGGAGTGGAGGGTTCGGTCTCGTGCATGTGTTCGGGCATCGTTTGCGCCGCCGCACGCCCGGCGAAGGCGAAGAGCAGGAGAAGCAAGCCGCCGATGGACGCCGCTCGCGACGGGGTGGACACCGGGACAGTCAGAACCATTTCGGCCAGCGTAAGGCTTCTGACGGTGGGAAGGTCAAGGCGCCTCGGCGTGCATGCCACAATACTGCCGGTGCCAAGCGGGGACCTCGTTCAAAGGGTTTCGAGTCTAATGGGACAGGCGTGAGGGAGCTTCGGAGCGCGAGAGAGATGCAGCGTGGGTGAAAACGCGATCGGCACGACGGTACAGCACTACCGCATCGACCGCCGGCTTGGCGGCGGCGGCATGGGCGAGGTCTTTCTCGCGGAAGACCTGCGCCTCGGGCGTCCGGTCGCGCTCAAGTTCCTGCCGCACGCGCTCAAGGCCGATCCGGAGAGTCGAGCGCGCCTGCTGACCGAGGCCCGGGCCGCGTCGATGCTGCGGTCGCCCAACATCGCGGTCACCTACGACATCGGCGAGCATGGCGGCGCCGACTTCATCGTGATGGAGTACGTCGAGGGGGACTTGCTGTCGCAGACCGTGGCGAACGGTCCGCTGCCGATGCGCGACGCGATTGAGATCGGCCAACAGGTGGCCGAAGCGCTGGACGAAGCGCACTCGCGCGGGATCATTCACCGCGACATCAAGAGCGCCAACCTGATGCGCACCGATCGGGGTCTGGTCAAGGTCCTCGATTTCGGGTTGGCCAAGTTCATCGAGGATCGCAGCGGCGCCACCGAGTTGACCGTGCCGCAGGTCACGGTCGCCGGGATGGTCCTCGGCACCGTGTCGTACATGGCCCCGGAGCAGGCGCTCGGCCACCCCGTCGACCATCGGTCTGATCTGTTCTCGCTCGGCGTGGTGCTGTTCGAGCTGTCGACCGGACGGATGCCGTTCACCGGTGGCGCGCCGACCGAGATCATCGATCACATTCTGCACGAGGTGCCGCCGCCGCCGTCGCGCTACGACGCGCAGATCCCCGCCGGCTTCGACGCCATCGTCGCCCATGCGCTCGAGAAAGCGCCGTCGTTCCGCTACCAGTCGGCGCGCGAGATGCGAGACGACCTGCGCGATCTCGGCCGTCAGATGGATGGCGCGCCGCGCGGCACGACCAGCCGGATTGCCGCCAGCCTGACACCCGGCGCGAGCGGCGTCGAGAACTCGGTCGCGGTGATGACGTTTGCGAACATCACCCGCGAGCCGGCCGACGACTGGATCGGCACCGGCATCGCCGAGACCGTGAGCGCCGATCTCAAGAACATTCATGGCCTGACGATCATCGGCCGGGCCCGGGTGTTCGACGCGCTGCGCAACCTGAGCTCGAACGCCCGCCTGGATGAATCGCAGGCGATCGACATCGGCCGGCGTCTCGGCGCGACGTGGGTCGTGGTCGGCGGCTTCCAGCGGCTCGGCGAACTGGTGCGGATCACCGCCAACCTGGTCGACGTGCACTCGGGTCAGGTACGCCGCAACGTCAAGGTCGACGGCCGGATCGGCGACATCTTCGACCTGCAGGACAAGATCGTCTTCGACCTGACGCAAGGGCTCAACGTCGCGCTGCGCGGCACCGAGGTCGCCGACATCCAGAGGCAGGAAACCAAGTCGGTCGCCGCCTACGAGAGCTTCGCCCGCGGCATGATGAATCTGCGGCTGGCGACGCGCGACTCGATCGAGCGGGCCATTTCCGAGTTCGAAGAGGCGACGCGCTACGACTCCGAGTACGCCATGGCCTGGGCCGCGCTCGGCGGCGCATTTGCGCTGAAGGGCAACTTCCTGTCCCTCCAGGACCTGGTCGTCAAAGGCCTCGAGATGGAGCAGCGGGCGCTGGCCATCGATCCGGATCTGTCCGACGCGCACGCCTGGCGTGGTACTGCGCTGCTGTCGCTGAACCGGGTCGACGAGGCGCTGAGCTCGATTCACGAGGCGATCCGCCTCGATCCCGGCAACGGTCAGGCGCATCAGGCGCTGGCCCGCGCGCTCTGGGTCGGCAAGGGGGACTTTGCCGGCGCGATTCCGGTATTCGAGCGCTCGATCGTGCTCAACCCCGAAGCCGGCTACTCGTATCTGCAGCTCGGGCTGCTGTTGTCGTGGGAAAAGCGCTACGCGGAAGCCGAACGCGTCCTGCGGCGGGCGGTGGACCTCCAGGATCAGTTCATCTCCGGGAACGCCGGGCTTCAGATGGTCGGCGCCAACGCGCGCCTGGGCTATGTGTACTACCTTCAAGGCCGCAACGCCGAGGCGATCCGCGAGTACGAGCGCGGCATGGCGTTTCTCCACACCAGCGACCACGCCCTGAAGGAACGCAGCATCATGGAGCTCGACATCAAGCTCGGCGCCGCCTATCTGCGCGACGGCAAGATGGACGAGGCGCGCCAGCACTTCGATCGCGCGCTCAAGACCTTCGAGTCGCGGGTGGCCAAGGGTGCCGACGATCCCTTCACGCGCTACTACATCGCCGATCTGCACGCGCTCCGTGGCGACGCCGACCGGGCCTTCGATTCGCTCGAGCGGGTCTTCGCGAAGCAGCCGGCGCTGACGGCCGCGCGGATCGTGCGCGACCCCGACCTCACCGCCTTGCGGGACGACCCGCGCTTCGCGCGCATCGCCGATTACCGCGCCGTCAGGACCTCATAGCCGGTCATGCTCGACGTCGTAATCGTGGGCGGAGGACCAGCCGGGCTGAGTGCCGCGCTGGTCCTGGGCCGGTGCCGCCGCTCGGTGCTGGTCTGCGATACTGGCCGGCCGCGGAATTACGCCTCTCACGCGATGCACGGCTATCTCACTCGCGACGGGATGCCGCCGTCCGAGTTCCTCGCCGTCGCGCGCCGCGAGCTCGCCCAGTACGACAGCGTCGAGCTGCGCCACGTCGAAGTCACCAGCGCGGAGTGCCAGCCGGGCGGTCACTTCAAGGTGACACTCGTGACTGGCGAGGAGCTCGAATCGCGCAAGCTCCTGGTCGCCACCGGAGTCGCCGACAAGGTTCCCGATTTGCCCGGCTTCGCCGATCTCTACGGCCGCAGCGTGTTCCATTGCCCCTACTGCGACGGTTGGGAAGTGCGCGACACCCCGCTCGCGATCTACGGGCGCGGCCGCCGCGGCTACGGGCTGGCGCTCGAGTTGACGGCGTGGAGTCGCGACCTGGTGCTCTGCACCGACGGCCCTTGCGAGCTCGACGACGAGCAGCGCGGCAAGCTGGAACGGAACGGCATCCGGGTACACGAGGGTCGCGTGGCACGTCTCGATGGCGAAGATGGCGTCCTGCAGCACGTCGTCTTCGAATCCGGCGAGCGCCTGCCGCGCCGCGCGTTGTTCTTCAGCACCGGGCAGGAGCAGCAGTCCGACCTCTCGCTGCGCCTGGGCTGCGAGATCAACGAGAAGGGGACGGTGCGCACCGGTCAGTACGAGGCGACTCACCTCCCCGGCCTCTACGTCGCCGGTGACGCCTCGCGCGCCGTGCAGTGGGTCATCGTCGCGGCCGCCGAAGGGGCGGAAGCGGCGTTCGCGATCAACACGGATCTCATCGCGCGGGAGCTTCGCTGACGCGCTCGGCGTCGACTAAAGGCTGAAGGCTGAAGGCTACGGGCCTGTCTCGCGCGCGTCGCTTCGCTGCGTCGCATCGCTTCGCTCGCTCCGTACGATTAGCAGCGACAGCGCCTGGTCCGCCGCGCAGGCTCCTTGCTGGCCCTCAGCCTTCAGCCCTAAGCCTTGAGTCGCTCTTGCGCCCGACCGCCGACCGCCGAGTCCCGAGTCCCGGGTCCCGGATCCCGAATTGGCCCGTCCCTCCACGTGGCCAATTCGTCACTCCGGGTAGCCATCCCGCGATTGGTCTTGTTCTGGACCGGACCAATGAGGCACCCTTCTGGACGAGGAGACGCCTGTGTTCTCGTCCATCGAAAAGCAGTTCGTCCGGTCATCGAGGCCGCTCTATGCGCATCTCGTGACCTTGCTGGAAGGCGCGATTGGGCGCGGGGAGCTGCCCTCGGGGTCACGGCTGCCCCCGGAGCGGACGCTGGCGGCGCGGCTGCGCATCAGCCGCACGACCGTCGTCAGCGCGTATCGCGAGCTCGAGTCGCGCGGGTTGCTGCGCGGGTATGTCGGGCGCGGCACGTTCGTGTGTGCGTCGCCGGAGCCGACCGGCGCACCGTTTGCGTGGCGCGGGAAGATCGCCGCGGCTGCGCTTCGTTCGAGCGACACGACGCTGCGCGACGCGATCCGGCATTCATCCGACGCGCGCCTCGTATCCTTGGCGGCCGGCGAGCCGGCGATCGACTGCTTTCCCAACGCTGCCTTCCGGGCCGCGATCGATCGCGTGCTGACCCGCGATGCGGGCGCGGCCTGGCGGCATGGCCCGACGGAGGGGCAGCCCGCGCTGCGTGCGGCCATCGCCGAGCGGTTCGGCGTGCCCGCCGAGAGCGTGCTGGTCATCTCCGGCGCGCAGCAGGGGCTCGATCTGCTGGCCCGCTGCCTGATCGATCCGGGGGACGCGGTGATCGTCGACCGCCCCGGCTATCTCGGCGCGATCCAGTCCTTCCACGCCGCCGGCGCGAAGTTGATCGGCTGGGACATCGTGAAGGCGGACATCGACGAGCTCGAGGACCTGCTGGTCCGCTACCGGCCCAAGTTGATCTACACGAACCCGACGTTCCAGAACCCCACCGGACTGACGCTGCCGGTGCGCACGCGCCGGGAGCTGCTCCGGCTCGCCGAGCGCTATCGCGTGCCGATCGTCGAGGACGGAACGTATCGCGAGCTGTACTTCCGCGATCCGCCGCCGCCGTCGCTCCACGACCTCGAGGCGCCGGACATCGTCATTCACCTGAACAGCTTCTCGAAGGTGCTGGCCCCCGGGCTGCGGCTTGGCTGGCTCTCGGCCGCCTCGTCCATCGTCGAACAGATGGCGATTATCAAGCAGCGCCTCGACCCGCACACGCAGAACCTGGTCCAGTTCGCGATGGCCGCGCTCATCCGCGACGGCAGCTTCGACGCGCACCTCGCGACCATCCGCGCCGAGCACGCGAAGCGGTGTGCGGCGATGATCGCGGCGATTCAACGTCACTTTCCAGCGGGTGCGCTGCAGTTCGTGCGTCCCGGCGGCGGGCTGTATCTGTGGTGTCGTGTGGCCTCTCACGTCAGCACCCGAGCCCTGCTGGATCGCTCACTGGCCGCTGGTGTCGCCTTCGTTCCCGGTCACGCCTTCTATGCCGATCCCGCGGGCGACGCGGAGCTGCGCATCTGCTTCTCCAGTCCGAACCCCGCTCACGTCGACGACGCCGTACGGCGACTGGCGAGAGCGCTCGCAGAAACGGCCGGCAGCGCGCTGGCCGGACGCCGCCTCGTGCCGGTGGCATAGCATGTTCAGAGAACCGGAACCCTGAACCCTGAACCCTGAACCGTGACGAACCCCTTCAACTCCTCCGACCCGTCACTCTACGACGTCCTGACGCACGCGCCAGGCCCGTCCGGCTCCCTGCCGCTGACGCCCGCGATGCTGCGCGAGCGGCCGTCCGGCGATTTGTTTGGCTGGACCCAGAACGCCGGCATGGGCTGGAAGCCGTCAGCGCTCGGCAGCCGCGAGTTCCTGATGCTCTCCACACACGGCGGCATCCGTGCGCCCGACGGCACGCCGATCGCGCTCGGGTATCACACCGGTCATTGGGAAGTCGGCTTGCTCATGGAGGCAGCGGCGGCGGAATTTTCCCGTGCCGGGATGATCCCGTTCGCCGCGTCCTGCACGGATCCCTGCGACGGCCGATCGCAGGGGACGCCGGCGATGTTCGACAGCCTGCCGTATCGCAACGATGCCGCGACGATCTTCCGCCGGCTGATCCGATCGCTCCCGACGCGCAGCGGTGTGTTGGGCGTCGCCACCTGCGACAAGGGGCTTCCGGCGATGATGATGGCGCTCGCAGGGACGCGCGATCTGCCGTGTGTGCTCGTGCCTGGCGGCGTCACGCTGTTGCCGACCGACGCCGAGGACGCGGGCCGCGTCCAGACGATCGGCGTCCGCTTCGTGCACGGCGATCTCTCGCTCGAGCAGGCGGCTGACCTCGGATGCCGCGCGTGCGCGTCACCTGGCGGTGGCTGTCAGTTTCTCGGCACGGCGGCAACGTCGCAGGTGGTTGGCGAGGCGCTCGGCTTGTCGCTGGGCCACTCCGCGCTGGCGCCCTCCGGTCAGCCAATCTGGCTCGACATGGCGCGCCGTTCGGCGCGCGCGCTCGTTGCGCTCCAGGCGCGTGGCCTGACGACGAAGGACATCCTGACCGAGGCGTCGCTGCGCAACGCGATGGTCGCGCACGCGGCGTTTGGTGGCTCCACGAATCTGCTATTGCACGTGCCGGCGATCGCCCATGCTGCGGGCCTGCCGCGACCGGCGGCCGGCGACTGGGCGGCGATCAGCCGCAGCGTCCCGCGTCTCGTCGACGCGCTGCCCAACGGGCCGCGCAATCACCCCACGATTCAGGTGTTCCTGGCAGGCGGCGTGCCCGAGGTGCTGCTCCACCTGCGGCGCGCCGGCTTGATCGACACCTCGGTCCTCACCGTCGAGGGCGGCACGCTCGGCGAGCAGCTCGATGCCTGGGAAGCGTCCGAGCGGCGGGCCTCGCTCCGTCAGCGCCTGCGCGATCTCGACGGTGTCGATCCCGACGACGTGATCATGTCTCCGGATGCCGCCGCGAAGCGCGGCCTGGCCTCGACGATGTGTCTGCCGACCGGGAACGTTGCGCCGGACGGCGCAGTGATCAAGAGCACCGCGATCGATCCGTCCGTCGTCGACGCCGACGGTGTGTTCCGATTCACCGGTCCGGCGAAGGTCTTCGTCAGCGAGCCCGCGGCGATCGCCGCGATCAAGGAAGGCCGCATCCAGGCCGGTGATGTGCTGGTCCTGATCTGCCGCGGTCCGATGGGCGCCGGCATGGAGGAGACCTATCAGCTCACGTCCGCGCTGAAGTATCTCGATTACGGCCGTCACGTCGCGCTGCTCACCGACGCCCGATTCAGTGGCGTGTCGACCGGCGCGTGCATCGGCCACGTCTCCCCCGAGGCCCTCGCCGGCGGCCCCGTCGGCAAGCTCCGCGATGGCGACATCATCCGCATCGTCATCGACCGCGGGAAGCTGGAGGGAACTGTCGATTTCGTCGGCACGGCCGACGGGATGATCGAGCCCGACGCGGGTGCACAGGTGCTCCGCCAACGACCATCGCGATCAGATCTGGCGGCGGATCCACTGCTGCCTCCGGAGAGCCGGCTGTGGGCCGCGCTGCAGGATGTGAGTGGGGGGACGTGGGGAGGTAGCGTCTTCGACGTCGAATCGATCCTCGCCGTGCTCGCGGCGGGGAAGAAGGCGATGCAGTCGTAGCTGCGCGATGGAGGTGCCAGCCCGGGGCGAGAGCCGGGCCTGGCACCCGGCGTTGCTATCTGCTGGCGCGCTTCGAGCGGCCGCTCTTCCCGGCGACGAGTCCGGCCGAGATCTCAGCGAGCTGCTTGAACGCCGGACCCCGTGGCCCGATCTTTACGATCTTGCCGCCGACGATCGCGAATCCCGATCCGCCGACGGTCACCCCCGGTGAAAGAAACGTTGCGACGATCGTGATGTTCTGAAGCGGTGCCTTGGCCATTCAGTGCTCCTGTGTAAAGTGACAGACGCGTGCAACAGTGCACGCGCGGTGCACTGAGTGTCAAGCAGAGTTCGCAGTCCGGCGCGGACTTCCTGCAGCGTTGGGCGAGCGCAGCATCCATCGCCAATCGCACAAGCCGCGAGGAGCTTTCGCGGCGTCCGGCTGCGGTGAGTTGCAGCGCGGATTCGTCGCCATCGCGCGTGCCCGTGGTCCGCAGCGATCGTCTCGATGCGACGTGCGACTGGCACGACAGACGCGAGGATCGCGGGGAGTCTGTTCGCGGAGGTCGCGTCCGATCGTCGCGACGCGCGACGCACACGAGGACAGCGGATTGGCTCCCGTGCACAGCCCGCGAATTGGTACACGGCTCGTGAGGAGAGCAGGCTGACGACGGAATCGAGGCGTGGTCCTTAGGCGATGCGGTGCGTGCCGCGCCGACGCGGGTTGGCGCGTCAGTCGTGCGTAATCCGGATGGAACCACTGCGGCTGGTCGCCCGCACGAGGGGCCCGCCCCGGCCGACGTTGCCGGAGACCTTGCGTTTCTCGATCGTTCCCTCGACGCGCAAGCCTTCCACGACGATCGAGCCCGAGCCAGTCGTGACCTCGAGGGTCAGTCCGCCGGATCCGACCGCCAGCCGAATGGCTCCTGAGCCCGACGACGAGGTCCACGCCTTTGCGGCCTTGCCGCTGACCGTAGTGCGGCCGCTCTCCGTCTTCGTTGTCACGCTGCCGTTCACGCCTGAGAGCGAGATTTCGCTCGAGCCGGTTTCGACGCTGACGTCACCGGGCGCGGTGAAGGTGGCGTTGACGCTGCCGCTCTGCGTGTGAGCATCGAGGTTGCCGCGGAGCTCGCGGAGGGTGATCCCGCTGCTGTGTGTGCGGACCGCGACGGGTCCGGCGGCACCGGTCAGCGACACGGCTCCGGACCCGGTCGTGATCTCCGACTCGCCACCGAGAGCCGACAGGCTGATCTCACCCGACTGCGTCTTCACCGTCAGCGAGCCGCCGACGCCGTGCACGGCGATAGCACCCGAATCGCTGACCGCCACGACCGCGGCTTTGGGCGGCACGCGGATCTCGTAGCTGACCGTAACCGCTCGGCTCGTCTCCCCGTCGTGCGGAGGCCGCACCTTCACGGTCATGCCGCTCTGCTCCATCGTCGTCGGTTTGTCGGCGAGCTGCTTGGCCAGCGCAGGCGCATTGGAGGGGACGTTCCCGCCGACTCGCACCGTGACCGTGCCTTTGATCACGATGTGATCCTCGTCTCCCGTCGTGATGTCGATCTTGCCGCGCTCGGTGGTGATGTCGAGTGTCGAGCCGGCGCCAGCGTCGAACGACCGATCGAAGGTGAAACGCTGGGCCGCAGCGGGTGACGCGATGGCGAGCAGGGAGGCAAAGACAAGAGCACAGCGGAATGTATGGGGCACGGTACGAGTGTACAGGGTGGGAGTAAAACGAAACGTATTGTGACCGTCAACCTGAGCTCAACCGGGCGGCGCGCCCGAAGCCCCTGGCGCGGCCGTTGATGCCGCGCCAGATGCGACCTTTGATGTGCAAGGGGCTACGATCAGCTCTGCGCTTGTAAGCCGCGACGTTCAGGTCGGGCGAGTCGGGTAAGGCAGCTGGTTCCGCCACACCGCATTGTCTTGCGCGTAGTTGCGCGCGGCCGCCGCAGGCCTGACCATCTGAGATCGGACGATCGTGCTGCGACCCAGACGCTCGTTGGACGCCCGACTTTCCCCTACGTCAAATGCGCTCTACGCGGGGGGGCAATGTAGGCCCGACCTTCAGGTCGGGCGAGCGCGTTGAAAGCTGAAAGCCAGCCCTCACCCTCGACTAGAATACCGACGCTCAGGGAGGACTCATGGACAGACGCGAGTTTCTGGCGGCGGCGACGGCGGCGCTCGTGGCTCCGGTTGCGAAGGTCGCGGCCGCGTCGGAGCGGCACCTGCTCTACATCGCGGAGCCGGGGATTCGCAATTACGTCGACTATGGCGGCGTCGGCGTGCTGGTCTACGACATCGGCGCCGGCTATCAATTCCTGAAGCGCATCCCGACGTGGGATGTGCCGGCCGGTACGGAGCCGGACAACGTCAAGGGAGTGGCGGCGAGTGCCAGGACGGGGCGGATCTTTGTCAGCACCATCAAGCGACTCTGCGCCATCGACCTGATCACCGAGCAGGTGGTGTGGGACATCGCCCCCGAGGGCGGCTGCGATCGGCTGGCCATCTCGCCGGATGGCGCGACGCTCTACGTGCCGTCGTTCGAGGGGCCGCACTGGAACGTAATCAGCGCCCGTGATGGCAGTCCGATGGCGAAGATCATCACCAATTCCGGCGCCCACAACACGGTCTACTCGCTCGACGGCACGCGCGCCTACATGGCCGGGTTGAAGTCGCCGGTATTGTCCGTCGCCGACACGAAGACCCACACCATCGTCAAGAGCATCGGGCCGTTCCGGAACGTGATTCGGCCGTTCACGGTGAACGCGGCGCAGACTCGGGTCTACGTCAACGTCAACGAGCTGCTCGGGTTCGAGATCGGCGATCTCACCACTGGCAAGGTGCTGCATCACGTCGAGGTCGAAGGATTCGAGAAGGGCGAGGTCAAGCGGCACGGCTGCCCGAGTCACGGTATCGGACTGACGCCGGACGAGAAAGAGTTGTGGCTGTGCGATGGCCACAACCAGGCCGTCCACGTGTTCGATCACACCGTCATGCCGCCGAAGCAGGTCGCGACGCTCAAGGTGCGGGATCAGCCCGGGTGGGTGACGTTCAGCATCGACGGCCGGCACGCGTATCCGTCGACCGGCGAGGTCTTCGACGTCAAGACGAGGAAGCTGATCGCGTCGCTGAAGGACGAGACGGGCCGCGACGTCGGCAGCGAGAAGCTGCTGGAGATCGTGTTCGACGGCAAGAAGCCGATCAGGAACGGCGATCAGTTCGGGATCGGCACGAAGCGCACGTAATCCACGTGGACGCCGATCAGGGCCAGACGTCAGCGGCTGAGGACGAGCGGTTCATGCGGCGGGCGCTGGAGCTCGCGCACACCGCGGAGCGTGACGGCGAGGTTCCGGTCGGCGCCGTCATCGTGCTCGACGGAGTCGTGGTCGGGGAAGGCTGGAACCAGCCGATCGGCGCGCACGATCCGACGGCGCACGCCGAGATCGTGGCGATCCGTGCCGCGGCCCGTCAGCTCCGCAACTACCGGTTGACCGGAACGACGCTCTACGTGACGATCGAGCCCTGCCAGATGTGCGTCGGCGCGATGGTCCACGCGCGGGTTGCGCGGGTGGTGTTCGGTGCGCTCGAGCCGAAGGCCGGCGCGCTCGAGTCGGCGATGCGCGCGCACGAGCATCCGTCTCTGAATCACCGAATGGCAGCTTCGGGCGGGGTGCTCGAGGCGGAATGCCGGGCGGTGCTGCAGGCGTTCTTCGCCGAGCGCCGGCGCGCTTCTGCTAGAATGTGAAGTTGCCGCACGCGCTGCGGTCCCGCCTGGCTGGTTGCACAACTGAATACGGAGAGGTACCGAAGTGGTCGTAACGGGGGCGCCTCGAAAGCGTCTTGTCCGCAAGGGCACGTGGGTTCGAATCCCACCCTCTCCGCCAACACTTCCAGCGTCACGGCTCAACACGCCTATCTATATAAACGCGCATTGCAGCGGAACCTTACAAGGATCTTCCTGCTGCGCTGCGCAAGTGCCGCGTCCGGTCAGTCAACCGACACGCGGCTGGTGAGGTCGGGTGCTTTAGCCGGCGCACAGGCATACTGATGCGAGGGCACGCCGGTATCGACGTCATCGCCCGGGGGCGTGAGCCGCTTTCGAGGGGTGCGTGCTGAGGCGCCGAATGCCAATCGCCGACCGATGCCGAACCGCCGGCACCGAGAACCCATGGTCAGCGCGGACGCGTTCTGGTCACGTGGACAGGACCACGAACCGCACGGCTGTGGAGCCACCCGGCGAGACGCGCACCGTCTGCTCCGCCACACCCTCGACCTCGCACTCGCGCGGGAGATCCTTCATGCGGACAACGTAATTGCCCGGTGCAACTTGCGGGCCGTGAAGATGCCGACGCCGCCGTTGACCGCGCCGTGCCGATCGTTTGCCCCGCTGCCACGATCACGAGCACATCAGCCAAAAGCCACAGGGGATATGCCCGGCGCCACCAGGGTAGATGTGACAACGCGACGACAGTGGACGCCTCGGGTCCGCTGAGAGCTTCCTCGATTTGGGCGTCCCCGACATCTCTCAATCGCCGGCGTGGGATCTTTTTCAAGGCACCGTCGCAGTAGTCGGCGAACCGGAGCCGGCGTCCCTTCAGGACAGCATGCTCCGATCGGACTCGGCGTGCAGGACGGCCGCAAGGGTGTCCGAGACCGTCTCGCCGGCGAATGCGATTCGGTCCGTCAGCATTTCATAGAGCAGGCAGCCGAACGCCCAGATGTCGGCCCGCTTGTCCCGGGGCTTGCCGCGGGCCTGCTCGGGACTCATATAGGCAGGAGTCCCGAGCACCGCCCCCTCATGCGTTCCGCCCAGGCTCGTTGGCCCCGGCACCCTCCGCTGCCTCCGCCGCCCGGGCCAGCCCGAAGCCGAGCACTTGATGGTCACGTTGGGAGGCCGTGCCGGCCGTGGCTGGTCGCCTGCTGCACTGCGCCCGCCAGGCCGTCAGACGAGGGCCATTCCCCCGCGCACGATGATGTAGGCCGGCTTGAGATCGGGATGGATGACCCCCTTCTCGTGGCTCGCGTCGAGCGCGTCGGCTACCTGCGCCGCAATCTCGAGAGCCACGGCAAGCGGCAGCGGACTGCTCACGAGCCGGGCGGCGAGCGTGCCCCCTTCGACCAGCTCCAGGACGAGGCCTCGGAGGCCGTCATGCTCGACAAGGCCGTAAATGGCCCCGATGTGAGAGTGGTTGAGCGAGGCCAGGAGGCGGGCCCGCGCTCGAACCGGGCACGACGGGTCGCATCGCCGAACCAGTGCTGGGGGAGGATCTTGATTGCCACGTCGCGCCCGAGATGCGGGTCGCGCGCGCGGTAGACCTCACCCATCCCGCCCGCGCCCAGCGCCGACAGAATCCGGTAATCACCAATCCGGCTGCCGGGCTCCAGCGTCAGACCGGCGCGTCGCGCACCGTCCACCACGGCCGGAGCGCTCAGGAAGTCCTCGGCCTGCTCACCGTGCGCCAGCAGTGACTCGACTTCCCGCCGCAGCTCGTTATCGTCGCCGCAGACCTCGGAGAGGAAATCGCGACGGATCCCTTCCTCGCGCGGCACTGCCGCGTGATAGACCGCTTTGGTTTACTGCCAGCGTTCAGGCGTCACATCTGTGCCCGTGTTTCGGCGCGGTGGACTCGGCCACGATTACCGACGGCGGTCACGGACGGCGTTAGACAGAAACGCCGGCAGCCTACCGAAAGCCGTCCGCAAGTGCGAGACGGGGAGTTACATTGTTCTTTCAAACTTGGATGACAACGGCAGGTTACTGACGGCCGCGTGACGGATCTCCCCCGTCAGCCTCGCCCGTGTGGAGAGGCTGACGGTTTCGACGCCGGCCGCCGACAGCGTATCAGCAAACGCCTCAGTGTAACGCGCATCGCGGTCCTGCAGGACGAGCCGCCTCCCGCGCAGGCAGTCGACGACTCATTGGACGAAGTTGCGCAGGAGCCAGACCGCGCCCTGCGTCTTAAGGACGGGCACCACGAGACGCCCATCAGCGACGCCGAAATCTCCCTCTCCCTGTCTTTGTGGCAGGGTCTCACCCGGTCCGTCGAACTTGGTGGTGACTTTGAAGGCGTCGCCGATCGTGTTCCCGGACGCAGGATCGAAGCGGATGCCCCACACATTGTTGAGCCCACCGCGGCGCGACGTGAAGTAGAGCAGCCGGCCGTTGACTGACCAACGCGGTTTGTCGTCCACGGCCGCCCCGGCGGCGACGTGCGTCCAGCGTCCTCCGTCCACTGGCGCAACCTTCACCTGTGACCCCGACTCGGTACTCTGGACGAAGCATAGCCAGCGGCCGTCTGGCGAAAGCCCTGGCTGATAGAGACGAGCGGCAGGGTCGGCGGCCTCGACAATTACTCGTGCGCCTGACTCTGCATGCGGAGCTCGCGCGATTGGCACCATGGCGAGCGTGGCGTGTCCGTCCGTGCTGTAGCGATTCCCGGAAGTCAGCACGAACTTACCGTCTCGCGACCAATCGTTTGGAAAATCGAGCACCTGCTGCGGAGACGTCAGCTGCGAGTCCTCATCCGTGTCGACATTTCGGAGTCGTACGGATTGCAGGGCGAACACCCGGGACACTCCAGTCGACTGCTCGACGCCCGAGCCGGGCGGCACGTATCGATACGCGAGGACTCGACCATCCGGGGACCAGCGTAGCGGCCCTCGGATCTCGCCATTTGCCTCGTCAACGCGCATGAGAGTGCGCTCGCGACCGTCCACCATCCGCCGCTCGCGAATCTCACGCCGCTGCGATCCCCCGGGCTGCTCGAGGATGTACACGAGCTTGCTGCCGTCCGCGGACAGGTGCAGGTTCGAGGCGATCGTCGTCGCGGCTGTCAGCGCTTCAGCGGGTCCGCCAACCGCGGTCCCGGAAGCGGTCAGGCCCAGCGACCAGATTCGTGTCTCGGACCTCGACACGCCAAACACCATCGCCTGTCCGTCTCGCGAGACCGTCGGGGCGGATGTCGAGTCACCGCTCGTGGTGACACGAGTCGGGCCCGAAACGACTCTCCGGCTTTGCGGTTCCACGCCGATCCGCCAGACATCGTTGAGTCCCTGGGATTGGCCGACGAAATAGACCGCTGCGGCCCCATCGGCCCATGCAAGCGGCGCCCGTTGCACGACGAACCTGAGGTCCTGGAAAGCACGTTGCACGCGGGGATCCACCTCGGCGTGCTCCCACTCCTTCGTGTCGAGAGTCAGCACAGACAGTCGCAGCGTAAAGGATGGAGCATCCTCGCTCGACAGGAGCGCCACTCGGTTGTCAGGGGTCCAACCCCACGCACGACCGCGCTCGATAGGTAGTGCGGCAGACAGGTCGTGCACCATCGGTTCAGCGCCGGGGACTACGGTGTTGAGCGTCGTGGCAAAGCGACCGGCATCCGTCCGGTCGAACAGGATCCGCAATCCGTCCGGTGACCAGCGCGGCCTGAATCCAATCGTGGACACGCGCTCCTCGGCCCCGCCAAACGCGGGGACGATGAAGAGCCCGCCACCGCGGCGCTCCGAGCGGAACACAAGGCGATGGCCGTCCGGAGACCAGTGCGGCTGCCAGTCGTGCGCGGGATCGGTGGTGATTTGAATGGCGTTGCCCCCGGCAACGGCTCGGACCCAGATATCGAAGTTCCCGGAGGTGTCGGCGGTGTATGCGACAAACTGGCCATCCGGCGAGATCGCGGGATCGGTCTGAAGGCCGGGGTCGAATGTCAGACGGGTCAGCGCCGGTTGCGGTGAGCCGGTCGGCCCCGGCAGCGCACGCTGACCCCACAGCCCGGCGGCTCGTGAAGCCCACCCGAGCACGGGCCCCGGACCTCGGGTGAGAAACATCGCCGTCGCGACGAGGATGGCGACTCCGACGGTCGCAGCCAGTTTCCTGTAGGGTGCCCGGCCCGCGACGGGACCGCGCGGACGGGGGTCGAGGCGGTTCTCATCGGCGTCACGCCGGGCCATGTCGAGGTCGAACCGCGCATCGCCAATATCGCGCAGCCGCAGCGTGAGGTCCTTCTCGAGGCACCGCTGGACGAGTCGTCTCACGACAGGCGGCAGGCCCTCCGGCAGGACCGTCCAGTCCGGGTCGTGCTCGAGAATGAGGGCCATCGTGTCGACGGTCGTCTCACCGATGAACGGCCGCCGACCGGCCAGCATCTCGTACAGCACGCATCCGAACGCCCATATGTCCGCCCGCTTGTCCACGGGCTTGCCGCGTGCCTGCTCGGGGCTCATGTAAGGGGCCGTCCCCATCACGGCACCGTCGTGCGTCGGGTCGTCGCTGATGATCGCGCCCTCGCTGAGTGTCGCGTCACCAGGATCTCCAGCCCGGGCCAGGCCGAAGTCCAGTACCTTCACCGTCAGGACCGGCGGCCGCGCCGCTCGCCGTTGCGCCCCGGAGGCGCCGCTGGCTGAGCGATCCGCCGGCGCAACCCAGTCGCCACGAACGATGATGTTGCCAGGCTTCAGGTCCCGGTGGATGATGCCCTTCTGGTGGCTGGCATCGAGCGCATCGGCCACTTGTCCGGCGATCTCGATAGCCACCTCAATTGGCAACGGGCCGCTCGTCAGCTTCGCGGCGAGAGTCTCGCCGTCCACGAGTTCCAGCACCAGGCCACGGACACCGTCCTGCTCCACCACTCCGTAAATCGCGCCGATGTGGGGATGGTTCAGGGAGGCGAGCAGCCGGGCCTCCCGTTCGAAGCGGGTGCGCCGCACGGAATCCCCGAACCACTGCGGCGGCAGAATCTTGATAGCTATGTCCCGGCCGAGATGCGGGTCCTCCGCGCGGTACACTTCGCCCATACCGCCAATGCCGAGCGCCGCCAGGATCCGGTAGTCACCGAGTCGACTGCCTGGTTCTAGTGAGGGGCCCGCGCGGCGCTGCCCACTGCCGCCGACGGGTGTGCTGAGGAAGTCCTCCGCCTGCTCACCGTGTGCCAGCAGCGATTCCACTTCCCGCCGCAGCTCGTCGTCCTGGCCGCAAGCGGTGCTCAGATAGTCCGTGCGCAGCCCGGGCGCGTGCTCCAGCGCGGCATGGTAGACAGCGGCGATCTGCTCCCAGCGTTCAGGGGTCACACGGTTGCCTTCTCTGCGCCTCGGGGCGCCGGGGACCATCCGTCCGCCGCGTGGGGCAGTGTTGGATGCCGGGGCGTCCAAGCCAATCGATACGTGCGCATGTCAACAGACCCCCGCACGGACCAGCCGCAGCGCAAACGGCGGCCCGGACGTGGTGCGTCGGCACGGCGATCGCCCGCCGGTCACTGGGCCGGCGACCGGAGCTTCGCCCGCACGGCGTTCGCCTCGTCTCGGGTGAACCAGAGCAGCCCTTGCGTGACGCCCCGCCGATCCACCGTCTCGCTCATGATGCCACTCACCGCATGCGGTTTGGAGCCCAAGAGAAGATGGCCCAGCTCGTGCGCCATCACATAGCCCAGAAGATCCGGCACTGAGAGGCTCTCATTACTGGCCAGGTCGACTATCCGTTCGAACACCACACTCGCGACCCGGCCGCCGACCGTCGTGAACCCGAGCGCGCCCGACAAGGTCACGGCGGGCGGCTCCCAGGCCAGGGGCACCAGGCGCAGGTATACAGTCATAGTGCCCGATTCACTCGTGGGCGACGCTGGACGGCCCGGCTGATCCACGCGGTCGCGCCATACGATGTCTATACCGATCTGGCCGTACACTCTTGCCGTGGTCAGCCTGGCCGTGGCGAGAACCTCCGGGGTCACGCCGACGCTGTCACAGACCACCACCCTGATCGTGCGAGGCGGCCCCGCTTCCATGCCGGTCGCATCGGCCGGCGCACACGCGATGGCTATCACACTGAACGCTGCTACCGTATGTGCCCACCGGCCCATGCCACCTCCTCAATGCCGCCTCCGTGGCGGCTTGAGTCGATAGGCGGATTTGCGCGCCAAAGAGTCGCATGGCACCAAACGATCGACACCGACGGGGGGCGAGCATGGAGAGACACGCCGGCTTGACCGTCCCCGGTGAGCTGACTCTGTTGCTGCTCGAGTGGCAGACCGGACGCCAGGGTGCGCTCGATCGCATCACGCCGATCGTCTACGCGGAGCTGCGAAGGCTGGCGCGACGGCAGATGGCCCGGGAGCCCGCCGGCCACACGCTGCAACCCACTGCCCTGGTCAACGAAGCCTATTTGCGGTTGGTGGACTTGAGGCGGATGCGGTGGCAGAACCGGGCGCACTTCTTCGCCCTGGCCTCAACGCTGATGCGACGGATCCTCGTGGACGGCGCCCGCGCTCGCCACGCCGGCAAGCGTGGCGGCGGCGTTCGCGCGGTCACGCTCAACGATCAGGTATGGGCGCCGTCCGGCCGCCCAACCGATTTGGTGGCGTTGGAGGATGCGCTCGCTTCGCTTCGAGCCTTTGCCCCACGGCAG
Organism: uncultured Acidobacteriota bacterium; assembly: GCA_963816725.1. Lineage (GTDB taxonomy): Bacteria > Acidobacteriota > Vicinamibacteria > Vicinamibacterales > 2-12-FULL-66-21 > CAVSUB01. The sequence continues at coordinate 3,176 of CAWFMC010000019.1, read as the reverse complement.
GAGCGCATCGTGGAACTGCGGTTTTTTGGCGGCCTGACCGTGGACGAGACGGCCGAGGTGCTTGGCCTCTCTCGAGACACAATCCTTCGCGACTGGAAGCTCGCGAAAGCCTGGTTGCACCGGGCCCTCGGTCCCAGTCCCAAACCGTAGGACGGCGTTCCCTACGTAGTGGCACGACGGGCAAAGTTGGGCAGCGTCCCGGTCCACTGCACTCGGCGGCTATCGGTGCACCGCATCCGAACGGCCACGGTTCCTGCGTCGTAGGCGGTATCGCATGAGACCCAGCGGCAGGGTGCCTGCGGAAGTTCAACAACGCATGGACAAGCTCGTGGGGCACTCGAGGCACCCAGGGAGTCGTCCAGCATCCACACTGCTGTTGGCCGGTCGACGGCGACGCAATCCTACAGACATGTGCGATCGGCCGAAGCCCCGCCCCTGCTCGGAGTGTTCCCGAATCAGGGTCGACGGGCGCAACCACTGAGGTGAGTCGCTGCTCCAGGAGCCTCACGCCAGGCGCGCGTTCGCCGATGATGTCGCAGCGCCGCGCGCGTGTAGGGAATCCGGTCGGCACTCCCATGTAGCCCTATACTCCAACCAGTTTGGCCCTCACACCCGGCGCCGACTCGGCGTCTACGAAATCACGGCCCAGATCGGCGAAGACGGCGTGGGCGCGGTGTATCGCGCGACGGACACGAGCCTTCGCCGGCAGGTGCGATCAAGGTGTTGCCAGATGCCTTCGCGCAGGACGCCGACCGCCTCGCGCGCTTCGCGCGCGAAGCGCAGATGCTCGCGGCGCTGAACCATCCGAACATTGCGGCGATTTACGGGTTCGAGAAATCCGCTGGCACGCACGCGTTGGTGATGGAACTGGTGGAAGGGGAGGACCTCTCGCAGCGTTTGGCGCAGGCGGCGATCCCAATCGAAGAGGCGTTGCCCATCGCCAGGCAGCGACAGTTAGTACGCGGGATCGAGCGTGTCGATCCTCAAATCAACGGTTCACCCCGGTGTCGTTCGCCAAAGGTCGTGTGATGCTCACCGCAGGACGAGTCCCGTCCTGCTGACGGCATCGACATCGACGGGGATGGTCTCAATCACATTCTGCAGTCGCGTTTCGACACGGTCCCGACGTCCCTCTTGTGCGTCGGCGAAGACGAGGCCCCGCCGAAACGGACACGCCTTCGGCGAGCGCTGATGTGGTGAGGGACTGACAACGGTTCGCGCTACGCGGCGCGTCGCTCGTAGCGCGGTGGTGTAGCCCTCCCACTTCAGGCACGGCGACGATACGTCCGACGGCTGTCTCAGCGACCGGCCGCCGATCCGGCGTGTCCTTGTCCAGCCCAAGATGCGTCCGGGTGCGGTGATAGTAGGGAAGGTACGACCTGAGGGCGGGCCGACGATGCGATTCGTGCAGGACGATGACGTGGTCGAGACACGCCCGTCGGATCGAGCCGATCACCGCTCGACGAACGGATTCTGCCAGGGACTCGCCGGCGCGGACAGGACCTCGGCGATGCCCATACCCGCCACGCGGCGCTGGAAGGCCGCGCCGTAAAGCCGGTCACGGTCCCGGTGAAGCCAGCGGGGTGCCGTCTCGTCCGGAAAGGCCTCGACCACCTGTTGCGCCGCCCACTCATCCGTCGGATGCGCCGTGGTGTTGAGATGGAGGATGCGCCGTCGATGGTGGGAGAGCACGACGACGACGACGAAGAGCACGCGTCCCCTCAGCGTGGGCACGGTGAAGAAGTCCATCGACGCAGCCGACGCGAGGTGGTTCGTCAGGAAGGTGTGCCACGTCTGCGATGGCGGACGGGTGACGCCTGTCAACAGACGCGACACAGTGCGTTCTGACACGTCGACGCGGAGGGTCCGCAACTCGCCATGGATCCGGGGCGCTCCCCACAACGGATTCGCCGTCGCCATCTCACGGACGAGCGCGCGGATCTCGCGCGTGACGGGCGGACGGCCGTTCGGGCGAGGTGTCGAGCGCCGGGTCCATCGCCGGCGCAGCCACGCGCGATGCCAGCCCACGACGGTCTCTGCTCGAACCAGGATGAGCGCCGTTCGCCAGTTCGTCCAGATCCGTCGCAAGGCCATCCACAACAACCGGTCACGGTCCGGCAAGCAGGGCCGATTGTTCGCCCGCTTCATCGCCACGTGTTGCTGGCGCAGGGCCAGCTTCTCCAGGACCACCTCGCGATGTCCGCGGAGTGCCAGCGCCAGCGCACGACAGACAACCATGAACAACGGGAGCATATCGGGATCCTGGCGGACGCGGGCGCCAGAATCAACTTGGAGGGCTTCTGGCGAGGGTCACCGCCCGGTGCGGGGCGGTGACCCTTAGAGAAGGCCTTATCCGGCTCGTGGACGATGCGCGAGGAGAGTGTTCCCGAACCGTGGCAGGCTGGGCAGGAAGGAGGGCACGCGCGAGCCCGTCAGGTCGCCGTTGCCCAACATCGTGGTCTGCGCCGTGCGTGCGCAGTGCGCGGAGACGCGGTGTACGTCGTTCGCATCCTGCACTTGGCACAGCAGTGGCCCTTATGGCTCCGGGCAATGGCGGGCAATGCGCGACGGCATCGTCGGCATTTATGGGAAGGACGGCAACGTGGAATCTGCAACTTACAGATTCTAAACGGCCCGACAGAGTTCGAATCCCACCCTCTCCGAAGCCCCCGCTCCTTTGTTTCCAAGCAGTTAGCTGGCGTAGTGGGTTCTCCTGGTGCAACACGGTCTGATTTCGCCACGATTTTCGCTGAGGCGACCCTCAGAAAGTGGCGCGTTTCGGCGACGTGGTGGATCAGAACCCGCCCCGCGCTAACTGGCTCATTCATACGGCTTGGCCTCGTACGCGTTGGACGCGGGAATCCCAGCAACCATGTCGCGTTTTCAAGCGATTGCTTTGGTTGGAGCTCGAGAGCCCGTAGCGTGCGCTCGGCGCACCGGCGTCGGGATCGCGCTGGTGGCCCGTCGGAAACGATCTTCGTGCGCCGAGCGGGCGATCGAAGTGTGCTGTCGCAGCGTCGAGGGGAAGGCTCATCGGATACCCAGATCGCGGATCAATCGTTGTCGAGTTCCTGCGCATCCATGACCGGCGCAGTCACCGGGCATGGCCCATTTCGCCACCTCCCCGTTCTGGATCTGCATCAGGTGACCAACCTGTCCACGCTTTACAACTGTGC
>CAWFMC010000018.1:0-926590 GCA_963816725.1 uncultured Acidobacteriota bacterium | reverse complement strand
CGGCGCGGCGCCGAGACACCTCGCCGAGCAAGCTGCGGGCGATGCTGTTCTGCGAATTCAGCTGGAGGACCGCGTCCAGCGCCGCCGTCGCATCGTCCAGGCGTCCGGCCTCGAGATAGCAGCGCGCGAGCCGGGTCCATGCGCCCTCGTTGTCGGGCGCGACCTGGGTCAGTTCGAGATTGGCCTCGAGCGCCGGCGGGCCGAACGTCCCCGCACGCGCATAGGCGATCGTCCGTTCCTGGAGCTCTGAGGCGGTCGGCATCCGCACAGCCTATCAGCTTGCGGCCCGATCCCTTCGACAATGACGCAAGGGCCGGTGGCCGGCTGTGGAGTCCTCGCCGCGGTCTGCGGGGCGATCTCGCGGTCGCGCACGCGTGATCATTCGGACGGGCGCTCAAATTGCAGAGATCAGGCGGATGTCGATGTCCCCTGTCCGTCGCGGGTTCGTCATCCTGTTCAGTGCTGCCGCAGTTGTGGCATTGGGGCTCCTGCTGGCGCAGGATCAGGAGACGCTTCGCCCGCGCAGTGCGGTGAGTGCCGCCGATGCGCGTTTCCCTGAGTACCTCGCGGCGCTGGTCGGCGCCGATGTCGCCCGGGGCAATCGCTACGAAGTCTTCACCAACGGCGATCAGTTCTTTCCCGCGATGGTGGGGGCGATCAACCAGGCGAAGAAGCGGATCAGCTTCGAGACTTACATCTACGATACAGGGAGCGTCGCCGACCAGTTCACCGCGGCGCTCGAACAGGCGGCGCGGCGCGGCGTGCACGTCCAGCTCACGGTCGATTCGGTTGGCGCCAGCAAGATGGAGAAGGCCCATGTCGACCGGCTGAGGGCGGCGGGCTGCTCGATCGTGCAGTTCAACACGCCGCACTGGTACTCGCTCGAGGAAGTGAACTACCGCACGCACCGCAAAATTCTGGTGATCGACGGAGAGATCGCCTTCACCGGCGGCGCGGGCGTGGCGGATCACTGGCTCGGTCACGCGCAGGATCCCGAGCACTGGCGCGACACGCAGGTGCGCGCCACCGGACCGATCGCGCGCCTGCTCGAGGGAGGTTTCTACGAGAACGTCTTCGAGGGCGGCGACCCGGTCTCGCCCGAGCTGGACGACCCGAGATCTCCCGCAGACGACCAGGGTCCGACCATCCTGGTGCGCAGCTCTCCGTCCGGCGGCAGCAGCGACATGAAGCGTCTCTACCTGCTGCTGATTGCCAGCGCGACCAGGACGCTCGACATCACCACGCCGTACTTCGTGACCGACGAATCCACGTCCTGGGCGCTCGAGGACGCGGTGAAGCGCGGCGTGAAGGTGCGGATTCTGGTAGAGGGAGACGAAACCGACGCGATGCCGGTCAAGTACGCGTCCCGCCAGGCCTACGACGACCTGCTCGCCCGCGGGATCGCGATTCACGAGTATCAGCCGACGATGATGCATGCGAAGTCGCTGGTGGTCGATGGGGTGATCAGCATGTTCGGCTCGGCCAACTTTGACAACCGCTCGCTGGAGTTGAACGACGAGCTGAACCTCGCCGTCGCCAGCCGCGACCTCGCCGCCCGCCTGACCAAGGATCTCGAAGCGGACATCGCGCACGCCAAGACGCTCCGCCTAGACGAGTGGCGGCGACGACCTCTCCTCGAAAAGACGCGTGAGTACTTCTGGAGTTACTTTGGGGAAATCTTTTAGGGACTCGGGACCCGGGATCCGGGACCAGGCACTCGGGGATTTGTGACTCGGCGCTGGGCGCTCGGTGCTCGCTCTTTCCGGGTCTGGCAGATACGAAGCGCTCGTGTTGCCATGTTCCTGCCGTTACCATCGGATGGCGTGCCGCCGATGCCTGTGATCCGGCCGATGTCGCGACCTCGGAGCGCCGGGTCCCGGGTCCCGGGTCCCCAGTCCCGGTAAGATCACCCCATGGTCCGCGTCCGCTTCGCACCCTCACCCACCGGCTACCTGCACGTCGGCGGGGCCCGCACGGCGTTGTTCAACTGGCTGTTCGCGCGGCGGCAAGGCGGCACGTTCGTGCTGCGGATCGAGGACACGGACACCGAGCGGTCCTCGTGGGAGATGGTGGCGGGGATCGTCGACGGTCTGCGCTGGCTGGGGCTCGATTGGGACGAAGGGCCTGACGTCGGCGGCCCGCACGCGCCGTACTTCCAGTCGGCTCGGCTCGAGGGGCATCGCGCCCGTGCAGAGCGGCTGGCCGGTGAGGGACGCGCCTATTATTGCTATTGCTCGAGCGAGGAGCTGCAGGCGAAGCGCGCTGCGGCCGAAGCGGCGGGGGGCGGGTGGATTTACGATCGGACCTGCTGCGCGCTGAGCCCTGAAGAGATTCGGCCAGCGCGAAGCGGACGGCGTGCCTCGGGCGGTCCGGTTCAAGGTCCCGGCCGGCCGCACGTCCTTCGTCGATCAGGTCCACGGGCCGATCGCGTTCGACAACGCGCACATCGAGGACTTCGTCATCGTCCGCTCGGACGGCCAGCCGACGTATCACCTCTCGGTCGTGTGCGACGACATCGACATGGCCATCACGCACGTGATCCGCGGCGACGATCACGTCTCCAACACGCCGAAGCACGTGCTGCTGTTCGAGGCGTTCGGGGCCGCGATGCCGGCGTTCGCGCACGTGCCGCTGATCCTCGGCACCGACAAGAAGCGCCTGAGCAAGCGGCACGGCGCGACCTCGGTGATGGCCTATCCGGAGCTGGGCTACGTGCCTGAGGCGATGGTCAACTTTCTCGCGCTCCTCGGGTGGTCGCCGGGCACCGACCAGGAACTGTTCTCGCGCGACGAGCTGGTGACGCGTTTCGGGCTGGACGGCATCAGCGGCGGCAACGCCGTGTTCAATCCCGAGAAGCTCGATTGGTTCAACCAGCAGCACATCATGCGCCTCAGCGCCGGAGAGCTGGCCACGCGGATCGAGCCGCTGCTCCGGGCCGCGGGGTTATGGAGCGATCGGCTCGCCGGGGCTGATCGGCCGTGGCTGGAGCAGGTGATCGAGCTGCTGAAGCCGCGCGCCAGGACCCTGGGCCAGTTCGTGACCGATGGACGGCTCTTTTTGGTGGAGGAGGTCGACTACGATCCGGCCGCCGTCGCGAAGTACCTGCACGCGGCGGGCAGCCGGGAGCTGCTGTCGGCGGTGCAGGAACGGCTTCAGGGGCTGCCGGTGTTCTCACGCGAGGCGATCGAGGCGGCGCTGCGCGGGCTGGCGGCCGAACGCGGTCTCAAGCCTGCGCTTCCGATCCACATGACGCGCGTGGCGGTGACGGGCCGAACGGCCAGCCCGGGACTGTTCGAAGTTCTGGAGCTACTCGGTCGCGAACGCACGCAGCGGCGGCTCGCGAGTGCAGTGATCCTCGCCACCGACTGACTCCAGACGATACTCCCAAATTTACGCACCTGTATTGATGAGCGTTCGGCTGGGCTGCACATCAGAGCTCATGAATGGGTAGGCGTCTGCCCAAAAATCCGACTGCGCTTCACTGTCGACCTGACAGAAGGCACCTCTTCGGTACAACTGTGACGCCACTTCGTCCCAACCTGCCCCGATCCCGACCGCGCCTCTATCTCCAAGCGAATCAATGTGTTCGTGGTACCTGTGTTGCAGCACACGAGGTAAGGACGACCGGTGGACCTCGTCGGGGAACCGAGGCACCGGACACGGGAGGGAGGCACATCGTGGCCAAGGAAGATCGCGGATTCGCTTCAATGGATAGAAGCAAACAGCGCGAGATTGCCAGCAAGGGCGGCAAGGCAGCGCATCAGAAGGGGACCGCACACGAGTGGACGAGTGAGGAGGCTCGCGACGCCGGCCGCAAGGGTGGGATCGCCAGCCATCGCCGGCGCCGGGAGCAGTCGGGTGGGCCGGAATCCGAGGATTCGCGGCCGGGCGGCATGGTCGATCCACGGCCATCGCGCGATGACGACCAGCCGCACGGCCCGGTCGAGTAGCGTGATTCGTCACGCTTGACGGGGAGGCCCGGACGTCCGGGCCTTCCCGCCAGGCGCTCAGGGTGGTCGCCCCCCGCCGCGCGTGTTCCCCCGTCCTTCCAGTAGTCAGTACCGGTCGTCGCGCCCTCCGCTGCCGCCCGGATATCATCCGCACCATGACGCCCGCCGACTACGCCAAAGCCCGCCGGCTGCTGCTGCGCGGTGACCCGGTGATTGCGAAGCTGATCGCGCAGCACGGGGCGTGCGGCCTCGCCGCCGCGCAGCGCGGCGACCACTTCTCGGCCCTGGTGCGGGCCATCACCAACCAGCAGCTGTCGACGAAGGCGGCGGCCACCATCTATCGCCGCCTGACCGAGCTGATGTCCGAGGGCACGCCGACGCCCGAGGGTTTCGCTGCGGTGAGCGACGAGCAGCTGCGCGCGGTCGGCTACAGCCGTCAGAAGATCGGCTATCTGCGTGATCTCGTGCAGCACGTGCAGGCGCATCAGCTCGATCTCGCATCGATCGACTCGCTGGACGATGAGGAGGTCATCACGCAGCTGACGCAGATCAAGGGCATCGGCCGGTGGTCGGCGGAGATGTTCCTCATGTTCCGGCTGCATCGGCCGGACGTCCTCCCGGTCGGCGACTTGGGGATTGTCAACGCCATCCACCGCCAGTACCGGTTGCGCAAGCGCCCGACGCCGGATCGGATCCGCAAGCTGGGCGAGAAGTGGCAGCCGTACCGGTCGGTGGCGTGCTGGTACCTGTGGAGGAGCCTGGACAACGAGCCGTGAGGTGCGCCGCGGGTTGCGTGCTCGATGGCGACCCCGTTATACTTGTGGTTTCCGCCTGCCTGCTGGGAGGTCGTTCAACGGTAGGACTCCGCGCTCTGGACGCGGATATCGGGGTTCGAATCCCTGCCTCCCAGCCACATCTCTTTCTAGGACAACAACTTAGGCTCGTTGAGTGTCCCTCGCGAATCCCTGCCTCCCAGCCCACTATCCCGTTCTCTTCGCGGCACTTACGCGTTTCACCCCTTCGGCGCCTCCAAACTGTCTCCAACTGACCGAAACATCCACCGGTTGTCGATAGCTCGATCGTCGCGTCGAGGGCTACGCTAGATGCGAGGACCGGCGTCAATGCGAGGCAGTCGGGCGACAGGGATTACGGACGTTTGGCTCTGTTTTGAGACTGAGCCGCAGCTGCCGCGCCGCTGACGCACACGAAATCCCCATCATCGCAGCCCAATAAAAACTTTCCGCAAGATCGATGCGCGTCAGCGTGTCCCCGCAACGAAACGCCTGATCATCGGGGAAAGCCGGCTTGAACGTCCTCTCGCCACTTCGCCCGGCCGTCGATGGGGCTGGTTGATCTACAGTGCGGATATCATGAAGGTCGTCATCGTCGGAGCAGGAATTGGGGGCCTCGCCTCGGGCATCGCGCTCACCCGCGCGGGCCACGAGGTGACGATCGTGGAAAAGCGCGCCGAGTTCAAAGAGGAAGGCGCGGGCGTCGTGCTCGGCCCCAACGTGATGACCGCGGTGCGCCTCCTCGGGCTCACCTCCGATCTGAGGTCCGTGGGCAAGGAAGTGGCGGGTATGAACATCACCAACGCCCGCGGCGAGGTGCTCGGGCGTTCGAGTTACCGCGTGAGCAGCCTGCCAGAGCCCGGTGTCGCGCTTCATCGCAGCCGCTTGCACGAAGTGCTCCGCGCCCACTTCAACGGCGAGCTCCGGCTCGGGGCAACCATCGAGCGGCTCGCGTTCGGTGACCGTCCGGAGCTGGTAGTGGATGGCGTGCCGCTCACTTGCGATCTGCTGATCGGCGCCGACGGGATCCGGTCGCAGCTGCGGCAGGCGCTGTATCCCGGCTTCGTGACGAGGTACAGCGGCGTCACCTGCTTTCGCTTCGTGCTGGACGCGCAATGGACGGACGAGGCTTTCGAGATGTGGGGGCCCGGCAAGCGCGTGGGCGTGGTGCCCATCGGTCAGGTCAAGACCTACGCCTTCCTCGCGATGAACGCGCCACCTCGGGCGCCGGCGCCCTGGGCGACGCTGGACCACTTTCGTCAGCACTGGAGCGCCTTCGGCAGCCCTGGCGCCGAAGCGATCGCCGCGGTGAAAAACCTCGGCGCCCTGCTGCACGACGATCTCGAGGACGGGCTCGCCCCGCAGTTCTACGGTCCCGGGGTGGTGTTGCTCGGCGACGCCGCCCACGCGGTCACGCCGAATATGGGCCAAGGCGCTGGGCTCGCCATCGAAGACGCGTGCTGCCTCGCGAACGTGCTCCACAGACCCCGCCCGTTGGCGGAGGCGCTCGCCGACTACGAGAGGCTGCGCCGCCCTCGGGCCAAGTGGATTCTCGACCGGTCGTTCGCTTTCGGGCGCCTGGCGCAGATGACCTCGCCGGTGGGCCGCTGGTTCCGCGACTGGGCGGTGCGCTTGACCCCGGCCAGCGTCACCGAGCGCGCCTTGCGGCGCATCGTGGCGGACATGCGCGGCGTCCCGTTGCCCACCGAGAGGCACGCTCCCACGTCTGGGCCTCGTTCGCATCACTGAGTTCGACCGCGACCACAGTCGGCGCCTGCTCAACGACAGCCACGACATTCGCCGCGTGCGCAGGAACCGTTATCACTCGAAAACCGGCGTTGGACGCTAAACGTTGCGCGTCGAAGCTCGGACCACTCCTCGTCCGAGAAGAACGACCCTGAAGCCGGAAATACCGGTGGTTGCAGTCGGCTCCTATGTATGGACCGCCGCATCCGATCCAGTCAACAGCAACAGAAGCGCGGCCACGCGGTAATTGACTTCATCTCGTCTCCACATTGTTAGGTCGCAGCGCTGTGACCCGGCGATCCGGCTCGCTTTCATCGCACCTACCAGTTCGCGCTGGTGAGCGAACCTCGGACACGGCATTACTATCGCGCGCTCGCTATTCAATCCGAACGTACTTGGACGTCACCGGCGCGCCTATTTTGCCCGCCTCGGTCTCTATCGGCGTCAACCACAAGGTGTTCCCCTCAAGCCTGATGTTGAGCCGGGTGAAGTTTCCATTCGCTTGAGCTCTGGGGTTCTTGGCCACGATGGCGTGGAGCATCAGCGTGGTCCCTGAGACATCATACGAACCGGCATTGGCAACAAACGGACCCCATGCCGCTTGTAACTCTTCCAACGTCGGTTTGCCGGGGATTTTGTAACCGGTCGTCGGACGAGGCTGGGCTGCGGTGTCGGTGGTCCGACTGTAATGCTTTCCAGTGAAGATCATGAGTTCCGGTTGGAGAGCGGTGTGAGTGCCTTCGGAGAACGCACCGAATGGGTCTTGTCGCGCGGCGGCGCGATTGTCGACGCCAGCCGCGGGAGCCGACGAAGCGGGAATAGAAACTTCGACCGCTCGCCAGACGCCTTGAATCGACGGCGCTGATTGACCAGCCATCAGGGTCGCGAAGGCAACGAACAGGACCAGCGTCAACATCCGCTTCCGCACAATGCACCCCAGAACTCTTAAGGGCATAGTTCGCCCTTAGACGCCATCCTATTTCGGAGGAGGCACGCGCGCTCTGAGGTCTTCGAACCAATTGAGCACGACCTGGATTTCGGCGTTCGCGCGCGTGAGCGCATCCGCTTGTCCCGGTGGGATAAGCCCCAGGAACTTGCCGCTTGGCGTGACGTCGTACCACGTTCGCATGTTGGGTCCCCCTGGTTGGAATGGCCTCGGCACGCGCACGGCATTGCCGAAGGCGAACGTCGGCTGCGTCGTGATGGAGACGGCCTCGAATTCACCAAGTCTCGGAACGTAGAACAGTTCCTTGCCATCTGGTGACCAGGCGACTTTGTGCGGGGTGGGGCTGGACCCTTTGACGAAGAGCGGAAACTTGTTTCCCGTGGCTGGGAATGGCTGGACGTAGATCGTCATCTTCTCGCCCGGTTCCCTGCTCGTGTAGGCGACCCATCGTCCGTCGGGCGAGAACCGTGCCCCGGTTGGATAGAACGAGTGAACGTCGCCGAATGGCCTCGCCTTCCTGTCCTGCAGCGAGAAGGTCCATAACGACACGTCCGACCCTTTCGTGATGCTGAACAGAAGGAGGTCGCCTTTCGGATGCCACGATTCGGGCGCATGTGATTCGCCCTGTTCGGGCTTCGTGAGGCGTTCGGTGGTGCCTCCGAGGGCGGCCTGCCAGACGGCCAGGTCACCCTCGCGATCGGACTGAAACGCAACGTGCTTACTGTCCGAGGACCAAGCTGGAAAACGGTTGTTACCTCCGAACGTGAGGCGTTGCATCGTGGTCGCGCCGGAGAGGTCGTAGGTGTAGATGTTCGCCTCCTGGCCGTCATCGGTCCCGAAAGCGATGCGCGTGCCATCCGGAGACACGCGGGGAAACGCGTACCGACCAGACGGGAGTTTCAGTCGCTCCACCCCACCCTGCCGATCCGTCAGGACGATATCCTGTTGGCGGGAAACTGCGAATCCCGGAATGTAAACGAGGGAGCCGGTATTGGAAATGCTGAAGTGGGATGCGCCGGTGGTTCGTCCTCCGGACCACCGAACGTTTTCGACGACGGGCGAGATGGCGCCCGTTACCTTCAGCCGCTGCAGGTCGAACGCAACGGCGAACAACGTGCCCTCAACGGCATACACCAGGTGACCCGTCGGGACATAACGGCCGTCGCTTCCACCTTCGATGAGGGTCGTGGGATCTCCGGACGTGACCGGCTGGACGACGATTCGTGCTTTGTCCCATCTATCAGGGTCGTTACCGGTTGCAACCGTAAACAGCACGTGCTGCCCGCCAGGAAGGAGCTGGGGGCCAGATGCCTCTTCTCCGTCCTTGCCTCGCACGAGAACCGTCGGCGTGCCACCATCCGGTGAGACTCGCATGATGCCCTTCCTGCCCTGCCCGAAGACAATGCCGTCCGGTCCCCAGCTGATGCCGTACGGGGCATCGGCGCGGCAAATCGTTTGAGACACACCGCCCGTGACTGCAATTCTCTTGATGGTGTGATCTTCGGACGCGTAGTAGAGAATCGACCGGCCGTCCGGCGAAAAGACCGGATCGGACACCCCCTGATCCTGTTCGGTGCTTGGAATCGCGTGCACGTCCAGCCGCGACATCGACCGCAGAAAGAGCTGCGTGTTCGCCGCGTACACCAGCTGCGTGCCGTCTGGCGAGAGAGCGATCACCGGACGAGGCGTCGCTCCGACGAACGATTGACCGTCCGGCAACGGGAACAGAAATCGCGTGACCTGGAGCTGCGGCACAGATTGGTGGCTGACGTACCAGACGGCGGTCCCGGTGAGTGTGGCGGCGACAATCGCGGAGAGCACAACTGGAATCGCGCGTCGCCACAGGGGTCGCGGCGGCGGGAGGACGGCCATGCCTTCCACGCCTTCCGTCGTGAGCCGCGCGGGATCCTCAAGGGCGATCCGCGCTTCGCCGATGTCGCGGAGGCGCCGCCTGACGTCCCGCTCGAGACACCGCGACACGAGACGCCGTACCGCGGGCGGCGTCGACGGGGGGAGTCCCGTCAAGTCGATGCTCTGACGCAGCACCGCCGCGAGCGTGTCCGAGATGTCCTCGCCTTTAAACGCGCGCTGACCAGACAACATTTCGTAGAGGACCGCACCGAACGCCCACACGTCGCTGCGCTTGTCAGCCGGCCGTCCTTTCACCTGCTCGGGACTCAGGTACGCAGCGGTGCCAAGGATCATCCCCATCTGCGTCAACGCCGGACTGGTGATCGTCGGTGACGCTGTCATGTCGCCGCCTGCGACCTCGACCGGCTCGAGGGCCTTCGCAAGACCGAAATCCAGCACCTTCACGGCGCCGTCCACTCGCACCTTGATATTCGCCGGCTTGAGATCGCGATGGATGATCCCTTGCTCGTGTGCCGCTTCGAGTGCTTCCGCGATCTGGCGGGCCATCGGCAGCGCCTCGTCGACGGGAATCGGCCCCTGCGCGACGCGATCGGCGAGCGTGGGCCCCTCGACCAGCTCCAGCACGAGCGCCTGGACCCCGTTCGATTCTTCAAAGCCGTAGATCGCGGCGATCGTCGGATGGTTGAGCGACGCGAGCACCTGCGCCTCGCGTTTGAAGCGCGCGAGCCGGTCGGGATCGCGCGCGAAGAGCTCGGGAAGGACCTTCAGCGCGACGTCACGATTGAGCTTCGCGTCACGCGCACGGTAGACCTCGCCCATACCGCCCGCGCCGAGTGCAGAGACGATCTCGTAGGGGCCGAGACGCGCGCCAGCGGACAGCGGCATGAATCGAGGCTGATTGTAGCGACTGCGGCCCCTCACGACAAAGGAGAAACCGGGCCAGTCATTGACGGGCGTCTGACCGATCCGGAATCCATTTGTGACCTGGCCACAATAGTGAGCGTGTTGTGCCTTTCGCCGAGAAGCGTATTCAATCATCGTTCATCGCCTGATGGGCTCGAGGCGCTTCACCTCTTCCACCCAGTTCTGCGCGACCACGATTGCAGCCGACGTCGCTGAGGAGTCGGAGCCTGGTGCGTCCTTGATCACCAGGAAGCGCCGGCCGTCCGTTCAAGGGCACGCCTGCGGCGCCTTTCCAAGCTTCTCTCGCGACGGCCAATGGATCTACTCTGCGGCAGGTATGGAACGTGGAGAGTCGCGCATCTGGAAGATGAAGGTCACGGGCGGCGCACCCGTTCTGGTGACGAACAGTGCTGGTTCCATCGCCATCGAGTCGTACGGCGGTGACCTTTCTACGTCGACACGACGAACGGGCCCGGTACGGTGTGGCGCTTGCCGCAGGGCGGTGGATCGGCCGTCAAGATGATCGAAGGCGTGGTGCTCGGCAATTTCGACGTCGTCGAAGACGGTCTCTACTACGTCGATCGCGTGTCCGGTGAAGCGGGGTCCTTCACCGACAGGCCCGATGGCGAGACCCGGCTCCGATACTTCGATTGCACCACGTCACGATCGACGACGGTGGCCACGAATTTGGGCACGATAGGCCTCGGCCTGAGCGCGACCCGTGACGGCCGACTGTATTCTTCGCGCGCATCGACTCGTCGACAGACGAGTTGATCCTCGTAGGTAATTTTAGGTGACGGCAGCGCCGTCGTTTCCGAGTCACGTCCCCTCGATTGGGAGGAGCGCGGCCGGCGCAGGCTGGAGACCCCGCGCTATCGATTCCCGTAGAAAATCGGAGTTTCCGGCAATCGTCCGGTCGGTTGCACAACCCAGCCGCATGGACTGTTCAGGAGCAGTGGACGCGGCGGTGACCCTAATGTTTGCCAGTTGGAACCAGATCGGGGACTGGCTCAGGCGGCTCGAGGCGCTCCAACAAGCCGCCTGATCGCAGAGGTCTCGTATCCGCCGGTGGTCCGGCGGGACTTCAGCCGGTACTGGGCGTCTCTCGCCGCGAAGCGCGGCCATCATGCGCGGATCGGAACGCGCTTTCGCGAGGGCACGCCGCCGGTCTTCATCGTCTGAATACCACAGCAAGTCGAGTTCTGCTCCTGCCCCGATTAGCAGCGTGACCGCTTCGTAGTAGTGTCCGCGTCTCACCTCACTTTCCGTGGCATTCCCCCAGGCGTAGAGCGCCCACCCTAACGGCGTTCCGCCATAGCTCTCGTCCTTCGCGTCGACTGGTGCGCGGAGTCGCAGCAACGCCTTGACTAAATCTGCGTGACCGCCGTACGCGGCCCAATGCAGGCCGGTCTGGCCATCGTGCTTGAGCCTCGCGTCTATGTTGATACTCTTCTCCAATAGGAACTCGACGACGCTGGTCCGGCCGAATTCACAGGCCCAGGCGAATCCATCCTTCACTTGTTGCTCGGTTGCAGTCGGCTTTAGGCCCCCGTCGTCATTGAAAAAGCTCTTAACGACGTCGAGTCGGCCGACTCCGGCCGCGCCTTCCAGATCCAACCGCGCCCCGCGACTCGCAAAAAACTCGGCAGCCTCCCCGCGGCCGTTATGGAGACAGCCATTGACGGCGCTGCCTCCATCCGGACCGTCGATAATGGCGCCATGATTGATCAGCAGTTCCATGAGCGGCAGCTGAACTCCTGCATTTTCTGGATGCCAACTCGTGGCGGTCAATCCGAGCGTTGTCGATCGTCCGCCGTATGCGTCTGACTCCGCGTTGACATCGGCGCCGGCGTTTAGCAGTAACTTCGTGATATCGAGGATGTTCTTCGGCGTCTTCTGACGGAAGTCTTCGACGCCGTTCGCCGACACGTAGTGAAGCAGCGTCGAACGGTGTTCCCGCGTCGAACGCGCCCGCACGAGCTCGGGATGATCGTGGACCAGCTTGGCAAGCGTTCCGGTGTCGCCGCTCACGATCGCGTCCACCGCCGCTTCGAAGTTCGAAACGGGCGAGTTGTCGCGCGCGAGTGTTTCAACGTGTTTGGCAAACCTGGGCCAGCTCGCGAAACCGTGGCAGCGCGCCACAAAGAACTGCGCGTCGGCCACGCTGCAGCGGGCCACACGTTCCTTCGACTTCCGGATCTTGTGCCATTGCCGTTCGACCCGTTCTGTGTCCCAGTGGATCTCTTGTCGAACTTCGGGGGTGATCGGGCGCCCTTGCAGGCGGGCAAGTGCCTCCGCCCAGCGTGCCGCCCAGTCGTGGATTGCGCCGGGCTCGCCAGACGTGCAAGCGTGCTGAAAATCCTTTGCGAGCTTCTTGTACTGGTCGAGATTCGGACGGGGCGGGAGCGGAAGCGCGTCAGACATACGAATCTCCTTTGATCGCACGCCTGCAGTCCGCACGTATCAGGCTGAAAGAAGTTCGTATCCTTCAGGTCGGTTGTCACGGGTGGGCACGGCCCTTTCCGCGGACTGGATGCGCCCCACGCGCTGCTGTCCATTATACGTGTCTCGATCCACGCGAACCCAAGCGCGGTTCGATTAACTATTTGGGTTCAAGATTCCTGGTGTTTGGAATCAAGAGGTTGGAGCTGGTGAACCAAATAGGAATCGAACCGTCTGCCAGCAACCGGCGCAGTAGACGGATTAATCGCGAGTAGTCGTGAAGTGTAGACCGACTTCGGCCTGACCGCCCGACCGCGTAAGGTCGATAGCCCTCAACGGCTATCGCAGCGCACGATGCCCAGCCGCGGTGTGACAGCGCTGGAGGCACGGGACGTCGCGCGCATAGGGTAGGGTGCCAGCGCTGCGTATCGGTGCCTGTCGAGATCCGTTTCGACCGGCAAGGGGATGCCGCCGCGGGCGCCACTGTGGAATGCGAAGCGGGCCTTGACAGAAATCGTAGTCTCGCTGGGTGAAGGACACCCTATACACCTTTCGACCCGCATCAACCAAACGGATCACGGCCAGTGCCAAGGAATCAATGCTTCTTTCTGCGCCCCCTGCCCGCCGTGGACTTGACTGCGGACTTGGGCGTTGCGCCGCTCGCTGAAGTCAGCGATGAAGGCGGAGAAGCGTTGCCTTCGCGACGGGCAGCCCAGTAGGCCTTCATCCGCGCACTCACCGCCCTGCGCTCCGCGGCGGTCATCGTCCTTCGCCGCCCGGGTCGGTTCGGAGACCCCTGTTGCTGGCGGGCCTTGCGTGGTGCTGCCCGGTCGCCGTCCCTCTCGATACCTGGAAACGCACGACGGATTCGATCTGCCTCCGCGAGCAGATCCGCCAGTCGAGCTCGCGCACCTGCCTGCGCATACTGCATCACGTCAAATGTAGCCATGCGCCGATGATAACGGAGCTATAGAGGCGTAGCAATGATCCCAACGGTTCCAGAGTTCGACGAACGCGTGAACGAACTCTCAAGCAGGCATTCGCCTCTGAGAGTTCTTCCGTCGACCCGTTGGTTGATGATTCAGGCGCAGACTCGCCCGACGTCCGGCCCGACGACGTTCTTTCAGAGCACACCCATCAAGACCCACCGCGGCGCCGCGCGCAAGGGATTCTGGCGGATCAGCAGCACGTGCCGCGGCGCCAGCGTCGCTTCCGCTCGGCGTCACCAGGGCCGCCCGGATCTCGTGGATGCTCAGCCCCCGACGGAACCTGCCTGGGCGCTCAGCAGGACCAGCATCGCGACCGCCACCGCGGGGAATACGACGTCACCGTCTCCAGCTCCACTGCTGGTCAACGGGTGGGCTGCCGGCGAATCGGCGCCATAACCGCCCCTGCCCCGATTTGTTACCGCCTGCTCATGGTTCGCTTACGACACCGCTCTACCGCGTTCGTTACTCTCGGTGTGTCGATCCGAAGTAATTGCATCGGGGGTTTTTGATGATGGTTCACCTTCGACCATTCTCCGGGCGGCTGGCGTGCCTGGCCATCTCGACAACCGCAGTGGCGAGCATCGCCACTGCATCGCCGGGCCCAGATACACACCAGCTGGCCGTCGTTCCGAATGATAACCGGCGTGCCGCGGGCACGCTCGACGGTCGAGTGCTGACGCTGTCGCTGCGCGCCGCCCATGGAGCCTGGCAGCCTGAAGGACCGGCGGGCCCAACAGTGTCGATTGAGGCATTGGGTGAGAGTTCGTCCTCCTCGCTGACCGCCCCTGCCCCATTGATCCGGGTGCACGAAGGCACGCAGATCGCGGCATCCCTCCGCAACGATCTCCCCTCCATGCTGAGCGTGCATGGGCTGTGCAGCCGCGACGGCACGCCCTGCTCGACGCTGGATGTTCCGCCAGGGGAGACCAGGGAAGTCCGGTTCACCGCTGGTGCGGCCGGCACCTACCACTACTGGGCGTCGGCATTCGGCGCGCCGATTCCGTTCAGGGAAATGGGGGGCGCCTTCATCATCGATCCGGCGGGCAGCGCCGCCGATCCGGGCCGGGTGATGGTCATCACCGAGTGGTCCAACCTGACCCCCGCTCAGCTCGGCCAGGTTCTTGCGGCGGACTTTCCGGACCGGGTGTTCGAAGGGTTTAAGCCGGGCATCGGATTCATGATCAACGGCTTGTCGTGGCCAGCTACTGAGCGGCTCACCTATCGCGTCGGGGAGCGGGTGCGGTGGCGGATTGTCAATCTCACTTCGCAGGCGCATCCGCTCCATCTGCACGGCTTCTACTTCGAGGTGGACAGCCTCGGCGACGGCATGCAGGATCGCCCTGTCGCGGCTTCGGATCGTCACTCCGTCGTGACGCATCTGGTGCCCCCAGGCACGACGATGGCGATGACGTGGACGCCCGAGCGGGAGGGGAACTGGCTGTTCCACTGTCACATCATGCAGCACGTGTCGCCGGAACGCCGGGTGTCGCCCCACGCCGGGTCCCACGGCGGCGCGCATGTGGATCACGACGCTTCGGGAGGGATGGCCGGCATGATTATGGGAATCACCGTGCGTGGCGCCGCAGCGCCGGCGTCTGCTGTAGGAGCGGCGCCGCGCACGGCTCGCAAGCTGACGCTGGCGATGGAGCGGGGGACCGCCGGTACGGACCGGTCGTTTGGTTTTAAGCTGAGTGGAGATGGCATCGATCCCGCGGCAGATCGCATGTCCACGCCTGGCCCGACACTCGTGTTGCGGAGGGACGAGCCGGTCGAGATCACGGTCGTCAATCATCTCGGAGAGCGGACCGCGCTCCACTGGCACGGCATGGAACTCGAGAGCATCTACGACGGCGTTCACGGCTGGAGCGGCATCGACAAGCGGCTCGCTCCGATGATCGAACCCGACAGTTCGTTCATCGTCCGGTTCACACCACCGCGGACGGGCACCTTCATGTATCACACGCACGTCCACGACGAGCGTCAGCTCCCGCTGGGGATGTACGGGCCGATGATCGTCATCGATCCCGAGCAGAGGTTCAATCCGGAAACCGATCACGTGCTGATTCTGGGGCGCAGCGGCGTGGATCCCAGCGCGCCCAACGTGCTCCTTCCAACCACTCCGGTAGTCGTGAACGGCGAACGTGCGCCGGAGCTGGTCTGGACGGCGGGCACGCGTCACCGCGTGCGGCTGATCAACATCACCCCGGACGACATTTTCAGCGTGTCGCTGGAGACGCCACAAGGACCGGTGGCGTGGACGCCGATCACCAAGGATGGTGCGCCGCTGCCGGAGGGCTTGAGGAAACAGACGCCGGCACGGCAGACGATTGCCGTCGGCGAGACGTATGATTTCGCAGTAGATCTCCCGCCAGGGCGGCGGAGGTTCTGGATCGAAGTGCGCAGCACCGCCGGCAAATGGGAAGCGCAGGGGGTGATCAACGTCAGGTGAGTCGGAATATTCCTGTGTACCGGCTAGGCGGGCTGGGTCGCTCCTCCTGCGGCGGCAAACAACTTCCAGGGTTCGCCGTCGGGTTCGAGCGGGTGCGCTCCGCGATCGAGGAAGGCGACGCCGGAGCCGGCGACGAGATCGGTCACGGTGCGGCTGACGAGCACTTCGCCTGCCGCCGCGCGCTCGCAGACCGCGCGGGCACGCTCGTAGGCGCGCCCCGAGACATGCCCCCCGGGTGTCAGCTCGCACTCGCCGGTGTGCAGGCCGAAATGTCCGGTCCGGCCGAAACGCGAACAGTCGCCGACGAGGGCGCGGGCACAGGCAATGGCTCGGGCCGGACCGTCGAATGCGGCTACGAAACGGTCGCCCGTGAACACCACACCGCGTCCCCGGAACCGCGCGATCTCCCGGCGGGCATGGGCATCGAAGTCAGCCTCGGGGGCGTCCCTTAGCCGGTCCTCGATACGCGCGCAGAGGACGGTCGCGAGCACCCGATCGGGCGCCTCCCCCTGGCCGACGGACGCTAGAAACATCTCGATCCCGTCGATGACTGCGTCCTGATCCCCGACGAACGGGAGATGATCCTCGCCGGGCAGCTCGACGAACTGCGCTCCGGGGATAAGGCCCGCAACGTACCGCCCTTCATCGACCAGCAGACACCGATCACCGGATCGATGGAGCACGAGGGTCGGGACGCGCACGAGCGGCAGGACCTGCCGCACGTCGATTTCCGCGTTCATCTGCGTGAGCATCAAGGCGGCGCCTGGGCTCGCACCGAGGCGCAAGTAGTTGCTCCACCACTCTCTGAATGCCGGGTCGTCGGCGCGACTCGGGGCGCGGGTCTCGATGCCCACCGGGCCGCCCCAGTTCGCCCGGATCTCGTCGAGGAAGCGCTCGCGGGCCTCCTTGGTTGGCGCCCAGGGATAATCGTGCGCCCACAGCCGCTTTGCGTAGGTGCCGATCATAATCAGCGCGCGCGTCTTCTCGGGGTAAGTCGTCGCGAACAGGCACATCGGACCGCCTTCGGAGACGCCGAGGAGCACCGCCTCGCGTGAGCCGGCGGCCGTCATCACCGCTCGCACATCGTCCATACGCTGTTCCAGCGTCGGCAGCGCGCCAACGCGATCGGACAGGCCCGTCCCGCGCTTATCGAAGAGCATCAGCCGGGAGAATCCGGACAGGCGCCGGAGGAAACGCGCGAATGCCGGTTCCGTCCAGGAGCATTCCAGGTGCGACACCCACCCCATCACGAAGACCAGATCGATCGGTCCCTCGCCGAGCACCTGGTACGCGATGTTCACGTCGCCGCTGCGCGCGTAATGCGTCTTCGGCACGTCGGCCGGTCCAGAACGCGGCCGCGACGGAGTCACGTCAGCGACGTGACGCGGTGTCCCTGCCGGCCGGTCGGCGATCGTGACGCTGGCCACGAAACGATACCCGCGGCGGTGCGCCGTCTCGACGTATCGCGGGTTCTGCGAGTCGTCTGCCAGCGCTCTGCGAATCTCGCGAATGCAGACCTTGAGTGCCGCGTCTCCCACGAAGACATCGGACCACGCCGCGTCGAGCAGTTTCCTGCTTCGTAACAAGCGATCCAGCGTGTTCGAGAAGGTACAGGAGGACGCTATAAGCCTTGGGGGTGAGTGGGACGACGCGCCCGTCGCGGGTGAGCTGCGCGCTGGCGCGATTGAGGGCGCACACTCCGAAGCTAAGCGTGGCGTCCGGGGAAGCGATTGACTGCTGAGGTGTCGTCATCCAGAGCTCCACGGCGGCTCGTACGACAGGGTAAAAGCGCAACGGAAATTCTGCAAGCGTCACTCGGCGCGATGGGGGGAGCCCGTGGTGGGCGGATACTCGGCCGGGAGAGAAGCCCCGCAAACCGGATCCAACGGGCAAGGCGTCGATCTGCGCGCTTTAACCGAGTCGCCGTGCGGCGACAAGCTTCCACCATGGCCTCGCTGCCGCGCCCGCTCGCGTTAACCGGCAGCAGCAGGTGGTCATCAACGCGTTTGCCGGCTGAATCTCAGCGTACTCGCCCAGTGTGGCTATCCAGTGCTGGGGGCGGAAGTCCCATGCGGCGGAGCAATCCCTCGTAGCGGGGATCGGACCGGATGCTGTAGTGATTCCACCTCGGCTCCACATACAGCCTGAGGAGAAGCGGCTCGCGTTGTTCATACGCGGCGTCGAGCCACGCAAACGCCTGATCGTTCTGCCCCAGGACGGCGTAGAGCTCGGCGATTATGAATGGCGAGACGTAGTGACTCTTCGACAGCACCAGCAACTCGCTCAACAGCCTGCGAGTGCTGTCCGTTCCTCGTCCTGACAAGACATCAAGGCGTGCAAGAAGGCTTTTCGGGAGCACGCTCGCGGGAGCGATGTCGAGGAACTTCCTGGCTTCAGCGGTGGCTTCCGCGTACAGCCCGTTGTCGGCGTAAACCTCGGCGAGGTTCCAACGCGCTCTCCAGAAAGCGGGGTCGATCTCGAGCGTCTGCCGCAGTTGTGTGATCGCGTGTTCGTCATCGCCCACGAAGTGGTACGTCCAACCGAGGTTATCGTTGATCGCCAGCGACACGGGATCGAGCTGCCGTGCCACTTGCAAGCTGCGCAGACTCTCGTCAAAGCGCCGCATGAACGCCAGATGCATCCCGTAGCGGTGATGGGCCGACGGGTTCCGTGAGTCGAGTTCGAGCGCCCGCTTGAATGCTTGCTCGGCGCCCGGCCAGTCCCATTCAAAGGAGTGTCTGATCGTGCCCAGGGAAACGTGCGCTTCGGCGAGCGTGTCATCCAGGGCGAGCGCCTTGAGCGCGGCGGCCTTGGCGGGCGGATAGTAGTCGCGGGGCGGCCGTGGTGTGCCGACTGCCGTCAGGGCAAGAATGATGTAGGAGTCCGCTAGTCCGGTGTACGCGAGCGCGTAGTTTTGATCCAGGCGCGCCGCCTGCTCGAAGTACTCGATGCCTTTCGTGAGGGCATCCACGGTTCGCCTGTTCCAGAAGTAGCGGCCTTTCAGATAGAGCTGGTAGGCTTCTGTGTTCTCGGTGTATCGGTGGACGAGACGCTCTTGTTGGTCGCCACTGAGCCGCAAGTGCAGCTTCTCCAACATCTCGTGCGAAATCTCGTCCTGCAGGGCGAGCAGATCCGAGAGACCCCGGTGATATTGTTCGCCCCACAGGTGACGGTTGTCGCGCGCGTCCACCAGCGCGAGACTGATCTGGACGCGCTCACCGCGTTGCACCCATCGAGTGGTGAGGACCGCTCGTACGCCCAGGTCGCGACCGACCGCCTGCGGGTTCGGCTCGCTGCCCTTGTAGCGGACAACCGAGTTGCGCGACATCACCCGCAGGTGCGGCACCTGCGCGAGGCGGTTGATCAGGTCGTCGGCCATTCCGTCCGCCAGATACTCCGCATTCGGATCCGCGCTCGCAGTCACGAAGGGCAGAACGGCAATCGAATCAATCGGCCCCTGAGCTCCACCACCCGTATAGCCGACCGCCATGACGAGCGCCGCCAGCGCGACGATCGCCGCCGCCATGCTGGTGGCGGTCGCCTTGTTGCGTGCAAGGACCTTCCGCGCCCGGTACCCCCAGCTACTCTTGCAAGCCAGGATCGGCAGCCCTTCGAGGTAGCGCCGGAGGTCCTCCCCCAGTTGCGCTGCGGACCCGTAGCGCCGCGCAGGCTCCTTCCGCAAGGCGGACAAGATGATCGTGTCGAGATCCGGCGAAACGGTGCGTCGCGACGTGCGAAGGTGGACGGTGCTCTTGCCGCTGACCAGGACTGCGGCAAACGTGAATCGCGGCTCGACATCGCCTGCCGCGATGCGCTGTGCGCGCCGGAGCACCGTACTCGGTTTCTCCGGCTCCTGCTGCGAGATCAGGACCGCGATCTCCGCCGGCGTGCGGCCGTCCACGCGATACGGCAGGCGGCCTGTCAGCAGCTCATAGAGCACAACACCCAAGGCATAGACATCGCTGGCCGTTCCAATCGGTTCCCCTCGCACCTGCTCCGGGCTGGCATACATCGGCGTCATCGGCCGCAGTGGTTGAAGGGTCCCCTCGAGGGTCTCGCCCGGGTGAGCGGGCGTCAACAGCTTCGCGATGCCGAAGTCGAGCAGCTTCGGCGTTCCGTCGGCGCTCACGAGGATATTGCCCGGCTTGAGATCGCGATGGACGATCTGGTGCTCGTGCGCGTAGTGCACCGCCGCACAGACCAGGCGATAGAGCTCGAGTCGTTCGCGGGTCGCCAGGCGGTGCGTATCACAGTAGCGATCGATCGGCAGCCCGTCGACGTACTCCATGATGAAGTACGGCAGGCCGTCGTCTGTGCTCCCCGCATCGAGCAATCGGGCGACATACGGATGGTCGATGCTCGCCAGGATCTGTCGTT
The DNA here is from genome assembly GCA_963816725.1 of uncultured Acidobacteriota bacterium. Classification (GTDB taxonomy): domain Bacteria; phylum Acidobacteriota; class Vicinamibacteria; order Vicinamibacterales; family 2-12-FULL-66-21; genus CAVSUB01. The sequence goes on along the minus strand of CAWFMC010000018.1, from coordinate 906,125 downwards.
CAAGCTGAAAGCGGCGGAGGATGGCCTCGCTGTCCATGCCGCGTTTGATGAGCTTGATGGCGACCCGCTTCTGAAAACGGTCGTCGGCGCGCTCGGCAAGATACACGGCGCCCATCCCGCCCCGCCCGACCTCGCGCACGATCCGATAGGGGCCGATGTGGCGGCCGACAAAGGTGTCGCCGTCGGCATCGCCCGGAGGAGGGTCTTCCGACGCCAGACAAGATGGGGCGTCGGAGGCCAGCGCCGGAATCTCGAGGAAGCCTGCCGCGTGCGCGTCAGCCGTGATGAGCGCCTCAATCTGCCGTCGCAGGGCAGGATCGCCAGAGCACGCGCGATCCAGGAGAGCGCCGCGCTCGTTCGGCTCGCACTCGAGAGCTGATTGCAGCAGCTCGTCGATCTGGCGCCAGCGCTCTCGCGTCACGATTGGTTGTCCTGCGTCAGCTCGTAATAGAGCCACGCTTTGGCCAGCCGCCACTCGCGCTTGACCGTGCGAGCCGAGACACCGACCACCTCGGCGGTCTCCTCGATCGAGAGCCCACCATAGAAACGCAGTTCGACGATCCGGCACTTTCGCGGGTCCCGGGCTGCCAGGCCGGTCAGCGCCTCCTCGAGCGCGACCAGGTTCACGGCGCCGGGCTGCCCGCCGACGAGCGCGTCATCGATTGCAACTGTGCAGAGGCCGCCGCCGCGTTTGGCCGCCTGGTGTCGTCGCGCGTGCTGCACCAGGATTTGCCGCATCAGATGGGCGGCGATGCCGAAGAACTGCGCGCGATTCTGCGACGGCACACCAGACTGATCGACAAGGCGGAGATACGCCTCGTGAACGAGCGCCGACGCCGAAAGTGTGTGGTCGGGACGCTCGTATCTCATGGAGCGCCGCGCAACGCGCCGAAGCTCGTCATAGACGAGCGGCATGAGGCGCTCCAGCGCCGCCGGGTCCCCATGGTTCCAAGCGGCGAGCAGTTGGGTCACGTCCGGTGGCGAGGATGCCCCCATCCCAATCACATCCTGGTGTTCACGGTGGTCCTACGAATTTATACAACGCGATCAACCTGGCCGCCATCGCTGCGCCGGCTGTCGGCTCGTTGCTCCATACCGTCCAGCTCGGACACACGATGTGGGTTGGCCCTTTTCGTCGAGAGATTGCACATAAGGAGAAAACGCCGGCGACGAACGCCGGGCCTCGCTCGGGAACTGTTCAATCCGGTTACCGGCCGCCCGGGGGAAGGCCCACGAGAACCGCACGCGACAGGTCTGCCACATGCCAAGCCCAAAAGTCACGACCCTCTTGTCCGGTCTCCTTCTAAGCGTCGTCACAGCCTGTACTGTGAAGGCGATGGCACCCGCGCCATTGAATCCCTCGACCGCGGTTCAGGCGCTGTTCGATGTGACCACGGTCGACGACGGGCCCTTTCCGAGCGACTACTTTACGGTCGAAGACCAGGAGCAGAACACAGGTCTGCGGGTCAACCTGCCGCTGCCGGACTGCGCGGTGTACGTCTCCGACTGCCAGGACGTCGAGGCGCTCAACAGGCTGGACGGTTTCAACATGCGGGTTCGACTCTCGATCCCGTTCAGTGGCGCCATCGACGTCACCTCGGTCACCAGGAAAACGGTCTTTCTCATCCCCTTGGGCGAGGGTGCAAAGATGCAAGAGCGTGAGGAACGGCCGATCGGCATCAACCAGATCGTCTGGGACCCGGTCACCCACACGCTGCATGCGATAGCAGATGAACTCCTCGATCAGCACACGCGCTACACGCTCCTCGTGACCCGCGGCGTGCGGGATCCGTCGGGCGCTGCGATTGAAGCGAGCGAGATGTTTCGCCGCTTCCGGCAGACGGTGCGCGAGCCGTACAGGCAGGCGCTACTCGAGGCGATTCAGGCCTCCCGCCGGGTCGGGGTTCGCGAGGACGATCTGGCCGCCGTGAGCGTATTCACGACGCAGAGCTTCTCGCACGTCATGGAGCGCATCCGCGACGCGGTGCAGGCCGCCCCGGCGCCGGCCATCGACTTCGCCGTCGGTCCCGGCCGGGCGCGTGCCGTGTTCAGCGTCTCGTCGCTGGAAAACGTCACGTTCAACGCCCAGACCGGCGCGTCCGGCGCCCTCACACCGCGGCCGCTCGCCAATTTCATCGTAAACATGAACACGATTCCTGGAGCCGTCGCGAGCGTCGCGTTCGGCCGTTTCAGGGCGCTCGACTTCACGAGGCACCCGTCGGGCCACATCGCGCCGATTGCGACCCGCACCGGCACGCTCGCGCCGACGGGCGCAGTCGACGTCGGCGTCACCGTCTGGCTGCCGAGCGGCCCGCGGCCAGCGGCCGGTTGGCCTGTCGAGATCTGCGCGCACGGCTCCGCCGGGAACAAGAACGCCTGCGTCTCGCAGTCGTCGATCGCCGCCTCGCGCGGCATCGCGGTCATCGCGATCAACGCAATGGGCCATGGCAACGGGCCGCTCTCGACAATGGCGCTTCGGCTCACCGACGGCACGACCGTGACGGCTGCGGCGCCGGGCTCGGGCTATGACGCCGACGACAACGGCACGATCGACGAGTGGGAGCCCCGCTTCGCGCCGCGGCCGCACGCCGTCTGGGGAACGTCGGGCACGGTCGCTGAGACCGCGGGGATGCACCTGCAGCTCGTCCGCGCACTGCAGGCCGGGATCGACGTCGATGGGGACGGCGCGGTCGACCTGGACGCGGCGCGGATCTACCTGATGGGCCACTCGCTCGGTGTGGCGTGGGGCGAGATGGTCTTCGCGTATGCGCCGGCGATCCGCGCGGCGGCGTTCGTCGCCGGGGGTGGCACGCTCGCCTACCTGCGCCCGCTCTCGCCGCCGTACCGGCCGATGTTCGCCGCGGACCTCGCGGCGCGCACGCCGTCGCTGCTCAACAGCGCGTACGGCCTGAGGACCATTGACGGCGTCGCCGTCGCGCCGCCGTTCTTCAACGAGAGTCTGCCGCTGCGCGACCAGCGGCCTCTCACCGACCCGGCGCCCGGCGCGACGGCGATCCAGCGGGTCCTCGACCGCAAAGCGTGGGGCGAGCAGACCGCGAGCGCTGCCGCCTTCGCACCGCTGCTGCGCCGCGCGCCGCCGGCGGGCGTGCCGGCGCGCCCCTTCGTCTTCCAGTTCGCGCGCTCCGACCTCGCCACCGTGAACCCGGCCTCGAGCGAGACCGTACACGCCGGCGACTTTGCGGACCGTGTGACCTACTACCGCCACGATCTCGAACTTCGGCCTCGCCGGCGTGCCGGCCGGCCCGCACAACTACATCACCGCGCAGCAGCAGCCCGCCAACTACGCGCGCGTCGCGATCGGCGCGCAGAACCAGATCGCGACGCTGTTCGCGACCGACGGCGCGACGGTGATTCATCCCACACCCACGGAGCTCTGGGAGGCCCCGATCAAAAGTCGGTTGCCCGACGATCTCTTCTTCTTGCCTCGGTGAGACCGAAGCAGACGCGCCAGAGTCGGGAACCAAGGAGTACGCCGTGAAAAAGACATTCCGTTCTCTATGTCTCCTGCTGGCTGGGGGCGCGCGTGGATGGTTCAGCACAAGGCCTGACCCCGTTGACTCCGATTCACTCGGCGAGTTCCCGAGGACGCCAGGAACCTATGTGTTCAACACGAGCGGCGTTCCGACGCTCACCGGACCTGGGGTGAGAATCGAAGGCCCTGTCGTGGATCACGTCCATAAGGAGAAGACAACCATGACCCAAGCGTTCGCACGCGCCATTGTGGTGACCAGTTCGTTGCTTGCGCAAGCGCCACTTCTGGGTCAACACGCGCCTGAGCCTGTCAACGACGTGATTACCCTCCCTGGCGGAGTGTTTTGCGCATTGGACGTGCAGGCGACCGTGTCGGGCAAGGCCAAGACAATTCAACTACCAAATGGCGGATTCATCGCGACGTCGCCAGGTTTGGATATGACGCTCACCAATCTGAGCGACACTTCCAGGCAGGTTTCGCTGAACATCACCGGTGCCGTTCATGGGTCCACCGACGCTAGCGGACTCACTACGGTTTCGCGACAGGTCGGAGCGTGCTCTTCAACCCATCGGGCCCCTTCAAGGGGATCGTCCTCATCATTGGCAGCTTCACTTTCGGCGCTACGGCCGACCCGACTCAGCCGGTCCAGGTGTTCGAAGGAGAAGGCCAGTTGATCGATGCGTGCGCTCTCATCTCATGAGTGCGCTATCTTTCCTCGCGCAGCGAGACAGCGGAAAGACTCAGTGGCGCGTTCCAGGCTGCGCCAGGGACGATGTGCACTTCTGATCCTCGAGCACCTGACTTTGCTCGATCAGCACACAACGGATCGTGAGGTAACCAAGGAGCCCGTATGAGGAAGCCGTTCTTGATTGCGGTGCTCGCCATCGCGCTGTTCTCGGCGGCGGCGATTGCTCGTCTGCAACCCGCTCCTGCGGTGGTGGCCTTGACGCACGTCGCGATCGTGGATCCTTCCGGCACCGCCACACAGCGCGACAGGACCGTCGTCGTGAGCGGCGATCGCATCGCCCAGATTGGCGGCACCGGCGAGGTGACTATCCCGCCGGCAGCCCGCGTGATCGACGGAACTGGCAAGTACCTTGATCCCGGGACTCTGGGACATGCACGCGCACGTGTTCACTCACCGCGGCGACGCGTTCTTTCCCCTCTACGCCGTCGCTGGAGTGACCGGCGTCCGCGATATGCACACCGCGGTACCGATGGCGGAGATCCAGGAGCACCGCCGGCGGCTGGCCGCAGGCACGCTGATCGGTCCGCGACTGATCGCCGTCGCCGGGCCGCTGATCGCCGGTCCGTCGGGCCAGGGGCGCTTCCCTTCCCAATGTGTCGTCAGCACTCCCGCCGAGGCCCGCGCCGCCGTCGTCGCCCGCAAGCGGATGGGTGTGGACTTCATCAAGGTGCACGGCGGCCTGTCGCAAGACCTGCTTCTCGCAATCGCCGACGAAGCGAAGCAGCAGGGGCTTCCGGTTCTGGGCCACGCGCCAGGCCGGCCCGAGGACGCCTCCGACGCGGCCCTGCGGAGCATCGAACACAACACCGGAGTGCGTATGTCCGGCTCTCCGGACGCGGCTGCGTTGCGGAAGCAAAACGCGGCGTCAGTACCCGAGGAAGGCGTCGGCTTCGTGATTCAGAACCTGCGGCGCCGCGCCAAGGCCAGATTCGACGAGCAAACGGCGCAGCCGCTCTTCGCGAAGTTTCGCGCGAACGACACCTGGCTCGTGCCGACACTCGTGCAGGGATTGGTCTGGCAGTACCTGGCGGACGGCACGCTTCCTTACCCGGACTGGTTGCGTTATATGCCGAGGAGCTTCACCAGCACCTGGAAGAACTCGCCTGGGTTCCAGAACCCGAGCGCGCAGGATCTGGTCGAGGGTAACAACGACTTGCGGATCGCCGTCGAGATCGTCGCCGCCATGCGGCGGGCGGGGCTGAAACTGATGGCGGGGACGGACGCCAACGGGCCCTTCCCGGCTCTGATTCCTGGCATCAGCCTGCACGAGGAGCTGAGCCTCTTCGTCGAGGCCGGATACACGCCAGCGGAGGCCCTGCGCGCCGCAACGCTCGCGCCCGCCCAGTTCCTTGGGCGGGAGGGAGACTTCGGCACAGTCGAGCCCGGCAAGATTGCGGACCTCGTGTTACTCGATGCCGATCCGCTGGTCGACATTCGCAATACGCGGAGAATCCAGGCGGTCGTGCTGCACGGCAGGTTCCTGGACCGGAACGCGCTCGACGAGATTCTGAGCCGTCTTGAAGCGGCGGCGCCGAACCAGTAGCACCGTTCCGCCCACCAGGCCTCGACGACCGGGATAACCGTCCGCCTGTGGCCGCCTGATGACCGCAGCCTCCACGGGAGCCGGTGATCACCAACGCCAGAAAGATCTCACCAGGGATGAGTGTGCCCAAACGATGTCCGAAAACCAGTCTCTAACTCCTGGCAGGCTTTGGCAAACCCTCGCCTTTGGCCGACTTCAAACCTTCTCGGGCCGTGTGCTCCTGCATCGAGGCGGCCTCGGATCGGTGCCAGCGCCAATCGCAACGCTGGCACCGTCTCCAGAATGTCTCCACGACGGGGGGAGAATCGGGCGGACTCGGGTGGACGGCAGTGAACGAATCGGAGCGACGTAACCGCCTGTGACTCAAGCGCTTAGAACCAGAAGTCGCGCGCCATCACCAGGTTAGAAAAACGCCTCGCTCCGAGTTCGAATCCCTGCCTCCCAGCCACATCTCTTTCTAGGACAACAACTTAGGCTCGTTGAGTGTCCCTCGCGAATCCCTGCCTCCCAGCCGACTATCCCGTTCTCTTCGCTGCACTTACGCGTTTCACCCCTTCGGCGCCTCCAAACTGTCTCCAACTGACCGAAACGTCGGCCGGTTGTCGATAGCTCGATCGTCGCGTCGAAGGCCGCCGACGCCAGATGCGAGGACCACTGCGTCAATGCGAGGCTCCGATGTTCGACGAGCTCTTGCGCACCTCGCATCGGCGCGCCCTGCATCGCCAGGTGCGAGCAGAACGTGCGAGGCAGTGTGTGGACGCCGGTCGGCACCTTGGCTCGCTTGGCTGCGTAGCGACCCGCGGCCAGATGCCCTGCCGAGTGGTCGGCGTGCCATCGTCAGTACAGAGCACGCGCCGACTGCGGCGATGCCGCTGCTGGCGTAGTGCGATCGCCAATCGGTCGGTCGAGGGCATCGGGGAGGATCTGGAAGGATTCTGGGATCCTGCGGAAGCCGAAGGGGCGCCGCATTCTCATTGGCCCGTCGATTCACATCGACTCACAGCGACGGGGCTGGCAGTTGTCCGCCGCCGGAGGGCCGACGTTGCGTCCGTCCGACTCGGGCCGGTCAAGCGGCCCTGTTCGCGATCTGCCGCCGACCAATCGCCCGAACGGTTATGCCCTCCGGGTGATCTTCGCCTGCAATTTCTAGCTAACCCATACTGGGAGCCGCCAGCGGACTGGCGCGCTGACTTCGTGAGGCTCAGCGAGCGCCGTAAATGATTGCGGCATATTAACGGGTCTCACGCAATTCGTGTTGCCGGACCAACCGCTAATCTACTGATTCTGAAGACACGGAGAGATGTCCGTGCGGTTGAAGGAGCACGATTGGAAATAGACGCCGGCCGCACGTGCTGACCCACACCGACACGCACTAAAGCAGTTCCCGTCAACGACTTCCCGCAACAACGATGTGCATCCTAGTTTCCTCGTCAGTCAAGGCGTTCGACGAGAGTGTTTGGGAGCATGTGACACAGTTCTGACACAAGATCGAGGCTCGCTTACCACCACTGTCCTTCGCGGATGACTCTAGGAGACGCGGGTCGGCGAACGACTACACAAGCGTTTCATGGGAGAATTGCCCCGCTCTCCCTGACATGACGTCGGCAGCCCTCGAAGGAGGCTTGGTGGACGTTGTCCGTGCGCTGTTCGTCACACTGGCCGCGCTCGTCACCATCTACGTCGCGCGCTGGTGGATGGCGCTCTCTCGATCACGCTCACTGCCGCCTGGCGCATTGGAGCGTGCCGCTACACCGGGACTGACTCACGGCGCCATTGGACTCATCACGAACTTCTTCGACACGCTTGGCATTGGCTCGTTCGCCACGACGACCACGATTTACAAGCTCCGGCAACTCGTGCCTGATGAACGGATCCCCGGCACGATGTTGGTTGGCCACACGCTGCCGGTCGCGGCGCAGGCGTTCGCATTCATCAGCGTCGTGTCGGTCGATCCCCGGCAGCTCGTCGTTTTCATCATCGCGATGATGGCCGGCGGCTGGCTCGGCGCCGGCACGGTCTCCTGTCTCCCACGGCGGGTGATTCAGGTCGGAATGGCCGCCGCGCTGTTGCTCGCGGGGCTGTTCATGACGATGGGGCTGCTGCGGCTCTATCCCACCGGTGGCGACGCGCTAAGCCTGACGCCTCCGCGTCTGATCGTGGCGCTGGTGGCCAACTTCGTCTTAGGCGCGCTCGTGACGCTCGGGATAGGGAGCTATGGACCGAGCCTCGTCCTCTTCAGTCTCCTCGGCATGGAGCCCCGCGCGGCGTTTCCGATCATGATGGGTTCAGGAGCGTTCATGGGCCTCGTCGCGGCGATGCGCTTCGTGAGCAGCGGACGCTACTCCGCCCGGGCGGCGCTGGGGCTCACGCTCGGCGGCATCCCAGGCGTGTTGATTGCCGTCTGGCTGGTGCGGTCGTTGCCTCTCGACATCGTCCGCTGGGGCGTGATCGTCGTGGTGCTCTACACGGCCGTGACGCTGATACGTTCGGCGGTCGACGAACGGCGCACACTCGCCGCCGCGCGTGCGGCTGCCCCCATGGGCGCCTGATCTGCAGGTGCGCACTCTGCGCGAGCTCGATGATCTCGTACGGCTCTAGCCAAGACGCTCCCGGATTTGCGAGGCTCGACCCGTAACCGATGGCGAGAGATCGAGTGGTCTGACACAGTTTCCTCGAGGCGCATCGTTGGGCTCGCTTGAACCGCTCAATCGAAACGTGATCGAGGAACGTGCATAAACGTGCCGGGCGTGTGCGACGATCCGTGGCCGTCCGCCCCTTGGATGGCCTTGCTCACGCTGACGCTTCGAGCTCAAGCCCCATGGTGTCGTTGACCGCGCACCGGAGCTTCTGCTTGCAGCCCAGGTATCGTTCTGCCGTCTGACTCGACGAGCGACGTATGGACCCTGCCCTCGGTCGACATCCGCTGCGCAGCCCTGTGGCCCTGAGCCCTATGCGCGAAAACATACCTACGGATGCCACGACGACGGCGGCAAAACCGGTCGCGCCGATTCCGGTGTATGCAAGGACAAGCGCCAAAGTCGGCGGATTCAGGTACGGTCCCGGACGCACGTCGGGCTTCGGCGCGTCGACATCTCGCAGCTGCTGTTCCAGCTGATGGTAGGCGCGCCAGGTCGCCAGATCGTTCGCCTCGCTTCGGTACGGGCTCGCTCCTGCGATGACGCGTCGAGCAGCGATTTGGTACGTCACAAAATCGATCGGTCCGCGCTGCTGGCGGTCGAGCTCTGCCGCGATCACGATCTGCAACGCCGACCAACCGATAAACAGCAGCCATGGCCACGCGCGGCTCGCCGCAAGCAGCATGTCCATGATGCCCGATATTCAACCATGACCGAGGTGACAGACGGCGAGGGATGTATCAGGACGGCGTCGAAGCCACTGCCGAACGGGAGCTCGGAACCATCACCGCCTCTCCTGCCAGGATGGGTGCGTGTGCGCACCGATGCAGGAAAGACGGTCACGCTTACCGTGGATCAGGCGCGCGGCGCCCATCGCCATTTCGATCTTGGCTACACCGTGATGAGCCACAGCGGCCGGCGCCTCACCGCCGATCGTGTCCTGCTCTACATCGACCGCGAGCGAGCCGGTAGCGTCTGGTGAGTCAGCGCCTGGCATACGTGGCGCTCTCGCGTGGTCGGCGCGACGCCCGGATCTACACCGACGACCGCGAGCGTCCGCCGGCACCGCTGAGTCGTCACGTCTCGAAATCCAGTGCGCACCAGGTGCGGCCGACTGGCCACAGGCTCGACCCACAGGCAGCGATCGTTCGACGAAGGCATCAGTAGAGGCGTTCCGTCGAACACAGGCGGCCGCTGGCCCGTCCGAGCCGGTGCGCACACAAGGCATCCCGCCACTGCACGCGAGGGAACTGCCGCCGACGCCGCACGCGACCACACGCGCGTCGACATCTCAGCACCGTGCGGCGGACACACAACGCCGCGGTCCGACACAGAGCCATAGACGCGCGTCAGGTCACGGACCGATGACTCGCTATCCAAAGGTGCGAACTTGTGACCGTATTCCGGTCGGTCGCGTCGTTCTAGATCGGCGTTACTGGTTATCTGTCCTCAACGCGGCGAACGCGGAGGCTTCGGCGAGTCTGCAGGCTTTCAACGCGGATTGAACCCGGTGTGATTTGGGCTACTCTCCCTCCTGAGGCGACTTGATACTCTTGGTCTTCAGGCCAGACACGACCCACGACTGGCGCACCGGCTCTGCGGCTAGATACGTGCGCATCGCTCGCGCGCTCATGTCGTCCGTCAGGGTGACGTTGGCCGTTCCTGAGGACACTTCACTTTCACCGCCTGGAATCGGCGTCCGGTCATACTTGTCGGAGACTGACCTGCGCGCCATTGTCGACGAGGCGGCAATCGCCCTCGTGCCTAGCGCGCTGTTCGACATGTATCCGTCACTCGCACGGACGCCGGCGCGACTGGTTGTGGACGCATGGCACTGCCAGCACATCTCGCGGGAGGCGCTGCGGGCGGGCGAGTTTTTCGTGTGCGACAGCGAGGCCGACCGTGAGCGCTGCCTCAGCATGCTGATCGGGCGCGGGCGCGTCAGCCGGCGCGCGCGATCGCGCGGCGATCTTCGTCGCCTGGTGGACGTCCTGGAGCCAGGTGCATTCGAACAGCTGACAGAATCCGCCGATGATGAACGTGCTGTCGACCCCCTTCGCCTGTATTGCACAAGCAGCGCACGGCAGCCGCGCGGATGGGCGTGGGCACCACCCACAATCGTGGCGCGCGCGCGCCGTATTCTGCGTGAGCAGGGTCCGCAGGCGCTCGCAGCCCGAGTGATCGGCCGCATCCGGGGCCACGCACCTGCTCCGGCATCACCGGCGATCCTCTCCGGTTCGCCGCGCCGCGGCAACGGACCGGACGGGTCGGCTCGCCTGGCGTCGGCCGCGAGCCTCGGTGATTTCCATCGGCTCCTGTCCGAGCGTCAGCTGATGGGGCCATCGCCCCGCTTCATGGAGCTCGAAATCGACGTGTCGAACCGGTGCAACATCCGCTGTCGGATGTGTTACTTCAGCTTCGACCGGACCTTCCACGCCAAGGCCGTGTACATGAAGCCGGGCACGTTCGCGTCAATCGCCGATAGCGTTCTGCCTCATGCCAAGGCGGTGATGCTGTCGCTCGGCAGCGAGCCGCTGATGTCGCCGGACTTCGTGCGTGTCCTGGAGCTCGCGGCGCTGTATCGCGTCCCCGAGCTCGGCTTCTACACCAACGCGCTCCTCATGAATGATCGCGTCATCGACGCCATTCTGCAGAACGGCGTCACCCTGGTGGCGATCTCGGTCGACGGCGCGACTAAAACCACGTTTGAGTCGATCCGCCGAGGCGCCAGCTTCGAGCTGCTGTTGCGGAACGTTCGCGCGCTCGTCCGGCGCCGGGCCGAAGGGGGAGGCTCGCTACCGAGGGTACGTTTTGGGGTGGTCATGATGCGTCAGAACATCAAGGAGCTGCCGGACGTCGTCACGCTCGCGTGGCGGCTCGGCGTCGAGGAGCTCAACTTTTTTCATGCAGCTGTCTACGACGGCCTGGACATGGAGTCGGAGTCACTGGTGCACCACAAAGCGCTGTCGAACGCCTACCTGGCCGAGGCTCGAGCCCGGGCTCACGAGCTCGGGCTCACGATCGTCCACAATCCGAGCCCATTCAGGCTGGACACGTCCGCCACAACGATCTCGCCGCTGCCACGATCTGCGCGAAGCACGGGCCCGTACTGCCGGTTTCCGTTCTTTCACGTCTCGATCGATTCCGGCGGACGCGTGCTGCCCTGCCCGTTCGCTCACGGTGAAGCGGCGTTCGGAGTGGTGAGCTCGGAGATGCCGTTCGAGCGGATCTGGCTGGGGCCGGCCTTCACCGAGCTGAGGCACCGGATCCTGACGAACGATCCCCCGGACATGTGCCGGCGCTGCTCCTTCCTCGCAAGCAGCCACCCGGATCGGTCCGATCTGTTCGGCGCGCGTCGAAACTGAACGCCTCATGGAGCACCGCCGCGTCGGCCGCACGAATCTCGAGCTCAGCGTCGTCGGTCTGGGGACGGCGCAGCTCCAAATGCTGCCGCGCCGCGATGCCGTGGCCGCGCTCCAGCGCGGTTTCGCGTTGGGCGTGAACTGGGTGCACAGCGCACCGGACTACGGCGAAGTCGAGCCGTGGATCGCCGACGCCATCGCCACATCACGCCGGGACGTGCACGTGCTCGCGCAGGGACCCGGGCCGCTCTCGCTCCTCGAGCCCTACTTCGAACATACACGGACGCTGTTTCGCCGCGACCGTCTGGCGATGTACGGCCTCGGTTGCATCGACGATCTCGAGCGCACCGGCGAAAACGTCTGGGGCGCCGGCGGGATGATCGAGTTCCTCCTGGCGAAGAAGCAGGAGGGCCGCCTCGGCGCCATCTTCTGCACCACGCATGGGACCTCCGAGTACGTGGAACGGCTGGTTCGCTCGGGCGTGTTCGACGCAATCATGGTGGCGTTCAATCCGATCGGCTTCCACCTGCTCACTTACAATCCGCCGGCCGAGGAGCGTCGTCAATTCGAGCACATTCCCGACGTGCGTCGTCAGATTTTTCCGCTGGCCGTCGAGCACGGGGTCAGCATTCTTGTGATGAAGGCGCTCGGCGGCGGGCTGCTCGCCCGTGGCCGCGCTTTTCCACCGCACGAGTGGCTCGCCTCGCCGGCGCCCCCGTTGGCGGCCGGCGACCTGTTGAAGTACGCGCTCGCCGAGCCGGGCGTCTGTGCGGCCGTCGCGGGGTTCGCCTCAGTGGAGGAGGCAGAAGAGAACGCGAGGGCGGGTCACGCGCCGCTGGCGCTGTCAGACGAGCGCCGGCTGCTCATAGAGCGGACCGTCGAACGCATGCGGGTGACACTCTGCAGCCGATGCGGCGCCTGCGAGACGACATGCAGCAAGTCGTTACCGATCTCGTTCATGTTCCGCGACGCCTACATCTGGACCTACCGGACGGAAGCGTTCATGGCCGACAGGCGCTACAGCTACTTCCGTCTGCATCCGGACACGTCCCTGGCCTGCGCGACCTGTGTCGATCAAACCTGCCTGTGCCCGCAGGGGCTGGAGGTGCCGAAAGCGTTGGCGCGCGTCCACGCGCGCGTCCTCCAGCTCGTCGCCGACGGTCACCACCCGGGCCAACCGACCGCCGCTCAGGTAGAACCAGCACCCACGTCGCATCGTGTCAGCGTGCTCTCGCATGACACGCCGACGCGCATGGCGGTCGCCGGACGCGGCGTCGCGCGCTTCATCGTCGAGAACAGCGGCGACACCATCTGGCTCGCGCCCCAATACAGCAGAAGGAAAGGAGACGCGGTCACAATCAGCGTCCGTGTCGCCGGACGTCAGGCGGGCTGGGCGCCGCTTCGAACCAACGTGTCGGCCGGAGAGCGTTCGGCACTGGTGGTGGAGTTTCAGGCACCTCGCCGGGCTGGCACCTACGACGTCGAGGTCTCGCTCACCCAGACCGGCGGACCGAACGATGGCAGACAGGCGACGGTCTTCCACCGCGGTACGCTGACGGTGGAACTCCGCGCCGACGGTACGGCGGCGCGACGGCTCGCCCGCAAGGGCGCACGTGTCGCGCGGCACGTGGTGGGAGAGCTCCGATCAGCCCGAACACAGGGTCCACACCGACGGGGACAACGCGCCCACGGGGTTCGCTACGTTGAACACACGGTCCCTACGAGGCTCCGCGCGGGCGCAACGGGCGGCTACCGTCTCACCATCGAGAACACGGGCGTGCAAAGCTGGCACGCCCATTCGCCCAACGGGCGGTCAGTCGACGTGGTCGTCAGCATCGACGACATGACGTATGCCGTGTTGGCGCTGCCAGGCGCGGAGGTCGCCGCCGGAGAGCGTGTCACCATCCATTTCGCGCTTCAGGCCCCCCATCATGAAGGCCGCCATCGCATTCAGAATCGATCTCGTGCGGCGGCCAGGCATACGCTTCTCGCTCAAAGGGGTCGAGCCGCTGACCATCGACGTCGAGGTCGAGTGTGCGCAGCAGACGGAGAGCGCACGGCCGGCGCAGGCCGCGCTTGCGCACAATCTCTGGTACTACCAGCCCACGGTGGGCATCCAAGAGGCCAGGGACGGCCGGACCTTTCCCTTGTTCATCTCGAAAGCCAAGGGATGCCACGTCTGGGATGCCGAGGGCCGGGAGTACATCGACTACTCGATGAGTTGGGGAGCCACGATCCTCGGGCATGCCGATGGGCGGATTCAAACGGCCATCCGCGACAAGCTCGACACGGGCGCCCTGCCACCGTTTCCCGATCCGCTAGAGATGGAGGTCTCGCGCCTGCTCGTCGAAGACTTTCCCAGTGCCGAAATGGTCGTCTTCGGCAAGAACGGATCGGATGCGTGCACCGTGGCGGCGCGGATGGCCCGGCTCGTCACCGGCAAGCGGGTCATCCTGTCGTGTGGCTTCCACGGCTGGCAGGATTTCTCCCTCGATTACTTCTCGTTCACCAACAGCGGTATCCCGGAGAGGCCTGAGGCCGTACTGCACAAGTTTCGCTTCAACGATCGCGACGACTTCTTTCGGCTCTTCAACACGTATCGGGGGGACCTGGCCGCCGTCATGATCGAGCCCGCCGGCCCGTTCACCGGTGTGGAGACGGGGATGGGTGGCGATGCGGATCCGGAGTTTCTCGGGGAGATCGCCGACGCGGCGCATCGGGCGAAGGCGCTGCTCATTTTTGACGAGATCATTACTGGGTATCGGTACCCTACCGGAAGTGTGCAGAAGGCGAGGGGGGTCGTCCCGGACCTAACGTGTTTGGGAAAGGCGCTCGCCTCCGGGATGCCGCTGTCTGCGCTCGTCGGCGCCTCGCGCATCTTCCATATCGCCTTCGCCAGAACCCACTATTGCCCAACCTTCAAAGGCGAGGTGTATTCGTTCGCCGCGGCCAAAGCGGCCATCGGGATCTACCGCTCCGAGCCGGTCATCGAGCACATCTGGCGGCACGGTGAGGAACTGCGCGCGGGCATTCTTCGCATCAGCCAGGACGTGGGCATTGCAGCTGAGTGCAAGGGGCCTCCGTTCCGGATGGGCGTGCATTTCCCTGGCGATCCGGTGACGCGGCGGTTCAAACGGACCATCTTCATGCAGGAACTGCTGAAAGAGGGCGTGATCACGGTGACCGGTGTGATGCTTCCGAGCTATGCGCACGACTCGGCGATTCTCGCGCGCACGCTCGAGGCGGTCGGCGCGGCGCTGGACAAGGTGGCGTGGGCGTCGCGCACAGGCGACTATGATCGGCTGGTCGAGATTCCGTTGTTGTAGCGCTGACCCTTGATGCCCCGCAGTCACCTGCGCATCGTTTCGGCTGTCACCGGTCGCTGTCGGTCGAGCTCAGCGACCGGTGATCAGTGACCAGGGGCGTCGTATCCGCCAGAACCAGCTCTTCTCCATGTTCCTCACACGCTGTTCCGCGTCGGTCAGACTCTGCGCCGTCTGGTCGCGTTGTAGACAAGCATCCCAGAAACGATCCTCGTACATCGCGATCGCTGCCGGCGCCCCTCCCGGGGTGTGTCGAAACCGCACCGCCCACGGCGTGATGACGGAGGCGTCGAACGCGAAGTCGCGGAACAGGCCATGCTGGGCGAAGACGTCGGCGAAATGGCCAGGAGTGCTGAAGTTCACGTGCCGCCGGACGGATCGATCGAGCGAGAGCGGACTCGAGAACAGGACATCGCCGGTGTGCCTGGAAAAGTTGGCGATCGCGGCGTCCGCATCCGCCGGCTCGACGTGCGGGAAGACCTCCTGGCAGATGATCAAGTCATAATCCTCGCGCAACTCCTCGCTGACCGATGCGCGCCAGCAGAACGGCCGCACACGCTCGGGAACCCGCGCGATGGCGTATGAGGAGATGTCGAGGCCGAACGCCTGGATGCCGCGGTCGCGCAACAGTTCGACCAGGAGGCCGGGTCCACAGCCGGCATCGAGCACGCGGCGGGGCCCGATCTCTGACACGATGTGGTTAGCGATGGGAGTGAAAAAGCCCAGCCAGACCTCGTCCTTGCGATACGGACGCCCGACGTGGCGCAGATAGTAGTCCTCGTCGAAGTCTGCGTCACCGAGTGTGTGCTGAACGGAACTCGACATCAGGGACCGTTATAGCGCATGAGCCGCTGGGATTCCTGGAAGAACACCTCACACCCAGCCAAGAAAATCGTGCACCAGTCTCAAGCGCACACCGGTGGCCCCAACGAATCAGAGTAGCCGGTTCGAGGGATTCCTCCTGCCTTGTCGCCAAGTCTTCGGCCTGACCGCCCGACCGCGTAAGGTCGATAGCCGTCGACGGCTATCGCAGCGCACGATGCCCAGCCGCGGGGTGTGACAGCGCGGGAGCCTGCGGACGGCGCGCGCATAGGGGAGGGTGCCAGCGGTGCGTATCGGTGCCTGTCGAGATCCGTTTCGACCGGCAAGGGGATGCCGCCGCGGGCGCCACTGTGGACTGCGAAGCGGGCCTTGACAGAAATCGTAGTCTTGCTGGGTGAAGGACACCCTATACACCTGTCGACCTCCATCAACCAACGGATAACGGCCAGTGCCAAGGAGTCAACGCTTCTTGCTGCGCCCCTGCCCGCCGTGGACTTGACTGCGGACTTGGGCGTTGCGCCGCTCGCTGAAGTCAGCGATGAAGGCGGAGAAGCGTTGTCTTCGCGACGGGCAGCCCAGTAGGCCATCGACCGGATGGGTATCATTCGGGCTACACTGCCGATGTCCGATGCCTCTTCCATCTGGAAAGGATCGCCAAATGCGAAGAATGACCGCCGCCGTGGTCCTCGCCCTCTCCCTGGCCGCGGCCGCTGCGCACGCCCAGACAGACGCCAAGTCGCGAAACACGACCAGGATCACGAGTGGCGACGTATACAAGCAGGGCGACAAGCTGCATATGCGGATGGTCACTATCATGGTCGCGGATGTCGTCGTGACCGCCGACGAGGCGGTACTCGACAAGGCGACAAATAAGGTCGAATTAAGCGGGCATGTCCGCATGCAGCTGCCGGACGCTCCAAGGGCACAGTAGCTAACGGCGCTGGGTGCGCTTTCGGCGGTAAGACGGTCGGCGCGAACCCCGCGCGCCGTGTTCACCGCCCCGTGCTCCGCAAACGCTCGTCCCGCCCGAAGAGCCGTTATGTGCCGGCGCTCGGAGATCCTACGGCACGCTACGACTGGACGAGAGCGAGCGGCGTAAGTGATTCGAAGACATTCGAGGTCTTACACAATTTGGGCGACCGCCCCGTTCGAGCGCGGTCGCAATGCCCTGATCCCACATCAGATATCGAATCGCAACGATTTGAAGGACGGTTTTGCGCTACACTGTTTCAGACCGCTCGCAAGTGATTGATTCTAAACGGAGAGATGCTGGAGCGGTCGATCAGGCACTTGGAAATGGAATCCGGCGACGCTCACCAAGTGCTACGGAAACATTCCTTCACGCTGTCGATTCAAGCACTTCCCGCCTTAGAATGCCCCTCCGCGTGACGCCTACATACGTCGGTATTACTCCATAGTCTCGACCTCACCTTACACAGTTTCTACACAGTTTCGTCGTCTCTTTGGCGCGTTCCGAACGGCACATTCCTCCAGGCGATCCTCAATGCGCTGGAGTACCACGCTGCAGAGGCTTTCCGGATTTCCGCACAGCTAAATGCGACGGTCAGGTGCGCTCATGACGGACGACGTTGAACACCTCGTCCTCTGATGGAGGCTGAAAATAGACCGTTAAAGCGTCGAACTCGGCATCTGTAGTCCAGGGGGTGCCTGGCGGCAGGTGCTTACTTCGATCCTTGAGCTGACGCTTGCACAAGTCATCCGAGGCGTCGATGAGATGCAACTCATGTCCGACATGCGCGCACTCGAATATTTCGCGGAACCACGCACGCTGCGCTTTTGTATTGCCGGGAAAGTCGAGGACGACTGAAATGCCCTTTGATAGCAGGGCGCAGATGTGCGGCGTGAGGGCATTCCTTAACCGCACAGAGCGGTCGACGAAGCCGCTTATGTCGGTGATCTCGCCGGGAAAGAGACTCTCCAGGAGCTCGTCCTGCACAAGAAGGATGGCGTCGCGGCGCTCGGCGAGATCTCGCGCGAGCGACGACTTCCCGGCCGCCATCTTGCCACAGATGAAAATCAGCTTCGCTGGTGTGTTCATGGTGATCACCTGTCGCGACCACAGTCCGGCCGCGACCCACCGAACGTGGAGCGCAGCCCATCGGGAAGCGCTACGCACTCGGATTGAGCGATCACGGACCTTCGACCAGAGTCGCCGCGACACGCGAATTCAGCGCAGTCGGTCACACGGCAGCACCCAGTGCCAGCTGCTTGAGGCGTTCGGTGAATCGGGGATCGCCTCGCAGGCTGTCCCACTGCGGCGCGACCGCAAGATAGACGAGCGCAGGGTCATGCAGCGCGATCGCCTGGTCGAGACAGTTGAATGCTTCGTTGAACCTGCCGGCGTCGCCATAGACAACAGCGCGCCGGCTCGCCAGCTTCAGCATCGGGTCGAACTCGAGCCTTGGATCTTCCACAGCATCGGCGAGGTACTGCGCCAACCCACAACGACCCGCGCTCGCATACACTTCGCGCATCTCCGCACAAATCTGATTCACGTGCTTCAGGGCTTCGGCCGGCACAGCAAAGAGCGTGGCGCGCCTGAGATTCTCTTCAAGAAAACTCTCGACGTCCCCACGTTTCCAGTGAACACCCCTTAATAAGCGAACCGCGAGCATGTGTTTCGGGTCGACATCCAGGGTACGCTGCGTCCAGACGAGCGTGTCGTCGTACTTCCGTTGGTGCCAGTACGACATGGCAATCTGCAGCAGGACCCACGGCGACTGTGGATTGCGTGCGAGCGCCTGCTGCTTGAACTGCAGACCCTCGTCGAGCTTTCCGAGCGCTTCCATCAACGAGCCGTACTGCACCAACCCTTCGGTGTGAGCGGGGTCGAGCGTCAGCGCGCGCCGGAGGCTTCGCTCGGCGGCCCGCCAATCCCATTCGCTCAGGAACAGAACCGTTCCGAGCGCCACTTGCGCATCGACAGACGCGTTGTCCATCGCCAGAGCACGAAGCGCCGATACCTTCGCCTCCGCAAACGCCTCGAGGTGAGGCACTGTGCGCAATTCTGCCTGGGCGCAACGGGCGCGGGCCAGACCCGCATGAGCGGGCGCATATGTCGAATCACTCTCGATGGCCGCGCGAAACGCCGTGACGGAGTCCGACAATTCAAAGTACGACGCAGACAGCAGGTGTGATCGTCCACGGCCGACCCACTGGTACAGCTCCACCGGACGCGCCCTCGGCCGCAACGCACGCGAGTCATCGCCTTCAGGGTCGGTGCGTTGGGCCGGTGCAATCGCGGCATCGCCGAGGGTCGGCCCGCTTCCGACATCTGCTTGCGCCGCCAGACGAGGGGCGATTTCGGCGATGTCGGAAGAGTCGATCGAAACGGGCCCAATCAACCGATAGCCGCGTTTGGGAATCGTTTCGAGTAGTCGTGGCTCGTGGGCAGCGTCGCCAAGTGCCTGGCGAAGCTCGGTGACTGTCCGAGTGAGCGCCGACTCGCTGACTGCTTCGGACTTCCACACGTCAGTGAGCAACTGGTCTTTGGAGACGACCTCGCCGGCATTAGCGGCGAGGTAGGTCAGCAGGTCCATCACCTTTGGACGTACCTGTCGCGTCTGGCCATCCTTCGACAACCGACACTGTGCGGGCTGCACGAACCAGTCGCCCAAGCGAAAAGCGCGCAGACGTCCCTCCGGCACAAGGTGCATTGTCACCGAAAATGGCGGTCAGTCGCTCACCTCCGCCGCTGTAGGACACAACTCACAGACCTTCAGGAAGAATTCAGTCCGGATCTCAAGACTCTCCCGAGGCGCAGAGGCATCTTGGCCGCGTGCGCGCGGGACCATGCCATCCAATGACCAAGGCGGCTGCCGTCGCTGCGGCCGCCGTCGCTGCCGCAGCCTCTCTGTCGCTGACACTGACAGCCAGCGCGCAGAGTCCCCGACCCCCGCAAGTGTGGACAGGGCCGGTGCCCAGTAGCCGCAAAGAGCCGACGACGAGCAGTCCCAAACGGACGCGCGCCCCGAACTGGCCTCGCATCTACATACGAGACCCGTACGTCCGCGACGCTGTCGTCCGTGCACTCCAGGGTGCATCGGAGTGGTTGCAGGCGCCAAAATGCCAGGCGCTCCTGACGGAGTTCTCCGACCGCCGAGGGCTGGCGCTGATAGAGCGCCTGGCGGAGCTGAACATGAGTCTCGCTGAATACCTGAGCGCCCTCATTGTCGAGGACGGCGAGACGCAGGCGCAATGCGGCGAGCAGGGCGTGTTGGCGTTTACCGTCGTGGGAAGCCGCGTGATTCTCGTGTGCGGTCGCACGTTTGCCATCGCGGCGCACCGGGACCCACCGGAAGCGCAGGCAACCATCGTCCACGAGCTGCTCCACTCGCTTGGGCTTGGCGAAAATCCTCCATCGCCACGCGAGATCACACATCGTGTCAAAAAGTCCTGCTGGTAGATCGGAGTCGGGTGAGCAGAGGTCGCGCCGAGCAAACCGTCGCCTTTGGCCGACTTCAGACCTTCGCGGGCCGTGTGTGCTCCTGCATCAGGGCGGCCTGGGATCGGTGCCACCGCCAATCGCAACGCCGGCACCATCTCCAAAATGTCTCCACGACGGGGGGAGAATCGGGCGGATTCGGGTGGACGGCAGTGAACGAAACGGAGCGACGCAACCGCCTGTGACTCAAGCGCTAGCACCAGAAGTCGCGCGTCATCACCAGCTTAGAAGAACGCCTGGCTCCGAGTTCGAATCCCTGCCTCCCAGCCACATCTCCTTGTAGAAGAAGTATTTACGGCCCGTTACTGTCCGTCGAGAATCCCCGCTTCTCGACCTCCAACCCGTTGTCGGAGTTCATGTTCCGCTCGCAGCCCTCCGCCGTCTCCAACATTTCTCCACGGTCCGATTCACCAGCCCCGGTTTCCAGCCATTTTGACCGCTTGTTCGAACTCCGAGACACACGAGAGGGCTCGGTGGCGAGAGGGTTGGGGGGTTGAGGCAGTTGATGCTGAACGAGAACCTCGATGCCCGTGGCGCGGCAGCGAGTGTGGGGTATGAAAGCACTTCGCAATTCAGCCGCGAGTACCGCCGCCTGTTCGGCGCACCGCCTCACCGCGATGTCACGCATGCGGGTCGCTCCTGGGCCCGTCCCGCCGGCCCAACCTTAGCCAAGCCGACCGTTCGTGGACCGAGTTCGAGCCGCGGATCGACTCGTCCGCCGCTCGTGTCGCGCTGAACGGCGCGATTACGGCTGGGGACAAAGAATGGGCGCTCCGCCCAGACTGAAGACTGAGCTGGACACCCGGCCCGGCCGCCACGCGGTCGTAGTACCACTTCCAGGTGTTCGCGCTGGATCGAACGCTGCCGGCCGCTTCGATCGACACGTTTACGACGCTGCTCGAGTCGGCGAAAGGTCACGTCCTCGCGTCCGGAGAGCTGGTGGGCCTGGGTTCTGCCGATGCGAAATGAGCGGGGCCCAGCGATCGGCCGAGGAAGCGTGCCTTAAGTAGGGTCCCACCTCGGCCGGATGTAGTATTTGGAGCACTGGGGATCGATCGACCTCGGATCCCGCGCGGCCAAGGGAACCCATGACGACCAGAGTCGCCAGCACTCACGCGCTGTTGATCTCCGCCGAGCGTGCCGCCGGTTTCGTCAGATCCGGCATGTGGCTCGACTACGGCACATCACTATGCCAACCCGACGTCTTCGACAAGGCGCTTGGGGCCCGCATCAAGGAAGTCACCAACGTCAAGATCCGCCATTGTTTGACGATGCGACCGCGAGCCGTGCTGGATGCCGATCCCGAGGGCCATCATGTCCATTTCTTCAGCCTGCATTTCTCCGGCTACGACCGGAGAAAGCACGATGACGGACGCTGCAACTACATCCCGGTGAATCTCGGTGAAATCCCGGACTACTATCGGCGCTTCATTGACCCTGTCGACATCGTCATCCTCAAGACGTGTCCGATCGATCAAAGCGGCTATTTCAATCTGAGTGCGGCGAATCTCTGGCACCGCGCGATCATCGAGCGCGCCAGGATGGTCATCGTCGAGACGACGCGCGGGCTGCCCTATGTCTATGGCGAACAGACGGGCGTGCACGTCAGCGAGGTCGACTACGTGATTGAGGGCGATGACGCCCCGGCGCCCGAACTGCCGAATCCGCCACCGTGCGCGATCGACATCGCGGTGGGGCGGCGGATCGCGGCTGAAATCGACGATGGCGACTGCCTGCAGATTGGCATCGGCGGCATGCCCAATGCCGTCTGTGCGCTCCTTCTCGAAAGCGGAGTGCGCGATCTTGGCGTGCATACGGAAATGATGACCGACGGCCTGTCCGACCTGTACAAGGCCGGGCGCATCACGGGCGTTCGCAAGACGCTCAACCCCGGCAAGGCGGTCTACACCTTCGCGCTCGGCTTGCGCGATCTCTACGCGACCCTGGACCGCAACCGCGACATGCACTGCTGTCCGGTCGAATACACGAATACGCCCGACGTCATCATGCAGAACGACCGCATGATCTCGATCAACAACACGACGCAAATCGACTTACAGGGACAGGCGGCCTCCGAATCCGATGGTCACCGCCATCTCAGCGGCACCGGTGGGCAATTGCAGTTCGTGCGCGGCGCCTATGCCGCGAAACACGGCAAATCGTTCATCTGCCTGTCCTCGACCTACGACAAGCGCGGCGCACGCCGCAGCCGGATCGTGCTGAACCTGACCCAAGGCAACGTCGTGACCACACCCCGCTCTGATGTCATGTTCATAGTCACCGAGTACGGGATGGTCAATTTGAAGGGGAAGTCCGTCGCCGAACGCGCCAAGGCGCTGATCGGTATCGCGCATCCGGACTTCCGCGAGGGACTCGAATGCCAGGCGTACGAGCACCGTTTGATTCCGCGCGGCTTTTCGTTCTGACGGCGTCGCCGATATCGGAGGGGCTGAGCGGCGCCGGCCGGTCGCGTCGTCCACCGCGATGGGTTGACAGAACCGCGGATTGAAAATCGCGGTTCGCGAGTCGTACTCCGATCGGGGATCCACACGGACAGGGGCAGGCACATGATATCGAATGCCACCACCGAGACAGAGGCTCTGTTGCTGACCGAGACCACGGAGGGGATCGCCACGCTGACCCTCAACCGCCCTGGTCAGTTCAACGCACTCTCGAGTGCGCTCATCGACGAACTGCAGTCGACCTTCGACCGCCTTGCCGCGGACCCGACTGTCCGCGTCGTCGTGCTTGCGGCAAATGGCCGGGGATTTTGCGCGGGGCACGATCTCAAGGAGATTCGCGCTCTGGGCACAGTGCAAAACGTCGAGTCGCTCTTCGCGCGCTGCAGCCGGATGATGATGACGATCACGAAGCTGCCACAGCCGGTCATCGCGAGGGTGCACGGCATCGCGACGGCGGCCGGTTGTCAGCTCGTCGCCACCTGCGACCTCGCGGTGGCATCGACGGCGGCGGCCTTCGCCACGCCGGGTGTGAACATCGGAGCGTTCTGCTCTACGCCCGGCGTCGCGCTCGGCCGGGCGGTCGCACGGAAACACGCCATGGAGATGCTGTTCACAGGCGAGACGATCGGCGCGTTGCGTGCCTACGAGATCGGACTTGTCAATCGTGTCGTGTCGCCCGAGGCGCTGGATGCGGAGGTCGACACACTTTCCAGACGCATCGCGTCGAAGTCGTCGGCCGCGATCGCGTCCGGCAAGCAGGTCTTCTACCGTCAGCTCGAGAGGTCGCTCGGCGACGCGTACGACATGTCCGGCCGCGCCATTGCCTGCGACTTTTTCAGTGAGGACGGCAAGGAAGGTGTGGACGCATTCCTCGGCAAGCGCGCACCGCTGTGGAAGAATCGCGCTTAGATTAGAATCCGAGCAGAAAGGCCGGCGAGTCTGCCAATAGACCAGTTTCGCGGAATGTGTGAAAGCTGGACGGCTCAGCGGCCGGCCGCCAACGCCGCCTTGACCCGTGCGGCGGTGAACGGCACCCGGCGCAGGCGCACGCCGGTCGCGTCGAAGACCGCGTTCCCCAACGCCCCCGCGACCGGCACGGTCGCGGCTTCGCCCGCGCCCCACAAGGCCTCTTCCCGCCGCTCGATCAGGATCACCTCGACCGCGGGTGCTTCGGAGAATTTCAGAATCGGATACGTCGACCAGTCCACGCTCGTGACGCGTGACTCGTCGAACTGCACTTCCTCATGCAGTGCCCGGCTGAGCGTCTGGACGATCCCGCCCTCGATCTGATTCCGCAGTGCGTCGGGGTTGACGACGAGGCCGCAGTCGTGGGCGCAAACCACGCGCCGCACCGCGATCGCGCCGCTCTCGGGGTCGACCGCCACCTCGATGAACGTCGCGACGTAGTTCTCCGCCTGCTTGTAGCGCGTGTAAGCGACGCCGCGTCCCACCAGCGCGCCCTTCACAGGGCCGGCGGTGCTGGGTGAGGGCCGCCGCTGCCAGCCGAACGCCGCCGCGGCGCGCGTCAGCACTTCCAACGCGCGAGGATCGGTCAGGCGCGCCGTGCGGAACTCGAGGGCGTCGGCACGGAGCGTCGCGGCGATCTCGTCGGTGAAGCTCTCAACCGCAAACACGTTTGCCGGCTTGCCGGGAGCGCGTAGATTGGACGGGTTGAGCGGGGTATCGCGCATCCAGTGCGTGAGCACCCGGACGTGGTCGACGAGATAGGGCGGATCGCCGTTCTCGAAGACGGCGGCGGCGTCGCGCCCGCTGTCCTGGGGGATGCCTGCCGACTCGGCGGCGAGGAGGATCCGCGCGCCGCGGCGGTTGGCGGGAATCCACATCTGCGTGTCCCACGCCACCATCCGACCGGCGGCATCGAAGCCCGCCCGCAGGTCGAGGAGCTGCTGCGGGCCCTTCGGATCCCATCCATGCTCGTCCTGACGAGACCATTGGACACGCACCGGCTTGCCGATCGTCTTCGACAAGAGCACAGCGTCGGCCGCCGCGTGGTCGGCGCCGTTCGTGCCATACGATCCCGACCCCTCGACGAACACGACCCGCACCTTCCCGGGCACGAGCCCGAAGACGCGCGACAATGTGGCGCGCATGCCGTAGGTGGCCTGTGACGACGTCCAGATCGTGGCAGCGTCGCCGCGCACGTCGGCGACGGCACACGACGGCGCAATCGACGCGTGACTCTGACATGGCCAGAAGTACGTTGCCGCCATCGTCGTCTGCGCCGACGCCAGCGCCGCCTCGAGCGGGGCGCCGGACTGATCGCCGTCGCTGATTGGTCCCGATGGTCCACGGTTCACAAGTACCTGGTCGCGGTCGACGACGCCCTCGCGCAGATAGCGCTCCAGGTTGTCGTGCCCAGGCAGCCCGCGCCACGTGGTCCATTTCGTCTCGAGTTCGCGCGATGCCCTCACCGCTGCCCACTCGTCGTCCGACACGACCGCGAGGAAGCTCTCGACTCGAACCACGCGAACGCCGGGAAGCAGCGCGACGGACGCCTCGTCGACCGAGACGAGCGTTGCGCCGACAGCCGGTGGCCGGATCACGCGGCCGTGCAGCATGCCGGGCACGCTCAAGTCCTGGATGTACTGATAGCGGCCCGTGCACTTGGCATTGACCTCGGGCCGCGCCGGGGACTGTCCAACCTTCACGTAGTGCGACGGATGGACGAGCGGAGCCTTCGCGTCGACTGGCACGGCGAGGCGCCGGCCGCCCACCAGGGCGCCGATGGGTACGCCGCGACCGCCGGCAGCCGGGCGCACTTGGCCCGCGACGATCGTCAGGTCGGCGACCGGCCGCTTCAACCGCGTCGCCGCGAGACCGAGGAGCGCTTGGCGGGCGGTTGCCGCGGCTTGACGAACGGCGGTACCTCCGCGTGTCAGGCCGGTACTGCCACCCGTGCCGCCGGTATTCGGACATCGCGCCGTGTCTCCGTCGACGACGGTGATCCGGGCAGTGTCCACGCCGAGCTCTTCGGCGGCCATCTGCGCTATCGCGATGCGCATGCCAGTCCCGACGTCCACCTTGCTTGTGTAGACCGTGACCGAGCCGTCGGGGTGGATCGAGAGAAAGCTATCGACCTCTTTCGGATCGAGCGGCCGTCCGTCGTTGCCGCTGGCGGCGGCCGGCACCGCCTGCCCGGCGAATGCCGGCACTCCGCCTACCGTGAAGCCGACAACCAGGCCGCCCGCCGTCTTGATCCAGGCGCGCCGATTCATGGAATCACTCAATGCCCGCGGCCCGCATGACCGCCTTCAGAATTCGCGTATGTGCGCCACAGCGGCAGAGGTTTCCCGCCAGTGCCTCTTTCGCCTGGTCCAGTGTCGGGTTCGGGGTTCGCATGAGCAGAGCTGCCGTGGCCATTACGCAGCCGCTCGTGCAGTAGCCGCACTGCGCCGCCTGCTCGGCGATGAACGCGGCCTGAACGCGATCGGGCTTTTCCGGCGTGCCGAGGCCCTCGATTGTCGTGACACGGCGCCCGGCGACGCTGCTCGTCGGCACCACACACGACCGCACCGCCTGGTCGTCGAGGAGCACCGTACACGTGCCGCACTGTCCCAGCTGGCAGCCAATCTTGGTGCCGGTGAGCCCGAGCGAACTGCGAAGCGCATATAGAAGCGGCTGGTTTGGGTCCCAGCTCTGCAAGCTCGCGGCTCGACCGTTGACACGGCAGGAATAGGTCGGCATCGCCTCACGCATCTTACGCGACCTCGTGGAACATGGCTCACCGAGAAGCCCACTGGCGCGACGTTCCAGCCACGGCGATCGCTATGTCGGGCTCCCTCAGGAGGCAGTTCCACCGCCGTCTGGCCGTGTTCTTCTGGCTACCCGTAGTTAACCGAGCGCCGCCCTGCAACTGTTCGATCGCCCCGCGCGACCGCTCGGTAAAAACTGTGACGTCGGTGACCGTGGATACAGGGACTTCCCCAGGGCCAGGGAGCAGAGAACATCGTCGCCCCTAATCAAAAACGCGAGGCGCACCGCTCTGGTGCCTGAGGGTACGTGGCCGGGTGTTCGTAAGTCTGGCCGCGTGCTGTTTCCACCCCACCTAAGCCAGGCCCAGACACGCGCGACGGCACTTCGCCGCGCCGTTGGCAGCCGGTGTTGCACTGCGCCGTCAGGCAGTTCTCGTTGAACGATGACGGCTGCGACGGATGTGGTGTAGAGGTGTCGTACCAAGAATCGATCCGACTGGGGAGACACTCGGAAGAACGTGACCAGCCGGTCGATATTCTGGGCGGAGTACATCGCCAAGCCGAGCCCGTGGCGCCGATGAAAATCTGCAAGCACGGCCACGTCGCTGGGTGGCTTGCGCAGCAGTTCCCCCAAAGATCACGGCCTTCCCGCCGTGCCTTGGAGATCTGCAGAATAAACAGGCGCCACCATCCGCCTCGATCAAGCGCGCATAGGTGTCGAATCCACATAAGACAAGACAACGTAGAGGTCGATTTCGGCATTCGCCGCAGCTTTCGCGAGGGTGCTGCTGAAACGCTCTTGAGCCGGGCTAATTGTGGGGGTCACGCCCGGTCGGCTCCACCAGCCGGACGTGACTTCGCCGAGTTTCCGACCTAGGCGATTGGCGACGCGATCCACCAGGTGATGCCATTCGTGTCGACGACGCCGGCAACCCGGTGACCGTACGGCTTGTTCTCGGGCGCCGATTGTGACGTCGCCCCAGCGCCGACCGCCCGCGCATACGTCGGATCGACGTCCGGTACCCAGACATAGAGCGCCGCCGTCAGTGGCTTCCAATCGCTTCCGGCCTGTCCGACCATGACGAGCGAATCGCCGACCGTCAGCTCGGCATGCATTACTTTCCCTTCGGCGTTGCGATCGCACGACGTCTCGGTCGCGCCGAACGCCGTCTTGAGGAAGCGCATCTCGGCGTCCGCATCGGGGACGCAGAGATAAGGGGTCAAGGTGCGGTAAGTGTTGAGTGTGTCAGGCATGGGGAGCATTCTGCCCGGCGCCAGTCGTCCGGGGATTGTAAGAATGTGACGTGATTCTGGAAGGTCGTCCGGTGGGCCTCGGTACGCGGTCGGAGCCAGGCCGCTGAACTCCCGGAACTCGTGGATTAAGTGGGCCTGATCGAAATACCCGCAGTCGAGGGCCAGCGCGGCCCAGTCGATCGGGGTCTGGCCTGCATTGTGCGCCCGGGCTACCACGCCTTGAAACCGGAGGAGCCGGCAATAGCGCTTCGGCGTGACACCGACGTCGGCCTTGAACCGTTCGATGAAGCGTTTGGGGCTGAGGGCAATCTCGTCGGTCACCTCCCGAACCCGGGCCACCGAGGGCTGCGCGCGAAACGTGGACAGCGCGTACTGCACGGCGGGGTGCGCGGTCTTCTCACGCCGTACCTGCTGGAGGGCCGCCTCGAGCCTGCCGAGCGCCGCGTCGGGACTCGCCGCGCTCAATAACTGATCGCGGACGCGGTGAACGGATGACCGTCCCCAGAGGAACTCGAGTGGCATATCCGCCTCGCTCAACTCGTGCGCGGGCGGAGCCGCGAATGGCACGATCCCCCCGGCACGAAACACGACCCCGGCGACGTACGCCTGTTCGTCGGTGTCGATGACCTGGAAGCGTGTGCTGATGCCCGTCAGGACGGATCCCGGCGAGCGCTCGCAGTGCAGTTCGTGGCTTCCGCGGGCAGTCCGAAATTGAGCGCCGGCATCCCGATAGACACGCGTTTCGTCTTCCGCAAGGTTCAGGATCAGCTGCGAGCCGCCGGACGGCAGGACTCGTTCGAGCGCGCGGGGCCGCGGCTCACTTCGGCAGAGCCAGAGGTACTCGATCCACTTGTCGAGCGGTGGGGCCGGCCTCCGCTGAGTGAACAGCATTACGGCTTCATGGTGGCATCGCAGGCGCGGGCATTCAAACCGAAATGGATCGGGGCTGGGGGCAATCCCCGGCCGCCCGACGGGGCGTGGGCGCCGAGCCCACTCGGCCAACGTCTCAGACGGTCGCCGTCACTTGCACGCCGCCGGCACCGTCTCCAGAATGTCTCCATGACACGGGTTGAATCAGGAGGACTCGGGTTGACGGCAGCAAACGAAACGGAGCGCCGCAAGCGCTTGTGATTCAAGCGCTTAGCACCAGAAGTCGCGCGCCATCACCACGTTAGAAACAGGCCTTGCTCCGAGTTCGAATCCCTGCCTCCCAGCCACTTATCTCGTTCTAGGACCTCAACTTGCTGACCGCCGCCGTCTCCTCCGGCAATCGCTGGGCGTTGCCGCTGATACGACGGCCGGCTCGAGTCCGCGTGCGATCGTCAGCGTCCAGCGTGTCAATTCGTCAGGGCTGAATGGCGCCGGTGTTCGGTACCTTCCTGTCGCTAGGACATCTCGCCGGTATCAACCTGCTCAAGACCGGGACTGCCTAGTTGTCGCGGCGCCGAGACGTAATCGTGTGTTGTTGGCCTCCGATGTCCGTGCGTCAGAAGCTGTAAGCGACGTAGGCCATACCATAGGTGAAGTTCTTCGTCCGTCCCGTGTACTGCTGCACTGCTTTCCCTGGATCCGCGAACGCCCCGACGAGACTGAGGGTGAAATTGCCGTTCAGTTTCCAGTCGGTGTACGCGTCGATTTCGAAGGCGACGTCACTGGCCGTCACCTCCGGACCGAAGGCTTGCGGCTTGTCCGCACGGAAATCGAAGAACAGAAGCCCGCCGCTCACCTTGTCGTTCGGCGTGACCTGCGCCCGTAACAATTGTGACCGCAGGTTCGAGTTCGACAGAAAGTACTCACCCGCGATCTCCCCCTGCCACCAATAGCCCCAGTCGTAAAAGCCGAGCAGCAGCGGATCCCATCCCTCGTTGGCGCTCGTGGCCGGATTGTCGCCCTCGAACAAGGCGTAGCGATACGTGAACGTCGGCTTCCAGACGGCGTTGCTGAACTGGTACGCGCCCTGGAGTGTCCAGGCGTTCGAACTCAACGCATCGCCGTTCCGTTCCGCCGCGTACTCGACCTCGAAGGAGAGGTCGGGCGCGGCGGCGAACGGCGCCGTGTACGCGCGGACGTTGAACACGTCGAGGGCGTCGCGGCCGGGTCTGTCCTCCGGGTGCGCGTTGAAGTGGAGATACGTCGCGCCGAGTATCGTGCTGTCGTCCTTCCCGGTGGCGAACTCGTAGTTGAGTCCAGACAAACGCGTGCCGGAGTCGTTCTCTTCGAGCTCGTCCTTGTCGAGATAGAACGCTTCCACCTTGTGATGCCCCGGCTGGAATCGCGCGACGCCGGCAAACTGGAACGCCTGCCGGGCGTTGGTCCAGTAGCCGCCGCGGCTGCCGCCCTCCGAGGCGCCGTCGAAAAGGAGGAACCCGTGACCGAGCCGGTAGCGCTCGCGTCCGACGCTCACGTCAATCGCGTTCTCGCCGATCGACAGTGCCTGGCCGGACCGCCATCCGACATATAGATCCTCGGGTCCGAACGAGGAGACGTCCTCCCCGAAAGCCGTCGGCACCGAGCCGTAGGTCCGCTCGCCGACGACGCTGATCTTGCCGTAGAACTCGCTCGAGGAGGACTGCGCGAATACCGCGGACAAGGCCGGTCTGACGTAGCCTTCGAACCACTGATCGCTCAGGTTCTCGTTGGTGCCCGGATCCTTCGGATTGAGGAACAGCGAGTTCGCGAAGCCGAACGTGCCCCATCCGGCGTCCAGGTTGAAGGTCCACTTCGCCGACGCGGGGAGACCGGTTGTCCGCTCCGGTTGTTTCTCCGCTGACGTGTCCGGCGGCGCGGCGGGTGGCTCCTGCGCCGCGGCTCGCCCCGGCCCGATCGCGACCGCACAGAGTATGAGAAGCGGCAAGACAGACCGATTCGGGGTGCATTTCATGGCTGCGATTCTTTCGACCTTGCGGACCGATCGGCGTGCGGGCGGGCGGCAGAAGCGAGCCAAGCCGCCGGCGGCCGGCAACGCACGGATACGGACGCGATCGTGCTGTGTGCGCCCTGCGCCGGGGCTCGCCTGCTGGTGACGTTCACCCTTCCGATGCGGTACCCGTCCGTCAGTTCGTCGATTCGTCGTCGTGTGGAGGGTTCGCGACCGGGTCCAACTGCTTCGCGATGAGTTCGGTCTGTTCCGCGATGATCGTGTTTTCGCGATCGACTGCATCGCCAAACGCCGCGTAGTCGCCGGACTTGAGGGCGTTCATACCCTGCCGGTGCGCGATGTCGAATTCGTCCTTGAGTTGCCGCAAGCGGTCGTCTTGCATGGCGTCAGACTACCCGATCTCGCGCTCAGTCGCGCCGTGCTCTCCATCCTTGTCCGAGCGCAGCTTTGCCTTTCACCGGCCGTGGCGAACCGGACGGCTGCGGGCGGTGAACGCCAGGCCCCTCCGTTGCGTGGTTCGAGCGCAACGGAAGATCACGCTCACGCTTGCTCACCGACCGGAGAAGGACCATACTCGCGGTCCCCACAGCATGGCGGCCCGGAATGACGGTCGAGAAGGTACATGCCAGAATCGCGGTCGCTTAGGAACGCCAGGGTGAATGATCCGGCGTCGGACGTGACCACGGTCCTTTTAAGCACGCCAATGCAGGCACTCCAAGGAGAATCGGCCATGCCACCGCAGCCAAGCGACGTCCGCCTCAACCCGTCCGACGAAACCATTCGCCTCGGCCCCCTGGCCGTGCGCTTCCTGCTCACGGGAGACGACTCGACCGGCAGCGTCGCGGCGTTCGAGCTCACGGTCCCTGCCGCGCAGCGCCTTCAAGCGCCTGCGCACAGCCACGACCATTACGAAGAGACGATCTACGGAATCGCTGGGGTGTTGACCTGGACTGTCGACGGGACACCCCTCGAGGTCAGGCCAGGACAGGCGATCTGCATTCGTCGCGGCGCGGTTCACCGCTTCGACAACAGCGGCAGCGAGGACGCCAAGGTGCTCTGCGTGATCACACCGGCCGCGCTCGGTCCGCAGTATTTTCGCGAGGCCGCCGAGGTGATGACCGCGAGCGCCGGTAGACCGCCGGATCGCGTGAAGATGCTGGAGATCATGCGCCGCCACGGCCTCACGCCGGCCCCGCCGCCGCCGCAGGCGTAGTGCTGGTTGGCGCGACATAACAGGTATCGAGTGCCGGCGCCGATGTGAACGGCTGCACGTACAACTGGAGAGCGTTAAGCGCGCGCCGACGCAGCTCGGACGCTCGTCTAATACCAGCAGTATCAACACGTTGGCCTCGATGGGCGGGTTCGAATCCCGGACAGATCCGGTTCACGACGGAGGTCCCCCGGAGTGAAGGGTGATCGCGCGCGATAGAATCGGCGCTCACCACATGCCCCTGACGCCTGGAACCCGACTCGGCCCGTACGAAATCGAATCGCTGATCGGCTCCGGCGGTATGGGCGAGGTCTATAAAGCGCATGATGGACGCCTGAATCGCACCGTCGCGATCAAGCGATTGATTGCTGACAATGCGTGCCAGTTTCAGAGCGAGGCGCGCGCCATCGCCGCGCTCAACCATCCACACATTTGCCAGATCTACGACGTCGGACCCGATTACCTCGTCCTCGAGTATCTCCAGGGGGAGCCGATCAGCGGTCCGGTGACTCGAGAGGAAGCCGTGCGGCTGGCGAGCCAGATCGCCGACGCTCTGCACGCGGCGCACGAACGCGGCATTCTTCACCGCGATTTGAAACCGGCCAATGTCATGGTCGTTCGGCAAGGCGGAAGTTTGCACGCCAAGCTGCTCGACTTCGGTATCGCGCAGCTCACGAGCGCTGATCCCAGCGCGACGAGAACGCTCGCCGGCGACGTGACGGGAACACCAGCGTACATGTCTCCCGAGCAGGCGGCAGCCAAGCCGCTCGATGCCCGGTCGGACGTATTCAGCTTCGGCGCCGTGCTGCACGAACTGCTGACGGGCACTCGGGCATTCACGGGCGACTCCACGGCCCAGATCCTCAGCGCCGTGCTGCGCGACGATCCGAGCCCGCTGGCAGCGCCGCCTGCGTTGCAGGAGATCGTCAAGCGCTGTCTCGCCAAGGATCCCCACCGCCGATTCCAGACGATGGCCGACGTCAGCCAGGCCCTGCGCCACCTGACGGGTGGGACCGCCGAGGCGACGGCGTCCATCGCGGTGCTGCCGTTTGCCAATCTGAGCGCTGACCGGGAGAACGAATACTTTGGTGACGGTCTCGCGGAAGAAATCATCAATGCGCTGGCGCAAGTCGAGGGACTGAAAGTGATCGCGCGCACTTCGGCATTCTCGTTCAAGGGCAAGAACCAGGATGTGCGACACATCGCGCAGGCGCTCGGCGTGACCAACGTGCTCGAAGGGAGCGTCCGCCGATCCGGCGACCGTATCCGCGTGACCGCTCAGCTGATCGCGGCCGCGGATGGCACCCACTTATGGTCGGAACGATATGACCGGTCGATGACCGACGTGTTTGCGATGCAGGACGAAATCGCATCCGCCATCACGGATGCGCTCAAGGGCAAGCTCGGCGGAGAACGCGCGAGCCCTCGCCACTACACGCCGCGGCTGCCGGCGTACGAGTCATTTCTGCGCGGCCGGGCGCACCTGGCCCAGTTCACGCTCGAAGCGTGGAACCGGGCGAAGGGCCTTTTCGAGCAGGCGATCGCGCTCGATGCGGCGTACGCGGACCCGCACGCCGAGCTCGCGCTGGGATACTTCATCTGCGGCATGCACGGGATGCGGTCGATGCGAGAGGTCGCCCCATTCGTCCGCGCTGAGGTTGACCGAGCGTTAGCGCTCAATCCGTCGGATCCGCGGCCCCGCTTTCTGTCGGGTGCCATCGCCTTGGTTCACGACTACGACTGGAAGGGAGCGGAGGAGCATTTCGGTGCGTCGATGAACGTGCCGGATGTGTCAGGTCACGCCAGATGGATTTACGCCAGCCTCTTTCTTCGGGGACTTGGACGTTTCGAAGAATCGGCCGCCGAGATGGGACGCGCCGTGCAGCAGGATCCGCTGAACGCGACCTGGCATGCGATCTGGGGAGCGCAACTCTTTGATGCAAGGCGACTCGACCAGGCGATCGAAGAGGGCCTACGGGCCACAGAGCTCGAACCGAACTATTTCATCGCACAGCACCTTCTGGGAGAGGCGTACTGGTACGGCGGCAAGCGCAGCCAGGCCATCGCGGCGTTCGAACGCGCGTATCAGATCGTGCCTTGGCCCATTGCCGCTGGCTGGCTCGCGGCCGCCCTCTGGCTGCGCGACGAGAAGGCGCGTGCCAGGCAGATCGTCGAAGCGATGGGCGATTCGCCTGAACCTCTCTGGGGGCGGGTGGTCTACCACCTGCTGACGTCGGATCTCGACGCTGCGGCCGACTGGTATGGTCGCATGATCGAACACCGCGATCCGTTTGCCCTGGTGTACGCGAGAGCGTCCGTTGTCGAACCCTTGCGCAGGCATCCTCGATGGCCCGAGCTCGCGGCGCGTATGAAGCTGCCAGCCATGGCAACGTGACCCGGGGGCGTCACGCGGTCAACAACGAGTTGCGGAAATCGTCCCGAACACCCAGCCAATTTCCACATCCACCGCGTGTGAGTGCTAACCTTGGGCCGCTCAAGAAGGTCCGGCGATTCGTCCTCGTTCGAACCCCGGACAGGTTTCCCAACTCGGCAGCCTCCTGGGGCTTGCGGCGCTCGTGACGAGCGACGGCGAGGCCTTTGCTCGACGCTCGGGTCGCTGATGCGGCGTGAGCGTCAAGCGGCGCTGGCCGAGGCGTCTTGGAGGTTCGGCATGGTTAGCGTCGGTCTCGGACGTCGCTTATTCGTCGAAGCGCTCGTGGCGGTTCCGTTCGGAGGGGTCGCTCTATCGGCTCAAACGTCGAGTCCGCCTGTCGGGAAGGTGGCTGCCGGATCCGGGCGGGCGAACGACGTCATCACGCTGCCGGGCGGCGACCGCCTTCACGTCAAGGTCGCAACCCAGGACAGCGGTGGCGCGCTCTTCATGACCGAGCAGCCGATCGAGCGGCGTGGATCCGGACCGCCGAAGCACTATCACGAAGAGCAAGACGAGTGGTTCTATTGCCTGGCTGGAGAATACGTCGTCGAAATTGGCGACCAGCGCTTTCGGCTAGGCCCGGGCGACTCGGTCCTCGGGCCTCGACGCGTTCCGCACGCGTTTGTCTATGACGGTACGGGGCCGGGACGAATCCTTATCGGATTCACACCGGCGGTGCGCATCGAACAGTTCTTTCGTGACCTCGAAAAGCGGGGTGAGTACTTCGGCAATGGCTCGCCGGAGGACAAGGAGCTGGTGCACCGGCTGTATGGCATCGTCAACGTAGGGCCGCCGTTGAAACTATGAACGTCCGCTGCTGCTTTATAGCGCGAGACTGACGAACCAATTGCGGAAATCGTCCCTAACACCCAGCCAATCGATTCCGAAACATTGCTTGCCTGCAACTCCCTTGTAAGCAATGCGATGCAAGTTCTAAGAACGTTGCGCGGCTCTCGCCCAGAAATCGCGGGCCGCCGGAACATCGGCACGAAGCGCCCCGCGATAATCGGCATCCTCGTGATGGCTGGCCACGCTCCTGAGCACGCTCGTGCTCGTGCGCACGGCTCACGAAGCCGGGCCCGGCGGTGGAAAGGCATTTGCGGCCGTGCAGAGCTCGAGCCTCGCGACATCTCAATCGTCGAACACTACAGTCGTCGTCGTTGCGAGTCGAAGCCGGTCCGAAGGCACATCTGCGCAGCCGTTGGGTCACCGCGGTTCTCGGTCTCGGCATCCTGGCAACGTTTCCGTTGCGGATTGCCGTCGGCACCAGCGCTTCGTGGCACGCATTCGCCACCTGGCTAGTTCGATGAGGCTTTTCTCGGTCTCGGCATCCCGGACGTTTCCGTCGCGGATCGCCGTCGGCACCAGCGCTTCGTGGCACGCATTCGCCACCTGGCTAGTTCGATGAGGCTTTTCAAACAACGAGGCGCGGACTTCACATCTCCGAGACTCGCTCAGCGCGGGCATCGTCAGGCGTCCGAAATAATGCATACAGATTTCGGACACGATCGATGGGCTGACTGATCGGCCAAACATTTCTGGGCCAAACAGTATCGGGCTCCAGTCAGCAGCGGTTGCGAATTCCGTCCCGCACACCCAGCACAAATCAGCGCGAGATGCCGCCAGCTGGTGCTTGAGCCTTCGCCTCGCTCAGCGTGAATGACGATCGGACCGCGACGCCGCGCGCAAGTACCCCCGCTCCCTCGCCCCACTTGGAGATCACCTTCACCGCTTGTGTGAACGGCACGTCCAACGGATGCACACGCTCCCGCGGCAGAATGAACAGCGAACCGGCCGCAGGGGTCGGCACCGACGGCACGAGCACGGTGTAGCGCCCGTCCTCCAGCTCCTCGATGATGAAGCCGGGCGTGAGTGCGTCCTCCAGTTCCACGAGCGCCGGCTGGAACGCGCCCTCGCCCTCCTCACCAGACACCCGTTGAGCGAGGCCGCGCACCAGCGCATACCCGGGGATCTTCGCGAACAGCGAGCGCTCGAGCGCGTTCTTGGCCCGCAGCCCGCGACGGGTGCGCACCACGAGCCCGGCCAGCATGCACACAACGAGCGCGATCGCGATCGCTATGACGTGCCGAAACTGCGCGCCGGCCGGGAGCGCCTCCGTGACCGGCGACAGCAACGCGAAAATGCCGGCGATCGTCTTGATCATCAGCAGGATGGACAGGTAGATCGGCAGAACGACGAGGAGTCCGCCGATCAGTGTCGTTTTGGTGAGCTCGGCCAGGCCCTTCATGCGGCTATCCTCCAGTGAAGTCGTCGCGGCAGAGTAGCACTTCCGCGAGCCGCGCGCCCGCGCCAACGATCGACTCGATGCGGAGTCGAAGGGCACTGGTCAGGTCGAATTCCCAGCCCCGGCTTGTCGCATCCAGGCGGAGCGCGTTGCCTCTCACGAGAACTCGTGGCGATATCTATCGTTCTCCGTTTCATCTCGGCAAGGAACCGAATGAATTCCGGCGACTGGCGGATACGGTCCAGAAAGGCATCGCGGGTGTAGCGCGGATACAGTGAAAACCGTTGACGGCGGATTCTCTGAGCCAGTTGACGGTCACGACCTTGATACGTGGTGACTGCCACTCGTCGAGGTACGACGCTCTGCTGAACCATCTATAT
The DNA here is from genome assembly GCA_963816725.1 of uncultured Acidobacteriota bacterium. GTDB lineage: Bacteria > Acidobacteriota > Vicinamibacteria > Vicinamibacterales > 2-12-FULL-66-21 > CAVSUB01. The sequence goes on along the minus strand of CAWFMC010000018.1, from coordinate 869,157 downwards.
AGGGATCAGATCATTCGAGTTACGTCGATTCTGCGCTCATCAACCCAGCGCCTTTCAAGTATCCCTGATCCAACATCACCTCTGAAGTCTCCCAGCACGAAAACAATCTGGTCAGGTGCGACCACCGGGACCGTGCCGGTGATCATCGCCGGCACAGTCGGTGATCGGCTTTTCGTCGAATACGCGCCGGCGTCGTGAATGACGGCATCCATCCGAGCGCGTTCACCTGGTCCGCACAGTTCGCGTGTCGGTCGCGCTACTCAGGTCGCCTATCACGACGCCAGCGGACCGGCGAGCGGAGTCGTCGAGCGCCGCCGCGCGTTCAGGAGATCGCGCGTGCAGAACGACCGGGTGACTCTCTTGGATGAGAGCCTGTGCTGCGGCTCCGCCCAGGCCGTCTGTGCTACCGGTGATGAAGATCTCGCCACGCCGCGATCACACGCTATCCACATGGGTGATTCCTCCCGTCTCACGGACGCCGGTGAGGCATACGCGGCGGCAACAGCAGGCGAACCAGACGCCAAATTCGGGCCGGCTTCGCATCCGACGATGACAAGCAGGGCGAGTAGCACGCGCAGTCGCATAAGTTACTCTCCATCCCGGCCAATTGGCGCCATCTGCGTCGCATCCATGCGGCCACCATAGATCTCAATCCGGGAAGAAGGCCGTCTCGATCTCGCGAAGCTCCGCTGGCGTGAGTTGCACGTTCACGACCTCCAGGTTCTCGCGGCGGTGATCCATCTTCGACGTGCCAGGAATTGGAACACTCCACGGCTTCTGAGCCATCAGCCGCGCCAACGCAATCTGGGCCGGCGTCGCGCCTTTCCTGCCGATGAGCGGCTGGTTGTTCGTCATGACGATGGGGGAGAAGCGCGGGAACATCGCCCGTAGATCATTCTTCGGGTCGAAGGTGGACTGTGCGTTCACGTCCATTGTCCCGGGCAGGAAACCTTGTCCCAGCGATCCGAACCTCGTCTCGCCGCTATTCCTTGTCGGCGGTCAGAAATGGGACACGCGACGACCGCAGCGCGGCGCCCAGGAACGCGGCACCGGCTGGTGTCACGTGGGTGGCGTCAAAGTAGATCGGCTCTCCAGCCTCCGTGAGAACGTGGCACTGGGTGGGCGTCGGACACACCTGAGCGAAGAGGTCGATGAAGCGTGTGTCCGGCACGTTCCGCAGCATCACATTCGTTTCGGTCGTGTAGGGCTGGATGGCCTTGCTGGCAGCCTGCTCGAGGCCGTTGAGCGTGCGATGCAGGGTGAGAATCTCGATGCTGGACTTCAACATTTCCTTGCGGCTGACTATATAGATCGGAGCCGCCGACCGTTTTCTGATCTGACGCAGGGCATCGCCGAGATGACTCTGCACGAACCACTTCTCCCACTCAAACGCCAGCACGATGGAGTCGGCCGCGGCCACCGCCCCTGAAGCGGCAAAACTGCGCAGTTGAGTCACACAGACATTGATCCATTCCGGCGACACCTTCGTGTAAGGGTCTGTGTCTTTCCAATACGCTTGATCGCCATCGTTCGGGATGTACGGACCACCGCACCGGGCATCGATGTTGTGAAAGACGATCGGACCTCCAGTGCCTCCGCTCTCGAGGACTATGTTGAGAAAGTCCGCGGCCTGAGAGTCACCGACGAGCAGCACCTTGTTCCGGCTCGCGTCGGCGGCAAACGTGGTGGCACTGTGACTGACCGCGTTCGCCCACACATATCTTTCCATCGCCGCCTTGTCGTACGAATTGACCTGTCGGAGCAGAGCGGGCAAACGCCACACCCATCCATTCTGCGCCGCGCTGGTCAGCGCGGAAACGATGACCAGACTCGCAAGGATCGCACCGCCCCGGCCGGCAGCCCTGGTCGCATCGCCGAGCCCGTATCTGAAGCGACGCTCGACGAACCGATAGGACACAACGGCCAGTGACAGGGTGAGTGCAACCAGGGCGAGGGATCCGCGGAGGCCCGCCGGGTGGCCGCGAAAATATGTCGCGAACACCCAGACCGGCCAGTGGATCAAGTAGACGGAATAGCTGATGACGCCAAGCAGCCGGATCGGCGTCCACCGGGTGAGTGCCGCGAGTCGAGCCTGGCCGCCGAGAATCGCAAGGCACGCGCCGGCGACTGGTACCAGCAGGATCGGGCCTGTCGCGCCATCCGGCAGCCTGAGTGCCGACCACACGATTGCCAGCAGGCCTCCGGAATAGAGCGACTCATCCAACCAGTTCCGCTGTGTTCTGACACCCGCGAGCCAGACGAGACCGCCGGCAGCGAACTCCCAGATGCGGAACGGCGTCAGGTAAAACACGGCCGTACTGTCACGCACCAGCCAGAAGTGCGACGCGGCGAGACTCAGAAGGCCAACGCCGGCGAACACAGTTCGGGCCAGAACCACACTGCCTCTTCTTGCCAGCGCCCGAACGAGGAACGGCCAGAGCAGATAGAACTGGACCTCGACTCCGATACTCCACGTATGAAGAAGCGGCTTGACGAGCTTCGAACGATCGAAATACCCCGCCTCGCGCCAGAACTGCAGATTGGAGACTTGTAAGAGTGCGGCGACCGTACTTGTGGAGAGACCGACGAAATCCAGCGGGGCAAACAACAGACAGCCGAGCGCATACGAGACGACAACCGTCACCAGAAGGGCCGGGCCCAGCCGCCTCAGTCGACGGAGATAGAACCATTCCATCGTGAACGTGCCGGCCGCAGCCCGTTCCCAGACAATGCCAGTGATCAGAAATCCGCTGATGACCAGGAAGACATCGACGCCGACAAAACCGCCCGTGAGGGATCGGACCCCAAAGTGGTAGAGCACGACCAAGCCCACCGCGATGGCCCTCAGGCCGTCTACGTCCGGGCGATATTCAGATTTACCAAGTTGGGGGGCCAATTCTTCGTCCCACGGAGGGTATGGCGCGACGCGCTCAGCGCCGCGGGTTTGACGCGGCCGCCTCTACTTTAGCCACGCCAGTCGCTCGGTCTGGTCGATCGACTCGAGCAGCCGCACATTGGCTCGGCGTCGTCATCTTCTCCATGTACGCTGGTCCCTCTGCATGGGCGCACTCTTCCGGTATTTCTGCATGCGCGCCTCGCGCTCCTTCGGATCCCTCATGTCGTCGTCGTCCCTTGGACCCGGGCCACCACGTCGCGTTCGTCAGTGAGTCGCTGATCGATGCTGCGCGCGATGACATCCAGCGTCTCGGCCAACGTCTCGTGGCTCAGATCGTCGCGGCGCTCTCCTTGACCACGAGAGTGTCGCCGTAAGGCGCGAACCCGAAGGCGTCGGGCTGCGGCGGGGCGAGCCGAACGACATTCGCATCGATCTTCTCGAAGTCCGGTTCGCGGTTACCGGTGAACGAGGTCAGCGGCTGCCACAAGTCGTTGACGGAGCCACTCCCCGCGACCACGGCAACCCGAGCGTCCCGCTGCTCTCGGCTACCGAAGAGTGACCTGTTCGAGACGCGTCGCCGTCAAAGGGGTCTCCATCCACGCCGCGTCCAACTCGCCGAGAACCGCAATACTGACGTGGCACGGATGCGAATTCGGCCGGTGGCGGAAGGTGACTTCCAGCGTCATCCGCCACGGCGACCAGCAGCATTCCCGGCGCGAGCGCACTCTTGCCTTCCAAGGCCAAATTGCGAGAATCGTCCCGAACATTCAGCTAGATTGCTCACGAATGCTTAGAGAATCTTCTAACTTCAACGAGTTGCCTGTGTGCTGGAGCGCGGCGTTCCTATCGGTCCGGTAATCAGGAGGCCTGAAGAGAGGCGCCATTTCACGCCGCGTTGAAGAACCACTCGCGAATTCCGTCCCTGATACCCAGCCACGCTCTTCCGGGCATGCACCGTGCGCAGGGGGCTTTCCGTCCAGCGCCGCTCGACACGGCCATCGAGATCCTCGGCTACTGTTGATCCGACGTCTGTCTACGACTTTCGGAACGCGATACGCCGCTGTCACAGACGACCCGGTTCTTGAGGCACCAGGTCATTCGGTTCCGCCGCGCTCGGAAATCAAACGCGTCGTGCGCCGACGAGACGTAGCTCTGTTCGTGGAACGCGCGGCCCCGGCCGAGCGGAGTGACATTCCGGTGTTCATGAACTCTGCTATCGCGCGCAAACGCCAGCCGTTTTCGGATAGAGGCACGCGCATTCGGGTTGGTGCCACAATCGAGCAGCAAACGTCCCAGCACTTCGTGGCGCCTGCCCGCGTTAAAGCTCACACGCAATTGAAGATCGGCGTGTGGCCGCCGAACCCGCTCCGATCGACGGCGGCGCGCGCATTCACGTCAGCGCCGTGCTCGATCAGCCACTGGACGACGTCGAGATCCTCGTACTCGACCGCCATGTGCAGCAGCGTTGCTCCATCGAGCGGCGCGCCATGCAGCGCGAGATCGCGGTCCTCGTGGCACCCGAGCGCCAAGGGGTAGATATCGTCGATGGCGAGTGCGCGGCCGAGGACGGCGGGATCGCGCCGAAGATGCTCCTGGAGCAAATCGAGCCGTCCCCGATGCACGGCCATCGCTGGCGTGTCGGGCAACGGAACACCTTGCGCCGCCATCACCTCGAGGTTCGACACGTCGAACAACCGAGCCATGATGCCCTCAGCCAGCGGCGGGAGAGGCTCGCACCGTGGCATGGATCTCGATGAAGTTGTCGCAAGCCGCGCAGGCCTTCTGCTACTTCCGGAGTGAAGACCAATGATGAAGGCGTGGTGGGAGCGGGTGAATTTGCCGTCGTTGGCGTCCAGTCCACGTAGACCGGATTGACGGACCAGAGGCCGGCACGTGCCGACCTCTGGCCCGTGGTTTTCTCACTAGTCCCCTGGAGCCGTGATTTCTGGCATACGGTCCGGGCGGGGCATCCCGCCGGGCGGCGTTGTTCGTCGCTCCCATATGCCCAATATGCTCACTCCTTTCGCCTTGCCCGCCGGGCGCCGCGCTCCGGACCTTTTGCCAGCTACCACGGTTCCAGAGGACTAGCGGCCGATACGCCGGCGACGGTTGACCATGAACGCGGAGCCCAGGCCGAGCAGGGTCAGTGTCCCAGGCTCCGGCACGGAATTGTTCACGGCTACGTTATCGATCGCGAAGTAGTTGAGAGTGCCGGTCGTCGCCCCCGTCCCCAGGAGATCGACGCTCGCCAGGTTCCTCCAGTCCGCGCCAAAGAGCGCCGTCTGGAAGTCCGTGCCTGACCCACCCGCGGTGAAGTCGCCGACCGGGAAGAGCGTGGTCGTGACCGTGGTGTTGTCGGCGCGGTGACCAGTCACCGTAATCGTCGCGGCGCCGATGGTGGGGCCCTGCCACCGGGCGTAGTCGAACGAGTTCAGCGCGAACGGCGCGCCGCCCACCTGCGAGAATGTCACCAGGCTCGGCGCCCCCTCCGTCACCAGGTAGGTGGTGCCATTGTTGATGTTCGCACTGTTGTTGGCGAGTTGGTAGACGGGGTTCGGTCCCGCCATGTCGAAGAAGAACCCACCTGACGTGAGGTCGCCGTTGCGGGGTTGTGCGTTGTTCGGGAGCGTCGGCACGAAGCCCTGGTCTTCGAACGTGATCGTCGCCGCCTGAGCGCTGCCGACGCTGCCGGCAAGCAGCAATGCTCCCACAGCCAGGAATCGCATCATCGCCTCTCCAAGTCTGTCCGCAGGGACCGGACGAAATTCGACGTGACCAGCCGTCGCGCGCGGCAGCTCAGCAATTGATATGCCACGCCGGAACACACAATCTGTTGCGGATTTCAACGGCGCTGAGCGCTTTCATGACGCCGAAGTCGACCGCCGAGATGAGTTCTGTCTGACAGTTGTATCAAGTGGTGATCTTCCGGGATCGACAATGCGGCGGCGCACCGGCAACTGGGCGAACAACAGCCGCCGTCTCCTGCCCGTCGGCGAAGAAGGCGACCGTGTCACCGTCGACGTCGCGCAGCCGCGTCCTCGGACGCCAGGTCGAGGCGAAGCGCTCCGGCACCGTGCCGCGACGAGGAGGCGCGAATCAGGACACGCACCTCCGCATGCCGCCGGTCCGACCACCGCGAACGGAACGGCACCAGCGACATCGCGGCGCCGGCGCATGCTCTCCTGTTGCGGGTGATAATGGCGTCGCGTGGAGGAGACGCATCTCGCCACGGGTGACAACGGAGACGGGGCTTCGCCAGGGGCGCCGTTCGACCGGTGGGGTCCGTTCGAGCGGCTGCAGCGAGTCGGGCATGGCGGGTTTGGCGAGGTCTATCGCGCGTTCGATCCGACGCTGCAGCGCTACGTCGCGCTGAAACTGCTCCTGCCGCGCGGCGCGGATCCGGAGGCGGAAGCGAGCGAGTTGCTGCGCGAAGCGAGGGCGCTGGCCAAGGTGCGTCACCCGAACGTCGTGGCGATCTACGGGGTCGATCGGCACGATGGACGCGTCGGCTTCTGGAGCGATTTCGTGTTCGGCCGGACGCTTTCACAGCTGGTCGCCACCCAAGGCCCTCTCGGTGCACCGGAGGCGGCGCTGGTCGGCATCGACGTCTGCAAGGCCGCGGCGGCGGTCCATGCCGCGGGACTTCTGCACCGCGACATCAAAGCAGGCAACGTGATGCGGGAATCCGGCGGCCGGATCCTGCTGATGGATTTCGGGCTCACGCACGAAGGCGGCCGACACGATTCCTCCAGCGGAACGCCGGCGTACATGGCGCCGGAACTCCTCGCCGGCCATCCCGCGACGGTCGCCACCGACATCTACGCCATCGGCGTGCTGTTGTTCTTCCTGATGACGGGGCAGCACCCTGTCCCGGGCGCGAACTTCGAGGAGCTCCGCCGCGCGCACACGTCGGGGACCCGCCGTAATTTGCTCGACCTGCGGCCGGATGTGCCGGAGCGGCTCGCGCGAGTCGTCGACACCGCGACCAACCCGGATCCGCGCCAACGATTTGCCACCGCCGGACAGATGATCGCCGCCGTGTCGGAGGCGGTCGGCATGGCGCCGCCGCGCGCCGATTCGCGGCCGCGCAGACCGTGGCGCATCGCCGCGTGGACCGCGCCCATTGCGGCGGCAGTGGCCCTCGCCGCGGCTGCGCCGCAGATCAGAAGCCTGATCTGGCCGCCACCCGCCGGGCAAGCACCGGTCGCCAGCCAGGCGGAGAACTACCGGCGCGCGCACGACCTGATCGCGCACTACTACCGGCCGCATGCCATCGAGACCGCGATTCCGCTGCTCGAGCAAATCGTCGCCGCGGACGAGCGATTCGCGCCCGCCCACGCCGACCTCGGGCGCGCGAACTACCTGCAGTTCGTTCAGCTGCGCGACCCCAAGTTCGTGGATCCGGCGCGCGAGGAGTCGCTGCGCGCGCTGACGCTGGCGCCGGACATGGCCTCGGCGCACGTGACGCTTGGGTCCTTATATGTCCAGAGCGGGCAGAACGACGCCGCCGCGCATGAGATCGACACGGCGCTAAAGCTCGATCGGTTCAACGCCGGGGCGCACGGCGCGCTCGCGGACCTGTACGACCGCCAGGGCAGGACGGAGCTCGTGGAACCGACCTTGAAAAAGGCCGTGAGCCTTGCTCCCGATGACTGGCGCCTCGTCAACCAGCTCGGCGAGTACTACGTGAACAAGAACGCGTGGCGAGAGGCTGGCGAGCAGTACCGTCGGGCCGTGGAGTTGACGCCGGACAATTCACGCGCGCAGAACAATCTGGGACTCGTATTTCGCGGACTCGGCAGGCTCGAAGACGCGGCGGCCGCGTTCCGCAAGGCGATCGCGCTCGAGCCCACGGCGCTGCGATATCGCAATCTTGGCATGGTCCTCGCCGAGGCCGGCAAGTACCCGGAGAGCGTGCGGATGCTGCAGCAATCGATCGAGATGCGTCCGACGCAGTACCGGACCTGGGGCATTCTGGCGCTCGTTTACCTGAATCAGCACGAAGACCCGGGCAAGGTCCGGGACACGTTCCAGAAAGCCATCGATCTGGCAGCGCCGATCCGCAAGGAAACACCGACGGATGCATACCTCCTGGCGGATGTCGGGCAGTACTACGCCTTCCTCAAGATGGAAGACGACAGCCTCCCGCTGCTGGCCCAGGCGGCGGCGCTCGGGCCGGACACGCCGGAGGTGCTGTTCGAGGTCGCCGTCGGTTACGAGGCGCTGGGTCACCGGGAAGAGGCGCTGAAGTGGCTTGCAAGCGCGCGGGCCGGCGGCTATCCTGTCGGCGCAATCGATCGGAATCCCCAACTCGCCGGCCTCCGGGCCGACCCCAGGTACCGCGCGACCGGGGGCACTCGTTAACAACCGCGAGCGGAAAGGAACGTCATGGCCAGCAACCCCGACGTCGACAAATCGGCGCCGCCAAAGAAGACCGCAAAGAAAAAGGCCAAGAAGCGGTAAGCCTCGATCAGTAGAAGCGGCCGCCGGGCACGAACGCCGGCCGCGCGTATGCGTTGCGCTCGCGGTCGGTGAGCACGCTCTCATGGACCGCGAGCTTGAACACGTTCTCCTCGAACCACTCGGCGTACATGTGATAGACGCCGTTGTCGCCGAGATCGGGCCCCCACGAATTCGCCACCCGATACTTGAGGGCCGCGCCGGTGCTCGATCGGTCGAGGCCGACGATCGCCATCGCATGCTTGGAAGACGCGGTGCCGAAGTAGATGTCGTCGCGACGCGGCAGGTCGCGGATCAGTTTCGCCCCGTACAGGCGCGTCCGGTTGAAGATGCCCGGATGCATGATTCCGCGGACGTGGTCGATGTCATTCCGGTTCACGTCCGCCGAGATGCCCACCGCCTGCCCGGCCTCGAGCGAGGCACGGACGAGCGCTCGCATGCGCCGCTGCGGCACGTTCAGACGCCGCAGGCTGAAACGGCTTCCGCCTGAGGTGATCGCGCTCCCGCGCCGCGCGTAGACGCGATCGAACGGCAGCAGCGGATTGCTGATCACCACGCGCCAGTCCTGAGCGCGAAATCCGACGATCTGCGTGGCGTACTCGGCGGGCGAGAGCGAGCGTGCGTGCGCGTGGACCGTCGCCGGCGGGGCGCCAAGGTGCGCCACCAGGATGCGGACGACGTCGCGCATCGCCTGCGCGCGAATCAGCGCGTACCTGGCCGGTGCGTTCGCGATGGCGCGGGTCGCGCGCGCGAGCCGCTCGTGCAGATCGACGGTGAGCGCCTGCGTGTTCTTTGCGCTGGCCGTGGCCGGCATCCGGCCTGCCGGCACGAGGCCGTAGCGCTCGATCAGGCCGAACGCCCACTCCCACTCGCCGCCGTCCGACAGTCCCATCACTTCGTCCGAGAGCCCGCGGCGCAGGGTGTCGCGTCCGACGGAGTCCTCACGTGCAGTGATGCGGCGGATGCGCTCGAGTGACGCGCCGGCGCGAAGCAGTAAATTGTGAAAATAGAGGTAGGTCTCCGAGAACGATTCCCGGGCCGAGATGTGACCGCCGCGCAGCGCCGCGGCCCGGACCAGCACGGCCGGCGCAAAGAGCCAGCAGTTGCCCGTCTGTTCCTGGTTCTCGATGCGCCCGAACGGCAGCCGCAGCGAGTATCGCCGGTTGTGCGTGGCGACCAGGTCGCGGTCGAGAGCGGCGATCTGATATCCGCGACGCCGCAGCCGCCGGATCTGATCGTCGCCTTCGGCCAGCGCCGCGCTGACCCGCGCCGTCACGCGGCGCATCCACAGCTGCCCGTCCGCGTCGCCGCCGCGGCGGACTCGTGACCCGGTGTCCATATGAGGGAACCTCCGCCGCCATGATAGACGACGGCGCGTTGGCCACGCGACGGAGTGTCCCGCCGCCGAGTTCTGCGGACTGTTCGAGCGGGCCGGCTTCGAGCTCGAGGTGATCGTTCCCACGCCTTCCCCATTGAGCATGGTGGTCGGGACCGCAATCACGTGAAGCCGGCGGCACCGCCGCCAGCCGCTCACGCGCCTTCAAATCCCAGGCAGGTGTCGCGTTCTGTAGCAGTCGACGTGCGGCTCGGCGCCCAGGAGCGGGCACTCGCTGCGAGCCAACGTCGAAAAACGGGGCTCCAGATTCGCGCCGCTATCAATTCAATCGACTGCCCCATTTGATTGCGGGATCGGCGATTACTTCGGGAACACCGTGGGAGCGCGGTCCTTGAACCCCTCGCCGTTCAGTGCGCTCAGGAAATCAACCAGCGCGTCAACGTCGCCGGGAGAAATGTCAAACGGGCGAATCTGGATGTCGAGGTGCGGATTGCGGATGCCCCCCCGTCCGTAGAAACGAATGACGTCTCGGAGCGTCTGCAGCGATCCGTCGTGCATGTACGGCGGGTGCCGGGCGACGTCGCGCAGCGTGGGTGTCTTGAAGGCGCCTCGATCGCCGGGTCGGCCCGTGATGGTCGCGCGCCCTTCGTCGGTGTATCGGGCCGACACCGCGTCCCAGCCAAGTCCGAGGTTGTGAAATGCGCTGTCGGTCAAGTTCTGGCCGTAGTGGCAGCGGCTGCACTGGGCGTCGCCAGTGAACAGATCGAGTCCGCGACGAGCGGACGGCGAGAGCGCCCCGGCGTCACCTCGTTGCCAGCGATCCCAGGGCGAGTTGCCGCTCATGCGGGTCCGCTGGTAATCGGCAAGCGCTGACGCGACGCGGCCCGGCGTGATCGCAGGATCGCCGAACGCTTGCTGAAAGTACGGCGCATAGCCAGGGATGCGGCTCAAGGTATCGACCATTCGGGACGCCGTGCTTCCCATTTCAGCGGGGTTCGCGATCGGGAGCAGGGATTGCTCCTCCAATGAGGCCGCGCGGCCGTCCCAGCCGAACCGCCTGGGCCCGAATGCGTGCGCCGCATTGATGAACGACGGCGTTTTCCGGTGCCCAAGGTGTCCGCCTGTACCCGATGCGACGCGTGTCGCATTCGAGAACGCGCGGTCAGGGACATGGCACGTTCCGCATGAGACAGTCCCATCCGCCGAAAGCCGCTTGTCGTAGAAGAGCCAGCGTCCCAGACGGACTCGCTCAGGTACAGGAGGACTGGGCAGATCGTCGAGACCGTTGAGACCGACCGGCGGCGCCGGCAACGGGCGTAGTGGATTCGCGACGTCCAGATTGCGGTCGCCGCGCGCACCGAGTGTGACGCCTGTCACCAGGCCGATTGCCGCGAGCGCCGCGATCGCGAGGCGTGCGTGCATGCCGCCCGGTTACATGCACCTTACATTCCCGTCTATCGTCGAGATGCATGCCCGTCCGAGTCCACGATGCAGGCTGAGTTTAGCGACTCGCGGACTGCTGTTCGATGTCGCGAGACGAGCCTCGATCTGCTACTCCGCCTGGGATCCAGCTGCCGCTGTGCGGAGGGCTCGATCCAGATCGCTCCAGAGATCCTCGACCCCCTCGATCCCCACACTCAGCCTCAACAGCGACGATGGCAGGTGCTCCTGTCCGGGAATACCCGCGCGGCGTTCGATGGTCGACTCGACCGCTCCCAGGCTCGTGGCGTGCTGTATAAGCCTCAGGCCGGCGCACACAGTGTAAGCAGCCGCGGCCTCACCGCGCACATCGAACGAGATGATGGTGCCAAACCCCTTGAGTTGCCGCCGCGCGGACTCGTGAGTCGGGTGGCTCGCCAGGCCCGGATAGCGGGTCAGCGTGACGTTCGGATGGCGTGCCAGGCGTTCGGCCAGGATCATCGCGTTGTGTTGGGCCCGCTCCAGCCTCAAGGCGAGTGTTCTCGCGCCGCGGACGGCGAGAAAGGCTTCGAGGGTGCCTGGCGTCGCGCCTGTGAGCTCTCGCGACTGTCGCAATGCCGCGAGCAAGCTGTCGTCGCGCACGGTGACAACGCCGCCGAGCAGGTCCGAGTGGCCGCCGATGAACTTCGTCGCCGACTGCACGGCCACGTCCGCGCCGAGCGCCAGTGGACGTTGATTGATCGGCGTCGCGAAGGTGTTGTCGACGCCGAGGATCGCCCCCTCCTTCCTGGGTGCCGCGCAGATCGTGTCCACATCACCCACGGTCAACAGCGGATTCGACGGCGACTCCAGCCAGATCAAGTCCGCCGTGCCGCACAGTTCGATCCAGCGCGCCGTGTCGGCCACCGCGACGCGCCGTACCGTCCATCGGCCGCGTTCTTGACCGGCGTGGGCGAGGCCCACGACGCCTTGGTAGCAGTCGTCGGGCAGCGCCACGACCGAGCCCGCTCGGAGCTGATCGAAAACAGCCGCGATGCCCGCCATGCCGGAAGCGAACGCCACCGCGGACCCGCCCTCGAGGCGGCCGACGATCTCTTCCAACGCCTCCCAGGTCGGAGTGCCGTCGTCGCGCGAGTAGGCGCGGCGGTCGCCCAGCACGAAGTTCGAGGCGGGAATCGGCGGTACATTCAGCGGCGCACCCGGGCGCCGGTCGCGGCCTGCGGCGACCAACCAGGACTCAGTCGAACCTGAGTCGAGCCCGTTGCGCGGCCAGTCGTGTGGCGTCATTGGTCGATCCTACCTGTCACTTCGCGCGAGCACAGTACTTCGACTACGATGCGCGTTCAACCGGGCGTGCGGACTTCCGTCTCACTAAGCCCATCACTCGTGCGTTGGTCGTCTCTTGCGCTTCGCTGCAGGCTAATATATGATGCACGTCATATTGTCGAAGACAATGAGACGCGGCGCTGTTAGACGGAAGGACGTCACCCACGAACGTATCGTCGAGGCCGCCGGTCGTGCCATCCGGCGCAACGGCTACGATGGCGTCGGTGTCGCCGAAATCATGAAGGAAGCCGGCCTGACGCACGGTGGCTTCTACGCCCACTTCCCCTCACGCGAGGCGATGCTCGCCGAGGCGGCCGATCGCGCCGGAGCCGACGGCGTGGCTGCGGTCGCCCGCGTCGCCGCCGCCGCGCCACCGAAGAAGGCGCGGGAGGCGTTGCTGAATGCCTATCTCTCCGACGCGCACATCCAGGGAGTGGAGACGGGCTGTGCGATCGCGGCGCTCGGCTCCGAGGTGCCTCGCCAGGCGCCTGCGGTGCGGCGCGCGGCGACGCGCCGCATCAAGGAAATGATCGACCTCGTCGCCCGGGAGTCGTCCGGATGGGGGAAGCGCGGCGCGCACGAAGACGCGCTCGTGACGGTGTCGACGATGGTCGGCGCGCTCGTACTCGCCCGCGCCGTTGACGACCCGCGCCTTTCTGACGCGCTGCGCGAGGCGGCCCTGAAGCACCTCACCCACAACAGCGACTGATGTCATCGGCAACCGTGGCGGGTGCCGGTGCGTCTCAATATATGATGGTCATCATAAGGCGATCGATGTCAAGGTGACTGGTAACCGGCCAGGAAGGAAGGACACGATGGACAGCAGGATCGCGCTCGTGACGGGAGCCTCGTCAGGAATCGGCGAGGTGACCGCGCAGCGGCTCTCGGCGGCTGGTTACGGGGTCTACGGCACCAGCCGGCGAGGAGCCAAGGTGGGTCAGCGGCCGTTCGAGATGTTGGCCCTCGACGTCACGAGCGACGCCTCGGTGGAGGCTGCCGTCAAGGAGTTGATCCGTTTGGAGGGACGCATCGACCTCCTCGTCAACAATGCGGGCTTCGGTGTCGCCCCCGCCGGCGCGGAAGAGAGCTCCCTCGACCAGGCGCGGGCGATCTTCGAGACGAACTTCTTCGGGCTGGTCCGGATGACACGCGCCGTCGTCCCTCACATGCGGCGCCAGGGGAACGGCCGCATCATCAACATCGGATCCGTGCTCGGCTTCCTGCCGATGCCGTACGGCGCGCTCTACGCCGCCACCAAGCACGCGATCGAAGGCTATTCGGAGTCACTCGACCACGAGCTCCGCACGTGGGGCATTCGCGTCTCGGTCATCGAGCCGGCATATACCAAGACCCAGTTCGACGCGAATCTCCTGCAGGCTGACGCGAAGCTCGATGAGTATCGCGAGATACGCGCGGCCGTCTCCGGGACGTTGATCGAGGTGATGGCAGCGGCCGATCCCCCGAGTGTGGTCGCCGATGTCGTGCTGAGGGCGGCGAGTGCGGATCGACCGAAGCTGCGCTATACGGCCGGCCGGCTCGCGAACCGCCTGCGGTTGTTGCGTCGATTTGCGCCCGCCCGTGTCCTGGATGCCGGAATTCGAAAGGACCTGCGCCTGGACACGCTGGTTGCTCCGGCGTCTCACGCGCTCGCCTTCGACGAGTAACCGCAAGCGGACATCGATGAAGGCATTCATTCTCGATCGTTACGGGGGCGCCGATAGCCTGCGGTAGCGAGTCATGAAACGGGCCCGCACCACCCACGGTCGATACGACGTGCTCGTCCTGATGCGGCGGCCAGCTCAACTGAGGTATCCTGCTGGCCTCCGCAAACATCTCGAAGCGTCGGCGAGGGTGAGGGCTTATGAGGATCAATGTCTCGGTCGCCCTGGTTGTGCTTGCATGCCTCGCCGGATCCGCGCAGGCGCCGCCCCAGCAGATCTTCTTCTCGCGGGTCTTCCCCGTCCCGCAAGACATCGGTCTGTTCATCGCCAACGCTGACGGCAGCGACGAGCATCCGCTTCCGGGCACGAGTGACGTCGACTACGACGCCGCGTGGTCGCCGGACGGCGGCTGGATCGCGTTCACGTCCGAGCGTAATGGCTCGGCGGATCTGTATCGGATGCGGCCGGACGGCACCAGCCTCGAACGGCTCACCGACAGCCCCGCCTACGACGATCAGGCAGCCTTCTCCGGGGACGGACAGCAGATCGTGTTCGTCACGACGCGCGCTGACGGCACGGCGGATCTCTGGACGCTCGACCTTCGCACGCATCGTGCGAAGGCGCTCACCTCGGGCCCAGGCGGTGACTATCGCCCGTCGTGGTCGCCCGACGGCGCATGGATCGCGTTTACGTCGGATCGCGACAAGGGCCTGCCCTTCTCGCACGGACGCTGGGAGGCGCTCCAGCGAACCGAGATCTATCTCGTCCACCCGGACGGCTCCGGCTTGCGCCAGTTGACCAAGCGCGGCGAGTTTTGCGGCAGCCCCAAGTGGTCAGCCGACAGTCGCACCGTGATCGCATACTGCTCCACCGCGCAAGAAACGATGGAGTATCGCCAGGCCGTGCCCGAAACGGGCTCGACCGTGCTCGTGTCGATCGACGTCGCGAGCGGCGGCGGGTCAGAACTTGCCAGCGGCCCGGGCGTGAAGATGGCGCCGGCATTCGTCGGCAACGACATCGGCTACATCAGGAAAGACCAGCCCGCAGGCATCGCCTACGCCAGCGGCAAATCGGGACCGCGAGGCTCAGTCCTGGGGGCGGCCTGGGCGCCGGACGGCCGACGCGTCGCGTACCATAAGCGGGCCCTGACACGTCGACTCGAGACCATGACCGGGCCGAAGATGTGGAGTCGACTGCCCTCATACGAGCTGCGACTGGGCGGCATGCAGCCCTCGTTCGATCCGAGCGGGGCGCGGTATGCGTCGGCCGACTACGTGCCGACACCGGAGGGCAATCACCTGTTCGTGGTCGATGCCGAAACGCAGAAGGTGACGACCATCTTCCACGAAGCGACGCGAAGCGTGCTCGGGCCGCAGTGGTCGGCCACGGGGGACGCGATGGTGTTCGGCATCGGCTCGTTCCGCGCGTTCTTCAACGGCTTCCACGATGTCTTCCTCGGCCGGGCGGATCGCGTCGATGGGGGCGCACAGATTGCGACGATCATGGCGGACGGCACCGGCTTCCGCGAGCTGACCAAGGGCCCCAACAACAACGGATTCCCATCGCTCGCGCCCGACGGCACGCGCGTCGTGTATCGGACGTTTGGTCCGGATGGCGACGGCCTGCGGATCATGAACCTCTCCACCAGTGCGGTGACGACCCTGACGACGGGCTACGACAACTTCCCACTGTGGTCCCCGCGCGGCGATCTGATCATGTTCTCGCGGATCGAGGCGGGCGACTACGAAGTGTTCACGATTGGGCCCGACGGCACCGGCGTCCGACGCCTGACGTCGACCCCCGGCAACGATGCGCATATGGGCTGGTCGGCGGATGGCGAGCATATCGTATTCGCCAGCTCACGTATGGGCTTCAAGGACGAGGTCACGTACACGAATGCTCCGCAGCCGTACGGTGAACTGTTCGTGATGCGCTACGACGGCAGCGATGTGCAGCAGTTGACCGACAACCAGTGGGAGGACGGCACGCCGGCATGGCGGCCCATGCCTGGCCGACGTCCCACCGATTCGCGTTAGCCGGCCGGGGAACCATTCCGTCCGCGCCCGTCTCGAATTTTCTGCCCGCCGTTGCGTTAGTCAGAGCCCAACCGAGCACATGGGCCCGGCTTCGGGTGCGATGTAGCGCCGGTCGTCGAACGGGAACGCACGGAACCACCGTCACCTCGCGCTCGTCTCAGTGAGGCAGCCTTGGTGTTGACAGTCGACACCAAGAACTTGTAGTGTCGGCGGCCGACACCATGACGCACACCCCAGATCTGCTGCCCGGTACGCTCGATCTGCTGATTCTGCGCACGCTGCAGAAAGATGCCCTCCACGGCTGGGCGGTCTCAGAGCGCATCCAGCAGATTTCCCAGGACGTCCTGCAGATCAATCAGGGCTCGCTCTACCCGGCCCTCCATCGTCTCGAGCACCAGGGCTGGATCGAGGCCGAGTGGAAGGTCTCGGAGCTGGGCCGCCGCGCCAAGTATTACCACCTGACCGCGTCGGGCCGCCGCCAACTCGCGGTCGAAGCTCGTGAATGGGAGCGCATGGCCAACGCGATCGGCCGTGTGATGAAGCTCGCATGACACTCAACGACCTGAAACTGCGAGCACGTGCGTTGCTCAGGCCCAACCGCGTCGAGCAGGAACTCGATGAGGAGCTCGCCTTCCACATCGAGCGAGAGGCCAGAAAGCTGATCGGTGAAGGCCTGACGCCGGCACAGGCACGCGAGCGCGCGCAGGCGCGCTTTGGATCGACGGCGCTGGCGGCCGATCGCTGCCGCGACGAGCGCGGCACGGCGGTCATCGACAACACCGTCCGCGACGTTCAGTACGCGTTGCGGACCTTCACCAAGGCGCCGCTCGCCGCATGCACCATCGTCGTCACGGTGGCCCTCGGACTTGGCTTGGTGGCGGTGGTGTTCACCATGCTCAATGCGCTCATCTTCCGCGTCGACCAGGTGCCCGACATCGGCGAGATGTACGCGGTCGAGCGGACCCAGGCAGTCAACGGCGACCCCTCGCTGCTGACGCGGCCGATGCTCGACACGATGCGGGCCGATACGCAGGTGTTCACAGACGCCTACGCCACCGTGCCCGTCGACCTTCACGTCGGCGGCCGGACGATGGCGATCACGCTCGTCACCGGCAATTTTTTCCAGGTGCTTCGGGTGAACCCGGTGTTGGGACGCGCCCTCATGCCGGCTGACGACGCCCGTGCGGGCCGGAAACGCGGTGATGGTGCTGAGCGACAAGGGGTGGGATCGGCGTTTCAATCGGGACCCGAACGTGCTCGGCCGGACAGTGCTCGTCAACGGCGCGCCGTTCGTGATCATCGGCGTCACGGCCGCTGGATTTCGCGGCCTCGAGGTGGGCGGTCCCGACGCGTGGGCGCCGTTGTCGCAGCTGGGGCAATTCCGTCCGGCCGATCGCGGCCGCGAGGACGCGATCGGCGTCGAAATCGTCGGCCGGCTCAGATCAGGCGTGTCGAAGGACAACGGTCGCGCGCAATTGGCCGCCTGGGACGCGAACCGATCCGCGGACGCCACCGAACGCCGCTCCACGAACATCGATCTGCTGCCCCGGCGCGGTACCGTCCCGCAGCCGCTGGAAGCCATTGCGGTCTTCGCGCCGCTCTTCGTCACCTTCGGATTGATCCTGATGATCGGGTGCGCCAACGTCGCCAACCTGTTGCTGGCGCGGGGAGTCGCCCGGCAGCGGGAGATCGGCATTCGACTCTCGCTGGGCGCATCGCGGCGGCGCATCGTCCGCCAACTGATGACCGAGAGCGTGCTGCTGGCGCTGGCCGCGGCGGCCGCCGGTTACCTGATCGCGCGCGTCGCGCTCGAGAGCGCGGTCTACTGGGGCCTGCGGGTGATGCCGGTCGATCTTGGCGACGTCAACCTCAGCGTCCCGGCGTCCGATTGGCGGGTTGCGGCGTTTCTCGTGGTTGGCGCGGTGGTGGCCACCGGTCTCTTCGCGCTGCTGCCGGCGCTACACGCGACGGCGATCGATCCGGTGCGGACGCTGCGCGGAGAGCTGCTCAAGGACGCGCGGCCGGGCCGGGCGCGCAACGCGCTGATCGGCCTGCAGGTCTTCGCGTCGGCGCTGCTGCTGATCTGCGCGGCCGTCTTTCTGCGCAGCGCAATCTCCTCGGCTCGATTCGATCCGGGCTTACGCACCGCCGATACGGTGTTGATCGATATCGACAGCGAGCCGAAGCGCGCGGCGCTGATGCAGGCCGTCACGACGGATGCGACGATCACCGCGTTCGCTGCGGTCAGGCCGCAGATGCTCGCCCCGTTGCGCATGGCCTCTGCCGACAGCGGCGCCGGCAAGACGCCGGTGGTGTTCAAATCCGTGTCCGGATCGTACTTCGATGTGCTCGACATCCCGATCGTGCGCGGGCGCGCGTTCATGCCGTGGGAACGCGACCAACATCCGGTCGCGATCGTCTCGGAATCCGTGGCCCGGGCGTTGTGGCCCGACGGCCGGGGTGTCGGCGAGACGTTCCGCCTCGAACCGGATTCGGGCGTTCAGCGCCACGGCGGGTTCCTGACGATCAACCCAGATGCGCCCGCCGATGCAGCGCTGCTGCAGGCGCGGATGGTCACGGTGGTCGGGGTGGCTCGAGACGTGCGTGGATTCCGCCTCACGGACGTCAAAGACGCCGGCGTGTTCCTGCCGACGGGCCTCGATGTCGCGCAAACGTCGATCGTGGCCCGCGTGCAGGGCGATCCGAACCTGGCACGGCAAGCGCTGCTCGAGCACCTGACCAGGATCGATCCGAACATGGGGATGATCATCACCATGCGCACGGTGGCGCGACTCGAGACGTTCTTCCTGGAGATCGCGTTCTGGGTGTCGCTCATTCTCGGCGGCCTGGCATTGTTTCTGACCGTCTCGGGGTTGTTCAGCGTGCTGTCGTATCTGGTCGAGCAGCGAACCCGTGAGATCGGCGTACGCATGGCGCTCGGCGCCTCGGCGCGCACCATTACGCGATTGATGCTCGCGCAGACCACACGGCCGGTGCTGGCCGGTTTGATTGCCGGTGCGGGGCTGGCCGCGGCACTCGCAACGGCGGTGCTCGCGACGCCCGCCGGCGCGCTGATCTCGCAAATCGTGCACGTCACCGACCCGGTGGCCTATCTCGCGAGCCTCGTCGTGATCGTGGCGGCTTGCCTGTCAGCCGCATGGATTCCCGCGGCGCGCGCTGCGAAGCTCGATCCGATGCGCACCTTGCGACAGGAATAGGGCGCTTCAGGCTGTCAGCGGGCCAGCCATTCACGACGGATCTCGCGGTCCGTGGCGAGCACTTACACAGGATGCACGCGGCGTTCGCCTCGTGGTCGTCTGCTGGTGCGCCGACATCGCGAGCGGCAACACCTTCGGGCTCTAGTGAGGGCTCCGCGTCTCACTCGCTGACGCGGCGCGCTACGCTGCCGTCGGATTCAGATCCGCCGTTTGCGCTTCAGCGGGAGCGCTGACGGTCGCTTCGATACCCCGGCGCGAAACAATCGCTCGAGGCCAGCGCGCTCCAGGGTTCGGCTCGCCGCGGCCTCGGCACGACGCGCCTCGGCCAATTCCTCGCAGAACGCCGTCTGGCGTCGTACTCGCTTGAACGCGTCGTCGTGCGCCATCGTGTAACTCGAGGTCAAGCCCTCGGCGCGCGCACGGCGCAGCATGGCCACGCATTCGGGACCAGCGTCGAGCATCGCGAAATGCCGCGCGAGATAGAAGATCACCTCCGGCTCCCTCGCCACGGTCAGTTCTTTCATCGCGGTTAGCGCGTCGTCGCGGTGTCCGGTGAGCGCAGCGACCATCGAGTGCATCAGGCCGGCCATCAACGTGGAGAGATCTCTCGTCGACAGGCGCTCGCGCAGCAACTCGATGGCGCGGGGGATGTCTCCCAACGCGGCCCAGGCAGCGGCGTCGAGGTAATAGCGCGTTCCGCTGTAGGAGTCCAGCGTGGCCGGGTAATCACAGAGCAGGAAATGCGTGTGCGTCACGCTCGTGGCGATCGCCGGATCGAGCGCGACCGCCCGGTGGTGTGCCTCGATCGATTGGGAGAGGAGGCCGCACGACCGCAACGCCTGTACGAGCCCGGCGTAGCTTTCCGGCTCATCGCCGCGTTCCAGGATGCGGCCGACGAGCCGGACCGCCGCCGCAGAGGAATGCCCAAGATCGATTTGGAGCTGCGTGTAGAAATGGTGTGCGCAGGCCAGGTGCGGATCAATCGCGAGCGCCCGCCGGAGCGTCGCGTCAGCGAGCTCGAGGTTCACCGACCGCTCAGTGGCGAACTTGTCCAGGAACCGGGCACATCTGCCCAGCCAGGCCCAGGCCGCCGCGAAGGCGGGATCGTGGGCGACGCAGAGCGCAAACAGGTCGCGCGCTCGCGCCATCGACTCCAATGAACGCCCCGCCGCCAGTCCCTTCGCCTCGATGAAGATGGCGTACGTCGCGGTGGCGATGCCCGGTTCGCCGACGACCGGCAAACAGAAGCGATATCCGAACTTCGAGACGGTCTGAATCGCCTCGCGACCGAGCACTTTGCGCAACGTCACGATAACGTTCGTCAGGTTTGTGTCCGTGACGTACGTGTCGGGCCACAGCGTGTCCACCAGCTCGTCACGACGCACGAGGCGTTCGGCGTTGCGTACAAAGAGCAACAGCGCGTCGAACGCTTTCGGCTGAAGCGCCACGCGCGTCCCTGACTTCCGGAGCTCGCGTTCGGAGGGGATCAGCTCGAATAGACCGAAGCGGTACGCGTCGATGTTGCTGTGCTTTTTCTGTGAATTTCCCTGCATCGCGCTTGGGATTTGCCGCGGCCGATGAACCTAGCATATCCCTGCTGTCCATTCTCGGGCAGCGGACCGGAGGTCGGGATGAGTTCGACATCAGACGAGTGCAAACAGTTTGTCGGCCAGTACTTGCAGGCGTTGAGCGGCCACCGCAAGACACCAGAACTGGTGGACCGGTTCGTCGCTGATCCGCATCTGCGCACGCACATCCAGGAGGTTGAAGGCGCGTTTCCGGAGTACGAATTGATCGCTGAGGACCTGATTGCGGAAGGCGATCGCGTCGCGATGCGGGGACTGTTTCGCGGCGTCCACCGCGGTCCGTTCGCCGGCATACCCGCGACCGGTGCGTCAGTCTCTGCGCCGCTGATGATCGTCTACCGCATCAGCCATAACCGTATCGTCGAACACTGGATGCAGTTTGACGGTGCGGGGCTCGTCGCTCAGCTGCAGCGGGCGGTTGCCGCGCCTGCGTAGTGGGATGGTCCTGGCTGGGTAACGCCGTCCCCCGACGGCGTTACGTAATCATCCCGCCATGCTCAGATCGTCCTACGTGTAGCTCTCCGAGTGGTGCCGCACGACCGAGCAAATATCGGAGTCATTCTTGACGGGCCGGCAGCGCCATCTATACTCGTCACGCTCGCCATGCGTCTGGCGACGCCATGTGGCAACGTGACCCGTATCGTCCGGAAGCTTCGGCCGAGGGGTTCGGCACCCGGCGCGACGCTAACCGTCATCCTCAGGCAACCGTCTTACTGTCTGAAGGCACCATGACCGCAGACATTCGCTTTGCCGCTCGCCAGCTGCGCAACAACCCTGGGTTCAGTGCCATCGCGATCATCACCCTGGCTGTCGGTATTGGCGCAGCCGCCGCGATCTTCGGGCTGATACAGGGGGCGCTCCTCTCGCCCCCGCCCTACCGCGACCCAGCCCGCCTCATCCTAATCTCGCCGATCCGCACGGACGGCCGCCCTTATACGCGGAGCGCGACGATCGGGCAATGGCTGTCGTGGCGGCAGGCGCAGTCGATCGAGCCGCCGGCGATGTACCGCTGGACGTTCAACTTCCTCGTGCTGCCGGATGGGAGCGCGTCGATGGGCGGGATGGTCGTGACGCCGGGCTTCTTCCGCGTGCTCGGACTTCGGCCGGTCCTCGGCCGAGAGTTCGTACCCGGTGAGCTGGGCCGCCCCAATACGCCGCCAGCCGCCATCATCCTCGGCTACGACCTGTGGCAGCGCCAGTTCAACGGCGATCCTCACATCCTCGGGCGCACCATCCGCATCAGTCGAATGCCGGCAGCGCTCCCGGTGGTCGGAGTGATGCCGCCAGGCATCCGTTTTCTTCCGGACCCTGGGGCCGCCAGCGAGCCCAACTACGACCTCAACGCGTTCGTAGACTTCTGGTTCGGCATCGAGCCGGACGAGTCACGGCCGGTGAACAGTGCCGGCAATGCGGTCGCGCGGCTTCGGGGCGACGCGCGCATCGAGACGGCGAGGACGGAGATCGCCAGACTGTCGGCGGGACCAGCGCAGTCAGATCCGACGCTCCAGGGAGTCAGCGCCGCCGTCGTGCCGGTGCAGGACGTGCTCAATCGCGCCGGGCGCCGCCTGCTGGTGCCGCTGTTCGGATCCGTCGCCATCGTGTTTCTGATCGCCTGCGCAAACGTGTCGGGCCTGCTACTGACGCGCGGGCTGCAGCGGCATCCCGAGTACGCGATGCGCTCGGCACTTGGCGCGGGACGCCGACGGCTGTTCCGGCAGGCGCTCACCGAAAGCCTGGTGCTCGCGATTGCCGGCGCGGGGCTCGGGGCCGGACTCGCGGCGGGGATCGTGACGGTGCTGAAGGCGGTTGCGGGGCAGGCGGTGCCGCGCGCGGACGCCGTGCGCGTCGGTTGGCCGGTATTCGCCTTCGGAGCGCTCGCGGCACTCGTCGCCACCGGCATCGCCGGATTGCTGCCGGCCGTTCGCGCCTCGATGCCGGATCGCGTGCAGGGGCTGAAGGGGTCTCGCACGACGGTGGGCCGCGGCGAACGGCGCCTCCTCGCCGGTGTCGCCATCGTGCAGATTGTGCTCACGGTGACGCTGCTCGCCGGAGCCGCGCTGCTGATTCGCACCGCCCGCAACCTCGATCGCGTTCAGCCCGGCTACGACACCGATCGGATTCTGGCGATGACCGTGACCACGATGGATCGCCAGCGATCCACCGAGTTCCACCGGCTGGCGCTCCAGCGGGTGAAGTCGGTGCCCGGGGTCGCGACCGCAGCATTCGCGTGGGGCGTGCCTCTGACCGGCAACAAGTGGCCCGGCGAGATGGAATTCCCGGGTGGAGCTGGCTCGTCCACACCCGCCGACCGCGTCAGCGTGCCGCTGCGGTCGGTCACGGAAGAGTACTTCGACGTGATGGGGATGCGGCTGGCGGACGGACGGGCGTTCCGTGCCACCGACGGCGCCGACGCGCCACGGGTCGCCATCGTCAACGCGGCGCTGGCCAGGCGCTACTACGCGGGCCGCAACGTGGTGGGTGCGTCGCTCGCGTTTGCCGGCAGCACTGATAAGCCACTCCAGATCGTCGGCGTGGTTGCTGACACGCGGACAGAGGATCTCAGCCTGCCGGCGGAACCCGAGGTGTACCTGCCGTTCTGGCAGTCCGGGGCGTTCTCGAAGCACCTGGTCATTCGGGCGTCGGGCGATCCGGCCGGCCTCGCTTCACTGGTGCGGGCCGAGTTGCGCGCGATCGATCCAACGTCTGCGGTCGAGCGCATCACGACCATGACCAACATCCGGCGGGAGTCAGTGGCGGCGCGGACTTTCGCGATGCGCCTGCTCATCGGCTTCGCCGTGGTCGCAACGCTGCTGGCAGTCGTGGGCCTCTACGGCGTCCTCTCGCTGTCGGTCAATTCGCGGATGAAAGAGATCGCCGTGCGGAAGGCGGTCGGCGCGCAGCGCCACCAAATCGTCGGGCTCGTGCTGGGTGAGGGCTCGAAGCTGGTGATGGCGGGACTCCTGCTCGGCACGGCGGCTGCGGTCTTGGTCGGGCGGTTGCTGCAGACGCTGCTCTTCGACGTGACACCCGCCGATCCGCTGGCACTGGGGATCGCGGGTGGCGCGTTCGGCGCGGTGGCGCTCACGGTGTGCCTGCTGCCGGCGTTTCGCGCCAGCCGCGTCGACTTGATGGCATCGCTTCGCCAGGAGTGACGCCGCGGCTGCCGGGGGATCAATCGGCTGTCTTCGTCCACCTGGCTGACCGAAGCATCATGACATTGCACCCCTTGATCCTTTGGATCGATTGAGGCCGCCGAAGTGCCGCGCCGTCGTGTTCAGCGCTTGAACGCGCCCTTGTGGTCTAGCCTAGCAGCCGCGTAACATTCGTGACGCGACCAGCGCGCCACGACATCACACCCGAGAATCCTCACGCACAACCCGGACTGGTCAGAGGCACTCAGCGCATCGACGAGAACATCGTTGTTGACGACGGCAGCCTGCGGAGCGAAGCCGTGTCGCAACTCACCGACGAAGCTGGCAATGTGGTCATGGCCACGTGCGTTTGGGCGACCGGCGCGCAGCGACCCTCACTGGTGCAGCTGCGGCGCTGGTTCCTGCGGGCCTGCTGGCCGCCTGGCTGCCGGCGCGCCGCGCCGCACGGCTGGATCCGGCGACCGTATTGCGCGAAGGGTAGCGATTCCACACTGGCATGCACAGCCGTTTCCCGAGGAATTCCTGTTCGATCGTTGGGCACGCGAGCGTCGCCTCATCAGCCCGTGCGCCTTGCGCGGGGGCTAAGTTGTGAAGAACGTCGTGAAGAACAGGATGAAGCGGTAGATCGTCAGGCACACAGCCAGCCAGCCGAGCAACAGCACAGCCCTCGCGATCGCGGCGAACCGGCCGTCAGCGTAAACGCGGCGGGACGCCGTCGCGAGATAGGCAATGAATCCGAGCGCGATCGGCAAGTCCAAGGTTAGTTCGAGCAGCGTTCCGTTCTGCCGCCACCATCCGGCGAGGACGCCGGCCCGGTACGTCTGGCTCACCGGGACTGTGACGACGGTCATCCACAGCAGCAGGAATCCCATGGCGTAGAACGAGAACACCAGGTGTTCGCCGTAATAGCGTCGCGCGCGTGGGTGAAGGAACCAGACGCCGAGCGCGAACAGCGGCACCATCAGCATCACCAGCGAATGGCCCTGCAGGTGCGCGTTCTCGTCGAACCGGGCGGCGTATTCCTCGATCGCTTCGTGACGATCGGCCAGCTTCGCGTCCACCATGACGCGTGGCCATCCCGCGCCACGGCCGGTTCTCGGTCTGCATGCGAAGCGTGGACGTGAACGGCACCTGCAGGGCCAGCGGCAGGAACAGGAAGTAGAGCACGTTGCAGATGACGAACATTTGCACCGGCCCCATCTGGGTCTTGCGCCGGCCGGCCAGAAAATCGGTGGCGAGCTGCCCAGGGCGGGTCAGCAGCGACCGGAAGCTGGCGAACACGCGGCCATCGACGTGCGCCATCGTCTCGAGCACCTCTGCGAGGAAGTGCTTCATCGAGTAGTCGTGCGGCCCGGTGTGCTCGCCGCACTCGGCGCAGTAGCGTCCCGTCACGGCAGCGCCGCAGCCGACGCACTGTGTGTGGGAAACCACGGACACCACCTGTTCCTCCGCAGATTTCGCCGCGCCGCTACGCTTTTTGCGACATCGGCGGCTACTCCGAGGTCCGGCGCGTGCGCTCGATTCTCCCCAAGTACGTCAGCAAGCCGACGTTCAAGAACAGGCCGCCGGCACTGACCGCTGCTGCCGGCCAGACGACCGAATCGTCGCCTCCGAGCCAGGCGTTCATGGTCGCCGTGAGCAGCCACAGCTGCAGAATCACGACAATCAGCACGAACACCAGCATGCCGTGGACGATGGTCGTCCGCTGGTCGCGGCTGAAGGGCCGCCTGGCCGCCGTCGTCATATCGTCCGCTCCTGGACCCCGACGGCGTAGATATCGCGGCCTTTCATCTCGAGAACGATACGGGTCAGCGGCCGGCGCGGCGGACCGGCAATCGGCGCGCCGGTCCGGAGATCGAATCGCCCTTCATGACACGGACAGTAGAAGCTGCGTTCCGCCGGACGGGGAATCACCGCGCACGATAAGTGCGTGCACTTCTGGTTGAAGGCCACGAACTCGGTGGCACCCAACCGCACCAGCAGACACGGCTCGTGCTCGTCGGGATACGTAAAGCTCACCGTCGCTCCAACGGCGAGATCGTCGACCGAGACAATCCGTTGCGCCGGTGGCTGGCCACTGCGCTTCCGGTACCAGTTCTGGAGGCCAATCGTCACCTGCCCCAACGTGAATGCCCCGCTGATCAGCACGAGGAACTTCATGAAGTCCCGACGCTCGACGTAGAGATCCTGCGGCCAGTCGATCGGGAAGTCCTGTCGCCAGGCGGGTTGGGCGTCGGCTGGCGCGAAGTCCGGTGCGATGGTGATCTGGTCGCGTTCAACGCCGGGTGCATAGAGGTTGGCCGGCGTGGTGCCGGTGAGCCCCTCGCGTGCCGGCGAGTCGATCGCCGGATCGATTGGCCGGCGCGGATCGGGACGAAGGTCGGCCATGGCTACACCTCGACCTCGGCAAAAGGATCGCTCTCGAGCGGTGCGCTGTCAGAGCCGGTCACGATCTTCAACGATACCGAGCGGATCCGTGGCGGCTCGTCCATCGCCGCGGTGACATCGACGTACGGCGCCGCGGTCACCAGCTTGCGCGGCACCATGACGTGGACCTGGGTGGTAATCGTCTGCTGGCCGAACTGGAACGTGTTGACCGGCGTCGACAGCGGACGCAACTGATCGATCTGCTGACGGGTGCCGAAGAAGAGCGCCTGGCTCGGGCAGACGGTCGCACACATCGGCTTCTTGCCGACACTCGTCCGGTCGTAGCACATGTCGCACTTCATCATGATCTTGCGGTCTTCGTACAGCTCGGGGACGCCGAACGGGCAGGCCACGACGCAATTGCCGCAGGCGATGCACCGAGGCTTGCGGGCCGACTGCACCACACCATCGCCGGTGCGCTTGATGGCGTCCGCCGGGCACACCTCCGCACACGTCGGCTGTTCGCAGTGCATGCACACGACCGGGACCGTCTGTACGCTCTCCGACCGGTTCACGTACTCGAGGTGAATCATCGACTCACCACGATGCGTGTCGCACTCAGAGCACGCCTGCACGCACGCCTGACATCCGATACAGCGGTTCGGATCGACGAAGAACTGAAGGTAGTCCGGTTTGGCCATGTGATGGTTCAACCCGTCTATTGCTGCGGCTCCAGCACCGATGCGTAATCCGGCGGCGCATCGGCCTTTCGGACCCGGCACCCGCACACCTTGTATTGCGGGATCTTGCTGATTGGGTCCTGCGCGGCCACGGTGAGCTGGTTCGGGCTCTTCCGTCCCGGCCAGTGGTACGGGATGAAGATCGTGTCCGGCCGAATCGTCGTCACGACCTGCGCCTTGAGCGTGATGGTCCCCCGCCGCGTCTCGGCCGTCGTCCAATCGCCATCGGCGATCCCGAGCTTCGCTGCCAGCCGCGGATGGATCTCGATTCGCGGCTCCGCGTACTGCTTCACCAACGGACCGATGCGGCGCGTCTGCGTGCCCGACAGGAACTGGCTCACCACTCGGCCTGTCGTCAGGTACACCGGATATTCCTCACTCGCATCGTCGACCGGCGGGCGGTAGTCGGCGACGTTGAAGCGCGCGCGCCCATCGGGGAAGTAGAACGGTCCAGTGCCTTTGGCGACCGGGTTGTAGCTGTCCCGCTCGAACAGCCGCGGGGTACCGGGATGGTCAGGGGTGGGCGCTCCGGTCCGCGGATCCTCGCTGTAGCACGGCCAGAAGACACCCAGCTGCTGCGTGATCTTCTCGTAGGTCACGCCTGAGTAGTCGGCCACTCCGCCTTTACTGGCGACGCGCAGCTCTTCGAAGATCTCGCGCGGCCCCGTGAAGGTAAACCCATGCGGACGCCCGAGCGCGTGGGCAATGTCCTGGATGATGCGCCAATCCTCACGCGCCTCGCCCGGACAGTCGACTGCCTTGTTGATCTTGATGATCCGCCCTTCGACCTGCGTGACCGTCCCTTCGTCCTCTTCGTGCAGGCTGCCCGGCAGCACGATGTCCGCGTGCCAGGCCGTGTCGTTGAGGAAAAAATCGATGGCGGCGTAAAACTCCAGCTTCTCGAGACAGCGCGTGACGAAGGCGTTGTCGGGCAACGACACCTTCGGGTTGAAGCAGATCGAGAGCAAACCTTTGATTTCGCCGCGATCGATCTTGCGGAACAGTTCGTAGGCATCCACGCCGGGGCCGGGCAACTCCTGTTCATCGATCCCCCAGACTCCGGCGACGTAGCCCCGGTGCTCAGGGTTGCTGATGTCGCGCCAGCCGGGGAGTTGATCGCACTTCTGTCCGTGTTCGCGACCGCCCTGCCCATTCGCCTGGCCGACAATCGTGCCGTACCCGCATTTCGGCTTGCCGATCCGGCCTGAGGCGAGGACGAGGTTGATCGTGCCGAGCGAGTTCTGTACCCCATTCGAGTGATGCTCGATGCCGCGGGCGTGGAAGAGAAAGCTCGTGTTCGCCAGTCCCCACCACTCGGCCGCCTGCATCAACGCGCGCTGCGGTACGCCGGTTACGTCCGCCGTCCGCGGCAGCGTCCACTCCTGGCAGTACTCGGCGACCTGCTCGAATCCGACGGTGTGGGCCTCGATGAACGCGTGGTCGAGCCAGTCGCGCTCGATCATGATCCGCAGGACGCCGGCGAACAGCGCCGCGTCGCGCCCCGGCTTGACCGGCAGGTACAAGTCGCAGGTCCGGGCTGCGGGGGTGATGCGTGGATCCTGGATGATAATCCTGGCGCCTTGCTCGCGCGCCTGCCAGATGTAGTTGGTGGTGATGGGCGAGCATTCGGCGACGTTCGACCCGGCGATCCAGATCACGTCCGTGCCGACCATATCGGACCAGGGATTGGTCGTGCGGTCGATGCCGAACGCCTTCTTGTTCGCGGCCCCGGCGCTGACCATGCACAGGCGGCCGTTGTAATCAATGAACGGCGTCTTCAGGCAGACGCGCGCGAACTTGCCCAGGAGATACGTCTTCTCGGTCGTCAGGCTGGCGCCGCCGAGCACCGCAATGGCGCCGGGCCCGTGCGTCTGCTGAAGCCGCGCGATCTCGGTGGCGACACGGTTGACGGCATCCGCGTATGGCAACGGACTGAATCCAGATGCCGACGACGTGTCTCGTCGCAGCGCCGTGATCAGGCGATCGGGATGAGAGCCCTGCAGGTAGCGCTTCACGCCTTTTGGACACAGCATGCCGCGGTTGAAGGGGAACTCCTCCCACGGCTCGAAGCCGATCACCTCGTTGTCGCGAACCTTCAGTTGAATGCCGCACTGCTGTCCACAGAAGCAACAATGCGTTTTCACGAGCCGGTCGGGCTCCACGCTCGTGGACAGCCGCACGCCGGTCATCGCGGAGAGATGCGGGCCGAAGCGCTCGATGATGCGGAGGGGGTCCGCTGGGATCTCAGCCACGGATAGGTACCTTCACGTCCAGTTCTTCACCTGGCGCGGCATTCGAGGACTGTCGCCACAAGGCGCCCTGCGCCAAACCGAAGAGTGCGCGCCGGCACTTGGGACAGACGTCCTGGTAGTGGCCGCCACCCGGCAGATCGTAGCGAAAGCCGAGCTCCTGCTCGACGATGGTCAGGTCGCGCACCATCGGCCGCGCGGCAAAGGGTTGGCCACATCGACGGCACGCCGCCTGCTCCCCGCGAGCGCCCGCATCCTTGTAAAAGCCGACACCGAGCTGCGCCGGCCGTTGGAAGACGTGAAACAGCTTGCCGAAGGGCAGCCAGATCAGCGTGACGATCACCGTCGCGGCATGGAGGATGGCCAGGAAGTCGTACGCGTACCCTCGCATCCACGTGTAGCTTGCAGTGAGCATCAACCCCGTCATGCTGATCGCAAAGAGCAGCAGCAGCGGCAGGATGTCCTGTCCGAACTGCTGGACCGCGACGGCGCCGTGATCGATCAGGCGGCGTCGAAAGGCGAGCATCACGCCGGCGATCACCAGGAACGACGACCACACGAGCCCGTGGAAGATGACGAAGGCGACGGCCGAGTCGACCGGAAAGTCCTGGGTCGGAATACCAAACACGAAGGTGCGGTATATCTGGAGGTCGCCAGGCACCGTCTCGAAGTGGATCCAGCCCCACACCAAGGGGAACGTGATCGCCGCGGCCAGCAGGCAGCCCCACATGATCAGCCAGTGCGCCAGCCCGCGGAGGCGGCCGCGCCGGAAGATGTAGGCGTTGGCGGCAAACTCCACCACGGCGCGGCGGCCTAGACTGATCGTGTTCCCGGCGAGCGCACGCCGCGAGAAGAAAGCTTGCCAGCCGCGGCGCCAGTACATACGGGTGGGTGGCCGCTGCAGCCACATCGCGTAGCGATAACTGATGCCGAACGCGGCGAAGAGCGTCCCAAACGTATAGCCGACGAGCGCCGCGTCGAAGTGCTGGAGGGTGCGCGAGCCGACGACGATCGCCGCGGCCAGCGTGGCGGTGACGAGCCCGGCCCACGCGCCGGCCCGAACACGTTCGAGCGCCTGACGTGCGGCGACCGGGAGTGACCGCGTCCATGCGACGTCGGTGGGACGGAAGACGCGCTGGTTGGCCGCACGCAGCACCAGCGCGGTCGCGGACAACAAGAGGAAGCCGGGCCAGATCGCGCCGAGCCGATCGCGGAAGACGCCGAGCAGGAGCGGCGGAAAGAACCCGCCCAGGCCGCCCAGCGCGCCAACGAGCCCGGTGACGGTGCCAGTGTCTTTCGGGAAATGTTCCGGCACGAGCTTGAAGACGGCGCCGTTGCCGAGGCCCATCAGCAGAGCGCATCCCAGCGCGCCGACCGTGAACGGCACCATCGACGGCCACGTCAGCAGCAATGAGAACAGGGCCACGCCGCCGAACACCCAGGAGAGGACCTGCGCGCCGCCGATGCGGTCCGCCAGCCACCCGCCAACCGGTCGCATGAGGGTCGCGAGTACGACGAATCCCGCCGCCCGCATTCCCGCATCCGCGGGAGCCAGGCCGAACTGCGCGCGCAGCAGTGTCGGCAGGTAGATCGAGAAGGCCACGAAGCCGCCGAAGGTCAGGAAGTAGAAGGCGCCGAGTAGCCAGGCTGCCGGCGCGCGCCGAAGAACGGCCATCATCGCCGCCACCGCCGCCGGTCGACCCGAATGTGGCGGGTTCCGCGCCAACAGGAAATATGCTACTGCCCACGCCAGCAGCAGCGCGCTGGTCCCGCGGAAGACCACTTGCCACCCGAGTCGGGCCGCGACGACCGGGCCGACGAACACCGCCAGGGACTGTCCCATCGTTCCCAGGCCGTACACGCCGAGGGCGGTGCCCTGACGAGCCGCCGGCGTCCAGCGGGAGACGAAGGCCGCGCCCACGGCGAACGATGACCCGGCCACGCCGATGAGGAAGGCGGCGATGAGGAGCGCCCCGTAGGAGCCGGTCATCGGAACAACGAGAGCGGCCAGCGAGGAGAAGGCGAGGAGTGCCGTGAACACGAGACGTCCGCCGAATCGGTCCGTCAGCAGGCCCATCGGCAGCCGCGCCAATGAACCGAGCAGCACCGGCACCGCCACCAGGAGTGCGGTTTGCGACGCGGTCAGCTTGTAGAGCGCAGCGAAGACCGGTGCGAGCCCACCCACGAGCCCCCATGCGGCGAACGAGAGCGCAAACGAGATCGTGGCGAGGACCAACGCCCGAGTGGGCGAGCCGCCCGCGACGTAAGTATCAACCGGCCGACTCTCGTGAGACGTGTCGCCCATGCTGTGGCTCGACCGTACGCAAAATCGTGCGAAGCTTTCGCGGGACGCAAGGGGAATCAACCCGCGCCCATCTCGAGGTGCGCCATGCTCCCGGCCATCGCAGCTGCGGCAGCCGTTACGCAGCGTCAGCATAACAGAGCAGGACGATGACAATGGATCAGCGGTTTGTACTGCAAGGGTTTCCCCGATCCTCCACCTACCACGCCGAGTGGATCATGGCGAGCGTCAGCGGCGGAGCCAACTCGCTGTGGTTGTGCGAGTGGCTGGCCGGGGCGATGGACCTGCGGCCCAAGATGCGCGTCCTGGACCTGGGTTGCGGCCGCGGCGCCTCGTCCATCTTTCTTCGGCGCGAGTTCGGCGTGCAGGTCTGGGCGACCGACTTGTGGAACAACGTCTCTGAGCGATTCCAGCGCGTGCGGGACGCCGGCGTCGAGGATGGCGTCTTCCCGATTCACGCCGACGCCAGATCCCTGCCGTTCGCCGCCGAGTTCTTCGACGCGATCGTCTGCATCGATGCCTTCCCGTACTGCGGCGGAACCGACGACCTGTACCTGCACTACCTCGCGCGGTTCGTGAAGCCGGGCGGGTTGGTGGGCATCGCGGGAGCCGGAGTGATGAGGGACATCGGAGGGGACGTTCCCGAGCATCTGCGCGCGTGGTGGACCCGGGATCAGGGATGGTGCCTCCATTCACCGGCATGGTGGCGCCGCCACTGGGAGCAGAGCGGCATCATGGATATCGAGGTCGCCGACACGATGCCGGATGGCTGGCAGAGGTGGCTGGATTGGCATCGGGCGGTCGCACCGGGCAACCTGGAGGAGATCCAGACACTGGAGACCGACCGCGGAACGAACCTCGGCTACGTCCGCATGGTGGGTCGCAGGCGGCCAGACGTCCGGCTGCCCGATCCGATCACGTTGCTGCCAGCGGAGTATACGAAGGCGCCGCTGCTCACGACTGCAACGTAGTGGACCAGCTGCACTGGTACCCCGCTGTTTATATGGCGCGCCTCGGGCTGGGGCCCACTGGCTGGCTTCAAAGCTCGGCGCTGCAATGCTGCTATGGCCGCGATGCCCGCTCGGCGGGAGATGTTCAGACCCGGCTGACGTCACCCGCCTTGCACTGCGAGCCGCTGTGCACCCAAGCATGGATGCACGGCAGGAGGTCGGATGAAACGCGCTGGACTGTTGTGGATCCCACTCGCCGCGGCCGTTGTCTTGACCGGCGCGTGTTCGAACAGCGGCGATACCAAGAGAGGAGCGCCGGCGGAAAAGGTCGGCGAACACACGGCAGCCGTGGGCACCGGAGGGGCCGGTGCGAACTTGAAGAACGACAGCGATTTCGTTCAGGATGTCGCCTCCAAGAACGCCGCGGTCCTGAAACTCAGCCAGATGGCGCTGGACAAGAGCACGCGCCCCGACGTCCGCGCTTTTGCCCAGAAACTTCTCGACGATCACAGTGGGATTCAGGAAAAGCTGAGGAGTGTCTCACAACCGTCAACCGCATCGTCCGCCCAGCTCGACGACAAAGCCAGTAAGAGCGCCGAGGATCTGGCGAAAGAGCAAGGCGCTGACTTCGATCGGGATTATGTGAAGGCCATGATCGACGGCCACCAGAACCTCAGCGCGAAGCTTGAGTCCAGGCTCGACGTGCAGTCGGTGGCCGACTGGAAGACAGCGGCAGCCGGCCGCACGCAGAACGAGGCGCTGCCCGACCCGAACGGCGCGATGGGCGACGTCCCGCTACGGCCGTTCAAGAGCGCCGGCGAGGGCACGATGAAGATCAATCAGTGGGCGGCGGACACGTATCCGATCGAACAGAAGCACCTGGACACTGCCAGGATGCTGGAGAACGCGACTAAAAAGTGACCCCGCTGCTTGAGCTTGAATTGTGCCTCACGGTCAACTGATGGCCGAGGGCAGTGGCGGCACCTGGCTCGCCTACCTGACACGGCGGCGCGACGAGCTGCGAGATCGGCGACGGATACGAGACGTCGACGACGCTGCTCGCAACGGGCACCCTCACTCGCTCAGGATCCCGGAACTCCATCGGCAACGCCACTAGCTGCTTCAATCTCGATCACCACCGCCTTGAACCCCGGCGTATGCGACCGCGGGTCGACGTCACGAGGCACCAGGATGTTCGCTTCAGGGTAGTACATCATGGCATTGCCGGCGCGGACATCGAAGGGTCGCACGCGCTGATCGCGGAGCTCGCCGGTACGGCTGCGAACGGTCACGCGCTGATCGCGCGACAGGCCGAGCCGCACGATGTCCGCCGGGTTCATCAGAATCACGTCGCGGCGTTCCTGGCCGCGATAGAGATCCTCTTCCTCGAACACGACCGTGTTGAACTGTCCCTCCGAACGCACGGTCATCAGCCGGAGCTGGCGAGTGGTGAGCGGCGTCGCTGCCGGCAGGTCAATCGCATGAAACTGCGCTTTCCCGGATGGCGTCGGGAAGCTGGGCGCATCGAGGCGGCGGCCCGGAATGTAGAACTCCTGCTTCGTCCGATCGATGTCGGACATCTGCTCCAGCCCCGGGATGACGTCGGCGATCAGCTCGCGAATTTTCTGGTGGCTCTCGAGCGCAGCCCAATCGACTGCCCCCTCGCCGACCGCGCGCTGCGCCAACGCTGAAAGTACGGACACTTCGCTACGTGCGCTGGCGTGTCGCGGCGGACCGCCGTCACTCAGCCGGATGTAGCTGAACATCGACTCCTGTGTCGTCGGCTCGGGCTCTTCATCGCGCGGCAGCACCGGCAGCACCCAGGTCTCCTTCGCGGTGCCCCACGCGTGTCCGGTGTTGAGCGACGTCGACAAGTAGGCGACCGCTCGCAGGCGGCCGAGCGCCTGGCTCGCATACGCCGCGTCCGGGCTGCTGCCGAACAGGTTGCCTCCGAGGCACACGGCCGTGTCCATCTCGCCGCGGCCGGCCGCTTCGATGCAGCCCATCGTGTCGAGGCCCTTCGAGGGTGGCGCGTGCAGACCGAGACGACCCTCAAGGCGGTCGAGGATCGCTTGCTTCAGAGCGGGCGTCGCCCCCACGGTGGCAACGCCCTGCACGTTGCTGTGGCCGCGGATCGGCAGGAGACCGGCGTGCGGGCGCCCGACCATTCCCCGCAGCAGCGCGAGGTTGGCGATCATCTGGACGTTGTCTACCCCGTTCAGGTGATGCGTGATTCCCATCGTCCAGCCGATGACGACGTTCTGTGCCGAGACGTACATGTCGGCGAGACGGGCGATGGTGGCGCGATCGACCCCGGAGGACGACTCAATCGCGCTCCAGTCCGTCGTCTCGACTCGCGCACGGAACGCGGAAAAGCCTTCGGTATGCTGGTCGATGAAACCGAGGTCACATTTGCCGCGTTCGAGCACCAGCCGAGCGATGCCCGTCAGCAGCGCGAGGTCGCCGCCGATGTGCGGCTGCACGTACTCGCTCGCGATGGCGGTCCCGAACATCAGGCTGCGGGGGTCACTGGGGACGCGGAAGTTCACCAGCCCGACTTCCCTGGCCGGGTTGATGACGATGACGTGGCCGCCGCGGCGGCGCAGGCTCATGAGGCTACGCATCAGGCGCGGATGGTTCGAGGCGGGATTACCGCCGATCAGGATGAACAGATCGCTGTGCTCGATATCTTCGAGGCGCACCGTGGGGGTGCCGGTGCCGACGCTGGCGCCGAGTCCGACCGAGCTCGCCTGATGGCAATAGTACGAACAGCTGTTGACGTTGTTGGTGCCGAGCGCACGGGCGAGGAGCTGCAGCAGGAAACCGGCCTCGTTCGACGAACGCCCGCTCGAATAGAAGAACGCGCGTTCGGGCAGCGTGGACCGCAGCGTCGCCGCGAGGCGGTCCAAGGCCTCGTCCCAGGTGACCGGACAGTAATGAGTGGCGAAGGGTGCGGCATGGATTGGCGTGACCAACCGGCCGCAGGATTCGAGCTCTCGCGGGGACAGCGTTCGCAGCTCGGCGAGCGAGTAGCGGGCGAAGAACTCGGACGAGATGCCGTCCTGGAGGTCGGCGGCCATCGCCTGGAGGGACTTCTTGCAGACCTCGGGGAAGTGGCCCGCCTCATTGACCATCCCGCCACGCTGACCACCCATGCCGAGCGCGCACGTCTTGCACGCGTTGCGGCTGCGCATGGCGCGCCACAGCCGCAACCACCCGACGTCGCGGGCCGTCTGCAGGGTGTAGCCGATCGCTTTCCATCCGCCGCCGGAAGTCATTGGTTTCATGCGGGTCTCAGCGGGTCCACATTATGATCACATCGCCATGAAACATCTCGCCCTTGCGCTCAGTATCGTCGCCGCCGCGCTCGGCTGGTCCGTCCAGGCGCAGCAGGCAAGCTCCGCCGTGAAGTCCGGCATCGACCGCAGCAACTTTGATCCTTCCGTCCGGCCGCAGGACGACTTCTTCCAGTACGTCAACGGCGGCTGGCTCGCCCGGACCCAGATTCCGCCCGATCACACGAGCGTCGGATCCTTCATCGACCTGCGTGACGAGGCCGAGCGCCACATCCGCGTCCTGATCGAGGATCTCGCGAAGGGAGCGAAGTCTCCCGGGTCGCCGGCGCAACAGATTGGCGACCTGTACATCAGCTACATGGACGAAGCCACCGCGGACACCCAGGGCTTCTCCGCACTCAAGCCGGAGCTCGCGAAGATCGAGGCCGTCGCGTCGAAGGCAGATCTCGCGCGCCGCATCGGCGAGCTCGCCGAGTTCGGCGTCGGCGGCATGAGCCTCGACGTCTCACCGGATCCGAAGCAGCCGACGGCGACGACCGTCGCGATGGGCCAGAGTGGGATCACCCTGCTGCCCGATCGGGACTACTACCTGAAAGACGATCCAAAGCTCGCCGATGTGCGGGCCAAGTACATCGCGTATCTCGAACAGATCTACACGCTGATCGGGCGTCCGGATCCCGCCGGCGACGCGAAGGCGGTGATGGCGCTCGAGACCGAGGTCGCGAGGGCGCAGTGGCCGGCGGCCGATCTGCGTGACCCGGTGAAGCGCTACAACAAGTTCACGCTGCAGAAGCTCGCCGCGGAGATGCCCGGCTTCGACTGGAACGGCTGGGCCTCGGCGCAGAATCTCGCCTCGATCCCCGAGGTCATCGTCGGGCAGCCGTCGTTTTTCAAGGGCTACGCGGGGCTGGCCGACAGCGTGCCGCTCACGGCCTGGAAGGCATGGCTGGCGGCGCAGCTGGTGTCCGAGGAAGCACCCTTCCTGAGCAAGCCGTTCGTGGACGCGCATTTCGAGTTCTTCGATCGCACGATGCGCGGACAGCAGGCGATGCGCCCGCGGGCCGAGCGGGGTGTGACGTTCGTGAACACGTCGCTCGGCGAGGCGGTGGGCCAGATCTACGTGGAGAAGTACTTCCCACCGCAGGCGAAGGTCCGCATGCAGCAGATGGTGACCAATCTGCTCGAGGCGTATCGGCAGGCAATCTCCACGGTGGAGTGGATGACGCCGGAGACGCGGACCCGCGCGCTCGACAAGCTGTCGAAGTTCCTGCCGCAGATTGGCTACCCGGAAAAGTGGCGCAGCTACAACGGCGTGACGATCAAGGCCGATGACCTCGCCGGCAACGCCATGCGGCTGCAGCGCTTCGAGCGCGCATACGACCAGGCGAAACTTGGCAAACCTGTGGACCGTACCGAGTGGGGCATGACGCCGCAGACGGTCAATGCCTACTACTCTCCGCTGCTCAACAAGATCGTGTTCCCCGCCGCCATCCTGCAGCCGCCGTTCTTCCAGTTCGATGCCGACGACGCGGTGAACTACGGCGCGATTGGTGCGGTGATCGGCCATGAGATCGGCCACGGCTTCGACGATCAGGGGCGGCAGTTCGACGGCACCGGCGCGCTGCACGACTGGTGGCAGCCGCTCGACGACACGGAGTTCCGGAAGCGTGCCCAGATGCTCGTCGAGCAGTACAACGCATTCACCCCGCTGCCCGGGCTGCATGTCAACGGACAGCTGACGCTGGGCGAGAATATCGGCGACCTCGCCGGCCTCGGCATCGCCTACAAGGCTTACAAGGTGTCGCTGGCCGGCAAGCCGGCCCCCGTCATCGACGGGTTCAGCGGCGAGCAGCGCCTGTTCCTCGGCTTCGCGCAGATCTGGCGTACCAAGATGAGGGACGAACAGATGCGGGTCCAGGTGATGACCAATCCCCATTCGCCGGGCGAGTACCGCGCCAACGGTCCGGTCAGCAACATCGACGCGTTCTACGACGCCTTCAGCGTCAAGCCGGGAGACAAGATGTACCGCGCACCGGATCAGCGCGTGCGGATCTGGTAGCGAAGCCGGATCACGGCGTGTGTCTGATCTGATGCGGCGTTTTGATCAGGCACATCGCCCACAAACACCGGAGATGCGTAACGGCGCTAAACGGGGCGCCGTTCACGCGCTCGCAGGCCGGACATCCATCATGGCTGCGGTTGCCTGCGCCCGCGGAGCCGCCGCAGAAAAAGGGGCGTAACACTCGCGCAGGTGGTGACACTTCCTCTCGAGACGCGCCAGTACGGACAGCGTCAGGAGGTGTTCTCAATGGCCCGCATCGACGAAATCGCCCCCGACTTGTATCGGGTGTCGGTCTATTTGCCGCAGATCGACCTGCAGTTCAATCATTTCCCTGATCAGAGGCGACGAGCCGCTGCTGTTCCATAGCCGGATGCGCCGGATCGTTTCCGGAGGTCCGGGACGCGGTGGCCCAGCTGATCGACCCCGGTTCCGGACGCCTCAGAGCGTCGCCACAGACGCCTCCTCAGGCTCGCCGGAGACCCAACTCCTCAGCAGCGTGTACGCCGCCGCGAGCACGACGGGCCCGATGAACAGTCCGATGATCCCGAATGCGATCAGGCCTCCGATAACACCTGTAAAGATCAACAGCAGGGGAAGGTCAGCGCCACGCTTGATAAGCAGCGGCCGGGCGATGTTGTCGAGTGTTCCCGATACCACAGCGATCACCAGCAGCGTCGTCCCCGCGGCCGTCCGGCCCGACCAGAACAGCCAGAATACCGCCGGCAGAAGCACGGGCAGCGGTCCGATCTGCGACAGGGACAGAAACAGCATCACCGCCGTGAGCAGCGCGGCGGCGGGAACACCGGTGAGGAACAGGCCGAGGCCGCCGATGGCGGCCTGAACCAGCGCGGTCAGCACGACGCCGACCACAACCCCGCGGATGGTCCGTGCCGCGAGCAGGGCCGCGTCATATCCCTGCTGGCCGCCGAGCCGTCGAGCGAAGCGCAGGATGCCGTCTCTGACGTACTCTCCCCGGGCGAAGCCGATCGCCGCGATGAGCGTCGCCAGCAGGAACTGAAGCAGCATGCTGCTGATGCTGCCGGCGGCGGCGACGAACCATTGCAGCGCAGCCTGGGCATAGGGCGTCAGGGCGGCCGAGCGCTGCTCGGGATCGAGGGCCACGAACCGGCTCCAGGCCGCGGCGATCCCTTCCCCGGCCAGAGGCACCTGTCCCAGCCATGGTGGCGGTGCTGGTAAGGGTATCGATTCGATCGCCTTGATCTCCGCCGTGATGCTCCGCGCGTTGGTGACAACCGTGATCAGGGCGAGCGTGACGGGGACAAAGACGATGAGCACGATCGTCAGGGTCAGGATCGCCACCGCAATCCCGCGCCTGCCCCCGACCATCGAATCGAGGCGCTTCAAGAGCGGCCACGCCGTGATGCAGACGATCAGGGCCCACAGCATCGACGTGAGGAACGGGCTGAGTACCCAGAACGTCGACACGACGAGCAAGGCCAGGAAGAGGACGGAGAGGGTGGCATGCGTGATGTCGCCGGAGGCGCGTTGAGGTTGAATCATCGGCGTGCCTCGAACCTGAGGGCGGAGCGGGTCGCCGGTGCACGTTTCCCGCCAGCGGCCTGCGCCGACATGGGATGGCGGGTGGCGTGCGCCTTGCTCGGATGCGGCTCGAATCGTGTGACACCGCGGGCCGCAGGGATCAGAGAAGTTCGATTGAACGCGACTGGCCTCGTGCCCCAACCGACGGGGCACGGCGCAGGACATGGCGATTGCGGAGCGGACTCCGAAATCCCGGAGTTCGAGACCTAAGTGGGGGACTGATGCGAGGCGTTCGAATCGTGTTTCTGGCTGTGTGCCTCGCGGCAGTGAGCCAAACGGCCGGCGCCCAAAGCGCGACGTCGGCGTCGTTTACGGATCGGGACTGGAAGGTTGCGGTGTACCCGGTCCTGGCCTGGGTCCCGCTGGACATCGGGATTGACGTGAACATTCCTCCGGCCAGCGGCGATGGAGGGGGGTCAGGTCAAATCCTGGACAGCAGCTTCGACGGGGCGTTCTTTGGTGGCGTGGCTGCCACGAACGGCGTCTGGCGAATCGAAGGGTATGGGCTCTGGGCTGGTTTCGGCGGCGACCGGCCGGAGCGGCCGTCGCTCGCGGTCGACCTCGACCTGACCTACGGGTCCGCCAAGCTGGGGCGGCGAATTGCCCCCGACCTGTATGCGACGGGCGGTGTGCGTCGTCTCGCCCTCAACTACGAAATCAGCCTGGGCGACGTGCCAACCCTGTCACGCAAGCCCGGTGTCTGGGACCCCATCGTCGGGATCGGCTGGCATCGGGTGGGGCCGAAGCTGGAATGGCACGCCACGTTCGACGGGGGTGGATTCGGTGTCGGTGCAGATGTCGATCTCGGTGCCTCTTTCAGCCTGGATTGGAAGCCCGTCCGACACTTCGGTCTGACCGGCGGCTACAACTTTCTTCACTTGAAGGTGTCGGACTCGGTGGTGAACCGGGACATCACCCTGAAGCTCACCGCGCACGGTCCGACGGTGGGATTCGGGGTGTATTTCTAGCGACGCGGCGGTGCCACCCCGCGAGTCGTCGGACTCGCCGAGGCGGAGGGAGGGTTATGGCGATGCAGGGGATCTCACGACTGACCACGGTGCTGTGGTGTTTCTCCATGCTTGCCGGTGGCGTGTCCGCCCAGAGCGGCGGCGAGCGCCTGCCCGACAAGGACGTCAAGGCGCTGATCGAAGCGGTGGATAGCAGCCGCGATCGCTTCGAAGACAAGCTCGATGGCAAGCTGAAGGACTCGATTCTCCGGGGCCCGAACGGGGAAGTGAACGTGTCGCGGTTTCTCGACGATCTGCAGGAGAACTCGCACCACCTGAAGGAGCGTTTCACCACCGATTACGCGGCCAGTGCGGAGGCGGCCACGGTTCTGCGCCAGGCGACGGCGGTTGACGCGTTCATGAAGCAGCATCCCGGAATCAAGGGCTCCAGCGAGTGGGAACATCTGGCGAGCGGCCTCGGCCGGCTCGCCGTCGTGTACGGCACGAAGTTCCCCCTCGAGGGGAATGCCACGGTGCGCCGCGTCAACGATGGTGAAGCGGCAAAGGCTGCGGATGCCATCGACGAACACGCCGAGCACTTCAAGGACGCGATCAACCGGGAGACGGCGCTCGGCAAGCCGGTGTCCGACGGGCTGAAGAGCCAGGCCGACATCGTCAAGAACGCCGCCAAGGCGTTGGAGTCGAAACTCAAGGATTCCAAGCCGGCGACCTCCGAAGCCCGGCAGCTCTTCGAGGCCGTCCGGAAGATGGCGGACTCGGCGAAAGGCCTCACGCCGGCGTCGCTGTCCGTCCTCGGCCAGATGCGGGAGCCGCTCGCGACCCTGGGTCTGGCGTTCGGGGTCACCGCCCCTGCTCCGGGGAGCTAACAGGATGCTGACAAACGCCTCCTGAATGCGGATGTCAGATGGAAGATGGCAAAAACCCCAGTGTTTTCACATCTGCCGTTTGCCATTTCACATCAGGCCGCCCTTTTTCGGCGGCCTGCTAACACGCATCCCGGCGGCGGCGGCAATCATCCGCACCACACCGAGCCGATCCCCCGGGCCCACGACCCCGGCATCGGCTCAATACCTCGGGGGGATCCGTGAGTCTCGTTCCGAAGGACCTGACGCCGGTCTACAAGGAAACGATCGGGAAGGGCGCCGGCGCGCGCCGCTGGCAACGCCCCGTTTACGTGGACCATCTTCCGCCCTGCAACCAGGCCTGTCCGGCCGGAGAGAACATCCAGGCATGGCTCGATCTTGCGCAGGCGGGCAATTACGAGGCGGCCTGGCGGAAGTACATGGAGGAGAACCCGCTGCCCGGCACCCACGGCCGCGCGTGTTATCACCCCTGCGAAAGCGCCTGTAACCGCCAATTCCTCGATCAGCCCGTCTCCATCCATTCGCTCGATCGATTCCTCGGCGATCTCGCCAATGAAAAGGGGTGGACGATTGCCCCGGGCCCGCCGACCGGCAAGCGTGTGCTCGTAGTCGGCGCCGGTCCGGCCGGCCTGTCGTGCGCGTACCACTTGCGGCGGTTCGGACACGACGTCGAAGTCCGCGACGCCAACTCCGAACCAGGCGGCATGATGCACTTCGGGATTCCCGCCTACCGCTTACCGCGTGAGGGCCTCGACAAGGAAATCGCCCGCATCGAGGCCATGGGCGTCAGGATCGTCCGCAACGCGCGCGTCAACGACGTGCTGGCCGAGAAGGCCGCCGGCGGGTTCGACGCGGTGTTCCTCGGAATCGGCGCGCAGGTCGCCAACCACCTCGATATCCCGGCCATGGATGGCGGCAAGATCATCGACGCGGTGACGCTGCTGGAACGCGTCGAAAAAGGTCGCGCCCCATCGCTCGGACGCGTCGTCGGCATTGTCGGCGGGGGCAATACGGCGATGGACGCCGCGCGCATCGCGAAGCGGCTGGGCGCAGAGGAAGCGGTGATCATCTTCCGCTTCGACAAGGCGCAGATGGAGGCCCATCCTTACGAAGCCATGGAAGCCTTCGCCGAAGGCGTGAAGATCAAGTGGCTGTCGACGGTCAAGCAGTTCGGCGAGGACGAAATCGTCGTCGAGCAGATGGAGATGGCGCCTGACGGGTCGGGGTGTGTGGGCACCGGCCGGTTCCAGACACTCAAGACCGATTCGCTGGTGCTGGCGGTTGGACAGCACGCCGACGTCGAGTTCCTGAAGAAGTTGCCGGACCTTCGCATCGGCCGCGGCAACATCGTCGAAGTAGACGCTCAGATGCGCGCCAGCGCGGGGGTCTTCGCGGGCGGGGACATGATCGGCGGCGCGCGGACCATGACGGCCGCGGTCGGCCACGGCAAGAAAGCGGCGCGCAACATCGACGCCTGGCTCCGCGGCAGCGTCTACGAGAAGCCGCCGCAGCATCCGCCGGTCCCGTACGAGCTGCTGAACCTGCCGGTGTTTCTCGATGCCGAACGCAGCGAGCACGCCGCGCTGCCGATGGAAAAACGGACCGGATTCGACGAGGTCGTGTCCGGTCTCTCCGAACAAGAGGCGCGGTTCGAGGCGACACGCTGCCTGTCCTGCGGCAACTGTTTCGAGTGTGACAACTGCTACGCGGCCTGCCCCGAGCAGGCGATCGTGAAGCTGGGGAAGGGACGGTTCTACCGCGTCGAGCTCGACCTCTGCACGGGCTGCGCGACGTGCTTCGAACAGTGCCCGTGTCATGCCATCGCGATGGAGCCGGAGCCAGCCGCCGCGGGATCGG
Organism: uncultured Acidobacteriota bacterium; assembly: GCA_963816725.1. Lineage (GTDB taxonomy): Bacteria > Acidobacteriota > Vicinamibacteria > Vicinamibacterales > 2-12-FULL-66-21 > CAVSUB01. The sequence goes on along the minus strand of CAWFMC010000018.1, from coordinate 825,853 downwards.
TCGAGCGCCCCGCCGAGCGAGTGCCGGCCCGGTTCACCGTCCGCGCGTAATGCTGGACGTCCAGAAGGAGCCTCGGATGTCTGTCAAGTCCGTCGTGATGGACGGCAACACGGCTGCCGCCCACATCGCCTATCGTGTCAACGAGGTCTGCGCGATCTTTCCGATCACCCCCTCGTCCACGATGGCGGAGCTGGCCGATGCCTGGGCCGCCCAGGGCATCGAGAACATCTGGGGCCAGGTGCCGGTCATCCAGCAGATGCAGTCGGAAGGCGGAGCGGCGGGAGCGGTCCATGGCTCGCTCCAGAGCGGCGCCCTGACGACGACCTTCACGGCATCGCAGGGCTTCCTGCTGATGCTGCCGAACATGTACAAGATCGCCGGCGAGCTGACGCCGTGCGTCTTCCATGTGACCGCCCGCGCCATCGCCACGCAGGCGCTGTCCATCTTCGGCGACCATTCGGACGTGATGAGCGCGCGGATGGTGGGGTTCGCGATGCTCGCCGCGGCCTCCGTGCAGGAAGCCCACGACCTCGCCCTGATCGCGCAGGCCGCGACGCTCGAAGCACGCGTCCCAATCCTGTTCTTCTTCGACGGGTTCCGCACCTCGCACGAAGAGAACAAGATCAGCATCATCCCGGACGAGCAGATCAGAGCGGCGATCGATGACGACCTGGTGCGCGCGCACCGGGCCCGCGCCCTCACCCCCGAGCGGCCGGTGATCCGTGGGACCGCCCACAACCCGGACACGTTCTTCCAGGCCCGCGAGTCGGCGAATCCCTATTACGCCCGCGTGCCCGAGATCGTCCAGAACGCCATGGACCGCGTCGGCGCGCTGATCGGGCGCTCCTATCGGTTGTTCCGGTACTCCGGCCATCCTGAGGCGGAGCGGGTCGTCGTCGTCATCGGGTCGGCGTTCGAGGTGCTCGACGAGACCGCCGCCTGGCTGAATGCGCACGGCGAGAAGGTGGGGGCGCTGCACGTGACGCTCTATCGCCCCTGGGACGCGGAACGTTTCCTGGCGGCGTTGCCGCCGACGGTGACCCGCATCGCGGTGCTCGATCGAACGAAGGAACCGGGCGGGCCCGGTGAGCCGCTGTATCTCGATGTCCTCACGACGTTTGCAGAGGCGCTCGCCGCCGGCCGGATCAACTCGATGCCGGTGATTGTCGGCGGCCGCTACGGCTTGTCCTCGAAGGATTTCGATCCCGCGATGGCCAAGACGGTCTTCGACGAGCTGAAGAAGCCGGCGCCGAAGCGCGGCTTCACGATCGGGATCACCGATGACGTGACGCACACCAGCCTGCCGGTCGACTCGTCGTTCGACATCGAGCCGCCGGACATCGTGCGCGCGCTGTTCTTCGGCCTGGGTGCCGACGGCACCGTCGGCGCGAACAAGAACTCGACGATCATCCTGGCGTCGGGTCCCGACCGGCATGCCCAGGGCTACTTCGTCTACGACTCGAAGAAGTCCGGGTCGTACACGATTTCGCACCTTCGCTTCGGCGCGCGGGCCATTCGCGCGCCGTACTTGCTGAAGTCGGCGAACTTCGTCGGCATCCACAAGTTCGACTTCCTCTACAAGCTCGACATGCTGGCGTCCGCCGCCCAGGGCGCCACGGTGTTGATCAACAGTCCCTACGGCCCGGACGACGTGTGGGACGAGCTGCCGCGCGAGGTGCAGCAGCAAATCGTCGACAAGCAGATCAAGCTGCATGTCATCGACGCCTCCGGCGTGGCGTCCGGACTCGGCCTCGGCTCACGCGTAAACACCATCCTCCAGACCTGCTTCTTCGCGCTGTCGGGTGTGATGCCCCGCGACCAGGCGATCGAGGCGATCAAGCGCGCGACGGAAAAGACGTATGCCAAGAAGGGCAAGGCGATCGTCGCGAAGAACTTCGCTGCGATCGACAGCGCTCTTGCGAACCTGCACGAGGTTCGCATTCCGTCGAAGGCCGCCGGGCAGCGCATCCGGCTGACGCTCATTCCGGATACCGCACCGGAGTTCGTCCGCAACGTGATCGCGCCGATCCTCGCGCTGCGCGGCGATCACCTTCCGGTCAGCGCGTTTCCCATCGACGGCACCTATCCGACCGGCACGACGAAGTACGAGAAGCGGAACATCGCCGACGAGGTGCCGGTCTGGGAGTCCGACCTGTGCATCCAGTGCGGCCAGTGCGCGATCGTCTGTCCACACAGCGTGATTCGGGCGAAGTACTACGATGAGAGCCGCCTCACCGACGCGCCGCAGGCCTTCAAAGCTGCACCCATCAACGCCCGCGGCTATCCAGAGTCACGCTTCACGCTGCAGGTCTACGTCGAGGACTGCACCGGGTGCGGCGTCTGCGTGGAGAACTGCCCGGCACACAGCCCCGCCGATCCGGCGGTCAAGGCGATCAACATGCAGGACCGGCTCGAGCACCTCGACGCCGGCCGCGAAAGCGTCCGCTTTTTCGAGACGCTGCCCTGGGCCGACCGCACCCGGGTGAACTTCGCCAACGTGCGCGGCGTCCAGTTCCTCGAGCCGCTGTTCGAGTTTTCAGGGGCGTGCGCCGGCTGCGGCGAGACGCCCTACCTCAAGCTGCTGTCGCAGCTCTTCGGCGATCGGCTGCAGGTGGCCAACGCCACCGGCTGCTCGTCGATCTACGGCGCCAACCTGCCGACCACACCGTGGGCGGCGAACGCCGACGGGCGAGGGCCGGCGTGGGCCAGCTCGCTCTTCGAGGACAACGCCGAGTTCGGCCTTGGGTATCGACTGGCTATCGACAGCCAGACCACGCAGGCACGATCCCTCGCACAGAAGCTGGCCGGTGCCCTGGGCGCGGATCTCGTGACCGCGATTCTCGAGGCCCCGCAGGTCACGGAGTCGGATTTCCGGATCCAGCGCCAGCGCGTCGAGGCCCTGAAAGGGAAGCTGGCCGGTTCGACCGATCCCGATGCGGTCAACCTGCTCGCCCTCGCCGACTTCCTCATGCGGCGGTCGGTCTGGATCGTCGGCGGCGACGGCTGGGCCTATGACATCGATTCCGGCGGGCTCGATCACGTGCTGGCATCGGGCAAGAACGTCAACATCCTGGTCCTCGACACCGAGGTCTATTCGAACACCGGTGGTCAGGCGTCGAAGGCGACACCCCTCGGCGCATCAGCAAAGTTCGCCATGGCCGGCAAGACGGTACCGCGCAAGGATCTGGCGCTGATGGCCGTCGCCTACGGCAGCGTCTACGTGGCCCAGATCGCCATGGGAGCGAACAACGAGCAGGCGCTCGTGGCGATGCGGGAGGCCGAGGCGTACTCCGGAACGTCCCTGATCCTGGCGTACTCGCAATGCATTGCCCACGGCACCGACATGCGCCACGGCATGAAGCAGGCGGCGCGCGCCGTCGCATCCGGCCACTGGCCGCTCTTCCGCTTCGATCCGACGATGCGCGGCCGGGGCATGAACCCGTTCCGGCTCGACTCACCGCGTCCGCGCATTCCGCTCGAGGAGTACCGCTACAACGAGGTGCGCTTCAAGGCACTGGCGCAAACGCGTCCGGACGCCGCGAAGCGGATGCTCGACCAGGCGCAGCGCGGCGTCGAGGAACGCTATCGCGTGTATGAGGACCTGGCGTCGCGGGACGGCAGCCGGTTCCATCCCTCTTAGGCACAGGACACCGATCATGAGCCTCGCCACACGGTACCTCGGCCTGCAGCTCGCGCACCCGATTGTCGCGGCTGCGTCGCCACTCACCGCGACGGTCGACGGCATGCGCCGGCTCGAGGATGCCGGCGCGGCCGCAGTGGTCATGGCCTCGCTCTACGAAGAGCAGATTCGCGCGGAGGATACGGCCTACGCGCGCTACACCGAGCACGGCTCGAACAGTCAGCCCGAGACAACCAGCTATTTCCCGGAGCTGCCCGACTACGACAGTGGCGTGTCAGGACACCTCGAGACGCTGCGATGCGCGGCCGCGTCGCTGGACATCCCGGTGATTGCCAGCCTCAACGGTACGACCGCCGAGGGATGGATCGGGCACGCGCGAGCCCTCGAGCAGGCCGGAGCGGCGGCAATCGAGCTCAATGTCTATTCGGTCCCGATCGATCCCGCGGTCAGCGGCGCCGACGTGGAGCGGCAAACACTGGAGGTCGTGCGGGAGGTGGCGTCGATCGTGCGCGTGCCGGTCTCCGTCAAGCTGATGCCCTACTTCAGCTCGATGCCGCACATGGCCGCCGAACTGGTGCGGGCCGGCGCGGGCGGCCTCGTCCTCTTCAACCGTTTCTACGCGCCGGACATCGATCTCACCACGCTGGAAGTGACACGCTCGTTGCCGTTATCGTCGGCCGCCGAGCTGCCGCTCTCGCTCGTGTGGATCGCCCTGCTGTCGCGCCGCGTGCCCTGCTCCCTCGCAGCCAGCCGGGGAGTCGAGACCGAAGTCGAAGTCATCAAGTACCTCCTCGCCGGCGCGGACGTCGTCACTACGGCGTCGGCGCTACTGCGGTACGGACCGGAGTACATCGGGACCCTGCGGGACGGCGTCTCACGCTGGCTCGACGCGAACCGCTTCGATTCCGTGGAGGCGATTCGCGGCCTCAAGGATGCGACGCATGCCGAGCACGTCGACGCGCTCTTCCGCGCGCAGTATGTCGCGGCCCTGACCGAATACGTGCCCGGCAAACTCGTTCAGTAGACTTCGCCGACCGCACGTCAGCCGGACAGTCCCTGACGCGCGTGCGGCCCGCAACAGGCGAAATCGATCGGGGCGTGCCCCGGCTCAGCGGTTGCTCAAGCCTTGGCGCCGGACACGCCGGCGATGAATCCGGCGACCAAACGTTCGATCTCGTCCGGTGGGAGGTCGTAGCGGGCGCGGGAGTCCCGCTCTCCGAGATTGCCGCTGATCACGAACGCGCGGAGCCCCGCCTGAGCGAGACTTTTCGCCTGAGCGATCGTCAGGCCGCCAACCACCTGCACTGGCACCGAACTGCCGACGCGATCGAACACCGCGCGGGCCACGTCCTCGAGCAGGTGGCTCTCGATGAGTGAAGGGTTGGCGCGGCGCGCGTCCGCCTGGAGATGAATGCCGACGGCGTCCACGCCGGCGTCGAGCATCCGACGGGCGACCTCGACGGCCTGCGTTGCAGGCCCCTGGTGCGGCACCATGATGTCCGCGAAGACCAGCCGCGGCAGCGCGGCGTCGGCACGCCTGAACTCGTCGCGCACCGCGCAGATCGCCTTCGCCGTGTCCACGCCGGCGAGCGCCAGGAAATCGACGATGTTGCCGCCGCCAGTGTAGACGGCGCGGGCCTCGAAGGCTCCGCCGTCCATGGTCTTCATGTCCGCCAGCAGCAGTGCGTCCGGAAACTTCCGCCGGAAGGCGGGGACGACGTTCGAGACGCCCTGGTTTTTCAGCAGCGGTGTTCCCATTTCGACAAGCGTGATCCCGGCGGCGAGCGCCGCGCCGGCAACCGTGAGACCCTGCTCGATCGTGCCAACATCCACTGAAATCTGGAACGTGAAGCGGGTTCTGAGCTGATCGACGAGCCGGGCCGAGGCGGGATGGGCTGCCGTCGCGGCCTGCTGCGCCCAGGCGTGAGTGGGCGGAATCAGCTCGAGGCTCGCGCCAACGGTCAGGGCGCCAGCGGCGAACCTGCCCACGCCGTCGAGGAATGTTCGCCGGTCGATCTGGCGCTGATCGTATTCGCGAGCGACATCGCGACGCTCTGGCGGACAACTGGACGCGTTTCTACGCCTCATGATCGCCGCTCCTTCAGGGCCAGATGGCCCGTTGTCTCGCCGCATGCCCAGCCGCTCAGTCGTCCAGCGTTCCCACGAGCTGCGCTCGGCGCGAGGGCATGAATGCGGCAGCGCCGTCGCGCGCGTCGGTAAAACCCGCTAGGATGCTGAACAACGCATCCTGAATCAGGGCGCCCTTTTTCAGCGGCCCGCTAGTGTCGAATCTGGGCGCCGATCCAGTTCTTGACGACTGCGAGCGGGACACCCTTGTTGATGGTGCGCTCGAGCAGCACCAGGCGGCCGTCCGCGGCCACATCGAACGGCGAGCGCGCCACCGACATCACCGGAATCTCCAGCAGCACGCGCGGCTGGTCGCTCTCGACGCCGGCGGCGGAGGTGCGGACGTCCGCCCGCAAGATGCTTTGATCGTCGAGCGACACGTATAGCACCGCGTGGCCGTCGGCGCTCCAGCGAGGCCGGCTCCCGCCCTGCGTGGACACCTGCCACCGCGGAGCCGCGAGGTCCACGGCACCGCGCGAGGCGGGAAAGGCCGTGATCATCACCTCCGGCCGACCTGACTGTGGGGACTCATAGGCCAGCCACTGCCCGTCCGGCGACAACGCCGCGTTGGTCTCGATCGCCGGTGTCTGAAGAATCGGGTAGGGCTGGCGGTCACCCTCGAGCGGTAGCGCCCAGATGTCCTCCGCCGTCGTCGGCGCAGTCTGCACGTAGACGAGGTACTTGCCGTCGTGGCTCCAGTCGGGCGCGAGTTTGTCGCCCGGGCCCGACGTCAGTTGCTCATCGAGGTGCCCGCCGGACAGGTCCCTTCTGAAGATCTGCCAGACACCCGTTCGCAGCGACGTGAACGCGATCTCGCGGCCGGTCGGCGACCACGTGGGCGTGCGATCCGGTTTCGCGTCGAACGTCTGACGCGTCTTGCTCCGGCGTGCGAAGTCCCACGTCCAGATATCCACGTTGCCCGAGCCGTCCGCCAGCTGCATCGCCGCCCGGGACCCATCCGGTGACACTCGGAGGTGGGTGTAGAAATCGTCGGTGCCGGTCTCGGTCTGCCGTTTGCCGTCGGGATAGACCCACGTGAGACGAGGGCGGTCAGACGCGTCCGTTCGATAGGCGAGCAGATTACCCGATGCGGATGCCCAGAAGCTCGCCTGAAAGCCGATCGGAAACACCGCCACGTCCGAGGCCAGTGGGACAGGCTCGCCAATCGGCGCAAGCGAGCGGCGATCGACGCGCCTCGCCAGGAGCGTCCGGTCCTGGAGCGACAATATGTAACTGGAGTCGCCACCCTCGTTGGCGACGAAGATGGCTTTGGTCCTGGTGGTGAACAGCAGCGTCTTCTGATCGGGATGCGCGAGTGAGCTGATGTAGTAACCCTGCCGTTTCGGATCTTCACTCCTGACGAACATGAGAAACCGATCGCCGTCCGGCAGGAACTGGGGATCGCCGTAACCGGTTTCCCTCAACGAGGCGTCGACCGGCGCAAACAATGTGGGCACCCCTCCGGCGGCGCTCACTCGAGACATCCCCTGCGGCGAACCGAAGATCATCACCCCGTCCCGATTCCACGATCCGCCCGTCGTGATGGTGTCGGCATCGGGCACATCACAGATCACGATGGGTGAGCCGCCACCGGGGTCGACGCGTTTCAGTTTGCCGGCGGCGAAAAACGCCAGCGAGCCGCCATCGGGGGACCAGAACGGAAAGTCGGCGCCGTCGGAGCCGGGAATCCGGCGTCCATCGAATGCGCCCAACGGCCGGAGCCACAGCGCCGGCGCCTGGTTTGCCGTGGCGATGCGAAACACCATCTGGCGGCCGTCGGGCGACAGCGAGGCGGCGGTGTAGGTGTAGTTGAATGCGGCGCCCGGCGGCGCGTCGACGTAGAACCTGGTGACTTCGTCGTCGACCGCGCGCGGGCGAAGCGACAGCCAGATCACGGCGGCCGCCAGGCCTACCAACAAGACGGCGGCGATCACGGCGAGCCAACGCCAGCCTCGCGGCGATCCCCCGGCTGGCACTGCCGGGGCTGAATCATCCACGAGGGCCAGCGCGTCCCCGATGTGTCGCAGCCGGTGCCGCGAGTCCTTGACCAGACACGATCGGATAAGCCGATGCAGGGCAGGCGGAACGCCGTCGAGCACGGGCTCGCGCGTGAGTACCGCCGCAATGATGTCGGAGATGGCTGGCCCGTCGAACAACCGTCGCCCGGAGACCATCTCCGAGAGCACCACACCGAAGGCCCAGATGTCGCTCCGGTGATCGGCCGGCGCGCCCCTCGCCTGTTCCGGCGCCATGTAGGCGGCGGTGCCCATGATGGTGCCGAGGTGCGTGAGAGCGGGCGAGGTGATCGTCGGCGAGCCCGTGACGGGCCCTGCCGAGCCGTCGATTCCGGACAGCGATGGCGCGTCACCCGCCTTCGCCAGCCCGAAGTCCAGCAGCTTGACCGTGCCGTCGGACCGTAGCTTGATATTGGCCGGCTTCAAGTCGCGATGGACGATGCCGCGTTCGTGCGCAGCTTCGAGCGCCTGCGCAATCTGCTGGGCGATGCGCAACGACTCGTCGAGCGGAATCCTGCCCTGAGCGATGCGGTCCGCCAGGGTCTGGCCCTCGACATATTCCATGACCAGCGCCGACACACCAGCCGAGCGCTCGAAACCGTAAATCGCCGCGATATTGGGGTGATTGAGCAGCGCGAGCACTTCGGCTTCGCGCTGGAACCGGGCCAGCCGCTCGACATCGGACGCCACGGCCGCCGGAAGCACTTTGATCGCGATCTGACGCTTGAGGGTCACGTCGGTCGCGCGATAGACCTCGCCCATCCCGCCCTCGCCGATCTGGACGGAGACTTCATACGGACCGAGGCGGGTGCCAGGGGGCAAAGACACGGGTAAATTGGAACGGCTGAGATTATAGATTGATCGATGTAGTCCTTTCCGACTCCCTTCGATTGTTTGACTTTCGAGACGTCGCTCCCGCGCCTTGTGGCAGTGAGTCTGCTCCAGCGTTCGTGCGCCGTTCTTCTGTGTCTCGCGTCACTCGCCGGGAACGCAGCAGTGTGCGTCGGATGGGTGCCCGGTGCCGCCGCGGGCATGTCCTGCTGTGAGGAAGGCGGGCACTGCGCGTCATCCGCCGTTTCACGCCCTCTCTGATGTCTCCTCGTCGTCCGTCCAGACCAGCAGGTCCCCGGGTTGACACTTCAATTCGCGACAGAGGGCGTCCAGCGTCGAAAAACGAATAGCGCGGGCCTTGTTCGTCTTGAGAATGGACAGATTGGCGAGTGTGAGGTCGACGCGGCCTGCCAGCTCGGTCAGCGTCATGCGGCGATCGAGCATCAGGTGATCGAGTTTGACGCGGATGGGCATGCGCGTCCTCAGACGGTGAGCGATTGCTCTTCGTCGAGCCGTGTGCCGGCCCGAAACACCTCCGCGAGCACGAACAGGATCAGCCCGCTGACGATCGCGAACGTGTTGATGTGCGGCCAGGCGGTGAAGCGCAGGTGCTCCGCGGTGAAGTTCGCCGCCACGAAGGCGTGCGCGGCGTACACGATGGCGGCGCGGGACACCTCCGCGAGCACGACCGCCAGCGCGAGCCGCCGGATCCGAACGGCATTGTGCGGGTCGAACGGGTGGCCGTCGCGGACCGATCGGCACAACGCCGCGAGCTCTGCCAGGATCCACAGCACGAGGACGATCATGACCGCCGCCCCGCCAATCGGGAGCCAGGGCCGGTCCGGTACGGCGAGCCGCAACGACCCGCTCGCCTGCTCGATGAGTCCGCTCCTGGTCCCATCCTTCGACGTCACATCAGCAGCCACATCGTCGAGCTCGAACGCAACCGGCAGGACCATCCGGGCGGACTTGCCAGCGACGAAGTTTGGCTCCCCGTTCGAGCCGATCTGCACGCCGACGTTCCACCGCGACAGCACCACGAAGCAGATCACCACGGCGGACGCGAGGACGATCCACCACCACAGCCCCGTGAAGATCATCGCCAGTATCTTTGCGACTGTCCGGGAGTGAAAAGGCATGGATCAACAAATACGATAAATTCTTATCGAATGTCAATAACAACGTGCCAGTAGGGGGGATCGAGCGCCTATGCGGATCCATCCGAGAGTTCTGCGTCGGGGGTGAGACGCTGCGACCTGCCGCTGCCCGGGCGCAGCGGACAGGTCGATCCTCAGATTCGTCGGGTTACTTTGGAGTGACCCGGAACAGACCGCCGGGATTGGCATCTTCGAGCAGCCACACGGCCCCGTCCGGACCGACGGCGACGTCACGGATGCGATGCCCGGCGTCCCAGCGCTCGGCCGGCGTTGCGCCACCCTTGCCGTCGAAGGTCACCCGGCTGATCGATCGGCCGCCCATGCCGCCGATCAGGGCCGAGCCGACCCACTGCGGAAACATCGGCCCCTTGTAGAAGGTGAAGTTGCCGGGCGCGATGACCGGCGTCCAGTAAATCACCGGCTTGGTCAGGTCGGGCCGCGTGTCCGGGCTGGGGATCGGCACCCCGTCGTAGTTCACCGCATACGACACGAGCGGCCAGCCGTAGTTCTTGCCGGGCTCGATCAGGTTCAGCTCGTCGCCGCCGCGTGGGCCGTGTTCGAGCTCCCACAGTCGTCCGTCCGGAGCGAACGCCAGGCCGTAGGGTGTGCGATGTCCGGTGGACCAGGTCTCTGCGGGCGCCAGGTTCGGGTTTGGAAACGTATAGGTGCTGACGACCTCCGCGGTCTTGGCCGCCTCCGTGTCCCGCGGCGGATCGATCAGCGGCACGGTCGGGGCCCCAGTCTTCCCCGCCATCGGATTGCCGGGCGCCGGCTTGCCGTCGAGCGTCAGCCGGAGGATCTTTCCGAGCGCCTGATCCGGATCCTGCGCCGGCGTCATGCGCTGACGTTCGCCGACGGTCAGGAACAGGTACTGACCGTCTGGCGAGAAGGCCACCGCCCCGCCGAATTGGCCCCCCTTGCCCTTCGGCATCTGGCGCCAGATCACCTGGAGATCGTCGAGGCTCGCGGCGCTCTCCGTGACCGAGAGGTGTGCCCGTGCGAGGGCCAGGCTCGATCCGCCTTCGCCCGGTTCGGAGTACGTGAGATACACACTCCGGTCGGTCGCGTACGTGGGTGACACGTAAACGCCCAGCATCCCGCCTTGCCCTTGCGCCAGGACGGCCGGCGCGTTCGCGACCGGCGTCTTCGCGCCTTGCTGCGTCACGAGCCACACCGGGCCGACCTTCTCCGTGATCAGCATCCGCCCATCCGGCAGGAACGCGATGCGCCAGGGGAGGTTGAACGTCGCCACCTGCGTCATCGTGAAGGGCGGATCGGGATCGGCTTTCTGTTCTCCGGCGTTGATCTGGGCCAGCGCCAAGGCCGGCGCAAGCCCGAGTAAGAGAGCCGTGTGCAGCAGTGTTTTCATGCGTGTCCTTCCAGTTGTATCTCAAATCAGCCGAGCCTGGGCATGTGGCGGGTGACCCAGTCGGATAACGGCGGGTGGCAAAGCACGGCGTCGTAAGGTGACGCGCATCCTCTCGTTCGAGCCCAGACACGAGTATAGCCGGGGGTCCGACTCGAGCACGGTTACTCGCACGTGTGCCGGCGCATCCCGAGATGTACCGATGCTGGAGGATCGATCACCCTCTTGCTGCCGCGTCCTGCTCACCACTCGACGGCTCGACGTGAATCAGCACGTCAGCGAGCCACGGCAGATCGCGCTTCAGTGTGGCCCTGACGCGGCCGCCGATCGCGTGCCCTTCCCCGACGGTCAGCGAGGGATCGACTTCGACGTGCAGGTCCGCGTGGTACTGCAGCCCCGTTTTGCGCGCGAAGACCTTGTCCACGCCCCGCACGCCCGACACCGTGCCGGCAACGCGGATGATGTCGCTGGTCAGGTCGACAGATGGCATCGTGTCGACCAGCTCGATCGACGCGTCCCGGGCGACGCGAACGCCGGTGATGACCACGACGATGCCGACCGCGAACCCGCCGTAATGGTCGGCGGAGAGGAAGCGCTCAGGGTTGAGGCTCGCGAGCCCGACGGCGATCAGCGCCGCCGTCGCGGACAGGATGTCGACGGCGTCGTTCCACGCGTCCGCGAGCAATGCCGAACTGCGGATCCGCCGGCCCACCCGGAACTTGATCGTCGACATCGTGCCGCGCAGGACGATGGCGCCGACGAGCGCGGCCGCCGCCGCCGCACCCGGCGGCGCGTGTCGCGCACCGATGGCCTGCAGCGACTGATAACTGATGAAGACGCCGGCAATCGCCAGAATGGCGCCGACCACGAACGCCGACAGCGTTTCGAACCGGCCGTGCCCGTATGGATGATTCTCGTCCGCCGGACGGGCCGCCACACGCATGCCGATGAGAACGATGCTGGACGCCAGCACGTCGCCGGCAAACTCGACTCCCGTCGCCACGACCGACGTGGAGTGGGCCAGCAGGCCGACGATGATATTGCTGCAGGCGAGAAGGATACTGACGGCGATGCCGGCAGAGGCGACCCGGCGGGCCGTGCGATACGACTCGTTGCCGCTGCTCATCGAAGCACGACAAGGACGCGATTGTAATCCGCGCGTCGTCGTCTGTCGGCGGCGCGCGCCGCGGCCAATCCGCCGCGCGACCTGAAGGTCGGGCCGACGAAGTCCGGTTGCCTCATGGGAGCACCGCGAGGACGTGCATCGTTCGATTATCGGACGAGGCGCCTCGCGGTTGTTAGCCGCACGTCGTCGCGTGACCGGCAATCCTGCGCCCGACCTGAAGGTCGGGGCTACGGGATCACCTTACCGATTCGTCACGACTTACGAAGCGTCTCAGAGTCGCTGTGTCGGGACGATCACTTCAGGAGGTTGAGGTTGTGGTGGTAAGCGATCGAGTGTCCGGCGATGAGCGCCGTCGGGATGACCCACCACGTCCGGCGCATCCACCGCCGGTCCGAACCGCGCATCCGCGCCGAGAGGGCCATGACGCCGGCGTCGAACAGCTCACCGGCGACGTAGGTGGGCACCGGCCCGCGGCGCACGAACGGCGCGACGAAAGGATTGGCCTCGTAGCAGGCTGAGCAGGCGTGGCTGACGTCGAAGGTGCTCTTCGTATCGAGCAGCATCGCCGAATTGAGGCCGCTGCCGAGGAGCCAGAACTTCTTGTCCGCTACCTTGCGCGGTGTGGGAGCGGAGTCCGCCGCAGGCAGCACCTGTGACGGCACGGACGGGAGTTCCTGGGCGACGCCGGCCGTCGCCATCATCAGCACGATCGCCAGTGCCGCACACAACAGACGCATCCTGAATCCTCGACCTCGAGGGCGGCAGCAATGCGAGTACCCGCGGCTCACATCCGCGAAGGACCCGATTCTTTGAGCTTTCTCGCGCCGCGGCCGACGAGTCGAATCGCCAGCCTGACTTTAGTCTGCACCCCGCCAACTTGCACGGCCGGCCGGCAGGTCAGGTATCCTGACCTCCGTGCGCTCACCAATCGCCGTTCTGCCGTGTCGTACCGTCAGGCGTGCCGGGCTGCTGCCGGCATACGTCGTCCTGCTCGCGCTGGTGGCGGGCTGCAGCGGGTCCGGGAATCCGAAGGTCCCGGCCGGAGCCAAGAGCTCGGGCGGCTCGCATGCCGTGATCGAGACCGACAAGGGCACGATCGAAATCGAGTTCCTGCCCTCGGACGCGCCCAAGGCCACTGAGAATTTCCGCCTGCTGGCCGAACACGGCTACTACGACGGCCTGACCTTCCACCGCATCGTGAAGCACTTCATGATCCAGGGCGGTGATCCGTCGGGCGACGGCACTGGCGGCCTGAGCGCGTGGGGAGCGCCGTTCGAGGACGAGATCAAGCCGGACTCCGCGCTTTACAGCGGCGGCTACCGGCGCGGCTTCGTGGCGATGGCGAACAGTGGGCCGAACACCAACGGCAGCCAGTTCTTCATCATGCACGAGAACTATCCGCTGCCCCCGAACTACGTGATCTTCGCCCGGGTGACCTCGGGGCTGGATGTCGTCGACACGCTGGCGGACACGCCGACCACCCGCGGATCCGACGGGCAGATGAGCAAACCAACGGTCCCGCCGGTCATCAAGAAGATCACCATCCGTCCGTAACGTCGCGCGCCGCTGTTGCTTTCCCCGGCTAATCTCTATTCTCCTGATGTGCGCCGACTCCGCGCCCCCCGCGCGGACTTCTGGCGCACGCGCCGGAGAACCCGCCCTGACGGATCGCGCGTCGTTGTCGATGTACGCCGGTGCGGTCGCTCTCACCGTGGCCAGCGCCGCGATGCAGTCCGCTGGCGGGTAATCACTCCACCTCCGATTCCATTGACGGTCGCGCCGAGCCCCAATTACGCGATTCCGGGGCGGTAACGTCCCCCGGTAGGCGGAAACGCCCGCCTCCGATAGGATCAGAGTATGCGTCTCCGCCGTCTCCGCCTTGCCAGCCTGTCCGTCACCGTGCTGGCCCTCGCCGCGCTCGTGTCCGCCCAGGCCCCGCAGGCCACACCGCCAGGGCGCGAGACCTCGGCGGCCTCGGTCGCCTCTTACACCCTGGCCCAGCAGATGCCGGTGGATCCGGAGGCCGTGGTCGGCGCCCTGCCCAACGGGCTGCGCTACTACGTGCGCCCGAACGGCAAGCCGGCGCGCCGGGTCGAGCTTCGTCTCGTGGTGAAGGCCGGTTCCGTCGTCGAAGACGATGACCAGCAGGGGCTCGCGCATTTCGTCGAGCACATGGAGTTCGAGGGAACGCGGCACTTTCCCGGCCGCAGCATCACGGACTTTCTGTCGTCACTCGGGCTGAGCATCGGCGCGGACGCGAACGCCGCGACCAGTTACGACGACACCCAGTACACCCTGCGGATCCCGTCCGACGCCCCGGGCGCATTGGATACTGCGCTCGGCGTGCTGGAAGACTGGGCCCAGGCGGCGACGTTCGAACAGTCCGGCATCGATCGGCAGCGCGGCATCGTGCTGTCCGAGTGGCGGATGCATCTCGGGGCAGGTGAGCGCACCGCGGACCGCATCCGGCGCGCGCAGCTCGAGGGATCGCGGTACGCGGATCGCTCGCCCATCGGCAAGCCCGAGAGCATCCAGAATGCCCAACGCGACCAGCTGCTGCGGTTCTATCGCGACTGGTACCGGCCGAACCTGATGGCGGTGATCGTCGTGGGCGACATCGACCCGCAATCGGTGGTGGCCAAGATCAAGGAGCGCTTCACGCCGCTGGCCAATCCCGCCAAGGAGCGGCCGCGGCCGGCCTACGACGTCCCTGAACAACCGGGCACCCGCTTCGCGATCGTGACCGATCAGGAGACCACCGCCACGACCGTCGAGGTCAGCAACCTGCGTCCGGCCCGCAACCAGGGCTCGGTCGGCGGCTACCGCGATTTGATGGTGGATCAGCTGTTCTCGGCAATGCTCGGGGCCCGGCTCGACGAGCTCAGTCAGAGCGCGAACGCGCCGTTCCTGCGCGCTGCCGCCGATCGCAGTCTGTTCCAGACCCCTCGGACCAAGGACGAAGCGGTCGTCCAGGCGCTCGTTTCGAACGATGGCGTCGGCCGCGGCCTCGAGGCGCTGCTGCTGGAGATCCAGCGGGTCGAGCGCTTCGGCTTCACCGCCACCGAGCTCGAACGCGCGAAGCAGGCGATGATGCTCGGCTACGAGCGGGCCGCGGCCGAGAGCCCGGACCGCGAGTCGGCCAGCCGCGCCGACGAGTACACCCGGAACTTCCTCCAGGGAGAGGCCCTGCCGACGATCTGGCAGGAGCTCGCACTCCATCGCCGCTTCGTTCCGGAGATCACTCTCGCCGAACTGAACAAGTTGACCGCTGATTGGTTCCCGGATCAGAACCGTCTGGTCGTCGTCTCGGCCCCTGAGGCCGCCGGCATTGCGCTCCCCACGAAGGCGCAGCTCGAGGCGGTGGTCAGTTCGGCGGCGGCCAAGAAGGTCGAAGCGTACACGGATGCGGCCGCCGGTCAGAAGCTGATGGAGGCGCCGCCCGCCGCCGGATCGATCGCCAAGACCAACCAGCGCCCCGAAGTCGGCATCACCGAATGGACGCTCTCGAACGGCGCCACCGTGATCCTCAAACCCACCAAGCTCAAAGAGGACCAGGTCCTCTTCCGCGCCTTCGCCCCCGGCGGCACGTCCCTCGCCAGTGACGCGGACATCGTCGCGGCCCGGGTCGCCGATGGCGTCGTAACCGCTGGCGGCGTCGCCCAGTTCAATGGCGTCGTGCTCGACCGGATGCTCAGCGGCAAGGCCGTCGCGGTCCGGCCGTTCATCGACGATGTCGATGAGGGGATGGACGGAGGGAGTACGCCGCAGGATCTGGAGACGATGTTCCAGCTGCTCTACCTGCGCTTCACGCAGCCGCGCGCCGATCCGAACGTGTTCGCGGCGATGGCCTCGCAGGCACGCGGGCTCCTGGCGAACCAGATGGCCAGCCCCGAGGTCGTGTTCCGCCAGACGCTCGACACCGCCCTGACCCAGAACAACAAGCGCCGGCAGCCGCAGACGCCGGCGACGGTGGACCAGTGGAATCTCGACAAGTCGCTGGCGTTCTACCGGGCCCGGTTCGCGGACGCCAGCAACTTCACGTTCGTCTTCGTCGGCAGCTTCACCGTCGAGTCGATCAAGCCGCTGATCGAGACCTACGTGGCCAGCCTGCCGGCAACGCACGCGCGGGAGAGCTGGCGCGACGAAGGTGTCACGCCGCCCGCCGGCGTGGTCGACAAGACGATCCAGCAGGGCATCGCGCCGAAGAGCCAGGTGGCGATCGTGTTCTCCGGCCCGTTCGAATACGACGAGCCGCATCGCATCGCGTTCCGGGCGATGTCGCTGGTGCTGCAGTCGCGGCTGCTCGACGCGATTCGCGAGGAACTTGGCGGCACCTACAGCATCACCGCGACGCCAGACGCCACGAAGTATCCGAAGCCGAGCTACACCGTTCGCATCCAGTGGACCTGCGATCCGGCACGCACGACGCAGCTGGTCCAGCGGGTGTTCAGCGAAATCGAGGAGATGAAGAACACGCCGTTGACGCGCAACCAGCTGGCGATCATCCGCGACGCGCTGACCCGCGAGTTCGAGCAGAACAGCCAGGACAACGCCTTCGTGTTGAATCAGATCGCCCAGCGCTACGAGGACGGCGAGGCGGCGACCGTCGCGAACGCGCTCAATCCGGAACCTGGCATCGCGGCGCTGACCGATCAGTCCATCCGTCAGGCGGCCCGCTATCTGGACATGAACAATTACGTGAAGGTCACGTTGATGCCCAAAGGACAGTAGCGGGGCAGAGCTCGCTTGGCCTTCGAACGAGTTCCGATGTCAGAAACGCAGGCCCCAGTACCGGGGCCTGCACCCTTCCCGGACATGGTCTGGATTCCCGGCGGGACGTTCCGCATGGGATCGGACAAGCACTATCCAGAGGAGCGGCCGGCGCATCGCGTCACCGTCGACGGGTTCTGGATGGATCGGTATCCGGTCACTAACTCTCGCTTCGCCCGTTTCGTCGACGACACGCAGTTCTGCACGTTCGCCGAAAGTCCTCCGGACCCGGCCGACTACCCGGACGCGCTGCCCGAGATGCTGTACGCCGGATCGCTGGTGTTCGTCCAGCCGGCCGGCCCGGTCGATCGTTCGAATATCAGCCATTGGTGGCAGTACGTCCCGGGGGCCGACTGGCGCCATCCCTCAGGAGTGGACAGCTCTAACGGAGACCTCGGCGCGCATCCTGTCGTGCACGTGACGTTCTCCGATGCCGAGTCCTTCGCCGGCTGGGAAGGAAAGGTGCTGCCGACCGAGGCGGAGTGGGAGTTCGCCGCGAGAGGCGGCCTGGACGGCAAGGCCTTCGCGTGGGGCGACGAGTTCGTGCCCGGCAACCGGCAGATGGCCAACACGTGGCAAGGCGAGTTCCCGTGGCAGCACGCCTCTCTCGACGGTTACGAGCGCACGTCACCGGTCGCCGCGTTTCCGCCAAACGGTTATGGCCTCTACGACGTCATCGGTAACGTGTGGGAGTGGACGACCGACTGGTATCAGCCGAAGCACCCGCGCGAAGCCGTCAAAGCATGCTGCATTCCGAAGAATCCGCGCGGCCCCAGAGCCGACGAGAGCTACGATCCCGCAGCTCCGTCGACGCCGATCCCGCGCAAAGTGCTGAAGGGCGGGTCGCACCTGTGCGCGCCGAACTACTGCCGGCGGTATCGTCCCGCGGCGCGCTACCCGCAGCCGGTGGACACCTCCACCTCCCACGTCGGCTTCCGCTGCATCGTCCGGCCCGGCGGCGCAGTAAACGGGCGTCGCAGTCCACGTTCCATCAGGCCACGACCCTCGCGATTGCCGCGGTGCTCGTGATCGGGCTACCGGTCGAACAGCCACGGCAGGCTGACGCCGACGACGCCTCAGGCCGCCTTCATTCCCCAAAGGTGCATGACGGCGTAGCTGCGCCACGGACGCCAGGGCTGCGACAACGCTTCCGCCTCTTTTGCACTCACGCCGCCCAGCCTGTTGCGGACGGCGATGTCCTCCTTCGGGAACGCATCGGGCCAGCGCAGCGCGCGCATGGCGATGTAGTGCGCCGTCCATGGACCGATGCCCGGGATGGCAGCCAGGCGGCGGATGGCCTCGTCAGGCTCGTGATGCGTGCCGCCGTCGAGGCACAGCTCCCCTGACCCGTCGGCCGCGGCCAGCGCGATGATGCTGCGCGCGCGAGCCGCGACGATGCCGTGGCGAGCGATGTCGTCCACGGTGGCCGCCGCGACGCGGGACGGCAGCGGCGTCAGCCGATGCAGCTCAGGGAATGGTGTGACGATCGGTTTGCCGAACGTCTGGACGAAGCGGCAGGCGATCGTCGTCGCGGCCTTGACGGTGACCTGCTGGCCGAGGATGGCCCGCAGGCCCATCTCGAAGCCGTTGAAGGCACCGGGCACGCGCAGGCCAGGATTGGCCTTGATGGCGCGGGACAGACGCGGGTCGCGGCGCAGCTGGCGCGCGATCAGGTCGGGCCGCGCGTCGAGATCGAACAGCGCCCGCACCCGGCTGAGGAGCGCCGGCAGGACCGGCATCAGGCTGTGTGTGAGCTCGAGCATCAGGGCATGCTTCTTCGGGAACTGCGTCACGCGGATCCATCCTTGGACGTCGCCGAACTGCACGGTCCGCGCGTAAGCGGTCTCGGTTACATGCTCGATGCCCAGCAGCGCGCGCCCCTTCAGAAACGCGAGGATCCCGGTCCAGTCGAACGGCGGCCGATAGGCCAGCTGAAGGACCGAGGTCTGCCGCTCGGCGACGGCCCGCCCCTCCTGGGCGACCTTGCGGCGCAGCCGCGTCGGCGGCATGCCGTAACGGCGAGTGAACGCGTCGTTGAAACGCCGAAGACTGGCGAAGCCGCTCGCGAAGGCCACCTCCGTCATCGGCAGGGACGTTTCGGTCAGGAGCTGCTTGGCCAGCAGGAGCCGGCGGGTCAGCAGCAGCTGGATCGGCGGGACACCCAGCTCCTTCTGGACGATGCGGCGGATTTGCCGGGAGCTGAGCTCGAACTGATCCGCGATGGCTTCGAGGCCGGCGCCATCGTCGAGCGCCCCTTCCTCGAGGCGCTGCACGATCAAACGCGCGATGCGCTGGGCGTCGTCGACCGGCGCGCTGCCCGGGGCCAGCTCCGGCCGACAGCGCAGGCACGGCCGGAAACCGCCCTGCTCGGCGGCTTGGGCCGAATCGAAGAAGCGCCGGTTGGCCGGCTTCGGCGTTTTGGCAGGACAGACCGGCCGGCAGTAGATGCCGGTGGTCGTGACGCCGACAAAGAAGATCCCGTCGAACCGCGGGTCGCGTGCCTCGAGCGCCCGGTGCAGGCTGCGATGCTCCAGCGTCATGCCCGCCACTGTATCTCCTGACCGGTCACGTTACTGGCCATTTTCGGACATGACAACTCCGCGCTGTCGATGTCCGAATATGGCGAGCAAAACGTCGGACACAGACTTATTGTCACAGAGGGAAGGTGAGAGGGGTTCATGAACCGACTCCGTGAGGTGATCAGTTATGCCGAACGCGAACACATCCAAACGCTACGTCTATAGTTTCGTGAGCTCTCCGGTCGGGCGGCTGACGCTGGTCGCCACGGACGACGGGCTCTCGGCGATCTTGTGGGAGCACGATCGGCCCGGACGGGTTCGGCTTCTGCTCGCGGCGGAGGAGCCGAGGCACCCGGTTCTGATCGAGGCCGCGCGGCAGATTGGCGAGTATTTCGACCGCCGGCGCCACGTGTTCACCGTGCCGCTGGACGTCACCGGCACGCCGTTCCAGCGCAAGGTGTGGGAGGCGCTCCTGACCATCCCGTTCGGCGAGACACGCACGTACGCGCAGATCGCCCGGCAGATCGGCAGCCCGGACGCGGTGCGGGCGGTTGGCGCCGCAAATGGCCGGAACCCTTTGTCGATCGTCGCACCCTGCCATCGCGTCATCGGCTCGAACGGTGCGCTCACCGGCTTTGCCGGCGGGATGGAGGCGAAGGCCTACTTGCTGGACCTCGAGAAGGCACAACCGGCCGGTTGTGTATGATTCGCCATGCCGAAGTCGTCGCTCGTGTTCGTCGCCCTCATCGCCGTCTCGACCCTCATCTCCGCCTTCACGCAGACCGCGCCGCGGACCTCGGCGGTGGCGCCCTGTACGACGGCGACGCCGGCGTGCGTCGAGTGGGTCACGCTCGGCGGCGGGCCCGGCCGGTCGATGATTTACCGCACCTACTCGCTGGAAGCACCGAACGATCGCGTGACCCGCGCGCTGATCATGATCCACGGCACCAACCGGAACGCCGATCACTACTTCGATACCGCGAAGGCTGCGGCGTTCCTGGCCGGCGCCATCGACGACGCGGTCGTGATCGCACCGCGCATCGTGTGCGGCACCGACCCGCTCGAGCCGAACGAGATCAACTGGCCATGCGGCGGCGACAGCTGGAGGTCAGGCGGCATGTCGACCACGCATCCCGCCCTGTCCTCCTTCGACATCGTTGACGAGATTCTGCGCAAGCTGGCCAGGAAGAGCGTGTTCCCGAACATGAAGGCGATCGTCGTGGCGGGGCACTCGGCAGGCGGGCAGTTCGTCAACCGCTATGAGATGTCCAACAGCGTGCACGACACGCTGGGTGTGCCGGTCAGCTACGTTGTCGCCAATCCTTCGAGCTACGCGTGGCCGGACCCGACCCGGGCGCTCCCGGTGGACGATGCGTTGCCGGCGAATGCGGTGGCCGGCTGGAACGTCGAGACCGCGCATACGAAGTTCACGTTCGGCCCGTTCGATGCGAGCAAGGCTCCGAACTACGACCGCTGGCCGACCGGTCTGGCGAACCGCACGGGAGCGTACACGGCGAAGCTCTCGGACGAACAGCTGAAGAAACAGCTCGTCTCGCGGCCCACGACGTATCTGCTCGGCCAGGTGGACACGCTGCCACTGGGCGGCTTCGATTCGTCTCCTGCGGCGATGGCGCAAGGCGCGACGCGGCGGGCTCGTGGTGAGGCGTTCGCCAAGTTCGTGAACGAGGTGCTGGGGGCGAAGCACCAAATCATGATCGTTCCCGAGTGCGGCCACAACGACCGCTGCATCTACACGACCGACAGCGTCTTTCCCACGGTGTTCCCGAAATCGTAGCCGTGGCGTTCTGGCGATCGTCGGCGGGCCGCCTCACGGCACGGGACATCGGGCGCTTCCCGGCCGAGACGCTGTCCGATCGAATCGGACGGGCCGTCTGCCAGGCCGGCTGTCTACCGCGCAAGGAGCTGTACGAAGCGTGGGAGACTGCCCGCAGGGTTCGCCGGCTGTTCCGCGGCGGCCGCATCGTCGATCTCGGCGCCGGCCATGGTCTTCTCGCACACGTGATGCTGATCCTCGACGACACCTCACCGACAGCGCTGGCGGTGGACAAGACCATCCCGCCGTCCGCCGCCACACTCCACAGCGTGCTCGCCGGTGAGTGGCCGCGACTGCGCGATCGTGTGGCATTCGTGGCCAGCCAGCTCGATCAGGTCGAGCTGTCGCCACGCGATGTGGTCGTCTCGAGCCATGCCTGCGGACGGCTGACCGACGTGGTACTCGACCGCGCGGCCGGGGCGGGCGCTCGTGTCGCCGTGCTGCCGTGCTGTCACGATTTTGCGAGCGGCGACACTGGCTCTCTGGCCGGCTGGCTGGACGAGGCGCTGGCCATCGACGTCATGAGGGCAAGGCGGCTCGCGGCGGCCGGGTATCGGGTGTGGACGCAGGCGATCCCTACTGACATCACCCCCAAGAATCGGCTGCTGCTCGGCGCGCCACTCGACGGCAGGAAAGCCTGACCATGGCCCTTCAGGCAACGGTCTACAACTTCGACGTCGAGCTCGCCGACAGCGATCGCGGCGTCTACGAATCGCTGGCGCTGCGCCTCGCGCGGCACCCGTCGGAGTCCGAGGAGTACCTCGTCGCCCGGCTGATCGCATACCTGATGGAGTTCACGGAAGGAATCGCGTTCTCGCGCGGGGTGTCGGAGCCTGAGGAACCGGCCATCGCGGTTCGTGACCTCACCGGGGAACTCGCGACCTGGATCGACATCGGCACGCCCGACGCCGCCCGCCTGCACAAGGCCTCCAAGTCGGCCCGCCGGGTGGCGGTCTACACCCACAAGGACCCGCGCCAGTTCCTCAAGGCGCTGGCCGGCGAGAAAATCCACCGCGCCGACGAGTTGGAGCTGTACGCGATCGATCGGGGGCTGGTCGACGCACTGGTGGCGCGGCTCGAACGGCGCGTGGCGTTCAGTGTCACGATCGCGGACCGCGAGCTGTTCGTCGCGATCGGCGCCGACAACCTTGCCGGTCCCGTCGTACGCCTCACGCGTGACGCTTAGCAGGATGCTGAAAACCGCATTCTGCATGGCAGATGGCAAATGGCAGATGGCAGGTGGCAGGTGGCAGATGGGAAACGCTTCCGACTGGGCCATCTCTCGTCTGCCTCTTGCCTTTTCCATATGCCATTTTTGGCCGAGTTTCTGCGCGGTCCTCTGGAGCGTCGCGGGCGGCCGCACGAATGCGGGAACCAGTGGTCACGTCCGCTCGTCCATCCGTTGGGCTCCGCCGAGCCTGTGGCGGCAGGTGAACTGAAGCGACGCGGACTGATCCCACCCTGCCTCGGCCCCATTCCCCCGAGCTGGAACCGGCAGCACGGGTGGGGCCGGCGGCGTAACCACCAAGCCGGTCGGAGTGATGCCGATGTCTCTGACCCCGTCCGACAGTAGCGATCGGTCCCGCGCGCTGCGCCTTTGGCCCGGCCTTGTCGCCGTGGCGCTGCAATGGCTCATGTGGGTGGCCTTGCCGACCCTGGTGCCCGAGCAGGGGGGCACGGCGGTCATCGGCGCGTTCGCCTGCGGCCTGGCGGTGGTTGTGTGGTGGCTGTTCTTCAGCCGCGCGTTGTGGGTCGACCGGCTGGGTGCGCTCGCGCTGATGGTCGTCGGGGTCGCGATCACCTCCCGCCTCGTTCATCCGTCGATCGCGAACGGCATGATGGGCTTCATGCTGATCGTCTACGCCATCCCGGCGCTGTGTCTCGCATTGGTGGCGGCAGTGGCGATCACACGGGGCCAGCCGAGCGGACGGCGCCGAGCTACTCTGGTCGGAGCGATCGCGATCGCCTGCGTCGCCTTGACCCTGATCCGAACGAACGGCATCAGCGGCGACGCCAACTCCGACCTGGCGTGGCGCTGGACGCCGACGGCCGAGCAGCGCCTGCTCGCGCGATCGGCCGAAGAGCCCGCGCCCACTGCCCCGGTGCCAGTCGCGGCCGCCGCGCCACGAGCCGACGTCGAGACGCCCTCACCCGCGACACCATCCCTCACGCCGCCGGCATCGACTCCCGAGCCAAGCAAGACGCCTGACGCGATCCCCCCGCCGAAAGTGGCCTCGACCGTCAGCCCCGCGGCGTGGCCAGGCTTTCGCGGGCCGTCGCGCGACAGCGTGATCCACGGCGTGACAATCGACACGGACTGGACGCGGTCACCGCCCGTTCAACTCTGGCGGCGTCCGATCGGACCGGCGTGGTCCTCCTTCGCAGTCGCCGGCGACCGCATCTACACGCAGGAACAGCGCGGAGACGACGAGCTCGTGTCGGCGTACCGGCTTGACACCGGCGCGCCCGTGTGGCGGCACCGCGACGCCGCCAGATTCTGGGAGTCGAACGCCGGCCCTGGACCGCGCGGAACCCCGAGCCTCGATCGCGGCCGCGTCTACACGATGGGTGGAACGGGCATCCTCAATGCCCTCGACGCCGCCACGGGTGCCGTACGGTGGACGCACAATGTCGCCTCCGACGCGCACCGGCGAGTCCCGGATTGGGGCATCGCCAGCTCCCCGCTGGTGGTTGGCGATGTCGTCATCGCGGCGGTGGGCGGCTGGCTGGCCGCCTACGACGCGGCGACCGGCAAGGCGCGCTGGTTCGGGCCGAAAAGCGGATCCGGCTACAGCTCGCCGCAGTTGACGACGATCGACGGCGTGACGCAGGTGGTCCTGCTGAATGGGAACGGCGCGATCAGCGTCGCGCCCGCGGATGGGACGATC
Organism: uncultured Acidobacteriota bacterium; assembly: GCA_963816725.1. Classification (GTDB taxonomy): domain Bacteria; phylum Acidobacteriota; class Vicinamibacteria; order Vicinamibacterales; family 2-12-FULL-66-21; genus CAVSUB01. Next base: position 801,580 of record CAWFMC010000018.1, on the reverse strand, counting down.
CTGTGGCAGCACACCTGGCCGAGCGACGGGATCGTGCAGCCGGCGGCGGTGCCGGGCGGGCTGCTGATCGGCAGCGGCTCGGGGTTGGCCACCAACAACGGGATGCTGCGGCTCGCCGTCGCCCACGACACGACGGGATGGAACGTCAGCGAGCGCTGGACGTCCACCAGCCTGAAACCCTATTTCAACGATTTCGTCGTGCACGACGGCCACGCCTTCGGGTTCGACGGCAGCATCCTCGCCTGCATCAACCTCGAGGACGGCACACGCGTGTGGAAGGGTGGCCGGTACGGTCACGGCCAGCTGCTCCTGTTCCCCGATCAGAACCTTCTGCTCGTGCTGACCGAGGAGGGCGAGCTGGCCCTCGTGTCGGCGACCGCGGACAAGTTCACCGAGCTGGCACGCGTGCCGGCGATCGAGGGCAAGACCTGGAACCACCCGGTACTGGCCGGGAACATCCTGCTGGTGCGGAACGGCGAGGAGATGGCCGCGTTTCGATTGAGTCTCGTGAACCACTGACGCGGCGCTCAGCGGTCTGTGTCGTGTCAGCCGCTACGCTTTCGCTAAGTAGCCGGCCAGGTGCGCGATCACTTCGCGGGCGTCGTCTTCGGCGCCGTGAATGAAGGTCGACTTGCGGCGTCGCAGCACTGGCAGGCCGAGCGCATAGAGGCCGGGCGCGTCGACGACGCCACCGTCGTGACGCAAGTGCCCCTTGTGATCGATCACTGGGACCTCGAGCCAGCGGTAGTCTGGATGGAAGCCGGTCGCCCACACCACCGAGCGAATCGCGCCACCGCGGAGATTCAGATCGAGGCGGGACACGGCGGGCATCCGGGTCGGCTCGAAACGCTCGGGTGGACCGACCTCGTCCTCAATACCGCGCGCCGCGGCCCACTCGTCGAACGTGTCGAGGAGCCGGTCCATCTTGAGGTCGGCAAGGGCGAACAGGTTGCGCAGGCCGCCCGAGAAGAGCAGCCGGCCATCGCGCACCGCCGCGAGCCGGCCGACGAGATCGACGCCGGCGTCGTTGAGCGTATTCAGATCGAGGGCGGTGCGATCGGGCGTGCCGACCAGTTGCGGTGAGGGCAGTCTGCGGGCCCTTGCCAGCTCCTCGATCTCGTCGTAGCGCTGATCCCAAATCCCCGAGGCCTCCATCCACCACAGCACGTCACGGCCGCGATACGTCCGCGGCAGTCGCACGTGCTCGCCGACCGACAGCGTGACGTGACGTCCCGACCGGTGGATCTCCTGGGCGAGTTGCAGCCCCGTCGCCGACGCGCCGACCACCAGCACGCCGCCCTCGGGCAGCTGGTCCGGACGGCGATACTCGGAGGCGGCAATCGAGACGATCGAAGAGGGAAAGCCCTGACGTAGCGCCGGGATGCTGGGTAGATTGCAGGCGCCGCTGGCCAGGACGAGCGTCCGGCAGCGCAGTTCGCCCTGGCCGGTCACGACCTGATACCCGTCCTCGATCTGCCTGACGGCGGTGACCGGCGTCTGCGTGCGGACCGGCGCGGCGCTGACCTCGGCAAAGCGCGTGATGAACGCGATCACCTCGGCGCTGGTCATGTAACCGTCGGGATCCGGCCCCTCGTAGCGGTAGCCGGGGAGGCGCGCCTGCCAGTTCGGGGTCAACAGCCGGAGCGAGTCCCAGCGTTCGCGCCGCCAGGAGTTGGCGACCTCGCCGCGCTCGAGCACGAGATGATCGATCCCGTGCCCGGAGAGGCAGCGACTCGCGGCCAGCCCCGCATGGCCGGCTCCGATGACGATCGTCGTGACGTGCTCGATGATCTCGACCCCGGACGCCTGTGCCGACGGGGCCTAGGCGACTTCGACGGTGATGTTCGTCGGGTTGGCGACGACGTCGTAGACTGCCGAGCGCTTCTGCGATTGGGCGACGATCGCCTCGATCTCCTTCTTGGACGCGTCGGCGTCGATGTGGAAGGTGACCTTGATGTCGTTGTAGCCATTGCGCACGTCGCTGTCGATGCCCAGGATGCCCTGGATATCCATCGAGCCTTCGAGCTTGGCCTCGACAGATCGCAGCTGGATGCCGCGATTCTGGGCGACGGATGCGACGCCGGCGGTCAGGCAGCTGGCGAGCCCCACCAGCACGTACTCGACCGGCGTGGCGCCGTGGTCCTCGGAGGCGAAGACCTCCGGGTGATCCGCCTCGAACGTGAACTCCGTTTTGTGCTTCTGCTCCTGCCCGAGCCCGTGGAAGCCCTGAACCGCGGTGTTGCTGTGCGTGCCGTTCTGCCATTTGCAGGACGCCCGCCAGGTAAACTTCGCGGCTTCCGGTGCGCTCCGCAACGCTTCCCGCGCCCCCAGCAGTGCTTCGACGTTGACCCCGTTGTCTACTTTCGATTCAGCCATCGAAGATCCCCTTTTGAGAAGAACGGATCCGTGCCGCGGCGCGCGCGGCCGCGAACTCCGGATCATACAACGTCGCTGTCGCGGCGGCGGAACCCGTTCGCGCCTGAATCCCGCTGACGGCGATATGATCCGCAGGATGAGCACGTCGGGATCGAAGGCCGCGGCCGGCTCGGTCGGCGTGGTCGAGACGCAGTATCTCGACCTGCCGGCACCGCTGTCACTCGACTGCGGACGGGAGCTATCAGGCGTCCGCATCGCCTACGAAACCTACGGCAAGCTCTCGCCGGCACGGGACAACGTGATCCTCGTGTGCCATGCGCTGAGCGGGGACGCGCATGCCGCCGGCATCAGCCCCACGCCGGCCGCGGCGAGCACGCGCGATGGGTTCCGCGCCGAAGAACGGGACGCGGGGACCACGGCAGGCCTCGGCTGGTGGGACGGGATGATCGGCCCCGGCAAAGCGTTCGACACCGACGAGTACTTCGTGGTCAGCTCCAACCTGCTCGGCGGCTGCCGCGGCACCACCGGCCCGTCCTCCACGAATCCCGCGACCGGCCGTCCGTATGGCTCGGAGTTCCCGGTCATCACCGTGGCGGACATGGTCCGCGCCGAGCACGCGCTGCTGCAGGCGCTCGGTATCGATCGGCTCGCCGCTGTTGCGGGAGGATCGCTCGGCGGGATGCAGGCGCTCGAATGGGCGGTGCAGTTCGGCGATCGGGTCGGGGCGATCATCCCCATCGCCAGCACCCATGCGCTGCAGCCGCAGGGTGTGGCCTGGAACGCGATCGCGCGTAACGCCATCGCTGCCGATCCGGCCTGGCAGGGTGGCCACTATTACGGTACCGGGCGCGCACCGGACGCGGGCATGGGGATCGCCCGCATGGTCGGACACATCACGTATCTGTCGGCGACCTCGCTCGCCGGCAAGTTCGGGCGGCGGCTGCAGTTCGCCGACGACATCCGCTACCGGCTCACCGATCCGGAGTTCGAGGTCGAGAGCTACCTGCGGTATCAGGCGGACAGCTTCGTGAAGCGCTTCGACGCCAACACCTATCTCTATACCTCGCGCGCGCTCACCTACTTCGACCTCGCGCGCCAGTACGGCGGCGGCGATCTGGCCGCGGCGGTCGCGCCCATCGCGGCGCGGACGCTGCTGATTGCCTTCAGCTCCGACTGGCTGTACCCGCCGTCGGACTCGGAACGTCTTGCCGCGGCGCTGCGCGCGGCCGGCAAGCAGGTCGAGATTCAGGTGATCGACGCGCCGTACGGCCACGACTGCTTTCTGCTCGAAGAAGCGCGGCAGGCACCGATGATCCGGCAGTTCCTGTCGCGGTAGGAGACCGACGTCCATGGAAGAATCGCGGCGGTTTGGCTTCGAGACCCGTCAAGTGCACGCCGGCCAGCGTCCGGAACCGAATACCGGCGCGCGCGCTGTCCCGATCTTCCAGACCACGAGTTACGTGTTCGAGGATCCGGAGTCGGCGGCGGCGTACTTCAATCTCCAGGAGTACGGCAACACCTACTCGCGGATCATGAACCCGACGGTGGCGGTGTTCGAGGAGCGGATGGCCAGCCTCGAAGGCGGGTGCGGAGCCGTGGCGTTCGCCAGCGGCATCGCCGCGCAGGCCGCGGCGCTCTTCACCCTGCTCTCGCCGGGCGATCACGTCGTCTCCTCGTCGGCGCTCTACGGCGGCTCCGTGAATCAGTTGAAGCACCTGCTGCGCAAGATGTCGGTGGAGCTGACCTGGGTCGACCCCGATGATCCGGACGCCTGGAAGGCGGCGGTACGGCCGAACACCAAAGCGTTCTTCGGCGAGACGATTGGCAATCCCGGCGGGAACGTCCTCGACATCGAGACCGTCGCGACGATCGCGCACGCCCACGACATCCCGCTGCTCGTCGACAACACGTTCGCCACTCCGTATCTCTGCCGGCCGATCGAATGGGGCGCCGACATCGTGCTCCACTCCGCCACCAAGTTCATCGGCGGGCATGGCACGAGCATCGGCGGCGTGGTGGTCGACTCGGGCACGTTCAACTGGTCCAACGGCCGCTATCCGGTGATCGCCGATCCGTCGCCCGCGTATCACGGCCTGCAGTTCCACGAGACGTTCGGGACGTACGGCTACCTGATGAAGCTCCGCGCCGAAACCCTGCGCGACCTCGGTGGCTGCCTGGGCCCGTTCAACGCGTTCATGTTTCTGCAGGGACTCGAGACGCTGTCGCTGCGCATGGCCCGCCACGTCGAGAACGCGGCCAAGATTGCCGGCTTTCTTGCCTCGCACGAGCTGGTGTCCCACGTCACACATCCGGGCTTGCCGGACAGCCGCTACAAGGCCGCCGTCGACAAGTACCTGCCGCGCGGCGCCGGGGCGGTCTTCTCGTTCGAGTGCCGCGGCGGCCGGGCGGCCGGGCAGGATTTCATCCGCGGCGTCACGCTGTGGTCACATCTCGCCAACGTCGGCGACGCCAAGAGCCTGATCATCCATCCGGCTAGCACCACGCATCGTCAGTTGAGTGAAGAGGAGCTGCGCGCCGCGGGCGTCGGGCCGGGGACGATCCGCCTGTCGGTCGGGATCGAGGACGCGGACGATCTGATCTGGGATCTGCAACAGGGCTTCGCGCGCGTCCAGGCGTCGTCGGCCGTCGAGGTCGGATCGCGATGACCGCTCCGTTCGATCTCAGCGTCTACCAGGACCCGCTGACCATCCAGCGCATTCTCCGCAGCGCCAAGACCATCGCTATCGTGGGGCTCTCAGGGAATCATTTGCGCGCCAGCTACTTCGTCGGGTTCTACCTGCGCCGCCATGGCTACCAGGTCATCCCGGTGAACCCGCGCGAAACGTCGATCTTCGGCGAAACCTGTTATCCGAGCCTGCTGGACGTCCCCGTCCCGATTGACGTCGTCAACGTGTTCCGCGCGCCCGATGCGCTGCCGGCCATCGCCCGTGACGCGGTCACCGTGCGCGCGAAGGCGCTCTGGTGCCAGTTCACCGTGATCAACGAGGAAGGCGCGCGCATCGCCGAGGCCGGCGGCCTGTCAGTCGTCATGGATCGCTGCATCAAGGTCGAGCACGCCCGCTATGACGGCCGGATGCATTGGCTGGGGTTCAATACGCAAAGGATTACGTCAGTGAGGGGGGGACTTCAATAGGTTCGACGGTTCGGGGGTTCGACGGTTCGGGGGTTCGGGGGTTCGATGGGTGCGGTTCGATGGGTTCGCCGGTTCCGGGTTCGCGAAGGTTCAACGCTTACTCCACCTGAGCGACGCCTGAACGCGCGCGCGATTCTGAACCTTGAACGTTGAACCTTGAACCTTGGACCGCACCGTCGAACCCCCGAACCCCCGAACCCTCGAACCGACTCGTCACCCAAAATGCCTGAACTTCCCGAAGTCGAATCCGTCCGGCGGCGCATCGCGCCGGCCATGGAGGGGGCGCGGTTCGAGGAGGTGATGCTGCGGCGGCGGGACCTGCGGATCCCGTTCCCGCACCGCTTTCGGCAGCGGCTCACGGGAATGGTGGTCGTATCGCTGACGCGACGCGCCAAGTATCTCGTCGCGGGGCTGTCGTCGGGCGAGACGCTCATCATGCACCTTGGAATGTCCGGCTCGTTCCGCGCCGAGATGATCGGCGGCAGCCATCATGCTGCGGACGCCATGCAGAAGGTCGCGCACGAGCGTCACGATCACGTGCTCTTCCGGATGTCGTCAGGGGCGATCGTGACGTTCAACGATCCTCGCCGCTTCGGGCTGATGGATCTGGTGAAGGCCGGCCAGCTCGCGACGCACCCGATCCTGTCGAAGCTCGGTCCCGAGCCGCTCGCCGACGACTTCGATGGCGCGGTCCTCGCGCGGGCGTGCAGGGGCAAGCGCACCGCCTTGAAAGTGACGCTCCTCGATCAGCGGGTGGTCGCCGGCCTCGGGAACATCTACGCCAGCGAGGCCCTCAATCTTGCCGGGCTGTCGCCGTTTCGCAAAGCGGCGACGATTGCCACGGCGACGGGCCGGCCGCGGCCGACCGCCGATTGTCTGGCCGCCGCGATCAAGGCCGTGCTGACGACTGCCATCGATCGCGTCTCGGCTGGCGGGTACCGCGGGTCGCGGTTCCGGGTCTACGACCGCACGGGTGAGCCCTGCCCCACGGCGCGGTGCAGCGGCACGATCCGGCAGGTCACGCAGGCGGGCCGGACGACGTTCTACTGCCCGAGCTGCCAGCGGTAGGTTCGACGTCCCCGTCGTTCGGCTGCCCGTCTCAGCCACGGTGGCGGTCCCTCGCTGCTAGAATCCTTCGCATGCGGGACACCGGTCCCGACCGAGGTCCGTCATGAAAAGATCCGGCGCGCTCCTGCTGGTCGTCCTGTCGCTCGCGATCGCGCTGCCGAATGCCCAGCGCGCGACCGGGCCCGATATCCGCCTCGTGCTCCTGATCGCGGTCGATCAGTTCCGTTACGACTACCTGACCCGGTTCGGATCCGACTACACCGAGGGCTTCAAGCGGCTGCTGACGCAAGGCGCCGTCTTTACCAACGCCAACCTCGAGCACTACCCGACCGTCACCGCGGTCGGGCACTCGACGATGCTGAGCGGCGCCACGCCGTCGGTGAGCGGGATCATCGGGAACGACTGGTTCGATCGCGAGACCGGCGCGACCGTCACGAGCGTGTCGGACACCACGGTCAAGGTCCTCGGCTCACCGACGGGATCGGTCGCCTCGCCGCGGCGGCTGCTGGTCAGCACCGTCGGCGATGAACTGAAGCTGGCGTCGGGAGCGGCGAAGGGATCGCCGGAGGCTCCGCGCGTGTTCGGCGTCTCGCTCAAGGATCGCTCGGCGATCCTGCCGGTGGGGCGCGGCGCCAACGCCGCGTTCTGGTGGGACACCAAGACCGGCGCGTTCGTGACCAGCACGCATTACGTGCCGGCGCTGCCGTCATGGGTGCAGGCGTTCAACGATCGCAAGCTGGCCGACGCGGACGCCGGCGCGTCGTGGACCGGGATGTCCTCACCCTGGAGCGAGATGCGCAAACTGCCCACCGAGCGTGGCGCGGCGCTGTACGACGCGGTCTACGGCAGCCCGTACGGCAACGAGCTGCTCGCCGACTTCGCGATCGAGCTCCTGAATCGCGAGCAGCTCGGCGCTCGCAACACGACCGATCTTCTGTCGGTCAGCTTCTCGTCGAATGATTCGGTCGGCCACACGTATGGACCCGACTCGCCGCAGGTCCGCGACATCGCCATCCGGACCGACCGGACGATCGGCCGCTTGCTCGCGCAGATCGACAAGGTGGTCGGCCTCCAGCACACGCTGATTGCCTTCACCGCCGACCATGGCGTGGCGCGAGTGCCCGAACTCCTGCGTGAGGCCGGCCTGCCGGGCGGACGCATGACGACCAAGGAGCTGTTCGATCCGATCCAGCAGGCGCTCACGCAGCGGTTCGGAGCCGGCAAGTGGCTCCTCGGGACGGCGGGATCGTCGCCCTATCTGAACTACGAACTGATCGATAGCCTGCATCTCGATCCGGCGGAGGTCCGGCGCGTCGCCGCGACGGCGGCGCTCAAGGTTCCGCACGTGGCGCGTGTCTACACCCGCGATCAGCTGCTGCGCGGCGAAGTCGGGAACGACCGCGTGGCCAGCCGGGTGCTGCGCGGCTTCAACGGCCAGCGGTCCGGCGACCTCGAGATCATCCTCGAGCCGTTCTGGATGCGCCAGGCTGAGGGGACGACGCATGGCACGCCCTACAACTACGATGCGCACATCCCGCTGATCCTGATGGGGAGCCGGATCGCGCCGGGCGAATACGATCAGCAGGTCGCGCTGAACGACCTCGCTCCGACGCTGGCCACGCTGATCCACGTCGAGATCCCTGCCGGCTCGTCCGGCCGCGTGCTCACCGAGGCGTTGCGGACCAAGGCGGCGACCAAGCAGTAGACGTTGACGTCGGGTAGGTTCTACGGTTCGAAAGGTTCGAGGGTTCGACAGGTGCGCCTTCAACGGATTCTATGGTTCAACAGGCACAAGTGTCGCGGTCTCGGCTGAGGTCGATGAACAATACGGTCCGGTGTCGAATTCGAGGAATCGCGTGGTCAGAATCGCCCGCACCTTGTGCAGCGTGTCGGATGAGACAGCTGCGTTAAAGCGTCCAGCCGCGGGAGTAAGCCCCTGAACCTCCGGACCGAAAAGCCTGGAACACGCACCTGCCGAACCCCCGACCACCGAACCCTCGAAGCTTGGGAAATCCGAGAATTCCGTAAACCTCCGCGTCCCTTGATCCGTCTTACAGACACAGCGTCCGTCAGAGGAGGTGTCCTTGTCGTTTCTCCAGAAGTTGTTCTCCGGCCGCCCCAAACAGGGCCAGCGGGTGCGGATTTGTGTCGAGTGCGGGATGCCGGTTGCCGAACACCGCGAGTGGTGCAGCATCCTGCGGACCCAGCGTGAGCTGGACCTGAAAGCGCAGCGGGATCGCGCCGCCCGGCCCGTCGCCGATCAGGGCTGAAAAGCGGCGGACTTCCCGGGCCACCGGGGCGCGGTGGGCAGCGGCTCACGGCCGGATCATCGCGGACGGCGACCAGCCCCGCGCGGCCTCGATCGGCCGGAACAGCTCGGCGCCGATGTGCTCACCCAGCGCCCGGTAACTCTCCCACTGCGCCTCGTCGAAGAACTGATCGGATGTCGGCTCCTGCGGGAACGCCCGATGCTGCTGACGGTACTGGAGCACGTCCAGCGGCTCGTCGCCGGTCAGCGTCGGTTTGATGAAGAGCATCACCGACTCCGGCTCCTCGGCACCCTCGTAATAGACGTGAGCCAGCAGGGCATGCGCCCGGGCGAAGCCCCGGGCGAGGCCCGCCGCCAGCTGACCATCCTCCGCAGTCCGGAAGTCGTCCAGCACGCCGATCGCCCCGTGCAGCGATGGCTCGACGATGGTTTCGATATCCGAACGTGACAGGAAACGGATGTCGGCGCAGAGGTCGATCCGCGCCTTGCGCACCAGGTTCGCCAGATCCTCGAACGTGTAGGACGCGTCCTGGCCGTTGTCAGAGGCGATGATGAACGGCACCCGCCGGCGCAGCAGCTCGTAACACGCGGTGTTCTCGAAATGCCCGCCGTCGGTCAGATACCAGCGCTCGCGGTTCGGCCCGAAGAAACGGGCGGTGAACTCCTGGATCAGGTGCACCTGCACCGGGAACCAGGCATTGAGCTGCTCGCCCATCCGGTTGCGCAGGGTCGGCGCCGTGCGGACGCCTTCCCGCTGCTCCGGCTTGATGTGCGAGTTCCACCAGTAACCGAGGCGGACGTTGGCGATGCCGAGGAGCAGTGAGGCGGCGAGGCTGGTGCGGGCGCCGAGACCGGTCGAGAACGCCGCCCCGGAAATCGCCGTCCACGTGCCGACGCTGAGCGCTTCGACCCGATGCGGCTCCAGTGTCGGCGTCGCGAAGAGATGAAACCCGTGGCCCTCGCGCGGCAGCGGCTTGACCCAGTCGGTGCTCGGTCCCGGGAGACGCCCTTCCCAGGCGGCCGTTTGCGCCGAGCCCGCGCTGTCGCCATGCTGCTTCCACAGCGCGTGGCTTTCGAGTCCGGCGCTGAGTCCGCACGGCCCGACCGCCATCGGCAGGCCCTTCCGATCGCGCTGCTCGACCTGCGACGCGCCCAGCACGGTCTCGTTGAGGGTGACGTTGACGAGATGCAGCGGGCCGCCGACTTCGTGCGGCGCGTACTCACCCCAACCGATGTTGTCGCCCTGAATCGGATCCGACAGGCGCTGTCCGCCCTCGCTCGTGAAGCGCTTCTTGTTGGACGCGCCGAGATACGCGCGGGTCAGCCGGTTGCCATACAGCGCCTGATGTGAGGAGCTGTTGACGAAGCGGATCGTGCTGCCGCAGAGCACCGTCAGCAACCCGGTCAGGCCGGTCAGCCACGCCAGCGCGGCCACGCTCATCAGCGCTCGATCGTCGGGCGATTTGCCTTGCCAGGCGACGAAGTGCACGAAGGCGGAGAGCGAGATGAAAATCCACCCGAACACGATCGCCGCGGCGCCGCCGGCGAGCAGGTTCTTCGGCAGCGACAGATGGCGGCCGCCTTGCGACTCGCCGAGCAGCGGGGCCAGCCGGCCGACGAGGGCAATGAGCGAGGCCACCGCCGCCATCAGCCCGCCGCCCTTCAGCGGCCAGCGGCCGCCGTTGTCGTGGAGCCAGAGGTAAAGCGCCATGCCGAGCGAGTCGACGAGCGCGAACGCCGCGCAGCCCGCCGTGATCATCAGCGCTGTCCCGAGCCATTGCGACAGCTTCGACCGCACCGAGACGTCGAGCGCCGTGTCCACCTGGCGGCGCCCGGCGCTCACCCCGGCGCGCCAGGCGATCAGCGCGAGCAGCGGACAGATCATCAGCACGCGCGCGGCCGCGACGAGAGCCGGTTGCTCGACGGCGCGGGCATAGACCGCGGCCGCCGCGGCGGCAGCGACCAGCCCCGCCGTCCACGCGGCCACGAGATCCGAGGGGGGCGTATTCTTGTCGCCCAGAATGAACCAGTACCCCCAGCCGAGCGGGATGCCGGCGAGCAGCAGCGTCGCAATCGGGAGGAGCAGAAAGGGACTCCAGTGCACGCCTCCGGCCACCCAGTGGGGGAGCAGGTCGGGCCGATTTACGTCGATGACCGCGTGCAGCAGCGTCGCCCCTCCCAGCAGCACGAGTGCCGTCGTCGCCAGCACGAGGTGAATGGAAACGAGGTTCCGCAGGTACACGGCGCCAGCGATGATCTCGTCGCCGGCGCCATTCGGAGACATATAGCGGCCATGGTCGCGCAGCCAGCGTACGGGCTGCGCGCCGGGGGCGCGCAGATCGTGTTCGGCGCGAGCGATGCCGGTCAGGCCGCCGGCGGCGATTGGCTCACGCCGCTGAATCAGCGCACCGAGAAACGACCCGATGTATCCGCCGCCGGAGACGGTCGACAGGAAGTCGACGTGACGCAGCAGGCCGTTCGCGGCGAGCGCCTGCAGGAACCCCAGGCTGAACGTCGCGCTGCGGATGCCACCGCCGGAGAGCGCCAGCCCCACGGTGTCGCGCGGCAACGCCCCGGGTTCGGCGCCGTCCTCGATCGGCGGCACGTCCGGATCACTGGGTCCGTAGCCATCCGCCCGCGCGCGCTGGCGGCGCCGCTTGAGACAGGCCAGCTCCCCGGCGCGCAGCGCGGCCGGGTAAATGCGCGAGAAGAGCGGTGACTGCGCTCGGACCGGTGGTCGGTTGTGTTCGATCATGTGCACGATGCCGTTCTGCGCGCGGCGCGCGGCTCCTGGTGATAGAACGCGTTCCCACCCTGATCTCGAACAGTACGCCGACCTTCTCTTCACTGTCGCATCGAAGCCCTCCACTCAGCGAAGCCGAGCTCGTGCAATCGCACCACGAGCGCGTCCATCTGGACGGACGACGGGTTGGTGAGCGGTAACCGGGCAGGACCGACGGGGACTCCGAGGTGCTCCATCAGGCGCTTCGCCGTCCCCATGAACCCGGATGCGCTCATCGCCGCCACCATGGCGACTGAGATCGACTGGAGCCGCCGGGCCTCCGCGTGGTCGCCGCGCTGGAACGCGTCGATCAGGCTGGTATAGAGCCGCGGTGCCCAGTTGTAGGTCGAACCCACCGCGCCGCGTGCGCCGGTCGCGAGCGCGCCGAGCAGAGCTTCGTCGATCCCCCACGGCAAGTCGAATCGCTTGCCAGCCACATCGAGGCACTTGCGGTACGTGACCAGATCGGGATTTGTGTACTTGATACCGGCCAGGCTGGGGATCCGTGACGGCGCGGCCTGCAGGAAGGCGTCCATCGGCAGCGACACGCCGGTCATCGACGGAATGTCGTAGTAATAGAACGGCAGGTCCGGCGCTGCCCCGGCAATCGCCGCGCACCACTCAATCAGGTCGTCGATCGACTGCGGTTTGAAATACGACGGCGCCAGCGCCGCGATCGCCGACAGTTCCAGGTCCCGAGCCCGGCGCGCCAGCACCCTGGCGTCCTCAATCGAATGCGCGCCGACATGGGCGATCACCGCCAGCCCGCGCGCCGCTCCCGCCACCGCCCACGCCTCGTACAACGCCAGCCGCTCGTCGCACGTCAGCGAATGGCACTCACCCGTCGACCCGGTGATGAAGACGGTCTTGATCCCGTTCGACGCGAGGAACGCCGCCTGCACCGGGACGACGCCGGGATCGACCGAGCCATCCTCGCGCATCGGCGAGTGCACCGCCGGGACGAGCTCATGAAGCCACTCGATCGGTTGCATGGAGTTCAAGAAGGCTACAGGCTTTCGGCGTCGGGCGGTCGCCTATCTTGCCATCTGCCATCTTCATCTGCCATCTGCCATTGGCCATGCGCCGTCTGCCACTTGCGTCCTAGGCCGCCGCCCCCTCCGGCACCCGAGGGCGTATCAGCAACACCAGCAGCGTCGACAGAATCGCGGCGCTCGCGAACACCCCGAAAATCCCGAACAACGGCACGTGACGGTCGCGCATCATGCCGAAGCCCCAATCGGCAAAGCCGCCACAGCTGATGCTGACGAAGTTCATGAGGCCGTAGCCCGTCGCGCGGAGCTCGGGGCGTGCGACCTGACACAGGATCGGCATGTTGTTGGAGTCGAACAGGCCCCAGCCGAGCCCGAACAGGATCAGGAACGCGACCGCCACCCACAACAGGCCGGTCTGCGGCGCGTAGCCCACGCCGAACATCGCCGGGACGATCAGGATCATCCCCAGCGCGCTCGCGAAGATCCGTCCTCGCGGGGTGCGGCGCATCCACCGATCGGCGAGCCATCCTCCGGCCACGGCGCCGACGATCGCCGCCGATTGCCAGTAGAGGGTCGCGGACACGCCGGCCAGCCCCTGACCGATGCCGAACTCCGCCTTGAGGATCGCCGGCATCCAGTCGCGCACCACCCAGCCGGCAAGCGCCGGCAGCGTGAAGTAGAGCACGAGCAGGATGAACGAGCCGTTGGAGAGGAGCTCCTTCAACGCGCCGCCCGGCGACACGGCCGCGCGTACGGCGCGCCGCGCTGGGGCCGCGCGCCCCAGTAACAGGAACAGCGGCACCGCGTACAGGATCCCGATCACCCCGCAGGTATCGAAGGCCCAACGCCAGCCGAGTGACGGATGATCCGCGACATAGCCGCCGAAGCCCCCGATGATCACGCCGAGATAGATGCCCATCTGATGCAGGCCGACCGCGCGGGAGCGGGTCGGGCCGGCATGGACGTCGGCGATGAGCGCCAGCGCCGCGGGGATGTAGAAGGCCTCGCTGATTCCCATCAGCGCTCGTGCGACGAGCAGGCCGTCGTAGGTGGTCACATGACCCGTCGCCCAGGTCACGGCGGACCACACCAGCAGGCTCCCGGCAATCACGTACCGCCGGTTGAAGCGGTCGGCGAGATATCCCCCCACCGGACTGAGCGACGCGTAGACCCACTTGAAGAGCGCCAGGATCGCTCCCCAGTTCGCCTCGAGTGCGATGTCGGGGATGTCCCGCATCACCGAGAACTTCATCGAGGCGAGCATCTGGCGATCGAGATAGTTCAGGAGCGCCACCGGAACCAGCACGGCGACCACCAGCCAGGCGGTGCGGCCCGGCGAACCGGCCGTCGTCATGCCCAACTCACGCGCGCGGGCACGGTCAGCCGCGCGCGCGGCCACACCGATCTGACATGGGACACCCCTGACACGCGGGCAGTGTAATCCGTCCTGGCGCGAGCCGGCGCCGGGAGGAAGAGAATGCGGGTGTGCCTGTTCTCATGGACCGAAGCGGCCGCACGCAGAACGACGTCGAGCGGGGCGTGCAGGCGGGGGCGGCTGTTGATCAAAAGGTCGGCGCATCGGCCAGGGTCTGCACGTCACGCCGGCGTTCGTCGGCTCTGACGCGGACTCATCGGCGCCCGGATGCTATTTTTCTGCCTGCGTGCTATTTTCATAGCACCTTTTTCCGCCGGTCCACCGTCTAAGGGTTCCGAAGGCCGTTATCGAATGACCAGGCAACCACATCTCGACCTGAGCCGCCGCGAGCGGCAGATCATCGACATCCTGTACGCCAACGGCCGCGCCACGGCCGCCGAGGTTCAAGCGCTGCTGCCGGATCCGCCGAGTTACTCGGCCGTTCGGGCGATGCTCCGCATCCTCGAGGACAAGGGCCACGTGCGCCACATTCAGGACGGCCCCCGCTACCTGTATGTGCCGACGCTGGCGCGCGACAACGCCAAGAAATCCGCGATGCGGCACATGCTGCAGACTTTCTTCGACGGCTCCACCGAACAGGCTATTTCCGCCCTGCTGGACGATTCCTCCGCCCGTCTCTCCGGCGACGAGCTCGACCGCCTGGCCCGCCTCATCGATCAGGCGCGCCGTAACGGAGCATGAACATGACCCTGACCTCCTTGCTCGCTCCGGCGAGCGTCGCGGGCCTTCCCTGGCTAGCCGTTGCCGACGCCGTCGGTAAAGCCTCGATCCTGCTCGGCGCGGCCGGCCTGACGTCGCTGGCGCTTCGCCGCGGCTCCGCCTCCGCGCGGCATCTCGTCTGGACGCTGGCCCTGGTCGGCGCGCTCCTGGTGCCGGTCTTGTCCTTGGCGCTGCCGCGGTGGAGCGTGCCGGTCGTCTCGATCGCAACAGCCGACACGACCATTCCGGCTGCATCACCGGCGCGCACCGAACGCGCGGCCCCAGGGCTGTCGCGGCGCTCCGCCGACTCCGGCTCCGTTGCGCGAGCGGCGGTGATGACCACACCGGCCCCCGCCACGGTCTCGCGTGCATTCTCACTGAGCGGCATCCATTGGCAGGTCGTGGCCATGTGGCTGTGGGTCGCGGGCTTCGCCGCCATCCTTGCCCGGCTCGTGGTCGGACTGATCGGCGTGCAGTGGATGTCGCGGCGGACCGAGGTCGTCACCGACGCGCCGTGGCTCCCGCTGGCGCGGCGGCTCGCCGCGGATCTCGGGGTGACGCCGCGTGTGCAGTTCCTCCGCAGCCCCCGCGCGACGATGCCGATGGCGTGGGGAATCCTGTCACCGGCGGTCCTGATGCCCGCGGATGCCGACGAGTGGCCCGTCGAGCGCCTGCGCATCGTCCTGCTGCACGAGTTGGCGCACGTCAGCCGCCGCGACTGCCTGACGCACCTCCTCGCCCAGGCCGCCTGCGCGGTCTACTGGTTCCACCCGTTGGCCTGGATGGCCGCCGGCCGCGCGCGCGCCGAACGTGAGCGCGCGTGTGACGATCTCGTGCTGGCGGCCGGCACGCGCGGCTCCGACTACGCCGAGGAGTTGCTGCAGATCGCCCGCGTGATGCGCTCGGGCCGCTTCCCCGCCGTCCTGGCCGGCGCGACGCTGGCGATGGCCCATCGCTCGCAGCTCGAGGGACGACTCCTCGCGATCCTCGATCCACGTATCCCGCGTCGGGGACTGACCCGCGTCGGTGCGCTGGTGACAACGATCGCCTGCACACTGGCCATCGTGCCGCTCGCGGCGGTCCAGCCGTGGACCACCGAGCCGCCCGTCCAGCCGCCCGCGCAACGCGCCGCCGATGCGGCGGTGCCGAACCCCTCGGCGCTCCAACCGGCGAACCTGCCGTCGCCGCCGCCCCGCCGCGAGACACCGTCGCCGCAACGTTCCAGTCAGCCGGGCACTCCCGTCGTCGCCCGGGCGGAGGCGCAATCCGACGCCGAAGTCGGGACGATCGTCGCGGCGGTCATGGCACAGGCTCCGGCCATCACGCAGGCCGTGATCGACGGGCTGGCCGCCGACGTGGCGTTCTCGGTCCAGGGTGGCACGCCTACCCCGCGTCCGACGCCGATGCCCACTCCGATGCCGAATCCCAACCCCAACCCCAATCCGAACCCGAATCCCAATCCGAATCGGAACGGTGACGCTGCCGGCCGCAAGGCCGACCCGCGGACGATTGCGGCGCTGACCTCAGCGCTCAAGGACTCGGACAAGGAAGTGCGCGAGAGCGCGATGCATGCGCTGGTGCAGCTGCGCGATCCCTCGATCTACGAACCGCTGGTCGACGCGCTCCACGACGCGTCCGCGGACGTGCGCGAACAGGCGGCGTTCGGCCTTGGCCAGCTCCGCGACAAGCGGGCGGTCGACCCGCTGACGACGGCGCTCAAGGACACCAACGGCAGCGTGCGTGAGCAGGCAGTGTTCGCCCTCGGGCAGCTCCGTGATCCGCGCGCGGTCGACGCGTTGATCGTCGCGCTCAAGGACAGCGTCCCGGACGTCCGCGAGCAGGCGGCCTTCTCGCTCGGGCAGATTCGCGACAAGCGCGCGACGCCGGCGCTCAGTGCGGCGATGTCCGATTCGAGCGACGACGTCCGCGAGCAGGCAGTGTTTGCGCTGGGCCAGCTCCGCGACCCGGCGGCAGTGGACGGGCTGGTGACGGCGCTGCGCGACACGCGTCCCAACGTGCGCGAGCAGGCCGCGTTCTCCCTCGGCCAGATCCGCGACCGCAAGGCGACCGACGCCCTGATCGCCGCCCTGAAGGATGCCACGTCCGACGTGCGGCAACAGGCGGCCTTCGCCCTCGGGCAGATTCGCGACCCCGGCGCGGTCGAAGCACTCGTGATTGCGCTGAAGGACAGCGACGCTGAGGTCCGCGAACAGGTCGCCTTCGCCCTGGGTCAGCTGCGCGATCCGCGGGCCATCGACGGCCTCACCGCGGCGCTCAAGGACCCGACCTCAAAGGTCCGCCAGCAGGCGGCGTTCGCGCTCGGCCAGGTCACTCGATAGCCGCACAACACTGACCGCGGGCTGGCTGTTTCGACGGCAGCCAGCGGCGACACTCGTGATGCTACTTTTCTAGCAGGAGAGACTCGCATGACGCCGTTGACCGTATTCTTCCGAACCCTGCTGAAGTCGAGCGCCATCTTCATGGGCGCCGGCTACATCATGTTGCATCCGTCCCTGGACATGCGGTCCGGCACACGCAGCGCGGTCACCGCGCAGAAGAGCCCGAGTGAAGGGGCGACCGACGCCCTGATCGGCGCGCTCAAGGACAGCGACGCCGGCGTCCGCCGCCAGGCCGCGTCCTCGCTGGGACGGCTGGGAAGCAGCCGCGCCGTCCCGGCCTTGATGGAGCTCCTCAAGGACAGCCAGCCTGACGTGCGCCAGAGCGCGCTGTCCGCGCTCGCGCAGATCGGCGATGCCGCGGCGGTCCCGGCACTCGTGACCGCCCTCAAGGACACCGATCCGCGTATGCGGGCGCGCGCTGCGTCGGCGCTCGGCGAGCTGCGCGACAGTCGCGCGGTCGAGCCCTTGATGCCGCTGGTCAAGGACACCGACGTGGACGTGCGCTCCCGCGCGATCGCCGCCCTTGGTGAGCTCGGCGACGCGCGCGCGGTCGAGGCAATCACCGCCGCGCTCAAGGATGCTGATGCCGGCGTGCGGCTGCGCGCGGTCCGGGCACTGGCCGACCTGACAGACGGCGGCACCGGGCCGCGGCCACGACCACGGCCACGTCCGGCCGCGCGGATGGCGCCGCTCGCTGGGGAGTAGCGCGATGCGCCGCACCCTCTTCAGCAGCGCAGCGATCACGGTCGCTCTCGTAGCTTCCGGTGCCGCGCAGCAGCCGCCTGCGCGTGGTGTTCGCGAGCTCACCGCGTCGCTGCGGGACGGCGATCCCGCGGTTCGCGCCCAGGCGGCGTGCAGCCTGCGCGAGCTGGGCGATCGGGCTGCCGAGGCGATCCCTGCGCTGGTCGCGCTCATGGATGATGCGACGCCGCTCAAAGCGGACGTCTGCGAGACCAATCGCAACTGGGGCGGACGCGACGGGGACGTTACGACGCCTGGTCAGCAGGCGGCCGCCGCGCTCGTCGCTACCGGATCGCGTGCATTCGATCCCGTCGCCGGCGCGCTCCGCGGCCCGGTCTGGTTCGCGCGCCGCAACGCGGCCTGGGCGCTCGGGGCGCTCCGCGATCCGCGCGGGGTGCCGCTGCTCATCGACGCGCTCGGTGATCGCGAAGCGCAGGTACGTGAACAAGCCGCCTGGGGTCTCGGCGCGCTGCGCGACAGCCGCGCGACGGCCCCGCTGGTCGCCAGGCTGAAGGACGAGGACGTACGGGTCCGGGAACAGGCGAGCTGGGCGCTCGGCGCGTTGCGCGATCCCAACGGTGTGCCGGGGCTGCTCGACGCGCTCCATGATTCCGCGGCGCCCGTCAGGCGTCAGGCCGCGTGGGCGCTCGGCGCGATTCGCGACCCGCGCGCCACTGACGGCCTCTCGGCAGCGTTCCGCGACAGCGATGGCGCGGTACGCGAACAGGCCGCCTGGGCGGCCGGCGCGCTGCGCGATCGACACGCGGTGGCACCGCTTATTCCCCTGCTCACCGACACCGAGGCCGGCGTGCGCCGCCAGGCGGCGTGGGCTCTCGGCGCGCTCGGCGATGCGCGTGCGCTCGAGCCGCTCCTCTCGGCCTTGAAGGACAGCGACGCCGGGGTCCGGCGGCAAGCGGCGTGGGCGGTCGGCGTCGTGAGCAAGCAGGCTCCGCTCAATCGGTGATTGCCGCGGTGCGCCGCGCGGAGTGGGTTGATGAACGCATTACTGCGGGATCTGCGGCATGGCGTGCGGCTTCTCGTGCGCGCACCGGGCTTTACGCTGCTCGCGGCCGGCGCACTCGCGATTGGCATCGGCGCCAGCACCGCCGTGTTCAGCGTGATCGATGCTGTGCTGCTGAAACCGCTGCCCTACGGCGATCCCGATCGCCTGGCGCTCGTGTGGGAGCGCAACCTTCCCCGCAACCGCGTCACGAACCCGGTGTCCCCCGGCAATTTCATGCACTGGCGAGACCTGAATCACTCGTTCGCGGACCTGGCCGCGGTCACGCCGGCGGTCAACTTCACGCTCACTGGCGCCGGTGAGCCGATCGAAGTACCAGGCCAGCTCGTCACTGGCCAGTTCTTTCCGATCAGCGGGATTCAGCCGCTGATCGGCCGTCTGTTGATGCCGGAGGACGACGTGCCGCGGGCCCGGGTGGCCGTGATCAGCGACCGTTTGTGGGCACGTCAGTGGAATCGCGATCCGGCCGTCCTGACGCGCCCGATCACCTTTGACGGAGAGTCGTACACGGTGGTGGGCGTCGTGCCGGCGAGCTTCAGTTACCTCGAGCGCGCCGTCGAGATGTGGACCCCGCTCGGCCTGACCGAGGCGAGCCGGACTCCCCGCGGCCGGTCGCTGTCGGTGATCGGCCGGTTGAAGCCAGGCGTGTCGATCGCCGAGGCACAACAGGATCTCGCCGCCGTTCACGCCGAGCTGACGCGTCGCTTTCCGGCCTTCAACACCGGGTGGACCACCAACGTCGTCCCGCTGAAGGAGCAGGTGACCGCCGACGTGAAGCCGACGCTGCTGGTCCTGCTCGCCGCGGTCGCGCTCGTCCTCCTGACCGCGTGTGCCAACGTCGCGAACCTGCTGCTCGCGCGAGCCACCGCACGTCAGCGTGAGCTGGCCGTCCGCGCAGCGCTCGGCGCCGGGCGCGCGCGGATCGCCCGTCAGCTCCTCGCCGAGAGCGCGGTCCTCGGGCTGCTCGGCGGCGCCGCCGGCTTGCTGCTCGGATGGTGGGCGTTGCTCGTTCTGCGGAACGTCGTCGCGCAACGGCTGTCGATCCCGCGTCTCGACACGGCGGGCGTCGATGGCGGCGTGCTCGCGTTCACCATCGGTGTGTCCATCGTCAGTGCACTCCTGTTCGGTGTGCTGCCGGCATTGGGCGGCACCGGCGACCTCACGTCGTCACTCAAGGAAGGCGGACGAACCGGATCGGGCGCGCGCGGCGCGCGGGCACGAGCAGCGCTGGTCGTCGGCGAGGTCGTACTGGCGCTGATTCTGCTGGTCGGCGCCGGTCTTCTGCTGCGCAGCTTCGCTCGTCTACTTGCCGTCGATCCGGGGTTCGATCCGGCGCACACGCTGACGCTGCGGATCTCCCTGCCGGACGCGCGTTACGACGCTGCGCACCGCGCCCAGTTCTTCCAGCGACTGTTCGAGCGGCTCGACGGAACACCTGGCGTCACGAGCGGTGGCGCGGTCAGCTTCCTGCCGCTCACCGGCCTCGCCTCGGCGACCAGCCTTCAGGTGCTCGATCGTCCGAAACCGCCTGTCGGCCAGGAACCGGTCGCGGACGTGCGGATCATCACGCACGATTTCCTGCGCGCCATGGGTGCCCCACTCATCGAAGGCCGCCTGTTCAGAGACGACGACCCGGGCGATGCGCGCGGACGCGTCGTGGTCAACCGCGCCTTTGCGCGCCAGCACTGGCCCGAGGGTAGCGCGATCGGGCAGCGGATCCGGGTGTCGTGGACGCCGGCTCAGGATGACGAGATCATCGGTGTGGTCGGAGACATGCGCCATGCTGGCCTCGACACGGAGCCACGCGCCACCGTGTACTTCCCGTATCCGCGAACGGCCTACAGTGCGATGACCATCGCCGTGCGCAGTACCGCGAACAGCGCGGCGATGGCCCGGACGATCGTCGGCCTCATTCGCCGCGACGACGCGCAACTCGCGGTCACGGACGTGCGGACGATGGACGAGGTGATCGCGGCGTCGGTGATCCAGCGACGCTTGCTGATGCTGCTGGTGGCCCTCTTTGCCGGCGCTGCGCTGGTGCTGGTCGCCGTTGGTATCTACGGCGTCATTGCGTGCAGTGTTAGCGAACGCACCCGGGAGATTGGCATCCGCATGGCGCTCGGAGCGCAGCGCGGCGGCGTCCTGCGCATGGTGGTCGGCCAGGCGACCGCGTTGGCGGCGGTCGGCGTCCTCGTTGGCGCCGCTGGTGCGGCGGGTCTGACGCGCATCTTGAGCGGGTTCCTGTTCGAGGTGAGCCCGGTCGATCCGCTCACGTTTGCCGCCGTTTCGGCCATGGTGGTGATCGTGGCACTCCTCGCGAGCGCGGTGCCGGCACTGCGTGCGACCCGCGTCGATCCGGTCATCGCTCTAAGGGGTGAGTAGCCACCCGCTGATATCATTGCCGCGACATGCTCCTGGCGGCGGTGATCATCGCCTTCCTGATCCTGCTGACGGCGCTGTACGTGGCGGCCGAGTTTGCCGCCGTCGGAGCCCGCCGCGGACGGCTGAGGCGCCTGGCGGAAGACGGTAATACGCTCGCGAAACGGCTGCTGCCGGTCCTCGAATCCCCTCAAGAGCTCGATCGCTACATCGCCGCGTCACAGGTCGGCATCACGCTGTCCAGCCTGATTCTCGGCGCCTACGGGCAGAGCCGGATTGCCCTCAGGCTGGCGCCCTTCTTCGAGAGCGGCCTCGGGCTCGACCCTGAGACCGCGCTGTCCACGGCGGCCGCCGTGATGCTGCTCGTCCTGACCATCCTGGCGATGATCCTCGGCGAACTCGTGCCGAAATCACTCGCGCTGCAGGACCCGACCCGAACCGCGCTGGCGACGGTGCTGCCGATGCAATGGTCGCTGCGCCTCTACGCCCCCTCGATTGCGCTGTTGAACGGCAGCGGCGCGCTGCTGCTGCGGCTGATGGGTGTCGCGTCCACCGGGCACCGCCACGTCCACTCGCCCGAAGAGATCGAGCTCTTGATTGCCGAGAGCCGGGACGGCGGGCTGCTCGAACCGCTCGAGCAGGTCCGGCTGCATCGCGCGCTCCGGCTTGGACTGCGTACTGCGAAGCAGCTCATGGTTCCGCGCGAGCGGTTGGCGGCGCTCGACGCCGCCACGCCCTTTCCCGAGGTTCTCCGGCTCGTCGCGACCAGCCCGTACAGCCGGCTGCCGGTGTATCGCGGCACGCTCGATCACGTGATCGGCATGCTGCACACGCGCGACGTCGTGCTGGATTACATCAGCGATCGGCCACGGGGATCGGTCGCCGGACTGATCCGGCCGATCCTGCGCGTGCGCGAAACCATGCCGGCGGATCGCCTGCTGGCATTCCTGCGGGAGCGGCGCAGCCACCACGGTCTCGTCGAAGACGACAACGGCCGCATCTCCGGCCTGATCACGCTCGAGGACGTCCTCGCCGAGCTCCTCGGCGGCGTGTCCGACGAGTTCAAGGTCGCGGCGCAGCGCGCGATTCTCCTGCCGGACGGCCGGGTGCGACTGCCGGGTGCGATGCGCCTCGATCAGGCCGCCCCGGTGCTCGGGGCGTGGCGCGGCCACAACGACACCGTCGCTTCCCACATCACCACCGCGCTGGGCCGCCAACCGGAGCAGGGTGAACGTGTCACGGTCGAGGGGGTGGACGTCGAGATCGAGGTCATAGAGGGAGGCAACATTGCCTCGGTCATCGTCGGCACCGCGGACCCGCTGCCGGAGCAGGACGCATGACGGCCGTCGTCATCATCACCGTCCTCATCATCCTCAACGGCATCTTCGTGGCCGCCGAGTTCGCGATCGTCGGCGCGCCGCGGGCGGCCATCGACGCGCGTGTGGCACGCGGCGACCGGATGGCGCGCGCAGTGCAGTCGGTGCTGCGGGATCCGCAGAACCAGGACCGCTACATCGCCACCGCGCAGCTGGGCATCACCGCCGCGAGTCTCGGGCTCGGCATGTATGGCGAGCACGTGCTCGCGGACCACATCTTCGCGCTCGTCGATCACCCGTCGGTGCCGGCCTGGCTCGTGTCGCACGGCATCGCCAGCGTGCTCGCGATTGCCATCCTCACCTACTTCCACATCGTGATCGGCGAAATGATCCCGAAGTCGCTCGCCCTCTCACAGGCCGAGACGATGGCCCTCTGGATCACGCCGCCGATGCAGTGGCTTACGACGCTCGTCTTCCCGCTCATCGTGGTGCTCAACGGCATGGGCAACGGCGTGCTCCGCCTGATCGGCGTCAACCGCCAGGCGCGCAACGCCGACCAGTACTACACGCCGGAAGAACTGCAGATGATCGTCCAGGAGAGCGAAGAGCTCGGGGCGCTGCGCGCCGAGTCCGGGCAGATGCTCCAGGAACTGTTCGAGTTCGGGGATCTCACCGCCGGCGAGGCCATGGTGCCGCGCGTCCGGATCACCGGCGTGCCGGTCGGCAGCACCCCGGACGTCGTCCGCCGCATCCTGGCAAAATCGCCGCACACCCGCTATCCGATCATCGAAGGGGACCTCGATCACATCCTCGGCATGATCCACATCAAAGACATGCTGCGCGTGCTGTTGCGCCGTCAGACGATCGGGCCCGGCCACGCGCGTCCGCTGCCGCTGGTGCCCGAGACGGCGCCGCTCGACGCGGTGCTCGCGACCATGCGCCGCGAGCGGTCGCAGATGGTGGTCGTCATCGACGAGCACGGCGGGACGTCGGGGATCGTCACGCTCGAGGACCTGTTCGAGGAAGTCATCGGCGAGGTGAGCGAGGGCGCGGCCGGGAATCCCGTCCGGCGGGATGCGCAGGGCCGCCTGCGGGTGCCCGGCACGATGCGCGTCGACGAGCTCGGGCAGCAGTTCGATCTCGAGCTGGAGCACGAAGAGGTGGACAGCGTCAGCGGCCTGGTGCTGACGCTGCTGGGCCGGCCGGCGGAGATCGGCGATACCGTCCGGTACGACCGGCTGCAGATCGAGGTCACCGCGCTCCAGGGTCACGGCGTGTCGGAGGTCGCGGTCACGTGCCTTGGGGCTGAGTAGGTTCAGGGTTCAACGTTCAAGGTTCGGGGGTGTGAGCCGCGCCCTGAATCAGCTGACAGCTGTGAGCTCCTACCCGACGTGAATGCGCGGCCGGCGCAGCGGGTCCGGCTCTGTCTGGCGCAGTACCTCACGGGTGACCGGCGCGGTGTCGCCTTCGCCGAAGGCGAGAAACTTCAGCAGGTACGCGAGAGGATTGCCCTCGGTCCAGCCGAAGTAGGCGTGCGGGATGCGGCCCGTTTCGTCGCGGATGTAAAGCAGCAGCGCGGCGATGGCATTCGGGATCGCCGGGCTGACGCAGCGGAGCACGTGGTGCCCGGCCACGTCCACGCCGCTGATGCTCAGGCGTCCGCTGAACTCCGACACATCGCCGGGGCGCACTTCCAGGAACAGCACGCGCTCGCCGGGCAGGTGATGCGATTCACTCGCCTCGCGCAGCTTGTGATCGTACTCCTCCGGCAAGCCGGTGTCGGGCCGGTTGGCGATGATCCGTACCGGTGTGGACGCCGCCTCGCGAATGAATCGCAGCGCTTCCTCGTCCGGCTCGACCGACTGGACCCGCAGCTCGGTGGAGCGCATCACCCGCGAGACCATCGACGTCGCGATGATCGTCAGGATGAACCACGAGGCGATCTTGACGCCGTCGGGCCGCTCGATGACGTTGGTGATCGTGGTGTAGACGAAGACCAGCGTGATCAGGCCGAAGCCGATGAAGTGGCTGCGGTGCTTGCGCATCAGCAGCGTGACGGCGAATGCCCCGGACGTCATCAGGACCAGCACGCCGGTGGCGTAGGCGCCGCCCTGCGCGTCGACGTCGGCCTCGAACAGCACGGTGATGAGGAACGTGATGGCGGTGAAGAGCAGCACCAGCGGCCGCGTGGCCTTGGTCCACTCGGGGGCCATCCCGTAGCGCGGCAGGTAACGAGGCACCAGGTTCAAGAGTCCGGCCATCGCCGACGCGCCCGCGAACCACAGGATCGAGATCGTGCTCAGGTCGTAGACCGTGCCGAACAGCTCACCCAGATGCTCGTGCGCAAGATAGGCCAGCGCACGTCCGGATGCCGCGCCGCCCGGCTGGAAGGCCTCGGGCGGAATCAACAGCGTGGTCGCGAACGAGCTGCTCATCAGCAGGACCGACATCATCAGCGCCGAGGTCCGCAGCAGCAACTTGGTGTTGGCGATGCGGCCTCGCGGGTTCGCCTCGGTGTCGTCCGGATACCCGCTCACGAGCGGCATCACCGCCACCCCGGTCTCGAACCCCGAGAGGCCGAGCGCCAGTTTCGGGAAGAGCAGCGTGGCGAAGGCCAGCATCATCAACGGGCTGCCGTGCTGCAGGACGAGCGCGTTCTTCCACCGCGGGAAGTATTCCGGATGCTGGGCGATCTGCAGCAGTCCCCAGCCGAGGACCACGACGTTCAGGGCCAGGTAGACGCCGACGATCCCGACCGCCAGGCCGATCGCCTCCTTGAACCCCTTGATGAACACGCCCGAGAGCAGCGACAGCAGCACCAGCGTGAGCGCGATCGGGTGGTCGAACGCTGACGGCACGAACGGATTGCCGATGATGTGCTTGGTCGCGTCCGCCGCGGACAGCGTGATCGTGATCACGAAGTCGGTGGCCGCGAACCCGAGCAACACCAGGACGAACGTCTTGCCGCGCCAGCGCGGCAGCAGTTCCTCGAGCATCGAGATGCTGCCCTGGCCCCGCGGACTGTTCTCGGCGACGCGGTTGTAGATCGGCAAGGCTCCGAAGAGCGTGAGGAGGATCAGGATGAAGGTCGCGATGGGCGAGAGGGCGCCGGCGGCGATGAAGGCGATGCCTGGCTGGTAACCAAGAGTCGAGAAGTAGTCGACGCCGGTGAGGCACATGACCTTCCACCAGGCCGACTTGTGGACGTGCTGGGCGTGCGGCCCTTCAGGCTCGCGCAGGCCCTCGAAGAACCATTGCTGGAACCGGCGCTGCTGCCAGGTGGATAGACGGTAGACCATGAGGGATCAGATCTCGCCGCGGGCCGCGGCCACCGCGAGCTCCTGGTCGCTGGCCTCGACGAATTCTCCCTCCCACTTGGCGACCACGACCGTCGCCAGGCAGTTGCCAATCACGTTCACCATCGTCCGGGCCATGTCCATGAGCTCGTCGACGCCCAGGATCAGTGTCACGCCTTCGAGCGGCAGGCCATGGCTCGCGAGCGTGCCGGCGAGGATCACCAGCGAGGCACGGGGCACGCCCGCCACCCCCTTGCTCGTCAGCATCAGCGTCAGCAGCATGGTGATCTGCTGGCCGATCGACAGGTGCACGCCGGCCGCCTGGGCGACGAAGATCGCCGCCAGTGACAGATACAGGGTCGTGCCATCGAGGTTGAAGCTGTAGCCGAGCGGCAGCACGAAGGCGACGATGCGGCGGGGGACGCCGAGGCGTTCGACGACCTCCATCGCGCGCGGCAGTGCGGCCTCGCTCGAAGTGGTCGAGAAGGCGATGATCGCCGGCTCTTTCACCGCCATCACGAACTTGCGGATCGGGACCTGGAAGAGGAGGGCGATCGGCAGGAGCACGACGAGGATGAACGCGGCCAGGGCGATGTAGAGCGTCGCCACCAGCCACGCCAGGTTGTAGAGGACCGTGATGCCCCCGTGCCCGACGGTGTAGGCGATGGCCGCGCCAACCCCGATCGGCGCGTAGTGCATCACGATGTTCGTGAACTTGAACATCGTCTCGGCGATCGCCTCGCACCACACGATGACCGGCCGGCCCTTCTCGCCGATCATGCCGAGCGAGATCGCGAAGATGATGCTGAAGACGACGAGCTGGAGGACGTCGCCCTCGGCCATCGCCCGGATCACCGACTCGGGCACCAGGTGCAGCAGAATCTGATCCCAGGTCTGCGCGGTCGCGGTGATCCCCGACTGCTGGCCCATCGGCAGATTGACGCCAACCCCCGGCCGTATCACGTTGACCGCCACGAGCCCGATCACCAGCGCCAGCGTGGTGACGACCTCGAAGTAGATGATCGCGCGCAGGCCCATCCGGCCGACGACCTTGAAGTGTCCGGCGCCGGCGATTCCCGCGACCAGTGTCGAGAAGATCAGCGGCGCGATGATCATCTTGATCAGGCGCAGGAAGATCTGGCTGAACGGTCTGAAGAAGGGAGCGTAACTGGGGTGATACTCGCTGACGAACCAGCCCACCGCGATGCCGACGGCGAGGCCGAGGAAGATCTGCTGCGTGAGGGACAGCCCTCGCCGCGGCACACCCTCCGACTGCGCGTGTTCCATCCCGTTCGGTCCTCCGGCGGCCAGCGGCGCGCCGGCATCCGGCGATTCTACCTGAAAGACTGGCGAGTCCCGTTTGCCCGGAGGACCCGCGTACGGTCGCCTGGCGGCGTCTTGCCGCGCGGTTACTCGAAGTGCCGAGGCGTCGATCAGGAAGGGGCGTCCGGCAGATAGAGGCTCCGCGCGGTCAACTCGCGCGGGTCGAGGCCGGCGGCGCGGGCCAGCGATTGCTGGCGCACGGGGAGCGTCGACGGAAACCGCCACTCGTCAGCTCGCCCGCCCGACGCAGCGAACCGCGCGCTCCAGTGCGGCCACCAGGGGGTCGCGCGCCGGGCAATCGGCTCGATGATCAACACCGCGGCGCCGGCCGCGTGGGCTGCGATCAGCGCCTCCAGCAGCGACGCCCGCCCAGCGTCCTGGAGTTCGTTGGCGGCGTACGCCACCAGCACCGCCGTGCCCGCGCCGGCCCTGAGTGGTGTGCGGGCCGCGTCACGCTGCGACGCGCGGCCAGGCAGCCCCAGCTGGCGATACGTCCAGGTCGCCTCGGCGACCGCCCACGGATGGCGGTCCAGTCCACGGATCGTCGCCGTGCCGGCGTGGATCGCCCACGCTGCCCCGGCGCTTCCCGTCCCGCAGCCGACGTCCAGCACCTCACGCGGCCGCCGCGCCAACGGCGGCAGGGCGGCGACGATCGCCTGCGTGACAAGAAAGTGCAGAGGGGCATAGAACAGCGCGAACGCCGCCCGCTTGCCCGCCGAGTCCAGCGCGGCGCCGCGCTGCAGCCGATCGCGCCGCTCGACGTAGGCCGACGACAACGCCCTGAGCGCCCGTGCGACCTCCGAGCTGGTGAGCTCGGCGAGGTGACGGCGGTCGAGGGCCTCGAGCCATGCCGCGATCCGGTCTTCGCTCACACCTGGATGGCTTGGGGCATCAGAGCGCCCGGACGTGCGGCGACGTTGCGCATTCCGCAGTAGGATGTGCCCTGGGGCGACGAGACAAAAGTCATCGCCAGGGCAGACTCTATATCGGTTAAGCCCATGTTTTACATGCACTTAGCGCTGCGACGCAGATTGCAGTGGTCACCCGTGATGCTGGCCTCACGCGCTGTGCTGCTGCTGTTCCTGCTGACCCAGGCTGGCGATGGTCTGCTGACCTACACGGCGGTCCGGTCGTATGGGATTGCCGCCGAGGGAAACATGGTGCTGGCCACCTGGATGGCGCTGGTCGGCCCGTTCCCGGCCCTGTTCGCCGCCAAGCTGCTCGCCGCCGGCGGCGGCGTGCTGCTCTACGCGCGCGGCATTCACCGAACGCTCGCGATCCTCACCCTCTTCTACGTGTTCGGCGCGATCGGTCCGTGGATCGTGGTGTTCCAGTCCCGCTGAGCCTTTACCGCCCGCCAACGTTGAAGGCGCGGGTGACGACCTGCCCGTCGCGTCCGAGCGGCCCCTGATCGTCAGGGCCGACGCGGACGGTGACCGCGCCCGCATCGCCCGCTCGCACCACGATCGACCGATCCGCCCCGAACGGCATCCGCTCACCCGCTGGGACCTCGCGTTCCAGGGCAATCCGGCCGTCCACCGACACGCGCAGCCAGACCCGGCGCAGGCTGGTGAGGTCGACCCTGAGCGCGTGTGGATCGCCGGGGACCGGCTTCGTCGCGCCGCCCGGCGCGTCGGTCGGAGTTGCGACCGCCTGCGGCTGGACCGCTTCGGGCGGCCGAGTGCCCGCCTCCGGTCCCCGCTGCATCGTCCAGAGATAACCCGCCGACACGCCGACTGCGGCGGCGATCCCGGCCACGATCAGCGCTGTCCGAGCGCGCGGGAGCGCCGGCGGCGGCACCGGCCCGTCGTCGAACAGCGCCACCGCCGGCGAGGGATTCGGCTTCGGCAACATGAACCCCGGGGGGACGCTCGAGGGGGCGGCCGTCGGGGCGGACTCCCCGGGAGCGGCGAGGGCCGGCGTCGCGGGCACGGCTGCCGGCGGCGGCACGCGCGTCTCAAAGGCGCGCAGCTCACCGTCGAAGGCGGCCTCGGCGCGCTCGCGCGTCACGCGCGACGTGCGGATCGCCTGCTGCAGCTGTTCAAGTTCTTCGAGGATCCGCCGATCCTCAGTAGGGGCGTCGGGAAACGCGCTGGGCTGCGACATCAGACGATCATCAGTGTAAGGTCCTTTGCCCACCGCCGTGCGCGTTCCGTGCGCGGTTATCGCTGGGCCGTCCGATGCGCGGTGCGCGCCACCGGTCCCCGCATCGCGCAAACCTGTTGCATTCGAGGCGAGACCGCAGTGTCCGAGTACCGTGTCGAAAAACGCCGGGCCGAGGCTGAGCTCACGCTCTCCACCGGCGGCCAAGTGAGGGGGGCGTTCTTTCTCGCTGGTTCCAGTGCCTCGCACGATGGGCCGGAGCTGGTCGGAGATCTGATCAACGGCGACTCGGGCTTCTTCCCATTCGCGCTGACCACCGGCGCGGCGGCCGAGACCGTTCTGTACAACCGCGCGCACGTCGTGATGATCAGCCTCCCGCCGAGCACGATCGAAGCGCAGCTCGATCCTGCGTACGGCGTGGCGACGCCCTGCCGCGTGTCGATGCTGCTGACGACCGGCGTGCGGGTCAGCGGCACGGTCGTCATCTATCGCCCGGCCGGCCACGAACGCCTCAGTGACTACGCGCACGCGGGCGAACCCTTCCGCTATCTCGAGACCGCCGATCGCACGCTGATCATCAACTCCTCGCACATCGTGCAGCTCACGGAGAGTGCCGAATGACCACGACCGACCGCCTCGGCATCGACGACGTCCTGAGGGCGTTCGGGAGCGACAATCACGGCACACTGCGGCTCGAGGCGGGCCTGCCGGCGCGGATCCTCGGCGTCGACGGGACGACACGCGATCTCTCCAGCCGTCCGCTCACCCGCCAGGAGATCCTGTCGCTCGTCAGCCCGGTCGTCCCGGAGCACGCGCGCCGCCTGCTGCCGAAGGAACCTTCCGTCACCTTCGACTATCCGTCGAGCGTCGGCGTGTTCACCTTGACCGTGACTCGCGACGCCGAGCGCCTGGTCGTCCTCGCGATTGCGGCGAGCCCCGCCGCCGCGCAGGCGCAAGCGGCCGAGGCACACATTGCTGACGCGCCGCCCCTGCCCGCTGGACCGAGCGCGCCCGTGACGCCTGTCGGGTCGAGCGCGGACGGTCCCCCGATCGATCGATTGTTCCGGTTGATGACCGCGATGGGCGCGTCGGACCTGCACCTTTCCGTCGGCATGCCGCCGCTGGTGCGCAAGGACGGGCAGATCCGGCCGATCGAAGAGGGGGCTGCGGTGCTGGACGTCGCCGCCATGCAGGAGCTGTTGCGGCCGATCACGCCCGAGAAGAATACCGGCGAGTTCGCGGCACGCCGCGACACTGACTTCGCCTATGAGATCCGCGGCCTGGCTCGCTACCGCGCCAACCTGTTCGTCGATCGCAAGGGGCCGGGCGCGGTGTTCCGTCTCATTCCGGCCAAGATCCTCACCGCCGAGCAGCTCAATCTGTCGCCGCACATCCTCCAGCTCTGTCACTTGACGAAGGGGCTCGTGCTCGTCACCGGCCCAACCGGCTCGGGCAAGTCGACGACGCTGACCGCGATGGTCGATTACATCAACCGGAATCGCGACGAGCACATCATCACGATCGAGGATCCGATCGAGTTCGTGCACGAAAACCGGCAGTGCTTGATCAACCAGCGCGAGGTGCACACCCACACGGAGTCGTTCAAGGGGGCCCTGCGCGCCGCCCTCCGCGAGGACCCGGACATCATCCTGGTCGGCGAGATGCGCGATCTCGAGACCGTGGCGATCGCGATCGAGACCGCCGAAACCGGCCACCTCGTGTTCGGCACGCTCCACACGACGACCGCGGCCTCGACGGTGGACCGGATCATCGGCCAGTTCCCCAGCGATCGTCAGGCGCAAATCCGGGTGATGCTGTCGGAGTCGTTGCGCGGCGTGATCTCGCAGACGCTGTGCCGCAAGATTGGCGGCGGCCGGATCGCCGCGCTCGAAGTGCTGATCGTCACGTCGGCCGTCAGCAACCTGATTCGTGAGGGCAAGACCTTCCAGATCCCGTCCATCATGCAGGTCGGCAAGGCGGTCGGGATGATGAGCCTCAACGACGCGCTGATGGACCTGGTCACGCAGAAGCTGGTCGCGCCGGAAGAAGCCTACGCCAAGAGCGTCGACAAGACGGGGCTGGAAGGACTCTACAAACGCGCGGGGATCGAGATCAAGATGCCCGGGGGCGGCTAGTGCGCCTGCGCATAATCCTGCCGAACGCGGACCTTCGCGTCACCCTCGCGGACGCGGTCTGCGCGCCGGAGCGGCGCGCCTAGCGCGCGTCAGGCGATGGTTGGCGGAGAGGAAGGGATTCGAACCCCTGGAAGCCTTCCGGCCTCAACGGTTTTCAAGACCGCCGCCTTAAACCACTCGGCCACCTCTCCTCGAACAGGACTGTATCGCAAACCGGCAGCGCTCGCGATCGTGAACCTGCGTCGATCTTTCACACCCAGTTTTACACGGTGAGGCCGCATGGACGCGAGCGAGGCCGCGACCCCGGCCGCAATTCGCTGAGCGAATTGCCTCACCCGCAGCTCGCGCGCCAGACCACCTCCTCTCTTGCTGCCGGGGAACGTCTCTTGCCTCTCGGCTCCGCGCATCAATCAGCAATCCGGCGTCGCGATCGTGTGCGCACAGGCGGCACACGGACGCGGTCGACTGTCTCGCGAGGAAACGCACCCATGGTCTCCAGGTCCAGTGTCGTACTCTGTCTGCTCGCCGTCATGGTGGGGTCGTCAGCGGCTCACGCCGGCCCCGCGCGTCCCGCACCGCCACTCGCCGCACCCGCCGGAGCGATCGTCAACGTCACTACCGAAGCGCAGCTCCAGTCCGCCGTCCGCTCGCTCGCGTCGAACACCACCGTCGTCATCGCGCCGGGCACGTATGTCCTGAGTCGGACCCTCTACGTCAAGGGGGTCACGAACGTCGGCATTCGCGGCGCCACCGGCAACTCGGACGACGTGGTGCTGATCGGGCCGGGGATGTCGCAAGCCAACTACGGGGATGTCCCGTTCGGCATCTGGGCCGGGGACGGCGTGGACGGGATCACGATCGCCAACGTCACGATCAAAGACTTCTACTTTCACCCAATCATCTTCAACGCGGGCGCCGAGAACCCGCACGTCTACAACGTGCATCTCATCGACGCCGGTGAACAGTTCATCAAGGTGAATCCCGACGGCCTCGGCGGCGGCGTCGACAACGGCATCGTCGAATACTCCGTCATAGAGTTCACAACCACCGGCCGGACCGATTATCCAAAGGGCGTGGACATCCAGACGGCGCAGAACTGGATCGTCCGGCACAACCTGTTCCGGAATCTGCTGCCGCCGAGCGGTTCCCTCTCGGGGCCGGCGGTGCTGGCCTGGCGCGGCTCGAGCAACACGACGGTCGAGGGCAATACCTTCGTGAACTGCACGCGCAGCGTGATGCTCGGCGCCGACGACTACTACAGCCCCAGCCAGCGCGGCGGCGTCATCCGCAACAACATCGTCTACCGGTCCGCTGGTGTGGCGGGGGACGTCGGCCTGATGTTGACCGACTCGCCGGACACGCAGATGGTGAACAACACGGTGTATCTCTCGGGCACCTACGGCTCGGCGATCGAGTACCGCTACTCCGGCACGCGCAACGCGCTCATCGGCAACAACCTGGTCGACGGCGCGATCACGTCCCGCGATGGCGGCAGCGCGACGCTGACGACTAACCTCCAGGGCGCCGGCCCCGCCAACTTCGTCAACCTCGCCGCTGGTGATCTGCATCTGTCGGCGGCGGCGGTCGGGGCGATCGATCAAGGCACCGCCCTGCCTGGTGTGGTCGACGATTGGGACGGCCAGGCGCGGCCGCAGGGATCGGGCTACGACATCGGCGCCGATGAACGCGCCGGTTCCGCGGTGGCGTTCCGGATCGGCGGGCGGGTGGTCGATGCCTCTGGAAACGGCGTGCCGGGGGTCACGCTGACGCTCAGCGGGGGACAGTCGCGCAGCGCGAGCAGTGACGCGAGCGGCGCGTACGGCTTCGCCGGTCTCGCGCCAGGCGCGGCGTACACGGTGACGGCTGCGAAGAGCGGTGTCAGCGTCACGCCAGCGAGCCAGTTCTACGCCGCCCTGAGCCAGGACCAGGGCAGCGCTGATTTCGTGGCGACCACGGTGTCAGCGGCCAGCGGCGCGACGGCGGCGTTCGTCCAGACCGACACGACCACGCGCGGCAACTGGCCGGGCACGTACGGAGCCGACGGATACACAATCGCCGGCACCGCGAGCGTACCGCCGTCGTACGCCACGGTCTCGGCCTTGTCGGCCTCGTCGTGGACGTGGGCGGCATCCACCGCCGACGATCGGGCGCCACAGGGCCCGAGTGGCGCGCGCGTCGCGGCGTGCTGGTACGCGAGCAGCGGGTTCGTCCTCGACGTGAACCTCACCGACGGCCGGCCGCACCAGGTCGCCTTGTATCTGCTCGATTGGGACGGCTGGGGCCGCTCGCTCCAGACGGAGGTCGTCGACGCGGCCACCGGCGCGGTGCTCGATACCCGCCAGGCCAACGGCTTTCAGAACGGTCAATATCTCGTGTGGTCGCTCAGTGGTCACGTCCTGCTGCGGGTGACCAACACCGGTCCGCAGAACGCGGTCGCCACCGCGCTCCTGTTCGGGGGCGCTGGCGCAGGTAGCGGTCTGTCGGCCGCACGCGCGTCGTTCATGACGACCGACGACACGACGCAAGGCAACTGGAACGATGTCTATGGCCGCACCGGGTATGCGATCGCGGGCGCGGGTAGCTCGCCCTCGTCCGCGCAGTTGACGCTGGCCAACGCTGAATTCTGGACCTGGGCCGCGTCCACCGACGACGCCCGCACCGTGCGGCGACCGTCATCGTCCGACCGGCTCGCCGCGACGTGGTACTCGCCCTCGGGCTTCACCATCGACGTCAACCTGACCGACGGCCGCACGCACTCCGTCGCGCTGTATCTGCTGGACTGGGATCAATTGGCGCGCACGCTGCGGGTCGACGTCCTGGACGCCGCGACCGGCGCCGTGCTCGACACGCGAGAGCGCATCCGGCTTTCAGAACGGACGGTACCTGGTGTGGTCGCTGACCGGCCACATCACCCTGCGCGTGACCAACACCGGGCCGCAGAACGCGGTGGTCAGTGCGGTGTTCGTGGATTAAGAGGGTTCATGAGGTTCATGAGGGGTTCATGGGGTTCATGGGGTTGGGTTCAACGGTTCACGGGTTCGGTTCAAGGTTCGGTTCACGCTGAACATTGAACCCGAACCTCATGAACCCCATGAACCTTCATGAACCCTCATGAACCTCTAACCCCCTCATCCCCCATGTAGCGGCGGATGATCGCGTCGAAGCTGTTGTCGGTGGGGAAGCCGAGGCCGAGGGCGCGCGAGGCGTCGAGCGCCACAGGCCAGGTGCGGACAATCCGTTCGACGCGTTCGTCGGGCTCGAAGCGGACGCGAGCCGCGACCTCCGGGCCGGCGACGCGTTCGAGCGCGGCCACCATCTCCGCGACACTGACCGTGAAACCCGGCAGGATCAGGCTGCGGTTCGCGCCGAGCGCACCGCCATCGAGATCGTGCGCTTTGAGGAAGCAGTCGATCACCGTGGCCGGCGACAGCAGCCAGACCCGGGTCGCCGCGGGGACGGGGCAGACGGACTCAACCCCGTTCAGCGGCTCGCGAATGACGCCGCTCGCGAACGACGAGAGCGCGGCGTTCGGCTTTCCGGGCCGGACACTAATCGTCGGCAGCCGCAGGGCCCGGCCATCCACGAACCCGCGGCGCGAGTAGTCGTTGACCAGCAGCTCGCCCATCGCCTTCTGCGTTCCGTACGAAGACTGCGGCGTCAACGCCGTGCTGGCGGGGACCACGGGCGGCAGCTCGCCACCGTACACCGCGCAACTGCTCGCGAAGACCACTCGCGGCCGATGCCCGCGGGCGCGGCACACCTCGAGCAGCGCCCGTGTCGCGTCGAAGTTGACCCGCATCCCGAGATCAAAGTCGGCTTCCGCCTGGCCGCTGACGATCGCGGCCAGATGGAACACCGAGCTGGTCTCGGGGTCGATGACACGCTCCAGGAGCGCGGGATCCGCCACGTCCCCGGCGATCGACACGAGCCGCGCGTCGGCGGCGGGCGGGGCGGCCGCAACGTCGACGAGCGTCAGGCGATCGATCGTCCGCGGGTGACCGTCTGGGCCCGCCAGCGTCCCGCGCTCGATCAGCGCCTTCGCCAGGCGCTGCCCGAGAAAGCCCGCGCCACCGGTGATGACGACATTCATCGTGCCTCCGGCCGTGGCGTGATGCGTTCGAGCCCACCCATGTACGAGCGCAGCGCCTCAGGGACGACGACCGATCCATCCGCCTGCTGGTAGTTCTCGAGAATCGCGATGAGCGTGCGGCCGACCGCCAGACCGGAGCCGTTCAGCGTGTGCACGTGCTCGGCCTTGCCGGTGCCCTGCGGGCGGAACCTGATGTTCGCCCGGCGAGCCTGGAAGGCGCCGGTGTTGCTGCAGGAGGAGATCTCGCGATACGTCTGCTGGCTGGGCAGCCACACCTCGATGTCGTACGTCTTGCACGAGGCAAAGCCCATGTCGCCAGTGCACAACACGACGGTCCGATAGGGCAAC
This sequence comes from uncultured Acidobacteriota bacterium, assembly GCA_963816725.1. Lineage (GTDB taxonomy): Bacteria > Acidobacteriota > Vicinamibacteria > Vicinamibacterales > 2-12-FULL-66-21 > CAVSUB01. The sequence continues at coordinate 765,654 of CAWFMC010000018.1, read as the reverse complement.
TCGAGTCGCTGCAGCACGGTCTCGGCGTTGGCGACCAGCGATTCGAGCTCCGCGAAGGACTCCTCGGGCGTGGTGAACTTCACGAGCTCGACCTTGTCGAACTGGTGCTGCCGGATCAGGCCGCGGACATCGGCCCCATACGATCCGGCCTCGCTGCGAAAACATGGCGTGTAAGCGGTGTAGCGCAGCGGCAGCTGGCGGCCATCGAGGATCTCGGTCCGATGGAGATTCGTGAGCGGCACCTCCGCGGTCGGGATCAGGAAGAGATCCCACTCGCCGGCGATCTTGAAGAGATCCTGCTCGAACTTGGGCAGGTTGCCGGTGCCCCGGAGGGCGTCGGCGTTGACCAGGAACGGCGGCTCGACCTCGGTGTAGCCGTGCTCGGTCGTGTGCAACTCCAGCATGAAGTTGATGAGGGCGCGGGCCAGACGCGCGCCGGCACCCATCAGCACCGAAAAACGCGCCCCGGACATCCGTGTGGCACGCTCGAAATCGAGGATCCCGAGCGCCGGACCGAGGTCCCAGTGGGGCTTCGGCTCGAACGTGAAGCTCGGGATCGTGCCCCACCGCCGCACTTCCTGGTTGTCGTCCGCCGAGGTGCCGAGCGGCACACTGGCGTCGGGCAGGTTCGGCAGCGTCATCAGCAACGCGTGGCGCGCCGTCTCGACCTGATCGAGCTCGACTTCGAGCTGCTTGATCTGCTGCGCGCGCGCCTTGTTGGTGGCGAAGATCGCCGACGGATCCAACCCCTGCCGCTTGGCCTTCGCGACCTCCTCACCGGCGGCGTTCTGTTCACGCTTCAGACCCTCGACGGCCGGTAAGAGCGTCCGGCGCTGCGCTTCGAGCTCGGCGAGCCGGTCGAGATCCGCGGTCCATTTCTGTCCGCGGCTCTCTAAGCCTGACCTGACGACGTCGAGGCGATCTCGGACGAGAGCGGGGTCGATCATGCCTAAATCCTATACCGGGCGTTTACGCTCCTGGACTACGATCGGGGCATGAGCCAGCCCGCCGTGACGCCCCCGTCGACGACATCCATCCGCAAGGCCGTGTTCCCGGCCGCCGGCCTCGGCACGCGCTTCCTGCCCGCAACCAAGGCGCAGCCCAAGGAGATGCTGCCGCTCGTCGACAAGCCGATCATCCAATACGGCGTCGAGGAAGCGGTCGAATCAGGGGTCGATAACATCATCCTGGTCACCGGGCGCGGCAAGAACGCGATCGAGGATCATTTCGATGTGTCGGTGGAGCTCGAGACCTTTCTCGAAGCCCGCGGCAAGACCGAGCAGCTGGCTGAAATCCGCAAGATCTCGAACCTGATCAACTTCGCCTACGTGCGCCAGGGGGAGCCGCTCGGCCTTGGTCACGCCGTGCTGGTGACCAAGAGCCTGGTCGGCGACGAACCCTTCGCGGTCATCCTTGGCGACGACGTCATCGACGCGCGTCCGCCGGCGCTCAGACAGATGATCGACGTGTTCAACCAGGTCGACGGACCGGTGCTGGCGATCGAGCGGGTGCCGAAGTCGGACGTCAGCGCCTACGGCATCATCGACGCGGAGGAGATCAAGCCCGGGGTGTTCAAGATTCGGGATCTGGTCGAGAAGCCGCCCGCCGCCGAGGCCCCCTCCGACCTGGCGATCATCGGCCGCTACATCCTGACGCCCGACATCTTTCCGGCGCTCGAGGAAACGGCACGCGACCGGACGGGTGAGATTCAGCTGACCAACGGATTGCGCCGGCTGTTGAAGTCGCGCCCGATCTACGGCTGCCAGATCGATGGCGTACGCCACGACACCGGCAACAAGCTCGGGTTTCTGAAGGCGGTCGTCTACTTCGCGCTCCGCCGGCCCGATCTCGCCGGCAAGTTCACCGACTATCTCCGCGGCATCGACCTCGGGGAGCGGGTCGGGCGCTAATCTTCCCGCTACGTCTTGGACTCGGCTTTCGAGTCCGACTTGGTCTCCGTCTTGGCGGCGCTGCTGGTGCTGTCCGATGACGACGAATCGGACGACTTGCTGTCGCTCGACTTGTCCCCCTTCTCCGATTTGTCCGACTTGCTCGCACCGCTGCGCGCCGGATCGGCGCTCGAGCCGGACTTCGGATAGTCGGTGATGTAGAAGCCGCTGCCCTTGAACTGGATCGCCGGCGACGAGAACAGCTTGCGGACCTTGGATCCGCACTTCGGGCAGGTCTCGATCGGCGGGTCGGAATACTTCTGAATGCGCTCGAAGCGGTGAGCGCAGGCCTCACACTCGTATTCGTACAATGGCATCGGCTACCTACTCGATCATCTCGCCGTTTGGCTCGCCCAGCAGCAGGGCCCGGTGCAGCCACAGCGGCACCGTGCCGTTGGCCAGCAGCGTGTCGTGGAATCCTCGGAGCGAATACTTCGCGCCGACGTGGGCCTTGTAGTCGTCTCGGAGCTTCAACAGCATCAACTTGCCAGCCGAATACAGGATATAGGCCGGATCGAACGTCCCGCGCTCCGCTTCCCGGCGGGCGCTGACCTCCTCCAGGAAAGCCTCCTCGCGGAAGAAGCGCACCCCCTGCTCGACTGACAAATCCTCGCAGTGCAGCCGGATGCCGACAATCGTCCGGCACAGCCGAATCAGCGCTTCGGCGAGCTGGCCGAGACGAACGGTAGGGTCCGATTTGCGGAAGCCCTCGTCGATCATCATCTGCTCGCAGTAGTGCGCCCAGCCCTCCACGAATGCGGTCGACGAGAACAGGATCGACTTCCGCAGCTTGGCGTCGATCTGCCGCAGATGCTGGTAGTGCAGGAAGTGGCCGGGGAAGACCTCGTGGATCGAGATCGACCAGAGCGCACCGTAGCTGAAATCGCGAAGGTGCTCGGCCTGGCGCTCGCTCGGCCACGACGGATCGACGTCGGTGATGTAGTAGAACGCCCGCTGCGCCCGCACCTCGAACGGCCCGGGCGTCCACATGCTGGCGGACGTCCAGCGGTAGAACCGCGGCGTCGGCAGCACGGCGACCGGCGCCCCTTGCGGGATCGTGACGATGCGCTGGCGCTCGATGAAGTCCTGGAGCTCCTGGAGCTGCTGCTGGGCGACGGGCACCAGCTGGCCGGCGGGCGGGTGGGCCTGTTTCGCCTTCTGCCAGGCGGCCATCGGATCGCCGCCATTCACCCGTGACGCCACCCGCCGGAATTCCTCCTGCGTGGCGGCGAGCTCGCGCAGCGCGATCGTCAGCAGCCGCTCGGCTCCTGTGGTCAGCCCCTCGTCCAGCTGAAACTTCTGCTCGAACTTCTCGCGGCCGAGCCGAAACGAGCCCTTGCTCCGGGGCGCCAGCTCCTTTTCGACGTAGTCGATATAGGCCCCGATCGAGGCGGCCGCCTCGGTCGACGAATCAGCCAGATCGCCCAACAGGTGGAGATCCCCGAGGTCGCCGAAAGCGCGCGGGAGGTCGTCATTGATGAACCGCAGCGTGCCGCGAAGGCTCTCCAGGCCGTTTTTCAGGTAGATGCCGGGGGGATCCTTGACGTTGTCCCGCGCCGACTGGATCAGCCGAGGCACCTGCCGCAGCTTGGAGTGCACCCGGCGGGCGCGCTCGGCGAGCGGGGCGTAGTCGAACAGGACCTGCCCGGCGAGACTGGTGGCCAGGATCTCGGCGTAGTGCTGGAGGCTCTTCTCCCAGGTCCGTACCTGTTCGAGCTCGAACAGCCGCGATCGGATGTTGGCCTCCAGGGCGGGCCGCTCGAGCCGTTCAGTGTCGGTCAGCCGGGCGGGGTCAATGGCCGCCAGCCGGCGGGCGAACCCGCCGAGCGCCCGGACCTGGCCGTCAATCGCCTGGCGGCCGAGGTCCTCGACGAGATCGTCGTGCAGGTGGACACCGTCGAACGCTGCGGTCGTGGGGTGGACTTCGTAGAGGTACGCCAGATACTCGTCGACGAAGTGCGGAAGGGGTTCGGCTGAATACATTTGGTACAATCGGCCCGGCCGCAATGCCAGGCACCCTCTATGTGGTCGCCACTCCTATCGGCAACCTGGAGGATGTGACCCTGCGCGCGCTCCGGATCCTGCGCGAAGTCTCGGTCATCGCGGCGGAGGACACCCGTCGCACCGCGCGCCTCCTTCAACACTACTCGATCTCGACGCCGGCGACGAGCCTGCATCAGCACAACGAGGGCCTGCGAACCGAAGGACTGGTGGCCCGGCTGGCGGCTGGCGAATCCGTTGCGCTGGTATCGGATGCGGGCACACCGGTCGTGTCGGACCCGGGCAGCAACCTCGTCGCTGCCGCCCACGCCGCCGGCATACGCGTCGAGCCCATTCCGGGACCATCGGCGACGCTGGCGGCGCTTTCCGCGTCCGGCATGCCAGCAGAGCCGTTCTGCTATGTAGGCTTTCCGCCAGTTAAGGGTAATGCCAGAAAATCGTGGTTTGCCTCACTCGCCAACCAAAGCCCCACCATCGTGCTGTTCGAGGCGCCCCATCGTCTTCATCGGACACTTGAAGATCTGCTCGCCGCGCTAGGCGACCGTAAGGCCTTCCTCGCTCGTGAGTTGACGAAGGCGCATGAGGAGCTGCTGCTGGCGCCTCTATCGGCTCATCTGGAAAATCGCCGCGAACCGCGCGGCGAATACACGATTGTGATAGAGCCCAAGCCACTGGAATCATTTGGTCAAATACCATACAACGACCACCAGTTACGTGCCGAATTCGACGAGCTCGTCGGTCACGGGTCGGTACCGAGGGCTGCAATCCGAGCGCTCGCAGAGAAGTATGGCGTCGCGGCCCGGCAGATCTACTCGGCGGTACATCGAACGAGCGAATAAAATAGGTCGAGTAACCAAGCACTGATAACACGCGGATTTGGCACCGCCCCTTGACCCTCGAGAACACGATTTGCTACTGTCTCAGCCCGACGTGAGCTTAGGGAAATCCCCAGTCAAACAGCGTCAGCCCGCCCCGCGCGGGAAGACGAAGACGAGCAGCAAGGGGCCCGCCGCCAAGGCGCGACCCTCGTCGTCTGCTCGCGCGACGCGCAGCGCCAAGCCTGCGAAGCCCGCGAAACGTGCGGCCAAGACGGCCGCAAAGCCGGCGCGAACGAAGACCGCCGCGGCGAAGCCCGCGGCGAAGCTTCGACCCGCGGCACCAGCAAAGGTCTCGGCGAAGCCGGCGTTGAAGCCCGCACCCAAGGTGAAGGCGGCACCCATCGCCGCGCCCCCGCCCGTTGTGCCGGCGGCGCCACCACCGCCACCGAAGAAGCCCAGTTTCTACGAAGCGATTGGCATCTACGAAGCCGGCGTCCGAGGGTTGCAGCGGCACGACTACGCCGGCGCCGCGGAGTCCTTCCGCCAGGTCCTCCAGCGGTACCCGGAGGAGCGGGAGCTCATCGAACGAGCCCAGCTTTACCTCCGCGTCTGCGAACGCGAGACGGCGCAGCGGCCGGCCGGCCCCAAGACCACCGCCGAGCGGGTCTACGCGGCAACTATGGCGCTCAGCGCCGGGGATGCGGATGCGGCGCTCGGACACGTGAAGAGCGCGATCGAGCAGGAGCCGGGCAGCCATCACGCGCACTACATGATGGCAGTCATCCGCTCCACGCGGTCCGAGACAGACCAGGCGGTCGAGCACCTGCGCCGCGCGATCGAACTGAACCCCGACAGTAGGTCAGTTGCCAGACAAGACGCGGATCTCGAACGCCTCCGCCAGCACCCGACCGTCCGCACGCTGCTCGAAGAGATGCCGGGTCAGCCCAAGGCTGTCGCCCGACCTCGCCGCTGACGAAAGCCGGGCGCCGGCCCCGCGCTCACGCTACACTGGTCCGGTCCCCTGATGCCCGGTCTTCACATCGTCCTCCTCGCGGCAGGGAAGGGCACGCGGATGAAATCCGCGATTCCCAAGGTTCTCCACGCGGCCTGTGGCCTGCCCCTCATCGAGCACGTCCTGAGGGCGGCTGCCCCCTTATCACCCGAGACCGTCGTGGTCGTCGTCGGTCACGAGGCTGAGCTGGTGACGGCGCGCCTGGCCAGCCGATCCTCGACGACGTTTGCCGTGCAGGAGCCGCAGTTGGGGACGGGACACGCCCTGTTGCAGGCCGAGCCGGCGCTTTCTGGCAAGTCCGGGACTGTGGTCGTCCTGTCCGGAGACGTGCCGCTGCTCCGGCCCGAAACGCTCGACCGCCTCGTCCAGACGCACCTCGCGCAACGGGCAGCCGCCACCGTGCTGACGGCTACCGTTACAGACCCCACGGGCTACGGGCGGATCGTCCGCACGGACGGCCGCATCGCCGCGATCGTGGAACATCGGGACGCGTCGCCTGACGTCCGGGCGATCACCGAGGTCAACAGTGCCATCTACGCCTTCGATCTGGCGCCGCTGTTCGAGTCGCTGCGCGGGATTGGCTCCGCGAACGCGCAGGGGGAGTACTACCTCCCCGATCTCGTCCGGATGTATCGGGAACGCGGACTGCCGGTGGAGACCGTGCTCCTCGACGATCCGACCGAGGTGATGGGGGTCAACACCCGGCGGGAGCTGGCGTATGTCGCCGCGCGGCTGCGCGACCGCAAGAACGACGAGCTGATGGCCGCCGGGGTCACGATCATCGATCCCGACACGACCTGGATCGAGCCGGACGTCACCGTCGGCCCCGACACCATCCTCCATCCCGGCGTGTACCTGCAGGGACGCACCACGGTCGGCGGGGCCTGCGAGCTCCATTCCAACGTCCGGGTGGTCGACTCCGTCATCGACGACGACGTGTTCGTGAACAGCTTCTGCGTGATTGAGGCGTCGCGCGTGCGGGCGGGAGCGACGCTCGGACCGTTCGCGCACCTACGGCCCCAGTCCGATGTGGGCGAACAGGCGCACGTCGGCAACTTCGTCGAGTTGAAGAAGACCGTGCTCGGACGGGGCGCGAAGGCCAATCACCTGGCTTATCTCGGCGACGCGGTCATCGGCGAGAAGGTGAACATCGGGGCCGGCACGATCACGTGCAATTACGACGGCGTGAACAAGCACCAGACGGTCATCGGGGATGGCGCGTTCATCGGCAGCGACAGCCAGCTGATCGCCCCGGTGACGGTCGGGGCAGGTGCGTACGTGGCGGCCGGCTCCTCGATCACCCAGGATGTGCCTGCCGGTGCCCTCGGCATCGCCCGCGGCACGCAGGTCAACAAGGACGGCTGGGTCGCCAAGCGCAAGCGCGCCCGCTGAATCCGGCACCCGGCGTGCCGATTGCTCTGTATAGGTGAGGCGCGTTCATCCCTCACAGGCCATGACTGAACGTTCGGCGAGCGGCTCCCTGGCGGGCCGCTGGACGCGGCAAGGATTAACCCTATGTGCGGCATCATCGGCTACATCGGCGCGAAAGACGTCCTCCCCATCCTCATCGACGGCCTCCGGCGGCTCGAGTATCGCGGCTACGATTCGGCCGGCGTGGCCGTCGTGCGAAACGGCGCGATCGAGCTGCGGCGGAGCGCCGGCAAGCTGTCCCGCCTCGAGGATGTCCTGGTCACCCAGCCCCTGCAGGGAGACTACGGGATCGGTCACACCCGATGGGCCACGCACGGGCGCCCGACTGAAGAGAACGCGCATCCGCACCGCGACTGCACGGGCCGCATCGTCGTGGTCCACAACGGCATCATCGAGAACTACCTCGATCTGAAGCGGCAGCTGCAGCAGGAAGGGCACACGTTCGTCACCGAGACGGACACCGAGATCGTGGCGCACCTGGTCGAGCGGGAGAGTCAGGGTGACGGGCTCGAGAACGCGGTCCGGCGCGCGCTCCTCTACATGCGCGGCCTGTTCGCGCTGGTGCTGATCTCGGCGGACGACCCGGACAAGATCGTCACCGTCCGGAACGGGCCGCCGATTGTCGTCGGGCTCGGCGACAACGAGTTCTTCGTCGCTTCGGACATCCCCGCGGTCCTCAGCCACACCCGCGATGTGGTGTTCCTCGGAGACGAGGAGATGGCGGTCATCACGCCGTCAGGCGTGGAGTTCACCGACTACTCGGGCCGCGCGGTCTCGAAGAAGAGCACCCGTGTGGCCTGGGATCCGGTGATGGCCGAGAAGGCCGGCTACAAGCACTTCATGCTCAAGGAGATTTTCGAGCAGCCGTGGGCAGTGCGCGAGACGGTGCTGGGCCGGGCGTCAGTAGAGACCGGCAAGGTCTTCCTCCAGGAGATCCAGATTCCCGACGCCGAGCTGCGGGCGATCGAACGGGTCGTGATCCTGGCCTGCGGGACGTCGTGGCATTCGGCGCTGGTCGGCAAGTTCCTCATCGAGTCGCTGGCGCGGCTCCCGGTGGACGTGGACTACGGCTCCGAGTACCGCTACCGCGATCCGATCGTCGCGAAGGGCACGCTGGCCATCGTCATCACGCAGTCCGGTGAGACAGCCGACACGCTGGCGGCCCTGCGCGAAGCGAAGAAACACGGCGCCCGCAGCATCTCCATCTGCAACGTCGTCGGCAGCATGGCGACCCGCGAGACCGACGGCACTGTGTACACGCACGCCGGCCCGGAGATCGGCGTGGCCTCGACCAAAGCGTTCACCTCGCAGCTGGTCGCACTCCATCTGCTCGCGGTCTACCTCGGACAGATCCGCGGGACGCTGACACCCGATGCGGCCCGCCCTCACCTCGAAGCGCTCACACAGCTGCCGCTGCTCCTCGAGCAGACGCTGAAGTGCGAACCCCTCACCGAGGAGATTGCCAAGCGCTTCTACCAGCGCAGCGACTTCCTCTATCTCGGACGCGGCATCCACTACCCGATCGCGCTCGAGGGTGCGCTCAAGCTGAAAGAGATCTCGTACATCCACGCCGAAGGCTACCCGGCGGGCGAGATGAAGCACGGCCCGATCGCGCTCATCGACGAGGACCTGCCGGTCGTCGCCATCGCGCCGCACGATCACGTCTACGAGAAGATGATTGGCAACGTGCAGGAAGCCAAGGCACGCGGCGGGGCGGTGATCGCGCTGACCAATCCCGGCACCGGCGGCCTGCACGAGCTGCTCGATCCCGCGAAGGATTTCCTGATCACCATCCCGGCGTCACACCCGCTGCTCACACCGGTGCTGATGGCGGTGCCGCTCCAGTTGCTCGCGTACCACATCGCCATCCGCCGCGGCTGCGACGTCGACCAGCCGCGCAATCTGGCGAAGAGCGTCACTGTGGAGTAGGCACTTCGCTGGCGGAGTCGGGATCCGGGACTCGGGATCCGGGACCCGGATGTCACGGCCCGTGCCGGCGAGTAGCGCACTGAGTTCAAGGTCTCAGGTCAGAAGGCCGGTTATCGCGAACGAGCGTCAGAGGAAAACAGTCGAGTTCAGCACCGCCGCGATTAATAGCCTCGTTGTTGACCCCCGGGTCCCGGGTCCCGAGTCCCGAGTCCCGTCTGCCTCAGTCCCTAGACCCCGTGCCCGTATCCCGTCTCGGCCGGAGTATTGGCGAAGTCCGGGGATGAGTGGACCGGAACCGCGTGCGGCGTGCCGGCGCGGACCTTCTGAACGATCGCGGCGAGGTCGTTGTCGCTGACCACCTTCTCCTGGTCGGCCAGTTCCATCACGGCCTTGTAGACGCGATCGAGCTCGTGGCGGTCCACGGCGGTGCCGAGCTGTTCGCAGCGGCGCTGCACGGCGTGGCGGCCCGAGTGCTTGCCGAGGACGAGTGTCGCCTGTGGAACGCCGACTTCCTCCGGGCGCATGATCTCGTAGGTGCGGCGGTCCTTGAGCATCCCGTCCTGGTGGATGCCGGCCTCGTGCGCGAATGCGTTGCGGCCCACGATGGCCTTGTTCGACTGGACGCTTTCGCCGGTGATCGCCGTCAGCAGCTGGCTGGTCGGGTAGATTTCACGAGTCTCGATGCGGGTTTCGAACGGCAGGCGATCGGCACGCACGCGGGTCGCCATGACGATCTCCTCGAGGGAGGCATTGCCGGCGCGTTCGCCGACGCCGTTGATCGTGCACTCCACCTGCGTCGCGCCAGACGATACTGCCGCCAGCGTGTTCGCCACCGCGAGGCCGAGGTCGTCGTGGCAGTGCGTGCTGAACGCCGCGTGCCCCGCGTTCGAGACGCGCGACAGGATGGTCCGGAAGAAGTCGCCGATCTCCTCGGGAGTCGAGTAGCCGACGGTATCCGGCAGGTTGACCGTGGTGCAGCCGGCCGAGATCACTTCTTCGACGACGCGGCACAGGAAGTCCATGTCGCTGCGCGTCGCATCCTCCGCCGAGAACTGCACGTCGTCCGTATAGCGACGTGCCCGGTGCACCGCGGCCACTGCGGCGTCGAGGCAGGCCTCACGGGTCATCCGCAGCTTTTTCTCGAGATGCAGGTCGGAGGTCGCGATGAAGACGTGGATGCGCCGCCGCTCCGCCGGCTCGAGTGCCCAGCCCGCGCGATCGATGTCCGCGGGCGTGCAGCGGGCCAGCCCGGCGATGATCGGTCCCTTCAGCTCGGTCGAGACCAGGCGGACGGAATCGGCGTCGGCGTTCGACGCGATCGGGAATCCGGCTTCGATCACGTCGACGCCCAGCGCCGCCAGCTGGCGGGCCATGGTGAGCTTCTCGTCGATGCGCATCGAGAAGCCCGGCGCCTGCTCGCCGTCGCGGAGCGTCGTATCGAAGATCGTGAGCCGTTTGGTAGACATGGATCCTCCCCGGATCTCTTTGTAGCCCGCTCCGATAGGTCGAGTCAAATTTATAGTTTTATCGTTATGATTAACTGAGTTTATGACACATCCCGACCCATCGCCATGCAGCTCCAGGACCTGAGCACGTTTCTGACCGTCGCGTCGGAGCGGAGCTTCTCGGCCGCGGCCAAGAAACTGCACCGCACCCAACCCGCGGTCAGCCAGGGCATCCGACGACTCGAGCAGGAGCTGGGCGAGCGGCTTTTCGACCGCACGTCGCGGACCGGGACCCTCACCGAGGCCGGCCGGCTGCTGCAAGACTACGCCCTCCGGCTCATGCGACTGGCGTCAGACGCCGAAATGGCCGTGCGCGAGCTCCAGCAGGTCCGGCGCGGGCGGGTGGTCATCGGCGCCAACGAGGCGGCCGTCCACACGCTCCTTCCGTATATCGAACGCTTCACGCGCGCTCATGCGCAGGCGCTGGTCGAGGTCCGGCGGGTCCCGTCACGGCAGATGGCTGCAGAGATCCTCAACCGCAGCCTCGACTGCGGCGTGCTGACCTTTCAGCCTCCCGACAAAGGGCTGCAGTCAGTCGCCATTGGCCGGGACGAGCTGGTGCTGCTGACGCCGCCTGCACATCCGCTCGCCTCGCGGCGGCGGGTATCGCTCGAGGAAGTCGGCCGCCAGACCGTGATCGCGCACAACGATCCGTCACCCGCGCGTGAGCGCGTGCTGCGGCTCTACGAACGGCGGCACGCCCCGATCAACATCCAGATCGCGCTGCCGAGCCTGGACGGGATCAAGCGGGCCGTGGAGTCCGGCCTCGGGGTGGCCGTCTTGCCGCGCCGCTGTGCGCTGGCAGAGATCTCGCGCGGCCAGCTCGCCGCGGTCAACGTCCCGGGCCTCGGCTCCGCTCGCCAGGTCCGCCTCGTGTTCCGCCGCGGCGGGGAGTTGTCCCACGCCGCGGAGGCGTTCATCGAGACGGTGCAGGGGGGGCTCTAGGGGGCTCTGGGCTAGACAGGCTGAAGGCTTAGGGCTGAAGGCTTACGGCTAGCATCCACTCGTGGCACTCGGCAAGGATGTCGCTGCTGCGCCTTCTTGATATGCGCTGCAACTGAACAAGCCTTAGCCTCAGCCGTCAGCCTTCACCCTCACCGAAGGCGCGGCGTCCTCACCTCCACCCCGTCACGTACGGCAGCCGGCCGACGACCTCCTCCACCTCCTCGAAGCGATCGAGCAGCAGCGCGGTGGCGTCCCAGGTGCCGTCGAGGAACGACTCCCGCGCCGCCGGCGGCAGCGTGGCTTTGGCGGTGACCCCGCCGCCGGAGATCGTTTGGGTGTCCAGGTTGACGGTGACCACGGTCGACGGGTCGCGTTCGACGATCGCCTGCAGCCGATCGATGTCGTCGTGCGACGCGGTCAGGCACGGCAGCCCCAGCGCGACGGAGTTACCGAAGAAGATCTCCGAGAACGACTCGCCGACAACCGCCCGGATACCCCAGCGGCGAATCGCCTGCGGCGCGTGCTCGCGGGAGGAGCCGCAGCCGAAGTTGGCGTTCACCAGGAGCACCGCGCTGCCGGCGTAGGCCGGATTGGACACCGGGTGCGTGCCCGCCGCTTCGGCATCGGCCTGCAGCCGGTCGTCCTCGAACAGGTGCTGCTCGAGCCCCTCGAACGAGATCGACTTGAGGAAGCGGGCCGGGATGATCCGGTCGGTGTCGATGCTGTCTCCGCGCAGCGGCAGGGCGCTGCCGCTGATCTCGATGATTTTCTCAATGGACATGGGTAGCGAGCTCCCTCACGTCGACGATCTCTCCGGCCACGGCGGCGGCGGCCACCATCGCCGGGCTCATGAGCAGCGTGCGTCCGGTCGGACTGCCCTGACGCCCCTTGAAGTTGCGGTTCGATGATGACGCGCAAATCTCGCGTCCGTTGAGCCGATCCTGATTCATCGCCAGGCACATCGAGCAGCCGGCGCCGCGCCAGTCGAAGCCGGCCTCGATGAACACCCGGTCGAGCCCCTCCTGTTCGGCGGCGATCCGCACCGCCTGGGACCCGGGCACGGCCAACGCCCGCACGTGCGGCGCGACCCGGCGGCCCCGCACCATCCGCGCCGCCTCGCGCAGGTCCGAGAGCCGCGCGTTGGTGCAGGATCCGACGAAGGCCACGTCGATCCGCGTGCCCTTGATCGGCTGCCCCGCCGGCAGCGCCATGAACTCGAGCGCCTCCGACACCGCGGCCCGGTCCGCGAGCGGCACATCGGTGGGTCGAGGAAGCGCCTCGTCAACATAGACAGACTGTCCGGGGTTGATGCCCCACGTAACGGTCGGACGAATCGCCGCGGCGTCGATCGTCACTTCGTCGTCGTAGCGCGCGCCGGGATCGGACGCGATGCTCTTCCACCACGCCACCGCCGCGTCGAACTCCTCGCCCTGCGGCGCAAAACGCCGCCCCCTCAAATAGTCGTACGTCGTCTGATCGGGGTTCACGTACCCGACGCGCGCGCCTCCCTCGATCGACATGTTGCAGATCGTCATCCGCTCATCCATCGTCATCCGCTCGATCGTGTCGCCGGCGTACTCGTAGGCGTACCCGACGCCGCCCTGCACGCCGAGCCGGCGGATGATTTCGAGGATGACGTCCTTGGCGTAGAGTCCCGGCGCGAGTCTGCCTGTGACGTTGATGCGCCGCACCTTGAGCGGATCCATCGCCAGGCACTGCGAGGCGAGGACGTCGCGCACCTGCGAGGTGCCAATCCCGAATGCCACCGCGCCGAACGCGCCGTGGGTCGAGGTGTGGCTGTCGCCGCAGACGATCGTCATCCCCGGCTGCGTGAGGCCCAGCTCCGGCCCGATCACGTGGACGATGCCCTGCGACCCGCTGTTCAGATCGAAGAACCGCACGCCGGCCTCTTTCACGTTCCGCTCGAGCGCCGCGAGCATGTCCTCCGCCATCGTGTCAGCAAACGGCCGCACCAGATTCCTGGTCGGGACGATGTGGTCGACGGTGGCAATGGTGCGTTCCGGAAAGCGCACCTTCCAGCCCCGTGCCCGGAGCATGTCGAACGCCTGCGGCGTGGTGACCTCATGGATCAGATGAAGGCCGATGAACAGCTGCGTCTGGCCGTTCGGCAGCTTGCGCACCGTATGCAGGTCCCAGACCTTCTGGAGGAGCGTGGAGGGCATGGGGGAATGGTACTACGGGCGCGGCGGTCGGGGTTCGGCGGTCGGCGGTCGGATCGTCACGGCTCCGGGCTCGACACGGACACGGACACGGACCAATTGTTGCCAAGGCCCGATTGGAACCACAGCGAAATGGCCTCGATAAACCCGGCGCGCTCACGTTTTGCGTGGTCCGAGGTCAGCGCGGAGCGCAATTCCTGCAAAGCACATTCATGGCAAGAATCAACAGCTATCGGGAGCTCGAGGTATGGAACGTGGGTATGGCGCTCGCACGGGCGTGCTACGCCTTGACCGACCTGATGCCGAAGGACGAGCGCTACGGATTGACCTCACAGATCCGACGGGCCGCGATTTCGATTCCGGCGAATATCGCTGAGGGGCACAACCGGCGCTCGCGCAGGGCTTATCGGTATCACGTGAGCGTCGCCCTGGGATCGCAGGCAGAACTGGGAACGCTCCTCGAGCTCGCGGGCGATCTCAGGTGTACGGCTCCGGCGGCCTTGGCAGATGTCCAACCGATACTCGGACGCGTCGGGATGATGCTGCATGCCCTGGTGCGCGCACTCGAGAGAGAGAACGATGAACCCGCCGACCGCCAACCGCCGATCCCCGACCGCCGATGACCGTCGTGCCGGTATACTGACGTCTCCCCCCATGCACTTCCTCGACAAGCTGAATCCCGCCCAGCGTGAGGCCGCGCTTCATCTCGAGGGACCGCTGCTGATCCTGGCCGGGGCGGGATCGGGCAAGACGCGCGTCATCACGTATCGGATCGCTTACATCATCGGCGACGGGCACGCCGAGCCGGGGGAGGTGCTGGCGGTCACGTTCACGAACAAGGCCGCCCAGGAGATGCGCGAGCGGGTGACGACGCTCATCGGCAGCGATGCTGACGGCGTGTGGTTGTCGACGTTCCACGCCCTGTGCGCGCGGCTCCTGCGGCGGGAGGCGCCGAAGGTCGGGTTGTCGCGCGACTTCGTGATCTACGACTCGTCCGACCAGATCGCCGTCGTCAAGCAGGCGCTGAAGGAGTTGAACATCGCCCCTGAGCTGGTCCCGCCGCGGATGGCGCTGTCGCGCATCAGTCAAGCCAAGAACCGCATGGAGGGGCCTGACTCCTTGCGCGGACAGTGGAACCTGCGCGACGAGCAGATCGCGAAGGTGTTCGAAAAGTACGTGATCGCGCTGAAAGACAGCAACGCCGTCGATTTCGACGATCTGCTGCTCAAGACGGTGGAGCTCGTCGAGACATCAGAGCAGACGCGGAACTTCTACGCCAACAAGTTCCGCTACGTGATGGTGGACGAGTACCAGGACACCAACCGCCCGCAGTACATGCTGATCAAGCGGCTCGCCGAGGCCCACCGGAACCTCGCGGTCGTCGGCGACCCCGATCAGTCGATCTACAAGTGGCGCGGCGCCGACCTCCGCAACATCCTGGACTTCGAACACGACTTCGGCGACGCGCACACGGTCCGCCTCGAACAGAACTATCGCTCCACGCAAATCATCCTCGACGCCGCCTCTGCGGTGATCGGCCAGAACCGCAATCGCAAGGACAAGCACCTCTGGACCGATCGCCAGGGCGGCGCCCGCATCCGCTACTACCGCGGCAACGACGAGCTCGAGGAGGCCGACTTCATCGTCCGCACGGTGAAGCAGGCGCGCGCCGAAGACGCCCAGGCGATGCTCGCGGTGCTCTATCGCACCAACTCGCAGTCGCGCGCGATTGAAGACGCGCTGATGCGCGAGGGCGTGGCCTACAAGATCATCGGCGGCGTCCGGTTCTACGAGCGCAAGGAGATCAAGGACGCGCTCGCCTACATGAAGCTGGTGATCAACCCGCACGACGACGTGAGCCTGCGGCGCGTGATCAACGTGCCGGCACGCGGCATCGGCAAGGGTGTGATGGACAGCGTGCAGGCGGTCCATCCCGACGCGGTGTTCGCCGACGCCCCGCCGCTCATCGCGGCGGGTCTCCAGGAGATCAGGTCGGCGCGCTCCCTCTGGGCCAAGCTAATCCATGTCGTCGACGAAGGTAAGGTGACTCCGCGCGCCGCGACAGCCCTGCGCTCGTTCCGCGACATGCTGGTTGCGCTCGGCACAATCGCGCGGCAGGACTCGGTGTCGACGACCATCGGCAAGATCCTCGACCGCTCAGGCTATCTGGCGGATTTGCGCGACGAGAAGACCGAAGAAGCCAACGAGCGAATCGAAAACCTCATGGAGCTCGTCTCCGCCGCGCGCGAGTACGAGACCCGCGACGTGGAGGCGTCCCTCGGCGGGTTCGTCGATCGCCTGTCGCTGCTCTCCGAGGCCGACGAGGAATCAGGCACGCGCGAAGCACGCGTCTGGCTGATGACGATGCACGCGGCCAAGGGGCTGGAGTTCCCGACGGTGATCATCGCCGGCCTCGAGGAAGGATTGTTCCCTCACTCGCGGTCTGGGGAGAGCGTCGAAGAGCTCGAAGAGGAGCGGCGGCTCTGTTACGTCGGCATCACCCGTGCCGAGTCCAGCCTGGTCCTGACCAGCGCTGCCCGCCGCCGCGTGTTCGGCGAGTATCAGGCCACCCAGCCATCGCGGTTCCTCGACGAGATTCCTGCGGATCTGGTCGAACGCATCCAGCCGGCATACGCCTCGTCTTCCCATCAGGGCGGATACGGGCACAGCCACTACGAGTTCCGGACCAACCCGTACGGACACAAGCCGCGCGGCAAGGTGCGAGAGGAAGAACCGGCCTACAGCTACGAGGCCGAGAACCAGGCCGGCGACGTTCGACCCGGCATGCGCGTGCGCCATCCCCAGTTCGGGGTCGGCAATGTGATCGCGATCGAGGAACAGAACGACGACTTCAAGGTCACCGTCCGCTTCAACACTGTCGGGGTCAAGAAGCTGCTCGCGAAGTACGCCAAGCTCGAACCGGCGTAAGCTGTCCCCGCCGGCGCGGGCGCCGGCACGGCGATAGCCGTTACTCGTCGGCGTCGGGCTCGCCCGTGTCGGCCGGCGTCTCGCCGGGCGCGTCCTCAGGCGCCGCGGTCTCGTCGCTCGAAGCTTCGGCGATCACGTCGGCCGCGGCCATCTCGGTGCCCATTGCGGGCTCCTCGCCTTCACGCTCGGCCAGCCGGGCCACCGAGACGACGCGGTCGCCTTCTTCCATCCCAATCAACCGCACGCCCTGAGTGGCGCGGCCGATCGCCCGGATACCGCTCGTCACCATCCGCAGGATCTTGCCCTGCTCGCTGATCAACATCAGCTCGTCGTCGCCGCGGACGTAGGCGATGCCGACGACCTTGCCGTTGCGCTCGCTGGTCTGGATGTTGATGATGCCCACGCCGCCTCGGGTCTGGAGACGGTACTCGGTGAGCTCGGTGCGCTTGCCGTAGCCGGTCTGCGTGACTGTCAGCATCGCGCCGCCTTCGCGCACCACCTCCATTGCGACCACTTCGTCATCTTCCCGGAGCGAGATGCCGCGAACGCCGTAAGCCCCGCGACCCATCGGCCGCACGTCACTCTCGGCGAAGCGGATCGCCATGCCGTTGCGGGTGCCGAGGAAGATCTGCTCGCTACCGTCGGAGATCTCCACCGCGATCACCGCATCGCCATCTTCAACGCCCATCGCGATGATCCCGCCCGCGCGCGGGTTGCTGAAGGCCGACAGGTCGGTCTTCTTGATGACGCCCTTGCGGGTGCCCATCACGATGAACTGCTGCCCTTCTTCGGCGGGCCACTCGCGCACCGTGAGGAGGGCGGCGATCTTCTCACCCTCTTCCATCGAGACGAGATTGGCGATGGCCTTGCCCTTGCCGCCAGGACCGACGTCGGGGATCTCGTAGACCTTCAGCCAGTAGGCGCGGCCGCGGTCCGAGAAGATCATGATGTAGGCGTGTGTCGAGGCGATGAACAGGTGGCTGACGAGATCCTCTTCGCGGGTGCGCATGCCGATGCGCCCCTTGCCGCCGCGGCGCTGCATCCGATAGGTGGTGATCGGCGTCCGCTTGATGTAGCCGGTGCCGGTCACGGTGATCGCCATGTCCTCGTCGACGATCAGGTCCTCGATCCGGAACTCGCCGCTCTCGTCGATGATCTCGGTGCGTCGATCGTCGCCGAAGCGGTCGCGAATCGCCTTGAGCTCGTCGACCACCAGCTTCATCAGCAACTCGTCGCTGCCGAGGATCGCGCGGAGCCGCTCGATCGTGCGCTGCAATTCGGCGAGTTCGTCGAGGATCTTCTGCCGCTCCAGGCCGGTCAGGCGCTGGAGCTGCATGTCCAGGATCGCCTGGGCCTGGATCTGGGTCAGGGCGAATTGCGACATCAGGCCTTCGCGTGCTTCCGCGGGACTCTTGGACGCGCGAATGAGCCGGATCACTTCGTCGAGGTGATCGAGCGCGATCTTCAGCCCTTCGAGGATGTGCGCCCGTGCCTCGGCCTTGCGGAGTTCGAACTCGGTCCGGCGCCGCACGATCTCGCGGCGGAACTCGATGAAGTGCTCGATGATCTCGACCAGCGGCAGGACCTTCGGGCGGCCGCCGACGATCGCCAGCATGATGATCCCGAACGAAGTCTGCAGCTGGGTGTGCTTGTAAAGGTTGTTCAGCACCACCTCGGGCACTTCGCCGCGCCGCAAGTCGACGACGATCCGCATCCCGTCGCGGTCTGACTCGTCGCGCAGATCCGAGATGCCTTCGATGACCTTCTCGCGCACCAGCTCGGCGATCTTCTCGATCAGCCGCGCCTTGTTCACCTGGTACGGGATCTCGGTGACCACGATCGACACGCGATCACCCTTCTTGCTTTCCTCGGTCGTGGCCCGCGCCCGCAGGGTAATCGCGCCGCGGCCGGTCTTGTAGGCGTTGAAGATCCCTTCGCGCCCGACGATGTAGCCGCCGGAGGGAAAGTCGGGACCTGGTATCGCCTTCAGCAGGGCGCGGAAGCGCACGTCCTTGGCTTCGCCGCGCAGATCGATCAGCGCGATGATCCCGTCGATGACCTCCCGCATGTTGTGCGGCGGGATATTGGTCGCCATGCCGACGGCGATGCCGGATGATCCGTTAACCAGCAGGTTGGGATACGCCGCCGGCAGGACGGTCGGCTCTTCGGTGGTCTCGTCGTAGTTCGGGACGAAGTCGACCGTCTCCTTGTCGAGATCGGCCATCAACGCTTCGGCGATCGCCTCGGGCCGGGCCTCGGTGTAACGCATCGCCGCGGGCGGGTCGCCGTCGATCGATCCGAAGTTGCCCTGGCCGTCGACCAGGACGTAGCGCATGTTGAAGTCCTGCGCCATCCGGACCAGCGTGTCGTAAATCGACGCGTCGCCGTGCGGGTGATAGTTGCCCATCACCTCGCCGACGATCTTGGCGCACTTGCGGTAGCCCCGGTTCGAGGCCAGCCCCATCGCCCGCATCCCATACAGCACGCGGCGATGCGCCGGCTTCAACCCGTCACGTACATCCGGCAGCGCCCGCCCGATGATCACGCTCATGGCGTAATCCATGTACGAGCGCTTCATCTCGTCTTCGACGTTGACGGGAACTTTGTTCAGGGCGAAGTCGGTCATGGTGCGATTGAGTCGGGACTGGGGATCAGGGACCAGGGATCAGGCAATAGAACTCGGGAGGTCCGTTTTGAACCTGAGGCGTCCGTGCCCCCCGGTCCCCGGTCCCGGTCCCCGATCCCCTCAGATATCGAGATTCTTCACGTCCAACGCGTTGTCTTCGATGAACTTCCGGCGCGGCTCGACCTGGTCGCCCATCAGCGTGGTGAACATCAGGTCGGCCTGCGGGTGATCCTCGGCGCGGACCTGGAGCAGCGTCCGCTTCTCCGGGTCCATGGTCGTTTCCCACAGCGTGTCGGGGTTCATCTCGCCCAGACCCTTGTACCGGTTGATGTCGAAGCCCTTCTTCCCCGCGGCCAGGAAGAAGTCGACCAACTCATCGAGGCTGTCGATCTTGACGTCGGCGTCCTTCTTCGGGGTGACTCTGGGCATCGAGCTGATATCGGGCGTCTTCACTTCCGCCGCCAGTTTGGTGGCCTCGTCGAGCGGCGCGCCGCCAATGGCGGTGTCGTTGGCGGCCGCACCGGTATCTTCCTCAGGCGTCGCCGCCGCCGATGCGTGCGTGCGGATCGTCATGGATCCGCGGATGTTCTTGACGTCTTCGTAGCTGTTGGCCAGCGCCCGGAACTCGCTGGTCGTGACGAAGTCGAGGTCGACCCGGTGATAGCGCGAGTAGCCGCCACTGCGGTCATCGATCACCACGCTGTGCGCCTGGTGCTCCTCGTCCGGCTGCACGCTCGCGCTGCGCGTCGGGCTGTTCAGCGAGTCCGCGAATTCCTGGAGCTTGACGGGATCGCTGAAGAACGTCTTGTCGCGGCCGTTGCGATCGAGAAGTGCGATCACCACGTCGCGCGACGGCCCGCGCCGCTCGACGATCTGCAGGAACTTCCTATACGCCATCAGCCGTTCGAGCCGCGCTTCGAGATCGACGCCGGTCAATTGGGTGCCGTCCTCCAGTTCGAGGACCCGCGACTCGGTGGCGCGCTTCAGCAGCCACTTCTCCATGTCGCGCTCGTCGCGGATGAAGAACTCGCTGCGGCCGCGCTTGGCGCGGAACAGCGGCGGCTGCGCGATGTAAACGTACCCCGACTCGATCAACAGGCGCATCTGCCGATAGAAGAACGTCAGCAGCAGGGTGCGGATGTGGGATCCGTCCACGTCCGCGTCGGTCATGATGATGATGCGGTGGTAGCGCAGCTTCGCGAGATCGAAGTCCTCGACGCCAATCCCGCACCCGAGCGCGGCGATCATCGTCTTGATCTCGTCGCTCCCGAGCATCTTGTCGAAGCGGGCCTTCTCGACGTTGAGGATCTTGCCCTTGATCGGCAGGATGGCCTGGAACTTCCGATCGCGCCCCTGCTTCGCCGACCCGCCGGCCGACTCCCCTTCGACGATGTAGATTTCGCACAACGCGGGATCGCGTTCCTGGCAGTCGGCCAGCTTACCGGGCAGGCTGCTGCTGTCGAGCGCCCCCTTGCGGCGCACCAGATCGCGCGCTTTCCGCGCCGCTTCACGCGCCCGCGCGGCGTCCACCGCCTTGTTGATCACCCGCTTGGCGATCCCCGGATTCTCTTCGAGGAACGCCCCCAGCTTGTCGTTGACGATGCCTTCGACGATGCCCTTGACCTCGGTGTTACCGAGCTTGGTCTTGGTCTGCCCTTCGAACTGCGGCCGCGGGATCTTGACGCTGATCACCGCGACGAGACCCTCGCGGATGTCGTCGCCGCTGATGTTGGCGTCCTTCAGGTCCTTGGCCAGGTTGTTCTTGCCGGCGTAGTAGTTGACCGTGCGGGTCAGCGCCGAGCGGAACCCGGAGAGGTGCGTGCCGCCTTCGTGCGTGTTGATGTTGTTGGCGAAGGTGTAGACCGTCTCGGTGTAGCTGTCGTTCCACTGCAGCGACAGCTCGACGTCGATGCCGTCCTTCTCGCCGTGCATGTGGATCGGCTTGTCGTTGACCGGTGTCTTGTTCAGGTTCAGGTACTCGACGAACGAACTGATCCCGCCGGCATAGAGGAAGTGATGACTCTTGCCGTCGCGTTCGTCGTCGATCGTGATCGTGACGCCGCCGTTCAAGAACGCGAGCTCACGCAGGCGCTGCGCCAGCGTGTCGAAGCTGAACTCCGTGGTCTCGAAGATCTGCGGGTCCGGCCTGAACGTGATCTTGGTGCCGCGCTTCTTGGTCGTGCCGGTGACCTCCAGCTCCGCCTTGGGGTCGCCGCGCTCGTACGATTGCGTGTACACCTGACCGTTGCGCCAGATCTCGAGATCCAGGCTCTCCGACAGGGCGTTGACGACCGACACGCCAACCCCGTGCAGACCACCCGACACCTTGTAACTGTCGTTGTCGAACTTGCCGCCGGCGTGGAGCACGGTCAGCGCGACTTCGGCCGCCGACTTGCCGCTGCTGTGGCGATCGACGGGAATGCCGCGGCCGTTGTCGATCACCGTGATCGACTGGTCGATATGGATCGTGACGTTGACCTGATCGCAATAGCCCGCCAGCGCCTCGTCAATCGAGTTGTCGACGATTTCGTAGACGAGATGATGCAGGCCGGCGGCGCCGGTCGAGCCGATGTACATCGCCGGACGCTTGCGTACCGCTTCGAGGCCCTCGAGGACCTTGATCTTGTCGGCGCCGTAATCGTCCGTGTCCGTGGACTGCCCGTTGGCCGACGGCGGGTGCGGGTGCTGCGTCTCCGGCTCCGATGCGAGCGGCTGCGGCAGGTCGTGCTGGTCGTGCTGGGGTTCTAGTTCAGACATTTATTGTGCGTGCGTGTGTCCGTCCACCTCGAGTGCGGCGGTGACGGGTCGATCGCGCGAATCGACGGGCGATTGAACGTGGCTGCCGGCCGGCTGACGCGACCTCAGACGCGCATCGGCATGATCACGTAGGTGTAGTCGTAGCCCTCCGCGCCGATCGGCTTCATTACCGCCTGACTCATCTCGTCCTTGAACTCGAGGGCCACGGAATCGGTCTCCACGACGCCGAGAAAATCGAGGACGTACTGCGCGTTGAAGCAGATCGTGACCGGCGCGTCCGTGTAGTCCACCATCAGGACTTCCTTCGCCTCGCCGAATTCCGGGCTGCTCGACGCAATCTCGACCTTGCCCCCGTCCATCGTGAACTTCACCGCGCGGGACCGCTCGTTCGAGAGCAGCGCGACGCGGCGCACCGCGCTCGTCAGGCGATCGCGATCGAACTCGACCCGTTTGTCGTTGCTCTTCGGAATGACCCGTTCGAACGCCGGGAACTGACCGTCGATCATCCGCGAGATCAGCAGCCGCCCGCCGATGTTGAAGAACAGGTGGTTCTCGCCGCGCTCGTAGAGAATGTCGCCGTCCCCTTCGGACAGCAGCCGCCCGAGCTCCAGCAGCGTCTTGCGCGGCAGGATCACGCGGACCTCGTCGTCCGGCGCAGCCGACGATCCCTCGACCGTGCGCGGCACCGAGACCAGCGCCAGCCGGTGCCCGTCAGTCGACACCAGCTTCATCGCATCGCCGCGCAGGATGAACAGGGCGCCGTTCAGGAAGTAGCGCGTGTCCTCCCCGGTGATCGCGAACTGGGTCTTGCCGACCATCTGCTTCAACACGTCACGCGGGAGTGTCGCGCTGACCGTGCCGGTTGCCTCAGGCAGACTCGGGAAGTCCTCGCGCGGCAGCGTCTGCATCCGCGAATCGAAGCGATCGGCCGCGACCTTGACGCCGCTCTTGTCCGATTCGATCCGCACGTCCGTCTCCGGCAGCGCCTTGATGATCTCGTAGAGCTTCTTCGCGGGCAGCGTCAGCGTGCCGCGCTTGGTGACGGTCGCGTCGCACCGGCTGCGCAGCCCGACCTCGAGATCCGTCGCGAGCATCTTGACCTCGCCATCCGTCGCTTCGATCAGGACGTTGGCAAGGATCGGGATGGTGTTCTTGCGCTCGACGATGCCCTGGAACAGCTGCAGTTCACGCAGCAGATCCGTCTTACGGACGACCAATTCCATGTGGTGATGACCTCGCGCGGAAGGCGCCAGCGCGGCGCGCGGATCCCTTCACTGTTGAGGGAGATCTCAAGAACAAAGAAGTATAACAAGAATTAGGTGCTGTTGAAAAGACAAAATGACGCGATTACTCCTTCAGGATGTGTAACTTAGCCTGTGGACGCGGGCGTGGATCGAAGCCCCTTTTTCTGCGGGCGTGCGGCGGATATTCCGGGCGCTCGCGGCGGTCCACCGTTCATCCGCAGGGGTCCTCCGCCAGGCCTGTGGAAAACCGCCCGGAACGGGGTTGTTCCTCAGCGAAACGTCTCCATGAAGTTGTGGATAAGGTTGTTGAAATTGCCATCCGTCTGGCGCATGTGCTCGATCTTCCGGATGGAGTGGATCACCGTCGAGTGATGCTTCCCCCCGAAGCTCCGGCCGATCTCCGGCAGGGACGCGCTCGTCAGGCCCTTGCACAGGTACATCGCGATCTGGCGTGGCGTCGCCACCGACTTCGAGTTGTTACGAGACTTCAGATCAGCCAGCTTCAGCTGGTAGTAGTCCGCGACGAACTTCTGGATGATTTCGATCGTGACCGCCTTCTCGTCGTGCTGGAGGACGTTCCGCAGCACCTCCTGGGCCAGGCCGAGCGAGATCTCGCGGCCGGTCAACGAGGCGAACGCGACCAGCCGGATCAGCGATCCTTCGAGCTCGCGGATGTTCGACTTGATCTTGCCGGCGATGTAGATCGAGACGTTGTCCGGCAGCGGAATCCCTTCGTTTTCGGCCTTTTTCTTGAGAATCGCGATCTTGGTCTCGAGATCCGGCGGCTGGATGTCGGCAATCAGGCCCCACTCGAAACGGGAACGTAGCCGTTCCTCGAGCGAGGTGATCTCGTGGGGCGGGCAGTCACTGCTGATGACGATCTGCTTCTGGGCGTCGTAGAGCGCGTTGAAGGTGTGGAAGAACTCGTTCTGCGTCCCTTCCTTGCCGGCGATGAACTGAATATCGTCGACCAGGAGCACGTCGACGCTGCGATAGCGCTCGCGGAACTCGAGGATTCGATCGAAGCGGACCGCGTTGATCATCTCGTTCATGAACCGTTCGGCCGAGATGTAGGTCAGCTTCAGGCCGCGCTGATGGTTCAGCACGTAATGCCCGATGGCGTGCATCAGGTGGGTCTTCCCGAGCCCCACGCCGCCATAGATGAACAGTGGGTTGTACGAGCGCGATGGCGCTTCCGCGACGGCGCGCGACGCGGCGTGCGCGAACTGGTTCGAGGGGCCGACGATGAAGGTGTCGAAGGAGTAGCGCGGCGCGAGACTTCCCGGTTCTGCCGACGTGACCGGCTCGGTTGGTTCGGCCGGCTCCGCGGGAGCCTCGGGCATCGGCAGTTCCTCCGCCGCCATCCCGTCGTCTGTGACGAAGAGCAGCTCACAGCCTTGGCGATGCACCTCGGCAAGTGCCTCAGCCATTACGCCGGCGTAGTGCTTGTTCAGCCAGTCGCGGAACATCGTGTCCGGCACGCGCACGTGCAGGCTGGTGCCCTTGTCGACGAGAAAAGACGTGGGCTTGAACCACGTGTAGTAGCTGTGGCGGTTGACCTTGGTCTCTATCCTGGCGAGCACCTGATCCCAGATATTGCTGCCGCTCATGGTCTTTATTCTGATTTCTGAACGCCCGGATGCAGACTTTCGCCACGGAGGGGTCGGAAGCCGGTTTCCGGCCCGATCCCGACCAGAACGCGACACGCAACGTTTTCAGGCCTGTTTAAGCGACTTTCGCCTTCTGCTGGCGTCTCACCCTGACAGCAGGTCGGCGCAGGGGGCGAAACTACGGCTTTTCCACATTTTTTTCCACAGTTGTGGAAAACTTCGGGGGGAGACCCTACGAGAATCGCAGGGGGACGGCGACTGTAGCACAGGCCCAGACGCCTGACAATCGCGTCAGCGGGGGCCCGTTCGTTTGACACTTCGCCTCGACGTTCGCTACTATCGACGTTTCTCCGTCAGGGAATTTTGACGGCCAGGGGATTCCGACATCATGAAGCGTACGTTCCAGCCCAACCGTCGTCGTCGCCGTCGCACACACGGCTTTCTGGTGCGCATGGCCACGAAAAACGGCCGGCTCGTCCTCAAGCGCCGCCGGGCCAAGGGCCGCAAGCGGCTCACCGTTTCCTCCCCGAGCTAACGAGCTTTCGGCCGGCTTTGCCGGGCGACGGACAATGCAATCCCAGTGTTTCGGCAAAAGCCGCCGGGTTCGTCGCCGGGCCGAGTTCCAGCAGGCGTTTGGCTCGGGAACCCGGACCCACGGCAGATACGTCACACTGGTCATCGCTCCGAACCCTACCGGTCGTCCGCGGCTCGGCCTCGTGGCGAGCCGCAAGGTCGGCAATGCGGTCGCCAGGAACCGCGCGAAGCGCTTGATGCGAGAGGTGTTCCGCAGGAATGTCGCGCCCGGATCGGGGCCCGCGATCGACATCGTGGCGATTCCCCGGCGCGGGTTCTTCGAAGCCGACTACGCCGCGCTGGAGCGCGACCTGATGTCGGCCATCCGCCGCGGCTCACCACGTCCGGCCCGCAATGCCCGCTGACCCTGGCACCGCGCCGCGCAACCTGGCGCAACGATCCGCCCTGGCGCTGCTCACGCTCTACAAAATGCTGTTGTCGCCCCTGTTTACTGGATCCTGCCGGTTCGTTCCGTCGTGCTCCGATTACGCCCGCGAGGCCGTGATCGTCCATGGCACCGTCAAGGGGACGTGGCTCGCGGCGCGGCGGCTGGCGCGGTGCCACCCGCTCGGTTCAAGCGGGCTGGATCCCGTGCCCACGGCAGCGCCGCGTGTGTCGTCGAGCCGGATGTAGCGAATGGAAAAGCGCGTTCTCATCGCCATCGCCCTGTCGTTCCTGGTGCTGTATGGCTACCAGGCGTTCTTTCCGCCCCCCAAGGCACCGGTGCAGACCGTCGCGCCGCCAGCGGTGACGGGCACGACCGCCACCGATTCGGCCGCCCAGTCTCCGTCAGCAGAGGCCGAGTCGACCGCCGCACCGGCCGCGGCGGCGCTCGTGAGCGACACCACCGAGCGCGACATCGTCGTCGAGAACGAGGCGGTGCGCGCCGTGTTCACCAACCGTGGCGCGGTGCTCAAGAGCTGGGTGCTGAAACGCTATCGCGATCACTCTGGCGCGCCTCTCGACCTCGTGCCGCAGGCGGTTCGCGGCGGGCCCCGACCCTTCACGCTTTTGGCAGACGATGGGAAGACCTCGGCGACGCTGCGCAATGCGCTCTATAAACCGAGCAGCGATGCCTTGACGGTGGGTTCCGCCCCGGCGACGCTGACGTTCGATTACCAGGACGCCAGCGGTCTGTCGGCGCGCAAGGAGTTCGGCTTCAAGCCTGGCAGCCCATACGTCGTCACATTCAAGGAAACGGTGACGCAGAATGGCGCGCCGGTGAACGCCACTGTGCAGTTCGGACCGGCCCTGGGCAACGGCATCATCGAGCGGAGCGGGAGCTACAACCCGCCGGCCCAGCCGATTTTCTATCGCGACGGGTCGGTCACGCGGGTCAAGACCTCGAACATCCAGAAGAGCCCGAACGAAGAAGGCAACTTCGGCTTCGTCGGGGTCGACGACCATTATTTCCTGACCGCTGCCCTGCCGGGCGGCGATCGGCTTCACGTGGAATACCAGCCGGTGTCGGTGCCGGTCGCAGGGTCGACGACCGGGGCGAACTTCGTCAGCTGGTCGACGAAGTCACAGACCCAGAACGCCACGCCGTACTTCCTCGGGCCGAAGGATTTCGACGTGCTCGCCGCCGTCGATCGCAATCTGGTGCGGGCGATCGACTTTGGCATGTTCTCGTGGCTGGTGGTGCCATTGCTGCGCGCGTTGAAATGGGTCAACGCCAGCCTCGGGAACTACGGCTGGTCGATCATCGCGCTGACCGTCCTCATCAATCTCGTCATGTTCCCGCTGCGCCACAAGAGCGTGGTGTCGATGCGGAAGATGCAGGATCTGCAGCCCGAGGTGAAAGCGATCCAGGATCGCTACGCCAAGCTCAAGATGGCCGACCCGGCCAAGCAGAAGATGAACGTCGAGCTCATGAACCTGTATCGTGAGCGCGGCGTGAATCCGGCCAGTGGCTGCGTGCCGATGCTGCTGACGCTCCCGGTGCTGTTCGCCTTCTACGCCATGCTGTCGGTCGCCATCGAGTTGCGCGGCGCGCCGTTCGTCGGGTGGATTCACGATCTGTCGGCCCACGATCCGTACTACATCACCCCGGTCCTGATGGGGATGACGATGTTCGTGCAGCAGCGGATGACGCCGTCGACGGCGGATCCCGTGCAGCAGAAGATGATGATGTTCATGCCGCTGGTGTTCACGTCGATGTTCGTGTGGGCGCCGAGCGGGCTGGTCCTCTACTGGACGACGAGCAACCTGTGGGCGATCGGGCAGCAGGCGGTCACGAACCGTCTGATCGGGGCGCCGGCGAAGGCCGGGCGGGCCGAGGCCGAACGCCGCTTGAAGAGCGCCGGGGGCGGACGCACCGAGCAGGCGGCAAAGGAGCGGAAGTGATGGAGCTGGAAGATCGCGTGCGACAGTTTCTCGAGCAGACGCTCGGCGCCATGGGGGTCCCGCTCGACGTCGCGTTCGTCGACGAGAGCGACAACATCCGGGTCGAGCTCACGGGTGAGGGCGGCGATCAGCTCCTCCGCCGCCGCGCTGAAGCGCTCGATGCCCTGCAGCACATCGTCAACACCGCGTTTCGTCGCGAGTTGAAGGGGGATCGGTCGTGGGTGGTGGATTGCCTCGACTACCGCAAAGGCAAGGACGCCGAGACCAAGCAGATGGCGCGCTACATGATGGAGCGGGCCAAGAGCACCGGGACGCAGCAGGAGATGGGACCGCTCAACCCGTACGCGCGACGCCTGGTTCACCTGACCGTTGCCGAGGATCCGGAGATGTCGTCGGAAAGCATCGGTGACGCGTTCATGAAAACCGTGATCATCTCGGTCCGGCGGTAAGACCAGGACGGCAGCGTGACGCAGGTCTATCGCCGGGCGGCATGCATCGCCCTCAGGCCGAGACCTTTCCGACGGTTTCCGCACGAACCGACGAGGGCGTTGGTTCTGTCCAGCGAGGCGCACGCGGTCGCCTGAGCCCCGTGTACACCACCGACGACACCATCGTGGCGATTGCCACGCCGCCCGGCCGCGGCGGAATTGGCGTCGTGCGGGTCAGCGGTCCTGATGCGCTGCGCGTGGCGCAACATCTGACCGGGCGCACCACGCCGCTCACGCCGCGCCACGCGACGCTCGCCAAGACGGTCGCGTCGGCTGGTGCGGCCGACCAGGTCGTCCTCACCTACTTCCAGTCGCCTCATTCGTACACCGGCGAGGACGTCGTCGAGATCAGCGCGCACGGCAGCCCCGTGCTGCTGCGGGGGATCGTGCGTGCGGCCATGGATGCCGGCAGCCGGCTCGCGGAGCCCGGTGAGTTCACCCTGCGCGCGTACGTGCGCGGGCGCATCGATCTCGTGCAGGCTGAAGCGGTGCGGGATCTCATCGAGGCGGTCACGCCGCTGCAGGCGCGCGCGGCGTTCGATCAACTCGAAGGTACGCTGACCGAGCGCATCCGCGCGATCGACGCGCGGCTGTTCGATCTGGCGGCGCGCCTCGAGGCCTCGCTCGATTTCCCGGACGAGGGTTATCACTTCGTCGACGAGGACGAAGCCGCGCGTGAGCTCGGATCGATCACCGAGTCGATCTCCGCGCTACTCGCGACGGCCGCACGCGGGCGGATGATCCGCGAAGGTCTGCTGGTCGCGATAACCGGCCGGCCCAACGCCGGGAAATCCAGCCTGTTCAATCAGCTCGCCGGCGTGGGGCGGGCGATCGTTGCGGAGTGGCCAGGTACCACGAGGGACGTGCTGACCGAGACGATCGACATCGAGGGTGTGCCGATGACGATCGTCGATACCGCGGGTGTGCGCGGCGCGCCGCTCGACGCGGTTGAAGCCGAAGGGATCGCGCGGGCGGTCGCGGCGCGCGAGACGGCGAGCCTCACGGTGCTGGTGCTCGATCGCTCGTCCGCGCTGACAGAAGACGATCTCGCGCTGCTGGAACTGACGGCGGCGCGGCCGCGGGTGGTGGTGGCGAACAAGTCGGACCTGCGGGCGGCCTGGGACGTTGCCGCACTCGCCGTCCCGGTCATCGAGGTGTCGGCGCGAACAGGTGTGGGCATCGAGTCACTGCGGCACGTCTTGGCGGACGCAGGCGAAGGCGAGCCGGTGCGCGATACGCCGGCCGTCACCAACCTGCGGCACGTGGCGCTGCTCGAACGGGCGCGAGATGCCCTCCGACAGGCGCGGGACGCGGCGGCGGCGGGGACTCCCGAGGAGTTCGTGCTGGTGGACGTGCACGACGCGCGGGCGCGGCTCGAGGAAGTCACCGGAGCCCGCACTCCGGACGACATGCTGCAGGCGATCTTTGCGAACTTCTGCATTGGCAAGTAGGTCACGACATGGCCGCGAGTGAGCTCGATGTCCTGGTGATCGGGGCTGGTCACGCCGGCGTCGAGGCGGCGTGGGCCGCGGCGCGCCTCGGGTGCAGCGTGGGCATCTGTACGCTGTCGGCGGACACCGTCGCGCACATGCCGTGCAACCCGGCGATCGGCGGGACGGCGAAGGGTCACCTGGTCCGCGAGATCGACGCGCTCGGCGGGTTGATGGGACGCGCGATCGACGCGACGGGGATTCAGTTCAAGCTGCTCAATCGCAGCCGCGGACCGGCCGTGTGGTCGCCACGGGCCCAGGCCGACAAGCGGCGGTATGGCGCGTGGGTGTCGGCCGCACTCCGTGCCGAGCATCGCATTGAATGGATTCTCGCCAAGGCCGAGGGCCTGGTGCTCGAGGGCGGGAAGATCGCGGGCCTGGCGCTCGAGGATGGCCGGATCATTCGCTGCCGTACGTTGGTGGTGACCACCGGCACGTTCCTCAATGGGCTGGTGCACGTGGGCCGCGAGCAGCGACCGGCCGGACGCGCGGGCGAACCGCCATCGCACGGCCTCGCGGAATCCCTGAAGGCCTGCGGATTCCGATGGGGGCGCCTCAAGACCGGTACGCCGCCGCGGCTCGATCGGCGAAGTCTCGACTTCTCCCGTTTCGAACGCCAGGGGGGCGACGATCCGCCGGTCCCTTTCTCGTTCACGACAGATCGGATCGATCGTCCGCAGATCGATTGTTACCCGCTGCACACGTCCCGCCGCGTCCACGAGCTGGTGAGGGAGCACATCAGCCAGTCTCCTCTCTACAATGGACAAATTAAGGGCATTGGACCAAGATACTGCCCATCTCTGGAAGATAAGGTCATGCGCTTCCCGGATCGGGAGCGGCATCACCTGTTTCTCGAGCCCGAGGGCGTGGACGTCGATGAAATCTACCTGAATGGATTTTCGATGAGTCTTCCGGCGTCGGTCCAGACAGAGCTGGTCCACGCACTGCCCGGCCTCGAGGAGGCGAGGCTTCTGAGGCCAGGCTATGCCGTCGAGTACGACTTCATCCAGCCGACTGAGCTCTCGCCGACTCTGGAGACGCAGCGCGTCCCCGGTCTCTTTCTCGCCGGGCAGATCAACGGAACCTCCGGGTACGAAGAGGCGGCGGCGCAAGGGCTGGTCGCCGGCCTGAACGCAGCCCGGTGGGCACTCGGTCGGACAGCGATCCATTTCGATCGCAGCGACAGCTATATCGGGACGCTCGTCGACGATCTGACCACCCGCGGCTGCCTGGAGCCCTATCGCATGTTCACGTCCCGCGCAGAGCATCGGCTGCTGCTGCGTATCGACAACGCGGATCTACGTCTCACGCCCGTCGGGCGCGAGGCGGGCCTGGTAGACGACGAGCGGTGGCAGCGGTTCCAGCTGCGGCGAGAGAGGCTCGAGTTCAACCGCGCATGTGTTCAACGCGAGTCAGTGGTCGTGAGCGGCCACCGGATGCCAGCGGAACGCGCGTTGCGCAACCCCGCCGTCTCGTTCGCGACGCTCCGGTCCGAGGGTCAGCTTGCGAGTCTCAGCATCTCCGAGCAGGACGGCGTCATCGACGCGGCGAGCCTGGAGATCGAGCTCAAGTACGAAGGGTATTTGAAGCGGCAGGTATCCGCGGTCGAGCGCCAGCGCAAGCAAGGAAGTCGTCCTATTCCCGAATGGTTCCAGTTCGACGGGATTCCTGGCTTGTCGAATGAGATGGTGCAGCGTCTATCTGAAGTCAGGCCGGCGACGCTTGGACAGGCGTTGCGCATTCCCGGCGTGACAGCGGCGGCCGTGGCGGTGGTCGGTGCCTACATCGATCGCGCACGGGAGGCGCGTCAGCTTTGATACTCTTCCGCTGTGGCGCCCAGGGATTTTCAGACCCGTCTCGTCCGCCGCGCCGCCAAAGCCGGTCTTTTCCCCTCTGACGATCTCGTTACCTCGCTCACCGAGTACTACGAGCTGCTGGCGCGCTGGAACCGCAAAATCAACCTCACGGCGCTTTCTGATCCGGACGAAGCCATCGATCGGCTCCTTCTCGAGCCGCTGGCTGCCGCCCGACACCTTCCAGCCGGCACACAGCGGATCATGGACATCGGCTCTGGGGGCGGTTCGCCCGCTATCCCGCTAAAGCTGGCCGCCCCTGCCGTCTCATTGACGATGGTGGAGGTCAAGGTCCGCAAGTCCGCTTTCCTTCGCGAAGCCATTCGCCATCTCTCGCTGCGCGGACACCCACGTCGAAAACGGCCGGTACGAGGAACTGCTCGCCAGACCCGAGCTGCACGAGCGCTACGACGTGCTGACAATCCGGGCAGTTCGCGTCCAGCCGAAGACGCTGACGTCTCTCCAAGCCTTCGTCCGTCCTTTAGGCACGTTGATGTTGTTCAGAGGCGCGGACGGAGATCGAGAGACTGAGTCGCTGATTCCCACGCTCAGTTATGAGAGAACACTACCGCTGCTCGAGGCGACGAACAGTCGCCTGACGATCCTGGCGAAGAGATCCGTCGGGCACATTGCGAGTGTTCCACGTGGAACACCTCCCGTCGTGTAGCCGTTGAGTTCCGCGAGTTCTCAGCTGTCCTAGGACGATCACTTAGGGTGTCTTTTTGTTCAACTCTACGAACGAGCGGATTCCGCTTCGGGTAGCCGCTCGTATAGCTGAGTCTGGACATAGCCGTTGCGGCAAATCTCAACCTTCGGCCTGAGTGGTCGCGACACCTGATCAAGGTCACTTGAGCAGCCGTAACGATGTGGAGTCACGCCTTTGAACCGGCGGCACCCTGGAAGCGGAGTCCCAGAGCTCCGTGGAAGACGCAGAGAACGCGTTCACCCAACTGCAGAGCGACTCGTCGCTGAAGCTGTGAATGAAAGCGATTTGCAGAACTCGAAGTGCCTTGATCAGGTGGCAGTCCGCCCTGAGTGGCGGTCCTCGAACCCGCGCTGATGCGACAGGCCAACATCATTGTTGAGTGAAAAGCAGGACAGCACGTTCGGGGCACGACGTGGTCGGGCCGCAGGTAAAAATGCGACTACCCACATTCCATGGCCCGCCAGCCGTCGCACGCGCACGCCCCGATGGTCCCCAATGCGAATGATCGCCCTGCGCCAGCCGCCGTCCCACCTAACCCTTTCGTGCTGAATAGCATGCGACTGCCTGCACTTATCCGCCATTGCTTCAACAACGCGTCAACGCTATCCTTGTCGGTCGTCTTCTCCATCGCGTATCCACAGGATTTGGTCAATCAACATAATGCGTAGGGTTCTGGTTGTCGCCAATCAAAAAGGCGGAGTCGGCAAGACGACGACAGCCATCAACCTCTCAGCGGCGCTCGCCCTTGCCGGCCAGCGGGTGCTGCTCGTCGACCTCGACCCCCAGGCGAACCTGACCAGCGGCGTCGGCCTCAAGGGGCAGACCACCGCCGACGGCAGCGTGTATCAGGCCTTGACCGGCGAGGTGGCCAGGGCGGACGCGTTCATCCTCGAGACCGCGATTCCGGGGCTGAGCCTCATTCCGGCTGATCGCAACCTGACCGGCGCGGAGGTTGAGCTCGTGTCCCTTCCGAATCGCGAGCAGCGTCTGCGATCGGTGCTCGGCAGCCTCGGGGATCGGTTTGACTACGTCTTCATCGATACCCCGCCCTCTCTCGGACTGCTTACGCTGAACGCGCTCGTCGCCGCCGACGCCGTCTTGATCCCCTTGAATTGCGAATACTTCGCGCTCGAAGGGCTCGCCGATCTCGTCGCCACCCTGCGCCGGATCCGCAGCAGTCTCAACCCCGTGCTCGACATCGCCGGCGTGGTGCTGACGATGTACGACGAGCGGACCAACCTGGGGCAGCAGGTCGCGCGCGACATCCGGGCCTTTTTCCAGGAGCGGGTGTTCGATACGGTCATCCCCCGCAACATCCGCCTCGGCGAAGCGCCGAGCCACGGCATGCCGGCCGTGACCTACGATCCGAAGTCCCGCGGTGCCGAAGCGTATGTCGCCCTCGGCCGGGAGTTCCTCGCGCGCGATGCCGCCACGCGCCCGCAGACGGAGCCACAGCATGGCTGACAAGCGTCCGGCGCTCGGCCGCGGGCTGAGCGCGCTGATTCCCGAGGCCCCGGCCGCGCCGGCCGAGCGGTCGCTCGACGTCGACCTCGACTTGCTGCGGCCGAATCGGTTCCAGCCGCGCGCGGCCATGGACGACAGCCGCCTCGACGAGCTCGCCGCGTCGATCCGCTCGAACGGAATCATCCAGCCGATCGTCGTGCGCCGCGACGGCAGCCGCTACGAAATCATCGCCGGCGAACGCCGCTGGCGCGCCGCACAACGTGTCGGCCTGTTGAAGGTCCCGGTGGTCGTCCGGGATATCCCCGACGAACGCCTGCTCGCCGCCGCGTTGATCGAGAACATCCAGCGCGCCGACCTCAACCCGCTCGAGGAAGCGCTCGCCTACCGGCGGCTGACCGACGATCTGCATCTCACCCAGGAACAGATCGCCGAATCGGTCGGCAAGGATCGATCGTCAATCGCCAACTACCTGCGGCTGCTGAAGCTGCCGAACGAAGTACGCGAGAGCGTCGCCAGCAGCACGCTGTCGATGGGCCACGCGCGCGCTCTGGCCGGGATCAGCGACGAGGCACAACTGCTGCGTCTCGCCCGCGACGTCATCGCGAAGCAACTCTCGGTGCGCGAGACCGAAGCGCTGATCCGCAAGACCACCACTCCCCCGCCGGACGTCGACGCCCCGCTGAAGGACGTCCACACGCGCGCCGCCGAAGAGAAACTCCGCTTCGCCCTCGGCACCCGCGTCCGCATCGTCCGCAAAGGAAAAGGCGGCAAGATCGAGATTGATTTCACGAGCGAAGACGAGTTGCAGAGGGTGTACCAGATGTTGGTGGGACGGTAGAACCAAAGACCCCGAGTTCTATAGGTTCTGTGAGTTCATAAGGTTCTCAGGGTGCTCGTTCGCACGGTTCTAAATGGTTCCAGTGGTTCCCGGACGCACTTGGTCGTTGGGCGCCGCAAGCGATCGCCGGACGTGAACCCTCGAACCAGAGATTCCGCGCCGCGAAAAACCTGTCGAACCAGAACCCTGAGCACCCCAGAACCCGTGAGCACCCGTAGAACCAAGAAAGGAGCGAAACGAAGTGAAGCGACTTACGTCGTACTCTCACTGCGCCGGTTGAGCGAGCAAGCTCGCCGCTGGTGAGCTCGCCCGGGTCCTGGGCGATTTGCCCGTCCATCACGACGACCGGGTCCTGCTCGACTATCGGACCTCGGACGATGCCGGTGTGTACAGGCTCGATGACGAGCACGCCCTCGTGCAGACGGTGGATTTCTTTACGCCGATCGTCGACGACCCGCGCACTTATGGACGGATCGCCGCGGCCAACGCGCTGAGCGACGTCTACGCCATGGGCGGACGGCCGCTGACCGCGCTGGCGATCGCCACGTTTCCCGCGGACGGTGACGAGGCGGTGCTCGGGGAGATCTTCGCCGGCGGGCTCGAGGCACTCAGGGAGGCCGGCGTGGCGCTGCTCGGCGGCCACACCGTGCAGGATCAGGAGATCAAGTTCGGCTACGCGGTGACCGGTGACGTCCATCCCGCCCGGTTCTGGGCGAACGGCGGCGCGCAGCCCGGGGACGCGTTGTTCCTGACCAAGGCGTTGGGCACCGGGATCGTCACGACGGCGCTGAAGTTCGGACGGGCGCCAGCCGACACGGCGGAGGCGGCCGTGCAATCGATGCTCGTCCTGAACCGGGCCGCGTGCGAGGCGCTGCAGAGTCTGCCCGTCGGGGCGGTGCACGCGTGCACCGACATCACCGGTTTCGGCCTGGTCGGGCATGGCGCGGAGATGGCCCTCGCCAGCGGCTGCCGACTGATGATCGACTCGGCCGCGGTGCCACTTCTTCCGGGCGTCCTGGACCTCGTGGAGGGCAACGTGCCCGGGGGCGGCGTGACCAACCGGGAGCACTTTGCCGGCACGCTGGCGCTCCGCGGGACCCCCGCCCCCGCGCTGGTGACGGTGTTCCACGACCCGCAGACATCCGGAGGATTGCTCGCGGCGATCGCGCCCCAGCATGCGGCCGCGGCCAGGGCCGTGTTCGCGGCGGCCGGCGTCGCCGCGGCGTTGATCGGGACTGTCGAATCCGGCCCCGGGCAGGTCGTGCTCGAATAGGTGATCGCTTCAGCCACCGCGGACGATGGAGACGACGCAGAAGTCGCTGCGCTTCCGGGCTGTGCTCACCATGACGGCGGTCGCGCTCTAGTTCACGTTCGAAGCCTTCCGCTGACCCCCGTTCTGGCCGGGCTGGCTTGGCAGCCCGGCACGTCGAATGGTATAAATTGATGTTTTGTGTCGCCGCCATGAGGGGCGACGTGTGGGGTACGCCCCGCCTTCGGAGGTCGTGTGCTCCCGGACCTGTCTGTCTTCTGGGTCATCTTTTTCGTGCTCCTGCTGACCGCGCTGCTGAACCGGCTGCTGTTGAAGCCGCTGCAGCGCGTCATGGGCGAGCGCGAGCACGCCATCCGGTCGGCTCGGGAGTTGGCGGAGCAGTCGGCCGCCGAAGCGCGTGCCGCCGCGGCGGAGCTGGATCAGAAGACAGCCCTGGCCCGCGCGGAGATTTACCGTCAGATGGACGAGATGCGGAAGACCGCGCTCAGCGAACGCACCGAGATGCTGGCAGCGACCCGAGCCGAGGCTGAAGCCGAAGTGGCGCGTGCGAGCGCGACGCTGAAGTCAGAGGCCGACGAGGCGCGCCGCCGGCTGTCGGCAGATGCCGAAGCGCTGGGCGCCGCCGCGGCGGATCGGATTCTCGGTCGTAAGGCTTCCTGATCGGCGCTCCCGGACACATATCAGCTCATGCCATTCGCCAGTCCCAGTCAGACCGCGCGTGCGCGACGCTCCCGTCGCGCGACGTGGCCTCGCAGTTCGCTCGCCTTCCTGTTCGCGATCAGCATCGGCGCCGCGATTTCGCCCGGCCTGCTGGCAGCGAGCCGCCAGGCCGAGGCGCCGGCGGCGCAGGAACACGCGGCGCCGGTTGCCGCATCGCAGGGAGCAGCCGCCACCGGCGAACACGGCGCAGCCGCTGAAGGAGAGCACGCCGAGGGCGCGCTGCCGACGATCGCGCGACTCTTCAACTTCGCCGTGCTCGTCGGTCTGCTGGTCTACTTCCTCCGGACGCCGCTCTCGTCGTATCTCGCCTCGCGGCATGCGGAGATTCGCGAGGAGCTGGTCAAGGCGGCCGAATTGCGGGCGGCTGCCACCACGCAGCTCGCGGACGTGCAGCAGAAGATGTCGGCGCTGCCGGCGGAGCTCGACGCGCTTCGCGCTCAGGGCGCGGAGGACGTGGTGGCCGAGCGCGCGCGGATCTCGCAGGCGACCGCCACCGAACGGGAGCGTCTACTGGCGCACACCCGGCGCGAGATCGAGATGCAGCTCCGGCTGGCGAAGCGAGCGCTGATCGAGCATGGCGCGCAGCTCGCGGTGGACGTGGCGCAGACCCGGATCGTCAACACGATCACCCCCGAGGATC
Source organism: uncultured Acidobacteriota bacterium (assembly GCA_963816725.1). Taxonomy (GTDB): domain Bacteria; phylum Acidobacteriota; class Vicinamibacteria; order Vicinamibacterales; family 2-12-FULL-66-21; genus CAVSUB01. Next base: position 728,331 of record CAWFMC010000018.1, on the reverse strand, counting down.
AGCTGCGGCTGGTCGACCGCTACACGACCCAGTTGCGGGAGGCCCGATGACGGCGCGCGGATCGGCGACCCGCTACGCCCGGGCGTTGTTCGACGTCGCCATTCAGGAACGGGTCGACCTCGACGTGCTGCAGCGCGAATTGAGCGGGTTCGTGGCGTTGGTCACCGGCCACGAGACGCTGTCACGCGCGCTGATGAGCCCCACGGTTCCGGCGGCCAAGAAGCGCGCGGTGGTCGAGGCGCTGTTCGAGCGAGGCGGCGCGGTGAGTCCGCTGCTCGGGAAAATCCTCACGCTGCTCGCGGAGCGGGATCGGCTGACGCTGCTGCCCGAGCTCGCGGCCGCTTTCGAGCGGCGGCTGATGGATCACCGGCACGTGGTGCGCGCCTCGCTCGCGACCGCCGTGGCGCTGCCGCCCGATCGGATTTCCGCGCTGAAGGACGGTCTCGCCCAGGCGACCGGCCGCGACGTCCATCTCGAGACGACGGTCGATCCGGCGCTGGTCGGCGGCGCGGTGGCGCGGATTGGCAGCACGGTCTACGACGGCAGCGTCACCACCCAGCTGGAAAAGTTGAAGCGGTCGCTGATCGAGTCGGCGCAGTAGGACAGCAAGGACATCATGGACATTAGAGCCGAAGAGATTTCCAAGATCATCCGCGACCAGATTGGCAGCTTCGCGGTGGACGTGGACGTCGCCGAGGTCGGGACGATCGTCTCGGTGGGTGACGGCATCGCCCGCGTCCACGGCATCGAAAACACGATGGCCGGCGAGATGCTCGCGTTTCCGCACGGGGTGTTCGGGATCGCGCTGAACCTCGAAGAGGAAAGCGTCGGCGCGGTGCTCCTCGGCGAGTACACCGAGCTGAAGGAAGGCGACACGGTCAAGCGCACCGGACGGATCATCTCCGTGCCGGTCGGCGAGGAGCTGGTCGGCCGCGTGGTCAACGCACTCGGCCAGCCGATCGACGGCAAAGGCCCGATCGTCTCGAAGGAATCGCGCGAAATCGAGCGGCTCGCGCCCGGCGTCGTCGACCGCAGCCCGGTCAAGGAGCCGATGCAGACCGGTCTCAAGGCGATCGACGCGATGGTGCCGATCGGCCGCGGCCAGCGCGAGCTGATCATCGGCGACCGCCAGACCGGCAAGACGGCGGTGGCGGTGGACGCGATCATCAACCAGCGCGGTCAGGACGTCATCTGCATCTACAACGCGATCGGGCAGAAGCAGTCGACCGTCGCGCAGGTGGTCCGGACACTCGAGGACGCTGGCGCGATGGACTACACCATCGTGGTCGCCGCCTCGGCGTCGGATCCGGCGCCGCTGCTCTACATCAGCCCGTACTCGGCCTGCACGATGGGCGAGTACTTCCGCGACACCGGCCGTCACGCCCTGTGCATCTACGACGACCTCTCGAAGCACGCCCAGGCGTATCGTGAGATCTCGCTGCTGCTGCGCCGCCCGCCCGGCCGCGAAGCATATCCCGGTGACGTCTTCTATCTGCACTCGCGCCTGCTCGAGCGCGCCGCAAAGCTGCGCAAGGAGCTCGGCGGCGGATCGCTGACGGCCCTGCCGATCATCGAGACCCAGGCCGGCGACCTGTCGGCCTACATTCCGACCAACGTGATCTCGATCACCGACGGCCAGATCTTCCTCGAGAGCGACCTGTTCCACCAGGGCGTTCGCCCGGCGATCAACGTCGGCAACTCGGTGTCGCGGGTCGGCGGCTCGGCGCAGGTCAAGGCGATGCGTCAGGTTGCCGGCTCGCTGCGCCTGGACCTCGCGCAGTACCGCGAGCTCGCCGCGTTCGCGCAGTTCGGCAGCGACCTGGACAAGGCGACCATGAACCAGCTGAATCGCGGGCGCCGCCTGGTCGAAGTGCTGAAGCAGCCGCAGTATCAGCCGCTGCCGGTCGAGAAGCAGGTCATCATCATCTACGCCGCGAACAACGGGTTCCTCGACGGGGTGCCAGTCGAGCAGGTGCGCGATTACGAACGTGACCTGTACGCCTTCCTCGATTCGCGTCGCGCGCAGCTGCTCTCCACCCTCGCCGAGAAGAAGCAGATCGACGATGCGATCAAGGGCGACCTCAGTCAGGCGCTGGCCGAGTTCGGCAAGACCTTCGCCGCGACGCAGAAGACGGCCGTCTGAGATGCCCTCTCTTCTGGACATCCGGCGCCGGATCCGCGCGGTCAAGTCGACGCAGCAGATCACCAAGGCGATGAAGATGGTGGCGGCCTCCAAGCTGCGGCGGGCGCAGGAGCGCATCTCCCAGGCCCGGCCGTACGCCAACCAGATGGCCCGCGTACTGCGGAGCCTGGTGGCCCGCGTCGACCCGGCGGCGCACCCGCTGCTCGACCAGCGCGACACGCCGCGCGCGGGCGGGCGCGTGCTGCTCGTCGTGATCACGGCGGACCGCGGCCTGTGCGGCAGCTTCAACACCAATGTGATCAAGGCGTCGGCCGGCTTCATCACCGAGAACCCGACGCGCCAGGTTGCGCTGGGACTGGTCGGCCGCCGCGGCCGCGACTACTACGCGCGCCGCGGCTTCGAGATCCGCCACGAGCAGGTCAATTTCTTCGGCGGGCTCAATTTCGATCACGCCCGCGAAATCGCCACGACCGCGATCGAGGCCTTCACCGGCGGCGAGGTGGATGCCGTTTATCTCGCGTACAACGAATTCAAATCGGTGATGCAGCAGCGGGTGGTCGTCGAACGCCTGCTGCCGATCCCGCGCGAAGTGGTCGAAACCGCGATGGCCGACGCCACCGTGGCGCCGCAGCCGGTCGAGTACCTGTACGAGCCGGCGCCCGAGGAGCTGTTCCGATACCTGCTCCCGAGCTACGCCGAAGTCCTGGTCTTCCGCGCGCTGCTCGAATCGAATGCCGCGTTCTACGCTGCGCAGATGACCGCGATGGACGCCGCGACGCGCAACTCGGGCGAGATGATCGACAGCCTGACCCTCTACATGAACAAGGTGCGGCAGGCGGCGATCACGCGGGAGATCATCGAGGTCGTGAGCGGCGCGCAGGCGCAGCGGTAGAACCGTCGCACGGAACCGGTTCAAGGTTCATCGGTTCAGGGTTCAGGGTTTGGTTCGGCGTTCCAGGTTCGGTTCAGGGTTCTTGCGTAGGGATGGTTAGCATCACTTCGAAGCGGGAAGCGGGAAGCGGGAAGCGGGAAGCGGGAAGCGGGAAGCGGAAGCGGATAGCGGGAGCGTCAAGAGCACATGGCAACAGCAACTGAGACAGCGGTCGCGCAGAAGGTCGGCAAGGTCGTCCAGGTCATCGGCCCGGTGGTCGATATCGAGTTCGAGGGCGGTCATCTGCCGGCGATCTACAACGCGGTCCGCGTGGTCGGCGGCGGCTCGGCGCAATCGATCGACGTCATCGTCGAGGTCGAGCAGCACCTCGGCGAGAACCGGGTGCGCACCGTGGCGATGAAGCCGACCGACGGCATGCAGCGCGGCATGAAGGCGATCGACACCGGCGCGCCGATCTCGATGCCGGTCGGGCCGGCCACGCTGGGCCGGGTCATGAACGTGCTCGGCGAGCCGGTCGACTTCCCGGATCGGCCGATCGAGTCGCAGGAGCGCTGGTCGATTCACCGCTCCGCGCCGTCGCTGGAAGATCAGTCGACCGAGCTGCAGATGTTCGAGACCGGCATCAAGGTCATCGACCTGCTCGAGCCGTATCTGCGCGGCGGCAAGATCGGCCTGTTCGGCGGCGCCGGCGTCGGCAAGACCGTCATCATCCAGGAACTGATCCACAACGTCGCCATGAAGCACGGCGGCGTGTCGGTGTTCGCCGGGGTCGGCGAGCGCACCCGCGAGGGCAACGACCTGTGGCTCGAGTTCCAGGAGAGCGGCGTCATCAACATGCAGGAGATGGAGAAGTCCCGCGCCGCGCTGGTCTACGGACAGATGACCGAGCCGCCGGGTGCGCGTCTCCGCGTCGCGCTGAGCGGCCTGACCGTCGCCGAGTACTTCCGCGACGCCGAGAACAAGGACGTGCTCCTGTTCATCGACAACATCTTCCGCTTCACGCAGGCCGGGTCCGAAGTGTCGGCGCTGCTCGGCCGCATGCCCTCGGCCGTCGGCTACCAGCCGACGCTGCTGACCGAGATGGGTGAGCTCCAGGAGCGCATCACCTCGACGAACAAAGGATCGATCACTTCGGTCCAGGCGATCTACGTGCCGGCGGACGATTACACCGACCCGGCGCCGGCGACCACGTTCGCCCATCTCGACGCGACCACCAACCTGTCGCGGGCGATCGTCGAGCTGGGCATCTATCCGGCGGTCGATCCGCTGGCCTCGACCTCGCGCATCCTCGACGCGCGGATCATCGGCGACGAGCACTACAACGTCGCCCGCGCCGTGAAGCAGGTGCTGCAGCGCTACAAAGACCTGCAGGACATCATCGCCATCCTCGGCATCGACGAGCTGTCGGAAGAGGACAAGCTGACCGTCGGCCGGGCGCGGCGCATCCAGCGCTTCCTGTCGCAGCCGTTCTTCGTCGCCGAGCAGTTCACCGGCTTCCCCGGCAAGTACGTGCCGATTGCCGAGACCGTCCGCAGCTTCCGCGAGATCGTGGACGGCAAGTACGATCACCTGCCCGAGCAGGCGTTCTACATGGTCGGGACGATCGAGGAAGCGGTCGAAAAAGCGGAGAAGATGAAGGAATAGCCGATGGCCCTCCCCACCACCATCGAGCTGCAGATCGTCACGCCCGACAAGCTCGTTCTCAAGGAGAACGTCGACGAGGTCGAGATCCCGGGCAGCCAGGGCTACTTTGGCGTGCTGCCCGGCCACACGCCGCTGCTCGCCGGGCTCGCCGTCGGCGAGCTGTGGTACCGCAAGGGCCAGGAAAAGACCTACGTGTCGATCGCGTTCGGGTTCGCGGAAGTGCTGCCCGATCGCGTGACCGTCCTGGCGCGGCTCGCCGAGCGCGCCGACGACATCGACATCGAACGAGCCGAAGCGGCCCGCGCCCGGGCGGAGAAGCGCCTGTCCGGCGCACAACAGAGCGCGGTCGATTACGAGCGGGCCCGGACGGCGCTGCTCAAGTCGCTCGCGCGGCTGAACGTCTCGTCGCGCATCGGCGTCGGGCCGCGCACCGGCGGGATGAAGCGGCTACGCAATCAGAGCTAACCGCATGAGCGCGATGCCGTCGTTCCGCTGGGCTGTGCTGTCCGACCCCGGTCTCAGGCGCAGCAGCAACGAGGATTGCTACTGCACGCGCGAGGACATCGGCCTCTACATGGTCGCGGACGGCATGGGCGGCCACGTGGCCGGCGAGGTCGCGTCCCGGGTCGCGGTCGACGCGATCCAGGCGTTCGTGGAAGAGACTGCCGGTGCCGACAAGAACCGCACCTGGCCGTTCCCGTTCGACCCCACCCTGAGCCTCGACGGCAACCGGATCAAGGCGGCGTTCCGCCTCGCCAACCGGCGCATCGCGGCGACGATCGGGGAATCGCCGGATCTGAAAGGCATGGCCACCACCGCGTCGGCGCTGCTGGCCGGGCACGAGGCGGCGTGCGTCGCGCACGTCGGCGACAGCCGGGTCTACGCCCTGCGCGACGGCACACTGGCGCAGATCACCAACGATCACTCGTGGGTCGAAGAGCAGGTCCGCGCCGGCACGCTCAGCCCGAGCGCGGCCCGCATGCACCCGTGGCGCAACGTCGTCACCCGCGCGCTCTCCGGCGGCGAAGATCCCGAAGTGGACGTGACGGAGCTGAGCCTGCTGCGCGGCGAGCGCTTCCTGCTCTGCTCGGACGGCCTGTTCTCGGTCGTGACCGACATTCAGATTACCCAGATTCTCTCGGATCCTTCGCTCTCGCTCGAGGACGTCTGCCGGCGGCTGATCGACGCGGCCAACGGCGGCGGCGGCCCCGACAACATCACCGCGGTCGTCCTCGAAGTCGATGCTCCATAACCTCGCCCGGCTCCTGCGCTACCGCGGCTTGATACAGAGCCTGGTGGCACGAGAGCTGAAGGCGCGGTATCGCGGGTCGGTCCTCGGCTTCTTCTGGTCCTTCATCAACCCGCTGCTCCTGCTGCTGGTCTACTCGTTCGTCTTCACGGTCGTGATGCCGTCGGCGCACGACAAGCGGATCGAGCCGTACGCCCTGTTCATGTTCTGCGGCATCCTGCCGTGGACCTGGTTCTCGTCGTCGTTGAACGAGTCGGCCGGCGTCCTCATCTCCGGCGGCAATCTGATCAAGAAGGTCCTGTTCCCGGCCGAGATCCTGCCGATCGTCACGGTCCTGGCGAACATGGTCCACTTCTTCTTCGGGCTGGTGATCCTCGCCGGCTTCCTGGTTTACTACCAGCGGCCGCAAACCGCCGGCGAGCTGGCCTTGTTCCCGATTGCCGTCGTGGTGCAATTGATCCTGACCCTCGGCTTCGCGCTGCTGCTCTCCGCCCTGACCGTCCACTTCCGCGATATCCGGGACATCCTCTCCAACCTGCTGACGTTCTGGTTCTTCGCCACCCCGATCATCTATCCGTGGTTCCTGTTCGAGGATCCCGCGAACCCGATCCATCACGTCTGGCAGGCCACGCTTCTGAAGCTGAACCCCTTCACGCATCTGGCGATTTCCTACCAGGAGATCCTGTTCTTCGAGGGCCCGGTCGGCCACCTGCCTTCCCTGCTGCTCCTCGGGGCGATCTCGATCCTGTGGTTCCTGTTCGGCTACTTCGTGTTCGACCGGCTGCGGGACACGTTTGCGGAGGAGGTATGAGGACGGCCGCCAGCTTCCGGCTGCCAGCTTCCGGCTCCGAATGCAATCGCCACTGCACGCTGGAAGCGCTGCGCCGCGCGCGTTTGGCAACCGCCGCCGCTCGTCCACTCGGCCCAAGCTGGCAGCTCGAAGCTGACAGCTGGAAGCTCCGCCGATGAACGCCATCGAAGTCCTCCACGCCTCGAAGATCTACCGCCGGTACGATCGACGGCGGCAGTTCGCGACGCTCAAGAGCGCGCTGTTGTCGCGCAGCCTGGTGCGCGATCTGAAGCCGGACGAGACGTTCGCGGCGGTGCAGGACGTGTCCTTCACCGTGCCGAAGGGACGCACGCTTGGCGTGATCGGCAGGAACGGGTCGGGCAAGAGCACGATGCTCAAGCTGGTTGCCGGAATCACCAAACCCACGACCGGCAGCGTGACGGTGCACGGACGGATCTCGGCCTTGATCGAGCTGGGCGCCGGCTTCCATCCCGAGATTTCCGGCCGCGAGAACGTCTTCATCAACGGGATCATGCTCGGCCTCACGAAGAAGGAGATCACCCAGCGGTTCGACGAGATCGTCGAGTTCGCGGAGCTCGAGGCGTTCATCGACGCGCCCGTGAAGACCTACTCGTCGGGGATGTACATGCGGCTCGGGTTCGCGGTGGCGATCCACGTCGACCCGGACGTCCTGCTGGTCGACGAGGTCCTGGCCGTCGGCGACGAAGGGTTCACCCACAAGTGCCTCGACAAGTTCGCCGAGTTCAAACGCCGCGGCCGAACGATCCTGCTGGTCACGCACTCGCTCGGACTCGTCGAGAAGTTCTGCGACGAAGCGATCTGGCTCGATCACGGCCGTCTGAAAGGCGCAGGCGATCCGCGCCGTATCGTCGGCGCCTACGTCACCGACGTCGAAGTCGGCGAGGAGACGCAGCTCGCCGCGGCCGACGCCAAGGCGCTCGAATCAGCGGTGGTGGTCTCGCCCGACGAACCGGCGACCGCCGTGCTCCCGGATCATCCGATCGAAACCGCCGAGGCGCCCGCCGACATGTTCCGCGCTACGGAAGGGCGGTGGGGATCCCGTGAAGTCGAGATCACCGACGTCATGCTGGCGGCGGCCGACGGTGAGCGCGGACACGTGTTCCAGTCGGGTTCGCCGCTCGTGATTCGGATCCGCATGCGCGCGCCGCTCGAGATCGACGACTTCGTCATCGGCATCGGGATCTTCAATGCCGAAGGAGTATGTTGTTACGGGACCAACACCAGCCTCGAGGAGTTGAAAGGCGAGCGGTTATTCGGTGACGCCGAAGCGGTCTTCACGATCGACAGCCTGGATCTTGTGGAAGGCACCTACAAACTCGATGTCGCGATTCACAAGGTCGACGGCTACCCCTACGACTATCACCGGCTGCTGTACACGTTCCGTGTGAAGTCGCGGACCAAGGACGTCGGCATCTACCGGCCGCGCCATCAATGGCGCTTCTCCGAAGGCATCGTCTTCGAGCGGACCGGTGAGGCGTCGGAATGAAGGTCGAAGGCGGCGGGGTCGAACGGCTCCTCTCGTGGGATGCGGCCCGGGCGCTGATCGCGGCGCTCCGCGCCGAGGGCAAGTCCATCGTCTTCACCAACGGCGTGTTCGACCTGCTGCATCCAGGCCACGTCCGCTACCTGCGGGAAGCACGGGCCCTCGGTGACGCGCTGGTCGTCGGGCTCAACGGCGATGTTTCGGTCAAGCGGAACAAAGGCGAGGATCGGCCGATCACCTGCGAATCGGAGCGCGCGGAACTGCTGGCGGCGCTCGATTGCGTCGACGCGGTGGTGCTCTTCGACCAGGACACGCCTGGAGAGATCATCGAGGCACTGCAGCCGGACGTGCTGGTGAAGGGGGCGGACTGGGCGGCGGATCGAATCGTCGGCCGTGACACAGTCGAAGCTCGCGGCGGGCGCGTCGTCCGTGTCACGGTCGAAGAGGGCTACTCGACCAGCGCGCTCGTGAAGAAAGTGCGCGCCGGCTGACAGCCGGTCAGCGGTCCTTGATGGCCGCCTCGATCTGCGACATGACGCTGGGCGTGATGATCGTCATGTTGTGTTCCTTGCGGGCGTGCGCTTCGGCCTTCGCGAACACCTCGTCGGCGTCCTTGCCGACGATCACCGTGTTGCAGTCGCCCATGACATCGGCACACTTCAGTACTTTCGGCATGTACCACCTCCGGGGCCCACAATCGACCTGCGGGAAGAGACTCCACGACCGGCGTGACGCGACGATGCGGGGAGTGTAGGCCCGGGCCTCGCGTTGGGTCAACGTGCACACCTCAGCTTTACCAACCCCGGGGCCTTCACGGTAAAATGAAAGATTCGGGCACTTGCCGAATCTGCGTCCATGCCGTCTTCGTACACATCCAGCTCTCTCACTCTTCGCGCGATCCTCAAAACGGCCGCCGGCCGCCTCGGGATGGGTGCGCCCGGGCGCCAGGTCAGCGGTCTCACGCCGCCCGCCAAGGCGCTGTTCGCTGCGGTCGCCGCGTCCCGTGGTCCGGTCGTGATCGTGGCACCGACCGATGCTGACGTCGAGCTGCTGACGGCCGACGTCCGCTTCTTCGTCGCCGCCTACGAAGGCCTGTCGGATGACGAGGTGGAGCGGTCGGTTCTGCCGTTCCCCTCGCACGAGGTGGATCCGTATCGCGGCATGGCGCCGCACTTCGACATCGCCTCGGCGCGCGCGCGCGCCCTCCACGCGCTGACCACCGGCGCCGCCCGGGTCATCGTCGCCTCCGCGGCGTCGCTGCTGCCCCGTCTCGCCACGCCACAGCGGCTCGAGACGGCTGCGCTGGTCGTCTCTCCCGGGTTCGACATCGCGCCGAGTGACCTCGCGGATCTGCTCGTGTCGGCGGGTTATACCCGACAGGACCCGGTCGACGAGTCCGGTGAGTTTTGCGTCCGCGGCGGCGTTGTCGACTTTTATCCGGCTGGCGCAGAGCGGCCGATCCGGCTCGAGTTCGTGGGCGACACGATCGAGTCGATCCGCGCCTACGACCCGTCAACACAGCGCTCGACCGGCGCCGTCGATCAGGCAGCAATCGTTCCGCTGACCGAGCTTCCCGGGGATCCGGACGACGCCGATCGATCGGCGACGTTCTTCGACTATTTGATGCTGGCCGGCCGGCCGACGGTGTTCGTCTCCGAGCCCGACGAGGCCAAGGCGCACGGTCGCAAGACCCGCGACCAGATCCTGGCCAGTTACGACGACGCGCTGGCGCGTGGCCAGCGGGTGGCGCAGCCGGACGGGCTGATCGTGGATTGGGAGGACGTCGAGGCCCGCCTCGATGCCGGGACTGCGCTCGAGACGCTGGCGCTCGGTGAGGAAGGCACCGTCAGGCACATCGCCTCGCAGCCCTCCCGCGAGTACGGCGGGCGTCTGCAGGACTGGGTCGCCGACATCAAGCAGGGGCGGGAGCGCGGCGACACGTTGGTGTTCGTGGCCCACACCCAGGGCCGCGCCGAGCGGACGATCGAGCTGCTCGCCGACTACTCCGTCTTCGCCGTGCCGATGGAGCGCGCCGAGGACGCGCACACCGCCTCGGTGCTGGTCGGCGTTGGCCGGCTGACCCGCGGTTTCCGCCTGCCGGACGCCGGCCTGCAGCTCTGGACCGAGACCGACGTCTTCGAGGAAGAACGGCAGGTGCACGAGCGGCGCAAGTCCGCGACGCGCACCTTTCTCTCCGACTTCCGCGACCTGAAGGTCGGCGACCTCGTGGTCCACGTGGATCACGGTATCGGCGTCTTCGTCGGCCTCAAGCGGATCGACGTCGGCCTCGAGCCGCAGGAGTTCATGGAACTCCGCTACTCGGGTGAGGACAAGCTTTTCGTCCCGGTTGAACGGCTCGACCTCGTGCAGCGCTACACCGGCTCGGCGCGACCGTCGCTCGATCGGCTCGGCGGCACGACCTGGGAAAAGGCCAAGACGCGCGTCAAGAAGGCGATGCGCGACATGGCCGAGGAGCTGCTGAAGCTCTATGCCGCGCGCAAAGCCGTCCCCGGTCACGCGTTCAGCCCGGACTCCCACTGGCAGCAGGAGTTCGAAGACGCCTTCGAGTGGGACCTGACGACGGATCAGCGGAACGCGATCGCCGACATCAAGCGCGACATGGAATCGCCCACCTCGATGGATCGCCTGCTGTGCGGCGACGTCGGCTACGGCAAGACCGAGGTCGCGATGCGAGCGGCGTTCAAGGCGGTGATGGACGGCAAGCAGGTCGCGTTCCTCGCGCCCACGACGATCCTCGCCTTCCAGCACCAGAAGACGCTGCGCGATCGATTCGCCGGCTTCCCGGTGAAGATCGAAACCATCAGCCGCTTCCGCAGCAAGGCCGAGCAGAAGCAGATCATCGAGGACGCCGCCGCCGGCAAGCTCGAGATCGTCGTCGGCACCCACCGCCTGCTGTCGAAGGATGTGCAGTTCCGCGACCTGGGCCTGCTTGTGGTCGACGAAGAACAGCGCTTCGGCGTGGCTCACAAGGAGCGCATCAAGCAGATGCGCAAGCGGGTCGACGTGTTGACGATGACGGCGACGCCGATCCCGCGGACGCTCAATATGTCGCTGGCCGGGATCCGCGACATGTCGGTGATCGAGACACCGCCGAAGGATCGGCTGTCGATCCAGACGAACGTCCTCAAGTTCGATCCGGCGGTGATCCAGCGCGCGATCCGGACCGAGCTCGAACGCGGCGGCCAGGTCTACTTCGTCCACAACCGGGTCGAGTCGATCTTTTCGATGGGCAGCCTGATCAACCGGCTGGTCCCGGAGGCCAGGCTCGCCGTCGGTCACGGCCAGATGAGCGAAGACGAGCTCGAGCGGGTGATGGTGGACTTCGTCGCGCACAAGTACGACGTGCTCCTCGCGACGACGATCATCGAGAACGGCCTCGACATCCCGAACGCCAACACGATCATCATCAACCGCTCGGACCGCTACGGCCTGTCGCAGCTCTATCAATTGCGCGGCCGCGTCGGCCGATCGGATCGCCGCGCGTATGCGTACTTGCTGATTCCGCCGGAGGACTCGCTCACGCCGGTGGCCAAGAAGCGGCTGGCGGCGATTCGCGAGTTCAGCGATCTCGGCAGCGGGTTCCGCGTCGCCGCCCTCGACCTCGAGATTCGCGGCGCCGGGAACCTGCTCGGCGGCGAGCAGAGCGGCCATATCGAGGCTGTCGGGTTCGACATGTACATGAAGCTCCTCGAGCAGACGATCAAGGAGCTCAAGGGCGAGGAGCTCGAAGACGAGGTTCGCGCCAACGTGAACCTGCGCGTCGATCTCCGGATCGACGACGCCTACATCCCGGACATGAATCAGCGGCTCACCGTCTACCGCCGGATGGCCGCGGTCCGGACCGCGCCGGAGCTGGACCGTCTCATGGACGAGGTGCGCGACCGTTACGGTCCGCCACCGGCTTCGGTACTGAACCTGGCGGAATATGCCTCGATCCGGCTGCTCGCCGACAAGATCGGGCTGGAATCGCTCGACCGGGAGGGGCAACTGGTCGTCCTAAAGTTCAGGCCGGACGCCAAGCTCGATGCCACGGTGCTGTTTCGGGTGGTCAAGGCCCGCGCGGACCTGATGCTGGTTCCGCCGACCACCTTGAAGATGGACCTCCGGTCAGCCGCCGCGCCGCCGCGCCCGGTCGCTCCGGCGCCTCCGCCGGCCCGGCCCGGAATCAAGCCCAAGAAGGGGGCCGATCCGGTCGCGAGCGGCTCGTGGTGGGCAGCCCGGGCCAATACCGGAGAGGTCAGCGGCGGGTTCACGCGCGAAGAGATTCTCCGCCCGAAGAAAGAGGATCCGCGCGCCGAAGGCGGCCTGTTCGGCCGGGTCGGGTCGCTCCTGCGCGAGTTGAGCGAGGGCCAGTCGATCGGCTAAAATTCTGAGATTCAGTAAGTTAGAGGAATGGCAATGATCAGCAGACCTCGCCTCGTCGCGCTCGCCCTGACCGCTGCCGCGGTCGTCACCCAGCTGCAGGTCGGATCCGCCGACGTGCTCGAGCAGGTGCTCGTGAAGGTCAACGGCGACATCCTCACCAAGACCGAGCTGGAGGCGAAGCAGATCGCGGCCATCCGCGGGCGCATCAACTCCGCCGTCGATGCGGACTCGATGAAGAACGACGACACGCTCAAGAAGATGATCGCGGAGGTCACCCCGAAGATCCTGGTCGACACCATCGACGAGATGCTGCTCATCCAGCTCGGGAAGGAGAAGGGCTACCACGTCACCGATCAGCAGTTCAAGGACTGGCTCACCCAACTGCGCAAGGACCAGAACCTCGAAGACGAGAACAAGTTCAAGGCCGCCCTGGCGCAGGAAGGCATGACGATGGACGACCTGCGGAAGAACTTCGAGAAGCAGGTCACGGTCTATCGCGTGCAGCAGGACGAAGTCGGGCAGAAGCTGCAGATCACCGAGGAGGAGGCGCGGCAGTACTACCTGGCGCATCAGTCGGAGTTCGTCGAGGCGCCGACGGTCACGCTGCGTGAGATTTCGATCGAGATCCCGACCAGCACGCAGGGCGGGCAGGCCGGCATCAACGTCGCGCAAGATGACCAGGCGAAGCAGAAGATCGACGCGATTCGCGCGCGCGTGACGGCAGGCGAGGACTTCGCCAAGGTCGCCGCGGAGGTGTCGTCCTCACCGTCGAAGGCGAACGGCGGGCTCATCGGTCCGCTGCCGCTGAAGGAGCTCTCGCCGGCGATGAGCGACCTGCTGACCAAGATGAAGCCGGGCGAGATCTCGCAGCCGGTGCGGGGCGCCAAGAACTTCCAGATCTTCAAGCTCGAGAAGCTGACCACGCCGGTCACGCAGCCGTTCGAAAGCGTGCGCGACCTGGTGGCCGAAAAGGTGTACGCGTCGCGCCAGCAGGCGGAAGTGAAGAAGTTCCTCGGCCGCCTGCGCGGCCAGGCGCTCATCGTCTGGAAGAACGATGCCCTGAAGAAGGCCTACGAGGATCAGGTCCGCAGCGAGGAGCCGATCGTTGTCGGCGGGCACTGACCGCATTCCGCCCATGAAAGTCGGCGCGATCGATCTCGCTCCACCGCTGGCGCTCGCCCCGATGGCCGGCATGACGGACACCGCGTTCCGCCGGCTGGTCAAGCGGCAGGGGGGCTGCGGCCTCGTCGTCAGCGAGATGGTCAGCTCCGAAGGGCTGGTCCGTGGCATCGATCGCACCCTCGAATACGCTGAGTACACCGAAGAAGAGCGGCCGGTCTCGATCCAGATCTTCGGCGGCGATCCCGAGAAGATGGCCGCGGCGGCGCAGATCGTCGAGGGCATGGGCGCTGACGTGGTCGACGTCAACATGGGGTGCCCCGTCCCGAAAATCGCCAAACACAACGCCGGCTGCAGCCTGATGCGCGAGCCGGAGCATGCCGCCGGCGTGATCCGCGCGATGGCCCGCGCGGTGCGGATCCCGGTGACGGTGAAGATGCGCGCCGGCTGGGACGCGACGGCGATTAATGCGCCGGATCTGGCGAAGCGGATGGAAGACGCCGGTGCCGCGGCGGTCGCGGTACACGGACGAACCGCGGCGCAGTCGTACTCCGGCAGCTCCGACTGGGACCTCATCGCCCGCGTCGCGTCGGGTGTGCAGATTCCCGTGTTCGGCAGCGGCGACTGCGTCGAGGCGGGGCAGGTCGTCGATCGCCTGCGCAGCGGTGCGGCGTCGGGCGTGCTCGTCGGCCGCGGTGCGCTGCGCAACCCGTGGATCTTCCGTCAGGCCCGCGACATGATGGAGGGCCGGACGCCGCGAGAGGTCACGGCCGAGGACCGGAGCCGCTTCCTGCTCGAGTACATCGATCTGCTGCTCAACGAGCGCCTCGACGAGGCCGACGGCTTTCGCCACCTCGCGCCGGGTCAGGCCGGTGCGGATCTCCAGCCCGCGCGCGGGCGCGCGAAGTGGGTGATCTGCAAGCTACGGGCGCTCAACTCCTGGTACACCAAAGGGCTCGAGAACGGCTCGCATCTCCGGACCGCGATCAACGCGGCTGAGACCATCCCGCAACTGCGCGACATCATCGAAACCTTCTTCGCCACGGAGCCAGTCGTCCTCGCGGGCTGACATGGCGCCGGTCGATCTCTGGTCGCTGACCGACTTGTGCACGCCGTGGTGTGTGCACGTCGTGGCGACACTGCGGGTCGCCGAGCACCTCGCCCGTGGCGCGACCACGGCCGCCGATCTCGCCGCGGCCACACAGTCCGATCCGTCAGCACTGACACGGGTGCTGACGCATCTCGTGTCCAAGGGACTCTTCGAGGAGCCGTCAGCCGGGACGTTCGCGCTGAACGAGGCCGCCCGTCCGCTGCTCGATCCCGGCGTGTTGCTGGGGCTCGACCTGAACGGCATCGGCGGCCGTATGGCCGGCGCATGGAGCACGCTGCCGACTGCGGTGCGCACCGGGGAGGCGTCATTTCACGAAGCATTCGGGCAGCCGTTCTGGGCGTTTCTCGAGTCCCATCCGGAAGTCGCCGCGAGCTTCGACGCGTTCATGGGCCCGGCGGGGCACGGGGCCCCGGATGCCGGCGTGTTGCTCGATGACGACTGGAGTGCGATCCGGACGGTCGTCGACGTCGGCGGCGGGACGGGCGCGCTACTGTCCGAAATCCTGCGCGCGCATCCACACCTCACCGGCACGCTCGTCGATCTGCCCGGTACGGTCCGGCGCGCGATGGACGTTCTGGGAGCCGCCGGGGTGGCCGACCGGGTCACCCTTCGGGCGCAGAGCTTCTTCCAGCCGCTGCCTGCCGGCGCCGATCTCTATCTTCTGAAGAGCATCATGAGCGACTGGCCGGATCGCGAGGCGGCCGCGATCCTCACGCGCTGCGCCGACGCAGCCCGCCCATCCGGACGGGTGATGATCCTGAGCGGCGTCGCGCCAGACGACGGTCCGGCGCCGCCGGATCTGCTGATGCTGGTGCTGGTCGGCGGAAAGGATCGCACGCTGGCCGAGTTCCGCGGCCTGGCCGCGAGCGCGGGTCTCACCGTTCTCCGCGCCGGCCGCAACCTCGCGGGACGGTTTGTTGTGGAGTGCGGGGCCGAGCGGGCGTCGTAGGACCTCGCCCGCCTGTCAGCTTCCCGCTTCCCGCTTCCCGCTGGAATTCGCTTGAGGCTCATCACTGCTTGGACTGCAGTGTTGCGCACCAATCAGGTGCGCCAGCATTTCGGTAGCTCGGTTTGGAAACAGCCGAAGCGTTGCCCCGAAGACAAGATCCGGAAGCTGGAAGCGGGAAGCCACTCCGGTTTCCACCGCTAGTCACCCACCCACCAACTTGATCGCATCCGCCACATCGACGACCTCGTAGTCGTAGGCCAGCGCCGCGGCTGACGACTGCGTGAAGTGGGCGCCGAACGCGGCGTGTGAGGGGTGCGCCAGATAGGCCCTCAGCGCGTCGAGGTCATCGACCTCGATGATCACGAGGAACTCGAAGTCCTCCGGCATCATCTGCTCGTAACCCGGCAGGCCATGGCGGACGCGCTTGCCGATCCGGAAGCTGCGGATGCCCGGTATGTCGCGTGAGGCGCGGGTGAGTGCTTCGAGCACCGCGCCGCGTTCGGCGGCGCTCAGGCCAGCCCTCGGCTTGAACAGGATGACGTGCGCGATCATCGCGAGCGTCCTCCCCCGCCGCCCGGCTTGCGCGGTTTGCCGGACTTCTTTGGGGCAGGCGGCTTGCGGCCGACGCTCGCGTTACCAGGCTGCCGGAAGGGTGCGCGCTTGGCCGGCGGCTTCGGCGTGAACGGCCGCTCACCGCCACCCTCGCGCGGCCCTGACGGACGGGTCCCACCAGTCGATCCGGGACCCTGAGGACGTCCACCGCCGCCAGGCGGACGTGATCCCGCGGGCCGGTCCCACGGCTTGCGCGGACCAGACGAGGGGCGATCGCCAAACGGCTTCGGGCGCGGCGACCACGGCCGGTCGCCGGACGGTCGTCCTTCACCGCGTGGCCGATCCGAGTACGGTTTCCGGTCGCGATCAGCGTGCGGCGCGCCGCCGCCGTCCCGCGGCCCCTTGGGCCGGGACGCAGGCCCACGATCGCCACCATCGCGCGAACCTGGCGGTCTCGGCTTCTTGTCCCACGGCTTCTTGTCCCAACCACCGCGCGCACTGGGGCCGCGTGCTCCTGGGGGCCCTGAGGGTCGATGGCCAAACGGCTTCGGACGCGGCGACCACGGCCGATCGCCGGACGGCCGGCCTTCGCCACGTGGCCGATCCGAGTACGGTTTCCGCTCGCGATCAGCGCGCGGCGCGCCGCCGCCTTCCCCGCGTGGGCCGGAGGGTCTGCCGCCGGACGGGCGATCGTCACCGCCATGCGGGGCCGGCGCGCGCGGCTTCTTGTCCCAGGGCTTCTTCTCCCACCCGCCGCCGGTCCCCCGCGGCGGTCCGGACGGTCGATCGCCGCGATCGCCAAACGGCTTCGGGCGCGGCGACCACGGCCGATCGCCGGATGGGCGGCCTTCGCCGCGTGGCCGATTCGAATACGGCTTCCGCTCGCGATCGGCGCGCGGGGCGTCCCCGCCTTCGCCGCGCGGCCCCGCGGGTCTCGTGCCGGCGGGACGGTCGTCGCCCGCTGGCCTCGGCTTTTTGTCCCACGGCTTCTTGTCCCAGCCGCCGCGCGCGCCGGCGCCACGCGGCGGACCCGATGGTCGATCGCCACGATCCCTGAACGGCTTCGGGCGCGGTGACCACGGCCGATCGCCAGACGGACGCCCTTCGTCGCGCGGCCGATCCGAGTACGGCTTGCGCTCGCGCGGCCGCTCCTCACGATCGACGCGAGCCGACGGCCCGGAGCCCTCGCCGCGCGGACCAGTCGGGCGCTTCGGCGCCGGGGTGTCCCCGCGAGGTGCGGTCGACGACTCAGGCTCCCCGCTCGGTCGCGGTGCGGACTCGTGCTGGTCGTGCTGGGTATCCGGCGGCGGCATCCCCGCCTCGGGCGGCGCGTATTCCTCGCTCGTCTCCGACGTCGTCCGCTCGTCGTCTGGTCGGCGGCCGTGCAGTCGTTCGGCGAAGCGCCGGCGCTTCTCGTCGCGCGGTATCTTGAACCGCTCACGAGGGTCTTCGTGCTTGCCACCGGGGCGCCACGAGGCCGCGCGGCGTTCGCTGCCCGGG
Source organism: uncultured Acidobacteriota bacterium (assembly GCA_963816725.1). Lineage (GTDB taxonomy): Bacteria > Acidobacteriota > Vicinamibacteria > Vicinamibacterales > 2-12-FULL-66-21 > CAVSUB01. The sequence continues at coordinate 710,471 of CAWFMC010000018.1, read as the reverse complement.
CCACGCCGTGAGAGATCCTTTTCTTCGTCCGGCGACTCCCACAGCTTGCCGCGCGCGAACCACTTCATCTGGATGTCGGCGTGCTTGGACGACAACTGCTTGAAGGTGGGCTGCAGCTCCTCGCGCGTGTGGGCGCGAAAGGCGGTCGGCTTGCCCTCCAGGATGATCGTCCAGTAGACGTGACGGGGTGGCATGGGATCTGGCCTCAGGAGAGCTTCGACGCGCTGTCGTCGACTGGTGGTTCGAGCCGTTTCAGCTTCTCGATCAGCGTCGTACGTTTCAGGTTCAGGAGCTTCGCCGCCTGGCGCTTGTTGCCGTGGGTCTTCTCGAGCGATCGGCGGATGATGGCGAGCTCGAGTCCGCCGATGTACGACTCGAAGTCCAGCCCCTCGTCCGGCAGCCAGCACTCGTCTTTGCCCGCGCCGCCGCGCGGCTCGACGATTTCGGGCCCGAGATCCGCGACGTCGATCTGCGGCCGTCCCTTGCTGAAGGCCAGCGCGCGCTCGACGATGTTCTCGAGCTGGCGGACGTTGCCGGGCCACGAATACGCCATCAACCGGCGCATCGCATCCTGCGAGACGGTGACCGTCTCGCGCCCGAGATCGGCGCACAGCTTCTGGAGAAAGTGCTGGACCAGCAGCGGGATGTCGTCCCGGCGATCGCGCAGCGGCGGCAGCTTCACCGGGATCACGTTCAGGCGGTAGAAGAGATCCTGACGGAAGCTCCCGTCGGCGACCATCCGATCCAGATCGGAATGCGTGGCGGCAATGACCCTCACGTCGATTTTGATGGTGTGTGAATCGCCGACCCGCTCGAACTCGCGTTCCTGCAACACGCGCAGCAGCTTCGCCTGCAGCGCCGGGCTCATCGTCCCCACCTCGTCGAGGAAGAGCGTGCCCTTGTTGGCCTGTTCGAGGCGCCCCTGACGCGTGGCAATCGCGCCGGTGAAAGCGCCGCGCACGTGGCCGAACAGTTCCGCTTCGAGCAGGGTTTCCGGAATCGCGCTGCAGTTGAGGGCGACGAAGCGGTTGTTGCGCCGCGGGCTGTTGTGATGGAGCGCCCTCGCGGCCAGCTCCTTGCCGGTGCCGGTCTCGCCGGCGATCAGCACCGTGCTCGATGTCGGCGCGACGGTCTCGAGAAGGTGGTACAGGTCGCGCATCACGCGACTCGTCCCGACCAGCCCGTCGATGCGATAGCGCTGCTCGAGCTGCGAGCGCAGGTAGGCGTTCTCGGCCCGGAGCCGCCGCTGTTCGAGCGCCGAGCCGAGCACGTGGAGCAGCGCGTCGAACTGGAAGGGCTTGGTGATGAAGTCGGCCGCACCCTGTTTGATGGCGTCGACCGCGTCCTTCACGGTGCCGAAGCCGGTGATCACGATCGCGATGATGTCCGGGTAGCGCTCGAGCGCAGCGTCCAGGACCTGCCGCCCATCGACTCCGGGGAGTCGCAGATCGGTCAGCAGGATGTCGAAGGCGAACGCCGCCAGCCGCTCGAGTGCCTGCTCCCCACTGCCTGCCTGCTCGACCAGGAACCCGTGATCGGTGAGCCGTTCGGCAATCGCCTCACGGAGCGCGGTCTCGTCGTCTACGATGAGCAGATGTTTCGGGGAGTCAGTCATTTATGCGGGCGGACGGTATTTTGACACCCCATGGGATCGTGGTCAACGCAGCATCTGCGCGATGGCCTACAGCCCACCAGGGTCCGCTCCGATAACTGTGTGCGGAAGCGGGATCACGTCGGTCCCCACACACGATGATGATTGAGCGTCAGACGATTTCGATCATGAAGGCCTGCGAGCTGGTAGGCGTCAGCCGGCGCACGATCTACAACTGGATCGCCAGTCAGAAGGTCGAGTACGTGCGGACCGCCGGCGGGTCCATCCGTATTTTCGCGGACACGCTGTGGCGTCAGCCAGGCAAGGTCTCGGAGTTGACCCGGAAGGAAGCCTCGTAGTGCCAGCCGTGGAGCCCCCGCCCATCGACCTGGGCCTGCTGTTCCATCGTCTCAACAATCAGCTCGGGATCATCCTCGCGAACGCGGAGCTGCTCGAGGTGAAGGCGGCGGACGAAATGGGCCGGGCGCGCGCCTCGCAGGTCGTGGCCAGCGTGCTCGAGGCGATGGTGACGGCCAAGGAGATTCGGATGCGGAGCCGCCTGTCGTCACTGCCGGATTGTTGACACCCCCTGTCGGAAACGGTCAAGGAATTGACGGCGCCGAGCCCGCCGCGAGCAGGATTGCCCGCCGCTTCACACCACAGCACTCCCGATAACATCTTCACGGACTGACATTTAGCTGCACAGCTCGAACGCCGGCGGGACCGCCGGGCCGGGGCGCTCCTGTTGGTACCGCCGTTGCGCACATGGCAACCCGTCCGCGGCGTTGACGCCGCGAACGTTCAGAGGACGTGCCCATGCAGCGCCAGCCGCTTGCCGCCAGCCAGCGTGATCGAATTGCCGCCGGTCTGCCCTTCGTCGAATCGCTCGCCCGCCGCGTGGCATCGTCGATGCCCCACTCGATCGAGCTGAACGACCTGGTCCAGGACGGCATGCTGGGGCTCATCGACGCGGCCTGCCGCTTCGACGAAGAGCGGGGCATCAAGTTCGAGACCTTCGCCGAGCGGCGCGTGCGCGGCGCGATGATCGACGCGCTCCGCCGCGACGCCTGGCCGCGTGGCGTGCGACGCCAGCGTCGCGAGATCGAGGCCGCACGCGAGCAGCTGCGGCGCGAGCTCGGCGCCGAACCGTCGCTCGCGGACATCGCGGCGCGCGTCGGATCGGACGAGGCGCGCCTCGGCCGGACCATCGTCCGCATCAACACCATCGAGCAGACCTCGCCGCTGTCTGCGACCGAGAACTTCGACGGCGCGTCGCTTCCTCCGACGCTGGTGCCATCCGAGCCTGTGTCACCGCACAAGGCGTACGAGACACGTGAGGTGCGCGAGCGCGTGCGCGCGGCGATAGCCTCGCTGCCGGCGCGCGAGCGCAAGGTGATCTCGATGTACTACTACGCCGAAGCCACGATGAAGCAGATCGGGACCGAGATCGGCGTCAACGAGTCGCGCGTGTCGCAGCTGCACGCCCGCGCGGTGCAGCGGCTCAAGAAGGCGCTCGGCACCGAGGTGCCGCCGGCCGAGGCCGCGGCGGCGCTCCGCCCCGCGATCCTCTCGTTCCAGCAGACGATGAGGCGGATGCGGATGGCGAAGGTGAACATGCCGGGGACGCCCGGGGTGGTCCTGCCGTATGCGCGGCGGAAGACCGTGGCGGCGCGTCCGGCGCCGCGCCCGCAGGCGGACCGGATCGCCGCCGCGCGCTAGTCCAGGGGACTAGGCGACCATCTCGCGGGCCGCGCGCAGGAGGTCCTTCAAGCGGAACGGCTTGGCGAGCCAGCGGCAGCCGCTCTCCTCGAGGAAGCGTTCGGCTTCGGTGCCGGCCACGTCGCCGGTGACGAACATGATGCGGCGAGCCATCTGCGGGCGGGTCAGTTCGAGCTCGTGGTAGAACTGCGTGCCGTCGAGCCGCGGCATCTTCAAGTCACAGATGATCAGATCGTAGGTCTTCGCGCGTAACCGTTCGAGCGCTTCGAGCCCGTCGCTGGCGCGATCGACGGTGAAGCCGGAGTCCTGCAGCGACTCCGCGACCGCCGCGCCGAGCGCGGCTTCATCCTCCACCACCAGCACCGCGACCCCGGACACGGCCGGCACCAGCGCCTCCTTCGCAGGCGGCGGCAGCCGGGGCAGGCCCGAGGCGTCGGCCGGTAATTCGACCGCGAAGGTGGCCCCGCCGCTCGGCTCCGATTTCAGGGTGATCCGGCCGCCGTGCTCCTGGACGATCGCGTAGGCGACCGTCAGCCCCAGCCCCGTACCCTTGCCGACTTCCTTCGTCGTGAAGAACGGATCGAAGATCCGCGGCTGCACGTCCTCCGGCACACCCGGGCCATCGTCGCTGACTTCGAGGACCACTGACTCGCGCTCGAGGTGATGCCACGTGCGCAGGACCAGCGTGCCGCGGCCGTGCGAGGAGACCATCGCCTGCTCCGCGTTGATCATCAGGTTGAGCAGCACCTGCTGGACCTGGTGCGGATCGGCGAATACCTGCGGCAGTCCGGCGGCGAGCGCATCGATGATCGTGATGTTGCTGGCCCGCTGATCGTACGAGCGCAGCGCCAGCGTCTCTCGCACCACCTGGTTCAAGTCGACCATCGTGCGGGTGGTGTGACGCTTGCGCGCGAAGGTGAGGAGATTGCGGACGATCTTGGCGGCGCGCTCAGACTCGCCGAGGATCGTCTCGAGGCCGCGGCGGGTCTGCTCGTCGACGTCGCGCTGCGAGAGCCGCTCGGCCCAGGTGAGGATCGTCGCCAGCGGATTGTTCAGCTCGTGAGCGACGCCGGAGATGGTCTGGCCGAGCGCGGCCAACTTTTCGGCCTGGAGCAGCTGGTGATAGAGATCGCGCGAGTGATCTTCCAGCCGCTTGCGCTCGCTGACATCGCGCATCAACGCTTCGACGCGGAACCCGCCCGGGACTTCGTCGGCACGCGCGGTCACCTCGATCCAGATCGGCGTGCGGTCGGCGCGGCGGAGGCGGAGCAGGTAATCAGTGACCGTGCGATCGCGCTCGAGTCGCTCGAGGAAGCCGTCGCGCGCTTGTGGATCGACGAACCGCTCGCCGTCGAAGGGGATGACGTCCGCCGCCGGCGTTTCCGCGGCGTAGCCGAAAATCAGCTTGAGATATGGGTTGGCAGAGAGGGTCCGTGAGGACTCCGCCGAGAGCTCGCCGATGTAGACGCCTTCGTGCACCGACTCGAAGAGCCGGGCAAACGCATCGTCTTCCGGCGTCCACGTCGCCGTCACGGCAATGAGTATACGGCCGGCACTGGCGCCCGGCCCTTCGCGGATGGCCGTCGAGGGCAGATAATGTCAGCGTCATGCTGGCGTCCGGATCGTTCGATCATCAGGTTGCGATCATCACAGGCGGTGGAACGGGCATCGGCCTGGCCATCGCGCAGCGTCTCGGAGAGCTCGGCGCGCGGATTGTCGTCGGGAGCCGCAACTCGAAGAACCTCGAATCGGGCACTGCCGCCTTGCGTCACGCCGGACTGGATCCGCTGGCGGTGCAGATCGATGTGCGCAAGCCGGACCAGGTCGACGAGATGGTGGAGCGGACGATCCGTCATTTCGGGCGGATCGACATCCTGATCAACAACGCGGCGGGCAACTTCGTCTGCAACGCCGCGGATCTCTCGCCCAACGGGTGGAACGCGGTGGTCGGCACCGTGCTGCACGGCAGCTTCTACTGCTCGCGGGCGGTCGGGCCGGCACATGATCGCGCGCGCCCAAGGTGGCGCGATCGTCTCGGTCCTGGCCAACTACGTGTGGACCGGCAGCCCTGGGACGATCCACTCGGCCGCGGCGAAGGCCGGCGTCATGTCGATGACCCAGACGCTCGCGGTCGAGTGGGCGCCGCACCAGATCCGCGTGAATGCGGTCGCCCCCGGCCCGATCGAATCGGCCGGCGCGGCGCGGCAACTGTGGAACAGCCCCGAGGCGGTCGAGCGGATTACGCGCTCCGTTCCGCTGGGCCGCTGGGGCCAGCCCTCCGAAGTTGCCGAAGCCGTCGCGTTCCTGGCCTCACGCGACTCCGGGTTCATCACCGGCGAAATCCTCACCATTGATGGCGGCGCCCGCCTCGGGCGCGGCGGGTATGGGTTTGTGTAGGCTGGTGATGCTGCGGAGGCTCGCTTCGGACTTTAGAAGCCTAGGCGCCAGCGACCCAGACTCGCCTGAAGCCTGAAGCCCCTAGTCCCTAGTCCCCAGTCCCAGTCCCTGTCCCAGTCCCTGTACAGAGAACCCGCATCCCATTCCCTTGAATCGGCGTCCAACTGAATAATGGACTGGCGAATGGGCCAGCAGCCACCGATAATTCTGCCGTGAGCGAAAAGAACCTCGATCCCATCGACTACCAGATCCTCGACCAGCTCCAGGCCAACGCCCGGGAGGCGCAGGTCGATATCGCGCGGGCCGTCGGGCTGGCGCCCTCTGCGGTGCTGGAGCGCATCCGCAAGCTGGAGTTGCGCGGGATCGTCAAAGGTTACGCCGCCCAGCTGAACCCGCGGTCGCTCGGCTTGGGGCTCCTCGCCTTTGTCGCGGTCCGCAGCGAGGAGGCGTCGTCCGACCAGAGCATTGCCAGGGCGCTCGCGGACTGCCAGGAAGTGCTCGAGGTCCATCACGTCGCCGGCGACGACTGCTACTTGATCAAAGTGCGGGCGCGGGACGCCGAGCATCTCGGCCATCTGCTCAGGACGCGCTTCGGGCGGATACCGGGCGTTCGCTCGACCCGGACGACGATCGTGCTGGAGACCGTCAAGGAGACGTCGCGGCTGCCGGTGCCGTTGCCGGTGCGGGAAGGAATTGCGTCGTGAGTCCGGCGGCACTGCCGCAGCGCAAGCTGGCCTATCTTGCCTGGGCCGCCGTCTGCGTGATCTGGGGCACGACGTACTTCGGAATCCGGATCTCACTCGAGACCATGCCGCCGTTCCTGATGGGCGGGCTGCGGTGGATGCTGGCCGGCGCGCTGCTCGCGTCATGGGTGGTAATCCGGGGCGAGGCGCTGCCCGCGCCCTCACGGTGGGGCTCGATCACGCTGCTCGGTTTCCTGATGTTGGTGCTCGGTAACGGTGGCGTGGTGTTCGCGGAGCAGTGGATCCCGAGCGGTCTGACCGCCGTCCTCGTCGCGACCTCGCCATTCTGGATGGCCGCGGTCGAGGCCTTCAGGGCTGACGGCGAGCAGCTGCGCCTCCCTGTTCTCGCCGGCCTGATCGTCGGGTTCAGCGGGATCGTGCTCCTGGTGTGGCCGGAGCTCACCCTCGGGTCCGCCGGTCATCGCGGTTTTCTCGCGGGTGTCATCGCGGTGCAGATTGCCGCGTTCGGTTGGTCGCTCGGGTCCTCGTACTCGAAGCGCCTGGACGTGAAGGAGAACCTCCTCGGCCAGACGGCGCTGCAGATGCTGTTTGGCGGCATCCTGATGACGATCGCCGGAACGCTGCACGGCGAGTGGCCGAGCCTGTCCTTCTCGACCCGCTCGTTCAGCGCCCTGATGTACCTTGCGACCGTCGGGGCGCTCGGCGGATTCGTGGCCTACAACTACGCCCTGCGGCACCTGGCCGTGTCGTTCGTCTCGTTGTACGCGTACATCAATCCACTCATCGCGGTTACCCTCGGCGTATTGTTCCTGCACGAGCCCTTCACCTCGCGCATGGCTGGCGCCGCCGCCCTGGTCTTCGCCGGTGTCGGCGTGGTGCGCTGGGCTCGCCGGACTAACAGCGCCGCCCACAGCGCCACCGCGGCGCGAAATGCCGCGCCCGAGCGGCGACGGCAGATCGCGTGACGCCACACAGCAGGCATCCGCATGCTCACTGACTCGCTGAAAGCGCACTGGCCCGTCCGACGCCTGCCCGACATTGCGCACCTCGATGCCGGTTCCGCCGGGTGGGGCTTTTTCCTCTGCACGCGCAAGGAGCTGCGCACCGGCCGTCAAGGCACGCCGCACCTCCACATCGTTCTCCAGGACCGATCGGGAACGGTTGCCGGGCGTCTGCTCGAGGACGTCGACCGCTACAAGGAGGAGTTCGAGGCGGGGGAGTTCGTCCGCGCGCAGGGGCGCGCCGATCGACACAACCAGCGTGTGGAGCTGGTCATCGAGAGCATCCGGCGGATCAATCCCGAACAGGACCGCACCGAGGGGTTCCGCGAAGCCGACTACGTTCGGGCCGCGCCGCGGCCAGTCGATGAGATGTGGGCGCAGCTGCAGGGACTGATCGCGGGGACGGAGGACGCCGACGTCCGCCGCGTGCTCGACGCTGTCGTGACGAAGTACGAGGACCGTCTACGAGTCTGGCCGGCCGCGGTCACGGTCCATCACGACTACCGGAGCGGACTGCTCGAGCACCTGCTGCAGGTGGCGGACGTGTGTCTCCGTCTTGCAGACGTGTACGGGGCCGACAAGAGTTACGTGGTCGCCGGCGCGATTCTCCACGACATCGGCAAAGTGGAAGAGCTGGACTACGACCTGGCAACCTCGTACTCACTCGAGGGCAATCTGCTCGGTCACATCACGATCGGCGTGCAGATGGTGAACGAGGCCGCGGCGGCGCTCGGGGACGTGCCGCGCGACGTCGTGGCGCGGCTCGCTCACCTGATTCTTTCGCACCATGGATCGCGGGAGCTGGGATCGCCGGTCGAGCCGATGACCGTCGAGGCGTTCATCCTCTCGGCGGCCGACGACCTCGACGCGACGATCCACCAGGTGCGCCGTCACCTCGCCGAAGGATCCGGCGACACGCGGTTCACCGCGTATCACTCACGCCTCGGGCGGGTGCTGCTCAAACCCTCCGGCCGCTGACCAGCCGCACGACGATCAGCACCAGGGCGATCACGAGCAGGATATAGATGAAGTTGCCCAGTGTGTAGCCGCTGACCAGTCCCAGCAGCCACAGAATGATTAGCAGGATCGCGATAGTTTCGAGCATGGTGTGTCTCCGTTCTTCTCCTGCCGGCTCAACCAGCAACGCGCGTGCCACAGCTCGTCCGCAGGTCGCCCCGTTCATGCTGTTGATGCTGCTTGGGGTGGTCTCTCCGGCGTGGGCCCAAGATGCCACAGACCCGGCTCCGAACCGCGCCAGCACGATCGGGAAGTTCATGGGTGGAGCCGCAGTCGCGTTCGGCGCGCATGAAGCGGGTCATCTTCTGTTCGACATCCAGTTCGACGCCGATCCCGGGCTCGAAAAGGTCGACTTCCATGGGATCCCGTTCTTCGCCATCACCCATCGCAGCGGCCTGTCACCGAAGCGCGAGTTCACGATCTCGTCCGCCGGCTTCTGGGTGCAGCATGCCGGCAGCGAATGGCTGCTGACGCGGCGGCCCAACCTGCGGCGTGAGCGCGCGCCGTTCGAGAAGGGCGTGCTCGCGTTCAACGTGCTGACGTCGGTCGGGTACGCGGGTGCGGCCATGGCGAAGACCGGCCCTCTCGAGCGCGACACGCGCGGCATCGCCGTCGCATCCGGGATCGACGAGCGTTGGGTGGGGACGATGTTGCTGGCGCCGGCGCTGCTCGATGCCTATCGCTACTACGTGCCGGGGCAGAGGTGGGCGGCGTGGGCCTCGCGCGCGGCGAAAGTCGGGCTGGTGCTGCTGATTGTGAAGGACTGATCGAGAGCGTGAGCTAGCGCGGCGCGTGCTCGGGCGTGCGCGGGCCGAGCGCGAACGTCATCGTGCCCTCGAGCACGACCTTGCCGTCGACGCGGGCGATCCCGCGCAGGACACCCATCCGGCTGCGCAGCCGATTGACGATCGCCTCGATCACGACCACATCGCCCGGATGCACCGGGCGGCGGTACCGCACCCGCTGGATGCCCATGAAGTACGGGATCTTCTCGCGGTTCTCGGGCTTCACCAGGATCAGGATCGCGCCGACCTGCGCGACGGCTTCGGTCAGCACCGACGGCGGCAGCACCGGCGCCTCCCCGGCGCGATGCGCGAGATACCGCTCGTTGAGCGTGATGTTCTTGATCCCGACGATGCGCTTGTCGGGCTCGAGCTCGGTGACGCGATCGACCAGCAGGAAGGGATAGCGATGGGGAAGGATGCGTTCGATCGCCGTATAGTCGAGTGGCAGCGTGATGTCCATGTATTCGCCCAGCGCCCCGGTGCCGCTCGGCGGCAAGCGCTGAATTTGCAAGTATAATCCCGTTTCGGCGGCGGTTTCCGATCGCCGCCGCCTCAAGGAAGAACACGCCTCAGTGAGCTCAGGGAATCCAACCGACATCTCGACGCCGGAGACCGCGAACGCGACCAGCGAAGCGGCGGCGCGCGAGCTCGTCACCACCTTGTTCGATTTGGGCCGCCAGGTTACCGGCGTCCTCGACTTCGACGATCTGCTCCAGCAGATCCCGCGCCTCATCGGCAGGCTGATCGATTTCGACGCGTTCGCCGTCTACCTGCTCGATGAGCGCCGGGCGGAGCTGCGCTCTGCGTACATGGTCGGGTATCCCGATTCCGACACGACCATCCGCTTGAAGGTTGGCCAGGGTCTGGTCGGCGCGGCGGTGGCGAACGAGCAGCCGCTGCTCGTCAATGACGTGAGCGCGGATCCGCGGTATCTCGGCGTCGTGCCGGACATGGTCTCGGCGGTGGTCGTGCCGTTGCTGCACAAATCGCGGCCGCTCGGCGCGCTCAACATCCTGAGCCGCCATCGCGACCAGTTCACCGAGCGAGACGTCGCCATCGTGCGGCAGTTCGCCGCGCACGTCTCGGTGGCGCTGGTCAATGCCCGCCTCTTCGAACGCAGCCGGCGTGACGCCGACGCCTTCGAGACGCTCGCAGAAATCGGCCGCGAGGTCACCTCGCTCCTCGATCTCGATCAGCTCTTCTCGCGGCTCGCGCAGTTGACGAAAGGCGTCGTCGATTACCGCACCTTCGGGATTCTGCTGCTCAATGACTCAGGCGAGCTGGAGATGAAGCTCGCCGTGCAATACGGCGAGAAGGTCACCGTGCCCCGGGTGCGGCTCGGCGAGGGATTGGTCGGCTACGCCGCACTGCACAAGGAAGCGGTGCTGGTGCCCGACGTATCCCAGGATCCGCGCTACATCAAACTGGTGCCGGACGTCCGGTCCGAGTTGGCCATCCCGATGCTCCTCAAGGACCGCTGCATCGGGGTCGTCGATCTCGAGAGTCCGGAGCTCGATGCGTTCAGCAAGCGCGACGTCGAGATCCTCACGCTGCTGGCCAGCCAGGCCGCCGTCGCGATCGAGAACGCCCGGCTGTACGAAGAGGTCCGCGCCAACGAGGAGCGGCTCGAGAAGGAAGTCCGCTTCGCGCAGCGGGTGCAGGTCGCGCTCCTGCCCGCGGGACCACCGAAGCGTTTGAAGAACGTGGAGCTGGCGGCCGCTTTTGCCCCGGCGCGAGAGCTCGGTGGGGATTTCCACGAGTTCCTCACGCCGGAGTCGAACACGCTGGTCATCGCGGTCGGGGATGTATCGGGCAAGGGCGTTCCGGCGGCGCTCTACAGCGCCTTCGCCGCGGAGCTGGTGCGCGGCCGCACTTTCCGGCGGCGCTACATGCCCGAGCGATCGAGTCCGGCGGGGATCCTGTCGTCCGTCAACACGATCCTCCACCAGCGTCAGCTCGAAGAGTATTACTGCACGCTGTGCTACGCGTTGTTCGATCTCAAGCGGCGCTCGATGACGCTCGCCAACTCCGGCCTTCCGTATCCGATCCGATGCACGGCCGAGAGCTGCACGCAGCTCGAGCTGCCCGGAGTGCCGCTCGGCTCATTCAATGGATCGACCTACGACGAGCTCACGCTGCCGCTGATCGCCGGAGATGTGTTCGTGTTCTGCACTGACGGGGTGTTCGAGGCGATGAACGCGCTCGGCCAGGAGTTCACGTCGACGCGGCTGCTCGAGGTTGTCGCCCGCAACCGTGAGCTCCCGCCCGCCAAAATGGTGGACGCGATTTTCGCGGCGGTCGCCGAGTGGCGCGGCGACACGCCGCCGAACGACGACATGACCGCCGTCGCGATGCGCATCACCGGCTGACACGCCGGTCAGCGCCGCTTCAGGTGCACGTCGGTCTGCTTGATGTGCAGGCCGATGGCCTGACCGCCCATGCTCGCCACGTCACCGACGCGGCCATCGACGCGGACGTGCGAGCCCTTCGCCGGCAGCTTGCCGTCTTGCGCGACCACCGTCACCTCACCCGTCCCGTCGTCCACCTTGTAGAAACGCAGCGGCACGAGGGGCACGCTCCACGAATTGGTGACCACGCCGTCGATCGACACACGGTGGTCATGATAGCGGGCCGGGTTGAACTTCAACTCCGCCACGCTCGGCCGCCCGGTCGACAGCGCGCAGGCGGACAGCATCACGCTGAGGGCGAGCGACACACCAACGGCACGAACAGCGGCTTTGATGGACATGTGATCCTCGACAGGACCGCCGCCGCAGGTGACGGCCGGTAGCGGTCGGAACGCTCTAGAGACGCGAGTGCGCCATCCGGCTTGAGCCGATCGCCGGTGCGCCCCGATACCGGGCTTCCAGCGAAGACACGAATGGCCGCGCGAAATCGACCAACTTGCGACGGGATGCGGCGATGCCAGCGCCTGCCTGAGTTAACGCACCCCGTTGACTCCGCGCGACCGACAGCCGCTACATCAAATCGCGTACCCGCAGTTTTCCTGGCAGATTCGCGCGTGCCCCGCGGGCGTCGTCCTGGGATGGTGACGTCCGCTGACCTCCACACCGGACGCCTGCACACAACCTTTTCCGCAATCGCTGCGTCCTTCAGTCGGACTCATTCGCGAGCCGAACAGGGGCACGCGTCACAAGGAGCACGAACATGCATCGGTGGAAGACGGCCGCTTGGACGGCGGCGATCGTAGCGGCGCTCGGGGCCGGGACGCCATTCGGACCTGTCGCACAGGGGCAAAGCCGCGCGGTGCGCATCGAGCCCGCGGCACGGGCTTTCGAGTTCGTCGGTGGCGGCAGCTGGATCGGCGCCTCGGTCAGGGACGTGACCGATGACGACGTCGCGAAGTTGAAGCTGCCGGCGGCCAGCGGTGTGGTGGTCGACGAGGTGACCGGCAACAGCCCCGCGGCCACCGCGGGGCTCAAGACCGGCGATGTCATCGTCGAGTTCGACGGCGAAAAGGTGCGGGGCACGCGGCACCTCACGCGGTTGATCCAGGAGACGCCCGCGGGGCGGAAGGTGCAGGCCTCGGTGATGCGTGACGGTCAACGGGTGCCGTTGACCCTGCAGCCGGAGGCGTCGAGCCGAGGGGTCAGCTTCGACGTGCCCGACGTCGCGCGCATCTGGGGGATGCCCGCGCCACCGGCTCCGCCCGCGCCGCCAGCCGCACCGGCGCCCCCGGGGAGCCCGGCTCCGCCCACGCCCCCTACTCCCCCGACTCCGCCGGCCCGCGGCTTCTTCGAATTCGACGAGCTGCTCGGTCAGGGCGTCGGCCGGCTCGGCCTCACGATCCAGGAGCTCCAGCCGCAGCTCGCCGAGTACTTCGGCGTTCGCGAAGGCGTGCTCGTCACGTCGGTCTCCAGCGGTTCGACGGCGGAGAAGGCCGGACTCAAGGCTGGCGACGTGATCACCACCCTGAACGGGGCAGCGGTCGCGTCGGCTTCAGACCTGCGGCGGCGGGCGCTGCGGCTCGAAGACGGCGCGGAGCTGACGCTCGGGGTCGTGCGTGACAAGAAGACGATGACGCTGAAAGGGAAGGTCGAAAGCGTGAGCGAACGGCGCCGGACCGTTCTGTAAACGCGCGTCAGGCGTTGGCGGCTTCGATGCTGGCGTCGGCCGCCCGGCCGGCTGGTGGCCCGACCAGAGCCGCGAGCTGCGCCGCGAGGATTGTGGCGGCGGCGAGATTCGCGTCCAGCTTCTCCGTGTCGCCGCGCACTTCCGCGGCCATGACCCCGACGCAGCCGCCACACGTCACCAGCGGGGCGGCAATCGCGCCATTGCTGCCGCTGTCGCCGTAGACGGTCTGCAGCGTCGCGGTTCGGAAGGCCGCCGCGGTCGCATTCTCGGCGTTGCGCGGGATCGTGCCCAGGCGGTTGATCAGGTGCTGCGGGTATCCCTGGGCGAGAACCGGATTGAGCTCGCGTCCGTCCGGGTCGGCAATCCACAGGATGATCCCGGTTGCGTCGAGCAGCGCTGCGGCGCGCTCGAGGATCGGCGGCAGCGCCATCGTGTCGTCGACCCGGGAGAGATCCGTGCACAGTGCGGCCATCGAGGTGAAGTCGAAAGAGGGCACGGGGGACGGCGGCGTGACCATCGTCGGAGCCGGTGGCGCCCCGCCTGACGCCACTGTTGCCGCGCCCGCGTTGGCGGGAGGCACGCCGGCGGGCGGCGCCGCCTGACCCGCTTTCTGAGCCGCGCTCCGTCCCTCCTGGGCAGCTGGCGCCGGAACCCGTCGAGCGACTGGGGCCGCGGGGGCCGGCTTCCGCGGATCCATGAACGCCGGTGCCAGCATCTCGGGCTCTCCGGCGGGCAATAGCAGCAGCACGACCAATCCCGCCGCCGCTGCCGCGGCGACCAGCGCGAAGCTCTGACGGCTCGCGAGCGTCTCGTTCGACGCCGCCCGCGCGACCTGCTCCGCGGAGGCGGCCTTCTCCAGCGCGCCCACCGCCGCATCGGTCAGCTCGTTGCCGTTCGAGAAGATCATGTCGGACGCGAGAATGTTCTGATTGCCGCGGACGTAGGTCCGCGCCCGCGTGTCCATCTGTGCGAAGTCCTGGATCGATCCCGCGGCGGCGTCGATTGCGGCCTGTGCATCGGGCGAGATGGCGGAAGCACGCAGCGTGCTCAGGCCCTCTTTCACGGTGGCCAGCGTCGAGGTGACGCGCGCGGCCCAGAAGTTCTCCCCCTGTCCGGTGGCCACGTATGCCTGCTGCGCGGCGCGGAGCTCGAGAATGCTGCGGCTGGTGGAGCGCGCCTGGGCGTTGAAGACGTCAGCGGCAGCGGTTTCGCCGCGCCGCGCGATCTCACCCTTGCGGAACAGGTATGCGGTCACGCCGAGCGCCAGCACGAAGAACACGAGTAATGCCAGGCGCGCGGACCGACTCTTCATTCATTGGCCTCCAACGGACGTGGGCTGGACAGCTACTATAGCACCCGACCATGGGACTGGAGCACGTGGAACCGGGCCCGCAAGGCCCTGTTTCGCCGGCCATTTCCCGCGTCGTCGCGGTCATCAACCCGCTGTCCGGAGCGGGCCTCGATCGCCACGCCGCGGCCACTCGGACAGCGCTGGTGCGCGAGGTGCTCGGCCGGCACGGGCTTGGTCCGGCGGTCCACGTCACCGAGCGCGCCGGTCATGCGCGCGAGCTGGCGGCCGCGGCCGCTGCGGATGGTGCGGACCTGGTGATCGTGTGGGGCGGGGACGGCACGGTCAACGAGGCCGGTTCGGCGCTGGTCGGATCCCGGACCGCGCTCGGGCTGGTGCCCGCCGGATCAGGGAATGGCCTGGCAGCCTCCTTGTGTGTGCCCCACGAGTCGCGCACGGCGCTCGAGCATCTCCTCATGGCCCCGACCCGCGCCATCGATGTCGGGTTCCTCGGCAACCGGCCATTCTTCAACATCGCCGGCATTGGTCTCGACGCGCACATTGCCACTGAGTTCAATCGCCGCACGCGCGGGCGACGCGGCAAGTGGCCATACGTGACGATCGGCGTCCGCGAAGGCCTGCGCTATCGCGCGCTCGATTACGAGATCGATTTCGACGGCCAGCGCAGCACGGTGACCGCGCTGGTCATCGCGTTCGCCAACGGCGCCGAGTACGGCATGGGCGCGTGCCTGGCGCCGGGCGCCGAGCTCGATGACGGGCTGCTCGAAGCGACGGTCGTCGAGGATCGATCGGCGCTGGCGCGGTTCATCGATGCGCGGCATCTCGCCCTGCGCACGATCGCGCGCGCGCCGAAGGTCCGCATCGCCCGCGTCCGTCGCGGCAGCGTCAGCCGGCCGGCCGGGCCGATGCTGTACCACGTCGACGGTGAGCCTGGAATCGCGGATGAGGCTCTCGCGTTCCGGCTCGAGCCTGGTGCGCTACGCGTCAAGGCGTGACCGAGTGGTGGCACGATCGATGCGAGCTGGCGAGGCGAGAAACGGCAGCTGATCGAAAGGACAGACGAGCATGAACGGCGGCGACGAGGCGGGTTTCCTCGAGGCGTGCAAGACCGGAGACGAGGACAAGGTGCGTGCGATGCTCGATGAGAATCCCGCCCTCGCGTCCAGCCGCGCGCCGAGCGGCGAGACCCCGCTCATCGCGGCGCTCTACAGCGGCCACCAGTCGATCGTCGATCGCCTGGTCGATGCCCGCGCCCCGCTCGACCTCTGCACGGCCGCTGCACTCGGACGTGCGGACGTCGTCTCGGCGCGCCTTCGGGAGGATCCGACCAGCGTGCATCAGCAGTCGTACGACGGGTGGACGCCGCTCCACCTCGCTGCCTTCTTCGGACACGCCGACGTGGTGACGCTGCTGTTCGAGGGAGGCGCCGATCTCGCGGCGGTCTCCGTCAACGGGATGCGCAACACCGCACTTCACGCCGCCGTAGCCGGCGGGCGTGTCGAGGCGGCGTTGAGGTTGATCGATGCGGGCGCGCCGGTGAACGCACCGGACGGGGGCGGGCATACGCCGCTGCACATCGCCGCCGAGGGCGGCTACGTACCTATCGTGGAATCGCTCTTACAGCACCATGCCGACCCGCACGCGGTGGATGCCGAAGATCGGACGCCGCTGGCCCGGGCCGCGGCCCGCAATCACACCGCGGTGATCGATCTGTTCACGCTGAGTGAGTGAACGGCAGCGCGCCCAGCGGCCGCTGAAGACGTCGGCCACATGTGAATGGCAGATGGAAGATGTCGCGTAACGAGCGTTCACATCCGCCATTCTGCCATTCTGCCATGCATGCCATCTGCCATTCCCTACCTTAAGCGCCCTGGTCTCTGGTGCCAGGACCGCCAGTGCCGGGCCCACCGGCCTCGTCGGCTTTACGCACAGGAATGACGAGCCGCACCGGTTCCGCGCGTGGCGTGGCGGCGAACTTGACCGGAGGCAGGTCCTGGAACATCAAGTCCCACTTCCAGCGCTCCGAGGGATTCGAGGCCTGCAACCAGTGTGCGGCCGCGACAGGCCGCGAGAAGGTCGTGGCTGAGAGCGTGGCGTAGACCGGATGGCTGGCCATCGCGCCGGCCAATGCCGTCCGGATTTCCGCGCCGCTCGTGTACGATACGTCCGCGCCCAGCGCCCGGCCGACGTTGACGAGCACCTGCCAGTCTTCCTGCGCCTCGCCGGGCGGGGTGATGACCGCGGATGCGGCCTGCAACCGGCCTGTGCCGTTGACGTATGTGGCGTCCTTCTCCACCCATGCCGCACCCGGCAGGACGATGTCGGCGGCTTCAGCCAGCGGAGTCATCAGCACGCCATGGACGATGAGGGTCTTCAGCAGGCCGGCTTTCCGCGCTTCGATGATCCACGACAGGTCGCCGATCGAGCCGGCAGGACCCGGATCGAACACGTACAGCGCGCCAACCTTCCCTGACTGCACGTCGACGCGGAAGGCGTTCAGGTCAGCTTCGCCAGCCGCCGTCGAGACGATGGGGAAGCCGAGATCGCGCGCCCCCGTGAGGTTCGGCGCATCGATCGGCGGAATCTTGAACTTCGCGTTCGGCGGCTGCGGCTTGACGCGGTGACGCCAGCTCACCGCCACCCCTTCTTCCGGCAGTCCGAACGTGCCGCCCAGCCGCCCGATGACGAACAATTCCTCGAGCGAGGCATGCGCGGACAGCAGGAAGCGGATCGAGCCCGGCCCGCCGGCCGTCTTCACGCGATCGGCAAGCGTGGTCAGCACAGTGCGCCAGTCCGCCGGCTCGAGCGCGCCAGCGGCGCTGCGCAGCAGCGGCTTGTGCAGCCGTTCGTCCCCTTCGATCCAGTGGTAGTCGAAGCGGCCGATGTCGCACATCCAGTAACCGTTGACGTCCGGGTTGAACCGCGGGGTCATGCGCGCCAGCCGGGCTCCCTTGGCCCACTCCGGCTTGGCCTTGATCCACGCGGTCGTGTTGCAGCCCTTCTCGCACAGGGTGCAAATCGTGTCGACCGCCTCGGGGTTGTCCCACGGACGTGACTTGAAGCGATAGTCGCGCGTCGTGATCGCGCCGACCGGGCAGACGTCCATCAGGTTGCCGGACAGCAGCGAGTGGACGCCTTCCTCGCGGAAGGTGGCGATCTCGCTGCCGTAGCCGCGATCGACGATGTTGATCTGCGGATCCGTCTCGACCTCGCGCATGAACCGCACGCAGCGCGTGCAGAGGATGCAGCGGTTGCGATTGAGCATCAGCGTCGGGCCGAAGTCCACGTCCGCCCGCACGCCCTCGCCGTCGAACACGCGGCGCTGGAACTCCATCCGGCTCTCGTTCGGCCCGTAGGAATAGGAGAAGTCCTGCAGCGGGCACTCGCCGCCCTTGTCGCAGACCGGGCAGTCGAGCGGGTGGTTGATCAGCAGGAACTCGAACACGCTGGCGCGCGCATCGACGACGTCCGGAGACTGCGTCGAGACGACCATGCCCTCCGCCACCGGCGTCGAGCAGGACGTCTGGAGCTTCGGCATCTTCTCGATCTTGACGATGCAGACGCGGCAGGAGCCATCGATTCCGAGGCCGGGGTGGTAGCAGTAGTAAGGAATCTTGACGCCTGCTTCGATCGCCGCCTGAAGGACGGTCTTGCCCTTTTCGACGGTGATCGGCCGGCCATCGATGGTCAGCGTGACGGTTTCCATAAGCCCACCATCATAGCGGATCGACCGGCCGGTCTGGCAGCCCCGGGCCCGCCCGCGGTGGAGTTGGCGCCAGGGCGCCGATCGATCTAGAGTGAGACGCTCGCCGGCCAACCTCACCCAGCAAGGGAGGCCCGATGTCGTCGCTCCGCTCGCGCCAGACGTTCCACCTCGGTCCGGTCGTGGAGTGGCTGCTCGCCGCCTCTGTCCTCGTCTGTCTCGTCGCGCTCGGCGCGCTGATCATTCGCGAGGTCCGGACCGCGCCGGTGCCGCCGCTCACCGCGCCGGTCGCCCGGCTGCTCCCGTCCAGCATCCCCTCAGCCGTACCGACCCGCGCGCTGTCGGTACCGGTGCTCCCATTCCGGGACGGCAAGGAGCTCAAGGTCGGGGACACGGTCGAGTCCGTGGCCGCCACTCTCGGCCGCGCCGCCGAGGTCGGCCGCCAGGAGGTGGATCGCGGCGCGTACGGCGAGCGTTTTACCCGCTTCTACGAATACAGCGGCGCCCGCTTCGTGCTGGTGTTCGAGCCCTTCGAGCACAACGGCGCCGTGCGGCTGGCGGGGATTTACCTGCCCTAGAGAGTGGATGGTGAGGTTCGACGGGGTTCGGGGGTTCTAGGGTTCGACGGGTGCTGGTTCGCAGGTTCTCGGGTTCGCAGGTTCCGGTTCTCTGGTTCGGGGGGGTTCGCACCTTCCCGCGGCTCGGGTTCGACTCCGCCCGTGAAGCCGATGTAAATGGGACGCGAAGCGTCGCAAGTCCGCACCAGCCCTCCGCCTTGGAAATGCCGGGTCCCGGGTCCCCGAGTCCCGAGCCCCGGAGTGAGCTATCGCTCGAACACCGCGAGCGTCTGCTCCTGGTCGACGACCAGCTCGCGGAGCGTGCCGGCCAGCGGCAGGCTGCGCGTCATCGTCTTCTCCGTGACGGGGATGGTGACGTGCTCGGTCGTGCCGTTGGTGTAGGCGAGGGTGAGGCTGACGGGCACCGGGACGACCTCGCCGCGCTGCTCGATCGTCACCACCGCCGCATTCCCTTGTACCGTGTGCCGCACCTGAAGGCGCGGGATCGTCGTGCCGAAGATCCACGCGTCGAAGAACGCGGTCAGATCCTGGCCGCTCGCGCGCGCCATCGCGGCGCGGAAGTCGTCGGTGCCGGCCTTCTGAAACCGCCACTCGGCGTAGAACGCGCGGATGCCCCGGAAGAAGGCCTCGTCGCCGACCATCCGTCGCAGCATGTGCAGCACCATCGCCGCCTTGTTGTAGATGACCGCCCGGAAGACCCGGCTGTCGCTCTTGATGTGCCCCAGGCGGTAGCCCAGATAGACCGGTCCTTGCGGTGACGTGTCGATCGCCCACCGCCGCATCTGCCGCAGCACGTCTTCGAAGGTCTCGGTGCCGCGTTCCTGTTCGGCGTACATCGCGGCGAAATACTGGGCGAAGCCTTCGCTGAGCCACTGCTCGTGGTAATTCTTCCAGCCGATCGCCTGGCCCCACCACTGATGTCCGAGCTCGTGCGCCAGGAAGAACGACGGATAACCGTTGAAGCTGACCGGGTCGTTCCGCCACACATATGGCGAGGTCGGCAGGGGCTGGTTGAGGATCGCGAAGTAGGCCGGGCTGTGGCCGCCGGGCAGATCGCTCTCCGACAACGCGACGGTGAAGCTCGGATACGGCACATCGCCGATGAGTGAGGTGTAGTACTTGAAGATTGCCGCCGTGCGATCGGCGGTGCCGCGGCCGCGCGACGCCTGACGCGGATTGGCCTGCACGGTCAGCGAGAGCGACGTTTCCGCCGGGGCAGCGCCAGTGGAAGGGCCGTGGGGCGCCGCGTCCTGGGCGCTCGTCGCCCGGCGCTCGTCACTCGACGACAGCACGAGCTCCGCGGTGGTGACGACGTTGAAGCGGCTGATGACGCAAGCGAGATAGCGCATCGGGCGATCCGAGGTGAACACGAATCGCTTGCGCGCGCGATCGCCCTGCCGCACCGGTCCGGCCGCTCGTGACGGCGGTCCGGCCGGCGTGCCGCTGGCGACCGCGTCGTAATCGGGCGGCACCGTGATCTCCAACCGCGCCGTCGCGTAGTCAGCCACCGTGGCCTGCGGATACCAGTAGCTGCGATTGCTGTAGATGTAGCGTGGCTCGGGCAGCAGGACGATCGGCTCGTGATCCTGCGGGTCGAAGGTCAGCGCCTCGCGATCGAGCTCCTGCGGCTCGATCCGTCCACCATAGACCACCTGCAGGCCCAACGCCGTACCGCGCGGCACCGGCATCGGGAAGTTCACGATCACCGCGTTCTGGCCGACGATCCGGAGATACATCAGCCGGCCGAGCTCTGCGGAGAAGACGCTGCGAACGACCAGCGTGTCGGCGATCCGCAGCGTCAGCGAGGAGATCACCGGCGCGGTCACCGTCAGCGACACCTTCGTCTTGCCGTCGATCCACAACCGGTCGGGACTGAAGTCCGCCTCGAGGTCGTAGTTGGTGACGTCGTAATCGCGGCTGTCGTCCTCGCTGAAGAAGCGGCTGCCGCGGGTGGCGAGCTTCTCGGCGGATGCGTAGATCGCGATGTTCTTCTTGTGTCGGCGATCGAAGAAGGAGACGTCTTCGGGATCCGACTGGCTGCGCGCGTAGGTCAGGTTGCCGAACCGCTTGGTGCGGATTTCGGCGATCAGATCCCCTTCCTGCGGCACCAGCGACCAGCGATCGCGGCTCAGATCGTTCAGGTCGACGTTGAGGGTCTTGCCGATGTACTCGTCGAAGTACGACGCCGCGCGCTTCGCGTCCCCCGGAGCGGCGGCTCGCGCCGTGAGCGTGCCGGCGGGGAAGCCGGCGGCGAAGTCGGTCG
Source organism: uncultured Acidobacteriota bacterium (assembly GCA_963816725.1). GTDB lineage: Bacteria > Acidobacteriota > Vicinamibacteria > Vicinamibacterales > 2-12-FULL-66-21 > CAVSUB01. The sequence continues at coordinate 689,309 of CAWFMC010000018.1, read as the reverse complement.
GGCGGATGCGGATCATGACGGCGTCGAACTCGGCGCCGAGCTGTTCGGCCCCGGAGAAAATCGCGAGCTGGGTGCGCTCCGACGGGTCGGCGGGCGAGAACTGCAGGTGCCCGCGGCCCAGGAGAACGACCGCGGTCGGGCCGTCGGGCGAGGAGGCGACGAAGGCCGTGCCGACGGCAAGCTGCACCGAGAGATCGGGAGCCTTGAGGTTCAGGTTGTGAACCTCGAACTGCCGCGCGAGATCGAGCGAGAGCTTGTACAGCCCCGATACGATCGACAGCCGATCGAGCCGCGTGATGCGCCACGTGGCGGGATTGTCCACGTTGCCCGTGACGTCCATCTGCCACGTGAACACGCGGGCTTCCGCCTCCCGCATGCTGAACATCTCGAGCAGCAGCCGGATGCCGCCGTCCGGCAGCGCCGCCCGGTCGCGTTCCTTGATGACCAGCTCGGTGGGAGCCGGCGTCATGGTGCGGACAAAGTCCTCGGTCGCGTTCCCTGACGCCGCAAGCGCCGTCAGCGCCGGACCGTCCCCCTTGAGCGCGAGGTCGCGGACGCGCTCCAGGAACACCGCGACCTGATCCCCGGTCGGGGCCGGCGCCGGGGTCTGCCCATGCGAGGGAGATCCCGTGCTCACGAGCAGCGCGAGCGCCAGCAGCAGCCGGAAGGCCATGGGAACTCTCATATTAGACTCCTCCGGCGGACCGGAGCTGCCCGAGAGTTGGCCGGATGCCGCCCCGGAGTGACAGAGGTCAGGCGGCCGGCGCGCGTTTCAGCAAGAGGATGGTGAGATCGTCGAGGAACTTCGATCGATCCGCGTGCCGTTCCACCGCCGCCAGAATATGCGCCGCCAGCTGAGCCGGCGGACCGGCCGCATATGCGTTGACGACCTGCTCGAGCCCCGGCTCCTCGAACGGCTGCCCGAGCGGATTCTCCGCCTCGGTGATGCCGTCGCTGTAGAGGATCGCGAGCTCGCCCGGATGGAGGGTCGTGCGCGCGGCGCTGAAGGTCGAGCCCTCGAACATCCCGAGCGCCACGCCGGTCGACGTCAGGCGCTCGTAGCTCCCGTCGAGGCGCCGCACCAGTGGCGGGTTCTGACCGGCGTTCACGTACACCAGCTCGCCGGTGGACGGCGTGTAGACGGCGTAGAACAGGGTGATGAACCGCGAGGCCGGCGTGTGCCGGGCGATCTGCACGTTCAGGCGTTCCACCAGCGCCGACGGCGCGAGCCGCTCGTCCACCAGCGTGCGCAGCACCGCGAGGAGCAGCGCCATGAGCAGTGCCGCCGGGCTGCCTTTGCCGGCGACATCGCCGAGCGCGATGATCACCTGCCCATCGGGCAGGGGCTGCACGTCGTAGAAATCCCCGCCGACGGTGTTGGCCGGACGCGTGGTGCCGAAGATTTCGATGTCCGCCGCGGCGTAGGTGCCGCGCGGCAGCATCGCCAGCTGAATCTCGCGCGCGACTTCGAGCTCGCCCTTGAGCGACAACCTGTCGGCGACCTCGAGCACCACCAGTAAATTCAGCAGCAGGAAACCGAGCACCAGCACGAACGTGCCGGGCTCCCACACCGGGGTGAGGACCCAGATCTGGAAGAACGGTGTCCCGAACGGAAGATCGACGGCCGAAATGCCCCGAAACAGCTTGATCACGCCGAGCAGCGCGACCACCAGCGCGCTGATGTACAGCGCCCGTCGCCCGGGCGGCAGGCGCATGGTGAACGCGACCATGAACTGACGGAAACGCAGCGGCAGCCGCTTCCACCACGGCAGCCCGGCGGACGCGTCCTCGGGCTGACCGCGGGTGAAGAAGTCGTAGGCGTCGCGAGTGTCGTGGGTGAAGAGGCGCCGGAACTCGTCGCTGGCAACGTCGCGCGTGTAGGCGTGAATCCAGTCGCCCGGCCGGCGCGACATGGGAGGAGTAAGGGCCATGCGCGGGATCAGGTGGAGTATAGACCGCGGGCCATGTTCCGTAATCGACGGATTTGATCCCGAAGATGTTCGATTCCGACCCCGCCGGATTAGTCGTCGTGCGAGGTCAGCTCGGTAAAGACCACCTGCAGGATTGCCGCGGTCGGCACCGCGAGGATGGCGCCGACGATGCCGAGCAACTTGCCGCCGATCAGCAGCGACACGATCACCGTGACGGCGCTGACGCCGACCTGCCGCGCCATCACCTTGGGGACGAGGATGTGATTCTCGAACTGCTGCTGGACGACGAAGAAGATGATGACGAACAGGACGGTCTTGAACGAGATGCTGGCCGCCACGGCGATGGCCGGAATTGCCGACAGGATCGGGCCGACCACCGGGATCAGCTCGCCAATGCCGGAGATGAGCGCCAGCACGTAGAAGAACGGCACGCCGATCAGCCACAGTCCAAGCGCCGACGAACTGCCGATGATCGCGCCCAGCGCGAGCTGGCCGACCAGCCACGCGCTGACCTTCACCGTGATGTCGCGGCTCACGGCCGCCACGCGGCTCCGCCGGTCGGCCGGAAACAGCCGCAGCAGGGTGCCGCGCAGGTCGTCCGCCTCGACCAGGAGGTAAAAGGTCAGGATCAAGATCGTGAGGAGGCCGAACAGCCCGCCGACCACGCCGGCGATGGCGCCGAACACGGTGTTCACCGCGTCGCCGCTCTTGCTCACCGGCGCTCGCGCCACCGCCTCCTGCATCGTCAGCGGCTCGGTCAGGAGGCCCTTCTGGATCAGGAAGGTCTGCGCCTTATCGTACATGTCGGGCACGGCGCCCCACAGCTGCCGCGCCTGGTCCACGATCGGCGGCACGACCACGAAGCCGATCCCGACCAGCACGCCGATGATGAACAGGTAGAGAACGAGGATGGCCAGCCAGCGCGGGAAGCGCCGCGTGCCGACGGGCAGTGCCCGCTGGCGTTCGATCAAGCGAACGATCGGGCTGAATCCGATCGCCAGCAGCCCGCTCATGTAGACGAGGAGCAGGACGTCGCGGACCAGGAAAGCGGCCCAGATGATCGCGACGGCCAGTGCCGTCATCCAGATCGTCCAGAGGTTCAGCGACTTCTTCTCGGACAGCGAGAGCGACACGCTAGACCCCTGGCCGTGTGACTGGCGCGAGCCCCGCGGCGCGGTGCGCCTCGCGTGACCCGGACGAAGTCAGCATGTGTGAGCGATGACTACGGCCGCAAGGCGGAATGTCGCGGCCTGCACGTGAACCAGCCATCGTGACGGGGTGCGGCAGACACGCGGCGCGGCGCAAGTCCGGGACGGCGTGAGCGGCAGCCATCCAGGCTAGTGCCTCCGGCCGGCGAGGAACTCAGCGGTGAACGCGGCAATGTCGTCGTAGATCGACGCGAGCTCCGCCGGCGAGGCGAGGAACACGATCCGGAAGAAGCCATCTTCCGGTCTGGCGCCGAAGCCGGAGCCGTACACGCAGAGCACGCCGGTCGCGCGCAGGAGGCTGATGACGTACTCCTCGTCGGTGACCCCGGGCGGCAGCGTGACCTGCGGCATGGCGTAGAACGCCGCCGCCGGCGCGACCACACGCATGCCGTCGATCGCGTTGAGGCGCTCGACGGTGACCTTCGCGCGCTCGCGCAAGGCTTCCCGGAACGCGACCTGGTGGCTGCGGTCGCCGTTGAGTGCCGCGGTGATCGCGTATTCCATCGGCCCGGTCGCGCACAGCCGTCCGTCCGCCAGCTTCTTCACCGCCGCCAGCACATCGTCCAGCCGATCGGTGCGCCCCACCGCCATCCAGCCGGCGCGCCAGCCGGGCGCGAGGTACGCCTTGGAGAGCGAGGAGAACGTAATCACCGGCGCGTCCGGGTTGGGCTGGGCGATCGCCGGCAGCGCGCCATCGAAAGCAACGTCGGCGTAGACCTCGTCGGCAAGGAGCGGCACGTTGTGCGTCTCCGCGATATCTACGAGCGCGCGGCGTACCGCTGGCGGATAGACGGCGCCCGTCGGGTTGTTCGGATCGATCGCGACGAGGGCGCGGGTCTTCGGGTTGATCAGGCTGCGAATGTGATCGAGGTCCGGCAGCCAGCCGTTCGCCGGATCCGTACAGGTAGAAGACCGGGACCGCCCCGATCTTGGCGAGGACTGCGGTGTAGAGCGGGTAGGTCGGCACCGGCACGAGGACCTCGTCGCCGGCTTCGGCGAGCGCGGTCAGGGCCAGCTCGATTCCTTCAGAGGTCCCGGACGTCAGCACGACCCGGTCGGCCGACAGCGGCATGCCGCGGCGCCCGCACTCGTCAGCGACCGCCTCTCGCGCGCTGGCGATTCCGACCGACGGCACGTAGCCGTTGTGCCCGTCGCGAATCGCGCGCTCGACGGCCTCGACGAGATGGGGCGGCGTCCGGAAGCCGAACAGGATCGGATCCCCGATGTTGAGATACCGAACCGCGGTGCCGGCAGCTTCCACCCGCCTGGCTTCGGCAACGATGTTGCGAATCGCATAGACGAACCCGCCGATGCGGCTCGCCACCGGGATTGAGGTTGTCGGACGGCCAGACATGCCGCCATGTTACAGCAAACACAGGAGTAAGAGCACTGGTCTGGAGACAGCGTAGAAATGACACATATCCCTCATGGTCATTGCGTAAGAACTACCCTTTTTAGGTAGCTATTGTGGACACCTTTGTGGACCGCGATGCCCACCCGAATTACTACAGGCAGTTGAATCAATGACTTACCGACTTGGCAGGCGAATTGGACTAAGCGCGCGCATGGCGGCGTGGCGGCGAGTCAGCTCGGCGGTCGTGGCGACGGCTCTGATGGCAGCCGCGGGCCCGGCGTCAGCGTTCGCGCAGGAACCCGCCAGCCCGACCCAGGGTCAGGCGACCGAGCAGTCGGGTGGCCGCTTCAAGTCCGCTGTCGACGTAGTGTCGGTCGTGGCTGTCGTTCGTGACCGCAAGGGCCGCTTCGTGCCGGACCTGTCCCAGCGCGACTTCACCATCGTCGAGAGCGGGCAGAACCGGCCGATCGTCGGCTTCAAAGCCGAGGCGGACGGTCCGGTGCGGCTGGCCATCGTGTTCGATGTCAGCGGCAGCATGCGGGTCGGCACCAAGGCCGCGGACGCCAAGGCCGCGGCGCGGCAGCTTTTGAGCGCGCTCGGCGGATCCGATCAGGCGGCGCTGTTCTCGTTCGACACGAAGCTCGAGAAGGTCCGCGATTTCACCTCGGATTTCGCTTCGCTGGACGCGGCGCTCGAACGGGTCGACAAGCCCTACGGCCAGACCTCGCTCTATGACGCGGTCGCCGAGACGGCGCGGGCGGTGGCTGGTGGCCATGGCGAGAAGGTCACTCCGCAGCGGTCCGCCGTTGTCGTCCTGACCGATGGCGTCGACACCCACAGCCGGCTCACGCCGGGTGAAGTGTCCGGCATTGCCAGCGAGATCGACGTGCCCGTCTACGTGGTCGCGGTGATGTCGGTGATCGACGACCCGCGCATGTTCGACGCCTCAGAGGCGGAGCCGACCGGCGGCCTGCGGGATCTGGCCCACTGGACAGGCGGTGAATTGTTCACCGTGAGCGCGCCGGCGCAGAACAGCCTAGCGGCGCGGCAAATCGTCAGCGAGCTGCGGCATCAGTACTTGTTGGCATTCGAGGCATCGCCGAACCCCGGCTGGCGATCGCTGGAAGTCAAGGCCCGGGGCCATGAGCTGGTCGTCAGGGCGCGCAGCGGATACACCTCCGGGGGACGCCCGGGGACGAACGTCTCGACGAGGGACTGAGCAAGTCGGTTCGAATCGGTTGGTGTGGTGCGGTGATTGCTGGGTCCGCGCACCGCGGACAGTGCATAGGTGGAGGCCTTATGAAGAAGCTGGTGTTGGCAGTTCCGGTGCTCGCGCTCGCCCTTGGCGGGACGACCGCGTGCGCGACCAAGAAGTTCGTGCGTGGCCAGGTTGGGGAAGTGAACGACAAGGTCGAGTCGGTCTCGAAGTCGCTCGAGGAAACTCAGGAGCGGACGAAGGCCAACGAAGCCAAGATTACCGAAGTTGATCAGCGCGCACAGGCGGCGGCTCAGGCCGCGGACTCGAAGGCGGTCAACGCCGGTCAGCGGGCCGACACGGCCAAGACCACGGCTGACGCCGCGTCAACCAAGGCCGAGTCGGTCGAGAAGGCCTCCAAGCGCCTGATCTACGAAGTGGTCCTGAGCGAGGACAAGGGCAACTTCAAGTTCGGGAAGGCGGCGGTCCCCGAGGAAGCGACGGCCGAGATCGATCAGCTCGTCGAGAAGCTGAAGGCCGAGCCCAATGGCGCCTTCATCGAGATCGAAGGGCACACCGATAACGCCGGCTCCAAGGAGCTGAACTATCGCCTGGGTCTCGAGCGCGCCGAGAACGTGAAGCGCTACCTCTATGAGCACCACCAGGTGCCGCTCCACAAGATCAACGTGATCAGCTACGGCGAAGACAAGCCGATCGCGCCGAACAAGACCAAGGACGGCCGCGCCCAGAACCGCCGCGTCGTCATCAAGGTCCTGACCTAGAGATATAGCGCCCCGATGTCGGAGGCCCGCCTCAGCGAGGTGGGCCTCCGCCTTCGTTCGAACCTCTCAGGCTGCGCCCGCCCGACCCCTCATTCCCCCTTCTTCACGCGCACTCGCCGCTCCGCTCGCGTAACGCAACCCCTCCGCGCCTACAGCACTCCTGAGCTGGTTCCGATAAGGGATCGCGAGGTGCCGTCCATGCGATCCAAAGCCGTTCTGCCCGCTGCCGCCGTCGTGGCGCTCGTTTTCGCGTCAGCGGCTCCGTGCTTCGCCCAGTTCGGCATCGGCGGACGGATGAGCATGATCCGGAACGACACGCAGATCGATACCGACTCCCTGCGCTTCTTCGGCGGACAGCTGCGAGCGCGCACCTCGCCCCACACCGGCCTCGAGCTCTCGCTCGACTACCGCAATGAAAGCAACGAAGCGGAGACGATCAAAGTGCGAGACATGCCTATCCAGGCGTCGCTGTTGATCTTCCTGGCGAAGGGGGGATTTGCGCCGTTCCTGGTGGGTGGCGGTGGCTGGTACAACCACCGCGTCGAGGTGCATTCCGGAAATGCTGTACTGGAGACGGACTCGACGCATGAGTTCGGATGGCATACCGGGTTCGGGGCGGAAGTTCGGGCCGGCAAGCATTTCGGGATCCACGGCGACTATCGCTACACCTTCCTCAGCTGGAACAAAGACGACGACGAGCCGAACGTGGCGGGCAGCCGCTTCCTGCCGAAATACAAGGGCTCGATGTGGACTGCGGGCGCTACCCTATATTTTTGACGGCCCCTGCCTGGCTCGATGAGCGTGCCGGCGGGGCCCCGGGCGTTGCTCTCTACCTCAAGGAGGCTCCCTGTCCATCCGAATCGTTCCGGTGATGCTGGTGGCCGCCCTCGGGCTCGCCGCCGCGCCGATCCCGCGCATTCAGTTCACCGATACCAAACTCGCCAATGGCCTGCGCCTGATCGTTTCCAGGAACGCCGGTCGCGGACGTGACGGATCCGCCGCCGAGCGGAGCGCCGAAGATCTATCTGATCAACCGGCCGAACTCCGTTCAGACGACGTTCTCGCTCGGGGCGCAGTCGATGAAGCGCACCGACCCGGACTACGAGCGATTGAACGTCGCCAACCGGGTGCTTGGCGGCACGATGGGCCGGCTGTTCCGGCACCTTCGCGAGGAGAAGGGTTACACCTACGGGATTGGGACCGGCTTTTCCGCGCTCCGGCACATCGGCGTGTGGAACGGTTCGACCTCGGTCCGGACGGACGTGACTGAAGCGGCGTTGACAGATTTTCTCGCGGAGATCGCGGCGATGCGCGAGACGCCGGTCCCGGCCGACGAGCTCGCCGACGCCAAGCACGCCATCGTCGCCGGGTTCGCGCTATCGCTGGAGAGCCCGCCGCAGATGCTCAGCTACTACACCGACAACTGGCTGTACGGGTTGCCGGCGGACTATTGGGACACATATCCCGCCCGGATCTCGGCGGTCACCGCCGCAGACGTCCAGGCGGTGGCCCGCAAGTACTGGGACCCGTCGCGCCTGCAGATCGTCGCGGTCGGCGACGCGACCAAGATCGCGGACGCGCTGAAGAAAAAGGGAGAGCTCGAGATGTACGACGCGGACGGCAATCCGACGAAGTGACCGCCGCATTACTCCGCGAGCCAGTTCGAAGGCATCCGCTCGATCGATGAGCACGCCGCGATGACGCTGACCGGGAAGGCTGCGATCGTGACCGGCGGGCGTCGCATCGGCGCGGTGGTCGCGAGCACGTTGGGCGCGCGCGGGATGGACGTCGCGGTGTCGTATCACCGCTCGCGCGGCACGGCCGAGCGAGTCGTGACGGAAATCGAGAGCTGCGGACGGCGCGGCGTCGCCATCGCCGCCGATCTCTCGCGGCCCGAGGCGTGTGCGGCGCTGGTCGAGGAGGCTGCGGCCTCCTTCGGAAGACTCGACGTCCTGATTCACCTCGCCTCGGTTTACGTTCGGCGTGGGCTCGCCGCGACCGATACGGCGGCATGGGACGCGGTGATGGGTGTCGACCTCCGTGCCGCGTTCCTCTGCGCACAGGCAGCGATCCCGCACATGCGCGCAGCGGGTGGCGGGCGCATCGTCAATGTCTCGGACTGGGTGGCCGCGAGCGGGCGACCGCGCTATTCGGGCTATTTGCCTTACTACGTCGCGAAGCGTGCGGTCATCGGTCTCAGCAAGTCGCTCGCGCTCGAGCTCGCACCTGAGGGAATCTTCGTCAATACGGTCGCGCCCGGTCCGATCATCCCACCTGACGGGAGCACGGCCGAGCACATCGCGTCGGTCGAAGCGGCCACCCCGATTGGCCGATGGGGTGGTGCCGAGGCGATCGCCAGCGCGGTCGTCTTTTGCCTCGAGTCCGACTTCATGACCGGCGAGACGATCCGGGTGGATGGCGGACGCCACGTTCGCTGAGTCAGCCCATCTGGTGTAGTGCTTCGATACGCGGCAGCTACCTTGCTGGCACGCAAGCAAGGAAATTGCGCGACGACGCCTCCACCAGGTGGTCCAGACCGCGTGAAAACCCTATGGACGCCTGGCGACATTCACGGTTTCGGCTCCTCCACGGCATGGGCCCACGTTCGACGCCATCATCGCGGCCGCGTCCGGACAATGACAGTGATGTCTCCAAACCTGTCACCGCGAACATCCTGATTGTGGAAGATCAGGAGGACGTCCGCCGCATGCTCGCCTTGACGCTGCGCTTCGAAGGGCATGCGGTGACCGAGGCGGCGAACGCACGCGAGGGGCTCGAGCGGCTGAAAACGGGCGAGTACCAGCTCGTGCTGAGCGACTACTCGATGCCGGGTGCGACAGGCTCATGGATGCTGAACGAGGCGACCACGCTCGGGCTGCTCGACCATACGACCGCCGTGATCATCACCGCGCACCCTCACATCGAGCCGGTCCCCGGGATCGTCGTGCTCAGGAAGCCTCTCGACCTGGATGTTTTCGTGGATCAGCTCCGACTCTTGCTGAACCCGGCGGACGATGTCCGGCCGCCGGTCGAGGAGGGGGGCTCGTCGTGCCGCGTCGAGCTGACGCTTTACGTCCGCTCGGTCGCTGAGGCGTCGCGGCAGGCGCGCGCCGCAGTCGAGCAGGTGCTTGCGGGGTTCGTGTCGTCGCAGGTGAGCTACACCGTCCACGACTTGGTCGACGAGCCGCTGGCGGGTGCCGACGACCGAATCGCGTTCACACCGACGTTGGTGCGCCGGCATCCGGCTCCGCGCGTGTGGCTGCTCGGCAGCCTGCGCGATCCGCAGATCGTGACCGATCTGCTGAATGCGTGCGGCGTCGAGCGCGCCGAGTCCTGAGGCGCCACGGCCGCCGACTACGCGGCGGGTGACAGCGTTGCCCGGAGCGATGCCAGCGCGCCGCCAAGCTCCTGGCGGTCCCGCGCGAAGCAGAACCGCACGTACCCTTCCCCAACAGAGCCGAAATCGACACCAGGCACGCAACCAATCCGGCCCCGCGTGATCAGGTGCTGCGCCATTGCCCACGAGAGGGACTCCGGCGGATCAGGCTGTGGCGACCGCCAGCGCGGATCGATCCGCAGGAACGCGTAGAAGGCGCCTCGCGGCGGGGCGCCGCTCAACGCGGCCGCCTCGGGCGCGGCGAGCCCGGCGTAGAAGAAGTCGCGACGCGCCTGGAGCTCCTCCCTGAATGCGGCGATGCACGCCTGCGAGCCCTCGAGCGCCCCAATCGCCCCGTACTGAACCACCGACGACACGTTGCTGGTGGTGTAGAAGAGCGCCTTCTTGAGACGTTCGCGGATGCGATCGTTCTTGACGGCGACATAGCCGAGGCGCAGCCCCGTGGCCGCGTACGACTTGCTCAACGTGTAGACCGGGATCGTCCGCTCGTACATACCTGGCAACGATGCCGGGCTGGTGTGCTCGACGCCGTCGAACAGCACGTGCTCGTAGGCTTCGTCCGAGACCAGCCACAGATCGTGCTCGCGCGCGATCGTCGCGATGCGCTCCAGGTCGGCGCGGGTGAGCACGCCACCGGTTGGGTTATGCGGCGAGTTGATGTACAGCGCCTTGGTGTGAGCCGTAATCGAGGATTCCAGCTCGTCCAGGTCGAAGCGCCACCCCAGAGTTTCATGCAGCGGACATCCCACCGGCTTGCCGCGCGCCGCGAGGATGTTGCCGGCAGCCGGCGGCCATTGCGGGTTGGGCAGGACCACCTCGTCGCCGGGATCGAGCAGCGCCTGGAACACGAGATACAACGCATGGATACCGCCGTTCGTGACCAGCACTTCGTCCGGCGAACCGATCGGCGTGCCGTTCGCAGTGCGCAGCTTGTCCGCCAGGAGTTCGAGCAGCCGGGGGAGGCCGGCGGTCTGGAGATAATGCGTGCGGTTCTCGTCAATCGCCCGATGCATCGCCGCTTTGAGCGAGTCCGGCACGTCGAAGCTGACATCTCCCTGATCCAGCCGGAAGGGATCGCGGACGGCGTACATCATGTCGCGGATGCGGATGATGCCGGAGAGCGGGACCGCGTCGAGGTGGGACATCGGCGGATCGTACTCCACCGGGTGCACGCTGCCGGTAGAATGGCCGCCGATGCCTCGCCTCTACCGCGCCGGGGATTCCGTCGAGGATTTCTGCCGGGCGTGCAAGACCGATCGGATGCACACCGTCATCGCCGCCGATCCGCAAGGGGTGCCGATCCGGGTGGTCTGCGGCTACTGCGACAGCGAGCACAATTACCGCGGTGGCCCGAGGATCGGCGGCGCGCCCGAGACGCCCGTCCGCGCGCCCGCGTCCACGGCGTCCGGCGGCGCCGGACCGCGGCGCGCCCGCGATCCGTTTCCCATCGTCAGCGAACGAGAGAGGATAGCGCCCGCGATGAGTGGAGAGCAGGACATCGAGATGCTGCTGCGGCGGATCATCCGCGAGGAGGCGGGCGTCTCCGCCGTGACCCCGGCCGAGAAGTGGCGCGGCGGGACGCTGGTTCTCAAGCCCGGCGCGCCGGGAGTCCAGGAGAAGACCTGGCCGATCGAGACCTTCTTCCACAAGGTCGTCATGCTGCGGAACCGGTTGCGGACGCTCGAGCAGCAGGTCAACGCGGCGGAGCTGCCCGAGGATCTCAAGGTCAAACTGCAGTCGTACATCAGCGGCTGCTACGGCACGCTCACCAGCTTCAACGTGCTGTTCGCCGACGAGGAGGATCAGTTCAAGGGCGCCGGAGGGGACTGAGCGCGGCCTTACATCTCCGCGGCGGTGTCCAGGATTTGCTGGAGCACTGTCGCGGCGCGTCCGAGCGGCAGGTTGCTGACGTAGAAGTGGCGTACGCCGGCCTGGGTCAGGGCGTGAATCGAGCGGGCGCAGATCTCTTCCGGCGTCGCGCCGCCGGCGAACTCCCGGGTGAGCGCCTCAATCGGCACCGGCAGGAAATCGCTCAGCGCGCGCAGGGTCTTCGGATTGGCCGAACGGTAGTAGAACACCCCGAACATCCCCGGCATCTTCAACCCGCGCGCGTCCGCCTCGGCGAGGAACCGCTCGACGCGATCGCGGCTGTGGTGCGAGACGACCTGGGTGAGGAAGTACTCGGCCGTGATGTGGGCGTCCTGCAGGTGACCCACCTGGCGCACCGGATCGGCGTGCGGGTTGGCCCAGCCGCCGAGGGTCAGGGTCGGCTGGTGACCGCGGATCGCCTCGCGCAGCTGCCAGGCATGCTCGACACACCGCGGCTGGCCGATGTGCTTGTCGCCGCCCAGCACCACGAGCGACTGGAAGCCCGCCTGTTGCGCGCGATCGGCGTAGGCGACGCAATATCCCATCTCGTGCTTGCAGGTCAGGAACGGCACCACCTTCGATCGCGGCACGTCGCTTCCGAGATTGATCACCAGGTGGCGGAGGTTGTCCTCTTCCTTCGATCCGACGGCACTGTCGGTGAGGAATACGAACGTCCCGTTTCGCGTGAGTCCGCGCACCGCGTGATACGTGTCGATCCACGCGTCCATGCTGGCGGCAGTTTCGAGCTCGGCCCGTGGCGGCCGCAGCTCGGCGGCGATGACCGGCGCCCCGGACAGGAAAGCTTCGAGTAGTGTCGACATTCGCAACGTCTAGAGTCGGCCCGGGGCCCGGATGGTGACGTTCGGGGCGCGGCGCCCCACGGGGAAGGCGCGAAGAGGGAGCACCTGAACCGGATCAGTATACTGAACGCCTGATGGCCGGCGCGGCACACTCGCTCGCGGCGATCCCGGTCATGACCGGGCCGTCCGTCGTCCACGAGCTGGCCGGCCTGCGCCGCGCCCTCGGCGGCGGGCCTCGCCTTCTCATCAAGCGAGACGACGCGATCGGATTCGCGTGCGGCGGCAACAAGGTACGCAAGATGGCGCTCGTCGCGGCCGCGGCGCGCCGCGACGGCGCCGACACGTTGATCACCTGCGGCGGCCGGCAATCGAACCACGCCCGCGTCACCGCCATCACTGCCGCGCACCTGGGTCTCCGCTGCATCCTCGTGCTCAACGCCGGAGCGGACACGGCGGACCTGCCTCCGACGGGCAATCTGCTCCTCGACACGCTGGCCGGGGCAGAAATTCGCTACGTGCGGACGCGCGACGAGCGCGATCCGGGGATGGCAGCCGCCGCGGATGACGTCCGCCGGCGCGGCGGTCGTCCTGCGATCATCCCGCTCGGTGCGTCCACGCCCCTCGGCGCCGCGGGGTTCGTATCAGCGATTGACGAGCTGACGCACCAGATCGATCCGCCGACAGTCATTGTCCACGCCTCATCATCGGGCGGTACGCAGGCGGGGCTGGTTGCCGGCTGCATACTCGCCGGCCTGCCCACCCGCGTCGTCGGCGTGAGCGCCGACGAGCCGAGCGCTTCGCTCAGCGAGACGGTGAAGCAGCTGCTCGCCGGACTGCCTCCGTTGCTCGGCGTTGGCGCCGGCCGCTTCGATGCTGCGGTAGTGGAGGTCGACGACCACTTCATCGGCGATGGCTACGGCGTCCCGACCGCGGCTTCACGCGAAGCGCTGGAGCTCGCGTTGCGGCGAGAGGGCTTCGTTCTCGATCACACCTATACGGCCAAAGCCATGGCCGGCCTGATCTCCCGAGTCCGGGCGGGGGCGTTCACTTCCGCGGACACCGTGCTGTTCTGGCATACCGGGGGTCAGCCCGGTCTCTTCGCCTGACCCAGACAGAAGGACGCCCAGTGCCATTGACTCTCACGTTTCTCGGGGCAGCGCGTACGGTGACCGGCTCGAAGTACCTCCTCGATACCGGGACGAAGAAGATCCTTGTCGACGCGGGACTCTTTCAGGGCTTGAAGGAATTGCGCGAGCGCAACTGGCAGGACCTGCCCGTCGCGGCCACTGACATCGATGCGATCGTGCTGACCCACGCGCATCTCGATCACGTCGGCTACCTGCCGCGGCTGGTCGCGGCCGGTTTCCGCGGACGCGTGTTCTGCACTGCCGGGACGCAGGACCTCGCTCGGATCGTCCTCCCTGATTCGGGGCGGATCCAGGAAGAGGACGCGGAGAACGCCAATCGCGCCGGCTACTCGAAGCACTCGCCCGCCCTGCCGCTCTATGGTGAAGCCGATGCGATGCGCGCGCTGACCTTGTTGCAGCCGGTGGGCTACGACCGGCCCGTCCCGGTCGTCGAGGGCATCGAGGTCGAGTTCATCAACGCCGGGCACCTGCTTGGATCCGCATACGCGCGGATCAAAGTGGAGGGGCTCACGCTGCTGTTCGGCGGCGATCTCGGCCGCTTCGACCGTCCGGTCCTCCCGGATCCGACGATGGTGGACGAGACGGACTACCTGCTGGTCGAATCCACCTACGGCGATCGCGTGCACGACGCGCACGACGACGCGGCGGTGCTCGAGCGGATCATCAAGGACACGATCGGCCGCGGCGGCCGCGTGATCATCCCGGCATTCGCGGTAGGCCGGGTCGAAGAGATCCTGTATTGGCTGAAGCGGCTCGAGGAGGAGGGCCGCATCCCGGTGGTCCCGGTGTTCGTCGACAGCCCGATGGCCATCGATGCCCTGGCCCGTTACACCGAGCGGGTCCACGAGCTCGACGCCGAGATGCAGCCGGAGGACCGGGACGACAAAGCGCCGCACGGTCCCGCGGCGCACGAGGACTCGGGCCGCCGCCGGCAGCACGCGCGCAAGGAACGGCAGTTGTGTGCCTTTTGCACCGAACGGTTCCGGACGATCGGGTCGGCGGCCGAATCGAAGGAGCTCACCAGCTCGAAGATGCCGGCGATCATCATTTCGGCGAGCGGCATGGCAACCGGCGGGCGGGTCCTGCATCACCTGCGCGTCGGGCTTCCCGACTCACGGAACACCGTACTGTTCGCCGGCTACCAGGCCGTCGGCACGCGCGGCCGCAGCCTTGTCGACGGAGCAAAGAGCGTCAAGATCCACGGCCAGATCGTACCGGTCCATGCCCAGGTGATCCGGATCGAGTCGATGTCGGCGCATGCCGATTCACTCGAGATCATGCGCTGGCTGTCCGGCTTCCGCCGGCCTCCGCGCACGACCTTTATCGTCCACGGCGAGCCGACGGCGATGCAGGCCCTCGAGTCAGCCATCCAGACCAAGCTGGGCTGGAGAACAAGGATCCCCGAGCATCGGGAAAGGGTTGAGTTGATTTAGAGGTTCGTCGGTTCGGAGGGTTCCAGGTTCGAACGCTGAACCGAACGTTGAACTTCGACCCGAACCTTGAACCGAATGAACCCTGAACCCCATGAACCTAAAATAGCTTCATGTCCCGAAAATGGATTGGAGCCGTCATGGCGATGGCTGCGATGACCGCTTGCGGCAAGGGTGACTCTCAGCCGGCGGCGCCGGCGCAGCGGCCTGTGCCGGCGGCCGCGCCCGCCGCGGCGCCAGTCGCGGATCGCAAGTACCTGCTCGAGCGGGTCGACGATGCCGCGGTGGTGCAGGTGTATGCGGACGGGTTCGAGAAGCTGCCGGCCGGCGAGAAGACTCTGATCTGGCACCTGTATGAAGCGGCCCTGGCCGGACGCGACATTTATTACGACCAGCGCTACGCGCACAGCCTCGAGATGCGGAACATCCTCGAGGAGATCCTCACGCACCCGGCCGGGATCGATCCGGCGACGCTGACCGAGATCCAGCGTTACACCAAGCTGTTCTGGTTGAATAGCGGCCCGTATAACAACCTCACGGCCCGCAAGTTCGTCCTGAAGTGCACGCCCGACGCGTTCGCCGCAGCGGTGCGCCTTGCCGTGAAGAACGGTGCCCGTATCTCTGGATCGGGCGAGGAGTCGCTCGATGCCATGCTGGCCCGGCTGAAGGCGCCGTTCTTCGATGTCACGAGCGAGCCGATCGTGACCAACAAGACGCCCGATCCGGGCAAGGACATCCTGGCGTCGAGCGCCAACAATCTCTACGTCGGCGTCACGATGAAAGACCTCGACGGCTTCGAGGAGCAGCACGGCCTGAATTCGCGGCTGGTGAAGCAGAACGGGAAGCTGGTCGAAGAGGTCTACAAGGTTGGCGGCAGATACGACGCGCAGATCCGAAAGATTGTCGAGCATCTGGAGGCCGCCGTCCCCTATG
Source organism: uncultured Acidobacteriota bacterium (assembly GCA_963816725.1). GTDB lineage: Bacteria > Acidobacteriota > Vicinamibacteria > Vicinamibacterales > 2-12-FULL-66-21 > CAVSUB01. Next base: position 673,262 of record CAWFMC010000018.1, on the reverse strand, counting down.
CGACGCCGGCCATGCAGACGGCGCTGCGCGCGTTGATCAAGTACTACCAGACCGGCGAGAGAGCCGACCGGGTCGCGTACGACATCGCCTGGGTCGAGGACAAGACCTCGCCGGTCGACACGATCAACGGCTTCATCGAGGTCTACATGGACCCGCGGGGCATCAAGGGTTCATGGGAGAGCCTGGTGTTCTACGTCAATCAGGGAAAGACCGAGGGGATCCGCAAGCTGGCCGCCGACGCGCAGTGGTTCGAAGACCGCATGCCGTGGCCTCCGGAGTACCGCAAGCAGGGGGTGCGCGGGATCACCGCCAATGCCATCGACGTCGTGGTCGAGTCCGGCGACTCGGGCCCGATCACGCCGATCGGCATCAACCTGCCGAACGATTCGAACGTCCGCGAGCAGCACGGCAGCAAGTCCGTGTCCCTCTCGAACGTCAACGAGGCGTATGACCGCTCGACTCCGCCGGAGTTCAGGCGGGAATTCTCGTGGACGGACGAAGAGACGGCGCGGGCCGAGAAGTGGAGCAGCATCGCCTCCGAGCTGTTGACCAACATGCACGAGGTGATCGGGCATGCCTCCGGCAAGATTGCGGATCGGCTCAAGGGCAATCCATCCACCGCGTTGAAAGAGCACTACTCCGCGCTGGAAGAAGCGCGCGCCGATCTCGTCGCGCTCTATTTCCTGCCGAATCCGAAGCTGGCGGAGCTGGGCCTCGTCACCGCCGGCGATCAATCCGAGATTGTGCAAGCCGAATACGAGGGCTACACGCGCAACGCGCTGGCCCAGCTCCGCCGCGTGCGCGAAGGAACGCAGATCGAAGAAGACCACATGCGCAACCGGCAGATGGTCGTGCGGTGGCTGATGTCCAATACCAAGGCGATCGACGTGCGGGAACGCGACGGCAAGACGTTCTACGTGATGGTCGATCAGAAAGGATTCCAGGAAGGCGTCGGCCGCTTGCTGGCGGAAGTCCAGCGGATCAAGTCGGAAGGCGACTACGCCGCCGCCCGCAACCTGTTCGAGACCTACGGCGTGCACTTCGATCCGAAGCTGCGCGACGAGATCGTCAGCCGCGTCGAACACTTGAACCTGCCGTCGTACACCGGGTTCGTGCAGCCGATGCTGACGGCCGTCACCGGGGCGGACGGCAAGGTGACGGACGTCAAGATCTCCTATCCCATGGATCTGACCGCGCAGATGCTCGCCTACTCCGGGCGGAAGCACTAGATCGTGCGCAGGCTGCATGCCGACATCCGGCGCGGTCGCGGTCATCCTGCTTCTGGCCCGCCTGTACGCCACGGCGGGTGCGTCAGGCGGCGAGCAGGCGACGGCGATCTCGGCGCCGGGGCTGCTCGGGGTGCTCGCGATCGAGGATGCCCGTGCACCGCTGCCAGACGATGTTCGGGCGCTACTCGCTGCGGCCCGTTCGGGCAATCTCGCGATCCAGCGGGCCGCGGTGCGCGCGCTCGGCCGGCTCGAACGGCGCGACGTGATCACCGACGTGCTGACGTTTCTCAGCGCTTCTGATCCGCAGACACGAGACGAGGCCGCCGTGGCGCTGTCGCTGGCGCTACGCGGCCCGGCACTCGCGGGCGTGCCTGCGGACGATCAGGTCTCGTCGGTGATTACCGCGCTGGCGGTCTCGTCGCGCGGCGACGGTGCGTACCTCGCCCTCGGTCACCTTCCTTACACCACCGCCGGCCAGTTCCGGTCGGCCGAAGAGGTGCTCGCCGGCGCGATCAAATCCGGCGAGACGACGGTCGGCCCGCTGCGCGGTCTCGAGGCGCTGGCGCGGCGCAATCGCAAGCTGCTGCCGTTTCAGGACGTCACGCTGGACCGGCTCCGGGCGCTGGCCATTACGCACGAACGCGCCCGCTCGCCAGATTTGCGCCGCAACGCCGTTGCCGCGCTCATCGCCGCACAGGCGATGGACAACGCAACCTTGACGGCCGCGGTGAATGACGACGACGCGGAGGTCCGCCGGCTGGCCATGCTCTCGCTGGCCGGCGCCGGCGCGACGATTGACGAGGCCCGCCGCCTCGAGCTCCTCCAGACGGCCTTGACGGATCGCACTCCGATGGTCCGGCTCGAGGCGCTGAAAGGCTGGGTGCGCAGAGGCGTGCCGGAGCAGGGCTGCGGCCGCATCCTCGCCGCGCTCGCCGATCAGCATCCCAACGTCTTCCTTTACGCGCTCGACGCCCTCGCCGACCAGTGCAAGGACGACATCGTCGTAACCGACCGGCTGACAGCGGAAGCGCGCACACCTCCTGCCGCCGGTTCCTGGCAACGGCAGGCCCACGCGCTCGTCTCGCTCGCCCGGCGGGCGCCCGACAGAGCGGCGCTCGTCATGCCCGCCTTCGCCGGCCACCAGCGCTGGCAAGTCAGGATGTATGCCGCGCGGGCGGCGGCCGCGGCAGACGATGTGGCCACCTTGAAGCGTCTCGCGCTCGACGATGACGACAACGTGCGCGAGGCGACCTTGCCGGCGTTGCGGCGCCTGCTGCACGACGAGAGTGACGATCTGTTCGTCGCTGCGCTTGGCCGGCCGAACTACCAGTTGATCCGGACCGCGGCGCGCGAGCTGAAGGGGTCCGCGCCGTCGCCCGCCCTCGCGACGGCGCTGGGCGGCGCGTTGGAACGTGTCACGGGTGAGAAGAAGGAAACATCCCGTGATCCGCGAATGGCGCTGCTCGAGCGATTGGGCGAGCTGGGCACGGACCGTGACGCGCCGTGGCTTCGTCCGCTGCTCAGGGACTTCGATCCAGTCATCGCCACGGCCACGGCCCGGCTGCTGAAGTCCTGGTCAGGTGAGGACCCGATCGTCGAGCCCCACCTCCTGCCGCGCGCGCCGCTTCCGTCAGGTCAAGAGCTCGGCGAGGACGTCCAGGCGGTCGTGACGATGGCCGGCGGAGGATCGTTCACCTTGCAGCTCGCTACCACGCAGGCGCCGCTGACCCGCACCCGATTCGTCCGGCTGGCCCGCAGCAGTTACTACGACGGCCTGACCTTCCACCGCATTGTCGCCAACGCCTTCATCCAGGGGGGTAGCCCCGGCGCCAACGAGTACGCGGGCGACGCACTCTACATGCGGGACGAGGTCGGCCTCGAGCTGCACACCCGCGGCAGCGTCGGGATCTCGACCCGCGGCCGGGATACCGGCGACGCGCAGATCTTCATCAACCTCGTCGACAACCCGTTCCTTGATCACGAATACACGGTCTTCGCGCGGGTGTGCGGGGCCGGGATGGAGACCGTCGATCGGATTCAGGAGGGGGACCGCATCGAGCGCATCCAGATCGAGAAAGCCGACACCTGTCGCTGACCGACGCAGCAGATGCGTTCGACTTGAAGGTCGGGCGCCGGTTTAGTCCGGCAGCTACAACAGGTGGGACATCTCGGCCCGACCGTTACCAGAAGAAAAGCCCACCTTCATCAGCTAACCGACGCATGTAGGCCCGACCTTCAGGTCGGGCGATGGTGTTGTGTGGCAACGAGCGCCTACGACACGGCGGGCTCGAGCATCCGGATCCGGCCGGCGGTGGCGTCGATCTCGACTTCGATCCCCTCAGGAATTGTGAACTGCGGCGTGCGATGCCCGATCATCGCGCCCTGCCAGGCGGGAATCTTCAGCGGCGCGATGTGATCGGCGAAGATCTCCTCGAAGGTCAGCGAGCCGAACCCCGACCCCGGCTCGCACTCGCTGCACGTTCCCCACACGAAGCCGCGGATGCGGTCGAGGATCCCCGCCAGCTTCAGCGTCGTCAGCATCCGGTCGATGCGGTAGATGTCCTCGCCGACGTCCTCGACGAACAGGATCGCGCCGGTGAAGTCGGGGACGTATGGTGATCCCATGATTGCGGTCAGCACGGTGAGATTGCCGCCCAGGATGCGGCCGCGCGCGGTGCCCGGCGTGATGGTCTGTACGCGGTTCTCGGTCTGGACCAGGAATTCCCCCTTGTCGTGCAGGTTTTCCAGCGTGACGGCCTCGCCGTCGAACAGTACGCGCCTCACCCAGCTCACCGAGAACTCGTCCCAGCGTCCCATGCCGTTCGGGCCGTGGAAGGTGATCAGGCCGGTCTTGGCGGCGATCGCCATGTGGAGCGCGGTGATGTCGCTGTAGCCGAGCACGATCTTCGGGTTGCGGCGGATGGCGTCGTAGTCGAGGGACGGCAGCAGCCGGCTGGCGCCCCAGCCGCCGCGCAATGGCAGCACCGCGCGCACTGCCGGATCGGCGAAGAAACGGTTGATGTCGGCAGCGCGATCGACGTCCTGACCGGCGAGGTAGCCGTGGCGATCGAGCACGTGTCCGCCAACCTGCACCTTCAGGCCGAGCGCCTCGAGCGACTCGCGCGCGATCTGGAGGTCCACGGTGTTGAACGTCGCGCTCGCGGGGGCGACGATGCCGACCGTGTCACCGGCCGCGAGCCGCTTGGGTTTGATGACGCTCGGTGAGGCCGCGGCGGCGGGCCCTGACCGCGCGGTCAACACTGCCATGGCCGCCGTGCCGACCCCGCTGCCGATGAAACGACGCCGGTTCATCCGCGGATCTTACAACCTTGATACTTTGTTATGCTCAAAGTGCCATGCGCACGCCGCCCTGGAGGTCCCACATGCGGGCTGTCACTCTCCGCATAGCGATCGCGGTTGTCGCCGCTGCCATCCTGCCGCTGAACGGGCGCGCCCAGGAGCCCAACGCGCACCCCAAGGCTCCGGAGAAGGGGGATGCGATCCGGGTCAAAGGCTGCCTGATCGGCCCGACGCTCGAGTCGACCGAGACGGTGGTCACCGACGAGATCGGGAAGACGGCCGGTCCCATGACGTATCAGCTGCGCGGGGATAAGGATCTCCTCAAGCGGATGCGATCGGAGCACGAGGGGGAGCAGGTCGAAGTCGAGGGCATCCTCAAGTCGAAGCTCCCGCAGGACGATGCCGCGCGCAGTAAAACGGTGGGCAAGACCAAGATCACGTTCGGGGTCGGCACACCGACCGCGCAGAGCGGCGTACCCGACACGCGCTCATCGCTGCCGGTGCTCGAGGTGAAGTCCTACGACGGCGCCGGAGCCCGCTGCGGCCGGTGATCCCGCAACCGCCCGTCACCGGGTGATCGCCGCACTCGTCACCAAGACGTCGCCCGGACGCACCGGGCCACTGACCATCTCGGTCCACTGATCGTCAGCCAGTCCCGTCTCCACCTCGAGCGGCACGAAGCGGTTCTGCTCGAAGCGCCAGACCTGGCTCGTCCGGGTCTTGCCTTCGCCGCCCTCGGCGGCGCTGCTCGCGGGCAGGTCCTTCTGGCCGATGCGTTCGAGCACCGCCGGCGACGGACGGAACGACAGGGCCGTGTTCGGCAGCCGCACCACATGCTCCTTGACGCCGCTGGTCAACGTCACGATCGCCGTCCCGCCCGGGGCGAGCCGACCATCTGAATTGTCGACGCCGACGACCGCGGTGTACGTCACGGCCCCCGGTGTCGAGGCCGTGCTCGACGAGGTGCCGGACGCCGACGTGGTGTTCGACGTGGTCGGCGCGGCGTTGTTCGAGCCGGACCCACCGGTCGATCCCGGCGTCCCGGTGGCGCTTGCGCCGCCGGTCGAGCCGCTGGTCGCGACCGCGACCACTTGTCCCGCCTGATCCGCATACGGCTGCAGCCGCACGTCCGTGACCTTGCCATGAAACGTCTGGCTGCCCAGCGATTCGACCTGGAACGCGACGTCGGAGCCTTTCCTGACCCCGCCGATTTCGCCCTCGTTCACCTCGGTCAGCAGGTTCATCGTCCGGACGTCGGCAATGGTGAACAGCGTCGGTGACTGGAAGGTCGCGGCAACGGTCTGTCCGACGTCCACCGCGCGGTTGACCACGATGCCGTCGATGGGGGAGCGCACGACGGTCCGGTCGAGATCGACTTCCGCCTGTTTGACCGCGGCCCGCCCGGTCTTGATCCCCGCCTGCTTGCCCCGTAGAGCCGCCTCGGCCTGCCGCTCCACGACCCGCGCATCATCCAGCTCCGATTGGGCGATGAGCTGCTGGCTGCCCAGCTCCTCCGCCCGCTGGAGCTTCCGCGTGGCATCGTCCAGCGTCGTCTGCGCTTGCGCCGTTTCGGCTTGCGCTTGCGCCAGCTGACCGCGCGCCGCTTCAAGCTGAGACTGGTAGACGGCCGGGTCGAGCTTGGCGATGACCTGCCCGGCCTTCACGGTGCTGTTGAAATCCGCCAGGAGCTCGGAGATGGTGCCCGACACTTGCACACTGACCTCGACCATCCGCACCGGCTCGAGTGTGCCCGCCGCCAGGACCTGGCGCGTCACGGAACCTTCAGTCGCGGCTGCGGTTGCCACGCGAATCGGCTCGCTCCCCCGCGTGAGGGCGAAGACCGCGATTCCAAGCACTACCACGGCACTGATGGCGGCGATGATTCGCGTTCGCATACCACCGTACTCTGCGAGAAGCGCGCCGCCGGCCGTCCTGCGTGTTTGCTGGCGGATTCAGTGTTGGGTGGCGGCGAAAGTGAGGCGTGACAGCTCCGCTATGACCAGATCGCTGGCTTTCTCGTCGGGAAATCCCCGAGTGAGCACGACCAGCACATATGGCCGGGTGGCGTACACGATCCCGGCATCGTGGTGGATGGCGGTGATGGTGCCGGTCTTGTGCGCGACCGGGACCCCGGCGGGCAGTCCGGCCGGAATGCCGGCGTTGAAGCGTTGTCCCTTCAGGATCTCGACCATGGCGGCGTCTGACGCCGGGTCCACCGCTGTGCCATGGGCCAGGCGATCGAACAGCGTGAGCAGGCCGCGCGCCGTCGTGGAGTTGTTCAATCCCTTGTCGAAGGCCTTTTGATCCTCGACCCCGCGTAACACGCGCATGCCGCCGGCGCCCAGCCCGTCGACCGTCTTCTGAATCGCGGGGGCGCCGAGCCGCTCGATCAACAGGTTCGCAGCGAAGTTGCTGCTCACCGTGATCATCGCTTCGCACAACTCGCGCAAAGGCATCGTGCGACCGGCGGCCGCGTAGATCGCCTTATCGGAGTCGTCGCCCTCGCTCAGCGTGAAGGGGCTGCCATCGACGATGCTGTGGAACTGGTTGCGAATGGGCAGCGGATCGTCGAGCGTCAGGGTGCCAGCCCTGGCCTGCTTGAAGAGCTCGATCATCACCGGCACTTTCATCGTGCTGGCGGCGTGGAATACGCCGTCCGCATCGATGAGCACCTCGTCGCGGCCGTCGAGCGTCCGCATGGCGACGGCGATGTCGGCCTTGCTGGCGGCGATGGCGTTCCGCAGGTCGGTCTCCAGCGAACGAGGCGCCTGCGCCACCGCAGAAGGCGCCACGAGGACGGCCAGAGCGAGGCAGAGACTGCGGATTGGAGTGATCATGGCGCGCCGAGGCTCATGTTACCTCCGTGTATGCTTCGGCGATGGGTGGCAGCCTGAAGGGCACGAGGGTCATCGTTCTCGGCGCCGGGCTGGCGGGTCTTGCCGCCGCGCGTGACCTCGAGGCTGACGGTGCGGCGGTCACGGTGGTCGAGGCCCGCGATCGCGTCGGCGGCCGCGTCGTCACCGTCAAGGCGGGGTTTCGCAACGGCCAGCATGCCGAGGGCGGCGCGGATCTGATCGAGTCGGCGCAATCGGGGGTGCGGGATCTGGCAACCGCCGTCGGTCTCGAGCCGATTCGGATTCTGGCCCGCGGCTGGGGGTTCTATGGACCGGATGCGCGGGGGCGATACCGCGTCCACACCTCGAACAATGCGTTCCGTGAGTCAAGCCGGCGTCTCGCGCGGGAAGTCGCCGACTACGAAATCGCGGAGCGGCGTTGGGACTCGCCGGTGGCGCGGGTGCTCGCGCGGCAGTCGGTGGCCCAGTGGATGGCGAGTCAGGGCGCCAGCAAGACGTTCGAAGCGGGACTCCTCGGGCTGCGCGGCTTCTTCCTTGCGGATCCGGAGGAGCTGTCGCTGATCGCGCTGGTCGATCAGCTCGCCGCGAGCAGCAAAGGCGCTTCGACGCCCGACCCATCGGGCGATCGATCGTTCCGGATCCGGGGCGGCAACGGCGCCTTGCCGCAGGCCATCGCGCGGCGCCTGCGCGCGAAGGTCAAGCTGCAGCACGTCGTGCGCCGGATCGTCCAATCCGAAGACGGTGTGGTCGTGACGTGCGAACACCGAAACCGGCAGCACGAGCTGCGCGGGGAATATTGCGTTGCCGCGCTGCCGGCCTCGACCATGCGCGACGTCATCGTCGACCCGCGGCTCCCCGATGATCAGCATCGCGCTATTGCGACCCTGAAGTACGGGCGGGCGACGCGCGTCCTCCTGCAGTTCGGGCGGCGCTTCTGGCGTCACGCCGCACGGCCGAGCGCGTTCGGAACAGACCTTCCGACCGGCGCGGTGTGGGACGCCAACGAGGAGCAGACCGGGCGCGGCGGGATCCTCAGCCTGCTCGCCGGGAGGTCGGGCATCCGGCGAGCTGCGGAGCATTCTCGCCGGCGAGGGCACTGACGGCGTCGCGCGCCGGCTCTCGTGGCTGTCGTCAAACGGCGTCGCGCCCACGCCGACCGGGGCGGCGGTGGTGGTCTGGGACGACGACCCGTGGGTCAAGGGGGGATATGCGGTGTTCGATCCGTCGTTCGATCCCGCGCTGCGGGCGTGGCTCGCGCGCCCGGCCGGCCGGATCCTGTTTGCCGGGGAGCACACGAGCCTGCACTGGCAGGGTTACATGAACGGCGCGGTCGAATCAGGACGCCGCGCGGCAGCGGAGGTGCGCGCCCTGGCTCAGGCCTGAGTGGTCTGCGGGACCTCGATCAGATCGCCCCACGTCTCGGGGTCCTGCGACACCAGCGTGGAGAGATAGATTGCCACGTCCGCGGGCGGGAACTGCGTCGCCATGTCCGCCGCGGCCGCCTTCAGCTTCTCGGGGTCAGGCTTGGCGACATTCTCCTCGGTGATCAGGCCTTCTTCGTGAGCGATGCCGACACGATCGAGGAAGGCGGACATCATCGGCCGCTGCGTCGCGAGGTGATAATTCACCAGCGCGCGCGCGGCGATCGCGTCCGAGACGTTCGGCAGCGTGGCCAGGTACTTGGCGCGGCGCTCCGGCGCCAGACCGAGCACGCTCTTCGTCCGGAATTTCATGTGCGTGGCTAGCGCGCCGACCGCCTCGAGCTGCTGCTCGGTGGACTGCTCGTCGTCCCAGAAGAGCTCCGCGGCGGCGATGCGTTTCTCGACCGGCATTCTCTTCCACAGGCGCGAAGGCCTGAACTCGTTCAAGTCCGATTCCATCTGGAAAGTGTATAACGCGGCGCCCGGTCCGCGACGCGTCGTCTGCTACACTTTCCGGATCGATGCCGGCCGCGAACGACCGCCTGTTTACGTCCGGATTCTTCGTCATGTGCGGGTTCACCTTCACGGTGTTCCTGTCGGCATTTCAACTCCTGCCGACCGCCCCCTTTCACATTCTCGACCTCGGCGGCTCGACCTTCGCGTCGGGGTTGTTCCTCGGCTTCCTGACCTACTCGTCGGCGTTCTCCGCGCCGCTCACGGGTGCGTTCGTCGACCGTGCCGGTCAGCGGCGAGTGCTGCTGATCTCGAGCCTGGCGCTGGTCGTGTTCTCGCTGGCCTACGCGGTGATCACGAGCGTGCCGGTGATGCTCGGGCTGGTGCTGATTCACGGCGTGTTCTGGTCCGGCCTGCTGTCCGCCTCCGCGGCCTACATGACCAGCCTGCTGCCGCCGCATCGCCGGGCCGAGGGGATTGGCTACTGGGGGCTGTCCAGCGTCGCGGCCATGGCGGTCGCGCCGACCGCGGGCTTCTGGATCTACCGCCGCGGATGGCTGTGGCTGTGCGTCGGATCGGCGCTGCTGAACCTGATCATGGCCGGCATATCCTGGCAGTTGCGGGACGAGCGCACCGCGCCCCACGCCGCGCTCGACGACCCGCCCCACGGGCCGCGGAAGTCCCTGCTCGAGTGGCGCGTCCTCGCCGTCTCGCTCACGCTGTTCCTGTATTCGTTCGGATACGGCGGGATCACGAGCTTCACCGCGCTCTATGCCGACGCCAACGGCGTGACACCGAAGAGCCTCTATCTGACGGCGCTGGCCGTCGTGGTGCTGGTGACGCGGCCCGTGTCCGGCCGCCTCGGCGATCGATTCGGCTACCGGCGCGTGTTCGTGCCCTGCCTGGTGCTGATCAGCGCCGGCCTGGCCTGCCTCGCCTTCGGCGGCACGCGAGGATGGATGATCGCATCCGCGGTGATTTTCGGAACGGGCTTCGGCACGGCGTACCCGACGTTCGTCGCCTACGTGATGCGCGGCGTGTCGCCGGCGCGGCGCGGCGCCGCCTTCGGCGCGATCCTGGCCGCGTTCGACACCGGCATCGGCACCGGTTCGACCTCGCTGGGCTGGATCATCCAGCACTACGGCTTCGCGCCGGCGTTCGGCGTTGCCGCCTCGCTGTCCGCATTCGCCGTTCCGTACTTCCTCGTCGTCGATCGAGCGGTGTCGAGGAGAGAGCGGCTTCAGGTGAGTCGAGTCGGTTCATGAGGTTGGGTTCAGACTGCTGCGCCCGCGTTCAACAGGGATGCGGTATAAGTTCGGAAGTCGTCGAAGCCTCATGAACCTCGTGTAAGGAGCCGCTATGGAACTCACGACCTTCCTCCTCGCTGAACTCGATCGCGAAGTAGAGCGCAGCCGTCGGGCGCTCCAGAACGTGCCGCCGGGCAAGCACGACTGGAAGCCGCACGACAAGTCGATGATCTTTGGCAACCTGACCAACATGGTGGCGAACATCCCGACCTGGGTGGCGATGATCGTCAACCAGGACGAGCTCGACATCGCCCCGGCAGGCGGGTCGCAGCACCGGCCGCAGCCGATGAACACGAGCGAGGAGTTTCTCGCGGCCCTCGACAAGTCTGCGGCGGACGCGCGCGCGGCGCTCCAGAAGACGAGCGATGCGCACCTGCAGACCAAGTGGAAGCTGCTCGCGGGCGGGAACGTCGTGCAGGAGCAGCCACGGTTCGAGATGATCCAGGACACCATCAATCATTGGGCGCATCATCGCGGCCAGATGACGGTCTACCTGCGGTTGATGGGCGCGCCGGTGCCGGCGCTCTACGGACCGTCCGCCGACGACAAGCGCTTCTAAGCGTCCGCTGGTGGTGCTGACGTCGATGATCCGGCGCGGTTCGGCCGATTCGGGTTCAGGACGGGTGTCGCTCAGGCGCGGAAGCAACCGCGCTGGACGCCGCACGCGTGCGGATGTACTGGCCCATCGTCGGGCCCCATGGACTCCGCGGTGAGCAGGCACCAGTAGACCGCGTTCGGGTGGAAGCCACTCTTCCATGGCACGCGGTCCCCATACACCACGCCCGCCCCCTTCGCGCGCAGCATGCGGCACGCGGCCGGAACGTCGGTGGGCGTGACGGTCGGTGGGGAGTCCGTCATTGTCGAATCAGGCAGCCACGTTGTCGCGCCCGTGTCACGCCCAACCTGAAGGCCGGGCCTACACTGGCAGGTCGGTTCACGCCGTCAGGTAACGCGAAGGGCATCGTCCGGCGGGTCGCCCAGCACGTAGGCCCCACCGTCAGTCGCCCATAGCATAGTCACGACCTTCAGGTCGGGCGCTACTGAGCGCGCGTGGCCAGCCCGCGCTATCCGACCTGTGCCGCGGCAAGGATCGTGCGACGAACGACGGCCTCGAGAATCGGCACTTTGTAGGCGTTCTTCGGGAGCGGCGTCGCCCCGGCGACCGCTGCGGCCGCGGCGCGGCGGGCGAGATCCTCGGTCACGGTCTGACCGCGCAGCAGGTGCTCGGCTTCGACCGCGCGTCGAGGTGTCGGCCCGACCCATCCCGTGACGATCGACGCCTCGGTGACAGGTCCGTCCAACCGGAGGACAACCGCGACGTCGCAAATCGGCCAGTCGTAGCTCTCACGCTCGGTCTGCTTGTGATACGCGCTGCGCGTGCCCGCAGCCGACGCAGGAACGATCACCGTCGTCAGGATCTCGCCCGGCTCGATCGCCGCGTCACGATCGCGGCGCGCATCGGGCGGCAGGAGAAACGACTCGAGCGGCACCGTCCGCGTGCGTCCGGCACCGCGGCTCACTTCGACGCTGGCGTGATAGGCGGCCAGGGCCGTTGCCGGCGTCGACGCGTGCACCATCGCCGACGTCGTGTTGTCGAAGACGGCGTGATATTGATGCTCGCCGCTGATCGCTGCCAGGGCCGGCTCGCGACCGTCCTGATGGAAATGCGCAGTGCGGTAGTACCAGCACCGCGGCCGCTGCAGCAGGTTGCCGCCGATCGTCGCGGCGTTCCGCACCTGCGGCGTCGCGGCGTGGCGCGCCGCCTCCGCCAGCGCGGGACAGTGCGCCAGCACGTCCGGCGATTCACAGATCTGCGCCAGCGTGACCAGCGCACCCAGCCGCAATTCCCCCGACGATCCGACGCTGATGCCGTCGAGACCAGGAATGGTCCGCAGGTTGATCACCCGCGCGGGGCGGACAATGCCCTCCTTCATGAGGTCAACGAGGTCGATGCCACCCGCCTTGGCGACGGCGAGTCCGCTGGCGCCGTCCTTCAGCAGCGCGGCGGCCTGTTCGATCGACGTGCCGTCGATCCATTCGAAGGTCTGCACGTCAGTTCCCCTTGCCCTGGACCGGCTCGCCATCGCGGAGTGCCGCCAGCACGTTCGCGGGGGTCATCGGCAGGGTCCGGATACGTTTCCCGGTGGCGTTGAAAAACGCGTTGGCCAGAGCCGCGGCGGTGGCGACGTTGGCCGGCTCCGCGACGCCCCTGGCGTCAGTCGACGACTGGCCGGTGAGCTGCTCGAGCAGATGCACCTCGATCCGCGGCATCTCACGCGCCCCGGCGATTTTGTACTGATCGATGTTGGCGTTCAGCTGCAGACCGCTCGCCGCGTCGAGGTGACGCTCTTCGTAGAGCGCGTAGCTCAAGCCCTGGATCACGCCGCCCATCACCTGACTCTCAGTGAGCTGCGGGTTGATCGGCCGTCCGCAATCATGGACCGCGACGATCCGCTCGACCTTGACCGACCCGGTCTCGGTGTCCACGACGAGCTCGGCGAACTGCACACCGCCGATGCCGTGTTTGCCCACGGCGAACTCAGGGGTGACCGCCATGTACCCGTCGTAGTCGTCGTGCCGCTCGCCTCGAGCCGAGATCTCCTTGCCGCCCGTCTTCTTGATTGCGTCCTTCAAGGTCAGCCACGTCTTCGCGCTACCCGGGACACCGACGTGCCCGTCCCTGAACACGACGTCCTCCGCCTCCACGCCGAGCACCGGCGCAAGCCGCCGCGCCAGTTTGCGCCCGGCCTGGTAGGCGGCGTTGCGTGCCGCCGGAGTCAGCGAGCCGGTGACCCGGCTGCCGCCCGACGGCGGACCTGGCGGGTAGCGTGTGTCGCCGATGTAGCTGCCGACCTGGTGTACCTCGAGACCCAACTCCTCGGCCACGGTCTGCGCGAGAATCGTGCGCGTCCCCGTGCCGACGTCCTGAGCCGAGGTGAACGCCTCGACCGAGCCGTCGTCCGCGATCCGCACCTCGCAGATCGTCGGTGGATGAATCACCGACAACCAGTGCGACTGCGCGACACCGTGCCCGCGCTTGATCCGGCCGGTGTCCGCACCGGCAGCCCGCCGCGCCGACCATCCGAACCGTTCGGCGCCAATCCGGCGCTCCGCGTTTCGCGCCCTGGCATCGTCTGACGGGTTCACGTCGATCTTGTCCCGGAGCGCAAGCGGATCCATTCCGAGGCGATCGGCCAACGCGTCGATCGATTGTTCCAGCGCGAAGATGCCCTGGACCTGTCCCGGCGCCCGGAACGCGGCACACGGGCCGGCGTTGGTGAAGACGTCGTACTGATCCGCGCTGACATTGGGGCAGGGATAAAGCATCCCGTGCGCGAAGCCGATTCCGGCGCCACCGGCCACGCCGCCGGTCCCCCAGCTCTCGAGCCCGATCGCGGTCAACGTGCCGTCGCGTCTGGCCCCGACCTTGAGCCGCTGCAGGCTGTCAGGCCGATTGCCTCCCGAGACATGCTCTTCACGGCGGTCCAGCATCAGCCGCACCGGCGCGCCAGCCTTCCGCGACAGATGGATCGCCAGCAGGCCGAAGTTGCCGATGCCGTACTTCGCACCGAATCCGCCGCCCGTGAAGTCACTGATCACGCGGACGCGATTCTTCGGCAGCTCGAACAGCTCGGCGGCCTCGTCGCGCACGCTGGTCGTGAACTGCGTCGAGGCATAAATCGTGAGCCCTTCATCCGTCCAGTCGGCCACCAGACCGTGGGTTTCCATCGGGACGTGCGTCTGCACCTGCGTGCGGTACTCGGCGTCGATCACCACGTCGGCTTCCGCGAGCGCCTGTGCGACGTTGCCTCGGGGCAGCCCGAACATCGACCCTGTGTCCGGGCCACGCACATTCCCTTTCTGCGGCAGACCAGGCGTTGCACCGCCGCCACCGGCGGTCGAGGGTTGCTCGGTCGGCCCGGGGAACACGGGCGGCGCGTCCTCGCGCATAGCATCGTCCAGTCCGCTGACGTGACCGAGCACGTCATAACGGATGACCACCAGGGCCGCGGCCTCCTCGGCGGCGCGCTGTGAGGTGGCGGCGACACCGGCGATCGGCTGCCCGAGATAGCGGACGATCGGATAACGCGGCTTCTCCTGGGAGTGATCGCGGAGCTGCGCGGTCTGCAACTGGCGATCGAGGACGTGAACCGCGCGGACGCCGGGATGGCGTTCAGCGGCGGTCGTGTCGACCGAGATCACGCGGCCATGGGCGACGGTACTGACGACGCGCCGGGCGTAGAGCATCCCGGGCAACTGCACGTCGAACGTGTAGCGGGCCTTACCGGTGACCTTCTGCACCGCATCGAGCCGCGGCATGCGCTTGCCAATGACCCTCAGCGTCGCGTTCGCGCCGAGCGGCGGTGGCTCGCCGGCCGGCACGCGCCGCGCAACCTGTTCCAGTCCGTCGCCGACGATGCCGTAGGTGACCTGCTGATCGCGCAGCGGCGGCTTCGGTGCGGTCGGCTGATCGTGGCCTGAGATCTCCGACGGCTTCGAGGGCGCGGCGTCCTTGGTGTGCGTGGTATCCGTGGTGTGGGCGCTCATCGCACCGGCTCCTTTCGGTCGGTTGCCGGCTCGGACTGGCGCACTCGCGCTGCTGCCAGCGTGGCCGCGAAGATGTTCGGATAGGTACCGCACCGGCACAAATGTCCGCTGATCGCCGCCTTCACATCGTCGAGCGTGCATGCCGGGTTGCGATCGACCAGGGCCGCGCAGCTCATGACCATCCCGGGAGTGCAGAAGCCGCACTGCATCGCGTCGTGTTCGATGAAGGCCTGCTGCACCTGATGCAGCGTGTCACCGTCGGCGAGCCCTTCGATGGTTGTGACATGCCGGCCGCGGGCATCGAGCGCCAGCGTCATGCAGCTCGAGGCCACCTCGCCGTCGAGCCACACGGTGCATGCCGAGCAGGCGCCGCGGTCGCAGCCGATCTTCGTACCTGTCAGGCCCAGGCGTTCGCGCAACACCTCCACCAGCGTGGTTCCCGGGTCGCACATGACCGTCACGACGTGTCCGTTGACCGTTAGCGTCAGAGGGAAGGGGTCAGGTCCTGTGATCCGCACCACATCTCGTCCGTTGAGCACTGCCGCGTCAATCTGTGACATACCTCACTGCTCCCCGCCGTAGGCGACTGATTCGGGCAACGCACAGGCCACCAACAACCGGCTGATTTCACAGCCAGACGATCTCCGCATGCGGTCCATTCTCCGCGATCGTGAGCCGCGCTACGCTTGGCTTCAGTTTGAACCGCTGCGGCCCGGCCGCACCCGGGTTCACCGCGAGCCGCCCATCGAGCCGTTCGATAACCGCACGATGCGTGTGGCCGAACACGACGATGTCGGCTGGGTAGGCGTGAAGCATGCCTTGGGGTGTCGGGCTGCCGAGCTCGTGACCATGGCTCACATGGATGCTCACGCCGTGGACGGTGAGCTCGATGCCGTTCGCGAGCGCGGGGTCGTGCCGGTCGTCGACGTTGCCGTAGACCGCCTGGACTGGCGCGATCTCGCGCAGGTCACGCAAGATGCCGCTGCCGCCGACGTCGCCGGCGTGCAGGATCAGCGACACGCCGCGGAACGCCTCGCGAATCTCCTGGCGAAACTGGCCGTGCGTGTCAGAGATCAGCCCGATGAGACGATCGTCAGGCATTGAGATTGATCATCCTGGTTACCTCGGGTGCTCAGGTTCTGGCCGGTTCGCAGGGTGCTCGTCGTACGAGTTGCTCAGGTGCGTCTCTCGACAGCGATGACACGGAGTCCGGCTGAACCCGACAGAACGAGCACTCTGAGAACTCGTGGCACCCGTGAGCACCTCGTAGAACTACAATTCTCCGTCATCGATGCTCTGTGACGCGCACTGTCATTTCTTTTCGGCCCGCTATCTCGAGCTGTTGACGCAAGGCACGCCGGCGGCTGTCGACGGCGACGCGGCGACCGTCGTATCGGCGAAGCTGGGATGGGACCCGCCCGGGACGGCCGAGGCGCTCGCCGATCGCTGGATCGCCGAGCTGGATCGCCACAACGTCGGCCGCGCCGCGCTGATCGCCAGCATTCCGGGAGACGAGGGCTCGGTGCGCGCTGCCGTCGCGCGGCATCCGTCGCGCCTGGTCGGATTTTTCATGTTCAACCCGGCTCCCGGCGAGGTGCGCCAGCGGCTCGACCCGCTGTTGGCGGACGGCACGCTTCGAGCCGTCGCGCTCTTCCCGGCGATGCATCGCTATCGCCTCGATGATCCGGTCGTCACCGAGGTGTTCGATGCGGCCAGGGCGGCCGGGGCCGCGGTCTTCGTCCATTGCGGCGTGCTGACCGTCGGCGTGCGCACGAGACTCGGGCTGCCGTCCCCCTTCGATCTGCGGCTCGGCGATCCGCTGGCGGTTGCCGCGATCGCGTCGCGCTACCCGACAGTGCCGGTCATTCTCCCGCACTTCGGAGCGGGGATGTTCCGAGAGGCCCTGATGGCCGCGGCGCAGTGCCCCAACATCCATCTCGACACCTCAAGCTCGAACAGCTGGATCGCCTATCATCCCGGCCTCACCCTGGAAGCCGTGTTCCGCCAGGCCCTGATCGTCGCCGGTCCGGACCGGCTGCTATTCGGCACCGACTCGTCATTTTTCCCACGCGGCTGGCAGAAGCCGGTGTTCGAGGCGCAGACCGCGGCACTCGCCGCCGCCAACGCCACGCTCGACGCGCGCACGCACATCATGGGCGGCAACTTCGCCCGCCTGTTTCCCGAAGGCTGACACTCACCATCCGCTCACGACGTCGTCCGCCTTTTACGAGGAACGTCGACCATGTCCACTCGAATCCTGATCATCGGCGGCGCGCTGACGCTCTGCGTGGCTGGCCTGATCGCGCTGTCCGCCAACACCCCCGCACCTCAAGTGGTGACGCCCGCGACGCTCGTCGTCACCAACGCGCGCATCGTCACCGTCGAGGACGCGCAGCCCGAGGCCGAAGCGATCGCCATCGCCGGCGACCGCATCGTCGCGCTCGGGACAAGCGCCGAGATCGCCCGCTACGTCGGGCCGTCGACGCAGGTGATCGATGCGCACGGCCGGCTGGTCACCCCCGGCTTCATCGAAGGGCACGGCCACTTCACCGGCGTCGGCGAGGCGCAGCTCAATCTGAACCTGATGAACGTCACGTCGTGGGATGCGATCGTCGCGATGGTCGAGGAGGCGGTCAAGACGGCGAAGCCGGGGCAGTGGATCGTCGGGCGCGGCTGGCACCAGGAGAAGTGGACGTCAGCGCCGACCCCGAACGTAGAAGGCTTTCCGACGCACGCGTCTCTCGATCGCGTCTCGCCGGACAACCCGGTCGTGCTCACGCACGCCAGCGGCCACGCCAGCTTCGTCAACGGCAAGGCGATGGAGCTGTCGGGGATTACGCGGGCCACGGTGAACCCCGCAGGCGGGGAAGTGCTGAAGGACGCGAATGGCGAGCCGACCGGCCTGCTGCGGGAGACAGCCGAGGGGTTGATCCACCAGACACCCGGCTCGCCGGAGGAGCGCCTGGCGCGCGCCCGCAAAGTTCTCGAGCTCGCGGATCGCGAAGTCCTCTCGAAGGGGATTACCAGTTTCCAGGATGCCGGTTCGTCGTTCGCGACCATCGACTTGATGAAGACCATGGTCGACGAAGGGGCGATGGGCGTGCGGCTGTGGGTGATGGTTCGTGAAGGCAATGCCGCCGAAGCGCCGAAGCTGGCGCAGTACCGGATGATCGACTACGGTGCGGGCCACCTGACCGTCCGCGCGATCAAGCGGCAGATCGACGGCGCACTCGGCTCACGCGGCGCGTGGCTGCTCGAGCCATACACCGACAAGCCGGACAGCACAGGCCTCAACACCACTTCCGTGGACTCCATCCGCGAGACTGCGAAGCTGGCGATCGCGAACGGCTATCAGCTGTGCGTACACGCGATCGGTGATCGCGCCAATCGCGAAACGCTGAACATCTTCGAGGAAGCGTTCAAGGCCAACCCGGACAAGAAGGATCTCCGCTGGCGCGTCGAGCACGCGCAGCATCTCGATCCGGCCGATATTCCGCGCTTCGGCCGTCTCGGCGTCATCGCCTCGATGCAGGGCATTCACTGCACCTCGGATGCCCCCTACGTGCCGGCGCGGCTCGGCGATCGCCGTGCCAAGGAAGGCGCGTATGTGTGGCAGAAGCTGATGACGAGCGGCGCGATCGTGTCGAACGGCACGGACGCACCTGTCGAGGACGTCAACCCGATCCCCAACTATTACGCCACGGTCACCCGCAAGTCGAAAGACGGGAAGGTGTTCTATCCCGATCAGCGCATGAGCCGCGCGGAGGCGCTGAAGTCGTACACCTGGAATGCGGCGTATGCCGCCTTCGAAGAGGACAGTCGCGGCTCGCTGAAGGTGGGCAAGTATGCGGACTTGATCGTGCTGTCGAAGGACATCACGAAGATCCCGGAGGACGAAATCCCGACGACTGAGGTGATGTACACGATCGTCGGCGGGAAGGTGCGATATCAGCGGGAGGACCGGCCGGGCACGCCCGGCCGGTGATCGTCTTGCCGCGTACTGCCTAACGGGTCTGCAATTCCTTCCGCGGGCGGCCGCCGGGGCCGGACTGCGGGGTCTGCGGCACCCGACGACGGTATTGCTCCATAAAGCGGTTGGTGGCGCGGTGGAAGCGCTCGGTGAGCTCGCGGCCGGCCTGTCCGGGCACCGGGCCGAGCCGGCTCCATGCCGCCTGCGCCTGCCGCACGTCGTCGCCCATGGCCCGCCAGCGGCCTTCGTCGCTGCCGCGGCCGCCGATGGTGTTGGTGGCGAGCGCCTCGCGCAGCATATCGGCCAGCGCCTGCGAGGAGTTGGTCGGGGCCGGCGGCGCTTCCGAGAGGAAACCTTCGACCTTGGCGACCAGCTTCTCCATCTTCTGACGGCTGGCTTCCGCGTCCAGCTCGGTGCTGCGGAACTGATCGGGATGGGTGACCATCACGCGCTCGAGCGCGGCGACGAAGCGCTCGCTGAGCGGATCGGCGCCGTGCCGCACCACCGATGACGTCTGGTTCCAGCGCGTTCTCAGCGAGCGAACACGTTCGAGCAGATCGGCGGGGGACGTTTCCGGCGCGTCGGCGGCCGCCGGTGCGGCGAGCTGTTCGAGCTCGGTGATGAGCGCCTCGCGATCGGCCTGCTTGGCCTCGAGGTCGATCTCGTCGCGACGCTTGTAGCGATCGAAGAACGTATCCGCGGCGGCCCGGAAGCGCTGCCAGATCACCTCCGACTTGTTCCGGCGCACCGGTCCGATGGTCTTCCACTCGGCCTGGAGGCGGCGGATCTCGGCGGCCGCGCGATCCCAATCACGCGACGTCGACAGCTCCTCGGCGCGGGCGCACAGCGCCTCTTTCTTGGCAAGGTTGGCCGACCAGGTTTCCTTGCGCTCCGCGAGATCGGCGTTACGGCGGGTGAAGAACCTGTCGCACGCTTCGCGGAAGCGCTTCCAGGTGGCGCGGGTGTCGGTGCGCGGCACCGCGCCGATCTGCTGCCATTCCTGCTGGAGCGTCTTCAGCTCCTCCGCCGTCTTGATCCAGTCGGTCGATTCGGCCAACGCCTCGGCACGCTCGATCAGCGCCAGCTTGCGATCCAGGTTGGTCTTGCGCTCCTCGGATCGGATGGCGAAGAACTCGCGCGCCTTGGCCTGGATCGGATCGGCGGCCTGGCGATAGCGATGCCACAACGCCTGCGCCTGGGCGCGCGGCGCTTCGGCGACCTGTTTCCAGCGCTCCTGGATGTCGTGCAGCTCGCGGGCCGCCTTCTCGATGTCGGCGGGCGCCGGGCCGCCCTCCGCATCGAGGTGATACTTCGTCTTGAGCGCTTCGGTCTGGGCGATCAGCTCTTCCTGCACGGCGGCGTTGGCGAAGCGCTTCCACTCGTCCATCTCGCGCAGGTCGTGGAGTCGCGGGGCGACGAGTACCAGGGCGGCCTTCAGCTTCTCGATCAGCTCGTGCCGCTCACGCTCCGGGATCGCCGGCATATCGGGGGTCGACGCTGGAGCCTCGATCGCGCTGCGCAGATCGCGCGCCAGGCGATCGGCTTCGCGAATGGTCAGGTCTTCCGCCGCGGCGCGGCTCTCGGCGCGCTCGATCAGCTGCTGGAGGCGCTGGACCTGCTGCCGGACGAGGCGCTCCTCGGCGGCCTGACGCTCAGTAGCACGCTGCGCGACGCGAGCCTCGGCATCGGCGTACCGCTGGGCGACGGCCGGGTCGGCGGTTTCCGTCAGCGCGAGCAGCGACGTCCACTCACTGGTCGCCGACTTCCACGCCTGTTCATCGAACGGCTCGGCGGCGGCCGCAGACTCCGCCTGCTGGGCGACGCCTTCCAGGCGGCTCCTGGCTTCCTCGATCGCCTGCCGGTTGGCATGACGTTCGGTCGCGCGCCGGCAGGCGGCTTCGAAGCGCGCCAGCAGGTCCGGATCGGTCGCGGCGGCGTCCTCACTATTCTCCGGCGCGGCCATGCCTTCCCACTCGGCCCGGGCCCGCTCGACGACTTCGAGCGCGTCCTCGGACGCGACACCCTCCACCTGCTGGCAGAGCGTCTCTTTCGCGGCGCGCCGGGCGGCACGCCGTTCAGCGACGGCGCGCTGCTCGGCCAGCTCGCGATCGAACTGCTCGACGCGGCTACGCGCTTCGACCACCGCCGCGTCGTAGCGGGATGCCGTCTCGGGCTCCACCGCGAAGCTGCCGGTGCTCGAGAGCGCCAGCCACGTCGACTCGGCGTCGGCCAGTTGAACGCGCGTGTCGGCGCTGACCGGCGCGGCGGCCAGGGCGGTCACGCGCGCTACCACGCCGGCGATCCGCTGGCGCCATTCCTCGAGCGCTGCGCGCTCCCGGGCTTCCGTCTCTTCGATGCTTTGAATCATGGTGCGCGCACGCTTGGAAACCGACTTGTTCTTGGCCCGGTTGGACACCAGGTCGAGGGTGTTGCGGCTCGCCCCCGGAGCCGCGCCGTTCACGATCCGTTCGAGGGCGGCGATCCCGGCGTCCTTGTGGTCCGTCTTGAGGGCGATGTTGAGGAGCTCCGCCGGATCGGGGACACGGGCGACCGCCTCGAGCGCGGTCTGCGGATCGGTGGCGTGCCGCGCGATGCTCCCCAGGCTGCGGATGTCGTGGACGCGCCCGAGCGCCGCGGTCCGCACCGTTTCGTGCGGCGAGCTCTTGGCCACGGTGGCCAGGGCCTTCTCGTCGTCGAGCCCGCTCAGCGCCAGTGCCGCGTCGCCGTCGCTCTCGGCCGGCGCGGTGGCCACCTCGACCAGGCGATCGATCAACCCTCGCTTCGCGTTCTCGTCCTGCTCGCTGCGTGACAGGCGGACGAGATCCTCGACCGCGTCGATGCGCGCGTGGGCGGCGCGCCGGACCCGGATGTCCTCGTCACCGGCCAGCTCGATGAGCGCCCGCTGCTGCTCGGGGTCGTCGAGGGCCAGCTCGTTGACCGCCGCCGCACGGACGGCGGCGTCGGCGTGCTTCCACTTGGGTTGAGACTTGAAGCGGTCGAGAAAGGACATGGCGGGCTAACCGTTACTTTCCTGTGTGAGCCACTCGGCGATCTGCTCGCGAGTCAGGCGGTGGTCGTCGTTCAGGTGGACGATCATCGCGGCCAGCGGCAGCCGCTTGACGCACCCGACCGGACAGCGCTTGGTGACCTCGTCGAGACAGCGGAACAGCCGCTCGAGATGATCCGGGACCAGCCGGCGGTGGTCACGGGGAAGGTGATAGACGCCGTCGTACACCGCCCCGAGGGCGCACGACCCGCCACGGTCGTCGAAGTAGCTGCCGAAGCACTGGTGGCCCCGCGTCGAGCCGGCGCGAATGAATTCCGCCAGCTCCCGCTGCTCATGGTCGAGTCCCGTCACCATCGTGAATCTCCCCGCGCCGGGCGCGTGTTCGAACGAGGCGTCGCTCCGCCAGAGATCCAATGCTCACGCGCGAACGCAAGCGACGAGCATGGAGGGGGCGGAGCAGGTGATTGCTGGAGACAGCCGACCGTGTCGGACATTGTAGCCCACGGCGTCGAGCGGCGGCGCAACGGCCGCCCGGAGCGCTGGGCATTCGCCAGCGATCCATCGAATTGAATGAGGGGCATTCATCCGCTTGAATGTGCCGTGTCCCGTCGAGGGCACCGCCTCGCGAGGGACCCGTGTCAACCGGGCGCCAGCCGAGGCGATACAATACGTTCGTGCTCTTCGCGACGCTGGCACTCGCGCTTCTCCTGCAAACGGCGGCCCCGCAGCCCACCGCCCCTCCGGAACCGGCGCCCGGCAACAACGTGGTGCTGATTTCGACCTCCGCCGGGGACATCACGATCGAACTGTTCAAGGACAAGGCACCCGTCTCGGTCGCGAACTTCCTCGACTACGCGACAGAAGGCTTCTATCCAGGGACTATTTTCCATCGCGTCGTGAAGGGCTTCGTCGTCCAGGGGGGCGGGTATACCGCGACAATGGTGGAGAAACCGACGCGGCCGCCGATCCAGAACGAGGCGACGAATGGGCTCCGGAACGTCCGCGGGACCGTCGCGATGGCCCGCACCCAGAGCCTGCGCAGCGCGACGTCGCAGTTCTATTTCAACGTTTCCAGCAACCCGGATCTCGATCACCAGGGCTTCTCGCCGCGCGACTTCGGGTATGCGGTCTTCGGCCGCGTGCTCTCCGGCATGGATGTCGTCGATCGCATCTCCGCGGTGCCCACCCATGTCTCCGCCGGGATGGAGGACGTCCCGGTCGACCCGGTGCTGATCACCGCCGTCAAGGTCCTCCGCTGAACCGGAGGCTCTGACCAGTTGTCCCGCCCGCTCCTCGTCATCTTCCTGACGATTTTCGTCAACCTCGTCGGCTTCGGGATCATCATTCCGCTGCTGCCGTTCTACGCCGAGACTTTCGGTGCCTCCCCGCTGGTGATCGGGCTGCTGTTCGCCTCGTTTTCGGTGAGCCAGCTCGTCGCCGCGCCGATCCTCGGCGACCTGTCGGATCGCCTCGGGCGGCGCCCGATCCTGCTCTTCAGCCTGATCGGCACGGTAGTCAGCTTCGCAATGCTTGCGGTCGCGCACAGCCTGGCGTTGTTGTTCGCGGCTCGCATCGTCGACGGGCTGTCCGGCGGCAACATCACCACCGCGCGGGCCTACATTGCCGACATCACGACCGAGGAGAACCGCGCCAAGTCTTTCGGCCTGCTCGGCGCCGCCTTCGGCCTCGGCTTCATCGTCGGGCCCGCGCTCGGCGCGCTGTTCTCGCATATCAGCTACACCGCTCCCATCTGGGCCGCGGCGGCGATCACGATCGTCGCGACCGCGCTGGCCTGGGTGTGGCTCCCGGAGACCGTGCACCACGCGCGCGGGGGAGGCTCGCCATGGCGCGCGCTGCGCGAGATGGGCGGTCGGAAGAGCCTGCGGATCCTGTTCACGGTCGATTTCGTGTACTGGACGGCGTTCGCGGTCTACCAGACGACGTTCGCGCTGTTCGGTGCGAGACGCTTCAACTTCGACGCCGCGCATACCGGCTATCTGCTGAGCGCGTTCGGGTTCCTCGGAGTACTCGTGCAGGGCGTGATGGTCGGGCCGGTCGTCAAGTGGCTCGGGGGCAAGCGGACGCTGGCCGTCGGACTGCTGTTCGCGGCGGTTGGCTGGGGCGGGAGCGCGATGACCCACTCGCTGCCGGTGTTCGTGCTGATGCTGGTACCAGGTGCCATCGGCATCGGGCTGTGCAACGCCACCCTGAGCACCCTGATCAGCAACGCGGCCGGACCGCAGGAGCAGGGCCGCATTCAGGGCGCGGCCGGCGCCCTGGAAAGTCTGGGACGCACCATCGGCCCGGTGTGGGGCAACGGCGCGCTCCAGTTCTACGGCGAAGGCAAAGCGTATGGATCGGCGGCCATCGCGCTGCTCGGCGCGGCCGCTATTACTCTCCGCTACCGGCCGCCGCTCCGCGACTGAGCGCCCTCAGGATCGTTCCCACGCCTTCGAGTGCCGGGTCCCTGGTCCCCGATCCCCGTTCCCGGCACGATTACTGGTTGGGAAGACTCGCGATCTCCCGCTCGAGGCGGCTGACCAGATCGTCGAGCTGCCGCACGATTGCCAGCACCGTGTCCGGCTGGCTCAGATCGATGCCAGCCGTCTTCAACAAGGCCATCGGATGATCGCTGCCGCCGGCGCGGAGGAGCGTCAGGTAGCGCTCGCGCGCGTCGACCTGCTCCTCCGGGCTCCCGTGCATGATCGACTGGGCGATGCGCGCCGCCGAGGCGAAGCACGTGGCGTATTGATACACGTAGTAGGGCGAGCTGAAGAAGTGCGGGATGCGCGCCCAGGTGATCCCGGTCTGCGGCGTAAGGTCGACGGCGTCGCCGTAGTAATCCTTCAGGAGCTGGGTGTACGTCTCAGTCAGGATCTCGGCGGTGATCGGCTGATCTTGTTCTGCCAGCCGATGCGCCCGCAGCTCGTAGTCGGCAAACAGGACCTGGGTGTAGAACGTGCCGGTGATGTTGTCGATGGCGTGCTGGAGCAGGAAGATGCGTTCGATCGGGTCGCTGGTTCGGGCCAGCAGGTATTCGAGCAGCAGCGCCTCGTTCAGCGTGGACGGCACTTCGGCGACGAAGATCGTGTAGCTCGAATAGACGAACGGCTGGGTCTCGTGCGACAGGATGGTGTGCATCGAGTGTCCCATCTCGTGCGTCAGCGTGAACATGTCGTCGAGGGTATCGGTGTAGTTCAGCAGCATGTAGGGGTGCGTCCCGTACACCGGCGCCGAATAGGCGCCCGACCGCTTGCCCTCGTTCTCGTAGACGTCGATCCAGCCGCCTGAAAAGCCCTCACGCATGCGCGCCTGATACTCGGGTCCGAGCGGCGCCACCGCTTCGACCACCCAGTCGAGCACCTCGTCGTAGGTGTACTTGCGGTCGTAGGTGACGATCGGGATCGAGAAGTCGTAGACGTGATACGACGGCACTTTCAGGATGCGCCGCCGCAGCCGGTGATATCGCCGCAGCGGCTCGACGCCGGCCCGGGTCGTCTCGATGAGGTTCTCGACGACGGAGGTCGGGATGTTGTCGCCGTGCAGCGCCGCTTCGAGCGTGCTCCCGTACCCGCGCGCGCGGGCCTGGAACCAGTCGCGCTGGCAGACGCCGTTGTAAAGGGAGGCGTAGGTATTCAGGTTGGCCTGATACACGTCGTGGAGGGCCAGGAACGCTGTCGCCCGGTCCGACTGCTCGCGACGGGTGGCCAGAATCGCCCGGTACTGTCCGTACGAGACCGTCACCTCGTCGCCATTCGAGAGCGTGACCGTCGGGAATCGCGCGTCCGCCGTCGACAATGATCCGTAGGCGTCGCCGGGCGCCGACGCGAGGCGGCTGGACAAGGACATCAGCCGTTCGCCCGCCTCGTCCAGGACGTGCTCCTGCTGCCGGTACAGATCCTCGATCGCGAACCGGTAGATAGCGAGCGCCGGGGTCGTATCCATCCACGCGCGCACGGTGGCCAGCGGAATGGCCAGCAACTCAGGGCTGAACCATGATTCCGCCTGCTTCCACTTGGCGAACAGGATCTGGACCTTCTGACGTCGCGCGTTGATGGCGTTGTCGCGCTGGTCCTCGTCGTAGCGGAGAGACGGGTAGTACCAGACTCGATACGCCAGCTGCCCGAGCTCCTCCGACAGCTCGAACGCAGACAGCAGCCGCGACGGCCCTTCCGACAGCGTTCCCTTCAGCGCCGCGTAGCGATCGATGCCGGCGTCGAGCTTGGCGTAGCTCGCCTCCCATGCGTCCCAGTCGGGGAAGATGTCGGACAGGTTCCACTTGTAGCGGTTGTCGATGTCGTCCCGCTTGCGGCTGCGGGCCTGTGGCGGCTCGGCCGTGGCCGAATCGGTCGGAGAACGAAACTCGCGGATCATCCCGCTATGCTATCGCTTCCAGGTGGGAGGGCCGCCGCTGATGGCGCCCGTCTCCCTGAAATTCGATCGCGGCCAAGGGGGCGCGTGGCATGCCTCGTAACAACGCGAGCGGCATCGGCCGCTACCTCGAGAACTTTTCCAGGGCGGTCTGTCGGTGGACAGGTGGAAGCTCGGCCTTCGCCATAGCCTGCGGCATCGTCCTGGTCTGGCTGATCAGCGGGCCGTTCTTCGGGTTCTCGGACACCTGGCAGCTGGTGATCAATACGGGCACCACGATCGTCACTTTCCTGATGGTGTTCCTGATCCAGCGGTCGCAGAACAAGGACTCGCTGGCGGTCCAGCTAAAGCTGAACGAGATCGTCGCGGCGCTTCAAGGGGCGAGCAACCAGCTGATTGACGTCGAGGATCTGAACGAGGACGAACTGCGCGCCCTGCATCAGCACTACGCGAAACTGGTGGCGATGTCGCGTAAGGATGCCAGCCTGACAGAGTCGCACTCAGTCGAGGAGGCCAAGGCGCGTCACATCCGCAAGGTCCAGGACCCTGCTTTCCCGAAGTCGGAGCGCAAAAAGAATCCGGCTTAGCCGCGCTGAGCCGCGTGGCGGCCGGCCGGCAGCGACGTCATCCACGACACGACGACGTCCATGATTTGATCGAGGACCTGGTCGGGCTTCTGGCCCGAACGGGCGCGGACCTTGAACGAGTGATCGCCGTCTTCGACCACGTGGAGGGTCGCACGCTGCAGCGTCGGCAGGAGCGCCTCGATTTCTGACGACGTGCCGAAGGTGTCCCGCGTCCCTTGTACGAACAGGAGCGGCTCGACGATGGCGGGCAGATGCGCGTCACGACGCTTCTCGGGCGCGCCGGGCGGATGCAGCGGATAACCGAGGAAGAACACTCCGGCCAGGCCGGGTGAACCTTGCGACGCGATGTGCGAGGCGATGCGGCCGCCCATCGACTTGCCGCCGATGAAGAGCGGCAATCCCTCGAATACGCCGCGGGCCTCATCGACCGCTGCCCGCCACGACGCTTCGAGCACGGCCGGCTTGTCCGGCGCGCCGCGTTTCGCCGCCATGTAGGGGAAGTCGAACGTCGCGGCGCTGACCCCTCGATCGGCCATGCCTTGCGCGAACCGTACCATGAAGGGGCTGTTTCGTCCCGCACCGGCGCCATGTCCGACCACGCAGGCGGCCAGCGGCTTTTTGCTACGGTAGAGTGCGAGGTCGGCGTCCATCGCCGGCGATTATGTCACCGCGTCCCTTCGCGATCAGCCATTCGCCATCCGCCATCAGTTCTCAGCTGTCACCTTCAACCCGGTGTGGCACGGCAGTCGCAGAAGAATTGCGGCAGGTCCGGCCGCCGAAGCAGCTGACAGCCGTAAGCTGGAACCTACTGAGATCAAGCCCATGAAACCCCTCCTCATCGCCCTCCTCGTCCTAACCGCCGTTCCCGCCTACGCGCAACGGCTGCCCGATACCGTCATCCCGGCGCACTACGATCTGACCGTCGAGCCGGATCTGGCGAAGGCGACCTTTTCCGGTCGCGAAGCGATCGACGTGACGCTGAAGACGCCGTCGAAGGCGATCGTTCTCAACGCCGCCGAGATCACGTTTGGCGACGTGCAGATTGTCGCCGGCGGGCAAGACGCAGCCCGCGGCGGTGACCCTCGATGCGGCCAAGGATCAGGCGACGTTCACCGTCCCGGTCGAGATTCCCGCCGGCCCGGCACGGATTCAGATCGCCTATCAAGGCATCCTGAACGACCAGCTGCGCGGGCTGTATCTGAGTAAGGCCAACAACCGCCGCTACGCGGTCACCCAGCTCGAGGCGACCGACGCGCGGCGCATGTTCCCGTCGTTCGACGAGCCGGCGTTCAAGGCGACGTTCGCGCTGACGGCAATCATCGACGCCGGCGATCATGCGATCTCGAACGGCGCAGTGGTGTCCGACAAGCCGGGCCCATCGGGCAAGCACACCATCACCTTCGCGACTACGCCGAAGATGTCCTCGTATCTCGTCGCCCTCGCCGTCGGTGACTTCGAGTGCAACGAAGGGTCGGCCGACAACATTCCGATCCGCATCTGCTCGACCCCGGACAAGAAGGGGCTGACCGGATTCGCGCTCGAGTCCACCGAACAGATCGTCAAGTACTACAACCGCTACTACGCCGAGAAATATCCCTTCAAGAAGCTCGACATCGTCGCTGTGCCCGACTTCGCGGCGGGCGCGATGGAGAACACCGCGGCGATCTTCTATCGCGAGACGCTGCTGCTCGCCGACGCCAAAGCCTCGGTCGCAACCCGCACCGACGTCGCCGAGGTCCTGGCGCACGAGATCGCCCACCAGTGGTTCGGCGATCTGGTCACGATGCAGTGGTGGGACGACATCTGGCTGAACGAGGGCTTCGCCACCTGGATGGAGACCAAGCCGATCAAGGCCTGGAAACCGGAGTGGCACGTCGAGCTCAGGGAAACGGCTGACAACCAGACGGCGATGAATCTCGACGCCCTGCGCGCCACGCGGCCGATCCGCTCGAAGGCCAGCACGCCGGCGGAGATCAACGAGCTGTTCGATCCGATCGCGTACGAGAAGGGTGGCGCGGTCCTGCGGATGATCGAGTCCTGGGTCGGCGAGGCCGCTTTCCAGAAGGGCGTCAACGCCTACATCGCGAAACACAAGTACGGCAACGCTCGCGCCGAGGATTTCTGGACGACCGTCGCCGCCAGCACCGGCAAGCCGGTGGACAAGGTGATGCAGACATTTGTCGATCAGCCCGGTGTTCCCCTGATCTCCCTGTCCGCCGCGTGTCAGGCGGAGCACGGAGCGGTGACGCTGGCGCAGAGCCGCTACTCGATGAACGGCCCCGCCGCCGCAGACGCGCCGACATGGCAGGTTCCGGTGTGCCTCGAAACGGGCGGATCCGCGCCGACATGCTCATTACTCGACGCCCCGCGACAGGAGGTCGGGCTCGAGGCCTGCCCGGCGTGGACGATGGGCAACGCCAACGGGAAGGGGTACTACCGCACCGCTCTGGACGAGGCCGCGCTGAAGGCCGCTGCCGCCAACGTGAGCAAGATGTCGGCTCCCGAGCGGCTGACCCTGCTCTCGGACGAGTGGGCGCTGGTCCGCGCCGGCACACACGATGTCGGCAGCTATCTGACCCTCGCGTCGGCGTTCGGATCGGAGACGAGCGACGCGGTGCTGGCCAGCCTCACCCGCTCGCTGCGGGCGATCGATCAGGAGATGACCACGCCAGAGACGCGACCGGCCTTCAGGAAATGGGTCAGCGACCTGCTGGGTCCGAACGCCGCAGAGGCGACCGTCGCCGCAGCGCGCAGCACGGGTGACGACAGTGCCAGTACCCGCCGCGCGGTGCTGCTCGGTCAGCTCGGGGCCGTCGGGAATCAGTCGGCCATCGAAGACGCGCGGGCCCTGGTCGAAGAGGAGCTGGCCACGCCGAAGTCGACGGACCCGACGGTCCTGGCCGCGGCGATTCCGATTGCCGCCGCGAACGGCGACGCCGCGCTATATGAGCGATACCTGGCGCGGTCGAAGTCGGCGGTCGATCCTGAGGACCGTTACCGCTTTCTCTACGGGCTGACCAGTTTCACCGATCCCGCCTCGACCCGGCGGACGATGGAATACGCGCTCGGGCCCGACGTTCGCACCCAGGACACGAAGATCGTGATCGCGCAGCTCCTTGGCAACGAAGCGGCGCGTCCGATCGTGTGGGACATGCTCCGCGAGCGCTGGGACGCCGTGCAGAAGAAGACCGGTGAGTTCGACGGCACCACCGTGATCGTCAACAGCCTCTCCGCGTTCTGCGACGCCGGCCGCGCCGCGGAGATCAAGACGTTCTTCGCCGCCCATCCGGTGCCGGAGGCCGAACGCACGCTGGCGCAGGTCATCGAGCGCGTCAACGCGTGTGCCGCGCTGGCGTCAGCTCAGAAGCCGAAGCTCGGGGCCGCGTTGCAGGCGATCGCGAGCCGATAGAGATCTGTTCGAGCGCGCCGCCGCAAGGCCCGGTAGAATGCCGTCGATGTCCACCATCGAGCGCACCCACGCCGTCGCGGAAGCGGCCGCGGAGCTCCGTGGCCTTCTCGGATCCCGCGTGACCGACGGGGCGGCGGTCCGCGAGCATCACAGCCACGGCGAGTCGTACCACGCGCCGGCGGCCCCGGATCTCGTCTGCTTCCCGGAGACCACCGGCGAAGTCGCGGCGATCCTGGCGGTCAGCCAGCGCTTTCGGCTGCCGGTGATTCCGTTCGGCGCCGGCACGTCGCTCGAGGGCCACGTCCACGCGCTCCAGGGCGGCATCACGCTCGACCTGCGCGAGATGAAGCGCATCCTGCGCGTCAGCCCCGAGGATCTCGACGCCACCGTCGAGGCCGGCGTCACCCGGAAACAGTTGAACGCCGCGCTCCGCAA
This sequence comes from uncultured Acidobacteriota bacterium, assembly GCA_963816725.1. Taxonomy (GTDB): domain Bacteria; phylum Acidobacteriota; class Vicinamibacteria; order Vicinamibacterales; family 2-12-FULL-66-21; genus CAVSUB01. Next base: position 642,370 of record CAWFMC010000018.1, on the reverse strand, counting down.
CACCGGGCTGATGTTTCCCATCGATCCGGGCGCCGATGCCACCATCGCGGGCATGGCGGCGACGCGCGCGTCCGGGACGACGGCGGTCCGCTACGGAACCATGCGCGAGAACGTGCTGGCTCTGACGGTGGTGCTGGCGGACGGCCGGGTGATCCACACCGGCACGCGGGCCCGGAAATCGTCCGCCGGCTACGACCTGACACGCCTGTTCGTCGGATCCGAAGGCACGCTCGGCGTGATCACCGAAGTCACCGTGCGGCTGCACCCGTTGCCGGAGGCGACCGCCGCGGCGGTGTGCTCGTTCGACTCGATCCACGGTGCGGTGGATACCGTGATTGCGACCATCCAGCTGGGCATCCCCATCGCCCGCATCGAGCTGCTCGACGAGGTGATGATGGACGCGATCAATCGCTACTCGAAGACTGCGTTCCCGGTGTCGCCGACGCTGTTCTTCGAGTTCCACGGCGACGGCGATCGCGCGGTTACCGAGCAGGCCGAGGCCGTGCAGGGGCTGGCCTCCGAACGCGGCGGTCACGGTTTCGAGTGGGCCCGGCGGCCCGAGGACCGCGAGCGCTTGTGGCAGGCGCGTCATGACGTCCACTACGCGTCGATGGCGCTGCGCGCCGGCAGCCGCGCGTGGGCGACGGACGTGTGCGTCCCGATCTCGCGGCTGGCTGACTGCGTGGTCGAGACCAAGGCGGATCATGCGGACGCGCCGTTTCCCGTGTGCCTGGTCGGGCATGCCGGTGACGGCAACTTCCACGTCATCTATCTGATCGATCCGTCCAGCGCCGACGAGCTCGCGCAGGTGAAGCGCTACAACGAGCGGGTCGTCGCCCGCGCCTTGGCGATGGGTGGGACGTGCACCGGCGAGCACGGCGTCGGCTACGGCAAGATTGCCTCGCTCGAGGCCGAGCACGGCGAAGCGATCAGCGTGATGCGTGACATCAAGCGCGTGCTCGATCCCGACAACCGGATGAATCCCGGGAAGGTTCTCCGGCTCACCGACTGACCGTTTCGAGTGGATCGAGGAACTGCATGCGCCCACTGTCGAAACTTGCGCTCGCGTGCGCCGCGGCGGTGTCGCTCCACGCCAGTCAGGCGCCTCAGGCGCCGCCCGTCGGACAAGCACCCGCCGCACCGGCGCCACCGACGATCCTCTTGGCACCAGGGCTGCGCGAGGTACCCGACTATCGGAACGTGAACGCCGATCCGCCACCGCCGTTGATTCCCGCCGGCTTCACGTCGATCTTCAACGGCAAGGACCTGACCGGCTGGCATATCAGCAAGACCGCACGCCACGGCGTCAATCCTGACTACCACGTCGCGCACGGGATCATTCTCGGTACGCAGCGCCCGCTCGGTAGCGGCGGGCTGCTCGTCACGGACAAGAAGTACCGCAACTTCGAGTTGTCGATGGAGGTGAAGCCGGACTGGGGCAACGACAGTGGCGTGTTCATCCGCACCACGGAAACCGGCCTGGCCTACCAGATCACCATGGACTATCTGCCCGGCGGCAGCATGGGCCGCTTCATCAGCGAGGGAGGCTTCCAGTTCGGCGCTGGCCGCGGCGCAGCACCGGCGGCAGCTGCAGCCCCGGCGCCCGCGCCGCCTCCACAGACCGGTCCCGGGGAGTCCAGCGACCCGGGCATGAAGGCATGGAAGCGCGAGGACTGGAACACCGTGCGGATCCGCGTCGCGGGCGACGTCCCTCACGCGACGGTATGGATCAACGGCCAGCAGGTCAGCGACGCCACTGACACCGAGAATCACGCCTTCAACGGCATGGTCGAGGGCCCGATCGCCATCCAGATCCACGGCGGCACGGTGCGCTGGCAGCCAGGCGGATTCTGGCGGTGGCGTAACCTGGCGATCAAGGAATTGGGCGCGGACGCGAAGTAGCCGTCAGCTTGAACCCGGGATCCAGCTCGAGAGCCGGCGCTGAGAGCTGGCCGGGGCGTGTCCGCTTGCCGCTTCCGGCTCCCCGCACCCACAGGAACCAAGTGGTTTGGTGACCCTCGCTCCCTGAACCCCGCGCGCTGAGCCCTGCACGTTGAACCCTGAACCGCCGAAAGCTGAAAGCGAACAACGAACATGCCCCACCCCATCGTCCGCAACATTCCGCGCGCTGATCCGGAAACGATTCGTGTTCTCGGCGAGCTCGGTGTCGCGACGGTGCACGAAGCGCTCGGGCGCATCGGCTTGCTCGAACCGGCGATCAGACCGATCTATCCGCAGGCGCGAACGGCCGGCAGTGCGGTGACGGTGCTGTGCCCGGCCGGCGACAACCTGATGATCCACGCCGCGCTCTCGGTCGTCCAGCCGGGGGACGTCCTGGTCGTGACGACGATGAGCCCGTCGGTGGACGGGATGTTCGGCGACGTGCTGGCGACCTCATGTCAGGCGCTGGGAGTCGCGGCGCTGGTGCTCGACGCCGGCGTCAGAGACACCGCCGAGCTCGAAGCGATGCAGTTCCCGGTGTGGGCGCGCGCGGTCTACTCGCAGGGCACGATCAAGGCGGCAGCCGGCTCGGTGAACCTGCCGATCACCTGCGCGGGTCTCGCCGTGCACCCGGGCGACATCGTCATCGGCGATCGCGACGGCGTCATGGTCGTACCTCGCGTGCGCGCCGAGGATGCGGCGACGCTCGGCGAGCAGCGGCGCGACAAGGAAACCGCGGTCAAGGCGCGTCTGGCGAAAGGCGAGTTGACGCTCGACGTCATGGGGTTGCGCCCGCTGCTCGCGGAGCTGGGCGTCACGTGGGAGGGGTAAGCGCGTCAGCCGGGGCGAAACGATTCGTCCCCGGCCGACGCCATCAGCCGTCAGCCGTGAGCGTTAAGCCTTGCCCACAGTGAAGGGGATGCTCGCGCTCGTCGTGCCCCACTCGACGCGCAGGGTGGCGCCGGCGGGGGTGTCGTCGATCGCGATCGTCAACTGTTCGACTGGCGCTTTGGTCTTGGCCACCTTCATCGGCGCGCGGCCGATCTCGAGTTCGGGTTTGTAGGGCACACCCCACTGTTTCGGATCGCCGAGCTTGCCGAGGATCAGCTGCCACTCCGCGCCCGGCTGCGTGTTGATCGTGTAGCTGCCCGCCGGCACGCTGAGGGACCCAAACTTCAGCGGCTTGTCGGTCGTGAGGATCGTGGCGACGTCCGCGCCGGTGCGCCACGGCTGTCCGGCCGGCATCAGCTGGGCCTCGGGGCGGCCCTTGAGCGACGGCCGGCCGTATTCGATCGACAGTTTCGCGCCGTCGATCGTCCACTCGGCCTTCTCGTGCGGGCTCCCGCCGCCGCCGGTTCCCATCGGCGTCGTCTTCTGCGCCGTCATCGTCGTCGTCAGCACCGCCGCGAGGGCGAGGGCCAGGCTGTATCTGCCATATCGCATGTCGAGTCGCCTCCAGAATGCGCGCCGCGAGGTGCGGCGTGCGTCCTGCCTACTGTACGATTTTCGCGACGAAGTAGGTGAGCTTGACGCCTGGTGCCAGCTTCATCTGGTGGGGGATCTTGGCCGGGATGTGCATGATGTCGCCGGGCCCGAGCTGCACTTCCGTCCCGCCGGTGATGCCCGAGCCGCGCGTCTCACCGGGCGCCGAGGTCTTCGGATCGACCACCGTTCCGCCATAGACGAAGGTGATCTGCCCTTCCGAGATCACCAGGATGTCCGCGACGGCGTCGTGGACCTCGGCCATCCCGGACCCTTCGCGGTGCGCGATCGAGAACGTCCGATTGCCGTCGGTGCCCTGCGGCTCACCGGCGTACTTGATGGCATCCAGCTTCTTGGAGAGCTCCTCTGCCTTCGCGTGCATGTCCTTCGCGGTCCAGATGCGGACGCTGCCCGGCGCGGGCGTACCCGACTGCATGAGCAGCGCCCCGAGCAGCGGAACGAAAGCGATCAGTTTCATGTCCAATGTCCTCCAGCGCCACTGAGGCGCGCGGGGATGCTATCTCATTTACTTGGCGCTTCGCCCCTGGCGGGGCTCGCTTACGGGAGCCGGGACTCGGGATTGGCGGACTCGGCACCGGGCGCTCGGCGACTGGGCGCTCGGGGGTACAAACGGGCCAGATACTACAGCGGTTCTGGCATGGGAAGTTCAGTTGGACGGCTTGGCAGCCTGAACCGCGAATGTTGACAGAACTCCTGAACCCCAAGTCCCCAGCCTCCAGTGCCCCAGCCGCCGACCGCCGGTGCCCGACCGCCGAGCCTTTGACATCTCAGCATCCACCCATATATATTCGTGTATGTGGATGCGCCCGCGCTGTTCCGGCTGCTCGGCGACGAGCTCAGATTGCGCCTGTTGCGGGTCCTGCACGCCGAGCGGCTGAACGTGACCGAGCTGACGTCGATCCTCGGGATCGCGCAGTCGGGTGTGTCGCGGCACCTCGGGCTGCTGAAGGAGGCCGGGCTGGTCAGCGAGCAGCGCGAGGGTGGCTTCACATACTTTCGTCCCGCTCCGGCGCTGACCGACGCGCAGAACGGGTTCGGACCGCTCGCCGCGATGCTGGACGCGCACTTCGCGCAGGCGGCGAAGACCGCATCGGGCCGCGCGGACGATGTGCGGCTGGCAGAAGTGCGGCGCTTGCGGAAAGAGAATTTCGACACCCACGCCGGCCCTGACACGCAGGCGCGCCAGCTGGTGCCTGGCCGGAGCTGGGCGGCATGGGCGCGGGCTCTCGGACGGTTGCTGCCGCCCTTGAAAGTCGCCGACCTCGGGTGCGGCGAAGGCTACCTGACCCTCGAGGCCAGCCGCTGGGCGACCCGCGTGCTCGCGGTCGATCGCTCCCCGACGGTGCTGCGCCGGGCACAGGCGCTGGCCGCGCGCCGGCGGATCCGGAACGTGACCTGGAAGCGGGGCGAGCTCGAGCACCTGCCGATCCGTGATGCGAGCGTCGACGTCGCGCTGCTGTCGCAGGCGTTGCATCACGCGCGCGATCCGCAACGGGCGCTGGCCGAAGCGGCGCGGATCATCGTGCCCGGCGGCCGGGTGCTGATCCTCGACCTGCGCGAGCATCAGGAAACCTGGGTCCGCGAGCGGCTCGGCGACCGCTGGCTTGGCTTCACCGACGAACGGCTCGCCGCTTTGCTCGACGGCGCAGGGTTTACCAACATCTCGGTTGGGGTGGGCGCGCGGCGCACCGGCGAGGCGTTCACCGTGCTGGTCGCGAGCGCCACGAAACCTGCGGCCAGCCCCGCAATGTCAAGAACGACATCGAAAACCGCGCGCCGCTCGAGCGGCGCCAAACCGGCTGCTGCCACTCACTGAGGACACGACACATGGCTCTCGCTCACTCCCCGGCCTTCGACACGCTGCGGTCCCTGCTCGCCAGGCGGGTGCTCATCCTCGACGGCGCCATGGGGACCATGATCCAGCGCTACAAGCTGACCGAGGCCGACTGGCGCGGCGAGCGCTTCAAGGATCATCCGAAGGACCTCAAGGGCAACAGCGATGCCCTGATCCTGTCGCGCCCCGACGTGATCAGCGCGATCCACCACGAATATCTCGCCGCCGGCGCCGACCTGATCGAGACCAACACCTTCAGCACCACGGCCATCGGGCAGGGGGAATACGGCCTGGAAGCGCTGGTCTACGAGCTGAACGTCCAAGGGGCGAAGCTGGCGCGCGCCGCGGCCGACGAGTGGACCGCGAAGACACCCGACAAGCCGCGTTTCGTCGCCGGCTCGATCGGGCCGATGAACCGCACGCTGTCGATCTCCCCCGACGTCAACAACGCGGCGTTCCGCGGCATGACGTTCGACCAGTGCCGATCGGCCTACGAGGAGCAGGTCCGCGGCCTGATTGACGGCGGCGTCGACGTGCTCCTCCTGGAGACGATCTTCGACACGCTCAACGCCAAAGCGGGCATTGTTGCGATCGAGAACGTGTTCGAAGAGCGCGGCGTGCGGCTGCCGCTGATGATCTCCGTGACGATCACCGACCGCAGCGGCCGGACCCTGTCCGGGCAGATGCTCGACGCGTTCTACACCTCGATTCACCACGCCAAGCCGTTCTCGGTGGGGATCAACTGCGCCCTGGGCGCGCGCGATATGCGGCCGTATCTCGCCGAGCTCTCGACCCTGGCCGACTGTTTCGTGAGCTGCTATCCGAACGCCGGCCTGCCGAATGCCTTCGGGGAGTACGACGAGCAGCCGGCGGAAACCAGCCAGCTGCTGCTCGACTTCGTCGCCAGCGGCTTCGCCAACATCATCGGCGGCTGCTGCGGCACGACCCCGGATCACATCGCCGCGATCGTCAAGGCGGTCGACGGAGTGAAGCCGCGCGTCGTGCCGGGCACGGATGGCACCGCCGCGCCTGACGGTTCCGGCTACACGCGCTTCTCCGGCCTCGAGACGCTGACGATCCGCCCGGAAAGCAACTTCCAGATGATCGGCGAGCGGACCAACGTCACCGGCTCCGCCCGTTTCGCGCGGCTGATCAAGGCCGACAACTACACCGAGGCGGTGTCGGTCGCGACCGAGCAGGTCCGCAGCGGCGCCAACATCATCGACGTCAACATGGACGAAGGCATGCTCGATTCCGAGCGGGCCATGACGACGTTCCTGAACTACATCGCGACGGAGCCCGAGATTGCCCGCGTGCCGGTGATGATCGACAGCTCCCGCTGGTCGGTCATCGAGGCCGGGCTCAAGTGTGTCCAGGGCAAGAGCATCGTCAACTCGATCAGTCTGAAGGAAGGGGAGGCGGACTTCCTGCACAAGGCCAAGATCGTCCGGCGGTTCGGCGCCGGCGTGGTGGTGATGGCGTTCGACGAGACCGGTCAGGCCGACACCATCGAGCGGAAGGTGTCGATCTGCCAGCGGGCCTACAAGCTGCTGACAGAAACGGCCGGCTTCGATCCGAGCGACATCATCTTCGACCCGAACATCCTGGCGATCGCGACCGGCCTGGAGGAACACAACGACTACGCCGTCAACTTCATAGAGGCGACGCGGATCATCAAGGCGACCTGCCCGGGCGTGAAGGTCAGCGGCGGGGTGAGCAACCTGTCGTTCTCGTTCCGCGGCAACGATCTCGTGCGCGAAGCGATCCACTCGGCGTTCCTCTACCACGCCATCAAGGCAGGCATGGACATGGGGATCGTGAACGCCGGCCAGCTCGTGGTCTACGAGGACATCCCAAAGGATCTGCTCGAGCACGTGGAGGACATCATCTTCAACCGCCGCCCGGATGCGACCGAGCGGATGGTGCAGTTCGCCGACAGGGTGAAAGGGGCCGGGAGGAAGCGCGAGACCGACGACACGTGGCGCCAGGGCACCGTCGAGCAGCGGCTCTCGCATGCGCTCGTGCACGGGATGGTCGATTTCATCGACGCGGACGTCGAAGAGGCACGCCTGAAGTATCCGCGGCCCTTGCAGATCATCGAGGGGCCGCTGATGGACGGGATGAAGATCGTCGGCGACCTGTTCGGCGCCGGCAAGATGTTCCTGCCGCAGGTGGTCAAGAGCGCACGGGCGATGAAGCGCGCGGTCGCGGTGCTGGAGCCTTACATGGAGCGCGAAAAGGGGGAGACCCGCTCGACGCAGGGCCGCATCCTGATGGCGACCGTCAAGGGGGACGTCCACGACATCGGCAAGAACATCGTCGGCGTCGTGCTCGGGTGCAACAACTACGAGGTGATCGACCTCGGGGTGATGGTCCCGGCCGCGAAGATCCTCGACGCCGCCATCGAGCACCAGGCCCACATCGTCGGGCTGAGCGGACTGATCACGCCGTCGCTCGACGAGATGGTGTTCGTCGCAAAGGAGATGACGCGGCGCGGCTTCACGCTGCCGCTGCTCATCGGCGGCGCCACGACGAGCAAACAGCACACGGCGGTGAAGGTGTCGCCGGAGTACGGCGGACCGGTTGTCCACGTGCTCGACGCCTCGCGCGCGGTGGACGTCGTGTCCAGCCTGCTCGGTAACAATCGGCCGGCATTCGAGGCCGCCAACCGCGAGGCGCAGGAGACGCTTCGGCAGCAGTACGCCACGCGGCGCGAGAAGCCGCTGCTCTCGTATGAGAAGGCACGAGCCAACCGGTTGCGAATCGACTGGGACGATCAGGTGATCAACTCGCCGTGGTTTCTCGGCCGGCGCACGGCGGATGTCCCGCTCGCGTCGCTGGTCCCGTACATCGACTGGACCTTCTTCTTCAGCGCCTGGGAACTGAAGGGGCGCTTTCCGGCGATCCTCGATCACCCGGAGTACGGGGCCGCGGCGCGCGAGCTGTATGAGAACGCGCGGGCGCTACTCGACCGCATCGTGAAGGAGGGGTTGCTCACCGCGCGCGGGGTGTACGGGTTCTGGCCCGCCAACAGCGAAGGGGACGACATCGTCGTCTACAAGGACGATTCGCGGCGCGCGGTCCTGGCGACGCTGCCGATGCTGCGCCAGCAGGAGATCATCGCCGACGACAAGCCGAATCGATCGCTGGCCGATTTCATTGCCCCGCGCGAGAGCGGCGTGCCTGATTACATCGGCATGTTCGCGGTGACGGCGGGTCTCGGCGCCGAGGAGCTCGCGCGGCAATTCGAGCAGGCGCAGGATGACTACGACGCGATCATGGTGAAGGCGCTGGCGGATCGGCTGGCCGAAGCCTTCGCCGAGTACCTGCATGCCCAGGCCCGCAAGGACTGGGGCTACGAGCGCGAGCCGCTGGCGGTCGAGGATCTCGTCGCCGAGAAGTTCCAAGGCATCCGGCCGGCCTACGGCTATCCGGCCTGCCCGGATCACAGCGAGAAGTTCAAGCTGTTCGAGATTCTCGATGCCCCGAGCCAGGGCATCACGCTGACCGAACATGGCGCGATGCTGCCGGCGGCCAGCGTCAGCGGCCTGTACTTCTCCCATACGCAGGCGAAGTACTTCAACATCGGCCGCGTCGGCCGCGATCAGGCCGAAGCCTACGCCAAGCGCAAGGGTGTCCCGATCGAGGAGGTCGAGCGCTGGCTGGCGCCAAATCTCGCGTATGAGCCGGCCGCTATCGCGGCCGCGGTCTAAGAGCTGTTGGCGGTCGGGGACCGGCGGTCGGCGATCGCGAGGTTCTTCCGACTGCCACTCGCCGCGCTCGGCTCCGCGGTCTGAAGCCTGAAGCCTGAAGCCTGAAGCCGCCGAGCGCCGATCGCCGATCCCCGACCGCCGATTAGGCGCTCTTATTCGCGCCATTTCCCCCCATCCGGTGTCAAACTCCGCTGGCTGCGATAGAGTGCACGCGCGGTAACCAACCACCGCACCCATCCCGCCGTCTGATATCCGGAGTTCGTATGTCCATCTCCCGGGTGCGACTCGGACTAATCGTGGCCGGCGTGTGTGTCGTGAGCGGTGCTGTCGCCGCCACGCTGCTCGCGCGTGCGCCGCAGGACGTGCCCGGCCACCAACGCGAGGCCAGCTCGACCGTCGCGCGTCGCGATTTCGTGAAATCGGTCCGTCTGTCCGGCAGCGTCGAAGCGGTCGAAGCGACGACGATTTCGACCCCTCGGCTGGCCGGGCAGAACAACCAGTCCCTCGTCATTACCTCCCTCGTCCGCCCCGGGACCATGGTCCGCGCCGGTGATCTCGTGGTCGAGTTCGATCGGCAGGACCAGCTGAAGAATGCGCTCGATCGCCGCGTCGAGCTGAACGATCTCGAACAGCAGATTCGCAAGAAACAGGCGGAGGGCAACGCCGCGCGGGCCAGGGACGACAGCGAGTTGATGCAGGCCCAGAGCTCGCTCGGCCGCGCCCAACTCGAGATCCTCAAGAACGAGATGCTGCCGAAGATCCAGGCCGAGAAGAATACCCAGGCGCTCGAAGAGGCACAGGCCAAGGTCAGGCAGCTGAAGACGACGTACGACCTGAAACGGGCCGCGGCAGACGCCGACCTGCGGATCCTCCAGATTCGCCGCGACCGGGCCGAGAACGCGATGCGCCAGGCTGAGAGCAACGCCGATCGCATGGCGATCAAGTCGCCGATTGGCGGCATGGCCGTCCTCCGCTCGATTTGGAAGTCGAACAACATGGCGGAGGTGCAGGAAGGGGAGGAGGTCCGGAGCGGCATGCCGATCGTCGACGTCGTGAATCCCGCGTCGATGCGCGTGCGCGCGAAAGTGAACCAGGCGGACATTGGCGTGCTGAAACCTGGACTCTCGGTACGGATCGGCCTCGACGCGTATCCCGACCTCTCGTTCACCGGCCGGGTCAGCCAGATCTCCCCGCTCGCGGTCACGTCGGCGCTGTCGCCCAAGGTGCGCAACTTCATCGCCCTGATTGCGGTCGACGGCGCTCATCCCAACCTGATGCCGGATCTGACCGCGTCGCTCGACGTCGAGATCGAGCGCCAGCCGCGCGCACTCATCGTGCCGCGCGATGCATTGCGGTTCGACGGCGAACAGGTGCTCGTCCGCGTGCGGAAAGGCAACGACGTCGCCGATCAGACGGTGACGGTCGGGTCGATGAACGCGCACGAGGCGGTCATCACCTCCGGCCTCACCGACGGTGCGGTCATCGAGCGCAATCGTGCCGCCACGGCGCGGAGCCCGCGATGACCGTCCCCGGCCGTTTGGCGGCCAAGGTCCGAACCCGCCCAAAAAGCGCGATTGCCGTGCTGCTGCTCATCGCGCTCGCCGTGACCGCCGCCTTCGTGCGCGTCCGCAGTAACGCCGCTCCCGACCTGCCGACGACCGAGGTGACGCGCGGCCAGTTCGTCGATGCGATGGAGATCCGCGGCGACATCCGGCCGCTCAAGTCGATCGTGCTCTCGGCGCCGATGCAATCCGGCGACCTTCAGATTGTCAAGCTCGCGGCCAACGGCTCGATGGTCAAGGCCGGCGACGTGGTCGTGGTCTTCGACGCCTCCACCCTGCAGCGCACGATGCAGGAGAAGCAGTCGGAGTTGAAGCAGGCGGATGCCGAGATCGAGCAGGCGACCGCCCAGGCCCGCATCACCCGTGAGCAGAACGCGACCGAGCTGATGCGCTCGAAGTTCAACATCCAGCGCGCCAGGCTCGATCTGAACAAGGGCGACACGGTGTCGCGGATCGAGAACGAGCAGGCCAGGCTGACGCTGAACGACACCGAGCAGAAGCTGCAGGAGCTCGAGGCCAAGGTCACGTCGGACGTCACTGCGAACGAGGCGGATCTGGCCGGCAAAAAGCGGAAGCGCGAGAAGGCGCTGTTCGATCTGCAGCGCGCGGAGCGCGGCATTCAGAACCTGCAGCTGCGCGCGCCGGCGGCCGGGATGGTCAACGTGCTGACCAACTATCGGGCGAGCGGTCCATGGGGCGGGCAGGAGGTCGAGTTCCACGAGGGTGACCGCGCGTGGCCAGGGGCCGCCATCATGGAACTGCCCGACCTCACGTCCGTGCACCTGGAAGCACGGCTCGATGAAGCGGATCGCGGCCGGCTCAAGGTCGGCCAGGAGGCGACGATCCGGATCGAAGCGATTCCCGGGCGCGAGTTCAAGGCAACCATCGAGCGGATCTCCGTCCTGGCCAAGGTGGATTATTCGTCGGGCTGGCCACCGGCGCGCAACTTCGAGCTGGGGCTGCTGCTCGCCGAGATCGATCCGAAGATCCGCCCCGGCATGAGCGCGGTGGCGCGGATTGCCACCGATCGCATCCCCGACGTCGTGCTGGTCCCGTCAGAGTCGATCTTCCAACATGACGGACGCCCGATCGTCTACAAGCTCGATGGCAGCGATTTCGTCGAGCAGCCGGTTCAGATCACACGGCGCGGGAAGGAGTCGGCGATCGTGGAATCCGGCGTCGCTCCCGGCGAGAAGGTCGCCACCCGCAAGCCGGCGGCCGAGATGATCAGGAGAAAGCGATGAAACGGCCGCGGCTTCGGATCGCGCTGCTGGTGCTCGTGATCGCCGGCGTTGTCGCCGCAATGGCCGCGACCAGAGCGGCCATGCCGCGACTGACCGACCGCGGCGCCGCCGTGCCGACCGCCAGGCTCTCCACGGGTCCGCTGCGCCTCACCGTGCACGCGACCGGCGACCTGCGCGCCGGCCGGACGATGACGCTGGTGGCGCCGCCCGTCGGCGGGATGCTGCGGCTGGTGAAGATGGTCCCGACCGGGGCGGCGGTCAAGGAAGGCGAGGTCGTTATCGAGTTCGATCCCGCCGATCAGCAGTTCACGCTCGAGCAGTCGAAGTCGGAAGTGCAGGAGGCCGAGCAGGAGATTGCCAAGATGAAGGCCGACACCGCCGCCCAGTCGGCCCAGGACGACGTCGGGCTATTGACGGCCCGATTCGCCGTCCGGCGCGCCGAGCTCGACGCCTCGGCGAACGAACTGATTCCGGCAATCGAGGCGCAGAAGAACGTGCTCACGTTGGACGAGGCGAAGCGGGCGCTGGAGCAGCTGGAACAGGACGTCAAGTCGCGTGCCGAAACCAGCACGGCGTCGCTCGCGGTCCTGCTCGAGAAGCGCAACAAGGCAATGCTCGCGATGCAGCGCGCCGAGCAGGTGATCGACAGCCTCACGATCAAGGCACCCATCACCGGCGTGGTGGCGGTGAAGGACAACCGCGACGCGATGGGCGGGATGATGATCTGGGGCATGTCGCTGCCGGAGTACCGCGAGGGCGACTCGGTGTGGCCCGGCCGTCCGATCGCCGATGTCATCGAGGCCGGCCGGATGGAAATGCGCGCCAAGGTGGACGAGAACGATCGCGCGAACCTGACCGAGGGGCAGCCGTCGGCGGTCGAAGTCGATTCGATTCCCGGAGAGAAGTTCCCGGCCAAGGTGGGCGCGCTCTCGGGTCTCGCCAGCCGCGCCGGTTTCTTCGAGTCCGCCGGCGTCACCCGCCAGTTCGACGTGACCTTCCAGTTCCTCAATCCGGACCCGCGGATGAAGGCCGGCGCCTCGGCCAAGGTGACGATCGAGGGCAAGGTGGTGGACGATGCCCTGACGGTTCCGCGTCAGGCCGTCTTCCAGAAGAACGGGAAGACGCACGTCTTCGTCAAGACCGGCGATCGCTTCGAGCCGCGTGAGGTCAAGATCGTCAACCGGACCGAGAGCCGCGCCGCGATCGAAGGCCTGCCGGACGGCACGGAGATCGCGCTCGTCGACCCGACAATCGCCAGAACGCCCGGGTCGTCGAGCGCCTCGCCGCTGGCCGCCGCTGGGGGCACGCGATGAGCGGGATCCCGCCGGTCGGCGTCACCGGAGATGACGTCCTGCCCGCCAGCCGCGTGCGTCCGGCCACGGACTTCCTGCCCGAGCTGCGGCTTGGATTCGAGAACCTGCGCGCCCACAAGCTGCGCTCGCTGCTGACGATGCTGGGGATGATCTTCGGCGTCGCGGCAGTGGTCGCGATGCTGTCGATCGGCGCCGGCGCCCAGCAGGAGGTGATGGCCTTCATCGAGCAGCTCGGTGTCCGCAACCTGATTGTGGAGGCTCGCGAAGCGTCGGACTATCAGACGCTCCAGAAAGTGCGCAAGACGTCACCCGGCCTGACCTTCCAGGATTACCGCGTCATCCAGGCCAATCTCGCCGGGATCACCACCTCCACCGCGCGCAAGCGCTTCACGCCGACGAAGCTCTTGCCCAAGCCGCAAGGTGACACGCCGGTCGTCTACGGCGTCAGTGCCGGGTATGTGCCGATCGCCAACCTTCGCCTGGTCTCGGGACGATTCTTCGACCAGGCAGAGGATGTGGCCGCCCAGCCCATCGCGGTGCTCGGCGAGGGCGCGGCCGCCTCTCTGTTCGGCGCCGACGATCCGGTCGGACGCTACGTCAAGGTCAACGATCAGTGGTTCCAGGTGATCGGTGTGGCCGGACCGCAGCTGACGGTGCAGAGCGACGTTGCCGGCATCCCTGCCCAGGATCGCAACAACCTGATTTACGTGCCGCTCTACTCAGCGATCTTCCGCCTCGAAGACAGCCAGTCGCAGTACAAGGACGAGATCGACGGCATCTACCTGCAGATGCGCGCCAGCGACGACGTCCCGGCCGCCGCGGCACTGCTGCGCGGCCTGCTGACGGTCGCCCACCGCGAGACGCCGGACTTCGCGATCGTCTCACCGGCCGAACTGCTCGCCGAGCAGCGCCGGACCCAGCGGATCTTCGAGATGGTGATGGTGGCGATCGCCTCCATCTCGCTGCTGGTCGGCGGCATCGGGATCATGAACATCATGCTCGCCAGCGTAATGGAGCGGACCCGCGAGATCGGCGTCCGGCGGGCGATCGGCGCCAAGAAGCGCGACGTGATCCGCCAGTTCCTGATCGAGACCACGATCATCTCGCTCACCGGCGGCGTCGTCGGCGTGATCGTCGGCGTCGGGCTGTCGCAGCTGATCGGCTATCTGGCGGGCTGGTCGACGATCGTGACGACGACGTCGATCGTGCTGGCGTTCGTGGTGTCAGTCGGCATCGGCCTGGTCTTCGGTCTCTACCCCGCGGCGCGCGCCGCCGGCCTGGATCCGGTCAAGGCGCTCCACTACGAGTAGCGGCGCTACTTTGCGGCCGGCGTGACCTGACTCGCCGCCGTCACCCACTCCGGCACCACGGGCTCGCCGTCGAAGAACGGTTTCGTCCGCCCGGCGGTCAGCGCCCACCGGTGGATCCAGCTGATCCCGCCGGCGCCAGCGTACGTGTCGGGCGTCTTGTACGCCGCGTCCCCCAGTGCCTGCTCCAACGAGATGAAACTGTAGCCACGCCGTTCCAGCATCGTGGCCAACGCGTTGAACGCCCGGGCATTGAGCGCGCTGGCGTGGATGAGGAGGGTCTGTCGGATATCACGGCCGAAGAGCGCCGTGGCCTGCTGCTCGTAGTACGCCACGACCCGCTCCATGTACAGCGGATACTCGGCGAGAAGCTTCGCCTGGAGCGCGCTGTCGCCTTTGCTGACGGCCCGATCGAGCGCGGCGGCGAACACGTAGTCGTAGTTGTCGACCGTGACTGGCGCGACGCGATAGCCGCGAGACGTGAGAAAGGCTTCGAACTGCCGCCGGATATCAGGCGTCAAGCCGGTGTGCAGGTAGGGGTGACGGAAGAACTGCAGCTTCTTGCCGGCGCCTTCGAGCACCGCTTTGGTGACCCGCTCACCCTGAATCACCTGCGTCTGCATCTCCGGCAGCGGTGTCTTGTGCAGATCGGCGTGTGAGTAGGTGTGATTCCCCAGCTCCATCCCCGCGGTGACCCAGGTTCGCAGGAGCCGCGTTCCTTGCGCCTCTGACATCCCGTTGTCGAGCAGCTTGCTCTCGTTGACGAAGCCAATCGCTGGAACGCGGTGGGCCTGCAGCGCCCCGACCAGCGCGACCGTGACCTGGAGCTGCTTCCCGAACTCGGCCGGCAGCACCGACGCGACCGGGAGGTCGTCGATGGTGATGGCGATCTGCCGGGCGTGCGCCGCGGCCGGGGCAGGCGCGGCGGGCACCGGACGCTGCGCCGGCGCCAGCGCCAGCGTCGCGGCCAGCAGCGGCCAGGGCAGCCACTTCGCAAGCGTATTCATCAGGTTGGACAGTCTCGCGGCGGACAGGCACGAAGCCGGGTGCCGGCCGTGCCACTCCTCAAGCATACCGAAAGCCACCGCGCGTCCGGATGATTGACTTTACCACCATGGTAAGGTCGACACTGGATGGCAGGAGCTCGACGATGCCCCATATAGAAACGACGCTGGAGATGGCCGACGCCCGCCGGGCCGGCTTCCTGAACATCGGCGAGGCGGCGCGCCGGTCAGGCGTGTCGCCCAAGATGATCCGCCACTACGAGTCACAGGGGTTGATCCGGAACGCCCGACGTACTGATGCCGGTTACCGCCTCTACGACACCGCGGACGTTCATACCCTGCAGTTCGTGCGCCGGGCGCGGGGGCTCGGCTTCTCGATGCGGGAGGTCGCGCAGTTGCTGGGCCTGTGGCAGAACCGGCGCCGCAGCAGCGGTGATGTACGCCGAGTCGCGCAGCGTCACATCAGCGATCTCGAACAGAAGATCGACGAGCTCCAGGGGATGAAGCAGACGCTCGAGGCACTGGTCCATCGCTGCCACGGCGATCAGCGGCCTGAGTGCCCGATTCTCGAGGATCTCGCCGGGAGTAGCGACGAGGCCGGGGCGGTCCCTGTGAAACGCGCCGCCCGTAACGGGGGACGCGACCAATGAGCGCAGAGACGACCGCCGGCGTCCTCGACCCGGTGTGCGGGATGACGATCGACCCGGCCGAGGCGGCCGGGAGCTGGGAGTACAAGGGTGAGACCTACTATTTCTGCCATCCCTCCTGCTTGACGCGATTCAAAGAAGCGCCCGAGTCGTTCCTGGCGCCTGCCGGCGCCCAGAAGGAGCCGGCCACGCCTCCGCCACCCGGCACACGGTACGTCTGCCCGATGGATCCCGAGGTCGAGCAGGATCACCCTGGCGCGTGCCCGAAGTGCGGCATGGCCCTGGAGCCGGACGTCCCCGCCGCGCTGACCCGCGTCGAGTACACGTGCCCGATGCATCCAGAGGTCGTTCGCGACATGCCGGGGTCGTGCCCGATCTGCGGCATGGCGCTCGAGCCGCGGACCGTCGAGGTCACCGACGCGCCCAACCCCGAACTGCTGGACATGACGCGGCGCTTCCGGGTTGCTCTCGTGTTCGGGATGCCGGTGTTCGTGCTGGCGATGGGCGACATGCTGCTCGGCATGGGCCTTGGCGGCCGCATCGGCATGCGCCTGGTGGGATGGATCAGCCTGGTTTGCGCCACTCCCGTCGTGGTCTGGGCCGGCCGGCCGTTCTTCGAACGCGGCTGGGCGTCGATCGTGAACCGGCACACGAACATGTTCACGCTGATCGCGCTCGGCGTCGGTGCGGCCTACGCGTACAGCGTGGCGGCGGTGCTGATCCCCGGGATCTTCCCGGAAGGCTTCCGCGTTCACGGCATCGTCGAGCCGTACTTCGACACCGCGGTGGTCGTCACCGCGCTGGTGCTCCTCGGCCAGGTCCTGGAGTTGCGCGCTCGCGGCCGGACCGGCGCCGCCATCCGCGCGTTGCTCGGCATGGCCGCGAAGAGCGCGCGAGTGATACGCGGCGGCGACGAGGTGGACGTGCCGATCGCGGAGGTGCGCGTCGGCGACGTGCTGCGGGTGCGACCGGGCGAGCAGGTACCGGTCGACGGAGTCGTCATCGAGGGCCGCAGCGCCGTCGACGAAGCGGTCGTCACCGGCGAGCCGATCCCGGTGGAGAAAGTTGCCGGCAGCCAGGTCACCGGCGCCACGCTGAACGGCACCGGCAGCTTCACCATGCGGGCGGAACGCGTCGGCAGCGAGACCCTGCTCGCGCGCATCGTGAAGATGGTCAGCGAGGCGCAGCGGACGCGCGCCCCGATCCAGCATCTCGCGGATCGGATAGCCGCGTGGTTCGTCCCCGCGGTGATTGCCATCGCGGTGCTGGCGTTCATCGCATGGACCGTGTGGGGTCCCGCGCCCGCGCTCGCGCACGGCCTGGTCAGCGCGGTGGCGGTCCTGATCATCGCGTGCCCGTGCGCCCTCGGACTCGCGACCCCGATGGCCGTCATGGTCGGCATGGGGCGCGGCGCCGGCGCCGGCGTGCTGATCAGGAACGCGGAGGCGCTCGAGCGCCTCGAGCAGGTCGACACGCTGGTTGTCGATAAGACCGGCACGTTGACCGAGGGCCGGCCCGCACTCTCCGGCGTGCAGGCCGCGGGGTCATTCGCCGAGAACGACGTGCTCCGCCTCGCCGCCGGTCTCGAGCAGGCGAGCGAGCATCCCCTCGCGGCGGCGATCGTGGCCGGGGCACGCGCCCGCAGTCTGAGCATTCCAGCCGCTACCGAGTTCGAGTCCACGACAGGCGGCGGCGTCGACGGCACCGTCGAGGCGCGCCGGGTCGCGGTCGGGACGGCCTCGCTGCTCGAACGTCATGGCATCGACGTGACGGGTTTGCGCGCCGATGCGGATGCGCGGCGCCAGCAAGGCCAGACCGTCATGTTCGTCTCGATCGACGGCCAGCTCGCCGGGCTCGTCGCTGTGGCCGATCCGGTCAAATCGACGACTCGCGAAGCGATCGCCCAGCTGCACGCCGATGGCCTGACGCTCGTCATGTTGACGGGGGACAACGACATTACCGCGCAGGCGGTGGCCCGGACCCTGGGCATCGATCAGGTGATCGCCGGCGTGCTACCCGATGAGAAGCGCGACGTGGTGAGACGGCTCCAGGCGCAGGGTCACCGCGTGGCCATGGCCGGTGACGGAGTGAACGACGCGCCCGCGCTGGCCGAGGCGGCGGTCGGCATCGCGATGGGCACCGGGACCGACGTCGCCATCGAGAGCGCCGCGGTCACGCTCGTCAAAGGCGACCTCCGCGCGATCGTCCGCGCCCGTCGCCTGAGCCGCGCGACGATGAAGAACATCCGGCAGAATCTGTTCCTGGCATTCGCCTACAACGCGGTCGGCGTACCAGTCGCCGCCGGTGTGCTCTACCCGCTGATCGGGGTGCTGGTCAGCCCGATCTGGGCCAGCGCGGCGATGACGTTCAGCTCCGTGTCCGTGATCGTGAACGCGCTGCGCCTGCGCCGCCTCGAGCTCTGACCGTCCGCTTCGTGGTGCGTGCTCCAGGTCGCGAGGCATTCGTTACGGCCGGCTCGAGCATCGCGGTGATCGCGGCGAGTGCCCCCGCGGTTACCTTCCGATCGCCGGCGCTCAGCGTGCCGAGCACGTCGCGCACCGCCTGTTCGACCGTTCCCCGGCGGCGTGCGTTGACGCGTACGCCAGCGGTTGTCAGCCGGAGCACGGCGGCCCGGCGGTCTTCACCGTGCGGCGTCCGTTCCAACAGGCGCTGGTCGACCAGCCGTCGCAGCACGCCGGTCAAGGTGCTCGGGTGGACGTGGAGCAGGCGCGCCAACTCGCCGGGCGACACGCCTGGAAACAGTCCGACGGCGCGGATCACCAGCCGTTGGGGCCCGGTTACGCCGACTGCCAGGAACATCCGCTTCGACGACCGCTGCAGCGCGTGCACCAGCGCCCACAGCACCCGCATGAACTGCAACACGTCGTCCAGATCGTCGGCGCGCTGCTCCGCGCCAGGCCCTGTTCGCATGCCTCCCACTATATCGGTAAGCAGTTGGTGTACAAACAGATAGCGCGAATCTTCTGACATAATGGCGGCGTGGACTCTGGCCGCGAGTCGACGTTCGTGCACCGCGAAGTCCAGGCGCTCGTCCTGTTGACGCTCGTGGCTGTGGCTGCCTTCTTCCTGACCAGGTCCGTCGCGCACGCCAACCGGGAACGGCGCCGTGCCGATGCCCGGGAGTGGGCGAGGCGCGGGGCCGGGGCGCTCCAGGCGGGCCAGCCGGCGCCGGCGTCGGCGGCGCTGCAGCGTGCCACCGTCCTGGACCCCGCGAACGTCTCGTACCGCATCGAGCTCGCGCGCTCCCTCACCGCTCAGGGATCCGATGCCGCCGCCCGCCAGATCTTGCTGGACGTCCTCGCGACCGACTCGCGTCATATCGATGTCAATCTGGCCTTGGGCCGCCTCGAAGCCCCGCGCGGTGACGTCGATCGTGTCGTGCGGTACTACCAGACTGCGATCGACGAGATGTGGATGTCCGGCCAGGCGTCGAGGAGATACGAAGTGCGGAGCGAGCTGGCGCGTTACCTGATCTCCCGTGGCCAGCGGAGCCGTGCTCTGTCAGAGGTACTGATCCTGAGCGCCGAGGCCCCCGACACCGCGATCGCCCGGGCGGCGGTCGGCCGGCTATTCGTCGACTGTGGCGACGCGGCTCGAGCACTGGCAGAGTTCGATCGCGCGCTGACGCTCGAACCAGCCAATCAAACGGTGCGTCTGGCGGGCGCACAGGCGGCGTTCTCTCTGGGCGACGACCGCCGGGCGCTGGCGTATCTACGTGGAACATCGTCGCTCGACGCGGCACGTGACCTCTCGGCGCTCATCACGACCGTGCTGTCGAGCGATCCGCTCGCCCCGCGGCTCACCGCTGCCGAACGGGAACGGCGGCTGCGGCTGGCGATTGCCCGCGCTACGGACCGCGCCAGCGCATGCGCGAGCCCGCCACCGTCCGCGGATGCGTTGAACGCCTTCGCGGCGGCCTTATCGGCGACGGGGACACGACGGCCGCCGGTGAGCGACGTGGCGGACGATGGGGTCGAGCTGGTGCTGAAGATCGAACGTGAGACGGCCGCGTGCGCGCCGGTGACGACGACGGATCGCGCGCTGATGGTTGTCGGGAGCCGCCACGAGGGCTCGAGTTGATCACCCGGCCAAGCCTTGCTTCGCTCCGGCAGCTGCGGCTGCGGGAACACCAGCTCTTCCTCGCGCTGTCGATCGTGGTCGGCATCCTGGCGGGATTGTCCGCTGTGCTCTTCACCGTCGCGATCGATTGGACCACCCATCTCCTCTTCGGCCTGGACCCTTCGTCGGTGCGGCTTTTCCTCGTGCCCGTCACGGTCAGCCTCGCGACCGGTTTCCTCATCGTCAAGGTCTTTCCTGACGTGCGGGGCAGTGGCGTGCCGCAGACGAAGATGGCGGTGCAGTTGCAAGGTGGCGTCATCCCGGCCCGCGTGCCGCTCGGCAAGTTCCTGATTGGCGTGTTGTGCGTGGGCTCGGGGCACTCGCTGGGTCGCGAGGGGCCGTCGGCGCAAATCGGCGCGGGCCTGGCGTCGTCCGTCGGTCAGTGGCTGCGGCTGTCGCCGGCCCGGCTGCGCGACCTGGTGCCGGTCGGAGCAGCAGGGGCGCTCGCCGCGGCATTCAACACGCCGATCGCCGCGGTGCTGTTCGCGCTCGAGGAGATCATTGGCGATCTCAACGCGCCGCTGCTCGGGTCCGCAGTCGTGGCATCGGTCGCCTCGGTCGTCGTCGAGCGCTCGATCCTCGGCAACGAGCCGTTGTTCAGGGTACCGACGTATCACCTCGAGCATCCCGCCGAGCTCCTCGCCTACGCCGGCCTGGGAATCGTCGGCGGGTTCGTCTCGCTGCTGTTTACGCGCAGCCTGCTGGGACTCCGCGGATGGTTTCTCCGCCTGCCGGAGGGCACGCGGCCGTATCAACCGGCGATCGGCGGTGCGGTGATTGGCTTGGTGATCATCGCCGTGCCGGCCGTCATGGGCGTCGGCTACGAGCACGTCGACCGCGCGCTGAACGGCGGGATCGTCCTGCCGACGCTCGTCCTGCTGTGCGCGCTGAAACTGGTTGCGACGGTCGTGTCCTATTCGTCGGGAAATGCCGGCGGCATCTTCGCCCCGAGTTTGTACATCGGAGCGATGGCCGGCGGCGCGATCGGCACGCTCGTCCACCGCTGGGCGCCCTTCCCGACGGCTGAACCTGGCGCCTACGCGCTCGTCGGCATGGGCGCGCTGTTCGCCGGGATCGTTCGCGCCCCGATGACGTCGGTGTTCATGATCTTCGAGATTACCCAGGACTATCAGATCCTCGTGCCGCTGATGGTCGCCAACCTGCTGAGTTTCGTGATCTCCCGCCGCTTCCAGCCCGAGCCGATCTATCACGCCCTGCTGACACAGGACGGCATACACCTTCCGTCCCCGTTGACGCCCTCGCCGTTTGCCGCAGACGACGCCGAATCCACCGCCGGTGTGACGGCGCGCTCGACCACCTCGTAGCTTCTGTCTGTTTCATCCTCCGCAGCGCGCCTCTCGAGCCGGAACGCAGTGGGTCGCGAGCGAGGTTCGTCGCGAGCGGTGTGAACCTCGCACCCAACGGGCCCGTGGTCACAGTAGTCGCCGGCGCCTCCGCAGAATTCTCGTGTTCCCGTCATGACGTGCGCTGACTTTCCGAGCGGTCCGCAGCCGGAGAGCGGACGGTCGCGCGGGGAACCGTAATACACTCCCTGACCGCGCCGGGTGCGGCGCAGCATCGAGGAGCGGATCGTGAACAGACGCGAGTTCCTGACCACCACTGCCGCTATTCCCGCGCTCAGCGTCGCGCCGGGCGAGACGCAGACAGCCCCCGCCACCGGCGGCGCCGCCGATCGCGCCGCCTGGGTCGCAGTGATGCAGCGGCTCGCCGACCCGGTGCTGAAGAATCTCGCAGCGGGCACGCTCAAGGCGAAGATGCCGGTGGAGCAGGCGGCCAACAGCGACCGTCGCGGCGTCTCGCACCTCGAAGCGATCGGGCGGCTGCTGGCGGGTCTGGCGCCGTGGATCGAGCTTCCGCCGGACGCCACGCCCGAAGGGAAAGCGCGAGGCGAGTACGCGGCACTGGCGCGGCGGGCGATCGCCCGCGCCGTTGACCCGAAGTCGCCGGACTACCTGAACTTCATCCGTGAGCGTCAGCCGCTGGTCGACGCGGCGTTCCTGGCGCAGGGACTGCTGCGGGCCAAGAGCGCGTTACGCGATTCGCTCGATCCGGCGGTGAAGGCGCAGGTAATTGCGGCGCTCGAGTCCACGCGCGTCATCGCGCCACCGTTCAACAACTGGCTGCTGTTCGCCGCGACGGTCGAAGCGGCACTGGCCGCGCTGGGCGCACCGTGGGATCGCATGCGCGTCGACTACGCGCTCCGTCAACACGACCAGTGGTACAAGGGAGACGGCCTGTATGGTGACGGGCCATCCTTCCACTTCGATTACTACAACAGCTTCGTCATTCACCCGATGCTGGTCGACGTTCTGGCTGTGTGCCGGGAGGAGATGCCGGCCTGGAAGGAGCTCGACGCGCGCGTTCGCGAACGCGCGGCGAGGTATGCCGCTATCCAGGAGCGATTGATCTCACCCGAGGGAACGTTCCCGCCGGTTGGCCGCTCGATCGCTTACCGCTTCGGCGCGTTCCATCTGTTGGCGCAGACCGCGCTGCGGCGCGCCTTGCCGGAAGGGGTCACGCCCGCACAGGTCCGGGGCGCGCTCACGAGCGTGATCACGCGGTGCATCAACGCGCCCGGCACGTTCGACGCCGACGGCTGGCTGCGCATCGGATTCTGCGGTCACCAGCCCGGCGCCGGGGAGAACTACATCTCGACTGGCAGCCTGTATCTGTGCTCGGTGGGCCTCCTGCCGCTGGGCCTGCCCCCGTCCGACGAGTTCTGGTCCACGCCCGCACAGCCCTGGACGGCCCAGCGCGCCTGGTCGGGGCAGGAGTTCGCGATCGACCACGCGCTTGCGACGTGAAGGTCAAAGGGTTCTACGATCCCGCCTCCCTCAGATCCGTACGAGCACACCTCGCACCGGCTTCCGTCGCAACGCCGCGAACGCTTGGCAATAGAGCCGCAGCTGCCGCTCGTATTGATCCTTCAGCTCCGATGGCTCGCGGTCGGTCTTGAAGTCCAGAATCGTCAGACCGTCGCCCTGTTCGTAGACGACGTCAACGGTGCCTTCCAGGAGGGTGCCGTCAGGCAGGCGCCAGAGGACCGGGCATTCACGCAGGCACGCCCCCGAGGCCTGCGCCTGCCTGACCTCGTCGAACAGCGGATTGGCCAGGGCCGCGGTCACCGCGGCAGCCGCCGCGCTCGCCTCGGTCTCGTCTGCCAGCAACACCCGCGCGTGCGTGCGGGCTGTCGTGAGCACGGTCGCGGTATCCGCGTCCAGCGCGACGGTGGCAAGCGTCGCATGCACCAACGATCCGAATCGCGGCCCGAACGGCCGACCGGCAGTCCGCGGCACGTCGATCACGTCGATGCGGATGCCCGCTTCCGCGAGACGACCCGCGTCGCGAGCCAGCTCGGTCGCGGTGTGAGCGACGATGGTGGCCGCGCGGGCCTGGCTGACCGCAGCGGCACGGTCGGATTGCCAGGCGCGGTATTCGCCCATGCGCCGCTCGACGCCAGCGGGATCGCCGTCCTTCGCGATCAGATCATCGCGGCGCAGCCCGCCGACCTGCGGCGAGCCGAGCTCGAGGGCGTGCGGGTCCCACCACACGACTTGATACTCGCCGGGATCCGGGATCCGGGACCCGGCACTCGGATCGTCGGCGGTCGGTTCGCCGGCGCCGGGCGCCGGGCGCTGGAGGCTCTCGGATCCCTGGCTTCCACCCGCGTTGCGCGAGGAAGGAAAAGCGAGCACTCGCGCCTGGTCGGATGTGACGGTGCGGGCGTCGTCGCGTGACTCCCCGGTCCCTGGTCCCCGGTCCCCGATCCCGGCGTGCGCACCGTCCGAACGCGGCGCGCCTAACGTGAACATCCCCGGCGCCACCGTGCTGGTCTTCGCGGGATCGCCGTCGCCGCGCGTGAGCACGGTGTCCTTGGACGGGAAGGGCGGGCAGCCGGGTGCGGCCGCCGGGTGCCGGCGCGATTCGGGCGGCGGATAGATCGCCGGCATCAGCGGATCGAGCCAGCCGCCGTCGTAGACCTCGTCGCCGACCGCGGGCACGATGAGGATGTCGCGCGCCCGCGTGGCCGCAACGTAGGCGAGCCGCTCGCCTTCCGCGCGATCGCGGGCCGACTCCTCGGCGTCGTGCAGCAGCAGCTCCGTGGGCGCCCAGCCACCGAGCTTCAACGCGCACGTGCCGCTCTCCGGATCGATCCATCGCCCCGCTTCCGCGCGGGCCAGCTTGCACGTCAGGTCGGCCAGGATCACGATCGGGAACTCCAGCCCCTTGGCCTTGTGCACCGTCATCATGCGCACGCCGTCGCTGTCCTCTTCGAGAATTGGTGCCTCGGCAGCGACCGCGTTGGCAGCGGCCACGCGCAGTTCCTCGACGAAGCCGCGAAACGAGATCCCGCCGCCGGCTTCGAACTGGCGTGCCAGCTCCGCGACATGGAAGGCGTTGGCCAGCGCCTGCTCGCCGCCGGTGCGCAGCGCGAAGCCGACGTGCGCGCGGGTCGCGCCGAGCAGCTCGTGCAGCGTTTGCGACACGGGGACGTAGTTGCGCCGGCGATGGAGCCGCTTGATGAGCAGCAGCGCATCGGCGATCGGACGCAGGGGGAAAGATCGTCCGCCGTGTCGTCTTCGGCGAACACTGCCGGAACGCGGAACGGATGCAGGACGTAGCGCCTGAACCCAGTGTCCCCACTCGTGCCGAAGTGATGCACCCACTGGAGCAGCGCTTCGTCGCCGATCGCGAACAGGGGCCCGCGCAACGTCGCAAACACCGACAGCTCGTCGTCCGGCCATTCAATCGCCGCCAGCGCGGCGCGGATGGCCTCGATTTCCTCGCGCTCGTGGAACGCGCGTCCGCCGACCAGCACGTGAGGGATCCCCCGCGCTTCGAGCGCCTCGACGTATGGGCGCGTGACGTCGTTCTGCCAGCTGACGAAGCGGCGAAAAAGCAGGCAGACATGCTTCGCGGAGACGGCGACCGGCGGCTCGCCGCTGCGTTCGGTGACCTTCCACCCGCTATGCCGCAGGATCCACTCCGTCATCGCCGCCACGGCGACCGGGAGCGATTGTTCGATCGCGGCCGCACTCAGGTAGCGCCACTTGTACGGCTCCGGCACCGGCAGCGCGATGACCGACGGCTGATTCGGCAACGCGGCACGGTGAGGCGCGAGCGGAACGTAGGGCGCCTGCAGCGTCAACGGGTCGCCGGTCATGACCGGCTCGAAGGCGCGGTTCACGCACACCTGGATCCCCGGCACGCTGCGGAAACTGGTGTTGAGGTGCAGCTGCGTCGCGCCGAGCGCCGTGAGGCGATCGCAGACCTCGCGATAGATGCCGACGTCGGCCCGCCGGAAACGGTAGATCGACTGTTTCGGATCACCGACCAGGAACAACGTCCCCGGGCGCGGCCGGACCTTACGCCAATCCGTCTCGTCGTTGTCGTCGGCCGCAAGCAGCAGCAGGATCTCGGCCTGCAGCGGATCCGTGTCCTGGAATTCGTCGACGAAGATGCGCTTGAAGCGCGTCTGAAACCCGAGCCGCACGCTGGCGCTGTCGCGCACCAGATCGCGCGCGAGGAGGAGGAGATCGAGGAAGTCGAGCGCGCCGGCGCGAGCCTTCAGCTGATGGTAGCGGTCGATGGCCCCGCGCAGATCCCGCTGCAGCAACGCCGCCAGGTCCGCGTCCGCGAGCATGCGGAACTGATCCAGGCGGGCTTTGAGTGCGGTCCGGGCCTGAATCACCCGCTCGCGCGGAACGCCGTCGCCATACGCGCTGCCCCGCCCGGTCCTGGCGTTCGCCAGCGTGCGATCCCTCGAGAGATCGATCAGCGCCGCTTCCCAGCCGTCGTAGTCCGGCTCGCCGTCGTCCTCGGAGGAGCGCTGCAGCATGACTTCGTCGCTGACGCGGCGGGCCGGCTCCGTTCCGGCGAACAGCGGATCGCCGGGAGAGGAGACGCGGCGTGTCAGGTCCGCGAACTCGTGGAGATCTACGAGCGCGGCCTCGATCTCGCGCTGGCGATCGAAGTCCGGCCGGGTCCACGGTCCTGTGAAGTCGCGCCACTGCGAGAGATCCCAGGCTGCCCGGCGCAGCCGATCGATCGGACCATCGTCTCCACCGAAGGCGGACCGCCGCAGGGCGCGGCGCACGCCTTCCGGCGGATTGGCGAGCTGCTCCTGCAACCAGCGGCCGAACGCATCGTCGAACAGGCGGGCCGAGGCGGGCTCGGTCAGCACTTCGAAAAGGGGATCGACGCCGGCTTCGACCGGACGTTCTCGCAACAGATCGGCGCAGAACCCGTGGATGGTGCTGACGTGCGCCTCCTCGAGACCGGTCAGCGCGAGATTGAGCCGCGTGCGCGTCTCCGAGAGCGGGGCCGCGGCGCTGCGGGCGCGATCGAGCCGGGCGCGCAGCCGCAGCTTCAGCTCGCCGGCGGCCTTCTCGGTGAACGTCACCGCGACGATCTGTCCGACCGTGGCTCGTCCTTCGGCGAGGATCGTGACGATTCGCCCGACCAGCTCGGTCGTTTTCCCGGTCCCGGCCGCGGCCTCCACGATCAGGGTGTCATCGAGCCGGGAGGCGATCGCGTGACGGGCTTCGGCGTCCGACAGCGATGCGCTCATGGCCGGTCCCTCAGTGCCTGCAGATCGCCCAGCGGCTCCGGCGGCTTGCGCGCGACACGCCGCGCTTCATCCGGCCCGCACACCGCGCGGAAGTCGCACCAAGTGCAGGCGCGGGCGGCCGGGGCGGGCGGAAGGAATCCCAACTCGATCGCGCGATCGACGATCTCGAGCGCCTCGAGGCCGGCGCGGCGGTTGGCCTCGGTGAGCGGAATCTCGTGCTCGGTGAACGCGCCTGCCGCGGTGCAGTAGAACAGCCGACCCGATACCACCGGCTTGCCGAGGACCTCCTCCATCGCCATGCCGTACAGCACCGGCTGCAGCGTGCCGCCGCCGCCGATCACCATGCGAGGAGTCGATCGATTCTTGCCGGTCTTGTGATCCGTGACCCGCACCTGCGCGTTATGACGCACCTCGACCAGGTCGACGGAACCGCGCAGGCGAAAGCGGCCGTCGATCGTCACCGGTTCGCTGACGCTGCGCGGATCCCGGCCTTCATCCGACAGGCCGAAGCTGAACTCGAAATACGACGGGCGCCACTCGCCAGCGTCCGGCAGCCGCCGCACCCACACGCGGAGGTCGCGGCCGATCGCGGCGATCTCCTCCCGCCAGACCCGTTCGATCGCCGGCGCCAGCCGCTCGCGGTAGGCCGCCGCGACGTCGGCCAGCGTCCGATTGACCCGGCGGATCGCCTCCGGTACGCCGGCCGCCTCGAGCGGCAATCGTCCATGCGCCTGCATCGAGCGGAAGAACTCCGCCTGCACTTCGTGAAAGAGCGCGCCCCGGGTCAGCGGGTCGAGCCGCTGCAGCGGCTCCGGCTCATCGTTCGGCTGCAGCCGGTAGATCGCCGAGAGCAGGAACTGATAGGGGCAGGTCGCGAACTTCTGGAGCGCCGAGAGCGAGTACGGGCGCGCGCCGAGACGCTGCGAGTCCAGCATCGGTTGCACCGCTGGCGTGACCCGGACCAGGCCGTCCTGCGGCATCCAACGGCCTCGAGCGCGGGCCCACCGCTGGGTGACGGAGCGGCGCAACGCTTCGTTGAGCCGAAGCAGATAATGCGCGTGGCCGCGAACCCGATCGCGGTCCGGCGCCTCGAACAGATCCCGGAGCGTCGCGAGGTCGTGCTCCACGTCGTCGATCGCGTCGGACGGGCGCTGCGGCGCCGGCCACTCGAGGCGCGCCCCACCTGCGGCGAGTGCCTGACGCTGCAGTGATTCGTGCTCCGGGATGTGCCCGGTGATCGCGCGCATCACGTCCAGGACGTAGAACGAGGGCACACGCGGCCGCGCGCCGGCGACGTCGAGGCGCGGGTACGACAGCCACAACCTGCCGGTCGCGGCGCCGATGGCGAGCCGCAGCAGCAGCCGTTCCGTGCCGGCGCGATCCCCCTGCATCGGGAGGCCGGCGTTCAGCGGCGCCCGCATCTCCTCGTCGAGCAGCATCGGATCTTCACGCGGCTTCTGCGGGAACATCCGTTCCGCCAGCCCTGGCACGAACACGACGCGGAACGATCGCCCGCGTGCCTGGTGTGGGCCGCCCACGAACACCGCCCCGTAGCGATTGGCCGGCGGCTGCTCGTCGAGGGTACGCAGGCGTTCGCTGAGGACGTCCTGGACTTCTTCGAGCGAGACCGGGCCGATCGCGGCCATCGGCTTCAGTTCGCCGAGCACGCGCAGGACGCGCGCCGGCCGCCGCAGCACCCGCGGCGCGAGTGATTCGAAGTGGGTCAGCCACTCGCCCCATGTCGCCGCCGCCGGCCACGAGGCGATCGCGTCGATCACCGGTAACGCGAAGGCGCGCAGGTGGGCCAGATTGCGCGCGTCGCGCTCGATACGGAGGAGCCGCGGTGAGTCGGGGTCTTCGCGGGCCTCTTCCGTCCACTGCTGGCGATACTGCTGGGCGAGGCCGCCGAGACGCCGGTGCCAGCGATCCGGGTCGCCGCCGATCACCGCCGATTCGACGATCAGCTTCTCCCACTTCCATGGCGCGCGCAGCGTGCCGTCCACGACCGGCACGTGCTCCTGCTCCTCTGGGCTCTCCGGTGCGGGTTCGGTACCTGTGGCTGCATCGGGCTCGTCGCCGGCGGGCTCGATGCCCGTGAAACCGGAGAAGAGATCGTCCACCGGCGGGGGGACCGTCGGGTTCGTGTTCGCGGAAGGGGCGCCATCCGGCACCTGCGAGAGGGACAGATATTCGGCAAAGCGCGCCGCCGACAGCCGCTCGACGGCGCACGCGATCAAAGCCAGGAACGCGCGGCCGGACGGATGGGGGCGGCCGGCGCCGCGATCGATCCAGGCCGGGATGCCCGCCCGCGCGAAGGCGTGCTCGAGCAGGCCGACGTAGTCGCGCGGCGATCGCACCAGCACGGCCATCTCGTCGAACGGCACGCCCGCCGCCGCTTCGTCCAGGATGCGCCGGGCGATCTCCACGCACTCGCGTCCTTCGCCAGGGGCCGAGAACAGACGCACGTCTCCGGCCGGCGTGCGGTTGGGTGGCTGGCTGGTCGCAAAGACATACCGCTTCAACGCCGCCAGGTCCGACTGCCCGGCGGGTTCGAGGATGGTGGGATCGACGCCCGCCGCTTTGAAGTGCCGGAGCGCTGCCAAATCGCCGAAAGGCATCGTGACGAGGACATCTGGCGAGGCCTCGATCAGCTTGCGCACCAGCGCGAACTCGACGGCAGAATCCATCGGCACGTCGAGCAGGAGCAAGGGCAGCTCGCGGTACTCGTCGGTGGACTCCGCGGCCGCCTCGAACAGCGTCGCGCGATCGGTGGCCGATGCGGCGGCGAACTGGTCCTCGAATCGCTCGAGCAGCCGCGCGAGATCCGGACCGCCGAGCGGCAAGGCCTGCAAGGCGGCGGTCCCGACGCGGGCCAGCAGCAGCTCGTGCAGGGTGCGGGCGAGGGCACGCGGAAAGCCCGGCGTGCGGGCCACCGGTCCAAAGTAAGCGAGCTCTTCATCTCGACAGGCTTCGAACGTGGCGCGCGCCGCCACCGCTTCGCCGCCGATGAACGACACCGGCGCGATCCCCCGCGCCGCCAGGACCGGCGCCGCCAGCCGTGCCGCGAGCTGCGCCAGGCTGAAGCGATGCAGACCGATCGCCCCGCCGCGCGCGGCCGCGACGGCGCGGGCCAGGTCGTCGGCCGCACCACGCGAGGCCGAGACGATCAGGACACCAGGCCCGTCCGCGCGCGCGGCGACCCAGGCGCGGGCTTCGGTCAAGCGCGCCGCGGCGTCAGAGGCTTCGATGAAACGCAGTGATGGATGTGACCGCACGTGAGCTCCTTCCCGGACGCCGTGCCGGGTCACCGTTACAGACACGCTCTGTGCCTGTATGGACGACGGTAGCATGAGCGTGGAAAAGGTTCTACAGGTTCGACGGGTTCGGGGGTTCGACAGGTGCGTGGTTCAACCGGTTCAAGGGTTCGACTGGTTCTTGCGCTCGGATGGTCACACGCCTGAAGCCTGAAGCCTGAAGCCTGAAGCCTGAAGCCTGAAGCCTGAAGGCCGGGAGCCTGAAGCCTGGAGCCGGAAGCCGAAGGCCCAACCCAAGATTGCACTCTCCTCGTGTCTGCCGGTATGTTTGACGCGTGGTGCTCACGCTGCTCCTCGCGCTCTGGCTGCAGTCGGCGACGGCGAAGCCGGCGGTGTTTTTCAAGACCCCGCTGACCGCCGCGGAGATGGCCCACAAGCAGGCGGTCGTGCAGACGAGCGCCGGCACGTTCGTGATCGATCTCGACCCCGACCTCGCCCCCAATCACGTCGGCTACTTCATGAAGCTGGCGAACGACGGCACGTACGTCGGGACGATTTTTCACCGTCTGATCAAATACGGGATCATCCAGGGCGGCGATCCGTTGTCGAAGGATCCGGCGAAGGCCAAGCTCTATGGCACCGGCGGCCTCGGCGTGCTGAAGGCGGAGATGAGCGGCGCGAAGATGAGCCGCGGCGCGGTGGCGGCGGTCCTCCAGCCGGGCAAGCCGGATAGCGCGGGATCCCAGTTCTTCGTCTGCGTGACCGATCAACCGGCGCTCGATGGCAAGTACACGGTGTTCGGCCATGTGTCGGAAGGCCTGGACGTGGTCCAGAAGATCTCCGAGACCCCGGCGACCGCGGACGGTCTGGCGACCGAACGCGTCGCGATCACGTCGGTGACGATTCGCGACACCCCGCCGCCGGCGCCGGTGCCCTTCGCCGCGGACACGCCGGAGCAGCTCGCACAATATCGCGCCGTACTCGACACCAGCGCCGGGCCGATCACCGTCGAGCTGTTCGGGACCAAGGCGCCGGAGCACGTCCGCAACTTCCTCCGCCTGGCGTCTGCCGGCGTCTACGACGGCACCGCCTTTCATCGGGTCGTCAAGGGCTTCGCGATTCAGACCGGCGCCCTGACCAGCCGCGGTCCGCTCACCGAGAAGCAACAGGGATTGGTGCACAACCTCCAGCCCGAGTTCAACGACACGAAGCACGTGAAGGGGATCGTGTCGATGGCCCGCGGCGACGATCCCGCCAGTGCGACCACCTCGTTCTTCATCGTGACCGGCGACGCGCCGTCGCTCGACGGTAAGTACACGGCCTTCGGCCGCGTGGTCGACGGCCTGGCGACGGTGGAGGCGATCGAGCAGGCGCCCGTCAACGGCGAGACGCCTGTCCAGCGGGTCGAGCTCAAGACCGTCACGATCGTCAAGTAAGATGCGCTGAACCAGCCTGTGGGCTCGTGCGCCACAGACTCTGTTTCGGCCTTCGCCCGCCCGCAACCCGGCTATCCTTTTCTCCGGCACGTCTACATGCACGGAGGTTTCATGTCCGCAATCCTGCGCCGCCGTCTCTCCCCCGCCCTCCTCGTCGTCCTTCTGTCGATGCCGGCTGTGGTGTCGAATCGCGGGCTCGACGACTGGCCCCAATGGCGCGGCCCGAAGCGCGACGGCGTGTCCGCCGAGCGTGGCCTGCTCAAGGACTGGCCGGCTGGAGGACCCAAGCTGGCGTGGAAGGCGTCCGGAGCAGGGGAGGGCTACTCCTCGTTCGCGACCGCCAACGGCCGGCTCTACACGCTGGGCGCCCGTGGCGGCACGGAATACGTGATCGCCTACGACGCCGCGAGCGGCAAGAAGTTGTGGGAGGCGGCGCACGGGCAGCGCTTCAGCAACGATCGCGGCGACGGCCCCCGTGCGACGCCGACGATCGAAGGCAACCTGCTCTACGCGTTCGGCGCGAGCGGGGACTTGAGCGCGATGGACGCGGCCACCGGCAAGATCCAGTGGCGGGTGAACGTGCTCAAGCAGTTCGGCGGGTCGAACATCACGTGGGGGCTCAGTGAGTCGCCGCTGGTGCTGAGCGATCGCATTCTGATCAATGCCGGAGCGCCGGGCGCCTCGATCGTCGCGCTGAAGAAGACCGACGGATCGCTGATCTGGAAGAGCCAACGAGACGAAGCCGGGTACTCGTCGGCGGTGCTGCAGGAGATCGGCGGCGTGCGTCAAGCGATCTATTTCACCGGTCAGCGCGCGCTCGGCATCGACGTCGACACCGGGAAGCTGCTTTGGAGCTACAACAAGGTCGCCAACAACACCGCCAACATCGCGACCCCGATCGTCCGCGACAACCGCGTGTTCCTGTCGTCCGGCTACGGCACCGGGGCGGCGCTGCTCGAGATGTCGCCCGCTCCCGCCGGCATCTCCGCGAAGGAGGTCTACTTCTCGCGCGAGATGCGCAACCACCACGCCAGTTCGGTGCTGATCGGCGACTACCTGTACGGGTTTTCCGATGCGATCCTGACGGCGATGCAGTTCGATACCGGGAAGGTCGCGTGGCGCGACCGCAGCGTCGGCAAGGGGTCGGTGGTCTTCGCCGACGACCGCTTGTATCTGTTCAGCGAGAACGGCGTCATGGGCCTGGCCGAAGCCAACCCCGCCGGCTACCGCGAGCACGGCCGCTTCGAGCTGCGCACCGGCAACCTCCCGACGTGGAGCCATCCGGTGGTGTCGGGAGGGAAACTCTTCATCAGGGATCAGGACACGGTATATGCGTACGATGTCAAAGGGAGCTCTTAGGGTGGACGAGGACCAGAATCGGGATCGGTTCCTCGTTCATGCGGTTCATGAAGTTCATGCGGTTGGGTTCAACGTGCAAGGTGCGGTTCGAGGTTCTGGGTCACTTGCTCCACCCCGTCGGCGGCCTGCCGCCGCAGGAGTCCAGATAGCGCAGCAAGGCCGGCGGTGAGGAGGCGGCATCCTCGAGTTGCCCGATCCCGCCAGTCCGCAGCCTGAGTGCCCCTGACAATCCGGTCACGGAGCTCGCCGGCGAGCTTCCAGACTTCAAGTTCCTCGAACCGTCGCGCCGTCGGCATGTGGAAGGCGATTCACACATCGTTCCGCGCGGAAACGGGCCAGAACGCGTCAGCCCGGCTCAATGTGCCGCAGAATTTTGCCTGCCGACCCAGCGAACAGATCGCGGTTTCAGCGACGCCGAATCCCTGAACCTTGAACCGAACCCTGAACCGTTGAACCCAACCTTGAACCCCTGAACCCCATGAACCCATGAACCCCGAGGGCTCTCGGTTCGATCCATAATGCCCGTGGGCCTCGGGAGGCCAGGAAGGAAAGTAAGCAACGTTTTGGCAGACACACGACTGAAGATTGCGGTATTCATCGATTTCGACAACATCGAGATCGGGGTCAAGAGCACGCTGGGGGTGATGTTCGACGTCGGCGTGGTCCTCGAGGCGCTCAAGGAGCGTGGTGACGTGGTGTCCAAGATCGCCTACGGCGACTGGACCCGCGCCGGGGACTACAGCCGATCGCTCACTCAGCATGCGACCAAGCTGGTCCAGCGCAACCTCACGCCGGGCGGTGATAAGAACGGGGCGGACATCAACCTCGCGCTCGACGCGCTGGAGATGGCCTTCACCCACAGTCACATCAACGCCTACGTGATCGTCGGCGGCGACAGCGACTTCATCACCCTCGTCGAGAAGCTGAAGCAGTACGACAAGCAGATTTTCGTGGTCGGGGGGCGCGCCTTCACGAGCCTCGTGATGCAGCGCAACTGCCACGAATTCATCGCCTACGAGAACCTGGTCGGGTCGCGCCGGTCGCAGGACCGCGGCCGCCAGAGCGGCCCGTCCGCCGCCGCGGCGCAGACCGCGTCGCTCGAGCAGGCGGTGCCGCTTGTGCGCCGGGCGCTGAAGGTGCTGTCGGATCGCGAAGTCTCGCCGCAGCTCGGGCTGCTCAAGAGCACGCTGCTGCAGCTGGACTCGACCTTCTCCGAGCGCACCTACGGAGCCGGGAGCTTCCGCGACTTCGCCCAGAAGCTCGCCTCCGCCGGTCACGTCACGCTCAAGGAAGCCGGACGCAACGTGCTGGTGGAGCTGACCGAGGGAGTCGGCGCCCGCGCCGAAGACACCGGCAGCCGT
This sequence comes from uncultured Acidobacteriota bacterium, assembly GCA_963816725.1. Classification (GTDB taxonomy): domain Bacteria; phylum Acidobacteriota; class Vicinamibacteria; order Vicinamibacterales; family 2-12-FULL-66-21; genus CAVSUB01. Next base: position 608,160 of record CAWFMC010000018.1, on the reverse strand, counting down.
CCGGCCGGGCGGGACGGGCAAGACGACGGGCCGGTTGCCGCCAGCCCTCCATCCGGACCCGCGGCGTCTCAGGGAGCGGCGGCCCCGGCGGCGGCGCCTCAAGCCCCGGCGGCCGAGCCGCGCGTCGCTGACGGCATCCGCGAGGTGCGTCGGCTGTTCCAGTCAGCGCAGAATCCTCCCCGCTGGCCGATGTACATCCGCCAGGCCAAGCAGTTCCTGCGCAACGTCGACGCGTCGTTCGATGAGCGCAAGTTCGGCTTCGCCAGCCTGGTCGATCTGATGCGCGCCTGCCAGCGTGACGGGCTGTTCCGCATCGAACGCGACCGTCAGGGCGTGATGCGGATCTTCCCCGGCAATGTCATGCAGTCCGTGGCCGAGCCGGTGACGATCGAGCCGGAGGCCACTGAAGACGACGGTCAGCAGGCGTTTCTGGACATGGGGCCGGATCCGACGCCGGCCCAGGAGGCGGTGGACGAACCCTGGCAGCCCGAACCCGGCAATGTCGCCGAGCCCGAGGTCGTCGACGGGGACGTGCTCCAGGAACTCGATGCTCCCCAGCCGGTCATGGACGGCGAGGCGGAGCCGATCGAGCAGACGCCGCGCCGCGCACCTTCCCGCCGGCGCAAGCCGCGAACGACCGCGCGGCCGGCCGCGGCGCGCAAGACCGCCGAGGCCAACACCGCGCCGCGCGCCCGCAAGACGCCGTCGCGGCCGCGCACCGGACGCAGCCGTCCCCGTAAGGACACGCCGGGCGAGTAAACCTTCATCCTCGTCGCCCGGCGTCGTCTCACACAGGGACCACGCCGGGCGGCACTTCGATCGATCCCCGCGCTACAGCCGGCAGATCAGGAGCTCCCGCTCGTAGACCATCTCCGGCGGCAGGTGATTGTGGAGCTCGATGAAGAGCTCCTCGTGATCCATCACCTCGCGCTTCCATGCAGCCGTATCCACCGATTGGAGATCCGTGAACGCCTCGCGTGAAAAGTCGAGGCCGGTCCAGTCGATGTCCTCGTAGCGCGGCATCCATCCGATACGCGTTTCCTTGGCCAGCGTGCGGCCGTGCACGCGATCGACGATCCACCGCAGCACGCGCATGTTCTCGCGGAAGCCCGGCCACAGGAACTTGCCGTTGGCGTCCTTGCGGAACCAGTTGACGTGGAAGATCTTCGGCGTCTCGTGCAGCGACCGCTGCATCTTGATCCAGTGCCGGAAGTAGTCCCCCATGTGGTAGCCGCAAAACGGCCGCATGGCCATCGGATCGCGCCGCACGGTCCCGACCTTGCCCACCGCCGCGGCCGTCGTTTCCGATCCCATCGTCGCGCCCACGTAGACGCCGGCGGTCCAGTTGAACGCCTGGTACACCAGCGGCATCGTCGCGGCACGGCGGCCGCCGAACACGAAGGCGCTGATCGGCACTCCGTCCGGATTGTCGAATCCGGGATCGATGATCGGGCACTGGGTGAGCGGCGCTGTAAAGCGCGCGTTCGGATGCGCCGCCGGCTTCCCTGTCGCTTTGCCGATCTCCGGCGTCCAGGTGTGGCCCTGCCAGTCGAGGCACTCGGCCGGCGGCTGGTCGGTCATGCCCTCCCACCACACGCCGCCGTCAGGCGTCAGCGCGACGTTGGTGAAGATCGAGTTGCGGGCGATCGTCGCCATCGCGTTCGGGTTGGTGTAGGCCGATGTGCCAGGCGCGACCCCGAAGACACCCGCCTCCGGGTTGATCGCGTGCAGGCGTCCGGCCGCGTCCGGCTTGATCCAGGCGATGTCGTCGCCGACGATCGTGACCTTCCAGTCGCGCATGCCGTCGGGCGGGATCAGCATGGCGAGATTGGTCTTGCCGCAGGCGCTGGGGAACGCCGCGGCGATGTAAGTCTTTTCGCCGCGCGGATCCTCGATCCCGAGGATCAGCATGTGCTCGGCCATCCAGCGGTTGTCGCGAGCCATCGCCGACGCGATGCGCAGGCCGAAGCACTTCTTGCCGAGCAACGCGTTGCCGCCATAGCCCGAGCCGTACGACCAGATCTCGCGCGACTCCGGGAAGTGGACGATGTACTTGTCGTCGTTGCACGGCCAGGGCACATCCTGCTGCCCGGGCGCGAGCGGCGCCCCGACACTGTGCATGCAGGGGACGACGCGCTTCACGTCACGATCGATCTCCTCGAACACCGGCAGGCCCGTCCGGGCCATGATCCGCATGCTGACCACGACGTACGGGGAATCGGTCAACTGCACGCCGACCTGCGACATCTCCGATCCGACGATCCCCATGCTGAACGGCAGGACGTACATCGTCCGGCCGTGCATCGACCCGTGGAAGAGATCCTTCAGCTTGCGGCGCATCTCGTACGGGTTCATCCAGTTGTTGGTGGGGCCGGCGCCGTCCTCCGACAACGAACAGACGAAGGTACGCTGCTCGACGCGGGCGACGTCGCTGGCGTCGGAACGGGCGTAGTAGCAGCCCGGCCAGGTCTCCTGGTTCAACTTCAGCAGCGTGCCCGACTCGAGCATCCCGGCGATGAGCTCGTCGGTCTCCTCCTGTGAGCCGTCGACCCAGTGGACGCGGGCCGGACTGGTCAGCTCGCGCATCTTGTCGACCCAGCGCAGCAGATGATTATTGCGGGAGAGGGGCACGGAGGGATCGCGACGCATCATGTCTCCAGGGTGGTGGCTCCCACCAGCCGATCACGACCGGTGAGCCGGTGCCAAATGAGCATTCTCTCAGGAGCAGGAGGGATCGCGCCACTAGAGGTTCTGTGCTGGATTCTTCCGGTGCTGGAGGTGCCACAGGGTTCTCAAGGTGCCCGTTCTGGAGTTCTGCGTCCACCAAGCGCCGGTTGCACAGGTTCCGCCCCCGCGCGCCGCAACGATGGGGACGTGCCGAAAGAACCCCGTAGAACCTGTGAACGAGCACCCTGAGAACTGAAGAACTTTGAGCACCCCCTGGAACCTCAAGCCTCATCAAAGAGCGGCAGCTCCCGGCCCTTGGGCGCTTCCTCCGGATCGATGAGGTTATGGACGCTGACCCCGACCAGCCGGATTGGACGCACACCGGCCTCCGTCCGGTCGAGCAGCGCGACGGCCCGGTTTGCCAGAAGATCCGCGTCGCAGGTGCCGGGGACCGCCGACTGGCTGCGGGTGATGGTCGTAAAGTCGTCGTACCGCACCTTGATGGTGACCGTCCGGCAGAGCAGACGTTTGCGCAGCAGCCAGGCGGCATCTTCGCGGGCCATCTGGTCGATCTCGCGGCGGATCTCGTCGAGGCTGGTCAGATCGGTCGAGAAGGTGTTCTCGGTGCCGCACGACTTGGCGGCGCGATCGGCGACGACCGGGCGTTCGTCGATCCCGTCCGCCAGTCTTCGCAGCCACTCGACGTGGCTCCCGACCGCTTCTCGCAGGATCTGGGCGTCAGCGGCGCGCACGTCGGTCAGCCGTTCGATGCCGCGCTCGCGCAGCCGCTGCGCCGTTACTGGCCCGACGCCCCACAAGGCATCGACCGGTAGCGCCTGGAGGAAGCGCTCGACGCGTTGCGGCGCGATCACCGTCAGGCCATCCGGCTTCTTCCATGCGGACGCGATCTTCGCGAGGAACTTGTTCGGCGCGACGCCGGCGGAGGCGGTCAGGCCGGTGCGTTCCTTGATCGCCGCCTTGATGCGGACGGCGACTTCGCGCCCCAGCGTCAGCCCCCAGGCGTTCTCCGTCACGTCCAGATACGCCTCGTCGAGCGAGAGCGGTTCCACCCGCGGCGTCACCGAGCGGAAGATCTCGAACACGGCCTGCGACGCGCTCCGATACTTCTGGAAGTCGGGGCGGACGATGGACAGGTGCGGGCAGAGGCGGACGGCGCGGGCCATCGGCATCGCCGATCGCACGCCGAAGCGCCGCGCCTCGTAGCTCGCTGCCGCGACCACGCCGCGTCCCGCCGGGCTCCCGCCCACCGCGACCGGCTTGCCGCGCAACGACGCGTCGTCGCGCTGCTCCACGGACGCATAGAAGGCGTCCATGTCGATGTGCAGGATGCGGCGAGACACTTGGATGTGGATCGTACGCCACGGAGAGAGTTCTAAGGGTTCTCAGGGTTCCGCAGGTGCTCAGGGTGCTCGTTCAACGGGTTCGACAAGGTTCTACAGGTTCGCCCCGCGCCCGGAGGCGGCGCGCGCTATCGCGGCTGAACGCCTACAATCGATCACAGCGCCCAGCGCCCACCCCGATGTCGGTGACTGTTCACGCCCAACGCCGAGTCCCGGGTCCCCGGTCCCGGGTCCCGAGCGATAATCGCCCTGTGGAGGTCGGGACCGTGAAGCAGTGGGTGGTCGTGGCGCTGGCGATTGTCCTCGGGGCACAGGCGCCGTCGTATCGCGCGGAGATCGAGAAGGCCCGGGCGGCGCGACTCGCGGAGCTCGTGGCCGACGACGGCTGGCTGACGGTGACCGGATTGTTGTGGCTGAAGCCCGGCCGCAACGTCGCGGGCAGTGCTCCGGGCAGTGACATCGCGCTCCCGGCCAAGGCGCCGAAGCGTCTGGGCGTGTTCGAGCTGGCCGGCGGGCAGGTCACCTTCACGGCGGAACCGGGGGTGACGGTCACGTCTGACGGCGCGCCGGTGCGTCAGCTGACGCTCGACCCGCGCGGCGGCGACAAGACGGCGCTGAGCATCGGCGATCTGCGGATGTTCCTGATCCGCCGCGAGGATCGCTACGCGATCCGGATGCGCGACATGAACAGCCCGATGCGGCGCGGCTTCAAGGGGCTGACCTACTATCCGCTCAACGAAGCGTATCGGGTTGACGCGACCTTCACCCCCTACGCCGAACCACGCACGATCAAGATCCCGAATGTACTCGGCCAGAATCCGGAGATGGTCAGCCCGGGAGTCGTGAGCTTCACCTTGAACGGCAAGGAGATCCGCCTCGAGCCGGTGTACGAGACGAGCGAGAAGAAGGACCTGTTCTTCATCTTCAAGGATGCCACCAGCCAGGACACCACCTACCCGGCCGGGCGCTTCCTCCACACCCCGCTCCCTCAGAACGGCCGCGTCGTCGTCGACTTCAACCTGGCCTACAACCCGCCGTGCGCGTTCACCGACTTCGCAACGTGCCCGCTCCCGCCGCGCCAGAATCAGATGGCCGTCCGGATCGAAGCGGGCGAAAAGGCGTATCACGGGGTGACCAAATGACGGGACTCGGGACTCGGGACCCGGGACTCGGGACCCGGCGTGCGGAATTCGTCGAAGCTGCGGCAGCCTGCGTCGTCGGCCACCCCCAAGAGGCGAACCCTCGAACCCGACGAACCTGTGGAACGCGCACCGGTCGAACCCCCGAACGTTTCGAACCCGTAGAACCTGCCCTCGTCCGCTGTCGGTTCACCACCTCCCATACACCGTCCTGACCGTCTGCGCCGGCGGCGACACGCTGAGCGCCAGGGCGTCGAGCTCCGTCTGCAGGCCGCCGACCATCGCCAGGAAGGTGCGATAGGCGCGCAGCAGGGCGCGTTGGCCGGCGGTGTCGAGCAGGTAGTGCTTGCGGCGGCGGCCGCCGCGCACTTGCGACGGCGTGCCGACGTAGGAGCACACCATGCGCTTGGCCTCGAGGCGATCGAGCGTGACGTAGACCGCCGCGGGACTGATATCCCGGCCCGCGCGGCTGACGATCTCACGATGGATCGCGGCGCCGAAGGCGCCGTTGCCCAGCCGCAACAACGCGAAGAGCACCAGCTGCTCGAACTCGCCGAGCGCCGGAGCGGGCGGGCTGACACCCATATCAGTAACAATGTATATCAAAATCGCCTGGCGGATCAGTGCTGATTTTGTTGGCGCGAACCGCCATTCATACCTTTTTGTATGATCGGGATCTTGCCGAAGCGGATCGCCGTTGCGCATAATGCCGCCTCATACATTCACCGCGTCACGCACGCCGGATCGTTCATCGAAAGGACAACAGCGCATGGGTTCCGCAGCTTCGGGCGACGCCATTCGTCACATCAACGAGTGGAGTGCCAATCCCAAGACGGGCGCCGCCAGCACCAGGAAGGCCACCGATGATTTTGGCTCGTTGACGTTCAGCGAGGAGGCGCAGCGCGCGCGGCTGCCGAAGGACGTCTACCGCGCACTTCGCCGATCGATCGCGCAGTCCGAGCCCCTCGATCCCTCCCTCGCCGACATCGTCGCCAGCGCCTTGAAGGACTGGGCGGTCGAGCACGGCGCGACGCACTACACGCACTGGTTCCAGCCGCTCACCGGCATCACCGCCGAGAAGCACGACGCCTTCCTGACCCCGACGGCCGACGGCCGCGCGGTCGCCGAATTCAGCGGCAAGGAACTGGTCCGCGGCGAGCCGGACGCGTCGAGCTTCCCCTCGGGCGGCATGCGCTCAACCTTCGAGGCGCGCGGCTACACTGCGTGGGACCCGACCAGCCCGCCGTGGCTGCTGGTTACGGCGAACGGGACGACTCTGGTCATTCCGACCGCCTTCGTCAGCTGGACCGGCGAGGCACTCGACACCAAGACGCCGCTGCTGCGCTCGATGGACGCGCTGTCCAAGCAGGCCGTGCGCATTCTGAAGTTATTCGGCTCGAAGGCCAGCCGCGTGCAGACCACGTGCGGTCCCGAGCAGGAATACTTCCTGATCGATCGTCAGTTCTATTTCAACCGGCCTGACCTGATCAACGCCGGCCGCACGCTGTTCGGCGCCAAGCCCCCGAAGGGGCAGGAGATGGAGGATCACTACTTCGGGTCCATTCCGGATCGTGTCCTCGGGTTCATGCAGGAAGTCGAACGCGAGCTGTACAAGGTCGGCGTGCCGCTCAAGACGCGCCATAACGAGGTCGCCCCGAGCCAGTACGAAGTCGCCCCGATCTTCGAGAGCGCCAACGTCGCCACCGATCACCAGATGATGACGATGGAGATGCTGCGGCGGATTGCGCCGAAGTACGGCCTGGCGTGCCTGCTGCACGAGAAGCCGTTTGCCGGCGTCAACGGCTCGGGCAAGCACTTGAACTGGAGCATGTCCGACGATCTGGGCAACAACCTGCTCAATCCCGGCGACACGCCGCACGACAACATCCAGTTCCTGGTCTTCTGCGCCGCGGTGCTGCGCGCGGTGAACAAGTTTCAGGGCCTGCTGCGCTCGAGCATCGCCAGCGCCGGCAACGATCACCGGCTCGGCGCGAACGAAGCGCCGCCGGCGATCATCTCGATCTTCCTCGGCGACATGCTGACCGACATCTTCGAGCAAATCGAGAAGGCCGGCAGCGCGAAGACCACCAAGTCGGGCGGGATCATGGACATCGGCGTCGGCGTGCTGCCGAAGCTGCCGCGCGACGCCGGCGACCGCAACCGCACCAGCCCGTTCGCCTTCACCGGCAACAAGTTCGAGTTCCGCGCGGTGTCGTCGAACCAGGGCATCGCGATGCCGAACGTGGCGCTCAACGTCGCCGTCACCGAGTCGCTGGACTACTGCGCGAGCGAGCTCGAAGGCAGCCTGAAGAGTGGCAAGAAGCTCGAAGAAGCGGTCAAGATGCTGCTCAGCAAGGTGGTCAAGGAGAGCAAGCGGATCATCTTCAACGGCAACAACTACTCGGCAGAATGGCAGAAGGAGGCGGCCAAGCGCGGCCTCCTCAACCTGAAGACCTCGGTCGACGCGTTCGGCGAGTCGCTCAAGCCGGAGGTGGTCAAGGCGTTCGAGCAGTACGGCGTGCTGAACGAGCGCGAGATACGGGCCCGTCACGAGGTCTCGCTCGAGCAGTACAACAAGACCATCAACATCGAGGCGCAGCTGATGGTGCTGATGGCCAACCGCAGCATCCTGCCGGCGGCGTATCGCTTCCAGGGCGAGTTGGCCCAGACCGTGTCGGCGGTGAAGGCCGCGGGTGCCACCGCCAAGGAGTCGCGCAAGGCGCTCGACGAGGTGACCCGCCTGACGGACGCCTGCCGCCAGAGCACCCTCGCGCTCCAGAAGCTGCTCGAACACGAGGAGAACGGCGACATTCACAAGCACGCCAAGTACTTCCGCGACAAGGTGGTGCCGGCGATGACCGCGCTGCGCGAAACCGGCGACGCGCTCGAGAACGTGGTGCCGCAGGACACCTGGCCGCTGCCCACCTATCGCGAGATGCTGTTCGTCAAGTAGCATTTCGACAGGACTCGACTCGCGGCCCGTTACGGGCGCCTGGCTCCGGCCGGGCGCCCTCTTTTTGCTCCCGCGAAAGTGCTACAAAGGCGTAATAACTTCGAATATGGCCAACACGAATGTCAGGCCTGGAAACCACACCAACGAGATCCGCCGGCTGGCCACGTTGCTCGAGGTCAGCCAGGCGCTGTCCGGCGCCCTGAGCCTCAAGACCGTGCTGCACTCGCTGGTGGAGCTGCTCGAACGGCGCCACCAGGTCGCCGGCAGCACGGTCACCCTGCTCGACGAGACCAGCCGCGAGCTCCACGTCGAAGCCTCGGGGGGGATCCGTCTCGGTTCGACGCGCACCCGCGATCGCACGGTCGACACGATCACCCGCCGGGTGATCGACTCGGGGCGGCCGGTCGTCGTCCCGCAGGTCAGCCAGGAACCGGCGCTGGCACCGACGACGGGACCGCGGCGTGAGCTGACTTTCATCGGGGTGCCGATCCTGGTCGCGCGCCGGCCGGCCGGGACGCTCGAGATCGTCCTCGCCTACCGGAAGGATCGCGACTACGAGCGCTCGCTCGAGTTCTATCGCGTCGTGGCCTCGATGATCGCGCAGGCGGTCAAGGTGCGGCGGCTGGTCGAGGCCGATCGCCATCGCCTGACCGAGGAGAACGAGCACCTGCGCGACGAGCTGCGCGATCGCTACGCGTTCCGCAACATCATCGGGAACAGCGCCTCGATCCAGCAGGTCTACGAGCAGGTGGCGCAGGTCGCGCGGACGACCACGACGGTGTTGATCCGCGGCGAGTCGGGCACCGGCAAGGAGATGATCGCCCACGCGATCCACTACAACTCGCCGCGCGCCAAGAAGGCGTTCGTCAAGGTGAGCTGTGCCGCCCTTCCCGAGTCGCTGATTGAGTCGGAGCTGTTCGGCTACGAGCGCGGCGCGTTCACCGGCGCGCAGGGGACGAAGAAGGGGCGCTTCGAGCTGGCCGACGGCGGCACGCTGTTCCTCGACGAGATTGGCGAGCTGAGCCCGTCGACGCAGGTGAAGCTGCTGCGGGTGCTGCAGGAGCGCGAGATCGAGCGTCTGGGAGGCACCGCGCCGATCAAGGTCAATGTCCGCCTGATCGCCGCCACCCATCGTCCGCTCGAGAACCTGATCGAGGAAGGCACGTTCCGGACCGATCTGTACTACCGGCTCGCGGTGTTCACGATCTTTGCGCCGCCGCTGCGCGAGCGGAAGCCGGACATCATGCTGCTCGCGGACCACTTCCTCGAGCGCTACTCGCGCGAGCACGGCAAGCACATTCGCCGGATCTCGACGCCGGCGATCGACATGCTGACCAGCTATCACTGGCCCGGCAACGTCCGCGAGCTTGGCAACACGATCGAGCGCGCAGTGCTGGTGTGCGACGGCGGGGTGATCCACGCTCACCACTTGCCGCCGACGCTCCAGACCGGGGAGACCTCCGACACCGTCCCGCGTCAGTCGCTGACCGAGAGCGTCGGGGCGTTCGAACGCGACCTGCTGCAGGACGCGTTGAAGACGACTCGTGGCAACTGCGCCCGGGCGGCGCGGCTGCTCGACACGACCGAGCGGGTGTTCAACTACAAGGTCCGCAAGTACGGCATCGACGCGCGGCGCTTCCGCGCCTGACCGGACGACGCACGGCTTACGACCGCGAGGCGTCGCCGGACGGTGTGAACGCGGCGACCGTCTCCTTGATCGTCTGCTTGATGAAGCCGAGCGCGTTGGCGTCGCCGCGCAGAATCGAGGACGCGAACGACTTGGCCTGCTCCCAACTGATGTGCGGCGGCAGCGGCGGGACGTTCGGATCGACGACCGCCTCGACCACCGCCGGACGATCGGCCGCGAGCGCGCGATCCCAGGCGCTGCCGAGATCCTCGGCGCGCTCGACGCGGATCCCCACGAGGCCGAGGGACTCGGCGAACCGCGCGTAGCCGAAGTCGGGCAGTTCCTGCGAATCCGGGAACTTCGGATCGCCGGACATCACCCGTTCTTCCCACGTCACCAGGTTCAGGTCGCGGTTGTTCAGCACCAGCACCACCAGCCGCGGGTCAGTCCACTCCTTCGCGTACTTCGCGATCGTGATGAGCTCGTTGATCCCGTTCATCTGCATCGCCCCGTCGCCCGCCAGGGCGATCGCCGGGCGATCGGGATACGCGAACTTGGCGGCGATCGCATACGGCACCGCCGAGCCCATTGTCGCCAGCGTGCCGGACAGCGTTCCCATCATCCCGGTGCGCATCCGGACGTCCCGGGCGTACCAGTTCGCCACGGATCCGGAGTCGCAGGAGAGGATCGCGCGATCGGGCAGGCGCGACGACAGCTCGAAGAACACGCGCTGCGGATTGATCGGGTCCGCCGAGGTCATCGCGCGGCGCTCGACGACCGTGTTCCAATCGGCGATTTGACCGTCGAGCCGCTCGCGCCACCGGCGATCGGTCTTCCGCTCGATCAGCGGGAAGAGCGCGCGCAGCGTCTCCGCGCTGTCGCCGACGAGATTGACCTCCATCGGGTAGCGCATGCTCAGCACGCGGCCGTCGATGTCGATCTGGATGCCGCGGGCCTGACCGGGCTTCGGCAGGAACTCCGAGTAGGGAAAGCTGCTGCCGATCATCAGCAGCGTGTCGCACTCGTTCATCAGCGTCCAGCTCGGTTTCGTCCCGAGCAGACCGATCGCGCCGGTCACACCTGGGGCATCGTCCGCCAGCACCTGCTTGCCGAGAAGCGCCTTGGCGATCCCGGCGCCGAGCCGCTCGGCGACGTCGAGTACCTCGGCGGCGGCGTCGATCGCGCCCTGGCCGATCAGTATCGCGACCCGCTCGCCGGCGTTGAGAATGGCCGCGGCGGCGGCAAGGTCGGCGTCGCGCGGGACGACACGCGGTGTGGTGCTGCCGACGCCCGAGAACGTCGACCCGTGTTCGCGCGGCGGCTGGACGACCTCAGGCAGCTCCTGAAGATCGTGCGGCAGGATCACGCAGGTGACCGTTCGCTCCGAGATGGCAATGCGGACCGCCCGATCGATCAGGTGCGGCACCTGCTCAGGCGTCGTCGCCTGCTGGACGAACTCGCTCGCCACGTCCTTGAAAAGCGATACGAGGTCCACCTCCTGTTGATACGCGGAACCGAGGGCGGTGCGCGCCTGCTGGCCGACGATGGCGACGACAGGAGCATGATCCATCTTGGCGTCGTACAGGCCATTGAGCAGATGAATCGCGCCCGGGCCCGAGGTGGCCATGCACACCCCGACCTCGCGCGTGTACTTGGCGTGGCCACAGGCCATGAACGCGGCCATCTCTTCGTGGCGGACCTGGATGAAGCGCACGCGGTCGGTGGCGCGCTCGAGCGCGCCCATCAAGCCGTTGATCCCGTCGCCAGGGTAGCCGTAGATGCGCCGCACGCCCCAGTCGGCGAGGCGTCCGATGACAAAGTCTCCAACAGTCCGTGCCACGAGTCCCCCTGCCCACGAGCCCCGGTCACCCTTTCTGGACGAGCCGGCAACGGCCGTGAATGGGATCGAGCAGTAGCAAGGCGAGGGCCGGGAAGGTCCAAGAGATCAGAGGGCGATCAACCCCCGGCGCAGCCCGCGGCGGACGGCGTCAGTGCGGTTGAGCGCGTTGAGCTTGCCGCCGATCGAGGCGACATGGAACTTGACGGTCTGGTCGCTGATCGCCAGGCGCGCAGCGATCTGCTTGTTGGACAGCCCTTCCGCCATCAGCGCGAGCACCTCGAGCTCCCGCGTCGTCAGCGGCTCGTCGACGAGCTCATCGTCTTCCTGCGCGGGCAGCCCGGCCGTCGGCGTCAGTACCGCATCAACGGCGAGGTCCCGCTGCAGGGCCTGCGAAGCCGCGACGCTCGCCGCCTCGCCGACGATCTCGATCGAGTCCGGCACGCGGGCCCGCAGTCGCGCTCTCGCATCCGGCGGGCCGATGAGGATGACGCGGAGCAAGCCTCACCCCTAAGCCGTTGACCCCACCGTTACCATCACCTCGACGCGGGCGCCCCCGCGCAGCACCGACGCGCTCAGCGTACGCCCGACCCTGTCGCCGACCAGCAGATCGAGCAGATCCTCAGCCGAACGAATCGGCTGACCGTCGAAGGTGAGGAGGATGTCACCCACCATGAGGCCCGCCGCTGCGGCCGGACTCTCCGGCGTGACCCCGACAATCAACAGCGCGTGCTCCTGCCCTGCTGCGGCACGCTGCGCCTCGGGGAGCTGAACCGTCTGGCCGGCGATCCCGAGGAACCCGCGGGCGGTATGACCTCGCTTCTGAATCTCGGCCGCCGTGGCCCAGGCGATCGCCGCCGGAATGGCGACCTCGAAGCCGCGGATCGCCGCGCCGGTGGAGATGCCGATGACCCGCCCGGAGGCGTCGAGCACCGGGCCGCCGGCGAACCCCTCGTGCATCGGGATGGTCGTCCGGATCACCTGCTCGATCGAGCGCCGGCGGCCGGTGCGCAGCGGGCCGCCGATGACCGCGATGATCCCGGCGCTCGCCGTCACGGCGTTGCTCCACGATCGCGCGACCGCCAGGGCGATGCCGCCGACGCGCGGCAGCGTGTCCGCCTTCACCGCGGCAGGAAGCCCCAACCCGGGGGCGCGCAGGATCGCGAGGCCCGTCGAGGGATCCCACCCGGCGAGCTCCGCATCGGCAACACGCCCGTCGTGCGCCCGCACCTTCAGATGATCCTCACGCCCGAGTGCGCGCGCGTTGGTCAGCACGATGTCCGCCTCGCAGATGAGGCCGCTCAGCGGCCGCCGGCGTCCGCTGACCTGCACGACCGACGGGGCGACGGCTGCGACCGCGTCCGCCATCGCGTCGGAGTAACTGGAGAGAAGTGATGTGCTCATGTCAGCCAGTGTGGCAGTCGCGTGAGAGGTGCGGATCACCCATCTGGGGGAGTTCTCCGCCGGGACTCGGGACTCGGCGCTGGCCGCACGACTGTGATCTATGACGTCGACTGACCGGCGAGGGATCCCGAGGGGGCTGGTCCCGCACCGCCTAGAACGTGCGCTTCTCGGGGACGTGCGGCGGGCGTTCGTCCGGGGAGTAGCTGATCACGCTCATCCGGCCGTCGCTTTCGATGAAGCAGCGCTTCACGCGACGGATGTCGTCGATCCCTTGCTCGCGCATCTGCTCGTTCAAGTCGTCCATCGTGAGCAATTCGGAGCGCAGCTGCCGGCGCAGCGGCCGGCCGTCGCGCACGAGCAGCACGGGCGGTGGCTGCACCAGGCGCCGCACGAGCGCGTACCGGTACGCGAGCCAGTCGATGGCGAAGTCCCAGAAGAAGATGATCGCCACGAGCACGACGCCTTCGGTGATCGACTTGTACTCGCCGGCCATGCCGTTCTGCGCGGCATCGGCCACCAGGACGACGACGAGGAGATCGGGAGTGCCGACGGAGCCGCCCTGCCGCCGGAGGACGCGCATCGCGGCGAGGATGAAGAAGTAGAGCAGCGTGCCGCGCACGAACAGCTCGAGCAGGCTGTCGGACGGAACGAACAGTGCGCGCCAGTCGAAGGACAACACGGCGTGATCAGAGCCGCGTCGACACGATGGCGATCGCGAACCCGTCGTAGCCCTTCGCGCCGACGGTCTGGATGACGGTGGCGCTGACCCGCGGCTCCGAGCCCAGCATCGCAGCGAAGCGGCGCATGCCCAGCACGCTGGCGTCGCGGCTCGAACTGTCGGCCACCGCGCCGTTCCGCACCACGTTGTCGACGATGATCAGCGTGCCGGGGCGGGAGAGTTGCAGCGCCCACTGGAAGTACTCGGGCGTGCTCGGCTTGTCGGCGTCGATGAAGACGAGATCGAACGGCGAAAAGCCTTCGCGCTCGAGTCTCGGCAGCGTGTCGATCGCCGGTCCGATCTTGATCGTGACGAGCGGCGTCACGCCGGCCCGGGCGATGTTGGCCTTGGCCACCTCCGCGTGCTTCGGGTCCGCTTCGAGGGTCACGATCCGCCCGTCGGCGGGCAGCGCGCGAGCCATCCAGATCGTGCTGTAGCCGCCCAGGGTGCCGATCTCGAGGATGTTGCGGACGCGGTGCAGGCGGGTGAGCAGGTGGAGCAGCTTGCCCATGCAAGGCGAAACGTTGATCGCCGGCAGGCCGGCCGCTTCGCTCGCCTCCATGGCCGCCTCGATCGCCGGATCGGCCTGGACGACCAGGTCCGAGAAGTAGCGATCAACCGCTGTCCAGGTCTCGTTCGACATCGCCGGCCACGTCCTTTCGCGCCTTGCCAGGAAGGATGCTACGCCAAGCTTCCGGCGTTCACAATCCCTCCACAGTCGGTCGGCAGACTGTGAGTCAAGGAGAGTGCAACATGCATGAACACGCTGGACCGCCACGCTGGGTCGGCGCGCTGTTCGCCGTCGGGCTCGCGGCTGTCGTCGGTGCCTGGACCTACAACCTCGGATTCGCGCACGGGCTCGCGACGCAGCTGCCGGCGTCAGCCGCCGGTCCGTATCCCTGGGCGTTCTATCGCCCGTGGGGCTTTGGGCCGTTCTTCCCCTTGTTCTTCCTGTTCTTCTGGTTCGTCGCCATCCGCGTCTTCACTCGCGGCGGCCGCTGGCGGGGCGGGTGGGGCGGATACTATTACGACCGGCGCGGCGTGCCGCCGATGTTCGAGGAGTGGCACCGCCGCGTGCACGAGCAAGAGGCCCGGCCGGCGTCCCCGCCTTCCGCGCAGGGCTGACGGCACCCCGCCGCGGTGAGACATGTCCGCACAGACGGTACTCGTGGTCGAGGACGAACCGCGGATCGCCGCCATTGCCGCCGACTACCTGCGGCACGCCGGCTACGCCGTGATCGTCGCCCGCGACGGGCTCGAGGCGCTGCGCCACGTCGGCGCCTCGCATCCCGATCTCGTCGTCCTCGACCTTGGCCTGCCGGGCGTCGACGGCCTCGAGGTCGCGCGGACCATTCGTGCCAGTTCGTCGCTGCCGATCATCATGGTCACGGCGCGGGTCGCGGAAGGCGATCGGCTGACCGGTCTCGACAGCGGCGCCGACGACTACATGACGAAACCATTCAGCCCGCGCGAGCTGGTCGCGCGGGTCAAGGCGGTGCTGCGGCGGTCCCAACCGCGCGGGACGGACGTCTCCGGAAGGCACCTCCGCCTGGGTGACCTGGCGGTGGACCTCGAGCGTCTCACGGTGACCCGCAACGGGGAGGCGATCGATCTCACAGGGACGGAGTTCCGTCTCCTCACCACGCTGGCGCGTCACCCCGGGCGCGTCTTCACGCGCGCGCAGCTGCTCGATGCGATCGGTGATGCAGACGGCGAGTCGTTCGATCGCGCCGTCGACGCGCATGTGAAGAACCTGCGCCGCAAGATCGAGCGCGATTCGCGCCGGCCGCGTTACGTGTTGACGATCTATGGCGTCGGCTACAAGGCGGCTGACGCATGAGGCCGAGCCGAGGTCCGGCTCGGGGCGGTGACGACTGGCAGCGCCGGCCCTACGGCCGCGGACCGTGGACCCGGCATCGCCGTGGGCCGTTCGTTCGCCGGCTGGCGTTCGTCCTGATCCTCTTTCTGACGCTCAGCGTCGGCGGCGCAAACGTGCTGCTGGTCTGGGTTCTCCGAAGCGCAGGGATTGCGACGCACGCGCCCGACTTCGCCACCGTCGCCCTGACGGCGCCGCTGATCTTCGTCGTCGTCCTCCTGTTCTTCATCCTGTCCATGCGGCGGATCGGCCTGCCGTTCGGGGACATTGTCGCCGCCGCAGATCGTGTGGCGGCCGGCGATTACGACACGCGGATCGAGGAGCGCGGCCCGCCGTTCCTCCGGGTCGTCGCGCGCGCCTTCAACCGGATGGCGGTTACGCTGCAGGCGCAGGACCGTCAGCGGCGTGAACTGCTGGCGGACATTGCCCACGAGTTGCGGACCCCTCTCGCGGTCATGCAGGGGCGCCTCGAAGGTGTGCTGGACGGCGTCTACGATCGCAGCGACGCCCAGATCGCCGAAGTGTTGGAGGAGACCCGCATGCTGGCGCGCCTGGTCGAGGATCTCGGCACGCTCGCTCACTCAGAGCGTGGCGTCATGGCCCTGCGCAAGGAGCCCACCGACATCACCGCGCTGGTCGACGACGTGGTGCAGGCGCTCGAACCGGAGGCGCGGGGCCGCAACATGCGTGTCGAGGTCGACGCCGCGACAGCCATCGCGCCCGTTCTCGTCGACCCGGTGCGGATGCGCGAAGTGGTGCTGAACCTGGTGGCGAACGCGATCCGGCACTCGCAGGACGGCGCGGAGGTGACGATCACGGTCAGGCAAGACGCCGATCAGCTCGTGATCGCGGTCCGCGACACCGGCCCCGGCCTGTCCGCTGACGACGTCGGCAAGATGTTCGATCGCTTTCAGAAGGGCCCGCGCTCGCACGGCTCGGGACTCGGCCTGGCGATCGCGCGCCACCTCGTCGAGGCCCACGAGGGTTCGATACGCGTGGATAGTGTGCTGGGGACCGGCACGACGATCACGATCACGGTGCCGTTGCGAACGGGATAAGGTTCTATGGTTCGAATGGTTCGGGGGTTCGACAGGTGCGCGTTCTACGGGTTCGGCGGTTCGACAGGTTCCTGCGCCAGCTCATTCGATGAGGCAGAAGCGAACCAGCGCGCGCGAAGCGCCGCGCGTTGAACCTGTTGAACCCGTCGAACGCGCACCTGTTCGAACCCCCGAACCCGTCGAACCTGTAGAACCCTATTTTGGCCACTCTCCATTGGTGATGGGCCTGAGCGTCAGCTTGGCCGGATCGATGACGACGTGGCGTACCCTTGTCCTCTTCCAGGTGTAGGTGACGTGGACCATGCCGTCGGAGGTCTGGATCACGGCGGGGTACGAGAAGCCGGCGTGATCGCCGGGTTCGTCCTCCAGGACGAGCGCGGCTTGCCAGACGCGGCCGTCGGCGGAAAGGGCGACGTTCAGGATGCCGCGGTCGCGGCCGGATTTCTGCGTGTGGTTGTAGACCAGCAGGAAGCGGCCGTCCTTGAGCGTGACGGCGTCGATGCCGGAGCTGGGGTTCGGCAAATCGGTCAGCGACAGCGGATCCCAGTGCGCCCCTTCGTCCTTCGAGCTGGTGGTGAAGATCTTGTCGTTGCGAGTCCGGCCGATCGCCTGGAGCGTGCCGTCCTTGTGGATGAGGATCGTCGGCTGGATGGCGCCGATCGTCTTGCCGTCGTTGAGCGGCGGCGTGGCCCGCCAGGTGCGTCCGCCGTCCGTGGAGAGCTCCATGTGGACGCGCCACCCGTCGTTCTCGGTGCTCGACCCTGACACGATCGTCCCGCTCGCCAGCTGCACGGGCTTGTCCTTGATCGGCC
Organism: uncultured Acidobacteriota bacterium; assembly: GCA_963816725.1. Classification (GTDB taxonomy): domain Bacteria; phylum Acidobacteriota; class Vicinamibacteria; order Vicinamibacterales; family 2-12-FULL-66-21; genus CAVSUB01. Next base: position 590,708 of record CAWFMC010000018.1, on the reverse strand, counting down.
CCAGGATGCCGTCCGGCAGCCGCACTGCCTTCGACCACGTGCGGCCATCGTCGGTCGACGTCATCACCATGCCCCACCAATCGCTCGGCGACGGGCCCACCTTGTAGAAGAGCATCAACGGTCCGGTGCGGGGCTGGAACAGGACCGGGTTCCAGGTCGGGACCGACTTCCCGTCCGGCTGCACGCCATCGGCGACCACGACCGGAGTCGTCCATGCACCCGCGACATGGCGCGAGACCCAGATCTTCACCTGCGGATGCCGCTCGTACTCGCCGCCGAACCAGGCGGCGACGAGGCCGCCCGGAGTCTCGACGATCGTCGAGGCGTGACATTGCGGCGTCGGCGGCGTGGTGTAGATGAACTCCGACGCGACGATCGCCGGGTTGGGCGGCGCGGTCGTCGCTTGCGGCATCGCGAGCGCCGCGGTCATGGAGAGGAGCAGTGCGATCACAGGGTCCTCGTTACGCCACCCGGCCGCTCGAACGAGCAGGCCGCAGCGGGCAGATGAACAAGCGGGAAACGTCGCAAAACTGTAGCTGATTATCGGGTGGGCTTCTCCAAGGTTCGACAGGCTCGACAGGTTCGAAGGTTCGAACGGTTCGAAGGTTCGACGGTTCGACAGTTCGACAGGTGCGGGTTCGCGGGTTCGGAGGTTCTACTGGTTCGCGGGTTCGAGGGTTCCGCAACGAGCTCGCGCGAAGGCTCAGGCCGGCCCCACTCCTGAACCGTCGAACGTTCGAACCCACGAACTCAACCGCGAACCTTCGAACCCCCGAACCCTCGAACCTTCGAACCGCCGAACCCTCGAACCACTGAACCCTACGAATCCCCGGCCCGTCGTTTACCCGGTGAACGCCTGCGTCCGGCGTAGAGTACGTCGGCATGGAAGAGCGTTCGGCGCTGTGGTTCGTGCTCGGGACCCTGGCGGTGTGGCGCATGACCCACCTCCTGCACCTCGAGCACGGGCCGTGGGGGCTCATCGGCAGGTTCCGGGCCTTCGCCGAGCGGCTCGGACTCGGCGACCTGGTGCAGTGTTTCTTCTGTCTGAGCCTGTGGGTGGCGCTGCCGGTGGCCTGGTGGCTGGCGGTGTCGTGGCCGGGGCGCGCGATCGCGTGGCTGGCGCTCTCGGGCGGGGCGATTCTCATCGAGGTCCGCGGGCTGCAGCCTCCCCCGGGTCCACCTCAGAACTGAAGGTGTGAGACGGCCTGTTGCGGTGCAGGATCGCGCGTAGTCGCGATCCTGAAGGCGAGTTGAGGGGATCAGCGATCGCGACTGGGGACCGGGATCGGGGATCAGGGATCGAGGATCGGGCCACCGAAACACTCGGCCCGGCCTGTAGCCTGTAGCCGCCCAAAGCCCAAAGCCAAAGCCTAGATCGTCAGCTCCCCCCTTCCGACCATGACCGACTCGCCGCCGACACGGACCCGCGTGATCCGTCCGGCGTCGCTGTCGATGGCGATGTGGATGCGGCTCGGGCGCTTCATCGCTGCGCCTTGCAGGCTGACGATCGCGCGCGCGCCGGCGGCGTCGATCATGCCGTGCTGGAGCAGGTAGCAGCCGAGCGGGCCGCTGGCCCCGCCGGTCGCGGGATCCTCGGCGATGCCGAACGCCGGCGCGAGCATGCGGCTGTAGACGGTCTCCTGACCGTCACCCTTGTCGGTGGTGAAGACGAAGACGGCGAGCTCGTCGACGCCAGCCGCGGTGAACGTCTTGGTCAGCGCTCGGCGATCGATCGACACCCTGTCGACCGCGGCCCGCGAGCGCAGCGGCAGGAACAGGAACGGTACGCCGCACGAGACGACTTCGGCGGGATGATCGCCGTCGAGATCCTCGAGCTCGACGCCGAGCGCGAGCGCCAGCTCGTCACGGTTCGGCAGCTTCGGGCCGAACGCCGGCAGCAGCTGCGTCATCCACGCGAACGACAGGCCATTCGCGCCCCACTCGAGCGACACGTCGATCGGCCCGACCCCGAGCTCGAAGACGAAGCGCTCCTGGCCGGGCGGGATGCGACCGACCTCGGCCAGCGCGAAGGTGCTGCCGATCGTCGGATGCCCGGCCATCGGCAGCTCCTCGGCCGGCGTGAAAATTCGCATCCGGGCATTCCCGCCACTCGACGGCGGATAGATGAACGTCGATTCCGAGAAGGCCATCTCGGCGGCGATGCGCTGCATCAGATCCGTGTCCAGCGCCGGCGGATCGGGAAAGACGGCGAGCTGATTGCCTTCCAGCGGAGTGGAGGTGAACACGTCGAGGTGCAGGTAGCGCAGCAAAGTGGGCATAGTGGGTCCGTTCGTGAGCGTACGGCGAACCGTGCGCCGGGGCAATGTCCAGTTCGGACGTGGTCTGATTCGGTGCGAGCGACCGCTACGACGTCTGTAGCGCGGAGTCCGCAGGGCGGGCGTAGTAGAACCCGTCGGACTCATCGAGGCGCAGCGGGGCGTCGAACACGCGACTCAGATGGGCGGCCGTAAGGATGTCCGACTTCGGGCCGTCCGCGGCAATCGCGCCCTGCCGCAGCAGCACGACGCGCTCGATTTCCGGCACGATTTCCTCGACGTGATGGGTGATGAGGATGATCGTCGTGCCGCCGCGGGCAATCTCCCGGACACGCTCCATGAAGCCGTGCCGGGCGACGACATCCAGGCCGGTCGTCGGCTCGTCAAGGATCAGCGCACGCGGGCCGGTGACCAGCGCCCGCGCGAGCATCACGCGGCGCGCCTCACCGCTCGACATCTCGTTCAGCCGCCGCCGCGCCAGGTGTGGTACGCCCATGACTGCGAGCGCCGCCGCAGCCTCCGCCCGCATCTTCTCGGTGACGACGCCGTAACGCAGGATGCCGTAGGAGACCAGGAAGCCTGACAGCACCGCGGCTTCCGCCGTGATCAGCCCTTCACTGTTGCCCCTGACGAAATGCTGGTGCAGATCGGCAGACACGATGCCCATCTGCGCCTGGAGCTCGCTGACATTCCAGACGTCCTCACCCAGCACGCGCACCGGCGCCGGACCGTCGGGCCGGGCCAGCGGCCGCTCCTGGTGCGTCAGCAGCCGCAGCAGCACCGACTTGCCGGCGCCATTCGGCCCCAGGATGACCGTGTGCTCGCCCTCATGAATCGTCAGCGACATCGCGTCGATGACCGGGCGGTCGCCTTTGATGACGGTGGCGGAGTCGAGCTGGAGGAGGGGACGGCGCACGAGTTGATCTTAGCAGTGCGCGATCCGAGCACGGCGGTCGATGGTCGACGGTCGACGGTCGGCGATCGGCGTTCGGAGGGTTCAGCGGTTCATGGTTCGCTAGCCAGCTGGCCAGCGACAGCACGATCGCCGACCGCCGATCCCCGACCGCCGTGCCCGTCCCTCACGTCTGCTATCCTCCCTGCCAAGGAGTATTGGTGGCGAAACGATCGAGTGAAGGCGGCGGCACGCTGTTCGATGACGAGCCGGAGGGCGAGGCGGCGGTCGCGCCGCCCGGAGGCGGGAGCAGCGCCGGGAGCGCGAGCGGCGGCAGTGGCGACCCCACGTCGGTGGCGCTGCACGAAGCGGCGCAGACGCGCTACCTGAATTACGCCCTGTCGGTCATCACCTCGCGCGCCCTGCCGGACGTTCGCGACGGGATGAAGCCGGTACAGCGGCGCATCCTGTTCACGATGTGGCAGCAGAACCTGACCGCCGACGTCAAGCACCGCAAGTGCGCCAAGGTGGTCGGCGACGTGATGGGCAACTACCATCCGCACGGCGACTCGGCGCTCTACGAAACGCTGGTCCGGATGGCCCAGCCCTTCTCGCTGCGCTACCCCCTCGTCGACGGATCGGGCAACTTCGGGTCGCTCGACGGCGACAACGCCGCAGCGATGCGCTACACCGAGTGCCGGCTGGCGCGGATCAGCGACGAGATGCTCGGCGAGATCGAACAGACGACGGTCGAGTTCCGGCCGAACTATGACGGCACCAAGACCGAACCCGTCGTCCTGCCGGCGCGGATCCCGAACCTCCTGATCAACGGGGCCACCGGGATCGCGGTCGGCATGGCGACCAACATCCCCCCGCACAACCTGAACGAAGTCTGCACCGCGCTCTTGAAGCTGCTCGACAACCAGGAGCTGACCAACGCGCAGCTCTGTCGCTACGTCAAAGGGCCTGACTTTCCGACCGGCGGTCAGATCCTGAACTCGCCCGAGGAGTTGAAGGAGATCTACAAGACCGGATCCGGCGCGGTCCGCCTCCGTGCCACATGGGAAGAGGGGCCCACGACCCGTACCGGTAAGACGATCTTCATCACCAGCGTGCCGTACACGGTGAACAAGTCGACGCTGGTCGAGCGCATCGCCGATGTGGCGCTGAGCCGCAAGCTGCCGCCGCTGCTCGACGTCAAGGATCTCTCGACGGAAGACGTCCGCATCGCCATCGAGCTGAAAAAGGACGCCGACGAGAAGATGGTCATGGCGTACCTCTTCAAGCACACGCCGCTGCAGACCAGCTTCATCGTCAACCTGACGTGCCTGATCCCGACCGAAGCGGCGGACATCGGCCGGCCCGAGCGGCTCGATCTCCACTCGATGCTGTGGCACTTCCTCCACTTCCGGCTCGAAGTGGTGACGAAGCGGCTCGAGCACGAGCTCGCCGCCCTGCAGGCGCGCGTTCACATCCTCCAGGGCTTCGAGAAAGTCTTCGATGCCCTCGACGAGATCCTGCGCATCGTCCGCAAATCGGAGGGCAAGGCGGATGCGGCGCAGCAGATCATCAAGCGCTTCGAGCTCGACGCGGAACAGACCGATGCGATCCTCGAGCTGAAGATTTACCGCCTGGCCCGGCTCGAGATCCTGGTCATTCGGAAAGAGCTCGAGGAAAAGCGGCGGCGCATCCGGAACATCACCGCGCTCCTCAAGGACGAACCGGGACGTTGGGGGGTGGTGCGGGTCGAGATCGAGGAGATTCAGAAGAAGTACGGCGACGCGCGGCGGACCAAGATCTCGAGCGACGAAGGGGAACTCGAGTACACCGCCGAGGACTTCATCGTCGACGAGGACAACGTCGTGCTGGTCTCGCGCGACGGGTGGGTGAAGCGGCAGAAGGAAGTGAAGGATGTCGCCGCGACCCGGATCCGCGAAGGCGATGCGGTGCTGGCCGTGCTGCCCGGAAGCACCAGGGCGACGGTCGTGTTCTTCAGCAGCGCGGGGGTGGCGTATTCGGCGCGCATCGCGGATCTGCCGGCCTCCACCGGCTATGGCGAGCCGATTCAGCGCTTCTTCAAGCTGCGCGACGGCGAGCGGATCGTCGCCGCGCTGAGCCTGGACCCGCGGGTCAGCGGCGTGATCGCGGCGAAGAAGGAAGGGGCCGAGCCGCCGCTGCACGCGCTGGCGGTGACGAGCGACGGCTACAGCTTGCGCTTCAGCCTCGAGCCGTTCGCCGAACCGAGCACGCGGGCCGGACGACGGTATGCGCGGCCGGCGGAGCACGCCGAGGTGGTTGGTGTCAGCAACGTCACCGGCAGCGAGACGATCATCGCCGCGACCCGCGAGGCCCGGGCGCTCCTCTGCAAAGCTGACGAAGTCAATTTCCTGTCCGGTCCGGGCCGCGGCGTGATCCTCATCAAGCTCGATGCGCCGGATCGCGTCCTCGGGTTCATCGCGTCGGTCGGGGATCGCGACCTGATGACGGTAGAGACCAGCCGCGGCGCGGAGCAGACGATCAGCACCGGCAAGTACGAGGTCACCGGGCGCGGCGGCAAGGGCCGCGAGCTGCTGCAGCGCGGCCAGTTCACGCGGGTCATCTGGCCGGTGCCGGATGCGCCGGCGGCGCTGGGGGAATGACAGCGACCAGCGGGTTCAGGGTTCATTGGTTCAGGGTTCAAGGCTCGGTTCGCGGGTTCCACGGTTCGGTTCGGGGTTCTCGCGTTGGGATGGCGAGTAGCCTCGAAGCGGGAAGCGGGAAGCAACTATGACAATGACGACGACCTTTGAGACCGAGTGGCTGGCCGACGTGCGGGTGCAATTCGAGAAGATGAAGCGGCTGGCCGAAGGCGCGCTGGCGCAGGTGACCGACGATCAGCTGAACGTGGCCATCGATGTCGAATCGAACAGCCTCGCGGTGATCGTCAAACACATGGCCGGCAACCTGCGGTCACGGTTCACCGATTTCCTGACCACTGACGGCGAGAAGCCGGACCGAAACCGCGACGGCGAGTTCGAGATCGCTGGTCCCGTGGCGCGCGGGGCGATGCTGGCGGACTGGGAGCGGAGCTGGCAGGTGCTGTTCGGCGCCCTCGACGCGCTCACTCCGGCCGACCTCCGCCGCGAGGTGACGATTCGCGGCGAGCGTCACACGATCATCCAGGCGCTGCACCGCCAGATGACCCATCACGCGTATCACGTCGGTCAGGTCGTGTTCCTCGCCAAGCACCTCCAGTCGGCAGAGTGGAAGACGCTGAGCATGCCGCGCCGGCGCACGTAGAGGGCGGGTCGCCAGGCCGCACGGCACCTGCCTGATCCAGGAGAGCGCTCGTGCGTGCGGTTACGGCTGGCGTGCGCGGTTCCGGACTCGGCCAGGCCGATCTCAGCCGGGCCAAAAACCCCCGAACCGAACTTTGAACCCTGCACGCCGAACCTTGAACCCCGGTTAGAATTAACCGGTTATGGGTCCATGGCAGGAATTCTCCGGCCTCAACCGGGGCTACGTGCTCGAAGCTTACGAGCGCTACCGGCAGAACCCGGCGTCTGTCGATCCGGAGACGCGGGCGCTCTTCGAGACGTGGACGCCGCCGGCGGATGAGGATGGGGCCGGGTCCGGCGCGGCAGGCAGCGTGCCGCTGCAGAAGGTGGTGGCCGCGGTCAACCTCGCGGAATCGATCCGCCGCTACGGGCACCTCGCCGCTCAGTTGGACCCGCTTGGCGGCAAGCCTCCCGGGGATCCCTCACTCCAGACCGCGACGCACGGCCTGACAGACGACGACCTGCGGGCGTTGCCGGCGGCGCTGGTCTGTGGTGCTCTCGTCGATCCCGGCCCGACGGCTTTCGACGCCATCGCCGCCTTGAGGCGCCTCTACTGCGGAACCTCGGGCTACGACATCTCGCACGTGTTCGTGCCGGCCGAGCGCGACTGGCTGCGGCAGGCCGCCGAGGGCGGCCGCTTCCGCGCCCCGGCGGATCCGATTCATCCCGAAAAGCTGCTGGACCGCCTGTCCCAGGTGGAGGCGTTCGAGCGCTTCCTGCAGCGCACCTTTCCGGGCAAAACACGGTTCTCGATCGAAGGCCTGGACATGCTGGTCCCGGTGCTGGACGAGGTGATCGGTGAAGCCGCCGAGTCGGGCATCCGCAACATCCTGATCGGGATGGCGCATCGCGGTCGGCTGAACGTGATGGCGCACGTGCTGAACAAGCCGTACGCGCAGATTCTGGCCGAGTTCAAGGAGCCCGTGTCGCGGAACTTCCGCGAGGACATGTCGTGGACCGGCGACGTGAAGTACCACGCCGGCGCTCTGCGGGCGATCCGCGGTGGCGAACGGCTGGACGTCGTGGTCTCGATGCCGCCGAACCCGAGCCACCTCGAGGCGGTCGATCCGGTCGTCGAGGGGATGGCCCGTGCGGCCGGCACCATTGCCGACGCCGGCGGTCCGCCGCGCTTCGATCCGGCGCGCAGCGTACCGATCCTGATCCATGGCGACGCCGCGTTCCCGGGGCAGGGCGTGGTCGCGGAGACGCTGAACCTGAGCCGCTTGCCCGGCTATTCCACGGGCGGCACGATCCACGTGATCGCCAATAATCAGCTCGGCTTCACGACGTCCGCCGAGGATTCGTTCAGCACGTCGTACGCGAGCGGGCTGGCGCGTGGCTTCAAGATTCCGATCGTCCATGTCAACGCCGACGACCCCGAAGCGTGCGTCGAGGCGGCGCGCCTCGCCTTCGCATACCGCGCGCGGTTCCAGAAGGACTTCCTGATCGACCTGGTCGGCTACCGCCGCTACGGCCACAACGAAGGAGACGAGCCGGGCTTCACCCAGCCCGTCATGTACCAGAAGATCAACGCCCAGCCGACGGTCCGTGAGCTGTGGGGCCGCACCCTCGTCGAGCGTGGCGTGATCCCCGAGAGCGACATCGACGCCTCGGCGAAGAAGTACATGACCGTTCTCCAGACGGCCTACGAGAAGCTCCAGCCCGAGCAGGACTTCATCGAGCCGACACCCGAAACGCCTCCCGCCGGCGCGGCGTCGCGCGTCGCCACCGCCGTGCCGCTCGAGCGGCTTCGCGAGCTGAGCGCCTCGCTCAATGTCTTCCCGCCCGACTTCACCATTCACCGCAAGCTCGAACGGGTGCGCGAGAAGAAGGGGCAGTTCCTCGAGGCGCAGGACGAGCGCACCGTCGACTGGGCGAGTGCCGAGGAGCTGGCCTACGCCTCGATCCTCGCGGACGGCGTCAGCATCCGGCTGACTGGCGAAGACGTCGAGCGTGGCACCTTCAGCCATCGTCATGCGGTGTTCCACGACGCGGTGACGGGACAGCTGCACGTGCCGCTGCAGACGCTGCCGCAGGCCAAAGCGGCCTTCGAGATTCACAACAGTCCGCTGACCGAGAACGCGGTCATCGGCTTCGAGTACGGCTACAACATCCAGGAGCCGTCGCGGCTGGTGATCTGGGAAGCGCAATACGGCGATTTCATCAACGGCGCGCAGGTGATGATCGACGAGTTCATCGTCTCGGCCCGTGGCAAGTGGGGGCTGCGGCCGTCGCTGGTGCTGCTGCTGCCGCACGCGCACGAGGGGCAGGGCCCGGATCACGCGAGCGCGCGGCCCGAGCGGTTCCTGCAGCTCGCCGCGGATACCAACATCCGCGTAGCCAACTGCACCACCGCGGCGCAGTTCTTTCATCTGCTCCGGCGTCAGGCCGCACTCCTCACCGTAGACCCACTGCCGCTCATCGTGCTGACGCCGAAGAGTCTGCTGCGTCACCCGCTGGTTCCGTCGACACCGCGTGAGCTGGCCGAGGGTTCGTTCCAGAGGGTGATCCGCGACAGCGAGGCTGACGGCCGGCCCGACGCGATCAAGCGGCTGCTCTTCTGCAGCGGCAAGGTCTACGCTGACCTGGTCAGCGCGGAAGCGCGGGCGGCGCGTACTGACGTGGCAATCGTGCGCGTCGAGCAGCTCTATCCGGTGCCGAAGCGTGAGCTGCGCGCGGCCATCGAGCAGTTCCCGAATCTCGAGCAGATCGTCTGGGTGCAGGAAGAGCCGGAGAACATGGGTGTGTGGGATTTCATCCGGCCGTGGCTGTTCGACGCCGCCGACGGACGTCCGGTCACCCGCGTGGCCCGGCCGCGCAGCGCCAGTCCCGCGGAGGGTTCGGCCTCGCGCCACGCCCTCAATCAACAGCTACTGGTCGAGCAAGCCTTCGGGGTGGCCAGCCAGCCGGCCTCCGCACCTGCGGTCACTCCTGACCCAACGCTCGTCAGCAAGGTCGCGCCGGCGGGCTAAGCCGGCGGTCCCGTCTTAGCCACCGTCAACCGCGCCTCGCGCCGCTCACTCCAAGGACTCAACACACATGGCCTCCAACATCGTCGTTCCCGAAGTCGGCGAATCGATTGTCGACGCGCGCGTCGCCAAGTGGCTGCGCCGGGAGGGAGACCAGGTGGCCGCGGGCGACCCGCTGGTGGAGCTCGAGACCGACAAGATCGACCTCGAGGTCAGCGCGCCCCAGGCTGGCGTGCTGGCGAAGATCACCCGCCAGGACGGTGAGGACGTCAAGGTCGGCGAAGTGTTGGGGGTTATCGAGGAGGCCGGCGCCGCAGCCGCCGCAGCCCCTGCGGCAGCCGGCGCCAAACCTACACCGACCGCGCCGACGAAGACAGAAGCCGCATCCGCCCCGCCTGCGGCATCCGGGAAGGCGCCGCGGGCGACACCGACCGCGCGCAAGGCCGCCGAGGACCGCAAGGTCGATCTGACCAGCGTGCGCGGAAGCGGCGATGCCGGCCGGGTCATGAAGAGCGACGTCGAGCAGGCGGCCTCCGCACCCGCGGTTCCATCCCCGGCGCGTGCACCAATGGCCGACGCACCCGCCGCGAAGCCCGCTGCACCGGTCGGCGAGAAGCCGCCCGTGGTCACCGGCGATCGCACCGAGGAGCGCGTCCGCATGTCGAAGCGCCGCGCGACCATCGCCAAGCGGCTGGTCGAGGCGCAGAGCACCGCGGCGATGCTCACCACCTTCAACGACGTCGACATGTCTGCGGTGATGGCGTTGCGCGAGCGGCACAAGCAGTCGTTCAAGGACCGGCACGGCGTCGGCCTGGGGATTGCCTCCTTCTTCGTCAAGGCGTCGATCGGCGCGCTGCGCGCATTTCCGCGGATCAACGCGGAGATCCAGGGTGACGAAATGGTGCTGAAGCACTACTTCGACATCGGCGTGGCGGTCGGCGCCGCCGAAGGCCTCGTCGTGCCGGTCCTGCGCGATGCCGATCGAATGAGCTTCGCCGAGATCGAAGGCGGGATCCGCAGCTTTGCCAAGAAGGCGGAGGACGGGACGCTGTCGCTCGCCGACCTGAAGGGAGGCACCTTCACGATCACCAACGGCGGCGTCTTCGGGTCTTTGCTCAGCACCCCGATCCTCAATCCGCCGCAGGTCGCGATTCTCGGCCTCCACAAGATCCAGGACCGGCCGGTCGCGGTCAACAGCCAGGTCGTCGTCCGGCCGATGATGTACGTCGCGCTCACCTACGATCACCGGATCGTCGACGGCGCCGAAGCCGTCCAGTTCCTGGTGCGCATCAAGACGCTGGTCGAGGATCCCGCCGCGCTGCTGCTGGAGTGAGGGGGCCTTCGGCCGGAGTCAAGGCCACAGGCTGCCGCCCCCCTTTGACGCGCGCGGGCTCTCAACGATAGAGTGCCCGGGCCGCTCTCGCGTCGGACAGAGCGGCCAGAATCCTGTCCATCCTCACAACGGGTGCCATCATGCGGTCCGCTTCGTTCATCGCCTTCGCAGTGTGGGCCGCGGCCTTCCTGCAGGCGCAGCCCCCTCCTCCCGCTGCACCGCCGGCGCAGTCTCCCGCGACGCCGGCGCCAGCCGCACCGCAAGGTGGCGGGCGGCAGGGAAGTCCGGCCTCGGTGCGGCCGCCGCAGAGCGTCAGCAATGACCTCTACCCGGCGGCGCAGGTCGCTGCTGGTCAGGCGCTCTTCGCGTCGCAGTGCGGCTTCTGTCATGGCCGTGACGCGATGGGCGGCGAGACCGGGCCCGACCTGACCCGCTCCCAGGTCGTCGCCGAGGACGTGCGCGGCGACAAGATTGGTCCGATCGTGCACAGCGGCCGTCCCGAGAAGGGCATGCCGCCGTTCGCGATGTCCGACACCGATCTCGCCACCGTCGTCGCCTACGTCCACGATCAGAAGCGCAAGGCGGAATCGAACGAAGGGAACCGCCGCACGGTCGACGTCGCCGACCTCCAGACCGGGAACGCCGACAAGGGGCAGCAGTTCTTCAACGGGCCCGGCGGCTGCGCGAAGTGCCACCAGCCGACCGGCGACTTCGCCGGCCTCGCGACGCGCCTCCAGGGTCTGCAACTGCTCCAGCGCATGTTGTACCCGGGCGGCCGCGGCCGTGGCGGCAAGCCGCCCTATGCGCCGACGGTCACCGTGACGCCACCGAACGGCGTGCCGGTCACTGGTCGGCTCACGTATCGGGACGAGTTCACCATCTCCCTCGTAGACGATGGCGGGTGGTCGCGATCGTGGCCGGTGTCGGCGGTCAAGGTGGTGGTCGACGACAAGCTGCAGGCGCATGCCGCGCTGCTGCCCAAGTACACCGACGCGGACATGCACGATGTCCTCGCCTACCTGCAGACCCTGAAGTAAGCGCCGGACACGTCATTCGCGCGAAGGTATCGACCATGAGATCACGTCCAGGCGTCACGATCGCTGCTACGGTTCTCGCGCTCGCCCTACCCATGAGCGTCGCGGCGCAGACCGCTCCCGCCGCACAGACGGCTCCAGCCGCCGCCGCTCCCGCGGCCCCTGGGACGGGGCTCGATCCGGCGACGCTGCTCAAGCCGCCGGCCGACAGCTGGCCGACCTATCACGGTGACTACACCGGTCAGCGGCACAGCAAGCTCACGCAGATCACGCCGGAGAACGTCGGCCAACTCGGCCTCGCCTGGGCCTGGCAGTCGGGGACGACGGCGCAGATCAAGGCGACGCCGATCCTCGTCGACGGTGTGCTCTACGTGACCACCCCAGACAACATCTGGGCGATCGACGCGCGGACCGCGCGCCAGATCTGGCGGTACACCTATCCGACCAACCAGGGCTTCCACATCGGCCATCGCGGCGCGGCGGTCTACCGCGACACTGTGTTCCTGACGACCCCGGACGCGCACTTGATCGCGCTCGATGCGCGCGACGGCAAGGTCAAGTGGGACGTCATGGTCGCGGATGCGAAGAAGGGCTTCTGGTCCACCAACGCGCCGCTGCTGATACGCAACCACTTGATCGTTGGCGTCTCGGGGGACTTCGACAACCTGCCGGGCACCCTCAAGTCGTTCGATCCCGAGACCGGCAAGCAGCAGTGGGTCTTCTACAGCACGCCGCCGCCCGGCACTCCCGGATCGATCAGCGGCGGAGCCACAGGCGGGCAGATGTGGAACGCCGGCACCTACGACCCCGATCTCAATCTGCTCTACGTCGGGACCGGCAATCCGACCCCGGTCCTGAACGGGCCGTTCCGCCCCGGCGACAACAAATGGACCTGCAGCATCGTCGCGCTCAATCCCGATACGGGGACACTGGCGTGGGGCTTCCAGGCCTCGCCGCACGATACGCACGACTGGGACGCGGCGGAAGTGCCGGTCCTGGTCGACGGGATGTTCGGCGGCGCGCCACGCAAGATGCTCGTGCAGGCGTCGCGCAACGGCTACTTCTTCGTCCTCGACCGGACCAACGGCAAGAGCCTGCTGACGACCACGTTCGCGGCAGCGAACTGGGCGACCGGCGTGAACGAAAAAGGTGAGCCGGTCCCGAACCCGGAGAAGGAACCCGCCCGTGACGGACGCCTGGTCGCCCCGAACGAGGGCGGCGGCACCAACTACCGCTCGCCCAGCTTCGACCCGGCCACCGGCCTGTTCATCGTCAGCGCCCAGGACGCGTACGGCATCTACTTCTTCAAGCCCGAGCACGGCGAGTACGGGTGGGCCGGCGCCGACTACGGAGTGTGGAGCAAGGGCGCGCTCCGAGCGATCGACTACCAGACCGGCAAGCTGCGCTGGGAGCACGACCTGAACGGCGGCGAACCCTCGGCCGGCGTCCTGACCACCGCGTCCGGGGTGACGTTCTCGGGCGACTCCGCCACCAACGTCCTGGCGCTCCGCACCAGCGACGGTTCGACGCTCTGGCACTCCGGCATCGGCCGCGTCGCGAACTCGCCAATCACCTACGAGCTGGACGGACGACAGTACGTGCTGGTCGCATCGGGCCCGGTGCTGTATGCGTTTGCGTTGCCGGTTAAGTAGGATTGCGAAGGGTCTCATGGTTCGGGGGCTCGGTGCTGGTTCTGCCGGTGCGCGGTTCCGGTTCTTGACGTTCTTCGGTTCGGGAGTGCTCGACGCTCACTGCAGTCCTAACGCGTTCCACTGGGTCAGTTCGAGCGCCGCCTCGCTGACCCCGCGTCGAACGCTCCGATTCACGCACTTGAACTCGCCGGCTGGCTCGACATCGCTCGAACCGTCGAACCTATCGAACCCTGGACCCCTTACAACTCCGCAAGTAGCGTCCCAACCCGCCGACGGCCGCCATGGCGCGGCAGGAGATCGTCCAGGCGCTGTCGTAATCGGCGGCGTGAAGTATCCCTGCCGCAATCCGTGTTTCAGGTGATTCTGCGTCTCGGCGATTGATCCGCGGGCGATGGTCGTGAACCGCGTGAACTCCGCGCGGAGAGTAGCGGCTGAACCCTTCGGCGATATTCCGCGGAGCGGACGAAGCGGAGTCCCGGACCTGATCGCGAAAGCGCGAGTCCGTCGACAATCGCGGCCCTGCAGTCATGTCGTATAGCAAGTCGCGCAACTCCACCGTGCGCTGATACGCGATCAGATCTTCGAAGCGTTTGACGCCGGCCACGATCGAGGTCGAGCAGCGAACGTGCCGACGACAGATCGGCGAAAAACCGAGAAAATAACGCTCGGGTCCGCGGCCCGTACGCAGCCATGCGCCCTGCGGTCCGACATAGGCCCGCAGTTGTTGCAGTCGCCTGAAGTCGAGCGTATCGGCGATCGTTGCAAGCCCGCTGAGCTTCGAACCGCAAGCCGCGAACCGGCGTGCGACCGAACCCTCGAACCTCGGAACCGAGCACCCTCGAACCTCGAGCACCCTGAGCACCCCAGATCCTTGATCCATTGCCTCAAATCCCTCAGACTCCCCCAATGTCCGAAACACAGCGCATCGCCGACGAGCTTCTGCGCGGGCATGCCGGGGAGCCGTGGCACGGATCCTCGATCACCACGCTGCTGCGCGACGTCACTGCGGCCCAGGCCGCCTCGCGCTCGGTGCCGCACGTCCACACCGTGTGGCAGCTGGTGCTGCACATGACCGCCTGGAAACACGAGGTCCGCCGTCGTCTTGCCGGTGAGCCGGCCGGCGATCCGCCTGAAGGAGACTGGCCAGAGGTCGGCGCCACGACGCCCGAACGCTGGCGCGAGGCGGTCGAACGGCTGAACGAGGCCCAGACCGCGCTCGTCGCGGCCGTACGCGAGTTCCCCGAATCCCGATTGTTCGAGCCGACCAACGATGCGCGAGATGGCCAGGGAGGAGCCGGCGTCTCGAATTACGTGCTGCTCCACGGCCTGGCGCAGCACGACGCGTATCACGCGGGGCAGATTGCGTTGCTGGTGAAGGTGGTCAGGATGCTCTGAAGGGTTCTACCGGGTTCGGAGGTTCTGGGGTTCGACAGGTGCTCGTTCTGGGGTTCTACGTGTTCGCCGGTTCTCGACCGGCGCAACTTGAGCGGCGGGAGCTCCGAACCAGTGGCACCCGTTGCACGAGCACCTTGAGAACCTTCTGAACCCTGAGCACCCCGTAGAACCTTTCCCCGGTTCCACCCTCCCCCGTCAGTGGGCAAGCGTATAAAGCAGCGTATTAATCCCGAACGCATAGCCGCCGACAGAGAACGTGTAGAAGTAGCGCGGATCGGCGGCCTCCTGCTCGAAGGCGTCGCCGTAGTCGGTGTTGTGGGTGATGAGCACCATCAGCCGGCCGTGCGAGTCGGAGATGCCGCGGGCGTGCGGTTCGGCGCTGTCGTAGCCGCGCTCCGAGGTGCTGCCGCCCGGACCGCCCCAGGCGTTGATCGAGGGGATCTGCATCACCCCGGGCACTTCGAACTGGGCGTGGAACAGCGGGTGATCTTTGGGCAGGTCCTTGATTGGATACTCGCCCGGCGGCAGGACCTTCGACAGCTCGTTGACCCAGTGATCCCACGCGTAGCTGCCCCAGAAGTCGTCGGCCCACAGGAACCCGCCCTTCAGCAGGTACTCGCGCAGGTTCTTGGCCTCGGCCGGCCCGATGTAGGCGGCGCCGACCTCCGTCATCATGATGAACGGGCAGTTGAAGATCGCCGGGTCGGTGAGCTCCATCACGAGGTGATTGGGCTCGCCGTCGGCCTGACGGCTGATGCGCGTCTTGGTGAGCTCGGAGAGCCGGATCGACAGGTTGATGTCGGCGCGCGGATAGTCGACCTGCCAGGCGCCGCCGTCGCCGTCGGTGGCGTAAGGAAACATGATCCGGCAGAAGGTGAACGATCCGTCGAAGCTGGTCGGCGTCGGCCGGCGAATCTCGCCGAAGAACCGTCCCCCGCGCCCGCCCCGGCGGAACCCCTGGGCGCTGGCCGTCGCGACGAACAACGCCAGTGCGATCGCCGCCACGGCTCCACGGGTCAGCCGACTCTTGACCATCCTGTATTCTACTCCCGCCCGCCCGGTGCCCCGGACGCGCGTGCTACGATCCCCCGCGGACTCCGCTCCCATTTGATGGCAACGACTTACACAGCGAAAGACATCACCGTTCTGGAAGGGCTCGAGCCCGTTCGGAAGCGGCCCGGCATGTACATCGGCGGCGTCAGCGCCGCCGGCCTCCATCACCTCGTCTGGGAAGTGCTCGACAACTCCATAGACGAGGCGATGAACGGCTACGCCTCGAACATCAGCGTGACGCTGCACGAGGACGGCAGCTCGATCACGATCGCAGACGACGGCCGCGGCATTCCGGTCGACAAGCATCCGAAGTCGAAAACCAGCGCCCTCGAGGTCATCTTCTCGACCCTGCACGCCGGCGGCAAGTTCGACGCCGGCAACTACAAGACCGCGGGCGGCCTGCATGGCGTCGGCGCCAGCGTCGTCAACGCGCTGTCGAAGGAGCTCGTCGCGACCGTGCGCCGCGACGGGGCGCAGTGGGAGATGCGCTTCAAGCAGGGGCATGCGGTCGGGCCGCTCAAGAAGATCGGGCCGGCGCGCGGGTCGGGGACGACGGTGTTCTTCCGCCCGGACCCGACTATCTTCCCGAAAGTCGAGTTCGATGCGGACACCATCCGCCAGCGCCTCGAGATCTCGAGCTACCTGCACAAGGGCGTCAAGATCGTGTTCGAAGACGAGGCGAAGAAGGATCGCGTCGTCTTTCAGCACACCGAAGGCCTGGCCGATTACCTGAAGAAGATCCTGGCCGAACGGTCGGCGCTGCCAGTCCACGAGATTCCCTTCAGCCTCTCCCGCGAGAGCGACGAGAGCGGCATCCGCCTGGACGTCGCACTGCAGTGGACGCAGTCCACCGACGAGCACGTGCGCAGCTACGTCAACGGCATTCCGACGGGATCGGGCGGCACGCACGAGAATGGCTTCCGTGCCGGATTGGGCAAGGCGGTCCGCAACTACATCGACACCCACAGCCTGTCGCCCAAGGGTGTGACGCTGACCGCGGAAGACATCCGCGAAGGGCTGATCGCGGTGCTCAGCGTGTTCGTCCCGGAGCCGCAGTTCCAGGGGCAGACCAAGGATCGGCTGAACAACCCGGAAGTGATGTCGGCCGTCGATTCGCAGATCCGGCCGGCGCTCGAGCATTGGCTGAACACGAACAGCAGCGTCGCGGACTCGATCGTCGCGCGGATCATCCTGGCCGCGCGCGCGCGCGAGGCGAGCCGTGCCGCCCAGCAGGAGGTGTCGCGCAAGTCGGCGACCTCGGGCCGCCTGACGCTCCCCGGCAAGCTCAGTGACTGCACCAATCCCGGCCGCGACGGCAGCGAGCTGTTCATCGTCGAAGGCGATTCGGCCGGCGGCTCGGCAAAGCAGGGACGGGATCGCGCGCGGCAGGCGATCCTGCCGTTGCGCGGCAAGGTACTGAACACCGAGAGCGCGTCGGTGGCGAAGGTGCTCGAGAACAAGGAGCTGTCGGATCTCGTCACTGCACTCGGCTGCGGTCTCGGCAAGACCTTCGACCTGGCCCGCCTGCGCTACGGCCGCGTGATCATCCTGGCCGACGCCGACTCGGACGGGCACCACATCGCGACGCTGCTGCTGACGTTCATCTTCCGCCACATGCCCGGGCTGATCACCGCCGGCGCCGTCTACCTCGCCCAGCCGCCGCTCTTCCGCATCGACATCGGCAAGGACACCTTCTGGGCGCTGGACGATCAGCATCGCGATCGGCTGTTGAAGCAGCATGGCAACGGCCGCGCGAAGGCGGAGATCACCCGCTTCAAGGGTCTTGGCGAGATGATGCCCAAGGTGCTCTGGGAGACGACGATGAATCCGCGCACGCGGCGTCTCCTGCGGGTGGATATCGCCGACCAGCTCGTGACGGATCGAGTCATCAACGAGCTGATGGGCAAGGATCCCTCGGCGCGGTTCCGCTTCATCATGGAACGCGCCGAGCAGGCCGAAGAGCTCGACGTCTGATCGCGCGTCCGGATGCCGCCGATGGCTGATAGCTGAGAGCTGGTAGCTGGTAGCGTTTCCTAAGAGCTGACGGCTCTCCCCTCCACGTTCTTCGCATGCGTGTCGCGATAGAACGGCGTCAGCGGGCCGGTGGGTTCAATCGGGTGACCGCTGCGCAGGCCCTCCAGGTAGGCGATGTTGCGGGTCAGGATCTCGCGGCCGCCGATCGGACCGTGAGCGGGAACCACCGAACGGACACGCTCGTCCGTCTCCCAGCGGCGGAGCGCCGCGATCCACTCGTCCAGCGGCGCCTCGGGCGGCACCACGGGGCACGGCGTCTCGGCCGTGTCGCCGACGAGCAGCAATCCCCGCTCGGCAACGAATCCGACAATGCAGTCGCGGGTGTGACCCGGGAGATGTGACAGAGCCAGCGTGAGGCCGCCGAGATCCACACAGTGCTCCTCGACGAAGGTCTCGCCTGGCGGCACGAGCACCACGTCGTCCCACTGGCCCGGTTCCTCAGCCTGCTTTTTGGCCAGGACATCCGGCACATCGCCGTCGAACCGCTCGCGGCAGTGCTGGTGGCCGACGATACGAGCACCTGTGTACGGCAGGCCGGCCGTGCCCCAGATGTGGTCCCAGTCAGCGTGGCTGTAGACGATGACCAGCTCGCGCCGGCCGATGAAGGGCAGGTAGGTCCGCATGTCGCGCGGATGCGCGAGCGTATCCCACACCAGCGCGATCCGCTCGCCGAGCACGAGCGTCCCGCGCACGTCGTACTCGCCGAGCACGACGCGCGTCGACCAGATGTTCCGCTCGATCGTTGCCGTGAATGCCACGCCAGCTACTCTACGTGCAATCCGCCGGCAGTGAAACCGTCGCCGTTCCCCACGCGTCGCTCTCGACCCGCAGCGTCGTCCCCGTCGTCAGTCCTTCGATCGGGCAGACCACGATCGGGCAGGAGACTCCATAGAGCGTCTGCGCGACGATGGCGCCGACGGTCAGGATCGGATCGGGAATCGCCAGCACGATAGCGGCGGGGCCGGTGCCGAGCCGCAGGCATTCGGCGAAAACCGCCGAGGACGATGAGGATCCGCGTGCGCCCGGCATGACGAGTACGGTGCCGGTCACGCGCCTCCCGAGATCCGGATGCGATCGATCGATGACCGTACCTGACTCGACGTCGATCCCGCCCCAGAAGCTCAGAGGCTCGGCCAGGACGAGCGCCGGAGCTTCCGCCCGCCCGGCGGACAGCGCCTGACCGGCGCGGATCATGCGCCGATCCGCACGACGCGCCCCGCTGCGGCGGACGCGATGCAGTCCTCGAGCTCACCGAACGCCACCTGGACTCCGAGGTTCCCGGGTGCGTAATGCGCCCACTTGCCGGAGTTCGTCATGACCACGCCGTCGAGCCGCTCGAGGATCGGCGTCAGGTACGTGCAGGTGTCCGTCACGATGCGCACATTGAACTCGCGGACGCCATTCAGCGCGCCCTCGGCCTCCAGGTCCTCCAGCGTCGCACGTCCCGTGTTGACGTAGATCGGAACGCCCCGATCCGGAGCTGTACGCCGGAGCACTTCGAGCAGCCGCAGCCACTCGGCGCGTGAGAAATGGGGCGTGCCGAGGCACACCGCCGTGAGCCGTGTACCGTCTACGACTGTCGAGAGCTGCGCCAACGCGCGAGACACGTCAACGGGGTGGATCTCGATGGTGGACTCGGGAGCGCGACCTCCGAACGCATCGGATAGCGTCGGCGCCTCGGGGGTGATGCCAACGGCATGAAAGAGGCCGACCGCGCCTGCCGAGGCTGCCGCCGCACCGAGCGCCTTGAGTTGATCCTCGGTGGCGGTGGGCAGCCCCTCGATCACCGGCACGTGATCGCCGGCGGCCCGGCCAACGATGAGCCCCAGCGCCACGCACAACGCATCGGTGACGACCAGCGCTGACGGGAAGCCGCCAAGACGGAACAGCATCGAGCCCCGCCGCGGTCCATCGAGGTGAAGGCCCCAGGCCGGAGCCCGCCCGGTGATCGCGCAGCAGAGGTCGATGAAGTCGCCGTAGCGATTGGTCCTCGCGCCGATGACCGAGTTCGCGAACACGATGGCGTTCGACTCACCCCACGCGATCTGGTCGCCAAATTCTGGACGAAAGCGCGTCTGGTACGGCGCGCAGGTGAACGAAGGCTCGCATCCGAGCTCCTCGTGCGCGCGCATCAGGCGGCGGGCCGGCACCTGCGCCGGCGGCGTCATCCGCATCAGCTCGGGATGAATGAGATCCAGTGCCCCGACGTTCAATGTTGTCGGGACCCGGACCCGGCCGCCATAGCCGGCCAGCCGTTCGACGAAGTCGAGGCTCACCTGTCCGTGATACAGGCACCCGTCGATGTGCGCTCCGGTGATGTCGAGGAGCGCGGGCGCACCGACCGCTCGACCGAACGCGGCAAGCATCTGCATGGCAAATGCCGCCGCGGGGCCGGCGTCGCCGTTGAGCATCGCCTCGTCGGCGGGAGAAAGCAGGAGCGGCACGTGACCGCGATCATATCGCCACGCGCGCCGGTCTCCGCATTGACGTTGCCGTAGCTGCGCCGATACGATCGCTTTGATACCCGCTCGAGTCCTCCGTCATTCGGCCTCCTGGAGCACTGCATGATTCGCCGGTTTGCCATGGCCCTGATCGTGATCGGGGCGGTCGCGCTGCACACGCTGCCGACCATCTCCGCCCAGACGGGCGCCATCGCCACGAAGGACGCGCGAGCGGGCACCGACCGCGTGCCGCGGGCGATCCGCCGCGACGTGCCGCTGACCAACTCGATCCGCCGCGCCTACGAGGCGGGCACGCGCGACCAGAGCGGCCGGCCGGGGCCCAATTACTGGCAGCTGCAGACGGACTACACGATCGAGGCAAAGCTCGATCCGGCGACCGACACGATCACCGGCACCGAGACCGTCACGGTCCACAACAACAGCCCCCAGGAGTTGACAGAGATCGTGCTCCGGCTCGATCACAACATCTTCCGCGGCCTGGTGCCGCGCGGGACCTCGGTCCCGGCGGAGAACACCGAGGGCATGGTCGTCACGCGGATCGCCGTGAACGGCGAGAACATCGATCTACAGGCGCCGTCGGCACCGGCCGGGCGGGCCGGCGGACGCGGCGGACGGGGAGGTCCGCCGGCGCCGCGAACGCTCGGCGTGTCGGGTCTGGATCAAACCGTCGCACGCATCTCCCTCGCGAACCCGATTCCCGCCAAGTCGACCGCGAAGCTGGAGATGGCCTGGCACACCAAGCTGCCGGGCGGCCCCGGCGGCCTCGGCCATCGCATGACGCAGCGCTGGGACGACGCGCTCTTCCAGCCGACACAGTGGTTCCCGCGCCTGGCCAAGTACGACGATTTGCGCGGCTGGGACAACAGCCTGTATCTCGGGCCGGCCGAGTTCTACAACAACTTCGGCCGTTTCGACGTGAAGATCGACGTCCCCGGCGGGTGGATCGTCAGCGGGACCGGCGTCCTGCAAAACCCTCAGGAAGTGCTCACGGCCAAGGCCCGGGAGCGGCTCACGCACGTACTTGAATCAGACGATGTCATCACGATTGTCGGGGACGATGAGTCCGGTCCCGGCGTGTCGACGGCGCCCGGCGATCGCCTGGTCTGGCACTTCACCGCCGACATGGTGAACGACTTCGCCTGGGCCACGGCGAAGAACTACGTCTGGCGCGCGACCCGGGCCACGATCCCGAGCAAGGGCCCGATCCCGATAAACATGGTCTACCGCCCGGATCACGCGAGCCTCTATGCCAACGCTGGTCAGGTGGCACGGCATGCGCTCGAGTTCTACTCGAAGCTGTGGGCGCCGTACGCCTTCCCGCAGCTGACGCTCCAGGACGGGCCGAGCGCCGGGATGGAATACCCGATGGTCATCAACTCGAACCAGGGGGCGGCGGACCACGAGACTGGCCACCAGTGGTGGCCGATGATGGTCGGCACCAACGAGACGTGGTACGGCTGGATGGACGAGGGCTTCAATCAGTACATGAACATCCTGTCGGCCGCCGACTCGCGGGGCACGCCGCCCAACCTCAATGGACTCGGCCAGAGCTACGGCCGGACGAGCGGCAACGAGGAAGAGGCGCCGATGATGTGGCCGGCGAACAACGCCGGGGCGATGTACAGCTTCCAGACCTACTCGAAGACGCCCCTGATGCTCTCGATGCTCGGCGGCATCGTCGGCGACACTGAAGTCCAGAAGGCGATGAGCGAGTACACCAAGGTGTGGAGCTTCAAGCATCCGTCACCGTGGGACTACATCAACTTCATGAACAAGTCGCTCGGCCAGGACCTGAACTGGTTCTGGTACTACTGGCTGTGGACCACCGAGTCGGTCGACGGATCGATCGCGGACGTCACCACCGCGGGTAACAAGACCACGGTCACGGTACGGCAGGATGGCGACATGCCGTCACCGGTCGTGCTGAAGGTGCAGTTCGCTGACGCCGGTCCGAAGCTGAAGCCGATGGCCAACGCGACGCTGGTCGACGACAAGACGGCAATCGTGACGTATCCGGTCGACATCTGGTTCAACGGTAGCCGGACGTTCAAGGCGACGCTCGACTTCGGCCGCGCCGTGACGACCGTCACGCTGGACCCGAACTGCCGGTTCCCCGATCACGATCCGTCGGACAACGTGTGGCCGAAGCCGGCGCCAGGCTCGACTCCCGCACCGGCACCAGGGCCGGGCGGCGGACGCGTTGCCGCCGCCTGCGGGGCGTAACGGGCGTGGACCTCGTCGTCCTCCACGAGCATCCGGAGTGGCAGAAGCCGCTGTTCGCGGCCTTGCGTCAGCGGGGCATCGCGTTCGAGCCGTTCGACGTGTCAGAGGCGGCGTTTGTCAACGACGAGCCGCCGCGCGCGCCGCTCTATTTCAACCAGGCGAGCCCGAGCGCGTACGTGCGCGGCCATGCCCGGGCGGTGCCGCTGGCGCTGGCGTACATGCGGACGCTCGAGCGTCTCGGCGCACGCGTCCTGAACGGCGCCGACGTGTTCGCGCTGGAGTTGAGCAAGAGCACGCAGGCAACCCTGCTGCGCACGTTAGGCATCGACACCCCGCGTTCGATCACCTTCAACGAGATCAGCGCGCTGCGCCGCTACGCGGATACGGTCGCGTGGCCGGCGCTGCTCAAGCCGGATCAGGGCGGCAGTGGCGCGCGGATTCAGGTCGTCGAGTCGATGGCGGAGGTCGAGGCGATCTTCGCGGCCGATCCGAACGTCTGGCTGCCGGACAACCTGTTCCTGCTGCAGGAATTCCTGCCGCACGATCCCGAACAGGGCATCGTCCGGCTCGAGTTCCTCGGCGGCGAGCTGCTCTATGCGATGCGGGTAAGGACTCACGGCCGGTTCAATCTGTGCCCGTCGCCGGTGTGCAATCCTGACGACGGTGATGGTGTGTGCGAAGTGCCGGCGACAACACCGGCCGGTCCGCCGGTTGAGTTCCACTCGTATCCGGACGTTCCGCCCGACGCGGTCCGCACTGCCAGGCGCATCGTCGACGCGGCGCGGCTGGACGTCGGCGGCATCGAGTATCTCGAGACCACCGATGGACGCCGGGTGTTCTACGACGTCAACGCCAATTCGAACCTGCGGCCGTCGATCGCCGCAGAATGGGGTTTCGATCCGTTCGAGCGCGTCGTCGATTACCTGCTCGCCCAGATCGACCGGTCCCGCTCGCAGCCCACGCCGGCGTAGGGCTCAGTAGCCGATCGCCTGGCCGTCCTTGCGATGGTCCGACCCGCCGCGATAGAAGCCTGTGATCGGATCCAGTGCGCCGCCGCGTCCAGCCGGCGCGTTCGGGCCGGGTGTGAACAGGATCGACTGGTAGCCACCCACGGTGTCGCCGTCGATCGACTCCACCTGATGGCCCATGGCCTTCAAGGGGCCGCCGACCAACCTGAAGAGCGCGGACTCGAGCCCCAGCACGTTCGGCATCTGGTTGTGGCGGAACCGCGCCATGTCGGTTGCGGCTTGGACGTTGGCGCCGAGATCGAGGACGTTGAGCAGCACCTGCGCGATCCCCTGCGCCTGCATGTCACCGCCCATCAGCGTCACCGTCATGCGCATGGGTGACGGCTGGGCGTTCTGCGTCACGAATGCGGCGGACAAGGTGTTGAAGGGCCGCTTGTGCGGCGCGATCGCGTTGGGACTGGCGGCGTCGAGCGTGAACAGCCCGCCGCGGTTGTGCAGCGTGATGCCGTATCCGGGAACGACGATTCCCGAGCCGAAGCTCGAATACAGGCTGTTGACCCAGGCGACCATGTTGCCCCAGCGGTCCGCGGTCGAGAGGACGATCGTGTCGCCGGTGCCGTCGGCGCTGCTCTTCGGCAGCTGTGCGGCGTGGTTGGGATCGACCCGTCCGCACAGTGACCTGGCGTACTCCTTCGAGAGTAGTCGATCGAGCGGGACCTCCACGAAGTTCGGATCGCCGTTGTACCTATAGAGATCCTGGAAGGCGAGCTTCTTGGCCTCGACCACCAGATGCCAGTACTTCGCGTTCGCCGGGCCGAGTGCGGCCAGGCTCTGGCCGTTGGTCCACGACGGCACGCAGACCTCGAGGATGTTGAGCAGCTCGCCGGTGGCCCACGTCTGCGCCGGCGGCGGCAGGGTCGAGATGTCGTAGCCGTGATACACGGTGGCGGCGGGCGTCACCCACTCGCCGGCGTAGCCGGCGAGATCCTCCATCGTCATCGTCCCGCCGAGTGCCTTCGACTTGGCGACGATGGCCTGCGCGACCTCGCCGGTGTAGAAACCAGCGCGTCCCTTCTGCTGCAGGATGCGATAGGTCTTCGCGAGCCCGAGGTTGCGGAAGATCTGTCCTGGTTCGGGGGGCTTACCGTCGATGTACCAGGTCGCCGCCGCGTCGGGGTCGATCTCCGTGCAGCAGCCTCGCACGTCGCCGGGCGACGGTGTCAGCCCGGGCGGAAGGCGCCAGTCGTGAGCAATCCGCTCGGATACTGGAAAGCCCTGCTCCGCGTAGTCGATCGCGGGTTGCAGCGTTTCCTTGAAGGTCATCGTACCGAAGCGGTGCAGGACCTCGTCCCAACCCCATACCGCGCCGGGCACTGTGACCGTGAGGATGCCGCCTGACGGCATCCCGGAGCCCGGCCCACGGGTCTTCTCCGAGGCGGCGTAACCTGCGGCGTTCATCCTCGCGACCGTTTGGCCTGTCGGCGCCATCCCACTGGCGTTGAGCGCATACAGCTTGTTTTCCTTGGCCACGTAGACGATCGCGAACAGGTCACCGGCGGGGCCGACGTTCATCGGCTCCATCAGCGTGAGTGTTGCGGCGGTGGCGACGGCCGCGTCGATCGCGTTGCCGCCCTTCTTGAGGATGTCGAGCCCGACCTGCGCGGCAAGCGGCTGACTCGCGGCGACCATGCCGTTCCTCGCCATGACCTCGGACCGATGCTGTCGCCGCCAGCCTTGCGAGCGGTCGCCCTCGACCGCCGCGCACCAGGCCGGCGCCGGTGTCGCGTTGCACGACTGCACCGGCGACTGCGCGAGGAGAAATGGCGAGCTCACCGCACCGGCGGCCAGCAGGATTCCGGGCAGGAACACGGATCGAAGACGCATGGTGGCTCCTGGCGGGCAGTATAGCCGGAGGTCGCAGGCTTCGCCGCCGCTTCGCTCGGTCGTGTGCCGCTGCAAGATTTCTGGCGACCATCGTTCTAAGCCGAGAGCGGACACTCCGCGCCGACCGGGCGCCGGGCGGTCCAAGCACAGAGAGACGGAGGAACGAATATGCGACTTCTGATGGCCTCGACGCTGGTGCTCGTGATCGGACTGGCCTGGGGCACGGCCGGCGTGATGCAGACGCCTCGGGCTACCGCGTCCCACGTGACGGGCAGCGTGGTCGACACGGGAGGCGGTGCCCTGGTCGGTGCCACCGTGGAACTCGTCAGTGAAGCGGTTGTGGTCCGGACCACGACCACCAACGCCAAGGGAGAGTTCGACTTCGCCAACGTGCCGCACGGCGCTTATCAGATTCGGGTGCGGCTCGCAGGCTTTAGTGAGCTGACACAGGAATTGACAGTTGGCGCCGCGCCGCTCACGCCGCTGCATCTCTCGCTTGCCGTGGCGTTCCCGGTGGCCGACTCGATCACGCTCGGACAGCATGCGAAGACGGTCGCGGATGCACTCGCCGCTGCGACCCCCATGGCGGCCAATCTGGAAACGGCCCGCCGTATGAGTTCTTCCCTGATGAGACCTGCACGTCAGCAGTTCAACACCGAAGCCTACGACCGCATCGACGAGAACGGCTACCGGAGGGTCGCGGACCAGCCGTTATCGACCTTTTCTATCGACGTCGACACCGCGTCATACGCGAACGTCCGCCGCTTCCTCAACGACGGAGCCTTGCCGCCGGCCGACGCGGTGCGCATCGAAGAGCTGATCAACTACTTCCACTTCCCGTATCCGTCGCCGAAGCCCGGAGAGCCGTTTTCGGTGACCACGGAGGTCGCCGCGTGTCCCTGGAATCCGAAGCATCGGCTGGCGCTCGTCGGGCTCCAGACGGACGGGATCGATGCGGATCGCACCCCGCCGCGCAACCTGGTGTTCCTGCTGGACGTCTCGGGATCGATGGACCAGCCGGACAAGCTGCCGCTCGTCAAGACCGCGATGCGCATGCTGGCAGACACGCTCACCGCCCGGGATCGCGTGGCGATCGTCGTCTACGCCGGAGCCAGCGGCCTCGCCCTGCCGTCCACGTCTGGCGACCACAAGGTCGCGATCAAGCAGGCGATCGAGGAGCTCTCGGCAGGCGGCTCGACCAACGGCGCGGAAGGTATTCGCCTGGCTTACGACACGGCCGCGGAACACTTCGTCACGGGTGGCATCAATCGGGTGATCCTCGCGACCGACGGCGACTTCAACGTCGGCGTCACCAACCAGGGTGATCTCACGCGGCTGATCGAGACGGAGCGTTCGCGCGGCATCTTCCTCTCCGTCCTCGGCGTCGGCAACGGCAACCTGAAGGACTCGACAATGGAGAAGCTCGCCGATCGGGGAAACGGCAACTACGCGTATCTCGACAGCGTGATGGAGGCCCGTCGCGTGCTGATTGCCGAGGCGGGCGCCACCCTGGTGACCGTCGCGAAGGACGTAAAGATCCAGATCGAGTTCAACCCGAAGGCAGTCAGCGCCTACCGGCTGATCGGCTATGAGAATCGTCTCCTCGCCAATGAGGACTTCAACAATGACAAGAAGGACGCCGGGGAGATCGGCGCCGGCCATGCCGTGACGGCGTTGTACGAGATCGTGCCGCCCGGCGACGATCTCGAATCGCCGTCCGTGGACCCGCTCAAGTACCAGCGTCCGCCGCAGCCGGCTACGTCGCCGTCCAATGAATTGATGACCGTCAAGCTCCGTTACAAGGCGCCGGCGGCCGACGCGAGCAAGCTGATGTCGGTTGCCGTTCCCAACCGCGTGACCGAAACGTCAGCGAACCTTGGCTTCGCGTCCGCGGTCGCAGAGTTCGGGTTCCTGCTGCGCAAGTCCGAGCACCGAGGCCAGGCGACGTGGGCGTCAGCCCGTGCGCTCGCCCAGCAGCATCGTGGCGCCGATCCGGACGGTTACCGCGCCGAGTTCCTGCGGCTCATCGATCTCGCGTCCACGCTCGACCGCGCGGTTGGCAGCGACGACCGTCCGCGTCGCTGACGTGATTGGTGGTACCCCGCCGGGCGTCGGCTCGGCGGGGTCGATACAATCGATCCGATGCGCGCGTCCACCGGCACACCTCGATACTGCCTGCACGGCGGCGTTTTGTTCTCGCGCGTCAGCGGGAATCTTCGCCATGCCTGCGGCGTCGCGTCCGGGTCGTCGACGTCCGCGCCGACGTTCCTCGCATGATCGGCCGTGTCTGGCTGCTGTTGCTGTGCGGTGTGCTCATGTTGTGGCAGCCGCTGAACTTTGCGGCCGAGGCGTCTGCCTCGATTACCACGCTGGGCATGCGGGGTGTGTTCGGCGCCGTGGAGCTCGTGGTGCACGGTGCTGTCGCGGCGCTGTCGGTTGCTGCCGGATGGGCATTATGGCAGTCGAATCCGGGCGGACCGAAGCTGGCGCGTGTCGCGGTGATCGCGATCGCCGTCGTCGGCGTGCAATCGCTCTACAAGACGGCGCTGCCGAGCAACGTGTTTCCGTCCGACCGGCTGCCGCTGGCGATCCTCACGGTCGCGCACTCGGCGGCCTGGCTGGTTTACCTGTGGCGATCCGCGCGCATTCACGCCCTCGAGCATCCCGCGCCGGTCACACCGTCAATACGACTTTCCCGATGACCTCACCGCTCTCGAGCGCGCGATGCGCGTCCGCCGCCTGCTCAATCGGGTAGACGCTGTGCACCTGCGGGGCGACTGTGCCCGCCGCGAGCAGCGGCCAGACGCGCGCTTCGAGCGCGCGGGCGATGGCCCCTTTCTCCTCGACGGTGCGCGGACGCAGCGTCGATCCAGTCAGCGTCAGACGCCGCTGCATCACTGTCGCAAGGTTGATCTCCGTCTTGTTGCCGCCCTGCAACCCGATCTGCACCAGCCGTCCGTCCTGCGCGAGGCATTCGAAGTTGCGTGAGAGGTAGCTGCCGCCGACGATGTCGAGGATGACGTCGACGCCGGCCCCGCCGGTCAGATCGCGGACGGCTTCGACGAAGTCGGTGCGCCGGTAGTTGATGGCTTCTGCGCCGAGCCGGTCGCACGCGGCGCACTTGTCGTCCGAGCCGGCAGTCGCGAGCACGCGCGCGCCGAAGGCTCTCCCGAGTTGGATGGCCGTCGTCCCGATGCCGCTGGTGCCGCCGTGCACCAGCACTCGCTCACCTTCCCGCAGCCGTCCGCGTTCGAAGAGATTCGTCCACACCGTAAAGTACGTCTCGGGAATCGCCGCCGCGTGGACGGGATCGAGCCCTGACGGGATCGCCAGGGCCTGCGGTTCGGGGACGACGCAATACTCGGCGTAGGCGCCGCCGGCGACCAGCGCGCATACGCGATCGCCCGGCTTCCAGCGCGACACATTTGCGCCGACGCGCTCGACCGTGCCGGCCAACTCCAGCCCGAGGATGTCCGAGGCCCCTGGCGGAGGGGGATACTTCCCCTGACGTTGCATGAGATCCGGCCGGTTGACGCCAGCGGCCTCGACGCGCACCAGCAAGTCGCCGGGGCCCGGTTCCGGTGTGGGCCGCACGCCGATCCCGAGAACTTCCGGGCCGCCGGAACCGGACATCACAACAGTGCGCATGCGCCTAGGATAACAGCGCCGATCGACCCGGCGCGGGCCTCACGACGGGCTGGGTACCGTTTCGTCCACCGTCGTCTCGCGGCGGCGGCGGGTCGCCAGGGTCCAGGCGAGGCCGGCCGCAATCGCGACCCCGGCGACGACCTTGGGGAGCGGATCCGGCGGCAGACGGACGAGACCACGTTCATCGGTGATCGCCGGTGCCTCCGAGTAGCGTCCGATGCGCGGCACTTCCTCCTCCTCGAAGTGCGCCGCCAGCGTGCGGAGCGCGTCGCGCATCACGGCGCCGTGCAGCGGGTCGCCATGGCCCGTCGCGAGCACCTCGGGCTCGAGCGCGGCGATGTGGCCGACCGAGTCACCGGCCGTCTGCCAGTCGGGGGTGTAATAGGCCGGCGGCCCATGGATCTCGCGCCGCTGCGTCGCGACGGCGAGCAGGGACTCCTGCTTCGTGGTGATCACCGCGTCTCCCGCGATGAGGGTGCGGTCGCTGGCGCGGAAGAGCGAGACATGGCCCGGTGAGTGGCCGGGCGTCGCGATCCAGCGCCAGCCATCGAGATACGGCACCGTTCCGCCGTCGGGCAGCAGCTCCAGGCGATCGCTGATATCGATCGGCCCGCGCGGATACAGCCGCGACATCCACGTCATCGAGCCGCCGCCAGCCAGCGGATCGGGCGGAGGGTATTTCGACCGGCCGGTCAGGTAGGGCGCTTCGAGCCGGTGAGCGAAGACCGGCACCGGCCACTCGGCCAGGAGCGGCTCGAGCGACCCGACGTGATCGAAATGCCCGTGGGTCAAGACGATCGCCGCCGGCGGGAGCGTGGTCCCGAGGCATCGGGCGGCAGTGTCACGGATGGCCGACGCGTAGCCCGGCAGTCCCGTATCGATCAGGACCCACGAGGTCGGTGTTGCCACCATGTATACGTTCACCATGAGGGTGCGCAGAAACCAGACGCCGTCGGCAATGTCACGAGGGCTCTTCATCATTCCGGGTGGCCTCCTGCCCGGCGCGGTGCAAGGGACATTCCCCGGCAGCTTCAGCGCAGCTCGACGTCGGCGATCGCCACCCCGCGATTGCCCGGCCTCACTCGATCGACGCGGATGTCGATCCGGCGCACGCGCCTCGTGGTCGGACCGGCTAACGCCAACGTCAGCCGGCGCCAGCGGTCGTCGTGCAGCTCGACGGACGCCGCAGGACGGTCGTCCACGGTGACCGTGACCGTCACGGGCGAGTCGCCGGCGGCAAACGTCGTGCGAATCGGCACCCCGAGCCAGGCGGCCGTCGAGGGAACGAAGAACGAGGCGTGTCCACCAGTCCACCGGGAGCGAGTGCCGTCCGCGCCGCGCTCCCACGGACGAAACCCGGACTCTATGCCGATCAGCCACGCGGGATCGCGCAGGTATCCCAGCATTCCCAGGAGCACCACGACGCCAGCCAGCCACGACACGCGCTTCGCGGACATCAGATCTTGAGGAACAGCGCCTTGTAGGCGGACCACGTGAGATCGCTGCCGGGCATGATGGCGTTCCAGTACTGCAGCATCTGGAAGATCGACAAGGCGGTCATTGCCGAGACGGCGATCGCGGTGCTGACGAGCCTGACGCGGCTCGCGGCACTCCATTCGAAGAAGGCGGCGAGGCCGAGCGCCAGCAACGGAAAGAGATCGATGAAGCCCCGGTGACCGTAACTGGCGCCGAACTGCCAGTCCCACCAGCTGGCAATCAGATAAGTGTCAGCGATCAGGACGAGGCACGTGGGGATCACGAAGGCGCGCAGCCGACCGCGCAGGAGGAAGAGTCCTGCTACTCCCAATAGCAGCAGCGGCGACCAGAAGAAGACGCCTTTCTGAACGCTGATCAAGACGCCGTACAGATGCGGCGAGCCAAACGTGAAGCCGAGCGACCCGTAGGAGCTGACGAGCGGGCGTCCGGTGGCCTGCGTGTACAGCGCGAGCTGCGGCAACACGACGAGGAGCGCCCCGCCGGCGATGAGCACGCATGAGCGTACACGTGCGCTGACGAGGCGAAGCGCCGCGCGAGGTCCGTCAACCGCCACGACGAACAGCGGCAGCAGAGCGAGAACGAGTACGTTGGTGTGGCGCACTATGACAATGAGTCCGGCAACCAGCCCGAGGAGGAGCGTGCGCGCGCGCGTCGGCGCCTCGTGCCATCGCTCTGTCAAATTGATCAGCGCGGCAACCAAGAAGAACGAGTACGCGTGGCTGTAGAAGGAATCGTAGGTCGCGTAGTGATAGAGATTGGTCCCGAACAACAGCGCCGCGAGCGTGGACATGGTGACGCGGCGGCTGAAGTGACGCACCAGCATGGCGGCGAGCACCCATAGGCCCGCCAACGTCCACATCAAACCGGAGAGTCCGACGGCGTGCTGGTAATACAGGGTGAAGCCGTCGCGCGACAGGTTGGTCCACCAGGAAAGCGCGTCCGCGATAAGGAACAACGGCGCCTGCATCAGCGCGACGCCGATCGGATGCGCGTTGACCCAGCGATCGGTGCCGGGCCAGCGGATGATCGCGGTGAAGTCGGGATACGTGCCGCCGCAGCAGTCGGCCGCGACAGACGCCAGCGTGCTGTCGTGGAACAGCCACCACGAGGGCAGGTAGACGTAGTAGCTGAATCCGTCCGAGCGGATTGGCTGTGTGGCCCGGCCGGTTGCGTAGACGAAGACGTAACCGGCAAGGCACACGAGGCCCAACAGGACCAGAAAGCGACGTGGTGTCTGGCCTGGCACTTACCTGCCGCGACGGTCGGCGTGGCGACGAGCGCAGCGTGCGGAGTGGCGCCGGGTCCTTGCCCGCAGAGGGAGGTTGATCGGAGAGTCCCTGCGGGTGCTCATCGCGTGGCGCTCGGGCCGGGCCGGGGCGGGCGGCGGCGAAAAGGAATCTTCTGTCCAGGTCGCATCGCGCTATCTTGCTGGACCGGTCGGTGAAATCAAAGCGCTAAACCCCGCACCCGGCTGAGATGTTTCAGTCGTCATCCCGGCGAGCCGTGCCGGTCACCACCTGATGGAATCGAACGTGCAGACGGCCCGGCCGCGAGCGGCTTTCGTCCGGCATCCTGTCCAATAACGAACCCCGACATCCCACGGCCACAGTCACGAATGCGCAGTCTGTTCTACTCCCTGCTCGGTTACTTCCTGACCCCGGCCGGCATCGTGGCGATGGGGCTGCTCGATTCCTCGCTGGTGTTTTTCCTCCCGCTCGGGATCGACTTCGTCGTCATCATCATGGCGGCGCGAAAGCCCGAGCTGTTCTGGCTGTACGCGGTCCTGGCGACGATTGGCGCGATGGCCGGCGCCGCCGTCACCTTCTGGCTCGGGCGGAAGCTCGGAGAGAAGGGGCTCGAGAGGATTGTCAGCCCGTCACGGTTGAAGCGAGTTCAACGCCGGATCGGTGAAGGCGCCGCCTACAGCATTGCGGCGCTCGGCATCATTCCGCCACCCTTCCCGTTCACCGCCTTCGTGTTGTCGAGCGGGGCCGTCAAGCTGGAGCCCTGGAGTTTCTTCCTCACCCTCGCGGGCGTGCGGATGTTGCGCTTCGGCGTCGAAGGCGCACTCGCTGCGCACTACGGGCAGGGCATCCTCGCGTGGATGAAGTCCGCGATGTTCCAGTGGATCATCGGCACCTTCATCGTGCTCGCGGTGGTGGGGACGATCGTCTCGGCCGTGGCGGTCTGGCGGAGCACGCGCAAGAGGGGGGAGCAGGAGAAGCCGGCTCTCGCCGGAGTCCCCGAGCGATCCGAGCGCTGACGTCTGCCATCCCAAAGCGGCCTGCGGTGTCGCACCCGCACCGTCGTGCTTGCAGGTCCGGCTCTCGCTCTCCCTGTCGCTCCGCCACACTCCAGCTTCGTGTTCTGGCAACAGCGTTGCTCCTATGCTCACGGCTGCACGCGGGTGGGTAATCCGCGACCACAGCGGCCGGATGAGGTGTTATGGACAACGACAACAAGCGGTCCGACGACAGTCTTTCGGAAGAAGCGTCGGCGTTCGGCGAACGAGTGAAAGGCGCGGCGAAAGACGGCATCGGCTCCATCACGGGCAACCGCCGGCTCGAGCGTGAGGGCGAGATGGAGAACGCGGAAGGGCGCGTCCGTCAGGCCGCGAACAACGTGTTCGACGAGACGGACGGAGTACGGGGCGCCACAGCCGGCGGCCGCGGCGACGTCCGCAATTCAGACCCGCGATCGGTCACGACTCCTGGAACACCACCG
This sequence comes from uncultured Acidobacteriota bacterium, assembly GCA_963816725.1. GTDB lineage: Bacteria > Acidobacteriota > Vicinamibacteria > Vicinamibacterales > 2-12-FULL-66-21 > CAVSUB01. Next base: position 557,347 of record CAWFMC010000018.1, on the reverse strand, counting down.
AACTCGATACGCGAGGAAACGGCGGCCTTCGGCGAGCGGATGAAAGGGGCCGTGAAGGACGGCGTCGGCTCGATGACCGGCAACCGCCGCCTCGAACGCGAGGGTGAGCTCGAGAACGCGGAAGGGCGCGCCCGTCAAGCGTCCAACGACGCCTTCGATCACACTTCACGGTCGGGCAGTGGCATCGCTCGAGACGATGTGCGGAACTCGGCGGTCCTCGATCGTCCCGCCTCCAGTCCGGCGACGCCGCCCAACTCGATCCGCGAAGAGGCCGCGGCGGCCGGCGAGCGGATGAAAGGGGCCGTGAAGGACGGTGTCGGCTCGATGACGGGCAATCGCCGCCTCGAGCGCGAGGGCGAGATCGAGAACGCGCAAGGGCGCGCCCGTCAGGCGTCCAACGACGCGGTGAACGCTCCCGGCACGCCGCGCACGTGGGACTCGAAATGGTCACGCGAGCACCTCGTGACCGGCCTCTACGACTCGCCGGACACGGCTCGCAAGGCCTACGACGACCTCACCAAGCGGCACGGCTACAAGGACGACGACATCAGCGTGGTGATGACGGACGAGACGCGGACGCGGCACTTCGGCGACGTCAAGCCTGGTACCGAGTTCAAGGAAGGCAGCAAGGCTGCTGAAGGCGCGGGCATCGGCGGCGGGATCGGGCTCGGCGTCGGCGCCGCGCTCGGTGCCATCGTCGCCGCGGCGACCGCCGTCGTCATCCCCGGCCTGGGGCTCGTCGTCGCCGGACCGATCGCCGGCGCGCTGGCCGGAGCAGGCGCCGGGGGCGCGACCGGAACGCTTCTCGGCGCGTTGATCGGGGCGGGCATTCCCGAGACGCGTGCCGCCGAGTATGAACGTGGCCTCAAGGAGGGCGGCATCGTGCTCGGCACGCGCGCTCGCGACGAGGCTCACGCGACCCAGCTGGAACAGGACTTCACCAGCCACGGCGCGCGCGACATCCTCCGGTAGCGCGTCAGCACTCGACGTCCCGTGGCTTCCGCAGAGGAGCGGAAGCCACGGGAGCTCTCAGTACTGCGGCTGGCGCTGCGATCCCAGCGGCTGCCCCGTGAGCGGATCGTTCGGCGACGTCGGGCGTGCCTCGAACGCGTCGAGCGAGGGCACCACCAGCATTACCCCATACATACGCACGTAGTGTCCCGGGAACGAGCACAGGAAGCTGTACTCCCCTGGCGCGGTGGGCGCGGTGAATTTGATCGTGTCTGACTCGCCGCGCTGGACGAGGCGGGTTGCCTGCAGCACCAGCGGACTGTCCGGGATGTAGGCGCGCGCACTCAGATTGGCTGGCGGCGGCATCGTCGCGGCCAGATCGCCGATCGTCTTCACCGACCCTGGCTGGCCAAAGACGATGTTGTGCGGCATGGCGTCGGCGTTGGTGAGCGTCACCTGCACCGGCTTGCCTGCCTCGACCACGAACCAGCGGACGTCATAGCGCATCTGCTCGAGTACCGTGCCGATCGTGATCGTCTGCACGCCCTTGTCGCGCAGATCGCGGCGCATCGCGGCGGCGGACAGATCCGGCAACGCCGCGGCCGGCGTATTCGGCGGCGGGCCGCCAGGCGCGGCGGCGGTCATCGCCCCGCTGGTGCCCAACCCGAGCCCATTGAGCGTGTTCATCGTCTGCGCGACGGTGTACTCGATGAAGCGATCTTGCGGATGGCGCGACACTTCCCGCGCGAGGGTGACGGCATCGGCCGTTCGAAAGAAGCTGGCGGCGCGGGCCACTTCCAGGCGCACCGCGGGAGACTCATCGTTCCCCTGGACCTTGAGGTACCCCATCACGTCGGGAATCCGGTCACGCCAGTAGCACAGCACCCGCGTTGCGGCAGCGCGCGCCCACGGCTCGCTGGAATGCAGCATCCGGCTCAGGAGTCTCGTGTCGACCCGGTTGTTCCACTGCTGGACCCAGAGCGCCTCCATCATGTGGTGTTCGTATTGGGGGCTGCTCCGGTCGAGCCGGCCCATCCACGCGGTCAATGCGGACAGCACCTCGGTGGTATTGCGCCCGCTCAATTCCAGCTTTGCGCGGTAGCGGACGCGATTCTCGGGCTCCTTCAATAAATCGAGAAGGGCCGGAATCGGCGCGCCGGCGATGACCGGAGGCTTGAGCAGCGGACGGCCTGGGTAGGTGATGCGGTAAATCCGGCCGTGCCCATGATCCCGCGACGTGTCGCGGAGGTTGTGCTGCATGTGGCCGATGATCGGATTCTGCCAGTCGGCGACGTAGAGCGCGCCATCGGCGCCGATCTCGGCATCGACCGGACGGAAGTTCTCGTCGGATGACTCGAGGATCGGCTCGACCTCGGTCATCTTCAACCCCGCGCCATCCTCGGTGATCTTGTAGTTCAGCAGCCCCTTGAAGCCGATCGTGTTCAGCACGACGAGGTTGCCCTGCATCTCGTCGGGGAAGTGCCGGCTGGAGATGATCTCCGACCCGCCCACCGGCCGGGTCCGCACCTCACCGGGCCGCGGCGCCTTGGTCGATTCCATCGCCGGGTAGTACTTCTTCGTCGACATCGAGGGCCCGTAGTACGGCTGGCCGCCGGTCGCGTCGAAGATGATGTCGCGCCCCCACTCATCGAAGGTGTGACCGTGCGGGTTGGGGAAGTTCATCGGGATGTAGGTCTCGAACTTGAACGTCCGCGGCTCGAAGCGGAACACGCCCCCGTCAGCCTGGCGCAGCGTTGGCCCCCACGGCGTCTCCACCTGGCTGCGATGGAAGATGCCTTCGCGGATGTACAGCGCGCCACCGGGATCGAACGTGAAGCTGTTCATCGTGTGATGCGTGTCGGTCGAATCCATCCCGCCCAGGACGATCTCGCGGGTGTCGTACTTGTCGTCGCCGTCGGTGTCTTTGAGGAACACAAGGTTCGGCGCCTGGGCCAGCAGGACGCCGCCATTCCAGAATTCGAAGCCGGTAGGATTGTTCAAATCGCCGGCGAACACCGTCCGCTTGTCCGCCTTGCCGTCGCCGTCCGTGTCTTCCAGAATCAGCAGCGCGTCGTCCATCGGCGTCTTGGGCTGCCAGTGCGGATAGTTCTTCCACGCGGCAACCCAGAGGCGGCCGCGGGTGTCGAAGGCCATCTGCACCGGGTTCACGAGCTCGGGGAACTGCTCTTCCGACGCGAACAGCTGGACCTTCAACCCGGTCCCGACCTTCATCTTCGAAATTGCCTCCTCGCCGCCGAGGAAGATGTGGGCGCCATTGGGACCCTTGCCAGGCTCGTTGGTCCCGGCGTTGATGAACTCCGGCGTGTTCGAATCGTCGACCGCGACCTCGGTGGGATTGGACTCGAGGCTGCGCGCCGTGCGGAAGATCCGCTGGTCGCGATTGCTCGTCATGGTGTCGAGCACTTCGACCTCGCGCTCGAGCACCTCGTAGTTGGTCGGGAGCACGTCCTCCTTGTTGATCGCCACCCGCGACGGGTTGACGTCGCGCGGGTTCGTGCGGATGAACGTGAGGAACGCGCGGTCACCGAAGGTCGCGAAGGAGTCGGTGGTGCGGTAGCGGTTGAACCAGGTGAAGTTCCGATCCGCGACCGCCCGCTGCAGCGCCGAGATGTACGCCGGCGAATAGGTGTGCGTCGGCGGCCCGAACAGCTCGCGGTCGATGATCTCCGCGAGGCGCCGGTTGCCCTCTTCGTTCAGGTGTACGCCGTCTACGGTCAGCGGCGCCCGGGTGCCCTCGAACAAAGCTTTGGTCGGGGCAAACAGGTTGACGAACGGCACGCTGCGCGCCGCCGCCACCTGGGCCATGGCCGCGGTATAGCGCTCGAGACGCACATTGTTCTCGCGGCCGTCCGGCAGATCCGGGTTGCGGAGATCCTGGTGCGCGATCGGCGAGAACAGCACGATGCGCGGCGCCGAACGGCCGTTGTACTTCTGGGCCAGGGTGTGCGTGATCCACTCGTCCAGCTGCTGCCGGAACGCCGGCAGGCCCGCGTCGCCGCCATAGGACTCGTTGTAGCCGAAGAACGCGAAGATCACGTCCGCCTTCGTGTTCGCGCCGCGGAGGCGATTCTCCTGATACCCGCCGACCGACTCGGCGTTGGCGCTCAGCCACTCGTCGGGCGTGCCGAAGTTCTTCGTCCGCAAGCGCTCCGCAATCTCGTCGCCGGAGAAGCCGAGATTCCGCATCACGAGATCGTGCTGGGGGAAGCGCGCGTACAGCAGCGTGTCCAGCCAGCCCTGATACTGCATCCGCTCGGCGAGCTGGTTGCCGATGGTGCAAATGTGATCACCCGGCTCGTAGCGTGAGTAGCGGCCGGCGTTGGGCCGACGCACCCTGGGCCAGGAGTGGCGGCATCGCGCCGTTCGGGCGCACGGTCCCGAGCAGTCCGAGCGTGGCGACGACGGCAACCGACAGCGCGAGACGACAGTATCTGGTCATGCGAAATGTCCGTGTGTTCGACGAGAGTTACTTCTGCGGCGGAATCGGGGTGTCCCATCCCGCCAGGTCCGCGGGCTTCACGCCCCGCACGTGCCCGCCGAAATTGAACGTGGACGGATGATACGGGCCGACCAGACTGATGTCCCCGTCCGCCGTGATGCTCGTCTCGAGCCCCGCAGCCCATAGCGCCGCGTTGACGGCCATGCGCCGGAAACCGTCGTTCAAGAGATCTTCCGAGGCACCGTGCGTCGTCGTGAACACCCGGCCCGTCTTGCCCGAGGTGCCAGTGTAGCTGCGCACCCACGCCACGGGCATCTGCTGCTTGTCGGCCGCGGGCGGCGAGTCAGGAGTCATCCCGTTCAGAATCTGCCCGCGTGCGAGGATCACGCTCGGTTGCAGCGGATCGGCGGTGTACCCGCCGGACTGCACCCACACGTCCTTGACACCGCGCAACACCGGATGCGCCGCTTGCGAAGGCTCGAGGAGGAGCCGTGAGCTCATCTTGTGGTTTGTCCCGTAGTGCGAGACCCACGTCTCACCCAGGATCTGCCGCCCGAACCCGCCGGTGTAGTCCCCCTTGTTCTGCCAATCGAACTTCAGGAACCGGGCGTCCGGGCGCTTGATCTGGAAGGCGTGCGTCGCCGTCCGGAACGCGACCACCGGCCCGCCGCGGTCGAGATAAGCAGCGATATGCTGCATCTGGTCGTCCGGAAAGTCCTGGAAGCGCAGGAAGATCACCAGCAGGTCCGCCGTGTCGAGTGCCTCGAGGCCCGCGATCCTGGAGTTCCCCGGGTCGATGAACCCCGTCTCCGGGTCGATGGTGAAGAAGACGCTGCACGTGAAGCCGTAATGCTTCGCCAGGATTCGCGCCAGCTCCGGCAGCGACTCCTCCGAACGATACTCCTGATCGCCCGCCAGAAAGACGATGCGCTTGCCCTGGCCCGGTCCGGTGGTGCCCTGGTAGACGACGAGGTGGTGGTTCTGAGCCGCCGCGAGCGAGGCGACGAGCAGGCACCCGGTCAACACCGCGGAGAGGCGCGTGATCATGGCTGGTGGTCTCCTGGGTCCGTGATGTCTCGCACAAGTCCCGGGCGGCGCATCCCGCTCCACACGATCGCGCGACAAGCGGGCGGAGGGGCCGGGCCTGGCCGGCAGTGTTCGTTGCTCACAGGGCCCAGTCTGCTCGCGCCTCTCGCCTTGCCCAGCCGGCGCCGCGCTCCGGACTCATGCGACGTATCACCGATCCGGGGACTAATGCACCGACATCGAGATCGCATCAATCCTCGCGGCCGATGCGAGCGCAGCCGCGGCGTTGGCGCTCCTTACAATACGCTCGGTATTCTTCGTCGCGCCGCCTTGCGCCTGCACTCACCTCGACCGCGATCCCTGACGCCATCTCCACGTCGGCGCACTAGAAGCTGAAGCGCAGCGCAGCCTGCATGATGCGCGGGTCGCGCGCGGTTGTCGCCTTCCCGAAGTTGGCGTTGACCTGTTCGCCGGCCGGATTGAACTGGGCGGCGGTGTTGATGGCGGACCAGTTCACGGTGTTGAACAGGTTGTAGATCTCCCACCGGAACTGCAGCTTCCGCCCGCTGATGTCGAAGTTCTTGAACATCGACAGATCGGTGTTCTTAATCCACGGCAAGCGAAAGAAGCGGGCCGGGGCATTGCCATAGTCGAGGCGGCCGGTCGGCCGTGCGAACGCGGCCCAGTTCAGGTACGAGCCGGTTCCATCAGGGTTGGGATCTTGATTGTCCCCGCCGCGGGGGTCCGCGCCGGTCAGGACGATGCGGCCGCCCGCTCCGCCGCCGTAGAAATCGAAATTGTCGGTCGTCGTGAACGTCACACCGGCCCAGTCGCCCGAGACGAAAGCCGTGTTGCCGGACAGCTGCCAGCCGTCCAGCGCGGCGCGGGTGACGACGTTGTTCCAGGCGCGGCTGCCGTCCGGCACGTCCCAGGTGTAGCTCACCGTCAGGTTGTGCAGCTGCGTACCGGCGGTTGGGGCGCGGTTGAACCAGTCCTCGGTCTGGTATGGGCTGGTGACGCGCGTGTCCCAGCCTTTGGCCAGGGTATAGGCAAGCGCGAACTGAAGGCCCTTGATGTAGCGGCGATTGAGCTGCACCTGCATCGAGTTGTAGTCGGTCTCGCCGGTGTTCTGACGGATCGCGATGGTGCCGTAGCCCAGGTAGGGCCGCAGGAAGTCAGCAGGCAGCACCGTGCCGGTCGCCGGGTTGATGTTCTCGGGGTGAACGTCGATGAAGTTGGTGCCGTACGGAAGGTCGTTGATGTTGTAGGAGACCTCGATGTTCTTCGTCCGGCTGCCCGCGTAGGTTACGTCGAGGACTGTGCCCCAGCCGATCTCCCGCTGGATGCCGACCGAGTAGTTCAGGCTCTTCGGAGTTGGTGCATCGTGCTGGAGCCCGAGGATGCCGCTGCTCGGCCGCGTATCGAACGCCGCCGCCCCTTCCGGCGTGAGCATCTGATCGATCGTCGAATACCGCAGCACCGGATTGCTCTGGGCCGGCGGATTGCGCGCCAGGTTGTCGAGCCCGTTGGCATTCACGAACGGGTTGTGGTACCGGCCGATGCTCGCGTGCAGCGAGGTTTTGCCGGTGCCGGTGATGTCCCAGGCCAGGCCGGCGCGACCCTCGGGTTCGATGCCTTGGCTGACACGGAAGCCGGTACCGTAGCTGCCCCACTCGTCCTGGGTCACCATGCCGTTGTAGGGGTCGCCGGTCCCCGGCACGAACCCGCCGACGTAGATATAGGGACGGAGCTCGCCGGTGACCGTATTCAAGGCGCGCTGCTGACCGTTCACCAGCACCGGTTGATAGAGCAGCGGTGAACCACCCGGTACGTACTGATCGGGATCGAACGAGGCGGACTTCGTGTCCTTGAACGAGGCCCACGCCCGGTACCACAGGAACCGGGCACCGTAGTCGACGGTGAGGTTGCGGAGCGGTTTCCAGGTGTCCTGGACGTAGGCTTCCGCCGACGGGCGCTGGCCGCGCACGTCCGCGTACCCGTTCGTCTCGGTGTAGCTGTTGATGTTGCCGAGCAGCGCGTTGGCGTAGGCGAAGTTGGTGTCGAGCGGGTTGTTGGTATCGACGCCGAAGTTGAAGTCACCGGACCACGACCCGCCGCCCACGCCGCCCTTGCCTTCCGAATTGCGCGTGTCTTCGTAGTACATCCCGGTCTTGAGCGAGTGGGCGCCGCGGATGTAGGTCAGGTTCGAGCGCACCGAGCTCAGCCATCCCTCGCCCTGGTCGATCAGGCGGGTATCGTAGGTGAAGTTCGGCGTCAGCCTGCCGGTCACGTTGCCGAAGTTGACGCGCGGCAGCACGTTGCGGGGGTTCAGCTCGGGGTGGAACTGCGCGACGTTGAAGCCGGCCAGCTGCCGGTTGGTCTTGTCCCACTCCGTCTCGTTCAGCGGGTAGAACACCTCCGTCTGCCGCCGCGTCCCGAAGTCGGTGTCCCACACCATGTTGGACCGCAGCACCTTGCTGTAGTTGCCGGTGAAGCCGCGGTCGGTATTCGTGTAGTGAGCGTTGAACCACCCCCAATTGGATGGGCCGGCCGGAATGCGCGTGCCGCGCTGGTCCTGCTTCCAGTCCTTGAAGGTGAACGACAGGCTGTCGTTCGAGGTCGGCCGCCAATCCACCCGGGCCACGTGGTTGATCTTCGGCACGTCGGTGATCTCTTCCGAATCGTAATTGTAATTTCCCTGTGTCGTCCGCGGGTCGTACTCCGGCAGCGGCATCAGGTTCAGCATCGCCTGCATATAAGCCGGGTTGATCATCGAGGCCGGGATGATGTTGCCCTCGAAACAGCCGGGCCCGCCGGTCACGGCGTTGCAGGCCAGCCCGGACTTGCGGGGATCCTTGATGTTGATCAGACGTCCCTGGGCGTCGTAGGTCTGCGAGAAGTCTCCCTTTCGCTCGAGCGCGGACGGCATCCGCCAGGTCTGCACGCTCTGCGGGCGACTGACGATGGGCGCCTCCAGCGAGTAGAAGAAGAACACCTTGTTCTTTCCTTTGACCACCGGGCCCCCGAGATTGGCGCCGTAGGTATTGAAGCGGTACTTCGGGGGGAACGGCTCGATGCCGTTGAGCCGTTGCGACCGTGCCCTGAAGAACTCCGTGCTGTTGAGTTTTTCGTTGCGGACGTACCAATAGCCGCTGCCGCGATACTCAGAGGTGCCGCCGCGGGTGATGATCTGCAGCTGCGAGCCACCCGACTGCCCGTACTCGGCGCGGTAGGAGTTGTTCAACAGGCGCACCTCGGCAATCGCGTCGAGGTTGACCATCTGGGCCTGCATGCCGCTGTTGCCGACTTCGTTGCCGACGACCCCGTCGATGATGACCTTGCTCCAGTCCGCCGGCAGGCCGCCGACCGAGGGCACGTCGACGCCGAACGATCCTCCCATCGAGTCGACCGGGGTGGTGTAGCGGACCCCCGGCAGCAGCCGCATCAGCGAGGTGACGTCGCGCCCGAGCACCTGGATCTGTTCGATTTGCGTCCGGGTGATGACGCCGCCGTGCTGCGTCTCGGTCGTGTTGACATGGGTACCCGTTGCCTCGACGCTGACCGTGTCGGTGAGGCTGCCGAGCTCGAGCGCGATCGTGCCGATCGCCACGCGCTCCGAGGAGCTCACCACCACGTTCTTGCGCTCGTAGGGGCGGAAGCTCGTGATTTCGACGCGGACGGTATATTGTCCGGCCTGCAGGTTGGTCACCTGAAAGTCGCCGCGCGCATCGGTGACGGCCACCCTGGGCGCACCCGTCGCCTCGTTGAGAATCGTCACCGTGGCGGCGGGCATGACCGCCCCCTGCGCGTCGACCACGGTGCCGGAAATAGATCCCGTGACCGTCTGGGCCGCGAGTGTCGCTGATGATGCCGCCGCACCAACAAGGATGACCACCAGCAGACCCCAGCGTCTGAGCTCCAAGCGCGTCATAGAGCCTCCTCGAGTCAGGATTGGCAGGACAGAGGCGGCGAGGATACTCGGCCCCACCGATGCCACAAAGATAAATCGCGTCGCTCGCGTGTTCCGCAATCCGAAACGCGAGACGCCTGCTTACATCGGGCAGGGAGTTGGAAAACGGTCGCCAGTCGGCAGGAAACTCTCAGCCGCTGAAACGGTTATGCTGGCGGCGGAAGCGGGCGGGATTTCAGATCTCGATGCGTTGACGAGCGGCTACCGTCCCATCGCCACCATTGGGGAGATTCGAGCGGCTCTCCGCGCGGGGATGTAGCTGGCCAGCAATGCGGCTACGCCTAGGAGGAGTGACGCGGCGACGAACGTCAGCGGATCCAGCCCCTTGATCTCGAACAGCAAGGTCTGCATCGCGCCGGTCGCGAGCGCCGCCGCGATCAGTCCCAATACGACGCCAAAAAAGGCCAGCTGCGCCCCTTGCCACACCACCATCGACACGACCTGGTTCGGTGAGGCCCCGATCGCCATGCGGACGCCGATCTCCACAGTGCGCTGCGACACCGTGTAGGCCATGACGCCGTACACGCCGATGGCGGCAAGCGCCACCGCGAGACTGGCAAAGACCATCACGAGCGTCATCTGCATCCGCGGCTGTGCGACAGTGCCGGCCATTGCCGCCTCCATGGTGCGCACGTTGACCAGCGGCTGCCCAGGGTCGGCCTCGTGAAGCGCTGCGCGAACAGCCGGCGTGATATCCAGCGGCTCCCCTTCCGTGCGCACCACTAGCGCCGTGCTCAGGTACATCGGGGCCAGCACCGGAACTGGAGCCTGCGCGTACGGGACGAACATCTCAGCCTGGGGTCCGGCGGCGAATGACTGCTTCATGTCGCCGACGATGCCGACGATCTCGATGGTCGGATCGGCGGGGTCCGGTTCGGTGCCGAACTGGATGCGCTCGCCGAGCGCGTCGCGGTCAGGGAAGTACTGGTGGGCCATCGCTTCGTTGATGACGACCACGGGCGGCGCTCCGTCACGATCGCTGTCCTTGATGAGACGTCCCCGCTGGAGCGGGACGCCCAGTGTTTCGAGGTAGCCCGGCGTGACCGCACGGTAGCCGGCCAGCACGTAATCCTCCGGTCCCTTGGGCGGGTAGGCGGCCCGGTTGAAGTGCACCGACGGGCCCGTTCCCGCCATCGGCAGCATCGTCGTCACCGCTGCGCGCCGGACACCCGGCAGCTGCTGCAGGCGCGCCACCAGCCGGTCGACCGCCGCCGTCCGCACGGCCTCGTCTCGATACGTGATGGGGGACAGCGGGAGATCGATCACGAGCAGGTGGTCGGTGGCGAATCCTGGCGACACCGTCGTCAAGGCCGAGAAGCTGCGCAGCAGCAGGCCGGCGCTGACGAGCAGCACCAAGGCCAGCCCGACCTCCATCACGACGAGCGCCGACCGCAGGCGCGTGTGCCGGGCGCTCTGCGAGCTGCCACGTCCTTCTTCGTTGAGCGATTCCCGGAGCGGCAGCTGCGAGGCGTGGAGCGCCGGAACGACCCCGAAGATCAGGCCGGTCACGATCGAGAGCGCCATCGCGAAGCCGATGACCTCCCAGTTCAGCGCGATGCCTTGCGCGCGCGGCAGCCCCTTCAGCGCCGTGGTGGACAGCAGCGACACGGCCCACGCCGCCACGATCAACCCGGCGGACCCTCCGATCACCGCCAGCACGAGGCTCTCCACGATCAATTGGCGGACGATCCGCCGCCGGCCCGCGCCAAGGGCGACCCGGACCGCCAGCTCCTTCTGGCGATCCACGGCTCGCGCGAGGAGCAGGTTGGCGACGTTGGCGCACGCGATGAGGAGCACCAGCACGACCGTGCCGGTCAGCAGGATCAACGCCGGTCGCACGTTCGCGACCTGCAGTTCCTGGGCCGGTGTGACGAGCGCGCGAACGTCGCGATTGGCCTCCGCCTTTTCGACCTCGAGCTGCTTGGAGATGCCGTCCATTTCGAGACGTGCCTGTTCGAGGGTCACGCCGGCACGCAGTCTCGCGATCGGGAAGATGCCCGGGTGCCAGCCGGGATCGTTGGGTAGTGACGCGGCCCACGGACCGAACGGCACGAAGATGTCCGCCGGCTGGAACAGCTCGAACCGGTGTGGCAGCACGCCGACCACGGTGTAGGCGCGATTGTCGAGTTGCACGGTGCGGCCGACCGGATCGTCACCGCCGAACCGGCGCGCGGCAAATGCGGCACTCAGCAGCGCGACGCGCTCGCCGCCCGGGCGGTCCTCCGCCGCGGTGAAGTTGCGGCCACGCTCGATCGTCGTGCCGAGCAACGGGAGGAGCGTCGCGGCGATCATCTTGACCGGGACTTGCTCCGGGTCCCCCACGCCGGTGAGCGTCATGCTCGTGGTCCGGAACGCGGCAATCGCGGAGAACGAGGTGGCGCGGGCGCACCAGTCCTCATAGTTGTCACGCGTGACCGACATGGCCGGGAACTGCGGGCGCTGCTCGTTGAGGATGACCACTTCGTCGGGCCGCTCGTAGGGAAGCGGGGAGAAGAGGACGGCGTTCGAGACCGTGAACACGGCCGCGTTCGCGCCGATCCCCAGCGCGAGCGTCAGGATCGCGATCACCGCGAACGCCGGGCGACGGAACAGGTGACGCAGCGCGAGCCGAACGTCGTGCATGGCATCCAGTCTACAGGCCGGCGGACGCCGACCGGACCTTCGTTCCCGCCGATGAACCCTGGTGCGCGGTGTTGCAGCCTGCACGCAACCTCGACTATTGACAACCACCGCGCCGACGGTCCAATCTCAGCCATTCGATGCGGCCGGTCGAATCGCGGCCGCGTCACAGCGGACTGGAGGAGCGGTGAGGAAGTTGATGCTCGGAGTAGCGCTATGCGCGCTGTCGGTAGCCACGGCGGGCGCACAGACCCCAACGGCAGACATCGTGGCACCGCTGACGAAGTTCATGGAAGCGTTCAACAAAGGGGATATTGCGGGCGCCGCGGCGACGCATGCCGCCGGGCCCGACCTGGTCATCATCGACGAAGTTGCGCCGTTCGTGTGGCACGGCGCGGACGCGTTCAAGACGTGGGCGGCAGCCCTCGATGCGGACTCGAAGAAGCAGGGCATCACCGACCAGAACGTCACCATCGCGGCGCCGACGCGGACGGAAGTGAGCGGCGACACGGCATACGTCGTCGTCCCTGCCGTGTACACGTTCAAGCTCAAAGGGGCGGCGATGCGCGAGTCCGCGCAGATGACGTTCGTGCTGAAAACGGGCGCTGGAGGATGGCTGATTACCGGCTGGACGTGGACCGGACCACAGGCGAAGGCGGCTGCGGCCGCTGCCTCCGCGAAGAAGTAACGACAAGTCGTCCGGGCTGACGGCCGGAGGGCGATTCCCCTCAGCTCGCGAGCGCGACCCGCCCATCAGCTAGAATCCACCACGCTGATGGTGCGCCACGCGCCGCTCTGGCTCGAGAGGTTCCCGAAATCGAAGCGCCCGGCCTATCCCCGCTGGCGCGGCGACGCCGAGACGGGCGTTGTCGTGATCGGCGGGGGCCTGACCGGTTGTTCGACCGCGTACGCACTGAGTCAGGCTGGCGTGGCCGTGATCCTGCTCGAAGCCGAGCGCCTCGGGGCCGGCAGCACCTCGGCGTCGAGCGGTCTCATCCGCGAGGACTTCGACGCCTCCTTCCAGGCGACCACGCGGGCGCACGGCCTGCGCACCGCGCGAACCCTGTGGACGGGCGCGCGGCGCGCCTCGCTGGACTTCGCCGCAGCCCTGCGACGGCTGTCGATCCGCTGCGACCTCGACCCGATCGCGCTGCTGCAGGTGTCCCTGCGCGACGGGACGACGTTGAAACGCGAGCAGGACGCGAGACGAGGCGCGAGTCTCGATCACACGTGGCAAACACCGGCCGCGGCGAGACGCGCGACCGGACTGGACACCGACGGAGCGATCGCCGGGCGTGGCTTCACGTGCGATCCGTTCAAGGCGTGCCTCGGTCTGGCGGCTGCGGCCGCGGCGCGGAAGGCGCGCATCTTCGAGCAGTCACCGGTCACGCGGATCCGGGACCGGCGCCGATCGATCGAGATTACGACCGCGACCGGGACCATCCACGCCGAATCGGCGATCGTCGCCACATCCGCGCGGCTGGCCGACCTGCGCGCCCTGCGGCGCCACCTGACGCCGTTCCACCGCTACACCGTCGTGACCGATCCGCTCGACACAGTCGTCCGCAAGGCGATCGGCCCGCCCGCGGCCGTCGTGCAGGACGACGACGCGCCGTCGCACCTGGTGCAATGGTTGAAGGACGGTCGAGTGATGGTGACGGGCGCCGACCAGCCCGCCGTCGCGCCGCGCACGCTCCCGCAGGCGCTGACGCAGCGTACCGGTCAGTTGATGTACGAGCTGTCACTCCTGTATCCGCCGATCTCCGGGACCCTGCCCGCGTGGTCCTGGGCGCAGCCGTACGACGCCACCGTCGACGGGCTGCCGTACCTCGGTCCGCACCGCAACTTTCCGCGCCACTTCTTCGCGCTCGGCGACGCCCGGCACGGTCCCGGCGCCTCCTGGCTCGCGAGCCGGCTGGCGATGCGGTGGGTGACCGGCCGGCCCGAGAAGGGAGATGAGGCCTTCGGGTTTGGCCGGGTGCTTTAACAGGGTTCAAGGTGCAGGGTTCAAGGTGCAAGGTTCACGGTCACCGCAACCGGCGGCGATTGCTCCAGGAGACCAGCATGCCGAACAGCCGTGAACAGGAGATCGACCACATCCTCCGCCGCGCCGGGTTCGGGGCCACGGACGAAGAGGTCAACAGCTACGCGCGGCTGGCGTTCGGGGGGGCGACGCTGGTCCTCGCGCGCCTGCTGTCGTACCAGCAGATTGCCGACACCGTGGACGAGCAGATCGGCAAGCCTGGCTACGTCGGCGTCACCGCCCGGGGCGAGTTCCAGCCGGCCGTGAACATCACCGATGCGCGCCAGCGCTGGCTCTTCCGGATGGTCCACACCGAGCGGCCGCTCCAGGAGAAGATGGCTCTCTTCTGGCACAACCACTTCGCGACCGGCTACACGAAGATTGCCGGAGAGATCGGTGCGACGGAAGCGACGCGGGTGCTGGCCGCGAAGCCGGAGGAGGATGCCGGCGGTGTGCTCGGTCAGCTGGAGCTGTTTCGGACCCGGGCACTGGGGAACTTCCGTGATCTGCTGGTCGCGGTGGCGCAGGATCCGGCCATGCTGGTCTGGCTGGACGGCCGGTCCAACGTGCGCGCGCAGCCCCAGGAGAACTTCGCCCGCGAGCTGATGGAGCTGTTCACGATGGGCGTCGGGACATTCGCGGAAACCGACGTCTACGCCGGCGCGCGGGTCTTCACCGGCTGGAATCTCTCCAGGCCGGGCAGCGGCGCCGCGCAGCACTACACCTTCAACTACAACGCCGCGCAGCACGAGACGACCGCAAAGGAGTTCACGTTCCCGATCTACGCCGACGGGGGCAGGATCATCCCGAACCGCTCGGCCGCGGCCGGGATGCAGGACGGCCTCGATCTGATCACCGCCGTCGCACGGCATCCCGCGACCGGACCGCGGCTGGCGCGCAAGCTGTACAACTATTTCGTCAACGAGGTCGACCCGCCCGATACCGCGGTCATCAACCAGATGTCGAGCGCCTACTACGACAGCGGCTTCGAGATCAGTGCGGTGATGCGCGTGCTGCTGCTGTCGCCGCAGTTCCGCGACGCGGCGAACTACTACAAGCGCTACAGCTGGCCGGTGGAGTTCGTGGCGCGATCGCTGAAGGAAGTCGGCTGGTCCGGCTTTTCGGTCAACGACGCGCTCAGCCCGCTCATCAACATGGGCCAGCAGCTGTTCGAGCCGCCCGACGTGGCCGGCTGGGATCTCGGTCCCGGGTGGTTCTCGAGCGGCGGTATGCTCGCGCGAATGAACTTCGCCGCGCAGCTGGCAACCAACCAGAAGTTTGCACTGCGTGATCTATCGCGCGGTCATGCGAGCACCCACGAGGACCTGCTCGGCTACGTCCTCGATCGGCTCACGCCGCCGGCCTACTCGACAGACGACTACGACTCGCTGCTCGATTACACCCGTTCGGGTGCGTCGCCCTGGACCGGCAGTGACACGCAGCTGGCCACCAAGTCGTCCGGACTCGTGCACCTGATCGTCGGATCGGGCGCCTATCAATTCGTCTAGTCCAGGGGACTGGCAGGCCGCTGAAAGAATCGCCCCGTCCATGACATGGCGGATGACAGATGGAAGATGAAAGTAACGAGTGTTCTCACATCTGCGATGTCCCATGTGCCGTGCCGGATGCATTCTTCAGCATCCTGCTGGTCCCGGGCTGCTAGCCGGGTTGGATTTCAGCCATGCCAATGACCCGACGCACGTTCGTCAGAGGAGGTGTCGCAGCCTTCACCATGGGGTTCGCGGCGCCGGCATTTCTGTCGGACATCGCCCTGGCGCAGGGACGGAACCGGCGCAATCTCGTCGTGCTGTATCTGAGCGGCGGCAACGACTCGCTCAGCACCGTGATCCCCTACACGGATCCGCAGTACTACGCGCGCCGCCCGACGATTGCGATTCCGGCCGCGAACGTGCTCCAGATCGGCACCGATCGCGGCGGAACGCCGCTGGGTCTCAATCCGCGCCTGACCGGCCTGCGTTCCATCTTCAACGCCGGACGGCTCGCGATCATCCAGCGGACCGGGTATGCCAACTCCAGCCGCTCGCACTTCCAGGGCACGGACATCTGGTCGACCGCCGATCCCGCTTCATCACAAGGGGCCGGATGGCTGGGGCGCTACCTCGATCTGCTGCCGGCGCCGGTCGATCCGCTCACCGCGTGGTCCACCGTGCGCGAGACGCCGCACACGCTGCTGGCGCGGACGGTCGGGGTCGCATCGATCCCCAGCGTGTCGGCATACGCCTTCGCCAGCCCGAATGGCGGCGCCGACGCGGTCGCTGCCAAGGACTCGGCGGTCCGCATGGCTTCGCACCTGCCGGTCGAGGTACCGCATCTGGCGTTCGTGAACTCCACCGCGCAGGCGGCCTTCGCGACTCTTGACCGTGTGGCCCAGGTCAACACCTACGTGCCGACGGTGGCCTATCCGAACAACGGACTCGCGCAGGCGCTGCGCGCGGTCGCCGGGGCCATGAACAAAGGCGTCGGCACCCGCGTGTTCTGGGTTCAGACCGGCGGCTACGACACCCACGCCGGCCAGTCACCCAACATCGTCAACGGCACCTACTCGACCCTGATGACGACGCTGAACGATTCGCTGCTGACGTTCTATAACGATCTGCAGAACCAGGGCCTGCTCGGCGATACGCTGGTGCTTCAATTTTCAGAGTTTGGCCGCCGCATCACCGAGAACGGCAGCAACGGGACGGACCACGGCGCGGCCAGCGCGATGCTGGTGATGGGCGGAGCAGTCCGTGGCGGCATCTACGGCACCGCCCCGAACCTGCGGCCGACCGCCGACAATCCCACGCTGGAGAACAACGGCGGCGACGTCCGCTACGAGACCGACTTCCGTTCGGTCTACGCCCGGGTGATCGAGGACTGGCTCGGCGCGAGCTCGACGTCGATCTTGGGAGGAGACTTCAGGGGAGGGGCGCCGGGGTTCTTGTAGGCGCTGCGCGCCGGTCTTTGGCTTTGGGCTTTAGGCTTTGGGCCTGTGTGACTTTTGGCCTGAAGCCTGACGAGCCCAACGCCCAACGCCTAAAGCCCAACGCCTGCTAGAGCCCGAACATCCCCCTGAACGCCTGGTCGATGTCCGGATAGCGGAAGTGATAGCCGAGCGCGAGCGCGCGGGCCGGCAGCACCCGCTGGCCGCCGAGGATGGACTCCGCGAGGCCACCAACGGCGAGCTTCAGCGCGAAGGGCGGGACCGGCAGGAGGCCCGGGCGATGCATCGAGCGGCCGATGGCGCGCGTCAACTCCTTGTTGGTGACCGGCGCCGGGGCGGTGGCGTTGATCGGACCGGACGCGTCTGGCGTCTCCACGATCCATCGGACCATCTCCACCCAGTCGAGGCGTTGAATCCACGAGACGTACTGCTTTCCGGAACCGAGCGGCCCGCCGGCGAAGAACTTGAACGGCAGCATCATCCGCGGCAGGGCGCCGCCGGATTGATCCAGCACCACGCCGGTGCGGAGCAACGCGACCCGCGCCCCGGAGGATCCGGCGCGATGCGCTTCACCCTCCCAGTCCTCGCAGAGCTGCGCGAGGAAGTCGTGGCCGGGCGGTGAGGACTCGGTAATCGGACGGTCCCCGGTGTCACCGTAATACCCGATCGCGCTGCCGCTGACGAACACCTTCGGCGGCACTGCGGCGGCGAGAATCGACGCGGCCAGGCTCCGGGTGGCGAGGATCCGGCTGTCGCGGAGCTGGGCTTTGCGCTGGGGCGTCCAGCGGCCCTTGTCGATCGCTTCGCCGGACAGGTTGATGACCGCGTCTGCTGCTTCGACAATCGCCGCCCACGGGCCGATTTTGCCGTCGGCGGTCCACCCGAGCCGCGTGATTCCGGGCACGCCGGTGCCGGGGTCGTGGCGTGATTCGCCGGACGGGACCGAACGGGTGAGGACGATTACCTGGTGCCCTTCCTCCGCGTAGACCTCCGCGAGCGGGCCGCCGAGGAAACCGGAGCCGCCGGCGATCACGATCTTCATCTGGTCACCATGCGTGTGTTAGACGTGCGGAACGCTGAAAACGGCGACTCGACCGCGACACAACCTGAGACGACCGCCCCCGCGGCGACGGTCACATCGTGCCCGGCATGAAGCCCGGCGACCTGACCTGAAGGTCAGGTCAGGCGAGGCTCGCGTCGCGCTCAGCCGCCCGCGCGGCGGTGCGCCCCGCATCCACGTCGACGAAGAGCAGGATCCCCGCCCCCAGGATGAAGAACAGGATCACCGAGAGAATGGCGTTCCGGCTGGTGCCGCTGTGCTCGACCACGTAGGCGAACACCGCCGGACCCAGGATGCCCGCGTAGCGCTCGAACACGCCGAAGAAGGCAAAGAACTCCGACGATTGATGGCGCGGGATCATGCTGGCGAACAGCGAGCGGCTCAGCGCCTGCGTGCCCCCCTGGACCATGCCGACCAGCACGGCGAGCGCCATGAACTCCGCCGCCGAGCGCATGTAGTAGCCGAGGATGGTGATCCCGGCATAGACCGCCAGGCCGGCGAAGACCGCGTGCTTGGCGCCGATGCGTCCGGCCAGCGAGCCGAACAGGAACGCGAACGGCACGCCGATGAACTGCGTGATCAGCAGCGCCAGGATCATCGCGTTGTCGTCGATCTTCAGCTCCGCGCCGTAGGTGGTCGCCATCCGGACAATCGTCTGGATGCCGTCGTTGTAGAGCAGAAAGGCGACGAGCAGGAGGAACGCCTGCTTGTACTTGCGAAGCTCGTGAAAGGTCGCGACCAGGCGGCGCGCGCCGTTGACGACCATGTTGCCGGACGGACGGTCCCCGGCGGTCACACGGACGGGCGGCTCTGCCACTTGCCGGAACATCGGGATCGAGAACACCAGCCACCAGATCCCGACGCTGGCCATGGACAGGCGGGTCGCCACGCCGGCGTCCTTCAGGCCGAAGGTTCCGGGCATTTGAATCATCAGCAGGTTGATCGCGAGCAGCATGCCGCCGCCGAGGTATCCGACCGCATAGCCCGCCGACGACACGCGGTCGAGCATCGACTCGTCGACCAGGTGCGGCAGCAGCGACTCGTAGAACACGACGCTGCCCGCGACGCCGACGTTGCCGATGACGAACAGGATCAGCGCCAGTCGCCAGTCGCCGCGCTCGATCCAGTACATCCCTATCGTCGCCGCGACCCCGACGAGCAGAAATATCGCCAGCAGCTTCTTTTTGACCGGTGCGAAATCGGCGATGGCCCCGAGCAGGGGAGCGATGACCGCGACGATCAGGATCGCGAGGGCCGTGGCCCAGGCGAAGCGGCTGGTGGCGACCGCCGGCAGCAGGTTGGCCGCGGCGACCTTGTGGAAATAGATCGGGAAGACGGCGGCGACGATCGTGGTCTGGAACGCGGAGTTGGCCCAGTCGTACATCGCCCAGGCGCGCAGGTCGCGCCGGCCGAGGCCTAGACGATCGAGGAAGTTCATAGAGTGCGACTCAAAAGGTCCGCCGGGCGACCCATTCCCTGAACAACGAGTCGACGACCACGTAACGGTCGCCCTCGCGCGCGATCACGTCGTCGCGCAGGAGCGCCCCGAGTGAGGCCTGCACGGTCGACGTGCCGCTCAAACGATATCGCGTGCGGACATCCGCGGACAGCAACTCGCGTCCGTCCTCGAGCACGGCGGCACGCAAGGCGCCGCGCTGCGCCAACGTGAGACGTTGCCACGTGCTCTCGAACAGCGTCTCGTGCTCACCGAGCAGCCGCCGCAGCGTGCCGTGCAGATCGTCGAGGTCCGCCGCCTTCCGCCGCTCGCTCCGCACATCGTCCCAGACTTCGTGCGCCAGCCGCTGGACGTCGTACGGCAGATTGCCCGCCAGCTCGACGATCGCTGCGCCCAGGCCCGGTTCGGCTTTGATGCCGCCCGCCTTGAACCGGGTGTCGATGAACTGGGCGAACCGATCCGCCGGCACCTTCTGGAGCCGCATGACCGGTCCGGCCTTGTAGAACGGCCGGCTGCGGCCGAGCATGCGTTCCATCAACGTGGGCTCGGACCCCGAAAACACGTACCCCACTGCCCGCTGGGTCTGCACCGCGGCGCGCAGCGCGTGTTCGACGCTGCCGCCGTTGAAGCCGCCGATCGCCTGGAATTCGTCGAGCGCGACCGCGAGCCGCCGGCCGCGGACTTCGGCGATCCGACCCGGTAACGCGAACACCTCCTGGGCCAGCCGCGAGACGTCACGCTCCGACCGAACGGCCGGGAAGCTGACGCGCAGTCCACGCTTGCCGACCCGGTCCGGTTCGACCCGGACCTCGGCGCGCACCCCGTTCAGCAGGTCGCGCAGCCACGCCGTCGCCCGCTCGAGGCGCGTCTCCATCGCCACCAGCGCCTGGGCGTAGCCCTCGAGGAACGCGACGTACGAGCTGAAGCTGCTGACGGTCACGTCGGCGGTCAGCACGCCGCTCCTCGACACCGCGGCCAGCGCCTGGCGGACGAGTGAGGACTTGCCGTAGCGGCGCGGCGAGATCAGGAAGATCTTCTGGCCGGCACGCAGGTCGTCAGCCAGCCGCTCGAGCTCGACCTCGCGATCGACGAACGCCGCCGCCGGCACGACCTCGCCATAGACGAAAGGGTTCGCCATGCGCTACGTAGAATAACGTAGCGGCTACGGATGTCAACGTAACGGAGGCACCGGGAGGATGATCGGCGCCCGTAACGCCCAGGTCGCCGTTGCTGTCCACACCGCGTGCTCCTGCGGCAGCCATGAGGGCAGTGACTGCCAGCCTTCCCCGCCGGGCAGCCGAGACGAGGTCACGAGCACCATCGGCTCGCCGATACGGGCCGCATCCGTGGTGGCGAACGCGGCGCGGAACAGGATGCCATCGGACGGAACCGCGACGTAGCTGGCCGCCCACGTGCCGGATCGCTCCAGGCCCGGCAGGTTGTGCCGGCTCGGGACGATCCCGGGCGGCAGGACGAACGTGACGGTCAGCCCCGGTTCGCGCGGGACGACCGAGATCAGCAGCTCGAGGCCGCCTTCGACCGGTTGCAACGATGCCTGGGTGACGCGCGCCGGCGCCTCGCCGAGCGTCCCCCCGGCGGTTCTGAAGACGAATGGGGAGGCGAGCCGTCCCCACGGGATGCCGCCCGGTGTCACGGCCGTGGTGACCGGAAGCCACCCGGCGGGTGCGCCCGGCGCCACATCGAGTCCGGGCTCGTTCGAGCCGACCTCCCAGATGGGTAGGGCGTCCGGCGGCTGCAGCACTCTCACGATGCGGCGCAGCGGCGCGTCCACCGTGTAGGCAGGCGCGCGGTACGCGGCCGCCGCGCTGAACGCCAGACCGACGAGCGCCAGCGTGGTGAACACCGATGGTCGCAACAGACGACGGGTCGCGGCGAAGGTGCCGAGAAAGGGCGGCGCGAGCATGAGGCCTGAGAGCGTCAGCAGGCCCGCGAACACGAACACCGGCGTGATGATCGGAAGACGCCCGAGCGTGGCGACCAGGAATCCGAACAGGATCGCCGTATCACGCAGCCAGAAGATCGCCGTCAGCACCAGCACGATCAGCGAAGCGGCGCGAACGGCCCACTCGCTTCGGGGTGGCACGACTGTGAAGAGCACGCCGGCCGCGAGGAGTGGAAGAACCCACAGATACGCCGCCGACGGCGCCACGAAGAACGCGGCCATCGCCAACGCAATCCAGATCGGCAGGGACAGACTCCACACGACCAGGGGATGGCGCCAGCCGTGTGCCCGTTCAGGCAGCCAGCGTCCCGCGCGGCTCACGCTCCATGCCGAGAGGGCGCCGACGACCAGCAACAGCACGAACAACCGGCCCGGGCGCGCGTACCACGGGTGGTAGACCTCGCGTCCTTCTCGCAACGCCCACGTCGTCAGCGTCATCGAAGCGAAGGCGGCCCCTACGCCGACCGCCGACCAGATCGCCGTCAGCAGCCAGCGAAGCAGGCCGGCCATGGCGACAGCCGTGGCCGTGACCCGCACCCACGCCAACACCCCGAACACGATTGCGGCGATCGCGAGAAGGCGGCCGAGCGTCGAGCCGTAGACGAGCCCTGAGCTACCGGCGACATCGAAGTACGTGCCGCGATCCGGCGAGCGCTGGGTGATGTCGGTCGAATCGAGCGCGGTGAGGATCGACACGACGTTCTCGCCGGTGTCGCGGATGGTTCGCAGCGATAGCCGTTCCGGCGTGTCCCGCGCCGTGTGATACGCGTAGCTGTCGCCCACCGGCGCGAAGTTGAGGCCGGGAATCTCGTCCCGGCTGAGGATCGAAAAGTCGGTGTCGTTCGGCAGGTGCTTGTAGATTTCAATCGCGAACGAGCCGCCGCGCGGATGCGGAGCGTGGCGCGCCCACGGATCGATGAGCCAGCGGTTGCCGGGACCGGTTTCGAACAACAGCGCAGGTCCGTCGGAGCCGATCGACTCGACCTGCACGTACGCCGACAGCCGGCTCGTGACGTCGCGGTCGGTGACCAGGGCGGCGGCACCCATCAGCCCGGCCTCTTCCCCGTCGGTCAGGACCACCATCACCGACCACTGCCGGCGCTCGCGCGCCGCCAGCACGCGCGCCGCCTCCAACGCCACCGCCACTCCCAACCCATCGTCGGTCGCGCCTGGCGCGTCGGGTCGCGAGTCGTAGTGCGCGATCACGCCGATGGCCTCGCGGCGGGAACCCGCGAGCGTAGCGATGATGTTGGCGACCCGCGCGGTCGTGCCCAGCTCAGGCCGGCGTGCGTCCGCCTCCTGCACCCGCACCTCGAACCCGGCCTGCTTCAATTGATCGACGATGTATTCGCGGGCGCGGGCGTTGGCGGACGTGCCGACGGCGCGGCTGCCGATAGTGCCCGCGAGCATGCCCACGTGCGCGCGGGCGTTCGCTTCAGAAAACAGCCCGCTCGGCCGCGAGCAGGCGGTCGTCGTAATGAGAAGGACTGCCGCTGCGATCACGCGAGGCCAGCGCATCGGGGGAGGGTACAACAACAGCGAACGGCCTCTACGCTTTGGGCTTTTGGCCGGCCGGGCCTGAGGCCCAGCAGCCAGACAGGCCTGAAGCCCAGAGCCTAGAGCCTGAAGCCAGAGTTGGAGGCGGGCGGCAGGTTCAATCGCCCGGTGTACAACGCCATCCCCACCACGGCGTCGATGCCGCGCTGGTCGAGGGCGTCGACTTCTTCCTGTGTGGTGATCCCGCCGGCGGCGGTCAACGCCCGCGTGGTTGCCTGCCGGACGGCCTCGATGGCGGCCATGTCCGTGCCCTGCATCATCCCCTCGCGGTCGACGTGCGTATAAAGGAACTCGCCGGCATACGGCTGGAGGAGCCGCGCGGCCGCGGCCGCCGTCAGCGACAGCTTGGTCCGCCAGCCGTGAATGACGACGACGCCGTCGCGGCTGTCGACGGCGGCGATGAGTCGCTCGATGCCGGCGGCGTCGCGCATCGCCTCGGCCATCGCCAGGTCGACGCCGGTCTCCGTGAAGAGGGCCGAACTCACGATCACCTTCGTGGCCCCGAGCGCGAGCACTTCCTTCGCTCGCGCAGGCGTCCGGATCCCGCCGCCGACCCGGCACGGCAGCTCGCCGCAGATCCGCGCCACCAGCGCCTCGTTGCGCCCCACCCCTTTCGCCGCATCCAGATCGATCAGCTGCACCTTGGGCTGGCCGCGCAACCGCTCGATCCAGGCCTCGATGTCGGTGGTTTCAATAGCCAGCTTCTCGCCCTGCACGAGTTGGACGATGCGGCCGCCTTGGAGATCGATCGAGGGGATGAGCATGCGGAGTCCTTGAGAATTGGCTAAAGGCTTAAGGCTGAAGGCGAAGGGCCAGATAAAGAGCTTTGAGCCAGAGCGTCGACAATCGTGGCGTGTGACCTTCCGTTGTGGCCATCAGCCCTGAGCCTAAGCCTTGAGCCCGTGTCACCCCACCAACCTCACTGGAACTCCCGCCTCACTCAAGTATTCCTTCAGATCGCTGACCGCGTGCTCCGAGTAGTGGAAGATGGAGGCGGCCAGCGCGGCGTCGGCCGCGCCGGTGGTGAAGACCTCGACGAAATGCGCGAACGTTCCCGCGCCGCCCGAGGCGATGACCGGGATCGAAACGGCGGCGGACACGGCGGCGGTCATCTCACAGTCGAAACCGGCGCGGGTACCGTCGCGGTCGATGGAGGTCAGGAGGACTTCGCCGGCGCCGCGCGCCTCGGCCTCGCGCGCCCACTCCACTGCATCGCGCCCGGTCGCGGTGCTCCCGCTGCGCGCGAACACCGCGTAGCGACCGCCGTCGCGCTTGGCGTCGATCGCCACCACGACCGCCTGGCTGCCGTATCGGCCGGCGAGCCGGGTCAGGAGTGCCGGGTCCGCCAGTGGCGCGCTGTTCAAGCTGACCTTGTCGGCCCCCGCCTCGATGACCGCATCGGCATCCGCCTCGGTCTTGATTCCGCCGCCGACCGCGAGCGGGATGAACAGCTGCGCTGAGACGGCGCGGATCGTATCGGCGAGCGCCCGCCGCTGCTCGAGGGTCGCAGCCACGTCGAGAATGACCACCTCGTCGATCCCCTCGACGTTGTACCGCGTCGCCAGCTCCGCCGGATCACCCGCCCGGCGCAGTCCTTCGAAGTTCACGCCTTTGACCACGGAGCCATCGCGCACGTCGAGGCAGGCGATTATTCGTTTCTTCAGGTTCGAAAGGTTCGACGGGTTCGGGTTCATCGGTTCGTTCAGCGTTCACTGGCACATCGTCACGAAGTTGCGCAACACCTGGAGGCCGACGTCGCCGGACTTCTCGGGGTGGAACTGGACGCCGCAGATGTGGTCGCGCTCGACGGCGGCGGCGAAGGGCCGGCCGTGGGTCGTGACCGCGATGCAGTCAGCGGTCACGGGGGCGGCGTAGGAGTGGGTGAAATAGACCTCCGCTCCGTCGGAGATCCCCCCGAGCAGCCGCGACTCGCGCGTGAAGTCGAGCGCATTCCAACCGACATGCGGAACCTTGACGACGGGCGGCAGGCGCTCGCAGCGGCCGACCATCAGGCCCAGGCCGGCGACGTCCTCGGCTTCGGTGCTCGACTCGAACAACCATTGCAAGCCGAGACAAATGCCCAGCAGCGGCGTGCCCCGCACGGCAGCCTCGAGGATGGCCGCTTTCCACTCGCCACCGAGTGGTGACGTAGCCTGGAAATGACCGACACCGGGAACGACGATGGCGCGCACACCACCCAGGTCCGCCGGCGAATGCGGCGTCACGAGCGCGGCGCCGATCGCGGCGAAACCCTTGCGCACGGACGTCAGGTTGCCGGCGCCGTAGTCGATGAGGGCGATTGCTGGTCCCGCCATCTCAGAGCAGGCCTTTCGTGCTGGGAAGCGTCCGGGCCATCTGCCGATCACGCGAGCAAGCGAAGCGCAGCGCCCGTGCGAACGCCTTGAACAGCGCCTCGATCTGGTGGTGGCTGGAACGGCCGTACAGGATCTTCAGGTGCACGTTGGCGCGCGCTCCCTGCGCGAACCCGTCGAAGAAATCGCCGAGCAGCTCCGCCTGCAGATCTCCGACCCGCTCGACCGCGAGCTGCAGATCGACCACCGCGTGGATGCGTCCCGACAAATCGATCGCCGCGACGCCGAGGGTTTCGTCCATCGGCATCACGAAGTAGCCGGCCCGATTGATCCCTTTTCGATTGCCGATTGCCTGCGACACCGCCTCGCCGAGCGCGATCCCGACGTCCTCCACCGTGTGATGCTGATCGACGTCGAGGTCGCCTTCGACCGCGAGCTTTAAGTTGAAGCCGCCGTGCCGCGCCACCAGCTCCAGCATGTGATCGAAGAAGCGGATGCCGGTGCTCACCTCGTAGCGGCCCTTGCCGTCCAGATCGAGTCGCAGGGCGATCGATGTCTCGGTCGTTTTCCGCTGCACTATGCCGCGCCGCACAGAACCTCCTCCAACGCCTGCGTGCATCGAACCGTATGCTCGACGACCCCGGTGGTGATGCGCGCGCACCCGGCGCATCCCGGATCCCGCGATCGGTCGCGGATCGCCACACCCCGTTCGGCGAGGCCGTCGATCACCGCCCGCAACCGCCCGCCGAATCGCACCAGGACGAAATTGCCGTGGCTCGGCCAGTAGGTCACGCCGAATCGATCGAGCGTTCGATACAACAGCTGCCGCGACTCCGTTACTTGCGCCACGTACCAGTCGAAGTAACCGACGTCCTCGAGCGCCGCCGGCAGCGCGACAGCGGCGCCGACGTTCAGCGTGTACGGCGGCACGGTGCGCCGCAGCGGCGCAATCGTCTCCGCCGCTCCGACCACCGCTCCGGCCCGGATCCCGGCCAGCCCGTACGCTTTTGCGAAGGTGCGGCCGACGATGACGTTCGAGGGAAGCGCGTCGAAGCCCGGGCCGAGCAGCGTCTGGCCGGCGAAGTCGGCGTAGGCCTCGTCGACGAAGATCAACGCCTGCGGGGCGCTTCGCGCGATGGTGAGAATGTCCTGTTCGCGGACCAACCCGCCGGTCGGATTGTTCGGATTGGTCAGGAACACGGCGCGGGTGCGCTCGTTGGAAGCCGCCAGCAGCGCCGCGAACGGGAACGCGAAGCCGTCACCAAGCGGCACCTCGACGATCCGGCCGCCGGCGGCATCCGTGCACGCCGCATACATGTCGAACGCCGGGACCACGATGATCGACTCGAACGGCGCCTCACGCGGGCTGTGCTTGAGCGCCGCCATCGCCGTCGCCAGAATCCCATCGTCGAGTCCGTTGGTCAGCACCAGGCGATCCGCGCCGACGCCGAGGCGGGCGGCGCAGGCCGCTGTTACCGCGTCGTAGTCCGGATAGGTCGCGATGTCATGCCGGGTCAACGACTGGATGGCTTCGAGCACCTTGGGTGAGCACCCCGCGGTGTTCTCGTTCAGGTGCAGGCGCAAGGCGTCCGCCGGCGCGATCACCCGTTCGTACTCGTGGGTCATCGCTGCGATCCTCGCGGCCGGGCAGCGGCACGCGCGGCGATTCGGACCGCCATCGAGGCGGCGTGCGCCGACAGCCCTTCGGCATTCGCGAGAGCCACGCCGGCGGGACCGATCCGACGAAGCCCCGCCGCCGTGATGCGCTGGACCGTCGAGACGCGCACGAAATCGGCGGCGCTCAACCCGCCGCGGGCGGCGGCGGCGCCGCTGGTCGGCAGGACGTGGTTGGACCCGGTGACGTAGTCGCCGCAGGCCTGGGCGCTGTAGTCGCCGACGAACACGGTACCAGCGCGGGTGAGCCGGGCGGCCATGGCGTCCGAGTCACAGACCAGGTGCTCGGGCGCGAGACGCTGACCGAGCGCGATCGCCTCATCAGCGTTCCTGGTGACGATGATCCCGCCGTTGGCGGCGAGCGACACCGGCGCCGGTCCATCAGCAGGCATCTGGCGGGCGACCTCGCGCGCCACGTCCTTCGCCAGCCGCTTCGAGGAGGTGATGAGAATCGCTCGGGCATGCGGGTCGTGCTCGGCCTGCGCGATCAGGTCAGCGGCGATCCAGTCGGGACGTCCCGTGTCCGAGACGACGGCAATCTCGCTCGGGCCGGCAAAGAAATCAATCGCGCAAGTATCGGCGACGAGAGCCTTGGCGGCGGCGACATACGCGTTGCCCGGACCGACGATCTTGTCCACCCGGGCGATGGTCTCGGTGCCGTAGGCCAGGGCGGCGATCGCGTGCGCGCCGCCCACGCGATAGAGGCGGTCGACCCCCGCTTCGCGGGCCGCCGCGCAGATGACGGGATCGATTCGCGGACAGACCGCGAGGATCTCGCGAACACCGGCGACGCGCGCCGGAATCGCCGTCATCAGCAGCGAGGACGGCAGTGGGTAGCGGCCACCCGGGACGTAACACCCGACGCGATCGAGCGGCGTGACGCGCTGCTCGACCCTGACGCCGGCGACCGGGCTGACCGTCCACGCGCGCGGGATCTGCTTCCGCGCCACCCGCCGGATGTGGCGCGCGGCGAGCCCGAGCGCCTCGCGCACCTCGCGCGGCGTGTCGCGGACGCCCTGTTCGATCTCGGCGGATGCCACCTCGATCGATCCCGCCAACCGGTCGAACTTGCGGGCGAAGGCAAGCAGCGCCGCGTCTCCCCCCTCGCGAACGCGCGCGACGATCCGGGCCACCCGTGCCTCGAGCCGTGGATCTCGCCCGGGCCGGCGATCGAGCAATGCGGCGACGCCGTCAGCGTCGCTGGAGGAGATGATGCGAAACATGGTCTTGGTACTGACGCTGCCGGGTCCCCGATCCCCGGTCCCCTCAGAGCACTATCTTATTGAGCGGATACTCGACGATCCCTTCGGCGCGCGCGGCTTTGAGGCGCGGGATCAGGTCGCGCACCGCGCGTTCCTCGATGATCGTGTTGACGGCGACCCACTCCTGATCGCTCAGCGGCGAGATCGTCGGGCGCTGCAGCGCCGGCAGCAGCGACAGCACCGACTGCAGATCGCCGACCCGGACGTTGAGCATGATCCCGACCCGGCCCTGCGCTTCGATCGCCGCACGGAGCAGCAGCGCGAGGTTCTCGATCTTGGTCCGCTTCCACGCGTCTTCGAGAGCGGCCGCGTTGGCAATCAGCTGCGTGTTCGACTCGAGCACGGTGTCGATGACCCGCAGGCGGTTGGCGCGGAGCGACGATCCGGTCTCGGTGACCTCGACGATCGCGTCCGCCAGCATCGGCGGCTTGACTTCGGTCGCCCCCCACGAGAACTCGACGTGCACGTTGACCTGCTGGCGCGCGAAGTACGCCTGCGTCGCCCGCACCAGCTCCGTCGCGATCGTCGCCCCTTCGAGATCCTGCACGCGTTGATACTTCGAGTCCTCCGGCACCGCGAGGACCCATCGCACCTTGCCGAAACTCTGCTTCGCGTAGACGAGATCCGCGAGTGCCACCGGCGCGGCCGCGGAGCTGTTGCCGGCGGCGTGTTCGGCGATCCAGTCCTGACCGGTGAGTCCGGCGTCGAGCACGCCGTCGGCGACGTAGCGGGCCATCTCCTGGGCGCGGATCAGCATGCACTCGATGTCGGGATCGTCGATGGCCGGGAAGTACGAGCGGGTCGAAGCGTAGATGTTGAAGCCGGCCCGCGCGAACAGCTGGATGGTCGCGTCCTGCAGCGAGCCCTTCGGAATACCGAGCTTGAGCCTCGCCACTTCAGGCACCCGCCCGCGCTGCGTCCGGCGTCAGCTCGCGGTTGAAGCAGGTCCGCTCGCCGGTGTGGCAGACGTTGCCATCGCCGAGCCGCTTCACTTTCAGCAGCACCGTGTCATCGTCGCAATCGACCAGCGCCGACGTGACCTGCAGGCGGTTGCCCGAGGTTTCCCCCTTCGTCCAGAGCTTGCCGCGGGTGCGGCTGAAGAACGTCGCAAACCCGCTCTCGAGGGTCAGCGTCAGCGCCTCCTGGTTCATGAAGCCGACCATCAGCACCTCGTTCGACGACTCGTCCTGCACGACCGCGGGGATCAGTCCGTCCAGCTTCGAAAAATCCATGGCGTGTCCAACTGTCCGTCACCGCGTGCGTGCCGCGGCGCAATAAAAAAGGCCTCGCCGGGTTTCGGCGAGGCCTTCAGGAGTTGCTCTGCGGTGATTGACGTTCTATCGCGTGCAGAATCCGACCGGCCCGCCGTTGCAGGACGCATGATGATGCCGGTGGTGGTGCCGCGCCAGAAACATCGCCGTCAAGACTATCGTCGCGTCGCGGGCGCTGTCAACTGCTGCGGCACCGAGACCTTCGAGTCGGGCGTGCGCCTGTCGTTCACGCCGTACGGCGTCCCGTCGGGCGCCACCCAGATGCTGTGCGCATCCCCTTGGCGGCCGCCGATGCGGACCTCGTGGCCTTTGGCCTTCAATGCCGCCAGCACCTCCGGACTCACGCCACCTTGCTCGATTGAAGCGCGGTCGGGCAGCCACTGGTGATGGATACGAGCCGTATCGACCGCCTGCCGGCCCGTCAGCCCGTACTCGGTCACGCCGAGCACCACCGATAGCACGGTGTTGATGATCGTTCGGCCGCCCGGCGATCCGGTCACGAGCACGACCTTTCCATCCTTGACCACCATTGCCGGCGTCATGGAGCTGAGCATGCGCTTGCCCGGATCGATCAGGTTGGCCGGGGTGCCGATGTCGCCGCCCGCATTCGTGTCGCCGGGCTTCTTGTTGAAGTCACCCATCTCGTTGTTCAGCAGGAACCCCGCGCCGCGCACCACCACGTGCGATCCGAAGCCGCCTTCGAGCGTGTAGGTGCTGGTCACCGCCATGCCGGCCCGATCCATCACCGAGAAGTGCGTCGTCTCGTCAGGCTCCGGCGCCTGCGCGTGAATGGTGACGATGTCCTTGCCGAGCTCGAGGCTGCTGGAGGCCTTGTCCAGGCTGATTGACGCCGCCACTGATATGGCGTGCGCTTTCGAGGTGAGCTCGGCGATCGGGACGGTGACGAAATCCGTGTCGCCCAACTGCCGCGCGCGATCGAGGTACGCGCGCCGCATCGCTTCGATCTGAAGATGAATGGCCGGCGCCGTGAGCAGCCCCTGGTCCTTGAGCTTGTACGGCTCGAGGATGTTGAGCATCTCGATCAGGGCGACTCCGCCCGAGCTCGGGGGCGGGATCGAGACGATCTCATAGCCGCGATACGTGCCACGCACCGGCGCCCGTTCCTTGGCCTTGTAGGCGGCGAGGTCGGCTTTCGAGATCAGGCCGCCGTTCGCCTCCATGTCCTCGGCGATGCGATCGGCAATCCAGCCGGTATAGAAGGCATTGGCGCCATCGTCGGCGATTGCGCGCAGGGTCTTCGCGAGATCCGGCAGCACCAGCCGATCGCCAGCGGCCCACGGTCCGCCATCAGGCTTGCCGTACGCTGCGACCGACGCGGGGAACCTGGCCATGTTGCCCTGCAGCTCGCGGTTGAGCGAGCCAGCGAGCGACGGGGAGAGGGGGAAGCCGCCTTCTGCGAGGGCGACAGCGGGCGCCACGACCTGCTTCCACGGCAGCTTGCCGAACCTCTTGTGGGCCAACTCGAGGCCGCGGACCGTGCCGGGCACACCAGGCGCGAGATAGCCGGCGGCGGTCAACCGGCGATCGATCGTGCCGTCGGCGCCGAGGTACATCGTTCTGGTTGATTTGAGCGGCGCCGTCTCGCGGTAGTCGTACGTCGTCACCTCGCCGGACGGCGTGCGGACGATCATGAAACCGCCGCCGCCGAGATTGCCGGCGTCCGGATGCGTCACCGCGAGCGCGAATGCGGTCGCGACCGCGGCGTCGACGGCATTGCCACCTTGCGCCAGGACGCTGGCGCCGGCATCACACGAAGGAGCTGAGACACAGACCACCAGGCCGTCCCTCGAGGGTACGCCGAGGTCGTCGGCCGACCGCATCGGCGTTGTGATCGATGCGGCAAGGGTGAGTGCGAGGATGGCGCTCGGTGCTCTCATAGGACTCTCGCAACCGTTCCGACGGTACGGGAATTGTAGTTGTAAGGAGCAAGGATGAGATAGTAGTGCGCGCGCGAGTTCACACTCGGAGTATGCATGCAGATCTGGCCAGGGCAGCCCTATCCGCTGGGCGCCACGTTCGACGGGGTAGGAACCAATTTTTCACTGTTTTCAGAGGTCGCCGAACGCGTCGAGCTCTCGCTGTTCGACGAGAACGACAAGGAAACGCGCATCGACCTGCCGGAGATGACGGCCCTCTGCTGGCACGGCTATGTTCCGGACATCCACCCTGGTCAGCGCTACGGCTTCCGCGTACATGGTCCGTGGGATCCCCAGCAGGGCCACTGGTGTAACCCCAATAAGCTGCTGAGCGACCCGTACGCGAAGGCGCTCGACGGCCAATGGGACTGGAACGAGGCGATCTTCCCGTACCTGTTCGCTGAACCCGAATCGTCCCGCAACGATCAGGACAGCGCCCCGTACGTTCCCAAGTCGATCGTCGTCAATCCGTACTTCGACTGGGGCAACGACCGCCGGCCCAACACGCCCTGGCACCGGACCGTCGTATACGAGACACACGTCAAGGGCTTCACGCGCACGCATCCGGAAATCCCCGAGGACATCCGCGGCAGCTACGCCGGCATGGCCCACCCCGCCGCGGTCAAATACCTGCAACGGCTCGGCATCACCGCAATCGAGCTCCTGCCGGTGCACCAGTTCGTGCAGGACTCGACGCTGCACGATAAAGGGCTGCGCAACTACTGGGGCTACAACTCGATTGCCTACCTCGCGCCGCACAATGAGTACTCGCACCAGCGCGGCCGTCACGGTAGCCAGGTCCAGGAGTTCAAGCAGCTCGTCAAGACGATGCACGAGGCCGGGATCGAAGTGATCCTGGACGTGGTCTACAACCACACCGCCGAAGGCAATCATCTCGGGCCGATGCTGTCGTTCAAAGGCATCGACAACGCCGCCTACTACCGCGTCGTCGCCGACAAGCGGCGGTATTACATGGACTACACCGGTACCGGCAACACGTTGAACATGCGGCACCCGCACGTGCTGCAGCTCATCATGGACAGCTTGCGCTACTGGGTCCTCGAGATGCACGTCGATGGCTTCCGCTTCGATCTCGCGGCGACGCTGGCGCGCGAGCTCCACGACGTCGATCGGTTGTCGGCGTTCTTCGATCTGATCCAGCAGGATCCGGTGGTCAGCCAGGTCAAGCTGATCGCCGAGCCGTGGGACATCGGCGAAGGCGGCTATCAGGTCGGCAACTTCCCACCGCTCTGGTCGGAGTGGAACGGGAAGTACCGTGACACGGTGCGCGATTTCTGGCGCGGCACGGACCAGACCATGGCGGAGTTCGCGTACCGCTTTACGGGCAGCTCGGATCTGTATCAGGGCACTGCGCGCAAGCCGCATGCGAGCATCAACTTCATCACCGCGCACGACGGGTTCACGCTGCGCGATCTCGTCTGGTACAACGACAAGCACAACGACGCCAACGGCGAAGACAACCGCGACGGCGAGAGCCACAACCGGTCCTGGAACTGCGGCGCCGAGGGGCCGAGCGAGGATCCGGAGGTCAACGCGTTGCGCTCGCGGCAGCAGCGCAACTTCCTGGCCACGCTGCTCCTCTCGCAGGGAGTGCCGATGCTGCTTGGCGGCGACGAACTGGGCCGCACACAGCAGGGCAACAACAACGCCTACTGCCAGGACAACGAGATCTCGTGGTACGACTGGGCGCACGCGGATCAGTCGCTGCTGCAGTTCACCCGCAGCCTGCTTCGGCTGCGGCAGCGCCATCCGGTGTTCTGCCGCCGGCGCTGGTTCCAGGGGCGGCCGATTCACGGCTCCGGTGTCAGCGACATCGGCTGGTTCACGCCGCACGGGACCGAGATGTCCGATGAGGACTGGCGAGCGGGGTTCGCAAAGTCACTCGGCGTGTTCCTGAACGGCGACGCGATTCCGACGCCCAACGAGCGTGGCGAGCGGGTCGTCGATCAGAGCTTCTACATGATGTTCAACGCCCACCACGAACCGCTGGAGTTCACGCTGCCGGAGGGAAAGTGGGGCTCGCGCTGGACGCAGCTGCTGAACACCCACGAACCGGGGGAGCTGCTGTCGGAGGACAAGCCGGGTCCCGAGCTTCTGGCCGGCGGATCGCTGACGGTGCAGGCGTGGTCGACGATACTGTTGCGACGGATCAAGTGACGTGAGCAACCCGGCTATTCAGCGCCACTACGTCGACGCGCTCGGGCGGCGCCATCGCCCGCCGGCGGCGACCATCGACGCCATCACGAAGGCGATGTCGGGCGCGCCTGGTGGCGAGGATCGCGTGCTGGTCGTGCACAGCGGCGCGCGCCCGGCGCTCGGCCCCGCCGAGATCGACCTCGAGGACGGCACGACGGTCACCATCGACCGTCGCCTGCCGGCCGATTTCCCGCACGGCTACCATCGGCTCCTCAGGAAAGGCGCGCCGGAAGCCCGCCTGATCGTGGCCCCGTTCGCGTGCTACCTGCCCGACGACTTCCGCACGTGGGGCTGGGCGATTCAGCTCTATGCCGCGCGATCGCGCCAGAGCTGGGGCATCGGGGATCTCGGGGATCTTCGGCGGCTCGGGCAATGGGGGAAGTCACAAGGCGCGGGGATCGCGATGATCAACCCGCTGGCTGCGCCTCCGCCGCTCCTGCCGCAGCAGGCCAGTCCGTACTTCCCGTCCAGCCGGTTGTTCCGCAATCCGCTCTTCCTCAGGGTCGCCGATTTGCCTGGCGCGCGAGAGCTGAAGCCGTTCGCCGAGTGGGTCCGCCAGGGCAAGGCGCTGAATCGCGATCCGTTGATCGATCGCGACGCGATCTTCGCGTTGAAAACGAAAGCCTTCGAGGCGGTGTGGCGCCGCGTCCGCCGCCGGCGTGACGCCGAGTTCGATCAGTTCGTGCGCGAGCAAGGAGACGCCCTTCGTCAGTACGCGATCTTCTGCGCCTTCGCGGAGCGCTTCGGATCTGGCTGGCACGGCTGGCCCGACGAGTTGCGGCATCCAGCGGGGCCGGCCGTCGCGCGGCGCGCCGGCGAGCCGGAAATTGCCGACCGGATCCGGTTGCATCAGTGGCTGCAGTTTCAGATCGATCGTCAGCTGGCGAGCGCGTCAGCGGCGCTGCCGGTCATGCAGGATCTTCCGATCGGCTTCGACGCGGACGGCGCGGACGGGTGGGCATTCCAGGACGTCCTCGCGCACGGCATCAGCGTCGGCGCTCCGCCCGACGAATTCAACACCCGCGGCCAGAACTGGGGATTGCCGCCCTTCTCACCAGACCCGCTGCGCGCGGCCGGCTACGAGCCATTCGCCCGGACGATCCGCGCCTGCCTGCGTCACGCCGGCGGTCTGCGGATCGACCACGTGATGGGCTTGTTCCGGCTGTTCTGGATTCCGGCCGGAATGGAACCCGCGCAGGGCGCCTACGTGCGCTCGCGCGCCGCCGATCTGCTGGCCATCGTGGCGCTCGAAAGCCAGCGCGCCCGCGCCGTGATCGTCGGCGAGGATCTCGGCACCGTCGAGGAGCGGACGCGCCAGGACCTCGCCGCCCGTCGCATCTTCTCGTATCGGCTGGTGTGGTTCGAGAAGACGCCGCTGGCCAGCTATCCGGAGCAGGCGCTGAGCGCGATCACGACCCACGACTTGCCGACGGTCGCCGGGTTATGGACCGGCGCTGACCTCGAGGCCCAGCACCGGCTGAAGCTGGCCCCCAACGAGGCCGGGACACAGGAGATCCGCGACCGGATTCAGGCGATGACGCGGGCGAGTGCGCGCACGCCGGTCGGCACGGTGATCACGCGACTCCACGCTGCCCTGGCCGCCGCGCCGTCACGGCTGCTGACCGCGACGCTCGAGGATGCGATGGCTGCGCCGGAGCGGCCGAACATGCCGGCCACGACGGACCAGTGGCCCAACTGGTCGATCCCGCTGCCGGCCCCGATCGAAACGCTGCCGGCCAACCCGGTCGCGGCCGCGATCGCCAAAGCGCTCCGCCGCGGTCGACGGCCACCTGGTGGTGCCAAAACGACACGCCGTCGTCAGCCGGGGCACACGCGGTCCTGAGGTGCGCCCGGTTGGCGACCGAGGGCGCAATTTGGGGCGCGCTCGACGCTTAAAGCTCAGCTCGGCGTGATAGGCTGCGACCTTTGATGGTTCGGTCGTCGCCGAGGTGAAAAGATGGTGAAGAGTCTCGTCGCATCCGCGTTCGTGCTCTGCCTGTTGCCCGCCGTCGCCAGTGCTGGTCCAATCACGTCCTTGTATGTGGTCGGCGACAGCCTGTCCGATTCGGGCAATGCCTTCATCCTGACCGCTGGCTTTCCTCCGGCTCCCTATGCCCAGCGGGCATCGAACGGTCCGGTCGCCGTTGAGCGGCTCGCCGCAGATCTCGGCGTCACGCTGACCCCCTCCGCTGCCGGGGGCACGAACTACGCGGTGGTCGGTGCGGCCACCGGTCCGGTGATGGCGACGAATCCGCCCGAGATTACGGACAACTGGGCCGCCCATGTTTACGGTCAAACCGATCTCAAAGACACAGGGCTGCTGACTCAGGCGCTCGAGATCCTGCAGACCGGGCCGATCGCGGATCCGGCTGGATCGCTGTTCGTCGTCTGGGGAGGCGCGAACGATCTGGCGCTCAACCCGTTCAGCGGCGGCAATGCAATCGTCAACCTGGCCACCATCATCGGCGAGTTGTATCAGGATGGCGCGCGGCGGTTCCTGATCCCGAACCTTCCCGACTTGTCGCTGACACCCTCGAGTCAAGGATTGACGCAGACCGAGCGGGATCAACTCCGCCAGCTGACCATGGGGTTCAACGTCGCTCTGGCCACCGCCGTCAACAGTCTGCGCGCATTGCCGGGCATCCAGATCACCGCGTTCGACACGTACGCGTTTCTGAACGGCGTGCTTGCCAATCCGCTGGCGTACGGCTTCACCAACACCACGCAGCCGTGCCTGCAGGGGATCACGCTGGCCGGCGGAGCCGTCTGTGCCGATCCGAACTCGTACCTGTTCTGGGATGGCGTGCATCCCACGGCGGCGGGTCACGCGCTCCTCGGCGACGCCATGGCCGCTGCCGTGCCGGAGCCGGCGAGTGCGGCGCTGCTGGCGCTCGGGCTGGGGGTGGCCGCTCGCCTGCGGCGGCGCCCGCGTACGCGCGCAACCGCACTGTAATCAACACACCCGCACCACGGCGCGGCTCGAAAGGGCCGCGCTGTCGTCCCGTCTCCCCCGCCCACCCAAGCCGCTCGCCTGAGTCGGCTCGTATTCGCGTTAGAATCGTCTCGATTTGCTCGAAATCGTTCGATTCATCGTGTTCACGGCGGCTGTGGCCGTTCTGCCCGCGGTGCCGCAGACGCACCCTCTCACCGTGTCGGCCGCGATTAGCCTGACCGATGCCTTGGAAGAGGCAGGCCGCGCATATCGTGCGGCCGGCGGAGCTGAGGTCCGCTTCAACCTCGCCGGTTCGAACGTGCTCGCGCGGCAGATCGTCAACGGCGCACCCGTCGATCTGTTCATCAGCGCCGACGAGGCGCAGATGCAGCTCGCAGCCGATGCCGGCGAGATCGCGCTGGACAGCCGCGTCAACCTCCTGCGCAATCGCCTGGCGGTGGCGATCTCAGCGGGCGCTCCGGCGATCGAGACGATTCAGGAATTGATCCAGCCGTCGTTCCGGCGCATCGCGGTCGGCGACCCGCAGGCGGTGCCCGCCGGCGTGTACGCCAAGCAGTACCTGCAGGCCGTCAATCTCTGGACCCTCCTCGAGAGCCGCATCGTCCCGGTGGCCAACGTCCGCGCGGCGTTGACGGCGGTGGAGACCGGCAGCGCGGACGCGGCGATCCTGTACCGATCCGATCTGATCGCCGCCGGCCACGCGCGGCAGGCGTTCGTGGTGTCCGGCCCCGGCGCACCGCGAATCGTCTACCCGGCGGCCATCGTCAAGGCGTCCAGGCGGCGAGGCGAGGCGGAGCGGTTCCTGGCCTTCCTCCGCGGACCGGCCGCAGCGGCGATCTTCACCCGATACGGCTTCGAGCCGCTGGTCCAACCCGCCCCCTGATCGTGATGGAGCTCACGCGGATCACGCTATTTACCATCGCGTCGGCCGCCGGAGCGACGGCGCTGATGATCGGTCCCGGTTTGGCGCTGGCGTGGCTGCTCGCCCGCGGCGAGTTCCGCGGCCGCCTGATGGTCGAAACGTTCGTCTCGATGCCGCTGGTCATGCCGCCGGTCGCGACCGGGCTGATCCTGCTGATGCTGTGCGCGCCGCGCGGACCCGTGGGCCGGCTGTTGCAAGCCGTCGGCATCGACATCGTCTTCACCTGGAAGGCCGTCGTCCTGGCGATGGCAGTGATGGGGCTGCCGCTCTTCGTCCGCACCGTGCGAGCCGGCATCGAGCAGGTCGATCGGCGGTACGAAGCCGTCGCGGCGACCCTCGGCGCGCCGCCCCTCCGCGTCTTCTTCACCATCACTCTGCCGCTGGCGCTCCCGTCCGTCCTGGCCGGGACGATGCTGGGGTTCGCAAGGGCGATCGGAGAGTTCGGCGCGACGATCGTCATTGCCGGCAGCATCCCGGGTGCGACGCGCACGCTGGCGGTCGCGATCTACAGCTTCACCGAAACCGGCCGCGATCGCGACGCCGCCGTCCTTATCGGCATCTCGGCCGCGGTGGCCTTCGCCGCGCTCTGGATCTCCAACCGGCTGATGGTGCGCGCAGCCGACGGCGTCAGACCTTGATCGCGCTCGACTTCTCGCTCACTCAGGCCGGATTCCATCTCGAAGTCCACGAAGAGATCGCCGGATCGATCACGGCGTTGTTCGGCCCGTCCGGTTCTGGAAAAACCACGACGCTGGAGGCGATTGCCGGATTGCGGCGGCCGGCAGCGGGAACGATCGCGATCGGCGATCGCATCCTGTTCTCGTCGTTGAGCGGCATCGACGTGCCGGTTCATCAACGGCATGTGGGCTACGTGGCTCAGGACGTCTCGCTCTTCCCGCATCTCTCCGTGCGCCGGAACGTGCTGTACGGCCGGCGCGAGGGCCAGCGCCTGGAACTGGCCACCGTCGCCTCGATGCTCGAAATCGAGCCGTTGCTCGATCGGGGCGTGACACAGCTCTCGGGCGGCGAGCGCCAGCGGGTGGCGCTGGCACGGGCGCTGATGTCGTCCGCGGACGTCCTGCTGCTGGACGAGCCGCTCGCGGCCGTCGATCTGGAGTTGCGCCGCCGAATCCTGCCGTATCTCGAACGCGTGCGCGACGAGTTGCGGGTGCCGGTGATCTACGTCACTCACGCGCGCGACGAGGTGCACGCGATCGCCGATTTCGTCATCGTGCTGGAGCGGGGGCGAGTGGTTCGATCAGGCGGGCCGGGCCAGGTGCTTTGAGCACCCCCATGTCGTTCGGAATCGTGCTCAAGGTTCCACGGCGTCCTCGAGAGGTCGTGACGTTCCGCTGGAACGTGCCGCGTCAGCACGCTCTCTCAGACTGCGGCCCGTTGGGACCGGGGACCAGGGATCGGCGGGCTAGGGTCGTAACGTTCGGGTGGAACCTGCCGCGTCAGCACGCTCTCAGGCTGCGAACCTCTTGAACCCTCGAATCCTCGAACCGTCGAACCCTCGAACCCTATAACCTTCGACGCTCCCTGTTCTCAGCTCCGACTAACCGTCAGTACAACCTTGCCGATGTTGCCGCGTTGCTGGATGAAGCGGTGCGCGTCGGCGACGTGGTCGAGCGCGAACGTGCGCGCGACGACCGGGGTGATGCGCCCGGCCGAGAGCTCGCTGACCAGGAGTTCGATGAGCGGCGCGAGGCGGGTGCGTTCGTCCCACAGGTGGCCGAGGTGCAGGCCGAAGACGCCGCGGTTGCGATTGATGAGCGAGAGCGGGTTGAAGCGTGGCGTGGCGGCCCACGCACGGAAGGCGTGCCACCAGCTGCGGCGCTCGCCGGGGGCGGCGGACGAGAGACCGAAGATTACCAGCCGGCCCAGTGGCGCCAGCATCCGGTAACTGGTGGTAAAGCTCCGGCCGCCGATCGGGTCGAGGATCACGTCGACGCCGCGGCCGTGGGTGATCCGCTCGATCTCCTTCGCCACGTCGGCGGTGCGGTAATCGATGGCATGATCGACGCCGAAGGTCCGCAGCGCGTCGTGTTTCATCGCCGAGGCAGTCCCGATCACCGTGGCGCGGCGCAGCCTGGCGAGCTGCGTCGCGGCAATGCCGACCGCACCGCCGGCGTTGTGGACCAGCACGGTCTCGCCGACGTTCAGCGCCGCCATCCGATAGAGTGCCAGCGCCGCGGTGAGGTACGCGACCGGCACCGCCGCGGCTTCGGCATCGCTCAAGCTCTCGGGCACGTGAAAGGCTTGGCCCGAGGGGACCACCACCGCATCGGCGTAGCCGCCAAACCGGGTCAGCGCAAAGACGCGGTCTCCTTCACCGAGCCCGGTGACCGTCCGGCCGATCGCGTCGACGTGGCCCACCACCTCGTAGCCCACGACCATCGGCGGCTTCGGCGCATCCGGATACAGCCCGAGTCGCGCCAGCACGTCGGCGAAGTTCACGCCGGCGGCGCGCACGCGGATACGGATCTCCCCCTCACCGGGCGTGGGATCCGGCGCCGTGCGCATCTCGAAGACGTCGGGTTCACCGTAACGGGGGATCACCGCCTGCAGCACGGGGCGAGGGTACTACACAGATACTGGCAGCGTGTCACGGCGTTCGGCGTTCGGCGTTCGCTGTCCCGGCCGCCTGCGCCGCTACCCGAGCATGCTGAGCAGCGCCTTCTGCGTGTGCAGCCGGTTTTCCGCCTGATCGAAGACG
This sequence comes from uncultured Acidobacteriota bacterium, assembly GCA_963816725.1. Taxonomy (GTDB): domain Bacteria; phylum Acidobacteriota; class Vicinamibacteria; order Vicinamibacterales; family 2-12-FULL-66-21; genus CAVSUB01. The sequence goes on along the minus strand of CAWFMC010000018.1, from coordinate 517,051 downwards.
ACCGAGGCGGGGCTGTCGAGCACCTCGGACGTGACCTCGTCACCACGGTGCGCCGGGAGGCAGTGCATGAAGAGCGCGTGCGGGTTGGCCTGGGCCATCAGCGCCGCGTTGACCTGGAATGGTCCGAAGATATCGTGGCGCTGCCTCGACTCGGTTTCCTGGCCCATTGACGTCCACACGTCCGTGTAGATCGCGTCAGCGCCGCGCGCGGCGGCGATCGGATCGCTCGTGATCGTCAGCCGCGCCCCGAGGCGGGCGCGCGACTGGATGCGCTCGCGAAGCGCGGAGCCGAGCTCGAAGCCCCGCGGCGAGGCCACCCGGACGTTGACCCCGAGCAGCAACGCGGCCTGCGCGAGGGAGGTCGCAACATTGTTGCCGTCGCCGATGAACGCCAGCGTCCGCCCGGGCAGGTCCCGGAACCGCTCCGTCAATGTCAGGCAGTCCGCCAGCGCCTGGCACGGGTGCTCCTCGTCGGTGAGCGCGTTGACGACCCGCAGCCGCGGCGCCGCCTCGGCGAACGCCGCCAGGCGTGACTGCGCGTAGGTGCGGACGATGGCGCCGTGGACCCAGCGCTCGAGATTGCGGGCGACATCGGCGATCGTCTCGCGCTCGCCGAACACTTCCTCGCGCGGCGGTTCGATGAGATCGCCGCCCAGCTCGCGGACGGCAATCTGGAACGTCGAGCGTGTGCGCAGCGACGGTTTCTCGAACAGCAGCGCGTAATGCTGTCCTGACAGCGGCTTGGCATGCGGCCGCCCGGCGGCGCGCGCTGCCTTGAGATCCGCGGCCAGGTGCAGACAGCTCCGCAGCTGGTCCTCGCTCAGGTCCTCGATCGACAGCAGCTTCGTCGTCGTCACCGCCAGCTCACGTGTCGCCATGATGCGATCCTCGCCGCTCAGGTGCGGTAATCCGCATTGATCCGAACGTACTCCGCGCTGAGATCGCAGGTCCAGATGCGCGACTGACCCTGACCGCCGGTCCCGAGGTCGACGAAGACGTCGATGTCGTGGCCCTTCAGGTATTCGGCCGCCTCGGGTGCCCGCTCGTCGTGCGGCGTGCCGTCGCTGAACAACTCAATCGGCCCGATCCGGACCACCGCGCGATCGAGCGAGAACGCCGCGCCGGAGCGGCCCGCGACCGCGACCAGCCGGCCCCAATTCGGATCGCCGCCGTGAATCGCCGTCTTGACCAGTGGGGAGTTGGCGATCGCCCGTGCCGTCCGCTTCGCGTCGGAATCCGAGCGCGCGCCGCCGACGTTGACGGTGATCAGCTTCGTCGCCCCTTCACCGCCGCGGACGATGCCGATCGCCAGCGGCTCGCAAGCGCCGCGCAGCGCGTCGACCAGCAGCCGCAGATCCGTGGCCTCGAGGACGACGCCACTCGCGCCGCTTGCCAGCGCGAACACGCAATCGTTGGTCGAGCACTCGCCGTCGACGGTGATGGCGTTGAACGTGTCGTCGACCGCGGCCCTGAGGGCGCGCTGCAGCAGCCCCGGCGTGACCTGCGCGTCCGTCGTCACGAATCCCAGCATCGTCGCCATCATCGGCTCGATCATGCCGGAGCCCTTGGCGATCCCGCCGACCCGGAACGTCCCTTTCGCGCTGACGATTTCGATGGCCGCTTCCTTGGGGAACGGATCGGTCGTCATGATGCCGAGTGCGGCGTCGCCACCGCCCGTCGGGGAGAGCGCGGCCGCGGCCATGGTGATGCCGCGTTCCACCTTGGCCATGTCCAGCTTCACGCCGATGACACCCGTCGACGCCACGAGCACGGACGACGGGTCGACGCCGAGTGTGGCGGCCGTCAGGTCGGCCATCGCGTTGGCGTGGGTCATCCCGTCCACGCCGGTGCAGGCGTTGGCGCAGCCGCTGTTGACGACGATCGCCGCGGCATGGCCGCCGGACGCGGCCAGCCGATTGCGCGACACCAGGATCGGCGCGGCCTGGGCCAGGTTGGTGGTGAACACCGCCGCGGCCGGCACAGGACGCTCGGCCGCGACTAGGGTGAGATCGTGCTTGCCCGAGGCCTTGATGCCGCACGCGACACCGGCTGCGCGGAAGCCGCCCGGCGCAGTGATGCCGCCGTCAATCGGAGTGATCTCGATGGCGCTCACGCCAGCACGGCCTCACGCCGATCGACCTCGGGGGCGGTACTCGGAATGCGCTCGTGCAGACGTTCGATGTTGGGACGACGCGGCGCGATGCTGCGGCTGCCCTGGATCACCGCGGCGGGCCGCTCGGGCCGGACGCTGACGCCGGCGCGGAGCGGCAGCATCACAGCGTACTGCCCGCAGTGGCGGAACAGCGCACAGGAGGTGCAATCGCGGGCGATCTTCTCCGGCACCCAGATGTGCGGCACGATCGTGAAGCCGAGGCGGACGAAGCGCGCCGGCTCATGGGTGAAGGCGCACAAGGTTGAGAACCCACGCGCGGCGGCGCCGCTGGCGAGGTGGTCGATGAGCGCGGTGCCGATGTGCTGACCCCGCATCGACTCGTCGACGACCAGCGATCGGACTTCCGCGACATTCGCGCTGAGCGGCGCGAGCTCGGCGCAACCCACCGGGCGATCTCCGCTGGCGGCGACGATGAACCGGGTGGCGTGGATCTCGAGATCCTCGCGCGTCCGCGGCAGCAAATGACCGGCCGCCAGGTTGGCGGTGATCAAGCTGTCGATGGCCGCGACGTCGTCCGCCGTCGCACTCCGAAGGGTCACAGTCGCATTCATGAGCCTGACTCCGCAACAGCAGCGATTGATTGATCCAGCAGCCCCAGCGCCTCGTCCACCTCCGACGCGGTGATCACGAAGGGAGGCAGCAGGCGGACGACGGTGTCCGCCGTGCGATTGACGAGCAGGCCGCGCTGGAGGGCGGCATCGACGACCGGCAGTGCCGGCCGATCCAGATCGAGGCCCCAGATGAGACCGGCGCCGCGAACCTCGCGCACGATCGGCCGCCTGGCGGCGATGGCGCGCAACCCGTGCTCGAGATGCTGCCCGACCTTCGCGACGTGGCCGACCAGGTCGCGATCGATCAGCTCCTCGAGGAACACCAGCGCCGCGCGGCAGGCGAGCAGGTTGCCCCCGTAGGTGCTGCCGTGATCGCCGGGTGCCGCCGCGGCGGCGACGCGATCGCTGAACATCGCGGCGCCAATCGGTACTCCGGCCCCGAGTGCCTTGCCCAGCGACATCAGATCTGGCTTGAGGCCGAGAACGCTCGAGTAGAACGGCACCCCCGTCCGGCCCAGACCACACTGGATCTCGTCGGCGATCAGGAGCGCCCCGGTGGCCTCGCAGGCGCGGGAGATCGCGTCGGCCATGGCCTGGCTCAGCGGACGCACGCCGCCCTCACCCTGCAAAGGCTCGACGATGACGGCGGCCGTCGAGGAGCTGACGGCGGCAGTGAGCGCCTGTGGATCGTCGATCGGGACGAAGGTGACGCCGGGCACCAGCGGAGCGAATGGGGCGCGGTAGTGCTCGTCCCACGTGACCGACAGCGCGCCCATCGTTCGGCCATGGAACGAGTGGTCGAATGCGACGAACTCGGTCCGCGTGCCGCCCCAGAACTTGCGCGCGAACTTCAGGCACGCTTCGACGGCTTCCGCGCCGCTGTTGCAGAAGAACGAGCGCGGCAGCCCGGTCAACGCCGCGAGGCGGGCGGCCAGCTCGCCCTGCAATGGATGGAAGTACAGGTTCGATGTGTGCAGCAGCTCACGAGCCTGGGTCGAGATCGCTTCCGCGAGACGCGGGTTGGCGTGCCCCAACGAGGCCACGCCGACGCCCGAGATCAGGTCGAGATACGCGCGACCGTCGGCGTCGAACAGTCGGCATCCCTTACCACGCTCGAACACCACCCGGCCGCGCCGGTAGACCTGCAGCAGGTGCTCGTTCTCGACGGCAATTACGTCTGTCGCGGTCGTCATGTCGTCACCATCTCCCGATGAATTCTCGTCCCCGACGCGGTCGCGTAATCCTCGACACCACGGCCCGACACGATGGCCACTTCGCCGACTCCGGCGGTCAGCGCGGCCCGGCAGGCGGTCAGCTTGGCGACCATTCCCGAATGGGCGTCGCCCGACGCGATCATGCGGTCGATGCCCGCGAGCGACAGGGTCGGAATCAGCTGCCCGGCGCTGTCGAGCACGCCCGCGGTCGCGCCGGCAATGATCAGCCGGTCGGCCGCGATCCCGGCGGCGAGGTGCGCGGCGATCGTGTCGGCGTTGACGTTCAGCAGTTCGCCCTCACGCGAGACGCCGATGCTGGCGATGATTGGTACCACGCCAATCGCCAGCAGGTCCGTGAGCAGCGACGCGTCATCGCCGTCCGGCTGGCCGACGAGCCCGAGATCGACAGTTTCGCCGGCCACGCTCGTGAACGCCGCCGCTTTACTCGCCAGCCCGATGCGGCCGTCCGCGCCGGTCAGCCCAACCGCGCGTCCGCCGGCAGCGCCGACCGCCGCGACCAGATGGGTGTTGGTGCGCCCGGCGAGCACTGCGACGACAGCATCGAGCGCGGCGGCATCGGTGATGCGGAGGCCATCGACGAAGGCTGGGGTGTTGCCGCGGGCGCGCAGCTCGGCATCGATCGCCCGCCCGCCCCCATGGACCACGATCAGCGGGGTCGTCGCCGCCAGCCGGACGATTGCCGCCGCGGCGGATCGCAGCGCCGGCTGATCATCGAGCAACTCTCCGCCGAGCTTTAGGAGCGTTGCCATCAATCGAGAGCCGTTGTCTCGTCGAACCCGAACGCGACGTTGAAGTTCTGGATCGCCTGGCCGGCGGCTCCCTTCACGAGATTGTCGATGCACGACACCATGACCAGCTGGCCGCCAGGGCGCTCCACCCGCCAGCCGATATCGCAGAAATTGGTGTGTGCCACGTGCTTGATCTCGGGCAGATCGGTTCCGGTCAGGCGCACGAACGGGGCCTTCGCGTACGCCGCCTGCATTGCCGCTGCCACCGCCGGCTCGTCCACGCCGGGAGACAAGCGCGCGTAGATGGTTTCGAGGATGCCGCGATCGAGCGGCACCAGGTGCGGCACGAAGGTGACGGGCACCCCGAGCTCCTGCTCGATTTCGGCGCCGTGCCGATGGCCGAACACGCCGTACGCCGAGAGGCTGCCGTGGGTCTCCGAGAAATGCGTGCGCTCGGTAGGCGTCTTGCCGGCGCCGGACACCCCGGACTTGGCGTCAATGATGATCCCGGGCTCGAGGAGACCGGCCGCAACCAGCGGCTGGAGCGCCAGCACCGCAGCAGTCGGATAGCATCCAGCGCACGCGATCAGCTGTGCGTCGGGCAACTCGGCCCGATGCCGTTCGGTCAGGCCGTACGCCAAGGGCAGATCGACGGAAGGGGAGTGCGGGTACCAGCGCTTCCGGAACTCGGGGTCGGTGAGCCGGAACGCGCCTGAGAGATCGAACACCTTCGGGCCGCGTTCAGCCAACCCCGGCGCCACTTCGGCCGACAGGGACTCCGGCACTGCCAGGAACACGGCGTCAAGGGCCGCGAGGGTTTCAAGATCGAAGGGGAGCGCCGGAGCGTCCCAGATATTCCGCAGGGCAGGGATGCGGCGCGGCTCCGAGCCCTTGGACCCCATGGCCACTGCCAGCTCGACGGCCGGATGACGGGCGAGCCGGCGCAGCAGTTCGACCCCGGCATACCCGGTGGCTCCTGCGACGCCGACCCTCACGCGACGAATTTCATTCATCGGAACGAATAGTTATACAACATTCGACGCCTGTGATCAACATTTTGCGGGGAGCCCGGGGCGATTTATGCAGCGCATCGTGTATACTCATTCAAATGGACGGTGAGGGATGATGAAGGGCAGTCGGCAGTCGGCGATCCTCGAACTCGTTACGTCTGTGGACGTTACGAGTCAGGAACAGCTTCGGGAGCTGCTCCGGGCCCGGGCCATCGAGGCGACGCAGGCGACGTTGTCGCGGGACATCCGGGATCTCGGGCTCGTCAAAGCCGCCGCCGATGGCGCCTATCGGCTCCCCGCCCGGCGCGCGACAGGACCCGATCCCGCGGCCGCGGCGAAGCGCGCAATCGAGGAATACCTGAGGGGCTTCGAACAGGTCGAGCAGCTGCTGGTCCTCAAGACGGATCCGGGGCAAGCCCAGGCGCTGGCAATTGCGCTCGACCGGTCGGGATGGCCGGACGTGGTCGGGACCATTGCCGGCGACGACACGATCCTCGTGATCTGCCGGTCGGCATCGCACGCCTCGACCTTCGCCGACCGGTTGCGAGCGGAGGCCCCCGCGATGGGCAGGCCGGTGCAGATGGCAGGCGTCGGACTCGGACTGCCGACTGCCTGACGTATCGATCTTTCGCGCGCACCTTTCTCGGGCTGGCTCAGGAGCACACATAGACGTGGAACGCATAGTCGTCGCCTACTCCGGCGGGCTGGATACCTCGGTCGCCATCCGCTGGCTCGCCGAGCAGTACAGCGCCGAGATCGTGTCCGTCACCCTCGACATCGGCCAGGGGCGCGAGCTCGCCGACGTGCGCGAGCGCGCGCTGGCGCTCGGTGCCGTGCGGGCGCACGTGATCGATGCCCGCGAGGAATTCGTCACGCAGTACCTGCTGCCGGCGCTCCAGGCCGGGGCGTTGTACGAGGATCGCTACCCGCTCGCCACCGCCCTCGCGCGCCCGCTCGTCGCGAAGCGCCTCGTCGAAGTGGCGAAGATGGAGCGGGCCACTGCGGTCGCGCACGGCTGCCGCGGCAAAGGCAACGATCAGATCCGCCTCGACGTGTCGGCCCGGGCGCTCGACCCGTCGATCAAGATCATCGCGCCGGCGCGGATGTGGGAGATGTCGCCCGCTGAGACGCTGGAGTACGCACACGCCCGGGATCTCGCGGTGCCGCCGGCCGGGGCCGAGAGCGCCTATAGCATCGACGCGAACCTGTGGGGCCGCTCGATCGAGTGCGGCGTGCTCGAGGATGCGTGGGCCGAGCCGCCGGAGGACATCTATCAGCTGACCCGCGCGCCGCAGGACGGGCCGGACGAACCGGCCTACGTCGAAATCGGCTTCGAGTCCGGCGTGCCGGTGACGGCCAACGGCATCGCAATGTCGATGCTCGAGCTGATCGAGAGCCTCGATACGATTGCCGGAGCGCACGGGGTCGGCCGGATCGACATGGTCGAGAACCGCCTGATCGGCATCAAGTCTCGTGAGGTGTACGAGGCGCCGGCCGCGCTGGTCCTGCACACGGCGCATCGCGAGCTCGAACGCTTCGTCATCGCCCGCGATCTCGAACGCCTCAAGCACGACCTCGGACGCACGTACGCGGACCTGGTCTACAACGGCCTGTGGTTCTCGCAGACGCGCGAGGCCATCGACGCCTTCGTCCGGACCATCCAGCCGCGCGTGACCGGCGCCGTCCGTCTCAAGCTGTTCAAGGGGGACTGCCGGGTGGTCGGGCGCAGCTCCCCGTTCGCCCTCTACGATCAGGCGCTGGCGACCTATGACGCCGGCGATGCCTTCGATCGGAGCGCGACGGAAGGCTTCATCAAGATCTGGGGGCTGCCCATCGAGACGGCCGCCCGCAAGGCGGCCAATCACTCGTCACAGGTCGGGCGCTGATCGTGGCCCACCTGTGGTCAGGACGATTCGAGGGCGACCCTGACGCCGAGCTGTTCGCGTTCGGCGCCTCGTTCCGGTTCGATCGCCGCCTCTTCCCGGACGACGTGCGCGGCAGTGTGGCCTGGGCCGAGGGGCTGGAGAGAGCTGGAGTGATTTCGGCCGCCGACGGCGCAGCGATCCGGACCGCGCTGGCCGAGATTCTCGCGCGAGGTGAGTCCGATCCCGGCTTCTTCGCCACTGCCCTCGCGGCGCAGGACGAGGATGTGCACGCGTTCGTCGAACGTGAGCTGTCGGCACGCGTCGGCGACGCCGGCCGCCGCCTGCACACCGGCCGGTCGCGCAACGAGCAGGTTGCGGTCGACCTGCGCCTGTACATGAAACGGCGGGTGCCCGAGCTGCAGGCCGGCCTGCGAACGCTCATCGCCGGACTCGCGGAGCGAGCCGCCGAGGCGGGCGAGGCGGTCATGCCGTCGTACACGCACATGCGCCGCGCGCAGCCTATCCTCGCCGCGCACTATTTCCTCGCGCACGCAGCCGCCTTCCGTCGCGACCACGCCCGCTTCGACGTCGTCCTCACCGAGATCGACGAGCTGCCGCTCGGCTCCGGCGCGATCGCCGGGACCAGCTATCCGATCGACACGGCGTGGCTTGCCCGGACGCTGGGCTTCTCGAAGGTCGTCGCCAACAGCATCGATGCCACAGGTGATCGCGACTTCGTCTCGTCGTTCCTGCACGCGTGCGCCTTGATGATGGTGCACCTGAGCCGCGTGGCGGAGGACCTGATCCTCTTCACATCGGAGGAGTTCGGGTTCTTCGAGCTTGCTGACACGGCGGCCACTGGCAGCAGCCTGATGCCGCAGAAAAAGAATCCGGATCCGCTCGAGCTCGTGCGCGGCAAGTCCGGCCGCGTGCTCGGGCGCCTTACTGGATGGCTGTCCTCGATGAAAGGGCTGCCGATCGGCTACAGCAAGGACCTGCAGGAAGACAAAGAGGCGCTGTTCGAGGCGGAGGATACCGTGCGCGCCTCGGTCTCGGCCTGCGCGTCCGTGTTACGCGGGATCACGATAAACCGCGAGGTGACGGCCCGTGCGGCGTCCGGGCTGCTGCTGGCGACCGATGTCGCCGACTACCTCGTGGGCCGCGACGTACCCTTTCGCGATGCGCACGAAATCGTCGGCACCATGGTCCGCACGCTCCTGCGCGAGAAGCGCGGCTTCGAGGAGCTGACGCTCGAGGAGTGGCGCCGGCACTCACCGCTGTTCGACGCCGACGTGCAGGACTACATCACGCCGGCTGCGTCCGTGCGCCGGAAGCGGACGCCGCAGTCGACCCATCCCGACTCGGTCGCTCACGCCTTGCGCGAGCTCAGGGCGTGGCTGGGGACGAACCAGGGATAGCCTGCAGCGTTCGGCCCGGAACACGCGCCGATGATCTACCTCGTTCATCACGCCCACGCCGTCGAGCCCGACGTGGACCCGCAACGTCCGCTCTCGGCTGCCGGTCGTGCGCATGCCATGGCCTTGGCCGCCGCGGCCGCGCATCGGGGCGTGCGGCCGGTCGTAATCTGGCACAGCGGCAAGCTGCGGGCGCGCCAGACGGCGGAAGCCTTTCGCGCGGCGTGCAGTTCCCAGGCTGAGTTCGCGGCGATCCGCGGACTCCAACCAACCGATCCACCCGAGTGGATTCGCGATCGCCTGGTCGATGAGACCCGCGAGGTGATGCTCGTCGGTCATTTCCCGAGCCTGCCCCGGATCCTCCATCTCCTCGTCACCGGCCGGGCAGATGGCGAGGCGAACGCATTCCCGCTGCATGGTCTCGTGCAGTTGCGCGCGGTAGGCGATCGCTGGGTGATCGAGTGGGAATCGGAGGAGGGATGAAAGAGAAGCGGCCCGCTCGGCTGGGGAGCCTCGAGCGGACCGCCGGAGGAACGTCGCTGTATTAGAACCGGAAGGTGACGCCGACTGTACCGCGCCAGAATTGGAACGAGCCCAGGCGGAGGTCGACCCCGTTGTTGTCGTTGTTGGTGATCCCGCGGAAGTAGCGGACGTCGCCTCTGATCCCGACGTTGTCGGAAAACGAGAAGATCACGCCGCCGCCGACGTCGAAGCCGAAGTCGTTGTTGCCGACGTCGGTCAAGAACTGATCGGCGCTGTCGACTCGCGTCTTGATCAACCCCACGCCGCCCACCACGTAGGGCCGCACCGCTGCCTTGGGACCGGCGATCATCAGGTTGGCCATCAGCGTCGTGACGTTGCCGTCGCCGACGAGATTCAGCGCGTCGTTGGAATCGCTTCCGAAGAAGTTCGGCGAGTAGCCGAAGTCCACCTCGAAGCCGGCGATGCCGCCGCCGAGGAATGCCAGCGACCCGCCGTACGTCAGCGTTTCATTGAACTCATTCTTCACGTCGCCGCCCACGCCGTTGACCTTCGCGCTGCCGCCGAACGTGCCGCCGATGAATGGGGTGAACAACCAGTCTGCCGACGCCTTCGTCGGAGCGAGCGTCGAAACCATGAGCGCCAACGCGCCCGTAAGGAACCACTTGCGGGATACCATCATCTGTCCTTGCCTCTCCTGGCCGGCGTTTACGAGCCGGACTGCTAACCGGCTCGTGTGAGCCGCATTCGGATTGACAAAGCAAGCGGTATGCCCCGCGACGAGAGTTGAGCCGACGAACGGTCGAGCCGTCACGGCTCAGTCGCACGCGTAGTTGACAGTCGCTGCGTTACCCCGCAGCTGCTACGGAAGAGGCGGTAACGGAACACGGGGGAACTGTCCGGGCGGGAATCAGGAGCATCAAACGGCGCGGGCTTGAAGCGATCAGTGTCACGCGCGTGGAAGTGCGCGACACTGATCGACGCGAGTTATTCCTTTTCGACCTGAACGGTGACCGGACCGGCGACCCGTGCGGTCACCACGGTGCCGGCTGGAAGTGTGGCCGGGTTGCGTCCGCCGGCCATTACCGCCGCGGTGCCGCCCGCCGCGCCAGCAGCGCCGCCGAGTACAGCCCCCTTGCCCCCACCGAGGATTGCCCCGAGGATCGCGCCGCCCACCGCAGCACCACCAACCTTGCGCGAGCTCTCATTGCCGGGCGAGTCGCCGTCGCGGTAAATGGTTTCGGTGCGAAGCGGGAGCTCGGTACCGTCAGCCAGCACGAGCGTATGGAAGCGCACGCCCAGCCGTGCCGCATCTTTCATCTTGCCGCCGCGATCGACCAGCACGACCGAGCCGAGCATCTTCGAGCCCGCAGGAATAGCCCGCTGACCGTCGGCCATCACGTCGCGGGTGACCCGTGCTTCGATGCGGTCCTCGACCTTTGCTGTTTCGCTTGACAGTGCGCGATCGACTTGGAGACCGATGACCGCCGATGCGGGCACGACGACCTCGACGTATCGAGGCACCGGGGGCGGGTCGGGTATGCGGGTCGGCGCGGCAGCTGCATCCGGCGTGACCGCTGCACTCGTCGTATCTCGTGCTGGGGCGGACGACGGCGGCGGGTTCGAGTCCGCACGCCGGCCGGTGTCGTCTACCGGTGCGTCATGGCGCGTCGGCGCCGCGGGGGCCGGGTTGGGTCGCACCGCAACCGACTTCGACGCCGGCGCGGGTGGTACGTGACGAGCCGGAGCCTCCTTCTTCGGGGTGCGCTCTGGATTGGGAGCCGGAGCCGGCGCGGGGGCCGGAACCTCCGCCACAGCGTCTGGCGCACCTGCTGGCGGGGTCACCACGCCTTCGGTTTCAGTCACCGGTGCGGAGCTCGTTGAGCCGGCAGAGGCTGCTCCCGCTGCCGGTTCAGAGACCGAAGCCGGAGGGGTGGCCGGGCTCTGGCGCACCGCGACGTAGGCGCCACCGACGGCAGCGGCCACGCAGGCCGCAGCCAACGCGCCGACGAGAAGAGGCTTGACGGGCATCAATGAACACTCCCTGGACGTCATCAGTCGAGCAATTGACGTACCCCAAGGGCGGGCGCAAAATACCACAAAATACGGGCGTATCTCGGCTTTCCGGCTGGCATGTCGCTCGTGACGGGGGACACCGTTGTCCTCCGGACAGGACCGTCGCCGCCCTCCGAGACGCCCGGCACCCGTTTTCGTGAGGCCGGTCGCGGGTACCCTGGTTGCACGGGCCTTTTCGGCGGCACGCGTGCCGTCCGATAGTCTGAGGGGGTTCTGATGCGGCGTACCGTCTTCGCCTTCGTTTTCGCCCTCTTCGTATCGACTGCGGCGCAGGCGGTCACGCTTCGCGACATTGTCGACCTCACGAAAGCCGGCTTGGGCGACGAGGTGCTGCTGGCCTTGATCGAGGTGGACGGCGGCGTCTTCGACGTGGACGCCGCAACCCTGAAGAGCCTGAAAGCCGCTGGCGTCAGCGAGCGGGTGATCGTGGCCCTCGTGCGGAGCGGTCGCGAGCGCCCCGCGGCGCCTGCCGAAGCCGCGACGCTCGCGGACGTGGTGTCCCAGCAGACGCAGCCCGAGGTTGTTTACGTCGATCGACCGTCAGCCACAGTGGTTCACGAGGTGACGGTGCCATATCCCGTGTACGTCACGGTACCTGTCGCCGTGGCACCGCGAGGACGGCACGATCGCGTCGGCCGCCCTGCCGTTCACGTCGACCCGTCGATCACGGCTCCTGAAACGATCCACGGACCGCAGCGGTACCTCACCGATCTGCCGGCGCCGAAGGCGAAGGAGCCAGTGTACTGGGGGACCAGCGGCAAGCTGCGACCGGACGCCTGGAAGCCTCAGTAATGCTGACGCGTGGTGTCAGGCAGCCTCGCCGGGAGGCTCCGATCGTCCTCGCGCATCTCCCGCACCGACGTGAGGACTTCACGGCCGACGGAAATCGCCGCTGGTAGCATCAACGCGGCGGCAATCATCGCCTCGCTCGGCCGCAGCGTTCGCGGCGCGTCGGACTCCTCGTCCAGATCGCAGTTCACATTGTCGGGTAGCGGCTGCACCGGCAGTTGGCCCTCGGCCTTTTGCTTCTCCGCATACTTCTGCGCCGCGCGACCGATCCGCTTCTTCTCTCCGGGGACCTTCTCGCCGGTGTCTTTTCCGTAGGGCGACGCGTGCTCGATTTCCGAGTTCATCTCGGCGCCGAAGATGATCGCCAGCCCCGAGAGGTACAACCAGGTGAGCAGGACGATCACCGCGCCGATGGTGCCGTACGTCTCGTTGTAGTTGCCGAAGTAGCTGATGTAGACCTTGAAGACCAGGGACACCAGCAACCACAGAAGGGTCGCGACCACTGAGCCCGGAGTGATCCACGTCCATTCCTGTTCGGCGTCCGGCGCGAAGTAGTAGATCAGCCCGATGCCGGTCGCGACCAGCGCCAGCACCACGGGCCATTGCAAGATCCACCAGGCCCACTTGAACGCGGTCCCGAGCCTCAGGGTGGTCGCCAGGTGCTCCGCCAGCGTCGGGCCGACGAGCACCAGGAACAGCGACACCAGGATGAAGATGGCCACGCCGATGGTCAGGCCGATGGCGGTCAGCCTGACTTTCCACCACGGCCGCCCTTCGGTGATGTCGTAGGCAGCGTTGAGCGTGGTGATGATCGACACCAGCGCGCCGGAGCTGCTCCACAGTGTCAGCAGGAATCCGATCGTCAGCAGCCCCCCTTGCTGACTGTCGGAGATCTTCTTGATCTGCTCCGCGACGATCGTCAGCACGTCCTGCGGCACGACCTGCCCGAGCGTCGTGATGACCTGCTGGATGAGGTTGGATAGGGTGAAGAAGCTGGCGATGGAAATGAGCGTCAGCAGCGCCGGGAACAGCGCGAAGAAGAAGTAGTACGCCTGCTGCGCGCCGAGGTCGAAGGCGTTGTCGCTGACGAACTCCTTGGCTGAGCGCTTGAAGATCTCTTTCCAGCTGAGCGGAACGTGCAGGCGGTCCAACATCGCTCCTTGTCTCAGCAAGCGCGCTGCCATCACCCTGTGCAAGGCGAGGCGCTATCATCGATCCGTGTCAAGCGACGCGGAAATCCTCGTAATCGGCGGCGGAATCATCGGCTGCGCGGTGGCCGGCGAGCTGACTGGCCGCGGCGCACGCGTCCACGTGCTGGACAGCCGATCGGTTGGTCAGGGTGCCACCCAGGCCTCTGCTGGAATGCTGGCGCCGTACACCGAAGCGCACGAGAGCGGCCCTCTCCTGGATCTCCTGATACGGAGCCTCGACCTCTACGATGGCTGGATTGAGGACGTTCGGGTCCGGTCCGGGGTCCGCGTCGAGTACCGCCGGAGCGGCAGCCTCGAAGTCGCATTCGACGGGGAATCTGCCGCGCACCTGCGCCGCACCGGCGCAACAGTCGGCGCGGAACGATGCGAGTGGCTCGATTCAGCGGGCGCGCGACAGCTGGAACCAGCACTTGCCGCGGCCGTCGCTGGAGCCCTGTCGGTTCCCGGCCACGGCTACGTCTCGGCGCCCGATCTCACAGCGGCGCTGGCGCGTGTGGTCGCGGCTGGCGGAGGCCGCGTTCAGACCGCCAGCCGCGCCGTGGCGCTCGATGCTCGACCCGGGTTCGTTGACGTCGTGCTTGACGACGGGAACAGTATCCGCGCCGAGCAGGTGGTCATTGCCACCGGATCGTGGACGCCCCAGCTGCTCGGGCTCGACGACGAGGCACCGCGCCAGGTCAGGCCGGTGCGCGGGCAACTGCTCCGGATCCGGCCACGCGCGCCGCTCCTCTCTCGCGTCGTTTGGGGACCGGGCTGCTACCTCGTTCCCTGGGACGACGGCACGGTACTGGTCGGGGCGACGATGGAGGAGGCGGGATTCGATGAGCGCAATACGGTCACCGCGGTGCGGGCGCTCCTCGAGGCAGCGTCCACGTTGGTCCCCGCGCTGAGCGATGCGACTTTCGTCGATGCGAGATCCGGCTTACGCCCCGCCACCCCTGATGGACTGCCGATCATCGGGCCATCGGCGTCAAGCGATCGCCTGTTCTACGCCACGGGGCATTTCCGCAACGGCGTCCTGCTGGCGCCCCTGACGGCCCGCATCGTCGCGGATCTCATGCTGGACCGGCGCGCGGTGCCGGAACTCGACGCGCTCAGTCCACGCCGAGTCGCGCTGACGAGCCGCGTCCCGTAGGTGTCTTTCTGATTGTGTGTGGGCGGGCCGCTGTCGCACCCCGGGTTGTGGAGGACGGAAGCGATGCGCGACACGCATCCGCGCTTGTGAAGCCCGGATGCGCGTCGGCGAGCTTGTCTACCGTCCCGTGCCGGACGAGACCGCGTTGACGAGCTGATTCGTGCTGGCCGTGCCGCTCTGCTGGACGGTCTCGAACGTCACGCTCGAGAGCTGATAGTCGAGCAGCGCCTGCGTCTCGCTGTTGCGCGCGATCGCCAAGTCGCGTTGCGCCTGAATCACCAGGAAACTGGTCGACAAGCCGACTTCGAAGCGGCGCTGCTCGGCGTCCAGACGCTGCTCGGCGAGCTGCCGCCCCAGACGCGTCGTTTCGATGCGCTGCTGATTCTGCTCGAGGCGCGAGGCCGCGTCGCGGATCTGGCGGACGGCAGCCAGTTCGAGGCTGCGCAGCCGGGCGTTCGACTGATCACGTTCGATCTTTGCCCGGGCCAGCGCTGCCTGCGCATTGCTCTTCCCGAGCGGGTAGCTGAAGGTGAGTCCGAGCGTCCAGGTTGGATAGTCGGCGGTGAGCACCTGTCCAAGCACGCTCCCGAACGAGGTCAGCTGGCTGCCGACGATCGTGCCGGGGAAATCGCCGGTGCGGACCAGGCGCGTGCCGCCGGCCCCGTTGGTCAGGTACTCGGCTGCGGCGCGCAGATCGGGCAGCGACTGGCTGCGCGAGAGCGCGATGCCGGTCTCGGCGTTCTGGATCTCCTTGCGGGCGCGCAGCAGATCGGTCCGTTCGCTCAAGGCGCGTCTCACGGCCGCGTCGACATCGGGCGGCGGGCCGACGGCGGGAGTGACGTCGGTCGGCTCGAGGCGCAACGCCCAGTAGTCATCTCGTTTCGGATCGACGGCGATCGTCCGCAGCAGATCTTCCGACTGCCGGGCGCTGGTCCGGGCCACGATCAGGTTCTCGCGACGTTGGGCGACTTCGGCCTGGGCGGCGACGAGGTCGAGCGGCGGCGACTGGCCGACGTCGACCCGGGCGCGATTGGTGCGCTCCAGCTCCAGGGCCAGATCCAGCGAACGCTGTTGTACGTCGACCAGCGCCAGCGACGAGACCAGCAGCCAGTAGGCGCGCTCCGCGTCAGCCTTCGTCGCCACGCTGGTTTCGAGCAGACGCGTGTCGGTGATCTCGCGATTGCGCCGGGATACTTCGAGCTGCGCCCGCGCCGGATCGATTTTGAAATCGCGCAGCAGCGGCTGCGAGAACGCGACGTGCAGGCTCGACGACAGTGCCGGGCTGTAGCTCGAGATGATGCTGTTGGAGCTCGCGCGGGAGTTGTCCCATCCGAACAGATAGTTGCCGCCGCCCCACGGCAGCAACTGATTGACTGCCGCAGTGCCGGACCAGAGATCCGTGCGCGTGCCGGTCGCCCCTCCGAACAGGTTCACCGGCGGGAGCAGCTCGCTGTTGCGCGAGAGCCCCGATTGCAGCGTCGGGACGAAGGCACTGCGCGCGGCGGCGACGTCCTCGTCGCTGAGCGCCGGATCGAAATTGGCGACTGCGAGATCCGGATTGTTCTCCACCGCCATCCGGATGGCGTCGTCGCGCGAGATCTTCAGCACGGGTCCGCTCGGCGCGGCCGACGCTGCCGGCGCGGCCACCGGCGCCTGCGACAGTATCTGGGCCGAAGCCGTACCCGTCCCGGCGACTGCCAGCGCCAGCAGGGTCGCGGTCGCGGTCGCGGCCGCAGCCCGGGCGGTCCGGCGCCGGAACGGCAGCCTGAAGCGCGACAGATCATCGAACAGCGAGTAGGCGACGGGCGTCGCCAGCAGCGTCAGCAGCAGCACCATCGACTGCCCACCGATGATGACGAAGCCGATCGCCCGGTTGGTGCCGGCGCCGATTCCGCTCGAGATGACCAGCGGGAACATCCCGGCGACGAACGCGAAGGTGGTCATCAGAATCGGCCGCAGACGGTCGCGGCTGGCCTGGATGATCGCCGCGTCGCGTTCCATGCCGCGCTCGCGGAGCTGGTTGGCGTGGTCGATCTGGAGAATCGAGTTCTTCTTCACGACCCCGAACAGGACCAGCAGGCCGAGTGCGGAGAAGATGTTCAGCGACTGGCGCGTGATGATGATCGACAGCAGCGCGAACGGCAGCGTCAGCGGCAGCGACAACAGGATAGTGATCGGGTGCAGCCAGGACTCGAACTGCGCCGCCAGGATCAGATACATGAAGATCAGCGACAGCGCGAACGCGATCAGGAAGTTCTCCGCGGCCCGCCCGAGCTCGCGCGAGCGTCCGGCAAAGCGCGAGCTGTAGCCCGGCCCCATGTTCAGCGACTCCGCGGTCCTGGTCATCAGGTCCATGGCCGGCGTCTGCGACACGCCTTGCTGCAGGCCGGCGAAGATCGTGACCTGGCGCTGACGATTCAGCCGGTTGATCTCCGACGGAGCGGTGCCCGGCGTCAGCCGCGCGATGTTCTGCAGCGCGACGCTGCCGCTACGGGTGGACGGCACGGTCAGCTGCTCGATCGCCGCCGCCGTCTGCCGGTTGCCCTGGACCGCGCGGACGTGCACTTCGTACTGCTCGCCGCCTTCGTTGTAGGTCGTGACCTGATCGCCGCCGACCAGCAGCCGCAGGGCGTCCGCGGCGTCGGAAATCTGCACCCCGAGGTCCGCGGCCTTCATGCGATCGAGCTGGACTGACAGTTCCGGCTTGCCGACGTTCAGCGACGTATCGACGTCCACGACTCCCGGCTCCTTCTTGGCGGCCGCAACCACCGCCGCCGCGTACTTCTCCAACAAGCCGAGGTCGGGACCGTTGATGGTGAACTGGATGTCCGCACTCTGGTTGCCCCCGCCGCCGATCGTCGCGACCGGACGCACGCCGGTGCGCAGGTTCGGGAGCGCCAGCTTCGGCAGCACCTCGGACCGCACCCGATCCATCAACTCGAACTGATCGGTGTCGCGCTCCTCGACCGGCTTCAGCCGCACGTACACCGTGCCGACGTTCTGCGTCTGCGCCGGATCATCGGCCACCGACACCAGCGTGTAGGAGACCTCCGGAAGCTGGCGGATCCGGGTGGCAACGCGGTTGGCGATGATCTCGGTCGCTTCGAGGCTCGTTCCCTCGGGCGCGCGCAGGCCGACCTCGAACTCCGACTGGTCGTCGTTGGGCATGAAGTTTTTATTGGCGACCATGAACAGCGGGACGCTGCTCAGCAACACCAGGGCGGCGATGCCGGCGACGATCCCGCGATGCGCGAGCGACCATTTGAGCGTCGTGGAGTAGAACTGATCGACCGGACGGAAGAAGCGTGACTCCTTCGACCCGTGCTCCTCGATCCCGTGTCCCTCGGCGTCTTCGCGCCGCGGGCGCATCTTGATCCAGCGCGCCGACAACATCGGCGTCAGCGTGAAACTCACCAGCATCGAGACCAGGATCGCGAACGACATGGTGAGCCCGAAACTGGTCATGAACCGGCCGACGATGCCGCCCATGAAGCCGACCGGAACGAAGATCGCGACCAGCGAGAGCGTGGTGGCGAGGACGGCGAGGCCGATCTCACGAGTGGCTTCCACGGCCGCCTGCATCGGGGGCCGGCCCTTCTCCTCGACGAAGCGGTAAATATTCTCCAGCACCACGATCGCATCGTCGATCACGATGCCGACCGCCAGCGTGAGGGCCAGCATCGTCATCGAGTTCAGGGTGAAGCCCTGGTACCAGATGAGGCCGAACGTGGCGACGATCGATGTCGGGATGGCGATCGCGGCAATCACCGTCGAGCGCCAGTTCCACAGGAACACCAGGACGACCAGGGCCGCGAGGATCGAGCCGACGATCAGATGCTCGTTCACGCTGCGCATCGAGGCGCGAATGAACTCCGACTGGTCGCGAACGACGCGGATGCTGTAGCCGGACGGCGCGAGCGGCGTGACCTCCGCGAGACGGGCTCGCACTTCGTCGACGACCTGCACGGTATTGGTCCCCGATTGACGACGGACCGTGAGCAGGACCGACGACTCGCCGTTGACGTTGGCCTTGGTGGTCGCCTCGGCCATACCGTCCTCGATCGTGGCGACGTCACGCAGCAGGACCGCATGGCCGTCCTGCTGGCGGACCACGAGATCACCGAAGGCGGCCACACTCTGCACGCGCCCGCGGGTTCGCAGCGTGACCGACGTGCCGCCCTGCTCGACGCGTCCGCCCGGGATCTCGGCGTTCTGAGTCTGGAGCGCGCGGGTCACGTCGGTGACCGTCAGGTTGTAGGCGCGCAGCCGGTCAGCGTCCATGAGCACGTTGATCTGGCGCGACCGTCCGCCGACCACCACCACCTGCCCGACACCCGTGACGCTCTCCAGCTGGCGCCGCAGCGTCTTGTCGGCGTACTCGGTGATGTCGCGCAGCGGCTTGTTGGCGGAGACGGAGAGCGTCAGTACGGGCGCCGCATCCGGGTCGAACTTCTCGACCGTCGGCTGCTCGATGGTGCGCGGCAGGAGCGGCAGCACGCGGTTGACGCGGTCGCGCACTTCCTGGGCGGCGATGTCGGCGTCCTTCTCGAGCAGGAACGAGATGATCACCTGCGAGACGCCTTCCGACGAGTTCGAGCGCAGCTCGTCGATGCTGCTGATGGTGTTGACCGCTTCCTCGATCTTGTCGCTGATCTCGGTCTCGACTTCCTCGGGCGCTGCGCCCGGGAGGCGAGTGGTGACGACGACAGTCGGGAAATCGACCTTCGGAAAGCGGTCGAGACCGAGCTTGAGGAACGCGAACGCGCCGACCACGGTCAGCGACAGGATGATCACTGTCGCGAAGACCGGCCGACGCACGGAGATGGATGCGAGCCACTGCATGTCTGATTACCTGCGGACGGAAATGAACGGAAACACGCTCAGCGGACGGCGACGGTCTGCCCGTCGGCCAGCCGGCCCTTCGGATCGGTCGCGACGGAATCGCCGGCGGCGACACCCGAAGTGATCTCGATGCGGTCGCCGACTGTTTCGCCGGTGGTGATGATCCGCTCCTCGACCCGGTTGTTCTTCACCACATAGACGCGGGTGGTGCCGGCGACGGTTTCAAGCGCGTTGGCCGGCACGAGCAGCGCCGGCGCGCTCGAAGGCTGATGGATCCGCGCCGTCGCGAACATGCCCGGCTTCAACCGGCCATCCGCATTCGCCGCCACCGCTTCGACGGTCAGCGCCCGCTGCTCGGGCCGCAGGCTCGGTGACACGAAGCGGACATTGGCCTCAAAGCTCTGGCCGGGATACGCATCGACCGACAGCGAGACCGGCAGACCCGGCTTGATCAGCGAGACCGACTGTTCCGGGATGGTCAGCTCGAGCCGCAGCGGGTCCACCCGGACCACCGTGGCCACGCGCGCGCCGCGCGTCACGTAATCGCCGACGCTGACGACACGCTCCGCGACCAGGCCGGCGAACGGCGCCCGGACGTCGGTATCCGCCACCGCCTTGCGAGCGACGGTGATGCGCGCCCGCGCCGCTTCGAGGGAGCGATAAGACTGCTGCGCCGAGTTCAGTGCCACCTGATACTGCTGGCGCGCCGCCTCGACCTGCGTCCGGCGCTGGTCGTACTCGCTCTGCGAGACCACCTTCTGATCGAGCAGCGACTTGATGCGATTGAACTCCGCCTCGGCGTACTCGAGCGACGCCTTGGCGTTCATCACCTCGGGCACCTTGGCCGCCTCGAACGGCTGATTCGCGGTCAGCCCGAGCCGGGACTCGATCTGCGCCGCGTTGGCCTCGGCCTCCTGCAACTGCGCCGATGTCTCGGTCGCGGAAATGCGGGCGAGGATCGCGCCGGCCTGGACGTGCGACCCCCGCTCGACGGGGATCGCAATCACCCGGCCCGCGGTCTCGGCACTCACCTCAGCCTGTTCGTCAGCGATCAACGAGCCGGTGACGCGAAGATAGCGGTCGATCGGCCGGCTCTCGACCGCGGCAACAGCGACCGGGACGGCAGGCGGCGGAGCCGCAGCGGCTTCGGTGCTCACGTCGGCGCGGCACGCGGCGAGCGCGGCCAGGACGGGGAAGAGCGGGACGAGGATGAGAGCGCGACGTACGGTCATGATCAACTGCCTCACTGAGCGGAATCGAAATCCACGCAAGCTACGGACGACGACGTAATCGGGGAACCGGCGCGGAGGCCGGTCAGGACGGCTTCCAGCGCGTCGTGGGCGATCGCATCGCCGTCCTCACCGGGCGCGAGCCGATCGCAGAGGCGCATCACCGATGCGCCGTGGACCGCCGTCAGCATGATCCGGAACAGCACGCCGGGATGGGCGCCCTGCGGCAACTGCCCGGCGTCGATCGCCCGCTGGATGAGGGCGTCGAGCTGCAGCCGCATGTCGCGGACGAAGCCGAAGCGGCTCCAGTGTTTGCTGATCTGCGGCACGGAACGGTCGAGGAACATCAGCGCGAAATACTCGGGATGTGACTTGCTGAACGCGTAGACCCGCATCATCGCGCGGCGCACCGCGCTCAGCGGATCGGAGCCGTCGCTCTGTTCGAGGTCGCGCTGGGCGGCCGACGAGATGAGCAACCGGAAGCCTTCCTCCGCGAGCGCGAAGAAGATGTCGTCCTTGCTCGGAAAATAGCCGTAGATGGCGGCCGGGCTGTACTCGATGCGCTCGGCGATCTTCCGGATCGACACATGCGGATAGCCTTCGGCGACGAACAGGTCGCGGGCCGCATCCAGAATGGCCCGGGAAACCGCCTCCCGCTCCCGCTCCTGCCGTTCTTTGACTCCCAATCACCCTCCAGGGTTCAGAATATGAACAGTGTTCACTATTCTAACGCCGTTAGACTCGCAACGCCACGCGGAAGTTCCAAGAAGGCGGGTCTATGCTTCAGCAATGGCAACACTGAGCGCCCCCGAGGCGCACGCGAAGCTGAGTCAGATTCCCGGCTGGTCGCTGGAAAATGGGGCGATTTCGCGGAAATTCACGTTCGGCGGGTTTCCGGAGGCACTGGCCTTCGTCGTCCGGCTGGGATTTGCGGCCGAGGCGGCCGACCATCATCCCGACATGCTGATCAACTACAAGCGCGTGACCCTGACGTTCATCACCCACAGTGAGGGCGGTCTGACCGACAAGGACTTTGCCGGCGCGGCCCAGGCGGCACACATCGCCGCTGCGCTCGGCGGATCCTGACGCAGCAGTTCAGTGTCAGGAGTTCGGACCGCCCAGGAACCGCACGGCGTGACGGCGGATTCCGATCTTGAGGTCGACCGGCCCACGCACCTCTTCGCTCCGGCCGTCGATGTGCAGACAGACCGGCTCCGCGGCCTTCACGCGGACGCTGGTCGTCCGGATGGCAGGAAAGGGCGTTGGTGCACCAGGGTCCGCCTGCAGCGCTTCCAGATACGCGACTAGTTGCTCCCGGTGGGCTTCCTCGATGAGGACCACGTCGAGGAACCCGTCTGAAGGGTCGACGCCGTCAGCGAGTTGAACGCCGGGTCCGAGACGGGCGATGTTGAGGATCTCGAGCAGCAGCAGGTGGGCATGAATCGTCCTGCTGTCCACGGCCACCTCGACCTCGATCGGGCGCTGGACCCGGACAGCTTGTGTCAGCTCGCGAAGGTCACGCGCCAGCTCGGCCTCCCGCGAAGGCTGGGGGGGTGCCGAACGGGCTTCTTTGGTGAGCCGCGCCGCCGTGTCCGCGAACGCCCCCACACCCAGGCTTTCGAAGAACCAGTCGGGCTCGCCACAACCCTCGAGCGTGCCGGCATCGAAGGGGACCAAAGTCCACGCTGCGATCCGCTCGGCCAGGTCGTGCGCACCGGCATCCAGGACGGTCGCCAGATTATTGGCCGTACCCATCGGCAGCACGGCGATCGGCAGGTCACCGCCGATCAGTTGTCGCGCCGTGCGCCCGACGCTGCCGTCACCGCCGACCGCGACCACGAGGTCGAGCGGACCGGTATCCGGATCGGACAGACGGTGTTGCTTGATGTGACGCCATTCGACGTCGTGGCCTTCACGTTGCAGACTTTCGATGAGCGTGTCCGGCCTCGGGCGCTCGTGCCCGGCGTCAGGATTCTGGTAGATGAGGATGCGCACGCCCACGCACCTACACGGGACGTGCCAGAGTTAGGCCGGGTGTGCCAGCGGTACCGACCACAACGTTCCTTCGATGAGGACGTAAGCCGATGAATCTGCTCATCACTAACGACGACGGGATCTACAGCCCGGGGATTCTCGCGCTGGCCCGCGTCGCCGCCAAGTTCGGTCACGTCCGCATCGTCGCGCCCGACGTCGAGCAATCGGCGATGAGCGCGGCGATTACCTCGACGCGCCCGCTGTCGTACCGCAAGACTCCGCTCGGCGACTTCGAGGCGTTCCGGGTGAACGGTACACCGTCGGACTGCGTGGCGCTCGGCACTCACCTGTGGGAACGCGTCGACGTCGTGCTGTCCGGGATCAACCTGGGACCGAACGTGGGCAATGGCATCTGGCATTCGGGGACGGTCTCCGCCGCTCGCCAGAGCGTGCTGCTTGGATGTCGCGGAATTGCGTTCAGTACGCCGGTGACGGACGGGGAGCCGCGCTTCGACACGCTCGAACCTTTTGTCGAGCGTGCGCTCGAGCTCCTGCTGCCGGATACGTCATTGCGGCTGGTGAACGTGAACGTGCCCCAACAGCCCGCCGGCGTCGCCTGGACGCGGGTGTCGGTCCGCCAGTACGACGGCTGGGTCGTGCCGGGCAAGGATCCTCTGGGGCGCGATCATTTCTGGTTCACGGTCAAACCGCTCGAGCCGGCGGATGAGGGCACCGATCGCTGGGCCCTCGAGCACGACCTCGTGTCGATGACGCCGCTCCGGCTGGATTTGACGGACGAGGAGTGCCTGAAGAAAGCGAAGGAACAGGCGGTCGCCGAAACGCGGCCGGGCGAGGGTCAGCCGATCGGGAAGATTTGATCCAGGCCGTCGGCGGGCCGCGGGATAACGTGCACGCCAACCAGCTCGCCGACGCGGCGTGCCGCGGCCGCGCCCGCGTCGGTCGCAGCCTTGACCGAAGCGACGTCCCCGCGGACGATCGCGGTCACCAGCCCGGCATCGACCTTCTGCCAGCCGACGAACACGACGTTGGCCGCCTTGACCATCGCGTCAGCGGCCTCGACCATGCCCACGAGGCCACGAGTCTCGACCATTCCGAGCGCCTCTCCGGACCAGTCCTTTGTCATCGGGACCGCCATTCTACTACGGGCCGATCCGGCGCTACGCGATCCGTCCGCGCGCGGCAATCTCGACCTCGCCCGTCACATTGAGCCCATCGACCTTCCATGCGCGGTCGACCAGGTTCGACACCGGGCACGAGTGATTCGGAATGATGCGGACGAGGTCGCCGGGCGCAAGCGCGCATTCACCAGCGACCGTCACTTTGGCGTGCTCTTCCGACAGCCGCTCGATGACGAGCTGCCGATTGGGACTGAAGCGGTCGAGGGCTTCGAGCACGACGCCGTATCCCGGCGTCTCACCCGGGCCGCGGACGACGTCGTTCGTGAGCGTCTTGCTGCCGCTATCGAGGATCACGCGATCCGCGGCCGGCCGGCTCACGACCCGCGCCAGCACGGTGAGCGCGCAATCGTCCCACGTCGCCGACCCGAGGGCGACCTGCATGCGGTCGTAATAGGCGTAATTGCCCGGGCGCATCTCGGTCAGGCCGGCGAGGGTGGCGCTGTGCCGGGCGGTGGGTGTCGCGCCGACACTGATCTCCTCACACCTCACGCCCAGCGCCCCGACCTGGCTCGCCAACCCGGTCAGCGTGGCCGCTTCCGCTGCGGCGATGCGCCTCGTCTCGTCGTCGCTCGAAGCGCTATACGCATGACCCGCATGGCTCAGGAGGCCTCGGAAGCGGAGACCCGGAAGCCGTCCGACCTGCGCGACCATCTCGGCCGCGCCTGACGCGTCCGGATCGATCCCGCAGCGGTGCAGACCGACGTCTACCTTGACCAGGACGTCGACCTCGCGGCCTGCGGCCGTCATCGCCGCTGACCATCCTCGCGCGACCTCGATGTTGTCGACGATGAACGAGAGGTGCGTGCGGTCGAGGAGTGCGATCACGCGATCGGCATTGGATGGATGAAGCGGATAGGGGAGGCGGATGTCCTCGATGCCGGCGTCCGCGAACACCTCCGCCTCGCCGAGCTTGGCGCAGCAGATGCCCGTCGCGCCGCGGGCGAGCTGGAGGCGGGCGACCTCAGGGGACTTGTGGGTCTTGGCGTGCGGCCGCAGCCGCAGCCCGCCGGCGTCGGCCGCCGCCTGCATCCGATCGATGTTGCGCTCGAGGCGCCGCCAATCCACGAGCACGCAAGGCGTGCGGAGCTCCTGCAGGGTCACGCTGCAGTGTAGCGCGCCTTACCCGAGCACGCCCACCGTCGCCGGTCCCTTGAATCCGGGGAACACATGGCTGACGTCAGTGAGGCCGAGATGCCCGCGCACGACCTCCGCGAACACGGTGCGGAAGTCCGTTGTGACGGACAGGTCGCGGCCTTCGTAGCGCTGCTCCGGTTGAAGGCCGGGCCAGCGGCCGTAGACCTTGCCACCGCGGACACCGCCGCCGATGACCATCATCGCGTTGCCGTGGCCATGATCCGTTCCGCGGCTGCCGTTCTCCGCCACCGCCCGCCCGAACTCCGACATCGTCAGGATCACGACGTCGCTCATGCGATCGCCGAGGTCCTGGACGAGCGCGGCGAGGCCGCGTGAGAAGTCGTCGAGGCGGGTCGCGATCTGTCCCTCGGCGGCTCCTTCATTGACGTGATGATCCCAGTTGCCGGACTCGGCGAAGGCGACCTCCAGCCCGACGTCCGCCTTGATCAACTGGGCGATCTGCCGGAGCGCCTCGCCGTACGGAGATCGCGGGTAGTCGGCGCCGTGCTCGACCACGTACTTGGCCGGGTTGGCGGTGCGCAGCATCTTGACGGCGTCGAAGGCATCACGGCCCGTCTGGTGCAGGACGCCCGCTGCGGCCGCGGCGTATTCCGACTCGAACGACGCCTGGACCATGTCGGACGATTGCCCGGCACGAATGCCGAACTGCCCGATCTGGCCAATCGCGAGAGCCGGTTCGAGGCCCTGCAGGGAACGCGGCAGCTGCGGCGCGAGTGCGACCGCGCGAAACGGCGTTTGCGCCTCGTGCTCGCGGGCGTGCAGGTAACGATTCAGCCAGCCGTCCGGAGTGCTCTTCACGCCGGGCGTGGCGGTTTCCATGTAGTCCTGGGCGTCGAAGTGCGAGCGGGTGCCGTCGGGTGAGCCGCAGGCGTGGACGATCGCCAGCTGACGTGCGTCGTAGAGCGGCTTGAGCGGCGCCAGCCGCGGATGCAGCCCGAAGAAGCCGTCGAGGTCGAGCGCCGAACCCGGATTTGTCCCAGGACGAGGGATGGCGATGCTGGGGCGCGAGCTGTAGTACGCCGCCTCCCCGAACGGCACGATCATGTTGAGTCCGTCGACTGCGCCGCGCTGGAAGATCGTGACCAGCACCTTGCGGCGGGGTTCCGCGGCCGCCACCGTGCGGGCGATGAACTGCGGCGCGAAGCCAAGACTGACCAGCGCCAGGCCACCGTTCTTCAGGAAGATGCGACGTGAGTGCATGGCGCCTTACCTTTTCTGGAACTCGGGGGAACCGAGCACGAGCGCGACCGCCTGCGGCGGCTGCTGCGCCTGTGCAATCGTCGACTGCGTCGAGGCGGACACATCGCCGCCGAGCACGTCTTTGATCAGCGTGTCGCTGACGACGAGCGGGTTGGGCGCGACGGCTGGATTGCCACGCCCGCGGCGCGGCGAGGTCAGGCTGACCGCGAAGTTCATGCGGGCGAGCAGGGCTCCCGTGTTGACCCACGCGTCGGCGCGGTCGGCGTAGCCGGTCGGCGGCTGGCACATGTAGAGCGGCATGCCGAGGTCACGAAGGGCGGCCATGAAGGGCAAGCCGCTCGGCGCATCGGTGCCGGTCGCGCGCAGCGCGCTGACGACGAACTCGAACGGCGTCTTGACCTTGGCCCGGTAGGCCGCGGCCGCGAAGAACTCGGGTGAGGTGATGATGGTCCGCACCACCTCCCGGATGTCGCCATCGGTGTCGTGGAAACGCTTCGCGGCGCGGTCCACGAGCGCCTTCGGCGGCGTGTCGGAGACGAAGCGGCGCGCCAGCTTGGTCGAGATGAAGCGCGCCGTCGACGGATGCCTGGCCAGGATATCGAGGACCTGCTCGCCATCGTGCTGTCCGCCGCCGGCCTTGATCGTGTGGCCGAGCACCAGCTTCGCGCCGGCGTCGTGCATGCGCGGCTGGAACATGAATCCGCCGCCGAGACGCGGGTTCTGGATCGTCCATCCGGTCAGTGCGCGCGCGACTTCCTGGACGTCCTTCTGGGTGTAGCCGCCGTCGACCCCGAGCGTGTGCAGCTCCATCAGCTCGCGGGCGTAGTTCTCGTTCACCCCGCGGCCGCGGCGATTCGGCGCGGCTTGCGCGACGCGCTGCGGCTGCTCGTTCGGCATCGGGTTTCGCGGTGCCGCCGCGGGACGCCGGACGTTGGGGCGCACGGGCGCGAACGGATGGTCGGGGCGGCCGTTCTGTGCCGGCGCCGCCGTCGGCGCGTCGGGCGCCGCGGAGCTCTGCCAGTTGTCGAGGAAGAACAGCATCGCCGGACTCTTCGCCGTCGCGCCGAGGAGGTCGCGGAACTTTCCGAGCGCGTGCGGCCGAATCGTGTCGCGCTCGTATTCCGTGACGTAGCCGCGCGTCAGTCCTTTGCCGGCGAAGACGTTGAAGTGGTTGAACCAGAAGTCGACCATCACCTCGTCGAGCTGACGCTCGGAGTACACCGCGCGCAGGATTTTCTGCTCGGTGAGATCGGTCAGCACCGCCCGCTCGACCTTCGCTGCTTCGATCTGCTCCGGCGAGCGCATGTCGCGCGGCTGGCCATCGGCCCGTAACGCCACTGGTGGTGTCGCACCGGGAGAGCTCGTCGATGACGCAGGGTCTGGAGCTGGAGCGCTCGTCGGCGCCGAGGCGGCCTGCTGCTGGCGCTGCTGGAGCCGCAGCATCTGCGCGGGCAACAGGTAGTGCTCGGCGATCTCACGGCTGCTCTTGTTCAGCGTCTCGAGCGACGCGAGGCGCGCCGCGATCTGCGGGTCGTCGACCTTCTCCGGCCGCAACTGGCGATCGATATAGGCCTGGAGGCCAATGGTCCTCACCCGCTCGATGTCGCCGGGGCGCGGACCAAAGCCGATGCGGTTGAGGACATGGATGATCGTCCGGTCGTCCGGATGCGCCGGGACCGCCGACGCGGGGGCTCTGGAGGCGTTGACGTGCACCGCTGCGGCCACGGCCAGGACGGCAATTGCGGCTCTTGTCCCCCGTCGGCGCCGCTGAACAGGTGTGCCCATGATCGACCTCCCTTGCTTAGACCGGGGGACCGGGCACGGGGTTGAAGGTCATGTGAGCCGCCCAGGTCAGCGTCCGTCCAGCGCGTCGACGGCGCGCCGGATGGCCAGGGTGAGCCGGTCGAGCGCGGCGCTCACGCGCCCGGGATCTCCGGTCCGGATGGCTTCGACCACCGCGGGAAGGACCTCCGGCGCGTAGGAATACTGCGGGGCGAAGATGGCGTGGCGATACCAGGGGCGGCCAGGCAGGCCGTCGGGATCCAGGAAGGCTCGCTCCGCCCGCATCAGCCGGCGATCGAGCTGGGCCCGGACCGCAGGGTCAGCGCGGTCCAGCGCCTCGTGCCGCTCCGTGTTCAGCCTTTCTGCGGCCTCACCGAGTGCCGTGGCCGCAGTTCTGGCCTGATCGAAGTCCGCCGGCACCGGCCAGGTCGCACTCGCTTCGTCGAGGAACTCGCGCAGGCGGCCGGCGTAGGGGCGATAGTCCAGGGGCAGGACGTCAGCGTCAGCCAGCCGGAGCGTCAGCAGGCCCCAGAGCTGTACCAGCGCGACGTGATAACGGAATCCCGGGTCGCCAATCCGTTCGAGCCAGTCGGCGTTGTCGTAGAGCGAGTGATACACGCCATAGGGACCACGGAAGGATAGGTCCGCGACGGGCACGCCAAGGAAGTTGAGGAACACGCTGTAGTCGGACCCGCTGCCAAAGCGATTGCCGACCAGATCGTGGGACGCATCCTCAGGCAGGACACCGCTGGTGACCGTGTCCCGAAACGCCGCCGCGACCGGAATGTGCGCCGCCGGGTCCTTCACTCGCTGCGCGATCTCCGTGAGGGTCTGATTGAGCGCCGGCACCGCCGAGGCGTTCAGGACTCGGCCCGAGACCCCACTGTCGACGTTGAGATACGCAACGGCGTTCGCCTGCAGCATGGCCTCATGCTCCTCACCCCACTCGGTCGAGGAGATGAGCGAGAACTCCTCCGCGTCCCAGCTGGCGAACAGGATGGTGCGCCTCGGCCGCCACCCGGAGCGCCGCAATTGGCCAAACGCCTCGACCATCTCCAGCTGCGCCGCCGTGCCGCTCGAGGGATCGGACCCGCCGTAGGTCCACGCATCGCGGTGGTTCCCGACGATCACCAGCTGATCCGGCTGCTCGCTGCCGCGGATCAGGCCGGTGACGGTCCAGATTGGACGCACGCGGTCGTCGCTGCGTACTCGCATGTGCACGAGCAGCGGCCCGCCGCCGACGCGGTAGGTCACCGGCAACGCGCCGCGCCATGCGGCCGGCGCTTCGGGACCGCCGATCGCCTCGAGCAGCACGCGTGCATCAACTGCGGAGAGCGGCGCGCTCATGATGCGGGGCAACGACAGCGCTTGATCGCGGGTCACCCGCGGTGCGTCCTTTGTCGAGGCCCAGCCCGGCGTCAGCGGGTCACCCGGCACCAGGAAGTCGAAGGCCACGCTGCCGCGCTGGATGCGGCGGTCAGGGCCCCACGGACCGTACGGATACGCCGGTCCCTTCGCCGCGCCGTCGTCGGCCGGATCGGAGTAGATGAGGATGCCCGCGACGCCGCGTTGCTGCGCGGTGAGCACCGTGAAGCCCCGATAGCTGTACGGCACCGCATAGCGCACGAGGACGATTGCCCCGCGCACGTCGATGCCCATCGCCTCGAGACGCGTGTAGTCCTCCGCGTTGCCGCTCCCTGCGTAAACGACGCGGGCGGTGACGTCGCCGGAGGCGGAATAGGCGTTATAGGGGAGGCTGCTCTCACTGCTATCCGAAGTCGGCGGCGGGTTGCCGTCGACCGGCTCCTCCCGCATGGAGGCGCGCCAGGCTCGCGGCGCCACCATCTCCACCGTCGTCTCTTCGGGCCAGGGCAGCAGCACGTCATGCGTGCTCGTCTCGATCGCCTCCAGCCCGGCGGCCGCGAACCGATCGCGGATGTAGCCGGCGAGCTGCTGATCGCGCGGCGATCCGGCGAGATGCGGCTCGCCAGCGAGGACACGGTGCGTCTGGCGGATGCGATCGGCGGACGGCACCGCCAGGAAGAAACGCTCGCGCGCGTCCTCGGCGTGGGCGGATGCGGCGGCGAATCCGAACGCCGGCACCGGCTGGCGCTGCCAGGTCGTGGTGGTGAGGAGAGCGATGACGAGGATCGCCGCGAGACCGAACGTGACTCGCATGCGACAGGCCGTCAGGCGGAGGCGGCGCGCCGTTTCTTGAGCGCCGGGATGATCTCGCGCGCGGCGTTGTGACCTGATGCCGCAGTCAGGCCGCCACCCGGATGTGTGCCGCCGCCACACAAGAACAGCCCTTCGATCGGTGTCTTGTACTGCGCCCACCCGAGCACCGGACGCATCGTGAACAGCTGGTCGAGCGAGGGCTCCCCGTGCAGGATGTGCCCACCGGTCAGGCCATACGTGGTCTCCAGATCGACCGGCGTCAGGACGCGCTGCCCTTCGATCAGAGCGGTGACGCCGGGCGCGTAGCGCTCGAGGGTTCGCAGCACGGTGGTGACCAGCGTGTCCCGCATCGAGGTCCAGTTGCGCCCGCTCGCGAGCTTGTAGGGCGCGAACTGCATGTAGACCGACATGACATGCCGTCCTGGAGGCGCCAGCGACGGATCGAGGATCGACGGAAACGCCACGTCGAGATACGGCTCGCTCGACACCTCGCCGTACTTCGACGCGTCGAAGGCGTGCTCCAGATAATCGATCGTCGGGCCGATGTGCACGCGACCACGCAGGTCGGCCGGTTTCGGAACAGCGCGGAAGGCGGGCAAGGCGCGCAACGCGAAGTCCAGCTTTGCGACGGTGCCCGGCATCCGGTAGTTGCGGATCTTCGTGAGGAAGCCAGGATCGAGATCGACCGGGTCGACGAGGTGGAGCAGCGTACGGCGCGGGTCGGTGTTGGCGATCACGGCGTCCGCCAGCAGCTCCGTCCCGTCGTCGAGGACGACGCCGGCGGCGCGACCGTCACGCACCAGAATGCGCGCGACGGACACGCCGGTGCGGATCTCGGCGCCCGCTTCTCTGGCGGCGTCGGCCATCGCCGCGGTCAGAGCGCCAGCGCCTCCCTTGATCATGACGCTGCTGCCGCCCGGCGCCGGATCGCTGGCAGCGTTCAGCAGCAGCACCGCGCCCGTCCCGGCCGACCACGGTCCCTGGGCCGTACCGAAGATCCCGCGCGCGGCAATGGCGGCCATCAGCAGGTCCGACGAGAACCACTCGGCGACGAGGTCGGCGACGGCCATCGGCATCCAGCGCAGGATCCGGAAACCGTCCGTCTTGCCAAGTCCGCGGAAGCGCTTGCCGATCTTCAGTAGATCCCACAGCTCGGCACCCGCCGGTGCGTTGAGCGAGGGAGGCGTCATCTCGAGAAGGCCGCCGAGAAACGCTCCGAGCCGCGCCAGCGTCGCACAGAAGTCCCCGTAATGCGCCGCGTCGGCGGCCGAGAACGTCTGGATCGCCTCGATGGTCCGCTGCACGTCGGTCGAGAAGGCCAGCGCCCGTCCGTCAGGCGCCAGCGCCACGAGCCGCGGATCGGGCCGCACGAACTCGATCCGCCGGGTGAGCTGCATGTCGCGGATTACCGCGTCGCGGAGGGGCCCTGTCGCGTGCGGCAGCGAACTCCGGAACCCCGGCGCAATCTCCTCGGTCACCGCCGCCCCGCCGACCACGTCCCGCCGCTCCAGCACGATCGGCCGCAGCCCGGCGCGGGCCAGGTAGAAGGCCGTCGTCAAACCGTTGTGGCCGGCGCCGATCAGAATCGGTGGGGGCATGGGGGCACCGATTCTGGGCTTCGGGCTACAGGCTTCGGGCTACAGGACTTCATGGTGACGACAACCGAGCCGATCCGCGCGGCAACACCGTTCACGATCGCTGCAATCCATCGGTTCCCCTGGAGCCTGGAGCCTGTAGCCGAAAGCCTACTTCTTCGCGCCGCACATCACCCGCGCGGCGTTCCGCCCTGGCGCACCCATGATGCCGCCTCCCGGGTGCGTCGCGGAGCCGCACATGTAAAGGCCCTTGATCGGCGTCGTGTAGCGCGCCCAGCCGGGCGCGGGGCGGAGGAAGAACAGCTGCTCCAGGGTCAGCTCTCCCTGGAAGATGTTGCCTTCCGTCAATCCCCACTCGCGCTCCAGATCGAGCGGGGTGACTACCTGGCGATGGCGGATGATGTTCCTGATGTTGGGGGCGTACTGCGCGATGGTGTTGACGACCGTGTCGCCGAACGCCTCGCGATGGTCGTCCCACGAGCCTTCGCGCAGGTGATACGGGGCGTACTGCACGAAGCAGGACATCACGTGCTGGCCAGGCGGCGCGACCGACGGGTCGGTCAGGCTGGGAATGACGATGTCGATGTAGGGGCGGCGTGAGTAGCGGCCGTACTTGGCCTCGTCGTAGGCACGCTCCATGTAGTCGATGCTTGGCGAGATCGAGATCGCGCCACGCAGGTGCGCGCCAGCCCCGGGCAGCGCGGTGAAGTCCGGGAGTGCGTCGAGCGCCAGATTCACCTTGCCCGACGATCCGCGAAACTTGTAGCGCCGCACGTCGTCCACCAATTCGGTTGGCAGATGCTCCGGGCCGACCATCTGGAGGAACGTCAGGTGCGGGTCGACGCTGGACGACACCGCGCCGGAGGTCAGGTAGTCGCCGTTGTCCAGCACCACGCCCACTGCGGCGCCATCCTTGACGATGATCTTGGAGACCGTCGTTTCGGTGCGGATCTCGACTCCCGCCTCCCGCGCGGCGCTGGCAATCGCTTCGGAGATCGCCCCCGTGCCGCCCCGGGAGAGACCCCACGACCGGAACGCGCCGTCGATCTCCCCCATGTAGTGGTGCAGCAGCACGTACGCCGTCCCGGGCGATCGCACGCCCAGGAACGTGCCGATGATGCCGGAGGCGGACATCGTCGCTTTCAGGACGTCGGTCTCGAACCATTGATCGAGGAAGTCGACCGCGCTCATCGTCATCAGCTGGATTTGGTTGTACTGGTCGTCAGCCGAGAGCGATTGAAAGCGCCTTGCGAGGAACAGCAGGTCGAGCAGGCCGCGCGGTTCGAGTGAAGTGGGATCCGGCGGCGTCATGTTGAGAATGGGCTTCACGAAGCGGCCCATTTCAACCATCGCCCTGCCGTATTCGTCATACGCCTCGGCGTCGACCCGCGAGTGCCGGGCGATCTCGCGCCGCGTCTTGGCGTGATCGTTGACGCGCCAGAGATAATCGCCGTCCGGCATCGGCGTGAACGTGCCGTCGAGCGGCAGGATCTCCAGCCCGTGACGGGGCAGATCGAGCTCGCGAATGATCTCTGGCCGGAGCAGCGAGACCACGTACCGAGCACACGGAGTACTTGAAGCCGGGATACATCTCTTCCGTGACCGCCGCGCCGCCGACGAGATGACGCCGCTCGACGACCAGCACCTTGCGTCCCGCTTTGGCGAGATACGCGGCGTTGATGAGGCCGTTGTGGCCGCCGCCGATGACGATCACGTCGTAGTGGGACATATGAAGCGCCGAGCCGACCGATCACCGGGAAGGAACGCGCATCCACAGGCGCGCCAGACCGTCAGCGCGCGCTCAAAGCCCGGCGGTGCGGGCCGCGCCGGCAGTCAGCCGGGCGTGCACGAGAAGATGGATGCGGGAGGACGGGCAGGCGTCCATCGAAGTGGTCGGTATTCTAACCTATAATTCCGGGCGCACCGTTCCTGGCCGCGCCGCCATCCCATGCCGATCGGAACCGCCGTTCACGAGCGCACCTTCGCCCTCTGCGAAAGCCTGAACTACCGCGAGTGGTCCGGTTATTACGCGGTCAGCGCCTACGAAGGGCACCACGAGCACGAGTACAACGCGATCCGCAACGCGGCCGCGCTGATCGACGTGTCGCCGCTCTTCAAGTATCTCGTCACCGGCCGCGACGCGGCGCGGTTCATCGATCGGCTGATCACCCGCGACGTCTCGAAGATGGAGATCGGCCAGGTGTACTACACGCCCTGGTGCGACGAGCGCGGCCATGTGATCGACGACGGCACGGTGGCGCGACTGTCGGACCGGATGTTCCGGTGGACCGCCGCGGATCCGAGCCTGCGCTGGTTTCGCCAGAACGCCGGCGGTTTCGACGTGGTGATCGAGGACGTGTCGGAAGCCTATGCTGCGCTGGCCCTGCAGGGTCCGACCTCCGCTCGACTGCTGCGCGCGGTCAGCAGCCTGGACGTGAATCGGCTGAAGTACTTTCGCGTGAGTAGCGCGACGATCGCCGGCATCACGGTGGACGTCTCGCGCACCGGCTACACCGGCGATCTCGGCTACGAGATCTGGATCCCGGTGCGTCACGCAGTCACGGTGTGGGACGCGTTGATGGCCGCGGGCAAGCCGTTCGACATCAAACCGTGTGGCATGCTCGCGCTCGATGTCGCTCGGGTCGAGGCCGGTCTGCTCCTCATCGACGTCGACTTCTTCAGCAGCAAGAAAGCGCTGATCGACCAGCAACGGTACTCGCCGTACGAGCTCGGACTGGGACGCCTGGTCGGTCTCGAGAAATCACGGTACGTCGGCCTGCAGGCGTTGCGCGAGGAACACGTCCGGGGTCCGGCGCGGCAGATCGTCGGGCTGGTGCTCGAGTGGACCGAGGTCGAGCGTTTGTACGAACGGCTCGGGCTGCCGCCCACCGTCGGTGCGACAGCGTCGCGCGTGGCGGTGCCGGTGTATGACGGCCGTCGACAGGTCGGCCGGGCCACCACGACGACCTGGTCGCCGGTGCTGAAGCGGATGATCGCTCTGGCCACGGTAGAGCGGCCGCACTACGTCGTCGGCACGAGGCTGCAGATCGAGGTGACGGTCGAAGCTGTGCGTCACCGGGTGGCGGCGACCGTGGTCAAGACGCCGTTCTTCAACCCGCCTCGAAAGATCGCGACTCCGCCGGCCTGAATCTCCCCCTGGCATGCTTGCGTCGCTCGCATCGCGGCGTTGCCGGGAGCAGACCAGCGCGAGTGGAGCCGCGGCGCGGTTGACGCGCCAGCCGCGCCGCCCTTACGTGCCCGCCTCCGCATGCAGCGCGACGATCTTTCGATCGAAGGCGTAGAGCAGGTCTTCGCGATTCGAATACGGGCCGGGCACATAGGCACGGGAGGAGATCCCCGCCTGCGACAGCTCACAGACGTACCAGTCCTGACGATTCGTCAGATCCCAGAACTCGATCACGTCGCCGGCATCGAACCCAGGGCGCGCCAGCTCCCGAGGATGGAAGTGCCACTCGCAGATGTTGATCGTGTGGTCCGGCGCCACCGGCCACAGCGTGTGCACCATCATGTAGTCCGGGTGAAGGCTCAGGAGCAGGTTGGGGAGGATCGCGTAGTAGTAGATCCCACGACGCTCGGTCTCAGAGAGCCCCGGCAGCATCTCCCGCGGACATGTCCCATCCATCGACATCGTCGCCACACCGGGCCGCAGGTCCATCCGGCCGCCCATGTAGGACTGGTGCAGCGGCTCGTTCTCGCCGCTCAGGTAATGCGACAGGCGGTTGAGCGCCGGATGCAGGTTGGGGCAGTGCAGGCACTCGTTGTAGTTCTGGACGACCAGCTTCCAGTTGGCCCGCAGGTCGTAGACGATGCGGTGGCCGAGGCGGAGGTCCTGCATGCGCCAGCTGGTGAATTTGCCCGGGAGATCGGCGAGCTGTTCCAGTAGCGGCGGCGGGGCCTCGGCCAGTGAGATGAAGATGTGCCCATCCCACTCGTCCGCGGCGATCCGATGCAGCGGGTAAGCCGCCTTGTCGAAGTGCGGCACGTCGTCCATGTGCGGCGCGCCGACCAGGCGGCCGTCGAGCGCGTACGTCCAGGCGTGATACGGGCACTGGATGGCGCCGGCAAACTGTCCCGCCGCGTCTGAACAGAGGCGTGTGCCGCGATGGCGGCAGACGTTGTAGAACGCCTGCACCGTCCCGGACGCGGCTCGTGTGATGATGACGCTCTCGCCCAGCACCTCGCGAACGAAGTACTGACCCGGCGTGGCGGCCTGCTCGCTGCGGCCGGCACAGATCCATTCCCGCGCGAACAGCCGGTCCATCTCGGTGCGGAAGTACGCGGGATCCGTGTAGTACGCCGCCGGCAACGTGACCGCGCCGGCCGGCATGACGTCGCGAGGCTTGATGATGATGTCCGGGTCCGCCATCGTGGGCTCCGCCGGCACGACCGTGCGGCCGGCTCGAACAGGAGTGCGGCCATGATACAACCTCCCGGTGCCGGACCCGACCCTTGTGGCTACCTCTCCGACGCGTCCGGCACTCAGACGGGCACTCGGCCGATGGGATCTCACGGCCGTCGGTGTCAACCAGGTGATTGGCGGTGCGGTGTTCGCGCTGCCCGCCGCGGTCGCAGCCAACACGGGCACCTGGAGCCCCTGGCTGGTCGCGGCGACAGGCGGCCTGTCGCTCCTCATCGCGCTGTGCTTCGCCGAGGTGGCGAGCCGCTTCGAGGGCACCGGTGGACCCTACCTCTATACGCGGGCGGCGTTCGGCCGCTTCGCCGCGTTCGAGGTCGGCTGGCTGATGTGGTTCACGCGCGCCGCCAGCTGGGCCTCGGTGATCAACGTGTTGGTCACCTCGCTGGCATTCTACTGGCCGACGATGTCGCGCAGCGGTCCGCGCACGGCCGTCATGACCGCGATCATCGGGGCCATCGCCGCGATCAACGTGCGCGGCATCAAGCAGAGCAGCTTCGTGCTGAATGCGCTCACGATCGCCAAGCTCACACCGCTGGTGATCTTCATCGCGGCCGGTCTGTTCGCGATCGATCCCGCGCGGCTGATCGGCGGCCCCACGCCGACACTCCACGGGCTCTCGACGACGGCGCTGCTGCTGATCTACGCGTTCGGCGGTTATGAGGTCGTGCCGGTGCCTGCCGGCGAAGCGCGCGATCCGCGCCGGGCGGTACCGTTCGCGCTGGTCATGACGATCGTGATCGCCACCCTTGTGATGTCGCTGGCGCAGGTCGTGGCGCTCGGGACGCTGCCCGGCCTCGCGACATCGAAAACGCCGCTCGCTGACGCGGCCGCGTTGTTCCTCGGCGCGAGCGGCGCGGCGCTCATCACCATCGGCGCAATCTGCTCAACCACTGGCAACAACATGGGTCAGGCGCTGTCCGGGTCGCGCAATCTCTACGCACTGGCCGAGTGCGGCGATCTTCCGGCCTTCTTCGGCCGGGTTCATCCACGGTTCAGAACGCCCGCGAATGCGGTCGTGGTGACGTCCGTGGTCTCGCTGGTGCTCGCCGTGTCCGGCACTTTCGCCGTGATGGCCGCGGCGAGCGCGATCACCCGTTTGATCGTTTACCTGGCGACGTGCGCCGCCACCCTGCGACTGAGATCGCCCGCCGCCGTGACCACTGTGGCACCGGCGTCGTTCGTCGTGCCCTTCGGACCGGTCATTCCACTCACCGCGATTGCGATAGCCGTCACGATCCTTGCCGGGGTAACCGCGCCGCAGTTCTACTCTGTGACCGCTGCGATCGCAGCCGGTGCCGTGCTATACCTGTTCGCCACCCGCGCCGCGGCGGGTCAGGCCACCGTCGATTGAGAGGACTCGTCTCATGCTGAAGCGCTTCATCCTGGCCGGGCTGCTCTTGACGTTGACGGCGACCGCGGCGAGTGCCCAGGCGACGGTCTTCCTCGTCCGTCATGCGGAACGGGCCGACAGCGGGGCCGGCGGTATGGCGAGTGATCCGTCACTCTCGGAGGCGGGCCGCGCCCGTGCCGAATCGCTGGCCGCGATGCTCAAGGACACGAAGCTGATGGCGATCTTCACCACCGAGTTCAAGCGCACCCAGGAAACCGCCGCGCCCACGGCCGCGGCGCAACACGTGACCGCGACGGTCGTGAAGGCGGATGAGACCGCTGCGCTCGTCGCCAAGCTGAAGGCGGCGAAAGGCGCCGTCCTGGTCGTAGGTCACTCCAACACCGTGCCCGAGGTGATGACCGCGCTCGGTGTGAAGCCAGCAGTGACAATCGCCGACAGCGAATTCGACAACCTGTTCATCGTCCTTACCGGCACCAAGCCGACGATGGTCAGGCTTCGGTATAAGTAGCGGGACTATTTGGGACCCGGGACTCGGGCCGGGACCGGCGCTGAGTGCTGGGCGGTGGGAAGGGTTCCAGGTTCGGAGCCATAGTTCCCCGCGCTCGGATTGTCCGATATTCCGTTCCCCGCTCGGAGCGTTCGCAGTTGCCGGTTCGGGCCCCGAGCCGTCCCAGTCCCAAGTTTCTGATCCCGGGTTCCGAGTCCCGCCCCCGGGCGCCCGGGTCCCGGGTCCCGAGTCCCGGCAATGAGTACCCCATGCACTTGACACGATTCGCGTTGACCTTCTGCCTGAGCCTGGTGCTGACGCTGTCCCTCGCAAGGCCCGTCACTCGGGCGCAGGAGGCGTCCATTCCGTCGCCGCAGCTGGCGCGGATTTGGGACACCGAACATGTGTCGCCGCCATTGCCGCCGCTGCTCGATCATGCAGAGGTCGTGAAGCGGCTGAACGAGGTCGTGACCGCGTCGCCGGGGCTGTTCGCGCTCGAGAAGATCGGCGAGTCGCTCGAGGGGCGGGCGATCTATCACGTCACGACTGGCACGGGGCCGACCGGCGTGCTGCTGTGGTCGCAGATGCACGGGGACGAGCCGACCGCGACGGCGGCGCTCTTCGACATATTCGAATACATCAAGCAGCACCGCGAGGATCCGATGGTCCGCCGGATCCTCGCGCAGCTGACGCTGCACGTCGTCCCGATGCTGAATCCCGACGGCGCCGAACGCTTTCAGCGGCGGAACGCGCAGAGCATCGACATCAATCGCGACGCGCTCCGCCTGCAAACCCCGGAAGGGCGCGTCCTGAAGGCCCTGCGCGATCGGCTCAACCCCGCCGTCGGCTTCAATCTGCACAACCAGAGTTGGCGGACCTCGGTCGGCACGCCACCGAAGCCGGCCTCCATCTCGCTGCTGTCGGTGGCATCCGACGAGTCTCGCAACGAGAACGCCGGGCGCCAGCTCACGAAGCGCCTGTGCGCCGTCATCCGCGACGCGCTGGAACCGCTGGCGTCAGGCCAGATCGGCCGGTACGACGACGAGTTCGAGGTGCGCGCGTTCGGCGACAACATCACGTTGTGGGGCACGCCGGTGGTGCTGATCGAGACCGGCCCGTGGCCGTCGGCGGAGCCTGACGCGATGCTCGTCCGGCTCAACTTCGTCGCGATTCTCTCCGCGCTCGACGCGCTGGCGACCGGTCAGGTCGACAAGGCCAACCCGAAGCGCTACGAAGAGCTGCCGATGAACGACACCAAGACGCTGTTTGTCCTGATCTCGAACGCGACGGTGATCAACGGCGCCGGCGTCCCACCCTTCACGTCCGATATCGGCCTCATCGCCAACCGCCGCGTCAACGTCGTCGACGGGCGCCGCGAGTTGCAGACGACGGTGACGATCGACGACATGGGGGATCTGCGCACGCTGGGCGCGCTGCGGACCATCGACGCCACCGGAAAAACAGTGATTCCGCTCCTCGATGACAAGCTGACCGAAGGGCAGATCGTCGATTTGCCCGAATGGCGGACCAAGGAGGAGGCCGGCGTCAGCGTCGGCCAGCCGGCGCGCTTTGCGGTGCTGAAGCCCGCCGCGGCGCCGGGGAAATATCAAGTGGAGCTGATCTTCCGCTAGTGTCCCGAGTCAGAGGCTCGGTGACAAATATTCTGGGCGCGGCGCCCGGATCGCAAGGCGCGAAGAGCGAGTTTATTGGGCATAAATGAGCGATGAGCAACGCCCGCGAGGCGGATGCGCCGCCCGGAATATGTCAGCGAATCTCTGACTAGGGGCGCTCAGTTCGTGGCGCGCTCAGAGCGGCGGAACACGACCTTGCCGTCGAAGATCGTCACTTCGACGCGCGCCCCCTGTAGCTTGGCCGGGGTCGTCAGGATGTCGTCGGACAACACCACGAGATCAGCGAGCATGCCCGGCGCAATCGTGCCCTTGCGCTGTTCGTCGAAGGACGCCCACGCCGAGCCCGAGGTGTAGGCATCGATCGCCGCCTTCAACGACAACCGTGGCGCATCGTCATCTCGATCCGCGGTGTCGGCGGGACCGGCAATGGCGTTCAGCACCTCGAGCGGATCGATTGGCGCGGACGGCCAGCCGCTGCCCAGAGCCACACGGGCTTTCGCCGTCAGCAGCCGGCGCGCGAGTGCCGATAGATCGGTTGCCGGCGACGCGTCGGCGCCCGCGCGGCGCTCGAACGGCCGGAGTGAAGCCAGCAAGTGAAGAGATCCCGCTCGAGGAAGATCGTCGTCTGCAACCGCGCTGAGGTGCTCGAGGCGGTGGCGGCGCTCGCCCCGGCGATCGGGGTTGGATTTCACGGCGTGGGCGTAGGCATCGAACGCCATGCGGGCTGAGAGTTCAGTTGATGCTCCGGTCAGGATCTGCCAGCCCCGCGCGTCGAGCCGCCGGATCAGTCGGTTCAACGTGTCCGCGTCGAAGTGCAGCGTATCCGCCGGCGATTCGCTTCCGCCGGGCAGAGGGACGCCGCCGTCGAGCGCGACGCTCACCGCCCCGGCCTTGAGCAGCGGATCGTCCGGGAACTTGCGAGTCGTCACCTCGAGTTGATCCAGGTCAGCGTCAGGGAGGTCGCTCGTCACCGGCAGCGCCGCGTAGACGCGGACCTGCAGGTCGCCGGTGCGTCGCGCGCTCGCGTAAACCGCGAGGTCCTCCGGGCCGTCGGCGACATCCTGGATGCTCGTGACGCCGTGGCGTTGCGCCGTGGCAATCGCGGTGCGCAGCGCGCGCTCGCGATCGCCGGCGGTCGGCGCCGGCACGAGACGCTCGACCAGGGCCAGCGCCGATCCTTCCAGGAGGCCGGTCGGTTCACCCGTTCGTGCATCGTGCACGATCGTGCCCTGGGCGGGTGCGGCTGTCTTGCGGGTGATCTTGGCGAGCCGCAGGGTACGGGTGTTGACCCACGCCGTGCGCCCGTCGGAGCTCAGGAGCCGCGCTGGCCGGTCCGGCACCAGCCGATCGAGCAGCTGGCGCGTGGGCCGGCCGTCGGCGAACAGCTCGCGCTGCCACCCGCGGCCGAGCACCCAGGGCTGATCCGGATTCGCCTCCGCCCACTCGCGCACGCGATGTTCGACATCGTCCAAGGACGGTGCGTCGAGCAGGTCGACTCGATCGCTGGCCGCGCCACCCCCCACCAGATCGACCGCGGTGTCGTTGAACCCGGGCAGGACGGTCGCGCCGCGCGCATCGATCATCGTCGTCTGTGGACGCTTGAGGCGGGAGATCTCGCGGTCGGTGCCGACGCGCAGAATCTGATTGCCGCGAATGGCCACGGCTTCGGCCGTTCGTCCGGCAGTGTCGGCGGTATAGACCCGGGCGTTGTGGACGATCACGTCCACCGGGCCATCACTGTCGTCGCGCTGTGCGCCGACGATGAGGCCGGCGATCAGGGTGACCGCAACAATGGCGACAACGACGAACGCGGTGAGACGGGCCGCCATTTCGACCTCCGGAAACGGCGCGGAGCGCCGTAGAAAGGCGATCGGGATTTTACTCCGAAGCCGATGCCTTCGGGGGACTTATCGGCAGAGTGCAGGAGCGTGATGACGATCCCGGTGGCGCGCGGTCGGCGCAGAGCGCCATGGTACAGTGCGGTGCGATGCGATTCGCAATCCTCGGATCCGGCGGAGTCGGCGGCTACTACGGAGCGCGACTGGCCCGCGCCGGTCATGATGTCACCTTCATCGCACGTGGAGCCCACCTGCGCGTCATCCGCGAGCGTGGCTTGACAGTACGAAGCAGCGCGCTCGGCGACTTCACAGTGCGGGCTGCTGCCGAGGAGGATCCATCCCGGATCGGTCGCGTCGACGTCGTGTTGGTCGCGGTGAAAGCGTACGACAACGAGACGGCGCTGCCGCTGATCGCGCCGATGCTCGGGCCCGATACGTCGATCCTCACGCTGCAGAACGGCGTGGACAGCGTCGCCGAGCTGGCCGCCCGCTATGGAGAACGGCCAATCATCGGCGGCACGACGTACGTCGCGGCCGCCATCGTCGAACCCGGCGTGATCGAACAGACCGGAACCCACCGCCGCATCGTCATGGGCGAAGTGTTCGGTGATCCGCCACGGCTGTCCGACCGTGTCCGCGCCATCGGTGACGCGTTGACGAGCGGGGACATCGAAGTCGAGACCGTCGACGACTGCCGGGTCCCGATCTGGGAGAAGTTCATCCTGCTCGTTTCCGCCGCCGCCTTCACCGGCGCGGCGCGGCTGCCGATCGGTCCGCTCTGGGCGGACGAGGACATCCGCGCCAGGCTTCTGGATGGATGTCGCGAGATCGAGGCGGTCGCGCGCGCGGAGGGCGTGCCGGTCGCGCCCGACATGATCGGCCGCGTCCGCGCCTACATGACCAACATCCCGCCGACCATGCGCTCGTCGCTGTTGATCGATCTGTCGATGGGAAAGCGGATCGAGGTCGAGGCGCTCCAAGGTGCGGTCGTGCGCCGTGCGGCGCGCGCGGGCGTGCCGGTGCCGGTCATCTCGACGCTCTACGCAGTGCTGAAACCCTGGGCGCAGCCGGCGGGCTGAGGACTGCGTCGAGGAGGGCCTGCCGCCTCGGCGTCGGGTGATACCGCGTTGGCTCGAGCGGCGGTGTCTGTGTTT
This sequence comes from uncultured Acidobacteriota bacterium, assembly GCA_963816725.1. Taxonomy (GTDB): domain Bacteria; phylum Acidobacteriota; class Vicinamibacteria; order Vicinamibacterales; family 2-12-FULL-66-21; genus CAVSUB01. The sequence continues at coordinate 474,330 of CAWFMC010000018.1, read as the reverse complement.
CTTCACGACGCGCGCGACGCGCCGACGGGCCCCGATTTCGCGATGCCAGTCTGCTCGCTGCGATAGAATCGAGCCCCGCGCGGCGTTCGACCGCTTTGCATGATTACCCCCACCCTGATCGCGATCATCATGAGTGCGGGGGCCGCGGCCGGGGCACTCGGTGCGTTGCTGGGGCTCGGCGGCGGCGTCTTCCTGGTGCCCTTCCTCAATCTCGCTGTGGGCCTGCCGTTCAAGGTCGCCGGGGCGATCAGCCTCATGACCGTGATCGCCACGTCGAGCGCGGTGTCGGCGCGCAGCGCGGGACGAAACCTGATCAACTTGCGGCTCGGCATGGTGCTGGAGATGGCCTCCGCGGCGGGCGGGCTGGTCGCGGCGATGACCCTGCACTTGCTGCCGGAGCACGTGCTGCGCCTCCTGTTTGCAATCGTGACCGGCGGCATCGCGGTGTTCATGCTGACGCGTCTGAGCCGGCGCAACGTGCTCGACGCCTCCGTGAATCCCGGCCGGTTCGGTGGCCGGTATCACGACGATGAGAGCGGTTGTGAGGTCGTGTACCGCGTGAAGCGCCTGCCGGTCGGGTTGGCGGCCTCGGCGATGGCCGGGTACGTCTCGGGTGCGTTCGGCCTCGGCGGCGGGACGCTCAAGGTCCCCGCGCTCAACGTGTGGTGCGGCGTGCCGATGCGCGCTGCGGCCGCAACCAGCGGCCTGATGATCGGGGTCACCGCCGTCGCATCGGTGCCGATACACTACGCCAATGGTTACCTGCTGCCGGCCCACACCGCCGCAGCGGTGCTCGGCGTCCTGATTGGATCGCAGGCCGGTTTCTGGTACAGCGATCGGGCGAAGGCCCGTGGCCTCAAGCTGCTGATGGCCGGCGTGCTGTGCACGGTGTCGCTTCTCTATTTCGTTCACAGCTGATGGCAGCGAGCGACGAGACTCTCGAACGGCTCGAACGTCAGCTCGGATGGCTGCTGGTGACGGGCGTGGCCGCCAGCGCGGTGTGCCTGGTCCTTGGTCTCCTGCTGCTGATGTTCGTCTCCGCCGGCGGGTGGTCGGATCATCTCCTCACGGCCGGGTTGCTGATCCTCATGGCGACGCCGATGCTGCGGGTCGTGGTCTCGATCGTCGAGTACGTGCGCATCCGCGAGTGGTTCTTCGTCCTGACCACCGTGGTCGTGCTGACCGAGCTCGGCATCGGCGTGCTGTACGCGCTCCACCGCTAACGCTGCGAACGCGCGACAAATGACGCACAGTCGAATCGTGTTGCCCGGCGTCAGGAATCCGGGCAGATACAGCACCCGCCACAAGCGGAGCAGTTGCGCCGATAGTGGTAGTAGTGCACGGCCTGCCGGACGTTTGCCAACCGACATTGAACGAGACGTTCTGACGGTTTGCGGGAGGGCGCGCTTATTCTCGAGCCCCGCATCATGCCCCGCGCAAATGGCAGACGGGAAGCACCGTTGTTTCACTTCTGCCATCTTCATGAGATATCGCGGCGGTCTCGTCCAGCGCCTGCCAGGCCCCAACACAAGCGAGCGAGCTCGCGCGTCGTATAGAGCACGCCACGGTAACGCCAGGCGCGGCGAGCGCATCGCGGCAGCCGGGTGCGTGAAAATGACGGCTCAGGACGATAGGCTGTGCGATGCACGACGGTCACGTCTCCTTGCGGGCATCGGGCGCGCGGCAGTGGTAGGCAAAGAGCCGATCGCACCGTCAGTAGCTTCCAGCCGGCGCCGCGTCGAACTCCTCGATCACGGCCTGCCGCTCCTCGACGCTCACGAGCGGGAACGTGTCGAGCACGTGCCGAAGCTGGGCGGCACTGACCCCGTAAAGACGCGCCGCCGTCGCCTGGAGCCGCGCATGAGGCGTGGCCGTGATGCCGGCGCGAAGGACGTCCGCGCACGAGGCGACAAGCCTGAAGGCCGCCGAGGGGCGCGACGGTCTGGGCACCGGCAGCCGGGCCATGAGTGCGGCCGTGACATGAGTGCCGACTTGCAGCCGCACCAGATAGTTCGCGACAAAGCTGTTGAACATCCCGCAGAGGAACAAGAGCAACTCATCGTCCACTGGTTCGCGGCTGCAGAAGAGCGTATGCGTGGTCAGCACACCGGGTGGGACAATCGCCGCGATCAGCGTGAGTCGGTTGGTGGAGGATGCGACGTCGCGGTAGGCGAGCCGCGATCGATGGCGCGCCTCCCGCGCGCCGGTCAGCTGCTCGGCGACGTGTTCCGGAAGCCTGATCTGGCTCTGTGACCAGTCGGTCGCGAACGGGCGAATATGCTTGCCGTCGATGACCGGCAGTCCCTTGCCTCCGCTGACGAAGTGGCGCTTGTCGTCGGTCGCGTTGAGCTCGCGCCCGAAGGTCACGTGCCAGCCGTCCGGATCGCCCAGCGGCGGCGCACTGAAGGCAATCGCCGACACGATCTCCAGGTCGATCCTCGAGCGAATCTCGGGCACCACCAGCTGCGCCCCGCTCATCTTTTCCAGCAGCGAGCGCGGCAGCGGAACGGACTGCGCATCGACCCCGGTATCCGCCAGCGCGTCGAGCGTCTCGGCGCGGCGCAGCCCGAATCGGGCCGGGACGGTCGTCGTTTGCGGACCGACGGTCGCGGTGGCCAGCAGGAACTTGAGGCCGCGATGAATCGGGAACAGGCCCTCGCGGTTCTCGAAGCCGTGCAGCGTGTCCACCCGCGTGCGTTCGAACAGCGCGCGGCGCAGTGAGGCGCAGCCGTGATCCACGGCGAAGCCGGACGGGAGGACGAGACCCAGCCGACCGTTCGCGCGCAGCAGTCCGAGCGCGCGCTCCACGAACAGCTGATACAGGTTGACGTGGCCGTCGCCCTGCAGCCGATAGATACCGGATCCGCGCACGAAGTCGGCCACGCGGGATCCCGCGAGTCGCGCCTCCGCGCGCGTGCGGGCGGTGCCGTAGTCGCCGCGCAGCATCTCCCAGGGTGGATTGCCGAGGACGGCGTCGAAGCCCGGCGAATCCAGGGCACGTCCCTGCTCGTCGTGAAAGAGCTCAGGAAACTCGAGCGGCCAATGAAAGAACCGGTGCGCCGCCGCGGCGGCCTCGCCCGCCGATATCACCCGTTGCAGCAGGCGCGCCGGCAGCGCAGTGGGGCGCTGGAAGATGGACGCCATCACATCCGGGAAAGAGGTCCGGCTTTGCGCGCGTTCGGTAGCCTCCTGAAACCAGACCGCGCACCAGGCGTCGGCGACCCGCCTCCATCGCGTGAGCCCGGACTCGTCTTGTTGCAGGTGCGCCAGTGCCCGCTCTTTCGCTCGCACCTGTTCGAGCGTATCGCCGGGGCCGAGCGCGAGCTCTCCCCGCACCGCGACTGCGGCACCAAGCGCCCGGTCCAGGCCGTCGTCTTCGAACAGCGGCAGAGGGTTGGCCCGGGCCCGGCTGCGGCTGCCCGGCGCTTGTTGCCTCAGGATGTCCCACGGCGCCGCGCCGACCAGGCTGTCGCCGGTACGCAGGCGGTGATCGAGAAACGTCAGCGGCCGGTCGGCCGCCAGCGTCGCCAGCCACATCGACAGGCGGCCCAGCTGCACGGCCATCGGATTGCGATCCACGCCGTACAGGCACCGCTGCGCGATGACCCGCCGGAACCCGGCCCGGTCCGCGTCCGAGAGATCGCCGGCCGAGGCCGTCCCCTCGCGAATCAACGCCAGCTCGTAGGCGCTCGCGAGATATCGGCACGCGGCCACGAGGAACGCGCCGCTGCCCATCGCGGGGTCGACGACCCGCAGCGCAAGAATCGCGTCAGGTGAGGCGTCGAGCACCAGTGGCGCGAGCGTCCGGCGAACCAGCGCTTCCGTCAGGGATCGCGGCGTGTAGAAGGAGCCCGTGGCCTTCCGGCGGTCCGAGGCACGCGGCGCGCCGGCAAGGTCCTCGGGCAGCGCGAAATCCAGGAGCCGTTCGTAGACCCCACCAAGCTGCTCCACACCCAGGTCGCCGTAGGAGATCCGCTCGCGCCCACGCCCCCCGCGCCCACGCCCCCCGCGCGTGGCCGGCCGGGTCGTCAACGCCAGCAACGCCTCACGCACCGCGCCATCGTCCAGCGCCAGGACGTCCGCGAGTGGGGCGTGCGCCGGCGAGAACAACCGGCCGTTGAACGCCGGGACGCGAAGCGAGCCGGCGCGGCAGCCTCGATGCGCGAGCCGGGCGATCGCCTGCAGCGCTTCCCAGAGTCCGGCCGGCCGCGGCAGTCGCTCGACATCCGCGCGGAGCGCCTCGATGGTGTAGCCGTCACGAAAGACCGGATGCCACTTCGGGACCAGCCCGCGCGCCTCCGCGAACAGGAGGAACAGGACGCGATAGATGATCACCAGCGATTCGTCCGCGCACAGGGCGGCTGACGCCGGCCGCGCCGCCCTGCGGAGACGACGATGTTGGGCGCGGAGAAAGGCGCGGGTCAGCCGCGTCAGGGCCTCCTCGACTCCCTGCTGCAGCGAGTTGCGCACCGACACGCGATGCTGATCCGACATCGCCACGGCACGATCGAGCACCGACGGCGCCGGCCCTGCCAGGGCAGCCGCCCGCAACAGCCCCCACAGGACGGCAAACGTGGCGTCATGTTCGGCCGCAGATTGCAGGTCGATCTCGGCGAAGCGGCGCGCGTAGGTGCGCTGGCTGTCCGTAACGCGCAGCACCGGTCCCGACACACACAGGCACCACCGAGCCGCCCAGGCGAGCCCATGACGCACCATGTCCCGCCACAGAACTGAAAGATCTTGCCCCCACGGCGTGACGATCAGCACTGACACCACGAGCCCGCCGGATTCGAGCAGCGCGCGGTAGTGTGGCCCGGACGAATCCAGCGCGGCGGTGCGAAACCCGAGCCGCTCGACCAGCGGCCCGGCCACCTGATCGAACACGGTGCGCGCCGACGCGGACGGACCGAGCCGAGCCGCTACCGCCCGGTACCATTGGCGAAATCGCCGCGACGCCGCGTCCCGCTCCACCTCTCCGAGCTGCCCGGCCATGACCCCGGGGATGACCCGCTCCAGCGCATCATGCGAGAGCAGCGGCCCGCTGATCCCTGGGATCATCGGGCTTGTCTGGGGATCGACAACACCGCCACGAGCTCGACCTGCGCTTCGAGTGGCTCTGATGCAGCCTGCCGCTGCAGACGCGCATCGATTCCCTCCAGCAACGCGCCCCTCACAGCCGTCGCGCGCGCGTGCGCCACGACCGCCCGTCGATCGAAGAGCCCGGCCTGAACGATCGCGGCTGCTGCCGACGGCTGCGTGCGACGCAGGCCTTCGTCTCGCCGCGTCATCTCGATGGCTGCCGACCGATGCAACGTTGCGACCCGCCCCTCGACCTCCACAGCCAGCCGGGTCACGGCCTCATACAGCGGATGGCCCGATTCGCCAGCCCATCGCCTCACGGAGGCGCAGAGGTCACGAACCGCTCGGCCGCGCAACCCATGCGATGGCGGTGCGTCGAGACGAAGCGGCACCAGCTCGGAGTGAAGCGAACGGCCATCCGTGTCGGTCAGCGAGATCGCGAACACCGCCACCACTCCCCATTCCATCCGTTTTGCAACACGACGGAGCCGGCAGAGGACAATCGAAGGCTGGTGCGATGGCTCGCGTGGAGGCGAGCGCGCGAGGTATGCCCGCGACCTCTCGAGACGTGAGACTTCGCCCGCCGCTTCGTCCCGCAGGTCCAACGCGCGGGTCGCCGGGGCCGCGGCAACCGTCCCCGGCGGCACCCGCAACTCGCCGCCCATGACGAGCTCCAGCACCGCAGCCTCGCTGAGCGAATCCAGCAAGCCGGCAGCGACTCCGCCACTGATCCGGGCCCGCGCCGCCCGCGCGACCAGCGGTGCGAGGACGAGGCGTTCGACGGTCCCCGCCGCGACCAGGGCGATCTCGTGAACCCGGCGCGTCTGCCCGAGCCGGTCGATGCGACCGACGCGCTGCTCGATGCGCGCGGGACGCCACGGCAGCTCGTAGTGCACGACGATCCGGCAGCTGTGGTGCAGGTTGAGGCCTTCGGAGGCGGCGTCGGTCGCGAGCAGGACCCTGCCTCCCCGGTTGAACGCGCGCTGGACGCGCTCACGCTCGCCCCTCTCCATCCCGCCATGCATGGTCTCTGTTTTGCGGCCGGCCGCGCGTACGAGCTGCGCGAGGCGTTCCAGCGTGTCCCGGTACTCGGTAAAGACGATGACCGGCTCCGAGATGCGGTCCAGAATGCGGGCCAGCCGGGCGGCCTTACTCTCGGCCCGCGCGGCCAGGCGCGCAGCTTCGATGATTGACGCGAGCCAGTGGCGCTCCTCGCGAACGTCCGCCAGCCCTGGTGCGGCCAGGTCGTCGTCTTCGACCAGATCCGCAAGGGGATCCTCGTCCGCCAGAGGCAGCAGAAGCTGGCGCTCGGGGGAGGGCGCCGCACCTCCGAGGAGTTGTTGACGCCGGTACGCAGACACCGCGAGAGATGACGCGCTCGAGAGGGCACGCTTGCGGAGCACGATGGTAGCGAGCCTGGCCGGGCGGTCGTCGCGTGCCGAGGCTTCGGCCAGGACGCGTCGCGTGTAGCGGTCGAGCAGGTCGTGCATGCGCTGCTCGGCGGGCGTCGGCCGCACGCGTAAGAGGACACTTCGCCGCGGATGGCCGGGCACCACATCCTCCCGGGCCCGCCGGAACATGACCACTGGCGCGTCATGTCCGTCGAGCGCGCCGATGTTGCACAGAGCTGTGAAGGCGGCGGGGTCACCGATATCCGGCGTAGCCGTGAGCAGCAGGACGCGCCGCGACCGGCACGCGAGCGCATGCGCCGCACGGCGCCGATCGCTTGCACCGGCAGCCGCGTGCGCCTCATCCAAGACGACGAGGTCCCAGGTGGTGTCTTCGAGGGAGCGGAGCACTTCGGGCCGCTTGGCGAAGTCGATCGAGGTCAGGTAGATGCCCGGCAGCGACCAGGGGTTGACGTCAGCCGGCCGATCCGCCGCAGCCCTGCGAAGCCAGGTGGCGTCGGCATCCTCGACCTCGAGCGCGAAGCGATCGCGCAGTTCCTGCCGCCACTGCGCCTTCAGCCCCGCAGGGATCAGGAGCAGCGCGCGGAAGCCCGCTTCGCGCGCCGCGAGCTCCAGCAGAATCAAGCCCGCCTGGATCGTCTTGCCGAGACCTACCGCATCGGCCACCAGCACGCGGGCGATGCCGTGACGGACCATTGCCAGCAGCGGCTCGAGCTGATGCGAGAGCAACTGCACCGCCGCGCCTGCCGCCGCGATCGACCCTCCATACGGTGTCGCCGCGGCCACCGCGCGCCGAAGGACGTGCAGGAAGCGGCGTGCGTGGACCGTTCGAATGCCCATCGCAGAGCCGGCCGTCGTCGGCCGATCGAACGGAGTCAGGATCGTGAACGCCGAGCGCCGCGGCGAGGACAGCCGCAGCTCCGTGGACGCCGGCCACGCGGTGAGATCCCGGAGTGTCCAGCGTTGGCCGCGGACGCGAAGCTGATCGCCGATCTGCCAGATGGAGGATCCCATGGTGCGCTGGGATCTCGTGACGCAAGTCCTTGGCCGTGCCTTCGAGCCTTGCGCAGGAATAGCCGCCCGCCCGACTCAAGTCGTTGGAATCGCAGCGAGTTGAAGCGGCCATCGGCGGCACTCGCGCCCCCGCCTCACACCCACGGATGATCAGGATCTGCGATCCTCGATCGTCGTCTACATCGCGGATCTTGCGGTTACCTGTGAGCCGCTTGTGTCGCTTGTGTCGCGCTCCGGCTCGCATCCAGCACACTGCGCGAGACGATCACCGCCTGCCCGAGCTCATCGTCCGAGACGATGAGCGGGCGGACGCGGACGCGACGAATGCGGCAGCCACGGGGGTACGAGATGACGGCGACGTGTGTGGGGACCGAGAGGCCCGCGATCAGTCCGTGCAGCGGGCTGGACTCGTCCGCAACGTCAGCGCCCGGCTTCGGCTGCTCGAGGCGCGCCCAGCCGTCGACCGGCAGCAGGCGCAGGGGACCGCGCGGGTGGTCGTGGTCCTCGCGGAACTCGGCATACGGGTCTTTCTCTCCGGTGCGGGCGGGCGGCTCTTCCCCAGCGCTCCGGTCGGGCGCCTCGGCGGAGGGCCGCGCGGGATGCGCAGGACGACGAAGCCGTGCGGCTGCGGCCTTGCGTGCTTTGTCCTCACGGCGTCGGCGGGCCGTCTCTTGAGCCGCGGCGAGCCGTTCACGCCGGATCTGCTCCGGGTCGACCAGCGCGTCATGCGTCGTTTCCCCGGCGAGTCGTGCCGCGTTTTGCGGCGGTGCCGATAGGGCGTCCTGACGCTCGGCTTGCATCCGCTCGCAGTCGGCCCGTTCGGCGGCGAGTCGCTCACGCTCCTCGGCTAGACGCTGCTGTTCGGCCGCCAGACGCTCGACCTCCGCTCGCTGTGCGACCTCGAGACGCTCGGCCTCCAGGCGCTCGACCTGCGCTCGATGTGCGATCTCGAGACGCTCGGCCTCCAAGCGCGCGACCTCCGCTCGGTGTGCGATCTCGAGGCGTTCGACCTCGCGGCGCTCGGCCTCCGCTCGCTGCGCGGCCTCCGCGTCCAGCCGCTGGCGCTCGGACGCCTCGCGCTCGCGCTGCTCGATTTCGTGGCGCTCTCTGAGCTGTTCGAGCTCGGCGCGCTCCCGTGCCGCTGCCACTTCCTCCGCCATTCTCCGGGTCGCTTCCGCTTCAGCCGCTTGACGCCCGCGCTCGAGCTCCTCACGTACACGCGCGGCGGCCGCCTCTGCCTCCTGCGCCTCTCGCTCCTGCTGCGCCAATGCCTGCGCTTCTCGCTTCAGGCGGGCGACCTCCGCCTCACGTGCCAGCGCCGCTTCGGCCTCGGCCCGCTCACGAGCCTCCCGCTCGCGGCGATCGGCCGCCTCGAACTCCGCCACGAGACGGTCTTCGTTGACGCGATGCAGCGCGGCCTCTCTCTCGATCTCGAGGCGCGCTTCTTCTGCGCGCGCCAACGCTTCGAGACGCAGGGCTTCCTCGGTGGCCGCGCCTTGATCCTCTTCCGCCTGGCCCTGCGTGATCGCTTCCGCAGCGATCCCGGCGCTCTCTCGAGCATCCTCATCGACGGGGCCCGCGTCAGCTAAGTCCTGAGTGATCCGCTCCTGTTCGGCCAGCGACTCGCCGGCTGACGTTCCGGGACGATCGACCCGAGCCTTCGCCGACTTGGTCGTCGGCTTCGTCGCCGCGGTGCGGCGCCATTCGAAGGGTGAGGCCCAGGACGAGTCCTCCGCCACCGCAGCGTCCGGCGTGTCCACGTCGGAGCCGCCGTCGACAGATGACTCCGCCGCGGCCTCCCGCGGAGACAGGCGGAGCATCCGGGCGGCATCTCCCTCGCTCTGTTCCTTCAGCTCCTGGGCGCGACTCAGGAAGGTCACGACTTCCGTCGCGAACAGGTCGGGATCGCAGCCCGGGGTGTGGGCGACGGCGCGTCCCTTCTTCTTGCGGAGCTTACCGAGGAAGCGGCCGCTCGCATCATCCTCCAGGTCGCCCGGCGTCGAGGCGAACTGCGGAATCGTGTAGGTCTGGATGTGGCGTCCACCGTCGAGGGAACGCAGTCGCTCGATCAGGTCCTCCTCGTCCGCCGGCGCCAGCAGCATCGACACCAGGATGACGTCGGGAATGTGCGTTGCCAGGGAGGCCACCGCGGCGTCCGGCGAGTCGACCAGGAGCAACTCCGCATGCACGTGGTCGCGGACGATCCGTTGCAGCACGGCGCCCTGGCGGGCATCAGGTTCGATGGCGAGTACGAGCGGCACGGCTAGCCCTCAGGAAGGGTGACGCGTTGCGGAGTGCCCCGCACAGCTGCTGCTGCAGGGTCGGGACGGGAAGTGACGGCGATCGGCAGATCGGCGCGACCGAAGACGACGCGCGACGCGGTGACGCTCTGGCGAGTTTGGTGCTGCATTACCAGACGCTAGGTCCTGAACATGAACAGGAACAGCACGCCGCCGACGGTGGCGAAGATCAGGAGCGGGGCGCCTTCCAGGCTCTGGGTCCGCGCCGCACTCATGAGCGCCTCGCCGAGGTCCGTGACGCGGTCGCCCCATGGCGACAACGAGTCGTCACCATGCAGGACCGCGGAGAAGCGATCCCGCACGCGCTCGTCGACCGACACGACGCCGCCCAGCACGATCGCGAAGATCGCAACCGACAGCGCGTACTGACGAAGGGCGATCTTCATGATGGGTGGCCTCGTAGAGGCGAATTCGCAAGCCGCGTGCCTGACGCGACGCTCCGTGCGTGCGGACAAATCTCCCGTGAATTCCCGCCACAAAAACGAGGACCCGGTTGTCGTCGCTTCCTAGAGACGCGCGAAAACGCTCAAGGTTCCGCACAGATCCGCGCGAGGCGTTACGGATTTGCGGCGTTCGATCGAGGTGTGCCGCCGGCGCCGGTTCCTGGCCCGCTCATCGACGATTCCGAACCAATCACTGGCGCACGAACAAGTTGCCTCGCGGGTCCCGCGCAGCGTTTCCCGCGTGGCATCGCCGTTGCGATTCAAGCGGCCGTGACGCGGCAACCGCCGCCCAACACCGACCAACGCGGCGCTGCCGCAACGCACTGCTGGCGCAGTGCAATTTCCTCGGGGGAGGAACTCATGTTGAACCTGCTCAACCTCGTGAAGTCGTTCGCGCGTGATGAAGAAGGACAGGACCTGCTCGAGTACGCGCTGCTCGTCGCGTTGATCGCGCTGATCGCGATCGGCGCCGTCGGCGCGGCCGGCACCAGCGTCTCGCAGATCTTCAACAACATCGCCGGTCAGCTCGGCGCCGCGGCGTAGGCCGCACTCGGAAGGGATCGGCGGGGTGCCGCCGGTCCCTTCTCTTTCGACCGGATCTCACGCAGGCCATCTTTCGCTGTCGAGGAGCAGACCATGCCACCGACCACGACCGCCCTCTGGAAACGACTGCTCGACCTGCGACTGCGCCGTACGGACGACGGGCAGGATCTGCTCGAGTATGGCCTGCTCATGGCGCTGATCGCGGTGTTCGCGATCGGCGCGGTGTCGGCCCTTGGCAACACCATCAACACTATTTTCTGGCAGTCCATTGCCGCCAATTTCTGAGCCGTCGTTCGCGGCGCTCGCCGCGGGTCTACTGATCGCGACGGCGATCGACCTGCGCACGCGCCGGATCCCGAACGTGGTGACCGCTCTGATGGCCGCCACCGGCGTCGCTCTGGCGGTGACGGGTGCAAGCGGGCTGTCGCTGCCCGCGGTCGGCGCCGGCGTCGCACTCGGGTTGCTCCTGATGCTGCCCGGGCATCTGCTGGGCGCGACGGGTGCCGGCGACGTGAAGCTGATGGGCGCGGTCGGCGCGCTGCTCGGGCCGGGACTGATCGTCCGGGCGTTCTTGTTCACCGCCGTCGCCGGCGGCGTGCTCGCGGTGCTCGTCGCCGCGCGCCGGGGCCGCCTGGCGACAACGATTCGTGGCACCGCGCACCTGGTGGCGCAACCGTCGGATGCGCCGCACAACCTGGCGACGGCCGGACCAGGCCGCCGTTTCGCCTACGGACCAGCGATTGCCGTCGGCAGCCTGCTGGCGGCGGTCATCGGCTAGTCAGACGCCGCCCCGGACGGGCGAGCTGCCGGAAGAAGGGAACCATGCGCTCGAGACTGAGATCGAATCAACGCGGAGCGGCGCTCATCGAAGCGGCGGTGACGCTGCCGCTGATCCTCCTGGTCTCGGTCGCGATTTTCGAATTCGGCCGCGCCTACCAGACCTGGCAGGTGCTCACCAACGCCGCGCGCGAGGGCGCTCGCGTCGCGGTGATTGCCGGCACCACCGACGCGGAGGTTGAAGTCACCGTGCGGCGCTACATGACCATCGGCAGCCTGTCAAAGGCCACCACCGCGCCGGTGCTGCTCAACCGCAACGTTGCGCTCGGGTCGAGTACCGGCTCGCAGGTCACCATCAATTACCCGTTCCAGTTCATGGTGCTCAATCCCGTTGCCCGCCTGGTCGTCAGGTCTTCCACCCTGGGCACGCCACTGACCATGTCGGCAGTGGCGGTCATGCGAAACGAGAGCTAGGGAACCCTCATGCGCAATCGAATCTTCGCCGTCATTGCCATTGCCATCCTCGCCGGCGGCGGGCTCGCCTACGCCACCTACAACTTCGTCCAGCGGCAGCCGGTACGGACCGCCGAAGCGGCGACCCAACCCGTCGTCGTCGCCGCAGCCGACCTCTCGCTGGGGGCCGAGCTGAAGAGAGAGGACCTGCACGTCGCCGCCTTCCCGGCCGGCCAGGGGCCCGACGGGGCGTTCGCCACGCCCGACGAGATCGTCGGCCGCGGCATCATCGTGCCGCTCGTCAAGAACGAGCCGATCCTCGCGGCGAAGCTCGCATCCAAGGAAGCGGGGTCGGGGCTTCCGCCCGTCATTCCTGAAGGGATGCGGGCGGTCTCGGTTCGGGTCAACGAGGTGGTTGGCGTCGCCGGTTACGTCCTCCCTGGCACCCGCGTCGACGTGGTCGCGACGGCGACGCCAACGATGAATCAGACGGACACGACCTCGAAGGTGGTGCTCGCGAACGTGCAGGTGCTGACCGCCGGCACACGCATGGAGCAGGACCAGGAGAAAGGCAAGCCGATGCAGGTCACGGTCGTGACGCTGCTGGTCACGCCCGAGCAGGTCGAGCGCCTGGCGCTCGCCAGCACCGAAGGCAAGATTCAACTCGCTCTCCGCAATCCGCTCGATCAGGGTGCGCCGCTCACGCCCGGCATCAAGCCGGCGGGCCTGCTGGGCTCGACCAAGGGTGTCGTGGCGGCGGTTCCCGCGCCACGGACGACCTCGGCCCGCAAGGTGGCCGCCCCAGTGACGATGGAAGCGCCGGCGCCGCCGCCGGCACCGACCGTGGAAATGATTCGCGGCGACAAGCGCGCCACGGAAATCGTGAAGTAGAGGCACACCAGTGGCACGCACATTCTCGACCCGGACGACAGTCTCGCTGAACCGGCCCGCAACGGGCTTCCAGAGGTATGCGGAGGACTCCATGATCGGGCACTTCAGACAGCGGCCGGCCGCCTTCGGCACGGCACTGAGCGCGTTCATCATTGCCATCCTCGTTGCCGCGCCCCAGGCGCAGCAGCCGCAGGCGCAGCAGCCCCCGGCATTCACTGCCGCGCCGGGCAGCAACACCGGCATCGGCATCGATACGGCCATTCCGATGGACATCGATCTGCTGGTCGGCCGCTCGGCGGTGCTGAACATCGGCTCGCCGATCGCGCGCGTGTCGCTGACCGTGCCGGACGTCGCGGACGCCCTCGTCACTGCTCCCGGGCAGCTGCTGATCCATGGCAAGCAGCCGGGCACCATCTCGCTCTTCGTGTGGGACAAGGCGGGTGCGATCAAGACCTACGAGGTCACCGTCCGGCGCGATCTCAGCGCGTTGTCGGAGCAGTTGCGTCAGCTCTTTCCCGGCGAACCGATCACCGCCGCGGGCAGCGGCAAGGACGTCGTCCTCTCGGGCACCGTCGCCAGCAAGTACGCCATCGAGAAGGCCGCTGATGTCGCCGCCGGCTACGTCGAGAAGAAGGAGAACGTCGTCAACCTGCTGAAGCAGCAGGAAGGCGTTGCTTCGAACCAGGTGATGCTCCGGGTGCGCTTCGCGGAAGTGAGCCGCAGCGCGCTGACCGAACTCGGCGCGTCGTTCGTCGCCAACGGGTTCAAGGACGCCTGGGTCGGCCGCACCACCACCCAGCAGTTCGCGGCCCCGGCGTGGGATCAGGACGGCAAGCTGGTGTTCAGCGACTTCCTGAACCTGTTCCTGTTCAACACCAAGGAAGGTCTGGGCGGCGTGGTGAAGGCGCTGCAGACGAAGGGTCTGTTCCAGAGCCTGGCCGAGCCGAATCTGATCGCCAACAACGGCAAGGAGGCGAGCTTCCTGGCGGGCGGCGAGTATCCGTATCCGATCGTGCAGCCCAGCTCCGGCGGCAACGCGGTCACCGTGCAGTTCAAGGAATTCGGCATTCGCCTGAACTTCACGCCGACCGTGCTGGGCGGGGATCTGATCAACCTGAAGGTGCGGCCTGAGGTCAGCGCGCTCGACTTCACGAATGCGGTGACGCTCTCCGGATTCCGGATCCCGGCGATCTCGACCCGCCGGACGGAGACCGAGATCGAGCTTCAGGATGGACAGACGTTCGCGATCGCCGGCCTGATGAACAACACGGTCACCAGCTCGATGTCGAAGATTCCCGGCATCGGCGACGTGCCGGTGCTCGGCTTGCTGTTCCGCAGCAAGGCGCATCAGAAGAACCAGACCGAGCTCGTGGTGATGATCACGCCGACGATCATCCGCCGCGGCCAGACCGGCGTGTCGGCCGGGCTCCCGAGCCCGGTCGAACCCTACATGACGGCTCCCGAGAAGACCGTCGCCAACCCGGACCCCTACGTTGGCTCGCCCCGTTACCCAGTCGAGAAGCCGGCGACGAAAGCGGTGTCGGGCGAGGCACCGGCGGCGGCGATGTCCGCTGCGGCGCCGCCCGCTGCGGCTCCGGAGACCGCCGCACCTGCAGCGGCCCCGACGAAGCCATCGAAGAATCAAGCCAGACAACTGGAGGAGGCGCAGCGCAAGCAGAAGGCTGACGAGGCGGAGGCGCGCGAGCGGGTCGCCAAGGAGAAGCGCGCTGCGGACGAGGCCACTGCGGCAGAGCGCCGCGAAGCCGAGGCGCGGTCCGCCGCCGCCAGGCAGCAGGAAGCGGACCAGGCCGCCGCCGCCAGGAAGCAGGCGGAGGCCGATGCCGCCGCGGCGAAGAAGCAGGCCGACGAGGACGCGATCGCCGCGCGCAAGCAGGCGGCGATCGATGCGGCCGCGGCTAAGAAAGCGGACGAGTCGAGGCGGCAGGCCGAGAAGCTCGCGAACGAGCGCGCGGCACGCGAAGCGGAGGTCGCGAAGAAGAACGAGGGCAAGCAGGCGGAACAGGAACGCAAGCGCGAGAAGGAACTCACCGACGCGGCGAGCCGCCTCAAGGCGGCGCAGGCTGCTTACGAGGAGCTGCAGAAGGACAAGCCTGCCACGGCAGGCTCCTCGAAGCAGTAAGAGATCGAAGGGCAGGCCATGAGAAGAACACAACGACGGCTGCAGGACGAATCGGGCATGAGCCTTGTCTTCGTCGGCATGGGCCTAATGGCGTTTCTGAGCGCCAGCATCCTTGCCGTCGACGTCGGCATGCTCATGACGGCGCGGAACCAGGCGCAGAACTCGGCCGACGCCGGGGCACTCGCCGGGGCGACGGCGCTGGCCTTCGACGACTACAACGATCGCTCCGCGAACGGTCCGGCGGTGACGAGCGCGATCACGACCGGCAAGGCGAACCAGGTCATGCGCGCGGACGTGTCGCTGACCGTCGCCGACGTGCAGTTCCCCAAGGATCCGTCCGGCGAGCCGAACCGCGTCAAGGTGGACGTCTATCGCCGGCAGTCGCGCGGCAACCCGCTCTCGACGATGATCGCGCGGTTCTTCGGCAGCCCGAACGCCGACATCGGCGCGACGGCGACGGCGGAAGTTGCGCCCGCGAACGCCGTGGCGTGCCCGCTGCCGTTTACGATTCCGGATCGCTGGAAAGAAATGCAGACGGCCCCGTGGGACCCCATCAACGACGATTTCGACGCGGTCACGGACAAGGGCGTCCCGCTGGCCACTCCCGACATCTATGTCGGGCCGAACGACAAGACGAACTACACGGGCTACAACGCGGTGCGCGACAAGGGGATGCGGGTCGTCCTCAAGGCCGACAACGGATCCAAGCTCGCGCCCAGCATGTATCAGGTGTGGGATACCGTCGGCGGCAACCGCGGGTCCGACGACGTCAGATTTGGCATCAGCGGGTGCAAGCCGGGTGACTTCATGGGCTACGGCGACACGTTCGTTCACAAGCCCGGGATGCAGTCGGGGCCGGTTGCGCAGGGCATCGAGGATCTCGTCGCCTCGGATCCTGATGCCTACTGGGACACGAGCAAGAACGAGGTCGTCTCCCCCTTGAAGGGTACGAGCCCGCGCGTGCGGGTGATTCCGCTGTTCGATCCGTACTACTACGACACGGGAGTTGCCAGCGGACGAAACGCCAGCCTCAAATTCGTGAACTACCTCGGGTTCTTCATCGAGGGGATGAACGGCAACGAAGTCGTCGGCCGCATCACACCGGTCGGGGGGCTGATGAAGGGGGGCACCTTCGGCCCCGCGCCCGCGGCCGCGTTCCCGGTCGCCATTCACCTCGTGAAATAGACGCGGCCGTCACGCGCATCGGGCGTGGGTCTTCGAACGCGCGGCTCCCTGCTGGGGGCCGCGCGTTGCGCTGTACGGCGTACAGCACCGGCGCCACCCAGGCTCCACGAAAGCGTCTGGTCCTCGACGGTTCCGTTACAGCAGCCGGGCAGCAGCGCGGTGTTGCGGCTGCGAGTGGATTCGCAAGATCTGGCGCAGCCGTCGCTTAGCAGGCCGGCATCGGCGCACCCGGCCAGGTACGCCACTTGCGGATGCGCATGAGGACGGCACGCCCACTCACGATCACTGCGAGTCACCGCCGATGGCCCAACTGACCGTTACGATCATCACGCACGACGAGGACTTCAAGCGTCAGGCCGCGCAACTGCTGCGGGCGTGCGGCGTGCCGATCGGCATCCTCGAGGCCCGCGCCGGGGCCGAGACTTCGCCTCCCGACATCACCCTCGTCGACATCCGCGCCGATGCCTCGTCCGGCATGGCGGCGATCGAGCGGCTGCGCGCGTCGCAGCCGGCGATGGCCGTCTTCGCGATTGCCGTCAGCGCCGAGCCGGACCTCATCCTTCAAGCGATGCGGGCGGGGGCGAACGAGTTCTTCGCGTGGACGCCCGGTGGGGCGACGCCGGCGTCGCGCTCGATGGAGGAGTCGTTCCACGCCGCGGTCCGGCGCACGGCCGCACGCCGCGAGGCGGCAACAGCGGGTACCCGACTGCCCTGTGTGACGCACGTCTTCCTCGGCGCCAAGGGTGGTGCGGGGACGACGACGGTGGCGGTGAACTGCGCGGTGGAACTGGCGCGTCAGACGAAGCGGCCGACGGTGATCGTCGACCTCAAGAGCTGCCTCGGCGAGGTGGCCCTGTTCCTCGGCGTGCGACCACGCTTCACCGTGCTCGACGCGATCGAGAACCTCCACCGCCTCGACAAGGATTTTCTCAAGGAGCTGGTGTCGCATCACAAGTCCGGGCTCGACATCATCCCGGCGTCGGAGCAATTCGATCGGCCCAACGCGCAGGACGTCGGCCCGATCGAGGAACTGCTGCGGATCCTGACCCGGACCTACGACTACGTGATCGTGGACGCCGGCAACACGATCACCTCGTGCGCGGTCGCGGCGCTCTACGCGGCCGACACCGTGTTCCTGGTGACCAACCCCGACGTGCCGTCGATCCGCAACGCGCAGCGCCTGGTCGAGCGCGTGCGGCAGCTCGGTGCCGGCAGCGAGCGGGTGAAGATCCTCCTCAATCGAGTCTCCGAGAACCTGCTGATCGCGCCGAAGCAGATCGAGACGGCGCTCGGCTACGGCATCCATCACTCGTTTACGAGCGATTACCGGGCGGTGTCCACGGCGCTGAACTCCGGGGTGCCGCTGACGCTGTCCAACCACTCGGAGATTGCCGGCGAGTTCGACCGGTTCACGCGCCAGCTGCTCGGCGCCTCGCCCGCCGTGAAGGAGCCGGAGAAGCGCCGGCCGTTCCTCGGCATCCTCTAATCAGGACGTCATCATGAGCCTCTCGCTGAACACTCCGGCCACTCCGACCCCGGCGCTCCGGCCGCGCGCTGACGTCCCGCGGACTCAGTACATCGAGCTGAAGGCCAACGTTCACCGCAAGCTGCTCAACCGCTTGAATCTCGAAGCCCTGGCCTCGGTGGAGCGGAGCCGCGCGGAGTCGGAAATCCGCACCCTGCTCTTCGACCTGATCGCCGAGGAGGGGATGCCGCTCAGCATGACCGAGCGAGACGCAATCCTCGGCGACGTGATCGACGAGGTCTTCGGCCTCGGTCCGCTCGAGCCGCTGCTGCGCGACCCGACGGTCAGCGACATCCTGGTCAACACCTACAAGCAGGTGTACGTCGAGCGAAGCGGCCGCCTCGAGCGCCTGCCGACCACCTTCCAGGACGACAAACACCTGATGCGGGTCATCGACCGCATCGTCAGCGGCGTGGGGCGGCGGGTCGACGACAGCTCGCCGATGGTCGACGCGCGCCTGCCCGACGGGTCGCGCGTCAACGCGATCATTCCGCCCCTGGCGGTCGACGGGCCGCTGCTCTCGATTCGCCGCTTTCCGGCCGAGCGCCTGAAAGCCGAGGACCTGCTGCCCATTCGTTCGCTCACGCGGCCGATGCTCGAGTTCCTCGAGCACTGCGTGCGGTCGCGGCTGAACATGCTGATCAGCGGCGGCACGGGCGCCGGCAAGACGACGCTGCTGAACGTCCTCTCCAGCTTCATCCCGGACCGCGAGCGGATCGTCACGATCGAGGACGCGGCGGAGCTGCAGCTCCAGCAGGAGCATGTCGGCCGGCTGGAGACAAGGCCGCCCAACGTCGAGGGCAAAGGTGCGATCCGGCAGCGTCAGCTGGTCATCAACTCGCTGCGCATGCGACCCGATCGGATCGTCATTGGCGAGGTCCGCGGCGAGGAAGCGCTGGACATGCTGCAGGCCATGAACACCGGCCACGACGGCTCGCTGACGACCGTCCACGCCAACACGCCGCGCGACGCGCTGTCGAGGATCGAAACCATGATCTCGATGGGCGCGATGAACCTGCCGGAGCGTGCGATGCGCCAGCAGATCGCCTCGGCGATCCAGATCGTGGTGCAGCAGACGCGCATGAGTGACGGCACGCGCAAGGTGACGAGCATCGCCGAGATCACCGGCATGGAAGGGGACGTGATCACGATGCAGGAGATCTTCTGCTTCGAAAAGCTCGGGGTCACGCAGGAAGGCAAGGTCATCGGGCGCTTCCGCGCGACCGGGGTGCGACCGAAGGCGTGCGAACGTCTCAAGGCGTCGGGCGTCCATCTGCCAGCGGACATGTTCGAAGGCGTCACGGAGGTGCGGTGATGCCGGTGCTGCTGGTGAGCGTGGCGTTCGTGATCGGCGTCGGGTTGGTGGTGGGCGCCTATCTCGGGGCGACGCGCGTGCCCGGCATGCTGATGCGCAGGAAGCTCGACAGGCGGCTGCAGCAAATCTCTCAGACGCCCGACCAGCGCGGCGCGGCGATAGATGAGGACCTCCTGAAGGCGCAGGCCTCCGGCCCGCTGCCGGCGCTCGATCGTCTGTTGCGCGGCTCGGCTCCAGGGTCTGCCCTGAGCCGCTGGCTCGAGCAGACGGGCGTCCAGACCACGCTCAGTGCGGTCGTCGTCAAGGCCGTGATGGTCGCGATCATCGTGGCCATGGGGGTCGGCATGGCGGTGCGTGCGTCGTGGGGGCTGCCGGTCGGCGCGGCCGTCGGATTCGCGCTGCCGTTCCTACTGCTCAGTCGCAAGCGCGGGAAGCGCATGCGGGCGTTCGAAGAGGAGTTTCCGGAAGCGCTCGACCTCATCTCGCGGGCGCTCAAGGCCGGGCACGCATTCGCCACCGGCCTGAAGATGGTGGCCGACGAGATGGCCGAGCCGGTCGGGCCCGAGTTCCGCAAGACGTTCGACGAGCAGAACTTCGGCCTGCCGATGAAGGACGCGCTCGACAACCTCACGCAGCGGGTGCCGATCATCGACGTGCGCTTCTTCGCCACCGCGGTTCTGATTCAGCGCGAAACCGGCGGCAATCTTTCGGAGATCCTCGAAAACCTCGCCCACGTCGTGCGCGAGCGCTTCAAGATCCTGCGGCAAGTCCGGGTCTACACGGCGCACGGCCGCATGACCGGCTACGTCCTGCTGGCGCTCCCGGCGGTGCTGTGCGTGGCGCTGGCGTTCATCAACCCCGACCACATGAACCTTCTGTTCCGCGAGCACATGGGCCAGATGCTGCTCCTCGGCGCGATCGTCATGCAGACGTGCGGCTACATGTGGATTCGCCAGGTCGTCAAGATCGAGGTGTAGCGTGACGTTGCTGCTGCCGCTGCTGGCATTTCTATTCGGCTCGGTGATCGTCACGGGTGCGGCATTCGTGCTGCTGCCGAAGCGCGCCGGAGCGATCGATCGACGTCTCGAGGAGCTGACCACTGCCGCCCAGGGCGCCGAGCCGGTCGAGCGCAAGACGTTCGACGCGATGGTCGGGGTGGTGAAGCGGATTGGAGAACGGGCGCCGCGGAATACCAAGGAGCTCGGGTCGCTGCGGACGCGGCTGGTGCAGTCGGGCTACCGGCGCCCTGAAGCGGTGACGATCTTTTTCGGCATCCGGGTGCTGCTGGCGCTCGGGCTGTTCCTCCTGTTCTCCAGCTCGATCCTCATGCGTCCGAACGTGTCGATCGCGCTCGCTGGCTTGGGCTTCGGCTACATCATCCCCGGGATGGTGCTCGCGCGGCTCGCCCGACGTCGTGCGCACCGCATCCGCCTGTCGCTCGCCGACGCGCTCGATCTGCTGGTGGTCAGCGTCGAGGCCGGCCTGGGCCTGGATCAGGCGCTGACGCGCGTGGGAGACGAGCTCTCATTCGCCTACGCGGATCTGTCGGACGAGCTGCGGCTCGTCAACCTCGAACTGCGTGCCGGCAAGCCGCGCGGCGAGGCGCTCCGCAACCTCGCCGACCGCACCGGTGTCGATGACCTGAACTCGCTCTGCACGATGCTGATCCAGACCGACAAGTTCGGCACGAGCGTCGCGCAGTCGCTGCGGGTCTACTCGGAGACGCTCCGCACGAAGCGGCGGCAGCGGGCCGAGGAAGCCGCCGCGAAAACCGGGGTCAAGATGGTCTTCCCGCTGGTGTTCTGCATCTTCCCGGCAATCTGGGTCGTCACCATCGGACCGGCGGCGATCCGGTTCGTCACGGTGCTGTTCCCCATGATCGAGAACACCCGCCGATGAGTGCCGCCGCCCTTGACGTCGGCCCCGCCACCGCGAAGCCGATGCCGCCGGCGCCGCCGGCGACAATCGAGGAGAGCGGCCTCCACCCGGACACGCTGAAGCAGCTGCTGCTGAAGACGCTTGTCGCCGGCGAGTCGAGCGGGTCCGGGCTGGCCGACAGCCTGCGGCTGCCGTACTCGCTGCTCGACGCGCTGATCCAGCATGCCCGGCTCGAGAAGCTGCTCGAAGTCCGGGGCGCCAACGGCGTAGGCAGCGCGGGGTACCGTTACGCGCTCACCGATCTGGGCCGCGATCGGGCCTTCCAGTTCCTGGAGATCTCGCGTTACGTCGGCCCGGCTCCGGTGCCGCTGGCGCACTACAACGGCTACGTGCGAGCCTGCATGGCGGCGCGGCCCTATGTCGATCGCGAGCGCCTGGCGACCGGATTCAAGGACCTGATCGTCAACGACTCGATGTTCGAGCGGCTCGGCCCGGCGGTGAACTCGGGCAAGTCGCTGTTCCTGTACGGCGCACCCGGCAACGGCAAGACGGTGGTCGCCGAAGGCATCGGACGGGCCCTGGGTGAGGAGATGCACATCCCGCACGCGCTCGACGTGGACGGGCAGGTGATCACCATGTTCGATCCGGTGAACCACACGCACATCCGCAGCACCGGGGCGTCCTCCAGCGTGATCACCAGCGCGGCACACGATCGCCGCTGGGAGTCCATCCGCCGGCCGGTGGTCGTGGTCGGCGGTGAGCTGACGCTGGAGATGCTCGACCTGACGTTCAACCCGATCGCGCGGTTCTATGAAGCCCCGATCCAGCTCAAGGCCAACGGCGGGGTGTTCGTGGTCGACGACTTCGGCCGACAGCGTGTGCCGCCGCGGGATTTGCTGAACCGGTGGATCGTGCCCCTCGAGAGCCGGGTGGATTTCCTCACGCTGCACACCGGACGAAAATTCGAGGTTCCGTTCAACGTGCTGATCGTGTTCGCCACCAATCTCAAACCGGAATCGCTGGCCGACGAAGCGTTCCTGCGCCGGATCCCCTACAAGATCCTGGCGAAGAACCCGACCCTCGACGAGTACTGCCGGATCTTCGAGCTGAATTGCCGGAAGCGCGGGCTGGCGTTCGATCCGGTGATGGTCGAGTACTTGAACCGGAAGTACTACACGCCACGCAAGCTCCAGATGCGCGCCTGCCACCCGCGCGATTTGGTCGAGCAGGTCGTCGATATGTGCCGCTACCAGGGCCGGCCGCCGGCGCTTTCGCGCGACCTGCTGGACGCGGCGTGCCGCAGCTATTTCCTCGAAGAGACCAGCTCACAGGGAGGCGAGGCGTGAAGCGCCGCGCGATGGCGTTCGATGGCTCCCCGGAGCTCGCCGCGACGCTGGAGGTCGGCCTCCCGTCGCGCTCGACAGCGCAGCCGGTCGTCGAGGCGCGACGCGACGTAGCTGAGACGGCGGCGCGCTCGATCGTGATCGCGCTCTTCACGGTGATGGCCGTACGACTCGGTGTCGATTACGCGCAGAGCGGGAAGTTGACCGGGTTGCTGCTGTTGGCGAGCGAGGCCCTGGTCGTCGTGCTGACCGTCCTCCGCCGATCGCCCGCGACGGTCGATCGCAGCCATCGCGCACGGGTCCTGACGGCCTTGTCCATGCTCGGACCGCCGCTGGTGCGCCCGACCATGGGTGAGGGCATCGCGCCGGAGCTGACCACCGTGCTCGTCTCCGCCGCCGGCCTCCTGGTCGTGATCGTGGGGAAGATGTCTCTCGGCCGGAGCTTTGGCCTGATGCCGGCCAACCGTGGCATCGTGTCGACGGGACTTTACCGGTCGGTCCGCCATCCGATCTATCTGGGGTATCTCGTCACCCACCTGGCCTTCGTCGCCGCCAACCCGATCCTCTGGAACCTGCTGCTGCTGGCGGCTGCGGATACGGCACTGCTGGCGCGGGCGGTTTGCGAGGAGCGGACGCTGGCGAAAGACGATGCCTATCGGCGGTATCAGCAGGTGGTTCGCTGGCGCGTCCTACCGGGCGTGTTCTAGCCTCGTCCTCCTTGCTCGCGCTGGGTGGAGTCCCGAACCAGCCTGGCCACCGTCGCCCCGAGGTGGCTCTCCGGCGCGTCCCAGAACGCGTCGATGAGCGGAAGGCGTTCGAGGACGGCCTGCACCATGCCGCGCTGCACACCGCGGCCGCGTCCGTGAATCAGTCGCACCTCGGTGAGCCCGGCGGCTGCCGCGGCGGTGACGAACTCCTCGACCACCGAGACGACGTCGCGCGGCTGGAAGCTGTGTAGATCCAGCGTGTCCTCGATCGGGAGCCGGACCGCGTCGTCCATGAGACCTCTTACTCCTCGCGCTAAGTTCCCCGACCGCTTCTAACTCGTCACCCCGGCGTGCGGCCGGGCACCGCTCTCATGCGTGGCGGTGACGATCGTGCTGATCCCGCCGCGGACCGAGAAGTCGCCGACCACGGTCATGCGTCGCGGCTGGACCGCGGCGACCAGGTCGTCGAGGATTTGATTAGTCACCGCCTCGTAGAAAATGCCGCGGTCACGGAACTGCAACATGTAGTACTTCAGCGACTTGAGCTCGACGCACAGGGCATCCGGCACATACGCGATGCGGATTTCACCGAAGTCCGGCATGCCGGTCTTGGGGCAGACGGAGGTGAATTCGGTGCAGCGGATGGCGATCTCGTAGTCGCGCGCGGAGTTCGGGTTGGGGAAGGTCTCCAGATCCATGGCAGAAAATTGTAGCATTCAGGCCGATTTTGGCCTGTGTCCGCAGGATCGCGCATTGACAGGCCAAAACGCGGCGCGCTAGGATACCGGCTGCTTTCACACAATTTCTCCGCCTCCGCCGCACGCGCGCGCGGCCGACCGCGGGCAACAGACAGCGCGCCCACAGCAAGGGGAACAGCCGATGGCAGAGGCCCGCAGAATGGGCAAGTCAGAACTCTTCTCGCACTTCGCCGATCGTTTCGAGATCAAGCGGACGCAGGCGAGGGAGTTCTTCGATGAGATGACGACGCTGGCGGAGAAGGAGCTGAAGCGCTCTGGCGAGTTCGTCTTGCCGGGAATGGTCAAGCTGGTGGTTCAGAAGCGGAAGGCCCGGATGGGCCGCAACCCCGCGACTGGCGAAGCGATCAAGATTCCGGCGAAGACGGTCGTCAAGGCGCGGATCGCGAAGCAGCTGAAGGACTCGGTACTGCCGCGGAAGTAGCAAGCCCGTTGCCTGATCGGCCCCTGGCGCCCTGTTCGATGCGGCGCGCCAGCGGGCCGATTTGCTTTGTACGGCCGGTCCCGCGCAGACTCAGGCGGCGACGACAGCGGGGCGGGCGGCGAGGCGGCGGCTGGCCAGGGTGGCCGGCACGGTGCGGGCGACCAGCAGCTCGAGGCTGGTCAGGGAGTCGTCGTCGACGATGATCCGGTCCGGCGCCTTGAGGAGGATCTCGCAGCTGTAGCGGCGCGCGCCACGCGCCGTGCGCAGCTCGAAGTAGTAGGCGACGTACGTGCGTCCGTCCGCCTCGATCTCGCCGGTCTTCACGAGCGTTCGAAACATCGCATCCTCCACAGAACGGCGGCGCCGCGATTTCGCGACGGGCCCAACAAGGATCAACGCGCGCCGACCCCGAACGGAACATGTCAGCCGGCCTGATCGAGGGCCACGTTGCCGCCTTTCGTCCTTGGAAACTCCAGGACGAAGGTTGTGCCCTTGCCAACCTCGCTGGCAACCGAAATCGTCCCGCCGAGCTGCTCGACGATCTTCTTGGAAATCGCCAGCCCCAGCCCCAGGCCGCGCCGCTTCGTGGTCACGAAATCTTCGAAAATCCTGCCCAGACGGTCGGGCGGAATCCCGCAACCGGTGTCGTAAATACGGACGTGCACGCGGGCCCCGGCCAGCTCGGTCGCGACCGCGACCAGCCCGCCCGGCGCGGTGGCCTGAATCGCGTTGACGATCAGATTCCGGTACACCCGCCCCAATGCAAAAAGGTCGCCCTCGATGAAGGCGCCGGTGGCGGCGAACTCGCCGCGCAGCGTCAGGCCGGCGGTTTCGGCATGCTGCTGCATCGATTCGACGACTTCGCCCAGCGTCCGATCGACTTCGATTGGGAACCGTTCGAGCGGAATCGGCCGGGCGATGTTGCGCAGGTCGTCGAGCACCCGTTTGACGACGACCATCTCGCGCTCGACGGTGCGCTTGAAGGTGGCGCGGTACTCGAGGTCGTCGTACATCTTCTGAATCAGCTTGCAGCTGTTCCCGATGTTCTGGATCGGGTGTGACAGGTCGTGGACCAGGCCGGCGGCGATCCGGCCGAACATCGCCTGCCGTTCCTGCTTACGCACGTCCTCCTGCAGCTGGACGATGCTGTCGGCCATCGAGTTGAAGGAGTCGCCGAGCTGCTTCAGCTCGTCGTCTCCGGTGAGCGCGACCCGCTCGTCGAAGCGCCCTTCGCCGATGGCCAGGGTGGCGCGCTTGAGCGCGAAGATGCGGGTGATGAAGGTGCGGGCCCAGAGGTAACCGACCACCAACGTGCCGAGGAGCGCCGCGCCGATGACGTAGAGGAGTTGGGTGCGCAGCTCGCCATTCAGCCGGAAGGCTTCGGATTCCGGCTGCTCCACACCGACTCGCCAGTTCAGGCCGTCGACGGGCTCATCGACGTAAAGCAATCCGGGGTTGTTCTTGACGTACCGCTGACCTGCCAGCGTGTCGCCAGAGGCCGTCTTTGCGGCCACCGCGATCTGCCGCTTCTTGTCCGGATTGCCATGCGCGACCAGCACGCCCTTCTCGGACAACAGCAGCGCGTATCCGTATTGCCCGACGCGAATGCGGTCGACCATGCGCCACAGCTCTTCGAGCGCGATCTCGCCGACGATCCACGTCCGGCCGCTCTGCGGGCTGTTGGTCCTGACACCGATAGTGGCGGTCGGCAGGAAGTCGTCATCGAGGCGCAGCGCCGAAACGTAGAGGTCGCCCGTGACATTCTCGGCCGGGGGGACCGTGGCCCTGGATTGTCCAAACCGGCTGGTGACCACCACGGCACCGCTGTCGTCGAGTAAGGCAATCTCGCGGAACTCCGGAAAATCGAGCACATAGTCGCGCAGGATCCCGGACCGCTGCCAGTCCTGCAGCTCCGGAGCGCGGAGCTCGACGCCGAGGGACTTGAGGACGCGCTGGTTGTTCTCGATGTACTGCTTGATCTGCTCGGCGGCTTGTTTGGCGACCCGCGTGTTGCCTTCGGTCACCGACTGTTTGGTGCCCGATTCGAGGCGGAGAATCGAGACGACGCCATACACGACCAGCGGCGCGACGGCTGCCGTCGCAATGAGCATCACGAACCTGGCGGTGACGCCCCTCATTTGCGGCCCTGCTTTGGCATCGGCACGCCGCGCCACTGGCGGATCGTTCCGAGGATGTCGACGTTGCCCTCGTCCGGTGCTTCGAACGCCCTGCTCAGGGCTCGCGAGCGTTCCTGCCAGGCCAGGAACAGAGCCGGAGGATCGTCGCGGAACACTCGCTGCATTTCTTCCACTGACGCCCGGATATCGGTCTCGTCGGTTGCTGACCGGAATCGGTCGAGTGCCGAGTCGGCGGCGTCGTACCCGGTTGGGAGCTGACTCCGTGCTCCTGGCTGCGGCGAGTGCCAGAGTATATAGAGCCAGTTCAGCGCACGCGAGCCGATGAATTCCAGCAGCGCCGCATCGAAGTCGCCGGTGCTGAAGGCCTTCCTCAGACTCTTTACCGGCACGACCTCCATGTCGACGCCCAGCTCGTAAAGCTGTCGCTGCACGCGCAGGGCGATTCGCTCGGCACCCGGATCGTTCTCGACCAGCAGGCACTTGAAATGAAACCGGCTCGGCATCCGCCCCGGTTCTTTGACCCGACCGACGGTGTAGCCGAGAGCATCCAGCCGCTCCGCAGCGCGAGCCGGGTCGTAACCGAACTCCGACACCGACGTCGAATACGCCCAATGCAGAGGCCATACGGGTCCGCTGGCCGGCCGCCCCTGTCCGCCCAGGCTGAGGCGCACAATCGCGGCACGATCGATCGCCTCGTTCAGCGCGACTCGGACCTCCCGCTTGGAGAGGTCGGCATGACGAGTGTTGAACACGATGCCGTTGTAGTAGGGCCTGAGGAACTTGGTGGCCTTGACACTCGACTCGGCTTCGACGAACTCCTCGGCGTCTCGACTGACTTGATGCAGCATGTCAATCTCGCCGCGCATCATGGCCGACCAGGCGGCCCGCTGAGAATCGTATTCGACGAGCCTGACCCGCTTGAGTGTCGGCGCGCCCAGGTAGTACCGATCGAAGGCTTCCACGGTCGCCGGGTCGGCTGTCGCCTTGAAGGGACCCGTGCCCACACCGGGCTTGCCTGGGCGCTCGAATTCGATCATCGACAGGTCCGACAGTAGCAGTCCCTCCTGTCGCTTGGTCCTGATCACGACATGCTCGTCGTCGGTCGCGGCGACCGAATCGACTTCGGAAATCTGCGTTAGCTCCGGGTGGGTGAGACTGTCCCTGAGGATGTCAGCGGCGAGCTCAGCGTTGAGAGGAGTACCGTCGTGAAAGAAAACACGAGGCTGCAGGTGCAGCTCGAGGGCGTGGCCGTGTTCGATCCATTTCCAACTGTCGAATATGCGCTTTGCCGGCTTGCCGTCGAGTGCGTTGGCTACCGCCGTTTCCAACGTCATCGACCCGCTCACTTTGTCGATGTTGTTTTCGTCCCCACCGACCTTGGGTATTGAGATGCCGATCGTCAGGCTGTCCTTGACCGCGCTCACAGGACCGCTGTTTCGGCAGGCCAGGGCGACGACCGCACATAGCAGGCAGGCGAAAATGCCCAGCTCGCGCCGGGTCGGAAGGAGGGACGAACGTTGTGTGGAGCGCACCAGCATGTCTCGCCGCTATGGCGCTACTCTGCCACAGTCGCCGAGGGCAAGCCATGCCCTCTGATCGTCGGTGCCAGCGTCTCAGCGGGGTATCGGCAGAACCGATGGCGAGCTGTACCCCTGTCGACGACCGCGGATGGTGCTGCGCCCGTTGCCGTGGATTCCCGGCAACGGGCCACGTGCAGCTACTTCTTGGCGGCCGGCGGCTCGTCGACGTACCAAGGGCACACGTGGTTGGACATGATCTTCTTGGTGCCCTTCTGAACGACGTGGATCTTCATGATGCCTCTTCAGAAAATGGTGAATTCGTCGATCGCGGGCGGCGCCTACTTCTTGGCGGCCGGCGGCTCGTCGACGTACCAAGGGCACACGTGATTCGACATGATCTTCTTCGTACCCTTTTGAACGACCTGGATTTTCATGACTCTCTCCTGACTGACGTGAGTGAAGCGTGACCCGAGCTGCCCTCAGCGCAGCTATTCGTCGATGACGACGTCGACCAGCCAGGGGCGCAGCGCCCCCTTTTTCTTGCCGCTCTCGTTGCGTTCTACTTCCACCGGACCCTCCCAAACTAGCGAAGCCATTCCCCTTACCCGGCCAGCGCGGGCTCCGCTCGCGCTGCTGCCTGTCTCGCCAGCGTCACCACGCCAGCCTCGAAACTCGTTTTGTGGCAATTGGGCTTCTGCAGGTCGCCCAGCTCGGCGTGCGCCGCGACACTGCAGCCGCCGGCGCAGACCGGAATGAACGCGCAGTCGTTGCACTCGGACCACGCCGTGATCACCTCGAAGCGCCTGGCCGACTCGCGCCGCCACTGTTCGTCGCGGCCGTCGATGTGGCCGGTCGACTGCGTGGCTTCGCCGGCGAACCCCGGGCAGGCGTAGAGCGAACCGTCCGGCCCGACGGTGTGCGCGTGATGCTTGTGGATCTCGCACGGCCCCATGTGCACGCCGTCCATCGTCGGAAAGCCGCGCCGCATCGTTTCCTCGCGCAAATACGACATCTTCTCGTCGAGGAAGTGGCAGTTGTCGCAGGCACTCGAGACGCCGGTCCCGGCCGACGTCATGCACGCGCCGCCGAGCGGCTTCCCGTCCGAGCCGACCGCGGTCAGTGCGAACGTGCCTTTCGGATGGGCGGACTGCGCCGGCTTGATGATCGGCTTGAACGCGACCTTGGCCAGCTGACCGGCGAACTCCTGCTCGCGCAGGAAGTCGAGGAGCGCCGGGTAGCTGTCGACGCTCTGCTCGTCGAAGTTGCCGCCGATCGAGATCCGCGTCTTGCCGGCGACCTGCCGCACGTTGTCGAGGATTCGGTCGAAGGTGCCTTGGCCCCCGCGCAGCGGCCGCATCCTGTTGTGCGTGTCGCGGTCGCCGTCGAGCGTGACCTTGACGCCGTTCAGGCCCAGGGGCGTCAGCCGATCGACGATCGCCGGCGTCAGCAGCAGCCCGTTGGTGATGATGTTGATCATCATCCGCACACCGCGCACACGGCAGCTCTCGGCGAGGCGCTCGGACAGGTAGAACAGAACCGGCAGGTTGAGGAGCGGCTCGCCGCCGAAGAACGTCAGCGCGAAGCTCGACGGGGCCACCGCGTCCAGCCGCTGCTCGGCCCACTCGGCGGTGCGCGCGGCGGTGTCCAGCGACATCTTGGCGGCGTGCTTGTTGTAATCGCCGTGATCGCCCTGGATGCAGTAATCGCAGGCGAAGTTGCACTGCAGGGTGGTCAGGACCGTGACCCGCAGCTGGCTGCGATCCTCCCGAACGTTGTGGAAGAACTCCTCCAGCGCCTGATGATCCGCGGCCCGACTCTCGACGATGAACCCCTGCTCGACGAGGGTGTCGATGGCGTCACGCTCGTCGGCGGCGAACTGCCGTTCACCGCGGGCGATGCGATCGAGCACGTCGGCCACGTCACGCGACACAATCAGCTGCGCGTCCGAAAACGTGTTCATCAGGAACACGTCGTCGCGACCATCGAGCGGGACACTCACGTTGAACATCGAGGGCTGCATGGGACTCCTCCGTGGCCTGGCGATCGACGGAGCGCTCATCGGACGAACCAGCGCGCCGCCCACCGCCCGGCGAAGTGCAACCGATATTCCGACGGTCTTACGGACTGACCAAAGAGTCATATCGACGGCGGGAGATAAGCGATAAGTGGCCGATTCCAGTGAACTCTTTGGATAGAGCTCTGCGGGCCCGTCGGCCGTACGCGAGCGCAAGAGGGCCGATCGGCCCACCGATCCGGCCAATAGGTTAGCCGCCCGGTTCGCTGATTGGCCGAGTGATTGGCCGCCCCCGCCAACCGGAAGCCTGGAAGACGAGCCGTAATGGGACGGATGGCGGGCTGGTTGGCGTCAGACGCCGCGCAGCCTGCGCGCGAGATCGCGCAGCTCGAGACGAGCCATCTTGTGCTTCAGCGTGCTGAGCGGAATCCCGAGATAGCGGGCGGTCGCGGTCACGTTCCAGTCGGACTTCTCGAGCGCGCGGAGAATGAAGTTGCGCTCGAAGGTGTCGCAGGCCTCCTGGAACAGCGTCTCGCCGGCCGCCGGGCCCGAATCCAGCTTGGCGAGGTGATACTCCATCGGGAGGTCCTCGTCGGTGATCCACTCCTTGTCGCTGACCGCGACCAGTCGCTCGATCAGGTTCTCGAGCTCCCGGATGTTGCCCGGCCACCAGTACGAGGCCAAGATTTTTACCGCCGAATCCGCGATCCCGAGCACCGGCTTCCGGAACTTGACCCGGTAGCGCTCGAGAAACAGCCGGGCCAGTTCCGGCAGGTCGTCGAGGCGTTCGCGGAGCGGCGGCATCCGAATGGGAATGACGTTGATCCGATAGTAGAGATCCTCGCGGAAGCGTCCCTCTTTGGCCGCCTTCTCGACGTCGACGTTGGTGGCCACCACCAGCCGGAAGTTCGTCCGAATCGGCTTGGTGCCGCCGATCCGCTCGATTTCCCCTTCCTGAATGGCCCGCAACAGCTTGGCCTGGAGGTCCAGGCGGAGGTCCCCGATCTCGTCGAGGAAGAGCGTGCCGCCCGATGCGAGCTCGAACTTCCCGAGTTGCTGCTTGTGCGCACCGGTGAACGAGCCGCGCTCGTGGCCGAACAGCGTGCTCTCTACCAGCTCGTGCGGGATCGCGGACAGGTTGACGGCGATGAACGGCGCGTCGCGCCGGCCGGACTCGCGATGGAGCAGTCGCGCCAGCAACTCTTTGCCGGTACCGCTCTCGCCCAGAATCAGCACCGTGGCCGACAGCTTCGCGACCTTGTGCACCAGGTCCACGATCTCCCGGATCTGCCGGCTCGGACCGATCAGGAACTCGCGCTCTCCCTCGGCCACCTGGGCGCTCAGCATCGCCACCTGGCGGTTGAGATCCTGGTGCTCGCAGGCGTTGCGCACGAGCGATCGCAGCTCGTCGTACTCAAACGTCTTGGTGACGTAGTGGTAGGCGCCGTACTTCATCGCCTGGACGGCGGTCTCGACCTCGCTGATCGCCGAGATCACGATGCACTCGACGAAGCCGTAGTTCTCCCGCACGATGCGCAGGACGTCGAGCCCGTTGATGCCCGGGAGGCGGACATCGAGCAGCAGGACGTCGACGTCCTCCTGCTTGAGCACGGCCAACGCGGACTCGCCGCTCGGCACCGAGAGCACGCGGTACTCGCGCTGCAGGATCGCCGCGATCGTGTCGCGCATGCCCTGATCGTCGTCGCAGATCAGGACCGTCTTCGAGAGTCCGGACATGGAGCGAGCGCATTGTATCAAGGCTCCGCGGCCGGCGCCGCGGTCCATTGACAGTGCTGGCTGACGATCGGTAAGGTAGGTCGGTTGTGGTGTTGTGGAGCGTGACCGCCCTGGCGCTGGCTCTCGCGGCAATAGCGCTGCTGCTGGTCCGGCGTCAGGCGCGCCGGCTCGAAACGCTGAACCAGTCGTACTGGGAGCTGCGCTACGACTATACCCGCCTGCGATCGCAGGTCGCCCGTCTCGATCCCGGTGACGCCCCCGCGGCGGCGCCCGAACCGGTGGCCGCGTCGACTCCCTCGATGACTTTCGTCCCGCTGTCGTCCATCCGCAAGAAGGACTCGTAACCCTGTGGCGAATACCTACGACGTCGTCGTGATTGGTTCCGGAACCGGCGGTTACGTCGCCGCCATCCGCGCCGCGCAGCTCGGGTTGCGCACCGCGGTCGTCGAGCGCGCGCCGACCCTGGGCGGAACCTGCCTGAACTGGGGCTGCATTCCTACTAAGGCGCTGCTCGAGCACGCGCATGCCCTGAAGATCGCCCAGAACTGGAAAGAGTGGGGCCTGACCATCGGCGAGGCCGCCGTTGCGCTCGACATGACCCAGGTGCACGCGCGCAAGGACAAGATCGTCAAGGGCCTCACGGGTGGCGTCGAGCTGCTCTTCAGGAAGAACAAGATCGACTGGATCAAGGGCAGCGGGCGGCTGGCCGGTAAGGGCACCGTCGAGGTGACCGATGGCCAAGGGCAGACCCAGACCTTGACCGCCAGCAAGGAGATCATCGTCGCCACCGGGTCCGAACCGCGCAGCGTTCCCGGCATCGCCATCGACCGGAAACGGATCATCACCAGCGACGAAGCGATCGGACTGCGCGAGGTGCCCAAATCGATTGCGATCATGGGCAGCGGCGCGGTCGGTGTCGAGTTCGCCTCGATTTTCCGCCGCTTCGGTAGCGACGTGACGATCATCGAGCTGTTGCCGCGCCTGGTGCCGGTCGAAGACGAGGCCGTGTCGGCGGAGCTGGAGCGCTCGTTCAAGAAGCAGGGCATCAAGGTCATGACCGCGGCCAAGGTCACCTCCGCGAAGCCCGCCGCCGACGGCGTCAGCCTCGAGGCCCAAGGGGGCGATGGCAAGACCGCCTCGCTCAAAGCCGACTACCTGCTGGTCGCGACCGGGCGGGGCCCGGTCACGAAGGGGCTCGGCGCTGAGGAAGCCGGCCTGACGCTGGAGCGCGGCTACATCAAGGTCAACAAGCAATTCGAAACCGGCGTGCCCGGAATTTCCGCGATCGGCGACGTGATCACCTTCGACCATCCCGGGCACCCCCAACTGGCGCACCTGTCCTCCGCGGAAGGCGTGGCCCTCGCCGAGCGGATTGCCGGGCGCGAGTTCCGGCCGATCAACTACGACCAGGTGCCCGGCTGCACGTATTGCGACCCCGAGATCGGCAGCGTCGGCCTGACCGAGAAGGAAGCACAGGCCCGCGGCTACGAGGTCAAGATCGGCACCTTCAAATTCGGCATCCTGGCCCGCGCCCGGATCGCCGGCGAAGTCGAGGGTTTTGCGAAGATCGTGTTCGACACCAAGTACGACGAAATCCTCGGCGTCCACCTGATCGGCCCGCGCGCCACCGAGCTGATTGCCGAGGCGACCCTCGCGCTACGCTTGGAGTGCACGGTCGAGGAGTTGATCCGTACCATCCACGCGCACCCGACCATGTCGGAAGCAATCGGCGAAGCAGCGCACGCGGCGCACGGCGGGGCGATTCACGCTTAGGAACTGACGCTCCTCAGCTTCCAGCTGCCAGCTGCCGGTATTGGGGTAGTTTGGAGGCTCGCGAAGGTGGGACGATTGTGGCGGGCGAGCAGGCGACTGCCCCTCCCGAGGTGAAGGCCGCCGTCATCGCCCCCCTGGAACCTGGGAGCTGGAAGCTCAAGACCATGCCCACAAACGTCGTCATGCCCCAGATGGGCGAGTCGATCGCCGAAGGGACCATCGTCCGCTGGATCAAGAAGATCGGCGACGAGGTCGACCGCGACGAGCCGCTGTTCGAAATCTCGACCGACAAGGTCGACGCCGAGATTCCATCCCCGGCGGCCGGCGTGCTGACGTCGATCACGGCGAAAGAAGGGGAGACCGTCCCCGTCAACAGCGTCGTCGCGATCATCGGCGGCGAGCGCGCCGGAGAGGCCGCCACCCCGGACCTTGACGCCCACGGCGCGGCTGATGCGAGCGGGCCGAGCGAGCTTCCGGCGGCCGTAGCGGGCGAGCCGGAAATGGATCGCTCCGAAAGCGAGTCCTCCGCAGACGAGCCGAGCGCGGACGATCTTCGGCGCCAGAAGTCCTCGCCCCTGGTGCGCCGCATCGCGCAGGAACACCACATCGACATCAGGTCGATTCACGGGACCGGCATCGCCGGGCGGGTCACCAAGCAGGACATCCTCGACTACATCGAACGTGGGGCAGCCGTCACGCCGGCGGCCGCCAGGAGCGCCAAGAGGCCGGCCCCGAGCGTGACGTTCAAACCGGGGGAGCGCGTCAGCATCGTGCCGATGACGGTGATGCGCAAGAAGATCGCCGAGCACATGGTGCTCAGCGCGCACACCTCGCCGCACGTCTACTCCGTCTACGAGGTCAACTTCGGGCGGGTCCATGCGCTGCGCGAGTCACGGAAGGCGGCGTTCGAGGCGGCCGGCGCGAAGCTCACCTTCACCGCATTCATCGCCAAGGTCACGGTCGATGCGCTGCGCCAGTTCCCGATGGTCAACGCCTCGATTGACGGCGACAACATCGTCTACCGCAAAGACATCAACCTCGGCATCGCCGTGGCGCTCGACAACGGCCTGATCGTGCCGGTGATCCGCAACGCCGACGAGAAGAACCTGCTCGGGTTGAGCCGCGCGATCAACGACCTTTCGGGGCGCGCCCGATCGAAGAGGCTGAGTCCCGAGGAGGTGCAGGCGGGCACGTTCACGATCACCAACCCCGGTGTGTTCGGCGCGCTCTACGGCCTGCCCCTGATCAACCAGCCCCAGGTCGCAATTCTCGGCGTCGGCAGCATCGACAAGCGCGTGGTCGTGATCGACGATGCGATCGCGATCCGCCCGGTGTGCCACCTGACGCTCGGCTACGATCACCGGTTGATCGATGGCGCGGAAGCGGGTCGGTTTCTCACCTCGATGAAGGAGCGCCTGGAGCACTTCGAGGAGGCATGGCTCTGACCGAAGGCGCGGCTCGACAGATTGAGGTCAGGCAGCTCGGCGTGGTCCCGTATGCCGAAGGGATCGCGCTTCAGAAGACGCTGGTCGAGGAACGCAAGGCCAACCGCATTCCGGATCAGCTGCTCCTGCTCGAGCACCCTCCAGTCATTACGCTCGGCGTGAAGACGCGCGCCGACCGCTCTCATGTCGTCGCTTCCGAGTCGACGCTGCGCGACCACGGCATCGAGGTGGTCGAGACGGGGCGCGGCGGAGACGTGACGTATCACGGCCCTGGCCAGCTGGTCGGCTATCCCATCCTGGATCTCAAGCCCGATCGCTGCGACGTTCATCGCTACGTTCGCGACCTCGAAGCGGTGCTCATCCGGGCGGTCGAGCGGTTCGGCATCCGCGCCGGCCGCATGCCCGGGCTCACCGGCGTGTGGGTCGGCGAGGACAAGCTCGCGGCTATCGGCATCCGCATCTCGCGCTGGGTGACGAGCCATGGATTCGCCCTCAACGTCACCACTGATCTCGATCATTTCGGCTACATCGTGCCGTGCGGGATTATCGACAAGGGCGTCACCTCGATCGAGCGCCTGCTCGGCCAGGCCCCGACGATGGCTGATGTGGCTGCCGCGGTCATCGCTGCGTTCGCCGAGGTCTTTGATGCCGAGACGGCAGAGTCGGGACCACGGATCGGGCACCAGGGATCCGGCGTTCAGACTTGGGGGCGGGGTTGATGAGCAGCGCTTTCGCCCTTCGGCGGACGCAGAACGCCACGATGTTGTAGGCCCGACCTTCCGGTCGGGCGAAGACGCAATGGGCCCACGCCCGACCTGAAGCCTGAGGCCCGTAGTCAGCGCTCAACGCCCAACGATGCCCCGCGCGCCAAAGCCACTCCCCAAGATCGTCCGCCGCCGGTCGAAGTTGCACGGCTATGGCGTGTTCGCGGCCGAGCCGATCACGAAGAACACGCGCATCGTCGACTACGCCGGCGAGTTGATTCGCAATCGCGACAGCGGGCCGCGGGAGGCGCGATACCTCGAGCAGGGATGCATCTGGGTGTTCCGGATCAATCGCGCATGGAGCCGCGACGCCGCCGTCGGGGGCAACATCGCCCGCTTCATCAATCACGCCTGCCGCCCCAACTGCTGGTTCGAGGTGGCCGGCACGACGATCTGGATCCGCGCGTCCCGGCTAATCGAGACCGGGGAAGAGCTGACCTACGACTACGCGACCGTCGGCGACCACACCATCAAGTGCCGCTGCCGCCCGCACTGCCCGACCTGGCTCTAGTCCCCTGGAACCGTGATTTCTAGGACAACTCCCGGGCGGGGCATCCCGCCGGGCGGCGTTGCTCGTCGCTCACATATGCCCAATATGCTCACTCCTCTCGCCTTGCCCGCCGGGCGCCGCGCTCCGGGACTTGTCCCAGCTATCACGGTTCCAGGGGACTAGCAGCCCGCGATTCACCCCCTGACTGCCAGGACTCGAGCCGCTCCGGCTCGAGGTAGGCCCCGCGCGTCGCACTCCGCGAAAAATCTTGCGCCGGGGTGAACCGGCTGAGCTGTCGTGTAAACCCTTGGTAGCGCAATAGTTGTGAGAACACGTATCTCGGTGACGCCAGAACCGGCGGTCAGGACCCCGGCAAACGCCGCCCGGTGCGGAATAACCGCGGCGAAACGCGTGTTTTGTCCCATACACGGGGAGGCCCTGAATGCGTCAGTCGAACTCAGAAGTGGATCTGATCGGCAGAATGCAGGCCGGGGACACCGCAGCCGTCGGCGAGCTAGCCTCGATGTACGGACCACGGATCCAGCAGCTTGCATTTCGCTACGTGAAGAACTGGGAGGATGCGGAAGAGGTCGCGCAGGACGTTCTGCTGAAGGTCTATCGAAAGATCGACGCCTTCCGCGGGGACGCGGCGCTGTCGTCCTGGATTTACCGCATCACCTTCAATACAGCCATGTCCAGGCTGCGGACTGCCCGCGCGGCGCGCGCGGCGGACAAGCAGAAAGGGGACACCAGCGCGTCCGGGGACGATCTGAACCGTCAACCGGCCGAGCCGGCAGACTGGTCGTCGCTCGCGGATGACCACGTCCTGCGCGGCGAGATGCGCCAGCGGCTGATCGGCGCTCTCACGCACCTGCCTCCGGTCTACCGGGTGCCGGTGATTCTTCGCGACATCCAGGGGTTGTCGACGGAGGAGGCAAGCGCGGTGCTGCGTGTCAAGCCGCAGACGCTCAAGTCGCGGCTCCATCGCGGCCGCCTGATACTTCGTGAACGCCTCGCGGACTTCGCTGGCGGCGTCATGCTGCACACTCGTGACGCCGTCAACTGACCAGCCTTCGCTGCAACTACACCTTCGCTGAAGCTACGGCCCGCGGCCGCAGCCTTGGCGAAGGCCGGGATGTGCCCTCACATCTCCATCGCGTTCTCGAGCAACGTCTGCTCCTGGCGGGTGAGCCTCGGCTCGATCACTCGTCGCACCCCTTCCAGCCCGACCTCGATCGGCATCGCCACGACGCAATCTCGCCGCGGCCCGCGCCCGAGCGCCACGAAACACGAGAACCGCCGCCGCGATCGTCCGAGCAGACCTTCGACGACCCTCGTCGCCGCAGATGCGAGCGCGTACGGTCCCGGCGGCCACAGCGAGGGGAGCTTGGCGTTGAGGGCCGCGATCTGATGCGCTGCGAGTTGCGACGCCACAGGCAACGCCGAGGCGCTACCTTCCTCCCAGGCGATCACGCCCGCCCGGGGCGGCACGCCAACGATGCGGAGAGCGATCTCGACACCACTGGTGTCGAGCAGCACGCCTGACAGCGCCCGAACCGCGGACTC
This sequence comes from uncultured Acidobacteriota bacterium, assembly GCA_963816725.1. Classification (GTDB taxonomy): domain Bacteria; phylum Acidobacteriota; class Vicinamibacteria; order Vicinamibacterales; family 2-12-FULL-66-21; genus CAVSUB01. Next base: position 436,702 of record CAWFMC010000018.1, on the reverse strand, counting down.
CAACGCCAGCGGCGCACTGCCGATCAAGCGGGCGACGGGCACTCTGAGCTCGGCCGCCGCCGTCACCATCAGCTCGCGCTGGCCGGCGCCGGCAAACAGCAGCGGCGCTGATCCCGCGCTCTTGACGACCTCCCGAAGCACCGACAGCCCAGCCTCACCCGCGTGTTCACGGCCCGTCGCGCCATCGTCTGCCAAGAGGATGACGTCGGCTCCGGCCACTGCGGCCCACGAGCCGGCGTGGGTGAGTCGCGTGCGGAACTGCTCCACCGGCCCGGACTGCTGGATGTCGAGTGCCTTTCCCTGCGCCATCGCAGCCGCCGGATCAATCAGGCGGACTTCGGCCGCGCGATCCCGTGCGGCAAGCGTGTGCGCGAGCGCGCCGCCGAGCGGACCGCACCCGACGATCGCGATGAAGGGCATGCGAGTCGATTATTCTAATGGGGATGGCCACAAGCAGTCCAAGCCAGAGCACATCCGCGGCCTCGGGCAAAGTGGCGCTCGTCACAGGCGGGTCGCGCGGGATCGGCCTGGCGATCGCGCGCGCGCTTCTTGATGCGGGCGCACGCGTGGCTATCACCGGGCGCGACCAGGGTGCGCTCGATAACGCCGCGGGGCAGCTCTCGTCGGCCGGTTCGGTGCACACCGTTCAGGCGGACATCTCCAAGCCGGACGAAGCAGCCAACGCGGTCGCTGCCGCATCGAGGGCGTTCGGTGGGCTGGACATCCTGGTCAACAACGCCGGCGTGGGTTCGTTCGCGAACGTCGACACGCTGGCGCTGGACGACTGGAACCGGATGATCGGGACCAATCTCAACGGGCTGTTCCACTGCTGCCGGGCCGCGATTCCAGCGCTGCGCGCTCGCGGCGCCGGATGGATCATCAACATCGGCAGTCTGTCGAGCACCCAGCCGTTCGCCGGCGGGGCCGCCTACTGCGCCACCAAAGCCGCGGTGACGGCGTTCAGCGACGCCATGATGCAGGAACTACGGAGCGACAACATCCGCGTGAGCTGCGTGCTGCCCGGGTCGACGGCGACCGGCTTCGGCGGACGGAGCTCGGGGGCGGACTGGAAGCTCGCCCCTGAGGACGTCGCCCGCGCGGTGATCGATCTGATCGGCTTTCCTCCACGCAGTCTTCCGAGCCGGCTCGAGCTGCGCCCGTCCCGGCCGGCGGCGAAGTAGCCACGAAAGCGGCCGGTGACAGAGCAGGTCGCGCACTACAACATCCTCGAGCGGCTGGGCGGCGGCGCGCTCGGCGACGTCTACCGCGCTCGCGACACGAAGATCGGCCGCACCGTGGCGCTGATGCAGCCGCCCGCACATCTCGTATCAGACGAGCGGCGGCGCGCCCGCTTCGTCGAGCAGGCGCGGGTCGCGACGACCCTCAACCATCCCAATATCGCGGCGCTCTTCGACGTCATCGACGAGGACGGCCGCTGCTACCTGGTGTACGAGTTCGCCGCCGGACCGTCGCTTCGTCAGGAGATGTCGGGTGTTCGTCTGGGCGTCAGGCGGGCGGTGGAGCTCGCCGCGCAAGTTGCGGACGCGCTCGCCGAGGGGCATTCGCGCGGCATCGTGCATGGTGATCTGCGGCCCGACACCGTCGTCGTCACGCCCAAGGGCAGCACCAAGATCCTGAACTTCGGGATGGTGCCGTGGACTGCGGGCGGCGCCGCGCGCGCACTCGCGGCCGTGTCCCCCGACTCGCTCTCGGCGGATGAAGCCGTGGTCGCCGGCTATCTGTCACCCGAGCAGGCGATCGGCGGCGGCACTGATGCGCGCAGCGATCTCTTCACGCTCGGGGTGATGCTGCACGAGATGCTCACCGGCCGGAATCCGCTCGAGGCCGCGAAGCCGTCGGATACCGTCCTGAACGTCACCCGTGCGTCGGTCGCCGCGCCCTCGACGGCCAACCCCGACGTCCCTCCCGAGCTCGACGCGCTGATCGCCCGCGCCACGTCCAAGAATCTCGATGCGCGGCCGGCGACGGCGGCGGCCCTGGCTTCCGATCTGCGCGCGATTGTCGGGCTGCTCGACGCGCGGGCCGGTGACCGCGCCCAAGGCACGTTGATTCCGCTGGAAGAGGATCGCGGGCGCGGCGCGTGGTGGCTCGGTGCGGCGGCAGTAATGGCCGCTGGCATCGCCTGGTGGTGGCTTCACTAGCCGGTTCGGTTCCTGACTAGGCCGGCCCGCCGTTCCGTTCGGAAAGGATGCCGGCGAGCACGTGCGAATCGATGTTCCCTCCGGACAGCACGACGGCCACGCGACCGCCCAGATCACTGACGTCGCCAGATAAGAGGGCAGCGACGCCGGCAGCGCCGGCCCCCTCCACGACCAACCGCTCATTGCGCACCACTCCGCCAATCGCGGCGCGCAGCGAGTCCTCTGACACACGGACCACGCGGCCGACCCTCGATCGCACGATCCCGAATGTCGGCGTATCCGGATCGAGGTTGCCGGCGAGGCCGTCGGCGAGCGTCGGCTGCACGTCGATCTGGACGATCCGGCCGGCCGCCAGGCCCGCCGTAAAGGGCGACGACGCAGCGGCTTCGACGCCGACAATCGCGGCCGAGGGGGCGGCCATCGCGATCCCGCTGATCAAGCCGCCACCGCCGATAGCGACGACGATCGTGTCGACCTCCGGCCAGTCCTCCACGATCTCGAGACCCACGGTCCCTGCCCCGGCGATCACATCGTGATGCGCGTACGGCGAGATAAACACCGCGCCGCCGTGCGCCTTGGCCGACTGCTCTGCGGCGTCGTAGTCATCGCACAACCGCAGGTCCGCGCCTTCGGCGCGCATCGCCTCGAGCTTCACCCGGGGGGCATGCGCGGACACGTAAACGGTCAAGGGCAGGCCGGCGAGACGCGCGGCATGAGCGAGCGCCCGTCCGTGGTTGCCCGCTGATGCGGTCACCAGCGCCGGCCGCAATGCCCGGTCTCGATCCCGATCCCGGAGCTTGAGCACCGCATTGAAGGCGCCGCGAATCTTGTACGAGAACGTCGGTTGGAGGGTCTCGAGCTTGAGGCGCACCACGGAGCCCGTCAGCTCGGACAGCCAGGGGGAGTGCCGCAGGGGCGTCCGTAGCACGCGCCCGGCGACGCGGTCCGCCGCGGCGCGAATCTCGTCCCGGGTGATCAGGCCTGGCCGGTTCCGCCGGCGAGGAGAATGTCGGCGAGTTGCGCCGCGAACGCCGAGCGCGCCATCACCTGGTCGGTGCCGGCGTTGCGGGCCGCGGTGATCGCGCCGGCGTCGACGTGGGACACGAAGCCGAGCGTTCGGATGCCGGCCAACTCCGGGTCCTGCTTCATCGCGGTGATCGCCGCGATCGAATCGATCTTCCCGCTGTTCAGATCGAAGATCACCAACGGCGGGGTCAGCGCCCTGGCTTGATCGAGCACTTCCTGCCGGCTGCGCGCAAACGCCAGCTCGACGCCGACCTGCTTCGCGGTTGCCCGAATCTTCGAGCTGAAGAGCAAATCGTCCACTGCGACCAAAACCATGGACGCATTGTACCGTCCAGGCCCGCGCCCCGCGCCGTGCACCATAATTGCTGGATGCCGGGTCCGGAGCGTGCAGCGTGATCATCGAGGTCCGTGAAGTCCCGCCGTTCAGCAAGAACGGCTTCGTGGTGGGCTGCGAATCGACCCGGGAGGCGGTCGTCATCGACCCTGGCGACGAGGTCGATCAACTGCTCGAGATGGTGCGAGCGCGCGACCTCACCGTGAAGTACATCCTGCTGACGCACGCGCACATGGACCACATCACCGGTGTGCGCAAAGCCAAGTCCGCCCTGCAGGTTCCGGTCGGTTTACACCGCGCCGACGAGTTCCTGTACCAGGCTGCCGTGCAGCAGGGGATCGCGTTCGGCTTCAAAGTGGAGCCGCAGCCGCCGATCGACTTCTATTTCGACGACGAAGGTCCGTGGCGGTTCGGGAAGTACGCCGCCTGGGTCAGTCACACGCCTGGGCACTCCCCCGGCGGCGTGTGTCTGGCGATCGGCACTGACGCGGATCCGTCCCGCACGCTGATCGTCGGCGACACGCTGTTCGCGGGCGGCATTGGCCGGACCGATCTGCCCGGCGGAAACCTCGAGACGCTGCTGACGTCGATTCGGACCGTGCTCTTCAGCTTCCCCGACGACACGGTCGTCTGGCCCGGACACGGCGGCAAGACGACGGTCGGGCGGGAACGGGGCACAAATCCGTTCCTCACCTGACCGCCGGCTCGCGAGCGGGCTTACTTGCGGGCGCGTGGCGCCCGATCGGCCTTGACCGGGGCCTTCTCCGGCTTGATCTCGAGGTCGTTGACCACGTCCTTCACGCCGTCGATCTTGCGGACGGCGGCGCTGACGCGGTCCTTGGCCGCCTGGGACGGCGCATCACCCTTGATCGTCACGACGCCGGCCTTGGCACTGAAGCTCAGATCGAGATGGTCCTTGTCCCACTGGTCGTCTTCCTTGAAGGACGCGTCCAGATCCTTCTCGATCCGGCGATCGACGTCATCGGCGTTCGTGCCTTCGACCTTCACTTCGTTGACGACCCGGCCGCTGGTGCCGACGACCTGCTGCGCGAGCTCCTCGGCGCGCGCCTTGTCCGCGGCGCGCTCGACTTCACCCGACAGGTGCAGCGCCTTTTCGTCAGCCTTCCAGTTTGCCTTCACGTCGTCGATCTTGGCCGTCTTGAGGCTGTCCGACACGCGGCCCTCGAAGTCGGGATTGTCAGCCGGTCGATTGCACGCGGTGCTCATCGGTGCGGCGGCGAGAGCGGCGACCAGCGCCACGGATTTCAGGATCTTCTGCATTGATTCCTCCATTCAAAAACGAGCCAGGAGGATGCAAGGCAAAGAGCCCGCCAACGTCGCGCGAGGCCAAATTGATGAAAACGCTAGTTTTCGACGCGACAAATGCGGAAGGTCACTCGACCAATGCCGAGCTCGTCGCCATCTTTGAGGGAAGCGCGTTCCACCCTGAGGCCGTTGACGTAGGTGCCGTTGGTGCTATCGAGGTCAGCTACCTCGACCGCGCCCGACGTCGCGGTGAACCGGCAATGGACGCGTGACACCATGCCGGCGTCGACAATGAAGTCCGCGCCGGTGGCGCGACCGAGCGTCTTGACCTTGCCCGGAAGAATCCGAAACGTGAAGGGCAGCTCCGCGTCCCTGGGCGTTTCGATGATCCAGAGTGTCACGGCTATCGGCCCGGCGACGGCGTCAGGCGACCAGCTCGCGAACGCGCGTGTGCACCACTGAGCCCTGATACGTGAGGAGCGTCTCGCGCGTGATCTCGTCGTCCATGTTGATGGGCAGCGACGGCTTCGACGCGCCGTCCTTCCCGAGCAGATGCATCAGGAACGTGGTGATGTTCTTCGAATACATCTGACTGGCGTGGTAGGGGACCATCGAGGCGGGGTTCGAGGGGCCGATGATCGTCACGCCTTTGTGGACGACGAGTTCGTCCGGCTTGGTCAGCTCGCAGTTGCCGCCGCGTTCCGCGGCCAGGTCCACGATCACGGATCCCGGCTGCATCGCTTCGACCATCTCGGTGGTCACGAGGATCGGCGCGCGCTGGCCCGGAATCAACGCCGTGGTGATCACCACATCGCTGCCGGCGACGACCTTGATCATCATCTCGCGCTGGCGTCGGTAGAACGCTTCGTCCTGCGCCTTGGCGTAGCCGCCTTTGTCTTCCGCGTCGGCCGATTCGAGCGGCAGCTCGACGAACCGCGCACCCAGGCTCTGCACCTGTTCCTTGACCGCCGGACGCACGTCGTAGGCTTCGATGCGCGCACCCAGGCGCCGGGCCGACGCGATCGCCTGCAGCCCGGCGACACCGGCGCCGACGATGAAGACGTGGGCCGGAGAGACGGTGCCGGCGGCAGTCATGAGCATCGGAAACATGCGCGGGAGCTGGTTGGCGGCGAGCAGCACACCCTTGTAGCCGGCGATGGTGGCCATCGACGACAGCGCGTCCATGCTCTGCGCCCGGGTGATTCGCGGCATCAGCTCCATCGACAGCATCGTCACTCCCGCAGCGGCAGGAGCACGCAGCGCGGCAGGCGAACCGAGCGGATCGGCAAAGCCGATCACCGCCTGTCCGGAACGGAGCGCCGGGTCCGGCGGCGTGGAGCGCACCTGCAGGATGACATCCGCGGTCAGGAACACTTCGGCGCGCGGCACGACGGCGGCGCCTTGTGCACGATACGCGTCGTCAGGAAAGCCGGCGGCCTCGCCCGCCGACTGTTCGACCGCGACCTGCAGGCCGGCTTTGAGCAGCGGACCGACCGCCGCGGGAATCAGCGCGACGCGCGTCTCCCCTGGCAATGTCTCCTTCGGCACCCCGATTCGCATGGGCAGAAAGTCTAGTCGATCTGCGAGCCGGCGTGGGCTCGCCGGCGAGGGATCACCGCCGCAGCCAATCGGCGATGGTGGTCGCGACGTCGGGGGCGATCTGCCGATTGGCCAGGGTCGGATATTCGTCGGCCTCGCCGGTCGTGGCCTTGACGAGAAGATGGTTCACGCCCGGCAGGTGGACCGCTTCCACAGGAGGCGCCTTCTTGCGCTGGCGCGCGAGCTCGGCGAGCTGTTCGGCATGATGCGGCGGCACCTGCGTATCGAGATCGCCCTGGACGATCAGGATCGGCTGGGACACGCGAGGCATGATCTTCGCCGGGTCGTACTCGAGCAGGCTCTTGAACCAGGGCGTGTCGGCCTGCTTGCGGACGTCCTCCGGGATGCCCTCCCACCCTTTGGCGGTGAGCACGGCGGTCTGCACCCGCTGCTGGAGATCGATCTTGGCCTGGCGGTCCGCGTCCGAGGTCTTCATCAGATCGAGCTGGTGCCGCTGCTGCTCCAGCACGAGGTCGGCGCCGCTGCTGCCGTTCGCAGCCACCAGCACCAGAGACGCGATCTTCTTTTCACGTGCCGCGGCGAGCAGGGCCGCGGCCCCGCCCTGGCCGTAGCCCAGGACCGCGATCCGCCGCGGATCGACGTCGTCGCGGCGGGCCAGCCACTTGACGATCGCGATCGCGTCGTCGGCGTAGTCTTGAAGCGTGACGGTCTCGACACGGCCGCCGCTCTGCCCGACGCCGCGCTTGTCGTAGCGCAGCACCATGAACCCGCGGTCGGCCAGCGCTCCGGCCAGCTGCCCGAAGATCGGGATGTCCGCGACGGTCTCGTCGCGATCGACGGCGCCGGCGCCGCCGACCAGGACCACCACCGGGTGGCGCAGGCGCCCTTCCTGCTTCGGCACGGTCAGCGTGCCGGCGATGTTGAAGCCTGTTGCCGGAATCGTCACGTCGGTGTCGGTGGGATTGCGCGTCGTCTGCCGCCGCGCCGCGACGCCCGCCAGATCGCTGCGAATGACGCTCAGGGCGGCAGCCTTGATCTCGAGCCGCGCGAAGCGGTTTCGCGAGTCCACCCCCACCGTGGCCTCGACGTCGGCCCCCACGTTGTGGACGATCAGGGTGTAGATGCGCAGCGCGGTGACACCGGCCGGGGTCTGGATCGATTCTTCGCCGACGTCCTTGACGACCGCCTTGACCTCGCCTTGCGGCGGCACGTACAGCGGCAACTCAGTGCCCGGCGCCGCTCCTGCCAGCCGCGCCGCGAGCGCCTCATAGCCGGCGTAGAAGTTGTTGGGAAGAACGATCGTCCGAGCCGAGATCTGATCGGTTTTGCTGGTGGTGGCGCCGTCCTGTGAAATCTCGTTGACCGCCGTGGTCAGCCCGAAGGACGTCAGCAGGACCAGGCGCTTCTGGAGTTGGGTTGCTTCGACGCGAAGGGACGTCGGCTGCCAGTCGCCGTCGTATTTGATTTCCAGCCGGTTCAGCACGATGTCGCCGAACCGGCCGGTGGACGAGATGACCCAGCTCGTGTCCGGATGCGACACCGTTGATTGCATCCGCCCGACCTCCACGCCGCGGATGAAGATCGTCAGCGATGAGTCCCCGGTCGCGGGTGCCGGGACGGCGGTGGTCTGCGCGGCCGCCGGCAGCACCGCGGCGAGCGCGAGCCCCATCGCAACGGTACAATGTCGCAGAAACAGCATCTTCACAGAATAACAGCAGCGTCGCCATGTTTTCAGCGGAACAATATCGGGCCCTTCATGACGGAGCGGGGTTGGTTTTTCGCGTCGATCGGGGGCTCTTGCGCCTGACGGGCGCCGATCGCCTCGCCTTTCTCCAAGGCATCCTGACGAACGACGTCGCCGGGTTGCAGAGTGGTGAGGGGCGCTACGCCGCGCTACTGACCGCCAACGGCCGGATGATCGCTGACATGCGGGTGGTGGAGCTGGGCGACGCGACCCTGCTCGATGTTGCGACTTTCCACGCGCGGTCGCTGCGCGACCGCTTCGATCTGTCAGTCTTCACTGAGGATGTCCTCATTTCGGACGAGACTGATGCGTTCCATCAGATCGGCATTCACGGCCCGCACGCCGTGGACGCCATCGTCCAATCATTGAATCTGCCCGGTCACGCTGATGCTCTGAACTTCCTTCCAGTGGACGGGCATCGCCGTCTTGACGGCGTCATCGCGATTCGTTCCGAAGACTTCGGAGTGACCGGCTTCGACCTGATCGTTCCGGTAGGAGAGTCGGACGCGCTGACCGGCGCATTCCTGAACTCGGGCGTTGTCGTTGTCGCGCCCGATACCGCCGACGTCGCGCGGATCGAAGCAGGGCAACCCAAGTTCGGCGTCGACATGGACGTAGACACGATCCCGCTCGAGGCCGGGATCGAGGGACGCGCCATCAGCCTGACCAAGGGCTGCTACGTCGGGCAGGAAATCATCATCCGCATGCTGCACCGCGGTCAGGGCCGGGTGGCCAAGCGGCTGGTCGGGCTGACCTTCGATCCGGCCGCTACGGTGCCCTTCAAGGGTGACGCCATCAAGGCGGGCGACCGCCAGGTCGGCGCCGTGACCAGTTCGACCCAGTCCCCCGCACTCGGACGCCCGATCGCGATGGGCTATGTCCATCGCGATTTCGCGGAGCCGGGGCACATGGTGATCGTGACCACCGCCGGACGCGAGCAGCCGGCCGCGGTGAGTGCGCTGCCGTTCAGGGGTTGACGGCGAAAGGGCTCAAGGCTGATGGCTCAAGGCTAAGGGCGGCGGCTCAGACTGAAGATCACGGGGGGGGCGAACTGATTGGAAATCGCGCTGTGCTGCAGCTATGAGCCATCAGGTCTCCGCCACCTGCTCTCTGTCATTTGCCATCCGCCATCTTCCATTTGCCATCTGCCATTTACCATGCCTGCCATTTGCCCATGCGTGTCGTCTATCCCCGCCCTCCACTCCTCCGCAATAGCTCGATCAGCGCCGCGTCCGCCGGCGGGAAATCGAGATCCAGCAGCGCGTCACCAGGAACCCAGCGAATCTCCTGGCCGATCAACGCCTGTGGCTCGTCCCCGATGTCGCAGGCGAAGAAGTGCAGTTCGACGACACGATCGTCGTAGGCGTGGCTGACGGTGAAGATTTCGGCGTTCACCGCGATCGGGATGCCGAGCTCCTCGTGAATCTCGCGGCGCAGGCAGTCGGGGTGCGATTCGCCCGGCTCGCACTTGCCGCCGGGGAACTCCCACAGGCCCTCGAGATGGACGCCGCGTGGCCGCCGGGTCACGAGGAACGTGCCGTCCCGTTCGACGATCGCGGCGGTGACCACGAGATGCGGAACGTTGTCGGTCGTCACGGGGCGGCGCGCTCGTTCTCGGGGTTGAACGGATAGGCCAGGCAGCCGTCGCGCATCGGGCACAGCATGCACTTGGGCTTGCGGGCGGTACAGAGCGTGGCGCCGAAGTCCATCAGCGCCTGGTTGAAATCGAAGACGTGCCGCATCGGGAGCACCGTCCGCGACACTTCCCACAGGTGGCGCTTCATGCCGTGCGCCTTCGGCACGCCGGCGCCGACGAACACCCGGAACAGCACCCGTGCGACGTTGGTGTCCAGGATCGCCGCGCGCTGTCCGAACGCGAAACTGCGGACCGCGCCGGCGGTGTAGGCGCCGATGCCCTTGAACGACAACAGGGTGGCTTCATCCCCTGGCAGCGTGCCGCCATACTTGGCAACCGACTCGCGGGCGATCGCGTGCAGGCGCCGCGGCCGGACGTTGTAGCCCAGGGGCCGCCACGTCGCGGAGACGTCGGACTCGTCGGCCGCCGCGAGCGCCGTCAAGGTCGGGTACTTGGTCAGCCACTCGTCATACTTCGGCAGCACGCGATCGACCTGCGTCTGCTGGAGCATCACTTCGGAGACGAGGATGTGGTACGGGTCGCTGGTCTCGCGCCATGGCAGGGTGCGGCCGTGACGCCGATACCATTCGAGCAGGCGCCGCCGGAACCGCCGCCGCGCGGGTGGCGCGGGCAGAGCGGGCCGCTCGTCCGGCGTCGCGCGCCGCGGGGTCGGCTTCGTTCGTGGGGGCATGCGGTAACGGGTGTCGGGCGGGGAACCTTGGTAGGATAGTCGTCCCTGTGAAAATCTACACCAGGACGGGCGATCGCGGCGAGACCGGGCTGCTCGACGGCTCGCGCGTGGTCAAGTCGAATCCGCGCGTCGAAGCCTACGGCGACGTGGACGAGCTCGGGGCGTCGCTCGGCGGCGTCCGCGCCGCGGGTGTGGATGCCGACGTGCAGGCGATGCTGGAGCGGATTCAGCGCGACCTCTTCGCGATCGGCGCGCGGCTGGCCGATCCCGCCCACCGCATCGGCGATCGCGTCGTCAAGACCGCGGTCGGTGGCGACGACATCGCCCGGCTCGAACAATGGATCGACACGCTGGAAGGCGAGTTGCCCCCGCTCACGCGCTTCATCCTCGCCGGGGGATCCATCGGTGGCGCCGGCCTGCACCTGTCGCGCACGATCTGCCGGCGGGCCGAACGATCGATGGTGTCGCTCGGGCCGGACGCGTTCGAGGCGGAGCTGCTGACCTATGTCAACCGGCTCTCCGACCTGCTCTTCGTCATGGCTCGCGTCGTCAATCGGCGCGCCGGGGCGACCGAACTGGAGTGGTGACCGCGCCGTCGCTCGACGCGGCCTACGCCGCCTGCCTGCGCCTGGCCCGCGAGCACTACGAGAACTTCCCGGTCGCCTCGCATCTCCTTCCGTCGCGGATGCGCCCTCACATTGCCGCCATCTACGCGTTTGCGCGAACCGCTGACGACATCGCCGACGAGCCCGGCATGCCTGATGCGGAACGCCTGCAGCGCCTCGAGAACTGGGGCGCACGTCTCGACCAGGCCGTCAGCACGCCGGGGATGCCGGCCGCCGACGAACCAGCGTCATCGATCTTTGCCGCGCTCTCGAACACGATTGCCGTCTGCCACCTGCCCGTATCCCTCTTTCACGATCTCCTGAGCGCGTTCCGCCAGGATGTCCTGCGCAAGCGCTACGAGACATGGGACGACGTGCTGGACTATTGCCGGCGCTCGGCCAACCCGGTCGGCCGTCTGGTGCTTGGCGTGGCGGGACGCCTGACCCCGGCGCTGGCTGAACGATCGGACGACGTCTGCACCGCGCTGCAACTGGCGAACTTCTGGCAGGACATCGGGCGCGACTGGCACAACGGCCGCCTCTACGTTCCGCAGCGCGACCTCGCGCTGGCGGGTGCGCACGAAGCCGAGTTGAACGGTGCGCACCTGACCGCGGCCTGGAAGCGGGTGATGGCGGATATGGTGCAGCGGACCCGCGCACTGTTCGTGTCGGGCCGCCCTGTCTGTGACGGAGTCGACGGCCGCTTGCGCTGGGAACTGCGACTCACGTGGCTGGGCGGGGCGCGCATACTCGATCGGATCGAAGCCGCTGGTTACGACGTCCTGCACGACCGTCCAAAGCTGAGCGCGCGCGATGCGCCGGCGCTCGTGTGGCAAGCTGTGACGTGGCGGACGACCTCCCGTTGACCATTTATAGCTGTGAGCGCCGCGCCGTCCGCTGACAGCATCGGACACTGTGTCTCGCGACACCAACTTCTACTACTCGTTCCTCGTCCTTCCGCCGGACAAGCGCCGCGCGATCGTGTCGGTGTGGGATTTCTGCCGCGCGGTGGACGATGCGGCTGACGAGCCGGTGAGTGGGGAGCCGGCGGTGGAGCTCGCGATGTGGCGAAGGGAGGTCGCGGCCTGGTACGACGGCGGAACGCCGCAGACCCCGCAGGGGCAGCTGCTGGCCCCGCTGGTGCACCAGTTCAACCTGCCACGTCCGGCCTTCGAAGCCATCATCGAAGGCGTTGAGATGGACGTCGGCGACCGCCGTTACGAAACATTCGACGATCTCTACCAGTACCTGCATACGGGTCGCATCGGCAGTGGGGCTGGTCTGCCTCGAGATCTTCGGCTATCGCGACCCCGCGGCGCGGCGGTATGCAATCGATCTCGGGGTCGCCTTGCAGTTGACCAACATCCTGCGCGACGTCGCCGAGGATCTGCGGCGCGGCCGCGTGTACCTCCCGCAGGAGGATCTCCGGGCACACGGGGTTCGTGAGGCCGACCTGCTGATCGAGATGAATCGCGTCAGCGGCTCGGCCCGATCTCCGAGAGTGACAGCGCTGCTCCGGCAGCAGGCGGACCGGGCCAGGGACTACTACGCGCGCGCCGACCGCGAGCTGCCACGCGCTGATCGCCACAGCCTCGTCGCCGCCAAGATCATGGGCGCCGTCTATCGCGCGATCCTCGATCGCATCGAAGCGCGTAACTACGACGTGTTCTCGTCGGTCGTACGCGTCCCGCGACCGCGCCGCGCGCTGATCGCGGCGACCACCTGGCTGGGCACACTGGCCGGGCGATGACGGCAGGCCCGGACGTCGTGGTCGTCGGCGCCGGCTTTGCCGGCCTGAGCGCGGCGGCCATGCTGGCCGAGGCGGGCAAGCGCGTGCTGGTGCTCGACGCCCGTCCTCAGCTTGGTGGACGAGCGACCGCGTTCACCGACCGCCTCACCGGTGAGCTGGTCGACAACGGCCAGCACGTCTTGTTCGGCTGTTACCACCAGACCTTCACCTTTCTGCGACGGATTGGTGCGGAGGGGAACATCCGCCTCCAGTCCGCGATGACAATCCCTTTCCTGGATGTGCAGGGCCGGCGGTCGGAGCTGCGATGCCCGCCGCTGCCGCCGCCGCTGCATCTGCTCGGCGGAGTCCTGCGCTGGAAGGCGTTGCCGCTGGCCGATCGCCTCTCCGTCCTCAAGATGGGCGGACCGTTGATGTCCGCCCGGAAGGCGATCGCGCGCAATCCGGCGGCGGTGCTCGCCGCGGACGCGATAACGGTGTCTCAATGGCTGCAGCGAGCCGGACAGGGCAGCCTGATCCGCGAGTGGCTCTGGGATCCGCTGGCCGTCGCCGCGCTCAACCAGGCGCCGGACGACGCGTCAGCGACAACGTTCGTGCGGGTGCTGGCGGAGCTGTTCGGGCCTCGGGCTGCAGACTCGGCGCTGGCGCTGCCGGCGGTCCCGCTTCATGAGGCGTACGCCCTGCCGGCACAGGCTTTCATCGCGGCGCGCGGGGGCGAGGTGCGGACCAATGCGCTGGCACGCCTATCGTCGGATGCCGGCGCTCGCCTCGGTCACCTCCGCGTCGACGTGCGCGGCGGAGTGACAGTGACGGCGCCGGTCATCGCCGCCGTCCCATGGTTTGCGCTGGGAGCGTTGGTGGGGGCAGTCGATGCGCCGGCGCTGACTCCAGTCGTCGAGCGGGCGTCAGCGATGGCATCCAAGCCGATCGTCACGGTCAACCTCTGGTACGACGCACCCGTGATGGACGAGCCGTTCATCGGTCTGCCCGGGCGCGTCACGCAATGGGTGTTCGACAAGTCACTGGTCCTGCGAGACCCCGAATTACCTCCAGGCTCCGGAGCGCAACGCGCCTCGCATCTCTCCCTCGTCTCGAGCGCCGCCGACACGATCGCCGGCAAAGACGACCAGGCGCTGATCGAGATCGCGACGACCGAGATGGCCGGCGCCCTGCCCCGGGCGCGCCAGACCCGGCTGCGCCACGCAACAGTGATCAGGGAGAAGCGCGCGACGTTCTCTCTTGCTCCAGGCCAGCCCGCACGTCCCGACACGCGAACACCAGTTCGCGGCCTCTATCTCGCCGGCGACTGGATCGCGACGGGCCTTCCCGGAACGATCGAAAGCGCGGTCGTCAGCGGGCACTGGGCGGCAAAGGAGGTGCTACGGGATGGATACTGAGGGTTCGATTCAACCCTGGAACCTAGCCCGTCGAACCATCGAACCCGCGAACGCGCACCTGTCGAACCCATCGAACCCCCGAACCTGTAGAACCTTTTGATCCGCCTCTGTTACTCTGACCCGTTGACCTGATGAAGTCCCTCATCCTCCATTACCAGGAGATCGCGCTCAAGGGAAAGAACCGCCCGTGGTTCATCACCCGGCTGGTGCACAACCTCCGCGCCGCGACCCGAGGGACCGGGGTGGTCGAAGTTCGCCCGCTGATGGGGCGGATCGAGATCGTGCTGGGTCCGTCAGCCGAGTGGACGACGGTGCGCGATCGTGTCTCGCGGGTGTTCGGGGTCGCCAACTTCGCTCGCGCCGGCCGCACGCCGCTCGACATCGACGCCATTTCTGAGGCGATCCTCTCCGATCTCGGGCCCGACAACCCGGCGTCGTTTCGCGTCTCGGTCCGGCGTGCTGACAAGTCGTTCGCCATGACGTCGCCCGAGATGGAACGCGAGATCGGCGGCCGCATCAAGCTGGCGCGCGGCTGGCGCGTCGACCTCGGAAATCCGCAGTTGACCGTCCGGATCGAAACGCTGAAGACCGAGGCGTTCTATTCGTTCGGCAACGAGTTGGGGGCGGGCGGGCTGCCGACCGGTGTCAGCGGGCGGGTGGCGTGCCTGCTCTCGGGCGGCATCGACTCCCCGGTCGCCGCCTGGCGCATGATGCGGCGCGGCTCCCGCGTCGTCTTCATTCACTTTCACAGCTATCCGATTCTGTCCCGCGCGTCCCAGGAGAAGGCCCGCGAGCTGGCGGCCCTGCTCACCAGGTTCCAGTTCCGTTCAACCCTGCTGCTCGTCCCGTTTGGCGCGATTCAGCAGCGCGTGATCCTCTCGGTGCGCCCACCCTTGCGGGTGGTGATCTATCGGCGGCTGATGATGCGCATCGGCGAGGTGCTGGCGCGGATGAACCGGGCCCAGGCCCTCATCACCGGCGACGTCGTCGGTCAGGTCGCCTCGCAGACGATTGAGAACCTGACCTCGATCAACGAAGTCGTGACCATGCCGGTCCTGCGGCCATTGATCGGCATGGACAAGGACGAGATCACGCTGGAGGCGCAGCGGCTGGGGTCGTATCCCATCTCGATCATTCCCGATCAGGACTGCTGCACGCTGTTCACGCCGCGCCACCCGGTGACCCGCGCCAAGAAGTCGGACGTCGAGACTGCCGAGGCCGGACTGGACATCGGCGCGATGGTCAGCGAGGCGGTTGCCGCGACCGCCATGGAAGAGTTCGACTACCCGTAATAAAATGTTGGGTTTTGACGCTGGCGAGATGCGGCACTGAAGACCAGCGCCGGCGCTCGTGGGTTTTCGCAGGAGTTCACCGTGAAGATGACACCAGGCAAGCTTGCAGGCATGAAAGCGGTTTCCAACGATCAGCGGCGTGATCGCCGCGGCCGCGATGGATCAGCGGGGATCGCTCCAGAAGTCGCTCGCCAAGGAAAAGGGCGCCGACGTCGGCGGCAGCGAGATGGAGGAGTTCAAGACGCTCGTCACCGAGGTGCTGACCCGGCACGCGAGCGCGATTCTGCTCGATCCCGAATGGGGCATTCCTGCCAGCAAGCACCGGGCGAAGGGCTCCGGCCTCCTGCTCGCGTACGAGAAGACCGGCTACGACGCGACGACGCCTGGCCGGCTCCCGGACCTGCTCGACGACTGGTCGGTGCGCCGCCTGAAGGATGCCGGGGCGGACTGCATCAAGATCCTGCTCTACTACGCGCCGTCCGATCCGGCGAAGATCAACAACCTCAAGCACGCCTGGGTGGAGCGCATCGGCGACGAATGCCGGGCCAACGACATCCCCTTCTTCCTCGAGTTGATTGGCTACGAGAACGGCGTCGATGAGAAGTCGCTCGCGTTCGCGCAGAAGAAGCCCGATATCGTGACGCGCAGCATGGAGGAGTTCACCAAGGATCAATACGGCGCCGACGTGCTGAAGGTCGAAGTGCCGGTGGCGATGAAGTTCGTCGAGGGCACGCAGGCGTTCGCCGGCGAGAAGGCGTACTCGCGTCAGGAAGCGATGGCCGCGTTCCGGCGCGCCGCGGAAGTCACGACGAAGCCGTTCATCTACCTGTCTGCCGGCGTCAGCAACGCCGAGTTCTCCGAGACGCTGGAGCTGGCCGGCGAAGCCGGCACCGCCTTCTCAGGGGTGCTGTGCGGCCGCGCGACGTGGAAGGACGGTATCGCGGTGTACGGGAAGCAAGGTGGGAAGGCCTTCCGCGCGTGGCTGGACGATCAAGGCGTGAAGAACATCGAGAACGTGAACGCCAAGCTCAAAACGGCCCGGCCGTGGTTTGAGTTCTACGGCGCGAAGTCGGCAGACGAGCTCGCCTCGAAGTAGTGCTCGATTCGACGCGCCCGGTCGCCTGACCGGGCGCATCGCTCTCCCGCCACTCTATCGCCGCTGCAGGTTCTCCACGCCGCTCACCGGTCCGAGGCACGTCTTTCCCGCATACGGCACCCGAATGGCCGTCGTCGTCAGCTCGGCCTTACCCGTCAGATCGATTTGGCAACTGGCCAGCCCTGCCGCCGTTGCGTTGCCGTTCGCCTCCCACGTAATGATGGAACCACTCAGCGTGCCTTTGGCGTTCCCACTCAGCTTCAGCTGGCCGGCACACGTTGCACCGAACGCCCCGCTGGCCGACGTTTCGGTGTGCTCCGTTACATTCCATGTGAAATCGGTGCACGTGCTCGGCGAAGGAATGATCGACGTCGAGGTCCAGTTGCCGCTCAGCGCGCCCAGACCGCTCGACGAAGGCGCCAGGGTGCTCTTGTGCTCGAAATCGAGACAGGCGGACGTGGCAGCGGCGATCGCACCGACAGCAGTCAACATCGCGAGATTCTTCAACATTGGTCCGGCCCGTTCAGAATCGTGAAGAGCACGCGGAAACGCGGCTCGGCTCGTTAGTGCTATCGGCCGGAAGGCGGCCGAACGTCAGTCTGGGGAGGAAAGGCCATTATACCTCCCCGTCGAGCGTCAGGCGGGCTCGCGACGGTGCCAGTGGCCGTCGAGGTAGTCGCGGAGCGCTTCGGTCGTGCTGCGGAAGGCGAGCCCGTCCCAGGGAATCTCCGCCGGCGTGAACAGGCGCGCCTCGAGGCATTCGTCGTCGCCGCACAACTCGCCCCCGAGCATGGTCGCGGCGTAGACGACGATGATCGGTGCACGGCCGGGGTACGAATAGATGTTGATCAAGCCGTCGAGCCGGACGTCGAGCCCCGACTCCTCCTTCGCTTCGCGCAGCGCGGCCGCCGTGATGACTTCACCGCGGTCGACGTACCCGCCCGGAAACACCCACAGCCCGTAACCTGGCTCGATGGCGCGGCGTACGAGCACCAGCCGGTCACCACGAGCCCGGATGATCGTACCGACCGCGACCTTCGGATCCATGTACAACACGAACCCGCAGGAGGCGCAGACGAGCCGCGTCGGATCACCCGCCTTCAGCTGCCGGGTTTCGAGCGGGCCGCCGCACACCGGACAGAACCGGTACTCGGGATGTTCCATAGACTCGACGACTATAATGCGGCATGGCCATTCTCAAGGTCGCACGCATGGGCCATCCCGTTCTGCGGGCGCGCGCCAGGGCCGTCGAGCCCAGTCAGATCCGCTCGCCCGCGATCCAGCGCCTCATCGACGACATGTTCGAGACGATGCGCGAATACCAGGGGGTCGGGCTGGCCGCGCCACAGATTCACGAGAGCCTCCGCATCTTCGTTGCCGGGTTCGCCCCGTCGCCTGACGACGACGAGGAGGAGGACGAAGACGACGATCGCCGGGTGCCGCTCATGGCGCTGATCAACCCCGAGATTACTCCGGCATCTCCCGACGTGGTCGAAGACTGGGAAGGGTGCTTGAGCATTCCCGATCTGCGCGGCCGCGTGCCGCGCGCCCGTCAGATTACCGTGCAGGCTTACGACCGCCGCGGGAAGCGGATCGAGCTGCGCGCGTCGGGTTTCACCGCGCGGGTCATCCAGCACGAGACCGATCATCTCGACGGCGTGCTCTTCCTGGATCGGATGAAGTCGTTCGGGACGCTCACCTTCCTCGACGAATTCGGGAAGTACTGGAGCCGTCAGGAAGTCGAAGCGGAGTAGCCGTCAGCGCCTCACTCACGCCGGGCGGTTGCGTTTCTGCTCCAGCGCCCGTTCGGACCCGAGGCGCTCGAGTGCCACCTCTGAATGATCCGCAAAGCGCATCGCCGCGGCGATCGCGCGGTGGCCGGCCTGATCGCCGATCAGCCGGTGCATTTCCTGGCAGACGCGCCGGTACGCGGGATGCCCCTGCGGCGCCGTGCGGAGCTCGATGACGTGCATCGCCTGGCGCGCATTCATCTGCATGTAGAAGCGGACGCGGTAGGCCATGGCGACGGGGTAGCTCGCCGCCACCTTCCAGCCCGCCGCGGCAATCGCCTCCGACAGCTCGCCTGACGCTTCCACCACCTGACGCCAGTCCGCGAGCACGCCCGCCTCGTCTACGGCTTCGGGAATGTTGAAGCCGTGGCGTGGCGTGAAGCCCTGCCAGTCCAGGGTGAGCAACCGGTGCCGCTGGAGGTCCCTGAACGCACCGTAGTCGGTGAGCACGTCGAAGCGATATGTGGTGCGCTCGAAGGCGCGGCCTGGTCGATGGCGGCGGTTGCCGCGTTCGCCGACCGCTGCGCCGAGAACTTCTTCGCGTTCGGTCGCGGTCATGCGCCGGGCGATGTTCATCAACTCGTCGTCTGGAAGATCGGAGGCCGCGTAGAGCGCGGCGGCGACGATCTTGACCTCGCCCTCCGGGTCGAACTCGGTCAGCGTCACCTCGCCGTGATCCGCCGGGCCGGTTGACGTGAGCCGTTCTGCCAGGTTGCCCAGCGCCTCGCGCGTATCGGCCAGGTAACGGGTCCAGCGTCCGCCGCGATCGGGATTGTCGACGCGCGTGAGGAAGGCTGGAATGACCTTGCGCAGCTCGGTGAGCATCTCGTCCGCGCACGCGCGGACTTCCGACAGCGGATGGGCGCGCATCCGGAGCAGGAGCGTCTCGTAGGCCTGCCCGGACCCGTAGATGCCGACGTTCGACTGCGTCGCGGCCGGCAGCATGCCGCGGAGCGTGTCGAGGGCTTTGGCCCGGATCGCAGCGCGATGCACGCCTTCGGAGTCGGACGGCGCCTTCGCGTGTCGCGCCGCGAAGTGATCCTGCATGATCGGGATCAGCCGCGCATACGTCTCGAACGCCTTGTCCATCGTCCGCACGTAGCGCTCGCGCAGCGCGCCGTGACCGATTTCCGCCGGGACGTGATAGCGGTAGCGGCCGTGCAGTCGATCCGTATACGGCACGTATCGCGTCGACTGCTCGAGATACGCCATCAGCCTGCCGCGCTCGAGCACCTTGGTCAGGATGTTCGAGACGTACTCGCAGGCGAGATGCGCTCCGCCGAGCTGCGCGACGGAATCGTCTCCGTATTCGTTGAAGACCCGGGCGTAGAGCTGTTCGGCGCGAGCACCGCCAACGTCGGGCCGATCGACGGGACGGTCCGCCGCGACGTCCTTGTGGAATTCGTCCAGGAACAGCCGGCGCAGCGACTTCGCCGAGCGTGAATACCGCGCGAAGAGCGCGCCTTTGACCGTTTCCGGCAGGTTGGTCAGCGCGAACACGTGACCATCGAGGTTGGTGAAGTACGGCGCGAGCCGGCGGCGTTCGTCCTCGGTGAAGGTTTCGGCAGTGCTGGGACCGGTAATCACGGTCGGATCTTACCTCCCGCGCCCGCTTCCTGAATCGAGGCGCCGCACACAATCCGCTACCATGGGCGATGCTGCTGCGCGCCTTCAATCCGTCACCGTGGACCGGCCCGACCGGCAACAACACCTATCTCCTCGACGGCGCGATTCCAACCCTGATCGACGCCGGCGTCGGCCATCCCGATCATCTCGCCGCGATTGCCGAGGCGCTCGGCGGCCGTCCACTGGCCCAGGTGCTGATCACGCACGGGCACGTCGACCACGTCAGCGGCGTGCCGGCCCTGATGACGCGATGGCCGGGGCTGCGCGTGCGGTCACTCGATGCCAGCACGAGTGCGGGCGAGGATCAGCTCAGTGATGGCCAATACGTGCACGCTGGGGACACGGTGGTCCGCGTGCTGGCCACGCCAGGGCACGCCCCCGACCACGCCTCGTTCGTGACCGGTGACGACGTCTATACCGGCGATCTGATCAGGATGGGCGGCACGATCGTGATCGCCGCCAGCCGCGGCGGCGACTTGCGCGCCTACTTGGATTCACTGCGGCGCGTCCGCGCCCTCGGCGCAAAGCGCCTGCTGCCCGGCCACGGCCCGGCGATCGAAGACCCGGACGACGCCATTGCCACCTACCTGGCGCACCGCGAGAGCCGCGAGCGCCAAGTGCTCGAGGCGCTCGGCACGGGCAAGCAGACGACGGAGGCGCTGGCCCTCCAGATCTACAAGGGACTCGACCCGGCGCTCGCCGCTGCGGCGACAGACACGATCCTGGCGCATCTCGTCAAGCTGGAAGAGGAAGGAAGGGTCGCGCGCGACAGTGACGAGTGGGCGCGGACGTAGACAAGGTTCTACGGGTGCTCAGGGTTCTCGGGTTCTCAGGGTGCTCGTTCTACGGGTTCTCAGGTTCTTCAAGTTCGAACCTACTTCCCTCGCTGCGATTGCGCGCTGAACCTTCGAACCCGTGGCACCGGTGGAACGAGCACCCTGAGAACCCCAGAACCTTGAGCACCCGTAGAACCGGTTCTTGGTTCAGAGTTCCACATTCAGGCCGGCTGAAACCCCGGCGGCAGGTCGGGCAGCCGGTCGCCGCGTTTGGCGGCTTTGGGCATTGCGTCCCGGATTACCTGTTCGAGCTGTTCGAGGTAGGCGACGAAGCGCTCGCGGCCTTCGGGGGACAACCGGCACAGCGTCTGCGGCCGGCGGTTCTCGAAGCCTTTCCAGACTTCGACCAGGCCGGCCTCGCGCAGCACCTCGAGGTGGCGACTGAGGTTCCCGTCGGTGAGCGCGCACAGCCGCTTCAACTCGCCGAACAGCAGCCCCTCGGGGCGCGTGACGAGCGACGTCATGATCCCGAGCCGCGCCTTCTCGTGGAGGACGCGCTCCAGCCCGTCGTAGGAAAATCGGCCGATCTGCTCGGCGTCAGCAGTCTTCTTCTTCATCGTCGTCCATGACCGGCGCCCGTTCGGGGCGCTCGAGGTTCCAGTACAACACCAGCGCGGCGAGCATCTGGCCGAGACCGAACGTCCCGCCGACCCACCAGCCGGCCAGCGGCTCGGGTCCGCGCGCGATCCACAACAGCACCACGCCGGCGACGTAGTAGAACAGCGCGACGTGCCCGCTCGCCCGCGGCAGATAGGGGCGTGACGCGAACGTGCCGATGCCGAAACAGATCGCCCAGATTCCCGGCAGCAGCGGGACGAGCGCATCGCTCAAGTGGACGAAGCTGGCGGTGATGATGGCCCCGCCCAGCAGACTGGGAAGGAACTGACCGATCACCCGCCGCGTCCGCCGCCGCGCCGCGGCATCGTCGTGCACGATGTAGTTGCGGACGATTTCGGTCACGCCGATCGAGACGGCGACGCACGCCACGGCCGTCCAGTAGATCACGAAGCCGACGGGATCGCCGTGCGCCACTCGGGCCGGCTGGAGCCAGGCCGCCAGCAGTCCGATCAGTCCCGACACCGCGACCGGTAACGACCGGTAGCCGCGATAGACCTCGCCCTTGGCGATCTGCTCGTGAATTGCTTCGATTTGCGCCAGCGCGCGAGGGACGTCCACATCAAAGCTTTGCACGACAAAGCACTGACGTCAACCGTTGCCGGCGGAACGCTGGGATATGCTGCCAACCGGTGCTGGAACGCGACCTCGACTTCCACGGACAGGGTGGACCGTTGCGCCGGCTTGGGACCGGGCACGAGCGCGGGACACACTGGCGTGTGCCTCTGTTCGCGGCGCTGCTCTATCGCGCCATGTGTGGCTGTCGGGAGAGCGCCGGGGCGCGGACCGCATGAACTCCAATCCGATCGAGGCCGGCACCCCCACCCGCTACATGCCGTTCGCGCGCGACGAGTGGGCGCGGCTGCGCGAGTCCACGCCGCTGACGCTGTCCGAGGCCGATCTCGAGCGGTTGCGGGGGTTGAACGAGCCGGTCTCGGTGAAGGAGGTCGTCGAGATCTACCTCCCCCTGTCGCGTCTGCTGAACCTGCACGTGGCGGCGACGCAGGAGCTGCACGCCGCGACCGCGAAGTTCCTTGGCACCACGAAACCCGGGCCGCCATACATCATCGGCGTCGCCGGCAGCGTCGCGGTCGGGAAGAGCACGACCTCGCGGCTGCTGCGAGCCCTCCTGGCACGCTGGCCGGATCACCCGCGGGTCGATCTGGTCACCACCGACGGCTTTCTGCTTCCGAACGCAGTGCTGCAGGCCCGCGGCCTGATGAAGCGCAAGGGCTTTCCAGAGAGCTACGACCTGCGCCGCCTCGTGCAGTTCGTGTCCGACATCAAAAGCGGGGTCGAGGAAGTCCGCGCGCCCGTCTACTCCCACACCCGCTACGACATCGTCGAGGGCGAGTACCACGTCGTGACGCAGCCGGACATCCTGATCCTCGAAGGGCTGAACGTCCTCCAGTCGGGCACGCCGCGGCGCCAAGGTCCGCCGCGCGCCTTCGTGTCGGACTTCTTCGACTTCTCGATCTACGTCGACGCCGACGAGCAGGACATCGAGAACTGGTATGTCGAGCGGTTCATGACCCTGCGCGAGACGGTGTTCCGCGACCCGACCTCGTACTTCAGCCACTACGCCGCGTTGACGCCGGGCGAAGCGCGCGACGTCGCGCGCGGCATCTGGTCGTCGATCAATCTGCTCAACCTGCGGGAGAACATCCTGCCCACGCGCGAGCGGGCACACTTGATCCTCGATAAGGGGGCCACGCATGCCGTCGAGCGGGTGTTGTTGCGGCGGGTGTGATGAACGGCTACAGGCTCAGGCTATGGCTGATGGCCTTGGCGTGGGCAGGGCCCTGAGCCTTCAGCCTTCAGCCTGGGCCTCGCGCGGCCATAGGCCGCGCCCGGGCCCGTAGTAGTAGCATCATCCCGATGAAGGCGTATCCGAACCGCAGTCTGCTCGTGACGCCAGAGCAGCTCTCTTCCGAGCTGTCCGGTGGTCGGGGGCCACTGGTCCTCGATCTGCGTCCTCCGGATGCCTACACGGCCGGTCACATCCCCGGCGCGATTCACCTCGACTTGTGGGGTGTCAGCCTGATCGACACCGATCCGGCGCCGCTGAACGCGTTCATGTGGATGATCGAGCACGTGCTCGCGATCCACGGCGTGACCGCGTCAACCCCCATCGTCGTCTATGACGAGCAGTCGGGGGTACGAGCGGCGCGGGCGTTCTGGTTCCTCGAGTATTTCGGTCACCCGAGCGTGCGCGTTCTCGATGGCGGATTCGGCGCCTGGGGCCGGGCCGGTCTGCCGGCGTCGAAGGACTCGGCCCCCGCGCCCGCCAGCGACTGGACCGGCTCGCGCGAGGAGCGGACGCTCGCGACCTGGCGCGAGGTCAAGGCGGCGATCGGCCGCCCGGATGCGGTGATCCTCGACGCACGGAGCGACGGCGAGTACCGTGGCACCACGGTGCGCGCGAGGCGCGGTGGGGCGGTACCCGGTGCGGTCCACGTCGAGTGGACGCGGAACCTCGGCCCGGACGGCGCGTTCAAGCCGGCGGCCGAACTCCGGGAGATGTACGAGGCCGCTGGCGTCACGCCGGATCGGGAAGTGCTCACGTATTGTCAGGGCGGCTACCGTGCGGCGCACGCCTATCTGGCCTTGCGGCTGCTCGCGTATCCGCGCGTGAGGAATTACGTCGGTTCCTGGAAAGAGTGGGCCGACCGCGAGGAGCTGCCAGTTGAAATGCCGCAAACGACCTGACGGGACCCCGGACCTGGGACCCGGGACCCGGCGCACTGGCCGCGGCGTTGGGCCGGTGCCGGAGCATCAGCGACTCCAAGCGGCTAGCTGCCACTTGTCGAGTTGCCGGGACACGGGTCCCCTATCCCGAGTCCCGTCATAATCCACCTATGGACAACATTGTCGACTTCATCAACACGCACCGGGACCGTTACATCGACGAGCTGAAGGCGTATCTCGCCATCCCCAGCATCAGCGCGCTGCCGGAGCACGCGCACGACGTCCGGGCCTGTGCCGAGTGGACGGTTGCCGAGATGACCCGCATCGGCCTGCAGCAGGTCCGGCTGATCGAGACGCCGGGGCATCCAGTCGTCTACGGCGAGTGGCTGGGCGCCGAAGGGGCGCCGACCATCCTGTTCTACGGCCACTACGACGTGCAGCCGGTCGATCCCCTGGAGCTGTGGGAAAGCCCGCCGTTCGAGGCCACGGTGCGCGACGGCGAGCTCTACGCCCGCGGCTCGGCGGACGACAAGGGGCAGGTGTTCATGCACTTCAAGGCGATCGAGGCGCACTTGAAGCAGAACGGCAAGCTGCCGGTGAACATGAAGATCATTCTGGAGGGAGAGGAGGAGGTCGGCTCCTCGCACCTCGACGACTTCATCCGCGAGCACAAGTCCGAGCTCGCCGCGGACGTGGTGGTCATCTCCGACTCGCCGATGTTCGATCGCGGCATCCCGTCGATCTGCTACGGGCTGCGCGGCTTGGCCTACTTCCAGATCGATCTGCGCGGCACGAAGAGCGATCTGCACTCCGGCTCGTTCGGCGGCGCGGTCGCCAATCCGGCGATGGTGCTGGCGCAGGTGCTGGCGCAGATGAAGGACCGCGGCGGCCGCATCAAGATCCCGGGCTTCTACGACGATGTGCGGGAGTTACGCGATGAGGAGCGGGCGGAGTTCAGGAAGCTGCCGTTCAATGAGACGCGCTATCGCAAGGAGCTTGGGGCTCCGAAGCTGTTCGGCGAGAGCGGCTACACCACGCTCGAGCGGGTCTGGGGGCGTCCGACGTTCGAGGTCAACGGGCTGCTGGCCGGGTTCACCGGCGACGGCGCGAAGACGGTGATCCCGGCGGTGGCGATGGCCAAGATCAGCATGCGCCTCGTGCCGGATCAGGATCCGGACAAGATCGCCGGCCTGTTCGAGGAGTACGTGCGCAAGGTCGCACCGAAGACGGTGGAGCTGAAGGTGACGCGCATGCACGGCGGCAAGCCGTGGATGACCGAGTTCGACAACCCGTACGTGCAGGCGGCCGGCCGCGCGATCGAGAAGGGCTTCGGCAAGGCGCCGGTGTTCAACCGGGAGGGGGGCTCGATTCCGGTGGTGGCGACGTTCCAGGAAATCCTGGGACTCCCGTCGGTGCTGTTCGGCATCGGGCTGCCCGACGAGAACGCGCACGCGCCGAACGAGAAGCTCGATCTCGGCAACTTCCAGGGGGGCGTGATCGCCTCAGCCTACCTGTACGACGAGATCGGCCGAGCGCGGCGGTGAGCTATCGGATCGGCTTCGACATGGACGGCGTGCTCGCGGACTTTAGCGCCGCGTTCCACGCCGTCGAGACACGTCTCTTCCCCGACGTGCCGCAGCTCTCGGCCGGCGAGCCCGAGGTCGAGGCGGCGGCGCAGGACGCCGCTGCGGACACGGCGGCCAAGCCAGCTGACAATCCGCACGAAACCAGGCGCCGCCGCGAGGCGATCTGGAACGAGATCCGGCGCACCCCGAACTTCTGGACGACGCTCCAGCCGACCGGCGCAGGGGCGGTGCGTCGGGTTCATGACTTGATGCTGCGGCATCGCTGGGAAGTGTTCTTCATCACCCAGCGGCCAGCCACCGAGGGGGACACCGTGCAGCGGCAGACGCAGCACTGGCTGGTCGCCCAGGGGTTCGATCTGCCCAGCGTGCTGGTGATCGCCGGGTCGCGCGGTGCGGCGGCTGGCGCGCTGCGTCTCGACTACCACGTCGACGACAGCCCGCAGAACTGCCTCGACGTCATGGCCGCGGTGCAGGCCAAGCCGATTCTCGTCACGACCGGAGCCGACCAGATGGCCGAGACCGCGCGGAAGCTCGGCATCGCGATCGTGCCGTCGATCGGCCCGGCGCTCGACCTGCTCGACGAGGTCTCTGCCGCTGCGCGCAATCCGACGCTCCTGAAGCGGCTCGCGGCGTTGGTGGGGTGGAGGTAGGAGCGGCGCTGCTACGGGTTCTACGGGTGCTCAAGGTTCTACTGGGTGCTCAGGGTGCTTGGTTCTACATGGTGCTACAAGGTGCTGCGTTCGAACGCTGTAGAACCCGCAGCAACCCTTAGAACGAGCACCCTGAGCACCCCAGAACCCTGAGCACCGCGTAGAACCTGGTGACATGGTTCCACCGGTTCCACTCGCCTACGAAACACTCCTGAACAAAAAAAGGGCGAGCCGCTGAAGGCTCGCCCTTGCACATCGGACGGGACCGGTGGATGACCGGCCCCGTCCGCCTCCTCCAAGACTCTTACCAGTTCACGCGCAGGCCGAAGCGAAGGATCCGAGGCGCGACAATCGCCTGGATCTGGTTCGCGTTGGTGGCGTTCTGGTTGCCGCGGACGGCCTGGATCGTGTCGTTGTTCGTCAGGTTGAAGATATCGATCGACGGCACGAAGTGGCCGGCGCCGAACGAAATCGGACGCTCGACGTGGAAGTCCAGGTTCTGGAACGTCGGCAGGCGGCTCTCGCCGATCGGATCCAGCAGCAACGTGGGTGTGCCGCCGCCGTTCGGCAGCGCCGTCGTCACGATGATGCCGGTCTCGTTCGGGTAGCCCTGACGCGCGTTGTAGAACGCCGAGATGTTGAACTGATACGGCAGCTGATACATGCCGCTCAGCTTGTAGAGCCACTTGGCGTTCACGAACACGTTGCCGATGCCGCTGCCGGTGGTTGAGTAGTCGGTACTGATACCCATTGCGCTTGTCGATGTTGTTCGGGTTCTGGTACGAGCCGGGACCGTAGTTGGAGATGATGCTGTTGTACGACACGCTCGAGTTCATCATCCAGTGGTTGGCCATGCGCTTCCGCGCGGTCAGCTCGAAGCCGTTGAAGCTGCGCGTGAAGTTGGGGGTGTTGAGCAGCGTGGTGATGCTGCCCGGCTGGAAGGCTGGGTAGTACGCCGTCACCGTCTCGCACCGCGCGCCCGCGACCGTGCAGGTCGGGGTGATGGTTGTCGGGAGATAGTCGGCCGAGGTGATGCCGTCGGTGAAGGTCGACTGGAAGTTGTCGTAGCGGCGCCAGATGTAGCTGGCGTCCACGGCGAACCCGCGGCCGATCTCACGGCTGCCGCCGACGATCACTTCGTCGGTGGTGTCGTTCTTCAGATCCGGGTCGATGTGGTTCTTGGTGCCGACCGCCGTCGGGTTCGAGGCATCCCAGTTGCCGGTCAGGCTCTGGAAGTTGGCGAAGTTGCCGTTGGTCGGCTGGACCTCGGCGGCCTGGACGAAGCGGTCGCCGTTCAGGTCGACCCAGGGGTAGCGCACCGTCACGGTGTTCACCGGGTTGACCTGCGACGCCACGCCGCCGGTACCCACCTGCCCGTAGTAGCGCGCGTAGTTGCCGCGCAGGATCGTCTTGCCGTTGCCGAACACGTCGTAGGTGACGCCGAGGCGCGGCGAGAAGTTGTTGAAGACGATCCCGGGATCGACGCCGGCGAACGATACCGCCGGCAGCAGGGACGGGAGGATCGGGTTGGCGGGAATGTCCGCCGCCAGCACCTGATCGTGGTTCCGGTCGTAGCGCAGGCCCAGGTTGAACGAGAAGCGCTTGTGCGACAGCGAGTCCTGGGCATAGACCGAGATGTTCGTGAGGTCGTAGGCCGTGTAGCCGTCGCGGGTCAGCGAGACCGCGCAGCCGGCGGCGGTGCCGGTGGCGCAAGTATTGGTGTCGAACGACGCCTGGGTCGGGAACCGCGCCGTCGCGTTGCCGCCGGTGTGGCTGATGGTCGTGCTCTGCGCGTCCCGCCAGTAGCCGCCCACTTTGAACGCGTGATCCCCGAACAGCTTGCCCGGCAGGAAGTAGTTCGCGTTGAAGTTGATGCTGTCGACCGGGCGGATGTTGATGCTCTGCGAGCCGGAGCGCAGGTTGAGCCCGGTGCCAACGATGAAGACCGGCTGAACCGTTGCCAGATCGTCCTCGTGAAAGTCGAGGATGAAGTTGTTGCCGACGTGCGCGTACTGGACATCGAGCAGCAGCCGGTCGCTGACCACCCACTGGTCGCCGAACTTGTAGGTCGGGTTCGGCCCGGTGTTCCACCACTTCGTGTCATAGGTGCCGGGCACTGCGGCCTGCCGCTGCGTGGTCTCGATCGGATTCAGGTCGCTGGCCCCGCGCGCGTTGCGCTCCTTCTTGGCGAAGTTGTTGAACAGGCTCAGCTTGTTCCCCTTGAACAGCTGGACTTCACCTTTCAAGTTGGTATCGACGAGCAGCGTCTTGTCCGGATTCAGGCAGGAGTTGACGTCGCTGATGGAGTAATCGAGCGGCGAGGACTTGATCGTCTGGCAGTTCGCGTCCGGCTTGTAGAAGTTGAGGACGCCGACGTTGATGTCCTGCTTGCCGTAGCTGCCCCAGATCCACGCCCGGCCCTTCTTGATCGGACCGCCCATCTCGAAGCCGTAGTCCTGATTGTTCTGGATCGGGTTGCCCGACGAGGCGCCCTGCTGGCGCAGGTCGTCGCTGATGTTGTTGGCCTCGAACGTGTCGTCGGCCACGAAGTAGCGGCCCGAGCCGCGGAACGTGTCGCTGCCGCTCTTGGTCACTAGATTGACGCCAACTCCACCGGTCTGCTGCGTGACGTCCACGCCGCCGGTGTTGATGGTCATTTCCTGGAACGCGTCGAAGTCGTAGTAGCTCGGCGACGCGCCGGTCGCGGCCATGTCGGTGATGTCGACGCCGTCGAGCGACCATTTCGTGTTGGCCGGATTGGCGCCGCGCGACACGAAGTTCGACTGCTGGCCCGACATGTTGCCGCCGATGTTCTCGCGGTCCATGGCGATCCCGGCGGTCTGCTGGAGGATGACCCAGGGGTCGCGCGCCGAGGGGATGCTCTGGAGCATCTCGGTCGTGAACGTCTGCTTGGTACCGGTGCTCTTCGTATCGACGATCGGGCTCTCGCCGGTGACCGTCACCGTCTCCTGCACCGTCGAGACACCCATCTGGGTAGTGAGGTTGGCGCTGAAGCCAACGGTCACCTGGATGTCCTGCTTGACGATCGTTTTGAAACCGGGCAGCTCGAACTTGACCGTGTAGGTCGCGACGTCGAGGCGCGGAAACTGGAACGAGCCGGTTTCGCTCGTGGTCGCCGTCTGCGGCTGGAGCAGCACCGGGCTGGTGATGGTGACCTGCACACCGGGCAGCACGGCGCCCGACTCGTCTGTCACCTTGCCGAAGATTTCGCCGGTCTGACTCTGGGCCCGCACCGGCGAGACGCTGACGACCAGCGCCAGGGCCGCCAATGCAGCGATCAAACGCACCCTCATTCTGTGGTCCTCCTAAATGAACCGCGAGTAGGAATGCGCCTGGCCGAGCAGCAACTGTGCCACGAACATACATAAATGTATGAACGCGCGCCGCTTGGCGCTAAGTCAATTTGGTGCTGACACTTACACCTAACGGTCGTGAGTGTCGTGGCCCCCCTCGGCGAGCTCGTCCGGACGAGTTCCCTCACGCGCTATCCAATGGGTTGGATTGCTAAAACCAGATGTCGGATTGCGTCTAGGCAGGGCTGGATGACGATTTAGCGGGGTTCGTCCCCGACGCGGCCGACGCGGTCAGTTCAGCGCCGCGACGCGCCGGCGAAGCGTCTGCACCTGCTCGGCGATCTGGCCGTTCTCTCCCTCGGCCGCGGCGGCGTCACGGGCTCCGATCGTGGACAGCCGCAGATACGACTCCAGATCGCGCAGCGCGGCGTGGAAGTCCTCGAGGTGATAGGCGAGCAGGCCGCGGTCGCGCAGCTCGGTCAGAGACGACGGGTCGACGGCGAGGAGCAGCTCCGACACGAGGCGCGCCTGCGGGAACGAGCGCATCCGGACGTAGAGCCGCTTCAGATTCATCAGCGTGCGCGCCACGATTTGCGGGCGCGTCGCCGGCTCGAGCTGCCGGTCGTCGAGCTCTGCGTCGCCGCCGTGCTCCTGATAGAGCTGCTCGCAGTCGGCTCGGTCGAGGATCGTGCCGTCGTGAAACGGATCGACCACCAGAAACGCGTCCGCATCGGGCGCCGGACCGAGCGTGGCCGGCACCCGCAGCAGGAAATGCCCGGGGAAGTTCACCCCTTCGACCCGCAGGCCGGCCCGCCGCGCGACCTCGATGTAGACGATCGCCAGCGAGATGGGAATACCGGTCCGGCGGTCCAGCACCTCGTTCAGGAAGCTGTTGCGCGAGTCGTCGTAGTGATCGCTGTTGCCCCGGAACCCGAGGTCCTCGTACAGATAGTGGTTCAGGGCATGGACCACGTCATGGCCCGACGCGGCCCGCTCCACACGCGCCGCGGCTTCCGTACCCATCCGCTCGAGCATCCTCAGATACCGGTTGCGATCGAGCGTCGGGTATTCGATCAGGGCAATGGCCAGGGCCGGGGTCGCCAGGTCGGCGCCGGGGGCACGCATCGCCTTTCGGAGATCCTCCGCGACCTGCGCGGTACGCGCCTGGAAGTTGAACGCGGTGCCCATTGCCATCACGCGGGGCGCAGCTCCCGGCACAGCTCCGGGGTGATCTCGTCGAGTGAGTCGACGATGCGATGGGCGGCGGCGAGCTCGGCGCGCGGATAGGTGTGCGTGACGCCGAGGCACGCCAGCCCAGCCGTCCGGGCCGATTCGAGTCCCCACTGCGAGTCCTCAATGGCCACGCATTCCTCTGCCGGTCGCGCGTGCAGCTGCGCGGCGCGCAGATACGGATCGGGCGCCGGCTTGCTCGACCGGGTGTCGCCGGACGCCACGATGAACGCGAAGTACGGCCGCAGGGCCGAGCGATCCAGCACCGCTTCGATTTCGTGCCGCAGCGCGCCGGAGGCAATGCCGAGCGGAAAGGCCTCGGCGAGCCGCCGCACGCAGGCGGCTGCCCCCGGAAAGAGCATCTCAGCCTCCGCTTCCAGCGACTCGAACACTGTCGTCTTCCGGGCGATCAGCGCATTGATCTGCGCAGCACTCAGGCCGAGCCCCTGATCCGCCGACACTGTGCTGAACACACCCTGATCGTCGAAACCGAGATAGCGGGCGAAGTAGGCGCTGCGGGTCAATTCGACGCCCAGCGGCTCCAGCGTCGCCTGATAGGCGCGGAGATGCAGGACCTCGGAGTCGGCAATCACGCCGTCGAAATCAAAGACGATCGCGGTGATCATCGGAGCGGCATCAGTGCGTTCCGGGAGCCAGCCGTTCGCCGGCGCGGACGGGAAGCGGCAGCCGGTTCTCGCGTGGCGGGACGGGACAGTCGTAGCCCGAGTTGAACAGGCAGAACGGGTGGTAGGCGCGATTGAAATCGAGGTCGTAGACGCCGCTCGCCGTGCGGTCGAGATCCAGGTAGCGCCCGCCCTGATACGTCTCCGAGCCGTTGGTCAGGTCGCCGAACGGCACGAACAGCCGGCGCATGTCGTTCTCGGACGCGTCGACGAACGCCGTCAGCGTGAGGGGCTGGCCCTTGAGCGTAAAGGCCAGCGAGCCGACCCGGCGCATCTTGCGGCGCTGACCGGTGGAGGTCGACATCTCCAGCACCTGGGTGCTCGCGATCGGCTTCAGTGCCGCCGGGACCCGATACTCCTCGTTGATCGGAAAGTATGACAGCGGCGGGAACGTCGCGCGTTGCGCCTCGGGCACCGGGGAATCCGGCGAGAGGCGCATATACTGATCCTTCTCCGCCTGCCACGCGCCAATCTCCTCCGCATACGGCTTCGGCGCCGGCGTACACGCGAAGGCCTGAGCGGCGGCGAGGCTCAGGAGGATCAGGGCGGCTCTGCGGGTCACGGATGCGATGCGATGGCTCCTCAGAAAGGATAGCCCGCCCGGGCAACCACCGCATCGGCGATCTCGCGGCGAAGCCGCACGGTGTTGACCGGCACGGGCTTGAGGAACCGCCGCAGCGCCGCCAGCACCGTTCGCAACGCATCACCTTCGACCGTGCCGGCGAGCGCCGACCTCGCCGCCATCTCGACCCGTGCCGCCGCGTCGCTCACGAACACCCGGGCTGCCGCCACATGCGCCGGGTCGGCTACTCGCCCGGCCCGAAGGACGACGCTCTCGGCAGCGAAGACGTCGATCAGGATGTCAGCGGTCGACGACAGGACCTCCTGCTGATCGGTGAGGCTCTCGCCGAACGTCTGCATCGCTGTGCCCAGCACCGCCAGGGCCGCCTTCTTCATGCCCACTATCGTCCGCCGCTCGGCCCCCAGCACTTCGTCGCCCGGTAGATCGGGTACGGCCGCCGGCGACAGCAGCTCGTCCTGAAGACGGCGCGCGGCGGAGATCAAGGGCAGGGTCCCTTTGAGGGCGCGCTTGATCAGCATGCCCGGGATGAGCAGGCGGTTGATCTCGTTGGTACCTTCGAAAATCCGGTTCACGCGGGCGTCGCGATAGTGACGCTCGGCCGGATAGTCCTGCACGAAGCCGTTGCCCCCATGAATCTGCAGGTTCTCGTCGAGCACGT
This sequence comes from uncultured Acidobacteriota bacterium, assembly GCA_963816725.1. Classification (GTDB taxonomy): domain Bacteria; phylum Acidobacteriota; class Vicinamibacteria; order Vicinamibacterales; family 2-12-FULL-66-21; genus CAVSUB01. Next base: position 403,887 of record CAWFMC010000018.1, on the reverse strand, counting down.
AATCGAGCATCTCGCTGCCGGCCACCTTGAGAATGGAGGCTTCGATCGCGAACTCCTCGAGTGCGCCGAGCACCGCAGCGGCGGCCGCTCCTTCGCCGAGTGTCCCGTCGATCAGCCCGGCCGTGCGGTACAGCATCGCTTCGACGGCATACTCGCGAACGGCCATCTCCGCGAGCTTGTGGCGGATCGCGCCGAACGATGCGATCGGCCGGCCGAACTGGCGCCGCTCTGTAGCGTAACGAACCGCTTCACCGATGACCGCTCGCGCGCCACCGCTGCACATCGCGGCCAGCTTGAGGCGGCCGTAGTTCAGCACGTTGAAGGCGACCTTGTGACCCTTGCCAATCTCGCCCAGCACCTGGCCGGCCGGCACCTGTGCGTCCTGCAGGATCAGTGGCGTAGTCGACGAGCCGTGCAGACCCAGTTTGTGCTCTTCCTTGCCGGTGCTCACGCCGGCGAAGGCCCGCTCGACGATGAACGCGGTGAACTGCTCGCCGTCAACTTTCGCGAACACGATGAAAAGATCCGCGAAGCCGCCGTTGGTGATCCACATCTTCTCGCCGCTCAGCGAGAAGCTGCCGTCCGGCTGGCGCGTCGCGCGCGCCTTTGCGCCGAGCGCGTCGGAGCCCGACCCCGCCTCGCTGAGGGCATAGGCCCCGATCAGCTCACCGGTCACCAGCCGCGTGACGTACTTCCGCTGCTGATCCTCCGTCCCGAAGCAGAGCAGCGGCGTGATCGCCAGACCCGATTGCGCCCCGAACGTGGTCGCGAACGACGCGACCCGCCCTACCGCCTCGCCGACAACGATCGACGCGACCTTGTCGAGCGCGACGCCGCCCAACGCCTCGGGGACATCGGTCCCGAGTAGACCGAGCTCGCCGCACCGTTCGACGAGCCGCCGCGCCAGCGCCCAGTCCTTCTGCTCCAGCCGATCGAGCACGGGCGCGACCTCGTGACGCATGAAGTCGTCCGCCGTGCGCGCGATCAGCCGATGCTCGTCGCTCAGCTGCTCGATCGTGAAGACCGCATCCGCGGCCGTCTCACCAAGGAGCCAGTCGGCGCCGCGGCGTGTAGTCAGAGTCGTGGACATATGCATCTCACTGGAACCGCGCTGGTTCAAGGTTCAGGGTTCAAGGTCGGGTTCAGGAGGTTCAGGGTTCGGTTCATCGGTTCGCCTCATCGTCCGACGCACTCGCCACATCAGTGTCAGCGCTCAGCGCTCAGCGCCCCGCGCACGACTGACGCGTCCGAGCGTCACCCGTCGAACCTTTCGAACCCGCCAAACCTTGGAACCAGCACCCGTCGAACCTATCGAACCTATCGAACGCGTCGAACCTTCGCGTATCACCGACTCTCATCCCATCCGCTCGAAGATGCCCGCCGCGCCCATGCCGCCGCCCACGCACATCGTGACCAGGCCATAACGGCCCCGCCGACGGCGGAGCTCGTGGAGCAGCGTGGTGGTGAGGCGCGCGCCGGTGCAGCCGAGCGGGTGACCGAGCGCGATCGCGCCGCCGTTGACATTGAGACGATCGGGATCGATCGGCAGCTCGCGCAGGCAGGCAATGACCTGCGCCGCGAAGGCCTCGTTCAGCTCGACGAGGTCCATGTCGTCGAGCGTGAGGCCCGCCTGCCGCAGCGCCTTGCGGACGGCCGGCACCGGACCGATGCCGAAGCGTTCGGGCGCCACCCCCGCCGTGGCGAAGGTGACGAACCGGGCGAGCGGCGTCAATCCGAGCTCGCGCGCGCGATCGTGGTCCATCACGATCGCGACAGACGCTCCGTCGCTGGTCTGGGACGAGTTGCCCGCGGTGACGGTCCCCTTCACGTGGAACGCCGGCCGGAGCCTCGCCAGGGCCTCGAGCGAGGTGTCGCGCCGCGGTCCCTCGTCCCGGGCCACCGTGACCGTGCCACCGTGCGCATCCGGCGCGGCCAGCGCCACAATCTCGTCGTCGAACCGGCCGGCGTCGATGGCCGCGACCGCACGCTGGTGGCTGCGGAGCGCAAACGCGTCCTGATCCTCACGCGACACGCTCGCCTCGCGCGCGTGAGTTTCGGCGACGAGACCGGTCGTCAGATAGACGTCGGGGTAGTCGTCGACCAACCTGGGGTTCGGCGCCACCTTGTGGCCGCCCATCGGGATCAGGCTCATCGATTCGGTGCCGCCGGCGATGGCGGCCACCGCGCCACCGGCGAGGATCCGTTCGGCTGCGCCGGCGATCGCCTGAAGTCCCGAGGCGCAGAACCGGTTGACGGTGACAGCCGAGGCCGACACCGGCACGCCTGCCCGCAGGCTGGCGATCCGCGCAACGTTCAGACCCTGTTCCGCCTCCGGCATGGCACAGCCCAGGACGACGTCGTCGATCTCCGCGGGGTCGAGCGCCGGCACGCGACGAAGTGCCGCCGCGATCGCGACCGCGGCCATCTCGTCGGGTCTGACCTGGCGGAAGACGCCGTGTGGCGCCTTGCCAACGGGCGTGCGCACCGCCGCGACGATCACTGCCTCTTTCATGTCAGAGCCCCGCCAGCAGGTCCTCGAGCGCTTCGCCGACTTCCTGCGTCTTGCCTTCGAACAGATGATCGGCGGCGTCGATGACGACCAGCTCCTTCGGTTCGCGCAGCTGCCCGTAGAACTTCCACATGCCCTCGATCGGGCACACCTCGTCGGCTTCGCCCTGAATCAGGAACTTGGGCTTCTCGCTCGCCAGCGTGGCCGGAAACTCGTATGTCATGCCTGAGATCGAAGTGGCGACCGGCGGCGCCACGCCGATCAGCGCGGAGACACGATCGTCGAGCGCGCCGACTTCGAGCGCCACCCACGAGCCGAAGGAGAACCCGGCCGCCCAGAGCGGAATGCCCGGATAGTGCGCCGACATGTAGGACAGCGCCGCCGAGAAGTCGGCCTTCTCGCCTGCTCCCTGATCGAACGCCCCCTCACTGCGCCCGACGCCGCGGAAGTTGAAGCGCAGGACGGCGCATCCCAGGCGGGCCAGCCCCTTCGCACCCTGGAACACCACTTTCGTGTGCATCGTGCCGCCGAACTGCGGATGCGGATGAGCAAACACGACGGCGGCGCGGACTGCCTGCGGGCCGGTGCTGCCCGGCGCCGGCGCCGGCAGATCGAGCACGGCTTCCAGACGCCCGGCGGGGCCGGTGAGATCAATGACGGTGGGCATGGACGAAATCGCTGACGAGATGGGCGAAACGATCCGGCTGCGTGAGCATGCCGATGTGACCGGTGCCCTCGAGTTGTTCGTAACGTGCGCCGGCGATCGCCGCGACGTAGCGGCGGGTCACGCTCGGCGGGACGACGAGGTCCAGGTCGTCGTCGCCGGTGACGACCAGCGTAGGCGCCTTCACCCGGGAGGCGTCTTCGGAAAAATCAGCCGCCTGCTGGTCGGCGATTCTCGCTGCGGCGAGTGACGGCACCAGCGGCGCGGTGAGGACCCGGGTGCTGTGGACCAGCGCGAAGCGCACGCGATCCGCCCAGGACGGCAGCGCGCTGCGAATTTCTGCCCACAGGCGCGCCGGCGCGCTCAGGATGAATATCGGCGCGCTCAGGCGGGGCCTCGCAAGGTACCGCTGCTGCCTGGACGACGGCACCCAGCCGGGTGCGGGAGCCGAAACCAGCACCAGGGCGCTGACCCGTTCCGGTCTCGTGGCGGCGTATCGCAAGGCGATGAAGCCGCCATAAGACACACCGCAGAGCGCCGCAGTCTGAAGCCCGAGCCGATCGAAGACGGCGTCCAGCTGCTGGACGTACTTCTCGAATCCGACGGCCTGCGCCGGCTGGCAGGGGGCGCCGCTGTCACCGGCCAGCGAGTACGAGATGGTCCGGCACGTCGGCACCAGCGCGCGCAGCGCCGGCCGCATCCATTCCCAGCGCCCCTGGATTCCCGGAATCACGATCACGGGCGGTCCCGTTCCCTCGTCCATCACAATCAGTTCCTCAACGGCTTGCCGGTCTTGAGCGTGTGGGCGATGCGCTCCTGCGTCTTCCGCTCGCCGCACAGCTGCAGGAACGCCTCCCGCTCGAGATCGAGCAGCTGCGTCTCGCTGATCGCGCCAAGGTAGGCGAGCTTGCCGCCGGAAAGGACGGACGCGAGCGTGCGTCCGATGAGCGCGTCGTGATCGCTGATCCGCCCGGCCCGCCACGCGAGGTATACGCCGAGCTTGAGGGCCGCCTGCACCGTTTCGCCACCGACCCGGATCGCCGCTGGCGCCTGAGGGCGGACGTAGTCGGCGGCCCGCGCGAGCGCCACGCGCTTCGCTTCATCGATCAGGCGATCGCGGTTCGCGACGACGGCATCGACCGGACGCAGATAGCCGAGCTGCCGTGCGTCCTCCGCGCTCGTCGAGACCTTGCCGAAGCCGATCGTCTCGAACACGCGCTGGACGTGGGGCAGGGGATCCGCGCCATCTCCGCACGCGGCCATCGCGCGGACCAGCATTTCCTTCGTCCCGCCACCGGCCGGGATCAGTCCGACACCAGCCTCGACCAGCCCCATGTACGTCTCGGCCGCGGCCACCACACGGTCGCCGTGCAGGCACATCTCGCAGCCGCCGCCGAGCGCGAGTCCGCCCGGCGCAACGATGACGGGCACGTCCGCGTACTTGAGCGCCATCGTGGCCCGCTGGAAGCCGCGGACCATCAGGTCGACCTCGTCCCAGTTGCCTTCCTGCGATTCCAGCAGGAGGAGCATCAGGTTGGCGCCGGCGGAGAAGTTCAGCGCCTCGTTGCCGACCACGATCGCCCGGAAGCGGCCGCTCGCCTCGCGAACCGCCGTCTCGAGCATCTCGATCGTGTCGCCGCCGATGGTGTTCATCTTCGAATGGAACTCGACCGCGAGCACGTCGTCGCCGAGATCGACCAGGCTGCACGCGGCGTTGCTGCGGATGATCTGGCCCGCCGCCTTCGCCGTGCGCAGGATCTCGACATCGGACGACGCTGGGGGGACCAGGCTGACGGCGCCGCCCGCGGGGGCGGGCCGGAATGCGCCTCGTGCCAGCGCCTCAGCGGCGAGCGGCGGCAGGTCAGTCGCGCCGCACGCGTCGATCACGCGGGCGACGCCGATCGCATCCCACGTCTCGAACGGGCCCAGCTCCCAGCCGAAGCCCCATCGCATCGCCCGATCGACATCGTCGATCGAATACGCGATGTGCGGCGTCACTCGCGCGGTGTAGAGGAGCAACTGCCCGAGCGTATCGCGCAGGAATTGTCCGGCTCTGTCCTGCGCGAGGAACAGGAACCGGATCCGGTCCGCTGACCGTTCCATGTTCCGCGCCGCATCGATCGAAGCCAGACGCGCGGGCTGCCGCGGCCGGTAGTCCATCGCCTGTGGATCGAGGGTCAGGATCTCGTCGCCCAACTTTTTGTAGAACCCCTGGCCGGTCTTGCTGCCGATCCATCCTCGCTGCACGAGCGCGGAGACGAGCGGTGGCACCGTGAACATCGTCCTCGCCGCATCGTCGTCGAGACGCTCCGCCAGATTGCGCATCACGTCCGCGAGCACGTCGAGCCCGGCAATGTCCATCGTCCGGAACGTCGCGCTTTTCGGGCGGCCGATGGCCGGCCCGGTGATCGCGTCGATCTCTTCGATCGTGAAGCCGTGATCCAGCGCCGCGATTGCCCGCACAGCGCCGTAGAGCCCCAGATGATTGGCGATGAAGTTCGGGCTGTCCTTGGCGACGACGACGCCCTTGCCGAGATGGCGATCGGCGAAGCGGCTGACTGCATCCATGACGGCGGGGTCCGTCTCGACGGTCGGAATCAGCTCGAGCAGATGCAGGTAGCGCGGCGGATTGAAGAAGTGCGTGCCGAGGAATCGTCGACGGAAGCGTTCCGAGCGTCCCTGTGCGAGCGCCGTCAGCGGGATGCCGGACGTGTTCGAGCTGACGATCGCCTTTAGTCCGGTCAGTGCGTCAATCTTCTCGAACAGCGCCTGCTTGACGTCCAGCCGCTCCACGACGGCTTCGATGATCCAGTCGGCTGTCGCAAGCGCGGGCAGGTCGGTGTCGAACCCGCCGGTGGTGATCAGGCGTGCGGCGTCGGCGCTGAAGAACGGGTCCGGTCTGGCCGCCCGGGCGCGCTTCAGCCCCTCGCGAGCGAGCTCGTCGCTCATGTCGAGCAACCGGACGGGAATGCCGGCGTTCGACAAGTGAGCCGCGACCTGCGCCCCCATCGTTCCGGCGCCGAGCACCGCGGCGGTGCGGATGGCCGGCGGGCGGTTGGCCGCGCCGCTCATGTCCGCATTCCGTGGCCGGCGAACCCGCCGACCAGGAGGTCGACAATCTGGTCCGCCTCGGCGACGAGCGAGTACTTCCGCCGGCTCAGGATCCAGTTGGTCGCCATTTCATCGAGCGCCCCGAATACGAGCTTGGCGGCAAACGTCGGATTGACATCACTCCGGAACACGCCGCGGCTCTGGCCGTCGACGATGGCGTCACGGATGATGCCGAGGTAGTCGCGCAGCTGGGTGGTCGAGCACCGCTCCATGAACTTGGTCGAGGATCTCAGCTCGATCTGAAAGACCACCGCGAGGGAGCGGTCGCGGCCCAGGCGATCCAGATGCAGGCGGGCAATCGCACGGAGGCGCTCGATCGGATGCTCGAGTCCGGCAATGCTGCGGCGCCCCTCAGCGATCGCCTCCTGCATCGTCCGCTCGAAGATGGAGACCAGCAGGTCGTCCTTGCCGCGGAAGTACAGATACACGGTTCCGGCGGCGACGCCGGCGGCCCGGGCGATGTCGGCGACCTGGGCGTTGAAGAAGCCGCGCGCGGCGAAGGTGTCGATGGCCGCCCGGAGGATCGCGTCGCGTTTGTCGCCGCGATCGAGTCGCGGCGACGCGGAACGGGACCGCCGGACGCCCGCGCTGGACATGAATGAATGGTCATTCAGTGACCGGTGGGTGTCAACCGCAATTCGTAAGCCCTTACGGTTCCCGGCGCCCTCCGACTCGAGCCGGGTGGTCTGTCGTGCTCATTCATTCCGGAAAACATCGAGTCCGGGAGGGTCGCCGGGGGGAACTCCCGGGCAGCACCATTGCACAGGGCGCGGCTGACCGGCCGGATGGCCGGCGAGTCCACGGCGTCCGGCGCGCAGCCACCAGGGCGCGCGGGGGAGTGGCGCCACGGCGTGTCTGGAACGGGCCCGAGGGTCGCGATGATGTTGGATGAACTGCAGCAACAGAGTCTCGTCACACGATTGAACCGGATCGAGGGACAGGTCCGCGGTATCCGGCGGATGGTGCAGGAGCCGCGAGTCTGCGTCGAGCTGCTGCAGCAGCTCGCGGCTGCCGAAGCCGCGCTGAACCGCATCAGCCTGGCGGTGCTTCGCTATCACGTCGAGAAGTGCGTACCCGACGGCGTCGTGCGGGGAGAGCCCGAGACCTCGAAGCGGCTCTCGGAACTCGTCGACATCTTCGACCGCTTCGGCAAGTAGACCCTGCCACTCGGCGATCGCGGTGGCCAAAGCTCGACCATCGCGATCCGCCTCGTCAGCGCTCTCCTCTCGCGTCGGGCCGCCTTGTGCTTTAGACTTGGCCGGGTGGCGGCGTGCGCCATCGAGGGCGCTTTTCTGTGGGGAGAACATGAGGAAACTGCGAGCGACAGCGATGCTGCTCCTGCTCACGCTGATCGCCACCGGCGCAGCGGCGCAGGCGCGTGGTGACGGCCGGATCGCCGGCAAAGTCGTCGACAACGACAGCGGTCAGCCCCTGGCCGACGTGCAGGTGCAAGGCACTCTCGCGGGTCAGGCGCAGCCGGTGGTGGCCAAGTCGAACAAGAAGGGGGAGTTCAATCTCAACGGCGTCGGCAGCGGTGAGTGGACCCTCGAGTTCACGAAGGACGGCTTCGATCCGCAAGGCGGCAAGATCACCGTCGCGGACGGGAAGAGCCCCGACATCACCGTCAAGCTGGTCAAACACGTCGACAAGCCCGATCCCGGGGTCGAGTTGAACGCCAAGGCCCAGGAGGGCATGGCGCTGATGCAGGGGCAGAAGTACGCCGAGGCCCGCAAGATCTTCGAAGATCTGCTGGCCAAGTATCCCGATGTGCATCAGCTGAACGCCTACATCGCCCAGAGCTACGCCGGTGAGAACAACATCCCGAAGGCCATCGAGTACATGAAGACCGCCTCGGACAAGGATCCCGACAACGCCGAGATGAAGCTGGTGCTCGCCGACCTGATGATGGAGGGGGGCGACAAGGCGGCGGCGCTCGAGATGATGAAGTCGGTCGACGTGACCAAGATCAAGAACCCGCTGCCGTTGATCAACGGTTCGATCGCGCTGATCAATGCCAGCAAGACCGACGAGGCGCTCGAGCTCCTGAACAAGGTCGCGACCCAGTTCCCGACCCAGGCGGAGGTCTACTACTATCGAGGCCGGGCCTACGTCGCGGCGAAGAAGTATCCGGAGGCGAAGGCCGATCTGGATAAGTTCGTGTCGATGGCCGCGCCCGACGCGCGCGAGCTGCCCGACGCGAAGAAGCTCCTCGAGCAGCTGAAGGACGCCAAGTAGTTCGCCGGCAGAGGACCGGGCATGGAGCGCCGTCCCCCTCCTCGATGCGTCCGTCCAGCGGGGCGAGCATCGATGAGCGCGATCGCGCTCCTGCTCGGAGCCGTGCTCGTCGCCTGTGGGGGCGGCTCGGGCGGCGACGGAAACGGCTCGGGCTCCGGCAGCGGATCCGGGTCCGGCAGCACCACCCAGAATCCCTGCACCACCGCGGCTGACGAAGCCGACACGGCACTCACCGGGACCGCCTCGCCCTCATCCATCACCGCGTCGGCCAAACGCAACCTGCTGGATAGGTCGGGCCGCTATCGCGTGTTCGACGCGCTGTGGCTCCACGAGCAGCAGGGCGTCGGCTCGATCGACGCGCGGACCGCGGCCCCGGTGAATGCCGCCGACGTCGGTGACGTCGCCGTGATTCAGGATCAGGGCGATGTGATCCTGCCGCCGAACCCCATCGATCTGCGCGGCATTGGCGTGCGGTTCAACCGGAACGGCTCCGGGGGCTACGACGTGCAGAAGATCGACGGCGCCTTCCGCGCCGCCCTCGGCCGCCAGCTCACTCTGCAGGACGACGACAGCGTGCAGGTGAACGTGCCGTTCGCCTTCAACTTCTACAATGCGCTGCGAACTGCCGCCTTCGTCAACTCTGACGGGAACGTCACGTTCGACGAGGACGACAGCGCCAGCACGGATCGCAACGTCGCCCGTCTGCTGACCGGACCGCCGCGCGTGTCGCTGTTCCTGTCCGATCTGGACCCGACCGCCGGCGGCCGGATCTACGTGAACGCCGCCGCCGACCAGTACACCGTGACGTGGTGCGCGGTGCGCGGCTTCGATTCGACACGCATCGTCACGGCCCAGGCCACCTTGCTGCCGAGCGGCGCGATCGAGATGAAGTACGGGGATGTCGGGATCGGCGAGTCGGTTGTCGGGCTGTCGCCCGGTCGGACCGGCGACTTCCGGCCGGTGAATCTAAGCGACAGCGGCCTGAGCGCGGGCGGCACGGGCGCGGTTGGCGAGCGCTTCGCGGATCAGAGCCAGCTCGATCTGGTCGCGCTGACGCGCAAGTTCTACCAGACGCACGCCGACAATTTCGACCAGCTGGTGGTGTGGACCGATTCCGCGATCGTCCAGGATGCCTTCGCCTACGAGACGACGGTCGCGAACGAGATCCGCGGCATCGGCGTCGACATCTACGACGCGTCGCGCGACTTCGGCAGCGGCGGCCGGCTCCGCAGCCTGGCGATCATGGATTGGCTGGGGAAATACCCCGACGATCCGACGCAGCAGTTCCTGGGCGAGAACAACACGCTGAGCGTGCTCGGTCAGGAGGTCGGCCATCGCTGGCTGGCCTTCCTGGAATTCCGCGACCGCAACGGACAGGCGTCCGAGGCGCTGCTCGGCCGGGCCCTGGCTCATTGGAGCTTCTTCTTCGACTCCGACGCGTCGGTGATGGAGGGGAACGACATCGAGGACCTCGGCGGGGGAGCCTTCCGGACCACCGCCGCGGTGCAGCGCTACAGCCGGCTCGATCAATACGCGATGGGCCTTCTGTCGCCGTCGCAGGTGCCGTCGTTCTTCTACGTCGAGAGCCCTACCAACGTCTCACCGAGCCGAAGCGCATCGGACGCGCCGCGCGTCGGCGTGACGTTCAACGGCACGCGCCGGGACCTGCTGATCCAGGACATCATCGCCGTCCAGGGTGATCGGGTGCCGAGTGTCGCGGACTCGCCGAAAGTGCATCGCCAGGCGTTCGTCTATCTGGTGACCGGGGGCCGATCGCAGGATGCCGCACAGGTCGACAAGGTCGATCGGATTCGCCGGCAATGGGAGTCGTTCTTCCAACAGGCAACCGACAACCGCATGCGCGCGGACACGCGGCTGCAGTAGCAGCCCGATGGCGCAAATCGCCGACAGCTGCCGAGCAGGGCTGATGCGTGCGGTGGGTGAGGTTCGATCGACTACGACGCGCCGCGGGTGAGACGCGCGATCGCCGCCGCGGCTTTGGCGTTGTCGGGCTCGACCCGGGCCAGGTCGCGATAGGCAGCCAGCGCGCCGGCGGTATCGCCGCGCGTTTCGAGCAGCGTGCCGATACGCAGGTACGCCGTGGTCAGAGCCGGCACCCTGGTCAGCAGGTCGCGGTAACCGGCCACGGCTGCGTCGACGTTCCCGGACGAAGCGGCCTGTTCGGCCGTATCGAGCAGTGCCTGGATCTCGGCGCCGGTGAGCGTCGAGGTGGCGCTGGTGAGCGGCGCGACACCTCGGACCAGTTTGATGTTGACTGGCGAGTTGGGGCGCTGCGTCTCGACGTCACCGCTCGTCCGCACGGTCTGGAAGCCGGGCGCCGCGACGACGAACATCCAGCTCCCCGGACGCAGACCGAGAATCCCGAATCGGCCCCGGGCGTCGGTGGAGGCGGTGAACGTGTTGGGCGCCTGATCGGGATTGCTCGCGGTGATCGTCGCCCCGGCCACCGGTTTGCCGTTCTCGTCCTTGATGGTGCCGGACACGCGCCCGACCGAGCCCTGCGCCGCGAGCGCGGCGGACAGCACTGTCGTCAAGAACAGAGTGAGGGTCAGGAGACGGCGCGGCCGGTCCATGCCCGCACAGTATAATCCACGCCGAAAATGCTGAAGATTCTCGCCACTCTCGCGGTGGCCGGTGCGGTGGCATTCCTGCCCGCCGCGAGCCGCACACCGCAGGCCGATCCCGGCGACGCCCATCCTGCCGCGCAGTTGCCACGATTGGAGACCGCGTCCGGTCCCGAGGCGCCGGTTCGCGCCCGGGCGGCGCTACCCGACACGAGCCAGGCGGCCGCGATGGACCAGCGCCGGCTGGAGGCGATCGAGCCGCTCGTGCAGCAGGCAATCGCCGAGAAAAAGCTGCCCGGAGCGGTGGTGCTGATCGGGCGCGGGGACCGGATCCTCTATCAGAAGGCGATCGGGCAGCGCGCGCTGGTCCCTGCTGTCGAGCCGATGTCGCTGGACACGATGTTCGACCTCGCCTCGCTCACCAAGGTGGTGGCGACGACGACCAGCGTGATGATTCTGGTCGAGCGCGGCAAGCTGCGCCTCAACGACCGGGTAGCGACGTTCGTGCCCGGGTTCGAGCGCTACGGCAAAGCCGACATCACCATTCGCCATCTCCTGACCCATACATCAGGGCTTCGGCCGGATCTCGATCTCGCCGAAGCATGGACCGGGAGCGATACCGCGATCGCTCTCGCGATCGAGGAAGTGCCGACGTCACCGCCAGGCCAGCACTTCGTTTACAGCGACATCAACTTCTTCCTCCTCGGCGACATCGTCCGGCGGGTGAGCGGGCTGACGCTGGACAGGTTCGCGAAGCAGGAGATTTTCGATCCGCTCGGGATGAAGGACACGCAATTCCTGCCGGCCGCCTCACTGAAGGCGCGGATCGCTCCGACCGAACCGTGCCTGCCGTTCTCGTGGCCGTGCGAAGGCGCCGAGCGCCAGATGCTGCGCGGCGTGGTGCACGATCCGACCGCGCGGCGGATGGGCGGCGTGGCCGGGCACGCAGGCTTGTTCAGCACGGCCGCCGACCTGGCCATCTTCTGCCGGATGCTGCTGGGTGGCGGGGCGTACCACGGAGCGCGTGTGCTCTCGCCCCTGGCGGTCGAGAAGATGACCACCCCGGTGCCGGGTGCGGACCCGAACGTCCGCGGGCTGGGGTGGGATATCGATTCGACGTACTCCTCGAACCGTGGTGAGCTGCTGCCCATCGGGTCGTTCGGCCACACTGGCTTTACCGGCACGTCGCTCTGGCTCGATCCCACGACCGGCCTCTTCATCGTGTTCCTGTCCAATCGCGTGCACCCCGACGGCAAGGGTGACGTGACGCCGCTGCGCGCGCGTGTGGCGACCGTCGCCGCCTCGGCCATCCTCACCGAACCGGCTGACGCGGCGACGCACGCGTGGACCGGCCGGGATTTCGGGCCGTCCGGCGCCGTGCCGACACCGTCCCCGCGGGAGCTCGTCATGACCGGCCTGGATGTTCTTCGATCGCAGGGCTTTGCGCCCCTCCAGGGCAAACGGGTCGGCCTCATCACCAATCACACGGGCCGGGCGCGCGACGGGGCGGCCGCCATCGACCTGCTGCACGCGGCCAAGAACGTCAAGCTGGTCGCGCTGTTCGGGCCCGAGCACGGCATCCGCGGCGTGCTCGACGCCAACGTGCCGGCCGAGACCGACGCCAAAACCGGTCTGCCGATCCACTCGCTGTACGGTGACACGCGGCGGCCCACGGCAGCCATGCTCGACGGCATCGACACCCTCGTCATCGATCTGCAGGACGTCGGCGTCCGCTTCTACACCTACATGACGACGATGGCGTATGCGATGGAGGAAGCGGCGAAGCGGAAGGTGCCGGTGGTGGTGTTGGACCGGCCGAACCCCGTCAACGGGTATCAGATCGAGGGGCCGCTGCTCGACAAGACGGAGCTGAGCTTCATCGGCTACTTCCCGATGCCGATTCGCCATGGAATGACGATGGGGGAGTTGGCGCGGCTGTTCAATGGCGAGAACAAGATCGGTGCTGACCTGACCGTCGTGCCGCTCAAGAACTGGCGGCGCGACGATTGGTACGACGACACCGGGCTGCCGTGGATCAATCCGTCGCCCAACATGCGCAACCTGAATCAGGCCACGCTCTACCCGGGAATCGGGGCGATCGAATACTCGAACGTCTCGGTCGGACGCGGCACGGACACACCGTTCGAGCAGGTCGGGGCGCCGTGGATCGACGGTGTGCAGTTGGCGGCGTTGCTGAACGCGCGGAAGGTGCCGGGGGTGCGGTTCTATCCGGTCAGGTTCACCCCGACCGCCAGCAAGTTCTCCGGCGAAGAGTGCCAGGGCGTCTTCATGGTCGTGACCGATCGCGCGGCCTTGCACCCGGTGAGGGTCGGGTTGGAGATTGCCGGCGCGCTCCAGAAGCTCTATGGCAGCCAATTCGATCTCGAGGCGAGCGCCCGCCTCCTCGGGTCGAAGGAGAGCATCGCGCGGATCCGGTCCGGCGATGATCCCGCGGCCATCGCGGCCTCGTGGGCGGCCGCCGAGAGCCGGTGGCGTCTGATGCGGAGCCAATACCTGCTCTACCGCTGACCGTCTCGTCGGTCAGGTCAAGGATGGTAGAATGACTCGGCTCCCCGCCAGAGACGCTATGCCCCGAGTGCCCCGCCAGTTCTGGGTGGTGAGCCTTGCCGTGGCGGTCATCCTGATCATGGCGGCCGCGTCCACCTACGCGGCCAGGCCCGCCATGTCCGCCGCTCAAACGATCACCACCAACACGCCGATCGGCCCGGCGGTGCTGACGATCGGTCCGCGCGCGCTCGCCGGCTGGGCGGCGCTGGTGATCTCCGGCCTCATGCTGCTCGTCTTCATCTACCGCCCGCGGCAGTTCATCGCGCTCTGGACGACGGGGTGGGCGCTGACGGGGCTGTCGCTGTTCCTGGCGAGCGCCGAGTATCGCCCGCCGATGCTCGGCTGGATGCTGTATGGGGTGTCGCAGTTCCTTGGCGTGATCGCGGCGCTGGTCTTCGTGCTCAGTGCCGACGCGTATCGCAGCCCGCTCCGCTTCCGGCGCGAGTACGTGTTGGTCCTCGTGCCGGTGCTCCTCTGGTTCGCGCTGGCCCCGATGGTCCTAGAGGCGACTCCCGTCTTCGCGCCAGGGCACCTGATGATCGCCGGGGCACTGGCGGCCGCGGCTGTGGCCCACCTGCTTCTGCTGCGGCAGCTCTGGATGCTCGGGGCGATGGTCGCGGGCGCCGGGCTGCTGGTGCTCTCGGCGCTCAACGCGTGGACCGCCATCGCGCTGCCATCACCCGCCGCGGACGGCGCGGCCAACCTCTTGATCATCAGCGCGGTCGTGTACCTGTTTGTCGCCGGCGGCATGCAGCTCATGACCTTCGAAGACGTGACCCACGAGCTGCGCGAGTCCAATCGTGAGCTGGCCAGGGCGAAGGACGAGTTGAGCCGGGCGGCACTGACCGATCCGCTGACCGGCTGTCGTAACCGCCGCTTCTTCGATGAGGTCATCGGCCGCGAGTTGCAGCGGCATCGGCGCTACAGCATCCCGCTCTCGCTGCTGTTCGTCGACATCGACCGCTTCAAGGCGATCAACGACACGTACGGCCACGATGTGGGGGACGAAGTCCTCAAGCAGGTCGCGGCTTTCCTGCTCGCGCACATTCGCGAGGCCGACTACGTGTTCCGGTGGGGCGGCGACGAGTTCCTGGCCCTGCTGTCGTGCAGCGAGGCCGAGGCGCGCACGCGGGGCGCCGCGCTCGAGACCGCGTTCACGCGCTCACCCGGCGCGCAAGGGATGCCCGCCGAAGTCCGCCTGAGCATCGGCTGCGCCGAGATCAAAGACGACGAGACGGACGTGATGTCGCTGGTGAAGGTCGCCGACGACCGGATGTACGAGAACAAACGTCGCGCCGCATCGTAGGCGCTGACGCCGACCGGGATCAGGGATCCGGGATCCGGGACCAGGCAGATCACGACGAAAAGCCGTGTTCCCCGAACCCGTTGAACCGCGTAGAACCCCCCGAACCCGCACCCGTCGAACCCTCGAACCCCAGAACCCGTAGCACCCTAATACAGCTTGTACAGCATCACGTAAACAAGTACCCCCGTGACGGACACGTACAGCCAGATTGGCAGCGTCCAGCGGGCGATGGCGACGTGGCGATCGAAGCGCTCGCGCAGCCCGCGGCTCAGGGTGATGAGCGCCATCGGGACGATGAGCATCGCGAGCAGGATGTGGCTGACCAGGATGGTCAGATACACCGTGCGGATTGCGCCGGTGCCCGGAAACGGTTTCGAGCCGATGTTGGCGTGGTAAATCACGTAGGAGATGAGGAACAGCGTCGAGGTGACGAACGCGGCAATCATCACCCGGCGATGCTGCTGCACGCGACCGCGGCGGATCAGCACGTAGCCGATCGTCAGCAGGACCGCGCAGGTGCCGTTGAGCGTCGCGTTGAGCGCCGGCAGATCGGCGATCGTCACACGCGGTTGGCGATCATCAGGATCCAGAGCAGCGGCAGGTAGATGATCGATCCGAAGAACAGGCGACGCGCGTCGCGACGGCTGCGGCTCATGGCGAACTTCACGGTCAGCGTCAGGAAGATCGCGGCGAGCGCCAGCGCGCCGACGAAGTAGGCCCGGCCGGTCAGGCCGATCAGGGTCGGGGCCAGGCTGAGCGGCACCAGCGCTGCCGAGTAGAGCATGGCTTGACGACCCGTGCTCCGCCCATCTGGTTCGAGCACCGGCAGCATCGGGAACCCGGCGCGGGCGTAGTCCTCGCGGAACATCCACGCGATCGCCAGGAAGTGCGGCAGCTGCCACAGGAAGACGATCCCGAAGAGCAGCCACGCGCCCTCGCCGAGATCCTGGCGCGCCGCGGTCCAGCCAATCACGGGCGGCAGCGCCCCGGGGATCGCTCCGATGACAGTGGCGAACGACGTCACCGGTTTCAGCGGCGTGTAGATCACCACGTAACTGAGGAGCGTGGCGAAGGCGACCATCGCAGAGAGCGTATTGACGCCCGCCGCCAGCGTCGCCAGGCCCAGGGCGGAGAGTGCGGTCGCGAACACCAGCGCCTCACCGGTCTGCAGGCGTCCGTCGGGCAGGGGCCGTAGCCGGGTCCGCTGCATCAACGCGTCGGTCTTGCGCTCGTACAGCTGGTTGTAGGCGGACGCGCCGCCGGCGACGAGGGCGGTCCCGAGGATCGTCGCCACCGTCTGGGAGACCTGCGAGATCTCGCCGCCGCCCATCGCATAGCCGGCCAGCGCCGAGCCGACCACGAGGAGGTTCAGCCGCGGCTTGGCCAGGGTGATGAAGTCTGCGGTGCGGGCGCGGACTGGCGTGAGCACGGCCGCGTTCGCGTTCGACTTCACTGGGCAGCCGGCTTGAAAGTGAAGCTCACGTCTTTCGACTCCTTCTCGCCGAGCGTCACCTGCTGGGTCTGCGTGCCGAGCCGCTCGTGCCATGCTTCCACGGTGTAGGTGCCGGGCGGCAGGTTCTTGAGCTCGAACCGCCCGCCGCCGGTGGTCACGGCGTAGTACGGATTGTCGACCACACCCGCGTAAGCGGTCATCCAGCCGTGCACGTCGCACTTGAACGGCACCATCACCTCACGCGTGGTGAAGGTCTTGCGGTTCTTCATCCCCTTGATCTGCTGGGGGAAGTTGAACTCCTGGTTGCCGGTGGGCATCGCGTGCACATTGTGCAGCGTCGAGTCGTCATTGACGATGTCGAGCGGCTGGCCGACGCGGACGCCGAAGACATGCGGCTCATAGTGGCAGGCCTTCTGGTTCAGCGTGACCGGCTCGGTCGGCGCGTCGAAGTAGTAATTGCCCAGGCCGTCCTTCACGTAGACGAAGACGTTGTCGAGCCCGCCGTCCTTCACCAGGTACGTCTGCGAAGTGGCGCCGTTCGGATTCTCGCTCGCGCAGACCGGGTCGGCTGACATCTTGATCGGCTGGTTGACCGGCACCGGCCCGTCGAATTGAACCTTGCCGGCGAGCTTGCCGGCTGTCGCAGGATCGACGCGCTTGGCGTCGGCAGGTGGCGTCTTGGCGGCCGGCTCCTTCGACCCGCAGGCGGTCGCGAGAACCACCGCGGCGATCGCCGGAAGCAACCGTAAATTATTCAGAAACATAACCTTACCTGAATATCACAAAACCCCGATCAGGCTCCAGGCGTGCGTAGCTTGCGGAGGATCCGATCCTGGATCCAGTGCGGATCCCACCACTCCACAGGGTTGACCATCTTGCCGTTCACCAGCATCGTGAAGTGCAGGTGATCGCCGCCGGCCAGGCCGGTCATGCCGCTCCGGCCGAGCGTCTGTTCCTTGTTCACCATGTCGCCGGCCTTGACCTCGATCGACGACAGATGCCCGTACAGCGATTGGACGCCCATGCCGTGATCGATGATCACGCAGTTCCCGTAGATCCCCAACTCTTCGGCGTAGAGCACCTTGCCGCGGTTGGCCGCCACCACCGGGTTGCCAGCGAGCGAGGCCAGGTCGAAGCCGAGATGAGTCTGTTTGTCGACCTCCTTGCCCTTGTAGACATACGTGCGCTGGTCCGCGAATGCCGCCTCCACGGCGCTGTTGGTGAACGGGTGGAAGACCACCCCGCCCCAGAGCATCTCCGGTGCGGTCTGCTTGGCCATCGCGGCGATCTTCTCGGTGTTCTTCCGCCGCAGCTCGCCGTTGATGACCAGGAACTTGGCCAGCGTGTCCCCCTCCGGCTTGATCTCGGTCGTGCCTTCGAGGATTGACGGGACGACCCGGTCCAGGAACTTGTCGTCCAGCTCGATACGGCTCTTCTTGAAGGGCTTGGGGAAGGCGGTGAAGTCGAAGTCGGCGCGCGCGGTGTTGCCCGCGGCGTCGCGCGCGAAGACGCGCATCGGGGTGTGGAGGTCCTGGTCCCACAGAAGGGCGTAGAACGCGACCCGCAGCGACGGATCGGTGATCGAGACGCCCTCGCCGCGCGCCCCGGTCGCCGGGTAGCCGGGGTACTCGATGTCGCCAACCAGCACGCCGGACTCGACGTCGTTCGGCGTCACCCGGTAGACGATCATCTCCGTCCCACCGAGATTGATGTAGTGGTGCGTCGAGACGACCGACACGCGTGGCCGCTCGAGGCGGACCTCGACGTCGCGCGTTACCGTGGACTCGACGGTGCGGATGTTCCGCACCACTTTGCGCCCCGCGGTGACGATGATCTTGGCCGGGCCCGCTTTGATCGTGGGAACTGTCTGTTTCCCAATCTCGCGGGTGATGTGGATCCGATCCCCCTCGATCGTCGGCGGGGTGCCCGCCGTGTCGCCCTGCGTGTACAGCGGTGTCTGCGTGCCGCCCTGGTCGAAGACGACCTGGAGCTTCGAGAGCGTCGCGCCCGGCGCGGTGACCACGAGATCGAGCGGCGTCGCAACGCCGACGAACTTGTCCGGCTTGTTGATCTGGATTTGCGGCCCCGGCAGGCGGCCGGCATACAGGTAGGCCCCGCCCGCTCCGAGGATGGCCAGCAGGATCAGGAAGAAAAAGGCCCGGACGAGAAATCGCATGGGGGAGATGATAGCCGGGAACGGACGCGTATGGTCGAGTGGGCGGCGCCTGGTTGACCGTGTGCGGCGGGGGTTGGTAGAATCGGGAGTTCCTGCCGTCGTCTTCGTGCCGGTATCGTCTAGGGGTCAGGACACGTGGTTCTCAGCCACGGGACCGGGGTTCGAATCCCCGTACCGGTATACCAATTCGTCAATCACTTTATTCGTTGACGCCGCCGTTCTAGTGAACGGCTTCGAGATACATCGCGCTTCCAGGCTAAGCCCCCCAATCCGACCATCGGGGGTCGTTCCCGGCGTCATGGCACCCCGGCGCGGGACGTGCAATTCACGTTGGCGGGGGACGACCCCGGCGCCGCGTCCATCTCGCCGGACGGATCGATGGCAGTGATCCGCTGAAAAGGTGCGCGTTCATCATCACGCCGCTTCCGATTCTGGACCTGCGAAAACCCTGTAATAACGCTGGGACTCTCGCCACCAGTCTCGCGTAACGTCTGGATCATGGTGGCTTCGCCCGGGCCGTGTGGTTCGGGACACGCGGTCGCCCGCCTCGAGAGGGGAACGTACTTGCCTATGCCGTGGGCCGATTCGCAGGGTGGACGGTTGCTCCGCTGGCTGCCGCTGCGCGCAGCCAGTGTGGCGCCATCCGCCCGGCATCACCCGATGCCGACGGACCTCGCGTGTGGCGGCGCCACCGGCCCCGGGAGTAAGATGCCCGCGCCCCTCACCCGGCGGGAACAGTTGCCTCTCTCAGTCGGCGACAAACTCGGTCCTTACGAGATCCTTGCGCCGCTCGGCAGCGGCGGCATGGGCGTGGTGTATCGCGCCTACGATTCACGGCTCAATCGGATCGTGGCCATCAAAGTCCTCGGCCCGTCCGCGGATGCCGCCCATCGGCGCCAGCGCTTCCAGCGCGAGATGCGCGCCATCGCTACGCTGAACCATCCGAATATCTGCGCCCTCTACGACATGGGGCTCCAGCAAGACGTGGAGTACTTCGTCATGGAGTGCCTGGAGGGTGAAACGTTAGCCACCCGGCTGTTGAGGGGGCCGTTGCCGATCGCCGAGACGCTGCGGCACGCGGCCGCGCTCGCCGACGCCGTCGCGCTCGCCCACCGGCATGGCATCGTGCACCGGGACATCAAACCCGGCAACATCATGCTCACGCCGTCGGGTATCAAGCTGCTCGATTTCGGGCTGGCGAAGCTCTCAGCCACGACGGGGCGCGTGGCCGAGGGTGGGCTCGCCGAGATGCCCACCCGCTCGACCGACCTGACCGGTGCGCACACGATTCTGGGCACGCTGCGCTACATGGCGCCGGAGCAGCTCGAAGGCCGCGACGCCGACGCCCGCACTGACATCTTCGCGCTCGGTGTCGTCTTCTACGAGATGGCCACCGGGCAGCGCGCGTTCGCGCACCAGAGCGATGCGGCGATGATCTCGGCGATCCTCACCCAGGATCCGGTGCCGATCGCCGAACGGCAGCCGCAGGCGCCGCGGAATTTCCAGTTCGCCGTCGACGTCTGCCTGGCTAAGAACCCCGACGACCGGTGGCAGAGCGCGCACGATTTGGCCCGAGCTCTGGCCTGGATCCGGGAGAGCGGACCCGGGAGCCCGCCGATGCCGGGACTCCGTTGGTGGCAAAGACGTGGTCGCTGGCTGGCCGCTGCCGTGCTTGTCCTGGTGACGGTGGCCGGCGTGCTGGCCGCGCCGTATCTCGTCGGGCGCGCGGAGTCGAGAGGCCTGGCACTGCTGCCGTGCACGGTGATCGGCGGCGCCGAAGGCGATCAGGCCTTTTGCGACGGTTTGAACGAGGCGATCGCCGCGAAGCTGGCTCCCTTGACCCTCTCGAACGCGCTGCAAACGACGCCGGCGCGAGAGGCACGGCTGCGCGGCGTGACGACGGCGTTGGAGGCACGGCGTCAGTTTGGCGCGACGCTCGTCCTGCAGGGCACGCTGCTGCGCGCGGGCGACAGGGTGAAGGTCAACTACGACCTCATCGATGCGACCGCGCTGCAGCAGCTGTTCACTTACTCGACGGAGGCCGCGTCGAGTGAGCCGTTCACCCTCCAGGATCACGTGGCGGAATGGGCCACCGGCGCGCTGGCGTTGAAACTCACCGACTCCGAACGCCGTGCCTTGATCGATCACGACACCAGCAACGCCCTGGCGCGTGAGCAATACCTGCGAGGGTATGGCTACCTGACCGACGCGCGCGAGCCCGCCAATGTCGGCCATGCGATCGAGCACTTCACGCGGGCGCTGGAGATGGACGGGCGATATGCCCAGGCTTTTGCCGGGCTCGGCCGTGCGTATCTGCAGAAGTACACGCTCGACCGCGATCCGCAATGGCCAGCGAAGGGGCGTGAAGCGTGCCGTCAGGCGCTCGAGATCGATCACCACCTCTCGGCCGGGCAGCTGTGCCTGGGCATGATGTCGAACGCCGCGGGCCAATACGCCGATGCCAAGACGGCTTACGCGAAAGCCCTCGAGTCCGACCCGCTCAGCGACGAAGGGCTGCTCGGGCTGGCCTTCGCCGAAGAACACCTGGGCGATGCCACGGCCGCAGAACAGACGTATCTGCGGGCGGTCGAGGGCCGGCCGCACTACTGGGCCACTCGGTCGTGGCTCGGGACGTTCTATCGCGAACAAGCTCGATACAAAGAGGCCGTCGAACAGTTTCGTCAAGCCACCGATCTGACACCCGACAACGCGAACGCATGGGCGTCGCTCGGCACCGCCTATCTATATATGGGCCGTTATGAGGACGCCGAGACCGCCTTTCGCCGGTCGCTGGCGCTGGCCCCGACATTCAACGCCTATCAGGCCCTCGGGATGGCGTACTACCGGATGCGCCGGTTCGACGAGGCGATTACCGTGTTCGAGCAGGCGCGCCGGCTCTCAAACCAGTACCGCGGACCGGGGAGTCTCGGTCGTGTCTACTACTGGAAAAGTCGGAAGGTGGAAGCGCGCGCGCTGTTGGACGTGGCGATCCAGGGGCTCGATCAGGCCCTTCAAGTCAATCCCAACGACGTTGATGCGCACCTGCTGCTCGCGGAGTTTCACGCCAAGCTGGGTCATCAGGTCGAGGCGAATGCGCAACTGCGGGCGGCGGGTGATGTGTCGAGCGATCCGCACAGGCTTCTGTTCGGCGCCATCGTGTACGCCCAGCTAGGCGACCGGTCGACCGCGTTGGACTGGCTGGAGAAGGCAGCCAGGAAGCGGCTGCCGAAAGCAGAACTTCGGGCCTGGATCGATCTCGACAGTCTCCACGACGACCCGCGTTTTCAGGCCCTTGTCGACGGCCCGTAGGCCGACGTTGTCACCGCTAAGTATTCAGCAGGAGGTCAGACATGACAGCCACCGCAACGACGCCGGGTTCGCAGACCGATGACAGACAGCTGCCAGGCGACGGCAAACGTTCGCCCCGCAACCACATCGTCAGAATCGTCGTCGTGCCCAAGAAGGAACTCGCGACGTTACAGCACCAGGGGCTGACGGATCAGGCGCTGACGTTGGCTGAGGCCCTGTTGAAGGACCTGCCTGCGCCGCCGTTGGCGACAGGAACGGCCGGCGCGCCGCCGGGAATGTTCGAGGCATTGCGGCCCACTGACATCGTCGTGGTGGGATCGGAGCCGGCGTCAGTTCGAGTGCTCGACAAGAAGGGGCAGCCGGTGCCGCTCGATGAGTCCGGCCAGCCGGCGCTCCCCGCGTCTGGGTCGGCCAGTACCCCGCCGCTGCGCAGCGACTCGCCGACGCGTCGGCTGTTCGCGCATGACGACGGTCACAAGGACACAGTACTCAGAGTGTGGACCGAGTCCGACACCGTCGAATACCAATCCGACACGCCGTTCGAGATAGTCAAGGTGGAGCGGGCTGGCTGGCGGATTTACGGGGCGCCTGACGATCCGTTCGCGGCTAAGGACAAACGGGCGCCTTACAAAGCCGTTGAGATGCGCGCCGGGTCTGGAAAGACTCTCTGGACCTGGAAATCAGACGTCGTGCCGGCTTCGGCGAACAACCAGCAGTACAAAGCGACATTCAGGATCGACGGCGAGGAGATCGATCCCGACGTCGTTTGCGGCGATCCCCCGCCGAGTCCTTAATTTAAGGAGCCTTCCCGAGCTCGATTCGCGGCGACCGACTTGAGCCTGAGGCGGCGTTGGTTCATCATCCGATGCACCGCCGCCTCATCGCTCTCCCACTGTCCGGGAGCGACGCGGTGCCCCGGAGCAGGGTGGAACTGCAATTCGGCCCCTTCACGCTCGACACGCTGACCCGCCAACTGCGCCGACAGGCCGAGGAGATCTCCATCTCGCCCAAGGCGTTCGCCTTGCTGCTCGAGCTCGTCGAATGCCGGCCGAACGCGTTGAGCAAAGCGAGGCTGCTGGAGTCACTCTGGCCAGGCACGTTTGTGGTCGAAGCGAATCTTTCGAACCTGGTCGCCGAAATTCGTGCGGCGCTCGAAGACGACGTGCGGCAGCCGCGCTTCATTCGCACCGTTCACGGGTTCGGCTACGCATTCTGCGGAAAGGTCGACGGGGAACCGCGCGTCGCGGCGCCGCCGGTCTCTTCGCCGTGCGTCCTGGTCCGCGGCGGACGGATGTATGCGCTGAAGGAAGGGGAGAATGTGCTCGGCCGCGATGGCGCCGCGGCGTCCTGGTTCGATTCGACGAGCGTCTCGAGAATCCACGCCCGGATCATCGTCACGGAGGGGAAGGCGCTGCTGGAGGATCTCGCGAGCAAGAACGGAACGTTTCTCGGCCGCGTACGCGTGAGCGCACCGGTAGCGCTCGAGGATGGGGCGGAAATCCGGCTCGGGTCGCTGGTGGTCACGTTCCGATGGACCTTGGCGCAGCCATCGACCGAAACGCAGCTCGGATGAACCGCAAATTCGGCGGCCGCTTGAATAGCGCCCCCGGCACGTGCTGCTCAACGGATTCACGTCAGCATTACGCCGACGGATGCGCGCGGCCGTGAGAAAGTCCTGAAAAGTTCCTGAGTACGGGGGCGCCCGGCCCCTCGAAGGCACCTTCCGGACCGCATAATCGGACATCGTCAAAATCGCTTCGCACGTGCGAAACGATACGGGGGACCCACCCGAGCATCCCGCTCGCGGGGCGAATCCAGCGACTCGCTGGTAGAGGACTCCAACCTCGAGCCCGTCAGCTAACCCCGTCGGCGATTGGAGGGCCTCGTGTCCGACGAATCGTTCCTGTCGCAGCTCAAGCGCGCCCTGGTCGGCGCTCCCATCCATTCCGATCAAGCGCACCACGAGCGGCTGTCCCGCGTGACCGGGCTTGCCGTGCTGTCGTCGGACGCGCTCTCCTCAGTGGCCTATGCGACGGAGGAAATTCTCCGTGTGCTGCTCGTCGGCGGGGTCGCGGCTCTGAGCCTGGTCACCCCGATTGGCATCACCATCGCCGTCACGCTGGCGGTTGTCGTGTTCTCGTATCGCCAGACGATCTTCGCGTATCCGAGTGGCGGCGGGGCCTACATCGTCGCGAAAGAGAATCTCGGGACCATCCCCAGCCTGGTTGCCGCGGCGTCTCTCCTCATCGACTACGTGCTGACGGTAGCGGTCAGCGTCGCCGCCGGCGTCGCTGCACTGACGTCCGCGTTCCCCCACTGGGTGCCGTATCGAGTCGAGATCGGGCTGGGGTTCGTGGCGCTGATCATGGTCGGCAATCTGCGCGGGATACGCGAGTCCGGTCGCATCTTTGCGGTGCCCACCTACTTCTTCATCGTCAGCATCATGGCGATGCTCGGCCTCGGCGCCTGGCGATATTTCACCGGCGCGGTCGCGCCGCCGCACGAGCTGATGCACCCGGCGAGCGCCACGAGCCTGCTGACCACCTTCGCGCTCCTGACCGCCTTCTCGAACGGATGCACCGCGATGACCGGCGTCGAAGCGGTATCGAACGGCGTGCCGGCGTTCCGGCCGCCGGAGAGCCGCAATGC
Organism: uncultured Acidobacteriota bacterium; assembly: GCA_963816725.1. Lineage (GTDB taxonomy): Bacteria > Acidobacteriota > Vicinamibacteria > Vicinamibacterales > 2-12-FULL-66-21 > CAVSUB01. The sequence continues at coordinate 379,322 of CAWFMC010000018.1, read as the reverse complement.
CGCGGCGACCCTGATGCTGATGGGCCTGCTGTCGATCATGATGTTCATGGGCATCACCCTGCTCGCCCACGCGTATGGGCTGGTTCCCAACGACGCTGAAACCATCGTGTCCCAGCTCGCGCGGGCGACCTTCGGCGGCGGCACCGTGCCGTACTTCGCCGCCCAGGCGGCAACGATGCTGATTCTCGTACTCGCGGCGAATACGGCATATGCCGACTTTCCGCGACTAGCGTCGATTGTCGCGCGCGACCGGTTCCTGCCGCGCCAGTTCACGACGCAGGGCGATCGGCTGGCGTTTTCAAACGGCATTCTGATTCTCAGCGTGCTGGCCGCCGCCCTGCTCGTCGCCTTTGGTGGCGACACCCACGCGCTGATTCCGCTCTACATGATCGGCGTCTTCGTCTCGTTCACGCTCTCGCAGGCCGGCATGGTGATCCACTGGCGCCGGTCGGGCGAGCCCGGCTGGCGCTCGAGCGCAGCCGTGAACGGCTTCGGCGCACTCGTCACCGCGATTGTGCTGGTCATCGTCGCCATGACCAAGGCCGCGGAAGGCGCGTGGATCATCATCCTGATGATCCCTGCGCTGGTCACGCTCTTCACGATTACCCGTCGTCACTACGACTCGGTAGCCCTGGAGCTCTCGCTGCGGGACTGGAACCCGGAGCCCGCCGGCAGCCACGTCGTGCTGGTGCCGATCGGCGGTATCCAGCGTGCAGTTGTCAAGGCACTCCGCTACGCCCGCGGCCTCGGGCCTGATGTCCGCGCGGTGTACGTCGCGCTGGACCCGGCAACCACGAACGCGCTGCGAGCTCAGTGGGACCGTTGGGGCCAGGGCGCGGCACTCGCCGTCCTCGACTCACCGTACCGGTCGCTGCTGGACCCGCTGCTCGATTACATCGAACAGATTCAGCGCGACGATCCCTCGGCCTACGTCACCGTGATTCTGCCGGAGTTCGTGCCCCGCAAACTGTGGCAGCACCTGCTGCACAACCAGCATGCGCTCCTGATCAAGGGCGCATTACTGTTCAAGCCCAACGTGGTCGTGACGAGCGTGCCCTTTCACCTCGGCCGCCGCGCCGCCGCCGAGGCCACTGTTGGCATCGCTGAGCGTGCCGAGGTCGGCGCTGCCGCACCGCAGGGCTGAGGGGCCCTGAAGCGAGGGTCGCCGCACCCCCGCTATGATCCTCAGGTGACCACGCTCGTACCATCCGGACCAGCGGCGGACGATCTCGGTGCACTGCGGGCGCGTGTCGCCGAGCGGGAGGCGGCGCTCGCCGAGCGCGCCGCCGAAGCCGGGCGCCTCGATGCCGACCTCACCCTGTTCGCAGCGAAATACCGTCATGAGGTCGGCACGCTGCACGAGCAACTCGACCAGCTCCATCTCGACATTGCCGAGGCGGAGCTCCGCATTCTCTCGGACACCGCCCCCGTCCGCGGCGTGCCCGACGACGGCAGGCCGGCTGGCCGCCCGGCGCCACCGCCGCCGCCATCGGACGCCGCGTCCGCGCCGCGTTTCACCTCCGACGCCGTGCGTAAGCTCTTTCGCGACGTCGCCCGGGCCATCCATCCCGATCTCGCCGCTGACGAAGACGCGCGCACGCGACGCCACGCCATCATGGCCGCGGCCAACCGCGCCTACGCCCTCGGCGACGCGGACCAACTGCGTCAGATCCTTGAGCGCTGGGAACAGAGCCCCGATCGCGTGACGGGGCTGGACGATGCGGCGATCCGGCTGCGGTGCGAGCGGCGCCTGATCCAGATCGACGGGCTCATGGAGATGTACGCGAGGGAGCAGGCAGAAATCGAAGCCTCGCCGCTCTTCAAACTGAAAGTTGAGATCGACCAGGCCGCCGCCCGCGGCCGGGACCTGATGGGCGACATGGTGACCCGATTGGAGCGGGACATCATGGCCGCCACGAACCGCCTGGAGGCGATGCGCTTCACGCCGTAGGCCGGCGGCCCTGGGAGCCCGCGTCGTCCTGAATCTGACGCTCGCCCGACGGCAAGCCGTCGTGCACGGCTCGGCCACCCTGCGCCGGCGGTGCGCCATTTGCTGCGCCCTCCTGTGGCAGACTCCACGTGCGCATGACACCGAGCCAGACTGCCTCCGTTCGGAAGGTCGTGGCCGGCCTGCTGCTCGGCGTCGGCTCTTCCGTCGTCGTGTGGCTGCTGACGATCGTGGGGTGGATCGAGCCGCTCGAGCTCAACAGCTACGACTGGCGCATCCGCCACGCGGTCACGGCCCCACCTTCCGTCAACCCCGACATCGTCATGGTCGGCATCAGCGACACATCGATCAGGGACCTGGCCCCGTTCTTCGGGCGCTGGCCATGGCCGCGGCTTGGCATCGGGGCGATGGTGGACTTCCTGAACCGCGCGCCGGCGAAAGTGATCGCCATCGACGTCACGTTCCTCGAGCCGCAGCACAACCTCTCGTTCACGCTCGGCAACGACGGTCCGGTCTACACAGGCGATCAATCCGACACCATGCTGGCTGAGGCGATCCGCAAGCGCCCCAACGTGATCCTGCTGGCCGATGCCGTCTACGGCGGAGTGAACGGGGCGACGCAGGTGAACGCGCCCGCAGTCTGGCACGGTGTGCCCTATCGTCTCGGTCCGGCGATCGAGGAGCGGCCACTCGTCGTGCCACCGTTCCAGTCGCTCACGGACGCCGCGGCCGGCCTCGCCCACAACTTCCTCGCCCTCGACGCGGATGGTCCGGCGCGCCGCGTCCCGCCGTTCATCCGATCGGGCGATCGCTATCTGCCGAACTTGGGTGTTGCCGCGGCGTTGATGGCACTCGGAACGAAGCCGGAGGACGTTGTCCTCCACGGCGACCGACTCGCGATTGGCGACCGATCCGTCCCGCTCATCGCAACCAAAGTGGACGACGTGTCGGACAGCCGCCGGATGCACGATCAGCTGACAATGCTGATCAACTACCAGGCGCCGGTACTGGTCGACGGGCAGTCGCCCTACACGATGTACGAAGCGCGGCACCTGCTCGCCGCCGAGGATCAAGTGCAGCGCGGCGAAGCGCCGGACCTGGACCCGATGGTCTTCAAGAACAAGATCGTCTTCATCGGCCTGACTGCCTCAGGGCTGGTCGACGTGTTCCAGACGCCGTTCGGCAAGAGCCTGATGCCGGGCATCCAGCTGCATGCGAGCATCGCCGACAGCGTCCTTTCGAACCGCTTCATCCGGCCGGCGCTGCGGCCGACCGCGACGATCGTCATCGTCTGGGCGACCGCGATTGCGCTGCTGACCGTCTTCGTACCCTTCGCGGCGGCGGTGGCCGGGACGCTGGTGGCGCTCGGCGTCTGGACTGCCGTTGGCCTGCAGCGGTTCGAGCACGGACTGTGGCTGCCGATGGCGGCGCCGCAGCTGGCGATGGCGTTCGCACTCTTTGGCGGCACCGCGTACCGGTACTTCGTCGAAGATCGCGAAAAGCGCAAAGTGAAGGGGTTGTTCGGTCGATACGTCTCCAGGGACGTCTACGCGCAGCTGCTCGAGAATCCCGGCCTGGCCCAGCTGGGCGGCCGCCGCCGTGACATGACAGTTCTGTTCTCCGACATCCGCGGCTTCACGTCGATTACTGAAAAGGGGGCGCCTGAGGAGCTCGTCGGACAACTGAACGAATACTTCACCCGGATGGTCGACATCGTCTTCAGCCAGCACGGCACCGTCGACAAGTTCGTGGGCGACATGGTCATGGCCCTGTTCGGCGCCCCGGTGGACGACGTTGATCATGCTGAACACGCGGTGGTGGCGGCGACGGAAATGGTGCGAGAGCTGGGCATGCTCAATCAGCGGTGGGCCAGTGAGGGCCGGGCGCGATTGGACATCGGCATCGGCGTCAACAGCGGCGAGATGATCGCCGGCAACATCGGGTCGGCATCGATCATGAGTTACACCGTGATCGGCGACAACGTGAACCTGGGGTCGCGGCTCGAGTCCCTGAACAAGGACTACGGGACCCGCATTATCATTAGCGACGCTACCCGCACGCAGCTCAGAGGCGCCCACCAGCTCCGCCCCCTCGGCGACGTCGTCGTCAAGGGCAAGACGCGCGCCGTGGCGATTTTCGAAGTCGTCGTACCGTCGCCCATTCCGGCCGTGCACGAGGACGTACAGACATGAATACAGCGATCGTCACCCTTGCGGCGTTGCTCGCCGCGGCCCCGGCCTCGGCGCAATTGAGCGGCGCGCTCGGCAAGTTGAACAAGGCCGCCGACCAGGCAGACAAGGTCAAGGGCTTTCACATTTCGGAGCCGGACGAGCGCAAGATCGGCGAACAGGTCAGCCTGCAGATTCGGAACACGTTCGGCGTCTATCAGGACGCGGCGGTGACGAAGTACGTCACGCTGCTCGGCACGGTCCTGGCGCAGGGGAGCTCGCGGCCGAACCTGAACTGGGAGTTCATCGTGCTCGACACCGATGGCGTGAATGCCTTCGCTGCTCCCGGCGGCATCATCCATATCACCCGCGGCGCGTTGGGGTTGGCCAAGACGGAAGCAGAGCTGGCCGGTGTCCTCGGGCACGAGATCACGCACGTCACCGAGAAGCACACCATCGGCTCGATCGAGAAGAGCAACATGATGGGCGCCGGCGCCGACCAGGTGAGCAAGGGCGGGCTGGCCCAGGACGCGATTGCCCGCATCGTCGAACAGACCTACACCTCCGTGCTCAACAACAAGTTCGATCGCAACGAGGAGCTGCGAGGCCGACCGCCTCGGTGTGGTCCTGGCCAGCAAGGCCGGTTACGCCCCGAACGGCCTGAGCACGCTGCTGACCAAGATCGCGGAGCGCAACAAGGATCAGCAGGAGCCGAACGGCATGTTCGCGTCGCATCCGCAGCTGTCGGACCGCATCGCGAAGATCGGCCAAACGATCACCGCCCAGAAGCTCACGGGCACCGCGCTGGTCGCGGCCCGCTACACGAGCACCGTCACCTTCGACGCCAAACCGCTCGCGGAAATCCCGGTGATCGCCGACGGGTCGCGCGGGCTCGCCGGCGGCTCGGGCTCGACCGACAAGAAAGAGGAAGAGAAGAAGGACGACAAGGACGCGAAACCCAAGGGCGGCCTGTTCGGAAGCAAACTGAGCTTGAGCAAGGGCAGCGAGACGAAGAGCTCCCAGACGGTTGCGTCGGCGGGAGCCCGAGGCGGCGTCCCGGATCGCGACGCGGTGGGTGGTCCCAACAAGAGCAAGCTGGCCGTGACGGTCACCCCGGCCGAAGTGGCGGCTTTCAAGAAGGGGATAGCCTAGCACCAGCGCACGCTGGCGCTGCTGCATGCCTCACCACATCCAACACCTGATCACGAGCGTCGTAGCCCTGGCTGCGACGCTCGTCACGATCAGCCTCACCCCCAACGCGCTCGTCAAGCGCAAGCTGCGGCTCTCCGTCTTTCTGTTTGCTGCGTACCTCGTCCTCCACGTGGTGTTGTTCGTGCGGCCGCAAGTCGTGCCGGCGAATTTCGACCACCAGCTGCGCTCGTTGGAGCAGCTCGCCCTGGCCGCCGCGTTCGTCAACCTGCTGGTGGTCGGCCTCATCAATCCGCTGCGCAGCGACCGCGTCCCCGACGCGTTTCCGGCCATCCTCCAGGACGCGATCATCATCGGCATCGTGGTCATGGTGGCCACCTTCGTCTTCGATGACAAGCTGCTGACGACGTCGGCGGTGGGCGCGGCGATCGTCGGCTTCGCGTTGCAGGACACGCTGGGTAACGCCTTTGCCGGCCTGGCGATCCAGAGTGAGAAGCCGTTTCGCGTCGGCGCCTGGATCAAGGTCGCGGAGTTCGAGGGGCGCGTCGCCGAGGTGACCTGGCGCGCCACCAAGCTGCGCACCAAGTCCGGCAACTTCGTCATCCTCCCGAACAATATCGTGGCGAAGGAAGCGATCACCAATTACTCGGAACCGCTGGCGCCGACGCGGATTGAAGTCGAGGTCGGGGCGAGCTATCTGAGTACGCCAGGCGAGGTGAAGCGGGCAATCCGCGAGGCGGTCGGGAACGTACCCCGGGTGCTCACGTCGCCGCCGCCCGAGGCGCTGCTGCACGCCTTCGACGCCTCCGCGATCACGTACCGCGCCCGGTTCTGGATCGACAAGTACGAGCTCGATGAAGTCGTTCGGGACGAGGTGCGGACGGCGATTTTCTATGCCTTCAATCGTCACGGCATCGAGATCCCGTGGCCGATCGAGGTGGGCTACGAACGCGAGTGGCCCGAGCCGGACGAAGTCACCAAGGTGCGGCGACGGGAAGAGGTCCTGTCGCGCGTCGATCTGTTCGCACGGCTCTCGACGGAGCAGCGTCACGAGATGGCTCGCGCGACGACCATCCGGACGTACGGGAATGGCGAGCCAGTGGTGCGGCAAGGCGAGGCGGGAGACTCGATGTTCGTGGTGGCATCCGGTCACGTCGACGTGGTGATCGAGCCGGAGCGCCAGATCGTCGCGGGAATCGATGCCGGCGGCTACTTCGGCGAGATGTCGCTGCTCTCCGGCGCGCCACGGACAGCGACCGTACTGGCGGTCGGGGACACGGCGGTGCTCGAACTCGATGCCGACGTGTTCCGCCGCCTGGCCGCCGACGACCCTCAGGCGGTCGAGCAGGTGGCGATGGCTGCCGTCACCCGGCGGATCGAGCTCGATAAGGCGCGCAGCACGGTCAAGGCGACGACCGCGCCCGAGCCGTCCGCGACACTACTCGGCCGGATGCGCCGGTTCCTGCGGATCGACTGAACGAGAAGAGGGCCATGCCGGTCGGCATGGCCCTCGAGTGGCAGACGGTGGTGCTCCCTCCCGCTCAGCGGACGTAACCCAACTCGCGGTAGCCGCGATCGTACCCTTCGCGGAAGGCCTGCCGGTAGGCGTTGGCGTACTGCTGTTTCGAGCCGTAGTCGTTCTTGTAGTGCCGCGTGCCTTCCCGATACCAGTCGTGCCGGAGCGGGTCGAAGGAGCGCTGCTTGCGCGCGTCCTCGCGGCCCTTTTCAATCCCGTCCTTCAGGCCGTTCGGATAGGCCGCGCTATAGCCGTAGGCGCCATTGCCGGAAGGGACCTGTCCGGAGTAATACGGATCGGGGTACCGCTGAACCGGGTAGCTGTTCCCGTATGCGCCCGGATAGCCGTAAGTGTCCTGACGCGGCACCGCGCGGCCCGTGGGCGATCCGCCGTAACGGACGACGCCGGCCTGGTAGCCTTCCGAGAAGCCGATGCGGAACTGCTGACGGTACCGCTCGACGTCCCCGTACGAGCGGTTGTAACCCTTGTCGGCGCGTTGCCAGGTCCGGTTGTCCTGGTAGGGCCGCACCTGACCGCGACGACCGTCGCGCTCGCCTTCCGAAAGACCTTCGCGGTAACCGGTGTCGTAGGCGGCACGCCGCGATTCGTAATAGGGCTGTCGCGCGTCAGCCGCGTAGGCGGGATGGGTCGAGTCGGCGATGGTGCCGAGTTGCTGAGCATGCGCCTGCGCTGCAAACGCCAGCGTCGCGACGCCAAGCGCCGGGACGAGGAAAAAGCGATTCATGGGGGTCCTCCTGGGCATCACGCCGGGAGGAAGCGCAAATCACTTGCCGGGATCGGAAGCGCAAAAGCCGGGAAAAAATCAGGTTGCCGTGAGCGGGCCCGACCTGGAGGGGACAGTTACTGCGACCAGACGAGGACACGCGTGCCGTCAGGGTTGGTCTGGTCGACGATGAGGGTGGGGCCGTAGCGCTCGAGGTCGGCGACCGTGAGCTTGAGGTCTTCGAGGTCCATCCGCCTGCCGTTGAAGTCGATCGACGCGTGCCGGCTCTTCAGTCGCAGCAGCCAGAACGGCAGCGTCACTCGGACGATCCGCTCTTTTTCGGGGTTGAAGGCCATCACGATTACTTTCTCCGGGACGCGTGCGTCGGGCGCGGCCTCCCGGCGGGAGTCGGCGCGCGTCACGTCGCCCTGGCGATCGAGCTCGACGAGTGGCTTCTGGCCGCGGAAGCGAACCTTGACCGACTCGAACTCGCGGTTGGCGGCCGCCGGCGTGGCGCTATGCGTGTCGAACTGCCGGGAGAAGAAATAGAACGCGCTGCCGGCGATGACCACCGCGGCAATGACGCAGGTGAGCACCACCCCGAGAACGACCCAGATCCAGGTTTTGACCTTACCGGCCACGGGATGCCTTGGTGAGCTGCCCCGCGTCAGCGACGCAGAGCGGATCGCGCCCCTGCTCGCAGAGGGCCTCGCCTCGCGCCGCGGCGGCGGCGGCGCCAGCGCGGTCTCCGCGCGCGAGCGCGATGCGGCCCAGTTCGATGGTGGCACGGCCGCGGACCCACAGCGCCGAGTTCTCGCCCGTCGCCACCTGGAGATCCTGCGTCGCCAGCTCGAGACGCCCCCGCGCGCGGCGGGCGGCGCCGCGCTTGTAGCGCCACAGCGCCTCTTCGCCGGGAATGCGTTCGCGGGTGTCCGAGGCGAGCATGGCCAGTCCTTCCGTCAACGTATCCTCAGCCTGTTCGGGGCGGCCCGCACGGAGAGCCGTCGCGCCTGACTCCAGCACTACCAGCCTGTTACGGGGATGCAGCTGACGCAGTTCCTGAAGGGCTTTGAGCGCGTCGTCATAACGCTGCTCGCGGTTGTACATCAGGACGAGGGCGAAGAGCGCATCGATCCGGCTGTCCGACGGGGTCGCCGCCGCGCGTTCGATCAGCCTGAGGCCGACATCCCGTCCGCCGCCGAAGCCCGCGGCGTAGGCCATGAGCCGCATCGGCATCGAGAGCGTGGAGACGAGATAACGGTATGTCCCGACGATCAGCCCGGCATCGGTCCGGCCGGGTGCCAGGGCCAGCACCCGCTCGTGCTCGTCGTAGGCGCGGCGCGCGGCTCGAAAGCCGGCCAGCAGCCGCCCCTCGACCGTCGCCACATACGACGCCTCGAGGCCGACTGCGGCCCCGAGGTCGTAGTGGGCCTGCGGATCGTTGGGACGGGAGCGGACACCCGCCTCGGCCAGCTCGATCGCCTTGGTCACCTCCTGCCGGAACTCGGCGGCGATCTGCGGCGGCGGCTCCTTGAGCGCGACGGTTGAACTCGAAAACGAGCCGAGGTAGTGATCGACCGTCACCGCGCCGCGCTTGAACAACAGGTTCAGCCACAGGACGTTGGCCACGGCCCGATGGGTTCGCGGATTGTCCGGCGCCATCGCCACGGCGCGCCGGAGGAGGGCCAGTGCGGCAGGATGGTCGAGATCGTAGGCGAGGGCCTCGCCGCGGACCACCAGCGCGTCGGCGGTTTCCTGCGCGGCGCAGGGACGCGGCGCGGCTGCCGCCATCAGCGTGACGATCAGGGTCAGGGTGCGCAGAGCCGTATGACATGATAGCCACCTCGGCGCGACAATCGTTCCCGCTCGGCGGTGCGCACGGGGCGACTGGATACGGCTGATGTCAGGATGTCCTGACGAGGAGATCACGATGGCTCGAACACGCGGCACGAAGTCTGATGACGACATGCTCGTCAAGTCTGCCGAGTTCGTCGGGTGGGCGCTCGGCGGGTTGGAACGCGAGATCACCCAGACGCGCGAGCGCCTGGCCTCGCTCAATGCGCAGGCGGTCAAGCTGCGCGCCCGGATCGGGAAGGCGATTCCGGCGGCGGCGACGGGCGATCCCGGTGAGAAGGGCAGTCGGAGGCAGCGCCGCCGCCAGATGTCCAGGGAAGCGCGGGAACGGATTTCCAGCGCGATGAAGAAGCGGTGGGCCGAGCGCAAGAAGGTCCGTTCGTAGGGCGCGGACTCACAGCTGTCGCCCGAGCCCGCGCGCGCTGGCGCGCTCGAACGCCAGATGGCCGGCCACCACGTCCTCGACCGCCATCCCCAGCGATTTGAAGATCGTGATCTGATCCACCGACGTGCGGCCGGCCACGTGCCCGGCAGCCAACTCGCCGAGCTCCCCGGCGATGTGATCGGCTGCGAAGGCTCCCTCGGCGATCGGCAGCAGCACGTCGCCGGCTTCGGCCAGGGCCGCCACCCGCGAATCCACGAACAGGCGGGCGGTCCGCACGAGCGCCGTGTCCATCTCCCGCTGATCGGGCCGGCACGCGCCGACGGCGCAGATGTGGGTGCCGGGCGCGATCCAGGCGGCCTCGAGAACCGGCTGTCGCGACGCCGACACCAGCGCCACCAGATCCGCGCCGTCGACCGCTTCGCGCGCCGAGCCGACCGCGCGCACCGGGCACGGCGACTCCGCGCGGTCGGCGAACGCCGAGCGGCGAGCGGGGTCAGGACTCCACACCCGGACCTCGCGCAGGGCGCGGACGTGCGCCAGCGCCGTCAGGTGGCTGCGCGCCTGGACGCCCGATCCGATCAGCGCGAGCACAGCGGCGTCCGCCCGGGCGAGCAGCCGCGTCGCGACTGCGGATACCGCACCCGTGCGGGCCTCGGTGATGTAGCGCCCGTCGACGATCGCGCGCAGCGCGCCGGTCGCCGGATCGAGCAGGACGATCGTCGCCAGGTGCGACGGCAGCCCGCGCGCGGCGTTGCTCTCGTAGACCGTGACCAGCTTGGTCCCCATCGCGTCCCGCCCGGGCACCGAGGCAGGCATCACGCCGAAGAAGGCTTTCGCCTGTCCGACCTGCAGCACCGTCCGCAGCGGCTGATCCGCGGCTCCCGACGAGAACTCGATCAACGCCGCCTGCATCGCCTCGATCAGGTCGGGCATCGTCAGGACGGCGCGGACGTCGGCTTCCGACAACAGCAGCGGCACGCGTTCAGTCATTCACTTCCAACCTTCGAACCTCCGAACCTCTCGAACCTTCGAACCTTCGAACCTTCGAACCTTCGAACCTTTTCCGTATCATGTCCCATGATCATCCGCACCCTTGACGCGCACACCGCCGGCGAGCCGCTTCGGCTGATCGTCGACGGCTATCCCACCGTCGAAGGCGAGACCATGTTCGAGAAGCGGGCGTGGGTGGAAGAGCATTGCGATCACCTCCGCACCGCGTTGATGCTCGAACCGCGCGGCCATGCGGACATGTATGGCGCCCTGCTCACGACGCCCGAGCGCGCGACGTCCGATGCCGGCGTCCTGTTCATGCACAACCAGGGCTACAGCACGATGTGCGGTCACGGGATCATTGCGGTGACGACGCTGGTCATCGAACAGGGGCTGATCCTGCCACGCACGCCCGGCGAATTGGTGCTCGACGCCCCCGCCGGGCAGATTCACGCGACCGCGCAGGTCGACCGATCCGGCGCCCAGCCGCGGGTCACCGGCGTGAGCTTCAGGAACGTGCCGTCGTTCGTGCTCGCCGCCGGCATTCCGGTGCGGCTCGGCTCGCGAACGGTCCCGGCCGACATCGCCTTCGGCGGGGCGTTCTACGCCATCGTGGACAGCGAGGCCGCGGGCATCCCGGTTCGCGCCGAACGGCTCGACGACCTGCGGCGGGCCGGCATGGAGATCAAACACGCGATCGAGGAGATGATGACCATCAGCCACCCCGAGGAGCCCTGGCTGACGGGCATCTACGGGACAATCTTCACCGGGCCGGCGGAGTCGCCCGACGCCGATCTCCGGAACGTCACCATCTTCGCCGACGCGGAAGTCGACCGATCACCGTGCGGCACCGGCACCTGCGCCGTCATGGCGGTGCTCGCGGCCATGGGCCTGCTGGCGCCGGAGCAGACCTTCACCCACGAAAGCATCATCGGAACCCGTTTTCGAGGCCGGGTCGAGCGCGAGCTGGAAGTGGCCGGGATCCCGGCCATCCTGCCCCGTCTGGCGGGAGAGGCCTTCATGACCGGCAGCCACACTTTCGTGATCCATCCGGACGACCCGTTGGGACACGGCTTTCGCCTGTGATTTTGCCGGCGCGATGTTTGACAAGGGTCTGACCGGACCCTAGACTTAGTTTGCCGGACTACTCCCAGTCCCCTTCCCATGATCGGTAAAACTGTCGGCAAGTACCGGATTGTCGAACGCCTCGGCCGCGGCGGGATGGGGACCGTGTACAAGGCGATCGACGAGACGCTCGATCGCGAGGTCGCGATCAAGGTTCTGAACGCCGATCTGGGCGACAGCGACATCCTCAAGCGGTTTCGCGCCGAAGCGGTCACCCTGGCGCGCCTCAATCACCCTGGCATCGCCACGTTGTACGAGCTCTATCGCGACGATACCGAGTTGCTGATGGTGATGGAGTTCGTGCGCGGCGAGACCGTCCACGAGCTGTCCGAGCGGATGGGGGCGCTGGCGCCGCCGCAGGCCGCACACCTCGCGATGCAGGTGCTGGACGCGCTGTCGCACGCGCATCGTGCCGGCGTCGTCCATCGCGACCTGAAGCCGGCCAACCTGATGATCACCGAGCTGGGGATCGTCAAAGTCATGGATTTCGGGATCGCCCGCGTCCTCGGGACCGAGCACTTCACGCAGGGCGGCTACATGATGGGCACGCCGGCCTATATGGCGCCCGAGCAGGTCCTTGGTGGCGACATCGATGGCCGGGCGGACCTGTACGCGGTCGGCGTGGTGCTCTATCGGCTGCTCTCCGGGCAGTTGCCGTTCAGCGCCGACACCGCCATCGCGATGGTCCAGAAGCAGGTCAACGACTCGCCCATCCCGATCGCCCAGTTCCAGCCGGGCCTGCCTGGCTGGTGCGCCAAGGTTCTGACCCGTGCCCTGGCGAAATCACCGGCCGAGCGGTTCCAGACCGCTGACGAATTCCGGACGGCGCTCCTGTCCGCCGTGCAGCCGCAGACGCTCGGCGAGCTGCCGACGATGGCGACACCCACGCCGAGTGGGGTGAGCAGCGCATTCGATCAGACGAGCGCGGGGACCGCGGTGCGCTACGACCAGCGCGCGAGCGCGGTTGCGGTGGCCACACCCCTCGCGACCTCGGTACCCGGAACGCAGCCGGTGGTCCCGACCCCGGGGCCCGCTCCCGCTCCCGCGACCACACCGATGGCCGCGCCGGGCTCGGACACGGTTGTCATTGCCAGGAAGCACCTGTTCGGCGCCGGAGCGACGGTGGTGGTCGTGCTTCTTCTCGCGGTGGCCGGCGGCTTCTACATGCTCCGCCGCTCGACGTTCCCGAGCCAGTTGCCGATGGGCGCCGTGCCGGCTGACGAAGTGAAGCCGGGGCCGGATCCGACCGCGCAGGCGAATCAAACGGCTAGTCCGGCCTCCGACGTTCCGCCTGCGCCCGCCGCGCCGCCGCCTCCAGCGACACCGACCCCGCCCGCTCCAGCCGCCGCTCCGGATGCCGCCGGCCCGGTCAAGCCCACGGGTCGCGCCGCGGGGGCTGTGGATCCGACGCTGCCAGGTGGCGGGACCGGAGCGACTCCAGGAGCGCGCGGGGCTCGCGGGACGCCTCCTCCGGGACCACCCGCTGATCTCGCGGTCGCCCCTCCAGCTGCCCCGGCCCCGACGCCGTCAGCCGCCGTCGCTACCGCCCCGGTGACGTTCCAGGACGTGCGCGTCATCGTCAAGGACGGGGACAAGGCGCGTGAGCTCAACGGCGTGCTCGCGCTCGGCGACGGCCACATCACGGTGCTCGATCGTCCCGGTGGGAACGCGCTGGTCTCGCTGCCCTATTCTTCGGTCACAGACGCGGCCTACTCGCGCTCGAAGCAGCCCAAATGGAAGGATGCGGAGGGCAAGGACGTCGAGGCCAAAGTCGATCTCGGCAAACTCGGCTTCCTGAAGTCAGATCGCAACTGGGTGATCCTCTTCTCGCACGGCGAGCCGACCTTCCTCCGGATCGAGGACAGCAACGTCCGCCCGGTCCGCGAAGCGCTGGAGAGCCACGCCGGCGTCAAGTTCCGCCGCTGAACAACGCCGGCGCCGGCCGGCACCCGTCTCGCTCCTTCCTCTCTCCGCGTTTCCAGCGTCTCCAAGATGGATGTTGCGCACGCTTAGACGCCGATTGTCGACGGATGTCCCCTGCCGTCCGGCGTTGCTTCTTCGAAGGCTGACTCTCTGAGGCGCGTGCGGGAAAACGTGCTGCGGATTGGCGTCAGGGGGAGGAAGAGAAGGGGATGCGGTCCGCATCGACCCCGGCAGCCGAACTCAGATGCGAGCCGGGCCGAGGAGCGATGCGGGGAAGAGGAAGATGTGATGCACGCGATGCGAGGCCCGCGCGGTTACACGAGTGCGACGACGACGATGACGCAGGCGAGAAGCACCGCAACGATCGTGTCGGCATGGGTGGAGAGATCGAAATCAAACATGGGCGCCGTCCTTTCACAGGCTTAGACGGAGCCCTGGCAACTAAAGTTTAGCTGCCACACAAACGTCACTTCACCGTGGCCGTGTCCGTCGCTCGGCTCGCCACATAGCTCTTGCGCGAGCGGGGGATGGCACCCGGCTTCTTGACCCGCACTTCGAGCTTGTGAATCTTGCCGTCGAGCGTCTCGGGCGAGAAGCCGAGGACGTACTGGCTGTGCAGTTCCTCGGCGACGCGGGTGAAGGTCGGGCCGAGATCGTCCTTTTTCTTGAGCAGGAAGAAGCCGCCGCCGGTTTCCTCGGACAGGCGCCGCAGGTTGCCGTCAGGACGGCTGCGGACCTTCTGCTGCCCGTTGAAGTACTCGTTCTCGAGGCCGATCGAATAGATCATCACTTCTTCGGTGCGCGCCCGCTCGAGGACGCTCGACGCGCTCTTCTTGCTCGAGTTGTCGTCCCCGTCCGTGAACACGAGGATCGTCTTGCGCCCGTCGACTCCGGTGAGCTGGTCCATGCTCTGGTCCAGCGCGTCGAACAAGCGCGTGGGATACCCGAAGTCGAGCTCCCTGAGCGCGCGCGCGAGCTGATCGCGGTTGTCGGTGAACGAGGCGGGGTGGAACTCGATCTTGTCGTTGAACGCGCCGACCATCCCCTTGTCGATCGGCAGCATGCGCATCACGAACGCTTCGGCGCCGTCCTTCACGAGGTCGAGCGCGAGGGTCATGCTGCCGCTGGTATCGAGCATCACGACCACGGTAACCGGCGTGGCCTGATTGTCAAAGGTGTTGATGGTCTGGAGCTTGCCGTTGTCGTAAACCTCGAAGTCGTCCTTCGTGAGGCCCGCGACGAGGCGTTTGTCCGCATCCGTGACCGTCACGTAGAGCGGGACCGACTGCGTGGTGACCTTGATGCGCTGCGCGCCGAGCGGCGCGGCCAGGAGGCATGCGGCGGCAGCGACCGTCACCCAGCGAAGGGATGAATGCATGATCGGCGGGTATCCTGCAGAAAACATTCCACGGAAAAGCTAGGGAATTGCGGGCGGACGGCAATCGCCGCCCTCCACAGGATACACCGCTGCGGCGCTGCGGCGCCGGGTTCATGAACCCTTATGAACCTTCATCCCGCAACGGCCCCTTCGAGCACCCTCCGGATCTCGTCGGCCATGCGGCGATAGCCGTCCGCGGACGGGTGGAGGTCGTCGGGGGAGCCGTCCAGGCGATCGGGGTCGTCGTTCGAGGCGACGGCGCGGCGCGTGTCGGCGACCGC
Organism: uncultured Acidobacteriota bacterium; assembly: GCA_963816725.1. GTDB lineage: Bacteria > Acidobacteriota > Vicinamibacteria > Vicinamibacterales > 2-12-FULL-66-21 > CAVSUB01. The sequence goes on along the minus strand of CAWFMC010000018.1, from coordinate 363,881 downwards.
GAGGTTGGTATCGCGATCGGGTCTGGACAGGATCCAGGCGTTGACCTGACGCATGCGGCGGTTCTGCTCGGGTGTGGCGGTGTTGAAGGGAATGATCGTGCCCGCCACCACGACGATGCCGGCCGCTCGAGCGCGGTTGTAAATCGACCGGAGGTTGCGCTCGACCTCGTCTACCCGCCGGCTCTGGTAGATGTCGTTGACGCCGCCAATGACGATCACCGCCCGCGGTCGCGCGGCCAGCACGTCGCGGGCAAAGCGCGCCGCGATCTCGTCGGTCCGTTCGCCGTTCACGCCGGCGTTGCGCACGTCCCACTCCGGATGTGCCTGCATCAGCCAGTACGCATACTGGCTCTGCTGATCGCCGCTCCCGGCCGGCGGCGATTCGATCGGGCTGCGGAAGCCAGGTGTCCCGGCGGTCGTGCTGTCGCCGAGGGCGACGATGGTGACGCGATCGTTCATCGGAGAGGTGGGGTGCGCCTCACTTCTGGAACAGCACCGTCGACGGGCCGCGCTCGCTCTGCAGCTTCTTCGACACCTTCTCGACCTGCCGCATCACCCGCAGCACGTTCAAGCCCAGAATCTTCCGCACGTCGTCTTCCGAGTAGCCGCGGCGCAGGAGCTCCGCGGTGAGCACCGGGTACGTCGACACGTCCTCCATCCCGAGCGGCACCGCCGTGATGCCGTCGAAGTCGCCGCCGAGGCCGATGTGATCGATCCCGGCGACCTGCTTGATGTGATCGATGTGATCCGCGATGTCAGTGACGGTCGCGCGCGGCGACGGGTTCGCCGTGGTCCATGCGGCCAGCGCGGTGGTCACGGCCGCGGCGTTCCCTGGTGTCAGCAGCTTCAGCCGATCCTCTTCGGCAGTCTGGAGCTTGTTCCAGGCCGCCACCTTCGGTGAGAGGAACCCCGGCACGAACGTGACCATGACGAGGCCGCCGTTGCCCGGCAGCAGCTTCAGAATCTCGTCCGGCACGTTGCGGACGACGTCGTTCACGGCGCGCGACGAGGAGTGGGAGAAGATGACCGGCGCGTCGGTCACCCGGATCGCGTCCGCCATCGTGTCAGGCGACGTGTGCGAGAGATCGACCAGCATGCCGAGCCAGTTCATCTCGTGCACTACCTGCTCGCCGAATGGCGACAGTCCGTTCGACGCCGGCGTATCGCTGCACGAGTCCGCCCACGCGGTGTTCTTCGAGTGCGTGAGCGTCATGTACCGCGCCCCAAGCCGGTTGAACATGCGCAGCGCGGCGAGCGAGTTGTCGATCGAGTGGCCGCCTTCCATCCCGATCAGTGAGGCGATCTTTCCCTTCTTGAAAATCCGCTCGACGTCGTCCGCCGTGAGCGCGAGCTCGAACGTCTCGGGATAGCGGCGGACCATCTGATGGACGATGTCGATCTGCTCGAGCGTGGCGGTGACGGCGGCCTGGCCTTCGAGCTCCACCGGCACGTAGACGGACCAGAACTGCCCGCCGACGCCACCTGCGCGCAAGCGCGGGATGTCGGTCATCAGCGAAGGTTGCGGCCTCGCGATGTCGAGCCGGGTAAGGTCACTGGCCCCCTTTTCGCGCAGTTCCCACGGATAGTCGTTGTGGCCGTCGATGAGCGGCGAACGCTTGTGGATCGCCCGCGCGCGCTCGAGGAGCGCGGCGTCGGGAGACGGCGCCTGCGACAGCCCGGCTGAAGCAAGGAGGAGAATCAGGAGCGCAATTCTGGTCGGCATGGATCCCGCCGATTATCGCCTGAACCAAAGGATGAGTTAGGCGACGGAACGGTGACGGAATACGGACTTGACTGGTCGGAGATCACCGATCTACTCTCTCCAAAACGAGATCAGTCTCAAAACCCGGACCGGAGACCATGCTCCAAGCATTCGTCGTGACCTTGCGTGAAGGGCTCGAGGCCTTCCTGATCGTTGCCATCAGCCTGGCCTATCTGCGCAAGACGGGCCGCGCCAGCCTCATCCCCGCCGTCCGCTGGGGCATCCTCGGCTCCGTGCTCCTGAGCATCGGTGCGGGGGTGCTGCTGGCCAAGGCCGCCAACCAGTCCCTGTGGGAAGGCGTGCTGGCGCTGGTCGCGGCCGTGCTGGTCGCCTCGCTGACGGTCCACATGTGGCGGGCCGGCCGGCACATGAAGCGGGACATCGAAGGCCGTCTCGAGGCGTCCTCCGCGAAGGCCGGCGGCGCGGCATTCTTCGGCGTCTTCTGCTTCACGCTCCTGATGATCACCCGCGAGGGAATGGAGACGGCGCTGCTGATGAACGCCCTGCTCTTCACCGTGCAGTCGCCGCAGATCATCACCGGCGCGGTCAGCGGCACGGTGTTCGCCGCAGCGGTTGCCTGGCTCTGGTCGCGTTACGGGCACCGGGTGAACCTCGCGCGCTTCTTCCAGGTCACCGCGGTGTTCCTGCTCATCTTCGTGGTGCAGTTGGTGATCTACGGGTTCCACGAGCTGGCCGAAGCCAACATCTTCCCGAACAGCCAGCCGTGGCACGACGCGACCGAGCCGTTCGGTCCCGACGGGATCTACGGCCAGTACTTCAGTTACCTGCTGGTGCTGCTGCCGATGACATGGCTGGCCGTGTCGAGCTTCTTCCATCGCGGCGGCTCCGCGCCGCACCGGTCGCAGGCCGCCTGACTACGCCCCGCTTCTCCGGATGACGGCGTCAGCGCGCCGCCATCCGGAGCCTTCGAATCTTCGGCAATCCCCTCGCACCGCGCATAGAATCCCCGGATGGCGGACTCTTCCGGCAAGCCTCCTACCGTCGTCGAGCTGATCTGGGAACATGATCTCGTTCTGGGCGGGCAGTCCGGAAAAGCTCGCCTGACCGTCGACAGCGCCGGCGTCGCCGGGCCGTCGCCGATGCAGGCGCTGGGCTTCGCCGTCACCGGCTGCATGGCGATGGACCTGATCCACATCCTCCGCAAGGGGCGATTCGATCTGAAAGGGCTGAAGGCCGATTTGCGGGCGCAACGTGCGGCCGATGTGCCGCACCGCTTCACGGCGATCGCGCTGCACTTCACCGTGACCGGTGACATCCCTGACGATCAGGTCCAGCGCGCGATCGATCTCTCCCGCGACAAGTACTGTTCAGTGTGGCACTCGATGCGCGAGGACATCGAGCTCGCGGTGACGTTCACGGTGACGCCCGCGGTCTGATGCGTCAGGGCTGCCGATGATCGAGGCCGCGCGCCCCGAGCCGGTTGTCACGGCTGCGACGTCGACTCGCCGCCCCTATCTCGACTGGCTCCGCGGGATCGCCGTCCTGATCATGATCGAGGCCCATCTCATCGACAGCTGGACGGGCGTTCCCGACCGCAACACAAAGCTGTTCGAGTGGGCGATGGTGCTCGGCGGCTTCGGCGCGCCGCTGTTCCTCTTGCTGGCGGGAGTTGCGGTCTCGCTGTCGGCCGGATCGAAAGCGCGGCGGGGCGCAACCGGCGCAGCGGCGGCGCTTGCCGTGATGCGGCGAGGGCTCGAGATCTTCGGCCTCGCGTTCCTCTTCCGGGTCCAGGCGTGGATCCTGGGCTGGTCGTCCTACCGGACGCTGCTGCGGGTCGACATCCTCAATGTCATGGGACCGGCGATCGTCGCCGCAGCCGCATTGTGGGGCGTATGTTCGCGGCCGCGGCGGCGCGAGGTCGCCTTCCTCAGCATGACGCTCGCGATGACGCTGCTGACGCCGATCGTGCGGACCGCGTCGTGGCTCGCCGGGTTTCCGGACCCCATTGAGGCCTACGTCCGTCCGGCCGGGGTCTACAGCGGCTTTCCATTCTTTCCGTGGGCCGGATTCGTGTTCGCCGGCGCCTTCGTGGGGGCGCTGCTCGATCGCCATCCGCCGACGGTCCCGCGTGCGGACACGCGGGCGAATACCTGGTTCGGCGTCGGCGGCGGGCTGCTCGCCGTCGCCGCGTACGCCGGATCATTTCTCCCCACGCTTTACGCCCAATCGGACTTCTGGACCTCATCGCCCTCCTTCTTCCTGATCCGTCTCGGCCTGCTCGTGATGACGGTGGGCGTCGCGTATGCGTGGGAACGGAGGCCGTGGGGCCGCGGCGGGTGGAGCTGGGTCCAGCAGCTCGGACGGACCTCGCTCTTCATCTACTGGATTCACGTCGAGCTGGTCTACGGCCTGATTTCGATTCCGATCCACCACCGCCTCACGTTGGGGCAGGCGTGCGTGGCACTGGTCGTGTTCAGCGGCCTGATGCTCCTGGCCTCCATCGCGAAGGACCGGTATGTGGCCCGGCGGCACGCCCGGCGCGAACCGTTTCGCGGCTCCCGGCCGGCCAAGCTGGCCTGATCATCCCAGCCCGGCCGAATGCGGCCCGCGCCGGCACTGCAGGCAATGTAGAATCGGCGCGGCAAATTCGGACCCGCGCCGCGGGACCCGCCCAACCTGACGAGGACGCGACCTGCCCATGATCAACGTGGCCGCGATTCGGATGCAGCAGTTCGGGGTGCAGTTCTACCAGGCGTCACTCACCGCCAGCGACATCGACAAGCTGGTGCGGTTCGAAGTTCTGAATTACGGCGAGTCCGGACAGCCGGTGCGCGGCAAGCGGCGCAAGGCGCCGGCGACGCCGAGCAAGGTCAACTGGGATCTCCTCGAACGGCGCATCGCCTCCAGCGAGAAGGCGTATCAGCGCCACATCATCCGCAAGAAGATCGACGAGCTGGTCCAGTACTACGAGCAGTGCCGCCAGGCCCGCGACCTGCCGTCGATCCCCGGCGCAGTGATCATCTCCTGCGACGAGGCGCTTAAATTCGACCCCGTCGAGCCGGACGCGACCGTCGGGACCTTGCGCGTGCCCGAACGCGAGGGCATCCTCCGCGCCATCGACGGCCAGCACCGCCTTCTGGCGCTGCACGCGGACATCGATCGTTTCGGCGGCGAGCCCTTCACGGTGCCGGCGATCATCTTCGACCGCCTCCCCGAGGATCACGTCGTCCAGATGTTCGTGACGATCAACGCCAAGCACACGCGGCTGAACGCCTCGCACCTTGTCTCGCTCTCCGGCCGTCAGCTCTATCGCGACGAAAGCCTCGCCGCTGCCCACGACATCGTCCGGGCCTTGAACGACCGGGATGATTCGCCGCTCTTCGGCGACATCAAGCTGCTGGGGGTCGGCAGCGGCCGCGTCGCCCAGGCGCCGCTCGCGCAGGAACTGAAGCGGCTGTTCGCCACGGAGGCGTTCGGGCCCGGGCGCAAGGGCGACGAGTTCCGGGAGGAGTCGCGAAAGTTCTACGTCAACTATCTGAAGCAGATCGCCCAGGTGTTCGGGGCGGCGTGGAACGGGCGCAAGTACAGCATCAAGAGCGCACCCTCGCTCCGCGCCTTCATCCGGGTCGCGCCAGACGTCGTCCGCCGGCTGGACCAGGAACATGCCGACCGCACCGACTTTCGGGCGATCGGGCGCGTCATCGCTCCGTGGGGCCGCCGGATCGGCGACTCGCGGTTCGAGACCGAGGGAGCCTGGAAGCACTCGAAGACGACGAGCGAGTCACTGGCGAAGGAACTGCGGTTGGCGCTGCAGTATCCCGAAGGAGCGGCCGTCTGACGCCGCCACACACGGCATTCGTACAAGAAAAAGGGCATCGCCACCATGACGATGCCCCTGACTTTGCGGGCGGCCCGGCTCCCCAGCAACTCACGGCTCCCTGCCGTAAATATTCAGGCCGCTCGCACCCGCCTATTGAGCAACCGGTGTACCAAGCGTTTTTCCGTGATTTCCGGGTATTTTCTGGGCAATCGCTGACGGTTCCGTGCGGCGGATGACGATTCTGTGATTCGCCGCCGCCAAGCGGCGGGCAGGAGGCATCCGGGCTCGAGGCCCTTAGGAGAACAGATGGGCCCGTCGCGCGTCCCATCGCTATGATCGCGGAGCGGCATTCTCGGTTCTACGGGTGCTGAGGGTTCTGGGGTGCTCATGGTGCTCGGTTCTATGGTTCTGCTCGGTTCTGCGAGTTCGGCCTCACGCCAGCTCGTCGCACGAGTTGAACCTCGTAGAACCCGAAGAACCGCGTAGAACCGAGAACCCTGAGCACGCCAGAACCCTGAGCACCCGTAGAACCCTTGAAAATGCCCACCATCGACCTGAACAGCGATCTCGGAGAGTCGTTCGGCCGCTGGACGCTCGGTCATGACGCCGAGCTCATGGCGAGCATCACCTCGTGCAACATCGCCTGCGGCTACCACGCCGGCGATCCGGAGGTCATGCGCCGTACGGTGCGGCTGGCCCGCGAGCACGGGGTCGCGATCGGCGCCCATCCCGGGTTGCCCGACCTGGTCGGCTTCGGCCGACGGGCGATGAGCGTGACCGCGGCGGAAGTCGAGAACCTCGTGCTGTATCAGGTCGGCGCCCTGGCGGCGATCGCGCGCGCCGAAGGGACGAGGCTGCAGCACGTCAAGCCGCATGGCGCGCTGTACAACATGGCGATCAAAGACCGCGGTCTGGCGGACGGCATCGCCCGGGCGGTGGCCTCGTTCGATCCGTCGCTGCTCCTGTTCGGCCTGCCCGGCACGGAGCTGCTGCGCGCGGGAGACGCCGCCGGTCTGCCGCTGGCCGCGGAGGGCTTCGCCGATCGGAATTACGAGGCGGACGGGTCGCTGACCCCGCGGACGGAGCCGGACGCGGTCATCCACGATGCCGCCGCAGTCGTCACGCGCGCCGTGCAGATGGCTCGGGAAGGCGTCGTGATCTCCCGGGACGGCGAGGAAGTGCCGATGCGGGTCGCGACAATCTGCACGCACGGCGACACGCCGGGATCTCACACGCTTGCCCGCCGGATCCGGGACGGGCTCGAACGGGCCGGCATCAAGGTCCGCGCCGTCGGCGGCGAGTAGCGCGAATCGCGGCGGCGGATCCAAGCGCGCTGCCATTCAGCCACACAGCACTGATCCGCGCGAGGACGCCCATGCGCACCGAACCGCTTGCCGCCGAGACTGTCGCTGCAACGCCACTCGACCGCTTCGCCACGCTCGGGATGACCCCTCCGGCCATCGCTGTCGCGTTCTTGCAGGCGGGCGAAGGCTACAGCCCGCGACAAGGTGGGCATCCGTGACCGTCAGCCTCGCCTCCTCGTCGAACGCCTCTTTCCGATGGTGGCGCGACGCGCCGTCGAGCGCTAAACGGGCGCTGCTCGCCGCCGGCCTCGGCTGGATGCTCGACTCGTTCGACGTGATGCTCTACTCGCTCGTGCTGGCATCGCTGATGACGGACCTGGGCATCGACAAGCCGACGGCGGGCCTGCTCGGTTCCGTGACGCTCGTTGCCTCCGCCGCCGGCGGCCTGCTGTTCGGCGTCATCGCCGATCGCTTCGGCCGCACCAAGGCGCTCATGGGCAGCATTCTCACCTACTCGGTCTTCACCGCCGCATGCGGACTCTCGCAGAACGCCGCCCAGCTCGCGGTGTTTCGCATCTGCCTCGGGATCGGCATGGGCGGCGAGTGGGCCAGCGGGGCGTCGTTGGTTTCCGAGAGCTGGCCGCGCGAGCATCGCGGCAAGGCACTGGGCCTGATGCAGAGCGCCTGGGCGATCGGCTACGGCGCGGCGGCGATCGTCACCTGGCTGGTGCTGCCGCGATACGGGTGGCGCGCCGTCTTCTTCGTCGGCGTCATTCCCGCGCTGCTGACCATGTGGATCCGCCGGTACGTCGAGGAGCCGGCGATCTGGAAGACGCGGCCGCGAACCGGACAGTCCGGCTTCAGGCAGCTCTTCGCGCCGGGCATGGCCGGTCTCACCGTCGCGCTCACGATCATGAACGCGTGCACGCTGTTCGCGTGGTGGGGCTTCAACCTGTGGCTCCCGGGGTTCCTGGCACTACCGGTCGCGCAGGGCGGGGTCGGGTTGAGCACCGCGACGATGTCCGGGTTCGTCGTGGCGATGCAGATCGGGATGTGGTTCGGCTACGTGACGTTCGGGTTCGTCAGCGACGCGCTCGGGCGCAAGCGGGTCTACATCACTTACCTGATCGTCGCCGCCGTGCTGCTGTTCATTTACGTCTCGGTGCGGACGCCGATCGTGCTCCTGCTGCTCGGTCCCTTGGTCGCCTTCTTCGCCACCGGCTATTACTCGGGGTTCGGTGCCGTGACCGCCGAGGTTTACCCGACCGCGATCCGCGCGACGGCTCAGGGGTTCACGTACAATGTCGGCCGTGTGGCCAGCGCGGTGGCGCCCTACGCCGTCGGCTCCCTCGCGCAGACTCGCGGCTTCAGTGCGGCGCTGTCGATTTGCTCGGTGGCGTTCCTGCTCGCCGCACTCACGTGGATCTGGATTCCGGAGACGCACGGCCGCGAGCTCGTCTGACCGAGGTTCGCGGCAATCCCGCCGCGGTGCGCGCGCCGCCGCGGTGGCGGCGCTGATCGCCCTCAGCCTCGCGAGCTCCGGATGCCTGGTCCTGAGCCTGGCGCCGCTCTACGACAGCGAGTCGATGGGCTACGACGCGCGGCTGATCGGCTCGTGGATCGATCAGGACGACAACGCGTCGATGGAAGTCGGGCGCGCGGAGTGGCAGTCGTATCGGATTCACTACGTGCATCCGATCGAGACCGGCGATCTCACGGGCTATCTCACCGCGCTGGGCGAGGATCGCTATCTCGATCTGATGCCGGGCCGCGGCGCCGATCGCGGGGCCTTTCTCGTTCCGGTCCACGTCCTGCTGCGGATGCGGCTGGAGGAGGATCGCCTGGAGCTCACGCCGCTCTCGTACGACTGGTTCGCGGATCGCCTGCGCCGGCGGCAGACGATCCCGGGTCTGGCAGTGGCCTTCGATCAGAAGGACAATGCGCTGATCGTGTCGCCGACGGCCGCGATGCGCACCTGGCTGCGAGCGCAGCCCGCGTCGGGCGCGATGTTCGGGGCGCCGACGGTCTTCGTCAGGAAGGAACAGTAATGCTCAGGGGAACCCGGCGGGCGCTGGTCAAACGCGTGCAGCCGGTCAGCATCCACGGCCAGATCTCGCTCGACGTCTACTTCGTCGATCCGGACGAACCGGACGGCCAGGTCAGCCTGGCGCGGGTCGGGCCCGAAGCCACGCCGCCGCATCTCGAGGGGGGCGACCTCGTCGATCTGCACTACGTGCTCGGCGCCGTGACCAGCGTGACCCGCCCGGTCAGCTGATCCCACCCGCCAGCCCGGCCGTTTGCTTTCAGGTCTGCTTTGCCTCACACTGATCGACGGACCCCACCCCGCTGAGGAGTTGCTCCCGCATGGCGCTGAGCCCTCGTGGGCATCGTTGCCGGCCAGGCCTCGCCCTGCCCGTCGCGGCCCTTTTCGTGCTGACGATCACGGTTCCCGGCCTGCTGGCGCAGGCTCCCCAGCCAGCGCCCAAGCCGCGTTCGGCAAACGCGCCGTCGGCCAAAGCCGGCGCCGCCCTGCCCAGCGCGCGCACGATCATCGATCGCCACGTCGCCAAGGTTGGCGGACGTCAGGCGATTCTGGCCCGCAATTCGATGCACGCCAAAGGGACGGTCGCGATCGCCTCGCAAGGCATGACCGGCTCGATCGAGCTCTTCGCGGCGCAAGCCGAACAAGAGCCTGCAGCGGATCTCGATCGCCGGCATCGGCGACATCGAAGAAGGGTTCGATGGAACGATCGGCTGGTCGCTCTCGCCGCTGACCGGGCCGGCGCTGGCCCAGGGGGCCGAGCTCGAACAGAAGCGCTTCGATGCCGATTTCTACTCCGAGCTGCACGAGGCCGCGCGCTACGAGTCGATGACGACGCTCGAGAAGACCGACTTCGACGGCCGGCCGTGCTACAAGCTGCGGCTGGTCCGGCGCGGCGGCGGCGAGGAGTTCGAGTTCTACGACGTCGAGAGCGGGCTGAAGACCGGCTCGATCGTGACGCGCGACAGCCCGATGGGACCGATCACCGCGACCAGCATCGAGGGCGGCTACAAGCGGTTCGGGCCCCTGCTCCAGGCGACGACGCTCAAGTCGACGGCCATGGGGTTCGAGCAGCAGGTGACGCTGACGTCGATCGAGTACGACACCGTCAGCCCGTCGACGTTCGAGCCGCCGGCCGCCATCAAGGCCCTCGTGAAGTGAGGCGCTGGCGCCGTCTGGCGTGCATCCTGCTCGTCGCCTCGGCCGCGTGGCCGGCGATCGCGCAGGCTCCCGCGCCGGTCGACACGTTCGACGCGGCGTGGAAAATCGTCCGCGACACCCACTTCGACCCGAAGATGAACGGCGTCGATTGGGACGCTGTGCGCACGGAGCTGCGGCCGCGCGCACTCGCGGCCGGGACACCAGGCGATCTGCGCGCGGTGATCCGCGAAATGCTCGGCCGCCTCGGTCAGTCGCACTTCGCGCTGCTCCCGTCGTCCGCCGACTCGCCACGAGAGACCCCGGCCGATGCGGGCGGCGATCCGGGCTTCGAGGTCCGGCTGTCCGGCCGCGATCTGCTCGTGACGTCGATCGATCCCAAGGGCGGCGGCGCGGCGGCGGGCGTCAAGGCCGGATGGATCCTGCGAACCGTGGACGGCACCGCGATGGCGACGGCGTTGAGCAGCATCGATCCGTCGCTGCCGCCTCGGCTGATGAACGTCGAGGCGTGGCGCGCGGCCGAGAACCGGCTTCGCGGACCGGCCGGTTCGACGGTCCGTCTGGGCTTCGACGCCGGGAGCGATCAGCCGGCCGAGGTTTCGGTGACACGTCAGCCGGAGCTCGGCGAGCCGGTCACGATTGGTTGGCTGCCGACCTTTTACGTACGCGTTGAATCGCAACGTCTGGCCACACCGCACGGCCGGCCGGCCGGGATGATCCGCTTCAACGTGTGGATGCCGGCCGTCGACGCAGCGTTTCAACGCGCGGTCGATGAGCTCCGCGACACCTCAGGCATGGTCCTCGACCTGCGCGGCAACCCTGGTGGGCTGGCGGCGATGATCATGGGCATCTCGGGACATTTCCTTGAGGACCGCAAGCCGCTCGGGGTCATGAAGATGCGCGACTCCGAGCTGAAGTTCGCGGCCAACCCGCGGCTGGTGAATGCGCGGGGGGAGCGCGTCACGCCGTTTGCAGGTCCGGTGGCGATTCTGGTCGACGCGATGAGCGGCAGCGCGACCGAGTGTTTCGCCGGGGGGATGCAGTCGTTGGGGCGGGCGCGGGTCTTTGGCCAGACGTCGATGGGGCAGGCGCTCCCGGCGCTGTTCGATCGGCTGCCGAACGGCGACCTGTTGATCCACGCGTACGGCGATTTCGTCACCGCCGACGGTACGCGGCTCGAGGGGCGGGGCGTGGTGCCCGACCAGGAGGTGCCGCTCGATCGCGCGTCACTCCTCGCAGGGCACGACGCGACACTCGACGCGGCTCTGGCGTGGATCGATCAGGCCAAGCAGAGGGCCGGACTAGTCCTGGGGACTAGAACGGTGTTACGACGCGCATCCTGCATGGGAGATGGCATATGGCAGATGTGAAAGCGCTCGTTACTTTCGATCTGTCGTCTGCCATCTGCCATTCCTTTGTGCTGTCGCCCGTCAGGGAGACGAGTGATTGGGCGGGCAGTAAGGGGCGCTGACGGGAATGGCTCGATCCGAGCCGCTCGCGAGGTCGCGATAGGGACTGCAGGTCGGCCACTGCGGCGGGACTTGCAAGATCGGCTGAGAAGCCCGGCTTTGATGCCTCCGGGGACTCGAACAGCGTTGAGATAGAGACACTTGCGGGGAATCGTCGGTGTTGCGTGAGCGGGAGTGGCTCTGCTAGACTCAGCTCACCTGCATCACGGTTTTCCAGACCAGCCACATCGCACAGTTTTCGGGGGACATTTGAATGGAGCAGCGCCGGCTGCGTCTCGGTGACATCGTGGACGACTACTGTCCGCGCGAGCGCCGCGTGACCAATCACGCCGTGGTCGCGATGGTCGAGGAGGACGTGAAGCAGACCCGCTGCACGACCTGCGATACCGAACATCCTTACAAGGGCGGGAAGGCTCCTCGGCGGCGGAAGAAGGACACCACGGACGCGCTCTACAAGGAAGTCCTGGCGGGTCTCACCGACGCCGACGCGCCGCCGGCGGCGCCAGCCCTGGCCGCACCGATCCAGCCCGTCGTCGCGCCGGAGGTGCCGCCCGCCGCGTTGCACGCGGCGAGCGCCGCGAATGGCAACGGCCACGGATCCCTGCAGACGCACAGCGCGCCGGCAATCGAGGAGCCCGAGCCGCTTCCCACTCCATCGGCAGCGGTGCCGGTTGAAGACGGTTCCGTGCATCGCCCGCTCATTCGTGCGACGCTGCCGCGGCTCGAAGGGCACAAGGAAGAACGCAAGGCGACGGACTTCACGATTCGCCAGGCCACGCGGCCGTGGCGGCCAGCAGTTCCAGAACGCGCGCGGCGGCGATCAGAATCGCGGCCGGCCACGCCATGGTCAGGGCCAGGGGCAGGCGCAGCCATCGAACCGGCCGCACGGCGCCGGCGCGCGATTCGCCGGTTCTCGACCCGGCCAGCAGACACGCGGCGCGTCGTCCGGCCGCCCGCAGGGCGGCGGCTTCCGCGGCGGCCCGCCCCAGGGCCGCACCAATGGCAACGGGAACGCGAACGGCAACACCGCGCACGGCGGCGGCCGCAAGCGCTCGCGTTGAACCCGAGCATCTCTGCACCGGCACCGGCCCCGAGCGACATGTCCCTTTCCGGAAAGACCGGCCTCATCGTCGGCGTCGCCAACAAGCGCTCGATCGCGTGGGCCATCGCCCAAGCAGCGGCTGCCGCCGGTGCGCGGCTGGCGGTCACCTACCAGGGCGAACGTCTCGAAGAGAACGTGCGCGAGCTCGCGGCGGGACTGCAGGACCCGCTGCTATTGCCGTGCGACGTGACGAGCGATGCACAGATGGACGCGCTGTTTCAGGCGATCGATCGCGACTTCGGCGGCCTCGACTTCCTCGTGCACGGCGCGGCGTTCGCACCGCGCGAAGAACTGAGCGCACCGTTCGTGCAGACCTCGCGCGAAGGGTTTCGGATGTCGCTGGACATCAGCGCCTACTCGCTCATTGCGCTGGCCCGCGGTGCGCTCCCCTTGATGGAACGCCGTGGCGGTGGCAGCATCCTGACGCTGACCTACCTGGGCAGCGAGCGTGTCTTCCAGAACTACAACGTCATGGGCGTGGCCAAGGCCGCACTCGAGGCCACGGTGCGCTACCTGGCTGCGGATCTCGGGCCCAAGGGTATCCGCGTCAACGCCATCTCCGCCGGTCCGATCAAGACCCTCGCGGCGTCGGGAATCAGCGGGTTCTCCGGCATCCTGCAGCACTATCGCGACAAGGCGCCGTTGCGGCGCACCGTCGAGACGGCAGAAGTTGCCGAGGCTGCCATGTTCCTGCTCAGCCCTGCGGGGCGCGCGGTAACGGCGGAAGTGCTGATGGTCGACGGCGGATACCACGCCGTCGGCATGTAGCTTGCTCAGCCGGAGGAAGGAGGGTCGTATGAATAATCACAGGCCTTCGGCCATTCTCCTGCTGTCGCTGACGCTCGGCGTTCCGGCCGGTAGTACCCTGCTGACCGGCTGCGCCAAGGCGATGACCAACTCGGCCCACGTCGTGCCCGACGACGCTTACATCACCACCCGGGTGAAGACCGCGCTGCTCAACGATCCGGACATCAGCAGCCGCATCGACGTCGAAACGTCTGGTGGCGTGGTGACGCTCTCCGGGGCCGTCAAGACGGCTGTCGAGCGTGATAAGGCGCTGGCCGTGGCGCGCAAGGTGAGCGGTGTCTCGGACGTGAAATCGACGCTGCAGGTCCAGTAGCGCCGCCTACCACTCCTCGACGAAGATGCGCGGCTTGGCCACGCCGAGCCCCATCAGCATCAGCGGGACGTCGTGCATCATCGCGGCCGGGCCGCACACGAAGCACAGCGTCTCGGGATGATCGACCAGCTCGGCGAGCCGCGTGCCGTCGATCCGCCCGCGCTCGCCACGCCAGCGCGCGCCGACCTCGCGCGTCGCGGTGAGCGTCAGTTCGAAACGCTCCTCCGCCACGCGACCGCGCAACTCCGCCAGATAAGGAAAATCGTGGGGCGTGCGCGCGCTGTAGAGCAGCCGGCACCGCCCAGGCACGTGCGCCAGGTCGATGTGCGCGAGCATCGATCGTACCGGCGCGATCCCGGTGCCGCCCGCGATGAAGAGGAAGCGACGTTCGGGCGGTGCGGCCGGAAAGGTGAAGATCCCCAGCGGCCCGCCGAGCGTCACCCGCATGCCGCGTGCGAGCCGATCGAAGCGATGCCCCCAGCGTCCTGATGCTTCGATCTTGATCAGGAACTCGAGCCAGCCGTACTGCGCGGTCTCTTCGGGTGCGGAGGCGATCGAGTAGGGAACGGTGCTGGACTGCCCGGGCAGGCCGAGGATAGCGGCCTGGCCCGCGACGTAGCTGAACGGCGCGCCCTCGAGATCGACCCGGACGATCCGCGTCGTCGTGGTCGCGCGCCTGACGCTGGAGATGCGGAAGGTACGCGAATCAGGCGTCGGCATTCAGCAGGTCGGTCGTCTCGCGCGACGGTCGCCGCTTCCGCCCTGCCTTGTCCTGGTACATCCGGCCGTCAGCGGTGGCGAGCAGCGTTTCGTACGAATCGCCGTCCCGTGAGAATACCGCAATGCCGACGCTGATGCCGAGCTGTAGCCGCAGCCCCGGCCGTGCGTCGAAGGCGAGGTCGCCGATGCTGCGCTGCAGTTCGGTGCGCTTCACCTCCGCCTCCTCCATGCTGCAGCCCGGAAGGACGACGATGAACTCGTCACCGGCGTAGCGGACACAGATGTCGTACGGGCGGATGCCGGCGCGCAGCGTGCGGGCGACGTCGACCAGCGCGCGGTCGCCGACGTGGTGGCCGTGCGTGTCGTTGATCTCCTTGAACCCGTCGAGATCCATCAACATCACCGCCACTTCGGCCTCGAGCCGACCGGCGCGGGCCAGCTCGCGGGACAGGTGCATGAAGAGGAAGCGTGTGTTCGGGAGTCCGGTCAACGCATCGGTCAGTGAATCTTCCTGCGTCTGCTCGAAGACCAGCGCGTTGTTGATCACGGCGGACGCCTGCTCCGAGACGCGGTCGAGCAGCCGGCGGTGGTCGTCGAGGAAGAACCCGAGATCGACGTGGTACAGGGACAGCGTGCCGATGCAGCGGTCGTCGACCAGGAGCGGGCACACCAGCGCCGACTGCAGCAGCAGGCTGCTCGGCACGCCGGCCGCCTCGAAGTCGGCCTGCGGCCGGGCGTTGACGAGCGGGCGCCGATTTCGGGCGACCCAGCCGGTCAGCCCGTCGCCGGTGCGCACCACGACCTGCTGCACGAACTCCGCGTCGGTGCCGGTCGCGAAGTGGCACCGCAAGGTGTCGGTCCCTTCGTCCAAGAGGAACACGGCCCCGCAGGAATAGGGCACCAGGTTGCTCAACTTGCCGGTAATCATCCCCAGCGTGTCGGGGAGGCTCAGGCTCGCGCCCATCCCCTTGGCCATGTCGTAGAGCACGTAGATCTCGCGGTGGGCGAGGGCGATGTCTTCGAGCACGTTGGCGCGCCGCGGGCCCGCCGGACGGCCGCCGGCTGCGCGATCGGACCGGGTGGGCGGAGCCGTGCGTTCGAGCGCTGCCGCCTCCAATTCGAGGGACGGGAGCTGGCCGAGAAAGACCGACACGACGGCGGGATCCAGCGCGCGGCCGGCCTCCTGCTGGAGCAGCTGCACCGCTGCGGCACGGGTCATCGCCTTGTGGTACGGCCGGTCGGCGAGCAGCGCATCGAAGTAGTCGACCACGGACAGGATGCGGGCGCCGAGCGGGATCGCCGCTCCCTTCAGGCCCGCCGGGTATCCCTTGCCGTCCCAGCGCTCGTGATGGCTGAGAATCAGTGGCGCGACGGGATACGGGAACGGCACCGAGCTGACGATATCGGCGCCGACCTTCGGGTGCGCACGGATCTTCTGGAACTCCTCCGCAGTCAGCGGTCCGGGCTTCGAGAGGATGTGCTCGGGGACGGCCAGTTTGCCGATGTCGTGCAGCAGCGCCGCGGTCTCGACGCCTTGCACGTCGCCGGCGGACATCCCCATCGCGCGGGCCACCGAGGTGGCATACAGCTGCACGCGTCGCAGGTGCGTCTGGCAAGTGCGATCCTTGGCGTCGATGGCCAGAGCCAGCGCTTCGATCGTCGCCAGATGCAGATCGGCCAGCTCGCGGGCGTGCTGCTGCCCGGCGTCGATGCGTCCTACGTAGACGCGATACGTTCGATAGGTGACGTAGAGGCCCGCCGCGGCCAGCCCGATGAGCCATTTGGCGTGGAGGTCCACCAGGATCCAGCCGACCGCCGTCGCCAGGGCGGCGCCGGCGGCGAAGGATGGCAGCAGGCGCGCGATTTCGGATGACACGCGCGCCGTCCGGCGGCTGTTCATCAGCGGGTGGCCCCGCATCCAGACCGTTCCGGCTGGCACAGCGCACCCCACGTGACGATCTCGCCGGTGGCGCTGCCGTCCGCGCCCCACGGCACGTCGAGATCCCACGCCCGCATCGAGGGTGCGACAAAATCGCCGGTGACCTGCTGCGTGCCCCAGATGATGCGATGGCTCCAGGCAGCCGTGCCGGCGCTGGCCTCGTCCAGTGCGCTGTTGCCGGCCTTCGCGGCGAGCTGCCGCGCGAGGGCAATCGCGCCGCCGATATTCAGCAATCCAGTGCCCTGCGCCTCATCGTCTTCTCCGGCGCGCGGCTGGGCGGTGAACTCGAGGATCGCCTTGATCGCGTTCGGCGTCAGGCCAGGCGCGGCCTCGGCGATGAGCGCGACAGTGCCGGTGACGATCGGCGCTGCCATGCTGGTGCCGCTCAAGCGCAGCGAGGGTACTCCGCCGCCGTGCGCGTCTCCCCAGACGCGGCCCCCCGGCTGGAGGGCGAACAGCGCGCTGGCTGGATCCGCCGCGGCTTCGATCCCGACTCCGGGTGCAATCACATCCGGTTTGGACAAGCCGTCAATCGCGGTTGGTCCGCGCGAGCTGAACGCGGCCACGATGTCGTCTGAAGGATCGGCAGTCGCGCGGTCGTCGCTCGCGCCCACAGTGAGTACCCACGGCGCGTTGCCTGGCGCGGCGATGCTGCCGGGTTGCACCTCACCGCCTGGAGTGCGGCCGAAATTTCCCGCCGCCGCGACAACGACGATGCCGGCGCGGACGGCGCGCAGCGCGGCCTGGGCCAGCGGGTCGGTGTGGTACGACTCGTACACGCCGGCTGCCACGGACAGGTTGATCACGCGGATGTTGAACCGATCGCGGTTGGCGATGGCGTAGTCGACCGCCGCAATCACGTCACTGACCCGGCCGCTGCCGGTGCCGTCCAGCGCCTTGAGCACGATCAGGTTGGCGCCGGGCGCGATCCCCCGGTGATCGCCGCTGTCGCCGGCCGCGATGATCCCGGCCACGTGCGTGCCGTGGCCGTAATCGTCGTAGGGCACGTCGAGATGACTGACGAAGTCCATCCAGTGCGCGAGGCGGCCGGAGGCGATGACCTCGTGGCCGGCGCTGATCCCCGAATCGATCGTCGCCACGCCGACACCGCTGCCATCCACCCCGAGCGCCTGCGGCAGGCGCGCGATCCGGTCGAGGACGCCGCCGGCCGCGGCGGTGCTGGTCACGCGCCGGTCGGCGCTGACTGACGCGACCCGAGGGTTGGCCGCGAGCCGCGCCAGGGCGCCGTCCGGCACCAGCGCGACGACCGATGCGGCGCCGAGCGATCGGATCGTCGTGCCGCCCGCTTCTCTCACCACGTCGTCAATCGGCAGATTGGTCGTTGTGCGGATGATGACCTGCGAGGATCCGTGGGGCGCGCGGAGCGCGCGCCAGCAGCGCGGCGTCGAGCCGCGGTGCATCCGCACGGGGATCGGAGCTCAGATGCAGCCCCGCGACGAGTACGGCCGTGACGACAAGGAGCCGTCGGTCCATGTGACTGAGGCCACTGATGACGCAGAGGAACTGTCGTACCGGAGCAAGCAGAATGCCTGCCTCGGCCGTATCGCACCAGAGGAGGCGAAAGTATAGAGCACGAACAGGTTACCGGCAACGTGAGGGCTGGTGCATCCTGCCGAGGGCGGCCGTGGCGTGTGGATGTTGTGCTGTTCTTGAACAGCCGCGATCAAAACCGTCGTCGCGATGATCGCGACGGCTCCGTCCTGCGCATCAGCGCGGGCGGCCGCGCGCGGGCTTGGGCTCCGCCTCCATGCTGTACTCGAGGATCTTGCGATAAAGCGTCCCGCGGCTGATATCCAGCACCGTCGCCGCCTGCTTCTTGTTCCAATTCACGCTCTCGAGGACTCGTGCGATGTGGGCGCGCTCGGCCTCCGCGAGCGTCGGCAGCCGCTCGCGGGATACCTCGACGGCGGCTTCGCTGGCGTGCAGGAAGTCGATGTCCACCGGGCGGATGACACGTCCGGGTGAGGACAGGGCCGCTCGCGACACCGTGCTCTCGAGTTCGCGGATGTTGCCCGGCCAGTGGTAGTGCAGAAACATGTCGGCGGCTTCCTTCGAGAAGGTCTTGCCATCCGGCGGCAGATCGTTGGCGGCGCAGTAGCGGGCCAGGAATCGCTGCGCAAGAACGGGGATGTCGGTGGTGCGTTCGCGGAGGGAGGGCAAGCGGATCGAGAAGGCGTTGATGCGGTAGTAGAGATCCTCGCGGAATCGGGAGTCGCGAACGAACTGATCGAGGGCGCGATTGGTGGCGGAGATCAGGCGGAAATTCACGTCGATCGGAGTGTTGCCGCCCAGCCGCTCGAAACGGCGCTCCTCGAGCACGCGTAGCAGCTTGGCCTGGGCGATGAGCGACATGTCGCCGATCTCGTCGAGGAACAGCGTGCCGTTGTTGGCCATCTCGAGCCGGCCCGGCTTGCGATCGTAGGCGCCGGTGAACGCGCCCTTCTCGTAGCCGAAGATCTCCGACTCGAACAGCGTGTCGGGCAGCGCTGCGGTATTGACCGCCTGGAACTTATTGGGGCCTCGGCGGCTCAGTTCGTGGATCATCCGCGCCACGACTTCCTTGCCCGATCCGGTCGGGCCGAGGATCAGGACGGAAATGTCCGACTTCGCGGCGGTCCGGATCCACTCGAACACCACCAGCATCTTCTCGTCGCGGCCGATCATCTCGCGGAAGCGCTGGACCGATGGCGAGCGGTCCTCGTGCGTGACCGTCGCGCGCCGCTCGAGGAACTCGTCCATGAGGTCGCGGATTGCCCGACCCTCCGGCATCACGAACGTGTAGCGCGGCGGGCCGGGCCCGGCCACGCGCTGCGCCAGCCCGAACGCGAGAAGCTCGCGGATGCAGTTCTCGATGTCCAGTTTCAGACGCCCGAACGTCTGCATCATCGCTTCGAGATCGAACGATTCCTCGGGGCGGGCGCAGAGGAACCGCAGCAGGGACGCGCGCAGCGGCGACTGCACGAGACTGCGGAAGCGAACTTCCAGTTCCGTCGGTTCGGCGCGGCGGTCCGCGGCAGATGGCTTGTCCACGTCGAGCGGTGCTCCGCCTCAGGCCCGGCCCGTACCGGGCGCAGGTACCGGCGCTGTCCGCTGGGCGCGGTAGTAGTCGGATTGATACTGCTCGATCAGCTGCTTCATCTCGATCGCGTCCTGCTTGCGATGGCCGTGGCACCGCACCGGACTGGTGCCGCCGGAGCTCTCGATCAGCACGTTCGAAAAGAACAGTTTGCGATCAATCAGCACCGAGGCGACGTGGGCGATGTGCATCGAGTGTTCGGTCCCGCCGATGAGCGACGGCGTGAAGTGCACCACGCTGCCGGGCGTGACCGCCACCTGCGTGGGGAAGAAGAAGTTACCCTGGCTGAAGCGGCTGGCCCGGAACACGTGCGGCCCGGGCAGCTTGCGCCCCTTGAACCACAGGATCAGCACGCCCCCGACGAGGATCGCCGCCGCGACCAGCGCCGCGATCCACAGCACCTCGGCCGCCGTTGACGTCGGAACGGTTGGCATGGATGGCAGGCCTGACTATACGCGAGGACGGGCTGGGTTCGTGTGCATGCCGCGCTGTGAAGAGTATCGGCCGCAGGGATCGAGTTTGACACCGCGATGCTAAGCTGAGGGCGATTCGTAGACACAGGAGACTCTCGTGCCCCATCGAGCCCCCGGCGCGCCGGGCAAACGGCCTGGCAACTACTTGTCGGGCAAGCCAATCACCTATTACCGGCCGACCGGCAGCGCCGAGGTCCGCAATCTGATCGAGCACGGCTTCCAGGCGTTCAACGCCGGCCGCCTGTCCGAAGCGTGCCACATCTTCACCGACAAGATGCTGGACCCCGTCAACGAGACGACGATCGGTCTCACCGTCGCCGGCGCCCTCACGCCGGCCGGGCTCGGCGGCTGTGTCATCGAGCTGATCGATCGTGGCCTGGTCGATTTCCTGATCAGCACCGGCGCGAACCTGTATCACGACCTGCATTACGCGCTCAACTTCACGCTGCACCGCGGCTCGCCCTTCCTCGACGACGTGGATCTCTATCAGCAGGGGATCATCCGGATTTACGACGTGTTGTTCCCGGCCACGGTGCTGCTCGAAACCGACGCCTACATCCGCGATTTCCTGGTGCGCTCCGGGCTCGAAGGGCCCGTCTCGACCTCGGAGTTCCACTACCGGCTCGGCCAGGATCTCCTCGACCGGCATCCAGGCTGCGAGGAATATTCGGTGGTGGCGCGGGCCGCGCTCGCCGGTGTCCCGATCTACACGTCGTCCCCCGGCGACAGCTCGATCGGCATGAACATCGCCTACCACGAGCTGATGAACGGCGGCACCCTGATGATCGATCCCAACAAGGACGTCAACGAGGTCTGCGCGATCATCCTGGCCGGCAAACAGAACGGCTGCGTGATCCTCGGCGGCGGCTCGCCCAAGAACTTCTATCTGCAGGGTCAGCCGACACTCTGGGAGGTCTACGGCATTCCGAAGGGCGGGAACGACTACTTCATCCAGATCACGACCGATCAGGTCGTCTGGGGCGGTCTGTCGGGCGCGACGCCGGCGGAAGCGGTCAGCTGGGGCAAGGTCAATCCCGGCGTGCTGCCGGATACCGCGGTTGCCTACTGCGACTCGACGATCGCCTTTCCGCTCTTCTGCGAATACGCCATCGGCTCGCCGCACGGTCGCCGTGCCCGCAAGGAACTGGTGCACAAGCGTGCCGAACTGGTCGCGGATCTCGTGCGGCAGGCGAAAGCGCGGCAGGCTTCAGGCGACGTGGCGAAACCGGCCTTGACCGACGAACCAGCCGAGATCGACCGGCATCGCTGACCCGATGGGCACGCTCTCCTCGGAACTCACCGACGTGCTGGTCGAGGCCGGCGGACGGCCGCGAGTCTACGCCGACGCCAACATTCCGAGCGGGACGGTCGAGTTCATGCGCCGGACGCTCAGCTGGGACGTGTTCTTCGTGCTCGAACACGAGGATGTCCGCCGGGCCTCCGACGTCCTCCACTATCGCCTGGCGCGGCAGATGGGACGCACGCTGATCACGCTCGATCGCGATTACACCGACGATCGCCGCTTCCCGCCGGCCGAGGGAGCCGGGGTGATCGTCTTCTCGGCGCCCGACGAACGCTGGCTGCGCACGCTGATCCGCGACGTCGACCAGTCCGTCTTTCGCGCCGAAGGTGCCGGCGCGTTGCCGCTCGAGGGGCGCAAGCTCCAGTGGCACATCGGCAACCGCCCGTGATCGACACCGAGCGCGGCCGCCACGCGCCCCGGACCATCCTGTCCGGCGCCTCCGTCGTGCTCCCCGATCGCATCCTGCATCCGGGCACGGTGGTGATCGAAGATGGCCGGATCGCGAGCGTCGAGCCGGGCAGCCGCCCATCCGGCTCTGATCCGGGGCTGATCGACTGCACCCGGCACTTCATCGTGCCGGGATTCATCGACGTTCACGTGCACGGGCTGGAAGGGGCCGATGCCCTCGACGGCGCCGGCGGCGTTGCCGCTCTCGCCGCTCGCTTGCCGCGATATGGGGTGACGGCCTTCTGCCCGACCTCGATCGCCTGTGCGCCGGATCCTCTGCGCGAGATGCTGGACGCGATCCGCGTCGCCCGGCACGGGCCCAGCGGCGCCCGCGTGCTCCCCGCGCACCTCGAAAGCAACTTCATCAACCCGGAGTACTGCGGCGCCCAGCCGGTCGAGTGTCTGCGCCTGCCGCGCGGCGCGGTGGCCGACGGCCGCTTTACGGGCGACGACATCCTGGCCGTCATACATGCAGCGCGTGGAGACGTCGGCATCATGACCGTCGCCCCGGAGCTCGAGGGGGTGATCGATCTGATCCCCGATCTCGTCGCAGCAGGAATTTACGTGTCTCTCGGCCATTCCGGCGCGAGCTACGAGCAGGCGCTCGCCGGCATCGAAGCTGGGGCCACGCAGGCGACACACCTGTTCAACCGGATGACGCCGCTCGGTCATCGCCTTCCCGGGCTGGCCGCCGCCGTGCTCGAGAGCGACCGTGTCACGGCCGAGATCATCTGCGACGGGGTGCACGTGCACCCGGCGATGCTCCGCGTCGCGGTTGCGGCGAAGGGGCCGGACGGGATCATGGCCATCACCGACGGGACCGCCGGCTCCGGTCTGCCGGTCGGCACCCGCACGTTCATCGGCGACCGGCCGATCACCATCGGCGACGTCGCGAGGTTGGACGACGGCACGATCGCGGGCAGCACGTTGACGATGGATAAGGCGTTCCGGAACCTCGTCCGCGAGCTGCGGATGACCATCCTCGATGCGGCGCGCTGCTGCGCGACCAGTCCGGCCGACGCCCTCGGCCTGGCCGCGGTGGGGCGGGTCTGCGAGGGCTGGATCGCGGACCTGACCGTTCTTGACGAACAGCTCCAGGTTCGCTCGACTTTCGTCGGCGGGGAGCTGGTGTGGCAGCTCCGCGAGTGACTGTTCTTTTCTGGAACGCTGGGACACGTCAGGCCGTCTATGCCGGTATGAGATTTGCCGTCGCATGCGGCGTGCTGGCGTCCTCGCTGAGCGCGACCGCCTGCATGGTGAGCGTCGATTCCCAAGCGCTGATCGAGCGCGAGGAGAAGCGGTTCACGGTCTCCGGTAGCCCGGTCCTCAACGTCACGACGTTCGACGGCGCGATCGAGATCCGGTCATGGGATCGGGCAGAGGTGCTGGTCGAGATCGAAAAGCGCGGCGGGACGAAAGAAGCGGTCGACGCGCTGGTCATCGACGCGCGGCAGGATGGCGATCGCGTCACGGTGGACGTCAAGCGCCCGAAGGGGGAGAGCTTCACCGGCTTCGGTATCCACCACTCCGCCTCCGCCAGGCTGGTCGTCTCCGTTCCCTCCAAGACCGACGTCGTCGCCCGCAGCGGAGACGGATCGATCCGGATCGAGCGGGTGAGCGGGCGCCTTGACCTCGGCACCAGTGACGGCAGCATCCGTGCCGCGGACGTCGGCGGCGAGCTGACGTTTCATACCAGCGACGGTTCCGTGCACGTGGACAATGCCGAGGGGGCGCTCGACGTGGACACGGGCGACGGCAGCGTCGAGGTCTCCGGGAATCTGGGCGTCGTCAAGCTCCACACCGGCGACGGCTCGATCGTCTACCGCGCGTCCGCCAGCACCACGATGACGGATGACTGGAGCTTCACGACTGGTGACGGCAGCGTCACCGTCTACCTGCCGCAGGATTTCTCCGCCGAGCTCGATGCTCGGACCAGCGACGGCGGCATCCGCAACGACCTGCATGTCGGTCCGGTCCGCGCCGAAGCCGACGGCTCGCCGACGGACGGCGGGCCCAGCCATGATCGCGACGAGTCCAGCCGCCGCGCGCTGCGCGCTCAACTGGGCACGGGCGGCAAGACCCTGAAGATCCGCACCGGCGACGGCTCCATCCGCCTTCGCGCATCCTGACGGATCCGAGCGCCAGGACCCCACCCCGAACACGCCCCTATCTGATCGGTGTCGCCGCGTAGGCGGTCGGGTCGTCCACCCCGGCCTCGGCGAAGGCCTCGCGCCGCTCGCGGCACTTGCTGCAGCGGCCGCAGTGCAGCCCCCGCTGCGGCTGCATGCAGGACAGCGTCAGCTCCAGCGAGACCCCGAGCTGCCGGCCGAGTCGAATCACGTCGGCCTTGTGGAGCGTCGCGAAGGGCGCGATGACGGCGATCGGCGCGGCGACGCCGATCGAGAGCGCGCCGGCGAAGGCGCTGAAGAACTCCGCAGTCGCGTCGGGAAACGGGTTGCCGGCGAGCGGCCCGATCCACACCCGCTCGATGCGCGCGCGGGCCATGAACACGGCGGCCTTCGACAGCAGGATGACGTTCCGCCCTTCGAGGTAGACATCTTCGTCGGGGGTGTCGAAGCCGGGGGCCTCCCCGCGGATCGCCCAGTGCGTCGGCGGATAGACGTCGGTCATGTCGACCCGCAGCGAAGCGAGCGGCCGGATGTCGGCGGGCGGAAGCGAGGCGAGGAAACGCGTTGCGACCTCGCGTTCCGTCGCCTCCCAGGCCAGCCCGACCGAGACGTACATGGGCTGGACGGGTCCTTCGCGAGCCGCCTGCGCGACCAGCACGGCACTGTCCAGGCCGCCCGAGAACAACACCGCGGTCACCGCTGGGATAGGCACTATGATCGATGTCGAGAATCCGGCGTCGCCACCGAAGCTCCCGTCCAACTGCCACCACGAATCATGTATCTAGTCACCAAACGGATCGAGTTCTGCTACGGCCACCGCCTGCTCGACTACGACGGCGTCTGCAAGCATCCCCACGGGCACAACGCGCTCGCCGAGATCGAGGTGCGGACCGATCGCCTCGACGCCCGCAACATGGTCACCGATTTCAGCGACATCAAGCGGCTGGTCAAAGGCTGGATCGATCGGGAGCTCGATCACAAGATGATCCTGCGTCACGACGATCCACTGGTCGCGCCGCTCCAGGCGTTGGGGGAGCCGATCTATCTGCTCGAGAGCAACCCTACCGTCGAGCGCATCGCCAAGCTGATTTTCGACGAAGGCCGGCAGCTCGGCCTCGACATCGTCACCGTCCGCGTGTGGGAGACACCGTCGTCCTTCGCTTCCTACAGCAACGACTGACGTGCCGCGGGGCCGCCCGGCACCGCCGGTCCGCCGGGGCGGCTACTTCTTGATGAAGGGCAGTTCGTACGATGCGTAGAGGAAGACGCCGACGTCTGAGTTGCCGCTCTGCCAGGTGATGGGCAACGCGGCGCCGCCGACCAGCTGCGCCTCACCCACATTCCAGCCGAAGCGTACGCCGGGCGAGAGCGTGTACAGGGTGCTGCTGTCACGTCCGACGCCGTCGTATGACTGGGCGAAGAGCAGGACCTGCTCCAGCATCAGGTGGACCATCGGGCGCAGGGCGTAAATCGTGCTGCCGGCGAGGAACGGAGACAGCAGGTTCGCGCGATCCGCGCTGCCGGCGGCCTCGGCGCGCGGCAGCCAGGTGAAACCGGCGTTGCCGTGCCAGTAGATCGCGCCGCGGCGCTTGCTGACCGGCAAGTCCACCTGCAGCCCGTACGAGCCGTTCCCCAGCCCGTCGCCGACGCTGCCGGTGGGAAGCACGAGGCTCGCGCGCGGCGAGAACGCCGGGCGGCCTGGCCCCTCCTCGAGCAGCTGATATCGGTAATTGATCAGCGTGTCTCCGGCCCCGAATCCGCTGCTGCCGTCGGCGAACGACAGCGTGTACGAGAGCTGGTGCGTCTGCGACGGCGCGGGCCATTCCTGGGTGAAGCTGGCGGCCCACTGACCGCCGGTCCGGGCCGGGCCGAAGATGTTCTGGACCACGCCGCGTTCCTGGTTGAAGGCTTCCTCGACCAGGAATGAGTTGTCTTCGATCGCGAACGGGCTATCCGCCGGGTGCGCCGCCGCCGGCGGGGCGGCCGGCGCGGGCGTCTGGGCGTGCGCCGGGCACGCCAGCATCAACGTCAAGGCCAGCGCGCCCGCGGCCTGGACCAGCACCTTGGACGCGGCGCGCGCGCCGATCGTATAGGGCCGGTTTTTCCCACTGCGCAACCGCACGCTGTCGGCGGCGTCGCTCCGCGCCTCGACCTGCGTCACCTGTCCCGGCCGGAGATCGTGGCGCTCCACGAAGCGGAGGAACTCGGGATCCTGATCGCTGACGCGTTGCACCCTGACCGCTGTATGGAGCGGGCAGGTGAGCAGCGTGTCGTAGCGGATCCGATTGACTGTGCCGTCCGCGTCAGGAATCGGATCACCATGCGGGTCGACCGCCGGGCGGCCCAGCATCTCGTCGATCCGCTCGATCAGGCGTTCGGACACCGCATGCTCGAGTTTCTCCGCTTCCTCATGCACCTCCGTCCAGCTCATGCCCATGATCTGGACCAGGAACTGCTCGATCAACCGGTGGCGGCGGAGCACGCGTGCCGCCTGTTTCTCCCCGGTGCGGGTCAATCGCACGCCGGCGTACGGCTCGTAGCGCACCAGGCCGGAGTCGGCCAGGGTCTTCACCATGGTGGTTGCGGTGCCCGGAGCGACGCCGAGCGTCGTGGCGATCTGTCCCATCGGCACGAGCGCGCTTGAGGGCAGGTCGGCGCTCTGTGCCATGAGGATTGTCTTCAAGTAATTTTCGACGGTTGGTGAAGGAAGCACGCCTCAGTATCTCAAAATCCTGATTTTGAGTGCTGAAACGCACTGATCGAGGGAGACCAGATCACGATCGGTACGCGAGTCTGCGATGCTGGCTCCGCGCCTACTCGCGTCGTCCGCCGAGACGATGCGGGGTAACATCGCGAGCGAATGACCCCG
Source organism: uncultured Acidobacteriota bacterium (assembly GCA_963816725.1). Lineage (GTDB taxonomy): Bacteria > Acidobacteriota > Vicinamibacteria > Vicinamibacterales > 2-12-FULL-66-21 > CAVSUB01. Next base: position 337,167 of record CAWFMC010000018.1, on the reverse strand, counting down.
CCTTCGGGTGCGGACCGGGATCCGCTGCGCACCGCCCTGGCGACGCCGGAGACGAAGCGCCGCTACGTCCGCCGGCTGTTCTCCACCGTTGCCGATCGCTACGATCTGATCACCGGATTCCTGTCGTACGGCCAGGATCGCCGGTGGAAGCGCCGCCTGACTGCCTTGTCGGGCGTCAGGCCCGGCCTGCGGGCGCTCGATCTCGCGTGCGGCACCGGCGACATCGCCTATGCGCTCCAGGCCGGCGGTGCGCTGACGACCGCGCTCGACATCACGCCGCGGATGCTGGAGCTTGCGGCGGCCAAGCAGCGCAGCGGCTCGCGGCCGCAGTGGGTCGCCGGCGACATGATGGCGCTCCCGTTCCCGGCCGGCCAGTTCGACCTGGTGACCACCGGTTACGGCATTCGCAACGTGCCGGTGATCCAGGGCGCAATCGACGAAGTCCATCGCGTGCTCAAGCCCGGCGGCCTGTTCCTGTCCCTGGATTTCAACCGTCCCGCCAATCCGCTCGTGCGTTCGGTGTACCTCACCTACCTGACGGTCGTGGGCTCGAGCCTCGGGTTCGTGCTCCACGGCGACCCTGACACGTATCGCTACATCGCGGAGTCGATCAAGCGGTATCCCGGGGCAGCGGCCGTCTGCGGCATGGTGCGCGAGCGCGGATTCGCGAGCTGTGAGTACCTGCCGGTGCTGGGCGGGTTGATGGCGATCCATAGGGCGGTGAAAAAGTGATCGCTTCCAGCTTCCCGCTCCTGTGGGGACAAACGCGCCGGTTCGTGCTTGAACTCTACGGTGTGCGAAAGTCCGCGACGCCAGTCCGGCCACCCGGTTGTCACAACCCATTCCAGCGGGAAGCGGGAAGCGGGAAGCGGGAAGCTTTTAGAATTTGGGATAGCCTGTAACAATGGACACCCCGGAAGTCCGCCGCCGATTGCGCGCGGTCATCGAACAAGCTCGGCGCGGCGCCGCGGCGCGCCGCGAGCGCGCCGATGCCGCGGCCCGCGACTACGAAGCCTTCTTGCGGGATCGGGCGGTGCCCACGTTTCACACCTTCGCCGCCGCGCTGGTCGCCGAGGGCTTACGTTTCAAGGTGTTCACGCCAGCCGGATCCGTCCGGCTCGCGTCGGAGAGCGGCGGCGAGGACTTCATCGAGATCACGCTCGATCCAACCCTCGACCCGCCGCGTCCTGTCGGTCACACCAGCCGCGGCCGCGGCCGCCGGACGCTCGTCACCGAACGGCCGATCCGCGCCGGCACCGCGACCGCCGACCTCACGGAGGAGGACGTGCTCGAATTTCTCGTCGAGGAGATCACGCCCTTCGTGGAGCGGTGACAAAGAAGGCTACCGGCTACCGGCGTGATTGGCTGTCGCACTCGGCCCGGAGCGCGGCGTCGTTCCTTGACCAGGTTTGCAATTGCGCTCGCGCGCCTCTAAACCGTTAGAATCTCCGGGCCTGAAGCCTGAAGCCTGAAGCCTGAAGCCTGAAGCCTGAGACGATTGTCAGGCCTTGCGCCACTCTTCGATCTCTTCGTCACTGAATCCCAACTCGCCGAGGATTGCGTCCGTGTGCTGGCCGAGTGTCGGCGGCGCGGTGCGCACGCCGCCGGGAGTGTCCGAGAGCTTCACCGGCACTCCGGTCACGCGGAGCGGACCGAGACTCGCGTGCGCGACTTGCTGCACCATCTCCCGCGCCGCGAGCTGCGGGTCGGCGAGCACTTCGCCGACGTCTCGAACCGCGCCGCACGGAATGCCCGCGGCCGTCAACACCGCGATCCATTCGGCGCGCGTCTTGGTGCGCAGCCGTTCGACGATCACCGGCTTCAGGACGCCGTAGCCCTGCACACGCTGGCGGTTGGTGGCGAACTGCGGATCATCGCCGAGCGCCTCGAGGCCGCAGGCGGTGCAGAACGCCCGCCACAGCGCATCGTTCCCAACGGCAATGACGAAGTCACCGTCGCTCGCGCTGAAGGTCTCGTACGGCACGATCGTCGGATGGCGATTGCCGAGGCGCTGCGGCGCCTGGCCGGTCGCGAAGAAGCTGCCGGACTGATACGTCAGAAGCGCCGCCGTAGAATCGAGCATGCCGATGTCCACCAGCTGCCCGCGGCCGGTCTGCGTCCGCGCGTAGAGGGCCATCGAGATCCCCTGGAACGCGAACATCCCGGAGACGATGTCGGAGATCGCCACGCCGAGCCGGAACGGCGGACCGTCCGCGTCTCCCGTCAGGCTCATCAAACCGCCTTCAGCCTGGATCACCGCGTCGTACCCGGGCTCACTGCGCCGCGGCCCCGTCTGGCCGAATCCGGAGATGGAGCAATACACGATCGCCGGGTGCGTGCCATGGATCGCGTCATAGTCGAGGCCCAGGCGCGCCATCGCGCCCGGGCGGAAGTTCTCGACGATCACGTCGGTTCGCTCGAGGAGGCGCGGGATCACGGCCTTCGCCGCCGCCGACCTGAGGTCGAGCGCGAGGCTCTCCTTGTTTCGGTTGACGCTCAGGAAATACGCGCTCTCGTGTCCGAGGAACGGCGGTCCCCAGCCGCGCGTGTCGTCGCCGCGGCCGGGCTGCTCGATCTTGATGACCCTCGCGCCCATGTCTGCGAGGAGCATCGTGCAGTAAGGGCCGGACAGCACGCGCGTGAAGTCGAGGACGGTGATGCCTGTCAGCGGGCCGTTGTGGGTCACGCTATGCTCCGGCCCGGCGCCGCACCGTCACCAGGTCGCTCAGTAACGCGTACGCCGTGTGGCGGAGGTCGCCGTCGAGTTGGCAGATGGCGATGTCGCCGAGCATGTCGGTGGTCACGATTAGCGCGTTCGCCTGGCCGCGCAATCCGGCCAGCAGATCGTCGGGCGGCAGTTCGGTCAAGGCGACCGAGGGTCGCTGCCCTCGCGCGCCGCTCGCGATGAGACGCAGCCGCTGCCCGCGGGCCCTGGCCTCGCGTGCCCGTTCGGCCGTGTCCGGACCCAGTCCCTCGCGCACCACGTCCTGCGGCGTAATGCCCGCACCCATGAACACGTTCGCCAGCGCCGCGGCCTTCGCCGCCGCGTCCCAGCCGTCCACGTCCAGCGACGGATCCGCCTCCGCGATTCCGAGCGCCTGCATCCGCGCCAGCGCCGGCGCAAACGCTTCCCCGTGCTCGAGGGCGGTGAGGATGTGGTTGGTCGTGCTGTTGACGATCCCGCGGAACCGTTGCACGACGGAAGTCGGCATCGTCTCGCGAACGAGGTTGAAGACCGGCACGCCGTCCATGACCGCGCCTTCGAAGAGGAACGACAGGCCGGCGGCCCTCGCGGTGGCACTCAGGGCGGCGTACGCGAAGGCCGCGGGGCCCTTGTTCGCGGTGACGACGTGGCATCCCGAGGCGAGCGCGGCTTCGACGTGGTCGATCGCCGGACGGCCGTTCTCGATCCCGAGCGTCGTCGTTTCGATGACGACCCGCAGCGGCGCATCCGTGGTCGCGAGCGCGGCGATCACGTCGGCGGCAGTGCTGACGGTCGTGGGCGCGATCGCGTCGAGCCGGCGCCCATCTTCGACCTGCTTCACGGCCAACGCCGCGTCCACACCGTCTGTGTGGTGCATCGCACCATGCCGGCGGGTGGCAATCCCGACGATCCGATACTCCAGGCCTTCGTCTGCCGCGAGCCGGTGCCGTTGCTCGTCGAGCAGGCGGACGAACCGCCGGGCGACATTGCCGAACCCAATCAAGGCAAGATCAGCACGCATCAGTGGTCGGGACGATTATTCATCTGCCATCTGCCATCTGCCATCTGCCATCTGCCATCTGCCATCGGCCATGCCCCGGCGCTGAGCGCGAAGCCCCCAAAGTGTATCGTGACGGCCTGAGCCGGCTCCCGACTCCGGCGCCACCCCGATCGTCCAAATCGCAGAGAATGTCGTAGGGTGAGGCTGGCGGCTCCAGCCGGGAGGATCGATCGCCATGCTGATACTGACAACGACAGCGGCGGTGGCCGCGATGGCCTGGGCCAGCCTGGCGACGGCGCAGACGTCCGCGCCCAAGGAGTCGGACTTGCCGGTCGTGGTGACGAGCGGGGAGGCGACGGTCAAGCGCGCGCCCGACCGCGCGTTCGTGGCGATCTCCGCCGAGTCGCGGGCCAAGACGTCCCGCGAAGCGCAGAAGGCCAACGCCGACGCGATGACCGCCGTCCTCGCCAAGCTGAAGTCGGCCGGCCTCGCCGGCGACGCCATCCAGACCACGAACTACGACATCCAGCCGGAGTTCGACTACAACAACGGCAAGCAGACGCTGCGCGACTACGTCGCGCGCAACGCCATCGAGGTGCGGGTGGATGATCTGCCGAAGCTCGGCGACATCCTCGATCTCGCGGTCGGCGCCGGTGCGACGTCGGTCGCGGGTGTGCGTTTCGACTTGAAGGATCGGACCGGAGCCGAGCGTGAGGCGCTGCAGAAGGCGGTCGAGGACGCGCGGGCGCGGGCCAACGCCGCGGCCGCCGGCGCAGGCTTGAAAGTCGAGCGTATCGTCCGGATCGAGGAGCAGCGGGCGACGGTCATGCCCCCGCCGAGGCCCATGGCGATGCGCAACATGGCGATGGCCGAAACGGCGCCGACCCCGGTGGTCGCGGGGGATCTCGAAATCCGCGCCACGGTGACCCTCACCGCCGCCATCCGTTAGCTCAGCTCTCCCCCTTGACGACGACGCCATCGACCGCGTCGTCGTCGAAGAGCCCGACCAGTTCCGGCGCGCCGAGCGGGCGCGCGGTCTGATCAATCGGCGACAGGTCCGGCAGCGCCTCCGGGGCGCTGATTCCGCTGTCCTTCAGCCGCCGCGCCGTGACCAGCACGCGGCTCTCGAGGGAGCCGATCGCCCGGTTGTACGCGTCCACCGACTTGGTCAGCCCGCGTGCAACCTCCTCGAAGTGCACCGCCATGACCCGGATGCGATCGTAGAGCTGACGCCCGAGCTCGCTGATTTCCTGCGCGTTCTTGGCGATCTTTTCCTGCTGCCAGCCATACGCGACGGCCCGCAGCAGCGCCATCAACGTGGACGGCGTCGCCAGCATCACGCCGCGGGCCAGACTGAATTCGAGGAGCGCCGGGTCGTGCTGGAGGGCGGCGCTGAGGAGCGTTTCGCCCGGCACGAACATGATCACGAGATCCGGCGCGGGCTGGAAGTGCTGCCAGTAGGTCTTGTTCCCGAGCTTGATCACGTGGTCGCGGACCTGGCGCGCGTGCTGCCGCAGCTTCGGGTCGCGCAACCCTTCGTCCGTTTCCATCGCGTCGAGGAACGCCGATGAGGGCACTTTCGCGTCCACCACGACGTTCTTGCCGCCGGGCAGGCGGACGATCAGATCGGGAGTGAGCCGGCCGCCATCTCCGTTCACCGATTCCTTGAGATCGAAGTCACAGTAGTTGAGCATGCCGGCCGCTTCGACGACGCGGCGCAGCTGGAGCTCGCCCCATTGGCCGCGAACGTTGGGCGACCGCAGCGCCTGCACGAGGCGGTTGGTTTCGACCTGCAGCGTCTGCTGCGACGCGTGCAGCGACTTGAGTTGCTCGGTAATCGCGGAGTGCGTTCCCACCCGATTCTGCTCGACCTGCTGGAGCTTGCCGTCGACCAGGCTGAGCGACTCTTTCAGCGGCTGGACGAGGTCCTCGATCGCTTTCTGGCGGCCCGACAGCTCGACGCGCGCGGTCTGCTGGAATTCCGCGAGCGAGGACTTGGCCAGCGCCAGGAAGGATTGATTGTTTTCCCGCAGTGCGGCAGAGGACAGGGCCGTGAAGGCATCGCGCATCCGCGCTTCGGCCTGGCCCAGGAGTTGGAGCTTTTCTGCTGCCGCGCGGCGTTCCGCCGCGACTTCTGCTTCGAGCCGGGCACGGTCCTGCTGCGCCTCGCTGAGCGCGCGCTGCAGAGCCGCGATTTCTGCGCTTCGTTCGTCGAGTTCGGCTGAGAGGTCGCTGGTGCGCCGGACGGCTTCTTCGGCGTGGGCCTGCGCGGAGGCGAGCGCGGACTGAAGGCTTGCCGTACCGACGGCCCGCTCGCGATCCAGTCGGGCCTGCAGGACGAACCACGCAGCGAGGCCAAGGACCAGTACCAGCACAACAGCCAGCAGAAGGGCCGGAAAGGTGACCACTGCACGAAGTTTAGGCGAAACCGCCGCGGAACGGTAGGGTCGCCGAGCGTTTTTCCCCGTTCGGGCTTTACGTGTGGAGGGCGAGCGACTAATATAGGACTGTTATGGTCGGCTTTGCGGCGCGCCATGGGGGCTCCGCCGCGGATCCGGGTGCGATCATGCTGCAAATCAGCGAGAACGCAGGACAGTTGATCAAGAAGATGACCGCGCGCCATGGGCTGCCCGGCGGCGGGCTGCGCATCGGCATCAAGGCGGGCGGGTGCTCCGGTTTCAGCTACACGTTCGCGTGGGAAGCGGCCGCGCGCGAAGGTGACTTCGTATTCGAGGGCCAGGACGGCGCGAAGGTGTTCATCGATCCCAAGAGCCACCGCCTGATCGACGGCACCACGCTGGACTACGACACCAGCCTGGTCAGCCGCGGCTTCATCTTCAGTAATCCCAACGCCAAGAGCACGTGTGGTTGCGGGACGAGTTTCAGCGTGTAAGCTGCCCGGTTCCAGCTTCCAGCTTCCCGCTGGATGGGGCTGGGAGTGACGTGCTGAAAAGCGACGCCGTTCACCGGGATCAAGTCGGAACGTGGAAGCGGGAAGCGGAAAGCGTTTTAGCTGGCAGCCGGAAGCTGGCAGCTGGAAGCCAAGAGCGAAGAGATAAATGTCTACTTCTACCGAGACCATCGAAGACCTCGCCACACGCGAGTACAAGTACGGCTTCGTCACCGACGTCGAGAGCGAGACGATCCCCAAGGGGCTCAGCGAGGACGTGGTCCGGCTGATCTCCCAGAAGAAGGGGGAGCCGGAGTGGCTGCTCGACTGGCGGCTCAAGGCGTATCGACTCTGGCTCACGATGAAGGAGCCGACCTGGCAGAACGTTCATTACGATCCGATCAACTACCAGGACATCGCCTACTACTCGGCACCCAAGAAAAAGAAGGCGCTCAACAGCCTCGACGAGGTCGATCCCGAGGTCCGCGCTACCTTCAACAAGCTGGGGATTCCGCTCGAGGAGCAGATGCTGCTCGCCGGCGTCGCGGTCGACGCGGTGTTCGACAGCGTCTCGGTAGCGACGACGTTCCGCGAGAAGCTGGCGTCGGTCGGGATCATCTTCATGTCCTTCTCGGACGCGGTGCGTGAGCATCCCGAGCTGGTCCGCAAGTATCTCGGCTCCGTCGTGCCCCACACCGACAACTTCTTCGCCGCGCTCAACTCGGCAGTCTTCAGCGACGGGTCGTTCGTCTACATCCCCAAGGGCGTCCGCTGCCCGATGGAGCTGTCGACCTACTTCCGCATCAATGCCAAGGACACCGGCCAGTTCGAGCGCACGCTGATCGTCGCCGACGAGGGCTCGTTCGTCAGCTACCTCGAAGGCTGCACCGCGCCGATGCGCGACGAGAATCAGCTGCACGCCGCGGTCGTCGAGCTCGTGGCGCATGACGACGCGACGATCAAGTACTCGACGATCCAGAACTGGTATCCCGGCGACAAGAACGGGAAGGGCGGCATCTACAACTTCGTGACCAAGCGGGGTCTGTGCGAGGGACGCGGCTCGAAGATCACCTGGACCCAGGTCGAAACCGGGTCGGCGATCACCTGGAAGTATCCGGGCTGCATCCTCAAGGGTGACAACTCGATCGGCGAGTTCTACTCGGTGGCGACCACCAACAATCGCCAGCAGGCCGACACCGGCACCAAGATGGTCCACCTCGGGAAGAACACCCGCAGCACCATCGTGTCGAAGGGGATCTCGGCGGGCTTCGGCCAGAACACCTATCGCGGGCTGGTGCGGGTCGGCAAGAACGCCAAGAACGCGCGCAACTACTCGCAGTGCGACTCGCTGTTGATCGGCGACAAGTGCGGCGCGCACACGTTCCCGTACCTCGAAATCCGGAATACCTCGGCCCGGGTCGAGCACGAGGCCTCGACCTCGAAGATCGGCGAGGACCAGATTTTCTACTGCCGGCAGCGCGGCCTGACGACCGAGGACGCGGTCAACATGATCGTCAGCGGATTCTGCAAGGAAGTGTTCCGGGAGCTCCCGATGGAGTTCGCGGTCGAAGCGCAGAAGCTGCTCAGCATTTCATTGGAAGGGTCCGTAGGTTAGACAAGACATGCTCATCATCAAAAATCTGCAGGTTCGCGCGGAGGGCAAGGAGATCCTGAAGGGGATCGATCTGACCGTCAACGCCGGTGAAGTCCACGCCATCATGGGGCCGAACGGCTCCGGCAAGAGCACGCTGGCGCGGGCCATCTCCGGCCATCCCGAGTACGAGGTGACCGGCGGCGAGATCCTCTACAACGGCGCCGACCTGCTGGACATGGACCCGGACGAGCGCGCGCGGGAAGGCGTGTTCATGGCCTTCCAGTACCCGGTCGAGATCGCCGGCGTGAACAACGCCTACTTCCTCAAGGCGGCAGTCAACGCCAAGCGCAAGCACCTCGGCCTGCCCGAGTACGACGCGATGGAGTTCATGCAACTGATCAAGGAGAAATCGAAGCTCCTGGAAATCGATCAGAGCATGCTGAGCCGCGCGGTCAACGAAGGCTTCTCGGGCGGCGAGAAGAAGCGCAACGAGATCTTCCAGATGGCGCTGCTCGAGCCGAAGCTCGCGGTGCTCGACGAGACTGACTCCGGCCTCGACATCGACGCGCTGAAGATCGTCGCCAACGGTGTCAACGCGATGCGCAGCCCCGAGCGCGCCGCGATTGTCGTCACGCACTACCAGCGGCTGCTCGACTACATCGTGCCGGACTTCGTGCACGTGCTCAGCGGCGGCCGGATCGTCAAGTCGGGCGGCAAGGAGCTGGCGCTCGAGCTCGAACAGAAGGGTTACGGCTGGATCGAAGCGGCATAGCCGCCGCTGACTGGTCGACGTGCATGGCAGATGGCAGATGGCAGATGGCAGATGAGAAGCCTCCTAGTGGCAGTCTCTGAAACCGATGCCGTTCGGGTTGGCTTTCTCAGGATCCAGCTGGAAGCTGGAAGCTGAGAGTTGGCAGCTAAGAAGAGATATGACCCAAGTAGTCGAAAAGCATTCGCCCTGGCTGACCGCACTCGAGGAGCGCCTGACCTCCGGGCCGGCGTGGCTCGAAGAGCTCCGGTCGCGCGGCGCGGCGCGGTTCGCGGCGCTCGGATTTCCGACGGTGCGCAACGAGGAGTGGCGCTTCACGAACGTCGCGCCGATTGCCCGCGCCGAACTGTCGCCGGCTCCCGCGGTTGCGGTGGACGAGGCGCAGCTGGCGGGATTCCCGTACTCCGAGGCGGCGCTGCGCCTGGTGTTCGTGAACGGCCGGTTCGCCTCACCGCTGTCGCGGACCTCGGGGCTGCCGGCCGGTGTGACCGTCGGCTCGCTCGCCGCCGCCTTTGAGAGCGACCCCGCGGTGGAACGGCTCTTCGGCCGTGACGTCGATCTCGACAGCCGCGCCTTTGCCGCGCTGAACACCGCCTTCGCGGCGGACGGCGCCTACGTGTCGGTGCCGGACGGCGTCGTGCTCGAGGAACCGATCCACCTGATGTTCGTGTCGCTCGCGCCGAGCCTGGCAACAGGCACGATGTCTCACCCCCGCACGCTGATCGTCCTGGGCGCAAACAGTCAGGCCCGGGTCGTCGAGTCGTATGTCGGGTTGCCGGGCCAGCAGTACCTGTCGAACGCCGTCACCGAGGTGGTGGTCGGCGAGCACGCAGTGCTCGATCACTACAAGGTGCAGGAAGAGCGGCTGGACGCGTTCCACGTCGCCAGCATGCACATCCGGACGGCGCGCAGCGCCACCGTCTCGTCACACTCGTTCACGCTTGGCGCGAAGCTGACCCGCAATGACGCGATCGCCACGCTCGCCGGCGAAGGCTCCGAGTGCACCCTCAACGGCCTCTACGTCGGGGATGCCGACCGCCTGATCGACAATCACACGACGATCGATCATGCGGAGCCGCACTGCCCGAGCCACGAGATCTACAAGGGCATCCTCGGCGGCAAGGCGCGCGCGGTGTTCAACGGCAAGATCATCGTCCGCCAGGATGCGCAGAAGACCGACGCCAAGCAGACCAACCGGGCACTGCTCCTCTCGGACGACGCGACGATCAATACCAAGCCGCAGCTCGAGATCTTCGCTGACGACGTCAAGTGTACGCACGGCGCGGCGATCGGGCAGCTCGACGAAGACGCGCTGTTCTACCTGCGGGCCCGCGGCCTGACATTCCAGGAGGCGCGCGACATGCTGATCCACGCGTTTGCCGGGGACATCCTCAACCGCGTCAGGATCGAGCCGCTGAAAATCGCGCTGGAGCGTGAGCTGTACGCGCAATTGGCCAGGGATCTCGCGGAGGTGGACGGCAAATGACCTCACTTGCCACGGCCGGCACGGCCCTCGATGTCGCGCGGATCCGCGCCGACTTCCCGATTCTGAGCCGCCAGGTCCGCGGCAAGCCGCTCGTGTATCTCGACAACGCCGCGACCACCCAGAAGCCGCAGGTCGTGCTCGACGCGTTGCAGCACTACTACACCGACATCAACGCCAACGTGCACCGCGGGGTGCACGAGTTGAGCGGTCTGGCGACCGACGCTTACGAAGGGGCACGCGAAAAGATCCGCGGCTTCTTCAATGCTGCCAGCGTCCAGGAGGTCGTCTTCACGCGCAACGCGACCGAGAGCATCAACCTGGTGGCGTTCGCGTTCGTCCGGCCGATCCTGGCCCCGGGCGACGAGGTGTTGATCTCGGCGATGGAGCACCACTCGAACATCGTGCCCTGGCAGATCGTCTGCGAGGAGCGCGGTGCGCGTCTGCGGGTCGCGCCGATCGATGACCACGGCGCGCTGATCCTGGACGAGCTCGAACGGCTGATCACGCCGCGCACCCGGATCGTGTCGATCGCGCACATGTCGAACGCGCTCGGCACGGTCAACCCGGTCGAGCAGATCGTCGCCATGGCCCAGGCCCGCGGCGTGCCGGTGATGATCGACGGCTCGCAGGCGGCGTATCACCTGCCGGTGGACGTGCAGGCGATCGGCTGTGACTTCTATGCCGCCACCGGTCACAAGCTCTACGGCCCGACGGGCATCGGCCTGCTGATTGGCAAGACCGTGCGGCTCGAGGCCATGCCCCCGTTCATGGGCGGCGGCGACATGATCCGCAGCGTCACGTTCGAGCGCTCGACGTGGAACGACCTGCCGTACAAGTTCGAGGCCGGCACGCCGAACATCGCCGGCGCGGTGGGCCTCGGCGCGGCGATTGACTACATCCAGCAGGTCGGGCGCACGGCGATTGCCGCGCACGAGCACGAGCTGCTCGAGTACGGAACGGGGCTGCTCGAGGCGATCCCCGGTGTGCGGCTGATCGGCACGGCGCCGGGCAAGTCGAGCATTCTGTCCTTCGTGATGGACGGCATCCATCCGCACGACATCGGGACGATTGTCGATCGCGAAGGCGTCGCGGTGCGGACCGGGCATCACTGTGCCCAGCCGGTCATGGATCGATTCTGCATTCCGGCGACGGCACGGGCCTCGCTGGCGATGTACAACACCAGGGAAGACCTGGACGCGCTCGGACGCGCGCTGGTAAAAGTGCGCGAGGTATTCAGCTGATGTCGGATTTGAGCGATCTCTATCAGGAGGTCATCCTCGACCACAACAAGCGGCCCAGGAACTTCCACGTCATCGACAGTGCCAGCCACCAGGCTGAAGGCTTCAACCCGCTCTGCGGCGATCGCCTGCACCTCTATCTGAAGGTCGAAGACGACGTGGTCACGGAGGTCGGGTTTCAGGGGTCGGGCTGCGCCATCTCGAAGGCCTCGGCGTCGATCATGACCGACAGCGTGAAGGGCCGTCCGGTCGCGGAAGTCCACGACCTCTTCCGCCGTTTTCACACCATGGTGACCACCCCGCCGGATCAATCGGTGGAGGACATGGGCAAGCTGTCGGCGCTGGCCGGCGTGCGCGAGTTTCCGGTGCGCGTGAAGTGCGCCAGCCTGGCGTGGCACACGTTGAAGGCCGCGCTCGAGCGCGACCCGATTGCCTCGACCGAATAGGCGTAAGATGAAAACCCTTCCGATGATCCCCGACGCTCCGGCTCAACCGGCGGCAACCTCCAGCGATACCACCAGGATGGTCGCGGACGCCGCTCGCACCGAGGCGTTGAAGCCGGCGATCGTCGAGGCGATTCAGACCGTCTACGACCCCGAGATCCCGGTGAACATCTGGGAGCTCGGCCTGATCTACGACGTCATCGTGGATGCCGCGGGCGTCGCCGGTGTGCGGATGACGCTGACCGCCCCTGGTTGCCCGGCGGCGCAGTCGCTGCCAGGGGAGGTCGCGGAGAAGGTCAAGGCCGTGCCCGGCGTCGCCGACGCGAAGGTCGATGTGGTGTGGGATCCGGCGTGGACCAAGGACCGCATGTCCGAGGTTGCGAAGCTTCAGCTGGGGATGTGGTGATGCTGCGCCTGTCGAAGAAGGCCGATTACGCGCTCATGGCCATGAAACATCTGACGGGCCGCGCCGACGTGCCGTCGGCGAGCGCGCGCGAGATTGCCGAGGCCTACGACATTCCGGTCGAGCTGATGGCCAAGGTGCTGCAGCGCCTGGTGCGCCGCGGGCTCCTGTCGTCCCACCAGGGCACGCGCGGCGGCTACCGCCTGTCGCGCCCGGCCTCGATGATCTCGGTCGCGGACATCATCCAGGCGATCGACGGGCCGCTGACGGTGACCGCGTGCTCGACCGAAGCCGAGAACTGCGGCCAGTACTCGAAGTGCAGCATTCGTGATCCGCTGTGGCGGATCAAGGATCGGATTGTCTCCGCGCTCGCCACGTGCTCGCTGCAGGAGATGTCAGCGGACGCGCCGCTCGAGGACGTCGGGTCGCCGCTCGCGTTCACGGTGTCGAGACGGTCGTGACCTCGAGACCGGTCTACCTCGATTATCACGCCACGACACCCGTCGACCCGCGGGTCCTGGAAGCGATGCTGCCGTACTTCTCGGAGGAGTTCGGGAACCCGGCGAGCCGCCAGCATGCCTACGGCTGGAAGGCCGAAGAGGCCGTCGAGAACGCCCGCGCCCAAGTGGCGGCCTTGATCGGCGCGTCGCCGCGCGAGATTGTCTTCACCAGCGGCGCCACGGAATCCAACAACCTCGCGCTCAAGGGCTGCGCCGATGCGCTCCGCTCTCGCGGCGATCACATCGTCACGGTCGCGACCGAGCACAAGTCAGTCCTCGATTCCTGCAAACGGCTCGAGGCGCAAGGGCTGGCGGGTGACGCGGCTTGGCGTTCAGCGCGATGGCCTTCTCGATCTCGACGCGCTGCGGGATGCCGTCACCGCCAAGACCGTGCTCGTCTCGGTGATGATCGCAAACAACGAGATCGGCGTGCTTCAGCCGATGCCCGAGATCGCGCGCATCGTCCACGAGGCCGGGGCGCTGCTGCACACCGACGCCGCGCAGGCAGCCGGTAAAGTGCCGATCGACGTCACCGAGTCCGGCGTCGATCTGCTGTCCCTGACCGGTCACAAGTACTACGGCCCGAAGGGTGAGGGTGCGCTGTACGTGCGGCGGCAGAAGCCGAAGATCCAGCTCGGATGCCAGATCGACGGCGGCGGGCACGAAAGCGGACTGCGCTCGGGCACGCTCAACGTGCCCGGCATCGTCGGCCTCGGCAAGGCTGCCGAGATCTGCGCCCGCGAGATGCCGGACGAGGGGCCTCGTCTCGCGACGCTGCGCGATCGCCTCCTCACCGGGCTCCGCGCCAATCTCGATGGCGTGCACGTCAACGGCTCACTGACGCACCGCCTGCCGCACAACCTGCACGTCAGCTTCGAGGGGGTCGACGGCGAGGGGCTGCTGATGGCGCTCGGCGATCTGGCGGTGTCGACCGGCTCCGCGTGCAGTTCCGGGAGCCAGGCTCCCTCGCACGTCCTCCAAGCCATCGGCGCCGTCGGTGAGGGCGTCGGCGCGGTGGTCCGCTTCGGCCTCGGCCGCGGCACCACCGAACCGCACATCCAGTTCGCCATCGATCGCCTGTCCGCCGTAGTCAGCAGTCTGCGCCGCTCGGCCGTCGCACACTGACACTTCACGCCCGACCTGAAGGTCGGGCCTACAGACGCGATTAGGGACACCTCTCGCCTGGCCGATGACGCTTCCATCATCACTGCGCTCGAAGCCCATCACTCGTGCGGACCTCGAGCCGCGCACTTGAGTCGAGGCTGCGGTGTGGCAATCGTCTTGCTGAGCGACACAGGCATGCCGGAGGTTTCACCGAACACCGGTCATTCACTACTCGCTGGGTCCAACCGCGACTCGTATTTACACACGCGCCGGCCGGATGGCTGGACTGCGGAGCAATGGTGGCCAAGTGCCGCCGGCGGGCCCGCCGTGCTGCGGCCCATGCCCGAGAGCGCCTCATATGTCCGCGGCTGACGTGCAGCTCGCGGCCGAGCGCATCCGGCGTGGCGCGAGCCACCGGCACCTGGTGCTGCTCTGCGACTTCGACGGCACGCTCAGTGAGTTCGACAACGATCCCACTGCCGTCTGGTTGAAGCCGAGCCGGCGCGACCTGCTCGAGCGCCTCGCGCAAGGTCCCGGCCAGACCGTCGCCATCGTGAGCGGCCGCCGTCTCCACGACGTCAAGGAACGGACCGCGCTTGCGGGTGACGTGTACTACGCCGGCCTCCACGGGCTCGAGATCGAAAGCTCGCGGGAGCACTATCTGCATCCTGGACTTCCCCGCGCCGAGGCCGCCCTTCGCGCGCTGGCCGGGCCGCTCGCCGCGGAGCTCGCAACCATCGACGGCGCCTTCCTCGAGGACAAGACCCACGCGCTCGTCGCACATTTCAGGGCTTCGACTGCCGAAGGGGCGCAACAGGCCGAGGACATGCTCCTGCGCCACGCCAAGCGGGATCTCGACGCCGGCAGGTTGCGGGTCATGCGCGGTGCCAGCATGATCGAGCTGATGCCGAACATCGACTGGCACAAGGGCAGTGCGGTGCAGTGGATTCTGGATCGCGTGACGCCGCTGCGCGGACCTGCCTGGCCGGTCTACATCGGCGACGATTTGACAGACGAGGATGGGTTCCGCGCGGTCGAGGACATCGGCCTGTCGATTGCCGCGTCGGCCCGGGCGACTGGAGCCGACCTCGCCGTCGATGGTCCGTCCGAGGTGGAAGCGCTGCTGCGCGCGATCGCTCCTCGCCAGGGCTGATTGCGCTGCCCGTCAGGCAGCAAAGACGACCGGCACCGGCTGAGGAATCAGCTTCCTGTCGTAGGCGTCGGTCATGAGCCGCTCGAGCCCCTTCCGACCGCGCTCTCCGTACGACAGCGTCAGATCGTTCACGTACATGCCGACAAAGGTGTCGGTCCGGCTGCGATCCAGCCCGCGGCCAAACTGCAGCGCGTACTCCACCGCGGCCTCCCGATGTGAGAGGGCGTAGGCGATGCTGTCGTGCAGCAGCTTCGAGACCTTGCTGATCATCTCGGGTCCGAGATCGCGGCGGATGATGTTGCCGCCGAGCGGCAGCGGCAGGCCGCCGGTCCGCTCGGACCACCACTCCCCGAGATCGACGATCTTCTTCAGCCCTTCGTCCTGATATGTCAGCTGCCCCTCGTGGATCAGCAGTCCCGAGTCCGCCTTGCCGTCGAGAACTGCCTGACCGATTTCGTCGAACGGGACGACGAGGTATTCGAAGTCCGGCTCGTAGATGCGCAGGGTCAGGTAGGCGGTGGTGAGCGTGCCCGGGATAGCGATCCGCGTGCCCTTTACCTGCGTCGGACCATCCTGGCGCGACACCACGATCGGACCGTACTTGTCGCCCATGCTCGCGCCGTGCGGCAGCAGCGCGTACTTGTCGACGAGATGCGCATAGGCGTGAAAGGACACCGCCGTCACCTCGTAGCGCCCCTCGAACGCCGCCCGGTTCAGCGTCTCGATGTCCGAGAGCACCTGGTCGACGACGATGCCGCCGGTGTCGACGTTGTTGCTCGCCAAACCATAGAACATGAACGCGTCGTCGGAATCAGGGCTGTGCGCGACAGTGATGCGAATCTCAGTCATTGGGTGAATCGTACTCCAGCTACCAGCTACCAGCTACCAGCTACCAGCTACCAGCTACCAGCTACCAGCTGCCCGCTTCCCGCTCCGCTTCGTCTACGGGTTGGCTCGCAGCGCCTTGCCCCCGGCACCTGGAAGGAAGCGCCGGTTCCGAATTCCGCAGAACTCGGCCAAGCCCATTAACGGGTGAGTCGGCCAGTTCTGAGAGATGGGGGCGCTGACGTTCACGGGAGCAGGGAACACGGGAAGCTGGAAGCGGGAAGCGAAGCGGAAGCTGGAACTGGAAGCGGACGAAGCTATTTGAACCGATCCGGATGCAGCGCCCGTGCGAGCAACTCCGTTGCTTCGGCCACGCGCGGTCCGGGTACGACCATGCGCGGATCGATGACGAAGTGGATGCGGTTGTTGCGGACGGCCGGCACGGAAGCCAGCGCGTGCCAGACCGCGGTCTCGGCCGCGAGATTGCCGGTCTCGGACGCGGCTGCCCGGATTTCGAGGATCACCTCCGGCTGGCGGGCGAGAATCAGCTCGGTGGTCGCCTGCACCGATTCGCGCTTGATGTCGGCGAACACGTCGTCTCCGCCGGCAGCCTCGAGCATGTCGTGCAGGAAGCCGGTGCCGCCGCTGGCGTAGATACCCCGAAGCGCCCCCGCTTCGCGGCCGAAGACCAGCAGCGTCCGCGGCCTGTGCGCGGCGCCCACCCGCGCCTTGATGCTGGCGAGCTGCGTCTCGATCCGCGCGACGACGGCGCGTGCTTCAGTGGCGTGGCCGGCCCGCTCGCCGATGTCGCGGATAGTGGAGGTGATGTCGGCCAACCCGGCGTGCCGATAGGAATAGACCGGGATGCTGGCACGGGCCAGCTGGGTTTTCAGGTCCTGCTGACTGCCGTACACCGCGACCAGGTCGGGCCGGAGGGACAGAATCCGCTCGAGATTCGGATCGAGCAGCGCTCCGACCCGCTCGAGGTGCTTCACCTCCGGCGGGTATTCGTCGAAGCTGCTGACCGCGATCACCTGCGGCCCGGCGCCCACCGCGAAGAGCATCTCGGTCAAGGCCGGGACCAGCGAGATGATCCGCTGCGGTCGCGCCCGAATCTGCGCAGCCGGCGTGAGGCCGAATGCCGCGCAGACGAGAAGGACGATCAAGAGGCGGTTCATATTCGCTTCCAGCTTCCAGCTCTCAGCTCTCAGCTGGTTCCGTTTCATCAAACGCGTCGATTTCGAAAGACGAACCATTGGAACCCGTAGAACCCCGTGGAACGCGCACCTGTCGAACCCCCCGAACTCTCGAACCTTTAGAACCTATCAGCGGTTTTATCTTCTGACCAACAACCAGAGGAAAAACGGCCCCCCGATGAGCGCCGTGATGATCCCGACCGGAAGCTCCACTGGGGCCAGCAGCGTCCGCGAGAGGATGTCGCAGCCGACGAGGAACGCCGCCCCGAAGAGCACCGACGCCGGGAGCACCACCCGGTGATCCGACCCGACCATCGCCCGGACGATGTGCGGCACGATGATCCCGACGAACCCGATCGGGCCACCGACCGACACCGCGGCCCCGGTCGCGAGCGAGGCGCTGAAGAAGGCGACGCGCTGCGCGCGGCGGACGTCGAGGCCGTGCGTCTCCGCGCTGTCGACGCCGAGGCTGAGGAGGTTCAGCGGCCGGGCGAGCCAGGCGAAGAGTGCGAACGAGACCACGAGCAGGGGCAGCGCTGCGACGAGCGGCTGATACGCGCTGACGTCGAGGTCGCCCATCAGCCAGCGCAGCGTGCGGTAAGTGTCGGCGAAATCCGCAAAGTACTGCACGAACAGGATCAGGGCCGAGAAGAACGCGTTCATCGTCACGCCGGCGAGCAGCAGCGTGTTGGTTGACAGGCCGCCGTGCCGCGCCCGCGACAGCATGTAGACGATCGCGACGGCGCCAATGGAGCCGGCGAAGCTGGCCACGGGTACTGCGGGTAGCCCGATGCTGCCGAGCGTCCACCCGAACGTGATCGCGAGCATCGCGCCGAGTGCCGCCCCGGACGAGACCCCCAGCGTGAACGGCGTCGCCAGCGGATTACGGAGCAGCCCCTGGAAGATCACCCCGGCGGCGGCGAGCGTTCCGCCGACCAGCGCGCCGGCGAGCGTGCGCGGCAACCGGGCGACGAAGAAGATCTGCGCGTCGACGTTGTCCGCGAACGGGACCGACACGTCAAAGGCCCGCCGCAGGCTGATGGACGTGGACCCGACGAGCGGACCGAGAACGATCGATGCGACCGCCAGGCCGCCGAAGCCGGCCAGCGATACGGCCAGGCGGCGGCGCAGCGATCGCGACGCGGTCACCGCCCGGCGCTCGCGAGCGACCGCCTGATCGGCGTCACGACCAGGTGTCCGGCTGCGGCGTGCCGGTGGACCTCGGCGTCCACCCCGTACAGCTCGCGCACGGCGCGTGTCGTCAGGACCTCGTCGGTCGGTCCGGCCGCCAGCACCTGTCCGTCCCGCAGCAGGACCAGCGACGAGCACACGCTCGCGGCGAAGTTCAGGTCGTGGGTCGACAGCACCATCGAGAGGTGCAGCCGATCGCGGAGATCGCGGAGCAGCGCGGCGATTTCGAGTTGATACGCGAGGTCCAGCGCTGCGGTCGGCTCGTCGAGGAGCAGCAGCGGGGCAGGCGAGCCGGCCGGAGCGGAGATCTGCGCCAGCGCTGCGGCGATGATCACGCGCTGCTTTTCGCCGCCGCTCAGGGTCGCGAACGGCCGCGTCTCGAAGCCGGCAGTGCCGGTAGCCTCGAGCGCGCGCCGCGCCAGCTCGTAGTCCTGCGGTCCCTCGATCTCGAACGCGGCCAGGTGAGGATACCTGCCCATCAGGACGACTTCGAGCACGGAGTAGTCGAACGCGAGCTGCGTCTCCTGCGGCACCACCGACATCCGTCGCGCCACCACCGTTCGGGGGATCCGCCGCAGGTCCTGCCCATCGAGGAAGACGCTGCCGGAGGTGGGCTTGCGCGTGCCCGCCAGCACCTTCAGCAGCGTCGTCTTGCCTGACCCGTTGGGTCCGAGGATTCCCGACCAGCCCACCTTCGGGCACGTCGATCGAGACGCCACGCAGCACGAGCGTCGAGTCGTAAGCGAACGTGACGCCCGTCGCACTCAACATGGCTGCAGCTCGTCTCCTGAGGTCAGCTGGCGGCGTGACTTAGAATCCGACCTTCGCGCCGATGCGGAACGCTCGGCCGAGCGCCGGGTAACCGAGCGGATCCATGTAGTCGGCGTCGGCCAGATTCTCCGCCGCCACGGTCACCGACAGCGGCCCGATCACGCGATAGGCGGCACGCAGGTCCCAGGTGGCGTAACCGTCATTCGACAGCATCGGCGGCTCCAGCGATGAAAAGTCGCTGTCGACCCGGTGCCCGACGAACACGCCCGCCAGGTCCGCGCTGAAGCGGGCCCTGGTGAACGCGATTCCCACGAACCCCGAGTGGCGCGGACGGCGCAACAGCCATTGACCAGGAGCGAACACAGTGCTGAATGAGGACGTGCTGTCGATGACCTTCGAATCGAGCAATGTGTAGCCGCCGCGCACCAGCACGCCGGCGGCGGGGGCCAGCTCGCCGCTCAACTCGGCGCCGCGCGCGCGGGTCAGGCCGATGTTGAAGTACTGCGACGTGAACGGGTTGAAGCTGATGGTCTGGGTGGAAATGATGTCGCGATAGCGGCTGCCGAACCAGGTCAGCTCGACGCGGGCGCGATTCGACGCGAGGCGCTGCTCGATGCCGACGTCGACGCTGGTCGAGCGCTCCGGCTCGAGCTCGGGGTTGCCGAGGCCGAACGGCGAGACGCTGAACGACTGGAGCAGCGTCGGCTCCTTGATCCCGCGCCCCGCGGACGCCTTCAGCTTCGTGTCGCCGAGCGCTCCCTGCGCGCGGTGCGCGATGTAGGCGATCGAGCCGCGCGGCACCACCGCGGTACCGAAGCTGTCGTTGTGCTCGACGCGCAGTCCGCCGGTCACGAACACCCGCGACCACAGCGCCTGCTCCTGGAGCGTCCAGCCGATGTTGTTGCGCGAGGCGCTGGTCGACGTCTTAGCCTCGCGGTCGGTGAGCATTGCCCGCTCGCCGTCCCAATCAAGCGCCGTCGTCAACAGATGGGTCCCGGCCGCGCCTCCGGCGGCGGGCAGGCGCCAGTCGGCCTGATAGGTGGCGTAGTGCCGGCGCAGCTCGTTGTGCGTGTCGTAGGCGAAGTCCGAGAACTCGAACGGCGCGGTGCGCCCTTCGAACGATGGCGTGTAGGGCGGATCCAGGATCAAATTCGTCGACGTCTGATGCGTCGTGGTCAACGCGTAGGTCGCATGCTGCGACAAGGATGGCGTGATCGCCTGCGCGAAGGTGACGCCGCCGACGCCGTTGTTCCGTTCGAAGCCGGCGTCGAGATCGGGCCGGCCGAACGCGGTCTGGCCGGGCGTGCCGGCGGTGCCAAGCTCGGCGCGTCCGACGAACCGAAGCGTCGTGCTCCTGGTCAGTGCGAGACCCGCGGTGCCCGACAGGGTGGTGTTGTCGAACTCGTTGTTCTCTCCCTCGTTGTCGGTCATGTAGTGGGCTGCGCCGACGGAGTAGTCGAGGTCGCCAGCCTTACCGGCCGCATTGGCCGAGAGGCGCGAGGTTGCGAAGCTGCCGCCTTCGATGGCCGCACCACCTCCCGTCTTGTCCGAAGCCCGGGTCGTGAACAGCTGGATGACGCCCGACATGGCGTCTGACCCGAACAGCGCCGACTGCGCTCCGCGTACGATCTCGATCCGCTCCAGGTTCTGCGTGCTGACGCCGCCGAAGTCGAACGTGCCGCCCGGCTCATTCAAAGGAATGCCGTCGAGCAGCACCTTCGTGTAGTTGCTCTCGCCGCCGCGCAGGAAGAGCGACGCGACGGCGCCGTGGCTCCCGTTGGCGACGACGACCGCACCTGGCGTGCTGCGCAGCAGATCGGTCAACGGCGGACGCTGACGCCGCTCGATCTCCTCGGCGCCAATGACCGTCGCGCTGCTGGCCAACTGGGCGAGGGGCGCTTCGGTGCGGGTGGCGGACACCACCACCGCCTCCTGGATCGGCGCGACCGTCAGCGCGATCCGGACATCCTGGCCGCAGGCGGTGCTGATGGCTTGAAATCCCGCGAGCGCGACCTGGACGCGGCATCCAGCCGGCGCGTCCGACCCGAGGCGGAACGTGCCGTCAGGATACGTGTACGTGCTGTCGATGGCGCGTCCGGCGGAATCCACCAGCGTGACCAGGACCCGCGACAACACCTTGCCAGATGGATCCACGACGATTCCGCTGACCGGCGGGGCGGCGGCAGACGTGCTCAGGGAAGCAAAGAGGAGGGCGACAGCACACGCAAGCGATCGGACAGAGGGCTGGTGCACGGGGCTCCTTTTCGGCGTGTTCTCGCGCCGATGTCCGCAGCCTGAGGCTCGACGGACGGAAAGGACGGCCCGGCGCCAGTATCCTGGCTCGCGGATCGAACGTCTCGCTCCACACCTTCCCGCACCCGTTGGCACGACGCAGCATCGTCCGGGGGGCAGTGGCGGCCGGCCTGAACCGGCTGAGGACCGAGACTCTCCGCTTACAGTGGCGGCACCGCGTGGGACTTGCACCCACTTCGCGTGGTCGCCGGGAAGAGCGCGGCGCGTGCAGCGCCGACTCGCGTCAGTTGTGCCGGCGAGTATAGCACGCGTTGCCGCTTCTGCTGCGTTTTCAGTAAGATAGAGTGTTTGCAGAGGGACGGAGGGAGGACCGACACGGTGCGTCAGCGATTGCAGCGGCTCGGCCTGGACTCGATTGCCGACCGCCTGGACGCCGGGATGCGGCTCGAGCTCGAGGACGGCGTCCGGCTCTTCGCCTGTCCCGACGTTCTGGCCCTCGGCTGGCTCGCCAACCGGGAACGCGAGCGCCGCCACGGCGCCCGCACGTACTACAACTTCAACATCCGGATCGAGGCCACGAACGTCTGTGTGGCCAGCTGCCTGTTCTGCTCGTTCGCGCGGCTTCGGCCCGGCGATCCCGGCTCTTACCTGATGTCGCTCGAGCAGGTCTGGGACAAGCTACGCGATCGCGCCGACCAGCCGCTCACCGAAATCCACGTCGTCAACGGCCTGCACCCCGATCTGCCGTTCAGCTATTACACGGAGATGCTCCGCGGCTTCAAGCGGATCCGCCCGTCGATCCATTTGAAGTGCTTCACCGCGGTCGAGATCGCGTTCTTCTCCGAGCTCTACGGAATGAGCGACGAGCAGGTCCTGCGCGAGCTGCGGGACGCCGGGCTCGACTCGCTGCCCGGTGGCGGAGCGGAGATCTTCGCGCCGCGCGTCCGCCGCAAGATTGCTCACGACAAGTGCGACGCCGATCGCTACCTGGCGATTCACAAGCTGGCTCACGGCCTCGGGCTGCGCACGAACGTGACGATGCTGTACGGGCATATCGAGACGGCGGAGGAGCGCGTCGATCACATGCTGCGCACCCGCGCGCTCCAGGACGAGACGGGCGGCCTCCAGGCCTTTATCCCGCTCGCGTTCCATCCCGACAACAACCAGATGCGCAGGCTGCCGGCCCCGAGCGGTGTCGAGACGCTGAAGGTTCTCGCGGTGTCGCGCCTGATGCTCGACAACGTGCCGCACATCAAGGGCTTCTGGATCGCGACCGGCGTCGGAGTGGCACAGTTGTCGCTCTGGTTCGGGGTGAGCGATCTCGACGGCACCGTTCAAGAGGAGCGGATCTATCACATGGCCGGGTCCGACACGCCCGAGGAGATGACCACCTCGGCCATCCGCCGGCTGATCCGCAGCGCGGGACGTGAGCCGATCGAGCGCGACACGTTGTACAACGTCGTCACCGGCGCCGACGCGCCCGATGATGGCCGAATGTCGGTGGTAGTGTAGGAATTGGCTTGGCGCCGACCTAGGTCGGGCCTCTGGACCCTGGCTGCTGAATGCCGCGTAGCCCGACCTTCAGGTCGGGCGTTGACGGAGATCACGAACTGGATATCAAGCTCCTGAATCAGGTCGAGAAGCAGAGCATCGGTGAGCGCCAGCCGCTGCCCGATCGCTACTTGCGCCTGTCGGACGACGAGATGGACGCCCGCATCGAGGCCGCCAAAGCGACGCTCGGCGAGCGCGTCGTGATCCTGGGGCATCACTACCAGCGCGACGAAGTGATCAAGTTCGCCGACTACACCGGCGACTCGCTGAAGCTCGCGAAGGCCGCCGCCAGCCGCGGCAAGGCCGAGTTCATCGTGTTCTGCGGCGTCCACTTCATGGCCGAGAGCGCGGACATCCTGCGCGGGCCCCATCAGAAAGTCGTCCTTCCCGATCTCGCCGCCGGCTGTTCGATGGCCGACATGGCCGCCCCCGATCAGCTCGAGATGTGCTGGCGCGAGCTGAACGAGATGGGCGTCGACACGGCCGGTACGCCGCAACGCGCCGGGGTGATTCCGGTGACGTACATCAACTCGTCCGCGGCCATCAAGGCGTTCGTCGGCGACCACGGCGGGATCGTCTGCACGTCGACGAATGCCGCCGCGGTGATGGCGTGGGCGTGGCAGCGCGGCGACAAGCTCCTGATGCTCCCGGATCAGCATCTCGGCCGCAACACCGCCTTCAAGATGGGTATCCCGCTCGATCGGATGGCCGTGTGGGATCCCAATGAGATCCATGGCGGGCTCACGCCGGCGATCGTCGAGCACGCGAAGCTCCTGCTGTGGAAGGGGCACTGCTCGGTCCACACGCGTTTCACCGTGCAGCAGATCGACGCCTTCCGGAAGCAGCATCCCCAGGGCAAGGTGATTGCACACCCTGAATGCACGTTCGATGTCGTGCAGGCAGCGGACGAGAGCGGCTCGACCGAACGCATCATCGAGGTCGTTCGTTCCAGTCCGCTCGGCAGCGTCTGGGCAGTCGCCACGGAAGTGCACCTCGTCAACCGGTTGGCGCACGAAGTCGCGCCCGATCGGACGGTGGTCACGCTGGACCCGTTCGGATGCCTGTGTTCGACGATGTTCCGCGTGTCGCCGAATCACCTGCTCTGGATGCTGGAAAGTCTCGTCGCGGGCAAGGTCGAAAACCAGATCGTCGTCCCCGAGCCGGAGAAGAGCCAGGCGCGGCTCGCGCTCGATCGGATGCTCGAGGTCTGAACCACACCACGCATCACAACTGAAGGAGTCAGCATGGCGCACGCAGTTCCACCGCTTCCGTACGACTACAACGCGCTCGAGCCGCACATCGACGAGCAGACGATGCGGATCCACCACGACAAGCACCACGCGGCGTACGTCAATAACCTGAACACCGCGCTCGAGAAGTATCCGGAGCTGCAGCAGAAGAGCATCGAGGATCTGCTGAAAGGGATCAACACGGTGCCCGAGGACATCCGCACCGCGGTGCGCAACAACGGCGGTGGGCACGCCAACCACACGCTGTTCTGGGAGCTGATGGGTCCGGGCAAGGGGGGCACGCCGTCCGGAGCGCTGGGCGAGGCGATCACCTCGAGCTTCACCAGCTTCGACAGCTTCAAGGAGCAGTTCGCCAAGGCCGCCGTCGGCCGTTTCGGCAGCGGCTGGGCATGGCTGATCGATGCCGGCGGCAAGCTGGTGATCGAGAGTTCCGCCAACCAGGACAGCCCCTTGATGGAAGGGAAGAAGGCGCTCCTCGGACTCGACGTGTGGGAGCATGCCTACTATCTGAAGTACCAGAATCGCCGTCCCGATTACATCACCGCGTGGTGGAACGTCGTCAACTGGGACACCGTCGCCAAGCGTTTCGGCAAGTAAGCAGTCCGCGAGGCGGGGCGACGTTGATCGCCTCGTCTCGTCCTTCCTGTCCGGCCTCCGTCCACCCGCTTCGAGGTCGCCATGCGCCCGTCCCGATTCCGGATCCTCACGCTCTTCCTCGCCGCCAGCGCCATCACCGTCTACGGCTCGCAGTTGCCGCCTTGGCCGCCCGGCGTGCAGCGAGTGCCGGCAGAATCACCCGCGCTGACGCCGGCCGAAGCGCTGAAGACCTTCAGCATGCCGCCCGGCTATCACGTGGAGCTCGTCGCCAGCGAGCCGCTCGTCCAGGATCCGGTCGTGATGGACTGGGACACCGAGGGGCGCATCTGGGTCGTCGAGATGCCCGGCTTCGTCCAGACGCTCGACACGCCGGAGCCCAACTTCGACCCCATCGGGCGGGTCGTCGTGCTCGAGGACACCAACAGTGACGGCGTGATGGACAAGCGCACCGTGTTCGCCGACGGCCTGGTACTGGCGCGCGCGATCAAGGTGCTGGAGCATGGCGTCCTCGTCGCCGAGCCGCCGAACCTGTGGCTGATGCACGATACCGACGGCGACCTGAAGATGGACACCAAGGAGCTGGTGACCAATCAATACGGCCGCCGCGAGGCGCGCGTCGAGCAGAACGCCAACGACCTGCATTGGGGCCTCGACAACTGGATCCACACGTCCGACAGCGACATCTATCTGCGCTGGAAGAACGGAAAGTTCGAGGTCCAGAAGACGCTGCTGCGCGGCGAGTGGGGCGCGAGCCACGACGACGCCGGCCGCGTGTATCGCAATACCAACGAGTCTTCCGTGCACGTGGACTTCGTGCCCACGCCGTACTATCTCCGCAACCCGAATCTGGTGACCACGCGAGGCAGCTACGAAGCGCTGCGAGACGATGAGAACGCCGTCAACACAGTGTGGCCGATCCGTCCGAATCCCGGGACGAATCGCGCCTACCAGGCCGGGATCGACCGCGAGGACGGCAGCCTGGCCAGCTTCACGTCGGTGTGCGCGCCGCTGATTTATCGGGGCGACCGCCTGCCCGCGGACCTTTACGGGAACGTGTTTGTCGCGGAGCCGGCCGCCAATCTCGTGAGCCGCATCATCCTGAGCGACGACGGGACCACTCTGCGCGCCAGGAAGGCCTACGATCGTGGAGAGTTCCTGGCCTCAACTGACGAACGCTTCCGGCCGGTCTATCTCTCCAACGCCCCTGACGGCACGCTCTACGTCGTTGACATGTATCGGGGCGTGATCCAGCAGCGGGCGGACATCACGCAGTACCTGCGCGATCACATCATCAAGCACAATCTCGAGCGCCCGGTCGGGCTGGGCCGGATCTATCGCGTCGTGCACGACTCGACGAAGCGCGACACGGACCTCGGGCTGGCGAAGCGGAGTCCCGCCCAGATCGTCACGGCTCTGTCACACCCGAACGGCTGGTGGCGCGATACGGCGGAGCAGCTGCTGGTCGAGCGTGGTGATCGGACGGTCGTGCCGGACCTCATGAAGCTGGCGACGAGCGCTCCTGACTGGCGGGCGAGGGCGGCGGCGCTGTGGACCCTCGACAGCCTGGATGGCATCGATCCCGCGACGG
Source organism: uncultured Acidobacteriota bacterium (assembly GCA_963816725.1). Taxonomy (GTDB): domain Bacteria; phylum Acidobacteriota; class Vicinamibacteria; order Vicinamibacterales; family 2-12-FULL-66-21; genus CAVSUB01. Next base: position 310,661 of record CAWFMC010000018.1, on the reverse strand, counting down.
CGGCCAAGGCACTCGAGGATCAGTCACCGGCGGTCCGCATCGCCGCCCTGCGGATCTCCGAGCGATGGCTCGGCGACGCGACCAGTCCCGTGCAGGCCGCTGTGCTGAAGCGGCTCGACGACACCGACTGGAACGTCGTGCAGCAGCTCGCGGCGTCGCTCGGCGCGATGCCGGCGAGTGCCCGCGAGCGGGCTGTTGTGGCGTTGCTCGAGCGGCGCGGCAACGACCCGATCGCCGTGGACGCCGCCCTGAGCGGCGTGCGCGGGACCGAAGGAGCCGTTCTGGACGGGCTGCTCGCGAGTGATGCCGCGCAGACGCCGCAGCGCGAGGCCGCGCTGACGATGGTCGCCTCGACGATCGTGCGTGGCGCCCAGGACACAGCCGTCCAGAGCGTGTTCGCCTCCATCGCGGCGGACGCGCGTCCGGCGTGGATGCGCGCGGCGGTGCTGCGTGGGGCTGAAGTCGCGCTGCTCGGCACGCCCGCTCCGGGCGCCCGATCGGCGCGCCGCGGGGCTGCCCCCGCGAACCTGCCGTGCCCAACGTGTCCGGGGGGACGCGCCGGCCCGGGCGGCGCGTATGCGTTCGCGCAGGCTCCGCCCGTCGACATCGGCGCAGGCACCGCCGGGCGCGGTGGCGCGCGGGTACTGCGCCTGAATCGTGAGCCGGCGGCGCTGACGGCACTCTCCGCGGCCGGAAGCGAGCTGAGTGGGCGTGCGGCCGCCGTGCTCGCGCGCGTCGAGTGGCCGGGCAAGCCTGGCCTCGCCGCACCTGTCGCACCACTGACGCCAGACGAGCAGCAGCGCTTCGATGCGGGCCGCGAGGTCTATCGCAACGTGTGCCAGGCATGCCATCAGCCGGACGGCCGCGGGCAGGAGAAGTTGGCCGCCAATCTCGTCGGCTCGCCGTTGGCGCTCGGGCCCGCGGAGATTCCGGCGCGGATCCTGCTGAATGGCAAAGAGGGGCCGATCGGGCTCATGCCGCCGGTGGGTCAGGTGTTCAGCGACGATCAGATTGCGGCGGTACTGACCTACATCAGGCGCGAGTGGGGACAGACCGGGACCCCGGTCGATGCGGCGACAGTCAAAGCAGTACGGGCGGCAACGGCCGATCGGACGCGGCCCTGGACCAACGACGAGCTGACCGCGCTGGCCAAAGGCGCGCGCTGACGGAGACGTCGGGACTATGGAAGTTCGACAACTGGGCGGCTCGGGACTGATGGTGCCGGTCCTGACGCTCGGGACCGGCACGTTCGGCGGCGGCGGTGAGTTCTTCAAGCACTGGGGCGCATCCGACCTCGAGGGGGCGACTCGGCTGGTTGACATCTGCCTTGACGCCGGCGTGACGATGTTCGACAGCGCCGACGTGTATTCGAACGGCCTGGCGGAGGAGATTCTTGGCCAGGCGATCGCCGGGCGGCGCGAGAGGGTCCTGATCTCGACGAAGGCGACGTTCCGCTTCAGCAGCGAGGTCAACGACGTCGGCTCGTCGCGCTTTCACCTCATTCGGGCTGTCGACGCGAGCCTCAGGCGACTCCGCACCGACTACATTGATCTGTTCCAGCTGCACGGATTCGATGCGCGGACGCCGGTCGAGGAAGCGTTGGGCACACTCGATCAGCTGGTGCGCGCAGGAAAGATCCGCTATGTCGGCGCCTCCAATTTCTCCGGCTGGCATCTGATGAAGTCGCTTGCCGTCGCCGAGCGGTATGGGTGGCCGCGCTATGTCGCGCATCAGGCGTACTACTCGCTGGTCGGGCGCGAGTACGAGTGGGAGCTGATGCCGCTCGGGCTCGATCAGAAGGTCGGTGCAGTGGTGTGGAGCCCGCTGGGTTGGGCTCGGTTGACCGGCAAGATTCGCCGGGGCCAACCGCGCCCCGACGTGTCGCGCCTCAAGGACAAGGTGAATTTTGAATCGGGGCCGCCGGTCGAGGACGAATATCTCTACAGGGTCGTCGACGCGATCGATCAAATCGCGGCGGAGACGGGCAAAACAGTTCCGCAGATCGCCCTGAACTGGCTGCTGCAACGGCCGACGGTGGCGACACTGATCATCGGTGCGCGAGACGAGGCGCAGCTTCGTCAGAACCTCGGCTCGGTAGGCTGGAATCTCACCCCGGAACAGGTCGCCAGGCTCGACGCGGCGAGTGCGGTCACACCCATTTACCCCTATTGGCACCAGCGTGGATTCGCGGAGCGGAATCCGTTTCCGACGGTTTAGCGACGGCTGAGAGGTTCTACGAGGTGCTCAAGGTGCTGGTTCGAGAGGGTGCTGCAGGTTCTGCCGGTCCGCCGATGCCCCACGGGCGACACCCGTTATCATCACGCCCAACGCCCAACGCCCAACGCCCAACGCCCAACGCCCAACGTCACGCCGAGCGCCCAGCGCCCTAGGCCGGCCGCGCCGTCGCTCTCTTGCGGCGTCCCATGACGATCAGGACAACTGCCAGGCTGGCGGCGACCGCGCCGGTGCGCCGGCTTCGGCTGTACGTGATGTCGTAGGTCACGGTGAGGCGGTGCTGGAGCGGGTCGCGGTCCTGCGCCGCGATAGTGATGCGGCGATTGCCGGGCACGAGGGTATTCGCGAGGTAGACGCTCGCCTCAGGCTGGTAGCCGTTCCTGTATTCGATGGTGTGACGCCCGCCTGACGTGCGTGGCAGCATTGCGGATGCGCGCAGGCGGATGGTGCCGACACCTTCGAGCATCGCCCCGCGGTCGGGAAAGCTTTGATCACCGGGGTTCAGCGGCAGCGCGCGCCCGTCGGCGGTCAGCGCCAACGCGTTCAACACCGTGCGCGGCGTACGCGTCGGATTCGGCCGGCGAGAAGCGCCCGTCGCGGTCGGTGTCGATCGCGGTGACGATGCGCTCGGCGATGGACACACCGGGGGTCAGGTCGATTTCGAGTTCGATCCGATCGAGCGCCACCGACAGCCGCGTCGCCTGCAGATATTCGTCCAGGCGATGCGCGTCGAGGCGCGGCGAGAGGAACATCCCGCCGGCGGTCAGTGCCGCTGCGACGATCCCGCCCCGCGTCATTTCGCGACCAGCTTCGCTCCGTAGTCGTTGGTCGGATCGCGATAGATGGTGTGAATGTGATCCAGGTCGCCCTGCTGCGGCGCGTACTCAATCACCACGGTCGGACCCTGAATCCGGTAGTACGCCAGCCCGCCGTTCTCGGTCGCCCCGCTCCACGCAAAATAGGTGTTCGGGAGGTTGGTTTTGAGCTCGGCCATCTTCTGCGCCGCCGCTTCTTCGTTGAGAATCCCCACCCACTCCCGCGCGATATCGAGCAGCATCGTCTGCTGCGGCGGGGTGAGCGCGGAGGCCCTGATGCCTTCGGGCTGGATGGTTTTGCCGTCGTTGCCCAGGGCCGAGCACCAGATCCCTGACCTGATAGTCGAGGATGGCCTGCTTGCGCTGGGTGGCGTCGAGGGCGTTGATCAACGCGAAGCCCTTGTCGTTCTCGCCGCCGAGTGGGCGAATCGTCTGTCCGTTCAGCGTGTACTTGGCTGGTTGCGCAGCCGGGAGGCTCGGTGTCATCACGCTGTTGGCTCCCGCGATCGTCACGTTGATCGCGAGGTGATGGCCGCCGAACTGGATCAACCACGGGGTCGTCTCGGACGGCGCGCCGAGGAGCGCGAGGTAGTACTCGTCCTTGCCGAAGACGATGCCGCCACCGCCGCCTCGTCCGCCACGTCCTCCTTGCGGTGGACCGCCGGCCCGCTCACCCGGCGGTACGCCCTCTGGCGTTCCGCCCCGCGCCGGATCGTTCGGCGGCGGTCCGCCTCCACCGGGACGGCCGCCGGTGCGCCCGCCGCCGGCGTTCTTCAGGACCTCGTCGCCGTCCATGATCTCGTTGATCTTCTTGTATCCCGACGGGCTCAATGCAGCCGCCATCAGAGCCATGGCCGCATCGCGCTGCGCCGCCGTGAGGTCGCCGAGCCGGAGTCCTTTCCGCTCGAAGATGCCGCTTGGCAAATTGGACCAGCCGGTCCGCTGCGGGCCGTTGAACTCGAAGGAGACCTTGCTTCGCTGCTCTGCGGAGAGCGTCGCCAGCAAGGCGTTCGCAGCGCCGACGACCTTCGTCGTCACACCCCGCGCCGATGCAGCCGCGGCCTGATTCTCTGGTGGGCGGACACCCGACAGGCCGCCGGCAACGAAGGGGAGGGCAATGCCGAGACAGAGCCACGGGGCGAGAAGAGTTTTCACGCCGGTAGCGTAGCGCCGGCTGCACGGTCGTGCAAATCGCGGGCTGTCAGCTTCCCGCTTCCCGCGTTGCCAGGCTACGGTGGACCGGCGCCCGCTTCGCTGATGCTATTGATGGCGAACGCAGAACCTTGAACCTCGAGCGCGAGCGCCGCGCGCCGAGTCCCGGATCCCGGATCCCGGATCCCGGATCCCGAAGAGCGAAGCCCTCAGAGACCCAATCGGCTGAGCGCCCCCGAGATCTCCTGCGGTGACGGGAACTCCTCCTGGCTGTCGCCGACGAACGAGTAGTGGATGCGGCCGGATTCGTCGATCAGGAACAGCGCCGGCCGGGCGATGTTCCAGGCATCGAGACCGAGACGGTGCCAGACGCCGTACGCCTTCATCACCTCGCGCGAGACGTCGAGCAGGATGTTGAAGGGGAGCCCTGTGTCTTCGACGTAGCGCCGCACGACGACAGACGACTGTGCGACGACGGCGACGACCTGGACGCCGCGTGCGGTGTATTCACCCGACCGTTCTGCCAGTTCACCGAACCGGCGCTTGCAGTTGGGTCACCAGGTGCCGCGATGGAACGCGAGCAGCACCGGACCTTTCGCGAGATAGGAGGCGAGCGAGCGCAGCTCGCCCTTCTGGTTCGGGAGCTCGAACGGTGGAGCAGTGGTCAGCGGTGATGGATGTGACATGGTTCGACTAGAACAGCGTGACGTCGACGAGGTCGCCCTCGGAGACGATGTCTGTGTGAGTCGGGATCTCGATGTAGCCGTCGGCTTGCGACATGCTGGTGATGTCGCCCGATGCCTTGAACGCCGGGACCGCGACGCCGTCCTCGATGCGCACGGTGTAGAACTGATGGCGTCCGGTGGCCGAGACGATGCGGCGCGCCAGCGGAAGCCGCAGGCGGCGAGGTCGATGCTCCGGAAGATGCGCCAGCGTGCGCAGGAGCGGCACCAGGAGGATGTAGGCGTTCGACAGGCAGGACGTCGGGTAGCCGGGCATGCCGAGGACCGGCCGTCCCGCGATCTGCCCGAACGCGGTGGGTTTTCCCGGCTTGACGGCGATGCCGTGGAAGATCACCTGTCCGCGCTGCCTGATCGCGTCGAGCACGAGATCGCGCGTGCCCACGGAGCTGCCGCCCGAAAAGACCAGCACGTCGGCCTTCGCGGCTGATGTGATTGCCCCTTCGAGCGCTTCAAGCGAGTCCGCGGCCGTGCGCATCGCGACGGGAATCCCGCCGTGCTCGGCAATGACGGCGCTCAGGGTGAACCGATTGATGTCGTGGATCTGGCCGGGCGCGAGCGGCTGGCCGGGATCGACGATCTCGTTGCCGGTCGAAATCACCGCGACCGTCGGCCGGGCGAAGACCTCGACGTCAGCCGCGCCGATCGCAGCGATCGCGCCAACGCGGCTCGGATTCAGCAGCTGTCCGGCGGGAAGGATCGTCTGACCCGCGGCAATGTCAGCGGCGCGCCGGCCGATGTGCTGGCGCGGAAACACCGGCGTCATCACCCTGACGCGATCCTCGCCGGCCGTCTCGGTCTCCTCGACCATCACGACCGCATCGGCGCCGGGCGGGATCGGTGCGCCGGTGGCGATCTCCATGCACTCGCCCGCGCTCAGGGGCAGCGGGGCCGTGTCGCCGGTGAAAATCGTGGCGACCCGTCGCAGCGTGGCCGGTTCACTCCGTGACGCGCCGAAGGTATCCTCGGCGCGCACCGCGTAGCCGTCCATTGCCGCGCGATCGAACGGGGGGACATCGACCGGCGACGTCACCGCGTGAGCCAGCACCCGCCCATTGGCGCGATCCAGCGGCACGCGCTCGGTCCGGGCGATCGGCGTCAGGTTCCGGAGCAGAAGGTCGAGGGCCTGCTCGAGCGGAATCGTCTCCCGAATCGGACGCATGGCGGTCATGGGCACATCACCGGCGCAGCTCGCGAACAATGTGTCCGAGCTCCGGGATGATCAGGCGGGACATCGCCAGGCGAACGGCGTTGTCGGAGCCGGGGAGCGAGAAGACTGCGGTGCGGCCGATCGTCCCGGCGCAGGCGCGGCTGAGCATCGCCGCGGAGCCGACCTCGGCGAAGCTCAGAGCACGAAACAACTCACCGAACCCGTCGATCCGCTTGTGCAGGACGCCCGCGAGCGCTTCGTAGGTGCTGTCTCGCGACGTCAGGCCGGTACCGCCGGTCGCAATCACCACGTCCACCGTGCCCGCCTGCTCCAGAACAACGTCCCGCACCGTCTCCGGCTCATCGCGCACCAGGCGTCGTCCGGCCACGTGATGTCCGGCGCCCTCGAGCGCCGCGACAATCGCATCGCCGCTGATGTCGGTGGCGTCCGTACGGGTGTCGCTGATGGTGAGGACGAAGCAGCCGATCGAGGCCGGAGCGTCGCGGCGGTGGTCGGACACGCTCACGGGGGGATTATATGGGAGGCGGGATCAGTGATCCGCCTCGGTGGGCGGCGCGGCCATTCGATTGCGCCGGCGGCGGGGTGCGATATAATCGGTGGCTCGTGATCACGCCGAGCTCGTCACGGAGCCTGCGTCACGCCCCTTCGCGCCCTTAGCTCAGTTGGATAGAGCGTCTGGCTACGAACCAGGAGGTCGCACGTTCGAGTCGTGCAGGGCGCACCACTTTCCTTAGGAAATTCCAGTACTTTGCCCGGCAGCTTCGGCTGCCGTGACGTCACATGTGACGTAACCCGCCGCGGCCGCCTGGTCTGCTCTGGCGGCGTGGGGCTCGGTGGCACTGTTGCCGGCGCCGCCGGCTCCAGCGCGAGCGCGGCTTCATCGAGCGCCTTTCGCCGGACGTGGCTGTTACACCCCCATCATGGCCGGCGAGACGTGCCCGAACTGCGCTCGGATGACCCAATCGGGCACCCTGTCGTTCGCCAAAACCCGGAAGACTCAGCGCCGGACGTGTCCCGCTCGCAGTCTGTCATCGAGAGCGGCAACGCTCGGGCACCGTGCACAATCTGAGGTCATCTTCCACACGGCGTCGACGCGGCTCTCGTGCGTCGACACAGAAAGCCACGAATAAATGCACGTGCTTCGTCTAGCGATGCTGTGGCGAGGGGACTGACGACGGCGCGCTACGCGGCGCGGCGCTCGTAGCGGTGGTGTAGCCCGCCCACTTCAGGCACGGCGATGATGGGGCCGACCGATGTCTCAGCCACGGGCCGGCGATCCGGCGTGTCTTTGTCCAAACCGAGATGCGTCCGGCTGCGGTGATAGTAGAAGCGGTACGACGTGAGGACGCGCCGAAGATGCGATTCGTTCAGGACAATGACGTGATCGAGACACTCCCGTCGGATCGAGCCGATCACCCGCTCGACGAACGGATTCTGCCAAGGACTCGCCGGCGCGGACAGGACCTCGGCGATGCCCATACCCGCCACGCGGCGCTGGAAGGCCGCGCCGTACACCCGGTCACGGTCCCGGTGAAGCCAGCAGGGTGCCGTCTCGTCCGGAAAGGCCCCCACCACCTGTTGCGCCGCCCACTCGGCCGTCGGATGCTCCGTGGTGTTCAGATGGAGGATGCGCCGTCGATGGTGGGAGAGCACGACGACGACGAAGAGCACGCGTCCCCTCAGCGTGGGCACGGTGAAGAAGTCCATCGCCGCAGCCGACGCGATGTGATTCGTCAGGAAGGTGTGCCACGTCTGCGATGGCCGACGGGTGACGCCTGTCAGCAGACGCGACACCGTGCGTTCTGACACGTCGATACCGAGGGTCCGCAACTCGCCATGGATCCGAGGCGCTCGCCACAACGGATTCGCCGTGGCCGTCTGACTGACGAGCGCGCGGATCTCGTGCCTGACGGGCGGACGGCCGTTCGGGCGAGGTCTTGAGCGCCGGGTCCATCGCCGCCGGAGCCACGTGCGATGCCAGCCCACGACGGTCTCTGGTCGAACCATTACGAGCGCCGTTCGCCAGTTCGTCCAAATGCGTCGCAAGGCCATCCAAAACAGCCGGTCACGGGCCTGCAAGCGGCGCCGATCGTGCGCCCGCTTCATCGCCATCAGCTGCTGGCGCAGCGCCAGGTTCTCCAGGATCACCTCGCGATGTCCGCGGAGTGCCAGCACCAGCGCACGACAGACGACCATCAACAACTGGAGCATATCGGGATCCTGGCGGACGTGGGCGCCAGAATCAACTTGGAGGAGTTCTGGCGAGGGTCAGGTGCCGCGCGAGCACACAAGGTGTCGATGGAACCACTATCGGTCGCCGAATACAGCGAAGCACTGGAGGGGATGACGCAGATTTTCGTGAAGTCCTCGCCTGCTGGGGGCGACGTAAAGGTGGACAACTTCGCGTGGCGGCAGAAAACCAACGCAGACGGCTATGCGCAGGCCGGTGATCGCCTCATTGCTGTCACTCTAGGTCCGGCGACGTTGACCGTTACGTGTAAAGTCGAGCAGGATCGCCCCGTCACCGCCCAAGTGGATTTCGACAAGCGGACCGCGATCTGTCAGTAGCGCGGCCACCACGGGCGTCAGGTCAGTTACGATCGCGTCGGATGACGTTCCTCGCCCTAAACTCCATGCGAGACCCACCAACTCCGTACGTCGCGTGCGATCATGCCGTCCCATTCACGCGCCCCCGCACTTGCCCATTGTGCGGGCACGTATTTTGGGCCGAACGGGTGGGATGGCATCGATGCACTGGACGCGATGCCTCTTTCAGCTGATGACCCGCCGCTATGAACAGGCCTCGACGGTCTTGACGTCGAACAAGGCTTCGAAGAGTGGGGCGAGATCTTTGGCGATGAGGTGGCGGCGGCGGCGCTCATCGGTCGGCTCATCCACCATTGCCACATCTGTAGGCGATGTCTAAACCACATCAATTCTTGCTGCCGATCACGTAGCCCCATCGAATCGATCCAAGCGTGATCACGGTCAGCAGGCGTGAGCCGATTCCCTGGACGCACCGCGCATCGAGGCCGGCGTCGCACAAGGTGGCGGCGTATTGATTGAGGTGGCGCACGTCCAGGATTAGTAGGCATCCGCCGGGCGTGAGCACCCGCCCGATCTCGCGCACGGCGGTTTGCCGCTCGCCGGGGTCATAGATGTTGTGCAACGCCATGCTGGAGAGGACGACGTTGAAGGTCGCGTCCTTGAACGGCAACTTGCGCGCATCGCCGGTGAGCACTGTGACCTTCTCGGCCTCGCCTTCGATCCTCGCGTTGTGGAGCGTGCCGGCCGGCGTGTTCCCGCTCAGATCCTCGGCCTGCCACACGTCGATCCCGACCGCACGGCCGGTCTTGAGACGCTTGGCCGCGCCGATGAGAAACAATCCCAGCCCGCACCCCACATCCAGCACGCGCTCATCACCCCGCCAGGCAATCTTGTCGAGATAGTATTCGCGCTCGCGCACCTTGCCGATCATGCTGTCGTAAATCATCCACACGGCCATCGCGCCGCAGCTTAGGCCGGCCGAAATCAGCGGCCTGGCGATCACCGCGATCAGGTCCTGCCTGGACCACACGTGCAGCAATCGCGTGATGAGCGAGATGATTCCCAGCGCGGCGACAATGAGCAGATTGCGCACCGCCAGAGGCGCGTCCAAGCCGTAGTTGGGTCGGCGATTGTCCTTCATCCGTTGCCTTTCCTGTGGCGCGCCTGAGGCGTCGCGGACGCCGCGAGCATGCCCGCCGGTCACGCGGCACGGCGGGCCAGGCGATATTCATGGTGCAGACCGCCGAGGATCGGCGTGCGGTCACCTCCGTCTGTTCAGGAAGGCGATGTCCGGTGGCAACCGGCTGATCGACGTCAGGAAGCGGCTGCGGAATGCCCGGCCCCAGGCTGGCGTGTGGGGGACCTCGATTGTAGTGCGCCACCCATTCACGGAGCACCCATCGGAGATGGACTTCGTGCAGCGGGATTAGCCAATCGAGACACTCTCGATGAATCGTGCCGATCAGTCGCTCGCAGAACGGGTTCGCCTGTGGCATCCGCGCCGGCATCTTCAGCACATGCCGCCCCATCGAGCCGATCGCCTGATCGACCGGCGCCGAAACGACGCTGTCCCGATCATGGAGGACGAACCGGTGGACGTCTCGGGTGATCACCGCGCGGAACTGCTGGATCGTCCACGCCCCCGTCGGATGCGCGGTGACGCTCCAGTGGACGATCCGACGCGTGCCGACCTCAAGGACGACGAAAACGTACAGGACCCGGAAACCGACCCTTACCGTCGTGAAGAAGTCACATGCGACGATCGCGTGCGCATGGTTCCGGACACGCGCCTGCAGGCGCGGGCGATTGTTCGCCCGCTTCATCGCGATCAGCTGCTGCCGGAGCGTCAGGTTCTCCAGGACCAGCTCTCGATGCCCACGGAGTCCCAACGCCAGCGCACGACCGACAAGGATCAACAGCTGGAGCATGACCGATCCTGGCTGGCGCGGGCACCAGAATCAACTCGGACGAGTTCTGGCGATGGTCACGTCACGCCTCATCGCCGATGCGATGGCGACCGTCGCCGACGGCTACGCCCGAACGGGAAGCGGCGACGCTGATGATGGCGGCGCAGTGGGAGCGGGCGCCGGAACGCCGGCGGACGGTCGGGGCCGGCAAGGCGTACGACGTGGGCGATTTCGTCGGGTTGATGCGGGAGCTGCACACGACGCCGCACGTCACCCAGAATGTCGCCCGCCCGGGCGGCAGCGCGATCGATGCGCGCACGACGCGGCATGACGGGTACGCCAAGAGTCAGCACGCGCGACCCCGCATCGAACCAGCGTTCGGATGGCTGAAGACGATCGCCTGGATCCACAAGGTGAAACTGCGCGGGCTGCCGGACGTCGACTGGCTGTTCGTCTTCGCGAGCGCCGCCTTCAATCTGATCCGGTTGCCGAAGGTGCTGCCGAGGACGGTCTGATGAGGGCGACGTGTGTCGACGCCGGCGGCCACAGGCCGCACGAGGGGCCACGCGGGCTCTCCTGCGGACGCGTTTTGAATCCACGACTCGCGGCTGTGAGCGGCCGACGCTCGCCATGGACCATTTTTCAGCGACTTCCTAGCTGGCTAGAGACGCCTCTGCCTACGGCGCGACTCCTCAGAAACTGCAGGCGGGGTTCGCCGATGCGTCGATTCGCCGCGTCGCGCCCGCGGGGAGCAACTGGACGGTAATCGTCCGCGCCTCGACCGCTCCCTCGTTCCGGATCACGTGCACGTGGTCTCCCCCTTCGTCTACGAAGGTCATCCCAACGGTGTAGACCTTCGGCGTGCAGGTCGGCTCGTTCCCTTCATAGGCAGTCACAGTCCCCGCCGTGACGGTGATGAGGCTATGGCCGGGGTGTGTGTGCCACCCGGTGGTGCCACCGGCGACCCACACGTTGCTCTGGACGTAGAGGTCCGAGTCCCCCTTCGTGTTCTGCGTAGATTGCCAGACGTTCTGCGCGACGGCGAGAGGATGGTTCATGGGGACCCAGCCAAGGCAATCCCTAGTCGGAACGAAGAACGAAGCCGGACGCGGACTTGGGGGCTGTCCGGCGGGGCAGTTGGCCGAACCGTCGTCCAGAACGAGCGTGTGCATGACGGCGAAGTCCCCCACCCGCCCGACCGCCAGCGACGTCGATGTGAATCCCGACGCCGGTGTGGCCAGGACAGGCCTCACGCCTGCCCAGATACATCCCACCACAGTCACGCTGCCTATCAGCCACCTCAATCGTGTTCGCATTTCGTCCTCCCTACGCGCGATGTTGCGCGGCGACCACATTGCGGCGTCGGGACGGAGCCGCACAAGCGGCATTGGATCGTTTTGGGCAGAACTCGTGGTTTGCCGCACTTTGCCGTGGATTGCCGCGCCGTCCACGCGCGGCTACAATCGCGGGATTCCTCCATATGGCCGACAACCTGGCAGCCGACCAGCGCTTGGACTCTTGGAAAGAGATTGCCGCGTACCTCAAACGCGACATTACGACGGTTCAGCGGTGGGAAAGGCGCGAAGCCATGCCGGTCCACCGTCACCAGCACGACAAGCTGGGCTCGGTTTACGCCTTCCGGTCCGAACTCGACGCGTGGACGAGTTCGCGCAAGCTCGGCGGCCCGACGCAGCCCGGCGACATCGGCGAACGCCTCGATCCCGCGCGCATGCTGGCCGGGGCTGCGCCGCGGCGGGCATCACGTGCGCCTGTGTGGACGGCCGGCGTGTTGGTACTCCTAGCGTTGTCGCTGATGCTGCTGTGGTTCGGGCGACGCACCGAGTACTTCTGGCGCAGCCCGATTGCCGACGCGCGGTTCCAGCGCATCACGGACTGGGGCGGCGCCGAGCAGGCCGCCGCGATTTCGCGTGATGGGCGGTTCGTCGCGTTCCAATCGAATCACGACGGCCCGATGGATGTCTGGATCGCGGACGTGGAGACGAACCATCCGTACAACCGCACGAACGGCCGCGCAAGGGAGATCGTCAACCCGGCGCTGCGCACGGTCTCGTTCTCACCGGATGGCACACTGGTGACGTTCTGGACGAAGCGTCCGGCGGACGCTCAACGAAGCGTGATTGGCGTGTGGGCGGTGGCGGCGCTCGGCGGCGAGCCGCAGCCGTATCTCGAAGGCGCGGCCGAATTCGACTGGTCCGCCGATGCGTCGCAGCTCGTGTATCACACGACCGCTGCGGGCGATCCGACGTTCATCAGGGCGGCCGCGCAGGCTGCGACAGATCGGCCCCTGTACAAAGCGCAGGAGGGGACGCACGCACATTTTCAGGTATGGTCTCCCGATCGCGCATTCATCTATTTCGTCCAGGGTGAAGTGCTCGAGAACGAATTTCGGAGTTCCGATATCTGGCGCATCAAACCGGACGGGGGGCCGGCCGAGCGGATCACGTTCCACAGCTCGCGCGTCACGCATCCCGTGTTCGTGGACGATCGGACCCTTCTGTATCTGGCGACAGATGCGGATGGAGCAGGGCCGTGGCTGTATTCACTGGACGTGAATCGCCGCGCTCCGCATCGACTCAGTTGGGGCGCTGATACGTACACGTCGCTTGCCGCAAGTGCAGACGGCCACCGGCTCGTGCTCACGCTCGCGCATCCCAACGGTACCGTGTGGCGCGTACCCATGTCGGACCATCCGGCGAGCGCCGTGGAAGGCGCGGCGGTGTCCTTGACGACTGGCCGAGGATTCTCACCGCGGATCGGACCGGGTTACCTCCTGTATGTGTCCTCCACGGGAACCGGCGCGAGCATCTGGAAGATTGCCGGCGGAACATCGACTGAACTGTGGAGAGGCACGGGTGCGCGGATCTTCGGAGGACCGGAGATTGATCGCAACGGTCGCCGCGTGGCGTTTTCCGTGGAACAGCAAGGCCGCACGCTGCTCTATGTCATGAACGTTGACGGCACCCAGCCGCACGTCGTCGCTTCGTCCTTGTCGCTGCTCGGCTCTCCGGCCTGGCAGCCGAGCGGCGACGGGCTCACCTCGTCCGCCAGCGTCAACGGGACGCCGCGGCTGTTCCGGATCACGCTCGACGGCTCGGTCGTCCCACTTGGATCGGATTACGCGATTGATCCAGCATGGTCGCGCGACGGTCGATTCGCCGTGTATTCGGGCCCAGACATCGGGACATCGTTCGCGCTGAAGGCCGTGACGCCCGCCAGCGCGCCGTACGCACTGCCGAGGAATCTGACCCTGACCCGTGGAGCCAGACGAGTGCGTTTCCTCGAGCAGGATCATGCCCTCGTCGTCATGCGCGGGACCCTCCAGCACAAGGATCTGTGGCTGATCGATCTCGACACTGGAGCGGAACGACAATTGACGCGTCTGGCGCCGGATTTCAACATCCATGACTTCGACATCTCGCCGGACGGCCGCGAGCTCGTGCTCGAGCGCGTCGAGGATCGGTCTGACGTCGTGCTGCTCGATACGTCCCGCAAATAGGTGGCCGAACCGCTCGGCACTCCAAACAAAGGCTCGAACGTCAAGACCTATCGAGCTGAGTGAGTTCTCGAAACGTTCCTGCCTCACAATCGCCCAACGCGGGCCGAAGATCGAGCATTGAGAGGTAGTTGCCGGTCACCCAGGTGACGAGCACGCGGGCCGCAGGCTGGCGTCTATCGACAGGCCGACGAACCCGCGCTGTAGCCCGCAATGCCTTCGAAGACAGCTCGGCTGCCAGCGCGGTAGTCGCCAAGATCTGGGTACGAAACAGGACGAAGTGCGGTTACGTCCTGGCGTCGCGTCGCGACGACGACCAGACGGTCACCGTCTCGGACCGGCAACCGCCGGAGCAACACAGCATTGACGACACTGAATACCGCGGTGTTGACGCCGAGCGCGAATGTGAGGATCGCCGCCGCGGTGAAGGTCGGCGAACGACGAAGAAGCCGCGCAGCGAGCACGAGGTCCCGCACGCGCAGCCGTCTACGCCACTACTCGCCGAGCTTGCGTAGCGCCCTGATATCAACGCTCCCCCGTCCCTGCGCCCGTCACCAGGCCGGAGGGCGATACGATGGCGACAACGCTGTTTGCGGTGCCCCGGCTCGCCCCCCGTCGTCACGCTCCTACTGCTCCCGTTCGGGTCGCTTCGCGGTTGCCTTAAGGTGGACGCTTAGCCCCAGGACCCAGGGGCGACAGCCAACCGCTGACTACGACACTGACCGCGGCGGGGTGGGTACCGCGGTGGGCGTGGTCGGTGCGCTGCCGACCGCACCGCCAGGGCCGCGAGCCCGAGGTCTGCGCTGCCCACCGTTGATGTGAACTACTACTACGTTTGGACGAAGTCCCCGGATCAGTGGGGTCTGTAGGACACCTCCGAACTTCCCGCCTTCATGGCCGAGTCCAGTTGCTCGATGATGGTTTGCCCGTCGGTCGGGAGCTGGCGGAGGATCAGCGGCTCTAATTCCACAGCCGCAACATGGCCTCAAGTTGCGTCCGCGTGTTCTCGTCGTGCCCTACCGGGGCGTAGAACTACGGCTTCTTCCCGTGGTCCGGGCCGGTCCGCTGCCGGCCACAGGGATCAGTGGATCGCCGCTATGACGAACGTAAGATCGTCGTGCTGCTCGGCACTGCCGATCCACCACCGGACGGCCTGCGACAGCTGCGATGAAACATCGGCCGCCGACCCGCCTGCAGCGTTCTGGACCACGGCTATCAGCGTTCCTCGCCAAATTCCTCCTCGGCCACGTTGCGCGCCTCCGGGACACCATCGGTGAAGGCGACGAACAGATCACCCGACCGCAGCTCGACTTCTCCCTCCTCATACTCGGACTCAGGAAACAGTCCGACGACGGTGCCGCCCGGCTGACAGCGTCGCCGCCCTGAACCGCGTCGAGCGTCATCGTCAACCTGTAGTCTCCTGGTCGCGCCGTAAGCTGGCCGATGATCGGCCGGCCGCCCCGCTTGCTCCCGGCCGCAACGTCCGTGCTGACCTCGCCAACGTGGCGGTCGGATCCGCCGCCGATAAAGGGCGCCTTGATGAGGCCCAGGTACTTCGTGTCGGCTTTTGCGCCATGCAGTTGCACCTGGAGTATGGCGCGGGTCAGCTGCTGCTCGCTACGGGCCGCTAGCACGCACCACTAGCCGGGCTGCGACTTCCGCACACGAAGGTGCCGTCTGCTCCCACACGGGAATGCTAGCGGGGCCGACTGTTTGCCCGCTTCATCGCCATCAGCTGCTGGCGGAGCGCCAGGTTCTCCACGACCAGTTCTCGATGTCCCGGGAACGCCAGCGCCAGCGCACGACTGACGACCATCATCAACTAGAGCATGTCGATCCTGGCTGGCCCGGACGTCAGGATCAACTCGGACGAGTTCTGGCGAGGGTCACCGGCGTGGCGTGCCGCCGCAACGTGCACTTCGGTGAGCGCGAGATCAGCATCGAGGTCATCCCGCTGGCGGGCTCGAGCGGGGGCCAGTCGTTTCTGATTCTGTTTGACGACGGGTCACACCTAGCGGTGGCTCGCGTGCCTGCGGCCACTACCGTGCTGACGGAAACCGAGAAGGACTGACGCCTCGCCCAACTTGGAACGTGAGATCGAGGGATTGCGTGACTACATGCGAGCCGCGGTCGAGGATCACGGAGCCATTCAGGACGAGCTCGATCGGCACACGAGGAAATGTTGTCTGCCACCGAGGAGTTTCAGAGCACGAACGAGGAGCTGGAGACCTCGAAGGAAGAACTCCAGTCGACTCGGCGCACAGCCGTTCGAGACGCCTGCAATTGCTGGTCATCTGACAAGCCGCCTCGCGGAGAGCGGCGGAACCAATCGCCGCACCACAGCAACCGTAGTCTACGCTGCCAGCGCGAACAGTCCGGTGTGAGTGCGGATAAGGAACTTCGAGTCCAGCAGCGTGGCAAGGAGTGCGTCGCAGGTCTCGGAGTCGAGACCGAACAGGCACTGCGCCTGCGGCGCCGTGAGGCGGAGACCGGGCATCTCAAGGTATTCCGCGCGGACTCGGCGCAACAGTTCTTCAGATGCCACGTTCACACACGGGCCAGGAACAAAATGGCCCTCCCTTTCGCAATGAATCTCCCCTGGGACGCGTTGGGAGAGAACCCCTTCCATACGAACGATCATGCGCGGGGCGGAGAGGAGTCGGGTCTGACCGACCCGCCCCCTCTTCAGTGATCTACGCCGCTACGGCGATCTTGATCCGATTGGGCTTGGCGTCCTCACGCACGGGCAGCCGGACCGTCAGCACACCGGCCTTGTACTGAGCGCTGACCTTGTTGGCGTCGACCGTAGGCGGCAGCGTGAACGTCCGCGCGAACGCGCCATAACTGCGCTCGATACGATGAAACAGCTCTTCGGTGACGTCCGTGTCGAGCTTCTTTTCGCCGCTCAGCGTGAGGGTGTTGCCTTCGATCGTCAGCTCGATTTCCTCTTCCTTCATGTCGGGCAATTCCGCCTTCAGCACCAGGTCGTGCCCGTTGCTGTAAATGTCGACGACCGGCACCCAGGCACCCCGGTTGAGGTCTTCCTGAGGGCGGCGGTAGTAACCCTCGAACATCCGGGCGAGGGTCTCCTGCTGCAGCCGGCTCAGGTTCTCCTGCTGCTGCATCGCGGCCAGGTCACGAGACGAATCCCAGCGAACGATAGTCATGGTGATGCTCCTGACCTGATAGGGCACTGGCGCGGCGTGACGGCCACCCCCGATCTCGCGACCGGTGATGGGCACACAGCAGCCGACTGTGCCACTACAGGTAAAAGCTTTGGTGAGGGCTGTTGCTCAAGGTCGGGGAGGATTCCCCGGCGGGGTGCGGCAGTGCTCAGGAAAGCAGCGCAGACGAAGCATACGCCCTTTCCGATGCACAAGCAATTGACCTCATGCCGCCGCGGTAATTGTTCCAGCCGACCATCTTCGTGTAGTCGTCGGGGTGTCGTTCTGACGCTGGGGCGCGATATGGCCCCGGTCGGTGCAGTCCCGCACGCCCAGGGAGCGACCCTCGTCGGGGGCGTGAACCGCTTGTTGCCGGACGTGTCGCCACCATACGGAATGCCGCGGAAGACCTTGACGCCGCCCTCGAGGGCGACCCCGCGGACCTTGCCCGTGGTGGTGTCGGCAAGAGGTTGCCGCCCTGCGCCAGCAGCAGGGACGGGGTCAGCACGGACGGGGTCAGCACGGACGCGCCCGCGACGACCGACGCCTGCTGGCGAAACTGACGGCGAGACGGATCAATTCACGTTGTCTGGCTCATAGGAGGACCTGTCGCAAGCAAGGTGGGAGTGCCGCGCATTCTACCGCAGGGTCCGTCGAAAATGGCGGCACCCCGAAGCGGCGCCATGTCTAGGGTCTATCGAGTGTTGGGCCGCTCCGGTTCGTCGCAGGCGTTCTCTGAGGAGACATCACCGAACGATCACGCGCACGCGATCCAGATTGATCAGCGGCGTGGTGCTCTCCGCTCGGCCGACGCCGTCCCGCTCTCCCACTGCGCGCAAGGCAATCACATACTCGCCGGGCTTTGGAAAGCTGACCGTGCGCGTGGCATTGACGCGCACTTGCGGGAGGGCCAGCTTCGTCGCCGGCTCGAAGGTGTTGTCGCTGCCGCCCAGGTACCAGTCGGTACTGGACGATCTTACCGGCGCGGGGCGGCATCTCGATCTGGCTCACCAGGTCGACCGGCACGTTGACCGCCACTTCGACACGCTTCCCGCCGTCGGCGGTCAGGTGCAGCACCGGCTGGTGGCCGAAGCGCTCGCTGGCCCGCGCCGGCAGCATCACCTGGTTCATTGCATCGCGGCGATACCGCGTCGAGGGCAGCGGCGCGACGCCGCGCTCCGCCCAATCGGCGAGGTCGAGCAGCGCCTGGTGCAGAATGCCGCCCACGCTCGCGGCCGAGGGACCGGGCTTGCCCGGAAGGGTCATGAGGGACGCGCCGTGGCCGGCGTTCTCCTGGTAGTAGAGGCGAAATATCTTGTCGGCGGCCTGCCGGCCCATCGCCTTCTGGACCTTCTCGGCGTAGAGGCCGCCGACGTAAGGGAATGAGGCCCCGTCAGCGAGATTCTCGATCACGATCGTCTTGACCTTCAGACGACCGGTCTGAAGCCGACCGCCGGCGGCCCGCATATTGTTGATGTACGGTACCGGTACCGGCGTCGTCGCAGCGCGCTGGACGTACTTTGGCGAGCCGTTGGTGTTGCGGTACTGGTCGTAGGCGGGGTTGTCGTCCACAATCGAATGGCGCGGATAGAACATCGCGGCCAACAGGAAGCGGTTGTTGATCCGGACCTTGCCGCCAGCGGTCAGCGCGGCCAGCAGCGCGGGGTCGCTCCGCCCTTGGTCAAGCGTGAGCGCGTTGCCCTCGAGCTTCCCCGAGAGCGAGGTAGCGTCTCCCTTGGTCAAGCGTGTGGTCCCGTCGGGGCCATAGACGTAAAACTGCAAGCCGGTCGCGCTGATTGAGCCGAGCGCCGGAAGCGTCGCCGGATCGAAGGCGACCGCGGTCGGCTCGCCCTGGCCGTCGCGGGTGATACCTGTGATCGTCGCGACACCGTCGACCTTGGCCGCCGCAAGATAGGCCGGCGGGTTCGCGCCCTCGTAGCCTGGCCTCGACCAGAACTCGTCCTCGTAGGTCGGATCGAGCGTGCGGACCGGCCCGGCGAGTAGGGTCGCGCTGCCTACCGAGAATTGCATGCCGTCAAGCACGATACGTGGGAAGCCAGCGTTGAGGAGTTCGTTGAGCGCGGCACGCTCCTCGGTCGTCAGACCGGCGTAGATATCCTTGCCGCTGCCGACCGCAGCGGCATCAGCGATCACCTGGCGCTTCGCCTCGGGGACCGCGAGCGCGTAGTGCGCCCCCCACATGAACGAGTGCGTGTTCAGACCGTCTGTGGCGATGACCACGGGCATGATGCCGTCCCAGACGCCCGTGGTTCCCTCGTTGGCGCCCATCGCCTGGACCGAGCCGCCGCTCTGCCCGTACAAGTAGCCATAAATCCGGCGGGTGTTGCCGTAGTGCTTGTTGGCGTAGTCCTTGGCGAGCTTGGCCGCAGCGGCCGGAACTCGGTACCCGACCGTGGGGCTGCCAGGGGTGATGCCGACCATGAACCCGCCGCCGTCGACGAACGTGAAACGATTGTCGACCGTGTTGAGCATGTCGGCTGGCAGCGGATAGGTTTGCTGGAAAAAGCGGTTGCGCCAGTACTTCTTCTCAGGAAACCGCCAGAGGACGTCGTGTTTCGCCGTCGTCGGGCTCTGGAAAATGCCTGCCGGAAGGTCGGCCTGCGTTCGCGTGGGAGGGAAATGACCTTTGACCTCGGTGTAGGCGAGCTTCGTGCCGTCGGCGAGGGCGAGTGTCTTCTGCTCCGTGCTGTCGATGACCAGGGTTGTTTCGTTGTAGTCGGGATCGCTGCAGGTGCCGTCCACCGCAAGTTGCGGCTCAATCCCCGCGACTTGCGGTCCGGCTATGAACTGGCACGTCGCTGCTGTCGCAGTCAGCGAAACGAGGCCGGCCACCAGTGCCGCGCCAGTCGCCGCGGCGAACGCCGTCCAGCGAGTAAGAATCCTGCGCCAAGCGCGCGCCTCGTTCTGCTGATTCTCCTTGCGCGTGCGTGCTAGGCTTCGAGCGCTCGAATCGTTCATGCCACTCGCTCCCCCGAGAATGATCGCACTGGCCCCCGTTTAGAGAGTTTCCGACCTGGTAAAGATTCGCTGACCGGATAACCGCAGCACAGCTGATCGCCCGTCGCGGCATCGTCACGTGAGTTTGCCGGGCGGGAGGCCACACCCATAGGCGAAACGATGGCCAAGGCATGGATGGATGACCGGCGGGCGCACCCCAACCCATGAACGCCGCCCCCGGCCAGGCACTCTGCCGGTCGATATGAGGGAACACGCTGGTGTCGAGACGACCGGGGGACGACGACGCCGCGGTGCTCAGCAATACCATCACTGAACTTTTAGAGGAGTCCCGTAGAGGGACAGACAGCTGAATGCTCGTCGCCGCCCGACTCGCGTCGTCGCGTCATTTCGCCATGATGGGCCAGGAGAGTGGAGTTGAAACGCTTCGACGGGTGCAATCATGGAGCAGCCCTACAAGAGCGCCTGCACCATCGCAACCCACGTCGTCCCGCTGAGCTTGCCTGCGTCTTCACACTTGCGCTCTGGGTACGCGTCAGGCAGCTGTGAGCGACGTTTCACAACCCTTGGGCCGCAGCCTTCGACCACTTGCCGGTTGTGACGTGGACTGTGACGCAACCCTCTGAAAAGATGCCGTGCGATGGAGATCGATGTTGATGGCTGTGTGGCGGTCCTTTTGCCGCAACTCATTCAGCCTCCGGATCTTCGTCCATTTCGGTCGCTTTGGGTATCACTTCCGGCTCACTACTACGAACCAGGAGGTCGCACGTTCGAGTCGTGCAGGGCGCACCACATCAACAACTTACAGCCACTGATTTCGCCCAGGCGAACGAGTGTGAACAATTTTGTTCGCGACCCCGTCCGGAATGCCATTCCCCTGACACCGCGGCACGGAACTGGCCTATTTTCTGAGCGAGCGCCGCAAGATCGCGCTTGAAGACCTGGTCCGGAATAGACGTCTCGAATCGCTGTCGGCCTGCACCGCCGGCCGTCAGCTCCCGCGACCCGCGTTGTTACGCCTCGGTGATTCCCGACGCCCGTCGCGCATCGTCTGACGGCGAGCGCCGTCGTGCCGATTCGGTCGCGGCCCGCAGCCAGCCGCGCCCATTCAGCAGCACCGGGTCCGTCGCCACGTACTTCGCGACGAGCGTGAAATCGAGGGCTGTGTCGCGCTTCAGATTCTCAGGACGGTCCGCCACGTCTGCGATGGCGGGTGGACGCCCCGGTGGAGCGAACGGAGGCGGTCCGCAACGGCCTCGGGGTCTATGACTCGACAACTGAAGGCCTCGATATACGCGACCGTCCAACTCCGAGGTGCTCTTCCTCATCCTGGTGGCAGTCGAGTTATATTGTGCGAGTGCGTTTCGAGAAGGTCTGGACCGAGCAGTGCAGAGCCACCCGGGTCATCAAGCGGCGCTTCGGCGTCAGGAGTGCCCTGGATTACCTGATCGGCGAGAAGCTCGTGTCGTTCGCCGACGCCGCCGAGCAACATCCGGAGTTTTCGCGGGAACTGCCACGTTTCCTGGCGGCGACCTGGCGCACGTTCAACGAATTCGAAATAGCTGGTTACGTCGCCAGCCAGCGGCCAGCGAGAAGAGTCAGGCTCCGCCGGCTCTTGTTCCTGAAGTGAATCGCGAACTCCTACCAGCACACACGAGTGGCGTCGATCCCGGGATCACGTCACTGTTCGGCAGTGCGCGGCCCGGGGCGCGGCCATCGCGGTCCATACTCTAGACGACGTCACGTTCATGCCGTCGTCTCCCTTCACCGTCAAGCAAGGCGAGTATCTGGCGTTCATCGATCACTACAGCAGGCTTTACGGCATTCCGCCGGCCGAGGCGGATTTCCGACGCTTCTTCGAGGTGACGCCACCGGTCGTGCACCAGATGATCAAGACGCTCCACGCGCGCGGATTCATCGACCGGGAGCCTGGGAAGGCGCGCTCGATCACGTTGCGGCTCAGCCGCGCGCAACTGGCGGATCTGGCGGCGCACTCCGGACCAGACAAGCCTCTGTTGAGTTCCGTTCCCGGATTGAGTCCTACGAGACCCGCCGGGACGAGTGCGAGCCGGCGCGAGGAGTCCACGATCCATCCGCGTCGTGTCAAGGCCGCGTCCCGTTCCAAGCCGAAACGCGCGCAAGCCGATTGTCTTGATGTGCTGACTGGAGACGAAGCAGGAGCCGTTCTCCAGGCGCTACTGAAGGCGCACCCGGATCTTCGTTCGGACGCCAGGCGGATCGCTGACGGCCTGCTCGAGACGGTGTCCTTGTCGGACGTCGCGGAGAGGGTCTGTGGCGATCTTCAAGCACTCGAACTGGACGACCTCGACGCCGGCCCGCATGCCGGAGGCTATGTGGAACCGTCGGAGGCGGCCTGGGATGTAATCGAGGGCGTCGTCGCACCATATCTCCACGACCTTGAACGGCGGATAAAACTCCGCCGCGAGGTCGAGGCCCTCCAGGTGTGCAGCGGAATCGTGGCGGGCCTCTACAACGCGGAGCGCAGCGGTTTCGAGCTCCATCGATACGCTGAGGATGCTCCCGCAGAATTGGCCAGCCGTGCCGTGAGCATCTGGAGCCGTCGGCGTCGCAAGCATGCCCTGTCGCGCCAGTTCGTAGAGAAATTCACGCCTGACTGGGACTGGCTCGCCGACTGACGGCGAGACCGCACGGCCGCCAGGTGGAGCACCGCGGTGTTCACACGCCAAACTTGCGATCCCGAGACGCTCGGCTCTCAAGAGACGGCCGCCGCAGTCGTGGATCTCACTGCTGCGGGCAGGCCAGACCGGGCCCCCTGGTCGTTCGCGTTCACCGCAGGATCGTTTCTGCGGTCGGCTCGACCCGTCGTTGGTGGAGGCGTTTGGGGGTGGTGGTTTGTTGAGCCACCGCCAGTGAACGCCGCGCACTGATCCCCGAAGCCGCGGTGCTAAAATGAACCAATGTCTGGCGCCGACATGCTCGCTGAAATTCTCGGGCTTCCCGCGGAGGAACGGGCCCGGCTCGCGCTCGCATTGATCCGCAGCCTCGATACGGAACCCGAAGCCGGCGCCGCGGACGCATGGGACGCTGAGGTCGACCGTCGAGGTGCCGAGGTGGATGCGGGAATCGCGGAGACGATGTCGCTGGACGAGTACCGGGTCCACGTGCGACAACGTCGAGCCGCGCGGGCGCGTTGACGAACCTGCGAATCCACCGCCTCGCAGTGGCCGAGATCGATCACGAGGTCGACTACTACGAATCGCGGCAGCCCGGCCTCGGGACCGAGCTGGAGGACGAGATCGATGCGGCCTTCGCGTTGATTCGTCGCTTCCCCGAAGCGGCACCGCCATGGCGCGACCGAAACGATAGGCGGGTGACGCGGCTTGATCGCTTTCCGTTCTCGATTCCCTATCAGCTTGCTGGCCAGGACATCGTGATCCTTGCGTTCGCACACACGAGCCGTCGACCGGGTTACTGGGCGAGGCGGAGCATCGACACTGCTGGCTAACGCGGTCGGCGGGCTGTCGTCGACCGAGGCCTTGGCCGCCACCACCGTCATGGTGAGCCGCCATCCCGCCAGTGGTGGGAGAGCTGGGCGCCAACTTGGAATCGACTCTCACCGTCGAAGGCCGCCGGTGTTCGCAGCAATCGCACCCAGCACGTAGTTGGATGGCTGCCGGGGCCGGCTGGCGCTATCCCTCGATGGTGAACAATCAGCGAACAATCCGCTCCCGAACAGGAGGTAGTGAGGGCACCACCAGGTAAGCCGTGATCAATCTGAGAACAATTTTCCGCCGAATACCGGGCATCAAGGGGGTTCCGTCCGAGCTACAGACACGAAGAACCCGCGAGCCCAGGCACCTGCATTAGCCTACGAACCAGGAGGTCGCACGTTCGAGTCGTGCAGGGCGCACCAAATCGACAACGTACGCCACACAATTTCCGGCTGGCGGCACTTGTGAACAATTTGTTCACGACTGGCGCCAAAGCCGCGCATCGCTTGGCTCGGCACCTCGCGAGAATGGCCGGATTACGCCGGGTCACGGCGTAGCCTTGAGCGCCTGTTCAAAAGCAGGCTCTCATCACGGGACGCAGACCGGCGATGACATGTGGACACCACTCCAGCAGACCGCGGAGCTATCTCCACGAACATTGCCCCGAACAGGTCTTTGAGCGCAGCTCAGCAAACCAATTCCCTCTTTAGATTTTGTGCGCCGCCCACACAGACCCTTGCGTCCGCGATTCGAGTCGCCCTCGAATACGAACGCCTTGCTCCGCGGTGAACCGCAGACCATCAGCGGTCAGAGTGTCCGAGCGGTTCCAGCCTGCCCTCATCAGGCCTCGGGTACTGTGGCTCCCCGACGGCAGGAGCAAGTGTCCGAGCTCGTGCGCGATCACTGCGCCGAGCAGTGCCGCACTATCCAGCTGGTTTCCCTCGGAGACCTGCGCAATTCGATCGTAGAAGACGTACACGAGTCCGCCACCACTCTCTTGATTGGTAAACCCCATCCCAACTACGTCGGGTGGTGCATTGACGCCGTCGGCTCCGACCTCGTCCACAATTTTCACGACACACACGTTGGGGACGTCGAGATATGTGTCGACCCAGGTGACGGCGACGCCGATCGCCTGGTAGATTGCCGTGATCCTCAGTTGGCCGTCGCTGATGATTCTCGGTGAAACACCAGCCTCGTTGACCACACTGACGACGATGTGCGGCTGGTCCAAGCGCTGCCCGGAGGCTGCCGCAGGGCCACTGTTAGCGAGAATCACGACAAGTCCAGCCCTTCCCAGCGCCGCTTGGAGATCCATGTCGTTCTCCTGTGAGTCCGAATCGGTCGTGCACACGTGTAGAGCCCCGAAGAGGCCCCCTTGAACCGTCGGCTCGTGGTTCTTTCTTCAACTGTTGACACGAGCAAACCCTTGACTCTTCCTCACCGGCGGTCCGTGCGGGCGGAACTGCCTTGACTTATGGGGGCCCGCGCACGAGAGAGACGTGCGGATCCTGCCTGCGGAGATTGCTGACCCTGCCGGGGCACGACATGGGCTTCGGGCTCTCTGGCGTGGCTACTTCGTTACTCTCCGGCGCCTGCTCAATGTGAATCGTGCCCTGGAAACACACTTTGCCCGCGGGTGCGCCGTCGCAGGCGGAGTCGGTGGGCGAGGCAGGGCGCATTGTCTGGAATTCCACAT
The DNA here is from genome assembly GCA_963816725.1 of uncultured Acidobacteriota bacterium. Classification (GTDB taxonomy): domain Bacteria; phylum Acidobacteriota; class Vicinamibacteria; order Vicinamibacterales; family 2-12-FULL-66-21; genus CAVSUB01. Next base: position 285,268 of record CAWFMC010000018.1, on the reverse strand, counting down.
GCACCTGAGAGCCGGTCCTCCACCCGAACAAGACGGTGCCATCCAGCTGTGCGGCACCGGTGTCGCCGCTGGTCCCGCCGCGCATCAGCGCGACAAACGAGCGGTCGCCCGCTTGTACTTCATAGAGCGCCTCAAGGCGAATTACGCGGCCGCAATTGGGTGCCGGCAGGTAACAGGTCTCAGCTTGCCGTTGGCTGACCTGTCGTTCGAATATCTCCCCGACAAATGCGCCAGGAACGTCGCCTCCAGTGACGCCCTCCATAAGAGGCGAGGCGGTGACCCATTTCGTGAAGGTGATGTCGACCCGCCCGCGACGTTTGTTTCTCTCTGCGTTCGCGCTGGGCGCCGGAAAGCCAGGGAAGGGCGATCCCTGGGTCATCGCAGGTCCCGCATCAGCCGTGCCGGCCACGGCGGGTGACATCTGGAGGAGGGATACGAACCCGATTACGCACCAGGCGACGCAACTTTGAACAGCACTGGTTTTCATAACGTTCCTTTGGTCGAGGGGTGTTACCGCTCGCTGGGATGAATCGCGTGGCCTGTGGCTTTGTGTCTGCCTGTTCCGGCGTGCTTCGCCTCTTTCGTCCTATAAGATGAGAGGCGCAAAGCAGTGCGCTATCCCATCACGAGCCGATGACGGACCACTCCCGCGCTCACGAGGTCACCGGGCTGCTCTTGTCCTGGCGCCAGGGAGACGCCGCGGCGCTCGACCGCTTGGTTCCGCTCGTATATGACGAGCTGCGGCGTGTGGCGCGCGGCCATCTTCGACGGGAACCTCCCGGCCACGCCCTCCAGCCGACGGCTCTCGTGCATGAGGTCTTCCTGCGACTCGTGGAGTTGGACCGCATGACGTTGAACAGCCGGACGCACTTCTTCGCGGTGTCTGCCCGGCTGATGCGCCAGATCCTTGTCGATCACGCCCGTCGAACGCGGGCCGATAAGCGTGGAGGCGGCGCCACAGTCATTAGTCTGGAGGACGTGTCCCCAGCGGCGCCTCAGACGTCCGGCGTGGACGTGCTCGCGCTCGACGAGGCGCTCGAGGCGTTGTCGTCGTTCGACGCCCGGCAGTGCCGCGTCGTGGAGCTGCGATTCTTCGCCGGGCTCAACATCCCCGAGGCCGCCGACGCGCTCGGCATATCGACAGCCACGGTCGAGCGTGAATGGGCCATGGCGAAGGCCTGGCTCCATCGCCGATTGTCGGCAGCCGGGTGAGCTGGGGGAGTAGAATCCAGGTCGCGTGATCGGTCGTCGCGAAGCCTGGCCCCGCCTGAAAGAGGTATTCGAGGGCGCGCGCGCGCTGGCGCTGGACGCCCGTGCGGCGTACCTTGCGGGAGTGTGCGACGGCGACGAGACGCTGCGCCACGAGGTGGAGACGTTGCTGGTGTCGCACGATCAGGCGTCGAGTTTTCTAGAGACGCCGGCCGTGGTGATCCACGATACGCTGCCGACCAGGAGCCTCGAGGGCCAGCGCATTGGCTCGTACCAGATCTCGGCGCGCATCGGCGCGGGCGGCATGGGCGAAGTCTATCGAGCCCGCGATCCGAAGCTGAATCGCGATGTCGCGATCAAAGTCCTGTTGCCCGACGTCGCCCGCGATCCCGATCGCCTCGCACGGTTCGGTCGGGAGGCGCAGGTTCTTGCGTCACTCAATCATCCGAACATCGGCCAGATCCATGGGCTCGATGATGCTGACGGTCTCCCCGCGTTGGTCATGGAGCTGGTCGAAGGCCCGACGCTCGCCGATCGGATCACGCGCGCGGCAATTCCGTTCGACGAGGTGCTGACGATAGCGAAGCAGATCGCCGAGGCGCTCCAGGCCGCGCACGAGCAAGGGATCGTGCATCGGGACCTGAAGCCAGCGAACATCAAGATCCGCGAGGACGGCACGGTGAAGGTGCTGGACTTCGGGCTGGCGAAGGCTTTCGACCCAGCGAGCGACGCACCCGAGGTCGCGCTGCAGTCGCCGGCTCTGGGCGTGCAAGCAACTGCGGCTGGTCTCATCCTCGGGACGGCTGCGTACATGAGCCCCGAACAGGCTCGGGGGCTGGCGGTCGACAAACGCACCGACATCTGGGCCTTCGGCTGCGTGCTCCACGAAATGCTGAGCGGCCGGCCTGCGTTTCCCGGCGAGACCGTGTCGGACACGATTGCCGCTATTCTCGACCACGAGCCGGACTGGGCGACGCTACCTGCGGAGGTGCCGGCGTCGGTTCGTACGCTGATACGTCGATGCCTCGCGAAAGATCGTCGGAAGCGCATCGCGGACATCTCGATCGCGCAGTTCGTCCTCGACCACCCCACGAGTGGGCTGCCGATCACATCGACGGTCGCGCCAAGGTCACCGCTGTGGCGCCGCTTGGCGATACCCTCTGCCACGTGGTTCGTCGGCATCGCGATGGCCGGCTCCGGTGTCTGGTTCGCCACGCGCGCCACCGTTCCCGCACCCCGCGTGTTGCGCTTCCTGATCACGCCGCCGAGCGCCACGGCGCTGACCGTGAGCGGGTTGTTCCGCGACTTGACCCTCACGCCTGATGGCACGCGTCTGGTTTACGTCGGCGCCAACGGCGCGACGCTGTTCGTGCAGGCGCTCGATCAGCTCGACGCCACGCCGCTCACCGGGTTCGTCGCGGCTTTCGGGCCGTTCGTCTCGCCGGACGGCCAGTGGGTCGGTTTCTTCGACGGGGCCGGCGCAGCCGCGCTCAAGAAGGTTGCGATCACCGGCGGCCCGGTGGTCACGCTCGGTCGGCCCGACGGCTCCCCCCGCGGTGCCAGCTGGGGCGCGGACGGCACGATCATCTTCGCGACGAGCAATGTGACGAGCGGCCTGCAACGCCTTGGGGACGCGGGAGGCCAGCCGACCGTGGTGACGCGGCCGAACCCGACGGCCGGCGAAGCCGACCATGTCTGGCCGGAGATCTTGCCGGGGGGGCAGGCCGTGCTGTTCACGATCACCGCCACGAGCGGCCGCCTCGACCAGGCGCAGGTCGCGGTTCTCGATCTCCGCAGCGGCACCCAGACGGTGTTGATTCGGGGCGGCAGCGACGCGCGCTACGTGTCGAGCGGCCATCTCGTGTACGCGGCCGCGGGGACGCTGCGCGCTGTCGCTTTCGACCTCGCGCGGCTCGCCGTCGTCGGCACCTCCGTGGAGGTCCTGCCGCACGTACGGACGACCGCAACCGGCGCCGCCAGCGTGGCGGTGGCGGAGGATGGGACGCTCGTCTACGTCCCGGGCGGCGTGGCCACCGGGCGACGCAGCAGCCTGGTATGGGTGGACCGGCGGGGCCGAGAGACGCCGATGCCCGCCCCGCCGCGTTCGTATGTTTATCCGCGGCTGTCGCCGGACGGGAGCCGCCTCGCCGTCTCCATTACCGACCGGGAGCTTGATGTCTGGCTCTGGGATCTGGTGCGCGCGACGCTCGCGCTCGTCACTTCTGATCCGGGGTTGGACACTTATCCGGTTTGGGCACCCAACGGCCGTCAGCTCTTCTTCAGCTCGGAGCGAACGGGCGCGCGAAATCTATTTGCGCAATCGGCCGACGGCACCGGTGCGGTCACGCGTTTGACCGAGAGCCCCCACGCGCAGTTCCCCACATCCGTCTCGCCCGATGGCACACGGCTTGTGTTCACGGAGGTCGCGACAATGTCGGGAGACGTGCTGCAGCTGCGGCTGGACAACACGCATGCGGTGACACCGCTCGTGCAGACGCCGTTCAGCGAGCGCAACGGCGAGGTGTCGCCCGACGGCCGGTGGCTCGCCTACGATGCCAACGACTCCGGGCGCTTTGAAGTCTCCGTGCGGCCGTTTCCGGACGTCTCGAGCGGCCACTGGCAGGTGTCGACCGACGGAGGCACGCGCCCGCTCTGGGCGCGGAATGGTCAAGAGCTCTTCTATCTGACGCCCGCGGGCGCCCTCATGCGCGTCGGCGTGGGACGCGGGCCGGCGTGGTCGGCGACCGCACCGACGAAGCTGTTTGACGGACCGTACGGCGTTGAGGCCTATCATTCCGGCCGGACGTACGACGTGTCGCCCGATGGCAAACGATTTCTGATGATTAAGAATGACGACGGAATCATCGATCCAAATGCGACGACGAGTATGGTCGTCGTGCTCAACTGGCTCGAGGAGCTGAAACAGCGTGTGCCGACGAACGGTAGGTAGAAGGCTGGAGTTGGTCGTCCCGATGGCCTGGGCGGCTGACACGGCTGGCGTTCCGAAGCGGCAAGCGTTCGGTCGCATGTGAGTTGCGATCGTAGAACAATCAGTGAACAATCTGGTCCCGAACACCAGAAACCATGGGGTATAGAGCGGCATTACGGCGAACGTCGAGAACAATCAGAGAACAAATTCCTGCCGAATACGGGGCAGCAAGCGTGTTCCTGTCCGAGCTACAGACCCGAAGAACCCACGAGCCCAGGCACCTGCATTAGCCTACGAACCAGGAGGTCGCACGTTCGAGTCGTGCAGGGCGCACCAAAATCCAATCTCCCCAACAACTTATAGCGCTCGTCCACCGAGACGTCGGCGAGAGCCCTTCTGGGTTGCGGTCGAGAGCTCGTCGCAGAGAAAGATGGGAACCTGAGGATTCTCGCGCGCTTTCGCCACATCCCAAACCAGCTCTCTTGCCCGTTGCCCTTTTGTTGCCCTTTGCACGCACCGGAGGCGCATCCCAGCAGCGCTAGGACCCATGTCTGTCGATCCCTTTTAGATTGGAGGGTGCAGGCCGGAACGTCAGCGTTTGGCTTGGGTATGATTCGCAGCTCCCGTGGTGCCATGCTCAGGCAGTCGGCTCGGCCTGCATGAAATGGCGCTCTTCTGGGCGCAGGCGGTCGCTGGCAGCGCCGCGCCCGTGCGTGGTGCGATCTCGCGGATGCGTTTCTTGATCAACGCCCATGCAGACTCGATCGGGATTCAGATCGTACGAATGCGGCGGCAGAAACGCGAGGGTGCGCCGCGCTGTTCAAGCAGCTGGCGGACGCGCGCGTGCTTGTGCGCACCCTGGCTATCCATGATCACGATGTCGCCGGCGTGCTTCTTCGGCGCCAAGCGACCCGCCACCCAACCGACGAATCGCTCCGCGTTGTGTCCAACAACCCGATCGACGGTCCGTGCCGAGATCGACCCGAGATCGGTGGTCGATCCAGCAAATCTGAGCGACGACTGCCGATTTGATTCGGTGGCGGCCGGAATCTCGCCGAGCGTGCCACTGGTCTCGCGTCCGCTCCTCGAGACACGGAGCGCCGACTACGCATGGTGCATGGGAGGGCTTTCAGCGAAGGCGTGCCGCTTGGCGTCAGGCTAGCTGCACGCTACGGAGGAACTCGCCGTCGTTCTATGCGGCGGGTCGTAGTACTTCAGGAGTCCACCGAACCGCGCCCGACACGCGATTCGCCCGTCGCCGCGAGCCGTACTCTCGACGGGGAAGAGCAGCCGGTTGCTCAAGCTTTGATGGCTGCGTTCGTGATGATAGGGCTCGACGAATTCGTGAACGACGTGCCGGAGCGAGCGTTCGCCAACGAGGATCAACTGATCGAGACAGGATTCCTTGATCGTCCGCACCAAGCGTTCCGCGTAGGCATTGAGATTGGGCGAACAGGGCGGCAGGCGGACGGTTTCGACGCCGGCCGCTGACAACGTGTCCGCAAACGCGTCAGTGAACCGCGGGTCGCGTCGGTTTTGCGTGCCTCGCCTGCGTCCACAACTCCACCGAACGCACACCAACGACCCGGCTGAATGACCATGACGCTTGCTTGTTCAGCACCCTGCTAGTACTTGAGGTGGGTATCGCAGAACGTCTCGATCTACCAATCGCTCGCAGAAGCCGCAGAGCCAGATGCCGTTGTCAGGACTCGACCGTTGATCCGGGGTCATTCCCGGGTCGAACCTAGGTCCGCCGCTGGCTGCCGCTCGTATATGGGCGCTACTCCAACGTCTACGGCTTTGTCCTGATTTGCCTGGGGTCCGCTTGTCGGTCGCCGGCAGGAGGGCCTTGAGCATCTGAATCCGACTCGTCTTGCAAGTAGGTCAATCGCGGCTCGACTAAAATCGTCACGCATGAGGTTCGATTGTACCTATGGGCTCCTCGCTTTCAGAGGCGTCCTAGAAGGCGCCAAGCGCGGCCGATTGGCTGCTGCGGCGTGGGCCCGCCACGATTCGTTGAACGTTGTCACTACGCCGGTTGCGTCGGGTCCTCGGCGTTCTGGCCGCGCAATGTGGGTGGGCGAAAGCCTTGGACGTTGGTTTACACGGCGTCGCCGCTTCGCGTGAACGTCACTGGAAAGCCGTCGGGCTGACCATGAGGTCTGGGCGTTTCGGATCGGAAGAAGGGCGCGCGTGATGGTCTGCATCTCGAGCCGCTCGGCCAGCGCCAACAATCGAGGCAGATGTTGCGCGCCATGAATTCGTGGACAGCTGACGAGCGAGGTTTTGCGTTGCGCGGCGGTCTTATAGTCAGACACTGGAGAAAGTCGCGGCGCCAATACGACGGCCAGCGCGTGCCAATGCGCTTGCGCCATGACCGGTTCTATGCGAAGGTCTTACGCCACCACGGGTCTTACGAAGCTCTAACGCCGGAGTCGCCATGCGCCACCTGCTCGCTGCCGCCCTATCGCTCGCGCTCGTTACGCCGACAATCGTCCAGGTCCCGGCCGTTCCGCTCATCGAGCGCGCCAAATTGTTCGGCAATCCCAGTCGAACTACGGGCCGGATCAGCCCTGACGGCAAGTGGCTCGCTTGGATAGCGCCGCGCGACGGCGTGCTGAACATCTGGGTCGCACCGACGACGGATCCCGCCGCCGCGAAGCCGCTCACTACGGAGAAGACACGGCCGATCCGCACCTACTACTGGGCGCCGGACGCCAAGTCGGTCCTGTTCATCAACGACAAAGGCGGCGATGAGAATTTTCGGCTCTATGGCGTCGACATCGCGACCGGCGCGGAGAAGAGCCTGACACCGTTCGAGAAGACACGCGCCGAGATCGTCAACATCAGCCGCGTGGTGAAGGATCGCATTCTCGTTGGTCTCAACAATCGCGATGCCCGCTGGCATGACGTTTACAGCCTCGATCTGCCGACGGGGCAGCTCACGCTGGTGATGCAGAATGACGCCGGCTTCGCCGGCTACGTCGCCGACGAGCAGTTGACGCTGCGGATCGCGCAGAAGCAGACGTCGGACGGCGGCGCGGAGTTCTTCCGCATCACCGCGGGCAAGGTCGAGAAGGAGCCCTTCGCCACAATCGGGCTCGAGGATTCGCAGACAACCCAGCCGCTCGGCTTTACGACGGATGGGAAGACGCTCTACTGGCTCGATTCGCGCAACCGCGATACGGCTGCACTGGTCGCCCAAGATGTCGCCAGCAATCGGCAGACCGTTGTCGCGCAGGATGCGCGGGCCGACATCGAGGCGATCATGGCCGAGCCTTCCACCGGCGTCGTCCAGGCCTGGTCGATTAATTACCTGCGTCGAGAGTGGAAGGCGAGTGACGCCGCCGTCGGTCGCGACCTCGCCTGGCTCAAGGAGCAACTCAAGGGCGACGTCACCGTCACGTCACGCACCGATGCCGACGACAGATGGACCGTCGGGGTCGATCCGGTCACGCAGCCGGCCAGCACCTGGCTCTACGATCGGGCGACGCGCAAGCTGACGCAGCTTTACGTTGGTCGACCGGAGTTGGTCGGTGCGCCTCTTGTGGGGATGAATCCCGTGCTGATCAGCGCGCGTGACGCGCTGCCACTCGTCTCCTATCTCTCGCTGCCGGCCGGCACGGACCCGGATGGGGATGGGCGGCCAAACCAACCGGTGCCGCTCGTGTTGTTCGTGCACGGCGGCCCCTGGGCGCGCGACAGTTACGGCTACTTCTCGTGGCACCAGTGGCTCGCCAATCGCGGTTACGCTGTGCTGTCGGTCAATTATCGTGGCTCTACTGGGTTCGGGAAGAAGTTCATTTCGGCGGGCGACCTCCAGTGGGGTCGCAAAATGCACGACGACCTGCTCGATGCGGTCGCCTGGGCGGTCGCACACGGCGTGACGACGGTAGACAAGGTGGCGATCGCCGGCGGCTCCTACGGCGGCTATGCAACGCTCGCCGGCGTCACCTTCACGCCCGACACATTCCGCTGCGGGGTCGACATCGTCGGTCCATCGAACCTGTTCACCCTGCTCGAGACGATCCCACCCTACTGGGAGGCGGGCAAGCAGCAGTTCTACCAGCGCATGGGTAACCCGACGACGGCGGAGGGCAAGGCGCTGTTGCGCGAGCGCTCGCCGCTCTATCTCGCCGACAAGATCAAGGTGCCGTTGCTGATTGGCCAGGGCGCCAACGATCCGCGGGTGAACATCCGCGAGAGTGATCAGATCGTCGCGGCCATGAAGTCGAAGGGGATCCCGGTCACCTACATCGTGTTCCCGGACGAAGGGCATGGCTTCGCTCGCCCGGTCAACAACATCGCCTTCAACGCGGTGACGGAAAACTTCTTGGCCTCCTGCTTGGGTGGTCGTGCTGAGCCGATCGGCGACGCGCTCAAGCCGTCGACCGCCCAAGTGCGGGAGGGCGCGGGCAGCGTCCCGGGTCTGGCTGCGGCGATACGGTAGGTTGATCGGCCCCGCGCTCCCGGCGTGGCTGGGGTGCTAAAACCGCGAGTGCCCTCATCTACATCACGTGCGACGGCTTTGCAAGCATTGGCAAATCGGGGGTGGCGTGCGCGGTCGTCCAGACTGCCTGTCGCCGAATCGCCCGGCAGAGCCATCACGGCCAACAGACCTGACCGGCCGAAACAGAGTACGGCATCACCGGCATGCGTCGCAGAGGTACAAAGGGGCGCGGCGTGCTTGCGAGAGTACGCAGGGTCACGACTTGGGCGGGATGGAACGAGACCCGATGGTGTTAACGAGGCCAGCCATGAGGAAATGTCATCTCGTCGTGATTGCCATGTTGTCGGCGATGCTCGGGACGCCGACGTTGCTGGCCCGCCAGGTGGCGCAGCCGCCCATGGCCACGAAGAAGCCGCACCAGACGCGTATTCACGGCTACACCCTCGAAGACAACTACTTCTGGTTGCGCGAGAAGAGCAATCCCGAGGTGGTCACGTATCTCGAGGCTGAAAATGCCTACACTGAGGCGATGATGGCGCCGATCAAGCCAGTGGAGGACGCGCTCTACAACGAGATGCTCGGACGCATCAAGCAGACTGACCTCAGCGTTCCGATGAAGATGGGCGAGTACCTGTACTACTCGCGCACGGAGGAAGGCCAGCAGTATCCGTACATGTGTCGGCGCAAGGGCAGCATGTCTGGACCTGAGGAAATACTCCTCGACCTGAACGCGCTCGCCCGCGGGCACAAGTTTCTCGCGCTCGGCGCCTACGTGGTCAGCGACGATGGGAAGTGGTTGGCGTATTCCACGGACACGACCGGTTACCGCCAGTACGCGCTGCACGTAAAGGACCTGACGAGCGGTAAGACCCTGGCCGAGAACATCGAGCGGGTCGGATCGGTTGTCTGGGCCACCGACAACAAGACGCTCTTCTACTCCAGCGAGGATCCGGTGTCGAAGCGGTCGGATAAGTTCTGGCGACACACCGTCAAGGCAGCCGCGAGCGATCTGCTCTATGAGGAGAAGGACGAGCTGTTCAACGTCGGTGTCGGCCGGTCGCTCGATCGCGCCGTCATTTTTCTGGGTGCCTACGCCAAGACGTCGACCGAGTTCCGCTACCTGCCGGCGTCGGCGCCGACAGCGGCACTGAAGGTGGTGTTGCCGCGTGAGGCGGGACACGAGTACGACGTCGATCATTATCGTGGCCAGTTCTACATCACCACCAACCGCAACGCGAAGAACTTTCGGGTCGTGACCGCGCCCATGGCCGATCCATCGGAAATGAACTGGAAGTCGTTCATCGACCACAACCCGGCGCTCAAGATCAACGGCATCTATTTCTTCGCCCGGCATATCGTCGTCGCCGAGCGTGAGGGCGGACTGACACAGTTGCGCGTCCTCGATCCCGAAACGCGGCAGTCGTATCGCATCCCCACCGAGGAGCCTGACTTCACGATCTCGCTGGGCGCCAACCCCGAGTTCGACACCAGCGTCATCCGCTTCAACTACCAGTCGATGGTGACGCCCTCGTCCGTGTACGACTACGACGTGGTAACGGGCAAGCAGACGCTGCTCAAGCGTACCGAAGTCCTCGGCGGCTACGATCCGTCAAGCTACGAGGCGAAGCGCGTCTGGGCGACGGTGCGCGACGGTGTCAAGGTGCCGATGTCGATCGTGCACAAGCGGGGCGTGGCGCTCGACGGCAAGGCGCCGCTGCTGCTCTACGGCTACGGATCCTACGGCGCGTCCGGCTCGCCGACGTTCTCGTCAACTCGTTTGAGCCTGCTCGATCGCGGCGTGATCTTCGCTAGCGCGTACGTTCGTGGCGGCGGCGAGCTCGGTGAAGAGTGGCGCGAGCAAGGGCGCATGATGAAGAAGAACACGACCTTCGAGGACTTCGTCGACTGCGCCGACTTTCTCGTCAAGAACAGCTACACGTCGCCTTCTAGGCTGGTGATTCAGGGCGGGAGCGCTGGCGGCCTGCTCGTTGGTGCGGCAGTGAACATGCGGCCCGATCTCTTCAAGGCCGTCGTCGCACAGGTACCGTTCGTCGACGTCATCAACACGATGCTCGACGCTTCGCTGCCGTTGACGACCAGCGAGTATCTCGAGTGGGGCAATCCCAACGAGAAGGCGGCATTCGACTACATGATGAAGTACTCCCCCTACGACAACATCAAGGCGGTGCAGTACCCAGCGATGCTCGTGCAAATTTCGCTGAACGACAGCCAGGTGCCGTACTGGGAGGGCGCGAAGTTCGTGGCCAAGCTGCGGGCCACCAAGACGGATCAGAATCCGCTGTTGCTGAAGACCAACATGGGCGCCGGACACGGCGGGGCGTCAGGGCGTTATGATGCGCTCCGCGAGACCGCGTTCACCTACTCGTTTATGCTCTGGCAGATGGGCATCCCTTAGCAGGCTGCTGAAAAAGTAAGCACAAGGGGATCGACACGGCGATCGCCGCGTACTACCATGCTCCCACCAACGAAGGGAGCGAATACATGCGTGGAGCCGACGAGCAATCGGGATCGATGTTCAGCTACGTGTCGCTGGAGGCGCGAGTGCCCGCAGACCACCCGTTGCGGATGGTTCGCCAGATCACGGACCGCGCCCTGGCGCGGCTCTCGCCCCAACTGGGTAGGCTGTATATCAATTTCGGTCGTCCATCGATCCCGCCGGAGCAGCTGTTGCGGGCGTTGCTGCTGCAGGTGCTCTACACCATCCGCAGCGAGCGTCAGCTGATGGAGCAGTTGGACTACAACCTGCTGTTTCGCTGGTTCGTGGGCGTGGGCATCGACGATCGCGTATGGTCGCCGACCACGTTCAGCAAGAATCGCGACCGCTTGCTCCGCGGCGACATCGCGCAGGGCTTCTTCGAGGCGGTGCGACTGCACGCCGATCGCGAACGCTTGTTGTCGGCGGAGCACTTCACCGTGGACGGGACGTTGTTGGAGGCGTGGGCCAGTCACAAGAGCTTCCGGCCGAAGGACGAGGAGCCGCCCTCGAGCGGCGGTGGCAATCCCACCGTCGATTTCCACGGCGAGCGCCGGACGAATGACACGCATCAATCGACCACGGACCCCGATGCGCGGCTCTATAAGAAGGCCCGCGGTCGGGAGGCGCGGCTCGGCTACTTGGGGCATGTGCTGATGGCACACCGCTCCGGGTTGATCGTCCAGGCCACCGTGACACCCGCCGATGGGCATGGCGAACGCGACGCCGCGCTGGTCATGCTCGAAGCCGTGCCGGGGCGCCATCAGGTGACCGTCGCCGGCGACAAGGCCTACGACACGCGCGGCTTCGTGGCCAATCTGCGCGCGATGGATGCGACGCCGCACGTGGCGCAATACACGACGACCCGCCACCGGCGCAGTGCGATCGACCGACGGACGACGCGGCATCCCGGCTACGCGGTCAGCCAGCGGAAACGTAAACTCGTCGAACAAGGGTGTGGATGGATGAAGACCGTGGGCGGGTTGCGCAAGCTGCGACATCGGGGCGGGCCGTTGGTCACGTGGGTGTTTACGTTCGCCGCGGCGGCCGACAACATCGTCCGCATGCGTCGATTGTTGACGGCGGGTGCGTGACCGACGGTCAATGACACGCGGGCACGTCGGTTTTGCGTGCCTCGCCTGCGTCCACAACTCCACCGAACGCACACCAACGACCCGGCTGAATGACCATGACGCTTACTTGTTCAGCACCCTGCTAGAAATCTGTCAAACGCTTCTGGATCACCGCGACGGAGAGAGCAGTCAATTCCAAGCAGACTTTACCTCTGCACACCCAAACCATCTCGCGATACCATCGGCCCGCCACTCGGGCGGTGAGCCCTGAGTAGGTGGTCGGCGGCACTCCGCTGCCGAATGGATCGGGAGGCCCTGATGCACGCCAACATGATTTTCGTTTACGCGCGCTCTGCGCTCGCAGCAGTGATCGTGACTTTGCTCGCCGGTTCAGTGTCCGCGCAAGCGCCGGACCCCATCATTGGGGTTTGGAAGGCAAATGTAGCTAAGTCGACCTACGACCCTGGGCCGCCTGCAAAAAGCACCACGACCAAATACGAGATGGTCGGGGAAAAAGTCAGGGTCACGGTGGATAGCGTGCAGGCGGACGGGACCACAAGGCACTACGAATCCATTAGCGCGTATGACGGCAAGGACTATCCGATCACCGGCAACAGCCCGTATGGCGACACGGTTGCCCGAAGCCGCATAGATGCGAGGACTGTCCGGAGTGTCAACAAAAAGGCCGGGAAAGTCACCGCTACACAGACCTCGGTCATGGCCGCCGATGGCAAGACGCGGACGCTCACAACGACTGGCGTGAATGCTGCCGGCGAAAAGGTACACAACGTCGTCGTTTACGAAAAGCAGTAGCGGGCCGACCGGCCCGTGCGTGTCCGGAGGGTGTGAAAGGGATTTGCAACGAATCCTGGTGTGGATCAGCCGTTTACCCGTAGAAGAGTGGATGCAAGTAGTGGGGTCGGAGCTCATTAGCGTGGTCAACCCCGGGACGCCTGCACCTGTGCGGCCGACGGTTGAGTTACCCGCCTACAACTTTGCATCCTCTTAGCTACTTTTGGGCACCGGGCGTCCGTCCGCCAGCGCTGCACGCGTTGGCTGAGGTCGGGTCGGCTGGGCAATGATGCGATGTGCTCAGCAGCGGCGTTGCCCTTTTCTGCCCTTTCAGGGCAACAAACGCGGGCAACGCGCAGCAAACGCGGGCACAGAGCGAAAGTGGAAAACCGCTCGATTCTTTGGATACCTGGCGTTGGCCACAACGACACCCGACGGCGTCGAGGCCGGCGACCTGGTGCACGCCGTTGACCGCGTGCGCCAGGTGATGGAGACCGGGGCGAGTCTCGCGGAAGCAGCTCAGGCGCTTGAAACCGACTCCCAAACGACGGGCGACATCGAGTCGCTCCCGCTCGAGCCCGGGCGGTCGGCCGTTGTCCGCGTCATGAACCTGCACAAGGCCAAGGGGCTCGAAGCCCGAGTGGTGTTCCTGGCGGATCCTTGTGGGGATCGGTGGGCTCATGTCTCGAAACGGGTTGAGCGCCATGCGGACGGCGCGCGGGGGTGGTTCAGGATCGAAGGCGACGCCAAGGGTCGTCCGGTGCTCGCGCAGCCTGCCGGCTGGGACGCGATGGTCGCGGAGGAATCGCAATACCTCGATGCCGAGGAAGTGCGCCTCCGCTATGTCGCGGCCACCCGTGCCCGCGAGCTGCTCGTTGTGGGGCGCTGGGCGAAGCCGGGCAATGACCGGCCATGGGGCTCCTTCGACCACTCGCTCGCCGAGGCGCCAGAGTTGCCTGTGCCAGCGAAGGTTGCCGTGCCGGGCGTCCGACCGCCCAAGATCTCCGCTGCCTCGCGCTCCGACGCGGAAGTTCAGCGTGAATCGGCGCACAGCGTCGCCCGCGCGGTCGCGTGGTCGATCACATCCGTCACCGCCGAGGCGCGGCACATAGCGAAGATGGCCCGTCCGATTGACGCCGTGCCCGACGACCCGACACAAATCCTGACCGCTGTCACGCCGTCGCGCCGCGCTGATGCGGGTACGGCCTGGGGCAGCCTGATCCATGGGCTGCTCGAGCACGCGATGCGGCACAAGGACGCGACCCAGGACGATCTGCGACGGCTGGCAGTGTGGCTGACTGTGGAGGAGCCGCAGCTTCGGGTAGTGATAGAGGAAGCACTGGACACCGTCGAGCGTGCCGCGCGGGCGGACTTCTGGCCAGCCGCGCAGGGCCACGCGCCATCCGTGGAGGCCCCGTTTACGGTGGCGGACGGGCGTCAGCTCACGAACGGGGTGATGGACCTGCTGTTCGCCTCGGATGCGGGCTGGCAGGTCGTGGACTACAAGACGGACCGGTCGATCGAGGATGGTCGGTACGCGGCGCAGTTGGCCGCGTACGAGGCGGCACTGCGGAAGCTTGGTTGCTCGGTGGCTGGTGCGTCGGTTGTCAATGTCAGGACGGAGATGGGCTGAACGTCTCGAGCTCGAATGCTGCCCACACGGGATCGTCGCCTCGGCGCCCAATTGGTTTTCGGATTAGGGACTTGCGAATGACCATTCAGGAGTTTCCGCCTGCTTTAGATGCGCTCGGTGCCGCGCTCTTTCCGCTCGCAATCGAAAAAGGATCGTGGGCGGGCCCTTCAGCTACGACGCGCGCCACTTCCTGGCCTTGAGCGGCAACCGCAGATTTTTGTGCCTGGACGCCACGGCGACGCCTGCATCGACCACCATCCGCGGAACATCAAACGTCAAGCGCGGCATGTAGCGGTCGCGCGCTTCGTCGATCTCCTCGAAAATCTCCTGGGCGAGGCGAGCAGGGGCGACGACGCGGGCGACGGGCCCGAAGCTGTGGATCCAGCTGCGCAGCGGCCGGTCGTCGCAGACGGTCAGCGTCATGAGCAAAGATCCATCCGGGCGCTCATCGAATACCTGCGTCCCGTGCCAGTCGCGACCCTTGACGTAGTCCGCGACACGGGCGTCGAACTCGATTTGAACGGAACCTGGAGTGCCAGAGTGCACGCCCATCGAGTGCGGGAAAGGCTCTGTCGGCAGCGCCCGCGGCTCGAAATGCTCGTCTAGCACACCCATGGCGCGGATGCGTTCGACTGAAAACGTTCGCACCTGGCCGTACTCCTCGACCCACGCGATCAGATAGATGCCACCATCCGCGTACGACAGGCGAAGCGGATCGACCTTGTACTCCTTGGTTCGTCGCGAAGACTCGGAGTCGTAGCGCATCGAGAGACGCCGTTGTCGAAGGGACGCGTCGATCGCCCTGGCGATGAACTCACGCACCTTCTTCTCGTCCTGCTTCTTCCGGCCGGTCACCTTTGCCTTGAGTATCGACGGAAAGCGGTCGAGGAATTTGCGGCTGGCCACCGGCAAAGCGCGTTCCAGTTTCATGAACGCGCGCTCGAGCTCGTCTTGGAACGGCGCGCCAGCGAGCGCCTTCATGACCGAGCGGCTGAAGTACAGCCCGCAGAGTTCGGTTACGCCGAGCCCGGTTTCCTCGAGCCCGCGAAACGGCTTCGCGCGAAGCTTCCACATCGTCGTGCCGTTGACCTGCTCGTCGTACAGCGGGAAGCCGGCTTTCGAGAGCGCCTCGATGTCACGCCTGATCGTGCGCTGGTGAACGTCCTGTGCGGCCGCGAGCTTTGGCACGGGGATTCCGTTCCGAGCGGCATCGATCGCGCGGAGGATTTCCCACTGCCGAATCAACTCGGAGTTACGTGCCATGGGTGCAATTATCGCCGATCGCCGCGTGACGATCGAAGGCGTGTGGTGTCGACCACATCATCCCAAAACCGTGACCACCCCTGTCCATACCCCTCCCTATACTGGTTATATGCAAAGTAACCCCGTCGGCGGCGCCCTCGCCGCCATCACCGTCGGCGACCCTGTCGTATTCGAGAACCTCCTGATGTTTCCGCTGCTGGGACCCTCGGTGAAGGCGATCGACTACGTGACCCTGGACGATGCCATTGATCGGCGGGTGTCCGAAATTACGGAAGTGTCAGCGAACGGCGTAGTGCCGGAGCTCCGAATCGTCAATCGCGGTCTCAAACCGACCCTCATCATCGATGGCGAGGAGCTCGTTGGCGCGAAGCAGAACCGGGTGGTGAACCTGACTATCCTCGTGGCGGCGGAGTCCGAGCTGATCATCCCTGTGTCGTGCGTCGAGGCGGGCCGCTGGCGTGCGAAGTCCAGCCGGTTCGCGACGGCGCCGCGGACGCAGTATGCGACCGGCCGCGCCAAGCGGATGGCACAGGTCTCGCGTTCGATGGCGCATTGCGGTGACCGCACGTCCGACCAGTCGGCCGTCTGGGCCGACATCGCGGACAAATCGGCGCGGATGCACTCGAGCTCGTCGACCTCTGCGATGGAGCAGATGTTCACAGACCACGCGGTGTCGATCGACACGTATGTCTCGGGCCTTGCACCGGTCGACGGACAGATCGGTGCGCTCTTCGCGATCGGCGACCACATCGTCGGATTCGACCTGTTTGACCATGCCGGCACGTTCCGGAAGCTGTTGCCAAAGCTGGTGCGCAGCTACGCGGTGGACGCGATCGACATGGCGAATGGCTCGACCTTGTTGGCCACGACGCGGCGGGCTCCCGCACGAACAGCTATCGCGCATCTGGTCCCCGGCTTCCTCGCCGCGATCGCCGCCGCGCCCCAGCAGCGCGCAACGGCGGTTGGCCTCGGGGACGACGTGCGCGTGTCTGGCAACGGTCTGGTCGGTGCGGCGCTCCTCGTGAACGACCAGGTGCTGCACCTGAGCGGATTCAGCGAGTAGGTCCGTCGCGTCGTTCAGGTTGCGTCTCCACGACGCTGTGAGGGTGTGCTCCCCATATAGGCGGCTGATGTGAGTGGTGTTTCGAACAAGGAACCCCAAGAGGAACTGATGAACCGTCTTGCAAGAATTGTGGTCACCCGTCGCGCCGCAACGACTGTGGCGTAGACGATTGCGGGTGCGTCAAATACGTTCCGCGCCCGCCGCGCGATCTGGAGAAGCTCCGCACATCGGTCGTGACGGCAGCCTTTCTCGTAAAGAATCGCTGGATCGAGAAAGAAGTGAAGGTCAAGGCGGGTGGGCTGGTGGGTGCGTTGACGAAGGGCGTGAGAGAAGCGAAGCTGCAGGTCGTCAAGCCAGGAACACGGATCCTTCAGACCAAGGCGACACTCGTGCCTGTGAGAACTACGAGGCGCTGAAGCAGTAGACAATCTCGCTGGCGGCGATCTCCGTCTCACATATCGAAGCGCATGCGATCGTGGGCCGCGCAACCGAGGCCAGACGGGAACCGGAAAGGCCTGACGCCGTCGCCCGAGGCTTCCGGGCAGTTGATACGGAACCCAATCTACGTCGCTGGTCAAAATTCTGGGTTCTCCATCAAAGACGACATTCCCGACCGTAGTCTGGTGTGTTCGTCAGGAGATGTTTCGACAATGACGGACTACACACGGGCCCTCGAAGTTGCCGTGGCCGCGGCTCGTGAGGCGGGTGAACTCCTGCGGCAGGACCTGCACCGCCCGGACGGAGCGCGCGGCGCGGGCGGTCACGCAGAGGCCGACACGGAAGCCGAAGGCGTCATCCGGGCCCGGCTGCTCGACGCGTTTCCATTCGCCTATCTCGGTGAGGAGACGGGGCGAGGTACGGCCGGCCGCTCGGCGGACGGACACCTCTGGCTCGTCGATCCCAATGACGGCACAAAATCGTACACACGGGGAATGCGAGGTTCCGCCGTATCGATTGCCCTGCTCCGTCATGGCGTTCCGGTGCTCGGGGTCGTCTACGCCTTCGCCGCACCAGATGATGCCGGTGATCTCTTCGCGTGGGCCGAGGGCTGCGGGCCGATCAGGCGGAATGGGAAACCGGTCGAGAACAGCCTGGGGACCGGCCGTCTCGCGCGCACGGCGGTCGTAATCGTCTCCCAGCATGGAGACCACAATGCACCCGCCAACCTGGCGGCCGTCGCGCCGGCCCGCTTCCGCACGATGCCGAGCATTGCGTACCGACTCGCCCTGGTCGCCGCGGGCGAGGGCGTCGCGGCCGTGTCGCTCAATGGGCCTGTCGGCTGGGATTATGCGGCGGGCCACGCGCTAGTATCCGCGGCAGGCGGTGTGCTCCTCGATCAGCGCGGAGCCAAGGTCACGTACGGACGCGACGGGTCCAGCAGTGTTGGTCAGGCGTGTTTCGGCGGCGCGCCTGCCGCCGCGGCGGCGCTCGCGGAGCGATCCTGGGCTTCGATCCGGAAGCGGACGTCGCACAGGACGTTTTCCTTCGTCGAGCCCGTCCCCGGTTGGCTCGCCCTGGGTCCGGGCCGGCTCGCCCGCGCACAAGGCTGCCTCCTCGGACAATTGGCCGGGGACTCACTCGGCTCTCTCGTCGAATTCCAGTCCGCGCCGAGGATCGCCGAGCAGTACCCAGACGGGGTCAAAGACCTCTCGGATGGCGGCACCTGGAACACCATCGCCGGCCAGCCGACCGACGACTCCGAGCTCGCGCTGGCCCTCGCGCGCTCGATCGTCGCCGAGGGAACCTACCACCCGGGCGCGGCGATTGACGCCTACGCCTCCTGGTACGAGTCGGACCCGTTCGACTGTGGCACGACAACGGGTTCCGCTCTGTCCGCCGCCGCCCGCGTCGGTCCGGATCGCGACGCCCGCCTGCGCGCCGTTCGGGCCGCCGCCAGCAGCACAAGCCAGGCGAACGGTTCTCTCATGCGCGTGAGCCCTCTGGGGATTTTCGCGGCCGGTTCGTCCGTCGAGGAGATCGCCGACTGGGCCCGTGCTGACAGCCGGCTGACGCATCCTCACCCGATCTGTCAGGACGCATGCGCGTCCTTCGCCGTCGCGATTGCGAACGCCATTGCCCACGGCGACGGCCCGCAGGCGGCATATGCCGCGGCACGCGAGTGGGCGCGGGCGTCGGCCCGGGACAACTCGGTTGCGCGCGCCCTTGAAGCGGCGGCGGATGCGCCGCCCGCAGATTTCCAGACCCAGCAAGGCTGGGTGTTGATCGCCCTCCAGAACGCGTTCTTCCGGCTCCTGCACCAACCGAATCTCGAGGAGGGCGTCGTCGCGACGGTCATGGCCGGGGGCGACACCGACACCAATGCCGCGATTGCCGGTGCACTGCTCGGCGCGGTTCACGGCCGCGATGCCGTCCCCACGCGCTGGCGCTCCGCAGTGCTCACGTGCCGGGCGAGCGGTGACTATGCCGCGCCGACGCCTCGGCCGGAGACGTATTGGCCCGTCGATGCGCTGGACCTTGCTGAGCGTCTGCTCGTGCTCTCACGTTCTGCGCGGCCGCGAACGGACCTTGGTTGAGTAGGGGGCAGGGGGACACCTGCGGCTATCAGCTTTGTCGGTCAGCTTCGGCCCTGCGAGGGGGCGGATTGCCTCGCGGACCGGGGCGGATCCCGCTATGTCCAATAATCGGATTGCTGGCTCCACTCCGGTCTGGAGGTGACCTCGCGGACTGTCCAGCGAACTGATCGACGGCTGCCTCAGGGGTTCGGGTCCGCCTCGGCAACTCGCCGTTGAGTGTGGACCACGGGTGTGCGTCGCTCTTCGAGGCGGCGTCGATCACCGATGGTTCGTGTGCGGCCGCTCAGCAGGCCTGTAACCCTGGCGCTGGAGAGCTGCAACGCGACGAGCCACGCGGCGCCGATCTATGCCGCGGGTCGGTCGTAGTATTTCAACAGTCCACCCAATCGTGCACGACACGCAATCGGCCCGTCGCCGCGAGCGGCCGCAGCGACGGGGAAGAGCAACCCGTTGCTCATGCCTTCATGGTTGCGTTCGCGATGGTAATGCTCGACCATTCCTGAATCGCGTGACGGAGCGAGCCTTCGCCAATGAGGATCAGCCGATCCAAACACGATCGCCCCCTTTGCTGCGGGCGTAATGCAGCGGTCGACGCTCGTCCAGCATCCCCAGCGCGTCCACCGCCGCACCGTGTCCGATCAGGGCTCTCGCTGCAGCATCGTGATCAGCCGCGGCGGCAATGTGGAGTGGGGTGCCAATCCAGTAGAACCCCAGCTCCTCGCAAATGGCCTTGTAGCCGCACTCAGGTTCCGGATCGCAGCCAGCGGCAAGAAGGACGTTCACGACCGGCGCTGATCCACTCGCGGGTGCGGAATGCAGTGCAGTGCCACGGTAGTAATCCGTCTTGAAAGGGTCCGCACCCATCGAAATGAGATGTCGTACCGTCGCGAGCTGCCCGTGAGCGGCTGCGGACATCAACGGAGTGAAGCCGGGCTCGAACTTGGGCCGGTCGGCTTCGGCGTCGCCGTACTCCTCTGGAGTGGCGCTGGGTGTGTCGACGCTTACGCCGCGCTCGAGGTCCGCGTCACGGGCCGCCCCGCGCGGCATCTCCATTGAACGTCGCGCGTACCAGGATCGTAGAGGTGGCGTATGACTCGAATGCTCATGATTGCTCTTGCCGCAACGGCCCTTGCTGCTGCGGACGTCACCGGTACCTGGCGCGGAACGCTCACTCCCGACGGCCGCGATGCCGGTCCCGCGCTCCTCATCCTCAAGCAGGAGGGCAATGCAGTGACGGGCACCGCCGGCCCGGACGCAAACGAAAGCCATCCGATCAGCAAAGGCAAGGTCGACAACGACACCGTCACATTCGAAGTGGAAACGCCAGACGGAGTGATGAAGTTCGCGCTCAAGCAGCAAGGCGACGAGCTGGCCGGCGAGGTCACCCGCGAGCGCGAGGGCCAGCAGCAGACGGCGAAGCTGGCGGTAAAGCGCACGCAGTGACGGCGCGCGCTCGACGCGTCTGAAGGCGAGGTGGCGTACTTTTTGGACACCGCGCCTCCGTCAGCCAGCTCTGCACGCGTTGGCTGAGGTCGCGTCGGCTGAGCCAATGATCCGATGTGCTCAGCAGCGGCGTTGCCCTTTTCTTGCCCTTTCCGAGCAACAAGCGCGGGCAAAGCGCAGCAAACACGGGCACAGGGCGAAAGTGGAAAACCGCTCGATTCTACGGACCGCATCGCGCGATTCGACAAGTCGGCGCAACGCGCTGCAAAGCGCCGACTAACGTATCTTTTTCCGCCTACGAACCAGGAGGTCGCACGTTCGAGTCGTGCAGGGCGCACCACTTTCCTTCGACATTCCGCCGACTTTCGCTCGCGCCTGAGTGCCGGCTCGAACCCCTGGCCCTTTTCGGATCACAGACACCATCGAGTAACCCAATCTCAGTGCTGAGGCACCCCGGCGAAAGGTCGTGCGTACCGCATCGTCACTTGCATGGTCTGATGGCCGAGCAGTTCCGCCACGGCGCGCAGGGATGCGCCACGCATCACCACCCAGGACGCGAAGGTGTGCCGCAGGTGGTGCCATCGGTGTTGGCGCCGTCAGTTCCGCGGCTCTACAAATGTGACCGACGAGTAACGCCGGGGGACGGGATCGGCGGTCGAGTGTTGCCGGAATGATGCCGTGGCGACTTAGATGACCGATCCGAGGTCGGTCGCGGCGTCCGCCAGTCGCCGGTCCTTGGTCCACAACTTCTCGTGTGACACGAACGCCGAGCAGAGCAGGTGCACGTCGACCCACCCCAGTCCCTTTCCCATGAGGCGATGGAGTTCGATGAATCTCATCACGTCTGCGTTGGGCGCCGCCGGCAGCTGGGGAAGGTCCGCCAGCAGCGCGAGGATCTCGGCCCTGCGCCGGAGACTCCCGCATGCCAGTTCACCAACCACGAACGGATGGCAGAGCACCTGACCATCACGGAGCAAGTCCGCCATCCGAGCGTCACCGACGCGAAGGTGGTCCACCCACACGGATGTGTCGGCGAGAATCATTTGGCGGCGAGAGGCCGCGGACGGCGCCTCCGGATCCGACGAACTCCTCGCTCAGTACCGCCCAGCGCGGCCAGTCGGCGGGCGCTCTCCTGCGCCACCAGAGCCTTGAGCCCAGCGCGCACGACAGCAGTCTTCTCTTTCAGACCGCTCAGTTCCGTCGCGCGGCCCAGCAACGCGTCGTCGATGTTCAGCGTCGTCCGCATATGCATCAGTATGGCACTATGATGCATACGCTTCAAGACGATGTGCTGCACCATCGGCATCCAATGTTCCGCGGAATGCCTAACGCCGTCCAGGCCGTGTGGCGGAGGCGTATCGTCTCCGGCGAGACCTCCAAATTCCCAGCAGCCTGGGAGTGGCCGCCGCAGCGGGACATTTCCGGCGAAGCTGGCGGACGGACATGAAACCGTCTGCACCTCGTCCAGCACCAGCAACGCTCCTTGCACATCGCCGTCCCGAAGGCCGCAGGCGGGCCGCCTGCTTGAGGGGCCGGCCCGGCCCTCCTCCATCACATTGCTGATGCCAGAATCGCTATCGATGCCGCATCGATCGATTCATCGGTCACGCGAGCGCCGGCTCGGCGCGGGAGCGGCGTCCGCCGGCGGGTGCTTGCGGGTATCGTCGCAGCAGGATTGTTGCTCGCAGGCGGCGGCGCGTTGCTGCTCGTCGAGCAAGACATGCGGGAGGAGCCGGTCAGCCTCGGGGTCGTCCGTCTTGCCCTCAGCGCACCGGAGAGGACGACGTTTTTCGGTGGTCCAAACACGGCGTACACCAGCGTCTCGACTGATGGGCGACGCCTGGCGTTCCTCGCCGCACCGGAAGGCGTCTGGCGGGTTTGGGTACGATCGCTCCATGCGGTCGAGTCCATTTTGGCTGCGGTGATGGTACTGAATGTCGGACGCGAGCACGCGCGGTGAGGTGGACATGATCGGCGCGATTGCCGGGGATATTATCGGGTCAGTCCACGAGCACGCCCTGACGAAGTCCACCGCCTTCACGCTCTTCGATCCGCTCTGCCGATTCACGGACGATACCGTCCTCACCGTCGCGACAGCGTACGCGATTCTTACCGGCACACCCTACAAGGCCGCCTATCGTGATTTCGGACGACAGCACCCTGATGCCGGGTATAGCCGCGCGTTTTATGGCTGGCTTCTGGCCGAAGATCCTGTTCCGTACCAGAGTTGGGGCAACGGGTCGGCGATGCGAGTGGGGCCCGTTGGCTTTGCCTTCGGTAACGTCGACGATGTATTGCTCGAAGCCGCACGCAGTGCTGCGGTCACTCACGACCACGCGGAAGGCATCAAGGGCGCGCAGGCCACCGCGCTGGCAGTCTTCCTGGCGCGCGCCGGCGCGCCGAAGGATCAGATCCGACGAGATCTCGTGCAGCGCTTCGGCTACAACCTGGACCGCACCGTTGAGCAGATTCGACCCAGCTATCAATGGGACGTGTCGTGCCAGGGGTCTGTCCCTGAAGCGATCGTGGCGTTCCTGGATTCCACCGATGTTGAGAGCGCCATCAGACTCGCCGTGTCGCTCGGGGGAGATGCTGACACACAGGCCACAATCGCGGGTGGCATAGCCGAGGCGTTCTATAGACACGTGCCTGAAACGATTGTTGGTGCGGTCCGAGCGCGGTTGCCTCCGCGATTCATCGAGGTGCTTGACGCCTTTCGCCAGGCGTTCCCACTCGACGCGGAGCGTTGAATCATCGGCGTGGTTCACGCTGTGCAGTCCACACAGGGATCGGCGGCTCGGCTCCGGCCGAGAGCCGGGCGGTGCCGTGCGGTCCGGACCACCGTCGCCTACGCGAACCGTTCGGCCAGCACGCCGTGACGCAGACCGCGGTCGCTGACCGTCACTTCCTGCTTGCCCAGCATCTCCATCACCGTGCGGACAATGCAGGCGCCGGCCAGGATGACGTCGGCGCGTTTGGGCTGGAGGCCGACGATTGCGCCGCGCGTGTCCCGCGCGGTGGTGCGATATAGCGCGATTTGACGGTCGATCTCGTCGCGATGGAGCACCGTTCCCTGGATCTTCTCCGGGTCGTACTGGGCCATCGCATAGCTGACCGCGGTCAGGTTGGTCACGGCACCACCCATGGCGACGAGTGTCTCGGGCTGCGGACGATTGCTGAGACTCGACAGGTCCTCCGCGATCGCCTTCATGGCTTCGCCCAGCACGTCGGCTGACACCACGCTGTCCAGCCCGAACCGCTCGGTGTAGCGCACCGCTCCCACATTGACGCTGAAACGGTCGGCGACCTGGTCCCCCCGCCCAAAGGTGAACTGCGAGCTGCCGCCACCGGTGTCGAATACCACCAGGCTGCCCGTCGCGAGCGGCAGCCCGCGGCGGACGGCCAGATACGCCAGGCGCCCCTCTTCATCGCCTGTGATGATCTCGACCTTCACACCGGTCCTCGCGCGGATGATCGCGAGGACGTCGGCCGAGTTCCTGGCCATCCGCAGGCCGGCGGTGCCGACTGCGGCGATCGCGATGCAGCCGGCCCGATGCGCCTCGTCCACCATGCCCTTGATGGCGGAGGCAGTCCGCTGCGCGGCGTCCTCCTGGATGGAGCCGCCTTCCTTGAGCCCTTCGCCCAGCCGGGTCATCTCCGCTCGGTCGATGACCGCCTTCCACCTGCCGTCCGCAGCGGCTTCGGCCATGTGGAACTTCACCGAGTTGGTGCCCACGTCGAGCACCGCATATCGTGGCGGCTTGCCGGACAGTGTGGCGGTCAGGCCACGCGAGTAGTTCGTGTTGACGTAGCCGGAGAGGCCGAGCAAATCGACCGCCGCCACGACCGCGGCCGGATCGTCGGTCTCGACGGCGATGGTTCGGGTCGCCACACCCTCCACCGTCACGTCGGACAGCTCGGACGTGCAGCCGCCCACCAGGTAGCGCAGCCGGCGCTTGTGAACCCGGACGGCGCGCACCCCGGGAGTCGGCGCGATGACCTCGGCAAGGAACTGGTCGAACGTGTAGTGCTCGCGCGCCAGATCGGGCGGAGTGACCTGCATCGCCGTGAAGACGTCGCGCACCGTCGCGGCACTGGCGGGAAAGCCTTTCTTCATGACCGGCAGCCACTGCTCGAGGCCCCAGTCATTCACCTTCTGCAGCACCTTGATGTCGAGCAGGCCGCCGCGGACCTTGACGTTGGCGCCCTTCTCCGTGAGCAAGTAGACCTCGTCGGTCTCCTGCACGCCCTTTGTCTCCAGCCCGGCGAACACCGCTTCGGCGCGCGGGAAGCGTGTTCCGAAGGTGCGCCATTCCCACCGGGGCGTGATGTCAGCCATCGCGGATTCCTAGCTCCGAACCTGCTTGAGCAGCTCGGTGAAGTGCTGGAGCGCCCGGTTCGTTTTGGGCTGCTGGTCGGCCGTGAGGTCGAGACCCTTCTTCTTCAGATAGCTGCGGGTCTCGGCGGCCACCTCGAACGCGTTCCCGGGAGAGGCTTTGGTCGAGAGCTCGAGGATTCGCGCTCCGTCCGGATACATCCACAGCTCCGCGACGAACTTGCGCTTCAGGCCACCCGGGTTGAACTCGAGCTTCATCAGGTTGATGGGGCCGAGCACCGCCAGCTGCGACAACTTGAGGCCGTCGGGAGCGTTCGCCTTGTAGAAGGCGCGCTGATCCTTCGTGAACAGGTCGCGAGCCTTCATCGTCCCGAGGATGACTGCGCGCACGTCGTCGGCGGTCGTCTTGCCCCGCATCGACGCGGAGCAGACGAACCCTTTGGGCATGGTGTCGACTTCGACCTTGACCGAGGCGGACCCCCGGACTTCGGGCGACAGCGTCTCCGGGTTGACGGGACGCAGCTTGATGACCGTGTCACCTCCGCCGCCCTGCATCCGCCGCGCCCGGACGACGACACCGGCCTTGCTCAGTGTCAACTCGGGCGTGTCGAAGAAGACGACCTGGCGGATCTCCCCTTCGAGCGGATCCATGCCCAGCGCGTCGGCGGTCGAGCGGATTGCCGAATCGGCGACGGTCATCTTCAGCTCGACGCTGTCGGAGCGCTTCATCAGCGCCATCAGCTCCTCGACCTGCTTGGTGCCCAGGGTGCTCATCGGTCCTCTCCTCGCTTCTGGTCGCGTCGATTGCGTGGGGCGCGCATCCGGGACGGCGCAGCATCCCCGCGCGGCGTGCCGGTCGGCAGATGGTCCGGTCGCATCCTGAATTTTCAGTCAAATGCCGGCGGGCGAACCGTGCAGCGTCTGCTCCACGCTGAACGCGGGATTGCCCGCCGTGTTGTCACCATCGAGTCGTGAGCGTCCTCGAGAAAGCGCAGCCGATGCGGAGATGGGCCGCCCTTAGTCCATGGAACCGCCCGTCGCCGATGCGTCCAGGCGCCTGAGGCGTCTACCGCGCGTCCGATGGACTGAGGAACCGGCCTGCCCCGACGCCGCAGTCCGGCGCCTCGAGCCCAGGATGCGGGCCAATATATCGCAACGCGCTTCGCGACCCGTGAGTCGCGCGGAGCGGGCTGCGTCGGATTGGTCAGGTCGCGATGAAACGCCGGCAACCCAGTGCAAGATAGCGGCGATGGCGTGGAAGCCGAAGCCGCCCGCCGAGGTGACGCTCGACGCCTCCCGTGTGCGAGCGCTGCTCGAGACTCAGCATCCGGACCTCGCGGGCTTGCCCTTGATCGAGGTGGCGAGCGGCTGGGACAATTTGGTGTTCCGTCTCGGCGACGACCTTGCCGTGCGACTGCCCCGGCGCGCGATCGCGGCGCCACTGATCGAGCGCGAGACGCGCTGGCTGCCGGAGCTCGCGGCTCGACTACCGCTCGCGGTGCCCGTGCCCGTGCGCGTCGGTCGCCCCAGCAACACCTTTCCCTGGGCGTGGAGCATCGTGCGCTGGCTCCCGGGCGAGACAGCGTCGACTGCGCCGTTAGCTGACGCCGACGCGACGGCTGTCGTGCTGGGGCGCTTCCTGCGCGCGCTGCACCGGGCGGCGCCACTCGACGCACCGCGCAGTGCCTGGCGCGGCACCCCGCTCGCGGAGCGGACGGCTTCTCTGCACGCGCACCTGACGCAGCTCGACTCGCGCGTCGACGCGCCGCGGATCCGTGCGGCGTGGGCGCGGCTCCTCGAGCGGCCCCCCTGGAACGGTCCGCCATTGTGGCTGCACGGCGACCTGCATCCCGCGAATCTGCTGGTCAACGACGGGCGCGTGACGGCGGTGATCGATTTCGGGGACCTCTGCTGCGGCGATCCGGCGACCGATCTGTCCGTGGCGTGGTTTCTGCTTCCACCAACGGCACGGGCCACGCTGCGGCGGGCGTCGCGTGACACGCGCGACCCCCTCGACGAACACACCTGGGCACGCGCTCGTGGCTGGGCACTGGCGCTCAGCCTGAGTTACCTGGCCAACGCTGAGGACGACCCGGCGCTCGCGGCCCTCGGCGGGGCCACCATTGCCGCCGTTCTCGCGGAACTCGACGAACGCGGCGTCTGAGGGCTGGGCGATCGCCCGTAGAGTTCCGGCGTTCTCACGGCGACTACGTCGGCCTCACGCGATCCGCCACGATGCACCGTCGCATCTCGCCTCCTTACGGACGCGACGAAGTCAAGGTTGTGGAGCGCGCGCTTTTCAACGTTACCGAATCCTGACTCAAGCGAGGCCTGGAAGCTGAGTGCAGTCCGGCCGCGCGGTTCGAGCGCGAGGTGGACGGATCGCGTCGCATGCGGTGTTCATGGAGACGGGGTTCCTTCACTGACGTTTCGGCATGCCGGCTGGGCCCGGGCGTGAAACTCCTCGCGGCTCCAAGGCGCCAACAGCTTCCGGTGCGGAGCGCCGCTTCAGTATCTGAGGCGCCCCGAGTGCGAGGCGCTTACTCTCCTATCCGATACAGAAATCGATCCGAGCGCAGAAAAATGGCACCGTCCACCACGGCCATCGACGCCAGCGTTGCGCCGTCGACGCGATTGACGGCCAGACGCGTGAACGCCGGCCCCGGCGCGATGACGGTCGTGACGCCTTCCTCGCTGAGGAAGTAGAGGCGTCCCTCCGCGAACACCGGCGAGGCCGAGTAGCTGCCGGCGCCGAGGCGCTGCTGATAGCGCACCCCGCCCGTGCGCGAATCGACTTGCGTGAGGATGCCGCTGTCGCTGACGACGTAGAGATCGTTGTCGACGAGCACTGGCGACGGCGTGTACGGTGCGCCGCGGGTCAACGTCCAGGCAACGTGCGTGCTCGTAACGTCGCCGCTCCCGTCGGGCCGCACGGCGATGAGCCGCGGTTGCTGAAAGCCGGTGGCGATGAAGACCAGGCCGTTGCCGAAGACCGGGCGCGGCACGTTGGAGAACCCGTCGTCATAGCCCACGCGCCAGATCTCTCGTCCGGTGAGCGGGTCGTAGGAGGTGGCGCGGTAGGCGCCCACCGAGATGAGCTGATCGCGTCCTGCGGTGTTGATCACCAGCGGGGTCGTGTACGCCTGATCGGCCGGCCGCCGGCGATCCCGCCGCCAGCGCTCTTTCCCGGTGCGGATGTCGAGAGCGACGACGAAGGCCTCGGAGGCATTGCCGTCGCAGTTGATGATGAGCAGGTCGCGGTAGAGGGCCGGCGAGCCGCCGCCGCCGTGTTGCGATGCGTAGGACAGCTGCGCGCGCCACACCACCTCACCGGAGCTCGTCAAGGCGGCCGTTCCGTCGGCGCCGTAGTGCACGTACACACGGTCGCCGTCGAGGATGGGCGTCGGAGATGCGAAGCTGTTCTTCGGGTTCAGCTCGCGCGGCCGGGTGACCCTGAACACCTCGGTGTCGACCACGCGCTTGCCGGTGGCAGCGTCGAAGGCGATCGCTCTCAACGAGATGCCGCGCCTGTTAGGTGTCGACTCGGGCGCGTCGACGGAACTGGTCACCCAGACCTTGCCTCCGCCGACCACCGGCGACGACCACCCGCGTCCCTCGACGGGCACTTTCCACCGGACGTTCTCGTCGTCACTCCAGTGAAGCGGCACGTCGTGTGCGTCCGCCAGGCCCTGTCCGGTAGGCCCACGAAATTGCGGCCACTGCTGCCCGGCCAGGGTGTGAGCGAAAACCAGCAGCAGAAGCGTTGACGGCCTGATCACTCGCATACTGTCTCGCGTCGGGCGGCTGTTCCGTCCCGAGGGTCGTTACGGCAAGAATACGCGACGTGACTTACCGAGCGCCGCAAGCTGATGAGCGGCCGAGATAAGCGTGAGTGGACATGGATGCGTGAACACGAGTTGCCGAGTCCTGTCGCGTTGAACTCCGCTCGAGCCTTGCGTCCCGCCCGCGAATTCGATGTACTTATTGGCAACCTGGACAGTGTCAAACCCCAGAGTGTAGACATGCCATTGTTCGAATACCGCTGCCTCGCGTGTGAGAGCCAGTTCGAGCTCCTCGTCCGAGGTGCCGCCACGCCCGCGTGCCCGTCGTGCGGGGCGACCACCCTCGAGCGGCTGCTGTCCATGTTTGCCGTCAGCTCAGAGGGCGCCTCGGAGCGGAACCGCACTGGTTTCGCGGCGGCACAGCGCCAGAAATCGCAGGCGAAACAAAAGGAAGCCAGCCACTATCGTCACGATCATCACGACGACTGAGCCGCGGTGGCCGCAATGCACGGGAAGCCGTCCGGCTTTGCCCGTTACACCCTCTGCGTCTTCCACCCTCCGCGCCTGAAGAGCGCGGCGCTGACGACGGCGAGCGTCGAGTAGGCGACGGTCAGCGCGATGAACACCCCGCGGGGACCGAAGTCCGCGTGCACCGCCAGCCACCACGCCAGCGGGATCTCCCACAGCCAGAACACACCCAGATTGATGAGCGTCGGCGTCCACGTGTCGCCTGCCCCGTTGAACGATTGCGTCAGGACCATGCCGACCGCGTAGAACAGGAACCCGAGGCTCACCGTGCGCAGACAGCTGACGGCGAACGGCTGGACGGCTGGATCGGCGGTAAAGAGTCCGGCAATCGGCCGCGCCGCCAGCAGGAAGACGAGACCGATGCTACCCAGGAAGATCATGTTGTAGAGCGCGGCGGTCCACACCGCACGCTCCGCGCGATCCGGATGACCTGCGCCGAGGTTTTGCCCGACCATCGTCGCGGCGGCGTTGCTCACGCCGAAGGCCGGCAGCAGCGCGAAGATGATGACCCGAATACCGATCGTGTAACCCGCGAGCGCATCGCTCCCGAACACGGAGATGATCCGGACCAGACCGATGTAACTCGCCGTGCCGATCAGGATCTGTATGGTGCCGGATCCGGAGAGGCGGAGGACGCTCCGCATCAGCGAAACGTCGACGCGGAGATGCTCGCGCCTCAGGCGCACACGTCCGTTCCCGCGCACGAGCGTCACGATCTGATAGATGACCGCGCATCCTCGTCCGATGTTGGTCGCGACGGCGGCGCCGGCAACCCCGAGCTCGGGGAAGGGTCCGAGCCCGAAGATGAAACAGGGGCCGAGCACGATGTTCAGCAGGTTACCGAGCCACAACACCCGCATCGCGATCGCCGCGTCTCCCGACCCGCGAAACACCGCATTGATGAGAAACAACAGCACCACGGTGACGTTCCCGCCGAGCATGATCTGAGTGAACAGGTGCCCCGAGCTGATCACCTCGGGAGAGGCACCCATCACGTGCAACAGGGTGGAGGCGCGCGGCGCGGCCAGAACGGCGATCGCCGCCGCGACGATGACCCCGAGCAGGATCGACTGGGCGGCGGCCCGCGAGGCGCCGTCGGCATCCCGCTGGCCGATACGGCGCGATACGAGTGCCATCGCGCCGATCGACAACCCCATCGCCGCCGTGTAGATCATCGTCAGCATCGATTCGGTCAGACCAACCGTGGCGACGGCATTGGCGCCGAGATGGGCGACCCAGAACACGTCCGCGACGGCGAAGATCGACTCCATCGCCATCTCCATCACCATCGGGACGGCCAGCATGATGACCGCACGACCGATGGGCGCCGTCGTGTAGTCGATCGCCGATCCGCGAACCGCCTCGCGAAACGTCGTCCATAGACCGGAGTTCTGCTCCCCGGACGACGCGGAGGGTGCCGCCGCAGACGAGGGTTCGAGGGTCAATGACATGTGATGCACCATCCAGCGGGTCAGCCCTGAACGCCAGCGGCGGAGGGGACCGAGCGAAAACGACTATGAAACTGGGAGCGGGTGCCCGGGACCGGGCGCTTGAAATTAGAAGCGGTCCGGTGCGGCGAGCAGGAAGAACCCGGTCGGAATGGCGGTGTCAATCTTCATCGACTTCTCAGAAGGATGAACAGCGTAGCACGGCACGGTGGGCGGTGGTCAAGTTCTGGACTTGGGCGTGGCGGTCCTCCGGAAGACTCATCCACAGTGATGGCTGCTCCAGTGCATCCAACAGGGCACGCGCGGCTCTCGCTCAGCTCCCCCGATAGGTCGTGTAGCCGAACGGGCTCAGGAGCAACGGCACGTGACTATGTGCCTCGCTCTCGCCAACGTCGAACGCGATGCTGACGTGTGGATAGAATGCGCGCCTGCCATCCGCCTGAAAATACGCGGCGGTGTCGAACACGAGCCGGTAAGTACCAGGTGCGGTGTCGCCCGCCAACGCGATCAACCGGCCGTCATCATCAGTACGGCCGGCAGCAGCGATCGTCCATTCCGCGCCGGTCAACCGCTCCAATGTGACTGGCACACCCGCGGCAGGGCGGCCGCGGGAGGTGTCGAGCACGTGCGTCGTGATTCCGTTCATGGCGAGCCTCGTCCTTACGATGGCGCCGGCGCCTCTAATGCCGCGCGACGGCCGAGAATCATCCTTCCGGTGGCCTCCGACAACGTGCCGTTGTCGAAGATCACCCGCCCGCGCAGGATCGTGGTGTGCACGACGCCTCGCAGGGACAGGCCCGCATACGGTGTGATCGGGTGGCGGTGGTGCAGAGCGGATGGTTGGACTCGCTGCTCGGCCTCAGGATCCCAAATCACCAGATCCGCATCGTGGCCAACGGCGATGCTGCCCTTGACCTGATCGAGCCCGGCGAGCGTTGCCGGCGCCGAACACATCCAGCGCGCGATCCGATCGAACGGGATGCCCCGCGCAGACGCACCCGTCCAGACGGCTGCCAGGGCGAGCTGCAGCGAGGCGATGCCGCCCCACGCCGTCATGAAGTCACCCGCCTTGAGCGCCGCTGGAGCGGGTGAGTGGTCGCTCGCGATGACATCGATGTCGCCGGCCGTCAGACCCTGCCAGAGAGAGTCACGTTCGCGCGCGTTGCGGATGGGCGGCGCGCATTTGAAGGCGGTGGCCCCGCGCGCGATCTGTCCCGCCTCGAACGTGAGGTAGTGCGGACACGTCTCGCACGAGATGGCGACGCCGCTCGCCCGCGCGGCGCGAATCGCCGCAAGCGGCGCCGCCGACGAGAGGTGGACGACATGCACATGGGCGCCGGACTCGCGCGCCAGGCCGATCAACAGGTCGATGGCCGCCTGCTCGCTCGCTACCGGCCGTGTGTCGAGCCATGTCTGGTACAACTCCGGATCGCTGGAGGCGTCCGCCTCGCGCAGCAGTGCGGGCCATTCCGCATGGACCAGGAGCGGGACTCCCATCGCCGCCACGACAGGCAGCGCCTCGCGAAGATCGGACTCGTCGACGTGCGGAAATTCCTCGACACCTGACGGCGCCAGGAAGCTCTTGAACCCGAGGACGCCGCGTTCGACGAGCGGTCCGAGAGCGGCGCTGTTCCCGGGCACGACGCCTCCCCAGAACCCCACGTCGACATGGAGCTGCCCAGCCGTCGCGTGCATCTTGGCGTCCAGCGCTGCCACGCTGACGGTCGCCGGCTGGCTGTTCAGCGGCATATCGACCAACGTGGTGACGCCGCCCGCGGCTGCGGCGCGCGTGCCATGGGCGAATCCCTCCCACTCGGTGCGGCCCGGCTCGTTGAGATGGACGTGCGTGTCCACCAGGCCCGGCAGTACCACGAGATCTCCAGCATCGAGGCCGCCGGATCCCGACGCAGCATCCCCGTGCGGACGAACGGCCGCAATCCGCCCCTCTTTCAGGTGAATCGTGGCCGGCTGGGTCCCGTCAGGAAGCACGACCCGCGTACTGCGCACGAACGCTGGTTTCATATAATCGTCCGGTCGTCATCGGGCGAGCGTTGCGGCGATGAGTCCGTACGGTTCCTCGGTCGCCACGAAGATCTCGTTGCGGTTCTCCAGCCCGAAGCGCGAGAGATCGAAGGGCAGGTGGTGGCGGTTCGGCATGACGAGGCGGATGCTCGCGACCGCGTCGACAGTGTCGAGGACGGCCTGGCCCATTGCGTGAAGGGTGTGCTGAACGGATTCGCTGCGATGGCCGGCAAACGCATCCAGCATCGTCTGTCTGACGGTCTGCCAGGTTGGATCGAAGGGGATCGAGTGGTCGCGGTACTGCCAGGTGGCGGTCAGGGACGTCACGAGCAGACGGTCTCGGGTTTCGGCGAGTGTGGTGTATTCGTCACGCGGGAAGCCGGTGAAGGCCGACTCCGCGGACTTCAGGATCAGCAGGTCCGCCGCCCCGGCCGAGACAGTAGACACGTCGCGATCGGCCGACACCGACGCCGTGCGCGTCTCCGGGCCGCGCCGCAGGAACGCGTGCCGATGTTCGCGATCGCCGTCTGCGATGCGGTCCCAGTGGTGCTCCGAGAGGTCGATGGTGACTCGCGTCAGGCATCTGTTGCCTGCGAGGAAGTGTTGCGAGAGGCGCAGGCCAAACGACTCGATGTCCTGGACCGCCTCCTGCGCCGCGAGCGCGTAGACCGTGTTCCGCATCGTGTCGGTGGGCAGGATGTTGCTGTTGTCGCCTTCCGTGTAGGCGGCGCCGTAATCGCCGTCGAAGCGCACGGCGACGGTGACATCGCGTAGGTCATCCCGGTCCGCGCGTCGCAGCACCTGCACGAGCCGGATGCGTTCCTTGCCGTACGACGACTGAGTGAGCATGCAGAACTCCGCGGAACACCTCGGCCCCGGACCGATTGGCGACGATGATACTCCGGCGTTCGCGCGACTCGCGGACCTGGCGTCGGCGCGGGTGGGCGGGCGCACGCTCGACGCCAGCGACGATTTCTTCGCACCTCGGTCCAACCTGCTGAAGCCGCAGCCGCCCATCTTCGTCCCTGGTAAATTCACCTCGCGGGGCAAATGGATGGACGGCTGGGAGTCGCGGCGCAAGCGAACGCCAGGTCACGATTGGTGCGTGATCCGCTTGGGCCTGCGCGGGGCCGTTCGCGGCGTCGACGTGGACACCAGCTTCTTCGTCGGGAACCACCCGTCCCAGTGCTCGATCGATGCCCTCGACCACGCACGGCCGCTCACCCCGTCGATCGCCGGGCGACTCGGTGCCCCGTGGGTCACCATTCTCGATCGGTCGCCCTTGAACGGAAACAGCCACAACTACTTCGCGATCGATGCCGGCGGCGCGAACCGCGCGGACGGTTCGCCGCCGGCCGCTCAGCCCGGTCCAGCCTGGACTCACCTGCGCCTCAACATCTATCCGGACGGCGGCGTTGCCCGTTTTCGTGCGTACGGCGACGTCATTCTGGACTGGACGGATCTTGCGACAACGCGGCGATCGGTCGATCTCGCGAGCATCCGTAACGGCGGTCGCGTCATCGCCGCCAGCGACATGCACTTCGGTGCGGTGGGGAACATGCTCATGCCGGACCGGGCGGCGAACATGGGCGATGGCTGGGAGACACGCCGGCGCCGGGGACCTGGTCACGACTGGGCGGTCGTTCGCCTGGGCGCGCCCGGCCTGTTGACGCGAATCGAGATCGACACGAACCATTTCAAAGGCAACTATCCGGACAGGGCCACCGTTGAAGGGTGCCTTGTGCCCAGCAATGACGTCGCAGCGATGGATATCGCCGGCTGGTTTCCGGTGCTTCCCGAAACCAAGCTCCGGGCTCACCATCGTCACCTGTTCTCGCGCGAGTTGCTGCCTTCCGGACCGGTGTCGCACGTGCGGCTCAACATCTTTCCTGACGGCGGGGTCAGCCGTCTGAGGGTCCATGGCATCGTGGCGCCGGCTCGATGAGGCGAGCGCGGCCGAAGCGCGCGAGTTGCTGCGGACCTGCTGCGGTTCGACGCGCTGGGTCGAGCGCATGGCGGCGCGGCGTCCGTTCGGCAATCAAGAGGCGCTGCTCTCGTCGGCAGCGGAGGTGTGGTGGAGCCTTGGTGAGGACGACTGGCGGCTAGCGTTCGCGCAGCATCCGAAGATCGGTGATCGCGATGCGCTGGAGCGGCGGTTCGCGACAACGGCCCATCTGTCGGCAGTCGAACAGCGCGGCCTCGAGGGTGCCCGCAGCGAGGTTCTGACCGCCCTGTCCGAGGCGAATCGTCTTTACGAGGAGACCTTCGGCTACATCTTCATCGTCTGTGCCCGCGGGCGCTCCGCGGAGGAGATGCTGGCGCTCTTGCGCGACCGCCTCCCTAACGATCCGGCGGTCGAGATCCGCGTCGCGGCCGCGGAGCAGGCGGCGATCACGAGCCTGCGCCTGATCGAGCTCCGGTGAGCGACGAGTATGGGTCTCTCACAGCCGTTCCTTCCAGCGATCCACGCTCTTCGAGCGCCGGTTGGCCTCGCGCCGTCCGCGGGCGCGCTTTCCTGTCGGCAGGGAGGGGACGCAGGATCTACACCGAATATCGTCTATCCTCAGCTCATCATGAAACTCGTCGACCTTCGCCGGTGACATGGTCCTGCGCGACATGAGTGGACGAATCACGCTCGCGGCGGTCGCCCTGCTGCTCGCGCTGCCAGTCAGTGCGCTGGGCCAGGCGCGCCTGACGGGCGCCGATCTCGGTGGGAACGTCATCGATCAGACCGAGGCGCTGGTGCCGGCGGCCAGAATCACCGTCACCAACGTCGACACCAATATTGCTCGCACCGTCGTCACCGACGACAAAGGCCACTACGACGTACCCGCGCTCCCACCCGGCACCTACACCGTCAGCGTGGCGCTCGCCGGCTTCACGACCCAGACGCGAGAGGGCGTGGTCCTGTTGCTCGGCCAATCCGTGACCATCGATTTCAAGTTGACGCTGGCGATGGTCCTGGAATCGGCCACCGCCGCAGCCGAGGTCCCGCTGGTCCAGGTGAGTCGCACCGAGCTGTCGTCGGTCGTGAGCCGGGATCAGATCGAGCGCCTTCCGAGCAATGGCCGCAACTTCATGAGTTTTTCCGTGATCACCCCCGGCGTGTCGATTGACCACACACCACAGCAGGGCGTCACGACGACGTCCGGGCTCTCATTCACGGGGCAGCGTGGCCGCTCCAACAACGTCATGGTCGACGGCCTCGACAACAATGATCCCGTGGTCGGCGCGGTGCGGGCGACCTTCAGCCAGGAAGCGGTGCGAGAGTTCCAGGTTCTGGCGGATTCATACTCGGCGGAGTTCGGCAAGAGTGCCGGCGGGGTCGTCAACATCGTGACCAAGAGCGGAACCAACGCCTTTCATGGCAACGCGTTCTACTACTTTCGCGACCGGAGCCTGAACGCGAAGAGCTACTTCGAACAGTTCGACACGTTCGGCAATCCCGTGAATCTCGAGAAGGCGCCGTTCCGGCAGCAGCAAGGAGGGGCGACGCTCGGTGGCCCGATCCGCAAGGACCGGAGCTTCTTCTTTCTGTCCTATGAGGGGACGGACGCCAAGGACAGCCGGCTCGTCACGATCGACCCGACGGCGGCCGCTGTGCTCAACAGCGTTGGCTTTCCGGTGGAGTTGGGCAACGTCCCACTGAACGTGAGAAACAACGAGCTTCTCGGGAAGGTCGATCACCAGTTGTCATCGAACCATGCGCTCGTGCTGCGGGGGAATCTCGCCGACATCACCCGCGAGGGCATCGACGATTTCGGCGGCATCGTCGCGCGGAGTCGAGGCACCGTGCAGCTTCGCACTGACTGGTCACTTTCGGCGGCCGAGACCGCCGTCTTCGCCCGCACGTGGATCAGCGAAGCGCGGGCGCAATACGCCTACGAGCGGCAGAACGTCCAAGCCCTGGACCCGCTCTGTGGCGGCGAGTGCACTGAAGTCGATCAGGGCGGTCCGACGCTCGAGGTCACCGGGGTGGCCAGCGTCGGGCGCCAGCGCGTCACGCCGCAACTGCGCGTCAACCGGCGGCTGCAGCTGTTGGAGACGCTGAGCTTTTTCACCGGCGCGCATCAGTTCAAGGCTGGCGGCGAGTACAACCACCTCGCGTTTCCCGGCGATGGCAACACGCTGCCGCTGCACTTCGGCGGGCGCTACATCTTCAGTCCGATTCCCGCACTCGGCGTCACGTCGTCGCTCGACGGCCTGCAAAAGGGAACGCCGGCGGCCTACGTCCAGGGCTACGGGAACTCCACGTATTCGGACATCGGATATGCCGACCTCGCGCTCTTCGCGCAGGATCAGTGGAAAGTCGGCCGCGCGGTGATCAAGCCGGGGGTGCGTTATCAGCGCCAGTTCTGGCAGCCGTACACCTACAGCGTTTCCGACGTGGGCGCCGGGACACTGAGCTACCCGCTGCCGAGCGACGGCAACAACGTGGCGCCCCGCATGGCGGTGGCCTACGATCTCGCCGGAAACGGCAACACCGTGCTCCGCGGCGCGTACGGAATCTTTTACGACCAGGTCATCACCGCCCTCTCCACTGTCGGGCGGATCGTCAATGGCGCACAGGATGGCGTGCGCACGTTGGTCCTCAGCGCGCCGCGCGCGGCGATCGCCTGGAATGCACCGAGTCATCGCCTGAGCGAGGACCAGGCGAAGGCGCTCGTCGGCAATGCGTATCCGTCTACCGTGACCAGTCTCGATCCGGCGCTGAAGACTTCCTACACTCATCAGGCGTCGATCGGCATTGACCGCGCGCTCGGTCACGACCTCGCGCTCAGCGTCAGTGGCGTTTATGTACGCGGGTACAACATGCCGGGCACGATCGACTACAACCCGGTGGTCGCCAGCCTGGGCTCGGGACGCCGACCGAACGACTTGCCGTGCGCGGCCAATCCGGCCGC
This sequence comes from uncultured Acidobacteriota bacterium, assembly GCA_963816725.1. Classification (GTDB taxonomy): domain Bacteria; phylum Acidobacteriota; class Vicinamibacteria; order Vicinamibacterales; family 2-12-FULL-66-21; genus CAVSUB01. The sequence continues at coordinate 247,365 of CAWFMC010000018.1, read as the reverse complement.
GACATGCGTCAACGGCGGCATTCCTGGAACGTCAGCCTCCGTCCTGCAGTACACGTCCTTTGGCGAGAGTTGGTACAAGGGGCTGATGGGATCGCTCCGTAAACGCTTCAGCCATGGCTCGCAGTTCCTGTTGTCGTACACGTTGTCGAAAGCTGAAGACACCGCTACAGACTTCCAAAGTACGTTCATCGTCCAGAACAGCGGTTTCGGTCGCGATCCGAATGACAAGTTCGGGTTGCCTGTTGGGTTCGATCCGCAGTCGGAGCGCGGGCCCGCGACGCACGACCAGCGCCATCGTCTCGTGGTGTCCGGCTTCTATCAATTGCCCTGGAAGGTTCAACTGTCGGGGATCGTGTCGGCCGCGTCGGGTCATCCGTTCTCGCCGCTCGCCGGCGCGGATCTCAACGGTGATGGAAACGGTGGCAGCTTTCCGCCGGATCGCGCGCGCCGCGATCCGGCCAGCGAGTCAACGAGTGTCGGCCGGAACAGCGAGACGACCGTGGCGATCTACAACGTGGATATGCGGGCCAGCAAGACATGGACGTTCGGCAAGACCCGTTCGATCGAGGTCATGTTCGAGGTGTTCAACCTCCTCAACCACACGAACTTCTTCGAGGACACGAATCAGTCGTCGTTCGTCATCTTTGGCTCGGGGGCATTTCCGGCGCACCCGCTCCCGGCCTACGGCCGGTACACAGGGAGCCTGCCTCCTCGGCAAGCGCAGCTCGCCGCACGATTCAGTTTCTAGCGAACGTCGCGCGGCGCGACCAGCGCCGGCATCGGTGCTGTCTTGAAGAGTGAGCGACAGGGCCACGCCATCAGTCGGACCCACGTAGCGGCGCGATTGGCGCGAGCGCTGTCGGCGGCGAGACCTGTGCGCGCGTACATCTGGCGATACAACTTGGACACCAGGATGAAGGCGAGACGTTCGCGCAGCTTCGTCGACCGGCGCGATCGCGCCCACAGGAATCGCAGGCTGTAGAATCGATCCCACGCGCGTCTCGTGCCGGCGCTGATCTCCTCACGGGACATCACGGGATTCGGCACTCTGACCCCCATGCGTCGATGCGACGGCGCCAGCCAGTAGCGGTTCATCGGCACCCCGTCGATGGTTTGACCTTCGACCAGCTTCTCCCAGCTCAGGAAATCCACCGTGCCCGGAAACGGCGTGAGAATCACGAACTGCGCCGCCGCGACATCCGCCCGCTGAGCGAGGTCGGCCGTCGCGTCGAAAGTGTCCGGGCGATCGGTAGCGAGGCCGAAGATGAAGGAGCCCAGCACATGGATCCGGTGCTGGGCAAAGGTCTGCAGGCGCGCGACCAGTTCGTCACCCGAGCTGTTGAACCCCTTGTAGACGGACTTGAGGCCTTCAGCGGTGATCGTCTCGATGCCGACCAGCGCGCCGCGAATATGCGCGCGGCGCATGGCCCGCAAGTACTCCGGATCTTCCGCGGCCTCCATGGTGATCTGGGTGAAGAACATCAGATCGTCTGGCAGCTCGGCGAGCCGCTCCATCAGCTCGAACCGGGCCTGCCGAACCGTCTGGAGCTGGTTGAACAGCGTCGGATCGCTGCGCTTCTTGGCGAGCTCGAGATCGTGCAGCGTGATCGGGTAGAAATTGTCGTCCGAAAGAAAGATGTAGCGGAAACCCAGCCGTCGCAGCGCGACCACTTCCTGGATCACAACTGACGAGGGGATCAGGCGCGGGCGCTGCCCGTCGGTCCGCCAGACCGAACAGAATGAGCAGTGCTTGGGGCAACCGCGCGTCGTTTGCACGGCGCCCCATAAGTAGCGATCTCCAGGGAGCACCTCCCAGCGCGCCTGGACCATCTCGGCGCCTTCGACCCTGCCGCCTTGGTAGAGGCGCTGCAACTGGCCGCCGGCGCAATCCGCGAGCACCTGAGGCCACACGCGATCGCCGTCGCCGGTGACGACGCTGTGGGCGCCCCCGGACGCGAATGCTTCTTCTGGGAACAGGCTCGCATGCACGCCGCCAAACACCACCCAGGCACCGCGCTCGCGCGCCGCCCTTCCGACCGCGTACCCGCGGGCGGCGTTCATCGTGTGAATGCCGATGCCGACGACATCGTTCGGCCGAACGCGATCGACGTCCATCGGCTCGAGCGTCTCGTCGATAACCGAGGGCACCCCGTGTTCGACAGGGGTCGCGCCGGCGAGCACGTAGAGCCACCGGCACGTAATCACCGCCGTGCCGAACGAGATCTCGCTGGGATTGACTAGGTGAACGGCCATCCGTAGCCTCCGTCTGGAGACGACTGGCGTTGAGAACGGCGCATGTTAGCACCTTAGACGGGTGGGCGGAGCGGCCTAATGGCTGGACCGGTCGCTGTCAGGCACCGGTGGCGGCGGGACTGGAGTGCCCGTCAGCGTCAACAAGGCTCGAGCCTCCTTCAAATCGACCGTCTCGAAACCCTCGGTGAAACGTGCGTAGATCTCTGACAAGAGCGCTCCGGCGTCACGCGACCGCGCCTGTCCATGCCACACCCGGGCCAGACTGATGGCCGCTCGGAGCTCGAAGGATTTAGCACGTTGCCGGCGAGAGACCTCGAGGGCACGGTGGAGACACTCTTGAGCTTCCGCGGCGTCCGGCGCGAGCCCGCGCTGCAGCAGAATCTCGGCCTTGACGCGAAGGAGCTCGGCTTCCCAAAAGCGATCGGAACGTATCGCATCGATCTCCGCGTCCAGAAGGGTGAGCCCCGCTTCCAGTTGTCCAGCGCGCGCCATTTGTCCCGCGAGGTCGGTAGCAAAACGCCGCAATGAGGTGCGCCCGTCAATCGCTTGGAGATTCTCCCAGCCGGTGCGCATGCGGGCGAGACCGTCGTCCACTTGTCCCGCTTGGGCCAGCCAGAGACCGTCGAGGACGTCGCAGGTCGCGAGGAAGTAGGAGAGCCCTTGGTCCTTGGCGACTTGGAACAGCCGTCGGTTGGCGGCGCGCATCAACTCCCAATCACGGCGCCAGCCATAGACCACGCTGACGAAGCACAGCGCGGTAGCGAGCGAGTATCCGTAGGCGACCTCCTCAGCCGATCGAACGCCCGCCTCCACCTCGTGCACGGCCTGGTCGGGATACCCCAGACACCACAGCGACCAGCCCACGTAGATGTGCGCCGCTGAGGCTGGATCGTAGCCGAACGTCTTGCACAGCGAACGGCGCACATCGAACGGGTAAGACGCGAGGTTCGGTCGAAAGTGCCCGATGGTCGCCTCAAAATCGCCGCGATAGTAGCTGACCAGCCCGAGTCCCTGAGTCCCGTGGATGGCCACGCTCGAATCCTGGCTGTCGCGCGCCAGTTGAAGCACTCGGTCGGTTGCCGCTTGTGCGGCTTCGAGCTGCAATCGAACGATGTTCGAGCTGATCAGCCCGTAGAGGATGCGCGCCAGCGGCTCGATCTCGCCAAGCGCCACGCACAGAGCGCTGGCCCGGTTGTAGATGTCCTGGACGTCCGGGCTCGAGAATCCGCGGCTGGCGCTGGCCGACACGCCGATCGTCATGAGCACGGCCAACTCGCGCCGCTGACGCTCAGGCGTGTCGGGCAGCATTCGCAGGGCGTCGAGCGCGCGCCGACCCAGCACGAGGGCTTCCTCGTAGGCGAACACGTCGGCCGCTCGTTTGGCCGCGGTCCGGAAGTAGTCGACCGCGAGCGAGAACTCGCGCGCCGCCGAGTAGAGCACCGCGAGCTCCGACGCGATGTCGACCGTCTTGTCGCGGTAGAACGTCTCCAGGGCCTTGCCGACCGCCAGGCTGAGCGCCACTCTTCTCGCCGGCGTGACCGACGCGTGCAGCCTGTTCTGATAGAGCACGTGGACGAAGCGGTAACGCAGCGTCAGCGTTCCATCAGGAAATTCCTGCTCGCGGATCCTCCGCACGAACCCGTGGATGTGATCGATGACCTCGAGTTGCTCTTCGATGTCGACCGGGTCAATCCCGAGCACCTTGGCCATCACGGCGCCATCGAATTCGTAGCCCTGCACGCTGGCGGCAACGAGCAGTCGGCGATCGGCTTCGGCCAGCACATCGACCTTCCGCTGGATCATCCCGCGGACCGACTCGGGCAGCTCACGGGCGATGTCGGGGACCGATCGCGTGAGCGTCCACACGTCGTGCTCGCGACTGAGCACGCGCTGCTCGGAGAGGTAGCTCAGTACGTCTACAACAAAAAGCGGGTTGCCCTCCGTCTTGGCATAAATCAAGTCCACGAAGCCTGCCGGCAAGCGGTGGCGGGGAAACCTCAGCGCGACGTATTCCTCGACTTCCTTCCGGGTCAGGAACTCGAGGGCAATCTCGCGGCACAGCCCGCGCGTCTGCAGCTCGCGCTTGGTCGAAAGAAACGGGTGCTTCTGGACCAGAAGCTCCTCCGGCCGATAGGTTGCGATGATCAGTAACGGCCAGGACGCGAACTGGCTCGTCAGGTAGCCGATCATATCGGTGGTCGACAGATCGACCCAGTGCAAGTCGTCGAGAAACAGCACGATCGGCTGCTGACGACAGGCTTCCTGGAGAAAGGTCACGAGCTCCCGCTTGAGCCGTTCTTGCGTGCCGCTCCTGGCTTCGACTACCAGCCGGCCGAACGACGAGTCCTGCAGCACGGCGGGAGCGATTTGCACGTACCAGAGCGGCGCGACCATCTTCATCAATCGAGCAAGTGCGCCATCGTCGATGCGAAGCAGATCTTCTAGCGCGTCTAAAAGTGGAAGGTACGCCTCTGTGCCGGCCAACCGCTCCGAGCAACGTCCGCGCGCGATGCGGCACGTCCCGCTCCATGCGGCGACTTCGGACAGAAAATCTTCGACGAGCGTGCTCTTGCCGATGCCGGGCTCCCCGGAGACACAGACGAGCAGCCCACGCCCGCGGCCGACGTACTCGAAGGCGGCCCGCAGCTCCGCGAGGGCCTTTACCCGTCCCACCGAGTGACGGCTGGGCGCGACCGCGAGCGCCGCCCGGACCAGGCTCCTTCCAGTCGGCGAGGCCGCCAGCGCGGCCGAGACCTCAGCCGCGCTCGGTCGCAGCGCGGCATCCTTGTTGAGCATCCGCAGCATCAGCGCTTCCAACCGGCCGGAGAATTCCGCGTTGAGACGGGACGGGGGAACCGGATGGTGCGTGAGGATCGCGTTCAGCACGCCAAACTGAGTTTCGGCGTCGAACGGGTGCGTGCCGGTAGCGAGCTCGTACATGACGATCCCCAACGAGAACACATCCGACGGCGTACCGACCGGTCCGCCCTTCGTCTGTTCGGGTGACATGTACTTGATCGTCCCCACCAGCACACCCACGTGGGTTCCCGACGCGGTCTGCGTCGTCATGCCCTGATGTGCGCCGGGATCGAGCCGAGCCAGGCCGAAGTCGAGAATCTTCACGTATCCGTCGTCGCGGACCATGATGTTCTCGGGTTTCACGTCACGATGCACGAGGCCCGCGGCGTGAGCGACGCTCAGCGCTTCGGCCATCTGCCGCGCGAGACTCTGAAATGTCGCTACCTCGATCGGCTGGCCAATGAGCGACCGAAGCACGTGACCGCGTACGAGCTCCATGACGATGAAGGGTCGCTGTTCGGCTTCACTGGCTTCGAATACCGTCACGAGGTTGGGATGGTTCAGCGCCGAGGCGGCTGTCGCTTCGCGAAAAAACCGCTGGACCGCGACCGCGTCGTCCTGCTTCTTCAGCACCTTGATGGCGACCTCTCGACCCAGATGCGGATCGAGCGCGCGATAGACCGTTCCCATCCCACCTTCGCCGAGGAGGCCGAGGATGCGGTACCGGCCGATTCTGTGGTCGCTCGCAGGCACTCCGTCCATAGTGGGTTGACTCTCGCGCTCGTGACTGCCGTCGAAGGACACCGCTAAGAATTGTAGGCGCAAAACCCGCGACGACGAGGTCGAGCGAAGCTGTGCAAACATTCGCAGGCGCTCGCGCCAGCGTCGATATGCGTGACGTTTGCATGAACATATCGCCAAGGCGGTCCGCGGACCAAGGTCGGGCCGACTGGTCCGCGGAATGGCGTCCGCGCGCCCGGCAGCGATACCGACGGCAAGCGGTCCGAGGCAAGTGGCTGTTTACAACGAAAGGGGCGTCGAAGGAGTTAGGACGGGCCGAGGAGCTTTACGGAGGCGGGTCGAGATCGCGGCCCCGCGTGTATAACCCAGTGCGGCGCTTGTCGTGTCCAGCGTGCGGGTGTGGCAATGGCGTCCCCAGGAGCGGGGCCGCTCGTCGTTCAGCGGCGCGCTGATCCGCCGATCGCGCTCGTGACCACTAGATTGATCGATTCGGTCGCTGGATCGAAGGTGATGTGCGCCTCGCCGCGTTGAAGCTGCGTCAGGACCTGGTCGACCTTGACCTCGAGCGCCGTCTCGTGCAGCCCGTAGTCGGTGCCCTCACGCAGGACGAACGATTCGATCACCGCCCGCAGCGTGTCCGGCTCGAGATCGTCAGGCGCCACTCTGATCGGCACGGCCTCCTCGTCGTCGCGCTCCCGTTCGGGTTCGCGTGTGAGCTCACGATCGTCCTGCATGTCGTCACAACGATACACGATGGCAGCCGGACGCGTCGGCTCGCCACGGGCCTCACGGGACACGCGTGTGCGATCAGGAGGCAAAGCGAACGCTTGCACTGCTACTTGCGGTCGCACGTCTCGGCCGGCAGCGGAAAGCGTGCGTTGATCCACGCCTGCCACGGCGGTGTCTCGCGGGCGGCGGTCTCGGCCGCCTGATCGCCGTAGTAATAGAAGCTGAGGGCCACCATGCTCTGGTCACCCATGGTGAAGGTGCCAAGGGCGGCGACCCCGGGCCCCGGCGTCTCGAGCCGCAGCAGGGCATCGTGCGGACGCTGACTGATGTACTCCGCCACGCCACTGAGCGGCGGGACCCCTGCGGGCGCAGTCCAATGCTGCCCGATGCTCACGCCGGCCAGTCCGAAGGCTGCCGTCAGCCGATCCCACGCCTCCGCCTCGGTCCCCGCGGCGGGCGTCACGAACTGCATGAGTGCGGAGCGTTGCCCGCGGAAGTGCGTCAGATAGATCCGCAGCGTGCGGAAGAAGCCGGGCCAGCCGGATTCGGTGCCTTCGAGCTGGTTGTCCCAGTCTTCGGTGCTGGCGAAGAGGCTATGCACCACACGGACGAGACACACGCCACCCGCCCGCGCTTCGACGGTCCACTCGGTGGCAATCGGCGGCGAGCCGCCCCACCCCTGCCCCTGCGCCGCAAACATGTGCGGCGGATCCCAGGCCGTCACGGCCGAACGGGATTCGATGCCCGGGCCGAACGTCGAGGTCACCGCGACGGGCTTGCCGTCGCGCTCCTCGAATGACGTCGGCACGAACCAGGACGCGATGCCCGGCCCGGTGGCGATGGCCTGCCAGACTTCCTCGGGCGTCCCTGGCACCTCGACTTCGACCTGCACCGACCGGCGGCCGGACGCTTCTTTCTTGACGCTCATGATGGCTCCTTGGAATCGGATGGCAGCGGGTGCGCCACGACGGTCAGGCGATGCGAGCGGCCGCCGGGAGCCGACGCATCGTGGTACTTCGACACCAGGGTCGTGATGGCCTCGGTGAGCTCCTGGCTGAACGCCGCGCGGTCCTTCGCCGACCGGAAGCGGACCTCGGTATCGACGGCCAGGGTCGCCAGGCTCTTGCCTGTTTCCGTGGCCCGACGAACGAGGTCACCCACCTCGCGGACGATGCGGGCGCCGAGCGCGATGAGATAGCTGGCGGACAGGCGGTCGATCTGCCGGTTCGGATTCGCACCGGCCGGGCCCAAGGCGCCCGTCGAAACGACGTAGGACGCCGCTGTCGCCACGAGCAGGCGTTCGGTCAGCCCGCCCCATTTGCGTTCCTGCGCCAGCGTCACCAGCCCGTGCGCCTCCAGCGCGTTCAGGTGGTAATTGACTTTCTGGCGGGCCAGTCCGACCCGCGCCGCGAGCGTCGCCGCCGACGCCGGCGCGGCCAGTTCGGAGAGCAGGCGGCTTCGCATCGGCTCCAACGCGACTGTCGCCGTTGCCGGGTCGTCGATGACCTGAACGTCGAACACGAACGGGATAGTAGCCTTGACAACTTTAGTTGTCAAGGCCGGCTGTCGTAGGTAGTTCGAGATGTCTCGAGCTTCCTGCACTCGCGGGTTGCGGCTTCACGCGCCTTTTTGGCCCGGGCCCGAAGTGACTTGCAAGCTGGAGGCGGCCGGGCTTATCGAAGTGTGCTCGGGGAAAGGCAGTCACCTCGTTCCGAGTGTGATTCTGGTCAGACTGGTGCGAGCGGCGAGATCGCGCTGTGCTCTGCGGGGGCTCAGCGCCCACGAACGGCGAGGGTCTCGAAGTCTCGTCCTACCAAGTGACCTGAGACTGGCGTCTTGGCCAGCGCATTCCGATCTGGAACGTCCGAGAGTTGGCGGGTCCTGAATTGCCAAACCAGACAAGGTCTAACTGAGTGGCGACGAGGGCTTTGGAGCCGGTAGCCGCAGTGCTGCGCCGATCGGCGTCATTGGGGAGCGTCGGCCCGCCCACGATGACTCACTTCGCACCTCGAATTCCGACTGGACGACGTCTACCGTCTGTGTCGCCGTCGGACCGTTCTGGACGCGCCGAGCAGGCCCAGCGCGAGAAGCGCCAACGCGTTGGGTTCGGCGACGGTGTGGAACTCGCCGGCTTCGACGAAGGGTGAACCGGCGGCAGGATTCTGTATGTTCCCTGGTGGGAACCCGGTGGTCACGTTGATCGTTGACTCACCCAGGCCGAGGACGCCGGCGTAAAGGCCCGTTCCGGACGCAATCACGTACGAGAGCAGAGCTATCGAGACGGCCGACCAGCAATCGGAGTCGCCAACAGGCGAGATGGCATCGCAGCCAAGCGGCGGAGCGGCGGGCAGGAAGAGGTTGGTCCAGCTGCCGGACAATCCGTTCGAGCCCTTCGTCAACGACCAGACGCCCGAGCCCACATACGTAGGAAACGGATATGGATTCTCCGGGTTCGGAATCAATTGGCCTTCGAACACGAACGTCCAACCGGGATCGCCGTTGACGCGATAAGACGATGAAGTGTCCGTGAGCTGAAAACAGGCAGCGGGATCGACTTGGCCAACAAAACATGGACTAGCCAGGACCGACCCGACGCCCGAGAATGCAATCGTGGCGGCCGCGACCGGGATAGGCACGAACGCGAGCACTGACAGCGCGATGGTGACACTCACGAGCTTCATGTAAGCCTCTGAATATTGAAATCCAGTGAGCGCCCCCAAGTTGTGAGGGGCGAAACCGGGCATCTATCTGGCACCGCAGCGACGCCACTGTGTAACACATATCGTCGCCACATGACACGTCTAATATCTCGCGCCAGACTGCGTGCTGATAGAGGGCGGAAGCCATCGACAATAAAGGCGCAACCTTCGCAGCGATTCGACCGCTTCTTGTGGAGAGGTGGAGTAAGATCGGTCGCCCAATCGTGTCTCCCAATGTGCGTGCGGAAGGCCCAGGAAAGGCGTATGATCGGCGCGATTTTTTCGGTTCTTCAACTCAGGAGGCTTCGATGAGATCAGCACTGGCCGTATTCATCGTCATCGGCGCGTTCGCCGTCGTGCCCGCGGCGGCTCAGAAGGACCAGACGTGGAAAGGCGCCATCAGCGACAGCAACTGCAATGGCAAGCACGCAGCGGGTGAGCACGAGGGCAAGAAGATGACGGACGCGGAATGCACCAACGTGTGCATCAAGAAAGGAGCCAAGTACGTATTCGTGTCAGAGGGCAAGGTCTACCAGCTCGCCAATCAGAAATCGAAAACGATTGCGAGTCACGCCGGGCAGCAGGTCGAGCTGATCGGAACCATCCAGGGCGACACGATCACCGCCAAGACGATCAAGACGCCAGCCACCCAGTAAGCGGCACTGGCCTGGTACGCGCCTGCGCGGCGGCTGATGCGCCCTCGAGCAGGAACTCGGCGGAAGATCGCCGCGCCGGCGCGTAAAACGTCACTCGCGCCCGCCTTACAGCCCCAGAGCCTCCCGCGTCAGGGGACCCACGATGCCGTCAGCCGGGACCAATCCCTTGGCGCGCTGGAACTTCTGCAGCAGCACCACGGTGAACGGACCAAAGACGCCGTCGTACACCTTCATCCCGTTCGGCCCCTTCGTCCCGTTCGTAAAGCCGTTGGCGTCGAGCGCCTGCTGGACCAGGACGACATCCGGACCGCGCATATACGGCGACGTCAGGGTCAGCACGCGCGCGGGTGCCTCGGCGGCGTCACGCGCGGAGGCGCGGACGACGGCCGGCGGGCCTGCCGCCTCGAGGGCGTTCTGAGTAATCGTCACGCCATGGACGTCCAGCGGCAGCGGCAGCTCCCAGTCGTTTCCCGCGATGAGCCCCTTGAAGGCGTCCATCCGGTAGACCGTCTTCGCCAGCATTCCGCCGCGTGACGCCAGCCACGTCCGGCGTTCATCCACATAGGCGGTCGTCCACTGCTGCTCCGTGAGCGCACCGTCACCCTTGCCGATCGGCTTCCCGACGCGGGCCGCGACCATCTTGAAACTGCCGTGGACGACGCTGTCGTAGACCACCGCTTGCCCGAGCGCCGTTTGCAGGCCGCGCGCCGCGGCGAGGCGGCACGCGGGATCGAAATAGTGCGCGTCGAAGAAACGATCCTGCTCCTGCTGCATCACGGGATCGTCGCCGGCGAGTCGTAGCAGATCGCGAAACGGCGCGTCGACGTCGAGCGTCAGGTCCGGCTGCAGCAGCCGCGGCAGGAATGGCTCGAGCTCCCTCGCGAACGCCGCCGCCGGCGCGTTGCAGTAGCCGTGAATCAGCAGAAAGAGATTGCCGGTCGAGAGCGTCGTCTGGCTGCGCCCATACGTGAGATGCCCCGAGTCGCCCGGCAGCAGCGTCACCGAGCCGTAATTGCCCCGCACCCGGCCGGTCTCGAAGACGTTGACGATGGCCTTCGCCGTCTTGCCCTGCAGTTCGTTCATGGCCGTGCTCCCGCCTGCGTGCCGCCACCCGGTTCGGCCGCCCTTGTGATGCTCGTGCCGCTAGCCGCGGTTCCCGAACCAGGCGTCGCGCCGGTTGTGGCTGTGTCCGGACCCGACGGCGCGGCGCCTCCCTTGGCTGGCGCCTGGGCCGCGGAGGGTGGCACGCTGAAGCTCAGATCATCCTGCTGCCCGTCGGAATTCGTGAGCTTGAACACATGGGCGGTCACGCTGCCTCTCGAGAACCACCGGTCGTATACGGCTCGGTCCGCGGCCCCGAGTTGCCCGGGATCGATGGTGAGGCGCAGCAACATCGCCATTTCCGGGTTGCCACTTTCCGTAATCAGCACTTCCGGCACGCGCTTCGCTGCCGGGTCGAGCGGATCCGGCTTGAGCATGCGGAAGGGAAGCGCGATGCCGTCGATGGAGAAGATTGCCGCGGGCGACAGGTTGCGTCCGCGAAGCGTGATCACGCGCGTGAACGTCGGCGCGTCGGCCGGCCGGTTGGCGAACGTGCCCGCCGCGCCGCGCACGGCCGTCTCCAGATCGGCGATCGCCGCGGCCGCTCGTTGCGCGGTCTCGGCAGCCAACGCGTTCTCGGCCGTGTCCACCTTGACCAGCGCATCCGCCGCAGCCATCGCTATCGTTTCGGCGATCTGCCGCTTGGCGGCGAGCGCCGGCAGCGCCTCGCCGGCCTGGGCGACCGTCCGGATGCCGCTGGCGAGTGCCTTCGCCTCGACGAGCGCGTCGAGGCCCGCTTTGATCGACACGGCCGCGGATGCCGGCAGCACCACGTTCTGTGCGATGTTCAGTGCGCTGGCCAGATTCACGGTGCCCGGCGGCGGGACCGCTGTCTGTGCGAGCGCCTCGTCCGAGGCCGGCGGCTCGATGTGAATCTCGTCGAGCACGGGTCCGGGCTTGCGCGCCAGCTTGCCACCGAGATAGCCCGCCGTGCTGATGCCGCTCAGCACGAGCAGCGTCGAGGGAATCGAATCCAGCTTCTCGATGTCGGTCGGGCCGTGCTGCGCCACGGCCACCACGAAGATCCCGACGCCGAGCAGCGTCCACACCAGCATCTGCACGCGATCGACGGCCACCACGCCGCCGCTCATGACGAAGTCCCCCAGATTCGGCAGCTCGGTGCCCGAGCCTTTGGGCCCGCGGATGTTGGTCGCCACCTGCGCGCCCACCGCCGTCCCGATGCCGATGCCGACGATGCCCGGCAGGTTGTCGGGCACCTGCGGCCATTCGGCGCCCTGGACGAACAGCCGGCTCAGGACCAGATAGAGGTAGCCGAACACCGCCGCGAGCGTCCACAGATAGAACTGCAGCTTGGACAGGCTGTAGGTGTCGGTCTCGGGATCGAGGAAGAGGACCGTGCGCGCTGAAAATGGCGTGCCGGTGCCGGCGCGCACACGTTTGTATTGAGCGACGCAATAGAGGACGACTCCCGCGAGCAGAAACGTGAGCACGATCGAGAGCATCGTCACGCTCCCGCCCCCGGCCCATCGCGGGTAAATCCGGAAGGCCTGAGGATCGGTTCGATGGATGCCGGGCTGGCCGACGGCCACGCGAACCGTCGCCGCGCGGATGCCCCACGCCTCGAGGTGCCCTTGATCGGAGCCGGCGGTGAACGGCGTGAGATCCAGCCCGCACACGCGAATCGTCTGGCTGTTCAACACATCGGCCTGGGTGCCGGTGGCGTTCGTGTCGTCGCACTTCGGCGCGCCGGGCGGGTTCCACCGCACGCCGCGCATCAGCTCGTCATTGATCCAGAGCTCGTTGTCCGTCCAGTTGTCGCTGACCTTATCGGTGATGAAGCCGGTGCCATGGAGGGCCAGCGTGACGTTCTGCTGTTTCGCGGTCTTGTTGCCGTCGTTGTCCTTGGCCTCGACATCGTTGCCGTGCGCATCCTTCTCGGCCGCCCAACGCGTACCCGCCGGGCTGATGGAGGCGAGGGTCAGACGCACGGGCGAACGTACCGGCATGGGGACCCGGCAGCCGATGCTGAACTCGGCCTGGTAGTCGCCAAGAGAGAGGTTGCCCGGGACCGTGAACGTACCGCGCGGCCCGTTGAGCGTGACCTTCGCCGTGGGCGCCGTGTTCGACGTCCCACGGAAGGTCACGGTCGCCTCTGTCGGCGCGGCGCTCCCCGGTGCCACCGTCGGCTCCGGCGCGAATGTGACCTGAACGACTTGCCCGCGAAAGGCGGCGGCGGGCTCCAGCGTGCATATCTGGGCACGGGCAGGACTCGGTACGCCCGCGACGATCGCGAGCACACCAGCGGCGGCGAGCAGTCGCTTCTTCAATGTCTAACCCCCCGACGGATAGACGGACGGCGCTGAAGATTCGCGTCGGCGGCCATGGCGTCGCGCAGCGTTCGGCGGCCGACGTGCAATTCGCGCTGGCGCTCCGCCGAACAGCGAGGCGTGTCCTGTTGGTGGCGCGCGGATGCGTGCGGAGCTTACACCCATCTGCCTCAGCCGGTCGACTGCGGGCCGCGATCGGGCGTCAGGTCATGCCGGCGCGAAGCGATGCGGATTCGTCCGGCGACATGTCGCGTGTGAGCGCGTTCAGCCCCGTCCTGACCGTGGCCTCCGGTCCAGAGCTGGCACCATCTCCACGAACCGCCTGACGAGCGGGGCGTCGCTCGCGTCGCGATGCCAGGCGAGGGCGATGTTCCAGGCCGCCTTCGGAGAGACCAGCTCCCGGAAGCGCACGCCTGGCAGGCGCATCAGCGCGGCCGATCGCGGCACCAACGAGACGCCGAGGCCGGCGCGCACGAGCGACAAGACCGTGAAGAGCTCGCTCGCCTCCTGGACGATGCGCGGCGCGAATCCGGCGGCGGCGCAGACGCTGAGAGCGTGGTCGTAGAAGCTGGCGGAGCGGCTGCGGGCGATGATGATGAACGGTTCAGCGGCAACGGAACGCAGGCCCGTGCGCGCCACCCACGGGCTGCGTGGGCCGAGTGCCGCCACCAATCGCTCGTCGAGCACCGGGCGCATGTTGAGGCGTCCGTCGGACACCGGACGGCGGACGAAGCCCACGTCGATCTCGCGGTTGGCGAGTGCGCTGATCTGGTCTGGCGTGGACATGTCACTGAGTTGCAGGTGGACCTCCGGGCACGCACGGCGGAAACGCAGCAGGACGTCAGGGAGCAGGCCGAGGATGCTGGCGATGCCAAAGCCGATGCGCAGCAAGCCGGCCTCACCGCGCGCGGCCCGCTGGGAGAGTGCCACCGTGGCGGCCGACTCCTGGAGCAGGCGGCGCCCGCGCTCGGCCATCAGCCGGCCGGCTTCGGTCAGCCGCACATCGCGATAGCCGCGCACCAGCAGCGGACCGCCGACCGCGTCCTCCATCTTCTTGAGCCGCTTGCTCAAGGCCGGCTGGGAGACGTACAGCCGATCCGCGGCCCGGCCGAAGTGGAGGGTGTCCGCCAGCGCGGTGATGGCCGCAAAATCGTCGAGAGAGAGCGTCATAACCGCAGGCTATCAGAAGCGGCCACACGTTTCATTGGACGGCATAGCCACGCTGCGCCACGATCGTCCCCGAGGTGTGATGATGTCCGTCGAAGCGTGGAGTACGGTGGTTGGCACCGGCGGCGCGGTGTGGACGACGATGTCCTTCCTGCCGCAACTGGTGAGCGTGCGGCGGCAGGGCGGGCGCGATCTGTCGCTGACCATGCTGGCGATGTACCTGGTCGGATCGCTGCTGTGGCTGGCTTATGGCGTCCTGAATGACGCGATGGCCGTCATCGCCGCGAACGTCGTCGTGATCGTCCTCGTCTCGGCGATTGCGACGCTCAAGATCGCCGGCGACCGGCGTGCGTCCACGCGGCGGCTGCGCATCGCTATCGATATGGACGAGGTCATGGCCGATGCCCTCGGCGAGCATCTGGCCCGCTACAACGCTGCCTTCAACGCCACTCTTACGGCCGACGACCTTCGTGGCCGGCATCTCGAGGAGTGTGTGCCTCCGGCGCAGCGTGAGGCCACCGAGGCCCTGCTCGATGCCTCATTTTTTGAACGGCTGGCAGTGTTACCCGATTGCCGGGAAGTGATTGGCGAACTGGCGGCGCGCCACGAAGTGATTATCGCGTCCGCGGCGATGGACGTGCCGTGTTCGTTCGACGCCAAGTACCGCTGGCTTCGCCAGCACTTCCCGTTCATTCCCCCCTCGCACATCGTCTTCTGCGGGGACAAGGCGGTCGTCGATGCCGACTACCTGATCGACGATCGGGCCCGTCACTTCACGCGGTTCAAGGGCCGCGGCCTGCTGTTCTCCGCGCCGCACAACCATCACGAGCACCGCTACCCGCGAGTGTCCTCCTGGGCCGAGGTGCGCGAGTTCTTTGCCGGACTTGACGGCACCGCGGTACGAAGGAACGCTGCGGCTGCCGCCTCGCCGGGCCTTCCGGAATTGGCGGGCCCCCCTCTGAACTTGCCGGACTGAGCTCTCTCGATACTGCGTCGCCAGCTTCAGGTCCCCCTGCGCGTCGCGAAGCAGGCGATCTGCTCACGCGACCAGGCAGCTGCCCTCGCCGATGAACAGGTTGGGATGTCGTGGGTGCGGTGTTCCGGAGGAGCGGGAGTATAGTGACGCGCCATGCGGGCCTTCATCGCCTTGTTCGCGCTCACCGCGCTGCTGCAGCAGCCGCCGCGTCCGTCGGTGATTCAGGACGGAGACAGCCACGGGGATCCCCCGTACATGCTCGAGGAAGGCTGGGAACCGCTGCTGAATGGCCAGGATCTCGCCGGCTGGAGGAGTTGTGACCCCGGCGCGAAGAACGAGTGGTACACCACGAGGTTCGTCCGCTACGAGCGCTATCTCGGACCGACACAACTCAACGGCCGGCCCTCGCCGAGCGGCGTGATCATCAACGGGTCTGGACGCACCGCCAACATCTGCACGGAGCGTACGTTCGGCGACATCGAGATCTATCTCGAATTCATGCTCGCCAAGGGCTCGAATTCAGGTGTGTACCTGCAGGGCCTCTACGAGATGCAGATCTTCGACAGCTGGGGCTCGACCAGCCCGATGGAGACGTCGGATGCCGGTGCGATCTATCACCGGTGGGTCGACGAGCAGGGCGTCGGCGGATCGGCGCCGCTCGTGAACGCGGCGCGGCGGCCCGGAGAGTGGCAGTCGTATCAGGCGTGGTTCCGGGCGCCGCGGTTCGATGCCTCCGGCAAGAAGCTGGAGCCGGCGCGCTTCCTGCGCGTCCTCCTCAATGGTCAACTCGTGCAGAAAGACGTCGACGCTGCGGGCCCGACCCGGGCGCATCTAGAGATTCCGGAGTCGCCCCTGAACCCGCTCATGATCCAGGGCGACCACGGTCCGGTTGCCTTCCGCAACATCTACGTGCGTCCGCTGCGTCCGCTGATCGTGCGCTGATCGACGCCGATGCGCGCAGCACCTCGCGGGTTCGCCACGTGTAATCAGGTCGATCCAGCGGCCAAGGTGAAGTTCGGACACCAGCTTCGTCTGGCTCGCGGAAAAGAGGTGACGGCGGGGGCCTACGAATCGTGCTCCTGCCGGATCCGTGTGGCTTAGTTGCGGCGCTTCGCGCCGATCAGTTCGGGACTCCGCTCCGCCGCCTCGCGGACGAGCACGCCCATCTTCGGATGCGACGCCTCGAAGTCGGGACGCAGACCGTGCCGGCCGATCTCTTCGGACGTCGTAGGGCCGATCGAGGCCACGACCGTCCGCGCCAGCCCGTTCAGAAGTGCCTGCTCCAGACCCATCTGCACGGCAACCTGGCACAAGTGCGCGAGCTGCACGCCCGAGGTGAGGATGACGACGTCCACCCCGCCATTGGTGACGGCGGTGACCGCGTCGCGCAGCGGCTGGAGGTCTTCCGGCAGCGCCCACTGATAGACGGGGACGGGCGTGACGTGAGCGCCGCGCGAACGCAGCGCGTCCAGCAGCTCCACGTTCGCCACGCCATATTCCTGGACCGCCACGCGCGCGCCGGCGAGTGGACGTTCGTCAGACTTGGCATCCAGTGCGGCCATCAGCTCCCGCCAGGTATTCGGCTCCGGCGCCAGGACCCAGACCGGGACCTGTAGCTCGCGGAGCACCGCCATCGGCTTCGGCCCGCGAGCGGCCACCTTCGTGCGGGCGAGCGCGGCCGCGAACACCTCGCGCGTGCAGACCGATTCGACGACTTTCATCAACGCGCGGGTGCCCACGCCGGTCAGGAAGACGACGATGTCGAACTCGTCGAGCATCAGCGCCGCGGCGAAGTCCAGGGCCTCCGCATTCGTCTCGAGCGGCACTTCGCGCAGCGATGGCGCGACGCGCGGCTCCCCGCCGAATGTCGTGATGAGCGCCGCGATCTCCGTCGCGCGGCGGCTCTCGAGTGCCAGCACTCGCAGACCGTTGAAACTTGGTTGAGGCATGCAGCGTCAGGCGATTCTGCGCCGAAGAACCGGGACGACTTTACGATAGCAGAAGACCGCGCCTCACTGGCCAGGCCCTCGCGTACGGCCTCGGTGCGCCGCATACCCGACGGGCAGTGTAATCTCTCGCACCATGGTCAGACGCGTCACCCCACTGCTCCTCCTCCTGTCGCTCGTCGTCTCCACCGCTGCGCTCGCGCAACCCCCTGACCTCGACGCCTGGGTCGCGCGGACGATGGAGACCTTCCAGGTGCCGGGGATCAGCCTGGCGGTGGTCAAGGACGACCGCGTCGTGGTAGCGAAGGGATACGGCCTCCGCAGGCTTGGCGAGCCGGCGCCGGTCGACGCCCGGACCCTGTTCGGCATTGCCTCCAACACCAAGGCTTTCACCGCGACCGCCTTGGGCCTCCTCGTCGAGGAGCACAAAATCGAGTGGGATGCGCCGGTCGTTCGCTACCTGCCGGCCTTCGCGTTGTCTGATCCGTACGTCACCCGCGAGCTGACGGTGCGCGATCTCCTCGTGCATCGCAGCGGGCTCGGCCTTGGCGCCGGGGATCTGTTGTGGTGGCCCGAGTCGACGTACGACCGCAAGGAGATTGCCCGGCGACTCCGCTTCATTCCGCTGGCGACGAGCTTCCGCAGCGCATACGCGTACGACAACGTGCTCTATCTGGTCGCCGGTGAGCTGATCGAGTCGGTGAGCGGGCAGAGCTGGGAGGATTTCGTCGCGACGCGGATCCTCGCGAAGGTCGGCATGACCGGCAGCAACGTGCGGCATTCCGCGGCCGCGGCCGGCGGCAACGTCGCTACACCGCACGCGCGCGTCGAAGGTTCAGTCCGTCCCATCCGGCCGTTCTCGAGCGACAACACCAACCCCGCCGGCGGCATCAACTCGTCTGCGGAGGACATGGCGAAGTGGATGCGCGTCCAGCTGTCCGGCGGCCTGCTGGCCGACGGCTCGCGGCTGTTCTCGCCCGACACCGCCCGGCAGTTGACGACCATGGTCACGCCGATCCCGAGCGGCGATCCGCCGCCGGAGCTGGCGCCACTCAAGACGGCTTTCAATGGCTACGCCCTGGGCTTTGGCGTCCGCGACTACCGCGGCCACAAGGTGCTGCTGCACACGGGCGGTCTGCCCGGTTACGTATCGCGGGTGATCATGATTCCCGACCTGAAGGTCGGTGTCGCCGTCCTGACGAATCAGGAGTCCGCCGGAGCCTTCGACTCGATCGCGTTCCACATCGTCGATCACTACCTCGGGGCACAAGCCTTCGACTGGATCGCCGGCTACCACGCCGTAGAGGCTCGCGAGCTCGCGTCGGCTGCCGCGGCGGAAGCCAAGGCCACAAGTATCCGGGAGACCGGCCCGAAGCCCTTCCTAGCGCTCGCGACTTACGCGGGCGCGTATCGGGATGTCTGGTACGGAGACATTGCCATCGCTGTGGAAGGGCAGGGGCTGGTGATGCGCTTCTCCCACTCGCCGGCGCTCGTCGGCGACCTGGTTCCGTTCCAGCACGACACCTTCGTCGTCCGCTGGCGGGACCGCGAGCTGAGAGCGGATGCGTACGTGTCCTTCGCGCTCAATCCAGACGGCACGATCGATCAGGCGAAGATGCGCGCCGTGTCGCCGGAGACGGACTTCAGCTTCGATTTCCAGGATCTGCTGCTGAAGCCCGTCCCGGTAGACCGCTGAGATGCTGCTGACACTCACGGACTGGGCGCTCCTATTGCTGACAGGCGCGCCGTACCTCTCCGCGACGTCAGCGCAGGTTCATGAACCAGACTCCCATGCCGTGCGTTGCCGCATAGAGCCGCCGCGCGCCAGGGACGATGGTCAATCCTGGCGTTTCGACGATCGGCATGCCCTCCCCCGCCAGTTGCCACGACGTGTCGCCGGCATCCAGACGCAGCACGCCGAAGTCGGTGGACGCGTAGACGTCGCCGGTGAGGTCGTCCAGCGCGACATCGGTGACCGGCAGGTCGGACAGGTCGTAGCTCCGATCCGTCCAGGTGGCCGTGGTGGTGCCTGGTGTGTAGGTCACTTCGAAGACATGGCCCGGGGCAGTAGAGCCGGGAGTCGTGTTGTAGCCCGAATACGAGATCCACGCGTGGTTCGGGTTGCCGGGGTCGATCGCGATGCCGCTAATGAAACGATTCGGCGCGCTCGCCGAGAGCGAGTCGAGCCTCGTGAACACCACGCTGGCGGCGTTGTCGGCATTGGCATTCTTCGTGATGAATACCCGGCCCACCGTCGTGGACGCCCACAGCGTGCCGGCGTCCGTGGACGCCCGTTCGACCTGGCCGAGAACCCCGCCGGCGCGTGAGCCCAGCGCGGCACGCGTCAGATCGCCGGGATTGCCAGCACCTGCTGGACCGCCCAGCGGGACCCAGTCGCCGCACCCCACTTTGTCGCCCGGGGTGGTGAACTCGGCGCAATTGGTTTCCAGCTGGTCCTGATCGCCGGCGTTGTTCTTCGTGCGCCAGACGTGCTGGAACCCCGTGTACATAGTCCCTGGCACCATCGGATCGGCGATTTCCGGCCAGTAGAAGCCAACGGCCTCGCCGCTGTTCAACATCGGCGCCGTCACCACGACCCACGCGGTTGGATCGCCCGAGCGGAAGTTGACGTCACCGTACCCGCCGAAGAACTGGTTGAAGCGGATGGCCGGATTGCTGACGTTGAAGCCGCTGGTCCCGCCGTCGCCGTAGATGGTCTGGTTCCAGCGCTTCGTGTTGCCGTCGTAGAGCCACGTGCCGTTGTCCTGGGTCCCGCCCATGACCTCGCCGGTCGGATTCAGCGGGTTCACCGACACGCTCATGAACTGCAGTGTCGTGAGTCCCTCGTTGAGACTGTAGATCTGCGACGGGACCGCGGACAGCATGCGGTGGCAGGTCAGCTGGCTGGCGGCGCCGAGCGGACGGTCGTCGCACTGGCTCGAGACGTCCACGTACGAGCCGCTCGATCGCACCACGCCGCCGTCGGAGCTGCTGAACCAGATGTCCGGGTTCGATCGGTTGAAGGCGATCTCGTGCTGATCGGGGTGAATCCCGTACGGTGTCGGCTGCGCGTCCCACGTCATGTCGGTGAACGTGCGATTGCCGTTCGCGGGGTCCGGCTCGCCAGCCGTCGTGGAGCGGACCACGGCTCGCGCGTTCGAGCGCAGGCCCGCTTCGCCGTAGCTGTAGGAGCCGATGACGAATACGGTGTCGGGCTGGCCGGGCGGCGTCGCGACGTCCTGGTCGTACCAGCACTGGCCGGTGCAGAAGTCGAACGTCGCGTAGAACGGGTCGCCGTTGACGCTTGACGTCAGCTTCCTCCACAGCGCCGTATTCGGGCTGCCCTGGGCCAGCGCCGACGCGTCGTCGGTCCGGTAGAGGGCCGCGAACGGCAGACCCGAGGCCGGCCCCTGCGATCCGTTGGTGGCGTAGATGCGCGTCTTGCCGTCCTTGACGGTCACGGCCAACTCGGTCCGGTCGACGTTGACGGTTGGCACCTGCCCGGCAAAGATCTGCCGAAACGTGCCGCCGGCGATTGACCGGACGATGCCCAGCTGAAACGCGGCGGCATAGACCGTTGTGTGATCGAGCGGATCGATCTCGACGTCGGTGACTCCGCGGACGGACCCCGCGGTCTGCGCATCCCACACCAGCGACCATGTTGCTCCGCCGTCGATGGTCTTGTAGACGCCCACGTTGGGCTGTGCCGTGCCGGTGACCGACACCGCGCCGCCGGTGGTGGAGGTGATGCCGCGGACGGCGCGCGCCACGGCAACATAGATGATGTTGCCGTCGGTCGGATCGACTGCGATCTTGCCGATCGCGCGCGTCGAGGCGATCGCGGCGCTCGACGGAATCAGCTTCCACGTGTCTCCGCCGTCCGTCGATTTGTAGACGCCGAGACCCGCCTCGGAGTCACCGGACGCGTTCGGCTCGCCGGTACCCGCGTACAGCGTGTCTCCCCGGGGGTCGGTGGGATCCTGCACGAGTGAGCCAAGCGCGTTCGAGCCGAGTCCGGCAGACGAGAACTGCCAGCCGGGATTGTTGGTGTGCAGACCGTGTTCGGTCCGCCACACTCCGCCGCCGGCGGTACCGATCCAGACGCGGCACCTGCCTTGGTTGCAGGTCCGGTCTACGAGGAGGGCGGTCGTCCGGCCGCCGGTCACCTGATCGCGACCCGTGAACCCGAGCACGCCAGGGACGAACGCCTCGGTCGGCCCCATGGCGTTCCAGAGGAACGCCCCTTTGCGCGATCCCCGGTTGCCGCGAATCTTGATGGTGTTGAAGGCCTGCTGGGCACCGAAGGTCTGCGCCGCGTCGATCTGCTGCGCAGGAAACGCCTTCCGAGCTGCCAGTTCCTCGGCCGCCCCGAGCAGGCCGCCGCCGTCTCCTCGCGATGCGCCGACGATGGTCCGTTCGGATCCGCCGTCTGGATCGCCACCCTTCGCCAAGCTGGCGAGGGCCGCGCCGCCCAGACGGGCCCTGGCATAGGCAATCTCGCGATGGTGGAGCGCACGCTCCCGATACTCGGCGACCCCGCTGCCGGCGACCATCAAGGAAGCCAGACCCGCGACCACAAAGCCCGTCGTTTTCCAAGAGATCATCGCGCCCCCTTTGTGCCAGGCGACGTTCATCGCGTGTGTGTATGTACGTGCTGGGTGTCGGGGAGACTAGCTCTGCGGATCACCTATGTCAAACACGCGCCGCAAAGACGGTCGAATTCTTGCTCCGGCTGGTGAGGTAGCGTCGGAACGCCCAGCCGCCACAACCGTGCCCCCGTGCGCTGGCGAATTCGCCGAAACGCGCTACGCTAAAGGCATGAGGACGGACGGGAGGCGGTGGTTCAGGACCCTCGCGGGCGTCCTCGCGATCGTCGGCGCCAGCATCAGCGCGGTCCACGCCCAGCGGATCTGGAGCGGCTTTGCCGGGCGGACGCCTCCGAAATTCCCCACCGCGACGACCTTCGAAGGCAGCTTCCACTTCTGCCGGGTGATGTTCACGAGCGACCGCCGCGAGAAGCAGGGCTGGGCCACCGACTATCCCGGCGCCGACCTCAATTTCAGCACCCGTCTCTCGGAGCTGACGAAGGTCCGCGTCAAGATGACCCACGACGGCGAGGAAGTGGTGCCCGACGCCGTGGTCGTCAACCTGACCGACGACGCGCTGTTCCAGTGTCCGTTCACCCTGATGGAGGACGCCGGCACCGCCAGCTTTACGGAAGCCGAAGTGACGCGGCTGCGCCAGTATCTATTGAAGGGCGGGTTCCTGCTCGTGTCGGACTATCACGGCACCTGGGCCCAGGAGCAGTTCGACGAGGAAATCGGCCGGGCGCTACCGCCCGCGGAATTCCCAATCGTCGATCTCTCCCCGCCGGACCATCCGATGTGGCACACGATGTTTCAGATCACCCAGCTGCCGCAGATGGCCTCGATCAACACCTGGCGCCGGACCGGCGGCGGGACGATCGAACGCTGGAACACGGAGGGGGCACCGCCCGACGCGCGGGGCATTGCCGACACAAAGGGCCGGCTGATGGTCGTGATGATTCACAACACCGACCTGCCGGATCCGTGGGAGCGGGAAGCCGAGAGTCCCGAGTACTTCTTCAAGTTTTCGCCGGACGCCTACGCCGTCGGGATCGACATCGTGCTGTACGCGTTGACGCACTGAAGGCTGCCTCAGCCCGCCCAGCGCGTCAGATCAGCGATGCGCCGGGCGGCTCGCGATCATCGCGAACCGCAACAGCGCATCCGACTTCACCCGCCTACCCAAACGAACTCGGCCCGCCGGCTTACGCGGCGATCGCCACCGCGTTCAGGGGCTCGAGCGCGTGCGCCAGCACCTCGTCGACAGTTCCGACAATGTGGAAGGTCATGTGCTCGCGGACCTCGCTCGGCACATCGTCGAGGTCAGCGGCATTGCGCTCCGGCACGATGACCTCGCTGAGCCCCGCCGCGTGGGCAGCCAGGACCTTCTGCTTGAGCCCGCCGATCGGCAGCACGCGGCCCTGCAACGTGACCTCGCCGGTCATCCCGATCGTGCTCTTGACCGCACGGCCGGTGAGCAGCGACGCGATGGCCGTGACCATCGTCACGCCGGCGCTCGGCCCGTCCTTCGGAATCGCACCTGCCGGCACGTGGACGTGCAGCTCGTGCCCTTCGAGCGCGTCTGCCGGAACGCCCAGCGCCGTGGCGTGGCTCTTCACGTAGGTCAACGCGATCCGCGCCGACTCCTTCATCACGTCGCCCAGCTGACCGGTGAGGACGAGCCCCTTGCCAGGCATGGTCGCCGCCTCGACGAAGAGGACATCGCCACCCGCGCCGGTGACCGCCAGACCTGTCGCGACGCCAGGGACCGAGGTCCGGATCGCGGCCTCCTGGAACACCTTCGGTCGTCCGAGCGCCTCGCGCACGGCGGCCTCGTCCACGGCGATCGGCGCTTGCTTCGTGCCCGAGGCGATGTGCGTGGCAGTCTTCCGCAGCAGCGTGCCGAGCTCGCGTTCGAGCTGCCGGACGCCGGCTTCGCGGGTGTAGCGCGTGACGATCTGGCGCAGGACCTCGTTGGTCACTGTCGCTTCATCAGGCCGCAGACCATTCCGCTCGATCTGCCGCGGCCACAGATGCCCGCGACCGATGGCCACCTTCTCCTCTGTGGTGTAGCCGTCGAAGCGGATGACTTCCATGCGATCCAGCAGCGGGCCGGGGATCGTGTCGGCCACGTTCGCGGTCGCGATGAACAGCACGTGCGACAGGTCGAGCTCGACGTCGAGGTAATGATCCCGGAACGAGTGGTTCTGCGCCGGGTCGAGCACCTCGAGCAGGGCCGCGGACGGATCACCGCGCCAGTCGGCGCCGAGCTTGTCGACTTCGTCCAGCATGATCACCGGATTCATCGTGCCGGCGTCGCGCAGCGCCCGGACCAGCCGTCCGGGAAGCGCGCCGATGTAGGTGCGGCGATGACCGCGAATCTCCGCCTCGTCCCGCAGGCCGCCGAGCGACATCCGCACGAACTGCCGGCCGGTGGCCTTGGCGATCGATTCGCCGATCGACGTCTTGCCCGTTCCGGGCGGGCCGATCAGGGTCAGCATCACCCCCGACCGCCGTGTGTCCACCATGCCGCGCTCCGTGCGCAGCTTGCGGACCGCCAGGTACTCGGTGATGCGCTTCTTCACTTCGTCGAGACCCTCGTGATCCGCGTCGAGGACCTCTCGCGCATAGAGCGGATCGAGCCGCTCTTCAGACCGCTTCGACCACGGGATGGCAATCAGCCAGTCGAGATAGGTTCGAATCGTCGCCGATTCGGCGCTCGAGTCGCCGACACGCTCGAGCCGCGACAGCTCGCGCTCGGCCTGCTGGCGAACCGCCTCCGGCATGCCGGCCGCCGCGATCTTCTCGCGGTAGTCGACCGAGGCACTCGCATCGTCCTCGCCGAGCTCCTTGCGGATGGAGTCCATCTGCTTGCGCAGGAAGTACTCGCGCTGCTGCTTCTGCGCGCCGCCTTCGACGTCCTCGCGGATGCGCTTGCGGACGACGAGCTCCGTCAACCGCTCCTGCTGCAGCCGCAGCGCCAGCGTCAGGCGCTCTACGACGTCGAGCGTCTCGAGGAGCTGGATCTTCTGTGCCGAGTTGAGGTCGGGCGAATAGCCGGACGTGTCGGCCAGCGCGCCGGGATGAGTGATCGAGCGCAGGAACGCGCTGATCTTGCCGTCGTCGCCGCGTAGCTCGAGGATTTCTTCCACCACGGCGCGGTACTCCCGTTCGAGCTCCCGTGTGAGGTGGGGCGCCGGCACCTCATCGGGCCGCTCGTCCACCGTCACCCGGAGGACCCCGTCGCGGTCAGCCTCGGCAATGCTCGGAATGCCGCGGTGAAGCCCGACCAGCGAGAGAGCGGCGCTGTGGCCTGACAGGCGGACGCGGTCGGAGACCTCGGCGACGACGCCGACGCGGGCGAAGCCCTGGCCCTGCCGCGGAATCAGGAGGACCCGGGCGTCGCTGCCGGCGTCGTCCACCGACAGGGCGATGGTCATCCCCGGGAAAATCACTGCGTCATTCAACGGAACGAGTCTGAGTCTGCTCATGGTATGGGGTGCGCCGTTGACGGGTGGAGAGGCGCGTCTAGCTTCTAGGACGCAGGTTCGGAGCAGGAGGATCGCGGCCGGGGTGCGATTGCGCGCACTCCGGCCCGGCCGCCGCGTCAGGGAATCCCCGCCGCACCTCCGCTGATAACAGCAGAGAGCCCGTGATACCTTGACGCCGACGCGCTGCCCTCAGGCAACCCGCTGGCTCGAGGAGGATCGATGTCCGCCATCACCCGCCGCGCATTTCTGGTCAGCACTGCCACGGCCGCGATCGTCGGCCCCGCCATGCGGCTGGAGGCCAATCCGCTCGGGCTGCCGATCGGCAGCCAGGTGTATCCGCATCGCATCCTGCTCAAGGATTTCCCGGCCTACTGCAAGACGATGGCGGACATGGGGGTGACGCGGCTCGAGCTGTGCTCGCCGGCCGGCTACGGCGCCGATTTCGCTTCACTCAGCGATCCGAAACAGGTCCGCACGATCCTCGAGGATCACGGCATGAAGGCCGAGAGCTGCCACTTCAGCATGAAGGAGCTGCGCGAGCGCCAGCCCGCGAGCATCGCCTGGGCCAAGGACGTTGGCATCACCCAGATGATGACGGCCAGCCTCGGTGACGGCAACGGCGGCAACAACCCGACGATGGACCAGGTGAAGAAGGCGGCGGAGGAGTACAACGCCATTGCCGCAGTGGCAGCCAAGGCGGGCATGCAGCAGGGGCTACACAACGAAGGCTTCGAAGTGTCGATGGTCGACGGCCAGCGCACCTACGACCTGCTGTTCGGCCTCCTCGATCCGGCGCTGGTCAAATTCCAGTTCCAGATGTCGACGATCGCCAACGGCCTGGTCGGCGCCGACTACTTCACGAAATACCCGGGCCGGTTCATCTCGATGCACGTCCAGGACATCGACATGAACGCCCCGGTCCCTTCTCCACCGGCCGACGGCCGCGGGCGCGGCCGGGCCCGCCCGCAGGTCGCGGTGGGCCAAGGCACGATCGACTGGGTCAAGACCTTCCAGGCAGCAAAGATCGGCGGGGTGAAGAACTACTTCGTCGAGCAGACGATGGAACTGACGGCCACGAGCGTCGCCGCGCTCAAGGCGATGAACGTCTGACGCCGCGCGCTACTTCCAGCCGGTCGACTTGCGCGTGAACCGGGCCGGCAGTGCCGGCTTCGGCTGCGGTTCCGGCTCGGGGCCGCCCGAGGCCTCGACGATCTCCTTCTCGAGCTCGTCGTCGTTCGGCAGGCCGGCGAGCTGATCGGTGAACACGAGCGAGTGCTGCGACGGGATCTCGAACTTCTTCCCGCAGGTCTTGCACGTCACTTCATCGTCCAGGCGCAGCAGGTAGTCACGCAGCTTGGCGTACTTCGCGCGGTCTTCCTCGGTAGCGCCGGGCGGCAGCCGATCCTTCTTCGCCCGGCGAACCCAGCGGATGCTGTACTCGCCGGTACGCCGGCACTTCGGACACTGATAGCGGCCGGGCCGGGTCTCCGGCTTTTCGGTGAAGAACGCGCGCTCGTCGAGGGCCATGCCCCATGGTAGCAGCGAACGGCCAGGGCGTGGCCGCCGCGCTCCTGCCTGGCTTCGCGATTGGAACCGACATCGCTTACACTCCGGCGTCCGCGTATGCACCTCACCCTGCTGGACTGGCTCATCGTCGCCGTCTCGCTGCTGATTTGCTTCGGCCCGGCCCTGTTCTTCGGCCGTCGGGCCGGCCGCAATACTTCCGAGTTCTTCGCGTCCGGACGGGCGGTGCCGTGGTGGCTGGCCGGCCTGTCGATGGTCGCGACGACATTCAGCGCCGACACGCCGAACCTGGTGACCGACATCGTCCGCCGCAACGGGGTGGCCGGGAACTGGGTCTGGTGGGCGTTCGTGCTCACGGGCGTGGCGACGGTCTTCTTCTATGCCCGGCTCTGGCGCCGGTCCGGAGTCCTGACGGATCTCGAGTTCTACGAGCTCCGCTACTCGGGGGCGGCGGCGTCGGCGCTGCGCGGCTTTCGCGCGGTGTATCTCGGGTTGTTCTTCAACTGCCTGATCATGGCGGCCGTCAACCTGGCGACCTGCAAGATTGCCGGCATCCTGTTCGGCCTCGATCGCTGGCAGACGCTCCTGCTCGTCGGCATCCTGAACGTGTCGTTCGCGGCGTTTGCCGGGCTGTGGGGGGTGCTCGTCATCGACATGATCCAGTTCTTCATGAAGATGGCCGCGGTCATTGCCGCGGCGTACTTCGCCGTGACCTCACCGCAGGTCGGCGGGCTCCACGCGATGGTCGCCACCATCTCGGCGCGGCAGGGGCCGGGCGGCGTTCACTACCTGAACCTGCTGCCCGACTTCACCAGCAACTGGGATCTCGCGGTTGCGGTCTTCATCATGCCGATCGCGGTCCAGTGGTGGGCGGTCTGGTATCCCGGTTCGGAGCCAGGCGGCGGCAGCTACATCGCGCAGCGCATGCTGGCCTCGAAGTCGGAGAAAGACGCGCTCAGCGCGGTGCTGTTCTTCAACATCGCCCATTACGTCTTCCGCCCGTGGCCATGGATCCTCGTCGCGCTCTGTTCGCTGATCGTCTACCCGGAGCTGTCGGATATCCAGCGAGCATTCCCGAATCTCGATCCGAAGCTCCTCGGCCACGACATCGCTTACCCGGCGATGCTGACCTTTCTCCCGGCCGGCTTCCTCGGGCTGATGGTCGGCGGCCTGATCGCCGCCAGTTCGTCGACCATTCTCACGCACCTGAATTGGGGTGCGTCGTATCTGGTGCACGACTTCTACCGGCGCTTCGTCGCCCGGCACGAAACCGAGGCGCACTACGTGCGCGCCGGCCGCGTCGTCACGGTCGCCCTGTTCGCCTGCGCCGCAGCGACGGTGTATCTGCTCGACACCGCCAAGGACATCTTCGACGTGATCCTGCAGGTCGGGGCCGGCACCGGGCTGCTGTATCTGGTCCGCTGGTTCTGGTGGCGGGTCAACGCGTGGTGCGAGATCGTCGCGATGGTCAGTTCCTTTGCCGTGTCCGTGCTGTTCCTCGGGCTCCGCGCCCAGGGCGTCACGGTCAGCACACACGCGGCGCTGTTGATCACTGTCGCGATCACGACGATCGGCTGGGTCGCGACCGCCTACTTCGGGCCGCCGACGGATCCCGAGGTGCTGATCGACTTCTGGCGCAAGGTCCGTCCGGCGGGGCCGGGCTGGACGAAGGTCCGCGAGATGGCCGGCGCGGCGGGGGGCAGGCCCCACCGTCCGGCGACAACATCCCCATGGCGCTCCTGGGCTGGGTCGCGGGATGCACCGCGATCTGGGCGGCTTTGTTCGCGGAGGGCAATTATCTGTACGGCCGCATGCCGCAGGCGATTCTCCTGTTCGTCGTCTTCCTGATTGCCGCCGTCGTCCTCGTCGCCGTCCTGCGGCGCGGATACGCCGAGATGGAGCCGTAGGCAGCGCGATCATGCGCAGGCGCACGTTTCTCCGGACGATCGGATCAGTCGCTGCGATGAGCGCGGCCCCGAGAGCCGCGAGTCAGTGGCAGGAGAGCCAGCGCTATCCCGATCCGCGGATCCAGATCGTCGACGAGAGCTTCGCCCGATATCGCATCGCGAGCGCGAAAGTCGAGCGCCTCGCCACCGGCATGCGCTGGAGCGAAGGTCCGGTCTGGTTCGGCGACGGCCGCTACCTGCTCTGGAGCGACATCCCGAACAACCGGATCATGAAGTGGGAGGAGTCGGACGGTGCCGTCAGCGTGTTCCGATCCCCATCCAACTACGCCAACGGCAACACCCGCGACCGCCAGGGACGGCTGATCACGTGCGAGCACGACACCCGGCGGCTGACGCGGACGGAATACGACGGCCGCATCACCGTCCTCGCCGACCGCTTCGACGGCAAGCCGCTCAACTCGCCGAACGACGTCGTCTGCCGCTCTGACGGATCGATCTGGTTCACGGACCCGCCGTTCGGCATCCTCGGCAACTACGAAGGGCATCAGGCAGCGCCGGAGCTGCCGACCAACGTCTATCGCCTCGATCCCAATGGCAGCACGCTGACGGTCGTGGCTGGTGACATCAATCGCCCGAACGGACTGTGCTTCTCACCGGACGAAACCCGTCTCTACGTGATCGAAGCCGGCCTCACGCCGCGCGTGATCCGCGGGTACGACGTCGCCGGCGCGCGCCTCAGCAACGGCCGCACGCTGATCACCGCCGAGACCAATGGCACGCCCGACGGCCTCCGGGTCGACGTCGACGGCAACCTGTGGGTCGGCTGGGGCATGGGATCCGAGGATCTCGACGGGGTCGCCATCTTCAATCCTGCGGCAAAGCTGATCGGGCGGATCCGGATGCCCGAGCGCGTCGCCAACGTGTGCTTCGGCGGGCTGCACCGGAACCGCCTGTTCATGGCGGGGAGTACTTCGTTGTATTCGGTGTATGTGAATACCCAGGGGGCCGTCTAGAACACCTTCGGTTCTACGGGTGCTCAGGGTTCTCGAGGTTCTCAGGGTGCTCGTTCTACGTGGTTCCTCGGGTTCTCGCCGCTTGGCAACACTGCACCCTGCGCACCCGTGGAACCGACGACGCGACTGTGCGGTAGAACGCGCACCTTGAGCACCCTCTGGAACCTCAGCACCCGTTGAACCCTCTCTGTCACCTCTCCCGCCTCTGGATTCGTTCCTTCGCCGCGTCGATGCGAGTGGTGTTCTCGTCATACGAGAGGGACGCGGGGTCGCCACCAGCCGGTGGGAACAGGTGACGCTGATAGATCGGATACGCCTCGGTGCGGAGGTGGGCGAGCATGTGATGGCCGCGCCGGGTGGCGCGTTCGTGCCGCAGGGCGTCGATGTCGATCGGCGCCACGACAATCCGCTCGCCTGGACCGGGTGACGCCTCGGCGAGCAGCCGGCCGTCGAAGTCCACCACCTGGCTGCCGCCGGGCCACGAGTAGGGTGGATAGTGACGCAGGCTGGCGCCCTGGTTCGCAGCGACGACGTAGGCGGTGTTCTCGAGGGCGCGGCAGCGATTGACGATCGTCCACCAGTTCATCGGCTCGGTCGCGCCCCAGGGATCCATGTAGGCCGAAACCCGGATCAGGATCTCCGCACCATTCGCCGCCAGCTGGCGTATTGCCTCAGGAAACAGCCAGTCGTAACAGATCGCGCAGCCGATGCGGCCGATCGGCGTATCGGCAACGGGGAACAGCGGCTCGTCATATCCCTCGAGATCGTGCGGGCTGGTGTGGACCTCGTACGGAATCCAGGTGTTGACCTTGCGGTACTTGTAAAGGATCCCCTCCGGCCCGATCAGGCAGGTGGTGTTGAAGACCGCACCCGGCCACCGCGCATCCACCTCGAGCATCGACCCGCTCTGGATGTAGACGTCATGCTGCCGGGCCTTCGCCGTCAGCCGCTCGGTGTGCTCGTTCGGAATCTCCACCGCCAGCTTGTCCCGCAACTCCGCCACCGTCGCATACACCGGCGCCGCATGGGCGAACTCCGGAAACACGATGAGCCGCACCGGCAGGAATGGCGCGCTCCCCGCCACCGCCGCATCAATCATCCCCAGCATGCGATCGGTATTGGCGGCCATCTGCCCGCGCTCGAGCGGATTGGCGAAATCGGTCTGACAGGCGGCGGCGGAGAATCGCGATCACGAGGGGCTCTCGGGCCCTGTAGGCCTTGAGATCTGGGCCGGGCTGGCCCGGAGTGCAACGTCGCACGACGGGTAACAGGCTCCAGGCTTCAGGCTCCAGGCAAGCCTGTTGCTGATCCAACGCATGAGCAGAGATCCCACCAAACTGCATGCGTTCAATTTGGTCGACCACTTGTCATCGACATCTACCGCAATACACTCCACTTTCCAATCGAAGAGCGATTTGGTCTGCAGGCTCAATTGCGGCGCGCCGCTGTATCTGCGGCAGCGAACATCGTCGAAGGATCTGCGCGCCGGACAGGCCGCGAGTATCTCCATTTTCTCAACATTGCGCTCGGGTCGGCGTGCGAGGCCCGCTACTTGCTCTCACTGGCGCAGCGCCTCGGTTTCCTGAAAAAGGCGGATGCCGAGCACAGTCCGCCATCTGGAGTGCGCGCAGCTTCCGCGGGTCTGTGCTGCACGCGACCGAGATTGAGCGAACACGCTCAGGCCGTGAGCCCTCGAAGCCTGAACATCACCCGAAGCCTGAAGCCTGAAGCCTGAAGCCTGACACCTACAGTCCACCGAACACCCGCTTGATCCACCGGGTGTTGTACGTGGTTCGATACGCCTCGTGATCCGGCGTCCGCGGATACGCTTCGGGCGCGGAGTACGGGTACTTCGTCATCCCGTGAAACGGAAGCGGCGCGACGGTGTCGGGGCTGGCCGAGTTGAGGTCCATTTCCTTGCTGTAGCCGTCGGCGTAGAGCAGGAACGTGCGCGACATGCCGGGGGCGAGCGGCGGCAGGGCGGTGGCGTCGAACGAGAGCGCGATTTCGTCGCCGGGGCGCGAGATCACGAACTCGTCGTCGGTGCGATTCAGGAGCGGGCGGACATCGCCCTCACGCGTGTAGCGGCCGATCATCTGCTTCCACGGCGACACGCGCGTGACGCGCGCGTAGTCGTAGCCGATCGGCTCGCGGTCGTCCGGCGTGACCTCGGCCGAGAATCCGCGCCAGGTCAGGTTGGCAACGATCGGATCGAGCCGGGTGAGCGTCGTGGGAAAGGTCTGGCCGGATGCGTCCACCAGGATCTGGTCCCAATAGACCCGCATGTTCGTCTGGATGCGGACCACGCGCGTGCCGTGCGGCACCTTGCCGCGCAGATCGACGACCACGGTTTGCGGCCGGCCGATGGGGATGCCGATGTCGTCGATCGCCGTCCGCCACGCGCCCGAGGGGTCCTGAACCTCGAGCTTCGGCACGGTCAGCGCGCGTCCGCTGTGGCTGGCGGCGACGTTGTCGGCCGAGAACGCGTAGTCGGTCCACCCGGTCATCAAAAGCACGCTGGTCGAGGCGTCGCTGCCCAGATCGAGCGTCAGCGTGTGCGGCGCGGCATATCCGCGAATCGAGTCGAGCGCGAAGCCGTCCGGATACTGCCGGTCGATACGGGCGAGCCGCGCGGTCACATCCCGCCCCGCGTCGTCAGTTGCCTTGACCACGGGTCGCGCGTCTTTGCTGGTCGTGAGCCCGAACGCCGGGGCCGGCTTTTTCAGCCCCTCGTGTGGATACACCTCGACGCCGGCCTGATGATCGACAGCGACGAGCTGCAGGCGATCGACGAACATCGTTTCCTCGAGCTCGTTGGTGACGCGAAGCTCGTAGCGGCCGTCGCGCGGCTTCAGTTGGTCGCCGCGGATGCGCACGTATTCGTCGGGGTCCGGCTGTTCCCATTCACCAGGCCCGAGCCAGTAACCCAGCTCACCGCCGCCCATGAAATCGGTCACGAACTCGAATCGCGTGCCGTTCCACGTGTAGAGGAAGGGACATGACGACGGCTTGCGATCGAGCTCCGTGATCGGAAGGAGCGTTCCAGCGGCGAGCGGTTGGGCCGCCGCTCCGCCGGCACCCGTGTCGACCTCGGTCTGCAGCGTGCCCGAGGGCCAGAGCACGCGAATCGCGTCGACGACCGTGCGCGAACCGAGGCCGAAGCGGATGTCGGCCGGCGCAAACGACGGTGACGGCCGCGGATACCTCGCGGCGCTGGCGCAGACTGCCGGCACGCAGGTCGACCTTCGATCCCACTCCGCCGCGATTGCTGACGCGCCCGGTGAGTTGAACCGCAATCGACCGGTTGGCATTGCCTCCGTCGTTCCGCCACGTGCGCAGCTCCCCGGTCGCCAGCCGGATGACGATGTCCTCGTCGCCGTCGGCGTCGAGATCGCCGATCGCCATCGCCTGGAAGGGGCTGGCTTCGGGTGCCGTGACGCTCGACGGGATCTCCGCCCAGCGGGGCCCGAGGTTGCGGAAGACGTGCAGCGCGCGGGCCGAGAGCACCACCAGATCCAGCAGCCCGTCGTTGTCCACGTCCACGAACTGCGAGGCGATCGCCGCGGCACTGCTCGCGGGGCCCGGCGCCGCTGTGAAGCGGGCGTTGCCGTCGCTCATCGCCAGCGTGCCGGGACCGTCGGTCGAGCCGAGGAACAGGTCGGTGTAGCCGTCCTTGTTGACGTCCCCGGCCGCCACGCTGCTGTACGCGCCCGCACCGGGCAAGTGGACTTCACCGGCGACATCGCGGAAGGAGCCGTCGCGCATGTTCTGGTAGAGGGCGGGCGCCGCGTTTCGTGCGACCACCAGGAGATCCATGTCGCGCCGGTTGTCGAAATCAGTGGGGACGACCGCCAGGGTTTCGCCACCGGTGCCGCCGACCTTCGCCGCCGTGGTGATGTCGGTAAAGGTGCCATCCCCGTTGTTCCGCAGCAGCTGATTCGCGGACCCGGCGCCTGGTGCGGTGCCGATCAGGAGGTCGAGATCTCCGTCGTGGTCGACGTCCGCGAATGCCGCGGATCGAGCCGCGCCAGAGGCCCCGCCGACCTTCGCCGCAACCGTCACGTCATCGAACCCGCCTGAGGCCGCCTGACGCACGAGGCGGTTGCCGGCGGGCCGCAGGACGAACAGATCGACCCGCCCGTCATTGTCGAAGTCCGCCGCGACCACGCCGCTGGCAGCGCCGTCCGCCAGCCCGCCGAGCAGCGAGGGCTCGTCGCGCAAGACACCACGGACGTTGCGATAGAGATGCAGTCCTGATGGACCCGCGCTGATCACGTCCAGGGTCCCATCGTGATCGACATCCACCAGGGTGACGCTCCCGGTGGACCCAGCGCTGGCGCCCCCCGGTGTCGGGCCAGGCATCATCGTCGTGGTCGCATCGGCGAACGTCAGCTTCGGCGGCGTGGGATCGACCAAGTCCGGCTCGGCCCCTGTCGACGCGAGCGCCTCGGCGTACTTGCCCTGCGCCAGATACGTCTGCGCGTAGGTGTTCCCGTACGTGCTGTCGCGGAGCGTCTGGAAGCGCTCCATCGCGAGCTGCCCGTCCGCCTGCGCGCCGGAGCGCGTCAGGGCCGTAGCCAGCGTGTAGGCGGCGGTGACGTTGTAGGGCTCGATGACGATGGCCTCCCGCAGCAGCGTGATCGCGGCCGGGAAGTTGCGTTCCTGGACATACACCTGCGCCAGGTTCACCTTCGCACCCACATCGTCCGGATCGCGGCCGAGCACGCGCTTGAATTCCGCGACCGCATCGTCCGGGCGATTCTGGGATCGTGCCAGTAGGCCGAGGAGGTAGTGCGCCTGCGGGCTGTCCGGCAACTGTGCGACGGCGGCGGACACTTCCTTGAGCGAGTCGTCCGGATTGTTGGCGTAGAACAGCGCCAGCGCGAGGTTGATGCGGGCCAGCGTCAGGGCAGGATCGATTTTCAGGGCCGCGCGGAAGGAGTCGGCAGCCTTGTCGTAATCGAACTGCTCGAGGAAAGAGATCCCGGCGTTGTTGGCGCGATAGGCGCTCTCACGATCGGCGAGAGAGACGGCGGCCGGCTGGAAGGCGGAGAGCCCGGCGGCCAGCAGCGCCGCCGCGGCGCACACGCCGAACGCCCGGCGGATCATCGTCCGCTCGCAGCGGTTGGCGTGGTCTTGGTCACCCCACTCCCTTCGCGGATGGCGATCGACTGCCCGGCGGAGGCGCCGGCCAGCTTTTCGACGCGTCCGTTCGGCCACGTGACTTCGATCGAGGTGAGCCGGGTCGCGCGTCCCAGCCCGAACGTCAGAGGCAGCTCGCTCTGCGAGAGATAGCTGGATCCCGTCTTCACCATGGCCAACGCTTTCCGGCCGTCGTCCGTCTGGACGCGGACGCGCGCGCCGACCGCCGAGCGGTTCGACGCCGACCCTTCGAGGGCCAGGCGGACCGATCGGCCGGGTGGAGACTGATCGTTGCGCAGGAGCCGCGCGGGGCCGTTGTTGGCGGTAATCACGAGATCGAGATCGCCATCGTTGTCGAAATCGCCGTAGGCGGCGCCGCGGGCCACGACGGCCTGTTCGAATGCCGCTCCGACCCGGCTCGAGATCGCCTCGAACTTCTTGGCGCCGAGATTTCTGAAGAGATGCGGCCGCTGCGCGTAGGTGACCTTCGGCTGCACCGATGCAATGTCGTCCGCGACATGCCCGTTCGCCGCGAAGATGTCGAGCAGTCCATCGAGGTCGACGTCGAAGAAGAAGCAGGCGAACGTCAGCGTCAGCAGCGACGCCTTGCCGACAGTCGACGTGGGCGCGTCGTCGATGAACAGGCCGGTGCCTTCGTTCGAGTAGAGCGCCATCATCTCGTTCGAGAAATTGCCGATGATCAGGCTCTGCCGGCCCGAGCCGTCGTAGTCCGCCGCGTCTACGCCCATGCCGGCGCGGGCCACGCCTGCCTCGTTGAAGGCCACGCCCGCCATCATCCCGACGTCGGTGAAGGTGCCGTCGCCCTTGTTGCGATAGAGCCGGTTCGGCTGGGTGTCGTTGGCGACGAACAGGTCCAGCTTGCCGTCGTTGTCGTAATCGATCAGCGCCACACCCAGCGACTTCGACGGTCGGGTCGTACAGGCCGGCCTTCTTCGTGACGTCCTCGAACGTGCCGTCACCCTTGTTCCGGTACAGCGTGGCACTCGATCCCTTGTACGATTCGGGCGTGCAATAGGATTTGCGGCGGCCGTCGAGCGTGCACATCAGGTCGCTTTCGATCGTCCACTGGACGTAGTTGGCGACGAACAGATCCAGCTTGCCGTCGTTGTCATAATCGAACCAGGCGGCGCTGGTCGAAAAGCCCGAATCCCCGACCCCGGCCCGAGCGGTGACGTCGGCGAACTTCCCGCCGCCCAGATTGCTGAACAGGTGATTGGCGCCCAGGCAAGTGACGTAGAGGTCGACGTCGCCGTCGTTGTCGTAGTCCGCGGCCGCCACCCCGAGCCCGTACATCTCGACGGCCAGGCCCGCCTGGCGCGTGACGTCGGTGAAGGTGCCGTTGTGATTGTTGTGATACAGCGCCGGCAGCGACGCCGGGCCGGGATGGCCGGGCCAGTTCATCGAATTCACGAAGAAGAGATCCGGCCAGCCGTCGTGGTCGTAGTCGAGGAACGCGACCCCGGAGCCGAGCGTCTCCGGCAGGTACTTCTTCCCGAACGCGCCGTTGTTGTGTTTGAAGCGGATGCCGGCTGCCGCGGTGACGTCGGTGAACTGGAATGTGGGATCACCCGGGGCCATCCGGCCCGCGCCGGGCGTTGCGTAGATGGTTGACGACGAGTCCGGGGTGGGCGCAGTCTTCAGCGCGTGCGCCGGCGCGGCGCCCACACCCGACAGCCAGGATCCGCATCCGATCAGGCACACCGCCGCCAGTGCCGCGCGCATCTGCGACCTCAGTGCCCGCCTCCATTGCGGCTGACCCGCACGGCCGGTTCCGGCGCACGCGGCGGGGCCGCGGTCGTGTGCTCGTGAATCTGCTGGCGTTCGTTGTTGTCGTCCGCGTGCAGCTGCCGGTAGGGTCCGGTGATCGCCTGAGCCGACTCGTCGGCCTTGAAGCGCATGTAAAGGGCCTGTTCCTCGGTCGCCTTCGCGGAATCGCCCAGGCCCTGATAGCACAGCATCAGGTTGTAGTGCGCCTGGAGATCCTCCGGATCGATCGTCAGCACCTTCTGGAACTCGGCGATCGCCGCCTTGTATTCGCGCTTCAGGAACAGCACGCGTCCGAGCTGATTGACGACCACGCGATCCCGCGGATAGAGATCGGCGGCCGCCCGGAGATGCTGGAGGGCCTCGTCGTACTCACCGAGGCTCTTGAGGGCGAGCCCGAGGAAGAAGTGCGTCTTGGCCAGCTTTGGATCGACCTCCAGCGCCTTCCGCAGGATCTCGACGGCGGCGGCCATGTTTCCTTCCTGCACCCGCGCCCGCCCGACGTTGACCCAGCCATCGGCGTACTTCGGATCCATCCGGGTGACTTTGAGGAATGTGGCCTCGGCATTCCGGATGTCTCCCTGCAGCAGCAGGCCGATGCCGTAATCGTTCCAGCGTTCGCGGACGGCGGGGGTCATCACCGGCGCGGGATCCGTTACCGCCACGCCCTTGGGCAGGACGCGCAACGTCGCCTTGCCTTCGGCCATCACCGTCGTCGGAATGTCGGGGATCGCCTTCACACTGCCCGACACCTTCGACGTATCACCCGCAAACACCCACTTGCCATCGTCGTGCGCGCCGGTCAGCGAAAACTCCGGCTGTGCCGGATCACGGACGCCGGCGTAGGCCCATTGCGTGTTCCACCAGGCGAATTTGCGATAGTTGACCTTCGCCCGCAGGTAGATGTGCTCGCCGGCGTTCTCGGGGATCTGCAGGCGATAGTGAATCGTGTCCGCGGCCCCGGGAGGAATGAGGCGCACGTAGGCCACTGAGCGCGTCATCCAGGCGTTTCGCTTGTTGATCGGATTCCCGTGCTCGTCGAGCTGCAGGCTGCGATAGAAGTGCGCACCCGAGTCGACCGGCCCCTTGCCGCCGTCGGCGGCCTCTCCGCTGTGGAGGATCACGCGCCCGTTCTCGTCCACCGCCTCCAGCTCGACCCAGACATCGAATGCGTCCACCGTACCCCCGGGGAAGAAGTGCCCGACCTTGCGGGTGCGGACGACGACCTCGACGCGGATCGACTCGCCGCGGCGGACGCTGACCTCGGTCTTGTCGAGCGGGGCGAGCACGTCGGCTTCCCTGGCCAGGAAGTTCTGCGCCGCGCCGAAGGCGAGCGACTCCTCGCCGGCGGCGAAGGTGCTGGCCGTGCGCGGCTCCTTGCCGGACTCGCTGGTCCGTCCAGTTTCGGGGGCCGGCGTGTCGGCGGCACCTCTCACCAGTCCGAAGACGTCGACCGAGATCTGCCCGTCGCGGAGGAAGTCCTGCACCGCTTTCAGCTGCACCGGATCCTTGTTCACCGTCGGCAGGGCGGTGTTGGCGGCGGCGAAGCGATGCGACTTGATCTTGCCGTTCTTGGCGGCCGGATCGTTCGACGCGATCAGCGGCATGTGGCAGTCGGCGCACTTCTGCGACTTCGGCGGGTAGTAGAACGAGCGTGCGCCTTGGCCCGAGACGCCGGACGCCTGCCAGTTGTCGTAGTCGTTGAAGCCCCGGAACCAGCGGTAGCTGTTGACGGGGACGTCGAGGTGCACCTTGTGGCAGCTCGAACAGAACTCGGCGGTCTGGTCGCGGTGGAACGGCTTGAGGAAGATCTCGCGGTGCGGCGCCGGGTCGACGTAGGTCAGCTCGTCGTGCACGAAGCGGAGGATCGGATTGTCGCTGGCGGCGAGGTCGTGGAGCGGCGGGTATTCGACCTCGAAGTCCCCCTGGCCCATCGTGCTGCCGACCCTGGTGATCGCATGGCATGACGTGCAGCCAAGGCCGGCCTGCGCTTCAGGCGTGTCGATCTGTTCCTTGATCGGCCGATCGAAGCGGCCGTTGAAGAAGACCGCGTGATCGTGGCAGCCGGCGCACCACTTCGACGGCTGCGTGCCGATCACGTCCTGCATGTACTCGATCGACTTGCGGTACCACTGGTTGTTGAACGACGAGAAGTGATGCGTCGACGACTGCCACTGCTCGAAGATGTCCTTGTGGCACCGGCCGCAGCTCTCGCTGGTCATGAAGAAGTTGGCGGGGATGATGCCGCGGACGTTGGTGTCGGCCGACGAGGGAAAGAACGGGCTGTGCGGGCCGCGGCCTTCCTGCTGCATGCTGGCCGGCACGACCGCTGGATTGGTGATCCGATAGGCCGCCTTCATGCGCCCGTCGCGGGTCATGGCCATTCCGAGTGACGCGGCGAAGGCGAGCAGGACGACGGCGTAGGTGCCGGCGAGGGCGCGCCTGCGCGACCGCTGCGCCCGCCGCATCGCGATCCACGCCGCGCGCGCCGAGGAGCGGCGCGCCGCCCGCCACGATCAGGCCGATGTGCGCCGGGAGCAGCCAGCGGGTGCGACCCGCCGCGCCCACCACCATGATCGCCAGGCCGGCGACCCCGCCGAGTGCCAGGACGATGGCGGCCAGGGCGAACGGTCCTGGCGCGGCGGCCAGCCGCTCGGTGCGATCGGCCGCCGTGCGGGCCTGAAGGACCCGCCGGACCCACACGATCCCCAGCACCACGCCGAGGCCCATGTGCAGGACGACGTTGGCGAAATAGAACAGCGTCGGGCTGGCGGTGGCCGCCAGATAGCCGCTGTTAATCAGGAGGGCGACGAACGCCGCGCCCCAGGCGGAATCACTGATGGACTGCCGCTCCATACGGCATACAGCCTACGGCTGCGGCAGCTAGAACACAAATCGCAGGCCAAACTGGAAATTGCGCTGCGGATCGGCGTTCCCGAAGGTCGTCTCCGTGATGCGGCCGGCGTTCGGATTCGGCGTTCCCGGGCACGCCGACCTCCGAATCCGGGATTGCCGAGATTGACGTGGTTGAAGATGTTGACTGCCTCGAACCGCACCTCGAGGCGGCGGCGGTCCCCCGAGAGGGTGAAGTTCTTGAACAGCGAGGTGTCGGTCCGCCAGTAGCCGGGCCCGCGCAGGGCGTTACGTTCGAGGTTGCCGAACGTCCCCTTGGCCGGTCGGCCGAAGGCGCTACCCGGGTCGCCGATGGGTGTCGCGTTGAACCACTGGTCGCGGGTCTGTGGTCCGTCGGGATCGCCGATCAGATCTGGCCGGTTGGGCCCGGTGTCGCGATCCTGCCCCGCGTTGCGATAGCGACACGTTGAACGGGAAGCCGCTCTGGATGATCGTGTTCTGGTTCAACTGCCAGCCGCCGACGAGCATCGTCGACCGCGCCAGGCGTCGCCCATGAAGCGCTTGCCGCGTGCCGACCGGGATTTCCGCAGACGGTCGAGAACGGTGAACGTGTGCGTGCGATCGAAGTTCGCCGTGCCGTGGTTCACGTTCGGGTCGATGAAGTAGTAGTCGTCCGTCGTTGTTGACGCGATGCTGCAGTGTGTACTGCGCGAACAGCGAGTAGCCGCCGCCGAACGCGCTTGCGTGGCCTTTGTCTGCAGGGAGTTGTAGCAGTTGTGGCGCAGTTGCAGAAGTAGTCGAAGCCTCTGCGTCCAGCCGTAGTCGCCGCCGAAGCCCTGGGCGTTCGGCGACGTTACCGGCGAAGAACGGCCGCCGCAGGTTGGTCGAGCACGCCCTGTCGCGAAGCCGACGATCGACGGCTGGTTGGCGTTGGTCGCGGGGTTGTCGCCGAAGAACGCGTTGCGCCCGTAGTTCCCGACGTAGGCGGCCTCCACCGACATCGTGTTGGTGAGCTGATGTTGCACCGTCACGTTCCAGGCGTCCACGGTGGGCAGGCGCTGCTTCTGGTTCAGCGCTCGCGAGCCGGAGCCATTCGGCAGCGGGAAACGGCCCCTGCCGGCACCGGCGGGGAAGTCTGGCGCCGGGCGGCCCCTGGGCCAGGTTGAAGACCGCGTCGAAGTTGTTCGGCGCGTTGATGCTCTGGTTCGAGAGCACCGGCAGGTTCTGGGTCACCGCGTGGCCGAACAGCGATCCGAACACGCCGATGTCGTAGCTGCGGCCGAAGCCGGACCGGATCACGGTCTTCTGAGTCAGCTGGTACGTCGCGCCGAGCCGCGGCGCCCAGTTGAATCGTGTTCTTGACGTTGCCGTTCAGCCCGATGTCGCCGACCCCGGCGACGAGGATCTCGCCGGTCGTGAGATCGAGGAAGTCGCCGTTGCCGGCCTCGTTCACCGTCTGCGGGTTGATGACGTCGAGCCGCAGGCCGTAGTTGAGCGTCAGCTTCGCGTTGGAGCGCCAGGTGTCCTGGGCGTAATAGAAGTGCCGCCACTGCAGCTCGCGGGCATCGGTGCTCGTGCTGACGTAGCGCCCGAAGCTCGGTCACGTCGCCGAGGAGGAACGTCGCGAGACCGAGGCCGCCGTCGACGCCGCTGCGTACGCGTCGGAGCGAACGTCAGCTGGCCGGAGCGATGCGCATCGCTCGGGACGCGCAGGTTGTGCGCGCGCCGAACGTCGATGCCAGCCTTGAAGGTGTGGCCGCCGAGACCAGCTTGGTCACGTTGCCGACGAGCTGAAACTGGTTCTCGTCCTGTTCGAGCGGGCAGTTGCAGCGATTGGCGTCGAGGCTGGAGCCGAAGATGAATCCGCGGTCGCCGTTGCGATCCACGTCACCAGCCGGAAGTCCGGAGGTGAACGTGTTGTCCAGATTCAAGCCCGGGATCCCGGCGTCGGCGGCTGGCGTCGTGCCGTAGTCGAACGGCAGCACGTTCGACGTTGTAGCGGAAGAAGCCGAAGCGGAAGTCGGTCAGCAGCAGAGCTCGAGAACGCGTGGTCGAGGCCGTAGGCGAGGCTCTGGTTCTTGACGTCCGACACGCCGCCGAGGCTGACCAGCTCGCGCCCGCCGCCGGGACCGAAGGCGGTCGGGCCGTCGCGCAGGAACTTGCCGCGGCTGTAGCGCCCGAACGTGTTGGTGCCCGCGCCGAGACGGCCGTCGATGCGGACGTTGAACGAATCCTCATTGAACGTTCTCCGACTTGGACGCGACGAAGTTGTCGCGTGTGCCGTTCTGTCCCGCCGGGCGCGTTCGGCAGTGGGAATCAGCTGGAGGATAGCCTGCGCCTGCGGCGACAAGCGGTTCGCGGGAATCACGTTGCCGGGAAATTGCGTCCGCACCGCCGGGACGCCCGGGTCAGCGGATCGTAGATGTTGACGCCGTAGGCGCTCAGGTCGCCGGTCCGCGCGGCCGCGGTCGGCACCGACAGCAGGCGGGAGCCGCCCTCCGTATTGCGACGTGCCCTGATAGTCGCCGAAGAAGAACATCTGGTTCTCGACGATCGGGCCGCCGACCGAGCCGCCGAACTGGTTCTTCTTGGTATCCGGCAGGAACTTGCCGGTCAGCGGCATTGCGCTGCGCCTGCGTGAACGGATTGCGCGACTGGAACGCTGATCGCTCTGGTAGAACTCGAACCCGCTGCCGTGAAACGTGTTCGCCGCCGGACTTTGTCTGCACCGAGACCACGCCGGCGACCGCCTGCCCGAACTCCGCGTCGTAGTTCTGCGACGTGATCTTCGTCTCGCCGATCGACTCGAGAGTCGGGTTGATGACGATGATGCCGAGGATGGGGTCGCGGTTGTCGGTGCCGTCGAGCTGATAGCTGGTGCCGCTGAAAGACTGCCCGTTCACCACCGTCTGCGTGGAGCCCTGCGGGTTCTCGCTGCGGCGTGCCCCCATCTGCTGCTGCTGTGTCTCCGGGGTCAGCAGGATGAACTTCGTGAAGTTCCGGTCGAGCACCGGCAGGTCGGTGAGTCTGCTTCGATTCGAACCGCGTCGTAGCGATGTCGGCCCGGTCGGTCTTCAGCAGCGGGCTGACCGCGGTGACCTCGACGCTCTCGCTGATCGCGCCGGGCGACAGGCTGAAGTCGGCGTTCGACTGCGCGTCCACGCCGACCACCACGTTGCTGACGATGGCCTGCTTGAAGCCTTGCAGGTCGGTCTTGATCTCGTACACGCCGGGCAGCAGCCGCTCCTTGTGGTACACGCCCTCGGCGTCGGTGACCACGGTGTCCGAGGTGTTGCGGTCCCGGCTCGTGATCGTCACGCTGACGCCGGGCAGCACGCCGCCCGACGCGTCCGTGATCGTGCCGCGCACGCTCCCGTAGACCGCCTGGCCGGTCGCCGATGTGGTGGAGATGAGGAAGAGGGCGAGAGAAGACAGGAGCAGGACGAGCAGTGAGCGCCGACGATCCGGCCGACCGGTCATGAGGAGCCTCCCAGTTCGCCCGGACGGGCGAAACCACAGTCTCCAGCGCGCGTGACGAGTCTCCTCGTCACCAAACGCGCGCATCCTAGCACCAATCCAATTGCAACGGCGAGAGATCTTAGCTGGCTGAGTTAGATACGAGATTCGGGATGTTTCTGACCAGTTAGA
Organism: uncultured Acidobacteriota bacterium; assembly: GCA_963816725.1. Classification (GTDB taxonomy): domain Bacteria; phylum Acidobacteriota; class Vicinamibacteria; order Vicinamibacterales; family 2-12-FULL-66-21; genus CAVSUB01. The sequence goes on along the minus strand of CAWFMC010000018.1, from coordinate 204,061 downwards.
TCTAACTTGCTAATGAAGAGTCGCCTGTGTCAGCGCCCGACCTGAAGGTCGGGCCTACGTGTGACGTGGAAGGTAGGCGCGACCTTCAGGGCGGGCGTGTGCGGGCTTGGACGGAATACGCCGCCGATGACGTCGATGTGGGCCCGACCTTCAGGTCGGGCGTGCGACTAACGAGCGGGCTCTTTGATCGCGAGGACGCGATCCGCTTCGACGGCGGTAAGCACGGTTGTTCCCCCCGCCGGCCAGGTGATCTCGATCCGATCAACCGTATGCGATGAGCCCAGGCCGAAGTGCAGCCGGAAGTCGTCGTGCGAGTAATAGCTCGACTGACTCAGCACCGTCCTCGCCTGCGTGGTACCTCCAGCCTGGAGGACTGCGATGGCGCCGATCGCGGAGCGGTTCGAGCGGACGCCCTCCAGCGCGAGCTCGATCCAGCCGTTGCTGGAGCGCAGATTGTTGCGGAGCAGCGACGGCGGCTCGTTCATGTTCATGACCAGCACGTCGAGATCGCCGTCGTTGTCGATGTCCCCGAAGGCCGCGCCGCGGCTGGAATGCGCGACCTGCGCGTCGCCGCTGGACGCGGTGACGTTCTCGAACCGGCCGCCGCCCTGATTGCGGAACACCAGGCGCGGGCTCCTGGCGGGATAGCCGGGCAGCACGCGCTCGATCTCCGGGTAGACGCTGCCGGTCACGTAGAGCAGATCGGCGCGACCGTCGTTGTCGAGGTCGGGGAACCCGGTGCCCCACTGGATAAAACGGTTCTCGACCGCGAGCCCGGCGGCCGTGGCCACATCCTCGAAGAGACCCTTTCCCAGATTCCGATACAGCGCAGGGACATCGTCGGCGAAATGCGTCTTGAGCAGATCGAGCCGGCCGTCCGAGTTGTAGTCGCCGACCGCCACGCCCATGCCGGCTTGAGGGTTGCCGTTCTCGCTGTAGGCGGCGCCGCTCTCGATCGCGACGTCCGCGAACGTGCCGTCGTGCTGATTGCGATAGAGGATCGCGGGGGTCGAATCGGCGGCGACATAGATGTCCGGCCAGCCGTCGCCGTCGAGGTCCGCGGCTACGGCCGTCATGGAGTAGCGGCCGGTAACCTTCGCGATGCCCGATGCGTCGGACACGTCGGCGAAGGTGCCGTCGCCGCGATTGCGATAGAGCAGGTTGGTGTCCGTCGGCAATCCCTTCGGGCCGCAGTTGACCGGCACCCCTTTCCAGCGGCAGTTCGGGCCGGAGCCGGGCTCGGCCGCCGAGGCGAGATCGAAGCGGAGATAGTTCGCGACGAAGAGGTCGAGACGGCCGTCCCGGTCGTAATCCACGAACGTGCAGCCGGAGCCCCAACGCGTCCCGGCCGTGGCCAATCCGGCCGTCGCGGTCACATCCTCGAATCGGCCGAATCGGTTGCGATACAGCACGTTCTCTCCGTAGGCGGTGACGAACAGATCGGGCCAGCCGTCATTGTCGAAGTCACCCACGCAGACGCTCGAAGACCACGCGGTGCGCCGCAGTCCGGCGGCGTCGGTCACGTCCTCGAAGCGACCGTCGTGCAGATTGCGGTAGAGTCGATTGCTCGGACCCTGACCCGGCGGGAAGGTCGCGTCTCGCCGCGCGGCGTCGTCGAGACGGGTGCCGGAGAGGACGAAGGCATCGAGCCAGCCGTCACGGTCGTAGTCGATCAAGGCGACCCCGGCACCGTTCGCCTCGATGATGAACCGCGTGCGGTCGCTGTTGCCGTAGATGCTTGGAGACCGCAGGCCGGCAGCGACCGCAATGTCGGTGAACGTCACGGGCCACGCGGACGGGGTGGGTTGCGCGAGCGTGATGGCCGCGATCGAGAAGGCGAGCGCCAGTGTGCTGATGGCGAGATGGCGAGGCCGCCCTTCACGCCTGCCGCGCATGGTCACCGGCCCGGCTGGGCCTGGAGCCGTTCCGCGATCCCGAACTCCCGTTTCGCGTCATCGACGCGGCCCATGCGCTGGAGCAGCTGACCGAGAACGTAGTGCGCTGAGCGGTTGTTCGGGTCGTACTCGATCGCGCGCGCCAACATCCCTTCAGCCGTCGCGAGCTGATCCTTCTGCATGTAGGCCTTCCCGAGCACGATGTATGGCGCGCTGTAGAACGGGTTCAGCCAGATCGATTTCTGCAACGCCGCGATCCCCTCGTCGGTCTTGCCTTGCCGGACGCGGGCGTCTCCGAGCTGATAGAAGGCCATCGCGTTTCCTGGACTGATCGCGATCTCCCCCTCAGTCAGGCTGACGGCGTCGTCCAGGCGGCCGCGGAATAACGCAATCTGCCCGAGCAGCGCGTGGACCTGCGGCAGTCGCGGGTCCAGCTCCAGGGCGCGTTTCAGCGCCGCTTCGGCGAGCGCCTCCGATTCGAGCCGGATCATCATCTGGGCGCAGAGCAGGTGGGCGGCGGCGGAGCTCTCCGCGACGCCAAAGACGCGCGCGAAGGCCTGGCGCGCGCGGTCGGCCTGGCCAACCTGGATGTAAGCCTGGCCGAGGACGTAGCCGAGCTCCACGTTGTCGGCGGCCCACTCACGCGTGGACTCGAGGCGGGGCACGGCGTCCGCGAAGCGTCCGGCGAGAAAGTACGAGAGGCCCAACACCTGCACCGCTTCCCGCTGCTCGATCGATCCGGGCGGCAGCGTATCGGCGATCGGTGCCAGGTGCTCGATCGCCCGGCGGTGATCGTTGGCGTGGTAGTAGGCGACGCCGAGCAGGAGCGCCACGTCGCTTCTTCCGGACGCATCGAGCGGTGCGAGCTTCGCGATGGCCGCCGCCGGCTGGTCCTGGTTGATCAGCGCACGCGCTTCAGAGAGGATCGCCGCCCGGTCGCTCGCGGGTGCGGCCTGTCTCGCCTCCGGCGCTGCCGCCAGCGCCGCGATCATCACCGCGACGGGACCGAGGTGTCTGACCGCCCGGTTCATGGCTTGTCCGATCCGATGGCCGTGCCGGATCCTTCGGTCAGCGTCAGGATCTGGTCCACTTTCGGGGCGGTCCAGCGCTCCTCGCGCCCGTTCGGCCAGCGCACGTCCACGCGATCGACGACGGCATCGCGGCCTAGACCGAAATGCGGCCGGAGATCGTTCTGCGAGTAGTAGCTGCCGCCGCCGCGCACCTCCTGGAGCTGTGTGCCACCGGCAGAGACCAGCCTGACGCGGGACCCGATCGCGCTGCGGTTGCTCGTCGTGCCTACCAGCTTGAGCGTCAGCCAGTGCGCGTCGCGCGGAGCCGTCAGCGTGAAGAGATCGGGGGCCGCATGGACGTTGTTCACGACGACGTCGATGTCGCCATCGTTGTCGAGATCGGCGAATGCCGCGCCGCGGCCGGCGGCCGGGGTCGTCACGGGCGGACCGAGACGCTCCGAGACATCTTCGAAGCGCCCGTTGCCGAGGTTGCGGTAGACGACTTTGCGCTGTTTGTAGCCCGCCTCCGTCTTCACCCGTTCGACCTCCGGATAGACGTGGCCATTGACGATGAAGAGGTCCAGCCAGCCGTCGTTGTCGAGATCGACGAAGCCGACGCCCCATCCGAGCCAGCGGGTGTTCAGCCCGATGCCGGCGGCGAACGTCCGATCGTCGCAGAATCCTTTGCCGCCGTTCGCGTACAGCGTCGAGGTGTCGCCGGCGAAGTTGGTCTTGAAGAGATCGACGGTGCCATTGCGGTCGTAATCGCCGACCGCGACGCCCATCCCGGCCTGCGGCTTGCCGTCCTGGCTGTAGGCGCATCCGGCCTCGACGGCGACGTCCTTGAACGTGCCGTCGCGTTGATTGATGTAGAGCGCGCTCGGGTTCGAGTCGTTCGCGACATACAGATCGACCCACCCGTCGTCGTTGAAATCGAGCGTGCTGACGCCCAGGCCGTAGGTCCCGCTGCTCCGGGTGATGCCCGTCCGATCGGACACGTCCTCGAACGTGCCCTTGCCGGTGTTGCGATAGAGGACGTTCTTGCCACCGGTCAGGCCGGGCGGCCCGCAGGCGACGGGGATGCCCTTGTAGCGGCACAAGCCCGACTCGGGCAGCGGCGCCGATTCCAGATCGAAGTCGATGTAGTTGGCGGCGAAGAGATCGAGATAGCCATCGCGGTCGTAGTCGATGAAGGCGCAGCCCGCCCCCCACCGCGCCTTTTTCGTGATCAAGCCCGCCGCCTCGGACACGTCGACGAACGTGCCATCGCCGCGCCCGTGGTACAGGTGGTTCTGTCCCCATGCAGTCACGAACAGATCGTCGTGGCCGTCGTTGTCGTAGTCGCCGCTGCACGCCCCCTGCCCCCATCCGGTCTGCAGGATGCCGGACTTCGCGGTCACGTCTTCGTAGGTGCCGTCGCGGCGGTTCCGATAGAGATGCCCCATCGGTTCCTGCCCGGCCGGGAATCCGCCGAGCACCGTGCCGTTGACGATGAAGAGATCGAGCCACCCGTCACCGTCGATGTCGAGGACGGCGACGCCGCAGCCGGTGGTCTCGACCAGGTACTTGTTGGTCTCGGTTCCGCCGTAGACGGTGATCGCCGTCAGCCCTGCCGCCTTCGCGGTCTCGGCGAACGAGAAGGTGAGCGGGCCGCCACGGGCCGGTTGCGCGGTCGTCGTCGGGGACGCGGTGGTGACCAGCGCCGCCACGATGACCAGCAGCCGCAGCATCCAGGGCGTCATCGACGGTCGTCGTCCGGCACGGTGAGATACGGTGCCAGCCGCCGCGCCTCGTCGAAGTGGGCCTGCGCCTCGGCCCGCTCGCCGATGCGGCGCAAGGCGAGGGCGAGCTGATAGTGCGCCTGGGGATTGTCGGCGGCCAGGCGGATGGCGTCGCGGAACTGCGCGATCGCCCCCGCCGTGTCGTTCGCCTTCAGCTTCTGCACGCCGACACTGACGGCGAAAGTCGAGGCCTGCGCGTCCGCGGTGCGGCGGTCGAGGCGATCGGCTTCGGCAAGCTCCGCTGCGGCCGCTGCCTTGTCACCGATCTGACCCAGCGCCTGGCCGAGGCTGCGATGCGATTCCGCCGATTGCGGCCGCAACGCGATCGCCTGCTTGAAGTGCGTGACGGCGTCCGGCAACGCACCCTGCTGCTTCAGCACGGTGCCGATCATGTACAGCGCGTCGGGGTAGTCGGGCTTCCGCGCCAGGGCCTCGCGAAACTGCTGCAGCGCTTCGTCCGGCCGCCCGGTCTGCCACAACACCACGCCGAGCGTGAAAGGGGCGTCCGGCAGCGTCGGGTCGAGGGCGACAGCCTTGCGCAATTCCGTTTCCGCGGCGGCGAAGTCATCCTGCTGCTTCAGCGCGAGCCCCAGGTTGTAGGCGGCCTCGGCGTGATGGGAGTCGAGTGCCAGCAGCGCGCGGAGCTCCACCACGGCGTCGGCGAGCTGGCCTTTCTGCATCAGTGCGGTGCCCAGGTTGAGACGCGCCGGCAGGTAGTCCGGCCGTGCCGCGATCAGCGCCCGCAGCATCTCGACGGCCTCATCGCCACGTCCCTTTTGCGAGAGCGCCAGCCCGAGGCTGTTACGGGCATCGGCAGAACTGCCGTCCAGGCGGACAGCTTCCTGGAGCTGCTCGATCGCGCCGTCCTGATCGCCGAGTGTCTGGAGCGCCATGCCCAGCCGGGTGCGGGCAATGGCCAGCGTGGGATTCAGACGAACGGCCGTTCGGAGCTCGGCGATCGCCGGCTCCAGGCGCCCCAGTCCTTCGAGCGTGATCCCGAGGTAATACCGCGCCTCGGCATGTCCGGGCTGCAACGCGACGGCGGCGGTCAGCGCCGGCAGCGCACCAGCGAGATCGCGCGTCCACCAACGGGTGGCGCCGAGGTGATACTGCGCGTCGAACAGCCGCGGGTCGAGACGCGCGGCTTCAGCGAACTGGCCGATCGCCTCGGCTGTCCGCCCCTGCTTCCCGAGCACGAAGCCGAGCCGATCGTGGGCCTGGGCGAGTGAGGGCGCCACCTGGATCGCCGACGCGTATGCCGTTGCCGCGGATGTCAGATCGTTCTGCCGTTCGCAAACGAGCCCGAGCAGATACTGCGCCTCGCTCGACTTCGGATTCTGCGCTGCGGCAGCTTCGGCGCTCGTTCGAGCGCGCTCCAGGTTGCCGGACTCGAGATCCGCGCGGGTTTGTCGCAGCAGTGCGGCCGCACTCGGCGCCGCGCCTGCGCGTTGCGCCGTCAGGGCCGGCGTCGCGAAGCACAGCAGCAGCGACACAACCGCTGTCGCACGCCAGCCGTCCCGGGGCCGCATCAGCGCATTCTAAGCCAGCACCCGGCGCGCCGATTCGCGACATAATGCCGGCCCACGGGGAAGAGGGAGGCACGATGCGGACAGGTCAGGCCCTGGCGGCAGGCGCGGTAGCGGTGCTCGCGACGATGGTCGTGGTCGGGGCGACGCAGCAGAAGAGCGGCGCACCCGAGGACGCGCTGCCCCCGAACATCACGCAGCTCACCGCCTTCGGCGAGCGCGCCTCCTGGTCGCCCGACGGTCAGCGCATCGCGTTCATGTCCAAGAGCTTCGGCGATGCCTTCGTCGTCGACGTCAAGACGCGCATGATCCGGCTGCTCACGCACTACCCGAACCCCGGCTACCTCCGCGTCCAGTATCTGCCCACCGGTGACCTGCTGCTCATCGGGGCGCGGACGTTCACCGACATCCAGACGACCCGCGCGCGGGATCAGGAACTGTGGCTCTTGAAAGCCGATACGCGGGACCGGCCGGTCGCGCTCGGCCAGAAGATCTCGGAGGGCATCGCCATCTCGCGCAAGACGATGAAGGTGTCGTGGTCGAACACGCACGGCCAGTATCCAGACTCAATTGCCGAAGGGGAGTCGGTCCTCTACACCGCCGACGTCGTCACCGAGGGCGGCGAGCCGCACCTCGCGAACAAGACGGAGGTTTTGCGGGCGAAGGCCCCCGAGTGCACGCTGGAAGCGCAGGACTTCCGCAACGACGACACGGAGTTGATCTACACCTGCTACCGGTCACCCTTCGCGGATGTCTTCGGCATCGATCTGAAGAGCCGAACGATCACCACCTACCGGAAGATCGCCGGCGAGTACAACGAGGTCGAAGGCATCTTCCCGGACGGTAAGACGGCGCTCGTGGAATCGAGCCGCGATCAGCCGAAGCAGAACTCCAACTTCATTGACATCTGGCGGCTGACGCTCGAGCCGAACAGCCCCAATTTCGTGCGGATGACGCGGTGGGGCGATTATCCTGGGTACAAGGCGTCGAACCCGGTGGTCAGCCCTGATGGCTCGACGATCGCCTTTCAGTCGGCGCGCAACACGGACGCGGCAGGTGTCGGCTACGGCATTTTCCTCTTGAAGGTGCAGTGACGATGAGCGATGCGCAGGATCCACATGCGGGGCAGCCGGTGTTGCGCGGCGGCGTGCCGGTCGAGCGCGCGCGCCTGGTGGCCATCTTGATTCACGGCCGCGGCGCTTCGGCCGCCGACATTTTGTCGCTGAGCGAGGAGCTCACCGCCGGCGACGTCGCCTATCTTGCGCCCCAGGCCGCCGGGTCGACCTGGTATCCAATGTCGTTCATGTCGCCGATCTCGCAGAACGAGCCCGGGATCACGTCCGGCCTGCGGACGATCGCCCGGTTGATCGCGGAGGTCGCGGCGCAAGGGGTGCCGCAGGAGCGTGTGATGCTGCTCGGGTTTTCCCAGGGCGCGTGCCTGTCCCTCGAGTTCGCCGCGCGGCGTGCGGGCCGCTACGCGGCGGTTGTCGGTTTGAGCGGCGGCCTGATCGGTCCGCCTGGCACGCCCCGGGCCTACGCCGGGACATTCGAGAGCACCCCGGTGTTTCTCGGCTGCAGCGACGTCGACGCGCACATTCCGCTCGCGCGAGTCCGCGAGTCCGCGGATATCTTTCGGCGGATGGGGGCCGCGGTCGACGAGCGCATCTATCCGCGTATGGGGCACACCGTGAACCAGGACGAGCTCCAGGCGGTCAATGCCCTGCTGTCCGCGGGAGCCGGACGATGATGCTAATCCGCTGGGCGTCGATCGCGTGTCTGCTCGCGCTCGTGGCGGCGTGCTCGTCGCAGCCACGAAACGCCTCGTCGCCGGCTGCCAACGCCGCGGGCGAGGCGGCGCAGGCGCCAGCCAAACCGGCGCAGGCGCACCCGTTCCGCGGCAAGGTCGAAACAATCGACAAGGCAAACCGCACCATCATGGTGGCCGGCGAGAACGTCGAAGGCTGGATGGCGGCAATGACGATGCCGTACGAGATCCAACCGCCCGAGCTGCTGGAGAAGCTCGCGCCGGGCGACCAGATCACGGCTACGGTCTACGACAGCGACTTCAAGACGCTTCACGACGTCAAGATCCTGCCGCGCCAGTAGTCTCCCGGGGACGGCTAGGCGGTCACGATCACCGCAACCTGCCCGGCGCGATCCAGCACCGTGACGCCGACACCGCGCCCGTGCCGGTTGAAGAGCAGATCGACCGCCGCATCACGGCCGACAGTCAAGCCGCGCACCGTCACCTGGTCGAGCAGCTCGGGCAGCCGGGCGTGTGACACGTAAACGCGACCCTCGACGGCGTCGATGGTGAGTCCGAGACAGGACTGCAGGACCAGGAACACCGCCGCGGCAGACCACGCCTGCGGCGCGCACGCCACGGGATAGAGGGTCGGGCCCTCGCCGACACGGCGCCGGAAGCCGCACAGCAACTCCGGCAGGCGCTGCAGATCGACGTGCAGGCTGGCCTCGAACAGCCCTTCGGCGATCGCGGCGACCGCGTCGCCGGCGCCATAACGCGCGAGGCCTGCCGCGGCCAGCGCATTGTCGTGCGGCCAGAGCGAGCCGTTGTGGTACGACATCGGGTTGTAACGCGCCTCCGCGGTGCCGATGGTCCGCACACCCCATCCCGAGAACATCTCAGACGCCATCAGCGAGGCCGCGACCCGGCGCGCGCGATCGGGGGCGGCGATTCCGGCGAACAGGCAGTGGGCCGGGTTGGACGACCGCACGCAACAGGGCTGCTTGGCCCCGTCAAGGGCGAGCGCGTAGGTGTCCAGCTCGTCGAGCCAGAACGCGCGCTCGAAGGCCTCACGAAGCGAAGCCGCGCGCGACGTGAGCTCCGAGACCGCGGCGCTGTGCCCCAGCGCACGCGCGATCGTCGCGGCGCCGCGGAAAGCGGCGTAGGCATATCCCTGGACCTCGCAGAGTGCGATCGGCGGCTCGGCGAGGGTGCCGTCGGCATGGAACACCGAGTCCTGCGAGTCCTTCCACCCTTGCTGCACCAGGCCGCTGGGCGTCCGGCGCTGATACTCCAGGAAGCCATCGCCGTCCACATCGCCGTGGTTGCGCATCCAGTCGAGCGCGCGCTCGACGTTGGGCCAGATCTCAGAGAGGAACGCGAGGTCGGCGGTCCGCCGGTAGTACTCCGCCGCCAGCATGACGAACAGTGGTGTCGAATCGACGCTGCCGTAATAGCGGCCGAACGGCACCTCGCCAATGGCGGCCATCTCGCCGCCGCGGGTTTCGTGGAGGATCTTGCCGGGCTCCGCGTCACGCGCCGGATCGCTGGTCGCCGCCTGGGTGGCGGCCAGGTAGCGCAGCACGCCAGCCGCCAGTGTGGGATTGAGCCAGAGCGTCTCGAGCGCGGTGATGATCCCGTCCCGGCCGAAGGGCGTGCTGAACCAGGGGACACCGGCATACGGGTACGGCCCGTACGGCGTGTCGGTCGTCATCAGCCGCACGTCCGCCAGGGATCGTTCCAGCCATCCATTGAACTGCTCATTGGAGGTCGAGACCTGCGCGTACTCGCCGGCCAATCGCCGGCTGCGCTCCGCGCGGGCCGCGAACGCCGCGTCGAACCCGGCGGCCTCGCCTTCGGCAGCGCCCAGGCACGACACCACGATTTCGATGGTCGCGCTCTGGTGTGGTGTCAGGCTGACCACGTAGCGGGCACTCGACGCAGTCAGTTCGTCTGGCGGCGGATCGAATCGCAGATCGGTGCGGCGGGTCGCCGCGTCGAGTCCGCGGTACGACAGTTCGACCGTCGCCCGGCCGGCGCGTGCCGGCAGCGTCGTGCCGCGGCGCTCCCGGCGCGTGCCGCGCACTTCGAAGATATCCACGAAGTCCGCCGCGAAGTGGAGCGTCGCATCGAGCTGTACCGGCTGCTGGCCGTAGTTGACGAACCGGATCCGCTCGTACGCGTGTCCCTGGTCGAGGAAGCGGCTGCGGAAAATGTGAACGAGATCCCGCTGGAGCCGGACGACGCCGCGGTCCACCAGGTCGGGGTTGGTCAGGTCAGCGCCGAACAGCTCGTTGCTGACGCTGGTTCGGGAGCTGAGGAGCAGCGGGACGTCATGCTCGATCGCCAGGGTGAGGAGCGAGAGGTGGCGCGTGCCGTCATGATACAAGCCGTACTCGCCCGGACCGGCGATGTCGCCCGTACGATCGAACACGGCGAAGGTATCGCCGCTCTTGAGCACCGCCGAGCGTCCGCTGGCCCGTGCAGCGGTGGCGAGAATGTAGTACTGGTCGCCGACCCAGATGCCATCGCGAGTGTCTGGAGCCATCCGGTCAGCACCAGAGCTCTGCCGCCGACGATTGCGACGTCGACCCCGCGCAAGCCTGGTACAGCGATTCGTATGAGGCCGCCATGCGGCCGACGCTGAATTGCTGGTCGACGTAAGACCGGCACGACGAAGCGGGAATGTGCAGATCGCGCGCCCGCTCTGCCATCTCGGCGACAGAGGCGCACATCCACCCGCTGACGCCATCGGCAACGACCTCGCGCACCGCTCCCCCGGGCAGCGCGAGCACCGGCGTGCCGCAGGCCATCGCTTCGATCATGACCAGGCCGAACGGCTCGTGCCACTGGATCGGGAACAAGAGGGCTGTCGCGTTGCCGAGCAGCTCGTTCTTCACCTGGTGGGAAGCCTCCCCCACGAACTCGACGTTGCGGCCATCGATATGCGGCGCCACCATCGTGTCCCAGTAGCTCTGAAACACCGGCTGAATCTCGCCGGCCATCTTGAGCGGGATCGCCGCGCGCCGGGCTGCCTCGATCGCCAGGTGTGGCGCCTTGACCGGGGCCATCCGGCCCAGGAACGCGAGGTACGGCTGCTTTCGCTCGATCATTTGGTAATCCTGCAGCCGAATGCCGTGCCGGATCGTCGTCAACCGGGGCATCGACTCGAGTGATCGCTGGGCGTCGCTGATCGCGACGTAGTGCACGGCCGGGTAGCGCCCGTACAGCTCGGACAGCGCGTCTTCATGTGGGTGGTGCAGCGTGTGGACGACCGGCTTGGACAGGAACCGTGAAAGAGGTACCGCCAGCGCATCGTTCACATGCACGAGGTCGTAGGGGTCGATTGCCGCCTCGTGCATGGCCCACACCGAGTGCTCGACGTTCTTGAGTGTCCCGGTCTCACCCGGCGCCAGCGGCCACTGCTTCTGGCCATAGATGGCCCGGATCCGGCACGCCACCGTCGATTCGCCATTCGCAAAGACGGTGACCTCGTGTCCGCGCGCGACCAGCGCCTCTGCCAGGTGCGCGATGTAGAGCTCGGTTCCGCCGTACGCCGGCGGCGGCACAGGGATGAACGGCGGAGCGATCAGTGCGATCCGCATTTCGATCGTTTCGCAAGCCGAATGCCACAACCCGCAAGCTGATCGGCGGATGAGCAGTGCGCGTATGATCGACCCGATGGGCATAGGGATGCTCACGCGCTTCAGGAGGACCGATGGTCAAGGATCCAGTCTGCGGCATGATGATCGACGAGAAGACTGCTGCCGGCCAGAGCGTGTTCGACGGCACGACGTACTACTTCTGCGCGCCCATCTGCAAGCAGAAGTTCGATCAGAACCCGAACTCTTACGTGCATAAAGACAAATAGGTTCATGGAGGTTCATGGGGTTCATGAATGTTCATGGGTTCAGGGTTCAAGGTTAGGGTTCAAGGTTCGGGGCGACGGTGAACCGCGACCGTCCGGACGTGTAATCGATACCGGCACGTCCGACCGAACCTCGAACGTTGAACCCGAACCTCTGAACCATGAACCCAACCCCATGAACCGCATGAAGCGATGAACCCCCATGAACCTCGTGAAGTAACATCCCCCTCATGCACCGCTTCACGCTGGGTGTCGAAGAGGAGTTCCAGATCGTCGACCCCCACACCTGGGAGCTGCGGTCGCATGTCATGCAGCTGCTGGCCGCCTCGGCCCCGACGCTGGGCGATCAGATCAAGCAGGAGATGCACCAGTCGATCGTCGAGGTCGGCACCCGCATCTGCGCCGATGTCACCGAGCTGCGCGACGAGATCTTCCGGATCCGCCACGAGCTGGTCAGTGCCGCGGAGCGCGCCGGGCTCGCCGTCGCGGCCGCCGGCACGCACCCGTTCTCGCACTGGAAGGATCAGGTCATCTCACCCGGGGTCCGCTACGACAGCATCGTCGAGGAGCTGCAGCAGCTGGCCCGGTCGCTGCTGATCTTCGGCCTGCACGTGCACGTCGCCGTCCCCGATCACACGACGATGATCGACCTTATGAACGAGGTGCGCTACTTCCTGCCGCACCTGCTCGCGCTGTCGACCAGCTCGCCGTTCTGGATGGGCCGCGATACCGGCCTCAAGTCGTATCGGACGACGATCTTCCGGCGGTTCCCGCGCACCGGTGTGCCCGATCACTTCGGCTCGTGGAGCGACTACGAGAACTACGTGCGGCTGCTGGTCGATCTCCACTGCATCGACGATGCGAAGAAGATCTGGTGGGACGTCCGCCCGCATCCGACGTTCGGCACGCTCGAGTTCCGGGTCTGTGACGTCCCGACGCGGCCCGAAGTCGCGGTCATGATCGGGGCGCTGATCCAGGCGGTGATCGTGAAGCTGTGCCGCCTGCGTGCCAGGAACCTGGGATTCCGCAGCTATCGCCGGGCGCTCATCGAAGAAAACAAGTGGCGCGCGGCGCGCTGGGGCATGGACGGTAAGCTGATCGACTTCGGCACCCGGCAGGAAGTGCCGATGCGCGACCTCGCCATCGAGCTGCTCGGGTTCGTGGACGATGTGGTGGACGATCTCGGCAGCCGTTGGGCCGTCGAGTACGTGCACACCGTCTTGCGTGAAGGCACGAGCGCCGATCGTCAGCTCGCGGTCTACCGCGCCACCGGCGATCTCCGCGCGGTGGTACAGGACATCGTCGAGCAGACCAAGCCTGGTGCTGGCGGAGGGATGCAGGGATGAACGGATCAGAGTCGGGCACGCCGATGAAGGTCGGGCTGCTGTGCGGCCGCGAATACAGCTTTCCACCGGCGTTCATTGCGCGGGTCAACGAGGCTGGCGCGCGGCACGGCATCACCGCGGAGATGGTCAAGCTGGGTGGAACGAAGATGGATGCCCCGGCCGACTATCGGGTGATCGTCGATCGGATCTCGCACGAGGTCGAGTACTACCGCGGCGCCTTGAAGCACGCCGTGCTGCAGGGCAGCTACGTCATCAACAACCCGTTCTGGTGGACGGCGGACGACAAGTACTTCAACTACTCGGTGATGGCGAAGCTTGGCGTGGCGATTCCCAGGACGGTGCTGCTGCCGCAAAAGGGATATCCCGCGGACGTCGATCTCACGGCCGAGTCTCTCCGCAACCTGTCGTTCCCCGTCGATTGGGACGCGCTCCTCGATTACGTCGGCCGTCCGGCGATCCTCAAACCGTATTCGGGCGGCGGCTGGAAACACGTCTACAAGGTGAACGACAAGGCGGAGCTGCTCGAGGCCTACGACCGCACCGCGCCGTACTGCATGACGCTCCAGCAGTTCATCAACTTCGACAAGTACGTCCGCTGCTTCACCTTCGGCAAGACCGACATCACGCCGGTCGCCTACGATCCGCGCGAACGCCGCTATATCGTCGATCACCACTACCTCTCGCCGGAGCTCGGCGCCCGGGTCGTCCGCGACGCCCAGACCATCAACCAGGCGCTGGGCTACGAGATGAACACCATCGAGTTCGCCGTGGAAGGGGACGTGCCGTACGCGATCGATTACCTGAATCCGGCGCCCGATTTCGAGCGTGACCGGATCACGCCGTTCTACTTCTCACACGTCGTCGAGAAGATGACCGCCCTGGTGATCGACCGGGCCTTGCACGGCACGCCGTCACAGTCGTGGCCGCGCTGGGAAGAGATGCTCGGCATCGGCAGCGCGTCCGGCTTCGTCGGCGCCCCGGGGCGTTCGTGAGGGATCTCGCGGCTGAATGGCACGCCCTGCTCGGGCCCGCCGAGCTGAGCCCGGAGGCGTGCCTCCGGTTCGCTGCCGCGCTGCGCGAGCGCAAGCTCACGTTCGGCGATCGCGTGCACTGCCCGTTCCTGCGGCCTCTGCTCCTGACGCATGAGGACGAGGAGCGCGTGCGCACCGCGGCCGAGACGATCGCCGCGGCTGGCGAGCGCGTGGTGGAAGCGGCGATGGCCTCGCCGTCGCTCCTCGGCGAGCTCGGCATGACCGACGCGGAGATCTCCCTGGCGGCGCTCGATCCCGGATACGCCAGGTCGAGCACCGCCTCGCGCCTCGACGCGTTCCTGCTGCCGGACTCGCTGCAGTTCGCCGAGTACAACGCCGAGTCGCCCGCCGGGCTCGGCTACACGCAGCGCCTCGCCGAACTGTTCGAGAAGCTTCCGGTCATGGGGCGCTTCCGCCAGAACCACGAGGTCCGCTACCACCGCACCATCGACAACATGCTCGCGGCCCTGCTCGCGAGCTATGGCGACTGGGGCGGCCGGGCCCACCCGCCGACCATCGCGATCGTCGACTGGCGGGAGGTGCCGACCTGGACCGAGTTCGAGATTCTGCAGGACTCGTTCTCGCGCGCCGGCGTGCCGACGATCGTCAGCGATCCGCGCGATCTCGAGTTCGACGGCCGGACCCTGACGTCAAAGGGGCAGAAGATCGACATGGTCTACCGGCGGGTGCTGATCAACGACATCCTGGCGCGGGCCGACGAGTGCCGCGCGCTGGTCGATGCCTATCGCGCCAAGGCAGTCTGCGTCGCCAACACATTCCGCTGCAAGCTGGCGCACAAGAAGGCGTTCTTCGCGGTCCTCACCAACTCGCGGCATGCCGATCTCTTTTCGCGCGCCGAGAACGAGGCCATCCGCGCCCACATTCCCTGGACCCGCCTGGTCGCGGACGTCGACACGGAGCACGACGGCCATCGCGCCGGCCTGCTGGCGGTCGCCCGCGCCCGGCGCGATCGCCTCGTCCTCAAGCCGAACGACGAGTACGGCGGGACCGGCGTCCTGCTCGGGTGGGAAGCCTCTGAGGCAGTAGTGGGACGACGCGCTGCAGCGGGCGCTCACGGATCCGCCGGGCACGTGGGTGGTGCAGGAGCGGATCGCGGTCAGCCGCCAGGTCCTGCCGCAGTTCGATGGCGAGGGACGGGTCACGATGTGCGACATGCTGGTCGACGTAGCCCCGTATCTGTTCCGCGGCCGCATGGGCGGCTACCTCACGCGGCTCAGTGCGACCGGACTGGCCAACGTGACGTCGGGGGGCGGGCAGGTGCCGGCGTTCGTCGTGTCGGACCCCTCGGCGTAGTGCCGTATCAGCGCATTTCTCCTCACAAAACCTGCGTTTCTCCTGCGGAGACGAGCGCGCGCCGTGTTATTCTGCGCCGCGAAGCTGACGTGCGTGCTGCAGTCCACCAAAGGAGAACAGATGGCCAAGACCGCGAAGAAGACCAAGACCAACGGGAAGGCTGCCGCGAAGAAGACCGCGACCAGGGGCGCCAAGAAGGCTGCGCCGAGAGCCGCGAAGAAGACCGCGCGCAAGCCGAACGCGGCGTTCATGAAGCCGGTCACGCCGAGCCCGGATCTGGCGGTCGTCGTCGGCGCCAAGCCGATTCCGCGCACCGAGGTCACCAAGAAGCTCTGGGCCTACATCAAGAAGAACGGCCTGCAGGACGCCAAGAACAAGCGCATGATCAAGGCTGACGCTCCGCTCAAGACCGTGTTCGGCGGCAAGGCCGCGGTGAACATGTTCGAGATGACGAAGCTGGTCGGCAAGCACCTGAAGTAGGACGGCGGCACGCACGATGCGGGGTCTCGCTCGCGGGCCCCGCGTTGCTGCCCTGCCGGCCGTGGTCACGTCGGCCAATCGTTCGCGGTTCCGCTGATCGCAGCGCCATGTGAACAGCCGATGCCGGTGCTCCCGACACGTCCCGGCCCGAGCCGGTCGTGTCCGTCGATGCGCTCCCGATTTAACAGGTATTCCCACCGCCCCATTCGTCTTCCAACGAAAGCAGGGAGAGCCCTGGTGCGCCGCCTGGCCGAGCTCGCGGCGGCCCCGGCTGTTACAATTGGGCCGATGACGTTCGGCCCCGCTCGTCCCGACTTGATGCCCGGCGCGGAGAACGCGATCGGCACCTGCCTGGCGATCCAGTCCGGCGAGCGTGTCGCGCTGGTCGCGGACGAGCCGAGCCGGGAGGTCGCGGCGAGTCTCGAACAGGCGCTGCGCAACCGCGGGGCGGAGATCGACGCGGTGCTGATCGAAGCCGTGGCGACGAGACCGATCCGGGTGGCACCGACGCCCGTGATCGAGGCGCTCGAGATCGCGGATGCCGGGATCCTGTGCGTCCAGCCGATGGAAGGGGAGCTCGGCGCGCGCATGACGATCGTCTCGACCGTCGAGCGGCGCCGCATCCGCTACGCCCACATGATCGGGGTCACCCCGCAGATCATGAACGAGGGCATGCGTGCCGATTACCGCCAGGTCGATCGCCTCAGCCAGCAGCTGTGCGAGCGGATGAAGAGCGCGCGCATGTTGACCGTGCGGACCGCGGCGGGAACCGACTTCACCGCGACGTTCGATCCCGAGCTGGCCTGGGTGAAGACCAGCGGCCTCATCAACCCTCGCTATTGGTCCAACCTGCCGGCCGGAGAAGTGTTCACGACCCCGGCGTCGGTCGATGGCCGCTTCGTGTGCGACGGGACCGCCGGCGATTACTTCAACGGCAAGTACGGCATCCTCGGGCAGACCCCGCTGGAGCTCGAGATTCGCGGCGGTCGGCTGGTCTCGGCGCACTGCGCGCGAACCGATCTCGAGCAGGACTTCTGGGCCTACTGCCACACCGACGGCAACAGTGATCGGGTCGGCGAGCTGGCGTTCGGCACCAACCTGGGGTTGCGCGAGATGATCGGCGTCCTGCTCCAGGACGAGAAGGTCCCCGGCGTGCACCTCGCTTTCGGGGATCCGTACGGGAGCCAGACCCATGCCGACTGGTCGTCGAAGACCCACGTCGACGTGCTGACCCGCGACTGCGACGTGTGGATCGACGACGAGCAGGTCATCGCCGCTGGGCAGTACCTCCTCGATCGGTTCGAACTGGGTGAGTACTCGCTGCGCTGACAGACTGCGGGGCGCATGACGATCCGCCTGGCGCGCGCCGCCTGCCTCGTATCAATCGCGCTCGCCGCTTCCGCGTGCGCTACCGCGCCCCACCATCCATCGGGTTCTTCCTCACCAATACGGACATTCACCGGGAGCGTCATGCTTCGCGGTGAGCCGTTCGAGCTCCACCTCGCCCAGCCGTCGGCGCCGCGCGAACCGGATGTGATCGTGCTCTATGCCAGCGGCGACGGCGGCTGGTTCGGGGCCGCCGTGGACATGTTCAAGACGATTGGGGCCGAGGGGTTCTGCGTCGTCGGCCTGAGCAGCCGGACGCTGATGCACCGCACGCTCCCGGGCGGCCGCCCGCTCGCCGTCACCGACCTCGTCGAGGATTACCGCACGATCCTCGACTATGCGGCCACCGAGCTGCACCTGCCGGCGGATCGCCGCGTGGTCCTGACCGGCTGGTCCCGCGGCGCGAGCCTGGCGGTTCTGACCGGCGGGTCGCGTCACGCGATGCCCGGCCTGGCCGGGGTGATCGCCATCGGCCTGACGGAAGACGAGAATCTCGCCATCGCCAGCGACAGCGACGACGATCCCGCCGAGGCGCCGGCGCGCCGCAGCGAATCGAGCGTGGAACTGTATCCGTTGCTGGCGGAGGTCGCCCCGAAGCGCGTGGCGGTGATTCAGTCGACGGGAGATGCCTATCTCGGTGCGGCGCGCGCCCGCCAGTTGTTCGGGGTGGACACGGCCCTCCGCCGGTTCTTCGGCGTGACCGCAAAGAACCACCGCTTCAGCGGCGGCACCGACGCCTTCGCCGCCGCCCTCAAGTCAGCGTTGGCCTGGGTGTTAGGACAGGACTGACGACGAACCGAGAACCGTTGGAACCCGTAGAACCAGCACCTGTCGAACCCCCGAACCCTTCGAACCTTAGAACCGACTCCGTTGTCCTACCACCGACTCAGATATTCCCTCATCTCCGCCTCCCAATACGGCCAGTCATGGCCGCCCTGCGGGCCCCAGTCGTCGACCGAGTGGCGGATCCCTTTGCGCGACAGCACCTCCGACAGCGCGTAGGTGAGATAGCTCTTTTCCCACGGCCCCGAGCCGGTGACCAGACGGATGTCGCACGACGCGAGTTGCTCGTAGACCCACGGGTCGCTCAGGTTGGCAAGGTAGTCGACGGGATTGTGGAAGTAGAAGTTGTCGTCGTACAAGCCGCCCATGAACGCACGCAGGTCGTAAATCCCGGACAGCCCGTAGCAGCGCTTGATCTGGTGTGGATAGCGGAACAGGGTGTTCGCCGCATGGTACGCGCCGAGCGACGCGCCCATCGTCGAAATCGCGATATCCGGTGACTGCGTGCTGGCGTAGATGAACGGCACCACCTCCTCGTGGACGTACTCGTCGAACATCCGCTGCCGCCAGCTGCGATGGTAGGGGTGCGCGCCCTTGTTCAGGAACGACTCCATGTTGTTGGAGCCGACGCAGAAGATCTTGACCCGGCCCGCCTCCACGAAGTCACCCACCGCGCCGATCAGCCCCTGCCGGTGCAGCTCCCACTCGTCGCCGTGACTGGTCGGAAAGGCGAGCAGCGGCGGTCCCCAGTGCCCGAAGACCGCGACGCCCATGTCGTGCCCGAGTCGCGGGGAATACCAGACGTGGTGTTCGATACGCATTGGGAGAATTATGACGGGACTCGGGACTCGGCGACTCGGCGCTGGGCGCTGGGCGCTGGGCGCGGCGCCGAACCTTGACCCCCCTTGAGCCCCCAGTCCCTAGTCCGGGGTCCCGATGATCACCGTTTCCCCGGCCCCCAGAGCGCCCGCCCGGGTTTGGCGCCGGTGTGTTCGCCGTCCTTCAGCACCTGCGTGCCGTTGACGAACACGTCGCGCATCCCCACCGCGTACTGGTGTGGCTTCTCGAACGTCGCGGTGTCGGCGATGCGAGCCGGGTCGAAGACGACGACGTCAGCGAAACCTCCGGCGCGGATGAACCCGCGTCCTTCGAGCTCGAGGTTGGTGGCCGGCAGTCCGCTCAGGCGCCGCACCGCTTCCTGCAGGGGAATCACCTTCTCGTCGCGCACGTATTTCCCGAGGAGCCGCGCGAAGTTGCCATAGGCCCGAGGGTGGGTCGACGATTTCGTGAACGGCGGCTCCGGGGCCATCGACGCCGCGTCCGACCCGAACGAGACCCACGGCAGGGCGATCTGCTTGCGGATGTTGTCCTCCGACATCATGAAGTAGACCGTCCCGACGCGCGAGTGGTCCTCGAGCACCAGGTTCATGATGGTGTCGACCGGGTCCTCGCCGCGGGCCGCAGCGGCCTGGGCGAGCGTCTTCCCAGTCAATGGCTTGAGCGCGTCGGACTTGAACTCCACCAGCAGCACGCGCTCCGGTGAGCCCGCCGCGAGAAACAGGTTCTCCCAATCCGAACTCGGCGTGCGGATCGCCTGCGCGATCTTCTGGCGGGTGGCCGGATCCGAAAGGCGCTTGTAGGCCGCATCGTAGCCCCCGTCGAGCACCCACGGCGGCATCGAGGCGTCGAGTCCGGTCGATCCGGCTTCGTAGGTGTACATGTCAGCCGTGATCGCGAGCCCCTCGGCGCGGGCCTTTTCGATCATCCCGATTACCTGATCCATCTTCGGCCAGTTCGCTCGTCCGGCCGCCTTGAGGTGGTAGATCTCGGCGGGAATGCGTGCCTCGCGCGCGATCCTGATCAACTCCCCGACCGCCTCGGTCAGCCGGTTGCCCTCGCTGCGCATGTGCGAGATGTACTTGCCGTGATACGGCGCCGCCGCCTTGCACAGCTCGATCAACTCCTCGGTCGACGCATAGAAGGCCGGGGCGTAGATGAGCGACGATCCGATCCCGAGCGCGCCGGCCTCCATCTCGGACCGCACCAGCGCCCGCATCTCTTCGAGTTGCGCTGGTGTCGGGGGCTTGTCTTCGAGCCCGATCACGTGCTCCCGCACCGTCGTCGCGCCGATGAACGAGGCGACGTTCTGTGAGACGCCGCGGCGCTCGAGTCCGCTCAGGTATTCCGACAGCGTGGTCCAGTCGATGTGGTACTTGATATCGCCCATCTGGGCTTCGGCACGGGCCTTCATCTCGGGGGTGAACGGACCCATCGAGCTGCCCTCGCCGAAGATCTGGGTGGTGATGCCCTGGCGCAACTCCCCCTGCGAGCGGCCGTCGGCGATCAGAGAGTCCACCGACCACGACAGCATGTTGATGAAGCCGGGGGCCACCGCGAGTCCGCTCGCGTCGGTCGTGCGCGCCGCCGTCGCGGCGGTGAGATCCCCGACCGCGGCGATCCGGTCCCCTTTGATCCCGACGTCCACTCGCTGCCCGGCGGCGCCGGTGCCGTCGTACACCATGCCGCCGCGGATCAGCACGTCGTAGTCAGGCGCTTTTGAAACCGCACCGCCGCACGAGGCGATCGCCACGCCGAAACCGGCCACGAACAGAGCAAGCAGCGGCGCAGGTCGCATGCGCGCCATTATAGGTGTGCGCGTTGCAGGACTCGCAGGCGGACCCGGCGCGAATCCGAGAACGTGTTGCCGCGGCGCCGTCGGCAACGCCTGTGACACACTAAATCTCGAACGAACGCCGCTCAACGCCTATGGATTGGAACGCCTCACGCTATCACGCGGTCTCCGACCCGCAGTTCGAATGGGGACGGCGCGTCCTTCAGCGGCTGGCACCACAACCGGGTCAGCGCATCCTCGATCTCGGCTGCGGCACCGGCAGACTCACGACCATGCTGCTCGAGACGATGGGGCAGGGGACCGTCATCGGTCTCGATCGCTCGGAGGCGATGCTGCGCGAGGCCGCCGGGCGTACCGCGGAACGTCCGCCGGTGACGGCGCTGCACGACGTCGCCGAAGATCCGAGTCATCTCAGTTACGTGCTGGCCGACGGTGCGGCACTGCCATTCGCCGATGCCTTCGACGCCGTCTTCAGCACAGCGGCGTTGCACTGGATGCCGGACCACGCGGCGGTCTTCGCCAGCGTCTACTGCGCGCTCGCGCCAGGCGGCCGCTTCGTTGCGCAGTGCGGCGGCGGCCCCAATCTCGCGCGCCTCTTCACCCGTGCCGCCGATTTGACGCGGGCCCCGGGATTCTCGACCTATTTCGGACGATGGCGGCGTCCGTGGGAGTTCGCGGACGTGCCGACGACGATGATGCGGCTCGAACAGGCGGGGTTCCGATCGATCGCGGTCACGTTGGAGTCTGCGCCCGTGACTTTCGCGGATCGCGACGCCTTCAGCGAGTTCATCACCGTCGTCAACCTGCGGCCGCACCTGGCATTTCTTCCGGAGGCCGACCGGCCGCGGTTCGTCGACGCGCTCGTCGACCAAGCAGCCGAGGACGCCGATCCGTTCACGTTGGACTACTGGCGCCTGAACATCGAGGCGCGCAAGCCCGAAGCGGCCGAGCAGGCAGCGTGACCGCCACGCCGGCGCCATCCGCCGGATCGCTGCCGCGAGCGATCCATCAGGAATCAATTCGACGCTACAGCGCGGAGCGTGAGCCGTACGCCACGCGCTCGCGGTTGCTCTCGCGCTTGCGTCTCCTGACGTTCCTGCCGGGCCTCGCGCTGCTCATCCTGGCCCTGAGCCGCGGTCCGTTCGCGCCGCTGCTCGCCGCGTCGGTGACGCTGTTCCTGATCTTTGCCGTGCTCGTCGTGCGGCACGCGCGCGTCGAAGCTCAAATCTCGTGGCTGGACGCGCTGCGGCTGGTCAACGAGCGCGGCGTCGCACGGATCGACCGCGCGTGGGATCGCCTTCCGCCTGCCGACCCGCCGCCGGGAGTCGTCGTCGACGGCCACCCATACGCGGCCGACCTCGATCTCTTCGGTCGGGCCTCGCTCTATCAGCTGCTCGGGCCCGCGGCGACGGCGCCCGGCGCGCGCCGGCTCGCCGAATGGCTGCTGGCCGCCTCGCCGCAGGACGAGGTCCGGCAGCGTCAGGACGCGGTGGCGGCACTCACCCCACTGACGGAGTGGCGCGAGCATTTCGCCGCCCACGGGATCGCCGCGTCACGCGCCCGCTTCGACGATGTCGAACGCTTTCTGGCGTGGGCGGAGGGGGAGCCATTCCTCGGACGTCACGGCGGGCTGGTACGCGCCACCGTGCTCGCGTTGACCGCCGCGATCTGGATCCTGTTGGCACTCTACGTGGCCAACGTGACCGCGTCCGCTTTCTGGATGGTGCCGGCCGCTATCGGCATCGTGCTCTCCTTCGTTCTGGCCGGACGGGTCGGGAGCTGGCTGGATCGTGCGGGCGCCGGTCAGAGTGCGCTCGGGCGATACGGCCAGCTGCTCGAGCACGCCGTCCGCGTGCCGCCAAGCGCACCGCGACTCGCCGCGCTTCACAGTCGGCTGACTGCAGAAGGCCGGCAGGCGCCGGTGTGCATGGGCCGCCTGCAGCGCATTCTTGGGTTTGGCGAGCTGCGGCATTCGGCGGGCATCATGCACTTTCCGATTCAGGCGCTGACGTTGTGGGACTTCCACGTCGTCTTCGCGCTCGAGCGGTGGCGCATCCAGGTCGGGCCTCACGTGCGCGCGTGGGTCGAGGCGCTCGCGGAGCTCGACGCGATGACGGTGCTGGCCGGCCTCGGCGCGGACCACCCGCAGTGGAGCCGCCCTGTCCTCTCGGAGGCGCCGGTCATCGACGGCGCCGCGCTCGGGCATCCGTTGCTGGGCGACGACCGGCGGGTCAGCAATGATGTCCGCGTCGGCCCCCAGGGCACGCTGCTGCTGGTCACCGGATCCAACATGTCCGGCAAGAGCACCCTCCTCCGTTCGATCGGCCTCAACATCGTCCTTGCTCAAGCCGGCAGCGTCGTCGCGGCCGACCGGTTGTCGCTGCCGTTGTGCGATCTGCAGACCAGCCTGCGTGTGCAGGACTCGCTCGAGTTGGGCCTCTCGTATTTCATGGCCGCACTCGCACGACTGAAGGGAGTGGTGGACGCCGCCGAGCACGAACGTCCGGGCCGCGTGCTGGTGTACCTGCTCGACGAGATCCTGCAGGGCACGAACAGCGTCGAGCGCGCGATCGCCGTACGCGCTGTCGCACGACACCTGCTGAAGGCCGGTGCGATCGGCGTGATGACGACGCACGATCTGAGTCTGGCGAGCGAAGAGCCGCTGGCGACGGCGGCCGAGCTGGTGCACTTCAGTGAAATCGTGAGCGACAATGGCGAGATGCGCTTCGACTACCGGCTCCGGCCGGGGATCGCCACGTCGCGCAACGCGCTCAGGCTGATGAAGCTGATCGGCATCGACGCGTGAACCTGCGCCGGCCCGAGGGCGCGTGGCGTCTTGCCGCGGTGGCCCTGCTGTTCGTCGCCCTGACCGTCGTGATGACGTGGCCGCAGGTCGAGTACCTCGGGACGCGGGCCCGCCAGCACCAGGACGTCTACTTCAACATGTGGCGTCTGCGCTGGTTCGCGCACGCGCTGGCGACCGCGCCGTCGCACCTCTTCGACGGCAACATCTTCCATCCCGAGCGCCGCACGCTGACCTACTCCGACGCGATGATCGTCGAGGGCGTAGTCGCGGCGCCGCTCCTCTGGGCCGGCGTGCCCCCCGTGCTCGTGCACAACCTGTTGCTGTTGGGCGCGATCGTCGCGTCAGCGGTCGCCATGTTCGTGCTGGCACGGTCCCTCACCGGCAGCAGCAACGCCGGCGTGCTCGCGGGTCTCGTGTTCGCGTTCGTGCCATACCGCTTCGAGCACTACATGCACATGGAGCTGCAATGGACCATGTGGACGCCATTGTCGTTCTGGGCGTTGCACAGGACGATGGAGACGAAGGCGTGGCGTCACGGGTTGCTGACCGGACTGTTCGTGGCCCTGCAGATGCTGTCCAGCATCTACTACGGCGTGTTCCTGTGCACGCTGCTCGGAGTAAGTGCAGTGCTGCTCCTGTTGTCACGGACGCGGGACGAGTGGTGGCCCGCGCTGAAGGCGCTGGTTCCCGGCGCGCTGCTCGCGATGCTGCTCTGCGGCGCCTATGCCATCCCGTACATGGAGACCAAGAACCGGACAGGCGGGCGGCAGGAGGTGGAGCTCGTGACGTTCAGCGCGCGGCCGTCCAGCTACCTCGTCGCGACGCCGGACAACGTGCTGTGGGGAAGATCGTTCGCCAGCCGCGGCCGCATTGAGCGGCGCCTGTTCCCCGGCGCGACGGTGGTCGTCCTGGCGGTGATCGGGTTGTTCCTGCGGCAGCCGCCGCGGGTGGCGTTGGTCTACCTGGTGGCCCTGGCGCTGGCCGTCGACATGTCATTGGGGCTGTCCGGCTACAGCTATCGCCTGCTGTATCAGCACGTGCCGCTCTATCAGGGCCTGCGCGCGCTGGCGCGGCTCGGGATCTTCGTCGTGTTCTTCCTTGCGGTGCTGGCGGCGTACGGGTATGTGGCGATGGCCGAGTGGTTGCCGCGCGCCGCGCGGCCGGCGTTGGCGATCGCGCTGGGCGCCGCCATGTTGCTGGAGTATCGCGTGCGGCCGCTGGAACTGGTCCCGTATCCGAATGCCGCGCCGCCGATCTATGCCTGGCTGGCGCAGCAGCCGCGCGGGGTCGTCGCGGAGCTGCCGATGACGCCCGACGGGGTGCCCGGCTCGGACCCGGCCTACAGCTATCTGTCGACGTTCCACTGGCAGCCGATCGTCAACGGCTATAGCGGGTTCTATCCCGCGACCTACTTGTCCAGGCTCGCTGATACGGCGGATTTCCCAGACGAACGGTCGCTGCGCCGCCTGCGGCGGGATGGTGTCCGCTACCTCGTGGTGCACCTCGGCGCCTTTCCGCGGGAACGTCGCGACCGGGTACTGCCGTACGCTGCGCGACGAGTTCGGCCTGGCGGAACTGACCCGGCAGCCCGACGGGGCGGGCGAAGCGGTCGTACTTTCGCTCCGGTAGCCGGCGGACGAGTCCGGGGACCGAAGGAGCCCGGCTGGCATCGAGGTTGCGATCCGGACTGGGCAGGAGCGTCTGATGACTCGAGCGGCCTGGGGAGTGGTGTTCGGAACGATCGGATCGGCAATTGGTTTCTACGTGTGGACGCAGCGCATGGCGAACACGAAGACGCCGGAACGCGGTACGGTGATCTACCGGAATACGCCCGTCGTGAGCTGAGGGGCGATGAGCGAACGAACTCTGAGGCCCAGCGGCTCCGCCATTCTGATCGGGACGCTGTTGTGCCTGCTGATCGTGGTGGCCTGCCGGCAGGGCGTGCCGGTCATCGACACCGCACCCAAGCCGGCCCATCCCAACGGCACCATCAGCGGCATCGTCAGCGGGCCGGAAGGCACGAGCCCGATTGTGGGACGCGTGGTCCAGGTCATCAACGTAGACACTGGCGAACGGCAGCAGGAGACGACGAGCTCGACGGGCGGGTTCACGTTCAAGCTGAAGCCCGGCAAGTACCGTGTGGAACTGACGCTCCGTGAAGGGGAATCGATCGTCAAGCAGCCCGGGGTGATCGATTTGAACAAGAGCGACATCGACGCGCACGCGGACTTCGTCCTGGGCGTCACTCGCACCTCGCACCCTCGACCCGTCGACACGAGTGCCAACCCCGGCCTCGGCCCCCCCATCGCCTGAGCCCGGCACCACCCGCCTTCGATATACTGCCGGGATGCCCGACCCGGACGTCACCGACGCGAGAACCCGCCGCCTGTTCGTCGGCGTGTTCGTCTGTGAAGCGGCGACCATCTTCAGCCTGTGGTGGTTCGGCCGCCTCTTCAGCTGACCGCCGCACCTGCCTTCGGCTTCCACGGCCCCGCGATGCACACACTCGACTGGATTGTTGTCGCCGTCTACCTGACGTGGATCGTCTACGACGGTCTGAAGCGAACCAAGAACACCAGCGAAGTGGAAGGGTACTTCCTCGCCAACCGCAGCCTTCCCTGGTGGGCCGTCGGCCTGTCGGTGATGGCGACGCAGCTGAGCGCGATCACGCTCGTCGGCGCCACCGGTCAGGGGTACGCCGACGGGATGCGGTTCGTCCAGTTCTATTTCGGGCTGCCGATCGCCATGGTGATCCTGTCGGTCACCCTGGTGCCGTTCTTCTACCGGGCGCGTGTCTTCACCGCGTACGAATACCTGGAGCAGCGCTTCGATCTGAAGACCCGCACCCTGGCCAGCCTGCTGTTTCTGATGTCACGCGGCCTCTCGTGCGGCGCGATCATCGCCGCGCCGGCGGTGATCCTCTCGATCGTGCTCGGGTGGAACCTGACCCTGACGATCATGGCCATCGGGTTACCGACCGTCCTCTACACGATGGTCGGCGGCGTGCAGGCGGTGACCTGGACCGACGTCAAGCAGATGGTGGTGATCGTCGCGGGGGTGCTGGCGGCGGTGATCATGCTGATCGTCGGCCTGCCGGATCACATCGGCGTGGGGCAGGCGCTGCACCTCGCGGGCACGGCCGGACGCCTCAATCCGATCGACTTCCACTTCGACTGGCGTCAGACCTACACGTTCTGGTCCGGCCTGCTCGGCGGTCTGTTCCTGATGCTGTCGTATTTCGGCTGCGACCAGAGCCAGGTCCAGCGCTATCTGACGGCGAAGTCCGTGGCCGAAGGCCGCCACTCGCTGCTGATGAGCGCGTTCGTCAAGATCCCGCTGCAGGCGCTGGTCCTGCTCACGGGCGTGCTGGTCTTCGTCTTCTATCTGTTCAACCAGCCGCCGCTGCTGTTCCGCCCGGTGGTGGTGGAGAAGATCCAGAAGAGTGCGCGCGGCGGCGAGCTCCAGGCGCTCGAGTCACAGTTCACCGAGGCCTTCGAGGCGCGCCGTGCGGCGTCGACGGCTCTGGCGCAGGCGACCGGGGAGGCGAACGGCCCGGCGAAAACGGCCTTTCTGGCGGCCGACGAGCGGGTAAGCGCGATCAGAGGGCAGGCGGCGACGCTGGCGCGTGAGCTGGGCGAGAGCGGCTACAAGGAGTTCACCGGCGACACGCCGACGCCGGACGTCAACTACGTGTTTCCCACGTTCGTTACGACCAGGCTGCCGATGGGACTGGTCGGCCTGATCATCGCCGCGATCTTCGCCGCCGCCATGTCGAGCATCGCCGCAGAGCTCAACTCGCTCGCGACAGCCTCGGTGATCGACATCTACCGCCGCCTGATCCGCAAGGAGGCCAGCGACGCGCATTACCTCCGTGTCTCCTGGATTGCGACCGGCCTGTGGGGCCTGTTCGCGTGCTTCGTCGCGACGTTCGCCGCCGGCCTGGGATCGCTCATCGAGGTCGTCAACCGCTTCGGGTCTTTCTTCTACGGATCCCTGCTCGGCGTGTTCGTTCTGGCGCTGGTGTTCCGGCGCACCAACGGTCATGGCGCCTTCGTCGGGCTCCTGGCGGGCATCGCCAGCGTGGCCACGTTCGCCCTGCACCCGGCAACCAGCGGCATCTCCTTCCTGTGGCAGAACCCCCTCGGCGTGATCGTCGTCTTGATCGTGGGGCTGGCGGTGAGCGCGGCGACAGGCGGCCGCCCGGCGGCCTCGCGCGCCTGATCCCCCGCCGACAGCGCCGCGGTGTATAAGACCATGATGCGGCGCGCCGGCATCGGCATCCTGATCTTCCTCCTGTCCGCATCGGGCCCGGCCGCGCAGCCGGCGCCGCGCTACGACATCCTCATCACCGGCGGGCAGGTCGTCGATGGCTCCGGCGCACCGATGCGGCTTGCGGACGTCGCGATCAAGGACGGCCGGATTGCCGCGATTGGGGGTCTCGGGACGGCGACCGCTCGCGAGACGATTCGCGCGGCCGGACTGATCGTCGCGCCCGGGTTCATCGACGTGCACACGCACGCTGACGACCTCGCGGCTCACCCGCGGGCCGAGAATTTCGTCCGCATGGGCGTGACCTCGATCGTGGCGGGCAACTGCGGCACGTCGGCCCTCGACATCGGGGAGGCGCTGGCCCGGATTCGCGAGACCGGAGCCGCCGTCAACTTCGCGACGCTGATCGGCCACAACACCGTGCGCGAAGCCGTGATGGGGACCGCCGATCGCGCACCCAGCATTCCCGAGCTGGCGAAGATGCAGTCCCTGGTCTGGCGGGGGATGACCGACGGCGCGGTCGGGCTCTCGACCGGCCTCCAGTACGTGCCCGGTACCTACGCCGCGCAGCCGGAGATCATCGAGCTCGCGCGGACGGCTTCCAGTGCCGGCGGCCTGTATGCCTCGCACATGCGGAACGAGGGCACCGCGCTCGAAGCGGCCGTGCTCGAGACGCTTCGCGTCGGCGAGGCCACCGGAGCTCGCGTCCAGATCTCGCACCTGAAGGTCGACAGCCCGAGCCGTTGGGGTGACAGCGCCCGCGCACTCGCCCTCATCAACGCGGCCCGGGTCCGTGGGTTGACGGTCGAGGAAGACCAGTACGCGTACACGGCGGCGAGCTCGACGCTGGGGATCCGCTTTCCGTCGTGGGTCCTCGAAGGCGGTCCAGAGAAGGTGGCCGAGCGGCTGAACGATCCGGCCACCTGGGCCCGCATCAAGACGGAGATGGCCTCACTGCTGCGCGAGCGTGGTCTCTCGGACCTCTCGTTCGCCGTGGTCGCCACCGCGCGCGGGGACGCATCCCTGAGCGGCCTGTCGATGAAGCAGATCGCGGTGAAGCAGAGCGGGCTTGACACGCCGGACGCGCAGTTCGAGGCAGCGCGGGCGCTGATGCTGGCCGGCGGCGCGTCGATGGTCTACCACCTGATGTCCGACGAGGATGTCGATCGGATCATGAAGGACCCGCACGTCGCGATCGCGTCGGACAGCTCGCTGCTCACGCCTGGCGAGGGGGCGCCGCATCCGCGCGGCTACGGCAACAACGCCCGCGTCCTCGGGGACTACGTGCGCGAGCGCCACGTGGTGACGATCGAGGAGGCGGTGCGCAAGATGACGTCGCTCCCCGCCGGTCAGTTCCACTTCTCCGGCCGCGGTCTGATCAAGACCGGATACGCCGCCGACCTGGTGCTCTTCGATCCGCTGGCGGTGCGCGATCGCGCCACCTTCGAGCAGCCGCACGCCTATCCGTCGGGGATCCCCTACGTGATCGTGAATGGCGTGCCGGTCGTCGTCAACGGCGAGCAGACCAGCGCCCGTCCGGGCACCGTCCTGACCGCCACGCCACCGGCCAACGGCCGGTAGATCTCTCGCGCATCCGGCGGAACACTTTGCGGTTGCAATGCATAGATATCTGAGTAAGATGACTGGGTATGGCGCGCCAGGACGCACTCCAGGGATCGCTCCCATTGCTGCTGTTGACCCTGCTGGCGCGGCGCGGTGCGCTCCACGGGTACGCCCTCGCCACGCAGATCGAGACCATGTCGGAGGAGGCGCTCCGGGTCGAAGAGGGTTCTCTCTACCCGGCCCTTCACCGCCTGGAAGAAGCCGGGTGGATCAGGGCGCGCTGGACCACCACCAGCACCGGCCGTCGCGCCCGCGTCTACGAGATCACCGAAGCCGGCCGGCGGCAGCTGGCAGCCGAGGAAATCCGCTGGAAGACCATCGCCGTTGCGGTCGGCAGGATTCTGAAGCTCGCGTAACGCGTTCGGCTCAGACCCGGAGGTCACGGCGATGTCCTTGCTGTCGCGGCTGATGAACGTGTGGCGGGCCGATCGTGTGGCCGAGGAGCTCGATGAGGAGCTCCAGTTCCATCTCGGGGAGCGCATCCGTCGCTTGGTCGAAGACGGCATGGCGCCGGACGACGCGGCGCGCGAAGCGCGGCGCCGATTCGGAAGCCCGCTGCGACTCCGTGAGGAGAGCCGCGACGTCAAGCTGCTGCCGTGGCTGGACTCGCTGCTCCGTGACCTCTCGCTGGGCCTCCGTATGGCTCGCAAACATGCCGTCGTCACTGCAGCGACGGTGCTGTCCGTCGCCCTGGCCCTGGGAGGGTGCCTGGCGGCATTCGCGCTGGTCGATGCGCTGATGTTGCGGCCGCTGCCGGTGCGCCAGCCGGAACAGTTGGTCTATCTCACCTTTCCCACGAACGCTCCCGACCAGTCGGAATCGGAAACGTTCAACGACCCCGCGTTCCTGCGGCTTCGGACCGCCGGACGCGGCCTGGTCGACCTGTTCGCGATGAGCACGCAGGTGGTGCGTCCGGTGATCCTTGACGGCGGCGCTGAGAAGGAGCCGGTGCGCACGCAGTACGTGTCGGGCGACGCCTTCGAGCGGCTGGGGGTAGGAGCGGCGGTCGGCCGTGCGTTCACGCTCCGAGACGACGACAGCCCCGGTTCGCATCCGGTGGCGGTCGTCAGCCACGCCTACTGGGTGCGGCGCTTGGGCAGCGATCCGTCCGCGGTCGGCCGCTCGTTCACGCTCGAGGGCCGCCCGTTTGAGATTGTCGGCGTGATCGAGGCGGGGTTCGAGGGAGTGGAACCAGGGCGGCCGACCGACGTCTGGCTGCCGTACGCCATGTACAACCCGCACGCGTTCGGCAACGCCTCGTTCAACTGGTTCCGCATCTTCGGGCGCGTCAGCGGCGGTGTGGCGGTCGAGCGGGCGCAGAGCGCCCTTCAAGTGGCGTTCACCGGCATCCGACGCGACCGCGCGACGACGCTCCGGATCGATCGCCCGGATCAGGACGTCTCGCGCTTTGTCACAACCCCGCTCTACCTCCGTCCGGCCTCGAACGGCCCGTCCCCACTGCGAGCGCAGTTCGGCCGCGCGCTGTGGATTCTCGGGGCGATCGCCGGGCTGGTCCTGCTCGTCGCGGGTTCGAACGTCGTCAATCTGGCGCTGGCCCGCGCCGCCGCGCGCGAGCGCGAGATGGCCCTGCGCATGTCAATCGGCGCTGGCCGGGGACGGCTGATGCAGCAAGTCCTCATCGAAAGCTCGCTGGTCGCCCTCGCCGCATGCCTCCTCGGCCTGCTGGTCGCTTCCGCCGCCGCCCCGGCTGTCGTCGCGATGCTGACATCGATCGACGATCCCGTGCAGCTCGACCTGCGGCTGGACGGGAGACTGGCGCTGTTCTCCTCGGTGCTGGCCCTGGTCAGCGTGACGCTGTTCGGCCTAGCGCCGGCCCTTCGAGCCTTCACCGTCACACCAGGCATCGCGCTGAAAACGGGCGGCCGCGCCAGCACCGGCCCGGTCGTCATGCGCCTGTTGGTCGCCGGGCAGGTCGCTTTCGGGCTGGTGGTGCTGTTCATTGGCTGCCTGCTGGTGCTGTCCTTCGCCCGCCTGTCGACCGTCAACCCTGGCTTCGCGGCCGACCACGTGTTCCTGCTCGCGGTGGAACCGATGTCGCCGCTCGAACCGCGCACGCAGCGGACCGCCCTTCTCCAGGTGCTCGACCGGCTGCGCGAGGTGCCCGGCGTACAGGTCGCGAGCTCCGCGGAGGCGAACGTCCTGGGCCGCGCCTGGACCCACTACGTACGACGACCCGGGTCGACGCAGTCGATCGAAGCGACGATGGTGCCGGTAACGGACGGGTATTTCGAGACGCTCGGCATCCCGGTGATCGAAGGCCGCGGTCTGCTGCGTCGAGAGGTCGGCCTTACCCCGTCCGCATCGATTGTCGTGAACCAGGCGTTTGCTGCGCGATACTACGGTCCCCACCCGGCGTTAGGCCGCTTCGTGGAGGCGCGATTCGACGACGGGACCGATACGGATCGGCACGAGGTCGTCGGGGTCGTTGCCGACACGCGATACGACCTGCGCAAGCCGGCCGCGCCCACGATCTACATTCCGCTCCGGATCAGGACGACCGGCACGATCCACGTGCGCGTCGCCGGTGATGCGGCAGCGTTGGCGCCGAGGCTGCGCGACGTGCTCCATGCCTCCGGCGATCCATTCCGCGTCGTGTCGATCACCCGACAGACCGCGCTCATCGACCGCACGCTGCTCCGCGAGCGGCTGCTGGCGCTGCTGGCCGGCTTCTTCGCCGCCGTCGGCCTGGTGCTCGTGGGCGTGGGGCTGTACGGCGTGCTCAGCTTCACCGTGGTGGAGCGGACCCGCGAGATCGGCATCCGGCTCGCGCTCGGGGCGCCCCGTGCCGTTGTGGTCCGCGGGGTCCTGGCCGGCGCCGCCGGTGTCGCCGTGGCGGGTGCGGCCGTGGGCATTGTGGCCGGAACGTATGTCTCACGTTCCGTCGAAGCGCTCTTGTTCGAGGTCAAGCCGTTAGAGTTCTGGAGCCTCGCGGCACCGCTGAGCGTGTTTGTGCTGACCGCGATCCTCGCAGCGTCCCTGCCGGCCATCCGGGCCTCACGCATCGACCCGGCGATCACGCTGCGAAACGACTGATCCGATAGACGCAAGGTGATGACAGTTCGCCGACCGCCATGACAAACCGCGGCGTTGCCATCCGTCGTCTGCACTGCCCCATCAGGTTGTCTTTTCAGCGGTGCAAGGTCCCGGATCCGACGACGGCTGACGGGGATCACGTGTTCGGCGAAGGTTGGTACTTGGACGACGAAAGGAACCGATCGATGACGCGCAGGATGTGTCTGCTGTTTGCCCTCGCTCTCCTTTGTCCGGCGATCGTTTCGGCGCAATCACGTCAGGCCGAGCCGGCGATGACCGGCGTCTGGACCGGTGAGCTCAACCGGGATGGTGCCGATTCGGCAACGACCGTCACGCTCACCCTGAAATCGGACACCGCAGGCAAGGTGATCGGCACCGTCGCCGGTCTGCCCAATCCCGCGGAAGTCAAGGACGGGTCGTACGACGCGAAAACCGGCACCTTGAAACTCTCGCTCGGCAAGCTGAACGAACCCGCGGTCTTGTTGGTGCTCGACGGCAAGCTCGTGAAGGGCACCGCGACCGGCACTGTCAGCGGAGAGGCGACAGGCACCTTTCGCATCACAAGACAGAAGTAGCCTCGACGCTCGGTGGTAACGTCTCCGCATGAGCGATTCGCTGCTCACCCGTACGTGCCATCTTGCCCAGACCTTTCTGCGGTCGGTCAACGACCGCCCCGTCCGCGCGACGGCGACGGCGGCGGAACTCGCATCGGCGCTTGGCGGCACGCTGCCCGATGATCCTGAAGATCCCCACAACGTCATCGAACACCTCGCCGCCGCGGCGGAATCGGGGCTCCTGGCGTCGCAGGGGCCGCGGTGCTTCGGCTTCGTTATTGGCGGCAGCACGCCATCAGCCATGGCGGCGGACTGGCTGGTATCGGCGTGGGATCAGAACGCCGCGCTCCACGTGATGTCGCCGGCGATTGCGGCGATCGAGGACGTCACCGCCCGCTGGCTGCTCGAGCTCCTGGGGCTGCCGCGCGACGCGAGCGTCGGGTTCGTCACCGGCGCGACCATGGCGAATGTGACGGCGCTGGCGGCGGCGCGTCATGAAATGCTGCGGCGAGTCGGGTGGGACGTCGAGGCGAAGGGCCTCCAGGGCGCGCCACTGATTCGCGTGCTGGCGGGTGCCGAAGCGCATTCGTCGATCCGCCAGGCCGCACGACTGGTGGGGCTCGGGGCCGGCACGATCGTTCCGATCGACGCCGACGACCAAGGCCGTATGGGCCCTGACGCGCTCGGCGCGGCGCTCGCCGGCACCAGTGACCCGACGATCGTCTGCGCGCAGGCGGGGAACGTGAACACCGGCGCGTGCGATCCACTCGGGAACCTGGCCGCGATCGCGCACGGCCATGGCGCCTGGCTGCACGTCGATGGCGCGTTCGGATTGTGGGCCGCAGCGGCGTCCGGCCGTCGGCACCTGCTGGCTGGCATCGATCTGGCGGATTCATGGGCGACCGACTGCCACAAGTGGCTGAACGTTCCTTACGACAGCGGCGTGGTGGTGGTCGCGCACCCAGCCGCGCATCGTGCCTCAATGAGTCAGACCGCCGCGTACCTGATCCGCGCGACCGATGAACAGCGCGACGGCATGGACTGGACGCCAGAGGCGTCCCGCCGCGCCCGCGGTGTCCCGATCTACGCCGCGCTGCGGACATTCGGACGCTCCGGGATCGACGCCCTGATCGAACGCTGCTGCCGTGCCGCCTCGCACATGGCTTCAATCCTCGACCGGGAGGCCGGGGTCACCATCCTCAACGAAGTGGTGCTGAACCAGGTGCTGGCGCGCTTCGGACTGCCGGACGGGACCAACGTGTCACCGGCCGTGATCGAGTACGTCCAGGCAGAGGGGGTCTGTTGGGCCGGCGGCACGCGATGGAACGGCGAGCCGGCGATGCGCATCTCGGTGTCGAACTGGAAGACCACGGACGAGGACATCGATCGTTCGGCGGCCTCGATCCTGCGGTGCTTTCGATCGATTGCCGGAGAAGACATCGGGCTGTAGGCGGTGCGCGTGGGCAGTTTTTCGAACCGTATAGCTGAGAGCCGAGAGCTGCCCCTCAGTTCCTCGGCAGGGCGTAGGCGATGATCCCCGTTGGCGCGGCCGACGGTGGACCGCCGGCGGGCCCTGACGCCGTGACCAGCAGGTACTGGCGGCCATCGTGTTCGTACATCGACGGGGCCCCGCTCGTCGCGGCGCCGAGCGGCAGCTCGGAGATCTGCTTGCCGGTCGCGCTGTCGTAGACATGGACCTTGCGGTCCGCCGCGGTCACGAACAGCAGCCCGGTGCCGGTGGCGATGATCCCGCCCTTCACCGTCATCGCCGCACCCGTCCCCGTGATCCCCTGGCTGACCAGCCGCGGATCGTCGCCCAGCCCGATCTGCCACTTGAGCGTGCCGGCGTTGAGGTCGTACGCGTTCAGGGTCGTGTACGGAGGATTGACGATGGTCGGGTACAACCCGAACCCTTCGGTGACCCAGCGTCCGTCCGTGACCTTTTCCGGCGGCGCATCAGCCCGGCCCGAGCGGATTTCGCCGGTCTTGAGCAGCCGCAGGATGGTTGGGACGTTGAAGCCGATCACGTAGACCTCACCCGCCGCCGGGTTCGCGGCGGTGCTGCCCCAATTGGAGCCTCCCTGGTTTCCGGGCATGTGGATCACCTCGTCGAACCCGATGGGTGTGAACGGCCCATCGTTCCGCGCTTTGGCGATGCGCTCCTTGAATTCGTCGCGCTCGCGCGGGGTCAGGATGTACGGATTGACATCGTCGGTCGTGAACTTCTGCCGTGAGAAGGGCGGCGGGGCGGTCGGGATCGGTTGCGTCGGCCAGGGCGATTCGCCGGGCACGTCCGATCGAGTCGGCACCGGCCGCTCCTCGATCGGCCACACCGGCTTGCCGGTCACGCGATCGAACACATACAGGTAACCCGTCTTGCTGGCCATCGCGACCGCGTCGATGCTTCGTCCATCATGATGGATGGTGATCAGTTGAGGTGCGGAGTTGTTGTCGAGATCCCAGATGTCGTGATGGACGGTCTGGAAATGCCACAGCCGCTTGCCGGTGCGGGCGTCGAGCGCGATCAGGCAATCACCGAACAGGTTCGCGCCCTTGCGGTTGCCGCCGTAGAAGTTGTACTTCGGACTCCCGGTCGGGACGTAGACGATGCCGCGCTGCGCGTCGATGGATTGCTCGCCCCAGTTGTTGGCCCCGCCGATAGTCTTGTAGGCGTCCTTCGGCCAGGTGTCGTAACCGAACTCGCCGGGGCGGGGGACGGTGTGGAAGGTCCACACCAGCTTGCCGGTGCGCACGTCGAAGGCGCGGATGTCGCCCGGTGCGGATCCGTATTCCTGGTTGGTTGCCGACCCCATGATCAGCAGGTTCTCGAACACCCGGCCGGGCGTCCGGCTCTGCTGGTTGATCGTTGCGGGATCGCGATCGAGTCCCACCCGAAGGTCGACCTGCCCGCCGGTTCCAAAGGTCATGACGCGCGTGCCGGTCTGCGCGTCCAGCTCCTGGAGCATGTTACCGGTGCTGAAGATCAGCCGGCGATCGCGGCGGTCACTGCTCTCCCAGTAGTTCACGCCGCGGACGTTGTACCCGGTGACCACCGGGTACGACCACAATTCACGCCCTGTCGCGGCATCCAGCGCGACGAAGCTGGCGTTGGCGCCGCGTCCGTAGACCACGCCGCGGACGACGACGGGATTGAAGTCGGTCTGGCCCGGGGGGTAGGTCCACGCGACGGTCAGGCGGCTGACGTTGTCCTTCGTGATTTGTGTGGAGGAAACGAACCGGGAACTGTCGGGTCCGCCGGCGTAGTCGCGCCACTCACGCGGGCTTTGCGCCGCCGGCGAGACAGCCCAGATCGCCGCGAGTCCCAGTGCACCGATGCCAGCCCAACCTGATCGCATGCTCAACATTGGCCTCCGCTGCTCCGCCTCGACGGGCGACGTTGGGAGGGTAGCGTACCGACAGGGCTCTCGGTTCAGGGTTCAGCGTTCAAGGTTCAAGGTTCAAGGTTCAGGGTTCACTGCAGGGACAGGACTGGCTGGGTGGGAGCGACGAGGGTGGGGTGGCAACGATGTACACACGAAGGGCCGGCACTCCGGCCGGCCCCTTGTGTTCAACAGTGGGAGCGAGTCTAGCGACTGCCCCCGGTGCTATGTTGCATAGATGGCACCTCCCGGCCGCGACCGTATAGGGTGCCCCCGTCCGGGAGCGTGGTCGCATCAGCCTTTTTTTGGCGTCGCACGATTTCGCGACGGTAATTACAGGTTAACACAGGGAACAAAGGTTCGATAGGTTCGGGGGTTCGACGGTTCGATGGGTGCGGGTTCCACGGGTTCGGGGGTTCGAAGGGTTCATGGTTGGGGTGTTTTTGCGGCAGGACACCGACCCTGGACTTAACGCCGACCGCCGACCGCCGACCGCCGCCCGCCGAGCGCCGGGTCCCGAGTCCCGACTAGTCCTCAGCCATAACGAGATACACCGCCAGCGACGTCATCGCCAGCAGGGCGATTGCAGCCGCGACGGCCCAG
Source organism: uncultured Acidobacteriota bacterium (assembly GCA_963816725.1). Classification (GTDB taxonomy): domain Bacteria; phylum Acidobacteriota; class Vicinamibacteria; order Vicinamibacterales; family 2-12-FULL-66-21; genus CAVSUB01. The sequence continues at coordinate 166,976 of CAWFMC010000018.1, read as the reverse complement.
TTGCTTGTCAGGCCACCTACATCCGGCAGCGTCCCCAACAACAGCGACGCGGAGCCGGAAAACGAGGCAATGACCCACGGCGACAGCAGCGCCAGGGTGGTCACGAGGAGCGCGACCCCGGCCAGGGCGGCGATCGCCTGCACGATGGTCATCGGTCGAGCGGCGGCGCGGGCAGCCTCACGGCGGGCGCGCATCTGCGCCCGCCACCACACCATCCCCGAAGCGGGGACGTGCGCCGCGGCCCGCGTGTCCAGCCACGCCTCGCCTAGCGGCGTGAGGGCGGCGACGAGCGTGCGGCAGTTGTCGCACGCGGCCACGTGCGTCTGCAGCTCGTCACTACATTGCTCGGGCCACTGGGTGGTGGTCAGCGCGTCGATGACGTCGGCCTCGTGCGGGCACTCAGCGAAGGTCACGATCGGGTCCTCTGGAGGATGAACGGGGAAGTGCGGTCAGGAGGCCGGCCAGCTTGCGCCGGGCGCGGAACAGCAGCAGCTTGACGCTGCCGGTCTTGACGCCGAGGGCGCTGGCGATTTCGGTGTGCGGCTGCCCGACGCCGTACGCGAGCCACAGCAAGGCGCGATCGCGAGGGCGCAGCTTGCCCATCGCGCGATCGAGGTCGGCACGCCGCTCCGCCGTGGCCGCATCGGCCGCGCCAGCGACATCGCGATCGCCCAGCGGCACCGTCGGCGAGGCGACCGCGCGGCGATGCCGGTCTCGGACCAGGTTGGTGGCAATGCGGAACAGGTACGAGCGCCGGTGAGCTTCCGAATCCCACCGGGTCCGCACGCGGAGGAAGCGGTAGTAGGTCTCCTGCAGCAGATCGTCAGCGCACTGGGCGTCGCCGCTCAGCCGTGCCAGGTACGTCCACACCGACCGCGAGGTCCGGTCGTAGAAGGCCCGGAACGTCTCCTCGTCCATCTCGAACGCCACGTCGGCGGTGTCCGCGTCAGCCCGCAGCCGGTCGATGTCGGAGATTGTCACGTGAGGTAGCGTCATCGTGGTGTTCGCGGGACGTTACGCCCCGGTAATCCCGGCGTGCTCGCGCGCCGGAGCCGGCCCTTCAAGCAGTCCCAGGCGCTTCGACAGCACATACGACGCAGCGGCCGAGACGATGAAGCCGGCACCCAAAGCGAGGACCAGCACGCCGATGGCGAACAGCGGCTGGGCAATCTCTTCGACCACGCGACTGCTGATGAACAGGACGCCGAGCGAGGCGACCGCCAGGACGACACCGGCCTGGAGCGACCACAGGATCCGCGACAGCGGGGCACCAACCACCCGGGAGGGGCCTTCGAGCGGAATCGGCGCCGATTCCAGGAAACGGCGGCCGGCCGGGGTCTGCATGTAGGCCATCAGATCTTCGTTCGAGCTGAAGCGATCCAGCAGCTTGGTGTGGACCTCGGTCTGCACCTTCGAGGTCCGATACCACCGCCGGTAATTCACCAGGGTGGAGATGATCCAGACGATCACGAACGCCGCGGCGCCCAGCCCGAGCAGGACGGCAATGGCCTGCATCATCTCCTGAAAGGCGCGGATCGAGGCGGCGCGAGCATCCTCGGGCTGCCGCGGGTTCCACATTTCGTAGTTGACGTGCTCGAGATAGTAGTTCGGGTTCTGGACGATATCCGGGTGCTGCTGGAGAAAGGCGGCGATCGCCGGATACGGCGCCAGATACGCCTCGTTCCGCATCAGCGACGGATCGATCCGCATCACCTGCCCGACCGACGGCGGGAACCGCTTGAGGAGCGCCTCGAAATCGTTCCGGGTTTCCCGCGAATCCTGCTCGTTCAGGACGACTTGCGGGGCTGTCGGGCGTGCCGCCGCCGCAGCCTGTTCGGCGGCTGGCGCCTGGCGCTGCGCGGCAGCCGCGAAGGGTGAATCGGCGAACAGCAGGACGCACACGACGAGCGGAACACGGCAACAGGCAAGTCGGCTGGGCATGAACGGTGACTCCTCATCCTTCTATTACGCGCCGCGGTGTATGAGGTTAACGGCGCGTGGAAAGGTTCTAGGGTTCGACCGTTCGGGGGGTTCGATAGGTGCGCGTTCTCCGGTTCTCAGGTTCTACAGGGTTCCCGTCCTAAGCCATATAAGCCGTTAGCCTTCGGCCTTCAGCCTGCTTGGCCCAGAGCCCAAAGCCGAAAGCCTAAAGCCTCGCTACAGCCCCTGAGCGCGCAGCGTACGGAGCGTCTCTACCGACATGTTCCCGCCGCTCACAATTGTGACGATCGGGCCGTCGATCCTCCCGGACGAGTCGACGAGGCCTGTGAGGACCGCCGCGGTTGCGGCCGCGCCGCTTGGCTCGGCGACCATCTTCGCGTTCCCGAAAATCCACAGCACTGCGTCGACGATGGCGGGGTCGTCGACGGTGAGGACGCGGTCGACATAGGCCTGGACGTGGGCGAACGTGAGATCGCCGGGGCGGACCGGCATCAAGCCGTCCGCGATGGTCGCGGTCGACGGAAGGGTGACGGGGTGGCCGGCGGCAATAGACGCCGTCATCTTGGCCGCGCCCGAGGGCTCGACTCCGATGACCGTCACCTGCGGACGCGCCTGCTTGATGGCCGCCGCGACGCCGGCGAGCAGACCACCGCCACCCACGGGCACCACGATGGCGGCGACATCCGGACACTGATCGAGGATCTCCAGCCCCGCGGTCCCCTGGCCGGCAATGATCCATTCATGATCGAACGGCGGCACCATCGTTAAACCGCGTGCCGCGGCTTCGGCCTCGGCGCGGACCCGGCGATCGGCGGATGTCGTGCCGGCGAAGATCACTTCGGCGCCGAATGCCCTCGCGCCCTCGACCTTGATGGCCGGAGCGGTGGTGGGCATGACGACGACAGCGGGAGCGCCGAGCTCGCGGGCGGCGAGCGCCATCGCCTGGCCGTGATTGCCCGACGAGTAGGTCACGACGCCGCGCGCCCGCTGCTCCGGCGTGAGCCGCGCGACCATGTTGTACGCGCCGCGGATCTTGAACGCACCCGCCGGCTGCAGGCTCTCGCACTTCAACCACAGCGGCCGCCCGGCCGGACCGGACACATCGACGAGCGGGGTGGTTCGCACGATCGGCCGCACGCGTTCGGCGGCCTCGCGGATGTCGGCGAGTGAAACCAGCGCGGTAGCGGCGTCCGGCACGGCAGGTGTGATCATGGCTATTTCAGGGCGTGACTGAAGAAGAGATCGTGGTCGCCGGGTGGCGCGAAGCCGGCGAGGCGCACCGCGAGCGCAATCTGCGCCCAGTGGCGGATCTCGTGCACGAGTATGTGGAACAGCAGTTTGCGCGGCGTCACCGGCCATTGCCGATCACGCACTTCGATCGAGCGGACCTCATCGAACTCATGCTCTTCGAGCGATCGGATGAACTGCTCCATCTCGCGGCGTACCGACGCGCCGTAGTCGAAGAGCGGCGAGACGTTGTTGCCGGTCAGCCCCGTGGCTTGCGCGAGGGTCTGGCCGCGCAGCCGCTGAAGGTGCCGCCGTTCGACCAGAAAGATGTGATCGATCAGCTTGCCGACCGTCGGAAAGCGCCCGCCGGTCTGCATCGGAGCATCGATGGCGGCAGGGTTGGCCTGAAGCCAGCGCCGCCACGTGTCTCGCTCTTCGGCTGAATACCGAAGCAGCTCGTCGATCGAGAGAGTGAGGGACATGGGTCGCTGCCGTTCGTGCGCGGAGCCGTTGAACACAGAATTGTAGATGATCCTCGCGCGGTGGACGTCCGCGCGCGCGTCATTCGCGCCCGGTGTAGACTCCGGTCGGAGGCATCGGAATGGCCGGCGTGGTGGTTGTCGCGAGCGCGATCGCAGTCGTCGTCTCCAGGAATGCCTTCACCTGCGCGCAGTCCGGCGGCCATCGAGGCTCGAGTTACACCTCGCGCATGCACGATCGGCTTCTCGCGAACTCCGCGTGGGCTGGTGAGGGGCTCGGGTGCCAGCTGACCATCAGCGTCCTGGCGTCCGTCGCCGCCGGCTTCTCGTCGCGATACGGAGTGGGGCACACGCCTGCTCGTCGTGTCTCGCGCGCCTGATGCGCCGGCGGCTTCCGACATGGCGATGACGTCGCGTTTTCCGTCGAGTTTCGAGCCGAACCCGGTGACGCGTGCCTTGAGCCGGGCTCGAGCGGCCGGGCAGCCGCTGCTCGACCTGACTGTCACCAATCCCACCCGTGCCGGCGTCCACTACGATCCCGAGATCCTGGCCCCGCTCGCGGCACCGCAATCACTCATCTACGAGCCCGTGCCGCTCGGGCTGGCGACCGCTCGCGCCGCCGTGTCCGCCGACTACCGTCGCCGCCACGTAGAGATCCCCCCGGATCGCATCGTGCTGACCGCGAGTACCAGCGAAGCCTACGCGTGGCTCTTCAAGCTCTGTTGCCGGCCGACGGACGACGAGGTGCTGATTCCGGCGCCGAGTTATCCGTTGTTCGATCATCTGACGCGCATGGATGGCGTACGCGCCGTGCCCTACCGCCTCGATTACCACGGCCGATGGGCGCTCGACGTCGCCTCGCTGGACGACGCGTGGTCAGACATGGTCCGCGCGGTGCTCGTCGTGAGTCCCAACAATCCCACCGGATCGGTGCTCGGGGCGGAGGAATTGCAGGCGATTGGCGAGCGCTGCGCGGAGCGCGATGCGGTGCTGATCGTGGACGAGGTGTTCGCTGACTACCCGCTTCGGAATGGCGTCGAGACGGCGGCGGTCATGCCGAGTGCGTGCCTTTCCGTACGGCTGGGTGGGCTGTCCAAGTCGGCCGGGCTGCCGCAGGTGAAGCTGGGATGGATGGCATTGGACGGGCCTGAGGCGCAGGTGGCGAACGCGATCGACAAGCTGGAATTGATTGCCGACACCTACCTGTCCGTGTCGACACCGGTGCAGGTGGCTGCCCCCGCGTTGATCGCATCCGGCGAGGCGGTACGCGCGCAGATTCGCGCCCGCGTGCGGCGCAACGACGCGGCGATCCGCGCCGCCGCGGGCCGTCATCCAGCCGTCGACGTTCTGACGGCGGACGGCGGCTGGTCGGTGGTGATGCGCGTTCCCGCCGTTCGTCCGGAGGAGGAGCTCGTCCTGACTCTCCTGGAACAGGACCACGTCCTCGTGCACCCCGGCTACTTCTTCGACCTGGCCGATGGCTGTCACGTGATCGTGAGCCTGCTCACTCCGCCTGACACCTTCGACACCGGCGCGGAGCGGCTGCTGGACCGCGTCGATGGCTGACGCCGCTCGCGGCCGTTTCGCGGACGGCCGGCATGCGGGTGTGATCGCGCCGCTCTTCTCGATCCCTTCCGCGGCGAGTTGGGGCCTGGGAGAGATCCCCGATCTGCCGTTGCTCGCGCGCTGGCTCGAGGCGGCCGGGCTCGACTTCATCCAGCTGCTGCCGATCAACGAGATGCAAGCCGGCCAGAGCTCGCCGTATTCGGGCCTGAGTGCGATGGCGATCGATCCGATCTTCATTGCCGTCGAGCGATGCGAGGACTTCCGGGCCGCCGGGGGGCTCGAGCGAATGAGTGCCGAAGGGCGTGAAAGCGTCACGCGCCTGCAGCGGTCCAGGCGCGTGGACTACGAGCTCGTGCGCGCGACCAAGCGTGAGGCCTTGCACCTCGGCTTCGATCACTTCGACGGGCACGCGAGTCAGGAATCGCCGGGCCGGGCCGCCTTCGATGCGTTCGTCGAGCGCGAGGGGTGGTGGCTCGACACCTACGCGCTGTTTCGCGCGCTGCACGACGAGCGCGCCGGATGCTACTGGCGGGAGTGGGAGCAGCCGTTGCGGGATCGCGATCCCGCCGCGCTGACTGACGCGCGTGACCGGCTGGCGTCGAACGTCCGCTATTACCAGTACGTCCAATGGCTCGCGGACGAGCAGTGGCAGCAGGCGCGATCGGCCTGCGGCGCGGTCGGGCTGTTCGGTGACTTTCCGTTCATGGTCAACGGGCACAGCGCGGACGTCTGGGCCCGTCAAGGGGAGTTCCATCTCGACGCGTCGGTCGGCGTGCCGCCCGCGCCCGAGTCACCGGAGGGCCAGGACTGGGGCCTGCCGCCGTACCGCTGGGAGGTCGTTGCGCCGGGTGGATACGAGTGGCTGGCGCAGCGGACGCGGCGCTGCGCGGAGCTCTTCGACGGATTCCGGGTCGATCACCTGGTCGGCTTCTATCGCACCTTCATCCGCGCCCACGATGGTCCATCCGGTTTCTCGCCGCCTGACGAAGCGGCGCAGCTGGCCCAGGGCGAGGCGCTGATGGCGCTGTTCCGCTCGCACGGGTCCCGGATCATCGCCGAGGATCTCGGCGTGGTCCCGGATTTCGTGCGCGTGTCGCAGACCCGGCAGCAGGTGCCCGGCCTCAAGGTGGTGCGCTGGGAGCGCGAATGGGAGGAGCCAGGCCGCCCGTTCCGCGATCCGCGCGCCTACGCGCCGTGTTCCGTCGCGATCAGCGGCACGCACGATACCGAGTCGATGGCCGAATGGTGGTCGGCCGCCGACCCCGACGAGCGCCAGGCCGTGCTGTCGATCATGGGCGAGTCTGGTGACGGCCTCTCGCCCGCCGACCCGTTCTCGGATCGCATTCGTGACGCGCTGCTCAGCACCCTCTTTCACGCCGGTTCCGACTTCACCCTGGTCGCGCTGCCGGACATCTTCGGCTGGCGCGACCGCATCAACGTGCCGTCGAGCGTCGACGACGAGAACTGGACCTGGCGCCTGCCCTGGCCGGTCGAAACGTTGACCACGTCGCCGGAAGGCACGGCCCGCGCCGCGTTCCTCCGTACCCTCGCGTCCGCAAGCAAGCGAACCCGGAACCTTGAACCAATCGGAACCTTGAACGAACCCTGAACCGAACCCCTGAACTGTGAACCCAACCTCATGAACCCCATGAACCCCATGAACCCCATGAACCGCATGAACCGTTGAAATAGAATCCCCTAGTGCCCCCGACCACGCCCTCCCTCGACAATCCCGTACGCGCCGCACGTGAGCGGCTCGACGCGCACGTCCGCGAGATCGTTCGCTGGCATTTCGATCCGGCTACGGGTTGCCCGTTCTGGCTCGAACGGGCGACGCAGCTCTCGTTCGATCCGATGACCGAGGTTGCCGGCTACGACGACCTCGGCAAGTTCGGGCCGTTCGAAGACGAGTGGCTGCGAGGCGGGCCGGTGCGCCGCTGGGTGCCCAGGGCGTACGCCGACAAGCCGATTTACGTGTTCGAGACCGGCGGCAGCACGGGTGTGCCGAAGTCCCGGATCGCGCACGAGGACTTCCGGATCGACTACGAGAACTTCAGCGAGACGCTGCCGGACCGCGCGTTTCCGAAGGGCGCCGACTGGCTGATGGTCGGCCCGAGCGGGCCGCGGCGCCTGCGGCTCGCGGTCGAGCACCTGGCCCAGTACCGCGGCGGCATCTGCTTCATGGTCGATCTCGATCCGCGCTGGGTGATCAAACTGATCAAGGTGCGCCAGATGGAGCACGTGGAGGCCTACAAGCGGCATGTGATCGATCAGGCGCTGACGCTCCTCCGCGCGCACGACAACATCCAGTGCCTCTTCACCACGCCCAAGTTGCTCGAGGCGCTCTGCGAGAAGGTGTCGCTGCGCAAGATGGGGGTCAAAGGCGTGTTCTGCGGCGGCACCGAGATGACGCCGCAGTTCCATCGCTTCGCCGTCGAGGAGCTGCTCGACGGCGTGTACTTCGCGCCGACCTACGGCAACACGCTGATGGGGCTCGCGACGCACAAGCCGGCCGAACCCGCTGACGATTACGCGATCATCTACTACCCGCCGGCGCCGCGGGCGATGATCGAGGTCGTCGACCCGGATCACCCGGACGCGCTGGTCGGATACGGGCACACGGGCCGGGTCCGGCTCACGACGCTCACCAAGGAATTCTTCATGCCGCGCTTCCTCGAGCGCGACGAAGCCGAACGCGAGCCGCCGTGCGCGCAATATCCTTGGGATGGTGTCCGCAACGTCCGCCCGTTCTCACGGTTCGCGACGACGGTTGTTGAAGGGGTGTACTGAGCCCCGATCCGGTCGCCGCCTCGGTGCGCTGCGGTAGACTGCCCAGTGCGGCTTGTTTGTCGCGTGTAAAAACGTGGATCGTTGAGCGCCGAGCGCCGAACGCCGATCGCCGCGCCCAGGGCCCAATTCACTCATGTTGCACCTACCCGTCCTCCGCCACGGAATCCCGTACCGCAGCCTCGACGTCGTCCGCGTGCCGCATCACCGGACGCGCGAGCCGTTCGTCGAGATCAGCCAGGCCAACGCCGGCCTGATCCGGCGGGACCTGCTGGCCGAGACGCAGGCCACAGCGCGGGCGGCGCTCGCTGGTATTCCGGTGAAGCGCCTGCTCGAGATGTGCGTCAAGGCGGCCGCGGCCTTCGCGCAGGACACGCTCCCGGTGGGCGACGCGCGCCAGACGCCGGACGACTACGTCCAGCAATTGAGCGCGACGACCGGCATGCCGCACGTGCTGGTGCGCCGGAACATGCGCAAGATCGCCGGCGTGCTCACCGAGATGGAGACCGTGCTGCGGGGCCTGACGCGCGGGCTCGATCTCTCGATCCTCGACAGCGGCTATGGCCAGCATGGCGGGCACGCAATCAGCTACTACCCGCGCACGCAGTCCCTGGGCATCGTGCTGCCGAGCAACTCGCCCGGCGTGCACTCGCTCTGGGTGCCGGCGATTCCGCTCAAGATGCCGCTGGTCCTCAAGCCCGGCAGCTCCGAGCCATGGACGCCATATCGCCTGATCCAGGCGTTCATCAGTGCCGGCGTGCCGGCCGAGGCGTTCAGCTATTACCCCGCGGATCACGCCGGCGCCGGCGAAATCGTGCGGCGCACCGGCCGAAGCATGTTCTTCGGCGACGTATCCGCGGTTGGCGCCTACGAGGGGGATCCGCGCATCGAACTGCACGGGCCCGGCTACAGCAAGATCCTGATCGGCAGCGATCACAATGCCGACTGGAACTCGCAGCTGGATCTGATCGCCGGCTCGATCGCCGACAACGGTGGCCGCTCGTGCGTTAACGCCTCTGGCGTGTGGGCGGAGGCCTCGATCGCCGAGTCCGTTGCGGAGGCGCTCGCCGTCAAGCTGGCGCAGATCGTTCCGCGCGCCGTGGACGATGAGCGGGCGCTGCTGGCGCCGTTCGCTGATCCCCGTGTGGCCGAACGCATCTCGCAGCAGATCGACGCCGGCCTGGCCACCCCTGGGGCACGAGACGTGACGGCCGCACGTCGTGCCGGGCCCCGGCTCGCGGTGGTGGACGGCTGTACCTACCTGCTGCCGACAGTGGTGTTGTGCGAATCGGCTGACCATCCGCTCGCCAACCGCGAGTTCCTCTTTCCGTTCGCCGCGGTAGTGAAGGTCACCCCCGACGACATGCGGCGGTTGCCGGACGCGATGGGGAAGACCCTGGTCGTGACCGCGCTCACTGAGGATCGTGCGCTGCTCGATCGGCTGCTCGCGTCGCCGCTCGTCGATCGGTTGAACGTCGGGCCGATTGCCACCAACCAGATCAGCTGGGACCAGCCACACGAGGGCAACCTCTTCGAGCATCTCTACGCGCGCCGATCGTTCCAGGCGAGGGAAGCGCTGCCGGCGGCGGCCGGGGCCGCGATCGCGTGAGGATTCTGTCGTTGACGGGCGGCGCCGGCAGTATGTACTGCGGCAGTTGCCTGCGCGACAACACGCTTGCCGCGGCGCTCCTCGCGCGCGGCCACGACGTCGTCCTGGCGCCGGTCTATACGCCGACCCGCACGGACGAACGCAACGTCAGCCAGGGGCGGGTGCTGTTTGGCGGCATCAGTGTCTTCCTGGAGCAGCACGCCCCGATCTTCCGACACGCCCCGCGCATCGTGGACCGCCTGCTCGATGCCGAGTGGGTAATCCGCATGGCCTCGAAGCGGCAGATCAAGGTCGACCCGAAGAGCCTCGGTGAGCTGACGGTGTCGATGTTGCGTGGCGAGCAGGGGTTCCAGCGCAAGGAGATCGACAAGATGCTCGAGTGGCTCGCCCTCGAGCCGCCCTTCGACGTCGTCAATCTGCCATATACGCTGCTGCTCGGGTTGGCGGCGCCGCTGCGCAGGGCGCTGGGCGTGCCGATCTGCTGCACGTTGCAGGGTGAGGACCTCTTCCTGGACGGCCTGGGAGAGCCCTGGCGGCAGCAGTCGCTGGATCTGATCCGCGCGGCGAGCATTCACGTCGACGCATTCGTGCCGGTGAGCCGCTATTACGCCGATTACATGCCCGGCTATCTCGGCGTGCCGGCGGCGAAGATGCACACCATTGCGCTCGGCATCAACACCGACGCCTACCCGCCCCGGAACGGCGAGCGAGCTGCCGGCGATCCCTTCACCGTCGGCTACTTCGCCCGCATCGCGCCGGAAAAGGGGCTGCACGCGCTGGCCGAGGCGTACCGCGCGTTGCGCGCGCGGCCCGGCATCGGCGCTTCGCGACTGCTGGCGGCCGGCTATCTGGCGCCCGAGCATCAGGGGTATCTGGCGGACGTAAAGGCAAAGATGGCGACCTGGGGACTGGCGGATCAATTCGAGTACCGCGGCGAGCTCGATCGCGTCGGCAAGCTGGCCTTCCTGCACGGCCTCGACGTGCTGTCCGTGCCAGCCACGTACGAGGAGCCGAAGGGGCTCTTCCTGCTCGAAGCGATGGCTGCCGGCGTACCCGTCGTGCAGCCGCGGCGCGGAGCCTTTCCCGAGATCGTCGAGCGCACCGGGGGAGGCTTGCTGGTCGAGCCCGATCGGGCCGAGGCGCTGGCGGAAGGACTTTTGGCGCTCTGGCGCGACCCGGCGGGCCGCCGCGCGCTGGGTGAAACTGGGGCCGCGGGCGTGCGCGAGCACTACACCGCGGGACGCATGGCCGAGGAGGCGGAAGCGCTGTACTCGAGCCTGGCGAGGCTGGCTGCCTGATACTGCCATGCTGATCGCCGACTCGCTGTCGAAGTCGTATCCCACCCCGCGCGGCGAGCTCCCCATCCTGCGTGACGTGTCGCTCTGTCTGGAGCGCGGGCAAGCCGCCGCGATCATGGGGCCGTCGGGCAGCGGCAAGAGCACGCTGTTGTACCTTCTCGGCGCGCTGGAGTCGCCGACCTCGGGTCGCGTGACCCTCGACGGCGACGATCCATACCGCCTCGGCGAACGTGAGCAGGCGGCCTTCCGGAATCAGCGGATCGGCTTCGTCTTCCAGGACCACTCGCTTCTCCCGCAATGCTCGGTGCTCGAGAACGTGCTCGCGCCGACCCTCGTCGCTCCGTCGTCGGAGCGCAATCCGGCCGAAGACGAACGCCGCGCACGCGCGCTGCTCATGCAGGTCGGTCTCGCCGCCCGGCTCGAGCACCGGCCCGCGGAGCTGTCCGGCGGCGAGAAGCAGCGCGCCGCGCTGGCCCGCGCCCTGATTCGCAATCCGGTGCTGCTGCTCTGCGACGAGCCGACCGGCAACCTCGATCGCAGCGCCGCCGACTCGGTCGCCGCGCTCCTCCTCGATCTGCACCAGGCCCGGCGGACGATCCTCGTCGTCGTCACGCACAGCGCCGCGCTGGCCGAGCGCTTCCCGCTGCGCTACGAGATGAACGGGGGGACACTGGCGTGACGCTCCGGACGCTGGTCGTTCGCAGCGTCAGGTTCCATTGGCGAACCAATCTGGCGGTGCTCCTGGGTGTGGCGACCGCGACCGCGGTGCTGGCGGGTGCGCTGGTAGTGGGAGACTCGGTCCGTGGCAGCCTGCGCGATCTCGCCCTTCAGCGGCTCGGGCGCGCGGACATCGCGGTCAGCACGGCCGGCTTCTTTCGCGAAGGCGTCGCTGACGACTTGCGGGGAGGCGTACCAGGTGCGACGTCCGCGCCGCTGATCATCGCGACCGGCGCGGTCACCCACGAACAATCCAGGCGCCGCGCCGCCGGCGTGCTGGTCTACGGAGTCGACGCGCGCTTCTGGTCCTTTCACGGTGTGCCCGAGGCGGACGGCGTGTATCTGTCGCCCGCACTGGCGAGCGAGCTCGGGGTGCAGCCTGGCGACACGCTGCTGACGCGCGTGCAGAAGCCGGCGCAGATCCCGATTGAATCGCTGTTCGGTCAGAAGGAGGACGTCGGCCGCACGCTGCGGCTCCAGGCGACGGGCGTGCTGACGTCGGATCGGCTCGGCGAATTCGCGCTCCAGCCGCAGCAAGCGGAAGTCCGCGCCATCTTCGCGCCGCTCGGCCGGCTCCAGCGCGACCTTGGCGTGGCGCGCCAGATCAACGCGGTGCTGCTCGCCGGAATCAGCAACGCGGACGGCACCCTGGACGACGCACTCCGGCTCGAGGATCTGGGCGTCCGGATCACGACCGTGGACGATGGGGGTCGCGCGGTCACGCTCGCGCTCGACACGCAGACCGGCATCGTCAATCCGGAGCTGGAACGCGCGGCGCGCGAGGTTGGCACGAAGCTCGGACTTCGGCCGGTTCCGATCTTCACGTATCTCGCCAACGCGATTCGCAAGGGCGAGCGGGCGGTCCCGTATTCGCTCGTCACCGCCACGGATCTCGGCGAGGTCGTTCCAGCCGCGTCGTCGCCACGTGGGCCGGGCGGGGCCGACGCGATCGTGCTGAACACGTGGCTCGCGCGGGAGCTGGACGCGTCGCCGGGCGATCGGATCGCGCTCGATTACTACCTGTGGGATCCCGTGGCCGGCCTGCAGTCCAGGTCCGCCGACTTCACGGTCAGCGCGATCGTGCCGATGAGCGGGATGGCGGGTGACCGCCGCCTCGCTCCTGACTATCCCGGCATCACGCAGGCCGAGAGTCTTGCCGATTGGGATCCGCCGTTCCCGATCGATCTCGCGAAGGTCCGTCCGATCGACGAGGCCTACTGGCACGAGTTCCGAACCACACCCAAGGCGTTCCTGTCGTACGACCGCGGCCGCGATCTCTGGGGCTCGCGATTCGGCGCGTTGACGTCGCTCCGATTCGTGAGCGGTGCCGGCCGCCTCGCCCGACCTCGTGGCGACCTTCAACAGCGCGCTGCGGCATGCGCTGTCGCCGTCGGCGATGGCGGTGACCATCGTGCCGGTGCGCGCGCAAGCCCTTGCGGCCTCGGCCGGGGCGACCGACTTCGGCGAGTACTTCACCTATTTCAGCTTCTTCATCGTCGTGTCCGCGCTGCTCCTCGTGGTGCTGTTCTTCAAGCTCGGAGTCGAGCAGCGGCTGCGGCAGACGGGCATCCTGCGGGCGTCAGGATTCACGATGCGCACGATCCGCCGCCTCCTGGTAGCGGAGGCCGTGCTCCTCGCCGTCGCCGGCGGTGTGCTCGGTGCGGCGGGTGCGGTGCTGTACGCCAGGGTCATCGTCTTCGGTCTGCGGACCTGGTGGATCGGCGCGGTCGGCACGACCCAGCTTCACGTGCACGTCTCGTGGCCGTCATTGGCAGCCGGTGCGGCCGGCGGCGTGGTGGCGGCTGTGGTGTGTGTGGTGGTCTCACTGCGGGCGGTCGCGAGGCTGACGCCGCGAGCGCTGCTGCACGCCCAGACGGTGGATGTGGATGGGACTGCTTCAGCCCAGGGCGGACGCCGGTCGTGGCGCGTGGGCGCTGCGGTTGCCGCGGCGGCTCTCGGGCTTGGCCTGCTCGCCTGGGGGTTCGCGAGCCGGGCGAATCAGACCGCGGCCTTTTTCGGCGCGGGTGCGTCCCTGCTGAGCGGCGCCATGCTGTGGCTGGGAGCCTGGCTCCGGGCGCGAGATCGCCGGCCGATCGCCGGGCACGGCACGTGGGCCATCGTCCGGCTCGGTTTTCGCGGTGCGTCCTCCCGGCCGGCGCGCAGCGTCCTGTCGGCAGCGCTGATCGCCGCGGCGACCTTCCTGATCTTCTCTATCGATGCGTTCCGCCGCGGCGTGGACGCTCCGTCCACAGACCCGCACTCGGGGACCGGCGGTTACGCGTTGATCGCGCAGTCGGAGCTGCCCATGGTCCACGACCCGGGCACAGCGGAGGGACGTGCCGCACTGCTCGTCAACGGGCCTGAGCTCGCGCAGACCCGCATCGCTCGCTTCCGCCTGCGCCGTGGCCAGGACGCGAGCTGCCTCAACCTCTATCGGCCGACGAATCCCACGATCATCGCGCCGACGCCGGACTTCATCACCGCCAACCGCTTCACGTTCGCGTCGTCCATCGCCGGCACCGATGCCGAGCGCGCGAATCCGTGGCTGCTGCTCAACCGCACGTTCGAAGATGGGGCGATTCCGGCGATAGCGGACGCGACCTCGCTCGAGTACGCGCTGCACGCCAGTGTCGGCGATTCTTTCACGATCGATACGGGCGCCGACAGGCCGCTGATGCTGCGCTTCGTCGGCGCGCTGCGCGACAGCGTGCTCCAGGGCGAGGTGATCGTCGCTGAGCCGCGCTTCACGCAGGCGTTTCCCTCGCAGCAGGGCTACCAGTTCTTCCTGGTCGAGGACTCGTCAGTGCGGACGAGCGCGCAGGCCACGGCCCTCGCCGGTGTGTTCGAGCGCGAGCTCGGCGATCTCGGGGCCGACGCGGTAGCGACCACCGAGCGCCTCGCCGCCTTTCATCGCGTCGAGAACACCTACCTCTCCACGTTCCAGGCGCTCGGGGGGCTGGGACTCCTGCTCGGCACGCTCGGTCTTGCGGCGGTGATGTTCCGCAACGTCACCGAGCGGCGGCGCGAGTTGGCGCTCCTCCGCGCGGTCGGCTACGACGGGACCCGGTTGTCGACGATGGTGCTGGCGGAAGCCGCGTTGTTGCTCGGGGCCGGACTCGGCGCCGGAGCGATCTGCGCCGCCCTCGCCGTTGCCCCGGCGTGGCTCAATCGCGGCGGCACCCGGCCTGGGTCCGGCCTCGCGCTACTCCTCCTGATCGTCGCGGCGACCGGGCTCGTCTCGGCATACCTTGCGACCCGTGCCGCGATGAGCGGCCGGCTCCTGGACGCGCTCAGGAGCGATTAGCACGAGGCGGGACTCCTCCGGCTGGCCAGCGGGCCGCTGAAAACGTCCGCCTCAAAATGTGAGATGCCAGACGCAAGGTGCCTTAGCTCCATCTGCCATCTGCCATGTGCCATGTGCCATGTGCCACGTGCCATGCAGGATGCGATGTTCAGCATCCGCCTCGATCTTCAGAGTCGATGTTCAGGGCGTGCACTACTGCTTTTCCGCGTCGCTGTCGGACTTCTTGGGCAACTCCGGTTTGGCGAAGTCCGGCAGGGGCTCGCCGAACAGGTAGTGGTTGAACCAGCCCAGGTTGTGGAGCATCACCGCGCGCATCTCGCGCGGCTTGGTGATGCCGTGCCCGAATCCTTTGTAGACCACCATCTCCACCGGCACGCCGCGATCCTCCAGCCCCTGGCGCAGCTCGTAGGCATTCGCAATCGGCACGCGCCGATCGAGCTCCCCGTGCTGGATCAGCGTCGGCGTCTTCGCCTGCTTGATGTACGTCATCGGCGATGTCCTGGCGTAGATCTCCGGGTCGAGCGCTGGGTCTTTGCCGAGATATTGAATCGTGAACGGCGTGATGTCGGTGTTGTAGTAGTAGGTCGCCCAGTTCGAGATCCCCGCGCCGACCGAGATCGCCGCGAACCGATCGGAGGACGTCGTGAGGAAGGCGGAGATGTAGCCTCCCTGGCTCCAGCCCATGCAGCCCACCCGTTTCGGATCGACCCACCCTTTGGCGATTAGATAGTCGATGCCTGACAGCACGTCCCAGGCGTCACCGACGCCCAGATTTCTGATGTTCAACTGCCGGAACTTCTCGCCGTAGCCGCCACTGCCGCGGTAGTTCACCTTCAAGATCAGGGCGGGCTTCGCGGCCCAGATGTCGCTCGGGTAGTAGCGGATGTCCAGGAGGGTCGGCCGATCGATTCCGGTCGGGCCGCCGTGAATGATCGTCAGCAGAGGGTACTTCTTTGACGAGTCGAAGCCGGCCGGTTTGATCAGAACGCCTTCGATGATCGTTCCATCCTGGCTGGGCCACGAGATCATCTCGCGGGTGCCAAGCGTCCACCCCTTCACCTGGTCGGTCATCGTCGTCAGCTGCCGCGGCGCGAACGGAGTCACCGTCGAGATGAACACTTCGTTCAACGAGGTCGGCGACGGCGCGGTGAAGGCGAGCGTCCTGCCGTCCTTCGTGAAGCTGGCGCTGCCGAGCATCAGCGCATCGGGCTGAGTCACGCGGGTGAACGTCCCGCTGGTGGGGTCGACGCGAAACACGTGCGTGGCGGTCTTCTGCGATCCGCTGAAGAACAGGCCGGCGGCATTCCAGGCCACGATGTCGGGCGATTCGTCAAACGTGTCGGTGATCGAGCGCGGCAGGCCCCCGTCGATCGGGATGATCGCGAGCCGCGAGTTGGCGTGAAAGTAGTTCGGCCTGCCCATTGCCGACGAGAACACCAGCATCCGGCCGTCGGGTGAGAAGACCGGGTCCGTGTCAGGGCCGGCCTGGCCGACCAGCTTCTTGACCGACTTGTCCGCCACGGTAATCAGGTAGATGTCCGCGGTGCCGCCCTGGATGAGATCGGGGTTCACCGTCGCGCTGAAGGCGATCCTCGATCCGTCCGGAGCCCATGAGAATGAGCCGACCGTATAGGCGGTCCCCTTCGTGATCTGCGTTCCTGCAACCGGGCTCTTGAGCGCCTCGGCTATGTCCAGGGTCCAAAGCTGCCTGAACTCGTACTCTTCGCGGACCACCTCGTACCCGCCGAGATACTCCTGGCGTGCCCGCGCCACTTTGGGATCGGCGTCGCTGGCGGTGAACGCGATCGTCTTGCCGTCGGGCGACCAGTCGAACGCGCCGACGCTGTTCTCCGCCTTCGTGAGCTGCAGGGCCTCACCGCCGTCGGGATGGAGCACGAAAATCTGCGTCTTGTCGCCGACCCGCTGGCTCGTGAACGCCAGCCACTGGCTGTCCGGTGACCATTGAGGACTGGTCGCGGACTTCTCGCCCCGCGTCAGCTGCACGCTCCTTCCTGTCGCAGCATTGGCGAGCCAGACCTGGGTGATGAAGGCGTTCTGCTTGAAGTCGGCCTCGGAGACCGTGTACGCCACCCACTTGCCGTCGGGTGAGATGTGCGCCCCGCCGGCTGTCTTCACGTTGAGCAGGTCGTCCACCGTCGGCACGTGTTGCGCCGCAGCCGCAGACGGTAGATGAACGATCAGCAGGAGGGCAATGAAACGTGCGCGCACGGGACCTCCTCGGCCCCGGTGAATGGAGGCCGATTATGACGGCAGCGCCTGCGGATCAAGCGGGCAGCAGCGGCGCGGTGCGTTTGCACAGCTGCAGCGCCAGCCCCCAAGGGTCGCGCAGCATCACCAGTCGCGAGCCGTCGGCGGCGGTCTGCTCGTCGACGAGGGTCGCGCCCGCCGCGATCAGCTCGTCGCGTGAACCGTCGGGATCGTCAGTGTGGAAAGCGAAGTGCAGCCGCGCCGGGTGCTGGGCGGCGTAGTCCGGAATCGGATCGGCGATGTTGTTGTAGATCTCGATGACAGCGCGGCCCTTGGCATCGGCGAGAAAGCGCATGTGCATCGGCGCCGGGCCGCTGCGGACGACCCGCATGCCGAGGTTCGAGACATACCAGTCGGCGACGGCAGCGGGATCGGCAACGTTCCAGGCGATGTGTTCGACGTTCAGGATGGGCATGGGGGATTATGAACCGAGTACAGGTTCAAGGTTCATTGCTTCATGGGGTTCAAGGTTGGGTTCACGGTTCAGGGGTTCGGTTCAAAGTTCAAGGTTCTGGCGGCCTCTGTAGAACGCGGCGTAGAGGCCGGGGACCAGGAGGAGTGTGACCGGCGTCGAGAGGACCAGGCCGCCGATCACGGCCAGGGCGAGCGGCTTCTGGAGCTCAGCGCCGGCGCCGAGACCGAGCGCCAGGGGGAGCAGGCCGAACAGCGTGCAGAACGTCGTCATGAGGATCGGGCGCAGGCGGATCCGCGCGGCGTGGCCGATTGCGGTGGCGATCGGCTCGCCGCTGTCACGCAGGCGTTCGGCGTAATCGATCAACATGATCCCGTTCTTGACCACCAGCCCGACCAGCAGGATCAGGCCCATGGCCGACGAGACGTTGAGGTCGGTGCCGGTGAGGATCAGCAGGAGCAGCGCGCCGCCGAGCGAGGCCGGCGCGGCGGCGATGATCAGGATGGCCGGCAGGAACTCCCGGAACTGCACCACCAGGATGGTGAAGACCAGCGCCGCGGCAATCCCGAAGACCATCAGCAGCTCGCGGAATGCCTGACGCTGCGATTCGTACTGGCCGCCAATCTCCACCGTGTAGCCGAGCGGCACCTTGATGCCGGCGAGCTTGTCGCGGATCTCGGCGACGGCGCTGCCGAGGTCGCGATTCTCCAGGCGTGCGGTCACCAGCGCCATGCCGCGCAGGTTCTCGCGCATCAACTCGGACTGCCCGTTCGCGCGGCTCGTGCTCGCCATGCTCGACAACGGGACCAGGTGGCCGTCAGCGGACTTGAGCAACGTCTGCGACAAGCGCGCCGGATTGAAGCGAACCGCGTCCGGCAGCCGGACCCGCACCGGGACGCGGCGGTCCATGAGCCGCAGATCGGTGCTGACATCTCCGAGCCATGACGCGCTCAGCTGCGCGGTGACGTCGGCAACCGTCAGGCCGAAGCGGGCGGCCGCCGTCGGGTCGATGTTCCAGGTCAGCTCCGGGTTGCCGCGCTGCATCCCGACCACGTCCACGACCCCGTCGATCTTGCCGAGAAGCGTTTCGACCGGCTCCGAGGCCTCCGCCAGCGCTTCCGGATCGTCACCGAAGATCTTTACTTCGATCGGCGTCGAGTTGCCCTCGAGATCCCCGAGCATGTCCTGCAGGAGCTGCAGGAACTCGAGCTCGGCGAGCGGCGCCGCCTCCTGTAGCTTCGGCCGCAACTCGCTGATGACCTCCTCGGCGGAGTGATCGCGCTGGCCGGCTGGCTTGAGGCGGACGAGGATGTCGCCGGAGTTCTGCGCCGTGGCGAACAGGCCCAGCTCCGAGCCGGTGCGCCGCGACCACGACGCGACCTCCGCCGTCTCGCCCAGGACCTTTTCCATCGCCCGCACCTGGCGATCCGTCTCCTCGAGTGCCGAGCCCGCGGGCGTCAGGTAGTCGAGCACGAAGCCGCCCTCGTCAGCGGGCGGCAGGAAGCCCGTGCCGGTGAATTGGTACAAGCCGACGGTGACCGCGGCGAGCAGCACGGCCGTGATCGCGGCGACGAGCGGGCGCCGCAGCATGACGCCGAGCGTGGCGGTGTAGGCGCGCGTCAGACGGCTGTCGCGAGGCGCCGTCACTTCACGATGGGAGCGCCGGAAGGCGAGACGCGCGAGCAGCGGCACGATGGTGATCGACAGTCCCAGCGACAGCAGGACGGCAACCGACAGACTCAGTGACAGGGCGCGGAAGAACTGGCCGACCACACCCGAGAGCAGCGACAGCGGGGCGAACACGACGACCGTCGTCAGCGTGGAGCTGACCAGTGGGGCGATCAGCTCGTCGACCGCGCGAACGACATCGCCGTCCCCTTCGGTCGCGTGCCGATGGATGTTCTCCACCACCACCACCGCGTCGTCGATGACGAGGCCGATCGCGACGGCCAGCCCGCCCATCGACATGACGTTGATCGAGCCCCCGAAGATCCGCATGAAGAGAAACGTCGGGATGACCGCCAGGGGGAGCGTCAGGGCCGCGATGATCGTCAGGCGGATGTCGCGCAGGAAGACGATGAGGACGATGGTCGCGAGCAGGCCGCCGATGATGATCGCGTCGCGGACGCTGCCGATCGCGCCGCTGACGAACTCGGCGAGGTCGTACACCTTCGTCACATGCAGGCCAGCCGGCAGGCTGCGGGTCAGCTCGGTGACGGCGTCGTCGACGCCCTGTTTGAGGGTCAGGATGTTGGCGCCGATCTGCTGCGAGATCGACAGGCTGACCGCGTCCTTGCCGTTGCCGGTGATGAGCACGGTCTTGTCCGGCGCGCCCGGCTTCACCGTGCCCAGGTCCGAGATCCGGATGGTGGCGCCGTTCTTCACCAGCACCGGGGCCGCGGCGATCTGATCGAGCGAGGTCCACAGCCCCGAGGCGAGCGACAGGTGCTGCTGTCCGGACTCGGTGAAGCGGCCGACCGGCTCGAGCCGGTTCTCCGCCTTGAGCGCCGCAGAGACGTCGGCGACGGTGAGTCCCGCCGACGTCAGCTTGAGCGGATCGAGTACGACCTCGATCTCGCGCGTCTCGCTCGACAGCACTTCGATCCGGCCGGCGCCGGGCACCCGGGCGAGCGTCGGCCGCATCACGTAGAGCGCGTAGTCGGTGAGCTCGGGCGTCGACAGGCTCCCGGTGACGCTCAGGATCAGGACGGGAAACACCGCCGGCGTCAGGCGTTCGACGGTGAGCTCGACGTCCTCCGGAAGCTCGCCGCGAATCTCCGCGACCCGGTTCTGCACCTGCTGCAGCGCTACGACCATGTCGCTGGACGGTTCGAACTGCGCGGAGATTTCGGTCGCGCCGCGGATGCTCCGGGACCGGACCCTCCTGATGCCGGGGACCTCCATCACCGCCTGCTCGATCGGGCGGGTGACGGTCAGCGCGATCGCCTGCGAGGGCAACGTCCCGCTGTGGGCGATGATCACGATGCGCGGGAACTCGAGGGGCGGATAGATGCTGCTCGGCAACGTCAGCGCGGCGATGACCCCGGCCACGACCAGGGCGACTGCGACCAGGGCCGCAGCCCGTGACTGCTTGATGGCGAGCGACGCGACGCTCATTTCTCGTCCGCGCCCTCGGCCTTCGCGGCGCCGACGCTCACCGCGGCGCCGTCGGGCAGCCCGTTCTGGCCGGTGACGATCACCTTGTCGCCGGCCGCGATGCCCGACTTCACCTCGACGTGCCCGGCATCCGCGAGGCCCAAGGTCACGGGCTTCCGCTGTGCCTTGTCGCCTGAGACGACGAATACCGCAGTCTCTTCCCCTTCACGCACGATCGCCGACAGCGGTACGAGCAGCACCTGCTTGCGGCGCTGACCGTCGATATCCACCTGCACCGGTGTCCCGGCCGGCAGCGCGGTCGGCTTCGCGAACGCCAGCCGCACCGGCGCCGCGCCGGTCTGGGCCTCGACCGACGCCGGACGCGAGATCACTTTGAGCGCCTCCGGCTCGTCGTCACCAGACGTGAGGAGGCGGGCCGCGGCACCGGTCGCGATGTGCGGGAGGTCGGCAATCGGGACTGACGCCACGACTTCGAGCCGGCGCGGATCGATGACGCGCAGAATGGGCTCGGTGGACGAGGCGTCCACGACGTCACCCGGGTTGTGGGACCGTCGGGCGACGACGCCGTCGAACGGGGCGCGGACCTCGGCGCGTGAGGCGAGCGTTGCCGACGCCGTGCGGGCCGCTTCCGCTTCGCGCAGCGCGGCCTCTGCCTCGGCCTGCTCGCGGTCGGTGTCCTCCACCTCCTTGTGCGCCGCGACGCCGCGATCGAACAGGTCATGGGCCCGGGTCCGGGCCGCTGTCGCGTTCGTCAGCCGGGCCTGGGCCCGCTCGACCTCGGCCCGCTTCGCCGCCGATTCGGCGCCGAGTGACGGAATCTCGAAGCGGACCAGCAGGTCGCCCCGCCGCACGCGATCGCCTTCCGCCTTGGCGATCTCGACGATGCGTGCGCTTTCCGGGGCCGTGATTCTCAGATCGGCGCCGGGCGCGGGCTCCACCGTGCCGGTGGCGTGGATTACCGCGACGATGTCGCCGGTCTCGGCCGGGCTGACGGTTACCGGAACAACCGCCGCCGTCTCGACTTCCTCGCGTCCCTCCTTCCCGCATGCCGATGCCAGGATCAGCAGGAGGAGGGCGATGCCGCGGCCGGCGAGCCGCGCGAGGCGATGGCGAGGAGCGCGGCGGCACGAGCGGGACGTGATGGACATGCAGCTTCCGCGAGTCATCGAATAGTGGCTCCGATCGCGCGCTCGAGCGTCGCGAGCGACTCCTGGAACTGGTCGGCGGCTTCGAGCGAACGCAGCCGCGCGTCACGGGTCGCCTGGAGCGCCTGGAGGAGCGCGGCGATGCCCGTCTGGCCCAGCCGATACGCGTCCTCCGCCATCCGCTCCACCTCGAGCGCCTGCGGCAGGATGCGGTCGCGATAGCGCTGCAACGACTGTTGCTGGGCGCCGGCGATCGTTGCTGCCGCGGTGACTTCGCCGTCGATCCGCGTCAGCGTGGCCTGACGCTCCGCATCCAGCTGACTCAGCGTCGCCTGCTCGACGCGCACGCCCGCCTGGTGGCGCGTGAAGATCGGCACCGCTACCGCGACCGCCGCCCGCCAGCCGGTCTCGAACTCAGGCTCGCCGCGCCGCGTGAGGGTCGCCTCCGGCGTAACGTCCGGGGTCTGCTGCGAGCGGGCCAGCGCCACGCGGGCGCGCTGCTCCTCGATCCGGCGATCAAGCACGGCGATCTCGGCGTTCGAGCCGCGCGCCAGCTCGATCGCGGCGGCCGGTGGCGGCACGAGCCCCTCCTCGAGCGGGGAGCCCAGCGTCATCGCGGTGTCGAGCGGGAATCCGAGCAGGGCGTTCAAGGTGACACGCGCGCCATCGGCGGCCGCCTGTGCCCCCAGCTGCTCGTTGTCGGTCTGCTCGAGCGCCAGCTCCGCCTGGACGACTTCGAGCCGAGGTACGCCGCCGGCCTCAAACCGCTGCTGCGCGGCGTCGCGGGCGCGCACCGCAATGTCGTGCAGCTCGCCGACCAATGCCAGACGCGCTTCCGCCACGGCGCGGCCGAAATAGGCCCGCCGAACCGCCGCGCGCACCTCGACGATCACTTGCGCCAGCTCCGCCTCGCCGGTCTTCACGGCCGCCTCACCGACGGCGATGCGGTTGCCGCGCTTGTTTCCGAGCTCGAGGGGCACGGCAAGCCCGTAGGCCTCTTTCGGCGCTTCCTTTTCGAACTCAGTGCGGAACTCAGGGTTGGGCCGCTCGCGGGCGACGCCCACCGCGCCGAGCGCGATGGCCCGGCGCAGACGCGCGGCGGCAATCGTCGGGTTGGCGTCGAGCGCCCGGGCCATCGCCGCTTCGAACGTCAAGGCGGTCGGAGCCGGGGCGGGGCGCTGGGCGGTTTGCGCGCCGCGGCGGGCCTCCGCGCCGGCGCCGAGCGCCAGCACGAATACGAGCGTCGCCGCGACGGCGTGTGACCTCATGACTACAGAGTATGAATCGTGGATGAACCGACGATGAGCACGATTGCGCGCGGGAGGTGACGCGGCTACCCCCAACGATACTTGGCGAGCAGCAGCGCGGTGACCGCCGCCGCGGCGATGAGCGTGCCCCGTTCGCTGAACGCGACCTCGCTCCAGGGGTGGACGCCGCGGTCGCGCAGCGCCGCCGGCAGCCGTCCGGGGTGCAGCGCCCAGCGCGGCACGCTGCGCAGGTAGTCGACGTAGGCGTCGCCGAAGTGGCGGGTCAGCGCGGCTTCCTCGAAGCGGATGATGGCGGTGTACTGCAACGCGAAGATCGCCCAGGCCACCGGCACCATCCACAGCAATCCGGAGCTCACCGCGAAACCGATCCACATCAGGAAGTTGCCGACGTAGAGGGGATTGCGGACCAGCGCGAACGGGCCACGCGACATCATCGGCCCGAGCCGTGCGCTCCGGGTCCGCGAGATCGTCCCGATGTGCCGTACCGCCCAGCAGCGGATGCCCAGCCCGCTGATCACCATCGCCAGACCGGTGGCGAGCAGCCACCCCGAGCGCAGCCAATGCCAGCGCACGGTGATCAGCAGCAGCGCCAGCGGCACCGGGATCCACGAGCGTTGCGCGAACGCCCACGCGCCAATCCGCTCCAGCGGGCGTCGAGCGCCGGATGGCTGCGCGTCTGCCACGGACATCTAGAAGGAGCATCGCACTGGCAGCTGGGCGGTTCAACTTGAAACTGCGCCGCTGGGCCGGAGGTCACGTCCGGGTGCGAGCGCGAAGGTGGTGTTGCACGCCGGCCAGGCTCAGGCGCGGCGTTGACGTGCACCCGAAGTAGGATCGACTCCGGAGGGGACGTGCGACGAACGGCGGGTCTGAGCGTGCTGGCGGCGTCACTCGCGACGGTGACGCTCTTCGCGGATAACTGGCCGCAGTGGCGCGGCCCCGAAGCGAACGGCGTGAGCCGCGAGCGTGGATTGGCGACGACCTGGACACAGAACGAGAACGTCGCGTGGAAGCTGGCGATGCCGAGCCGCAGCGGCTCGACCCCGATTGTCTGGGACGACACGATCTTCCTCAACGTCGCGGTGCATCCGTCGCAAGGCGAGCTCGAACTGTGGAGCGTCAACCGCCAGTCGGGCGCGGTGTCGTGGAAGCGCACCGTCGGCGGCGGCAATCACGTCGAGCGCAAGCAGAACATGTCGTCGCCGTCGCCGGTGACCGACGGAGCGGCGGTGTGGGTCATGACCGGCACCGGCATCCTCAAAGCCTTCGACTTCGCCGGCACGGAGCTCTGGATGCGCGACATCCAGAAGGACTACGGCCACTTCGGCCTGCAATGGGGCTACGCGTCGTCGCCGCTGCTCCACGAAGACGCGCTCTTCGTGCAGGTGCTGCACGGAATGCGGACCGACGATCCGTCGTACTTGTTGCGGATCGACAAGAAGACCGGCCGGACGGTATGGCGGATGGAGCGCCCGACCCAGGCGCGGCAGGAATCACCAGACGCGTACACCACCCCGGTGCTCGTCAAGACCGGTGCGGGACTGGAGCTGGTGATCACCGGCGGCGATGTCGTGACCGGCCACGATCCGGCGACCGGCAAGGAACTGTGGCGCGTGCGCGGCCTCAATCCAGAGAACCGCGGCGATTACCGGATCGTCGCCTCGCCGGTGGCCGCCGGAGGGCTGCTGATCGCGCCGACGCGCGAGAGCCCGATGCTCGCCGTGCGCCCGGGCGGGCGCGGCGACGTGACCGCCACCAACGTGGCGTGGTCCTTCACGCGCGGTGGTCCGGATGTGCCGACGCCCGTCAGTGACGGTCAATACGTCTACGTCGTCAACGATCGCGGCGTGGTGCACTGCCTCGACCTGAAGACCGGTGCGGTGGTGTATGGGCCCCAGCGGCTCAAGCCGGGCACGTACAGCGCATCCCCGGTGCTTGCCGGCGGGAACATCTACGTGACCAGCGAGGACGGCGTCACGTCGGTCTTCGCGGCCGGGCCGGTCTTCAAGCTGATCGCCGAAAACGCCATCGACGAGTACACGCTCAGCTCGATCGCGGTGTCGAAGGGGCAGATCTTTCTCCGCGCGGAGAAGCATCTGTACGCGATCGGGAAGGCGGCAGGGAAGTAGGGATAACAGCCCTAGGCCCAACCTACTTGATCGGCCACTGCGGATTGTCGGTGCGGGCGCTGGCGAGATACGCATCCAGCTTCTTGACGACGGCGGGGTTGGCGGCAGCGACGTCGTGACGTTCGGCCGGGTCGGTGCGCAGGTTGTACAGCTCGATCGGTGCGTCCTTGCGCAGGCGTACGGCCTTCCAGTCGCCCATCCTGGCGGCCTGTTGGAAGCCGCGTTCGTGGAACTCCCAGTAGAAGCCGGGGTGCGTCGGCTGCGCGATGCCCTTCAAGGCGCGAGTCATCGACAGGCCGTCGAGCCCGGTCGGTGTCTTCGCGTTCCCGAGCTCGGCCAGCGTGGGAAAGAGGTCCCAGTGGGCCCACACGTGATTGCTCGTGCGGCCGGCCGGGATCGTGCCCGGCCAGCGCGCGATCATCGGCACGCGGATCCCGCCTTCATAGAGGTCGCGCTTGATGCCGCGCAGGCCGCCCGAACTCTTGAAGAACATCGGGTCGGCGCCGCCTTCCTGGTGCGGGCCGTTGTCGCTGATGAACATCACGAGCGTGTTCTGATCGAGGCCCCTGGCGTGCACGAGATCGACGAGCCGGCCGATGTCGCGGTCCATGCGCTGGATCATCGCCACGAACGCGGCCTTCGGCGTCGGCTGCGATCGATAACCGAGTGACGTGTTGTCGGGACCGGTCAGGCGCGCGTCAGCGGCGGCGTTGACGAACGGCGTCTCCGGATACCGTCCCTGTGTCGCCGCGAGCGAATCAGCCGGAACGCGCAATTCGGCGTGCGGCACCGTGTAGTTCAAATAGAGAAAGAAGGGTCTCGTTTCCTCGCGCTCGATGAAGGCGGATGCTTCCTTCGTGAACAGATCGTTCACGTAGTCCTGCTCGACGTCGGTCGCGACCGATTCGCCGTTCCGGTAGAGATGATCGGTGTACTGCCGATGGGCATGACGATGATCGAGGAAGCCGAAGGCGTATTCGAACCCCTTCTTGTCAGGCTGCCCGGCGCTGCCGGGCCCGCCGAGTCCCCACTTGCCGATCACCGCGGTGCGATAGCCGGCATCGCGCAGCGCCATCGCGACGGTGACGTCCTCGGGCCGCAGCGAGATCTCGCCATTGCCCCGGATCCAGGCGTGACCGGTGTGGAGACCGGTCATGAGCGCGGTGCGTGACGGCGCGCACACCGTGCTGCCGGCGTAGTACTGCGTGAAACGGGTGCCTTCTTTGGCCAGCCGATCGAGCATCGGCGTCTGGAATTGCGCCTGGCCGTACGCACTGAGGTCGCCGTAGCCGAGGTCGTCGGCTTGAACGATCAGGATGTTCGGACGAGTGAGGCGCGAGGCAGGCTGGGCGTGCGTGGCGGCGGTTGCCGCGGTCAGGGCTGCGGCGACGGCGACGCCGACGGCAACGAGGACGAGGGCGCGGGGACGCATCACGCTTCGGAGGAGGGCTCGAGATGGTGGCCCACCCCGGCGCTGTCGTACACCGTGACTTCACCGCACCGGCATCGATAGACCCAGCTGGCGCCGACGGCATCGGACGAGGCGCGGTGCACAGCGCGGAAGAGGCGCCTTGGCTCCAGCGATCTTCGACAGTGGCTGCAGGAGCGGCCGCTGGCGAACGCCCGGCGCTCGCGCCTGTTCTCGCGGGCACCGATGGCTGCGGCGCGGAAGTCGCGCCAGTCCGAGCGCAGCTCCTGCCAGGACCCCCAGCTCTGCCACCAGCCAAAGACGACGGCGCCGCCGATCATCAGACCGGCACCGATCGTCACGAAGGAGTCCGCTGAGATCACGCTCCTCCTCGAAGGACTTTACCGGGCGCACGCCACCAAGACATGGCTACGCCGCCCTGAACGATTCGGATCTGCCACCAGCAACGAGTGGACAACGGTGGCGGGCGCGGCGCGTAGCGCAAGCCGACGCGATTCTAACGTAGCAGGTATAGAAAGTCATACCGAATTGTTAGTGGGCATACACCCGGGACGTATTTGATCGAAACACTCATTAACTAGAGCGCATGTC
This sequence comes from uncultured Acidobacteriota bacterium, assembly GCA_963816725.1. GTDB lineage: Bacteria > Acidobacteriota > Vicinamibacteria > Vicinamibacterales > 2-12-FULL-66-21 > CAVSUB01. Next base: position 139,689 of record CAWFMC010000018.1, on the reverse strand, counting down.
CGTGTAAATAGTGCGTGCGGCATCTTCCTAACTACAGGACGCGTCACGCCTCGAGCGCGTCAACAGCTGCCGACGCACTCACCGCCGCGACGGACAGACTTGTACAACCGCCGCATGTGCGGCTATTCGTGAGCACTATTGCACGGCAGAGTTCGTGGCTCATGTATTCCCGTCTATTCTCGGGCTGGCTGGCTGGCTAGCTTCTTGTAGCCGGGGGCGGCCTAGGTCGGACGTAAGACGGTTGTCGGCTCCACGCCGACCAACCGTGCACATTCATCAGGAGGGGTTCATGAAACGCGTACTTTGTGCTTCGGTGCTCGCGATGGGCTGTACGATCGCGCTTTCCGCGCAGAGCGGGATGGCCGACAAACCGAAAGACGACAAGATGGCGAAGGACGCCAAGACCGTCGCGGTCACTGGCTGTGTGGCAGAAGCTGACGGCCACTTCATGCTGAACAACGCGACGTGGGAAGGGACGGCCAAGCCGGCCACGGTGGCGCTCTCGGGCGGCACCCTGAAGCCGCACGTCGGCCACAAGGTCGAAGTGACCGGCACGATGAAGGCGATGGACACGGGCGCGATGAACAAGGACGCGACGGCCAAGCCCGACGCGATGGCCGGCCACGACATGAAGAAGGACGCGGCGATGGCCGGCACGCTGACGGTCAAGGACCTGAAAATGATCGCCGCGACCTGCTCGTAGCCCGGATCGAGTACCCTGAGACGGGTGAACATCTGTTCACCCGTCGCCTCATGCCTTCGCCGCTTACCGGGCCACCGCGCACCCGCCGCGAGCTTCTGAAGCTCGCGCCCCTGCTTGCTATCGGCGCGGTCGGCTACGCGCCCTGGCGCGAGCGCATCCTCGGCGCCGGCCTGCGATTCAGCGACTGGGCCTCGGCCCGCTCCTTCCGCTCCACCCATCTGGCGCCAACCTACGGACCCGCCGATGTCGTGCCCTTCGAGCGCTTCCCTTACAACTACTACGACGTCCTCGAACCCGCCATCGACTTCGCCGCGTGGTCGCTCAAGGTCGACGGGCTGGTCAGCCGCCCGGGCACGTACGGGCTCGAGCAGATTCAGCGGCTCCCGAAAGTGTCGCAGAACACCAGGCACGTGTGTGTCGAGGGCTGGGACGCGATCGGCAACTTCGGCGGCGCGCGGCTGGCCGATTTCCTCGATCTCGCCGGGGCCGATCCCCAGGCGCGCTACGTCGCGGTCACGTGCGCGGATCAGTATTACGAATCGATCGACCGCGCGACAGCACGTCAGCCGCAGACGCTGCTGTGCTACGAGATGTACGGCAAGCCGCTCGATCGCGGCCACGGCGCTCCGCTCCGCCTGCAGATCCCGACCACCCTCGGCTACAAGCAGGCCAAGTATCTGATGACGCTCAGCGTCGTCAACGAACTTCCTGAAGAGCGGAGTTATTGGGGCGACCAGGGCTACAGCTGGTACGGAGGGCTGTGAAGACGAACGCCGCGACGCCGCCCGTCTCGGCCGCCAATGTCGTCACCGTCGCGCGCTGGCCGGGCAAGTCAGGCGCGACCGAGGTTGCCGCGTACGAGCATCCGCTGTACGTCCGCTTCGCGCACTGGCTCACCGCCATCACCCTGGTCATCATGGCGGGGAGCGGATTGCGCATCTTCCTGGCTTTCCCGAGCTTCGGCGACAAGGTGCCGCAGGAGGATTTCTGGCACCCGCCGGCGGCCCTCACGATCGGCACCTGGCTGGCCGGCGCGCTCCAGTGGCACTTCACATTCATGTGGCTGTTCGCCGGCGCGGCGCTGGTGTATCTGGTCGGACAGTTCGCGAGCGGCCGCTACCGCATGGTGCTGTTCGTGCCGCGCGACATCCCCGGCGTGTGGCCCATGGTCCGCCATTATTTCCTGCGCGGCCCGAAACCGCCCGTCGATCAGCCCTACAACCCGCTCCAGAAGCTCGCCTATACGACGACCCTCCTGCTCGGCGCGTTGTCGATTGTCAGCGGGCTCGCGCTCTACAAGTCAGCACAGCTGCCCTGGCTGGTAACGATGCTCGGAGGGTACGGGCTGGTGCGCGGCTGGCATTTCTTCGCGTTGTGCGGCTTCGCGGCGTTCATCCCCGGCCATCTCGTGATGGTCGCGATTCACGGCTGGCGGAACTTCACGGCCATGCTGACGGGATGGAAGCGGGATCCGGAGTATGTGAAGCGGTAGCTTCGCGACATCAGCTTCCAGCTACCAGCTACCAGCTTCCAGCTTCCAGCCGAACTGCAAGCGGCAGCTGACAAGCGCCAGCAGGAGTTCAAGCGCTGGCGGGAGCAATCGGTGTCCCCTGTGCCGCCACCATCTGCCAGCCTGAGGCGGTCCTGACGTACACGTGTGTGTAGCGGCTGTGCGCGGCGAAGCTCTGTTCGCCGTAGCGGCCGCGCATCCGCGTCTCACCGAGGACGATAGCGGTGTTGCCGTAATGACGGACTGAGCCGGGCGTGCGGGTGATTGCCTCGAAGACGAGCTGCCGGGCACCGACCGCATCGACCAGGAAGTCCCGGGGAATCTCCGAGCCCGTCATCACATCGACGAGCAGGAAATCGGGCGCCAGCACCTGTTCGAGGGCGGCACGGTCGATGGCCAGCAGGCCGCCAAAAAAGCGATCCTCGGCCTGCAGGACCGCGCCCGTCTCCGCGCTAGATGGTTGGGGGTCACTCACCGCCACGCCTCACTCGCCGTCCGGCTCGATCAGCGCCGGTTTCGCCGGCGCCACCATCCAGGCGATCACGATGCTGAGCAGGTACAGCGCGATCATCGGCGCCGCGAAGATGGTCTGGTTCCACGGGTCGCTCGACGGGGTGACGACGGCGGAGATGATGAAGATGATCAGAATCGCGTACTTGGTGTTGCGCCACAGGAACCGCGCGGTCACGATCCCCATCTTGGCGAGGAAGAAGACAACCGTGGGGATCTGGAACACTGCGACCATCCCGAGCAGCATCTTCACGTAGAGATCGAACGTGTCCTCGACGCGCGGGAGGAACGACAGGTCCGCGGAACTGAAGGTTCCGAAGAACGCGATCATGTACGGGAAGACGATGTAGTGGCTGAACGCGGCGCCGAGCACCGCCCCGACGGTGGTGAGCGCGACGAACGGGATCGCGAACTTCTTCTGGTGCGCGTAGAGCGCCGGGGCGATCAGCAGCCAGAACTGATACAGCACGTACGGCGCGGCAATCACCCCGCCGGCCAGCAGGGCGATGTCGATGTACAGCGAGAAGGCTTCGATCGGTTCGGTGAAGATCAGGCTGCTGCCGGGCGGCAGCATGTGGCGCGCCGGGGCGAGCACGAACGCGACGATCCGATCGATGAAGGCGAAGGCGATGACCATCCCGACCAGGATGCCGATCGCCGAACGAATCAGCCGCTTGCGGAACTGCTCGAGCTGCTCGAGCACGGAGATCCCGAAGTGGCGGCCGTCAGGATCCGCAGGCGGAAGCTGGAAGGCCGGAAACCCTGCCATCAGGACATTCTGACACGACCGGCCCCGCCGGCCGCCGAGCGCGTCATGGGGATCAGAACCGCGCCCTGACCCCGACCTGAATCTGACGCGAGGAGGTCACCGTCGTGGTGATCCGGCCGAACGTGGCCAGCGGCGCTTCGTTGTCGGCCTGGCCGGCGAAGGCGCGCAGCTCGGGCACGCCGAAGTTGGCCCGATTCAGCAGGTTGAAGGCTTCGACGCGGAACTCCAAGGTCCTGCCGGCGCCCGCTGACCAGCGCCCGCGCTTGGCCAGCGCGAGATCGAGGGTGCGGAGGTCCGGACCGGCGAAGGCGCCGCGGCCGGTGTTGCCGAACGTCCCGGCCGGCTGAAGGACGAAAGCGGCAGGGTCGAACCACTGATCGGGATTGCCGAGCACTGCGTTCTCGGGCCCGAAGCCCGGCGCGTAGCTTGGACGGTCCTGGCCAATGCCAGGACCGCGCGACGGATTCCACTGTGAGCGCGAGCGGTTCGCGGTCACGAACACGGTCAGCGGCTGCCCGCTCCGCATCGTCCAGATGCCGGAGAGATTCCAGCCGTCGAGGAGCGCGCCGGCGAGTCCCGTCGTGCCCTTCGCGAACGGCAGATCCCAGGACAGGTTCATGACCCAGTTGTGGCGGACGTCGAAGTCGGACAGCCCCTTGTTGTAGCCGGGGATGTATTCCGGCATCGCCGACGTGGTGCCATTGGTCGCGTCCGAGAAGAACGTCGAGGCCTGTGTCGTGTCCTCACTCTTCGAATAGGTGTAAGACGACTGCGCCGACAGGCCGTGCTCCCATCGCCGCCGGACGTCGAGGATGAGCGCGTTGTACCAGGAGTCGCCGTCGCTGCTCTTCAACTCGATGGTCGAGAACGCGGTGTTCTGGCGCGGCGTGCCGGCCGGGATGAACGGCGTGCCGTCGGCCTGGATCACCGGCAGGGCGGTGTTGACGTCGTTGCTGCGCAGCAGGTGCAGCCCGCGGCTCCCGGCGTAGCCGGCCGTGACCGCGGTGCGGCCCCAGATCTCGCGCTGGACGTTGACGTTGTAGACGTGCACCCGCGGGTTCTCGAGATCGTACTGGATCGGCCGGATCGAGATCGCGCCGGCCCGTTCGAACGGCGGGTTGGGGAATGTCGGGTTGACGATCACCGGCCGCGGGGTGAACGGCGGATTGGTCACCGTGACGATCAGGTTCTGGTGATTGTTGGTGTTGAAGTAGAGCCCGTAGCCGCCGCGTAGGGAGGTGCGGCCGTCACCGAAGATGTCCCACGCGAAGCCGGTGCGCGGTGAGAGGTTGGTGTAGGTCGGGTTCTCGTAGAGCGGGCCGACCGTTTCCTTCGGGGCGGTCAGATCCGGCAGGGCGGAGTCGCGCCCGTATTTGTCCGCCGGCATAGTCGCCACTTCGTAGCGGAGTCCGCCGTTCACGGTCAGCCGGTCGTTCACGCGGATGTCGTCCTGCGCGTAAGCCCCGAACAGCGTGAAGCGCCAGTAGCGATCGAACTGGGCTTCGGGTGTCAGCCCGACGAAGTTGTTCGGCACGTTGCGGAGGAACGTGCTCAGGTTCGGGAAGGCATAGATGCCCAGGCTGAAGGTCGGGTTCACCATGTTGTCCTGGTAGTGCTCGGCCAGTCCGCCGATCTTGATGAGATGCCGCCCGCGCGTGTGCACCAGGTCGTCCTGCAGGCTGAACACGTTCTGCACCAGTCGGAGGTCGGCCGAGCTCTGGGGGCCGAAGCGCTTCAGCCCGCCAATGTCGATGTCGCCGGTGATCGCGCGTCCCGGAACGAACGGCGGCAGCGGCTGCGAGGTGTTGGCCTCGACGTTCTGACCGATGCGCGTCCGGCTGAACCCGAGTCGGGTGGTGTTCAACGTCGCGGACGAGAGTACCTGGCGATGCTCGGCGGTGAAGAACTGGTTGCGCGAGAGGAACTCGCGCGGAAACTGCGGATAATCGGTCGGCAGGAACTGATTGGTGTCGTCGAAGGTGTAGCGCCCGAAGATCTGCCGGTTCGGCCCGGCGTTCAGATCGATCCGGCCCTGCGCGAAATGCTGGTCGAGCGTCTGCGCGAAGGGGAAGTTGTAGACCGCGAGCCCCTGCCCGAGCAGTGGTCCGTTGGCGCGCGGGAACTCGGCGAGAAACGGTGCGACCGCCGCGTTGACGCCAACCACGCCGCTCGGCAGGATGCCGAGCCGCGCGTCGTCGTCCGGCACGACCGTCGAGATCGTGCGCCCGAGTCGCTCGATCAGCGCTTCGTAGTTCAGGAAGAAGAACGTCCGGTCGCGCTGCAGCGGTCCGCCGATGCTGCCGCCGAACTGATTGCGGTGGAAGTCCGGCTTGCTGCCGGTATCGAAGTAGTTCCGGGCGTCGAGGGTGTCGTTGCGGTGGTACTCGAAGAGGCTGCCGTCGATGTCGTTGCTGCCCGACTTGGTCAGCACGTTGATCTGGCCGCCGGAGTTGCGCCCGAACTCGGCGCTGTAGGCGTTGGCCTCGACGCGGAACTCGCGGACGCCGTCCATGCCGAGCGAGGTCCCCGCCGCGCTCCCCGCGGGGCCGTTGGTGAAGTCGTTCTGCAGCGTGCCATCGAGCAGATAGACGTTGGACCGCGGATCCTGCCCGTTGATGCTCATTCCCAGACCGTGGGCGACCACCGAGCCACCGTCGCGATGCGGAAACGCGAGCACGCCCGGCTGGAGTAGCGCGAGGTCCGTATAGTTGCGGCCATTGAGCGGCAGGCGCTCGATCGCCTCCTGGCCGACGAGGTAACTGAGCTCGGACGTCGACGTGTTGACGACCGACTCGACGGCGACGACCTCGGTGACGAGATCGACAGCCCCGACCTCCAGGCTGATCGGCAACGAGAGTGTCTGATTGACCGCGAGCTCGATGTCGCGCCGCAGCATCGTCTTGAACCCGGCGAGCTCGGCGCGCACCTCGTAGCGGCCCGGCGGGAGCGCCGGCACCACGTAGCGTCCGTCCGCATCCGACATTACCGACCGTTTGAGCGCCGTCGCCGTGCTGGTGACCGTCACCGTGACGCCCGGAACCACGCCGCCGCTCGTGTCGCTCACGGCGCCGGTGATGGTGGCGGTGGTCGTCTGTGCGGCGACAGGCGTGACGAGCGCAGGGACGAACGACAGGATCGCCGCCAGCAAACCGGCCAGGGACACGACGCGAGCGGGCATCAGGCAGACCTCCAGAGGCGTGCCGAGGGACGACCGGCCGCCTGATAGAAGACGTCGGGGCAGGCCACGACGTTTCAGAATTGCGGTTCAGGTCCCGGCGACCGGGTGCAGCAGGCCTTTCCGCCTCAGCTCGAGAACGGCGTCACATCGCGGCGCGGTAGATCTCGAGGGCACCGTGGGCGTCGAATGGGCGCGGATTGAAGCCCCCCGTCCATTGCTCGGCGGCGCGCGCTGCGAGGGCGGTGAGCGCGTCCGGTGTGACTCCCGCCTCCGTCAACGTCGTCGGCAGTCCGCCCACCTTGGCGAATTGCTGCAGCAGGGCGGCCAGGGCCTCGCCCGGCGCGCCGGCGTCAGTCGCGGGTACGAGCCGCGCATAGTGCTCGGCGGAGCCGGCCGCATTCCAGCGCACGACGTGCGGCAGCAGGATCGCGAGCGCGGCGCCGTGCGTGATCGCGTAGCGGGCAGTCAGCGGATTGGCGCAAGCGTGCGCGGCCCCCAGCATCGAGTGCTCGATCGCCAGCCCCGCGAGAAAAGCCCCCACCTGCATCGTCGAGCGCGCTTCGAAATCGCTGGGATGGGTCAGGGCACGTTCGAAGGCGCCCGACAACATCCGCCAGGCCTGGTGCGAATAGGCATCGGACAACGGCGTGCGCCTCGTCGTCACCGCAGTCTCGACGGCGTGGGCGATCGCATCGTAGCCCGCGGTGGCGGTGACGACGCGCGGTGCACTCAACGTCAGCGCGGGGTCGAGCAGCGCGACCCGGAACGCGGCGGATGGATCTCCGCAGGCCATCTTCATGTGCGTGGCGGCGTCGGCGATGACGGCATAGCTCTGCGCCTCACTGCCGGTGCCGGCGGTGGTCGGGATGCCGATCATCGGCAGCAGGGGCATCTTGACCTTACCGTAGCCGCGGTAGTCGGACATCACCCCGCCATTGGTCAGCAGGAAATTGATGGCTTTCGCGCAGTCGAGCGAGCTGCCGCCGCCGACGGCGACGATTAGATCCGGCCGCAGCGGCGCCGCGAATGCGCGCCCGCGCTCCGCATCCGTGCTGTCGGGGTTCGCACCGAACTGTTCGAACGAGAATGTCTCGAGGCCGGCCTCAGCGAGCAGTCGTTGGACCGTGGCAGTGTGGCCAGTCTGGACGATGCCGGGGTCCGAGACCAGGAGGACGCGATGGCCGCCGAGCTCGCGCGCAAAGCGCCCGACCCGTTCGACGACTCCGGTGCCGAAGAACATACGGGTCAACGCTTTGAGCTCGAACGGCACCATCGTGCAGTAGACTCTATCATCCGCAAACCCAGCAGCGACCGACCATGCAGACATCCACCGAGACCTCGCGCGGCCTGACCGGCACCGAGTGGTTGATCTGCGCGATCGCCGCAATCGGCTTCGCGTTCGATACGTACGAGCTGCTGATGCTGCCGCTGATCGTCGGGCCCGCGCTCGGCGAGCTGATCCACGCCAAACCCGGCACGCCGGCCTACGCGGACTGGGTCGGGCTGCTGTTCTTCGTGCCGGCGGTGTTCGGCGGGATCTTTGGCTTGCTGGGCGGTTACCTCACGGATCGCCTCGGCCGCCGCCGCGTGCTGACCTGGAGCATCCTCGTCTACGCGCTGTCGGCGCTCGCGGCCGGCTACGCCACCAACATCTACTGGCTGCTCGTCTTCCGCTGCACCACGTTCGTCGGGGTGTGCGTCGAGTTCGTCGCGGCCACGGCCTGGCTGGCCGAGCTCTTTTCGGATCCGCGACAGCGCGAGCGCGTGCTCGGCTACACGCAGGCGTTCGGATCCGTGGGCGGGCTGCTCGTGAGCTATGCCTACTACCTGTGCGTGACGCACGCGGACAGCCTGCCGGCGATCTACGGCGGCCACACCGCCTGGCGGTACACGCTGATCTCGGGCCTGGTGCCGGCGATTCCGCTCCTGGTGATCCGGCCCTTCCTGCCGGAGTCGCCGCTGTGGCTGCAGAAGAAGCAGGCGGGCACGTTGAAGCGGCCCAGCCTCGGCGAGCTGTTCGCGCCGGCGTATGCGAAGACGACGATCGTCACGACGATCATGTTCGCGTGCGCGTTCGGCGCCGCGTTCGGCGCCATCCAGCACATGCCGCGCATCGTTCCGGGCATTCCCGAAGTCGCGGCACTCGCGCCGGCCGCCCGTCAGCAGGTCGTCGGCGTCGTCCAGTCTTGGCAGGAGTACGGCGGCCTCCTCGGCCGGATCGCGCTGGCCCTCCTCGCTGTGCGCATCGTGTCGCGTCGCGCGCTGTTGTGGATCTTCCAGCTCCCAGGTCTCTTGGTCGTGCCGATCGTGTTCTATTTCGCCGCCGACGCGTCGCTCGACTGGGCCAAGTGGGGGATCTTCTTCGCGGGCTTCTTCACCGTTTCGCAGTTCAGCTTCTGGGGGAACTACCTGCCGCGGATGTATCCGACCTACTTGCGGGGCACGGGCGAAAGCTTTGCCGCCAATGTCGGCGGACGAATGATCGGTACTTTCGCCGCGTGGGTGACGCCCAAGCTGGCGACCTCGATGCCCGGAGGCGCGCCGGCACGCCAGCTGGCCTACGCCGCGGCGTTGATCGCGCTGCTCGTCTACGTCGGCGGCGTGGTCAGCAGCTTCTGGCTACAGGAGCCGACGCGCGACGCGCTACCCGAGTAAGGGCCCGCAAGGGAATAGCGTTCCCAGTCTGGCCGCCGATGTACCCGTCCTCGCGTGGTTCCTCGTCGCTTGCGAACGACCGGCCAGCGCTGATCGCGGCGCCGCCCCGACGCACACACTAAGATCCTCAGGTCGGCCAGGGATGCCAACGCCTGCCGCTCAGCCGGGAATTCATGATGCACACAGCCCCCGCCATGCTCGTCGCCATCGCTCTCGCGGTCGTCCAGGCTCCGGCCCGCCCCGCGATGGATTTCAAGGGCCGTCTCTACCGCGCGGTTTTCGTCAACGGGCCGGACACGTTGTCGTCGGGCGACATCGCCCAGGCGCCTGAACCGATACGCGAGCGGCTCAGCCGCTTTCTGAAGCGCCGCAACAGCTTCACCTCGCTGTACGAAAGCACGCCGAAAGATCTCGTGGCGGCGCAGGCGGACGCCAAGCGGCGGTCGATCGAGCGCGGGATCGTTTCGCTGATCGAGTCGGCCGGAATCGAGGAGCGGGCAGTCGCCTTCGTCACTGCCGCCCCGATCAAGTATGAATGGGAGGGCGATCCCGCCGGCCCGCTCGATGAGAGCGCCTACGCCGAGCACGTCCTCGAGCTCGAGCCGTCCACTCCGCTCGCGCCCTACCTCTATCTCTTCATCGCCCAACGCCAGCGCGCGGCGGCGGAGGCGGCCGAGCGTGCCGAGAACCCCACCGTGGCCCAGGCCGCGGCAGCGAAGGCGAAGACGTTCCTCCAGAAGGCGCGCGCGGTTCCGGACCCGATTTTCGGGCTTATCGCGGACGACCTCGAGAAGGTGCCGTTCGTCTACGTGCGCAAGAAGGCGGGGACGCCATGATCGCGCGCCTCCTGGCTGCCGCCTCGTTCACGCTCCTCTTCACCACTCCGGCGCTGGCCCAGTCACCGGACTGGGCCGGCCTGGAGAAAGAGGCCGTCGCCACGCTCCTGAAGTACGTTCGCATCGACACCTCGGTCCCTCCCGGTGACGTCCGAAAGGCCGCGGATCTCCTCGAGTCGATTCTGAAGACTGAAGCGATTCCCGTCACCCGTTACGAAGCGGGCGACGGCCGGTCGATCATCCTGGCGCGTCTGGCGAAGAGCAGGCCGGGCACTGCCAAGCCAATCCTGCTGATGCACCACATGGACGTGGTGCCCGCCGATGCGAGCCGGTGGTCGCGCCCGCCGTTCGGCGCCGAGCGCGTGGACGGCAGGATCTGGGGCCGCGGCTCGCTCGATATGAAGGGTCCGGGCGTGGCCCAGCTCTACGCGTTCATCGCGCTCAAGCGCCTCGCGATCCCACTCGATCGCGACATCCTGCTGATGGCGTCGCCGGACGAGGAGATCGGCGGTGAGAAAGGCGCGAAGTGGATGCGGACGCAGCACTTCGCCGACCTGGACCCGGAGTACATCCTCGATGAAGGCGGCTTTGGCAGCCGCGATCTGTTTACGCCAGGCAAGCTCGTGTTCGGGATCTCGGTTGCCGAGAAGAAGCTGCTGTGGCTGAAGGTGACGGCGCAAGGCGTGGCCGGTCATGGTTCGCAGCCGCACGACCAGAATCCCAACGATCGTTTGACGCGGGCTTTGACGCGGCTGCTCAGTGAGCCGCTCCCGAGCAGCGACTTCAGCGTCCTGACGACCTTGAAGTCGCGTGTCGGTCCGCTGGCCGAGAACAAGTTCAACAACGCCATCGCGCACTCGACGATCTCGATCACGAGCCTGCGCTCCGGAGTCGGAGATCCGCCGAAAGCCAACGTCATCCCCTCGATCGCCGAAGCGACGATCGACTGCCGCGTGCTGCCGGGCACGTCGAAGGATCAGTGGCTGGCCGAGATCCGGCGGCGGCTGGGCGACCCGGCGATCGAGATCACGATACTCAACGAAGGTGAGGATCCGGTGGTCACGCCGACCGACACACCGTTCTACGCGGCGCTCGAAGCGTCGGTCAAGAAGCGCTATCCCGACGCAATCGTCACGCCGATGCTCGTCCCGTACGGCACCGACGCGAACGGCTTCCGTCCACTCGGCGTGAAGAGCTACGGCTTCAACCCGATGATCCTGCCGGCCGAGGCGATGGCCTCCATGCACGGCGACGCCGAGTTCCTGCCCGACGATGCGATCGGGCCGGCGATGCAGATCATCTTCGACGCGATTGTGGCCACTGCCGGCCGCTGATCCTGCCCTTGCAGCCGATCGTCGTTCACTCCGCGCCCAGGCAGAACAGCTTGCCGTCCTGGGAGCCGATGACGACCCGGCCCGAGGCGATCGCCGGAGAGGCGGACAGCGCGCCTCCGGCTTCGAACTCGAACACGCTCTTGCCGCTGGCGGCGTCGAGGACGTACAGCTTGCCGTCGTTCGATCCGACGTAGACGCGGCCGCCGGCGACGACCGGCGACGAATCGACCCGGGCGCGGGTCGTGAAGGTCCACGCCGCCTTGCCGCTCTGGCGATCGATGGCGTGCACCAGCTTGTCGCGTCCGCCGAGAACAATGCGCGCCCCGGACACCGCCGCCGAGGAGTAGAACGGGAACACGCGGTCCTGACGCTTGTAGCGCCACAGGATCTTGTGCGTGTTCAGATCGACGGCCAGCACCTCGTTGTCGTAGGTTCCGTAATACGCGCGACCGTCGAGGATCAGCGGGGACGCGCCGGTGTAGGCGCCGGACGAGACTTTTAGCACTTCCTTCCCGTCACTAATCCGGATCCCGCGCAGGATCTCGTCACAGCCGGTGACGTAGGCGATGCCGTTGACGACCGCGGGCGTGGCGTGGACGTAGCCCTCCGTCTGCGCCTTCCATCGCACCTTGCCGTCGCGTGCTCCGAGGGCGTAGAGATTGGTGTCATACGAGCCGATGAGGACGCGATCGCCGGCCACGACCGGCGACGACTTCACCTCACCGTTCGTCTTGAACGTCCAGGCCACCTTCCCCGTCGCGGCGTCGACCGCGTGCACGACGCCCGGCGAGATCGCCGACGTAGACCAACCCGCCGGCCACCGCCGGAGAGGACTCGCCGATACCGTCCTCGGACGCCTTGTACTTCCACTTCACCTTGCCGTCGGCGAGATTGACGGCGTGCAGCTCGCCGGTCTGCGACCCGACGTAGACCACACCGTCCACGATCGCCGCAGAGGACTCAATCCCATCCCCGGCGTCATAGGTCCACAGCAGCTTGAGCGTCGGCGGCAGCGTCGCCGCGGACGTCCCACTCAGTGCGGGAGAGCCGCGGAACTGCGTCCATCGATCGGCGGGAGCGCCGGCGGGTATCGGCGGTGTCTGCGCCGCAAGCGGCATCCACAGGAGGATGCACAGCACCGCGGCGAGGCCGCGGCGGGCACCGGGCGTGGAGCGGTTGATCACTTCCCGCTCGCGGTGGCGCCGCCGGATTCCTTCAGCGCGAACAGCTGATTGCGATTGACGACGAAGAGCGTGCCGTTGGCCGGCACCGGCGTCGAATAGACCGAGCTCCCCATGTTGCTCTCCGCGATCAGCTTCATCGTCCGATCGGCGGCGAGCACCGCGACGTCCCCGTCCTCGTCGCCGAGATAGACCTTGCCGTCAATCACCATCGGCGAGCCCCAGATCGCCGCGAACATATCGTGGGTCCAGAACGGCTGGCCGGTCTTGGCGTCGAGTGCGTGCAGGAAGCCGCTGAAGTCCGAGTAGAACAGGATGCCGTTGAAAATCGACCCGGTTGAGATCGAGCGGCGGATCTTGTCGTACTGCCACAGCTTGCCGGTGGTGGTGATGTCGCCGCGTTTGGTCGGATCGATCGCGTAGAGGTGGCCGACGCCTTCGCCGTGCTCGGGATCCTGCCCGTTGGCGATGTAGACGACGTTCTCATGGATGACCGGCGTGCTGATCACTTCATTGCGGGTCTTCGGCCAGACGGAGTCCTTCGGGTTCAGATCGAACTCCCACAGCTTCTTGCCCGTCTTCGCCTCGAAGCCGCGGACCCAGCCGTCTCCCTGGCCGATCACGACCTGGACGGTGTCGCCGATCTTGCCCACAGCGGGGGAGGACCACTGGCCGTGGAGGATCTTCTCGCCGACCGAGTTGTCCTCCCACACCAGCTTGCCGGTGGTCTTGTCGACCGCGATGATCGCCGGGGCCTTCGGCGAGGGGATGTTGACGTGGCTTTCGTCCTGCCCGTTCGAGGTGCTGATGAAGATCAGGTTCTCGTAGATCACCGGCGACGAGTTCGCCATGTTGTGCTGGAGGACGCCGAGCTCCTCCATCATGTCGTAGCGCCAGATCACGTCGGCGTCGGTCTCGCGGGTCGCCTTCTCGTCCTTGACCAGGCCGTCGTTGGTGCCGTCACGGAAGCCGTCGATGTCGACCGCCATCAGCTCGCCCCGGTTCGAGACGTAGTAGGCCGTTCCGTTCTCGACCAGCGGCGACGAGCAGATCCCCTGGTACGGCCAGTCATTGGCGCGCCCGGCGGCGAGCTTGTCGTGCACCGCCTGCCACAGGAACTGGCCATCCGACTCGCGGAAGGCCATCAGCACGCCTTTGTCCCCTTTGACCGCGGGATCGCGCATGCCTTCGTTGTTGGTGCCGACCAGCACGACGCCGTTCGCCACCACCGGATTGCCGTAGGCCTGCGAACCGAGCTCCGCGACCCACTTCACGTTCTTCTTGGTCTTGACGTCCCACGCCGTCGGCAACCCCTTCATGGTCGAGACCATGTTGCGGTCCGGCGTGCCGCCCCACATCGGCCAGTCGGTCGACGGAGGATCCGATCGCGCCATCAGGCCGAGGCCGGTCAGCGAGGTGAGTGCCGCGACGCCGAGGAGATGTGTCTTCATGGTGGCCATTTCAAATACTGGGACCAGGGACCAGGGACCGGGGACGAGGGAGATCGCAGGTGCAGGCGTTTCCAAGGGTGCGCCGCAAGCCCTGAGCCGGGTCGCCGGTCCCGAGTCCCCAGTCCCGAGTCCCTAGTCCCTATTTCTTGTTCGCGTAAACCTTGATGTTGTCGTAATAGAGCTCGGACCCGCCGCCGGCCTGTGACGGCGCATCCGCGTAGAGCCCCGCCGCGCCCTTGACGCTGCCGATCGGATCGACGCGCTCGATGGTCCAGGCCGTCGGCTCGGCTTCCCCGCGCGGCCACACCTTGCCGCGGGCCCGCACCTTGCCGCCGCCCAGGTTCTGCACCTCGAGCTTCATGGTGTACCACGCGTCCTTCGTCCAGGTGAAGGGGACCCGCGCGGTACGCTCGGTCTCGGGCTGCCACGGCTGCAGCTCGAGACGCTGATGGCTGCCGAACAGCACCAGCTCGTAGCGCTGCGCGACGACCCCGATGTCACCCATTTGACGACGGCGCTCGAGGGCGCGGACGTCGGACTGGATGGTGTAGTCGCTCAGCTCGGTCCCGCCGAAGAACGGGCGGCAGCGCTTGGCGAATGCGAAGGGGTTCTCGGCCAGCTTGACGAGCACGTTGCTGCCTTCGAGATCGCGGACTGCGAACTTGCCGGTGGCGTTGACCCAGTATGGCGGCGGCGTGTCGCGGCCGTCCTCGAAATCGAACGTCCACGGCAGGGCCGGCACGACGCGGATCCGCGCCGTGGCCGATACCGGACCGGCGGTCGCCTTGACGAGCCCGGCTTGCGCGCCTGCCGCGGGATCCGGCGTGAACCGCCCGGCCGCCACAGTGCCCTTCAGTCCATCGAGCGACCACTCGGCCTGTGCCGGCGCGGCGACGCTCCGGCCCATCGCATCGAACGCGCGAATCGTCAGCGGCACCGCGTCTCCGGGTTTCACGATCACATCGGTCGGCGTGACCAGCAGCGTCGAGGCCGGGCCCGCCGCCGCGGCGCTCGCCGCTGCCGGCGCCACGGGCGCCGCCGCCGCGTTCGTGGCGCCCTTCGGCCCCAGCGCATACGTGGCGCCCATCGTGGTGACGTAGACACGCCCGCGCGCCACTGCCGGCGCGGCGATGATCGCCTCGGGATTGTCCTCAGTGCCCAGCTGGTCGCTGTCGAGCACCTCGCCCTTATCGGGGTGCGGCCTGATGATGTAGAACTTGCCGTTCTCCGTTCCGACGTACAGCTTGCCGTCGGCCAGCACCGGCGACGACTTCTGGATCGTGCCGAGCTTCTCGGTCCACAGCTGCTTGCCGGTCTTCACGTCGAAGGCGAACAGGATGCCGCCGTTGTCCACCAGGTAGATTCGCTCGCCATCGGAGACCGGCGATCCGTAACCGGCCTGCACGTCGCGAACGATCCACCGCGCGTCCTTGTCGGTGAGCGTGCCCTTCGAGTTCGCCGGCACGGCCGCCACCATGCCCATCTCGCTGGTGGCGAGGTTCTCTTCACTGTGGGTGACAATCACGTCCGGACCGACCATCAGGGCGGCGGTGTTCAGGCCGCGTTTGCTGACGTCCCAATGCCACACCGGCTCGCCGGTCGCGACCTTGAGCGCGTGCATCGCGCCGTCGCTTCCGCCCGAGAAGAACATGCGCACGCCGTCGACGTCGGCCACGTACGGGTTGGCGTAGATGGTGTCCGTCGGACGCCCTTCAGGCGCGCTGACCCAGATCGTCTGCCCGGTGGTCTTGTCCAGGGCGATGAACCGATGCGCCGGCGCGGCGGTCTGGCCCCAGCCGAACACCAGTCCGCTGACGATCATCTTGTCCGCTTCGATGATCGGTGTGGACATGCGGCCGCCGTGGGTCGTCCACATCCCGTATTCCTCGGCCAGCGAGCGCTCCCACAGCAGCTTTCCTTCCTTGCTCAACGACATCGTCAGGCCGTTGCCGCTGATGGCGAACACGTTGCCGGACGCCGGGTCGACGACCGGCGAGGACCACGCGATGCGGTGCGCCGGCACGTCGCTCGTGAACATGTTGTAGCGGTGTTCCCAGACTAGCTTGCCGGTGTCGGCGTTGAAGCACATCAGCCGCTCCTGCTCCATCTCCCCCGCGCCGGAGGTGTTCTGCAGGTAGAGGTGATCGCCGAACACGACCGGTCCGGAGCGGCCGCCATAGGGCACTCGCCAGGCGAGGTTCTCGCCGGCGGGCGACCAGCTGTTCACCAGATTCGTTTCAGACGATGCGCCGGTGCGGCCCGGGCCGCGCCAGTCGGGCCAGTCGGCGCCGCGCACCAGCACCGCGGCCGGAATCAGCAGCGATACGCTGAGCAGGGCCAGAAACGGACGGGTGGGTCGGGTAAGCATAAATCCTCGTCGGCTGCGTAGTGACCGGCGGTTGACGCGCGTACAACGGCGATGGCGTGATTCCAGGGACGGCTGCGGGCGCCGGCCGCCCGTCCGCGCCCGATCAGAATACCGCTCTCACGCCAAACTGGATCCGCCGCGGGCTGCCGGCCGACAACACCTGACCGAAGGTCGGCGAGCCGAAATACGCGTCGGGCAGATCGAGATCGATCCGGTTCAGCAGATTGAACGCCTCGGCTCTGAGCTGGAGACGGAGCGTCCTCCCGACCGGGATGTACTTCACCACCGCGAGGTTGACGTTCCTATAGCCCGGCCCGGTCAGGATGTTGCGACCGGCATTGCCGAACGTGCCGAAGGCCGGCAGCGAGAACGCCGCGGTATTGAACCACTGCTCGGCGGTCGGGCTGTCGAGCGTCGGGTCGCCGGCCAGGTTCGGGCGGTCGTTGTTGCCGAACCCCAGATTGGAGCGGCCGGTGTTGCTGTTGTCCAGGTCGGGGCGCAGCGCGACGGTGAACGGACGGCCACTCTGGATCGTGACGATCCCCTGGACCTCGAGATCGCGCAGCACCACGTTGCTGCCGAGCGGCAGCACATAGGCGAAGCTGGCCGAGAAGCGGTGGCGGACGTCGAAGCTCGATCGCCCGTGCTCCGCGGCCGGGTCGAGGCTGTTCTGCGGGAAATTCGGATCGCCCGCGCTCGTGAAGAATCCGGACGCATCGTCCGTCGAGTGGCCCAGCGTGTAGGCGAGCAGCATCGACAGGGCCCGCGTCGCCCGTTGCTGGTACGTGATCTGGAGGGCGTTGTAGAGCGATGAGGCGCGCGATTCGATCAGCGTGATGTCGGCGAACTGCGGGTTCGGCCGCAGATTGGGGATGACGGGGCTGGCCGCGGCCTGATTGGCGTCACGCGCCGAGATCAGGTCGTGACCGCGCGCGCCGACGTAGGCGAACTCGATTGCGCGCGCGGTGCCGTACTGCCGCTGCACGTTGACGTTCCAGTGCTCCATCCACGGCGTCTGGAGATCGCGCTGGTACGCGGTCGCCGACTGCGGGATGAACACCGGGAACCTCGCCGGGAACGGATCGTCCAGGGTGAGCGGCGGCAGCTGCGGAGCGGGGAAGTAGACCCCCAGATTGAAGTAGGGCGGGTTGAAGTAGAGGCCCTCCGACGTGGCGAGCGCCCCCTGGTTGTAATAGATCCCGTAGCCACCGCGCAGGACCGTCCGGGCGGCGCGATCGAGCGTCCACGCCAACCCGACGCGCGGGCCCAGGTTGTTGCGATCCGGCTCGTAGCCGCCGCGCGGCATCGAGCCGGTGCCGACCGGCACCAGCTGTCCGGTCGACTGATCGTAGAGAGTCGCGCGATCGTCGCGGTCGACCGGCGGCGCGATGTAGTCGTAGCGGAGTCCGGCGGAGAGCGACAGCGACGGCAGGACGCGCCAGTCGTCGTGCGCGAAGGCACTCCAGGTGGTGGCCTGCAGGTTCTGCGGGTTGTCGAGCCGTGCCCCGCCGGTCAGCGCCGGCAGGCCGAGCAGCAGGTCGGCGAGGGCGTTGCCGGTGTAGCCCTGCTCGACGAAGGTGAGGAACCCGCGCGCCTGGACGTCCCGGTAGGCTGATTGCCGCACCCCCGTGATCTCGCCGCCGAACTTGATCAGGTGCGCGCCCCGGGCCCAGGTCGCGGTGTCGCGCAGTTGATAGGCATTCGAGGTGCTGGCCTGCGGGTTGTTGTATTCCTGGCCGAGCGGCGAGTAGCCGTCGATTGAGATGAGGCTCAGCCCGGCGTCACGCGGGTTGGTGGCGAGTGCATCCAGGCCGACTGAGCGATTGCCGATCTGCGGGTTTTCGACCGTCACCCCGATGGCGACGCGGTTGTAGCCGAAGCGGAGGTCGTTGACGAGCGCGTTGCCGATCGGCCGGTTGTAGGCCAGCGACAGATTCTGTCCGCGGCGCTCGACGTCGTTGCCGAAACCGGGCACGGTCGAGAAGCCAGTGCCCGCGTAAGGCTCGAACAGCCGCCGATCGCTGAAGCTGTATCGGCCGGTGAGCCGCGACGCGCCGGCGAACGTGTGATCGAGCCGCGCGTCGAACTGGTCGACATCATCCGTGCTGGCCGGCGACGCGACGTAGTTGGCGAAGGCGGTGCTGCGGTTGGGAAGGGGATAGAGCCCGGCGATCGCCGTGCCGATCGGATTGATCGCGAACGACGGGATCCGGCCGCCCGGAAACGGCTGGCGCGAGAAGGGATCGATGGGCGCCGCGAACAGCGACTGCGAGAAGTCGCCCTGCCGCTCCGCCTGCGTCGGCACGTTGGTGACGCGGGTGATGCCCTCGCGCAGCCGCGTGCTCTCGTAGTCCGCGAAGAAGAACAGCCGGTTGGCGGCGATCGGCCCGCCGACCGAGCCGCCGAACTGATTGCGGTTGTAGTCCGGCTCCGGCTCGTCGCGCGGCGCGAAGGCGTTCCGGTTGGCGAGTGCGCTGTTACGGAAGAACTCGTATGCACTGCCGCTGAAGCGATTGGCGCCGGACTTGGTGACCACATTGACCTGCCCGGCGCCGTTGCGGCCGAACGACGCGTCGTAGGTCGAGGTCAGGACGCTGAACTCGTAAATGGCATCGACCGGCGGCCGGACGCCAGCCGTACCCAGCTTCGGATCCATGTTGTAGACGCCGTCGAGCAGGTACGCGTTCGCGTCCTCGCGCCCGCCGTTGACGCTGAACGCGAAGTCCCCGCGCACCGAGCTGGCCGACCCTTGTGGCGCCGGCGCGGTGCCCGGCGCCAGCAGCGCGAGCTCGAGGAAGTTGCGGCCATCGAGCGGCAGCCCGGCGACCTGACGCGGGTCGATCAGCGTGGTCATCGCCGCCGAATCGCGCTCCACCGGGACGAACGGGGCCGACACGTCCACGTCCTGCCGCATCGTCACCGGCAACGGCACGTCGAGCCAGAGGTCCTGACCGACCGCGAGCTGCGCCTGACGGGTGTACGGGGCGAAGCCTGCGGTCGTGACGTCGAAGCGGTATTCGCCCGGCTCGAGCTCGACCAGCGAGAACAGGCCGGCCTCGTTCGTGGTGGTCGTCCGCGACTCTCCCGTATCCCCGCGCGCGGCGCGGACCGATGCCGATGCGACCGGTGTCCCGGACTGATCCGTCACCCGGCCGCGCACCGAGGCACGTGACGTCTGTGCCTCAGCGGTCGAGGCGCCCAGGAGCGCGGCGAAGACGAGGAGCGGAATCAGCTTGGGCGATATCGACATGGCCTCTTTAGACGCGAATCAGGGTCATTCGGGACGAGGGTAAATGATACAAGCTGTAAAGGTTCGAAGGGTTCGACAGGTTCGACAGGTGCGGGTTCGCCGGTTCTCCGGTTCGATGGTTCACCGCGGTGCTCGCTCCGTTCCGGTCGCACCCGCTCAAGCGCTCCAACGAAGCATCGAACATGAACCTCGAACTTTCGAACCTCGAACCGTCGAACGCGCACCCATCGAACCACCCGAACCCTCGAACCCCCGAACCCTTCGAAACTCCCGCCCCCGAGTATCATCGCGTCGTGAAGAAATCGTTGATGGCGTTGACCGTCGCGGCAGTCGTCGTTCAGCCGCCGGTGGCGCTCGACGCTCAGAAGGACGCCCGCGCAGGCATCACCGAGGCGTCGGTCAAGGGTCACCTCGAGTTCCTGGCCGGCGACGCGTTGAACGGGCGGGGCAGCGGGACCCGCGACGAATGGATCGCCGCGTCCTACATCGCCTCGCAGCTGCGGCGCTGGGGTCTCGAGCCGCTGGGCGACGATGGCGGGTACGTGCAGCAGGTCGACATCGAGCGATCGGAAGCGGCCGCGCCGCCGGTGCTCAACTACGGCAGCACGCGCCTGACCCACGGCAAGGAGATCGTCGCGCAGTCGATCACCGCCGGACGTGTGTCAGGCCCGCTGCAGAGATTCCAGCCCGGCGTCGCGACGCGGCCCGGCGCGGTCCTCCTCCTGCCGGACCCACGGCCCCAGGCGCTTGGTCAGGCTGCTGCCGGCGCCGCGCTGGTACTGGTCGCGGAGACACCGCAGACCACGACGTTGTTCGGTACGGCGGCGCGCCTGCCACCGCCGACGGCGCAACTCAAAGGCGGCGTGCCGCCGCGTGCCGGCGTCGTCATTCTTTCCAAGGCGTCGCACGACGCGATCTCAGCACTCGCCGAAGGCACGTCGATCACGCTGACGACTGAGCTCAAGCCGGTGCAGGTGTCGCACACCTGGAACGCGATCGGGAAGCTCTCCGGGCGGGACAAGCGGCGGACCGCCCAGGTGATCCTCCTCACTGCGCACCTCGATCATCTGGGCAACCGCCCGCCGCGGCCGGGTACGCCGGCTGGCGATTCGATCTTCAACGGCGCCGACGATGACGCGTCGGGATCGGTGGCGGTGCTGGAGCTCGCGGAGGCGCTGGCCCATGGACGCCGGCCGAAGCGGACGATCGTCTTCACCTGGTTCGGCAGCGAAGAGGCTGGCGGTTACGGCGCGGCGTATTTCCTCGAACACCCTCCCGTGCCACTCGAGGCGATCGTCGCGAACCTGGAGTTCGAGATGATCGGCCGGCCCGACCCCGCGGTCCCGCCGCACACGTTATGGCTGACCGGCTACGAGCGGTCCGACCTCGGTCCACGGCTGGCGAAGCGCGGTGCCCGGCTGGTCCAGGATCCTCACCCCGCCGAGAACTTCTTCATGCGCTCCGACAACATCCAGCTCGCCCGCCGCGGCGTCGTGGCGCAGACCGTCTCGAGCTTCGGCCTCCACAAGGAATATCACCAGCCTTCGGACGAAGTCCGCCTCGTGGACTTCGCGCACATGACCGACGCCATCCGCTCGATGCTCGATCCCGTGCGGTGGCTGGCGAACAGCGAGTTTCGGCCGGTCTGGCTGCCCGGGAAAAAGCCATAGACAGCCAGACCGGCCGAAAAGAGTCGGCGACAGGCGCAAGGCTACAGGCCTGTCTGGCTGCCGGCCTCGAGCCTGACGGGCCCGTAGCCTGAAGCCAAGAGCCTGGAGCCGATCTGTCTCCCCCTAAGGTCCGCTGACGCGGACCTCGCGCCCCATCCAGTACGGCGCCGGATAGATCCGCAAGTAGCGCGCGCGAACGTCGGGCAGCGGGATGCTGATCGGCACCACCAGCGGGTCGGCGATCGCGGCGGTGACGGCCAGTCCTCCGGTCCAGCCGAGCCACACCTGTTCCCACGACTGCCCGTCGTCCGATCGTTCGATGCGGAGCCGTTCGCCGAGCTCCGGGTAATGCCAGCGCAGGTTGAACGTGACGGCGCGGACGATCCGCGTTGTCATGAGATCGACAACCAGGCGCTGCCCGCCGGCGTCGTGCGGCTGAAACGCGATCGGCGCCCCGCCCGACGGCGGGCGGACCTGTGGCTGCGCGGGGAGTGTGAACACGGTCCCGGCGCTCGTCACGCTGAACCGTTCAATCCCGGGGACGCCCTCGACGAGCCTCTTGAAGTCGCCACCGGCATCGTACTGGTCGTTGACGACAATCGTGAGGGCGTGTCCGGCAGCGAGCGTGAGCAGCGGCGACGCATCGCCGCGGCGCAGCGCCAGCGACAGGATCGTGTAGTGCGGCGGCGAGTAGCCCGAATAGCCGTTCACGATCGGCCGGCGATGTTCGATCGCCCGGTACATCGCCGCCACGTTCACGCGCGCATCGTCAGCCGGCAGCTCGAGGACGGTGGCGTCGCCAGGCGGCAGCAGGGTCCGCGGCGGAGGCGCAGTCAGCGGCATCGGATCCATCGCGCCGTCGAGAGTAAGTCCGGCGAGCGCCGCCAGGAGTATCACAGGGAAGGTACGGTCGGCGAGTTGATGTAGCCGGGCGATCGACAGGCCGGCGGCAACGGAGAGGCAGAACGTCGCCAGCATGGCGAAGCGCGCCGGCACTCGCAGCCCGTCGTATCCGGGCAGCAGCATCAGCAGGCGATAGGGACGCCACCAGCCCGTGATGCCGGCGTCCGCGCCCGGACCGCACGCACACGCCCACATCGCAATTGCTGCGAGGACGTAGAAGGCGAGCGCGCGAGTCCTGCCGCGCCGCGCGATCGGTACTCGCGTCATATCGCCGGGCGATCGTCGGAACAGGGACCAGCAGAGCGCCAGGAGAATTACTGCAATGCCGGTCACTCCTGGAAATAGATAGTCTTCCTGCGTCGGCACGGCGCTCGCGCGCCAGAAGCGCAGCATCGGGGCGATGTGCGTGAGCGATGCGGCCGTGGCGCTGAAGCGGACGATCTCATCGGC
Organism: uncultured Acidobacteriota bacterium; assembly: GCA_963816725.1. Classification (GTDB taxonomy): domain Bacteria; phylum Acidobacteriota; class Vicinamibacteria; order Vicinamibacterales; family 2-12-FULL-66-21; genus CAVSUB01. Next base: position 116,921 of record CAWFMC010000018.1, on the reverse strand, counting down.
CTGACGGCCGAGCCCGAGCTCCGCGTGCACGCGGCGGTACTCGAGCAGCGCCGGGATCAACGGAAGCGCCGCCACGATCCACGTCGCGACGATCGCGAGCCCAACCCGCGGCGTCCGCCGCCAGTCGACGAACCACAGCAGCCACAACCCAATCAGCACCGGCAGGAACAGCAGAAAGTAGCCGTTCGATGCCGCCTGCAGCAGCCACGCGAGCACGAACGTCACCAGCCAGTGCCGGCGCCGCGTCTCGACATACCCGTGCAGGGCCAGGAACATCGCCGGGATCCACTGCGACGTGAGCACCTGGAGGTGCGCGAGCTGCCCTGCCCGGTAGGGTGCCGTCGCGAACGCGACGCCGGCGATGATCGCGGCCGGCATCGAGTCGGTCAGCCGCATGACGAGGAGATACGCGAACCACCCGGAGAGCGCACACGACAGCAGCAGGCACACGTTGTAGGCCAGCAGCGGCGAGCCGCCGAGCAGTTGGATCGGGGTCGAGAACACCCCGATCCCGGCGAGGTGCTCGGACAGCGCGAGCGCGCCGCGCACCGGGATGAGGATGGGCGGGCTCCACCAGCGGGCCGTGAACGGGACCGCGTGCGCGTTCCACCAGAGAATCCAGGTGTTGAGGAGGGGATCGCCGAGGTCGTGCGGAACGCGGCCCGAGAGATGCGTCGTCAGCGGCCAGGTCCAGGCGACGGCCAGCGCGCCGAACGCGCCAAGGGCAAACGCTGCGCGCCTCGAAGACATGGCGGACGGCGGGGCTGACGGCTAATGGCCCGAGCCGGCTGCACCAATTCGGTTGGGGACGCAAAGCCAGCGCCGTCCACCCGTCCGCTGCAAGCCGGTCAGGCCCTTAGCCATCAGCCTTCGCCCCAACGCGTCAGTGCATCGCCGGCGCGACGGAGCCACGCCCGCCGGCCGGCTGCGCACCCGGCAGCGGCTTGCGCGGGAGCTTTTCCTCGCGATTGGCGGTCTGGTAGACGAAGGCGGCCACGATCACCGCGTTCTGGCGCATGTCCGCTTCCTGGATGCGCTCGTAGCTATCCATGTTCGAGTGGTGCGTGCGGGTATCGTACTCGACTGGATCCTGGATGAACTGGAAGCCAGGGAGGCCCACGGCGTCGAAGGACTGGTGATCCGTGCCGCCGGTATCGCGGATCGTCAGCGTCTTCATTCCGAGATTGTGGAACGGCTTCATCCATTCCTCGAACATCGGCGCGACCGCCTCGTTCCCCTGCAAATAGACCCCGCGGATGGCGCCGGTGCCGTTGTCGACGTTGAAATAGGCATCGAAGCGGCCGTGCTCCGGCTTGAGTGCCATGTCGGCGCGGTTGGCGAAGTGCTCGGTGACATAGGCGCGCGAGCCAAGCAGCCCCTGCTCTTCCCCGCCCCACAGGCCGATGCGCACCGTCCGGCGCAGGCGCACGCCGCTCGCCTTCAGGATCCGCATCGCCTCCATCATCACCGCGGAGCCGGCGGCATTGTCGGTCGCGCCGGTCGCACCGTGCCACGAATCGAAGTGCGCGCCGAGCATTACGACCTCCGAGGCCTTGTCCGTGCCGGGAATCTCGGCGACGACGTTGAAGGACTGCGGGTTGTCGTCCTGGAAGGAGTTCTTGATGTCGAGCTCCAGCTTGACCGAGACGTTCTTCTCCATCGCCCTCACCAGACGACCGTAATGCTCGATGGCGAGCGTCACCTGCGGCAGCCCGGCGTCGGTGCCCGGATCGCGCGACACGCCCTGGGCGCTCTGCACGAACACCGTGCCGCCGTCGCCGCGCGGCGACGCGTCGATGATGGCCAGCACGCCTTCGTCCTTGAAGAACTGCGCCCGGCGCGCGAGCGGGTTCTGGCCGCCCCGTCCGCCGGGTGCGCCGGGACCGCCGGCGCGTCCCGGACCGCCGGCACGCGCCCCGCCACGGCCGCCACGGGCCCGCGCGTCGGTCTCCGACTCGAGTCCGGTGAGGTCCTCGTCGGTGTAACGGTGGCCTGGCGCGGTGAACAGCGGCAGGACCTCGCGCATCGGCGTCACGAACGCGAACTTGCCGCGCAGCTTGCCTTGATACTTGGCGTAGTCCTCGTCGGTCTGGATGTCGACCATGACGGCCTCACCCGAGACCAGCCCGTTGGTGCCGTTCGTCCAGGCCTTCGGATAACCGATGATCGGGAACGGCGTGGGGGTGAGCGCCTGGGCGTAGAACTTGTCGTTCGACCAGCCGCGGCCGAACGGACCCCACGGTTCCAGCTTCGCGTTGGCCAGCCCGAACTCGGTCAACTGCTTGACCGCCCAGTCACCGGCCTTGCGAAAGTTCGGCGAGTTGGTGAGCCGGGGGCCGTACACGTCGGTCAGCCAACTCTCGAGCTCCATCACGCGCGAGCGCGAGAACCCTTCGTCCTTGATCTTGTAGATGGCCTCGTAATCAGGCTTGTCGGAGGCCTGGCGGGCGGCCAGCGGGGTCAGGCTGCAGGCGAGCACGAGCGCAGCACCCGTGAGCACAGGCCTGTGGCGGAGCGAAAAAGTCATGATCCTCCTCAAGGATTGAAGAGCACAGCATATAGGGCGCGGCGGCCGGCTGGCCAGCGGATCGCGTGGTCTGGTCCGGGACGGATTTCGGATCCCCGTGACAGGTCTGTGGCGGCACGTCGCGACCCTAGCGGCCGCGTCGGTCAGTACGCCCTGAATCGAGCGCATTCCCGGTGGTCGCGTGGTGGTGTGGCGGTTGCAGCGGGCAGGGTCGATGACGATGGCCGCCGAACCGCCGGGCGCTCCGGAAACGCCGCTCTTCTCGGACGGCGTGGGCGAGCGGGTCATCGCGGTCGACGACGCGAGCGGGGAGCTGCTGCAGATCCTGCGCGTCCGTCCGGAGCTCGCCGCGTTGCCGGCATTCGAGCTCGCGCTGCGCGAGCGCACCGCACGGCTCGCCAACTTCCGACACACCTACTACGCCCGCATCCGGCGGGTCGACCGTGCGCCGCAGCCCGAAGCGGGCCTCGCGATCGTGTCCGATCATGTCGAAGGCACGCGACTCTCGGACATTCTCCGTTCCGCTGAAGACCGCGGGCTCCCGCTCGATATCAACACCGCGCTGTGCTTAGTCCGGCAGCTGGTCCCCGCGGTTGCCCTGCTGCACGAGAACGCCCGCGACGTCGCCCACGGCCTGATCGCGCCGGAACGCCTCGTCATCACGCCGCACGCGCGGCTGGTGATCGTCGAGCACGTGCTGGGCTCCGCGATCGAACAGCTGCGCCTCACACGGGAGCGGCTCTGGCAGGATCTCCGGGTCGCGCTGCCGAGCGCCGCCGGCCTGTCGCGCTTCGATCAGCGCGCCGACGTCACCGCCGTCGGCCTGGTGGCGCTGGCGCTGGTCCTCGGCCGGCCGCTCCGAGCCGAGGAGTATCCGCATCGGCTCGGTGGACTCCTCGGCGCGGCGCGCGAGCGCGGCGCGTTCGGGGACGACCAGCCGCTCTCGCCCCCGCTGCGCGCCTGGCTCGCACGCGCGTTGCAGCTCGACCCGCGCCGCCCCTTCGCGTCGGCGGTCGAGGCACTCGCGGTGTTCGAGGAGGTCGTCGCCAGCGGCGCCGAGTACGTTGCCGCGCCGGTCGCGCTCGAGATGTTCCTGGCCCGCTATGCCGCGGCGCTGCTCGAGCCCGCGGGGACTCCGGCCGACATCGTCGAAGATGTCGCGCGCCCGGCCGCCGCGGTCGAGCTGACGAGTGCGCCGAGTGCACCGCTCGCCGTGCACATTCCGCCCCCTCCGCCCGAACAGGACATCGCGGCGCCCCCGCCCAAGCTGTTCGACCTGGCGCCGCACAAAGGGCCGCACGTCCACGCAATCACGGAGGTGCCGGGCGCCGAGGCCAGCGCCGAGGAGAGCACGGGCACGCCACTGTCCGAGGACGAACAAGGCGATGCAACGCCGAGCCCGACGTCCTTGCCCTCGGCGGACGAACAGCGCGGCGCGCCGCGATGGAAGTGGGCGGCCGCGGCTGCGGTCGTGGTGACGATCGCCGGCGGCGGGTACGTGGCGCCCACGCTCCTGCGTCGCGCCGGCACGGGAACCCTGGACGTGCAGTCCTCGCCGGCGGGTATCGAGGTGGTCGTCGATGGCGAGCGCCGCGGCCACACACCGGCACGGCTGACGCTCCGGGCCGGCCCGCACATCCTGGAGCTGCGCGGACGCGGGGTGCCGCGGGTTACGCCGATCGTCATCAGCGCCGGCGCCCAGTCCTCGCAGTACGTCGAGCTTGCGGAGACGCCGCAGACCGGCCAGCTGCGGGTACAGTCGCAGCCCGCGGGCGCCCGGGTGCAAGTGGATGGCGTTCCCGCCGGCAACGCGCCGATCACGGTGCACGACCTGTTACCCGGCACGCACGAAGTCGTGCTGCAGTCCGCGACCGGAAGCGTGACACAAACCGTGCAGGTGCCGGCTGGCGGCGTGGCCTCGATGACGGCGCCGATCGGCGCAGAGGCGAACGGCGGGCCGGTGTCGGGATGGGCGACCGTGAAGTCGCCGGTCAGCGTCGAGGTGCGAGAGGGCGGCAAGCTGCTCGGCACGAGCGATGCCGATCGCCTGATGCTCGCAACCGGTCGCCACGAGCTCGAGCTCGCGAACTCGGTGCTCGGCTATCGCGCCAGCCGTTCTGTGCAGGTGGCGGCCGGCAAGACCATCGAGATCGTGGTCACGCTTCCTAACGGGATCGTGAACCTGAACGCCTCGCCATGGGCGGAAGTCCTGATCGACGGCCAGCGCGTCGGCGACACGCCGATCGGTAACCTCGAGGTCCCCATCGGTCCGCACGAGGTCGTGTTCAGAAACCCGCAGCTCGGAGAGAAGCGCCATGCCATCTCTGTCACCCTCGCTGCGCCCGTCCGGCTCAGCGTGGACATGAAATAGACCGAGGAGACATCTCGTGAGGTTCCCCCCCATCGTCGGAATTGTGGCGCTCGCCGTGATGATGGCCGGCCCGGCCGCGGCACAGCCGAACGCGTTGAACGCGGCGCGCGATCTGTATGCGTCGGCCCGCTACGATGAAGCGCTCGCCGTGCTCAACGGGCTCCCGGCGGGCAACTCGCCGAACGTCGCCGACATGACGTCCGTGCAACAGTACCGGTCGCTTTGTCTGCTCGCGCTCGGCCGCGGTCCCGAAGCGGAGGAAGCGATCGGCGCCGTCGTGACGGCGAACCCGTCCTACCAGCCGACCGCGGCCGAGGCCTCTCCGCGCGTGCGTGCCGCGTTTACCGAGGTCCGGCAGCGGCTGCTCCCGCACATCGCGCAGGCCCGCTACACCGAGGCAAAAACGGCGTTCGACGGAAGGCACTTCGCCGAGGCGGCGACGCAGTTGCGCGAGGTGCTGACGCTCATCGACGACCCGGACATGCAGGGCCGGCTCGGCGACCTCCGGGTGCTGGTCAGCGGCTTCCTGGATTTGAGCGTCGTCGCGCTCGCGCCGCCGCCCGCAGCGCCAACGCCGGCGGCGGTGGTCGAGGCGCCGCGAGCGCGCGAACCGGCACCGGCCACCCCTGACCAGGCGGTGCCGGCGGCCAAGCGCATCTTCGGACGAGACGATGAGGGAGTCATGGCGCCGGTCGCGATCCGGCAAGAGATGCCGCGACTGTCGGCACAAGCGGCGACGGCGGCCCGCGCTCGCGGTCTGCTCGAGATCGTCATCGACGAGCAGGGGCGGGTCATCAGCGCGACGATCCGGATGCCGGTTCAACCCGCCTTCGATCAGGCACTCCTGGTCGCGGCACGGGATTGGTCGTACAGACCAGCGACGCTCGATGGGCAGCCCGTGAAGTTCCGCAAGATGATCCAGGTCGTGACGCGCTGAATGGGCCGTCCGGACTCAAAGGCCGAGCCGTGTAATTTGGGGGACAGTGGGACAGCTCGGCGGCGCGATCTCGACAGGCGGCGTACCTGAATTACCGCCGAAAACGCCTGAATGTCGTGGTGTCGGACGTGTGGCAGGCTGGCAGGGAAGTAGCAACCTGTCGGCGAACATGCACAAACATGATGCCCTCGCCCTGGCTGACGTTGCCGCCGCCGGGGTTCGCCTGCGCCCCACCGACGCGGCGACCATCGTTTGCGCGCTCGTCCGTCAGATCGAGAACCGCACGCTGCCGGGCGTTCCGTCCGCGCACGTCATCCGCTTGTCCGCCGCCGGCGAGGTGACGGTCGAGGGGCCGGTGGTCGCGACCGGCGCTCCCGTGCCGCGGGCGGCGCAGTTGCTCGCGGACCTGTTGCCCAAGACGACCCGCGCCCGCTCCGACACGGCGCTCAACCGGGTCATCGATCTCGCGCTCAGGACTCCACCAGAATTCGCCACCGTCGAGCGTTTCGGCGAGGCGCTGAAGCCGTTCGCGGCGCACGACGCCAAGGCGGCCATTGCCCAGATCGTCGCCCGGTGGGCCGCCGCCGCCGGCAGCAACGAGGGCTGGGATCCCGTGACCGACGAGTGCGACCCCAGCGTGTCGGATATCCGCCGGGCTCGCCGCGAGACCGGGTTATCGCTCGACGAAGTGTCGCGCAAGAGCCGGATTCCGGTGTCGCTGCTGCGGCAGCTGGAGTGGGGCTACCTGCGCAACTGGCCGAAGGGCATGTACGGCCGCACCCAGCTCGCGCGCTACGCGCGGGCCGCCGGTCTCGAGCGCCAGGTCGTGCTCGATGCGATCTGGCCCCTCATCGAGCACGAGCCGGTCAGCGCACCAGCTCCGGCGCCTCCATCCCAGGACGGCAGCGCCATCGTCATCGTGCAGCCGACCTTCAAGGCCGACGAAGTCCTGTTCGAAACGGAAGCGCAGCCTGTCGACGGCAGCGGCCCGAGGCCGGCCGACGATCGGGTCGCGGCGACCGCCACGGCCGCCCCGTTGTCGTCACTCGCGGACGTCAAGACGGCTTCGGTTCCGCCGGCCATTGCGGTTCCGGCGAGCCCCGCTGCCCACGAGGACCGGAGTCCCGTGCGAGCCGCTGATCCGATGGCGGCGAGCGAGGTTCCGCTGACGCTCCTGGATCCATTGGCGCGACCGGAGACCCCGCGGCGGGCCTCGCTGATCGGCGCGGCGGCGGTGCTGACGCTGGCGGCCGCCGGCGGGCTCTGGGGTATGCGCGGCGGACCGCCGGACCATAGCCGCGTCACCATGCGGGCGGTTCGGCGGGTCCCGAGCGCGACCGAGATCTCGGCGCGGCACCAGGCGGGCGATTCTCGAGCGACGACTCCCCCGATGGCTCAGAGCGAAGCGGCCCCGGCGCCACTGGCGATCCCTGACGCGAGGCCGATTCTGCGCGCCGGTATGGACGAGCGCGTGCTGACACCCATCAGAGAGACCCACGCCGAGCGGGCCGAAGATCCGGACGACGAGAGCAGCACGTCTGCGGCGTTTGCCTCGGCGGGGGGCGTGTCCTTTGCCGAGCCGGCGGCAGTGGGCACGAGCGGCGATACCACGGGCGGCTTGGGCCTCCGGCTCACGCAGGTGGTCGACGACCGCGGCCGCAATTATCACGCGAGACCCTCACCCAACGGCAGCATGGTGGCGTTCGATTCGGATCGCGAAGGAGAGCGCGGCGTCTACCTCGCCGACGCGGGCGGCCGAAACCTGCGGCGGGTCAGCGGCGACGGTTTCGCCGCGCTGCCCAGCTGGTCGCCGGATGGGAGGACGATCGCCTACGTGCGAGCCGAGCCGGATAATCCAAACGTCTGGAACCTGTGGTCGCTGAACCTCGACTCAGGTCAATCGCGCCGCCTCACCGCCAACGCCAGCGGCCGCCCCCAGGGGGCCTCCTGGTTTCCCGACAGCCGCCGCGTCGCCTACGCGGTCGGCAACCGGATCATGGTGCTCGACCTTACGACTGGTGCGCCGGTCGAGTACCCGTCCCCTCAGTCGGGGCGCAAGCCCGGCGCTCCGGCGGTGTCGCCTGATGGTCGCCTGATGATCTTCGCGCTGTCGGGTGACGGTGCATGGCTGACCGACCTGTCGGACGGCTCCTCGCGCAAGGTGCTGTCGGATCCGAGCGCGGGTGATTTCACCTGGTCACCCGATGGGACGCGCGTGGCGTACTACAGCCGCCACGATCGAGAGTGGGGGGTCTGGATCGCCGTCGCTCGATGATTCCGACGCGCTGTCACGGATGAGCGGGAGCCCGGGAGCCCATGGTAGACTCCCCGGTCCCATGCTCCGGCACTCCAGCAGGGGGGCGGTCGCGGCGCTGTGGTTCCTCACCGCATGCGCGCGCCAGGCTCCGCCGCCTCCAGCTTCCGTTCACGCCCAGGACATCTTTCTCCCACCGCAGGCCCAGGTCATCGAGGCGGTCGTGCCACCGCATGCGACGCTCGATGGGCTCCTCCGCAGCTATGAGTTCCCGACCGGCATGATCGAGGCCGCGGTCCGCTCCGCGGGCTCTGTCTTCAACTTGCGGCAGCTGCGCGAACGGCAGCCCTATCGGCTGGTGAAGTCGATCGACGGGTTGCTCGAGGAGTTCGAGTACCAGATCGACGCTGATCGGTTCCTGCGGATCTTCGCGCCGGATCTGACCCGTCCGGACGTGCTCGAGGCGAAGGTGGTGCCGTACGAGAAGGTCACGACGGTCGAAACGGTGCGGGGAACGATCGATGCCGCCCACCCGTCACTCATCGCGGCGATGATCGGCGCCGGCGAGAACACTCAGCTGGCGATGGCGCTGGCGGACATCTTCAGCAGCCAGATCGACTTCGACAGCGACCTGCAGCCGGGCGACCGGTTCGAGCTCCTGGTGCAGAAGTCCTCACGCGAGGGGCAGTTCGCCGGCTACGGCCCGATCCTCGGCGCCCGCTTCAGCGCCGACCGCCGTGAGCACGAGGCGTTCCGCTGGTCCAACCCCGAGACGGCCCGTTCCGGCTACTACGACGCGGCTGGCCGATCGCTCAAGCGGTTCATGCTCCGGACGCCGCTCAAGTTCGAACCGCGGATCACCTCCGGCTTCACCGTCAATCGCTTGCACCCGGTCTTCCGGAGCTATCGCGCGCACCTCGGCATCGACTACGCGGCCCCCGTCGGCGCGCCGGTCGTCGCGGTCTCTTCGGGAGTGGTGGTGGCAGCCGGATGGGCGGGCGGCGGCGGGAACCAGATTCAGCTACGCCACGGCGACGGTTACGAGACGTACTATTTGCATCTGTCCGCCTTCGCTCCAGGCATCAGGCCTGGCGTGCACGTCGATCAGGGGCAGTTGATCGGACGCGTCGGGGCGACGGGCACCGCCACCGGACCGCACCTGGACTACCGCCTGAAGCGCAACGGGCAGTTCCTCAACCCGCTCGTGGTGCAGCGCTCGCAGCCGCCTGGCGATCCGATTCCGCCAGCGCTGATGCCCGCCTTCTTCACCGAGCGCGACAGCACGCGGCGGCAGCTGACGCCGACGATGCTCGCCGCTGTCCCGGTACGAGTGACGTCCGACGCCGTTCAGCCTCGCTGACTCCCTGGCAGCACCTAGAGGATGGGCTGCTAGAATGGCCGGATGGCTTCCATCCACCCCTTCCGCGCCTTGCGCCCGGCGCCGGCTGTCGCGGCGTCGGTCTCGTCCGTCCCGTACGATGTCGTCAGCACTGACGAGGCGCGCGAGCTGGCGTCCGGTAACCCGCTCAGTTTCCTGCACGTGACCCGCGCGGAGATCGATCTCCCAGCGGATGCCGACCCGTATTCCAGTGAAGTCTACGAGCGCGCCAAGGCCAACCTCGCCACGCTCCGCGCCACGGCACCGCTGGTCGTCGACGAGGCGCCGTCGCTGTACTTCTATCGTTTGAAGATGGGCGATCACGAGCAGACCGGGCTCGCCGGCTGTTTCTCGATCGAGGAGTACGAGCGCGACGTGATCAAGAAGCATGAGCGCACGCGGCGCGACAAGGAGGACGATCGCACGCGGCATATGATCGCGTTGCGCGCCCAGACCGGCATCGTCTTCCTGACCTACCGCGCCGACGCCGCGATCGATCGCTTGCAGCAGATCGTCACCGCCGGGCCGCCGCTCTACGATTTCACCGCTCCCGACGGCGTGCATCACACGATCTGGAAGGCGGGCGCCGAGGAGACCAACTCGCTGGTGGACGCCTGCCGGGCCATCCCCGCGCTGTATATTGCCGACGGTCACCATCGCGCGGCGAGCGCGGCGCGGGCGCGCGCCGAGCTGGGCGGGTCTGGCACCAGCGAAGCCGGCACCTTCATCGCCGTCGCGTTCCCCGACAACCAGATGCAGATCCTGCCCTATAACCGCACCGTCAAGGATCTGGCCGGCGCGACGCCGGCTGAGTTCCTGAGCGCCTTGCAGCAACGCGTGCCGGTCACCGACGGCGGCCCGACGCCGCAGCGTCCGGGCCTGGTCTCGATGTATCTGGACGGCAAGTGGTACACGCTGGACGTGGGGTCCACCAAAGCGGAGGACGGCTCGCGCGCGGCGCGGCTGGACGTCGCGCGCCTGCAGAGCGCAGTGCTCGAGCCGGTCCTGCGGATCGGCGACATCCGCACCGACAAACGCATCGACTTCGTCGGCGGCGCCCGCGGCACGGGGGCGCTGGAGAAGGCCGTGAACTCGGGCAAGGCGATGGTCGCGTTCTCGATGGCTCCGGTCACCGTCGACGACCTGATGGCGATCTCCGATACCGGCGGGATTATGCCGCCCAAGTCCACCTGGTTCGAGCCGAAGCTCCGCGACGGATTGCTGATTCATACGATCTGACGCCGACAGCTGATTGGAACAATGAAAGTACTGATCGCCGACAAATTCGAGCAGAGCGGGATCGACGGGCTGAAGGCCGCCGCCTGCGACGTGCGCTATGACCCGGACCTGAAGGACGCGGCGTTGACCGCGGCGATCCGGACGAGTGGGGCTGAAGTGCTGGTGGTGCGCGGGACCCAGGTAACCGAGCCGATGCTCGATGCCGGACGTCTCGCGCTGATCGTGCGGGCCGGCGCCGGCTACAACACGATCGATGTCGCCGCCGCCTCGAAGCGCGGCATCTACGTCTCGAACTGCCCGGGCAAGAACGCGATTGCGGTCGCCGAGCTGGTCTTTGCCCTGATCCTGTCCATCGATCGGCGCATTGCCGAGAACGTGGCCGATCTGCGCGGCGGGATCTGGAACAAGAAGGAATACTCGAGAGCGCGCGGGCTCTACGGTTCGACGCTGGCGCTCCTCGGCGTCGGGGCGGTCGGCCGCGAAGTGATCCGGCGGGCCGCCGGCTTCGGCATGAACGTCGTGATCTGGAGCCGGCGCTTCGATGGCCAGGACCGGCCGATCTCGGAAGAGGATGCGCGCGAGCTGGGGATCGAAGGAGCGCAGCGGCAGGTCGCGATCCAGCTTGTGGCCACGCCCGGCGATGCCGCGTGGCGGGCCGACGTCCTCAGCGTCCACGTGGCGCTGAGCGCCGAGACGAAGCACCTGGTCAACGCCGCGGTGCTGGCGCAGCTGAAGCCGGGGGCCATGCTGATCAACACCGCGCGCGGTGAAGTGATCGACCACACGGCCCTGGCCACCGCCATCCGCGAGAAGGGGCTGAAGGTCGGGCTCGACGTGTTCGGCCGCGAGCCGGCCGCGGCGACCGGCGGCTTTGGCGATCCGATCGTTTCGATGCCCGGCGTCTACGGGACGCATCACATCGGCGGCTCGACGGATCAGGCGCAGGAGGCGATCGCCGCCGAGACCGTCCGCATCATCCGCCGCTACAAGGAAACCGGGCGCGTCCCGAACGTCGTCAACCTGGCGACCCGCACGCCCGCCACGCACATGCTGGTGGTCCGCCATCGCGACCGTCCAGGGGTGCTGGCGCACGTCTTCAACCAGTTACGCGAGGCCAACCTGAACGTCCAGGAGACGGAGAACATCGTCTTCGAAGGCGCCGAGGCGGCGGTGGCCCGCATCAATCTCGACGGCGCCCCGACCGCGGAGGTCTGCGCGCGAATCGAAAACGGCCACCCCGACATCCTCGACGTGCAGGCCGTCACGCTCTGATCTTCGGCATTTTTTTACGAGGCATCTCATGTCCACGACGACGACCACCCGCATTCATAACTTTTCCGCCGGTCCGGCGGTGCTGCCGCTGGAGGTCCTCGAAGAGGCCCAGCAGAACCTCCTCGCCCTGCCCGGTGTGGGCATGTCGATCCTCGAGATCAGCCACCGCTCGAAGGCCTTCGAGGCCGTGCTTGCCGGCTGCGAGGCGGACCTGCGCGCGCTGGCCGGCATCCCCGACGGCTACAAGGTGCTGTTCCTCCAGGGCGGCGCCAGCCTGCAGTTCTCGATGGTGCCGATGAACCTGTTGCCGGCCGGCGGATCGGCCGACTACGTCGTGACCGGCGCGTGGTCGCAGAAAGCGGTGAAGGAAGCCAAGAGGGTCGGCGGCGTCAAGATCGCCGCGACGACTGAAGGCGGGAACTTCGCGCGCGTGCCCAGGCAGGACGAGCTGACGCTGGATCCGTCCGCCGCCTACGTCCACTACACCACCAACAACACCATCTTCGGCACCGAGTTCGGGTACGTGCCGGACACCGGCGGCGTCCCGCTCGTCGCCGACGCATCGTCGGACATCTTCAGCGCGCCGATCGATGTCAGCCGCTACGGGCTGATCTACGCCGGGGCGCAGAAGAACCTGGCCCCCGCCGGCGCGACGCTGGTCATCATGCGCGAGGACCTGCTGCCGCGCACCCCGAAGTCGATCGCGACGATGCTGCAGTACCCGGTGCACGTCGAGAACGGCTCGATGTACAACACGCCGCCGGTGTTCACCATCTACATCATGAGCCTGGTCCTGAAGTGGCTGCGGAAGGAAGGCGGGCTCGAGGCCATGGGCAAACGCAACGCGGCCAAAGCTGCGAAGCTCTACGCCGAGATCGATCGGACCGGCTTCTATCGCGGCCACGCCGAGGCGGACAGCCGGTCCCGCATGAACGTGACCTTCCGGCTGCCGAGCGAAGAGCTCGAGAAGTCGTTCGCCAAGGACGCCACGGCGGCCGGTCTCGACGGTCTGAAGGGCCACCGCTCGGTCGGCGGGCTGCGGGCCTCGATCTACAACGCGTTCCCGGAGAGCGGTGTGGATGCGCTGGTCGCCTTCATGCGCGAGTTCGAACGCCGCAACGGCTGAAACCTCGTCCTGTAAGCCGCACGTTCCGTGCGGCTTACAGCCGCCTGCCGGCCTTACAGAAGTCTTACAAACCGTTCGCCGCCTTGCTGCTACTGTTGCCTGTCGTCTTTCACAGGAGCACAGTTGCAGATAGAACGTTCGACTCTTCGCGTCCCGTATACGGTGTCCACGGTCAACGTGATCACCGCGGTTTTCATGGTCCTCTTCCACGTCGCCGCGGTCGCGGCGTTCTGGTACGTGAGCTGGGCCAACGTCCTCACCGCGCTGGTACTGCACTGGATGGCGGTCGGCTTCGGGATCAGCCTCGGCTACCACCGCCTGCACACCCATCGCGGCTTCAAGACGTCGAAGGCGTTCGAGTATTTCCTGGCGTTCTGCGGCACGCTGACGCTCGAGGGCGGGCCGATCTTCTGGGTCGCCACGCACCGTCAGCATCATCAGCTCTCCGACCATGAAGGGGATCCGCACTCGCCGCGCGACGGCGGGCTTCTGGGCTCACATGGGCTGGATCCTGTTCGGCGACTCGCACCACAACAACACGCCGCTGATGGCCAAGTACGCGCCAGATCTCGGCGCGGACCCGTTCTACCGCTGGCTCAACACCTATCACTGGGTTCCGCTCACCACGCTCGGCTTCGTCCTGCTCGCGATTGGCGGCTGGGGCATGGTGTTCTGGGGGATCGGGCTGCGGGTCGTGTTCGGCCTGCACGCCACGTGGCTGGTGAACTCGGCGACGCACATGTGGGGCAGCCGCCGCTTCAACACCAAGGACGATTCACGTAACAGCTGGTGGGTGGCGCTCCTCACGTTCGGCGAGGGCTGGCACAACAACCACCACGCGCACCCGGTCTCGGCGCGTCACGGCCTCGCCTGGTACGAGTTCGACATCAGCTGGATCACCCTGAAGCTGTTCCGCGCGCTGGGTGTGGTGTGGGATCTCAAGGTCGCCAGGATCCGCGCCCTGCCGGTCGAGGAGGCCGCCTAGCCGCTCCTTCCAGTATCCTGAGGCATGGTCAGCGGCCGACGACGATCGGTCATCTTCTTCACCGTCCTCGGCATCTGTCTCGTCGTCCTCGCGGTCACGCTGAACGTCAGCTGGATCGTGCTCAACTGGCGCCGTGGGGTCCTCGCGATCCTCGGCGTCGTTTTTTTTCTGCTGATCATCGCCGGGCTCGTCCTCAACACCATCTTCCTGGTGCGTGAGATCCGGCGGAACGACCAGCACGACTCCTTCATCAACGCCGTCACCCACGAGCTCAAGACGCCGGTCGCGTCGATCCGGTTGTACCTGCAGACGCTCCAGGCCCGCGAGCTCGAGCCCGACAAGCGGCGCGAGTTCTATCGCATCATGCTGGAGGACAGCGATCGGCTGCTGCACACGATCGATCAGGTCCTGCGTGCCGGCAGCGCGGGGTCGCGTCTGCGGCGGCGGATGCACACCCACGTCAACCTGGCGGAGATCACCCGCGAGTCGGTGTTGCTCGCGCGTCAGCGCTTCCACTTGAGCAGCGAGGCCCTGGCCTACGACGAGGTCGCGGCGGCGGCGGACACGGTGGTGGTGGGCGACGGCGACGAGCTGCGTGCGGCGGTGTGGAATCTCCTCGACAACGCGGTCAAGTACTCGCCGGCGGATCAGGTCCGGATCCTGGTGCGGCTGGAACGCGATCCAGAGGGGCGGGTCGCGGTGCGGGTGACCGATCACGGCGTAGGGATCGCGGCGACCGATCTGAAACGGATCTTCCGTCGCTTCTACCGCGTCCCGAGCGGCGTGTCGGTGCGTGCGAAGGGCAGCGGCCTTGGCCTGTTCATCGTCCGCACGGTCGCCCGCAAGCACGGCGGGCGGGCATTCGCGGAGAGCCAGGGCGCCGGCCGGGGCAGCACCTTCACGCTGCTGTTGCCGCGAGCGGCGCGGGCATGAGTGCGCCGCGGGTCCTGATCGTCGAGGACGAGCAGCATCTGGCCGAGGGGCTGCGCTTCAACCTCGAGGCCGAGGGATACGGGGTCGAGGTCGTCGAGACCGGCGAGGCGGCGCTCGAGCAGCTGACCGACGCCTCCCACGGCCGCTTCGATCTCGTGGTGCTGGATGTCATGCTGCCGGGCAAGGACGGCTTCACCGTCGTTTCGGAGCTGCGTCAGGCCCGGCAGTTCGTGCCGGTGCTGATCCTTACGGCCCGCGGCCGTCCCGAAGATGTCCTCGATGGCTTCGCGGCCGGCGCCGACGATTACCTGCCGAAGCCGACGGAGCTGGCCATCCTGCTGGCGCGCATCGGCGGTCTGCTGCGCCGCTCGGCGTGGCTGCGGCGTGCCGCCGATCAGTACAGCTTCGCGGGCAAGACCATCGATTTCGACACCCTGGAGCTGCGGGTCGGCGAGCGAACGTTGCCGCTGACCCTCATGGAAGCCAATCTGCTGCGCTATCTGATTGCGCAGGAGGGCAAGGCGGTGTCGCGCAAGTCGATGCTCGAGGACGTCTGGGGGGTCCACGAGGACACCGATACCCGCGCGATCGACAACTTTATCGTCCGACTGCGGCGCTACATCGAGCTCGATTCGGGGAAACCGCGCCACCTGTTGACCGTGCGCGGAGTGGGCTACCGCTTCGTGGCCAGGCCGGACTGATCCAAGAGTCCCGCGGCGGCTACTCCTGCGGCGCGACGAACGGGGAGCGGCGTCGTCCGCGCCGGCGGCGGCGGGCGCGGAACGGATGATCGGCGGCGTGCTGGGCCGGCGCGGGTACCCCCTGCGCCTGGAGATTGCGCCAGTGCGCCACCACGTCGGGACGATCGCCGTGAATCTCGAGCCAGGTGATCGCCTCGTCCAGCGACGAGCGGTGGAGGAGGTTGCGCTGCGCGCGGGCCGGGGCGTTGAGGTCGAGCAGGCGCGCCTGCATCGAGATCACGTGCTGCAGGCGCTCGATGTCCCGCCGCGCAATCGGCAGCATCCCAATCTCGATCCGCCGTTCCAGCGCGTCGGCCGAGAAGCGCGGCTGCCGGGTCGCCAGGCCGAGCGGCTGCAGCAGCGTGCCGGCAAGGATGGCGTTGGTCAGCGAGTCGGGCGCCGACTGGAAGCGGGCACGGTAGCGATCCAGCGCCGCGATCGAGCGCCACAGCGCGTCGGGCGCGACCGACAGCTCGGGTGTGATCTCTTTCATCAGCTTCGTGGCGCGCAACTGGCGCATCGCCTGCTCGGCGTGCCCGGACCGCAGGATCTTGTCGTACTCCTCGAGCAGCCGGGCCGGGGCGCTGCGCGCGATCTCGTGGCGGTGCACGGCCATCGCATCGAGGATCGGCTGGTCGATCGTGAACTCGAGCCGGGCCGCGAGGACGACCGCGCGCAGCATGCGGACGGGATCTTCGAGGAAGCGGACGCTGGGGTCGCCGATGCAGCGGATCAACCGCGCGTCGAGATCGCTGAGGCCGCCGACGTAGTCGATGATCGAGAAGGTGCCGATGTCGTAGAAGAGCGCGTTGACGGTGAAGTCGCGCCGGAACGCATCCTCCTCCGGAGTGCCGTAGGTGTTGTCGCGCTGGATCAGCCGGTCGTTCGTCTGCGGCAGCCGCCGGTGTTCCGGCGTCGCTTCGTCGGCGTAGGTCCGTTCCTCGTCGGGCTCGGTTGACTGAACGGTGTCGCCGCCGGGACGATCGGCGCCGGCCTCGAGCGCTTCGGCGATTTCCGCCTCCGCGGTCAGTTCCGTCGAATCCACTTGCCGCCGGAAGGTGGCGACCTCGATCGTCTGAGTGCCGAACTTGACGTGGGCGAGGCGGAAGCGGCGGCCGATGATCCAGCAGTTCCGAAAGAGCTTCTTGACCTGGTGCGGATGCGCCGACGTGCCGATGTCGAAATCCTTCGGCCGCCGGTTCAGCAGCAGGTCTCGGACGCTGCCGCCAACGAGATACGCGATGTAGTGATGTTCGTGCAGCCGATACAGGACTTTGAGCGCGCCCGGATCGATGTCGCGGCGCGAAATGGTGTGCGAGGAGCGTGGGACGATGGTCGGCTCCGCCATCGCACGGCAGTATAGCACCACAGATCCGAAAGTCTCTAGTAACTGTATGAAGGGTTTGGGCTTAGCTGGCCTTTGCTCATGTGTTACCATCGCACGATGCGCCGCTTCGTCCTGGTCGCCATGGGTGTGCTGCTCACGGCGTTGCCGGCCCACGCGGCGGACGCCCTGACGGAGGCCCGCCGGCTCTACAACGCGGGCAAGTACGATCTCGCGGCCGCTGTGGCGCGCGAAGCGATGACCCTCGACGCCACAGCCGACGCCGCCCGCGTCGTCCTGGGGCGGATTCAGCTCGAGCAATTCCGGCAGCACGCGCGTCCCGAGGACTTCAAGGCGGCGCGCGAGTCGCTGCGAGCCGCGGACGCCCGTCCGCTGCATTACCGCGAACGCCTCGAACTCTCGATCGGTCAAGCGGAGGTCCTGTACCTCGACGATCGATTCGGGGCCGCCGCCGAGCTTTTCGAAGCGACGCTGGACCGATCGATGGTGCTCGGCCCGGTGGCCCATGAACGGGTGCTCGACTGGTGGGCGACGGCCCTCGACCGTCATGCTCAGTCGCGGCCGCTGGAGGAGCGTCCGGCCATATACGCGCGGATTTTGGGGCGCATGAGCGCCGAGCTCGCGACCGACGGTGGATTGGCGCCAGCCAGCTACTGGCTGGTCGTCGCGGCGCGTGGCACCGGCGACCTCGAGCGGGCATGGCAGGCGGCGATCGCGGGCTGGGTCCGGGCGAGCCAGGCACCCGATGGCGGGGCGCCGCTACGCGCCGATCTCGACCGCCTCGTTACCCAGACGATCATCCCGGAGCGCGCGACCCGCCTCAAGATCAGCGATCCCCGCCAGGCCGCCGCCGGCATGGCGAACGAGTGGGCGGCGTTCAAGGAGGGGTGGGCGAAGTAGGGAGCTGACGCGCCAATCCCCTCAGCGTAGCTCCCTCAACTCTTCGCATCCTTCCAGTTGTCGGCGATGCCGACGTCGACGGTCAGGGGTACTGACAGCGTGACGGCCCCCTCCATCAAGCCCCGCACCGCCGCAGCGGCGTTCTCTGCCGCGTCGGCGGGGACCTCGAACAGCAACTCGTCATGCACCGTCAGGATCATCCGGGCGCGTCCGCCGGAAATGTCGGGCAGGGCCGCGTGCACGTCGATCATCGCCTTCTTGAGCACGTCGGCCGCGGTGCCCTGGATCGGCATGTTGACCGCCTCGCGCTCGGCCCGGCCGCGAATCTGTCCGTTGCGGCTGACGAGATCCGGCACGAGCCGGCGGCGTCCGAACAGCGTCTTGACGACTCCGCTCGCGCGTGCCTCCTCCAGCGTGCGGTCCAGGAAACCGCGGACGGCCGGGAAGCCGGCGAAGTAGGCGTCGATGAACTCCTGCGCCTCCTGGCGAGAGACCCCGATGTCCTTGGCCAGCGTGAACGCCTGCTTCCCGTAGAGCAGCGCGTAGTTGACGATCTTGGCGCGGCGCCGGAGCTCATGCTTGCTCAGGCCGCTCATGCCCTTGAAGACCTTCTCCGCCGTACGGTCGTGAATGTCCTCCCCGCGCGCGAATGCGTCGACGAGGACCTGCTCGCCCGAAAGGTGCGCCAGAACGCGCAGCTCGATCTGCGAGTAGTCCGCCGAGATCAGGACGTTGCCCGGTTCGGCCACGAACGCCCGCCGGATGTTGCGGCCGACCTCGGTGCGGATCGGAATGTTCTGGAGGTTCGGATCGCTGCTGCTCAAGCGTCCGGTCGCGGCCACGGCCTGATTGAAACAGGTATGGACTCGGCCGGTTTCCGGGTGGACCAGCTGCGGCAGGGCGTCGATGTACGTGCCCTTCAGCTTCTGCAGCCCGCGCCATTCGAGAATCAGCTGCGGCAGCTCGTGCTGGAGCGCGAGCTCCTCGAGTACTTCGAACGACGTGGACTGCGCCTTCGTCTTGGTCGTGCGGCGGATCGTCTCGGTTTTGAACCCGAGCTTGTCGAAGAGGACCTCGGACAGCTTCTTGGGGGAGTTGATGTTGAACTCCTCCCCCGCGAGCTCGTAGACACGAGACGCCAGGCGATCGAGCTCCCGCTCGACCAGCGAGGACTGCTCGCTGAGGGCGCCGACATCGACCCGCACGCCGGCCCGTTCGATCGCCACCAGCACCGGAATCAATGGATGTTCGAGCGCGTCGTAGACGCCGACCAGCGATTCCTTCTCGAGCAGACCGTGCAGCGTGCCGGAGAGCTGCAGCGCGAGGTCGGCCCGTTCGCCGGCGAAGTCCAGCGCCGCGGCGAGCGGCAGGGACGCGAACGACAGCGCCTTGACGCCGCGGCCGCAGACGTCCTCTTCGCGTAACGCCTTGTAGCCGGTGTGCTCGAGCGCGAGCTCCTCGAGCGGATGCGCGGAGCGCGTCGAGTCGAGCAGATAGCTGGCGATCATCGTGTCCAGCTCGAGGCCCCGCAGCGTGATGCCGTGGCGGGCCAGGACGATCGCGTCGAACTTGAGATCGTGGCCGATCTTGCGCAGGGCCTCGTCTTCGAGCAGCGGCGTGACAGCCGAGAGCACCGTGGCGAGCGGCAGGCCCGGCCGGTCGTCGCCGGGCTCGCCGAACAGCCCGCCGGTGCTCACGCCGGCGGCGATCGGCACGTACGAGGCGTGCCGCGATGCGCTCGAGAATGCCAGGCCGGCAATGCCGGCGCGCATCGCCACCGGGCCGTCCGGCAGGACGCGGAAAGCGAACCGGCCCGCGCTCCGCAAGCTCGCGACCAGCGCGCCCAGTCCTTCGGACGTGTCGACGACCGCGTAATCCTTGCCGACCGTTTCGGCGGTGGGCGCGAACTCCATGACCAGCGACCGGAAACCGAGCCGGCCGAACAGGTCGAAGCACTTCTCGCGCGACGCGCCGCGAAACTGGAGGGCAGCGGGATCGAAATCGACGGGAACATCGGTGCGGATGCGCGCCAGCTCGCGGCTCTGACGGGCATCCTCGGCATGATTGAGCAGACCCTCGCGATAGCGTTTGTTGGTGATGTCGCCGGCGTGCGCCAGCAGCTCCTCGAGGGTGCCGTACTTCGCGATCAGATCGCGCGCCCCCTTCTCGCCGACACCAGGCACGCCCTTGATGTTGTCGATCGAGTCGCCCATCAGCGCAAGCACGTCGACGACCTGCTCGGGCAGCACGCCGAACTTCTCTTTGACACCCGCGGCGTCGAACCAGATGCCGTCGTCTCGCGGGTTGTAGACTGAGATGCCGTCGGTGACCAGCTGGAAGAAGTCCTTGTCGCCGGTGACGATAGCCACCTCGAACCCCGCGGCATGCGCCTTCATCGCCAGCGTGCCGATGACATCGTCGGCCTCGAAGGTCTTCGAGGTGAGGATCGGCACGCCGAGCGCTTCACACGCCTCGTGCACCCACGGAATCTGTTCGGCGAGGTCGGGCGGCATCGGCGTCCGGTTGGCCTTGTAGTCGGTGGCCATCTCGGAGCGGAAGGTCGGGCCGGGCAGATCGAACGACGCGGCGATGTAGCGCGGGTCGTGATCCTGCATCAGCTTCCGCAGCATCGTGACGAAGATGTAGACCGCATGCGTGCTGCGGCCGCCGGGGCCGGACAGACCGGAACCGCGCATCGCGTGATACGCGCGGTACATCTGCGAGCTGCCGTCGATCAGGAAGAGGCGTGCAGGTGTGGACATCGGGCGAGCGGAGCGGGCAAGACGAATGAGTATATCATTCGAGGGATGTCAGTTCGGGTTCGCGCCGCGCTGCTGATCGTCCTGATCGCAGCGGGCGCCACCGCGGCCTGCGGCGGCCGCATCTTCGCCAAACAATACGAATACGAAGAGGATCTCTATCTCGCGACGGACGGGTCGGCGGACCTGATCGTCAACGCGTCGATCCCGGCGCTGGTCTCTCTTCGCGGGCTCACGCTCGACACCGACCCCGCGGCGCAAGTCGATCGCGACGCCATCCGCGCGGCGTATGAGTCGCCGGATACGGACGTCACCCGCGTCAGCCGGCCGTGGCGGCGTGACGGGCGGCGCTTCGTGCAGGTCCGGCTCAAGGTCCGCGACGTCCGCTCGCTGCACACCGCGGCGCCGTTCGCGTGGTCGCGCTACTCGTTCAGCGAGGACAATGGCGCGCGCGTCTATCAGCAGACCGTCGGCGCTTCGGCGCTGCGGCCCGGCACGCTGAAGAACTACGGCTGGAAGGGCAACGAGCTGGTCGCGTTCCGGCTGCACATGCCGAGCCGGATCATCTCGCACAACGCGCGTGACATCGACACCAGCAGCGGGAGCGCGGTGCAGCGCGGCAACATCCTGGCGTGGGAGCAACTGCTGACCGACCGCCTGGACGGACGGCCGATCGCGATCGAGGTGCGGATGGACCGGCAGTCCATCCTCTACACGACGCTGTGGCTGTTTGCCGGGGCGTTTGGCGCCGCCGTGCTCGTCATCGGCTTGATGATCTGGCTGACCATCCGCAAGGGCGCGCGCGAGGCGCAAACCCCGGCCTGACGCGGACGCCGCCACGACGCACCAATTCGAGGCACGCACGCCAGCCGCGATACCGACCGGGCGGCCTCAGCACTCATTGCCGACCCGGCGCCGAGCGCCGAGCGTCCAGCGCCGCTCCTGATCCTCGATCCCGCCGTGCGCGGCATGGCCGCAGTCGGGGAACCCTCGACCACGGCCAGGTTTCGAGTGCCGCTCCGAGTCAGTGCGTCCGCATCTCAGCGTCCGTCCGCAGCTGCGAGTCGACCGAGAATTCACCCAACCCGGTGGCCAGCGATCGCGCCAGCACGCGCTCAACATTGCTGTTCACGACGCCGGTGAGGGTGACCCGGCCGTTCTCCACGATGATGTGGATCGGCGGGTTGGCCATCGCGGCGTAGTTCCAGAATGACGGGTGGCCATAGATCGCCCGCGCCACCCGCTGGCGCAGCTGCTCGTCGAACTGCGACACCGGCAGCACGCCGATATTGTTCTGCACCGTGTTCACGCCGTCGATGCCGGCAATCCGCTTCTCGATATCGTCTTTCTTGTAGGGCATGGTCACCCGCCCGGTCAGCACGACGTTGCCCTGGTCGACCGTGGCATTGATGTCGTCGAAGATCGTGAACTTCGCGTAGCTGTTCACCTGGCGGACGATGTTGTCTCCGACTTTCACGTCGCGCGGGTCGGCGGTCTGCGCGGCGGCCAGGCTGGCACCGGTCAGCAGAGCCGCGACCACCCACGCTGCGATCACTCTGGCGTTCATTGCTCAAAACCTCCGGGTCGCCTGAGCGACCCCGGCTGGCGTTCCGTCATCACACCCCCGAAAAGGCAAGGGCGATGCCAGCGCATATCGACAAAATGTGCGGCAATTCCGCGTAGTTCTTGCCGGCGAGGCGTCGCCGCCGCTCACTCCAGGGGACAGCGAGGCAACCAGCGATCCGGGGGCTCGCGTTAGAGGAGCGAGATCGTAAAGATGCCGGCGCCGATGAGCAACAGCTGACGGATCGGACCACCCTCGAGCCCGCCGTGGTGCAGGTCCGGGATCAGATCGGCCATCGCAACATAGAGAAAGTTGCCGGCGGCGAACGAGAGGACGTAGGGGAGCGCGTGCGGCAGCGCATCGGTGGCGAAGATCATCGCGACCGCGCCGAGGATGCCGCCGAGCCCGGCGAGCAGATTGAGTGTGAAGGCACGCATGCGCGAGTAACCGGCGCGCAGCAGAATCGCGACGTCTCCGACCTCTTGCGGGATCTCGTGCGTTGCGACCGCAAGCGCGGTGGTGATCCCGAGCGGCAGCGACGTGACGACGGCGGCGGCGATGACCGCACCGTCGACGAAGGTGTGGAAGGCGTCGCCGACGATCACCAGCGACGCGGCGCTGCTGGTGTGCACCTCGCACTCGTGCGCGTCGTGGCAGTGCCGCCACAGCACCAGCTTCTCGAGCAGGAAGAAGGTCAGGATGCCGAGGATCATCGTCGGCATCGCGCGTCTCGCCTCGAGGCTGGTCAAGGCTTCGGGCACCAGCGCCAGCAGCGCGACGCCGAGCAGCGTGCCGACCGCATAGCTAATCAGCCACGGCACCAGCTTGACGCGGACGCGATCACCGAGCAGCAGGAAGATCGAGGCGGTGAGCAATCCGCCGAGGCTGCCGAGGATGCTCAACCCCACGGCGACCGCATACATACGCACGAGGAATCGTAGCAGGAGATCTGATCGAGTCGGTTCTAGGGTTCGATAGGTTCGACGGGTTCGACAGGTGCTGGTTCGAAGGTGCGACGGGTTCGATGGTTCGACGACGCAATCGGATGATTCGCGGCATCCTTACGGGTCGTCGCTCTTGCGGCGTTTCAGCCGAACCAGCGAAGCGAAGCGAGCGTGGAACCTGTCGAACCCGCGAACGAGCACCTGTCGAACCGCTCGAACCTATCGAACCCGTAGAATCCTGACCGGTTCCCGAACCGTCACCTCGCAATGAACCCGCGTCGCGCCCTGACGCGCAGTCCCGGTCGATTGACCTCGACGGTGATCGCGTGCCAGCGGCCGTCGTCTTTGCCCGTCGACGGATAGCCGAGCGAGTATTGCTGGCTCAACTCGTCGGAGATGCCCGCGGTGGCCGGGTCGAGATCGCGCGGGCTCCGGACGATTTCCGTGCGGCCGCCGCTGTCGTCGGTGAGCTGGCGCAGCGCGTCAGCGTTCACGCGATCGGACATACCGGAGCGGCGGGGCATCGTCGGGGAGCCCGGCGACCCCGGGAGGCGCCGCCCGCCGGGGAACGGGAACGGGAACGCCGGCGGCTGACGCTGGCCGCCCTGTCCGCCACTGTAGGTGGGCACGGTGCTCCGGCCGTCGATGCCGATCGCGTAGACCAGCACCTCACTCTCGCGGATCTGGCGCTTGACGTCGCTGATGGTCTCCTGGCTGTTGGTGTCGTTACCATCCGAGATGATGAGCAGCGCCTTCTTGCGATGCCGTCCGGACTGCGCCAGCGGAATGGCTTCCGCGATCGCGTCGTACATCGCCGTGCCGCCGTCGGGCGCCATGCGGCGCAGCCGCGATTGCAGCCGCTCGCGGTTGGTGGTCCAGCCCTCGACCAGTTCGGGGACGGTCGAGAAGCGATAGAGGAACACTTCGTCCTCGGGGTCCAGCAGATCGACGAGGAACCGCGTCAACGCCTCGCGCGCGGCGTCCATCTTCTCGCCGTTCATGCTGTTGCTGGTGTCCAGCGCGATGCCCAGGCTGACCGGGACTCGCTCCGCGCTGAAGTGCGTCAGCGGTTGCTGCTGGCCGTCTTCGAAGACGCGGAAGTCCTCCTGGCGCAGCCCGCGGACGAAGCGGCCGCTGGCGTCGCTCACCGTCGCGGTGACGTTGACCAGCTCCACGGCGCTGCGGAACTTGAATTTCTCGGAGTCGTCTTTCGGCGGCTGGGTCTGTTGGGCGCCGAGCGTGACGACGGCAACTGCCGCCAGCGCGGCGGCGATGGCAACACGGGCCTGCATCGGCATTTCGGGCCTCACTGGTTACGCGCCACCGGCGCGCTGCGGTGATCGACATGCGCGATCGGATGATTGGCGCTGTCGCGGAAGCTGACGCGGTATCGCGCGACGGTTCCGTTGACCGGGATCGAGACGGCGAAGCCGGCTTCTGCGCCGGCCGTCAGCGTCGGGACCTCGAGGAGCGCGCGGCCGCTGGTCAGGAACGAGCCATCGGCGCCGAACAGGAAGACCGTCGCGGTGGGACTCGGCATCGCCGTGGCGCCGCGCGGGTTCCGCACCCGGCCGGTGACGGTGAGCACCTGCCCGTGCTGCTGATGATCGAGCGCGAGCAGCTCCAGGGGTGTCGCGGTGGCGGTCTGAGACGCCGGGTGGCTGGAGCCGCGGAACGCCGCGACGGACCCGACGATCGCCAGGAGAGCGACGATGACCCCGGCGATCGCCAGGCGGGCCCTCCAGGGCGACGGGTTCGAGTCCCGTGCCGCGAAGAGTCCTCCCACCTCACGCTCCTCCTCCGTCAGGGGCTCGGGCGCGAACCTGTCGGCGGATGGCACCGGCTCGGACGCGAAGCCTTCGGCGTCCGGCAGCAGGTCCCCCTCGGAGAGGAAGTCGGTCGCGGACATCCCGCGTAACGCCGCCACGCGGGCGGCGGATCGCTGCTGTTCTTCGCGCCGCATCCGCGCGAGCAGGACGGCCATCGTCGCCGCAAGTGCGACCGACACGAGGCTGACTAGCAGGGACACTGTGCTCATGATGATTACCGCAACTTGAATTCGACCGCGACCTCGACGACCACGTCGACCGGCGTGCCCTGACGCAGCGCGGGAGAAAAGCGCCACTGGCGAACCGCGTCGATGGCGCGCTGATCGAGCCCGGCCCCGAGACCGCGCAGCAAGCGCACTTCACCGACGCTACCGTCGCGCCGGACGACGATCTCGAGCTCGACGTCGCCGCTCAGTCCGCGGCGGCGTGCATCTTCCGTGTAGTCCGGTTTCACTTCTTTGAGGAGCGACGGCGGGGTCACGCCGCTGCCCGGCCGGTACGGCCCGCCGCCGGTGCCACCGTTCGAGCCCGGGCCGATGCCTGATCCCTCACCTTCGCCAAGCCCGGTCCCTTTACCGGTTCCAGCGCCGCCTCCGTCGCCCGAACCGCGGCTGGTCGAGTCCTGCTTCACATCGGTGGGCAGACCGGCACGATCGGTCTGATCGGACGCTCGGGTCGCCACCGGCGCCACGACCGGCGGCGCCGGATCGGGCTGCGCCGGCGGGGGCGGTGGCTCGACCTGCGCCGGGGCCGGCTTGGGTTCGGGGACGGGCGCCGGCTTGGGCTCCGCCGGTTCGCCGCGATCGACGTGGACGGTCGGGACGGGACTGCGCTGCTCGCTCTTGCCGCGCATCTGGGCCCGCGGCGCCGGCCGCGGCTGCCGCAGGCCGCCGCCTCCGCCGCCTCCGCCCGGTCCGGGTGTCACGAGGTAAACGAGATTCGCCGGATCGATCCGCGCGGGGGAGGGCTGCACAGGGGCGCCGGCCAGGAGCCAGGCAATGCTGCCGAGCATCAGGACATGCGCCGCCGCGGAGCCTGTCAGCGGCGCGCTCACTTCGCGCCGTGCGGTGGACGACGGCTGGAACAGGTCGGGCGGAGTCGTCAGGAGCGCCCCGGATCGCAGGCTGCGGACCGCTTCGACCGCCGGACCGGCAGCGACGAACCGCCCATCGATGCTCGGCACCCGGCCCGAATCAATCAACTCGCGGACGTCGCGCACCTCGACCCCGGCGGCGGTGGCGATCTCCGCCGCGCTGAACACGTCGAGCAGGTGCGAGACATCAGGCATGCGCACCCTGCTCAGGGCAAAAGCCTTGCCGTGCCGGAGGGTGCCTTCAAGGCGGATCGGCCCGGGATTGCGCCCGATTTTGTCGCCCTCCTGCCGAGTCGCATCGCCGGGCTGTGCTCCAGCGCAGACAGCGCCCGGATGGAGGGGACACTCTCTTGCTTACGGTGCCGGGACTCGGGACTCGGGATCCGGGGACCAAGGGCCGAGGCGCCGCCCGTTCTTCCGAAGACGGCGGCGATGTCAGGGAATGGGGACTGAGGACCAGGGACCGGGGACCAGGGTAACTGGCTCGGGGCGTCGGCCACAAAGCGGTGGCAGCACGGACTTCCGGAATTCGCCGATCCGATCGCGGGTCACGCGTTACGGGGAGCGGGTCGGGAAAGGGGATCGGGGGCTCGTCGGCCTGGGGCCGCCAGCGCCACAAGCTCGCGGCAGGGTCCTCTCGGTCTGGCGCCGGGTCCCTGCTCCCGGTCCCCGGTCCCTGAGAAGCCCCAGTGTCGTTGGCGCCGCCGTTTGTGCTACAACCCCCTCATGTCTACGGCTCAGACGGTGATTGTGACGGGGGCGTCGAGCGGGATCGGGCGCTCGGCAGCGATGAAATTTGCCGCGGCGGGGGCCGCGGTGCTGGCGGTCGGGCGTAACGAAACGGCGCTCGCCGAGGTGGTCAAGGACGCACGCCACGCGGGCGGACGCGCGGAGTACGTCGCAACCGACATCACGGCGCCGGGGGCGGCGGACCAGATCGTCGCCGCGTGCCTTGAACATTTCGGATCGCTGACGACGCTCGTGAACGCCGCCGGGATCATCGCCAGCGGATCCATCGAGAACACCACGGACGAGCAGTGGGCCGCTGTGATGGAGATCAACCTTCATGCGCCGTTCCGGCTGATGCGGGCCGCCAGCGCGCCGCTCGCCGCGACCCGCGGCTCGATCGTCAACGTCTCGAGCGTCAACGGCCTGCGCTCATTTCCCAACCTGCTGGCCTACTGCGTCAGCAAGTCGGCGCTCGATCACATGACCCGCTGCGCGGCGCTGGAACTGGCGCCGAAAGGCGTGCGCGTCAATGCCGTGAATCCCGGCGTGACGGTCTCGAATCTCCATCGCCGCGGCGGGATGGCGGAGGAAGCCTACGAGGCGTTCCTCGTCCGGTCGCGCGAGACGCATCCCCTCGGCCGCCCCGGCCAGCCCGACGACATCTCCGACGTGATTGTGTTCCTGGCGTCCGACCACGCGAAGTGGATGACGGGCGAGACCATCCCTGTGGATGGTGGGCGGCATCTGACCTGTGCGCGGTGAGGTAGGGCTCGGCGGTCGGACAACGGCGGTCGGCGATCGATAGGTTCAGGGTGCGGCGTTCAATTTCAGGTTCGCAGCGGGACGACAGCCTGCAGCAGCAGGCCGTCCGATTGCCACCGACCGTCGACCGCCGACCGCCGACCGCCGACTGCCGATGGCCGACATCTAGCCGTTGCGCTTCACGCCCTCGGTGAACGTCAGGCCCGCACGCTCGGCGAGCGTGCGGACGGCTGCAAATCCGACCCTCGTGAGGAGTGGCGTGGCGCCGCCGCCGGCGTGGAACTCGGCGTTGATCGACCGCGACACGAGCCCGCCGAGACCAGCCTTGGCGGCGGTCTCGATCACCAGGCACCGCCCACCCGGACGAAGCACGCGTTCGACCTGCGCGGCGATCGCCGGCCGTTCGTCGGCCCGCGCCGCCCCCAGCACATCGCGCAGGATGGCCACGTCGAACGACGCCGCCTCGTACGGTAGCGTCGTCAGCGGCGAGACCGCGCTCTCGACCAGCGCGCCCTCGCGTTCGATCGCCGCCGCCGCGCGGCTCACCTCGCGCTCACTCGTGTCGACAATGCAGGTGCGGCCGGTCAGGCCGGCCTTGATGCCCAGCGCGGCGATCAACGCGGTGTCGCTGACCCCGACGATCAGCACGCGATCGCCGAGCTTGATCCCGGTCATCGCGACGGGGAGCGGTTCGCTGGAGTCTTTTCTCAACCAGGGCATGGATGATGAGCGTCGCACGCGATCAAGGGGCGCTGACGGCGGTCGCGTGAGCCCGAGCCGTCTGGCAACGATGATATAGTCCGCGGTTGTGAAAAATCCGGCAAAAATCGCAGAAGGCACAGGGAAACTGGGGATCATGCTGGTCGGCATGGGGGCCGTCAGCACGACCACGATCGCCGGCGTGCTCGCGATCCGGCGCGGCCTCGCGAAGCCGATTGGATCGCTGACCCAGATGGGCACCGTGCGGCTCGGCAAACGCACCGAAGGGCGCTCGCCGCTGGTCAAGGACTTCGTGCCGCTCGCCTCGCTCGACGACATCGTCTTCGGCGGCTGGGACATCTTCGACGACAGCTCGTACGAGGCGGCCAAGACCGCCGGCGTGCTCGAGAAGGACCTGCTCGAGCAGATCCGTCCGGAGCTCGAACAGATCAAGCCGTGGTCGGCGGTGTTCGATCGCCATTACGTCAAGCGCCTCGATGGCCCGAACGTCAAGAAGGGCAAGAACAAGATGGAGCTGGCGAACCAGCTCCGCGAGGACATGCAGCGCTTCAAGCAGGAGCATGGCCTCAGCCGCCTGGTGATGGTGTGGTGTGGCAGCACCGAGATCTACCTGACCGAATCGCCGGCCCACGCCAGCGTCGAGGCGTTCGAGAAGGCGCTGGAAGCCAACGATCCCTCGATCCCCTCGAGCATGGTCTACGCGTACGCGGCGATCAAAGAAGGCATCCCGTACGCGAACGGTGCGCCGAACCTGAGCGCTGATGTGCCGGCATTGATCCAGCTGGCTGCGCAGACCGCCACGCCGCTTGCCGGCAAGGACCTGAAGACCGGGCAGACGCTGATCAAGACGGTGATCGCCCCCGGGCTCAAGGCGCGTCTGCTCGGGGTCGAAGGCTGGTACTCGACCAACATCCTGGGCAACCGCGACGGCGAGGTGCTCGACGATCCCGAGTCGTTCAAGTCGAAGGAGGAAACCAAGAAGTCGGTCCTCGATTTCATCCTCCAGCCGAATCTCTACCCGGACCTCTACAAAGACCTGCATCACGTCGTGCGCATCAATTACTATCCGCCGCGCGGCGACAACAAGGAGGGCTGGGACAACATCGATCTGTTCGGCTGGCTGGGCTACCAGATGCAGCTGAAGATCAATTTTCTCTGCCGCGACTCGATTCTCGCGGCGCCAATCGTCCTCGACGTCGCGTTGTTCCTCGACCTGGCGAAACGGGCCGGCATGCACGGGATCCAGGAGTGGCTGTCGTTCTACTTCAAGGCCCCGATGCACGCGCCCGGCCTGTATCCGGAGCACGACCTCTTCATCCAGCTGATGAAGCTGAAGAACACCCTGCGGTGGCTCAAGGGCGAAGAGCTCATCACGCACCTCGGGCTCGAGTACTACGACTGACCGGCGGGCGGCCGCGCGGCGGCCAGGACTGACACATGAACGACAGGATTCAGCCGGCGCTCTGGGGCGGCGCGTTCATCGGCGTGTTATCGGCACTGCCGCTGGTCAACTTCGGCAACTGCTGCTGCTGCCTGTGGGTGATCTGCGGCGGGGCGCTGGCCGCGTACCTCCGCCAGCAGAACAGCCCGACCCAGATTGAGGCTGCGGAAGGGGCGCTGATCGGGCTCATGGCCGGAGCGGTGGGCGGCGTGGTCGCCACGATCCTGTCGATTCCATTCCAGCTCCTGATCGGCCCGTATCAGCGCCAGATCATGGAACGGTTCCTCGCCAGCAACCCGGACGTACCGGCCGAAGCGCGGGAGGCGATCCAGCGGTTCGGAGGCGGGGCTGGCGCGGCCATGACGATCATCGGCATGATGATCACCATCGCGATCGACGTCGTGTTCGGTCTGATCGGCGGACTGCTGGGGGTCGCGCTGTTCAAGAAGAAGACGCCGCCGCCGCCCGGCACGATCGAAGTGCTGCCACCAGCGTAGCGGGCCCGGCGCCGGTCGTTCGAGAGACGGCCGGCGCCATTCTCATCACTCAGCCGCGAGCAGGCACCCATGTCCGAGATCGACGCGCTCCTTCAGGAAGACCGCAGCTTCCCTCCGTCACCCGAGTTCCAGCGCGCGGCGCTGGTCAACGATCCAGGCATCTACGATCGTGCGGCGAAGGATCCGGAGGCGTTCTGGGCCGGCCTCGCCGGCGAGCTCGAATGGATCGAGCCGTGGAAAGAGGTGCTGCGGTGGAAGCCGCCGTACGCCGAGTGGTTCGTTGGCGGGAAGCTCAACGCCAGCGCCAACTGCCTCGACCGCCACGTCCGATCCTGGCGCCGCAACAAGGCCGCCTTGATCTGGGAGGGTGAGCCCGGCGACCGTCGGACGCTGACCTACTGGGACCTGTATCGGCAAGTCGGCACCTTCGCGAATGTCCTCAAATCACTCGGGGTGAAGAAGGGCGACCGCGTCGCGCTCTACATGCCGCTCATCCCGGAGCTGGCCATCGCGATGCTCGCGTGCGCCCGGATCGGCGCGGTCCACAGCGTCGTCTTCGGCGGGTTCAGCGCCGAGTCGCTGCGCGACCGCATCAACGACGCCCAGGCGGTCCTGCTCGTGACCGCCGATGGCGGCTACCGCCGCGGTCATGTCGTGCCGCTCAAGCGCATGGCGGACGAAGCGCTCGAGCAGACTCCTTCGATCCAGAACGTCGTCGTCGTCCAGCGTCAGGCGGGATCGAGCATCCCGGCCGAGATGAAGAGCGGGCGGGACCGCTGGTATCACGATCTGATTAAAGGCGTGTCGTCCGACTGCAAACCGGAGCCGATGGACTCGGAGGACATGCTCTACATCCTCTACACGTCCGGCACCACCGGGAAGCCGAAGGGCATCGTCCATACGACAGCCGGCTACCTGCTCGGCACCTATGCCACCACCAAGTGGGTCTTCGATCTCAAGGAAGACGACGTCTTCTGGTGCACGGCGGACATCGGCTGGGTGACCGGCCACAGCTACGTGGTCTACGGCCCGATGGCCAACGGCGCGACCATCGTGATGTACGAAGGGGCGCCCGACTGGCCGGCGAAGGATCGCTTCTGGGACATCATCGAGCGGTACGGCGTCACGATTCTCTACACCGCCCCCACCGCGATCCGCGCCTTCATGCGCTGGGGGACCGAGTGGCCGGCGAAGCACGATCTCTCCTCGTTGCGGCTGCTCGGATCGGTGGGCGAGCCGATAAACCCCGAAGCGTGGATCTGGTATCACCTGCACGTCGGCCGTGAGCGGTGCCCGGTGGTCGATACCTGGTGGCAGACCGAGACCGGGGCCATCCTGATCAGCCCGCTGCCCGGCGTCACGGCTACGAAGCCCGGGTCAGCGACGCGGCCGTTCCCCGGCATCTCCGCGGAGATTCGTGATGCGAGCGGCAAGCGGGTCGAGACCGGCGGCGGACTCCTCACGCTGACGCGCCCGTGGCCGTCGATGTTGCGGGGCATTTACGGCGATCCCGATCGCTTCGTCCAGGCGTACTGGAGCCGCTGGAACGACGGCACCTACTTCACCGGTGACGGCGCCCGGCGCGACGAGGACGGCTTCTACTGGCTCCTCGGCCGGGTCGACGACGTGCTGAACGTGTCGGGGCACCGGCTGGGCACGATGGAAGTCGAGAGCGCGCTGGTCGACCACCCGAAAGTCGCCGAAGCGGCGGTGGTCGGCAAGCCTCACGAGATCAAGGGGCAGGCGGTCGCCGCGTTCGTGACGGTGAAAGAGGGAGTCACCACCTCGCCGCAACTGGTCGAGGAGCTCAAGGAGCACGTCACCCGGAAGATCGGCGCGATCGCCCGGCCTGACGAGATCCTCTTCGCCGCCGATCTACCCAAGACCCGATCCGGGAAGATCATGCGGCGGTTGCTGCGTGATATCGCCGAAGGCAAGGCGCTGGGGGATACCACCACCCTGGCGGATCCGGCCGTCGTGTCCCGCTTGAAATCGGAATACGAGGAAAAAGAGCCGTAAAATGGAACGGCGCCACCTGCCCAACCGTAGATCCGGTCTGGTCGTCTGAAGCTGGTACAACCATGTCCCTGATTGAAACCCGCGATCTCTGGAAGACGTACGTGATGGGCGAGGAGGAGATCCACGCCCTGCGGGGGGTCTCGATCGCCATCGAGCGAGGCGAATACGTGGCGATCATGGGGCCGTCGGGTTCCGGCAAGTCGACGCTGATGAACCTGATCGGCTGCCTCGACACGCCGTCCAAGGGGAGCTACCTCCTGAACGAGAAGGAGGTCGCGTCGATGAACGACGACGAGCTGGCGCGGATCCGGAACGAGGAAATCGGCTTCGTGTTCCAGACCTTCAACCTGCTGCCCCGGGCCACCGCGCTCCACAACGTGGAGCTGCCGCTGGTCTACGCCGGCGTATCCGGCAAGACCCGGGTCGACCGCGCGAAGGCCGCGCTCGAGAAGGTGGAGCTGAGCAGCCGCGCCGGCCACCGCCCCAACGAGTTGTCGGGCGGTCAGCGGCAGCGCGTCGCGATTGCCCGAGCGCTCGTCAACGACCCGTCGATTCTCCTGGCGGACGAGCCGACCGGGAACCTCGATTCGAAGACCGGCACGGAAATCATGGGCGTCTTCGAGCGCCTGCATGGCGGCGGCAACACCATCGTCCTCGTCACCCACGAGCCGGACATCGCCGCCTACGCGCACCGCGTCATCCACATCCGCGACGGGCAGGTCGAGAAGGACGTCAGCCGCGCCGCCTGACGGCCCGGGCGCCGTCTCCGCCCTCCTTCGGCTACACTCTTATTCGGGGTGCGGATCATCGCATCCGACCGATTTCCTGCAGGCCGCTGCCATTCAGCGGCCTGTTGACGTATTCGAGCGGCCCGCCCGCGTCACCGTGACAATCCGTCGCGCCGCCCCGGCCATCCTGGTGGATGGCGCGAGCGCGAGCGCGAACGCGGCCCTCGATAACCTGAGCATCCGAGAGGCACGAGCAGCATGAGCGACGTCACGACCAAAGAGACCCACGGCTTCCAGACCGAGGTCAAGCAGCTCCTTCACCTGATGATTCACTCCTTGTACGGGAACAAGGAGATCTTCCTCCGTGAGCTGGTATCGAACGCGTCGGACGCGTGCGACAAGCTGCGCTTCGAGGCGGTCGCAAACACGGCCCTCCTGGAGAACGATCCGGACCTGCGGATCCGCGTCTCGTACGACACTGCCGCGCGGACCATCACCGTGTCCGACAACGGCGTCGGGATGTCACGACAGGAAGTGATCGATCACATCGGGACGATCGCGAAATCGGGGACGCGCGAGTTCTTCAGCACGCTCGGCGACAGCGCCAAGGACGCGCAGCTGATCGGACAGTTCGGCGTCGGCTTCTACTCCGCGTTCATCGTCGCCGAGGAGGTCACGCTGCTGACGCGGCGAGCCGGGCTTCCGCCAGACGAGGGAGTGCGGTGGGAGAGCCGGGGCGAGGGGGACTACACGATCGAGGCGCAGCGCCGTGACACGCACGGGACCGACGTCATCCTGCGCCTCCGGGCCGACAACGACGACCTCCTGTCCGGGACGCGGCTCCGCTCCATCCTGCGCAAGTACTCCGATCACATCACTGTTCCCATCCTGATGAAGCGCGAGCAATGGGATGCGGATAAGAAGGCGCAGGTGGTCACGGCCGAAGACGAGCAGGTGAATCAGGCGTCGGCGCTGTGGGCCCGGCCCAAGTCGGAGATCACCGACGAGCAGTATCAGGAGTTCTACAAACACGTCTCGCACGATTTCGAGGCGCCGCTGGCCTACAGCCACGCGCGCGTGGAGGGCCGACACGAGTACACGCAGCTGCTCTTCATCCCGCAGCGCGCCCCGTTCGATCTGTGGAACCGCGATTCGCGGCACGGCATCAAGCTG
Organism: uncultured Acidobacteriota bacterium; assembly: GCA_963816725.1. GTDB lineage: Bacteria > Acidobacteriota > Vicinamibacteria > Vicinamibacterales > 2-12-FULL-66-21 > CAVSUB01. Next base: position 82,656 of record CAWFMC010000018.1, on the reverse strand, counting down.
TACATCCGCCGCGTGTTCGTCATGGACGACGCCGAGCAGCTGATGCCCGCATACCTGCGCTTCGTGCGCGGGATCATCGACTCGAGCGACCTGCCGCTGAACGTCTCGCGCGAGATCCTGCAGGACTCCGCTGACGTCGCCTTCATTCGGAACGCCTCGGTGAAACGCGTGCTCGGCACGCTCGAGGATCTCGCCGCCAATCACCCGGACAAGTACGCGACGTTCTGGAAGGAGTTCGGCCGTGCCTTCAAGGAAGGCGTCGTCGAGGATCACGCGAACAAGGAGCGGATTGCCAAGCTGCTGCGGTTCGCGACCACGAAGAGCGACGGGCCGGACCAGACCGTGTCGCTGACGGACTACATCGCGCGGATGAAAGAGGGGCAGACGGCGATCTACTACATCACCGCCGACAGCTACGCCGCGGCGCGGAACAGCCCGCATCTGGAGGTTTTCCTCAAGCTCGGCATCGAAGTCCTGTTGATGACCGACCGGGTCGACGAGTGGGTGCTCTCGAGCCTGCACGAGTTCGAGGGAAAGCGTCTGACGTCAGTGGCGAGCGGCGACCTGGATCTGAAGGCTCTGGGTCAGGAGCCTGACCGGCCCGCAGACGCGGCGCCGCCGGCGGAGTACAAGGATCTCCTGACGCGCATCCAGGACGTGCTCGGCGACCGGGCCGGCGCGGTCCGGCTGACGGAGCGGCTGACGGACTCACCGGCATGTCTGGTGAGCGAGAAACACGGCATGAGCCTGCACCTGGAGCGGCTGCTCAAGGAGGCGGGCCAGTCGGTCCCGGGGAGTAAGCCGGTGCTCGAGATCAACCCGCATCATCCGGTCGTCGAGCGGCTGACGCGCGAGTCCGATCCGGCGCTCTTCGCCGACTGGAGCCAGATCCTCTTCGATCAGGCCGTGCTCGCCGAGGGCGGCGAGCTCGACGATCCCGCCGGGTTCGTCAAGCGCCTGAACAAACTGACGCTGGCGCTCGCCGGCGGGCCGGCGTCGAAGATCTGGACGCCGGGGAACTGACGCTGACGGGACTCGGGACTGGGGACCCGGGATCCGGCGGTGAACGCGCCAGACGGGCTTTCGGCTTTAGGGGTTGGGCTTTCGGCCTGTCTGGCTGTCGGCGTGTCTGGCTGTCGGCGCTCAACCCAAAGCGCAAAGCTCAAAGCCTAAGGCCTACTAAGCGCGAAGCGCTAACCGACCGCCGCCCAGTGTCCTTCTCCGATCTGGCGCAGGGCGGCCGTGCGATCGAAGGACGCCGGATCGAGGATCAGGCGTTCGCGGCGGGCGTGCGGGGCCGGGATTGGAATGGCCGAGAGCAGCGCGCGCGTGTAGGGGTGGGTCGGCGATTCGAACAGCCGTTCGGTGACGCCCATCTCGACGATCCGTCCCAGATACATCACCGCGACGCGCGTGCAGATGTGCCGCACCAGGCGCAGGTCGTGGGCGATGAACAGATACGTCAGCTTCAGTCGATCCTGAAGATCCATCAGCAGGTTGATCACCTGGGCCTGCACCGAGACGTCGAGCGCCGAGACGGGTTCGTCGGCGATGATGAACGACGGGTTCAGCGCCAATGCGCGGGCGAGTCCAATCCGCTGCCGTTGTCCGCCGCTGAACTGATGCGGATAGCGCGCGAGCTGCGCCGGGTCGAGCCCGACCAGCGTGAAGAGCTCCGCCACCCGCGCCCGCCGCGCCGCCTTGTCTCCGGTCTTGTGGATGATCAGCGGCTCTTCGACGATGTCGCCGACGCGCATGCGCGGGTTGAGCGAGCTGTAGGGATCCTGGAAGACGATCTGCATGTCGCGGCGGGCGTGACGCATGCGCGCAGTCGAGAACTGCAGCACGTCCTCCCCCTTGAAGCGCACCTCGCCCGACGTCGGCTCGATCAGCCGCAGGATGCATCGCCCGGTCGTCGTCTTCCCGCTGCCCGATTCACCCACCAGCCCGAACGTTTCCCCCTCGTCGATTGAAAAGCTCACGCCGTCGACGGCCCGCACGACCGTGCCGCCGCCAAACAGGCCGCGGTTACGCGTGAAGTCTTTGCAGAGGGAGTGGACTTCGAGCAGGTTCATGGGTTCATGAGGTTCATGGGGTTCATGAGGTTGGGTTCAAGGTTCAAGGCTCGGTTCCGGGTTCCAGGTTCGTTCATCGTTCCGGGTTCAGCGGTTCCGGTTCAGCGCGTCCGGTGGTGCGCGGCGAACCGATGAACCGAACCACGGAACCGAACCACTGCACCGTGAACCCAACCTCATGAACCCCATGAACCTTCATGAACCGACACCGTAAAGGAAACACTTGACCCGCCTGTCCCCGTCGATGACGGTGTCTCCAGGCGGCGCAACCGGGCAGGTATCAAAACGCTCCGGGCAGCGCGGTTCGAACGGGCAGCCGGGCGGCAGCTGTCCCAGCGGCGGGACGGTGCCCTGGATGGCGCGGAGCCGCGTTCCTGGCGCCCCGCCGGGGATCGACGCCATCAGGCCGCGCGTGTAGGGATGTTTCGGGTCGGCGAAGAGCGCATCGACCGGCGCCTCCTCGACGATACGTCCCGCATACATGACGGCGACACGGTCGGCCATCTCCGCGACGACGCCGAGGTCGTGGGTGATCAGCAGCAGCGAGAGGCCCATCCGCTCGCGCAACTCGCGGAGCAGGTCGAGGATCTGCGCCTGGATCGTCACGTCGAGCGCGGTGGTCGGCTCGTCGGCGATGACCAGCGACGGGTTGCACGCCAGCGAAATGGCGATCAGCGCGCGCTGGCGCAGCCCGCCGGACAGCTGATGCGGGTACTCGCGGATGCGCCGTGCGGGTTCGGGAATGCTCACCGCTTCGAGCAGCTCGAGGGCGCGCGCTCGCGCTGTGCGGCGGGTCGCGCGCCCGTGGACCAGCAGCGTTTCCTCGATCTGGTTGCCGATGGTGAAGACCGGGTTGAGCGCGGTCATCGGCTCCTGAAAGATGAGCGCGATCTCGCCGCCGCGGACGTCCTGCATCTCGCGCTCGGTCAGCCCGCGCAGGTCGCGTCCCTTGTAAACGATCCGGCCGGACTCGATCCGGCCGGGACGTTCGACCAGCCGCATGATCGAGAACGCGGTCAAGGACTTGCCGCTGCCTGACTCGCCGACCAGCCCGAGCGTCTCGCCGGGCGCGATCGAGAAGCTGACGTCGATGACCGCCGGCGTGAAGCGGCCGTTCACCTCGAAGCCGGTCGTCAGGTGCTCGACGCCGAGGAGCGGCGCCTCAGACATCGATCTCGGTGTGCTCCCCGAACACCGATCGCAGCGCGTCGGAAATCTCGCCGACGGTGACGTGCGCTTCCACCGCCTGGATGATGACCGGCACCAGATTGTCGGTGCCGCGCGCCGACACGCGAATGGCTTCAAGTGCCGCCCGCCACGCGCCGTCGTCGCGAGACGCGCGCACCCGGCGCACACGCTCGACCTGCCGCGGTTCGATGTCCGGATCGATGCGCAGCACCTCGATCGGCTGTGGCTCGCTCGTCGTGAACTTGTTCACCCCGACCACCACCGACTCACCGGCATCGATCGCCAGCTGGGCACGGTAAGCCGACTCCTGAATCTCCCGCTGAATCAGCCCCTGCTCGATCGCCGCCAGCGTGCCGCCGGCGGTGTCGATGCGCGCGAGCAGCGCCCGCGACTCGCTCTCGATCCGGTTGGTCAGCGTCTCGATGACATACGAGCCGGCGACCGGATCCACGGTGTTCGCCACGCCGGACTCGGAGGCCAGGATCTGCTGGGTGCGCAGCGCCGTGCGCGCCGATTCCTCGGTCGGGAGCGCCAGCGCCTCGTCGCGCGCGTTGCAGTGCAGCGACTGCGTGCCGCCGAGCACTGCCGCGAGCGCCTGGATGGCGACGCGGACGATGTTGTTGTCCGGCTGCTGCGCCGTCAGCGTGCTTCCCGCGGTCTGGGTATGAAAACGCAGCTGCTGCGCTCGCGGATTCGTTGCCCCGAAGCGCTCCACCATGATCCGCGCCCACAACCGTCGCGCCGCGCGGTACTTGGCGATCTCTTCACAAAAATCGTTGTGCGCGTTGAAGAAGAACGAGATCCGCGTGGCGAAGGTGTTGACGTCGAGCCCCGCCGCACGCGCCGCTTCGACGTAGGCAATCGCATTCGCGAACGTGAACGCCACCTCCTGCACGGCGGTCGCGCCGGTCTCGCGGATGTGATAGCCGCTGATCGAGATCGAGTTCCAGTTGGGCAGGGCGCGCTCGCAGAACGCGAAGATGTCGGTGACGATGCGGAGTGACGGGCGAGGTGGGTAGATGTACGTGCCCCGGGCGACGTATTCCTTGAGGATGTCGTTCTGCACCGTCCCGGAGAGGCGCGACTCCGGAACCCCCTGTTGCCGCGCGACGGCGACGTACAGGGCGAGCAGGATGATCGCTGTCGAATTGATGGTCATCGAGGTCGACACGCGATCGAGCGGGATGCCCTCGAACAGCTCGGCCATGTCGGCGAGGCTGTCGATGGCCACTCCGACCCGTCCGACCTCACCCTCCGCGAGCGGGTGGTCCGAGTCGTAGCCCATCTGCGTCGGCAGGTCGAACGCCACGCTCAGGCCGGTGACGCCCTGATCGAGCAGGTAGCGATAGCGCCGGTTCGACTCCGACGCGGTCCCGAACCCCGCATACTGCCGCATCGTCCACAGCCGTCCCCGGTACATCGTCGGCTGGATGCCGCGCGTGAACGGGAACGAGCCCGGATAGCCGAGGTCAGCCTCGGGGTCCCATCCCTCGAGCGAGCGCGGGCCGGCAAAAGGTGCGGTCATCAGGAAACGCCGCCATTGTAGCAACTGCGACCGGGCGGCATGGTCGGCCACCACTGCCGCACGGGGAAAGCGTCGGCGGGCACGCCGGTACGCAATCACCACAACATGTTGCGGTCTCCGACCATTGACACCCTCGAGAGGGGCGTTTTAGAATGCCCTCAACGATCCCGCGCTGCACATCTTCATATGACAATGTTGGCGCCCGATCCTCCGCCCTGCACGGGACAGGTTGCGCATCGGGAGACGCCCCCGGTATCCGAGCTCCGGCGGCGGTGAGGAGGTCCCAGAATGGACGACGTCGTGAACCGGATAGCGCGTGAGCTGTCCGACGCCATTGCTGCAGCCGTTGCCGAGGATGCCAGGGTCGAAGCGTGCCGCGAGCGAGCCCGCGCGGCCGGATTCGAAATGAAGGTCACGCTCGAAGCGGTGATCGGCTTCGTGAATCGCCCGCAACCGGGCGCGCTGGCCAAGGTCGGCGCCCTGCAGCGCGCGGCCCGCGTCGAGCGCCGCAACCTCGAGATGAGCGCCAACGACCGCCGGTTCCTGCGCTCACTGCGGATCGCCGCCGACGAGGCCCAAAGCAAAGAAGTCGAATAGCGGTCCCGCGCCGTACGCAAGAAAGGCCGGCTGATGTGTTCAGCCGGCCTTTTCTTTTGGTCGGTGGCGCTCAATCCGCGAGCGCGCCCAACGGCGTGGCCGCCGGCGGCGGGGACGTCGGGGTCCACTCGATCAGGCGGCCGTCGCGCGGGATACGAAGGGAGACGGGCTGAACGCCCGCCGGCAGCGGCACCGGTTTGCGCGGGTTGGCGTAGACCGGATGCTTGCCGTGTTCCTTGTACCACTCGGCGACGCTCGCGTTCTGGTACATGTTCTCGACAATCTGCCGCCAGCCGACCCCGGTGTTGTAGGCGCAGAACGAAATCTCGCCCATCTGCGTCGCGTACGGAATGATGCACATCTCCGTGCGCCGGAAGTCGTAGGTCCACAGGTCCTGGAACCACATGCCCGCGACGAACATCAGCAACCATTCGTCCTGCTTGCGGTCGACGTTGTCCTTGGCGCCGAGCGCGCCTCCCAGCTGACCACCGCTCTGCTTGTCGTACTTCTTGAGCAGATCGACCAGCCGGAAGCCGCGCGGCGCACGCGACGGCGTGTAGTTGCGAAGCAGGCTGAGCAGGGCCTGAAACTTGGTGAGGCCGGGCCCCCGGGCGGCGTCGGCAATCTTCCCGGCGTCCGCCAGGAAGCGATCGACGTTGATGAAGGCCGAGAGCGGCGCCCACTCCTTCGTCTTCTTGCTGACCATGAACGCGGTGCCGATGCCGCAGTCGGGATGGCAGCCGCACTTGAGCGTGCCCCAGTCGGCGCCCGGCCCCTTGAGGAGATCCGTGACGTCGGATAGGGCGGCTGATGCCGACAGAGGGAACCAGTCGCGGAGGGGTTCGGTGGTCCCGGTCTGGCGCTTGATATCCTCCGCCAGGTGCGAGAGCGTGTAGCGTTTGGCCTGCCGCTCGGCGTCGCCGATATCCTCGTCGCGTCCGGTGAACGAGACCGGTTGAAACGAGACGAAGCTGATTTTGTCGCAGTTCTGGAGCGCGAACTTGACGATCGGCCCGACCTGGTCGTCGTTCACCGTGTTGACGATCGTGACCACCAGGCAGACGTCGATCCCCGCCGCGTGCAGCGCCTCGATCGCCCGCAGCTTCACTTCGAACAGATTGCCGACCTTGCGGTGGGCGTTGGCGTCCTCGCTGATGCCATCGAATTGCAGGTAGGCGATGCGCATGCCCGCCTCGCGCGCCTGCCTGGCGAACTCGGGGTCCTGCGCGAAGCGGATGCCGTTGGTGGCCGCCTGCACGCTGAAGTAGCCAACCTCGCGGGCGTAGCGCACCGCGTCCAGGAAGATGGGTGAGATCGTCGGCTCCCCGCCCGAGAACTGCACCGTCATCTGCCGCTTCGGCTTGATGCTCACCGCATCGTCGAGCAGTTGCTTGACTTCCGGCAGGGTCAGCTCGTGGACGTAGCCCACCTGATTGGCGTCCATGAAACATGGATCGCACATCATGTTGCAGCGGTTGGTGAGATCGATCGTCAGCACGGCGCCGCGCCCGTGCTTGACCGAGGACGTGCCGTGGTTGTGGAGCGTGTCGGTCACCGCGTCGAAGTCGCGGCCGGGGAACAGGTTCTCGAGCCGTTCGAGGAACTTCGGGTTGATCGCCAGCGTGTCGGTGAACGTGCCGTGGACGGGACAGGTCTTCTCGATCAGGACCTTGCCGTCGCGCTCGATGATGTGGGCTTCGATTTCGGCGACGTGATCGTTGACCAGCGACTCGATTGACTGCTCACCGGAGAGGATCCGGGCACGCGCCTCGCGGACGCAGGTTGGACAGAGCGAGTCGGTTCGGCGGGGCCACCCGAACTGCGGCTTCGAGCGCTGCCGCTGCTTCAGCAGCGGCGCGGGAGCCCACTTCGGTTGGAAGGTGCCGCCCTCGAAATGCCTGTTGATGGCCTGCATCGCGGGCCATGCCGCTCGCGCCCCGTACGTCAGCGCGAGTTCCACCGGTCTCCACACGTTCATCCGAGTCAAACCTCCTCGCAGCACAATCCCGACGGCGTGGCCGACCGTTGAGATACCAGACCGGCCTGAGGTGAATGGAAGATGTCGGATGGCAGCGCAACGGCATTTTCACATCGGCGATGTGCCATTTGCCATCCGGAGATGCCCCTTTTCACGTCCCGAAGGGCGTTCGTTGCGGCGGAAGGAGAGAGCGCGGGCACTATAACACACCCATTTTATGGCCTGCGCCGAGCTTGTCGGCCACCAGCGTTTCCAACTGCACGCGATCGGTTTTCCCCCGCGGGGTCAGCGGAATCCGGTCGAGCCAGATAATCATGCGCGGCAGTTTGTAGGCCGCCAGACGGCCCGCGCAGTACTGCCGGATCGCCAGCATGTCGGGTCGCGATCCTTCCGCGACCAGGCACGCGACGATCTGCTGACCTCGCGATGCATCCCGCGCGCCAAGGACACGCGCGTCGCGGATGCCTGGCATGCCGCGCAACACGGCCTCGACCTCCTCGGGCTGGACCTTGCGCCCGGCGACGTTCACGAACCGGGACACCCGCCCGGTCAGCACCAGCCGCCCGTCGCTGTCGAACCGCGCGCAGTCTCCAGTCAGGTAACCGCCGTCCACGAACGAGCCATCGGCTTCGACCTCGCCCGCATAGCCGGCGGCCACCGTCGGACCCGCCACGTGGACCCGGCCCCCACCCTCGGGCGCGTCCGGCTCCGGCCGCAGCGTCACCCGGATATCACGCAGCAGATGGCCGACCGTCGTTTCGTCAAGGATGCCGGGGCTCTCGTCGAAGGCGATCCCACCGGTCTCGGACGTGCCGTAGAACGAGTGGATCTTGACCCCGCACACGTCGAAGAACCGGCGCACGGTCAACGATTCGAGGCGGGCGCCGGCGCTGACCAGGATCCGTAGCGTGGGCGGCCATCCGCCGGCGGGCGGCGCGGCGGCGAAGTGCTCGAACATGAAGGGCACGCCCTGGAAGACATCCGCGCCGTACGCCCGGGCATCAGCCGGAAGCGCGTGCGGAACGAAGCCCTCCCGCAGGATCACCGCCGTGCCCTGCATCAATACGGGCATGAGGACGTTGCCCAGGCCGTAGGCATGCGACAGCGGCACCGCGGCAATCTGGGTGTGCTCGGGCCTGATGCCCATCGCCTCGACGATGTGCTCGGTGTCGAGGACGAGCTCGGTCTCGGTGGTGAAGGTGGCTTTTGGGAGGCCCGTCGAGCCCGACGTGACCTTCAGCGCCGCTGCACCACGGCAGATGTCCGGCTTCGGTTCGATACCGGCGAAGGTGAGGGCCGACAGTCCGTCGCAGAAGTCCGCCGGTTGCCCCACATCCGCCGCTCTCGGCCATTCGGCGGGCACCACCGCCACGCTTGCCCCGAAGCGCGAGGCCAAAGCCAGGATCTCCGCGGCCGTTGCGCCGGCGTCGACCGGCATGACCGGAATGCCGGCGCGCAAGCAGGCGAGCCAGAACGGAAACACTGCCGGCCGGTTCCCGAACGCGAGCATGACGAGCGTGTCGGCGCTCAACCCGAGACGCGCGAGGGCGCGCTCGTGGGCAACGCTGGCGGAGGCCAGATCCGAAGCGGTCAGCGTCGTGGATGTCGCCGGGAGGTGAACCAGCGGCCGGTCCGGCGCATCGCGGTGAATGCGCTGGAATCGCTCGACGATCTCGCTCACGTCAGGGTCGTCCCGGGCAGCCGTGCCGGACCGCGCAACGCATCCGGCTCACGCGCGCTCGCCCATACGTAGAGCGGGATCGGGTGCCGGAACCGGCTCGTGCCGATTGATCACCCCAAACAGCGGCCCGGCCATCAGGGTCGTGGCAATCGTCATCATCACGAGGATGGTGAAGAGGGTTGGCGTGATGAGACCGCGCTGCAGGCCGATGTCGAGGAGGATCAGCTCCATCAAGCCGCGCGCGTTCATCAGCGTGGCGATGCTGAGCGCCTCGCGCGTCGTCGCACCGGTGAACCGGGCGGCGACGAAACAGGCCACTCCCTTGCCGGCGCACGCGGCCAGGAACGCGAGCCCCGCGACCATCCACAGCCACGCGGAGTCGACCAGCCCGATGCGGCTGTTGAGCCCGGAGTAGACGAAGAACAGCGGCACGAGGAACGAGGTCGTCAGCGGCTCGATGCGCGCTTGCAGATCGCGCGACAGACGGCCCGTCGGCGTGGCGGCGCCGAGGATGAAGGCGCCGAACACCGCGTGGATCCCTACCAGGTCCGTGAACCATGCGCCGGCGGCGAGCAGCGCCAGGACGATCGTGAACATCCACGGCGGCATGGCCCCCTGGTCCTCAGCGATCCCATCGAGGCGTCGCAGCAGCGGCCGGCCGGCCGCGAACACCACGAAGGCGTAGACCAGACCGCCGATCGCGGCGACCAGCGCCAGCGTCGCGTTCCCGGTGAAGCTGCCGAGCACGATCGCCAGGATGACCCACGCCGCGGCATCGTCGAGCGCGCCGGCGGCGAGCGCCAGGGAACCCATCGCCGTCCCGGCGATTCCCCGCTCGTAGATGATCCGCGCCAGTACCGGGAAAGCGGTGATCGACAACGCCGCGCCGACGAAGAGCACGGCATGGAAAGCGCCGACGCCTTCGGCGAAGAAGCCGCCGCTCCGCAACAGCATGACGGCAAGGGCGCCACCCAGCGCGAGCGGCGCGGCGATGCCGGCAATCGAGACCGCCGCCGCCCGGCGCGCGTGCCTGACCATCAGCTCGGAGCGGAACTCCAGGCCGACGCAGAACATGTAGAGCACCAGCCCGATCTGGCTGACCACGTAGAGGGCCGGGCGCGAGGCGGCGGGGAAGATTTGAGCCTGGATGTTGGGCGCGAGCCAGCCGAAGAGCGAGGGCCCGATCAGAAAGCCGGCGACCATTTCGGCCATGACCTGCGGCTGCCCGACGCGCGCCGCGAGCAGCCCCACGACCCGGCAGGTGAGGAGGATCAGCGCGACCTGGGCGAAGAAGACACCGATCGGAAGGTCTGCCATCGAGAAGGGTCCTGGGCCGCCAGTATACTAGGCCGTTCATGGACGCTCTCGCGCTGCTGCCTCACCGGCCGCCGATGCGGCTGCTCGACGAGGTCGCCGAACTGGTGCCTGGACAACGCGCCCGCGGCGTCCGCGAAATCCGAGAGGACGACTTCTTCTTCGACGGGCATTTCCCGGGCGAGCCGATCGTGCCGGCGGTCATCCTGGTCGAGATGATCGCGCAGGTCGGCGGTCTTGCCGCCGGCGCGCCGGAGGATCCGACGACTGCGCCCGCGACGCCGCGTTTGCGGGTGGCGGGGCTTGGTCCGTTCCGCTTCAAGGAAGCCGTACGGCCCGGCGCCCGCCTGATCATCGAGGCCCGCGTGCTGGGTCGCTTCGGCGGCCTGGTCAAGGTCGAAGGGCACGTCCATGCGGACGGCGTGCTGGTCGCCGACGGCAGCGTCACGCTCGGAACCGCGGGTCCGCTCGCATGAGGCGATCGCCGGGATGCTGAGCGGCGCCGAAACAGCCGGTCAGATGCGCCGGTTGGTGCGGGAACTCCGCACCGAAGCGGGCGGGCACCGGCGCGAGGCAATCGCTGTCGGCGTAGGTGTGTTCATCGGCGCTCTGCCGGTTTACGGTCTGCACCTGGTTCTCTGCCTCGCCGCAGGCTCGCTGCTGCGCCTCAATCGCCTCAAGCTCTACGTCGCCGCGAACATCTCCAACCCGTTAATGGCGCCGCTGCTGATCATGTCGGAGATCCAGGCCGGCGCTCTGGCCCGGCGCGGCGAGTTGCAATCGATGACGCTGAGCGCCGTCAAAGCGGTCAACCCCTGGACTTTTGGCGGCGATCTGATTGTCGGCAGCCTGATTGTCGGCGCGTTGCTCGGGCTGACGCTCGGCGCCGCGACCTACCTGCTGACGCGCAATCCGGAGGACGATCCGTTCTTCGCGGATCTCGTGCGCCGCGCCTCCGAACGATTCGTCGCGTCGAGCATCGTGGCCTGGGAGTTCGCGCGCGGGAAGCTCGCCGGCGATCCCCTTTATCGCGCGGTCGTCATGAACGGCGTGCTGCCGGCCGGCGGCGCCGGAACCGTGGTCGACGTGGGGTGCGGGTCAGGGCTGACGCTGGCATTGCTCGCCGAGGTGGCGGCGGCGGAACGCGAGGGGCGATGGCCGTCCGACCAGGCCCGGGCACCCGTGCTGGAACGACTCGTCGGCATCGAACTGCGTCCGCGGGTGGCGCGTTTGGCCGCCGCCGCGCTGGGGGATGCCGCGACGATCGTCACCGGCGATGCGCGCGAGATCACGCCGCAGGATGCCGATGCGGTACTGCTGCTCGACGTGCTGCACATGATCCCTCACCGGGATCAGGAACAGCTGATCGCCACAGTCGCCAGCCGGCTGTCGCCTAGCGGCGTGATCCTGGTGCGAGAAGCCGATGCCGCGGCCGGGCTGGGGTTTCACGCCGTGCGCATCGGGAACCGGCTCAAGGCGCTGATTTTCGGGCACTGGCGCCAGCGCTTCGCCTTCCGCACCGCCGAGGACTGGCAGGCGCTGTTCGAACGCCTCGGCTTCTTCACGACGGTCCAGCGCGCCAGCGAGGGGACGCCGTTCGCCAACGTCCTGTTCATTGCCAGGCGCGCGTGACATCGAGCTGGGCGGCAAGCGCTCACTCGAAAGCTGGTAGCTGATAGCTTGGTCACTTTCTCGTCTGGACCCACGTCCCGACCCTGACGATCTGGCGAACGAGGCGCCCGTCCGCGTCCGCTTCGCCGCCAAACCACAGCGCGCACGCCATCCGGCGACCATCGTCGCCGAGGAGCACCGGCTGATCACCGGGCGACGGCCGGTCGCGCGCATCCGAGCAGAACCGCAGGTCCGACCACAGCACGGTGACGTGCCCGTCGGTTTGGGCGGCGATAGTGACCAACTGGAGATCGTGCGGCCGTTGGAAGTTCCGCACCGTTGGCCATGCGGTTGACGCGGCGACCAGGCCGTCGAGGCGTGGACGCGGCCAGTGGAGGAGCAGGTCCGCTCCGGGACTCCCGGCCTTGACGCGCCACGCCCTGACCTCGCTCTCGGTGCGATCGAACACCGTCCAGTCGCGCATCGTGGCCCAGCCCGCTTCGACGACACGCGCATCGACAGTCTCCGTGGGGCGGGCCGACTCGTATGCGTGGAGGGCGTTGAGCGCCAGCATGCCTTTGACGCTCAGGAAGAGCCCGACGACCGCGAGCGCGATCCCGGCGGCGAGGCGTTGACGGTGCCGGCCGGCGGCTATCAGCGCAATCACTCCGGCGACGAGCAGCGAGAGCAGGATTGGGTCCGCCATCGCAACGAGCGGCAGGGTAACGTGCCGGTCAGCGAACGGCCAGAACAGGCGGAGGGCCGCGCCGGAGACGACGTCGAGGGCGAGGTGGCCAAGGGCGCCGATCGCCGCACCGCCGAGCAGCCATGTGAAACGCGTCTCGCGGCGTGCCGGCCAGATCACCCCGGCAGTCAGGGCCGCACACGCCAGTGCGCCGAGGATCGAGTGCGTGCCGATCTCGTGGACGCGCAGGTAGCGGTCCCATCCGAACGGCATGAAGGCCGCGTCGATGTCCGGAGTCAGCGACCCAAGCATCGCCGCGCCGATCGTTCCGCTCGCCGTCGAGCCCGGACGCGTGAGGGCGATCAGCGTCCGGCCGAACGCGACGTGTGACACCGGGTCCATGGTCCTGGGTCCCAGTCAGGCGAGGCCGTCGTAGTCGTCGCGCTGCGCGTTCCAGTAGCGGTAGAAGTGATACCAGAGCTCCGGACGGGTGCGGATACGCGCCTCGAGCGTCGTGGCGACCTGCTGCGCGGCGGAGGCGATCGCCTCGTCGCGTGGGACATCCCGGCTGACGTCAATCGGCGTGCCCGGGCGCAGCGCGAACCGCCCGGGACCGAGACGCTCGACGGAGCAGGGCAGGACCGGCGCGCCGGTGATCAGACCCATCACGAACGGCGTGCGCAAGAACAAGGCCCGTCGTCCGAACAGCGTGACAGGGACGCGATCGCGCCCGTAGTGGCGGTCCACGAGCATCGCCACGATCCGGTTGTCCGCGAGGCGGCGGCGGATCTGGAGCGGCGTGTCGATCGATTGCCGGACCTCGATCGTGTCGGCGCCGATCTCGTCGCGAATCTCGCGCCGGAGCCGGTTGACGGTCGGGTCCGCCTCGGTCATCGCCACGATCGTGAAGGGTTGCTGGAGCCGGCCGAAGATTATTCCGCCGACCTCCCAGTTGCCGAAATGCCCGCTGACGAGGATTACCCCCTTGCCCTGTTCGTGCAACCTCTCGAACAGCGCGCGATCGGGCTCTGAGAACTCGAACAGCTCTTCGATCGGACCAGGTGTCTTCAGGGCGCGAAGGAAATCGATGATGTCGTACGCATAGCTGCGCAGGGTAGTCAGGCCGCGCCGCTCGAGTTGCGAGGACGTCTCACCCGGGAAAATCGCCTTCAGGTTATCCGCCAGCGCGGCGCGCGTGCTGGCCATCGTCCGCCAGGCGATCCACGTCCCGACGCGCCCCAGGGCATACGAAACACGTCGCGGGAGGAATCCGACGCCGGTCCGCGTGGCGCTGAAGATGACGCCGTTGTTCAGGCCGTGGAGCGTCCAGCGTCGCGGAACGATCGCCGCAGGATCCGCCTCGGCCTCGACGTCCGGGAGCGCGCTCGCCATGGGTTTGCGTCGCGTCGAGGTGATGAGGAGTGCAGGCAGCACGAGAACCGATGCGACCGACAACGCCGCCACGCTCACGGCCGACACGACCCCGATCGATCGCAGCGGCGGATAGCTGGAGGTGACCAGCGTTCCGTAGCCGAGCACCGTGATGCCGGCGGCCACCAGGATCACCGGAGCCAGTTCCTCGATCGCCGCGGCGGCGTCCCCCTGTTCGCGATAGCGCTGGACGAGATGGATGCCGTAATCAACGCCGATGCCGACGAACGTGACGACCGCAAACAGCGCAAACAGATCCATCTCGGCGCCGGCGAGCGCCAGAACCCCGCCGCCCACACCAATCCGATCGCGGTCGGCAGCAATGCCAGCAGCGACAGCCACCAATTCCGGAACGCCGACACCACGATGACGACGACGATGAGCGTGCCGATCGCCAGCCCGCGGATGAACTGCGGCAGGAACCGGCGGGACAGCTCCTCGTTCACCAGCGGCAGTCCGGTCAACGTCGCGTGTGAGCCCACCGCGGCGAGGGCGGTCTGTAACGCCGTCACCTGCGAGGGACTCGTCGGGAAGGCATACGACGCGATCCGCCATCCGCCGGTCGGACTCGGCGCTACGAATCGCTCGACCAGGCCGCCGAGGCCGTGGGCACGATATTCGTCGAAAGTCAGGCGATGCCGGCTGTCGAGCAGGCGGGGCAGCCGCTCGCGAAAGGGATCGAACGACTCGGGGCGGAACCCGGCGGCTTGCGAGGCCTCCACCAGGGCAGAGTCGACCCCCGCGGCAGTCACTCGCGAGCCGCTGACGATCTGTGCGCGGCGCGCCTGTGTGGCTTCCGACGGCAGCAGAGCGGTGGCCGGTTGCAGCAGGAGATCCGGTTGCGTGCGCGCAATCTCGGCGACCAGCCGTTCGTTCGACACCAGAAGCGGCTGCAACTCGGGGCCCTCGTCGAGGACGACGTAGACCTCGGTCGGCAAGCCGAACATCGGGGCGATCGCTTCCTGGAGCACCGCGGCCGGCGTCACGGACTTGAGACGATCCAGCGTCGGATCGATCCGGAGCCGGCTGGCGGCCACGCCGAGGACGACCGTGACGATGGTCGCCCCGGCGAGAATCGCCACGTGATGCCGTGTCACCCAGGCCGAGAGGCCCGGCAGCGCCAGCGACCGGGCGCGACGTTTCCGGCGCCGGCGCGGCAGCGTCGCGGGCACGAGCACCAGCGTCAGCAGTCCGCAGAGCACCATGCTGTGGCCGATCAGCCGCCCGAGCTGTTCCAGGCTGGGGAAGTCGACGAACACCAGGCCATAGAACGTGGCCGCGGTCGTCCACATCCCCAGGAGCATGCTGTAAGACGACCCGGTCAGCGAGTCGATCGCCGCGTCGGGGTCGGCGCCCCCGTCGAGCGCGTGTGTGTACGCGACGTAGAGCAGGACGACCCCGTCGATCCCGAGCCCGAACAGCATGGCCGCCGACGCGGTGGCCGCCGCCGACAATGTCGCGTGCGCGAACCCGAGTCCGCCGAGGACCATCAGGAGCGAGATCGCGGACGGCAGCGATCCGATGCCGACCAGCCACACGCTGCGGAACACCAGGAACAACAACGGCAGGATCAACGCGAGCGAGCCGACGGTGTTGGAGATGCTCTCGCGCCGCACCACCGATTCGGTTTCGAGCGCGATGCGATGACCGCCGGCGAACTCCACCTGCAAGGGCGGCGGCGGTTCGTCGCCGGGCTCGAGGCCGACCGGGTGGGCCGCGATCCCGCTCCGGATCGCGTCGAGCCGCGCGAACAGCGCCCGGGAGAACTGCGCGTCGTACGGCGGCCGGACGGGCTGTGCGATGACGAGCCGCTTCCGCCCGTCCTTCGTCACGTAGCCGCCTTCGGTCACGCCGAGGTTGAGACCGGCCTGTGTGCCTCCGAGCTGCGCCCGCATGACGTCGAAGAGTCCCAGCGGATCCTGCCGAACCATCTCGGCCACGGCAGGTGAGGGCACGGCGAGCAGCGCCCGTCGGGCCGCGACCGCCTCACGCATGCCCTCGCCGCCGAACCGCGACATCACGGCCGGCAGCGAATCGTCACGCACCAGCAGGAGCTGGCGATCTGCCAGCCAGCCGAAGTCGTGGGTCGTGTCCACGGTGCCGCTGTCGACGCGAGCGATTTCGGGTGCGTGCCGCAACGCGTCGAGCCAGGCGTCGATGTCCGTCTCGTAGTCGGCAACGGCATGGCCAGGCGGCGCGCTGAACACGATGTAGAGATCGTCGAGACTGCCGAAGCTGGCGAGGAAGGTCCGGAACGCGGGGATCACGCGGCCTTCGTGCGGCAGCAGGCTGAGCACGTCGGTGTCGAAGGCGAGCCGGCGGATGCCGAAGAGCGAAGCCGCGACCAGCGCAACCGTCGCGACCGCGACCGCGAAACGGTGACGTCTCGACCACGAAAGTATGGGTGCGACGGACGAGCTCACTGAAGGTGTCCTATGTTACATTTCCGCTTTCGGCCATGCACGTCCTGCTGCTCCGTCCGGTTCCGGGTAACGAACGATTCGGCCTCGGCCCGTTCTTCCGAATCGAACCCCTGGGCATGGAGTACATCGCCGCGGCCCTCGAGGCGCGCGGCCACACGGTCGCGATCGCCGACCTGCGCTTTAGCGCGCCCCTCGAACGGCAACTCCGCCGCACCAAGCCCCACGTCGTCGGCATCGCCGGCATGCACGCGCTCGAAACCGATGCCGTGCTCGCGCTCGCGCGCGAGGTTCGCCGGCTCGCGCCCGGCACGCCGATCGTCGTCGGTGGCCACACCGCCTCGGCGTATCCGGATCCGTTTCTCTCGGCGGACGTCGACGCCGTCGTGCTCGACGACGGCGAGCGCGTGATGCCCGAGATCGTCGAGGCACTGGCGAAGGGACGTGCGCTGCGCGACGTGCCCGGCGCTGGCGCTGAGCGATGGCTCGGACGGGATTATCCGCACCGGTTCGAGTGACGATCGCTTCGAGCTCGACGCCGTGCCGCTTCCGGCGCGGCATCTCGTCCACGCCTGGCGCGGCCAGTACGCCTGCCTCGCCCATCGTCCGACCTGGCTGGTCGAGACGGCGCGCGGCTGTCCGTTCCGCTGCTCGTTCTGCTCGATCTGGCAGCTGCACGCGCGCTCCGTGCGCGAGCGCTCGATCGAGTCCGTGTGTCAGGACATGGCGAGCTGCGGCAATGACCTCTTCATCGCCGACGATCTCTTCTGGTATCACCCGTCCAGGAGCAAGGCCCTGGCGCTCGAACTGCGCCGCCGCGGCATCCGCAAGAAATGGATTCTGGTCCAGAGCCGTACCGACCTCGTCGCCCGGCATAGCGACCTGCTCGAAGTGTGGCGGCCGATTGCTGATAAGTTCGACATCTTCTTCGGCCTCGAGGCCGCGACGAACGAGGGCCTGACGACGCTGACGAAGGATGCGACCGTCGATCAGACCGCCGAGGGCATCGCGGTCGCGCGCGGGCTCGGGTACGGAGTGACCGGCAACTTCGTCATCGATCCCGCGTGGGGTGAAGCCGATTTCGAACGGCTGTGGGGCTTCGTCGAGCGCCATCGGCTGTTCCAGGCCGGCTTCACGATCCTGACGCCGCTTCCGGGCACGGCCTATTTCGAGGAGATGCAGCCACGACTCAAGGCGCGCCGCTGGGCCCAGTTCGACATGCACCATCTGTTGTGGGAGCCGGCGCTCGGGCCGGAGCGCTTCTTCGAGCTGTACTGCGAGACGTGGCGACGGTCGGTGCTGAACCTGCGCGGGCGGAAGACGGTGTGGCAGTGGCTGCGCCAGGTCGATGTGCGCAACGCGCTGTTCCTGATGCGCGCGCTGGGCCGAACCCAGCGGATGATGGACCCCGCGCACTATCTCGCCGAATACGACCTGACCAGCGCCGACCAGTCGGTCGCGGCGCTGCGCCGCGTCGCCGTTACTTGAAGAGTGCGGGATCGATCGGCGCGTTGGGCTTGACGTCGGCAAACGTCAGCAGCTTCGTATCCCCGTTGGGGAACGTCATGCGCATCGCCGTCATCAGTTGGGTCGAGCGATCGACCCACAGCTCGAGCTTCGAGAGACCCTCCTGAATCTGTTTCCGTTTCGGGATCATCTCCACCGCATAGGTGCCCGGCCGATCCGTCGCCTCCCGCGCCGTGATGGTGAAGTGACTCCGCAGCTCGTCGGGGTTGCTGTCGACGAAGTACTTCTGGATGCGTTTCTGCGCGGCGCCGATGTCCTTCGACTGCCGGACGTTCTTCGAGGGCCAGGACACGGTCAGCGTATCGCCGTCGATCAGAACGACGCGGTCGTCCGGCTGCGCATACCGCATGACGATCCGGGAGGGCCGTTCGACCGCGAGCGTGCCGCTCGACACGATCGGCCTGGTCAGCAGCGTGGACGTCGTCGTCTCGACGAACGAGGCGGTCAGGGTCTTGAGGTTGCCGTTCTTGGCCTGGCCCTGTTTGAACAGCTCGTCGAAGAGATCGCCACGGCTCGATGCCTTCTGGAGCGGCGCTGCGCCGACCGCCACCGCGCGCACAGCAGTGTGAGGATGGCGAGCCGGCGCCGGCGCGAGCGAATGGCGCCGACGTCCCGTTGAAGATGCACGATCAGGATGGTAACGTACGCCTCCCGGCCCACTCTTCACCGTGACCACTCCCATCGTCATCACCGGCCTCGGCGTCGTGTCCCCGTTCGGCGATTCGGTGGACGGGTTCCGCGACGCGCTGCTCGAAGGCCGTACGGCCATTGCTCCTGATCCGGCGTTTGCCGGGCGCGGGTGCTTGTCGGTGCTCTCGTCGCGCATCGCCGGATTCGAACCAGCGAAGTGGATTCCGCCCATGAAGCTGCGCCGGATGGACGACACGGGGCCGCTCGCGCTGGTCATCGCGCGGCAGGCGGCGGCACAGGCGGGCTACCCGTTGTCGGACGCGGGGGACGATCGTGCTGGCGTGGTGTTCGGGACGTACAGTGCCGGGGGTCAGGCCACCGCCGACTACCTCACCGCGCTCTTCGCCGGCGGCCCGACCAGCGCCCCGGCGCTGCTCTTCAACAGCACTGTTGGCAACGCCGCGGCCGGCCTGACGGGCCTCGAGATGAAGCTGCGCGGACCAAACGCCACGCTGGCGCACAAGGAAGCCTCGGGCCTGGCGGCGATCGTGACGGCGGTCGATTTACTGCGTCAGCGGCGGCTCGATGCGGTGGTAGCCGGCGGCATCGACTCGATCTACGACCTCTTCTTCCGTGTTCACGACCGGTTCGGCGTGCTGAATCCCGCGCGTGAGCCGGACGCGTCGGTGGCGCCGTTCGATGCGTCGCGCGCCGGCTTCGTGCTCGGCGAAGGTGGTTTCGGGTTGTGGTTGGAACACGCCGAGGTGGCGCGGTCGCGCGGGGCGACGCCGCTGGCGGAGATTGCCGGCGTGGCGGCGTCGGGCGCAGCGGTTCCGCTCAATTCTTGGCCCGACAATCCGGAGCCGCTGGTCCGCACGATGCGGCTCGCGCTCGCCGATGCCGGCATGGAGCCGCAGGACGTGGACGTGGTCTATGCCGCGGCCAATGCGAGCCCGGGGCTGGACGCGGTCGAGGCGCAGGCGTTGAGCACGCTCTTCGGTGGATCGCGCACGGTCGTCACCGCCATCAAGGGTGCGATCGGTGAGAGCGGCGCGGCGAGTGCCGCGAGCGTCATCGCGGCCGTGGCCTGCGGCGTCAGCGGCCGCATCCCACCGATCGCCGGTCTGCGCGCGGCTACCGCGGAGGCGTCGGCTCTGCGTCTCGCGACTGCGGCCTGCGAGTCGTCGGCAGGGGTGGCGCTGGTCAACGGCATCGCCAGCGGCGGGCGCGCTCTTCAGCGTCGTGCTGCGGCTGACCCCGGGGCCTTAAATTTTGCGGCGATCCGGTTTCGGGCGCAGGCGGACCGGAGGCACATCGGCCCAGCCGAGATCGTGCAGCCGCGACCGCATCCCTTCCACCTCGCCTTGACGTTCCGCCTCCATCCGTTCAGCGACGACCGTGAATTCGTCCCCGTGCATGCTGAGAGTCCAGCCCGAGGGAGTGCTCGACAGTGAGCACCATTCGGCGCCGGCGTTTCGCTGCAGCATCCACTCAGCCTGACTCGCGTCCTTGTCTGCGCTTCGCTCGAGTGCCGCGCCCTGCGCCATCGTTCACCTCACCGTTCCATGCTCGCGCTTCGTCGTGTCGTGGGTGCAATCGACGTGTGTCGGCCGGGTGAATTCGTTCGCGCGTCAGGACCGCAGCAACGCCGACGGATCGGCGCGCGCGGCGCGCAGTGCCGGAATCAGGCACGCGGTCGTGCTGATGGCGAGCATGCCCGCGGCAACGGTCGCGAACGTCGCCAGGTCCGTGGCGCTGACGCCGTACAGCGCGTGCCCGAGCAACCGGGTGGCACCGAAGGCGGCGACGACACCAAGTGCGAGGCCGATCACCGTCAGCCGGGTGCCGCCGGCGAGGACCATGCGGCCAATCTGTTGCGGCGTGCCGCCGAGCGCGGCGCGGATGGCGAGTTCCTGCCGGCGCTCACCTACCGCGCGCAGCAGCGCGGCAACCAGGCCGAGGACGGAGAGGATGAGCGTCAGCGCCGCGAAGGCCGACGCGACGACGAGCTGCACGCGCCGTTCGGCGATCGACTGCGCTGCGAGTTGATCGAGCGGACGAACACCTTCCACGGCCAGCGCCGGGTCCAGATCGCTCACGATCCGCCGGACCGCAGGAATGACGAGGCGCGGATCGCCGGTGGTGCGGATCACCAGCGAGACCACGCCAAGCGGCAGCTTGCTCCACGGCATGTACAGCGCGCCGCCAGCCGCCGCGTCCAGCCCGGTGTAGTGCACGTCGTCTACGACGCCGATCACGCGCGGATGCCGAGGGTCCGTGCCCATCCCGCGCGACGGAAGCTCCTGACCAACGGCTGCCCGGTTCGGAAACAGGCCGCCGGCTACCGACCGGCTGATGACGACCACCGGGCCGCCATCGCCCTGGACGTCCCCAGCCGCGATCGTGCGGCCGGCGATCAACCGCGCGCCGAGCGCTTCGAGGAACCCCGGCGAGACAGCGACCAGGCTCATGCGATGCGTCCTGTCGCCGTTCTGATCGACCAGCCGGATCGCCATTTCGATCTCGCCGTGATCCGGTGGAAGTCCCGTACCGATGCCGGCGTTCGTGACGCCGGGCGCGGCCCGCACTCGATCGAGCAGCGTCGTGACGAACGGCCCGCGATCCGTGACCAAGCGCATCGTGTCGGCGAGCATCAGCCGCATGGCCACAGCATGTTCGGCGTTGACGCCGATATCGACCGCCATGAGCCGCACGATGCTGCGGGCGAGCAGACTGGACGACACGACCAGCACCGTCGCCAGCGCGATCTGCGACACCACGAACCCGCTCGACAGGCGTCGGCGAGCGGCGAGGCCGCGCAGGCTCGGGGCCCGGACGAGCGACGCCGCCTCGGTGCGCCGCACGCACAGCGCGGGGCCAACGGTCGAGGCGATCGAGACCAGCGACGCAACGCCCAGCGCCATCAGCAGGACCGGCCAGTCGACGGTGACGGCATCGAGTCGCGGCAGCCCCGACGCGGCCGTCGATCGAAGCATGCGGAGCGCTCCCGCCGCGAGTGCGACGCCGAGCGCCGAGCCCGCCGCTGCGAGCAGGACACCTTCGGCGAACAGGATGCCGACGAGTCGCGCCCGGCCGGCGCCCAGTGCGAGCCGCAGGGAGAGCTCCTGTTCGCGCCCGGCCGTGCGGCCGAGGAGCAGCGTCGAGACGTTGGCGCACGCGACGATCAGCACGATCGCCGCGGCGAGAAAGAACGCCGTCAGAAGCGGCCGCGAGTCGCCGTAAAGACCATCACGAATGGATTTCACGGCAGCGGGTTTGGGCTCCCGGCGTGGACGGGGCGGGCCGTCGTCTGTGCTGAGCAGGGCCCGAACGCGGGTCGCGTCGGCGACGAACTGCGGAACGCTGACTCCTGGCTTGATCCGGGCGACGAGCTTGAACCAGCGTGCGTCCTCCTGGCCCTTGATCGTGACCGGCGGCGCCGCGCTCGCCGGAATCCACAGCTCGGTCCCCTCCGCAGGAAACGCAACTGCCGCCGGGAGGACCGCGACGATCGGAAGCGTGAGCCCGGCGACCGAGACGGACCGCCCGACGAGCGACTCCGGTGCGACGTCGAGGATCCGCGCCGTCCGCTCGCTCACGAACACACCGACGGGACTCGCGTCTCCCCGAGCGGCCGCGGCTTTCGCGGGCCCGAGGCCGAGCACCTCGAACAGGTTGTCGCTCACGAATGCCGCCTTCACGACCCGTGGCGCGCCAAGCCCGCGAAGGACGTGCTGCGCCGGCGCGTAGGCGGCGATCGAGTCCGCGGTCTGCAGCGCAGCCGACCACGAGGCGAGCTGTGAGAAGCCGCATCTCCTCGTCGATGACGAACAGCCGGGACGGCTCGCGATAGGGCAGCGGTCTGAGGAGGATGCCGTAGACGAGCGCGAGCACTGCCGCGTTCACACCAGTGCCGATGCCGAGCGTGACGACGATGGTGAGCGTGGTCCAGGGATCGGCGCGGCAGGCGCGGAAGGCGTCTCGCAGCGAATCGCGCATCATCCGTCTCCCTTCGGCGTCGTGCGCAGACTTGGACGACCCGCGCGGCCTTCTGGCCGGACGCACGGGTCGAACTGCTATCATTCGGGCGTTCTCTCATTTCACTCCGTGTCTTTCGACGTACAACTTCTGAACGGCCGGGTGGCCGTGGTCACCGGCGGATCGCGCGGGATTGGCCGCGGCATCGCGGAGCTCCTGGCCGCACGGGGCGCCGCCGTGGGGATCGCCTTCAAGTCTCACCACGCGGCCGCGGAGGACGCCGTCGCGGCGATTGCCGCTGCCGGCGGCCGGGCGTGGGCGGGGCAGTGCGACGTCACCGAGGAGGCGTCGGTCGCCGCGTTCTTCGCGCAGGTCGTCCGCGAGCTCGGGCCGGTGGACATTCTCGTCAACAACGCCGGCATCGCTCGCGACACCCACATCATGCTGATGGACGCGGCGCGCTGGCGGGACGTGCTGACCACCAACCTCGACGCGGCCTACTACTGCACGCGCGCGGCGGTTCGCGGGATGCTGATGCGGAAATGGGGACGGATCATCAACATCAGCTCGCCGAGCGCGCGCATGCCGCTGCCGGGTCAGGCCAGCTACGCCGCCTCGAAGGCCGGCCTCGAAGGGCTCACTCGCGCCCTGTCGCGCGAGCTGGCGGCGAAAGGCGTGCTGGTGAACGCCGTCTGTCCAGGCCTGATCGAGACCGACATGCTCGCCGACATGGCGCCGGCGGCGCGTGAACGCTACCTCTCGGCCGTCCCCGCCGGCCGGGTCGGCCAGCCCCAGGAGGTCGCGAATCTCGTCGCCTTCCTCGCGTCCGAGGCGGCCAGCTACATCACGGGGCAGGTGATCTCGGTCGACGGCGGGTTGCTCTGAACGGCCGCTTCCCGCTTCCCGCTCCCCGTCCCCCGGCCCCGGACGCCCGACTGGCCGTGTCCCCTGCGGTAAGATCGTGATTCGGCACTCGCGATGAGATTCCGCCGCGGGCGGGCCGGCAAGCGTGCCCGTAACCTCTATGCCCTCAGCGACCCCCGAACTGAAACAGGAAGTGAAGCAGGCGCTCGTGCGCAGCCTGCGGCTGCCGATTCCGGCCGAAGAGATCGGCGACAGCACCCCGTTGTTCGGGGAAGGCCTGGGCCTCGACTCGATCGACGTCCTGGAACTCGTGCTCGAGCTGGAGCGATCGTTCGGCGTGTCGATTACTGACGAGCAGACCGGCACGAAGGTGTTGCGGTCGGTGGACGCCATCGCCGACTTCATCACCGCGGAACGCAGCAAGTCCGTCACCTAGCCGGCGGTGGCCCCATGAGCGTCCGGCCGCCGGCTTCGGTCGTCAAAACCGTAGCGCCGCGCGCCAACGCCCTCACCATCGACGTCGAAGAGTGGTTCCACGTCTGCGGCCCTGTCGACGCGGTTGCGTTCGAGCGGTGGCCGTCACTGCGGTCGCGGGTCGTGGAGACGACCAGGCTGCTCCTCGACGACCTGGACCGGGCCGGTGCCCGCGCCACCTTCTTCGTCGTGGGATGGATTGCCGATCGGCATCCCGAGCTGGTCGCGGAGATCGTTGCGGCCGGGCACGAGGTGGGCTCGCACGGCCATCTCCATCAGCGCGTCTACGAGCTGCAGCCGGACACGTTCCGTGAGGACCTGAGGCGCAGTGTGGTCGCGTTGACGGCGGCCGGCGTCCCGGCGGTGCGCGCGTTCCGGGCTCCGGAGTGGTCGATCAACGATCGCTCGCTGTGGGGGCTCGAGGTGCTCGCGTCTGAAGGCTTCGCAGTCGACGCCAGCATGGCCCCGGTGAAGCTGGTCGGCAACGTTGCCTATCCCCGTCAGCCGCACTCGCGGCCGACGGCGTGCGGGACAATCCTCGAGGTGCCGCCGCTGGTGGCCGACCGCTTTGGCCAGGTGATTCCGCTGGGGTGGGGCTGGGGACTCCGCATGAGCTCCCCGCGGCGCGTGCTCTCGGCGCTGGAGACGGCGAATCGCGGCGGCGTGCCGGGCGTGCTGACGGTGCATCCATGGGAGATCGATCCGGATCCGCCACGCGTGTCGCTGCCGCCGCGGCTCTGGTTCGCGCATTACTTTCGCCTGGACGGCTTTCGCGCGCGGCTGCAAACGATCCTGCGCAGCGGCGACTTCGGCGCGATCGGCGATCTCGACATCGCTCAACCGCACGGGCGGACGTGAGCGCCGGACGACGGCGTTCAGCGGCTGCGGCATTTTGCAGCGGCGGCCCTTCTATTCGATACATGACGACCATGGTCCTCGCACGTCTGTTCTCGACGACGGCGATCGTGCTGGCATTGGCGAGCGTGGGCTACGCCGATGACCGCGAGGAGCGCCTGCCCCGGATTGCCATCGACGAGCCCGTCTCGGGGCCGCCGGCGGCGGAGCTGCAGCTGCGCACGTCGGACTTGCCGGTGCGGGTGATGGCGCGCGTGAGTGCCCGCCTCGATTCCGAGGTTGCGCAACTGGATGCCCGCCTCGCGCAACACGCGTCGCGGAAGACGCCCGTCTGGCTCGCCGTTGCGGCCCCCCCGGACCCATCGGGGATGGATCGCTGGCGGACCACGTTACAAGGCGTGCTGGCCCGGCATCGCGGGACGATCGCGATGCTCGAGGTCGATGTCGAGGCCGATGCCCGTGTCGCGGCGTACGCGGTGCGGCTGGCCGCGACCGACGCGCGCGCGGCGTACGAAACCATTCGCGTCGCGATTGGCGGAATCGGGGCCGCGGCGGCGTACACCGCCGAGCTCGCGCCGTATCTCGACGTCCTCGTCGTGACGCCGGACGCAGACGTCGAGACGGTGGACGGGCAGCTGCAGCGTGTGGACCCGGGTGCGCGCGTCGCGGTGAGCGGCATGCGTGCGGATGCCGATGGTCCCGGCCGCATGATCGACAGCGAGCTCACCTCGCTCGGCACCGACGTGATTGTCCACGCCTGGTCGTCGTCCGAGGGTTTGGCAGCGGCGCTGGGGGCCCTCGCACCATTGGCCGCACTGATGGAGGGAGAGATCAGCACCCTCGACGGCAGGGCCGCCGGTCTCACGCTGGCCGAAGGCGATCGCGAGGTGACCGGCAGCGTGCGCCATCGACTGCTGTTCGACGAACGCACGTTCGCGACCTATCTCGTTTACTGGAGCCCCGCCTCTTCCGAGCTCCTGCAGTTGTCACTGACGCTGCCGGTCGATGGGGCGCCCGGCGTCCGCCGCCTCGCGGACGGCCAGCCGCTGAAGGTCACCGACTACCACCGCGTCCCGGAAACCGGCGTCGCCACCGCGAAGGTGCCGATGCCGGGCGGACCGGTCCTCGTTAACTTCAGCGAGGGTGCGACCGAGGCTCTCGTCCAGCGTAGCGACGTGTCGGCCGCGCGCCAGTTGACGGTCGAAGAGATCATCGCGCGTCATCAGCTCCAGCAGCGGACCCAGGACGCGTTGGTTCACAGCTATATCGCCGACGCGCGGATGGATCAGCACTTCCGTCCGAACGTCGCCGACCCGGGGTATGACGTCGCGAGCACCAACCGCTACTTCGTGTCGGGCGACGATGTCGAGTGGGAGGAGCTGTCGTTCTCGGTCAACGGAACGAAGTGGGGCCCGGACAGGCCATCGTTTCCGCTGCTGCAGGCCGAGAAGGTGCTGTCGCTGCCGCTGCAACTCCGTTTCGACAACGACTATCGCTATCGGCTGGCGGGCACGGAGCGCGTCGGCGAGTACGACTGCTACGTGGTCCGTTTCGATCCGGTGGGCAAGGGGCAGTCCCTCTATCGCGGGACCGTGTGGATCGAACGCCGCACCTTTGCCCGCGTCAAGGTGCAGGCGGTCCAGACCGAGCTCTCCGCGCCGGTCGTCTCGAACGAGGAGATCCAGACCTACGCGCCGGTCGCATCGATCGGCAATCGCCCGATCTTCCTCTTCACCGGACTGACCGCGCGGCAGATCATGCTGATCGCCGGCCGCAACCTGCTGGTCGAGAAGAGCGTCGCCTTCTCGGATTTTCGCGTGAACCCTGAGGCGTTCGAAGGCTCGCGCGAGGAAGCGCGCCGCAGCGATCGGATCATGTATCGCGAAACCGATCGCGGGCTTCGCTATTACGTGAAGGAGGGGCAGAACCGGGTCATCAGCGAGCGCTCCACGCAGAGCGCGCGGGCGATGGCGATGGGCGTCACGCTCGATCCGTCATACGCCTTCCCGTTACCCATCTTCGGCATCAACTACCTGGACTTTGCGTTCAAGGGACCTGACTCACAGCTGGCGCTCCTGTTCGCCGGCGTGCTGGCGGCGGGCAACGTGCAGCGGCCGAAGCTCGGGTCCACGCCGCTGGACGGCAGCATCGACTTTTTCGCGATTGGTGTGCCATCGAGCGATCGCATCTACGACGCCAATGGCGAGCACGCGCAGGAGCGGCTCCTGACCTGGCCGCTCACCACGGGGCTCAATCTCGGCTGGCAGTACACCCCGTTCCAGAAACTCTCCGGCTCCTACCAGTTCCGGTTCGATGGCTTCACTCGCGACACCACCACCTCCGACACGTTCGTCGTTCCGGCGAGCACGATCACCAACGGCTTCGGCGGCGGGTGGGAGTACCGCCGCGGCGGCTACAGCGCGGTCGCGAACGGGGCGTGGTACGCGCGCTCCGGATGGCGCGAGTGGGGCGTCCCGGGTCAGACGTCAGACGAGCTGCAGCCGTCATACGTGAAATACAGCGCCAGCGTGTCGCGCGACATCTACTTCAACCTGTTCCACAAGATTCACCTGAACGGGGGGTGGTTCGGCGGCAGCGATCTGGACCGGTTTGCCAAGTATCAGTTCGGGATGTTCGACGATACGCGTATCCACGGTGTGCCGGCCTCGGGTGTGCGCTTCCAGGAGCTCGGGACGGCACGCGGCTCCTATTCGTTCAACATCTTCGACCAGTACCGGCTCGATCTCTTCCTCGAGCGGGCGTGGGGGCGCGACCGGGAGTTCGACAACACCTGGCAGCCGCTCACCGGGTTGGGCGCGGCGATCAGCTTGCGGGCACCGAAGAATACGATCCTGCGCGCGGACTTCGGCAAGAGCTTCCTGCCGGATCGCTATCGCGGCATCGGCTCGGCGACGCTGCAGGTTATGATCCTCAAGCCGCTGAAGTAGCACCGCCACCCGGTGACCCCGATGTCCACCTTGCGCGCCGATCTGCACGTCCACTCGAGAGCGTCCCGGCAGTCCGGCAATCTCAAGTTCCTGAAGAGCCGCGACTGCTATTCGGCGACAGACGAGGTCTACCACACCGCCAAGGCGCGGGGGATGGATCTGGTCGCGCTCACCGATCACGACACCATCGAAGGCTGCCTCGAGTTCCTGTCCGCCCATCCCGACTGCCCGGACTTCATCATGGGCGAGGAGGTGTCGTGCCGGTTTCCGGGCACGGACCTCGAGGTCCACCTCGGTGTCTACGGCATGACGGAGGCGCTGCACCGCGCCGTGCAGCCGCTCCGCGGCAACGTGTTCGAGGTCACCGCCTGCCTGCGCGAGGCCGATGTGTTCTTCGCGCTCAACCACCTGCTGTTCTTCTACCGTGGCCAGGTTCCGCTCGCCGACTACCTGGCGCTGTTCGACGAGGTCCCGGCGGTCGAAGCCCGTAACGGGACGATGCTGCGGGCCCACAATGAACTGGTGACGTCGATTGCCGCGCGGTGGCCGCGGCGGGACGGGGACCGCCGTCACGGTCTGCTCGGTGGCAGCGACGCGCATACCTTGCGGCGGATCGGCACCACGTGGACCGAGGCGCCGGGGGATTCGCGCGAGTCGTTCCTGGCCAGCCTCCGCGCCGGCTGCGCCGTCCCGGGCGGGCTCCACGGGCACGCCGCTGCCGTGGCCCGCGACGCCTACGCGGTGATCGGGTCGTACGTGGCGAGCCTGGCCGGCTTCGGGCCGCGCGATCACGGCCTGAAGCATCGTGCGATGTGCCTCGGCTTCTCGCTGGTGTCGCTCCCGGCGCAGTTCCTCCCGCTGGCGCTGGTGTGGCGCAGCAAGCTGCGCGAGGCCGAAACGGTGCGGACCGCCTCCGCCGCCGCGACGGCGTGGCTCGACGAGCAATTGGGCGTGCCTCCGGCGCAGGTCCGCGCATGACCCGCCGCCGCGTCGCGATTACCGGGATCGGGATCGTCAGCGCGCTCGGCGTCACTCGCGAGGCGACGTGGGCCGGGCTGGTATCGGGGGCCTGCGGTATCAAGCCGGTCACCGTCCTCGACACCGAGGGGTATCGTAGCCGGGTCGCTGCCGAAGTCTCGACGCCTGACATCAGCGCGCGGCTCACTCCCCTCGAGCGCCGCCGCTGGTCGCGCGGCGATCAGTTTGGCGCCGTCGCCGCGGCCGAAGCCATGGACGATGCGGGGTTGCTCGACGGGCGGATCGAGCGGTCGCGCATCGGCGTGTTCCTCGGGGCCGGGACGAGCGATTTGATCCGCAACGAGCGGTACCAGCACACCACCACGATCCGCGGCATCGAGCATGCGCGTCCGTCGGACGCGTGGAATCACTTTTCGAGCACGCCGGTCGACGTCATCGCCAGCGCCTTCCATCTCGAAGGTCCCCGCTCGTGCATCGTCGCAGCCTGCGCCTCGAGCACGATCGCGATCGGGCAGGCCGCCGATGCCGTGCGGTCCGGCCGCGTCGATGCGGCGGTGAGCGGCGGCACGGATGCGCTGGCCCGCCTCACATTCAGCGGCTTCAATGCCCTGCGTCTGATGGATCCGGAGCCGTGCCGGCCGTTCGATCGCGGCCGGGCCGGAATGAACATCGGCGAAGGGGCCGGAATCCTGGTGCTCGAGGAGATGGAGGCAGCGAGGGCGCGCGGGGCGCACATCTACGGGGAACTGGCCGGATACGCCTTCGCCTGCGAGGCCTTCCACCCGACGGCGCCAGAGCCGGACGGCGCGCCGGTCCGGGCGATCATGTTGAATGCGCTGACGGATGCCGGCGTCGACCCGGACCGCGTCGATCACATCAACGCCCACGGCACGGCCACAACACAGAACGATCGCGCCGAGGCGCGCGCCTTCCGGAGCGTCTTCGGGGAGCGCACCCGCGAGGTCCCGGTGACGTCGCTCAAGTCGATCCTCGGCCACTGCCTCGGCGCCGCCGGCGCGCTGGAGGCGGCGGCACTCGCCCTGACCGTGTCCCGCGGCGCGATCCCACCCACGATCCACCACACGGAAACGGACCCGGACTGTCCCGTGGACATCGTTGCCAACGTGGCGCGTGAGCAGCGCGTCCGCTGCGGGGTCTCGACGTCGCTCGGTTTCGGCGGGAACGATGCGGCACTGGTCATTACGGCGGTCTGACAGGCGCGCCGTCGGGGTTGGTTCTACAGGTTCGACGGGTTCGTCAGGTTCGACAGGTGCTGGTTCGACGGGTTCTGCAGGGTTCGACGGGTTCGTCGCCGCTTCGCGGCGGTGGAACGCAGAACCAGGAACCAGCTGATAGCTGATAGCCGGGTGCTGGTTCAGAACCAAGCCGGAAGCCGGAAGCCGGAAGCCGGAAGCCGGAAGCTGGGAGCTGGAAGCGGGAAGCTGGAAGCGTTTCCCCGGGCGTCTACGTTCGTGCCGCGACTCTGTCGGTCCTGAACGTGAGCGGCGAGATGTCCACGGGCTCGCCGGTCGGACGCGGGACGAAGCGGGCGAGCGCGGGATCCGTCGTGGCGGCGAGATTCTGCCAGGCCCACGCGAAGCGCTCGAGGAACTCGAGATTCGCCGCCAACGTCCGGCGCAGCGCCTCGTCGTCCTGACGCGGGCCGCCGAGCGCGGTCTGCAGCGCGAACAGCCGCTCCATGAAGGTCACGTTGGTGAAGCCGTCGGCGTACTGAGCGCGGTCCGCTAGGTCCCAGGCGCGAAACAGCTGCTGCATCCGCGCGTGCAGCACGAAGAAGCGGCGCATCAGCGGATCGATCGAGGCCATGAACGCGGGGTCGGTGTACCGGCGCTGGAAGTAGAGCAGCGCGCTGATCGCCCAGTAGCAGCCGTTGTCCCAGGCTGCCTTGGCAGTCATCACCTGCGCGTTTCCCATCAACCGATACTGGCCGTCGTACAAGCGCAGGAACGCGTCGTAGAGCCGCAGGTAGCCGGTGTTGAACGTCTCGGCGCGGGCCGCGATGTCCTCGCCGGCAGCCGCCCTGACGATCAGGTCTGCGGTGAGATCGTTACCGATCGCGATGAAGTCCGACCCTGGTGAATAGAACGGGTCGGTGAACACGCCCGCTTCGCCGACCATCGACCAGCCGTCGGCGGAAATCACCCGCGCGCAGCCGTGCGCGTAGTGCTTCAGCGCGAGGAAATCCTCGAGCGCGTTCGCCGGTAGTGCCTCGATCGCCCGCGCGCACTGCGGCTCGAACGTCCGCAGCCAGTCCATCGCCTTCTCATACCGGTTCATCGACGCAAACGGATGGATCGCCTCGTCCGCGACGATGCCGATGCTGGTGCTGCCGGAGCCGAGCGGGATGAGCCAGGTCCAGTAGCCTTTGCCCATCAAGTGATTGGTGCTCATCCAGCGCTCGCCGGTCGGCACCCGTGACCTCCACGCCGGATCGTCGGACCAGTCGTCCACCTTGACGCGGGTGTTGACCCGGAACCACACCGCGTTGGCGCCGTGAGTGACCTCGCGCTTCAGCCCGAGTTGGCGACGCAGCAGGCCCGTCCGGCCGCTGGCGTCGGCGACCCACGGAGTCCGCACGGTACCGGACCCGCCGGGTCCCACGAATTCCAGCGTGTGGAGGCCGCCCGGCCGCAGATCGATCCTCTTGACGGAGCAATCGTCGAGCACGTCGACGCCCGACTCGCGCAGCGAGGCCAGCAGCCAGTTCTCGAGCCGGCCGCGATCGAGCTGGAACGAGGGGACGACGGGGAAGGACGGCGGGCCGAGCTCGGTCCGCCGGGTGATGTCGTCGTTCGCGCCGTGCGGAAAGAAATAGCGCAGCCCGAGCTTCTCGAGGTGCTGCTCGCGCAGGACCGGCTCCAGTCCGAGCACACTGCGGAAGTAGTGCGCGCCGATTTCGACGCTGGATTCACCAACTTTGAAGGCCGCCTCACGGACTGGATGCTTGCGCTTCTCGAGCACCAGCACCTTGACGTGCGGCGCCTTGCGCTGCAGCTGGCGGGCCAGCGTCAGCCCGGCCAGGCCCCCTCCGGCAACCACGGCGTCGTATCGGGTCTGCACGTCGGGATCGTAGCAGACGGCGGCACGGCCTCGGGGATCACCCGCTCCCGTGGTTCGACAGGGCTCGCCGTGAACGCCCGACGTCCGCTCCCTTGACGTCATGTGATGTCGTGGGCCGCACGCCTCCAGTGCGGCGGTTACTGAGGATGCACTACTCTTTACCGCGATGCCGGGTCGCTCCGCCCTCGAGTCGTTCGTTTCTGCCGCGGATACCCAGGCGCGCGCCACGGCGTTCGTAGCCCTGGTCGGAGCCGTGCGCCCGGTCGGCGACGGGACGTGGAAGGCCGGCGCGCTCGGGCCCGTGCTCGAAGCCATCGAACGACCGGGGGCGGCCAGAGATCGTTTCGGTGCTGCTCTGGCGGCTCTCGCCGCTGACGTGGACGCGACGAACCTGGTGGGCGTGGCGGGTATTCCCGGCCACCGCGGGCTGGTCTCGGAGTTCTCCGACCGACTGGCCAACCATCTGCTGCCCGCGCCTCGGGATGCACGCGACCTGCGCGTCATGCTTCGCCTGCTCTATCGGACCGAACGGGAGGTGCGGGTCTTCGGGGCGATGCCGCTCGACCTGTTTCATCGCGTCGCGACGGCATTCGGCAGCGCTCCGGCGGCGGGCGCCTGGCGCAACATCCGGCTCGCGTTCGCCGACGGGTTCCGGCTGCTGTTGACCCGGGTCGAGGCCGAAGGGCTGTCGTCGCGCGTCCGCGCGCGTGGCGCGTCGGTCGGCGTGTCGGCTTCTCCGTTCTATCGCGTCCGCAACGTCGGTGAAGCGCTGGTCGCGGCGTGGTGCGAAGGCGCCGACGTGACGGAGGCGGCCGCGCGGTTCCGCAAGGCATCCGGGGAGTGCCGACGGGAGCTCCGTTCGATCGAACAGCATTTGGAGGGGGCGGGGGTCAGCGTCGACATCGTGTTCTCGGTGGAGGTGATCGAGCGCTCCCTGACGCGGACCGCGCTGATGACGGAGATCATGGAATTGCCGGAGGGGACGCGGCGCTCGCGCGCCATCCACCGGCTGCTGCACCGGCTGCTGCGATCGGCCTGCGAAGATCGGAGTCTCCGCCACCTGTGCGGCTGGAACATGCAGTTGCTCGGCCGGAAGATCGTCGAGCGCGCCAGCGACACTGGCGATCACTACATCGCGCGGAATCTGCGCGAGTACAAACACATCTGGCTGGCGGCGGCGGGCGGCGGCGCGCTCACCGTCGGGACGGGCGTCGTCAAGATGCTGGTCCATTCCTGGCACCTCCCGCCGCTGCCCGAAGGGGTGCTCTACGGACTCAACTTCGCGATCAGCTTCGTCGCCCTCCAGCATCTCGGCCTGATGCTGGCGACCAAGCAGCCCGCGATGACCGCCGCCCGGCTCGCGACGATCATCCGGGAGACCGACGGGACGGACCGCGAAGCGCGCGTTGTCGCGACCGTCTGCCAGCTCACGAGCTCACAGCTGGCCGCCGCCCTCTCCAACGTCGTGGTGGCGGCCGTGGGCGCAGCCCTCTTCAGCCGGTTGTTCCTCGCGCTCGCCGGCCGGCCCTTCCTCGACCACGCCGAGGCGATCGATACGTTCCGCGTGATGAGTCCGGCCAACTCGTTCACGATCTGGTACGCGGCGCTCACGGGTGTCCTGTTGTGGCTGGCCAGCGTCGCGGGAGGCTTGTTCGACAACTGGTGCGCCTACCGGCGCATTCCCGACGGCATTGCGCAGTCGCCGGCGGCGACGGCCTGGGCACGCCGGCTCCGGACGCGGATCGGCGCGGCGTTGGCCCATCACGCGGCCGGATGGGGCACCAACGTCTCGCTCGGTTTCATGCTCGGCATGGCGCCTCAGATCGGCCGTTTCACCGGCCTGCCGGTGGACGTTCGACACGTGACGCTCAACACCGGCATCGTGTCACTCGCGGCCGCCGGCGGAGGCGTCGAATCCGGCGGTCTGAAGTGGATGGTGCTCGCCGTGTCCGGTATCGCCGTGATGTTCGTCCTGAATCTCTCGGTGAGCTTCGCCTGCTCGCTCTTCAGCGCGGCGCGCGCCTACGAGCTGCCCGCGACGGACCTGCTGGGCATCCTCGGAGCCGTCGCCAGACAACTGCGCCGCTCACCCCTGTCGTTCGTCCGACCTCCAGGATCGCC
Organism: uncultured Acidobacteriota bacterium; assembly: GCA_963816725.1. Classification (GTDB taxonomy): domain Bacteria; phylum Acidobacteriota; class Vicinamibacteria; order Vicinamibacterales; family 2-12-FULL-66-21; genus CAVSUB01. Next base: position 48,695 of record CAWFMC010000018.1, on the reverse strand, counting down.
CCGGACTGAGCCCAAGATCGAACACCCCACCGGCCCCCAGCTCGCCGCACCTCCTGAGGGCCAACCGGACCATCACTAAGTGCAACGTTGTCGCGGTCTGTTCACGGCGTCAGATAACAGGCCGGCGGGATCATTGGCCGAACCGCGTGCGAACCCTGCACCTTGAACCCTGCACCTTGAACCCTGAACCGGTGAACCCCATGAACGTTCATGAACCGTCATGAACCTCATGAACTCGTGCTATACTCCCCTCACGGATCTTCCTCGCATTCAGGCGTATCGAGCCTTCCTGACTCGCTCCTCCTCAAATTCGTAGCTTAGAAAATCCGACCGGGGCGCATACGCTCCGTTATTGTGGCGGCCCAGAAGGGGCGCCACCTGGTCCTCTTTTTGTGCCCAGGGCGGTCACTGACACGCTCCAGGCCAGTAAGGTGCTGTGTCAATGCCGTTCTCGAAACTCGGGCTCTCGCCCACGCTCGTCGCGCCGCTCGCGCGCATGGGCTACGGGGAGCCCACCCCGGTTCAGGCCGCTTCCATCCCGCTCGTCCTGACCGGAACCGATCTTCTTGCTCGCGCCCAGACCGGCACCGGCAAGACCGCCGCCTTCGGTTTGCCCATGATCGAGCGCCTGATGATTCAGGGGCGCCGGCCGCGCACGAACCGTCCGCTCGGCCTGGTGCTCGTTCCGACGCGTGAGCTCGCAATTCAGGTCCATAAGTCCCTGCTGACGTATGGCGCGCCGGTCAGGCTGCGCGTGGCCGCCATTGTCGGCGGCATGTCGATGGTCAACCAGATCCGCGCCCTCCGTCTGGGCACCGACATCGTGGTCGCCACGCCCGGGCGCCTGATCGATCACCTCCAGCAGCGCACGGTCGATCTGTCCGCGGTGGAGATCCTCACGCTCGACGAAGGGGACCGCATGCTGGACATGGGCTTCCTGCCGGCGCTGAAGCGAATCATCCCGACACTGCCCAAGGAACATCAGACGCTGTTGTTCTCGGCGACGATGTCGAAGGCGATCGTGGCGCTATCGGCGGAGTTCACGAAGAGCCCGCAGCGGGTCGACATCTCGAGCGGCGACGTGGTGGCCGCGACGATCACCCACCGCGTGCATCCGGTCGCGCTCGATCGCAAGCGCGACGCGCTGGTCCACGTCTTGACCCAGGCTCCCATCGGTCAGGCGCTGGTGTTCTGCAAGACCCGCCGCGGCGCGGATCGCGTCGGCGAGCACCTCGAACGGGCCGGTCTGAACGCCGGCGTCATTCACAGCAGCAAGGGCCAGGGCGCCCGCAATCGCTCGCTGGCCGACTTCAAGTCGGGCCGGGTCACGGTACTGGTCGCGACCGACATCGCGGCGCGCGGTCTCGACGTCGCGCAGCTGCCGCTGGTCGTCAATTACGATCTGCCGCTGGTGGCCGAGGACTACATTCATCGCGTCGGCCGCACCGGCCGCGCGGGTGCTCCCGGCCGCGCGGTTTCGCTCGTGAGCCCGGCGGAGCGGCCGCTGCTGAACGGCGTGCAGCGCCTGCTGGCGGCAACGCTCGAGCAGGTCGTGCTCGACAACGTGCAGCCGGCGGTGCTGACCGCGTCTGCCAGCCCGGTCACGCGTCTGGTTGGCGCGGCCGAACAGGGCCCCCGCGGTGCGCGGCCGTCAGGTCCGCGTGGCCTGCATATCGGGCCTTCGATGGCGCGCCCCGGTGGCGGTCAGAGCGAACGCCGCGGTCCGCACGGGAGTCGCCAGCCGAACCGGCCGGGACGGTTCCAGCCGGGCGGCGCCCATCGTTTCGCCTCCGCTCCGCGTGACGGACGCGGCAATACCGGGTTCCGGTCGCCGCGGCCGGATCAGCGCACGATCGCGCCGCGCGAGTTCGAACCGGCCTGATCCGCACTTCTCCTCTACCTGACGCCGGCGGCATCCGCCGTCGGCGTCCGATGCGCCTGCCGCCCCCGCCCCCTTCCGCTTCCACTCGATCAACTGGTCCCGGCGTCTGCGAGCTTCGTTCACAGCGCTCCGCTTCTGTACGTCTCCACGCGTGTCAGCGAACGACGTCGTAGAGCTCGCGCGGGCCGTCGGCAACCACGAACCGCAGACCCTTGCCGGCCAGCGCGTTTCGCGACAGCGAGAGGCCGTCCATGTTGACGACGACGTTGCTGATCCCGGCGTCGGCCAGCGCCTGACCGAGATTCGCAGGAAGGGCATCAAGGGATGCCTCACCGGCCGAGCGATCGAACATCGAGGCGATCGCCGGGATGGCGCGATACCGCGCCACGATACGCGGTGGAACCCGTGCCGCGAAACCACCGACCAGCGGCCGTCCGTGGACCATCTGATGCGCGAGCGCCCGCGAGTCGAACCGGCCGTACTCGCCGAAGCCATCGCGCACCCCGGACGGCAGCTCGATGACCGCGCCGGTGCCGCGGGACAGACGGACGTCAATCGCATCGCGAGCTGGCAGCCGGTAGAGCGGATAGGGCAGCGCGAGACTCTCACAGACGACCGCCGCCGTCAGCACCGCGGCCAGGCCGGTGCTCCACTCGCGGCGGGCGATGAGCAGCGCGACGATCATCGCGCCGGCGAGCTGCACCATCACGAACGCCCGGCCGGGAATGCGCGCATTGGCGACGATCGGCACGTAGCGCGCGAGCGTCTGCGGCAGCAGCACTCCGGTATCCAGCCCGCCGATGTTCAGCGAGGGACCGAGTGCCCACACGCCGAACACGGCGAAGATCCACAGCCAGCGGGTCCCGTCACGACCGAGCGTCCCGACCGCACGACAGGCCATCGCCAACAACACCATGACCACAACGCCGAGCCAGCCCGTCTGCTCGACAGGGTCGATGCCGAGCCGCTCGTCGAGGCGACGGGTCAGCCCGCCGGTGACGGCGTGCATCGGCGCTCCCGAGACGACGGTGGCGAGATCCACACCGCGGGGGGCGCTGCGCCAGAAATACTGCTGGGAAACGTAGTCGCCTGATCGCACGAGCGTCAGCGCGGCCGACCATATCGGCACTGTCAGGAGCATGAAGGCCACGGCGGCAATGGCCCCATGCCGCAGCATCGGGCCCCAGTCCAGGCCGCGCGCCGGCGGTGACGCGATCGGCCGCAGCCGCGAGACCGTCCAGAGCAGCAGCAGGACGCCGGCGATCGACGTCGGGTTGCGCGCGTTGCGCGCGCTGACGTGCAGCGGCCCCAGCGCGAACACGATCCCGCCACTCACCGCGATCGCGATCGCGACCCCGACGGCGAGCGCGGCGGCCGCCAGCAGGCCTCTCGCGAGTGCCGGGCGACGCGCTACCCGCCATGCGACCGCGACGTCGCGCGCGCTCACGATGAGCCACACGAACGCAAACAGTGTCGCGTAGACGAAGTAGTAGTAGTCCGACCAGAGCGTCGCCGCGAACGCGATGGCGAGCACGACCGCTCGCGCCGGCGTGGGGCGTGCGACCAAGCGGATCCACGTCAGCGCGGCGAGCGGCAGCACCCAGGCGTGGATCAGATTGATGTGCCCCAGGAGGTGCGCGGTGACGAACGCGCAGGTCGCGAACGACGTGCCCGCGAGCAGCGCCGCGCTGACCCGCCGGGCCTGCATGAACGACAGCGTGTACGCGGCCATACCGTTGGCCGCGAGGCCGGCGAGCACGAGCAGGTTGTGCGCCCGCACCAGCGGCATCGTCCCAAGTACTGTGGCCGACGCGAGGCTCTCGAGCGCGGTGTGCGTGTTGAGGATCAGCGGCGCACCGAACGGCGCGAACAGGCGATCTGTTGCGAACAGGCGGGACCACTGACCAGCGCCGACCACGGTGCGTGCCCACCAGTCGTTCCACAGGAAGGCGAGATGGTCGCCGGGTCCGGGTCCCGTGATGTGGGTGTCGAGAACCGTGACGAGCGGATAGGTGAGGATCACCGCCAGCGCCACGAACCAGCCGCCCGCGGCGAGGTGGCTCGCCAGCGGCGCCGCCCGACCAGCCGGCTCGTGACTCGCGTTAATGACTAGATTCCTGACAGCATGCGCCAGAGCGTCGACATTCGGTCCCGGCGCGATGAAGTACTCCGCTGGATCTCACGCTGACGCTGCTGAGAGGGATAACCGGTATCCTCCCTCATCTGCCATCTGCCATCTGCCATCTGCCATCTGCCATCTGCCATCTGCCATCTGGCCGTTGCCTGTCTGACAGCCTGCTACTCCTCGAACAGCGGCGTGCCAGTCATCTCCCGGGATTTCGCGATCCCCAGCAGCGCCAGCATCGTCGGCGCGACATCGCGGAGCGAGCCGTCGCGCAGCGGCCGTCCGACGTGCGCCTCGTCGCAGAGGATCACCGGCACCGGGTTGGAGGTGTGGGCCGTGTGCGGGGCTTTAAGCGTGTCGTCCCACATCTGCTCGGCGTTGCCGTGATCGGCCGTGATCACCGCGCGGCCGCCGACCAGCTTCAGCGTTTCCACGATCCGCCCCAGGCAGGTATCGAGCGTCTGGACCGCGGCGATCGCCGCGTCGAGCCGGCCGGTGTGGCCGACCATGTCCGCATTCGCGAAGTTGCAGATGACGACCTGGTGCTTGCCGGCCTTGAGCGTGCCGATCATCTCGTCGGCAATCCCGGGAGCGCTCATCTCCGGTTTGAGGTCATAGGTGGCGACTTTCTGTGACGGCACCAGGATCCGGTCCTCCCCCGGATAGGGTTGCTCACGGCCGCAATTGAAGAAGTAGGTGACGTGCGCGTACTTCTCGGTCTCGGCGAGGCGAAGGTTCGTCCGCCCGTGCTCCGCGAGCACGTCGGCGAGGTTGCCGCTGAAGGTCTGCGGCGTGAACACCACCGGCAGGTTGAACGTCCGGTCGTACACCGTCATGGTCGTGTAGTGCACGTGGCGGCGATTGGGACGCGGGAAGCCGTCGAAGTCGTCGAGCGCGATCGCCCGCGTGAGCTGACGGGCGCGGTCGGCGCGGAAGTTGAAGAACACGACTGAGTCGCCGTCGCGCACCGGGCCGACCGGGTGCTGGTCGGCGTCGACGACGACGATCGGTTTGACGAACTCGTCGGTGACACCGGCTTCGTACGCGGCCTGGAGCGCCGGGATCGGCGCGGTCGTGCTCTGCTCGGCGACGCCTTCGACGATCGCGTCGTAGCCCAGCTTGATCCGCTCCCACCGCTTGTCGCGGTCCATCGAGTAGTAGCGGCCGGAGATCGAGGCGACGCGGCCAGTGCCGGTCTTGTCGAGGACGGCCTGCAGCTGCCCGAGGTAACGGACGCCGCCGGTCGGCGAGGTGTCGCGGCCGTCTGTGATCACGTGAATGAACACCCGCGGCACGCGCTTACGCGCGGCCATCTCGATCAACGCGTGCAGATGCTGCTGGCTGCTGTGCACACCGCCGTCCGAGAGCAAGCCGATGAAGTGCAGCGCGTGCTCGCCGTCGACGCAGCGATCCATCGCCGCGGCGAGTACCGGACTCGCGAACAGCTCGCCGTCGCGGATGCTCTTGTCGATACGCGTGAGGTCCTGGTAAACGACCCGGCCGGCGCCCATGTTCATGTGGCCGACCTCCGAGTTGCCCATCTGTCCGGCGGGCAGACCGACAGCTTCGCCGGACGTGATCAGCTGGGCATGCGGATACCGCTGCAGCAGCGCGTCGTACGCCGGCTTGCGCGCGAGCGCGATGGCATTGTTCTCGGTCTGGGGCCGGAGCCCCCAGCCGTCGAGGACGATGAGGACGACAGGTGACTGTTGGGACATAGGGTGATTTCGTCAGCTTCCAGCTTCCAGCTTCCAGCTTCCAGCTTCCAGCTTCCGGATTGCCGCTTCCCGTTCCCGTTTGCCAGTTCCAACCATCAGCCGAGCGCAACCGGCGCAGATCTGTGAGACCGTGCAAGTCGCAGCGGGAAGCTGGAAGCGGGAAGCTACTTTCCGAGCTGCTTGATCGCTCCGCGGCCCGCGTACTTGGCGCGCGCGCCGAGCGCTTCCTCGATGCGGAGCAGCTGGTTGTACTTGGCGACGCGATCCGAGCGGCTGGCGGAGCCGGTCTTGATCTGGCCGGCGCCGGTGGCGACAGCGAGGTCGGCGATCGTGGTGTCCTCGGTCTCGCCTGAACGATGCGAGATCACGCTGCGGTATCCGGCGTCGTCGGCCATCGCGACCGCGTCGAGCGTTTCAGTCACGGTTCCGATCTGATTGAGCTTGACCAGCAGCGCGTTGCCGATGCCCTCGGTGATGCCCCGCTTGAGAATCTCCGGGTTGGTCACGAACACGTCGTCGCCCACGAGCTGGACCTTCGCGCCGAGCGTCTTCGTGAGCGACTTCCAGCCGTCCCAGTCGCCTTCGGCCAGGCCGTCCTCGATCGAGATGATCGGGTACTGCGTCACCCACTCGTCGTAGAGTCGGACCATCTCGTCAGCGTTACGCGTCTTCTCGCCTGACTTCTTGAACTCGTAGTGCTTCGCGCCCTCGTTCCACAGCTCGCTCGAGGCGACGTCGAGCGCGAGATAGACGTTGCCGCCCGGCTGGTAGCCGGCCTGGGTGATGGCGTCCATCACGACGTCGAGCGCTTCGCGGTTGGACTTCAGGCTGGGCGCGAAACCACCTTCGTCGCCGACGCCGGTCGAGTAGCCCTTCTTCTTCAGGATGCCGCGCAGCGTGTGGAAGATCTCGGCGCCGCACCGGACCGCCTCGGCGAACGACGGCAGGCCGAGCGGCATCACCATGAACTCCTGGAAGTCGACGCTGCTGTCCGCATGCGCGCCGCCGTTGAGGATGTTCATCATCGGTACGGGCAGTGACGGCGTGCCGCGCCCGTAGAGGCTGGCGAGGTGCTCGTAGAGCGGCTTTCCGGAGGCCGCGGCTGACGCCCGGGCGAGGGCCATCGACACTCCGAGCAGCGCGTTGGCGCCGAGACGGCCCTTGTTCGGCGTGCCGTCCAGGTCGATCATGCGGGTGTCCAGGCCACGCTGATCGGCGTCGGCGCCCTTGAGGGCCGCGGCGATCTCGCCGTTGATGTGCGAAACCGCCTTGGTCACGCCCTTGCCCAGATACCGCTTCTTGTCGCCGTCGCGGAGCTCGAGCGCCTCACGCTGACCGGTCGACGCGCCGGAGGGCACGGCGGCACGGCCGGTTGCGCCGCCTTCCAGTACCAGATCGACTTCGACGGTCGGGTTCCCCCGCGAGTCCAGGATCTCGCGGCCGTGCACGGATTGAATCTTCACTCGGACCTCACTCGTTGGTACTGACGCTGCTAAGGGCTTAGGGCTAAGGGCTTAGGGCTCAAGAAGGCTACAGGCTACAGGCGAGACGCTAAGAGCCGCGCCTGAACGCGGACAGGGCCCGGGCGGCGCGTGCCGCCACTACCAGGCCGCTCAAAAAGGGCGGCCTGATGTGAAATGGCAAATGGCAGATGTGAAAAACAATGGGGTTTTGCCGTCCTCCATCTGACATCCGCCATTCAGGATGCGTTTTTCAGCATCCTGCTACGCCCCCCGGCGATCGAACTCGGCCTCGTTCCGCAGCGCCTCGTCCGAGATCTCGCCCACATAGGGTTGATCCTCGGTCGTGACGACGACGATGCCGCTGTCGGTGACGGTGTGACGGCTGCGATCTTCCTCGATGTTGTAACCGATCCGCGCGCCGCGCGGGATGAAGACGTCACGATCGATGATGGCCCGGCGGATGCGCGCGTGCCGGCCCACCCGGACGCCGGGCATCAGGATGCTCTGGTCGACCTCGCAGAAGCTGTGGACCCGCACGTTCGGGCACAGCACGCTGCCGGACACGCGGCTGCCCGAGATGATGCAGCCCGCGGAGATGATCGAGTCCAGCGCCTGCCCGCAGCGGCGGCCATCGTCGGCGAACACGAACTTGGCCGGCGGCGCCTGGACCTGGTACGTGCGGAGCGGCCACTCCGGGTCGTAGAGATTGAAGTCCGGGTTGACGTGGCACAGGTCCATGTTGGCGTCGTAGTAGGCGTCCAGCGTGCCGACGTCGCGCCAGTACTTCCCTTCCTTCTTGTTCTCGTCGTAGAAGCGATAGGCGTAGACCGGCACCTTGGCGATCAGTTCGGGAAGGATGTCCTTGCCGAAGTCGTGCGCGGTGGCGCGCGCGGCGTCCGCCTCGAGCGCCGGAACCAGGACCTTCATGTCGAAGATATAGATGCCCATCGAGGCCAGTACCGTCTGCCCGTGGGGGAGATGGCGCGGCTTCTCGAGGAATCCGGTGAGCCGATCCTCGCCGTCGACTTCGAGCACGCCGAACTGACTCGCCTCTTCCGACGGGATCTCCAGCACCCCGATGGTCGCGCCGGCGCCGCGCTCGCGATGGGCGCGCAGCATCTTGGCGTAGTCCATCTTGTAGACGTGGTCGCCGGAGAGGACGATCAGGTGGCGCGGTTCCTCTCTGGCGATGGAGTACAGGTTCTGATAGACCGCGTCCGCGGTTCCCAGGTACCAATGCTCGCCGACGCGCTTCTGCGGGCTGAGGATCTCCACGAACTCGCCCAGCTCGTCCGCGACGACGCTCCAGCCCATGCGCAGATGACGGCTGAGGGACAGAGATTTGTACTGAAGCGCGATGAAGATCCGGCGGAGCCCGGAATTGATGCAGTTGCTGAGCGTGAAGTCGATGATCCGGTACGGGCCGCCGAAGTAGACCGCCGGCTTCGCCCGTTCCTTGGTCAGCGGGTAGAGGCGTTCACCAGCCCCGCCAGCCAGCACCATCACGAGAGTGTCGTCCTGCACGTCGTCCTCGGTGTACTCGCGATTGTGCGTCGCGGGTCGGATCCGCGGGCGGCAAAGCGCCCCGGACATCCCTTTGCCGGACCGGATCGTAGAGCTGGAGAGGCCTGATCCCGTCCTCTGAGCGGGTGATGATATCACCGGCGCCAGCGGCCGGGTGTCCGGACTGTCCGTCTTTGACTTGCCCTGACACGTCGCCTATGATCGACGGGTTTAGTCAGGTTGAGGTGAGGCGCTCGCGAAGACCCAACGAGGGCGGTATGTGGCGGCCGGCGTGGGCCGCCGTCGTGGTCGCGTGGAGCCTGCTGATTGTCGGCATTCCGCGGGCGAATGCCCAGCCGCCCAACCCACGGACACCGCCGAGCGCGATCGACAGCCAGCGGGTCGAGGGAGACGCGGTGCTGGCGCTGGCCGATGCGGCGATGGCCGGCCGGAAGCCTGCGAGTAGCCCGGACCTCACGCTGGGCTGGCAGAACGCGTTCCTCAAGGCCCAGCAAGGCACGTTCGTCCCGTTCACGCTGGCGGTGAACACGATCGGCGTGTTGCCCGACGCGGTCCTGGTTTACGTCCGTGCGGTGAAGCGAGGCGCGCCGGCGGCGAACGTGGCGGTGGCCCGCGGGCGGCGACCTGAGCGGCGTGCCGTCGAGGGCGCGGCAGACACCAGCTACGCCGTCGACGCCATCTTCCCGGTGGAGCTGACTGCCGGTGGCGCACGAGTCGCGCGGGTCCGGCGGGGGTTCTCGATTGCGCCGGGCGACTACGACGTTTACGTGGTGGTCCGCGAACGGCCTCGGTCGGTGGTGTCGGCAGCCTCGCCCCGCGCGGCGGTGCTGACTCAACGCCTGACCGTACCGGACTTCTGGAACGGCCAGCTCACGACGAGCAGCATCATGCTGGCCGATCGGGTGACGGTCCTGCCGGCGGCGTTGAGCGCGGACGAGTTGGTGGAACGCCCGTATGTGATCGGGCAGAGCGAGATCGTGCCGGCGGAGGACGATCGCTTCCAGCGTGGCGAAGAGCTGGTGGTGGTCTTCCTGGTCTACAACCCGGCGGTCACGGCGGAGAAGCGGTTCGACCTCCAGGTGGAGTACCATTTCTTCCGGAAGGGTGCGGCCGGCAAGCCGGGTCCCGCCCCATCGGGCCCGCATCCGCCGGCGCAGGACGGTGAACGGTATTTCAACCACACCGACCCGCAGCGGTTCACTCCGGCGGTGATGGGAGAACAGTTCGACCCCTCGGGCGGTCAGCCGGTGCTGGCCGGCCAGGGGGTGCCGTTATCGGCGTTCGAGCCTGGCGATTACCGGCTGACGATCACGGTGACGGACATGATTTCGGGAACGATCGTGAGCCGCGACCTCGCGTTCACGGTCGGTTCGTAAGCAGCCGCCCGCGCTCCGGGGGAGGACGGAACGTCGGATGGTGGCCAGAGGCAAGAGCGTAGGGCCGAGTCCCGGGCGGACGTGAGCAGACACAGGCAGCAGGATGGCGCACGAATCACGCGGCCGGCACGCGAGCCCGGACGCCTGAGGACGGAGGGCGCGATGAGACGGCTTCATCGAGCGGTGACGGCGGTCGGCGCGGCGGTCGTGATGGTGGTCGCATCAGGCCCCCGCGGCTTCGCCCAGACGAACGTCCGCCCGGAAGGCCAGACCGTCCACCTGCTGCGCGGAAGCATCACCGGCACGGTGGTCGACGAACGCGGCGGCCCGCTCGCCGGGGTTGTCGTCTCGGCGCTCGGCGCGACCATGGCGATGACGACCAGCGACGGACGCGGAGCCTTCGCCCTCGCCTCTCTCCCCACCGGCGAATACATCGTCCAGGCGCACTTGAATGGATTCGCCGGATCGCTGCGCGAGCGCGTCCAGGTCGGGGCCGCCTCGCCGGCCGTGAAGCGTTTCCTGCTGCGGAAGCTCGACGTCCCCGCCGGGATCGAGGGAACGGCGACACCGGTGTCCGCTCGGCCGATCATGGCGGCCGGATTCGATCTCCCGGGGTCGACCCTCAGCGATCAGCCGGACTCGACCGCCGCGGACGGAACCGACGACCATCCTCACACCGAAACGGCGTGGCGCCTGCGCCACGTCAAGCGCAGCATCCTGAAGGACGCCAATGGCACGGTCACCGTGTCCGACGACGACCTGCCCGGCGATGACGGCGAACTGCGTCCGGCCCCCGGCGTGTGGCGCGCGGTCGATGCGACCGCCTCCTTCGCCACCAGCCTGTTTGGCGACGTGCCGCTCTCCGGTGAGGTCAACCTGCTCACGAGTGGAGCCTTCGCACCTGGCGACCTGTTCTCGGTGGACACGGTGCCGCGGGGGGTTGCCTACCTGTCACTGGGCCTGCCGACTACGGGCGGGGACTGGACGATGCGGGCGGCGATGAGTGAGGGGGACCTGTCGTCCTGGAACGTGGCTGGCGCCTACGTTGCGAAGCCCGGCGCCTCGCACGGCCTGAACTTCGGCGCCACCTACAGCCGTCAGGAGTACGCGGGTGGCAACCCGGCGGCACTCACGGCGGTCGCCGACAGCAGTCGGAACGTCGGCGAGATGTACGCCTTCGACAAGTGGGTCGTGTCGCCGCACCTCACGCTCGACTACGGCACCCGATACGCGCACTACGACTACCTGCAGCGCAGCGACCTGCTCAGCCCGCGGGCCGCCGTCGCCTACGAGATCCTGCCCGCCACGCGGGTCATCACCTCGATTTCCCAGCGGATGGTCGCGCCGGGCGCGGAGGAGTTCCTCTCGACCAACGCCCCCGGGCCCTGGCTCCCACCCGAGCGCACGTTCGCGGCGCTTGGGGGCGCGGGCGATCCCGCGGACCTGCGGGTCGAGCGCGCCCGGAATCTGGGTTTTGGCCTCGAGCATCAATTCAAGGACGCGTCCGTGTTCAGCGTCCAGCGGGTGTTCCAGCGCGTCGACGATCAGCTGATCACGGTGTTCGGACTGCATCTGCCGGGCGGGCCGGATTCGGCCGGCCACTACTTCGTCGCCAGCGCCGGCGCGATTGACGCGGATGGCTGGACCTTCCGGGTCAGCAACGTGGCGAACCCGCGGCTCAGGGGCTCGCTCGACTACAGCCTTATCCGGGCGCGGTGGCAGGGGGGCGGCGACTTCACGCGAGGCCAGGGATCGGTCCGTCCAATCGCGTTTCGGCCCGCGTCGGAAGACATACAGGACATCACGACTTCGCTGGAGACCAACATTCCGGAGACGGCTACCCGGGTCGTGGTCGTCTACAAGGTGAACACCGCGTACGCCCGCGTCGACCAGACGCAGCCCGGGCCCGGACTCGACGGCCGCTTCAACGTGCAGCTCAATCAGGCGCTGCCGTTCGATTTCGCCGGCACCCGCTGGGAAATTTTGGTCGGGGTCAGAAACCTGTTCCGCGATCCCACCGATCCGGGTTCCGTGTACGACGAGCTGCTCGTCGTCCGCCCGCCGAAGCGGGTCGTCGGCGGCTTCCTCGTTCGCTTCTAGCTCCGCCCGTCCGGGGGAGGGTCCGTCTTTTTGGATCCGGATTCCAGTTCCTTGGAAGCCGCCGGTCAGTATCGACGGAAAACCCCTTGCCTGTCAGTATTTTAGAGAAGGCACCCGGAAAAAATGCGGGAACGGGCCTTGCTTTGCCGAGCCCCGGACTTCCGTCTTGAGATCCGTTTCCTTCGCAGCGCCCCCTAATCGGGGGTCAGGCGTGCTCCGCACGACAGCACAGATGCTGGTCGTGGCGGTGCTGCTGTGCCTGGGAGTCATGAACATCGCCGTCCGCGCCACGTGGACGGAAATGGACGACGGGGTGCTGTGGCGTGCGACGGCCAGCGACCTGGTCGCCCGCGAGGTGGCTGAGGACTCGCCGGCGGCGCGGGCCGGGGTTCGTGCGGGTGACATCCTGCTGCAAGTGGATGGCGTGCCCGTCACCTCGCCTGAGGACGTGGTGAAGGCCCTGCACGCCGCGTCGCGCGGTTCGGTGCTGACGTATTCGCTGCTGCGCATGCAGGGCAGCCCGCAGCTCATGAACATCGCCGTCGAGCAGGTGCCGGCTGGCGCCCGCGGCCTGTATTACGCGCTCGCAGTCGTCGGCATCTTCTCCCTGATTGTGGGCGCCGCGGTCCGGCTCCGGCATCCGGAGCATCAGGCCACCCTGCACTTCTTCTGGCTGAGCATGGCGTTCTTCGGCATGCTCGCCTTCTCCTACAGCGGCCGCCTGGACTTCGCTGACTGGGTCTTCTACTGGGGCGACATCAGCGCCCGGCTGATGCTGCCGCCGCTGTTCGTGCACTTCGCGCTGGTGTTCCCCGACCGCCCGAACAGCTGGGTGCGCAGCGAGGCGGGACGCCGGATGCTGCCGCTGCTGTATCTGCCGGCCGCGCTCCTGGGCGGCGCGGAGGTGGCGCTGGTCCTGCGGGTGGGATCGCAAGGGCCGCTGCTGTCGGGGATTGCCACGCTGATCGACCGTGGCGAGCTGGTCTACCTCGCCATCAGCCTGATCGGCGGCCTCGCGATCATGATCCGTGCGCTGCGGCGCGGCTGCTCGGTCATGGCCCGGCGTCAGCTGCGCTGGATCGTGTGGGGCACGGCCCTCGGCGCGGTGCCCTTCGTGTCCGGTTACGTGCTGCCCTACACCCTGGGCTACACCCCCTCGAGCCTGTTCGAGTCCACGGCGGTGCTCCTCGGCCTGGTACCGCTGGCGTTCGCGTCCGCGATCATCCGCTACCGGCTGATGGACGTGGAGGTGATCATCAAGCGGGCGCTGGTATCCGCCGCGGCGTTGGCCGCGATTGCGGCGATTTACGCCATCCTCCTCGGGCTTGCCGGACGGTTCTTCCTGCACGGCGAGGATCAACGCAACCCGATCATCGCGCTGCTGGCGACGATCGTCGTGGTGCTGCTGTCCAGCCCGGTCAAGAACGCGATTCAGAACGCCCTCGATCGCGTCTACTACCGTGACCGCTACGACTATCGCCGGGCGCTGGTCGGCTTCGCGCGCGACCTGAACAGCGATCTCGACCTGCCGCGGCTCAGCGAGCGCCTGGTGCGGCGCGTCACCGAGACGCTGGTCGTCGATCGCATGGCACTGATGCTCGCCCCTGCGGCGGCCGGCCACGACGGCAGCTTCGTCACCATCGCGCAGAACGGCTTCGGCCCCAACGCGCCCTGGCTCCGCACCGACTCCGACGTCGCCCGCCGCCTCACCGCCGGCCATACGCTGACGCTCGACGATCCGCTCGCCCACCATCGCCTCGACGCTGCCGAAGTGGACGTCTGGCGCGAGGCCGGGATCCACTATTTCGTCCCCTGCGTCTCGAAGGAAGGCACAATCGCGGTGATGGCCCTCGGCCGCAAGAGCAGCACCGAGCCGCTCAGCAGCGAGGACATGGCGCTGCTCGCGGCGGTGGCGGCGCAGGCCGCCACGGCGCTCGAGAACGGCCGCCTCTACGGGCAGCTCCGGCTCAAGGCCGACGAGCTCGATCGGATGCGGGAGTTCAGCGAGAACATCCTCGAATCGCTGAACGATGGCATCGCGGTCGTCAACCGCGACGATCGTGTGCTGCGCTGGAACCGGCGCCTCGAGGAGCTCTACGGCCTGCGCCATGAAGAAGCCGCCGGCCGGCCGCTCGCCGACATCCTGGACGACGGCTTCTTCGAGATCCTGCGCAGCGCGCGGCGCGAGTCGCCCGATGGCGCGGCGGTGTATCGCGTGCCGCTCAAGACGCGTCACGCGCCATCCCGCAGCGTGCTCGTCAACGTCGCCACGACACCGCTGCGCGACGCGGCCGGCTCGATCGCCGGGACGATCCTGATCATCGAAGACATCTCGGCCCGCGTGCAGCTCGAAGAGCAGCTGCAGATCTCCGAGAAGATGGCATCGATCGGCCTGCTCGCGGCGGGCGTCGCCCACGAGGTCAACACGCCGCTCACGGGCATCTCGAGCTTCGTGCAGATGCTGATGGACGGCGCCGAGCCGGACGACCCGAAGACGGCGGTGCTCCAGAAGATCGAGAAGCAGACGTTCCGCGCCGCCCGGATCGTCAATGGCCTGCTCAACCTGGCCCGGCCGGCGCAGATCGAGCGCGGCCCGGTCGATATCAACGCGGTCATCGGCGACGTCTTGTCGCTGCTCGATCACCAGATGCGGACGGGCCGGATCCAGGTCCGTAAGGAAATGGCCGCGGTCGCGCCGGTCGTGGACGGGACGGAGTACAAGCTCCAGCAGGTGTTCCTGAACCTGTTCCTCAACGCCCGCGATGCGATGCCGAAAGGCGGCTGGCTGACCATCGTGACGCGGACCGAGGGCGCCAACGCCGTGGTCGAGATCGCGGACACGGGATCAGGAATCCCGGCCGACCAGCTCTCACGGATCTATGATCCATTCTTCACGACGAAGGAGATCGGGAAGGGCACCGGCCTCGGGCTCTCGATCACCTACGGCATCGTGCAGGAACACGACGGTACGATCGCGTGTGAGAGCGCGCCCGGTCAGGGCACCCGGTTCAGCCTGACCCTCCCGCTCGCGTCGACCCAGCGTGCGGCCCGCACCCGCTGACCCCTCTCCGGTTCCGGAGGCCAGCTCGTTTACGCGCCAACGGAAAGAAGCTATGACTCGTAACGCCGCCATTCTGGTCATCGACGACGAGGAGATCATGCGCGAGATCCTCGAGGCGTTGCTGACCCGGTCAGGCTACGCCGTGCACCTCGCCGAGCACGCCGCCCAGGGGCTGGAGCTCGCCCGCAAGACCACCTTCGACGCCGCCATCGTCGACATGATGATGCCGGGCATGGACGGCATCTCGGCACTGGACGAGCTGAAGAAGATAGACGACGACCTGCCGGTTCTGATGATCACCGCGTTCGCCTCGGTCGAGAACGCGATCGCGGCGATGAAGCGCGGAGCCTTCGACTACATCACCAAGCCGTTCAAGAACGACGAGGTCCTCGGCGTGCTGCGCAACGCCGTCGCCCAGCGCCGGTTGGTGACCGAGAACCGCACGCTGCGCCAGAACCTCCAGGCGCACGCCAACCGCTTCGGGGAGATCATCGGCCGCAGCTCGCGCATGCGCCAGGTCTTCGACCTGATCATGCAGGCCGCGCCCAGCCGGACGACGATGCTGATCAACGGCGAGAGCGGGACCGGCAAGGAGCTGGTGGCGCGGGCGCTACACCAGAACTCGACGCGTGCCGATCGCGCCTTCATCACCGTCAACTCCGGCAACCTGCCGCCGGATCTGCTTGAATCGAACCTGTTCGGCCATGTCAAAGGTGCGTTTACCGGCGCGGTGTATCCGAAGAAAGGGCTCTTCGAGCTGGCGGACAAGGGGACGATCTTCTTCGACGAGATTGGCAACGTGCCGCTCGAGACCCAGGCCAAGCTGCTGCGCGTGATCCAGGAACGCGAGTTCATGCGGCTCGGCGGGATCGAGACGATCAAGGTCGACGTCCGGATCATCGCCGCCACCAACGTCGATCTGCGGCATATGGTCGACGACGGCCGCTTCCGCGAGGATCTCTACTACCGGCTGCACGTCATCACTGTGCAGCTCCCGCCGCTGCGCGATCGGCGCGACGACATTCCGCTGCTGACGCAGCACTTCCTCGAGCAGTACGGCGAGGAGAACCACAAGACGCATCTCGAGATCACGCCAGAGGCGCTCGACCTGCTGGTCGAATACGACTGGCCCGGCAACGTGCGCGAGCTCGAGAACGTGATCGAGCGCGCGGTCGTGCTTTCGACCGGCAACCGGATCGACACCGACCTGGTCCCGGATCACGTCCGCAACAGCAAGCGCTTCCAGATGCCGCAGTTCGTGGTGCCGCCGGAGGGCATCTCGTACAAGGACGCGGAGATTGCGTTTCAGCGCGGGCTGATCGAGTCGGCCCTGGAGCAGGCCGGCGGCGTCCAGAAGCGCGCCGCGGAGCTGCTGCACATCAAGCCGACCACCCTCAACGAGATGATCAAGCGGCACGACATCCGCCCGCGCCGCAAGCGCGGCGCCGCGGGCACCGGCCGCGCCGAGGGCGGACCCGACGCGCCCGAGACGGCCGACGGCCCCGATGTCAGTGACGAAGGCGAAGAGGTGGGGGTGGATTAGCGATCCCGACGGGACCCGGGATCCAGGACCCGGCGGTTCCACGTGGTTCTCTGAGAGCTGGCCGTGACGACCCGGTCGCCCTCCGGGTGAGTTGAAGGTGTCCGGTCAACCCCTGATCGTCGTCTTCCAAGCGCCGGGTCCCTGATCCCCTTCCGTTCTACCTTCTCCCCTGCGGCTTCAGCCGCATGAACATCTTTTCGTACTTGCCCAGAATGACGTCCCAGCGATAGTTCTGCCGGATGTAGGCGCGGCCGTTGCCGCCGAGCGCGGCGCGCAGGCGATGGTCGGCGATCAGCAGCCGCAGGCACTCGCCGAATTCGTCGCGATCGGCGTAATACAGCCCGGCGTTGCTCTTGCGGCAGTGGTCGACGAGGACCTCGCTGCGGGCATTGGCCAGCACCGGCGTGCCGACGGCGAACGACTCCAGCGCCAGCAGCGACAAGCTCTCGTAAGGCGAGGGAACGACAACGACGGTGGCGGCCTCGAGCGCGAGGAGGCGTTCGGCGTCCGAGAGGCGGCCGGCGAAGCGCAGGAAGGGCTCTTCGGGGAGCGGCATCAGCTTGATGCCCATCAGCACCAGCGACGCGTCCCCGCCCTCCTGCACGTAGCTGCTGAAGTACTCGATCAGCTCCTCGCAGCCCTTGCCGGGATCGATGCGCCCGCCATACAGCAGGAAAGGACCGTGCAACCGGTGGCGGCGGCGGAACACCGAGCCGCGATGGGCCAGGTGCGGCCGGAACGTCGGCGACGCATCGTCCGGGTCGGCGCCATCGTCCTCTGGATCGTCGCTGGTGTCGGCGGTGACAGGCTCCGCCGATGCCTCGCGGGGATAAGGGTGAGCCTGCGGCAGGTCGACGCCGCAGCCGACCGTCTCTTCCTCGAGGGCGCGAATCGAGAACTGCGTCGTCAGGAACCGGCGCTCGACATCGGTGTTGTAGGCGATGGCCGCGGGCGTGCTGAACAGCTCCTTGTAGATCTCCAGGCGGATCGCCGGCTCGTCGTGCGCGGTCGGGACCAGGATGGTCTTCTCGGGCGCGACGCGGATGCCCAGCACGGTCGGCGCGTAGAGATACGTGAAGAAAATCAGGATGTCGTACTGCTGGTGGTGGCGCTCGAGATACTCGATGAGCGCCGGGCACCATGGGCCCTGCTGGCGCAGCCACTCCATCTCGTCGCTGCGGGTGTGCTGGTTGGTGAAGATCCACTCGGA
Organism: uncultured Acidobacteriota bacterium; assembly: GCA_963816725.1. Lineage (GTDB taxonomy): Bacteria > Acidobacteriota > Vicinamibacteria > Vicinamibacterales > 2-12-FULL-66-21 > CAVSUB01. The sequence goes on along the minus strand of CAWFMC010000018.1, from coordinate 30,693 downwards.
GTAGCGGTTGAACGCGGTGAGGTCGCGGGTCTGGGCGTTGGCGAAGCGGCGGACGGTGACGCCGCGGATCCGATCGGTTCCCTCCGGGTACTCGTTGGCCCACGTGATGTAGTCGGCGGCGCAGGTCGTCAGCACCTCGACCGCGTGACGCGGCGCCAGCCGTTCGGCGATCAAGCGGCAGTGATACTCCGAGCCGCCCAGGATCTCGGTCCCGTAGCGCTGGACGATGAACGCGACCTTCACCCTGTGATCCTCCCGAGCACCTCGCCCAGCCGTGCGTCGATCGCGGCCGGCGAGAAGTCCTGCAATCTGCGGCGCTGACCCGCGAGCACGCCGTCGCGGATCGCACGATCGTACACGAGCAGCCCCAGCATCTCGGCGGCAAGCTCCAGGTCCTTCGGCTCGAACAGCACCCCGGCGCCGCCCAGCGTCTCGCCCACCGCGCCGGCGTTGTAGGCCAGCACCGGCACGTCCGCGGCCATCGCCTCGACCAGCGGCACGCAGAAGCCTTCGTGCTCGCTGAGAGAGACGTAGACGTCCGCCCACCGGTAGAACGCGCCGAGATCTTCGTCCGGCACCGGGCCGGTGAACCAGAACCGGTCGGGCAGCATCTGGAACTCGGCGATCAGCGCACGAATCTGGGCATAGTAGCGGGGAATGCCGTCGTAGCGTCCGACGAAGATGAAGCGGTAGTAGCTGTCGACGTTCCGCTTGTACAGCTCGGCGAGGCGGATGTGATCCTCGATCCGCTTGTTCGGCACGATTCGGCCGACGAACAGAATGTTGATCAGGCCGTCGGCCAGGATCTTCTCCAGCGCGGGACGCCGCGGCGCGTTGGTGATGCGGGCCGTGTTGACCGCGATCGGCAGGACCCCGGTCGGCTCGAACCCGAGCGCCTCGAGCTCCTGGCGGTTGAACTCGGAGTCGCCGAGCGCGAGATCGACGCGACCCGCCAGCGTCTTCAACTCCTGGCGGCCGAGCGCCGCGAGACGAAAGAGGTGCGGGTCATACGGCGCGAAGAACGCGGCCGGGGTGATGTTGTGATACTGCAACACGCGCCCGCCGGGCAGGGTCGCGAACGCCTCGGTCATCGGCGACGGCAGCGCGAAATGGAAGATCGTGACGTCGCCCCGCCGCGCCGCGCGCGTCGGCGAACGGCCGCACATCGTCGCGCAGGTCGTCGTCTATCGTGAGCGCGAACAGGTCCGACTGGTAGCCGCGCCGCCGCAGCATGTCGCGCACGACCCGGGCGCTGTCCCCGATCGCATCACCTTTGTGGGCCGCCGGGACCCATTGGTTGATGATCACGGGCGGATCTTGCCGGGATCCGGGATCCGGGATCCGGGATCCGGGCGCTCTGAACCTGCCGGGTGGGGAGTGAGTCCGGACGCCTGTGCCCCCGCTGATGCGATCTGAACGCCGAGTCCCGGGTCCCGGGTCCCGGGTCCCGTCTCGGGCGCCGACGGCGCAGCCGGCAACGCCCGGAACACCGCCGGCCTGAACTGCCGCAGCTCCTCGAGGCGCTCGAACTGATCGAACTGGGCCCAGAAATCCCAGGCGACTTGCGGGGCCCCACGCGGCCCGGCGGCGAGCAGGCCGGCGACGTCGCGGAGCAGGATGGCGGGGAAGTCCCTGGCGCGAAGGCGCGCGAGGGCGGCGTCCTGCGAGGCGATGACGGCGTCCTCGACCCGCGGGTCATCGAGCACCGCGTCCATCACCCGGGCGATCTCGAACGGATCTTGAGTGTCGTACAACACCCCGCCGCCGTCCATCGTCGCCGGCACCGCCGTGGCGGCGTAGGCCAGCACCGGCACGCCCTTGTGGAACGCCTCGATGATCGGCACGCAGAAGCCTTCGTGCTCGCTGGCGCAGAGGAACAGATCGGCGACGTCGTAGAGTGCGGTCAGCTCCTCGTTGGTGACGTGGCCGAGGAAGTGGACGTCCGGTGTACCGAGCGTGGCGATGAGCGACTGGAGCATCGCCAGGTAGCGCTCGAAGCCGCTGTGCGAGCCGACCAGGATCAGCCGCGAGCGCGGGTTGTGCCGCGTGCGATAGGCGTGGAAGGCGCGGATCACGTTCTCGAACTTCTTGTTCGGGATCACCCGCCCGACGAACATGACATTCGTCCAGCCGTCATCGAATCCCGCTGCGAGCCGGCGGTCGGGCGCGACGTCGAGATGGACGAAGTCGGGCACTACCGGCAGGACACCGGTGTGACGGAAGCCGAGCGCCTCGAGCTCCTGGCGGTTGTACTCCGAGTCGCCGAGGGCGAGATCGCAGCGGTCGATGTACGCGGTCAGCTCGCGGCGGCCGCGGAAACACAGCTTCACCAGGTCCTTGTGGACGCCGATGAAATACTCGGGCGGCGTGATGTTGTGGTACACGAGCGCCATGCGGCCGGGCAGGGCGTAGGCCGTGCGCGAGGCGCGCGATCCAATCGAGAAGTGATGGACCACGACGTCGTGCGGCCCGACCTCGCCGATCATGTCGCGGTAGTCGAGGGTGAGCGGTTCGAGTCGCGGGTCCGCCGTCTCGACGAAGATCTCGGACGTGTACCCCGCGGCCCGGAGCACGCGCTGGATCCCGAGCACCTCGTGGCCGATCGCGTCGCCGTAGCCGAGCGTCGCCAGGACCTGGTGCACGCGCGGCCGCCGGATCGGTGCGGTCATGCGCTGCGCGCCGTCTCCGCCCGATCGATCGTCGCACCGGCGGGCAGGTCGGCCAGGACGCTGGCGGCGGCGCGGCAATCCTTCCGGCGTCGCGCGAACCACCCCGGCAGGGGCTCCATCGCCCTCGCCGGAGCCGGCTCGGCCTGCAGTCGCGCGAACATGTCGAGGTACTTGCGCTCGATGACCGGCCAGGCGTAATGGCTGGCGAAGTACTCGCGGCCGTTACGCCCGAGGCGGTCGTGCAGCGGGCCGTTCGATTCGAGCGCGTAGAGCGCCTCGACGAACTCTTCATAGCTCTCGTAATACAGCCCCGCCCGGCTGCGGATGCACTGCCCCTTGAGCACGTCGCACCGGCCGTTGGCGAGGACCGGCTTGCCGAGCGCCCAGGCCTCGAGCGCGACCATCGACAGGCTCTCGAAGTACGACGGCATGATCAGCAGGTCGGCAGCGGCGAGCGCGTCGAACTTGTCTCGATCCGAGACGAATCCGAGATGGCGGATCCGATGGTGCTCCGGGATCGGCATCACGGGAGTGCCGATCAGCAGCAGATCGAGGCCGCGCGGAAACGTCCGGGCGTAGCGCTGGAAGTGATCGAACAGCTCGCCGCAGCCCTTGTTCTCGTCGATGCGGCCGATGTAGATCGCGAACGGGCGGTGCGCGGAGAAGGCCTGCCGGAAGCGGGCGGGATCGCTGCGCGCCGGCACCTCGGAGCCGACGCCGACTACGACGCCGGGGACCTGCGGGTTGTTCGCCGCCGCCTCGATCATCGTCCGCTCTTCGGGCGAGTTGTACATGATCGCGCGCACGCCCCGGAAGATCGGGCCGAAGATCGACAGGCCGATCGCCGGATCGCGCTCGGCGGTCGGCACCAGGATCGCCTTTGACGACGCCCGCCGGGGGCCGTGATACGCGTGGTAGTAGCGATAGCTGAAGAAGATGATGTAGTCGACCGTGCCGGCCGCCTGCGCGACGTACTCGATCAACGCCGGGCTCGCCGGGCCCTCGCTCTCGAGCCAGGCGAGCTCGTCGGCGACGGAATGCTCGTGGTCGAACACCAGCCGCGAGCGGCGGCCGAAATCGAGGGGACGGCGTTCGTGCGCGACCGGAAAACGGCGGACGGGGACGCCGTTGATCGGCTCGACCCCGGCCGGCAGCTCATTTTTCCAGGTGATGTAATCGCGGGCGCAGGTCGTGAGCACCTCGACCTCGGCGTGCCCCGACAGGTGCTCGGCGACGTAGCGGGCGTGCAGCTCCGCTCCGCCGTTGATGTCGGCGCCGTAGCGCTGAACAACGAGCGCGAGCTTCACGATTCGTGCGGGTCGTCGGCGGCGCGTCCGGCTGGTTCGAAGCTCTCCGCCGGACCGCTGTCGCCGTGATCATCCGGCCCGTCCGGCCCGCTCGCCATCGCCTGCCCCTCGGGTCCGCGCTGATCGGGACGCCGCCGCCCCCGGCGCCGCCGCCGGCGTGCCCGCCGTTCGGCGCTCTCGGCTTCCGTCGCCGGGCCCTGCGCATTGGTCGCCGCGTTCGGGCCAGCCGGCGGCTGAAGCGGCGGCACGGCGCCCGGCCGATACTGCACCACGCCTTCGAGCGCACGCGCCCGGCGCTCGTCGAAATCGAGCCGGCTGGACATCGACTCGACCCGCATCTTGAGGTTCTTGACCTCGATCCCCATCCGCGTCGTCTCGAGCACCAGGTTGTGGATCAACTCGTAGTAGAGCGCCTCGGAGTGCAGGAACGAGTCGTTCATCTTCGACTGCTTGTGCAGCACGTCGATGAGCGGGTTGGGGTTGAAGAACAGCTTGAGGATCGGCTGCAGCATCTTGCGCAGCCACACGATGAAGCCGCGGTTCGACTCGTAGAGGGTGGTGTCCTCGAACGCGTAATTGCGCAGGGTCGTGCCGCTCTCGCGCCCCTTGCGGTACTGTTCCAGGAGATCCGAGCGGACCCCACCCGGATCCAGGAACTTCTCGAGCTTGACGTTGGCCAGCTCGCGAATCTCCTGCTCGGTGTAGTCGACGCCGCGTTTCTCGCGGATGCGCGAGCGGATCTGGCTCATGATCTGCTCGACATCGACCGATTCGCTTCTGACGTTCAAATCTGACATGTGGAGACCTCGCCTTACGGTTTGTGGGCGTCGGCGTGACGCTTGCGGCCTCCGAACTCCGGCGCTTCTCTGACGCACGTCCCCAGAATCCCCACCGATCGCAGCAGCGCCTTGGCGCCGGTTTTCTCGATCTGCGCCGTCGTGCCGCCGACATCGGCATAGCCCTCGGCATCCGGCCGCATCGTCTCCCAGTTGCGGAACAGGCGGCCCCAGGGTCCGTCCAGCACCTCCTGCATCGCGCGCTTCGCGTTCACCGGGTACCAGTAGCTGTCGTGATACACCACGCTGGCGATGTAGGCCCAAGGCGCCAGGACGGTCTTGAGCGACCACTCGATCGGCTTCTTCATCGGGCCCCAGTAAATCTTGTGCTGCATCCGGGACGCGAAGGTCATCTTCTTGAACGGCCCGGCGAAGTGCCAGTTCTCGTTCGCCGCGGAGGTGTCGCCGACGATCTCGATGTCGCGCGGGTCTCCACAGCCGAGGCCCATCTCGTGGGCCATCCGGATGAACTTGATCGACATCGGGTCGAAGCCCATCAGCTTCGCTGCCACCGCATCGATTGCGGTCTGGTCGGCGCTGGCGAGGATCACGTTCTTCGAGAACGGCGTCATGCAGCGCGGCCCCGGGCCGTCGCCCGCGAAGGTCCCGTCCATCACCGCGAACACGCCGCGATGGATCTTCTTCTGGATCATCAGCAGGTCGACGAGGGTCTCGTGGATGACCGGGTGGGTCCAGTGGCGGTGCTCGTTGAGCAGCCCGCCGAAGGCGTTCTTCATCGCCCCGGTGGTCGTCGTGAACACGTGCGTCTTCACCGTCGGGAGATGGATGATGTTCTCCCCGATGAAGCGCTTCGGGATCATGAACCCTTTCGGGTAGACCTCGTTGAGACAGGTGAACTTTTTCGTCAGGTCGCCGACCGCGTCACGGATATTGATCCACTCCTCGGTCTCGTAGATGTGGATGTTCCGAAGGCCGTGCGCCTCGACCACGTTCAGCTGCTTGTTCTCGCGCTCGCCGAGGTGCGCGTCGATGACGACGGTGCGGTTGTGGCAGGCGTGGATCAGTGACGGGTCGTAGCCATCCTGTTTGAGCGTTCGGATCACGCCCTCCAGCTGCCACGGTGTCGTGGAGCTCCCCGGAAAGAAGAAGTGCCAGGAGATGTTGACCTTGAGCGCTGTATCAGCGTCGCGGGCGACCACGTCCTGGTAGCCGGCGAGGTTCATCAGCGTGTGATAGTCCCGCAGCACGGTCGCCGGGGACGTACGAAGGATCGCGACTTTGGCTTTCGACATGATGTCCTTCAGCCCAGCACTGCCGGGCCGTAGATGATCAGCGCCACCGTCACGGCCCACAGGGCCACGCACACCAGCAGCGGTCGGTCGGTCAGCAGCATTTCCGCCGGACTGCCGCCGCCCTCCTTCTGGTGCACGAGATAAAGGTAGCGGAAGATCCCATAGAGCGGGAAGGGCAACGTCAGCCCCAGCCGGTCCGTTCCGAACTTCGCGACGGTCTCCGGGCTCACCGTGTAGAACGCGTAGGCCAGGAGGGTGGATGCGGTGACTACCGAGATCATCTGGTCGAGCAGGTACGGGCTGTACTCTTCCAGGATCTTCCGGTGGCCGGTCGCCCGATCGGCGAGCAGCACCAGCTCGTGGCGCCGCTTGCTCAACGCCAGGAACAGCGCCAGCAGGATCGTCAGCACGTACAGCCAATGGCTGATCGGCACGTCGATCACGATTGCCCCCGCCGCGGCGCGCAGCACGAACCCGACCGCGATCGTCAGCACGTCGATGATCACGATGTGCTTCAGCGGTCCGGAGTACAGCGCCAGCAGCCCGAGATACGCCGCAGCCACGAAACCGAACTGCGGACGCAACAGGAAGGCCGCAGCGAGCGACACGGTTCCGAGCACCACCGCGGCGCCCAGCGCCACCCTGACCGGCAAGGCGCCGGAGGCGATCGGGCGGTGCATCTTCACCGGATGTCCGCGGTCAGCCTCCCGATCGGCGATGTCGTTGATCAGGTAGACGACGCCCGACAGCACGCAGAAAATCGCGAACGCGGCGGTCGCCTGGAGGAGCGAGCGCGGATCGAGCAGGCGCTGGCCCAGCCCCAGGGCACCGAAGATGATGAGATTCTTCGTCCACTGTGCCGGGCGGAGCGACGCCAGCAGGCTCAACGCCACCGGCCGGGGTGCGGCCGGCGCCGAGGCGAGGGGTGTGATGCGGTCGGAGATGGTGTCTCGCGCCATCCTCAGCGCGGCGGGTAGCGCCTAACCGCTGAAGCTCTTGATCGCGTCCCCTTCGTTCTCGTAGGTCTCGAAGACGGTCAGGAGCTTGGTGATCGCCAGCAGATCCTGGATGCGTTTGGTGAGGTTCAGCAGCTTGAGCTTGCCGCCCTGACGACTCACCGTGGTGTAGGTCCGGACGATCTCACCGAGCCCGGCGCTGTCGATGTACGGAACGGCTTCCAGGTTCAACAGCAGCTTCTTCTTGTCCTGCTGGATGAGGGAGTTGATCTTGTCCTTGAGGAGCTCGTCGCCCTCGCCGAGGGTCATTTTTCCCTTGAGATCCAGAATCGTCACACCTTCGACGACTCGTTCCTCGATCTGCATCGCGCTCTCCTCCAGCAACTCGAAACCGACAACCGAGGTCCGCAAACGGCGCCGTCGGCAAACCGTGACGCGCCGTTCCGGACGGGCAACCAGCGACGCGGTCCAGCCGTGCGCCGGATTGGAGCGCGCTCGGTCCTGTCGCGTAAGTCTGACAAAAAAGACCCGGCAGCGTACTACGGGCTTTCGAACAGTGTCAAGGAACGGCCGGTGTTCCGGGCTTCCGCTGCCCCCGGCCGGCGCCGCGCACGGTCTGGACCACGACGTACAGGACCGGGATGAAGATCAGGTTCAGGAACGTCGACACCAGCATCCCGCCCGAGACCGCCGTGCCGACGGAGTTGCGCGCCTCCCGTCCGGCGCCGCTCGCGAAGACGAGCGGGAGGACGCCGAGGATGAACGCCAGCGAGGTCATCAAAATCGGTCGCAGCCTGAGCCGCGAGGCCTCGATCGCCGCCTCGACGATACCCGCCCCTCGTACTCGCAGCTGCTCCGCGAACTCGACGATCAGGATCGCGTTCTTTGCCGCCAGGCCGACCAGAACCAGCAGCCCGATCTGGGCGTAGACATCGTTGGCGTAGCCGCGCAGCGACACTGCCGCAAGTGCGCCGAACACGGCCAGCGGCACCCCGAGAAGGACGATGAACGGCAGGACGAGGCTCTCGTACTGCGCCGCGAGCGTCAGGTAGACGAGGAGCAGGCCGAGTCCGAAGATGACGAACGTCTGCTGGCCCGACTTCGCCTCCTCGAACGACAATCCCGACCAGGCGTAGCTCATTCCCGCCGGCAGCGTCTGCTGTGCGACGCGCTCCATCTCCTCGAGCGCCTGGCCCGAGCTGAATCCCGGCTTCGCCGAGCCGTTGATGGTCGCCGATCGGAACAGGTTGAAGTGGTTGATGACCTGCGGCGCGGTGGTCTCCTTCGTGCGGACCACGTTCTCGAGCGGCAGCATCTTGCCTTCGCGATTGCGGACGTACAACTTGCCCAGCGCCGATGGGGCGGCGCGGAACTCGCGATCGGCCTGCACGTAGACCCGATACGCCCGGTTGTTGAAATCGAAGTCGTTCACGTACTGCGAGCCGATGTAGATCTGGAGCGCGCTGGTGATCTCGCTGAGCGGCACGCCGAGCGCCAACGCCCGCTCGCGATCGATCTCCACGGTCATCTGCGGATCGTTCGTCGTAAACGAGCTGAACAGCCCGGCCAGCCGCGGCGACGCATTGCCCGCGCCGACCATGGCGAAGGTGGCCGCCGAGAGCGCGTTGATGTCCGTGCCCGTCTGGTCGAGGACCTGGAACTCGAAGCCGCCGAACTGTCCGAGGCCCGGAATGGACGGCGGCGGGAACGCCGCCACAATCGCCCCCGGGATTCCGAACAGCGGCCCGCCCAATCGCGCGAGCACCGTCTTCAGTTCGTGATCGGTGCCGCGCCGTTCCACGAACGGCTTCAAGCTGCAGAAGATCAGCGCCTGGTTCGGTGCCGCGCCGCTGAAGCTGAAACCCATGACGGAGAACACCCCCTCGATGTCCGGGTCCTTCAGCATCAGCTGCTCCGCCTGGCGGGCGATCGCCGAGGTGTAGTCCAGCGACGCGCCGGCGGGCGCCTGGACGACGGCGATGAAGTAGCCGGCGTCTTCCTCCGGCACGAAGGCGCGCGGCACGGTCCGGTATAGCCACGCCGTCGCGCCCAGCGCCAGGATAAACACCAGGACCACCGCCCAGCGCCAGCGCATCGCTCGTCCGAGCACCGCGACGTAGGCCTGCGTGCCGGCGCTGATGATCCGCTCGACGCCGCGGAAGAACAGCCCCTTGCCGTGGTCCGCGCGATCGAGCAGCAGGCCGGACAGCGCGGGCGTGAGCGTCAGCGCGTTGAACGCCGACAACGCGACCGAGAAGGCGATCGTGATCGAGAACTGCGAGTACAGGCGGCCGGTCGTCCCCGGAAAGAAGGCGACCGGGACGAACACCGCAATCAGCACCAGCGCGGTCGCGATCACGGCGCCGAACACTTCCCTCATCGCATCCGATGCCGCCTGCCGCGCCGGCTTGCCGTCCTCCTGGATATGGCGCTCGATGTTCTCGATCACCACGATTGCATCGTCAACGACGATGCCGGTCGCGAGGATGATGCCGAAGAGCGTCAGGGTATTGATCGAGAAGCCCATCACTTTCGCGAACGCAAAGGCGCCGACCAGCGACACCGGGATGGTGATCGTCGGGATCAGCGTGCTGCGCCAGCTTTGCAGGAAGATGAACATCACCAGCACGACCAGCGCGATCGCTTCGATCAGCGTCTTGCGCACTTCCTTGATCGACTCGTCGACGACCTGGGTCGTGTTGAACGCGACCTGATACTTGAGGCCGGGCGGGAAGCTTTTCGACAGCCGCTCGAGCTCCGCCCGCACCAGCCGATCCACGTCGAGCGCGTTCGCACTGGGCAACTGGATGACACCGAAGCCGACCGCGTCGATCCCCTGGAACCGCAGCTGCGACGAGTAGCTCTCGGCGCCGAGCTCGGCATGTCCGACGTCACTCAGCCGGACCAGTGATCCGGCGTCGCCGGACTTCAGGATGATGTCGTCGAACTCGCGGGCATCGATCAGGCGGCCCTCGGCGCGCACGCTGATCTGATAGGTCTGCCCAGGCACCGACGGCGCGTCGCCGACGCTCCCGGCCGCGACCTGGACGTTCTGCTCCTGGAGTGCCGTGACCACGTCGCGGGCGGTGAGCCCGCGGTTGGCCAGCTTGTTGGGATCCAGCCACAGGCGCATCGAGTAGCGCCGCTCGCCGAACAGGAGCACCTGGCCGACGCCCGGCACACGCTGCAGCGCGTCCTTGACGTAGACGTCGATGTAGTTGCTGAGGAACAGGGAGTCGTAGGCCCCGTTCTCGGCATAGACCCCGGCGCCGAGCACGAACCCGGTCGAGTTCTTCTGGACGTTGACCCCGAGCGCGCGCACTTCGGGCGGGAGCCGGCCGAGCGTCTGCGACACGCGATTCTGGACGTCGACGGCGGCAATGTCGGAGTTGCGCGTGACGTCGAACGTCACCGTAATCTGGGACACCCCGGAGTTGGTGCTCGATGAGGTGAGATACAGCATCCCCTCGACGCCGTTCAAGGCCTGTTCGAGGGGCGTCGTGACGGCGGATTCGACGGCCTGCGCGTTGGCGCCGTTGTAGAAAGCGGTGACGTTGACCTGCGGCGGCGCCAGGTCAGGGTACTGCGCGATCGGCATGCTCGGGATCGCGACAGCCCCGGCCAGAATGATGACGAGCGAGCAGACGGAGGCGAGGATCGGGCGGCGGATGAAGGTATCGACAAACATGAGCGGCTACTGGGCCAGGGCCTGGACTGGTGCGCCGTCGCCAAGCTTCTGAATGCCCGACACGATCAGGCGATCGCCGGCCTTGACGCCGCCGGTGACGACGTAGTCGTTCCCTATCACCTCGCCGACCTGGACCGGCTTCTGTCGGGCCACGAGCCCGCCTTGCGGTCCAGGCTCTGCCAGGAAGCAGAAGTACTGGCCGCTGATTCTGTTGACCGCCGTCACCGGGACGGTCAGGCCCTGCACCGTCTTCCAGATGATCCGGGAGCGGACGTACTGCTGGAGACGACCCGCCGGCGGCAGCCCCGTGAGCGCCGCCTTCGCCAGCACCGTCTGCGTCGCATCGTCGACCCGCGGCGCGACGAAGGTGATCGTGTTGGTCGATACGACATCACCCTTGTCGTCGAGGAGCTGAACGGGCAATCCAACGCGCAGCAACGGGGCGCGGTCGATTGGCACCTGGATGTAGAGCTCGATGCCCGAGTTGTCGTCGATCGTCGTGATCATCGTCGAGGTCGTCACGCGGTCACCGGGACGGACGGCGATGTCTCCGACGACGCCGTCCTGCGCCGCTTCGACGCGGTAATAGGCCAGCTGTACCCGCCCTTCGCGCACCTGCGCGTCGAGCGCGGCGAGCCGCGCTTCGGCCGTGCGCAGCGAGTTCTGCGCCTGGTCGAACTCCTGCTTGCTGATCGCCCCGGCGCCGAGCAGCGATTCGAACCGCTTCACCTGCGCGCGCCAGTACTCGACGTCCGCCTCCGTCCCGGCCTTGCTCGCCTCGGCGCTGCGGACCGCGGCCTGCTGACGTTCGGCGTCGATCTGGACGATCGGCGTTCCGGCGCGCACGTGATCGCCCGCCTTGACGAACACGCGGGTGACGATGCCCTCGCCTTGCGGCTGTACGGTAGTCGAGCGGAGCGAGCGCAGCGTGGCGATGAACTCCGAGCTGTCATCGACCGCCTTCGGCGCGAGCGTGATCATCCCGACCCCGGCCGGGGGCGGACCAGACGCCTCTGGCGCCGGTGCCGGCTGCCCGGTTCTACCGCAAGCGACCGAACACGACAGAACCATCAGAACCGCGACCACGCGCGACGGAAACAGCTGCACAGAGAAATGAGAAAGCATGGAACCTGTAGTTAGACGACGGCTGGAGGCACGGGGGTGCGTGACCGTCAGGGCAAGGAAAAGGCCACGCGAGGCGCGTGGCCTTTCGAGATCAGCGGGAGACCGACTGCGGTTCAGACGCCGCCGGCGTCGGCGAACTTACGCTGCTGAAAGCATTCCCGGCAGAAAACCGGACGGCCCTGCGTGGGCCGGAAGGGAACCGTGGTTTCCTTGTTACAGGCGGAGCAGTTCGTGGTCGTCTCGACCCGCTCCCGGGCGATCGGCCCGGAGGCCGGCCGTGCCGCGCGTTTGGCCTTGCAGCCCTTGCACCGTTTGGGTTCGTTCTTGAAATTCTTGTCGGCGAAGAACAGCTGTTCACCTGCGGTCCAGATGAACTCGGTTCCACAATCTACGCAGTGCAGCGATTTGTCCTGGAACTCCATCGGTCCCACCTCTCACCAGCCACGCGCTCCGCCATGCCCGCGGCGGAGTGCCCGCCGGCCCAGTCGAGCGACCGGGCACAGGCGGGTTCCCCGAGGCATCTTGCTACTACTCCGACTCGCGACGTTGCTTCTTCCGGGTGCGCTTTCGAGCGAGCGCCTGTTTGGCGCGCCGCCGATCGCCCGGCTTCAAGTAGAACGAATGCTTCTTGATATCCTTGATGATATCTTCCTGCTGTACCTTGCGCTTGAAGCGGCGCAGAGCACTTTCGATCGACTCGCCTTCCTGAATCTTGACTTCAGCCAAGCGTGAAAACACCTCCCTTCGCGGGCGTGGCACCGGACGCCCCGGCCGCCGGCGCGCGCGGCGCGGCGAGTGAGGCCCCCACCACGGCCCGTGGAGTCCAAAAGAATGTGTTAGGCTATCACAGGTCGGGCTGGCGTTTTTCGTAATAAAGACCAGCTCCCAATCCCTAATCAGCGCCGTTGGCCCCGCTTCCGTATTCTTCCCGTAATCCTCTGCAAACGCAGCCGTTAGCTATCCGAACCGAGGCCCGATGAGAGTCCTGATCGTTGGCTCGGGCGGGCGCGAGCATGCTCTGGCGTGGAAGCTGGCTAACGAATCTGGCGTTCGACAGGTGTACTGCGCCCCGGGCAATGCCGGAATCGCGCGGGTGGCGACCTGCCTGCCGGTGGACTCCGGGGATGCGCAGGCCATGCTCGATGCCGCGGCGCGCGAGCGCATCGACCTGACGATCGTCGGGCCCGAGCTGCCGCTCGATCGCGGCATCGTCGACCTCTTCAACGCTCGCGGCCGGCTGATCTTCGGTCCCACCCGTGCCGCGGCGCAGCTCGAATGCAGCAAGGTGTTCGCGAAGGAGTTCATGGCGCGCCATGGGATCCCGACCGCGCGGTATCGGGCGTGCGACACCATCGAGGAGGCCCGCGCGGTTCTTTCGCGTGGCGAGCTCGGCCTGCCACTCGTCGTGAAGGCTGACGGCCTGGCCGCCGGCAAAGGCGTCGTTGTCGCGGATGATCGCGCCACGGCGGAGCAGGCCATCACCGCCGCAATGGCCGATCGTCAGTTCGGCGATGCCGGCGCGCGGGTGGTGCTCGAGGAATGCTTGAGCGGTCCGGAAGTGTCCTGCTTCGCGCTGTGCGACGGCACCCGGGCGGTGCCGCTCCGCTCGGCGCAGGATCACAAGCGGATCTACGATCAGGATCGCGGGCCCAACACCGGCGGGATGGGGGCGTTCTCGCCCAGCCCGCTGTTCGACGCGGCGATGCAGGCGACCGTTCAGCGCGAGATCATCGAACCCGTGTTGCGGGGGCTCGTCGCCGAAGGGGCCGAGTATCGCGGGTTCCTCTACGCCGGTCTGATGCTGACGTGCGACGGCCCCAAAGTGATCGAGTTCAACGTGCGATTCGGTGACCCCGAGGCGCAGGTCGTGATCCCGGCGATCGATGAGCCGCTGGCGCCGCACCTTGCCTCCGCTGGCGCCGGCCGTCACACTGGGACCGCGATCGCGTTCAGCCCCGACCAGCTGGTCGGCGTGGTCCTCGCCTCCGGCGGGTATCCTGGGGCGGTGACGACGGGTCTGCCGATCGCCGGCCTCGACGATGCGGCGGCGCAAGCCGGGGTAACAGTGTTCCACTCGGGCACGAGCGAACGGGGCGGGCGAATCGTCACCGCTGGCGGGCGGGTGTTGACCGTGGTCGGTCGCGGGCCGACATTTGACGCCGCCATTGCCCGAGCCTACGACGGAGTTGGCAGGGTTCACTTCGACGGCATGCAGTACCGCCGCGACATCGGCGCGAAGGCGCGAGGCATACAGACGACATGAGCGAGACGACCGTTTTGATTCTGATGGGATCCGATTCCGACGCGCCGGTGATGCAGGCGGCGGTGGACACGCTGAAGACGCTTGGTATCTCGAGCGAGATGACGGTCGCGTCCGCGCATCGCTCACCGGAGCGCGTGATGCGCCTGGTCCGCGAGGCTCCCGGACGCGGCGTGAAGGTGTTCATCGTCGGCGCCGGCGCCGCGGCGCACCTCGCCGGCGTGGTGGCGGCGCACACCATCATGCCGGTGATCGGCGTGCCCATCGACTCGTCAGCCCTGAAGGGGCTCGATGCGCTGTTGTCCACCGTGCAGATGCCACCTGGCGTGCCCGTCGCAACCGTGTCGATCGGGAAGCCGGGCGCGACGAATGCCGCGGTCCTGGCGGCCCAGATCCTCGGGGTCGGCGACCCCGGGGTGGCGAAGCGGCTCGAGAGCTACAAGCAGTCACTCGCCGACAAGGTCGAGCAGGCGGCGCAGAAGCTGCGCTCCGGCAGCTGACGCTGCACATGGCACATGGCACATGGCACGCAATGGCAGATGGCCCATCAGCCGTTAGCCATCAGCCATCCGCCCATCTGCCATCTGATGTGATGCGCTACGCCGTCGTCACGTTCGGCTGCCGCGTGAACCAGGCGGACTCGCTGGGCATCGAAGAAGATCTCCGGCGGCGTGGCGCCGTGGAGAGTCCCGCCGCCGAAGCCGAGCTGGTGGTGGTCAATACCTGTTCGGTGACGGCGACCGCCGATCAGGGCGCGCGCCAGACGATTCGCCGCATCGCCCGCGACAATCCGTCGGCCCGCATTGTCGTCACCGGCTGCTATGCGACCCGTGCGGCATCTGACCTCACGCTGCTCCCCAATGTCGTCCGGGTGGTGGCCAACACCGAAAAATCAGCGCTCGTCGACGACCTCCTGGACGGCGTTTCGGGGATGTCGACGGCGGAGCGATTCGCCGGCGCCGAGGGGCCGTGCGGTGCGCCGATCGCGCCCGGACTGGCCGGCCGGACCGCCTTCACCATCCGGGTGCAGACCGGCTGCGACGAGCGGTGCGCCTACTGCATCATCCCGACCACTCGCGGGCAGGGCCGCAGCCTGCCAATCGACGCGGTGGTCAGGGAAGTGGAACGGGTCGCGGCCTCGGGGTTTCGCGAGGTCGCCATCACCGGCGTGCACCTCGGATCGTACGGACGCGATCTCCAGCCGCGGGCATCGCTCCTGGATCTGTTGCGCGCGCTTGCCGCCTCGAGCTCCGATGTGGTGTTTCGCGTCAGCTCGCTCGAGCCGATGGACTGCTCGCCCGAAATCGTCGCCCTGATTGCTGGCAGCGGCGGCCGTTTCGCGCCGCACTTCCACCTGCCGCTGCAACACGCCAGCGATGCCTTGCTCGCGCGTATGCGCCGTCCCTACACGCTCGACACGTACCGCCGGCTGGTGGACGGGATCGTCGAACGCCTTCCGCACGCCGCGATTGGGTCGGACATGATCGTCGGGTTTCCGGGCGAGACCGATCGCGACTTCGCCGTCAACGAGCGCTACCTGCCGTCGTCACCGCTGTCGCACCTGCACGTGTTCCCGTACTCCGATCGTCCCGGTACGGAGGCCTCGAGCATGGAGGGACGCGTGCCGGCCCCGGCCATCCGCGACCGTGGCGCCCGGCTGCGTCAGGTGGGAGCGGACCTGGCGCAGCGTTTCAGGTCCAGGCAGGTGGGGACCGTTCGCCCCGGCTTGACGCTCGAGGGTGGGACGCTGGTCGTGACCGACAACTATCTGAAGGTGCGCGTGCCGTCGGGACACGCGCGCAACGAGTCCGTCCGCGTCCGTATCGACGAGGCGGGCGGGGTGGTGACCGGGACGATCGTCTGACGCGGCGGGTTCAGTGGTGCGCGGCGTGCTGGACCTGGGCCAGCGCACCGAGGCGCGAGGCCATCTGCTGGCCAGGCGCTTTGGCCTGCGCCGACTCGGTGATCAGCTGGCCGCACGCGGCGCGGATGTCGCGACCGCGAGACTTGCGCACCGAGACGGTGACCCCATGATCCGCCAGGATGCGCGCGAAGCGATCGACGCGGTCGTCCGACGGCCGTTCGAACGGAATCCCGGCCGCTTCGTTCAGCGGCAGCAGGTTGACCTTCCCTCTGATCCCGTTCAGCAGCTTGACCAGCCGGCGCGCGTCCTCGGGGGTGTCGTTGACCTCGCGCAGCAGCACGTATTCGAAGGTGATGCGCTGGCGCCGCTTGAGTGGGAACCGCCGGCACGCGTCGAGTAGATCGACCAGGCCGTACTTCCGGTTCACCGGCACCAGTCGATCGCGCTGATCTTCAGTCGTCGCGTGCAGCGAGATCGCCACGTTCGGCATGAACGGCTCGGTCGCCAGCCGCTCGAGGTTCGGCAGGACGCCTACAGTCGACAGCGTGATGCGCCGGGGTGACACGGCCATTCCGTGCTCGTCGCCGAGCATCCGCAGCGCCTTCATCGTCTCGTCGTAGTTGTGCAGCGGCTCGCCCATACCCATCAGGACGATGTTGAAGCGGCTGGAGAGGAGGCCGAGCTCGCGCGCCAGCACGCGCACTTGACCGACGATCTCGCCGGCGGTGAGATTGCGGTCGATACCCATCTTCCCGGTCAGGCAAAAGGCGCAGCGCATCGCGCAGCCGACCTGCGTCGAGATGCAGAACGTGGACCGTGGATCGCGGGGGCCGTTGTCGGCGATCGGATGGTCGGGAATGTAGACCGACTCGATCAGCTTGCCGTCGAACAATCGGAGCAGGAATTTGGTGGTCCCATCCGTCGACTGCTCCCGCTTGACCATCGTCGGTGTGCCGATTCGGAAATCCCTGGCCAGCTCGGCCCGCAGATCGCGCCCCAGGTCGCTCATCGCCGCGAAGTCGGAGACCGCGTGGCGATGGACCCACTGGAAGATCTGGCGCGCATGAAAGCGCGGGCGGCCGAGGGCCACCAGAGCCGCTTCGAGCGCGGTCAGGTCCAGTTCAGCGATGTCGGCTCGCGTATCGATGGGCATGGCGGCTCCGCCGTGGCGAAGGGAAGATATCCAGTGTACTATGACCTCTTTCCTTCTTCAGCACTTGCGGCGCCCGGCGTGCGGCGCGGGAGGCTCCGTAAGTAAGTGGCGACCGACAACTCACAACGCATGGTGGTCCGGGAAGTACTCGACAACGGCCTGCGGCTCATCACCGAGACGATGCCGCACGTGCGATCGGTGACGATCGGGGTCTGGCTGACGCGCGGCTCGCGTCACGAGGACGAGGCCCGCAGCGGCATCGCGCACTTCGTCGAGCACATGCTGTTCAAGGGGACCGGCACGCGCAGCGCAGAGGATATTGCTCAGGCGATTGACTCCATCGGCGGCCAGCTCGACGCCTTCACCGCGAAAGAGTACGCCAGCTACTACATCAAGGTGCTCGACGAGCACCTGCCGCTCGCGGTCGACCTGCTGTCGGACATCGTGCTGCGTCCGGCCTTCGCCGCGGACGAGGTGGAGCGCGAGAAGAAGGTCATCCTCGAAGAGATCAAGATGGTCGAGGACACCCCCGACGATCTGGTCCACGAGCTGTTCACGCAGCATTTCTGGGAGAACCATCCTCTGGGCCGACCGATCCTCGGGTCCAAGGAATCGGTCGAATCGTTCACCCGCGAGTCGCTCCGGGAGTATTTCGCCGGCGCCTACGTCGCGCCGAACGTGATCATCTCGGCGGCCGGGAATGTCGAGCATGCGGCGGTGCGGGATCTGGTCACCGCGGCGTTCGCGTCGATTCCGGCCTCAGGCGAAGCGACCGTCGAGGACGCACCGAGGGTCGTACCGCAGGTCATCACGCGCACGAAGGAGCTCGAGCAGAGCCACATCTGCCTCGGGACAACCGGGTATCCGCAACGCCACGACGACCGCTACGTCAGCTACATCCTGAACACCGTGCTCGGCGGATCCATGAGCTCGCGGCTGTTCCAGAACGTCCGCGAGAAGCGCGGGCTGGCCTACGCCGTGTTCAGCGGCCTCAGCGCCTATCGCGACGCGGGCAACATCACCATCTATGCCGGCTGCGCCAACGAGGCGGTCGACGAGGTGATCGGGCTCTGCGTCGAGGAGCTGCGCGTGCTGAAGCAGACGCCGGTGCCGGACGCGGAGCTGCGCCGCGCGAAGGATCACCTGAAGGGCAGCCTCATGCTGAGCCTCGAGAACACGGCCAGCCGGATGTCGCACCTGGCGCGTCAGGAGATCTACTTCGATCGCCACTTCGGTCTCGACGAGACGCTCAGCGGCGTCGAGAGCGTGACGACCGAGGACCTGCAGCGGGTCGCGCAGGATCTGTTCTCGAACGGATCATTGGCCGCCACCGTTCTGGGCCCGAGCATTCCCGATCTCCCGCGCGAGAAGCTCGACCTCGGATGAAGCTGCCAGCTCCCAGCTCCCAGTTTCCGGCGGTTTTGAGCGGCGGAACCGGTATCTGAGGCAGAGGGAATCAGGTCTGGCAGCTGGAAGCTGGAAGCTGGTAACTACGACACGATGATTCCACGCTACACGAATCCGGAAATGGGCGCGATCTGGAGCGAGCGCCGCCGGTACGAGACCTGGCTCGACGTCGAGCTCGCCGCCACGGATGCGATGGCCGAGGCCGGCCTGGTGCCTGCCGACGCGGCGCGCGAGCTGCGCGCGAAGGCCGCCTTCGACGTCGCCCGGATCGAAGCGATCGAGCAGGTCACGCAGCACGACGTCATCGCCTTCACCACGTCAGTGGCCGAATCCGTGGGGCCGGCGGCGCGCTGGCTGCACTTCGGCCTCACCTCCTCGGACGTCGTCGACACCGCCCAGGCGATCCAGATGCGCGAGGCGTGCGATCTAATCGTCAAGGGCCTCGCCGGGCTGATGGAGGCGGTGCGGCTGCGAGCCGAGGAGCATCGGCACACCCCGATGATCGGGCGGACCCACGGCGTCCACGCCGAGCCGATGACGCTGGGGGTCAAGCTCGCGTTGTGGTACGCCGAGCTGCAGCGCGATCTGGACCGCGTGCTGCGAGCCCGCGACGTCGTCTCGGTGGGGAAGATATCGGGCGCGGTGGGCACGTTCGCGCACCTGGATCCCGCAATCGAGGCGCGGGTCTGCCAGAAGCTCGGCCTGACCCCGGCGCCGGTCTCGTCGCAGATCATCCAGCGCGATCGTCACGCCGAGCTGATGACGACGCTGGCGATCGTGGCGGCGTCGCTCGAGAAGTTCGCCCTGGAGATTCGCGGCCTGCAGAAAACCGAGATCGGCGAGATCGAGGAGCCGTTCGGCAAGGGCCAGAAGGGATCGTCGGCCATGCCGCACAAGCGGAATCCGGTCGGCTCCGAGCAGATCACCGGACTCGCCCGGCTGCTGCGCGGCAACGCGATGGCCGCGCTCGAGAACATCGCGCTGTGGCACGAGCGGGACATCTCGCACTCGTCGGTCGAGCGGGTCATCCTGCCGGACAGCTTCATCGCCCTCGATCACATGCTGCGGCGGTTCACGCGCATCGTTCGCGGCATGGTCGTCTATCCGGAGCGGATGCGCGAGAACCTCGAGCGCTCCCGCGGCGTCGTATTCTCAGGGAACATCCTGCTGGAGCTCGCCCGCCGCGGCATCTCCCGCGAGCAGGCCTACGAGTGGGTGCAGCGCAACGCCATGCGTTCGTTCCACGAGCAGACCGACTTCAAGTCGCTGCTCCTCGCGGACGCGGACATCACCGCGGTGCTCCCCGCCGCCGACATCGAGAAGGCGTTCGATCTCCACGAGCAGTTCCGCAACGTCGATACCATTTTCGAAAGGGTCTTCACCCATGTCCCGGCGAGCGTGTAGAACGGCCGTATACCGATGAAAGCCAGAGTGTTCGTCACGCTGAAGAAGTCGGTCTTCGACCCGCAGGGGCACACCATCGCCGATGCGCTGCATTCGATGGGTTACACCGGCGTCGGCGACGTGCGCCAGGGCAAGTACTTCGAGCTGGAGATCGCCTCGAGCTCGCAGGAGCAGGCCCGCAGCCTGGCCGCGGAGGTCGCGGACAAGCTGCTGGCGAACCCGGTGATCGAGAGCTACCGGATTGAAGTGGATTGAAAGCTACCGGCTACCGGCTTCCGGCTTCCAGCGTAGTGCGGCGGTGGCGCTGCTGTTGGGCGGAACCTGCTGGCAGCCGCTAGCTGGAAGCTGGAAGCTGCCATGATCAAGTTCGCCGTCATCGTTTTCCCCGGCTCCAATTGCGACCACGACGCGTATCACGCCGCCAAGCACGTGCTGGGGCAGGACGCGGCGTTCGTCTGGCACAAGGAAACGACCCTGGCCGGCGCGGACATCGTGATCCTTCCCGGCGGGTTCTCGCACGGCGACTACCTGCGCACCGGGGCCATCGCGCGCTTCTCGCCGGTGATGACCGCGGTCGCCGAGTTCGCCCGCGGCGGCGGACCGGTGCTGGGCATCTGCAATGGCTTTCAGATTCTGCTCGAGGCGGGGATGCTGCCGGGCGCGATGCTGCGGAACCGCGACCTGAAGTTCCACTGCGAGTACGTCGGCGTGCGGGTCGAGCAGACCGACACGCCGTTCACGTCCCGGGCCCTGGCCGGCCAGGTCCTGCGGATCCCGATCGCGCACGGCGAGGGCAACTACTTCGCCGATCCGCAGGTGATCCACGAGCTCGAGCACCACAAGCGGGTCGTGTTCCGCTACTGCGACGCGTCCGGGCGGACGACCGACACGGCGAATCCGAACGGCTCGATCAACAGCATCGCGGGAATCTGCAACGAGCGCCGCAACGTCGTCGGCCTGATGCCGCACCCGGAACGGGCCTGCGAGTCCGCGCTCGGCAGCGCCGACGGCCTGGTGCTGTTCGACTCTGTCGTGTCCGCGTTGACGCACGACGGCGCGCTGCGCTCGGCGTAGCGGCGCGGGCTGAAGGCTCAGGGCTGAAGGCTGAAGAAACGACCCGATCGCCGAGTCCCGGATCCCGAGTCCCGACCCAGACACCGATCATGACTACACCCGATCCGGCTCTCCTCGACCGCCACGGCCTCACGCTCGACGAATACCACCACATCGTCAAGTCGCTCGGCCGCGAGCCGACCTTGACCGAGCTGGGGATCTTCTCGGTGATGTGGTCCGAGCACTGCAGCTACAAGAGCTCGCGGATTCACCTGAAGAAGCTGCCGACGCGCGGCAAGCGGGTGGTTCAGGGACCGGGTGAGAACGCCGGGGCGGTGGACATCGGCGAGGGCTATGCCGCGGTCTTCAAGATCGAGTCGCACAATCACCCCTCGTTCATCGAGCCGTATCAGGGGGCGGCGACCGGGGTCGGCGGGATCATCCGCGACATCTTCACGATGGGCGCACGGCCGATCGCGCTGCTCAATTCGCTGCGCTTCGGCCCGCTGGACGGTCCCGACGGCGCCCGCACCCGACGGATCGTCGAGGGCGTGGTGGCCGGGATCGCCGGCTACGGAAACAGCATCGGCATCCCGACCATCGGCGGCGAGATCGCGTTCGAGCCGCCGTACGCCGGCAATCCGCTCGTCAACGTGCTGTGCCTCGGTATCGCAAAGGTGGACGCGCTGGTGAAGGGCAAGGCCGGCGGGTCGGGCAATCCGGTGTATTACGTCGGGTCCAGCACCGGTCGGGACGGGATCCATGGCGCGACGATGGCGTCGGCGGAGTTCGACGAGAACTCGTCGGAGAAGCGTCCGGCGGTGCAGGTCGGCGATCCGTTTATGGAGAAGCTGCTGCTCGAAGCGTGCCTGGAGCTGATGCAGACCGACGCGCTGATCGGCGTTCAGGACATGGGTGCCGCGGGCTTGACGTGCTCGACGTGCGAGATGGGCGCTCGGGGCGGGGTCGGCGTCGAGATCGACGTCAGCCTCGTGCCGCAGCGCGAGACCGGCATGAGCCCCTACGAGATCATGTTGTCGGAATCGCAGGAGCGGATGCTGCTGGTGGTGAAGCGCGGCCGCGAAGCCGAGGTCGAGGCGATCTTCGAGAAGTGGGACTTGCACGCCGCGAACATCGGGGTCGTCACCGACGATGGGCTGATGCGGGTGAAGGCGAACGGGACGGTCGTCGCCGAGATTCCGAACACGGCGCTGGTGGACGAGGCGCCGATCTACGACCGCCCGACCGCACGTCCGGCGTATCTCGCCGACGTGCAGACGCTCGATCTCTCGCAGCTGTCGACGACGACCAGCGCGGCGGACGCGTTCACGGCGTTGCTCGCCTCGCCGACGATCGCCAGCAAGCGCTGGGTCTACCGCCAGTACGATCACATGGTCCGCACCAACTCGCTGGTGCTGGCCGGGATGGGCGCAGGGGTCGTCCGGGTCAAGGGTACAAACAGGGCGCTGGCACTCTCGACCGACGGCAACGGTCGCTACGTTTATCTCGATCCGCGCCGCGGCGCGATGCTGGCGGTGGCCGAAGCGGCCAGGAACGTGGCCTGCGCCGGCGCGGTGCCGATCGGCGCCACCAACTGCCTGAACTTCGGCAACCCGCAGCGGCCCGAGATCATGTGGCAGCTGGTCGAAGCGATCGAGGGCATCAGCGACGCGTGTGTCGCGCTGGACGTGCCGATCACGGGCGGCAACGTCAGTCTCTACAATGAGACCGACGGCAAGGCCATCTACCCCACGCCCACGATCGGCGTGGTCGGTCTGATCGAAGATGCCGGCCGCGTGGTCAGCCGCACGTTCCGCGACGCCGGCGATGCCATCGTGCTGCTGGGCGGGAATCTGGGTGAGTTGGGCGGGAGCGAGTACCTGAAGGTCGTCCATGGGCTGGTCAGGGGCGTGCCGCCAGCCCTGGACCTCAAGGGCGAGCAGGCGCTCATCACGCTGCTGACGACCGGGGCGTCACGCGGCCTGATCCGGTCGGCCCATGATTGCGCCGACGGAGGGCTGGCGGTGACGCTGGCGGAGAGCGCGTTCGACACGGCGGGCATCGGACTCGACGTGAACGTGCCGGCGGCAGAGGGGAGCGATGCCGCGTCGGTCATCGGCGTCGCGGCGACCGCTCTTCGGCGAATCGGCCTCACGCGCCGTCGTGAGCGTCGCCCAGACGGACCGGACGGCTTTCCTGCAGCTGGCGGCAGAGCGCGGGGTCCAGGCGGTGGTCATCGGCACGACCGGCGGTTCGCGGATCAAGGTCGCCATCGACGGCACTCCGGCGCTGGACGCGTCTCTAAATGAGGCGGAGTCCGTATGGTCGGGATCGCTGGGCGGCTATTTCGTCCGGCGGGGAGATGGACGCGCAGCGTAGAATGTATCGTCGGTGACGGGCAGTCCCGCTCCCGGCCAACCCATCCATGCTCGACAAGTTCAAGGACGAGTGCGGCGTCTTCGGGATCTTCGGCCATCCCGAAGCGGCAAACCTCACGTACCTCGGGCTTTACGCGCTGCAGCATCGCGGCCAGGAGAGCGCCGGCATCGTCTCCGCCGATGGCTCGCGGATGTTCGCCTCACGGGCGATGGGGCAGGTCGCCGATGCCTTCAGCGAGGCCACGCTCGAGAAGTTGCCCGGCCATCTGGCCATCGGGCACACGCGCTACTCCACCGCCGGTGAAAGCAAGCTCGAGAATGCGCAACCGTTCCTGATCGATTGTGCGCACGGCCACATCGCCGTGGCCCACAACGGCAACCTGGTCAATGCGAACGAGTTGCGGGACGATCTGGTCCACAACGGATCCATCTTCGCGACCGGCAGCGACACGGAGGTCCTCCTCCACCTCTACGCGCGCTCGAAGGCGCCGACCGTGGAGGATGCGCTGGTCGAATCGATCGCCCAGATCCGTGGGGCCTATTCGTTGGCTCTGCTGACCCACAACCGGCTGATCGCGGCGCGCGACCCGAGCGGGTTCCGCCCGCTGGCGCTCGGACGGATGGGAGATTCGTGGATCGTCTGCTCGGAGACGTGCGCGCTGGATCTGATCGGCGCGACTTACGTCCGTGACGTCGAGCCGGGCGAGATCCTGGTGATCACCGAAGCCGGGCCGCGCTCGATCAAGCCATTCCCGCCGCAGCCGCTGTCGCATTGCATCTTCGAGCACGTGTATTTCTCGCGCCCGGACAGCTACGTGTTCGGCAGCAGCGTGAACGAGGTGCGGACCCAGTTCGGACGGACGCTGGCGCTCGAGTCCGGTATCGACGCCGATGTGGTGGTCCCCATCCCGGACTCCGGCGTGTGCGCCGCGATCGGCTACGCCGAGCAGGCCGGCCTGCCGATGAAGATGGGTCTCATCCGCAATCATTACGTCGGGCGGACGTTCATCGAGCCGGCGCAGTCGATTCGCCACTTCAGCGTCAAGGTGAAGCTGAATCCGGTCCGCAGCATCCTCGAAGGGCGCCGGGTCGTCCTGATAGACGACTCGCTCGTCCGCGGGACGACCAGCCGGAAGATCGTCAAGATGGTCCGCGCCGCCGGGGCGCGCGAAGTGCACCTTCGGATCAGTTGTCCACCGACCATCTCCCCGTGCTTCTACGGGGTCGACACGCCGAACCGCTCCGAGCTGATCGCCTCGAGTCACAGCGTCGAGGACATCCGCAAGTACGTCGCCGCTGACAGCCTCGCCTACCTGAGCCTCGACGGGCTCCGCCAGGCGGTTGAGCCGCGGCAGAATTCATACTGCACGTCGTGCTACACAGGCGTGTATCCGCTGGCCTTCCCCCGCGACCAGCACGCGTACCTGCAACTCGCCTTGAAGGCTGTCGACTGAAGCCGATGCGGGCGCTCATCGCGGCGGTGGCGGTCACGTGGACGGCGACCCTGACCGCCCAGACCAAGCCACCCGCTCCGCCGGCGCCGGCGCCGCCCGCGCGCGGCAGCGCGCCGGCGGATGCGCGCGACGCCGTTACTCCGGCCCAACTCGCCGCGGCGATCGACAAGCTCGGCACCGTCGAGTTCAGCGACCGCATGGCTGCGGCGCGGACGACCCGGCGGGCCGATCCGTCGATTGCCGTGCCCGCGCTGCTCAAGGCCGTGGAATCCCACCCGGACTCGTTCGTCCGCTTTCGCGCGCTCGTCCTGCTCTCCGGGTTCAACGACCCGCGCACCCGCGACGTCATGCGCGCCTCGCTGACGCAGCAGAACGATCGCCTTCGCTCGGTCGCTTACAGTTATTTCGAGCACAATCCCGACCCGACCGTCGTGCCCAAGTTGCTTGCCGCGCTGGTGACCGAGTCCTCCGAGTTCGTGCGGCCTGCCCTGACCCGCGCGCTGGCGGCCTACGGCACTGACCCGAAGGTCAAAGAGGCGATGGCCGGGCAGGTCATGAAGGGGCAGGCCTATTTCCGCAGTGCGCTGATCGAGGCGCTCGGCGACTACAAGGCGACCTATGCCGTGGGGCCGATCACCGAGGTCGCCAAGACTGATGGGCCGCTTCAGATCGATGCCGCGATCGCGCTCGGCAAGATCGGCGACAAGGCGTCGCTGCCGGTTCTCGCGGGTTTGCAGCGAACCGCGCCGCGCGAGTCGCAGCCGGCCGTTGCCGCGGCGATTTGCCTGCTCGGCGTGAACTGCGAGTCGCATCAGGCCTATCTCGCCCAGACCTTGAAGTTCGCGATCGGGACGATTGGGTTCCAGGAGCTGCTCCGCGCGTCGGCTGCGGCGCTGGCCTCTCTCGCCGAGTCGGGCCACGAGGCAGCGGCCGTGGAGCTGATCCAGCAGGGCGCGCCGACCAGCGATCCGGCGCGCGCCGCCATCGTGCTCTCACTCGGTACTGTCGCCTTGCGCAACACCGCGGTGATGCTGAAGGTGCTCCAGGCGCCAGGGATGCTCGAACCGGGCGCGGACATGCTGCGGGAGGCGTTCGACATGCTCGAGGAGGACTTCGAGGAAGAGCGCTTCTTCGTGACGGTGCGACGGGCCTACTGGCAGGCGCCCGCGGGTTCACCGGCGCGCGCGGTGTGTGAAGCTCTCATTCGCAAGCTCGAGTTCTGACCGCCCGCTGACCGGGCCGGCCGTCCGGCGCCATCCCTCCGAAACCCACATGGACTACAAAGCCTCCGGCGTGGACATCGACGCCGGCAACGAGGTCGTCCGGCGCATTCGCTCGCTCGCCCGCGGCACCCACACCAGCGGCGTGCTCTCGGAGATCGGCTCCTTCGGCGGGTTGTTCACGCTTGGCGCCAACCGCGCCGGCGAGACGGTGCTGGTCGCCAGTGCCGACGGCGTGGGCACCAAGCTGCGCGTCGCGTTCATGACCGGCGTGCACCGCACGATCGGCATCGACCTGGTCAACCACTGTGTCAACGACATCCTGGTGCAGGGGGCCGAGCCGCTCTTCTTCCTCGACTACCTCGCCACCGGCCGGCTCGAGCCGGATGTGGCGGTGCAGATCGTCGAAGGCCTCACCGTCGCCTGCCGCGAGAACGGCTGCGCCCTCCTCGGCGGCGAAACCGCTGAAATGCCCGGCTTCTATCAGGACGGCGAATACGACGTCGCCGGCTTCATCGTCGGCAGCGTGGCGCGGGATCGGTTGATCGACGGCAAACGGATCCGTCCCGGAGACGTGTTGATCGGCATGCCCTCGTCGGGACTCCACACCAACGGCTACTCATTGGCCCGGCGGATCGCGTTCGAACGGGCCGGCCTGACCGTCAGGTCGGAGGTGCCGTGGGACGCGGACCTGACGATTGGAGAGGCACTGCTGACACCTCATCGCTCGTATCTGGCGACCGTCCGGCCGCTGCTGGCGTCTGGCGCGATCAAGGGGATGGCCCACATCACCGGCGGCGGCATCACCGAGAACCTGCCCCGCGTGCTGCCGGCGGGCACCCATGCGACGGTCGACCGTTCGGCATGGCGAGTTCCGCCGCTGTTCGCCTGGCTGCAGCGCGCGGGTGAGGTTCCCGAGACGGACATGCTGCGTACCTTCAACATGGGCATCGGCCTGATCCTGGTCGTCGCGGTGGAGGATGCGCCGGCGGTCCTGAGCGGCGTGCAATCCGGGGATCCGGGCGCGGCGATCATCGGCACGATCGACGCGGGCGGCGAGGGGGTCACGTACCGATGATCCAGCCGGCGATGGCCTCGAGCACGGCCGGCGGCCGTCCACAGATTGGGGTGCTGATCTCCGGCCGGGGCAGCAACCTTCAGGCGCTCATCGACGCGATCGCCCGCGGCGAGCTCAGGGCCCGGATCGCCGTCGTGATCTCGAACCGCCCCGGGGCGCCCGGCCTGGCCCGGGCCGAGGCTGGCGGCATCGAGACGGTCGTCCTCGATCACCGGACGTTCTCCTCGCGTGATGCGTTCGACCGCGCGATCGCGATGGCGTTGCTGGACCGCGGTGTCCGGCTGGTGTGCCTGGCCGGGTTCATGCGGCTGGTCGGGACGCCGCTGCTCGACGCCTTTCCAAACGCGATCCTCAACATCCACCCGTCGCTCCTGCCGGCATTCCCCGGCGTCGACGCGCAGCGTCAGGCGCTCGAGCACGGCGTGTGCTTTTCGGGTGCGACGGTACACCTCGTCACGCGCGACCTCGACGCCGGCCCGATCGTGCACCAGGCCGTCGTGAGGGTCGAGCCGGACGACACGGTGGAGAGTCTGTCAGCGCGCATCCTGGTCGAGGAGCATCGTCTCTACCCGTCAGCCGTTCAGACCGTGCTCGACGGCGGCTGGACGTTGAAGGGCCGGCGGTTCGTGGCGCCTCACCAGAGTCCGGGAACGAGCCGATACGGCACGCGCGAGCGATAGTCGGCGTAGCCGTCGAGATTGGCGCGCAGGAACGCGTCCTCGAACATCACGCGACGCAGGATCAGCGCAGAGTAGAGCAGCCCCAGTCCGACCGCGAGCCACGACCCGAGCACGAGTCCGCTGCACGGCACCGACAGCATCATCCCCAGGTATCCGGGGTGACGCACCATGGCGTACGGCCCGACGTCGATGACCCGATGGCCGCGGTCTCGCTGGACCCGCACCACCGCCGAGAAGTAGCGGTTGGCGATCATCGCCCTGAACACCAGCGCCCCGGATAGTCCCATCCCGGCCAGTCCCGCGGCGCGGAGCGGCGTCGGGACCGCCAGCACGTGCCAGCGCCCGGCGTCGAGCGCGCCGACGACGATGTGGGCGAGGGCGGTGAGGCGGATGAAGCGGAGTGCGATGCGGTCAGCGCCGGGCTCGGGCGGCGTGAAGCGTTCTCGCGCGAGCTCCTCGCCGATCGAGCCAATCCCGTAGGCGAAGCCAGCCGTCCAGACCAGCAGCCAGGCCCACAGCCACGGATCCAGCCATCGGCCGCTCAGGACGAGCGTCAGCGCGGCGGCAACGACCAGCATCAGCACCGGACGAAGGCGAGGGGGCATGTCTCGGCTCTCCTATTCAGTAGCTCAAATCATTAATTTTGAGTAATCAAAAAATAGCGCCGTCGACAGGTCGGCGTCAAGCGGAAATGTTCGGCGCCGATCGGGTCAGGCCGGTCGGACCGGCTGTATCGTCAGGATGACGACTTCCGGCGGGCAGTTCAGGCGCACCGGAACGTAGACCGTGCCGACGCCGCGGCTGACGAAGATCGAGGTGTTCGCGCGCTGGCCGGGACCGGCAATGACCGGGAACCCGCGCGCCGCGATCGGGCCGAGGCCGGGCATGACGATCTGGCCGCCGTGGGTGTGGCCGCTGATGACCACGGGAATGGCCAGGGTCGCCGCTTCGATCAGGCGCTTGGGGGTGTGCGCGAGCAGTGCGACGTTCGGGGAGGCGCCACGCAGGAGTTTGGCGATGTCCTCGATGCGGTGGGTCCAGTAGCGGATGCCCACGAGGTCCAGCGGCTCACCCCGGACGCGGATCTGGGTGCGGGCATCGCGCAGCACCGTGACGCCCGTCGCGTTCAACGCCGCAGCCATGTCGTGGTCGTCGTCGTGATTCCCGAGGACCGCGAACACTCCGGCCGGGGCCGACAACCCGGACAGCACCTCGGCGGCGGGGGTGACGTAGGCAGGGTCGGCCTGGGTCACGTAGTCGCCGCCCAGGACGATCAAGTCCGGGCGCTCCTGCATGAGCAGGTCGACCGCCCGGGCGCTGATCTCGCGGGTGCCCGTCTCGCTGCGGTGGAGGTCGGTCAGGAACCCGATGCGGAGTCCGGCGAGGCCCTCGGCCCATCCCGACGCGGGCAGCGTGGCGCGGGTCAGCTCGACGTGGTGGCGCTCGTACAGGAAGCCATGCGCGCCGGCGCCGGCAAGCGCGCCGATGCCCACGGCCGCACATCCCTTGAGGAAATCACGGCGCTCGATTCCGGTCGGCCGGCGAGCGCGGCTGTCCATCGTCCAGCCTATGTTAGCGCGGGCTGGATCCCGCTATAGTTGCCGGGCCGCAGCCGTTTGGCCGCGGGCCGAAACGGCCCGGGTGTCGATGTCACTACCGATGTTTGTAGACGAGCAACTCGCGTATCTCACCAAGGGCTGCGTGGACGTGGTCCGCGCCGGCGAGCTCAAAGCCAAGCTGGAGCGCTTCGCGAACGGCGGCCCTCCACTGATCGTGAAAGTGGGGTTCGATCCGACGGCTCCGGACCTTCACCTGGGGCACACGGTCCTCATCAGGAAGATGAAGCACTTCCAGGATCTCGGGCACCGGGTGATCTACGTCGTGGGATCGTTCACCGCGCTCATCGGCGACCCGACCGGCCGGTCGAAGACGCGGCCGCCGCTCACCCAGGACGAGATCGACCGGAACGCCGAGACGTACAAGACCCAGATTTTCAAGATTCTCGACCCGGCAAGGACGGAGGTCCGCTTCAACAGCGAGTGGCTCGAGCCGCTTGGCAGCGCCGGGTGGGTGAAGCTCGCGGCCAAGTACAACGTGGCGCAGATGATGGAGCGTCGCGACTTCAAGACGCGCTTCGAGGCCGGCCAGCCGATCGGCGTGCACGAGTTTCTCTATCCGCTGGCGCAGGCCTACGACTCCGTGTATTTGTCCGCCGATGTCGAGCTCGGGGGCACCGATCAGCTGTTCAACCTGAACGTCGGGCGGGACATCATGCCGGCGTTCGGCCTCGAGCCGCAGGTTGTGATGACGACGCCGCTGCTCGAGGGGCTTGATGGCGTCGAGAAGATGTCCAAGAGCCTGGGCAATTACGTTGGCGTGACCGATTCGGCGACGGAGATGTTCGGCAAGCTGATGTCCATTTCGGACGACCTGATGTGGCGCTACTATGTGCTGCTGACCGACTTAACCCCTGAGGCCGTGCTCGAGAAACGCGGTGCGGTTTCGAAGGGGACGCTGCATCCGAAGCAGGCGAAGGCGGATCTGGCGGCAGCTATCACGGCTGACTTCCACGGCGCGGACGCAGCCCGGACGGCCGCCGACGAGTTCGAGCGGCGGTTCGCGAAGAAGGAGCTCAGCCTCGACGAGCTGCCCGCGCTCGAGTGGACGCTGCCGGACGAGCCGAAGGCTTGGCGCTATCTTCTGGTGGGCTTGAAACTGGCGACATCCGGTGGGGACGCGGACCGGAAACTCGCGCAGGGCGCGGTGCGTCTGAATGGCAGGAAGATCACCGACCCGCAGGGGCTTCAGCAAGCGGAGCTGAGCCGCGGCGAGTCGTATGTGCTGCAGATCGGGCGGCACGCGCACCGCCTGGTGGTCCGGTAGCAGGAATCTTCACGAAGATGTCGGC
>CAWFMC010000017.1:0-30511 GCA_963816725.1 uncultured Acidobacteriota bacterium | reverse complement strand
CCACTGGAACCCTCCGCCGCCGGTACTGCGTCCCACGGCATTCGCCGAGTGCCGCTGCCCGTCCACGTTCTGCGCGCACACGCCCGGCCGGCGCGAGCCCACGCTACGGCGGCGACTCGCTCGACGATAGACATCCGGGTCACGGCCCCTGTCAGTACGGCGGATCACTAGTGAGCGTGCAACGCCGGCGTGCGTCAGCGAAAGGAATGCCGCATTGATCGGGCGCGAACGAATCACCCCGGGCGAGGCGTGACCAGCCAGCAGAGGAGCAGGCCGTGGGCATCGTGAACCATCGTGGAGACGTCGTCGAGGCGATCGAGAACGCGAAATCGGATCTCGATCGCGCCCTGACCGAACTTGGCCGCATCCCGGCGTTCGATCCGTCCGCCGTGGCGTTCGTCGCGCACGCCATGAGCAATTACCTGCACGTCACCGATGCCGTGCTGACCCTGCTGAAGGACGCTCTCGCAGACCATCCGAACGCTGAGGTGACCGGCTGGCTCGAGGGGCTGCATCACGTGTCGGATATGGCGCACCAGACTGTGGCCCGGCTGCTGCGCGTCTACGAGCCCGGGACGATGCCGCTGAACTTCGAGTACATCCGGCTCGAGCGGCTGGTCGAGCGCGCCTGCACCTACCACCGCTCCAGCGCGGATGCCAGGCAGATCCAGATCCTCTTCCGCCATGCCGAGGACCTGCCGGAGGTGTGGGGCGACCGCGTGGCGATTGCCGTGGTCGCTGACAACCTGCTGTCGAACGCGGTGAAGTTTTCGAACCCGGGCGGCCGGATTGACGTCACCGTCGATCCGCAGCCCGGCGGCGTGGTGTGCGCGGTCCAGGACTATGGGCCCGGGCTCACCCCGCTCGCGCAAGTGCGTATTTTCGAGCGCGGCCCGGTAACCGGCTACCCGGCCCCGAGCACGGAGCACCCGTCCGGCTATGGGCTGCTCGTGGCGAAGGCCTTCATCGACCGGATGAACGGCCGGCTCTGGTCCGAGTCCCAGCCGGGCAAGGGCGCCTGCTTCTCGTTCTGGATCCCCTATCAGCCCGACCGGGGAGACGAACCGCAGTGACGCTCAGTCGGACGACGCGGGTCTGCCTGTTGGCGATGGCCACGCTCGCGTGTGCCGCGCCGATCCACGCGCAGCCGACGCGGCCGCGCGTCGGCGTGGCGTTTGGGGGCGGGAGCGCCAGAGGGCTCGCGCACATCGGCGTGGTCCGGTGGTTGGAGGAGCACCACGTCCCGATCGACGTCGCGGCGGGCACGAGCATGGGCGGGCTGGTGGGCGGCGGCTTCGCCGCCGGCATGTCCGCGGAAGAACTGCGGGCCCTGATCGCCGCCACGGACTGGGACGCGCTGTTCGGCAGCAGCTCGTTCGCCTACAAGAACCTGCGGCGTAAGGAAGACGCGCGCGATTATCCGTCACGCCTGGAGTTCGGGGTGAAACGGGGCATCGTCGCGCCGACCGCACTCAATAGCGGTCAGCAGGTGGACTTCCTCCTGTCGCGAATCGCCGCCGGCTACCCGGATCTCGACACGTTCGATCGGCTGCCGACTCCATTCCGTACGGTGGCGGTGGACCTGAGGACGGGCGAGCGGGTCGTGATCGATCGCGGGTCGCTCGCGGAAGCGATGCGCGCGACGATGTCGCTGCCCGGCGTCTTCCCGCCGGTCGAGGCCGGCAGTCGCGTCCTCGTCGACGGCGGCGCGCTCGACAACGTGCCGGCGGATGTCGTCCGGGACCTGGGCGCGGCGTTCGTGATCGCGATCGACGTCGGCAACGCGCCGGACGACGCGATCGACTACTCGATGTTCGGCCTGCTCGGGGACACCGTCGACGCGATGATGCGCGCAAATACGCGCCGGGCGCTCCAGTCCGCCGACCTGATCATCTCGGTCGACGTGCGCGGGTTCGGATCGCTCGATTGGCGGCGGAGTGCCGAGTTGGTCGAGCAAGGCTACAAGGCCGCCGAGCAGCACCGGACCGAGTTGCTGCGTCTGGCGGTCGACGACGCGGCGTGGCAGAGGTGGATCGACGGCCGGCAGCAGCGCCGGCGGGGAAGCGCGGTGGTCCCCACATACGTGGAGACGTCCGGCATCGTTGCTGCCGACGCCGCCGTGATCAAGCAGCGGCTGGCGCCTCACGTCGGACGGCCGCTCAACGTGGCCAGTCTCGAGAAGGACCTGGCCGCGTTATCCGGTCTCGATCGATACCAGGCGCTCGTGTGGCAGCTCACCGAAACCGGCGACAAGCCTGGCCTCGAGGTGCGCGCTCGATCGAAGGCGTATGGCCCGCCGTTCCTGATGCTCGGCCTGAACCTCGAGAACACGACCTCGAGCGGGTTCCGCGTCGGGCTCGCCGCCCGCTATCTCGCGTTCGACGTGCTTGGCCCCCGATCGGAGCTGCGGATCGACGGCACGATTGGCTCCGACCCGCACGCCGCCTTCTCGCTGCACCGGCCGTTGTTCGGGACGCGTCTGTTCATCCGGCCGGTTGCCGGGGTGATGCGGTGGACCACCGAGATCATCCAGGACGATCGCGTGATTGCCGAGTACCGGGAAGATCGGATGTCCGGCGGCGCCGATCTCGGGATCGACCTGTCCAGCGAAGACGAGATTTCCGGCGGGGTGCGCTATGGCCGCGTGGACGCCCACGTCCGCACCGGCGATCCGGAGCTGCCCGAAGTGGCGGGCGCCGAAACGCCGCTGGCAATTCGGTTCCTGCACGATGGGCAGGACAGCCCGGTCGTGCCGTCGCGCGGCACGCGCGTGTCGACCGCGCTGACCCACTATCTGCAGTCGCCCACCGCCGCCGATGTCGAACGGACCAATGACGACGTGACGCAGCTCGAAGGCAGTGTGTCCCGGTTCTGGTCCCCGAAACGCGACAATCGGCTGTTCCTCGTCGCCTCCGGCGGCACCTCGTTCGGCGGCCATCCGATTTCCCAGTTTCAGGTTGGCTATCCCTTCCGGCTGGACGCCTTCCGCGTCGGCGAGCGGCGGGGAGACCACTATGCCGTCGTCACCGTCGGCGCGGCGCGCGCGATCGGACGTCTGCCCGACTTCATGGGCGGCAAGGTGTTCGCCGCCGGGTGGCTGGAGAACGGCTCCGTGTTCAAGACCGACGAGGATGCCGATTTTCAGACGCATATCGCTGGCGGCCTGGTCCTCGACACCCTCGTCGGTCCCGTGACGGCCGGCACGAGCGTGGGCCTCGACGGCGCGTTCCGCATCTTCATCGGCGTCGGCCGGCTGATGCGGTGACGGCGGCTGTCGAGAGCTGGCGTGCGAGAGGATCGCCGCCTCTCGTCGTCACACCGGGCGACTCGGACTCCGCTATACGACGCGCTGCTTGACGGCGTACTGGATCAGTTCCGCTGTGGAGCCGAGCTTCAGTTGCTCCATCATGCTGTACTTGTGGAACGCGACCGTGCGCGGGGTGATGTTCAGGATTCTGGCGATGTCCTTCATCGAGTGCCCTTCCGCGAGCAGCTGCAGCACCTCGCGCTGTCGCGGCGTAAGGCCGTCCTGCGATGCCTTCCGCTGGTCCGGGTTGAGCAGGGATCCGACCAGCCCCTCGGCGATCAACGGCGTGATGTAGGTGCGCCCCTGCATGACCTCGCGGATGGCCAGCGGCAGCTCGGAGGCCGCCGAACGTTTGAGCAGGTAGGCTGACGCCCCGATGCGAAAGGCCTCGGCGGCGAGATCCGCATCCTCGTTCATCGTCAGGTATACGAGCTTGATCTCGGGATGGCGCTGTTTGATTTGTCGGCCGGCTTCCAGCCCGTTCAGCAGCGGCATCGACATGTCGAGAACGATCAGATCGGGCTTGTGGGCCTCTGCCGCCGCGACGAGTGCCCTTCCGTCGCCCACCTGACCCACGATGTCGCACTCGCCGGCGAGCAGCTTCTCGAACGCGCCGAGCAGCAGCGTGTGGTCGTCGGCGAGCAGGACTCGAGGCGCGGCCATGATGTTATGCGGACACTTGGGCGGGGCAGGTGTCCACGCCCGGTGCGCGGCCGGGAGCGCGGACAACCGGTGCAGCGGCCAGGCCTGGCGCGTGTGCCCTGTATTCAGATCGCGGCCGCATTCGTGTCCTCTGCCGCCGGCAACGGGGCCCAGACCTTCAGCCGCGTCCCCGCCCCACGCTGCGAGTGGATCTCGAGGGCGCCGCCGATCGCGTCGAGCCGTTCGCGCATGCTGACCAACCCCAGGCCCGCGCCCCAGGCGGCTGTCGACATCGAAACCGATGCCGTCATCCACGATTGATAACGTGAGCCCTCGCACGCCTCCCGCCAAGTGTACCGAAACACCGCTCGCCTGACTGTACTTCACGGCATTGTGCAGCGCCTCCTGGACGATCCGGAAGAGGCAGAGCGTCAGATCGGGCGGCAGCGACGAAGGGATGTTCTCGCATGTGAGCGTGACGGGGAGCTCGGCGGCCGAGACTTCCCGTTGCAGGGCCTGGAGTGCAGGGGCGAGGCCGAGCAGGCGAAGCTTGGTCGGATGGAGGCGGTGGGACAGGTCGTGCACGCTCGTGGCAATTTCGTGCGCACGCTGCACGACGTCGTCGCCGCGGCGCGTCCGGGCTGCCCCGGACCGCCACTCGCGGCCAGCAGCTCGAGATCGATCGTGAGCAGCGCGAGTTGCTGGCTGATGTCGTCGTGCAGCTCGCGGGCGATGCGCGACCGTTCGGTTTCCTGCGCGCTCAGCAGCCGGCTCGCGAGGTCCTTGATGCGCCGATGACTCGTCCGCAGCTGCGCTTCGCGGCCGCGGACCTCCTGTTCGGCGCGTTGCCGCCGGGTCCGCTGCACGAGCAGCCCCGCGATCAGCGCCGTCTGCATCAGGAGCGTGGCCAGCGCGCCGAGAATGTAGACCTTGTACCGCTCCCAGGCCGAGGGTTCCCGGAACCGGATGAGAGTTCCACGCGGGGCACGCGCCTCGCGGATGCCCCAGCGCTGCAGCTGCCGCCAGTCGACCTGGTTCACGTCCAGATCCGGAGACGACAGCGGGATGCTGTCCGCCCGTTCGCCGCGCAGCACACGAAGGGCCAGGTGACCCAGTTCCGTGGCCTGCGCCTTCTGACCGCGAAGCCTGCCACCGACGATGCCGTGGTCCATCGCCGAGTCGACCCAGCTATAGACCGGCGCGTTGGAGACTGCCGTTAAGCGGTCGAGGAATTCCAAGGGCTGGACGTTCTCGCCGGCGCCATCGCGATTCATCAGCAGGTAATAGACGATGGATTTGGGCGGCAGCCGCGCCAGCCGGGTCTCCAGATCCATCGTCGTCAATCCTGACAGGTAGGTGATGGCGAGCGAGGAGGCAAACGGCTGGAGCTGTGACCGCGCCACCGCTTCGTACCCCTTGTCGCGCGTTGACGAGCCGCTCACGACGAACACGTTGCGGACCTCCGGCTGCAACGCCGCAGCCAGGGCGAGCGTGCCGCCGAACGAGAGCGGCGCAACAATGCCGGTGGAGTTCTCCGGTTGTGGTCGCGCAAGTGAGTTCGCCAGGAAGACGAACGGAGTTCCGGGAAAGAGCTCTTGCCGATAGTTCGCCAGAAACGTGACCGCGACGTCCTGCACCGCGACCACGATGTCGAAGCGGTATCCCGAGTATTTCAGGCGCAGGAAGTCGCGAAATCCGGCTTGATACTTGGGATCTGGAAACCGTGACAGATCGATGTATTCGGAGTAGTGGTCCAGCGGCCCGCCCAGCCCCTCGGAAATGATCCGCGGAAGCTCGCGATCGACGATCGTGGCAATCTCTGCATCCCGTCGCGTCGAGTACAGGATGAGGACCTGGGGCTGGTTTTCCTGCGCGGCCTGGACAGCACTCGGCCCGGCGAGCTCCAACAGCGCCACCGCCACTGCCCACAGCCATCGGGGCGACGACAGGCGAGCGTCCAAGCTGCCCATGCGATTAGAACGTGAGCTCGGCGCCCAACTTGAAGAACCGCGGCGTCAGGAGCGTCAACGGCTGCAGCCAGGTTCCTCCGGGCACGAAGGTATTGTTGTACGTGAGCACCGCGCTGGAATTCAGCAGGTTGTAGATATCGACACCGACCCGCGTCCGCGACCGCCCGAGCTTCAAGGTCTTGCTCAGCCTGACATCGAGTTGATTGATGCGGTCGCCGTACATCGTGCCCGGCCCTACGAGATTCACCGTCACATTCGCGACGTTCCCCGAAAGCGGCCGCCCGAGTGACGGCGCGACATCCGCGTTCGTCGCCGCGTAGTTGGCGGCCAGCATCGGCCCCGGCTTGCTCTGGAACGTTCCGGTGAGCTCCACGTCCACTTTTGGCACGACGTAGGTGAAGAGCCCGCGCAATTGTGTGAGGATCCCGAACGCGACACGGCAATATGGACTCAGCGGTGTCACCGCGGAGCCGCTCAGACCCGGGCCGAATGCGCTCGATCCCGTCGTCGCCGTGGAGAACTCCGGCAGGTGCGCGCGGACATCGCAGCTGTCGGCGATCATCTGACCGGTGCTCGTGCCGGCGGCCAGCGTGAGGCTGTTGCGGGCCCGGACGTTGACTGTCGCATCGATACCCTGGAAGTCCTGATGCCAGGATCCATATTGGTCGGCTCTGGTAATGAAGTTGTCGACCTGCCCGGCCTTGGCGGGGACGACATCATACAGGCCTGAGACGGCGTAGCCGCCGCCCTGTGGCAAGCGCACATCCGCGGGCGCGACGAGGGTGAACGGCGTCAGGTCCGAGGGCTGAATCGCCCGGTTGTCCGTGACGAAGAATCCACGGTACTGGCGCCGGGAGTACGCGATCTCCACGGACGATCGGGATCGTATCTGCTGCTGAATCGACAGGCCCGAGGTCCAGTCCGAGGGGCGGACGCCCCATCCGTGCAGAATCGCGGGGTCGAAGTTGTTCGTCAGGACGTTCTGGCCGAAGTTCGTATTGGACAGGACTCCACACGCGTCGCCGCCGCTGCCTCGCAGGTCCTGCGCCGCCGGATCCATCAGATTGCAGTCCGGCACGAAATTCTGGTTGGCATCGGTCCAGGCGCGGGTCACGCCGGCAGTACCAAACGTGGTGGTCGTCGTCGGCAGCCGAAGCGTCGGATTCGTGTTGGCATAGGTGCCCGACACGCCGGCGCCTTCGAGGTAGCGGCCGATGCTCATGCGGACCGCGGTCCTGCCGTTCCCGAAGACATCGTACGCCACCCCGACTCTCGGCGTCACGTCCTGGTAGCTGTCAACCCCGCGCGTTTCCGGAATGCTGATGGGAGTGGGGAGAAAGCGCGACGGTCCCTCCTGCTGCGCCGGGAACCAGCTTCTCGCCACATCGAACCGCAGCGCGCCCTGAAGGGTGAGGCGGTTGAGCCTCCATTGCTCCTGGGCGAACACCGCGTCCCACGCCACCCGCGTGTTGTTCATCCACGGCGAGATCGATTCCGTGAGCTGGTTGGGTACGCCGTTGTTGACGCGGTAGGTGAGGTTCTGGCTGTTCGTCTCCCACAGGCGGTCGTCGGTCATGAAGGTGTGCTGATGGCCGATCTTGAGGCTGTGCGTGCCCGTGACGTACGAGATCGACTCCTGCCACAGATACGATCCGGCATGCGCCACGCTGAAGTCCTGCGAACGGTAGACGAGGCCGGGGATGTTGCCGTTCGCGGCGCAGCCGTTCGAGCACTGTTCGGCGACCCGGATCAGATCGCGGGTCGGGTTCGGCTCGCGCTCGAAGTTGCCGACGCCGAAGAAGGTGCCGCCGTACCCGGCCTCGATGAACAGCCGGTCGGTGAGCGACGAGGACCAGTTCGCCTGAGTGACGTCCAGCCGGCGCCCGAGTACGCCGACCGCTTCGGGCGAGATGGTCTGCGGTTCGGACACGCCGGGCGTGGCGCCGGTGCACGTCCGGCAGAGTGCCTGGGCGTCCCAGAAGCCGCTGAGTTTGTTGCGTGGGGTGACCTGCCACGTCACCCGGCCGCTCACGTTCTCGTAGGTGCGGTCGGAATACGCGCGACGCCCGCTGTCCGGTGCGTACAGCCACTTCGTGGCGTCGCCGGAGTTGAGATTGTAGGAAACGTTCGCGCTCTCTTTCGTGATGCCGCCGCTGCGCGCGTCCGCGAAGTACCACAGCCGGTTGCGGATGATCGCGCCACCGACAGACGCCGAGAAGTCGTAGACCCGGCTGAGCGGTGTGGCCGTGAGCCCCTGGCGCTTCATGTCCTCCGTCAGATTGTTCGACTGGAGCCGGCGGCCACTGCCGGCGGCGAGAAAGGATCCATGGGTCGTGTTGCCGCCGCTCCGCGGCACGATGTTGACGATCAACCCTCCCGTCTCCGCCTCGCCCAGCGCGCTGGACTTCGAGAACGTCACCTCTTCCGCGTGGCCGATGTCGGCGCCATAGCTCGCGGCTGAATTGCCTGAGGGCGGACTCCCGATGGTCAGCCCGTCCAGGGTCAGGCGCCCTTCGTTCGCTCGCCCGCCGTAGATCGGGAACGAGGCGGTCGCAGGAGCCGTCACGATGTCGTTGGCCGATGTCACGACGCCGGGTACCAGCGGCAGCAGGGCGTTGTAGCTTCGAGTGCTGGGAATCGCCGCGACGACATCGGCGCCCAGCGTCGTGTGGCGCCCAGCGGTGTGAGCGTCGACGATCGGATACTGGCCGACGACGGTGACCGAACTGGCGAGGGCTCCGACCGCGAGCGTCGCGTCGACGATAGTGGTGAACGATCCGGTGAGCTCGATGCCTTCGCGTTGCGACGACTGCCAGCCGGCGAGCGAGAAGCGGACCGAATACGTTCCGAGCCGCAGATGTTCCAGACGGTAGCGTCCGTGACTATCGGTGACGGTCGTCCGCGTCTGTTCGATGAGGGCCGGGCTGGTGGCGACCACCGCGACGCCAGGAAGGAGAGTCCCGGCCGCACCCCTCACCGATCCGGCGATCGCCTGTGCGAACGCGGTCGATGGAAGAGCGGTGAGGCAGGAGACGATCAATATCGTCTTCATCCGGATTCCCTGCGTACGCGTTCGCGCGTATGGGAATGGTACGCGGCGGAGATTTTCGAGCGATCGTTCGAGCGATGTCAAGTCACTCATCCTTGCCCGAGCTCTTCGCTTTGCAACGTCCTCGTAGTCCGGACCCGCGTCGCATCCTGCCGGCCAACTCTTACGGACGCGAGCCGAAAGTTGTAAACGGACTGGCAAAAGCCTACCGTGTCGCCAGTCCATGCGATACGTCTCAGTCGTCGCCCTGTTTTGCGCTCTGCAGACACACGTAGCCATCCAGCGCGCGCCGTCCCCTTCTCAGACGCGTCAAACCCAGGGTTTGGATCCGTCCGTCAGCGCCTCGTCGGTGCGTGCCTGGGCCAAGAGGCTGACTGCCGACGACCCGAAGGTGCGGGCGACCGCCAAAACCACGTTGGCCGAGCGCGGGCCGAGTTCAGGGCCGTTGCTGAGGCGGTTGCTCAACCTGCCGGATGAAGACCTTCAGGTGGTGACCTTCGAAATCATCCAGCGGATCGGTCCCCCGGCTATTCCCCTGTTGGTGGACCTGCTTCGAGACGATCGGTTCTCGATCCGGCGTCGCGCGGTGGATGAGTTGATCGACCTGGCGCCGCGTACGGAAGGCGTTCAACCCGCGTTGAGACGGGCCCTCCGTGACGCGGATTCGACGGTGGCGGGGGACGCGGCACGTGCGCTGGGCGCGTTGGGCCCGAGGGCGGCGCCCTCGGTTGGCGCGCTGGTCAGGACGCTCGGGCACGAGGACCCGTACGTGCGCATCTACGCCGCGGAGGCATTGGCGTCGATCGGTCCGAAGGCGGCTGCCGCCACGCCAGACCTCGCCAGGGCCTTGGGCGACGCGACGCCCGGCGTCCGCTGGGCCGCCTGTGAGGCCTTGGCCGGGATCGGGCCGTCCGCCGCGCCCGCCGTGCCGCAACTCGTCGCCGCGCTGGACGATGAATTCCTCTATGTGCGCATCTTCGCCGCCGGAGCGCTCGGGAACATCGGACCGCAAGCACAGGCCGCCGTGGAGGCCTTGCGGGCCGCTGCCAAGGATCCCGCACTCCGGACGGACGCTGAGTGGGCCTTGAGTCGCATCGCCGGGGTCGAGTCCGGATCGCCGGTCGACCGATCCGATGCGGCGATGCCGCCCGTGGCGCCGCAACCCGAGACGGCCGAGATGCCGACCGGACATCCGCCGGTCGACTGGGATCCGGCCACCGGCCGCAACATCGTCTGGAGTGTCGAGTTGGGCTACGACACGTTTGGCCGTCCGGTGGTCGTGGGCGACACGGTGTATGTCGGCAGCAACAACGACAGGCCGATGAACCCTGCGTACAAGGAAGAAAGCGGCGTGCTCCTGGCCTTTCGCGCGACGGACGGCACGTTCCTCTGGCAGGACGTCGCGCCGCGAGTGGATCGCGGCCTCCGGGAGTTCCCCCTGCCTTCGACGACGGGCGCGCCGTATGTGGAAGGGAATCGACTGTACTACGTCACCGCCGAGTGCCAGCTGCGAAGCCTGGATACGCTGGGTTTCCGCGACGGCGAAAACAGCGGTGTGTACCAGAACGAGCGCTTCCAGGACGATGCCGCCGCTGACATCGTGTGGGAACTGGACATGTGCGCTCGCCTGGGTGTCTTTCCGCATGAAGCCACCAACAGCGACGTGTTGGCCCTAGGCGATCTCCTGCTGGTCTCCACCTCGAATGGCCGGAATGAAGGCCACACGAGCGTGCCGTCGCCACGCGCCCCCAGCCTCATCGCCGTGGACAAGCAGTCGGGCGACGTGGCCTGGCGCGCGATCGGCGCCGGCGAGCACGTGCTGCACGGCCAGTGGTCCAGCCCTGTCGCCGCCAACGTCAACGGCCGCATGCAGGTGCTCTTTGGCGGAGGTGATGGCTGGTTGCGCGCCTACGATGCCGCCTCGGGTCACGAAGTGTGGCGGTTCGATGGCAATCCAAAGGACGCCCGCTGGCTGCCGCGCCCCCGCGTCTTGTCACGAGGCTCGATCGTGGCGTCGCCGGTCTTTGCTGACGGTCGCGTCTACGTGGCGATGGGACAGAGCCCGGGGCATGGCAACGGACCGTCGCTGATCCATGCGATCAGTCCCAACGGTCAGGGAGACGTGACCACGAGCAGGCTTCTCTGGACGTCTCACGACGTCGGCCGCGTCGTGGGGACGCCCATCGTCCACGACGGTTTGCTGTATGTGGGAGATCTGGGCGGGACGGTTCATTGCCTGGATGCCGCCACCGGCGCCCAGGTGTGGAAACACGACACGCTCGATCCGATTTGGGGGAGTCTCCAGTTGGCCGGCGATCGGCTCTACGTCGGGAACGTCGAGGGCACGATGACGGTTCTTCGTGCCGGACGGCACAAGGAAGTGCTGGCCACGATCGAGATGGATGCGCCTCTCTACTCGCGCCCGGCGGTGGTCGGCGACGCGTTGTACCTGACCACCGCGAATCGCTTGTATCTGATTGCGGCGAAGCCCTGAACGTGTACCCGCGTGCCTATTGAACGTGCGGCCCCGTTTCGCGCCGCAGCTGCTGAACGCGCGGCGGTGCGCCGCTCTCCTTCACGGGAAGACGCCATCCTAGCCGATCCTTGGGCAGACTGAGCCTTGAGGGGAAGAGGCTGGAACTCGACCGCCGTTCGCCATAGTCCGATCGCTACCGATTTCCATTGTTTTCACTTGCCATGTCCAGTGCGGAACAACCAGAATCGGCGCTGGAACGGGCTGCAGTGGTATCTGAATCGGCAAACAGGAAGGAGATCGAGAAATGAGGCGACTACTCATAGTAGCGACGTCTGTCGTCGTGCTCGCGGCTGCCGGAGCGTTCGCCGGCGAGGTGAAGGGGCCCCCCGGCACGTTGAACAACACGAACGAGACCGGCGCGCTCGATCACGCGAACTCGGCGTGCGCCGCAAGCGGGTTGAACGACATGGATCTGTCCGATCCCATGGGGCAGACCGTGTCGCAGGTTCAGACAGCTGCAG
This sequence comes from uncultured Acidobacteriota bacterium, assembly GCA_963816725.1. Classification (GTDB taxonomy): domain Bacteria; phylum Acidobacteriota; class Vicinamibacteria; order Vicinamibacterales; family 2-12-FULL-66-21; genus CAVSUB01. Next base: position 18,546 of record CAWFMC010000017.1, on the reverse strand, counting down.
ACTCCTGGAAGTACTACCACCTGCCGAAAGGCGCGCCCGGCAAACTCGGACTCTGCAAGGGCGGAACCGGAGAGCGGTAGGTCGGGTCGCGTCGACGCGATCTGAGGGTTGGCCTCATGCTCGTCGAGGCCAACCCGCCCTCATCGATCTCGCAGCGCGTCGATCGGGTTGACTGCCGTGATCCGCCGCGCCGGTACGAAACACGCCACCCCGCCGACGCTGAAGAGTACGGCGGCCACGACAGCCATCGTCAGCGGATCGTCGTTGCCGACGCCGTAGAGCATCGACGACATCGTCCGAGTCGCGACATCCGTGCCGACGACTCCGATCGCCAGCCCGATTATCGTCAGCCGCATTCCGCCCCCGAATACCATTGCCTGCAGTCGACGACCCGTGGCGCCCAATGCCGCGCGGATACCCATCTCGCGGGTGCGGCGGGCGGCCGTGTACGACACGACCCCATAAATTCCCAGGGCAGCCAGTATCGATGCGAACACGGCGAATCCGGTGAGGACGGTGCTCGTCACCCGGTTCGCCAGCATCGATCGATCGACGATGTCCTCGAGCGTGCGGACGTCACTGAGGGCCTGGTTCCGGTTGACGCTTTCGACGGCCGACCGGACAGCCTTCTCCAATGATTCCGGAGGCACTCCGGCCCTGACGATCAGGTTGACGACGTAGGTCGGGCTCTGCTCGTTCGAGACGTACATGCCGGCGCTGATCTCGTCGCCGAGCCCGGTGATGCGTTCCCCCACGATGACGCCGACGATTTCCCAGGCGATCTCCGGGCCGAACTCGGTCTTGCCCGGAACGATTTGTCGGGCCACGATGCGGCGGCCGATCGGATCCTCATGCGGAAACTCGCGGCGGGCCAGGACATCGTTGATGACCGTGACCGGCGGTGCGCCGGTGGTGTCGTTGCCGCTCAGGCCGCGGCCGGCCCGCAGCTTCATGCCGAGCGCCTCGAAGTAGGACGGGCTGACGATCTTGAAGAAGGCCGTCCGGCGGCCGGCGGGGTCGGTCGATGGGCGGCCGGCAATCGAGTAGGGAACGCCGTAGCCCCAACCCTCCAGCGGTAACGCCGTCGTGATTGCCGTTTCGCGTACGCCCGGCACGGCCATGACTGCCGCTCGTATCGACGTCAGATAGGCATTGAGTTCGACCGGATCCGGATGCTGCTCCTGCGTCATGGGTAGCCCGGCGGTCAGGACGTTGGTCGCGTCGAAACCAGGATCGACATCGAGCAGATTGAACAGGCTTCGCATCAGCAGTCCCGACGCGACCAGCAGCACGAAGGCGAGCGCGATTTCCGCCACGACCAGAACACCGCTGACGCGACGTCCCCGGCTACCGGCGGTGGTGCCATGCCCGCCATCCTTGAGCGGAGTGACCAAGTTGGGATTCGTCGTACGCGCCGCTGGCGCCGCACCGAACACCAGACCTGTCCCGACGGCAGCGACAAACGTGAACAGCAGCACGGACACATCCATGCGGATGTCCACCGCGGGAGGCAGCGCGGACGGCGGGATCAACCATTCGATCCATCGCATGATCGCGTAGCCAACGCCGGCCCCGGCGATGCCGCCGCACAGACCGATGACGACATTCTCGATGAGGAGTTGCCGGACCAGGCGGAAGCGCGTGGCGCCGAGCGCCGCGCGCACGGCCATCTCGCCTTCCCTGGCAATGCCGCGGGCGAGCGCGAGATTCGCAAGATTGGCACAGCCGATCAGCAACACGAACGCGGTGGCGCCGAAGAGGACCGTCACGGCACTGTGCAGTCCGGGCCCAATCAGCACGTCGGCGAGACGATCGACGGCCACGCCCCAGTCCTTGTTCGATCCCGGATACGCGGCCGCGAGCCGTCGCGCGATGACGTCCATCTCGGCCCGAGCGCGCTCGAGCGTTACGCCCGGCTTGAGTTTGGCGCTCGCACCGAGCCAGCGAAAGTCACGGCTCATCACCGACGGCTGGAAGGCGAGCGGCTTCCAAACCTGCGCCGCGGCGCGATCGAAGGGCCCACCTTTCTCGAGGACACCGATCACCGTGTGGGGCTCGCCGTTCAGCAGGATGTCCCGGCCCACGAGTGCCGGATCCGAACCGAACAGGTGTTCCCAGACCGCATGACTCAGTAGCACCACGCGATCTCTCCCCGGCTCGTCGTCGCCCGGACGAAACGTGCGCCCCAGCGCCGGCTGCGCTCCGAAGATATCGAAGTAGTGCGCCGACACGCGCGCGGCGCGGATGGAGACCGGCTCGGTCCGGCCCGTCAGCGTGGCATTCCAGCCAGCCTCCGCGGCGATGAATTCGAAGACCGTGTTCTGACTCGCCCAATCGAGGTAGTTGAGGGTGGAGATGCCATTGCGCCCGCCCGTCGAAGTGCGCTCGAGAACCCGGACGATCCCATCCGATTCGGGGTACGGCAACGGCCTGAGCAACAGGCCGTTCACAAAACTGAACATCGCCGTATTCGCGCCGATCGCCAGCGCGATGGTGGCAATCGCGACAGCGGAGAAGCCCGGGTTGTTGCGCAGCAGTCGAAGGGCGTGGCGGAGATCGTGAAGCACGCTGAAGGGCCGTCGCCAGACGCTACTGCAAAGGATGCAGCCGCGCAACAACGTCACGTCACGCGGCCCCGCGGAATAGTCACGCGTGCAGCGGCAAGTCAAGAGCACCAAAGAAAAAGGGGCAGCCGGTGGACGGCTGCCCCAACAGCACTCTCGGTGATGGGCCTAGACGGCCCGCGGTCTGGCCGCAATGTGCGTCAGCCTGTGATTGCGAGGGTGCGAGTCTTTACTTCCGGTACCGGAATCGCCGGCATCTCGATCTCGAGCACGCCGTTCTTGAAGGTGGCGACGGCATTCTCCGCCTTCACGTGCTCGGGGACGGCGACCCGCCGGTAGAACTTGCCGTAGGTGCGCTCGCTGCGATAGTAGCCCTCCTTCTTCTCCTCTTTCTGGGCCTTCCGCTCGCCGGCGATCGTCAGTTCGTCGTGCGTCACCTCGATCTTCACGTCTTCCTTCGCCATGCCTGGCAGATCGACGCGAACGATGAACTTGTTGTCACGCTCGAAGATCTCGAGGTCTGGAGCCCACGCTTTCGAGTAGAACTCGGGCAGGCCTCGGAGATCCGGCCGCAGCCCGAATGCGCGATCGAGCTCGTCGGTGATCCGCCGCATGAACCCGAACGGATCCACCCCCTCCGTCTTTTGCAGGAATGTCGTCATGACTGACTCCTTCCCGAAATGACTGACCGATGGTCGAGGATATTGCGATGCTCCCCTCGATCACCGATGTCAACCGCCGACACCGCAACGACGATGCCAATCGCGAGAGCCGTTTGCCGCGCACTACCGCGTCGACGCGGGGCCAGTGCTCGCGGAATAGTCCGCAGCCGGCGCGAAGCTTTCCCACGAAGGCAGCGGCTCTGGCCCCGGCACGGGACACTTCGCGGGAATTCCGGAGATCTGTCTGTGTGGCGCGGCAGTTGCTCCAGCCTTGTCCACCGACATGCCTCCAACCCGCACGATGCGCCCGGTGTACGTGGACCGTCTGCCGCCCTGCAACCAGGCGTGCCCGGCCGGCGAAAACGTCCAGGCATGGCTCGCCGAGGCGCAGAGTGGACGCTATCGGCGGGCCTGGGAAATCATCGTTCGCGACAATCCCTTGCCGGCCGTGCACGGCCGGGTCTGCTACCACCCCTGCGAAGACGCCTGCAATCGTGCCGAGGTGGACGACGCCGTCAGCATCCATGCGGTCGAGCGGTTTCTCGGGGACCTAGCGCTCGAACAGGGGTGGACAGTCACCCCCGACACGCCGCCATCGGGAAAACGGGTCCTGGTCGTGGGCGCCGGTCCAAGTGGGCTGTCGGCCGCCTGGCATCTGACACTCCGCGGTCACACGGTCGTCATGCGCGACGCGGGGCCGTTGGCCGGCGGCATGATGCACTTCGGCATTCCGAAATATCGCCTTCCTCGCGAGGTGCTCGACGCCGAGATCCAGCGAATCGCCGCGGTCGGCGTCCAGATCGACCTGAATCACCACGTCGCCGACCTGGCGGCCGAGAAGGCGGCCGGTGGCTTCGACGCGGTGTTCCTCGCGATTGGTGCACACCTGAGCAGACGGCAGGACATCCCCAGCCGCGACGCGGCGAAGATCTACGACGCTCTCCAGTTCCTGGGCGAGGTCGAGCGGGGCGGACAACCACGAATCGGACGCCGCGTGGCCATCTACGGCGGCGGCAACACGGCGATGGACGCCGCCCGCACCGCGCTGCGCCTCGGAGCCGAGCCGCTCATCATCTACCGCCGCACGCGCGCCGAGATGCCGGCCCACGATTTCGAGGCCGACGAGGCACTCGAGGAGGGCGTCAAGATCCACTGGCTGCGGACGATCAAGAGCATCGATGGATCGACCATGCAGGTGGAGCTGATGCGGCTCGACGAGAACCGCGTGCCCCAGCCGACCGGACAGGTTGAAACACTGGAGGCCGACTCTCTGATACTCGCGCTCGGCCAGGATACCGACACCGCGTTTCTCAAGAAGGTTTCCGGCATCACCTTCAAACCCGATGGCACGGTGGTCGTCGGGCCCGACATGCAGACGGGATGCCCGGGCGTGTTCGCTGGCGGCGACATGGTGCCGGACGCGCGCACGGTGACCACGGCGATGGGTCACGGCAAGCGGGCGGCCAGGCACATCGATGCCTTTCTCCGCGCCGCGACGAACACCCGGACCGCAGCCCACGAGGTCGCCACGTTCGACATGCTGCGCCTCTGGTATCACGCCGAAGCGCGGCGCCGCGGTCAGAGCGCGATCGACATCGGGCGACGCCGGCTCACGTTCGACGAGGTGGTCGGGGGCCTCGATGCAGCCTCGGCGCAGTACGAGGCGCAACGTTGCCTGTCGTGCGGCAACTGCTTCGAGTGCGACGGCTGCTACTCCGCCTGTCCCGAGCAGGCGATCGTGAAGCTCGGTCCGGGTCTCCGCTATCGCTACGACCTGGACAAGTGCACGGGCTGCGCGATCTGCTACGACCAGTGTCCGTGCGGCGCGATCACCATGGCGCCCGAGCCGTCGCCGGCCGCCGCGGCCCGCGGGGAGTCCCGGCCATGACGTCCTCCCGTGTGAAGACCGTCGACGGCAACGAGGCGGCGGCCTCGATCGCCTACCGCGTCAACGAGATCTGCGCCATCTATCCCATCACACCGTCGTCGACGATGGGCGAGCTGGCGGATCAATGGGCATCAGAGGGGCGGCTGAATATCTGGGGAGACGTCCCACACGTCGTGGAGATGCAGAGCGAAGGAGGCGCCGCGGGCGCCGTGCACGGCGCGCTCCAGACCGGCGCGCTGACGACGACGTTCACCGCCTCGCAGGGGCTGCTGCTGATGATCCCCAACATGTTCAAGATCGCCGGCGAGCTGACGCCGACGGTCTTCCACGTCGCGGCGCGGGCCGTCGCGACGCAGGCGTTGTCGATCTTCGGCGACCACTCCGATGTGATGGCGGCGCGCATGACCGGATTCGCGATGCTGTGCTCGAGCTCGGTCCAGGAAGCCCACGACCTGGCGCTCGTCGCGCAGAGTGCGACACTTGCCTCACGCATCCCGTTCGTGCACTTCTTCGACGGATTCCGGACCTCGCACGAAGTCAGCAAGATCGAAATGCTGTCGGACGACGACGTGCGGGCGATGATGGACGACGAGCTGGTGTTCGCGCACCGGCGCCGGGCGCTCGATCCCGACCACCCGATGATCCGTGGCACGGCGCAGAATCCCGACGTCTTCTTCCAGGCCCGCGAGGCGGTGAACGGATTCTACGCGGCTGTGCCGTCGGCGCTGCAGCAGTCGATGGACAGGTTTGCGGCGCTCACGGGCCGGCAGTACCGCGTGTTCGACTACTTCGGCGCGCCCGACGCCGATCGCGTGATCGTGCTGATGGGGTCAGGCGTCGAGACCGCCCGTGAAACCACCGAGTACCTCAACGCCCGGGGCGCCAAGGTCGGCGTAGTCCAGGTCCATCTGTTCCGCCCCTTCGCCGCCGACGCGCTGTTCGCAGCCATCCCGACGACAGTCCGGGCCATTGCCGTACTCGACCGGACGAAGGAACCTGGCGCCTTGGGCGAGCCGCTCTACCAGGATGTCGTAACGGCGTTCGCCGAGAAGAGCGCAACCGACCGCGTACCGGCGCCCCGCATCCTCGGCGGGCGTTACGGGCTGGCTTCAAAGGAATTCACGCCGGCGATGGTGAAGGCGGTGTTCGACAATCTGGGTTGCGACTCACCCAAGAATCACTTCACCGTCGGCATCACGGACGATGTGTCGTACACGAGTCTGGAATGCGATCCGACGTTCGTGACCGAAGGCGAGGGGGTCATCGGGTGCATTTTCTATGGCCTGGGCGCGGACGGCACCGTGGGCGCCAACAAGAACTCGATCAAGATCATCGGCGAGGAGACGGCCGGCTACACCCAGGGGTTCTTCGTCTATGACTCGAAGAAGTCCGGATCGCGGACAACGTCGCATCTGCGGTTCGGGCCGCAGCCGATTCGGTCGACGTATCTCGTGCAGCGCGCGCAGTTCATCGCCTGCCACCAGGCTCAGTTCATCGACCAGATCGAACTGCTGCGGGAAGCCGCCGACGGCGCGGTCTTCCTGATCAACAGTCCGGTCCCCCCCAACGAACTCTGGGATCATTTCCCGCGGCGAGTCCAGGAGGACCTGATTGGCAAAGGCATTCGCCTCTTCGCCATCGATGCCGACAAGGTCGCCATCGAGGCGGGCATGGCCGGTCGCATCAACACCGTCATGCAGACCTGCTTCTTCGCGATTTCCGGCGTGCTCCCGCGAGACGAAGCAATCGCCAGGATCAAGGCGGCGGTCGTCACCACCTACGGACGAAAAGGGCAGGAGCTGGTCGACCAGAACTTCGCCGCCATCGATCGCACGCTGGACAACCTGCACCAGATCCAGCTGCCGGCGACGGCATCGAGCGGCAAGGGCGTCCAGGCGACCGTCCCGGCGGACGCCCCACCGTTCGTGAGATACGTCACGGCCACGATGCTGGCCGGGCGCGGCGACGATCTTCCCGTCAGCGCCATGCCGGTCGACGGCACCTATCCCTCCGGCACCGCACGATGGGAGAAGCGGAACATCTCGGACACGGTTCCGGTCTGGAGCCCCGACATCTGCATCCAGTGCGGGAACTGCGTGATGGTGTGCCCCCATGCGGTGATTCGTGCCCGGTACTACGATGGGTCGACGCTCAAGGCCGCACCCGAGGGGTTTCCTTCAGCCCCGCTGGCTGGCCGGGGCTTCCCCGGCTTGCGATTCACGCTGCAAGTCTCGGTCGAGGATTGCACCGGCTGCGAGCTCTGCGTGGAGGCCTGTCCGGCCCGCAGCCTGGAAGCGGCGGGCACGCGCGCCATCAACATGGACTTCAAGGCGCCGCTCCTCGAGCGCGAGCGCCGCCACCTGTCGTTCTTCGCAACGCTCCCGGACAACAAGCCCGCCGGCCTCGACGCGACGCTCGTCCGCGGCGTGCAGTATCTGACGCCACTGTTCGAGTATTCGGGGGCCTGCGCCGGCTGCGGCGAGACGCCGTACCTGCGGCTGCTGAGCCAATTGTTCGGCGACCGCCTGCTCGTCGCCAACGCGACCGGCTGTTCCTCGATCTACGGGGGCAACCTGCCGACGACGCCGTGGAGCGTCAACGCGCAGGGGCGCGGGCCGGCATGGGCGAACTCACTGTTCGAGGACAACGCCGAGTTCGGCCTCGGATACCGGCTGTCACTCGATAAGCATCACGAGCAGGCCTTGCAGCTTCTGAGAGCGCTCGCGCCGGAGCTCGGTCCGGATCTCGTGAACGGGCTGCTGGCCGCGGGCCAGGTGACCCAGGAAGAGGTCGAGGCACAGCGCGCGAGAGTCACGGCGCTCGAGACGGCGCTCGACACGATCGCCGATCCGCGCGCCAGGCAGCTCCGGACCCTCGCGACTCATCTGGTCCGCCGCAGTGTCTGGATCGTTGGCGGTGACGGATGGGCGTATGACATCGGCTACGGAGGCCTCGATCACGTGCTCGCCTCCGGCCGTAACGTCAACCTGCTCGTCCTGGACACGGAGGTCTATTCGAACACGGGAGGCCAGGCCTCGAAAGCCACCGCGCGCGGGGCGGTGGCCAAGTTCGCGGCGGCGGGTAAACTGGGCCGGAAGAAGGATCTCGGCCTGATGGCGGTGGCCTACGGCAACGTCTACGTGGCGCAGATCGCGATGGGTGCGTCCGCCCAGCAGACACTCGACGCCTTCCTCGAAGCGGAAGCCTACGATGGCCCGTCCCTGATCATCGCCTACAGCCACTGCATCGCGCATGGGATCAACATGCGGTACGGCATGCGGCAGCAGAAGCTGGCGGTCGACTGCGGACACTGGCCGCTCTACCGCTATCGGCCGGCGGCGGATGGCGGCGCCACGCCGGAGTTCGTGATGGATTCACTGGCTCCATCGATCCCGCTGAAAGCCTACGCCTACAACGAAGTTCGCTACAAGATGCTCTCCTACACGAAGCCCGACGATGCCCGGCGTCTGCTCGGGCTCGCCCAGCAGGACATTCATCAGCGCTGGCGGGTGTACTCGAGCATGGCCGAACGGTGGCCGGCGGTCGCCCGCCGCGGCCAGGGCGATGCCGGCAGCCACGTCGCCGCACCGGAGCCGGCGCGCGCGGCGGACTGATCAGGAGCACTCGCATGGATCTCACCACACGCTACATGGGTCTGAGCCTGAAGAATCCACTGGTCGCGTCTGCGTCACCGCTGTCGCAACAGCTCGATGGCATCCGCCGTCTGGAGGACGGCGGCGCGGCGGCAGTGGTGTTGTTCTCGCTGTTCGAGGAGCAGATCCGCCACGACACAGCCGCCCTCGAGTACTTCGTTGGACGGGGGACCGACAGCTACGCTGAGGCGCTCTCGTACTTCCCGGACATCCGCGATTACGACGTGGGCCCAGGTCAGTATCTGGAACTGATTCGCCGGGCGACCGAGGCGGTGGAGATCCCGGTGATTGCCAGCTTGAACGGCATCTCGGAAACGGGATGGGTGAACTTCGCGCAGGACATGGCCGACGCCGGCGCCCGCGGGATCGAGTTGAACATCTATTACATCCCGACCGACCTGGGCCGCACCGGCAGCGTGGTCGAGCAGCAGTACGTCGATATTCTGCGCGCGGTGAAAACGGCCGTCACGATCCCGGTGGCGATGAAAGTCGGCCCGTACTTCAGCTCGTTCGCGAACATGGCGCGGCGGCTGGACGAGGCCGGCGCGAACGCGCTGGTGCTCTTCAACCGCTTTTACCAACCCGACTTCGACATCGAGAACCGCGTCGTCGTGCCCTCGCTGGCGCTGAGTACCCCGAGTGAGATCCGTGTGCCGCTTCTCTGGCTTTCGCTGCTGCATGGCCGGATCGGGGCGTCGCTGGCGGCGACGACCGGAGTCCACAGCGCCGTGGAGGTGATCAAGTACCTGATGGCCGGTGCCGACGTCGTCATGAGCACGTCCGCGGTGCTGCAGCAGGGCACGGGATTCTTCGCGACCGCCCTGGCCGACATGACGGCGTGGATGGAAAGGAAAGGCTACGTCTCTGTCGAGCAGCTCCGCGGCAGCATGAGCCAGGAAGCCATGCCGGACACCGCCCATTTCGTGCGGAACAATTACCTCAAGGTCCTCGAGAGTTACACGCAGACGACGATCAACGACGGCAGGCGGGAGATCCTGAAGATTTCCTGAGGATCGGCAGGTGCCTCGCGCGACGAACTGTGCAGGCGCGCGTCACTCGCGTCGGGTGCTGCCGCCCGACGTCGCGCAAGCGCCTCGACGAGGGAAGTGGCGTCAACACTGGGCAGCAAAGGGGACTCGATGCGAAACATCTGCGTAGTCATCGCGATCGCCGGAGTGCTGGCGTTTGTGACCTCGGGAAGCGCCGGTGAGCTCTCCCTGTCCGCGAACACTCGTCAAGTCGCGTCGTCAGCCGGGCAACACGAGCACCAGCCGACGCCGGCCAGCGCCAAGGCGCCGGACATGATGCAGAAGCATAGGGAGATGGCGGACGAGATGAAGGCTGCCGACGCCAAGCTCGATCAACTGGTCGAACAGATGAACGCTGCCTCCGGCGATGCGAAGGTCACCGCGACAGCGGCCGTCGTGTCCGAGCTGGTCCGGCAGCACAAGTCGATGCATGAACAGATGATGGGCGGCATGATGATGAAGTAGTGATCGTCACGAGCAGGTCTGGATCAGCGAAAGCCGTGGCGGCGGCGTCGGCCGAGCGGAGCTCCCGCTCGCCGCCGTGCACGGGGCGTGAGGAGCACACTCGACGAGACCGCCTGACAGATCGCGGGGCATGGCAAAGTCTTTCGCCCGGTTGGTCCAAGCGCAGAATGCAATGGGCCGTAGCGGGGACTAATTCTCGCGAACGATAACGAACGAACCAGGCCGCGCCGCCGGCCGCACCACCCACCCGGGGTTCAGCGTGGCGGTCCAGCCCTCTCCCTGCAGGGTGCGTCCCTCGAGCCTTTCGGTCACCGGGACGGACAGTGTGGCCCCATCCGCGGCGCGCAAGACGCCGCCGTTCGCCTCGAGGCGGCCCCATTGGGCGGACAGGGTGAACGTGCGAAACAGCACGGTGCCAACACCCGGAAGGGCGACGCTGCCGGTGGTGTCGCTGGTCCCGCTGCCGGCGGCGGGCATCGTCAGCACGGGCCCATCGACGAAGCGCCCGCGCAGCTCGGCGATGCGGACCTGCTGCGCTCGATCGCGCGCCTCCTCCGTCGTCCGCAGCGTTGCCCCGTCGTAGCGAGCGGCTGCGAGGGCGACATCCGATATCGGCGGCTTGCTGGTTGCTGAGGCGAGCAAGTCGCCGAGGTCAGAGGTGGCACGAACCTGTCGGCGCCATCCTGGTAACACATCGTCCAGCAGCACACCGTAGCCGGGTCCCGACGCGGCTTCGAAATTTCCGACGAAGGATGTCTGCGCTTCGCCGCCTGCGAGTGCTGACGCCGCGGCACGGTGGGCCTCCGCGGGCGAATTGGCCCAGGCCGCGATGCCGGTGTAGGAGGCAAGTCCTTCGCGAATCTCCTCGCGCCGTTCGTTGTCCGCCGCGCCGGGGAACTGCCGGCGGCGCTCGCGTCTGAAGGCCAGCGCATCCGCGATCGCCTCGGCACGGTCGCTCGCTGTCGATTCAATCGCACGGCGGAGCGCCCGCCATTCGAGCTGCATCAAAATCCGCCCTTCGAGCGTATCGAGATGCTCGTTGAACCCCTCCTCCGTGACGAACCCCAGCTCCGCCTGAATGCGATGGAAGAGCCCATGCAGCATCAGTTGCTGGCGTACATCGGGATCGTTCTCCGGGAGCATGTAGAGCGGGAAGCTAAACCAGACCAGCCCGCCCCACGACACCGGACCGTCCGCGAATCCTGGCAAACGGGGTGGCGGCCCCGCCGGCTCGGGCTGACTCGTCGCCCGCGTGCCGGTCGCTTGATCAACGATCACCATCGGGCCGCAGAGAGAGACACCCCACAACCGGCCCGCGTCTCGCTCGCACAACTTTGTCGCTTCGGCGAAGTAGCGCCTGGCGACATCCGGTTGGATCTGCGCGTCGGCTGTCGCCGCAGCGCTCAGCAGCACGGACAGGAACAGGGACCTGAGATCGTATCGCGGCCGCATCGAAAGCTCCCCGGCGTTGACGGTCCGTTGTCCCGACGCGAATGGCTGATGTTGATGCTGCAGCGGTCCCGGCATTCCGTCTGGCTACAAACGTTTTGTATCGAATGCCATCGTTCGCCAGATGGCGAGCCATACACCGTTGGTGTGCCTGAACACGAACACATCGTGCCCGGTTTCGTGGTTGGGCACTCCGCCGGCCCGCCAAGCCATAGCCCAGCGGTAGCTGGCCACTGCTGCGCCACCCCACGTGTCGACGACGAGCTCGTCCTCGCGATAATCCGTGAGCGTGACCCGTTCCATGAAATCGCGATAGCTCGCGACGATCGCTTCGCGCCCTTCCAGGCGACCGCTGAACCCCGGCAACGTGAACACCATGTCCTCTGCGAACACCTCGGCGAGATCGTCGTAGCGCCGTTCGCGCCACGCCGCGGTGATCCGCGCCATCACGTCGCGAACGGCGGCGCTCGCATCGTTCGACACGATCGCGATCGTAGCACCGCATTCGAAGACGACCGTTGTCGGCGATCGATCAATCGTGATCAGTCGACCTCCGTCGCACGTCAGCCCCGCGACTCGGCACCCGCCAGCATCGCCAGCGATTCCGCCTCCGTCGGCGGGTTCAGGACATACCTGACGGCCAGCGTCTCGACACGGGGGAAACGGGTGCTGCGGAGCCGTTCAGCCGCCGCCGCGACATCGTACGCTGACCGCCGCAGGTGCACGCCATCTGCGAGCAGTAGCAATATGCTCCGGGCGAACCGGCGAAGGGCATGCCGACGCTGCCGGCATCGAGGCCCGGACTGCGGCCGGACTCTCGCAGGCGCAGCTGGCGCGGCGCATGAAGACCTCACAGTCCTACATCGCCCGAATCGAGGGCGGAAGAGTCCGCCCGTCCACTGACGCGCTGGAACGGTTCGCGCAAGCGACCGGCACCCGTCTTCGAATCACCTTCGAGCCGGCCGGCGCTTCCTGAGGCAAAGATGGCGCGAGCGCGTCGCGCCTGGCCTCGGCTCCTCAGGGGCCAAGCGGCAGATCGAGCCCAGGTGCATTCCCCTCACTCAGTACGTCGCGCTGGCCCTCCCAGGTGAAATCGCGGCATACTGACCGGCGCATCCGGGCACGACCGGCGTCTCGGCGCCTCGGCGATCCACTAGGCGGCACGAACTTGAGAAACAGGGACTTCAGCATGCATCGATTCCTCCGCATCCCGATCACCGGCCTCGCCTGCGTGGTGTACGCAGGGCTCGCGTTGGCCCAGACGTCGGCACCTGCGGCGCCGCCGCCCACGGCCGGGCAGACGGGCGGACGGGGCGGCCCGGGCGGATTCGTACCCACGCCGGTGGTGATTGGTCCGCCTGCGCCGGTTCCCCCGGAGGTGGCGATTCCCCGGCCCACGCCCGCGGAGCTGACGCAGGTCAACGCCGCGGTCCAGAAGTTCATCGACAGCGACACCTCGTCGGCCAAGCCGCTGCTGAAGAAGTTCGAGCCGCTGTTGCTGCTCCAGCCGCCGCGCCTGAATGTCGCGGCGACCTTCACCCAGACTGTGCAGCGGCAGGGACCACGTCATCAAGGATTCGTCGAGGTGGCGAAGCAGGGGGACATCGACCTGCTGCTGGACGGCGACTCGATCACCGATTGGTGGGTGCAGGGCGACGCCAACAAGGCAGTGTTCGACAAGTACTTCGGCGCGATGCGCACGGCCAACTTCGCGATCGCCGGCGACACGACGCAAGGCGTGCTGTGGGGCCTGAGGAACGGCGAGGGACAAGGCTTCCAACCCAAGGCGATCATGCTGATGATCGGCACCAACAACAGCGGTGGCGGGACCGGGCCCGAGATCGCGGAGGGCGTCGGTGCGGTCGTGCTCGAGATGCGCAAGGACTTTCCGAACGCGAAGATTCTCTTGCTGGCGATTTTTCCCCGCTCCGTGCCAGGCGATCCCGTGCGCGACAAGATCGCCGAGGCCAACCGGATCATCAGCCGCCTGGACGATCAGCAGCACGTCTTCTACCTCGACATCGGGGCGCGGTTCCTTGACGCGAGCAGCGTGTTCCTGCCGGAGACCTTCAGGCCCGACAACCTGCACCCCGTGGCCAAGGGATACGAGATCTGGGGCGAGGCGGTGAAAGACAAGCTGGCCGAGTTGATGAAGTAGAGCCTGTTGTGCCGTGGCCGGGATGACATCGTGACGACCAGCGCCGACCGTTGCTTGTGAAGGGCAGTGCAGCGCGAGTGGCCTGTCCGCGTACACTGGACCGATGGAGAGTCCCGCACCGCACCAGTTCCCGACGTCGCCGATCGCGCCAGCTGAGTCGTCGCTAATCGCCTGGACGCAAGGCATCTACGCCCTGCACGCGTTCAGCCTTCTTATCGGCATCGTCGGCGCGGCCACCATCATCGGCGCGTTCCTCATCGGATGGCCGTCGCTCATCGCCGTCGTTCTGAACTACGTGAAGCGGAGCGACGTCCGCGGCACGTGGCTCGAGTCGCATTTCCGCTGGCAGATCCGGACGTTCTGGTTCGGCCTGCTGTGGGTGTCGCTTTGCGTGGCCTTCATCGTCGTGACGCTCGGTATCGGGATCCTCGTGGCATGGGTGCCACTGGGCTTCGTCAGCCTGTGGTTCATTTACCGGATTGCACGCGGCTGGCTGGCGTTGCGCGAACGCCGTCCGATGTACGTGTGACAGGCCGCTGAAAAAGGGCGGCCTGATGTCAAATGGCAAATGGCAGATGTGAAAACACTCGGGTTTTGCCATCTTCCATCTGACATCCGCCGTTCAGGATGTACTTTTCAGCATCGTGGTAAGGTCTCGTTGAGCTCTTGGGCAATGGCAGCGCCGCATCGATCCAGCGGGCTGTTTCCCGCGCTGTCGCTCGGCCGAAGGCGCGCCGCGTGTCCGACGGGCGGGTCAGGCCCCCTTTTTGCCGGGACGGCTTCAGGAGCGCTGCCCTACCCGTGCCGGACGGAAGCGGTCACGTTAAAGAGAGTCAGCGTCTCTGGTACATGACCGTGTATTTCCCGTCGGCAACGCGCCGGTGTGACCGCTCGGCAAATACCGCCGGGAAGCGCGTCACCCACTCGCCAAGCTCGGACTTGAGAACAAAGAAGATCTCGTACTCCGCCCCAGGGGCCCCAATTGCGTACCGAAGAGTTGCCAACTCCTGGCGGCGGGCAACGTGCGGCACGAGCGTTTCGCTCGCCGTCACCGACGCGTCAACCGGTATGCGTGCGGCTATTTCTCGGACTTCCCTGTAGCGTTCCTGCGCATCCGGCGAGATCGACAGGTTGACGTGGCGAAACCCCGCATGGAAGTGGCGTCCCGGCGCGCCGACCATGCCGTATTTCACGCAGAACACCGCCGCCGCCAGTGCCCACAAGCAGAGCACCGTCCGTCGGGTCACGCCGAGCGCTCGCGCCGACGGACCCGGCCAGAACCTGACGAGCGCGAGCAGCGCGCCCACGAAAGCATACGGGACGACGTGCAGCGCGTATTGGAATCCGATCGTGTAGACGGGCTCACGGGTTGCGAGCAGGCTCATGGCGAAGCCATAGGCCATCAGCACGGCACCTTGAAGCGTAAAGAAGGAGAAGAAGCATAGCGGCGCCGTCAGTTGCACGACGTACTTGATCTTCTCCCGCTGCACAACGAGAGCCATCACGCGGGCCGGATCCGACCACACGGCCTGCAGCAGCGCCGACGGCGGCGCGCCGGCCGGCACGAGGCCCTCGTAGTACCAGCCAAAGCTCTGGCCCGGATGCGAGAATCCGGCGATGACGACGTGCACGAAGATCACGTAGGCTGCGACGCCGGCGAGCAGGAGCCCGGCGCCGCGCTGCCATTGTCGTGCGATCAGGCAGGACAGGCCGAACCCGATGATCACCAGCGAGAGGTCCTCCTTCACGAGCAGCAAGAGTGCGACGAACGTCCAGAAGACCACCGGCCGGTTCGCGAGATGGAACCAATACGCGAAGAAGAACAGCAGTGGCGCAAACGCGAGCTCGTGAAAGTCGTAGAAGGCGGCGCTGCCGATTGCCGGGTGGAGCAGATAGAGCACCGCGACGAGCAGTGCCTGCGGCCTGCTCCGAAGCAAGCGCTCCGCAATCAGGAAGAGCGGCCACGCAGCCAGACCCAGGAGCACTGCCTGCACGGCCAGCAGCGTTTCCGGCCGCGGCGCGGCGGCGTAGATCGGAAGGATCGTCAGCAGAATGAATGACGAGTGCTGACCCAGGTGCCGCTCGAGCACCAGTGGCGACCAGAAGAACCGGCCGTGAACCGTGTTCCAGAGGACACTCTCGAAGACGCCGAGATCGAAGGCGCGCGTTTCCAGCGCCCGATGCTGCCGGATCGTCTGCACGGAGACGAACACCGCAAACGCCGCGATCGTTGCGAACAACCCGCCACGTCCCGACACAAGGGCAAGCAAACGGTGAATGACGGCCGGCCCTGGACTGACGGCTGACTCGTGAATCTCGTGAGGAACTGACATGCGATCAGGAGGGCGAGGTGCCATGGCTGCGACCCGCAGCCGGCGAACTACTTGTACGCGACCGCCGCGCTGGCCGGACCGGCCAGGTGAATCATCTCGGTCGTGCGGAAGCCGACCGTGCTGCACCAACCGGAGAAATCGGCACCTGTAAAGTCGAACGCGTCACCGAATTCCACCAGCATGTTCAGCGACATCATCAGGCCGAACGCGTTGTGTCGCCGCGCGTCGTCGATGAGGTTCTCGACCACCACGAACGCGCCGCCGGGAGGCAGCGCGTCGTAGGCCGCCCTGACGAGATACATCTTCTTCTCGAGGTTCCAGTCGTGAAGGATCATGCCCATCGTGATGACATCAACGTTGGGTAACGGGTCGGCGAAGCAGTCGATCGACCGGACCGCCACGCGATCGGCGAACCCGGCAGCCGCGACCTTGCGGGCGGCGATCGCGGTCGCGGCCGGCAGGTCAGCCGAGATGCATCGCATGTGCGGGTGCGCTTGCGCGACGAGGATCGACAGCAGGCCGTTGGCACCGCCGACGTCGCAGAGCGTCTGGTAGCGGGAGAAATCGAACTTGGCGGTGAGGGCTTTGAAATTGCCCATCGAGATCCCGGCCATTGCCTCCATGAACTGCTCGAGACGTTCCGGCTTGCTGTAAAGCTCCTCGAACATCGGCGCCCGACCGTGCTTGGTTTCGTTCTGCGGCTGGCCGGTTCGCAGCGCCTCCGTCAGGTCGCCCCAGAAGGGATACAGGCGGGCGTTGGCCATTTCCAGGAAGCCGCCCATGTAGGAGGGGCTGTTCTTGTCGAGGAAGGCCGCCGTTTCAGGCGTGTTGCGATATCGCGCCTCGGGACCGTCGCCGTCGCGCTCGAGAAAACCGAGAGCGAGCAACGTGTCAAAGAAATCGGGATTCGCACGGCTATGTAAGCCGAGTGCGTGCTGGAGCTCGCGACCGGTCATCGCTCCGCTGCCCAATCGAGTGAACAGCCCGAGTTCCAAGCCTCCGAGAGGAGCGTCTTTGCCGGCCAGAAGGCCATCCCGACTTCCATGATGCGAGCTGGCGTCAACGATTCCAAGGCGAGCTCCTCTCGGCCGTATCCACAATTCACGGTCGGTCACAGCCTACGCTCTGCGGCTGCGGACGCAAGCGGAATCTGTCGCGGTGACCGAGTTGCCCCCCACGTTCCTGTTTTGCTGCCGACTTCCCGCTTTACCAAGTGGGAGGCCATTGGCCATGTTCAACAGATTCAGATCCAGAGCGTCGATTGGCGCCACCTGCGTGGTGGCACTCGTGCTGTGTCACCCCCAGGTCGCGCGCGCTGATGCCGTCCTCGACTGGAACCGGGTATTGCTCGCGACGCTGGTGGGGCAGCCGCCGTTCCCCGCGGCGCGATATGCGGCCATCACCCAGCTCGCGGTCTTCGAGGCGGTGAACGCCATTACCGGCGAGTATCACCCACGGACGCCCGCTCGCCGCTCCCGCCGGCGCGTCGGTCGATGCCGCCGTGGCTGCCGCGGCGCACGCGGTGCTGACGGCCTATTTCCCTGCGAAAACCGCGGCGCTGGATGCTGCGCTGGCGGCGACACTGGCGACAATTCCCGATGGACAGGCCAAGAGCGATGGCCTCGCCACTGGAGAGGCCGCCGCCGCCGTGATGTTGGCTCTCCGTGCGAACGATGGATCCGCGGTTCCACCAGTCTCGATCTCCCCGTGTCCAGCGACCCCGGAGAATGGCAGCCGACACCGTCCTGTCCACCGGTCGGCGGTGCGTTTCTTCATTGGCGGAACGTGATTCGATCCGGCGTACCGGCGGTCGACCGATTCATGCCGCCCCCGCCCCCTCCGCTCACCAGCGGCACCTATCGTCGCGACTACGACGAGGTCAAGAGGGTCGGCGGAATGAACAGCGGAGACCGGCCTGCCGATCGGGCCGATGCCGCCACGTTCTACGCCAGCTTCTCGCCGGTCACCTGGGCGAATGTCGCGGCACAACAGGTGGCCGTCGAAATGGGGCAGTCGCCAGCCGAGAACGCGCATGCCCTGGCCCTCGTCAACATGGCCGTCAACGACGCCGCGATCGCCTCGTTTACGGCCAAATATCTCTACACGAGATGGCGCCCCGAAACGGCGATCCGCGCCGCAGAGACCGACGGCAACAAGAAGACTGACGCCGACCCCGGGTTCGTCCCGTTCATTGTCGCGCCGTGCTTCCCGAGCTATCCGTCGAATCACGCGAGTCTGAGCGGCGCAGCCCGCGAAGTGCTCGAGGGCTGTATGGCCGGGACGGGCACGACGTCACGTTCGCCGCACAGGGGCTGACGCTGCACTACACCACGTTCGAGGCGATCA
>CAWFMC010000016.1:0-144402 GCA_963816725.1 uncultured Acidobacteriota bacterium | reverse complement strand
GCCACGTTTTCAAGCACTTAGAGAAAATGAGCCCAACCTGTTCGCCAGCGGGCTAACGTACGGCTAACGAAATTTAGCCCCGCGTCGCCCCAGCCGAGACCTGGCCGCTGGTGCGTTTTGGTCTGCGTGGCAGGAACTAACCAAACTTTGATGGCAAACGACAAGACACGCCTGATCCCCCGACGCTAGACCGACCGATGGTGGGCGGAGAAGGCTTGGCGCCGCAACCCACTGCCCGCATGACCCTGGTCGCACGCTTGACGCTAGATAACAAAGCGCAAGTTCTGTGACCCCCAACACAGCGGGGAGGCCAGGCGCCATCCTAAATTTAGATGGTGAACTCCAAATGATTGGGGGCGCCCATGTCGTCCAACACCTTCGAAAAATGGACTGGCGTAGCGATAAAAAACGCGACACATGCCGCACTGCTGGCAATGGTGCCTGAGGATATGCAGGCTGCGCGCCTCATTGATTTGAGCCAGCACAAAGAAATTAGCTTCGTCGAGCCGGATAAAGAATTTAGCCTCGCGCCCATCCCCGCGGTGCGTATGCTGAATTGAGTCTGGGGGCAGATTGAATATGGCCGTCGATCGCGGTTAGGGCTGGGCTGGCCACGTCGCTATCGGACGAGCAATAGCAAGGTTGCGGTATGCGACGGTGTTACAGTGACGTCGGAATGCCACTAGGCCCGATTCCGAAGAATGCACTGATCGCTGTGCTTCGCCACGGGCTGACCCTCTTAATTCATGAGGGTGGACTGAGGACGGTCAGTTTGGTGGGCCAGCTAAGGATGTTCCACCTTTTGCGGAAGTAATTACGCGTGATGCCCCGCGACTGCGCCATCATAATTGCGACCTTATCGGCACGTTCACTTTCCTGCGGGTGGCCTGATGCCCGCGTCCACCAAACGTTCACAAGTTAAAAACATGAAAATTCCAGAAACAGAAATCAAACTCACCGCTGAGCAGAGCGCCGTCATCGACCGTTTGGCGCGCGATCTTTTGATCGTCGGGGACGCACCGCGGCGATTCGTGTTGATAATGCACGAGTATGCAAAAGCCGTTCGCGCCGAACATCCAGACCTGCCCGAAGATAAAATTGAAAGCGCCGCTAAACGGTTTGGCGATTTAATCCGTCGGCGCTTCAATGAACTCAAGTCAACTGTTGGCAGCGAAGGACATGCCTGATGGCGCGGTGCCGCGACGCCTGCAAGAGGACAGGCGCTGATTTGTGGCAATGCTAGTGCAGACCCTTGCCGCCACGCGATCCAGCCACGCAGGTCGTCGAGTGCCTGCTCACGCAGGCCGCACATTTCCGCGCGGCGCTCGATGGCAGCCACATCATCAAGATCGCCGCCGTGGTCGGTCATGAAGCCCGCCGTTGCATTCTCCTGAACGTGTCGAACATTTCGCGGAGCTTTGTTTCGGCTTCGGCCAATGATAGGCCGGTAAGATCAACCTCCGGGCATCTGCCGTCCTTCCCATCCTTGCCGTCACGGCCGCGCTTCACACACATTTTCCAGTGGCTCCCGCCTGGATTGCCGGGAGAGGAGCCGGTGTTCGAGCGCGCGATCCACAAAGAGCCTTCGTGTGTGACGAGCGAATTTTTGCGATAGTTCTGGCCGTGTTCATAAACGCCGAAATATTCCAGCGACGGCTGCTCTTCCAAATACTTGAGACGGCGCATGATCGCTTCGTTCTCGTTTTTGAGCCTGCCGAATTTGACGTCAATCAGAGAGGTGATTGCGCTGGCGACCTCGCGCCAGAAGTCCGCGTCGAGAATTGCGGGCGACGGTGCGGCCTCGAGCTGCTTGATCCTCGCCTCGAGCGTGTTGATGCGGTGAGTGACCGAGGCGATCGGCTGTTCGGCAGCCTTGCGCCTCTTTTCGCGGTCCTCTTCGATCTCGCGAAGGACATCGGGGTGCAGGGTGTGCACGGGAGGCATAACTGAAGTCCTCAAACTCGTCAAGGGCCGCGGCGTGGTTGGGCTTTGGCCATGTCCGTTCATTCCTGCGGAATCCGGATATTCTGTGCCAAGATCTCTTCCTCATCGAAGTCGCCCCATTGGTCGTCAGCTGCTGCCGATGCCGGGCCATGATCGAGCATCAGGGTGTGCAGGTATTTCATGGCGGCAACGCTGCCCTCGCTGGCCGCTTTGTCGAGCCGAACAGCGTTTGCCAGCAGCCGTTTGGCGCGGCCGGTCGCGATCTCGTTAGCGAAATGGCGATAAATCGTGCGGCGCGGTATTTCCATCGCGGCCGATATCATGTCGACGGTCAGGCCGACGCTCACCGCTAGTTCAACATGGTGACGCTGCTCACTGTCGGCCGCATCGGCTTGGGTCCCGGCCGGGATGATGCGGGTTTGCGGTTAGGTTGTTTGGGCACTTAAGGTCCTCAGGATTTCCAAATCAGAAAAAAATGCGAATGGGGGGCATGGCGGTCATAGTGTTTCGACCAATAAGTTCGCGACCACCCCCTCCACTATTCGACTACCATCGAAGGGTCGTGATCTGTGTTATCTTCCCCATGCATGGGGTTCATTCTCCCATGCATGATCTCCTAGTCCTAGCCCGGCCCAAAGCCGGGCTTTCTTTTCCTCACGCCGCATAACCCGTGAGCATCGTCACGCTCGTGCTACGCAATGCAAGCGCACCGAACTTGATCTCGCACCGCAACGCAGTGCAGTTGTTTTGAAACAAGGACTACCAGTTGATAGCTGCCACTGGTCGGGTCGCTGTCTAGCTGCAACGATGTCTTGTCTGAGCTGTCCAACTTCACGGTATCGAGCTCGGCCGCAATGCCTTTCGCATCAATCAGGAATGCCGTCGTTGTTAGCGCATCGCTTGGAGCAACGTTGATCATGCCGATCTTGTTATCCTGCATGAGGAAACCACCGGTGCCCTGGACCAGGCTCACCGTCTTGTAGAGCTTCGGGCTTACGATCCACCACAGCCTGCTGTCCGCACCAATGGTCAGCGCAGTGAGGCGCGCCGTCAAGTCTGCCAGCACCGTGGTGCTTGTTACGCCAGTCGTTGCTGCCGATGTGATGCCGCTCGTCGCTGCCATCAATGCGAGGAACTTGGCGTCAACGGCGATACCGCAGGCGCGGCGCAACTCGTTGCCGAGCATGCTGATGCTTGAAGGCGCAGCCGTTTTCGCCAGCTCGTTACTGATCACGAGAAACTCAGCGACCTTTTGCGTCTCGAGCTGTGCGCTGGCGAAGCTCCCGCTGCTGACCGACTTTGCCGCAAGTTCGCTACACCGCTTCGGCCACCGGCGCGGTTGTCAGTACGACAACCCTCGTGCGCATTGGCACTCTGTTGAAAATCGCCGATGTTGTAAATTTTTGAGAATGCGGAAAACGCGCTGAGGCTACCGAAAAACCCGGCAGCCATTGCCGAATACGGTGCCAGCGCCGAGCTGTCTGATAACGACATCGGCGTCACGGCCGATTTCAGATCCGACAAGACTTCGCGCACGCGCATCGACGGGACTGTCTGGGCCAGCTCTGCGTCTCGGAAATGTCGCCACGGGCAGCGGCCAACGATTTGGCCAGCAGCACGAAGTCGTGGCTGGCGCTCGACAACGAGACGGATTTATTCAGCGTGGCCAAGTCGGACATGCGTCAGCTCCAATTTGCGGTGCCATACCGCGTATTGCAGAGAGCCTACACCGCAACAAATAGCGGCGTTGCAACGCGTTGCAATACTAGGGCATATAAAACGAGATTGGTGAGGAGGGGGTGGCCAATGTCCGCCCTGATCGCGGACATTCGTCAGCGCCCGGTGCATGTCCGCTTAGGGCCAAAAGCCATGACACTCGCACTCAAGCACACTATCGTCGCCATCCTTCTGATATTGAGCCTGACCGCACACGTGGCCGCAGGCCCGTTAGAGGATGCTTTTGCTGCGTATAACCGAGGCGACTACGCGACCGCCCTCCGGCTTTATCAACAATTGGCTGATAAAGGATCCGCCACCGCCCAACTCAACGTCGGGACCATGTATGCCAACGGCCAAGGCGTGACACAGAACTATACTGAGGCGGTGAAGTGGTATGACCTCGCCGCCAACCAAGGCTTGGCCGCCGCTCAGCACAATCTGGCGCTCATGTATGCCGACGGCCAAGGCGTGCCGCGGAACTATGTCCTTGCCTATAAGTGGTTCAGCTTGTCGGCGGCGCAGGGCTACACTGAGGCCGTAAAAGGTCGGGATTTCATTACAGCGCGCATGACACCAGCGGAGGTGAACGAAGCGCAGAAGCTCGTGCCTACACCTGCCAAGGCGGAGATAGTGATATCAATGCGCCGTATCGGCGACATACATGTGGTTCCCGTTCGCATAAACGATGCCATCACTCTCGATTTTGTCGTAGATAGCGGTTCAGCCGATGTGAATATTCCGGCTAATGTTGTGTCGAGCCTGGCTCTAGCCGACGCGGATTTTATTGGTCAGAGGACGTATCTACTTGCTGATGGATCAACAACCGTTCAGAAAACATTCCGCATTCGATCCTTGAAAGTTGGAGACGTGGAAGTTGAAAACGTCACTGGTAGTGTCGCTTCAGAGCAAGGATTTCCACTGCTCGGTCAAAGTTTTCTCAGTCACTTCAGATCGTGGTCTGTCGATAATGCCACACATGAGTTGTTGCTGAGCGAATAACTAGGATTAGCCCCACAGTGCGCGGTTGAGTTTTGCGGGGCTGGTTATTAGGCGTCGGAGATTAGCAAGACGACCGCACGTGCAAGCGCCTGTTCAACCTTATCGCGTTGATCCGATTCCAACGGGCTCAGGACGCCACCAGAAACCAACCACTCGCATAGTCTGTCCTCGTCCACCTCGACCACCAACCGCACCAGGCCAGCGCGTTTCCGTTGGCGGCAATGGCGGCTGCGGGCGGTGCTATTGGCGAACGTCATCACGGTGACCTAAATCCGCCCTGCCGCTTTCAGCTGTCGATACTTTTCCAGACAGACAATGTTCGGGCTGCGAAACCAACGATAGCCACCATCCTGCCATGTCCCCTGCCGCGGCATGTATTTCAGCCGGTCCTCAACGGGCAGCGACACCTGCGCGGGCAAAAACGTGCTTCGCCTCGTATTCGGCAAGTGCCTTTTCGATCCGATTGCTCGCGGTCATGGCACCTCGGGCCATACCTACATTAGTAAGAATCAAGATTAATAAGACTAAATAAGACTAGTGTATACCGTATGCCTCAGATGTGAGGCAGGATTCCAAAAAACCTGCCCCAGATCCGTTACACAACCTGCCTCAGATATGGGGCAGGTTGTGTAACAGATGTAAGGCAGGTTTCAGCCGCACGACCGGCGATTTGCTGTGACGACGTTCCACGACGATCAAGCCTCGCCGTTCCAAGTCGACCAACGCTCGCCACTTTGACTGGCGGCTGACGCCATCAATCTTGAGCATTCCATTTGGCAGCTTGACCGGCCCACCTTTACCCTTCCAATGCAGATACAACAGGTGCAGGGCGACCAGGTAAGTGTGCCCCGCAGCGCCCGGTAGACGCTCAACCCACGACCACGGCACCTGGACGAAATGCTGCTGGCGTTTCTGAATCTTCCTGGGCTCAAAGGCAACCCGACGCTCGATCAGAGCCTGAGTTTCGGGCGTCAACCGATGCTGCTTCAAGTCGGCGTAGGGATCGGGATCCTCAATCATGCCGACAACCTTTCAGCAACGGACTGCCGCAACAAGCCAGTGACGCGCTCCCACATCACCTTTCCGCGGGGATCCATGTAACGGTTCGGCCAGCGTGTAACCGAAACGTCCGTCCCGAGTTCAAAGCCGGCGAGCACCACGCGGGAAGCTTCCGCCATTGCCGCCCTGGTGGTGGCAATGTCCTCACTGAGTCGATCGACCGGCACGCAGATCAACACCGCATCATGGACGGGGGCGCAGATTTCAACGCCGCGCTCAGTGGCTAGGCAACAAGCCAGCCGCAGCATTTCGGCACCATTGGCTTGCATTGGGAAATTTCGTAACGACCGCGGATTGGGTTTCTCGCCAACGTGAACATGCCAGCCAAACACAGTATGCAGTGAGCCGGTGAGTATTGCCTTATCAACCGCGGCATCCGACCAACGCCAGAAAGTTTTGTAAGTCTCGCGATGCGCCTTCAGTAAATCGCGCGCAACGATCGCCGGCTGATCGATCTTCAACGCCAAAGACGGACTTTGCATTCCATATTGAACGGCTAGTACGCATTGCTTGAACAGCTCACGCTGAGAGCCGTGCGTAGCCTTGGTGGCGTCTAATGGCACAGCACCGGATTGTTTGGCGAAAGCAAGATAGGGATCACCGGACCGATATGCCGTTCGCATCAGCGGATCGCCGGATAGCGCGGCAGCAATTCCGAACTCTTGCTGTTGCCAATCTACATACGCGACGGCGTAACCTGGCGCCGGCTTAATCAATCCGCGCAACCAAACGGAGGGCCCAAATATAAATCGCGAATTGCTTGGCTGATTGCGTGAGCTGCGCGCACGAAATGCTGACAAGATCGTGCGGTTACGACCGTCCGCACCAACAGCAAGATCATTTAGACGCAATTCACTCAGGCTACTCCGCAATTCCCGCAACGGGGATACGCGGGGATGTGCGCGCGCCTGTTGTCGGAACGTATCATCACTGAGGTCCAGTCGGCCACTTTCCAAGCGTGGCCAAGGGATCCGGTTTGCCGTGAGCCAACTAGCGAACCGTTCGAGCTTGAATACGCGACCATCAAACACGCCGTAATCACGATCGATTGCAGCAATCAGTTGGTCCTGAATATGGGCCCAACCACCCCGCAACAACGCCAACATTTCGGTATCGATCGGAACGCCGGCGTATTCCATCGCCGCCGCCGCCGCCATGTAGCGACCACGCAATAATGCGCGCGGCAGATCAATCTTCGGCAGCATGGCCAACAGAAGCCGTTTGAGTGCGAGCACATCCTGTTCGCAATAATCGAGAATTTCAGACGGATTGAAACGGCCTTCCCATTGGCCGGCACCGATCGCCTGTTGCATCTCTTTCTTTTCGTCGGCGCCGGCAACATCCAAACCAAAATGGGTTAGTGCGCCGAACAGACTAGCTCCGGCAGCTGTGGGTAGCCCGTTGGTGCGATCGCGAAACTCGGCAAAGAGATCGAGGACGCGTTCGGGCATCGGCCAGCCGAGAACCCGGTAACAGCCAAGCTCGGCACGACGCGTAGTATGCGACGAACAAGAACATCAGTGCCGGTGGCGTATGGTGGTGTTGATCCGAATTGACCGCGAAAAATTCGGAAGCGCCGGCCGCTCCGCAATTCATGGGCAACCAAGCCGATCGGCACCGGCCGTTCGCCGGGAAGGCTAGTGAACTCAAAATCCGCCAACACGATTTCGCGGAATGCGCTCAAGCCGTTCACGCGCGCACCTCGCGACGTGCCGATATACGGTGAAGCGTGGTCGGATCGCCAGCGGTCACATCGTGGCCGGCAGCGCGTAGAGCCGTCACGATCGAGCCGAACCCCGCCGCCGGCTCCCAAATTCTATGTGGCAATCGTTCGCAGCGCAGGAGCGCCTCAACGGCCGATGGCGGTGTTGAGTAGTTATCCGGGCCGCGCGCCGCATAAGAGTGCGTGCCGGCGTTCGCTGCGTGATTGCGAGCGGCCATGACCGACCTTTCACGCCAGTCCGCGCAGTCGCTTAATCACCGGATGATCCAAGTCCCCGATCAAGTGGTCCTTGAACGCAATCTTAATGAGGTCCCAATATGACAGATCGGGCCATTCAGGCTCGCTCAGAGTGGCGGCCGCTTCGTAAATTTCGTAGGCGCCGAGGTTCATGTTCGCCCTGACGCGGACCCAAGTGCGTGTTGCGCGGTCAGCGGCTTCACGTCCTGAGCGCCACCAGTCCAAATCCTTGCCATCCGGCGTTGGCAACCGAACCGGCCAAAAGAAAACCGTGCCTTGCTTGTTGATCGCGAGGTACAGCGTCTTGTTGACCACTTCGGTAAGCAGCTCGGGCACCAGCGCGGCAGTTACAACAAATTCCTCACGATCATCTTTGAGATCGATGATCGGGAAATTTTCACGATATTCAGGACCGGGACGCACGCGCACAAAATCTTGCGCGCCTGGCTTGCGCACCGGCACCGTACGTCAGAATCTTTTTCACGCCCACCATTTCGTTGAACGACTGACTGAGCCGCAGATTTTCGGGCGCGAATGGATCGGGGGCAGCTGCAGTTTCGGAATTCGTCTCCGCTGCGGGCTCGATGGGCTGCAACGTTGGTTTGGTCGTCATTGACGTGTCCTCCTGGTTGGTTGCTGGTTTCAAAGTCTTTCGACGAAGCGCCACGTCTGCGACGGTCCATCCTCGAATAAGGTGTCGCCAACACCGACAACGTGTTTGTCCGCAATGACGATCCGGGCGACTGCGGCGTTCACATATCGACCGTTCGACATGCGCCACCTCGGACCTGTCTCGTAAAATTCCAACTGCAAGTGGCGCCGTCGCGCATCGCGCGCAGCACGGTGGCAACGCCGGCATTGCGGCGATCGAGACGCCGACTGTTGTTGCGCAAACTTGATGGAGTTGGAGCGGTTGTCATGGGCGCCCCTCCCAGTCGACCAAGTCGAGGCCGAGCCGCAGACGGACTGTGCGGTCGCGCTCCCTTGCGGCGGCAACCTTGGGCAAAACCAGCTCAGTGGCGATTTGCCCAATCTGCAGCCACGACCAAGGGATGGCCGTTTGCAATACCTTGCGATTTTGACTATTGGGATGCCTCCTAGCCCTTAGTGAAGCATTCCCTTGTCGGTCGGCGGTCGCCAAGCCCGCCGACCGAACTTTGTCGAGCATTAGACCTCGACCCCGGCGCGATCGGCTTTGCGCGGGCGACCGCGGCGGCCCGTCGGCTTCGGTAAATCCGGCTTGGTCGCGGTCGGCCGGCTATCGAGCCAAGCCTGGACCTCGTCCTCGCCCCAGGTGCGGCTATTGGGACCGGTTAATTGGCCGCGCGGGAAACCCCGCTTGCAAATTCAGTTTTGAAAGGTTTCGCGGGTATTGACGATGCCGAGCCTCTCAAGGTCGGCATAGCGCAGACGCCTCTGCATGGCGGGACTCCCGGTTTGATGAACCGAGAATTCATATGTCCCATTTTTGCGGGCTAGTGGTCCTCTAAGTTAAAGGGCTAATTCGTAGGACGGTCTTACCTACCGAAGAGACCCGCGTATCCGGGCGGGATACCGGCAGCGAACTTCGTACCGGCAGCGACCCTTTCGCCGGCAAACGCAGGCAGATACCGGCCCCAAATCTTTTCGACAGCCTTAAAACCTATCGGGATGTTTATTTTCGCATCCGACAGCGCCGCGGCTGCAATGCTGGAAGCGGACGGTGGGTGTAATTTTGTCTTCCGGTTCGTACGCTGAGTTGGCCGCAAATCGCATTTGATGATCAGCGCTTCGACCAAGAACCAGATCCCCGCATCGCGAATGAAATTTTCAGCCCGCCCGGCGCCGTGCTTCCTTGGTCGGTTACTCGGGTTGATAAGCCGGATATTATATGCCCGCAAAACGGCCGTTAGCGGTTCGCCTCGATCGGTGTACTCGGCGATCAATTCGCGCAAGGCAAGGTCCGCCTCCTTAGAGCCATGCTCGGCAAAATATACAACGTCGTCGGCACCGAATGGATGAGATTGGGCAAACCGCTTCATCAGCGATGTGCCAAAAACGGCGGCGGCATTCGGGTGAAATATTCCATCCGGACTTTCGCGGTGCCACGCAATCCAATCTCGCGCAACCGCAAGCGCCTGAGCCTCGACGAGGTTGACGGCAATCGCGTCATCGCTTCGCTCTCTTGCGCATCGGGGTGACGTTCTCGCGCGGATTCACTATGCCATCAATGAGCGCCGCCAGCTTGGCCAGTGCGGCGGCCTTTTCGTCATCGTAGCTGTGCCGATCGTAAACACCTTCGACACCGGCAATGGCATGACCCATGACACGCTCGGCGATATCCGGTCGTACGCCGGCGCGGCTCATGAGCGAGCGGGCGGTTCTGCGCAAATCATGCAGCTGCCATTGTGGCATATCAGGCAACTTGGCATCGAACAGCCGCTTGGCCTTGCTGTGGCCGTTGAAATGTCCATCGCCGCGGCCAGCGAAGACAAACGGATTGCTACCCATGCGCGGCTGCTTAACAATGATTGCGCGCGCCGCGTCGGACAGCATCACCACGCCAGCCGTACCTTTCTCGCGCGCCTCGGTCGGGATCGTCCATTCGCCATCAATGGAAACGTCCTGCCAGCGCACCGACAGCACTTTTTCCCGCCGCTGCGCCGTTAGCAAAAGCATTTGGACAATACCGCCGAATGTCACCATTCGATTCAGCTACCTTCCAGATGGCGCGGATTTCGTCATCATTGAGCACACGGACGCGCGCCGCGCCTTCGGATTCGTGCGCCGCATCCCTTTCACGATTGGCGGCGACATAATCGTCGTGGCGGGTGCTGACCAATTCATGATGCCGCGCACGATGGCGAGGACGTCGTCGGCCTGGCGCGCGCCATGTTCGTCCTCGACCTCGTCGAGCAGGGCGGCGACATCGGAGCGACGAATACCGAGAAAGGCGCGGTCCATCCAGCGCGGGAATACATGCGCTTGCAGTAATCGCACTATCTCTTTCTCCGATCGCAAGCCTTTGACTTGCACGTGCCGCTTCAACCATTGTCCGGCAACGTCCTCGAAGCTGTTGGGTTTGGTCGGCGGTGCTTCCAGTGCTGGCAACCCGGTTCGCACCCGCTCGATCGCCCGCGCGCTTTCTTGCGCGCATCATCGATGCTCAGCACGTCGGCGGCGCCGATAGTCGCCCAGACCTGTTTGCCGTTCGGGTTGCGCGCGACCGTGACGAATGCCTTGGCGCCACCCGGTTGCACGCGAACATAGTGGCCGCGCAATTCCGGATCGGGAAAGGCGTAGCGTTGCGGCCGCGGCTTGAGCGCGGCAACGCCCTTGTCGGAGAGTGTCTTGCGCATGTTCAAAATCCCCCTGGCTAACGCCCGGCTAACATCGGGCAATTATCAAGCCCGCAAAAATCGGCTAACACCGGGCTAATATCTACCGGGTTTTTGACAAAATCCTAGTCGGACTTGTCCCGGTTTTTGCGGGTTTTATCGCAGTTTATCAGACTACGAATTTGGGGGTCAGCGGTTCGAATCCGTTCGGGCGCGCCAATAAAATCAGGCACTTTTGAAAACCTGTCTTCCCGACAGATCTTACTGGGAAGACTCTGGGAAGATTTCTCAGCGACGTTTTCCCAAGACAGTCGCTTGGGTGACCTCACTAAAACGGCAGCGAGAGTGAGCTTCCGCACGGCCGCAAACGGGCAATCATTTTTCTGTGGATTGGCGTAGGCAACAATTGCCTAAAAAAGCGAATTGCGCGTGCCAAACTCGGGCGCAGGGATTAACGACTCGCAAATGGTCATTACATTTGGAGTGAGTTCATGGGTAACCACGAGTCAGCTGTTCTGCCTTTTAACGAAGATCGCGTACTTACGCTGTCCCAATTTGCGAGCAATGCGGGCATCTCGCTTGTTACGTTGCGCCGGTTGATCGCTCGGGGCGAAGGTCCCACCGTCACCAAGCTCTCAGAACGTCGTCTCGGCATCCGCGTGCGACATGCACGGGAATGGTTGGACGCGCGTGCCTCTGGCAATCTGCTGGAGGCGTGATCGATGATGGACACAGTGAAACGCCGCGACCGTGGTCACGCACGCTACGGGGCGATGGGTGCGGCGAAAGCCCGAAAAGCAGCGGTGGGGACAAAGGTCGCGCCAAAGCGCCAAAGGGTAGGTCGCAACCCAAACCGCGACAGCGAGCCGTGACATGCCACTCCCGTCGCCCAATAACATCCGCGGCAGACGCCGCGAGGTTGCTCGCCGCTATGCCCGTGCCCGGCGTCGGCGTGACGATACCATCAATTTTATCGGTCTCATGCGACTGCGCGACCTTGTGCGGTTCTTTCACCATCGCTACGGCAGTCTGACGCTGCCAGATGATGATTCCGGGCGAGAAGACCTCGCTGTGGCGCTAGATCATATCGTCCGGCGTTCGGACGCCGCACTGTTCTTGCACAGGTGGGTTCGTTCATGGGCAGCGTGGATAAGCGAGTCCGAACTTGAGCCAATGGTTGATGCAGCGGGCCGAATATGGACCGCAACCGCCTTAGGCACCCATCTCGGTCTTACAGATGACGAGCGGACCGAACTCAACATCACCACCATAGCGCCGTGCGGCCTTACCGAGGCGGAATGGGAGGAGATCAGGAAATCGCGCAAGCGCCAGCGTGATCGGGATACACAACGCCGTAAGCGGGCCGACGCAAAGGCGGCTCGCACGATGATGCCCAACTCCAGAGAAGTTCGTGTCGACAACGTCCGAGCGTTGCTCTCGCCTAGCTGGATGAGCACTGACGACCTAATTGATCTTGTCACCATATTCCCCGGCTTATGCGCTCTGTCGCGTGACTCTCGGCGCCGCGCGGTAAATCGAATAATCAATCATCTTGCTGATGCGAAGGAGGCCGAAATAAGCGGCCCCCGTGGTGCGCGGTTGATCCGTGAAGTCCCGACGTCAGACGATTAAGGTTTCCACTGGGACAAAAACTGTCGCCACCATCCTATATCTGTAAGGGCGACAACGCTGTCTCGTCTATTCCCTGCTGAAACACTGTGCGGGGCCGCCGCGCTCGCTCGAACCCATGGCGTCCGTCGCGAGTCGTTATGGGCCCGTATCAGAATGTGCGGCAGCCTGATGACAGTGGCTGTCCGACCATTAGAGGTCGTCGACGGCCCAGCATCAAAGAGCATCACCAGCGCAAGATAAGGAAACGACCGCGGACACTTGGTCTCATGGCTTGGGCCAGTCGGAACCGCAATGGGCGCCAAACTGCCTAAATCGGGAAGGGAGTCCACGACCTGTGTCACTTAATTTTTCTTCGCGCGTGATGCTGTTCTGTCTGGACGGCGTCACCCATGACGGGAAGTCACGTTGGAACAGGCGAAACAAGGCGTCACGCTGTGCTTTTGTCAGGCAGACCATTATGGCGATTCCTCTTGCTAGATCAGGAGGTTGTTGGGGCATTTGCGCCCCAACCTTGTACCGATAAATGGGGGTTAATCGCAGCCACGTTCCGCCTTATCAGCGCAGGTGTCGCACTGGTAGCCAAGCGCCCTGTCCTGTCGCGTCAGGCGGTTGGGCGTATCGCAGGACGGGCAGGGCAGGTTGCGCGGGTTATCAGGCCGCTCGCGCGGACGGCGCCTCCCGGGCAGGGCAAAGTCAATGCCCAACCCGTTCTCCCGCCGCCATTCGGCCTCCTCGCACTTGGCCTCCCACTCGCGCTCGTCGTTCTCGTCCGCGATGATCGGAACCGCCTCTTGCGGCTCAGGGAAGAACCGAGTCCACACACGGTCGTCGCAAAAATTGCGCCCGACATGATGTCGGGTTTTCGTATCTCGCGCTGAGCCGAGGCTCTAAGGCGGTCGTGTTGAAACGTCTATGTCTTTCCATTCATCCCATAGCCCGGCGATTGTCAGTGGTGAGCCATCGCGCGCAGCGTAGAAGTAGGGCTGCTTGCCGGTCGGCGTTTTTTGCCACTCGTAATAGCCGGAGGCGGGAATGAGACACCGCGAGCGTTTGAATGCGTCGCGAAACATCGGCTTCTCGGCCACTGTTTCGGCACCCGCATTAAAGGTCGCCGGGGCTTCCTTCGCCTTCTTTTTCCACCACGACGGCACCAATCCCCACCGCATCGGCATCAGTTCACGCCATCCCCCGCGTTCAATTACCGTGTCAATCGTGTCGGTAGGGCAGATGTTATAGCGCGCTGGCAAATTGCGTTCGGGCGTTGCCGGAACGCTCAAACGATAGAGGGCAACAATCTCGCGCCAAGTCAGTCGATTGGTAAAACGCCGGCACATTGCTTCCCTTTAATAGCATCCGTGGGATTGCCTTGGCTCCCATCGTTGTGGCCTTTCAGCGCGAACGAACATCAAAGGGCGCCGCGTTGCTAAAGCTCAAAGCCTCGGCAGTACCCGCTGGACAAAACTTGGAGGCCTCATAACCCCTTGGTGGACGGGTGACAGCGATTACTCGCCCGGGGCCAACGACTGACCGGCGAGCCCCAGACGGAAAGAGTTGGGCCGAGACTATTGCGGCCAGTGCGGGCGCCAATAGCGGACATTGCAGTTAGCGCGACAGTTTTAGTCAGCTGCGAGTATGTTGGGCTGGGTGCCGGTCAAACTCAGGAGCCAAGGTTGGCGAGCTTTCTTGAAATACAAAGCTTAATTTGCAAATAAGCCCTGTTGTTGCAAAAGTCGCCTCGACCGCGCCGCCAAACTGCTCAAGGGCACGTGAAAATAGTCGCGTTCCAAAACCGCGATGGTCTGGAGCAATAACAGTTGGTCCGCCGCTTTCAGGCCATTCAAGGTCCAATCGTGCATCGGCAAGCGACCATTGGATTGATAGGTTACCCACTGAACTCGAACGCACCGTATTTTGCAGCATTGGTAGCGAGTTCGTGAACGAGCAGCGCCATCATCAACGCTAACTTCGGCGGCAGCAGAACATCTGGCCCCTCCATCGACACTCGCGATACTCCATAGGGGCGAAGTTCGGCGGAGAGGATGCCGCGAAGGCCCGCGCCGTGTCCCTGCGTGGCCATGATAAGGTCGTCGGTCGCCGAGAGCGCAGAGAGACGGCTTAAAATTGCATTCTCTAATCGCGGATCATCGCGAAGTTGAAAACTATGATGGACTGGATGGTGGCCAGTTTGTTTTTTAGTCGGTGTGCAAGCTCGTCAACGGCCAGTTTTCTAAATTTCTCTTCGTCTTCAAGACGCTTCGTAAAATGCGATAGTGGTCTGCACCCCACACTATGAGCAGAAAGCGGAAAAATACATTAGTAAGCCGATATTGTCGTCCCAGCGTCACCGGAAAAGAACGTAAAATGCGCGGCATGAAAGCCCACCAGCCAATAACGCCGCCCAATACCGAAGCAAATGGTGCCAGCCCCGCGACCGCAAATCAGCGCCGAAAAAAGCACCGCCGGATAAAACGTCGGAAAAGTTATGTTTTCGCTCGCCGTCCCAGCCCCCAACGTAGGAGGCTGGCGATGACGACACACAATGTGGCAAAGACGTAGGCTTCGGCAGACCCGGGCCGAACGCTGGGCCAATTCACGCGATAGCTTTTGCCAGAGCCGCGCACGGAACGATTAATGGAAAAGAGGCCGCACTGCCGTTTCAATGCGTTGGCAGTTGGGGCACTCGTAGGATGCAATTCGTGGCCGGGGTCTTCGATTCAATCCCAAAAAGCCTCATCGGCGTCTGGCACTCTGGACAGTTGGGTCGGATAGTTGAATTGGAACGTGGGGTGGCGTACGCTGGTCAACGATCATAGCAACTCCTTTGAAGCGGCTTAGGCAGCGGTGCTGAATACACCTAAAGCATTCAGCGCACGTTCCTTTATCTCTCAGGGTTGCGTTCGCCGGTCGCGGTTACATTGACAATAGACTTTGCGATAATTTGCTAGCGGGTCTTCCCGGTCAGCAAATCCCAAATCAGTCAACGCGCCTTCGTAAAGCGGTCATCGCTTTGATTTCATCGGGGCCGAAAGTACCAACAGCAATCAAAGTCATACGTATGGCCATGGCTTTATTCGTCGTATTTGACGACGACCGTTTCCTGATGCTCGCATCGTGAGCATTGAAAAAGTGCGTCGGTCGTGGTGCGGCTCATCCGCTCAATGCTAACCAGCCACATGGGCCAATTGCATTTTAAACAAGCTGGTTGTACGGCGGACGGAGCTAGCGGATCAAAGATGTGAGACTGCGGCATGCGGCAATACTGCGCGCTAAGTCGAAGCCGAGCCAGTCGCTGTAGTCTAAGAGCAAAAAGCGCTTTCGAACGTATTAGCCACTAACACTAACTGGGGGCCGTCGCGACCTTGGTGCTTAACGGTTTGCGAAATTATGACGTACGATCAGAGGCGGCTTCGAGCAGGCCGAAATCGGTCGATTTTTGTCCCGCTAAAGCAGGAGACCGTGTCGCAACGGTGAGGCCGAGCTTAAAGAGTTCACGCACAGCAGCGGCACGACTTGGCATTCGCTGCTTGAACCTGAATCATCCACCACCGCTAACTCTTCCGGTGACATCATGATTTGTAGAAGTGCTCTCCGCGAGTGAGATTGCCGTTCTTTTTCATGGCAGGACTCTGAAATGAGATAACTACTCATTCTCGTAACAGATCATAGTACTAACAGATACCATAACTGGTAAATACTTTTTATGTCAGGTATCTGACATAGCTTATGGCAAGATGAGTTACGGAACTTCGTGCGGCTCACAGGTCCGCTTTGGGTCATTAGCGGACATATGCAGTGCAAAAGGGCATTTGTCGCTTTGCCCCAAATAGCGACCGCGAAAGCGGATTTCCGCAACGCAGTCCGCTCTACCCCCGAAAGCGGACATGTGCAGCCACTAGCTATGTCCGCTTTGTGCCAATAGCGGACACCGCTTATTCAATAATTTCATCGGCGCGTCCGATCAGGTCGAGCGGCACATTGATGCCAAACACCCGAGCAGTTTTGAGATTGATTATCATCTCGACTGTTGTTGAACGCTGAATGGGTAGGTCGGCCGGCTTGTCGCCCTTTAGAATTCTCCCAGCGTAAACGCCGACTAGCCGGTAGTATTCGTTTTCATCGCTTGAATAGCTGATCAGACCACCGGCTGCCGCGAACGGCTGATACTGGTAGATCGTTGGCACTCTGTAGCGAAGCGAGTAGCTCGGCAAGTTGTTTGCTTCGGCTAGTGAAGAATACATCGGGCATGATCACGAGCGCATCCGCCCGCAGTTGGGCGACGCGTTCGAATGTCTTTTCAAGATCTTTCTCGGTGCTCGCTTGCAGGATGTGAAGTTGCAGCCCGAGACTGCCGGCGGCCGTCTTCCGACGATCGTACGAAGGGTTCAGCAAGGCCGGGGTTGGTAGGGTTGACCAGCAAGGCAATGGCGCTCGCTTTTGGTATCAATTGACGCAGCAGCTCTAGCCGTTTTGGCCCCATTTCTACATTTAAATTGCTCACGCCCGTCAGGTTGCCGCCGGGCCGGTTCAGGCTCGACACCAGTCCAGCCTCAACCGGGTCGACCGCTGTTGCAGCAACGATTGGAATTGTCGCAGTCGCGGCTTTTGCAGCCAGTGCCGAAGGGGTGCCGCCGGCAACGATTACAGCCACGTGATGCTGCACAAGCTCCGCCGCAAGCGAGGGCAATCGCTCGTTGTGACCTTCCGCCCAGCGGTATTCCACCGTAACGTTTTGGCCTTCGACAAAGCCTGTATCTTTCAGTCCTTGTCGAAACGCGTCCAGGCGGATCGCGTATTTGTCCTCGGTCACGCCGCCAAGGAAACCGATAACTGGGGACGTTGGCTGCTGCCCATATACTGAGAATGGCCAAACGGACGCGGCCCCACCAAGAAGAAAAATGAATTCACGCCGTCTCATTGCCCCCGAGGCTCAGGACAGGGCATCGTAGCGACTTAATCCGCGCACACGGAAGGGGGCCACATGTCCGCTTTGGGTCAAAAGCAGACATGTGCAGTGCACAACGCCATGTCCGCTTTACCCCCAAAAGCGGACATGTGCGGTGCAAATAGGGATGTCCGCTTTGTGCCAATAGCGGACATTCGAGCGATCACTCGATCACGTCGTCTGCGCGAGCAGAGAGCGTAGGCGACACGTCGAGCCTAAGCGTCTTGGCAGTTTTTAAATTGATGACGAACTCAAACTTGGTAGCTTGGACGACTGGTAATTCTGCCGGGTTCTCGCCTTTGAGAACGCGTCCGGTGTAGACGCCAGCCAAGCGATAGTTGTTAAAGAGATTGGTTCCGTAGCTAGCGAGTCCGCCTGCTTGTGCGAATTCGCGCCACTCGTAGATCGCCGGCAGATTGTAACGGGCCGCGAGCGCCACGATTTTCACATGACGGCCGAAGAGGTATGGGTCGGAAGCTACTAGAAGCGCTTTTACCTGTTGTTGCTCGAGGGCTTCAAACGCTGCCTCGATTTCGTGATCGTCGCTAGCTTTCAGGATGGTAATCGGCCGACTCAGCGTGAGCCCACCTTGCGCGATATCATTCAACTGTGACTCGGCATTGGGATTCTTTGGATTGATCAGAATTCCAAAGGTTTGAGCGGCGGGAACAAGTTCGAAAAGCAGTCCTAGCCGCTTCGCCTCCAAAGTGGCGGTAAAAAAGCTTACCCCTGACATGTTGCCACCCGGCCGATTGAGGCTCTCAACCAGCCCGAATCGCACGGGGTCACTGCCATTTGCAAATATTACCGGAATAATAGCACTTGCGGGCTTCGCTGCGAGCGCCGTTTGCACGCCGCCCATCGCGGCGAGCACAGCTATCTTGCGGTGTACGAAGTCCGCAACCATCGCCGGCAGCCGATCATACTGCCCTTCGGCAAAGCGATATTGAATGGTGACATTGCTGCCTTTCACAAAGCCGGTTTCTTTAAGTCCTTGTTCAAAACCGATTATCTGTGGGGAGGAGTTTGCCTCCGATCCGCTGTGCAGAAACCCGATCACCGGCAGCGTTGTCTGCTGCGCGCGTGCAGTAAGCGGCCATGCGGCCGCCGCGCCGCCGAGAAGCTGATGAACTTGCGCCGTCTCATTGCCTCCCCCGAGGCTCAGGACAAGGCATCGTATCGACTTAGGTTAGCACTCTGAAAGGGGCGATGTCCGCTTTGGGTCAAAAGCAGACATGTGCAGCGCACAAGCCGATGTCCGCTTTACCCCAAAAGCGACATGTGCAGTGCAACTGGCATGTCCGCTTTGTGCCAATAGCGGACATCCCGCCGTTTACTCGATCACCTCGTCAGCGCGTTGCTGGAGTTGTGAGGATACCTCGAGGCCGAACAACTTGGCGGTCTTGAGATTGATCACTAGCTCGAACGTGGACGACTGTATAATCGGCAAGTCGGCTGGCTTCCGGGTAGGCCGCTGGCGCGTGTCCCGCAGCGCCGCCTCGACCTCGGCATCGGTCGGGTTCAGCTCGGCGGCCATCTGGTAATCGACCAGGGCCCGCTCGAACTGATCCGCTCGCCGCGAGCCGCCGGCCGGCGAAGAAGTGCTGCTGCGACGCCGGAGTTGGGCACGCTGCAGCGCGCCCCGCGCGTTCCGGTCCTCCGGGTCGAGCCGGACGGCAGCGCTGTACTCGACGACCGCCCGATCGTAATCCTTCGCCTGCTCGGCGCGCTCGCCGGCGCGGAACTGTGAGCTCGTCGCGCACCCATAGACCGCGAGCAAGCCGAGGCACACCAGAAGGCGCCCACGCCCGCGCAGCGACTCAACGTCCGGGAGAGCCAGCCTGGATGACATCGGCACCGCGTGGAATGGCGAACTGAAACGTCTTATCGGGCGGATTGACGTTTTCCTTGAAGTTCGTGAAGGTGAACGTAGAGGTCGTGCCCTGCTTGTCGGCGGCGGTGAGTCCCTGGATCTGGTAGGTGGAACGATCGACCACCAGCTGCAGCCAGTCGTAATCGCGTTCCGCCAGCTTCGGCTGGAGCTTGAGAGCGTAGCTGCCGGCCGGCGCGCCGGGAATCAGGCTCACGGTGAAATCGCGCGTCAGGTTGCCCTTGCCCGACAGGAACAGGACCGCGGTCGTGGCCTGGTCGGCGGGGGTCACGGGACTGACGATCACCTGATTGTCGGCCGGCGTGTGCATGTACATCTTGGTGCCGTCCGAGACGAAGACCTTCTCCTCGGGCGCCTTGTACGGTCCAACGCATCTTGCCCGGCTTCTTGACGACCACCGAGCCGCGCTCGACGAGCTTCTTGCGCAGCACGCCGCTGACCGCCTCCTGCGTGAAATCGGCGGAGAAATCACGGACCTGGTCGTAACGCGCCTGGACCTGGTTGGCGATGTCGGTCGGGGAGGGCTGGCCCGGCCTGGACGGCGGCGATGCCACAGCCGCAAGCGGCCGCGAACAACGCGGCGCGAAGAATGGAGGTCATGATCGGTAACCCGACCATCGTATCAGCTTTGCCGCGCGACCCGGACGGTCGACGGGTGTCGAGGGCCGGAAGGGAGCTGGTCCGCCCGTTCCACCTGCGGGCGGGTCAGGGCTGTGGTGTTTTCGAGAAGTCCACCGACACCGCGGCCGCCTCGCTGGCCCGGATGGTCGCGGTGGCCCGTCGTTCGCCGAACTGCGGGTTCTTGAAGACGAACTCCTGCGTGCCGAGCGGCAGGCTGTAGTTGGCGATCGGCGTCTCGCCGATCTTGCGGCCGTCCCACCAGACCTCGGCCCACGGCAGCGCGTTGATGTTCGCCTGACCCTTCGGATCGAGGTGGATGGCGGCAACGTCGCCCGCTTTGACGTCGACCTTCTGCGCGGTCGAGAAGCCGAGCGCCGTCATTGCTCATCACCAGCATGTGCCGACCCGGCGCGACCAGCAGACGGCCCTGCTCGTTCGTGCCCAGAGTCGTCGAGTCCTCGGCAATCGTGACGACGAACGGCGCGAACACCGCCACCCATCCCGAGAAGATCGGCACGTCGACGGTGATCGAATGGTCAGCGACGACGCGAATCGTGCGCTTGACCGAGCCGGACGGGGCGGACACGACCACGACATGGCGTGCCCGCGGTAATCCCGTCGAGCGTCACCGGGCTTACGCCGACGGGTCGGCCGTCGAGCGTCACGCGTGCGCCGGTCGGTTCCGTGTTCACGACCACCTGTCCGTTTCCGGTGACCGCCGTTGGGTCCGGCTCTTCGTCGCGGCTGGTCCGCCGCGGCGGTTTCCGCGGCTTTTCCGAGCGCTCCTCCCGGTAACGAGGCGCGGCCCACCAGCACCCCGATCACGACCAGGACGACGAGCGGCGATCGCGAGCTTGACTGGGAAGATCGCGCCGTCGGAGGGACGGTAACCTCCTCTTCGACCACTACTGGCAGCGGCTCCGGCAGTTCCTCGACCACGTGTCGCGTCTGGCGGGCGCGTTGCGCCGCCTTTCCTGCCGGCCGGCGCGTAGCCAGACGGGAGATCCGCCTTCACCTTGACGGGCGCGAACGCCTCGTCCGGATCGATCATCGACATCGTCGATCCGATGCCCGCGGGCGGGAGCGGCATCGGCGCGATCGCCGGCGGGTTGTCGAACTTCGGCAGCGGGGCCGCCGGCGGCGGCGGTGGCACGACGATCGGCGCGAGCGGGATCACCGGCGGCCGGTTGGCCATGACACCCGGCACCGGCGCCGCGAACGGCAGCTGAATCGCGGGAGCCGACGGCGACTGGATCGCGGCCGGACGGAACGGCGACAACGTCGGCTCCGGCGTGACCTGCTCGAACTTCGCCTGCTTCTCCGGCGGCACCAGCCAGGTCGACGGCGAGGCCTCGGGCTTGGCCGCTGACCGGAGCCTGTCCTTCTGTGCCCTGCCGGCCTTCTTGTGGCGTCGACGGCGCTCGCCGGACGGCGCGTCGCTGGCGGTTCCGGACGCGCTCGCGGCGTCGGCGTTGAGCGGCGCCGGGACGACTTCTCCATACGCGGGCGCGTTGGCCGGTGCCGTTCCGAACAGCGCCGACTCCCGTGGTTTGATCCCCGCCACCAGCTGAATGGGCGCGTCGCTGACGGCGGTCGGACCAGCGTTCCCCAGTCGAACGTCGACGGCCCGCCCACCGTCGCACCGCCTTCGGCCGGACCGGCAGGCGGATCCGTCAATTCAGCGGGCGTGAACGGCGTCGGTTGCGCAGGATCCGCAATCGCTGATGCCGCAGCCGCAGGTGCCGGTGAGGCGTCGCTTCCGGTGTTGGCCGCCTCCGGCTGGTCTGAGGGCGCCGCGAAGGCGAACGCGTCGGCGACCGACGGCGTGAGTGCGGCGGTGTCGAGCTCGTCGAGCGGTGGCGGTGTCGGGTCTACCGGCGGCTCGATGCGACGCAGCACGTTGGGCGTGAACGCCCCGATGTTCTTCGATAGATCGAAGTTGCTGAAGTCGAAGAGCTCGCCCTCATCCTCGTCGTCGTCGCCGCTCGGGTTGACGCCACGCGAGCGTCGAGGCGACTCGCTGTCCCCCTCGTCCAGATTGATCTCGAACTCGACGGCTGGTTCGTCGCCCTCGGCAGGTTCGACCGCAACGTCCGGATCGTGGCTGGCGAGTGCTGGAGCGGAGGGCAGGTCCTCGTCCGGCCACGCGAACGTCTCAGGAGTGGTCGCGCTCTCGTGGTGCGGGTCCGCGCCAAAGGTGGACTCGTGGATGGCATCAGCCGCGGCGGGGTTGCACTGGCCGACGAACTCGACGAGCGCGCTTCGGCACGCGTCCAGCCCGATCTCACGATCCAACAGCTCACGAAGATCGGCTATCGCATCGTCGGCGGCGGGGTAGGGCTGGTGCCCCGCCAATGGCAGCAGCCGCTCGAGGAGACCTTGAAGTGACGTCGCGAACGCGACGCTGCCGCGGATCAGCGCGACCTCGGCGACGTCCGGCATGAGCGACTCGAGCTGCTCGACGTCCTCAAACGACAGCCGCCGCCCGAGGATCAGCATCACCGTACTGAGCGCGACCTGGCTGACGTCGCCGGCTGGTTCGAGGCTGTGATGCGAGCCGGACGATGTGCCGCGGATGCCGAACTCGGTCCAGAGGCGGCGGTGCGACAAGGCGAGCCGGTCGATCGCCGTCGCATACGGTGAGTCGAGGAACACCAGGCCGCCATCGGCGGTGAAGAGCGTCCGCTCCGGCGCGATCAGGCCGTGCGCGCCACCGGCCCCGCGGTGCAGGGCGGCGACAGCGTATAGGCCTTCGACCAGGTATCCGAGCGCGGCGTCCAGACCGGGGACGATGGAGAGGTCCCGGGCGGCATCGAACAGGTCCGCGAGCGTCTGACCTGGAATGAAGTCGGACAGCACCGTCAGGCTGCCGTCGAGCCGTTCGGCCGTGCGTACGCGGGCGAACCGCGGATCGTTGAAGCCGGCGAGTTGTTCGATGCGCTCCCGGATGGCGGTT
Source organism: uncultured Acidobacteriota bacterium (assembly GCA_963816725.1). Taxonomy (GTDB): domain Bacteria; phylum Acidobacteriota; class Vicinamibacteria; order Vicinamibacterales; family 2-12-FULL-66-21; genus CAVSUB01. The sequence goes on along the minus strand of CAWFMC010000016.1, from coordinate 121,362 downwards.
TCGAACAGCGCGATCTCCGGCCGGGCGTGGAGGCGCTCGAGCATGTCGCCGGTTTCCCGGTCGAAGTACAGCTCGCGTCGTCCCAGGCCGTCGGTCCGGCCGGACGAGGAAATCGATATCGTGGGTTCCAGGTGCGGTGCCGTCATTGCAGGCGATCCGGTGCTGTGCAACCGCCGCACCAGCCGACGAGTTCCGTGGTTTCGACCCGGAAACGTGCGATTTCCGGCGTCGATCCGACAGCGCTGTCGGGCGCCGCGATGATCGCATCGGCCGCCAATGTCGGTTCTGTCACCTGCAAGCGCAATCCTGTAACCACGATGCCGACGTCGTCAGATGACGCGATGCCGACGGTCCGCCCGCAGGGTGGTCTCGGCCGCGGTTCGAGATCGGGAAGCAGGCCAGCTTGCAGATGTTCGGAACCCTAGTGATGGTGGCAGGGGCGTGCGGTCTGCAATCAGATTAGAGGTTCAGGAGATCACCGCCTTATTTGAGGTACAAGGGACGCATGAGAATGGCTGCGGTGCTCGTCGCCCTGTTCACCATCGGCGTCGGCATCGGCGGGCTCGTCTCGCCCGAGCGCGGGACGGAGATTCGGCGCACCTACTTCGCCACGCCGGCCCGGCTCTACACGGCTGCCGCGGTGCGAATCGCGATGGGCCTCGTCGTGTTCCTGTCTGCCGGAGTTTCCCGCATGCCCAGGATCCTGCGCGCCTTGGGTTTCGTCATGGCGCTGCAGGGGGTGTCGGCCACACTGCTGGGGCCTGACCACGCGCGGGCGATCATGGAATGGGAGACGGCGCAAGGAACTGTACTGCTGCGGGTGGGCGCCGCCGTGGCGCTTGCGGCGGGTCTTTTCCTCGCGTATTCGCTGATTGGCGTCCCGCGTCAGTCCACCTGACGTTGGTCCGAGACTGTCCGCTCGGCGTTGCGACCGGCGCGAACCGCGTGTTACACTACGCGTTCTGGTTCGGCTTCGAAGAGCGAACCGGGTGCCCTTGCCGACAGTGGGCGGCTAGCTCAGCTGGGAGAGCGCCGCGTTCGCAACGCGGAGGTCGGGAGTTCGATCCTCCCGCCGTCCACCAAAATTCCCTAACAAATCAGCCCCTTGGGAGAGCGCCGCATCAGGTGCGTCCGATCGTTGCGACCAACTTGTGACCACGTCGAATCCGTTGGGCCTCGACGTTGCGCGCCTCGGTGGGGTGCGTGTAGCGCGGGAGCATGCGCGTCGAGCTGTGCCCGCACAACTCCATCACCGTGTAATCGTCGTACCCCTGGTCGATCATCCGGCTCAGCGCCGTGTGTCGCAGGGTGTGGAGGGTCACGTGCCGCGTCGAGATGCCGGCGCGGCGGAAGACGTGCCGGGCGCCGTGTATCAGTCCTCGGTCACCGAGTTCGTAAAGACATAGGGATTCTGGCGCGCAAACGGCTTCGGGACACGCGCAATGGCGGGGGAGAGGGGTATCCGCCTGGCCTTGCCGTTCTTCGTCTCCCAGAACGTCAGGGCGCCGTCTCTGACGTCGGGAAAGCCCTGCGACGCGTCAGGAGTGCACCAGCGGCGGTTGCGAATAGCACAACGCTTGCCGGTTCTGGAATCGAAGACCCTACCGGCGTCCCATTCACGCGAAACCCCACTGCCGTGTTTTGCACGGAGACTACGGGCATCCAGGGGCCACCATAGTTGCGATACACGACGCCGGTGTCCCCGGTCGAATTCAGCATGAAGTTGCCGAAGGTTGTCCCGGAGGCGGTCGCACCAACCCAATATTGCGTGTTTGCCTCGAGGACAGGGCGCGCTATGGATGTGACCACAGTGAGCGGGAGCACGCAGCTGGCGGGACATCCCATCAGGGCCGGCACGTCGATAGCGGGCAAGACCTCCAGAACTGAGCCCGGCAATCCGTGATCGTCCGCCAACAACAGAATGTCGAAGCGGTTTAGCCCGCCGCTGTATGCCAGCGCAACTTCGATCGAGTCGAGGGTTGCCCGTTCAGCCGACGAGAACGCGGAGGCCGCGTCTTGCTGAGCGATGGCTGGTCCAAACATCGTCGCGCCATTCACGCCCACGCCGATGTCGGAGAACGACAGAGCCGGGCCGACGTTACTGAAGATAACTGCTGCCTGCGCACTGATCGCGTGCAGCGACATCACGATTAACGACAGCAGCAACGCACGCCTGTTCATCGTTCCGGCCCTCCTCCCCCGCCCGCGCGCGGACGGGAACCGTAGCATGCCAGACGTGACTATCAGGTCGGTGGCCACGTCAACGTCAATGGGTAGTTCCGGCCCGGTCATTCGCGCCCGACGCTTCGCAGTTCCTTGTCGTCGGGCAACCCGATGAATCGAGAATGAAGGTGGTTCTCGCCCGTCCAATCGAGGAACTCGAACTGCCTGACCAGCCACAGGCGCTGCCCCAATGTGGTGCGTATCTGTCGTGAACATCGTCGGAAGTCTACCTCCTTCGGAATTGCCGCGGTCGCCTCCGCACCGCGCCTCTCGAACTCTCGTTTTCTTGCGCCGACCTCATCGCGCGTCGACGCTCACGAAGCCGGCTGGATACCACAGCATTGCCGGTACTCGAGCGCCTCCGGCGTTTCGCGGAACTCCAGCAGCTCGCCCGCGAGCTCCGACAGATGCACCTTGACTTCCAGCGGCGTCACTCGAAAGAACTCTCGTCTCCGGTTGACGATATTCACACGGGCGCTTGCGAGCCTGGCGTGCAACGCCTGCTCGATGCCAACCGCGTCGGCCGAGAAGAACAAAGCGTGCACGTCGAAGTTGAAGGGCACTGACGCGTCGCTTAATTCGCGAATGCGATCCAGCGGGTCCAGCCGCCGCGTCAGACCAACCTTGACCATCCGCTCTCCGAACGAACCGATGTTCGAAATCACGTACACGTAGCCGGCGCGGATATTGGCCGCCCGCTGGTCAACATCTGCAATGGCGCTCTCGACGGTCGTCAGTTCCTGTCGAAGCCGATCAGCACCATCATCGTCCCCCTTCAGCACGAGAGCGGCAAGCGCGTTCTCGTAGTGCTGGCGCTCCTTTTCCAGCCGGGCGCGTTCTCGTTCGATCTCCTGCTGGACTTTGCGCTCTTCGCGCAGCCGCTCCCGCTCGAGACGTTCGGACTCCTTGTCCTCAGCCTGCTTGTGGAGGAAGTCTGCCGTCAGACGCAGTTCGGTTTCACGCAGGTCGTGGTACGGGGTCGATATGCGAATCCTCATGCTCTTCCCAAGCCGTTCGATGACCTGGGCAACCTTGTTGAGGCGCTCAATCGAGGCCTGGAGTCGGTGTGGCCGTAGGCTACGCACCAGGCTGTCCGCCTCGGCGTTGAACGCGCGGAGCATCAGCTTTGAGAAGTCGCGGACCATTGCTCGACCTTCCACGATCGAGCCGTTTACCGTCCAGTCCGTGGTCGCCAACATAGCGCCGCCGTCCTTTTTGACCATGTCCTTGATCTCGTTACCCACTCTCAGCATCTCGGCTTGGTACGACACCGCGTCGGCCAGTGGGTGCTGATATTCGTAGACGCCGGCTTCCTGCAGCAACTCGAGTTCCCGCGTCTCAATGAGGCGAGTTTGCAGTGAGTCGATCTCGGCCTTCACCCGTCGGATTTTTGATAGATGCTCCGAACGTTCAGCCGCGACGTTCGCACGCTCGCCGCCCAGTTCGCTCGCCTGACGCAGGCGTTCTTGCTCGAGGCGTTCTCGTTGCGCCGCCGCGTCAGCCAGGGCCTTGGCCCGCATCTCCTCAATCTCAAACATGCTCAGCGATCCAAAGCGCTGATTCAGGTCAGCCAGACGATCGCGGTCCTTCCGCAGGTCTTCGACCTCCGCCTGTAACTGTTGAACGAGCTTACGGGCTCCGAACCACGGGATGGCGGGCCGACTCTCTGGGCTGCTCATGGCCCGGTATTATGTGTCTGCGCCGCGTAAACCCTTCGACGGATGATCCCGTCTCGGCCCGCACGATACACTCGCCCATGCCCCGCGACGACGGCCCGGTAGCGGGCTGCGAAGTCCTTGTCGTTGCGGACCGGACGAACAGCTTGCCGCCGGACTTGAAAGCGATGGCGCCGGTACCCGTACACCTTCAGTTGATAGGCCGATCGCGAGGCGTCAGCGGGCAGCGCGTCAGTCTTCGACAAGACGTAGTGACGACCCGTTGTGTGGCGTTGGGTCCTTCAGCAGCTGCGACGTCTCCCATCCAAACGTCCCTCTCATCGGTGCAGGCAGCGCAATGGTCGGTGTCGGCGTCGTCATGATCATCATGGGACGAGACAGGCCCGCACCACAGATCGTCGTGACGCCCAATAAGATGAGCGTTCAGCACACCTGGAAGTTCTAGAGAGCCCCCAGCACAAGCCCGAACGCCGAACGAGCATTGGGCCAGTGTCCCCAAGTTGCAGGGCAGGAACGGCGTCAGAAGGGCTAGCGGTACACTCTTTGGCCGCATGAGATCTACGCTTCGCTGTCTTCTGATTTCTCTGCTGTGTCTATCGGTGCCGGCAGTTGGCCACGCTGGACCCTTGCGCGATGCCTTGGCTGCCGCGGGCACGCAGCAAGCCAACCCGCCAGCCTCGAAGTCGCGTCAACGCCTGCAGGCGGGGGGAATATTCCTCACGGTCATGGGCGGCGGTTTGATGGTCTATGGCGCGACTCGGACCGAGCCCGAGCAACGCGGCGACTTTGGCCCTTTTGGGGACGGCGGCATTGTTCCGAACGGCGTAATAGTGTGTATCGGGGCTACCATGGCAGGCGTGGGCGCCCTCATGATCATGCGTTCGCGAAAAAGACCCAGCCCGCAGATTGTCGCGACTCCCGGCAGGCTCGCTATACGGCACACCCTGACGTTCTGACCGACGACGGGCTGCATTTAGACACTCGCTAGCTGTCTGAAGATCAGGCGTCAGCAGAAGTTTCTGCGTGCCGATCGTCGCGTCGTGAGGGATCAGCATGGGTCCGCTCAGGGTTGCGCGGCCCGCTCGAGCAGATCGGCCGGGCGCCGTTCGGCAGCGGCCACGGCACGAGCGTGCTTCAGCGCGTCCTCGAGCTCGGTGATGCGCTGCTCCGCGCTCACGAATAGCGGCACTGGTCGTGGTCTCTCGTTCTGCATGTTCGCCCTTCGATAGCTTCAGGTACTCGTGCTCGCGCGAAAACGCCGTCTGCCGTGCCCTGAAGCCGGCTCCCCGTGGCCGTCTGTGGGTCCTCCCGTGCGACAGGAATCCATGCGCCGCGGCCGTCGCCGTGAGTGTCGCCCCGGGTTGATCCCAGGGTCGTGCAGCGCCGCATCCAGCACGGCGTGTCCTTCGGTCCGACGCTCACAGCCGGAAATCTACCCAGCCCTCAATTCGGCCGGGCGCGTCGTGACCGACCGTCAGAAAACTGCACAATGCCGGCCATAGCGTCAGCGGCGCCGCTGATCCCTCTCGCTTTTGCAGCACGCTCATTCTTCCAATCGCAACGCCCGAGCGTCACCAGCAGCGCCCGTTGCGCGGTCCGCTCACCAGCCGTTCCGCGGACGTTGTCGAGCTGCTCGACGATCTGGCGCGCCTCGCGCAGCAGCACGAGTGTGGCGCGAGTCCAGCCGCGATAGGTGGTGCAGCAATCTCTCATGAACGCCAACCCTGCTACGCAGTCGAAACCTGTAAGAGGAAGGTGTACAGCCGAACAAACATACCGACCAGCGCCAAAGTTCAGACGGTTACCGCGCCGGCCGTGCAGCCGATCGAAACGACTTAGATCGGCGGCGATCAATCAGGCTTGACCGGCACCAGGCCTCTGGGCTCTACTTCCGCCACCCCCGCATCGCTATTTCGGTCGTCCACACTTTCGGGCAGGAGGTTTTCGATGCTGAAACGTACCTTGCTGTCGGCCGTTGTTCTGGTGTGGTGTGCCGTACCCACGCCGGCCCAGTCAGCGAAGAATCCCGAATGGCAGAAGATTGCCGACGCTTTCGTCGCCGCGTGGAATAAGGGGGATGCAAAGGCCCTTGCCGCCCTGCACGCCGAGAACTGCATCACGGCCGGTGACACGGGACAGCCGGCTATCGGACGAGCGGCGGTCGAACAAAACTTCACGAAGGGGTTCGCCGGGGAACTGAAGGGCACGAAACTAATCCTTACGCCGGGCGACGAGCGTACGATCAACCCGGACTTGGCAGTTACCAGCGGCACCTGGGAAGTCACTGGTCCCACGCCGCCACCGCCGGGGGCCAACACCAAGGGCACTTACCTCAACGCGTTGGTCAAACAGGGCGGAAAGTGGCTGATCGCGAGTTCAGCAGCTATCCCAGCACCGCCGAAGCCGTAGAACTATCGAGGGAGCCGTCGCGTTGAGGCGCGGACGGCTCCCCGCGACATCGGTGACAACCCGCTCTCATGTCCGACTGCTTGAGTGAGCGACGCGCCACGTCACCGCGCCGAGCCCGCTCCGGTTATGCACGTGGGCGTTCAAGGCCGGGGTGGTCTCGTCGAGCGTCGTGTACTTGGCGTCGCGCGCGGCACTAGCAATCACCCCGTACCGGCGTGTCCTCGTGGTCGCCACCACTCGTGCACCCGCCATGACCACGGCCGCCTCGAGAGGTGGAACAGCGTCCGTCTGTCGTTGGGCGGACGCGGCGACCAGCCCGCCTCACGCGATCGCGAAGTCTGGCCGGAACTATCAAGGAATTGGCCCGCGGGGTCACCGAGCGACGAGCGGAGGCGGGTACCAATGCCCGCACTATGGCCACTACCCTGGGCGTTGCGCTGCTGATTGACCCCGACGCGGACACCCGCGCGATGTATGCCGTGGCACTCGAAAAACACGGTTTCGTCGTGTTAGAGGCGGACACCGGCGAGGAGGCGTTGAAGCAGGCGACCACGACGATGCCCTCTGTGGTCGTGATGGATTGGCGATTGGCAGGCCCTGTAACAGGAGAGGGGCTCCGTCATCATTTCCGCACGCTTGGCGTTCCCATTGTCGTGCTGACCGGCCTCGACTTGGACGAAGTGTATCTGTGGACACGCCGGGAAGGCTGTGCGGCGCTCCTGCCAAAGCCGGTCGCCGCGGATACGCTGGCGGCGGTCGTCAGCTGCGTGAGCGGCGCGCGTCGCGCGGGTACGGCGTAAGTGCTTCGGCCACGCGGCTCGTCCCGCCTACCCGTTCATCCACAACGTCAGGCGATCCCCGCAGCGTCAACGAGCGCGTACGCTCGAGTCCGCCCGAACTACTACCGTCGATAGCTGTTGTCGGCTACACTCTTGCCGATTGACTGACCACATGCCGCAGACTCCCACCGCGCGCCCGATCCAATCTTGCCCCGTCTGACAGGGCCGCATGACCCTCCAGTTGGAGGGTGCGCGCGCCCGCCCCTATGTCTGCGCGACGTGCGAATCGAACGGGGCGGCGGACATGGACACTCCGACCGCCATCGGGCCGAACGCCGGTGACGGGCCTCGTGAAGGGCCCGCGCGCGGATTCCGGATGACGAAGCGGGACGGCGACCGAACCATCACCGCCCATTGCGAGGTCTCGAGCCATCCGGTGGGCTGGCGGCTGCACCTGTGGATGGACGGCCGCGCCCTGACTGTGGAAACCGTCGTACGGTGTCCCGACCGACTGACGTCGTTAATCGAGGCATGGACAGCCGTGTTGCAGAAAACCGGCTGGACCTAGACCGCGCCGGCGCGCTCAAGCGCGCATCGTCTATAGCGGGCGCTTGCAGCCGCGGCCGTTCGCCGAGTACGCGGCGCTAACGGTCATCTTCGGGCTCGTGGGGTAGCAGGCGCCCAGATTGGTTCGGGCGGACCAACCTGCTGCGAGCGCGGCGCACATCATCGCAGTGTGGGTCCAGCTAGTCAGCGCCTTCGGCATTTCCGGGGTGATGATCGCGCACGGCTGGTTCGTCCACCGGCCGCTGGCCCGCCGATAGCTCGCGGCAGCAGCAATCACCCATACCAGCGTGACCTTCGTGCTCGCCACGACACGCGCGCCCGCCGTGACCTGGGCCGCGTCGAGGCGAACGGCGCCGGTCTGGTGTCGGGCGGACGCCGCGACCAGCCCGCATCAGGCCATCGCGAAACCGTGGCCGGAACTATCAACGAATTGGCCCGCGCGGTCACGGAACGACGAGCGGAGGCGTGTACCAATGCCTGCACTATGGCGACTACGCGCGGCGCTGCGCTGGTGATTGACCCCGACGCGGACACCGGCACGCGCGCCCGCCCCGATGTCTGCCCGACGTGCGAATCGAACGGGGCGGCGGACACGGACGCTCCGACAGCCATCGGGCCGAACGCCGGTGACGGGCCTCGTGAAGGGCTCGCGCGCGGATTCCGGATGACGAAGCGGGACGGCGACCGAACCATCACCGCCCATTGCGAGGTCTCGAGCCATCCTGTGGGCTGGCGGCTGCACCTGTGGATGGACGGCCGCGCCCTGACTGTGGAAACCGTCGTACGGTGTCCCGACCGACTGACGTCGTTAATCGAGGCATGGACAGCCGTGTTGCAGAAAACCGGCTGGACCGAAGCCGCGAGGGCGCGCTGAAGCCTGTCGCGTCGTTTTACTCCCGTGGGACGACGCGACCAGGGGGGCGGCTGGGGTGCGCGGAGGCCCCAGCCGCTCACGTTCCACAGTGACCCACGATCGCAACTGGTCCTGTTCCGCCTTCGTGATGTCGGCCGGCCAACAGCGGGTCTGGTCGTCTCACGGGGTTGCTGGGCGCGCCGCGAACTGCGCGAGGGCCAAACAGCTCACCGGGCGCACATCCTCGGACAGCCGCTGGCAATTGGGCGATTGCCAGGGTGGGCGAACCACGGCGCCTGGACCTTCGTCACGGCGAGCACCTCCGCGACGATGGTCGGTTCGCGGGCTGGAAGACCCCTCGCCGCGGCACGACACGCGTTGCCCGACAGAGTGCGAGCGCAAATCCTGGGCGCTTCAGACGCACCTGTTCACTGATTTTTCACCGACTCTCCCAGAGCATTGGGGGAGGATCGATTGTCGCCGTTTGCTGGGAGAACGTCCGTGATTTACACCTTCCTTAACGTCGCGATGTGGAGGCGCTGATGTCGGCCCCACCTTGCCCGATCTGCGAGCGTTCTACGGAGATGGAACGCACCGAAAGTGGCGCATGGGTCTGCCGCAACCCTCCCTGCGTGTACCGGCGCGTGCTTGAAAGGGTGCACGGAGGCGGAGCTACGGAGCCTCCGAAAAGCCGAGACGTGGAAACCGTTCGGACTAGCCGGTAGTGGTGTCAGTTCGAACAGCAGACGACACGAAACGTATCGCGTCGTGGCTGGTTGGAGACCGGGACGTCCAGGCCGCGCGCGAGTTCCTGACCGACGTCGCCGGGCGGTTACGCGGCGCCGCGGCGTGCAGCTCACGACGGACGGTCATCGGCCCCATCTCCTCCGTCGCTTCTGTGCTCATCGAGCAACGTCGAGCACTTGGAACATGGAATACAGCTCGCAGCTGTGCCACGGTGGACGATTCGCGCCGCGATCCACGCCGCATCGCCGCGGCGGCTCTGTGCTCCGTTCATGCAGTTTGTCCAAGATGCTGGTGCGCAGGAGCGGGCCGCCGGCCATCGCTGCGGTATAGCATAGCCCTGACCGGCAGCCCACGGACGAGTCACAACGGCGTGCTAGGATGGCGCCGGGTCTCAACCGAGGGTTGAAAGGACACACCACATGAGCGCGGACCGCAAGCTCGAGGACATCGCTTCCAACCTGGACGACATCTCGGAGTCGCTCGAAGAAATCAAGAACGCGGTCGATGCCAATGACTGCAGCCCAGGCGCGCAGCCGCTCGAGGACATCCGGCGCAAGGTCGACCAGGCCGCGAGAAAGATAGACGAGGCGGTCGACCCGGACTGAGCAGTTCCACACGGCCCGGCGGGCCGAGCGACATCCGACTGAAACGACGCTGCCGAAGCGAGTTGACTAACGCCCGCCCGACGCCCGGGCGCGGCGGTTGCGCAGCATCTCGATGCCGATCGGGATCACGGACACGAATACGATCCCGAGAGCAAACAGCGAAAAGTTGCGCTGCACGATCGGCACCGTCCCGAACCCGTAGCCGGCGAGCGTGCACACGCCGACCCACACCAGCCCACCGACGACGTTGTAGAGCGCGAACTTGCCGTAGGTCATCGCCCCCGCCCCCGCCACGAACGGCACGAACGTCCGGACAATCGGCACGAAGCGCCCGAGCACCACCGCCTTGCCGCCGTACTTCTCGAAGAACGCGTGGGTCTGTTCGAGGTGCTCGCGATTGAGCAGCCGGTGCCACCAGCTCGATCGATCGGTGGCGTTGAAGATGCGCGGACCGATCGCCCGCCCGGCCGCGTAATTGACCGCATCCCCCAGCACGGCCGCGACGGTGAGGAGGGCGATCACCATCCACACGTTGAGCCCGCCAGCCGCGGCGAGCGCTCCGGCCGCGAAGAGCAGCGAGTCGCCCGGCAGGAACGGCGTGACCACCAGGCCGGTCTCGGCGAACACGATCGCGAACAGCAGCGCGTAGACCCAGGCGCCATAGGTCGCGACGAACTGCGTGAGGTGGGTGTCGAGGTGGAGGAAGAGATCGATCAGCGCCCGCATCAGTGTCCGCCACCGCCGCCGGTGAGTGCTTTCACGACCTCGCCGAGCACGGTCTTGGCGTCACCGAAAATCATCAGCGTATTGTCGGACGAGTACAGCTCGTTGTCGATCCCCGCGAAGCCGGGGTTCATCGAGCGCTTGTTGGCGATCACGAACCGGGCCTTGTCGGCGTCGATGATCGGCATCCCGTAGATCGGGCTCTTCGTGTCGTGCCGGGCCGCCGGATTGACCACGTCGTTGGCGCCGACGACCAGGACCACGTCGGTCTGGGGGAGGTCGCGGTTGATCTCGTCCATCTCGATCAGCGCGTCGTAGGGCACCTCCGCTTCCGCCAGCAGCACGTTCATGTGCCCGGGCATGCGGCCGGCGACCGGATGGATCGCGAACTTCACGTCGACGCCCTGCTTGGTCAGCGCGTCGTAGATCTCGCGGACGCGGTGCTGGGCCTGCGACACCGCCATGCCATAGCCGGGGACGATGACGACCTTCGAGGCGTTGGCCAGGAGATCCGCGGCGTCCTGCGGCGTGCCGCTCTTGACCGCCTTGGCCTCGCCCGCCGCGGCCCCCGCCTGGACCTGTCCGAAGGCGCCGAACAGCACGTTCGTAAACGACCGGTTCATCGCCCGGCACATGATGATCGAGAGGATCAGGCCCGACGAGCCGTCGAGCGCGCCGGCGGTGATCAGCAGCTTGTTGTCGAGCACGAAGCCCATCGCCACCGCGGACAGGCCGGCATACGAGTTGAGCAGCGAGATGACCGTCGGCATGTCGGCGCCGCCGATCGGCAGGATCAGCAGCACGCCGAAGACGAGCGACAGCACGACGATGACCGGGAACAGCTGCCAGCGATCGGGCGAGAGGATGACCAGCACGCCCGCGACGATCGCGATCCCGAGCAGCACGAAGTTCACGAGGTTCTGGCCGCGATAGGTAATCGGCCGGGTCGGGATCACCTCCTGCAGCTTGCCGGCGGCCATCAGGCTGCCGGTGAACGTCAGATAGCCGAGGATGACCTCGACGACGAGCGCGCTGGTGCGGAACGCCGTCAGTGAGCCGTCGCCCTGTCCGATCAGGTACTCGGCCGTGCCGACCAGGCCGGCGGCGAGGCCGCCGAATGCGTGCGAGAGCGCGGTCCGCTGCGGGACGGCCGTCAGCGGCACGCGCGACAGCGGGATGCCGATCGCGGTGCCGATGACGGCGGCGGCGATGATCCAGGTGTAGTTGACGATGCCGGGGTGAATGAGGGTGCCGGCGATGGCCAGCGCCATCCCGCCCACGCCCGCGGCGACGCCGCGCCGCGCCGTCCTGGGTGCGCTCAGCCAGCGCAGCGACAGGATGAACAGGGCGGCCGCGGCGAGGTAACTGGCCTGGGTCAGGTGCTCGGCGATGGTCACGACCGTGGCCCCCGCTCCCGGAACATCTTCAGCATCCGATCGGTGATCAGGAAACCGCTGACGATGTTCGTGACGGAAGCGGCGACGGCGACGGTACCGAGCACCGTGCTCAGCACGGTCTTCTCCTCACCGGCGATGATCAGCGAGCCGACGACGGCGATGGCCGAGATCGCGTTGGTCAGCGACATCAGCGGCGTGTGCAGCAGCCGCGAGACGTTCTGAATGACCTGGAAACCGACGAAGGTCGCCAGCAGGAACACGAAAGCCATCGACCACAGATCGAGCGTCGCCATTCACTCTCCTTGGAGGGCCGCCCGGCATCGCCGGACACCCCAAACGTGCGCCGCGAGTGTAGTCAACCCTGTGCGCCTCGGGCAAGTGCCTCAGTGTGCGCCTGTTATACTCGCGTGATGTCAGCCAGCCAGGCGCCCGGTGCGCCGCGCAAGCGCATTGGGATCCTGACCGGCGGCGGCGATGCGCCCGGACTGAACGCGGTCATCCGCGCCGCGGTCAAGTCCGCCGCCAACCAGCACTGCGACGTCATCGGCCTCGAAGACAGCTTCGACGGGCTGATCGAGGCGGACCGATGGCGCCGCCTGACGCCGCGTGACGTCACCGGCATCCTGCGCATCGGCGGCACCATTCTCGGTACCGCTAATCGCGGCAATCCGTTCGCCGCGCAGATCCAGACCACCGCCGGGATGCGCGACTACGCCGCCCGCTGCGTCGAGATGTACCACCATCTCACCCTCGACGCGCTGATCGTGATCGGCGGCGACGGCACGCTGGCAATCGCCAACGACTTCTACAAGCAGGGGCTGCCGATCGTCGGCGTCCCCAAGACCATCGACAACGACATCGTCGAAACCACCAACACCTTCGGCTTCGACACCGCCGTCAGCTTCGCCACCGACGCGATCGATCGCCTGCACACCACGGCCGAGTCGCATCACCGTGTGATGGTGGTCGAGGTGATGGGGCGCTATGCCGGCTGGATCGCCCTCTATGCCGGGCTCGCCGGCGGGGCGGACGTCATCCTCATCCCCGAGATCCCGTTCGACATCGACAAGGTCGCCGAGCGCATCCGAGAGCGCGAGAGCCACGGCGCGCGCTTCAGCATCGTCGTCGTCGCCGAAGGCGCCAAGCCGGTCGGCGGGCAGGTGTCGGTGATCAAGGAAGGCTCAGGAGTGTTCGTCGAACGTCTCGGCGGTGTGGCGGCGCGCCTCGCCGGCGCCCTCGAGCCGCTCACCGGCAAGGAGACACGCCACGTCGTCCTCGGCCATCTGCAGCGCGGCGGCGCGCCCACCAGCTTCGATCGGATCCTCGCGACCCGCTTCGGCGCGCGAGCCGTGGAGCTCGTCCTGGCCGGCACGTTCGGGCACATGGTGGCGTTCCATCCACCGGACATCGTCGCGGTCCCGCTCGACAAGGTCGTCGGCCGCATCCGCAACGTCCCGCCCGATTTCGACGTCGTGCGGACCGCCCGGGCGATCGGCATTTCGCTCGGGGACTGACAGGTTGCGCCCGACGTGAAGGTCGGGCCTACGAGGTTGCGCCCGACGTGAAAGTCGGGCCTACGCGCGGCCAGTTTGGCGTTCATTCGTAGGCCCGACCTTCAGGTCGGGCGGAACGAGGAATTGCCCTCCGGCGCCTACGACAGCACGTCGAGATACTTCAACGCGCCGCCCGTGTTGAAGAGGACCACCGACTCGGTCGGCTTGATCAGGCCGTCCCGGACCAGCATCTTGATGGCCTGGAGCGCCGCGCCCCCCTCCGGCGCCGCGCTGATCCCCTCCAGCGAGCCGATCTGACGCATGCCGGCGATCATGTCGGCGTCCGTGACGGACAGCGCCGTGCCGCCGCTCTCGCGGACCGCCCGCAGCACGAGGAAGTCGCCGATCGCCTTCGGCACGCGCAGGCCGTCCGCCACGGTACGCGCGTTGGGGAAGAGCTCCGACCGCTCCTTGCCCTCCTCGAACGCTTTCACGATGGGCGCACAGTGCTCGGCCTGCACCGAGACCATCCGCGGGCGGACGCGGGACGTCTTCCAGCCGATGTGCTCGAGCTCCTCGAAGGCCTTCCACATGCCGACCATGCCGGTGCCGCCGCCGGTCGGATAGACGATCCAGTCCGGGAACTCCCATCCGAGCTGCTCGCCGAGCTCGTAGGCCATCGTCTTCTTGCCCTCGATCCGGTACGGCTCCTTGAGGGTCGAGACGTCGTACCAGCCGAGCGCCTTGCCCTTCTCACCGGCGATGCGGCCGGCGTCGGTGATCAACCCGTCCACCAGGTTCACGGTCGCGCCATACAGCTCGCATTCACGGATGAACGGGACCTTGACGTCCTTCGGCATGAACACCTGGGCCGGGATGCCGGCAGCGGCGGCATAGGCGGCCATCGCGTTCGCCGCGTTGCCAGCCGACGGGACCGACAGCGTCGAGGCCTTCAGATAGGCCGCCCGCGTGACCGCGGCGGACAGGCCGCGCGCCTTGAACGAGTTCGTCGGGTTGAGCGACTCGTCCTTGACGTAGAGGCGCTCGCAGCCCGATCGAGGCGCCGAGCCGCTCGCGCGTGCACCAGCGGCGTCCAGCCTTCGCCGAGGGTCAGTGGCTGCTCACCGTCGAACAGCGGCATCAGCTCGCGGTAGCGCCACATGTTCGGCTCGCGGCCGGCCAGCGAGTCCGGGCGCCAGGCGCGCGCCGCGTCGAGATCGTAGCGGGCGAGCAGGGGAGCGCCGCAGGTGCAGAGATGTTGCGGCACGTGCGGATCGTACGGCTCCGCACCGCACGGTACGGAGCATTCGAGATGCGTGAAATAGGACATTCAGGTATGGCTTCCAGCCACCAGCTGCCAGCTGCCAGCCAGAACACAAAATAGGGTTCGAACGTCGTGCGGGCTTCTCAAGTCAGCCATCAGCGGCGACCAAAGCCGCTGGAAGCTGGGAGCTGGAAGCCGGAAGCTGCTCGTTACTTATTGAGCAGCTCGCCGTCTTTCTTCTTCTGCATCTCGTCGATCAGGCCGATCTGCTGGTCGGTGATCTTCTGCACGTCGTCCAGGCTGCGCCGCTCATCGTCTTCTGAGATGAGGTGATCCTTGAGCAGCTTCTTCAGCCGGTCGTTGGCGTCGCGCCGGACCTGACGGACGCCGTTGCGCCCTTCCTCGGCATACTTGTGGACGATCTTCGACAGTTCCTTGCGCCGTTCCTCCGTCAGCGCCGGGACCGGAATGCGCACCACCTTGCCGTCGTTGGTCGGGTTCAGCCCGAGGTTGGAGGTGCGGATGGCCTTCTCGATCGCCCCCATCAGCGAGGGATCGAACGGCTGCGCGACGATCAGCGTCGGCTCCGGGATCGACAGCGACGCGACCTGGTTGAGAGGCATGTGCGAGCCGTAGGCCTCGACGTGCACCGCGTCGAGGATGCGCGACCGACGCCCGCCCGGTCCGGACGCCGGCCAGCTCGCGCCGGACGTGATCCAGCTGCGCGTCCATGCGCTTCTTGACTTCCGCGAACAGGCTCTTGATGTCGGAAACGTCCATGTCTCTGCTCCAGCGATGTGTGGGAACCGTGCTGCCGCCGCAGCGCGGCGGATCAGGCTCTGACGGTTGTGCCGACCGGGTCGCCCATGATGACCCGGCGCAGGTTGCCGGCCGTGCGCAGGTTGAACACGACGATCGGCAGCTTGTTGTCCATGCAGAGGGAAATCGCGGTCGCGTCCATCACCTTCAGCCGCTCGCCCAGGACCTGCAGGTAGGAAATCTCCTGGAACTTCGTAGCCTCGGGGTCGAGCATCGGGTCGGCGGTGTAGATGCCGTCGACCTTGGTGCCCTTGAGGATCACGTCCGCCTTCATCTCCATCGCCCGCAGGGCCGCCGCGGTATCGGTGGTGAAGTACGGGTTGCCGGTGCCCGCGGCGAAGACCACGACCCGGCCCTTCTCGAGATGCCGCACCGCACGGCGGCGGATGAACGGCTCGGCGACCGCGCGCATCTCGATCGCCGTCGCGACGCGGGTCACGACGCCGACGTGCTCGAGCGCATCCTGCAGCGCGAGCGCGTTGATCACCGTGGCCAGCATGCCCATGTAGTCCGCGGTCGCGCGGTCCATGCCTTTGGCGCTGGCCGCCAGCCCGCGAAAGAGGTTGCCGCCGCCGATGACGACGGCGGTCTGGACCCCGAGCTCCTGGATCTCGCGGATCTCTTTCGCAATCTGCGTGGCGACCGCCGGGTCGATCCCGAACGGCTGTTCGCCCATCAGGGCCTCACCCGAGAGTTTGAGCAGAATGCGACGGAACGCGGGCTCGGACATATCCGGCTGATTATATCGGAGACGTGCAGCGCGCCAACGTGCGCGGCGCAGTCGTTCAGCGCGTGTACCCGTCCCACCAGTGTGGGTCTGCGCGCTGGCGAATGCGCGACACGGCACAGCGGACATAAAAAAAGGGCAGACGGCGCCGGCCGTCTGCCCTGAGATTGAAGAGGCGCCGGTGCTACGCGCTCTCGCCCAGCTTGAAGCGGGCGAAGCGTGCGACGGCAATGTTCTCGCCCATCTTGGCGATGGCCTGCTGCACGAGCTGACCGATGGTCAGCTTCGGGTCGCGCACCGAGGGCTGATCGAACAGGCACACCTGCTCGTAGAAGCCACCGAGCTTGCCCTCGATGATCTTGTCGATCACCGCCGCCGGCTTGTTCTGGCCTTCCATCTGCGAGCGGTAGATCGCGCGCTCGCGCTCGATGATCTCGGCAGGGACGTCCTCGCGCTTCACGTACTGCGGGTTGGCGGCGGCGATGTGCATCGCGATCTCGCGCGCCATGGCCTGGAAGTCCTCGGTCCGCGCGACGAAGTCGGACTCGCAGTTCACCTCCACGAGGACGCCGATCTTGCCGCCCATGTGGATGTAGTGGCCGATCATCCCTTCGTTGGTCGAGCGTCCGGCCTTCTTCGTTGCCGACGCCAGCCCGCGCTTGCGCAGGATGGTGGTGGCCTCGTCGATGTTGCCGCCGGCCTCGGCCAGAGCCGCTTTGCATTCCATCATCCCGACGCCGGTCGCGTCGCGGAGCTTCTTCACCATCGCCGCCGTGATCTCCATGTCTACTCCTCGAACTGTCGTCAATCCGCCGTTCACTCGAGTGGGGCCGGGCGCGGCGCGAACGCGGAGCGTCGCGGCGCCGTACAAAAAAACCGCCGGCCAGTATTCCGGCCGGCGCGGTCGCAACTGCCGTCCGTCGTTAGACGGAGGCGGGAGATGTCGCCTGCTCGGGACGGGCCTGGCGGGCCAGACGGGCGCGGCGGGTGCTGCCGTCGCCGTCACCCTCGCCGTCGTCGGCCTGCGAGGACTCACGGATGCCGCGGCCCGAGAGGACCGCGTCGGCCACCTTCGAGGCGAACAGCCGGATCGAGCGCAGCGCGTCGTCGTTGCCGGGGATCACGTAGTCGACTTCGTCGGGATCGCAGTTGGTGTCGACCACGCCGATGACCGGGATCTTCAGCTTGCGGGCTTCGTCGACCGCGATCTTCTCCTTGCGGGTATCGACCACGAACAGCGCGTCCGGCAGCCGCGACATGTTGCGGATGCCCTCGAGATTCTTCTGAAGCTTGCGCTTCTCCTTCTCGAGCTGCGAGATCTCCTTCTTCGAGAGCGTCTCGTAGCGGCCGTCGGTCTCCATCGCTTCGAGGTCGCGCAGCCGGCCGAGGCTGCGCTGGATCGTCGCGAAGTTGGTCAGCAGGCCGCCGAGCCAGCGCTGGTTGACGAAGAACATGCCGCAGCGCTGCGCCTCTTCGGCGACCGCGTCCTGCGCCTGCCGCTTCGTGCCCACGAACAGGACCGTCCGCCCGTCCGCCGCGAGATTGGTCGTGAACTGCTCCGCGTCGCGGAACAGCTTCGCGGTCTTCGAGAGGTCGATGATGTAGATCCCGTTCCGCTCGCCGAAGATATAGGCCTTCATCTTCGGGTTCCAGCGCTTCGTCTGGTGCCCGAAGTGGACGCCCGCTTCGAGGAGATCCTTTAACGCGATGCCGGCCAAGCTGCCTCCATAAAACTGTCCGCCCTTACCGTTTACTGAACTGGAAGCGTTTGCGCGCCCCCTTCTGCCCGTACTTCTTGCGCTCCTTGATGCGCGCGTCGCGCGTCAGGAAGCCCGCCTTCTTCAATCGCTGCCGCAGCTCCACGTTGTACTCGACCAGCGCCCGGGCGATCCCGAGGCGCAGCGCCCCCGCCTGGCCGGCGATGCCGCCGCCGGCGATGGTCGCGAGCACGTCGAACTTGTCGCCGGTCTCGGTGACGGCCAGCGGCTGCTTGATGACGGTGCGGAGCGCTTCGGTGGGGAAGGCCTGCTCGATCGGCTTGCGGTTCACGACGATGCCGCCCGTGCCGGGGCGAAGGAACACGCGAGCGGTGGATGTCTTTCGGCGTCCGGTGCCGTAGTACTCGATGCCTGCTGCCACGTTATGCGACCTCGCGCTTGCTCTTGTTCTTGGTGAGAGTGGCGATCTGCGCCGGCTTCTGCGCCTGGTGCGGATGCGTGGCGTCGACGTACACCTTCAGCTTGCGCCACATCGCGTCGCCCATCTTGGTCTTCGGCAGCATCCCGCGGACGGCCTCTTCGACGATCCGGGCGGGGTTCTTCTGCCGGACGTCCTTGGCGCGCTCCTGGCGCAACCCGCCCTCGTAGCCGCTGTGATACCGGTAGACCTTCTGCTCGTCCTTGCGGCCAGTCAGCTTGACTTTCGCGGCATTGACGATGACGACGTGGTCGCCGGTGTCGATGTGGGGGGTGTAGACCGGCTTGTGCTTGCCCTGGAGCAGGCGCGCCGCTTCGGTCGCTATCCGGCCGAGCACCTGGCCCTCGGCGTCAATCACGTGCCACTGCCGCTCCACAGTCCCGGCAGTGGGGACAAACGAACCCATCAGAAGAACCCTTTCAACCTCCGCTGCGCTCCGGCCCCTGTGCCGGAGTCGAGCACAGGCAGCTAGCCTCTTTCAAAGGACGGCAAACCAAGAGGATACGTGTCATTCCGCGCATTGTCAAGCTTCCACAGGGTTTCCGGGCGCGCGCCGGGTCCGCCGTCAGACCGTCGCCGTACGCAGCCCCTGCGACTTACAGATGCGTCAGTTCCGATCAGTTTCGTCGACGGCCGGGCGCCCCGGCCGGCTCCGGGGATGCCGGTTTCGCGCCCATTCTGGCGGTTTTGGGTGCCGCAGCCGGGCTGGCACCCCCCTTGCGCAAACCGGCGCTGATAGCTGACTTCCGCGAACCTCTTTCCAGACAGGACACCGTGGTGTTTCGACGAAGAGCCAAGTCGCTCGTCGGGCTCGATCTGGGATCGAGCGCCGTCAAGGCCATCGAGCTGAAGCCGGTCGGCAAGGGCTACAAGGTCGTGGCCTACGGCGCCGAGCCCATTCCGCCCGACTGCATCGTCGACGGCACCATCGTCGACAGCGCCGCCGTCGCGGCCGCCGTCCGGCGGCTGTTCGAGGGGCGCCAGATCAAGACCAAGGAGGTCGCCGCGTCCCTCTCCGGGAACGCCGTGATCGTCAAGAAGATCTCGCTGCCGGTCATGACCGAGGCCGAGCTGGCCGAGTCGATCCACTGGGAAGCCGAGCAGTACGTGCCGTTCGACATCCAGGACGTCAACCTGGACTATCAGATCCTCGATACGCCCGAGAGCGCCGGCAAGACGATCATGGACGTCCTGCTCGTGGCGGCGAAGAACGAGAAGATCGCCGACTACACCGGCGTCATCGGCCAGGCCGGGCGGACAGCGGTGGTCGTCGACGTCGACGCCTTCGCGCTCCAGAACGCCTACGAGGCCAACTACGGCGCCGACCCCTCGGCCGTCGTGGTGCTGCTCAACGCCGGGGCCAGCGCGACCAACATCAACATCCTCAGCGGCGAGCAGTCGGTCTTCACCCGGGACATCTCGATTGGCGGCAACGCCTACACCGAAGCGCTCCAGCGCGAGCTGAACCTGACCGTCGAGCAGGCGGATCAATTGAAGCGCGGCCACGACCTGCCGGAAGCGACCTACGAGGACGCCCGTCCGGTGCTCCGCGCGGTGACCGAGCACGTGATACTCGAGATTCAGAAGACCTTCGACTTCTTCAAGGCGACGGCGGCGTCCGACCGGATCGATCGGATCGTGATCAGCGGCGGGGCGTCGCGGTCCGAGGGCTTTGCCGAGATGCTGGCCGAGCGCTTCGAGGCGCCGGTCGACGCGTTCGATCCGTTCAAGACGATTGCATTCGACGCGGCGAAGTTCCAGGTGAACGCCGCGGACGTGGCGCCGACCGCGGCGGTCGCGGTCGGTCTCGCGCTGCGCCGGGCAGGTGACCGATGATTCGCATCAATCTTCTCACCACCGAGCGCAAGGTCGCGAAGGCGCCGGCGGCTCATGACGGAGGCCCGCCGCGTCACGCTCGGCGCGTCGGCGGTACTCCTCGTCACCGTCCTCGGGCTCGGCTGGTGGTTCTGGTCGCTGCACCAGCAGTCGCAGCTGCTCGACATCGACATCGCCAGCGCCGAGCTCGATACCCGGCAGCTCCGCGCGGTGCTCTCCAAGGTCCAGAAGTTCGAGGCCCGCAAGGCGCAACTCCAGCAGCGCGTCACGCTGATCGAGCAGCTCCGCAAGGGGCAGACCGCGCCGGTGCGCGTCCTCGATCAGATCAGCCGCAGCGTGCCTGATCGCCTGTGGCTGGCCGACATGAAGCAGGCGGACACCGAGTTCACCCTTGACGGCTACGCCACCACGATGACCGCGCTGTCGGACTTCGTCGCCAGCATCGAGGACACGAAGTGGTTCCGCAAGCCGGTCGAGATCATCGACAGCCAGCTGACCACCGACGCCAAGACCGGCGACGTCGTCAAGTTCGTGGTGAAGGCCAACTACGTGGATCCGGACATGCCGGTGCCGGCAGCGCCGGTCAAGCCGCGCGCGGCGAAGTAACGGAACGGGCAGGACGCACATGCAGCTCTCGCTCAGCAAACTGTCGTGGCAGGCGCAGATCGGCGCGTTCGTCGCCGTGTGCCTCTGCGCCACGGCCGGCTTCTGGTACTTCTTCGTGCTCGACGCGCAGGCCGAGCTCGCGGTGCGGCGCACGCGCCTGACCTCGCTTGCGCACCGATGCGGCCCGCGGCATGGCTACCGTGCGGCGTCTGCCCGAGTTCGAAGGGCAGGTCGCGGAGCTGGAAGGCCGGCTCGAGAGCCTCCAGGCGGTTCTGCCGGAAGAAAAGGACGTCGCCGACATCCTGCGCCGGCTGCAGGCCCTCGCGACGCAGTCGAACCTCTCCATCCAGCGCTTCACCCCGCAGCCGTCGGTCCAGCAGACGATGTACGTCGAGGTGCCGTTCAAGCTGCAGGCGGAAGGCACGTATCACAGCCTCGGGGCGTTCTTCGAGCGGATCAGCAAGTTCCCGCGAATCATCAACATCAGCCACATCTCGATCAAGGCGAAGCCGCAGCCGCAGCCGGACGCGACGATCGTCGCCGAGTGCATCGCCACCACCTTCGTGCTGCAGGACCCGCGCCTGGCCGGCAAGAAGCCGTCGACGGTGCCCAAGCAGCCGTCCCTGGGCAAGTAGGAGAACGAGGCCGTCATGTTCAAGATGCTGCTCGCCACGCTCATCGTCTTCGCGGCTTCGGGCATCTCCGCTGCCCAGACCCCGGCGTCCGCGCCGGCCGCCGCCAAGCCGGCCGCGGCCGCCGAACAGGCGCCGCCTCCGGCCGGCTACACCTACAACCCCGAGGGCCGGCGTGATCCGTTCGTCAGCCTGGTCGGGCGCGGCGCGGATCCGAAGGACGTCAAGGGCGTCGGCGGCGTGCCCGGACTGCTGGTGAACGAGATCACCGTGAAGGGCGTCATCCGCGGCACCTCCGGCTACCTGGCGATGATCCAGTCGCCGGACCACAAGACCTACATCATCCGCAGCGGCGATCGCCTCGCCGACGGATCGGTCAAGACCATCACCCAGGACGGCGTGGTGTTCTCGCAGGACGTGCACGACCCGCTGTCGCTCGTCAAGCAACGTGAAGTTCCCAAACGCGTCCGCGCCACCGACGGCCGCGGATAACCACACACGACCAACCGAAAGAGCCGAAGTGATGATCGCGCACAGGATCCTCGTTCCGTCCCGCCGCGTCGCCGCGGCGGCGGCGATGGCGCTGGCTGCCAGCATGATGGTGTCGGCCGCGTCGGCCCCCGTGAAGCTGGTCGGCGTGTCGTCGCACGACAACGCCGTCCTCATCGAGTCGACCGAGCCGGTCGCCTACGCGGTGAGCCGGCCCGACCCGCTCACGCTGTTCGTCGATCTCCGCAACGTCAGCGTCGCCGATGCCCGCGCCAGCGTCGTGCCTGACGGCTCCGTCGCGGAGATCAAGCTCGAACAGGCCGTCGCGGTGGACGGCGCGTCGCTGGCGCGGGTCCGCATGTCGCTGACCGGGCCGTCGGAGTACCAGGTCCGCAGCGCGCGCAATACCATCCGCGTCGAGCTGACCCCGGCGGCGGGGAAGGCCACCGCCGCGGCGACCTCGGCGCCGGCCGCGCAGACCGTGCTGAGCAGCCCGCTGGCGGATCCCGGTCCCGCGACGTTGCTCGAGCGCGTCCGCGCCCGGCGTGCGCCGGGATCGGCGACCGTGACGTTCAGCGGCAACGGGCAGCTCGTGCCCGTCCAGCGTCCAGGAATCGAGCGACGCGCCTCGCCGTCTGACCCTCGATTTTCCGAACGTCTCGTCCAAGGCCGACAGCCGGGTCAGTGTCGACGGCACGCTCGTCCGCAAGCTGCACATCAGCGTCGCCAGCAAGGATCCGCTCGTGACCCGCGCGGTGCTGGAGCTCGGCGACGCGACGGTCTACCACGTCGAGCGCAGCGGCCCGGCGGGTCGCGATCTCGACGTCGTGTTCGAAGGCGGTGCGGCCGCCGGCGACCGGGTCCTGCTCGCGCCCGCGGATGGCCAGCCGGCGCCTCCCGAGGCGCCGATCACGATGGCTGAGGCGATGCGCAACGTCGCGACCATCACGCCGGCCGATACCGCGCCGCCCGAGCCGATGAGCGCGCTGAAGGTCGCGCCGGCCGCCAAGCCGGCGCCCGCGAGCGCGTCCGTGCCCGCGGCAAAGGCGGCGTCCGCGAGTGTGCCAGTGCCGGCCGCCCCGAAGGTGACCGCCACCCCGCTGCAGCAGGCTGCCGGCGGCGATCAGAAGCGCTTCACGGGCCACCCCGTCAGCCTCGATTTCCAGGGCGCCGACCTGCGCGCGGTGCTGCGCGGCTTCTCCGAGATCAGCGGCCTCAACATGGTCATCGATCCGGACGTGCAGGGCACCGTCGACATCATCCTGAACGAGGTGCCGTGGGACCAGGCGCTCGACGTCATCCTGCGCGGCAACCAGCTCGATTACACCGTCGACGGCACCATCGTCCGCATCGCGCGCGTCGATACGCTGCGCAAGGAGCAGGACTCGCGACAGGCCCTGGCCAAGTCCGCGGCTGACGCCGGGACGCTCGCGGTCCGCACCTTCTCCCTCAGTTACGCCCGGGCCTCCGGCGCGGCGCCGCTGGTCAAGCGCGCGGTGTTGTCGGCGCGCGGCGACGTGCAGGTCGACGACCGCACCAACACGCTGATCATCACCGACCTGCCGGCCAAGCTCGATGCGGTCAACGCCCTGCTCGCGACCATCGACCGGGCCGAGCCCCAGGTCGAAGTCGAGGCGCGGATCGTCCAGACCAGCCGCGACTTCGCCCGTGCGGTCGGTATCCAGTGGGGCCTCAATGGCCGCGCGATGCCGGACATCGGCAACACCACGCCACTGGCGTTCCCGAACCAGGGCACGGTCGGCGGCCGTCTCGGGCAGCAGGGCTCGGAAGACGTCCGCGCCGGGGCGAACGAGAAGACCAGCACCGTCGTCGGGCTCGGCGTTCCCGGCGCCAACACCGCGCTCGGCCTCGCGCTCGGCGCCGTCAACGGCGCGTTCAACCTCGACATCGCGCTCACCGCGCTCGAGCGCAGCGGCAAGGGCCGCGTCCTCTCCACGCCGCGGCTGACGACGCAGAACAACATCGAGGCCGAGGTCGCGCAGGGTATCCAGATTCCGATTCAGACGGTGGCCAACAACACCGTCACCGTGACCTTCAAGGACGCCGTGCTGGTACTCAAGGTGACCCCGCAGATCACCGCCGCCAACACGGTGATCATGAAGATCACCATCGAGAACGCCACCCCGGACTTCAGCCGGCAGGTCAACGGCATTCCCCCGATCGACACGCAGCGCGCCAACACGCAGGTCCAGATCAACGACGGCGCGACCACGGTCATCGGCGGCATCTTCGTCAGCCAGGAGCAGTCGTCGAACGACAGGACGCCGGTGCTCTATCGGATGCCGCTCCTCGGCTGGCTGTTCAAGCGGGATCGCGTCGAGGATTCCAGCCGCGAGCTCCTGATCTTCATTACGCCGCGAATTCTGAAGGGTTAGGTCATGAGAACGGGAACAGACATGCGTGCAGCATTCAAGCGATCCTTCCGGGCGGGCACGGCGCGGGCCGCGGCGGCAATCGTGCTGGCGGCCGCCGTCACGTCCTGCGGCGAGCTGCAGCGCCAGGGCGAGGGCTCGTCGTACCTGATCGTCAACGCGCTCGAAGCGGCGCGCGGCTCGGAGCCCTCGACGCTTCGCCGGCAACCTGCCTTCGGATGTCGTCACGATCGTCAACGACGTGCCGACGACGTTCAACGACCTCGGGCGGGTGCGCTTGATGCTGGCGATGAAGGATCCCGGCGGGGTCGACTCGCCGACCAAGCCGACCACCGCGAACTACATCACCCTCGACCGCTATCACGTCCGCTACATCCGCGCCGACGGCCGCAACGTCCAGGGCGTCGACGTGCCGTACGCGTTCGACGGCGGCATGACGCTGACGGTCGGGACCAGCGAGGTCTCGGGCGTGTTCACGATTGTCCGCAACATCGCCAAGGACGAAGCGCCGCTGAAGGCGCTGACGGTCAACGGCGTGATCATCTCGACCATCGCCGAGGTCACGTTCTACGGCCACGATCAGACCGGCCGCGAGGTCAGCGCGGTGGCAACCATCTCGGTCGACTTTGGCAACTTCGGAGACAAGACCAGCTAGTGGTCCGCGCCCTGCCGGGCCGCGTGCATCCTCGGTGATGGATCAATGAGACATCTACGTTTCGCTTCCACCGTGGCCGCTTCGGCGGCCGTCCTCCTGACGCTCGCCGGCTGCACGATGCACGATCAGGAGGCGCCGCCGTTGTCCGGGCCGTCCGAGTACGCCACGTCGATCGCGTTGACGGTCACGCCCGACGTCCTGACTCAGGACGGCGCCTCGCAGAGCCTGATCACGGTCACCGCGCGGGACGCGAACGGGCAGCCGCTGCGCAACCTGTCGCTCCGCGCCGAGGTCCAGATCGGCGGCATCCGTGCCGACTTCGGCACGCTGTCGGCGCGCAACCTGGTGACCGGCAACGACGGGCGGGCGACGGTCGTCTACACCGCGCCGGCGGCGCCGGCGGTGGCGGTCGACAACGGCACCCTGGTCGACATCGTCATCACCCCGGTCGGATCCGACTTCAACAACAGCACGCCGCGCACCGCGGCGATCCGCCTCGTTCCGCCGGGCATCGTCGTGCCGCCGGACGGCCTGAAGCCGGCGTTCACGTTCACGCCGGGCGCACCAGTGGACAGCCAGCCGGTGCTCTTCGATGCGAGCACCAGCAGCTCCGCGCCCGGCAATCCGATCGCCGGCTACTCGTGGAACTTCGGCGACGGCGGGCGCGGCACCGGCGTATCGGCGAGCCACAGCTACGCCACCGCCGGTACCTACGTCGTCACGCTGACGATCTCCGATGCGCTCGGACGGACCGCGCAGAAGTCCGACAGCGTAGCGGTCGGCGCCGGGGTCGACCCGACGGCGTCGTTCACGTCATCTCCGGCCGACGCGCTCATCAACCAGCCGGTGAACTTCAACGCGGCCGCGTCGAAGCCGGCCCCCGGCCGCACGATCAAGAGCTACGGGTGGGACTTCGGCGACGGCACGTTCGGCAGCGGCCTCACCACCTCGCACGCCTACTCCCTGGCGCGGTCTTACGTCGTCACCCTGACGGTCACCGACGACTCGGGCAAGAAGGGCACGACGTCGTCTACCGTGAGCGTGAAGTAGGCAGCCATGGAGACCGAGCGCATCGACGCGCTGAAACGCCGGATCGCGAGCGATCCGGCGTCGGTCGCCTTCGCCGCGCTGGCCGAGGAGTATCGTCGTGCCGGACAGCCGGAGGCGGCGATCGCGACGTGCCGGGCGGGTCTCGCGCACCGGCCGGAGTACGTGTCGGCCCGGGTCACGCTCGGACGCGCGCTGATGGAGGCGGGTAAGGCCGCCGAGGCGCGCGCGCAGTTCGAGATGGTGGTCAAGGCGGCACCGGAGAACCTCGCGGCGATTCGTGCCCTGGCCCTCCTCCACGAACGGGACACCGCCCCGCTGACGGTGCAACCCCTGGCAGCGGCCACGTCCGGCGACGCGACGCCGGCGACCCTGTCGGCGCTCGAGTCGTTCCTCGGCGCGATCCGCAAAACCCGCGCAACCTTGCGAAATCCGCACACGCCCGCCGCCAGCTGACGTAGGCTACGTCATGCCAGTCGAGACGTCCGCCCCGTGGGCGGACCGGCTCGCCCGACTCCGGGCCGAGCTCGAGCGCGCCCGCATGGACGCGCTCATCGTGAGTCACCCTCCAAACCTGCGCTACCTCACCTCGTTCCACGGCTCGGCCGGCGCGCTGCTGCTCCTGCCGGCGCGGACCCTGCTCGTCGTGGACTTCCGATACGGGGTCGTGGCCCGCGCGGCCGGCCGGATATCCGGCTGCGAGACGGTGATTGCCCCGGTCAGCCTGGACGAGACGATTGTCGCCGCGCTCCAGACGAGCGGGGCGAAGCGGATTGGCGTCGAGGGGCAATGGCTGTCGGTGGCCCGGTTCAATCGCCTGTCGGTCGAGCTCTCGACCGCCAGCCCGGTGGACGTGGACGGCGGGGAGGTGTGCCCGGTGCTGGTCAGCACCGAACGGCTGATCGAGCGGGCCCGCGCGGTGAAGGACGCGAGCGAGATCGCGACGCTCCGCGAGGCCGGGCGGCGGCTGGCCGGAGTGGCGGCACGGGTCCCGCCTCTGGTGCGGGAAGGCCGCACCGAAATCGAGGTGAGCGCCGACATCGACCGCCTGCTCCGTGAGGCGGGGTTCGAGCGTCCGGCGTTCGATACGATCGTGGCCGCCGGGCCCAATGGCGCCCTTCCGCACGCCCGGCCCGGCTCGCGCCGCCTGGCCCCGCAGGATGGGGTGGTGCTGGACTTCGGAGGTGTCTACGACGGATACTGCGTGGATTTGACGCGGACGGTCGAGGTGGGGACTGCGGCACCTGAATGGCGCCGGCTGGCCAGCGCTGTCGCCGAGGCGCACCGGGCCGCGATCGAGACAGTCCGTCCGGGAATCCTGCCCAGCGCGGTCGATGCCGCGGCACGTGACGTGCTGGTCCGGCACGGGCTGGGCGAGGCGTTTGGCCACGCCACCGGGCACGGCCTCGGGCTGGAGGTTCACGAGGAACCGCGGATCGGCCGGCCGGTACGGGGCCAGGCCGAGATCCTGCTGGAGCCCGGGATGGTGTTCACGATCGAACCGGGCGCGTATGTCGAGGGACTCGGCGGCGCCCGGCTGGAAGACGACGTGCTGGTGACCGCGTCCGGGGCGGACGTGCTCACGCGCGGGTGAGACGGGGCAGGCGGGCATTCGGAGGCTGATTGGAATTCGACGACATCGAACGGATTTTGGCGCTGGTGAAACAGCACGATCTCGCGGAGTTCGAGCTCGAGCGGGACGGGCTGAAGCTCCGCATCCGCAAATCCGGTCCTGTGCCGGGAACGGCCGACATCCTGCCGGCGCCACCGGCCGCGCCGAGCCACCACGCCCCACTACCCGGGCCGTCCGCTGCGCCCGGCCCGCTGCCGCAGGCGGCGGAGGTCGAAGCCGAGCTCGAACTCGCAGTCGTCAAGTCGCCGATCGTCGGGACGTTCTACCGCTCGCCGGAGCCCGGCGCGGCGTCGTTCGTCGAGATCGGTGAGCGGGTGAAGAAGGATCAGGTCATCTGCATCATCGAAGCGATGAAGCTGATGAACGAGATCACGTCGGAGTACGACGGTGAGCTCGTGAGCGCCTACGTCGAGAACGGTAAGCCGGTCCAGTACGGAGAGCGGCTGTTCGCGATCAGGACCACCTGAGCGCGCCGGCCCCGAGTGCTGCAGCCACCATGTTCAAGAAAATCCTGATCGCCAACCGCGGCGAAATCGCCCTTCGCATCATCTGCGCCTGCCGGGAGCTGGGGATCCGCACCGTCGCCGTCTACTCCGAGGCCGACGAGAACTCGCTGCACGTGCGGTTCGCCGATGAGGACGTGTGCATCGGCCCGGCCCGGAGCGCGGACAGCTATCTGAGCGTGCCGGCCGTGCTGAGCGCGGCCGAGATCACCGGCGCCGACGCGATCCATCCCGGCTACGGCTTTCTCTCGGAGAGCGCCTACCTCGCGGAAGTGTGCGAGGCCTGCCACATCAAGTTCATCGGACCGGCGCCGAACATCATCCGGCTGCTCGGCGACAAGGCCCGGGCCCGGCGCGCGATGAGGAAGGCCGGCGTGCCGATCCTGCCCGGCAGCGACGGCCCCGTCGACGGCGAGGAGAAGGCGCTCAAGATCGCGCGCGAGCTGGGCTTCCCGGTGATCATCAAGGCGGTCGCCGGCGGCGGCGGCCGCGGCATGCGGGTCATTCGCAACGCCGGCGAGATGGGCAAGGCGCTCAAGACCGCGCAGCGCGAGGCGGAGGCGGCGTTCGGCCTCGGGGATGTCTACGTCGAGAAGTACGTCGAGAACCCGCGCCACATCGAGGTGCAGGTGCTCGGCGATCATCACGGCGCCGTGGTCCACCTCGGCGAGCGCGAGTGCTCGATTCAGCGCCGCCATCAGAAGCTGATCGAGGAAGCGCCATCCGTCGCGCTCACGGATCGCATGCGCCGCAAGTTGGGCAGCACGGTCGTCGATGCCGCCCGCGCGGTGCAGTACACCAACGCCGGCACGTTCGAGTTCCTGCTCGATGACAAGGGCAACTTCTATTTCCTCGAGGTCAACACCCGCCTTCAGGTCGAGCATCCGGTCACCGAGTTCCTGACCGGGGTGGACATCGTCAAGGAGCAGATCCGGATCGCGGCTGGCGAGCGGCTCTCGTTCAAGCAGGGAGACGTCACCTTTACCGGCCACTCGATCGAGTGCCGGATCAACGCCGAAGATCCGGAAACGTTCGCCCCGTCGCCAGGGGTGATCCGGGCCTTCAGCGTGCCGGGCGGTCCCGGCGTGCGGATCGACACCTTCGCGCACTCCGAGTGCACCATCCCGCCCTATTACGATTCGCTGATCGCCAAGATCATCGTGCACGGGCGCGACCGGCAGGAAGCGATCGCCCGGATGCGGCGCACGCTGGAGATGACGGTGATCGAGGGCATCAAGACGTCGATCCCGCTCCACCTGAAGATCCTCGCGGAGCCGGACTTCGTCGCCGGCCGGCTGAGCACGGCCTTCATGGAACGCTACATCGTCGAGAAGAAACCGAGTCGCCTCGCCGAGGCGGTCTGACCGCCGGCACGCTCGAGGCTCCCATCCTTTACGCGATCATCGATACGGACGTGTGCGCCGCGCGACAGCGCGATGCCGCAGCGGTAGCGTCCGCGTGCATCGCCGGCGGCGCGCCACTCCTGCAGCTGCGTCAGAAATCGGGCTCGTCCGGTGGGCTCTTCGCGCTCGCGCAGGAGATCATGCGGCGAGCCGCAGGCACGCCGACGCAGGTGATCGTCAACGATCGCGCGGATATCGCCCGTGCTGCGGGCGCGCACGGCGTCCACGTCGGGCAGGATGATCTCAGCGTCGCGGAGGCGCGGGCGATCGTGGGGGACTCGGCGATCGTCGGCGTGTCGACGCATACCCGCGAGCAGATCGATCGCGCGCTCGAGAGTTCCGCCAGTTACGTCGCGGTCGGCCCGATCTTCGCCACCAGCACCAAGGCCACCGGCTACGGCGCGCGCGGGCTGGCTCTCGTGCGCTACGCCGCGGGCCGCGGCAAGCCGGTCGTCGCGATCGGCGGCATCACGCTGCAGCGCGCGCCGGACGTGATTGCGGCGGGGGCCCACGCGGTCGCGGTGATCACCGATCTTCTCGTTGACGAGGACGTCGAAGCGCGTGTTCGCGCCTTCGGACGCGCCCTGCCGCCTCGTCCGTTCAAGGTATAATCGGCCCGTTTTTGCCGGTCTGTTTCCCGGAGGGTGAATGGATTCGAATATCCTGAAGACCAAATCGATCGAGCAGCTGGTCGGGGACGCCGAGCACGGTACGAAGGCGCTGAAGCGCACGCTCACGGCGATGGACCTGACGCTGCTCGGCATCGGGGCGATCATCGGGACGGGCATCTTCGTCCTCACGGGAACTGCGGCAGCCAACCAGGCCGGTCCGGCCATCGTTCTCTCCTACGTCATCGCAGGTCTGGCGTGCGGCTTCGCCGCGCTGTGCTACGCCGAGTTCGCGGCGATGATTCCGATCTCCGGCAGCGCCTACACCTACGCGTACGCGACGCTCGGCGAGATCTTCGCGTGGATGATCGGGTGGGACCTGATTCTGGAATACGCCGTCGGCTCGATGACCGTCGCGGTCGGATGGAGTGGGTACTTCCAGCGGATTCTGGCCGGGTTTGGCATCGCGCTCCCGGCGTGGATGGCCGCAGCGCCGGGCGTGGCGCCTGGAGCGTTGATCAACCTGCCGGCGGTGCTCATCACGCTGGCGATCATGGTGCTGCTGGTCGTCGGCGTTCGCGAGAGCGCCCGGTTCAATGCCGCCATGGTCGCGGTCAAGCTGGCCGCCGTGCTGTTCTTCATCGCGGTCGGCGCAACCTACGTCAAGCCGGCGAACTGGTCCCCCTTCATGCCCTACGGCTTCCCCGGGGTGATGACCGGCGCGGCCGTCGTCTTCTTCGCCTACATCGGCTTCGACGCGGTGTCGACCACGGCGGAAGAAGCCAAGAATCCGAAGCGTGACCTGCCGATCGGGATCATCGCCTCGCTGATCATCTGCACGCTGCTCTATCTGATCGTCGCGGCCATCCTGAGCGGCATCGTTCCGGTCGTGCAGTTCAAGAACGACGCGCAGTTCCTCAACGCGCCGGTCGGCTATGCGCTGTCGGTGATCGACAAGGACTGGGCGGCGGGCATCGTGTCGGCCGGTGCGGTCGCCGGCATCACCAGCGTGCTGCTCGTGATGCTCATGAGCCAGCCGCGCATCTTCTTCGCGATGAGCCGGGACCAGCTGCTGCCGGCCGGCGTGAGCAAGGTCCACCCGAAGTTCCGCACGCCCTATATCACCACCATCATCACCTGCGTCATCGTCTCGATCGTCGCGGCGTTCGTGCCGATTCAGATTCTCGGCGAGATGACCAGCATCGGGACGCTGTTCGCGTTCGTCGTGGTGTCGCTCGCGGTCATCATCCTGCGGATCAAGCGGCCCGAAGCGGTCCGGCCCTTCCGGGTGCCGTTCGGCTTCGTCATTCCGGTGCTGGGCGTCGTGTCGTGCCTGTACCTGATGGTCAGCCTGTCGGTCATGACCTGGGTCCGCTTCCTCGGCTGGCTCGACATCGGCATGGTGATCTACTGGTTTTACGGCCGCACGCACAGCCCGCTGGCCGACAAGGCGGAGCAGGCCCGCCGCAGCGCCGTCGAGAACCTGGCCAACCTGCTCAAGGTGGCCGGCTACCTGATTCTCTTCAACGGCTTTGCGATCACGCTGCTGGCGTTCCTGACCATCTGGGGCGTGACGACCGAGGCGCAGGCCAAGTGGGCGGAGCTCGACGTCGTCCTGAACTACGTCGGCACCCATATCAACCCCGAGATCGCCGACGCGTTCGGCCTGAAGATCCTGGCGCTGGGTGCGATTGTGACCGTCGCCGGGCTCGTGCTCGGACGCGGCAAGAAGTAGCGCGCCCGAGGTCGAGCGATGCGAGGCTCGGCGCGGTCGGATCGGGCAGCCGTCGTCCATCCCTCCCCATGGTGGGCGGGCTGGCGATTGTCGGTGATCCTGCTGTTCGGGGTGGTCGCCGGCGGGACCCTCGGCTATTCCGTCATCGAGGGGTGGGACCTGTGGGACTCGTTGTACATGACGGTCATCTCCGTGACGACCGCCGGCTACAAGGAAGTCCACCCGATGGGTCGCGGCGGCGAGCTCTTCACGATGATCGTGTTGACGGTCGGCGTGGCAACCGTCCTCTACACCTTCTCCTTCTTCATGGCTCGCCTGGTCGAAGGCAACCTCCAGGCGCGCTGGACTGTCCGACGGCGTGAACGCATGCTCGACGAGCTCGACAAGCACTTCATCATTTGCGGCTTCGGCCGCATGGGCCACATCATCGCGCGCGAATTCGCGCGTCAATCCGTGCCGTTCGTGGTGATCGAGCGTGACGGCGAGCGGATGCAGCAGGCGATCGACCTGGGCTATCTCGCGGTGGAGGCCGACGCCAGTAACGAACAGGTCCTGCAGCGCGTCCGCCTCGACCGCGCCCGCGGCCTGATCGCTGCGGTCTCGACCGATGCCGAAAATGTCTACGCGGTACTGACCGCCCGCCTCCTGCAGCCGGGGCTCTTCATCATCGGCCGGGCCGAGACGGACGATGCGAAGGCGAAGCTGCTGCGGGCCGGAGCGGACCGCGTGCTGTCGCCATATCAGATTGGCGGATCCCAGCTCGCCTTGACCGCCCTCCGTCCGGCGGTCGTCGATTTCGTCCAGCTCGCCACCAGCTCCGACAATCTCGACTTGAACATGGAGCAGGTGCGGATCGAGGACGGCGCCTCGCTCGCCGGCCGCACGATTCTCGAAGGCAACCTCCGCCAGCGCTTCGGCGTTGTCGTCATCGGCATCCAGCGCGCGAACGGCGGGATGGAATTCAACCCGTCTCCCGACGTCACCATGCGGGCGGGCGACTTTCTCGTCGTACTCGGGCGGACACAGAGCCTTCGGGAGCTCGAGGCGGCAGCGGCGACGGGGAACGGTGGGGGGGTGGGCGGCCCTGGGTAAGCGCCCAACGGGCCGCGGCGCGGCTTCAGACTTTGGGCTTTCGGCCGCGTCTGGCTGTGGGCCACGCACAGCTCGCTTGCCGTGAAACAGGCCGACAGCCAGACAGGCCTGCAGCCTAAAGCCTAAAGTCCAAAGCCTGCTGCAGAGAGGGAACGGAGCAGAAGTGACCGGAGCCAGAGTTCTTGACGGCCAGTCAGTGGCGGCGGCGATTCGGGAGGCGGTGCTGCCGGATGTGCATGCCTTTACCGCGGCGGCGGGACGTCCGCCCGGGCTGGGCATCGTGCTCGTCGGCGACGATCCGGGCTCCGAGATCTACGTGCGCAACAAGGTGCGTGCGGGCACCGAGTCGGGGCTGTGGGTCGACCTGCAACGGCTGCCGGCGAGCGCCTCTCTGACGGAGCTGCTCGCGCTCGTGCAGAGCCTCAACGCCAGCGAGCGGCACGACGGCATACTCGTCCAGTCGCCGCTGCCTGCCGGCATGGGAAGAGCCGCCGCGCAGCAGGTGTTCGATGCGATCGACCCGGGCAAGGACGTCGACGGCTTCAACCCGGTGAACGTCGGGCGGTTGGTGCAGGGTCGAGCGGTGCTCGCGCCGTGCACGCCCTCCGGCATCATCGAGATGCTGGACCGCAGCGGCATCCCCATCGCCGGGACGCGCGCCGTGATCGTCGGCCGCAGCGAGATCGTCGGGAAGCCGATGGCCATGCTGCTCCTCCAGCGCGACGCGACGGTGACGATCGCGCACTCGAAAACGCCGGCGCTCGCCGCGCTGTGCGCCACGGCCGACATCCTGGTCTCGGCGATCGGCCGTCCCGGGTTCGTCACCACGGACTTCGTGCGCCCAGGGGCGACGGTCATCGACGTCGGCATCTCCCGGATCACCGATGAGGCGGCAGCAAAGCAGCTGTTCCCGGAGGGATCGCCGCGCCTCGCCGACTTCGCCCGCCGCGGGTCACTCGTTGTCGGCGATGTTCACCCCTCGGTGGCAGAAACGGCCGGCGCGCTCACGCCGGTTCCCGGCGGTGTCGGGCCGCTGACCATCGCGATGCTCCTGAAGAACACCTTGACCGCTGCCCGCGCCCGGCACGAGGCGGCCTGACGGGAACCATCATCCCGCCGTCGCTCGCTTCCCGGCAGCGCGGCGTCGTGCCGCCGCGGCTGCGGACATGCTGAGGGCGGCACTCACCGGCGGCATCGCCACCGGCAAGTCCTTCTGCCTGGCGCGGTTTGCTGCGCTCGGCGCCGCGACCATCGATGCCGACATCCTGGCCCGGGATGCTGTGGCGCCGGGATCCGTTGGTCTCGAGCAGGTCGTCCGGCGCTTCGGCGCCGGGGTGCTGCTCGACGACGGCCGGCTCGATCGGCCTGCGCTCGGTCGCCTGGTGTTCGCCGATCGCGCGGCGCGCGCCGACCTCGAAGCGATCATCCACCCGCTCGTCTACCGCCGCATCGACGACTGGTTTGCCGATCTGCCTTCGGGCACGCGCGTCGCGCTCGCCGACATCCCGCTGCTGTTCGAGACCGGGCATCAACATGATTTCGAGCGCGTGGTGGTCTGTGCCTGTGACGCCGCCGAGCAGCTCAGGCGGCTGGTCACGCGCGACCGGTTGACCGCGGCGGAAGCGCGGGCCCGCCTCGCGGCGCAGTGGCCCATCGCGGAGAAGGTCCGCCGCGCCGACTACGTGATCAGGACCGACGGCACCTTCGCCGAGACCGAGGCGCAGGTGCGTCAGGTGTACGAGGTGCTGGCAGCGGAAGCGTGACCGGCGCGGGTCAGCTCGTGAGGGTGGCCTCGGTGTCCTTGGCCGGGGCGATGCGCTCTTCGATGAAGGTGTTCCACTCGTGGCACTGCGGGCACTGCCAGAGCAGCTCTGTACTGCGATAGCGGCAGCGCACGCAGACATGCGGGTCGAGGTAGAAGATCGCATCGCGGGTCAGGTCGACGTAGCGATCGACCAGCCGCTGCGGCAGGTTGAGGTTGGACAGCGTCTGCCAGATGGCTTGATGCAGCGACAGCGCATGCGGATTCAGCTGCACGGCCTCGAGCAGCAGCTCCAGCGCTTCTGACGGAGCGCCCGCGTTGGATAGATGCCGCGCCAGCGCGAGCCGCGCGCGCCAGTCCTGCGGG
Organism: uncultured Acidobacteriota bacterium; assembly: GCA_963816725.1. Lineage (GTDB taxonomy): Bacteria > Acidobacteriota > Vicinamibacteria > Vicinamibacterales > 2-12-FULL-66-21 > CAVSUB01. The sequence goes on along the minus strand of CAWFMC010000016.1, from coordinate 86,124 downwards.
TTGGCGGCGATCAGCCGCCGGCACAGCTCCGCGAAGCGGCCCGGCGCGCCGAGTTTCGGATACGCCGCTTCGAGACGCGAAAACGCCAGATACGCGCGTTCGGGCGACTGTTCGATCAACCGTTCCCACTCGGCTACGGCCGCCGGGACGTCGGCTTCGACGTAGCGAACATCGCCGAGATTCAACGCCGCCGGTGCGTTGCGCTGGTCCAGCGCGAGGGCCGCCGCGAACCGGCGCGCCGCTTCGGCGTAGTCCGAGCGTTTCATCGCCTCGCGACCGATCTCGTTCTCCAGGTAGCCGAGTGTTTCGTGATGCCTGGCCGACGAGGCTTGCTCGGGCCGCGCGGCCAGCTCCTGACGCGTCGCGTACGCGTCGGCCCACTGATGCTGCTCCTCGAACAGCTTCTCCAGGTTCGAGAGCGCGTACTGATTGCCGGGATCCAGGCGGAGCACTTCGCGGAACGCCTCGAGCGCGCGATCGACGAAGCCGCCGCGCTTGTAGTCGAGCCCGAGGCAGAGCAGCACGTTCGCATGCTCGAGCGGCCTGAGATCGGGTCGGCGCAAGAGCGCCTGGTGCTCCTGGATCGCCCGGCCGACCTGCCCCTTCTCACGATAGAGATTGCCGAGGATCAGGTGAATCTCCAGGGGATCGCCGGCACCCTGCGCGGCCTTGACCAGTTCCTCGATCGCCGGATCGATCTGATTGGCGACGAGGAAATTCAGGCCGAGCATGTAGTGGGGGGAGTCGCGGGCGCGCCGCCGATCGACCCAGCGGCCGTCCTGCAGCTTGTAGCGCTCCCACGCCTTGCCGATGGCCAGCCCGGCGAGCAGCGCAATCAGGGCGCTGAGCAGCATCCCGGAGCCTCCCATCACGCGCCGCTGTATTGCTGGACGATGGCGTCCCAGCGGCCCTGCGCGCGCAAGACCAGCTCCACCAGCTCGCGCGCCGCGCCACGGCCGCCATTCGCGTGGCTGATCCAATGGACCCGCGCCTTCACCTCGGGCGCGCCGTCTGCAGGCGTGGCCGACAATCCGACCCGCGCCAGCACCGGCAGATCCAGCAGATCGTCGCCCATGTAGGCCACCTCGGCATCGCTGAGCCCGGCCTGCTGGAGGATCCGGTCGTAAGCGTCGGCCTTGTGGGCCGCTCCTTGCGACACGATGCGGATCCCCAGCTGCGCCGCCCGCTGCGCCGTCGCCGGCGACGATCGCGCCGACAACAACCCGACCTGCAAACCGGCGCGCTGCGCCCACACCAAAGCGGCCCCGTCGCGGATGTGAAAGGCCTTCGACTCAGAGCCGTCCGCATGGATGTGGACCGACCCGTCCGTCAGAACGCCATCGACGTCGAACAGCAACAGCCGTATCGCTGACGCGTGATCCTGAACGGCCATGCGATCAGACCATCTGCGTCCGCCACAGATCGTGGAGGTGCACGACGCCCTCCACCAGGCCGTGGTCGTCGACGACGACGATCGACGTGATCTTGCGGGCTTCCATGAGGTTGAGGGCTTCGACCGCGAGCAGCGCACGCGGGATGGTGACCGGGCGGGCGCTCATGGCGTCCATCGCGCTCAGTGCCAGCACGTTTGCCGTGCGGCTCATCAAGCGCCGCAGGTCTCCGTCGGTGATCACTCCGGCCAGCCGCCGCTCATCGTCCACGACGCAGGTCATGCCGAGGCGCTTGCTCGACATCTCATGGATCACTTCCGGCATCGGCGTGGTCAGGCTCACGATCGGGGCGGCCTCACCGCCGTGCATCGCGTGCTCGACGCGCAGCAGCCGGCGACCGAGCTTGCCCCCCGGGTGGAACGAGGCGAACTCCGCTTCGCTGAAACCCTTGCGCACCAGCAATGTCATCGCCAGCGCATCACCGAGCGCGAGCGCGGCGGTCGTGCTGGCGGTCGGCACCAGGTTCATCGGGCACGCTTCCTCGGCAATCCCGCAGTCGAGCGCCACGTCCGCTGCCCGGCCGAGTGTCGAGCCAGGATCGCCGGTGATCGCGATCAGCCGCGCGCCGATCCGGCGAATCGACTCGAGCAGCCGCACCAGCTCCTCTGTCTCGCCGCTATGCGACAACGCCAGCACCACATCCTCCTGGCGGATGGCGCCGAGGTCGCCATGAATGGCCTCGGCGGGATGCAGGAACCAGGCGGCCGTGCCGGTGCTCGAGAGCGTCGCGGCGATCTTGCGGCAGATGATCCCGGACTTGCCCATTCCCGTGACGATGACCCGCCCCCGGCAGCCGTCCAGCAGATCGAGTGCGGCCTGGAACTCGTCACCGAGCCGGTCGATGAGACTCGCGATCGCGTCCGCTTCGATGCGCAGCACGCGCCGCGCCAGATCGAGCGCCGGCGATGAAGGCTTGGCGCTGACGGTCATGCCGGTGTGCCTGCCGCGGCCGTCGCGGTCTCGTGGGCGATGGCGTGAATGCGTACGAGGCGGTGGAGCAGCCCATCCACCAAATCCAGGCGCAGCGCATTTTGCGCGTCGCTCTTTGCCTCTGACGGGCGCTCGTGCACTTCCATGAACACGCCGTCCACTCCGGCGGCCACCCCGGCCGATGCCATCGGCTCGATGAACTCAGCTTGGCCCGCGGTGACACCGTCTCCGGCGCCGGGGAGCTGCAGGCTGTGAGTGACGTCGTAGACCACCGGGAAGCCGAGGCGGCGCAGGATGGGGAAGGTCCGCATGTCCACCACGAGATTGTGGTAGCCGAAGCTGGTACCGCGCTCGGTCACGATCACCTGGCGGTTGCCCGCGCCGGTGACCTTCTCGATCGCGTGGCGCATGTCGTCCGGTGCGAGGAACTGTCCCTTCTTCAGGTTGACGACTCGTCCGGTCGCCGCCGCCGCGACCACGAGATCGGTCTGGCGGACGAGGAAGGCGGGAATCTGGAGGACGTCGGCGACCTCCGCGGCACGCGCCGCCTGCCACGGTTCGTGAATGTCGGTGAGGATCGGTACCCCGGCGGCTTCGCGGACGCGCCGGAGGATCCGCAGCCCTTCGTCGATGCCTGGGCCGCGGAACGATCGGGCCGAGGTGCGATTGGCCTTGTCGAACGAAGCCTTGAAGACGTACTGCACACCGGCCCGTTTGGCGCTGTCGCGCAGGGCGAGGGCGAGGCCGACGGCGTGGGTCTCGCTCTCGATCACGCAGGGGCCGGCGATCAGCAGGAGCGGCGATCCGCCCCCGACCGTCAGCCCTGCGAACTGGATCGGCGTCACGCCGCTAACCTACCACGGACGCGGCGGGCTGCTGAGCGGCGGCGATCTTGTGACGATAGCTCGCGCCGATGAATCCGGCGAAGAGCGGGTGCGGCTTCAGCGGCTTCGACTTGAACTCCGGATGGAACTGCACGGCGACGTACCACGGATGGCTCGGCACTTCGACGATCTCGACGAACTTGCCATCCAGCGAGCGCCCGACCACCTCCATGCCGTTGTCGGCCAGGGCCTGCTCGTAGAGACAGTTGAACTCGTAGCGATGCCGGTGGCGCTCCTGGATCACGTCTTCTCCGTACAGCTCGCGGGAGAGCGATCCGGGCTTCAGGGCGCACGCGTACGTGCCCAGGCGCATCGTGCCGCCCAGATCGTCAACGCCCAGCAGGTCGCGCAGCTTGTAAATCAGCTTGACCGGGGTCTCCGGCGCGCATTCCGTCGAGTCCGCCTCGGTCAGGCCGCAGACGTGCCGCGCGTATTCGACGGTGGCCCACTGGAACCCGTAGCAGATCCCGAAGTAGGGAATGCCACGATCGCGGGCAATCTCCGCCGCCCGCATCATGCCGCGCGTGCCGCGGTCGCCGAACCCGCCCGGGACCAGCACGCCGTCCGCTCCGTCAAGCAGCGCCTCACCACCCGGCTGCTCGAGCGCTTCGGCCTCGACCCAGCGGATGTTCACCCGCAGGCGGTGCTTGAAGCCGCCGTGGTACAGCGCTTCGTTCAGGCTCTTGTAGGAGTCCTCGTAACCGACGTACTTGCCGACCACGTGGATGGTCAGCTCGTCGGAGGGATGTTTGATCCGGTCCACGAGGTCGGACCACGCCTCCATCCGCGCCTGGCTCGCCGGCAGCTGCAGGCGGTTGAGGACGATACGGTCGAGCCCTTCTTCGGCCAGGACCAGCGGCACCTCGTAGATGCTGCTGACGTCCTTCGCGGTGATCACCGCTTCCTCCTCGACGTCGCAGAAGAGCGCGATCTTGCGCTTGATCTCCTGATCGAGATACCGGTCGGTCCGGCACAGCAGGATGTCCGGCTGGATCCCGATCGCGCGCAGGTCGCGGACGCTGTGCTGCGTCGGCTTGGTCTTCAGCTCGCCGGCGGCGCCGATGAACGGCACCAGCGTCAGGTGGATGTAGAGCGTGTTGTCGCGGCCCACGTCCTGGCGCAGCTGCCGGATCGCCTCGACGAACGGCAGGCTCTCGATGTCGCCGACAGTCCCGCCGATCTCGACCAGCACGATGTCGACGTTGTTCGCGACCGCGCGGATGCTGTTTTTGATCTCGTTGGTGATGTGCGGGATGACCTGCACCGTGCGGCCGAGATAGTCCCCGCGCCGCTCGCGGTTGATCACCGAGAGATAGATCTTGCCGGTAGTCCAGTTGTTGTTGCGGGTGGTTACCTGGTTCGTGAACCGCTCGTAGTGCCCCAGGTCCAGGTCGGTTTCCGCGCCGTCGTCCGTGACGTAGACCTCGCCGTGCTGATACGGGCTCATCGTGCCCGGATCGACGTTGATGTAGGGATCGAACTTCTGGAGGGCGACGCGATAGCCGTGGCCTTCGAGCAGCGCCCCGATCGACGCCGCGGCGAGACCTTTACCGAGCGACGACACGACGCCGCCGGTGACCAGGATGTATTTGACCGGCCTGACGGGGTCCGGCGTGGGCTGGGGATCGCGGGGCGTCTCGCTCATCCGTCTACTTGTGCTCCTAGGTTGCGGATACGACCGGGTGCGCGGCGACCAGCGCCCGCACGTGCTCGAGATCTGACGGCGTGTCGACGCCGATCGCGTCCCGGGTGGTTTCGACGCACTGAATGGCGATCCCGTGGGCCAGCGCGCGCAGCTGTTCGAGCGCCTCGGCGCGTTCGATCGCGACCGGCGGCAGCGCGGCGAGGCGGAGCAGCGTGTCGCGCCGATAGACGTACAGGCCAATGTGCCGCCACGCCGGCGCCGGCGGGCAGCCGTCGCGCGTGAACGGAATCGGGGCGCGGGAAAAGTAAAGGGCGAAGCCGTCCTCGTCGACGACGACCTTCGTGATGTTCGGATTGTGCCGATCGGCCTCGGCCTCGATCCGCTTGCGCAGCGTGCTCATCTCGAGCGCGGGATCGAGGGCGAACGGCGCGACCGCTTCGTCGATCATCTCCGGCGCGATCAGCGGCTCGTCTCCCTGGACGTTGACGATCACGTCGCAGGTCAGCGAGGCCGCGACCTCCGCCAGCCGGTCGGTGCCGCTCGGATGCGCCTCCGACGTCATCTGCACCTCACCGCCGAACGCCCGCACCGCGTCGGCGATGCGGCGATCGTCGGTCGCCACGATGACCCGAGCGATCGAGCGGGCGTCGGACGTGCGTCGATAGACGTGCTCGATCATCGGCCGGCCGCCGATGTCCGCGAGCGCCTTGCCCGGCAAGCGAGTCGAGTGATACCGGGCGGGGATGAGAGCGACAGCGAGAGGGGAAGTGCGATCAGTGGGCTGCCCGGAGTGAAGAACAGGGGGCACGGCAAATATTACCACAACTGCACACGCGCCTCGGGCGATCGCGCGACGCGATCGCGAGACAAGTGCGCGCGCGTGAACATGACGTCACGCGAGGCGAGTGGAGCTGTCAGCGGAGTGCGAGACGGCGCGTGCCGCCGGTCACGAGATCGGAGAGCTCGACCGCGTCGCTGCCGATCGCGGTGACGCGGTAGCGGCCCCCGAGCGTGGCGCCCACGGTGAGCATGAAGAGCTCGTCCGAATCAGCGGTGATGAGCGCCGTGCGCGCGGTGACGCCGGCAGTCTCCTGTTCGGCGATGCCAACCAGCTGCAAGGGTGGTTCGGCGGGCGGGACCGGTGCGATGGCGATTGTTGCTGCGCGTGCGCTTCGGTCGAGCGCCGGCCGCTCCGCACGTGCCGCGAATGCAAACGGATTACGCACTGGTGTCCGCGGCGCGGGCGCCGTGGCAAGCCGTCCGTGCAGACGCGCCGTCTGCGCCTGCACGTCGTCCGCGAGCGCCTGCGTGGCGGACACACCGGGGCGGGACTGCGGCGGAGAAGGATCGGGCGGAGCCGACACGCCGCTCGCGCTGGCCAGCCAGGTGACCAGCACCGACGCGACTCCGGCATACGTCGTCGCGCGTAAAGGGGTCATGGGATGACCGCCGCATGGTACCACAGCGGTGGTCCGGCGGCGGTCTGGCGGAATGTGGTCAGGTGCGCGGCGTGATCGTGGCGAGACGGGCGCTGCGGACCGCGGGCAGGGCGCGAATCTCCTGGACCGCGGCCAGCAGCGGCGGCGCGTCGGCGGCCGAGTCCAGGGCGACGACACCGACCGCTCCGCTCGCATCGCGGCCGAGCGCGAAGCTGGCGATGTTGATCCCGTACTTGCCGAGAACACTGCCCACGCCACCGATGACGCCCGGCTGGTCGTTGTTCTGCAGCACCAGGACGACGCCCTCGAGTGGCGCCTCGACGTCCACCCCTTCGAGCATCGACAGGCGCGGGCTGCCCGGCTCGAAGACCGTGCCTTCGATCCACCGCTCGCCTTCGCTGGTCTGCAGCTTGATGGACAGGAGATTGGCGAAGTCGCGCGGGCGCGAGCTCTTCGACTCGACGATCTCGATCCCCCGTCCTTCGGCCAGCGCGCGCGCGTTGACGACCGTCACCGTCGACGACAGCATCGGCCGCAGCACGCCGGCGATCATCGAGCTGGCCAGCAGGCCGGCATTGGCGCTCACCAGCGGACCGTAGTGGCGGATACCGATCGAGTGCGTCCGGCCGTCGGCGAGCTGTGAGGCCAGCGCGCCCATCCGCTCGGCGAGGACCATGAACGGGCGGACCTTGGCCATTTCTTCAGTCGGCACGGCGGGGAAGTTGACGGCATTGCGAATCACGCCATCGAGCAGAAAGTCCCGCACCGCGGCGGCGGTCTCGAGCCCGACCTGCTCCTGCGCTTCGACGGTCGAGGCCGCGATGTGCGGGGTGGCCACGACCTGCGGCAGCCCGGTCAGCACGCTGTCCTTCGGCGGCTCGGTCTCGAACACGTCGAGGCCGGCGCCGGCGATCGTGCCGGCCTTGATCGCCGCGGCCAGCGCGGCCTCGTCGATCAGCTCGCCGCGCGCGGTGTTGATGATCCGTGCCGTCGGCTTGCACTTGGCCAGCCGCTCGGCGTCGAACACGTGCCGCGTCTCCGGAGTCGCGGGGATGTGCAGGCTGATGTAGTCCGCACGCGCACACAGCGCATCGAGGTCGAGGAGCTCGACACCCAACGTCCCGGCGACCTGCTCCGAGATGAAGGGATCGTGGGCCACGATGTCCATGCCGAACGAGCGGCAGCGCGCCGCGACTTCCTGGCCGATGCGACCGAGCCCCACCAGGCCGAGAGTCTTCCCGCGGAGCTCGATGCCGGTCAGGCGCTTCTTGTCCCACACGCCTTTCTTCATGGCCGCGTCTGCCGCGGGCACCGAACGCGCCAGCGACAGCATCAGCGCGAGCGCGTGCTCGGCCACGCTGACGCTGTTCGCACCTGGCGCGTTCATGACCACGATCCCGCGGGCGGTGGCTGCGGGCACGTCCACGTTGTCGACGCCGGTCCCGGCGCGGGCAATCACCCGAAGGTTGGGCGCGGCGGCCATCAGCGTCTCGGTGACGGTGGTCGCGCTGCGGACGACGAGCGCGTCAGCCTTCGCGAGGTCGACGGCGAGATCGGCGGCGGATCGGCCGGCGGCGGCGTCCACGGTGCAGCCTTCGAGGCCCTTGAGCAGTCCGACCGCGGAGGCCGGCAGTTGATCGGCGATGACGATGTGCATGGAATGAGGAGTGCTGGTGCGGTGAATGTTGCATCCGGCGCGGGGCCGGACAGGTTCGCGGCGAGGCTCAGTCCGATCAATCACCGGACGCGCAGGTTCGCTCGACCAAGTATAATCTGCAGTCGCGCTCGCGGCACGAGACGCCGCCTCGCACCATCATGGTGCAAAGCGGTCCGAGCGCAGGAATGACGCGGATTCGCGGGCGTTTCGGCAACGATTTCCACAACCTTTTCCACAGTTTCTGTGAAGATCCGGCGCGTGCCCGCCGGTGATGTGACCTAAAGCACCGCTTATGCCTAGCTTCACGCACCTCACGCCGCCCACGCGCGGAACCGCGATCACCAAGAAGGACGGCCGCCTGGTGGTCCCCGACGATCCGATCATTCCGTTCATCGAGGGAGACGGCACCGGTCCGGACATCTGGCGCGCAAGTGTGCGGGTCTTCGACGCCGCGGTCCAGAAGGCCTACGGCGGCAAGCGCCGGATCGAGTGGCTCGAGGTGTTCGCAGGCGAGAAGAGCTTCAAACGGTTCAACAACTGGTTGCCTGACGACACCGTCGAAGCGTTCCGCCACTATCTGGTCGGCATCAAGGGGCCGCTCACGACGCCCGTCGGCGGCGGCATCCGGTCACTCAACGTCGCGCTGCGCCAGTTACTCGATCTCTACGTCTGCCTGCGCCCGGTTCGCTGGTACAACGGCGTGCCCTCGCCGGTGAAGCATCCGGAAAAGGTCGACATGGTGATCTTCCGCGAGAACACCGAGGACATCTACGCCGGCATCGAGTACGCCGCCGGCACGCCGGAAGCGCAGAAGGTGCTCGACTTTTTCGCCCGCGAATTCCCGAAGGAGTTCACGAAGATCCGGTTTGGCACGCAGCAGGCCGCCAGCGACTGGCAGGCCAGCCTGCAGTCGATCGGTGCGCCAGCCCGTGAGGTGGGCGTGCAGGTCGGGGTCGGGCTGAAGCCGCTCAGCTATCTCGGAAGTGAGCGGCTTGTGCACAGTGCGATCAGCTATGCGATCGCCGCCAAGCGCAAGAGCGTCACCCTCGTGCACAAGGGCAACATCATGAAGTTCACCGAGGGGGCGTTCCGCGACTGGGGCTACGACGTCGCCAAGAACTTCTTCGGCGCCGAGGAGATCGACGGCGGTCCGTGGTGCCGGATTCCCGCGGGCAAGCCGGGCGCCGGCCTGGTGATCAAGGACGCAATTGCCGACATCACGCTCCAGCAAGTCCTGACCCGGCCCGACGAGTTCGACGTCATCGCCACACCCAATCTGAATGGGGACTACCTGTCCGACGCGCTCGCGGCGCAGGTCGGTGGCATCGGCATCGCTCCGGGCGGCAACATCAACTACGTCACCGGGCACGCGGTGTTCGAGGCCACGCACGGCACGGCCCCCAAGTACGCCAATCAGGACAAGGTCAATCCCGGCTCGGTAGTTCTGTCCGGTGAGATGATGCTGCGCCACCTGGGCTGGACGGAAGCGGCGGACCTCATCGTGAAGGGCATGGACGGCGCGATCGCGTCCAAGCGCGTCACCTACGACTTCGCCCGGCTGATGGACGGCGCAACGGAGCTCAGCACGTCCGCGTTCGGCGACAACATGATCGCGAATATGTGAGCAGTCAGCTGCCAGCTTCCAGCTCCCAGCTTCGGCCTCCGCCCGGTTGCCCCACGCGCCGGGCGGCGGAACGATCCACGAGGCGAAGAGATGTGAGCCGGCAGTTTCAGACGCTGGTAGCTGAAGGCTGGAAGCTGGGAGCTGAGATTCATGAACCGTAAAGTGACCGTAGTGGGAGGCGCCGGCAACGTCGGCGCCACGGTGGCCAGGGCCATCGCCGTCAAGGAACTGGCCGACGTCGTGATCATCGACATCGCGGAAACGAAGTCGGCTGGCATCGCGCTCGACCTGCTCGAAGCGTGCCCGATCGACGGGTCCGACTCGCGCCTCGTCGGCTACGGCGCGACCGAGGAGGGCTGGAAGGCGACGGCCGACTCGGACGTGGTGGTCATCACCTCCGGCATGCCCCGCAAGCCGGGCATGAGCCGCGACGACCTGCTGCAGACCAACTACAAGATCATGCAGTCGGTGACCGAGCAGATCGTCAAGTACTCGCCGAACACGATCATCGTGCCGGTGGCCAATCCGCTCGACGCGATGTGCCAGGCGGTCTACCGCTTGAGCAAGTTCCCGCGTGAGCGGGTCATCGGCATGGCCGGTGTGCTGGATTCGGCCCGCATGCGCACGTTCATCGCGATGGAGCTGAACGTGTCGGTCGAGAACGTGCACGCCTTCGTGCTCGGCGGCCACGGCGACACCATGGTGCCGCTGCCGCGCTACTCGACCGTCGCCGGCATTCCGATCACCGACCTGCTCTCCAAGGAGCGGATCGAGGCGATCAGCAAGCGCACGGCCGACGGCGGCGCGGAGATCACCAAGCTGGTGGGCACCAGCGCCTGGTACGCGCCGGGCGCCGCGGCAGCGGAAATGGTCGACGCGATTCTGAAGGACAAGAAGAAGATCATGCCCTGCTCGATCTTCCTCCAGGGCGAGTACGGCGTGCAGGATCTCTTCGTCGGCGTCCCGGTGAAGCTGGGCGCGCGCGGCGTCGAGCAGATCATTCAGATCACGCTGACGCCGGAGGAAGATGCCGCGCTGAAGAAATCGGCCGCGGCAGTCAAGGAATTGACGGACGTGATCAAGGTCTGACGCGGGCAGAGACAGGGACTGTCCCGAGTCCCTGTTACGGTCTGGAAACCAGCATCGCCCGGAAGTACTCCCGGTTCATCCGGGCGATGTTGGTGATCGAGATCCCCTTCGGACAGACCGCCTCGCACTCGCCTTCGTTGGAGCAGCTGCCGAACCCTTCGGCGTCGTGCCGCTCGACCATCGCCACCACTCGCGTCTGCCGTTCGATCTTGCCCTGGGGCAGCAGCGCCAGATGACTGATCTTGGCCGAGGTGAAGAGCGCCGCCGAGGCGTTCTTGCAGGCCGCCACGCAGGCCCCGCACGCGATGCACGCGGCCGAGTCCATCGCCTGCTCGACGGTGTTGGTCGAGATCAGGATGGCGTTGGCATCCGGCGCACCGCCGACGTTGATCGAGGTGTAGCCGCCGGCCTGGATGATCCGGTCGAACGCGCTGCGGTCGACGACGAGATCCTTGATCACCGGGAAGGCCTTGGCGCGCCACGGCTCGAGGATGATCGTGTCGCCGTCCTTGAAGCGCCGCATGTGCAGCTGGCACACCGTCGTCCCTGGATCGGGGCCGTGGGCGACGCCGTTGACCATGAAGCCGCAGGTGCCGCAGATGCCTTCACGGCAGTCCGAATCGAACGCGATCGGATCCTCGCCCTTCGCAATCAACGACTCGTTGACGACGTCGAGCATCTCCAGGAATGACATGTCGGGGGACACGTCCTCGGCCGTGTACGGCACGAGCTGTCCCGCTTGCGTGGGGGTCGGCTGACGCCAGACCTTCAGATGAATTCTCATGCTTGGTTTCCAGCTACCAGCTACCAGCTTCCAGCTTCCCGCTTGCGCTTCTCGTTCCCGCGCTTCGCCGCAGCCCCATCGAAGGCGCTTGAGGAGGAGACGTCAGGCCGCGGTTGCCCCCCGTCTTCCAGAACCCCACGCGAACTCCGCGCATTCCAGTCAGTCGATGCTAACCAGCGACCAGAAAGCTGGAAGCTGGAAGCCGGAAGCTATTTGTAGCTCCGCTGGGTCGGTTTCACGTATTCGAACTCCAGCGGATCGGCGTGCAGCGTGGGCTGCTGGCCGACGCCATTGAACTGCCAGGCGGCGACGTAGCTGAAGTGCTCGTCGTCGCGGAGCGCTTCACCGTCGGGCGTCTGGCTCTCCTCACGGAAGTGGCCGCCGCATGACTCGGTGCGATGCAGCGCGTCTAGCGTGAGCAACTCGGCGAACTCCAGGTAGTCGGCGACTCGGCCGGCGTACTCGAGGTTCTTGTTCAAGTTGTTCTTGGGTCCGGGGACCGACACGTTCTGCCAGAACTCGTCACGCAGGCGAGGGATCTGCTCGAGCGCGCGGCGGAGCCCGGCTTCGTTCCGGGCCATGCCGACGTCGTCCCACAGGATGGCGCCGACCTCACGGTGCAGCTCACGCGGGGTCTTCGAACCCTTGATCGAGAGCAGCTTGTCGATGCGGCCCTGGACATCTGCCTCGGCCTCGCGGAAGGCGTCATGGTCGGCGGTCACCGCGGGGAAGGCACTGCCCGCGAGGTAATTCGCCAGCGTGTACGGGATCACGAAATACCCGTCGGCCAGCCCTTGCATCAACGCGCTCGCGCCCAGCCGGTTGGCGCCGTGGTCGGAGAAGTTCGCCTCTCCCAGCACATGGAGTCCCGGGATGGTGCTCATCAGGTTGTAGTCAACCCACAACCCGCCCATCGTGTAGTGGATCGCCGGGTAGATCCGCATCGGCACGCGATAGGGATCCTCGTCGGTGATCTTCGTGTACATGTCGAACAGGTTGCCGTACCGCGTCTTGATCGCCTCGACGCCGAGGCGCTTGATGGCGTCCGCGAAGTCGAGATACACGGCCAGCCCGCTGTCCCCCACGCCGCGGCCGTCGTCGCACACCGCCTTCGCGTTGCGCGAGGCGACGTCGCGGGGCACGAGGTTGCCGAAGCTCGGATACCGTCGTTCGAGGTAGTAGTCGCGGTCAGCCTCGGCGATCTGATCCGGCGGGCGTGTGTCCCCCTTCTTCTTCGGCACCCAGACGCGGCCGTCGTTCCGCAGGCTCTCGCTCATCAGCGTCAGCTTGGACTGGTGGGTGCCGGAGACCGGAATGCAGGTCGGGTGAATCTGCGTGTAGCAGGGATTGGCGAAGAAGGCGCCGCGCTTGTGGGCGCGCCATGCCGCGGTGACGTTCGAGTTCACCGCGTTGGTCGACAGGTAATACGCGGTGCCGTAGCCGCCCGTGCACAGCAGGACCGCGTGGCCGACGTGGCGCTCGATTGCGCCGGTCAGGAGGTTGCGCACGATGATGCCCCGCGCCTGCCCGTTGACCAGGACGACGTCGAGCATCTCGCGGTTGGCGAAGGAGGTGACGGTGCCCCGCGCGACCTGCCGCATCATCGACTGGTAAGCCCCGATGAGCAGCTGCTGGCCGGTCTGGCCGCGCGCATAGAAGGTCCGCGACACCTGCGCGCCGCCGAATGAGCGGTTATCGAGCAGGCCCCCGTACTCACGCGCGAACGGCACGCCCTGGGCGACGCACTGGTCGATGATGTTGACGCTCAGCTGGGCCAGGCGATAGACATTGGCCTCGCGCGACCGGTAGTCGCCTCCCTTGACCGTGTCGTAGAACAGCCGCTGGATGCTGTCCCCGTCGTTGCGATAGTTCTTCGCCGCATTGATCCCGCCCTGCGCGGCGATGCTGTGCGCGCGCCGCGGGCTGTCCTGGATGCAGAAGCTGAGGACGTTGTACCCGAGCTCGCCCAGAGACGACGCGGCCGAGGCGCCGGCCAGTCCGGTGCCCACGATCAGCACGGTGTACTTGCGGCGGTTGGCCGGGTTGACCAGCTTCGATTCGAACCGGTAGCGATCCCACTTGTCCGCGAGTGGCCCGCCGGGGATCTTGGAGTCGAGTGCCATATATGACGTGCCGCGCTCCCGTGCGCTCTGTGTGCCGCCTCAGGTCGTGAGATACACGAGCAGCGGAATGACCGCCAGCCCGCCGCCGACGACGATCGCTCCGACGATGCCCCACGTCACCAGGCGCCGGGTGTAAATGGGGTGATCGAACCCGATCGACTGGAAGCCGCTCGAGATGCCGTGGCGCAGGTGCAGGGCGACCAGCGCCGTGCAGATGACGTAAAAGGCGACCCACAGCGGCTGATGGAAGACGTCCACCTCGGTGCGATACAGATCCCGGACCGCCGGGTTGGCGGCCGACGCGTAGTAGGCGCCGTACTTGAACTGCTTGACGTGGACCAGGATGAACAGCAACACGATCGACCCGCTCAGGATCATGGTCGACGACGACAGGCTCTTGCGGCTGGTGTGGCCCGCGGGACGCTTTCGCTGATAGCCGGCCGGCCGCGCCCGCTGGTTGGCGAACCACATCGTGACGGCCTTGTAGACGTGCAGCAGGAAGATCAGCAGGAGGCCGATTTCGATCGGCGCGATCAGCGGGTTCGAGGTGAGCGTGTGCGAGTACTCGTTGAACGTGTCCTGACCGAGAAACACCAGGGCGTTGCCGACCAGATGGAGGACGAGATACACGAACAGCGCCAGTCCCGTCAGCCCGATCAGCAGCTTGGTGCCGACCGAGGACGTGAACACGCGGCGGAAATTGGACGGCATGGTGGATGTGCGCTCCGTCGAGGGCCGACGATCCGCACGATTGTACTTGCGGCTTTTTGTTATGCGCAACTGTGCCACGCGTCAGCGTGATGCCTGTCATCTGCCGCCGGCATGTCAACGGTGCGCTTGCTGATGCTGCGACAGCGGTCTTGATTCGCCGCGCCACCCGGCACATGATGGTTCGGTTGCGCGGTCGGTGGAGGACCGCGCCGGCAGCCGCACTCGGTCCGCGGCGCGGGCAAGCGGTCGGAGACGCATGAAGATTCACGAGTATCAGGCGAAGGCAATCCTCGCGCAGCATGGCGTGCCGGTCCCCGCGGGCGAGATGGTCGTGGACGCGGCGTCCGCGCAGGCGGCGGCCGAGCGGCTGGGCGGCGGCACGGTCGTCGTCAAAGCGCAGATTCACGCCGGCGGCCGCGGCAAGGGTGGCGGCGTGAAGGTGGTCAAGGGCCCGCAGGCAGCGGCGGAGGCCGCCGCGAAGATGCTGGGGATGACGCTGGTCACCTACCAGACCGGCCCGGCCGGGCAGAAGGTCGCGCGGCTCCTGGTGGAGCAGGGGCTCGACATCGCCCGCGAGCTGTACCTGGGGCTGGTGATCGATCGCGCGACCGAGCGCGCGGTGATGATGGTCAGTCCGGAGGGCGGCGTCGAGATCGAGAAGGTTGCCGAGGAAACACCGGAGCGGATCTTCAAGGAAGCGATTCACCCCGGCGTCGGCCTGGCCGCGTATCAGGCCCGCAAGCTGGCGTTCGCGCTCGGCCTCGAAGGCAAGCAGGTCGGGCAGGCGGTGAAGTTCATGACCGCGGTGTGGGACGCCTTCAACGCGTCGGACGCCTCGCTGCTCGAGATCAACCCGCTGATCGTGACCGGTGACGGCAGCCTGCTGGCGCTCGACGCGAAGATGAACTTCGACGACAACGCGCTGTATCGCCACCCGGACCTCAAGGCGCTGCGCGACATCGCCGAGGAAGATCCGCTCGAGGTCGAAGCCTCGAAGTTCTCGCTGAACTACATCAAGCTCGATGGCACCGTGGGGTGCATGGTCAACGGCGCCGGCCTGGCGATGGCGACCATGGACATCATCAAGCTCGCCGGCGGATCACCGGCGAACTTCCTCGACGTCGGCGGCGGCGCCAATGCCGAGCAGATCCGCAACGCCTTCAAGATCCTGATGTCGGACAACAGCGTGAAGGCGGTGCTGATCAACATCTTCGGCGGCATCCTGCGCTGCGACGTGCTGGCCGCCGGCGTCATCGCCGCGGTGCGAGAGCTCGGTGTGCCGGTGCCGATCGTGATCCGGATGGAAGGCACGAACGTCGAGCTTGGCAAGCAGATGCTGGCCGAGAGCGGCCTGAACTTCACGACCGCCGACACGATGAGCGAAGCGGCGGAGAAGGTCGTCGCGCTGGCCAAGTAGCGCGGAGCGAAGCTGAAAGCCGGAAGCTGGATAGCTGGTAGCGACAAGAATCAACGTTTATGGCCGTATTGATTGATCGCAGCACGCGTCTCCTGGTTCAGGGCCTCACCGGCCGCGAAGGTACGTTCCACGCCAAGCAGGCGGCCGCGTACGGCACGACGGTGGTCGGCGGCGTGACGCCGGGCAAGGGGGGCACGACCCACGAGGGCTGGCCGGTGTTCAACACCGTCGCCGAGGCGGTGGAGAAGACCGGCGCGAACGCGACGGTGATCTTCGTCCCGCCGCCGGGAGCCGCTGACGCCGTCATGGAAGCGGCCGACGCCGGACTGGCGCTCGCGGTCTGCATCACCGAAGGCATCCCGACGCTGGACATGATGCGCGCGCTCACCGTCGTGCGGGCCTCGAAGACGCGGCTGATCGGCCCCAACTGTCCCGGTCTCATCACCGCAGGCCAGGCCAAGGCGGGAATCATTCCGGGCCACATCTGCAAGGAAGGGCGGGTCGGGATCGTCTCCAAGAGCGGCACGTTGACCTACGAGGCAATTCACCAGCTCACCCGGCTGGGGCTGGGCCAGACCACCTGCATCGGGATCGGCGGCGACCCGTTGATCGGCACCAGCTTCATCGACGCCCTGGCGCTGTTCGCGGCGGACCCGGCCACCGAGGCGGTGGTCCTGATCGGGGAAATCGGCGGCAGCGCCGAGGAAGAAGCGGCCGCCTACGTCAAGGCCCACTTCAAGAAGCCGGTGGTCGGCTTCATCGCCGGCCAGACCGCGCCCCCTGGACGGCGAATGGGGCACGCCGGGGCCATCATCGCCGGCGGCAAGGGCACGGCGGCCGAGAAGATGGCCGCGCTCGCCGCCGCCGGAGTCCACGTCGTCAAGAGCCCGTCCGACATCGGCGGGGCGGTGAAGACGGCGCTGGGCGCCTAGTCCGGAGAGTTAGCTGGCGGATTGGCTCGGCGCTGCGCCGGCCCATCCGTGCCGGGCGCGCGCGCCAGCGGCCCGGCAGCCGGATGCTATAATTCCGGTTTCGACTGTATTCATTCAGCATCTGCTCCCGTCGCGGAAGGACAGCCCATGTCTCCGAGCGATGTTGCGGTTCGGGACACAGACGTCCCGTCCGCGCCCCGTCGCATCGTCAACGATTTCAGTATCCAAGTCGCCACCGTCAACGGATCCGGCAGCCAGACCGCCAATCTGGTGCTGCTCCGGTCGATCTTCCAGATGGGGGTGCCGGTCTCGGGCAAGAACATGTTCCCGTCGAACATCGCGGGCCTGCCGACCTGGTACATCATTCGCGCCAACCAGCACGGCTACATCAGCCGCAAGAAAGAGCTCGACTTCCTGGTCGCGATGAACCCCGAGACGGCGCGTGAGGACGTGCTGTCGCTGGAGCCCGGCGCGGCGGTGCTGTACGACGAGCCGCTGAAGCTCAGCGCGCTGCGCGACGACCTGGTGTTCTACCCGGTCCCGTTCGACAAGATCGTGGCGGAGGTGTGCAAGGACGCCAAGCTCCGGCGCCTCGTCAAGAACATGATCTATGACGGCGTGCTGTCGCGCCTGCTGCATGTCGACCTGGGGCAGATGGAGCACGCGCTGCGGCGCCAGCTGGGGAAGAAGACGCGCGCGATCGAGCTCAATCTCGCGGCGCTCGAAGCGGGCGACAAGTACGCGCTCGATCACCTGGTCAAGCGCGATCCCTACTGGATCGAGCCGTCCGATCAGACGACCGGCATGATCCTCGTGGAAGGGAACGTCGCCGGAGCGCTCGGCTGCATGATGGCCGGCGTCAGCGTGGTCGCCTGGTATCCGATCACGCCTTCCTCGTCGCTGCCGGAGGCGCTCATCGCCTTCATGAAGAAGTACCGGATCGACAAGGAGACGGGCAAGGCCACCTACGCGATCGTCCAGGCCGAAGACGAGATCGCCTCGATCGGGATGGTCATCGGCGCCGGGTGGGCGGGGGCGCGGGCGATGACCTCGACCTCGGGACCCGGCATCTCGCTGATGAGCGAGTTCGCCGGTCTGGCCTATTACGCCGAGGTGCCCGGCGTGGTGTGGAACATCCAGCGCGTCGGGCCGTCGACCGGGCTGCCGACGCGCACGGCGCAGGGGGACATCCTCTCGACCGCCCTCCTGTCGCACGGCGACACGCGCCAGATCATGCTGCTGCCCTCGTCGCCTGAAGAGTGCTACACCATGGCGATGGAGGCGTTCGACCTGGCCGAGCGATTCCAAACGCTGGTCTTCGTGCTGAGCGATCTCGACCTGGGGATGAACACCTGGATGTCGAAGCCGTTCGCCTACCCCGAGGGGCCGCTGGATCGCGGCAAGGTCCTCGATGAGGAGACGCTGACGCGGCTCGGCGAGTGGGGCCGCTACAAGGACGTCGATGGCGACGGCATCCCGTATCGCACCATTCCCGGCACCGGGATGCCCGCGTACTTCACGCGCGGTTCCGGCCACAACGAGCGCGGGCTCTACAGCGAGCGGCCGGACGACTACGTGCACAACGTCGACCGGCTGGCCCGCAAGTTCGAAACGGCCAAGCAGTACGTGCCGCGGCCCACGGTCGAGGATCCGGCCGGTGCCCGCATTGGCATCGTCGGCTACGGATCGAGCCACTGGGCGATCGACGAGTGCCGGGCGCAGATCGCGCAGGAGGGCGGCCAGCCTACCGGCTATCTGCGGCTGCGCGCGTATCCGTTCACCGAGGAGCTGTCGGCCTTCATCGACCGCTACGACCGGGTCTATGTGGTCGAGCAGAACCGCGACGCGCAGATGCTGTCGCTGATGCGCCTCGATCTCGCGCCGGCGCAGTCATTGAAGCTGCGCAGCGTGCTGCACTACAACGGGCTGCCGATCGATGCCCGCTCGATCACCGACGAGGTGCTCGCGCAGGAAGGTCTGACGGCGGAACACGGCCTCGCCAGCGGCGTCGTGTAGGGAGCCATTACTGATGACGACGACCACGACCCCAGAGCCTGCCCGGAAGCTGAATCGCATCGGCCTCGACGTGGTGCCGTACCGCGGCGGCAAGACGACCCTGTGCGCCGGCTGCGGCCACAATGCGATCTCGGAGCGGATCGTCGACGCCTTTTTCGAGATGGGTGTCGATCCGCGCCGGGTCATCAAGCTCTCCGGAATCGGCTGCTCGAGCAAGAGCCCGGCCTACTTTCTCGGTGCCGCGCACGGCTTCAACACGGTCCACGGACGGATGCCGTCGGTCGGCACCGGCGCGATGCTGGCCAACCGGACGCTCACCGCGATCGGGGTCAGCGGCGACGGCGACACCGGCGCGATTGGCATCGGCCAGTTCGTCCACCTGATGCGCCGCAACCTGCCGATCGTCTACATCATCGAGGACAACGGCTGCTACGGGCTGACGAAGGGGCAGTTCTCGCCCACCGCCGACATCGGATCCACGCTCAAGAACGGCGTCGTCAACGACCTGCAGCCGATCGACACCTGCGCGCTGGCCATCGAGCTCGGGGCAACGTTCGTGGCCCGCTCGTTCTCGGGCGACAAGAAGCAGCTGCTGTCGATCCTCAAGGCGGCGCTGAGCCATCGCGGCACGAGCATGATCGACGTGCTCTCGCCGTGCGTGACGTTCAACGATCACGAAGGCTCGACCAAGAGCTACGCCTACGTGAAGGATCACGACGAGCCGCTCGGCGAGGTCAGCTTCGTGCCGTTCTTCGACGACATCACTGTCGAGTACGACGCCGGCACGACCAGGGAAGTGTCGCTGCACGACGGTTCGAAGCTGTACTTGAAGAAGGTGTCGGAGGACTACAACCCGACGGACAAGCTCTCGGCCATGCGGTTGCTTCACGAGACCGCCAGCCGCGGCGAGTACGCCACCGGCGTGCTGTACGTCGAGCCCGACAAGGAAGACTTTCTCACCCTCCTGAACATGGTCGATGAGCCGTTGGCCACCCTGCCGATGGAGCGCGTCCGTCCGGGGCGGCACGTGCTCGACGAGGTCATGGAGTCTTTGAAGTAAGCGGAGGATCGATGCGTCGAACGCCGGCGGGGCTTCACCGCGGACTGCCGTTGCTGGCTGCTGCCGCCATTCTCCTGGGAGCCGCGACCGCCGGCGCGCAGCCGCGGCGGCTCCTCACCGTCGACGATCTCTACAACCTGCGGGAGGTGCGCGACCCGCAGCGCTCTCCCGACGGCGCCTGGGTGGCGTACACGGTCACCCGCGCCATCCGCCAGACGGACAAGAACGACACCGACATCTGGATGGTGAGCTGGGACGGCACCCGGCAGGTCCAGGTCACCTCGTCTCCGGAAGGCGAGTCCCGCCCGCGCTGGAGCCCCGACAACCGCTACCTCGCGTTCCTCTCCTCGCGCCAGGGTGCCAAGCACGCCCAGGTGTGGCTGCTGGAGCGCGCCGGCGGTGAAGCCGTCAAGGTGACGGACGTCAAGGGGAGCATCTCCGACTACGCCTGGTCGCCGGACAGCACGCGCCTGATCCTGGTCGTCGCCGATCCGGACCCGAGCGATCCCCCGCCGGATACCGACACGACGAAGAGCGATCAGCCGAAGACGCCGCGGCCGATCGTGATCGATCGCTATCAGTTCAAGGCCGATGTCGATGGCTACCTGCGTGGCGAGCGCTCGCACCTCTATCTCTTCGATGTCGCCTCCAGGAAAGCCGAGATCCTCACCGCCGGTAGCTTTGACGAGGATGCGCCAGCGTGGTCACCGGACAGCCGGCGGATCGCGTTCGTGCGCCGTCATGGTGAAAAGGACGTCGACAAGACGCCCAACCGTGACCTCTTCGTCATCGACGCCCGGCCCGGCGCTGAACCGGTTCGTCTGACCACGACGTCGGCGGATGAGCGGGGACCGGTGTCGTGGAGCCCGGACGGTCAGTCCGTCGCCTACCAGGTCGGCGACGAGCCCAAATTCTCGGCCTACAACCTGCCGCGCCTGGCGCTGATCCCGGTTGCCGGCGGCACGCCGCGGCTGTTGACCGAAGCGCTGGATCGTCCGATCAGCACTCCTGTCTGGTCGGCTGATGGGCGCTCATTGACGTTCGTCGTGATCGACGATCGGACCGAGCGCGTGGCCCGCGTCCCGGTTGCCGGCGGGCCGGTCCAGGAGGTGCTGTCAGGACCGCGCGTCGTCACCTCGCTGACCGGCGGCAAGGACGGCGCCTTCGCCGCACTGGTGTCGACGCCGACCCAGGTAGCGGAAGTCTTCGCGATCGAGAACGGCGCGCTGCGCCGGCTCACGCACCAGAACGACGAGTGGACGACGGGTCTCTGGTTTGCGACGACGGAGCCGTTCGAGGCGAAGAGCAGCGACGGCACCGACGTGCACGGGGTCCTGGTGAAGCCGGCCAATGCGGTCGACGGGCGGAAGTACCCGACCCTGCTCCGGATCCACGGCGGTCCGAACGGGCAGGACGAGCTCGCCTTCAACTTCGAGCGCGAGTTGTTCGCCGCGAACGGCTACGTTGTCGTCGCAGTGAACTATCGCGGCAGCAGCGGCCGGGGCAGCGCCTACCAGAAGGCGATTTTCGCCGACTGGGGCAACAAGGAGGTCCAGGATCTCCTCGGCGCGGTCGAGCACGTCGTCCGCATCGGCCTCGCGGATCCGGAGCGGCTCGGCATTGGCGGGTGGAGCTACGGCGGGATCCTCACCAACTACACCATCGCTACGGACGACCGCTTCAAGGTGGCGATCAGCGGCGCCGGCAGCTCGAACCAGATCTCGATGTACGGCACGGACATGTACATCCAGCAGTACGAGCAGGAGCTCGGGCCGCCGTGGACGTCCCAGGAGCTTTGGACCAAGCTGTCCTACCCGTTCTTCCACGCCGATCGGATTCGCACCCCGACGTTGTTCATGGGAGGCGAGAAGGACTTCAACGTGCCGCTGCTCGGGAGTGAGCAGATGTACCAGGCGCTCCGCAGCCTGGGCGTCGACGCGCAGCTGGTGATCTACCCGGGGCAGTTCCACTCGCTGACCACCCCGAGCTACAAGAAGGATCGGCTCGAGCGGTATCTGGACTGGTACGCCCGGTATCTGCTCAAGCCGGCGGTCATCACAACCGCCGGGCATTGATCGCCGTTCCTCCCTTATCCTTGCGTTTCGTCGATGTTCGCGCCGATCACGTCTTCAGCGGTCGCGACCGCGTCTTCCGGATCCTCGTCTTCGTGGAGGCGCGCCGCGTTGCGGTTGCCTTCCTGGGTGTCGGTGGCGCGATCGCCTTCGACGGCGCCCAGATGCTCGTCGGAAATGTGGTGGGGGAGATGGGCCGGAGGAGTGCTGGTCGGGTTATCCATAGTGGGTCCTGTCGCCTCGGATCGCGGTCCCTCGGGTTCGCGTGAGATGTTCGACAATGACTATAATCGCTCGGTTATGCAACAGACATTAGCCATCATCAAGCCGGACGCCGTCGCGGCAGGGTACACCGGCCGCATCATCCAACGCATCGAAGAGTCCGGATTCCAGATCCGTGCCATGCGCATGCTCCATCTGTCCCAGGTCGAGGCGGAGGGCTTCTATGCCGTCCACCGGGCCCGCCCATTCTTCGGCAGCCTGACGCAGTTCATGGCCCGCGGTCCGGTCGTGGTCCTGGCGCTCGAGGCCGAGGATGCGATCAAGAAGTGGCGCGGGCTGATGGGCGCGACCGATCCCGCCAAGGCGGAAGCCGGCACGCTCCGCAAGGAGTTCGGCGCTTCAATCGAGAACAACGCCACGCACGGGTCCGACGCGCCCGAAACGGCAGCGTTCGAGCTGGGCTACTTTTTCCGCGGCATGGAGCTGGCCGGCTGATCGCCGGTGTCCAGCCCGATCACCGACATGGGCAAGCTGCTGCTGGTGGGCGGTCTGATCGTCGCGGCGATCGGCGCCCTGATGATGTTCGGGGTGCCTTTCGGCCGGCTGCCCGGCGACCTCGTCTACCGACGCGGCAACGCGACGGTCTACTTTCCGCTGGTCACGTCGATCGTGCTCAGCCTGCTGCTCACGCTGCTGCTGTCGTTGTTTCGCCGGTGATCGACGTTCTCGCGTGCCGGCGTGCCGGCACCGTGGCGCCGCGCCGCGCACCATCCACTCCAGACTGACTCCCGAGACCCGACGACTTTATGTCCATCAAGCCCGACTCCTGGATCCGTACGATGGCCCGTGACCACGGCATGATCGAGCCGTTCGAGGACCGTCAGGTCCGGGAGGGCGTGGTCTCGTTCGGCCTGTCGTCGTACGGCTACGACATCCGCGTCGCCGACGAGTTCAAGGTGTTCACGAACATCAACAACACTCTGATCGATCCGAAGAACTTCGACCCGCTGTCGTTCGTCGACATCAAGTCGAACACCTGCATCGTGCCGCCAAACTCGTTCGCTCTCGCCCGGACGGTCGAATACTTCCGCATTCCGCGGGACGTGCTGACGGTGTGTCTCGGGAAGTCGACCTACGCGCGCTGCGGCATCATCGTCAACGTGACGCCGTTCGAGCCGGAGTGGGAGGGGACCGCGACGCTGGAGATCTCCAACACCACGCCGCTGCCGGCGAAGATCTACGCCAACGAGGGGATCGCGCAGGTGCTCTTCTTCCAGAGCGACGAGCCGTGCGAAGTCTCGTACGCCGACAAGAAGGGGAAGTATCTCAAGCAGCTCGAGGTCACGCTGCCGAGGATCTGACGGTCACAGGCTGCGGGCTACGCGACGAGTTGTCGGCTACAGGCTACAGGCCGCCGGTTCCGGGGCATCGCATGTTGCTGTCGACCGGGAGGCACGAACGCTGCGGCTTCAACCCGACTGCGCCGAGCTGAAACACGCCTGGAGCCCGAAGTCTGCAGCCTGAAGCCTCGCGCGGAAGCCGTCAGCCCCCGGGCGGCTTCCTTTACGAGAGCGCCATCCGCGCGACCGCAAAGAGTCCGGGCGCCCGCTGATCGAGCTCGGTCAGCCACTCCGCGTCGAGTCCGAGTTCCGCGCACACTGCATCACCCATCGGATCGAAGCCGTCCGGATCGCAGCCGAACCCGTAGCGATGGCTGAGGCGATTGGCGAGGTACACCACCGCCGCCATCCGCCTGTCGGTCTTGGCCTCGGTGTAGTCGTGATGGCAGAGCACCGGCTCGTCGAGGTCGGCCGGGAGCCCCCAGCGGCGGAAGGCGCGGCCGGCGGTCATCGGGTGCCAGCGCTCGAGCAGCTCGTCGAGTTCGGCGGCCGGCAGGCCGGCGCCGGTCCGTTTGCCGTGATCGTGATGCCACTTCAGGATCACCATCTTGCCGATGTCGTGCAGCAGGCCGCACAGGAACGCGGTCTCCGGGTTGGCGTCGACGTCTTCGGCGACCAGCCGGGCGAGATAGGCGGTGCCGATCCCGTGATCGACCAGCCGCTGCCCGTGTGTCCCATAGACGTTCCGGTCCTGCATGCGCGCGCTGATGCAGAGCGTGACCGCCAGATTCCGGACCGCGACCGCGCCGACGCGCATGATCGCTTCCGGGACCGTGCTGACGTCAACCGCGGCGCCGTAGTACGCGGAGTTGGCAAGGCTGAGCAGCCGGGTGGTGAGGACCTGATCCTTCGAGATGACCTGCGCGAGCCGCGAGATGGTGATGTCAGGGCTGCCGGCGAGCGCGATAACGCGGGTCGCGACCTCCGGGAGCATCGGGATGTTGGTGCTGTTGGTACGCATCCAGTCCGCGAACGGACCGGCGGGTGGCGCCTCGGAACTGACGTCAGTTGGGTTCATGCACGGGTGCTCAAGTGACTTCGGACGGAGAACGACGGTCAATCATGCAATCGGCCGGACCCTCGGGAACTTGAGGCCGCCCCGCGGGCCGATCGTGAAATCACGCTAGAATGCGGCGCCCCCATGGTTCGCGACGGCATCGATCACGACATCTCAGCGATTCCCGACGATACGCTCGTGCTCCTGAACCGGGCCACGCTGGTCCAGCACACGGTGCGCACCGCCGTGCACGAGATGAACAACGTGCTCCAGATGATCGCCGGGTCCGCCGAGTTGCTCGGCGCGGCGGCCGTACCGCCGGCCGCGGCGGCGCGGGTCGAGACGATCCTCAAGCACGCCAATCGCGGTCACCTGCTCCTGCAGTCCGTGTCCGAGCTGGCGCGGGCGGCCCCGCCAGCCGTGCGGACGATCGACGTCGGGGCACTCTGCGAACAGGCCGTGCAGTTACGTCGCTACGAGCACAAGCGGGCGGCCATCACCGCGGTGCTGGAGCGTCCCGCCGATGGTGCGGCGCTGACGCGGGCCGACGCGCCGTCGATCCTGCAAGCGATCCTGAATCTGATCGTCAACGCCGAACAGGCACTCGCCGGAGCCACGGGCGCCAAGACGATAACGGTGTCGATCGGACTCGCGGGCGGCCAGGTGGCAGTGGTCGTCAGCGACAGCGGGGCAGGGGCCGCCAGCGATCCGGGGATCTTCGAGCCGTTCGTGACGACCCGGGAGCAATCGGCGGGCCTCGGGCTGACCGCCTCGCGCCTCATCGCGCGGCAGGCGGGCGGCGATCTCGAGTGGCTGGACCGTACCGGATTTCAACTCACGCTGCCGTCGTACGCCGCGCCGCTATGACGCGGCGGCCGTATCGTCGGCCAGATGCAGGCGCTGCAGCTTGTCGATGAACGTTGTGCGGCTCAAGTTGAGGAGCCGCGCGGCCTGACGCTTGTTGCCGTGCGTCTTCTCGAGCACCCGCAGGATCAGCTCCCGCTCCAGCTGCGACACGATGGAGGTGAAGTTGATCCCTTCGTCCGGGATCGACACCGTCGGCATGATCGCGGTCTGCGCCTGCGCCAGCAATTCTTCCGGCAACGTTGACGCGGCGATCGAGGTCTCCGGGCCGGACATCGCGACCGCGTGCTCGACCGCATTCTCCAGTTGCCGGATGTTGCCCGGCCACGAAAAATTCATCAAGGCCCGCACCGCGTCCTGCGACAGCGTCTTCGGCGGCAGGTTGTTCGAGCGGCATGACTTCTGGACGAAGTGCCGGGCGAGCAGCGGTACGTCTTCCCGCCGGTCGCGAAGCGGCGGCAGCGTGACCGGAATGACGTTCAGGCGGTAGAACAGGTCCTCGCGGAACGTCCCCTCCTTGACCATCCTGCGCAGGTCGTTGTTGCTGGCGGCGATGATCCGCGCGTCGAACTTGATCGGCCGTGATTCGCCGATGCGCTCGATCTCGCGCTCCTGCAGCGTCCGCAGCAGCTTCGACTGGAGGGGCAGCGGCATCAAGCCCACTTCGTCGATGAACAGCGTGCCGCGGTGGGCCATCTCGAACCGTCCGACGCGGCTGTTGATCGCGCCCGTGAACGCGCCCTTCGTGTGCCCGAAGAGCTCGGCCTCGGCCAACGTTTCGGGGATGGCCGCGGCGTTGAACGCCACGAAGCGCTGATCCGCGCGCGGACTGTTGTGGTGAATGGTTCGGGCGATGAGCTCTTTGCCGGTTCCTGTCTCGCCGGAGATCAAAACCGTGCTGTTCATCGGCGCCACGAGCTCGAGCGTGGCGAAAACCTGCCGCATCGCGTTGCTCTGACCGACGATACTGTCGAAGCGATAACGATCCTGTAATTGCGCGCGGAGTTCGGCGTTCTCCGCGCGAAGCCGCACCTGGTCGAACCCGGCACTCAGAATGTGGGCGAGCCGGCCAAGCTGGAACGGCTTGATCAGAAAATCAATCGCGCCGTGCTTGATCGCCGCGACCGCGTCCTCGACACCGCCGAAACCGGTGATCACGAGCCCGAGGATTGCCGGATAGCGATCCAGCGCCGCCCGCAGGACATCCATGCCGTCGGCGTCCGGGAGGCGCAAATCCACGACCAGCGCGTCGTACGCGAATCCGTCCAGACGGCTGATGGCCTCCGCGGCCGTGGCGACGAGGACGGGCTCAAAGCCGGCCGCCTGCAACGAGTCTCCCACCATCTGTCGGAGATCTTCTTCATCCTCGACGACGAGCACCGACGGGGCAGTGGGTTGGGTCATACTCGGACTCGTCTCCTCAGTGCAGCGGTCGATTCAAGTCAGGCCGCCGCGTGCCGATTCCTGGAGGGGATACTTCGGGAGAGCGTTTCAGCAATGGCTGTGCCACGGAGCGACGCGGCGGCGAAAACGTTCGAGATTCTCGTCATAGACGATGAACCGGAGCTGCGTGAGCTGCTGAGCGAGCACCTTCGCGCCCGCGGCTATCGGACGGCGACCGTCGGCGACGGGCTCGCAGCCGTCTCACTGCTTCAACGCAGCGGCGGCCAGTTCGGATTGATCCTCACTGATTTGTCGCTGCCGGGGGTTGACGGGCTCGCCGTGCTGCAGGCGGCGCGGGCCGCGAGTCCGTCCACGCAGGTCGTGATCATCACCGGCTACGCGTCGCTCGATTCGGCGATCGCCGCGGTGCGGCTCGGCGCGTATGACTATCTCACAAAGCCGTTCTCGCTCGGGCAGATCGACGTGCTGCTCGCGCGCGTCGAGGATCGCCTCGCGCTCGAAGCCGAAAACCGCGCATTGCTGCGCCGTATCGACACACGCGAGACCGAAACCGCGCACGCCGCGCAGGACCGCCTCGGCGCGTTGGAGGCCCGGCTCTCATCGATCGAGCAGGCTATCCGCGATCTCACCACCGAGCTGACCCGCCGCCGCCCGTAGCACCAGCCACGCCGTGCGCCGCAGCACGGCGCTCCCTGATCACAGACAGAACACTCGCGCGAGACGGTCCGTCGGTGTACCGGTCAGCGCTGTCGGTGCAGCGGTCGCAGGCGCAGCCGCGTCGCGACGATCTCTGAATAGAGCTGCGGCCCGCGCGTCGCAAGACTCACGGGCACCCTTCTTGCTCAAACGCCTGCGGACGCGGATCGTCTGACCCGCGCACTCACAGCAATCGACACGCGCCCGTTTTTCTTGAGGACTCCGCCCGTGGCTGACATTCGCGATTCCGCCATCATCGACGCGCTGCGCCGGCAGATGTCGATCGCCGCCGCCAAGCAGGTCGTCGCGGCCGGCAATCTCGCCAACGTCAACACGCCCGGCTATCACGCGCGGGCCGTCGACTTCACCGCCGCGCTCGAACGGCAGATGGGCGGGACGCTGTCGCTCACCGGCACCTCGGGCGGGCACCTCGAAGGCACCGTCAGCGAGGCGGTCTCGAGCCAAGAAGTCGAGGGCCTGGCGCCGCGCCGCGACGGCAACAACGTGCAGATCGACCGCGAGCTGCTGACGATGAGCGGCGCGGCTGGTGATTTCGCCCGGGCGCAGACTGCGCTCGCCGCGCGCTTCCGCATGGTGCGGTACGCGCTCAGTGAAGGACGCTGATCATGCCCAGCCTCAGTGCCGCCATCGCCGCGAGCGCGAGCGGTCTCAACGCCGAGCGGACCCGCATCGAAGTCGCCGTCTCGAACCTGGCGAACTCGGAATCGACCCGCAGCGGCGCGGGCGGCCCCTATCGCCGCCGCGACGTCGTCCTGTCGAGCGGCGAGGTCACGCCGTTCGAGGGCACGCTGCAGGAAGCCGGCGCCACCGGCGTGCGGGTGGCCGCGGTCGTCGAGGATCAAGCACCGTTCAAGAGGCGCTACGAGCCGTCCCATCCCGATGCCGACAAGGACGGGTTCGTCGCCCTGCCGAACGTCGAGCCGGCGGAGGAGATGGTCGACATGCTCTCGGCGGCCCGCGCGTATCAGGCCAACCTGACCGCCATCAATCTCGTTCGCGACATGCTGCAGCGCGCGCTCGAGCTGTCCCGTTAAGTCTGTCGCGACTGAGGACCGCCCATCATGCCGATCGAGGCCATCGCCAGCCAGGCTGTCTCCGCTCTCTCGTCGTCCACCAGCGCGGCGGCCACGCCGGCGCCCGGGTCGGGTGCGGCGTTCTCGAGCTCGCTCACGAAGATGCTCGACGCCACCAACGTCTCGGATCAGCAGGCCAATAGCGCGGTCGGCCAGATGCTGGACGGCACCGGCGACGTGCACGAAGCGATGATCGCTCTGCAGCAGGCCGACGTGATGCTGCAGCTCACCGTCCAGGTCCGCAACAAACTGGTGCAGGCCTATCAGGACGTCATGCGCCTCCCCGTCTAGCCCGTAGGAAGCAGCACCGTCCGTGGATTTCTCCCGTCAACTCGCGCGTCTGAAGGAGCTCGGCGGGGCCATGTCCGCGCCCCAGCGGGCCAGCCTCGCTGCCGCCTTCGCCATGGTGGTGCTGGTCATGGGCGCCTCTACCTACTGGCTCAATCGCACGGAGTACACGCTCCTCTTCGCGGATGTCGATCCGGAAGCCGCCAACGACATCGTCACCAAGCTCAAGACCCAGAAGATCGACTATCAGCTGGACAACGGCGGCCGCTCGATTCGCGTGCCGGCCGCGCGCGCCGACGAGCTGCGGCTGGAGTTCACGTCCGGCGGCACGCCGGCGTCGGGCCGGATCGGGTTCGAAATCTTCGACCGGACCGCGTTCGGCGCCACCGAGTTCCTCGAAAAGGTCAATTACCGCCGTGCGCTCGAAGGCGAGATCGCCCGGACGATTGGCACGATCAGCGAGGTCGCGGGTGCGCGCGTGCACATCGCGATGGCCCAGACGTCACTCTTTGCGTCGAAGGAGCAGCCAGCCAAGGCATCGGTCGTCCTCAAGCTTCGCGGCACCCGCCCGCTGTCGGCCGGCACGGTGCAGGGCATCGCCAACCTCGTCGCGTCGAGCGTGGAAGGACTCCGGCCCGAAGCGGTGGTGATCCTCGACAGCTTCGGCCGTCCTCTCGCGAAACCCGCCGAGGGGGACGACCAGCCGGCCGGCGGCGCGCAGATGGAACGGCAGCAGCAGATCGAGCGGGACCTCACGACGAAAGTGGCCTCGCTGCTGGAACCGGTGGTCGGCGCCGATCGCGCGCGGGTGAACGTTTCGGTCCGCCTCGACGCCCAGACCGAAGAGGCCACCGAGGAGAAGTGGGACCCGAACGGAACGGTGGTGCGCAGCCATCAGGCGACGGGTGACGCTGCCGGTGGCGGTGCGAGCGCGCAGGGCCTCGCCGGATCGCGCGCCAATCTTCCAGGCCCGGTGCCGGTCGCCACGGCAGCCGCCGCTGCGTCCACTGAATCCGGCATGACGCCCCCGGCAACACCGGTGCCCCCGGCCGGCCAGAGCGCCGCGGCGGGCCCCGCGGTGCCGGTGCTGTCGCGCGGTTCAGAGACGACGAACTACGAAATCAGCAAGGTGGTCCGCCACACGATTCGCCCGCGCGGTGAGATCGCGCGCCTGTCGGTCGCGGTGATTCTCGACAACGAGTCCGTCGATGCGAAGAGCGCTGACGGCAGCATGGCCCACACCACGCGCGCCCGCAGGCCTGAGGACGTGCAGAAGATTCAGTCGATCGTCGCCGCCGCGGTCGGACTCGACCCGGCGCGCGGTGACCAACTGACGATCGAGAACGTACCGTTCGAGGAAATCCCGGTCGAAGTCGCTGCCAAGCCGTCGATGTGGCAGCGTATGGCACCACAGGCCTACGAAGGTGGCCGTCTGTTTGGAATCCTCGCGCTCGGCGCACTCGCGGTCTTCACGTTCGTCCGTCCGCTGATGCGGCGGGCCACTGTCACTGCGGTGCCGGTCGAGTCGCAGGCGCTCCCGCCGCACCAGGCGCGCACGGTTCGCGATCTGGAAGGGGAGATCGCCGCCCAGCTCGAGGCCGCGGCCGACGAGAAGTCGGCGGAGCGGATGAAGCTGCCGGTGCTGACCCGACGCCTCGCCCAACTGACCGCGAAAGAGCCGGAGCACGCCGCGCGCCTGATGCGGATGTGGATCTCGCAGGAGAACCGCTGACATGACCACGACGGTTGCCCCGGTGCCGCTCACCGGAGTACGCAAGGCCGCGACGCTGACACTGCTGCTCGGCGAGGAGTCGGTCAGCCAGGTCTTCAAATATCTCAACGAGGACGAGATCGAGCAGATCGCCCGCGAAGTGGCGGTCATGGGCAGCGTCCACGCGCAATCCGGTGAAGACGTCCTCGACGAGTTCAACAACATGTGGCAGGCGGCGGAGTATGTCGCCCGCGGCGGCATCGACTACGCGCAGAAGCTGCTGGTCAAGTCGCTGGGCAGCGACATGGCCAAGCGGCTGCTCGATCGCCTCGTGAAGTCCTTCGAGTCCACGGTCGTCTTCACCGCCCTCGAGAAGGCCGATCCGCAGCAGCTCTCCAAGTTCATCCTGGCCGAGCATCCGCAGACGATCGCGCTGATCCTCGCGCACTTGAAGCCAGCGCAGGCCGCCCAGCTGGTTGGCCTGCTGCCCGACGATGTCCGCGTCGACGTGATCACGCGGATGGCCAGCCTCGACGAAATCTCGCCGGAGGTGATCACCCGCATCTCGTCGGTGATCGAGCAGCGGCTGAAGTCTCTCGGCGGCGGGACCCACGAGCTTTATGGCGGGGTACGCGCGGTGGCGGAGCTGCTGAACCGGCTCGATCGCGGCATCAGCTCGCCCGTCCTCGAAGCCATCGAAGGCGACGCTCCGGACCTGGCAGTGTCGATCCGCAACCTGATGTTCGTGTTCGAGGATCTCGCCGCGGTCGATGACGCGGCAATCCGCGAGATCATCCAGCGCGCCGACAAGAAGGTGCTGACCATCTCGCTCAAGGGCACCACCGAGCAGATCCGCAACCGCTTCTTCGAGAACATGTCGAAGCGGGCCGGCGACCTCATTCGCGAAGAGCTGGAAGTGCTCGGCGCAATCCGGCTGCGCGAGGTCGAGAAGGCGCAGCAAGACATCGTGGCCGTCGCCCGCAAGCTCGAGGAAGAGGGGCTGCTCCAGACGGGCGCCGCGGCGGGCGAACCCTATGTCACCTAGGGCCAGCCGCATCGATCCGGCGAAGGCCGTACGGTTCCCCTGGTCCGGCGCCGCGCCCGGGATGCCGCCGCTTGCCGAGCCGCTGTTCGCACCGTCGCTCGTCGCCGCAGCGCCGCCGGTGGGTGCGCCGCCGATGGTCCCGCCAGCGCCCGATCCGCGCGAGCACGACGCGCACTTCGCCGCGCTCGAACGTGATGCCTTCGCGAAGGGCTACGCCCAGGGCGAGCGCGCCGGCGTCGAAGCGGGCAACCGCCGCGGCGATGCCATGCTGCGCCGCCTCGGGGAGACGCTCGACGAGCTCGCCTCGCTGCGCGAGACGTTGCTGCGCCAGTCCGAACGGCAGCTCGTGCAGCTCGCGCTCGCCCTGGCAAAGCGGATCGTACGCCGCGAGATTGCCGCCGACGACGAGCTCTTCACTGCTCTCACCCGTGTCGCGCTCGATCGCCTGGGGGACGCCCGGCAGGCGACGATCCGCCTCCACCCTGAGGATCACGCGCGTCTGGCTGGACGAGGCGTGGAGCAGTGGGCGGCGGCGCACGTCTCGGTCGTCGCCGATCCCCACGTCACACGCGGCGGCTGCCTGGTCGAGTCTCCGTTCGGCTTCGTCGACGCGACCATCGACGCGCAGTTCCAGGAACTGGCGCAGGCGATGCTCGACGGCGACGCCGGCGCCGGCAGCTTCGCCGCGCTCGAGACGCATCGCCGTGGCTGACGGCTTCGCCCTCGGCCGTTATCTGGACATCGTCTTGCGCACCGACCCGCTGCCGCTATGCGGCCGCGTGGTGCGGACCGTCGGCCTGGTCGTCGAGTCGAACGGTCCGCGGGCCAGCGTCGGCGAGCTGTGCCTGCTGCAGCGTGACGGCTTGCCGCCGCTGCCGATGGAGGTCGTCGGGTTTCGCGACGGCGCCCTCCTGACGGTCCCTCTCGGAGGCACCGCCGGCATCAGACCCGGCGACCGCCTGGTGGCACGCGGCACGGTGGCCTCGGCGTCGGTCGGCGACGGGCTGCTCGGCCGCGTCATCGACGGCCTCGGCATGCCACTCGATGGTCAGGGCTCGCTTGGCCCGACGGTCGAGTATCCGCTGCAGCCGCCGACGATCAATCCGCTCGCCCGCGAGCCCATCGCGGCGCCGCTCGGTACCGGCGTGCGCGCGATCGACGCCCTCCTGACCTGCGGAAAGGGGCAGCGCATCGGGGTGTTCGGCGGGAGCGGGGTCGGCAAGAGCACGCTGCTCGGGATGATGGCCAAGGGCACGGAAGCGGACGTGACCGTCATCGCGCTGGTCGGCGAACGCGGCCGTGAGGTCCGCAGCTTCCTCGAACACGACCTCGGTCCGGAAGGCCTCAAGCGCTCCGTTGTCGTCGTCTCGACGTCCGACAGCCCGCCGCTGGTCCGTCTGCGCGCGGCGTTCGTGGCGACCAGCATCGCCGAGTACTTCCGCGATCAAGGCAAGCACGTGCTGCTGATGATGGATTCGGTCACGCGCTTCGCGATGGCGCAGCGCGAAGTCGGCCTCGCCGCCGGGGAGCCGCCGACGGCGAAGGGATATCCGCCGTCGGTCTTCGCCATGCTGCCCAGCCTGCTGGAGCGCGCCGGGAATCTCCGCACGGGCGGCGGCATCACCGGGTTCTACACCGTTCTCGTCGAGGGGGACGATCACTCCGAGCCGGTAGCGGACGGCGTCCGGGCCATTCTCGACGGGCACATCGTGCTCTCGCGCGAGCTGGGCGACCGCAATCACTACCCGGCGATCGACATCCTGCCGAGCGTCAGCCGGACGATGCCGGACGTGACGCGCGTGGAGCATCGGGTCAAGGCCGGCCAGGTGCGCGACTGGATGTCGGCGATCAAGGAGACGGAGGATCTCGTCAGCGTCGGCGCGTATCTCGCCGGCAGCAATCCCCGCGTCGACGAGGCCCTGGCGAAGCGCGATCGGATTGAGGCCTTTCTGAAGCAGCCCGCCGACCTGAGGGTCGGTCTCGCCGAATCGATCGCCGAGCTGCAAACGATATAGCTCGGGGAGGCATCCATGGCAGGGTTCAGGTTTCGCGCGGCGGCGGCGCTGGACATGCGGCTCCGCGCCGAGGAAGTGGCGACGCGAGCCCTCGGCGAAGCACGCGCGGCTCTGGACCGCTCCGAGCGGGCGCTGCAGGACTCGTTGGCCGCCCTCGAGGCGACGCTTGCGCGAGGCGCTGCGGCCGTCAGCGATCCAGGACTCAGCATCTGGTATCGCAATTGGATCACTCGTCAGCGCCACGAGATCGAGCGGCGTGGGGCGATGGTCCTGGAGCGGCAGGCGGCAGTCGACGCGGCAGTCGCGAGGCTGCACGCGACGCATCGCGACGTGCGGGTGCTCGAACGGTTGCGGGGCCGTCTGCACGAGGCCTGGATGCTGGCAGAACGGCGGCGGGAACAGAAGGAACTGGACTGGCTCGGGAGCGTGCGTCACGCGCTCCGCGCCGCTTCGCAGGAGAACGTCAGATGACCGTGAATGCGACCACCGGTATCGGCAGCACGACAAACGGCGCCGACACCACCACCGCGACGGACGTGAAACGCGACTCTTTGGGTAAGGATGCGTTCCTGAAGCTGCTGGTCACGCAGTTGCAGCATCAGGATCCGACGAAGCCGCAGGCGGACGGCGAGTTCATCGCGCAGCTGGCGCAATTCAGCTCGCTCGAGAAGTTGACCCAGATCGCCACCAGCATCGACGACTTGAACGCCCGCGTCGACAAACTGACCACGTCCAAATAGGTCTCAGAAAAGGAAGCTTTCATGGCTCTCGGTTCGTTCTCGGCAGGCCTGTCCGGCCTCAACGCCAACGCCACGTACCTCAGTGTCATCGGCAACAATCTGGCGAACATCAATACGGTCGGTTACAAGGCCAGCTCGGTGTCGTTCATGGACCTGGTCAGCCAGACCGTCGGCGGCCCGAGCACGAACCCGATGCAGATCGGGCTCGGGGTCGTGACCGGCTCGATCTCGCCGATCTTCAGCCAGGGGGCGATCGAGAATACGCGCGAGGCCACCAACGTCGCGATCCAGGGCGCCGGGCTGTTCGTCGTCAAGGGGCCGGATGGCCACTCCTACACGCGCGCCGGCGACTTCACCTTCGACGATCAGGGGAAGCTCGTCACGCCGGACGGCGAGGCGGTGCAGGGCTTCACCGGCGTCGATCCGACAACGGGGAAGATCGTCACCACCGGCGCGCCGACCGACATCGTCGTCCCGCCGGGCGTGCTGCGGGCGCCGCGCGCGACGACCAGCTTCGGGACCAACACCAACCTTGATGCCACCGCGACCGCCGGCGCGACCGCGACCGTCGCCGTGCAGGTGTACGACGCCCTGGGCACGCCCCACATCGCCACGGTGACCTACACGAAGGGAGCAGCCGCAGGCGCGTGGACCTACGCGGTCACGGTCCCCGGCGCCGAGGTCACGGGCGGCACGCCTGGCGCACCGTTCTCCGTCACTTCCGGCGCGGTGCAGTTCGATGCGACCGGCAAGCTGTCGTCGTTTACCATCGCGTCCCCGGCAACGGGAGGCGGCACGCCCCCCGCTGATGTCACCTTCACGACGCCGGCATGGGCCGACGGCGCGGCGCCATCGACGCTGAACTGGGATCTGATCGACGCCAACAACGTCGCCTCGCTGACCGGCTTCGCGTCGCCGTCCGCGACCTCCTCGATCATCCAGAACGGCTCGGAGCCCGGTGCGGTGGACAAGATCAGCATCACCGGCGACGGTGCAATCGTCGCGACTTTCGGCGCGGGCCAGACCGTCACGGTCGCCCAGCTGGCGATCGCCAACTTCAACAATCCGCGCGGGCTGGTGAAGCTGGGGAACAATCGCTACGCCGAGAGTGAAGCCGCCGGCATTCCGAACGTCGGCCTGGCCGGAAGCGGCGGCCGTGGCACGCTGATCGGCAGCGCGCTCGAGCAGTCGAACGTGGACATCGCCCAGGAATTCACGCAGATGATCATCGCGCAGCGCGGCTACCAGGCGAACTCCAAGACGATCACCGTGTCCGACGAGATCCTGCAGGACACGCTCAACCTGAAGCGGTAATCAACGGTGAACATCGGCGTTGATCCCGCTTCGGCCACGCTCGTCGGCGCCGGCGCTGCACCATCCTCGAGGGATAGTGCGGCGCCCGGCGACAGCGCGCGCCACGCGTCCCATTTCCAGTCGCTCGTCGACGGCGGCAATCGTCCCGAGACTGCGAGAGCGCCGGCAGCTCGCGACGGGGTGCGTCCGAGTCTCGTCTCACGTAAATCATCCGCACCGGTGAGGACAGCGCCACACGCGAGGACGTCGACGCACAAGGCTGCCGCCACCGTCGAAGAGCAGGCCGATACCGCCAACGCGGCCGAGGCGAGGGCCGCCACGCCCGATTGTGCAACCGCAGATCGCGCGAGTTCTGAAGGGGACTCGGCGCGACCGGCGCGGGCCGGGACGGAGGGGGCGAGCGACAGCGATCTGCTGTCCGCGATGGCCGCAATCTTCGGGCTGCCGATCGCGCGGCCGTCTCAACCGACGGCGGACGAGCAGGATTCCAAGTCCGACGACGGCGACGGGGAGGTGGACTCCACCGTAACGTCGGGTTCGACTCGCGCATCCCGGCAACAGGAACTGGAGCAGGCGCCGCCGATCGCGCCTGCGGCGGTTGAGAATGCGGCGGGCACCGATGCGACGGATGGCTCGTCGCTGTTCGATCCCGCGTCGGCACAGGTTACTGCACTGCCGCAACGAACGGACTCGTTACCCGTCGTCCGCGCCGGCCTCGACGAACGCGCCGCAAAGGCCGCCGTCATGCCGCCGCCGAGCGCGGCCGCTCGCGCGCTCGCGCGCGCGCTGGGAGCGTTGACGGGGCAGGCGCAAGCGACTCCGCCGGCGGCCCCGTCTGAAGCTCCGACGGTCACCGACAGTGGGCCCAATACGACTCGAGCCGTCAGGCGGATGGACGGCACCAACGAGTCCACCCTCGCGACCTCGGGGCCGAGTGCGGCAGTTGCCGCCAGAGTCGCTGCGACCCAGCCCACGGATGCGTTCGCGATGACATCCTCACAGGGTCAGAGCGGCGATGACAGTGCGTCAGCCGAGGGGGCCATACGCAAGGCCTCGACAACCGTGCAGGCCCGGCAGCTCGCGTCAGCCGTAGGACTGCCGGCGGCGGAGGTGCCGACTTCACGCGCCGCCGTGAGCGCGCCTGCACCGGACGGAGCATTTCGTGTCGAGGGCGGTGCGGTGCAGCCCGCCCAGAGCGGGCAGCAGGCGTCGATCGGACTCGCCGCGGCGGTCTCGGATCCGGCCGCCACGCGCGACGGGACCGTCGCTGAACAGCTCGTCAAGGCAATCCGGATTCAGGTTCGCGACGGGATCGGCGAAGCTCGATTGAGCCTGCGGCCCGATCACATGGGCGAGGTCTCGGTTCAGCTGAAAGTCGACAAGGGGCATGTCTCCGCCACTCTCGTGGTGGAGCGGCCTGATGTCCGGGCGCAAATCGAGGCGCAGGGCGCCGCCTTGCGCTCCGGCCTCGAAGCGCAAGGCCTGCACCTCGAGGAGCTGGTTGTCCGCGAGGATGGTGAGCGCCGCAAGGGTCAGGGACAGGACGGCCAGCGCGAGCAGTCCGGCAAACGCCGCCGGCGGCCCGGCGACCAGGCCTTCGTCCTCGACGACGCGTAGCCACTCGGCCGGTTCACCGTCACTTCGTGCCGGGGGACCGGCCCCGGCATCCCCCTTCCGGCTCGAAATGCCTGTATTTACAGGGCCTTCTCCCGCCTGAGCACAGGTACCTCCCTTGCTCCGTTACCCGGTGCGCGATTCCGCGCCCGGGGTCTCACACATGGCAGACGCAAAGGCAGCACCCGCCGCAAAGAAGCAGGGCGGCCGCGGCAAGATGATGATCGTCGCCGCCGCGGTGGTCGTTCTGGGCGGCGGCGGCGGATTCTTCTACTGGAAGAAATCGCACGCCATCGAGGACGGCACCACCGTTCACGCGGCGACGAAGAAGGACGTGGAAGCCACCGGTGTCGTGCCGATGGAGGCCTTCCTCGTGAACCTTGCCGACAGCAACGCCTCCCGTTTCCTGCGCGTGACGCTGCGCCTCGTCGTCGAGACGCCCGCCGAAGCCAAGGAGATCGAGGAGAGCCCCGTCGACCAGGCGCGGGCGCGCTCCGCAATCCTCGAGCTCCTCGCCACCCAGCAATCGGCCACGCTGGTGACCCCCGAAGGCAAGGACGCGCTCAAGAAGGCGATCGCCGAGCGCACCTCCAAGGTCCTGAAGCGCGAAGTGCACGATGTCCTCTTCACTGATTTCGTCGTCCAGTTCTGAGCCGGCGCTGCGATCGCCCTACGAGGCGATCGGCGACCTGCGCTGCCCGGTCACCGTCGTGCTCGGCACGACGACGATCAGCGTCCGCCAGTGCCTCGAGCTGGCCCCGCAGATGGTGTTCCGGTTGGCTCAGGCAGCCGGCGAGGATCTGCGGATCGACGTCAACGGCGTGACCATCGCCCGCGGCGAGGTGGCGATCATCGACACCTCGACCGCCATGCGCCTGACTGACTTCGCGGCCGTCCCCGGCCGGAGCCGCCGCGCATGACGCTCGTCGGCCTGCTGGCGTATCAGGCGCCGCTCGAGCCGCTGCCGTCTCCGGCCGGGAACCTGCGCGCGATCGCCGGCCTGGTGATCGTGCTCGGCTTGCTGTTCACGCTGGCGTGGCTGGCGCGCAAAGGGAAGCTGCGGATGCCTGGGGCGCGCGGGCGCGCGCTGATCGCCGTCGAATCCGCCGTCCCTCTCGGCGATCGCCGCTCGCTCATTGTTGTTTCGGTGGAAGGGCGTCGTCTCCTGCTCGGCCTGACGCCGGGGCAGGTGTCGCTCGTCACCGAGTTGTCCGCCACGCCGCCGCCTTCGTTTCAACAGGCGGTCGATCGTCATTCGGCGCCGGCCCAAGGTTCATGAAGAAGCCGCTGTTCCGGGTCCTGCTCGTCGTCGCGCTCGTGCTGATGGCCACGCCCGTGCTCGCCCAGGCACGCTCGAGCGTCGACCTGAAGGTCGACGGGGTGGGCTCCGTGTCCGCGCCACTGCAGCTCGTGCTGCTGATGACGCTCCTCAGCTTCCTGCCGGCCATCCTCGTCACGATGACCTCCTTCACCAGGATCGTCATCGTCTTTCACTTTCTGAGACAGGCGCTCGGCACCCAGGAGGTGCCGTCGAACCAGATTCTCGTCGGGCTGGCGCTGTTCCTGACCATGTTCATCATGGCGCCGGTGGCGGAGCGCATCAACACGTTGGCGGTGCAGCCGGCGATCGCCGGGACCATCGACGTCGGCGAAGCGATGACCCGGGCGGCGCCGCCGATGCGCGAATTCATGCTGAAGCAGACGCGGGAGACGGACCTCGCGCTGTTCGTGGAAGCGTCGAAGTCGCCTCGACCGGCGACAGCCGCCGACATCCCCATGACGGTAGTGATCCCGGCCTACGTGATCTCAGAGATCAAGACGGGATTTCAGATGGGCTTCTTCCTGTTCGTCCCGTTCATCCTGATCGATCTGGTCGTGTCGACCACGCTGCTGTCGATGGGCATGCTGCAGCTGCCGCCGGCGATGATCGCGCTGCCGTTCAAGCTGCTGCTGTTCGTGATGATCGACGGGTGGGCGCTGGTCGTCGGCTCTCTCGTCAAGAGCTTCGCCTGAGGTCCCATGCCTGAATCCCTCGTTGTCGGCATCACCCGCCAGGCGATCGAACTGGCCCTCATGGTCAGCCTGCCGATGCTGCTCGCCGGGCTCCTCGCCGGCGTGCTGGTCAGCATGTTCCAGACTGTCACCTCGATCCAGGACAGCGTGCTCGGCTTCATCCCGCGCGCGCTGGCGATCTTCGTCACCTTCGCGCTGACGTTCCCGTGGATGCTGCGGATGACCTGCGGCTTCGCGACCCACCTGATTCAGCAACTCCCTGAGTTCGTCCGGTGATCGCGACCGCGGCGATCGCCAAGTTCGGCCTGCTGGTGGTGCGGCCGGGCGTGCTGGTGATCTCGACGCCGGTCTTTGGCGGCGCGCACATCCCGGTCACCGTCCGGATCGGTCTCGGGCTGATCCTCGCCATCGTGATCGCGCCCGTGGTGCCGACGCCGCAATCGGTCGGGACCGTCGGCCTGCTGGTGATGGTGGCGGGGGAGGTCCTGGTCGGTGTCGCCCTCGGCCTGGCCGTGGCGATCGTCATCGCCGCGGCCGAACTGGCAGGGCACCTCGCCGGTTTCCAGATTGGCTTCTCTTACGCTGCGGTCGTCGATCCGCAGAGCGGCGTGCGCAATAACGTCGTCGCGGCGCTCTACGGCAACCTGGCGATGGTCACGTTCCTCGGGATCAACGGGCACCACAACCTGGTGCGGGCGCTGGTCGGCTCCTACGAGGCGCTGCCGATCGGCGCTGTCGGCGTGTCCGGCCCGATCGGCGGGATCGTGGCCCACATGCTCGGACTGGTGCTCGTCACGGGCACCCGGCTCGCTGCGCCGGTAGTGACCGCGCTGCTGCTTGTCGAGATCGTCATGGGGCTCATCGCGCGGGCCGCGCCGCAACTGAACCTGCTGGTCGTTGGCACGCCGGTCCGGCTGCTGGTCGGCATGCTGGCGCTCTCGGCGGGCATCCAGGTCCTGCCCGGGGTCGTCACCGGTGCGACGACGCCCGCGTTCGAAGCGGCGATCCGTCTGATGCGCGCGTTCCACTGACGGGTGCCACGTGTCTGACGACCGCACAGAACAACCTACCCAACGGCGGCGCCAGGACGCGCTGCGGCAGGGCCGGGTCGCGCGCACCAAGGAAGCGGGGCAGGCGGCGTCGCTCGTCGCGGCGACGCTCGCGCTCGGGTGGATCGGCTCGAGCACGCTGGAACACCTCGGACAAACCATGGCCGCGGGCATCGAGCGGATGGGCGCGCTGGCCCGGGCGCCAATCGATCAGGCCCAGGTCACGACGGTAGCGATCAGCGCGGTTGGCAGCGTCGGGGTGATCGCTGCGCCCGTCGCCCTGACCGCCGTCATCACGGTGATTGCCTTTCACACCGCGCAGGGCGGCTGGAACGTGGCCACCGAGGCGCTGAAGTTCGACCTGAACCGCCTCAATCCGGCGACCGGCTTCAAGCGGCTGGGACCCTCGACGGGCGGCATGGAACTGCTGCGGATGTCGGTCGCGGCCACGCTGATCGGCATCCTCGGCTGGTCCGCGCTCAGGGCCTACCTCGCGGGCAGCGCCGAACTGGCGCGCGTCGCGCCGGTCGATGCCGCGGCCTCGATGTGGGACGTGGCGACGCACCTGATCAAGCAGGCGGCGATCGGCCTGATGGCGATTGCCGGCGCCGACTACTTCTTCCAGCGCCACAAGCTGACGAAGTCCCTGATGATGACCAAGCAGGAGGTCAAGGACGACCTCAAGAACTCGGAAGGCAACCCCGAGATCAAGGCCCGGGTGCGTCGCGTCCAGCGCGAGATGGTCCGCCGCCGGATGCTCGCCGCGACCAAGAAGGCGACCGTCGTCATCACCAACCCGACCCACTTCGCGGTGGCGCTCGAGTACCGCCGCAACGGCATGCACGCGCCGATCGTCGTCGCCAAGGGCCAGGATCTGATGGCCCAGAAGATGAAGGACGTCGCGCGCGAGCACGGCGTGCCGATCGTCGAGAACGTGACCCTGGCCCGCGCACTCTACGCCGAGGCCGAGGTCGGCGACGTGATCCCGGGCGCGCTGTTCGAAGCGGTCGCCGAGATCCTCGCGTACCTGATTCGCATCAAGCAGCTGGTGCTCTGATCCATGGCTACACCGAAGAAGCCTGCCCGCCCGCAGACCGCCGGCCGTCGCGCGGCCAACCTGATCGCCCCCGGCGCGGTCGTCGCCATCGTCGGGCTGATGATCGTGCCGCTGCCGCCGCTGCTGCTCGACTTCCTGCTGACCATCGACATCGGTCTTGCGGTGGTCCTCCTGCTGACGGCGATTTACGTCCGCGAGCCGGTCGAGTTCTCGGTGTTCCCGTCGCTGCTCCTGGTGCTGACGTTGTTGCGGCTGTCGCTGAATGTCGCCGG
Source organism: uncultured Acidobacteriota bacterium (assembly GCA_963816725.1). Taxonomy (GTDB): domain Bacteria; phylum Acidobacteriota; class Vicinamibacteria; order Vicinamibacterales; family 2-12-FULL-66-21; genus CAVSUB01. The sequence continues at coordinate 44,495 of CAWFMC010000016.1, read as the reverse complement.
CACCCGCTTGATCCTCCTGCACGGCTCCGACGGGGTCGAAGCGGCGGGACACGTGATCATGTCGTTCGGCCAGTTCGTGGTCGGCGGCAACTTCGTGGTCGGCGCGGTGGTGTTCCTCGTCCTGATCGCGATTCAGTTCATCGTCATCAACCACGGCGCGGTCCGCATCTCCGAAGTCACCGCGCGGTTCACCCTCGACGCGATGCCCGGTAAGCAGATGGCCATCGACGCCGACCTGAACGCCGGGCTGATCGACGAGCACGAGGCGAAGCGGCGGCGCGAGACGGTGCGCCGCGAGGCGGACTTCTACGGTGCGATGGACGGCGCGATCCGTTTCACCCAGCGCGACGCGCTGGCAGCGATGCTGATCACCGGCGTCAACATCGTCGCGGGGCTGGTCATCGGCGTCCTGCAGGACGGCATGGACCTGTCGACGGCGGCCCAGACGTTCACCATCCTGACGGTCGGTGAGGGCCTGGTGACGGCAATTCCCGCCCTGCTGGTCTCGATGGCCGGTGGCCTGATCACCACGCGCGCGGCCTCCGAATCCAACCTCGGCGAGGAAGTGGCCGGGCAGCTCCTCGCCGGCACCCGGCCGATGGGCGTGGCCGCGGGAGTGCTCACCGCGCTGGCGCTGATTCCCGGACTGCCGAAGCTCGCCTTCCTCGTCGTGGCCGCGGTGATGGGCGCCGCGGCGTATGCGAACCGGCAGCGCGACACTGCCGACGCGGAAGAGGCCAGCGCTCCGGCTCCCGCGACCGACGCCGCGGACGGGATGACCGCAGTCGAGCCGCTCGGGATCGAGGTCGGATACGCGCTCGTGTCCCTGGTCGACGAGAAGCAGGGCGGCACGTTGCTCGCGCGGGTCAAATCGATTCGCAAGCAGATCGCCACCGAGACCGGCCTGGTCGTGCCGTCGGTGCACATCGCCGACAACCTGCAGCTCGGGCCGCGGACCTATGCCATCCTGCTCAAAGGGGTCGAGGTGGCGCGCGGCGAGCTGTCACCGGATCGCCTGCTGGCGATCAATCCCGGCACCGCGGCCGCGGCCCTCGAGGGCGCGGCCACGCGCGAGCCGGCATTCGGCCTGCCGGCCACGTGGATTGCCGTCGAGCATCGGGATCGCGCTGCCGCCGCGGGCTACACCGTGGTCGATCCAACGACTGCGCTGTCGACCCACCTGTCGGAGATCATCCGCAACTTCCTGCCGGACCTGCTGACGCGCCAACAGACCAAGGAGATGGTCGACCGTGTCGCGCAGACGTCACCGAAGCTGGTCGAGGAGCTCGTGCCGAAGGTGCTCTCGCTCGGGGAGATCCAGCGGGTGCTGCGGCAGTTGCTTCGAGAGCGCGTGCCGGTGCGCGATCTGACGACCATCCTCGAAGCGGTCGCCGACATCGCAGCCTCGACGAAGGACCTCGACGCGATGACCGAAGGCGTACGCGCCTCACTCGGACGGGCGATCTGCCGCCAGTATCAGACCGAGCGCGGCGAGCTGCCGACGATTGCGTTCTCGCCGTCGCTCGAGGAACGCCTGCTCGGATCCATCGTGCGGACCGATCAGGGAGCGGTGCTCGCGCTCGACCCGACAGAAGCGCAGGGACTCGCGGCGCGCATCGCCCGCGCGTTGGAGACGGCCGTGGCACAGCCCGTGCTTCTGTGCACACCAGCGCTCCGGCCTCACCTCTGGCGACTGTTCGCGCGGGTGCTGCCGCACATTGGAGTGCTCTCCCACAACGAAGTGCCTGCGCACGTCCGGGTCACCCCCGTGACGGTGCTGGAGTGACATGCATCTGAAGCGATTCCGCGGCGAAACAGTGCGAGACGCGCTGGCGCGGGTCCGCGAAGCGCTCGGTCCCGATGCCCTCGTGCTCTCGACCCAGATGGTCCAGGCGCGAGGGTGGCGCGGGATTGTCGGCGGTCGCGAAGTCGAAGTCGCCGCTGCCGTCGAGCGCGAAGTGTCGGAGGTCCGGCCGGCGCGGCAGGAGCCCCGACAGCCCGCTGCCGCGACTGTGCCGGACACGCTCAGTGGCCTCGCCGAACGGCTCGAGTCCGCCGGGTTCGCCGCCGATGTCGCGCGTAGCGTGAAGCCGGCCGCCGGCACGAAGCTTCGTCAGGGCGCAACCGCCGAGGCCGTCCGCCGCGCGGTGACCGAATGGGCGGCCCCGTTCGTCGCGCCTGACGACGGCTACGCGGCGATCGAAGTCTTCGTGGGCCCGCCTGGCGCAGGTAAGACGACGACCGTTGCCAAGATCGCGGCGCAGGAACGGGCTCGACGCGGCGCCCGGCTCCGGCTCGTGTCGGCCGACGGGTTCCGGGTCGGCGCCGTCGAACAGCTCCGTCTCTATGCCGACATCATCGGCGCGCCGTTCACTGCCGCTCGCTCTGCGATCGATCTCGATCGGGCGCTCGTCTCGGGCTCCGGGCCGGTCCTCGTCGATACCGCGGGCCGTTCGCCGAAGGACGGCGCGGCGCGGGATGTCCTCGCCGTCTTGAAAGGGGCGCGCGGCGTGCGAACGCACCTCGTCGTGCCCGCCGCGAGCAGCGCCCGCGAGGTGGCCCGGCTGATTGCCCTCCACGCCGATGCCGCGCTCGATCGCATCGTCCTGACGAAGGTGGACGAAGCGGAGTCATCGGCGCCGCTGGCGTCCGTCCTGCGTGATGCGGGGCTGCGGGTTTCGTACCTCGGGGTGGGGCAACGAGTGCCGGACGACCTGCTCCGCGCGACGCCGGCCCACCTCACCGCGGCGCTGCTCGGCGACGCGGGTGTGGAGAGCGCGGCATGACAGCGACCACGGCGGTCCCGCGCCGCCCGATCAGCATCGCCGTCACCAGCGGGAAAGGTGGCGTGGGCAAGACGAGCGTCGCCGTGAACCTCGCGGTCGCGCTGGCGCGGCTGCGCAACCGGGTGGCGATCCTCGATGCCGACTTCGGCCTCGGAAACGTCGACGTGATGATGGGGCTGGCTCCGCCGGCGCACGTTGGGCACGTGCTCGTGGGTGAGAAGACACTGCGCGAGGTTCTCGTCACGGGTCCGTGCGGCGTGCAGGTCATCCCGGCCAGCTCCGGCATGCCGCAGCTGACGGCGCTGACCGACGGCCAGTGGGATCGCCTCGGCGATTCACTGGACGAGATCGCCGACGACTTCGATTACGTGATCATCGACACCGGCGCCGGCATCTCCGACAACGTCGTCGAAGCCATCCGCCTCGCCAACCTGGCGCTGGTCGTGACGGCCCTCGAGCCGACCGCGGTTGTCGACGCGTACGCCCTCATCAAGCTGATGTCGACCACCGATCCCGCGCAGGAGATCGAGGTGGTCGTGAACAACGCCCGTGACGCGAGCGAGGCGCAGCTGGTCTTCACGCAGCTCCAGGTCGCCGCGACCCGATTCCTGAAACGGCGGATCCAGTATGCCGGCTTCATCGCCCATGACCCCGCGGTCCGCGAGTCGGTGCTGGTCCAGCGTCCGATCGTCGACCACCTGCCGCAGTCGCCGGCCAGCCGGTGCTTCCGCATTCTCGCGTCGCGGCTCGCCGGCGCGGCCGCCGGACGTGCCGCCGGCTTGCGGCTGGTGCGGCCGGCGCCGACCGCACCTGTGACGCCCGGGACACCGCAATGCGCATGACACCACGCGAGATCGATCACACGGAGCGCGACCGCCTGGTCGTGGCACACATCGGACTGGTCAAGGCGCTGGCACATCGCCTGGCGCAGCGGCTGCCGCCGCAGGTCGAGATCCCTGATCTCATCAGCATCGGCGTGCTCGGGCTGATGGACGCGGCCAGCCGCTACCGCGCCGCCCTCGGCGTGCCGTTCGACGCCTTCGCGCGTCGCCGCGTGCAGGGCGCGATGCTCGATGCGCTCCGTGAGCTGGACTGGGCACCCCGTTCGCTGCGGAAGTTGCGTCGCGAGCTCGACCTGGCGATGGGGCGTCTGCGCCATCAGCTCCGCCGCGAGCCGACGGAGGAAGAAATCGCCGCCGAGTTGAACATGACGGCGGCCGCCTACGGACGCTCGCTCGAACAGCTCCGCACGCTGGAGCTCGGGGCTGTCCGCCCGCTCGACGACGGCTCCGCGGAAGGCGCCGGTCTCCTCGATCTCTGTTTCGATCCGGACGAGGGACCCGAAGTGCGATTGCAGCGGACCGAGTTGCGCGAGCACCTGGCGCGCGCCATCGAGCAGCTGCCGCCCCGCGAGAAGCACGTTCTGGCGATGTATTACCACCAGGAGATGACGCTCGCCGAGATTGGGCAGGTCATCGGGGTCGGCGAATCGCGGGTGTCGCAGCTTCGCTCGCTGGCGATCTCGCGTCTGCGCACCACGCTGCGTGCGACCCTCGGTCTGGCGGAGAAGGCCGCGTAAGTGCTGACTTTCACCATTGCGCTGGCAGCCGGCCGCCGATGGCATCCCGCTCCGCGGCGTTGCTCGTCCGTCGAATACTCCCGGTATTCTCCCTCCTCACGCCTTGCGGACCTGGCGCCTCGCCACCCGGCTGCGTCAGCGCAGTGGTGAAAGGCAGCACTAATGGCCAAGATTCTCAATCAGGACGAGATCGACGCGCTGCTCGGTTCGAGCGGCACGGCCACCGGCGCCCGGCCGGCGAAGGGCAGCGACACTGCCGTCCGCTACGATTTCCGCCGGCCGGACCGCGCCTCCCGCGAACAGATTCGCTCGCTGCATCTGCTGCACGACCGCTTCGCCCGCGATCTCGGCACGTCGCTGTCCGCATATCTCCGCACGGTCACGGAGGTCGGGATCGTCTCGGTGGAGCAGTTCACGTACGCCGAGTTCCTGATGGCGCTGCCGGACCCGACGGCGTACTACGCGATGTCGCTGCAGCCGATGGACGGGGTCGCGGCACTCGAGCTCAATCCGTCGATCGCGTTCACGATGATCGACCGGATGCTTGGCGGCAGCGGCCGGCGGGTCAGCGCGGATCGCGCCCTCACCGAGATCGAACAGACCGTCGTCGACGCGGTGGTCAAGCTGATTCTCGAGCGGCTCAGCGAAACATGGGCAGCGATCGTGCCAGTGCGGTTCCAGATCAAGGCGCGCGAGACGCGTCCGCAGATGCTTCAAGTCGCCGCGCCGAACGAAGCGATGATCCTCCTGGTCTTCGACATGAAGATCGGCGGCACCAGCGGGATGCTGCACCTGTGCATTCCGACCTCGATGATCGAGGCCTCCGGCGCGACCTTCTCACACGACTGGTACCGCACCCGCCGAGAGCCGACCGAGGCCGAGCGGATCTCCCTGATCGACAACCTGGCCCGCGTGCCGCTTCCGCTCACGGCCCTGCTGCGCACCAGCCTGACCGGGCGCGAGCTGCTGGAGCTGCGGGAAGGTGACGTAATCTCGCTCGGCCTGTCGGTGCACCGGCCGCTGACGGTCCGCATCGGGCAGATCGATCAGTTCGAAGGCATGCCGGTGCGTACCGGCAATCACGCCGGTGTCGAGCTCACGTCGACTGCCGAGGCCGACCACGCCGGAGACGGACGGTGATCGCCGCGACGCTCATCGAGGCCGCCGCGCGCGAGCTCGCCACGGTTGTCGGCGCGCTCCTCGATGCGCCCGGTTCGGTCAATGTTTCCGGGCCTGCTCCGCCGGTCCGGTGGCCTGTGTCGGTGACCTTCTCGGGGCCCTCCAGCGGACAGTTGGTGCTGGGATTCGACGCCGCTGGCGCGCAGATCCTCACGCGCCTCGTGATGGCGCTCGACACCGACGCCGACGAGGCGGCGATCGCGGACACGCTGATCGAGGTGTGCGGCCAGGCGATGGGCGCCCTCAGCCAGCAGGAGGGATTCGAGGGCCTGCGGTTTGCACGAGCGACCATCCTGAGCAGCGCGCCGGACATGGAACCCACGAGCATCAACGTCAACGCCGGAAATCAGTTCGACACCAACGTCGCCGGCTGGGCGAGCGTCGCGGCGACAGCGGTGGACGCCGGCGCCGCGCTCGCCGCGACGCCGAGTACCGCGGCCGCGTTCGCTGCCGCCAACACGCCGGCGAACCTGGACCTGATTCTCGACATCGAGCTGCCGCTGACGGTGCGCTTCGGCGAAACGGAAATGACCTTGGCCGCGCTGACGCGGCTCGCGCCCGGCTCGATCATCGACCTGGGACGCTCGCCGGACGATCCAGTGGACGTACTCGTCAACGGACGGCTGGTGGCCCGCGCCGATGTCGTCGTCGTCGCCGGGAACTACGGCGTGCGCATCGTCGAAGTGATCAGCGCTGCCGATCGTCTCAAGACCGTCGCCGGCTAGTGGAGACAGGCATGCCAATGACGACGATGCAGCTGGCGGGTGTGGGGAGCGTGCTGCTGGTGCAGCTGTTCCTCGCGTGGCGGCTGGTGGTGACCACCCGCGCGCTGGATCGCCTCCAGGCACGGCTGGCTCACCAGGGCGAGGCGCTCTCACTGCTCACCGACACGTCCGAGAACGGCTTCGCCGCGATCGCCCGCGAGCTCGATCGGCTGGCCACGCCGGAGCCCAAGCCGTCTCGTCGTCCGAGCACGCGCCGGGTCGCGTCAGCCGCCCGCAAGGGCCGCAGCGTGGCCGAGATCGCCGCGGATGAACGCGTCTCCGAAGGGGAGGTGCGGCTGCGTCTCGGACTCGCCGGGCAGCTGCCGGCCGACGGCTTCGGGGCCAGATAAGGAACGCTCATGTCCAGTGGTGCATACGTCGCGCTGAGCGGGCTGCAGGCCCGCGCGGAACAACTCAATCGACTCGCCGGCGATCTCGCCAACATCGGGACCGCCGGCTACAAGGCCGAGCGCGGCACGACGGCGGCGGCCGAGCGGCCAGGCGCCGCGTTCGGCACCGCGCTCCAGTCCGCGATCGACGTGGCCGAAGGCCCGCGCGCGATCGACATGCACAACGGCGCCCTGACGCCCACCGGCCGGGACCTCGATTTGGCCATCGACGGCCGCGGATTCTTCGTGATCTCCACCGCCGACGGGACGCGGTATACGCGCAATGGCCACTTCACCCGCCGCTCGGACAACGTGCTGGTCACCGAGCAGGGCGATCCGGTCATGGGCGAGAGCGGGCCGCTGAAGCTGCCCGCGGGCGGCGGGCCGATCCGAATTGGCGACGACGGCCAGTTGATGGCCGGGGACACGGTCATCGGCAAGCCGCAGGTCGTCGATTTCGCGAACGCCGCGGGGCTGAGCCGCGAGGAAGGCGCGCTGTTTCGGGCCGGTGCCGGCAGCACGCCCACCGCAGTGGCGGACCCGACCGTCGTGACCGGCGCGATCGAGCAGTCGAACGTTTCGCTGGTCGAGCGCATGGCCTCGCTGACCGAGGTCTCGCGCACCTTCGAGGCGCTGCAGCGCGGCGTGACGATTCTGATGAACGACATCGACGGCCGGGCGATTTCCGAGCTCGGACGGCGGTAAGAGCGGCGGCGCTCCCGATTGCGCGAGGGGGCTCGCGGGTCGGGAGCGACAGGGTTTCGGGATGTCGGGCGATCAGGGAATCGGCACCGGCGAGCACGGCTGCAGCGGGCAGCGGTTGACCTGAGGGACAAGCAATGATGCGAGCACTCTACACGGCGGCGAGCGGCATGGCCGCGCAGCAGGCGAACATCGACAACGTCGCCCACAACCTGGCCAACGTGAACACCACCGGTTTCAAGAAGTCCCGGATGGAGTTCGAGGACCTGGTCTACGAAACGACGCGGACTGCCGGCACGCCGACCTCGGCCTCGACGGAAGCGCCCGTCGGCCTCGAGACCGGGCTCGGCACGCGCGCGGTCGCCACCGCGCGCGATTTCACGATGGGCAACCTCAAGTCGACCGGCGGCTCGCTCGACATCGCCATCCAGGGCAACGGGTTCTTTCAGATCGCCATGCCGGACGGAACCACCGCCTACACCCGGTCAGGCGAGTTCCACCTCGACGCCGACGGCAAGCTGCTGAACAGCGAAGGCATGGCGCTGCAGCCGGAAATCACCGTGCCGCCCAACGCGACGTCGGTCAGCATCTCGAAGGAAGGCGTGGTCTCCGTGAGCCTGGTCGGCCAGAGTGCGTCGCAGCAGATCGGCACCATCGAGCTCGCCACGTTCCAGAACGCGGCCGGCATGCACGCGCTGGGCGGCAATCTCTTCGCCGCCACCACCGCCTCCGGCGATGCGACGACCGGCGTGCCGGGCACCGACGGTATCGGCAGCACCACGCAGGGCTTTCTCGAGGAGTCGAACGTCAGCGTGGTCGAAGAGATGGTCAACATGATTCTGGGGCAGCGCGCCTACGAGGCGAACTCCCGGGTGATCAAGGCCGCCGATGAGATGCTTGGGCAAGTCAACAACTTGGGCCGCTAGGGCGATGCTGCTGGGAATCACGGCACTGTTCGTGGCCGACCCCGCGCAAGCGGAGGAGGACGCGGTGCGGGCGGCGATTGTCTCCGCGGTGCGGGCCCGGGCCGGGGCCGTCGCTTCCGTAGAAATCGATCTGCGCGTCGCGGCGCTGACGCCGGGGATTGCCACGGTGGATGCCGCAGAGCCGCAGGCTGGCGCGCGGTTCGGGCGACCGGCGCGGTTCCGCCTGATCACGGGTGGGCGGACCGTCGGCTACGCGATCGGCGTCGTGCACGCGACGGTGCCGCTGCTCCGAATGACCCACGCGATCGCGGCTGGGGCGGCAATCACCGCCGCGGACGTGCAGTCGGCGGTCGGCGATCCGGGCCCGCTGCCGATCGAATCGCTCCCCGCTGCCGCCGACATCGTCGGCAACATGACGACGAGAGCGGTGCAGGCGAGCGAAGTGATCACGACCCGCATGGTCCGCACCGGTCCGGCCGTGCGCAGCGGCGAGATCGTCTCGACGTGGATCGCGGTCGACGGGGTCGAGGCCGTGGGCACTGCGACGGCGCTCCAGTCCGGCAGCGTCGGTGACGTGATTCGGCTGGTTAATGCGGCGAGCCGCCGTCAGCTCCGGGGCCGGATCACCCGGAAGGGGTCCGTCGAGGTGCAGCATGAATCGTAAGGTGATGGCCGCGGTCGCGCTCTGTTCGCTCCTGACCACGGTGGACGTGCGCGCGCAGGATGCGAAGACCAAGGAGAAGCCGGCGGCGACGGACAATTACGACGAACTCTACGCCCGCTATCTTCAGGCAGCGCGGACGTCGACACCAGCCGCAACGGGCAAGGACATCTCCTGGATGAACGGCCTGGCGACCGATCTGCGGGCCCGCCGGGTCAACGATCTGGTCACGATCCGGGTGATCGAGAACACGTCGGCGGCCGGTACCGCGGACTCCTCGCTGGACAAGAAGAGCAGCGCCAACGCGTCCGTCACGCAGCTGATGGGCCTCGAGAAGAAGATTCCGGGCGACTCGACGTCGCTCGTCGGCGCGGCCGCGAACACGACGTTCAAGGGCGCCGGGACGACGTCACGGACCAGCACCCTGACGGCCCAGCTGACGGCGCGGGTCGTGGAGGTCCTGCCGAACGGCGACCTGGTGCTCGAAGGGGCCCGCGAGATCGACATCAACGGCGACCGGCAGATCGCGGTGCTGACCGGGGTGCTGCGGCCGAGTGACATCCAGCCGAACAACGTGGCGTTTTCGAGCTCGGTCGGCCAGTTGCGGATCCGGTACTTCGGCAAGGGGCTGATGAAGGACAACCTGCAGCCCGGCTGGCTGATTCGCGCGCTGAACAAGGTCTTCTGAGAACGTAATGCGGATGCTGATTGGTCTCTCGCTCGTCGCGTTGATCGTGTCGGCCTCACCGGCCGCGGCGCAGACCCGCGTCAAGGACGTGGCCTCGCTCGACGGGTATCAAGCCACGCCACTGATCGGTTACGGCCTGGTGGTCGGCTTGAACAAGACGGGGGACAAGCGTCAGACCGTGTTCACGGCGCAGTCCCTGGCGAGCATGCTCGAGAAGCTCGGGGTCGGTGTCGACGGCTCGTCGATCAAGATCGAGAACACCGCCGCGGTATTGGTGACAGCGGAATTGCCGCCGTTCGCCCGCCAGGGCGCGCGCCTGGACGTCACCGCCGCCTCGGTCGGGGACGCGCGCAGCCTGCAGGGCGGCATCCTGCTGGCGACGGCGTTGCGCGGACCGGATGGCGCGACCTACGCACTGGCGCAGGGCGCGCTGTCGATCGGCGGGTTCGGCGGCGGCAGGAGCGGGAACAGTGTGCAGGTCAATCACCTCACCGTCGGGCGAGTTCCCGGCGGCGGCCTGGTCGAAGCGAGCCAGCACACGGCGATCAAGGCGGCTGACGAGATCCTGCTGTCACTCAGGGAAGCGGACTACGGCACCGCCCATCGGCTCGCTGACGTGATCAGCGGCGAGCTCGGCGACGCGGCGGCGAAGGCCGTCGATCCGGGCACCGTGTCGATCAAGGTGCCGGCGGTGTATCGCGATTCCGTGCCGGACCTGATTGCGCGGATCGAGCCGTTGCGGGTCGACGTGGACGTACCGGCGCGCGTGGTGATCAACGAGCGCACCGGCACCGTGGTGATCGGGTCCGACGTGCGGATCGGCCGGGCCGCGGTCGCGCACGGCAACCTCTCGGTCCGGATCTCGACGAAGTTCGACGTCTCGCAGCCGAACCCCATGGGGCTGGGTCAGACGACCGTGGTACCGCAGCAGAACGTGGACGTTTCAGAGGGCGCGGCGCAGCTCGTCGCACTCGATGAGGGAGTGACGCTCGACGCGGTCGTGCGTGCGCTGAACGGCCTCGGGGCGACGCCGCGCGACATCATCGCGATCATGCAGGCGCTGAAGGCGGCCGGCGCGCTGCGCGCCGAACTGGTGATCATGTGAGCGCCGACAGCGTGATCGCCGCGGGCGGTCCGATCGCCCCAGCCTCAGGTGAGACCAGCGCAGTCTCGGACGCGGAGCGCACTCGCATCGCCCAGGCGGCGCGGCAGTTCGAGTCGATGTTCCTGCTGCAGATGCTCAAGCAGATGCGCCAGTCGATGCTCGGCGACGAACAGGAGGAGCCGGGCTTCGGGGCGGGCACGATGTTCGAGACCATCGACGCCAAGCTGTCGGAATACCTGGCCGGCCAGCGCGGCGGGCTCGCGCCCACGCTGATCGACGCGATGACGAAGGCGTCGGCGCAAACAGCCGGCACAGGGGTCTCGACCGGCGTCTCCACTCCGGCAACCGCCCCGGCGGGCTCTCTGGCGGCGCCGGGGCTGCCGGTGCACGTGCCGGTTGTCCCCCGGCCGCTGCCGGCGGGACGGATGCCGCGCGCGCCGCAGGCCTCGGGAACGGCGGGGCAGGCGATGGTCTCGGGTACCGATGCCGCGGCGGCGGACGTCACGTCGGCCTTCGGCTGGCGCCAGGACCCGTTCACCGGCGTGGCCAAGTTTCACGCCGGCGTCGACATCCGGGCGGCCTACGGACGCGAGGTCATGACCGCCGGAGCCGGGCGGGTCATCTCGGCCGGCCTCCAGGGGGGCTACGGTCAGTCGGTGGTGGTCGAGCATGCGCCGGGCCTGCGCACACGGTATGCACACCTCTCCTCAATCGAGGTGATTCCGGGTCAGGTGCTCGAGGACGGCTCGCCGGTGGGCAAAGTGGGACAGAGTGGCCGGGCGACCGGGCCGCACCTGCATTTCGAGGTGCTGGCGAACGGCAAGGCGGTCAATCCGGCGGCCGGCGGACGGTTGCTCGCCGCGGCATTCAAGGAACCGGCGGCGCGTGCCGATTACCCGAGCGGGTCGGCCGGCACGCGCGCGACCCTGTCAGGAGCTGAGGAATGAAGATCGACGGCAATCGTCCCGGTCTGGACCACGCGGCGCTGCAGCGGCTCGAGAAGGCGGCCACTGAGTCCGCCAAGCAGGCGGCGACGAACAAAGGCGTGTCGGGTGACACCGTCCAGGTGTCGGCTGACGCCACGCTCGCCAACGACGCGGTGAAGGCGGCCAACGACACGCCCGACGTGCGCGCCGACCTGGTGGAGAAGATGCGCGCGCTGCTCGCGTCCGGCGAGCTCGGCAAGGATGCCGGGGCCATCGCCGACAGCCTGATTGACAGCATGACCGCTAACAAGCCGGGCTCGAACCGGTGATGGCAGCCGACGTCCGGACTCCGCTCGTCCGTCTCGAGCTGGCGCTGCGGGCCGTCGGCAACGCACTCAGCCGCGCCGACCTCGAACGCCTGCTCACCGCGGAGCCTGAGTTGGCGGCGGCGCTGGACGGCGTCGCCCGACTCTCGCCTGCCGACATCGATCAGGACGCGCGCATCGCCGTCGAGGCGGCGCGCGCGGCGCTGCTGCGCTGCAAGCGCCTGGGTGCGTCGATGCTCGAGTTCACCCGCATCGCGCTCGATCCCGCGGGGGTGGCCGGCTACGCGCGTGACGGTCTCCGCCCGGCGTTGCATCCCTCGGCACTCACGGCCGCGGGGCTGGCGACCACCCTGGAAGCGAGGGGCTAGATGTCAGGACTCTTCGGCAGCCTGTCGATGGCCGCCCGCGCCCTCGACGCGCAGCGCTACGGCCTCGATGTCGCCGGACAGAACATCGCCAACGTGAACACGCCGGGCTATGCCCGCCGGCAGGTCACGCTGTCCGCGCTGCCGCCGGACGAGTTCCTGAGCCCCGGCAACGGCGTCGAGATCACCGGCCTGCGCGCGACCCGCGACATGCGGCTCGAACGCCGGCTCCAGCAGGAGCGGCCGGCGGAGCAGCGCGAGCTGGCGATCTCGCAGAGCCTCGCCGTCGTCGAGACGATCGTCGGCAAGCCGGGAGAGTCGATTGACGCGGCCCTCGGCAAGTTCTTCGATGCCGCCGGCCGGCTGGCGGCGGATCCCACCTCGGCGATCACGCGGCAGGAAGTGGCCACGCAGGGCACGACCCTGGCGAGCGAGTTCCACGACATGGCGAGCCGGCTCGCCCAGGCCCGCCGTGACACTGACGCGAGCGTGCGCGACGGCGTCACCCAGGTGAACGCGCTGGCGCAGCGGATTGCCAAGCTGAACGCGTCGTTCGGCGTGGCCGCCGGCGTGGAAGGCGCGACCGAGACACTGCGCGACGAGATCGGCGTCGCGCTGAAGTCTCTCTCGAGCCTGATCGACATCAGCACCATTCCGCGCGCTGACGGCGGTGTCGACGTCACGTTCGGCAACGGCCACCCGCTGGTCCTCGACGACAACGTCTATTCCCTCGACGTCACCTCCACGGCCCCGAACGGCTTCGCGGCGCTGCTGAGCGGAGGCACCGACGTGACCAGCCAGGTCACCGGGGGCTCCATAGGCGGACTGCTCAAGACCCGCGACGTGCTGATGCCCGGCTACGCCGACACGCTCGACACGCTCGCCTACACGGTCATCAACCAGGTCAACGCTGTCCACCAGACCGGCTACGACATGCACGGCGCCACCGGCACCGCGTTCTTCACGCCGCTTGCCGCCGCGGCCGGTGCGGCCAGTGCCATCTCGATCAGCGCCAGCATCGCGGCCGACCCGAGCACGATCGCCACCGGCGCGACCGCGACACCTGGCGACAACGGCGTCGCGCGCCAGCTCGCCAACCTGCGTGATGCGCGGGTGATGGCCGGCGGCACGGCCACCTTCGCCGACAGCTGGGGCACCTTCGTGTATCAGGTCGGGGCGGACAGCCGCGCCGCGAGCGACGAGCACGCCAGCCGCGCCGAGATCGTCCAGCAGATGGAGCTGATGCGCGAGCAGGTGTCGGGTGTGTCGCTCGATGAGGAGGCCGCCAACATGATGAAGTTCCAGCGTGCCTACGAGGCCAACGCGCGCTTCTTCCAGGCGATCGATTCGACGCTCGAGTCGTTGATGTCGCTGGCTGGGTAGAGGCCGGACGGTTATGCGCACCACCTTCAACTCGTCGTTCATCATCAGCGCATCGGATCTGGCGCGAACCGCCGAGGATCTCGCGAAGCGGCAGGCCGAGGTCTCGTCCGGCCGGCGCATCAGCAAGTCGAGCGACGATCCGTCGGCTTCCTCCGGGTCCGTCCACGAGCACGCCGAGATGGCCGCGCTCGATCGCTACGCGCAGACCGCCGACACCGCCAACGCCCGGCTGTCCATCGTCGATTCGGTGCTGTCGGACATGCTCGACCAGCTGACCACCGCCAAGACGACGATCCTCAATGCGCGCGGTACGAACGTGACGGACACGCAGCGAGCGGCCCTGGCCGATCAGCTCAGCGGTCTACGCGACGCCTTGTTCGCCGACTACGGCACTTCGTTCAACGGCAACTACCTGTTCTCCGGCATGGCCGCCACCACCGCGCCGTATACCAAGAACAGCAGCGGCACGGTCTCGAGCTACGCCGGCACGGCGACGACGATGGCGGTGGATGTCGACAGGAACACTGCCGTGACCGTCAGCGTCAACGGCGACTCCGTGGCGCGCGGCACCGACACCCAGGACATCTTCGCGGCGCTCGATCAGGCGATTGCGGACATTCGCGCCGGTAATGCCGCCGGGATGGCTGCCGCCGGGGCTGCGGTCGAGCGCGCGTTCGGCCGGGCCACTGCCGCGCAGACCCAGATCGGCACGTCGATGAACGCCGTCGAGATACATCAGGGCCGGGTCGCCGATCTGCGACGCGCCAGCGAGGGACGGGCCGACGGTCTCGAAAAGGTCGACATGGCGGAAGCGATTACGAAGATGTCGCAGGCCGATACGGCGTATCGTGCCGCGCTCGGCGCAATCGGCAACACCGGCCGCAAGACGCTGATGGACTACCTCTGATGGCCGCTGCCGGCGCCGAGACCCCGACGGATCGCATCACGCTCTCGACCCGCTTCGGCGAGTTCGAGGCGGACTCGCGCAACCTGCTGTCGTTTCCCGCCGGCCTGCCCGGATTCGAGCAGTGCCACCGGTTCGTGCTCCTGGCGTCGATCGAGGCGGCGCCGCTTCAGGTGCTCATGTCGGTCGACGGACCGCCCGCGTCCTTCCTGGCCATCGAGCCGCGCATCGTGCTGCCGACCTATCGCTGCGTGCTGAGCGCGAGCGATCGGCAGCGGCTTGCCGTCGCCGAGTCGGACACCGTCCTCTGGCTGTCGCTGCTCACCGTGAACGACGAAGGGGCCGCGTTCGCCAACCTGCGCGCGCCGGTGGTGATCAACCCGGCGGGGATGGTCGGCTATCAAGTCGTGCCGCAGGACAGCCTCTACCCGCTGCGGCACCCGGTCACGCTGGACTGACGTCATGCTGGTCTTCAGCCGCCGCCGTGGTGAAGCCGTCGTGGTCGGCGACGGCATCGAGATCGTCGTGTTGAGCAGCGGCAAGGAAGGCGTGCGCATCGGCGTCCGCGCGCCGCTGTCGGTGGCCGTGCACCGCAAAGAGATCTACGACCAGATCTGCGAGGAGAACCGCCAGGCCGCCGGGGCCCTCGGGCCGGCTCCGGCTGGAGAGCCGCCGGTCTCGGAGGGCGCCGCCAGGCCAACGCGGCGGGACCGCCGGTGATCTGCACCGACTGGCGCGACGCGCTGCCCGAAGAGGTCGCGCGTCTCTACGCGCTGGAGCGCGCGCGGTGGATCGCGGATCTCGCCTGGGATCCGGCCGAGCTCTTCGAGACGGTGGAGCAGGGGAGGATCGCCGGGCACGTCGCCGGATGGATCGCCTGCGACCGCGAGCGCGTGACCGGCTGGACGTTCTACATCCTCCACGACAACGTCCTCCAGATCGGGGCGCTGGTGGGGGAGCGGCCCTCCGTGATCCGGCGCCTGCTGGACGCGGTGCTGGCCTCGCCGGAAGCGGTGGTCGCGCGCAGCCTCTCGTGTTTCGTCTATCCGAACGGGCGCGGCACCGTCAGTGCCCTCGAACGACAGCGGTTCTCGCTGCGCGAATCCCTCTACCTGACCCGCGACATCGTCCCGACCGGCGACCCCGCTGCCATGGATGCGCGCGTGCGTGGCTGGACGAGCGGGGACTTCGCCGGCGCCGTTCGGGTATTGAGCGCGGCGTATCACGGCGTGCCCGGAGCGGAGTGCTTCGCCGCCGATCACAGCCGTGAGCAGTGGGCCCGCTACACGTGGCAGATCCTGCGCACGCCGGGCTGCGGCCGATTCGATGCGAGCCTCAGCCGGGTGGTCTGCGCTCCGGGATCGGAGACTCCCGGCGCGGTCGCGTTGGTCACCTGGATCGCTCCGACCGCCGCGCACGTCGCGCAGATCGCCGTCGCCCCGGAGCTCCGGCGGCAGGGAATCGGTCGCGTGCTGATGGAGTCGGTCGTCGACGGCTGCGCCCGCGCCGGCGCGACCACGCTGACGCTGATGGTCGACGGCGCGAATGCGCCGGCGATCGGCGTTGTACGAGCGACTCGGATTCGCGCGGCGCTCGGGGATGTTGTACGGGCAGCGCGCGGCGAGGAGCAGAGTCGCCGCTTAAGGCTCCGCGCGCGCGGAGCGCTCCGTGTCGGTTCTAGGGTTCGACAGGTTCGACGGGTTCGACAGGTGCGCGTTCAACGGGTTCGGCGGGTTCGTCGGTTCACCTCTCTCCAGTCGCACGGTTCTCCATCCGCCCAGCCTCATAGGCGCTGCTTCATTGCTAGCCGCCCGCCTTGCGGCGGGCGTTTGCGTGCGGGTGCCTCGCAGCACTTCAGCCCTCGCGCGCTTGGTGCCCGCAAGCGGCGCTCTCCGCTCTCTGCCTCGCCGCCCGCCTTCGGCGGGCGTGGTGTTGGGATGGGTACAGGCTGCCCGAGGTGCCGCAAGGTCTGTCGTGAGGAGCGAATCAGCTAGCTGCCGCAAGAGGTGGGATGAACCGTAGAACCCGTAGAACCCGTGAACGCGCACCTGTCGAACCCGTCGAACCCGTCGAACCTTAGAACCGATCCCTGCCTATCCTCTCCTGTCAACCAACGCCGGCCCGTGAGCGGACGGCGCGAGCACGCGGCGGTACGCATTGAGCGTTGTCTCGCCGGTTTCGATCGCCTGAGTGGCGGCGCGGCGGGCGACTTCGGCCTCTTGCAGGGCGGCCATCGTGTCTTGATCCGTGACCGCGATCTGCGAGACGAGAGCGGCCGCGGTGCGATGAAGCGTCGAGACCTGGGCGAAGCCGGGCAGGCACGCCGCCTCGAGGCGGTGATCGGCCAGGGTGGCACGGTCCGCGCGGACGTCGTGTTCGATGAGCACGAGGCCGTCCATCAGACGCGTGCGCTCGCCGGCAATGTGGTGCAGGCGCTCGCTGTCCTGGCGCCTGGTCGCGTCCTGCTGATCCGCTGACAGCTGCTGCACGTGACGGAGCAGTTCGAGCTCGGCTTCGAGCGCCGCCCTGTAGCGGGCCAGCGTGTCAGCCAGGTGGCGCCGTGTCACCGGCGCGCCCCCGTGACGGGCTCGGCGGCGATCGTCGACCATGCCTCACGCAGCGGCCGCATGAGGCGCTCGACTTCTTCGATGCCGGCGACGTCCTTTCGCGCGGTCGATTCGATCAGCCGGCCGGTCATGTAGGTGTACAGCCCGTCGAGCGAAGCCGCGACCTCGCCGCCCGCCTCGATGTTCAGCGTGCTCTGCAGCTCGGTGATGATCGCCATCACCTTCGAGAAGGCCTCACGGCGCGCCATCAGGTCGTTGCGGAGCGTCGCGTCCCGGGCCGCGACCAGGTGCCGCAGGGCACCGTCGTACAGGAGCACGACCAGCTCAAGGGGCGAACTCGATTGCACACTGGTGTGCTGATAGGCGACGGCGCCCCGGGTCTGTGGATACATGAAGGCTGTTGCTCCGGGTCCTAGAAGAGCCGATATTGTGAGCCGAGCGTGCCGAGCGACGATGAGTCGTTCTTGAGTTGCGTCATCGCCAGGTCGGCGGCGATGTATTCCTGCTGCAGCGCTGCGCGGCGCACCGCGAGCCGGGCCGTCAGGTCGTCGATACGGGTGTTCAGCGACGAGACCTGGCTGGTGATCCGATCGTCGTTGTCACTGAGCAGGCCGTCCGCCCTGGTATAGGTCTGCACCGCCGCGGTGATCGCCGCGAACGCGCCTTGCTGGGTGCCGTCGCCAGCGAACAGGTGGCGGACGTTCGTGAAGTCGGAGGCCACCGCGTTGTCGAACCTCGCCGAGTTGAACGACAGCTTGCCGGTGCGCTGGAATTCGATGCCGACCGCCGCCAGGGAGGTCACCGAACCGCCGGCCTGGTAATCGGCACTGAACACCGATCGCAACATGTTGCGCAGGCCGCGCAGGAGGGGATCGCGGCCGACGCTCGCGGCATCGCCGTTGGCAGCCGCCGTGTTCTGGTCGTCCGCGAACTTGATCAGGTCGTTGAACGCGGTGATGACACTCTGAATCCGCGTCTTGGCGGTGCTCGAGTCTTCCGCGACGGTGATCGTCGTGGTTGCGGCCGGATCCTTTTTCAGGAGGTCGATCGTGACCCCGGAAATGGCATCGCCGAGCGTATTCGTGCTGCTGACCACCTGCACGTTGTTGACGAGCGCTCTCGCGTCGGTCGCCTGGACCGCGTTATCGGCGACGGAATCACCCGAGACACCATCGCCGTTCGCGTCGCCGAATCCGATCCCGGTACCGCCGGTGAGCGCGTTCGTGACGGAAAACTGGCTGGCGGTGCCGGTTGCCCGTCCGGTCAGGACCAGCTGCCAGGCGGCAACGCCGGACTTGACGACAGTGGCGGTGACGCCGATGTCCTTGGTCTGGTTGATCCGTTCCGCGAGCCCTTTCAAGGTGACGGGCGCGTCGATCGCGACCGCAACGCCGCCGATGTTCAGCGTACCGCCCCACGCCACAGTGGTGGAGTCGGCGTCGGCGACCGTCGTGATTGACGCCGTCACCTGGGCGCGGGCCAGCTCCTGGACCGTGATGTCGTAGATGCCCGGCGCGGCGGTGGTGCCGGCGGAGACCTTGACCGCGGAATCATTGGTGCTGGACGCGGTTCGCCCGAGCAGCGCGTTGTCGTCCTTCAGCGCCGAGACTGCGCTCTCGAAGGTCGCGAGTTTCGTCGCGAGGGTGCGGAACGTCGCCGCCTTGCTCTGGAGGGCTTTCTGCTGGGTCTGGAGCGTGGTGAGCGGCTGGCTCTCCTGCTTCATCACCGCCTCGAGGACCGCAGTGAAGTCGATGCTGTTGAACCCGCTGAACGTGATGGGGGATCCCATGGTCGGCTCCCGCGAATACCAAATGGAAAAAGACGGCGGCCGGGACGGATGCGAGATCCGCGCCAGCCGCCGTCAGGCGTATGCGCGAGGCGGAGACCGGTATGCCCGGCCCCGCCCCCTCATCGTGCTTACCGGAGCAGTGAGAGCACCGCGGCCGACGACTGGTTGGCCTGCGACAAGGCGGCGATACCGCTCTGCTGCAGGATGTTGAACCGGGTCATGTTCGCCGATTCCTCCGCCACGTTCGCATCGCGGATACGGCTCTCGGCGGCCGACTTGCTGGTCTTCTGCGACTGCGCCAGGGTCACCGCGAACTGCAGGCGGTTCTGGAGCGCACCGACCGAACCCTGGACGGTGCCGAGCGTCGCGATGGCGGTGGTCAACGTGCTGACCGCGCTCTTCGCCGCGGTGATGTCGTTGATGTCCAGGCCGTTGATGCCGAGCCCGGCGACGGTGACCGACGCGAGCGAGCCCGAGACGACGCCGTTGGTGCCGTCGTTGCTGACGAAGATGGAGAAGCCGGCCTGGGTGTCGAGGCCCGCCACGGTTGCTTCACGGCCGATTTCGAGCACGACCGAGTCCGCTTCGGTCTGCAGCGTCAGGCGGCTCGGGTCGGTGGTGGAACCGGACGCCGACTGTGAGGCGAGCGTCGAGAGGCGGTCCAGCAGGGTCGCGATGTTGTTCAGCGCGCCGTCCTTGATCTGCAGCGTGGACAGGCCGTCGTTGGCGTTGCGGATGCCCTGGTTGATGACCGCGACGTCCGAGCGATACGCGTTCGCCACCGCGAGGCCGGCGGCGTCGTCGCCCGACATGTTGATGCGGAAGCCGCTCGACAGGCGGGTCAGAGCCTTGTTCAGGCCGGCCTGCGTCCCATAGAGATTGGCTTGGGCGTTCTGTGACGCAACGTTGCTGACGACTGAGAATGAAGCCATGTGTCCGTGTCCTCCCTGATGTCGGCCCGGCATCCTTGCCGGCCGGGGTGAGGCGTCCTGCCCGCACCCTGTTTTCAGGGAGGTAATCGTCGGCCTCGCCGGAACCTTTAATCAGCACGCGTCCCGGCCGGGCACGCTGGCAGGCTTCTCGCTCACCTGCGGACATGCATCAGGCTGCTTCCGCCACGCTGACGCTCGACGGACAGGCGTTGATCGCCACAAAGTCGGCCAAAACTCTCGGTGACGTGCTGTCGGAGGTGGACACCCGCCTTGCCCGTGAGGGCCGCATCGTGACGGGCCTCCGTCTGGATGGTGTCGACGAACCGGCCTTTCGCGAGCCGCACGTCGTCGAGGCGAGCCCGAGGGCGTTCGGCGAGGTGGCGATCGAGTCCGGGACGCCGGCGGACCTGGCCGCGCGCTGCCTGGCGGAAGCGGCCGCCGCGCTGGGTGCGCTGGCCGAGGCATCCGACGGCGTCGCGATGCGGTATCGGCTCGGCGAGCTGGACGTGGCGAACCGCGAGCTGGCCCAAATCACCGAGGGCATCGGGACGGCGCTGGCGATCACCGGTGCCGCGTCGCTCGGGCTCGGCATCGATCTGACGAGCCATGCGACCAGCGAAGGAACGTTGGGAGCGCTCGCGGCGGCCACGACGCATGCGCTCGACGGGCTGATCCGGGCACAGGTCGCGGGCGACTGGGACGCGACCGGCGATCTGCTCGACGGCACGTTGTCGCCGCTGTTGCGGCGCTGGGCGGCGGCGTCCACCCTGCTGGTCGCCACGCCGGCGTGCTGACGGATCGCGGTATCTCACTTGCACTTCTGATCGGTGGCGCGGGGACCTGCGCCGAACGACCTCGAATCATTCGAAAAGTCGCGGGAACCGCTGGCGCGATCGGCCGGCCGTCCGACAGCCTGGCCGGGCCCCCGTCCAGGCGTCCACGCGAGAGACGCGCATGCCGACAAGCAATGCCACGACCGCACACACCGGTGACGCCGCGGCTTCGGTCCCTCGGCCGGCTCAGGATCGTCCCGAGCAAGGTCGAGCGACGGTGCCGTTTGCGCCGCCGTCCATCGGTGAGCCCGAGATCGACGAGGTCGTGGCGGTGCTGAAGTCCGGGTGGCTGACGACCGGCGCCCGGGTCCGGGCGTTCGAGGAGGCGTTCGCCGCGTATGTCGGCGCGCCTCACGCGATCGCGGTGAACTCCTGCACCGCCGCCTTGCACCTGTCACTTCTGGCGGCACGCGTCGGAGCCGGTGATGAAGTGATCACCACACCGCTGACCTTCTGCGCCACCGCGAACACGATCATCCATTGCGGCGCGACCCCGGTTTTCGTCGACGTCGATCCGTTGACCGGCAACATCGACGCGCGGAAGATCGAAGCCGCCATCACCGTCCGGACCAAGGCGATCATTCCGGTCCACTACGCCGGCCGTCCGGCGGACGCGGCGGCGATCGGCACCATCGCCTCGCACCACGGCCTCACGGTGATCGACGACGCGGCGCATGCCGTCGAAGCGCGCTCGACCGTCGGCAAGGTCGGTGCGACGGCGCACTTCACCTGTTTCAGCTTCTACGCGACCAAGAACCTGACGACCGGGGAAGGCGGCATGGTCACGCTGCGATCGACGCCGCAGGCGGACTGGATTCGCACAGCCTCGCTGCATGGCCTCAGCCGCGACGCGTGGGCCCGCTACACCCCGGGCGGCCGGGCGGACTACGACGTCGTGATGCCCGGGTTCAAGTACAACATGATGGACATTCAGGCGGCGCTGGGCCTCCACCAGCTCGCCCGGATCGAAGCGCATCTGGCGCGGCGCAATGCCATCTGGCGGCGTTACGAGGACGCGCTTGCGGCCACGCCGCTGCAGCTGCCCGCGCCGGTCCAGTCCGGCACGCGGCACGCCCGCCATCTCTTCACCGTGCTCGTCGATCAGGACGCATGCGGGATCAGCCGCAACGACCTCCAGCGTGCGCTGCAGGCGCGCGGCATCGTCACCAGCGTGCACTTCAAGGCCTTGCACCTGCATCCCTACTATGCGGAGCGTCTCAGGCTCACACGAGGCACGTTCCCGCACGCCGAGTTCATCTCCGATCGCACGCTGTCGCTGCCGCTGTCACCGGCGTTGACCGACGGGGAAGTAGATCGTGTGATCGCCGCCGTCCGATCGAGTCTGCCGGGGCGGACATGCTGACGACACCGTCGCGCCGCGTGCGTGCCCTCTTCCGGGTCGCCGCCGGGCCCCGCCTTGGATTCGGTCATCTCGTGCGCACCCGCGTGTTGTCGAGGGCTCTCGGGATCGAACGGCCGCTGGTGTCGGTGCGCGGGCCGGTCAGTGCGCGATCGACTGCAAAGCGCCTTCGGATGCGCGTGCTGGATGGCACGCCGGCGGCGTTGGTCGCGCGAGTCCGCCCGGAGGTGATCGTCCTCGACGACCCGTCCGCGGTGGCTGCCCGCCCATGGTGCCGCGTCGCGCGAGAGGCCGGAGTGCCGGTTGCCAGCGTTCACGACCTGGGCACCGCCTTTTGCGGCAGCGATCTCGCTATCGACGGCAGCCTGGTGCATCCCGGCCGGATCCGCCGCGGTCCGGACGCGCCAACGCAGTTGCTGGCCGGTGCGGTGTATGCCGTGCTCGACCGCAGGCTGGAACAGGAGCGCCGCAGCCCGCATGACGGCTCGTCCGTGTTGATTGCCTTGGGCGGCGGCCCGCGCCGGAGCGTGGCCCGCACCCTTGCCCTCGCGCTGCGCGAGGCGAGGCCCACGTTGACGATCCGGATCGCCGGCGGCTT
Source organism: uncultured Acidobacteriota bacterium (assembly GCA_963816725.1). GTDB lineage: Bacteria > Acidobacteriota > Vicinamibacteria > Vicinamibacterales > 2-12-FULL-66-21 > CAVSUB01. The sequence goes on along the minus strand of CAWFMC010000016.1, from coordinate 21,733 downwards.
CGCTCAGCCGGCGGGTGAGTCGCTCGAGGGCATCTCCTGGCTGGCGCCGCAGCCCGGCCTGGCCCGCGAGTTCGCGCAGTGCCGCGTAGCCGTCACCGGCGGCGGCGTTTCTCTTTACGAAGCGGTGACGATCGGCGCGCCTGTGGTGGCCTGGCCGGTCGTCCGCGCACAGCACCCGACAGTGAAGGCCTTCGACCGGCGAGGGCTGGCCGCCGCAGTGATGCCTGGCTCGCGCCGGATCGCGCGCGCTGTCGAGGCAGTCCTCGCAGCCGTGGACGCACCGGCGCCGCCGATGCGTGCCGTGCGCGCTGCCGGTCTCGACGGCCGTGGGGCGCGCCGGGTCGCGGCCGCGATAGCGCGTCTGGTGCGCGCCGGACGGGACGCCGCATGACCGAAACGCCGCGCGCCGTCCTGTTCGACCTGGACGAGACGCTGTATCTGGAGCGCCGATTCGCGCTGAGCGGTTTCGCCGCGGTGGCCCGTGCCGTCGCCCCGCAGGCTGGTGTTCCGGCTCACGCGATCTTTACGCGGCTGTCAGCGGCCCTCCGCCGAGGCGACCGCGCGGTGGCCTTTCAGCAGCTGTGTTCAGGGCTCGGCTGGCCGGAGTCTCGAGTGGACTCGTTGGTCGACCTCTATCGCAGCCACGCACCGAACCTCCGCCTGCCGCGCCGTACACGCCAGACGCTCGACGTTCTGCGTGCGGAGTGGCGGCTGGGGATTGTGACGAACGGGCCGGTGGGGATCCAGGCCGCGAAGGTCGACACGCTCGGCCTGGAGCCGCTGGTCGACACCGTGGTCTTCGCCTCGAGTTGCGGCCTGGGTGGCGGCAAGCCGTCGCCGGAGGCGTTCGTGACCGCCGCGCGACGCCTCGGGGTGATCCTGCCGCGCTGCGTCTTCGTCGGCGACGATCCGCGCTGCGACATCGCCGGGGCCCGTCGTGTCGGCATGAAGACGATCCGGATCCGCCGGGGCGTCCATCGCCACGCCTGGTTGGCCGACTACGAGGAAGCGGACGCCGTCACCACCTCACTGCTCGACGTGCCGCAGCTCGCGGCCGGGTTGCTCGGAGAAACGGAAGCGCTATGTGCATGATGATTGCGGATCGCGAGGTCGCCGCGAACGCGCCGTTGTTCGTGATCGCCGAGATCGGCCTCAACCACGGTGGTGACATCGACGACGCGCTGGCTCTGGTCGACGCCGCCGCCGGGGCGGGTGCATCGGCCGTCAAGCTCCAGAGCCTGCGCGGCGAGACGCTGGTCGCCGCCGGATGTCCCGGCCCCGCGCACGTCGACAGCGCCTCGCTGGTCGACTTCTTCCGTCGCTTCGAGCTCGACGAAGCGGCGCATGCCGCTGTCGCGGCACGGGCACGCGCGCGCGGGTTGGCCTTCATGTCCACCCCGTTCGAGGAAGCCGCGGTCGACATGCTCGAGCGGCTCGGCTGCGACGCCTACAAGATCGCCAGCGGGGACGTGACTCATCACCGCCTCATCGAGCGAGCCGCGCTGACCGGCAAGCCGGTCGTGATTTCGAGCGGTATGAGCGGCCTCGAGGAAGTCAGGGACGCCGTCGCCGTAGCCCGTCGCGCCGGTGCGACCTCCATCGCCGTCCTGCATTGCGTGTCGGCCTACCCGGTCCCGTCGGGTAGTGAGAATCTTCGCGCCATCGCCACCTTGACGCGCGAGTTGGGCCTGCCAGCCGGCCTCTCCGATCACGGCACGAGTGAAGACGATGTCGTCGCGGCGGTGACGCTCGGGGCGGTGATTTACGAACGTCACATTGTGCTGGACGAGCAGGGCACGGCTATCGACGCCGCGGTGTCGTCGACCGGCGCGCAGCTGGCGGCGCGCATCCACGCTGCCGCCCGCGTGCAGGCCGCCCTCGGCGACGGCCGGAAGGCGTGCCTCTCCGCGGAAGCCGTCAACATGGCAGCCAGCCGCCGTGCGCTCTACGCGGCCCGCGATCTCGAGCGTGGCGCGCTCGTCCGTGCCGAGGACATCGTCGCCCTGCGGCCGGCCGAGGGTCTGTCGGCCAGCCGCTGGCACGACCTCGTCGGCCGCCGCCTGCCGCGCGCGATCACCGCCGGGAGCGCGTTCGTCGCCGGCGATCTGCGCGGGGACCAGCGACCGGAGAGCCGCGATGCGGCGTAACGTCCTCATCACCGCCGCGTCGCGCCGCGTGCCGCTGGTCGATGCCTTCCAGCGGGTGCTGCGCGAGACCGGTGGGCGCGTGATCGTCACCGACGTCAACGCGATGTCCCCGGCGGTCCACGTCGCCGATGCCGCGTTCCGCGTGCCGCTCGCCACCGATCCCGGCTACGTCGAAGCCCTGGAATCGCTGTGCGCGGCCCACGACGTCGGCCTGCTCGTCCCGACGATCGATGACGAGCTCGAGGTCATCGGTGCGGCGCGAGCCCGGTTCGAAGCGGCCGGTGTCCGCGTGGCCGCGTCGCCGACCGAGACCGCAGCGATCTGCAACGACAAGCTGCGGACCTCGCAGGTGCTGCGCGCGAAGGGCATTCCCGCCGCGGAGTCATGGCTGCCGGCCGGCGTTCCGGCCGGCGTGCGGTTCCCTCTGTTCCTGAAGCCGCGCAACGGCCGCGGCGGTGTGGGCGCGTACACGGCCCGCACGCGGCGCGAGTTCGAATTCTTCGCCGAGTACGTCGATCGTCCGGTCGTCCAGGAGTATCTCGACGGTCCGGAGTTCACGATCGATATGCTCTGCCACGAAGGCGAGCCGCTGGCGATCGTGCCGCGCGAGCGCGTCGTCATCCGCGCCGGCGTGATGGACCGCGGCCGCACCGTCCGCGCCCGATCGCTCCTCGATCTGGGCCTGGCGTGTGCCGCGGCGCTCGAATTTCACGGTCCCGTCAACATCCAGTGCCGCATCGTCGGCGGCGTGCCGACAGTGTTCGAGATCAACCCCCGCTTCTCGGGTGGCATCCCGCTCACGATCAAGGCGGGCGCGAACTTTCCGCGCATGCTGGTCCACCTCGCGCGCGGCCGGCGCGTCCAGCCCAGCATCGGCCACTTCACCGCCGGGCTGTGGATGACGTCGTACGAAGCGGCGATCTTCCTGCAGGCGGACGAAGCGGCGGTATTTCCACGATCGGTGGCGCCGATCCGGGTGGTCGCATGATTGCCGGAAAGGTCGCCGTCCTGCTCCAGGCCCGGCTCGGTTCGCAGCGCCTCCCGGCTAAGGTGCTGGAGCCGATCGCTGGCGCCACACTCCTCGCACACTGCGTGCGCCGCTTGCAATCCGCGATGGTAGGCCCGATGGTGGTCGCCACGACGACGCTCCCGGCAGATGACGCGATCGAGGCGGAGGCGCGTCGCCTGGGCGTGTCGGTGTTTCGCGGCAGCGAGGACGATGTGCTGGGCCGGTTCGTGGCTGCGGCGGCCGGCGCCGGAGCGGAGTTCGTCGTTCGCGCGACCGCCGACAATCCTGCCGTCGACCCCGGGTCCGCCGTGCGGCTGATCGAGGCGCTGCGCGCGGCGCGCGCCGATCACGCGGTGGAGGAGGGGCTGCCGTGCGGCAGCACCGTCGAAGCGGTGACCGCGACGGCCCTGCGGGACGCGGCGGCCCGGACCGCGGATCCTGCGGACCGCGAACACGTCACGCCCTACCTGCGGCGCGCCCGATCCGGCTTCAAGTGCCTGATCCTCGCAGCGCCGGCCGCGGTTCGTCGCCCTGACCTGCGCTTCAGCGTGGATACTGCGGCCGATCTGGCGTACATGCGCCGCGTCCTCAGGGGCGGAGGGGCGACCGGTGGTCGGGTGGTTCCGCTCGCCGACCTGATCGCCGCCGCCGACCGGCTGGCGGCGCAGCAGGAGGTGGCGTGATCGACGTGACGCGGCTCGGCGGCGGCGCGCTCATGGTCAACGTCGACCTGATCCTGTCGATCGAGCAGACGCCCGACACGATGATCGCGTTCGCGAACGGGGAGAAGATGCTGGTGCGCGAGACGCCCGCCGTCCTGGTCGAGCGGCTGGTCGCGTTCCGCCGGCGCGTGGGGCACCCGGATCATCTCAGAATCGGGGACGGCGCGCATGGCGAGTAAGCCGCGGCGTTCCCCCGCGCGCAGCCGGGTGGACTTTGGATCGCTGATCGGCGCGCCGCTGGCGATCGGCTTGATTCTGATCGGCCAGGCGATTGAAGGGGGCAGCGTGCGCAGCCTCCTGCAGGTGGCCGCGGCGCTGGTCGTGTTCGGCGGCACGGCCGGCGCGGTGCTGCTCAGTTACGGCTCGGCGGACGTGATCACCGCCGTCCGCAGTGTGCGCGCGGCTTACGCCGATTCGCTGGAGCCAGCCGCCGCAGTGATCACGCGAGTGCTGGCGTATGCCAATCGCGCCCGCAGGACGGGCATCCTCTCGCTCGAAGCGGAGCTCGAGGCGGAACCTGACCCGTTCCTGCGACGTGCGCTGCGGCTGGCGGTCGATGGATCCAGCCAGTCGCAGATCCGCCATGCGCTGGAGCTCGAGATGGAGCTCCTCGCGGATCGCGAAGATGTTCCGGCACGGGTGTTCGAGTCGGCTGGCGGCTATGCGCCGACCATCGGCATCCTCGGCGCCGTGATCGGCCTGATTCACGTGATGGGCAACCTGACCGATCCGGCGAAGCTCGGGTCCGGCGTCGCGGTCGCGTTCGTCGCGACGATCTACGGCGTCGGTTCCGCCAACCTGATCCTGCTGCCGGTGGCCAGCAAGCTGCGCCAGCGCGCCGAGGCGTCGACCCGCCGCCGCGAGATGCTGATCGACGCTGCCCTGGCGGTCCAGGAAGGGATCAACCCGCGGCTGATCGAGCAGCGCTTCTCGGGTCACACTGGCGCCGTCGTGCGACCTGAAAGCCGGCCCGCGGTGTCGCTCCGGGAACGAATGTCATGAGACGCCGGCGCCGCCTCAATCGGCGCGTCGCCCCGCCGTCGCACGAGCGGTGGCTGGTCTCGTACGCCGACTTCATCACCCTGATGTTCGCGTTCTTCACCGTGCTCTACGCGAGCTCGACGGTGGACGCGCGCAAGATGATGACCGTTGTCGACTCGATGCAGCGGGTCTTCGACAGCCAGGGCGCACCACCCCCCGCCGCGCCGCCGGCGGAGAAGCACATTGCGCCGCCGCTGGTGGACCCGCCGGGCGCCAACCTCCTGGTCGTCCGGGCCTCGCTCCAGAGTGACCTCGCGTCAGAAATCGCGCAGGGCCGGGTCGCCGTCGAGCCCGACGCGCGCGGCCTGGTGGTGTCGATCCGCGAGTCGGGCAGCTTCACCACCGGCAGCTCGGACTTGCCTCCCGCGGCGCAGCAGGTGATCTCGACCATCGCCGGACGTCTGCGCGGCATCCCGAATACGCTCCGCATCGAAGGGCATACGGACGACGTGCCGATCCAGACGTCGAAGTACGCGTCGAACTGGGACCTGTCAACCGCGCGGGCGACGCACGTGGTCGACTACCTGATTACCGACGGGCACATCGAGCCGACCCGCCTGTCTGCCGCCGGCTATTCCCAGTTCCATCCGAGAGTGCCGAACGACTCGGCCGCGAACCGGGCCCTGAACCGCCGCACCGACATCGTGATCCTCAATACCGCCACGCGACTGGCGGAGGAGCCGGCCGCGCGATGAGCGAGCCGCGCGCGATCCGGGCCAGGACCGGTCTCCATCTGCGGGACGAGGCATTACTGTGCGAGCTGCTCGGGCGGGCACCGCGGGTCCTGTCGCGTGGAGAGGAGCGGCCGCGCGAGGGCTGCGTGATGGTAACTGGCGCGGGCGGGTCGGTCGGGTCGGAGCTCGTCCGCCAGTTGGCCGCACGCCGGCCGCACCGCCTGGTGTTGATCGAGCACAGCGAGTACGCGCTCTTCCGGATCGAGCAGGAGATCCGCGAGCGCATGCCTGACGTGCGCATCGAGCCGGTGCTCGCCGACGTCACCCGGCCGCGTCAGATGCGCGCCCTGTTCGAGCGCACGCGTCCCACCGTGGTCTTCCACGCCGCCGCGTACAAGCATGTCGCGATGCTCGAGCGCGACGTGCTCTCCGCGGTCCGCGCCAACGTGTTCGGCAGCCTCGTCGTGGCCCGTCTGGCGGGGCGGCATGGAGCCCGGTTCCTGCTGATCTCCTCGGACAAGGCGGCGAATCCGCGCAGCGTGATGGGTGCGAGCAAGCGCCTGGCGGAGCTGGCTGTCCTGGCCGGTCGCCAGGGCGCCAGCCAGGTCGTCATCGTCCGTTTCGGGAACGTCCTCGCGAGCAGCGGCAGCGTGGTCGAGGTCATGCTCGATCGAATCCGACGCGGCGAACCGGTGCAGCTGACCGATCCGCACGCCACGCGGTACTTCATGACGGCGGGTGAAGCCGTATCGCTGGTGATTGAAGCGGACCGGCTGGGGCACACGGGCGACGTGTTCTGGCTGGACATGGGGAAGCCGGTGCTGATCGCCGGGCTGGCAGATCGCCTGCGGGCGATCGCCGTGCAGGCCGGGCTGCCGAAGGTTGGGGTCGAGGTGATCGGCCTCCGGCCAGGAGAGAAGCAACGCGAGGAGCTCACGGTCCAGGGGCTGGAGCTGCTCTCGACCGCGCACCCGTCCATCTGCGTCGCGCGACAGGCCCCGTTCGATGCCGCCTCGGTGCGGCACGCCATCGCCGAACTGCGCGCGTGCGTGCGCGTGCAGGACGCGGCCGGTGCACTGGCGGCGATCGCCGGGGCCGTTCCCGAGTACGTCTCGAGTGACGCTGCTGTCGCGGCTGCCTCGAGTGTTACTGCCACGTTCGCTGCGCTCGCCCCCGTCGGCCGCTGACCTCTGGCCGCGGCCACACCATCCTTTCGCCCCCGACCCTCAAGATCGTCAGCGCCGCGCCGATTTCAGCTTCAGGAATCGGTTTGGTCGCGGAGCGGATCATTCATGCTGCTGCTGGTCGGAGCTGTCATCGTCATCGCGTCGGTCCTGGGCGGCTTCATGATGCACGGAGGGCAGCCTCTGGTCCTGAATCAGCCGACCGAGTTCATCATCATCGGCGGCGCGGCGCTTGGCTCGGTCGTGATCAGCACTCCGGTCAAGGTGCTCAAGGCTCTGGTCGGCCAGCTGAAAGGCTTGTTGGCATCCGCGCCGGGGAAGGCCGAGTACCTGGATCTCCTCGCGATGATGTATCAACTGTTCCGCATCATCCAGCAGTCCGGGATCATGTCGCTCGAGTCGCACGTCGAGAAGCCGGACGAGAGCCCGATCCTGTCGAAGTATCCGAAGTTCCTCGGCCGGCATGCATCCGCCGACTTTCTCAGTGACTCCATCAAGGTGATGATCCTCGGCGGTATTTCGGCCTTCGACCTCGAGGCGCTCATGGACGAGGATCTGCACGTCCACCATTCAGAGGCGCTCAAGGCGGGCGGCGCGATGACCAAGGTCAGCGACGCGATGCCCGGGCTCGGCATCGTCGCCGCGGTGCTGGGAATCGTCATCACGATGGGCCTCATCGACGGGCCGCCGGCGGAGATCGGTCATTCGGTCGCGGCGGCGCTGGTCGGTACGTTTCTGGGCATCCTGCTTTCCTACGGGTTCCTCGGGCCGCTTGCGACCAGCCTCGAGCACCGCGTCGAGGACGAGGGGCGCTACGAGCACTGCATCAAGGCGGGTCTCCTGTCCGTCTACAAGGGCATGCCGCCGGCCATCGCCGTCGAGTTCGCCCGGCGCGTGCTCCCGCACGACGTTCGGCCGACGTTCGAAGAAACCGAGGCGGCTTGCAAGGGCGCCGGCAAGGCTGACGCCGCAGCGGCAGCCTGAGGATCATGTCGAAAGCTCCGGTCATCATCGTCAGGAAGGCGCGTCACGTCGCGCATGGCCATCATGGCGGCGCGTGGAAGGTCGCATTCGCCGACTTCATGACGGCGATGATGGCGTTCTTTCTGGTGCTGTGGATCGTCGGGCAGTCGAAGGCGACCAAGGCCGGCCTCGCCGGCTACTTCCGCGATCCTGGCGTGCTCGAGCACGAGCGATCGACCGGCATTCTCCCTGGCGCGACCGCCGGCATTGCCAACGAAGGCCCGCCGCCGGCCGCGGCCCCGCCCAAAGATCAGCAGGACGATCTGGATCAGGCGTCGATCGAGAAGAGCGCGCAGCGGATCCGCGAGATGCTCAGCAAGCTGCCCGACTTCGACAAGCTCAAAGGGCAGATCGAGATCCAAGCCACGCCGGACGGCATGCGTATCGAGCTCATCGATTCGAACGACGGCACGTTCTTCGACAGCGCCAGCGCGCAGCTCAAGCCCGCGACCGAGAAGATCCTCGGCGTGATCGGACATGAGCTGACCACGCTGCACCGCCCGGTCGTCCTCGAGGGGCACACGGACAGCCGCCCGTACAACAAGTCGGACGGCTACACGAATTGGGAGTTGTCCGCCGATCGAGCCAACGCGGCGCGCCGCCAGATGGAGCGGACCGGTCTCGATCCACAGATCGTGCGAGCCGTCCGCGGCCTGGCGGACCGCGAGCTGGCGAACACGAAGGATCCCTTCGATGCCCGCAACCGCCGCGTGTCGATCCTGGTCGTCGCGCACCCGGCGGCTGCGATCAGGGTGGCCGGCCTGGATGCGGTGAGCCGGACCCCGCCAAAGTGACGGGCGCAGACGAACACACGGTGTCCGATGCCCACGGAGCCGGAGCAGTCAGCCCCGAAGGGAAGCCGCGTCGCTGATATACTTCGCCGTCCCCGCCGAGCGGCCGGGCCAGCATGGTCCATTATCCGATCACGGTCCTCCTCGTCGCGGAGGGCTCCGGCGACCCTCACGCCGCCACTCAGGCACTCACTGAAGTAGATCCGACCTGCGTGGTCTTGCGCACCACCGCGCTGGAGCCGGCGCTCGACCGCCTCGCGCAGGGTGGGATCGATCTCGTCCTGCTCGACGTCGAATTCGTCCCTGGCCTCGATCGCGTCGTTCGTGCCGCAGCTCCCATACCCGTCGTGGTGATCTCGGCGCGTCATGACGACCACGTCGCCGAGGACCCATATCAGCATGGCGCGATGGACCACGTAGTCGCCGATCAAGAGCTTCCTGCAGCGCTGTCGCGCGTGCTTCGTTATGTGCATCTAGGAAAGCAGGCTGGGGCTGCTCTCGGCCGCCGGCTGCGCCTGCTCCGCGACGCCAGCACACTGCTGGAAGGGGCCGATTACGACAGCATCTTCGAACGGGTTGCCCGGCTGATGGTCTCGGAGTTGGCTGACGTCTGTGTCATGGCGCGGCTGCACCCCGACGGCTCGATCGAGCAGGTGCATCTCGCCGCCGCCGATGCCGCCGACGAGCGCGCGCTGCGAGAGCCAGGCGACATCCATCGCAGTGCGACGATGCCAATCCCGGAGCGGTACCTGCCGGCACTGCTCTCCCGGACCGCGGTGGTCGTCGACCTCAGCGATCCCATCGTAGTGAGGCAGTTCTTCTCCGACGACGAGGTGGCTGGCGCGTACCGTCGTGTCGACGTGCGTTCGGCGATGCTGGTGCCGATCGTCGCGGGAGGGACGTCGACGTCGGTCATGATCCTGGGCTTGAAGGGATCGTCGAAGCAGTTCGATGCGGGCGATGCGGCAGCGGCCGAGGATCTGGCGAGGCGCGTCGGCCTCGCGCTGGAGCGGGAACGACTGGTGCGGGAGGCGCGTGAGCTGTTCGACGCCGATCTGACCGGCAACTTCGTCGCGAGGGTCGACGGCACGGTGACGGCCTGTAACCCGGCGTTCGCCCGCATGCTCGGCTACGAGGACGAAGCGGACGTCCTGCGGCGCGGCGCCACCGGAATTTTCGCCGGCGAGTCGAGCTGGTCGGTGATTGCGGGAGGAGTGGGTCGGGAACGCCGGGTCCGGCAGCACGAGATCGCGCTGCGCCGCAGCGACAGCGGTGCGGTGCACGTGCTGGTCAGCGCCACCGGCGTCTTCACCGACCGCGGGCAGCTCGCCGCGATCCGCGGCCAGCTCTATGACCTGACCGCACACAAGCAGCTCGAGGAGCAGCTCAGTCAGTCGCAGAAGATGGAAGCCGTCGGCCGCCTGGCTGGCGGAATCGCCCACGACTTCAACAACCTCCTGATGGTGATCGGCGGTCAGACCGGGCGGCTGCTCGAACAGATGGGAGACGACGACCCGATGCGCCGTAACGCGCAGGCGATCGCCGCCGCGGCGGATCGGGCAGCGGGCCTCACGCAGCAGCTGCTCGCGTTCAGCCGGCGGCAGGTGTTGTCGCCGCAGGTGCTGTCGCTCAACGCGGTGGTCCGCAACATCCACGACATGCTGGAACGCGTCATCGGAGAGGACATCAGCTGCGTGCTGGCGTTGTCTGACGACATCGGGAGCGTCAAGGCGGATCCGGGACGGATCGAGCAGGCGCTGTTGAACCTCGCGGTCAATGCCCGCGATGCCATGCCCGACGGGGGAACTCTGACGATCTCGACCTCGATCGTCGAGCTGGACGAAACCTACAGCCGGCAGCACGTGGGCTCGCGGCCGGGCCGCTATGTGATGCTCGCGGTCAGCGACACCGGCTGCGGTATGGATCCCGAGACGCGGACGCGCGTGTTCGAGCCGTTCTTCACCACCAAAGAGGTGGGGAAGGGGACCGGGCTCGGCTTGTCGATGGTCTACGGCATCGTCAAGCAGAGCGGCGGCTACATCTGGGTCTACAGCGAGCTGGGGATCGGCACCTCGTTCAAGATCTACCTGCCGGCACTCACCGCTGCCGCGGAGGAGATTCACGCCCGACCGGTGACCTCGGCCCCGGCGGGGACTGAGACCGTCCTGCTCGTCGAAGACGAGGATGGCGTGCGCGAGTTGATCGAGGAGCTCCTGATCGGGCAGGGATACACGGTGATGGCGGCGAGCTGCGGCGCGGACGCGCTGCAGATCAGCGAGCTGTTCGAGGGTGACATCCAGGTACTCGTCACCGACGTGGTGATGCCGAACATGAGCGGCCACGAGCTGGCGATGCGGCTCAAGGCGCGACGTACGGGGCTGCGCGTGCTCTACCTGTCAGGCTACACGGACGAGGCGATCGCGCACCACGGGGTGATCGGGCTGGACGCGTCGTTCCTCCAGAAACCCTTCACGCGCGCGGCGCTGGCGACGAAGATGCGAGACGTGCTCGCCGATCGCTGACGTCGCAGATCAAACCCACAACACACGCGATCGTCGCAGCAGCGGTGCACGGGCCATGCGTCGCGTGGCCAACGTCTGGACCGCACCGTACAGCGCCGAGCGATGCGTCGCGCTATTCAGGCGCCCACTGCCACGCGGTGCCGCCACTGCCGGCGGATTGGATCACGTCGATCACGTTGAGCGACGTGCCGTCCGCAAAGGTGTAGCCCTTGAAATCGAGCTTGTCGCCCTTGCTGCCGGCGATCGAGACGCCGGGCACGAGTTGCTGCAGCTCGGGCAGGGCGTTCTTCAGACCGGCCGGCGTGTGCGGATAGTACTGAAGGATCCGGCCCACCTGATACTTCGGCGAGGTCCGCGATGCATCTGCCAGCTTGGTCGCGTCGAAGCCGGCCATCGTGCCGACCTTGGCGCGCTCGGCGACGGCGGTGGCTGCGATCGACGACGTCGATGGCGAGCTGCTCCTTGCGGCGGTAGCGAGCGGGTTGTTGCTCATGCTTCCGAGGAACGACGACAGGAAGCCGGAGAACTCGTCCGCCGACAGGCTGCCGTTGGCATCCGTGTCGTACTTGCTGGTGATCGCCTTGGCGAGATCCTGGATGACGGTGGTGGCTTGAATCGGGCTCGTGGACATGCGGCTCCTCGGAAAAGCTGTTCGCGGGAGGGGGAGCAAGCCGGGTGCCCGGGCTGCCATCGGCGGTTCCCAGGCGTTTTCAACGGCCGGGCCCGCGCCAGGTGTCGGCCGCTCGGCCGGCCGTGTCGGGCGGCTGGCTGAAGCTCCGCCCGGTGCTGCCGATTCCGGGAGCGGGTGGCTTTGCGGAAATATCAGGCACTCGTCGCTCCGGTCCCGGCCCACGCCGAGTTCGTCGCGGCCTGCCCGGACGGCATGTGGTGCGTCGAGCTGCCGGTGCCGGTTCCCGTCAGCCTGCCCGTGTCGGACGCCGCCGAGGCCATCCTGCGGATGGCGCGAGTGACGACGGCGAACGATGCGGCAGCGGGGCTGCTGGGTGTGTCGCGAGGGGAGGAGCTGGCCGGCCGGCGTCTGGCAGACGTGGTGACGCCGGACCTTGACACGCTCCGCCGACTTCTGATCGACTTCGTGAACGGCGGCCATCGTCTGCCGGCGCGCACGGTCGCGATCGCGGGCACGCCCGCCGGACGCGCGCTGGTCCACACCCTGACCGGCGTGCTCGCAGGCGGCGCGCTGGTCCGCATCTGGGGCGTGCAGCGGCCGGCGGTCAACGAGGCCCTCGTCGGCGAACCACTCCATCACGTGCAGAAGCTGGCGGTGATCGGCCAGGTCGCGCGGAGCGTCGCGCACGACTTCAACAACCTGCTGACCGCGATCCTGGGTTACGGCGAGATGGTCGCGGATGCGTTGCCGCAGGGGAGTGACAGCCGGGCGGACATCGAGCAGGTCCTGTCCGCGGCCGAGCGGGCCGAGACGCTGACGCGCCAGCTCCTCACGTTCAGCCGGCGCCAGGGGCGCGATCCGGAGGCGTTCGATCTCGACGCCGCGCTGGTCGATCTCCACCCGGTGCTTCGTCGCCTGATGCCGGAGTCGATCGAGGTCGTGCTCGATCTGTCCGGCGCAGCGGCGATCATTCACGGCGTGCGCGGACAGATCGAGCTGGCGGTGGTGAACCTGGCGCTCAACGCCGGCGACGCGATGCCATCGGGGGGAAGGCTGACGATTGGCACGCGCGTCGGCGGGCGCGAGATGCCGGGGCAGGACACTGGCACCGACGTGCGGCTGCGCGTCGAGGATACCGGGACCGGCATGACGCCGGAGGTGCGGTCGCGGATGTTCGAGCCGTTCTACACCACCAGGCCCGACGTGCCCGGCATCGGCCTGGCCACCGTCCAAGCGGTCGTCTCGCAGCACCGCGGCCGTCTCGAGGTCGAGAGCGCTCCCTCCCGGGGTACGACGGTCACCATCGTCCTTCCCGCGGTCATCCCCGGAGGTGCGCAGTCAGAACGTGACGAACCTCGACGACTTCAAGGGAGGGCGGTAGGGAGGGTCGTTGCCTCGCTGCCGCTTCGCGCGTCCGCTTCCCGCTCACCGCTCCTGCCGACGGGTGCGGTCGTCGGCTGACCCCTTCCCGCTGCTTCTACGGCTTCCTCGTTGGTCCGTCGCCGCGTGTGGCTGAGCGGTTCGCTTCCTCGTTCTCCGTCACGTGAGCCTTGCCGTCGAGGGCTGACGGGCTGACTTGACTCCCACGATCTGAGGCACTTGCTTGCGTGCGCTATGGTGATCGTCTGCGCTCCGCGATCCTGTGTCCCCGACTTCGGTCGTGGTGGGGGAGTCGGTAGAATAGCGGGCATGGGGGACGTGCGGTCTCGGGTTCCTGTGGTGGCGGGCCTGGCCTATCGCGAGCAGCTGGCGCAGCGTCCCTCGACCTTCGAGGTGACGCTCGTCGCGGAACCAGAGAACCGGTACTTCCGTCACGCGATCGCGGTGATGGGTGGCGGGGCCAAGCTCGGCTACGTCGCGCCCGAGGTGGGGTTGCGGTATTTCGATCTAGTCAGTGCGGCGACTCCGCCGCTGACGTGCCCGGCTCGTCGCGGCGCGCGGTCGGATCACGAGACCTCAGGGATCGAGATGCTGCTGGATTTTTCGGCCCTGCCAGAACCCGCGTAGGCCTTGCGCACGCGCGTGTGCGGTGTTACGATCACTGCACTGACGCGGGGTGGAGCAGTCCGGTAGCTCGTTGGGCTCATAACCCAAAGGTCGCAGGTTCAAATCCTGCCCCCGCAACCACCATTACCGACCGCAGCCGTCACCTTGCCGCGACTGGCTGCGGTCAGCATCTCTCCAAAACATCCCACGACCTGCAAGCAGGCCCTCGTCAGCGGGGACTTCGATCCGTTCGATGAAGCCGCGGAGGGCCTGACGCGCTGCGTCCCGCTCGGCGTCGTTCTCGAGGGCGGCCGCGAGCAGTGTTGCCTTCTGCCTGAACACCTCCGCCATGTAAGGGTGCAGCGCCGGTAGCGGCGGGTCGTCGTCCGCGGAGGCGATGAACGCCTTCAGGTCTTTGCGTCGCTGTTCGATCTCCGCCAGCTCGGTCTTCCACGCTTCGTCGCGGAAGCCCTCGAGCAGCAGTCTGAGTATCTCCTTCGAGCGCCGGTCCTCCGCGGCGATCTGGCGCGCAGCGCCGGCCAGCTTTGCTCGATGCTCCCGCCGTCGCTCATTCACCGCCTCGGTAAACCCCTTGCAGAACTCGGCGAAGGCGCCGGGCTCGAAAAAGCGCTCCTGCATCGCCCTGAGCACGCGCTGCTCGACCTCCGCCCGCTTGATGCTCCGTCGGTTCGTGCACGTGGCGATCGTGGGCATTGAAGCACGTCAGCAACCCGTGCGACGACAGCGTGAAACCGCCGCCGCAGACGCCGCACTTCGTGAGGCCCGAGAACAGGTAGATCGGACGCCTTGCCCTGTCGAGGCCAGCGCGCATGACGTGTCTGGTCGCGGCCTGACGCGCCTTGACTGCCTGCCACAGCTCGTCGTCGACAATCCGCAAGTTCGGCACGTCGGTGACGATCCACTCAGATGACGGGTTGAGCCGCGAGACCCGCTTTCCGGTGTCCGGATCCTTGACGTACCGTAGGCGATTCCACACCAGCCGGCCGACATAGAGTTCGTTGTTCAGGATGCCGGTGCCACGTGACGCGTTCCCGTGGATCGTCCTCGGGCTCCACGCGCCGCCCGAGGGCGAGGGCACCTCTTCGCGGTTGAGCGCGCGGCAACTGGCTTTCGCCGAGACGCCCGCCGCGAAATCTCTGTAGATGCGATTCACGACCGTCTGTTCTGCTTGGTCGATCTCGCGCGCACCACGCTGGCCCTTGCCGACGCTGGGCACGACTCGATACCCGTAAGACTTGCCTCCGCCTGAGCGCCCCGCTTCGACCCGACCGCGCAGCCCGCGTCGTGTCTTCTGCGCGAGATCCTGCAAGAACAGCGCGTTCATCGTCCCCTTCAGACCGACGTGCATCGGCCCGACCAGCCCTTCGGCGAGGGTCACGATCCTGACGCCCGCGAACGTCAGCTTTCGATAGATCGTCGCGATGTCGGCCTGATCGCGCGAGAGTCGATCGAGCGACTCGGCCACTACGATGCCGCCACCCCGTCGGAGCACCGCCCGCAGAAGCGCTTGCATTCCAGGCCGGGTCAGCATGGAGGCGCCGCTTTCGGCGCGATCCGTGTACTCTTCCACGACGGGCCAGCCGTTCGTTGTGGCGCACCGCCGGCAGGCGGCGAGTTGGTCGGGTATCGATGCCTCCGACTGCTTCTCCGAGGAGCTTCCCGTTGTCAGGACGACCCCACACACGTTCCACAGCGCGTATTCGCGCAGGTTCTTCTCGTCGACGCGTAGCACGTCGGGGGGCGCGGCCGTGTAGGCTTTCGTCGATCAAGACCGTCTCGCCCTCCGGGGAGATCAGGATCATCCCGTCACCCTGTCCGACGTCCATGTAATGAATTTGCAGGCGTCCATTGGCCTGCTCTTCACGATCGGAGCGGCGATGGTCATGGTTGAGGCTGAGTGGACGACGTTGCCGAGCCGCGCTCCTGCAAACGACGGCAGTTCACCGGTTCTGCTGTTCGTGTACGTCGAAGACGTCGATCAAACCCTGAATATAGCCGTCGCGAACGGAGCGAAGATTGTGGTTCGTCTCCAAAACCAGTTCTGGGGAGATCGCATCGTATCGATCCTCGATCCAGCTGGACATGTATGGACCCTCGCCAGCCGAATCGAAGAGACGACGCCTGATGAACGAACCCGCCGATGGTCAGACATGCTGGAAAAGCACACCGGGGTCCCGCTCACTTTCTCGCGACCGGGGGGCTCCCGAGATCATCCCGCTGGGGGCCTCTTGGGGGAAACCCCTCGCCTGAAATCCCCGACCCGACGGAGAGCCCGCCGCGAACGAACACGGCCCGCTTTGTCGCTCGAAGAGGTGCCGTCCAAGCCCCACCCTCGGTGTGGGGGCGATCAGGTTGGCGACCCGCCACCCGGATGGGGGTCGGGTGGGTCCGACGCGTTGGGGCTCGCCGTAGCGCGTCGAGTGAGCGCCATCAACAGCTTTGGGCGGCGATGATTGCGTCGATCGATCTCGTGGCGGACGGCAGGCTGGACGTCATGGTCAGCGCGGCGCGGTCCAGAGACCGGCGCTCCCTCGATTCGTCATGGCCTTTCCGCACCGGCGCACGCGTCCGCCATGCGCCGCCAGGGCCTCGGCCCGCCCGCAGCGAGACGACATCGACACTCTTCGCACCGATGATCGACGGTCGACCCTGTGGCGGAGACCAGGATCGACGCCGTCGTCGTGATGATGCACTTCGTGGTCGCGCCGATGGTCTCGATTGTGACCAGGTCATCGCCCTCGAATTCTTCGCACAAGCGCAGGATGGGGCGCCCGCCGGTCAGGACGCAGGAGTCACGACGCCTTCCACCTGATGGGCCCGGTCTTCGGTGGGGGGTTTAGGCCCTAGTCTTGCCGCAGGGCCGTGAGCGGAATCCAATTCTGCGGCGCGTCGGGCCGGCAGATAACAGGCGAGCGCCGCGGCGATGAGCAGCACGAGCGCGACGCCGCCGAACGCGGCGGGGTCCAGCGGACCAACGCCGAACAGCAGACGACGCATCATCTGCGCGACCGCCATCGCGCCGAGCACGCCGGCTCCGACCCCGATGAAAACCGGCTGCATACCGCGCGAGAAGATCCAGCCGATGACCTCCTGCTGCGTCGCGCCAAGCGCGAGCCGCAATCCAATCTCGCGCGTCCGACGCTCGACGGTGTAGCTCACGACGCCGTAGACGCCAACCGCCCCGAGCAGCAGCGCAACGAGTCCGAACAACCACGTCAGCATCATCTGAAACCGGCGTTGCACCAGCGAGGCCGACACGATTTCTTCCATCGTGTGCATGGTGGCGATTGGCACGGTCGGATCGGCCCGCCTCACGAGATCGCGCAACGACGCGCTCATCGCCGACGGATCCTGGGCCGTGCGGACGACGACGGTCATGCGTCCGCTCGGCGCTTGATGGTGGGGACGATACAGCTGCGGCGGCAGCTCGCGGTCGAGTGCGCCAGGCCGCACGTCTTGGGCGACGCCAACCACGGTGATGTCCGGCGCGCTGACCGCCCCCTGGCGGATGGTGCGCCCCACCCAGCTCGCGGGTGTGGCTCCCGGCCAGAGCCGCCGGCCGAGCGAGTCGCCGATCACCGCCACGGGTGTGACGTCCTGGTCGGTGAAGGCGCGGCCCGCACTGAGGACGGTGCCGCTGGCGGTGAAGTAACCGGGCATCGCATTGCGGAGGCCGGCGACGGGACGTTGCAGCGCGAGACCTGGGGCGTTCGTGTCGGTCGACAAGAAAATGACTTGCGTGCCCGATTCCCCGAGCGCCGGCAGGTTGTTCACCGCCCCGGCGGCGAGCACGTCGGGCAGCGCCCGAACCTCCGTGAGTAACCCCCGATAAAACGCGGTCCGCTGCGGCCCTGTTGCGTAGCGCTCCCCGACGGGCGAAAGCTCGACTGCCAGCACGTGCTCCACTTCGTACCCTCGATCGGCTCGCGTCACGTTGACGAAGCTATGCAACAACAACGCGGCGCAGGCCAGAAGGGCTGTCGTGAGTGCCAGCTGGACGCTCACCAACGCCTGTCGCATGGTCGCCGCGTCGGCCCCCACGGTGCCGCGCGCGCCGTCCTGCAGCACGGCGCCGGCATCCTTCCGATACGCCTGCCAGGCGGGCAGAACACCGCACGCCAGACCGGTCGCCAGGCTCGCCAGGATCGAGGCCATCAACACCGTGGTTGGCTGTTTTTGGTGCTCGGATGCGGAAACAGCTACGCCATCCGTGGTACTCTGTGGCCCGATCGGCCCGCGAAATTACGACCGGACGTGTGTCCCAACCATACGCCCAGCGCCATTGAGACAGTGAGCACCGTCGTGGATCCAGCGAGCGGGGAAACCATCCGGTTGGTACGCAGCGCTCCTACGCCCGAGCTTTCCCGTCGACTAGACCAGCCAACAGACGACCAGGGATGATCCTGACTGATGCGGCTCTTGGAGGTCGGCCGTGGGCGGGCGGCATCGGTATGTCGAAGGTGGTCCTAACGCGCCACGCGCCCAAATCCAAGCGGGCGCAGCGATGATGCCGGCCCGCGATCCGTCGCCGTTACCGCCCATCGAACATGCGAGTCAGCCGAGCAGTGCGCGAATGGCCACGACCTACATAGCGGAGACATCCAGGAGCTGAGCGACCCCTCACGGCGAGCCGAACGATCGGGCACCAGCCCTCTCGGTCAACGAGGTGCTACTCGGGAAGTTGCTGGGTTCTGAGACTCTCGGGCACAGGCCCCGACCAGGCCGCCGCAGCAGTTGTCGGCCGGCGGACTGCAAGGCGAGACGGTCAACGCGTTATGAGCGCTGGATGCCGCGGCGACGGGCCCGCAGCCGCGCGACTCGCCCGAATCCTGGGCGACTACTATCCATTTGCGCCATGACCGGGCTCGAGTGACGAACACTCTGGACGATCCATGAAGTGATCGTAGACACGGGGCGCTCGAGTAAGGCCGCCGGGTCCGAGCTGCCACTCACCGTGGTCGACGCAGCGGTAGACGTAGACGCCGCGGGCGGGGCTGACGATGTATTCCATCCGCCGCGGGCACTTCGGGCAGTTCAGTCGCAACGGCGAATCGGCTTCCATCATGATGTGATCCCCAGAGCCTGCAACGCGTCTCGGATGCTGCTCGAGGCTCCGGGCTTCAGCTCGGCCCAGACTCGATTGCAGGAGTCGCAGCGGAAGTACACGGCCGCCTCGGTGCGAACGACCGCTTGGAGCTGGCCACCTCTGCACGTTCGGCAGACGGGATCCGCCCGACCACCCGGAGCGCGCCGATCGTTGACGGGAAAGGTGACTGGAAGGGTCATCTGACCTCAGCGAATGGGACATCATGTAATCGCCGGCAACACGCCGCCATCGGGGAAACCCCTTACCTTCAAGGGAATCAGGGGGCGAACCAGAGCGCCTCGGCCTTGGTGCCGGCGTGCACCTTTTGCGACAGTGCACCTGTGCGACGGTTGACTGTGGCCGGCCTGCGGTAGGCGGCGCCATCGTCGCCCATGAGGAGCGAAACGACCCCGCTCCCTACGTGTTATGCGCGCGCCGAAAATTGGGTCCCCCCTCACGTCCTGGAGACCGGGGGCCTCCTGAGATCACCCCGCCGGGCCTCACGGGGGGAGCGCGATTCCCCCCGAACGGACCGGAACGAGACCCGAGACAACGCAGGCCCGCTGCGCGGGATCGAGAGGTACCGTCAAGCGTCACCGGGCGGTGGGGGCGATCAGGTTGCCACTCGGCGGGGGTGGGGGCCAGGTGGGGGGCCGTCTCGTCGGGGCGGCCGCGGCGCGTGGGATCATCGAAGCGGATGTGCCAGCAGACCGGGCGGCGCTGCGATCCATCGTGTCGCCAGCTCCGTCGATCCAGAGCACAGCGCTATCGACCGACAGCTGTAACTGGCCACATGAACAACATCGCCTACCAACTTGAACATGCAATCGAGGCGGAGATCAGTCTGTCGTTCGCCTGGAACTGCCGCACCGACATCACGACCTGGGACGACCCGCCCGCCCAATTTCAACTCGACGGTCCGTTCGCGAGTGGCTCCTGGGGAACAACCCTGTTTCCAGGAGGAGAACCTGTGCGCTGGCAGGTTCGAGAGGTTCGACCCGGCGTGGGCTTCATCATCGACATCCCCCTCGACGAGGCCGTCGTGTCGTCGGAGTGGTCGTTTGACGCGGTGTCAACCCACCGCACCCGGATCACCCAGCGCATTGTCCTCTGGGGCACCAACGCAAAGGCATACGTGAACGACGTGCACGTGGGTTTCGGCTCGACGCTCGCCGATGGCATGAACAAGATCGCCGGCGCCCTGGAAAAGGCACAGCGCGCTGCCGCCGGCAGCGCACCAGAGTGATCGGCAGTTTCGCGTCAAGCGCGAACACACGCTGAGGAGTTCGACAGCCTTGCCGCGCCGTGGACATCCTTGACTTGGTGTAGAAACACGTATATACATGAGGTATGTCACCGAAAGAACTGACGGCGTTCCGCGTCGACGCGGACCTCATGGAGGGGCTGCGGCGGGTCAAGGACCGTGACGGGGTGCCCCTCTCGATCCAGGTCGACCGCGCGTTGCGCGTCTGGCTGAAGACAAGGGCGTCGCCCTGGAGACGGCGGTGAAGGCGAGCAGGCCCGCTCCCAAGCCGACGCCACGCCGGAGGCGAGCGTGAAGGTCGCCGTCTACGCGCGGGTCAGCACGCACGATCAGACCGCCGAGAACCAGCTGCTCGAGCTGCGGCGCTACGTGGCGGCCCGCGGCTGGAGCGCCGTCGAGTACGTCGACGAGGGCGTCAGCGGCGCGAAGGACCGCCGGCCCGCGCTCGACCAGCTCGTGGCCGACGTGCGGGGCCATCGAGTGCAAGCCGTCGTCTGCTGGAGGCTCGATCGGCTCGGCCGGAACCTCCGGCACCTGGTGATGCTGCTCGACGACTGGCACGTCCGCGGGATCGCGTTCGTCACGCTTGGGCGAGGGGATCGACACCAGCACGCCCGCCGGCCGGCTCGTCGCCGGCGTCCTCGGCTCGATTGCCGAGTTCGAGCGCGCGCGCATCCAAGAGCGCGTGCGCGCGGGCCTCGCGCGGGTGCGCGCCCAAGGTCGGCGGCTAGGCCGGAAGCCCTGCGCGGTCTCGGACGATCAGTTCGCGGCTGTCGCGAGTTTCTCGACCCGGCACGCGGCCGAGCGCCTCGGCGTGTCGCACACGGTGGTCGCCCGCTGGCGGGCTGTAAACAAGACCTCTCCGGAAGCGTCACAGAAACCCCTGTCTTCCGGTCTCCGCGTGACCCCGATCCGCTGTAAAAGAATCACTTCTCTAGTTTCCACGCGCCCACCGCCGTCGACCTGCAGGAACAAGGCGCACATCCGGAGTCAAGATGAAGAACATCGCCAGACTGGGACTTCCTGACGCCGAGGAAATCGACCGCGTGCAGAACCCTCTGGCGCGATCTGAAGAACGCGGGCCACTTTGCCGCCGAGGTCGAGCGTCAGATTATCGCGCCGAATATCGCGCGCATCACAGCGGCGCTCGGCGAAGAGCACGACGTCGCGTGGGTGGTGCACGCAGTCGAGGTCACGTTAGGTGACGCCGAGCCGCCGCCTCCCGGCTACCTGTGGGAGTGGGCCGAGGACCAGTGTCAGGTCTGCCGAGCCTCGCTCGGGCACCGGCTACGGTTCATGCACCTCGGGCTGTGCGACAGCTGCGCGAACGCGGCGACACATTAGGACCCTGACGAGCCCAACGTCCGAACTCGCGCAGTACTCGCGCCATCGTCGAAGCAGACGAAGTGGAACAAGGGCTTGTGACCTGGCGCCGAGTGGCGATTTCCTACGAAAGCGTACCCGCCCGCGCTATCCTGCGGGGATTGTGTGTCGCCGAGATGTTCCAATCTGCCGACAAATGATTAGGCGTGGCCCCGGAGGGCAACGTGGTTGTCGAGCGACGTTCAAGCGTGCCGGAGTATCGGGTGTGCGGTTGCGCTGAGCGGGTTGGTGCTGCAGGTCGATACACGC
>CAWFMC010000015.1:0-73150 GCA_963816725.1 uncultured Acidobacteriota bacterium | reverse complement strand
GCCATGATGTGCAGGACCGCGTTGATGAGCCCGAGGTGGGTGAACGCCTGGGGGAAGTTCCCGAGGTGCCGGCCGCTCGCCGCGTCGATCTCCTCGGCGTAGAGCCCGAGGGGGCTGGCCATCGAGAACAGCTTCTCGCAGAGTCGTCGGGCCTCCTCGACCTCGCCGATGAGTGCGTAGGCGGAGACGAGCCAGAACGAGCAGATCGTGAACGTGCCCTCCTCGCCGCTCAGGCCGTCGTCGGTGTGCTCGACGCGGTAGCGCAGCACCAGGCCGTCGTCGGTCGCTACCTCCGCGATGGCGTGCACGGTGTTGCGGATACGCTCGTCGTCGAGCGGGAGGAACCCCACCAGCGGGATGAGCAGCGTCGACGCGTCCAGCGCCGACGTCCCGTAGTACTGGGTGAACACCCCTCGTTCGTCCACGCCGTTGGTGAGGATGTCGGCCTTCATCTCGTCGGCCGCCGCCTGCCACTCCGTGGCCCGCTCGTGCTCCTCGCGGACCCGCGCAAGCCGCACCACGGTCGGCTTCCAGCACATGACCTTCGAGGAGGTGAAGTGCTACCAGTTCGCCCCGGACCTCCCAGATGCCGCGGTCCGGCTCGGTCCAGTTCTTGATGGCGGCGTCGACGAACCGCGCGAGGATCGTCCAGAGCCGGTCGTCCACGCGGTCCCGAGACCCCTTGTGCACCCACACCGAGTCGAGGATGGAGCCCCACACGTCATGCTGCTTCTGGTCGAAGGCCCCGTTGCCGATGCGGACCGGCCGTAGCTCTCGTAGCCGTCGAGGTGGTCGAGGAGGCGCTCCTCGAAGACCCCGCTCACCACCCGATCCCGTACATGATCTGGACGTCGTCACCGACCCCGGCGACGTCGGCGATGAACGAGAAGAAGTCGTCGGCCTCCCAGTCGAACCCGAGCCGGGCCATCGCCCACAGGGTTAGCGTGGAGTCGCGGATCCACGTGTAGCGGTAGTCCCAGTTGCGTTCTCCTCCAACCGTTTCCGGAAGAGAGGTCGTGGCCGCGGCGACCAGGGCGCCGGTCGGAGCGAAGGTGAGGCCCTTGAGGGTCAACGCGCTGCGCTCGAGATGGATGCGCCACGGGTGATCCGGGAAGCGACCACGGGCCAGCCAGTGCTGCCAGTGGTGGGCCGTCCCAGACGAGACGCCTGTAGGCCTCCTCGTGTGTGTGCGGAGGCTCGTACTCTGACCACGACAGCGCGACGAAATGGGTCTGCCCCTCCTTCATCAGCGTGCGCGCCACCGCGCGGCTGCCCTCGAAGCCGAGGCGCAGATCGGTCGTCAGGCGGAGCCGAGGCGCCATCTCGCTGGGCTCGGTGATCGCGTCGTGGTACCCGTCGCCGTTGTAGGTCCACATCACCGGCTCCTGGCCGTAGTTCAGCATCGGGCTGCAGTCGAGGGACATCTGCACCTCGCCGTTGACGCAGCGCACCTCGCGCAGGAAGACGTGCTCGCAGTCGTAGTCGGTGGGCGCCCGGCGGTGGCTGTTGGACCGCGAGTTCTCGTGGTGCCACGGGCCGATGAGCAGGCAGTCGCGGACGATGACCCAGCCGGTCGGCGTGCCCCAGCTGGTCTCGAGGATCATCGTGCCGGGCAGGTAGCGACGGGCCGCGGGCACGCGGGCATTGGCCGGTCCAACCGGAAACCGCCGGCGTCGCGGTCGAGGATCGCGCCGAAGACCGACGGACCGTCCATGCGCGGCAGGCACATCCACTCGACGTTGCCGCTCGGCGCGACCAGCGCCATCACCTCGCAGTCCGACAGGAACGCGTACTCCGCGATCAGTAGGGTCAGAGGAGACGGTCGTCCAGTCGGTGTTCTCGATGTTGCCGTCCAAGGTCGTCGCCCTTCTCGGAGGGTGTGCTGCTCGAAGTGTGACGGCAAAGCGCCCGTGTCGTACAGAGGAGTCGTGCTAAACACGACGCCACGGCGGGTCGGGGGCGGCTTCGGCGTGGGTTCGTCGTCACAGCGGCCGTCGTCGCGACGCTCGTGCTCGTCGTCGTGACGGTGGCCATGCTGCTGCTGCCGCGGCGGGCAGACCGCGACGGCTCGTCACCGGCGCGCTGGAGGCCGGCGACCCGGCCTTCTACGCCGTGCCCACGTCGACGCCCGCCGCGCCACCCGGGACGGTGGTCCGGTCGGAGGAGCTGCTCTCGGCTCCCGACGGGTCGCGCTCGTGGCGCGTCCTCTACCACTCCACGGACCTCGCCGGCCACGACACCGTGCTCTCCGGCATCGTCGTCGCCCCGGACTCCCCCGCGCCGGCGGCCGGGCGCGCCGTCGTCGGCTGGGGCCATCCCCACGACCGGCGCCGCGGCGAGTTGCGCCCCGTCCAACGGCGTCGACCCGTACCTTCTCGTCGAAGGGCTGCCCGACCTCATCCGCGCCGGCTACGTCGTCGTCGCCCCCGACTACCCGGGCATGGGTGTCCCAGCCCCGACTCCTACCTCATCGGGACCAGCGAGTCGCGGAGCCTTCTCGACGCCGTTCGCGCCGCGCGTGAGCCCAGACCGGTGCGACGACCACCACCGTTCTGTGGGGCCACTCGCAGGGCGGCCACGCCGTCCTCTTCGCCGCACTGCAGGCCGGGACGTATGCGCGGAGCTCACCGTCCGCGCCGCCGCCGTCGCCGCCCCGGCCGCCGACCTGGGGACCCTGCTCGACGACGACATCGGCGACGTCTCGGGAGTCACCATCGGGTCGTACGCCTTCGCGGCGTACCAGCAGGCCTACGCCGCGCAGTACCCCGGCCTCAAGGTCGCCGCGCGTCCTCACGGACGCCGGAGCGGCGGTCACCCCGACGATGGCCGGGCTCTGCCTGTTCGGCGACAACGACAGCCGCGCTCTATGGCGACGCCACTGCTCGGCAGATACCTGCGCAGCGACCCCCGGACCACCAGCCCTGGTCGGCGATCCTCGCCGAGAACGCCCCCGGGGGCACCGCCCGCGGGACTGCCGGTGCTCGTCGCGCAGGGCGGTGCCGACACCCTGGTGATCCCTGGTGCGACCGAGGGCTACGTGGCGGCGTCGTGCCGTGGGGGTGGGCGGATGACCTTCCGCCTGTACCCCACTGACACCCACGGGACGATCGCCAACACCGCGATGCCCGACGTGCTGACCTTCCTGGCGAAGGGGCTGGCCGGCACCCCCGTGCCCAGCACATGTTGACGCATCGCGCTGCGTTCCTGTGAACATTCAACAACGATGCGACTACTGGTCGATTCGGCCCTACCCTGGGCGGGTGCCGCGGTCAGGGGCTGCCTTGTCACGGGACCACTCGGTCCGTTCGACGACCATGCCCGGCACGCCGTAGACCTGCTGGCCGACTACGTCGCCGAGGGGCTCTGCGTCGGCGATGCGGTCGTGACGGTCCTCATGCCGGCGCACGCCCGTACCCTGGGGGCGGCGTTGCGGCGACGGGGAGTCGACGCCGAGCGCGACCAGGACGAGGGACGGCTGTTCCTCCTCGACGCGGGCGAGACCCTCAGCACCTTCCTCGTCGACGGGCTTCCGGACCGTCGGTGAAGCTCTTCGCGCAAGGGGTCGGCACCCTGCTGTCCGGGCTCAACGAGAGCGGGCGCCGGGTTCGCGCGGCCGGGGAGATGGTCGCGCTGCTCTGGGCCGAGGGCAACGTCACCGGGGCTCTGGCGCTCGAGGCGACCTGGAACCAGCTGGCCGGGGACCTGGACTTCGACCTGCTCTGCGCCTACCCCGCCACCGTTCTCGACGGCGGCCGGCTCGACGTCGTGGGACGGCTCTGCGCGCTGCATACCGACGTCGTCGCCCCGGAGACGTATGCATCGGGCCCGGACCGCCTCGTCGCGCACGGTCTCACGACCGGCGTGTTCGTCCCCGCTCCCGAGGCGGTCGGCGCCACCCGGCGCCTCGTGGCCCTGGCGCTGGCCGACTGCTCCGCGCACCGGGGCCGGCCGCTCGACGACTCCTGGTCGCCGACGCGTGCCTCGTCGCCTCGGAGATGGCGGCCAACGCCGTGACCCACGCGCGGTCGGCGTTCGAGGTGACCGTCACCTGTTCCGAGAACGCGGTCCGGATCTCCGTGTCGGACGTCGGCGCCGGCACCGTCGAGGAGCACCACGGCCGGCTGCTCGACCTCGGTGGCCGCGGCCTGGCCATCGTCTCCGACGTCGCCGACGACTGGGGCTGGGAGAGCGTCCCGGGCGGGAAGGTCGTCTGGGCGCACAGCCTGACCGGCCAGCCGGTGACCCTCTGACCGACTGGGACGGCGCGAGGGCCTACCGGCGCGTCAACACGCTGCAACAGTGGCTGGCTCGTCGCGCGCTGGACGACGTGGACCTGACGGGGGTCACCAGCCTGCTCGACGTCGGCTGTGGCGACGGCCGCGTGACACAGTCGCTCGCCGAGCGGGTCCCGGGCGGTCCGTGCGTCGGCATCGATCCGTCGCCGGGGATGATCGCCGTCGCGCCGGCCTCGGGCAACCTGACCTTCGAGGTCGATGCGGTCGAGACGATGAGGTTCGACGACGAGTTCGACCTCGTCGTCTCGTTCAACGCCCTGCACTGGGTGACCGACCAGCGGCGAGCACTCCGCTGTTCGGACGGCCCTGCACGTCGGCGGGCGGGCGGTGCTGGTGTTCGTGTGCGGGGGTCCGCGGCCCAGCGTCGAGGACGTCGCCATGTCGGTCACGGCGACGCCGCGCTGGAGGGGCTCGTTCGCGGGGTTCTGGGCGCCGTTCGTGCACCCGGATCCCGAGCAATGGCAAAGGGATGCGAGGTTTACGGGGGCTTCGGGGTCGAGGATGTTCGCGTCGACGACCTGTCCTGGGACTTCGGGTCGCGGGACGCGTTCGCCACGTGGTGCGCGGTCGGGTTCGGCGGGTGGACGGGGGACCTGACGTCGGAGGAGGGTTCGGCGTTCGTGGACCAGGTGGTCGACGCCTACGCGGAGGCGACCGGTTCGGACCACGTGTTCCGGTTCATGCAGCTGGTCGGGAAGCTGACCAAGCCCTAGACCTCCCTCGCATCGGTCAGTGGGGAGCGAAATTGGTGCGGAGGCACCGGATTCGCTCCCCGCAGAGCGTGTTTGGCGCTGGCTACGTCACGCTGACGAGGAACAGGCGGTCGTCCCCGGAGCGTGGGGTGGACCGGCCGTCGCGGTTGCTCGTGGTCACCAGCAGTGTGTGGTCGTCCACGGTGAGCACGCTACGCAGCCGCCCCAGCCCGACCAGGAACGCCTGCGGAGCCGACACCACGGCGGTGCCGTTCAACGGGATTCGCCAGAGCCGCTCACCCTTGAGGGCCGCCATCCAGACGCATCCGGCCGCATACGCGATGCCGCTCGGCGAGTCCTCGTCCGTGCCCCACTGGGCGACGGGGCTGGTGTAGCCGGACTGGTCGGTGCGGCCCTGGGTGGCCGGCCAGCCGTAGTTCCTGCCCGGCTCGATGAGGTTCGCGTCGGCCAGCTTGTCGCCGAACTCCGACGCCCAGAGCCGGCCCGCCGGGTCCCGCGTGATGCCCTGGACGTTGCGGGGGTCATCCTTCCAGACGAGGGTTGCCGACGGGTTGTCCGGAGCCGGCTGGCCGGCCGTGGTCATCCGCAGGATCTTGCCGGCGAGCGAGCCCTTGTCCTGCGCCAGTGCCGGCTTCTCGGCCTCGCCGGTGGTCGCATACAGGAACCCGTTCCGGCCCGAACGCGAGCCGACCGCCGTTGTGGTGCACGTTGTGCGGGATGCCGGACACGAGCACCGTCGGGCGGCTGAGCTGTTGGGCCTCGGGCTTGCTGGGGTCGTACGTGACGGTCGCGATGCGGTTGTCCGACGCGGTCGAGAAGTACACGTAGACCAGCCGGTCCTGCGTGAAGCTCGGCGACACCGCGATCCCCAGCAGGCCGCCCTCCCCCGCCTGCGCCACGTTGGACACGGCGCCGACAACCATGCCGCAACAGGACACACCGGAGACGAGGTTCACCGAGAAGATGATCGCCTGTCACGGGTCGAGACGAGCAGCGCTCCGTCCGGAAGACGGGCCAGCCCCCACGGCACCCGAAGGCCGGTGGCGAACGTACGACCGACGGTGGCCGAGCCCTGGGCCGACCCGGCGGTGCTCGTCGGCGAGGCGACGTGGTGTCGGCGCTCGAGGTCGTGCCGGTGATCGGCAGCGTGGTGGAGCTGCTCGGGGCGGCGTTCGGTGCTGTGGTCCCCGCGTCCGACGACGGGCCGGCCGCCGGCGACGTGCATGCCGCGCAGAACAGCGTGCCGAGTCCGCCGGCGACGACCAGGCGACGGGTGGGGCGCGGGAGGTCCGGCGTCATCGCGTCGACGCTACGACGCGATCCTGTGGCCTGCGATCCCGCGGCGGTTGGCGTCGACCCGGGCTATGCAGGGCGCCATTGAGCACCACGACGAGACCCGATCCTGAGTGACCTACTTCTTCTGGAGCGTCCCGCTCCCGACGATCGACTGCTGGACCTGTGGTGAGCCGGTGTAGGTGACGTTGCCGGACCCGACGATGGTGACCTGCAGCCGGTCCTTCACGGCGATCTCGGCGGCGCCGCTCCCGGCACTGTTCACCGTCGCGGTCACGCTGGCGAGCCCGGAGCCGTGGTAAGCGCCGGAACCGGCCATCTGGATGTCCTGCGCGTCGGCGCTGCCGCTCGCCGTCACGGATCCGCTCCCGGCCACCCGGACGCGCAGGCTGTTCGTCTTCACGTCCGTCGCCGTCTGGCTGCCGGTGCCCGCCACGTCGAGACCAGGCGCAGGACGCGGTCGCCGAAGAGGCGCAGCGCTGCGGCATGTTCTTCGTCAACCAGCGCTGGCTCGGCGGCCTGCTGACCAACTTCGCGACGATCCAGCGCAGCCTCGGCCGGCTGCGCGACCTCGAAGCGATGGAGACCGACGGCCGTTACGAGACGCTCTCGAAGAAGGAGATCTCGCAGCTCGAGAAGGAGAAGCGCAAGCTTCAGAAGAACCTCGAGGGCATCCGCAACATGTCGCGGCTGCCGGACGCGCTGTTCGTGGTCGATACCCGCAAGGAGAAGATCGCGGTCGACGAAGCCCGCAAGCTGAAGATCCCGGTCATCGGCGTGGTCGACACCAACTGCGATCCCGACGAAGTCGACTACGTGATCCCCGGCAACGACGACGCGCTGCGCTCGATCCGGCTGTTCGCCTCGAAGGTGGCCGACGCGGTCCTCTCGGGCCGCGGCATCCGTGAGTCCTCGCAGGCCGACGACGGCGAGGGTGACGGCGAAGGCAGCACCCGCCGCGCCCGTCTGGCCCGCCAGGCCCGTCCCGAGCAGGCGACATCTCCCGCCTCCGTCTAACGACGGACGGCAGTTGCGACCGCGCCGGCCGGAACACTGGCCGGCGGTTTTTTTGTACGGCGCCGCGACGCTCCGCGTTCGCGCCGCGCCCGGCCCCACTCGAGTGAACGGCGGATTGACGACAGTTCGAGGAGTAGACATGGAGATCACGGCGGCGATGGTGAAGAAGCTCCGCGACGCGACCGGCGTCGGGATGATGGAATGCAAAGCGGCTCTGGCCGAGGCCGGCGGCAGCATCGACGAGGCCACCACCATCCTGCGCAAGCGCGGGCTGGCGTCGGCAACGAAGAAGGCCGGACGCTCGACCAACGAAGGGATGATCGGCCACTACATCCACATGGGCGGCAAGATCGGCGTCCTCGTGGAGGTGAACTGCGAGTCCGACTTCGTCGCGCGGACCGAGGACTTCCAGGCCATGGCGCGCGAGATCGCGATGCACATCGCCGCCGCCAACCCGCAGTACGTGAAGCGCGAGGACGTCCCTGCCGAGATCATCGAGCGCGAGCGCGCGATCTACCGCTCGCAGATGGAAGGCCAGAACAAGCCGGCGGCGGTGATCGACAAGATCATCGAGGGCAAGCTCGGTGGCTTCTACGAGCAGGTGTGCCTGTTCGATCAGCCCTCGGTGCGCGACCCGAAGCTGACCATCGGTCAGCTCGTGCAGCAGGCC
The DNA here is from genome assembly GCA_963816725.1 of uncultured Acidobacteriota bacterium. Taxonomy (GTDB): domain Bacteria; phylum Acidobacteriota; class Vicinamibacteria; order Vicinamibacterales; family 2-12-FULL-66-21; genus CAVSUB01. Next base: position 65,162 of record CAWFMC010000015.1, on the reverse strand, counting down.
ATCGCCAAGATGGGCGAGAACATTGCCGTCGCACGCTTCGCCCGCTTCAAGCTGGGCGAGAGCGCGTAGCACCGGCGCCTCTTCAATCTCAGGGCAGACGGCCGGCGCCGTCTGCCCTTTTTTTATGTCGCTGTGCCGTGTCGCGCATTCGCCAGCGCGCAGACCCACACTGGGGGGACGGGTACACGCGCTGAACGACTGCGCCGCGCACGTTGGCGCGCTGCACGTCTCCGATATAATCAGCCGGATATGTCCGAGCCCGCGTTCCGTCGCATTCTGCTCAAACTCTCGGGTGAGGCCCTGATGGGCGAACAGCCGTTCGGGATCGACCCGGCGGTCGCCACGCAGATTGCGAAAGAGATCCGCGAGATCCAGGAGCTCGGGGTCCAGACCGCCGTCGTCATCGGCGGCGGCAACCTCTTTCGCGGGCTGGCGGCCAGCGCCAAAGGCATGGACCGCGCGACCGCGGACTACATGGGGATGCTGGCCACGGTGATCAACGCGCTCGCGCTGCAGGATGCGCTCGAGCACGTCGGCGTCGTCACCCGCGTCGCGACGGCGATCGAGATGCGCGCGGTCGCCGAGCCGTTCATCCGCCGCCGTGCGGTGCGGCATCTCGAGAAGGGCCGGGTCGTGGTCTTCGCCGCGGGCACCGGCAACCCGTACTTCACCACCGATACCGCGGCGGCCCTGCGGGCGATGGAGATGAAGGCGGACGTGATCCTCAAGGGCACCAAGGTCGACGGCATCTACACCGCCGACCCGATGCTCGACCCCGAGGCTACGAAGTTCCAGGAGATTTCCTACCTGCAGGTCCTGGGCGAGCGGCTGAAGGTGATGGACGCGACCGCGATTTCCCTCTGCATGGACAACAAGCTGCCGATCGTCGTGTTCAACCTGCGCACGGCGGGCAACCTGCGCCGGGTCATCATGGGAGACCCGGTCGGCACAACCGTCAGAGCCTGATCCGCCGTGCTGCGGCGGCAGCACGGGTTCCCACACATCGCTGGAGCAGAGACATGGACGTTTCCGACATCAAGAGCCTGTTCGCGGAAGTCAAGAAGCGCATGGACGCGCAGCTGGATCACGTCCGGCGCGAGCTGGCCGGCGTCCGGACCGGGCGGGCGTCGGTCGCGATCCTCGACGCGGTGCACGTCGAGGCCTACGGCTCGCACATGCCTCTCAACCAGGTCGCGTCGCTGTCGATCCCGGAGCCGACGCTGATCGTCGCGCAGCCGTTCGATCCCTCGCTGATGGGGGCGATCGAGAAGGCCATCCGCACCTCCAACCTCGGGCTGAACCCGACCAATGACGGCAAGGTGGTGCGCATTCCGGTCCCGGCGCTGACGGAGGAACGGCGCAAGGAACTGTCGAAGATCGTCCACAAGTATGCCGAGGAAGGGCGCAACGGCGTCCGTCAGGTCCGGCGCGACGCCAACGACCGGCTGAAGAAGCTGCTCAAGGACCACCTCATCTCAGAAGACGATGAGCGGCGCAGCCTGGACGACGTGCAGAAGATCACCGACCAGCAGATCGGCCTGATCGACGAGATGCAGAAGAAGAAAGACGGCGAGCTGCTCAATAAGTAACGAGCAGCTTCCGGCTTCCAGCTTCCGGCTTCCAGCGGTTTTGGTCGCCGTTGATGGCTGACTTGAGAAGCCCGCACGACGTTCGAACCCTATTTTGTGTTCTGGCTGGCAGCCGGCAGCTGGTGGCTGGAAGCCATACCTGAATGTCCTATTTCACGCATCTCGAATGCTCCGTACCGTGCGGTGCGGAGCCGTACGATCCGCACCTGCCGCAACATCTCTGCACCTGCGGCGCTCCCCTGCTCGCCCGCTACGATCTCGACGCGGCGCGCGCCTGGCGTCCGGACTCGCTGGCCGGCCGCGAGCCGAACATGTGGCGCTACCGCGAGCTGATGCCGCTGTTCGATGGTGAGCAGCCACTGACCCTCGGCGAAGGCTGGACGCCACTGGTGCATGCGCAGCGCCTCGGCGCCTCACTCGGGCTCGAGCGGTTCTACGTCAAGGACGAATCGCTCAATCCGACCAACTCCTTCAAGGCTCGCGGCCTCTCCGCCGCCGTGACCCGCGCCGCGCATCTCAAGGCTACGACGCTGTCGGTCCCCTCCGCGGGGAACGCCGCCAACGCGATGGCTGCCTACGCTGCCGCCGCCGGGATCCCGGCGCAGGTCTTCATGCCGAAGGACGTCAAGGTGCCGTTCATTCGCGAATGCGAGTTGTATGGCGCAACCGTGAACCTCGTCGACGGCCTGATCACCGATGCCGGGCGCATTGCCGGCGAGAAGGGCAAGGCGCTCGGCTGGTACGACGTCTCGACCCTGAAGGAGCCGTACCGCATCGAGGGCAAGAAGACGATGGCCTACGAGCTCGGCGAGCAGCTCGGGTGGGAGTTCCCGGACTGGATCGTCTACCCGACCGGCGGCGGCACCGGCATGGTCGGCATGTGGAAGGCGTTCGAGGAGCTCGAGCGCATCGGCTGGAAACGCTCCACGCGCGCGCCCGCGGATGGTCTCGGTGCAGGCCGAGCACTGTGCGCCCATCGTGAAAGCGTTTGAGGAGGGCAAGGAGCGGTCGGAGCTCTTCCCCAACGCGCGTACCGTGGCCGACGGCCTGCGCGTGCCGAAGGCGATCGGTGACTTCCTCGTGCTGCGGGCGGTCCGCGAGAGCGGCGGCACGGCGCTGTCCGTCACGGACGCCGCCATGATCGCCGGCATGCGTCAGATCGGCTCGCTGGAGGGGATCAGCGCGGCGCCGGAGGGAGGCGCGGCGCTCCAGGCCATCAAGATGCTGGTCCGGGACGGCCTGATCAAGCCGACCGAGTCGGTGGTCCTCTTCAACACGGGCGGCGCGTTGAAGTATCTCGACGTGCTGTCGTAGGCGCCCGGGGCAATTCCCCATAGGCCCGACCTTCAGGTCGGGCGCAACCTGTCAGTCCCCGAGCGAAATGCCGATTGCCCGGGCGGTCCGCACGACGTCGAAATCGGGCGGGACGTTGCGGATGCGGCCGACGACCTTGTCGAGCGGGACCGCGACGATGTCCGGCGGATGGAACGCCACCATATGCCCGAAGGTGCCGGCCAGGACGAGCTCCACGGCCCGCGCGCCGAAGCGGGTGGCGAGGATCCGATCGAAGCTGGTGGGCGCGCCGCCGCGCTGCAGATGCCCGAGGACGACGTGGCGTGTCTCCTTGCCGGTGAGCGGCTCGAGGGCGCCGGCGAGGCGCGCCGCCACACCGCCGAGACGTTCGACGAACACTCCTGAGCCTTCCTTGATCACCGACACCTGCCCGCCGACAGGCTTGGCGCCTTCGGCGACGACGACGATGCTGAAGCGCGCGCCGTGGCTCTCGCGCTCTCGGATGCGCTCGGCCACCTTGTCGATGTCGAACGGGATCTCAGGGATGAGGATGACGTCCGCCCCGCCGGCGAGCCCGGCATAGAGAGCGATCCACCCGGCATAGCGCCCCATCACCTCGACCACCATCACACGGTGATGCGACTCGGCCGTGGTGTGCAGGCGATCGATCGCGTCGGTGGCGAAGCTGACGGCGGTGTCGAAGCCGAAGGTGTTGGTGGTTTCGACGATGTCGTTGTCGATGGTCTTGGGGACGCCGACGATCGGCAGCCCCTGCTTGTGGAAGTCGTTGGCGATTGCCAGCGTGCCGTCGCCGCCGATCACGATCAGCGCGTCGAGGGTGAGATGGTGGTACATCTCGACGCAGCGGGCGGCGTAGTCGCGCATCCCGGCGGTGGTCTGGATCTGCGCGGCGAACGGATTGCCGCGATTAGCGGTACCGAGAATGGTGCCGCCGATGCGCAGGATGCCGGTGACGTCACGCGGCGTCAGGCGGCGCCATCGATCCGCCTCGATCAGCCCGTCGAAGCTGTCTTCGAGGCCGATCACGTCGCAGTGCTGGTTCGCCGCGGACTTGACCGCGGCGCGGATGACCGCGTTCAGTCCGGGCGCATCGCCGCCGCCGGTCAGGATCCCAATGCGCTTGCGCGGCGCACCGGGCGCCTGGCTGGCTGACATCACGCGAGTATAACAGGCGCACACTGAGGCACTTGCCCGAGGCGCACAGGGTTGACTACACTCGCGGCGCACGTTTGGGGTGTCCGGCGATGCCGGGCGGCCCTCCAAGGAGAGTGAATGGCGACGCTCGATCTGTGGTCGATGGCTTTCGTGTTCCTGCTGGCGACCTTCGTCGGTTTCCAGGTCATTCAGAACGTCTCGCGGCTGCTGCACACGCCGCTGATGTCGCTGACCAACGCGATCTCGGCCATCGCCGTCGTCGGCTCGCTGATCATCGCCGGTGAGGAGAAGACCGTGCTGAGCACGGTGCTCGGTACCGTCGCCGTCGCCGCTTCCGTCACGAACATCGTCAGCGGTTTCCTGATCACCGATCGGATGCTGAAGATGTTCCGGGAGCGGGGGCCACGGTCGTGAGCATCGCCGAGCACCTGACCCAGGCCAGTTACCTCGCCGCGGCCGCCCTGTTCATCCTGTCGCTGCGCTGGCTGAGCGCACCCAGGACGGCGCGGCGCGGCGTCGCCGCGGGCGTGGGCGGGATGGCGCTGGCGATCGCCGGCACCCTCATTCACCCCGGCATCGTCAACTACACCTGGATCATCGCCGCCGCCGTCATCGGCACCGCGATCGGCATCCCGCTGTCCCGCGTGCCGCTGACGGCCGTCCCGCAGCGGACCGCGCTCTCGCACGCATTCGGCGGCCTCGCCGCCGGCCTGGTCGGCACGGCCGAGTACCTGATCGGACAGGGCGACGGCTCACTGACGGCGTTCCGCACCAGCGCGCTCGTCGTCGAGGTCATCCTCGGCTATCTGACGTTCACCGGCAGCCTGATGGCCGCCGGCAAGCTGCAGGAGGTGATCCCAACCCGGCCGATTACCTATCGCGGGCAGAACCTCGTGAACTTCGTGCTGCTCGGGATCGCGATCGTCGCGGGCGTGCTGGTCATCCTCTCGCCCGATCGCTGGCAGCTGTTCCCGGTCATCGTCGGGCTGTCGCTCGTCTTCGGCGTGCTGCTGATCCTCCCGATCGGGGGGGCCGACATGCCGACGGTCATCTCGCTGCTCAACTCGTATGCCGGCCTGTCCGCGGTGGCGATGGGCTTCGTGCTCGACAACAAGCTGCTGATTACCGCCGGCGCGCTCGACGGCTCGTCGGGCCTGATCCTCTCCATCATCATGTGCCGGGCGATGAACCGGTCGTTTACGAACGTGCTGTTCGGCGCCTTCGGACAGGTCCAGGCGGGGGCCGCGGCGGGCGAGGCCAAGGCGGTCAAGAGCGGCACGCCGCAGGACGCCGCCGATCTGCTCGCCAACGCCTCGAAGGTCGTCATCGTCCCCGGCTATGGCATGGCGGTGTCGCAGGCCCAGCACCGGGTGCGCGAGATCTACGATGCGCTGACCAAGCAGGGCGTCGACGTGAAGTTCGCGATCCATCCGGTCGCCGGCCGCATGCCCGGGCACATGAACGTGCTGCTGGCGGAAGCTGAGGTGCCGTACGATGCGCTGATCGAGATGGACGAGATCAACCGCGATCTTCCCCAGACCGACGTGGTCCTGGTCGTGGGCGCCAACGACGTGGTCAATCCGGCGGCCCGGCACGACACCAAGAGTCCGATCTACGGAATGCCGATCATCGACGCCGACAAAGCCCGGTTCGTGATCGCCAACAAGCGATCGATGAACCCGGGCTTCGCGGGGATCGACAACGAGCTGTACTCGTCCGACAACACGCTGATGATCTTCGGTGACGCCAAGACCGTGCTTGGCGAAGTCGTGAAAGCACTGACCGGCGGCGGTGGCGGACACTGATGCGGGCGCTGATCGATCTCTTCCTCCACCTCGACACCCACCTCACGCAGTTCGTCGCGACGTATGGCGCCTGGGTCTACGCGCTGCTGTTCGCGATCGTGTTCGCCGAGACCGGGCTGGTCGTCACGCCTTTCCTGCCCGGCGACTCGCTGCTCTTCGCCGCCGGAGCGCTCGCCGCGGCCGGCGGGCTCAACGTGTGGATGGTGATCGCGCTCCTCGCCGTCGCCGCGGTGCTGGGTGATGCGGTCAATTACGCGGCCGGGCGGGCGATCGGTCCGCGGATCTTCAACGCCACCGATCGATCGAGCTGGTGGCACCGGCTGCTCAATCGCGAGCACCTCGAACAGACCCACGCGTTCTTCGAGAAGTACGGCGGCAAGGCAGTGGTGCTCGGTCGCTTCGTGCCGATTGTCCGGACGTTTGTGCCGTTCGTGGCGGGGGCGGGGGCGATGACCTACGGCAGGTTCGCGCTCTACAACGTCGTCGGTGGGCTGGTGTGGGTCGGCGTGTGCACGCTCGCCGGCTACGGGTTCGGGACGGTGCCGATCGTGCAGCGCAATTTTTCGCTGTTTGCTCTCGGGATCGTATTCGTGTCCGTGATCCCGATTGGCATCGAGATGCTGCGCAGCCGCCGCGCTCGGACGTCGGGCGGGAGTTAGTCAATCCGCTTCGGCAGCCCCGCTTCAGTCGGATGTGGCTCGGCCCGCCGGACCGTGGGGAACTGCTCAGTCCGGATCGACCGCCTCGTCTATCTTCCTCGCGGCCTGGTCCACCTTGCGCCGGATCTCGTCGAGCGGCTGCACGCCTGCGCTGCAGTCATTGGTGTCGACCGCGTTCTTGATTTCTTCGAGCGACTCCGAGATGTCGTCCAGGTTGGAAGCGATGTCCTCGAGCTTGCGGTCCGCGCTCATGTGGTGTGTCCTTTCGACCCTCGGTTGAGACCCGGCGCCATCCTAGCACGCCGTCGTGACTCATCCGTGGCTGCCGGTCAGGGCTATACCACCACCAGTGCGGCAGACATTGCTGCCTAGTCGCTCACCCCGCTTCGCTGAGCCGGCAATCTTCTGCCCGACTTTGCCCGTCGCGGTTGGCAGGTCGGCAAACGCTGCCTGCCGTTTGAACGACAATTGCGGCATCCGCTTCGCCGTTTCGACGCCGAGGTGAAAGGACTAGTGGATGTTGGTTCCGCGCATGCGGCTTGTTCTCGGCGTTCTCGTGAGGGCAGTCATCGGCACACTTGGTTTGACGAGCGGCGGTTCGGGACACTTCGTCGCTCCGATACTCGCCGCACAATCGACCGCTCCCGCGCCCGCCGCCGAACAGAAATCGCTGGAGTTCCTGGTCGGCAAGTGGCGTCTCGAAGGCATCGAGCATGACTCGCAGTTTGGCAAAGGCGGCAAGGTCACGGGGACGAACGCCTGTGAGTGGTTCGACGGCCGCTTCCATCTGATATGCCGCGGAGAGTTCACTGAGCCTGACGGCAGCAAGACGAGGCAGCTGGAAATCCTCGGCTACAACAGCGGCGAAGGGGTGTACGAACGCTTTCATGTCGACAGCGCCGGCGGTTCGTCGAGAGCGACCGCAACGCGGGACGGAAAGACCTGGCTGTGGCACGGCACTGTAACGGTAGACGGCAGGAAGACTCGCTTCGATGTGCCGGTGACACAGACATCTCAGGACTCATTTACGGTCAAGGTGACCGCCACGCCGGAAGGCGGGAAACCCACACTCATCGAGGAGAGCACGGCGACACGAATCAGATGAGCGGACACTGCAGCAACGGCCGGCGGCCCGCTCCTGCGCACCAGCACTCTTGGACAAACTGACGAGAGAAGTGATTCTGCTACGGGGTCACGGCTCTTACGCGGACAAGGCGCCGCGCGTAGCCGCCCGCGACGTCCTCATGAACTCGTGCGCGGCCTGAATGTGCCCGCCCCCAACCAGCTACGACGCGGTCAGTTTCGTGTCGTCTGCAGTTCAACTGACCCATTACCGGCTAATCCGAACCGTTTCCACGTCTCGGCTTTTCGGAGGCTCCGTAGCTCCGCCTCCGTGCACCCTTTCAAGCACGCGCCGGTACACGCAGGGAGGGTTGCGGCAGACCCATGCGCCAGTTTCGGTGCGTTCCATCTCCGTAGAACGCTCGCAGATCGGGCAAGGTGGGGCCGACATCAGCGCCTCCACATCGCGACGTTAAGGAAGGTGTAAATCACGGACGTTCTCCCAGCAAACGGCGACAATCGATCCTCCCCCAATGCTCTGGGAGAGTCGGTGAAAAATCAGTGAACAGGTGCGTCTGAAGCGCCCAGGATTTGCGCTCGCACTGTGTCGGGCAACGCGTGTCGTGCCGCGGCGAGGGTCTTCCAGCCCGCGAACCGACCATCGTCGCGGAGGTGCTCGCCGTGACGAAGGTCCAGGCGCCGTGGTTCGCCCACCCTGGCAACCGCGCCGATTGCCACCGGCTGTCCAAGGATGTGCGCCGGGTGAGCTGTTTGCTCCTCGCGCAGTTCGCGGCGCGCCCAGCAACCCGTGAGCCGACCAGACCCGCTGTTGGCCGGCCGACATCACGAAGGCGGAACAGGACCAGTTACGATCGTGGGTCACTGTGGAAACGTGAGCGGCTGGGGTCTCCGCGCACCCCAGCCGCCCCCCTGGTCGCGTCGTCCCACGGGAGTAAGACGACGCGACGGGCTTCAGCGCGCCCTCGCGGCTTCGGTCCAGCCGGTTTTCTGCAACTCGGCTGTCCATGCCTCGATTAACAACGTCAGTCGGTCGGGACACCGTACGATGGTCTCCACCGTCAGCGCGCGGCCGTCCATCCACAGGTGCAGCCGCCAGCCCACAGGATGGCTCGATACGTCGCAATGGGCGGTGATGGTTCGGTCGCCGTCCCGCTTCGTCATCCGGAATCCGCGCGCGAGCCCTTCCCGAGGCCCGTGACCGGCGTTCGCCGCGATGGCGGTCGGAGCGTCCGTGTCCGCCGCCCCGTTCGATTCGCACGTCGCGCAGACACAGGGGTGGGCGCGCGCGCCGGGGTCCGCGTCGGGGTCAATCACCAGCGCAGCGCCGAGCGTAGTCGCCATAATGTAGGCATTGGTACACGCCTCCGCTCGTCGTTCCGTGACCGCGCGGGCCAATTCGTTGATAGTTCCGGCCACCGTTTCGCGATCGCCTGATGCGGGCTGGTCGCGGCGTCCGCCCGACACCAGACGGGCGCCGTTCGCCTCGACGCGGCCCAGGTCACGGCGGGCGCGCGTGTCGTGGCGAGCACGAAGGTCACGCTGGTATGGGTGATTGCTGCTGCCGCAGCTATCGGCGGGCCAGCGGCCGGTGGACGAACCAGCCGTGCGCGATCATCACCCCGGAAATGCCGAAGGCGCTGACTAGCTGGACCCACACTGCGATGATGTGCGCCGCGCTCGCAGCAGGTTGGTCCGCCCGAACCAATCTGGGCGCCTGCTACCCCACGAGCCCGAAGATGACCGTTAGCGCCGCGTACTCGGCGAACGCCCGCGGCTGCAAGCGCCCGCTATAGACGATGCGCGCTTGAGCGCGCCGGCGCGCTCTAGGTCCAGCCGGTTTTCTGCAACACGGCTGTCCATGCCTCGATTAATGACGTCAATCGGTCGGGACACCGTACGATGGTTTCGACCGTCATCGCGCGGCCGTCCATCCACAGGTGCAGCCGCCAGCCCACCGGATGGCTCGAGACCTCGCAATGGGCGGTGATGGTTCGGTCGCCGTCCCGCTTCGTCATCCGGAATCCGCGCGCGGGCCCTTCAGGAGGCCCGTCACCGGCGTTCGGCCCGATGGCGGTCGGAGTGTCCATGTCCGCCGCCCCGTTCGATTCGCACGTCGCGCAGACATAGGGGCGGGCGCGCGCACCCTCCAACTGGAGGGTCATGCGGCCCTGTCAGACGGGGCCAGATTGGATCGGGCGCGCGGTGGGAGTCTGCGGCATGTGGTCAGTCAATCGGCAAGAGTGTAGCCGACAACAGCTATCGACGGTAGTAGTTCGGGCGGACTCGATCGTACGCGCTCGTTGACGCTGCGGGGTCGCCTGACGTTGTGGATGAACGGGTAGGCGGGACGAGCCGCGTGGCCGAAGCACTTACGCCGTACCCGCGCGACGCGCGCCGCTCACGCAGCTGACGACCGCCGCCACCGTATCCGCGGCGACCGGCTTTGGCAGGAGCGCCGCACAGCCCTCCCGGCGTGTCCACAGATACACTTCGTCCAAGTCGAGGCCGGTCAGCACGACAATGGGAACGCCAAGCGTGCGGAAATGATGACGGAGCCCCTCTCCTGTTACAGGGCCTGCCAATCGCCAATCCATCACGACCACAGAGGGCATCGTCGTGGTCGCCTGCTTCAACGCCTCCTCGCCGGTGTCCGCCTCTAACACGACGAAACCGTGTTTTTCGAGTGCCACGGCATACATCGCGCGGGTGTCCGCGTCGGGGTCAATCAGCAGCGCAACGCCCAGGGTAGTGGCCATAGTGCGGGCATTGGTACCCGCCTCCGCTCGTCGCTCGGTGACCCCGCGGGCCAATTCCTTGATAGTTCCGGCCAGACATTCGTGATTCCGGGATGGGGGCTGGTCGCGTCGTCCGCCCGATGCCAGACGGGTGCCGTCCCCCTCGACGCGGCTCTGGTCATGGCATCCGCGCGTGTGGCAGCGACCACGAAGGTCACCCCGGTTGGTTTGTGGCCCACCTCTGCGGCCCGAACGCGCAGGGATGGGTGCTGTCGTGCTGGTGAGAGAGTCGCTGGCGCGCTGTGCCGTCCACAACACGAGCGCGATCACAGCGACACTGGTTTACGGCTGGCCCCGCCATTACGCAGGACTTCAGTTACGACTTGCGCCTTCAACCGGACACGCGCCCGAGGCCGGCCGTCGAGCCCGGCGCGCGCGCAACCAGCGACTACAGGACCTGCGGGCGGCCGCGAGAGCGAAGGCCCCGGCCTCCGACCATGACCAGCGTCGACACGACCACAAGAAATGGAATGGGCGTGTCGTCCATCGCATGTCCGGTTGCCGCGATCATGACCGCAACGCCAGCCCCGAACGCGAGCGGAAGCAGCAAGGCCCATCGGCTCGGAATGATCACCCCAGCAGCCAGGGCGACCGCCAAGATCAGGATGATGGTCATGGGCAGAAGAATGCCACCGACTCTCAGCCGCGTCCAGTACGGCAGCTTCTCCGAGATGCGACCGCGCGCACCGCCACATAGGTCACATCCGAAAGCGCCTGCGTCGTCGCGCACTCGGCACCCAGACGGCCCCGGTCGGGTCCAGCGCACAGAGGGGTGGCCAGGAACGACGGCGACGCCGACGGCACGAGCCCGGCGGCGGGGTAACAACAGCAGGAAACCGGGATGAGGGCCAGTGAGGATTGGAACCGCGGACGATCGCCGGCAGAACGCTCTTTACGGACGCCCGTGCCATCAATGCGGCGAACGTCTCGTGCGCTGGCGCGCAACCCGCGGCACTTGCAGCTGTGGAGCGGCGCGGCGTGAGCGGTTCCGGGCCCTTTAGGAACGTCACTCGTGACCGCCCCGTTCGGCGATCAGTCGCAGCGCACCGTGCGACACCATGCCTTGATCGTGGAACCGGCGCCCCCAGCCGAGTGGCGTGACGTCGCGGTACTCATGCGGGGATGGGTCGCGGGAGAAGGCGAATCCCTTGCGGATCGATGCGCGCGCGTTGGGGTCGGCGCCGCGTTCGAGCAGCAGGCGCGCGAGCGGCTCGTCTTTCCGGCCGGCGTTGTACGTCACCACGCAGTTGAAGAGCGCGGTGTGGCCGCCGAGCCCCGCCGCGTCGATCTCGGCGCGCGCGTTCACGTCGGCGCCGTGGTCCAGCAGCCACCGCGCGACGTCGAGGTCCTCGTAATCCACCGCCATGTGCAGGAGCGTCGCGCCGGCGAGCGGCGCGCCATGCAGCGCGAGCGTGTGTTCGTCGTGGCACGCGAGCGAGGGCGGATAGATGTCCTCGTGCGAAAACGTGCGCGCGAGCAGGGCCGGATCGCGGCGCAGATGCTCTTCGAGCAGATCGAGGCGCCCGCGGTGCAGGGCCATCGGCGGCGAGTCCGGCAGCGGGACGCCATGCGACGCCATCACCTCGAGGATGCGATGCTTCCCTGCCGGATCTCGCGCGTACGTCTCGAGCACCAGCGCCGTCCATCCCAGGCTGGCCCGCACGTCGGCCCCGATCTCGGCAAGCAGCGCGAAATCGGAGCCGCGGAGCACTTCCACCGAGCCGCCAACCCAGTCCCCCGCCGGACTGCCGCCCAAACGACCGAGCAGCCGCAGCGTGTCCAGCACCGGCTGCAACTCCGGCCTCGCGAGAAGTGCGTCGGCGGAATGCACACCGCGCTCGCGCAACTGCAGCATCAGCCGTCGGATCGCGGCGTCGGCGGCACTCGCCAGCGGCGCGTGCCAGCCGTCGCGTGGCCGATCGCGGTCGCGGGCGAGATCCGGGTGCGCCGCGGCGACCTTGCGCAGCGCCTCGAAGTCATCGTGCGAAATGGCGTCGATCGCCGTAACGGCAGCGGCGAGCTGCGGCCAGCTCGACGCCCCGTAGCTGCGAGCGAGCACGAGCTGCGCGTCGGCGAGCGCCGCGATCGAGGGATCGATCCGCTCGGGATGGAACTCGCGGAAGTCGTCGAGCGCCGACGGCGCCTCCGCGCGGACGTCGCGCAGCAGATCCTTCGCCTGGTTCCGGAACTGATCGAGATGTGGACGGAACGGGAACTGGCGAGCGGGCATACGAGCCTCCTTCATGCGCGCCCGTTGTCCGCTCGTTCGGGCTGAGGAGGTTCGTCAGACGAACCGGAGTGTGACTCGATGTGTATTCAGGTGGACTCAGTCCTGCCCGCGGACCGGCGGCGTCCTGTACGCCGACGCCCACGATAGCACAGGCCCGGCAGCTGATCGAGAATGGTGATGGACGGCGTGCTGCCGGCCGAAGTGAAGGATGAGATGATCGCCAACGCCGGCCTGCCAGTGTGCTCAACTGCCAGCGGACGTCCAGGCATCGAGGCTAAACAGCGGGTTGGCGACGGCCCGGTCGAACAGCATCAGCTCGCCGGTCCTCCAGCAGCTGCGGATGGCGGACGACACCGCGCTTCTCGATAACGGCATCCGGGTTAGCCGTGGAGTAGCACATTCATCTTGCAGATCGCCCACGTGCCCAGGTTCTTCTCCTGCCCGAACAGGCTGAAGCGTCAGTGTTTCGGCGACGGTGCGCAGCACTCGTAGACGCCCATATGTGTGAAGCCATTGCGCGTGCGGGACGTAGATCAGCCGCCGTCATCGTCGTAGTACCCGAAGATCAGAGCATCGAACGTCTGGCCGCCGACGGTGTACCCGCCGATGACGAACTCCTGTCCGCGATTGACGCGCATCTTCTGCGAGGCCCCGGAGCGCAGGCCGGACTCGTACCGGCTGTCGCGCCGCTTGGCTACCAGTCCTTCGAACCCTTGCGCCTTGATGGACGCAATCAGGTCGGGCAGTGGCGTCGAAGTCACCGAGATACCGAGCGGGCTGCGTCAGCTTGGTCAGCACCTTGGCTTCCAGCAACGCCCGGCGGGCTTCGAGTGTCTCGGTGCGTACATCCCGTCCCACGAGCATCAGCACATCGAACACGAAGAAGGCCAGCGGCGCGTCCGACGAGCCGTGGTTTTGCAGCGCGTTGAAGGACGGCTTCCCGTCGTTGCCGAACGCCACCAGCTCTCCGTCGAGGATCGCTGAGCATGTTTGAGATTGAGGAGATGCGGGCCAAGGCCCTGGCTGACGCGGCGGCGCAACGAGAACGCCTCGAGCAAGAACGCCTGCGTCACGCGAGCGAACTGGGCGGCGAGCGTGCGAAGGTCGCGGCTGAACGTTCGGAGCATCTATCAGAAATCCGACGGGTGAAGGCCGAGATCGACTCACTGCAAACTCGCCTCATTGAGACGCGGGAACTCGAGTTGCTGCAGGAAGCCGGCGTCTACGAATATCAGCACCCACTGGCCGACGCGGTGTCGTACCAAGCCGAGATGCTGAGAGTGGGTAACGAGATCAAGGACATGGTCAAAAAGGACGGCGGCGCTGTGTTGGCGACCACGGACTGGACGGTAAACGGCTCGATCGTGGAAGGTCGAGCACTCCAGGCCTCGATTGAGCGCCTCAACAAGGTTGCCCAGGTCATCGAACGGCTTGGGAAGAGCATGAGGATTCGCATATCGACCCCGTACCACAACCTGCGTGAAACCGAACTGCGTCTGACGGCAGACTTCCTCCACAAGCAGGCTGAGGACAAGGAGTCCGAACGTCTCGAGCGGGAGCGGCTGCGCGAAGAGCGCAAAGTCCAGCAGGAGATCGAACGAGAACGCGCCCGGCTGGAAAAGGAGCGCCAGCACTACGAGAACGCGCTTGCCGCTCTCGTGCTGAAGGGGGACGATGATGGTGCTGATCGGCTTCGACAGGAACTGACGACCGTCGAGAGCGCCATTGCAGATGTTGACCAGCGGGCGGCCAATATCCGCGCCGGCTACGTGTACGTGATTTCGAACATCGGTTCGTTCGGAGAGCGGATGGTCAAGGTTGGTCTGACGCGGCGGCTGGACCCGCTGGATCGCATTCGCGAATTAAGCGACGCGTCAGTGCCCTTCAACTTCGACGTGCACGCTTTGTTCTTCTCGGCCGACGCGGTTGGCATCGAGCAGGCGTTGCACGCCAGGCTCGCAAGCGCCCGTGTGAATATCGTCAACCGGAGACGAGAGTTCTTTCGAGTGACGCCGCTGGAAGTCAAGGTGCATCTGTCGGAGCTCGCGGGCGAGCTGCTGGAGTTCCGCGAAACGCCGGAGGCGCTCGAGTACCGGCAATGCTGTGGTATCCAGCCGGCTTCGTGAGCGTCGACGCGCGATGAGGTCGGCGCAAGAAAACGAGAGTTCGAGAGGCGCGGTGCGGAGGCGACCGCGGCAATTCCGAAGGAGGTAGACTTCCGACGATGTTCACGACAGATACGCACCACATTGGGGCAGCGCCTGTGGCTGGTCGGGCAGTTCGAGTTCCTCGATTGGACGGGCGAGAACCACCTTCATTCTCGATTCATCGGGTTGCGCGACGACAAGGAACTGCGAAGCGTCGGGCGCGAATGACCGGGCCGGAACGACCCATTGACGTTGACGTGGCCACCGACCTGATAGTCACGTCTGGCATGCTACGGTTCCCGTCCGCGCGCGGGCGGGGGAGGAGGGCCGGAACGATGAACAGGCGTGCGTTGCTGCTGTCGTTAATCGTGATGTCGCTGCACGCGATCAGTGCGCATGCAGCAGTTATCTTCAGTAACGTCGGCCCGGCTCTGTCGTTCTCCGACATCGGCGTGGGCGTGAATGGCGCGACGATGTTTGGACCGGCCATCGCTCAGCAAGACGCGGCCTCCGCGTTCTCGTCGGCTGAACGGGCAACCCTCGACTCGATCGAAGTTGCGCTGGCATACAGCGGCGGGCTAAACCGCTTCGACATTCTGTTGTTGGCGGACGATCACGGATTGCCGGGCTCAGTTCTGGAAGTCTTGCCCGCTATCGACGTGCCGGCCCTGATGGGATGTCCCGCCAGCTGCGTGCTCCCGCTGACCGTGGTCACATCCATAGCGCACCCTCTCCTCGAGGCAAACACGCGATATTGGGTTGGTGCGACCGCCTCCGGGACAACCTTCGGCGGCTTCATGCTGAGTTCGACCGGGGACACGGGCGTCGTGTATCGCAACTATGGTGGCCCCTGGATGCCCGTAGTCTCCGTGCAAAACACGGCAGTGGGGTTTCGCGTGAATGGGACGCCTGTAGGGTCTTCGATTCCAGAACCGGCAAGCGTTGTGCTATTCGCAACCGCCGCTGGTGCACTCCTGACGCGTCGCAGGGCTTTCCGGACGTCAGAGACGGCGCCCTGACGTTCTGGGAGACGAAGAACGGCAAGGCCAGGCGGATACCCCTCTCCCCCGCCATCGCGCGTGTCCCGAAGCCGTTTGCGCGCCAGAATCCCTATGTCTTTACGAACTCGGTGACCGAGGACGGATACACGGCGCCCGGCACGTCTTCCGCCGCGCCGGCATCTCGACGCGGCACGTGACCCTCCACACCCTGCGACACACGGCGCTGAGCCGGATGATCGACCAGGGGTACGACGATTACACGGTGATGGAGCTGTCCGGGCACAGCTCGACGCGCATGCTCGCGCGCTACACGCACCCCATCGAGGCGCGCAACGTCGAGGCCCAACGGATTCGACGTGGTCACAAGTTGGTCGCAACGATCGGACGCACCTGATGCGGCGCTCTCCGAAGGGGCTGATTTGTTAGGGAATTTTGGTGGACGGCGGGAGGATCGAACTCCCGACCTCCGCGTTGCGAACGCGGCGCTCTCCCAGCTGAGCTAGCCGCCCACTGTCGGCAAGGGCACCCGGTTCGCTCTTCGAAGCCGAACCAGAACGCGTAGTGTAACACGCGGCTCGCGCCGGTCGCAACGCCGAGCGGACAGTCTCGGACCGACGTCAGGTGGACTGACGCGGGACGCCAGACAGCGAGTATACGAGGAACAGACCCGCCGCAAGCGCCACGGCGGCGCCCACTCGCAGCAGTGCAGTTCCTTGCGACGTCTCCCATTCCATCACCGCCCGCGCGTGGTCAGGACCCAGCAGCGTGGCCGACACCCCTTGCAGCGCCATGACGAGGCCCAAGACGCGCAGGATCCGGGGCGTGCGGGAAATTCCGGCAGACAGGAACACGACGAGGCCCATCGCGATTCGCAGCGCGGCAGCCGTGTAGAGCCGCGCCGGCGTGGCGAAGTATGTGCGCCGAATCTCCGTCCCGCGCTCGGGCGAGACGAGCCCGCCGATGCCGACGCCGATGGTGAAAAGGGCGACGAGCACCGCAGCCATTCTCATGCGTCCCTTGTACCTCAATAAGGCGGGGATCTCCTGAACGTCTCCCCTGATTGCAGACCGCACGCTCCTGCCACCATCGCTAGGGTTCCCGACGGCTGCAAACTGGCCTGCTTCCCGATCTCGAACCGCGGCCGAGACCACCATGCGGGCGGACGGCCGCCATCGCGTGACTGACGACGTCGACATCGTGGTTACAGGATTGCGCCTGCAGGTGACAGAACCGACATTGGCCGCCGGTGCGGTCATCGTCGCGCCGGACAGCGCTGTCGGGTCGACGCCGGAAATCGCACGTTTACGGGTCGAAACCACGGAACTCGTCGGCTGGTGCGGCGGTTGCACAGCACCGGGTCGCCTGCAATGACGGCACCGCACCTGGAACCCACGATATCGATTTCCTCGTCCGGCCGGACCGACGGCCTGGGACGACGCGAGCTGTACTTCGACCGGGAAACCGGCGACATGCTCGAGCGCCTCCATGCCCGGCCGGAGATCGCGCTGTTCGAAACCGCCATCCGGGAGCGCATCGAACAACTCGCCGGGTTCAACGATCCGCGGTTCGCCCGCGTACGCACGGCCGAACGGCTCGACGGCAGCCTGACCGTGCTGTCCGACTTCATTCCGGGTCAGACGCTCGCGGACCTGTTCGATGCCGCCCGGGACCTCTCCATTGTCCCCGGTCTGGACGCTGCGCTCGGTTACCTGGTCGAAGGCCTGTATGCTGTCGCCGCCCTGCACCGCGGGGCCGGTGGCGCGCACGGCCTGATCGCGCCGGAGCGGACGCTCTTCACCGCCGATGGCGGCCTGGTGTTCCTCGACGCGCCGTATTCGACCACGATCGATCGGCTCGCCTTGTCGCGCCGCCGCCTCTGGACCGAGTTCGGCATCCGCGGCACATCGTCCGGCTCGCATCACAGCCTCGAACCAGCCGGCGACGTCAGCCAGGTCGCGCTCAGTACGGTGATGCTGATCCTCGGGCGACGGCTGTCGTGTGAGGACGTCGAGCAGCTCGAGGCGCTCATGCCGGACGTCGCCGAGGTCGCGCTGATCCGCGGCAGCGTCGCGTTCGCAACGTCACTTCAGGGTCTCCTCGAGCGGCTGCTGCCATTGCCGGGGCACCAGCCCTACCCCGCCGCCGACGATGCGATCGCCGATCTTCGTGAGCTGTTGGATCGTGAGATCGGGCTGGACGCGTGCCGAAGCGCGCTCGTCGAGTTCGTCGGCCAGTGCAACCCGGCCGCCGCTGATGCCAGCCACGAGTCCACCTTTGACGCCGACCCGCCCCACGAGAGCGCGATCCCTCCTGACACGTTCGCGTGGCCGGACGAGGATCTGCCCTCCGGTCCAGCAGTCGCCAGCCACGATCCGGACGTTGCGGTCGAACCTGCCGAGGGCGACGATCCAGCCGTCGAGTTCGAGATCAATCTTGACGAGGGGGACAGCGAGTCGCCTCGACGCTCGCGTGGCGTAAACCCGAGCGGCGACGACGAGGAGGATGAGGACGAGGGCGAGCTCTTCGACTTCAGCAACTTCGATCTATCGAAGAACATCGGGGCGTTCACGCCCAACGTGCTGCGTCGCATCGAGCCGCCGGTGGACCTGACACCGCCACCCCTCGACGAGCTCGACACCGCCGCACTCACGCCATCGGTAGCCGACGCGTTCGCCTTCGCGGCGCCCTCAGACCATCCGGAGGCGGCCAGCACCGGAAGCGACGCCTCACCCGCACCTCCGGCTGCGGCATCGGCGATTGCGGATCCTGCGCACCCGACGCCGGTCACCCCCGCTGAACTGACGGATCCGCCTGCCGGTCCGGCCGAAGGCGGTGCGACGGTGGGCGGGCCGTCGACGTTCGACTGGGGGACGCTGGTCCCGACCGCCGTCAGTGACGCGCCCATTCAGCTGGTGGCGGGGATCAAACCACGGGAGTCGGCGCTGTTCGGAACGGCACCGGCCAGCGCGCCGGCGTATGGAGAAATCGTCCCGGCGCCGCTCAACGCCGACGCCGCGGGCGCGTCCGGGACCGCCGGCGACGCGCCGTCGGGCGAGCGCCGTCGACGGCACAAGAAGGCCGGACGGGCACAGAAGGACAGGCTCCGGTCCGCGGCCAAGCCGGAGGCCTCGCCGTCGACCTGGCTGGTGCCGCCGGAGAAACAGGCGAAGTTCGAACAGGTCACGCCGGAGCCGGCGCTCTCGCCGTTCCGTCCAGCCGCGATCCAGTCGCCGCCGGCTCCCGCGATTCAGCTGCCGTTCGCGGCCCCGGTGCCGGGTGTCATGGCCAACCGGCCGCCGGTGATCCCGCTCGCGCCGATCGTCGTGCCACCGCCGCCACCGGCGGCCCCGCTGCCGAAGTTCGCCAACCCGCCGGCGATCGCGCCGATGCCGCTCCCGACCGCGGGCCTCGGATCAACGATCTCGATGATCGATCCGGACGAGGCCTTCGCACCCGTCAAGGTGAAGGCCGATCTGCCGTCGGGCTACGCGCCGGCCGGCAGGAACAGCCGGCGCAGCGAGCGCCCGAAGCCCGCTCGGCACGTGGTCGAGGACGTGTCGGAGCCGCCGCCGGTAGTGGTCGAGGAGGAAGTTACCGTCCCTCCGACGGCGCGAATCTTCCCAGTCAAGCTCGCGATCGCCGTCGTCGTGCTGGCCGTGGTCGGGGTGCTGGTGGGCCGCGCCTCGCTGCCTGGTGGCGCGCTGCGGAAGGGATCGGCGGAGACCGCCGCGGCGCTACCGGCCGCTGAAGACGAAGAGCCGGAGACCCAATCGGCCGTCGCGGGTACCGGACAGGTGGTCGTGAACACGGAGCCCACCGGCGCGCGAGTGACGCTGGACGGGAAACCCGTCGGCGTGAGCCCGCTGACTCTCGACGGGATTTCGGCGGGCAGCCATGTCGTGGTCGTGTCTGCCCCGTCCGGCTCGGTCAAGCGCACGATTCGCGTGGTGGCGGACCATTCGATCTCCCTGGACGTGCCGATCTTCTCGGGATGGGTGGCGGTGTTCGCGCCCTTCGTGGTCACGATTGCCGAGAACTCGGCCACTCTGGGCACGAACGAGCAGGGCCGTCTACTCGTCGCGCCGGGGCGGCACATGCTGGTGCTGAGCAACGACGGGCTCGGCTTCTCGACCGCCCAGCAGGTGGACGTGACGGCTGGCGCCGTGGCAGCCATCCACCTGGATCCCAAGGGTCAGGTGAACATCAACGCGGTGCCCTGGGCCGAGGTGTGGTGGGACGGCCGCAAGATCGGCGAGACGCCGATCGCCAATTACACCCTGCCGCTCGGCACGCAGGAGTTCGTGTTCAAGAACCCGCAGTTCGGCGAGCGCCGGGCCACCGCGACCATTCGCGCCAGCGAGGCGGCGGCGGTGTCGGTGGACTTCTCGAAGCCGCCGCAGCCGTAGAGGCCCGCCGTCGGCGGGGGAAGATCCCGTCCGGCCCTCGAAACCCCTCCCTGTAAAGCTGATACGATGATCGGGCTACCGATCATGACCTCCATTCTTCGCGCCGCGTTGTTTGCGGCCGCTTGCGGCTGTGGTATGGCCGCCGTTCAGCCAGGCCAGCCCTCCGCGACCGAGATCGCCAACCAGGTCCAGGCGCGGTACGACCGGGTACGCGATTTCTCCGCCGATTTCACGCAGGAGGCGATCAGCGGCGTGCTGCGCAAGAAGCTCGTGGAGCGCGGCTCGGTGATCGTCAAGAAGCCGGGCAAGATGCGTTGGACGTACAAGGCGCCCGAGGAGAAAGTCTTCGTCTCGGACGGCACCAAGATGTACATGCACACGCCGGCCGACAATCAGGTCATCGTCAGTCCCGTGACTCCCGCCGACCAGGCCACGACCGCAGTTCTGTTCCTCTCGGGCAAGGGCAACCTGACGCGCGATTTCACCGTGAGCCTGATTCCCGGCGCGCCGGCCGGCAGCTACGCTCTCAAGCTCCAGCCGAAGCTGGCGGAACGCGATTACGACTGGCTCCAGCTGGTGGTCGATCGTTCCACCTACCAGATCCAGGGACTCACCGCCGCCGACAAGCAGGGTACGACCTCTACGTTCACCTTCACGAACTTCAAGGAAAACGTCAATCCGCCCGATAAGACGTTTCAGTTCGCCATTCCACGGGGTGCCGATGTCATCCAGGCTGGCTCTCCCGGACGTTGAGTCGCTGCGCGGGCGTGGCCGCCTTCTGGTGTGCCTCGGCTTGCTCGCGGTCTATGGGTGCGCGACGAGCTCGCAGTTCCGCGCCGGCGAGCGCGCCGAGCAGGCGAAGGATTACGACCGGGCGGTTGTCGAGTACAGCGCTGCCGTCCGGCTCGACCCGGAGGACCGGAACGCGCGGGGCGCGCTGCAGCGCGCCCAACTCCGGGCATCACAGCAGCACTTCTTCGCTGGCCGCCGGCTCGCGGCCTCGGATCAGTTCGAACGGGCCCTGGTCGAGTACCAGATGGCCGCCGAGCTGAACCCCACCGATGCCGAGGTCGAGGCGGCACTGCGGGACACGCGCCAGCGGCTCCGCACCAAGATCGCGGTCGCCCGGGGCGGTCGCACCGATCTGGAGAATCTCGTCGATCGCACCCGGGACCTTCCGCCGCCCGGACTCGACCTGCCAAGCGACGCGACGCTGCCGGACTCCCTGGTCTTCAGCGGCGCGAGCAGCCGTGTCGTGTTCACCGCGCTCGCCCGGTTCTCCGGTCTGAACCTCGTATTCGATCCGACCTTCCGCGAGACGCCCATCACCGTCGACCTGCGCAAGACGAGCCTCGCCAACGCGCTCGCGTCGGTGACCGCCGTGACGCGCACGTTCTATCGCGTCACCGCCGAGCGAACGATCACGATCGTCCCGGACACGCCGGCCAAGCGCCGCGAGTACGAAGAATCGGTGGTCCGCACGTTCTATTTGAGCAATGCCGACGTCAAGGAAGTCATCGACCTGCTCCGCATCGTCGTGGACATCCGTCAGATTTCGCCGATCACCGCGACCAACGCGATCTCGATCAAGGACACGCCCGAGCGGATTGCCGCCGCGGGGCGCCTGATTGCGGCGATCGACAAGGCGCGCCCTGAGGTCGTGATCGACGTCGAGCTGCTGGAGGTCGATCGAACGCGCGTCCGTGAATTCGGTCTGGGCATCGCGTCGCCGGGATCCGATGGAATCGATGGCACGGCCGACGTGAACCGCCCCAACCTGTCACTTCAGGATCTCCGTAACCTGACCGCGGCGGACGTGGCGCTGAGCGGCGTCCCCGGCATTTACTACCGCCTGCTGAAGAACGACGCCA
Source organism: uncultured Acidobacteriota bacterium (assembly GCA_963816725.1). Lineage (GTDB taxonomy): Bacteria > Acidobacteriota > Vicinamibacteria > Vicinamibacterales > 2-12-FULL-66-21 > CAVSUB01. The sequence goes on along the minus strand of CAWFMC010000015.1, from coordinate 43,107 downwards.
ACACGCGCACCCTGGCCAACCCGCAGCTGCGAACGTCGGAGGGCATCATCGCGCAGGCGCGTTTCGGCGATCAGGTGCCGGTGCCGGTCACGACCTTCGCGCCGATCGCGACCGGCGGCGTCAACCAGCAGCCGATCACCTCGTACGAATACAAGAACATCGGCGTGAACATCGACATCCTGCCGCGCTTGCATCACGACGACGAGGTGTCGCTGACGCTGAAGGTCGCGATCAGCAACATTTCGGGCGCCGGCTTTGGCGGTCTTCCGACCTTCGGCAACCGTGAGATCAACACCACGATCCGGCTGAAGGACGGCGAGACCAACATGCTGGCGGGGCTGATTCGCGACAACGAACGGACGACCCTGGCCGGCGTTCAGGGCCTGAGCGACCTGCCGCTGGTTGGTCATCTGTTCGCCAAGAATCACAAGGAAGCGCAGCAGACCGACATCGTGCTCACCCTGACGCCGCACATCATCCGGGTGCTGGATCTGTCTGAGGGGGACCTGCGCCCGTTCCGTCTGGGCCGTGACTCGGGCACCGGCGAGCTGCCCGGCCTCCAGAACCCGCGCGAACTGCTGAACGAGCCGATGGTCCGCGATCCCACGACGACGCCGCCGGCGCCTGCGCCTGCGCCGGCTCCGAAGCCGACGTTCCCGCAGCCGCTCGAGCCGCGCCCCTGCCCGAACCCGCCGTGCCGGTAGCGGATCAGGTCTCGCTTTTCTCGACCTGCGCGCCGAGCATCTGCAGCCGTTCGACCAGCGCGCCGTAGCCGCGCTCGACCGTCTCGAGCGGCGAGATCGTGCTGACGCCGCTCGCCGCCAGCGCCGCCGCGATCAGCGCCATTCCCGATCGAATGTCGCGGCTGTCGAGGCCGCGGCCGCGTAACGGGGTCGGGCCGCTGATGATGATGCGGTGCGGATCGCACAAGAAGAGGTCGGCCTTCATCGAGCTCAATTGCTCGAGCGCGAACAGCCGCAGCTCGTACATCCAGTCGTGGACCAGCGTCCGCCCATCCGCCTGGGTGGCAAGCACGGTGACGAGGCTGATCATGTCGCTCGGAAACCCCGGCCACAGCCCGGTCGTGATCCGGCGCACCGCGGTCAAGGGCGTGTGCTCCACCACGAAGCGGTCGTCCTCGGTGATGCAGCGAAGACCCATCTTTCGCAGCGGCGCGGCGACCACCTCCATGTCGGTGCCGCGCGCGCCGGTGATCTCGATGTCGCCGCCGGTGATCGCCGCGACGACACCCCAGCTGCCAGCTTCGACGTAGTCACCGTCGAGCCAGTGCTCGGCGCCACGCAAGCGCTCGGGGCCCTGGATACGGATGGTGGACGTTCCCTCTCCTTCGATCGACGCGCCCATGGCGCGCAGGAACCGGCACAACTCGACCACGTGCGGCTCCGTGGCGGCATGACGGATTTCGCTCGGGCCGCGCGCCGCGACCGCCGCCAGCAGCGCGGTCTCCGTGCCGGTGACCGACGCCTCGTCCAGGTAAAACGAGGCGCCGGTCAGGCCGTCCGGCGCGTCCAGGACGTAGCCCGGCTCGTCGCGCAGGACCGCGCCGAGGGCGACGAGCGCCTGGATATGGGTGCCGAGCGTGCGGCGGGCCGGGAAGTCTCCTCCGGGCTGGCCGAGCCGCGCCGAGCCGCGCCGGGCCAGGAGCGGTCCCAGCAGCAGCACCGATCCGCGCAGCCGGCCGACGAGCGCCGGGTTCGGCTCGTCGCTCGTCACCGACGCGCACTGAATCCGTAGCGTCGGTGTGCCACTGCCCTCGACGGTCGCGCCGAGACCGACCAGTAGATCGCCGAGGACCGCGACATCGCGGATCCGCGGCACGTTCGTCAGGACGCAGGGCTCGCCCGTCAGGAGGCAGGCCGCGATCAGCGGCAGCGCCGAATTCTTGTTGCCTTCCACCGCCAGGCGCCCCGCCAATCTGCGCCCACCCTCAATCCGCAACGTCGTCATTCGTGACCTTCTCCCCGCTCGCTCGCGGCCGCATCCAGATAGACGATCTCTTCCCGAAGCTCGACGCCGAACCGCTTGCGGACGCTGGCCTTGCAGCGATCGATGAGCGCCCGGACGGACGCCGCCGTGGCGCCTCCCTCGTTTACGATGAAGTTGCCGTGAGTCGGCGACACACGCGCCGCCCCTTCTCGGGCACTCTTCAGTCCGGCCCGATCGACCAGCGCTCCGGCCGAGGGCGGAATCCCCACGGGAACCACCTCGCGGGCCGGGTTCGGATTCTGGAAGATGCAGCCGGCGCTCGGCGAGGCGAGCGGCTGGGTCCTTTTGCGAAACGCGAGCGACTCCCGGGCAGTGGCGCGGAGCTGCTCGGGATCGCCCGGTGAGACCGCGAACTCCGCGGCGACGACGATCTCGTCCGTCCGGTGCAGGCGGCTCGTGTCGTAGCCGAACTCCATCTCACTGACCGGGACATCGCGCAGCTCACCACGGCGCGAGAGGAGCGATACGGCGACAATCAGCTCGCTGATCAAGCGGCCGCGAAAGTGCGCGTTGCCATGCACCGCGCCACCGACTGTTCCAGGAGTGCCGGCCCAGGCTTCGAGACCGGCGAGCCGGTGGCTGAGCGTCCAGCGGACCAGGCCGTTGATGGTCACGCCACCGTCCGCGCGAATCCGATGTTCTGCAACCCGGACCATGCTGCCACCGTGAAGGCGGATGACGAGGCCGCGGATGCCCGCGTCCGGCACGAGCACGTTGGAGCCGCCGCCGAGCGGGACCACCGGGACGCCGTGCTCGCGAGCGATCATCAGCGCGGCGCGGACGTCCTCGACCTGCTGCAGCTCCAGCAGCCAGTCGGCCGGGCCGCCAACCCTGAAGGTGGTCAGCGGCGCCAACGGTGCGGCGCGGCGCAGGCGCTCGCCGAAGCGGGTCGCGAGAGCGCGATCGAAGGCTTCATGGGTCATGGCCACGGCTCCAGCTGCAGCTGCCGCTGCTGGCGCTTCAAAGCCGTCAATGCCTCCGCGCGACTGACCGCGGCGAACTCGATCCAATCTCCCGGGGCGAGCTGGCCGGCCAATGGCAGGTCGGCGGAGATGACGGTCGCGATCTTCGGGTAGCCACCAGTGGTCTGGCGGTCTGCCATCAGCAGGATCGGGTGCCCCGATGGGGGGACCTGCAGCGAGCCGATGGGCGTGGCATCTGACAGGATGTCCGACGACCCGGCGTGCATCAGCCGTGGGCCATCGAGCCGGTACCCCATCCGGTTCGACTGCGGTGTGACGAGGAACCGTTCCGCGTAGAGCAACTCGAGCGAGGACCGCTCGAACATGGCGGCGTGTGGACCCTCGAGGACACGAAGGCGGGCTCCACGATCGGGCAAGGGCATCCCGGCGTTCGGCGGGGGGACGATGTGACGCGCCGGCGCGGCGCCGACGGGCAGCACATCCCCCGCCCGCAGGCTACGACCGCCGAACGGACCGATGCGGCTGACAAGGCTGGTTGCGCGGCTGCCATACGAGACCGGAACGTCGAAGCCGCCGCGCACGGCCAGCGTGGCGCGTGCACCGGCAGCCCTCGCACCAAAGCGCACCCGGCCGCCGCGCGGAACGTCGAACGCCGTGTCGAGGGGCACGGCGTTCTCGTTCACCGTGACCGCGAAACGCGCGCCCGTGACGGCGCACACCGCCGGCTCATCGGCCTCCAGCTCGGGCCCGATCAGCGTAATCTCCAGCGCCGCCGCCGAGTCGTCGTTCGCGACCAGCGCGTTCGCGTAGCGGTGCGCGAACGCGTCCATCGGTCCGGCAACCGGAATGCCGAAGCGTTGACTCCCCCACCGCCCGAGGTCCTGAACGGTCGTGAGCATGCCGGGCCGATGCACGATCAGCATCTCAGCGGACCCGCTCGCTCCACGCGGCGGCGAACTCGGTAGCGTCGACCGAACGAAAGCGGACCTGATCGCCAGGCATGAACGCGCACGGCGTGGGGCGCGCCGGATCGAACGGCACGAGCGGCGTGCGGCCGATGATGTTCCACCCGCCGGGCGTGACATCGGGATAGATGCCGGTCTGCCCTCCCGCGATCGCCACCGACCCGCTCGGCACCGCCACGCGTGGCGTGGCGCGACGCGGCGCGGCAATCCGTGGATCGACGGTCGCGAGATACGCGAAGCCGGGCACGAAGCCGACGAGATACACGCGATACGTCACGGCCGTGTGCCAGGCGATCACGTCCGCGGCTCCGCAGCCGCCGAACCTGGCAACGTCCTCGATATCCGGTCCCATCTCCCCGCCGTAGAGGACGGGCACGTCGACGATCGGCCCGGAACGCAGGGCGACGACGGGTATGGCCGCCGCGACGTCGTACAGCTCGCGCTCCAGCCACGCCGGGTCGACGAGCAGCGGATCGAAATACACCGTCACCGACGCGTAGCCGACGACGGCATCGCGGACCGCGGCGCCATAGCGCTGGGTAATTTCCTCGCCGAACGCCACGCACCAGGCATTGAGCTGGACGTCGATGACCTGCGGCACGCTCACGAGCAATGCCGCGTCGCCGGCCGCGGCAATCTGGATCGGGGGCATCGTCTACTCCCCTGGATCCGCAAGGCGAGTCATTGGTGGGGCTCTCAGCGGCTCTGTCCCGCGTCGAGCGCGGCGATCAGCTTGCGATGAATGTCGTCGAATCCCCCGTTCGACATGATCACGACGATGTCGCCCGGCCGGGCTTCGCTGGCCACCGTCTGGACGATGTCGTCGACGCGGGGGATGTAGCGGGCGTCGACACCCCGCAAGTCGGCGACGAGCTGTTCCGTCGAGAGCCGCTGATCCTCGGGCAGCGTCGATCGATACACGGCCGGGAGGATCACGTGGTCAGCCTTGGCCAGGGCCCGCGCGAAATCGTCCTGGAACACCCGCCGGCACGAGGTCGCCGAGCGCGGCTCGAAGATGGCCCACAGCGAGCGATCCGGAAACGCCGACCGGACGCCGTCGAGGGTTTCGCCGATTGCCGTCGGGTGATGGGCGAAGTCGTCGTAGACCGCCACGCCGTTCGCGGTTCCCCGCAGCTCCATGCGGCGGCGCACGCCACGGAAGCGCCGCAGCGCGTCGCCCATGGTGTCGGTGTTCAGCCCCACCGCCGAACCCACGGCCAGCGCGGCGAGCGCGTTGCGGACGTTGTAGGCACCGAGCAGCGGCACTTCGAACGTCCCGATCGACTGTCCGTGTTGACGGACGCTGAACACGGTGGAAGTGGCGTTCACCTTCAGGTCGTGCCCCTGCCAGTCGGCGCCGGCCGACAGACCGAAGCTCTCCACCCGGCAATGCGCCCTGGCTCCCAGGGCCGCGGCCTCGGGGCTGTCGATCCCGAGGAGCAGCAGGCCGCGTCGAGGCACGAGGTTGACGAACCGTTGGAACGCGAGGCGGATTGACGCGAGATCCGGATAGATGTCCGCGTGGTCGTACTCGAGGTTGTTGACCACCGCGATATCCGGCAGGTACTTGAGGAACTTGGCGGTCTTGTCGAAAAACGCGCTGTCGTACTCGTCCCCCTCGATCACGAACTCCCGCCCGCCGCCGACGCGGTAGCTGCTCTCGAAGTTCTCCGAGATGCCGCCGATGAACACGCTGGGATCGGCGCCGCCATGCGCCAGGACCCAGCCCGTCAACGAGGTCGTCGTCGTCTTGCCGTGCGTACCGGCGATGACGATGGAGCGCGCGCCCCAGAGAAAATGGTCGCGGACCGCTTCGGGCAGGGAGCAGTAGCGGATCTTGCGATCCAGCACCTCCTCCAGCTCCGGGTTGCCGCGCGAGATCGCGTTGCCGACGATGACGACGTCGAGATCGGCGGTGATCTGTTCGGGCTTGTAGCCCTGGAACGTCGGGATGCCCTGCTGCTGCAGGAAGTCGCTCATCGGCGGATAGACGTTCTGGTCCGAGCCGCGGACGTCATGGCCGCGGTGTTTGAGGAGGGCCGCGAGCGTGGCCATGGCCGTGCCGCAGACGCCGATCAGGTGGATGCGTGCCATTCGGGGTTCTACTCCACGGCCGATTCTTCGATGATCAGCACCGGCCGCGGCGAGGTCACGACACGGGCGCGGACACCGAAGGGCAAGGTGAGGGTCGGTCCCGTCGTGTGCCCCGATGGCAGGCCGAACAGCACCGGACCAGGATAGTCAGCCAGCAACTCGTGCACCACCGCGCGCGCCGCGTGCGCACCGCCCGGTTCGTCACACCGCGGCAGCTCGCCGAACACCACCGCTGACGTCCGCGCCAGGAGCCCGCTCAGCCGCAGCTGCATCAGCATGCGATCGAGCCGGTAGGGCCGTTCGCCGACTTCATCGAGGAACAGCACCGCGCCCGGCGGAGGATTGAAGGCATACGGCGTGCCGAGTGACGCGAGCAGCTGCGTCAGCGTGCCGCCGACGAGGAGGCCGGCCGCCTCGCCGGGCCGAAACGCCTCCAGTTGCGCATGCGACACCTCGCCCATCGGCTCGGCCACGCACAGGCAGCGGCGAAAGGTGTCGCGATCGTAGCCTGCCTCACCGCGCGCGAAGCGACCCTCGATCATCGGCCCATGGATCGCGACAACATCGTGCTGGGTGGTGAGCCAGGCCAGGATCGAGGTGTTGTCGCTGTAACCGATGAACGCCTTCGGCGTTCCGGGCCCGATGCCGGCCCGGCCGAGCGCCGGCAACAACTGGACGCTGCCGTAGCCGCCCCTCGCGGCAATCACCGCGGACACCGACGGATCGTTCCACGCCCGCAGCCAGGCCGCCGCGCGCACCGCCGCCGGACCGGCGACGTAGCCCTGACGCAGGAAGACCGTCTCATCGTAAACGGGCTCGAACCCGAGCACGCGCAACTCCGTGAGCCCGGCGTCGAACTCCTCGCGGGCGAACGGACTGGCCGGCGCGACGATCGCGACGCGATCGCCCGGGCGGAGCGCGCGCGGCTTGCGCCGCACGCTACGCGCGCCTCGGGCGATCGTTTGGCGTCGGCAGCACAGGCTCAGGTCCGGGGGATGCGGTCGGAAGCGCGAGGTGATGGGGCACGGAGAAGTGACGGCGCAGGCTAGGCGAAGCGGCCCATCTCGTCGGCAATGGCCTGAGACTCGTCGCGGCCGAGCGCGGCGCGCAACGCCGCTCCGGACAACGGCTTGGGCTGCGGGGCGGCAAGGAATCGTTCTTTGACGCGCCGCTGACGTGCCAGGGCGTCCTCGATCCGTTTCAGCGGCAGCGATCCATCCTCGGCGGCGCGAATCAGCCCTTCGATCGTGGCGAACTGGGTTTCCTGGCTCGGGCCGCACAGCAGGGCGACGTCGCACCCGGCAACGATCGCCTGGACCGCCGCGGCCGGGACGCCGCGCGCCGCGCTGATGCCCTTCATCTCCATGTCGTCGGTGAACACGAGGCCGCGGTGGCCGAGCTCCTCCTTCAGGATCCCGGACACGATCGCCGGCGAGATCGTCGCCGGGCGTTCGTCGTCCAGCGAGGGAACCAGGATGTGCGCGGTCATGACTCCCGCCACGCCCGCCTCGATGGCTGTGCGGAACGGGACCATCTCCACACGACGCAGGCGATCGGGCGGATGCTCGACGACGGGCAGGTCGTGATGCGAGTCGACGCTCGTATCGCCGTGCCCGGGGAAATGCTTGCCGCAGGCGGCAATCCCCGCCCCCTGCAGGGTCTCGATGATGACCCGTCCGAGACGGGCCACGTCCTCGGCGCGATCGGCCAGCGCACGATCGCCGATCGCCGGGTTCGAGGGATTGGTGAGGATGTCGAGGACCGGCGTGTAGTCGAGCGAAATCCCGACCGCCGTCAGCTCGGCGGCGAGCGCACCGGCAAAACGCGCGGCCAGACCCTCGTCGCCGCTCCGTCCGAGCGTCGCCATCGCCGGCCACCGGGTGAACGGGCCTTTGAGCCGTGCGACGCGGCCGCCCTCCTGGTCGACGCTGACCCACAGCGGCAGCTCCTCCGCCATCTCCCGCGCCTGGCGCGAGATGTCGGCGACCTGCTCCGGTTCGTCGACATTACGGGCGAACAGCACCACCCCGCCGAGATCGAACTCGCGGGCCAGGGACCTGAGCTCCGGCGGTATCGAATGGCCGGGGAATCCCGCCATCACCAGCTGGCCGATGTGACGTCGAATGTCGCGTGAGAGCACTGCGTGCTGATTATGTGTCAATCGCCGGTGCGCCTTCCAGCCGCGGGCAGTCCAGACCAGGTCCGCGCAACAGGTGCCCGTATAATGAACGCACCTTGCACATCGACGCATCAGCGCCCACGCGCATCGATCTCGCCGGAGGCACGCTCGACATCTGGCCGCTGTACCTGTTCCACGAGGGAGCACAGACGCTGAACGCGGCGATCAGCCTGCGGGCGCGCTGCCGCATCCAGCCGCGATCCGACTCGCGGATCGTGATCGTCTCCGACGACACCGGCCACCGCGTGGAAGCCTCGCACTGGAGCGAGCTGAAGGACAGCACCGAGCTGCGCCTGCTCGGACGATTGCTCCACCACTTCCGGGTCCAGGGGCTCGAGCTGCGGACCCAGTCCGACTCCCCCTTCGGCGCCGGCATCGCCGGCTCCTCCGCGTTGAACATCGCGGTGTGCGGGGCGCTGATGGCGTGGACGGAGCGGGCGCTGTCGGACGACCAGCTGCTCCACATCGCGATGAACGTCGAGGCGCAGGCGATCGACGTGCCGACCGGCGTCCAGGACTATCGGCCGGCTCTCTACGGCGGGGTCTCGGCAGTGGAGCTCGGGGTCGCCGGCATCCGCCGCGTCGCCCTTCCAGTGAATCCGGCCGACCTGGGCTCGCGGCTGGTCCTGGCGTACACCGGCGCGACCCGCAACTCGGGGATCAACAACTGGGACGTCACCAAGCGCCACATCGACGGCGATCGCGAGGTCCAGCGCCGGTTCGCGGTCATTCGTGACATCGCCGTCGAGATGCGCACCGCGCTCGAGGCCGGCGACTGGCCGGCGGTCGGCCGGCACGTCGCCGCTGAATGGGAGAACCGCAAGCATCTCGCCCCCGGCGTCACGACGCCGGAGATCGACGCCATGCTGGCCGCGGCGCAGAGCGCGGGGGCGATCGGCGGCAAGGTCTGCGGCGCCGGCGGCGGCGGCTGCCTGTTCTGCCTCGGCGCGCCGGAGGACCTGCCAGCGATCCGTCAGGCTCTCCACGATCGGGGCGCCCGCCTGCTCGATTTCACCATCGAGCCGGATGGCCTGCGAGTCGAGAGCCGCGTCACTGCCTGAGGCGGTCGGTGGACAACCTCGCCATCGCCCGTGTCCTGGCGGAAATCGGCGATCTCCTCGAGATCAAGGGAGAGAACCCGTTCAAGATTCGGGCATACCGCAACGCCGCGGAAACCGCGTCTCATCTCGCTGAACGGCTGGCGGACCTGACCCCGCCGCAGCGCCTTGCCATTCCCGGCATCGGCAAGGACCTCGCCGCGAAGATCGGCACGCTCATCGAGACCGGCTCGATTGCCTATCACCAGGAGCTGCTGCAGGAGTTCCCAGCCTCGATCCTCGACCTGCTCCATCTACAGGGCGTCGGGCCGAAGACCGCGGCGCTCCTCTACCGCGAGCTGGGCATCCGGACGCTCGACGACCTCGAAGCGGCGATCACGCAGGGGCGGCTGCGAGGTGTCAAGGGCATTGGCGAGAAAAAGGCCGGCCAGATCCTGCGGGCGATCGGTGAACGCGCCCAGGTCGCCGGACGCCGGCTGATGGCCGAAGCGACGGAGACCGCCGACCCGCTCCTGGCGGCGCTCCGGGCGCACGCGCCTGACGGCGATATCTCGCTCGTCGGCAGCCTGCGGCGCGGCTGCGAAACCACCGGCGACCTCGACATCGTCGCGGGCGGCGCGCCGCCGTCAGTGATCGATGCGTTCACCGGCTACGATCAGGTCGAGCGGGTCCTGGCGCACGGGGCGACGAAGTCGAGCGTGCTGCTGCGCGGCGGCTTCCAGGCGGATCTTCGGCTGGTGGCACGCGAGAGCCTGGGGGCCGCCCGCCAGTATTTCACCGGGTCGAAGGCCCACAACATCGCGCTGCGCGACCGCGCGCTCCAGCGCGGCTTCAAGTTGAACGAGTACGGGTTGTACCGCCTGGAAGACGACGCCGCGGTGGCGGGCGCGGATGAAGAGGGGATCTATCGTGCCCTCGGCCTGGCGCCGATTCCCGCCGAACTGCGGGAGAACCGCGGCGAGATCGAAGCGGCGGAACAGGGCACGCTGCCGGTCCTCGTGACCGCGGCCGACCTGCGCGGCGATCTCCACATGCACACGACCGCCACGGACGGGCGGGCGGATATCGAGACCATGGCCCGCGTGGCCCGCGATCTGGGCCACCGCTACATCGCCATCACCGATCACAGCCAGGCGTTGGCGATGGCCAACGGGCTCGACGAGCGGGCCGCCCTGGCGCACGCGGCGCGCATCCGTTCCGTCAACGAGCGGGTCGAGGGCATCACCGTGCTCGCCGGCATCGAGTGCGACATCCGCGCCGACGGGACGATGGATCTGGCCGACGAGTGCCTGGCGCAGCTCGATGTCGTGGTCGCGTCCGTGCACTCGGCGTTCACCCAGGAACCCGAGCAGATGACCGAGCGGATCCTGCGCGCGCTGGAGTGCCCCTGGGTGGATATCCTCGCCCATCCGACCGGCCGCCTGCTGCTCCGGCGCGAGGGGTTCCGCTACGACATGGAGCGGGTGTTCGCCGCCGCCGCGGAGCGCGGCGTCGCAATCGAGATCAACAGCCAGGTCGATCGCCTCGATCTCCGTGATACGCAGGCGCGTCTCGCACGCGACCGCGGCGTCACGCTGATTATCGACTCGGACGCGCACAGCCCGGCGGCGCTTCGCAATCAGCGGTGGGGCGTGGCCGTAGCCCGGCGGGCGTGGCTGACCGCCGCCGATGTGCTCAATACGCGGACCCTCGACGAGCTGCGGCCGCTGCTCCGCCGCCACCGTGCCGCCGGATCCCGGCGCTGATCCGAGTGCCGAGCAATGGCCATTGACGCCCGGAAAGCGCTCGACGAGATTCGCGCCATCTACTTCGCCAGCGCGCCCGCGACGATCCAGCGGGATTTCGAGCGTGCGATCGACCTGCTCAAGGCCCTGCCAACCGACGACGATCGCGAGAAGGCGGCGGTCTACATGGAAGGTCTGGCTGAGATGCGCAAGGAGTGGAAAGGTCCGCGCCGGCCGCGGCGCTGACGCCGATCAGCCTACCGGGAGACCCGCGTCATCGCCCGCTTCGCCGCCAGCCGGACCAGTTCCGGCACGTTGCGATCGACCGTCAGGGCCTTGACGTCGCGTTCCGTCAGCCGATGCAGAATCTGGGTCGAGATGGAGGGTGGCGTCTTGGGATTCTTGATCAAGCCCAGCGCGACGCCGTAGTGCTTCATCCAGGACCGGTTCCCGCTGATGATCCGCAGCACTTCTTCGGACACGTTGGCCATCTTCGCGAACGATTCCACTTCCGCCTCGTTGACCTTCGGACTGCTCAGGACCGCCACCGCGACCATCCGGTTCGAATCGCGAATCAGCTGGGCGCGCTGCTCGCGGGTACCCTTGGTGGCCAGTTTGAGCCGGGCCACGACCGGCAGCGACGACAGCATCGCGGCCGTTGCGTCCCCGTCGGCGTCTTCGGCGCCCTCCTCCTCCTCGGCTGCGGGATCCAGTGCCGGCTCCTCCGCGGCTTCCTCGCCGACCTCGCGGAGCGGCTCGATGCCGCGGAGCGCGAAGACGTCGCGCATCGCGTCGGGCACGTCGGGGCGTGCGAGGAAGCGCGCCACCGCGGCCTCCGGCAACTTCTCCAGCGTCATCGCCGCCAGGCGCGCGATGCCGGGGTCCTCGTCATCGAGCAGGATCATCAGGAGGGCGACCTGTTCCAGCGCCTGCAGGCGCAGGAGGCCCTGAGCGCCGGCCAGACGGACGTCGCGATCCGCCTCGTTGCGGCGGAACATCTCGAGGAGCGGCGAGCGATACCCTGAGTCCATCACCTCACCCTGGCCTTGACCCGAACGTCGCAGCGGACCCGCACACGTGCGGGCCCGTCAGATCGCGACCCCGCAGTTGCGGGCCGGGACATCCTTTGGCCCGTCACGAGAGCTTCGTCGCACCTGCCCCGGCGAAGGTCGCGCGCACCGCCGCCACAATCGCGGACACGCGATCGGCGCTGCCGCGCGACCAGCATTCATCGCTGAAGAGACCGATCGCCGCAATCCCGGCCGCCCCAGCCCCGGCCACTGCTCCCACATTCGCGAGCGTGATGCCGCCAATCGCCTGCACCGGCACCGGTCCGTCGTGGCAGGCGCGCCGTAGAGCGTCCAGGCCGGATGCTCGATGCCCGGGTGCCTTGCTGGCGGACGGGAACACGGTGCCGAACGTGAGGTAATCGCAGCTAGCCGCGCAGGCCGGCAGATCGTCGCCCTCGTGAACCGAACGCCCGATCAAGAAATCGGCCGGCGTGGCGCGCCGCACAGCGTCGGCGGGCGGTGCGGCCGAGGGCAGGTGGACGCCGGTGCACTTCGTCACGATCGCCACGTCGGCGCGGTCGTTCATCAGCACCATCGCGGCCGTCCCGGCGGTGGCGCCAACGACACCGCGAACCATGTCCGCCAGTGCCCGATCCGTGAGGCCCTGCTCGCGCACCTGGATGATGTCGACGCCGGCCCGGGCCACAACGGCCGCCCACTCCACCAGGCGGTGGCAGGCTTCGTCGTCGTGCGCGGCCAGCCGGCGGCGGTCACTGACCGCGGTAATCAACGGATATTGGAGCGGACGCACGGCCATTCAGGAGGGACCGGAGGGTCAGAGACCGCTTTGCTGGCCGTCCGGGGCCGGCGTCCGGCGCAGGCTGAACGCGGCCGCGAGTTCCAGCACGCCGGCGATGGTGGTGATCGCGCCGACGCCCGAGACGGCGCCGCGTGCGTACGGGCTGCCCAGCAGATCCTGGAGCATCGGCACCATCATCACGAAGACGTTATGGTCCCAGAAGTTGGACCACGGCATGACCAGCAGGATGATGCCCGTCTCGAGAAAGTAGGCGGCGAAGAGGAGCCGGACGAAGAACGTGATGATCAGCCTCCGGTCTGGACGCGCGCCAGGCGATCGATGCGGGCCGGCACGTCGCGGTAGTCGCCGGCATCAGCCTGGAGCTCGAGGAACACCGCCAGCGCCCGCGAGTACTCCACGTTGCGGTCGAGCATCACGCCGAGATCGTACAGGAGTGCGCGCCCTTCCACCAGATTCGGTGCCGGTTCTTCCGCCGCCTGCTCCAGCCACTGAATCGCCTGGGCCGTCTCGCCCCGCTGGGTGTGCAGCCGGCCGAGCATCGAGGCCGCCTCGAACCGCAGCGCCGGCGTCTCCGCCGCCGTCCGCAGCGCGGTCATCGCATCGTCCATCATCCCCATGTCGATGTAGGTGCTGGCCAGCTTGAGATACTGCGACCCGAACTCGGCGTCCAGCTCCGCCTCGCTGCGCAGGTCGTCGAACGCCGCGTCGAGATCAGTGGACGATTTGTCGCCCCGCAGGTGATCGAGATCTCCCAGGATACCGGTGATGTCCACCTCCTCGAGCAGCGGGTCCGGCGACGACTCGGTCGCTGCGCCGGCCACCACTTCCGCGTCGGCCGACAGCGTGGCCTCGGCGGCCGAACTGAGAGCCGCGGAGAGATCCGCCGGCGCGGGCGCTTCAGGTGAGGCGAAATCGAGGATGACCTCGTCTTCGATCGATTCCTCGACCAGAGCGTGAGCCGCGTCCTCCGCAGGCGCCGGTTCGTCGATCGCCGCGTCGAGCGGCTGCTCCTCAACCGCCGGTTCGTCGATCGCCGCGTCGAGCGGCTGCTCCTCAACCGCCGGTTCGTCGATCGCCGCGTCGAGCGGCTGCTCCTCAACCACCGGGTCGCTGGCCCCCGAAGCGATGGTGGCCTCGGGGTCGGCGACGTCCACCGGCTCGGCATCGGTGGGCTCCGTGAGCAGATCGGTCGACAGGTCCATGAACGCGTCGTTCATGAACGGTGTGTCGCCGCTGAGCCGATCCGCAACGACCGCGTCCGGGTCCTCGACCTCGAGCAGCACCAGCGCTCGGCGGAACCGCTCGATGTGAGCCCGCTCCCACGGCTCGCGGGCGACGAGATCCTCGGCGATGACGCGTGCCTCGAGCGCCTGGCCTGCGTCGAGATAGGCGTCCGCGAGCTGGATCTGCGCTTGGTACATCGGCGCGTCGAGCCCGCCGTCGACGCTGACGTCGACCAGCTTGAGCAACGTGGGCACGTGGCCGGGACGGCGCTCGGCGAACGCCTGGAGGTGCTCCGCCGCCTCGGCGTACTCGCGGATCGCGATCGCCGAATCGGCGATGGCGTCGATGCACGCGTGGGCGGCCTCAGGATCGCTCTCGCAGAGCGCCCAGGCAGTGACGAGCAGCCGACGCCGGACGTCACGGTCGGCGGCGAGCAGCTCGGTCATCAGATCGCGCGCGCGGCCGATGTGACCCGAGCGCAGATCGAGCTCCACGAGCGCCGAGAGCAGCGCGGGATCGTTGCCGGCCGTCTCTCTATCGAGGTAATCGCGGGCGCCGAGCACGTCACCGGCGGCGACTGTCTCCCGCGCCAGGATGGTGCGGCCTTCCCGGTCGTCCGGGTTCAGCCGGACGGCCTGCCGCAGCGCGTCGAGCGCGTCGCCCGGCCGGCTGGCCTGAAGGTCGGCGTACACGGCACGGAACCGCGCCGCGGCTTCGGCCGATTGGCCCAGGTCCTCGAGCGTGCGCGCCGCTTCGAGCCGGGCACCGAAATCCGATGGGTCCAAGGATCCGAGCCGGATGGCGATGTCGGCGACACCTTCGCGGTCGCCCCGCGCCCGCCGCCGGTCCCCCACCGTCGTCAGATAGCGCTTCGCCTCGGCGACCAGCCCCTGACGCGTCGAGAGGTCGGCGAGCAGCAGCTGCGTCGACTCCTCGTCGGGACGGATTTTCAGGACCTTTTTGTAGAGGGCGGTCGCTTTCGCGAAGAACCCCTCCCGCATCAAGTGGTCGGCGATGCGGTGGTACTGGGCCAGCGACTCGTCCACCTGACCGGCCCGGAAGTGCAAATCTCCCAGCAGGTTGGCGGTATTCCAGTCGCGCGGCTGGGCCTCCACGACGCGCGCGTATTCACGGATCGCGGCGTCGAGACGTCCCTGACGCAGGAACTTCTCACCTTGTTTCAGCGTGCTGTCGCGGTCGAAGGCCAAGGGGGTTTTCTCCGCAGGGCCGTGGTGCCGGGGAGCGGCAAAAGGGGATCAACTGATCTTATCAAAGAGCGAGGGCGGACGGAACGATTGTCTGTGGACGGCGGAATAACCGAACTGGGCCACCGCGTCGAGATGATCCCGGGTCGCATACCCCTTGTGGCGATCGAACCCGTAGCGCGGGTCGTTGGCGTGGAGCTCCAGCATCATCCGGTCGCGCGTCACCTTGGCGACGATCGAGGCCGCCGCAATCGCGGTGCAGCGGGCATCGCCGTGAATCACCGCGCGCTGGGCCATGAACAGATCGGGGATGCGGAAGGCGTCGACGAGCACGAAATCGGGGCACGGCGTCAGGAGCTGCACCGCGCGCTGCATCGCGCGCAGGGAGGCGCGATGGATGTTGATGGTATCGATCTCGTCGCATGACGCGGAGGCGACGCCCCAGGCCACCGCCGTCCGCGTGATGCGGGTGTAGAGCCGGTCGCGTTCGAGCGCGGTTACGGTCTTCGAATCGCCGATTCGCGGCACGTAGCGATCGGGATTCAACACCACCGCCGCCGCGACGACCGGCCCGGCCAGGCAGCCGCGGCCCACTTCGTCGACCCCGGCGACATGGATGAATCCCATGCGCCGGATGGCGTTCTCGATGGTGCGGAACGCGCGAACCTTGGCCATGCGCCTCGCCCGAATCGATGCGCCTAGGCGGTCGGCTTCTTGCGCTCCTTCATGCGCGCCGCCTTGCCCTTCAGCTCGCGCAGGAAGTACAGCTTGGCGCGGCGGACTTGCGCCGTGCGGACGACTTCGATCTTGTCGATGATCGGCGAATGCAGCGGGAAGATGCGCTCCACGCCCTGGCCGAACGACACCTTGCGCACGGTGAACGTGGCCCGGGCACCGCCGCGGTGCATGCCAATCACCATGCCTTCGAACACCTGGATGCGTTCCTTGTCGCCCTCGCGGACCTTGACGTGGACACGCACCGTGTCGCCCGGCTTGATCGCCGGGCGCGTGGTGAGTTGCGTGCGCTCGACGGAATCTACGGCAATCATCAGACTACTCCTTCGCTCGTTGCGCCAACAGATCCTGCAGCAGCCGGCGGTCGTCCTCGTCCAGCTCCGCGTCGTTCAACAAATCAGGCCGGCGATCCAGCGTCCGGGCCAGCGCTTCCCGGCGCCGCCACGTCGCGATCGCCGCATGGTGCCCGGACAGCAGCACCGGCGGCACGTCCAGCCCTTCGAACACCGCCGGCCGGGTGAACTGCGGAAAATCGAGGGTGCCGCGGGCAAAGCTGTCCCGCGCCACCGAGGCCTCGTCTCCCACCACCCCCGGCACCAGCCGCGCGACCGCATCGACGATCACCAGCGCCGGCAATTCCCCGCCCGACAGCACGTAGTCGCCGATCGACAGCTCCTCGGTCGCCAGCGCCTGCCGGACCCGATCGTCCACCCCTTCGTAGCGGCCGCACAGCACCACGATGTGCCCGAGACGGCTCAACCGCGCGGCCCGGCCATGATCGAACCTGGGCCCGTCGGGCGTGGTCAGAATCACCGCATCCGGCTGCCCTCGCCCGGCGCGAATCGCCGCCACCGCCTTGAACAGCGGCTCCGGCTTCAGCACCATTCCGGGGCCGCCGCCAAACGGCACGTCGTCAACGACCCGGTGCCGGTCCGTCGTGTGCTCGCGCAGGTCGTGCACGCGAATGTCCAGCACGCCCCGGCCCGCCGCCCGGCTGACGATGCCCTCGGCCAGCGCGCTTCGCACCATCGCCGGAAAGATGGTGACGATGTCGATCTTCACAGCGTCCGGTTACTGCGGCCGGACCCGCAGGTTCAGCTCGATCAGCCCCTCGGGCGGATTGACAACGATGCGCCGCGCCGCCGGGTCGATGCTGACACAGATGTCGTCCGCGAGCGGAATCTGGACCTCGCCGCGCTCCGAGTCCACCACCAGGCGGCCGCGCTCCATGGGTCCCTCGATGGCGCGCACCTGGCCGATCAGCGCGTCAGCGGTGTCGCGCACCTCGCAGCCAATCAGCTCGTGATGATGAAACGTGCGTTCCGGCAGCGGACCGAGCTCGCTCACCGGTATCCGCAATTCGACGCCGGCCAACTGCTCCGCGTCGGACATCGACTCGATCCCCGCGAACCCGACCACCGGCCGGCCCTGATGGAATCGCACCGTCGCGATGCGCCGGCGGGTCGGCGGCTCGCCGCTCCGCACCAGCAGCAGCTCCGCGCCTTCGCGAAACCGCTGATCGGGGAAGTCGGTGTCCGAGTTCACGATCACCTGACCTTTGATGCCGTGCGCCCGGGCCACCCGGCCGATCAGGATCGTGTCGTCGTCTGCCATCGCTCCGGCCGTCCGGTCCAGCGGACCGGTCACTGCTGGTCGCGGAACTCGAGCGTGGCCTTGATCCCCTCGAGCTCCGCGGTCGCGCCAACCAACGTCCGCATCGCCGCCGCGGTCCGGCCCTGACGTCCGATGACCCGGCCCAGATCGCCCGGCGCCATGAACAACTCGACCAGCGTCTGGCCCTTGTGCTCACGCTCGGTCACGCGGACGGCGTCCGGGTGATCGGCCAGCGTCCGGGCCACGACTTCGACGACGTCCCGCGCCCGGCTCACGACGCCGGCTGCTCGGCGGGCGCGGTGTCCGGCGCCGCCGGCGCGGGCGGCATCCGGGCCGCGAGCGTCCGCACGGTGTCGGACTGCTGCGCACCGGTCTTGACCCAATGGGCCAGGCGCTCGGTGTCCAGCGTCAACGTCTCGGGCGTCGTCCGCGGGTTGTAGTGCCCGAGGATCTCGACGAACCGGCTGTCGCGCGCGGTGCGCGAGTCGGTGACCACCACCCGGTAGAACGGCCGCTTCTTCGAACCCGTGCGTCGCAAACGAATAGCTAACATCTGCTCCCTTTCGATCCCTGCTGCGCGACACGCCGCGGCGTGCGGCGCGCGTGTCGTCCTACCGCCCCATCATCGACTTCATCATCCCGAGGCCGCCCTTCTTCTTCCCGAGGCCGGCCATCCCACCGAGCTGCTTCAGCATCTTCTGCATCTGCACGAACTGCTTCAGCAGCCGGTTCACGTCCTCGACCGTCGTCCCGCTGCCGCGGGCGATGCGCTTGCGGCGGCTGCCGTTGATCAACTGGTGGTTGCGCCGTTCCTTGGCGGTCATCGAGTTGATGATCGCCTCGACGCGCCCGAGCTGCTTGTCGTCGACCGCCTCGCGATTCGCCGCCAGCTCCTTGATCTGCCCCATGCCCGGCAGCATCCCGAGGATCTGCTCGAGCGGGCCCATCTTCTTGATCGTGCGCAGCTGATCGCGGAAGTCCTCGAGCGTGAAATCGTTCTGGCGGATCTTGCGTTCGAGCTTCTCGGCGTCCTCGATCGAGACCGCCGCTTCCGTCTTCTCGATGAGCGACAGGACGTCGCCCATGCCGAGCACCCGCGACACCACGCGATCGGGATAGAACGGCTCGAGATCCTGAAGACGCTCGCCGCTGCCGGCAAACGCGATCGGCACGCCGACGACGCCGACGACCGAGAGCGCCGCGCCGCCGCGGGCATCGCCGTCGGTCTTGCTCAGGACGACGCCGGTGACGCCGACCCGCCGGTTGAACTCGCCGGCGCTCTTGATCGCGTCCTGCCCGGTCATCGCGTCGGCGACGTAGAGCAGATCGCTCGGCTCCACGGCGGCCTTGATCGCCTGGAGCTCGTCCATCAACTGATCGTCGATGTGCAGGCGGCCGGCAGTGTCGACGATGACCACGTCGAAGCCGCTGTTCTTCGCTTCCGTCAGCGCCCCGCTGGCCCGTCGCACCGGATCGAGATCGCCCGCCGGGTCGAACGACTTCACGCCCGCCTGTTTCGCGACGACGTTCAGCTGCTCGATTGCGGCCGGACGACGAACGTCGGTGGACACGAGCAGCGGGTGCCGCCCCTGCTTCGCCAGCCACATCGCCAACTTCCCGCTCGTCGTCGTCTTGCCGGAGCCCTGGAGCCCGAGCAGGAGGATGACGCGAGGCCGCTGCGTCGACGCCGGCAGGCCGCCTTCGGTGCCGCCGAACAGCGCCAGCATCTCGTCGCGCACGATCCGCACGACCTGATGCTCGGGGCGCAGGCTCGCGAGCACTTCCTGATCCACGGCTCGATCGCGGACGCGGT
Organism: uncultured Acidobacteriota bacterium; assembly: GCA_963816725.1. Classification (GTDB taxonomy): domain Bacteria; phylum Acidobacteriota; class Vicinamibacteria; order Vicinamibacterales; family 2-12-FULL-66-21; genus CAVSUB01. The sequence goes on along the minus strand of CAWFMC010000015.1, from coordinate 23,736 downwards.
CGACGAAGGCCTTGACGACTTTGAAGTTGACGTCCGCCTCGAGCAGCGCCATGCGGATCTCGCGCAGCGCCACTTCCACCGTTTCCGGCGTGAGGCGAGTCTCGCCCCGGATGGAGCGGAAAACGTCCTGAAGGCGGTTGCCGAGTGAATCGAACATGGATCAGCCGTGGCCGCGCCGGTCTTTGAGTACGGTCGCGCGCCGCTTTAGGACGCTAACCGGCTCAGGCGCAAACCGTTATCGTAACAGAGGCGTCACGCTGGCTCAAGACGAAACACCGGCCGGGCGCCCGTCAGACGGACGTCAGCTTGTGGCCGAGCTTGTCCTTTTTGGCCTTCAGGTAGCGGCGGGTGTGCTCTGAGGCGGGGATCTCGAGCGGGATCCACTCGACGACGGACAGCTGATAGCCTTCGATTCCGACCAGCTTTCGCGGATTGTTCGACAGGAGCCGCATCGAGCGGACGCCGAGATCCTTGAGGATCTGGACCCCGATTCCGTAATCCCGCTGGTCAGGCTTGAAGCCGAGCCGCTCGTTGGCTTCCACGGTATCCAGCCCCTGATCCTGCAGCTCGTAGGCGCGGATCTTGTTGGCCAGGCCGATGCCCCGCCCCTCCTGATTCAGATACAGCAGGACGCCGCGCCCTTCCTCGGCGATCTTGTCCATCGCGGCGTCGAACTGCAGCCCGCAATCGCACCGCTCGGAGTGGAACACGTCCCCAGTCAGGCACCGCGAATGGACCCGGACGAGCACATCGTTCCCGTCGCCGATGTCGCCCTTGATGAGGGCGACGTGCGTCTCGCGATCGATCACGCTCTCGTACGCGCTGACCCGGAAGTCGCCGTACGTCGTCGGCAGCGACGCCGAGGCGACCCGGCGGACCAGCAGCTCGGTGCGCATCCGGTACTGAATCAGGTCCGCGATGGTGATCATCAGCAGCTTGTGCCGCCTCGCGAACTTCGTCAGCTCCGGCACCCGCGCCATGGTCCCGTCGTCATTCATGATTTCGCAGATGACACCCGCCGGGTAGAGCCCGGCGATCTTCGCCAGGTCCACCGCCGCCTCCGTCTGCCCGGTGCGGACCAGCACCCCGCCAGCGCGCGCCTTGAGCGGAAACATGTGCCCCGGACGCGCCAGGTCGGCGGGCCGGGTGCGGGGATCGATCGCTGCGAGCACCGTCGCGGCGCGATCGCCGGCCGAGATGCCGGTGCTGGTGCCGCCCTTTGCCTCGATGGACACGGTGAACGCGGTGTCGAAGCGGGCCGTGTTCTCGGCCACCATGAGCGGGATGTCCAGCTCGGTCAGCCGCTCCTCGAGCATCGGCATGCAGATCAGGCCGCGCCCGTGCTTCGCCATGAAGTTGATCACGTCGGGCGTGACCTTCTCGGCGGCGATCGTCAGGTCGCCCTCGTTCTCCCGATCCTCGTCGTCGACCACGATGACCATTTCGCCGCGGGCGATCGCCGCGACGGCATCGGGGATCTCGGCGAAGGGCGACTTTTTCCGACGTGGGGCTGACTGGCTCATGGGATCACTGCCTTCGACTCTCGTCCGCGCGGCGCCGTCGCGTCGCCCAGCCCGGCCTCGAGCGCGCGCACGACGTACTTGCCAAGGATATCGGACTCGAGATTCACCGGCGCACCGGCGGTCAGCGCGTGCAGGTTGGTGTGCTGCCAGGTGAACGGGATGATCTGCACCGCGAACCATCGGTCGCTCAGCTCCGCGACGGTCAGGCTGATGCCATCCACGGCGACCGACCCCTTCTTCACCAGGTAGCGCGCCAGCTCCGGCGGATACGACACCGTCAGCCAATACGACTCGCCTTGCGGCTCGATCGACTCGAGCAGGCCGGTCGCGTCCACATGCCCCTGCACGAAGTGGCCGCCCAGCCTGGCCCCGGCGGTCAACGATCGCTCCAGATTCAGGAGCGTTCCAGGCTTCGCGGACCCCATCGTGGTGATGCGCGCCGTCACCGGCGACACGTCCAGGTCGATGCCCGCGCCAGCCGACGCGGTCACGACGGTGAGGCAGACCCCATTCACGGCCAGGCTGTCGCCCGGGGTCAACGCGGCGTCCAGTGATGCCGCGACCCGCAGCCGCGAACCGGCCGCGCTCGGCATCACCTCCGCCACTGTCCCGATCGCCTCAATCAATCCCGTGAACATCACCCTCCACGAGCGCGTCGGGGCCGAGCGTCGTGCGACGGACGTCGTGCAGCCGCGCGATGATTGCGTCTGCCGGAGCCCACCACGGCAGCCCGCCCGGACCGATGACGGACGGGGTCATGTACATCTGGACGCGGTCCACCAGCCGCTGGTCCCACAGCGCGGCCTGCAGCGTCGGCCCACCCTCGACAACGAGCGAGTTCACTCCGGCAGTCGCCAGCCGCGCGAGCGCCTCCGATGCGAAGGAGCGGCTGGAATCGAGGATTTCCAGAGTCGCGCCGGCCCGGCACAAACGCTCGCCGCGCACCGAGGCAGCCGCGCCGCTCTCCGTCACGATTATGACCGGCCCGGCCTGGAGCGTCGAGAAGACGCGCGCGGTGGCCGGCGTACGCAGTCGACGATCCAGAATCACTCGAATGAGCGGGCGGGGACGGTAGGCGATGCGCGGCGTGAGCAGCGGGTCATCCGCGAGCAGGGTGGCCGACCCGATGGCGATCGCATCGACGGCAGCCCGGTCGCGGTGGACGCGACGGTCCGCCACCGCGCTGGTCAGCCGGACAGGCTGACCGCCGGCTGGCCCCACGCAGCCGTCCGCACTGAGCGCGACCTTCATCGTCACCTGCGGTCGCCCCTGCGTGATGCGAGTCAGGAACGCGCCATTGAGACGACGCGCCTCGGCTTCGAGTACGCCGACGGTCACGTCCAGGCCGCCGTTGCGCAGAATCGCCAGCCCGCGTCCGCTCACGAGCGGATTGGGATCTCCCATCGCCACCACCGCGCGGCGGAGGCCGGCGGCGACCACTGCCGGCGCGCACGGCCCGGTGCGCCCTGTGTGACTGCACGGCTCGAGCGTGCAATAGAGCGTCGCGCCTCGAGCCCTCGGGCCTGCGTCCGCCAGCGCGATGATCTCCGCGTGCGGGCCGCCGGCGACTTCGTGGGACCCTCGGCCCACGACCACCCCCTCGTCGTCCACGATGACCGCGCCGACCATCGGGTTGGGGCTGGTCGTCGCTCTTCCGCGCTCGGCGAGCGCGAGCGCGCGGGCCATGTGCTGGACGTCCGTCACCTCACCATTTGTCCTCGAAGAGCGCGGTGGTGTAATCCTCGGCCGAGAAGGGAATCAGGTCGTCGATGCCTTCGCCGACGCCGACGTAGCGGATCGGCAGCTTCAAGTCGTTCGCGATGGCGACCGCGATGCCTCCCTTGGCGGTGCCATCGAGCTTCGTGAGCACGATGCCGTTGACCCCGGCGACGGCGGTGAACTGGCGGGCCTGGGCGAGGCCGTTCTGCCCGACCGTCGCGTCGAGGACGAGGAGGACCTCGTGGGGCGCGCCCTCGACTTCGCGGGCGGCGATGCGCTTGATCTTGTCCAGCTCCGTCATCAGGTTGACGCGGGTGTGCAGGCGCCCGGCCGTATCGACGAGGATCACATCGCGGCCGCGCGCTTTCGCCGCGACCAGGGCATCGAAGACCACGGCCGCCGGATCGGCGCCGGTCTTCGCCCGGATCATGTCGACGCCGGCCCGCGTCGCCCAGATCTCGAGCTGCTCGACGGCCGCGGCGCGGAAGGTGTCCGCGGCGCAGATGACCGGCGACTGTCCTGAATCCTTGATCAGCCGTGCGAGCTTGCCGACGGTGGTGGTCTTGCCGGTGCCGTTGACCCCGACGATCAGCATGACGTGCGGCTTCACCGTCTGATCCGGAGGGCGATCGGTCGATCGGAGGATGCTGAGAATCTCCCGCTTGACCAGCTCGCGCAGAGACGAGTCGTCCCGCCGCTGCCCCTTCACCGCCTCGACGATGCGCGCCGTCGCGGCGACCCCGACATCCGCGGAGATGAGGATCTCCTCGAGCGCATCGAGGGTCTCGATATCCACCGGCCGACTGCGCCGGTCCGGCGCGTCGGCCCGGTTCACGACCTCGTCGAAACGGTCGATGAACTGCTGCGTGGTCCGCGTCAGGGACTGCTTGATCTTGTCGAAAACACCCATGGATTCTTTGTTCTGCCGCTCGTGATCAGGACTGATGATGGAGATCGCGTTCGGGGCGCTGACGCCGGCCCATCAGGATCTCGACGGCTTCCGCCGGCGAGCGCCGCCCGTCGAGGACGGCAGCCATCTGCGCGGTGATTGGCAACTCGATCCCGTGGCGCTCACCGAGCGCGAGTGCCGCGCCGGTGGTGCGGACGCCTTCGGCCACGGTGTGCATGCCGGCGAGCACGTCCGGCAGCGTCCGCCCGCGACCGAGCTCGATCCCGACATGACGATTCCGGCTCAAGTCACCCGTACAGGTGAGCACGAGATCGCCCAGACCGCTCAGCCCGGCGAGCGTTTCCCGCCGGCCACCTTCGGCGCCGGCCAGTCGCGAGACTTCGGCGAGGCCGCGCGTGATCAGCGCGGCCATCGAGTTGTGACCGAGCCCGAGCCCCTCGACCACCCCCGCCGCGATTGCGATCACGTTCTTCAGCGCGCCGCCGATCTCGACGCCGGCCACATCGTCACTGCCGTACAACCGGAACGACGGGCCGCGAAAGCGCTCCTGCACGTGCTCGGCCGCCGCTGCGTCGGCAGACGCGGCCAGGACAGCGGTCGGTAAGCCGCGCGCGACTTCGGCCGCGAAGCTGGGCCCCGACAGCACGACGATCGGCACACCGGGTGCCTCTTCGGCGATGACCTGGGACATCCGCCGCAGCGAGTCGACTTCCAAGCCCTTGGCGGCGCTGACCAGGATGACGTTTGCGGCCATCGCCGCCCGGAGGGAGCGGACAACGCCACGCACTTCGTGCGAAGGCACCGCGATCACCGCCGCCCCGGCGCCGGCGAGGGCCGTTGCCGGATCGTCGGTCGGATCGACACCAACAGGGATCGCCGCCTCGCGCAGATAGCGGGGGTTCCGACGTGTCTCGCGCATCTCCCGCACCAGACGGGGATCGCGCGCCCACAGCCGGACGTGGTGGCCCGAGCGCGCCAGGTGCACCGCAAGCGCGGTACCCCAGCTTCCGGCGCCAAGCACGGCAATCGCGTCGGTCTGCCGGACTGACGATCGACATGTGGGTCGATGGTGGCTGCGGCACGGTCAGCGGGCGACGTCGGGCGCCATGCGCTGACGCGACATCCGCCGTTCCGTCCCGGCCCGCAGCCGATGAAGATTGGCGCGATGCCGGAACAGGATGAGGGCCGCGGATCCGCCCGCCGCGCCCACGATCGGCGCCGGTGCGCCCGTCAGCCACGCAGCCGGCGGCAGCACCACGGAAGCGGCAATCGATCCGAGCGAGACGTAGCGTGTGGCCCAGACCGAGAGCACGAACAGCGCGACGGCAATCGCCGTCGCCACCGGCGCGAGCACGGTGAAGACGCCGGCCGCGACCGCGACACCTTTACCACCGTGGAAGCGCAGCCAGACCGGATAGATGTGCCCGACCACGGCGGCCGCGCCGGTTGCCGCGAGGAGCGGCGCGCCGCCGCTCGCACAGGTGCGCCAGCCCCACCGCCGCCGCACCTTTGGCGACGTCGAGCGCGACCACCGCCACCGCGCGTCCGGTTCCCGTCGTGCGCATCACGTTCGCCGCCCCGACGTTGCCGCTGCCGGCCCGACGCACGTCGACGCCCCGACGCCGCGCCAACAGGAACGCGAACGGCACCGAGCCCGCGAGGTACCCGAGCAGGACCGCGATCATCCCTGCAATGGTACCCGCATTAGGACGTCATACGTCGAACCGGCGGACGAAACCCGGCTGCGGAACAACGTCACCGCCTTGACCCGCTGCGGTCCGAGCTGGATGCCCACACCACGCAGAGCCTCGCGCACGGCGCGTGCGCCGGGTCCCCTCGCGCCCTTCAGGCGGGCGACCGTGAGATGCGGGGAGTAGGCCCGATCGTCGAAGGCCAGCCCTAGCGACGAGAGCCGCGCGACGATGTCGGCCTGGAGTCGGCGCAACGAGGACTCGCCATCCGAGACGCCGATCCAGACCACGCGCAACGGCCCCGAAGGCGGAAACGCGCCTGCGCCGGCGAGGCTCAACTCGAAGGACGACACCGCAAGTCCCTCGCTCAGCGAGGCGCTCACGCGCCGGCTCATGTCGTCTTGCACTTCGCCGATGAACGCGAGCGTCAGATGAAGATTGGCGATCGGGAGCCAGCGGATCTGAACGTCAGGGGCGCGTTCCTCGACCGCCCGGCGCAGCAGCGCGATCGCGGCGGCTGCTGACGTCCGGAGCGGCGCGTCGAGCTCAACCCCGACGAACAGCCGCATCGCGCGCGATCGTACGGCGGACCATGTCGAGCGCCGACTGCGAAGCGTAGTGTTTGATCTGGGCGCGGCTGCCGTTGAAGCGCACCGTGCGGACGGTCGTGCCCGACGGCGCCGCGACGGCGATCGCGACTGTGCCGACCGGCTTGGTCGGGGTGCCGCCGCCCGGACCGGCAATGCCGGTGACGCCGACGCCTACGGTGGCGTCCATGCGCTGTCGGATCCCCTCCGCCATCGCGGTGGCCACTGGCTCGCTGACCGCGCCGTGCTCGGCGATGAGCGCCGCCGGCACATCGGCAAACGCGGTCTTCACGTCGTTGCTGTAAGCGACCACGCCGCCGCGGACGTACGCCGAGCTGCCGGGAATGTCGGTCAGCCGCGAAAGCAGCAGCCCGCCGCTGCACGATTCCGCGACGGCGATCGTGCTGCCGGCATCGCGCAACAAGCCGCCGACGATGTCTTCCATGGACCGGCCGTCGGCGCTGAACGCGTCATCGCCGATTGCAGTGACGATCCGGTCCCGCGCCGAGGCGAGCGATCGGTGCGCGAGCTCCGCGTCACCCGACAGGGCTGTCAGATGTACTTCGATCTGCCCCGGAGCGGCGAGGATCGTCGTCTCGATCGGCGGGACAGCGGTGGCGAGCGGCGCGTAAATAGGCTGAATCGCTTCCTCGACGTGTGACTCCGAACGCCCGGCGACCAGAATGGACACACGATAGAAGCGTTCGCGGCCGGCGCGCGGGCTCAACACGGACGCAGCCACCCGCTCGAACATCGGTTTCATCTCGCGCGGCGGGCCGGGCAGCAGCACGACGACGCGCTCTCCGACGTTCACCAGGAGTCCGGGTGCGCTGCCGTTCGGGTTGTCCAACACCGTCGCGCCCCGCGGCACCATCGCCTGCCGCCGGTTGATCGCCGGCATCCGCAGGCCGCGCTTTGCGAACCGCGCCTCGATGTCGGCGACGATCGCCGGGTCCTCTTCCAGCGGCAGCCCGAGCACCTCGGAGACGACGTCGCGCGTGAGGTCGTCGTCGGTCGGACCCAGGCCGCCCGTCAGGATGACGAGATCCGCCCGCTCCAGAGCCTGGCGGAACACTGTGGCCAGGTCGCTGCGCCGGTCGCCGACAACCGCCTTGGCGCGCAGCGAAATGCCCAGCGAGGCGAGCTCGTCAGCCAGGAACAGCGAGTTGGTGTCGACCCGCTTCGACCCAAGCAGCTCGCTGCCGACGGCGATGATCTCCGCGGAGCGCAGCGGTGCCGGCGAGCCCGTCATGCAAACCACCCGGGCAGCAGGTAGACCACCCCGCGCAGGACGAGATTCGCATACACCGCCGCCATCGCGTCGTCGGCCATCACCCCGAAGCCGCCGTGCAGACGCTCGAACCGATTCGCGGGGTAGGGCTTGATCACGTCGAAGATCCGGAACAGCACGAAACCGGCGATCGCCGTGGCCACGCCGACCGGCATGAACGCGAGCGTGATCAGCATCCCGAGCACTTCGTCGATCACCACCGGGCCCGGATCGATGCCGCCGAAGAAACGTTCCGCCTCGGTCGCCGCCCACACACCTGCGGCGAAGACCGCGAGGATCAAGGTCACTTCGACCGCTGGCGACCGGGTCCACCAGACGAGCAGGTACACGATGAGTCCGGCAGCGGAACCGGCGGTCCCGGGCGCAATCGGGAAGTAGCCGCAGTAGGCGACGGTGGCGACGAAGACGGCGAGCCGGGTCACGCGTTGATGACGCGGGTATCGGCCACAGCGTCGTGCAGCGCGCGCCGGTCGGATCGGACCAGGGCCATGACGAACCCGGCTCCGAGCAGCACCATCGAGATGATGCAGGCGCCGGCGCGAACGAGCGCGGTGCCGAACGGCAACCGCTGCGCGCGGCCGGACGGCGCCGAAGCGACGACCCGGGTACCTGCCAACATCTTTCCAATCGTTTGGCCACCGGCGGCCGTGAACATCGTCAGATACCCGCCGTTCAGCATGAGCAGGAACCCGATCAAGGGGATTGCCGGCAATGCGCGGAGCTCGGCGAAGGGCAGGCCGCACAGCTTCAAGGTGAAGTACACCACGGTCACGTCGATGCTGCCGATGATCACGCTATCGATCAGCGCACCCATGACACGCGCGCCCGAGGCTGCGCTCTGGGACGTATCCACCACGCCGCTCGCGCGGGGCTGGACCACCGGCTCGACATCCGCATGGCTGGCACTGTCGGGTTCATCCCCGGGCGGCTCGAGATGCCCGTCCTCCGGAAACTCGAGGGCCGGTGCAGCCGGCGCAGGCTCGACGATGCGCGGCCGCGGCGTGACCGGGGCGCGGCGCACGCTGAGCGGCTGCCGGGGCGGCGTGTTGCCGCTGACCAGCGGGATGTCGTCGCGGTGATCGTTGAAGAGCGGGAGATCGAAAGGGCCCGGTGTCAGACCGCCGAGGCGCTCGGTCCGCCGCGTGCGCCGGGTCCGCCAGCAGTGCCGACTCCTCGCCGGGCGGTGTCAGGGCCGCCGCCGCGGATCGGCGCCGCTGCACTGACAGCCGGAGGTCCGCCATCGTTGTAGGCGTGTCGCCGGCGCGGATCGGCAGGTCGATCGGTTCCATCGGCCGCGAGAGGGAGAAGTCATAGCCGCAGTTGCGGCAGCGGTCCTGCTCTTCGAAGCCGATGTAGCGGCATTTGGGGCACCTCATGGCTGGCTCCCCGGCCCGGACACTGCGGACTGCTCGAGCGGTGTCCCGACGCCCGCCAGGAGCTGACGCTGCATGGTGGCGCGCAACGCTTGCGCCTCGGCCCAGGCGGGATCGCCGTGCGGCACGTTCTCGAGCGCGCTGAGCGCGTCGTGCAGCCGCCCCTTGCCTTGCAGCGACCGGGCCCGCGCGAGCGCGACCGCTGATGCGGCCGGCACCGGGAGCGGCTCGCTCTCGTGGCTGACCGCTGCGCGCACGGTCGTCGCTGGCGAGAGCCAGAGGTCTGCTCCGCGGAAGTACACCCATCCGCCTGCCGCCGCCGCGAGCACGCCCGCAGCGACACCGGCGAAGACCCAGCGCCATCGAGAGGCGCGCGGCTCTGCGACGCCCGGCTGGAGGTCGGCTTGCGCGCCAGTCGAAACGTCGCGCCGCGGCGCCCACTGTTTCGCTCCCGCCGCCGGCTCGAGACGGTGCAGTCGTTCGAGCAGCGCGAGCGCCTCGTCCGTCGCTGCGCCGCGTTCGACCGCGGATGTCAGGAGGCGGCGTGCCGCGGCAATATCACCTCGGCCGAACGCTTCGACGCCGGTGTGGAGCAGCTCTTCGCTCTCACGCTGGCGCTCCGCGATCGCGCTGCGCGCGCGCTCCATGTAGGCGCGTGCGCGCGCGTGCCCGTGATCGAGGAAGAGGACGCGCGTCCAGACCGTGATCGCGCGCTCGTAGTCGCCGGTGAAGTAATGGTCGAGCCCGGACAGGAGTAGTTGTTCGACGCGCGCATCGCGATCTCGCTCCGGGGAATCGGCCGTGGGTGCGGACCGGTCGGTGCGAAGCGGGTCGTTCATCAGGGCTCTTGATGGCGTGACGGGGGACTCGGACCCGGCGATTATGAGCGCTCCCCGCCGGCTCCGTCAACGCCGAAGCGCGAGCCGCACCTGTGGTACAACCCTGACGCCGTGGCGATCATCGAGTCGATTCCCAACGTCAGCGAAGGGCGCCGCCTCGACGTCGTCGAACAACTGGCGGCGGCGGTCCGGGCCGTGCCGGGAGCACGCCTGCTCGACTACTCGTCCGACGCCACGCACAACCGCTCCGTCTTCACGCTGGCGGGGGAAGCCGGACCGCTGAAGGCGGCGATCCTCGCACTCTTCGAACGTGCCGTCGCATCGATCGATCTGCGCACGCACCAGGGTGCGCATCCGCGGCTCGGCGCGGTCGACGTCGTTCCCTTCGTGCCGATTGACGGCGTGACGATGGCGGAGTGCGTCGCGTTAGCGACGGAGGTCGCAGCGATCGTGGCGAAGCGTTTCGACCTGCCGGTCTACCTTTACGAGGAAGCCTCGCGCGATCCGGCGCGGCGCAGTCTGGAGGACATACGCCGCGGCGGCTTCGAAGGGCTCGCGGGCAAGATGGCCGCGCCAGGCTGGCAGCCCGACTACGGCCCGGTCTCGCCACACCCGAGTGCGGGCGCCACGGTCATCGGTGCGCGGCTTCCGCTCATTGCCTACAACATCAACCTGCAGACCGATCGACTCGAGGTCGCGCGCGCCGTCGCGGCGGCCGTGCGCTACAGCAGTGGCGGCCTGCGATATGTGAAGGCGATGGGTCTGGCGATCGAGGATCGGGGGATTGTGCAGGTGTCGATGAACCTGACCAATTACGAGCAGACGCCGATCTATCGGGTGTTCGATCTCGTGCAGCGGGAAGCCGCCCGCTACGGCGTCGCCGTGCTGGAGAGCGAGATCATCGGACTCGTCCCCGCAGCCGCGCTGACCGCCGTAGCCGCGTATCACTTGCAGATCGCGCGGTTCGGGACGGACCGGATTCTGGAGAATCGGCTTCGAGACGCGTGACGGCGGGATGGGTTCTACCAGGTGCTCACGGTTCTGGCGGTTCTCAAGGGTGCTCGTTCCGCACGTTCTCAGGGTTCTGCAGTTCATCGCCGGGGTCGCGAGTGCCGGGACGAACTCGTAGAACCGCGGAACTCTTGCACGAGCACCTTGAGAACTCTCAGAACCGTGAGCACCCGTAGAACCGGAATCTAGCCGTCGTCCTCCGCCTCTCCCCTCCTTGCCGGCGCGATGCCGAACGCCCGCATCTTGCGATACAGGTTGCTGCGCTCGACGCCGAGCATGTCAGCCGTCCGCGAGATGTTGCCGTGTTGCGCGGACAGCGCGCGCAGGATGTAGTCGCGTTCGAATCGCTCGCGGGCGTCGTGCAGCGACAGCGCCGCCCCCGCCGCGAGATCCGGCGGCACCAGCGCCGGCTCGAAGAAGCTGAGATCCGAAGCGGTGATGGTCTCGCCCGGCGTCATGATCATCAGCCGCTCGATCACGTTCCGCAGCTCGCGGACGTTGCCCGGCCACCGATAGCTCTGGAGGCCGCTCGCCGCTCCGGCGTCGAAACGCTTCGGACGCCGGCCGTACTCGATCGCGAGCTCGGACATGAAGTGCTGCGCGAGCAGCGGAATGTCGCCGGGACGCTCCCGCAGTGGCGGCACGAAGATCGGAATGACGTTGAGACGGAAGTAGAGATCCTCGCGGAACCGGGCACCGCGAATCTCGGTCGTCAGATCCTTGTTGGTCGCGGCCAGGACCCTGACGTCGACGCGCATGCCGGCCGTGCCCCCCACCGGCTCGACGACCTGCTCCTGCAAGGCGCGCAAGACCTTGGCCTGGGTCTTCAGGCTCATGTCGCCGATCTCGTCGAGAAACAGCGTGCCACCGTCCGCGAGCTCGAACTTGCCGCGGCGATCCGCAGTCGCGCCGGTAAACGATCCCTTCACGTGCCCGAACAGCTCGCTTTCGATCAGCTCCTCGGGAATCGCCGCGCAGTTGACCTCGACGAACGGCCCGGCGCGCCGCCGGCTCATGGCGTGGACACTGCGCGCGACCAGCTCCTTGCCGGTGCCGTTCTCGCCATAGATGAGGACGCGCCCGTTGGTCGGCGCGGCCATCGCCACCTGCTCGCGCAGCTGGGTCATCACCGCGCTCTCCCCCACCATCGTCAGGCGGCGATCGCTCTGGGCGCGAAGGGCGCGGTTCTCGGCTTCGAGCCGACGCTGGCGGACGGCGTTGCCGACCACCAGCACCGTCTTTTCGAGCGAGAGCGGCTTCTCGACGAAGTCGAACGCCCCCAGCTTGATCGCGCGGACCGCCGACTCGATGTTCCCGTGACCAGAGATCATCACCACCGGCGCATCGACCCGACGGTCGCGCAACCGGGCCAGCGTGACGAGCCCGTCCATGCCGGGCAGCCAGATATCCAGCACGATCGCGTCGTACGGGGCGCGCGACACGCGGTCGAGACACGCCTCACCCGAGTCCACCGCCTCGACGTCATAGCCCTCGTCGCGCAGCACGCCGCTCAACGCGCTGCGCACGCCGGCCTCGTCGTCCACGATGAGGATGTGGGGTTTCATTGGGGGCTTCGCGCGTCAGGCTTCAGGCTTCAGGCTTCAGGCTTCAGGCTTCAGGCTTCAGGCGTTGGACCCGAGCCAAGTGGCTGCCGCCACAGTTTCCAGCCGGTTGCCGCAAGTAAATTCCGCCTGTAGCCCGTAGCCGGGAGCCTGTAGCCTGTAGCCTGTAGCCGACGTATCACACCGGCAGATCGATCGTGAACACCGTCCCCGCCGGCACGTTGTCGGCGACTTCGATGCTCCCGCCGTGCTCGGCGACGATGCGGCGGACGATGGCCAAGCCGAGACCGCTGCCGCGCCGCTTGGTGGAATAGTACGGCATGAACAGCTTGTCGCGATCGGCGGCAGGAATGCCGGGGCCGTTGTCGGCGACGAGAATGCGCGCCACCCCGTTGACCCGATCGTGCCGGGTCTCGATCACGATGGACGGCGCGTCGCCGTTCGGGCGCGGACCCGCCTCGGCGCCGCCGAGTGCCTCGACCGCGTTGTCCACCAGGTTGATGACGACCCGCCGGAGCTGCTCGACGTCGACCCGCACCCGCGGCAGGCCGGGCGTGAAGCGGCGCTCGAGCCGGATGTCCTGGAACAGTCCGTTGTAGAGCGCCAGCGTCTCGGCGAGCAGCGCGTCGAGGTCGGCCGGGACGACGCGCGGCGCCGGCATGCGGGCGAACTGCGCGAACTCGTCGACCAGCTCCTTCAGCGACTCGACTTCCCCGATGATCGTCGAGGTGCACTCGTCGACCAGCTCGCGCGCGGCGGGCGGCGCGGTCCGGAACTGACGCTGCATCCGCTCCGCGCACAGCTGGATCGGCGTCAGCGGGTTCTTGATCTCGTGGGCCAGCCGCCGGGCGACGTCGCGCCACGCGGCGACCCGTTGCGTCCGGATGAGCGGCGTGACGTCATCGAACACGATCACCGCGCCGGCGAACCGCCCGTCGTCTCCGACGAGCGGCGTCGCGGCGGCGGCGAGGTGCAGCTCGCGCCCTTCGCGGGCCAGCGCGAACTCCTGCGGTCCCGCGGCCGCCACCGCGCCGCTGCTGGCCTGGCGCATGAGCGGCTCGAGCGGCTGGAGATCGTCGCGCGTGAACAGCGCGCCGGCGGCCGACCCGATCACCGACGCGTCGACGTCGAGCAGACGCAGCGCGGCGCTGTTGATGGTTTCGATCCGGCCCTCGGGATCGATCGAGACCACGCCGGTGGCAATCCGCTCGAGCACCGTTTCGATGTAGCGGCGGCGTTCGTCGAGCTCCAGATTCTTGTGTTCGAGGTTGAGCCGGGAGTGTTCGAGCTTCTGCTGGCTGGCGGCCAGCCCGCCGGCCATGGTGTTGAAGGCTTCGACGAGCGACCCGAACTCGTCGCGCGTTTCCGGCTCGATGCGGTGGTCCAGATGGCCGGCGCCGATCTCGCGGGCGCCGGCGGCGAGCCGCTGGACCGGACGGGTGATGCGCTTGGCGAGGTACAGGCCGGTCCACGTCGCGCTGACCAGAATCATCAACGTCATGGTCAGGAACAGCGACAGGTAGATGCCCTGCAGCGGCCGCTTCATCACCGCGATCTCGTTGTATTTCTCGTAGGCCTCGGTGACGCGCCGGGCGTGCGTCGCGAGCTGACCGGACAGGTGATCGCTGGCGACCACCACGCCGACCGCCGCACCGTCTCGATCCCGGACGACCGCGCCGGCGCGCACCAGCTCGCTGCCGCCGGCGAGCGGCTCGAACGTCTGCGGGTCGGAGGAGCCGGCCAGCACGCGTGCCGCCAGCGTGTCGGCGGCGCCGCGCGAGACGCCGTTCGGGAGCTCCGGCGCGCTCACCGTCGCAATCGGCCGCAGCGTTTGATCGCCGCCACTCGGGCGCGGGGCCCGATAGACCTCGACGAGCGCGACGCGCCCGTCGCTCACCTCGGGCTGGATCGCCCGACGAACCGTCTCCGCGTCACCCTCGGCAATCGCTGACGCGGGCAGGGCCGCGGCAATCCGCGCGACGTTGGCTTCCACCCGCGCTTCGCGCTCGCGGTAATAGTCGGCGGCGATCTGCGTCGACAGCCGCAGCACATCGTCGATCGGCACGCGCAGCCAGCGTTCGGTGCTGCTGCGAATCAGTTCGCCGCCGACGATCAGCACCAGCACCGACGGGACGATCGTCAACCCGAGCATGGCCAGGACCAGCTTGGCGCGGAACCGTGAGAACGGCAGCCCGCGGCGCCGCTCGACCATCAGCTTCACGATGTTCCGAGCCAGCACGAAGGCCAGCACGACGAGCATCGTGAGATCGGCCGCCGACACCGCGTAGAGCACGACCTCGCTGAGGAAATCCGGGTTCAGCTCGGTCGACCGATCGGCGAGCGTGACCATCGCCACGAGCGCGGCGATCAGCAGCGCGATGCCGAGGAGGACGAGACGGGGATTGTCGCGGAACGGGCGCCGCTCGGTGACCGGCGGCGGTGAGACCGGATGGACGTCGCCGGAGGCTGGCAGCATGACGCATTCTCCGACGCGCGGCGCGGCCGCTACTGCAGGAACGTGAACTTGGCGAGCCCGGCGATCCCACGCTCCCAGGGCCACACGAACGAGGCGTTGCGCGGCATGGTGTGGGCGCGGATGCGGAGGTAGTACTCGGCGTTGCGCTCCAGGATGTCGCTGCTGAAGAGCGGCAGCTTGTCGAACGAGGTCAGCCAGGCGCGGGCGACGTCCTCGCGATCGACCGTGTCGGAGCGTTCGAGGCGGCCGTCTTCGAGCCGGGTCACGTAGTAGCGCCGGGTCAGGTTGTCGAAGCGCACCGTGGCCATGACCGTCGCCTGGGCGATGGTGCGGTCGACCCACATCGACGTGCCGCGCCGCAGCTCGACGTCGTAGACGAAGGTGATCGTCAGGCCGCTGTGAATGGCCGTCCGGATGTCCTCGTTGAACGCGTCGCTCAGGCGGAACGTGACCAGCACGCGGCCGTCGCGCGCGAGCGGCGTCACCTGCATGTTCTGCTCGGCGCGGGCCGGGCCGCCCAGCAGCAGGGCGACGAGCAGCAGGACGAACCCGCGGCGACGGAGTGGCCGGCCGGTGTCGGGTGGCATCATTCCTTGGTGTTCAGCAGATCCTTCAACTCGGACATGAACTCGCCGATGTCGCGGAAGTGCCGGTAGACCGACGCGAACCGGACGTAGGCGACTTTGTCGAGGCGGCGCAGCTCGTTCATCACGAAGGCGCCGACTTCTTCCGTGCTCATCTCGCGCTCCGGCTTCTCCTGAAGCGCCGACTCCACGCGATCGGCGACCGCTTCCAGCGAGGCGACGCTGACCGGCCGCTTCTCGCACGCCTTGAGGAGCCCGGCGAGCAGCTTCTGCCGCTCGAACCGCTCGCGGCTGCCGTCCTTCTTCACCACCATATAGGGGATCTCGTCGATCCGCTCGTAGCTGGTGAAACGGCGGGCACAGCCCAGGCACTCACGCCGCCGCCGGATGACCTCGCCTTCCTTGCTCTCCCGCGAGTCGACGACCTTGTCCCCAAGGTGTCCGCAATACGGGCATTTCACCGCGCCCCCCGCTTCGCGGCGGCGTCGAGCGCCGGGCCTGCCGCCGGGCGGCTGTCGTCCGCCGGACCGGCCGGCCGCGGGGCGGCGGGGGCCGCCCCGTCGGAGGAGACCGACGCCGCGATCTCACGCGCGCTGGTCAGCGTCAGCCCCTCGCTCACCATGAAAATCACTCCCAGAATCGTGACCGGCACGAACGAAATCGCGTGCAGCACGAAGGCCGCCCCGACGGCGCGGTCCGGGGGCGCGGCGAAGAACGTCGCCACCGCGAATTCGTACGCGGCGTGGAAGCCGCCGATCGCGCCGGGCGTCGGCACCGCTACCCCGACCACCAGCACCGCCATCACCAGGAACGAAGCCGGATAGGGAAACGTAATATGAAAGGCCCGCGATGTCAGCCAAATCCCGCCGGCGATGCACAGCCAGAGCGGAAAGGACAGCGCCAGCGACACGAGGAGCCGGCCGGGCTGACGCAGGACGGCCAGACCTTGGGTAAAGGTCTTGACGAAGCCCGCCAGCGCCGCCGACAACCGTCCCGGCAGGATTGCTTCGAGCTTGAGGGCCAGGCGCTCCAGTCGGTCGGGATGGCCGGCCATGACGTAGAAGAAAACCACCCCGGCGAGCGCCGCGACCACGGCCGTCGCGCCGCCGATTTTGATCCGGGCGAGCTCGGTGGGGTTGGTGCTGAGCAGGCCCGGGCTGGCCGTCAGCACGAACAGCGCGAACAGCAGCAGCACCACCAGCAGGTCGAGCAGGCGTTCGAGGATGATGGTCGCGAACGCCGCCGGCGCGCTGAGACCCTCGCGCCGGGCCAAGACGAACGGCCGAATCACTTCGCCGGCCCGCGCCGGCAGCAGGAAACTGGCCGCGAATCCAATCACGGTGGCGCGGAAGGCGACGCTGAACCGGGTGCGGCCGAGGGGCGCCAGCAGGTATTGCCAGCGAAAGGCCCGGAGCGCATACGTGGCGAGCGTCGACGCCAGGGCCAACAACAGCGGGAGCGCGTCGGCGTGCCGGGTTTCCGCCCACACGCCGCGCAGGTTGGCGTTGCGAAACGAAAACGCGAGCAGCCCCACCGTGAGCAGCAGGATGAGGATGGGGCGAACGCGGCTCCGCATGTGTGCGCGACAGTCGGGCTAGAATCCGTCGGGAAGCGTGGCGTCGACTCCGTGAACGCCGTCGCGACTCTACTACATCAAATGCGGCAAGTCTATGGGTAAACGCGAGTTACTGCTCGTTCTCGGGTTTGCGGTGGTAGGAACGCTGGTCTATCAGCTGACGGCCCGGCCCTCGGCCGAGTCCTCCAGCCACTTCTCCGTGAGCGCGGTGGTCGATCACCTGCGCCGGGCGGTCCGCGGGAACCAGGCCAACGCCGAGGTCGTCACGACCGACACCCACCCGCTCTCGGCGGCAACCACCGAGATCCGGATCACGTTCGCCAATGGCAGCGAGTCCTTGACGATCACCGGCGAGGATCGCACCGACGTCGCGTCCGAGCTCAAAGTGTGGTCGAACGGCTACGACGAGGCGGAGGCGCAGCGGCTGGCCAAGGAAACGCTCCTCAAACAGAGCGAGGCCGGCGGGCGCATGACGTTCACCCTCGCCTACCCCCGCGAAGCCCGCCAGCGGGCCAACATCACGCTGCGCGTCCCGGCCGCGATGCGGATCGGGATCGTCCGGTACGGCGGACGGCTGATGATCACCGGGACCAAGGAAGTCGAGAGTGTCGAGACCCGCGGCGAGACGACAATCCGCAACATCGCCGGCAAGGTGACGGCGTCGCACCGCGGCGGCGAGCTGACGCTCGGCGACCTCGGGGCACTCAAGCTCACCGCCAACGGCACCGATGTCAAGCTGTCACGAGTTCGCGGCGACACGACGATCCAGGCCCGGGCCGGCGAGATCGTCGCCAGCGAACTCGAGGGGGCGGTCGACATCGAGGGCAACAACACCGACATCACCGTCCAGGGAGCCGAGGGATCGAAGGCTCCGGTCCATGTCACCGCTACCAATGGCTCGGTGCGGATCCGCGGCGCGCGCACCGACACGCGCGTCGACGCCCGCAACGCCGAGGTGATCCTCGAGGTCGCGCAGCCTGCGCCGGTCGCGGTCTACAGCGAGGGGAACGAGTCGATCGAGCTGACCGCGCCCCGCGGCGGCTTCCGGCTCGATGCGGCCTCCACCGCCGGCGGCCAGATCACGGCGCCCGCGTCCTGGCCAGCGGTCACGACCGAGGGCAACGAGCAGCATGCGTCCGGATCCGTCAATGGCGGCGGCCCGACCATCACGCTGCGCTCGACCCAGGGCGAGATCGTGGTCCGCGACGCTGACGACCCGGCGCCCGCCGAAAGGCCTGCGCCGCCGCGCCCGCCGCGTCCGCCGTCGGCGCCGAAACTCGAGCGCAAGCTCGAACCGCGCTGACCCGTCGCGTCCCGCCGATCGGAGATCTGGTAAGCTTCCGCTTTTCGCGAGGCGACCGTGACCCCTACCAGCACTCCTCTGCTCGACACTTCACTCGACGGTCTCACGCTTCATCGCCGCGGCAAGGTCCGCGATGTCTACGAGATCGGCGACCAGTTGCTGATCGTCACCACCGACCGCATCTCGGCGTTCGATTACGTGCTCGGCTCCGGCATCCCCGACAAGGGCAAAGTGCTGACACAGCTATCCGGCTTCTGGTTCGAGCGGATGGGCGATCTCGTCCCCCATCACCTCGTGTCGATGGATCCGGCGATGTTTCCGGAGGCGGCGCGCAAGCACGCCGACGTCCTGCGCGGCCGGACGATGCTGGTGCGGCGCACGGAGCCGGTGCCGATCGAGTGCGTGGCGCGCGGCTACCTGTCGGGATCGGGCTGGAAGGAATACCAGAAGACCGGCCGCGTCTGCGGGATCGAGCTGCCCCCCGGCCTGAAGGAGTCCGACCGGCTGCCCGAGCCGATCTTCACGCCCGCCACGAAGGCCGAGAGCGGCCACGACGAGAACATCAGCGAGGAAGAGGCCGCAGGCCTGGTCGGCAGACCGCTGGTGAAGCGGCTCAAAGCGCTGACCCTCGAAATCTATCGTCGCGGCGTCGAGCACGCGGCCACCAAAGGGATCATCATCGCCGACACCAAGTTCGAGTTCGGCCTCGTCAACGCCGGCGACCCGGACACCGACGTGGTGCTGATCGACGAGGTGCTGACGCCCGACTCGTCGCGCTTCTGGCCGCAGGCGCAATACACCCCCGGACAAGGACAGCCGAGCTTCGACAAGCAGTTCGTGCGCGATTACCTCGAAGCCATCCGCTGGAACAAGCAGCCGCCCGTGCCGTCCCTGCCCGACGATGTAGTCAGCCGGACGCGAGACAAGTACGTCGAGGCGTTCACCCTGCTGTCGGGACGGGACCTGCAGTAGCGCACGTGCGGGATCAACTCGACCAGATCATCCAGGAAATGCTCGACAAGGGCATCCTTTACGACGAAGCGCGGCGCGAGTTCGAGAAGCTGTTCATCACGCGCGCGCTGCAGCGCGCGAAGGGCAGCGTCGGCGACGCCGCGACGCTGCTCGGCCTGCACCGGAACACCGTGGCGCGGAAGATGGCGGAGTACCGGATCAAGCGGACCTGACCGTCCGCTTGCTGCTCGCTTCGAGCTTCCAGCTTTCAGCTTCAGCTTTCAGCTTGGTTCCCGTTCCGTGTTCGAGGTTCCCTCGGCCGCCGGCGCATTCGACGTGCTCGACCGCCTCGAGCTAAGCCTCCTCACGAGCTGGTCGCTGGCAGCTGGCAGCTAATAGCTGTTAGCACTCTCCCCTGCCGACTGCTTGACAAGCCTCCCGCCGGCCAATAACATTAGCAGTCGCAAGGGCTGAGTGCTAAGCCGCAGGGCCGCCCCGGTCCGCGGGCGCGACAGGTCTCAACCCCCTAACTTTCGGGAGTGACAGTTTTTATGGCAACACAGACTGCAGTAGGAATCCGGCCGCTTGCCGACCGCGTGATCGTGAAGCGCATCGAAGAGGGCGAGCAGAAGGTCGGCGCGATCATCGTCCCCGACAGCGCCAAGGAAAAGCCCCAGCAGGGGGAAGTGGTCGCGGTCGGCAAGGGCAAGGCCGACAAGGACGGCAAGATCACGCCGCTCGACGTCAAGGCCGGCGACAAGATCCTCTTCGGCAAGTACTCCGGGCAGGAGATCAAGCTCGAGGGCGAGGAATACCTGATCATGCGCGAGGAAGAGATCCTCGGCGTGCTCACGGCGTAAGCCGATCCCGAACGCCGGATTTATCGCCCCGCCACCGGGCGGGTGATTCAGCTGCAACGGTTTATTCAGCAAGCACGGAGATTCAGCGAACATGGCAAAGCAGATTATTTACGGCGAGGAGTCGCGCCAGGCCATCCTGCGCGGCGTCAATGCCCTCGCCAACGCGGTCAAGGTGACCCTCGGACCCAAGGGCCGCAACGTCGTTCTCGACAAGAAGTTCGGCTCCCCCACGATCACCAAGGACGGGGTCACCGTCGCCAAGGAAATCGACCTCAAGGATCCGCTCGAGAACATGGGCGCCCAGATGGTCCGCGAAGTGGCGAGCAAGACCTCGGACATCGCGGGTGACGGCACCACCACCGCCACCGTGCTCGCCCAGGCGATTTTCCGCGAGGGCGCGAAGAACGTCGTCGCCGGCGCGAATCCGATGGAACTGAAGCGCGGCATCGAGAAGGCCGTCGAAGTGATCGTCGCCGAGCTGAAGAAGGCGGCCAAGCCGATCAGCGGCACGGCGATCGCCCAGGTCGGCACCATCTCGGCCAACAGCGATGACACCATCGGCCGGATCATCGCGGAAGCGATGGAGAAGGTCGGCAAGGACGGCGTCATCACCGTCGAGGAAGCCAAGAGCATGGAGACCTCGCTCGAGGTCGTCGAAGGCATGCAGTTCGATCGCGGCTACCTCTCGGCGTACTTCGTGACCGACCCGGAGCGCATGGAAGTGGTGCTCGAGAATCCGGTCATCCTGATCCACGAGAAGAAGATCAGCTCGATGAAGGACCTCCTGCCGCTGCTCGAGCAGGTCGCCCGGGCCGGCCGCCCGCTCGTGATCATCGCCGAGGACGTCGACGGTGAAGCGCTGGCGACGCTGGTCGTCAACAAGCTGCGTGGCACGCTGCAGGCCGCGGCCGTCAAGGCGCCGGGCTTCGGCGATCGCCGCAAGGCCATGCTCGAGGACATCGCTGTCCTGACCGGCGGCCGCGCGCTGACGGAGGACCTCGGGATCAAGCTCGAGAACATCAAGCTCGAGGATCTCGGCAAGGCCAAGAAGGTCACCATCGACAAGGACAACACCACGATCGTCGAGGGCTCCGGGGCCCAGAGCGCGATCGAGGGCCGCGTCAAGCAGATCCGCACGCAGGTCGAGGAGACCACCTCGGACTACGACCGCGAGAAGCTGCAGGAGCGCCTGGCGAAGCTGGTCGGCGGCGTCGCCGTCATCAAGGTCGGTGCGGCCACCGAGACCGAGATGAAGGAGAAGAAGGCCCGCGTCGAAGACGCGATGCACGCCACCAAGGCGGCGGTCGAGGAAGGCATCGTCCCCGGCGGCGGCGTGGCGCTGATCCGCGCCAGCAAGGCGCTCGACAGCCTCAAGCTCGAGGGCGATCAGGCGGTGGGTGCGAGCATCATCCGCAAGGCGATCGAGGAGCCGCTCCGCTGGATCGCGACCAACGCGGGCCAGGAAGGCTCGATCATCGTCCAGAAGGTGAAGGACGGGAAGGCCGACCACGGCTACAACGCCGGCACCGACACCTACGAGGATCTCGTGTCGGCGGGCGTCATCGATCCGGTCAAGGTGGTCCGCACGGCGCTGCAGAACGCCTCGTCGATCGCCTCGCTCCTGCTGACCACCGAAGCCCTCGTCTCCGAGATCCCCGAGGAGAAGAAGGAATCGGCCGGCGGCGGCATGCCGGGCGGCGGCGGCGGCATGGGCGGAATGTACTAAGACCGGCTTTAGGCTCTGGGCTTTAGGCTTTGGGCGTTGTCGAAGACCTAGGCTAGAGGCTTCAGGCTACAGGCTACTGGGGGCTGGCTGGACTCACGTCCAGCCAGCCTTTTTTCGTACGGCGTCGCTCAGGCGCTGCGGCGCATCCCCAGCGCCACGAGCAGCCAGGCTACGGTCAAGCAGCCGAAGCCGACGAAGACGGTGGCGAGCGATTCGGCACCGCCTGCGGCCATGGCGTGCCAGGCAGGCGGGTCCAGGACGGGGGCCCGGGCGACGGACCGGAGGACCGCCATCCCGCCGCTCGATACTCCGGCGAGCGTACTGAAGATAGCGGCCAGGGAAATCGGCCGCATCAGCGCCAGGTTGCGCTCGGTGGGGGCAACCACGTAGCCGACAGCCATGATGAGCGGCACGACTGCCATCACCATCGTCATCAACGCGAACACACCCATCTGTCGAAACATGTCCAGGACGGTCATCGCGCTCTCCTCGTGGCAGGTTATGGTTGAAGAACGAATGGCGGGGGCCGGCGTGACATCGTCACGATCGGTGCACTGGCGCGTTATAGAAGCATGGAGCGCGAGTCGGAGCTGGAGCTGGTCGCCCGCCTGCGGCTCGGCGATGCCTCAGCGTTCGACGCGATCTACCTCGCGCTGAATGTGCGGCTGCTGACGTTCCTGGTGCGCCTCACGCGCGACCGCCACGTCGCGGAGGATTTGCTCGAGGAGACCTGGCTCCGGCTGGTCACGCACGCCAGCCGCCTCCGGCCCGACACCCGGCTCGTGCCCTGGCTGTTCACGGTCGCCCGGAACCTGCACGTCAGCTACTGCCGCTCGCGACTGGTCGACGAGAGTCACGGTGAAGCGCTCATCGGCCTCTGGCCATTCGGATCGGCGCGCCCGTCACCGTTCGAAGAAACCGCGGCGAACGAACTGGAACGGCGGCTCGAGGCGGCAATCGCCGCTCTCCCGGCCCGGCTGAGGGAGGCCGTGCTGCTCGTCGTCGTCGAGGGGATCGAAGCAAAGGAAGCCGCGGCGATCTGCGGCATCACACCGGAGGCGATGCGCCAGCGGGTCAGCCGCGGACGCGCCGCGCTCGCCGAAGCGCTCGACGCTCCCCGAGAGCTGAAACGCACCCACCTTGGCGAGGCCCTGTCATGACTGATCACGGTCCGCTCAGTCACCTGCTCAGCCAGTTGAGCGACGCGGTTCCCGACCCGGTCCGCTCGGCACGCGTCGAGGCGAGATGCCGGACGGTGCTCGCGCGAAAGACCGCGCAGGCGCCGCCGCCCGCGCGCCGTGTCGAAGCACTGTGCGGCGCCGGTTTCTGCCTGGCGTATCTCATCACCGTCATCCAGTACGCGCTGCAGTAGAAACGGCCGCGGCTAGGCGAGCGTGCCCTACGCGAGTTCCAGGCGCACCGCGCCGGATGGCCCGCGTCGATCCCCGAGCGCCGAACGCCGGACGCCGAGCCTTGTGCTATAAGCGGACATCGCTGGAGGAGGAGTCCGATTATGTACATTCGCGCAGCGGCGCTCGCGTTGACCGCGACGCTCGTTCCCTTGACTGCCTACGCACAGGATCCGCCCGCTACCCCGCCCGAGACCCAGGCCCAGGACGCCGGTGGCGGGCGCGGCGGCCGCGCCCCAGAACCCCAGATCCGCTCGTACGATCGCGTCATCACCAAGGAGGCCAAGTCGGACGAGGGCGTCTTCACGGTGCACCGCATCAAGGACCGGCTCCGCGCCACGGACC
>CAWFMC010000014.1:0-398757 GCA_963816725.1 uncultured Acidobacteriota bacterium | reverse complement strand
TTCTTCACAAAGAACTTCTGTTCTTCGACCAAAGTCGCGATCTGCGGCTGTGGTTGCGCCTGGGTTGCGCCTGGATGCGCCGGACGGTCATCGAGGCCGTCCACGGCGGTGCGATTCGCGCCCGGAATCAAGTGGCCGTACGTGTCGACGGTGATCTGGATCGACGGCGTGCCCGAGCTGCTCCTTCACGTAGACGATCGACTCGCCCTGGCGCAGCAGCAATGAGGCGAACGTGTGCCGCAGATCGTGGATGCGGATGTGCCGCAGCCCCGCCTTCTCGGGAGGCGGACTCTGGCGCGATGGCTACGTTGAGCTTCCCCGGCGAGTGGCCCACCAAGAGTCTCGGCAAACCTGGCGCGGCGACCGCCAGACTGGCCGGATGGATTGACGGCGCGTCCGCCAATAGCCGCATGAGAGACGGCCGCACCGAGGCACCGTGGACCGCGACGCGCAAGCCGTAGCTGCGCGTCACTGAGTCGTGACCTACGGTTGCGGTCGAGAAACGCCAAAGCGAGCCAAGTACACGACGATCGGACCGGTCCGGCGCTCGAACCTGAAGCCTGCCTCGCGCGCTTGATCCTTCAACCGTCCAAGCGACGTGAAGTCCGGATCAACGAAATGCTCGCCGACGACCAGCCTGGCTGCGGGTTTCAGGACGCGTCGCAGCTCTCGAAGCACGGCCGGCGGATTCGGCATCTCTCCCAGTGCGTCGATCAGATACGCGCCATCGAAGCTCGCAGCAGGGTATGGAAGGTGCTGAACGTCACCGATTGTCGCAACGATATTGATCACGCCGCTTTGGCGGCTCTCCGGGCCAGCCGATCGAGCATCTGCTGCTGGATGTCGAGGACGTCGAGCCTTCCGTCAGGCGCGAGCACTGCGGCGACGGGGATCGCGTGGACGCCGATGCCGGGCCCGAGCTCGAGGATCCGCTCGCCGGCGCGCGGCTCGAGCAGCTTCTTCAGAGGTTCGGGCGCCAGAAAACCGCGAGGCCAGAGCAGACCCCACCAGAAGAAGTAGGGCATCGGGCGTAGATGCCTGCGGCTCAGCGCGTGAGAGGCCCATCCCGCAATCGCGGTGATCGCGACCCCCGCGATTGTGCCGGCGAGGTTGCCCCTGACTGTCACCCAGACGGTGAAGAGCGCTGCCGCCGCCGATACGAAGAACACCCAATCCTGCGGTCCTATCGAGAACGCTCCCAAGACTAACAGGCCAATCGCTCGAGCTGGCGAGAGATTGGTCAGGGTCCCTGTGAGATGTGAATAGGACCTACGCCGAACCGGCGGCGCTTCGAAGCGCCTCAAGCCGCCTGAGCAAGCGGCCGATCTGGTTCCAACTGGCGAACGTTTGGCTCACCAGGCTGGATGATTTCCGAACAGGGCTGGTCAGTCGGGCATCGCGCCTGGTATCCGCAAGCTCGGTCTGGATATCCCGAATCCCCTTGGCGACTTCAGCCTGGGAGCCGCAGTTCTGACGACTGTTACTCGCATCGAAGTGCGAGGAGCGGATCAATATTCGCGGCACGGCGCGCGGGCACGTAAGCCGCCAATGCCGCCACCGTTGCGAATGCGAGGGACACGGCGATGAATGTTAACGGATCGAGCGGACTGAGACCGAACAGCATCCCTTCGAGATATCGTGTCGCGACCGCTGCCGCGGCCAGTCCCAGCGCCACGCCGATACCGGTCAGCACCATGCTTTGCCGAAGAACGAGTGCCAGGACCTCCGATCGCTCCGCCCCCAGAGCCGTGCGAATGCCGATCTCCCGCGTCCGTTGTGTCACGCCGTACGCGACGACGCCGTAGAGACCCAACATGGCGAGCAACGCAGCGACCAGACCAAAAAATGCAGACAACATCGCCGTCAGTCGCTCGCGAACGAGCGAGTCCGCAATCTGCGCTTGGAATGGTTGAACGAGGACGACAGCTTCGGGCTCTGTCCGACGTACCGCTTCGGTCGCAGCGCGCGTCACCGCGAGAAAAGCGCTCGTGGTCTGAACAACGAAGTTCACGTACTCAAGCGGCCGGCGCTCCTGAGACGCGGCGAAAAACGCGATCGGTTCGAATGACTCTCGAAGAGCCACGTACTTAGTGTCCTTGACGAGGCCAACGATTTCGTAGGTCGGCTGTCGCGTGCCCGGCGACGCGGGCATCTGGAATGTCGAGCCGATTGGATTTCGACCGCCGAGCAGGTCACGCGCGAACGACTCGTTGACGATCGCGACGCGGCGCGAGCTTAGGGAATCGTCTGGCGAGAAGTCCCGTCCAACAATGAACTTGACGCCCATTGTTTGAAAAAACAACGGGCTTACGCGATTGAAGTAGGTCTGCTTCTGATGCTGGATGCCGTCTATCACCACGTGGCCTGTCCAGGTCTCGCCGGTCAAGGGAACCATTCGAACGGACGCGGCCGATTGCACACCGGGAATCGATCGCACACCATCGAGCAGTCGCGCTTGCAGCTCGAGCCGCCTTTCGGGAGGCACCTTAGCCCGCTGATAATCGATGACGACCATGCCAACACTGTCGAGATTGAAGCCGCTGTCGACGGTCGTCAGATTGTGCAGCGTGCGGGCGAACAGCAGGGCCGTCACGACGAGGACGAGCGAAAGCGCAACCTGGGCAACGACCAGAACGCTCCGTGCACCGGTCCGCGGCCGCGTATCCGTGGACGTGCGACCCGTCGCACGCAGGAGGGTCCCGATTGATGGGCGCGTGGCAAGAACGGCGGGCGCGAGTCCGAACAGCAGACATGTCACGAACGTGACGGCGACGCCGAAGATCAGCACGTGCCAATTGAGATCCAAATTGAACGCGACGCTGAAAAACTGAAAGCCGCTGCTACGAAGAAGTCCGACCAGTCCCTCGCTCAGGATCTGTGTCAACAGCAATCCGACGACAGCCCCCGCCGCCGCGAGGAGCACGCTCTCCGTGAACAACTGCCTGATCAGCCGTCCGCGGGCGGCACCTAGGGCCAGGCGAACAGCAATATCCCGATCGCGCGCTGTCGCACGGGCGAGCAATAGCGTCGCGATATTCGCGGACGCGATAATCAGCACGACGCCGGCCACTGCGAGCAGCACCCACAACGGCGTTTCGTACTCTTCGCGAACCGTTCCGGAGACGCCCGTCGATGCCGGAAACGCCTTGAGTGTGGACTCGACATACGCCTGCGCCACGTCGGACGGCAAACCTGACGCGACCGTGCTCCGGAAGATCTCGGGCGATATCGCGGCAAGATGGCTCGAGGCGTGTTCCAGCGACGATCCGGGTACCAGGCGGCCGATGACGGTCAGCCACCACCAGCTCCGGTCGTTCAACGCACTCTGCTCGCGGTTGAGGATCCGTTCCGCGCAGATCGGCGTTGCGACGTCGAATGTTCGACCTACTTCGAGCCCGACGAACCGTCGCGGCGCAACGCCGATGATCTCGAATGGATGCCCATCGAGCATCACGGTGTTGCCGATCATGGCGGCATCGCCTCCGTACTGGCGCTGCCAGAAGGCGTAGGCGAGCACGGCGGCCGGAGTCCCGCATCCGGGCTGATCGTCGCTCGACGCCAACAGA
The DNA here is from genome assembly GCA_963816725.1 of uncultured Acidobacteriota bacterium. Lineage (GTDB taxonomy): Bacteria > Acidobacteriota > Vicinamibacteria > Vicinamibacterales > 2-12-FULL-66-21 > CAVSUB01. The sequence continues at coordinate 395,191 of CAWFMC010000014.1, read as the reverse complement.
CGGCCGAGATGTGGCCGTACGCCGAGCACGTTGAAGAAATCGCCGCTCACCCAGAGGCCTTGAACGAACTGGGCTTCGCCGCGATTTGAGAGGTTTACAGGGTACGCGCCCCAGGCGACCATTCCGGCGAAGGCCTGTTGCCGGTGTCGGAGCTCGTCCCAGAGGGCGTTGGTAAAGAGCGGGCGTCGACCTGCGAAGGTCCCCGTTCGTCCGCGCGTCGGATCGGCCATGCGTACTTCAACGAGCTGCTCCGGATGCTCGACGGGCAGCGGCCGGAGCCGGACCGCGTCTGCGAGCTGAAAGATGGCGGTGCTCGCCCCTAGGCCCAGCGCCAGCGTCAGTATCGTGACGGCAGTGAAGCCGGGTGATTTGCGCAGATTGCGAATCGCGTAGCGGACGTCCTGCCACGATCTGTCGATGATCGATTCCCAGCCGATGTCGCGGACCCCATCCTTCACCGCCGCGTCGCTGCCCATCTCGAGCCGCGCCGCACGGATCGCAGCCTCACGGCTCAAGCCGGACCGCATCTTGTGTTCAACCGCGGTCGTCAGGAAGTCCTGTAGTTCGGCGTCCAACTCCCGTTCCACCTGTGCCCGGCGCAACAGGCTGCGGCATCCCGCGATGATGCGATTGAGCACGGCCATCACAACTCGCCGGGCGAGGCTTCAAGAATCCTGGCGATGGCCCTGGCCTGCACCTCCCAATCACGGGTCTCGCGTGTGAGTTTGGCCCGCCCCTGCGCGGTGAGCCTGTAGTACTTCGCACGCCTGTTGTTCTCTGTCACCAGCCATTCTCCGGCGATCAATCCATCGCGCTCCAGCCGTCGCAAAGCCGGGAAGAGCGAGCCGGCGTTGACCTGGAACACACCTTTGCTGATCTGCTCGAGGCGCACGCCAATGCCGTATCCGTGCATCGGTTCAAGTGTCAGGGTCTTCAGAATGAGCATGTACAGCGTTCCTTGCACCAGCCCGCTCTGTTTGTCTTCAGCCACGCCTGCGTTCCCTTTCATCTAGACAGACTAGAGAAGCCCACATTACAACTCTGTTCTCTAGTCCGTCAAGAGGAATGGGGGGGATAGGAGAGTTCGAATCACAGATTCCTGTCGCGCGCCCGTCTCATCCGTCGCGTGATCGAACGGGTCCTGAGTGACGCCGCAGGCCCGCAGGTCCGAGTCGCCGCGGCAACAGCGGGTTCTCGGCTCAGGTGGCGTGTCGGAACACATGCAGCCGTCTCAGCCACTCGCCGATCTGGTTCCAACTGGCGAATGTTAGGGTCCCCACTTCACGCACGCGGCCGATCATGGCTAACGGTCAGCAGGGACCCCAACAGCACCGTAAATCATTGAGCCCGCCGGCAGTGCGGCATTCTTCAAGGCTTCCGCCAGTTCGAACCAAGGCTGGAGAAGGTTCCCTTTGGGGCAAATCTGGGCCAACCTCAGCAATAATACGCTAGCCTGCGCGCGCGCGCCGCCCTCGAGCCGTCGATCCGTTCGCGACCGATCGCGACTGATGCGCGGGCGTCGACCTTCGCTGGTCCGGGGCGTCATGACGGATCGGTCTGCCTAGACTGCGGCCGCTATGCACGGAGATCTTGGCTCCCACTCGATTTTCTCAGCTATGCATCGGCGGATCGTGATCTCACACGAGCGTTGGTTGCGGCGATCGAGAACCAGTACGGGGCGGGGTCGGTGTGGTGGGATCATGCACTCGAGAGCTGGGGCGACTGCGAGATCCAGATCCGGAACGCCCTCGCCCAGGCACGAGTCGTGGTCGTCGTGTGGAGTCAGGCCGCTGGCGTCTCCGACTGGGTGAAGTCAGAGGCAGGCCGTGCCCATCGGGACCACAAGCTCGTAAATGTCCGAGCGCCCGGCGCCTGGTGGCGCGACGTGCCGAGTCCATACGATCGGGGCCTGGCCGAGGCGCGCGGCGCGAGGAGGCGCTCGCCGCGAGCGCGGCCGTCGCGACTATCAGCGTCACATCACCGAGTTCGCCGAAACCGCGGGCATTCTCGCCAGCATCGCCGCCGTGTGGGCGGAACGCACAGTCCGGACGGCCGTGCCGCTGCATGAACTCTACTACCGGCACCATGGGCAGCGTCTCGTCGATCCCAAGCAGCGGGTCCTCCCCACACACCCGCTCAACATCAGCCCCAGCCAGCTACTGCAGGCCCGCCCGGACGCCTTCCTGGCGACCTCGCGCGCAGCCTGAACAACCTGGGTGGCGATTTGTCCAGCCTGGGCTCGCGCCGCAAGGGCGTGGTTCGAGTCTTTCTTGCGCGGTAACGCCGGGGCATCTCCCGAAAAGCCGTCAAGCTCGAAAGGATCACGAGCTTGGCGGCTTCCCGTCCGGAGTACCTCTAAAGTCGCGTCCCTGACCTGGTCCCACACGCTTTGATCAGCACGGTGCCTGTGGCATCTGTGATCTCTGCAGTCGTTGTCGACGTGAATGTGTTCCCGTCTGCACTCAATCGAACGTTGGACCACACGTTCGTGTTACCGGCAAAGCTTCCATCGGGGTTGAACTCCAAGAACGAGTAGACCGACGTGTAGTCCCGGCTGCCCACGTGCTGCCACTCCCCGAGACCGCCCTGGTCGCCATTGCTTTCGATGAGTCCTCCCCCTTTGATGAACAGGCTCAGGCTGGGGAAGGAAAACTGCGCTTCGCCGGTCGCGCAATCGGTGATTGTGACGACCGTCCGCCATGCGCCCTCGACCTTGTGAGCGCGCTCTTCCTGGCTCGCGAGCACCTGGACACCGCCACCCAGGATCGCTGCGGCGATAACGAATGCTCGGACGGTGCGTGTCACCCGCTGTCTTGTCTCCATGTCGTCTCCTTATTGGACAGGCCGGCCATTTCCGCGCCGGTGCAGGAAGAATGAGCGGCCTTCCCTGAGACGTCCTGAAAGAAGTCTTTGAAATCCATTGATTTGCCTTCTGATCTTGCTTTAAGCCTTCTGGATCCGGGCATGTCCCTGGCCGGCCCGGGCGAGGCGCTTGCGCACGACCGGGCGTCGGACCATCATTTCCCGTGGAACCTGTGCCTTCCTCGTCACGTTTGCGGTTCGCGGACGCCACGCTGGTGCCCGTTGAGCGCCAGCTCTTGAAGCATGGGCAATTGATATCGCTGACGCCCAAGGCGTTCGACTTGCTGGTGGTGCTCGCGGAGAATCCGGGACGGCTGCTCACGAAAGACCAGTTGATGGAGGCGGTGTGGGGGGACACCGCGGTCGAGGAGTCGAATCTTGCCTACCATATCTCGGCCATTCGAAAGGCGCTCGGCGACACGGCGGACAACGGGCACCTGATCGAGACGGTGCCCAAGCGCGGCTATCGATTCACCGCTGCCGTCACCCCTCTCCCTAGTGGTGAGGATGAGGCCGCGACAGCACGTGACCTCCCGAGGCGCCAGCCGAGCGTCGTTGGTCGGGTCGACGATCCTAGTGCAGCGTCTTCGCCACCCGCGGGCGCCGGTGATGGCGGCGTCTCGCCCCCACCAGTCAATACACGCGACGGTTGGCGGTCGGCGGTCTGGATCGCGGCCGCCATATCGGTCGGCGTCGCCGTTGGCGCGGTCCTGACCAGAGGCGGCTCGACTCCAGGCGGCGCGGACCTGCCCCCTGCCGTCATACGAGCGCAGATTCCACCAGGGATCCGCTTGTCAAACGCATCGCCGTTCTCGTTGTCGCCAGATGGCCGTCAGCTGGTCTACGTCGGGAAAGGACAGGATGGCGGCACGCGGCTGTGGGTGCGCCGCGTCGAGGACGAGGCGCCGCGGCCATTGGCCGTTACCGAGACCGCGCTGAGTGATCTGCCCCCCCCGATGTTCTGGTCCCCTGACAGTCAGTCCGTCGCCTTCGATGCGGCCGGGCAGCTCAAACGGGTCGATCTCCGGGACGGCACGGTGCGAACGATGTGCGCCCTGACGGAACTCGCGGTTGGGGGGGCCTGGAATGACGACGGCGTCGTCATCGTTGGTCACCCGCATGGTGGATTATCCCAGTGCTCCGTCGCCGACGGTCGAGTCGCCCAGTTGACTCTTCTTGACACGGCTAACGGCGAGACCGCGCACGTGTTGCCGTGGTTCTTGCCGGACGGGCGACACTTTCTCTACGTGCGTGTCGCGCGGAGCGCACCCGAGCGTTCTGGCGTCTACGTCGGCTCTCTGGAGGATGCTCCCGCGGCTGCAAAATCGCAACGGCTGCTGGCAACCGGTTTTGGCGCCCAGTACGTACCGTCGAGCGGCTCGTCAGTGGGACATCTAATCTTTCTTCGTGACGGCACTCTCTTCGCCCAGCCGTTCGACGAACGGCTGCTCCAGATTCGCGGCGACCCGGTCGCGCTGGGCGGCCCTGTGGGGTCGTTCCTGGACGCAGGCTTCTTCAGTGTGTCGCTCACCGATGTGATCGCGTTCAGGCCGCCGAACAACGACGTTCAGCTCGCCTGGGTCGATCGCCAGGGCAGAAGAACTGCTAGCGCCAGCGAGATCGGTCCTTATTCGCAAGTGGCAATTTCGCCAGACGGTTCGCGTATCGCCTCGGCGAAGGAGACCGTGGGCGCGAACATCGACAAGGACATCTTCATCCTGGGAACCTCACGAGCCACGATCAGGCGTGTCACCTTCGGCCCGTTGCTCGAGGACCAGCCCGTGTGGTCCGCCGACGGCCGACGCATCATCTTCACCATCGGTGGTGATGTCGGGACGCTCTTCGAGCAGGGTGTCGACACAGCGGTCCCACCTCGCCTGTTGCTCAAGACGAAACAACACAAGATTCCGACGAACGCTTCGCGCGACGGAAAATTTCTGCTGTATACAGTAGAGAACATCGGCCAGTCCCGCGCGGACGTGTGGGTCTTGCCGTTGGCGCCTCCGGACAAACCGTTTCCGCTCATCCAACGCGACTTCGATCAGGAGCAGGCGCACTTTTCGCCGAACGGACGGTGGATCGCATACGTCTCCAACGAGTCCGGGAGACCCGAAGTGCTCCTGCAGCGGTTTGTGCCGAACTCGGATGACCCGTCACGCGATGCGCAGACGGTGCCAGTATCGGCGGGAGGTGGCACCGCGCCGCGCTGGCGAGCAGACGGTCGTGAGTTGTACTACCTCGGACCGGAGGACTCGGTCATGGCCGTCGACGTGCAGGAGCGCGCGACGGTGGTCGTGGGTACGCCGCACGTGCTCTTCCGCCTGGCCGGGTCACAGGGCGATTGGGATGTCTTGCCGGACGGTTCCCAATTTATCATCGCGATCCCGCCAGGCACCGAGCCATCGCCTCCTTTCACCCTCTTGTGGAACCGTCTGCGTCAGCTCGCAGCGATTCCCAAACGTCGCTGAACCGGGTTCGACTCGCCCGCGACCAACGGGCGGCTAGCCACGTGGGAGGACAACCAGCCTGGCGGGTTCAACAACCGGACGGAACGCAACGAGACGACCCCCCTCGCAAAGGACGAACTCACACGGCCACGTGGCGAGGGGTACCGCCGCATGATCGACGAGGCCACGGCTCGACGCGCCGGCACTCCAGACGAAGTGGGAACGGTCGGCGCGCTGCTCATGGTTCTGGACGGCAGCTTTCTCACCGGCAGTGATTTCCTGATTAACGGTAGAGTCACCGCCGCCTCTCGGTACGGCCGAACTCGCTCCGCGATGAGCGCCGGAGTAATGCGAACCGAACAATAAGTTGCGGACATCGTCCAGTGCGGGCGGAAAACCGCAAACCACTGCAAATAATTGGTTGGCCGGTTGCGCGAACAGCGTCCGTTTATGCTGATTTCGTTGACTTTCGGCGTGGCTCGCCAGACTGGACCGAACTCTAGGCAGTGCTTCGAAGCGCCTCCACATTGTGCAACCAGCTGATCATTCGGTTCCAACTGGCGCTGTTCGTCATCGCTTCGGCCAAGGTGCCGGCGCAGTGTGACGTGTTCATCGCGGCGTGGTGCCTCAAGCCATTGCGGCAGATGAAGCGCATCAGCTTCTGCAGCTCAGGCACGCGCGCGACCGCGCGTGTTCCGAAGGTATCCAGCGGGTCGTCGGTGAGCTGCCCCTCGCCGGCGTAGGCGCGGATGCAGCCCCGCCGTTATCGGTCGACACGCGGCCGAATGTGACGGCGCCTTTGGGCGTCCGGCCGGCCACCGCGCCGTAGGTGTTTTGCTCGCCGAGCGCCGACTTGCCTGTTGCAGGCGCCACCAGCAGAGCGACACCTCACGCCGAGGGCCCTCGACGTGCAGCGAGATGATCGTCGTGGTGTGATAGGCGCGAAACAATCTCCCCATCATAAGTGCGCGAAGCGCCCTCCGACGATGCCCGCGAGCGCAATAGGCGAGCGACGCACCCTCGTATCTAGGGCGAGGTCGGATCGAGTCCAGATGGGAAACTCGCGTCACGCCGATGCTCCCCGCAACCGGTTGATGGACTCCCCCGACGACAACATCAAAGCCGTGATGTACCCGGCGATGCTCGTACAGATTTCGCTGAACGACAGCCAGCTGCCGTACCGGGAGGGCGCGATGTTCGTGGCCAAGCTGCGGGCCACCAATACATCAGAATCCGCTGTTGCTGAAGACCAACATGGGCGCCGGGCACGGCGGCGCGTCAGGGCGGTATGATGCGCTCCGCGAGACCGCCTTACCTACTCGTTCATGCTGTGGCAGATAGGCATTCCGATCACTGCCTCGACGAGTGCGCCGGGACCGAAGGGTAACGCGAGGTTCACATGCGAGTGCGAGGTTCGTGGGCGATCGTCGTGATGATCAACTAAAGGTAACGCCGCGTCGCTGTCCCCGATCAGCACCGTCCCCGCCCCGACGGCATTTTTGACGGCACCGGTGGGCAGCCGGATTCGAGACGTTTCTCTTTGACGAGACATGGAGCAATGTCTCGAGTGTGATTCTCAAGGGGTCTGATTCTGTGCCCGCCGGCGGCAACTACTTCGCTACCGACAACGTCGTCGTTACTACCTCCGTGCGTGCGGCCGTTCCAACGAAGCAGACGTCCAACCCTTCGCAATACCCCGTGCAGCAGCAAGGCGTGTCGTTCAAATGGTCAGTTGGATGATTGACGAACCATCCGACTGCCGTGTAACGGTGTAAGATGCCCGCACATTGACCTAATTCGGCATGCCGAAGACCAAAGGAGACCTGGATGGCTAAGCGAGTGGAATGGGACGTCTTGGGATGTGGGTCTGGACGCCGCGCGAGGGTTCTCGTTGTCATTCTCTGCGTGACTCCATTTGTGCTTTGTGCGGCTGCGGTGGCCCAGAACTTCAATCCTCGTATAGCACCGCCACAATCGAAGCTGCTCGGCTTGACTGGGGCGGAGTGGAGCGAAAGGTGGTGGAAGTGGGCGCTGGAAACGCCGGCAACCGAGAGTCCATTGCTCGATACGACAGGTAGCCACTGCGGAGTGGGACAGACCGGTCACGTTTGGTTTCTGGCGGGAACGTTGGGCCCAGCTGAACCGCTCGTTCGGTCTTGCACAATTCCCGAGGGCACGACGCTGTTCTTCCCGGTAGCCAATGCGTTTTGTGTCGCCGAAGGGGACGGCAGCCTAGAGGCGCAGCGTGCGTGCGTGGCACAATTTCTCGGTGATGTGACCTCGATGCAAGTCGAGATCGACGGCGTGGCGGTGGAATCGCTTGAATCTTACCGTTTTCAATCCTCGCCGTTCGATCTCATGCTGCCGTCTGACAACATCTTCGGTGCGCCAGCTGGCCTCTATACGCCGACGGCGGCAGACGGTGTCTACCTGACCGTCCGCCCCCTGCCACCAGGTGAGCACACGATCCACATCCGTACAGAATTTGGCGCGGAGTCGATCGACGTCACGTACCAGTTAACTGTGGGGTGACGAGCAGCCCCTGACCTGCCTGAGCGCGAGTCCTGCCGAAGGTCGGCGAGCCTGTGCGCCACCTGAGGCACGCATAGGCGAGCCCGCCGGACCTGATCGCGTCCGTGGAACAGCAACGCCTGGAGGGGCGGGTGCCATCTTCGTCCCAGCGTGACGGCAGCCCGCCGAAGCGCGGTCCCTCCGGACTTGGATGGCCGACTGGCGGCACCCGGGCACCGCCCCCACACGCGGGTCGGCACGCGCCCTCGGCGCAGTTGTCGAACGGTGCGGCCAGCGCGATGTGACGGCCCGGTGCGCCGGCGGGCAGGACGTCGATGCTGCTCCCCGCTCCCGGACCTCGGCGAACGCGACTCGGCTCGTCACGCTGCGTGCGTCTTGAGCGGTGGGGCAGAGCGGTCGTGACAAGTCACCGCAACCGGGAACAATCTGGTGGCCAGCGGCTTGGGGAGCACGAGCGGCCGCTCCAGCTCGATCGCCGAGCCCCGGCGATCGAAATCCGCGTCGCGCTCAGCGATTGGGGCCACCGAACCATGCCGTCGCGGACGGCTGGCGCCCAGTGGCGGCCATTTCGGTCGGGGGTTGCTTCGCGAGTCGAATGATGGCTGGTGGAAGGCGCGGACGGCGTTCTTTGATGTGAGGCGCTCGAAGGCCGGGTGATGACGGGTCAGCAGATGGCGATCCACCGAGTGCTCGGACGCGAACTGCACAGCAACTACGGGCCGACAGCGGACACCGGTGGCCTCGTGCAGAACCAGACGCCGACGATCTATGCATATGCGAGCCTCGACGCGGTTCTGATCGAAGAGACTCGGGGCGGAGCCGGCTACACTCCGGGTTGAGCAGAGCCTGCATGACTTCCTGCCGTTCGTCCTGGAGGTCGGCGAAGCTCGAGTTGACGAATACCTGATATTTCGATCTGCATCAGAAATCGAGTTTGACGGATGGTTTGCTCTCGAGCAGCGCAACGATGGTCGACGCGCCGAACACTCACGTCTGCCGCTCAGTCCGCAAACGGGTTGCGAATGGTTACGCCGGCAATCGTCTGTCCGGTGTTCAGATCTTCCGAGAGGAGATATCTGGCGCCGCTGCGTGCCGCCAGGGCCACAATGAGGGCGTCCCAGAACCCGAGCTGCGCGTCATCCTCGATCTGGAATGCCGTGGCGATGTCCGCCGGCGTGAGACCCTCGACGCACCACGGCGTGTACGCACTGACCACGCGCCGCGCGGCCGGCTTAGTCAGGGGCGTTTTGATCTTACGCGTGGCGTTGACGTAGAACTCCTGCAGGACCTGGGTGCTCAAGAGCCCGGTCCGCTCGGCCCACAACGTGCGGAGCAGAGCTGCCGCCGTGGCATGCTTGTGCCCGGCGTCCAGGTCGTGGGCGTAAATCAAAACGTTCGTATCGACGAAGCTCTTATCGATCGTGCCACTCGTCGCGGCTGGCGGCGATCCGGCCGCCGAGCGAGAATCCCTCATCCAGGAGGGCCAGTGCGTGCCGCTGTGCCTGCTCGTAGCCGTCTTCGTCGCCAACGAGGCGCTCGAGCTGGGCCGCCAGCAGGCCGCTGATCGAGGTGTGCCGCTTGGCGGCGAGCAGTTTGGCTTTGCGCAGAATGCGGCGCTCGAGCCGAACCGTGATGTTCTGTTTGGAGGCGGGGACGGGCATCAGTTCCTCGTGCACGTATTATACGTGCTGCGCGCTCTCGCGCGTCAGCGCTGAGGTCGCATCGACCGCTGCAAAGCATTGATTATCCGGCCAGTGGAGGGCCAGGAGCTTGCTGAGTTAGTCACCATCTGGTTCCAACTGGTGAAATTCCGGGCCACACATCGTCAGCGAGTTCACCGCGCGGCAGATTTTTGGAACCGCCGAGGCCGTCGGACGGCAGGTCGCCCTCGCCGGCCGGCCAGCCGGCCCGCGACGGCCACCATCGTCGGCATCGCGGCCAACACGGACGTGGCAGCCTCTTCGCGGATCCGCGGCCGCTCGCCTACGCGCCGTTCGAGCAGTACCTATCAGCCGCTCATCACGGTCGTCACGCGCGTATCCGGATCGGTGCCGACCGCCGTGGGCGCGATGCGCGAGGCGATCCGGCGCGCGGATCCGGACGTCGCGATCGACAGGATCGGGCACGGTGCTCGCCGGACCGTTCCAGGTCATGCGCGGGTTCGGCCTCACGGCGATCGGCCTCGGCGCGATCACGCTCCTTCTCGCGATGGCGGGCCTCTACGGCATCCAGTCGAACGTCACCGCCAATCGCACGCGCGAGATCGGCGTGCGGATGTCGCTGGGCGCCACCTCCAGCCAGATCAAGCGCATGGTGCTGCTGGACGGGTATCGCCCGTGCTCGAGGGACTCCTGTTCGGTTTGTCGATCGGCCTCGTCGGCCGGGCGGTCGCGCGCGCGTTCCTCGAGCTCGACGTCGCCATCGTCGATCCCTGGTTCCTGGTCGTGACGCCAATTCCGTTGGTCGGCGCCGCCGTTTTTCGCCTGCTACCTGCCCGCCCGCCGCGCCGCGGCGGTCGATCCCAATGTGCGCTCCGGTGCGAGTGAGGCGATTGGTAGATTTCTGCCCCGTCCTGCACAACGCATAGGCTCCCCCGCTCATGACGGCACGCGAAGGATGCCACGCAGATCGCAGACTCCTCAACCCAACACGTCGTCAACGTAGCGAGAGCTGCGACAGGACCCTCGACCGATTCGTGGTGTCCTGGGCCGTTCTCGCTTAAATCGTGCGGCATTGTCATCAGCGCACGGTCAAGAAATGTCGAAACGGGTCGTCTATGGATTTCGCAGCGTGTCCGACCAGGTCGCGTCGACGTCGGAGTGACCCGGGACGGGCCGCTTGGCATCGCATGGCACACGCCGGGCGCTGCCATCACCGCCAGGCATCGCACGCGGGCGCTCGCCGTGACCTGGAGTTTGCGGGCGAAAACCGCTGCTGATGTGCGCCGCCGTCGATACGCCCGACCCTGTGGGAGACGCAAACTCGAATACGCGTCGACCCCAGAGCCAGCCTGGCATGGAGTTGCGCGATCAACGAACGATCGTCCGCGCGGTGCCTGAACCCGCGGATGCAAGCAGCGCGAGTGGCCAGCCGCCGGCCAGACCGGGTTGCGGTGGACGCGGTCGGAGCAGGGATTAGTCGGTCGCGCCTGGAGTTCGCGCGCTCCCGCCAGGGAGCACTCCGCGCGATAATGCGTCCGAGAGGACTCAATGAGTCTGCTGACCCGACGTGACTTCGGCGCGCTGCTGGTGTTCGCCGGCGCCCCAACGCTGCTGCGGCAGCCAACCCCCAATCGATCCCTGATCGGCGGCGTGCAGTTCGGCTTACAGCCGTTCTGCTACCACGATTTGCCAATGACACCTGAGAATCGCCCGACCCTCGTCCGGCGGCTGGTGCAGAACGGCATGGGGATGGTCGAGTTGCACGCGACGTGGGTCGAGCCTCGGTTCGCGGAGCCCAGCGCGCCGGACGCGCGCGAGCGCCTGCGATCCTGGCGTCTCAGCCGGCCTGGCGATCACTACGCCGCGGTCAAGCGGGAATTCGACGACGCGGGCATCACAATCTTCTCGTATTACGTGAATATGAACGACAGCTACACCGACGCCGAAATCGACGCGGTGTTCGAGGGCGCCAGGATGCTGGGCGCGCGCGGGTGCGTAGGCTCGCAGGGGCTGAAGGTCTCAGAACGACTGGCGAGGTTCGCGGGCCGTCACGGGATGTTCCTCGGCATCCATAACCACGACAATCTCTCGGATCCCGATGCCTTTGCCACCGAATCGAGTTTCGAGAAGGGCCTGGCCTTCTCGGCGGATGTGAAGGCGACCCTGGATACGCGTCATTACACCGCGGCCAACGGCGATTGCTTGGCGTTCCTCGCCCGTCATCACGATCGCGTATCGAGCGTGCATCTCGGCGACCGGCGCAAGAATAACGGCCGCAGCACGCCGTTCGGCGAGGGAGACACACCGATCATCGAAGTGCTGCGTATGATTCGCGACAACGCTTGGCCGATCGTCGCCTTCCTCGAGTTCGAGCACGGAACGCTGCGGCCCCAAGTGCAGGAAGTGCAGCTGATGTTCGACTACTGCAAGCGTGCGGTGCTGTCGTGACCCGGGCCGTCCCTCTCGCGATCGCTCTTGCGTCGGCGTTCGTGTGGAGCAGTGCCACGCGCGCGCAATCACCGCGACCCAATGCGCCCGTTCGACCCGACTACGACATGGACTATCTCGGACCGCCGCTGCCCGATCCGGTGATGCAGCACGCGAAGGAAACCTACATCAGCTTCGGCTGCGCCTACTGTCACGGCCTCACCCTGATCCCTCGCGGCGAGGCCGCCGACTTGATGCATTCGGTGCTCGTCGGCGCGGACGTGGACGGCAGCACGATCGTGCCGCTTCTCAGGGCCGGGATCCCACAGACGCCGAAGCTTTCGCCGATGCCGCAGTTCTCTGACCTCAGCGACCAGCAACTCCACGCGATTGCGCGCTACATTCACTACGTGCGGCAACAGGGACGGCTGCGCGAGTTGACCCAGTCGACACCAGCATTGGCAGGAGACTCAGCCGCCGGTAAGGCCTATTTCGACGAGCGGTGCTCGAACTGCCATCGCGGCGACCTCGATGGCATCTCGAGAAAGTACGACACGGTGACGTTGCGCGACACGATCCTTACGCCTGGGCGCCTGGCAGGATCGACCTCGTTCGCCGTGCCATCGGTGGAAGACGAACGAACCGCGACCGCTCGACAGCGCCACGCGGCGCTGCTCGAAAACTATGCGCCCGAGGACGTTGCGAACCTGATCGCGTACCTGAAAACGAAATAAGCAAGCGCCATGACTTCGTGTGTGGCTGCGGCTACCAGCACGTCAGGTGACAGACCGGCGCTTGCGCGGCCAGCCTCGTGCAAGTAGGCTCCGCGGCGGCAGGTACTCTTCGCACGCACGAAGCTGGATTGGCAAGCTGAGATTCTTGGTCTGCTCCTTCGTGCTCACGCGCACGTAGATCGCCGCGCCGACCATGGTGGGCAGCGTAGATCCATTCACTGACAGCACAATACGCATGACGTCGCGTCAGGCGCAGTGATCGCGCGCAGTCAGCTCGCGCGATCGATGAAGTTGTGTGGGGGAAACTGCAACGTTGCCCTGGGGGCGGCGGTCGCAGCGCTCCGGTGTCGGATCTGTAACCGCACGCGCGTGGCGTGAGCGACCTCGGCTGGGCCCGCGGGCATATCGCAGACGCGATCAAAACTCGTGGTCGCTCGCGTACGGTCACCTCGCTCCCGCGGCGACGACCGTGGCGAAGGCGAGCGGTGGGCAACATACGCGGACCGCGTGCTCGGGACGAGAAGCCCCCAACGCACATCTACTTGCAGGGGCCAACAGAGAATCGTGAAGGCCCGTTGACTCGAGTCACATCGGCCGCACACATCTCCCGCGAGGGTCACTCAGACTCGGGCCTGTCGGTAGAAGTCAGAATCCGGCATTGGCGTTGCCGTGCGACGTGCATGCCGGACGACAACCGATTCGTCGACGTTCTCAAAAGTGTCGGGCCGAAGCCACATTTCTACATCGGTTGCACCTCTGAAGTCCAAGCCCGCCTCGCCGACCGCAATGCCGGCCGCTCCACCACACCGCCCGGCATCGTCCCTGGGAGCGCCACGTAACGATCGCCATTCCAGACGAGCAGCGAGCGATCGACGACGCGATCCTGAAGGTCACGGCGTCCACGACGTGCGGCTCTGATCTGCACTTCATCGACGGCTACATTCCGACGATGCGCGCAGGCGACGTGATCGGGCACGAATTCATGGGCGAGGTGGTTGAGACTGGCCCCGCCGTGCAGAAGATCCGAAAAGGCGATCGCGTCGTCGTGCCCTCGTTCATCTGCTGCGGTGAGTGCTATTACTGTCAGCACGACCTGTGGTCGCTCTGCGACAACACGAATCCGAACGCGAAACTGCAGGAGCCGCTGCTCGGCGGCCACACCGCCGGCATCTACGGCTACACGCACGCATTCGGCGGCTATGCGGGCGCGCACGCGCAGTACGTCCGCGTTCCCCACGCCGACATCGATTGCTTCACAGTGCCGGACGGCTTACGCGATGAGCAGGTGCTGTTCCTGTCCGATGCTGCGCCGACCGGCTACATGGGGGCGGACCTCTGCGTCACGCCAGGATCTGTCGTCGCCGTATGGGGCTGCGGCGGCGTCGGTCTGATGGCACAGCGGAGTGCGTGGCTGTTGGGGGCCGAGCGCGTGATCGCGATCGATCGGCTTCCCGAGCGATTGGCCGCGGCGCGCGAGCATTGCGGCGCCGAGACGATCGACTACTCGTCCTGCGACAGCGTCGTCGACACGGTGAAGGAAATGACCGGTGGTGGCGGGCCAGACGCGTGCATCGACGCGGTCGGGATGGAAGCGCACGGATACGGACTGATGGCCAAGTACGACCGGGCGAAGCAGCTGCTGATGATGCACACCGATTGCGGCGAGGCGCTGCGGGAAGCCGTCATGGCCGTGCGCAAGGGGGGCATCCTGTCGATCCTTGGCGTCTACGGCGTGATGGACAAGTTCCCAATCGGCGTGATCATGAACAAGGGGCTGACGGTCCGAACCGCGCAGCAACACGGGCAGAAGTACATGGACCGCGTGCTGGAGCACGCGTCGAAGGGCGAGCTCGACACCTCGTTTCTGGCCACTCACACCTTCCCGCTCGAGGACGCCGCGCTCGGCTACGACATGTTCAAGCACAAGCAGGACGGCATCCTGCGCGCCGTGTTCCGGCCGAACTAGACGGAGCCGTATCACTCAGATTCGGGCGTGCTGTTAGGTATCAGGGCGGCCATGTTCCGCGCAGACGAGTACCCGAGGAAATCAGGTGCTCAACTGTCGGGGGGCGGAGTGGCGCTGTGCGCGCTCCTATGACGCGCGTGCGATCGGCCCCGTCAGGCGGGGAGTCGAGTGGACGACGTGCGGGTTTTCATCGAGATAGTCCACGCCCTCGGCGGTGATGACCAGCCGCGAGCTGTCGGACCGCTGGATCAGCCGCTTCTGAATGAGGTACCACGTGCAGAACTCGAGGTGCTCGAGCGGGATGCCCGTGAGCTTCTCGATCTCGCCCGGAAAGAGACCCCCGTTGTTCGGATTGACGCGTCGCTGGGTGCAGAGAAGATCCAGCACGGTCACGCGAACCATCTTGTCGTCGCACGGCGATCCTGACGCCGCCGAGGCGAGGCTGACCAGGCGCCAGCGATCCTGCTGCCTGGCGCGGTGCGCCACGTCGTACTTCACCCGCTCTTCCGCATCGCTCAGCGTTGAATACGCCTCCGCAATCAGTCGGAACTTCGCCGCGTTGCCAGTTTCCAGATTGTCCGGGTGATATCGCTGCGCGAGCATTCGATACACGCGCTGGATGGTATCCGGCTCCGCGTTCGGGCTGATCTGCAGGACTTCGTAGTAGTCGGTTGACGACTGCTGTGTGGATTTGTCGGTGTCAGTCGCCATACCTATAGTATGCGGCCTAGCTCATCAGATGGCAAGCGGACCTGGCGATCGAAAGCGAGGCAAACTCAAACCCCGGATATCGATGAGAGCCAGTCCGGCGGGCCAGAGGTGGACGCCAACGGACCTGGTTTCAGAATGGAACGGCCTGCTGCCGCCTTTGATGGACAGGCAACACCACTCAGCCTCACACGGGTGCCGTATCCGCACACCCGCTCGAAGGCGGCGAGAGTTTTCACCGGTAGGAGGTGCTCGCCGACCCGGCAGTCGGGCCATCGTCGCCCGAGCCGAGTTGCTGGAGGAACCCGAAACCGGCGTGGCGGCCCGGCTGCACCGCCAAGGCGACGGGCGGGGGCCCGTCGCCTCTTCTGTGTCACGACTTTCCGGCACCAAGCGACGACAGAGTCCCCTCGAACGAACCGGTAGTCGTGGCGTTGACCGGATCGAACAGCCGGTGGGCGGTGAACGTTCCCGTCGCTCCGGCGAATCGCCCTGTGCCACCCGTGATCGTCGCGTGCTCCACAATCGAAATAATCGGACCCAACTTCGCTTCCCCGTGGAAGTCGGTCGTCAGCGTGTCGCCGTTCGGCGCCGTGAACGTGTACGTCCCATCGCCGGTCTGGGCGGCGAAGTCCACCGTGTGCGGTATCTCGACCGTGAAGGGACCGAGAAGCGTTGCGGTACCGGTTGCCGAGACCACCGAGAATGCTTGGGTTGGCCCGAGTGGCGTAGTCGTCTGCGATCCTTCGAAGGTCCCCCTGAAGGGCACCCTGGCGGCGCTGGGAATCGGCGAGACTGAGGCTCCCATGCTCGCGCCTTGGCCGGCCGCCGAATTGGTCGTCAGGTTGTCCCCGCGAAACGATGAGGGACCTGCCGGCGAACCACCATCAGTACAGCCAACGCACAGCAGAGCGGTCAACAGAGCAGAAATAGCCGACACACCTCTCATGGGACCTCCTTCGTCGATGTCGCGACGGGCCGAGAACGGCACCTACTCTTTCGGCGTAAACTGTGCGGCAAACGGCTCAAGAGGCGCACTGAGGCGAGCGCCGCTTCGCCGGCGCCTTGGCCCGCTGCAGGCTGATCGTGGACGCAGCCGGTGCGCTTGGTGCCCTGTAGTGGCTCCGATCCACCGCATTCGGCAGGGTCACGTCTCAGAGGTTGCCATGCCGCTCTCTGCACCGTCCGACATCACTCAGCTGCTTCGCCAATGGAGCGACGGCGACCAACCGTTCCCGGGATTTATCTACTTCCGGTGACTCGCGGCGTTGCACGGCTCCTCGCCCCGGCAGAAACGAGCACGGTGCACTACAGTCCGGCATTTTCGCGAGACGCCCGTCACCTGGCGTACGTGTCGTGCAAAGGGCAGCAGTCGTGCGCTGTCTTCGGCATCGATCTCGACGCAAATCTGGTTCCAACGTCTCCGCCACGGCAACTCACGCGGGAGACTTATCCGCGCATTGGAAAGGTCGCATGGAGTCCGGACGGAGGTTCGATCATCTTCGACGCGGAGGTGGTTCCAGCGAGCAATCACCTCTGGCGGATCGCGGCGGACGGCGCCTCGCCGCCGGAGCGGCTCGAAGCGGCAGGCTTCGCCCGCCTGCCCGCGACCGCCAGCGTTGGGAATCGCGCCGCTTTCACGCACTGGCGCTTCGACGTCGACATCAATCGGTTCGAGCGGGACGGACCGGGGCAGGCCCTACTCACATCGACCTTCCTGGATATGAACCCGCGGTTCTCGCCCGACGGCCTGCGCATCGCGTTCAGTTCGGGGCGGACCGCGGAAACGCCGGAGATCTGGGTCGCGTCGGCCGACGGCCGGGGCGCTCACCAGCTCACGCATGGGCCCGGAATCTGGCAAACTTGTCCAGATTGGTCGCCTGACGGCCGTCACATCGTGTTCGAGTCAGTCCACGACGACCTGCATCAACTGTGGACGATCGAAGCAGATGGTGGTGCACCGCGCCGGCTCACGACCGACGGTCTGGACCAGCGTTGCCCGACGTGGTCACGCGACGGGCGATGGATCTACTTCACCTCGGACGACGGCAGCGGGCGGGGTGTCTGGCGAATGCCCGCGATTGGAGGGCCAGGCACTCGCTTGACCACTAAGGGCACCGGCGAGGCCGTGTGGGAGTCTGTGGACGGCAGCCGGCTCTTCTACACAATTGGCGACGCGCTCTGGTCGGCGCCGGCTGCAGGAGGAGCACCGCGTCAGGTGCTCACGTGCGTGAAGGGTGGGGCCATTGCCGTGGGTGCGTCCGGCATCTACTACGCCTCGTGCAATTTCATGTTCGAGCTGAACACGGCCCTGCACGTGGTGGATCCTGATACGCAACATGATCGAACGCTCGGCACACTGACGGACTACTGGTTCAATCTGGAGGTCTCACCCGACGAACAGACGATCCTGTACACGAAGGCGGCCAACCGTGGACTCCATAAAAGATTCAGTGTCGGTTCCGACCTGATGCTGATCGAGAACTTCAGGTAGCGCGTCTCTGATCGGCGTTGCCGCGGCGTCGCGTACCGAGCGCCCGGCCGATACGCCCGGAGCCGTCAGGCATCTTGCACGTCGGCGATGACGAGACATCGACGTGACCGAAATATTCATCGTCGAAGTTCTGGTCGGCGTACTGGCAATTCACCCAAAATGCACGATCTCGCACGGTCCTCAGGTGGCCGGACAATCGCTCGGAGGACCGAGGTCTGACGGTATGGCATCTCGCCGACCGCGACAGCCACTGGTTCAGCGCCAGCGAATCGTCCTTCATGATCAACTACAGCGTCGATAACCTCGGCGAGCTGCTGGCGCAACTGCGCGAAGGCGGGGTGGACGTCGTCGCCGGCCCCGCATCGCATGAGAACGGCAGATTCGCCTGGATCATGGACCCGGACGGGAACAAGGTCGAGCCGTGGGAGCCGAAAAGCGCAACCTCATCCGCTATAATGTCGAGCTAGCCGTCGGTGTTCCGAGCCGGCCCCGGCATTAAGGCTGCGGGCGGATGTCGGAGCGATGCGGCGCAGGAGGTCCGATGAGATTCGCGGTTGGCTGTCTGGTTGTCGTCGGCGGGATCGTCGGTGCTACCTCGGCGTCGGCGCAGAACACACCCCCGGCGACGGGTACCGATGTGTATCACGTGCACTTCGCCAAAGCCGCCCCCGGACAGGCGGGAGCCCTCGGGAAGTCGCTCATGGTTCCCGACAAAACGCTCGCCATGCCCGAGCACTTCGTCGTGCTTC
Source organism: uncultured Acidobacteriota bacterium (assembly GCA_963816725.1). Taxonomy (GTDB): domain Bacteria; phylum Acidobacteriota; class Vicinamibacteria; order Vicinamibacterales; family 2-12-FULL-66-21; genus CAVSUB01. Next base: position 376,611 of record CAWFMC010000014.1, on the reverse strand, counting down.
GGCATCAGGAAGGCGACGACTGGGACTACGTAGTGATCCAGCACCTCGGCTCGAAGGCAGAGGTCACCGCGACGACGCCGCCACCGACGGATGCGCAACGCGCCCTGAACGCCTGGCACAACGATACGTTCGTCAGCGGGCCCTCCTGGGGTGAATTCACGAAAGAGATGGGAATCGGGGCAGCGGCGAATCCCGCGGGCACCGTCTACATCGTCGGCATTCAGCGCGCCGTTCCCGGTCATCGCGAGCAACTCCTGAAGTCGCTGAGCGCTGCCGGGGCGCCAAGCAAGATCCAGACGGGGAACGTCCTCCTGCAGCATCTGGAGGGGGCCGATTGGACCTTCGCGACCATCACCCGGTACAACTCGTGGCAGGATTTCGCGGCTGACCGCGTCACCGCCGCGTCCGCGACGGACGCGACCGCGGGCGGCTGGGCCGATATCCGCCAGCACTCCGCGTTCCACCGCGACACGATCGCGGATCGCCTCTATCCGGCCAAGTAACTCGCGTGTCGGGGCGGCGGGTCGCGGCTTCGCTCATGAATGCCGTGGAACGAAGCAGGACCTTGCCGTGGTGACTGCGCCGCTGGGCGGACGCAGCTCCAGTGTCGCGGCCGCGCAATTCGCGGTGTAACTCCCGGAGGGGGGCGAGATGCCCCGCCCGGGAGTTATCCCGCGAATCGTGCGCCGGACACTCGCCTCTAGAAGTTGACGCGTATGCCGAAGGTGATCGGCAGCGTCCAGCGGGAGCTCTTGTCGTTGATGTTTTCCAGGCCGGTTCCGACCAGCGAGTCGATCTGCGACAGACCGCTGTTGTAGCGGAAGCCGATCTGCCCGAAGAGATCGTACCTGTCGTTGAGGCCGTAGAGCGCGCCGCCGTTGGCGCCAAAGCTGAAGGCCGCGGTGCCATCGTAAAAATCCGTTGCCAGGCGGGTGATGCCAGCCGTCGGGGCTGCAAAGGCCCCGTCGATCTCGCTGATGATCGCCACCCCGATCGTGCCGCCGCCAAAGGGCCGCATCCGCGCGCTCCGTGGCGCAAAGAAATGCCGGTAGCCCGCCTCGATGGTCCACGCCTTGTAGTCGTCGAAGGTCGCCAACAGGTCGGTGTTGTTCGCCGTGCCAAGCTTCGTGATATCGGAACCAGCGCGCTGGTAGCTGAGTTGGCCGCGGAACTCGTTGATCTCGTCGATCATGTAGCCGCCGCTGAATTGCCACAGCACGCCGGTGCCGTAGACGTCACCGAACGACTGCGAGTTGATGACAGTGGCAGTATTGTTCAGCGTGCCGAGGCCCGCCGCAAGGAACGCACCGCTGACGTTGAGATCCCAGCCTACCGACACCTCGGCATTCCAGGAAGACTGGGAGGTCTGCGCGGACGCACGCCCCGCCGTGAGGATCACGGCACCGACCACCAGCACGGGCAAACACTTCTTAACGGACATCATGTTCATGCATCTCCAAGTGTTCGATTCTAAGCGACACGCACGCATTTAGTCGAACCAACCGCCATTCCACTGATTCCACGTGCGCTCCATGTGTGGGCGACAGACCCCGGCCGCAGCGCGGCTGCGATCGCTCGGACCACGCGTCTTGGTGATCACCGCGTCGTGCGGGCGCCCGGCTGCCCGCACCGCGGGCCCTTGCACCCCTCCAGCCCGAGTGTGAAAATGCGGCGTGTTGACTCTGGCGCCGCCGCGGCCCGTTGACGCGGATGCGCGCATGGAGAACCGCCGCTGGCTCGCGCTCGGCGGCGTCATCTCCGCGACGTGCCTCGGCGTCGCGCTGCAGCTCTCGAATGGCATCCTCGTGCCACGGGCCCTGGCGCTCGTCGTGCTCGCGTTCGTGCTGAGCGCAGCGGCGGCGGCGCTGCCGCGCCCCGCGCATCTACTGCGCCTCGACGCCCCGGCGGTCCGGTTCGTGGGGCTGGCCGCCCTGGCGATTCACCTGATGTACCTCTTCACCTCGCCGCCTGCGCTCTATGTGCAATTCGACGCCGAGGGCCTGAGGCGCTTCCATGCCGGCCTGGCCGTTCTGGCCATTGCCGGCGCGTCGGCCGCATGGCCGAGTCCGCGCTGGGCGAAGCTCCAGATCCTCGTGCTGATCGCCGCCCACGCCGCGCTCGGCGCCTGGATCATCCAGCGTTCGCCGTACCCGCCGATCGACGTGCATACGTTTCATCGCTACGCCATCTACGCGCTGCGGGACGGCATCGACCCCTATGCCATCACCTTCCCCGACATCTACCGGAGCGGCGCCTACTACGGTCCGGGTCTGTCGGTGGCGGGCAGGCTGCAGTTCGGGTTTCCGTACTTTCCGCTCAGCCTGCTGCTGTCCTTGCCCGGGCAGGTGTTCTTCAAAGACGCGCGCTACGCGCAGCTGATCGCGATCGAGCTCGCCGCGCTGTGCATGACGTTCGCGCGGCCGCGCGGCCTTGGGTTGATGGCCGCGGTGCTCTACCTCACGACGCCGCGCATCTTCTTCGTCCTGGAGCAGTCGTGGACCGAGCCGTTCCTGGTGCTCGGTGTATGCGCAGTCGTCTTTGCAGCATGCCGCCACAGTCGCCTGACGCCATGGCTGTTCGGCGCATTTATCGCGTTGAAACAGTACCTGGTCTTCGCGCTGCCGGCGGCATGGCTGCTGGTCGAGCCGCCGCGCGACTGGCGGAAGCTGTTGACGCTGCTGGGCAAGGGCGCACTCGTCGGGGCGATCGTCACCGTTCCGTTCGTTCTGTGGAATCCGCTCGCATTCTGGAACAGCGTCGTCGCCTTGCAGTTCCATCAGCCGTTCCGGCCGGACTCTCTCAGCCTCTTGTCGTGGTGGGCCGCGAAGGGCCATGAGGCCCCGCCGTCGGTGGTGGCGTTTGCGGTCGCTGCGGCCGCCTCGGTTTTGGCGGTGTGGCGCCTGCCGCGGACGCCCGCGGGATTCGCGATGGCCATCGGCGTGACGTTCTTCGGGTTTTTCGTCTTCAACAAACAGGCGTTCTGCAATTACTACTTCTTCGTAGTGGGGTCGCTTTACGCGGCGGTCGCGGCGTGGCGTCCGCCGGAGAGCGCCGAGTGAGCCGACCGGGAGCGGCCGGGCTTTCGACAGACCTGATGTCGCCAGCGTTCCGCGAGCGGATGCCGTGGATCGCGCTCGCCGCACTCGTCCTCGCCGGGCTCATCCCGGTGATATGGCCCGGTGACGTGCCGTTCATCAACGACGAACCGCAGCTGATCGCGAGTGCGGTCGCGGCCAATCACCGCGGCCGGCTGGCGCCGCTCGGCCTGCTCGGCACGTATGGGTTCCGCTACGGTCCGCTGCCGACCTGGGCGTATCAGGGGCTGCTGGCGATCACGCGCGACCTCGTCTCGGTGGCAACGCTGCACGCGCTGCTGATGTCGGCCATCACCGGCGCGGCGCTGTGGTGGCTCGGTCGATCGCTGCGGCTGTGGATGTGGTTCGCTCCGCTGCCGCTGCTCTCGCCCTACTACTGGTTCTACGCCCGCGTCCTCTGGGACAACCCGTTCCTCCTCCCAATCGGCACGCTGGCGCTCTCGGGCTACGCGGCGTTTCTTCGCTCCGGCTCACGGGCGGGGTTGCGTATCGCAGTCGCCGCGATGCTGGCGATACCGCTCGTCCATCTGATGGGCCTCGCGCTGGTCGTGCCGCTCGCCGCGCACATGATCATCGTTCGCCCACGCGCGCTCTGGACTGAGCGCTACATCATTGCGGCGATTGCCGGCGCTGCCGTCTGGGTCGCATGGCCGTACTGGAACTACCTTGGCGGACCGCGGGCCCCGGTGCCGTCGGCCGGCGCGGCGTTCGATGGCTGGCTCTTTCCGCTCTCCAGCGGCCGGCTGCTCAGCGCGCGTGGGTTGGAGTACCTTCTACGGTCCGCAACCGGTGAGCGGCCGTGTGTTCGAAATCGCCGGAGCCATTTCCTGGATCGGTTACGGCCTGGTCTGGTGCGGAATCGTGGTGGCCGTCATGCTGATCGTTCGCGCCTGGCGACAGCGCGACTGGAGCGCGCGGGCGCACCTCGCGGCCATTGCCGCCGCGTCGCTCGCGTGTCAGGCCGTGCTCCACGGCCTTACCGGAAAATTCGAGCATCCGCATTACCACAATGGCACGTGGATCTCGCTGGTGGTGCTCGCCTGGCTCGCTGTTGACTGGCTGGCGACCGGCCCCAGGGTCGCGCGGGTGACGGCCACAGCGGCGACCGCCGTGCTCGCCGCCTCGCTCCTGACCTCGGTGGGCACCCTGGCCCTCGGTCTGCATCGCAGCCGCGGCACTCGGGATGTCTACGGCCCGACGCTGGCCAACCAGCAGCGGGTCGCCCGGGAGTTGGCCCGCTACGCGCCGGATAGCGACGTCGAGGTGCACGTGAACATGTGGCAGCGGTTCCCACATACGCTCGCCACGCTGCGCGCCCTGAACCGCAGGACGGAGGGAGGACTCAGGCATCAGAGGATCGAGGTGGGCTACGTTTCGCCCGACCCGGCATCCGGCGCGATCGAGCTGATCGTGCGCTGAGCGCGCACGCGATCGTCAGCGCGGACGGGCTGATGTCGTGTCGTCGATGTCCTCGACGACATCGAGCCGGACGGCCCGGTGGTGCACCTCGCCGCGCTTGCGGGCGTCGGCGAGGATGAAGTCGACGTCCGGTGTGGCCTCGGCGATCACGAAGATCTGATACGAGAACAGCGACCGGCTCACGCGGATCAGCAGCTGGTTGATCGTCGTCGCTGCACGGCCCACGAAGCCGTTGCCCAACACCTTTGGAAACGGACCGGGCACACCCCGCATCTCTTTGATCCTGAACCCGGCGTCGTCGAGCAACTGCTTCAGTGATCTGAAGGTGAAGAGCCGCGTGTGCGTGCGGTCGAGGATTCCGGCCTTGCCGTAGTTGAACTGGCCGAACAGGAGCATCACTCGCTGAATCCCGAAGGCGATGTTGGGCGTGGTAAGGATCAGCGTTCTCGGTGCGTAGTCGAACTGGGTCCGGAGCCGTTCCAGAAAGAGCTCCGGGCTCTTCAAGTGCTCGATCACGTCGAGCAGTAGCAGGTAATCGTAGCCGCGGACGTCGAACGTGGGCTCCTGATCGAGGTCCTGGGTCAGGACCACGACACCGGGGTCGACGTCGTGCGTCGGCAGGAACTGATCGACGACCGCCACACGGCAGCCCTTCTTCACCAACTCGCCGGCGATGCCACCAGGTCCCGACCCGATGTCGAGCACTGACGTGCCCGGCGCGATCGCGTCGAGCGCGAACTGGTGGCTGCTGGCGTAACCGAGCTTGAGGTCGTAGTGCGCGTTGTTCTGCTCGCTGACCGGCTCGAAGCGCCGCTGATACAGCAGGCCGGATCGATGGGCGACGTTCCGCAGCGTCGCGACGACGACATCCTTGGCGTACTTCAGTCCGTTCACCCGGCAGATCTCGTCGCCGTAATACGTGGGAATCGGCCGCTCGACGATCCGCTGGCGCGCGTTCAGCAGCTGGATGATGATCTCGGTGTCGAAGTGGAACACGTTCGAGTTCAGGCGATAGGGGATCTTCCGGAGCGCCGCCACTGAATAAACGCGGTAGCCGCTGTGGAACTCGGACAGGTTGCTGCCGAGCAGCAAATTCTGGATGTACGTGAGGACGCGGTTGCCGAAGAACTTGTAGAGCGGCATCCCGCCTTTGATCGCCCCAAGGCGCGTCATCATGCGGCTGCCGAACACGGCATCCGCGTGGCCGTCCCGCAGCGGCGCGACCAACGACGGGAGCTCCTCCGGCGCATATTGCCCGTCCCCGTGGATCATCGCGACGAAGTCGAAGCCCTCGCTCGCGGCGAACGCGTAGCCGACCTTCTGGTTACCGCCGTAGCCCTGGTTGTACTCGTTGCGCAGCACCGTCATCGGGATTTCGGGGTGCAGACTTCGGTACGCCCGGCCGATGGCGTCCGTCCGATCGCTCGAGGCGTCGTCGACGATCAGGACTTCGCAGTCGTAGTCGCGAAAGATCGAGCGGGGGATGCGCTCGAGGACGGCTGTCAACGTGCTTTCGGCGTTGTAGGCGATCACGAACACGAGGAGCCGCGGTTGGCGGGCCTGAAGCATGAGTTCGGCCAAGGATAACAAAGTCGGTGAGCCCGGTTATCCTTTGCCGGGATCGCGCGCCGTGGGCGGGGACGCGCCTTTGCCCGAGAGATCACTGCGATCCAGCACGTTGTCCGCCGCCCCGACGCGGTACCAGCGCCAGCCGTAGCCGTCGAGCGGCACGCGGTGCATGCCGTCGGCGGTGGCCCGGCTGTGATGCCCATCGAACACTTCGACGAGCACGTTGCCGCGCGGCCCACCGACCTTGATCCGGACCTTCTGCGGCTTGCTCGAGAAGTTGTGGAGGGTCACCATTGCCGTTTCCCGCCACTCGTATTGGATCGCCAGCACTTCCTGAACGTCGGTGCGGAGCACCGAGAACGAACCCCAGCTGATCTCCGGGCATTCCTTGCGCATGCGGATCATCCGCTCGGTCCAGTTGAGGAGCGAGTGCGGATCCCGGCGCTGGTCCGCCACGTTCACCTTCTCATAGCCAAACACCGCATCGTCGACCACCGGCCGGACGATGCGGCCGGCGCGCGAGAAGCCGGCGTGCTTCTCACTGGTCCACTGCATCGGCGTGCGGGCGCACTCGCGCTCGGGCAGGCGGAGGTTCTCGCCAATTCCGATCTCGTCGCCGTATTGCATCATCGGCGTGCCCGGCAGCGAGTAGAGCAGGCTGAACGCGAGCTCGAGCCGGCGGCGGTCGTTGCCCAGCATCGGAGCGAGCCGGCGGCGGATGCCGCGGTCGTACAGCTGCATGCCCTTCTTCGGGGCGAACGCCGCGAACACCTTGGCGCGCTGATCGGGGTCGAGCCGGCCGAGATCGAGCTCGTCGTGGCTGCGCAGGAACTGCACCCACTGCGCGTTGGCCGGACGCTTGAATGTCTGCTCGAGCGCCCAGACCAGCGGCTCGATGTCGGCGGTGGCCAGCGCGTAAAAGAGGCGCTGGTTGACGGGGAAGTTCAGCATCATCTGCAGCCGATCGCCCTCGTCGCCGAAGTAGCGCATGCTCTCGTCCGGCGGCACGTTGGCCTCCGCCAGCAGGATCGCATCGCCCGAGCGCCACTGCAGGAAGTCGCGCATCTGCTTGAGGATGTCGAAGTCCTGCTGGCCCTCGATGCCGGGGCCCTTCTTTTCGATCAGGAACGGTACGGCGTCCATCCGGAAACCGGAGACCCCCAGCGCCAGCCAGAAGCCCATGATCTTGAGGATCTCGGCGCGGACATACGGGTTCCAGGTGTTCAGGTCGGGTTGGTGGTCGTAGAAGCGGTGGAAGTAGTACTGCCCGGCCTTGCGATCCCGGGTCCACGTCGTGGTCTGCGTGCCGGGAAAGACGATGCCGTCGCGATGATTCTTCGGACGCTCGTCCGCCCACACGTACCAGTCGCGGAAGAACGAGTGCTGGTCCTCACGCGCGGACTGATACCACGGGCAGTCGATCGAGGTGTGGTTGACCACGAGGTCGATGATCACGCGGATGCCCAGCGCCTTCGCGTGACTCATGAAGCTGACGAAATCGCCAAGCGATCCGTGCTTGTCGTGGATGCCGTAATAATCGGCGACGTCGTAGCCGTTGTCGCGGTTGGGTGATGGGTAGAACGGCTGCAGCCAGACGCACGTCACGCCCAGACCGGCCAGGTAGTCCAGCCGGCGCATCAGCCCCTCGAAGTCGCCGACGCCGTCGCCGTTGGCGTCCTGATACTTCTCGACGTCGAGGCAGTAGATGACTGCGTTCTTGTACCAGAGATCGTCTATTGACACGAGTCACGGCCCAGCAACGTAGGTGCCAGTCAGCTCGCCAGTTGAGCTTCGGAGGGGCGCGTCGTGCGTCGGCGCGTCGTTAACCTCCGATCAGCCGGCGACGAGCGCCCGGGCCTCCTTGTCCGGATCGTTCTTGACGGAGGCTCGCTCGTTCTCGAACACCATCGTCGGGCGCGTCGCGGGCGTGTAGGCCGGCCACTCCGCCAAACCGGCATGCGCCGGCTTCCCGGTTTTCGCGAACGCGACGAGCGCGCCGCTCATTTGCGCGGCCAGCGCGCGCGCATCAGCGGTTCCGCCGGTTGCCTGCGCCGCCAGCTCGATGTTGTCGAACCAGAACGCGAGATCCTGACAGTGGTACGGCAGCGGCCGGCCGTCGAGCACCGGCGTCTTCCACCCGAACCAGTACATGTAGACGGGTGCCGGCTGCGCGGACTTGAGGTCGGCCTGGGTGATCGCATTCAGGCGGTAGGATCGCGTGCCCTGGATGACGCCCCAGATCTCGAACGGCTGCGCCTTCGGGAAAACCTTCTGATAGGCGGCAACGGCATCGTTGGTCCGCGCCCCGAGCAGCGGTTGCAGCTTCGTGCGCAGTTGATCCAGCGTCAGCTCCGCTGCCGAGGGATTGTTGATGCCGCCGCCCATCTCCGCGTACGTGTTGCCGACGAGCAGCGGGATGTTCGCGGCCAACGCCGGAGCCGCGGGATCGAACGCGTGCTGCGGCAGCACCGCGCCATCGACAACCGGGCCCCAGCCGACGGGCGGAGTCGTCACGGCTGCCTGCCCCTTGATCCCCGCGTTCAGCAGGTCATCCATCGAGATCTCCTGAAGCCGGCGCAGATCGGATCCGGTGATGTTCAAGGCCTGCAGTACCGCCCGAGTCTGGCGAAGCGTCTGGTCAGGTGTGTTCTGGCGAATGTGCGAGCCACTGAATACGGCAGCCTTGTGAAAGAGACCGCGTGCCGCCGGCATCGCCAGCAGGGTGCTGACCTTCCGCCCGCCGCCGGACTGCCCGAAGATCGTCACGTTGCCCGGATCACCGCCGAAGCGCCCGATATTGTCGCGGACCCACTCGAGCGCCAGCACGAGATCGAGCATCCCGGCATTGCCGGATTTCGCGTATGGCTCGCCGCCTGCCTGTGAGAGATCGAGAAAGCCGAACACGTTGAGCCGGTGATTCATGGACACCAGCACGGTGTCGTGCTGAGTGGCCAGCCGCTCGCCGTCGTACGGCCGGAGCTCCTGGCTCGAGCCGGACGAAAAGCCGCCGCCGTGGATCCAGACGAGGACCGGACGACGGCGGCTGTCGTTGACTGCCGGCGTCCAGACGTTCATCCGCAGCATGTCCTCACCAGCGAACCCGTCGTCCCATTGGTAGAGGAACTGTTCCTCGTCGTTGACCCAGCCGGTCCGCGGCGCATGCGGCGAGACCGGTCCCCACGACGTGGACGACCGCACGCCCGTCCAGGCCGCGGCTTTCTTTGGCGGCATGAAGCGTCCGGCGCCCGCGGTCGTCTCTCCATAGGGGATCCCCCGGAAGATGTGCACGCCGTTGCGGCTGAAGCCGCGCACCCGTCCGCTGGTCGTCTCGACCACATCACGGCTGGTCGTCTCGACGTGCGTGCCCGTTGTCGTCGCCGCCGCCGCTTCGACGGGAGGAACCGGCGCGGTCACGCCGGTGACCGCCGCCCCGCCGATCACACCGGCCGCCTGTTTCATCCAGGCCCGCCGTCCGACGCCATTCCGCGGCGAGGTTTCGGGTCGCGCACCGGTCTGTCCGCTGTTCCCGGTCTTCGGCGTACGGCTGCTGGTCATTTTGATGCTCCCTGCTCGTCCATCGGCGCTACGGCGTAACGCGCCGCCCGGGTGGGGGTACGGCGCGATAGGGCTCACGGTAAAGGCTCACGAAACGGTACTCGAATCCAGCGGCGCCGGAAACCGATCCACGGGGCGCGGCTCAATCGTTCTCTGTAACCGGCCGGATCGAAACCGCATAGAGCGGCGCCCGCTGATAGGTCGATGGCCGGCGGCCGACATCCTGAATGCTCATCGCCCCGACGCGTTCGAACACCGTGGGCAGCCGGGCCCGACTGATCGGGAATGGCACCCATCGGTTGGCCGCGTCTGTGTCGTATTCGACGACCAGGAACCGGCCGCGTGGAGCGAGGCGTTCCGACCAGCGCTGGACGAACCGTGCTTGTTCGCGGACGTAGTGCAGCGAGTTGGCCATCAGCACGCCATCCAGATCGTGGAGTCCGGTGGCCTCTACGGTGATGTCGGCGACGTCGGTGATGATCGTGACGCCCCGATACGCCGCCGGCACCTGCCGCAGCGCTGCCGCGTCGCGGTCGATGGCGCGGATCGTGCTCCCCGGTGCGAGCAGGCTCGCCAGCGCCACCGTGAACGTGCCCGTTCCGCAGCCCAGATCGACCCAGACGGATGGCCGGTCCCGATCGAGGCTCGCGGCACTCAGCATCGCGGCGGCGTCGCGCAGCTGCACCAGTCGATCATAGGCGGTGTCCGGCGCCAACGATTGCCTCACAGGAGTCATATGGACGCTTCCACCCCGCACGCCGAATCCCACGACCTGGCGCGATTCCTGACCGCCCAGACCGGCGTCTACGAGCAGGCGCTCGCCGAACTGGCACGCGGCCGCAAGCAATCGCACTGGATGTGGTTCGTCTTTCCCCAGATCGCCGGGCTCGGCTTCAGCGCGATGTCGCAGCGGTATGCGATCGGCGACGCCGATGAAGCCCGGGCCTACCTCGCGCACCCCGCGCTCGGCCCGAGGCTTCGGGCGTGCTTCGACGCGACGCTGGCGGTGGACGGCCGCACCGCGCACGACATCTTCGGCTCACCCGACGACCTGAAGCTCCGATCGTCGGCGACGCTCTTTGCCGCGGTGTCCGAGCCGGGATCGATTTTCCAGCGGGTGCTCGACAAGTACTTCGACGGTCAACCCGACGTCGAGACGCTACGCCTTCTCGAGCGATCCGCTCGGTGAGTCGCGGCGCGATGCGCGGGACGTCTCGTGGTCGTGGTTGCCGAAGCGGCCCGGTGGTCGCCCTGGGGTTACGTCCGTCCCCGAGAGGAACTCCCGATTCCGTCCGAGGACCGGCAATGATGTCCGCGGCCGGCGATCGTCAAGGCAGCGTGAATGCGATCAGCTGCGAGCCGGTGACGCCGCTGACCGCGAGCACGATGTACTGCTTGCCGTTGACGACGTAGGTCATGGGTGAGCCGGTTTGCTTGGCTGGCATCTCGACGGCGCCGACGTCCGCGCCGGTCGCCTTGTCGTAGGCGCGGAGGAGCGCGACGCGCTGGCCGGCGGCGTTGGTGTGAACCCCGCCTTCGCCGGCAATCAGCAAGGTCTTCGTCGCGAGCGTGCCGATGAAGGTGCGCCCGGGCTGGCCCAGCCGGGGCAGATCGAGGCCGGCGAGCGCGGGGTTGTTGCGGATGTCATCGGGCGTCGAGCTGTGGGCCTTCTGCCAGAGGATGTCGCCGGTCCGCATGTCGTAGGCGGTGATCCGATCGTACGGCGGCTTGATCAGCGGCAGCCCGCGCACGGTCGCGCCGCCGCCGGCCGCCAGCGCCGGCTGCCCCTGGCCCGACACGTAGCGCATGTCCGTCCGCACCGGGTCGCCCGCCAGGAGCCCGCTGGCGTAGGCGCCCGTGTGTGAGTGGACGTAGAGTCGGCCGGCCCCGGGATCGTAGGACCCGCCCGGCCAGTTCGCGCCACCTTCGTCGGCGGGCACTTGCAGCGTGGCGATCGGTCCCTCAGGGTTGCTCAGCACCGGCGGCGTGAAGATCGGTCCGAGTCGATAGTGCTTGCTGATGGCCAGCGCTTCCGCGCGCAGCGCCGGCGTGAAGTCGATGAGGTCGTCAACGGTGATTCCCTGCCGATCGAACGGCGCCGGGCGGGTCGGGAACGGTTGCGTCGGGCTGGTGCGCTCACCGGGCACCGTGGATTGCGGAACCGGACGCTCCTCGATCGGCCAGATTGGCTTTCCGGTCTCGCGGTCAAGCACGAACAGGAACGCCTGCTTGGTCGGCTGCGCCAGCGCCTTGACCGGTCGCCCCTCGTAGACCATGTCGAACAGGATCGGGGCGCACGGCAGGTCGTAATCCCAGACCCCGTGATGGGTGGTCTGGTAGTGCCAGCGCCGCTGCCCGGTTGTGAGGTCGAGCGCGACGAGACTCTCCGCGAACAGCGCGTCGCCGGGCCGGTGCCCGCCGTAGTAATCCCCGGTCGGCGATTCGACCGGCAGGTAGACGAGGTTGAGCTCGGGATCCGCGCTCATTTGCGCCCACACGCCCGTGTTGCCGTTGTCCGTCGCCGCGTCGTTGTCCCACGTGTCGTAGCCGAATTCGCCGCGACGCGGAACGGTGTGGAAGATCCACAGCCGGCGCCCGGTCCGTACGTCGAATCCGCGCACGTACCCCTTGGCATTGTGAATGGTCTTCGGCGCAATGCCGGCGCGATGGGCCGCGCCGACGACCACGACATCGTTCGCGACGAGCGGCGGGGCGTTGAGCCCGATCTCCGCCGTCTCGAGATCGAGCTGTTGGTCGTCATTCAACTTGAGATCGACCACGCCGTTCGTGCCGAAGCCGGTGATCGGCGCGCCGGTGCGCGCGTCCAGTGCGATCAGCCGGTAGCCGGGCGTGACGTAGAGGATGCGTTGATCCGCGCCATCCGGACTGGACCAGTACGACAGCCCTCTGCCGGCCCCGTTGCGTGGCGCATTGAGGCCACGCGTGCCTTCGTCCTCGCGGTGCATCCAGAGCAGCTCGCCGGTATCGGCCCGCAGGGCCAGGACGGCGCGGCGAGTGCCGGCCGTGGTGTAGAGCACGCCGCCGACCATGAGCGGCGTCGCCGAGAAGAGCGTGTCGGGGCGCGGCCCGAACGCGTCGGTGCTCAAGCGCCAGGCGATCTGGAGCGTCGAGAAGTTGCTGGCGTCGATCTGATCGATCGCGGAGTAGCGAGTGCTCGCGAGGTCGCCACCGTAGGTCTTCCACTCGGCCGGGGCGGCGGTCCGGATCGGGCCGGTGGACGCGCGCGTCGGCGGGCTCGAAACCGGCGTGGCCGACGCAGCCGGTGCCGCGGCGCCGAGCGTGATCCCGCTGAGCACCTGTCGGTCCGGCGGCAACGGCGTGGCTCCGGGGCGCAGACCTCCGGCGCTCAGGAGATAGGCCAGGATGTCCGCATACTGGGTGGGGCTCAGGCTGTTGGGCCTGGCGGGTGGCATCGAGACGACGCGCGCGAAGAGCGTGCTGAGCGGCGCTCCCTTCCACTTGTCGGCGAACACGGCGCCGGCGAGTGCCGGCGCCTGCTCCACGCCGGCGAGGTTCGTGCCGTGGCATTGGGCGCAGTGCTCGCCGTACAACGATTGTCCACTTGCGGCCTGCGCTTCGGTGAAGACCCCGGCTTCGGCCGAGCGGATCTGTCCCGCTGGTGTCGCACCGGCGGTGCAGAGCAAGGCCGCGAACGTGACGAGCTGGATGAGTCTGCGATACGGAGTGATGACGAGCATCTTGGGACGGCGGCCGCGCGTGTCGCGATCGTATCGCAGCCGGCGGGCCGGATGCTCGAGCCCATCGACTTTGGTCAGAGACCGGGATGCGCGCGTACGGTGGCGAACGGCACGTTGGCCGGGCGCGAGGCCGTCGTGGTCGAGCACTGGGTCCGCAGTCGAGGAGCCCGGGCCCGCTCAGAATCGCAGCGCGATCTTCACACCCAGCTTGTCGCGCGTGATAAGAGGCGCGGCATCGAGCTGCCGACCGCCGGCAGACGCCTCGAAGATGGTATGTCGATCGCGCAGGAGCGCATCTACCGCAGCGCCGACCGCGGCGCCGAGCCCGCCGATTGCCACGATCGACCCCACATCATCGCGACAATTGGCCCATGGCTCGGTCCGGGTGCACACGAACAAGCCGGTGGCGACCGCGCTGCCGGCCCCGATCAGCGCGCCGTTCAGCACCGAGTCGGCCTTACGTATGCGCACGCGCATGATGTCGGCCAGCCTCAGCGAGTCACGCGCGTTGTCCGTGTTCTCAGTTGTCACCATCCCATCCGCCACACTGACGATCCGAGCTCTTGTTTCGAGTCCGGTGGCATCCGTCAGCCACACCGTGTTGCCAGGAACGAGCACGCGCTCGAGATCAGCCTCTTGAGCCGGCGCTGTCTGAGCGGTGGTCGTCCCACTGATGCTTGCCAGCAGCAAGACCATCAGCCAAAGGTGTCTCGAGTTCGTTGACCGTCGTCGCACCGTGCGCATGGCGAACCTCTTAGCAGGGAATGCGCCAGCCGCACCTGAAACGGCTCATTCCTGACGACGATGGCGGTGTCGGCCCTCAACGATGATCGGCGGAGAGTGCGGTGTCGCGCCGGCCGCGCACGTAGGCGATGAGCTCGACGTACTCGCGATGGCCGCGAAGCGGTTCCAGCAGCGGATCGCGCTCGAACCATGGCAAGCAAGGGAAGCCCGTGTCGGCAGCAATCCGAAGCCAGCGGCTGGCGGTGGCGGCATCGCCCAGCTGCGCATACGCCGCACCGAGTCCATAGGCCACGTGATGATCGCGATAGGGCCGGGCGAGGACGCGGTCCAGCTGCGCGCGTGCGCCGGCTGCGTCCCCCTGCGCCGCGAGCACGCCGGCGAGCGAGACTCCGGCGCGCGCGGACGTCGTGGCGGAGGAATGGCTGGCCAGTGACTCGAGGAGACTTCTGCCCCGGGCACCGCTGCCCGAGTAGTAATAGGCGAGCGCAAGGTAGGTGTCGCCAATCGGCTGACTGCTCAAGCGGCTGACGTCCTCCAGACGGGCGACTGCCGGCGCGAACTTGCCGCTGAAGAGCGCGACCAGCGCCTCGATGCGCAGCGCTTCGATGACGTCCGTTCCATGCAGTCGGCGCGCGCGCTCCATCGCAATCAACGCCTCCTCCATGTAACCGAATTCTCGACGCTGAACAACTCGTCCGCCCGGAGGTGGATGCGGTCCGACCAGTGGGTGCTGCCGCCGTCGACCTGCCGGAGCCGGACGACGAGCGTGACATCGAGGCCGTGCTCGGTCAGCTCGCTCTCCAGTACGTGCGTGACGCCGGTTGCCTCGTCAGCCGCCGGCGCCAGGCGCGGCGGCGCGATCGGCAGCGTTTGCTGTCCACCCAATCGCGCGGCAATGGCGTACGGCGGCCGCGGCTCATCGTGCGTGAGCGCTGAGACGACTGGTTGTGAAAGATCCTGCCTCGCCCGCGCTCTACAGCGACTTCAGGAACGCGATCAGGTCGGCCCGTTCCTCTGGGGACAACCCGAGCTGGAAGCGCTTCTCGTAGAAGTCCAGCGCCTCCTCCAGGGTCGCCGCCGCACCGTTATGGAAGTACGGTGCACGAGCCGCCAGCCCGCGGAGCACCGGCCCCTTGAACTTGCCCACGTCAGCCCACTTGCCGGTGACCATCGCCCGGCCAGGATCGGTGGTCTGTGTCACCTCGCCGGTCACCTTGTGGCGCAGGGTGTAGAGCGGCAGGTCAGGCGTTCGTTGCGCGGCATCAGCCAGGCCGATGTTCAGCGCCATCGCCACCGAGTGATTGCCCGCGTTGGGCGTGTCGTGGCAGATGGTGCACGTGCCGCTCGCGATCGGCCCCTGCACCGGATCCTGCGGCCCGCCGTTCAGGCCCGCGACATTCGCGATCACGAATGTGCGCGTGTTGAACACGCGTTCGCCGCGCGCGATCGATGTTCGCTCCGGCGAGTCCGCGTCCAGCCAGCGATTGAACAAGGTGAAGACCACGGGATCCAGCCCGCTCGAGCCCTTCAAGCAGGCACCTCGTTTGGCCGGCAGCATCTGCAGCGGATCGTTGATGCCGAGGCAGAACGATTGATGCGACAGCGCTTCAGGTCCGCCGCGAGCAATCGGCTCGGTGAGAGTACCGCTGCCGTTGCCCCTGACCTGGGCCGTGAACAGCCCCAGCTCGAATTCGACGATGTCGCGGAGCTGCGAAGCGGAAGGGGGCGCTCCCGCGGCGTGCGTCGTGACCGCGTCCCTGGTCTGCTCCAACAGGTCGTCGTGGATGCTCCCGAGCGGCGTCGTCTGCCGCCCGTCCCACATGACCGCGCTGATGAACCGCAGGTTCGTCGTCGGCAAGGGCCGCCGGTATGCGGCGATCGAAGAGAACACGGATCCGCAGTGGTACGGATCGTCGACATCGTCGACTTCGAACTCGGCGTTCTGCGGAACCTCGAGTGCGATTCGGATCAGCCCCTTCGCAAGGAGCAGGCTGAATGCCTGGCGCCGCGCGGCGAGGGTGGAGACGTCGGCACCCTCACAGTTGGATCCGTCGTTGGTACGAAAGACCGGATCCAGTCCGTCCGTGGCGGCGAATCGTGCGCTGAGCTCCTCAGGCGTAATGCTCCACGCCTCGGCCGGCCGGTGGCAGCTGAAACACGTGCGGCCGTTCGTGCCGAGCTCCTGAAAGAACGGATTGCCGGTGTCGATCGCACCGGTCAGGGCGATCGTGCGGTGGACGCCGCTCGCGTTGCTGAAGGTGAGCCCGCGTTCTGCCGGCGCGGCCGATGACGAACGCAGCGACACCGCTGCCACCATCGCGATGGCCGCCGCGCTGCTCAGGGCCACGGTGGTCATGCGGGTCCAGGGACGGTGCACCGGTGATCTCATGCTCATGACTTGTTCTCGACAGGCGTGCTGGATTTTTATCGGGACGGTTCGAATTACGGTGATGAGCCGAGGCGCCGTGCGCCCGCTCTCAATCGAGAGCGGGCGTGAGCTGGCGTGGGCTCAGTGCTTGTCGCCGTTGAAGCCGTCGCACGAGATGTTGCTGTGCCAGTTGACGAACGTGCCGGTCGGGCTCTCTTTCCAGGCCCACACGTGTAACGTGTAGAAGGCCGGCAGGCCGAACCGGTTGGGGGCCTCGAACAAGTGGAACAGTTGCCCCATCATCTCCGGAGGTCCGTCGTGCGTGGCGTTCCACTGATCGGCGAGCACCAGGAAGTCGGCCCCGACCAGCTTCAGCCTGCCGTCCGGCTGCGGCTCGTAGATCACGATTTCCGGCTTGGTCGGATCGAGCTCGCCGTCGACCACCAGCGGCCCGTTGACGAAGTGCATCCCCATCGCGCCGAAATCCGAGCCGCTGACGCACCCGAACTGCGGCAGGTAGCCTTCCTTCTTCGCCAGCTCCACGTCGAAGAACCGCGCCGTGGCTCGCCGCACCGTGGCCACCAGCTCGTTGCCGTTGCGCTTCTGCGCGCTGGCCGCGTTGTCGGACGCGGCCCCGTGCTCGTGAGCACTCTGCGCGTACACGACACCCGGCGACAGACTCGCCACCGCGATGACGGCGACCGCGTAGGCCGCCCGCTTCATTCCTGAAAGATTGATTCGCATTGCAGGCCTCCTTGAAGTCCTGAATCAGTGAGCATCAGCGCTCTACTCAGGAAATCGAAAAGGAGGGAGGAAAGGCGACACGCGCGGGTCGACGCGCGGGAGAACTCGGTACCTGCAGGAGCGCGCGGTACGCGGCGGCATCGTGCGGCTTGCCCCAGGCGGCATAGAGTGCCGCGAGGCGCCGAACCGTGTCGCGGACCGCTGGCGCGGGGACGGTGGGCATCGCTTCGAGCTCGTGGCGGGCCTGCACCAGTTGCGTCTCCGCGTCGCTGTAGCGGTGCAGCGCGAGCAGCGACGCGCCGAGGAGGCTGCGCGCCGCGCCGATGCTCCAGTCGTCTTCGATCATCGTGCGCCGGCGGCTGGGAACGATGCCCGGGGCGTTCTCGCGAACCGTCAGGCCAGTCCGGACGAGCGGCTCCGCATCGCCGGGATCGTGCCGGGCCAGCCGCAGTGCCGCCAGGTTGAGGCTGTAGATCGCGACGAGCTGATGACCGCCACCCAAGGCCGCGCGGGCAATCGCGAGCGCCTCGCGCTGCGCGGCCTCAGCCTCCTCCTCGCGGTGCTCGTCGCGAAGTACGTGGGCCAGGCTATTGAGGGTCATCGCGACCACCGGATGGCGCTCGCCGAGCGCCTTTTTCTGCATCGCCAGCACCTGGCGCAGTTCGGCGTCCGCCTTCGCGTAATCGCCGTGCATGATCGCGATCAGTGCGAGATCGTGCAGGTTGATGGCCGTGTTGGGATGATCCGCGCCGCGCGTCCGGCGGTTGATGTCGAGCGACTGCTGGAGGGCTGTCTCCGCGCGCGGCAGGTCGCCATTCAACCGCAGGACCGAGGCGAGATCGCTGAGGCTCACCGCGGTCTCGCGATGGAGGTCGCCAAGCACGTGACGCCGGATGGCGAGCGCCTCGCGATGGAGCGGTTCGGCACGAGCGTTGAGGCCCTGATCCTGGTATACGCGACCGAGCTCCGACAACGTCACCGCCACGTCGGCGTCGGCCTCGCCAACCCGGGCCCGGCGGATCGCGAGCGCCCGCTCGAGACTGCGCGCGCCGGCAGGGTAGTCACCCTTCTCGGCGAGCGCGCCACCGAGCTGCTCCAACGCCTGCGCGACCCGCACGTCGTCGCTGCCGTACAGCTCGACGTTCGTCGCCAGCGCCTGCTCGAGCAAGCCCTGAGCCTGCTCGTAGACACCGAGGCGGCGATAGGTCCGGCCCATGAGCGTCAGCATTTCAGCCTGCAGGGTGGGATCGCCGATCAGCTCGTTCTGCACGCGCGCCGCACCCGCGTCGAGCAAGGCGCGGACGGTCGGCTCGCGCGGCTGGACGCCCGGCTGATACGGATCGACGCTGGTGAAGAGCCCCATCAGCAGGTCGCTGACCTTCGCGGATCGGGCTCGCTCGCGCTCGGCGCGATCCCGTTCGGCAGCCAGCCGGCGCGTGTACAACCCGGTCAGGCCGGCGACGAGCAGGACGACGACCATGAACGACCCCAGCCCGGTCGCGTGGCGCCGCGCGAACTTCAGGGTCGTGTAGCGGAGCGTCGCGGGCCGCGCCGTGACCGCCTCGTGCCGCAGGTGGCGCCGGAGATCGTCAGCGAACGTGGTGACCGACGGATATCGGTCCGCCGCGTCCTTCATCATCGCCTTGGCGACGATCGCGTCGAGGTCTCCGCGCAGCAGCCGCCGCAGGCGATCAGGCGTCGTTCCGCATCGTTCCGCGTGTCGCCGCTGCAGCTCGTTCACTGGAGTGGCCGCGACGACGGCCGGCAGCGGCGCCGGTTCGGTCCCGATCACCGCCCGCATCAGGGCCGCGCGATCGCCCGCCGCCTCGCTGAGCGGATGTCGGCCGCCGAGCAGCACGTAGAGCAACACGCCGAGCGCGTAGACGTCGGTGGCGGTCGTGACTCGGCCGCCGGCGAACTGCTCCGGCGCCGCGTACTCAGGCGTCATCGCGACCGCACCGCCGATGCGTCCGAGCTCGCTCGAATCGACGACCCCGGCGTCCGCCCACTCGGTATCGGTCTCGACCAGTTTGGCGATGCCGAAGTCGAGCAGCTTGACCTGCCCGTTGGTGCTGACGAGCACGTTCGCGGGCTTGATGTCGCGGTGCACGATCAGGTTGGCGTGGGCGTGAGCCACGGCCTCGAGGACGTCCAGGAACAGCCGCAGGCGGGCCTCGATCGGCAGTCCGCGCTCCTCGCAGTACTTGTCGATCGTCTGGCCGTCGACGTGCTCGATGACGAGATAGGGCTGGCCGGTCGTGGTGATCCCGGCGTCTATCAGATGGGCGATGCGCGGGTGGCGCAGGTGAGCCAGGATCGTGCCCTCCCGGCGGAAGCGATCCTCGCCGGCCGGCCCAATCAGGGAGACGTTCAGCAGCTTGACCGCCGCCTGGCCGTGGAAGCGGCCGTCGCAGCGCTCGGCGAGCCAGACGCTGCCCGAGCCGCCTTCACCGATCGGCGACACCAGCCGATACGCCCCGACGACCTGGCCTTTCAGCGACTGAACGCGCGCCCGGCGCGAATCGAGCACCGGATGTTCCAGGAAGCGCGCCCGCTGCACGACCTGGCGCTCGGCGAGCATCGCCTGCAGCTCGGCGCCCAGTTGGCCGTCCCGGGCGGAAATCGACTGCAGCCACGAGGGGAGCCGGTCGGGATCGATGTCCAGCGCCTCGTCCAGCAACGGGCTGAGGACGCGCCACCGGTCAGGACTGATCGGCGGCATGAGGCGGGGAGTCGGCCGGGCTCGTAGTGGCCAGCATGTGATGGAGATACAGGCGCGCCTTTTCCCAGCTACGTTGGATGGTGCGCTCGGAGACGCCACGCATCGCCGCAATCTCGGCGAAGGAGAAGCCGCAGAAGAACTTCAGATCGACGATCTCCGCCAGGCCCGGCTCGACGGTCGCGAGCTCGTCGAGCGCCTCGCTGATTACCAGCAGCGCGCTGGGGTGCATCACGCTGTCGGCATGCTCGGTCAGCAGCGCGGTAATCGCGAACTGGCCGCCGCGCTTGTCCGACCGCCACCGGCGCACGTCGTCGATGATGAGGCCGCGCATGACCCGCGCCGCGTAACCCATAAAGCGGGCCTCGTCGACGAACACCGCACCTTCCTTGCCGGAGATCGAGAGATACGCCTCGTGCAGGAGCGTCGTTGCGCCGAGACCGCCGATGCGGCCCTGCCGATGCAGTTGACGACGGGCCAGTCGATGGAGCTCCGCGTACAGGCTCCCGAAGAGCGTGTCCGCGCCGGCGGGGTCATCACTGGGGCCATTGGACATGGCGAGGGCGGAGGCTTTCATCATGGCCTTTCTCTGTCGACCGGCGGATCACCGGTCGGGGGGCCTGAAAGCGCCCCCACTTTATAGATCGAGAACGGCGGGGAAAAGACGACAGGCTCTGAAAGTCGGGAAAAAGGACTGGACGGATCTCAGCGGAGCGGTGCCTCGACCACGGCTCGGAAGCCCCTTTTGGGCGCCGACCTACGGGCGCTGGTAGTAATGGCTGGGCCGGGGTAACTTGAGGGTTTCGTCCGGGTTGAGCCGTCTCTCCTGTGCCGTCCCGCTCTTGTGTGGCCGCCCAGCGTCGATCCGTCTGTGTGCCGAATAAGCGGCGGGTGCGCGGCCTGCAGCGTCAACCGGAGCCGACGATCCCGTCAGAACCCGCACTCACGAATGCCCGAGGAGGGGCGTTGATGAGCCTGTTGTCTCGTGTCGTCCTGGCAGTCGTCCTGTCCACCGCCGCTACCCCCGCGCTGGCGCAGTCCCCGAACACCTCGGCGCTTGTCGTCGTCGTCGTCGATCAGTCCGGCGCGGTCGTGAACGACGCGAAGGTGACGGTGGCGAACAGCGCCACCGGCGCGACCCGCGAGGCCGTGTCCGGCGCGGAAGGCTCGGCGACGATCTCGGCCCTGCCGCTGACCGGCACGTACACCGTCACCGTCGCGAAGCCGGGCTTCACCTCCGACGATCTCGCCGGCCTGACGCTGCGGGCGGGTGAAACGGCCACCGTGCGTGTGAAGCTGGTCGCCAGCGGCGGCAAATCCGAGGTCGTCGTCTACGGCACGACCGAGGGCGTTCGCGCCGATCCGCAGATCGGCCGCTCGCTCGACAGCCGGACCATCGACGAAACGCCGATCCTCGGCCGCAAGGTCACCTCGCTGCCGCTGCTGAACGCGTCGTTCCGGCAGGCCAAGGGCACCGGTGACCTGTTCGTCAACGCCACCTACTTCGTGACCGCAGCCGGCGGCCGGCGCCAGACCACCGTCACCCTTGATGGCGCGAACAACGACGAGGCATGGGGCCGCCAGACGATGATCGCGACCGTTCCGGTCGGGGCCATCCAGGAGATCTCGCTGCTCTCGAACGCGTTCTCGGCCGAGTTCGGCTGGACCTCGGGCCCGGCGCTGAACATCGTCACCAAGTCCGGCACGAATGCGTTGCACGGTGAAGGCCTTTACATGGGCCGCCCGGGCGACTGGCAGGCCAAGACGTTCGATACCGACCACTTCTGCCCCCCGTCGGTCCCGACCTGCACGACGCCGTCGACGCTGACCGCGATCAACCCGGCTGACGTGCCTGACGTGCTGCACCAGTTCTCCGGTTCCGTGGGCGCGCCGATCCTCAAGAACCGCACGTTCTTCTTCGCCAGCGCCGACTACACGCGTCAGGATCGGACGACGTTCCTGTCCCCGTCGCTGCCGTCGTTCGTGCTGCCGGCCGATGGCAATCTCGCCTACGAAGGCAACTATCGCCAGAAGCTGCTCAACGCGCGCGTCGACCACAAGATCTCTCCAGCCCAGACGCTGATGGTGCGCGCCAACGCCGATCAGTTCTTCGACACCAACCCGAACGACGCTGTCGCCGGCACCAGCGCACCCAGCGTGGCCCGACGTTACGAGCGCGGTTCGTGGACGTCGCAAGCCAACTACACGGCGGTCCTGGGGGCGAAGCTGCTCAACGAAGCGCGCTTCGCCTATCTGCACGGCGACCCGGTCACCCGGTGGGAGGCGCAGGTGCTCTCGACCACCTACACCCGCACCGGCTCCGTGCCGTTTACGGTCGGTCAGTCCCGGGTCGCGGACCTGTTCGGGCATCAGGCGCAGTTGTCGGACACGCTGTCCTGGTCGAAAGGCCGGCACGACATCCGCTTCGGCGGCAGCCTGACGCACCACACGTCCGGCGGCTACGGCGGCGAGCCCGGCACCGCGATTCTCGGGACGTTCACCTTCTTGAGCACGACGACCGCGCCGCTGGACCAGCTCAGGCTGTCCGACGTGCAGCAGTACACGCAGCCGATCAGCTACGGCATCACGGACTACGAGCTGAAGCAATGGATGACGACGCTGTTCGCGCAGGACACGATGCACGTCAACAACGACCTGACGCTGGACCTCGGGCTGCGCTATGACCGTCAGACACTGACCGATGCGACCGCCAACGTCGCGCCGCGCGTCGGCTTCGGGTGGCATCCGAACGGCGATGCCCGGCTCGCCATCCGTGGCGGCTACGGGATGTACTACACCCAGATTCGCTCGAACCTGGTCGCCGGTCCGCTGCTGAATGGGCTTGATGGTTTCACCAGCTACACCGCAACTCCCGGTCAGCTCGGCTTCCCGACCTGCCTCATCGACCCCTGCGTCCCGCTGGTGTTCGATCCGCGCACGCTGCCGCCCTCCCAGCTGCCGGCCCGGGACATCACCATCAAGGCGGGTCAGCGGGAGTTCTACGAGCAGCAGTTCGCCCAGTACGGCCTGAACTTCGACGCACTCCCGAACTATCCCGACGAGTTCGTCAACCCGCGCAGCCAGGTCCTCTCGATCGGCGCCGAGCGTGAGCTGATGAGAGGGCTCTTCGTCGGCGGTGACTACGTGCACCAGCACTGGACCGATTTGGACCGTACGGTGGACCTGAACGCACCGTCGCTCTTCGACCGCACCACTCCCGGCCAGACCCGGACCGTCGCGGCGGCCAACGCCACCCGGCCGATCCTGCCGGTGCCGGGCGGCGTCCGCTCCGTCAACGCGCTGATGAACCTCGGCGTGGCGGATTACGACGGCCTGCAGACGCAGGTCACGTACCGCGGCAATGCGAAGGTCTACGCGTCGGTCAGCTACACGCTGTCGAAGTCGACCAACACCTCCGAGCCAGACGGGAACGGCATCGGTCCGAATGAGGCGAACATCGCCCGGTTGACCGACGAGACGGAGCGCGCGCCCAGCCTGCTCGATCAGCGGCACCGCGCGGTGATCTCGTTCAGCTATCAGCTGCCGTACAACATCACCGCCGGCACGGTCACGCAGTTGGCCTCGGCGCGCCCGTTCAGCGCGGTGACCGGTGTGGACAACAACGGCGACGGCTCGAACACCGACCGCCCGGTCGTCGACGGCGCGGTCCTGGGGCGGTCAACGTTCCGCGGCACCGGCACCCAGGACGTGTCGGTGTTCATCGAGGGGCGGATCAAACCGGCGGGCAGGACCATCCTGCTGCGGCTCGAAGGATTCAACCTGTTCAACCACAGCAACATCCTCGGCCGGGCGCAGACGACGTACGGCGACGCCGGGACGGTGAACCCGACGTTCGGTCAGGTCGTCGCGGTCGGCACGGCCACGAACGCGCTGCCGGCGCTGGCCAACATCGATCCGCCGCGGATGTTCCAGTTCCAGGTCCGCTACCTCTTTTAGCCCGCTCAAATGCCCGGCCGGCGTGCGGCAGTGACGACTGTCCGACGCCAGCCGGGCGCACCTCGGACTCCGCCGCGAGCCGGCTCCGTCCATCCAGGTTCGTCGGCGCGATGCTATCGTTCGGTCAGGCCCTGCATGACCGAGGCAACCGCGCTGCGCCGCTACATCACCGCGTATCCGTTCGTGCTCTTCGCGGCCTGGGTACTCGCCTGGGTGTGCAACCTCACGCTACGCCGGCGCTTCGGCTGGGGAGCGGACGCCGACACGATCTACTGGTTCGTCATGAAAGCGGCGGTCTGGGTCGCCCCGGCGCTGCTGTGGGTCCGCATGATCGAGCGGGTGCCGCTGACCGAATTCCTGGAGCTTCGGAACATCGGGTCCGGGATCAGGTGGGGACTCGGCGTGGGTGCCGCGATCGTCCTCGTGAACTATCTCGGGAAGACCCTGCCGTCCGGCACGGACTGGCACCGGCCGCACGTGGATCTGCTGTTCCTGAACGCGGTTGTCGTCGCGCCGCTGGTGGAGGAGATCACGCTGCGCGGTTTCCTGCAGCGGCGGCTCGAGCTGAACGGGCAGTCATTCCGGCTCGCCAACCTGCTCACGACGATCGTGTTCGTCGCGATGCATCTGCCGGGCTGGTACTTCCAGAGCCGCGCGACCACGCTCTCGGGCTACACGGCGCGGCTGATCCCGCTGGCGGTGCTGAGCCTGATCTTCGGGTGGACCAAGCATCGATCGCACTCGCTGTACGGGTCCATCCTTGCCCACGCGATCAACAACCTCGATTCGGCCCTGCTGCCCTGACGCACGCCGGTCCTCCCGCCACGCCACGCTGATCGGCCGCCCGACCTGAGGGTCTCGGCCTACGCATCATCCCTGGCGATCGGTTGCAGGCCCGACCTTCAGGTCGGGCGCGATGCGGGCTCTCCGCCGCCCGTGCTCTCGCCGGCCGCCGCCCGCCGAACGCCGGTGTTTCAGTTCTGCGACATCACCACAAGTTCTGCCCAGCGGTGCCCATCTTGCTCACTTGCGGTGCGTCAAGTGCGGCGCGGCCTCGGCACCTTCGTGCCGGCACCGCGCATCTCCAGGTTCTGGCGCGACTTAGGGATGCGGCCGAAGTCGAGGCCGGTTGGCGGCGAGTGTCGGTGCGCGATGACGATCCTGTTAGTGGCTGACGAATCTGAGGGAACCGGAGTGGGCCGAGAGATCGGACACCGGAATGGGTAGAACGACTATGGATCCTGTAATCGAGACGGAGGCGCCCAAGGCGGAAACCACTGTTTCCGTCGTGCCGGCGGCCAACGACATCGGGCGCGTGCTGCAGGAAACGCGGGCGCAGTTCGTCAACGCCTTCAGCAGTCAGTGCGACACGATTGGCCACTCGGCCGGCGCCGCGGCAGACTCGACGGCGTCGGCTCTGGCGATCAACGTCCTGCACCGGATGGCGGGCCTCGCAGGCACGATTGGATTCCCACAGGTCAGCATCAAGGCAGCGGCGCTCGAAGACGGGTTGCGCGCATCGAGCCTTGACGCGGACCAAGTACGCGCCGGTGTGACCGATCTCCGGGCCGCGTTTGCGGACGACGCCGCGCACCCGCAGGGTGCCACCACCGCACCCGCCGCTGCGCCGCTCGCCGGCACCGCGATGAAGATCCTGGTGGTCGAGGACGAGCCGTTCCAGCGCGCGGTGATCGTCGCGCAGCTGCGGAAGGCCGGCCACACGGCGGTTGAAGTCGCGAAGGGTGAGGACGTCCTCCCCGCCGCCCGCACCGTGCGTCCCGACGTGATCCTGCTCGACGTCGAGCTGCCCGGGATCAACGGCTACACCGTGTGCCGGATGCTCAAGGCCGATCCGGCGCTCGCCGCAATTCCGGTCGCCTTTCTGAGTGCTCACACCAACGTCGACGATCGGCTCATGGGCCTTTCCCACGGCGCCGACGACTTCCTCACCAAGCCGCTCGACCCGCGCGAACTTGCCCTGCGCATCCAGTTGCTCGCGAAGCACGGCCAGCGGACAGACGACAAGACCACGCGTGGCGTATTGAGCTACGAGGCCTTTCGTGATGAAGCGGAGCGCGAGCTGCGGCGGGAGCGGACCGCGCTGGCGTTGATCCGCACTCCCGCCGATCGCGCGCCCGACGTCGCCGCCTTCACCCGCGAGGAAATCCGCCGCCGCGATCTCTGCGGCCACTACGACCGCAGCCACGTCGTCGTCCTGCTGCCCGACACCGGCGCCGCCGCTGCGAAGGAGCGAGTGTCGTCGATAGTGGAGTCCTGCCGGGCCAAGGGTATCTCCGGCGTCTACGCCGGCATTGCCGCGGCTCCCGTCGCGGGCGGCCGCACGCTCGAGGAGTTGATCGAGGAAGCGGACGAAGCGCTCGCGGTGGCGCGCTACGAAGGCGTGTCGGCGGCGCTGCGGCCGGACGGCATCCGTCACGACGGGGTGGTCAACGAAGTCATGCCGATGGTGGTGGTCGGTGACGACGACCCCGATGTCGTGCGCATCGTCGATGCGCATCTCGCGTCCGAAGGCTACCGGCGCGTGCTGGCGTTCGACGGCACCCGCACGCTGGAAGAGGTCCGCGCCCAGCGCCCCGACGTGCTGGTGCTCGATCTGATGATGCCGCGCATGACCGGGTTCGACGTGCTGGCCGGGCTGCGCGACATGGGTGAGGCCCGCCCGCGCGTGATCGTCCTGTCGGCGCGCGGCCGGGAAGAAGACGTCATTCGCGCGTTCGCGCTCGGGGCCGACGATTTCGTCGCCAAGCCCTTCAATCCGCACGAACTGCTGGCGCGAATCGCGCGGCTCGTCAAGTAGCCTCGCGCGGCACAGGACCCACCGATGAGCGGCATCAGCGGTTACACGGCGACGGCAGTCATGCCGTGGCTCGATCGCTCGAACGCATTCGTCGCCGCCATTCTGGGCGGGTTGACGGCGGTCCTCGCGCTCTCGCTGGTCGGCCTCGTGATCTGGCGTGCGATCGACGAGGTGCTCTACCTCCGGCGTCAGCGGTTGCTGGATCGCTACCGGCCGCTGGTGGCGGCGTTGCTCGACAAGACGCCTGACGCCGATCCCGTGGCCCGCCTCGTCGCCACACCGCGGCGCCACCGTGACCTCCTGGGTGACCTGCTGCTCGCCACACTCCGCGTCACCACCGGTGACATCGTGCCGAGGCTGCGTGATGCCGCGCAGGCGCTCGGGTTGATCGAGCGCTGGACCGCGGCGATCGACGACCGGCGCTGGTGGGCGCGCACCGAGGCCGTGCGGGCACTGGGGCTGGTCCGTAACCGCGACAGCATGGGCCGTCTGGTGCAGGCCCTGGACGAACCGCACGAGGAAGTCCGGGCCGCGGCGGTGGACGCCATCGGGCGGATCGGGGATCCGGCGTGCGGGCCAATCCTGCTCGCCCGGTTGCGCGACGAATCGCGCCATCAGCGCGCCCGCGTCGTCGAAGCGATCCGCTCGCTCGGACCGTCGATGATGCCGATCCTGCTGGAACACGCCCGGGTCCACGCCGACGACACGGCGATGACGATCGACATTCTCGGCGTGGTCGGCGGGACGGCGGCCATCGACAGCCTCCTCGAGTGGAGCGGCAGCCCGGACGCGGCGGTCCGCGCCGCGGCGCTCAGAGCAATCGGGTCGATCGGATTGGACGACCGGAGCTACTTCTACGCCCTCCGCGGGCTGGACGACGAGGACACCGACGTCCGCAGCATGGCCGCGCGCGGCCTCGGCCGCTGCGGCCGCCACTCCGCGGTGCCGTATCTGGCCGCGCACCTGGACGATGCGTGGCTGGTCGCCGCGCATTGTGCGTCCGGGTTGCGGCGGCTCGGAGCGGCGGGAGCGGCCGCGCTCCAGGCGCGCGCCGCGACGCCCGGGCAGGGCGCCGATCTCGCCCGGCAGATGCTGTGGGAACTGACCTACCAGAAGGCGGGAGCCTGATCGTGTTCAGTCACTGGGTGACACTCTGGTTCACGGTCGTGGGGGAGGCGCTGCTCGCCTACCTGCTGATCCTCAACACGCTGTATCTGGTGTTCGCGATCATCTCGTTCTTCGAGCTGCAGCGCCATCGTCGACGCTGGACCGCCCGCGATCTGGATGTGATCGTGCGCTCGCCGGCGACGCCGCCGATCTCGCTGATCGTTCCCGCCTACAACGAAGCGGCGACCATCGGCGAGAGCCTGCGCGCGCTGCTGCTCCTGAACTACCCGGAGTACGAAGTGGTCGTCGTCAACGACGGCTCGACCGACGACACCCTGCAGGCAGCGATCGAGGCGTTCGGCCTGGTGCACGCCGATGCGGCCAACGAACGGATTCTCGCGACCCAGCCGGTTCGCGGCGTCTACCGCTCGCTGATGCACCGCGAGCTGCTGATGATCGACAAAGCGAACGGCGGCAAGGCGGATGCGATCAACGCCGGCGTCAACGCGGCCAAGCATCCGCTGGTGTGTGTCATCGATGCCGACTCGCTGCTCGAAGAGCACGCCCTGACGCGCGCGGTCCTGCCGTTCCTCGAGGACCCGACCACGATCGCCTCGGGCGGGATCATCCGCATCGCCAACGGCTGCCGGGTGCAGGACGGCCGGGTGATGCATGTCGGTCTGCCCGCGTCCGCGCTGGCGACGTTCCAGATTACCGAGTACCTGCGAGCGTTCCTCGTCGGACGCGTCGCCCAGTCGGTGCTGAACAGCCTGTTGATCATTTCCGGGGCCTTCGGGGTGTTCCGCCGCGACGCGCTGCTCTCCGTCGGCGGCTTCAGGACCGACACGGTTGGCGAAGACATGGAAGTCGTCGTCCGGCTGCACCGCAGCTTCCAGGAGCGGGGCGAGAAGTACCGGATCGTGTTTCGTCCGGACCCGGTGTGCTGGACCGAGGTGCCGGAAGATCTGCGCACGCTGGCCCGGCAGCGGAATCGCTGGCAGCGCGGCACGCTGCAGACGCTCCACCGCCACCGCCGCATGATGTTCAATCCGCGCTACGGAGCGGTCGGCCTGCTCGCGACCCCCTTCTTCCTGATCTTCGAGGCGATGGCGCCGCTGGTCGAAGGCGGCGGCTACGTCGCCAGCGCCGTCGGACTGCTAACGGGCCGGCTCGACTGGCAGTTCGCGCAGCTCTTGTTTCTCGCGGCGGTGGTCTACGGAGCGCTCATCTCGGTGGCCGCCGTGATCCTCGAAGAGGTCTCCTTCCGCCGTTATCCGCGGGTGGTGGATCTGCTGAGGCTGGCCATGTTCGGCGTGCTCGAGAACTTCGGATACCGGCAATTGACGTTGTGGTGGCGGCTGCGCGGCACGTATGACTTCCTGCGCGGACGCGCCGAGTGGGGAACGATGGTGAGACGGGGATTCGCGAACAAGACCGCGGTGGCGTCCCGGGTGGCGCCTCTGGTGGTGCTGGGTTGCCTCGCGTTCGGCAGCGCCACGCGCGTGTCGGCGCAGACCGCGGACATCCTGGCGTCAGCGCGCGCCGCGGCGACGTCAGGGCATCGGGCCGAAGCGCTCGACACCCTGCGCCTGCGGTTGAACGACGCCCCGCGCGACGTCGATGCGCGGTTGCTCTACGGCCTGATCCTGTCGTGGGAAGGGCGCTACGACGAGGCGCGGCAGGCGCTGCAGCAGGTGCTCGTCCAGTCGCCGGCCTACGTCGACGCGCGGATTGCGCTGATGAACGTGTCGTGGTGGTCGGGGCACCCCAGCGAGGCGCGCGACGCCGCGGACGCGATCCTGGCGCAGGATCCCGGCAATCGACAGGCGCGCGATCTGCGGGAGCGGCTCGAGGCGGCAAGCCGCCCGTGGTGGGGCGGAGCCACCTATGCCACCGACGCCTTCAGCGATCACCGCGAGCAATGGCACGAGTACAACGTGTCGCTGACCCGGCTGACGCCGCACGGATCGGTGATCGTGCGGGCCAACGAAGCGCGCCGGTTCGGGCTGAAGGATCAGATGGCAGAGGTCGAGTTCTACCCGAAGATCCGGCCTGGCACGTACGCGTTCGTCGGCGTTGGCGGTGACCTCGACTCGGTGCTGTACCCCTCCTATCGCGTCGCCTTCGACCTGTATCAGTCGGTCGGCGGCGGGTTCGAGGTGTCCGGCGGATTCCGCCGGCTCGGCTTCGATTCGGCCACCAACATCGTCGTCGGCACGGTGAGCCGCTACGTCGGCAACTGGATGCTGACCGCAAAGGTCTTTCACGTGCCGGTCGACGGGCCGCTCGACTCGACCTCGTATCACGGCGCCTTCCGGCGCTACATCCGCGGTGACGGCTCGAGTTATGTCGGGCTCACTTACAGTCACGGATTCAGCCGGGAAGAGATCCGCAACGCCGCCGACCTGACCACGATGAACTCCGACACCATCAAGCTCGAGGCCGATCAGCTGTTCGCGCGGCGGCTGCGGCTCTTTGCCTCGGGCGGCACCAGCCGGCAGGCGCGTCAGGTGAATGGGCCGCTGTGGCAGACTTCCGCCGCCGGCGGCATCATGGTGCTGTTCTAATCGTGGCGGCAATCCGCGTTGCCGGCGGTCTGATCGTGCTGGCCATCTATGCGGCGGTGCTGCGTCCGGCCACCCCGCACGACACTGCCGAATCGCCGGTGACCTCCGCGCAGCGCTGGCAGACGGCCAGTCGGGAAGCCCTCGAGGCGGGGCGGTATGCCGACGCGCTCGCGCCAACCCTCGAGCTCACGAAGGCCCTTCCCAATCAGCACGTCTACGAGCAGCGCCTGGCGCTGATCTATCAGCATCTGGGCCGCGCGGTAGACGAGGCGGCGGCGTGGGAGCGCATGGTCACCGACTCGCCGACGCCGATCGACGCCTGTCCGGCGTTGCCGGAGGCCTACGTCAAGGCGACGGGCTACTCGGAGGTGGCGCTCAAGGCGTTCGAGCGTTGCGTGAGCTTCGATCCGGGCAACACGGACATGCTGTTCTATCTCGGCCGCGCCCGTGAGCGGGCCGGCCGGGTCGACGGCGCGAGCGCGGCGTATCGCGAGGCGGCCAGCGTCAACACCCACGACGCCGACAGCCAGATCGGGCTGGCCCGGCTGGACCTGCGCGCAGGACGCAACGAGCAGGCGCTGAAGACGGCGACGACGGTGCTCGCGGCCAATCCGGCGCACGCCGACGCCCTGCTCATCGCCGGCGTGAGCGCGCAGCGTCTCGGCCACGCGACCGAGGCCCGCGCCTATCTCCAACGCGCGCTGACCGCGGCGGAGCGGTACGCCGACGTCCATCTCGCCCTCGGCATTCTCGACTTCAGCGAAGGCCACGTCGTCGAGGCTCGGCGGCACTTCGAACGGGCGGTGGAGCTCGAGCCATCGCGCCGCGCCGAAGTGGCCGTGTGGCTGGATCGCACGAGGGACGGACAATGATGCGTACGGCGCTCACGCGGACGCTGGTGGCGGCGTTCTGGATGACCACCGCGCTCTATGCGCTGCTCAGTGCCAGCCCATTCGCCTCGCAGCAATTCCTGCAGCCGCGTCTCGTTCCGGCCATCGCGGCCTTCGCGGTCTGGCACGCACCGCTATCGCTCGGCGTGCTCGTGATCGTCATGGTGGGGCTGCTGCCGTACCTGCGCTCCGGCGACCGCGTGGTCTGGGCGTTCTCCGGGATGTGGCTGGGAACTGCGCTGCTCGAGGTGATGAGCGGCGGACTGGCGTCCCTGCGGCCTTCCTCCATCGCGGTCGCCGTCGCAGTCGGCGCGTTGATACCGCCGGTGTGGCTCGCGCTGCTCGATCTCGGAGGGCTCAACACGGACGTAGAGATCCGGCTCGGGGATGGTCCAAGCGCGCTCAGCGATTTCGGCGCCTGCGCCGCCGCGGCGATCGTGGTGACCCTGACACAGGCGGTGCTCACGCGGAGCGTCAGTCCATCGCTCGCCCAGTGGTCAGCGGGCGTGGCGCGCAGCCTGATCCTGCATCTCGCGATCTTCTCGGCCATGTTCGCAGTGATCTCGATCGTGCGCGGGGTGGCGCGCCCGTCGCCTCGTCCAGGGGCTGTCGAAACGTGGCTGGCCCGAATCGTCGTGGCCGCCGCCGCGGGACTGTTCGTCCACCGCATCATCCTGGCGGCGCTCGCCTTGACAGGGCCCGTCGCGATCCTTCTTGCGGTTGCGTTCGGCGCAGCCTGCGCGCTGATCGTCGCACCCTGCGGCACCCGCGCTCCGCGCGGCGTCGAAGCGGCTCTGGCCGGAGCCATCCCGAACTGGGCGGCGCGCTCCTCGCTGCTGACGATAGCCTGGACGTTATCGGCCTTGGGCGTGGCGATCGCCGCACAGGCGATGGTGTCGGCGTCGGACTGGAACTTCACCGTCGCAAAGACGATCGCCGCCATCAGCTGGGTCATCGCGCTCGGGGCCATGCTGCGCCTCGTGCCGCGCTGGCTGCCGCGCGACGGCGCGCAGCGCTCCACGGCGGCGATGGTGCCCTTCGCCGCCTGCCTCCTGATTCTCGGCGGCCAGCAGTTCACGTGGAGCGGCTTGCTCGCGGCCAATGACGCGAGGCTGTCGACGTGGACGGCGAAGGACATGTCGTCCCGACTGATCGTCGACGCGCTGGCCCCGCCCGCGCCGGCCGACGGCGGGCTTTACGAGTTCCTGCAGCGCAATACCAACATCCCGCACGACACGGCGGTCGCACCGGTGAACATCGAGTTCGCGCCACTCACCCAGCGCGCCGCACATCGCCCGCACGTGTTCCTCTTCGTCGTGGACAGCCTGCGGCGCGATTATCTGTCGCCCTACAACCCGGACGTTGCGTTCACACCCGCCATCGCCAGATTCGCGGCCGAGAGCACGGTCTTCCGCCGCGCCTTCACGCGGTACGGGGCGACCGGACTCGCCGTCCCCTCGATCTGGACCGGCGGCATGCTGCTGCACAAGCAGTACGTGACCCCGTTCGGGCCGATGAACACGCTCGACAAGCTCCTGACGGCGGAAGACTACCGCCGCTGGATGAGCATGGAGCACATCGTCGAGACGATTACGCCGCCGAACGCCGCGCTCGAGCCGCTCGACGCCGGTGTGCCGGTCAAGGATCAGCGCCTGTGCCGGACGCTGGACGAAGTGCGGGGCCGCCTCGATCGGATTGCCGCCGCGGGCAAGCCGACGTTCGTCTACTCGCTGCCGCAGGACGTCCACATCTCGACCCTCACCCGCGAAGGCAGCCAGCCGATCGACGACAACGGGTATGCGGGCTTCAACGCGGCGTACGCCTCCCGGGTGCGCCGGCTGGATGGCTGTTTCGGCGCGTTCGTCGACGACCTGAAGACCAGAGGGCTCTACGACGACAGCCTGATCGTGCTGACCTCGGATCACGGCGACTCGCTCGGCGAGCAGGGCCGCATGGGGCACGCGTATACGGTCTTCCCCGAAGTGATCCAGGTGCCACTCCTGGTCCACCTGCCAGCGTCGCTGCGATCCGGCTACACCGCCGATGCCTCAGCGCTGACGTTCACCAGCGACCTGAGTCCGACGCTGTACGCCCTGCTCGGACACACGCCGTCATCGCCATCGCCGATCTTCGGGCAGCCGATTTACACGGGCTCGGGAGACACGCGTCCCGCCCGCGTGGGCACGCAGGTGGTCGCGTCGAGCTACGGCAGCGTCTACGGCGCGCTGCTGGACGATGGGCGGCGGCTGTACATCATCGACGCGGTGTCGCTGCGCGAATACGAGTACGAGATGGACGGGAGTGCGGCGGGACGCTCGATCTCGATCCGCGGAGCCGATCGCGAGGCGGGGCAGAAGGCGGTGCGCGCGGCGGTCGACGAGATTTCGCGCGTCTACGCATATCACCCCGATCAGCGCTGAGCGCGCCAATCGGGGCGTCTGATGGGTGCGTCAGTACGGCTGGTGCGTCGCCGCCGGCTTCTGGAAGTAGCGCTCCGCGAAGGTGATGAAGGTCGGCCAGGTGGGCCCCGGCGTGTGGCCGCCGGTGTGCTGCCTGAATCCGATGTCGCCGTCGATCAGCGGCGTGTCGATGGGCGGGAAGTCCGTGCTGCCGATGTCCTTCTTCCCGAGGAGCCGGTATACCGGTCCGGCGCCGACCGCTGCGAGAAAGCTGCCCTTGGCATCGGCCCATGCATCGTTGACCTGGAAGGTGCCGTCAGCCGCCACCGGCCCGGGGCCGTTGCCGGCGCTCAGGAACACGGGCCGCGGCGCGCACAGCGCGATGAGCTCGTGCGCGTCGACCGGCAGGGTATCCCATCGCCCCGTGTACTTCACGTAGTTCCCGGCCATCCAGTAGGGGAACGACGTCGCGAGGTTCTCGATCACCTCGCCGTACTTGCGGCGATTCAGCTTGGCGCCCCCCTGGCCCGAGGAGCTGATGTAGCCGATCGCGAACCGCTCGTCGAAGGCCTGTGCAACGAGCGCCGCCTTGCCCCACCGTGAGTGCCCCTGGACGCCGACCCGTGTCGCGTCGACCGACTTGTCGGTCTGCAGGTAGTCGAGCACCCGGCTGGCACCCCAGCCCCATGCCGACAGCGCACCCCAATCATCGAGTTTGCGGGGCTGGCCGTGGTTCACCAGGCCGATGATGCCGGAGGTGAGGCCGGCCGCGCAGTCGGCCTGGATGCTGCTGGTGTTCATATTGACGTAGCCCCAGCCCTTGGCCAGCAGTTGCTCCTGCCAGGTCGGACCCGCCGGGGGCGCGGGTGGCGGCGGGCCTCCGGCGCGGGCTCCACCCCCGCCGGGACCGGCGCCGCGGGCGCCGAGGCCACCGGGAGGTGCGCAAGGATTCGGCGGTGGAGGAGGACCGCCCGGCACCGGCGGACCGCCACCGCCGAACGCGATGATCACCGGCACGCCTGTCGCCTTGG
Organism: uncultured Acidobacteriota bacterium; assembly: GCA_963816725.1. GTDB lineage: Bacteria > Acidobacteriota > Vicinamibacteria > Vicinamibacterales > 2-12-FULL-66-21 > CAVSUB01. The sequence goes on along the minus strand of CAWFMC010000014.1, from coordinate 341,910 downwards.
CCGGGGTCGTCAGCGATGCCTGGATGTTGACCGCGACCGCGGGGTAGGCGGAGTTGTCGACGTGGCCGACGAGCTGTTTGGTGACAGCAGCGACGCCGCCAACTGTCTCCTCCGTCGTGCCGGCAACCTCCCATGTCACCTTCGGGACGGCCTTCGGCGTCCGGCCGTAGATCTCACGCTGGAATTCTTCGATCAGCTCGGGCCGGCGGCGCGTCTTCCACATCGCCGCGCTCGTCACCTTCTGCCCGTTCTTCAACGTCAGCGGATCGGGCAGCGTGGGATACGGGTTCGCGGTTGCCTCGTCGTAGGTCGCGATGTTCGTGCTGACCGCGCCGGGCGGCAGCCCCGAAATCTTGAGCTGATCCATGATCCGCCGCAGTTCCGCCTGATTGGCGAGCTGCGCCGGTGTCGGTGCGGCCGGCTGCGGCGGGGCAGCCGGAGCGGCGGCCGGCGCCGGCGGGCCCTGTGCTCCGAGGCGCACGCCCACCGCAAGCAGGGTCACCCCGATGAACCACGGTATGCGTCTCGACTCCCTGAACATCACTCGTGCCTTTCTGGACCCCCGCGGAACGCGCGGGACTGCGAGGCCTCACCGCCGCAGGCGGCGTGGCTGGCGAATTCTGGCACAATCACGGCCTCGCGCCGCGTCAGCCCTCCGCTGCGACTGCCGCCAGCAGCGCCTTGATGTAGCCGAACGCGAAGACGAAGCCGGTCATGCTGTCGATACCGGGGATCGACGGGACGTGATCCGGCATCAGCATCCCGTCGTAGCCCACTTCCTTGTAGACCCGCATCGCCTGCAGCATGTCGACGCTGCCGTTGTCGATGAACGTCTCGCGGAAGTCGAGCACTCGTCCTTCGATGTTGCGGAAGTGGACGCTGAAGATCTTCTGGCGCGATCCGAAGTAGCGGATCACGTCAAAGATCTGCTGGCCGGGATTCTCGAGCTGCTCGGAGACCGTGCCTTGGCAGAAGTTCAAGCCGTGGTACGGGCTCTCCTTGATCGCAATGAACTTCTTCAGCCCGTCGGGTGAGGCCAGCACCGCATCGACGCCGCGCCAGCCCGATCCCTTGGGAAGACCCGGATCCTGTGGATGGCAGCCGAGGCGCACCTTGTATTCCTCGGCGACCGGCACGACGCGCTCGAGGAAATAGGTGATGCGCTCCCAGTAGGTGTCCGCATCGACCGGCCCGGCGATCGTCAGCGGCGGATCCGGCTTGGCGCCGGCGTAGACGAACTGACTGTAGCGGCTGGTGCCGCGGCCCGGAGCGCTGCCGGTGCGGACGACCCCGAGCAGCGTGAAGTTGTACTTGACCTGCATGATCCCGGCGCGCGCGCAGTTGCGGATCATCGTGCAGATGTCGTCGATGTTGCGGTCGCGATCGGGATTGGTCCCCAGCATGATCGCCGGCATCTCGGCGTTGGAAATCTCCGAAGAGCTCATGGGCAGCGGCAGCATGTCGAGTGAGACGCCGTGCGCGTGGGCCCGCTCGCGGCGCGCCGACAGCGCCTCCACCGTCCAGGCGTCGTCGAGCTTCTTCGACGGCAGGCTGCCGCAGATGTGATTCACCCCGAACGCCGCGAACGCGCGGAGCATCTCCTCGGAGTCCCCCTGCTGCGTCCCGACGTGCATCTTGAGCGGAGGACTCGGCCGCACGGGCGCCGGTGATCGGGCGACCTGCGCTTCGACGATGGTTTCGGCGAGTGCGGTCGCGGAGATCCCGGACCCGGCCAGCCGAACGAAGTCCCGTCGATTCATGACAACTCCCTGCCGCCGCGACGGCGTGCCTTTCGACCCCGCCGAAGCACGCCGCCGCGCGAAGCGGACCGGTCGCGCCGATCGCGGAGGAGCGTTACGTTAGCCCGCGCTGCGCGTGCCTGCCAAGCGTGAAAAACGTCTACGATTCGACGAGGTCGGCAGCGGCGTTCGGATCCGAGGCGACCCGCGCCATCACCTCGAGCGCGAAAGCCAACAGGCCTCGGGTGTCGACGAGCGCGCATCGGGCGTCCCCGACCTGACCCTCGGGCGCTCCGTGGCGCCGCCGGTAGGTGTCGACGATGCGGGCGAAGAAGCGCGGGGGCCAGTGGGGGTGGGCGCCCGCGTCCGCCGTATCGACCTCTTCAACCCACGTCCACACCCGTCGACCGCCATCGAGCACCGGCACCCGGTAGCGCGCGATCCGTTTGCCCGGAATAGCGGCAATGTGCTCGGCGTAGTGAAGGAATGTGACCGTGTCGTGGTCGCACCCGAGCAGCAGGATCGAGCCTCCGAGCTCGACCAGCCGCTCGAGCGCCGAACCGCGCCCGTACGGGTAATGCCACGGCTGTTGCGAGAACACGTAGGGCGCCTGCCGGCCCCAGGCGACGAACCGCACGACGTGATGGCTGACGATCGAGTCCGGCCAGGTGCGGAACAGCTCGACGAGCGCGCCGTTGTCGCGCGCGGACCGTGCCGTCAGCGGATCGAACGCCGGCAGCAACGCGAGGATGTCGCGTTCCTCATCGGGAGTCAGGTTGCCGCGCCCGACCTCGTCATAGTGCTCGGGACAGCTGGCGTACATCATGAGCGTCCCCTCCGGCGTCAGCACATCCTTGAGCGCCAGATGGATCTGGTCTGGACCGCCGGCGATCGCGCCGACCGCCCGAACGGACGCATGCAGCATGACGTTCGCCCCGGCGGTGACGCCCAGCGCGCGAAACCCTTCCGCGAGGTCCTGCCGCGAGTACATGGCGTAGTCTGTCACGCGGGCGTGGCGTCGGCCGCCGTCTCTGCCGTCAGCGTCCTGCGCGCGTCCGCGCAAAAAACTGTCGACCGGTGTCGATTGCGGTGGGCGCCGATCGATTAGCTCATTGAAACCGAACGGCGGACCGCTTCCGGGACGCCGCACTTTACAAAGAATAGGGGACGCACATGCGATTCATGGTCATCGTCAAAGCCACGAAGGAGTCGGAAGCCGGCGTCATGCCGAGCGAGCGGGAGCTCACCGAGATGGGGAAGTACAACGAAGAACTGGCGAAGTCCGGAGCGCTCCTGGCCGGCGAAGGTCTCCAGCCGTCGTCCAAGGGCAAGCGCGTGCGCTTCACGGGCAGCCAGCGCACCGTGATCGACGGCCCGTTCGCTGAGACCAAGGAGCTGGTGGCGGGGTTCTGGCTGCTGAAAGCGGCGTCGATGGACGAGGCGGTCGAACTGATCAAGCGCGCCCCGAACGCGTTCGAAGGGGCGGAACTCGAGATCCGGCAGGTATTCGAGGCCGACGATTTCGGCGAGGCGCTCACGCCGGAGTTGCGGGCGCAGGAGGAACGGCTGCGCGCCGAAGCGGCCAGCCGACAGGGCTGAGCTGACGCGTCGGCGCAGTCGGCACGAGCCATACAAACGTTGACCGAGCACGTCAGGAGGAGTGCCGGGCGATGCGCTCCGGGATGTCGGCTGCCTGCTGGCTCGGGCGGAACTCGATGACCCGGGCGGTCGCGAGGCCGCGCGCGGTAAACGGATCCTCGCGCGCAATCGCCTCGATCTCGTCGCGGCTCTCACCCGCGGCGAGGATGATCCCGCCGTCCCGCGGGACCTTGCGGCCCGAGACCAGGAAGTGTCCGGAGGCGTAGTACTTTTTCAAAAAGCGCATGTGCGCCTTCATCTCCGCGTCGATCGCGGTCAGCGGCGCGGTGTAGGTCAACTCGATCACGAACAGCACGGGTGAGGCCTCCAGCAAGACAGGCCGAGCAGTGTGCCACAGGACCTGCTTACCCGGCCGGCGGTGCCGCGTCCCCGTTGGCCCTCGGTCGTGACTACGACAGCCGCGCGGCCGTTTTCCACGCGCCCGGACGGCTGTGTCGGATACCATGGAGGGCTCCGCGGGCACGCTGCGCGCGGTGAACAGGGAGTATCGATGTCTCAGAAGAACGGCGACCGCTCGCGTCATCAGATCAACCGGAAGCGCGTCGTGGTGCGCCGGGCCAAGATCCGCGCCCTGCGCGCGGCCGGGCAGTTGGGCACCAAGGAAACGGCGCACGCCAAGCTTCCGCCGGCCGCGAAAAGCTAGTCCGGACGGCCGGCTGGTCTCCCGACCGGCCGGCGTGTGCGCGGCGATCAGGGCAGGACGTAGGGCGGGCGCTGCGGGCGAGACAGTAGCGCGTTGGCCCGGTCGTCGTTCTTGAACCGCTCGGCGAGCGGGTCCCAGTAGAGCTTGCGGCCGGCGCGCATCGCGATGTGGTGGACGAGGCAGGCCGAGCAGGCCCGATGCGCCACTTCGACCGGAGCGATCGTCTGCTGGCGTGATCGAATGCACTCCAGCCAATTGCCGTGATGATCCTTGCTTTCGTACAGATGGACTTCGTCCGGACCGATCACCGAGGTGATGATCTTGGGGTCGCTGGCGTTGAGCGCCTGCGCGTCTTTCAGCTTCGACGCCGGGTCGCTGGCAGTGACCGTCTCGTTGCCGCGTGACACGAAGATCCAGCCGTCGCTGCCGATAAACTTGATGCCGTTGGGGAAGTCGCCGCTGACGATCATGTGGACGCCGTTGGCGTAGACCGCTTCGGTCCGGAACGGACCGTGGACGTCCCACAACCCCTTCTTGGGAAACTCCGCCGTGCCCCACACCTCGACGGGCCCGGTGAATTCCGTGTTCATGCCCCAGTGCGCGCTGTCGACGTGGTGCGCGCCCCACCCGGTGATCATCCCGGCGCCGAACTGCTCACAGCGGAGCCAGCCCGGGCGGTCGTAGCCTTGTTGCGGGTGCACGCGCTTCTCGGTGTACGGGACGACCGGCGTGGACCCGAGCCACATGTCGTAGTTGAACGTCTTCGGCACCGGCATGACCGGCTCGTCGTCTCCTGAGGGGTCGCCGGGGAGTCCGACCTCCACCGACCGCAACGTGCCGATGCGTCCGTTTCGTACCAGCTCCGCGGCGTAACGGAACTGCGGCGTCGACCGCTGCTGGCTGCCGATCTGAAAGATGCGTCCCGAGCGATGGACCGCGTCGCTCAGCGCGCGTCCCTCCGCGATCGTCAGCGAAGCCGGTTTCTGGAGGTAGACGTCCTTGCCCGCCTGCACCGCGTGGATTGCGATGATCGCGTGCCAGTGGTCGGGTGTGCTGATCACGACCGCGTCCACGTCGGGATTGGCGAGCAGCTCGCGGTAGTCACGATAGGTGGTGACGCCGGTGTACGGCTTGCCCGCCTGCTTCGCGTAATAGCCCTCGATCAGCGTCTTCGCGTCGGCGACGCGGTTGGCGTCGAGGTCGCAGGCGGCCATGATCCGCGCGCTGTCGAACTTCCAGATGCCCGGCAGATCGTGCGCCCGCGAGATCCGCCCGTTGCCGATCGCGCCGACGTTGATGCGCTTGGAGGGCGCGGCCGCGCCGAGAACCGATGAAGGAACAATCGACGGGAATCCTGGCAGTGCACTGGCCGCGACCAGGCTCGTTCCGGCAGCCGTGAGGAACCGGCGCCGCGAGAGATGCGCCGCGAGCGCCGACCGCCGATTGCCGCCCGCCGATTTCCCTCTGTCCTTCATGACGTGAACGTGACGCGCTGGGCCTTGGCCTGCGCCGTGAGCATCAGTTCGGTCGCGAGGAAGCAGTGCGCCTGCGTCATCGCGGTCTCCGTGCGGTTCACGACGTCGTTCACGAGCGCCGCGCCGTACGGCAGATCGACGTCCTTGGTGTCGATGTAGCGGGTTCCCTTCTGATCGACCAGGAACAGATGGCTCGGGCCCTCGCGCCCGCCGATGTCGACGTTCTTCCGGATCTCGATGAAGCCGTCGGTGCCGAGGATGGTGAGTCGGCCATCACCCCAGGTCGCGAGACCGTCCGGCGTGAACCAGTCGACCCGGATGTAGCCGACGCCCCGATTGCCGCGCAAGGTGACGTCGCCGAAATCCTCGAAGCCGGGCTTGTCGGGGTGATTGACGTTGGCGACCTGCGACGAGACGACCTCCCCGCTGGTCGATCCCGTGAAAAACAGGAACTGATCGCCTTGATGCGAGGCGATGTCGCACAGGATGCCGCCGAACTGCTCCTTGTGCCAGAACCACTCGGGCCGGCTCGCCGGGGTGATCCGGTGCGGCCCGAGGCCGATCGTCTGGATCACGCGGCCGATCGCGCCCGCCTTGACCAGGTCGCCGGCCTTGACCGTCGCCCGATTCTCGAACCGCTCGCTGTACATGATCGAGTAGATGCGTTTCGTCTCGGCCTGGACCTTGCGCACCTGGGCGAGTTGATCGAGCGTGGTGATGCCCGGCTTGTCGGCCATGTAGTCCTTGCCGTGCTGCATCACCCTGATCCCGAGCGGCGCCCGATCGACAGGGATGCCCGCGCTGAGTACCAGCTGGATAGACGCGTCGTCCAGGATCTCGTTCTCGCTGCGGGCCGGCTTCGCCTGCGGGAACGTCTTGGTGAAGGCCGCCAGCAGGTCCGGTTCCTTGGCGAAGACTGACACCAGCTCGCCGCCGCCGCGCAGGACCGCATTGACCTGGCTGTTGATGTGCGAATGGTTGATCCCGATCACCGCGAAGCGCAGCTTGGCCGGTCCGGTCCGGGCCGGCTGGGCCTGCGCGGCGTGGGGGAGTATCGACAACGCGGCGGCAGAACCGGCGAGATCCCTGAGGAATTCACGCCTATCCACGGGCGGCTTGCGCATGATGCGGGCTCCGGAGCGGGCTGCGGTTTCGGGCGGCGGCGCGGGGCTCGCGCCGCGGCGGCTGCATTGTATCGCGCCCGGCGTCCCAGGCGCCGGCGACGCATTGCAGCCGGGCGGACGCCTATGATATACGCTCATGCGCGAGTGGTAAAGCCAATCTGACTGCGGCATTACGCACTGGTCAACCAGCGGTTCATCACTTCGGAGGAGACGTCCATGAAGCATGCCGGCCGTTCGGCACTGCGCGTCGTGAGCTGCGCGCTGCTGCTGCTGGGGGCCGTGCGGCCTGCCGCGGGGCAGTCCGTCACGGGTACGATCCTGGGTACGGTCACCGACGCGTCCGGCGCAGTCGTCGCCGGGGCGAAGGTGACGATTCTCAACGAGGGCACAGCACTGACCCGCACCGTCGTGTCGGACGTGAGCGGTGAGTACACCGTTCCCTCGCTCCCGACCGGGCGCTACACCGTCATGAGCGAGATGAGCGGCTTCAAGGCGCTCGCGCTGTCCAACATCGAGGTCGGCGTCGACCAGCGTGTCCGCATCGACCTCAAACTCGAAGTGGGCGCGATGACCGAGTCGGTCAGCATCACGGCCGAGACACCGCTGGTCCAGACCTCCTCCTCGGAGCTCGGCACGACGGTGGGGAACGAGCAGATCGAAGCCTTGCCGCTCAACGGCCGCAACTTCGTCAACCTGACCCGGACCATCCCCGGTGTCTTGCGCGGCATCCCGGGCGCGAACATCGACGGCGCCGGCAGCCTGGCATGGCGCGCCTCGGCGTCGTTCTCGGCCAACGGCCAGCGCCCGCGCGACAACAACTACATGCTCGACGGCGTCGACAACAACGAGACGTGGCTGCAGACAGTCGTGGTCTTCCCAAGTGTGGATGCGCTCGACGAGTTCAAGCTCCAGACCAGCACTTATTCCGCGGAGTTCGGCCGATCGCTCGGCGGGGTGGTCAACCTCCAGATCAAGTCCGGCACCAACCAGCTGCGCGGCAGCGGCTTCGAGTTCCTGCGCAACGACGCCTTCGACGCCAACAACTTCTTCAACAACAAGAACAACCGGGCCAAGCCAGACTTCCAGCAGAACCAGTTCGGCGGCACGCTGGGCGGCGCGGTGTTCAAAGACAAAACGTTCTTCTTCGCCGACTACCAGGGCCACCGCGAGACGCAGGGGCAGACCGCGCTCTCGACCGTCCCCACCCTGGCGATGCGCAGTGGCGATTTTTCAGAGCTGAATCGGGTCATCTACGATCCGACGACCAACCAGCCCTTCCCCGGCAACGCGATCCCGGGCGGCCGCATCGACGCGGTCGCCCGCAACATCCTGACCCAGCTCTATCCCGAGCCGAACACCGCCGGCACGCGCCAGGCCAACGGGCAGGTGATCAACAACTACCTGATCAACCCGATCAAGGAGCGGCAGGACAATCAGTTCGACGTCAAGATCGACCACAACCTGACGACCGACAACCGCTTCTTCACCCGCTACAGCTTCGAGAAGACGCACCGGCTCCAGCCCGCCTCGCTGCCGCACGGCGATGCCGGCTTCACCTTCGGCGCCGGTGACGGCAACATCAAGGCCCAGAGCCTGGCCTTCAACGATACGCACACGCTCAAGCAGAACCTGCTGAACGAGTTCCGCTTCGGCTGGTCGTCGATCAAGTTCCTCAACACGTCGATCGACTACGGCACCAATCCGGCCGCCGCCGTCGGCATCCCGGGCATCAACCTGAACCAGGTCACGTCCGCGATGACGCAGATGACGTTTCAGAACATCCGGAACCTCGGCGCGAACGGCAACCAGCCGCTCATCACCAACCAGAACGACTATCAGATCTTCGACAACGTGACCTGGATCAAGGGCAAGCACACCGTCAAGAGCGGCGGCAGCCTGACCCTGCGCTCGCGCGAGATCCTCAACGCCGACTCGATCACCGGCGTGTTCAACTTCAACAACAACATGACCTCCAACTGCGCCGGTCTGCCGGCCGGCTGCACGGTCAATAGCGCGACCGGCTTCGACGTCGCCAGCTTCATGCTCGGCCTGGTCAACACCAAGACCCGCGCGCTGTTCGACGCCGAGCCCTATAAGGAGACCCGGCCCGAGTACGCGCTCTACGTCCAGGATGACTTCCGCGCCACCAACCGGCTGACCGTCAATCTCGGCTTGCGCTGGGACGTCTATCCGCCGTGGATCGAAGTCAACAACCTGCAATCCAACTTCGATGAAACCACCGGCCAGTTCGTGGTCGCGTCCGACGACGCGGTGATCGCCGGCGTGGAGGTGGGGCGCTATCTGCAGACCTATTCGAAGCGTGATCTGGGACCGCGCGTTGGCTTCGCCTACGACTTGCGAGGCGACGGCAAGACCGTGCTGCGCGGCGGTTACGGCATCTTCTGGAACTTCACGCCCGGCGGGACGTCCTCGTCGAAGGCCCAGAACCCGCCGTTCCTTCAGGCCACCTCGCTCAACGCCAATCCCACCGCCTACGGGTCCAACCTGCTGCTGAAGGACGGGCTGCCACCGCCTCCTGGCGTGGACCCGTCACGGCCGGCCTCCGGCACGACCCGCTCGATCTTCGACATCAACTTCCGTGACGCCTACGCGCGGCAGTGGAACATCAACGTCCAGCGCTCGCTGGCCCGCAATTACATGGTCGAAGTCGCGGTCGTTGGCTCCCAGGGCCGTCAGATGCTGCTGAAAGGCGACCCCAATCAGGCGCCTCCGGTGGTGGGGGTCAGCGATTCCAACGTGAACCGCCCCTACGCCACGCTGGCCCCCGCGCTGCGGACGATTGGCCAGGTCCAATCGAGGGGCACGCTCGACTACAACGCCCTGCTGGTGAAGTTCCAGCGCCGTTTCGCGAACAACTTCTCGTTCCTGAACGCCTACACCTACGGCAAGGCGATCGACCTGAACTCCGACAACGACGGCCTGGTCACGCTGACCAACGTCTACGACCCCGGCTACAACCGCGGGCCGGCCGACTACGACATCACCCACACCTTCTCGTCGAACTGGATCTACGAGCTGCCGTGGGCGAGCGGCAAGGTGTACGGCGGCTGGCAGGTCAGCGGGATCCTGACCCTTCGCGGCGGCCTGCCCTTGACCGTCACCCAGACGCAGGGCGTGCTCTCGACCGGCACCGGCAATCGTCCCAACCGCATCTGTGACGGCTCGATCTCGAACCCGACGATCGATCGCTGGTTCGACACCAGCTGCTTCGTGGCGACGACCGACACCACCGGCACCTACGGCGATGCCGGCCGCAACATCATCCGCGGACCGGGGTCGTTCAACATCGATGCATCGCTGATCAAGAACACCAAGATCGGCCACGTCAACACCGAGTTCCGGATCGAGGCCTTCAACGTCCTCAATCATCCGCAGTTCGGCAACCCGAACACGACCCTCGGCAACGCGGCCTTCGGCACGATCTCGTCGATGCTGTCGAGCCCGTCGTGCTCGCTCTGCGGCACGGTCGAGCGGCAGGTGCAGCTCGGCGTGAAGGTGCGGTTCTAGGTTGAAGAGACGGCTGCCGGGCCTTCGGCTCGGCAGCCATTTTCAGCTGCCAGCTGCCAGCTACCAGCTTCACCAGTAACAGTTCGCAGCTAGCAGCTGGTTCAGGGTTCGGCCACCCAGGGCGGCTGGTCAAGTCGGCCGCCCTGACTCTGGTCAGAGCCGGGCCGTGACGCGGCGCACGAGCAGGCGGGCCAGGTCGATCGTTTCGCCCCCGGCAAGCGGCACCAGCGGCCGGAACTCCTCACCCTCGCTGACTGCGACCGGCACACCATCGCGATACGCAATCCGGTTGCGGCTGCCGGCGCGCAGCCGATCGCCGGCGGTCACGATGCCGACCAGGTTGAGCGGGTCGGCGGTACAGATCGTCACGATGCGCCCGGACGACGGCGTGCGGCGCACCTCGCGCAGCGTGCCGACTGCCTCGGGCAGCGCGAACTGCTCGCCGCTCATCCCGGACACGAAACGCCCGCCGCGGATCTCACCGCGCGCCTCGAGGCGCCGATAGACGCGCGTGAGATCGCGCCACGGCGCGGTGTTGGCCTCACGCGTCAGCAGGCGGCGGAACACGACGCCGTAGCGCTTGAGGAGGGTGCGCGCGTGCTGCTCGACCGACGCTTCAAGCGCGCCGCCGTCGTCGTCATCGATCGGCGCGACCGCAGTCCAACGGCCGGCGAACTGCGTCTGTCGGTCCGGGCGGGCCGGTTGTGGCTTGGCCGCTGCCATGACGCCGCGCAGACCCGAGAAGCCGTCCGACGCGATCAGGCCGGCGGCGACGAGCAGCCCGATTGCGGCGCGGATCCGTTCCGGCCCGAGCGGCAGATGCGCCACCAGATCGCTGAAGAACGACGCACCCTTCCGCTGCAAACGCTCCAGCACCACCCGCCCATCGTCACCCACCGATGCCTCGATGCCGGTGGCGCTGCTGCGCAGCCGGTACCAGGCGTCCGCGTGCTCCCGGAAAAAGAGAGCGACCGGCGTCGACGGCCCGAGCTTCAGCAGCTTCGGCGGCGACAGTCGGCCCCAGCCCACTTCGCCGGCGAGACAGAGCATGTCGAGCCACGACGGATCGTAGCGATCGAGACGGGCCGGCAGCACCGCCCGCTCCCAGGCGCCGGCCGGCATCTCGAAGCCGTCGAGGAGCGCGACGGCTTCACGCACCCCGTCGAGCCCTGACAGCTTGGTGCGGTCGTCGACGTGGTGCCACGTGAACAGGAACCGCATGAAGTCCGCCGGCGCCACCGGCTCGATCTCCGCACGGAGGCGATTGAGCGTGTAGCGGTGGATGCGGGCCAGAAGGGCGCGGTCGCACCACTCGAGGCCGGAGTGTCCCGGCGTGAACCGCCCGCGCAACACCACCCCTTCTGCTTCGAGCGCCAGCAGCCCGGCCTCAACATCCGACGCTGCGACGCCGAGGCGCAAGGCCAACACCTCCGCCGTCACCGGACCTTCGATCGTGAGCCGGCCGCGGATCAATTCCGCCACGGCACCTGTGCGCGTCCATTCGCGAGCCGCCCGCGAGGGCGGGATGGCGATCGGCGGCGACAGCGTCAGGTCCTCATGGATCGCGCGCCATTCGGGCAGCCGCTCGGCCGCAACCAGGATGCCGGTTCCACGGTTCGTGCGACTCGCGCTGACGAACGTCGCCCGGCCGGTGGTGATCAATCGATCGATCCATGAACGTTCGCCGGGCACCTCGCCGTCCACCAGGAAGCCGGCCGTCATCAAGGCATCGTGGAGCTCGTCGGCGTCCCGCGGATCCGGACGTGCCTCGTCGCGGACCTTGGCGATGGCCTCGACGTCCAGCACGCCGGCGTCGTGATCTCCCGTCGCCCGGCCGCTTCCGCGCGTTTGCACCGCATGGGCGCGCCGCTCCTCGAGCGGGGCATCGTCCAGGAACGCATACGGGCGCGCGTTGAGGATGTCGTGCGCAAACACCGACGGCTCCGGGGTGTCGCACGTCAGCAGCCGGAGCTCGCCGCGATGAATGCGGCCCAAGACCTCCTGCAGGCCATCGAAGTCCATGGCCTCCTGCAAACAGTCGCGGACGGTCTGGACGACGAGTGGATGATCCGGAATCTGCCGATCGCCCGGGATGTTCTCCAGACACGCGGCAGCATCGGGGAAGACCGCCGCCATCAGGTCGTCCGCGAGCATGCGCTGCAACGGCGGCGCGATCCGGCGTCCGCCGCGCGCGCGCGGCACGGCCAGCGAGATGGTGGTGTTCCAGCGCCACCGGGTCTTGAAGACCGGCGCGTCCAAGAACGCCTGGACCAGCACGTCCCGCGTCGTTTCGGGGTGGAGGAACCTGAAGACGTCCGCGAGCGGGAACGAGTGCTGCGGACCGAGCGACAGCATGAGCGCGTCTTCGGTCGCGGCAGCCTGGAGCTCGAAGTTGAACTGCCGGCAGAAGCGCTTGCGCAGCGCGAGGCACCACGCCTTGTTGATGCGGCTTCCGAACGGTGCATGCAGGACCAGCTGCATGCCGCCGGACTCGTCGAAGAAGCGCTCGAGGATGAGCGTCTGCTGCGTCGGCAGGGCGCCGAGCACCCGCCGCCCCTCTGAGAAGTATCCTTCGAGCTGCACGGCGGCGGCGTCGCTGATGCCGGTTTCGTGCTGCAGCCAGGGCGATACCTGCTGGCCGGTCTCGAGCAGCGCGTCGACATCCGTGCGGAGGCGGCTGACCGTCCGGGAGAGCTCGTCGCTCCGGGCCGGCGCTTCGCCCAGCCAGAACGGAATGGTCGGTGGCGCCCCGGCGGCATCAACGACCCGCACGGTCCCGCCCGCAACCTGCAGGATGCGCCACGACGTGTTCCCGAGTTGAAACACATCGCCCGCGGAGCTCTCGATGGCGAAGTCCTCGTTCAGGGTGCCGACGAACGTCTCGTCGGGATCGAGGACGACGCGGTAGTCGGCGATCTCCGGGATGGCCCCGCCGGAGGTCTGCGCCAGCAGGCGTGCGCCGCGCCGCCCGCGCACCGTGCCATGCACTTCGTCACGATGGAGCAACGCGGCCCGCCGGCCGCGCCGGGTCGAGAAGCCCTCCGACGTCATCGCTACGACGGCGTCGAACTCGCTCCGGGTCAGCGCTCGATAGGGCCACGCGCGCCGGACGAGATCGAACAGCGCCTCCTCCGCAGTCACGTCGTCATCACGCGCCGCGGCTTCGGCGACGATCTGCTGCGCCAGCACGTCGAGCGGCGCATCGTGCTCGACGATCGCATCGAGTTCGGCCTCTCGAACGGCACGCAGCAGCGCCGTGCACTCGACGAGATCGTCGAGCGATATGGGAAACAGCCGTCCCTTGGGCAGGCCCAGGACTGAGTGCCCGGACCGCCCGACGCGCTGGAGCAGCGTGGCGATCCGATGCGGCGATCCGATCTGACACACCAGATCGACGTGTCCGATGTCGATGCCGAGCTCGAGCGACGCGGTCGCGACCAGCGCCTGGAGCTGGCCTGACTTGAGCCGCTCTTCGGCATCGAGGCGCTTGTCCTTCGAGAGGCTGCCGTGGTGTGCCGTCACGGCGGCGTCGCCCAGCCGCTCGCTCAAATGCCGCGCAATCCGCTCCGCCAACCGCCGCGTGTTCACGAACACCAGCGTCGTCTGATGCGCTTTGACCAGCGTCGCGAGACGATCGTAGTACTCGCCCCACACCTCGTGCGCCATGACGGCGTCGAGATTCGATGCCGGCACCTCGATCTCGAGATCCATTGCCCGGGCATGCCCTTCGTCCACGATGGCGCAGGGGCCGCCGCCGGTGCCGGACAGCCAGCGCGCCACGTCTTCGATCGGCTTCTGCGTGGCGGACAGCCCAAGTCGCAGCAACGGTTGCACGGCGATGTGCTGCAGACGCTCGAGCGAGAGGGCGAGATGCGCCCCGCGGCGAGTGCCGATCACCGCGTGGATTTCGTCGACGATCACCGTCCGGACGGTGCGGAGCATGGCGCGGCTCCGCGCCGAGGTCAGGAGGAGATAGAGCGACTCCGGGGTCGTGACCAGGATGTGCGGCGGACGCCGGATCATCGCCGCGCGTTCAGCCGCAGACGTGTCGCCGGTTCGAACCGCGGCGGTAATCTCGGGCGGTCTCAAGCCGGCCGCTGCGGCCCGTTCAACGATGCCCTGCCGCGGCTCGGCAAGATTCTTGTGGATGTCCGCGCTGAGCGCCTTGAGCGGCGAGACGTAGAGCACCCGAACCTCGTCGGGCAGCGGCCCCTCGAGCCCTTCCCTGAGCAGATCGTCAATCGCCGTCAGGAACGCGGCCAAGGTCTTCCCGGATCCGGTCGGCGCCGCGATCAGGGTGTGGCGGCGGTCACCGATGGCGGCCCAGCCACGCACTTGTACTGGCGTCGGCTCACCAAGTGTCGAGGCGAACCAGTCACGGACAACGGAGTGGAAGCGAGACGCCAGCATGGCCAGGTCTGGAGGTGAACGAAGGGCCGATTTTATCAAACGTCGCGCCGCGGGGTTCGCAGTTCCTGCGCTGGGCCTTGCCGCACTGCGTCGCAGAAACTGCCACCTCGGACCCGCATGTCACGCATTTTCCGGGATTCCCGACGTGGCACCCGCTTCTCATGCGCGGATCGCGCATGTACGACCATGTCCGTCTCTTCGCCCGATTGCTCCAGGTCTGCGCCAGTGACCCGTCCGCGTCGCTTCGCGTGATGTCGAGGAGGTTGGGAGTGCACCCGCATACGTTGGCGCGCGTCGTTCGCGAGCACACCGGAGCGAGCTTCTCCGCGTGGCGTGCGCATCGCCGCGTCTCGGAGTCCTGCCGGCTACTCCGGACGCGGCCCGAGCTGTCCATAAAGGAGATCGCCGCGGCATCCGGCTTCAGCGCGACGAGTGTCTTCGACCGCTTCCTGCGCCGCGCGTGCGGGCGTTCACCATCCGAATGCCGATCGTCACGGCTCGATGCGTCGGTCAGCCAGACGAGCTGCGCGGATCGCCGCGAGCCGATCCGCCGTTCGCGTCGCGCGGCTGGCGGAAAGGTCAACGTTTTGGCCGACGCGTCAACGATCGATGGGGTTCATCCGTCACCACCCGGTGCCACACTCGAATCTGGTCGCCGCGTCATATCGACCGAGACGTCCCGCTCCCCGACGTGATCTCGGCACGGCGCACCAGCAGCAGGAGGAACGATGTCGAACGCGCAGGGGAAGCCTCTGGTGGTCGCATGCGCCATGGCGCTGGCGATCGCGGTGCCATCACTCAGAGCCGATGTCCGCTCAGCACCCGGACCGCAGGATCACTGGAACCGGTTCACCGCCGACGTCACGATCCGGCGCAGCGTCGTGCAAGCTGGCACCGAAGTAACGGCCAGCCGCACGCCGCCAACTATGTATCGCTGGGAGCGGGTACTGTCCGGCGCAGGCTGGAAGACCACGATGGAGGTGAAGGGGAGTGGGCGGGCAGCGTTCGTGACGCCGACAGGGGCGTTGCAGGAGGTCGCGCCGGTCGTCGCCCGCATTGAAGACGACGGCGGCGATGAGGGGCCGCGGTTCTATGGTGCGGATGGGAAGCGGTTGCGGCTGCCGAGTTCGGCCGACCGGGGCAAGATGGGCGTCGGCGACGAGGTGTTCGCGAGCGCGGATGCGTTGCTGCCGGCGGAAGTGGCCGAGCCACGGCCGGGAACGGGCGCGGCCCCAGGGCGCGACTGGATCGATGCGATCCTGCCGTCGCTGGACCAGCGCGGCGCGCGCGCCGAGCGGCTGCAGCGCCGCTTCGGATTGTCGAAGGGGACCTGGCGCGGTCGCGATCGCTACGTCGGGAGCACAGGGGAAGACACCATCGAGGTGCTGATCGATCCGACGTGGGCGGTGCCGGTCGAAATCAACGTCGCGCGTGCGGGGACCCTTCGGTCGCACGCGACGTTCGGGTACGAGCCGGGACCACGCGGGTCCATGGTGCGCAGATCGTCACACGTCGAGCGGTCGCTGGACGACACGCCCGCCGGCGCCGGGGCACGGATGGTGACGGACGTCGAGCTCGCCAACGTGCAGCTCGAGGAGCGGAGGTGAGTCATGCGCCACGCCTTCGTTCGTTTCGCCATCGTGGTGGTGCTCCTGCTCGGCGCGGTCGGACGGCCGTTCGCGCAGGAGCAGCCGGTCGTGTTCATCCACGGCGTCGCCTCCGGCCCCGAGACGTGGGCGGAAACGGCGGACCGGCTGCAAAGCCAGCTGGAGATCAGCGCGCATCGAGCCGAGGTCTCCTGGTGGAACTCGCTCGAGTCCCAGAGTGGCGAGATGCAGAACCGTTTCGGCGGCCTGCCGAACTCGACGATTGCTGTCGGTCACAGTCTGGGCGGCCTGGTGGCGCGGGAGTGGACCCGGTCGCACGAACTGGACGGCCTGATCACGATCGGCACGCCGAACCGCGGCGCGCCCATCGCCAATCACATCAACGAGTGGGTCGGGTTCAACGCATCGCTCTTCAACGCGGTCGGCAACGCGTTCTATGGATTGAGCGGCCTGTCGTATGACCGGTGGTGGTGGGTTCCGGGGGCCGTCGAGGGGGCGCTGAACTGGGGCGCGTCGATCGCCGACTTCTCGATCGCCCATTTACTGCTCGAGCTGGGGATGCAGTACAGCACGCCATTCGTGCAGGAGGTCTACGTCGGATCGCCGTACCTCAACGCGCTCAACAGCGGCGAGGGCTGGGAGGCTGCGAACATTCCGTCCCGGGTGGGGATCGTGAGCACCGCGAGCGAGTACTGGCGCGGCGGACCGTTCCGGTTGAAGAATCCGGACTACGCCGGGGAACTCTCGATCCTGACCAGCACGGCGGCGGCGGGCCTCGATTACTGGGCCTTCCGGGTGCTGGCCGATGCCGATCCGCTGGACTACGATGCGCAGTCCCTCGCCTACGGGCTGCTCGACGCGGCGTTCTACATGTGGAACTTCGACGAGTTCTGGTGTCGCGCCATCTCTGACAACCGGCCGATCTGGGCGGGGTCCTGCCTGCCGAACGACGGGTTCATTCCGTCGTGGAGCCAGTTCTACGCCGGCGCGATCACGCTGGAAGTGAACGGCGGTCCGGTTCACACCCAGGAGACGCGTCAGCTGGGCGACTATGTGTACGCGTCGCTGACCAACTTCATGCACGTCCGCGAGCGGGGCGCGGAGGCACCAGAAAGCGGCGATCCTGGCACAAACCCGGGCGGCGGGACATCGCCGGGTGGAGGAAGGTCGCCGGCGGCTGGTGGCGCGGGCAGCATGTCACCGGATCAGTCGATCTATGCCGGCGGTTCGATCCAGTCCGGCAACGGCCGCTTCACGCTGTTCTATCAAGGCGATGGCAACCTGGTGCTCTACCGGTCGGACGGCCGGCCGTTGTGGGCCTCGCAGACCAACGGCCGCAGCGCCGGCCGCACGGTGATGCAGATGGACGGCAACCTGGTCGTCTACGACGCGGGCGGCACGCCCGTTTGGGCGTCCGGCACCAACGGCTACAGCGGCGCCTGGCTCATCGTTCAAGACGATGGGAATCTGGTGATCTATTCGGCGAGCGGGGCGCCGCTGTGGGCGAGCGGCACGAGCGGCTCATAGGGTCGTGATCACGCACGGGTGGTGGGCGGCGCTGGCGGTATTGTCGGCGACGCTCGCCGCCGGCGGATTGACGCCGGTTGCGCACTGGCGGCTGGAGGGAGAAGGCCGCGGCACGCCAGCGATTGGCGGGTCGCGGGTGTACTTCCTCACCGCCCATCACGAGGTCGTCGCCGCCTCCCTCGCCGGAGGAGAAGAGGTCTGGAGACAGACGACGGGGGAGCCGGGGACCGAGACGCTCGGCTCCCTTGTCGTCCTCTGCGGACCGGTGGTGGTGGTCGGCGATCATGCGATTCATGGGCTCGACGGGGCGACTGGTGGGCGGCGTTGGCGCTTCTCGCCTGGAGACGACCAAGGGGCTGGCGGCTATGTGGGATCGGGAGAGCAGGGTGTCGTGTTCGTCGGCTCGCGGGCCGGGCGGCTATACGCGATTGATTGCGCGACAGGGCAGCTCCGCTGGTCCGTGTTGGTCTCGGCGGCGCCCGAGACGACCGTGTTCCAGCCGATTGTTGACGACGACCTCGTTCTCGCCGGGTTTACGACGTTCGGAACGCCACAGAGTGGCGGCGTGGTCGCGGTGGATCGGGTCAGTGGGCGCGTGCGATGGACGCATGCGCTGGCCGGCGAGCATGGGGCAGGTGGCTTTGCGGGCGGTCCGGTGGTCAGTGGACGGGACGTCATCGCGGCGAGCGGCGACGGCCGTCTGCTCGGCGTCACCCGGCAGAATGGCCAGTTGCTGTGGGAACTGCCCCGGGTGGTGCGGGCTGATGGCCGGCGGCAGGAGCGCGACTGGCGGGCGTTGGCGGTCGGCGGCTCGATGCTGGTCGCCGGCTCGTTGTCCGGCGTGATTACCGGCTACGACGTGCCGACCCACCGCGAGCGGTGGCGATTCGCGCTGGCGGATGCAGGCTCGGTAGCCCTGCGTTTGGCGATGGAACGGGAGAGTGTGTATGTGCCGCATCTCGGCGGCAGGCTTGTGGCCTTGGCGGTGGCGGACGGCCATCAACGATGGGAAATCGGAGGGTTGAGCGATGGATTCAGCTGGGCGCCGGCCATCGCCGGCAACGTGGCGTATGCGGCGGCGCGGGCCGGGCTCTTCGCGCTCCCGCGATAGCGTTGCGCAAGGTCCTGAATCACGGCGTGCCGTCGTGCGTCGCGCCTCACTCGCGGCAGGGCTTGCGTGGGCGATCGTCCTGCTCGGGTGCGGCAGCTCGCCCACTGGCTCGGACGCGGGTGCGCTCCCTTTGACCGCCGGGCGTCAGCTCCTGACGCTCTCGGGATTTGCCATCTCGTCGGATCCGTCGTTACCGCCGTGCGCGCCGGCGGGCCAGCCGCGAGACGGCACCTCGGTGAACACCGTCGTGCTCCTGACCTCTGAGAATGGCAGCTGGGTCGCGCGATCGGCGCTCAACTTCGGGACCATCGAGCTGCATCTCCGTCCGAGCGGGACGGCGGTGACGGGGTATGGCGTCACCGGCACCATCAGTGGCACGGCGATCGATGTCGGGCTGATGGGCGTGCCCCGCGACGTCCAAGTCACGCTCGGCTCATCGTCTTCCGGCGCGGCGACCTTCGACGGCGAGAGCAACTCGAAAACCTCGTCTTTCATGGTGGGTCGCATCGCCGGCGCGGTCCGTTTCTCTGACAGCCAGGGGGTGTCGAGCACGTGTTCGGCAATCCAGTGGTCGATGCAGCCGTATTGACGTCGTCTCTTGACCTCGTTTGCGCGCAGCCGCACGCACGCGAAGCGGGCGCGAACGCGTCGGCGCGCGGTGACGCCGATGCCTTCGCGCGTAAACGCCATGTGATGGACCGGAGCGGGCGCGCGCGGACGCCGATGCGGCGGTGGATGCCCGCCTGCGCCGTGTCACACGCGCCTGGCTGTCACGAGCAACTCACGCCTCGACTGCGGCTAACCGCCGGAGCCTGGGCGCGCGGTCGGGCGCTGTGAGGAAGGCGCAGTCATCCGACACGACTGCGACCAGCCGGCGCTGCACTGGGGGGGCGCGGTGGAGCGCCGTGAAGAAAGCGCTGTGATCCGACACGACTGCGGTCAGTGGTCGCTGCATCAGCGGCGCGGTCGAGCGCGAGAGTCCGACGAAAGCGTGGCCCGTCCGACACTCGTGTCGCAGAGCAAGGACGGAAACTGGAGAGTCGACTGATTTCAATCAACGTCTCGGGAGATTACTGCTGTCGGATCCCTCGCCCGCCGGCTGTCGCGGTCGCGCCGGGCGGTGCTGACGTGACTCGTCGCGCACCCGGAGCCTCCGCCATCGGCGCGCTCGTCGTGTCCGAGAACGCACCGGCTGCTGCTGTCGGCTCGGTACCGCACTGGCTCGCGGGGAGATCGTCGATCGTGCCGGCACCGCCAGCGCGCGGACGCTCAATCTGTTCGGCGATCAACCGGCCGGCGCGCCGGGCGCGTACGGTCTCGTAGGCGCCGCCAGCCAACCGGGTCGCGCCCTCGCGCGCGTCGGTTATCGCCTGGAGATCGACGCCGTCGATCTGTTCGATCACATGCTCGAGCTCATGCCCAAAGAGCTCGGCATACTCCGCCATCGTCAGAGGCACGGGCATCTCGACGACCGCGATGAGGGCACCGGCGGAGAAGCGGCGCATCGCCGTGCGGGCGGAGCCGCGGCTGGTGGTGCTCGACGACATCACCGGATTGATCGTGACCCGTACGAAGCGCGCGCCGGCGATCTGCGCGCATTGCGCGGCGAACGACGGCGACGCCGCCAGGAGCGTCGTGACGATCTGCACGAGCATCGGATTGACCTGCATGTTGAACGGAATCATCGCCGCTGGATCGGCGGCCTGCTGTGCGGCGAGCGGCGTGGTGAGGAGCATGACCAGCACGAGCGAATGAACGAATGCCTTCAGCAACCGAGTCATCGAACCATCCTTGGGAAACGGGCGAGCCCATGATGGTCAACGAGGGAGCAAGCGGTCGGCCAGCTGTGACGTCGGCCTCGGCGACTCGCGACAAGTGCTGATGTCTGAGTGACTTGCGATGAGGTCGGAGACGCTGGCGGCGCGGGGATGAGGATCGCGAATCAGACGCCAGCGTAGGACGTCTGAGTGATTGTTACGAAAAAGTATGATTTGGACAGCCGCGGGTCAGGGGTGTCAGGTTTGCTCTTCGAGCAGCGCGGCAAGCAGCTCCTCGAGCCGCTGGCGCAGCCCGCGACGCTCCCAGCACGCGAGGTCGACGCGGTCGCAGCCGCGCATGTCGGCCTCGAACATTTCGTGGAACTGCCGCGCGAAGCCGCGGTCGCGGCAGCAGACGTTGTTCTCTTCGTTGTGCGCGAACGATCGATTGTCGAAATTGGTCGTTCCGACCGTCGCCCACAATCCGTCGACCACCATCGTCTTATGGTGGAGCATCGTGTGGTTGAACTCGAGGATCTCGATGCCCGCCCGGAGCAGCGGCCCGAACAGGCGCACGCTGTTGTGGCGCGCCAGCCAGTTGTCGTTGTGGATGCCGCTGACCATGATCCGCACGTCCACTCCGCGGCGCTTCGCTTCGATCAGCGCGTCCAGTGCTGCTGCGTCCGGCAGGAAGTACGGGTTGGCGATGTAGATCGAGTGCCGGGCGCAGATGATCGACAGGTAATACATGATCCGGACGGTCGACGCGCCGATTTCCGGCGAGCTCATGATCGTCTGCGCCGCGAGCGGTCCGGCCGCCTCCTGCACCGGATAGAACAACGGGCCGGAGATCAGCTCGCCCGTGGTCTGCAGCCAGTTGTGCGCGAAGCCGGTTTGCAGTGGCGTGACCGCCGGACCCTCGATCCGGATCTGCATGTCACGCCATTCGCCCGGACCGCGGGCGTTGCCGAGCCAATGGTCCGCAATGCCGGCGCCGCCGGTGAAGGCGATGCGTCCGTCGAGGATCAGTGACTTGCGGTGCGTGCGATGGTTGAAGCGGCCGATGCTGTGATACCGGATCGGGTTGTACCAGGCCAGCTGGCACCGGCCGCCTTCCAGAGTCCGGAGGATTTCTTCCCCGACACGCGTCGAGCCAACAGCGTCGAGCAGGATCTTGACGCGCAGGCCGGCCGACGCCTTGGCCGCCAGCGCCTCGGCGAACTGGCGACCGATGTCCCCGGCCCAGTAGATGTACGCCTCAACGGTGATCGAGAGCTCGGCCTGGGCGATGGCGTCCAGCATCGCGGGATAGAACTGATCGCCGTTGTTGAGGATGTCGATCCGGTTCCCCGGAACGCAGGGGACCCCCGTCGCCCCGGTCATGGTCGGCAGGAATTCCTCGTCCTCGACCGCGAGCTCGTGGTCCAGGCCATACCGAGGTGGGAACTCGGACGGCGTGATGAGGTAACTGACGAGCGCCATCGCGCCCGTGCCGGCCGCCCAGCCCCACGCGTCGTGGGCCATGTGCCAGAGGAACAGCAGTCCCCAGACCCACCAGGCCCACAGCAGCCGCCGCGCCCGGGCCCAGAACGGAATCTGACCCTTTGGTTTTCGGGTGAGCGGATCCGGGGCCAGCCGATAGCGCCAGCGCTGGACCACGCGCTGGCCTCGGAGCTGCGAAAAGCGGGGTGCCCGCCTCAATGGCCGGGGAGCGTCGGCGGATGGGGGCGTGCGCAGGGGAAGAGCCATGAGCCGTTCGAGGCCGAGAATATCAGACGGGTGGCTCATCGCTTTCGGCACATGGATTGCTGAGGCAGGCGCCGAGATGCCCGATCGTTTCACCGCGTTTCGCAGCTGGGTGACCTTCGCCGGGTGCGTGCTGGTAGTCGCGGTCCTCTACTGGGCCCAGGCAGTTCTGGTCCCGGTTGCCCTCTCGATTTTGATCAGCTTCGTGCTGACCCCGCCGGTCCTCTCCCTTCAGCGCCGCATCGGCCGTCTGCCGGCGATTCTCCTCGTTGTTACGCTGGTGTTCTCGGGTCTCGGCCTGGCTACCTACGGCATCGTCCGGCAGATGGGGAGCTTGAGCACGGACCTGATTACGTACCGCGCGAACATCCGCGCCAAGGTCCGGGACGTGCGCGGTGTTGGCAAGGGCGGCTCGGTGGAGCGGCTGCAGTCGACGCTGGAGGACATCAAAAAGGATATCGGGGTGCCCACGGCGCCACAGGGGACTCCCAGCCAGCCGGTGGTCGTGTCCCGGGACGAGTCCGGGGTGCCGGGACTGAGTTGGCTCGGGCCGTTCGTCGCGCCGGCCGGCACCGCGAGCTTCGTGGCTGTTCTCGTGCTCTTCATGCTCCTCGAGCGTGAGGACCTTCGGAACCGGCTGATCGGCCTGATCGGGCACGGCCACGTCGCGGTGACGACCAAGGCCTTCGACGAGGCCGGCCGGCGGGTCAGCAAGCAGCTGCTGCTGCAGACCCTAGTCAACGCGATCTACGGAGCCCTGAGCGCCCTCGGGCTGTGGATGTTCGGCGTGCCGTACGCGCTCTTCTGGGGTGCTGCCGGTGCCGGCTTGCGCTATATCCCGTACGTCGGGCCGATCATCGCCTCGGCTGGCCCGTTCGTCATCGCGCTGGCCGCGTTGCCCGGGTGGACGCGCCCGTTCGAGGTCGCCGCCTTTTACGTCCTGCTGGAGCTGTTCACGAATCTGGTGCTCGAGACGGTGCTCTACGCCGACGCGGCGGGCGTGTCCCAGGTCGCGCTGTTGATTGCGGTGGCGTTCTGGACGTGGCTGTGGGGTCCGCTCGGCTTGCTGATGGCCACGCCGCTCACGGTGTGCCTCGTCGTACTTGGCAAGTTCGTCCCCGGCCTCAAGTTCGTAGCGACGCTGCTCGCCGACACGCCGCCGCTCGCGCCGGAGTACGGCTACTACCAGCGCCTCCTGGCCCGCGACGTCGGAGAAGCGGCGGAAGTGGTCGAGCGCTTCATCAAGGCGGAGCCCGCGGAGCAGGTCTACGATTCCCTGCTCGTCCCCGCGCTCAACTACGCCGAGCGCGATCGCCTCGAAGGCCGCCTGGAGCCGGACGACGAGCAGGCGGTGATCGAGGCGACGCGTGAGCTGATGGCCGAAGCGTCGCTGGGCGCGACCGCGCAAGCGCCGGCGGCTGACGTGCCGACGCTGGCGACACCGGAGGCGGCGCCGCGGCTGCGCGTGCTGGGGTATGCAGCGAACGGCTCGGGCGACAGCCTCGCGCTGGAGATGCTGGCGCGGCTGCTGAACGATCTGCCCATCGCGATTGACGGTGACCGGACGCGCCTGATGGCGTCGACCCTGATCGAGGTCGTCCGCACCGAGCACTACGACGGCGTCTGCATCGTCGACCTGCCGCCGAGCCCGCCGTCCAAGACGCGCTACCTGGTGAAGCGGCTTCGTGCCGCGCTCCCTGAGTTGCCGATCCTGGTCGGACGCTGGGCTCCGACCGAGCTGGCCGACGAGTCCTTTCAGCCACTCCTCGATGCGGGCGCGACGGTCGTGTGTACCAGTCTGCTCGAGACGCGCCGACACCTCACTGAGCTGGCCCAGGTCGGGACCAAACCCGCTCCCGACCACGCGCACGCCGCCGCCTGATCTCGCCCCGCGAACGTCAGTCCGCGACCGACTCGATGCGGTCGTCCAGCCCTGACAGTCCGAACAGCACGGTGGCAAGCGCCGAATAGTCATCCTCGCCGCGGCCCTCGGCCACGAGCGCGGTCACCAACTGCTGGACGACGCTCGACACCGGCGCCGAGGTCTGATGTTCGGCCAGCGTTGCGCCGGCGATCCGAAGGTCCTTCGCGAACAGCGCGGCGCGGAACCCCGGCTTGTAGTTGGATTGCAGCATCCGCTGGCCATGGACCTCGAGGACCTTGCTCGCCGCGAATCCGCCGAGCAGCGCCTCGCGCACGCGCGACACGTCGACCGAAGCCTTGCGCGCGAGCGCGAACGCCTCACTGACCGCCGCCAGGGTCCCGCCGATGACCATCTGATTGCAGACCTTGCAGATCTGGCCGGCCCCCGAGGGTCCGATTCGGATCACGCGTTCGGGGTTGCCCATCACGTCGAGGATGGGCTTCACGGTGTCGAAGGCGGCCTGATCACCACCGACCATGATCGACAGCGAGGCGTTGACCGCACCAACTTCGCCACCGCTCACCGGCGCATCCAGCATCGTCGCGCCGAGCGTCTGCGCCTTGTCTGCCAGCGCCCGCGCGGTCGCCGGCGCGATGCTGCTGGTATCGATCAGGATGGTGCCCGGCTGGAGCCGCGTAAACACGCCCTCCGGACCGTCGAGCACGCGCTCGACATCGGGCGAGTCGGGCAGCATCGTGATGATCCGGGTGGTCCGCGCCGCGACGTCCGCCGGTCCCGACGCCCGCACTGCGCCCTGGGCGACCAGCGCGTCGACCGGGCCCGGGCTCCGGCTGTGGACGATCACCCGATAGCCCTTGGCGACCAGATGACCCGCCATGGGCTTGCCCATGAGTCCCAGACCGATGAAGCCGATTGTTTCCATGTCCGCCATGGGGCGAAGTATACGTGCCCGCGGCGATGAGATTGGATCCGCGCGGCCTCACGGCGCAGGCCCTCGTGCCGGAAGGAAATACGGAGTCAGCGACGACGCGTGGCGGGTGGAACGCCCTTGAGCAGGAAATTCAGCGCCGGCGCGAGGCGTTCGGCCCAGTGAGCCTCTTCGTGCCGCCCGCCCTCGACCGCGGTGAACAGCATGGACTCGCCGGGCACGTAACCCTTGTGTTCGAGTACCGTCGCCAGCTGGCTCGCGTCCCTGACCGTGCCTGCCCCTTCCTCGGTGCCGGCGTCGACGTAGATGCGACCGGGGGGCCGTCCGTCCCGCTCTACGTAGTCGATGATGGCGCGGCCGCCGAACCACAGCGACGGGCTCATGGCGCCGACGAATCCGAACGTCTCGGGGGCGCGGAAGAACGCATACAGGCTGATCAGGCCTCCCATGGACGACCCGAAGATGCCGGTCGCCTCGCGTTCCGGCCTGGTGCGGACGCGGCGATCGATCAGCGGCTTGAGCGTGCGCTCGACGAACGCCAGGTAGGCGTCCCCGCCGCCGCCGCCATGACGCGCGTCGGCGAACGGGCTGTACTCGCGCAGCCGCTCCGCGCCGCTGTTCGGGATCCCGACGACAATGACCTCCAGCCCCTGCGCGGCGAGATTATCGAGCGCCCGCAGCAGGTCCCACGTCCCGGCGAACGCCCGCTCCGGATCGGCGAGGTTCTGCCCGTCCTGCATGTAGATGACGGGATAGCGTCGCCTCGTCCGGGCGTACGACGGCGGCAGGAAGACGTCGATGTCGCGCTCGTTCTCGAGCTGCGGCGACCACACCCGGGCGAACACGCGCCGGGTGCCGGTGGTCGGTCGATCGGCCATCAGTCGAGGGGCCGTTCGGGCGGTGGTGCCGAAGCGTGAAAGTCGGTCTGGAATCGGGCGACGTAGTCATCGAGCAGCTGCGGCACCCGCCCGTGCTGCTCCGCGGCGAGGACCAGCCCGGCGTGATGGGCCCGCTTGATCCGGGCCACGATCTCCGGGTCTTGATAGGCCGAGAGGTCCGGCCATTCCTGTCGCGCCAGCGATAGCACGATGCCGGCTTCCCAGCCGCGATCGGCCGGCGGTTGGTAGCCCTCCTCGCCGGCGATCTCCGCCGCCGCCCACTCGCGCCACAGATTCAGGCCGCTGGCCGCTTCGACGACGTCGACGATGTATGCCCCGCCGACCCGGGCCGAGGTCTCGAGGAAATACCAGTTGCCGTCCAGGGCGTGGATGAACTCGGTGTGCGACGCGCCGCGCCGCAAACCGAACGAGGTGAGCACGCGGTCGTTCATCTCACGCAACGCCGTCGCCCGCGGGTCGTCGTCCCTGATCGTCGAGGTTACGAAGATGCCACCCTCGTGGGCGACCGACATCGGCGGCATGCGGTAGCGGCTCGCCTTGGCGAACTGCAGCTTGCCGTCGAACACGATCGAATCAACGTGGTACACGTCGCCAGGCAGGAACTGTTCGAGGACAAAGTCGGCCTGGGTGTCGCCGAGTGCCTCGAGCGTCCGCCAGAGATCCTCGGCCGACGCGATCTTCCGGATGCCGATCGCTGCCGCCTGCGAGCGGGGCTTCAGGACCCAGGGCGCCGGATGCCTCTGGGTCCACTCGGCGATCGTCGGATGATGCAGCGCGTGGACGAAGGCGGGAATCGGGATGCCCGCGGCGCGCGCCCGGGTTCTCATCGCTAGCTTGTCGCGGAAGCCGCGCGCGGTGGTCACGCCCATGCCGGCCACGTTCAGATACTCGCGCAGCATCGCCGCGGTCTCGACGTCGAAGTCGTCGAGCGCGACGATGTGGTCGAGGCGTTCGGTGCGGGCGAGGTAGGCGGCCCCCTTGCGGATGTCTTGGTCCGGCATGTCGCGGCGGACGAAGAACATGTCGTCGATCGCCTCGCGCGGCCAGTCGGACCCCGCGAGCTTCTCGTCCGTCAACAGCAGGACGCGGCAGCCGCGCCGCCGGCACTCGCGCAGGAATTCGTCCCCCTTGCGATACGTGGCGATGCACAGCAGCGTCGGCGTCATCACGCTCGGGGCCGGGCGCTTACTTGACGGCGCAGGACGAAGAGCGGTGGCGGAGCGAGGTGATGTCCATCACCGCCACGTCGGCGGCTGGCTCCGGCATGCTGTGCGTGCCGGCGACCGGCGAGCCACCGCCGACCGCGACCCGCTTGCCGATCTTGATGCCTTTCGAGTCGAGGGCGGACCGCTTCACGACGCCCGTCACCTCGACAAAGGATCCGTCCTCTTCCTTGACCTCCTTCATGATGTCGCCCTTGCCGGCAAGGCGGAACGACTTGCCGCGCACGATCGGACCGCTTTGCGTGTCGGTCTCGCGCGAGTCCGACACCGACAGCACCCGGCCTTTGAGGCAGCCCGAGACGTTGAGCTCGACCGAGTCGTCGGGGATACGCGGCCGCTCTTGCGGGGCCTCCTGCGCTCCGCTGCCGGAGCCTTGGCCGGACTGAACGGAACCGGCGGCGGCCGTCAGCAGACCAGCCGCGGGCAGAGTGAGGGCGAATGCGAGAACCAGAGATTTCATGACGTGCTCCGACCGGCAGGCATATCCGACGATACCATGCGCGCCGCGCGTCCGGCGCACCCGCGGGCGCCGGCGCGAGCGCAGCGGCATCCCGTCCGGGCCCCGTCGGCGTGCCGGTATAATCGAACTCAAACGTCCCTCTGAAAGGGTGCTCCGTGCTGATGACCAGCCGACGGGTGGCCGTCTTGGCGTGTGCCGTGCTCGTGTCCGCCGCTGCCGCGCAGCAGTCCTCATCAATCAACATTCCCTTTGAGCAGTACGTCCTGCCGAACGGGCTTACCGTTCTGCTGTCGCAGGACCACTCGACGCCGACGGTCGCCGTGAACGTCTGGTACCACGTGGGATCCAAGAACGAATCCCCCGGCCGCACCGGCTTTGCCCACCTGTTCGAGCACGTCATGTTCACCGGTTCCGGCCACGTCCCGTACGGCCTGCACGACAAGCTGACCGAGGGTGTCGGGGGCAGCAATAACGGCACGACCTCCAACGATCGGACGACCTACTACGAGACGGTGCCGTCGAACTACCTGGAGTCCGCGCTCTGGCTCGAAGCGGATCGCATGGGTTACCTGCTCGATACGCTCGATATCGCCAAGCTCAACGCCCAGCGCGACATCGTCAAGAACGAGCGTCGTCAGAGTTACGACAATCAGCCCTATGGGCGGGCCAGCGAGATCCTGTCGGCGGCGACGTACCCGCCTTCGAACCCGTACTCGTGGGATGTGATCGGCAGCATGGATGATCTGAGCGCGGCGTCGGAGGCGGACGTGAAGAGCTTCTTCAAGCTGTACTACGCGCCGAATAACGCGTTCCTCTCAATCGTGGGCGACTTCGAGATTCCCGAAGCCAAGGCGTGGGTCGCCAAGTACTTCGGCGACATCCCGCGCGGCGGCGCGATCACGCGTCCGTCGGTGTCTCCGGTCAAGCTGACGGAAGGCAAGCGGCTGGCCTACGAAGACCACGTCCAGGTGCCGCGGCTCTACGTGCAGTGGCCGACGGTGGGAGAGAAGAATGACGATCAATACGCGCTCGATGTGCTCGGCGCGATTCTCACCGGTCCTCGCACGGCGCGGCTGACCAAGGCGCTGGTCTACGATCAGCAGGCGGCCGCCGGCGTCTCGGCGGGTCAGAGCTCGAACGAGGATGTCGGCGAGTTCCTGATGGTGATCACGCCGCGTCCGGGACACTCGCTGACCGATCTCGAAGCGGCGGCTGACGCGATCATCGAGAAGCTGAAAGCGGAAGGACCGACCGCCGAGGAGATCGAGAAGGCCGTGGCCGGTGAGGAACTGAGCTTCGTCCGCGGGCTGGAGTCGAATCTGAACAAGGCGATGACGCTGGCCGACGGCGCCGGCTTTCACAGCGATCCGGGTTACTTCAAGGTCGAGTATCAGAAGACGCTGGCCGTCACTGCTGCCGACGTCAAGCGCGTGGCCAACGCCTACCTGACGGGCGGGCGCGTCGTCCTGAGCATCGTGCCAATCGGCAAGCTCGATCAGGCATCGAAGCCGGACCAGAGCCGCAAGGTGACCCAGAATGTGGCGCCGCAAGCGGAGGTCGCGCGATGAGGAGCTTCGGTACGGTGCGGCCGCGGGTCGCGAACGTCGTTCTGCTGGTCTTCATGACCGCCGTCAGCGCCGTCGGCGCCCGCCAGGCGCTCGATCGGAGCAAGGTGCCCGCGCCCGGGAAGCCGCCGGTGCTGCGCGTGCCGGCGTGGACCCGCACGGCGCTCGCCAATGGCGCCGAGCTGGTCGTCTCTGAGAAGCACGACCTGCCGCTGGTCTCCTTTTCCATCACGTTCATGGGCGGGGCGGATCAGTTCGAGAAGGCCGACAAGCGCGGCGTCGCTTCACTGACGGCGGCGATGCTGAGCGAGGGCACCAAGACTCGCGACGGCGAAGCACTGTCGAACGCGCTGCAGCTGCTCGGCGGCAATGTCTCGACCAGCGTCGCCGGCGAGTCCGGCTCGATGGGATTCGTGTCGACGGCCGGGAAGTTCCCGCAGACGCTCGACATCCTCGCCGACATGATGCTCAACTCCACCTTCCCGGACGACGCACTGGCCCGGCTCAAGGCGCAGCGCCAGGTAGCGTTGACGCAGGCGCGTGCCCAGCCTGGCACGATCGCCGCCCGCGTCTTCCCGCGGGTCCTCTACGGGGCCAATCACCCGTACGGTCAGACGATGACCGAGGACACACTGAAGGCGATCACGCGTGATGACGTCACGGCGTTCCACCAGACGTATTTCCGTCCGGGACGTGCGCTGATTTCGGTGGTCGGCGACGTGCAAACGGCGTCGGTCAAAGGCGTGGTCGAGAAGGCGCTCGCGGCGTGGCCGGCCGGCGGCGACAAGCCGGCCTTCACCTATCCGCCCACCCCTGCTCCGGCCGCGACGACCATCTACCTGGTTGACAAGCCGGGCGCAGCCCAGTCGACGTTCGCGATCGGCCTGCCCGGACCGCCGCGCGCGACGCCCGACTTCTACGCGCTGCAGGTCATGAACACGATCCTCGGCGGCCAGTTCCAGTCGCGTCTGAACGCCAACCTGCGCGAGGAGAAGGGCTACAGCTACGGTGTCAACTCCGGCTTCGCCTTCGGCAAAGGCCCCGGCGCCTTCCGCGCCGGAGGCGACATCGTCTCGGCCAAGAGCGACGCCGCGCTCACTGAGTTCATGAAGGAGCTGAAGGGGATTGTCGGCAGCCGGCCTGTCACCGACGAGGAGCTCAGCACCGCCAAGGATGCGCTGATCCAGCGCCTCCCGGCGGCGTTTGCCTCGGTCGCCAGCGTGAACGGCGCGATCACCACGCTGTGGCTGCAGGGGCTGCCGCAGGATTATTACCAGCAGTATCCCAAGGCCATCGGCGCGATCACCAAGGACGACGTGCTGCGGGTCGCGAAGAAGTACATCGACCTCGATCATCTGGCGATCGTCATCGTCGGCGACAAGGCAACGATCGAAGGTCCGCTGAAGGCCACCGGCATCGCGCCGATCACGATGCTCGACGACTACGGCGCGCCGAAGACGACGCCGTAGCCGTCAGAGCGCGAGCCGCTCTCGCGCGCCGAGTCGTTCGAGGAGCACCGAGTCGCCGGTCGCGAGCCGCCAGCCGCGCAACCGGGCGTGGGCGACGAGAAGCCGATCGAACGGGTCGCGCGTCCACGACACATCGGCCGCGCGCAGGAACCAGTCGCTGGCCGAGGGGTCGTCGAGCAGCCACCGCTCGTCGTGAGCGAGTGCGTCCAGCGCGCCGGCGTCAAGGCGGATCCGGCCGATCTCGTTGAGCAGTTGCAGCTCCAGTAACGAGGCCGGTGAGATGTACAGCGCGGCACGGCGACCGGTCAGCGGCTTCGCCCGGCGGTGACCCTGATCGAGCCAGATCAAGGCGTTGGTGTCGAGCAGCGTCATCGGCGCGCTTGGCCTTGAAGGGCCAGTCCGTCAGGCGTCCAGTCCCACGCCCACTCGCCGCTCAGCACACCCTTGTCCACTTGTTGAATCACCGGCTTGCGCGCGGTTTTTTTCCCGTGCGCCGGCTCGCGCGTCAGCCGGTAGCGCACGCCGCGCCGTTCGATGATCACCGGCACGCCGCGATCGACTTCGTTGAGGGCTTCGGCCAGCCGCTCCCGAACGAGGGCGACGGAGTAGTGCTTCATGGGATGTACATTGTACTCCGATTGGGAACCGGGGATCGGACCGGAGCCCCGCACCTCGCTCGGGCAGGCAGAGTAGACTTCGAACATTGAGCCGTGCACGCTGAACCCCGGTTCGGCATCCCGGATCCCGGTTTTCGCGCCCGACAGGGCGCACCCGTCACCCCGTATTGCGCATCCCGGCGGCGATGCCGTTCACGGTGATCATGAACGCGCTCCACATCTCCGGGCCGGCCTGATCGCCGTCGCGGCGAAGCCGGCGGAGCAGTTCGATCTGCACCAGGTTGATCGGATCCACGTAGGGATTACGGACGTTGATCGAGCGTCTGAGCACGGCGTTGTCGGCGAGCAGCTCGCGGCGCCCGGTGACGTCCAGGATCGCAGCGATCGTATCCGCCATGCGGTGGCGCAGGTCGGCCCCGAGCGGCTGGAGCTCGGGGGGCACGAGCTGCCGATCGTACTCGGCCGCGATGCGCGACTCGGTCTTGGCCAGGACCATCGAGATCAGGTCGATCGTCGAGCGGAAGAACGGCCAGCGCTGGTACAGCTCGCGGACCACCTCGCGGTCGCCGCGCTCGAAGGCCTGGCGCAGCGCCTCCCCTGTGCCGAGCCAGGTCGGGAGGAGCAGGCGGGTCTGGGTCCACGCGAACACCCACGGAATCGCGCGCAGCGTTTCGACCCCGCCGGCCGTGGTGCGCCGCGCCGGGCGGCTGCCGATCGGCAGCGCCCCGAGCTCCACCTCCGGTGTCGCGGCGCGGAAGTACGGCACGAACTGCGGCTCCTTGTAGACGACGTCGCGGTAGGCCGCTTCTGAGGCGGCGGCGAGCGAGTCCATCAGCGTGCGCCACGCTGGCGGGGGCGGCGCACCGGGGGCGAGCGTGGCCTCGAGGGTCGCGGTGGTGTAGAGCTCCAGGGTGCGCGAAGCGATGTCGGGCAGCCCGAACTGCGCCTGGATCATCTCCCCCTGCTCGGTGACGCGCAGCCGGCCGTCAATCGAGCCGGGAGGTTGTGACTGGATCGCGAGGTAGGTCGGGCCGCCGCCGCGGCTGACGCTGCCGCCGCGGCCGTGGAACAGCTTCAGTTGCACGCCCGCTTGCCGCGCCACCTCGACCAGTTGCTCCTGCGCCGTGTAGAGCGCCCAATTGGCCGCCAGCCGGCCGCCGTCCTTGGCGGAATCGGAGTAGCCGACCATGACTTCCTGCCGATCGCCAATCCGATCACGATAGACCGGGATCGCCAGCAGCTCGCGGAGCGTACCGGCCGCGCGCTGGAGCGCCTCGACCTGTTCGAAGAGCGGCACGATCCGCAGCGACGAGCCGGCCAGCTGCTGGAGCCAGGCGACGGCGAGCACGTCGGACGGCGCCTGGGCCATCGAGATCACGTAGGCGCCGAGCGATTCGGGATGCAGATCCGCGATGGTCGCCAACGTCTCCAGCACGTCGCGGACCTCGTCGTCCGCGTCCGGCAGATCGGGCAGCCCACCCGGCTCAGGATGCGCTAACGCCTCCGCGAGGAACGTGGCACGCCGCTCTTCGGGCCATTCCTGGTACGACCCCAGGCCACGATGGCGGGTAATCGCATCGAGCACGCTCACGTGGCGGGCGGCATGCTGCCGCACGTCGAGCCGCACCAGCGTCAGGCCGAACGTCGCCGCACGGCGGAGCAGATCGGCCAGTCGCCCGTCCGCGATGATCTGCTGGCCGGTCTCGACCAGCGAGCGGTAGCAGAGCCGCAGCGGCTCGAGCAGCTCGTCGATCGACTCGTAAGGCCGGCCTTCGACGACCTGCACATCGGGCGGCTGCGCATTGGGCGGCTCGGCGCCGCGGACGCGCCGGGCGTATGCGGCGAGCCGCAGCGCGGCACGATCGCGCGTCGCTACCAGGCGCCGCCGAACGGTCCGCAGGACGGCGCGATACGGCTCCCGCGCCCCCTCGGCGCGTGCCCGCAGCTCGGGGGTCGCTTCGATGACCGAGAGATCCAGCCGCAGCGCGTCGATCTCGCGCAGATACAGCTCGGTCGCGCGCCAGCGCGCCGAGAGGCACGCGACGCGGGTCACTTCCGGGGTGACGTACGGGTTGCCGTCGCGGTCACCGCCGATCCACGAGCCGAAGCGGATCGGGGCCGCGTCCAGTGGCAGCGACCGGCCGGTGGCGGCACGCAGGGCGGCGTCGAGCGAGTGGAGATAACGCGGCAGTGCGTCCCACAGCGTCTGTTCGAAGATCAGCAGACCGCTGGTGACTTCGTCGAGCGGGTCGGGGCGCCGCGGGCGGATCTCCTCGGTCTCCCACGCCGCGGCGATCTCGCGCCGCAGCTCTGCGAGCGTCTCCGCGCGCTCGGGCACCGTCAGGTCGGGGCGGTCCTGCCGCATCAGCGCCTCGGCGATGTGCAGGTGCTTGTGGATCAGCGTGCGCCGGGTGATTTCGGTCGGATGCGCCGTCAGCACCAGCTCGATGTCCAGGCGCGAAGCCGCCTCGTAGAGCGCGTCGGCCGACACGCCGCCGGCAATCAGGCGCGGGAAGACTTCGTCGCACGAGGCAGGCTGCGGTCCGGCCTGGGGATTGCGCAGGTAGTCGCGACGGCGGCGCACGCGATGGTGCTGCTCGGCGATGTTGGCCAGCGTCAGGAAGTGCGAGAACGCGCGCGCCACCGGCAAGGCGGACGCCACCGGCAGGTCGCGCAGCACGTCGGCCAGCGCCTCGACCTCGTGATTCGAGCCGGACCGGCCCAGTTTCGACAGCGCGCGGACCCGCTCGACCGTGTCGTAGAGGGCCTGCCCCTCGCGGGCCCGCAGCGTCTCGCCAAGCAATTCGCCGAGCAGCCGCACATCGTCTCGAAGCCGGACATGGGGATCCACGAGGGGATGATATCAGCGGCGGAAAAGCACGATCGGCGATCGGCGTTCGGCACGCGGCGCTCGCGTCCGGCGTTCGAGATGAGGATGGCCAGCGGGCCTCGGGCACTGGCGCTCACAATGCGGGCCGAGGCGTCATGTCGGGCGACCGCGATCACGGGTGAGACACGCCAGCGTCTCAAATCGCGAGCGCTGTGAAATTGGCGCTGGAGTGACGATATAAGAATAGCTGGGTCGCTCAAACTAGCAGTGCAGTCTGCTGAAGTATGATGCCGCCCATGCGTGCAGCCGTCTTGGCCGTTCTTATCACGAGTCTCGGGTTCGTCGCTGACGACATCTCTCCTGATCGCGGTTCGCCCCGGCAGGCTCAAAGTGAGTTGCGCGTAATCAGCATCAGCGCCGGACCGTCAGGCTCGGATGTCAACGGTACGTTCGCGCTATCGGAGGAGCGGTCGGTTTTCAGCCGCGAAGCCGATCGTGAGGTGTACGTCCTGTTCCGTTGGGAAGGTGTGCCGGGGCCGCACAAGCTGGTCGCCCAATGGCGCAGCCCGGACGGGTCTGCGAGCTCCTCTTCCACTATCGACTACGTGGCCAAAGACAAGCGGTTCGGAGCCTACTGGCAGCTCGGCGTCACACCTTCGATGGCGCTGGGAGTCTGGTCGATCGATGCGACCGTCGACGGGCAGCCCGGCGGGCGCCATACGTTCGAATTGCGTGACGCGCGTGTTGCCGCGGCCGCGGTCAAGCGGCCGTTGCCGCAGCCGGAGCTATATGCCCGGCTGAATCGCGTCTTCGTGAGCATCGAGCGCACGACGTCAACCGGAAAGGTGCTCGATGCCGGCGGCGGTCTGCTCTCGAACGGCGCGCTCTACACGTCCATCGGCGTGCTCGACGGCGTCGCGGGCGTGCGTGGAAAGGATGCGGACGGCCGTCCCATCGATATCACGGGAGTCCTGGGCACGAATCGCGAAGACGGCTCGGCCACCCTCGCGGGAGGGGCGCCCTCCGTGCCGGCTCTCCCGTCTCCCGAGTCGGCACCCACAGTTGGCGATCGTTGCTACTCAATAGAGAGCAGTCCGGCTGGGGGCCACGCGTTGACCAGTTGTTCGATCATCGGCCGCGCAGCCGGTGCCGCGGGCGACCGCGGATTTATCGTTCGCTTCACGACGGCCCCG
This sequence comes from uncultured Acidobacteriota bacterium, assembly GCA_963816725.1. GTDB lineage: Bacteria > Acidobacteriota > Vicinamibacteria > Vicinamibacterales > 2-12-FULL-66-21 > CAVSUB01. The sequence goes on along the minus strand of CAWFMC010000014.1, from coordinate 306,515 downwards.
GGCACGCCGGGTGCGCCGGCCGTCAATGAGTATGGCGAGCTTCTCGGGTTAGTGGGAGGCGGCAGCGCCGCCAGTTCCGTGTTCCTTATCGGCGAGCCCCAGCGCGGCGATACCCTCGACGCAGCACTCGTGCCGATCGTCACCGCACGGACCGGTGCCCCGGGCCAAGCCCAGACGCTGGCCGCGTTACAAGCGTCCGGCGTCATCTACGGCCCGCTGGTGGGCGACGAGCATGTCGTCTCCGGGGGGTTCGCGGCAAAGCCGGTGAAGACCAACACTGTGCCTCCCGGGGATCAGCGCGAATCGTTTTCAACTCGTGACGAGAAATTCGTCGTGTTCGTTAACTGGCTGCCAACGGAACGACTCAAGGGGACCTCCCGTCTCCGCCTGTACGATCCACTCAGCCGCCCTCTGGCCGAGACGCCTGCGGCCAAAGCCGATCTGAAAAAATCACAATTGACGCTGACCTGGTGGCAGCTGTCGGTACCTCCGGCTCCGGGCTCATATCGAGTCGAGGTCTTGCTTAACGACAGACCCGTGTGGCGGGGAACGCTGCGGATCACACCGTAAGCAAGGTCGGCGAGCCGACGGTCGGGCGGGCCTGCCATCGAGCGAAGCCGGACGTTCTGCGGCCGCTACGGCACTGAAGCTTTCTGCCGCTTCTTGTAGCCGAAGTACTCCGTCGTCACGTTCAATGAGAAGGGGCGGAACAACAGCGTCTTGCCTGTGCCCTCGAAGGTGAGTCGCGATGGCAGCCACACGCCGTCGACGGGGCGGCGCTGCACGATCAGCCGGCTACCCTCGTGCAAGCGGCCGACGAGGCCCCACCCAATCGACACGTCGTCTATCGCCTGCATGTCGAGGGCGGCGAACTGGGCGTCGCGTTCGATGAACCACGCGCGTCCGCTGAACTGCTTCATCCAGCTGCCCTCGCGAGTCGAGACGCGGGCATCCTGGTTCGGCGTCAGATGTACGACAATCGCGGGCTCGCCTTCAATCGCCTCACGCCCGACGAGTGTCGCTTGAAACACCGCCAGCGCGTCGTTCAGGATCGCCAGGCTCTCCCGGCGGTCGGCCGCGATCCGCTCGAGCTCGCGGGCGCGTTCCGAGGGGTCACGCCCCTCCCGTCGTGCGCGTTCTTCGACGTCGCGCGCATGTTCCGCGTCGCGCTTCGCCAGCTCGGGCTGATCGAGCGGCTTGCCCTCGATTTCAATCAGGCGCTTGTAGATCTGTGCCGGATCGGGCGACGGAAACACTTCGAACGTGCGGAGCGGTCCGACCGAGACCTTGCCGAGCGCGCTGATCTTCACGTCCCGCCGGCGTTCGAGGTAGGTGAAATCCTGCTGGAGGTCGGTGTCGATGCGGACCGCCGCCCTCACGCGGGCCATGAACTGATCGCGATCGGGCAGTGGTGAGGGGTGCGCGCCGCCGGGACTCGCCGGCAGCTGCAGTCGCGAGACCGCGAGCACGATCGTGATGAGGTTCGCAGCAAGGCGCACGGTTCATCATAGTCGGCGGATATCGCGCCCGGGCTGACCCGGCACGGGCCGCCGCGCCGCGACCACACAATCGTGTCGGTCATGCACTCGACATCGATGCGCACGGTCGAGTATCGTGTCCGCGCGGCCCGAGTGGGCACTCCGGCTGCTGCGAATCCAACCGCTCCCGCATACGTCGCTTCAATGAGACGCCGCGTGGTCCGTCGTGCGCAGTGCCTTCGAGCGCTGACACCGAAGTCGTTGCCGCTCATGCGCGCGGCGGGCAGTGCCAGTCACCGGCTGACGACGGGCTGGAAATGGGAGAGCTGCCACCGGCGCGCGGCAGTGTCTGCTGTTCGGGAGGTCACGCCTTGTTCGAACCGAGGCTCGATAACGTGATGTTCAGCTGGTGTGAGGCGAGCACCGTGTTCGCGACCGAGCGGCCGCTGTTCGACGACGTCGGCCGGAGGCTGCCCGCTGGGAGCACCGAGGAGCGGCGCTGATCCCGGTCACTCCGCGGCCCCAGTCTTCAGCCGCGCGGTCGCACCCGCGACCCCGCGCCGTGATCTTCGACATGGACGGCCTGCTGGTCGACAGCGAGCGCACGACCCGGACTGTGTGGCAGTCCGCCACGAGCGACTGCGGCTTCGTCCTGACCGACGAGACCTACCTCACCTTGATCGGTTTGGGCGCGGACGAGGCCGAGCAGGTGCTGGCGCGCCAATTTGGCGAGGCTTTCGGCGTCTCCGCGTTCCGGGAGCGCCGGCTGGCGCGGATGCAGGCGCTCGTCGAGAGCGGTGGCGCGCCGCTCAAACCTGGGGCACGCGAGATCGTCGCCTGGGTCGCGTCTCTGCGACTGCCGGTCGGGCTCGCGACCTCCAGCCGCCGTTCAGAGGTGCGCGAACGCCTGGGAGACCTCACCGATCTGTTCACGACCATCACCACTCGCGACAACGCAGCTCGCGGCAAGCCGCATCCGGACATCTTCCTCGCCGCCGCTGCCAGCCTGGGCGTCCCGCCGCCTGAGTGCCTGGCCATCGAGGACTCGTTCGCCGGCGTTCGCGCCGCGTCGGCCGCGGGCATGCAAGTGGTGATGGTGCCGGACCTCGCCCCGCCGACGACCGAGATCGCGAATCTGACGACGGCGGTGTATCAGTCCCTCGTCGAAGTGCAGGCGGCGCTCACGCGATCATGGGGCGGCGATCCACCGAATCCCGAGTGACGATGGCGGACCAGCGTCAGCCACCACGTTTCCTTTGCGCCGCAAGGATGGATCGAGACGTGGCGTCACAACGAGCTCGGTTTCTTCAACCGGCTCGCCGACGCGCGGGCGATCGTACCGCCGGGCGAGGCGCGCCGGTACCGCCTCTTCGCGTACCGCATCCTGCCGCAGGTGTTGGCACCGACGGCGGTGCGTCCGTGGCAGTGTCCGGCGGACGTTCGACCGGAGCCGGTGCCGTCCGACTTCGTTTGCCTCGGCTTCGACGCGGTGAGCCGCTCCGCTGCGGACGTCCTCGGGTTCGAGTGCTCCCCGCTGTCGTGCAACGGACTCGCATCGGATACCGCGACGACCGACGGCTGCCTGTTCCCGACCCTCGACGCCGCGGTCGGGGGAGCGCGGCAGTTCGCGCGCGAGCAGCCGGAGCCGGGCGACTACTACGTGCTCCAGGTGCTCGGAGCACTGCCGGCTCGGAGGTAGACTGGCCAACGTCAGCTGACGGCCGCTGAACGCCGGGTTCGCCGACGCTGTCGCGTCGAGGGGAGTGCAATCGAACTGACGATGGAGACCACGACCTCGGCAAACTGGCTGGTGTGGGCGCTTTTGAGCGCGGCTTTCGCCGCGGCGACGGCCATCCTCGCCAAGATCGGTCTCGAAGGTGTCGACTCGGACTACGCGACCCTGATCCGCACGGTCGTCATCGGGCTGGTGCTCGGGTCGCTGGTCTATGCGACCGGCAAGTGGCGCAGCCCCGCGACCGTCCCGCCGCGCGCGCTCCTCTTCCTGACGCTCTCCGGCCTCGCAACCGGCGCGAGCTGGATCTGCTACTTCCGGGCCCTGAAGATCGGGGAGGCCTCCCGGGTCGCGCCGGTCGACAAGCTGTCCGTAGTGCTGGTCGCGATCTTCGCTGCGATCGTGCTCGGCGAGCGGCCGGCACTAAAGGACTGGGCGGGTATCGCGCTCGTCGGAGCCGGAGTACTGCTCCTCAGCCTGCGACGGTGACCTCGCCTCGAGGCCGGTCAGTTGCTCGCGACGAGCCGGCGCCAGCTACGGAGCGCGACGAGTCCGTTGATCCAGAAGACGATGTACAACGCGGCCGTCAACCACAGCCCGCGCGAGGCGTAGAGCGGGACGGCAATCGTGTTGACCACCAGCCAGCACCACCAGGACTCGTACTGGCGGCGCACCAGCAGCAGCTGGCCGAGCACGCTGAACGTCAGCACCAGCGAATCCGGGATGGGCGATACCGAGTTCGTGAAGCGATGCAGGAGCCAGGCGTAGCCGGCGGCGGCGGCGCACGCCGCGATGCTGAAGGCCGCGAAACTCTGCCGGGTCGCGTGCGTGACTGGACGTTCGACGCCACCGCTGCCGCGCGCCCACGTCCACCAGCCCACGATGCACGCACCGATGAAGAAGATCTGCAGGGTGAAGTCGGCGTAAAGACGCGCCCCGACGAACACGACCGCGAACAGCGCGCAGCCGACGATGCCGGTCCACCAGGTGTGGAGGCTGTTGCGCGCGGCGAGCACGATCGAGGCGGCGTTGAAGACGTTGGCGGCGAGTTCGAGAGCGGTCGGCACGCGCGCATCCATCATAGACGCGTGCGGAACAGGCGTGACGTGCGACGCGGCCACGCAGGCGTTGTGATCGCGACGGCAGGGAAGACCGTCCGCGGGGCATGAGCGCGCCGGTGTGGTCCCCAGCAACGCCGACGACTCGTCTCAGGGATCGAGACTTGCCGAAAGGCCGCCGCGTTCCCGGATTCATCCCGGCTATCACCGTTCAATCGCCTTAGCTGGTGGACAATACCGGCAGCGTGTCACGTCCTCGCGTTCCCGCCGCGCCCCTGGCCTGGGCACTCGCCTGGGCGATCACGGCCGCCCTCATCGCTGCCGTGCAGTTCACCAGCCGCGATCCCGACTCGCAGCTCTATGCCGGAATCTCGGCCCGCCTGGTGGAGGAGCCGGTCTCGCAGTGGATTGCACCCCAGTGGTGGGGCTTCTGGAATACTCAAGGGCCGTATTGCGAGCACCCGGTGGGGATGTTCGTCGTGCCGGCGGTGCTCGGCCGGTTCGGCTACCCCAAGCTGCAGGCGGCCTACGCCGTCAATGCGCTCTATCAGATCATCAGCTTCGGTCTGATCACGCTCATTGCGGCGACGGTCACCACGCGCCGGTACGCGCGCGCGCTCACCTGCCTCCTGCAGCTCCTTCCGATCGCGTTCGTGTTCAGGGTCCGCGCCAACCAGGAGTACGCGGTGTTGGCCGGTGTGCTGTTCGCGTTGTATGCGACCGAGCGGGCGCGCACGCGTCCGGCGTGGGCGATCGGGATGGTCGCGGGATTCTGCGCGGTGCTGCTCGTCAAAGGTGTCTTCGCGGTGATGGTCCCGGTGACGTGCGTCATCTGGCTGATCGCGCGCACCGCGTCCAACAGCCGGCGCTTCTCGGATGCGGCTGCGTGGTCGGCGATTGTCGCCATGCCGATCGCCGGTGCCCTGGTGGCCTGGGGCTACGAGTCGGCCTACGTGCACGTGACGGGACAGTCCTTTCTCGAGATCTACCGCAGCCGCCAGCTCCCGGACGCCGACATCGTCGGCCAGTCGTACGTCATGCGCACGGCGTACACGGCCTCCTGGTACCTGACTCGCGTGGCGTGGTACGCGTTTCCATGGAGCCTGGTCGCCGTTGGCTACGGCGTGCGCACCTTGGCACAGGGAGAGTGGGCCCCCTGGCGGCCCCGCGAGGCGGACGATGATACCGGCCTGCAGGGAATGTGGTTCGCGATCGTCGCCGCCGTGGCGCTCACGGCCGCCTTCTCACTCGCGCACCGCAAGGCGGATCGCTACATCTTTCCCGTCTACTTCTTCATCGCCGCCGGCGGCTCGGGTGCGGCATTGCACCGGTGGCCGAGGCTCCAACGGTTTGCCGGACATGCGGATCGGGCCTGGCTGCCGGCCGCCCTCTACGTCGTCCTCGTGGTGATCACCCTGGTGTCGACGGGAAAGTTGCCGCGGTTCACGTTCTGGCGCACCTGAGCTGCCGCAACCACCGCGGGTGCGCAGCAGGCAACTCAGCATGAGCAATTCACGACACAGGCTCGGCGGTCGAACGGGTGAATTGCGGTAAATGGCAGCGTTCTGGACCGGTACGGAATCTGCTCAGTGGTGAAGCAGGCAATACGTTCGTAGCAGGAGGAATGTTTCCGATGTCGAAGAAATCAGCTGGACTGTTCTGCGCGCTGGCGCTCTCGTTCGCCACCGTGGCTTACGCTCAGACCGACGCGACGCTGACTGCCAGCGTCACGACGAAGTTGGCGGCCGATGAGATGGTCAAGGCCAGCGCGCTCCACGTGAGCACGACCGATCACGTGGTCACCCTGTCTGGAGCCGTGCCGAGCAAGGCGGCGAAGGATCGCGCCATCGAGATCGCCAAGGCCACCACCGGCGTGACCTCCGTCGTCGACAAGCTCACCGTCAACGAGATGGCGGCCACGACCGGCAAGTCGAATGCGGACAAGGCTGCCGGCGGGGTCGAGAAGGGCGCCGACAAGAGCGCCGACGCCGTGGGCACGGCCGCTCACAAGACGGCCGGTGCCGTCGACAAGAGCAAGGACGCGGTAGGTACCGCGGCCGAGAAGACGGGTGAAGCCGTAGGCACCGCGGCCAAGAAGACCGGCGAGGCGGTAGGCACCGCGGCCAAGAAGACCGGCGAAGCGGTCAGCGGCGGCGCGGAAAAGACCGCCGATGCCACCGAAAAGGCCGGCGAGAAGACCAAGGAAGCCACCGAGAAGGCCGGCAAGAAGACCGACGACGCCGTATCGGGCGACCATGACGCGACTGCGCCGGTGAGCGATGCCGCCGTGACTGCGTCCGTGAAGAGCAGGCTCCTCGGCGACGGCAAGACCCCGGGCTTGAAGATCGATGTGGACACGCAGGATGGCGTGGTCACCCTGAGCGGTGATGTGCCGACGTCGGCCGCGCATCTCGAAGCGCTGCGTCTCGCGCGTGGCACCAAGGGCGTGAAGCATGTCGTCGACAAGATCACGGTGGCCGGCAAGTAACAACGAGCGGGTGGATGAAGGAGAGGGCGGCGGCCGCAAGGCTGCCGCCCTTGTGCTGTACCCGCGTGCGGAGGCGAGTAGAATCCGTCCGTATGCGCCGTCTTCCCGCGACTGCTCTCCTGATTGCCGGCCTGATCGCGACGGCCGCAGCGCTGGCGTTGCAGGCCCAGCAGCCGATCCCGCCGCCGCAGCCGCCCAACATCATCATCATCCTCACTGACGACCTGGGCTATGGCGATCTCGGGTCCTTCGGCAACCCGACCGCGCGTACGCCGCGCCTCGACGCCATGGCCGCGGAAGGGCAGAAGTGGACCAACTTCTACGTGCAGCCGGTCTGTTCGCCGAGCCGTGCGGCACTCCTGACGGGACGGCTACCAATCCGCAGCGGGATGTACGGCGTCGCGACCGGGGGCGCCCCGAAAGTGCTGTCGGACCGCGCGCTCCAGGGCCTGCCCGACAGTGAAATCACGATCGCCGAGTTGCTCAAACCGCGCGGCTACGCCACGGGGATCGTCGGTAAGTGGCACCTGGGACACCTCCCCGCCTTCCTGCCGATGCGTCAGGGCTTCGACTTCTGGTACGGGCTGCCGTTCTCGCACGACATGCTGATGACCGTGCCGAGAGACAACGGTTACCAGACCCGCGCGTACTACGAGCCGAAACCCGAATACTGGAACGTGCCGCTGATGAAGGACGGCGAGGTGATCGAGCAGCCGGTCGATCACCGGACGCTGACCAAGCGATACACCGAGCAGGCGCTCGGGTTCATCGAGGCCAACCGGACACGGCCGTTCCTGCTCTACCTGGCGCACAACCTGCCGCACATTCCGCTGGCCCGCTCGGCCGACTTCGTCGGACACAGCAGCGGCGGTGTCTACGCCGATGTGATCGAGGAGCTGGACGCGAGCACCGGGCAGATCCTCGATGCGCTCAAGGCGGCCGGCATCGATCGCCGGACGCTGGTGGTGTTCACGAGCGACAACGGGCCGTGGCTGCCGTTCCAGGAGCATGGCGGCAGCGCCGGTCCACTCCGCGGCGGGAAGGGCACGACCTGGGAAGGCGGTGTCCGGACGCCGGCGATCTTCTGGTGGCCCGGCACGGTGAAGCCGGCCGTCGTCACGGACATCGGTTCCGCGATGGACCTGTTTGTTACTGCCGGCGCGCTTTCGGGGGCAACGCTGCCGGCCGATCGGGTCATCGATGGCGTCGATCTCCGCGCTCCGCTCACCGGGACCGGGCCGAGCCCGCGGACGACGCTGTTCTATTACTGGGACAACGAGCTGCGTGCGATTCGCAAAGGGCGTTACAAGGCCCACCTCATCACCAGTGGCGCGTACGGTCTCGGGGGCGCGCGCAGCGAGCACGACCCCCCTCTGCTGTTCAACCTGACGGAGGATCCGGGTGAACAGCACGACATCGCTGCTGCGCATCCCGAGATCGTCGCTGATTTGCTGAAGGAGGTCGCGGCACATAAAGCCGCGATGAAGCCGGGGAAGCCGCTGTTCGACGAGCAGTCGCCGGCGAAGTGAGTCCTCGGTCAGCTCGCGCGGCTGACGAAGGGCGCCGGCTCGCGAGATCCCGCGGCGACGATGTCGAGCGCCACGCCGGCCGCCGGGCGCGTCAGCACGCTCGCGCCCAGCAGGATCAGCGCGACCCACACGAGATCAGCGGTCAGCAGATGCAGGAGCTGCATCCACACCGGGGCGAGCAGAAAGACATTCAGCATGCCGAGCGCGACCTGGGCGAAGGTCAGCGACGTGACGGCGGTTGCCAGCCGCTCCGCGGCCGGTCCTGATCCCGCCGCAATCCGTCGTGCCCCGAGCACCACGGCGACCGCGGTCACGGCCGCCAGCACCGGGTGCAGAATCCGCAACCGGATCAGCACGTGCGAGGTGACCGACAGGTCCGCCCAGAGGGCGCTGCTCAGCGACGAGACCGGGAAGAGCGTGTCGCCGAGCGCCGCGATCGCGCCGCTGGTCGCCACGACCAGAACGCCCAGACACAGTGCGCCCACTGCAGTGGCGCGCCCCGGTCGTGCGCGGACGCTGACGGGTGCGCCGCCGGAAAGCCACCACGCCGTCAACGCGACGCACGCGAGCAGCGTGAAGGTGTTGATCAGGTGCACCGACAGGAACATCGCGCGGGCGAAGCTGGCGTTGTCGGCGACGAGCTGGAAGAGGACGAGGCCCGCGCCCACGCCGGCCTCGGTCAGCATGAAGAACATGGCCAGCGCGGCGCCGCGGCGCGCCGGATGCCCCGGGCGGCATGCCCGCCAGGTCCAGATCAGGAGTGCCACGACCGACAGCAGCGCCAGCCCGCTGGTGGCGCGATGGGAGAACTCGATCAGCGTGGCGACGCGAGCCCCGCGCGGCAGGACCTCGCCGTTGCAAAGCGGCCAATGGGCGCCGCAGCCCGCGCCCGATCCGGTGGCCCGCACGTACGCGCCCCACGCGATCACCGCGAGGTTGTAAGCCAGGACGGCCCAGGCGAACCGGGCCAGCCGCGTCACCTGGCCCCAGCCTTTCCGTCGTCTATCTCGTGCTCGATGCGGCGATCAGGGATCAGCCACATGAGCGCGACCGCGACGTAGAGCAGGTATGAGATGCGGTGATCGACGAGCGTGAACAGGATGCCGGCCGAGTAGAGCACCAGGGACATCCACCCCTTCACGTCACGGCCGACCGCCGCTTTCAGCACCGGGTTTCCACCCGGCGCTCCGAGAATCGCGCGGACCAGGATCGTGAACGCGAGGCCGCACATCAGCAGCACGCCGCCGTACGCGGCGGCCGGCACCGCGGCCTCCTCGTGCTCGCCCATCCACGCCGTGACGAACGGGACCAGCGACAGCCAGAACAGCAGGTGCAGGTTGGCCCACATCACGCCGCCGCTGATGCGCTGCGTGACGTGCAGGAGATGGTGATGGTTGTTCCAGTAGATGCCCAGGAACACGAAGCTCAGGACGTAGGCCATCAGGGTCGGCAGCATCGGGTGCAGCGCGCGCCACTCGGTCTCCTCGGGGGCCTTGAGCTCCAGCACCATGATCGTGATGATGACGGCGATCACGCCGTCGCTGAAGGCTTCGAGTCGTCCGGTCGGCACGCGCTCCCTCGGCTCCTGGTGGCTACTTGATGGTCGCGCCGGTCAGCTGGGCGATCGCGCCAAGGGTGGTCTGGGCGGCGTTCAGGCCCAGACGGAAGTCCTTGTCGCTGAAGGTGGCGAACACGTCGGTCGGCTGGTGCCAGTGCGGATCCCAGCCGCTGCCGATCTGCGTGCCGCGCTCGTTCTCGCGCAGGCTGATCGCCGGCACGAGCTCCATGAACGGGGTCGAGTCGGTGTTGGTCATGTGCGGACCGACCGCGGCCGGATAGTCGGTGGCGTACTTCTCGTTGGCAGCGTGGAACACCCACGCCAGCGACTGCGCCTGCGCAGCCATCTTCGACGTCGATTGGAACTCGATGTTGACGTCCGCCTCCGGCCGCTGCTCCGGGTTGATCGTGCCGTCGGCGCGCGGCATGCCGTGGTCGAACATCATCATGTCGTGCTGGATCATGCCGAGCCACTTGGGCTCCGGATACTTGCCCGAGCCGGCCGGGTCCTCCTTGCCCTGAAGCGCCTGGCGCTGCTCGACGTACGCCCGGGCGCCGTTCAGCCCGGTCTCCTCGTTGTTCCACAGCGCGAAGCGGATCGAGCGCTCGGTCTGCACGTCCGGCATGCTGAAGATTCGTGCCAGCTCCATCACGAGTGCCGTACCGGAGCCGTCGTCGTTGGCGGCCTCACCCCAGCCATGACCGTCCATGTGGCCGCCGACGATGTACATTTCGTCCGGGTGGACCGTGCCGACCTTGGTGCAGTAGACCTCCTCGCGCGGTCCCGGCGTGGTCGGCTGCGAGTTCAGCGCGCGCAGCTTCTCGTCGGGCTGAAGATTGGGATCGGTGTTGACGCCGGTGCGGGTGCGAATCCCCCGTGGACGTCCGCCGCCCTGTGCTGTCTGACTGCCGCCACCTCGTCCACCCGCCGGGGCTGCCGCGCCGCGCTGACCGCCGGCCGCGGCCTGCTGGCCACCGGCGGGCGCCGCGCCGCCTTCACTCTGGCGACCCGCGCCTGCGGCTCCGTCACGCGCCGGGGTAGGCGCCGGCTGGTAGTCGTATTTGATCCGCTCGACGCCGCTGCAGCCGTAACTCTTCAGCTGCGCTTCGATCCAGTCGACAGCCTGGCGATTGCGATCGGTGCCCTGACGGCGGTCGCCGAACTGGGTCAAGCCCTTAATGGTCGCCTTGTATTTTTCCAGGTCGAGCCGATCGACCATGGTCTTGATTGGATCGGGCGCCGCCGCGGCCTGTCCCTGCGCGGGCGCGCCGCTCTGGGCGCGGACGCCCGGCATCGCGCTCACGAGTACACAGACTGTCGAAACCATCACGAACCTACCGCGCATTCCACCTCCTCAAGCCCTGAAGTGTACCGCAGAAGATGCGGCCAATGGCTTCACCGCCGCTCCGTTATGCTGTGACGGCGATGTCGAGGACTGGCGGTGAAACTGAACCCGGGATCGTGCCCCAGCGACGAAGCGGCATCGCGAGGCGACCATGATTCCGACGCAGCCGAGTCGCACGGCCTGGCGGGTGGCGATGCGCCGCGCCGTGCACCAGCTGCTCGACCGTCCACCGGTGCTCGACGATCCGCTCGCGGTCCCGATCCTCGGGCCCGAGGTCGCGGCCAGCCTGCGTGCGCACCCGGCGCAATTCGAGACCGGCCGGCTCTCGCCCTATATGCGGGCCTTCTTCTCGGTCCGCAGCCGCTTCGCCGAGGATCAACTCGCCGCCGCGCGGGCGCGCGGCGTCCGGCAGTACGTGGTGCTCGGCGCGGGTCTCGACACGTTCGCGTACCGTGACCCCAGCCCCGACGTGCCGTTGCGCGTGTGGGAGGTCGACTTCCCGGCGACCCAGGAATGGAAGCGCCAGCGCCTTTCCGAAGCGGCCATCGCCGAGCCCGCGAGCGTCACCTACGTCCCGATCGACTTCGAGCACCAGACGCTGCCCGACGTCCTCGCCGCGGCCGGCTTCGATTCATCGGCCGGCGCGGTGTTCTCATGGCTGGGCGTGGTGCCGTACCTCACGCGCGACGCGATCATGACGACCTTGCGCTACGTGGCGTGCGCCACGGCAGCCGGCGGCGGGGTGGCGTTCGATTTCGGGATTCCGCGGGAGCGCCTTTCGATCGGCCAACGCATGATTTTCGACGCGCTCGCGGCACGGGTCAGTGCCGCCGGCGAGCCGTGGCAGTCCTTCTTCGATCCGGACGATCTGGCGCGCGAGCTGCGCGACCTGGGCTTCGCGGTGGCGGAGCCGCTGTCACCCGAGGCGATCAATGCGCGCTATTTCACCGGCCGCGCCGACGGACTGGCCGTGGGGGGGATGGGACAGCTGATGTGGGCCGGCGCGTCACCGCCGGCGTAACCGGCGCACGACCGTGTCACAGGTAGCTCGGACGTCATCGACAGTCATCACCGGACATCTCGTGTCCATTGAGGGAACCATCATGAGACTCGCCTCGCTTGTCATTCCCTGCCTCGCGCTCTGCGCGGCGCTGCTGCCAACGGCCGCGGCCGCCCAGAAGACGCAGGTCCGCCACATGGTCGTGTTCAAGTTCAAGCCGGACGCCACGCCGGCGCAGATCCAGCAGGTCACCGACGCGTTACGCGCTCTCAAGGACAAGATCCCGGGCATCGTGTCGTTCGAGCACGGTATCAACAACAGTCCGGAGAAGAAGAATCTCGGATTTACGCACGCGTTCCTGATCACGTTCGAGAGCGCCGCGGCGCGTGACGCGTATTTGCCGCACCCGGAGCACAAGAAGTTCGGCGAGCTGCTCGGCTCGCTGAAGGTGATGGAGGACGTGTTCGTGGTGGATTACGAGCCGGCCAAGTGAACCCCGCCGGTCGCGTCAGCGAGCCGTGCGCTCGAGCGTACGCCGCGCGTCGTCGAGGGTGGGGACGCCGGTGATCGCTCCCATCCGGGTGCAGCTCGTCGCGGCGACGGCGTTGGCGAAGCGCAGGATGTCGGAAGGGGACTCGCCTTTGAGCCAGGCGTAGACGAACCCGCCGCGGAAGACGTCCCCGGCGCCGGTCGTGTCGATTGCGTCGACCACCGGGGCCGGCTCGCTATAGAGCCGGTCGCCGTCGAGGAGCATCGCACCGCGCGGCCCGAGTGTGACGCACAGCAGCCCGTCGTGCGTGCGCCGCAGCTTGCGCAACGCCCGCTCGAGATCGGCTTCGCCGGTCAGCGCCGCCGGCACGTGCTCGGCGAACATCGGCAGGCTGACGGCGGCAATCAGCTCCTCGGTCAGGTCGGTCAGGCGATCGATGTCGCTGGTCACCGGCACGCCGGCCTTCCGGGCCGCCAGCGCCACCGCGATGGACGCGGCCTGATCCGTGTCGTCGACGTGGACGACGCGGGCCGAGGCGACGAGATCGACCGGATACTCGTCGGTCCGCATCGACAGGTCGTCCTCACGATTCCACAGCACCATCCGCTCGCCCGACTTGTCGTCGACCAGGATGACGGCGTGTGGATTGGCGACGTCGCGAACGATGACGTCGCTGATGTCGAGACCGAGCAGCGTGAGCTCGCGGCGGATGCGGGCGCCGTTGTCGTCGTTGCCCGTGACGCCGACGTACTTGCCGCGCAATCCCATCGCGGCAATCGTCGCCAGCATGGTCGTGGCCTGACCGCCGCACGAGATGAGGTGGCGGCCGATGCGCATCTTGGCGAACGGCCCCTGGAGCTGCGGAGGTGCGGGCACGCGATAGACGAAATCGACCGAGTTCGCGCCGACGGCGAGGACATCCCAGCGGCTCATTCGTCGCCCACGGCACACATCGGCGACACGCTCGCCATCAGCGTCACACACGAGGACTCGAACAGCACGCGGGGCGCGAATGGCAGGTGTGGCATGGGCAAATGGACGAGCGAGCGCCGACTAGTTTACGGCAAACGTGATTCAGCGCTCCCGACCGCACCTGTTGTTCATGTCGGTCACGCGCGGCCGGCGCGTGGCGAACGAGCGCGCATGCCTGCGGCGGTGACGACAGAGTATCTGAACCGCGAAGCAGCGTGACGGCCAGAGCGCAACGCCAGTGGCCGACCTCGAGTGCCGACCGCCCGCGCGGCCCGGAAGCACCTGGCATTCGTGGTATTTTCCACGCACCACCCTCATGTTCGTTCCCGGTAATCGCCTCGAGGAGAAGACGATGACCAGCAGTCCGTTCGGATCGCCGCGCGTCCGGCTCGCGTGCGCGGTCGCGCTCGCTGCCGCACTGGCCGGCCCCGGCTCGGCGCGACCGAGCGCCCAGGCCACCGGCAAGGCGGCGCCCGCGCAGAAAGTCGACGCCGACTACACCGCCAAGATCAAAGCCGCCACCGCCGATCCGCGGATCCTGACCGAGCTGGTCGATCACCTTCCGGCGTCCGACAAGGTGCCGACGCCGCTCAAGTTTCTCGGCTACATCCCTGGCGAGCCGGGCAAGCTCACGTATCACAAGGACATCGTCCGCTACATGGAGGCGCTCGACAAGGCGTCCGACCGCGTGACGATGATGAAGATCGGCGAGAGCGATGAGGGGCGCGACATGGTCGCGGTGGTGGTCGCCGACGAGGCGACGATCAAGAACCTCGACAAGTATCGCCAGATCACCGCGCAGCTGACCGATCCGCGCAAGCTGAATGACGCGCAGGCGAAGCAGCTGATCGCCACCGGCAAACCGATCTACTACGCGATGGGCAGCATCCACTCGCCGGAAGTCGGCAGCCCCGAGATGCTGATGGAACTCGCCTACCGCCTGGCAGTCGAGGAGTCGCCGTTCATCCAGACGATTCGCAACAACGCGATCGTCGTGCTGACGCCGGCCAGCGAAGTCGACGGCCGCGAGAAGCAGGTCGACAACTTCCGCGCCCAGGCGGCGGGGCAGTCGTCGCCGTCGATGGTCTACTGGGGCAAGTACGTCCAGCACGACAACAACCGGGACGGCATCGGCGTCGGCCTGCGGCTCACGCAGGTCATGCTGAAGACGTTTCTCGACTGGCATCCGACCGTGTGGCACGACCTGCACGAGTCGGTCACGCTGCTCTACACGTCGACCGGCACGGGCCCCTACAACGCGGTGGTCGATCCGATTCAGGTCAACGAGTGGTGGCTGCTCGCGCAGACCGAGATCATGGAGATGACCAAGCGCGACGTGCCCGGCGTGTGGACCTACAACTACTACGACGGCTGGGTCCCCAACTACATGTTCTGGATCGGGGTGACCCACAACTCAGTCGGCCGCTTCTACGAGACCCAGAGCTACGGCGGGGCGGTCAACCGTCCGCTGCCGGTCACGCAGAGCCGTGAGTGGTATCGACCGAACCCGACGCCGCCGGACATGACCTGGGGTCCGCGCAACAACGTCAACATGCAGGAGAGCGCCCTGCTTGCTGGCGATGAACTACGTCGCCAGGAACAAGGAAACCTTCCTCGAGAACTACTACCTTAAGAACAAGCACACCATCGAGCGCGGCCGGGCCAAGGCGCCGTATGCCTATGTGATTCCGGCGGCGCAGCGGCGCAAGGTGGAGGCGGCGGAGCTGATGAACCTGATTCGCCGCGAGGGGGCCGAAGTTCACGTCGCCGGCGGCGCGTTCACGCTCGGCTCGATCCAGGTCGCGCCGGGCGACTACATCGTCCGCCTCGATCAGCCGTATGGGGGGATCGTCGAGACGCTGCTCGGCCTGCAGTTCTACGCGCCGGAGAATCCGCGGCCCTACGACGATACCGGCTGGGCGATCCCGCTCGTCCGCAACCTCAAGACCTACCGCGTCGAGGACAAGACGGTGTTCGACAAGCCGATGACGCTGTCGACGGCGGACTTCAAGGTCGCGGGGGCCATTGCCGGCACGGGCCGGACGCTGATCGTCGATCACACCACCGAGAACACGCTCGTCACGTTCCGCTTCCAGCACAAGGACGTCAAGATGGCCGCGGCGGAGAAGGAGTTCGAGGCCGGCGGGCACACGTTCAGCGCCGGGTCGTTCGTGATCGCGGACGCGAACCGGGCCGCGCTGGAACCGTCGATCAAGGAGCTCGGGCTGTCGGCGTGGGCCGTCGAGGCGCCGCCCAGCGTGCCCATGCACGACCTCGACGTGCCGCGGATCGGCTACGTCCACACCTGGACGAGCACCCAGGATGAAGGCTGGGTCCGGCTCGCATTCGACAACTTCAAGGTTCCGTACACCTACTTCGCGGCGCCCAAGTTGCGTGAGGGGAATCTGAAGTCGAAGTACGACGTGATCGTGTTCCCGCATGCCGGCCAGGGCGGCACCGCCCTGATCACCGGCGGCGTGCAGGGCAACGAGCCGCGGCCGTACAAGAAGACCGACCTCACGCCGAACGTGGGCACCGTCGACACCACTGACGACATGCGCGGCAGCATCGGCGTCGAAGGCCTGATGGAGCTGTACAAGTTCGTCCAGGAAGGCGGCGTGCTGATCACCGAGGGGGCGACCTCCACGGTCTTTCCCGAGTACAACCTGACGCCGGGCGTCTCGATCGAAACGCCGGACAACCTGTATGTGCGCGGCTCTGTGCTGAAGGCGCTGCTCGGCGATCGCAACAGCCCGGTGCTCTACGGCTACGACCAGAACGCGCTCGCTGTGTACTTCAATCAGGCCCCGGTGATGCGAGTGGGTGCGGCTGCCGGCGCCGGCGGTGGTGGTGGTGGCGGACGCGGCGGGCCCAACCTGCCCGGCATTCCCAACATGCAGCCCAATGCGGTGCCGACGCGGCTGACCACGCTCGAGGGTCCGCCGACCGCGACCGGTGCCGGTGCGGCCGGCGGCGGTGCGGCAGGTGGACGCGGCGGCCGCGGTGCAGGCGCAGGCGCAGGGACGGGCCGCGGCGGCGCGCCGGCCGGCGGCAGCGGGGCCTCCGATCCGGGTGATGACGCGCCCCAGGGCGGGCGCGGCGCCGGCGGCGGTGGTGGACGCGGCGGCGGGCGAGGCGGCCCCGGTGGCGATTTGGCTGCGGCGCCGCGAGTGCTGCTGTCGTTCCCGACCGACCCGAACGACATGCTGCTGTCAGGCCTGCTGGTCGGCGGCGAGTCGCTCGCGGGCCGGGCGGTGGCGATTGATTCGCCGGTAGGCAAGGGGCACGTGGTGATGTTCGCGAACCGCCCCTACTGGCGCTGGCAGACGCAAGGGAATTTCTTCCTCGGCTTCAATGCCATCCTCAATTGGAACGATCTCGACGCGGGGAGAGCGCCGGCGAGGGCGGGGACGCAGAATCCCTGAAAAAGTGTCGGTTCTACGGGGTTCGGGGGTTCGACAGGTTCGACGGGTGCTCGTTCTCAGGTTCTGCGGGTTCGATCCTCGGCTGACATGAAAAAGGCGGCAGCGACATTCGGTCACTGCCGCCTTCTTCTGTCAGTCTCGGGTTCGAAGCCTTCAGCCTTCAGCCTTCAGCCTTCAGCCTTACCCGCGGCGCACGCGCTTGCGCGCTGCAAGTCCGGCGATCCCCAGGCCGAGCAGCGTGAGCGACGCGGGCTCGGGAACAGCTGCGCGTTGGACCGTTCCGCGAATTTCACCTCCGCCGTTCAACACGGTGTGAATGTTCAAGTAGGTCATGTTAGTGGCCAGTCCCGCGGCCAGCGCTGCTTCGGCGCCGGCGATGGTGCCCCCAGCAAACGCTGAGGTGATGAACGACGGGTTCCAACTGGACGCCAGCGTGAGATCGAGCGTATTGACGTAGGTGCCCGAGGTCACGCCGAGCGGGAACCCTGCGAACGTCGGCGTCGTCGTCGCCACGCCTGCGTTGTTGCCTGGTTGAGGCGCACAGCAGTGAATGTGCGACGCAGTTGTCGGGCTCACGAGGTTTGCGAAGTTGATGTCCAGGCCGAGCAGGTGGGTCACCGGATCATACGTGATGGTTGCCGAGCCTGTGCCAGTCGTAGGAATCGCCGGGACCTCATTGGCCCCGCTCAGCACCGCCGTGTAGGTGATAGGGGCAGCCTGGGCCGCGTTGGCGGAAAGAGCGACGAGTACCTGCTGCGAACAAAGCCTTCTTCATGGATGCCTCCGTGGCACAGTCGACACGCACCGCCCGATTTACGGATCAGGGATCGGAGCGGGAGCATATACCACATCTATACGGCGGAGCTACACCCACCCGCAGTATCCAGCCCGAACCCTGGAACGACGCACCCGGTCCCGGCCTCCGGGCGTCTCGTGTCAAAGTCGTGCCGGCGCGAGCCAACCCGCGTAACGTGGCGGATCTGGAGGCGTCCGCGTGCGCAGCCCGATTCCCATCGTCCTGACCTTGGCCGGCCTGCTGCTGGCGCCCTTGGCGCCGGCCGCGGAGACGCGTCCTGACCGCGGCTTCACCATCGACAAGCTGGCGGACGGCGTCTACGCCGTGATCCGTCGTGAGCCGCCCGGTCTCGCCACCCACGCCAACAACGTCTTCATCGTCAACGACGAGGACGTCATGGTCGTCGACACGAGCCAGAGCCCGGCGCTGACCCGCGAGGTGCTGGCCGTGCTCCGCACGATCACCTCGAAGCCGGTGCGGTACGTGATCAACACCCACTGGCACGACGACCACTACATCGGCGACCAGGTCTATCGCGAGGCGTTCCCGGAGGTCGACATCATCGGCCACGCGCGCACCATCCGCGACCTGCCGGGCGAAGGCGTGCCCAACCGTGCGCAGATGGTGAAGGGACTGCCGCCGCTCATCGAGAAGCTCCGGACCGCGCTGGATACCGGCCAGAACCTCACCGGCGCCTCGATCACTGACGAGGAGCGGGCCGCGTACACCAGCGACATGGAGTGGGCGGGTCGCTACGTCAGCGAAGTGCCGGCCGTACCGGTGGTCCTGCCGACGATGACGGTGACGGAGCGGATGACGCTGCGGCGTGGCTCGCGCCTGATCGACATCCGATCGATGGGCCCCGGGCACAGCCAGGCCGATCTGATTGTTCACCTGCCGGCCGAGAAGATCGTGATCGCCGGCGACCTGGTGATCTGGCCGGTTCCGCTGACCGGCCTCAAGTCGTCGATCAAGGGCTGGGCGACAGCGCTCGATCGCATCCGCGAGCTGCAGCCGGCGGTGATCGTCCCGGGCCACGGCCCGATCATGCGAGACGACAGCTACCTGAAACAGCTCGGCGGCCTGTTCACGTCCCTCGCGCAGCAGGTGGACGCGTCGGTGGCGAAAGGTGCCACGCTCGAGGACACCCGCGCCAGCGTCCATCTGGACGACTGGCGCTCCACCTTTGCCGGCACCTCACAGCTGCGTGGATTCCTGTTCGATTACTACGTGACCGGTCCCGGTGTGGCCGCAGCGTATCGGGAAGCCACGCAAAAGACCTCCTCGAATTAGCGAGCCAACGCCGCCCGCTCGAACGCCGCACGGACGCGCTCCCCTTACCGAACTCGTGCCGGTTTTCGTCGTTCGTCGGATCCGACTGCGCTCGCGCCAGCGCGCGACGCGGAAAACCGCGCGCTTTTCGCCGATTCCTTTTCCGCTGTCTGAGGCGGCGATCTTGCTGTGGGGCTGCGGCGCCAGTCACCTACAAACAAGGAGAAGCCGCATGCGGTCGCAGTTGCTGTGTGTCGCGGCCATGTTCATGGCCGTCACGAGCCCGTCGTTCGCGCAACAAGGACACGGCCACGGCGGCAAACCCGAGCCCGCGGTCGAAAGCGCGACGGTCGATTTCGGTGTCCTGCCGCTGGCACCGATAGGTCCGCCGCCGTGCCTTCAGTCCGGCGCAATCGGCGGTCCTGCGGATCCGTGCTCCTACCAGCTGCATCACCTGACGCCCGAGGAAGTCACGGTCGTCAAGGGCGGCCAGGTGACGTTCCAGGTGCATGGCGGCGGCCACGGGATCATGATCTACGAGGTCGACAAGGAGACGACCCGTGAGGATCTGGGTCAGTTCC
Organism: uncultured Acidobacteriota bacterium; assembly: GCA_963816725.1. Classification (GTDB taxonomy): domain Bacteria; phylum Acidobacteriota; class Vicinamibacteria; order Vicinamibacterales; family 2-12-FULL-66-21; genus CAVSUB01. The sequence continues at coordinate 286,791 of CAWFMC010000014.1, read as the reverse complement.
TGTGTGCAGGCGACGATCCCAAGACGCTCACGGATCCCACCACTCACACCTGCAACCTGAGCGCGGAGAACGCCAACGCCCTGCATCTAATTGCGGACGGCGACGGCGACGTGGTCATCGTTGCATCACCGAACGTCACCAACGCGCATCCGGACAATCGCGTGTGGTACGAACCGGGCCGCTTGATGTCGATTGGCGGGCAACAGTTCCTGAACGGCGGGACGATTCCTGCCGGCGCGACATCGAACGGCCAACTGGTCTCCTACCGCTTCCTCAAGCCGGGCCGCTACCTGGTGATGTGCATGAACCGGACGCACGCGTTGAACGACTGGATGTTCGGCTTCGTCAACGTCGGGGGCGGCGGCGATTAGCTCTCCCTCGGTCCTGGGGCAGACGCCGGTCTGCCCCAGGACGCTTGCCGCTTGCCGCTTCTCGCGTGTCGCGTCCCGCTTCCTGAACCTTGAACCCTGAACCTTGAACCTCCGATCGATCGCGACGCGCCGAACCGGAAGATCATCGCCATCGACCCGGCCTTGCTCCGACGGGTGCCTTATCCCCGGCCCCGATCCCCGTCCGTGATGGATAATCGGATCGCATGACTCGTCAGCTCTCTGGACTCTTCGCGATGACGTTGCTGGTCCTGGCGGCCGGCTGCGGGAAGGACACCCCGACATCCGCCTCCGCCACACCCGGCTACAGCCAGACCGACGTCCGGCTCGGCACCGGCACCGAGGCGGCAAACGGCAACCTGCTGACCGTGCAGTACACGGGATGGCTCTACGACCCGACCAAGGTCGACGGCAAGGGGTTGCAGTTCGAGACCTCGCGTGGGCAGGATCCGCCCTTCGCGTTCACCATCGGCGCCGGGCAGGTGATTCCCGGCTGGGACCAGGGTCTGATCGGGATGAAGACGTTCGGTCTGCGGCGTCTGGTGCTGCCGCCATCGCTCGCGTACGGCAGCGGCCGGAGAGGTCCGATCCCGCCCAACGCGACGCTGGTCTTCGACGTCGAGCTCCTCAGCGTTCAGTGACGCGCAAGACTAGCGGCCGATCTTGTAGCGCATGCCGAACAGGATCGCGTTCAGGTAATCGTCCACCGTACCGTAGCCCCCATCGATCCCCTCGCCGTGGACGTGGGCCCGCGACGCTTCGCCGAACACCGCGATTGACGGCTTGATCCAGGCCTCCAGCCCGGCCCCCACCTGCCATCCCCAGCCGCCGGTCTTGAGGTCCAACGTCTGGATGCCGCCGCGCACCGGTTCGTTGACCCCGTTCACGGGGATCGTAATGTCGTCGATGGTTTGGGTGACGGTCTGATGGGAGCGGTGGTAGTTCGCGCCGCCCTGCCCGTACAGCCGGAACTTACCGATCGGGACGCCGACCTTTCCGCCGAGCGTGTACAGGTGCGAGCTGAACACGCTGTTGAAGATGTAGCCGCTGCCCGTACCATTCGCGTTGACGCCGGCCGGCTTGATCCACGCGCCGTCGACTCCCAGGAACGGACTCAGCCACAGGGTGCCGCCCGCCAGGTAGGTCGTATGTGAGTCGTCTCCGGTGCAGGTCGATGCATCACCGCACTGGAGACCGAACGCATCGCGGTACTTGCTCAGGCCGACGCCACCGTACGCGACCAGCCCCTTCGGTACTTCATCCCATCGTCCGGAGCTGGGTTTGGCATTGAGGTCGACGGACCCCTGACGCAGGAAGACGGTGGCGTTCGGACTGCCCGTATCCACCACCAGGGTCGTCACCTTCTTGACCCAGAACACGCCGATGACGTCCTTGCGCGAGCAGCCGGGCTCGGGCACGGGGGGCGCCTGGTTGCGGTCGGCCACCAGCACCCGGCGCAGCGTGTCGCTGCACTCGTCCACGTGCACCGTGGCGTCCATCTCGGTCTTGCCGGTTTGCGCCTGCACGTCGAACGGCACGCGGGCGTCACCTTGCGCGTCGGGCGTGCCGCTTCCGATCTTGACGCCGTTCACCACCAGCTCCACTGTCGATCCGGCCGGCAGTTTGCGGGCGATGACCGTCTGGGCCGTGGCCACACCCGCCTGCAGTCCGAGACTGAGCGCGGCTGCGATGACGAGCAGCCGCCCTGTTTTCACCATGCTGACCCTTTGTTGAGAGACGCCCTCTTCGAGACGCCTGCCTCGGATGCACCAGCGCATTCCGAAGCCGGCTCGAGGCCGAGCGCCCATTGTACCGGACGAGGCTGACGCCTCCGACCGGGATGTCGTCAGGCCTCCGCGCCTCGTCCGCGAATCGGTGGCGGTGACTCGGTGGTGGCCAGCGTGGGATGGGACGGCCGGTGGGACATCCGCCATTCCAGATCCGTCCTTCAGGGAATTGGACCGGAGTGGCGCGAGCCGCGCGACGGATTGACTGCTCAGGGTGACCACCGCCGTTCACCACTGAATCAGTGACGCCCGTCCCACGGCACGGCCGGTGCTCGGCAGTCAGTGTCGCGCCAGGTGGTGCAAGACCGGCGGGCGGCGACTTGAAGGAGGATGGGATGAGACGTCTGTTCCTGGCGGCGGCGATGCTCCTGATCGCGACGTCGGTGTTCGCGCAGATCGGCGGTGGCACGCTGTCGGGTACGGTCACCGACGAGCAGGGGGGCGTGCTGCCCGGTGCGACGGTGACGATCACCGGCACGGACCGCACCACCACGGCGACCTCGGACGAAGCCGGGAAGTTCCGTTTCCTGAACCTCGCGCCCGGGCCGTACACGATCTCGGTGGCGCTGCAGGGGTTCAGCACGGTGGTGCGCGAGCACGTGGTGGTCGCGGTCGGCGTGACCATTGACGTGCCGGCCCAGATGAAGGTTGCGACCGTCGCCGAAACGGTGACCGTCAGCGGCGCCTCGCCCATCGTGGACACCAAGGCGACCGGCACCGCCACCAACTTCACCGCCGACGAACTCCAGAAGATCCCGACTTCCCGCGATCCGTTCGCGCTGATGCGCGGCGTGCCTGGCGTCCTGGTCGATCGCGTCAACATCGGCGGTAACGAGACCGGCCAGCAGTCGAACTTCGCGTCGAAAGGTACCCGCCCGCAGGACGCGAGCTGGACGCTCGACGGCGTCGAGGTCACCGACATGGCCGCGACCGGCGCCTCGCCGACCTACTTCAACTACGACAACTTCGAAGAGATCCAGGTCTCTACCGCGGGCAACGACATCAAGGCGCGGACCGGCGGCATCGGCCTGAACATGGTTATCAAGCGCGGCACCAACCAGTTCCGTGGCGGCGTCCGCGGCTACTTCGACAACGCCGCGATGGAATCGTCAAACGTGCCCGACGAGCTGGAAGAGGCTGGCGTCACCCACGAAACCTCCGATCACAACGAGCAGATCTCGGACTACGGCGGTGAGCTGGGCGGGCCAATCGTCCGCAACAAGGCGTGGTTCTACGGCTCCTACTCGGTCCAGGACGTCCGTCTGGTCCGGCGTGCCGGCGCGCTGATCGATCGCACGCAGCTGAAGAACCCCAACGTCAAGGTCAACTACCAGGCGACGAGGAAGGACAACCTGAGTTTCCTGTACCTGGACGGCTTCAAGATCAAGGACGGCCGCAGCCCCGGCGTCACCGGCATCCTGTTCGATGCGCCGACTGCCACCTACCATCAGGACAACGCCTACGAGGACACGCCGTTCCACGGCCTTTGGAAGATCGCCGACGACCACACCTTTGGCAGCCGGCTGTTCGTGTCGGGTCTGTATGCCTACTACAACACCGGGTTCGTGCTCGATCCGATCGGCGGCCTCGACATGCAGGCCGGCCGCAACTTCGTCACCGCGACCTCCTACGGGTCGGTCAGCCAGGGGCTCAACCTCCGCCCGCAGCACACCGCCAGCGTCGACGGCCGCACCTTCCTGAACGGGCTGGGCGGGTCGCACGAGGTCAAGTTCGGCGTCGGCTGGCGCCGCGTGGACGCGATCAGCACCACCAACTGGCCAGGCAACATGATCCTGGCGATCGAGCGCGCCAACAACCTGCAGGCGCAGGTGTTCCGCCAGGGCACCGGTGGCAATCGTGCGCGCTACCTCGACTTCTATGCTGGCGACACGATCTCCCGCGATCGCTGGACGCTCGACGTCGGCCTCCGCTTCGATCGCCAGAACGGCGAGGCGCTGCCCAGCACGACCTTGGCCAACGCCGCCTTCCCGACGGTCGTCCCCGGCTTCGCCTTCGCAGGCTACGAGACGCCCTTCACCTGGAACAACTGGTCGCCGCGTGCCGGCCTGACCTACGCCCTTGACTCGTCGCGCAAGACCGTGGCCCGGGCCAGCATCACGCGCGCCGCGGGACAGTTGAACACGGGGACGGTCGGCGTCCGCAACCCGACGTCGACCGCCGGCTCGTCCACCTATCGCTGGGTCGACCTGAACGGCGACCACTTCGCGTCTGCCGACGAGGTCAACCTCAATGAGCGGATCACGTCGGCGGGTGGTTTCAATCCCGACAACCCGACCGCCGTGACGTCCGCCAACGTGCTCGATCCGAACCTCGAGGCTCCCGTCACGACCTCGGTCGTCGCCGGCATCGATCGCGAGCTCCGGCCGAACCTCGCCATGGGCGTGAACTACAGCTACACCCGCACCTCGCGGCTGTTCGGCAACTTCACGGGAACGATTACTCCGCGGGTCGGCGTCACGCTCGCCGACTACGCGCCCGGGAGCGGCTTCTCAGGCACCATCCCGCTCGAGGGCGGCGTCGCCTACGACGTCCCGACCTACATCCCCAACGCGGCGGCGATTACCGCCGGGGGCAACGGCTTCGAGACGACCAACGTGCCCGGCTTCTCCACCGACTACAACGGCCTCGAGCTGACGCTGACCAAGCGGTTGTCGAATCGCTGGATGGGGCGGGTCGGGTTCGCGCTCAACAACTCGCGGGAGCACTTCGACCAGGCCGAGGGGGTGATCGACACCAACGGCAACCCGACGCCGACGGTCACCGAGCCGCTCGTCAACGGCGGTCAGTTCGCGCCCCAGAGCGGCGGCAGCGGCGCCGGCACGATCTACATCAACGCCAAGTGGCAGGTCAACGCCAACGCGCTGTATCAGGCGCCCTGGGGAATCGAGCTGAGCGCCAACGTGTTCGGCCGGCAGGGGTACCCCTATCCGATTGTCCGCAGCGGCACGACGGCTGCTCTGGGCGCCGACTCGTCGCTGACGGTGCTCCTCAGCCCGCGCATCGACACGTTCCGCTACCCGGACCTGTGGAACACGGACTTCCGCGTGGCCCACGCCTTCCGTCCCGGCGGATCGAATATCCGCGTGATTCTCGACGTCTTCAACGTGCTGAACGCCAACACCGCGCTGGTGCGGGTCAACGACCTCACGTCGACGACGTTCAACGCGCTGGCGCAGAATCTCAGCCCGCGGATCGCGCGGGTGGGGCTCGTGGTGGGATTCTGACGAGCCCTCGCGGGCTCCATGGCTACAGGCTGAAGCCAGACGCGTGTCAGCCCTGAGTCCGGGCGCGTCAGCGCCCGGACTGCAGCTCATACTCCTTCGGCGGCTCCGCTCCCATCAGGTAGCGGACGAAGTAGTCCCAGCGCTTGCGCGTCATGTAGTTCGACATGCTGCCGTAGCCGTGGCCCTGGTTGGGCAGCATCAGCAGATCGAAGTCCTTGTTGGCCTTGATCAGCGCTTCCACCACCAGCAGCGTGTTGTTCGGCGGCACGTTGTTGTCCATCGTCCCGTGCGCGAGCAGGAGGTGGCCCTTCAGGTTCTTGGCCAGCGCCTGGTTGGCCTGGCTGTCGTAGTTGCTCGTGCCGTCAGGCCGCTTCTCGAGGAGCCCCATCCACTTCTCCGCCCAATCGTCTTCGTAGACGCGGTTGTCGTGATTGCCGGACTCGGCGATGCCGACCTTGAAGAAGTCCGGATAGCGGAACATCGCGCCCGCCGCCGCGTAGCCGCCGCCGGAGTGGCCCCAGATCCCGACCCGGTCGATGTCGATGAAGGCGTACTTCTCGGCCAGCTGCTTCATGCCGGTGACCTGGTCGGGCAGCGTGTTGTCGCCCATGTCTCCGAAGTACGCCTCGTGGAATTTCTTGGAACGCCACGGCGTGCCCATGCCGTCGATCTGCACCACGATGAAGCCCAGCTCGGCGAGCGCCTGCGCGTCGCCGCGGGCGGGCATGAACGTCCGGCCGCCGACGCTGCCGGTCTGCGGGCCCGGATAGATCTGGTTGACGATCGGATACTTGCGGTTCGCATCGAGCGTGGACGGCTTGAACATCAGGCCGTACAGATCGGTCTCGCCGTCACGCGCCTTGACGGTGATCGGGGTCGGTGGGCGCCACCCGGTCGCGGTCAGTCGCGTGATGTCCGCTTTCTCCAGGTTCATCATCAGCTTGCCGTTGAGATCGCGGACGACCGTGATCGGGGCGCGGTCCGGGGCCGAATAGCTGTCGACGAAGTAGTCGGCGTTATCGGCTAGCGTGACCTCGTGCGTGGCGTCCTCCGGCGTCAGCAGCGCTGGAATACCGCCGTCCATGTTGACCTTGTAGAAGTGCGTGAAGTACGGGTCGCGCCCCTTCTCGCGGCCGACGGCCTGCACGAACAGCAGCCGGCGCTTCTCGTCGACCCGCACCAGCTGCGTGATGTTTCCTTCGCCGCTGGTGATCTGATGCTTCACCTTGCCGGTCTGGAGGTCGTAGAGATAGAGCTGGCCCCAGTTGTCCCGCTCGGAGAACCAGATCACTTCGTTGCTCGCCGGCAGATAGCGCCAGTTGATCCGCCCGTTGCCCGACTCGTAGAACGTCGGGACGGTTTCCTCGAGCACGTCGCGGACCGCGCCGGTGGCGGCATCGGCCACTCGCAGCGTCGTTTTCTTGTGATCGCGCGACGTCGAGACGAAGGCGACGGTCCTGGAATCCGGCGACCACTGCACGTCGTCCCACTCACCGCTGCGGCACGACAGGTTGTCGCAGAGGCTGGAGCGGTGCTGATCCGGGTCCATCGTGAAGCGCACCACCTTCGCCGGCTCGACGTCGATTACCACGCGCTGGATCATCGAAACGACCGGATCGCCGGGCAGCGGATACTTCCAGGCCTGCAGCTCCGGATGTCCGACCTTCGTGCTGACCAGGTACATCTCGCCGACGTTGCGCTGATCCTGCTGGAACGTCGCGACGTGCTTCGAATCGGGCGACCAGACCACGATCGGCCGGTCGCTGCGTTCCCAGCCGGCATTGTCGGTGGCATAGCCGAAGTCCTTGACGCCGTCGGTGGTCAACGCGGTTTCCTTGCCCGAGGCGACGTCGCGCACCCACAGGTTCCAATCCCGGATGAACACGCGCTGCTTGCCGTCGGGCGAGGGGACATCGTTGCGTGCCGCAGCGCGGCCGCCGGCTGGTGGCGGTCCGCCCGCGCCCGCCCCGCGTCCGCCGCCCGCCCCCTCGGCACACGCCGGGAGAGTGCACGCCACCTTGGTCGCCTTGATCGGGTCGACCAGGAACGCTTCGCTGCCTTTTTCGGTGGTGATGCGATACCAGAACCGCCCGTCGGGCAGGAACACCGGCCGCACCCCGGACCGCAGCACCAGCGGGGTCGTGTTGTAAGGCATGAACTGCTCGGCGCGCGCATAGTCTGCGTCGGTCAGCACCTTGGCCGCCGGCGCCGCCGGCGCCTGTCGGGCGGACGCCGGCCCGCTCGCCACCACGGCTGCGGCCGCCAGCGCAACGCTGCCCGTCACCAACCATCGTCTCGTATAGGAAACCGCCATCCATCCCCCTCCGCGTTATTATCCTCGTCTTGACACGCGTGGCCGGCGCTCGGCCGGCGCACTGGCCGCAACAGGAGGTTTCGATGAGGCCCCGCCTCGCGACTACGGCGATTGCCGCGCTGCTCGCGTTGACCGCCGCTGCCGGTGTCTCGGCCCGCCAGACCCCGGCGCCCGGGACGCCGAAGCCGAGTCAGCACGGCGAGGTCAGTCAGCGGATCGCCGCCACGACCATCACGGTGGTTTACAACCGCCCGGTCGCGCGCGGCCGCGAGCTGTTCGGCTCGCTCGTGCCCTACGGCCGCGTCTGGTGCCCGTGCGCCGACGACGCCACCACCATCGCGTTGACGACGGACGTGAAAATCAATGGCGCGACGCTGGCCGCCGGGACGTATTCGGTCTGGACGGAGCCGGGTCCCGAGACGTGGACGGTGATCTTCAATCGTACCGCCCAGGCCTGGCACACCCGCTACCCGGCCGGCCAGGACGCGCTGCGGGTCAAGGCCACACCGCGCACCGGCTCCCACATGGAGACGCTGGCGTTCTATTTCCCGGTGGTCGACGGCCGCAAGGCGGAGCTCGTCCTCCACTGGGGCACGGTGGTCGTACCCCTCTCGATCGAGGTGCCGTGAGGCGGCCGTCCTTCCCCGATCGCCGTTCCTGAACCGCCTTCCCGTTCGTACGGAGTTCCCCAGTGCCCCCGTTCGCGACACGCATCCCGCATCCGACCACGATTCACGGCCGTACGCTGACTGACGATTACTTTTGGCTGCGCGACAAGGAGTCGCCGGAGGTGCGCGCCTATCTCGAGGCGGAGAACGCGTATACCGAGGAGGTGATGCAGCCCACCAAGGCGCTGCAGGAGACGCTCTACGCCGAAATGCTCGGCCGCATCAAGCAGACCGATCTCAGCGTCCCGTCCCGGATCGGCGACTACCTCTATTACTCGCGCACGCAGGAAGGGCAGCAGTATTCCTACATGTGCCGGCGCCGCCGCACGGACGACGCGCCGGAGGAAGTGCTGCTCGACCTGAACGCACTGGCCCAGGGGCACTCGTACTTGTCGGTCGGGGCCTACGTCGTGAGCGACGACCAGCATTGGCTGGCCTATTCGCTCGATACGACCGGCTACCGGCAATACGTGCTGCAGGTCAAGGACCTGCGGACCGGGGCGGTGCTCGACGAGCGGATCGAACGGGTCGGGGCCGTGGTCTGGGCCAGCGACAACCGGACGCTGTTCTACACCACCGAAGACGCCGTGTCGAAGCGATCGCACCAGGTCTGGCGCCACGTGCTCGCGGCGCCCGAAAGCACGCTGGTGTTCGAGGAGCACGACGAGCTGTACGACGTCAGCGCCGGCCGTTCGCTCGACAAAGAGGTGATCTTCATCGGCTCGTTCGCGCGCACCTCGAGCGAGCTACGGTTCCTGCCGTCCGCGGCGCCGACCGGCGAGTTCCGGATCGTCGTGCCGCGCGCGCCAGGGCACGAGTACGACGCCGATCATTACCAGGGGCAGCTCTACATCCGGACCAATAAGGGTGCGAGCAATTTCCGGATCGTGACCGCGCCGATCGCCAACCCGTCCGAAACGCACTGGACTCCGTTCATCGATCACGATCCCGCGGTGAAGATCGACGGCATGGTCTTCTTCGCGCGGCACGCGGTGATCGCCGAGCGCGAAGGCGGTCTCCCGGCGCTGCGGGTCATCGAGATGTCGACGGGCGATACGCATCGGATCGCCACGGACGAACCGGACTACACGCTCGCGTTGGCCGCCAATCCGGAGTTCGACACCGACACCGTACGCTACACCTACCAGTCCATGGTCACGCCGTCGTCGGTCTACGACTATGGGATGGACACGGGCGAGCGCACGCTGCTCAAGCAACAGGAAGTGCTGGGTGGCTACGATCCCGCGCAGTATCAGGCGGAGCGGATCTGGGCCACGGCACGCGATGGCACGAAGATCCCGATCTCGCTGGTCTACCGGCGCGGCGTGCCGCGCGACGGCCGCGCGCCGATGGTGCTGTACGGCTACGGATCGTACGGCATCTCGCTGTCCCCGATCTTCTCCTCCAGCCGTCTCAGCCTGCTCGACCGCGGCATCGTCTACGCGGTGGCTTACGTGCGTGGCGGCGGCGAGCTCGGGGAGGACTGGCGGCAGCAGGGCCGGATGATGCAGAAGATGCAGACCTTCACGGACTTCATCGACTGCGCCGAGCACGTCATCCGCGAGCGCTACACATCGTCCGAAGGGCTGGTCATTCAGGGCGGGAGCGCCGGCGGGCTGCTGGTGTGCGGCGTCGCCAACATGCGTCCGGCGCTGTTTCGCGCGGTGGTCGCGCAGGTCCCGTTCGTGGACATCATGAACACCATGCTCGACGCGACCCTGCCGCTCACCACCAGCGAATACATCGAGTGGGGCAATCCGAACGAGCGCGCGGCGTTCGAGTACATGTTGACCTACTCGCCGTACGACAATGTCACGGCGCAGCCGTATCCGGCGATGCTCGTGCACGTGTCACTCAACGACAGCCAGGTGCCGTATTGGGAAGGGGCGAAGCTGGTCGCGAAGTTGCGCGTGGCGAAGACCAACGACCGCACGCTGTTGCTCAAAGCCAACCTCGGCGCCGGGCATGGCGGCGCGTCCGGCCGCTACGACGCCCTGCGCGAAACCGCCTTCACGTATGCGTTCATCCTGAATGAAGTCGGACGCGCGACGCTCGACACGCCGCAGGAGTGACGCGCGATGTTTGAAGCCTGTCTGTTGGGCAGCCATTGCCGGATCCCGCCAGCGTTGACTAGCTTTGCAATGCAAAGTATAGTGGCGCTGAAAGGCGGGACTGGTCATGATGACAGGCACACATCTGCGTTGCGCCGGGTTGGCGTTCGCGGTCGCGGTCGGCGGCTGCTCACGCTCGAACAATCTCCTGCTCGGACGCGTCGAGGCGACGGTCGGCGAGCACACAGTTGTGGTCACGGATTGCTATCGCACGCGCGTGCCCGCGCCGGAGCAGTTCGCCGCTCCGGACGGTCCGGGATTCCGCTTCATGCCGTGCCGCGATGCCGCTGTCGAAATCCGCGGCGGCCGGCTGACGGTCAACGGCCGTGACTATGGCGCGATCGCGCCGCGCGATTCCGTGACGGTCGATCATGGCAGGGTGCTGGTCAACGACCAGCCGGCGGCCGGCCAATAGCAGGAGAGACCGGCCGGATGTGACATGGCAGATGGCAGATGGCAGATGGCAAATGGCAGATGGCAGATGGTAGATGTCAGATGGCTGATGCCAATAGCATGGAACGTTTTCACATCTCCCACGGCGGTTGGCCAGTAGGACGCGATCTCGTCAGAGCATCCTGCGTGCTCGTCGATTGGAACGTCGCGGCGCGGCTCAGGGCACCGCACGACGCCTGTCTGAACGGGACTGAACGCATGGCCAAGGCTCCGCGTACGCGCGAAACCCAGGAGCCGGTCGCGAAGGCGAAGGGACGCGCTCCGCGCAAACGCCACTCCGTCTACGTCGTCTATCTGCGCAACCCGAAAGGCGACGGGAAGGCCGGCTACTATGTCGGCATGACCGGGCTGTCACCCGAGCAGCGGCTGGACAATCACCTGCGCGGCATCAAGGCGGCCCGCGTGGTCACGAAGTTCGGCGTGCGGCTGGTGCCGACGCTCTACGAGCACCTCAATCCGCTGACGTATCAGGACGCGGTGCGCCTCGAAGTGGAGCTTGCCGAGAGCTTGCGCAAGCGCGGCTTCCAGGTGTTCGGCGGACATTGAGCATCATTGGGCCAGGTCTGATGGGACCTACTCGACTGTGAACCTGACGCCGCGCCTGGCACTGTATTTCCCCTGAGTCGCTTCGATAACGAACAGGTAATCACCGCTGGCCAGCTGCGCAACCGGCAGGCTGATGCGATAATCGCCGCCGCGTCCGCCGGCGAACTGTTCGGCCGTCAGGCTGGCGGAGTCGTTGGCGACCGTCTGGTTCCTGGAGTTCGTGATCTGGCCGGTGACCTGCACCGGCAGCGCGGGCTTGCCGGCCTGCTGGTAGACGCGCACCAGCGCGCTGACATGATCGGTTCGCGCGAATCGACGTCTGGTCGTCGGCACCAGCGGGAAGAGATCCGCGAACGCGTCCTTCGGTGCGGCGAGACTCGCCGGTGCGATCGCTGAGGACCGCTCCCGACAGTGAGAGTGGGACTGCGGCGAAGTCCGGCACGTCGACGTAGGTGTAGACGCTGGCTGCGCGCGCGCCGCCGCCCTCAATCCCGACGCGGACCTCGTAGCGTCCGGGCTTCAGTGGCAGGCGTGACAGCAGCTCGTAGCGCGGTCGCCGCTGCCATCGCCGCGCGGGCTGACGCTGACGGTCTTGGTCTCGGAGTTCACCGAACGTCCGTTTCGATCGAAGGCGGCGCTGACCACCCGGACGGGGGCCTTGACGTCCGCGTCCCGACGCCGCGTCTTGCTGCACGCCGAGCGTGATCGCGACCGCGGCCTTTTCGGCACTCCCAGGGACCGCGAACGGCGCCGCGCTGACGCTGAGCGGGACGTCGGTTCGTGGTAGAACGCCCCCCACGATACCGGCCGTCTCGCTCGTGTTCGCCGCCGCGCGCGAACCCTCGCCGGTCTCGCCGGTGATGTAGCCGGACCGCGTCCGAACCGACACACCCGGCCGGGCAACTTTGACCTCGACGCGGTGGAGCTTGCCGTTGGTGGACGAAGCGGCCGGCGTGAACGCGACCAGGTAATACACCTGGCTTTCGCCGAAGAGCGCCGGCAGCTGCGCTTCAGGGGCCTCCGTGTTCATCACCGTGCGGCCGCCGGTGAGATCGGCCAGCACCGGAAGATCGTGCTGGCGTTCCTGGATCCCGATTGCCTTGCCGCCGAGCGGGCTGTTGCCAGGCGACTCGATGCCGACCGGATCGAGGGTGTGGATGGTCAGGTTGGCGAGCGACGTGGCACGCAGCATCTTCTCGCGCGCGTCCCTCAGTCGTGTCGCGCAGGTCGTCCAGTTGGTGCTCGGTAGGACGACGCCGGTGATGGCGGCGGGCGGGCCGGGCACGTTCGGCCGCGAAGGCGTGCCCAGCAGCGACTCGTAGCTGCGGAAATAGGTGCCGATGAAGATCAGGATCTTGCGCCGCCCTTGAACGTCGCGGACGGCGTCGGCGATCCGGGTGATGGCTTCCGGAGCACAGACCCGGCAGAAGCAGTCACCGCTTTCGAAGCCCTCCGGGTCGTCGATCATCACGTCGTTGCCGTTCCGCGGATCGTGCATCGGCCCGCGCGGCGGGTTGTGCAGGGCGGTCGCGGCGGGGCGATTGATCGCGTCCAGCAGGCGGGCGCGGTCAGCCGTGAAGTTCTGCGGCGTGCCGGCGTTGGCGAAGCCGCTGTCGTAGACCACGGCGGCGAGATCGCCCGGACCGAGCTGGTCCACGGTGGCGGCGGCGATCTTCCGCGCCAGGATCTGGTCATCGACGCGGATCGACCAATCCAGCATGATCACCACCAGACGGCCTTCAGGCCTGACGGCATTGGTGGTGACGTCGGAGGCGACGTCGCGAACCCAGGCCGCCTGGCCGGGAGGCGGTGCGGCGTCCGCCAGCGTCACCGGCACGAACGCGACGATGGGTCGCGGCTTGCCGTCCTCCAGCACGGTGAAATCAGACGTCTGGAGCCCGGTGACGGGGCGCCGCTGCTGGTCGAGGACAGAGACGTCCAGCTGGACGACATCCACGCCGCCGCGGAAGGTCGACGGCGGCGCCTGGGACACCGGCTGCTGTTGCGCGAACAGGATGATCGCACCGCTAAGGGTGCCGCCGGCGGCGATCCAGGCGACGAGCCGCCGCACCGCCGATCCGGACCGCTTCACGCTCATGCCGCCTCCGCATCAGCGCAGGCCCGCTGACGCTCGACGGAGTATACGCTCGCCGCTCGGCGGACTTGGAGAAGGTTCATGGGTTCATGAGGTTCATGGCCCGACCTTCAGGTCGGGCGTGACGCCTTCCGGCACCACGCCGGCCTCGCGAGAGACGATGCGGGCATGCCAGATGAGGGCGGCGATATTTGCGACCGAGAGGATGACCGTGAGATCGAGGCCGAGCAGCAGCCGCGGAATCGAGTAGCCGATGCCCATGCCGATCCCGTAGAACAGGTTCATGTTCAGCGCGACGATCGCGCTCACGACGTAGAAGACGGGACGGAGCGAGCGGCGCAGCGCGGCGGCGAGGGCGAGGAGCGGCACGGCCAGCATCATGTGATGCTCGTGCACCCCGACGCCGAGCACGAAGAAGGCGTGCACGACGAAGGCTGCTGCCAGCAGGTGGGCGGCGAGATCGCTGGAGTGGCGCAACCGCCACAGCCCCCAGCCTGCCGTTGCCGCGACGGCCGCACTCGCGAACGGGCGCGGGTTCGGCAGCCCGACTTCCTGAAATGTGCTGACCGCCATGATCCGCCGGACTTCCACGAAGAACGCGTGCGGAAAGCCGAGCCGCGGAATCTGATAGTAGGCGCGGAGCGCGTAGTTGGCGATCCACCACACGTTGGCGGCGTAGCCGGACAGGATGTTGCGGCGCGCGTAGAAGCTGCCGAACGCCAGCCACATGTTCGGCAGCGCGCCGATCGCCGCGAACGGGAGCATCAGGGCGACGGTGGCGAGGATGCCGGCCGCGGCGGCGCGGAGCATCGCGCGTGCCCCGCCGGTGTGCCACGCCGCGAGCGCGAAGGCGGGGACCAGCAGGATGCCCTGCGGCTTCATCAGGATCGCGGTCGACAGCGCGAGCCCCGCTGACTCCGCCGCCCCCAGATGAAGCAGCACGAAGGCGCCGATGCCCGGCAGCATCATCAGCGGATCGAGGTAGCCGAGCACCTCGCCGTTGATTACCGTTGCCGGATTGAGCCAGTAGGCCAGCGCGGCCCAGCGGCCGGCTCGCGCGCTGCCCGTGATCCGTCGGGTCGTCCAAGCCAGCAGCAGCGTCAGGCCGATCCCGCACAGCAGTCCGGGAATTTTCACCGCCGCGGTCAGGGCCGGGCTGTCGGCGAATGCGGGATCCATCTGACGGTAGGCCAGGCCGACGAGTGCGAGCACGTAAAGTGCGGCCGGCGGATAGTCCACCGTCGTCTCGAGCGAGCCCCAGTTGACCACGCCGCGGACGGGCGGGGTGCCGCCGACGCCGTACATGTGCGTAACGTGCCGCGACGCCCCGAAGGCCCAGATTTTCCAGGTGGTGACGTCTTCCGTGCCGGGTAGGGGCAGGGCCGTCAGCCGCACGAGGAGACCGAAGATCAACGCGGCCGCGAAGGCGCCGCGGCGTGTCACCAGAAGACCTTCTGGATCCCTGTGGGGGCGCGCGGCCGCAGCTTGAGATAGATGATCAGCCCGGTGATGGTCAGCACGCACAGTGCGACGGCCCACAGCATCGCGAACACCAGCCCGCCATCGCCGAACGCCTCGCCGCTGTGCAGCCGGTTGAGGAACGGCTTGTCGACATACGCCTCGGTCCGCAGCAGCGCGCCCGTCCTCGCGTCGACGACGAACTGGCGATCCTCGCCGCCGGTCGGCTTGCCGGTGAAGATCGTCACCGTCGGCTGGTTGCCCTTGAACTGCAGGGTGATCTTGTCGATCGGCGCGCCGCCGGCCGCCGGCGCGACAGTCGTCATGGCGCGCGCCAGCGGATCCGACCAGGCGCTCGGGGGTGACGTCACCGACACGGGGCTGACGAGGTCGCGCGTGGCTTCACGAAGTGCCTCCTCGGCGCCGAAGAACTCCGTGAACGCCAGGATGGCGCCGGTGCACGACGCGAAGAGCAGGAAGATCGTCGCCGGGAACGCGATCCATCGATGCCATTTCCGCCAGAACAGAAGGGTCACGCCGCGATCTCCAGGTAAGTGTGACAATGTTTATAGCATTGGTGGCACGAGAGACCGGGGCATCGCCGGCGGGGGAGCGTCACCGGTAAGATGGCCACGCCTGGTCCGCGGCTGACCGACGCGGAATATCAGCGGCTGCATCGCGCCGGTCGTGCGGACCGGTGGGGCGTCTCCGCGAGCCGCTTCGCCGCGGCGATCGACGCCGGCCTGGCGCACGCGACACGCGACGCGCCCGAGAATCCCCGCGATGCGTCCCGCCGGGCCGCTGCGCTCCATCTCGAGGATCTGGCCCTCGCCACTGCCTGCATCGACGGGCATGACGCCGCCTGGGACCATTTCGTCCAGACTCACCGGCCGGTGTTGTATCGTGCCGCGGACGCGCTGGATCCGGCAGGCGGCGCGCGCGAGCTCGCCGACGCCCTCTACGCAGACCTCTATGGTCTGGCGGCCAATCAGGACGCGCGCTGCTCCTTGCTGCGCTACTACCACGGCCGCAGCACGCTGGCCACGTGGCTGCGTGCGGTCCTGTCGCAGCGGGTGATCGATCGGGCACGTACGCGACAGCGGCTCGAGCCGCTGCCGGATGAACCGTCCTTGCCGGCGCCCGGTGGCGGAGTGCCAGATCCGGAACGCCAACGACGTGCCGAGCTGATCAGCGGCGCGCTGAGCGCAGCGGTGGCGGCGCTGCCGCCGCAGGATCGCTGGCGGCTGGCGTCGTACTATCAGCAGCAGCTGACCCTGGCGCAGATCGGGCGGTTGCTCGGCGAGCACGAAGCCACCGTCTCGCGCCAGCTCGCGCGCACGCGCCGGGCACTACGGACCGACATCGAGGCGCGGCTGCATCGCGCCGGGCTGACCGACGCCGAGGTCAGCGAGGCCTTCGAGGCGGCGGTCGGTGAGGGTAGTCCCCTCGACCTCGGCCACGTGTTCAGGCGCAAGAATGCGCCAACCGAACGTTCTACATGAGAGCGATGCCGCGACGCACTCTGTCGGAGACCGCCCGGTGACGCAGCCGACCGATCGCGATGCCGCGCTCGAGCACCTGCTCCGCGCCTTGCCGGAGGAGGACCTCGGATCGATCGGCGACTGTCTCGATGCCGAGGCCGCCGCAGCCCTGTCCGAGGGCGGGCTGCCTCCGGCCGAGCGCAGCGCATACATGGCACATGTGTCGGGCTGTAGCCGTTGCCAGGCGCTCCTTGGGGCCTTGATACGCACCACGCCGGTCCCGGCCCCGGCGCGCGCGTGGTGGCGGCGGGCGTGGCTCGTTCCGGCGCTCGCCACCGGTGTGGCTGTAACGGTCTGGATAGCGCTCGAGCGCGCCGGGCCGCGGGTGGCCGTTGTCCGAATCCCGGCGGCGATCACCGAGCCTGCCAAGGAGGACGCCGAGTTGGCGAACGTCACGCGGCCCAAGCCGCCACTGGACCCCCTGAGGCAGAGCGCGATCGAGCAGCAAAACAGCCGGGTCCGTTCGCGGCAGGTCGGCCCGTTGCCGGATGCGCTCGCTGACACGACTCAATTGCCGTCTGCTCTGGACCGCACGGCCGGAGTACCAAAGGCGGTTCCGTCGACGGCCGACGCCGCCACAGCGTCTGCACCCTCGGCGCCACCCGCCGCCCTCGC
Organism: uncultured Acidobacteriota bacterium; assembly: GCA_963816725.1. Lineage (GTDB taxonomy): Bacteria > Acidobacteriota > Vicinamibacteria > Vicinamibacterales > 2-12-FULL-66-21 > CAVSUB01. The sequence continues at coordinate 269,569 of CAWFMC010000014.1, read as the reverse complement.
GAGCAATGCCGAACGGGCAGAACAGTCATTTGCGCAAGTCCGCCGCGACAAGGCCGTCGAGGTCGGCAGAGCGGCGGCCCTCCCCGCCAGCCCGCCTCCGCCGGCTCCCGTGAGCGAGAGCGTAGGGGTGACCGCGCCCACGGTGGGAGGCGGCGGTCTCGCCAAGACCAGTGCGCCTGCGGCCGCGATCGACGTCATCTCTCCTGACGCCCGCATCCGCTGGCGTATCGTCGGCAACGCGGTCGAACACTCCGCGGACGGCGGCGCGACGTGGAGCCCGCAGGCCCTCGGCGTGTCGTCGCGGCTGACCGGCGGCAGCGCCCCGCTCCCTGAAGTCTGCTGGATCGTCGGCGACGGGGGAACGGTCGTCGTTACGGCGGACGGCGTGTCCTGGAACCGACTGGCGTTTCCCGAACCGGCGCCGCTCGCGTCCGTGACCGCCTCCAGCGCCGATGCCGCGACCGTGACGACGAGCGACGGGCGCGTGTTCACGACCATCGATCGCGGCAAGACCTGGACGCCGCGTTAGACGTCCGCAGGATTCTCCGGCGGCTCCGTTCCAATCGAGGTCACCGTGAACGAACCGATCGGCAGCACCTGGCGGCACGTGGTGCATGGTGAACGCGTCTTGGCGATGCTAACCACCCGACCTTCGAACCCGTGAACCGAACCTTCAACCTTGAACCCTGAACCTTGAACCCTGAACCCTAACCACGCCAACGCACCTGAACGACAATAGGCCGTGGCGCGCATCGTGTTCAGCACGTGGGGGTCGCTCGGCGACCTTCATCCCTACCTGGCGCTGGCGGTGGAGCTGACGCGGCGCGGACATCGTGCCGTGGTTGCGACGCTGCCGTCGTGGCGGGAGGCGGTGGAGAAGGCGGGCGTCGGGTTCCATCCCGTCGGTCCCGACATCCCGCAGGACGAAGCCGAGGGGCGCGAACTGGTGCGGCGGGTCCTCGACGCTCGCGACGGGCCGCGCTACTTGTTCGAGAAGGTCCTCGGGCCGGCCACGCGGGAGTCCTACGACGCGCTGCTGGCGGGGGTCCAAGCCGAGGGCGGTGCGGACCTGCTCGTGACGCACCTCATTCCGCTCACGGGGCCGCTCGTTGCCAGGAAGACCGGCATCCGGTGGGTGTCGGCCCTGGTCCAGCCGCTGGGCCTGCTCTCGGCGTACCGATCCGGCCACCCCTCCGCAGGCGCCATGGCTGCGAGCGGTGCTGGCGCTGCATCCGTCCATCGCCCGCAGCCTGTTCGCGATCGCGCGCTGGACGACGCGCCGGTGGATTGGCCCGACGGAGAGGCTGCGCCTCGAGCTCGGCCTGCCGGCGGGCGGTAATCCCGTATTCGAGGGGCAGCACTCGCCGCGCCTCGCGCTGGCGCTCTTTTCGAAAGTGCTCGGCGAACGCCAGCCGGACTTCCCGCCGCAGACGCTCGTCACCGGCTTTCCTTTTTACGACGCGGCGGCCGAACGCCCGGTCGAACCTGCATTGCTCGACTTCCTCGACGCGGGGGATCCGCCGATTCTCGTCACGCTCGGATCGTCGGCAGTCTGGATCGCCGGTGACTTCTACCTCTCGAGCATCGAAGCGGTCACCAGGCTCGGGCGGCGGGCACTGTTGCTGACGGGCGAGGACACCGCGCGGCTGACCGCCAGCGGCCTGCCCCGGGGCATTGCCGCGTTCGCGTATGCGCCACACAGCCTGGTGATGCCGCGGGCTGCCGTGAATGTCCATCAGGGCGGCGTCGGTACGACGGGACAGGCATTACGCGCCGGCCGCCCGGCCCTGGTGGTTCCGTTCGGTCAGGATCAACCCGACAACGCCCGGCGCTCGGTGCGGCTCGGAATGGCCCGCACGATGTCGCGCCGCGCCTACACACCCGCGCGGGTCGCGCGGGAGTTGTCAGCGCTGCTCGAGGAGCCGCGCTACGCAGCCCGCGCCCGTGAGGTGGCGGCGATCGTCGCCGCCGAGCGCGGCACCGAGACTGCCTGCGACGCGATCGAGGGCGTGTTGGCGGAGCCTCCGCCACGAAGCACGCGCCGCTGACCGTTCAACTCGAACGCAGCACCTGCAACGGATCGAGCCGGGAGGCGCGATACGCCGGCACCAGGGTGGCGGCCAGCGCGACGAGAGCCAGCGCGCCGGCGACCATCGCCAGCGTCAGCGGATCCGACGCGCTGATGCCGTAGACCAGTCGGTTGAGCAGCTGCGCGGACGCAAGCGAGGCGACGCTGCCGAGCGCGATTCCGATGAGCGCCGGGGTCATGCCCTCACGCACGACGAGCCTCAGCACGTCGGTCGTGCGCGCGCCGAGCGCGGTCCGGATACTGATCTCGCGGCTCCTCCCCCGGACGATGTACGAGAGCACGCTGTAGATGCCGACGGCGGCGAGCGTGAGCGCGACCGCGGCGAAGACCCCGAGCAGCAGCGCCCCGAAACGCGGCGCCGACAGCGTCTCGTCGAGGACGTCCTCCATCGTGCGGACCTCCTCGACCGGCTGATTGGGATCGAGCTCGCGGATGATCGCGGCGGCCGGCTGCGTCAGCGCGGCGGGTGCGCCGGCAGTCCGCAGCACCAGCACCACGCTGCGCACCGGCACGGCCGTGGTGTACTGGTACACGGTCGCGCCCGCCATCTCCGACAGCTCGCCCTGCTTGACGTCTCCGACGATCCCGACCACCTCGCGGGTCGCCGACTTCGACTCCAGCGGCAACGTGATGCGCCGGCCGATCGGATCGGTGTCGCCCCACAGCAGCGTCGCCGCGGCGCGGCTCACCAGCACCGTGTCGGTGTCCCCGTCGGCCACGTCGCGTCCGCGCAGCAGCGGGATGTGCATCGCCCGCAGGTACCCCGGCGTGATCTTCCGGACAGCGGCGGTCGGCTGATCGCGCGGCAGCAGCTCCGCCTTGCCCTCGAGCACGATCGGCTGCACCGAGCCGCCCTGCGCCGGGAGGTCGTCGACGCCGCCGGCGGCCTCCACCCCGGGCAGCGCGCGAAGCCGCTCGAGCGCGCTCGTGAAGAACGCCCGCGCGCGTTCCGTCGTCGCGTACCGGCTCTCCGGCAGCGACACTCTCATCGTCATCACGCCGCGCGGATTGAAGCCGGCATCGCTCCCGCGGAGCGAGACCAGGCTGCGGATCATGACGGCGGCCCCCATCAGCAGCACCACCGAGAGCGCGACCTCGCAGGCGATCAGCAGCCGCCGGGTGCGGATGCCGAGCGCGCTGTCGCTGCGCCCGCCTTCTTTGAGCGCGGTGGTGAGGTCGGCGCGGCCCGCGCGGATTGCCGGCATGACTCCGGCCAGCAAGCCGGTGACCACGGAGGCCACCAGCACGAACGCGAGGACGCGGACGTCCATCGTGATTTCGTCGGCGCGCGGCACCTGGCTGGCGAGCAGGCTTGCGCCGGCCGCGAGGCTGCCGCGAGCCAGTGCCAGGCCGAGGGCGCCGCCGGCCGTGGAGAGGACCAGCGCCTCGATCAGCAGCTGCTGGAACACACGCCTCCGGCCCGCACCGAGTGCCGATCGAATCGCAATCTCCTTGCGCCGGTTCAGGGCCCGCGTGAAGAGCAGGTTGCCGACGTTGGCGCACGCGATCAGCAGCACGAGTCCCACCGCGGCCAGCAGCATCACGAGCGTCGTCCGCATGTCGCCGACGATCAGTTCCTGGAGCGGCACGACAGTCGCCCCCCAGCCGGCATTGCTTTGCGGGTATTCGTGCTCGAGCCGCGTCGAGATGACCGCCATCTCGGCGTCGGCGCGCGTGACGTCGACGCCGGGCTTCAGCCGCGCGATGACGCTGTCATTGTGATTGTCGCGGACGGCCCGCTCCTTTTCCGTGAGGGCGAGCGGCACCCATAACGGTCGCGCCGCGACGCCCCATGAGGAAAGCGAGAAGCGAGCGGGCAGCACCCCGACGATGGTGTAGACGTCGCCATTCAGCGTGAGTGTCTTCCCGACTGCGTCGGCGGCACCCCCGAAATGACTCTGCCAGAACCCGTAGCTCAGAATCGCCACGTGGGACCGATCGGGGCTGACCTCGTCCGCCCGGAACACCCGCCCGAGCGCCGGCTGGGCGTGCACGACGTCGAAGAAATCTTCGCCCACCGCCCCGGCCACGACCGATTCGGGCTCACTCCCGCCGGTGATCGTGAACTGGCGGAAGGCGTAAATCGCCATGCCTTCGAATGACGTCGCATCCCGCTTCCAGTCGAAGAAGTTGGCCGGCGACACGCTGAACTGTCGCATCCCGGGAAAGGCGCTCTGCGGTGGCACGTGGAAGAGCCGGACGAGCCGCTCCGGCTGCTCGTACGGCAGCGGACGCAGCAGCACGGCATTGACGATGCTGAAGATGGCGGTGTTCGCGCCAACCCCGAGCGCGAGGACGGCAACGGCTGCGAGCGTGAACGAGGGCGTACGAAGCAGGACGCGCAGGGCGTAGCGGATATCGGCCAAGAGTGCGGACATGGGATCTCCCGGAGCGTGGACTGGTCCGGAGTTAGACGGCGGCGGGCACGTGAAGGTTGCTGCCCGGGTGAACGCGGCTGACCGGCGGACCCTTCATGCGAGGGTGAGCGGGGCAGCCTGCGCTCTGGCGCATGAGCGCTCCCGTTACGGGAGCGCCTTCTGCACTGGTTCGAGCCAGTGCAGGATCACGCCGCCGACATCCGGGAACTGAGCCGCGAACAAGGTGAGCAGGGGCAGCAGCCCGAATACCGCCACCTTCAACACGAAATCCGTGTCCCACGTCGTTTTCGGCGCGCCGGCCGGCGTTGTCAGGCTGGCGATGATCGGGTTGCGCTTGATCTGGACCAGGACGGTCAGGATCGTTGCGAACGCGATACCGATGTCGATCCAGCCGAGCACTTGCAGATCCGTGTGCTGCTGGAACGGAAACAGCGTGTAGCTGGCGAAGACCAGCAGGATGCCGGTGATGACAAAGGTCAGGTTGTGCGCCAGCCGGACCAGGGCGTCGCGCACGACCAGTGCCGTCACCATCGCCGGGACCTCTGCCTGGCGCTCGATCACCGCATCCGCGACGGCCACCGCCACGTTGCCGGCGGCCACCGCCGTCTCCGGGGAGCCGGCGGGCCCGGTGCCAGCGCTTTGCAATGGCAGGCGCAGCCGGCTGGCGCAGAGAGACGCCGCGTTGAGGAGCCCGGTCCAGCTCTGGCTGGCGGCCCAGTGCAAATCTGGCGTGGTGCGCATCTCGCGCTCGTAGGTTGTGGTGATCGGCGCCGGAGCGGGCGCACCCGGGCCGGCATTCAACTCCGCCAGCACGCGGTCGGCGTGGGTCACCGCGAGCTGCAGGTCGACGAGGCGTGTCGGTCTCGGGAAGACGGTGGTCGGGAACAGATCCGTGGGCACACGGTCATACGCGACGGCGAGCGGATGGCGCGCCATCAAGTGAAGCAGGCGCCGGATGTGGTACCACAAGTATCCGAACTGGACGAGCCCGAGCCCGAGCATCGCCTGGACGAGCAGAAGGGTGATGGAAACGAATCTGCCGAACCGTGGGCCCTCAATCGTCACGAGCAAGGACGTGAAGGGATTGAACGCGAAGATGCAGGTCGCCGCACCCGCCGCCGCGACCAGCGCGACACCGCTCCAGGGCACGCTGATCAACGATCGGTTGAGCAGTCCCCAGGGCTCCTTGAGCGATTGCACATTCCCGTAGATCATCTCCTGCACGACCGGGTGGACCGCGACGTCGGCCAGCGCGACGCGGCCGCGCCGCACCCGCGCCACTTCGGTCCCCGCCCACACGGCGAACGCGAAGCAGAGAAACAGGATTGGCATCGCCGGCGAGACGCCGTTGCCAAAATCGACGGCGCGTGCCAGGAAGCTCAGCACCTGGCTACGCTCGGCGAATAGGTAACCCAGGCCGTAGGTCGTGAGGTTCCACACGCTCCAGGCGAGCACCACTGCCGTGACAGCCCCGAGCCAGGTGGATCGCCGCTGCGACCACCCCTCACGTGCGCGTGAGGGCAGCGCCGATCCGATCGCGAGCAGGACTCGGGCAATCATGAGCACGCCAGGGATCAGCCCCACCGCGGTGGTGGCCAGCGCCGCGACCGCCGGCAAAGTGCGGTCGCCCACGCGGACCCGCATCGCACACAGTCCGAACAGGACAGCCTGCGCGATCAGCACGGCGGTCAAGCCGGCGAAGAGATAACCCAGCGCGGCCTGCGCGCGATCGGGCGTCTGTCCAGCCGGTGCCGCAAGGATCTGTGGCCCATTACGGACCTGCAGGATGAGACCGGTCAGGAGGGCCGCCGCCAGCAGCGCGATGAGCACGTGGAAGGACACCGACGGGAACACCGCCAAGGGTACTGCCCTGGTCAACGCCGAGACAGGGAACACGTACTCATCATTGAGATCGGCCTTATACGCCCGCACCGGCCAGATCCCTCCGTTACCGACGACGCTGATCCACACCGGCGGCCGACAGGCGCTCGCGCAGCCTTCACCGGGGAAGCCGTATTCGCGCAGGCGGGGTGGATCGTCCCGGACCGGCTGACCATCCGCGTCATACGCGAGGAGGGCCAGAGTGGCGTTGTAAACTCCCTGCGCGCTGCCATTGGCGAACTGCTGGCCCCATACCCCGTCCTGATCTTCGTCGGAGCTCCAGCGCTGGATGCCGTCCTGCAACGGATACGTCGACACGACCATCGTGCCGCGGAGAAACGATGAGTAGTCAGGATGGATGTAGAGCGAGTCGCTCTCCGCGGTGAAGATCGACACATCGGGCGCGTAGCGCGAGAGCTCCTGCGCAAGGAACAGCTTGTCGCGCGAGTCCGTCGCCATCAAGGCGACCGTCTTGACGTCTTCACGCTGGATGGTCCTGAACAAGGCGGCGAGGGCCAACTCCATGTAAGCGGCCGACGTCTTCGGATTGAACTGCGGGATGAGGTCGGCGGGATTCCCTTTTGCCTCCATCTCCAGATGCCGGAACCGCGACGGAAGGCCAAGCAGACCCGTCCCGGCCGTGTCCGTCGTCTGCACCGTCGTGCGCAGTCGCGAGATGTTCATGGGGAAAGGCAGGTTGATGAGGCCCAGCTTCCCGGCCTCGCCAAACCGGTACTGCCAGAAGGCATTCCCGACCTGCCGCCCGTACTGTGTGTTGGCCTCGAACAACACCGCCATCCGCCTTGACCAGCCGACCCACCCCAGCTCGTTCACCATCTTGGGCAGCAGCACATCGTCCGGGTGGACCGTAGCCTTGAACGTCGCTTTCAGAAGCGAGCCGCTGGCGGACTCGATGGTCTCCTTGTTTCGGGAGTCGGTTGCGCTGCCCGACAGGACGCGCACTGTATATGGAGTGGGGAGGCGGGGCTGAACCTGCAGCAACGCCCGGGTGAGCGTTTCACTGGAACCCGAAAACGTCGGACCGAGAATGCGAATCGTCGGGTCCGGCTGCGACACGGCGCCGGGCTTCACTCGATCTGGCGTCAGCGCGCGACAGCGCACCACGAGGCGCATGGCGTTCGCCAACGCGCGGACGTGAATACCCGCCGCCGGATTCTCATGCACGATGAGGAGCACCAGGCGGTTGCCGTATTCCAACTCGTCCAACGCATTCCGGTCAACCAGCCTCCGGAACACGACGACGCCGGGTTCGAGTTCGTGCTGAGTGCCATTCGTGGCACCCGCCTCCTCCTTGTCCGAGTCCGGGAAATGCGAGCGATCGAGCACGTAGTCGTTCGCCGAGACGGCCTGGGTGATCGCCTCGAGCATCGGATCGAACTGCCAGCCGGTGTACGAATCGATCGGATCCGGCAGCGTGGTAATCAGAAATTCGATGTTGTTCTTAGACTGCAGCATGACGCGGAGCAACTCGACCTTCAGGTCGCTCTTGTCGAGCTGATCGAAGTCCTTCGCGAGAAGAACTGCGTCTTTGGTCGGGGACTTGTCGCTCAGGGCGTAGCTGTCGAAATACCTGTCGAAGAACTCATCGACCACCCGGACGGCCGTGCCGATCTCACCAGCCGCGTTGCTCGGTGCGGAACCATCGGCGTAGGCCCGTGTCAGGATCGTCATCGCGTCGCGCGCCGGCGCCAACGAATCGATGGGGCGCAAGGGCAGCCGGAACAGCGCCGTCAGATAACCGATCGCCACCCGTTGTGGCTCCGTGCGCGTCGGGCCGGGAGAACCGAGCAGCCTCAGGCTGAAGAGGGCCCGTCGGCGGAGGCCGTCGTTCGTCGTGTCGACCGCGAGCGAGGCCGCGATGGTATCCAGCGTATCGAGGTTGTCGTCGCTTCCCGCGCCGACGTCTTCTGGTGAGTTCGAGGGGGCGGCCTTGGCCGGCGGCGCGGGAGCGGTGTTGGCGGGCTGACGGGAGTACCCCGGGCCGACGATGGCGGCCGTCACAGCCGCGACGAATACCCACGGCCCGAGCCCACGTGTGTTGCTCACGACGTGCTCCCCACTTTGTGCCACGGGAGTGAAACGGATCCCGTGGACGTTGCCTGCCGGTCATTTCAGAGAACGTCCGATTGACCCGGATTGAACACGAGCCGTCAGCTCAGCCGACACCTGCCTGCCAGCTCCCGGTGTGCGCGACGGCCGCGCAGCCGGCAGACCCGGCGCGCCGAGCGATAATTGCCGGGTGCAGAAGATTTGCGACTCCATCCTCGACACCATCGGCCACACCCCGATGGTCCGGCTCAGCCGAATCACCCGCGGAGTGACCGACGCCACCGTGCTCGCCAAGATCGAGACCTTCAATCCCGGCAACTCGATCAAGGACCGCATGGCGCTGCGGATGATCGAAGACGCGGAGCGGGCCGGCCTCCTGAAACCGGGCGGCACGATCATCGAGGGCACATCCGGCAACACCGGGATGGGGCTGGCGATTGCGGCGGTGATCAAAGGCTACAAGTGCGTCTTCACCACTACCGACAAGCAGTCCAAGGAGAAGGCAGACGCGCTCAAGGCATTCGGGGCCGAGGTCATCGTCTGCCCCACCAACGTCGATCCCGAAGATCCGCGGTCATATTACTCGGTGTCCTCCCGGCTCGAAAAGGAGATCCCGAACAGCTGGAAAGCCAACCAGTACGACAACCTGTCGAACTCCGCGGCGCACTACGAGCAGACCGGCCCCGAGATCTGGGAGCAGACCGACGGCCGCATCACTCACCTGGTCGTCGGCGTCGGGACCGGCGGCACCGCGTCGGGCGCAGGCCGGTACCTGAAAGAGCGCAACCCGAAGATCAAGGTGTGGGGCATCGATACCTACGGCTCGGTATTCAAGAAATACAAAGAGACGGGGATCTTCGACAAGAACGAGATCTACCCGTACGTCACTGAGGGCATCGGGGAAGACTTCCTGCCCCAGAACGTCGACTTCGACGTTATCGACGCCTTCGAAAAGGTCACCGACAAGGATGCCGCGCTGATGACCCGCCGCATCGCCCGCGAGGAAGGCATCTTTGCCGGCAACTCGGCCGGGTCGGCGGTGGCCGGTCTGATTCAGCTCCGCGAGCACTTCACCGCCGACGACGTCGTGGTGGTCATCTTCCACGACCACGGGTCACGGTACCTGGGCAAGATGTTCAACGACGACTGGATGCGCGAGAAAGGCTTCCTCGAAAAGTCGGGGATGACGGCGCGCGACCTGGTCGCCTCCGGGTTGTCGGGCGAGTTGCTCGCGATTGAAGGGGCCGAGCCGGTCGAGACGGCCGTCAAGCTGATGAGCGCGCACGACTTCTCACAGATTTCGATCACCCGCGACAAACGCCTGGTCGGCTCCCTCAACGAGACGCACCTTTACGCGCGGCTGGTAGCCGACCCGTCCGTCACCAAACAGCCGGTGGAGACGATCATGCAGCCGGCGTTTCCGTTCGTGGACATCTCCACCCCGGTGGACCTGCTGTCGACGATGCTGACGCCGGAGAGCCCGGCCGTGCTGGTGAGGGACTTCAAGACCGAAAAGACGTTCATCATCACCCGCTCCGACGTCATCCGGCTGCTCTGCTGAGCGGCGTGCGATGATAAAGCGCATCAGGAGGCATTGATGATTCAGGTCATCCCGGCGTTCTTCGCCCTCGTGGTTGCCGGCGGGTTGGTCGTCCCTCCCGCCCCGGCGGTGCAAGCACCCGACGCCGCGGGTACGTGGGACGTCGTCTTCAACACGCCGAACGGCGCACGCAAAGGCAAGCTGGTCCTGAAGCGCGACGGCGAGACCCTGACGGGCGTGGCGGTGGCGGAGAATGCCGCCGAGTACAAGATCGAGGGGCAGCAGAAGGGCGCCGACGTCTCGATGCGCTTCACCTACACGGCGGACACGTCCATTCCCATCACGATGAAGGGAACCGTCAAGGGCGACACGATGAGCGGGACGGCGACATTCGGCAGCGATCCGGGTGATTGGACCGCCACCCGGTCGGCAGCGGCCGGCGCACCGGCTGCCGGCACGCAGGCGGCGCTCGACATCAGCGGGGCGTGGGTGTTCGAGGTCACGACGGCCGCGGGTTCGGGGTCCCCGGCGGTGACCTTCAAGCAGAGTGGCGAGACGCTGACCGGCCAGTACTCGGGGCAGCTCGGCGAGGCGCCCATCCAGGGCACGTTGAAGGGCAACGAGCTGACCTTCAGTTTCGACGTGTCCGTCCAGGACACCAAGATGCACATCGTCTACTCGGGTACGGCGGCCAAGGACGCGTTGAAGGGTACCGTTACCCTCGGCGAACTGGGCGAGGGCACGTTCACCGCCCGCCGGAAGTAGCAGGCCTGCTGTCGGACGGCGGGAATATGCGACAATGGTATGATCCGCGGCGGCCGACGTCGCCTTTTGTAGATGCCCTTAGCGCCGTCTGAATACACGCTCGAACTGACCCCGAGTTCCCGCGTCGACGTGATCGACGTGCGGCGGCGGGTCAACGATCGCTTCGGCGATGCGCTGGACGCTTACCCGCGCGTCCTGTGCTGCTCCTTCCACACCACGGCCGGCTACCTGGATCAGAGCCTCGCCTCGCGCCTGAATAACAGCCGGATGGGCGTGATGCCGTACATCGACCTGTTCCGGACCATGTTTCCGGAAGGGGCCGGGTACGAGCACGACAAGATGGAGCGGCGGACGGAGCTGACGGAGGAGCAGCGGCCGGAGGAGCCTCCGAATGCCGACTCGCACCTCGCGATCATGGCGGGCGCGCTGCGGACCTGCGTGTCGTACGCCAACCGCGTCGAAGAGCCGATGTGCTTCATCGACCTGGATGGCGTCCATGCCGGGCGGCCCCGGCGGCGAGTCACGAGCGTCATCGGCTACTCGCACGAGGAGCCGGTTGCGCAGACGCGGTTGACCGTTCCGGTGTCCCGCTTCGCGGTCGACTCGGTGAACCTCAAGGCGCCGACCCTCGGCATCTACGACGAATGTTCCGCGCTGGTCGCGGCGCATGGCGTGACGAAGGGGCGCATCCGCATCACCCTTGCGCCCGGCGAGCGGCATGCGGGACTCACCGTCAACGAGTACGAAACGCTGCTGATGCGGCACGACCTGTCCGAGGTCCTGCGCGATCCGCTGCGGTTCATGGCCGAAAAGGCCGGGCACATGCTCGGCAACCCGCGGGCGATCCCGGCCAAGACGCTCGATTACGCCAAGTACGATCTGGTCCGCGTTTACAACAAGCTGGTCGAGTCGCTCGGTTTGCGCGATTCCCTCGTCGAGAGCGTGCTCTCGCGGGCGATTGCGATGCCCGCGTCGCGGTTCCTGCGGATGAAGCGATCGGTCAGCCTGCTGGTCTCCGACCGCGGCGACGCCGGCACGGGCACGATCGTCGAAGGCACGTACCAGAGCCCCATCCTGGTCCAGTGGCACCGTGCGCAGAAGCAGGCGCGCGTGCTGGACGTCACGCTCACCCGCTTCGTCTGACGGACGCCCTTCCGCGTCCCTCGCCCACAATCCTGAACCTGCACCTGGCGGCGCCGACGTTCGCGTCGATGACCACCCTCGCGGCGCCCTCTGCGATCGTTGCGCGCGTGATCGCGACAGGTACCCTCGGGCTCGACGGTCAACCTGCGGCGCCCGCGTTATCATCGGCCGATGATCGTCGAACGGACCATCACGACGGGGCAGGGGACCTTTCGCGTGCTGGACGCCGGCGCCGGCTGGCCGGTCCTGTTGATCCATGCCTTTCCGCTGTCGGCGGAGATGTGGCGGCCGCAGCTCGAGGCGGTCCCGCAAGGCTGGCGCTACGTCGCGCCCGACCTGCGCGGGTTCGGACGGTCGCCCGCCGGCCAGCAGCCGCCGACCGTAGACGATTACGCGGCTGACCTGGAGTCGGTCCTCGACGCCCTGGAGATCGAGACCGCGGTCATCGGCGGGCTGTCGATGGGCGGCTACGTGACCTTCGCCCTCCATCGGCGGGCGCCCGACCGGTTCACCAGCCTCGTGCTGGCCGACACCAAGGCCGAAGCAGACACGCCGGAGGGCCGTGAGGCCAGGCGGACGATGTCGGCGCTGGTCAGGGCGCGCGGGGTCGGGGCGGTCGCGGACAGCATGCTTCCCCGGCTGCTCGGTGAGCAGTCGCGGGGCAGTGAGGTCACCGGCGTCGTGCGCGGGCTGATCGAAGCGAACTCGGCCGAGGGGGTGGATCACGCCATCCACGCGCTCATGACGCGCCCGGACTCGAGCGGCGACCTCGCCGCCCTCCGGCTCCCGGTGCTGGTCATCGTCGGGGCGGAGGATGTGATCACGCCGCCGGCGGACAGCGAGCGGATGGTGCGCGCGACCGAACGGTCGCAGCTCGTGGTGGTGCCCGGCGCCGGGCATCTCTCGAATCTCGAAGCGCCGGCGGCCTTCTCGACCGCGCTGGCCAATTTCCTCAACGGCTCCTTATGAGCCGCCAACGAGGCGGTAGGATTACTCCCATGGTTCGTATCCTGGTGCCCACGCTGACGCTGATCATCACCGCCGGATCGCTCGTGCTGCCGGCGCAGCGATTCACCCCTGCGGAAGGATCGGATCCGCTGCACGTCGCGTTCGATCAACTGCTCGATCCCAACGTGCGTGACGGCCTGGTCTATTACCGCGCGATGAAGTCGGAGCGGGCCCGGCTGGATCGGTACGTCGCGGCATTGAACGTGCCGGCGGCGACCTACGGCGGGTGGACGAAGGATCAGCAGATCGCGTTCTGGCTGAACGCCTACAACGCGTTCGTGCTGCAGACGGTGATCGACAACTACCCGATTCGCGGCCGCAGCGCGGCCGTGCCGGCCTCGAGCATCAAGCAGATTCCCGGGGCGTTCGATCAGATCAAGCATCACGCCGCCGGGCGCAGCGTGACGCTCGACGAAATCGAGAAGACGATCCTGCCGGAGTTCAAGGACGCGCGGCTCTACCTCGCGCTGGGGCGCGGCGCGATCGGCAGCGGCCGCCTGCGCAGCGAGGCCTACACTGGCGAGCGGCTGAAGCGGCAACTGGAGTCGATCGAAGCGGAGTTCGTCAGCGATCAGCAGATGCTCGAGATCGATCGCACCGCCAACACGGTCTCGGTGACCCCAATCATCAGCTGGCGCGACGCCGAGTTCATCGCGCAGTACGACCCCGGCGCCACCGGCACCTTCGCGCAGCGCTCCCCCATCGAGCGGGCGCTGGTCGCGTTCGTCATGCCCCACGCGCTGCGGCTCGAGAAGGAGATGCTGCAGAAGAACGCTTTCAAGATGCAGTTCCGCCAGTTCGACTGGCGCCTCAACGATCTCACCGGCAGGAGTGACTAGGGGGGCGGACGCTGGTTGCGGAACCCGTAGCACCCGTCGAACCTTCGAACCAGCACCTGTCGAACGTCGAACCCTTCGAACCAGTCGAACCCTTATGAATCTCGATCTGACCAACAAGATAGCCATCGTTACCGGCTCGAGCCGCGGGTTGGGCCTGGCGAGCGCCAAGGCGCTGGCGGCGGAAGGGTGCCACGTGTGCCTGTGCGCGCGGGGCGCGGAGCGGCTGGCGGAGGCGGTCACAGAGGTCGAGGCCGAGGCGGCTTCGCCCGCTCGCGTTCTGGGGGTCACGGCGGATGTGGCGACGAGCGAGGGCATCCAGGCGATCGTCGGGCAGACCGTGGCCGCGTTCGGGGGGATCGACATCCTGGTGAATAACGTGGGGCGGGCCGCGGGGAGCGATCTGCTCGGGACCACCGACGCCGACTGGCAGAGTGCGTTCGACGAGACCGTGTTCACCGCGATTCGCGCCTCGCGCGAGGCCGTGCCGCACATGCGCGCCCGCGGCGGCGGGGCAATCGTCATGATCGCTTCGATCTGGGGCCGCGAGTCGGGCGGCCGCATGACCTACAACGCGATGAAGGCCGCCGAGATCAGCCTCGGCAAGTCACTGGCGCAGCAGCTTGCACCGGACAACATTCGCGTCAACAGCGTGGCCCCGGGCTCGATCCTGTTTCCCGGCGGGTCCTGGCATCGGCGCCAGCAGGCGGAGCCCGAGGTCATCGCCGACTTCGTCAAACGCGAGCTCCCGTTCGGCCGCTTCGGCCGCGCCGACGAAGTGGGATCGGTCGTCGCGTTTCTTGCCTCGCCGCGCGCGAGCTGGATCAGCGGCGCGTCGATCCCCGTCGACGGCTGCCAGTCGAGATCGAACATCTGAACGCCGCTCGCAGTTGTCAGCGATCAGCTCGGCGGCTAGGCATACCGTCGGGTTCAGGCTGTCACGGACTCGCCGCCGCTTTCCGCTTCGCGCTTTAGCAGTATCCATCCCAGCGCGTCAACCTTGAACCTCCCAGCGCCCAGCGCCCAGCGCCCAGCGCCCAACGCCGAACGCCGAACGCCGAACCCCGAGCCCCGATTCGCGAATCCCCCTGAGTGATATAACCGCCCCGTGACGCATCTCATCGAATCGCTGGCCGACGCGCTGTTCATGCCGTGGGTCGTCCTGGTGCTGCTGGGAACTGGCGCGTGGCTGACGGTGCGAACCGGGTTCGTCCAGGTCCGGCGGTTCGGTGAGGCCTGGCGGGTGGCGCTGGTGCGGCGCTCCAGCGAAGGCGCGGGCGCGCTGACGCCATTTCAGGCGTTCATGACGTCGCTCGGCGCGTCGATCGGGACCGGCAACATCGCCGGGGTCGCGACGGCGATCGTCTCGGGCGGTCCCGGCGCCCTGTTCTGGATCTGGGTGTATGGCTTCGTCGCCACCGCGATCAAGTTCGCGGAGGCGGTCCTCGGCATGACGTTCCGCGAGACCCGCGGCGACGCGGTGCTGTCGGGACCGATGTACTACCTGCGCGATGGTTTCCGCTCGCCGGCGCTGGCGTGGATCTTCGCGCTGGTTGCGGCGGTCGCGGCCCTGACCACGACGCCGTTCTCGCAGCCGAACTCGATGGCCCTGGTACTGAACTCGGTGTTCGGGATCCGGCCGCTGATCTCCGGGATCGTCATTGCGGTCCTCACCTGGCTGGTGATCATCGGCGGCATCTCATCGATCGGACGGGCGGCCGAGAAGCTCTCGCCGCTCAAAGTCGGTCTCTACCTGATCGGCGGTCTGATCGTGATCGTCGTCAATGCCGCGCGGATTCCGTCGGTGCTGTCGATGGTCGTGTCCGAAGCGTTCAGCAGTCGCTCGGCGCTCGGGTTCGGGATGTTCGTCGCGATGCGCTACGGCATCGCGCGCGGGGTCTACGCCAACGAAGCGGGCTACGGCACCGCCGCGGTCGCCTACGGCACGGCCCGCAGCGCCCAGCCGACCCTGCAGGGCCTCAACGCCGTCGTCGAAGTGTTCATCGTCTCGTTCGTGACCTCGACGATCAGCGCCATGACGATCCTGCTGACCGGGGTGTGGCAATCCGGCCTGACCAGCACCGCGGCCGTCGCCGCCGGCTTCAACACGGTGATGCCGACCTTCGGCGGCTGGATCGTCGCGTTCTGCGCGTTTCTCTTCGGCTACACGACCCTGATCGGGTGGGCGTATTACGGCGAGCAGTTCTTCGAGTACATCCTCGGACGCGCGGTCACGATCCCGTACCGCTGGATCTACTGCCTGCTGATCCCGTTCGGGGCGATCTCGAAGGTCGATGTCGTCTGGGCCTGGGGCGATCTGATGAACGCCCTCCAGGTCTTCCCCAACCTGATCGGCGTAGTTGGCCTCACCAGCCTCGTCGCGATTGCGGCGCGGGAGAAACTCAGAAAGTAAGTTTCCGCTGAGGCGCCGGTCCTCCGGTCCTTCGCCTCTTGATCGCCCGCCCGGCCGCTGTTAGGATCGCTCGCGCAAGCCGTTTCCGATCAGCAGCTTCCCATGACCTCACCGACCCTGCCCGTGGTCACGGGCGACAAGGATCGCTCGCTCCAGGACGCCTTGAGCCGCCTGACGTCGTCGCGTGCGCCGCTCGGGCCGGAAGCGGACCCGATCGTGACGGCCGCGCATCGGCTGCCGGCGGCGCCGGCGGCATTCGGGCCCTATCCCGAGGGCACCGATGTCCGGCTCCGCGCCGCGCTGGCCGCCCGCGGCGTCGAGCAGCTCTACACCCATCAGTCCGAAGCCTTCGCTCACGTCGCCGCCGGCCGCAACGTCGTCACGATCACGCCGACGGCATCCGGGAAGACACTGTGTTACAACGCCCCGGTCCTCGACGCCATCCTGCGCGACCACGCGACCCGGGCCCTGTACCTGTTTCCGACCAAGGCGCTGGCTCAGGACCAGCTCGCCGAATTGCATGCGCTGGCGGAGCTGGTGAGCAGCGATTCAGGGGCGCCGATCGGCGTGTTCACCTACGACGGCGATACGCCGTCGGATGCCCGCCGCGCGATTCGCGGCAAGGCCCACGTGGTGCTGAGCAACCCCGACATGCTGCATTCGGGGATCCTGCCGCACCATCCCCGCTGGGCAAAGCTGTTCGAGAACCTGCGCTTCGTCGTGATCGACGAGCTGCACGCCTATCGCGGCGTGTTCGGCAGCCACCTCTCGAACATCCTCCGGCGGCTGCAGCGCGTGTGCCGGCACTACGGCTCGGACCCGGTGTTCATCTGCTCGTCGGCGACGATTGCCAACCCGCGCGAGCTGGCCGAAGGACTGACCGGCCGCCCGTTCGCGCTGGTGGAGAAGAGCGGCGCGCCGCGCGGCGAAAAGTTCTTTCTGTTCGTGAATCCGCCGGTCGTCAACGCGCAGCTCGGAATCCGCCGTTCGTATCTGTCGGAAGCCCGTCGCGTCTCGCTCGAGTTCCTCAAGCACAACCTGCAGCTGATCCTGTTCGCGCAGAGCCGCCTCGCCGTCGAGATCCTCACCACCTATCTCAAGGACGCATTCCACGGACCGCCCGGCGCGGCGGACGTGGTGCGCGGCTACCGCGGCGGGTATCTCCCGAACCGGCGGCGCGAGATCGAGCGCGGTCTGCGCGAGGGTCTGGTGCGGGCGGTGGTCTCGACCAACGCGCTGGAGCTCGGCATCGACATCGGCGCGCTGGATGTCTCGGTGATGGCCGGCTATCCGGGGACGATTGCCGCCACCTGGCAGCGCGCCGGCCGCGCCGGGCGCCGGACGACACGCTCGGCCGCCGTCCTGGTCGCGAGCAGCGCGCCGATCGATCAGTTCATCGTCCGCAACCCGTCCTACTTTTTCGACGGCACGCCGGAGCACGCGCTGATCAATCCGGACAACCTGCACATCCTGCTCGATCACGTGAAGTGCGCCGCGTTCGAACTGCCGTTCAAAGACGACGAGCGGTTTGGGGAGCAGCACCTGCCGGATATCCTGGGCGTGCTCGGCGAGGAGGGCTTCGTCCATCACGCCGACGGTCAGTGGAACTGGACGAGCGAGTCCTATCCGGCGGATGCCGTCAGCCTGCGCTCGGTGTCGTCGGACAACTTCGTGGTCGTGGACATCACGCACGGCGAGCGCGTGATCGGCGAGACCGACTTCACCAGCGGCCCTTCCACCCTTCACGAGAAAGCCATCTACATCGTCGAAGGCGCCCTGTTCCAGGTCGAACGATTCGACTTCGACGGCCGCAAGGCCTTTGTCCGCTCGGTCGAATGCGACTACTACACCGACGCGATCGTCTATACGAAGGTCACGATTCTCGAGACCTTCGATACCGGGACTCGGGATCCGGGACCCGGGACCCGGACGAATGGAAGCTGGGAGAACACGCTGGAGTTGGAAGCGGGCGGCTCAAAGTCTGGCGGGGGTGAGCTCGTCGGTGGAAGCCCGGATGGGGCGCAGGCCGCTCGAGAATCAGCTGTACCCTCACTGACCGATTCCCCGGATCCCGGGTCCCCGGTCCCGGGTCCCGGAGATGGCGGCGTGAGCGTCAGTTCCCGCCGCAACCACGGAGAAGTCCACGTCGTCTCCCGAGTGGTTGGCTTCAAGAAAATCAAGTTCTACACCAACGAGAACGTCGGCTCGGGCGACCTCGATTTGCCCGAGCAGCAGATGCACACGTCCTCGTACTGGCTGACGATCGGGGCCGAGGTGATGAACGCGCTGCCGTATGCCGGCGACGATCGCCGCGATGGTGTAGTGGGGCTGGCGTTCGCGATGAAGAACGTCGCTCAGCTGCTGCTGATGTGCGACGGCCATGATATCGGGCTGTCGGTCGATGGCGGCGCGCTCGAGCGGAACCGCCGCACCGCCGCGGCAGGCAACGTTCCGGAGGCGCTCGCGGCCGAGCCGATCATCTTCATCTACGACAACTATCCGGGCGGCATCGGCTTCAGCCGGCCCTTGTTCGAGATGCACGAGCCGCTGCTCGATCGCACCCGCACCCTGATTGCCGGGTGCCCATGCGAATCCGGCTGCCCGTCGTGTGTCGGGCCCGAGGGCAACACCGGTCCGCACGCCAAGACCGTGGCGCTGCGCATCCTCACGGCGCTGACCGGCGCGGAGGCCGCCTAGCCGTGGATCTCTCGTCCCGCCTGCGGGCCATCGTCCGGCCGGGGCCGTCGAAGACGCCGGTCCGCGAGCTGACCTACGAGCCGGACACCGGCTACGAGACCACGATCGCGATCGATCGCGTGGGCGACCTGCTCGGCGGAACTGTCGCGCGGAACGCGTTCGGTCAGTGCCTGATCGTCGAGCGGCGCTACGAGTCGGATCGCTGGCACGGCGGGATTCGGATTGGCGACTGCGACCTCCGCTCGGGCGAGGGTCTGGCGGTCCTCGATCCCGGGCTCGAGATGCGCGGGCGCGATGCGGGCCCTGACGCGGTTGCCGAAGCGCTGTCGCGCACCGTCTTCATCGATCTCGAGACGACAGGGCTCAGCGGCGGCGCCGGGACCCTCGCGTTCCTCGTCGGGCTCGGCTTCTTCGACCTTGGCGCCTTCCAGGTCCGCCAGTTCCTGCTCACGAGCCACGCCGGCGAGCGCGCGCTGCTCGCCGCGGTGGCCGAGTGCTTCGAGGATGCGGATCTGATCGTGACGTATAACGGGAAGACCTTCGACGTGCCGGTGATGGAAACGCGCTGGGTGTTCCATCGCATGGAGCCGGCGCTGGTGGGCATCCCGCACTTCGACATGCTGCATCCCGCCCGGCGCCTGTGGAAGCTCCGGCCGGTCGAATCCGCCGCCGGAGACGATGGCGGCTGCCGGTTGTCGACGCTGGAGCGGGCGCTGTTCGGGTTCCGTCGCGTCGGCGACGTCCCGGGTGGCGAGATCCCCGGCCGCTTCTTCCAGTTCCTGCGCAGCGGCGATCCGCGGCCGCTCGAACCGGTGCTCGAGCACAACCGGCTGGATCTGGTTTCGCTGGCGGCGGTCACCGCACGGGCGATTCGTCTCGCCGAAGAGGGCGTCGATGCCTGTCGCGATGCCAGCGAGGCGCTGGCACTCGGGCGCGTGTACGAGCGCAGCGGCGAAGTCTCGCGGGCTGAAGGATGCTATCGCCGGGCCGCTGAGGCCGACGATGGGGACGTGAAGGGTGAGGCGCTCTATCGCCTCGGGCTGCGCTGCCGGCGCGAGCGCCGCTTCGAGGAGGCCGCGAACGTGTGGCGGACGCTGCTGACGCTCGGGTCGACCCACGCGCGCACGAGCCCGGCCGCCGAGGCGCTGCGGCAGTTCGCCGCGGAGGCGCTGGCCATCCACCAGGAGCATCGCACCAGGGACTACCTGGCGGCTCGCGAGTTGGCGATGTTTGCTTTGGAGGAGATGGGTGACACCAGCCGGCGCCCGCGCGGGAAAGACGGGCTGCGCCACCGGGTGGCGCGGCTCGACCGGAAGATCACCAGAGAGCGGGAAAGTTCACCGCTCTTCTGGGGATAACCGGCGAGTCTGCGGACTACTTGCCGGCGGCGACCGGCGTCTTCTTTGCCTTCGCCGCCTGCGCAGCCTGCTTGCGGCTCTCGGAGGTCTGTACTCCGAAGCGCTTGGTGAACCGTTCTACGCGTCCTTCAGTATCGACGAGCTTCTGTCGGCCGGTGAAGAACGGGTGGCAGTTGTTGCAGATTTCGAGGTGCAGCTCCGGCTTCGTCGACCGGGTCTGCCAGGTCGCCCCGCATGCGCAGCGCGCCTCGATATCGTAGTACTTGGGGTGGATCCCTTCCTTCACTGCTCGCTCCTTGGGTCTTTGGACAAAGGGGTATTCTACCAAATTCTGCCGCACGCGGGATTTTGCCCTACTCCCAGTCGACCGTGCGGTTCCAGCGATGCCGTTTCAGCTCGGCCATGAGCTCCGGCGACAACGGCGGAGCGTTGCTGGCGGCCAGATTCTGCGCGACGTGCCCGGGCTTGCGCATCCCCGGGATGACCGTCGTGACCGCCGGGTGCTGGAGGATGTGACGCAGCGCCAGCTCGGGCAGGTTCATGCCGGGCGGCACAATCTTCTTGAGCGCATCGATCCGCGGCAGCGTTTCGGCCAGGTTCTCTTTGGTGAAATAGCGGTTGCGGAAGTCCCCCTCCGGCCAGCGTGAATCGGGCGTCAGCGTGCCGGTCAGGCTGCCTTCGTCGAACGGCACCCGGGCGATCACCGCGATGTTGAGCCGCTGGCAGGCGGGGAAGAGCTCGTCCTCCGGGTTCTGATCGAGGACGTTGTAGACCACCTGGACCGAGTCGATCAGCCCGGTGTCGAGGGCCTTCAGCACGTTAGCCGGCTCGAACCGATTGACGCTGATCCCGAAGGCCTTGACCAGGCCCTCGTCCTTGAGCGCGCGCACCGCCCGTTGCCAGGCCGGGTCGTCGGCCCACTCGTCGTTCCAGACGTGGAACTGTTGGAGGTCCAGCGACGACACCCCGATGTTGGTCAGGCTCTTCTCGGTGTACTCGCGGATGTAGTCGGACGGAAAGACGTCTTCGAGCGTCGGCCCCGGGCGTGCCGGCCACTGCCGGTTTTTCGGCGGAATCTTGGTCGCGACGTAGAGGGTCTTGCCGGCATGGCGCTTCAGCGTCGCGCCGAGAATCCGTTCGCTGCGGCCGTCGCCGTAGGCCCATGCGGTGTCGAAGAAGTTGCAGCCAAGCGCGATCGCCTGATCGAGCGACGCATGCGACTCCTGATCGTCGCTCCCGCTCCACCCGGCCATGCCCCACATCCCGTAGCCGACATCAGACACCTGCCAGCCGGTCCGTCCGAACGTCCGATACCGCATGCCGCTCCCTTACTTGCCCGCCGACGTGCACGGCGGGCCGGTCAAAATCGACACCGCCAGCATGATCGATCCGCTGCGATGGGTGATGACGTGCGGCTCTCCCCTGGGGATCACCGCGAACGTCCCGTGCGGCAGGTTCATCTCGGTGCTGCCGATCTTCATGTTCCCGTCACCCGCAATCACGTACAGCATCTCATCGGCATCTTCGTGGGTGTGCTCGGCGACGGCGTCGCGGATCTGGAGGAGCGAGCCGGTCGACGTCCCGGTGCAGCCGATCTGGGATGACTTGAAGGGCGTGCCACGCGAGACCGAGTTCTTTTCGTAGAAGCCGATCACGTCGATCGAGGTCGGAGGACCCGAGGGTACGGCCGCGCGCGGAGGGGGCGCTGCCGGCGCCGGCGGGGGCTCCGGCTTGGGCGGCGGAGGCGGCGGCGGGGCCGGGCTCAGTTCGACGCTGGTCTTGACCGGGCGTCCCGCGGCGACGGTGATCTCACGCTCGAAGGTGATCGTCGTGGGGCTCTCGAATCGCAGCCGGTAGGTGCCTGCGCTCACGTTGCGCAGGATGACCGTGCCGTCAGCTTCGGTCTTGCCCTCGCGTTCGTTCGGCCCGGTGGCTTTGACGGTCACGTCCGGCAGCCCGCGCCCGGTGCGATCGGTGACCATCACGGTAATCGAAGGCCGCACCGTCGGTGCCGCCGCCTGACGCGGCGCCGCCGGTGTCTGGGCAGGAGCGGTCGCGGGTGGCTGGGCCGGCTTGGGTGCCGGGGACGGCGCGGGGGCCGCAGGCGGTTTCTCCTGAGGCGGCGTTCCGGCAGCCGGCGCCTGCTGACCCATCGTCAAGCCGGCGAGCAGCAAAACAGTAGTGAGCATCTCCTTATCAAAGCCGCGCCGAGAGTTCGCGTCAAGCGTCTCAATGTATGAGCTGGCCTCGGAGCACGTCGCCGGGCAGGCAGCGATCGGGATTCAAGACATCGGAAACGGCGCGCGGCGGTCGGCGTGCGGCAGTCGGCGTCGAACCCAACCTTCGAACCGTCGAACCCTTCGACCCTCGAACCCCCGAACCCTCCGAACCTTCGAACCCTCTATCCGCCCTTCGCCATCGCGCCGAGGAACTCCGCGTTGTTCTTCGTCTTGCTCATCTTCGAGAGCAGGAGCTCCATCGCCTCGACCGGTGACAGCGGGGTCAGCACCTTGCGCAGCACCCACACCCGGTTGAGATCCTCCTTCGCCAGCAGCAGCTCCTCCTTGCGGGTGCCGCTTTTCTGGATGTCGATGGCCGGGAACACGCGGCGGTCCGCGAGCTTGCGATCGAGGTGAATCTCGAGGTTGCCCGTGCCCTTGAATTCCTCGAAGATGACTTCGTCCATCCGCGAGCCGGTGTCGATCAGGGCGGTCGCGATGATCGTCAGCGAGCCCCCTTCCTCGATGTTCCGCGCCGCACCGAAGAAGCGCTTCGGCCGCTGCAAGGCATTACTATCCACGCCGCCCGACAAAACCTTGCCCGACGGCGGCACGATGGTGTTGTAGGCGCGGGCCAAGCGGGTCACCGAGTCCAGCAGGATGACGACGTCCTTCTTGTGCTCGACGAGGCGCTTGGCCTTCTCGATCACCATCTCGGCGACCTGGACGTGGCGGGTCGCCGGCTCGTCGAACGTCGACGAGATGACCTCGCCCTTGACCGAGCGCTGCATGTCGGTGACTTCCTCGGGCCGCTCGTCGATGAGCAGCACGATCAGGTACACCTCGGGATGATTGGTGGTGATGCTGTTCGCGATGTTCTGCAGCAGCATCGTCTTGCCGGTGCGCGGCGGCGCGACGATCAGGCCGCGCTGGCCCTTGCCGATCGGGACCATCAGATCCATCACCCGGGCCGACAGGTTGTCCGACGCGGCTTCCAGCCGGATCTTCTCCTGCGGGTAGAGCGGGGTCAGGTTCTCGAAGAAGATCTTCTCGCGGGCGCGGTCCGGCGGCTCGAAGTTGACCGCCTCCACCTTGATCAGGGCGAAGTAGCGCTCACCCTCTTTGGGCTGGCGGATCTGGCCGGACACCGTATCGCCGGTGTGCAGATCGAACTTGCGAATCTGGGAAGGGGAGACGTAGATGTCGTCAGGCCCGGGCAGGTAGTTGTAGTCGGGGGCGCGCAGGAAGCCGAAGCCGTCCGGCAGCGTCTCCAGCACCCCCTCCGAGAACAGCATCCCGCTCTTCTCGGCGCGCGATCGCAGGATCTCGAAGATCAGTTCCTGCTTGCGCATACCGGTCGCCCCGGGCACGTCGAGCTGCCGGGCGATGTGGGTCAGCTCGGTCACGCTCATGTCCTTCAGCGTGCTGAGCTCGACGACGGGGGCGTCGGTGGTGGCGGCGCCTGACGCGGGTTCAGCTACCCGCGCGGCACCACGTCCCGGGCGATGGTCGCGATCGTTGTCCACAGTGCATCCAATCCTTCGCCGCTGGTTGCCGAAACCGGCAGGGCGGCCATGCCTAACACGTCTCCGATGATCCGCAGGTTGCGTGCGCGCTCGGCGCGCGACAGTTTGTCGACCTTGGTTGCGACGACTTTCCGCTCGACTCCCATTCCATCCAGCCAGTGGGCCGCCGCGAGGTCGGTCTCCAGCCCGGGATGGCGGGCGTCGACCAGCAGCAGCGTGACCCGCCGGGCGTCCGCCGCTTCGCGGAAGTACGCTTCCGCCACCGCCCGCAGTTCGTCCGCCGAACTGGCGCCGCCCCGCGCGTAGCCGTAGCCAGGCAGGTCCACGATGTACGTGGACCACCGCCCCGGGCCCCCCGCGCCTCCCTCGAGCCCGACCCGATACAGGTTCGCCAGCCGGGTCTTGCCGGGAGCCGCGCTCGTGCGCGCGATCTTCGTCCGGCACAGCGCGTTGATCAGGGTCGACTTCCCGACGTTCGACCGGCCGGCCAGCGCCACGTGCGCGAGACCGTCGTGGGGAATGCCGTGGGCCCGTCCGCCGGCCGCGGCGCTCGTCACGAAGTCAGCGGAGAGGAGCTTCAAAGCCGGGGCTCGGGATCCGGGCCCCGGGATCCGGCTCTCGGTGGCAACCGAGTCCCGGGTCCCGAGTCCCTAGTCCCGTCAAGTGTCAATGAGTAATGGTGTCGTCGGAAATGGCGGGATCGACTTCCGCGTCCGGCGTGGACGCCGCCGCGGCGAGGACCGGCAGCGGCCCGGCCAGGGCGATCTTCAACACTTCGTCCATCGTCTCGACCATGTAGATGTCGAGGGTGTCGAGGACGTTCTTCGGAATGTCCGCCAGATCCTTTTCGTTGTCCTTGGGAACGATGATGCTCTTGAGCCCCGCCCGGTGCGCGGCCAGCAGTTTCTCCTTCACCCCGCCGATCGGCAAGACCTTGCCGCGCAGCGTGATCTCACCGGTCATCGCGACTTCCTTGCGGACCGGGACCCCGGCGATCGCCGAGACGAGCGCGGTGGCCAGAGTGATGCCGGCCGACGGCCCGTCCTTCGGGATGGCCCCTTCCGGGACGTGCACGTGGACGTCGGTTCTGCGGTTGAAGTCCTTCGGAATCCCGAAATCATCCGACCGCGAGCGCACGTAGCTCATCGCCGCATGCGCCGATTCCTGCATCACGTCGCCCAGCTTGCCGGTCAAGCGCAGGTGGCCCTTGCCGGGCATCAGCGTCGCTTCCGTCACCAGGATCTCGCCGCCGACCTCGGTCCAGGCCAGCCCGGTGGCGACGCCAATCTCGTTGGTCTCTTCCGCCACCGTCGGGCGGAAGCGCGGCACGCCGAGGTACTCGGTGACCTTGGCGGCGGTGATCTCTTCGCCGAATTCCTTCCCCGCGGTGACCACCTTGCGGGCGATCTTGCGGCAGATCGACGAGATCTCGCGTTCGAGGTTGCGGACGCCAGCCTCGCGCGTGTAGCGCTGGATGATCGCCTGGAAGGCTTCGTCGAGGAAGGTGATGTTGGCGGTCGTCAGCCCGGCACCTTCGATGGCCTTCCGCGACAGGAACTTCTTGGCGATCTCGACCTTCTCCTGCTCGGTGTAGCCAGCCAGCTGCAGCACTTCCATGCGGTCGCGGAGCGCCTGCGGGATGGTGTGCAGCACGTTGGCCGTGCAGATGAACATCACGTTCGAGAGGTCGTACTCGACGTCGAGGTAGTGATCCAGGAAGGCGTTGTTCTGTTCCGGGTCGAGCACCTCGAGCAGCGCCGCCGACGGATCGCCGCGGAAGTCCATCGACATCTTGTCGACTTCGTCGAGCAGGAACACCGGGTTCATCGTCCCGGCCTTCTTCATCATCTGGATGACCTGGCCGGGGAACGCGCCGATGTAGGTGCGGCGGTGGCCGCGAATCTCCGCTTCGTCGCGGACGCCGCCGAGCGACAGCCGCACGAACTTGCGGTTCATCGCCCGGGCGATCGACTTGGCCAGCGACGTCTTGCCGACGCCGGGAGGCCCGGAGAACGTCAGGATCGTCGCCTTCGGCTTCTTGATCAGCGCCCGGACCGCGAGGAACTCGAGGATGCGATCCTTGATCTTCTCGAGCCCGTAGTGATCCTCGTTGAGGATCTGCTCGGCCCGCTTGAGATCCCGGCTCTCCTTGCTCTTCTTGTACCAGGGAACCGCGATCAGCCAATCGAGGTAGTTGCGCGAGACCGTCGCTTCGGCCGACATCGGCGGCATCGACTCGAGCCGCTTCAGCTCCTGGATGGCCTTCTCCTCGACCTCCTCGGGCATCTTCGACTGGTCGATCTTCTTCTTGAGCTCCTCGACCTCGTTGCCCTTGTCGTCCTTGCGCCCCAGTTCCTTCTGGATCGCCTTCATCTTCTCGTTGAGGTAGTACTCCTTCTGGGCCTTCTCCATCTGCTTCTTGACGCGAGACTGGATGCGGCGGTCCACCTGGAGCTTGTCGACCTCGGCTTCGAGGATGCCGGCGATGCGGTTCAGGCGCTCGATCGGCGAGATGATCTCGAGCAGGTTCTGCTTCTCGTCGACGCCCACCAGCAGGTGCGCGGCGATGGTGTCGGCGAGCTTGCCCGGATCGTCGACCCGGACGGCGGCGATCATCGCGTCGTAGTGCAGGTTGTTCGAGAGCTTCACGTACTGCTCGAACAGCGACACGACGCGGCTCATCGTGCTCTCCGCCTCGCCGCCCGACTCTTTGTGCTTCGGGATCACCTTGACCACCACGCGGTAGAACCCTTTGTCTTCCTTCCACTCGACGGCGCGGGCGCGCTCGATACCCTCGACCAGGACCTTGATGTTGCCGTCCGGCAGCTTCAGGCTCTGGACGATGTTGGCGACACAACCCATCAGGTAGATGTCGGCCGGCTGTGGGTCGTCGATCGCGGCATCATGCTGGGCGGCGAGAAAAATCCGCTTGTCCTTTACCAGCGCGTGCTCGAGCGCCCGGGTCGAAGACGGCCGCCCGATCACGAACGGCATCATCATGTGCGGGAAGACCACCACGTCGCGCAGCGGAACGATCGGGAGTGTTTCGTAGAGTTCCATGTATGGGTGAGGAATGAAGCTGCCAGCTTCCCGCGTTGCCTGTCGTGTGGCTCGAAGCGCCCCGTCGGGGGCCTGTGACCCCGTTCCGGCGTGACGCAGGAACGGGGAGCGGGAAGCGATTAACCCGCTTTCTCGATCAGCGTGATGGGCTTTTCCTTGCTCTGCACCACCTCGCGGGTGATGACGCACTCCCGGATCTTCTTCTGCCCGGGCAGCGTGTACATCAGGTCGAGCATGAGGTCCTCGATGATCATCCGCAGGCCGCGCGCCCCGATCTTGCGGGCCAGCGCCGCCTCGGCGATCGCCTCGAGCGAATCGTCCGTGAAGCGCAGCTTGACGTTTTCGTACTCGAACAGCTTCTGGTACTGACGCGTGATCGCATTCCGCGGTTGCGTGAGGATCTGGACCAGCGCGGCGCGATCGAGCTCGTGCAGCGTGCCGACGACCGGCAGGCGGCCGACGAACTCCGGGATCAACCCGTACTTGATCAGGTCCTCGGGCTCGATCATCTCGAGCGTCGTGCCGATGTCCCGGTTGGACACCGACTTGACGTCGGCCTTGAAGCCGAGCGTCTTCTTGCCGATCCGGCGGTCGATCTGCTTGTCCAGCCCGACGAAGGCGCCGCCGCAGATGAACAGGATGTTGGTCGTGTCGACCTGGAAGAACTCCTGGTGCGGGTGCTTCCGGCCGCCCTGCGGCGGGACGTTGGCCACCGTCCCTTCGAGAATCTTCAGCAGGGCCTGCTGCACCCCTTCACCCGACACGTCGCGGGTGATCGAGGGGTTCTCGTCCTTGCGGCAGATCTTGTCGACCTCGTCGATGTAGATGATCCCCTGCTGGCACTTCTCGATGTCACCCCCGGCCGCCTGCAGCAGCTTCAGGATGATGTTCTCGACATCCTCCCCGACGTACCCGGCTTCGGTCAGTGTCGTCGCGTCGACGATCGTGAAGGGGACAGAGAGGAGCTTGGCGAGGGTCTGGGCGAGCAGCGTCTTGCCGGTGCCGGTCGGGCCGATCAAGAGGATGTTCGACTTGGTCAGCTCGATCTCGTTGCGGCTGCGGCTCTGTTTCTGGATCTCGATCCGCTTGTAGTGGTTATAGACCGCGACCGCCAGCTTCTTCTTGGTCTGTTCCTGGCCGATCACGTATTCGTCGAGGAACTTCTTGATTTCCTGGGGGACCGGCAGCGACGAGCGCGTGCCGCCGCGCGCCTCGAAGCGGTTGTCGTCGGCGATGATGTCATTGCAGACCTCGACGCACTCATCGCAGATGAAGACCGTCGGGCCCGCAATCAACTTGCGGACGTCGTTCTGATCCTTGTTGCAGAAGGAGCAGCGAAGGACCTCGCCGTCAGCGGTTTTCTTGACCATTGGATGAACCCTGAAGCGTCGAGCTACCAGCTTCCAGCTGCCAGCGTCCAGTCAGCCCGGCTGGGAGCCGGAAGCTGGAAGCTGGAGGCTTCACGCCCTCTTGCGGATGACATCATCAATAATACCGTATTCCTTGCCCTGGTCGGGGCCCATGATGTAGTCGCGCTCGGTGTCGTCCTGGATGCGCTTCAGCGGCTGGCCGGTGTGCTGGGCGAGGATTTGGTTCAGCCGCTCACGGGTTCTGAGCAGCTCCCGGGCGTGGATGTCGATGTCCGTCGTCTGGCCGCCGAGCCCCTGGACCCACGGCTGGTGGATCAGAATCCGGGAATTCGGCAGCGAAAACCGCTTGCCCTTGGTGCCCGCCGCCAGCAGCACCGCCGCCACCGACGCCGCCTGGCCGATGCAGTAGGTCTGGACGTCCGGCTTGATGAACTGCATGGTGTCGTAAATCGCCATGCCGGCCGTCACCACGCCGCCCGGGCTGTTGATGTAGAGCAAAATGTCGCGATCCGGGTCCTCGGCCTCCAGGAACAGCATCTGGGCGATGACCAGGTTGGCGACGTTGTCGTCGATCGGCGTACCGATGAAGACGATGCTGTCCTTGAGCAGACGCGAAAAGATGTCGTAGGCGCGTTCGCCCCGGTTGGTCTGCTCGACCACCATCGGAATGAGCTGCATGCGTTCTGACATAACGGGCTGGTCTGAGCTTTCTGAGCGAGATCGGGTTGCAGGAGAGCCGCGCGACCGGGCTCCTTCCTAGTATATCGGCCGGAGCGCGGCAATCGTTAAGAGATCGGTGGTCATCCCTGCTGGATGACCGTGGCCTTGCCAAGCAGCAGATCGACCGACTTTTCACGCCGGAGACCGGCATAGAGCCGCGACACCCCACCCTCCTTTTCGAGCCGGGCGCGGACCGAGGCGGCCGATCGTCCCGACCGGTCCGCGAAGCGCTCGATCTCGGCCTCGACGTCGGCGTCCGACACCTCGATCTGCTCCCGCCGGGCCACTTCGTCGAGGACCAGCGCCCCCTTGACGGCTTCGGTCGCCGCCTCGCGCTGCCGGTCGCGGAATTCTTCCCAGTTGATGCCGGTCTTCATCGGGTCGATCTGCTGGTCCATCAACCGGCGCACGAATTCCTCGACCCGCCGGTCGATCTCGCGATCGAGGAGCGAGGACGGGACCTCGAACGTCACCCGCGTGGCCAGCTGGCGGAGCAGCTCGGCGCGGGTGTCCCGCTCGACCTCGTGCCGCAGCTCGTGCTCGAGATCGGCGCGGATGCGGGTCCGCAGTGCCTCCAGCGACTCGAAATCGCCAAGATCCTTGGCCAACTCGTCGTCCAGGGGCGGCGTCACCTTGGTGCGGATCGCCTTCACCTCGACCTCGTACTTGACCGTCGTCCCGGCCAGCTCGCTGATGGTGTAGTCCGCGGGATAGGCGACGTCGAAGGCCTTGGCCTCGCCGACCTGCATCCCGATCAGGTTCTCGTCGAACCCGGGCGGATTGGCGCTGCCGCCGACGTCGACGGTGACGTTGTCGTGGCGATCGGTGCTCGGTTCCGCCGGGGCAGCATCGCCCTCGGCGGCGGGCGCCCCAATCGCGGTCCGTTTCATGTCCAGGACGACCGAATCGCCGCTTTCGATGCCGCGACCCTCGACCGGCTCGTAGCGGGCGGCGCGGGTGCGCAGGTTCTCGAGCGCCTCGTCGACCGCGTGCTCCTCGACCGTGATCGGCTTGCGGGTGACCGTCAGGCTGGCGTAGTCGCCCGGATCGATCGGCGGGACGGTGTCGAAGGCCGCGGTGAACTTGAGCGGCTGCCCCTCTTCCACGACCACGTCCCGAATGTCCGGCGTGTCGACCGGCTCGATCTTTCGCTCCCGCAGTGCATCGTCCACGGCGCGCGGGATGAGCCCGTGCGCGACATCGTGGAGGATCTGATCGCGGAAGCGGCGGCGCACGACCTTTGCCGGGATCTTGCCCGGCCGGAAGCCGGGGATGCGTGCCGCCCGGCTGTAATCGCGGGACACCTTGTCGATCTCGGCATCGACGATGGTGCTGGGGATTTCGACGACGAGATTCTTCTTGGTGTCGCTGACGTCAATGAACTCGGTTTTCATGGGACAGGTCTGCTGGTGTAGATCCCGAGGGCGATCCGCGTGACTTCCTGGTGCGTCCGCTCGTGGGAGGGGGAGGCGTTCGGCTCGACCACCCGAAGCTCCCGACGAACCCAGCCGAGCGAAGGCTGGTGCGAAAGGGGGGAGTCGAACCCCCATAGCCTTGCGGCTACCGGATCCTAAGTCCGGCGCGTCTGCCAGTTCCGCCACTTTCGCGTCGCGCGTCGGGGCCGAACGAATTAGCGTAACACGGCGGTGGTTGGGGGACCAGGATCGCCGCGGAGGCCCAGTTCATGCATCGGTTTCAGTAGCGGCCGTCTGCCTTGGATCTCATCCCTGGCTGGCGGCATCGTAGAAGGTTTAAGGAGCGTGCATGCCCGTCAGCAACGATCGGATCCTCGCCCTCGACCGTGACTCGCTGGTGGCGTGGTACCTGCGCAACCGTGAACGGTCGCGCCGGTTGTTCGACCTGATCGACCCGGACGTCTACTACTCCCGTCCGATTGCGTTGCGGAACCCGATCGTGTTCTACGAGGGGCATTTGCCCGCGTTCAGCATCATCGCACTGCTGAACCGGGGGCTGGGCCGGCCCGGCGTCGACGGCCGCCTCGAGCGGCTGTTCGCCCGCGGCATCGACCCCGACAGCGTGGAGACGGCGGCTCCACGCAGCGGCGCGTCGACTCAATGGCCGAGTCGGCAGGAGGTGCTCGCGTTCGGGCGGGCCGCAGACGAGGCGGTTCTGGCCGCCCTGCGCGATGCGCCGTTCGTGGAAGATCGTCCGGCCATGCAACGTGGCGAGGCAGTGTTCACGGCGCTCGAGCACGAGGCGATGCATCAGGAAACGCTGCTCTACATGTGGCACCGCCTGCCGCAGGAGCACAAGCACCGGCCGGTCGACCTCGCCTACGAGCTGGGTGGCGCTCCGGTCCGCCAGGACACGGTGCAGATCCCGGCGGGAGAGGCGACGCTCGGCGCCGATCGCGCCGCGGCCCGGTTCGGCTGGGACAACGAGTTCGGCGTCCTGTCCGTGACCGTGCCAGCCTTCGACATCGACGTCCACAACGTCACCAACGCCGCCTTCCTGGAGTTCGTCGAAGCGGGCGGCTATCAGCAGCGTGGCCTGTGGACCGACGATGAGTGGGAGTGGATTCAGACCGATCGGATCGCGCACCCGACCTTCTGGGTGAAGGCGGGCCACGGATGGCAGTGGCACGGGATGTTCGAGGATCTGCCGCTTGCCGCTCGCCTGGCCGGTCTACGTCAGCCAGGCTGAAGCCAACGCCTTCGCCCGGTGGAAAGGCCGGCGGCTGCCGACCGAAGCGGAATATCACCGCGCCGCCTTCGGTACCCCCGAGGGGCACGAGCGGCAGTTCCCGTGGGGCGATGCCGCTCCCGACGCCTCGTTCGGCAATTTTGATTTCGCCAGCTGGGAACCGGTTCCCGCCGGCGCCCGTCCGGCTGGTGCGAGCGCGTGGGGTGTGCACGACCTCGCCGGTAACGGCTGGGAGTGGACGTCGACGGTGTTCGCCCCGCTTCCCGGATTCGAGCCGATGGCCTCCTATCCCGAGTACTCCGCGGACTTCTTCGACGGCCAGCACTTCGTCATGAAAGGCGCGTCGCCGGCCACGGCGAAGGAGCTCGTGCGGCGCAGCTTCCGGAACTGGTTCCGGCCGAATTATCCCTACGTCTACGCGACGTTCCGTACCGTGAGCAGCAGGTAGCATGACCGTCATCACACGATCCTTCACGGCCGAGTTCGCGGCCGACGTCCGCCGCGATCTCGCGCTCACGCCGAAACAGCTGCAGTCGAAATATCTCTACGATCCGCTCGGCTCCAGCCTCTTCGACGCCATCTGCCGGCTGCCGTGGTATCGCATCACCCGCGCCGAAACGAGGCTGCTCGAGCGCCATGCAGGCGCGATCGTGGGGGCACTGTCGCGCGACGACGGCACGATCGTCGAGCTCGGATGTGGCAGCGGTGAGAAGCTGGTGTTGCTGGCGGAAGCGCTGCAGGCGATCGGTGGGACGGCCCGCGTCCACCTGATCGACATCTCCTCGCAGGCGCTCGAACAGACCGAGCAGCGGCTCGGCAAGCTGCACTTCTCGGTGATGGGTCACCAGTCCACGTACGAGGTCGGGCTCCGACGCGCGGTGGCCGAGCGGCCGGCCAGCGGACCGATGCTCGTCCTGCTGCTTGGATCGAACATCGGCAACTTCGATTTGCCGGATGCGCAGGCCTTCCTGCAGCGGATCCGCAGCGCGCTGGCCCCCGGCGACCTGCTGCTGCTCGGCGCCGATCTCGTCAAGAGCGAAGCGGATTTGCTGCTGGCCTACGACGATCCGCTCGGGGTCACCGCGGCGTTCAACAAGAACCTGCTGGTCCGCATCAACCAGGAACTGGGCGGGAACTTCGATCTCGACGCCTTCATCCATCGCGCCTCGTGGAACCGCGAGCTGCAGCGCATCGAGATGCATCTCGTCAGCTGCATCGGGCAGGAGGTGACCATTCCGCTCGCCGACACGACCGTTCATTTCCACAACGGCGAGTACATCTGGACGGAGAGCTCCTACAAGTACACGCCCGAACAGATCACCGCCATGGGTGCCGCCGTGCAGCTCGCCACCCGCGATCAGTGGATTGACGACGACGCGCGGTTTGCGCTGACGATGTTGGTGGCACGCTAGCGGCGAGGCCGCCCGCTTCCCGCTTCCCGCTACCGCCAAGCCGGCGGTGCGAAGACCGCAGGCTCCAGGAAACGACCAACGTCCTGCTCCGTCCGCCGCTTGCAAACCCTTGGCTCGCTCCTTCCGTCTAAGCCTCCGTTCGCTTCAGGACGCAGGGAAGGTCAGGCGCCGTGTTCGGATTCGGGATCGCGCTGCTCGCACTGTTGGTTGCCGGAACAGGGGTTCCAGCCGCCGAGGCGGCGGACCGCAGCAGCAGTGTCGTTGAAGCCATGCGCCTCGAGACGCCGGCCCCGAATGCCGACGGCAGCACCGCCGAGGCGATTCGCGTCGACGGGGACCTGAGCGATGCGGCCTGGCAGCGCGCTCCGGTGATCACCGGGTTCCTGCAGCGCGATCCCAAGGACGGCGCCCCGGCCACGTATCAAACCGAGGCGCGCGTCGCTTACGACGCCTCGTTCATGTACATCGCCGTGACCGCGTTCGATCCCGAGCCGGCGAAGATCGTCGGCCACCGCACCCGCCGCGACGAGCGATCGCCCTCCGACTGGATCCGGGTGCTGATCGATTCCTTCCACGACAAGCGGAGCGCCTTCGAGTTCGCCGTCAATCCCGCCGGCGTCAAGCAGGACAGCTATTGGTTCAACGACGGGAATTCCGACGATGGGTGGGACGCGGTGTGGGATGTGTCGGTGGCGAAGACGGCGGACGGGTGGCGGGCGGAGTTCCGCATTCCGTTCTCGCAGCTCCGCTTTCAGCCGACCGACAGCGCGACTTTCGGTCTGGCCTTCGTGCGGCAGATCGGGCGCCTCAACGAGACCTCGACCTGGCCGCTGCTGTCGAAAAACGCGACCGGTTACGTGTCGTCCTTCGGTGATCTGACCGGCCTGCACCTCGATCGCTCGCTCAAACGGCTCGAGATGGTCCCGTATCTGGTCGGCGACGTCACCCACCAGAGCGTCGAGGCCGGCGACAGTCTGCGCCGGGCCACGGATCCCGATCTCAACGTCGGCCTCGATCTGAAGTACGCGCTTCGCCCCGGCCTGACGTTGACCGGCACGGTGAATCCGGATTTCGGCCAGGTCGAAGCAGACCCCGCGGTCGTCAACCTCTCCGCGTTCGAGACCTTCTTCTCCGAGCGGCGGCCGTTCTTCGTGGAAGGCTCGGGCATCTTCCGCTTCGACACCGACTGCAACGACGGCGCGTGCAGCGGGCTGTTCTACTCACGCCGCATCGGGCGCGCGCCGCGCGGGGTCGCGGAGGTGCCCGACGGGGGATCGTCGATTTCGCCGACGCAGACCACCATCCTCGGCGCGTCGAAGCTGACCGGCCGGATCGGGGCGTTCTCGATCGGTGCGCTGAACGCGGTCACCTCGAATGAGGACGCGATCATCGCCAGCGGCCTGCAGCGCACGCGGCAGACGGTGGAGCCTTTGAGCAGCTACTCGGTGATCCGCGCCCGTCGCGAGTTCAGCAACCAGTCCGCGATCGGCTTCATCACCACGGCGACCAACCGCAATCTGGACGACGACACACGGTTCCTGCCCGGCCAGGCGTACACCGGCGGGATGGACTGG
This sequence comes from uncultured Acidobacteriota bacterium, assembly GCA_963816725.1. Lineage (GTDB taxonomy): Bacteria > Acidobacteriota > Vicinamibacteria > Vicinamibacterales > 2-12-FULL-66-21 > CAVSUB01. The sequence continues at coordinate 234,846 of CAWFMC010000014.1, read as the reverse complement.
GACTGGCGGCTGGCGAAGCGGTACGCGATCCAGGGCTATTGGGCCGCGAGCACTGTGCGCGGCGACGCGGCCTCAATCGCCGACCTGCAGGAGAGCAACGTCCACAGCTTCCAGCGGCCCGACGCCGACTACCTCGAGCTGGATCCGACCCGGACGTCGCTGAACGGCTACGGCGCGCAGATCGCGATCAGCAAGATCGGCGGCCAGCGGCTTCGCTTCAACAGCAACGTCTCGGTAAAGAGCCCCGGGTTCGATACCAACGACATCGGGTTCATGCGCCGCGCCGATCAGCAGACGATGAGCAACTGGCTGCAGTGGCGGAACGACAAACCGAACAAGTATCTGCGCAGCTTCCGCTTCAACCTGAATCAGTGGGCCGGCTGGAACTACGGCGGCGACCTCCTCAACTCGGGCGGCAACGTCAACGCGCACGCCGTGTTCCCGAACAACTGGTCGACCGGAATGGGCGTCAACGTCAGTCCCCTGACGTTCGACGATCGCGCGACCCGCGGCGGCCCGGGCGCGTACCGGAACGGGCAGAAGAGCGTGTGGGCCTATTTGTCGAGCGACGAGCGCCGGCGGATCGGCGGCGGCCTCAACATCTACCGCGCGAACGACGGCCTGGGCATGACGTACCGCGACTTCAGCCCCGAGGTGACCTGGCGGCCGTCCTCGTTCCTCAACGTCAGCGGCGGCCTGAGCCTCAGCGTCAACCACGATCCGTCGCAATGGGTCGAAGCCGTCGACGGCCACTACGTGTTCGCCCGCATCGACCAGCACACGGTGGGGCTGACGACCCGGGTCAACTACACGGTCTCGCCGCGGCTGTCCCTGCAGATCTACGCGCAGCCGTTCGTCTCGGCCGGCGACTACAGCGAGTTCAAGGAGCTCGCCGACGGCCGCAGCCGCTCGTATGACACGCGGTATCGTCCGTTCGACTACACCGGCAACCCCGACTTCAACTACCGTTCGTTCCGCACCACCAACGTGCTCCGCTGGGAGTACCGTCCCGGTTCGACCCTGTTCGTCGTCTGGCAGCAGGGCCGCGAGAGCACGCTCGATCACGGCGCGTTCGACTTCCGCAGCGACATCGGCGGCGTCTTCGACGCTCCCGCCACCAACGTGTTCCTGGTGAAGTGGGCGTATTGGCTCAATTTCTGAGGGGACTCGGGAGCCGGGACCCGGGATCCGGGTAATCGCCAAAGGGGCGACAGAGATCTGGACGAGGTCGCGCGTTTCGCTTCCGACGTTTGCAGCTGCCACTCCGCGTCTTAGGCCAGAACGACGTGCGCCGCCGAAAGTACGGCCACGATGTTGCCAGCCGACGCCGAGTCCCGGATCCCGGGTCCCCGGTGCCTACTCATAGAGCGCCTGCGCTCTCTCGAGCTGATCGAGGATCTGCGCGGCCAGCTCCGGCGGGCTGATCACGCGCGCGAGCGGTCCGTAGCCGAGGATCCAGCTGCGAAGCGCCCAGTCGTTCGACACCTGCAGGGTCAAGTGCACGCTCCCGTCCGGCTGATCTTCGGCCTGCTGCGAGGCGTGCCACACGCGTTCCTTCACATAGCGCGCGATCCGCGGCGCGAACCAGATCGTCACGGTCTGCGGCGGCGTGCCCTGATGCACGCCCAGCGAATGCGCGAACGCTTCCTCCGGGACATCGTCGGCCGGTTCGAACCGCTCCTCGGTGAGTGACAAGCCGAGGATCCGATCCACCGCGAACGTGCGCTGCTGCCCGTACTCCGGCACGTAGGCGACCACGTAGAGTCCGCCCTGTGCGAAGACGAGGCGGTACGGCTCGATCAGATACGCCTTCTCGCGGTCGCTCGACATCGAGTGATAGCGCATCGAGATGCGCCGGTGGTGAAGCGTCGCTTCGACGAGCTGCGCGGCACGGGCGCTGCGCGCCGCCAGCTCGCGCGGCGTGGGCGCGGCGCCGGCCGCGTCGCCCGCCGCCACCGTGCCCGGTTCGGCCTTGGCCTGGAGCACGAGCGGCAGGCGATCGAGAAACTGGCGCATGCCCGGTGTCAGCGCGCTCGAGAGCTTGTCGAAGGCGCTGCGCAGGTCGTGATGAAACGGCGTCGCGGCCAATGCTTCCACCAGCGTGCGGCTGAAGTACAGCGCGCTGAGCTCGGCGAGCGTGAAGCCGGTCTCGTCGAGGCGGCGGAACGGCCGCTGCTCGAGCATCCAGTAGCGTTTGCCGTCGTGGGTATCGTCGTAAAGCGGAAAGCCTGAGGCCTGCAGCGCCTCGAGGTCGCGCCTGATCGTCCGCGTCGAGACGCCGGTCCGCGCCGCGAGCTCGTCGATGGTCAGCCGGCGCGAGGACTCGAGATCGCGCAGGATCGACCACTGACGGATGACTTCGGCGTTACGCGGCACATGAACAGTCTAGTGGAGTCGCGCAGGTCACCGGCCGCAGCCGCCCGCCTGAGCGTAGGCCCGACCTTCAGGGTCGGGCATGAGCAGCGAATGCGCCGCCGCGCCCCCGGCCCACTCATCGAGGCACGAGCACGCGTCCCTCCCGGCTCGACCCGTTGGCGGCTGCGTCCTGACAGGTCACGGTCAGGGTGTAAATCCGACCCGTTCCGTTGCCGCTCCGCTCGGCCCGCAACTGCACGTGATGGCCGTCGACGATCACCCAGTCGTGCGCGGTGTTGCCGTCGCCGCTTCCGTTCTGCGCCTCGTTGCTGCTGACCGACACGGCGCAGCTCCCCGTGCCGCTCGCGTCGGACGCTTCGTACAGCGCGTGGACGTCCACCAGCTTGTGGTTCGGCGGTCCGAGCGTCGAGGGTGTGATCAGCAGCTCACTGATGGCTGGCGCGATCGTGTCCTGCACGTGCACCACCCGCGTCACCGTGGTCGTCGCGTAGCCGTTGGTCGCGCTGTAGGTCAGCGTGTAGTCGCCCGGGCTGTTGACGTCAACGCTGCCACTGACGGTGACCGGGAGTGGTCCCTGATCGTCGTGGGCAGTGGCCCCGGGATCCGTGAAGGTCGTGAAGGCCTCGACGGCCAGCGGCGACTCGCCGTTCAGCGTGATGACCGGACTCGACGGCAGCGCGAAGTAGGCGATCGCCGCATCGTGATCGGACAGCCGTTCGGGCCGGGTCGCGTCGCCGCGCAGCGACTCCGGGAAGTCGGCGTTGCTGCGCGCGTAGACCATGCGGGTGACGCTGGAAAGCGCCAGGCTGTTGACCAGGATGTGATCGAGCGCCTGCGCGTTGCCATCGAACACGAACGAGTACTGCCCGGCGGCACCGAGCGCATCGCCGAGATTGACCAGATCGGGATTCACCAGGTCGCCGCTGGCGAGCGCGACCTGATCGGGCGGCGTCGGTTGACCTTTCACCGTGCCGATCACGTCGACCAGCCCGTCGTTGAACGCGAACGCGTTGTAGTCGCCGATCGAGATCACTCGTTCCGTCGCCTGATGCGACTGGATCAAGGCGGCCAGGAACTCCGCCTGGGCCCGCCGCTTGGTCCGGATCCGCTCGCCGTCGGCGCCGTCGATTCCGCTCAGCGAGCGGAGGTGATTCACGATGACGGTGACCGGGAACGGCGCGTCGATCGGTCCGTGGACCTGCGCCTTCAGGACCAGGGGCGGCCGATCGTTCAGGATCGGCAGCGATCCGTTCGGATCCTGACCCGGGGGCACGTAGGTCGTGTCCTTGCCTACCTGCTCGACGCTCACCACTTCCACGCGCGAGGACTTGACCAGGAATCCGGAATCGATGCCGCCGATGTCGTTGCCCTCCTCGAGATAGGCAACGTACATGGGATCGCTGCCCGTTTCGGCCAGTGCGTCCTGGTTGATCCGCGCCGCCAGCCTCTCGAGAATCGACAGGTTCTCGACCTCGACCACCCCGAGGATGTCGGGCAGGTGCAGCACGTCGCGCACGGTCAGCGACGCCTTCGTCAGCCGGATGTTGACCGCCTCCGGTGTCAGCACCGCATCGTCGTGATCGGGGTCGTCCTGTTCGTCGAAGAACCGCTCGAGGTTGGCTGACGCGATGGTGAACTCGCCGGGGCCGGGAAGCGGTACCGGTGTCGCCTGCTGCGGTCCGACCACTGTCGCCGAGCCCGGGTCGGGCAGGAGGCTGTAGGTGCCGAACGCGAAGTCCAGCACGCCCACTGCCCCGAGGACACGCTGACCGGCGGCGACGTCGAGAGGCGCCGCACCAATTTGCGCCGCGCTGTCGACGCGCAAGCGCTCCGGATTGCCGTCGAACCGCGGCACGCAACACGGCAGGCCTGCCGGCACCGCCGCCGACGGATCGAGCCCCGGCTCGCGCACCGGCCGCGGCAGGCCGTCGATCACCGCATAGAACTGGCCGTTCGAGATGGCGCGCGCTTCGGACTCGAGCACCAGGCCGTCTGTCGGGCCGATGACGCGCAGGTCGGCCTTGACCCGCATGCCCTCGTAGCGTTCGAGCTGCTCGACGCCGCCGGACGGGGAGGTGTCGCTGGCCTGCAGCTGCACCGGCACGGGCAGCGGTTGCCCGGACGCGATGACCGCGTACAGCGGGCCGCCGCCCAGCTCTGTCACCGGCGGGGCTGGCGGCGCAGGGGCGAATTCCGAGACCACGCCACTGACGTGGACCGAGTCGCCGATTGCCGGACGCACCCCGCTCCCGCTCATGAACACGAACACGCCTTCCGACGTCGCCGGGTTGCCATCGTCCTCGCCGTCGCGGGTCTGGACGTAGAAGCCGCTGCTGCGAACCGCGGTGACGATACCCGTCGTCGTGACGAACTGTCCGGTGAGCGGCGAGGTCGAGCCGCTGCCCTGGATCTGCGAGATCGGCAGTCAGCGCTGTGGTTTCGACGGCCACGCGGATGATCGCCGTGCCGACGCGGCCGCGCGCATCGGTGAGGCTGGCGGTCAGCATCCGGAACCCGGGCGCGCCTGCAGCGACGACTGCGAAGGAGTACACGCCATCGCCGGCGGTCACGTCGCCCTGTGTGCCGTCGTCTACGAGCGTCTGCACGCCGCCGCCGAGTGGTGCGAGGTCGACCGACACGCCCGTCACGGGGCTGGGCGGAAACGCGCCGGGCGTGACCTTGACGGTCAGCAGGACGGGACTGCCGGCGACAACCGACCCGGGGAACGCGGCGCCCAGCCCGCTCGGGCTGACGCCGAGGGAGCTCTTGGGCGATGGCGGATCGGATACGAAATCAGCGGCGTTGTCATTCGTGTCGATGACGCCGCCGTCGAGCCGAATCGCCGCCGTCGTGTTCGTCAGCGTCGGCGCACTGCCGGTCCCCTCGAAGCAGCTCGTCGTGCCGTAGCCGACGAGGTCCAGGGCGCCGGCGCGCGGGCACGCGCCAGAGAGCGGGGTCGAACCCGCCACCAGCGCCACCTTGCCGGAGGTGCCGCTCATCGCGAGCGTGCCGATCGCGTCAGGCGTGGGCAGTGCGATGGTCCCGCCTGAGCCCGCAGCCTCCTGGATCAGGAAGTACCCGCCGGCCGGAATCGTGCCGGTCAGCACCGTCGTGGCCCAGGAGGTCCCGGACGCGGCGGCGTACTGCACCGACCAGCCGGCCACGCTGACGTCGACGGCTTCGCGATTGCGCAGCTCGATGTAGTCGTTGCGATAGTCGGCGCCGGCGTTTCCGCCGCCGCCGTAGACCTGACTGATCACGACGTCCGCCGCTGGCGCGGTGATCGCGTAGGCGATGTTGGAGGCAGCGGTGCGGCCCTGCGCGTCCGCAATGGAGATCGGCAGGCTGAACGTGCCGGGCGCTCCCGACGCGGTGACCCGGAACGAGAAGATGTTGTCCCCGGCCGTGACGTCGCCATCGGTGCCTGCATCACTGAACGCCTGGTCGGCGGCGCCGCCGATCGCGGTGAGATCGCCCGTCACGGTGACGCCGCTGCTGGCGGGAGGGCCGCCGGCGGGCGTGACGGTCACCGTCAACAGCGATGTGCCGCCCGATTGAACGGCGCTCGGCATGGCCTGGCCGGTGCCCGACAACGGGACCGTCGTCGAGGCCGGAGTTGCGGGGCGTCGGCGCGCCAGTGGTGAAGTCGGCGGCGTTGTTGTCGGTGTCGGTTTGGCCACCTCCGAGGCGAGTGGCAGCCGTCGTGTTGGTCAGCGCGGGCGTCGGCGCCGTTTCGGAGCAATTGGCGGCGCCGTATCCCACGAAGTCAGCAACGGCTGCTCCAGCCGGACACGCGACCGTCAGCGCGACGCTCGAGCGGACCAGCGCGATCTTGCCCGCCGTCCCGCTCATCGGGATGACGCCGATCGCGTCAGGCGTGGGCAGCGCGGTCGTCCCGCCGGCACCCGCCAGCTCCTGGACCAGGAAGTACTTGCCGGGCGCGATGCTCCCGGCCAGCGCGGTGGTCTGCCACGATGCGCCGGTGGACGACGCGTACTGCAGCGTCCAGCCGGTGACGTCGACGGGCGCCGTGCCGCGGTTGTAGAGCTCGACGAAATCGTTCGTGTACGTGGCGCCAGCATTCCCGCCGCCGCCATACACCTGGCTGATGACGATGTCGGGGCTGACCGCGCGAGGAACGGCCGAGGCAGCGGTCAGGACGATCAGGCCAGGGATGAGCAGACGGAGAGCGCGTTTCATGGCACCTCTGGGGGGTGGCTGATTGTCGGTGACCGCTCCTTACCAGTCAACGACAGCGGGGAAACATTTCGAACAGGGCTGGTGACCTACCCTGTCACACCCTCCTCGTAGACTCGATCGCAGGACGGAGACGAGGCTCCGGCCGGGCGCACGGGAGGCGGATGTGACGGCACGGATCGACGGCGCGCTGGCGCGGAACCTGGAATTCGACGAGGTGGAATCGACCCGGCAGAGCCAGTCGGCGCTGCGGTTGGTGCCGGCCTGGCGGTCGATGCGGGGGCCGGACAAGTACAAGGTGCTCGCGCACCGGCGCCATCAGGCTCAGATCAACGCACGGCGAGTACTCGAGACGGCAGAAGAGGTGCAGTGATGAAAGCGCAGGATCACATCTGTGCGGCTCACGCGATCTGTTTTCAGTGCTTCAAGGAAGGCGCCGAGCGCACCCGGGCGCGCCGCGAGGCGTATGCGCAGCGGTCGCTGCCCTTCGACCAGGTGCTCCACGAGCCGACGTCGCTCTCGACCCGCGAGATCGCGCACCGCCAGCAGATGCTCGCGCACCTCGCCCGAGCGGCGGGACGCTAGGTCGGAGTCGGGCGTGTCGGTCCAGGCTTGCAACTCAGACGGCTCAGGGCTCAAGGGGCTCAAGGTTCAGGGCCGAAGGCTCAGGGCTGCTGAAGCCTGAAAGGCTCAAGGGACGACGGCTCAATGGTGCGCTCCAGCGGAACCTTGAACGCTGAACGTGAACCACCCCCGGATCCCAGGTCCCCGATCCCGGGTTCCCGGATCCCGGATCCCGGGTCCCGTCCGAATCTCCCCTATCCCGCCCCCGATGCTCCGCCGCCGGCTGCACCGGCCCCGCCCGCCCCGGCCCCGCCTCCTCCGTGCGACGCAGACGAGGTGACGAATGCGGTGAAGGCGCGATCCTGGGACGCGTTCGAGAGCGCACGGAACCACACCGGGACACTGCCCGGGTGCTTCTTGATGTAGCGCCCCCAGTACGGGCCGAGTCCGGTCGCGACCGCGAAGGGCAGGAGATCATCGAGGTTGCGCACCGCCGGTTGCTCGCGCTGCCGGCTCACCTCTTTGAGATAGGACCGGAATCCCCGCCACCTCGCCGCCCGGCGCACGCCCTCGTTCGAAAGCGGCGTCACCGATCCGGCGAAGATGAAGCTCGCGATGCCGACGATCGCGAGCCCCGCCGGGAGGAGCATCGGCCAGCCGGCGAACCGGTTGACGAAGATCGCCGCGAGCGGGACTGTCAGGCCGGCCAGGATCAGGAGCACGCTCCCCATCCTGACGTAACGATCGCGGATCCGCTTGCGTTCGATGTCGACCAGTCCCGCTTCGGTCAGTTCCTGCCGGACCGCAACCCCGAACGGGCGCAAGCGGCGCGTCACCCGGTTGCGCGCGCTGCTCAGGGTCGTCTGCTCGGGATGCCGCGTGTCGAACAGCGTCGCCAGCAGGGCCTGCTCGTGTGGCGCCAGTGGCCCCTTCGATCGCTGACGCGTGATCGTGAAATCCTGCACGCCGAAGCGCCCGCGGGCCTCGTCGATCGCGATGACACCGCGCTCGGCCAGCGAGAACATTGTCCCCATGGCGTGCTCCAGCGTCGTCCGTCCATTGGACAGCAGGGCACCGGCGAGACCGGGCGCCAGCGGGTCCGGCGGGGAGCCGCCGCTGCCCAGCGGCGAGAGATCGGCCGGCGGCGGATCGTATTGCTGGCGCAGCCCGAAGAGGAGTACGAGGCCGGCGAGCACGAGCACCGCCGCGGCGGCAAGCCAGCGCGGCGCGGCTGCGGCCGCGGCGATCGCGGACTCCTGCCAGGCTGGCGGGGCGGCGATGACGCTGCCCTTCGGCAGCCGGAAGGAGGCTTCCACCCAGCCGTCCGGGCGGATCTGGTCCGCGATGATGCGGGCGTGCAGCGGCGGAGATGTCACGTCGTCCGGCCCCGACTCGACGTGGACGGTGACCGCCCCATCGACGCGGCGCGACGACGTCGTGGGCGTGGCGGCGTGCTCGCCGGCTGCGCCGGCCGGCCCCGGCAGCACGAACTCGATCGCTGATGCGTCGATGCGGTACTGGTGCTCGCGGGGCAGCCCCCGCCACGCGAGCACGTCCGCGTCTGGAGCCTGCATGACGACCCCGCGCGCGAGGTAGGTGAGGACGAACACGTGGCTCGTGCCGCTGACCGGCGCGAATCGCCACTGCACCCGCACCTTGGATTGGCCCGAGACCTCGATCTGACCGACACCGGCGCCAGTCGGGAATGGACGGCCGTCCATGCTCGCACCGACGATGTCGATACCGTCCGTCAGCCGCGTCGAGATCTCCCTGAAGACGTGATCGAATGTCCCGCTCTCGAACCGGAACACCGCGGTCTCGGTGATCTCCAGCGCGCCGCCGGGCATCACCCGGATCAATGAATCGAAGCGCTCGGCGAAGTAGCTCTTGGCGGCGGCGGGTGACGCGGTGAGCGCCAGGACGACAGCCACGGCCGTGGTGACGACCGCCGTGCGGATCGAGGGACGCATGGCGGGATCATACCGCCTCGACGCGACGTGAGCCGGCCGGCCGGGCAGCGGAGGTACGCTGCCCGGACCAGCCGTCCTGCACCTGACGAATCGATCAGAACCGCTGACCGCGGCCGCGCGGTTCGGCCGATATCTCGCGCGCTTTCTGCCGCTGCTCGGGGGTCAGAATCTGGGCGATCCGCAGTTCCAGGTCGACCCGTTCGTTCAGCGCTGCCGTCTGCGCTTCGAGAATGGCCGTCTTCAGCTGCTCGATTTTGGCGGTGTCCGGCGAATCCGCCATCACCGCCGCGTTGAGGTCACGTTCGAGGCCGGCGAGTGTCCGGCCTGCGCCCTGCGTGGCCCGCTCGGCGGTCAGGGCCTTGACCTGTTCCTTCTGGGCATCGGTCAGGTCGAGGCGTTGCAGCATCGGCATCGGTCCGGGACCGCCGAATCCGGGTCCCATCCGGCCGGGGCCGCGGCCGCCGGGGGCCTGGGCGGCGACTGTGGCAGCCAGTGCGGCCACGGCGAGTAGTGTGATGACCACGCGGGTCGGGCTTGTCTTCTTGATCATGGGCGAGTTCTCCTGTGCAGGCTTGGACCGCCGGGCGTGGAAGAATATTCCCGGACAAATTCTTTTCTCGTGCGGGAAGAAACGGGATCGGCCCGGAGTCCAATCTGGCAGCGCGCCCCGGGCGCCGAGGATCATCGCTGAGTGGATGCCGACCGCGCGCTCGTGGACGCCGCCGCCGCCGGCAGCCGCGAGGCATTCGACGAGCTGGTCAGGCGGTATCAGACTGCGATCCTGAATCTCGCGCGGGTGATGACCGGCGGCAGCGGGGATGCCGAGGATCTTGCGCAGGACGTGTTCGTGCGGGCGTGGCGCGGGCTGGCCTCGTTCCGCGGTGAGAGCAGCTTCCAGACCTGGTTGTATCGGGTGGCGATCAACGTGATCCAGTCGCATCGCGGACGCGCATCGAGGTGGCGCCGGCTCTTCGTGGCCGGTCCGGCGTCCGACGAGCTGGACGATCCAATCGAGTCGGCGGCGGATCCGGAGGATCTCGAGCGGCGAGTGCTCGATCGCGACGCCATCGACCGCGCTCTGGCGGCGCTGCCCGAGGACCTCCGCCTGGCAGTCACGCTTCGCGACGTGCAGGGGCTGGACTACCGGGCGATCGCGGACGTGACCGGCACGCCGATGGGGACGGTGGAATCGCGAATCTTCCGCGCTCGTCAGCGGTTGAAGAAGGAGCTTGGAAAGCGATGAAGGGAGCCTGCGCCGAGCGCGAGCGGCAACTCGTCCGGCTCGCCGATACGAGCGGGTCGGACGCCTTGACGGCGGCCGACCGCGCGGACCTCGACGCGCACCTGGATCACTGCACGGAGTGCCGTGCCGCGCTGGCCGAGCAGCGCTTCGTGGCCGGCGTCCTCCGGTCGCGGCCGGCGCTCCAGCCATCTCCCGCCTTCGCCGCCAAGCTGGCGGCGCGGCTCGACGAAGACTCCGGTTGGCTCGGCCTGCTCGACTGGCGCACGTGGACCCTCGGACTCGCGCCGGTGGCGTTGGCGATTCTCCTCATCGCGGTGTTCGCCGGCTCATCTTCGGCCCCGAGCATCAATCCGAGTGCGGCTGAAACCGCTGCGACGCTCGATACGTGGACTCGCGGCGTGAACGAGACCTCCTCGGTGGCGGCGGCGGTCTGGCAGGATCGCACCAGCTCCGACGCGTTGCTCGAAACCATGCTGCTCGGCGGCAGCAGCGCCTCGCGCGAGGATGCGGATGTCCGATAGCCGGGCGCGCATCTGGTTCGCCTCCTTCGTGCTGGCCGTCTTCTGCGTCGGCCTGGCGAGCGGCGTGCTGCTTGGCCGGCGCATGGTCGCTCGGCCGCCGGGCCGGCCGTTCGCCGAACTGTCCGGGCCGCAAGGACCGCCGGTCGGCCGCCGGGGCGGCCCGCCTCCGGGCCTGCTGCTCGAGCGCCTGACGCGCGATCTCCAGCTGACGGAAGACCAGCGCAGCCGGATTGGCGTCGTACTCAAGACGAGCCGCGAACGCCTCGACAGCCTGCAGCAGGACACGCACGATCGGCTCGAGACCGAGCAGCGCGAGCTCCGCGACAAGATCCGTCAGGAGCTCACGCCGGAGCAGCAGCCGAAATTCGATCGCTGGATCACGGAGAACCCGCCGCGAGGCCCTGGACGTCGCGGCCGAGCCGATCGCCCCCCCAGCGATCGCTGACCACACATCATGCATACCCGCACCCGCGCCGCAGTCATTCTCCTTTCCACGCTGGGTCTCGCCGTGGTCTCGTTGTCCGCGCACGACAAGCGCGCGCACTTCGACAGCCAGTGGGCGTCGACGCCGATTGTCGTCGACGGTTCTCCGACCGACTGGGCGGGCCCGCTGGCGCCGTTCAACGACGAGCCGCTGTCGATGGCCGCGGTCAACGACGGTGACTCGCTGTTTCTCGTCCTGACCGCGAGCGATCCGGCGGTGCGCCGTCAAATCCTCCGCCAGGGGCTCATCGTCTGGTTCGACGCCGGCGACAAGGACAAGAAGAAGTTCGGATTGAAGTTCCCGATCGGCGCCGGTGTGAGTGAAGAGGAATTTCATGGCCGGCGCCAGGGCGGCGGATCAGGCACCTCCGATCACAGCGGCCAGGACGGCCAGTCGCGCCAGCTGTCCCCGCCGCCGCCGCTCGAGCCCGCCAACCGCCTCGAGGTCCTGGGGGCGTCGAAGGACGATGCGCGAAGTTATACGGCGGATCAGGCGCCGGGGATCGCCGTCAAGGTCGGGCAGGCCGAAGGGCTGCTGGCTTACGAGCTCAAGGTTCCGCTCGCGCCGACGGAGGCGCATCCGTATGGTGTCGGGGCCAAACCGGGCCAGACGATTTCAGTGGGTCTCGAAATGCCCAAACTGGAGATGCCTGAAGGGCGCGGGCGCGAGGGTGGACGCGGCGGCGGCATGGGTGGCGGCGGCGGGGGCGGGCGCGGCGGCGGGTTCGGTGGCGGCGGTGGCGGCATGGGCCGGCGCGGCGGTGGTGGCGGTGGTGGTGGCGGCGGAATGGACCGGCCGGAGCAGGCCAAGCCGCTCAGCGGCTGGGTCGAACTGCGACTCGCCGCGAAGTAATTCTGGGACCGTCCTGACGATCAGCGCAGATCGGCGAGCACGCCGAGCACTTCGTCGATGTCGGCGGCCGTGTGGGCGGCGTTGATCTGAAAACGAATCGTGTCGTCCCCGCGCGGCACCACCGGGAACGCCAGACCGACGGCGAGGATGCCGCGCTCGAAGAGACCGCGGACCATCTGTCGTGTGCGATCCGTATCCCTCACCATCAGCGGCACCACCGGGTGCGGCCCGGCGATCGACTCGAACCCCAGATCGGCCAGCCCGGCCCGGAACTGATCGGTACGTGCCTTGAGGTGCGCCAACCGCTCGCGTCCTTCGCCACTGTCCGCCACGTCCACCGCGGCAATCGCTGCGGCGCAATCCGCGGCGCCGAGCGGGTTGGTGTAGATGTAGGTGTCCGCCTTCTGGCGGACCGCTTCGACCAGCGTTTCGCTCCCAGCCACGAACCCGCCGTTCACGCCGAACGCTTTGCCGAACGTCCCGATGAAGATGTCGACCTTGGTGCCGCAGTGCTCCTCGGTGCCGCGCCCGGTCGAGCCGTAGGCGGCAATGCCATGCGAGTCGTCCATGATCGTGATGATGCCGTCGCGGAAACGTCCCTCGTGCCGGGCGATCGTCGCGGCGATCTCCGGCAGCGGCGCGTGATCGCCGCGCATCGAGAAGATGCCGTCGAAGATCACCAGCACCCGGCCGGTGCCTGCCGGTACCTGCGACAGGTGATGGTCAAGGTCCGCGACGTCGTTATGGCGGAAGATGGCCCGCTGGGTCGAGGGCACGTTGGCGATGCGCATCGCTCGAATGATGCAGTTGTGATTGAGCGCGTCGCCAATCCAGTAGGTATCAGGGCCTGACAGCGTGATCGCCACTCCCAGCATCGTGGTGTAGGCGGAGTTGAAGGCGCGCGCCGCGGGCCGCGAGACGAACCGCGCGATCCGGCTCTCGAGCTCGACATGCGGGGCAAAGGTGCCGTCGATGAAGCGCACCGCACCGGGCCCGGCGCCGAAGAGGTGCGACGCGGCGTCCGCCGCCTCGAGGACCTTGGGATGGTGCGACAGCGAGAGATAGCTGTTGCTGTTCATCCGGACGTAGTCGCGATCGCTGCCGCGCAGCCGGTAGCGCGGCCCGCGCGATCCCTCGGGCGGTCGATACGAGACGATCACCCTCTCCGGCGCCTTGGCCCGGCCGTCCTGTTCGAGCGCGATCAGATCGGCGGCGAGCGCCGCATCAAGCTTGTCCAGAGCCATCCAGACAGACTATGGCGGTTTGCGGGAAATGGCTAGGGTAGGGTTCTACGGGTTCGACGGGTTCGGGGGGTTCGAAAGGTGCGCGTTCGCGGGTTCTACTGGTTCTGGGGTTCGATACAAGAGAGCGGCGCGTCTGAGTAGAGCGCGCCCGCATTGCAGGACTGCCGCCGCCGATCGGAAAAGTCCCGCGGGGATGGAGAGCTCGAACCTGAGAACCCGAGAACCCTGGAACACGCACCCTTCGAACCCCCGAACCTGCAGAACCCTTGCGCCCCAGTGCTTCGCTACTCGTCCAGGTCGAGCGTCGTCGGCTCACCGGTGACGACCCCGTTGAGGTCATGGCGCAGCCGCGAGACGGCCTGGTAAACCGTGCGCCGCGTTCGGTTCACGCTCCCGAGCGGCCGATGCTCCGGCAGGGTGTGCCATGGCGTGTAGGCGATCCGTTCCGCCAGAGCCATCTGCTGCGGCGAATCGAAGCGCTGCACCGGGATGGTGATCGTCGCGACCCGCACCAACGGCGCCCGCGCCTCGCTCCACTCGACCGTCGCGTCCTCGATCGGCATCGACGCCGGGTCGGTGCGGCGCTGCACCAGGAACGGCAGCTGCGCCGGCGCCTGGGCCAGCCGCGCCGCCAGCCGCTCGCGCAGGAAGTTCGGCGACCGGTCCCGGCGTGCCAACGGCTCCTCCGCAGCCGCAATCGGCCCGACGCTGTACTTCACGACGTGCGGCCCAAGCCGGTAGGCCGTCTGGCTCCAATAGCGGAGCGCCAGCAGATCGGCGGCCGGCCGGAGCGATCCCAGCAGCGCCCCGAGCTCGTGGATGCGCCACCGCCATGGGGGTCCCTGGAAAAAGTAGGAGAACAGCGTCGACGTCCGCCGCGTCGCCGCGGCGCGCGTGAACGCGACGTAATCGGCCACCGAGCGGATGAAGAACCGCGGATAGCTGGCCAGCACGAAATCCTGCGTCGCCGCATCCGCCTCGTCCGGCAGCAGCTTCCGTCCGGGCACGTCGAGCAGCTTGATGGCCAGCCCGCGCTGATCCCATTTCGCATCCGGCCGAATCTCCGGCGCGCCGTTCGACAGGCGGATCCAAGCCGGATAACTTCGCGGCGTCGCGAAGACGCCGTGCCGCAGGTCGGCTGGCAAATCGGCTTCGACCTGGAACTCGGCCCTGACGATGGCGTGGTGCTTCGGATGCGCGTCCCGCTGCGCCACCGCGCCGGGTCGCGTGTGGCGCCGCACGCTGTCCAGCAGCATCGCGGCAATCGCCTGGATCGCGGCATCTTCCGCGGGTCCTCCGCCGTCGTCCTCCGGAGCGATCGATTCGCGGAAATCAGCCGGGTCAGCCACGAGCGGCGCACATCCTAGCACGCCGGCCTACGGCGCTGGTCACGCCAGCCACCCGCCGCAGCGTGACGGCGCCGAGGACTGGACGAAGAGCGGCGTGTTTTGCACTCTGGATGCCCACGGATTCCCAGCTCCACCGTTGACGGCTGCTCAGCCAAACGCTATGGTTGCCCAATGCCGCAGTCAGGCCAGCTCACGAAAAACCACTTCGGCTACGCCTTGCCGATAGACGCGCCGTTGTACACGCCGTTTCCGCTGTATTACGAAGACGTCCGGATCCTCGCCTTTCCGTACCTGACCGACGCGGCCGCGGCCGCGGCGCTGCTGCCCTCGCAGTTCGAGCTGATCCCGGGAGATCCCGGGGGCAAGTATGCGATCGCGCAGGTGGTCTTCGCGAAGTATCCGTTCTCGAATATCGGCGCCTACAACGAAGTGGCGCAGACGCTGGTCGTCACCTACAAGGGGAAGCCGGGGGCCTACGCGGTCCGGCTGCACGTCACGAGCGATCAGGCGATGTGCGCCGGGCGCGAGATCGGCGGGTTTCCGAAGAAGCTCGGAAACATCTCCTTCGTCGAAGGCTCGACCTTCCTGAGCACGCTCGAGTCGCCGACCGGCCTGCCGATCTGCACCGGCGAGCTGGATCCGATGCAGCCAGTCGAGGGCCCCGACGATCACCCGACGACGTTCTATTCGCTGCGGGTGATCCCGAACCCGGTCGATCCGGCGACACCGTCGGTTTGCCAGTTGATCGAAACCGTGTGGGATCTCTACGGCGGGTCGTTCTGGTCGGCCCGCGGCATGCTGCACTTCAACGGCAACTCGGCGTTGAACCCGTATCACAGTCTGCCAATCCTGCAGCAGATGCCGCCGATGAACCCCAAGCCGCAAACCGATCTCGAACGCAGTACCCCGGGGGTGGCGCTCTTCCGCGGGCGCATGAAGATCACCCAGGTCACCGTTCTCGAAGATTTCTAAGCACCATCGTGGGCGACGTGCTGGGCACGCTGATCGGGCCTTACCGGATCGACGCGTTGCTTGGGCGCGGCGGCATGGGCGAAGTCTACCAGGGGCTCGACTCCCGGCTGGGGCGCTATGTCGCGGTGAAAATCGTCCAGGACGCCGGCCGCGCCGGCGCGGTCGATCGCTTCCTCCGCGAGGCCCGCGCCGCCTCCGCCCTCAACCACCCCAACATCGTCACGATCTATGAAGTCGGCGTGACGCCGTCGGGTGACCACTACCTCGCGCAGGAGTTGATCGAGGGGCGGACGCTCCGCGCCGTCATCGAGGAGCGGATCTCGGTGGAGGCCGCGACCGAGATCGCCCGGCAGATTGCCCGCGCCCTGGCCTCCGCCCATGCCGCCGGTATCGTCCATCGGGATATCAAGCCCGAGAACGTGATGGTCCGCGCCGACGGCTACGTCAAGGTGCTGGACTTCGGGCTGGCCCGGATGATGACGGCCGACCAGCCCGAGCCCGCGACCACCACGACGACCGACGTGGCCACGGCGCCGGGCACGATCCTGGGCACCGCCGCCTACATGTCCCCCGAGCAGGCGGAAGGAAAGCCGATCGATCCAGCTTCCGACGTGTTCTCGTTCGGGACGGTGCTGTACGAGCTGCTCACCGGGCGCCGCCCGTTCGAGGGCGGCTCGAGCTTCGCGGTGATGGCGGCGATCGTGGCCCAGCATCCGCCTGCGCCGACCCGGATCAACCCGAACGTCCCGCCGATGCTCGAGGGGTTGATTCTGCGGATGCTCGCGAAGGATCCCGCACGGCGGCCGCCGGCGGCGGAGATCGATCGTGAGCTGGCGGCCATGGGCAGCCGCGGCACGATCGCGGCGGCCTCCGCGGCGGTGATGACGCGGCGCACGACGGTCGGCCGCGAGGAGGAGCGTCAACAGCTGCGCGGGGCGTTTCTCCAGGCGGCCGCCGGCGAAAGCGGCTTCATCACCGTGACCGGGGAGCCCGGCATGGGCAAGACGGTGCTGGTCGAGGACTTCCTCGCGGAGATCGAGGTCGGGCCGTACCGGCCGGTGATCGCGCGCGGCCGGTGTTCCGAGCGGCTCGCCGGATCTGAAGCCTACCTCCCGGTCCTCGAGGCGCTCGAGGGGTTGATGCATCCTGCGAGCGGGGAGTCGTTCTCGGAGTTGATGCGGGTCACCGCCCCGACCTGGTTCTTCAATGTCGCCCGGCTGACGTCTGACGGATCCTCGACGGAACAACTCAGAGCCGACGTCCGCACGGCCTCGCAGGAACGGATCAAGCGCGAGCTGGCCGCACTGTTCCTCGAGATCTCGCGGGTGCGGCCGCTGGTCGTGTTCTTCGACGACCTCCACTGGGCCGACATCTCGACGATCGACCTCCTGAATTACCTGACCGCCCGCTTCGAGGGCGCGCGGGTGCTGGTCCTCGGCACCTACCGGCCGTCCGAGATGGCGGTCCTCCAGCACGCGTTCCTGCAGATCCGCAGCGACCTCCAGTCGCGCGGCCTGCTGGCGGAGCTGCCGCTCGAATTTCTCGCTCACCAGGACGTCGAGCGGTACCTCGCGATTGAGTTCCCCGAGCACCAGCTGCCCGGCGAGTTGGCCGAGCTGATTCACGCCCGTACCGAAGGCAACCCGCTGTTCATGGTGGATTTGCTGCGCTACCTCCGCGACCGCCACGTCATCGCGAAGACCGACGGCGTGTGGTCGCTGGCGCGGACGCTCGCCGACGTCGAGCGCGAGCTGCCGGAGTCGGTGCGGAGCATGATTGCGCGCAAGATCGAGCGGCTCGACGAGCACGATCGCCGGCTGCTGGTTGCGGCCAGCGTGCAAGGGCACGAATTCGATTCGACGATCGTCAGCGAAGCCCTGGCGGTCGATGCGGCGGACGTCGAGGAGCACCTCGAAGTGCTGGATCGGATCCACGTGTTCGTGAAGCTGGTGGGAGAGCACGAGTTCCCCGATCGGGCGTTGACGCTGCGCTACCGGTTCGTCCACATCCTCTACCAGAACACGCTCTACGCCACGCTCCAGCCGACGCGGCGGGCGGCGATGAGCGGCAAGGTGGCCCACGCGCTGGTCCGCCATCAGGGGCCCGACGTCACCGCCGGTGCCGCGCAGCTCGGCATCCTGTTCGAAGCGGCGCGCGACTTCGGCGCCGCCGCCAACCAGTTCTTCGCCGCGGCGCGCCATGCCGCCGGGCTGTTCGCCTTCCGGGAAGCCGTGACGCTTTCGCGCCGCGCGCTGCGGGCGCTCGAGTCAGTGCCCGAGGATGCGGCGCGCATGCAGGTCGAGCTCGGCTTGCAGCTGATTCTGGGCTTGTCACTGCGATCGATTCAGGGGTGGGCCGCGCCCGAGGTCGAGAAGCCGTATCTGCGCGCGCGGCAGCTCTGTCAGCAGCTGGGCAATGCGCCGGAGCTGTTTCCGGTGCTCTGGGGACTGACCCTGTTCCACGCCATCCGCGGCGATCTGCGGGTCTTCGAGACGCTGGCCGAACAGCTCCTGGCCCAAGCCAACGAGACCGGCGACCCGGCGAACCTCGTCGCGGCGCACCAGATGATGGCCTCGGTGAACGAGTTCCTCGGCCACACGGTTCGCTCGAACGAACACGCCGAAAAGGCGCTGGCGCTGCACCACCCCGATCAACACCTGTCGTTCATCTCGCGGTTCGGCCTCGACCCGGGGATGATCGTGCGCGCCTTGTCGGTGCGGCCGCTGTGGTTCCTTGGCTACCCTGACCAGTCGCTCTCGCGGATCCAGGCCACCGTCACCCTCGCGCGCAGCCTGAAACATCCGATCAGCATCGTGTTCGCCGTCGCGCTGGCCGAGAACATCCACCTCCTGCGCGGCGAGGCGGCCGAGGCGGTGTTCCTCGGCGACGAGATGATCGCCATCTGCAGCGAGTACGGGCTGGCCCAGGAAGTCGAGTGGGGCCGGTGCTATCAGGCGCTGGCGTTCGCCGACCTCGGACGCGTGGACGACGGGGTCGCCCAGCTGCGCGACAGTCTGGCGGTGCAGGAGCGGATGTACGCCGGACTGCTGCGGCCGACGTTCCTGGCCCATCTCGCCGAAGCACTGCTCAAGGCGGATCGGCCGGAGGAAGGCCTCCGCGCCGTCCAGGACGGCTTCGATGCGTCCGAGCGCGGGCTCGAGCGCTTCTATCTCGCCGAACTGCATCGCCTGCGTGGCGAGCTGCTCCGCCTGACCGGCGACCTCGAGGGCTCGGAGCGCAGCTTCATCGCGGCCATCGATTTTGCCCGGGCTCAGGGCGCCAAGTCTCTGGAGCTGCGGGCGACCACGGGGCTCGCTCGCCTGCTCCAGCGATCCTCGCGGACGATGGACGGGCGGGCCATGCTGTCAGAGATCTACGGCTGGTTCACCGAGGGACACCAGACGCGGGACCTTATCGAGGCAAAGGGGTTGATCGAGACCTTACGGTAGGGTTCGATGGGTTCGATAGGTTCGATAGGTTCGATGGTTCGACGGGTGCGCGTTCCAAGGTTCGAGTGGTTCTGAGACTGTCGTACCGGTTCCGAACCTTTGAACCGGCGAACCTGAGAACCAGCACCTGTCGAACCGTCGAACCTATCGAACCATAGAACTACACCATCTTTACGTCCCTGTCCTGCCGTCGCAGCGTCAGCGTCAGTGATGGACGTCGCCCGATCGACGCTTGCGCATCTGCACTTCACGGCCGCCGTCCGTGAAGCTCACGTCGTCCATCAGCCGGTTGATCAGGAACACGCCCCGGCCGCCGGTCTTCATGACGTTGGCAGGATCGAGCGGGTCGGGCACGCTCGACGCGTCGAATCCCGTCCCCGGGTCCCGCACAACCACCGTGACCTGGCCCGACTGCTCGATCGCCACGGTGCACTGGACGTGGCGGCTCGGGTCATTTTGGCAACCATGACGGATGCCGTTCGCAAGCGCCTCCTGGATGGCGAGCTCCACCGCCATGATCTCGCGCTCGGGCCAGCCTTTCGAGTCGAGCAGGTGGTTGACGCCGTCGGTGATCGTCGGAATGGCTTTCGGATCCGCGGGGATCACCATGTTCAGCTCACACACCGATGTGTAGGGGAGGAGCGCCCCCAGTTTGTTCAGGCCGTCGAGTGAGGCCTGGAGCCGCCCGATGAGCGCGCGCTGCTCGGCCTCGGCGCGGTCGCGCTGCGCCAGCGCCTTACCGAGCTCGAGGAGGTTCACGCGGAGCTCGAGCTGCGCCTGGACCTGCCGTTTGAGGGCCTCCAACGCGTCGATCTGTGCCGGGTTGAGGGTCCGGGGCACGCTATCGATCACGCACAGCGTGCCGAGCGCCTGACCCTCGGGTGTGATGAGCGGCGCCCCGGCGTAGAACCGGATGTTGGGGTCGCCGGTCACGAACGGGTTCTCGCGGAACCTCTCATGAGTGGCCGCGTCGGCGACGATGTACAGGCCGGTCTGCTGGATGGCGTGTGAACAGAACGAAACGCTGCGCGAGGTCTCGGTCGCCGAAATGCCGATCTTGGACTTGAACCATTGGCGATCCGCGTCGACCAGCGTGATCAAGGCGATCGGCGTCTCGCAGACGTAAGAGGCGAGCAGCGTCAGGTCGTCGAATGCCTGCTCCGGTTGGGTGTCGAGGATCCGGTAGCGGCGCAGCGCTTCGAGACGCTCGGTTTCGCTCATGTCGGGTTCGCCCGCAGATGATACCCAATTCAGGCCGAGAGCTCACGGCTTACGAGTCACGCGATCGCCGGCCTCACCCGAGTGCGGGGCTGAAACAACTGACGGTTCCCAAGTGGACGCGTTTCTGGTGGCCGGAGTTCCGCGCGGCAGCTGCGACGGAAAAATGTCCACCGGACGTCGCCGGCACCATCCGGTTGGCCCGCACGCCGTCAGCTGGTTGTCGCGGCGGCTACGTGGGGAACAGCCGTGTGCCGCCGCAGCACGCGGAACCAGAGCCACCCAAGAGCGAAGACGAGCACCGCCGCGCTGAACGAGGCGGGCAGCGCGCCGGGAAACGGCCGCGGCCACCCGCGCGCGAGCGCGCCCAGCGCGCCGGATGCGCCGAGCGCCAGCGGGATCATCGACAGGTCCAGCCGCAGCAGACCGGCATAGATCCCGGACACGGCGGCGCCGGTTACGAGCGCCGCGATCAGCCAGGCGGTCATCGGTCCCCCGACCGGCGGCCCCGACGCAATCATCCCGACGGCGAGCAGGACGACCGCGGAAACCACTCGCAGGCGAGTCCAGCCATGGGTGATGCGGTCCACGATCACGAATAGCGCGAGCAGGACCGCGAGGCGGGTCAGGAAGCCGGGGATCGGATCGAGCACCAGGTCGGCAAATGGAACGAAGGAATTGAGCGAGGTCAGGTCGGCGTCCGGCGCCCATGACGGCGTGCGCAGCCAGCTGCTCGCGGCGCCCACCGCCGCGGCGAGCGCCCCGGCCGCAAGGCCGAGCGGAAGCGCATCTGCAGCGGGCAGCCGTGGCAGGCTGGTGAGCGTCTTGGGCAACGCACCCAGCGCGAGACCGACAAGGGCCGCGGTGATCCCGAGACCCACGAGACCCACGCCCGCCACCGCGCCGATCTGCAGCGGAAGCGGCTGCGCGGTCGAGAGCGAGGCCATGATCGCCGGAAACCCATTGGCGCCGTTCGCCACCGCGGCGACCAGCATCAGCGCGGCCCCGAGCAGGAACACCACTGGCGAGTATCGGCCGCGGCTCCAGAGGATCACTCCGATGATCGCCGCCCACAACAACAGGCCGCCGAACAGGATGCCGGCCAGGATGCGGACGATGACCGACCGCGTCTCCGACGCACGCTCCTGCCGCTCCCACTGTTCCGGCACGAACACGTAACGGCGCACCGCGGCGATCTCGTCACCCGCCAGCCGCACGTCGATCCGCGCCTCTCCCTGCGGTAGCGGGGCGATCGTGGTGTCGGCAAACGTGAACGTCCAGTCAGTGCGCGCGGCCAGCTTTTCTGGACGGGCCGAGACCTCGCGTGCCTGGCCGCGCTCGGCGTCGAGCTGTGCCCGCTCGCGCAAGGCCTGTCGTGCGATCGCCCGTGCCGCCGCTTCGTCCAGCGACGCGCCGGACCGGCTCTCCGGCAGCGTGTGCTGCAGCTGCTGCGGCGCGCCGCCGCGATCCACGATGACGGTCCATTCCTCTGCCCGCTCTGCCAGGTCCCCTTCGAAGTTGGCGACCCTGACGCGCCAGCGGGGAACCGGCAGGTAGCGCCCGAGCAACTCGATACGGCGCGTTTCGCCGCCGGTTCGTGAGACGAACTCGTGCGGACCGCCGGACCCGTCGTCGATGACCGGTAGCCACCGCCATTGCGGCGACAGCGTCGTGCCCCGTGCCGCCAACGCCTGGCGGGCGGCCTCGGCCGCCTGCGTTCGCCCGGCCGTGAACATGGGTTCGCGCGGGGCACGCAGCATCAGCGCCAGCACGACGAGCAGCGCCACTCCTCCTGCGCCGAGCCAGGCGCGGCGCAGAGCGGGGCTCAGTGCGGCGGTTCTCGGCGCTTCGGCGGCCGTTGCACGTTCGGGCGGCGCCGGCGGCGGGACCCACGCCGCATTCCGATCCTGCGGTGCCAGCGTCGTCCAGGCGCCGGCGAGATAGCGGCGCCACAGGACGACCCACAGCGGCACCAGCGTCAGCGCGACGATCATGAACTGCTGGAACCGGATGCCCGGGGCGACGGTGATGAAGACCGGCAGTGCGAACCAGACCACGTCGAACGTGAAATGGAGCACGATGCCGGGGATCAGGCCGAAGTACAGGTAGAGCAGGCCGAATCCGATCGACGGCAGAATCAGTTCGACGGGACGGGCGAACGAGGGCTGGTTGGGATACGGCGCGTGGCCCGCGCCGAAGACCAGGGCCTGGACGACGAAGGCGATCACGAGGAACAGCCGCCGCTTGCCAAAGCGATCGCCGATGAGCGCGGCCCCGGCGAGCGGTACGGCCCGGAACAGGCACTCCTCCCAGAAGCCCGCCTGGAACGAATTGGCGATCGCCGACAGCCACGGCGCATACGTCGCGAGCACGTCCGGGTGGAGCAGCGCTTCCGCCGGCGACCACCAGCCGAACGCGCGTGTGGTGATCACATAGAGCAGGACGTCGTAGGCGAAGAAGACCGAGACCAGCAGGTAGCCCGAGACCGTGCGGCCGAGGACGGCGGTGGAACTGCCGGGGCCGCGGCCCCACGCCCGCCACGTCTGGGGATGAGTGCCGAACGCGGCCCGGCCGAGCGTCTCGGCGGCCATGAACGACAGGGCGAAGAAGGCGGAGAAGCCGAGGAACGTCACCACGATGGTCGCGGCCTGCTGGAGGAAGAACGTGGTCCGCGGCACCGCCGTGTCGTAGGACATCCAGATCAGCGGCCACTCGTTGATCGACGCGAGCGCCTGCAGGAAGGCGACCGCGACGCCCCAGACCACCGCCGGCCGCCACACCACCATCCGCCGGCGCAGCATGAAGAACAGGCCGACGCCGATTCCGCCGAACACATACAGCAGCACCATGCCGACCGCGGACGCCACGCCGATCGCCTCGTTGGCCGAGCGCATGTTCTCGTAGCGACGCGAGAACGCCTCCGGGATCTTCACGAAGTGGCGTACCGAGGTCAGGCGGTCGCCGCCAACCACCAGTTGAAGGCGATAGCGTCCTTCGTTGAGGGTCGGCGTTGGCCGCTCGTAGGTGAAGGTGTGATCGACGCGGCCGCCCGGCCGGCGTTCCTGCCCCTGTTCGACCAGCGCATATGTGGTGAAATCGGCCTGCCAGCGCTCGCGCGCCGCCGCCTCGCCGATCCGGCGGGCCTCGGCGCCCGACAAGGCCGCGCCGGGCGCCATCTCGTCGAGGCGCTCGACGAACGCATACGGCTGTCCGTCGGGCGTGAACTGGATCGTCGTTTCGTTGGGCTGGCCCTCGGCGAAGTGCCGGACCCGCCAGGTGTAGGCGGAGTACAGGCCGTTCCGCAGCATCTGCGTGAACGCCGCCTTGCCGCCACCTTCGAGCTCGACGAAGGTCTGCGCCTCCTCGTCGAGCGCGAACGACGCGGCTTCCCGGTAACCGGGCGGCCCGAGCTGGTCGCGCGCCGCGATGGTCCGGGCCGCGGCCAGGGCGTGATCGCGGTCCATCGTGATGTCCAGCGCGACGATGGAAAAGGCCTGCGGGAAATACCAGAAGCCGGTCACGGCCGCAGCGGCCGAGAGGAGGGCCAGCAACAGCCAGAAGGCGGGACGGCGGGTCACGGGGCTGATTCTACACGGGCGGACCGGCCCGGTCTTGACGAAACTGAACGGTTTAGTATAGAAATGAGCGGCCATGTCGACCAACATGATCGAGGTTCGCAACCTCACCAAGACCTTCGGCGACGTGCACGCCGTCGACGACATCTCGTTCGACGTCGCGCGCGGCGAAATCTTTGCCTTCCTGGGTCCCAACGGCGCCGGCAAGACGACCACGATCAAGATGCTGACGACGCTGCTGCGGCCGACGAAGGGAACGCTGACGCTGGACGGGCTGGATCCGGGAACGCACCAGAACCAGGTCCGGCAGCGGTTCGGGATCGTGTTCCAGGACCCCAGCCTCGACAGCGAGCTCACCGCCTGGGAGAACCTCCAGCTGCACGCCGTGCTCTACCATGTGCCGCGGGCGGCGCGGGCGCCGCGGGCCGAGACGCTGCTCAAGCTGTTCGAGCTCTGGGACCGCCGCCACGACCCCGTGAAGCAGTTCTCGGGCGGGATGAAGCGGCGGCTCGAGATCGCCCGCGGGTTCCTGCACACGCCGAAGATCCTGTTCCTCGACGAGCCCACGCTCGGTCTCGATCCGCAGAGCCGCAATCAGCTGTGGACGCACGTCAAGCACCTCAATCAGACCGAGGGCGTCACCGTCTTTTTGACGACGCACTACATGGATGAAGCGGATCGGGTGGCGCAGCGGGTCGGGATCATCGACCACGGCCGCATCGTCGCCCAGGGCTCGTCGCAGGAGCTGAAGGAACAGACCAAGACCGACTCGCTCGAGCACGCCTACCTCGCCCTCACCGGATCCTCGATCCGCGACGAGAAGGCGCCCAGCGGCGATCAGCTCCGGCAGTTCGCGAAGATGTGGAGGCGGTGATCGATGAGCGCGGTATACATCCTCTGGCTGCGGGAACTGAAGCGCTACACGCGCTCGCGGGCCCAAATGGCCGCGTCACTCGGCCAGCCGACGCTGTACCTCGTGGCGCTCGGGTTCGGCCTGGGGCCGACCTTCCAGCAGGCGGGTAACGGCAGCTACCTGCAGTTCCTGGCCCCAGGTGTCGTCGGCATGACGATCCTCTTCGTCTCGATCTTCTCGGGCGTCGGTCTGCTGTTCGATCGGCAGTTCGGATTCCTCAAGGAGACGCTGGTCGCGCCGGTGCCGCGCATCCAGATCATGATCGGCCGGACGCTCGGCGGCGCGACGGTGGCCATGCTCCAGGGCACGCTGATGCTGATCGTCTGCACCATCGCCGGGTTCCGGCCGCACAGCCTGGCCGCCTTGCCGCTGGCGTTCCTGATCATGCTGCTCATCGCGGTAGTGTTCTGCGCCCTGGGCACCGCGATCGGATCGCTCCTCCAGGACATGCAGGGCTTCCAGCTGGTGATGAACTTCCTGGTGATGCCGATCTTCTTCATGTCCGGGGCGTTGTTTCCGCTCGGACAGCTGCCGGCAGCGCTGGCCCTGATCACGCGACTCGACCCGCTCAGTTACGGCATCGACGGACTGCGCGGCGTGCTCATCGCGTCATCGCACTTCGGCGTGGCCACCGACATCGCCGTGCTCGGCGTAGTAGCCGCAGCGTTCCTCGCCTTCGGGGCTCACTCTTTCTCCCGGATTCAGATCTGAGGGCGACAATGCGAGCCCGATCCGTATTCGACGGAGCCGTGCCGCAGCAGCCGAGGCACTGATCCATGGGGCGGCCGAAAAGCGCGTCAGCGCACGCGCGAGTTCTCGAAGCCGCCGGCCTGCTGTTCGGGGAGCACGGGATCGACGCGACCAGCATGGACGCGATCGCCGAGGCGTCCGGGGTCAGCAAGGCGACGATCTATAAGCACTGGCCCGACAAGGGCGCCTTGTGCCTCGAGGTCATGTCGTCCCTGCATGACTTCGACTCGCTGCCCCCGTTCGAGCCGACCGTCGACGTGCGATCCGATCTCGTCGCCTTTCTCAGCCGGCAGCCCCCCAGACCCCGCACCGAGCTGCGCTCGCGGCTGATGCCGCACCTGATGGCCTACGCGGTCCGCAACCCGGCGTTCGGCCGGGCCTGGCGCGCGCAGGCGATCGATCCGCCGCGCTTGCAGGTGATCGCGCTGCTCAACCGGGCCATCTCCGAGGGGCGGCTCGCGCCAGGCGTGGACGTCGAGAGTGCGGCGATCGGGCTGGTCGGTCCGATGATGTACCGCAACATGCTCCGCCTCACGGGCGGTCAGCAGCTCGACCATCTCGCCGAGGCGGTCGTGGAGACCCTGTGGCAGGCCTACGGACGAACGGCGCGCCGCGCTGTTCGATCGAGGCGATGACCCGCGGATCTCGAGTCGCCGTCACTCGTGATAACAGTAGGGGATGATCGCCCTCCGCGCTCGTCGATCGGCGATGCCGTCGCCGACGAGCGGTACACGTTTGTCCAGGCCACAGCTTGACCGTAGCCCTCGTACACGCGGAATCCGTCCTGCTTGCGCCTCCCTGACACCCAGCCGATGGGTGGCCCGGGTCGCGGCCTCGGTCTTCTGTGCGGCGTTGGCGGCAGCCAGCCTTGACGCGCAAGGTGAAGCGAAAGCGCTCCCCGAGATCCTGGTGACGCGCCAACTGATGGAGGCGCGGCACCTGAAGATCGGCGACGTGGTGCAGCTGTCGACCGAGCCCTCGGGAAAGGACGCGCGGGGTTTTCGGATCGCCGGCGTCTACGAGCCGGCTCCGGATCCCATGCGGTTCGCCCAGCCGCGCTTCGAGCTGCGCATGCACCTGCCCGACCTCGTCGCGATGAAAGCGGACCCGGCAGACCCCGGCTCGTTCGAGACGGTCTCGACAATCAACGTCGCGCTCAAGGATCCGGCCGGCGCGCCGGCGTTCGCGACGAGCGTCGCGGCGCGCGTGCCGGGCGCGGTGGCCCGCCCGACGTCGGCTCCTGACAACCGCACCAGCACGTTCGTGGTGCTCGAACGCTTCCACTTCGCGATCGCGATCGTCACGGTGATCGGGAGCGCGGTGTTCCTCCTCGCGTTGATGATGATGCTGGTCGATGAACGGCGCGGCACCGTCGGCATCCTGCGTCTCATTGGCTTGACGCGCCGGAGAATCCTGCTCCAGGTCTTCGCCGAAGGCGCACTGATCGCGGTGGCCGGCGCGGTGTTCGGCGTCGTGTTCGCCCTGGCATCGCAGGGCGCGTTCAACCGGTTCTTCCAGTGGCGCTACGACACCTCGCTGATCTTCCTCAGGGTCACGCCGCACGTCGTACTCCAGTCGATCGTCATCGCGATCCCGCTCGGCATTCTCGCCAGCATCGTGGCGTCGTGGACGCTGCTGCGCCGCGAGCTGCTGGCCTTGATTCGCCGCTGATGATCTCGTTCATGCCGTCGTTGACCCACCGATGCTGACGCTTTCCTGGCTCACCCTGATCCGCCAGCCGGCGCGGAGCGCGCTGGCGATTCTCGGCGTCGCTGCAGTCGGCGCGCTGCTGTTCGACATGCTGCTGCTGTCGCGCGGCCTGGTGCTGTCGTTTCGCGATCTCCTGGATCGCGCCGGGTTCGACATCCGCGTCCTGGCCACCGACGCGCCGCCGTTCTCCGGCCCGCTCCTGACCGACGCGACCGCGTTGAGCCAGGCGCTCGGCCGCTTGCCGGAGGTCGAATCGGTCCTGCAGCTCCGGCTGCGCGATGTGGAGCTCGCCAACCCGACCACCGCCGCGACGGCCAAGGCCCCTGCCGCGGCCGACGCCTCCAGCCGGCTTGGCAGGGAAGACGCCCTGCAGTTCATCGGCGTCGACCCGCAGGCCCGATCGATGTGGACGATGGTGTCCGGTGAGGACCTGCCGCGCACCTCGGGGACCATGCCAGCGCTGGTGATCAACCGCAACATCGCGCAGGAGGCCGGGCTCGCGCCCGGCAGCCATATCGCGCTGCGCTGCGCCGGCGAGTCAAACCCGCTGCCGCCGGTCACCTTCCTCGTGTCAGGGGTCGTGGACTTTCCGTTCGACGACGCGCGGGCGAGGACGGCGGCGGGAACGCTGCGCGATGCGGCAACGCTCTGCGGCGGCGAGGATCGCGACGAAGCGGAGATGCTGCTGGTCCGGTCGCGTCCCGGCCTTGGCGCGAACACGGCCGCGGCGGCGATTCATGCCGCCTTTCCGCGCCTGTACGTCGTGACCAACGAAGATCTCGTGGAGCGCTTCAGCCGGGTCGAGTTCTCGTACTTCCGCCAGATCTCGGCGGTGCTGGCCACGGTGACGCTGTTCTTCGGGTTCCTGCTGATTGGCGTGCTGCTGACCGTCTCGGTGAACCAGCGGTTGGGCGAGATCGCCGCGCTTCGAGCGCTGGGGTTGTCGCGCTGGCGAGTCATGGGGGGCATCCTGATCGAGTCGGTCATGCTGGTGTCCGCAGGCGGAGCGCTGGCGGTTCCGCTCGGCGGCCTGCTGTCGCTGCGGCTCGACACGATCCTCCGGGCGATGCCGGGTCTCCCGGCCGATCTGCACTTCTTCGTCTTCGAGCCGCGCGCCCTGTTCCTGCACGTCGGCCTGCTCGCCGTCGCCTCGCTCGCTGCCGCCGCGTATCCGATGCGCATCGTTGCCACGCTGCCGATTGCCGCGACGCTCCGGCGCGAGGTGGTGTCGTGACCCCGATTGTCGAGACCGTCAATGCCTCGAGGGTCTTTCCGATGGCGGCCGGGCCGGTCGCGGCCCTGCGCGACGTGACCATTGCGATTCCGCCGGGCGAGTACGTCGGCGTGGTCGGCCCGTCGGGATGCGGCAAGTCGACGCTGCTGCACGTCCTGGGCTGCGTGGATACGCCGACGAGCGGGGAGGTGCGATTCAACGGGCGCGAGGTCGGCTCGCTGCCTGATGCGGAGCGCAGCCGGCTGCGGCTGCGCGAGATCGGCTTCGTGTTCCAGCGATTCTTTCTGCTGCCGATGCTGACCGCGTTCGAGAACGTCGAGCTGCCGCAGGCGGAGGCCGGCGTCAGCAAGCCGCAACGGCGGGAGCGCACACGCGAGCTCCTCGACTACGTGGGGCTGGCGCGGCGCGCTGGACATCGGCCGTCGGAGCTGTCGGGTGGCGAGATGCAGCGGGTCGCGATTGCCCGGGCCCTCGCCAATCGCCCGCGTCTGCTCCTCGCGGACGAGCCGACCGGCGAGCTCGATCAGGCGACCGGAGATCAGATCGTCGCATTGCTCGATCGCCTCCATGCGCAAGGCACGGCGGTCGTCGTCGTGACCCACGATCAGGCCGTGGCGGCGCGGGCGCACCGGCTGATCCGGATGCGCGACGGCCAGGTGGTCGAGGACCAGGCGCGATGATTTTCCGTCTGGCGCTGCGCTCGCTGCTGGCGCATCCGATCCGCACGGCCGTGCTCGCCGCCGGTTTCGGCCTGGGTGTGAGCGTCATGGCGGCGCTGCTCGGGATCGGCGGCGTGATCCTCGAACAGGCGCGGGCTCCCGAGCTGGTCGGCGGCGGGGATGTGGTCATCGGCGGCGTGACCGGCCAGGTGTCGAGCGCGCGGTTCGTCACCTCGGGCGTGCTCGGTGCCGGCCCGCTCGCCAGTCAGGTGGCGGTCGCCTCGCCGACCGTGCGGGCCAATCTGTACTTGATCAACGGGCAAGGCTCCACGCCGGTGCGGGCGCGCGGCGGCATTCCGAGCCTCGAGCAGCGTCTCGGCGACTCGGAAACGCGCGGCCAGTCGTCATGGACGGATACCACGGCGGATCGCGCGTGGGCCGCACCGCAGGGAGACGCGGTGCTGCGCGCCATGGACCGCTTCCACGCGATCCCCGATGCGCCCGGTCGCGCGGCGTCGTGGGCCGAGTGGCTGTACTTCAACGGACGCGGCAAGGACGTGCGCTTCTACCTGACGTTCCTCTCCGGCCCGCGCG
Organism: uncultured Acidobacteriota bacterium; assembly: GCA_963816725.1. Taxonomy (GTDB): domain Bacteria; phylum Acidobacteriota; class Vicinamibacteria; order Vicinamibacterales; family 2-12-FULL-66-21; genus CAVSUB01. The sequence goes on along the minus strand of CAWFMC010000014.1, from coordinate 204,972 downwards.
TCTCTGCTGACCGGCGGACGATCGGCGTGCGCCTGCAACTCGAGCGGGGTGGGCGGATGACGTCTTACGCCGCGTCGACCGAGGTCGACGAGAAGGAACTGCTCGCGACCGCGCCCGACCTCACGGTCGGCGCCAATCGCGTCCGCCTGGATGGCGCGTTGTACCGAATCGCGCTCGATCTGCCGGCGGAGACCGGCGCGGGGCACGCGACCGCCACGATCGCTCTGACCGCCACACCCGGGCGATCGCTGGCGCCGATCGTGATCCGCGGGGCCGGTGGATGGCTCTCCGGTTACACCGTGCCCGTGATGGCCGGCCCGCTCGAAGGGTCGATCGCCGTGGACGGCGCCACGTTCGACCTCTCGGGCGCCGACGGCTACCACGATCACAACTGGGGGTTCTGGGAGGGGGTGCGGTGGCAGTGGGGACAGGTACAGGGCGAGGGGTTGTCCTTCGTCTACGGGCGTGTCCGGCCCCCGTCGGACGCGGCGGATCCGGATCGGATCCCGGGCTTCCTCGCGGCGCTCGGCCCCGACGGCCCGGTCGGCTACGCCACGGACGTGAGCATCGAGGAGACCAACGATCCCGTGACCAACCGGCCGCGCCACATCGTCGTCCGCGGTCACGGCGAATCGCTGGCGCTGACGCTCGACATGGCGATCGAGCAGGAAACGTCGACAGCGCTGCGCCAGGGCTTGTTCGGCGCCGGACTGGATTTCCTGCAACTGCGCGCGCGCTATCTTGTCTCGGGCCACGCCGGCGACCGCAGCATCAACTTCACCGCGGCCGGGAGCGCGGAGACGTTCAGGGGCGGGGACAGGAAGTAGCTCTCAGCTTCCAGCTTCCGGCTCTGACGTTTCATTGGGGCCGCACGGGGTTCGCCGCTGCGCTCAGCTGCAATACGATTGCGCGGTGCAGCCCACGCCCGTCCCGCGTCCCGCCATTGGCTTCTGGATGGCGGTGGCGTTGGTCATGGGCAACATGATCGGCTCGGGCATCTTCCTGCTGCCATCGTCGCTGGCGCCCTATGGCGGCTTGAGCCTGGCCGGGTGGGGCGTGTCGACGGTCGGCGCGCTGGCGCTCGCACTGGTGTTCGCGCGGCTGGCCCGGATGGATCCTGCTGCCGGCGGGCCGTACGCCTACACGCGACGCGCCTTCGGCGACTTCGCCGGCTTCCTGGTCGCGTGGGGCTATTGGATTTCAATCTGGTCCAGCCTCGGCGCGCTCGCGGTCGCCTTCGTCGGCTACCTGGATCCGTTTGTTCCGGGGCTGGTCCGATCGCCGATGGTCGCCGCCGTGATCGCGGTGGCCACCGTGTGGCTGCTGATCGGAGTCAACATCCTGGGGGTGCGATCGGCCGCGTGGGTGCAGGGAGCGACCACCGTGCTGAAGATCGTACCGCTGGCGGTGATCGGCGTGGCCGGCGTGTTCGCGTTCGACGCGTCACATCTGACTATCCCGGCGAGCGGCGTCCGGGCTGTCACGGGAGGCGTCTCGGCGACCGCTGCCCTCACGCTCTGGGCGTTTCTCGGACTCGAGGCCGCCACCGTTCCGAGCGGCAGCATCGTCGATCCGGCGCGGACGATTCCTCGCGCGACGCTGGTCGGTACGACGATCACCGCGGCCATTTACATCCTGAGCACGGTGGGCGTGATGAGCCTGCTGGCGCCGTCGACGCTGACCCACTCGACCGCGCCGTACTCGGACGCCGCGCGGCAGCTGGCCGGCAACGGCGCTGCCCGCTTTGTGGCGCTCGGCGCGGCAATCTCCTGTTTCGGCGCGCTGAACGGGTGGGTACTGCTGGTCGGGCAGCTGCCGATGGCGGTGGCCCGCGACGGTCTCTTTCCGCGCATCTTCCGGCGCGTCTCGGCGCGCGGGACGCCGACGGCCGGCATGGTCATCGCGGGGCTGCTGACCACCGCGCTGATCGCGATGAACTACACCCGCGATCTCGTCGGGCTGTTCACGTTCATCATCCTGCTCTCCACGCTCAGCACGCTGGTGCCGTACGTGTTCTCGTCGCTGGCCGTCTTCCTGGATCGGTCCGCAGGGGAAGGGGCAGGGTTGGCGACGGGCGCCGCGCTGACGGCGGCGTTCGCGTTCGTCTACTCGTTGTGGGCGATCGGCGGTGCGGGTGCCGAAGCGGTCTACTGGGGCTTTCTGCTGCTGCTGGCCGGGCTGCCGGTCTATGTGGCGGTGGTGCGGACAAGACGGCACCAGGTGGAGAATTGAGGGGTTCCGGCTGAACCCCGTCGAGCCCTGGCCGTCCGAACACTGATCAGCGGGGCACGACGGTCAGTGCGCGTGCGGCTGGCCAGCACTCGCTCGTTGCGATCCTCGCTGTGACGTCCTCGTGGGGTGGCGGCGGACGAAGAATTCTTCGCGCCAAAGACACTTTCGAGGACCATAGGAACATGGCCGCTATTCCAAGGTTTGGCACCAGGGTTGTTCCAGAACGGCACCAGATCATCGACGAGTGCCGCCGGCGCGGGCAGTTTGTCCAAGGACCGCACGTGGAAGCCTTCGAGCAGGCCTTCGCGCAGTTTCTCGGGTCCGGGCAGGTGCGAACGTGCTCAACGGAATACGGGAGGATGGCGCTCTATTTCATCTTGAAGGCGATGGACTTCCCACCCGGCGCCGAAATCATCGTGCCGGCGCTGACCTTCTGGGTCGTACCCGAAATCACCCGCGTCGCCGGCCTGAAGCCGATTTTCGTGGACATCGACCCGACGACCTTCACCCTTTCCCCACGCGCGGTCGAACGTGCGATCACGCCGAACACTCGAGCGGTGCTGCCGACCCACCTCTATGGGCTGGCCTGCGACATGGATCCGATCATCGAGCTGGCGCGCCGCCACAATCTCAAGGTCATCGAGGACTGCGCGCACTCGCTTGGCGCCATGTACCGGGACCAGATGGTCGGGACGCTTGGCGACGCGAGCTTCTTCAGTTTTCAAGCCTTCAAGCCGCTCAATACCTATGGCGGCGGCCTGGCGTGGATCCGCGATCCCGACCTCGCCCGACGGGTCGGCGAGCTCGCGGACGGCGAAGCGTGGCCGAGCGAGAAACGCGTGGAGAGCATCCTCTCCGCCGGCAAGTGGCAGCATACGTTCATCCGCCCGAACGTCTTCACGTACTCGCTGTTTCCAATCTGGTATGCCGCATCGTGGGTGAATGCGAAACCGGAAGAGCGCCTGTGGGAACGCGTTCGGCCGCTCGATCCGCTGCCGACGCATTATCGCGGCCGCTTCTCCAACGTCCAGGCCGCGCTCGGCCTGGCCGGCCTGAGGCGGCTGCCGGAGTTCATCGACCGCACCAGGCGACATGCGCGCATGCTGGACAGCCTGCTGGGCGATGTGCCCGGCATCACGATTCCACGGACTCCCCCCGATCGCACCCACGTGTACTACCAGGTACTGCGCCTATGTTCCCGACAGTCGGACGATCGTGAAGCGGTGCATTCGCCGCGGCGTCGACGTGGCGCCCATGCACGTCGACGTCTGCACACGGATGGACTTATTTGGATGGAGTGGCCCGGCGGCGCCGGGGGCGGAGAGGGCGGCCGCGGCCGTGCAGGTGCCGGTCTACGAGTCCCTGTCGGACTCGGAGATCGAGCGGGTCGGGCGTCTCATGCGGTCAGAGGTGATGAGGCTGGCGCACGCAGCGGCGCCTTGAAAACCGCTCCGGGAGTGTTTGGGGCAAAGCGGTTCTCAAACGCCGCGGCGGCGCAGACAATCTCGACCATTTCCCCACGGCGGCGACTCCGAAGGCGTAGCACGCTGATGAAATACTCAGCCAGTCAACTCCCAACGCCCAATCCCCAAGTTCCAGAAATCGTAGCGAATCGGTTCCCTTTTGGGAGTAGGAGGTTGGAGGTTGGGAGTTGATCATGACTCGGGACACTAGCAGGATGCTGAAAAACGCATACTGAATGGCGGATGTCAGATGGAAGATGGCAGAACCCCAGTGTTTTCACATCTGCCATTTGCCATTTCACATCAGGCCGCCCTTTTTCAGCGGCCTGCTAGGGCTTGGTGAGGAGCCCTCTCCCTCTGAGCCAGTTGGTCAGTAACGTCGGCCACAGGCTGAGCGCCGGGTCGTCGAGCGCCAACCCGACACCGTGCGCGCCGTTCTCGAAGATGTGCATCTCCGCCGGCACCTTGGCTTTGCGCAATGCGACGTAGAAGCGCACGCTGTTCTCGGCGGGGACGGTCGTGTCAGCGTTGGTCTGGAAGATGAACGTCGGCGGCGTGTCCGGCGTGACTCGCAGATCGTTCGAGAGATCCTCGAGCAGCTTCGGATCCGGGTTGTCACCGAGGAGGTTCTTGACCGACCCGGCGTGGGCGATGGCCGGATCTGTGGAGACGACGGGATACCCGAGGATCAGGAAGTCCGGGCGGCTGCTCACGCGGTCGATCGCGTCCGGCGCGTCGGCCTTGCCGCTGTCGAAATGTGTCGCCGCGGTGGACGCCAGGTGGCCGCCCGCCGAGAAGCCCATCATCCCGATCCGATTGGGCAGCACGCCGAGCTCCTGGGCGCGCGATCGGACGATGCGGATAGCGCGCTGGGCGTCGCCGAGCTCGATCGGATGGTGATACTTGGGTCCGAGACGGTACTTGAGTACGAACGCACTGACGCCCATCGAGTTGAAGAACGCCGCCACTTGACGGCCCTCGTGATCCATCGCGAGGTTCTGGTAGCCGCCGCCCGGAGCGATCACGACGGCAGTGCCCGAGGAGCGACGGCTGGCACGATAGATGGTCAGGGTCGGTTTGTCGGCATCGGCGCTTCCGAGCGCACCGGGCGCGCCCCCCTCCCACAGCGGGATCTCTTCGGGCAGCATGTTCATGCCCGACGGCGTGCCGCGACCGGCTGGCGCCGTGGTCTGCGGCGCCGCGCCGCGCGCCCCGGCCTGCGCCGTCAGACGTCCGGCGGCCCGGCCCGCTGACCCGCCCGTCGCCATCATCAGCACCACACCCGCAATCATCGTCCGCTGCAGCGTCATCGTGTTGTCCTCGCGGGACGGAACCATAGCACAGCGAGGCGGTCGACAGGCGCGCGGTCAGGGCGCTGTTACACTCAACTCGCGCACGCGGGCGCGAGTTGGTTCATGGGGGTTCAAAGGTTGGGTTCACGGTTCAACGTTCGGTTCCGCGTCGCCGCGGTTCGGCGGTTCGCAGCCGTCGCAACACAATTGAAGGCTGAAAAGTTGAACCTGAACGCGAACGAGGAACCAACGCCGAACGAGGAACCCATGAACCGTACGCCGAACCCTGAACCCAACCTCATGAACCCCATGAACCTCATAAACCGCCTTGAAAGGACCGCAATGTCTCTGAACCGCCGTTCGTTCCTCGGCAGCCTCGGCGCCGGCCTCGCGATGGCCGCCGCGCCGGCCCGGGTGTTCGCGCAATCGCACCGCATTGAGCGGCTCGGCATGCAGCTCTATACCGTCCGCGACGCGATGGCCAAGGACTTCGACGGCACCCTCGCCAAGGTCGCCGCCCTTGGCTACAAGGAGGTCGAGTTCGCCGGCTACTTCGACAAGACGCCGCAGCAGGTCAAGGCCGCGCTGGCAGCGTCCGGCCTGACCGCGCCGTCCACGCACATCCCGTACGATCAGCTCGGGGACACCTTTCCCAAGGTGATCGAGGCGAGCACGATCATCGGCCATCAGTTCATCGTCAATCCGTGGATCGACGAGGCGGTCCGGAAGCAACCGGGCGCCTGGACGCGTGCGGCCGAGACGTTCAACAAGGCGGGCGCGTTGACCCAGAAGGCCGGGATCCAGTTCGCCTATCACAACCATCATTTCGAGTTCGTTCCGGTCGATGGCAAGAAGCCGCTCGATCTGATTCTCGAAACCTGCGATCCGAAGCTGGTCAAGATCGAGCTGGACCTGTGCTGGGCGGCCGCGGCGGGGCAGGATCCGGTGGCATGGTTCGACAAGTATCCAGGCCGGTTCCCGCTGGTCCACGTGAAGGGATTGAAAAAGCTGCCGCCCGATGCCGCGAAGTGGACCGTCGCGCCCCCGATCGAGACGCTGCTGCCGGACGTCGCCGATGTCGGCCCCGGCCCGATCGACTGGGCCCGGATCTTCGCGCACGCACAAACTGCCGGCATCACGCATTACTTCGTCGAACACGACCAGCCGAAGGCGCCGTTCGAGAGCCTCGCCGCCAGTGCCAGATATCTTCAGGACCTGAGGTTCTGAGCGCCCGAAGGTTCGATAGGTTCGAGCGTTCTCAGCCCCTCTCTCGCAAGTCTCTTCCGAGCCACCATCCGAAGAGGACGATGACCGCGCCTGGGATGATGGCGCCCCATATGCCGCTCAGGCCGGCGCGAGCGAACACCGACGGACCGACCCGGCTGACCAGCGCGAGCAGCACGGTCGCCCACACGAACGCGGACGCGAGGTTCAGGAGGCTGAACCGAAGCGGCGGGACCTTGGCGTAAGCGCAGGCCGCGGCGATGGCGATGCGGAGCCCGGGCGCAAAGCGGATGGCCAGGACCATCAAGGACTGATGGCGTTGCACCCGTGTGACGATCGCGTCACGGCGCGCCGCCATCGTGGCCCAGCGCGACAGCCACCGCTCCAGCCGTCCACGCAATCCGTAGAAGTACAGCTGATCGCCGGTCGCCGCTCCGAGCGCGCCGGCGACGAGCACCGCGAGGTAATGAAGCTGCCCGGAGGCGACCAGCACCGAGGCGGCGATGAACACCAATTCGCCCTCGACAATCGCGGCGAGGTAGATCGCCAGGTACGCGAAATGTCCGGTAGGGATCACGGGCAGGCGCCGACCGCGCGTAGCCCGACCGGTTCCAGTCCGTCGGGCGACCGCGACGCGTCCACCGGGGGCTGGATCGCGGTGGCCGCTGTTGCCGCGCCGGCGGCGTCGACCCTCTCGGCCGACGCCGCCGTCTCGCCGGTCCAGGGGACGCGCTCGCGGAGGCCGTCGAGTCGAACAGCCGCCGGCACGCTGCGGTCGCGGGGGCCGGAGGTGTCCGGCAGCGGATCGAGCCGGCGGTTCGGCGCGATCACCCGTGCGCCGTATCGGGGGATGGCCGTCAGCATGTGACGGTTCGGGTCATCGCGGCGCGCTCCGCCCGCTCGTGGCGCGCCACGACCAGCCGATCGAACCGCGACACCACTCGCCGGACATGGTCTGGCACCCGGAAGTAGGTCGCGACGCAGGACGGCCGCATGTAGAAGCGGTTGTATGCCGCGCCGAGGAGGAATGAGAGCTCGTCGGCGGTCAGCGATGGGTGGGTGAACGTCGGCGTGTAACCGTCGAATCGTTCCCAGTCCTGCTCGTAGATACGCGGCGCGAGCTGGCGGTACATGGGGGTGCCGGGGTAGGGCGTCAGCAATTTGAACTGGGCCACCGTTGAACCCATGTCGATCGCGTAGTCGATGGTCGCGGCGATCGATTGCCAGTCGTCCTGCAGGAACCCGAACACGTAGAACGCCGCCGAGACGATGCCGCGGCGGCGGCAGTCGGCGATGACCTGGCGTTGGTGCTCGGGCGGGATGGGCCGACGGCCGGCACGCTTCAGCGTCTCGGTCGACACCGTCTCCACGCCGAAGCTGATGGCCGCGAGGCCGGCCTTGTGCAGCGCCTCGATCAGGAACGGATCCAGCCGGTCGAGCCGCGTCTCGCACTCGAACCGGATCCGGATCCCGCGGGCCCGGATCTCATCGCACAAGGCGAGGCACTGGTCGCGATTGTCCGTGAACAGCGGATCGCGGAACACCACGTACGGATGATGCTGGAGGCTCGCGAGATACTCGAGCTCGTCGGCGATGTTCCCGGGTGTGCGCGTGCGGTGCGAGGCCAGAATCCGGTGCGGGCAGTAGGTGCAGAACTCGGGGCAGCCGCGGCTGGCCATCAGCGGGTAGGCGCCGCCCACGGGCCGTCCCGAGAACGGCGGCGACCACCACCGACGTGCCGCGCCGCGGACGATGTCCCAGCGCGGGAAGGGCAGCGTGTCGAGATCGGTGATCGCCGGGCTGTCGACGCGACCCTCCAGCCGGGCGCCCGCTGCCAGCGCCATGACCGCCCTCTCAGGTTCCCCGAGAATGACGAAGTCGCCGTGCGGCTCGAACAGCTCCGGCAGCTTCGAGGCCGTCAGCCCGATGAAGCCGATCCGCATGCCCCGCCGGCGCTGGGCATCCGCCCAGGCCGCCTCATTCTTGTGATCGACCAGCGACGTGAGCACCAGGGCCACGTCGCCGTCGACCGGTGGCCCTTCGGTATACACGACCTCATGGCCGGCCGCGGCACACAGCGCGGCGATGTACCCGAGCTGCACGCTCGGCAGATCGTGGAGCTGCCGCTTCATGGAACACACCATCCCCGTGACCCTGGAGAACGGCCGCAGCCGCGAGCCGTAACCACCGACGACCGTGTCCTTGCTGACGAAGCCGTCCGACGAAGCCAGATCCGCGAGCACAATCCGCATGAGTCACGCTCCCCTGAACCGTACGCGGTCGTACGCGGCGGCAGCACGCCACCTCTCGGGCCGTACACGGCGGACCCTTGAATCGCCAAGGCGATTACCGGGTCACATGAATCGAACGTTATGGGAGGAGCTGACGGTCCGGCGGACCACGCGGGGCGCGCGGCAGATTGGGAGGGAGCGTGGAGAACCGCGCGTCGTGGTCGTGCAGGCGGCTGGCGTGCGCCGCCAACGGGCGGAGGTCGAGCGCCGGAACCGTGACCAGCCAGGTGGCATCGCCGGCGAAATCGTCGAGCGTCGGGACGTCGGCAGGCGTTGCGACGCGCGCGTGACGCCGCCAGCCGCTTCCGCCCGGCCACAAAGGCAGCCGGGACACGAACCGCCAGCGTGTGGCGCTGACCCAGGCGAGCAGGCGGACATATCGCCGGCCGATGCTCGTCAACAGGAGCTTCGACTCGCCCGCGTGACCGGGGGCGGCGACCGAACCGTCAGGCGCGAGGCCTGGGATCCGGAAATGGTGCGCGGGCCCCGCGCCGGACAATCGGACGAGCAGCTCGCCGGCGGTGCGGCCGACATCGATCCGATCCGAGACGCCGTCACCGTTGATGTCGGCGGTCAGTGTCTGGCCCGAGACGGGCAGCGCCGTAGCCAGCCACACTGGCAGTGCCAGCAGGAGGATCCACGGCGGCCGTCGCGGAGCAGTCATGCCAGGATCGACTATAACAGCAGTCCCGACCCGGCTCCCGAGACCGCTCGGGTTCAACCGAGCGCTTCTCAGCCACGCCTGCCGGACCGGACTGCCCTTGAACTCCGTGACGTACGCCGTCACGAGCTCCGCTGTCCACTCATTGCGGAAAAGCGGACGCGCCCGGTGTACTCCGCACCGCAGCGCGGCTGATGTATTAGCATGGCGGACGGATGACGGATCTGCCTCAGGCCTGGGCGCGCCCCTCTGCGCCGCGCCCGATCGTGTTCGTCGGCGGCGGTGGCATCGTTCGTACGGCGCACATTCCCGCGTATCGCCGTCTCGGCTTTCCGATCGCCGGCGTGTACGACATCAACCCGGCCGCCGCGCACACGACCGCCTCGCGCTTCGATCTGCCGGCGGCGTTCGAGTCCCTTGCCGAGGCCACCCGCGTGCCCCGGGCTGTCTTCGATCTGGCGCTGCCTGGTGACCAGATCTCCGGCGTCCTGGAGCAGTTGCCTCATGGCGCGGCAGTCCTGATTCAGAAGCCGATGGGACGCGACTTGAGCGAGGCCGGCCGGATCCTGCGGACGTGCCAGGAGCGCGGGATGACCGCCGCGGTGAACCTGCAGCTCCGCTTCAGTCCGGCGATGTTGGCTCTCCGCGCGCTGCTGGAGCGGGACGCACTCGGCGAGCTGACCGACATCGATCTACACCTCGTGATCGAGCAGCCCTGGCATCTCTGGACCTTCATGATCGGCGCGCCACGCCTCGAGCTGGTGTATCACTCGATTCATTACCTCGACGCCATCCGCATGATCGCCGGAGAGCCGGCGGGCGCGTACTGCAAGGCTGTCGCGCATCCCGAGACGCCGCAGCTGCGCGACACCCGGAGTTCGATCATCCTCGACTACGGAGACCACCTGCGCTGCTCGCTGGTGATGAACCACACGCATCGCGCCGGACCGCGCTTCAAACGTTCCGAGCTGATGATCGAAGGCACCGGTGGGGCGGCGCGTCTGGTGCTCGGGGTGAATCTCGACTATCCCTCCGGCTTACCCGACGAGATGGAGCTCTTCACGGGAGGGCGGTGGCAACCCGTGCCGCTGCGGGGCTCGTGGTTTACCGAGGCCTTCGAAGGGCCGATGTCGAACCTGCAGCGATTCATCGCCGGCGAGGACGCCGCGCTGGTCAGCCCCGTCGAGGACACCATCAAGACGATGGCGCTGATCGACGCATGCTATCGCTCGAGCGATCAGGGCGGGACACCGATCCCGGCGTGGGACTGATCGCGATCCGTCATGCTTCCCACGGTCCGGATCGACGCGCACCAGCACTACTGGCACTACGATCCCGTCGAGTATGCGTGGCTCGACGACTCGATGCGGGCGCTGCAGCGGGATTTCATGCCCGAGGATGCGCTGCGCGAAATGCGCGGGGCGGGGTTCGAGCGCAGCATCGCCGTGCAGGTGCGTCAGAGTCTCGAGGAGACGCAGTGGCTGCTCACCCTCGCCGATGCGCATCCGTTCATTGCCGGGGTCGTCGGCTGGGTGAACCTGCGGTCACCGTCGGTCGACGCCGAGCTCGAAGCTGTCGCGCCGCATCGCAAGCTGATTGGCGTGCGTCACATCGTCCAGGCCGAACCTGACGGTTTCCTGGATTCCCCGGAGTTCCGGCGCGGCGTGTCGCGCCTGGAGCGCTTCGGCTTGACCTACGATCTGCTGATCTACGCCCGTCAGCTGCCGGAGGCCGTGGCCTTCGTCCGCGCCCTGCCCGAGCAGCGCATCGTTGTGGATCATTTAGCGAAGCCGGATATCAAGGGCGGCGGCTTCGACCGCTGGCGCCGTCATTTCGCGGCCCTGGCGGAATTTCCGCAGGTCTGGTGCAAACTATCGGGTCTGGTCACGGAAGCCGACCGGGACCGATGGACACCGGATGATTTGCGTCCGTACATCCAGACCGCACTCGACTGTTTCGGGCCGGAGCGCTTGATGATTGGCTCGGACTGGCCGGTCTGCACGGTGGCCGGCTCGTATGCGCGTACGATGCAGGTCGTCGAAGAGGCGCTGGCCGAATATGCGCCGGCCGAGCGGGCGAGCGTGCTCGGGGGCACCGCCCAGCGGCTGTGGAATGTATGACGTGTCCGGGCGTCGGCGTGTCCCGCCCGCTAGCGACGTCACGATCAGCCGGTTGTCGTACGCCGGGTCCGATGCCCGGCCAGGAGCCATGATGAAATCCACGCTGACCCATGTGACCGCGCTCGCCCTCGTGGCCGCGCTCGGTGCGGCCGCCAGTTGCTCGCGTAAGGGTGAACCCGCGTCGTCATCCGCGGCGATGAAGATCGCGGTGATCCCGAAGGGCACGACGCACGAATTCTGGCAGAGCATCCACGCCGGCGCGAACAAGGCCGGCAAGGAGCTCGGTGTCGAGGTGATCTGGCGCGGTCCGCTGCGGGAAGACGATCGGGACGCCCAGGTGTCCGAGGTCGAGGGCTTCATCAGCCGCGGCGTGTCGGGGATCGTGCTGGCGCCGCTCGACGAGAGCGCGCTGGTCGGTCCGGTGACGGAAGCGATGAACCGCAAGATCCCGGTGGTGATCTTCGACTCCGGGCTGAAGGGCGACAACTACGTCAGCTTCGTGGCGACCGACAACGTCAAGGGCGGCCGGATGGCCGGGGAGCGCGTCGCGCAGTCGCTCGGCGGCAAGGGCAACGTGGTGGTGCTGCGCTACGCCGAGGGACACGACAGCACGGGCAAGCGCGAGCAGGGATTTCTCGAGGCGATAGCCGAGCACCCGGGCATCAAGGTGGTCAGCTCGAATCAGTACGCCGGCACCGACGTCGAGGGCGCCTATAAGAAAGCCGAAGCGCTCCTGACGAGTCTGAAAAAGCCCGATGGGTCGCTCGATGTGGACGGCATGTTCTGCGCCAACGAATCCTCCACGTTCGCGGTCATGCGCGTGTTGCAGGAGAACGGGTGGGCGAACAAGGTCAAGTTCGTCGGCTTCGACGCCTCCCCAAACCTGGTCAAGGGCCTCCGGGACGGCGCGCTCGACGGCCTCATCGTGCAGGACCCCGTGCAGATGGGATACCTGGGCGTGAAAACAATGGTGGCGCATCTCAAGGGCGAGAAGGTGGCGCGGACGATCGACACCGGCGTGCACCTCGCCACGCACGACAACATGGATCAGCCCGAGATGAAGGACCTGTTGTCGCCGGACCTCTCGCAATGGCTCAAATGAGCGAGGCGCCGCGCCCGCTGCTCGAGATGCGGGACGTCGCCAAGCGCTTCGGCGCGACGGTCGCGCTCGATCGCGTCAGCCTGGCGGTTGCGCCAGGTGAGATCTGCGGGCTGGTGGGGGAGAACGGAGCGGGCAAGAGCACGCTGATGGGGATCCTCGCCGGGGCCATCCAGCCGGACGAGGGCCGGATGGCGATCGACGGCCAGCCCTACGCGCCGCAGAACCCCGCCGCGGCCCGCCGCGCCGGCGTCGCGATGATCCATCAGGAGCTCTCGCTCGCGCCGCATCTGTCCGTGAAGGAGAACATCCTGCTCGGCGTCGAGCCGACGCGATACGGATTCCTCCGCCGCGGCGAGATGGCCGCGATTGCGAGCCGCGCACTCGGCGAGCTCGGGCACGGCGCCCTCAGCCCCGACACGATCGTCGGGACCCTGTCCGTCCCGGTGCAGCAGATCGTGGAGATCGCGCGAGCCATCGCGGTCGGATGCCGGGTCCTCGTGCTCGACGAGCCGACCAGCAGCCTCGGTCGCGAGGACGCGCGCCAGCTGTTCGCGATGCTCGCCCGGCTGCGCAGCCAGGGCCATGCGATCGTCTACATCTCGCATTTCCTCGAAGAGGTCACCGAGATTGCCGATCGCTTCGTCGTCTTGCGGGACGGCCGGAATGCTGGAGAAGGGCCGACCGCCGGCGCCACCCACGATGCGATCGTGGCGATGATGATCGGCGGATCGGCACGGGCGCTGTTCCCGCGGAGTCCTCGGGTCGCGCGCGAGCCCATTCTCACCGTCGAGGCGCTCGAGCCGGGGGACGCGACGTTCACCCTGCATCGCGGCGAGGTCTTCGGGATCGCCGGCCTGATCGGCGCCGGCCGCACGCGCCTGCTGCGAACCCTGTTCGGACTCGAGCCGGTACGCCGCGGGTCGATCACGCTCGGGGTCTACAGCGGCGCCGCCACCCCGCACGATCGGTGGCAGCAGGGCATGGGCATGCTGAGCGAGGATCGCAAGCACGAAGGGCTCGCCACAGGCTTGAGCATCGCCGACAACCTCACCATCACCAATCTCTCGCGCTTCGGATCCGGTGGGCTCATCTCTCCCGACCGGCAGCGGAGCGCCGCGGCGGAGTGGATCAGGACCCTCGCAGTCCGATGCGCGGGACCGGCGCAGGCCGTGGGGGAGTTGTCCGGGGGCAACCAGCAGAAGGTCGCAATCGCGCGGCTCCTGTATCACGGCGTGGACGTGCTGGTGTTCGACGAGCCGACCCGAGGCATTGACGTGTCGAGCAAGGCGCAGATCTACGCGCTCATCGACGGGCTCGTCAACGTGGACGCCAGGCCGGCGCCAAAGGCGGTCCTCCTGGTCAGCAGCTACCTGCCCGAGCTCCTCGGCGTGTGCGACCGCGTCGCGGTGATGTACCGCGGCCGCCTCCAGCCGCCGCGGCCCGTCGCCGAGCTGACGGAATCCGACCTGATGGTGGCGACGATGACCGGTGGGGCCGCAAAGGCATCATGACCGCGCGTTCGCTGCTCGACCGCACCGGCGCGCTGCTCGGTCTCGTCCTGGTGGCGCTGGTTTTCACCGCGCTCGCGGGCGTCCAGTTCATCGAGCCCGGCAACCTCGAGCTGATGGCTCGTCAGACGGCCATCGTCTGCATGGCGGCGATCGGTATGACCGCGGTGATCGTCGCGGGCGGCATCGATCTGTCGGTCGGCTCCGTTATCTCGCTCACCACCGTCGTCATCGCGGTCCTGCTGAAGGACGGCTCGTCGCCCGTTGTCGCGCTGCTCGCCGGCGTCGCCGCGGCGGCGGCCTGCGGGCTGGTCAACGGGCTGCTCATCACCCGCCTCCGGGTCGTGCCCTTCATCGTCACGCTCGGGACGATGCTGATCGTGCGCGGGATGGCGAAGGGTTTTGCCGACGAACGCCGGGTCGAAGCGCCGATGACCTGGCTGAACAGCCTGCTGCGTTCCGGAGCGAATGCCTGGTCGCTGCCCTCGGGGATCTGGCTGGTGATCGTCGTCGGCATCGCCATCGCCGTGCTGCTCACTTATACGCGTTTCGGCCGTCACGTTTTCGCGGTTGGATCCAACGAGCGGATGGCGCGGCTGTGCGGCGTGCCCATCGACCGCACCAAAGTCATCGTCTACACCCTGAACGCGGCGCTGGCCGGCCTCGCCGGCGTGCTCCAGTATTCGAAGCTGGCGGTCGGCGACCCGACGGTGGCGGTGGGGCTGGAGCTCGACGTGATCGCTGCCGTGATCATCGGCGGCGGCAGCCTGCTCGGCGGCCGCGGCACGATCGTCGGCACGGCGATCGGCGCCGGCATCATGACGGTGATCCAGGTCGGCTGCTCCCAGCTCGGTCTAGCCAACTGGGTGCAGCAGATTGTCACCGGCGGCATCATCGTCGTCGCGGTCGCGATCGACCGCGTGCGGTCGGCGAAGATATAGCCGCGGAAGCGGGAAGCTGATAGCTGTGCGCATACAAGAGAACATGAAAATCACCGGCTTCGACGTCGTCGACGTCCGCTTTCCCACCTCGCTGGTCAATGCCGGCACCGACGCGGTGCACACCGACCCTGATTACTCAGCCGCTTATGTCACCGTGAAGACGGACGGCGCGCAGAGTGGCCACGGCTTCGCGTTCACCATTGGGCGAGGCAACGAGGTCGTGGTCGCGGCGATCCGCGCGCTCGAGCCGCTGGTCGTGGGCACCGCGCTCGCCGACATCGTCGCCGACCAGGCAGGCTTCTGGCGCAGGCTGGCGAACGAGACGCAGCTGCGCTGGCTCGGGCCGGAGAAGGGTGTGATTCACCTGGCCCAGGCGGCGATCGTCAACGCGGTCTGGGACCTTCAGGCCCGGGCGGCCGGCAAGCCGCTCTGGAAGCTGCTGGCCGACATGTCACCGCGTGAGATTGTCGGTTGTATCGATTTCCGCTACATCACCGACGCGCTGACTCCCGACGAAGCGCTGGCCATGCTCGAGCGCCAGCACGACTCGCGAGCGGCGCGCGAGGCAATCCTGCGCAAGGACGGCTATCCGGCCTATACGACGTCAGCGGGCTGGATCGGGTATTCGGACGACGAGGTGCGGCGGCTTTGTCGCGAGGCACTCGCGGACGGATGGCGTCACTTCAAGGTCAAGGTCGGCGGCGATCCAGCCGACGACGAGCGGCGCGTGCGGATGGTGCGTGAGACGATCGGTGCGGACTGCACGCTGATGATCGACGCCAACCAGCGCTGGGACGTCGACGAGGCGATCGCGCGCGTACGTGCGCTGTCGCGGTATAACCTCTGGTGGATCGAGGAGCCGACCAGTCCGGACGACGTGCTGGGGCATGCGGCGATCGCGAAAGGTGTCGCACCGATCGGCGTGGCGACGGGCGAGCACGCCGCGAACCGGGTGATTTTCAAGCAACTGCTGCAGGCCTCCGCGATCAGCTTCTGCCAGATCGACAGCTGCCGGCTCGGCGGGGTGAACGAGAACCTCGCGGTCATCCTGATGGCGGCCAAGTTCGGTGTGCCGCTCTGCCCGCATGCCGGCGGTGTCGGGTTGTGCGAGCTGGTGCAGCACCTTTCGATGTTCGATTACGTGTGCGTGTCCGGGCGGATGGACGATCGGGTCACCGAGTTCGTCGACCACCTGCACGAGCATTTCGTCGACCCGACGGTGATTCGCCACGCGCGGTATCGCGCTCCGGAACGTCCCGGCTACAGCAGCGAGATGCACGCCGCATCCATCGCGGAGTATCGCTTTCCGGACGGACCCGCCTGGCGGCGGTGAGGCCCGCCCGGCGCACCTGCGAGCTCCGGCGCTTACCGTAGCGAACTATCGTCCCGACCCGCACGCGTCCTCCGGCAGCGAATGACTGCCTCGACGGATCAGGGCCGCTCTTACCCTGGTCACCGCTCGACTGCTTCGAACCCGAGTGGCCGGCCGCCATACCAGTTCAACTGGAGCACGAAGGGCATGGCCGACGGCCTGTATCGGATGTTCGAGGTCCTGAACGAGGGCACGACGCAGTCGTCGATATCTGCCTGTCGATGTAACCGCGGGCCCGCGCGGAACGTGGCGGGCTGAGGAAGGATGCGTGGCGGCCGGGTGGCCGCCACGCGAGCGAGACTAGCGGCGGCGGTCGCCGGTGAGGCGGAGGAGCATCAGGAACAGGTTCACGAAATCGAGGTACAGCGTCAACGCGCCGACCACGGCATATGCGCCCGTGCCCCCCGAGGGCAGCGCGAGCGCCATCGCCTTGAGCCGCTGGGCGTCATACGCCGCCAGCCCGGTGAACACGATGACGCCGATGAACCCGAGCACGAATTGGAAGCCGTCGTTGTGCCAGAACATGCCGACGATCGAGGCGATCACGACGCCGATCAATCCCATGAACAGGAACTGCCCCCAGCCGGCCAGGCTGCGCGAGGTGACGGTCCCGTATAGGGCCATCGAGCCGAACATCCCGGCCGCGATCGCAAACGTCGACGCCACCGACGAGGCCGTGTAGGCGAGCAGGATCAACGACATCGTCACGCCGGTGAGCGCGGAGTAGAGGATGAACAGCGCCGAGGCTGTCCCGGATGCCATCTTCTGGACCCGCATCGACAACGCGAATACCAGCCCGAGCTGGGCGATGACGAGGCCCATCATCAGGAACGGTGTTCGCACCAGGGTGAACGCCAGCCCCGGCGTCGAAGCGACGAAGAAGGCGACCAGCGCGGTGATCGCCAGCCCCGCGCACATCCAGCCGTAGACCGAGCGCAGGAACGTCGAAATCCGCTCCTCGGCCGAGAACGGCGTGCTGAAAGCGGTATCGGGAGTCATTGGATATTGCGGCACGAGGTGCTCCTTGGAAGGTCCGAAACCTCATCCTAGCACGGAGATGCCTGCCGCCCAGCGGGGCGACGGCCAACCCCCGGATCGATCGGTGGCGGTCCTCAGCGCCCATCAATTTGGATACACTCCGGCGATGTCAGACCTCGACCGGACGCTGCGTCGGATCCTCCTCGTCATGGCCATCGCGGCCGTGGCGGCAACGGGTCTGGAGGCGCGCCGCGCGACGACCATCGGCAACGGGCGGATCAGTATCGTCTTCGGCGACCGCGGGATCACCGCGCTCACGGACATCAGCATCGGCCGGGTCTACAAGCTCAAAGACGACGGCTTTCGGATCGTCGTGGACGGCACGACGCTGGACAGCGCGACCCTGCCGAAGCCGCGACAGAGCGCGCAGCAGGGACGCGTGGTGTATGCGTATGCGTCCGGCGGCTATGAGCTGACGGTCACGTACGAAATCGAGCCCGCCTGGCGGTTCGTGAGCAAGCAGCTGGCGATCGTCAAGGCGCCGGCGCCCGTGTACCGCGTCAACGAAGTTCACGTGTTTCGCGACGAACTGCTCGAGCCGGTGGCCGATCGGTTCGTGCCGGGTTCGGCGCGCGAGAACCTGGGGACTGGCGATTACGGTGTGTTCCTGCGTTTTGCCGATCGCCGCGGCCTCCTCGTGGCTGTGCAGAATCCCTTTCTGCGTGTCGAGGGCGGCGACGCGACCTTCTCGGTGCGGTATGCGCCCGACATGGAGTGGCGATCGCAGGACGGCCCGTTCGTGACCGACCGTGGACTGCTGGCGCCGTACCGGCAGACCGGCCGTGTACTGCCGGCGAGCATGCCCGCGGAATGGGTGCTGCCAGCCCCCGAACCGGCACCTTCTGGGATGGATGAAGCGGAAGTCACCGCCTACACCGATCTCGTCCGGGCGTTCCTCCTGTATCGGCCCGCGCGCCCGCTCAACATCATGGTGGGTTGGTGCGTGAACGACTACCAGATCGACGTGGCCCATCCCGAGGGGCGTGCCGAGTATCGCCGGATCATCGATCGGGCGGCCGACCTCGGCGCCGACTACGTCCTCTACGCGCCGTCCAACAGCGCGTTGTCGCGTCGTGAGGCCAGTGTCGACGACTGGAGCTGGGAGCACACGCTGTGGCTCGGGCTCGGGCAGCAGTTGCGGAGCGGCGCGTGGGACGTGAAGAGCGGAGCGATTCCGCCCTCCGTGCGCGAGATGCTCGACTACGCCGCGTCGAAGAAGGTGAAGCTCGTCGCCTACGTCTATCCGGTCCTGCCGTTCGCGCAGAATCCTGCATGGCTCGTCGCCGGCGGGAGCAACCCGTCGCGCAAGTACGCGAGCCTCGGAAATCGCGCCCTGCAGGACTGGCTGATCGAGACGCTCGTCACGTTCCAGCAGCGCACCGGGATCGGCGGTTACTCGTTCGATCACACGTTCCTCTCCTACGAGGGCACCAGTCGATACGCGCAATGGGCGGGTTGGCGGCGGGTGATGGAGGAGCTGCGGCGCCGGCTGCCGGACATCGCCATCGACGGCCGGCAGTCGTATCAGCAGTACGGACCGTGGTCGTGGCTGGCCGGCAGCTATCCGCACCCCACGTCGAACGACGAACAGCCGGAGTCCTTCGTGCCCTTTCCCGATCTCCACTTCGATCGGGTCTCGGCCGACCGCCAGCGCTACACGGCCTATCGCTACCGGATGTACGACTTCGCCCCGAACGAGATCGTGCCCGGCTACATGACCCATCAGACGCCGCGCAACGACGACAGCGGCCGCATGCCGGAGCGGCGCACCGAGGATCGCGGCACGGTGCTGCTGCCGCTGCGAGCTCGCGACTGGGACTACCTGGGATGGCGCTACTCGGTGCTCTCGTCGATTGCCTCAGGCGGCTGGAACAACGTCCTCAACATGATCCCGGCGCGGGACACGGCCGAGGACCGGAACTTCTCCGAGGCCGACCGCGCCTGGTTCCGCGGCTGGATCGCGTGGAGCAACGAGCACAAGGACCTGCTGCGGCACACCCGTCCGATCCTCGGGCCGCCTGCTCTCGGCCGCATCGACGGCACCACGGCCATCCTCGACAATCACGGGTACGTCTTTCTGTTCAATCCGAACGCGCGGCGTGCAAGCACAGAGTTCGTGCTCGACGAGTCGATCGGGCTCTCCGCCCGCGGCGCATTCGTGCTCAAGGAGGTGCTGCCGCTCGCCGGGCGCCTGATCGGCAAGCCGGGAGCCGGACGCTGGACCACCGGGGATCAGGTCTCCATCACCTTGGACGGAGGGACAGCAACCGTCCTCGAGATCGCGCCGGCCGAACCACCGCCCGGGCCGGTGCTGTTCAACGCGCCCGGACAGGCGACCGTGACCGGCAGCACGCTCAACATCGCTGACGCACGCGGCGAAGTGGGAACGACGACGGAGCTGTTCGTGCAGCTGCCGCCAGGTGCGGCCGTGACGTCGGCGACGGTGAACGGCCAGCCCGCGGCGATCGTCAGCACCAGCGAGGCTGGCGTGACCGTCCGGGCCAGCTTCGACGGCGTCGCGTTCCGGCAGTACCAGCCGATTTTCGAACCGGAGGCCGGCTTCAAGGGTGGATCGTTGTCCGGCCAGTTCACGATCCCGCAACGGATCGTCGATCAGCTGACGGCGCGACGGAAGGCGTGGCCAATTCCCTGGACGCCGGACGACTTTCGCACGCCCTGGCTCGTGCCGGAGCGGCTGCTGCTGTTCGTGCAGCTCGCCGAGCCCAGCCCCGAGTGGGATGCGCGGTTGACGATCGACGGCCGGCCGGTGGAGCTGCGCAAGGCCTACTCGGCGGTGCGGTCCGCGGCCCGGACGTTCGTCGGCTTCTACGCCGATCTCTCGCTGCTCGAACCCGAGCGGCGCTATCGTTTCGAGCTCGAACTGCCGGCGCTCAGGCCCGGGCAGCTGCAGGGCGTCTTCTTCGAGAACGTCGAGACCGAATACACCGACCGCATCGCCGCCGCTGGCCGTTGACCGCCGCGTTCGGCATGAGCCCCGGGGCCGTCAGCGCATGACCTGCCCGAGCCAGCGCTCGACATCGGTCTGAAAATCGCGTCCGTTGGCCACGTCTGCGGCGTCGCCAGATCCGAGCGCCGCCTGCAGGTCGGGCTCGACCGCGGTGCCTTCGAACAGGTCGACGAAGACCTCGACGAGAAAGGCGCGATCGGTCAGAGACGAGCGGACGCGCGTCGGCACGCCGCCGGCCATCTCGATCCCGAAGTCTGCGCCTCCCGAGTCGGCCAGCCGTTCGAGCAGCAGCCGATCGCTTTCGTCCCCCAGGTTCTTGCCGCCGGATGCCAACAGGCGCGTTTCGTCGCCGCCGGAATCTACGTACACCTTGAGCCCGGACGGCAGCACGATCACCCACAAATCCCAGGCGCTGTCGTCGGCCCATTCGAGGTGGAGGAGCGTGCGCGAGCGCAGGTCCGCTGCCGCGAGGGCTGCCGCTTCGTCACCCAGCGCGCGTTCCATGAGCTGATCGAAATCGAGCGGCGTGCCGGGGACACGCAGGGGATACAGCTCCTCACGCGTCCGGAACTGCTTCACCGCTTGCTCGAGCGCCTCGAGCGCGCGCACGCGGGTCAGGCGCGAAAGCGTCATGTCCGCGATTCGCCAGACGGGGACGTGAGCCCCATCGTCCGAACGTTGTGGAAGCTCTGCTCGATCTGCTCGCGCTCGTAGCCGGTGAGGCGCTCGGCATCCGCGCCGGCTTCCCAGGGCGTGCTCGCATCCTCATCGTCGGGGATGCGGCGGTGCTGGAGACGGCCGAGTCCGGTGGCCAGCTCGGATGCCTCACGCGGCGGGTAGCCGTCCCACCAGGCCGGATCGAAGAGGCGGATGTGACGTGCCTCCAACGCCCCGGGCTCAATGGAGGCGGTGAGGCCCTCGGAGAGAGCCGCGGAAATCGCCGCGAACGGCACGCAGCCCTCGCCGACCGCGCAGCGGACCAGGCGATAGCCTTCCGGCGTGAACTGCGCGCGGTAGTCCTTGAGATGCACGTGACGGATGCGCGTCGCGGCGCGCGACGCGAAGGCCACCGGATCTTCGCCGACCGCGAACGGGTTGCCCGTGTCCATCACGATGCCGACGTTGTCGCCAGCGTCGCCGGCGAAGGCCAGCAACTCCTCGCTGGTCAAGTCCTGGTGATTCTCGATCGCCAGTGCCAGGCCTCCGGCAGCGGCCTGGCGCGCCGCCTGCTTCAGCACTCCGCGAGCATGATCGAGCAGTGTCTGCCAGCGGGCTCCCTGACGGGCCCTGGCGCCTTCGAGCACGGGCGTCAGGTGCAGCCGAAGCAGGCCCGCGCCGACACCGGCTGTGTAACGGAGCGCGCGATCGAGCGTCTCGCCAGGCTCGTGCAGCAACCAGTCACTGCAAATCGCGGTCATTCCGCTCGTCTCGATGGTGTCTCGCGTCGCGGCAAGATCCTCATCGCTGAGACTGGCGAGCCAACGCCCATCGAGCTCGACGCACGCCGCGCCATGCCGGTCAGCCAGCGCGATGAACTCCGCCATCGTCATCGGCGCCGGATTCGCACGCGCGCTCCCGCGGCCTTGCAGGCCGATGGAGTACGCCAGGCCGTACGGATTGAGACCTACGCGCAGCATCGGCTCACCGCCAAGACGGACACCATTGCGTAACGTGATGGTCGACCCTGCTCGAGTCCGCACGCGCGCGCAGCGAACGAGACGGGAAGGATCCGAGCGCGGTTGTCACGCCAGCGCGATCCCGGACGCCGTGTCCGCAAGAAACGAGTGCAGCGCGTTAAGGACTTCGTCCGGGGCTTCCTCCTGTGGCCAGTGGCCAGCCGCCGGAATCTCGATCACGCGCGCCTGCGGGACGGCCTCACGCCAACGGGCAACAAAGGAGGGCGGAAACACGCGGTCCTTCAGGCCCCAGACAATCAGTGCCGGGCGGTCCGCGAGCGCCGCTCGCTGCTGCCACAAGCGATCGTAGTGCGCGCTCGAGCCGAGGAGTGCCGCGGCAAGTGGCCACAGCACCGCGCCGCGCGACCAGGAGTCCGGGAACCGGTCCAGATACTGCCGATGAATCATGGGCGTGAGACGCCGCCGGTCGCCGTATGCGTAGGGCATCAGCACGCGGAGCGACAGGTTGGCGTATCGGTAGAGGAGGCGGCCGACGGCGCTGCCGGCGAAGCGCGCCTGCCGGGCCAGAGCCGGATCGTCGGCAAGGCTCCACATCCAGGAGTTCAGGATCACCAGCCGTGTGACCTGCTGCGGCTGACGCAGGCAGAACGGCAGCGCGATCGGACCGCCGAAATCGTGCACCACCAGCGTGAACGGCCCGGGCGCGACCTGGGTGATGAAGCGCTGGAAGTTCTCGGCATGCGCCTCCGGCGTGTAGGGGAACTCACGCGGCCGATCCGAGAGGCCGAAGCCGAGGTGATCAGGCGCCAGGCAGCGATAGTTCCGCGCCAGACCACGAATCAACGCGCGCCACTCGAAGGACCACGACGGGGTGCCGTGCACGAAAACGATCGGCGGTCCGCTGCCTTCGTCCACGTAGTGCATTCGCCCGGCAGGGCTCGTCACCCAGTGGCTCGCGAACGGATACTCCGCGCGGTCGAGGCCTTCGCTTACCGCGCCGGCACTGGCCTTCACGCCTCGATCTTATGTCATCGCCTCACGACCGCCGGGACCCGCTCGACGGGCGCGACACGATCCGAGTGCCGATTGCTTGACGGCCCGTGACGACGATGGCATCGTCGTCGTCGTCGAGGGAGGGTGAGCGAATGTCGGATACGCGAATGACGACGGACGAGTACCTGCGGACACCGGAAACGCTGCTGCCGCAGGAGCTGGCTTATGGCTTCGTGCGCGAGGCTGCTGCCGCGCCGACGCCCGGGCACCAGTGGATGGTCGGCGAGATCTTCTCGACCCTTCGCGCCCATCTCGAGCTCGATCGGTCGGGGCGCGTGTGGATGGCACCAATAGACGTCGTGCTGGATCGTGAGCGGCACCTCGTCCTGCAGCCGGACGTCGTCTACGTCGCTCAGGACCGGCTGCACATCGTCACGGACCGGGTATGGGGCGCACCGGACCTCGTCGTGGAGGTGCTGTCGCCCTTTCCGCGCATGGGACGGCTCGAGGAGCGGCTTGACTGGTTCGCGCAGTACGGTGTGCGGGAGTGCTGGCTGGTGCACCAACTGGAACGGGAGATCGAGGTGCTGGACCTCTCGGGCGGTACCGTTCCGGAACGTGTGCCCCTGGCCCCGAGGACGAGAATACCGTCAAAGGTCCTGCCCCGGCTCGAGACGTCTCTCGAAGCGATGCTGGGCGACGCCTGAACTGCCGGCCATCGTCCGTGCGGCTCGCTGACAATCTGTGCAACGGGGCCAAGGAAGCACGAGTTCCGTGATCCGCCGGCGAATTTGGTGATCCGCCTGGGACCGACCCGTCCCGGCCCGTTGTCGCTAATTCAATGCGAAATCGGCACTTGGGCCGAAAGGCTTGAGTCGGTATCGTCCTTGCGCTCCTCCGGGATGAACGGCAACCAGCGACATCCTGGAGGATCGAGTCTTGAAACGCACTTTCGGAGCGGCGGTCGGTGCAGTCCTTTTCATCTTGTTCAGCTCTCATCTCGCGCTGCGGCTGACCCCCAAGGTGGCCCTGACGATCGCCGTACAAGCGAGCGCCACGCAGGGCCTCCCGTAGCGCAGCGGGGCAAGCGGGGCCAGATTCCTACTCGCGATCGCGGGCTCGTGATCGGAGCTGCGACCTGCGAACCCCTCGCCTGATTACTCCCGGGAATGAATCAGTCATACTGGTTCATTCGATGCTCGCTCAGTACCTGACCACATCGGTTCCCCACGTCATCCGTGCCAAGGGTGCCCGGTACCACAGCATGGGGGCGGTCGTCGCGATCAGCGGCGGCGAGTGGACGGCGCACGCCGTCGTCCGTGGCGGCCGCAACTACCGGGTCGAGATCGCCCGGGATGGCGACGGATTCCGGGCCTCCTGCGACTGCGCCTACTTCGTCGATCGGGCAGAGGTGTGCAAGCACATCTGGGCCGCGGTGTTGGAGGCCGACGAGCGCAACCTGCTCGACGGCGACGGGGTCCTGAGCGAAGAAGCCTTCCTCGAAGCCGACGTCGGCCGGGCCAACACGCGGAAGCGCCCGGACGTCCCGCTGCCGCTGCAGAAGCCGCCGACCGCGCCGTGGCAGCGTTTCCTCACCGACCTCACCCAGCGACTCGATGCCGGCGACCGGTTGTCGTCCAACCGGCGTTTCGCCGATGGCGAGCTCCTCTACGCGATCAACGTGCCGCAGACGCACGCCGGACGTGGACTGGTGTTGCAGGTACTGCACCGGGTCCGGCGGAAGAACGGCGAGTGGGCGAAGTCGAAGCCGGCGGCACTGTCGGTCCAGGATGTCGAGGGATTGCCCGAGCCGGAAGACCGCGACCTCATCGTCCAGCTGATTGGCGCGGTCGATCAGGACGGGTTCCAGGGCGGTTACTACGGGCAATTGGCGGGCGAACGCGCGACCTACCTGCTGGTGCCGTCGATCGCCTCGCGGCTCCTGCCGCGGCTGGTCCAGACCGGACGCCTGTATCTGTCGCTCGAGCGCGGACAGCCGGAAGCCGCGCCGCTCATCTGGGATGACGGCCCGGTGTGGGAGTTCGACCTCGCCGTGACGAACGATCCCGATGGCGCGCTGAGCGTCGGCGGGCAGTTGCGGCGCGGCGACGAGGTTATGGCCCTCAAGGATCCCGTGCTGCTGCTCGAGGCAGGATTCCTGATCACGCGTCTGGCGGTGGCGCGGTTCGACCCCGGGCACGCGTACGCGTGGCTGACCGAGCTGCGCCGCACCAACGGCATCACGTTTCCGGCGGCGGCCGCCGACTCGCTCGCCGAGGCGCTGGCCCGGGCCGGCGTGAAGCCTGACATGTTGCCTGAGCGGCTTCGGTACGAGGTCGAGGCGCCGCCGCCGCAACCATCGGTGACGCTGGCACGGACCAACGGCCGCCCCTCGGATGCGTTCCGCGACACCCTCGGTGCGCTTCTTCGTTTCAACTATGGCGGCACCGTCGTCGAGCCGGGCGGCCAGGCCGGAGTGTACGACCCCGCGCAGCGGCGGCTGATTCGCCGGGATCTGCCGTTCGAGCAGCGCTCGTTCAACCGGCTCCGGCAGCTCGGGTTTCAACAGGGCTGGGACTACTCCGCGGGCAAGCCGACGCTCAGCATCCCGATCGACAACTTTCCCCGCGCGGTGCGTTCGCTCGTGACTGAGGGCTGGCGGGTCGAAGCCGAAGGGCGCTTGTTCCGGGCCCCACGCGACATGGAAATGCGCGTGTCATCTGGAGTGGACTGGTTCGAGCTCCACGCGCGTGTCGACTTCGGCGATGACGTGAGCGCGAACTTGCAGGAGTTGCTGAAGGCGTTGAAACGCGGCGACGGAACCGTGCTGCTCGATGATGGGACGCGCGGGCTGGTGCCGGAAGAGTGGCTCAAGCGCTACGCGGGACTGGCCAAGTTCGGCCAGGAGGAAGGCGATCACGTCCGGTTCCGGCCGTCTCAGACAGCACTCCTCGACGCGCTCCTGGCCAGCCAGCCCGCGGTGGCCGTGGACGAAGCATTCGTGCGGGCCCGGAACGCCCTCCAGTCTTTCACGGGCGTCCGCCCACTGGACCCGCCGTCGTCGTTCGCCGGAACGCTGCGGGACTACCAGCGCGACGCGCTCGGCTGGTTCGCGTTCCTTCGTGAGTTCGGGTTTGGCGGCTGCCTGGCCGACGACATGGGACTCGGCAAGACGGTCATGGTCATCGCGCTCCTGGAGAGCCGGCGGCTGGAGACGGTCGAATCCGGAGCACCGCGGCGGACGTCGCTGGCCGTCCTACCGCGCTCCTTGGTGTTCAACTGGATGGAGGAGGCGCGCCGCTTCGCCCCCGAACTGTCCGTCCTCGACGCCACGGGCAGTACCCGCGACCTGACGCAGGTCGATCACTACGATCTCGTGCTCGCGACGTACGGCACGCTCAGGCGCGATGTCGCCTTGCTGAAGGATGTCGATTTCGACTACGTCATCCTCGACGAAGCGCAGGCTGTGAAGAACCCCGCCACGGCCGCGGCCAAGGCGGTCCGCCTCCTCAAGGGGCAGCATCGTCTCGGGCTGAGCGGCACGCCGATCGAAAACCACCTCGGCGAGCTGTGGAGCCTGTTCGAGTTCCTCAACCCGGGGTTTCTCGGGTCGGCGGCAGCGTTCAAGGCGGCGGCGGTCGGACGCGCCGCGTCCGAGGCGACCGACCTCGCGATTCTCGCCCGCGCGGTTCGACCCTTCATCCTTCGTCGCACCAAGGAGCAGGTCGCCCCCGAGTTGCCCGAGCGAAGCGAGCAGACCATCCAGTGCGAGCTCGAAGGGCCGCAGCGGCGCTTGTACGAACAGCTGCGCGCCCACTATCGGCAGTCGCTGCTGGCGCGCATTTCCCGGACGGGGATCAACCGGTCGAAGATCCAGGTCCTCGAGGCGCTGCTGCGGCTGCGTCAGGCGGCCTGTCATGCGGCGCTGGTGGACGAGACACGGACCGCAGATCCATCCGCCAAGCTCGACGTGCTCGTGCCCCGCCTGGCGGAAGTCGTCGCCGAAGGGCACAAGGCGCTGGTGTTTTCGCAGTTCACCAGCTTCCTGGCGCTGCTCCGTCCCCGGCTCGAGTCCGAAGGTATCGTCTACGAGTATCTGGACGGGCAAACGCGCGATCGGGGGACGCCTGTGGCGCGCTTCCAGGACGACCCGGACTGCCGGGTCTTCCTGATCAGCCTCAAGGCCGGCGGGTTGGGCCTGAATCTGACGGCCGCCGAGTACGTCTTCCTGCTCGATCCGTGGTGGAACCCGGCCGTGGAGGCGCAGGCGATCGACCGCGCCCACCGCATCGGCCAGGCGCGGCACGTGTTCGCCTACCGCCTGATCGCCAAGGACACCGTCGAGGAAAAGGTTGCGGCGCTGCAGCAGTCGAAGCGCGATCTGGCCGAGGCGATTCTTTCGGCTGACGCCGGGCTCATTCGCGACCTGAAGCCCGAGGACGTCGAGTGGCTGCTGTCCTGAAGGCAGGCGGCTCGAGTGCTGCCGCGCGAACGGACAGCGGCGACGATCGGCAATCGACGACGATGGTCACCGCCGGCCGGACGAGCCCGTGGAGGGCGCCGCACTGGTCACAATGTTGGACCACAGGTAGACGAACGTCACAGGAAGCGAGCACATCCACACCTGTCCGGACCGAATGTGCGGCCTTTTTACGCCCTCCGATTTGGCATGACCTCTGCACAAACGATGATTGCGCGCGGTCAGCTTGGACGGCTTGATGGTCCGCGCGGCCCGGGTATCCCGGATGTTCTTTCCATCGAAGTCGCCGACAGAAGGCTCGCGATTCGTCGCGAGCCTTCTGTTTTTGTCCCTCAATCCCGCGGCCTCACGCCTACCTTCGACCCCCTCTTGTTCGTGACGGCTATCCCGCGACAGTAGAATGTCGCGCATCTCCGGCCGCGCTCAGCGGATCCGGACTACCTGGACACCTTGCAGGAGCCTCACGATGACCTTTGAGCCAAAGACCATACGGACCCTCATCACCGCGGGAGTGTTTGCGGCGGGCAGCGCCGCCTTCGTTGCGACCTCGCCGACCGTTCAAGGCCAGCAGGCCATGAGCTTCTTCATCACGAGCGCGGGCTCAGAGGATGGCGCGAATCTCGGCGGACTCGCCGGTGCGGACAAGATCTGCCAGACGCTGGCGGCGGCCGCCGGTGCGGGCGGAAAGACCTGGCACGCCTATTTGAGTGCCGCGGCGGCGAACGGCCAGCCGGCGGTCAACGCTCGCGACCGTATCGGGAAGGGCCCCTGGTTCAACGCGAAGGGGGTTCAGGTGGCCGCCAGCGTCGCGGATCTCCACAGCGACGCGAACAAGCTCGGGAAAGAGAATTCGCTGACCGAGAAGGGCGCCGTCGTCAACGGCCGTGGCGACACGCCGAACACCCACGACATCCTGACCGGATCGAACGCGGACGGCACGTTGTCGAGCAAGGCCGACAACACCTGCGGCAACTGGACCAAGAACAGCGCCGCCCCGGGTAGCACGGCCCGTGTCGGCCATCACGACAAGCAGGGCGGCGGCGACGCCCCGAACTCCTGGAACTCGGCGCACGACACCCGCGCGTGCAGCCAGCCAGACCTGGTGGCGACCGGGGGAGCGGGGCTGTTTTACTGCTTCGCGATCAACTAGCGGGCGGACGCCCGCTAGTCGATCGCTCGATGACGGGCTTCAGGCGTTGGGCTTTAGGCTACGGGCCTGGGGGGCCCAGGGCCTGACGCGGCCTACAGCCGAAAGCCTATAGCCGGGCTCTGAAAGGCTTGCCCCGAAGAATACGAAGCACCCTTCAGACCAGCGTGGCTTCGTATTCTTCGTACGAGCCCTTGAAGTCCCTGATCGTGCCGCCGTCGAGGTGCCAGATCCGCGTGCCGACTTCTTCCATCACGTCCTGGTCGTGGGTCACCAGCAGCACGGTGCCCTCGAACTTCTGCAGCGCGACGTTGAGGGCGTTGATCGATTCGAGGTCCAGGTGGTTCGTCGGCTCGTCGAGCACGAGCACGTTCGGCTTCTGCAGCATGATCCGGCAGAACAGCAGCCGCGCGGTCTCGCCGCCGGAGAGGGCGTCGGTCGGTTTGAAGCCGTCCTCGCCGCTGAAGAGCATCTGGCCGAGCAGTCCGTGGATGTCCTGCCGCGAGGCGTCCGGATCGAACTGGTGCAGCCAGTCGACCGCGGTCATGCCCTTCTGGATCGCGCCGGTGTGATCCTGCGGGAAGTAGCCGACGGACACCTCGTGTCCCCACCGGACCGTGCCCCGATCGAGGTCGTCCGGGGAGCCGTTCACACCGGGCGCGTCCGACATCAAGGCCTTCAGCAGCGTCGTCTTGCCCTGCCCGTTGCGCCCGACCAGCACGATCTTCTCGCCGCGGTTGACGATCCCGCTGAAGCCGTCGATCACCGGCGTGCCGCCGAAGCCCTTGGTGATGTCCGCGAACTCGATCGCGAACCGGCCCGACGGCCGGGCCATCGTGAACTTGATGTACGGGCGCTGGATGTTCGAGCGGGCAAGCTCGGTGGTCTGCAGCCGTTCGACTTCCTTGCGCCGTGACTGCACCTGGCTCGAACGGGTGCCGGCCGAGAACCGCGCGATGAAGTCGTTCAACTGCGCGATCTTCTTCTCGCGCTGGGCGTTGTCCGATTCCACCCGCGAGCGGATCTGCGTCTTGGCCATCACCATGTCGTCGTAACCGCCGGTGTAGGTGATGATCGTCTGGTAGTCGATGTCCGCGGTGTGGGTGCAGACGCCGTTCAGGAAGTGGCGATCGTGCGAGATCACGATCAGCGTGCCGTCGTAGCGGACCAGGAAGTCCTGCAGCCAGTGGATCGAGTCGAGGTCCAGATGGTTGGTCGGCTCGTCGAGCAGCAGCGCCTGTGGATGACCGAAGAGCGCCTGCGCGAGCAGCACGCGGACCTTCTGGCCGCCCTGCAACTCGGACATCTTCTTCTCGTGCAGCGCCTCGGGGATGTCCAGCCCCTGGAGCAGGATCGCCGCCTCGCTCTCAGCGGTGTACCCGTCCTCTTCGCCGACGATCCCCTCCAGCTCGCCCAGCCGCATGCCGTCTTC
Source organism: uncultured Acidobacteriota bacterium (assembly GCA_963816725.1). Lineage (GTDB taxonomy): Bacteria > Acidobacteriota > Vicinamibacteria > Vicinamibacterales > 2-12-FULL-66-21 > CAVSUB01. The sequence goes on along the minus strand of CAWFMC010000014.1, from coordinate 175,071 downwards.
GTCGGTCATGTCCGGCTTGGCGTAGAGCCGGTCGCGCTCCTCCAGCGCCGCCCACAGGCGGGCGTTGCCCATGACGACTGTGTCGAGCACCCGGAAGGCGTCGAACGCGAACTGGTCCTGGCGCAGGACGCCGAGCTTCGCGGGCCGGCTGACGGTGCCTTTCTGGGGCGGCAACTCGCCGGTCAGGAGCTTCATGAAGGTCGACTTGCCGGCGCCGTTCGGGCCGGTCAGGCCGTAGCGGCGGCCGACCTGAAACGCGGTCGTGACGTCGTCGAACAGGATCTTCGACCCGTAGCGCATGGAAACGTTGGCGACTGAAATCATCGGCGTGTCTTCTTCTGAGGGGGTGGGCGGCCGAAAACTCTACATTCTACCAAAAATTACGTCAGAAGAGCCCGATCAGGCGCAGCGACGCGACCCCGGCAAACACGAGCATCAGGATCTCGAACGCCCGCTGCGGCAGGCGCCGGACGACGAGCCGGCCGGAGAACACGCCTACCAGGATGACGGGCACGAGCAGGACGTTGAGCAGGAGCGTCTGACCATGAATCAGGCCCAGCCCGAAGCTGAACGGCACCTTGAACGCGTTGATCAGCAGGAAGAACCACGCGCTGGTCCCGACGATCTCGAGCTTGGGCAACGCCACCGCGATCGTGTACAAAGCGAAGATCGGTCCCGCGGCATTCGCCAGCATCGTCGCGGCTCCCACGAGCAGCCCCGAGATCCACGCGAAGGACCGTGAATGCGGAACGTTGCCGAGGAGCGTCGGCCGCCACATCCGCAGGATCTGCAGGGCCGCGAGCACCAGGATGATCCAACCGATGACAGGCTTGTAGAGCGCATCATCGAGACGCCGCATCACGCTCGCGGCGAGCATCACGCCGAGGCAGGCTGGAGGCAGCATCCGCCTGATGTAGTCCCACCGCGCATGCTGATGGAACGCGGTGACGGCGGTGACGTCTCCCGCCAGCAGCATCGGCAGCACCACGCCGGTCGAGTCGCGGGCGCCGAACAGGAAGGCGAAGATGACGATGTGGAGGAGGCCGATGCCGGCGAGACCCGCTTTGCTGAAGCCGACGCCGAGCGCGCCGAGCGCGGCCAGGAGCCATTGCGCAGGAGTCAGGTCAGGCAGGCCGGCACTATACCTGAGGATGACCCTCTCAGCTGTGGTAGCCGCTTGAACCACAGACGTCTTCTAATTCCGGAAGCGCCCTCTGACCAGCGTTTCTCGCTCAATTCCACGTATGGCGCTGTTGGAGGGTGCAGGCCTGCATGGTATAGTCAGCGGGTCAGGTGGAAGTCAGCCCTCTGCTGTAGCCCGCGCCGCGCCGAATCCGAGCCTACCCAAGTCTCGCCTCTCCGCTACGTGACTGCTTAGCACCAGCCGAATCCATCGAATAGCCCTACGGGGTTCGTTATCAGGCCCACGCGCAATGCTGGGCGAAAGTGAGAGAGAGACAGATGGCTCGAAAACTCTACGTTGGCAACCTGCCGTATCAGACCGTGGAACAGGATCTGACGGAGCTGTTCGCCAGCGCCGGCGCGGTGGAAAGCGTCAACGTGATGCGCGACATGGCCACCGGCCGGGCCCGTGGCTTCGCGTTCGTCGAGATGGCGACCGACGAGGACGCCCAGAAGGCAATCGACGCGCTGAACAACTACAGCTACGGTGGCCGTAACCTCACCGTCAACGAGGCGCGGCCCAAGCCGCAGAGCTTCGGGGGCGGTGGCGGCGGTTACGGTGGCGGCGGCGGGGGCAACAGCCGCCGGCGCTCCGAGCCCCGCTGGTAACGCGGTCGCGTTCGACAGGACGGCGGCACCTTCGGGTGCCGCCGTTTTGCTTGTACGGCTTCGAATCAGGCGGCGCGGCCGCGCGCCGCACGCATCTTCGCCACCGCCTTGGTTTCGATCTGTCGGACGCGCTCCCGGGTCAGCGACAACCGGCGCCCGATCTCCTCGAGCGTGTACTCGCGGTCAGTGCCCAGCCCGTAGCGCAGCCGGACGACCTCGCGCTCCCGCGCGTTCAACGGCGCCAGCGCCCGCTCGACTTCGTCCGCCATCTCGCTGCGAATCGCCGCTTCTTCGGGCGACCGCGACGCGACGTCCTTCACCAGATCGGCCAGGCGGGTCTCCTCGGAGTCGCCGACCGGCGCTTCGAGCGACATCGGTTGCCGCGCGGCCTCGAGCAGCAGCTCCACCTTGCCGATCGGCAGATCCAGCCGGGCGCTGAGCTCCTGCGGCGTCGGCGCGCGTCCGAGCTCCTCGGTCAGCGCGCGGCGCTCGCGGGTCAGCCGGCCCAGCGCGTCGAAGACATGGACCGGCAGGCGGATCGTGCGGCCGTAATCGGCAATCGCCCGCGTCACCGCCTGGCGGACCCACCACGTCGCGTAGGTCGAGAACTTGAAGCCGCGGCGGAACTGGAAGCGATCCACCGCCTTCATCAACCCGATGTTGCCTTCCTGGATCAGATCGAGCAGCGAGAGGCCCCGGTTCATGTACCGTTTCGCGATCGACACCACTAGGCGCAGGTTGGCTTCGAGCAGCTCGCGCTTCGCCTCGAGCACTGCCTGCTCGTGACGGCTGACCTCCGCAAACGCGCGCCGGAAGCGAAGCCGTGGCAGGCACGCGCGTCCCTCGAGTGCGCGCCGCGCCGCGGTTCGTTCGTCCCGCGGCAGATCGTCGAGCGTCTGGAAGCTCTTGTCCACCTCTCGCAGCTCGGCGACCACCTGATCGACCAGGGAGGGGCGCAGGGGCAGCGCCGACAGCAGCGACGCCACCTCCGCGTGCGCGGCTTTCATCGTCTTCCGATACGCCACCCGCGTGCTGACCGACGACCGCTTGTCGGAGCACTTCCGCCGGCCGTCGTCGATGCGCGACATGGCCTTGCGGATGCGGTCGAACGATCCGAGGATGGCGTCGATGTTCTCCTGCTTCAGCTCCCCGCCATCCGGCAGGAGGATCAACTCAGCCGCCGGCGCGAGCTTGTCGCGCACTCGATCCGCCAGGCTGACCAGCGTCTTCACGGCGCAAGGCAGCGGCGCCAGCGCGGCCTGCACCGCGCCGCGGGCGTCCTCGATCCGCCGTCCGAGCTCCTGTTCCTCGCGCGCCTTGAGCAGCTTCCGTTTGCCGACATTGCTCAAGTACACCCGCACGAGATCGAGCTCCTCACGCGAGACCCCTGCCTCGACCGGTTTGCCGTCGCCGGCGTCGCGATGCGGATCTTCACCTTCCGCGTCGGCAATCGGCTGATCGTCGAAGGCCTCCGCATCTTCTTCACGCAGCAGACGATCGGGAGGCTCTGAGCTGTGCCCGCCATGATCGTCGGGGTCATCACCGGTTCCGAGCCCGAACTCGTGGGCCCGGCGGCGCCAGTCGAGAACGTCGGCATTACGAGCCGGCTCACGCCAGTCGATGAGTGAAGACGATGACTCGGTAGTGGAGTCATTGAAGGTCGAACGTGATGTGCGAGACGGTCGTTTCCCGGGCATGTCGCACAGCATAGCAAGTCACTCGCCGCTTCTCCGCCCCGGCGTGATCGCGCGGTTCACGAAACGGAAACACCTGGCGTAGAGTCTTCGGATGCTCCAGCTAACACCCCGCACGATTCACCGGCGATTGACCGCACTGCTCATGGTGACGGCCCTGGTGGTGCCGCTCGCCGGGCAGAGCTTGCCGCGCGCGTCCAGGCCCGAGGACGTCGGCCTCTCGTCGGAACGACTGCAGCGGCTGACGACGGTGTTCAACGATTACGTGAAGGCGAACCGTCTGCCGGGAGCGGTCGTCCTGATCGCCCGCCGCGGCAAGGTGGCGTATCTGCAGGCCTTCGGCGCGCGGGACCGCGAGTCCGCCTCGCCGATGCGCGAGGACGCAATCTTCCGGATCGCCTCGCAGAGCAAAGCGCCCGTCAGCGTCGCGGTGATGATCCTGCAGGAGGAGGGCAAGCTCCTCATCGGCGATCCGGTTGGGCGCTATCTGCCGGAGTTCGCCAAGACCACCGTCGCAGTGCCTCGCGCTGGTGGTAGCGGCTACGACGTGGTCCCCGCCAAGCGCCCCATCACCATCCGCGACCTCCTCACGCACACCGCGGGGATCAGCTACGGCGATGGTCCCGCCGCCGACCAGTGGAAGGCCGCCGGAATCACCGGATGGTATTTCGCGGATCGCGACGAGCCGATCGCGGCGACCGTCTCACGCCTTGCCGCGCTGCCCTTCGACGCGCAGCCCGGCGAGAAGTGGGTCTATGGCTACAACACCGACATACTCGGGGCCCTGGTCGAGCGCGTCTCGGGCCAGCCGCTCGACGTGTTCCTGCGCACGCGGATCTTCGAACCGCTCGGGATGCGCGACACGCAGTTTTATCTTCCGAAGGAAAAGGCCGACCGCCTCGCGACGGTGTACTCGGTCGCCGGCGAAGGCGCCGTGACACGCACGCCTGACACGGGCGGCATGATCAGCCAGGGCGCCTACGTCGACGGCCCGCGCAAGAGCTTCTCCGGCGGCGCGGGTCTGCTCTCCACGGCGAGCGACTACGCCCGCTTCCTCCAGATGCTGCTGAACGGGGGCGAGCTCGAAGGCAAGCGGATCCTGAGCCGCCCGACCGTCAAACTGATGACGATCAGCCACACCGGCGGCATCGAGTTCCGGCCCGGTCAGGGGTTCGGGCTCGGGTTCTCGGTGGTCGAGGACGTCGGCGCCCGGGGACAGCCTGGGTCACTGGGGGAATACGGATGGGGCGGCGCCTACCACTCCGTGTACTGGGTTGACCCAGCCGAACAGCTGGTGGTGGTGTACATGACGCAGGTCATCCCGTCCGGTACGCTGGACGATCAAAACAAGCTGCGGGCGCTCGTGTATCAGGCGATTGTGAACTGAGCGCGGGTCGAGGCTACAGGCTCCAGGCTGAGGGCCCCGAGCCTTGAGCGTAAAGCCTGATCTTGGTCAGGCATTTGCACAACCCCGGAACATGATGCGATCCAGCCCACGCGCGCCGCGCTCCTCCGCGATTCTCGCCACGCTGCTGGCGTTGACCGTCGTCGGCTCGCCCGGGGCCCAGACGCGGATCGAGCCGCACGCCAACAAATACAAGCCTGAAGACGATGTGAAGCTCGGGCAGCAGGCGGCGCAGGAAGTCCGCCAGCAGTATCCGCTGCTCAACGACGAACAGGTCGACTCCTATGTGCAGCGGCTCGGCGCGCAGCTGGTGGACAACATCCCCCAGGAGCTGCGGCAGCCGGCCTTCCGCTACTCGTTCCAGGTCGTCAACCTGAAGGAGATCAACGCTTTCGCCCTGCCGGGCGGACCGATGTTCCTCAATCGCGGCATGCTCGACGCCGCCAAGACGGACGGTGAGGTCATCGGCGTCATGGCGCACGAGATCAGCCACGTCGTGCTTCGCCACGGCACCGCGCAAGCCACGAAGGGGCAGAAGTTCGAGGCGGGCGCGATCGCCGGGCAGATCCTTGGCGCGATCGTCGGCGGCACGGCCGGGAGCGTCATCTCGCAAGGGACGCAGTTCGGCCTCGGCGCGACCTTCCTGAAGTACAGCCGCGAGTACGAGCGCGAAGCGGATCTACTGGGCGCCCAAATCATGGCCCGCGCCGGTTACGACCCCCGGCAGATGGCCAACATGTTCAAGACCATTCAGAAGCAGGGGGGCTCGCAGGGACCTGAATGGCTCAGCGATCACCCGGATCCCGGCAACCGCTACGAAGCGATCAACCGGGAGGCGGACGCGTTGGGCGTCAAGCCGTCGGGCGCGCCCGCCGGACGCATCGAGAGCGTGCACGCGCGGCTCGCCCAGCTCCAGCCGGCGATCAGCAGCGCCCAGGCCGCGCGTGAGGCGCAGCAGCGGCAGCGCACCGGGCAAACCGACCGGGGCGGCGCGGTTGGCCGTGTCCGCACCAACGTCGAGCCGCCGGACAGTCAGTTCCGGACGTATCAGCCGGGCAACTTCATGCGCATCAGCGTGCCTGCCAACTGGCAGCAGATCGGCAGCGGCAACACCGTTACCTACGCTCCCGACGGCGGATACGGGCAGACCGCCGACGGCCACTCGGTGTTCACGCACGGCGTGGAAATCGGGGTCACGCAGGGTCAGGGCGGCGGGCTGCAGGAAAGCACCGAGCAGCTGCTTCAGAGCTTCGCCCGGACCAACCCGGACCTGCGCCGCCAGGGGGGCTACAGCCGGACGTCGATCGGCGGCCGGCAGGGGCTGACGACAACACTGAGCAACGTGTCGGAGGTCACCGGTCAGAGCGAGACGATCAATCTCTCGACCGTCGGTCTGGACGACGGCACGATGCTGTTCATGATCGGCGTGGCGCCGCAGAACGAGGCCAGGACGTACATGGAAACGTTCAACCGGGTGCGGCAATCGCTGCAGTTCTCTGGCGGCGGGTCCCGCTAACGGAGCGGCGGCCGGGCGCACCACTAACGGGCGCTGAGCGACCCGGTCCACATGTGAAGTGCAGGTCGGAGATGGCAACGGTCGTTGCCATTTCCATCTGCCATGCAGGATGCGTGTTTCAGGATACGACTATGAGGGACGGGGCCCGTGCGGCATCAGATGCCGAAGCGCCGCGATGACCCGCTTCGGCTCGCCGCTGGCGGGCAGGACGACGTCGAACGGCAGGTGCTCGCGGGCATGGCGGATGAACGGATCGATCCGCACCACCGGGATCGCCCACGCGAGCAGGGTTGAATACATCGCGCTGACGTCGGTCTGGTGATCGCACAGCAGGCATGCGGCCATCACGCCGCGCGGTGGCCGAACGAAGCGCTCGCTGCTGCTGACTGCCACGGGCTGGAAGCCGGAAAATCTCAGCGCCAATTCGTACGAAGCCCGCAGACCGGGGTCGTCGACGACGAGAAGCACTTTCGGCTGGCGCATAGCCGGCGGATCATAGCGCGTACCGGCCGCTCGTTCCATCCATCTCGCGGGTGAAATCTGCCGCACTTGTGCGGCTGAGTGGCGCCGCCGCCCTGACCAGGTCCTCTGCGTTGCCCGCGACCGCGGCAGCCCAGCCTATAATCCGTTGATGCCGACGCCCCAGTCCTACGCCAATCACCCTCATCGTCCGCGAATGACCGCCGTGGCCGGGTTCTTCTGGGTGATCGCACTCGTGGGATACGTTCAGCGCTGGCGCGGCTCGACATCCTCGCTGACCATGGTCCTCGGACCGGCCGGTCTGATTGGCGCGGTGGCGGTGCTCATCGCGATCAGCCGGGCCTACATCACCACGCTGCAGGATCGGATCATCCGGATCGAAATGCGCGTCCGGGCGCTCGGCCTGCTGACTCCGGCGCAGCAGGCCAGTCTCGCCACGCTCGACCGGAAGCGGATCGCGGCGCTGCGCTTCGCGTCCGACGCCGAGCTGCCAGCGCTGCTGGAGCGGGCCGTGCGCGAGCAGCTCACGCCGGATCAGATCAAGCGCGCGGTCACCAACTGGGTCCCCGACTACGACCGGACCTGACGTCACGTTCCTTCATCCATTCCGTTTGATTCCCCGTGCCCTCACCCACGCTCTTTACACCTCTGCGCCTTCGGGACGTCGTGCTCAGAAACCGGATCATCGTGTCGCCGATGTGTCAGTACTCGAGTGGCGACGGTTTCGCGAGCGACTGGCATCTCGTGCACCTGGGCAGCCGTGCGGTTGGCGGCGCCGCGGCGGTGCTGACCGAAGCGACGGCCGTCACTCCTGAGGGCAGAATCAGCCCCGACGATCTGGGGATCTGGAAAGACGCCCACGTCGAGATGCTGGCGCGAATTTTCCGGTTCGCGGCCGAACACGGCGCCGCGCCCGGCATGCAGCTCTCCCACGCCGGCCGCAAGGCCAGCACCCGCAGCCCGTTCAAAGGAGGCGGTCCGCTGTCGGTCGCGGACGGCGGCTGGACGCCGATTGTCGGGCCAAGTGCGATCCCGTTCGCTGATGGATATCAGACGCCGGCCGAGCTCGATCTCGACGGCATCCATACGATCGTCGACGCGTTCAGTGCGGCGGCCCGGCGCGTGCTCGCCGCGGGCGGGCGGATCATCGAAGTGCACGGCGCGCACGGCTATCTGCTGCACGAGTTCCTCTCGCCGCTCTCCAACCGCCGCACGGACAGGTACGGCGGATCGTTCGACGGGCGCATTCGTCTCCTCTGCGAGGTCGTCGCGGCCATTCGCACCGTGTGGCCGGAGAATCTGCCGTTGCTCGTCCGGATCTCGGCGACCGACTGGATCGATGGCGGGTGGACGCTCGAGGACTCGGTCTCGCTGGCGGCGCGGCTGGCGCCAATGGGCGTCGACGCGATTGACTGTTCCTCCGGCGGCAACGTATCGCGTGCGCCGATCCCGGTCGGGCCCGGCTACCAGGTCGCTTTCGCCGACGAACTGCGCAAGAGCGGTGTCGTCACCGCGGCGGTCGGCATGATCACCTCGGCTGAGCAGGCGGAGCACATCCTTCGCACGGGGCAGGCAGATTTGATCGTCATGGCGCGAGCGCTCCTCAAGGATCCGTACTGGCCGTTGCACGCCGCGCGCACGCTCGGGCACACACCGGACGTCCCGCCGCAGTATCAGCGCGCGTTCTAGTCCCCGCGTCCGCGCCGCTGGTGCGATCGCCGTAGCTCACGGTAGGATGACGGGTCCCGGCTGCCGAGCAGGCCGGCCGGCGAAAAGGAGTCGTCATGCCCTTCGTCATCACCGATCCGTGCATCGGCACCAAAGACGCCGCGTGCGTCGATGTCTGCCCGGTCGACTGCATCCATCCGCGCAAGGACGAGCCGGAGTTCGAGTCGATGACGATGCTCTACATCCATCCGGAGGAGTGCATCGACTGCGGCGCGTGCGTGCCGGCGTGCCCGGTGTCGGCGATTTACGAGAGTGTCGACGCGACGCCGGCCAGCCAGAAGGTCCTGGTCCGGGCCAACGAGGTCTACCGCAATGGCGACCCTGACGCGATGGCCCAGGCGGAAGAGATCGTCAAGGCGCATCAGGCCGCGCACCCCGAGCTGATGGCGATCGACCCGAAGGAGCGTCAGGCCGCCCACGGCTGATCGCGCGAAGGCGGGATGATGTGTCGTGGGGCGGCGACGATCTGTTGGCTCGCGCTGATGGCCGCCGCGGCGACCGCCCAGACGCCCCTGCGCGCCCGGACCGTCGCGTCCGGTTTCAGCGCGCCGGTGTTGTTCCTCCAGGACCCGACCGACCGCACCGTCCAGTTCGTCGTCGAGCAGGCCGGCCTGATCCGCGTGATGCGGGAGGGCGCGGTCCTCCCCACCGACTTCCTCGATCTGCGCAGCGTAGTGTCATCGGGCGGCGAGCGGGGCCTGCTCGGAATGGCCATCCCCCCCGACGGAAGCGGCCGCGTCTTCGTCGACTTCACCAACACGGCGGGCCACACCGTAGTGGCGCGGTTCAAGCGATCCGCGAACCCGCTCGTCGCCGATCCGGCCTCGCGCTTCGATCTGCAGTGGGGCGGCCGCGACCCCTTCATCGTCCAGCCGTTTGCCAATCACAACGGCGGCAACCTCGTGTTCGGGCCGGACGGCTATCTCTACGTCGGGATGGGGGACGGAGGCTCGAACGACGATCCGGATCATCGCGCCCAGAACCTGCAGGAACTGCTCGGCAAAATTCTGAGGCTCGACGTCAGCGTGCCTGATAGCCACGCGACCGGTTACCGTATTCCGGCCGATAATCCTTACGCGGGAGGCGGCGGGCGGCCTGAAATCTGGAGCCTCGGACTGCGGAATCCATGGCGATTCTCGTTCGACGATGCGGCGCGCGGCGGCACCGGGGCGATGATCATCGCGGACGTCGGCCAGTCGCAGTACGAGGAAGTGGACTACGAACCGCGCGGCCGTGCCGGACGGAACTACGGCTGGCGCAACCGCGAAGGGGCTCACGACAACGTCACCTCGCGGCCGCCGGCGTTCCTGCCGCTGATCGATCCGATTTACGAGTACACCCACCGCGACGGCCAGTCGATCACCGGCGGCTACGTGTATCGCGGCCGGGCGCTCGGCGCGGCGTTCATCGGTCGGTACTTTTTCGCCGACTACGTGCAGGGACGCATCTGGTCGCTGGCGCTGACAGTGGATCCGCAATCCGGTGAGGCAACGGTGTCGAATGTGATCGAGCACACCGGCGAGCTGTCGCCCGGCGGAGCGCTGGGCACCGTCAGCTCCTTCGGGGTCGACGCCGACGGCGAGCTTTATGTCGTCAGCTACTCGAAGGGGGCGGTAGTCAGGATCATGGGCACCGGCACCGTGCCTTCCGCGCCGACGGGGTTGCGGATCATCAAGTAGTTCTACGGGGTGCTCAGGGTTCCGGGGGTTCTCAGGGTGCTGGTTCTACGAGGTTCGACGGGTTCTACCGGGTTCTGCAGACTCGTGCGTGGTTCGCGAATGCCGCCGTGGCCAGCGAACGCCGCCGTGGTCAGCGAACGCCGCCGTGGTCAACGAACGCCGCCCTGGTCAACGAACGCCGCCCTGGTCAACGAACGCGACGGCGGTCAACGAACGCGAAGCGAAGCGAGCGTAGAACCCGTTGAACCCGTGGAACGAGCACCTTGAGAACCTCTGAACCCGGAGAACCCCGTAGAACCATATAATCCCCCCCATGCGCCCGTCTCTGCGAGGGTGGCTCACCCTGCTGTTCGTGACGTTATGTGTGTCGTGCGGAGGCGGCTCGAGCGGCTCCGGCGAGGCGGGAAGCGGGGCAGTCGTGCCCGGCTCGACCCGGCTCGGATGGGATCAGGTTGCGGCCGACACGACCGAGCTGGCCAGCCTCCACTTCGTCATCTACATCGACAACGTCCGCAACGAGCTGCCGGACGCGGCGTGCTCCGGGCCGGCGGGCAGTAACGGGTTTGCGTGCGAGGCGGTGCTGCCGGCGATGACCAGCGGGCAGCATACGATTCAGCTCGCGTCGTACATCGTCGGTACCGTGCTGCTCGAGAGTCCCAAGTCCGCGCCGCTGGTGATCACAGTCGGGGGCGGCGGAGCGATCACCGCCGGGGGCTCGACTGCGCAGGCGGCGGCTTCGTCGCCTGTCGTTTCGGCCCCCTCGTCAGTACGAGACTTCGTGACCAGTGACGGCACGACGCTGCATGCCGCGGTCGTCGCGGCGATCGCGCAGCCGGCGGCCCTTGCAGTGGCCGGCGACGGCACGATGGTCGTCGGGGATCGCCACGGCACGGTGAGTGTCGTGCGTAACGGGGCGAACGACGGAACCGCGCTCGCGGGGGAAGGCATCCTCGACGTGGCGCTGGATCCCGACTTCGCGCGCTCACACCTGCTCTATGTGCTCGACACGGTGGGCGCCGGGCCGGCGACCTTCCGCTTGGCGCGCTACCGTGAGCTTGACGGGCGCCTGGGCGAGCGCGCCGTCCTGCTCGACGGCGTACCGGCATCGCCGGTGACCCCTGCTGGCGCGCTGGCGTTCGGCACCGACGGCCGGCTGTACGTCGCCCTGGACGACGGCGGTGACGCGGAGGGGGCGGCCCGGACGTCTTCGTATAACGGCAAGGTGCTGCGGCTGTCGCCGGACGGCCGGATCCCCGCGGATCAACCGGCCTCGACGCCGGTGTATGCCGGTGACTTGCGCGCCCCGCGGAGTCTGGCCTGGGATGCGCCGAGCGCCTCGCTCTGGGTCGCCGACGCCGCCGCCGCGCGTGTCACGCGCCTGCGCACCAGGGATCGGCGCACCACCGCAACTGTCGTTCGCCTGCCTCGCGATCAGGGCCCCGCATCGGTTGCGGTCTACCGCGCCGCGCTGATGCCGCAGTTCGCCGGAGATCTGCTGGTGACGTCGGTCGACGACGCTCCATCGATCCTGCGCGTCAGGCTGACGGACGCCGGAACGATCTCCACGACCGAACCGCTGACGCTACTGGGCTCCGGCTCGATTCGTCTCGTCAAGGTCGGCCCCGACGGTGCGATCTACGCCCTGACCGACGACGCCGTCCTGCGCGTCACCCCGCGCTGACGCGAGGCCCGCTCCCCGCGCCATCGAGGCGCCCACTTCGCGGTCCCTCCTGAACCTTGAACCCTGAACCTTGAACCCTGAACCTTGAACCCTGAACGTTGAACGTTCAACCCAACACCCCTCTCGGTGCGGGCGCGGCATGATACCGTGGCGCCAAGGAGCGCACATTCCATGTCCGCACGATTCCGAGGGCTTGCCGTCCTGACGGTGGCGGCGGCCATGGCCCTGTCGTCCGCCCCCGCGGCCCGTCAGAGCAGCGGCGCGGCGTTGAACATCCCGGTCGAGTACCACACGCTGTCGAATGGGTTGAAGGTCGTGCTGTCGCGGGACACGACGACGCCGACCGCGGTGGTTGGCGTGTACTACAACATCGGGTTTCGCATCGAGCCGAAGGACCGGACCGGGTTCGCCCACCTGTTCGAGCACATGATGTTCCAGGGCTCCGAGCATCTCGGCAAGAACGCATTCATCGGCCTGGTCGAATCGAATGGTGGCACGCTCAACGGATCGACCCGCTTCGACTTCACGAACTACTACGAGATCATCCCGCGCCAGACCCTCGAGACGGTGCTGTGGGCCGAAGCCGACCGCATGCGCGGCCTCGACATCACCCAGGACAATCTGACCAATCAGCAGGCGGTGGTGAAGAACGAGGTCAAGGTCAACGTCCTCAATCAGCCCTACGGCGGGTTCCCGTGGCTCGATCTGCCGCAGGTGGCGAACACCAACTGGTACAACGCGCACAACTTCTACGGCGATCTCGAGCATCTCGACGCGGCAACGCTGGGCGACGTGCGGCAGTTCTTCAAAACCTACTACACGCCGAGTAACGCGGTGCTGGTCGTGACCGGCGACATCGACCCGGCGCAGACGCTCACCTGGGTGCGCCAGTACTTCGGCGGGATCGCCTCGACGCCGCGGCAGCCGCAACCGGACGTCGCCGAGCCGCGCCAGGAGAAGGAGAAGCGCACGAGCAAGGCCGATCCCCTCGCGACGCGGCCGGCGCTGGCCATCGGCTATCACGTTCCCGAGCGCCACGCGCCTGAGTTCTATGCGATGGGATTGATCGATCAGTTGTTGCTGCAGGGCAGCGACAGCCGGCTGTATGAGTCGCTGGTCCGGAAGAAGGGGCTGACCGGCGCTGTCTCCGGCGGCATCAACGAAGACCTCGGCAACATGTTCGACATCAAGGGGCCGGCGCTGTGGACGTTGTCGTTGATTCACGACGCGAACAAGTCCCCGGACGAGATCATCAAGGCGATAGACGAAGAAGTCGACCGTCTCCAGACTACGCCGGTATCCAAGGCCGAACTCGACCTCGCGCTCGTCAAGCAGCGCTCGCGGCTGTACGCGGAATACGAGAGCCAGGTCGGCTTCGGCCGCGCCAACCTGCTCGCCGCGTTTGCGCTGTTCGACGCGGACCCCGGCCGCATCAACCGGCTGGAGGACGAATTCCGAAAGGTCACGCCGGAGCTGATTCAGAAAACCGCCCGCGAGTTCTTGCGGCCGACCAACCGCACCATTCTGACGATCATCCCGAAGGCGGCCCCCGCCGGCGGCCACCCCTTCTGAGGACCTGCTGATGGCATGCCGTTCATTCGCCTCCATCAGCGCCGTGGCGCTCGCGTGCGCCGTCCTGATCGCGCCGCGTCCGATCGCCGGTCAGGCTCGCGGCCGCGCTCTGGCACCGGCTGCGGCGAAGCCCTCTAGCGCTGCCAAGCCGCCGGTCCTTGCGCAGCCGCCCGCTGCCGCCCAGGCGGAAACGCCGTTTCCGTCCACGCCGCCGGCGCCGGGACCCCCGCCCGACTTCAAGGTGCCGGAGCCGCACCGGTTCACTCTCGATAACGGACTGCAGGTTGCGCTGGTGCCGTGGGGCACGATGCCAAAAGTGCGGGTGACGCTCGAGCTGCGCACCGGCAACGCCTTCGAAAAGGCAGACGAAGTCTGGCTCGCGGACCTCACCGGCACCCTGATGCGCGAGGGCACGACGACGCGGAGCGGCGCGGACATCTCGCAGCAGGCGGCGCGGATGGGCGGTTCGGTAGGCATCATCGTCGGCCCGGATCAGACGACGATCGGCGGCGACGTGCTGACCGAGTTCGGCCCGCAGATGATCGACCTCGTGGCCGACGTTGCGCGCAATCCGCGGTTCCCCGAAACGGAGATTCCCCGCCTCAAGGCCAACCTGGCGCGCTCACTGTCGGTGGCGTTGAGTGAGCCGCAGCAGGTCGCGCTCGAGAAGTTCTCTGCGGTGTTGTATCCCAACCATCCCTACGGCCGCATTTTTCCGACCGAGGCGATGATCAACGGCTACACCCCCGAGCAGATTCGCGGGTTCTACCAGAACACCTACGGCGCCGGCCGCGCCCGCCTCTACGTCGTCGGGCGGTTCGACGCTCCGGCGGTGGAGACGTCGATCAAGAAGGCGTTCGAAGGATGGGCCAAGGGCACACCCGGCCAGCCCCGAGCTGCCGAAGCCGGCCTCGACCCGCTCCGTGTATCTGATCGATCGGCCGGGAGCCGTCCAGTCCACGGTGCTCATCGGCGTGCCTGTCGGTCGATCCCACGCATGCCGACTTCATCGCCACCACGGTGATGGACGCGCTGCTGGGCGGCGCATTCGCCTCGCGGATCACCAAGAACATCCGCGAGGACAAGGGGTATACCTATTCACCGTACAGTGAGCTGTCGACCCGCTATCGCGACGGCTACTGGGTGGAGAACGCCGACGTCACGACCGCCGTGACCGGCGCGTCGATCAAGGAAATCCTGGGAGAGATCGACCGGCTCCGCAGCCAGCCGCCGTCAGCTGAGGAGCTGAAGGGGATCCAGAACTACCTGGCCGGCACTTTCATCCTCCACAATTCGAGCCGCGCCGGCATTACCAACCAGCTAGCCTACATGGACCTGCACGGGCTGCCGGCGACCTACGCCAACGAGTACGTGAAGAAGATCTACGCGGTGACACCGCAGCAGGTCAGCGACGCCGTGCGCCAGCACCTCCAGGCCGATCAGGCGACCATCGTGGTGGTGGGCGACCGCAAGGTGATCGAGGAGCAGGTCAAGCCGTTCGGGAAGATCGTGCCGTAACGGCATTCGGGGTGGTTTCCTTTCAAACCAACCGCGCGCAGTTCTCGTCCAAGGCACCATGAAGGACATCCGCTATGCCTGGCGCACGCTGCGGCGCCAGCCGGTGTTCGCGATCGTCGCCATCCTGACGCTGACGCTCGGGATCGGCGCCAACACGGCGATCTTCAGCCTGGTTTATCAGACGCTGCTGAAGCCGCTGCCATACGCCAACGCGGATCGCCTGGTGTTCGTCTGGAACAGCTATCCGTTGACCGGCCTCAACCAGGCCAGCGTGTCCATCCCTGATTACCTCGATCGGCGCGCGCAGGCGCCGGCGATCGAGGACGCCGCGCTCTTCACGACCCGCTCGGTCAGCCTGGTCGCGGGCAGCCAGCCCGAGCAGCTCCGAGCCTTGGCCGTCACCCCGTCGTTCTTCAGCACCCTCGGGCGGCAGCCGATGCTCGGCCGCGGCTTCGTCGAGAGTGAGGCGACGCCGGATGCGGATCGCTTCGTGATCCTCACCTACGGCATCTGGAGCTCGCGCTTCGGCGCGGACCCGGCGCTGGTCGGGCGTGACGTGCGGCTCAACGGCGAGTCGTATCGGGTGGTCGGAATCCTGCCGCGGGATCTGGATCTCCCGTCGCGCGAGATTGCCGTCCTCGTGCCGTTCTCGTTCACGCCGCAACAGATGTCCGACCAGGGGCGCGGCAACGAGTTCAGCTCGATGATCGCGCGGCTCGGGCCCGGTGCGACGATCGAGCAGCTCGATCGGCAGATGAATGCAATCATCGCGCGCAATCTCGAACGGCTGCCGCAGTATCGCGCCTTCGCGACGTCCAGCGGCTTCAGCGGCTATGCGGTCGGCATCCGGGAACAGCTCATTGGCAACGTGCGAACGCCGCTGTACGTGCTGCAGGCGGGCGTGCTCGTGGTGCTGCTGATCGCATGCGTGAACGTCGCGAACCTGCTGTTGATGCGCGCGACCGGCCGCTATCGCGAGCTGGCCATCCGGACGACGCTCGGCGCGGGGGAGTGGCGTCTGGTGCGGCAGCTGGTGACGGAAGCGATCGTGCTGGCGTTGCTCGGCGGCGCCGGCGGGCTGGCCGTGGGTCTGGCAGGCGCGCGCGCGCTCCTCGCCCTCAGTGCCCGGAGCGCTCCCGGGCGGGACAGATGCGACGGTGCATCTGCCGGTACTGCTCTTCACGACCGGGCTCGCCCTGCTCACCGGCCTCGTGTTCGGCCTGGTGCCGGCGATCGCGGTGACGCGCGGCAACACCGCGGCGATGCTCAAGGACGACAGCACGCGCGGCTCGGCCAGCCGCGGCACGAGCCTGATGCGGTCGACGCTGGTGATCGCGGAAACGGCGCTTGCGTTGGTGCTGTTGATCGGCGCCGGTCTCCTGATCCGGAGCTTCGCGCGGTTGCAGCAGGTCGACCCCGGCTTCTCCCCGGAAAACGTCCTCACGGCGCAGCTCTCGCTGCCGGCCAGCCGCTATCCCGACCCGGCCCGGATCGCCGCGTTCTGGGACCGGCTGGTGGCCAAGGCCCACGAGCTCCCCGGCGTGACGGCGGTCGGGCTGACTTCGAACGTGCCGTTCAACGGCAGCGTCAGCTCCGGCTCGTACTCGATCGTCGGCTACACGCCGCCGCCTGGCCAGCCGAGCCCGCACGGGCGTCAGGAAGTGGTCGGCGCCGATTACTTCACGGCGATGCACATTCCGCTGCGGCAGGGGAGAGTGTTCAACGCCGGCGACACGGCCACCAGCGCGCCGGTCGTGGTGATCGACGAGTACCTCGTCAAACGCTACTTCCCGGATCGCAACCCGATCGGCCAGCAGATTCAACGCGGCGACGCGACCAGCCCCCGCCTCACGATCGTCGGCGTTGTTGGCACCATCAACAGCATCGACCTCGGCGAGCCGGTGATGAAAGAGCGGATCTATCGTCCGGTGACGCAATCACCACGCCCGTCCATGGCGCTCGTGCTGAAAACCGGACTCGATCCGCAGACCCTCGTCTCGCAGGTGCGCGCCGCGGTGCAGGCGATCGATCCCGAACAGCCGATCGCGGACGTGCGGACGATGGACCAGTGGGTGGCGCGGTCGCTCGAGACGCGCCGGACGCCGATGGTGCTGCTCGCACTGTTCGGCGCCGTCGCGTTGGTGCTCTCCGCGATCGGCATCTACGGCGTGCTGGCCTTCGGTGTCGCGCAGCGGGTCCGCGAGTTCGGCATCCGCCAGGCGCTCGGCGCGGATCGCGCGCGCATCCTGTCGCTGGTGCTGACGCAGGGCCTGCGTACTGCCGCACTCGGCGTGGCGATCGGCCTGGCCGCCGCCTTCGCTCTGACGCGCTACCTGCAGACGCTGCTGTTCGGCATCGGCACCCACGACACGATTGTCTTCATCGTCGTGCCGATCGTGTTGTTGATCGTCGCGGCGTTCGCCTGCTATATCCCGGCCCGCCGCGCGACGGCGGTCGATCCGATGGTGGCGTTGCGGGACAGCTGACGGCTGGGTTCAAGGTTCGAGGTTCAAGGTTCAGGGTTCAGGGTTCTGGGTGACGGGCATCGCCGGATGGGCAAACAAGATCAGCGCTACCGCAGCCCGATAGCAATCGCGACGATCATCGCCAGCGCCCCCAGGGCGAGCAACGCGGCGTAGAGGGGCACGACGAACTCGAGCCAGTCGTCGTAGCGGACGGACATCGCAGCGGTGACGGCCATCAGCGCGCCGTTGGTGGGCGTGACGAGCTCGGTCAGGCCGGCGCCGTACTGATAGGCCAGCACGGTCACCTGGCGCGACAGGCCGATCAGATCTGACATCGGCACCAGCACCGGCATCGTCAGCACGGCCTGGCCGCTGACGCTCGGGACCGGCCCGTGCAGCGCCGCGTGCACGGCTTCCATCCCGATCGCGCTCACGACGACCGGGAGTGTCTGCAGCGGAACGGTGAGTCCGTACACCACGGTGTCGATGATCCGTCCGTGATCCAGCACGACGAAGATGGCGCGGGCGAAGCCGACCAGGATGGCGGCGTAGGCCATGTCGGCGAAACCGGCGACGAACGCGTGCGCCGTGCCGCCCACGCCGAGCCCGCCGGCCAGCCCGGCGAGAATGCCCATCGCGAAGAAGAGCGCGGACATCTGATCGAAGTCCCATCCGAGCTGCAGCACGCCGTAGAGAAACACGACGAACGTGAGGAGCACGAGGACGAGCACGGTGACGCCGCGTCCATCCAGGTGCACGTGCGCCTGCTGGTCGCACGCCTCGGGTGGGCGGCGCGTCCGCACGGCGTGCCGCCACGTTCCCCAGATCCAGACCGCCAGCGCCAGCGCCATGACCACGGTGCGGAACGCGGCGCCCGAGAGCAGCGGCAAGCCCGCGAGCTTCTGGGCGATCTGCGCCTGGAAGGGATTGATCGGACTGAACGCGGCGCCGACCGCGGCGGCGCCGATGCTGATCGCGGCCGCGGTGATGGCGTCGAATCCGAGCTGCCGGGTGACGAGCAGCAGCACCGGGACCAGCGCGATGATCTCCTCGCCCATGTTCTCGAGCGCGCCGCCGGCCGCGAACGTGAGGCTGACGATCGGAATGACCAACGCTTCGCGCGACTGAAGGCGCCGCACCAGCCACCCGACCGCCTGCCGCAGCGCGCCGGTCTTGTCGACGACCGTGAAGGCGCCGCCCACGAGGAAGACCAGGAAGACCACCGAGCCCGCTTCGACGAGCCCCTGCGGGACCGCGACCAGCGCCTGGAACGGGCCGACGGGGCGCGGCTCGACATGATGGTACGTGCCGGCGACGACAACCGTGCGGCCGGTGGCGGGATCGGGCCGTCGGTTGTATTCGCCCGCCGGCAGCACGAAGCTGGCGACCGCGGCCGCGAAGATGCAGCCGGTGAGGAGCGCCAGCGGGTGCGGGAACCTGGACGTCATGCGCGAGGTTGGGACAGGGTGCGTGCCTCAGCGCGACTATAATCGGGAACGTCGGCGTGCCGCGGCTGGAAATGAGGCTGACCCTTTGATGGTGATTCAAGAGCGTCGGGTCGGACCGGTCACGATTCTCGCCCTCAAAGGGCGGCTCGTGCTGGATGACGGCGACGTGCTGCTGCGCGAGCGGGTCGACGCCCTCGTCAGCCAGGGTGACGTTCGTCTCGTGATTGACTGCTCGGCGCTCGATTACGTCGACAGCGCCGGCATCGGCGTGCTGATCGGGAAGTACCTCAGCGTCCGCCGCAAAGGGGGGAGCCTGAAGCTGCTGTGCCTCTCCATGCGCACGCATCATGCCCTCGAGATCACCAACCTGCTGACGGTGTTCGAGACGTTCGACGACGAAGACACCGCCGTCAAGAGCTTCGCGAGCTGAGCTCGCGGCCGTTCGTTCCCCACCGCCCGCTATAATCACGGGGCGCCTGGCGCCTTTGTGATGCTTGTTCATCTCGCCCTCCTCGTCTTGTCGCTGTCCGTCGCGCCACAAGAGCGCCCCGCGGATTGCGGCACCTGGCAGAACTGCCGCCAGCTGGCCCTACAGGCTGCCGAGCAGCAGGACTTCGAGGCCTTTCACGACCTCGCGTGGCGGGCGGTACGCAAGGGGCCGGCGAAGAATCCCGACCTGATGCGGATGCTGGCGCGGGCGCAGAGCCTGAGCGGCCGGCCGCTCGACGCCCTCGTCATGCTCCAGCGGCTGCTCGAGATGGGCGTCGTCACGGACGCCGCCACGAATGACGACTTCCGGCGTGTCCGCGCGTTGAGCGGCTGGGCCGACTTCGAGCGGCGCGTCGAGGCGTTGAATGCGCCCCCGGTACCGTCCGAGCGCGCAGCGGCGCCCCGCGGATCGACCGGCGGACGCGCCTGCCGCGCCGCACGCGGACGCTGCGCCGCGCCGCGGCGCCGCCGGCGGCTGCGGCTCCGGCGCCGCGCCAAGGGGGATGCGTCCGAGGCCCTCCGCTTCACGACGATCGCCTTTACGCCAGCCGGCCTCGCCTACGACGCTGTGTCCAATCGCTTCATCGTCGGCGACTTCGATGCCCGGAAGCTCACGGTGGTGGATGAAGCGTCGCAGCGGGTCGCGAACCTCGCGGCTGCGGCTTCGGCCGGGTTCGGGACCATCGCGGCGCTCGAGATCGACGCGCACGAAGGGGATCTCTGGGTCGTGAGCAGCCCAGCCGGCGCGGCCGGCCGCGGCGAGGGCGAGCCGACGGCGGCGACGCTCCACAAACTGCAATTGATCTCGGGTCGCGTGCTCTACGCGATCGCGCTCGACGAATCGTTCGGCGCGGCACGCTTCGCCGACGTGGCGGTGACGCCGCGCAGCGCCGTGCTGGTGTTGGACTCCGCCGGTCGGCGCATCTTCTCCGCTGCCGCCAAGGCGCGGCGCCTGGAGCTCGCGTTGCCGCTCGAAGTCCAGGGCCCGACCAGCCTCGCGCCGCAGTCGGACTCGATTGTGTACGTCGCCCACGCCGGCGGAATCGTCCGCGCCGATCTGGCCGCCCGCCGGGCGCGTCCGCTCGCCGCGGCGAAGTCGATCGACCTGACCGGCTTCACCCGGCTGCGCTGGCATCGCGATTCGCTGATCGGCATCCAACGCGCTGGCGACAACAACTATCGGGTGGTTCGCCTGACGCTCGACGCACAGGGCACGAGGGTGACCGCGCGGACGGTGCTGGACCAGTCCCTGCAGATGCCCGATCCGACCGCCGCCTCACTGACCGGTGACACGTTCTATTACCTGGCCGGCGGGCCGTCGTCAGCGCTACGCGCCGAGACGATCGTGAGGAAGGTGAGGGTCAGGTAGGGGAGCCGGACCTGGGAGCCGGGACTCGGCGCTGGAAGAATGCTCTGTCGAAGCCGGAAGAACTTCGCACCCGGCTTGTCGCCTGAAGCCGGTAGCCTGAACCCCAGCGTCGCCGCTACCCCGCGCCCCGCGCAGCCAACGCGGCGCGCAGAACGTCTTCCCGGCTCCAGCCACGCCTTCGCAGTTCCGCGACGCCGGTGTCTCCGTCCGACTTGCTCAACTTCTGGGTCGCGCTCTTCATGATCAACGGGTGATGCAGGAACTGCGGCGGTGTCTCGCGCCCCAGCATGCGGGCGAGGCGGATCTGCCGGCCCGTCGAGTCCAGCAGATCGGTGCCCCTGACCACGAGGTCGATCGACTGCTGCCAGTCGTCAACGGTGACGGCGAACTGGTAGGTCCAGTTGCCGCGCCGATCCCGGATCAGCAGGTCGCCGCCCTGGGCCGCGGGATCCTGTACCTGGGGACCGAGCCGGAGGTCGTCGAAGCGCTCGACGCCGGGATCGATCCGCACCCGCCAGCCGAGTCCCGGGTCGAGTGGTCGCCGCTGATCGCGGCAACTTTCTCGGATGCATCCATTCGCCCGACGCCGACCGGGCGCCGGCGACCATCTCGGCGCGCGTGCAGGCGCAGCCGTACAGCAGTCCCTGCGCATCCAGGTTGGCGGCGGCGGAGAGGTACTGGTCCTGACGATCGCTTTGCCGCCCGGCACAGCGGCCGGCGCGAAACGCCGCTGTCGGGTAGATGTCGGGCGCGAATCCCAGCCAGTCGAGGTCATCGAGAATGGCGCGTTCGAAGGCCGGTCGCGATCGCTCCTGATCGTGATCTTCGATCCGCAGCAGCACCTGATGGCCGAGCAGCCGCGCCGCGCCCCACACCGTCGTGGCGTTCAGCACGTGACCCAGATGCAGCAGCCCGGTCGGCGCCGGCGCGAACCTCGTCGTCATGCGCGGGGAAGGGCCGTCCGGTCAACGACGGATTTGCGCGCCGCGCCCATTGCGAATCTGTAAGTCGCTGCCGATCCTGTAATCGCGGAGGCGGTCATTTTTACCGCGGCGAGCCGCCGCGCTGCGTGTTTTTGCCAGCAAGAGCGCAGCTTCGTCATCGCGCGCGAACTGGAACGCGTCGTGCCGTAGAGGGGGCCAGCAACGGCACCTCTCCTCCTGACGAGGGCAGGGCGGGGCCTCAGAAACCCGCCCTGCCGTCTCGTTCTTCCGGGGCAACACGATGAATCTGTTCTCAGCGTTCGCGACCGACGTGGCCATCGATCTCGGCACGGCCAACACCTGCATCTTCGCGCGCGGCCGCGGCATCGTGCTGAACGAGCCGTCGATCGTCGCCTTCAACACGGCGCGCGGTTGCGTCGAGGCGGTCGGCACCGAGGCCCACGAGATGCTCGGGCGCTCGCCGGCCAACATCAAACCGGTCCGGCCGATGAAGGACGGGGTCATCGCCGACTTCGAAGCGGCGGAGAAGATGCTGACCCATTTCGTGCGCAAGGCGCAGGGCGTCCGCACGCTGCGCCGGCCGCGGCTGGTGATCGGTGTGCCGCCGGAGATCACCCAGGTCGAGCGGCGGGCCGTGAAGGACAGCGGGTTCCGCGTCAAGGCCAGCGAGGTCCATCTCGTCGACGAGCCGATGGCCGCGGCGATCGGCTCCGGACTGCCGGTGACCGAGGCGGCGGGCAACATGATCATCGACATCGGCGGCGGCACGACCGACATTGCGGTCATCTCGCTGGCCGGAACCGTCTACGGACGGTCGCTGCGGGTCGCCGGCAACGCCCTGGACGAGGCGATCATGCAGTACATGCGCAAGGCCCACAACCTGCTGATCGGCGAACGGACGGCCGAGCACATCAAGCTGGAAGTCGGGTCGGCCGCACCGCTCGAGTTCCCGTTGACGATGGAGGTCAAGGGACGTCACCTGCTCGAGGGAGTGCCACGGACGGTGCACATCCATGATTCCGAGATCCGTGAGGCCGTGGCCGACCCGGTCCGCCAGATCGTCGGCGCGGTGCGCGACGCGCTGGAGTGCATCCCGCCGGAGCTCTCCGCCGACATCTACGATCGCGGCGTGGTGCTGACCGGCGGCGGCGCGCTGCTCCGCAACCTGGACCAGCGTCTCCGCGACGAAACGGGGCTGCCGGTGATGGTGGCCGAGAACCCGTTGACCTCGGTCGTCCTCGGCGCCGGCCGCATGCTCACGGACCTGCCGCTGCTCCGCAAGGTCTCAACCGACTGAGATTGCTTCGCTGCTAGACCGGCCCGGGCCCTCGCGCCCGGGCTATTTATTTCGTCCCGCCTTTCGTCACGATTCCTCGTTCGGTCGGCTCCATCCCACCGTTACATAACCTGAGAGGGCCGGAATCGGGTGCGGTCGGGATTATCATCTCGGTCCATGGCGTCAGACCACAGCCATGGATGAGTCCCCTCCCCTATCGTCCACCCTCGACCTGCTCGAGCGAGCACGTCAGGGGGATCAGGACGCCCTCAACGAGTTGTTCAGGCGGAACCACGGCCCCTTGCGCCGATGGGCGCGCGGGCGCTTGCCCCGGTGGACCCGTGACCTGCGCGACACCGAGGATCTGGTGCAGGAGACGCTGGCCCAGACACTCAAACACATCGACTCGTTCGAACATCGGCACGAGGGCGCGCTGCAGTCGTACATGCGGCAGGCGCTCATCAATCGCGTGCGCGACGAGGTGAGGCGGGTGAATCGGTATCCGGCGGTGGGCGCGCTCGACGACGCGGATCAGCAGGCGGTGCAGGCGGCGTCGCCACTGGAGGAGGCCATCGGCCGTGAGGCGCTGCAACGCTACGAGTCGGCCTTGGCCCGGTTGCGGCCGGAGGAGCGTCAGCTGATTCAGGCACGAGTGGAGATGCAACAGAGTTATCAGCAGATCGCGACGGCTCACGGCAAGTCGACTGCCGATGCGGCCCGCATGGCGGTGTCCCGGGCGCTCGTCCGGCTGGCGGAGGAGATGGACGTTGAGCCCTGAGGCCGTGCTCGACGCGCTCGCAGCCTCGGTCGCCGATGGCCAGCCGCTCGACTGGCGCCGGCTCGAAGCAGAGGCCGCGCCGCGCGATCGCCGGTTGATCCGGCACCTCCGCCTGGTCGAGAACATCTCCTCGCTCTATCGCAGCATCCCCGATTTCGAGGAGACGGTCGTCGACGGCACGCCCGAAGGGCCGCGCTGGGGCCGGCTGGTCCTCCTCGATCGGATAGGCGCCGGCACGTCTTGCGAGGTGCATCGCGCCTTCGACACCGACCTGCACCGCCACGTCGCCCTCAAGCTGCTGCACGCCGACGGTCCGGCCACCAGGGCCGCCCACGATCGCATCCTCCAGGAAGCGCGGCGGCTCGCTCGCGTGCGTCATCGGAACGTCGTGCAGGTCTTCGGTGCGGAACAGCACCTCGAGCGCGTCGGGCTCTGGATGGAGCTGGTCGAGGGGGAGTCGCTCGATCAGATCGTGCGGACTCGCGGGGCGTTCGGCGCCCGCGAAGCCGCCGGCATCGGCCAGGATGTCTGCGCCGCGCTGGCCGCGGTCCACGCTGCGGGGCTGCTGCATCGCGACGTGAAGGCGCAGAACGTGCTCCGCGAGTCGGGCGGCCGGATCGTGGTGATGGACTTCGGCACCGGCGAGGAACGCACGCCGGTCGGCGGCACCGCCCGCCTGGTCGGCACGCCGCTGTATCTCGCCCCCGAAATCCTCGACGGCCAGCCCGCCTCCATAGCCTCGGATATCTACAGCGTCGGCGTGCTCCTGTTCTATCTCGTCACCGGTGAGTTCCCGACTGCGTCCGCCACGATGGAGCAGCTGCGGGAGGCGCATCGCGCGGCAGGGCTGCGGCACCTGCGCGACGTCCGTCCCGACTTGCCCGCGGCGTTCATCAGCGTCGTCGATCGGGCGCTCGCGCGCGCACCGGAAGCCCGATACCAGACCGCCGGAGAGCTCGAAGTCGCGCTGCGGGATCTGTCGGACGGAGGCCAGGATCAGTCAGCGACCATGGCCACGCCTCGGCCGCTTTCAGCGCCGGCGCCCTCGTCGACGTGGCGGGTCGCGAGCATCGTCGCGATCGTCGCGATGCTGCTCGTCATTGCCGGGTTGCTGACGTGGACGCGCCTCGTCCGTCCGCCGGCCCTCGTCTCGGGCACGCCTATCCGCATTGCCGTCCTGCCCCTGCAAGCGGCGTCGGGCTCGGCCTCGTCGGCTCTGGCGGACGCGCTGACCGATCAACTGATCGACACGCTTGGCGGCCTGAGCGCGCTGCGCGTCACGGCCCCGTCGTCCAGCGCCAGGTTCAAGGGATCGACGGCGCCGACCGACGACATCGCGAAGCAACTCGGTGTGGATATCGTCGTGACGGGTACCGTCGTGCCAGAGAAGACCGGGCCCAACGAGCCGGTCAGAGCGCGGGTGGATACCCGCGTGACGAAAGCCGGCGTGGCGACGCCGTTGTGGTCGGGTCCGACGGAGTGGGTCGCGGGCGATACCGCGGGTCTCCGTGCGGGACTCGCGCGTGTCATCGCCGGCGCGGTGAGCGCGGTGGTCACGACTCGTGAAGCGAGCCGGCTCGGGCAACGGGGGACGCTGAATCCCAGTGCGGAAGAAGCCTATTTCCGTGGCCGCAGCGAGCTGACGGCCTACGGCCCTGAGGGTGCACGGCGCGCGCTCGATCTCTTCGCGCAGGCGATTCGCTACGACCCGTCGTTTGCCGCCCCTCATGCCTGGAAGTCACGCGCCTACGTGGTGCTCGGGCAGTTCGGGCTGATCTCGGAAGGGGACTCCCGGCAGTCCGCGCTGTCTGAAGCGCGCGAGGCGCTCCGACTCGATGACGAGTCCGCCGACGCGCACCGCGCGATGGCCGACCTGACGTTCTTCTACGACTGGGACTGGGCGGGCGCCGAGCGCGAATATCTGCGGGCGCTCGAGTTGAACCCGAGTCTGGCGCGGGCACGCCTGACGTATGCGGAGTTGCTCGCAGCCATCGGCCGTTTCCAGGACGCACTGGCGCAGTCGGAGCTGGCTCGCAGCCTCGATGCGAAGTCGCCGGAGGTGATCACGTCACGCGCCGTGGTGCAGCTCTACGCGCACATGTTCGATGACGCCCGCGCGTCGCTCGACCAGGCCCTCAAGGAACAGCCCGGGTCCGCTGGCGCCTTGATCGCCAAAGCGCGTGTCGAGGCCGCGCAGGAGCGTTATCCGGAGGCGCTCGCGGATGTGAACCGGGCGTTGGCCCTGACGAGCGGCGGGGTGCCGGTCGAGATCACGCGCATCCAGCTGCTGGCGCGGAACGGAGAGTCCGACGAGGCTCGCACCGCATTGAAGGCGCTCGAAGGCCGGGCGGCGGCGGGCGAGGTGCGTGTCAGCCATCGCGATCGCGCGTATGTGCGCCTCGCGCTCGGGGAGGTTGACGCGGCGTGCGACGAGCTCGAACACGCCTACGCCGAGCGCGAGTCGGCACTGCGCTGGATCGGTGTGGATCCGCGGCTCGACGAGCTCCGTGCCAACCCGCGGTTCACCGTCATCCTGACCCGCATGGGTCTCCACTGACACATCGGTTGTCATCGCAGATGTCACCGCCCATTTCTTGACGCTATGCTGGGCTTGCGCCTAGACTCGCTCATCCAATTGCTGTCGGAGGAGTGATCTTGGCGAAAACCCGCAACGTAGCGAGCGCGAAGAAGAAGACGTCGCCGGCGAAGAAGTCGATGGCGAAGAAGTCGACTGGCGGCAAGAAGAAGGGCACGTCGACACGCGCGAAAGCGACCAAGGAGCTCGATCTGCGCCCCTTGAAGAAGCAGATCAAGGCGCACGTCGAGATGCTGAGCCGCGCGACGAGCGGCGACAAGCGCGTCGCCGACGCCATCACCAGTCTGCGTCGCGTGCACATGGAACTCGATAGCCACTGCGATCCGACGATGACCATCCCGCTCGCCTAGCGCGCACCGGGGTGCGGCGAAGGCAGATGCGTGTCCGCCGTTCACCGCACCTGGTCGTGTTCTGGCGGCGCGGCGCGCTCGTCGCGACCAACTTCGCCACGCGCGACACGTCGACCGTCACGCCCTTCATTTGTCAGCTGCTCGATGCCTGCGAAGGCTGGATCACGGTTCCGCGCCTGGCGGCGCGGCTCGCGATGCCGGCTGACGGCTCCCTCCGCGATCTTCTCGCACACCTGCTGACGCGTCACTTGCTCGAGCAGGCGGATGCACCCGTCGACAGTCGGGTCGAAGCGATGGCTGTGCTCGATCCGTGGAATCCGGAAGCGGGATTCTTCCACGCACGCACGCGCGACGTTGCGTTCGCGACGACCCGCCAGGCGGCCCGGCACGCCAGGGCGCAGGCGGAGCAGCGGCCGATGCCGCCGATCGTCAAGCGGTATCCCCGCGGCACGCGCGCGATTCCACTGCCGCCCCCGCGGCGCGATGGCGAGTTTGCCGGCGTCTTGACAGCCCGGCGGACGTGGCGGCGCTTCTCAGTGAAGCCGATTGCTCGTGAAGATCTCGCGACCCTTCTCGGATTGACGTCCGGGATCCAGCAGTGGGCCACCGCTGCGGGGCAGGAACTGGCGCTCAAGACGTCCCCCTCGGGCGGCGCCCGGCACGCGATCGAGACCTACGTCGCCGTGCGCGAGGTCGCGGGGCTGCCGGCCGGCGTCTATCACTACGCCCCGGACCGGCATGCGCTGGAGCGGATCCGCGGCCCGGTCTCGCGCGCCCGGCTCGAGGCCTACCTGCCGAACAGCGGCTACTTCGCCGCGGCCTCGGCGATGGTGTTCTTCACCGTCCTGTACGAACGCATTTTGTGGCGCTACCCGTATTCCCGCGCCTATCGCGCGGCGCTGGTGGAAGCGGGCCACCTTTGTCAGACGTTCTGCCTCACCGCCACATGGCTGGGGCTCGCGCCCTACTGTGTGATGGGACTGGCCGACTCGGTGATTGAGCGCGACCTGAAGATCGACGGCATCCGCGAGGCGGTCCTCTACACCGCCGGCGTTGGCCGTCCCCCAGCCGGATCCTCATCAGGGTCACTGCTCCGGGGGCAGTTGCACGTCCGGAAGAACAGGAGAATGGGGAAGGGGTAGCGCGAGGTTCGAGGTTCCGTGGCAGTTCTGAACAATCCGTTCTGGTCGGCCCTGACGACGGATCAGGCGTCTTTTGCGGTGGTGAGCGGGAACGTGCGCTGGTTTCCCGCCGACGTGGCGCCCTTCTGCGCCGTGGAGCGGGCAGGACAGGCAATCGACGCGCACGTCATGGCGGCGGTACTGCGCGGGTCCCCCACCCGCTATTTCGTTGGTGGGTTGCCCCGCCTGCCTTCCGAGTTCCACACCAGCCGGCCGATTACCCTGCTGCAGATGGCCTGCACCGCTGTCGGTCCAGCTGGTGCGGACGACGCCGGTCTCCTCGATCTCGGGCCGGACGACGCCGCGGCGATGCTGGCGCTCACAGGTTTGGTCTTCCCGGGCTTTTTCAGGTCACGGACGTCGGATCTCGGGCGCTATGTCGGCATCAAGCGCAACGGCGACCTGGTGGCCATGGGCGGCGAACGCCTGGCCATGCCCGGCCACCGCGAGATCAGCGCCATCTGCACTCACCCGGCGCACACCGGTCACGGCTACGCTCGCACTATCGTCGGCCACCTGACCGCCCAGATCCTGGGGGAGGGGCGTCTCCCGTTCCTTCACGTGCGCGACACCAATGCCCGCGCTATCCGGCTCTACGAGTCAACCGGGTTCAGCCTCGTGAACAGCGTCTCCCTCCTCCGGGTGAACGCGGAACGTTGAACCTGAACCCTGCCTCCCTGTTCGTTCGCCGCCCCTTCGTCGTTACTTCTCATGTGTGTGGTTTTGAAAGGCAGGATCTCATGCGGGTGCTCATCAACCCCTCGCACTGGCGCGACCCCGGCTCACCAGCTGGCCGCGCCGGTATGGTCGAGCCGGACGTATTCCTGCGCCATTCACTGCGCGAGCAGGCGCGCTTGCCGCGGGAGAATGCTGAGCTTCGGCAGGCATGCGCGGACCTGACCGCGGCGGCCGAGACCTGGATCCGGCTCTACGAGGCGGCCCTGGTGCGGGCGAACGCCGCCGAGGCGATCGTTGCGGAACTGACGGATCGAACCCGCCGAATGGATCGCGCGTCATGAATGCAGAGGTCACGCGGGAGACACGGCAGCGGCTGGCCAGCATGTGTGCGGAGGATGCGGTGCTGGTTCGGGCCTGCCTGCAACATGAGCGGATGCGACGGATGTCAACTCGCGCCGCCGAAACCGCCCGGGACGCCGGTGCAGCGTCGCGGCCGGCGCCGGCCAGTGCGCACGGTCAAGGAGTCATGGCGACCATCACGAATTACGTCCCCGGCGCGGGTGTCGCGGCGAGCGCGCCGGTCGAATCGAGAAGCACGTTCCATCGCTCGGCGCGGCGCAGCCCGGTGTTGCCGCGCGGCTGGGCGCCGCTCACCGTCGACCAGCAGCGCGCGGTGCTCCGCGCCTGCGACGACGCCGCCGATCATCTGGCGTTCCGGCTCGGTTCGCTGAACGATGCGGCGGTGGACTATCGCGTGTATCAGTTGCAGAACGAGACCTGGGCCGGGCTGTGGGTCGCGACCCGTTGCCTGACCGATTGCGATGGCACGCTCAGCAACCGCGACCTGCTCGGCCTCGGTGCCGACCCGGTCCGCGCGGTGCGGATCGCGCTGGATTTCTTCAACTCCGACCTCCAGGCGCGCGGCGACTCATGGCGCCTCCAGGTCGAGAGCTCCGCGGCTCCGCACGGCGACCCTCGCCGGGTCTGACGCGCCGGAACCCGCCATCCCGCCCCATTCGCTGCCAGAGTCGTCCCGTTGCTGGGATCAGGGCTCCGGTCACAGGGATAGGTGTATCCCGTCCGGACCCCGATCCCGTCCTCTTCGCGCTCAGGGGCTTCGGCTTTGGGCTCTGGGCTCGGATGGCTGAAGGCTCAGGGCTGAAGGCTCAAGGCTCGCGGCTGCCGGCTGAACCTTGAAGGCTGAACCCTTGCCCGGCACTGTTTTTGCTGCTTGATAGGTCGAGGGCCAAGATCATGGATGTCAGCCACGCGCGACTTTGCTACCTCGAAGCGTCCCGGGTGCTGGGTCCAACCGGATTCCTGGCTGCCCTCGATGTCCGCACCAAGCTCGATCAGCCGCTCGGCAGTATCGACGGGGTGGTCATCGACCCAGCCGAGCGCAAGCTGCGATTCTTCGTCGTCGAACCGGAAGGAAGCGTGAATCACCGAAGGATTCTGCTGCCTGTCGAAGCC
Organism: uncultured Acidobacteriota bacterium; assembly: GCA_963816725.1. Classification (GTDB taxonomy): domain Bacteria; phylum Acidobacteriota; class Vicinamibacteria; order Vicinamibacterales; family 2-12-FULL-66-21; genus CAVSUB01. The sequence continues at coordinate 144,960 of CAWFMC010000014.1, read as the reverse complement.
GCCGCGGCGGTCGCCCCCGAGGGCGGAACGCTGCGGGTGGAGCTCGAGTCCGGCGAGATGGCGGCCCTCGACGAGTTCGACATGGCCGACTTCCGTGAGTTCACCGAGGAAGACGCCATCGCTCCCACGCTGTCGCGCTATCTCGCCTGACGCGACCCCACGCGCTTTTCGGCATCGCCCGACTGTCCCGTCCTGTGACGTTGGTTACCCTCCTGTAACCGGCGGTCACCACGCCAGCTTCGCAATTCGCGTCGTCCATCGAACCGTTCGTCCCTGATTCCCGTAACATTGCGCGGGCGGACCCGTCGTTCATCGATCGGTGCGCATGGAGGAATCATGAAGCGACTGGTGGCAGGTGTAGTGGCGGGAATGATGGTGCTGGGCAGCGCGGCAGCAGTAATCGCGGCTCCCCAGGACACACTGGCGGCGCGCGGTACGGTCACCGCGATCGCGGGTGATGCGCTGACCGTGTCGGTCAAAGACCAGCCGATGAAGTTCATCGTGGACGGCACGACCGACGTGGTCGCGCCCGGCGGCGGAACCATGACCCGGGCGGCCAAGGCGGACGGCAAGAAGGGCGTGCCGATCACGTCGGTGGTCAAGGTCGGGCAGACCGTCGAAGTGAAGTACCACATGCCGGCGATGCACGCCGCCAGCGTGCGGGTGCTGAGTGCGCCGAACCCGGGTGCCCCGACGGCAGCGGCGCCGCACGCCGCGGCCCCCGCCAAGGCGGACGCGCCAAAAGCCAAAACCAGCAGCGCGAACGGGCAGGTGACCGCGGTCACCGGCTCGTCGCTGACCGTGAAGACCAGCACCGGCGACAAGACCTACGCCATCGACGCGAAGACCCGCGTGATCGGCACCGGATTCGGGACCAAGGCCAAGGCAGACGCTGCGGTCGGGAAGAAGCAGACCCTGACCGAACTCGTCGCCGTCGGCGATACGGTGTCGGTGACGTTGTCCGACGCGGCGGTAGACCACGCGACCGCCGTGCGCGTCACGAAGAAAGGCAAGTAACCGCTCTCTGGTGCAGCCGCGGGGGCCCACGGGCCTCCGCGGGGTCAGCCCTGCCTCAGGACCGACGCCGGATCGAGCCGCGCCGCCCGCCGCGCCGGAATCAACCCGGCCAGGCGCCCACCACCATCAGCACCACCGTCGCGGCGACCAGCGTGATCGGATCACGAGGCTGCAGGCCGTACAGCAGCATCGCCACGAAGCGCGCCGCCTCGCCGCCTCCGGCGATGTTGAACCCTCGCATCGACCAGGCCGCAGCGCGGCCGAACCGGTCCTGGTGACCTGATCAACAATCAAGATTCCGGCGCAGCCGCGCCAGCAGGAGGATGCGTGCAGCTCGAAGGGGTGTACTCGGTTCTGCCGACGCCGTTCACGGCCACCGGCGAGGTGGACGACGACAGCTTGCGGCGTGTGGTGGATCTCTTCATCGGAGCGGGGGTCAATGGCGTCACCGTACTCGGTGTCACCGGCGAGGTCGCCCGGCTCGACGATGGGGAGAGGCAGCACGTGCTGGAGGTGGTGACCAGCCACGTCAACGGACGCATTGGCGTCGTCGCCGGCACGACCGCGGAAGGCACGCGAACCTGCATCGGCTACTGCCGCAACGCCAAGGCCGCCGGGGCGACGGCGGTGATGGTCAGTCCACCGCGCATGCCGAAGCTCAACTCCGAGGCGGTCGTGCGGCACTATCACGCGCTGGCGGAGGCGGTGGACATCGAAATCGTCGTGCAGGATTTCCCTCCGATCTCCGGCTATGCGATGGAGCCGTGGCTCCTGGCCCGGATCGCGCGCGAGATTCCGCGCGCCCGCACGATCAAGCTCGAGGATCCACCGACGCCGTTCAAGACCTCGCGGATCCTCGAGCAGGCTGATGGCCTGGAGGTGCGCATCTTCGGCGGTCTCGGCGGCGTGTTCTTGCTGGAAGAGCTGATGGCTGGGGCCACCGGCGCGATGACCGGATTCGCCTATCCGGAGATCCTGGTGCAGATCGTCCGGCTGTACAGGGCGGGCCAGATCGACGAGGCCGCGGCGATCTTCTATCGGTCTGTGCCGCTCATGCGGTTCGAGTTCCAGGACGGCATCGGGATGGCCATCCGGAAGGAAGTGCTGCGCCGCCGTGGCGCGCTGACGGCCGCGGCGACGCGGGCGCCGGCCGCCGGACTGGATGCGACGACCCGCGCGGCGCTGGATCGCGTATTGGCATGGACCGAGGCGCAGGCGGCCGAGGCGCCGTCGGGGCGCGCCTGATCGGATTGCGAGGGACGTAATGGATCTCGGGCTCAAAGGAAAGGTGGCGATGGTCGGCGGGGCGAGCAAGGGCCTCGGCTTCGCTGTCGCGCAGGCACTCGCCGCTGAAGGCGCCGTCGTCTCCATATCGTCGCGCAACGAGGCGGCGATTCAGGCCGCCGCCGCGAAGCTGGGTGGTCAGACGCTCGCGACGGCGGTCGACGTCAAGTCCGCCGCGGACATTACGAAGTGGGCTACTGCGACCATCGACCGATTCGGTGGCGTCGACCTCCTGCTCTGTAATGGCGGTGGCCCGCCGGCAGGTCCGTCGCTGTCGTTTGACGATGCGGCGTGGCAGGACGCGACGAACCTGCTGCTGTTCAGCGCGCTGCGCATGATCCGCGCCGTCGTTCCCTCGATGACGGCACGCGGGGGTGGCGCAATCCTCGTCTCGACGTCATCGTCGGTGAAGGAGCCGATCCCGAACCTGGGGCTCTCGACCGTGCTGCGCGCTTCCGTATCCGCGCTGGCCAAGACCCTCGCGCTGGAGCTCGCGCCGTCGAAAATCCGTGTCAACCAGATCATCCCGGGGCGGCTGGACACCGACCGCGTCCGCGAACTCGACGAGATCAACGGCAAGAAGCAGGGCATCTCCGCCTCGGAGGCGAAAGCCAGGTCGTCGGCGGCCATCCCGATGGGCCGATACGGTGAGGCCGACGAGTTCGGCCGCGTCGGCGCATTCCTGCTCTCGAACGCTGCCTCCTACATGACCGGCGCAACGGTACAGGTCGATGGCGGGCAGATTCGGAGCGTACTCTGAGACCTGACGGATCAGGGGCTCGGGACTCGGGACTAGGGACTGGGGGCTAGACGGATCGGTGCTCAGCCGCCGGCCGGTGAACCTTGAACCCCAGTCCCTAGTCCCTACTCCCCGGTACTCCCACGTCCCCAGCCCCCAGTCCCGAGAAGGATTGTCCATGAGTTTGATGCGGAAGGCGCTGCTCGCGGGATCGACCAATCCGTGGCTGCGCGACCACGCGACGCGATACGGGTTCGTCCGACGCTCCGTGTCGCGCTTCATGCCCGGCGAGCGGATCGAGGACGCGCTGCGTGCGGCGCGCGAGTTGTCGGGCGACGGGATCACTACCATCCTGACCCACCTGGGCGAGAACCTCACCTCGGCGGCCGAGGCTGAGGAGGTCACCCAGGATTACCTCGACGTGATGGACAAGGTCGCCGCATCGGGACTCGACGCGCAGATCTCGATCAAGCCGACGCAGCTTGGGCTCGATCTCGACCGGGCGTTGTGCGAGCGCAACCTCGATCGGCTGATCGAGCGGGCCGAGCAGCGCGGCAACTTCGTGTGGATCGACATGGAGAGCTCGCCTTACGTCGATCCGACCTTGGAGCTCTACACGCGCGGGCGGGCGCGGACCGCGCGCATCGGCGTGGCGATTCAGGCGTACCTGTTCCGCACGGCCAAGGACATCGAGGCGCTGATCCCGCTCGGCTCCGCGATCCGGATCGTCAAAGGCGCCTACCTCGAGCCCACCGATGTCGCGTTCGCGAAGAAGGAAGACACCGACGAGAACTTCTACAAGCTGTGCGTGCGCCTGATGGCGCCGGACGCACAGCAGGCGGGCGTGCTGCTGCACATCGCGACCCACGACATCGCGCTGGCTGATCGCCTGAATGCATGGATCGCGGCCAACCAGGTGCCGACCTCGGCCTACGAGTTCGCCATGCTGTACGGCATCCAGCGGGAGCAGCAGCTGCGGCTGGCCCGCGCCGGCAAGCGCCTGCGCGTTCTCATCAGCTACGGCGAGTACTGGTTTCCCTGGTACATGCGCCGGCTGGCGGAACGTCCGGCCAACGTCTGGTTCGTGTTGAAGAACCTGAAGTAGATCGCCGGCTCAGAACGCGAAGCCGACCCCGAGGTGGACGCGCGTGTCGCCGTCGTCCAGACCGTGGGCGACGTCGAGATTCAGGCGCACCAGCGGAGCGATGAGGAACACGCCGCCGCCGACGCCCTGATGCCACACGCTGTCGGAGGGGTGCCCGGGTGCGTCCCACGACTTCCCCGAGTCGAGGAAGCCGAGCACGCCCAGCCGCGCGGTGTGCAGGACGGAGGTGAGCGGCACGCGCACTTCCGCTGACGTCACCAGCAAGCGGTCGCCGTCAAAGGCGCCGGCGCCAAAGCCGCGCAGCGTCGATTCGCCGCCGAGCAGCAGCCGCTCGTAATCCGGCAGACGTGCTGACGCGGTGGTGTATTGCACGCGCGCCGCGGCGACGACCTGCCTGAAGAGTCCCGCGTAGCCGCGTGCGTCGGTGGTGTAGAGATCAATGCGCTCCGGCGCGCTCCGGATGTGCAGTCCAGTCCATCCGGTTCCAAGGTAGACAGCGTTGCGCGGGAAATTCGGGTCGGCGCGGGTATCCAGCGCCGCGTCGGCCCCCACCGTCCACAAGTCGTCATCCAGCTCACCGAAGCTCACCGAGCTGCGCGAGGCCAACCCGCCGAGTTTAACGAACCGCGCCAGGCGGCGCTCGGCACGGCCGCGCCACTCGACGCGCCGATCGTCGATCTCGAAGCGGGGGTTCTCACGCTGCCAGATCGCGATGCTGGATTCGAGGCGGGTGAAGGGACCGCGTTTGAACGTGCGGTCGACCTCCAGCGCGGCGCGGCGCGTGCCGCCCCACGTCAGCGGCACCGACAGCCGTTCGCCGCCACCGAACAGGTCGATCGTGCTCACGCGGCCGCCATACGTGAGCCCATAGCCGTCCGCGTAGTTGACGATCGGCAGGAACATCAGCCGATCGCCGACTCGCCCGAGCGGCCGCGTCGAGCGCTGAATCACGCCGCCGGCCGAGAATGTGCCCGGCTTCTCGTGCACGATCAACAGGACCGCCACATCGCTTTCGTCGCTGAGCGAGCGATACCGCTTCCGAACTTCGACACTGTCGAACTTGCCGCTTTGCTTCAGCCGCTCCTCGGCCGCGCTCAGCGTCTCCGCCGTCACGGTCTGCCCGAGACTCAAGCCCGCCAGGCTGATCACGTCAGCATCGAGCACCGCCGCGTTGCCATGTACGCGGATTTCTCGAACGTACCTCGGTCTGAGACTGTAGCGGTTCGTAGTGGTGCATGGAAGGTTCGACGAAGTTCAGCAGTTCATGAGGCTGGGTTCCAGGTTCAATGCGTTCGGGTTCAGGAGTTCGCGTTCGGCGGCTTCGACGCGGTTGGTTCCGGTTCGCTTGGCCCGCCGGTCTACGGCCCGCCGACACTGCGCCGGCATCCTGAACCTCAAGCCGGAACCCTGAACCGCGATCGGCGAACCCTGAACCGTGAACCCTGAACCCTGAACCATCTTCGGCACTCGAATAATCGACTTCACCTCCGCCAGGCGATAGTTCGCGAACTGCCGGGCGTAGGTGGCCTCGAACGGACCGGCGGCGAGCGAGACGCCGGCGTGGACGTTCAGGTCGTGCGGCAGCCAGATGCCGGGGAAGGGCTGGCTCATGGTCATCGAGGCGTGGATCTCGTCGACGCGCACCAGCCACGCGCCGGGGAGAAAGTCCATCCACACGTTGTCGAAGGTGTACTTGACTATCTGATGCTCGGCGGCGTCGATCCACATCGTGACCATCGCCGTCTTGTTCATCTTGCGATCGATGTTGGCCTCGGCCTGCTGTTCGCGATCGCTCGGCGCCTTCTTGGGCTTGTCGGACTTGCGGTCGTCGCGGTCGTGGTCGTTGTCGTCGAACATGTGCGTCGGGTAGTACTCGACCCGCAGCACCTGGTGGCCGTCGAGCAATTCGCGTCCGGCGAGATAGTAGTTGCCGGCCTCGAACTTGAAGTCCATGAAGTAGGCTTCAGAGACGAACCGCGGCGTCGCGATCGGGGTCTCGCCCGAAACCGGCGCTTCGGCCGGCGGCGGCTCCGCCGGGCTGCCCGTCTTGTCGGCGTCGCGCTTGGCCTTCCGCTCCAGCCGCTCGCGCTCACGATGGATCCAGTCGTCCTCGTACTTCCGCCGATCCGCCTCGCTCACCGTCACGCCGTCGAAGCGGACCGGGCTGCGCACGTGCATCCCGTCCCGCACGTACCACGAGAACTCGCGGCGGCCGCGATGGAGCGGCACCCGGCCCGGGCCGAGCAGCTCGAAGGTCTCGATGTCGTCGAGGATGTATTGCTGGAGTGTCTGGCGGTTGACGTCGCGCCTCGCGAGCACCTGGGCCATGAAGGCATCGAGCTCGCTGGGGGCGGCAGCGGTGGCGGGGGGCTGCCCATAGGCGAGCCCGGACAGCGCCGCCGCGAGCGCGAACGACAGGCTCGCGCCGATCAGACGATGGGTCACGGGGATCCTCCGGGGGCGGGCTGGCAGGCCTGGTCGCAGTAGACGGAGACCCGGCGGCGCCGGTTCCGTCCGGACGCGCGGCGCCGGCCCGAAATCAAGCATAACTCGGCCGCGCATGCTGAAACGGCGCCTCGAGTGCCGGCGTATCGTCGCTAATGCCCAACCCGGTCCGTTCGAAGGCCGGCGGCGTGCCGGCCGGCACGTCGCTGCTGCCGCTCCTCCTCGTCTTGTTCGTCGGCAGTGGCTGCGCGGCGCTGATCTACGAGGTCGTCTGGCTCCAGCTGCTCCAGCTGGTCGTCGGATCCTCGGCGTTCTCACTCGGCGTCCTGCTGGGCACGTTCATGGGCGGCATGTGCCTCGGCAGCCTCCTCCTGCCACGCTACGTGTCGCCGACGGCCCACCCGCTGCGGGTCTACGGATATCTCGAGATCGGGATTGCGGTGGTCGCGATCGCGGTGCTCTATGGGGTGCCGGTGGTTGGCAACCTCTATGCCGCCAGCGTGCCGCATGGGTACTCCGGGATGCTGCTGCGCGGCCTCCTGTGCGCCGCCTGCCTGCTTCCTCCGACGATGCTGATGGGCGCCACGTTGCCGGCGATCGCCCGCTGGATCGGCCGGACCGGCGAAGGCGTGTCCTGGCTCGGGTTCTTCTACGGCGCCAACATCGCCGGCGCGGTCGGCGGCTGCCTGCTGGCCGGCTTCTACCTCCTTCGCGTCTACGACATGGCGACGGCGACGTTCGTCGCGGTCGCGATCAACCTGGTGATCGGTCTGCTCGGGCTGTGGCTCGCGGCATCGACCGGCGAAGCCGATCCGGCGGACAGTTCGGATCAGGCCCGTGCGCCTGGACGAACCGGGTGAGGGTGGGCCCGCGATCTACATAGCGATCGGGCTCTCCGGCCTCTGTGCGCTGGCAGCGGAAGTGATCTGGACCCGCATTCTCTCGCTGATGCTCGGGGCGACCACCTACACCTTCTCGATCATCCTCGCGGTGTTCCTGACTGGTCTCGGGATCGGCAGCAGTCTCGGCTCGATGCTCGCCCGCCGCACGTCGCCGCGTGCCGCCCTGGCGGCCTGTCAGGCGCTCGCCGGTCTGTCGATCGCCTGGACGGCGGTCATGCTCGGCGACTCGCTGCCGTACTGGCCCGTCAACCCGTGGCTCTCGACCAGTCCCTGGTTTCTGTTTCAGCTCGACATCGCACGCTGTGCCTGGGCGCTGCTGCCAGCAACGATCCTGTGGGGCGCAAGCTTCCCGCTCGCGCTCGCCGCGGCCGCCGGACCGAATCAGGATCCCGGACGCCTGGTCGGCGGTGTTTACGCCGCCAATACCATCGGCGCGATCGCCGGTGCGGTCCTCTTCAGCCTGGTGATTGTCCCCGACGCCGGGACGCGCAGCGCGCAGCGCTGGCTCATCGTCCTCAGTGGCGTGGCGGCGATCGCCGCGCTGCTCGCGCGGAACCGGCGCACGATCGCCGGACCGGCGCACCCGCCGCCGCCCCGCGGGCGCGCCGCGGCCATCGCGGCAGGTGCGGCGCTTCTCGCCTTCGCCGGATCGCTCGTGCCGGCCGTGCCGGCCGGCCTCATCGCCTACGGCCGTTCGCTGCCGACCCGCGACGAGACGGGCACCCGCTACCTCTATGTCGGCGAGGGCATGAACGCCTCGATCGCGGTGTCCGAGCTGACCGGTGGCATCCGCAACTTCCACGTCAGCGGCAAGGTCGAGGCCTCGAGCGAGCCGCAGGACATGCGTCTCCAGCGGCTCCTTGCTAACGTGCCCGCGCTCCTCCACAGCGCGCCCCGCTCGGTCCTGGTGGTCGGCTTCGGCGCCGGCGTGACGGCCGGCTCCTTCGTGCCTTACCCCGACGTGCAGAAGCTGGCCATCTGCGAGATCGAGCCGCTCATTCCGCAGCGCGTCGCGCCGTTCTTCACCAAGGAGAACTACGACGTCGTGCACGACCCGCGCGTCCGGATCATGTTCGACGACGCCCGGCACCGCGTCCGGACGATGGCGGAGACCTACGACATCATCACGTCGGATCCGATCCATCCGTGGGTGAAGGGGGCGGCGACGCTCTACACCAGGGAATACTTCGAGATGGTCCGCCGCCACCTGAATCCCGGCGGGCTGGTCACGCAGTGGGTACCGCTCTACGAGAGCTCGCCGGAGGTCGTGAAGAGCGAGATCGCGACGTTCTTCGACGTCTTCCCGAACGGCACCATCTGGGGCAACCTCAATCAGGGTGCCGGCTACGACATCGTCCTGCTCGGTCAGCGAGACGACGCTCCGCTCGACGTCACACACGCCGCGGAACGGTTGCAGGCTGCGCCGCGGGCCGAAGTGCGCGCATCCCTGGCTGACGTCGGCTACAACTCATTGCTCGACGTGCTCGGCACCTATGCCGGCCATGCCTCGGACCTCGCCGGCTGGCTGAAGGACGCGGACATCAATCGCGACAGCAACCTTCGCCTGCAATACCTGGCCGGGCTCGAGAACAATCAGTACCAGGCGGACACCATCTACCGCCAGATCCTCGCGTATCGCCGCGCGCCGGAGCCACACATCACCGCCGATCCCGCCATGATGCAGGCGCTGCGAGCCCGTCTGGGGCAGCCGGATCTCGACGCCCGCTGACCGCCGCGCCGAGCGCGCGTCGTGGGATCGGGACCGCCAGACGCTGCCTGATATGCTTAGCGTTTTTGCAGGAGCAACCGAATGACGGTGTGGACCCGCGCGACCCCGCGGCTGGCAGCGGGGCTTGCGCTCGCGTTGGCCATGGCGGCTTCGGCATACGGACAGGGCCGCGGCGGACGCGGCCAGGCCCCTGAGCCCGAGCCCCTGCGCTGGCGGTTCATGGGTCCGTCGGTCGGCAACCGGATCGCCGCCGTGACCGGCGTCCCCGGTGATCCTTCCATCTATTACGCGGGTGCGGCGTCGGGCGGCGTGTGGAAATCGACCGATGGCGGGACCACCTTCGCGCCGATCTTCGATGGTCAGCCGGTCGCGGCCATCGGCGCACTCGCGGTCGCCCCCAGCTCCCCAAGTACGGTGTGGGCCGGCACCGGCGAGGCCTGGGTGATCAGGCCGAGCGACGTGATCGGCGACGGGATCTACAAGTCCACCGACGCCGGCGCGACCTGGACTCGCATGGGCCTCGACGAGACCGGCCGCATCGGCCGCATCATCGTCCATCCCACCGACCCGAACATCGTCTACGTGTGCGCCCTCGGGCGGGTTACGGGAGCGCAGCCGGAGCGCGGCGTGTTCAAGACCACCGACGGCGGCCGGACCTGGACACGCAGCCTGTTCGTCGACCAGAACACCGGCTGCTCCGGCCTTTCGATGGACGCCAAGAATCCCAATGTGCTGATGGCCGGCACGTGGCAGGTCGAGATGCACCCGTGGGCGATGTTGAGCGGCGGCCCGGGCTCCGCCATCTACAAGTCCACCGACGGCGGTGGGACCTGGACCAAGGTCGCGCATCAGGGACTGCCGAAGTCGCCGCTCGGCAAGATCGACGTGGCCATCGCGCCATCGAACTCGTCGCGGGTTTACGCGCTGATCCAGACCGCTGACCAGGGATCACTGTGGCGCTCGGACGACGCCGGATCCTCGTGGAAGGTGGTCAGCTGGGATCGCGCGCTGATCGGCCGGGCCGGTTACTACGTCCGGCTCGGGATCTCGCCGGTCGATGCCGACGAGGTCCTCATCGCCAACAGCAGCTCGCACCGATCCACGGACGGCGGCGTGACATTCCAGCCGTGGGGCGGGTGCGGCGACTGCCATGACATCTGGTTCGATCCCACCAACGCCGATCGGTTCGCGATGACCGACGACGGCGGGATGCAGATCACCACCAATCATGGCCAGGCGATGTCCCGGATCCGCCTGCCGATCGGCCAGATGTACCACGTCGCAGTCGACAACCAGGTGCCGTACTACATCTACAGCAACATGCAGGACAACGGGACGATGCGCGGCCCGAGCACGTCACCGGAGGCGGTTGCCAACAATGCCGCCCGCGCCGGTGGACCGGCGGGCGGACGAGGCGGCGGCGGGGGAGGGCGCGGCGGCGCGGCGGTTCCCTGGGATCACGCGCTCGGCGGCTGCGAATCCGGCTTCACCGTGCCGGATGTGTCCGATCCGGACGTCGTGTGGTCGTCCTGCTACGGCAACAAACTGACCCGCTACGACGCCCGGCAGGGCACCGCGCGCTCGGTCTCGCCGTGGATGATCTCGCTCGACTCGCCGCCGACCGACACCAAATATCGCTGCCACTGGACCGCGCCGCTGGCGGTGGATCCGTTCGATACGAAGACGGTCTACTACGGCTGCCAGGTGATCTTCGCGACCTCGAACGGCGGTCAGAGCTGGAAGGAGATCAGCCCGGATCTGTCGACCAGGGATCCCAGCAAGATCATCCCGTCCGGCGGCATCGTCGGCGACAACCTCGGGCAGTTCTACGGTGAGGTGGTCTTCGCGATTGCGCCATCGCCGGTCCAGCGCGGGCTGATTTGGGCCGGCACCAACGACGGCAAGGTGTGGAACACGCGCGACGCCGGGGCGAACTGGACCGACGTCACGAAGAACCTCCCCGGGCTGCCGGCGTGGAGCGTCATCTCGAAGATCGATCCCTCGAACTTCGACGCCGGGACCGCCTACGTCGCGGCCGATGGCCACCTGACCGACGGCCGCGCGCCGCTGCTGTACAAGACGACCGACTTCGGCGCGACGTGGAAGAACGTGTCCGGCGACCTGCCGTCGAAGCACCCGCTCGACTACACGCTGTCGATCGCCGAGAACCCCAACCGCCGCGGCATGCTGTTCGCGGGCACCGGGCACGGCTTCTACTACACCCTGGACGACGGCGTGAAATGGACCGCGCTGCAGGACGGCCTGCCGGCCGCGCCGGTGACGTGGGTAGTGGTGCAGAAGCAGGCGCATGACGTCGTGCTGTCGACCTACGGCCGCGGCCTCTACATCCTCGACGACATCACGCCGCTGGAGCAGCCGGCGTCGACCGCGACGGACGTGGCCCGGCTCTTCGTGCCGCGCGCCGCCTATCGCCTGGCCCGCAGCGGCCGGGCGCAGTTCACCTACAGCCTGCCGGCAGCGGGACCGTTGAAGGTCGAGATCGCGGATGCCAGCGGCGCGGTGGCGCGGACGATGGAGGTGACGGGGCGGGCCGGCCTGAATCGTCTGTCGTGGGACATGCGCTACGACGCGCCGCGCCTGGTCGCGTTGCGGACGACGCCGTCCGAGAACCCCCACATCTGGGACGAGCCGCGGTTTCGAGGGCAGGAGACCCGTCCGGTGACGCACTGGGGTCTGGCCCAGGCGCAGGTCGGCGCACTCGCCGCGCCGGGCAAGTACACGATCAAGATGACCGCCGACGGCCAGACGCTGACACAGCCCTTCGAGATCCTCAAGGATCCGCAAATCGTGTCGTCCGACGCCGACCTCCTGGCGTCGACCGAAATGCAGAAGCGGATCATCCGCGATCTCAACGAGACCTCGGACATGGTCAACCACCTGGAGACCGTCCGGCGCGAGATCCAGGACAAGCTGAAAGCCGCGCAGGGCGTGACGGCATCGCTGCGCGAGACCGACGCGCAGCTGGCGAACACCGAGTTCAAGCTGCTGGAGAGGTCGTCGGCGCTGAGCGACGACAAGTATTTCGTCCAGGCGTACAAGGTCTACTCGAACCTGATCTGGCTGAACGGGGCGGTCGGCACGGGCGCCGGTGACGAAGCCGGCGGCGCCGACTATCGCCCGACCGATGCCCAGGTCGCGGTGCTGCAGATGATCGAGAAGGATCTCGCGGTCGCCCGCGCCGAGTACCAGGCGATGATCAAGGCCGGGTTACTGAAGTAGACCCGACACCCTCCGGATTCCGAGTTCCCGAGCATATGAAGCAGCGCTTTTCGCTCTATTTGTCCCTCGCCATCCTCCTGACCGCATCCGGCTTCGCGCAAGGGCCGACGGCGCCACCGAGCGAGGCGTTCAAAGCCTTGGCCTTCCGAAGCCTCGGGCCGAGCCTGACGACGGGACGCATCCAGGACGTGGCGATCGATCCGAAGAATCCCAGCGTGTGGTACGTCGCGTCCGCGTCCGGAGGGCTGTTCAAGACGGAGAATCGCGGCAACACCTGGACCGCGCCGTTCGACACCTACGGCTCGTACTCGCTCGGCGCCGTGACGGTCGATCCGAAAGACTCGAACGTGGTCTGGTTGGGCACCGGCGAGAACGCCAACCAGCGCAGCGTCAGCTTCGGCGACGGCGTCTACAAGTCCCTCGACGCCGGCGCGACCTGGAAGCGCATGGGCCTCGAGCACTCGGAACACATCCAGAACATCATCGTCGACCCGCGAAACTCGAACACGGTCTATGTCACGGCGATTGGTCCGCTGTGGACGTCCGGCGGGGATCGCGGTCTCTACAAGACGACTGACGGCGGGCAGACCTGGAAAGCGGTCCTGTCGGTGAGTCCTGACACGGGCGTGACCGACATGGTCATGGATCCGAAGAAGCCCGACGTCATCTACGCGGCCGCGTATCAGCGCCGCCGGCAGGTCGGACAGTTGATTGGCGGCGGTCCGGAGAGCGGGTTGTTCAAGTCCACCAACGGCGGCCAGAGCTGGACCAAGCTGACCAAGGGTCTGCCCACCGTTGACATGGGCCGCATGGGCCTGGGCATCAACTGGAAGAACCCGAACATCGTCTACGCGTTGATCACCGCGCAGCGTGGGCAGGGCGGGTTCTTCCGCTCGGACGATGCCGGCGCGTCGTGGACGCGGATCGGGCGGAATCTCAGCGCGGGACGTGGTGGGGCGGCTGGTCGCGGGGCTCCGGGTACTCCGGCGCCGGCTCTCGCGGCGTGCGCCCCGATCGGCGCGCGGCGCCCCGCCGCGGCAGCGCCTCCCGCCACGCCGTCTCCTGCGGCGGCCCCGCCGGCCGGTTCGCCCGCGCAACCTGCCGGACCTCCGCCCGGTGGCGGACGCGGCGGCGCGACCGATGACTGCTACACCGGCGGGGATCCCGGCTACTACAACGAGGTCTTCGTGGACGGCCACGATCCCGAAACGATCTGGTCACCGTGGACGAATTTTTCCCGGAGCACGGACGGCGGCAAGACCTGGTCGGAGGTGGCGATGCCCGGCGTCCACGTCGACCACCATGAGATCGTGTTCGACCCGCTCGATGCCAACCACCTCATCATCGGCAACGACGGCGGCCTGTACGAGACCTACGACGCGATGAAAACCTGGCGGCACTTCACCAACCTGCCGCTGTCGCAGTTCTATCGCGTGGCGACCGACAACGCCCGGCCGTTCTACGACGTCTGCGGCGGCGCCCAGGACAACGGCTCGATCTGCGGCCCGTCGCGAACGCTCAATCGCGTCGGCATCCGCACGAGTGACTGGTACAACGTCGGCGGCGGGGATGGATTCCAGCCGCGCGTCGACCCGGAGGATCCGTCGATCGTCTACTCGCAGTCGCAGGAGGGCGCGCTCGGCCGCCTCGATCTGAAGACCGGTACGCGCGTGTCGATCCGGCCGACGCGGCAGAACACGGCCGGGCTCGAGCCGCTCCCCGCACCGGCCGCGCCGGCCGGCGCCGACGCCGCGGCCGAGGGGCGCGGCGGCCGTGGCGCGCAGGGCGGGCGCGGTGGCGCCGCTGGCGGCGGCCGCGGCGGCGGCGCGCTCGGGCGCTGGCACTGGGACTCGCCGCTCATCATCAGCCCGCATTCCGCCCGCCGGCTCTACTTCGGCGGCGAGCGCCTCTATCGCAGCGACGACCGCGGCGATTCGTGGACCGTGATCAGCCCTGACCTGACCCGCAACCTCGACCCGGCGACGATCCCGATCATGGGCAAGGTGTGGCCGCCCGACTCGGTGGCGTTCAACCAGGCGACCACCCGGCTCAGCACGATCACGGCGCTCGACGAGTCGCCGCTCCTCGAAGGGCTGATCTTCGTCGGTACCGACGACGGGCTGGTGCAGGTCACCGAAGATGGCGGCCGTAACTGGCGCAAGATCGAGGCGTTCCCCGGCGTCGCCGAGCACGCCTACGTGACGGACGTGTTCGCCTCACCGCGCGAGGCCAACACGGTCTTCGCCACGTTCAACAACTATCAGCGCGGCGACTTCAAGCCCTACGTGATGAAGAGCACCGATCGCGGCCGTACATGGACGTCGATCGGCGGCGATCTGCCGCAGCGCTCCGGCGCCTGGAGCATCGTCCAGGATCATGTGAACGGGAACCTGCTGTTTGCCGGGATGGAGTTCGGCGTGTGGTTCAGCGTCGACGGCGGGCAGCACTGGATGCAGCTCAAGGGCGGCATCCCGACCACGCAGGCGCGCGATCTGGTCGTGCAGAAGCGCGAGAGCGATCTGGTGGTGGCCTCGTTCGGGCGCGGCGCGTTCGTGCTCGACGACTATTCGGCGCTCCGCGAGGTCACGCCGCAGGCACTCACCGAGCCGGGCCGGGTGTTCCCGTTGCGCGACGCTTACCTCTTCGACGAGCTGGGCCAGGCCGAAGCGGCGTGGGGCAACGAGGCTACCGCCAACCCGCCATACGGCGCGCTCGTGACCTATAACGTGGCCGAGGCCACACCCGCAGACGACAAGCTCGTGCTGACGTTCACGAATGACGCCGGCCGTGAAGTGCGGCGCATGGAGCTGAGCCGCGATGCCGGGCTCCACCGCGTCGCGTGGAATCTCCGCGGCGATCCGCCGGCGGCGGCTGACGGTGGGGGCCGAGGCGGGCGGGGCGCCGAGCCTGTCGCGCGTCAGGCCGAGGACAGTGACCCGGAACAGGAGCAGGAACAGCCGCAAGGCTCTGGCCGGGGACAAGCGCCGGGGCCAGTCGTGCCGGCGGGACGATACCGGGTGGGGCTCGCTCGTGTGGTCGGGACGACGGTGACGCCGTTGGGTGCGCCGCAGACCTTCTCGGTCATCCCGCTGCCACGGTAATTTCACCGATGGCGGCAGCCGCCCGGAGGCTGAAGGGAGAGATCCGGCGTCATTAACAGGTACACTCGGGATTCGTCCGTCGAGGCGAACCCGAACCCGCGCTGCCTATGGTGTACCCGCTGTCCACCGGCATGGGTAGCGCGCGGCCCGCACGGCTCGACGGCGAGGCATCAAAAGGGCTGCTTGCCTTCACCGGTCCCGCACGCCGGAGATACAATCGGCGCCCAGGCCCAGCACACGTTTCGAGGGGAGCTGAGCATTGCTCGAGTCGTTGTTCCGGCTGCTCTTCAATTACCGGCCGGTGGTGTTCCAGCAGGGTGAATTCCGGCTCGTTCCCTCGACCGGTTCGTACATCGCGGCCGTTCTGGTTGCGGCCGCGATCGCCGCGACATTCCTGACGTATCGCGCCGCCCGGTCGAAGGCCGAAGCTCGCCACCGCATCGTCCTGGCGGGGATGCGGACGGCCATTCTCGCGCTCGTGCTCTTCTGCCTGTTCCGGCCGGTGCTGGTGGTCAAGGCGGCGGTTCCGCAGCAGAACTTCCTGGGCATCCTGATCGACGATTCGCGGTCGATGCAGATCGCCGATCAGAATGCGGGGCCGCGCGCGGCGTTCGCGAAACAGCAGTTTGCGACCCCCGACACGCCGCTGCTGAAGGCGCTCTCGGATCGGTTCGTGCTGCGGACGTTCCGCTTCTCGAATGTCGCCTCACGCGTCGGACAGAATGCAGACCTGACGTTCTCGGGCGCACAGACCCGGATTGGCGCCTCGCTCGACGGCGCGCGCCAGGAGCTGGCCGGGCTGCCGCTGGCCGGGATGGTGCTGGTCAGCGATGGCGCGGACACGACCGACGCCTCCCTGTCCGATGCGCTGCTGGCGATGAAGGCGGCGTCCGTGCCGGTCTTCACCGTCGGCGTCGGCAAGGAGTCGCTCGTCAAGGACATCCAGGTCGATCGCGTGTCCGCTCCGCGCACCGCGCTCAAGGGCACGTCGCTGATGATCGACGTGGTCGTGACGCAGACCGGCTTTGCCGGTGAGGCGGTGACGCTCGACGTCGAGGACGGCGGCCGGATCGTGGGGTCGCAGGAGGTCAAGCTGCCCGTCGACGGTGAGCCGGCGGCGGTTCGGGTGCGGTTCACCGCGTCGGAGGCTGGTCCGCGGGTGTTCCGCTTCAAGATCAGTCCGAAGGCCGGCGAGATCGTCACCCAGAACAATCAGCGGGACGCGCTGATCGAAGTGCTCGATCGCCGCGAGCGGCTGCTCTATTACGAAGGCGAGCCGCGGCCCGAGATGAAGTTCCTGCGCCGCGCGGTCGAGGACGACAAGAATCTGGAAGTCGTCACGCTGCAGCGGACTGCGGATAACAAGTTCATGCGGCTGAGCGTCAACGGGCCGGAGGAGCTGGCGGCGGGCTTCCCGAAGACGCGCGACGAGCTGTTCGCCTATCGCGGCATCATCCTGGGCAGCATCGAGGCGGGCGCCTTCACTGGCGATCAGCTGCGGATGATCGGCGAGTTCGTCGAGCGGCGCGGCGGCGGGCTGCTGATGCTCGGCGGCTCGCGCTCGTTCAGCGAAGGCGGGTATGCGGGCACCCCGGTTGCCGATGCACTGCCCGTGGTCATCGACCGGGTCGCGCGATCGCTGGACGAGCTGCCGGTGTCGCGCCTCAAGTTGCGGCCGACCCGGGCCGGCGAGGCGCACGCGATCACCCAGATTGCCGCGACCGAAGCCGCCTCGAGCGCGCGATGGAACGCGCTGCCCGTGCTCACCAGCGTGAACCCGCTGAAGACGCTGAAGCCGGGCGCGACGCTGCTCCTCAGCGGGACCGACGAGAACCGCCGGACCCAGCCGGTGCTGGCCTTCCAGCGGTACGGCCGCGGCAAGGCGCTGGCCTTCGCCGTCCAGGACTCGTGGCTCTATCAGATGCACGCGAGCATGCCGCTCGAGGACATGACCCACGAGAACCTGTGGCGTCAGCTGTTGCGGTGGGTGGTCGACGGCGTCCCCGAGCCGGTCGACGTGCATACCAGCACCGAGCGGGTCGAAGCCGGCGAGCCGGTCACGCTGACCGCGGAGGTGGTCGACAAGTCGTTCGTCGAGCTGAACGACGCGCGGGTCGTCGCCAAGGTAAAGGATCCCGCGGGCAACACCGTCGAGGTGCCGATGCAGTGGACGGGTGAGCGCAATGGCGAGTACCGCGCGACCTTCACCGCCGCGACCGACGGGATGTATGCGGCGGACGTCGAGGCGACGCGTGAGGGCAAGCCGCTCGGCGCCGGGGCCATCCACATGCGGGCCGCTCCGGGCGACGCCGAGTACTTCGACCCAACGATGCACGCGGCGCGGCTGAAGCGCATTGCCGATGAGACCGGCGGGAAGTTCTACACCGCGGACACGGTGTCGAACCTGCCGGAGGACTTGAAGTACACCGGGCGCGGCGTGACGACGGTGGAGGAACGCGATCTCTGGCACATGCCGATCGTGCTGCTGGCGATCGGCGGGTTGATGGCGGGCGAGTGGGCCTACCGTCGCGCCGTCGGCATGGCCTGAGCCGTGTCGCGCCCGACCTGAAGGTCGGGCCTACACTGGCTCGACGAGCGATTACGTAGAAGGATTGCGTAGGCCCGACCTTCAGGTCGGGCGAGACAAAGGAGACGACGACCGTGCACCGCTGGCTGCTCGCGACACTCGGCGTTCTGATGCTGGCGGCTCCGGCCGCGGCGCAGACTGCGCACGTCGCGATCGTGGTGGGGCTGGCCGGCGATCCCGAACACGCGGAGCTCTTCCAGCGCTGGGCGGCGACGATGGTGGATGGGGCGACCAAGATGGGCGTCACCAAGGAGCACCTGATCTATCTCGCCGAGAAGCCGGAGGCGGACCCGAAGCGGGCGACCGGCAAGTCGACCAAAGAGGAAGTCGTCAAGGCGTTCGGCGAGCTGGCCACGGCCGGCCCGGACGATCTCGTGTTCGTGATCCTGATCGGTCACGGCACGTTCGCCAACAACGACGCGAAGTTCAACCTGCCCGGGCCCGACATGACGCCGGCCGACTTCGCCCCGCTGCTCGCGAAACTGAAGTCGAAGAATGTGGTGCTGGTCAACACGTCGAGCGCGAGCGGGCCGTTCGTCGACGCGCTGGCCGCCCCCGGGCGCACGATCATCGCGGCGACGCGTAACGGCTCGGAGCGCTTCGCGACGCTGTTCGGCGGCTACTTCGTCGACGGGCTCACGGGGACGGAGGCCGATGCCGACAAGAACGGCCGCATCTCGGTGCTCGAAGCGTTCAACTTCGCCAAGCGCGAGGTCGGCGTGGCCTACGAGCGTGAGGGGATCATGGTCACCGAGCATCCGATCCTCAGCGACAACGGGGAGAAGACCGGTACCCAGACCCCGTCCGCGGACGGCAAGCAGGGCCGCGTCGCGTCGATCCTGACGCTCGGGTCGGCGACCGGGGAAGTACTGCCCGCGGATCCAAAATTGCGCGCGCTCTACACCGAGCGCCGCGAGCTGGAGCGCCGCATCGAAGGCCTGAAGCTGCTCAAGGACAGCATGGAGCCGGCGAAGTATGCCGCCGAGCTCGAGCGGCTTGCCACCGAGCTGGCGCTCAAGACCCGGCAGATCCGCGAGAGCGAGGGCAAGCAGCCATGACCTGGCGGACGCGGCTGGTCGTCGGTGCGACGATCGTGGCGGCGGCGGCCGCGGGCGCCGGGGTTTACGCCCAGGGTCGGAACCGGCGTCCGCAGCTCAACATCGCGGTCGAAGGCAATACGCCCTATGACGGCCGGTGGGTGTTCGTGCGGCTGCGCTACGACACGGGTTTCGGCGGCGGGTTCGGCCGGCGCGGCGCCCCGTGGTCGCACGACTATCCCGACGGCGAGGTGCACTTCAGCAAGATCCTCGACGAGCTGACGTTCCTGCACGTGCGGACCAACGGCTCGAACATCCTCTCGCTCGACGATCCGGAGCTGTTCAACTACCCGATCGCCTACATGGCCGAGCCCGGCTTCTGGTCGGTGAGCGAGACGCAGGCGGCCACCTTCCGTTCGTACCTGTTGAAGGGCGGGTTCGCGATCTTCGACGACTTCCGCGGCTACGACTGGAACAACCTGCAGGACCAGATGCGCGTCGTCCTGCCCGAGCTGCACTGGATCCAGGTCGACCCCAAGAGCCCGGTGTTCCACTCGTTCTACGAGATCGATCATCCGGAAGAGCTGAAGGTGCCCTCGATCTACGACCAGAGCCTGGTGCCGTCGTACTGGGGCCTGTTCGAGAACAACGATCAGAGCAAGCGGCTGATCGCGATTGCCAACGTGAACAACGACATCAGCGAGTACTGGGAGTTCTCCGATACCGGCCTCTTCGTCGTCGACCTGTCGAACGAAGCGTACAAGTTCGGGGTGAACTACATCATCTACGGTATGACGCACTAGGGGCGTCGCTGTCAGCTTCCAGCTTCCAGCTGGCAACAAGCTGACGAGGCATCCGGGAATGGCGCACGAGATTCCACTCGGCTGGGAGTCGGGAACGCCCCGGACGCGGCATTTGGCAGGTTCAACCGGCTCCGCAATTTGGGGCAGGCCTGGCGGGAAGCTGGTAACTGGAGCGGGAAGCTCGAAGCTGGAAGCGTCAGTTCAGACAGAGGGAGAGTCGCGTGAATCGTGTTGCAGAAGACGTCGTGAACCTGGAGTCGCCGGACGACATCGCGCTCGCCGATCGGATGAAGACCGGGAAGGAGCAGATCCTCACCGAGCTTCGCAAGCTGATCATCGGGCAGACCGACACGGTGCAGGAAGTGCTGCTCTCGCTGTTCGTCGGCGGCAACAGCCTGATCGTCGGCGTCCCCGGCCTGGCCAAGACGCTGTTGATCCATACCCTGGCGCGGGTTCTGGATCTGAAGTTCAACCGCATCCAGTTCACGCCCGACCTGATGCCGTCGGACATCACCGGGACCGACATCATCCAGGAAGACGCCACCACCGGGCGGCGCCAGATGGTGTTCGCGCCCGGGCCGATCTTTGCCAACATCGTGTTGGCCGACGAGATCAACCGGACCCCGCCGAAGACGCAGTCGGCGCTGCTCGAAGCGATGCAGGAGCACCGGGTCACGATCCAGGGCCGCACCTACAAGCTCGAAGAGCCGTTCTACGTCTTCGCGACGCAGAACCCGATCGAGCTCGAAGGCACCTACCCGTTGCCTGAAGCACAGCTCGATCGCTTCATGTTCCACATCGTGATCGAGCACCCGCCGGAAGAGGAGGAGTACGAGGTCGTGCGGACCACCACGGCGATCCTCGATCCGCAGTTCGAGCGCCCGGTGACCGGCGCCGACCTGATCGCGTTCCAGCGCCTGGTGCGCCGCGTGCCGGTGGCCGAGCCGGTGATGCGCTACGCGTTGAGCCTGGTGCGGGCGAGCCGGCCCAAGTCGCCGACGGTCCCCGAGAACGTCAAGAAATGGGTCGCGTTCGGAGCCAGCGTCCGCGCCGCCCAGTTCCTCGTCCTGGGCGCGAAGGCGCGCGCCCTGACGCAGGGGCGGTATCACGTCAGCTATGAGGACATCCGCGCTCTCGCGCATCCCGTGTTGCGGCACCGCGTGCTGACCAACTTTCATGCGCAGTCGGAAGGGATCAACAGCGACGCGCTGATCGACCGATTGCTCGAAGCCGTGCCCGTGCCGCGCTCGGGAATGTGATCGACCCATGATGGACGCTACCGCCATCCCCGGCGCCCGGTTCGTCGACCCGCGCGTCCTGGCCCGGATCGGCAACCTGGAGCTCGTGTCCCGCTCGGTCGTGGACGGGTTCATCAACGGCATCCACCGGTCGCCCTTCTACGGCGCGTCGGTGGACTTCGCCGAGCATCGCGGCTACACGCCGGGTGACGACATCCGCCGCGTCGACTGGCGGCTGTACGCCCGCACCGACCGCTTCTACATCAAGGAGTACGAGGCGGACTCGAACTCCAACTTTTCGGTGCTGCTCGACGTGTCCAAGTCGATGGGCTACGGCAGCTCGTCGATGACGAAGCTCGATTACGCGCGGATGCTGGCCGGGTGCCTGACCTACCTGGTTCATCGCCAGCGCGATCGCGTTGGCTTCGTGGCCTTCGACGACGACATCGTGGAGCACGTGCCGCCGTCAGCGAAGCACATGGAGACGGTTCTCCACGTGCTCGACCGGGTGAAGCCGACGAAGCCGGGGAGCCTGCGCGCGCCGCTGCACAAGATGGCCGAGCACTTCGGCCGGCGCGGCGTGTTGGTGCTCATTTCGGATTTCTACGAGGAGCCGGACGCGGTGCTCGAAGCGATCGGGCCGCTCCGTTTCCGCGGCAACGACCTGATCGTGTTCCATCTGCTGGACGAGGCCGAGCTGAATTTCACCTTCTCGGCGCCGTCGGCCTTTGAAGATCTGGAGAGCGGCGAGCAGATGCCGGTCGTCCCGGACGTGCTCGCGGAGCAGTACCGTGAGCTGGTCAAGGCCCACACCACCGCGCTGACCGAGCGCTTCTCCGCCAACCGTATCGACTACACGCTCGTGAACACGTCGTCTCCGCTCGATCACGCGCTGTTCAGTTATCTGTCGGCACGCGAGAGGCTGACCCGGGTGCGGTGATGTCTTTTCTGACCCCGCTCTTCCTCGTCGGCCTCGCGGGCCTGGCCATTCCGGTCTTTCTGCACCTGATTCAGAAGGAACGCCGGAATGTCGTGCACTTTCCCTCGCTGATGTTCATCCGGCGCATCCCGTATCAGTCGGTGCAGCGCCGGCGGATCCGGCACTGGCTGCTCCTGGCCATGCGGCTGGCCGCCTTGGCGCTGCTGGTCATGGCCTTCGCCCGGCCGTTCTTCCGACACACCGATGCGGCCGCGGCGGCGGGCAGCGGCGCCCGGGAAGTGGTCGTGCTGCTCGATCGTTCGTACAGCATGGGCTACGGCGGCCGGTGGCAGAAAGCGATCGCCGCGGCGCAGCAGACCATCAACGGCCTGACACCCGCCGACCGCGGCACGATCGTGGTGTTCTCGTCGAACGCCGAAGTCGCGCTGCGTTCGACTGCCGACCGCAGCCGGCTCCTCGCCACCGTGGCCGGCGTGCAGCCGGGAGCGGGGGCAACCCGCTACGGTCCGGCCCTGAAGCTGGCCGGGAGCGTGCTGAGCGAATCGGGCCTGCCGCGGCGCGAAGCGGTCTTGATCACCGACTTCCAGCGGATCGGGTGGCAAGGGGCGGAAGGCGTGAAGCTGCCCGAAGGCGCGGTGCTCTCGACCGCGCCGGTCGGCGACGCGGAGACGGCCAACCTGTCCGTGACGCCGGTGTCGCTGCAGCGCTCGACCTTCTCGAATCAGCAACGCATCGCGGTCACCGCCGGCGTCGTCAATCACGGACCCGCGGCGGTGAAGGGGGTCGAGCTGACACTGGAACTGGGCGGCCGCGGCGTGCAGACGCAGCGCGTCAACGTCGAGCCCGGCGGGTCGGGGTCGGTGACCTTCGATCCGGTCACGGTGGCGGAGAAGAACGTGCGCGCGGCGGTGCGGCTGCCGAAGGACGCGCTCGAACGCGACAACGTCTTCAACTTCGTCGCGTCCCCGGAAGAACCGGTTCGGGTGATCCTGGTGGACCGGCCTGGCGCGTCGCGCGACGACAGCCTGTATCTCACCCGCGCCCTGGCGGTTGGTGAGGCGCCGCGGTTCGAGGTGACGGCGCGGGGAGCCGACTCGCTGTCCGCAGACGATCTCGCCAAGGCCACGGTCGTGATCCTGAACGACGTCCCGGTCTCGTCGTCGCTCGCCGATCGCCTGACGAAGTACGTCGACGGCGGCGGCGGCCTGTTCCTCGTTGCAGGGGACAAGGCGGCGTGGGCCGGCGCCCCGACAGTTCTCCCAGGGGTCCTCGGAAATGCCGTCGACCGGAGCTCGGGGATTCCGGCCCGGCTCGGCGCGTTGGAGTACGGGCACCCGGCCCTGGAGGTGTTCCGCGCACCCCGCACCGGGGATTTCGCGGCTGCCCGCTTCTACGGATACCGCGCGGTCGAGGCGGCTCCTGGCGCGCAGGTGCTGGCACGGTACGACGACGGGCACCCGGCGCTGCTGGAGCGGCGCAGCGGATCGGGGCGGGTCCTGATGTGGACCTCGTCCATCGACACCTTCTGGAACGATCTCGCGGTCCGGCCGGTGTATCTGCCGCTCATGCACCGCATGGTGCGATACCTTGGGGACTACAGCGAGCCGGCGCCGTGGCGCACGGTCGGGGACGTGGTCGATGCTCCGGCCGGATCGAAGGGGGCGCGCGGGCAGACGACGCGCGTCGCCCTGACACCGTCGGGGCAGCGGGTGGCGCTGGACGGCGAAGGGCCCGAAGTGCTGGAGTTGACCGAGCAGGGCTTCTACGAGATTCGCGCGCAGGAGCGCGACGCGGTGACGGCGGTCGTGGCGAGCAACGTGGATCTCGCCGAGTCGGACATGACCGCGATGGAGCCGAAGGAAGTCGCGGCGGCGACGATGGGGCGGGCTGGTGACGTGGCGGCCAACGGCACGCCGACGCCGCCGACCGACGCCGCGCAGGAAGGCGCACAGCGCGTCTGGTGGTATCTGATTTTCGCGGGGATGCTGTTCCTCGCGGCGGAAACGATCGTCGGCAACCGCTCGACCGTGTGATGGTCCGGCGGCAGGCACGACGCGGGCGGGCAACCCGGCTGGGTGAAGGAGACACAAGGCCATGGTGAATCCCATGCGGCACACGGATGCGTCGGGCGGGCTGGTGGAGATCATCCATCAGGTCCGGCGGCGGTGGCGCTACAAGCTCGCCCTGCGCGGCGCAGTCGGCGTGCTCGGCCTGGGAGTGGCCGTCCTGCTGCTGTCCGCCTACGGCCTCGAGTCGTGGCGCTTCAGCGCCGGATCGATCGTCGGGTTCCGGATCCTGCTCGGCGTGGCGCTGACCGCGCTGGTCGGCTGGTTCCTGGTCCGGCCGTTGACGCGGCGGGTCTCCGACGAGCAGGTGGCGCTCTACATCGAAGAGCACGAGCCGTCGCTCCAGGAGGCGATTGTCAGCGCCATCGAAGTCGAGAAGGCGAGCCGGACCGCCGGGACCCAGTCACCGCACTCCGCGGCGTTGGTCCGCCGCCTGGTGGAGTCGGCGGTCGAGAAGTGTCAGGCGATTCAGGTCGGCCGCTCGCTCGAGCGGGCGCCCGTGCGCCGCTACGCCGGCACGATCGCGGCCATCGCCGCCGTGACGCTCGCGGTCTTCGTGCTCGGGCCGGCCTACCTGCGCCATGCCCTCTCGGCGCTGGTCAAGATCTCCGGCAGCGTGGAGGCGGCGGCGCCGTATCGCATCGAAGTCACGCCCGGTAATGCCACGGTGCCGCGCGGCGTGGACCAGACCGTCACCGCCAAGCTGGAGGGCTTCGACGCCGAGCAGGCGGCGCTGATGGTGCGCAAGTCCCCCGACGCGCCCTTCGAGCGGATGTCGCTGCTGCGCTCCGAGAAAGCCACCGACACCAACACCTACGAGGGCATGCTGTTCGACCTCGCCGGCCCCGTCGACTACTTCGTCGAAGCGTCGGGCGTGCGCTCGAAGACCTACACGCTGAAGGTCGTCGACCTGCCTTACGTGCAGAAGCTCGAGCTCGAATATCACTTCCCGGCCTACACCGGCCTCGAGCCGCGCAAGGTCGAAGAGGGCGGCGACATCGCCGTGCTGCGAGGCACCGAGGTCAGGGTCCACGTCGTGCCGACGATGACCGCGCCGGGCGGCGAGATCCTGCTGAACGACAAGGACACCGCCGGCCTCACGGCGGCGGCCGGCGGGCTCGACGGGTCGTTCGTGGTGGACAAGGACGGTTTCTACCGCATCGATCTGACAGCTCCGACCGGCGAGAAAGTGACCGCGTCGCCGCAGTACACGATCGATGCGCTCAACGACATGCCGCCGACCGTTTCGATCTCGAAGCCGGGGCGTGATACGTCCGCGTCGCCGATCGAGGAAGTGTTCGTCGAGGCGCGGGCCGAAGACGATTACGGCGTGAAGGATCTCGATCTGGTCTACTCCGTCAACGGCGGCGCCGAGAAGACGCTGCGGCTGTTCGACGGCAAGAACCGGCTGTCCGAGGTGACCGCCGGCCACACCTTCTACCTCGAAGAGTTGAACGTCGCCCCGGGCGACTTCGTGTCGTACTACGCGCGGGCTGCCGACAACGACGCGGTCGCCGGTGCCAAGCGTACGACGAGCGATCTTTACTTCCTCCAGATCCGCCCGCTGCGGAAAGAGTTCAAGCGAGCCGAGTCGAATGCCGGCGGCGGCGGAGGTGGCGGCGGGGGCGGCGGCCAGGTCGGCGCGCTGTCGCAGCAGCAGCGGCAGATCATCGCCGCGACCTTCAACATCAACCGCGATCGCAAGACGATGGCGGCCGACAAGCTGCGCGAGAACAGCACGGTGATCGCGCTGTCGCAGGCCAAGCTGCGGGATCAGGTGGACGGCCTCGTCACCCGCATGAACAGCCGCCTCGTGCAGCAGGACCCGTCGTTCAAGAAAGTGGCGGACCTGCTGCCGCAGGCCGTGACCGAGATGAAGCAGGCCGAGACCAAGCTCCAGGCGGCCGCCCCGGACGCGGCGATCCCCTTCGAGCAGAAGGCACTGCAGATCCTCCAGAAGGCCGAGGAGGAATACGAGACGCAGGTCAGCATCCAGCGCCAGCAGGGTGGCGGCGGCGGAGGCGGCGGGCAGAGCCAGATGGCCGAGGACCTGGCGGACTTGTTCGAGCTCGAGATGGACAAGATGGCCAACCAGTACGAGACCGCGCAGCGCGCCCAGCAGGAGCAGGGTGACCAGAAGGTCGACGAGCTGGCGGAGAAGCTGAAGGAGCTGGCGCGCCGTCAGGAGCAGGAGGCGGAGCGGCTGCGCCAGCGTGCGGCCGGCCAGCAGGCCGCCGGCGGCAGCGACAGCCAGCGGCAGCTTGCCGATCAGGTCGAGGAAGCGGCCCGCCGGCTCGATCAACTCGCCCGCGAGCAGAATCGTCCGGACCTCAGCGAGTCGGCGCGGCGGATGCGCGAAGCCGCCGACCAGATGCGGCAGGCGGCGGCGAACGGCGGACAGATGAGCGCGGCGCAGGCCACGTCTGCGCTGAACCGGCTGCAGGACGCCCAGCGCAAGCTGCAGCAGGCGCAGAGTGCCCGCGGTACTCGTGACGTCGCTGACGCAGCGAGACAGGCCGACGAGATGGCCCGCGAGCAACAGCAGATCGCCGAGGGCGTCAAGGCACTCGAGAACGCGCCGGCGGACAGCCGCGTCGACAAGATCCAGCAGTTGAGCGATCGCAAGGAGACGCTCGAGGCCAAGGCCGCGGCGCTCGAGAATCAGCTCGATAAGAGCGCCTCCGACATGCGCAAGAACGATCCGGACGCCGCGCGCAAGCTGTCGGATGCGGCGCGCGCGATGCGCGACGGCCGGCTGCGCGACACGATCCGTTACACGCGGTCACAGATCCGCGCCGGACTGCACGGCTCGGAAGTGAACGATCTCGAGCAGCGCATCGGCACCGGTCTCGAGGATCTGCGGAAGCGCCTTGGCGATGCCGCGGCCTCGGTCGGCAACACTCGCCCCGACGCGATGGGCGAAGCGCTGGACAAGGCCCAGCAGGTCGCACGCGGGCTCCAGTCGCTGGACGAACGGACGCGGGAGCGTACCGGCCAGCCCGGACGCAACGGTCAGCAGGGGCAACAGGGACAGCAGGCCCGCAACGGTCAACAGGGCCAGCAGCAAGGCCAGGGACAGCAGGGCCAACAGGGCCAGCAAGGGCAGCAGGGACAGCAAGGACAAGGACAACAGGGTCAAGGCCAGCAGGGTCAGGGCCAGCAAGGGCAGCAAGGCCAAGGACAGCAAGGCCAAGGACAGCAGGGCCAGGGTCAGCAAGGGCAGCAGGGCCAGCAAGGACAGCAAGGGCAAGGCGGCCAGGGCGGAAACGGCGGGCGGAACGATGGCGCGCCGACCAACGGCGGCCGTAACGGTGACGGCGATACCTACGGCGGCTCGTATCAGGGGGGAACCGTCAACGGCACGGGGGATCGCCGTTACAACGGCGGCGTCTTCACGCCGGGCGACGTGCGGCAGTACCGCGGCGAGGTGCGGCAGTACACGAACCAGGTCGAGCAGCTCCGGCGCGCGCTCCAGGGGCAGAAAATGGACGCCAAGGAGCTCGACGAAGTGCTGCGCGGGCTGCGGCGGCTGGACGACGACCGGGTCTACCAGGATGCGGCGGAGTTGACGCGGCTGCAGAGCGCCGTTGCGGACTCGATGAAGCGCTTCGAGTACTCGCTGCGGCGCAAGGTCGAAGGGAACAGCAATCAGGTGCTGCTCTCGGGCAGCGACGAAGTCCCGGAGCAATTCCGCAAGCTGGTCGAGCAGTACTACCGTTCCCTGTCGAAGGCACCGGACAAGCCCGGCGACAAGGCGGCTGACAAGGCGCCGGACAAGAAGTAACGACGCTTCAGGGACTCGGGACCGGGGACCCGGGACTAGGGACTAGGGTGAGCCGAAGAACTCGTGCCACTGGCGTGCGCCGGTGGCTCGAGCAACCTTCGAACCTCGCACCAACGAACCTTCGAACCTCCGAACCCTCGAACCCTCGAACCCTCGAACCCTCGAACCTCTTGACGCTTCAGTCGATAAGCGTCTACACTATCGCCCATGTTCACGCCGCACAAATCCATCGACACTAAGCGAGTCAAGCGACTCGGCAGGTCGGTGGTCTATGTGCGCCCGTGACGTAAATTTCAGTTCCACGGCTCACAACGAACCCGCTGACCGCACACACGGTCGGCGGGTTTTTTTTTGGCTCGAACGATTTCCGGGAGTGATCAGGCACCATGAGCACAGGCGAGCACGCGCCGCAACAACCGATCGAGGTCGGGATCCTCGGCGCCACGGGGATGGTCGGACAGCAGTTCATTCGCGTCCTGGATCGGCACCCGTGGTTCAAGCCGACCTGGCTCGCCGCCAGCGGCCGCTCGGAGGGCAAGGCCTACGAGGATGCGGTGACGTGGCGGCTCGAGACGCCGCCACCTGACGATGTCCGGCGGATGCAGGTCCAGGCGTGCACCCCGGGTCAGGGCCCGCGGTTGGTGTTCTCGGCGCTCGACGCGGCGGTCGCCAAGGATCTCGAGCCGGCATACGCGGCCGCCGGGCACCTGGTCATCAGCAATACCCGGACGGCGCGGATGGATCCCGCCGTGCCGCTGGTCATTCCCGAGGTCAATGGCGATCATCTCGGCCTGATCACGCGCCAGCGCCGCGAACGCGGCTGGACCGGGGCGATCGTGACGAACCCCAATTGCTCGACGGTGGTGATTGCGCTGGTCCTCGCGCCGCTGCGCCAGTTCGGCCTGCGGTCGCTGATGGTGACCACCCTCCAGGCCGTCTCCGGCGCCGGGTATCCTGGCGTGCCCTCCCTCGACATCCTCGGCAACGTCGTGCCGGCCATTTCCGGCGAAGAAGAAAAGATCGAGAGCGAGACCCAGAAGATCCTCGGCACCTACGCGGACGACGCGGTCTCGATGCACCCATTGGTCGTCAGCGCGACCACGACCCGCGTGCCGGTGATCGACGGGCACACCGCGTCGATGTCGATCGCGCTCGATGCGAAGCCGTCGCTGGACGAGGTGCGCGCCGCGCTGCGGTCGTTCCGGGGCAAGCCGCAGACGCTCGGGCTGCCCACGGCACCGGCCGTGCCGATCGACGTCTCCGACGCGCCCGACCGGCCGCAGCCGCGCTTGGACGTCGGCAAAGGCCGCGGCATGACGGTGACGGTTGGCCGTCTCCGCCCGTGCTCGCTGCTCGGGACGAAGCTGATCGCACTCGGGCACAATACCGTGCGCGGTGCGGCCGGCGCCGCGGTGCTGAACGCGGAGCTGATGGTGGCTGACGGGTGGGTCGACTGACATGGACCCCAACCAACCCCGCGCGTTCGTCGTCATGAAGTTCGGCGGGACGTCGGTGGCTGACGCCCCGGCCATCACCCGCCTGATCGACATCGTCCGGCACACCGCGACGACGGTGGATGTGCCCCCGGTGGTCGTCGTTTCGGCGACCTCGAAAACGACGGATCAACTGCTTGCGCTCGCCGCCGCGGCGCGGGCCGGCCAGACGGATGTCAACCCCGGCGTCGATCGCGTGCTGCAGCGCCACCTCGAGATCGTCCACACGCTGACGACCGGCGCGCGCGCCGCGGCGCTCGAGGCCGAGATCCGCCGCGAGCTGGAAGATCTGCGCGCGGTGCTGACCGCCATCGCGATCCTTCGCGAGTCGTCGCCGCGCTCACTGGATGCGGTCGCCGCCGTCGGCGAAATCGTCAGCAGCCGCATCGTCGCTGCCGCCTTCGACGAAGCGGGCCTCCCGGCGGCGTGGGTCGATGCGCGGAAGGCGCTGATCACCGATCACCAGCACACCGCGGCACTGCCGCTGGCGAGCGAGACCCGGGCGGCGGTCGAGCGTGAGCTGCTGCCGCATCTGGCCGCCGGCCGCGTGCCGGTACTCGGTGGGTTCGTCGGCAGCACGGTCACGGGCGCGACCACGACCCTCGGCCGCGGCGGGTCGGATTACTCGGGGGCGCTGATGGGCGCCGCCCTGCACGGGTTGACGACGACGGCGGACGCGCCGCTCGCGTGCCGCGAAATCCAGATCTGGACCGACGTGGACGGCATGCTGACCGCGGATCCGCGAGTCGTGGATCATCCCGCGGTGGTCGAGCGGCTGTCGTTCGCGGAAGCGTCGGAGCTGGCCTACTTCGGCGCCAAGGTGCTGCATCCGAGCACGATTCTGCCCGCCGTGTCGGCCAACATCCCGGTGCGCATCCTCAACAGCCGCCGTCCTGGCGGCGACGGAACGCGCATCACCGCCGAATCGACCGCCGGCGGTCGGGCAGTGGCGGCACTGGCGTGCAAGCGGCGGGTGACGGTCGTCGAGATCACCTCCACGCGCATGCTGATGGCCCATGGCTTCCTGCGCCGGCTGTTCCAGGTGTTCGAAACATACCGGACGCCCGTCGACGTCGTCACGACCTCGGAGGTCAGCGTGTCGGTGACGGTGGACGACGACCGCCAGCTGCACGAGATCGTGCCGGCGCTCGAGCAGTTCGCCGAGGTCTCCGTCGAGCGCGACATGGCCATCGTCTGCGCGGTGGGCGACCGCCTCAGTGCCGATCCCCGAATGGCCATTCGCCTGCTCTCGGCGCTCGAAGGGGTGCCGTTGAAGATGGTGTCGCAGGCCGCGTCGCGGCGGAACGTCACGGTGGTGCTCAGCGATCGCGACGTGGCCACGGCGATGCACCGGTTGCACGACGCCGCCTTCGACACTGCCGCCCAAGTGGGTGCGAGCCGATGAGCGCTGCCGCGCCGCCGCGCCGCATCCTCATTCTCGGGCGCGGTCGAATGGGACGCTTGATCGAATCGCTGAGCCCCGAGTACGGATTCACGATCGCCGGATCTGTGGACATCGACAACGCCGGCCGTGATGACTGGCCCGGCGCCGACGTGGCGATCGACTTTTCCATCCCCGAGGCTGTTCCCGTCAATTTCCCCAAACTCGCCGCGCGCGGCCTCAGCGTCGTCATCGGCACGACCGGGTGGGCGGCCCACGAATCAGCCATTCGCGAGCTCGCGGCACGACACCGCATCGGCGTGGTCGCGGCGCCGAACTTCGCGCTCGGCGTCAACCTGTTCAACCTGATCGTGGCCCGTGCCGCCGAGGTGCTGGCGCGGCATGGCGAGCTCGGCGCGTGGCTCCACGAGCTGCATCACGCCGCCAAAGTGGACGCGCCGTCCGGCACGGCCCTCGCGCTGCTGCAGACGATGCGCGACGCGGGGTACACTGCGCCGATCGACGTGAGCTCGACTCGCGCCGGCGCGATTCCCGGCACGCACACCATCGGCTTCGATGGCGGCGGCGAAACGATCACGCTGACCCACACCGCTCGCGACCGCAGCATCTTCGCGCGCGGCGCGCTCGAAGCCGCGCGCTGGGTCGACGGCAAGCAAGGCTGGTTCACGATGCGGGATGTCGTGGGGGGGTGACGCAAGCGGGTTCAGGGTTCATTGGTTCAGGGTTCAAGGTTTGGTTCAGGGGTTCATCGGTTCGGTTCAGGGTTCTGCGGCGGGAAGGTTAGCGACGTTCTGAGTGGGAAGCGGGAAGTAGGCAGCAATTAGATCGGAGCATCTGCATGGCAACAGGATGGACCGGGTGTGGAACGGCACTGGTGACTCCGTTCGCGCGAGACGGCTCGATCGACGAGCGCGCGGTGCGGCAACTGGCGCGTCGGCAGATCGACGCCGGCATCGACTTCCTCGTGCCTTGTGGCACGACCGGCGAGAGTCCGACGTTGTCCATCGACGAGCGCGTCCGCGTCGTCGAGCTGGTGGTCGAGGCTGCGGAGGGCAAGGTGCCGGTCCTGGCTGGCGCCGGCGGCTACGACACGCGTGAAGTCATCGAGAGCGCGCTGCGGATGAAGCGTGCCGGGGCCGACGGAATCCTGTCCGTCACGCCGTACTACAACCGGCCGACGCAGGAGGGGCTATTCCAGCATTACAGCGCGATTGCCGGCGAGGTCGGGCTGCCAATCGTGGTCTACAACGTGCCCGGGCGTACAGGCTGCAACGTCGAGGTCGCCACGCTCGTGCGCCTCAGCGCAGTGCCGAACATCGTCGGGGTCAAGGAAGCGTCGGGCAACATGTCGCAGATCTGTGCGGTCTGCAGCGCGGTCCCGGACGGCTTCGGCGTGCTCTCGGGCGACGATGCGCTCACGCTGCCGACGATGTCGGTAGGTGGGCACGGGATCATCTCGGTAGCCTCGAACGAGGTGCCGGCGGAGATGGCGCGGATGACCGCCGCCGCCGCCCGCGGTGATTTCGGCGCGGCGCGCCGGCTCCACGCCCAGCTGTTC
Organism: uncultured Acidobacteriota bacterium; assembly: GCA_963816725.1. Taxonomy (GTDB): domain Bacteria; phylum Acidobacteriota; class Vicinamibacteria; order Vicinamibacterales; family 2-12-FULL-66-21; genus CAVSUB01. Next base: position 112,490 of record CAWFMC010000014.1, on the reverse strand, counting down.
CCGCTGATGCAGGTCAACTTCATCGAGTCGAGTCCCGGGCCGGTGAAGTGCGCGATGGCCGCGATGGGGCTGCTCGAAGAGCATTACCGCCTGCCGATGGTGCCGGTGTCGGACACGTCGCGGGCGCGCATCCGGGCCGTGGTGGAGACGATGGGCCTCCTCGCGCAAACGGCGGCTCGATGACCGCACTGGCGGAGGAAATCGGCTCGCTGGTTGCGGCCGGCGGAGCAGCGGACAAGAACACCGCGCGGCAGGTCTTTGCCAGACTGCGCGCCGCCCTGTCATCGGGCGAGGCGAGAGCCGCGGAGCCGGACGACTCGACGCCGACCGGCTGGCGCGTCAATACCTGGGTGAAGCAGGGCATCCTGCTCGGATTCCGCTACGGCGACAACGCCGACGTCTCCGCCGATCATGGCAGGTGGCCGTTCTTCGACAAGGACACGCTGCCACTCAAGCCGCTCACCACCGCGAGCAAGGTGCGCATCGTGCCTGGCGGATCGTCGGTCCGGGACGGGGCATTCCTGGGCGCCGGGGTCATCTGCATGCCGCCGATGTACATCAACATCGGCTCCTACGTCGGAGACGGCACGCTGGTCGATTCGCACGCGCTGATCGGATCGTGCGCGCAGATCGGCGCGCGGGTCCATGTCAGCGCCGCGGCCCAGATTGGCGGCGTGCTCGAGCCTGTCGGGGCGCTGCCGGTGATCGTCGAGGACGATGTGCTGATCGGCGGGAACTGCGGCGTCTACGAAGGGGCCGTGATCAAGCGGCGGGCGGTCCTCGCGTCCGGAACGATCGTGACCGGCTCGACACCGATCTACGACCTGCCGAACGAACGGATCATCGAACCCCAGTCCGGCCAGCCGCTGATCGTTCCGGAAGGAGCGGTGGTGGTTCCGGGCACCCGGCCGATCACCAAGGGCATCGGCCGCGACTGGAACCTGTCGGTGGCGACGCCGATCATCGTCAAGTATCGGGACGACAAGACCGATGCCCGGACGGCGCTCGAAGCATGGATCCGCTAGAGACGATCGCCTTCGCGCGGGCACTTATCGACATCGACTCGACCACCGGCCGCGAGCGCGAGGCGGGTGACTGGCTGGCCGGCGTCCTGCGCCAGCGCGGCTACACCGTCGAGGAGCAGCCTTTGGCGCGCGGCTGCGCCAACATTCTCGCGACGCTGGACGAGCCCGAGGTCGTGCTGTCGACTCACTTCGATTGCGTGCCGCCATTCTTTCCCTCCGAGATGCGCGACGGCGCCCTCTTCGGGCGCGGGGCATGCGACGCGAAAGGAATCCTGGCGGCGCAGTTCGCCGCGGCGGAGCGCCTGCGGGCCAGCGGCGAGCGGCGGGTCGGCCTGCTCTTCGTAGTCGGGGAGGAGCGGGGCAGTGACGGCGCGGCGCTGGCCAATCAGCAGCCGCGCGGATCGCGATACCTGATCAACGGCGAGCCGACCGACAGCCTGCTCGGGGTGGCGACGCGAGGCGTTCTGCGGGTGAAGCTCCGCGCCACCGGGCGGGCGTGCCACTCGGCCGCGCCGGAGAACGGCATCTCGGCGATCGATCTGCTGATCGACGCGTTAATCCGGCTGCGAACGTTGCCGTTGCCGGCGGACCCGGTTCTCGGATCCACCTATTACACGATCGGGTTGATCGACGGCGGTGTGGCGCCGAACGTCGTCTCGCCGCACGCGTCCGCGGAGTTGCTGTTCCGGATTGTGGGAGACGCGGACGAGGTCTGGTCGGCCATCCAGCCGCTGGCGGATACGGTGGACATCAGCGAGGTCCTGCGCGTCCCGCCGGTGCGGCTGCACACGCTCGAGGGTTTCGAATCCGCGGTGTTCCCCTTCACGACCGATGTCCCTCTGCTTGGCGCCTGGGGCACGCCGCTCCTCTTCGGACCGGGATCTTTCCTGGTCGCGCACACGGACGAGGAGCATCTGCGACTCGACGAGCTCGCCGCCGCGGTCGATACGTACGTCCGGCTCGCGGAGACGCTGCTTGGCGGTGGTCAAGGCACTAGGGACTAGCGACGAGCAACTCGGGACTGGGGAACAGCGAGCCGCTGCTGCGGCGAACCCTGAACCCTGAACCCCCCAAGTCCCTAGTCCCCAGTCCCTACTTGGGTTCCCCCAACGGGCTCGGCTCGCAGCCGGTCGGTTCGACGGTATAGATGCCGCCGCTGATCTTCCAGCCGTCCGCCGTCTTCACCAACGTGAAGATGTCGGTGCCGCAGTGCGTGAACTTGCCATCGAGGTGGAAGTCGTAGCGGGCGGCGAGCGTGGCGATCGGGCCCGAGACGTGGACCTCCGGACTCCACATCCGTTCCAGCATCGACGCCTTCTGTGTGGGCAGGCTGTTCGCGAAGGCCTCGAGCGTCCGCCCGCGCGCCGTGGCCGGCGCATCGGTCTTTCGAACCGATTGCAGCTGGCCGTCAGGGATCACCAGGGCCAGCGCTTTCTGCGCATCCTTGGCGGCCATGGCGTCGAACAGCGCCTGGACGCCGGCCACCACCGCAGCCTTCTCGCTGTCGGACGGGGTGCCCTGAGCGCGGACCGCGGTCGTGCCGACAAGTGTCAGGCTGAGGATGACGGCTCCGGTCACCAGGCCGGCCGCGCCGCGCCTCATGCCCGCACGGCCTCCGCTGCTGTGGCGCTCTTCTTTTCAATCGCTGCCGCGATCAGCATCGTCACGGCCGTGTAGAGGACGACGACGATGACCAGCCAACGGACGGCGGTCAGGTTCATCGAGACGACGAGGAGCGCGGCGACGAGGACGGCAGGGATGCCGCCGATGGCGAGGCCGAGTGCATTGGGCAGGCTGTAGGCCTTCTCGCGGACGAAACGGAGGCTGCCGACTGGCATCAGGAACGCGCACGAGCCCATCATGATCGGGAAGGCGGCGGTGGGGTTCATGCCGAGCAGGCTGACCAGGATCATGCAGGGCGCGTAGAGTCCGATGCCGAGCGTCATCAGCGCTCCGAGCATGAAGTTGCCGACGATTGCGACCAGCAGGAGCACGCCGCGCACGCCGAGCGCTTCGCCGCCGAGCGGCAGGATGCGGCTGCCGGTCGACGCCTGAATCTGCGTGATCAACATCAACGTGGCCGCGACCAGTAGCGCCGAGCCCATGCCGACTTGAATTTTCCGCTTCGACCAGCCCGACACCACGCCGGCGCCCAGCCAGGCCCCAAGAACCGCCGCAGTGATCATCGAGAAGAGCGTCAACACGTCGACGGGTATGAGCTTGGTGTAGATGAACGCCTGGGCCACGGTGGGCAGCGTATGGCCGACGTTGAGGGTGCCCGGGATCAGGTTGTCCGGGAGCATCTTCCAGAGTCGGAAGGCGGTGGTGCTGGTCGCGAACGATCCGATCCCGAGCGTATCGAAGAAGTTGGAAATCGCTCCGACCGCGATCTGCAGCGGGCCTGGGCCGCGTTCGGCCTTCGACCAGCCGATCACGTAGACGCCCGTCAAGGCGCCAAGCGCCCACAGTAAGCCGCTAATCGGATTCATGGACCCGTGTCTCCAGGTGAAAGAGGGGCAGCGACAGCGTATCCCGGCCGCCACTGGAGGTGCAACCGGCCCGTAGCCTGACCGGCCCCGACATTCGTACCTCCACGGCGATGGCGGCGACGCCTTGCGATAAAGTGGCGTCATGAGGAATCGGCCGATCTCTTCACTTGCCTGGCTGCTGATGGTGTCCGTCGGGCTCGCTGCGACGCAGGTCCGCGCCCAGCAGGCCACTCAGGCCGCCCCCGCGCCCGCGTTGTCGCCCGACGCGGTTATCCCGTTCGACCCGGCGGTCACCACCGGGACGCTTCCGAACGGGTTGCGCTACTACATTCGCAAGAACGGCCGGCCCGAGCAGCGGGTCATGATGCAGCTGGCGGTCAAGGCCGGCTCGATAGACGAGGCGGACGACCAGCAGGGGCTGGCGCACTTCCTCGAGCACATGGCCTTCAACGGCAGCGCTCACTTCAAACCCGGCGAGCTGATCTCGACGCTCGAGTCGACCGGGGCGCGGATGGGCCCGCACCTGAACGCGTACACCTCATTCGACGAGACGGTGTACCAGTTCGAGCTGCCTTCCAATCGTGAGGGGATCGTCGAGAAGGGGCTGCAGGCGCTGGCCGATTTCGGCGGCGGCATGCTGCTCAGCCCGGCCGAGATCGACAAGGAGCGCGGCGTGGTGATCGAGGAGTGGCGCAGCGGCCTGGGGGCCGGCTCGCGGCTGCGCGATCAGCAGAACCCGGTGATCTACTACCAATCGAAGTACGCGGACCGGCTGCCGATCGGCAAGCCCGAGATTTTGAAAACCTTTACACCCGATCGCCTCAAGGCCTTTTACACCACCTGGTACCGCCCCGATCGCATGGCGCTGGTCGTCGTGGGTGATCTCGATGCGTCCAAAATGGAGGCACTTGTCCGGACCTTGTTCGGTCCCATCGTCAAGCCGGACGTGGCGCCACCCGAGCGCAGTTACCCGGTGCCCCTCCCCGCCGGCGTGCAATACAAGGTGTCGACCGACCCGGAGGCGACGCGGTCATCCATCTCGCTGATCGAGAAGCGTGCCCGTGAGCCGCGCGATCGCGTACGCGACTACCGGCGGACGCTGGTCTCGCAGCTCGCGTATCAGATGGTCAACGACCGGTTCGATGAGCTGTCGCGGAAGCCGGACGCGCCGTTCCTCGACGCCGGGGTCAGCGGCAGCGGTCTCACGCCAACTGTGGAGATCGTGTCGCTCGGAGCGGCGGTGCAGGACGGGAAGATCGAGGCCGGGCTCGCCGCCTTGGCGATCGAAGCGAAGCGCGTCGCCGAGCACGGATTCGGTCCTGGCGAGCTGGACCGCGCCAAGAAGTGGACCCTTGCGGGATACGACCGCGCGTTCACCGAGCGCGACAAGACCGAGAGCGGCTCCTACGTGCAGGAGTACATCAACCACTTCCTCGAGGACGAGCCGAGCCCGGGCATCGCGTACGAGCATCAGCTCGCGCACCAGGTCATTCCCGAGGTCACGTTGGCCGAGGTCAATGCGGCGGCCAAGGTGCTCTTTGCCTCCCACAGCCGGGTCGTCCTCGCTGTGTCGCCGCAGAAAGCGAACGTCACGGTCCCGACTGACGTCCAGCTGAAGGCCGCGTTGGCCGCTACAGAGTCGGTGGCGGTGACGGCCTGGAATGACAGCGCGTCGAACGCGGTCCTGATGGACAAGGTTCCCGAGCCGGCCGCGATTACCGCGCGACGCGAGATCCCGGAGCTTGGGGTCACGGTCGTCCGCTTCGCGAACGGGATCGAAGCGTGGCTCAAGCCCACGGACTTCAAGAACGATCAGGTGCTGTTCTCGCTCGCCGGGAGCGGCGGGTCGTCGCTGGCAGACCCTGACAAGTTCGTCGAGGCGCAGCTGGCCACCTCACTGGTCGGTCTCTCCGGCGTGGGGGGCCACAGCGCGATCGATCTCCAGAAGCTCCTGGCCGGCAAGATCGCTGGTGCCTCGCCGTTCATCACGTTGTCCACACAGGGGATCTCGGGGTCGAGCACGCCAGCCAACCTCGAGACCGGCCTGCAGCTGCTGAACCTGAACTTCACCGCACCTGGCGATGATCCTGAAGCGTTCGGACTGATCAAGCGTCAGCTCGAGGCGGCGTATGCCAACCGGGACAGCAACCCGAACGCCGTGTTCAGCGAGAAGCTGGCAGCGATCAACACGATGAACCACTACATCGCGCGGCCGGTGACTTTGGCCCGCATCGGTACCCTGGACCGCGCCGCGATGGCCTCGTTCTACCGCGCCCGATTCGTGAACGCCGCCGACTACACGTTCTTCATGGTCGGCGCCTTCAAGGTCGACGACGCGCTGCCGCTGGTCGCGCGCTACGTCGGGTCGCTGCCCTCGACCGGAACACCGGCGAGCAAGTTCAAGGACCTCGGGATCATGTTCCCGTCCACGATCGAGAAGGCCGTGGTCGAGAAAGGGCGCGAGCCGAAGGCCACCACGGTCCTGAGCTTCGCCGCAGATCCGCCGCTCGAGGAGAACGAGCAGGGACGGGTGGAGGCGGCCACGGTGGTGCTCGAAACGGCGCTCCGCGACATCCTTCGCGAGGAGCTCGGGGAGACGTACAGCGTCTCGGTCGGGCTATCGCAGCGTCTGCCGCAGGCGACCGGCGGGTCTATCGCCGTCAGCTTCGGATCGGCGCCGGAGAACGTCGATGCCATGATCGCCCGCGTGCTCCAGGAGGTGCAGCGGCTTCAGGATCAGGGGCCGTCGCTGGACCTGACCAACCGGGCCAAGGAGAACGCGCGGCGCAGCTACGAGACCTCCATCAAGACCAACAACTTCTGGCTCGGACGGCTGCAATCGGCGAAACTACTCGGCCGCGACCCGCTGTTGCTCCTGCACCGGCTCGAGCGGATCGACGCGGTCACGCCGGCGCTCCTCCAGGAGAGCTTCAAGAAGTACTTTCCGATGAACCGCTACACCGTCGTCACGCTGATGCCCGAGAAGAAGGCGCAACAGCCCTGATGCGGGTCCGGTTCTGGGGCGTCCGCGGATCGGTGCCGTGGGCCATTCCGGCGGCCATCGGGCACGGCTGCAACACGCCGTGCCTGGCGGTCGAAGACGAAACGACCGGGGCGGTGGTCGCCTTCGACGCCGGTTCCGGCATCGTCGGGCTCGGCGAACACCTCGGCTCGCGTCCGCGCGACGTCACGATCGTGCTGACGCATTACCACTGGGATCACATCCAGGGTTTGCCGTTCTTCGGCCCGCTGTACGTGCCCGGATGCCGGGTGACGGTCCTGGCGCCGGCCTTCGCCTCGAATGACCCCGAATGGGTCAGCACGATCTTTCAGTCGCCGTTCTTCCCGGTGCCCTATGGGCAGCTCCCAAACCCGCCCGAGATCCAACTGATCGAACCGGGCGAACTGCGCGCCGGCGGCTTCGAGATGGCGGCCCTGCCGCTCAATCACCCCGGTGGGGCCTTTGCCTATCGCGTCCGCGGCATCACCGGCGACCTGCTCTACGCCACCGACCACGAATTCGGCGAGCCCCAATCCGACGAACAGCTGATGGATTTCGCCCGGGACGCGGCAGCGGTCGTCCTCGACGCCCACTTCACGCCCGCGGAACTGCCCCAGCACCGCGGCTGGGGGCACAGCGACTGGCGGCAGTGCGCCGCCTTCGCGCAGGACTGCAATGCCGGCGGCCTCTGGTTGTTCCATCACAAGCCGGGCCGCACCGACGAGCAGCTGGTCCGCATCCGCAGCGACGCACGGCGCGTCTTCGCCGCGACCGAAACGGCGAGTGAAGGGGAGCAGCTCGCCCTGTGATGCTGGACAGGGGTCATGTGCGACAGGGGATGAACGGCACGGGAGTGAGGTGTGTTGAACGGGCCTTCGCGGCGCTGACGCGCGGACGATTCCGAGACGAGTCAGCTCGGATCGGGAAAGGGAACACCACGCGCCAGTGATTTGCGAATCATCCGCTGACGCCGATCACGTGACCGGAAAGAGCGGCGCGATCGGTCCCGGACCGGGGTCGCCATCGTAGTACACGCCCTCGAGGAAGAGGCCGGCCGCCGGTGCCGTCAGCGCGGCCGGATTCACATCCTGCGGGCCCTGGCTCCGCAGCAGCCCGGCCGCCCGCTCGGGCGCCAGCTCGCCGCGCCCCACCGCCGCCAGGACGCCGACAATCCGCCTGACCATCTTCCACAGGAAATGCGAACCCCGCACGCGCACGAGGATCAGCGCGCCGTCCTCGACCAACTCCAGCTGCTCGAGCAGAACCCGCGTCGACTTCTCCGCCGGGTCGTCATCTGTGAAGGCGGCGAAATCCGACATGCCGACGAAACGTCCCGCGGCCGCGCGCATCGCCTCGATCGACAACGGCTCGCGGATCCACCACACGAACGGCTTGCCGAATGCCGTCCGCCGCCGCGAGATCTGATACAGGTAGCTCCGCGAGCGGGCGTCATGCCGGGCGTGAAAGCGGTGCGGCGCCTTGGCCACCTCGCGGATGTGGATGTCCGCGGGCAGCCCCTCATTGATCTTGCGCCGCAGGAGTTCGGGCGCGAGGGAGGTGTAGACGTCGAGATGCGCGACCTGCGCGATCGCGTGGACGCCAGCATCCGTGCGTCCCGAACCATAGAGCTCGAAGTCACGGCGGCCCGTGGCGTCGCCCACCGCGCGGTCGATCTCACCCTGGACCGTGCGCGCGTTGCTCTGAATCTGCCAGCCGCTGTACCGTGTGCCGGCGTACTCGATCAGCAACTTGAAGCGGGCCATGGCAATCAGCGGCTCGTCGCAGCTGCAGCTGGTGCGGGAGCGCCGGTCCGGCGGCGGCGCGGCGAGAGGCCGGTCTGCTGGAGGAGACGGGCGACCAGGCCGGTCCAACCGGTCTGATGGCTGGCACCGATGCCGGCGCCGTTGTCGCCGTGGAAGTACTCGTGGAAGAGAACGTAGTCGCGCCAGTGCGGGTCGGTCTGCAGGACCTCGACTCCTCCCGCTGACGGCCGGCGCCCACCCTCATCTCGCAAGAAGATCGTTGTCAGCCTCCGGGCCAGCTCGTGGGCGACTTCCTGCAGTGTCATCATCACGCCCGATCCCGTCGGACACTCCACCTTCAGATCGTCGCCGAAGTAATCGTGGAAGTGCTGTAGCGCCTCGACCAGCAGGTAGTTGATCGGAAACCAGATCGGGCCGCGCCAGTTCGAGTTGCCGCCGAACAGGCCGCTGGCCGATTCAGCCGGCTCGTACTCCACCTGGTGCACGGTGCCGTCGATCTGAAGCACATACGGATGATCCTTGTGGCGCCGCGAGAGGGCGCGGATGCCGTGCGGCGAGAAGAACTCCCGCTCGTCCAGCATGACCGCCAGGATCCTGATCAACTGTTCGCGGCTGACGATCGAGAGAAAGCGCCGCTCACCCTGACCCCTGGTCCGCATGCACGCGACGTTCGCGGTCAGGTCGGGACGATGGGCGATGAACCATTCGAGCCGCTTCCGGAAGGCGGGAAGCCGCTCGAGGAGCTGCGGCTCCAGCGTCTGCACCGCGAACAGCGGAATCAGCCCGACCACGGAGCGGACCTTCAGCGGGATCCGATCGCCGGACGGCGCCAGGATGACGTCGTAGAAGAAGCCGTCCTCCTCGTTCCAGAGGCCGGCCGATCCGGGACCCATGCTGTTCATCGCGCGAGCGATGTAGAGGAAATGTTCCCAGAACTTGCTGGCCACGTCTTCATACGCCGGATTGTGGTGGGCCAGCTCCATCGCGATCGCCAGCATGTTCAGCGAGTAAACCGCCATCCAGCTGGTCCCGTCGGACTGCTCCAGCCGGCCTCCCCCCGGCAGCGGCTTGCTGCGATCGAACACGCCGACGTTGTCGAGGCCGAGGAACCCGCCCTCGAAGACGTTCGCACCACCCGCATCCTTGCGATTCACCCACCACGTGAAGTTGAGCAGCAGCTTCTGGAACACCCGCTCGAGGAAGAGCCGGTCGCCGGTGCCGCTTTGCTTCTTCTCGATCCGGTAGACCCGCCACGCCGCCCACGCGTGGACGGGCGGGTTGACGTCGCCGAACTCCCACTCGTAGGCGGGCAGCTGCCCGTTCGGGTGCATGTACCACTCGCGCAGCAGCAACACGAGCTGGTCCTTGGCAAATTGCGGATCGACCAGCGCCAGCGGCACGCAGTGAAACGCCAGGTCCCACGCCGCGTACCACGGGTACTCCCACTTGTCCGGCATCGAAATCACGTCGGCGTTGTAGATCTGCGGCCAGTCACTGTTGCGGCCGGTCAGACGCGAGGCCGGCGGCGGCGGTGAGGCCGGATCGCCTTCGAGCCAGTCGCGGACGACGTAGTGGTAGAACTGCTTGGACCAGAGGAGCCCGGCGATCGCCTGCCGCATCACCGATCGTTCGTCGGGCGTCAGCGTCGACGGGATGATGCCGGCGTAGTACTCGTCGGCCTCGCGGATCCGCGCCGCGAACACCGCGTCGAAGTCGCGCCCGATACCCCGCACGCCGGTCTCGTCGTCCGACAGCCGCAGCCGGATGACCATCGTCTCGCCCGGCGCGATCATCGCGTGATAGTGCGCCGCCGCCTTGGTCCCCTCGCGTGCCGGATTGATCGCGCCGGCACGGCCGTCGACGATGAAGTCGTTGATGCCGTCCTTGGCGAAACGTGACGAGGGGGCCGCACCGAAGATGCGGGACGCGTTGGTCTCGTTGTCAACGAACAGCAACGCCGGCTCACCCTCTGCGGCGAGCACACGGCGTCCGAGCTCTGCGGTCTCGAGCTCGACGATCGCGGCATCCGGCCCGCGCGTTCCGGCCCTCAGTCGCGGCACCGGCTCGCCCGTGTCGCGTCCCCAGGACCAGGTGTTGCGAAACCAGACCGTCGGCAGGACATCGATCGGCGCGGGGTCCGGCCCGCGGTTGACGATCGTGATCCGGCACCTGAGGTCCTCCGGTGATGCCTTGGCATACTCGACGAACACGTCGAAGTAGCGATCGTCGGCAAAGGCGCCGGTGTCGAGCAGTTCGTATTCGGGCTGCAGACGGTCGCGCCGCCGGCTCTCGGCGACCAGATTCGCATATGGAAAAGCCCGCTGCGGATACTTGTACAGGTACTTCATGTACGAGTGGGTCGGGGTGTTATCGAGATAGAAGTAGTACTCCTTGACGTCCTCGCCGTGATTGCCTTCGAGGTTGGTGAGCCCGAAGGCGCGTTCCTTCAGGATCGGATCGTGTCCGTTCCAGAGCGCGACGGCGAAGCAGATGATCTGATGGCGATCGCAGATGCCGGCGAGGCCGTCTTCGTTCCAGCGGTAAGCGCGCGAGCGGGCGTGTTCGTGGGGAAAATACTGCCAGGGCGTGGCCTCGGCGCTGTAGTCCTCGCGCACCGTGCCCCAGGCGCGTTCGCTGACGTACGGTCCCCAGCGCTTCCAGTGCTCGGTACGATCGCCGGAGGCCTCGAGTCGCTGCTGTTCGGCGTTCACCAGGGTTCCTGATCCGCGTCGACGTGATTAGCTGTCACGCACCACGCGCACATAGAGCGGGCCCGCTCCGAGCAGCCCGAGCATCGACATCGTGCCGGGCCCCGCGACATTCACTGCGGAAAACGAGGCGTGTTCGCCGGCGGTCAGCTCCACATGGACGGTCTTCCAGACCAACGTGTTGTGCACGCGGAGCCGGTGCTGACCGGGTGGCACCTCCCGGGTCACCGACTCTCCATAGAGCAGGGTGGCGACCTTCTCGCCGTCGATCGAGACGACCAGCTGCCGCATCCGCACATCGTCCGCCGCCTGCCGGGTGACGGTGATGCGCGCGGGGGGCATGGCCATAGCCTATCGCACCCCTTCGCCGTAGCTGATGCGACAGGTGTATTGGGTGCGGCAGGAAGTGGCAGCGGGCTCCAAGGGTAGGCCCGTCTCTGTGTCCTCGACTGGACGAATGTCCTGCTACGTAGACGATGGGGCGACGGCGGCCGTCGGGCAGCACCGCCGCACGGCGCAGGCCGGAGTCGCAGGATGGACAAAATCTGGAATGAATCGGCGCGCCCTCGTTCGTCCCTGCGCTACGGCTCGCGAAGATTAGTCCTGACGTCCGTGGTCAGGAACTTGCACGCACAGAGGCGCCGGCGTTGCGCGAGTATCAAACGGACGAGGCTCATGACCCGAGGCCGAACGAAGTCGAGAGACACCGCCGCCCCGACGCGAATCAGTTGGCTCGACGGCCGCTTTCGTGTTGAGTGTGCCGGCCGTGGGCCGGCGATCACTCTGACTGTGTACTACGGCCGGTATGTGATGGCCCAGGAGCCGGTCGCCTCGGCCGAGGTGGCGTGGTCGCGGGCCACGCAGATCTGCCGGCAACTCAGCCAGGGCGACATGGACGTGAGTTCCCCCGCCTCGGGACGGCGCGCCTGACCCGGTCGTCCGCCCGCCTTCCTCCCGTGGGTATTCTTGCTCCACGCCACGCATGTCCGACGCTTCCCACGGGCGACGTCCGCCTTAGTGCCAGCCTACCGCGCGCCTAAGAGGACCTCCATCGTCAGCTGATCCAGCTTCTCGTAGGCGAGGCCGCGGCTGGCCATCTCGACCCGGTCCAGCGGCGCCGCGAGCAGCGCGTCGCGGCTGGCGGCGGAATACTTGTCGAACGCCGGCGCGCCCGTACCCGCGGATCGGGCTTCTTGCACGAGCGCCTGAATCTCCGCGTCCGCGTTCCAGCGCTCCGCCCGCTCCTTGAGGATCAGGTAGGTGCGCATGCACCCGCGCGCGAAGTCCTTGACCCCTTCGTAGTCCTCGGTCCGGTAGGCGTGGGCGTCGAAGTGACGCGGCCCGTCGTAGCCGACGTCCTCGAGGAACTTGACCAGGAAAAAGGCCGACTTTGGGTTGGCGGCGCCGAATCGGAAGTCCTGGTCGTAGCGGCCGGGGTTCTGATCGTTCAAGTCGATGTGAAAGAGCTTGCCTGCTTCCCACGCCTGGCCGACCGCGTGGAGGAAGTTCAACCCGGCCATCGTTTCGTGCGCGACCTCGGGGTTCACGCCGACCAGCTCCGGCCGGGCCAGGGTGTTGATGAACCCGAGATAGGCGCCGGTCGTCGCCATGTAGATGTCGCCGCGTGGCTCGTTTGGCTTCGCCTCGAGCGCGAAGCGGTAGCCGTACTTCTTGTCCACCGAGTACTCGACGAGATAGTTGAGCGCCTCCCGCAGTCGCTTGACGGCCTCGTCCGGCCGGCGGCAGGCATCGGTCTCGGTGCCTTCGCGGCCTCCCCACAGCACAAACGTCTTCGCTCCGAGCTCGGCCCCCAGGTCCATCGCGCGCAGCGTCTTCTGGACCGCGTAGGCGCGGACGCGCGGGTCGTTGGCGGTGAACGCGCCGTCGCGGAAGACGGGGTCGTAGAAGAGGTTCACCGTTGCCATCGGCACCACCAGGCCATGCGCGGAGCACGCGGCCTTGAAATCGGCGACGATGCGGTCGCGCTCGGACGGGGTTGCGTCGATCGGGACGAGGTCGTTATCGTGCAGGTTGACGCCCCAGGCGCCGACCTCGCCGAGGAGCGCGGCGGCCTCCACGGGCGGGAGTGCGGGCCGGACGGCGTCGCCGAACGGATCGCGGCCACGATTGCTGACGGTCCACAGACCAAAGGAAAACTTGTGCTCAGGACGGGGGCTGTACCGGTCGGTCATGTCGTCTCCGCGGCAACGGCCGGCAACGGGCCGGAGGCCAGAACGCGCCAGATGCGAGTAGGGATGTCGGTACCAGGCGGCTTCGGCCGCCGAACGCAAAATCAGAGCATATCCCGGTGGCGATGGCAATTCGCCGGCGTGCGCCGGCCTCTCGCCCTGGCGCTGATTGCGCGGCGCACGACGGTTTCGCTATGTGAATCGGATGTTGACACCCGGACCGCGCGCGGCGTACAAGCCTACTGTTTGCCGATGGCCTACGCTCCTGCCGGAATGTCTCGATTCGAGGCGGTTCCCATCCTGGTCGAGCCAGCGGACGCACCTCTCACCGTTGCCGGTGGCGGCTGGTGAGCGCGGACTCGTCTGCGCCCACAGCTGCGGAGCACACAGCATGAAGATCGGCGTCAACACCTGGGTCTGGTCGTCTCCGCTGACGACCACCGAGTTCGCGCGGCTGGCGGCGCACGTCGCCGCCATGGGTTTCGATCTGATCGAAGTGCCGATCGAAAATCCTGGTGATTTCGATTACGCCCAGGCCGGTGCGGTCGCCCGCGACCACGGGCTGGGCATCACGGTGTGCGCGGCGATGTCGCCCGATCGCGATCTGATCCATCCAGACGACGGGATTCGCGCCAACGGGATGGCATACGTGCGCCATTGCATCGAGGCGGCGGCGACGATGGGGTCGCACAACCTCGGTGGGCCGCTGTATGCGGCGGTCGGCCGGACGTGGCAGGCCACGGCCGACGAGCGCTCGGCTTACACCGATCTGCTGGTCGATCAGTTGAAAGCCTTGTCGGCACATGCTGCGGACCACGGCGTCGTGCTGGGGGTCGAGCCGCTCAACCGCTTTGAAACGAGCGTTCTGAACCTGACCGCCGACGCGATCGCGATTGTCGATCGGGTCGGGTCGCCGGCCTGCGGGCTGATGCTCGACACGTTCCACATGAACATCGAGGAGTCGTCCATCGGCGCGGCCCTGCGTGCCGCCGGGCCACGCCTCAAGCATCTGCACGCCTGTGAGAACGATCGCGGCGCGCCCGGCTCGGGACACGTGCCGTGGACGGAAGTGGCGGAAGCGCTGCGCGACATCTCGTACGATGGCGGCGTGGTCATCGAGTCCTTTACCAGCCAGGTCAAGTCGATCGCCCGGGCCGCGGCGATCTGGCGGCCGCTCGCGGCCACGCAGGATGCGCTGGCGGGGAACGGCCTGACCCATCTGCGCGCCCTGCTGCGATAACATTTGGCGCCCGACCTGAAGGTCGGGCGCGTGATGACGTCAGGGATCGCGGCCACAGGAGACACGTCGTGAAGCGTATCGGAATGGGGATTGTCGGGGCGGGATTCGTCGGGCCCCATCACATCGACGCGGTGCGGCGCCTCGGGTACGTCGACGTGCTCGCGATTGCCGGCAGCAGCGACGCCTCGGCGCGCAAGAAGGCCGATGCGCTCGGGATCGAGCGGGCCTATGGCAGCTACGAGGCGCTGTTGGACGATCCGGACATCCAGGTCGTCCACAACGCGACTCCGAACTACCTCCACTATCCGGTGAACGCCGCCGCGCTCGCCAAGGGCAAGCACGTCGTCTCGGACAAGCCGCTGGCGATGACCGCCGACGAAGCCCGCAAGCTGCTCGACCAGGCGAACAAGGCGGGCGTCATCCACGCCGTCACCTTCAACTATCGCGGCAACCCGCTTATCCAGCAGGCCCGCCTCGCTATCGCGCGCGGCGACATCGGCACACCGCGGTTCCTGGTCGGCCAGTACCTGCAGGACTGGCTGCTGAAGGACACCGACTACTCGTGGCGCCTCGAACCCGACAAGGGCGGAGCCTCGTCGGCCCTCGGCGACATCGGTTCGCACTGGTGCGATCTCGCGCAGCACGTCAGCGGCCTGCGCATCACCCACGTGCTCGGCGACATCACGACCGTCATCCCCCAGCGCAAGCGCCCGAAGGGCTCGCGCGAAGCGTTCCAGACCGGCGGTGGCGACGACCAGTTCGATCTCGTCGACATCCAGGTGGAGGATCTCGCGTCGGTGCTCCTGCGCTTCGACAATGGCGCGAAGGGCGCCTTCTCGGTCGGGCAGGTGTGCTCCGGCCACAAGAACGATCTGGTCCTCGAGGTCTGCGGCTCGAAGACGTCGCTGCGCTGGAAACAGGAACAGCAGAACGATCTCTGGATCGGCCATCGCGACAAGGCCAACGAGATCCTGCAAAAGGACCCCTCGCTGCTGGACGAGGAGGTCCGCGGCTACGCGCATCTGCCCGGCGGCCATCAGGAGGCCTGGGCCGACGCGTTCTGCAATCTGATGCGCGATATCTACGGATTCATCGCCGCGGGCAAGAAGCCGGGCGACACCCACCCGCCCGCATTCGCGACCTTCGAGGACGGCTACCGCGCCAACTGCGTGGTGGAGGCGATCTTGGACAGTGCGAAGAAGGGGAGTGCGTGGACGGAAGTCAAGTACTGAGTCGGTTCAAGGTTCATCGGTTCATTGGTTCAAGGTTGGGTTCAAGGTTCAACGTTGGGTTAAGGGTTGGCTCTCAAACGGCTCTGAGGCTTTGGGCCGGCGCGGCTAGCCATCCGCATCAGGCCCGTAGCCTAAAGCCCAAAGCCTAAAGCTAAGTTTGCAGGATTGTCCATGTCCACCCGTCCGTTCGATCCGAAGTTCATGAAAGTCGGCGTCCTGACCGCGGCGCTGCAGGAGCTCACACCGCGCGAAGTCCGCGATCCCGATCCCGACAGGGCGATCGAGGAGTGGCTGGAATTCGCCCGGGACCTGGGGGCGAACTACATCCAGCTGTCGGCGGCGCTTCATCCCAGCCAGTCGGACGTGCCGCCCGAGGCGATGCTCGATCCGGTGGCCAACACCATGGACCTGCGCGCGCCGTTCGACGCTGCCCGCGCCAGGCGGGTGCAGGCGGCGATCAAGGCGACCGGGGTCGGCCTGTCGGACATCGGCTACTTCGACAACCTGCTGCACCACGATCCGGCGGTGCGGAAGGACAAGCACGATTTCATGCTGCGCGTGTTCGACGCCGCGGCCGCGCTCGGGGTCAACGCGGTGTGCGGGTTCGTCGGGCGCAACCAGCAGCGCAGCATGGACCAGAACCTGGTCGACTTCGAGGAGTGGTTCATTCCGCTGCTCAAGGCGGCCAAGGATCGCGGCCTGACCTACCGCGTCGAACAGTGCCCGATGCCGGGCTGGACGACCAGCGACAACTGGCACAACAACATCGCCTATACGCCAGGCACCTGGATCGCCCTGCACCGCATCTGCGAGAAGCACAAGCTCGGCGATCACTTCCGGATCCACTACGACCCGTCGCACGCCATCCTGATGGGGCAGGACACCCGCTCGATCTTCCAGTACCTGAAGGACACGGGCTACAACTTCCTGGTCGGCGGATTCCATGTCAAGGGTCAGGTGGTGGACGCCAAAGGCGTGTCGGCCTGGGGCTACGGCGGGCAGACCATCGAGCGCGGCGACTGGAAGGACGGCCAGCCGTCCGCGAATCCGGCGGATCAGGTCAACGCCTGGAAGAAGCAGATCGTCCTCGCCGAGCACGAGCTGCCCGGCACGGCGCGCCACGATCCGCTGGCCTACCTGCAGAATCGCACGGTCGACTGGCTGGATCATCAGCTCGCCGCGCGCGAGCTGCTCCAGCTCGACGTGGCCAACACGCACCTGGTCGTCGAGCACGAGTATCCGAAGGCGCGCATCCAGGACAAGGAACGGCTGAAGCCGATCCTCCAGGGCTCGATCGCCTTCGTCCGCCGCATCGACGAGGCCGCGGCCTGCATGTACGCGCTCCAGCACGAGGTGCTGGCGGCGCAGGACATTCCGATCCAGGGGATCGGCCGCGAAGCCTACCGATCCTGATCCGTTGCCCGGGCGGGCCGTTCCGCCCGGGATTGTCCATCCATCGCGCGCGCAGGAGCCCCGGTCCATGAGCCAGTCTTCATCGTTGTCAGTGGTCACTCACGGCGCGGCCCGCGGCCTGCGCCGGGCGCTGTTCGCGTCCGCGGCCGCGGTCCTGCTGTTCGCCGGAGTCCATGCCTACTCGGGCGACACCCAGCCGGCCGCCAGCGCGGCGGCGCGGCCGCTGAAGGTCCTGTTGCTGGGCGAGGGTGATGCGACGCATTCCACCACCGCGCTCTACACCTCGCTGGCTCCGTTCTTCGCGCGGCACGGGATCCAGATCACGCATGCGACCACTGCTGCGGACGCGCTCACGCCGCAGGTGCTGGGCGACTACGACATCCTGCTGCTGTACGGCACCCTGTCGACGATCACGCCGGCCCAGGAACAAGCCCTCGTCGGCTTCGTCGAGAGCGGCAAGGGGCTCGTGGCCCTCAACTCCGCGGTCGAGATGTTTCCTTCGTCCAGCATTTACGCCGCACTGATCGGGGCCCGGGGCAAGCGGACCGGCGCCGTGCAGTTCACGGCGGAACCGACCCAGGCCTCCAGCGCGATCACTCGCGGGCTGCCCCCGATCACCACGACCGACGATGCCTTCGCGTTCACGAACGAGGCGGCGGCCGGCCGGACGGTGCTGATGGAACGGGTCGAGAACGGCGTCCGCACGCCGCAGGCCTGGACCCGCACGCAGGGCAGGGGGCGCGTGTTTTACACCGCCTTCGGCAGCGAGCAGACGATCGCGCTGCCCGCGTTCCGTCAACTGGTCGAGCAGGGCGTGCTCTACGCGGTGCCCGAAACGGCCAAGCAGGCGTGGGACGGCCTGAAGATGCCGGACTTGCAGTACGAGGACGGGCACAATGTCCCGAACTATGAGAACCGCGATCCGGCGCCGAAGTATCAGCTCCCGCTGACTGCCGAGGAGTCGATGAAGTTCATCCAGGTGCCGGCCGGCTTCTCGCTCGAGCTGTTCGCCTCCGAACCGGACATCATCAAGCCGATCTCGTTCACGTTCGACGAGCGCGGACGACTCTGGGTCATCGAAGCGAAGAACTATCCCAACGACGTCCGCAACGGTGAGCCAGGCGACGACCAGATCAAGATCGTCGAGGACACCAACGGCGACGGCAAGGCCGACAAGTTCACGGTGTTCGCCGATCACCTCAACCTCGCCACCAGCCTCACCTTCGCCAACGGCGGCATCATCGTGGCTGCGGCGCCGCACATGCTGTTCCTCAAGGACACCGATGGTGACGGCAAGGCTGACGTCCGCGAGATCCTGAGTACCGGCTGGGGCATCCGGGACACGCACGCCGGACCGTCCAACCTGCAGTACGGCCCGGACAACTACATCTGGGGCTCGGTCGGGTATTCCGGCTTCGACGGCGAGATGAACGGCAAGAAGCTGCAGTTCACGCAGGGCTCGTACCGGTTCAAGCCGGACGGCAGCAACTTCGAGTACGTGACGATGTCGACCAACAACACGTGGGGGCTGGGGTTCTCCGAGAACTTCGACGTGTTCGGTTCAACCGCCAACAACGATCCCAGCTTCTTCGTGGCGATTCCCAACCGCTTCTTCGAAGGCGTGCAGGGACTGCCGGCGGGGCGCGGCAGCGGCCCCGGCTATCAGAGTGCGGCGCAGTTCTACTCGGCACACTACACCACGCCGTACATCCGCCAGGTGGACGTGTTCGGCGGCTACACCGCCGGCGCGGGGCACTATCTCTACACCGCGCGGTCCTTCCCCAAGGAGTACTGGAACCGCATCGCCTTCATCAGCGAACCGACCGCGCACATCGTCGGCCAGGGGATCATCGAGTCGCAGGGCGCCGGCTTCGTGACCCGCGACGGCTGGAACCTGCTGGCGGGGTCCGAAGAGTGGGTGGCGCCGGTGCACGCGCAGGCCGGACCCGACGGTGCGGTGTGGGTCTCCGACTGGTACAACTTCATCGCCCAGCACAACCCGACGCCTCCCGGCTATCAGAACGGCAAGGGCAACGCCTACGAGCAGCCACTGCGCGACCATTCGCGCGGCCGCATCTATCGCGTGGTCTACAAGCATGCGACGCCGGAGAAGCCGCGTGCCCTGAGCGTCAGCGATCGCGCTGGTCTGCTCGACGCGCTCGGCGCGAACAACATGTTCTGGCGCCTGCACGCGCAGCGCCTGCTCGTCGAGCGCGGTCAGAAGGACGTCGTGCCGCAGCTGGTGGCGATGGTCCGCAACCGCGCCGTCGACGAGGTCGGCACCAACGGCGGCGCGCTGCACGCGTTGTGGACGCTGCAGGGGCTGGGAGAGACCGCCACCCCGGCGAGTGACGGCTACAAGGCGGCGGTCGAGGCGCTGAAGCATCCGGCCGCCGGCGTGCGCAAGGCCGCGGCGATGGTGCTGCCGAAAACGCCGGACGCGGCCACCGCGATCATCAGCGCCGGCCTGCTCGCGGACCCGGACCTCCACACCCGCCTCGCCGCGGTGCTGACCGTCGCCGAGATGCCGACCGCGGCGGACGTCGGTCGCGCGCTCTATGCCGAATCGAAGAAGCCGGAGAACTTCAACGATCGTTGGCTGAGCCGCGCGTTCTACATTGCCGCGACGCGGCATCGCGAGACGTTCCTGACGCAGTACCAGGGCGACCCGAACGCCGTTCCGTTCACCGCGTTGCCGGTCGCGCTGCGGCTCGGCGACACCAAGCCTGACTGGCGCACGCCCGCCGAGAGCGACCTGAAGTCGGACTGGAAGGACATGCAGGTCCCCGGCGCATGGGAAACCAAGGGGCTGCCGGACTTCGACGGCGTGGTGTGGTTCTCGCGCTCCGTCGACGTTCCGGAGGGAGCGGCGCCGACCGCGCTGTCGCTCGGTCGTGTCAGCAACATCGCGGAAGTCTGGGTCAACGGCCTGTCGGTCACGCTCGGGCCTGGCGCCGGCCGCGGTGCGGCGCCGCCCGCCGGCGGACGCGGCGGCGGACCGCCGGTCTATCAGTTGCCAGCCGGAGCGATGCACCCGGGCGTCAACACCATCACGGTGCGGATCCAGAACAACCGCAACGACGGCGGCTTCCTCGGCATGCCGGAGAGCATGTTCCTCGACACGGGCGCGGCGCGCTTACCGCTCGCCGGCACCTGGCGCTACCGGGTGGAGCGTCAGACGAACGCGGGGACGCTTTACGCCAAGCCGGGCGAGCTCGCGGCGCACGTCGCCTTCACCGCCGGCGGTGGCCTTGCCGGTGCGGCCGGAGCGGGCTTGCCGAAGGTCGCGCCACAGGCGCCGGACGTCGTGCTGCGCCTGGCCGTGGTGCCCGGCCAGATGAAGTTCGACACCAGCGAGCTGACCGTCGCGCCGAATCAGACCGTCGAGATCGTGTTCGTCAATCCTGACGGCATGCAGCACAACTTCGTGCTCGGCGCGCAGGGCTCGCTCGACACGCTGGGCGCCGCGGCCGATGTCGTGGCCCGCTCGCCCACTGGCCTGGCGCAGCAGTACGTGCCCGATTCACCCGCGGTGCTGTTCTCGACGAAGCTGCTCGAGCCGGGGCAGACGGTGTCGTTCCAGTTCAAGGCCCCGGCGGAAGTCGGGAAGTATCCCTACGTCTGCACCTTCCCGGCGCATTGGAAAACGATGAACGGCACCCTGAACGTCGTCGCGCCCGCGGGCCGCGGCCGGGGCGGGCAGTAGGGGGAGATCAGACATGTCTTTGAAACGTCTCGCGCCCGTCGTGGCGCTGGCGCTGGTTCTCGCGGCCGCTTTTCCGCGCGCCCAGGCGGGGGCTGCGGCGCCGGTGAAGGTGCTGTTCCTCGGCCACCACAGCGAGCACCACAATTCGGCCAAGTTCGAGCCGATGCTGGCGACGGCGCTGGCCGCCGAGAAGATCTCCTTCGACTACTCCGAGGATCCTGCCGACCTGAACGCGGCGAAGCTGGCGCAGTACGACGCCCTGATGATCTACGCCAATCACACCACCATCACGCCGGATCAGGAGAAGTCGCTGCTCGACTTCGTCGAGGGCGGCAAGGCGTTCCTCCCGATCCACGCCGCGTCGTTCTGCTTTCAGAACTCGCCGGCCTACATTGCGCTGGTCGGCGCCCAGTTCCAGAAGCACGGCACCGGCGAGTTCACGGCGGAGATCGTCAAGCCCGATCACCCGGTGATGAAGGGGCTGCAGCCGTTCCAGGTGTGGGACGAGACCTACGTCCACACCAAGCACAATCAGGACCGCACGGTCCTGATGGAGCGGGTCGACGCCGCCGGGCGCGAGCCCTGGACCTGGGTGCGCACCCAGGGCAAGGGCCGCGTTTTCTACACCGCGTACGGCCACGACGAGCGGGTCTGGGGCCACCCGATGTTCCACAAGTTGATCCTGAACGCGATCCGCTGGGCGGTGCCGCCGGCCGGCAGCGCGCGCTGATCGTCACCTCCGTTCGAACAGGAATCCGAGTCGCATGACCATCAGACAAGAAGATCCGCGTCGGCATCGTCGGCCTCGGGTTCGGCGCCGAGTTCATCCCGATCTACCAGCGGCATCCGCAGGCGGAGATGTATGCGATCTGCCGCCGTAATCGCGGCGAGCTGGACGCGTGCGGTGATCGATTCGGGATTGCAAAGCGCTATACCAGCTACGAGGAGATGCTCCGCGATCCAGATCTGGATGCGGTGCATATCAACTCGCCGATCGCGGACCACGCGCCGCAGTCGATCGCCGCGCTGAAAGCCGGCAAGCACGTCGCGAGCACCGTGCCCGCCGCGACCACCATCGACGAGTGCCGGCAGATTGTCGAGGCCCAGCGCGCCAGCGGCACCGTCTACATGATGATGGAGACGGTCGTCTACAGCCGCGAGTACCTCTTCGTGAAGGAGCTCTACGATCAGGGCAAGCTGGGGCGGATTCAGTTCCTGCGCGGCAGCCATCAGCAGGACATGGACGGCTGGCCGGGCTACTGGGAAGGGTTCCCGCCGATGCACTACGCGACGCACTGCGTCAGCCCGTGCCTGGCGCTGCTCGGCAAGCACGCCGAGCATGTGGTCTGCCACGGGTCAGGGCGGATCAACGAGGCGCTCATTCCGAAGTACGGCAGCCCGTTCGCGATCGAGACCGCGACCTTCAAGCTGAAGGACTCGGACGTCTGCGCCGAGGTGACCCGAAGCCTGTTCGACACCGCGCGCCAATACCGCGAAAGCTTCGACGCCTATGGCTCGAAGCAGTCGTTCGAATGGCAACAGGTCGAGAACGAGCAGCCGGTGATCCACACCAAGAGCACTGCCGCCGCGCCGCTCTCCGAGGCCGACATCCCGAAGCGGGTCGCGGTGCCGGATTACGCGCACCTGCTGCCCGAGCCGATCCGCCGCTTCACGCAACCCGCGGCGATCCAGGACGCCGACCACCTGTCCTTCCTGCAAGGCGGCGGTCACGGCGGCTCGCACCCACACTTGGTGCACAACTTCCTGCTCGCCTGCCTCGGCGAAAAGCCCGCCATGCCGGATGCCGCCACGTCGGTCAACTGGACGATGGTCGGGATCTGCGCCCACCAGTCGGCGCTCAAGGACGGGGAGAAGATCGCTATTCCGGTGTTCTAGCCAGCTTCCAGCTGCCAGCTGCGCGCGAAGCGCTCTCCATGGCGGTGCGGGGAGTGGGGTTCGGAAACGATGCGGAGCTGGCCGACACCGGCAAAAAAACGCGGTGCAGGCCAACGACAGGCCGTGGGGATGGGGGCCCCACGGCGCGTTTGCGGACGGTGAGCCGTAGCCGCGTTTTTCCGGCCTGCGGAGCGGTTTCCGGACCCTACTCCCTGGACCGGCCGTCCACCGGCGCGTCCTCACGCCCACGTCCCCGTCAACCGACCTGCACCGTTGTGAGCGAGCCGCTGCAGCTTGGGAGCGGGACGTGGCGAGTCAGCTATCGATCGCTGCTCGTCCCCCCAGCCGCGGGGATGTAGGCCTTCTCGACATAGTCCATGACCATCCGGTCGGCGCTGAAGCGCCAGCCGAGCGTGCGAATGGCCCGCTTGACGCGGGCGATCCAGCGGCGGGGCAGGCCGTCGCGATCGCGCTCGTAGTAGAGCGGGATCACTTCCTCGCGCAGCGTCCGCCACAAGGCTGCGGCGTCCCGTTGATCGTGGACCTCGAGGGACGTGTGCGTTTCGCCGCTGCCGATCGCGAACCCGTTCAAGCCGTCGTAGGCCTCGGCCCACCAGCCATCAAGGATCGACATGTTCAAGCCGCCGTTGAGGACCACCTTCTGGCCGCTCGTGCCGCACGCCTCCAACGGGCGACGGGGGTTGTTGACCCAGAGGTCGACGCCCTGCACGAGATGGCGGCCAACGTTGATGTCGTAGTCTTCGAGAAACAGCAGCTTGCCGGCGAACTGCGGGTCCTGCATCAGCCGGGCGACCTGCTGGAGCAGGTCCTTGCCGGCGTTGTCGTGCGGGTGGGCCTTGCCGGCGAAGATGAACTGCACGGGCCGCTGCGGATGATTGACCATCGCGATCAGCGATTCGAGATCCTGGAGCAGCAGGTTGGCGCGCTTGTAGGTGGCGAAGCGGCGCGCGAACCCGATCGTCAGCGCGTCGGGGCTGAGGGCGCGGCGGAGCAGCGTGATGAACGCCGGCGACTCGCCGCGGGCGGTGGCGTACTGGACGGCGCGGCGCCGCGCCGTGTCGATCAACTGGCTCTTGAGCGTCTGGTGCGTCTCCCACAGCTCGCCATCGTCGACCGCGTCGATTGCTTCCCAGAAGCCGGGCTGGCCGCAGCGCATCGGCCAGTCGGGGCCGAAGTGGCGGTTGAACACCTGGCGCATCTGCTCGGCCAGCCAGCTCGGGACATGGACGCCGTTGGTGATGTGCCCGATCGGCACCTGGTGTTCCGTCCCCGCCGGATAGAGCGACGCCCACATGCCGCGCGAGACCTGCCCGTGCACCGACGACACGGCATTGGCGCGCCGGCTTGTCTTCAGCGCCAGCACCGTCATGCAGAACGTCTCGCCATGATCCGCGGTGTTGACCCGGCCCAGCGCCATCAGGTCGTTGTACTCGATGCGCAGGGATTCGCGGAGCGGTCCCAGATGCTCTTCGATGAGATCCGGATGAAACCGATCGTGACCGGCGGGCACCGGCGTGTGGGTGGTGAAGACGACTTGCGCGGCGACCCGCCGCAGCGCCTCCCAGGCGTCGATGCCTTCGCTCTCCATGCGATGGCGCATCAGCTCGAGGGGGGCGAACGCGCTGTGCCCTTCGTTGAGATGCGCGACGCCCGGCGAGATGCCCATCGCGATCAGCGCGCGGACGCCGCCGACGCCGAGCAGCAGCTCCTGGCGGATGCGGACGCGGTCGTCGCCGCCGTACAGCCGCGCGGTCAGCTCGCGGTCCTCGGGCTGGTTGCCCTCGACGTTCGAATCCAGGAGCAGCAGGGTGTTGCGGCCGACCGCCAGCGACCAGACCCGGGCCGAGATCGTCCCGGTGCGGGTCTCGATCGAGATGGTCACCGGGATGCCGTCGCGCATCGCCGGCCGGATCGGCAGGAGCGCGCTGTCGACATCGAGATAGTCCTCGTGCTGCCGTCCGTCGAGATCGAGCCGCTGCTTGAAGTAGCCCTGGTCGTAATAAAGGCCGACGGCGACCAGCGGAATGCCGAGGTCTGACGCGCTCTTGACGTGGTCGCCGGCGAGGATCCCGAGCCCGCCCGAGTAGATCGGCAGCGACTCGTGGAGTCCGAACTCGGCGGAGAAGTAGGCCACCGGCCGGGCCCACAGCACGCCGGCGTGCCGCGCGCCCCAGGTGCGGTCCGACTTCAGGTATTCCTGCATCCGCCGATAGGCGTAGTTGATGCGGCTGTGGAGCTGCAGCTGCTGCGCCCGTTCCTCGAGCGCCTCGATCGGGATCTGCTGCAGCAGCGCGATCGGGTTGTGATCGAACTCGCGCCACCGCACCGGGTCGAGCTCGCGGAAGAGCGTGGTCGTGTCGTTGTCCCAGCTCCACCACAGGTTGTGGGCGAGCGCGTAAAGCCGCTCATGGGCCGGCGCGACGGACTGGCCCAACGCGCGCGCTTCGTTGACGATCGGAGCCAGCTGGGCCCCGGCCATGCCCAGCAGCCGGACGTCGTCCTGACTGAAGGTCCGGGCGGCGATGGTCTGCACGACGAGCACGCCGAGCAGCAGCCCGCGATCGAGAATCGGGACGCCGAGAAACGATTTATAGGCGTCCTCGCCGGCTTCGCGGAAGTACTTGAAGCGCGGATGCGCGGTCGCGTCGGCGAGCACCTGTGGCCGCAGCTGCTCGGCCACCAGTCCGGCCAGCCCCTCGGTCAATCGCATCCGGATCCGGCCGACGCCTTCCGGCCGCAACCCGATCGTGGCCGCCAGGACCAGGCTGGAACGATCGGCCTCGAGCAGGTACACCGAGCACACATCGGTGTCGAACCGATGCTTGATCAGGTGCACGAGATTATTCAGCGTCTCGGCGGGATTCCCGTTCTGCGAGACGAGCCGGCCGATCTCCTCAAACGTCCAGAGCACTGAACCGTGATCCGCTGCTGCCGTTGCCGTTGCCGAGTGATCGCGGGTGCTCACGACTGCCTCCGATCGCGTTGACGGTCCGAACCGAACTGCTCAGCAAGATTGCTGCCTCCGGCGCCCGAGATTTCCGCGCCGAATCACCACCGGTCGGAGTTCGCGAGGCACAAATGTGTGGAGTCGCCGCCGCTGTTTCGACAAAAAAGTCTGGTGGTGCGGCTGACCGGCGAACCCCGACGCCCGGTGGGCGCGGATCCGGAGCCGCATCTGACAAACATGTCGCGAGCGGCTGTGACCTTACCGATTCGTAGGGCCGACCGCCGGGCCCATCGGCAATGGGCCCGGCCGGATCGATCGAGACGCGCGTGGGCGTCAGATCCTGGTCGGCTTGAAGCCGCCGCGCGACCGGTCGTAGAGCCAGATCGCCCCGAACACGATCAGCAGGATCGCCGGCAGGATGGCGACGTAACGGAACGAGGTCTGCGCGGCGATCCCGAGGACCCGATTGAGCTCCTCGCTCCCGGGCTGCAAGGCTGCGAACGCGGCCGGCCCACCCGCCGCGGACACCTTGGTCGTGTCGTAGATCGACCCCATGATCGGCAGCATGAACTGCGTCGAGAGCGTGCCGGCCGTTCCCATCAGCCCCATCAGCAGCGCGCCGCCGCGGGGAAACCGTTCCGACGCCGTCGCCAGCATCGTCGGCCACATGTAGCAGACGCCGGTGCCCCAGAGAGTCGCGGCCAGCATGCCCATGACCGGCGAGTTGGCATAGCTGAGCGCCACCAGGCCGAGCGCTGCGAGCAGGCACGAGAGCCACAGCAGACCGATCGGCTGCAGGGCGTGCACGAGCGGGCCGGCGAAGTGCCGCATCACGAACATCAGGCCCGACACGTACACCAGCAGCAGGATGCCTGGCATGTGCACCGTCCGGCTGAGCGCGAAGTCGACCCACTGGCCCGGCGCCAGCTCCGATGCCGCCGTCAGGAACATCGACAGGAACAGCACGATGAAGAGCGGCTTGAGGAGCTCGCGGAACATCTCCCCCGTGCTGACGCCGGCGGCGGCGCGCTCGGTGGGTGGATACGGCTCCCGCAGGCTGAGGACGATGACGGCAATGGCCGGAACCATCGCGAGCGCGAGTTTGTACTTCCAGCTGAGACCAGCCGCTGTCATCGCGACGCCCAGCAGGCCGCCGATCACCAGACCGCCCGGCCACCAGGCATGGAGGAGATTGAGCTTGGTCGTCTTGTCGGTGGGATAGAGGGCCGCGATGAGTGGATTGATGACTGTCTCGACCATACCCCAGCCGATGCCCTGGAGGAGCGCCCCGGCCCACAGCGTCGTGTAGATGCCGCTGCCGGTGGAGATGGACGGCGCGAAGAGCATCAGCAGCAAACCACTGATGAACGAGAACGCCGAGAGCGGCAACAGGAGCCGCATCCCGATGTAGTCGAGCATCGGGCTGCCGATGGCGATGGTGAACGCGAATCCGAGGAACGGCACGCCGAGGATCTGCGCGAGCATCTCGCCCGAGTGCGCGGGGTCGATGGGATTCAGGAAACTGGTCTGCAGGTCGGTGGCGATATTGGCCCGGAAGGCCGCGCCGATGCCGACCATGGTCAACGCGAGGCTGCTCACGAAGAGCAGCCGGCCCGGGTGGTAGGCGGTGCTCGCGGAAGCCGTTCTGGCGACGCTGGTGCTCATGAATTGACTCGTGTCCCTGTCAGCGTCCGGACCGTGACGACGCTGAGAGCCTGAATGTGAAGGGTTGACGGGCGGCATGCCGCTCGCGGGGGTCGGTCCAGCCGGGCTGGCGGGGGCCAGACGCACTCATCCGGGGCAAGTGTCGTAATCAGTGCGCGGCGCGACAAGCCAAATCCAATTTAGGCCGCGCGTCGCGTACTGCGAAATTTAGGATTTTTGGACGGGGCCTGCTAAGTCCATTGACTGCAGGACTTGGATAGCCGAGAGAGGAACGGCATCGCAGCCGAAGTGGCGGCAGTGTTGAGAACGCGTTCTTTGTCGCGATATGGCCGGGCGCCGATCCCGAAGGACCGGTGCCCGGCGTTCGAGCGCTTACTGAACGACGAGAGTGCCCTTCATGCCAGCCGTGAAGTGGCCGGGGAAGGTGCACATGAACGGGTAGCTGCCCGCGGCCGCCGGCACCTTGAAGGTGGTTTCGACGGTTTCCCCTGGACCGGCAAGCTCGGTCGCGGCGACCACTTCACCCTTCATCGCCGGCGCGATGAAGTTGGTCTCGCGGGCCGCAGCGCCTGCGGAGTTGAACTCCGCCAGCTTCGTCGTCGGCTTCACGACCACGACGTTGTGGGCCATCGCCATCTTCGGCAGCGTGCCGACGTTCTTGAGCTGGATCTTGATCGTCTCACCCGGCTTCGCCTTGATCTCGGTGACGTTGTACTTCATGTCGTCGCCGCCGGTCATCTCGATCGTGCGGGCGGCGCCACCGGCCTTGGTGACAGGCTTCGGCGGGGCCGGCTGCTTCGGGGTGGGCGCCTGGGCCGCAAGCGCGGTCATCGCGACGGGCAGGCTCAAGGCGAGCAGGGCAACCAGACGGAATCGTTTCATGTCGCTAATCCTCGTGTGATGACGGCGCCGCGGGGCTTCTGCCCGCAGGCGCACGGAAGTGGCAGTCCTCAGAACGTCATTGTAGCAATTCTGTATCGTTCGAACGGTCAAGCTGGCGGCGCGAGGTCCTCCGGGATGGCATCGCTCCGGCGGCACACGATCGCATACTCGACGGTGACCCGGCCCCGGGCCGGCAGCCAGCGGTACGTGGGCACCCCGAACATCTGCCGACGCTCGACCATCTCGCGCCGCGACTCCGGAAACGGCGACACTCCGAACTCCATCCCACGTGTCAGGGTTTCGCCATTCCACGGCGACTGCGTTCGGCTCCGGTTCTCTTCCCAGATCCCCATCCACGGAAAATCGCTCGTTCGCCATGCGTAGCCGAAGGCCAGCCGATGCCGCGGTGAGTACGCGACGAAGTAGGCGTCCGGCCGGGTCGGATCCATCAGATGTGCGGTGTAGGCGCTGGAGGAGCCGGCAGCCGTCAGTCGCGCGAGCGACGTGTGGCCGCCCGCCGCGAGCGGGGCGTCGGGCCAATCGAACGTGGCGCCGGAGGCGAGATAGTCGTCGGCGCCGAACGTCCCGTCGAACACCTGCGATCGGGTGGCCGAGGCGCGGAACTCCGTGATGCCGCGCTCGAGGAATGGCGGTCCGAGCGTCACGTGCTGAGTCCAGCCGATCGGACGGTCTGTGCCGGCGAGGTTCTCGGCTACCTCGCGCACGTGCACGACGTCATCCGCCAGCGTGATCCGCCGTTCCATCCGCATTCGCGCGAGCGGCAGATCAGCCCGCATCATCAGCCCGCCGTCGCACTCGTCGATGACGTAGGCCGCGACCGAGCCTTCCCCATGGGCCGTCAAGCCCGCAGCTTCCTCGTCGGCTGAGGGCCCGCCGAAGATGTCGAGGCAGAGGTTATGTCCCATGATGCCGGCGAGCAGCCGACCGTCGGCGCCGGCCCCATAACGGTCATGATGCTCGGGCCCGAATGCGTCCGGCTCGATCGACGGCCAGGGCGGAACCCACAACGGGCTGACGTTCGAGGCCTTGTCGGTGACCGCGGCGATGTGACCGCCGCCTTCGAGCACGGTCACATGCATGGCGGCGTTCTCAAGCGAGGCGGCTCGTCTGCCACGGAATGTCGTGCGTTGCAGCATGTCCGGTATTATCCACGGCCGTTGCGCGCCCTCGGGCAGCTGTTTCGCACCACGAATTCGCCGCGCCGGCCGGACCGCAGCCGTCAGCATCTCGACGTGTCCGCGACGATGCAGCATCGTGCGGAGCGTGCGGCTTTCGTCGCCGATACCGGCCTGCTGCTGTTTGTCTGCGCGAAACGCGCACAACCAGCCCGCCAGCGCTTGCCTCCTCCTCGTGCAGGTTGTATCGTGCCGGGTCACGTCAGCCGCAGGGACGCTGTCCGAGCGATCGGCCGCTGGCCATGGGCGAGGGACGCGACACGGGACGGTGCTGTAGCGGCACACGAGTCAGGCAAGCCGGCCGCAGAGGCTGAAGCGGCGGCGTAGCTCAGACCCGCTTCCCGCTTTGGCAGACCGCGAACTCGAGGCGAGACGCCGGCTCACCTCGCAGTGGCCTGTTCCGGCGAGAGTCGCAGACGGGAAGCTGGCAGCGGAAGCTGGAAGCGATTGAGATCATGACCCACAAATATCCCGCTCTTCATAACGCCATGTGGCCCGGATTGGTCGGCAAGGGGCCGGACAGCGAGCCGCCGATCGAGCTCGAGACGATGCTCGACATGACTGCCGCGACCGAGGTCGATGGCGTGCGCTTCGACGGCGTGGATCTGTTCCTCTCCGATCCGCACACGCCGATCGATGCGAGCCAGGACGATCTCAAGCGGCTCGCGGACGGCATCGGCCGGCGTGGGCTGGTGGTCGGCTCGCTCGTCGCGCCGGTCTGGCCGCCAACCGGCGGCGGATCCGCGATGGGCGACGAGCAGGAACGGAAGAAGTTCCTGACGCAGGTCGAGAGGGCCTGCCAGATCGGCCGCACGCTGCGCCAGCTGGGCATCCGCAAGTACGGCGTCATCCGCATCGACTCCTCGGCCAGCCCGGGTGACTGGGCCGCGAACCCGGCGGAGAACACCAAGAAGATCGCCGCAACCTTCCGCCAGGCCGCCGACATTGCGGAGACCTACGGCGAGCGGCTCGCCGCGGAGGGGGAGATCTGCTGGGGCGGCATGCACAGCTGGCGGCACATCGTCGAGCTCCTGGAGGCCGTGGGGCGGCCGAAGACCGTCGGGATGCAAACCGACATGGCGCATACGCTGCTGTTCCTGCTCGGCGCGAACGCACCCGAGGATCGGCTCCTGCCTGCCGACTACGACTGGTCCGACCCGGCGGTGCTCGACGCCGCGCTCAAGACCATGACGCACGCGTTGCGGCCGTGGACGATCGACTTCCACGTGGCGCAGAACGATGCCACGGTGAAGGGATCCGGCTCGCACGACAAGACCGGCCGCCACTGTCTGCCGCTCGATCCGAACGGCAAGCTCGACATCGTCAAGCACGCCGGCTTCTGGCTGCGCGACGATGAGGGCAAGGTGACGCGCGCAGTCGAACACATCTGCTGGGACGGGTGCATGTTTCCGAACGCGGTCATGACCCAGGCCCAGACCTGGCAGGACGTGCTGCGCGTGATGCTCGCCGTGCGCAACGCGCATGGTTGGGATTAGGCGCTGACGATGACGGGATCCGGGACCGGGGATCTGGGATCCGGCGGTCGGCGCTCGGCACTTCCGGGTTCGAATAGCGAAGCGGGAAGCGGAACCTGACAGGCGAGAGCAGAGAGCTGACAGCTTGGTTGCGACGACTATGAAAAATCTGAACATCGGCCTCGTCGGCTATGGATTCATGGGACGCACGCACTCGAACGCGTTCCATCAGGCGCCGCATTTCTTTCCGCTGCCGGCCAGGCCGGTGCTCAAGGCGATCTGCGCGCGCAACGCCGAACGGGCGCAGGCCTTTGCCGATAACTGGGGCTACGAGTCGGTCGAGACCGACTGGCGGAAGCTGGTCGAGCGCAAGGACATCGACATCGTCGACATCGCCAGCACCAACGACACGCATCACGAGATCGCGATTGCCGCGGCGCAGGCCGGCAAGATGGTGATGTGCGAGAAGCCGCTCGGACGGAACGCGGCCGAGGGCGAGGCGATGGTCGCGGCAGTCGAATCCGCCGGGGTCGCCAACACGGTCTGGTACAACTACCGCCGCGTGCCCGCGGTGACGATGCTGAAGCAGTTGATCGAGGAGGGAACGCTCGGTCGCATCTTCCACTATCGCGCGAAGTTCCTCCAGGACTGGACGATCTCGCAGGACCTGCCGCAGGGCGGCGAGGGGTTGTGGCGGCTCGACGTCAAGGTGGCCGGGAGCGGCGTCACCGGCGATCTCCTCGCGCACTGTCTCGACACGGCGCTCTGGTTGAACGGGCCGATCACCGAGGTCACGGCGATGACCGAGACCTTCATCAAGGAACGCAAGCACAACCTGACCGGCAAGGTCGAGCCCGTCGGGATCGACGATGCAAGCGCCGTGTTGAGCCGCTTCGCCAACGCCTCACTCGGGACGTTCGAGTCGACCCGCTACGCGCGCGGCCACAAGGCGCTCTACACCCTTGAGATCAACGGCGAGCACGCCTCGGCCATCTGGGACCTTCACGATCTGCATCGTCTGCAATGGTTCGATCATCGCGACGAGGGCCGGCTGCGCGGCTGGCGCAGCATCCACGTCACCGACAGCGATCAGCCCTACATGAAACGGTGGTGGGTCCCCGGGCTGCAGATCGGCTACGAGCACACCTTCATCCACCAGTTCGCCGACTTCGTCACCGCCGCGGCGGAAGGCAAGCCGCTCGCGCCGACCTTCCGCGACGCACTCCAGACGGACTACGTCACGGATGCGATCCTCGCGTCGGCGAGGAAGGGGAGTTGGGAAACGGTGACAAAGAACTAAATCCGTTCAGGGTTCATTGGTTCAGGGTTCAAGGTTGGGTTCAGCGTTCCAGGGTTCGGTTCAAGGTTCGAGGCTGGGAGGCTAGTTGCACCAATATGGAACCGGATCTCCCGGCCTGAACGCCGGGTCCCCGGTCCCTGGTCCCCGGTCCCGTTCTGAAAACCGCTACTTGCGCGGAGCGCTCTTAGAGAGGTTCTCGGCGATGAACAGCCCGCTCTTGCCGGCGCAGATCACGTCGAGGTCGCCGTCGCCGTCGATGTCGACCACCGGGATCTGCATGCCGCCGCCCATTCGACCGCCGAAGTCGATGATGTGCCGAGCCCACTCGACGCCGCCGGGCGCGCCGCTCGCCTTGCGGGCCTCGAACCAGTAGACGCCGAGCGGTTCGCGTTCCCCGGGGTCGCTGCCGTTGTGGGCCATGAAGCGCTTACCGG
Source organism: uncultured Acidobacteriota bacterium (assembly GCA_963816725.1). Classification (GTDB taxonomy): domain Bacteria; phylum Acidobacteriota; class Vicinamibacteria; order Vicinamibacterales; family 2-12-FULL-66-21; genus CAVSUB01. Next base: position 79,908 of record CAWFMC010000014.1, on the reverse strand, counting down.
TTACCAGCTCCGGCTGGCCGTCGCCGTTGAGATCGACGAGCGTCGACGCATGCGCCTGCGACCACGCGCTGTCGATCGTGCGCCGCGTCCACTTGCCCCCTTCACCCTGCTCGAACCAGAACACGCCGTAGTCGTGCGCCGCGCCGGCGACGATATCGTTGCGGCCGTCGCCGTTGACATCGGTGACGTGCATGAAGCCGAGATCGGTGATTTTCGGGCCCGCGGTCGGAGTCGCGGCCGCTCCCGCGGGCGGCGGCGTGACGTTGACGCTCTCCCAATCGGGGTGGAACGTCCATCCGCTGCCGCGCGGATCCGCCGGCGCTTCGAGCCAACCGCGGGGCGTGAGGATGTCGGTGCGGCCGTCCTTGTTGACGTCTCCGGCGCCGATGCCGTGACCGTAGCTTTGCGGGCTGACGACATGCTTGACCCACGCGCCGGCCTTGACCTCATACCACGCCAGCGGCGCGCTGGTCGCGCCGGGTTGCGGCAGCAGCTCCTGCGCCTTGCCGTCATTGTCGAGATCGACCAGCAGCGCGAACTCCACCGGAAACCCGGTGTCTATAGGCGCTTCGGCCCAGGTTCCGCCGGCTTTACCCGGGTTTCTGAACCAGGAGATCTTCTTGGCGAACCAGGTGACCGAGACCAGGTCGGGATAGCCGTCGGCATCGACGTCGATCGCGAGGTCGCTGAAGCCGTCGAGATAGTTGCTCGTGAAATTGAGCTCGCGGAAGCGGTGCGGCGTCCACGCCGGCGCCTCGTACCAGAACTCGCCCGACACGATGTCCGCACGGCCGTCGCGGTTGACGTCGGCGATCGCGACGGTCTCGCTGGCCCCGCCGTCGATCATGCGGATGCGATAAGGAATCTCCGGCGAGCGGGTCGCGGAGAGGGAAAGAACCATCGCGGCCGTGGCGGTCAACCGCCACGCCCATGGGCGCAGAGTCATGCGTGATCTCCCTGGCGGCATCCGTTCGCAGGGGAGCCTATGCCCGCTCGGGAGCCCTGTCAAAGCGGTTTCGGCCAACGCTGGGTTTTTCGTTGTGACAAACGCCAGTCATGCCCGCGCCCGCCTCAGCGTGCCCGGCCCCCGGTCAGCGTGGATGCCGCCGTTTTGCACAATCAAACAAGGGGAGGGCCGCAAACTCTTTCCTGTTTTGCCCGGCGCGGAGCGTATGCTGTTCGCGCCGCCATCGTGACGCCCAGGGCTCGTTTCGTCACCAGCCGGCAGTTCAGGCGTTGAGAGGGCATGGGCGCGTGACGAATCGTTTCCTCGCGTTTGACTTAGGGGCGGAGAGCGGACGCGCCATCCTCGGGCAGCTCACCGGCGGCGTCCTGGATCTCACCGAGCTCTGTCGCTTCCCCAACGAACCGGTGCGTTACGCCGGTCAGCTGCATTGGGATGTGTCCCGGCTGTGGCTCGAGATGCAGCGCGGCCTCGACCGGGTGTCCGGGCCGTCGCTCGACAGCGTCGCCGTCGACACGTGGGGCTGCGACTACGCCCTGCTCGGCGAGCGCGGCACCCTGCTCGAAAACCCCTTCAGCTATCGTGACGCGCGAACCGACGGGGTGATGCAGGCGATCAACGATCGCCTCGGCGCGCGCACCGTCTACGAGGCGACGGGCATCCAGTTCCTGCCCTTCAACACCATTTATCAGCTCTACGCTGCGTGTCGCGCGACCCCGCGACTGATTGCCGCCGCCGACGCGCTCGTGACGATTCCGGACCTGCTGAACTTCTGGCTGTCGGGCGAGCTTCGCTGCGAGTACACGAACGCGACCACGACCGCGATGGTCGACGCGCGCAGCCGCAGCTGGGCGACCGGCCTGCTCGACTCACTCGATCTCCCGACGCGCCTGTTGCAGCCGCTGGTCGAGCCGGGTTCCGTGGTCGGGACGATCACGGGCAACGCGTGCGCCGCGCGGGAGGGGACGCCGGTCATCGTGCCGGCATGTCACGACACCGCCTCCGCCGTGGCGTCCGTCGAAGCCGGCGGGACCAGCGCGTTCCTCAGCTCCGGGACGTGGTCGCTGCTCGGAACCGAGCGGCCCGCCCCGATCGTGAGCGACCGCACCCGCGAGCTGAACTTCACGAATGAAGGCGGGGTCGACGGCACGACGCGGCTGCTGAAGAACATCGGCGGCTTGTGGCTGCTGCAGTCCTGCCGCCGCACCTGGGCACGCCAGGGGAAGACCTACAACTACGACGAGCTGCTCACGGCGGCGGGGCAGCACGGACCCGGGTTCACCTCGTTGTTCGATCCCGATCACCGCGCGTTCCTTCATCCGGACGACATGGTTGAGGCGATCGCGACGTATTGCCGACAGACCGGGCAGGCCGAACCCGCCGGACCGGGCGGCTACGTGCGCGCGATCCTCGAGAGCCTGGCGTTCAAGTATCGCCAGGTGCTCGAGTCGCTCGAAGAAGTGACCGGCACCCGCTTCGCCACCATTCGCATCGTCGGCGGCGGATCGCGCAACCGGCTGCTGAATCAATTCACCGCCAATGCCACCGGCCGTGCGGTGGTGGCCGGGCCCGTCGAAGCCACGGCGCTCGGCAACATCGCGATGCAGATGGTTGCCACCGGCGCCGTCGCGTCCCTGCGCGAGGCGCGGGCGGTGATCGATCGCTCGTTCCCGGTCGAGCACTTTGCCCCGGCCGACGCGGACCGGTGGAACACTCATTACCGGCGCTTTCACGAGTACGTGGAGTTGACTTGTGTCTGACACGACGACCATCGAAACACGCTTTCTGAAGAACCTGTGGGACGACCAGGAGGCGGAGAAGCTGAAGAACTCGCCCCTCGAGTTGCTGCGCTACCGTTCGAACCTGCTCGGCGCGGACCTGCGGATCACCAACTTCGGGGGCGGCAACACCAGCTCGAAGTTCGATCTCAGCGATCCGCTGACCGGCGAGCCGCAGCGGGTCATGGCCGTGAAGGGGAGCGGCGGCGACCTTCGCTCCATGGGCACGTCGGGCTTCGCGATCCTGTACCTCGACAAGCTCGAACGCCTGATCGCGCGCTATCGCGGCGAGGAGTTCGAAGACGAGATGGTCGCGATGTACCCGCTGTGCGCGTTCGGCGAGAACCGCGTCGCGGCCTCCATTGACACGCCGCTGCACGCGTTCCTGCCGTACGATCACGTCGACCACCTGCATCCCGACTGGGCGATCGCTCTGGCCGCGAGCGCCAACGGGCACGCCAAGCTCGAGGAGTTCAACAAGAAGTACGGCCGCAAGATCATCTGGGTCCCGTGGCAGCGGCCCGGGTTCGAGCTGGCGCTGATGCTCAAGCGCTCGGTCGAAACGAATCCTGGCGCGGACGGCCTCATCCTCGGCGGGCACGGCCTCTTCACCTGGGGGACGACGCAGAAGGAGTGCTATCTGAATAGCGTTCGCACCATCGACCAGATGGGCGAGTTCGTCCAGGAACATCGCGAACGAAGCGGGGCTCCGCTGTTCGGCGGCGTGAAGGTGACGGGCACGGTCGCGGATCGTGAGGCGGCGGTGATCCAGCTGTTCCCGGCGCTCCGCGGCGCGGTCTCGTCGAACCGCCGTGTGATCGGGCACTTCGACGGCAGCGAGGACGCGCTGACCTTCGCCAACTCGGCGTGGGCCGAGGACCTCTGTCAGATGGGCACCAGCTGCCCCGACCACTTCCTCCGTACGCGGATCTCGCCGATGTTCATCCCGTGGAACGCCGGCACCGAAGATATCGCGACCCTCAAGACGCGCATCGGCGAGCGCATCGGCAAGTATCGGGACGACTACAAGGCCTATTACCAGGCATTCGCGGAACCGGCGTCGCCCAAGCTGCGCGACAGCAATCCGTCTGTGGTCGTTATTCCGGGGCTCGGACTGTTCGGGTTCGGCAAGGACAAGCGCGAAGCGCGGATCACCACCGAGTTCTTCGTGAACGCGATCCACGTGATGGCCGGCGCGAACGCGCTGGAGACCGCGGATGCCCCAGCCGGTCGGACGCTGCCGCAAGTCCGCCGCCCGGAGCAGGCTGACCAGTTCAAGACGTTCCGCAACTACGTCGCGCTGCCGCGGCTCGAGGCCTTCCGCATCGAGTACTGGGCGCTCGAAGAGGCCAAGCTGCAGCGGATGCCGCCGGAGCGTGAGTTGAGCCGCCGGATCGCGGTGGTCGTCGGCGGCGGTAGCGGCATCGGCCGCGAGGTCGCGCTCCAGATCGCCAAGCGCGGAGGCCATGTCGTGGTCGCCGACGCCAACACGGCGGGAGCGGAAGAGACGGCGCGCGACGTGGCCAAGCTCTCGAACGCCGATTCCGTCACCTCGGCGGCGCTGGATCTGACCAGCCGCCCGACCATCGCCGAGGCGCTGCGCAAGACGGTCCGTCAGTTCGGCGGCGTCGACATCGTCGTCAACACTGCGGCGATCTTTCCGACTCCTGCACCGGGAACACCTGCCGAGGACGTGTGGGCGAAGACCCTCCATATCAACGTGACCTCGAACTTCGTGCTGGCGCAGGAGGCGGGAGCCATCCTGAAGGAACAGGGTCTCCCGGCAAGCCTCGTGCTGACGAGTTCCGCCAATGCCGTCGTGCCGAAGGCGGGAAGCGAGGCCTACGACGTCAGCAAGGCGGCGATCAACCATCTGGTGCGAGAGCTGGCGATCGGGCTGGGACCGCTGGTGCGCGTGAACGGGATCGCGCCGGCCACGGTGGTAGCCGGCTCGTCGATGTTCCCGCGCGACCGCGTGATGGTGTCGTTGAAGAAGTATTCGATCGCCTTCGACGAGTCGGAGTCGACCGAAGACCTGCGCCACAAGCTGGCCGAGTTCTATGCCCAGCGCACGATCACCCGGCGGCCGATCCTCCCGGAGGACAACGCCAACGCGATCTGCTTCCTGGCCGGCGACCAGAGCGCCAAGACCACCGGCCACGTCATCCCCGTCGACGGCGGGTTGCCGGAGGCGTTTCTCCGATAGCTTCCAGCTGCCAGCTACCGGCTCGGGTTCGCTTCGGATGAAGTTGCAATCTGAGGCACGAAGCTGGGAGCTGGACGCTGGAAGCGCTCCCGCGAAGCCACATGCTCATCTCCCTCTTCATCGGCTGCTATAACGACACGCTCTTCCCCGACACGGGGAAGGCGGTCGTGGCGGTGCTCGAGCGGCTCGGGCACGAGGTCGAGTTCAGGGCCGCGCAGACCTGCTGCGGCCAGATGCACTACAACACCGGCTACGCCGCGGAAGCGCTGCCGGTGCTGCGGCACTTCGTGAAGACCTTCGCGGACGCGGCGGTCATCTGCGTGCCGTCGGCGTCCTGCGTTGCGATGATGCGGGATCACTATCCGAAGATGGCCGCCGAGTCCGGTGACGCGGCGTTGATCGCCGCGGTCGAGTCGCTGCTGCCGCGCGTGTACGAGTTCAGCGAACTGCTGATCGACAAGCTCGGTGTCGAGGACGTCGGCGCCAGCTACCCGCACCGGGTGACGCTCCATACGTCTTGCCATTCGCTGCGCTCCCTGCATCTGGGTGATCGCCCGGTCCGGCTGCTGAATGCCGTACGCGGGCTCCAGCTGACGCCGCTGGCGGGTCAGGATCAGTGCTGCGGCTTTGGCGGCACGTTCGCGGTCAAGAACGCGGACGTGTCGACGGCGATGGCGATGGACAAGGTGCACGCCGTCGTCGCCACGGGCGCTGAGGTGTGCACCGCGACCGACAATTCCTGCCTGATGCAGATCAACGGGGTGCTGGCGCGGACCGCGCCGGACCGGCGCTGCCTCCATCTGGCCGAGATCCTCGCCGCCACGGAATCGCCGGCCGCCCGATGATCCACGTCGGCCACGCGGAGGATGCGCCGGACTTTCCGGAGGCGGCGAAATCGGCGCTCGCCAACCAGCAGCTGCGCGCCAACGTGCGCCGCGCCACTGACGTCATCCGCGCCAAGCGCGCCCTGGTCGTCGGAGAGACGAGCGACTGGGAGGCGCTGCGCGAGTCGGGTCGCCAGATCAAGGCGCACGTCATGCGCCATCTCGACGAGTACCTCGCCCGATTCGAAGAACAGTGCACGCGCGCCGGCGGCCACGTGCACTGGGCCCGCGACGCCGACGAGGCCAACCGGATCATCGTCTCGCTGATTCAGGGTCATGGCGAGCACGAGGTGATCAAGGTCAAGACCATGACCTCGGATGAGACCCGCCTGAACGAGGCGCTCGAGGCCGCCGGGATCACCCCGTTCGAGACGGATCTCGCGGACCTCATCATCCAGCTCGGTCGCGATCGGCCGTCGCACATTGTCGTGCCGGCGCTGCACCGCAACCGCGCCGAGATCCGCGCGCTCTTCCAGAAGACGATGGGGCTGGGGGCGCTCGGTCCGGAGCCCGAGGACCTGGCCGGCGCCGCGCGGCAGTTCCTGCGCGAGAAGTTCCTGCGCGTGAAGGTCGGGTTCAGCGGCGCCAACTTCGCGATTGCCGACACCGGCGGGGTCTGCGTCGTCGAGTCCGAAGGCAACGGGCGGATGTGCATCACGTTGCCGAAGATCCTGATCACGCTCGTCGGGATCGAAAAGGTCGTCCCGTCGCTGGCGGACCTCGAGGTGTATCTGCAGTTGCTGCCGCGCTCCGCGACCGGCGAGCGGATGAACCCGTACAACTCCATCTGGACCGGTACGCGAGGCGGAGACGGACCCGAGGAGTTTCACGTCGTCCTGCTCGATAACGGACGGACTCGTGTGCTCGAGGACGCCGAAGCGCGCGAGACGCTGCACTGCATCCGCTGCGCGGCATGCCTGAACGCGTGTCCGGTCTATCGTCAAACCGGCGGACACGCCTACGGATCGATCTACAGCGGTCCGATCGGCGCCATCCTGACCCCGCAGCTGCAGGGCATGGAGCATTCGACCACGCTGCCGTATGCGTCGTCGTTGTGCGGCGCGTGCTATGAGGTATGCCCGGTCAAGATCAACATCCCGGAGATCCTGATCCATCTGCGCCGGCGCATCGTCGAGCAGGATCGGCCCCGCGCCGAAGGGCTGGTGATGCGCGCCGCCAGTCTGGCGTTTTCGAGCGGCGGGTGGCTCGGCCTGGCGCAGCGCCTTGGCAGGATCGCGCAACGCCCATTCGCCGACGGACCCTCGATTTCCGCCCTGCCCGGACCCGGCGCGGGCTGGACCGAGACCCGCGATCTGCCGGCGATGCCGGCGCAATCGTTCAGGCAATGGTGGGCGAGCCGGACGCCGGGGAAGGCGCGATGATCGCGTCCGGCGCCCGCGCCGACATCCTCAAGGCGGTCCGGCGGGCGATTGCCGCCCCGCCCGGCGACCGAGCGGGCGATTATGCCGGGATTGCGCGCGACTACGCCGCGGACGGGTCGCTCGACGCGGCGCAGCGGACGGCGCTGTTCGCCGATCGGTTGACGCACTACAACGTCACCGTGCATTCCGCCGACTCGTCGTCCGTGTCTCGCGTGATTGGCGGTGTGTGCGCCGCGCGCGGCAAGCGCCAGCTTGTTGTCCCGGACGGTTTTCCGGCGGCGTTGCTGTCAGCCAGCGTCGAGGCCGTGCCGGACACAGGGTTATCGTACGAGGATCTCGATCGGCGCGAGGGAGTGTTGACACTGGCAACGCTGGCCGTCGCCCTGACCGGCACGATCGTGCTCACCCACGGTGCCGGCGAAGGACGCCGCGCCGTGACGCTGATTCCCGACTATCACCTGTGCGTCGTCCGCGCCGATCAGATCGTCGAAACAGTTCCGGAGGCATTCCGCCGGCTCGCCTCGCTGAACCCGGCGCTCATCACCACGATTTCCGGGCCGTCCGCGACCGCGGACATCGAGATGATCCGCGTCCGCGGAGTGCATGGACCGCGGACGTTGGACGTGATTATCGTGGGGGCTGGGGACCACGGACCGGGGACCCGGCAAAACCACTCGTAGCACGGGGGGCCTGGTGCGGCAACCGCGTTCTGCCGTCCACTCGTACTGAACCCTGAACCTTGAACCCCCTGATCCCTGGTCCCCGATCCCCGGTCCCGGTGTCTTCAGATCGTCGCATTCGAGATCTGCATCAACTGGTCGTTTGGGTAGATGTGGTTCACGGTGTCGGGCGTCACGAGCTGGTGCTTCACGAACACAGCCGGCGGCACCGGGCGGCGATGCAGGATATCCAGCGCCACGGCGACGATCTCCGGGCCGTACTTTTCGGGGAAGTAGGCGACCGATCCGATCAGCCGGGTATCGAGCTGGCGTAGCTCGTCCCGGCCTTCCGGCGAGGCGTTCTGGCCCATGATCGCGCAGCTCTCGGCCCGCCCCGCTTCCTGGAAGGCGCGAAGGGCGCCGAGCGCACTCGGATCGTTGATCGCGCCGACGAGGAGCCGCCGCGACTTGGTGACCCGGAGGTGGCGCCGCATCGCCTCGAAGCTCTCGCCGAGCTTGCCGTCACCGTCGAGATACGTCACGCGGCAGTTTTCGAGCTGCGGGAACACTTCCTTCATCCCGACCAGCATGCCGGTAAGTCGCATCTTGGGCAGGCTGCCGGCGCGCTCCAGCGCGAGCAGGACGATCTCGTCGATGTCGCTGTGCCAGTGCTGCTTCGCCCAGCGTCCGAGGTGCCGGCCGCCGATGAGCCCGGCCTCGTAGTTGTTGGCACCGAAGTAGGTGGCCCCCGGATGCGGCACCTCGATGGCGATCAAGGGGATGTTCGCCTCGCGATACTTCGCCGCGACGATCGGGGCGACGTGCTCGTCGGTCTGGAACTCGATCACGAGGTCGACCTTCTCGCGGACCAGGATGTCGGCGTTGCGCTGCGCCACCTTCGGGTTGTAGCGGTTGTCGACGCAAATGAGCTCGATGCCCTGCGCCGCCGCGGCGCGCTGAAGACCCGTCGAGATTTCCTTGGAGAACTGGTAGTCGGTCCCTTGGGCCGCGTAGCCGAGCCGGTGCAGACGCTGGCGCAGCGGGCGGACGTACGATCGATACAGGTTCTCGCCGACCTTCTCGATCATCCCGCAGCGTTCGAGGGTGTAGAGCAGACGGAACGCCATGCTCTTGGGTAGCCCGCTTCGCGCCGCGACCTCACGCAGCGGCAGCGCCTCGCCTGTCGACCGGAAGGCGGACAGCAACTGTGACGAGTGGACGACAGACTTGACGAGATACGGATCGCGTCCCTGCTCTTTGCCGCTCATGACTGACCTCAGCGTGGTAGGAAACGACCGCTCAACGCGGGCCTCCATTATGACTGAAACGTTTCGGACAGCGCAACGTCAGGCGGTTGTTACGGGCGTGCTGCAGGCGGCATAAGCGGCTGGCTCGTCGGCCTGGATATCGCCGCATCACATTCAAGACAGGCGTATTGCCGGTCTGCGCAGCGCTGCCGCCGGCCATTCCAGTCGGCGGTTCGGCGTGTCGAGCGGGCAGTTTCGCAGCAGGAAACACGCACCGGCCTACGGTATCATCCGCCGAACCATGGCCGAGAGCCTGCTTCAGGCGACCGCGATCGCCAAGTCCTACGAGGGCGCCCGGGCCCTCAAAGGCGTGTCGTTCGACTTGCGTCGAGGCGAAGTGCACGCCCTGGTGGGAGAGAACGGCGCCGGCAAGAGCACGCTCGTCAAGGTCGTGACCGGCGCCGTCGTCCCCGACGCGGGCACGCTGGACGTGGACGGCCGGCGGGTGCCCCAGATGACGCCCGCGCTCGCGCGCGCGCTCGGCATCGCGGCCATCTACCAGCAGCCCTCGCTCTTCCCCGATCTGTCCGTGGCCGAGAACATCGCGCTCGCCCTCGAAGGTGGGCGCTCGTGGCGGCGGGTCGATTGGGCCGGTCGCGCCCGGCGTGCCGCGGATCTGCTGGCGCGGGTAGGGGCCTCGATCGACACCGAACGCCGTGTCGACACGTTGAGCATGCCCGAGCAGCAGATGGTCGAGATCGCCAAGGCCCTCGGTGCCGACGCGCGCGTGCTGATCATGGACGAGCCGACCGCCTCGCTCACCGATCGGGAGGCGGCGCAGCTCTTCGCCGCGATCGAGCGTCTGCGCAACGACGGCGCCGGCGTGATCTACATCTCGCACCGGCTCGAGGAGATTGCCGCGATCGCCGATCGCATCACGGTGCTGCGCGACGGAGAGTCGGTGGCCACGCGGCCGGGCAAAGCCGTCTCCCGTGACGACCTCATTCGGCTGATGGTCGGGCGCGAGGTCTCGACGGTTTTTCCGAAACGCGAGGTCGCACTCGGCGGCGCGGCCCTGGAGCTGCGCGGAGTGTCGCATCGCGCCTCGGGGATCCGCAATGTGTCGCTGACCGTGCGCCACGGCGAGATCCTCGGCCTGGCCGGCCTGGTCGGCTCCGGCCGCACCGAGCTCGCGGAAATCATCTTCGGGCTGCGTCCGGCCGACGAGGGGCAGATCCTGGTGGATGGCGCGGTCGTGACGCCGAGCACTCCGGCGGCCGCGATTGCCGCCGGCCTGGCCTACGTGCCCGAGGATCGCCGGCAGCACGGCGTGGTGCTGGAAATGTCGGTGACGGCGAACGCCAGCCTGGCCAATCTCGCCGGCGTGTCGCGGCGCGGCCTCATCGATCGCGCCGCCGAGCGGGAGGCGGCGCGGGGCTACGTCGACGACCTCCGGATCAAGACCGCATCGCTCGACGCGGACGTCGGGTCGCTGTCAGGCGGCAACCAGCAGAAAGTCGCCCTGGCGCGCTGGCTGGAGACCCACCCCCGGGTTCTGATCCTCGACGAGCCGACGCAGGGCGTCGACGTCGGGGCCAAGGCGGAGATCCACACGCTGATGGGGACCCTGGCCGCGCGCGGCATGGCGATCGTGATGATTTCATCCGAGATGCCCGAGATTCTCGGGATGAGCGACCGCATCGCGGTCATGCGCGGGGGGCGGATTGCCGGCATTCTCGATCGCGCGGTCAGTAACGCAACCGGCGATCCTGGCGCTGGCATTGGGCTGAAACGCGTTTCGTAACCGCCGGGTTGCTGATTACACTGCGCAACGCGCGCCTGGACCCGATCACTTCGCCGGGCCCCCGGTAACCGCTGACCTCAGCAAAAGCAGCCGGAATCCGGCGGGAAACCTTCTCCGTTTCCGCTCCGCCGCGGCTGTATACAAGCGTTTCGTATCGCCAAAACCCCCTGGCTGTTCTGAAACCGGTTGACCGGATTTCAGCCAGCGCCTACAACCTGCTGGCACGCTGGGTGCGCCTCGTGGCGCCAGCCGCGCGCGCTTTCGACGTTTCATCCGCGACCGCGTTCTCGAGAGGAGGAGCACGTGAATCTCCGTTTGTGCAGGATCCTGGTGGCAGGCCTGCTAATGCTGGCAGCTGCCGGCAGCGTAAGCCGGGTCCAGGCGCAGGGCCTGACCGGTCAGATTTTGGGCACGGTCACCGATACCGGCGGCGGCGTCATGCCGGGCGCTACGGTGACCGTTACAGAACACGGGGACCAACCTGACGCGCGACGCCGTCACGGGACCCGACGGCGCGTTCGTGTTTCCGGACCTCCTGGCCGGCACCTACGACATCAAGGTCACCATGGAGGGTTTCAAGACCTACGAGCAGCAGGGGCTCAAGCTGGGCGCGACCGAGCGCCTCGCGCTCCGGGCGATCGCGCTCGACGTCGGCCAGCTCAGTGAGCAGGTCACCGTCCAGGCTGAAGCCTCACTGGTGCAGACGACCAACGCGGCCCGCTCGGGCCTGGTCGACCGCGAAAAGATCGAGGACATCGCCCTTAAGGGCCGTGACTTCGCCGGATACCTCAAGCTCCTCCCGGGCGTCGTCGACACGACCAACCGCGAGGCGCCGGGCTGGGGCAGCATGGGCGGCCTGTCGATCAACGGCCGCAGCGGCGGCTTCAACTTCTCGTACGACGGCGTGACGAGCAAGGACACCGGATCGAACAGCGGCAACTACTCCGCTCCGGCGCTCGACTCCATCGCCGAAGTGCGGGTCCAGACCTCGAACTTCCAGGCCGAGTACGGCCGCAGCTCCGGCGCCACCATCACCGTCGTCACCCGCAGCGGCTCGAAGGACTTCCGCGGCAGCCTGGCCTACTACAAACGAGACGACTCGCTGAACGGCAACGAGTTCACGCGCCGCCAGCAGTGCAACCTCGGGAACACGGCCCAGTGCGACCCGCCGCTCTACCAGTTCGACAACACCGCGTGGACCCTTGGCGGCCCGGTGCTGGTGCCTGGGACCGATTTCAACAAGGGGCGCAACAAGCTGTTCTTCTTCTTCTCGCAGGACATCCTGTCGCGGACCGATCCGGGTGGCCTGAATCAGCGCCGGGTGCCGACCGAGCTCGAACGCCGCGGTGACTTCTCGCAGACCTTCGACGGCCAGAATCGCCTGGTCTTCATCCGCGACCCGCTTCTCCCCGGCGCGTGCAGCATCACCGCCGGCGGCCCCGCCTGCTTCCCGGGCAACGTGATTCCGGCGAGCCGCATCGACCCGGTGATGCAGACGATGTTCAACCTGTTCCCGCTGCCGAACGCCAGCGACCCGACCGGCGCCAGGGCCTACAACTACGTGTTCCAGACGGTGCAGGATCGGCCGCGCAACGACCAGGTCCTGCGCATGGACTGGAACATCGCCGAGAAGACGACGTTCTACTCGCGCGTGCAGTGGGGCTACGAGGCGTATGCCGGCGGCGTGACGTCGCTGCTCGGATCGGGCGGCGGCTGGCCGCAGCAGCCGAGCAAGTACTCGATCCGCAGCGCCGGTCTCGTGAACACGCTGCTCCACACCTTCAACTCGACCACCTTCTCCGAGTTGACGGTGGGCGTGAACTGGTCGCACCAGAACACGCAGGCGTTGAACCAGGCGGCCAAGGACGGCAACGACCGCACCCTGGTGCTGCCCGGCTTCCAGCAGTTCTTCCCGCAGGCGAACCCGGAACGTATCGTGCCGAACGCTTCTTTCCTGGGTGGACTGCCAACTCCGAACACAGGCAACCCGAGCTACGCGTCGTTCAACACCGACAACCGCTGGCCGTTCTTTGGCTACAACACGCTGTGGAACTTCTCCGGCAACATGACGAAGATCAAGGGCGCGCACAACCTGAAGACCGGGTTGTTCGTCGAGCACACCACCCGCCCGGCGCAGCGCGCCTCGTTCTACAACGGCTCGCTCAGCTTCAACACCGACGGCTCCAACCCGCTGAACACCAACCTGGGTTTTGCCAACGGCCTGCTCGGCGCCGTGACGCAGTACCAGGAGTCGGACGGCCATCCCTCGGCACACGGCCTGTTCATGAACACCGAGTTCTACGCCCAGGACAACTGGCGCGTGTCGCGGAAGTTCACGATCGACGCCGGGATCCGCTTCTACTACATCACCCCGACGGAGAGTAACGGGGACACCGTCGCCGCCTTCGATCCGACGACGTGGAGCGCCTCGGCGGCGCCCCTGCTGTACCAGCCGACGCTCGTGAACGGCTCCCGCGCGGCGCTCAACCCGATCAACGGGAACACGCTCCCGCCGATCTACATCGGCCGCTTCGTGCCGGGCACCGGCAACATCACCAACGGCATGGTGACCTACGACGGCACGCCGCAGGAGACCCACCCGTTCCGCCCGGCGCCGCGCATCGGCTTCGCCTGGGACGTCACCGGTGACGGCAAGACCGCGGTCCGGGGCGGCGCGGGCGTGTTCTACGACCGCTACTCCGACGACAACATCCTCGATCTGATCGAGCTGCCGCCGGTGCTCAACACCTACACCCTGAACTACACCACGCTGTCGGCGCTGCTCTCGAGCCCGCTCAGCCCCACGCCCACTGCCGTCCGCCTGATTCAGGACTTCAACAAGCCGCCGGTCGTCTACAACTGGAGCCTCGGCGTCCAGCGCGACATCGGCTTCAACCTGGTCGCCGACTTCGCCTACGTCGGCAATGCGGCGCGAAACCAGCTGATTTCCGGACGCCAGATCAACGGGCGGCCGTACGGCTATGCCTACCAGCCGCAGAACCTGGATCCGACCAACGTCAGCAACGGCCAGCCGCAGCCCTACCTCGATGATCTGCTGCGTCCGTACCAGGGCTACGGCTCGATCATCCAGCGCGAGTTCACCGGCTACTCGGACTACGACTCGCTGCAGCTCAGCGTCAACCGCCGCCGCTCGTCCGACGGCCTTGCGATGGGCGTGTCGTACACCTACGAGATGGTGAACAAGAACCTCGGCACGATCGATCCGTTCGTGGACGACAACCGCGCGCGTAACTACACGCAGAACGGCCGTCGCCCGCACAACGTGATCATCAACTACTCCTACGAGCCGCCGAAGATCGACAGCAACGCGGTCGTCGAGGGGATCCTGAACAACTGGCAGATCTCGGGGATCACTCAGATCCTGAGCGGAACCCGCCAGGGCTTCAGCTACAGCTACACGAACGTGCCGACCGGTGCGCTCAGCGGCACCGGCGCGATCAGCGGCAACGGGAGCCGTGTCGACATCCTGTGCGACCCGAACCTGCCGAAGGACGAGCGCAGCTTCACGCGCCAGTTCCGGACGGAGTGCATCGGACCGCCGAGCGACCCCAATCGTCTCGGTAATGCACTGAACGACGAGCTGCAGGGCCCCGGTTTCGTGAACTTCGACATCTCGCTGTTCAAGAACGTGCCGGTCGGCGGAACCCGCCGCCTGCAGTTCCGCGTCGAGCTCTACAACGCGTTCAACCACGACGAGTGGACCGGCGTCAACACCGGCGCGCAGTTCGACTACACGACGCATCAGCTGACGAACCCGACCTCGTTCGGCTACCTGTCAGGCGCCACGCTCAGCGCCCGGCGGATCCAGCTCGGCGCGAGATTCACGTTCTGACGGCTGATTGATACAGGGCACGGTCCTGTAGAATTGAGGTCGCGCACGCGGTGCGCGACACCGCGGCGCAGCGGCACCCGAACCTCCTCACGGGTTGCCGCTGCGACCGCGGTGCTCTCCCCACCACCTTCCGTAATCCGGTGTCATTCTTTCTGCGTTGCGGTTCGTGCCCGATGCTCTCTGCGCGATTCGAGCGTTTTCGCCTTCTCAGCCGAGAGCCGAGAGCCGAGAGCCGAGAGCCGAGCGCCGAGCGCCGAGCGCCGAGCGCCGAGCGCCGAGTCCCGACTCCCGAGTGGCGCGTAGCGCTCACCAGCAGTGGTAGGCTGAGCCCCGGCGAGACCCGTGATCCGAAGCGCTCAACCCCACGCCGGCGGCCGCCTTTCCAGCCTCGCGCCGTACCGGCGCGAAGTGTCGGTCGCCGGCGCGATCGCCCTGCTCGGCCTCGTGCTCGCATTCGCCGCGCCGGGCTACTTCTCGCGCGCGAACCTGGGCGATCTGTTCCTCGCCAACCTGCCGGTGCTGATCGTGTCGCTCGGCGCGACGCTGATCGTGATCACCGGCGAGATCGACATCTCGGTCGGATCGGTGTTCGCGATCTGCGCGGTGCTCTCGGGCGTCGCGGCCAAGGCCGGCGTGGCCAACCCGGCGATCGTGCTCCTGGTCCTCCTCGCCGGCGCCGCACTCGGTGCGACCAACGGCGCGCTCGTGGCCTACCTGCGGCTGCCGTCGATTGTCGTCACGCTGTCGACGATGGTCATCCTGCGTGAGGGGCTGCGGTGGATCACCCAGGGCGCCTGGGTGGAGGATCTGCCGGCCGGGTATCAGTGGCTGGGCGTCTCGCAGGCGACCTATCCGATTGCCGTGTTCGTCGTGTCGGCAGGCTTGCTGGTCGCTCTGGCGTGGAGCGCCGCGCACGTGGCCGCGGGACGGGCGATTTACGCCACCGGCTCGAACCCTGATGCCGCCCGGCTGGCCGGCTTCGACACTGCCTTCGTGAAGTGGGCGGTCTTCACCGGCGCCGGCGCGTTGACCGGCCTCGCCGCCCTCCTGAACGCCGTGCGCTTCAACCAGATTCCGAGCAACACCGGCCTGGGCCTGGAGATGAAGGTGATCGCCGCGGTGATCGTCGGCGGCACCGCCATTCGCGGTGGCCGCGGCACGTTCGCCGGCACGATGCTCGGGGTGATTCTGTTAGGGGCGATTGGTCCGGCCCTCACGTTCCTCGGCGTGAACGCCTACTGGGAGCGGGCCATTCAGGGGGCGATCATCCTGACCGCCGTCGCGATCGACGCGTGGCGGCAGCGGCCGCCCACGCACGCACGCGCGCTCGCCGCCGGAGCGGGCGTCTGACCGCCGCGACCTGGCAGCGGCGCTGGGCGCCCAACGGCGAATGGCGCGTGGCGCTCGCGCTGGTCCTCGAGATCGCGCTGTTCGCGGTCCTCGCCCCGAGCTTCTTCACCATCGGTAACTTCTTCGAAATCACGCGCCTGAGCGTGGAGCTCGGCCTGCTGGCGATCGCGTTGACGCCGGTCCTCGTTGCCGGCGGCATCGACCTGTCGGTCGGCGCGATGCTCGGCCTGGCGGCGGTGACGTTCGGGGCCGTGAACAGCGCCGGGGCGCCGGTACCGGTCGCGGCGCTGGCGGCGCTGACCGTCGGCGCGGCCGGCGGCGCGCTCAACGCGGTCCTCATTGCCTGGTTCGACATCCCGCCCTTGATCGTGACCCTCGGCTCGCTGTCGCTGTTCCGCGGGATCGCCGAAGGCATCACGCGAGCGGCGGTGAACTACACCGGCTTTCCGTCCGGTTTCCTGGCCCTCGGCCAGGGCTATCTCTGGGGCGTGGTCCCGACGCAACTGCCGCTGTTCATCGTGGTGCTGGCCGGCTACGGGATCCTGCTGCACCGGTCGATCGTGGGCCGCGCGCTCTACGCGATCGGCTTTTCGCCCGCCGGCGCGCGCTACGCGGGGATTCCGGTTCGGCGTCGCCTGGGACTCGTCTATCTTCTGTCCGGGCTCGCGTCGAGCGTCGCCGCGATCATCTACGTGGCGCATCTCGGCCAGGCCCGCTCCGACGCTGGTAACGGCTACGAGCTGGACGCCATCACCGCGGTGGTGCTCGGCGGGACGTCGGTCTTCGGTGGGCGCGGCACGCTGTCGGGCACGGTGCTCGGCCTGTTCGCGATCTCCGTGCTGCGCAACGGGCTGCAGCTGGCGGCGCTGCCGACCGAGCTGGCCGGCGTGCTCACCGGCGGCCTGCTCCTCACTACGATTGCCCTCGACCGGCTGCGCCTGCGAGCCCGGCCTAGACCCGACGTCCCTCCGGAGGAAGAAGTGAAGAACTCTCAGGTCGCCGTGCTCTGCGCCACCATCGTCGCCGGCGCGCTGATCGTTGCCAGCACCAATGTGTGGCTCGTCCGGTCGCTGCAGCCAGCGGGCGGGCCGGCCGGTGGAAGCGCCGCGGCCGCGGCCCGGCCGCTGCCGGGCGGACGACGGCCGGTGATTGCGATGATGCCCAAAGCCAAGGGCGATCCGTATTTCATCAGTTGTCGAGCGGGGGCCGAGGAAGCCGCCAAGGAGCTCGGCATCGAGCTGCTGTGGGACGGTCCGACCGGGCTCGACGCCGCGAAACAGAACGAGCTGGTCGAGAACTGGATCACCCGCGGCGTGGACGCGATTGCCGTCGCGGTCGAGAATCGCGGTGGCATTTCGAGCGTGCTGCGCAAGGCGCGCGAGCGCGGCATCAAGGTGCTCACCTGGGACGCGGACGCGGATCCGGACGCGCGCGACTTTTTCGTCAACCAGGCGACGCCGGAAGGCATTGCGAACACGCTGACCGATGAAGCGGCGCGGCTGCTGAACGGCTCCGGCGAGTTCGCGATCATCACCGGCGCGCTCAGCGCCGCCAACCAGAACGAGTGGATCGCGTTCATCAAGAAGCGGCAGGCGGAGAAGTACCCCAACCTGAAGCTGGTGACGATCCGCCCGAGCGACGATGACCGCGACAAGGCCTTCGCCGAAACGCAGACGGTCATGCGGGTCAACCCCGGGGTCCGGCTGATCATGGCGATCTCGGCGCCGGCCGTCCCGGGCGCGGCGGAAGCCGTGCGGCAGGCCGGGCGCAAGGACGTCAACGTCATCGGCCTGTCGCTGCCCAACATCAACAAGCCCTACGTTCATGGCGACGTGGTGCAGGCCGTGGTCCTGTGGAACACGCGCGATCTCGGCTACCTCACCGTGCTCGCCAGCACGCTCGTGGTGGAAGGCAAGGTGCCGCCCGGCGCCACGTCGCTCCAGGCGGGCCGCCTCGGCGCCATCACCATCCGCGGCACCGAGATCATCCTCGGCGCGCCGCTGCTGATGAACAAGGGGAATATCGACAAGTATGACTTCTGACGGGACCCGGGACCCGGGACCCGGGACGCCGGGAGCCGGGACCTTGGACTAGGGACTGGGACTGGGACTGGGGACTAGGGACTGGGGTGGTTCAGGGTGCAAGGTTCAACGTTCAGCGCCGACCGCCGACCGCCGACCGCCGAGTCCCTAGCCCCCAGCCCCTCGCCCGGCCGGCAGCCACAGGCGCGCAATCAGCATCGCGAGCCCCGGCAGGATCACCGCGCCGGCGAAGGTCAGAAGGAACGAGCCGGCGGTCATGGAATAGGCGCCGATCGCGGCGTAGGCCACCGCGATGCCCAGGTTTGATGTCGCGGTGAGCGCGAGAAATCGCGGCCATGGCGTGTGCACCAGACCCGCGAGCACCACGCTCGCCTCGGCCAGGACCGGCACGGGACGGCAGACGACAATCGCCCAGTCGCCGTAGGTGGCGGCGACGCGCTCGGCGCGGGCGAGGCTGTCCGCTCCGACGAACCGCCCGGTCACCCCAGTTGCGCGCGCGCCCAGCGCATAACCGAGCACCGAGCCGGCCATCATCCCGACCCACACCACCGCCGTCCCGCGGGCCATGCCCATCACCGCGCCCGCCGCGGTCGAAACCATGCTCGACGGCACGGGAAGAACCACATCGAGCGCGAGGAACCCGCTGATCAGCGCCGCCGCCGGCCAGCCCGCGAGGTCCCCGGACATCATCCGCGCCCCGAGACGCTCGAACGTGCCCTCGAACAGCGCGAACGGGACCAGGATCGCCGCGAGCAGGATGCTGCCGATGATCAGCCAGCGCATTGGGGGAGACTTCGTTACCTCCGTTTACCGCGTCCCGCGTCAGCTCCCCGCTCCGTTCTGGAATTCGCCGGTTCCCGGGGCTCTCGCGTTTTCACGTCGATGTGTTCAGAACCGCGAAGCCGGCGTGAGCGAGGAAACGCCGGCCAGCACGAACCCTGAGAACCCATTGAACCAGCACCTTTCGAACCCTCGAACCCATCGAACCCGTAGAACCGAGTCCATTCACTGAAACACACTTCTGACAATGAGCGAGAACACATCCACCGAGTTCATGTGGTCGCTGCGGAACACGTCCGCCTCCTGCCCGATCACGCACGGGCCGTCGTCGCTCCACTCGCCATAGCGTCCGTGGGAGCCGTGGACGAGCGTGGCGTCGAGCGGCGTGACGTCGAGGAGCGTGCGGAACCCGGCCTTGCGCCGGGCGAGCTTCCATCCGACCTGGAGGGTCGGGGCGCGCATCGCCGGATTGAGAATGAGCTCCACGGGGTCGTAGCCTGGCTTGCGATGGATGTCGACGGTGCGCGCGTAATCCGGCGCGACGCGATCGTCCAGCCAGTAGTAGTACGTGAACCAGGCATCGGGCTCCGCGACCGCGATCAGATCGCCCGAGCGGCCGTGGCGGACACGATGATCGCGTTGGCCGGTCTCGTCCAGCACCGCTTCGATGCCGGGGGTTGACGAGAGCAGCGACGCGATCTCTGGCGTGCGCCGCGGATCCGCGACGTAGACGTGCGCCACCTGGTGATCGGCGACCGCGAACGCCGCGCTCGCGCCAGGATCGAATACTTCGCGCCCCATCTCGCGACGTACGGCGATCAGCCCCGCCTGCCGGAGCACGCGGTTGATGTGCACCGGCTTCGAGACGTTGACGATGCCGTATTCCGACAGCACCAGCACCCGCGCGCCGCGCCCCTCGTAGAACGTGATCAGGTTGCCCGTCACCTCGTCGGCGTCGGCGAGATCGCCGGCAATGGCGGCGGGATCGGTGCCGACGCGCTGCAGGTTGTAATCGAGATGCGGCAGGTAGACCAGCGTCAGCGTGGGGTTGTGCTTCTGCTCGACGCGCTTCGCGGCGGCGGCAATCCATCGCGTCGAGTTGATCGACGCGCGCGGACCCCAGAATTCGAACAGCGGAAAGGTGCCGAGCTCCGCTTGCAACTCGTCACGGAGCAACGACGGCGCGGTATAAACATCGGGGATCTTGCGGCCGTCCGCCGGATACATCGGCCGCGGCGTGACGCTGACGTCCGCGGTCGAATACATGTTGAACCACCAGAAGAGATTCGCGCAGGTGAAGCTCCGGTCGGTGGCCCGGGCGACGTCCCACACCTTCGCCGCGTGCACCAGCCGGTTCGACTGTTTCCAGAACCTGACCTCGCAATCCTCGCGCGAGTACCACCCGTTGCCGACAATGCCGTGGGTGTCCGGGTACTGGCCGGTGAGGTAATCGGACTGCGCGGTGCAGGTGACGGCGGGAAATGCCGGTTTGATCCGCGCCATGGTCGCGGCCTTCGCCCACGAGGCAAGCCTGGGCATGCCGGTGCGGAGCAGTTTCGGGGTGAGCCCGACGACGCAGAGCACGACCGTCTTGTGCATGGGATCAGCGCTCCGGCGCGACCGCGCGGATCGTCGACAGCACCCAGTCGTACTCGCGGCGGATCGATTCGCCGAGGTCGATCTTCAATCCACCAGGCAGCACGTCCCAGGTGTAGGTCTCGATTTCGACATGGGTCGTGAACGGCGCATGCAGCGCCAGTTCCAGGACACGCCTGACGTAACCCTGCGTGGACCCCAGCCCGTCGTAGTCCGCCGCGAACAGCGGCACGTGGAAGTGGATCCGCCACTCGCGGTCGCCCGTAGCTGGTGAGTCCAGCGCATCCCCCAGGTCGGGATAGTGACGGAGTTGTTCGCCGCGGCGCTCGATCACCTGGTGCAGGTACGTCGAATCGGCGAACGGCCTCAGGCGTTCGATCACGTTGGCCGCTTCCGCGGGCGGCACGGTCACGTCGATTGCGGAGCTCAATTGCACGCGTCCGACCCGCAGGCCGGCGGCGGCGAGCCGCTGGAGCGCCACCGCGGGATCCTCGTACTCCACGGCGAAATGGCAGCAGTCGAAGCACACCTGCACGTGCTCGAGCAGGGCCGCTTCCGCTTCGGCTGCGGTGATCCCGGCGGCGTCGCGCACGAGCGGGCCGCCCACAGGGAGGAGGGACTGCTCGACGAACGCAATCGTTTCCGAGCTGGTCTCCAGCAGGCAATCCGGCTCGGGCTCGATGTCGAGGTGGAGATGAACGCCACGTTCGTCCCGCGCGCGGCGCATCGCCAGCGCGACCCGCGCAACGTTCCCAGCCATCGTCGTCAGCGCGTCGGCATCGCCGCCGCGCATCCACGCCTTGTACGTCAGCGGAGCGGTGGATACGCCACCATTCAGTCCTTCGGGCAGCAGGCGTTCCAGGATGTGCACGAGGTCGAGCGTGTAGTCGACTCTCTCTGTCGTGCGCCAGTCGGGCGCATAGACGTCCGCCTTGACCGGCGTGCCGTGAAACGGGCCATAAGGGAAGCCGTTGATGAGCGCGACGTAGAGGCCCTGGTCATTGAGCCAGGCGCGGAACTCGGCGAGCGCCGAGCCCGTGCGGAGCTCGCGCGCTTCACGCGCCGACAGACGCAGGCCGATGCCGAACGGCTGCGCCGGCGACAGCTGCGCCTTCAGCCGGGGCGCGTAGCGGCGGATGTTCGCGTCCACCGCCGGCCAGCCGTCGCCCGGGTGGATGTTGGTGCAATAGGTGAGGTGCAGGCCGTTCGGACCGGTCCCCGCTGATGTGGGTAGCTCGAGGCGCACGCCGGTCCCGTCAGCCCAGCCGGGCCGGCACCGCGTCGTCCACGCCGGCGGGCAGCGAGAACTTCGGCGACTGGCTCAGGAACGTCACGGGATTGTCGAACACCACGCGGCGGATGAGCGACTCCGGGTGCCGCCGCCGCCGCATCTCCATGACGAATCGCGGTACGGCGATCGGATCGCTCGGGCCCCAGTCGCACGCGCCGGCGACCAGCATTCGGTCGGGCCCGTAACGCTCGATGAGGTCGACTGCGCGCTGCGGCGAGATCTTGGTCTGCGGGTAGAGCGTGAGTCCCGCCCAGAAGCCATGATCGAGGATCGACTCGACCGTGTGCTCCTCCGCATGATCGATCAGCACTCGTTCGGGTTTCAGCTCGGGATAGCGGCGCAGCACTTCGATCGACAGCCGCGTGCCCTTGTGCTTGTCCTCGAGATGCGGGGTGTGGATCAGCACCAGCTGGCGGTGTTCGGCGGCCAGCTCGATCTGCTCCGTATACGTTGCGACCTCGTTGCGGGTCACGCGATTGAGGCCGATCTCGCCGACCCCGAGGACCGTCGGTAACGCCAGGAAGCGCGGGAGCCGTTCGATCACTTTGGCCGACAGCTCGCGATTGTCGGACTCCTTCGGGTTCATCCCGACCCAGGCGTAATGCTGGATGCGGTACTGCGCAGCGCGGCGCGGCTCGAAGTCGGTAATCTGGCGGAAGTAGTCTTCCATCCCGTCGAGGGTGCTGCGATCCCACCCGGCCCAGAACGCCGGCTCCGTGACGGCCACGCAACCGCTCAGGGCCATCTGCTGGTAGTCGTCGGTCGTGCGCGACACCATGTGCGCGTGATGGTCGATGTACCTCACGGGCGCCTCCCTTCGCGATCGAAGGCGCCAACGGCGCCTTTGCGATCGAGGGCCTCGAGCGGTTCGGTCCGCGGATCGCTGAAGATCATCTGCACGGTGCCGATCCGGTCCGGGCCGGCCAGCGCGGCAAGTGCGTCGGTGAAGGCGCGGATCCGGAAATCGGTCGAGGCGCACGCCGGATCGGCGCGATCGAGACGATCGAGGAAGGCCGCGATGTCGAGCAGTTTGGTGCGGTTCTCGATGAAGTACTCGTCGACCAGCTCGGTGGCAGTCAACGGCGAACTTCGCGGCGACGTCATGGGTGGCCTCGACTGGCCGGGCCTCAGGACGCCCGGCGGGCGGCGCTCGCGGCCCGCGCCGCATCCTGCGCGCGGGCGAGCACCTCGATACTCCGCATCATAGCGTTCCGGTCGATTTCGTGCACGTCGAACGGCTCGCCGAGGCCGCGGATCAGCATGATTGTCAGCGTCCCGCCGAGGTGCTCGCGGAACTCCTCGAGCCCATCGAGGACCGACGAGCCGGACGCGGGCTCCGAGAGCGTTTGCGCGAGCTCCGGCGGGAGCAGCTCGAACCCGACGGCGACCAGCAGATCGAGGACGCGCCGGAGATCGCGCTCGGGCAGGAATCCCTGTACGTGCGCATACGCCGAATCGAGTGCCATGCCGACCGCCACGGCTTCACCGTGCCGCAGCCGGTAGTCCGTAGACTGCTCGAGCTTGTGCGCGGCCCAGTGCCCGAAGTCGAGGGGCCGCGAGGATCCCAGCTCGAAGGGATCGCCACCGCTGCTGATGTGCGCGAGATGCAGCGCTGCGGAGCGCCGGATCAGCCGCTCCATCGCCGCAGCGTCCCGGGCGACCAGCTTCGCCGCGTCGGCTTCGATCGCCGCGAAGAACGCCGGGTCGCGAACGATGGCCACCTTGATGGCTTCGGAGATGCCCGACCGCCAGTCGCGGTCCGACAGGGTCGCCAGAAAGCCGACGTCGTTGATCACCGCGAAGGGAGGCGCGAAGGTCCCGAGGAAATTCTTCTTGCCGAACGCGTTGACGCCGTTCTTGACGCCGACCGCGGAGTCGTCCTGGGCCAGCACGGTGGTCGGAATGCGAATCAGCCGGATCCCGCGGTGCGCCGTAGCCGCGGCATAGCCGACCACGTCGAGGACCGCGCCGCCCCCGATGGCGGCCACGTAGGAGTGACGGCACAGACGGGCATCATGAATCGCCTGATGGACCTGGTGGAGCACCGCCGGGTCGTTCTTCGACGCCTCGCCGCCGGTGATGACCAGCGGACGGGCAGCCAGCTGCACGGCGGCCGCATGCGCGGCGGTATAGCCGTCGATCGCCGCGGCGAGCCCGGGATGCGCGTCGTGCACGCCGCTGTCGATGATAAAGAGCACCTGGCCCGGGCCGTCGACGTCCGTCGTCCGCGCGAGAATCTGCCGCAGCGTCGGGTTGTCCGGCTGGAAGAGACCGTCCGTGAACAGGACCGGATAGTCGAACGTGACCTGAATCCGCTGCTGGGAAATAGAGTCCATCACTTATCAGGTAACGGCAAACCGGCGCGCCAGCCATCCCGCCGCCAGCGCGGTGACGACGATCCCGGCGGCATACACGGCGCCGGCGTAGACCGCCCCGAGCACCGCGTCGAGCAGCATGAGGGAGAGCACCCCGCTCCGGACCGCCAGCCGGGTTGTCGAGGCAGTCGGACTCTGCCAGGCTCGCGCGAAGGGCGGCAGGACCCGCACGACGAGTGCGGCCACGAGCAGGAGCCCGGCGGGCGACCAGTGTGGCCGCGAGCACAACCACAAAAGCGCCAGCAAAACCGCCCCCAAGGATACCAGAGCGAAGGCCGCGACCGGGCGATTTCCCCCGTGCACCTCGCCCCGGCTGACCGCCGTCACCGCGGTGATGTAGGCCAGCGGCAGGAACGCCAGGGGCCACGCCCATCGCAACGCCGCGGGCGTTGCGGCGACGCCGAGCAGCAGGTTCCCGGCGCGGCACGCCCCCATGTTGACGGGTCCCCACGGCTGACGCTTGCCGAGGCCATCGTAGAGCAGGATGCACAGCGCTGTGGCCGCGGCGACCAGGGCGGTGGCCTGGCCACCGCCCCACGCCAGCCCCGCACCCGCGGCGAGCAGGAGCCCGCCGAATCGCGCGGCTGCCGTGCGCGTCACGCGGCCGCTCGGAATCGGCCGTTCCGGCCGCTCGAGACGGTCGATGTCGAAATCGAAGACGTCGTTCAGGACGATGCCGCCGGCGTACAGGCAGACGGTGGCGCCGAGGAGCCAGCCGACCGAACCGGGCCACGGCGCGCCGGCCACGGCATATCCCGCCAGCACGTCGGCCGTCGCGGTCGTGACGTTCGGCGGGCGCACGAGCTCCACGTAGGCCCGGGCCGTCAGTCCGCGGGTGGTTGGTGTTCGCTCAGACACGCGGTCTCATTCTGCTGGAACCGGCCGGCCGGCGGCCAGCGCTCGGCCCGCACGCGGCGGCCGAGTGAGCCGACGTTTCACTTTCCCCTGTCTCGCTGCGACGAAATTGTCGGGTGAGGGGAGCGTCCGACGAAAATGTGACGCCGAGTGCGCTGACGCGTCAGACACCCCGACCAAGACCCCGGTTCCAGCAGCCGAGCTCGGCCGGCGGGCAGGGGTGGCGTGACGGACCACCACGCCCGAAGCCACATCATTGTTTGAATGAAACACTAGTGGGACATAAACGTAGGACCAAGCGAATCCTCACCCGTGACCAAATCGGCCGAATCATTCGGGTTTTCGCAAACCACGCCCCCGCTCTCCCCGGCTCTCCCTTTGCTCAACTGAGGGCAGCGAGCACGGCGACCCGGCTCGCGGCGACATCTTTACTAGTTTGTCAGCTCGTGGATCGGCCGAGCACGCCGGTCCAGGGAGAGATTCCATGACCTCTTCTGTTCGCGCGATTCGTTATCTGCTCGGGGGGATCCTCCTCGCGCTCGTCGTGTCATTTGTCGCCCCGCCGGCGCTGGCCCAGGCGCCAGCGCCGGCCGCAGCCGCCGCCCCGGCCAACGATCCGTCCGGTGCGGCCACCGGCACCGCCAAGGACGTCACGGTCAAGGACGCCAACAGCCCGCAGCTCGCCGAGGTGATGGAGACGGTCGGGCACAACAAGATTGCCATCAACATGATGTGGACGCTGATCGCCGGCTTCCTCGTCATGTTCATGCAGGCCGGGTTCGCGATGGTCGAGACCGGCTTCACGCGCGCCAAGAACGTCGCCCACACGATGTCCATGAACTTCATGGTCTACGCCCTCGGCATGCTCGGGTTCTGGATCTGTGGCTTCGCAATTCAGATGGGGGGGGTCGGCGCCGTCGGCGCGCTCGGCGGGACGCCGGGCCTCAATCATGAGGCCGCGATTACCCTGTTCGGCAAGAGCTTCGGGCTGTTCGGCACGAAAGGCTTCTTCCTCAGCGGCGACACCTATGACGTCGGCGTGTTTGCCCTGTTCCTCTTCCAGATGGTGTTCATGGACACCGCCGCCACGATCCCGACCGGCTCGATGGCCGAACGCTGGAAGTTCTCCTCGTTCATCGTCTTTGCCTTCTTCATGTCGATGTTCGCGTATCCCTTGTATGCGAACTGGGTGTGGGGCGGCGGCTGGCTGTCGGCGCTCGGGGCCAACTTCGGTCTCGGCCATGGCCACGTCGACTTCGCCGGATCGTCAGTCGTGCACATGACCGGCGGCGTCGCGGCGCTGGCCGGGGCGATCGTGCTTGGGCCGCGGATCGGCAAATTCAACAAGGACGGCTCGGCCAACCCGATTCCCGGACACAGCATTCCAATGGCGGTCGCGGGGACCTTCATCCTGGCCTTCGGCTGGTTCGGGTTCAACGCCGGGTCGACGCTCGCCGGCGGCGACTTGCGCATCGCGGTGGTCGCGGTCAACACCATGCTGGCCTCCGCCGCCGGCGCGCTGACCGCGATGATTTACGTGTGGGCCCGCTACGGAAAGCCGGATCCCAGCATGATGGTCAACGGCATGCTCGCGGGACTGGTGGCGATTACCGCCCCGTGCGCCTTCGTGAACAGCGTCTCGGCGGTCATCATCGGCGGCATCGCCGGAGTGCTGGTGGTCCTGGCGGTGTTCTTCGTCGAGCAGACCCTCAAGGTCGACGATCCCGTCGGCGCGGTCGCCGTGCACGGTGTCTGCGGCGCCTTCGGCGTCCTCTCCGTCGGACTGTTCGCCGACGGCACCTACGGCGACGGCCTCAACGGCGTCCCGGGCACGGTCCGCGGCCTGTTCTACGGCGATGCCTCGCAGCTGGCGGCGCAGTCAATCGGCATCCTGACGAACATCATCTTCGTCTTTACGGCCTTCTACGTGTTCTTCAAGGTGCTCGACGCGGTCCTCGGGAACCGGGTCAAGGCGGTTGACGAAGTGGAAGGGCTCGACGTCCCGGAGATGGGGGTCCTCGGCTATCCCGATGTGGTCCTCCTGCCCGGCGGTTCTGACGGTCACATCATGGTGCCGGTGGATCCGACGGTGGCCCGTCCGGGTCTGCGGCCGGTGACGGATTGGCCATAGCGGCGACATGGAGGTGCGCCGCCGCGGCGCACCTCGTCGGTGCTCGACCCGGGCGCCGGCGATCGACTTGAACACGAAACACGTCGTCCGGTGAGGGCGGAGTCCGGGGCTGCTCCGTCTGCGTCGAGGATCGCCGCGAAGCCGCCCCGGATGCCAGGTGTCCGACCCGGTGAAGGCGTCCTGCCCCGCGAGACTGGAGCGCACGCGGTCCGCGCGCGCCTCACGATCGCCGGGGACGCGTGGACCGGCGCCGAGCGTGCCCGGCACGCGACTGACTGGAGGTAGGAGGGGTTCGGGGATTTCCGGAGATGGAGGAAGAAGTGGGGCCACTCCGCTCGCGTTTTGAGGACCGTGGCGAAGAAGCCCCGTCGCTGGCCAGTGAGACCGTTCGACGGGCGTCCTGCCCAGCGGGGTCAGGATAGCACGGCGCGTGGCGCCGTGGGCACACTCTGACCCTGCAAGGACGCACATGGACCTTGGGCGCCGGACCGCCGTCCAGCGCCTGAATCGATCCGCGGCGAGCCGCCGGGGCAGGGCTCGCGGCATCAGAGGAGCCGTATGCGAAACCTTGCGTGGAGTGTGATCGTTCTGGGGATGACCTCGACCGCTGCGATGGCACAGGAGCCCGCTCCGAGAACCAGCCTCGCCTCGGCTGCCGTGTCGCCCGCGGCCCTGCCGGCCCTAGCGGCGTCCGTTGTCCTGGGCGCGGACCAGGCAGCCGCCCCCGCGCCGGCACCCAAGCGCGCGACGCTGACGACGGGCATCGATTTCCCGACCGCGTACATGTTCCGGGGGATCTTTCAGGAGGATGAGGGGTTCATCACCCAACCGTTCGTCGATCTCGGGATCGCGTTGTATTCCGGCAACGGGGACCTGAAGGCCGTCACCGCCAACGTGGGTAACTGGGACAGCATTCATTCTGGACCGAGCGGCAGTGAGTTGAACGACAACGCCTGGTACGAGTCGGACTACTACGGCTCGGTGACGTTCAACATCAACAAGTTCAAGCCGGGCGCGCTCTACACGGCGTACACCAGTCCGAACAACGGGTTCGGCACCGTCCACGAGCTCGCCGCGGTCCTCGCATACGACGACAGCGGCGGCAGGTTCGCGCTGTCGCCGAAGGTCATCCTCGCGTTCGAGCTCTCGGGCCAGGCCGACGCCGGTGACAACAAGGGGACTTATCTCGAGCTCGGAATCCGGCCTGGCATCAAGCTCGGGAAGACGCCGGCGACGCTGTCGATTCCGGTGAAGCTCGGCCTCAGCCTGCACGATTACTACGAGCTCCCGGAGGGCAGCGACACGTTCGGCTACTTCGACACGGGCTTCATCGCCGGTGTGCCGCTCCCGATCAAAGGAAAAGTGAGCTGGGAGGTCCATGGCGGCGTCGACCTGCTGTGGTTCGGCAACAATCTGACGCTGCGTAATCACGATGACGGCTTCAAGGCCGTGGGCTCGTTCGGATTCAGCCTCACGTACTGAACGAGGAACCGGCGGAATGGCCGGTTCGGTTTCCGCGCACTGAAGGCTCGCCGGTCAGGCTCGACGTGTCGGGTTCCGATGAGCGCGATCTGACCGCCGGCAACCGTAAATTCGAACCAGTCATGGCGATGGTACCCGTGAGCTCCACCGACGACCCGGTCTCCGGCAACGGCGGACACCGGCCGATAACAGACGACCGCGCACGATGGCGAGGCCTCCTCACCGAGGCGCGGGATGACTATGCGGCGCGCGCACGCGAAGGTCGCGCCGGCCTCGACGTGCTCGCTCGCTATGCGGATCGTATGGACGGCCTGGTGCGTGACATCGCGGGCCAGGTCCTGCGCGACGTCCCGACGCCGATTGCGATCGGCGCGATCGGCGGTTACGGGCGCCGCTCGCTCTGCCTGAACTCCGATCTCGACCTCTTGATCGTCATCGGCGGCAAGATCGGCGCCGTCGAGGAACGCGTTATCGGGCGGCTGCTGCAGCCGCTTTGGGATCTCCGGCTCACGGTCGGGCAGCACGTCCGCGAGATCGCCGACTTCACCCAGGTCGAGACCGACAACCCCGAGCTGCTGCTCGCGCTCTACGATCTCCGGCCGCTGGCTGGCGATCCCGCGCTGTTTGCGGATGTAGAGACGAGCCTCGCGGCCACGGCGGCGGCGCGCGCGACGCTCGCCCTTAGCGTGCTGCTGGACCTGGTGGAGGTCCGCCACGGACGCTTCAACGGGACGATCTACCAGCTCGAACCGGACATCAAGGAGGCGCCAGGCGCCCTGCGCGACATCGAGGCGCTCCGCCTGCTGCGAACGCTCCGCCCGGACGTGGTGGCACCAGAGAACGGCGGCATGCCCGATCGCCCCGCGGCGGCCGAGGACTTCCTGTTCCGCGTGCGCTCGCTGCTCCACGTCCTGAGCGGCCGGAACGCCAACCTGCTGACCCACCCGCTGCAGGAGACAGTGGCTGAAGCGATGGGCCTCGCCGGTGCCTCCGCGCAGCAGCGGGTCGAGACGCTGATGTCCGAGTATTTCGGCCACGTGCGTCCCGTGTCGCGCCTGCTGGCGTCCGCCCGGACCGCGGTCCAGCCGCCGGGTCCGGTGATGGTGCCCCGGACGGTCGGACGGTATCTCGAGATCGCCGCTGACGGCGTCCGCTTCGTCGATCCCGCGCGCCTGGCGGCCATGCCGACGATGTGGCTGGAGGCGTTCCGCGTGGCGCTCGCCGAAGGCTGTCCGGTCTCGGAGCAGGCCCGAACCTGCATCGAGCAGCACGTCAACGAGTACACCGCCGATGATTTCGTGGCGACCGAAGGCGACCGCCAGCAGTTGCGCTCGCTGCTCGTGCCGAAGGCTGGGCTCTACGCACGGCTGTCCGAGATGCACGACTGCGGGCTGCTCGGCCGGCTCTTCCCCGAATTCGCCCAGATCCAGTCGCGCGTCATCCGCGATTTCTACCACCGCTACACGGTCGACGAGCACACGCTGCTGACGATTCGCAACATCGAGTCGCTGCGCGCCTCGGAAGTGACCGGGCGCGAGCGGTTCGCCGGCATGCTCAGTGAACTCCATGCGCCGGAGCTGCTGGTTCTGGCGCTGCTTTACCACGACGTCGGCAAGTGGCGCGACGAGGAGCATGCGGCCGAGAGCGTGGTGATGGCCCAGCCGATGATGGAGCGGCTGCAGCTCGCGCCGGAAGCGCGCCAGACCGTCACCTTCCTGATCAATCAGCACCTGGTGATGTCGCGCGTCGCGTTCCTGCGCGATTCGGAAGACCCCGACGTGGTGTCCCGCTTCGCCGCGGTCGTCAAGACGGAAGAGCAGCTCAAGATGCTCTGCCTCCTGACGTGGGCCGACATCGGCGCGGTCAGCCCTGACACGCTGACGCCGTGGAAAGAGGAGCTGCTCTGGCGGCTCTACGTCGATACCTACAACCGCCTCACCTACGGCTACGCCGACGACCTGATCGCGATGGACCACGCCGGTTTGGACGTGGTCGTCGCCGGACGCCCCGAGGACATCACCGAAGCGGAGTTATGGGCCTTCCTCGACGGCCTGCCGCGTCGCTACCTGGCGCTGTTCGGGCTGGCCACGATCTACCGCCACGTCCGTCTCGCTCGCCACATCCGGCCGGCCGAAGTGCACGCCTCGCTCGAGAAGCACGAGGACATCTGGGAACTGTCCGTCGTCACGCTCGACAAGCCGTTCCTGTTCTCGAACATCTCGGGGGTCCTGTCCTACTTCGGGATGGACATCCATCGCGCCCAGGCGATGACGACCCCGGCGGGGCTGGTGCTCGACGTGTTCGAGTTCTCGGACGTCGAGCAGTTCCTGGCCCAGAACGCCGCCGGCGCCGCGGAGATTTACCGCGTGCTACAGGCAGTCGTCTCGGGCGCGCTCGACGTGACGGAGCTGTTGCGCGGCAAGGAGAGGAGCGTCCTGTATCGCCGGCGACAGCCGCAGGCGCCGATCATCCACGTCGACCACGACCACTCGGAAAAGTACACCGTCCTCGAGATCGTGGCCGACGACGCCATCGGCCTGCTCTATCGCCTGAGCCGCGCGCTGTCGCGGCTCGGCTGCGATCTCGACCTGGCGCTCATCAGCACGGAGGGCAAACGCGCAATCGACGTACTGCATGTGACCAAGGACGGCAACAAGCTGTCACCACTCGACGAGGCCGCGCTCCGGCAGGAGCTGCGCGCGATGCTGGAGGGAAGCCATGAAGCTGATTAAGAGCGTGATTCGCCCGAACAAGGTCGACGACGTGCGGGCGGCGCTCGAGCGTCTCAACCTGGCGGGCATGACCGTCACCGACGTGCGCGGGCACGGCCGGCAGAAGGGCCACACCGCCGTCTATCGCGGGAAGGAGTACGAGGTCAGCCTCTTGCCGAAGGTCGAGATCGAGGTCGTCGTTCCCAACGACGTAGTGGAGGAGGTGATTCAGGCGGTGATCGCCGCGGCGCGGACGGGAGAGATCGGCGACGGCCGGGTGTTCGTGCTGCCGGTCGAAGCCGGCTACAACATCCGCACCGGCGAGCGGGACGTGGTGTAGGAGGCAGTGAGAGTCCAGATCCACTCGCTCGAGGCCATCGCCTGCCTACCCATGTCGTTTCAGGGCGGGCGCGACGGGATCGACGTCCACCAGCACGGCATCGTGCGCTCTCCCGCTCTCCCGATTACGTCAGCCGCAGTTCGTCAGCCGGTGGCGCGCCCGGTCGGCGAGGCTCGGCCGGAGCCGGCACGATGAAGGACCGGCGTTCAGCGTGATGATCAACAAGGCAGCCCGGCATCGCCCGGGCTGCCCGCCTCGCTCGGGACGCTATGGCGTCTGGTCAGCTGCGCCCTGCTCGCGGTGATCGCGCTGGCGGCTGCCGCGCCGGCCGACCGGGACGACAGCCTCGGCGCGTTCCGCCACGGCAAGCACGTGTCGCGTGCCGTCGATCCGATTCTTGTCGTGCGCACCAGCCGCGGCGTGCACGCTGACCGATCGTCCCACCGCCGCAGCGGCGGCAAGACACGGGCCTTCAGCAGCGATACGCCCATCCCACCGGTGCGCGCGACGCTGGCTCGACTCGCGCTCCGTTCGGTCGACACGCTCCCCGGCCATTGGGGAGCCCGCCATCTGATCGTCTAGGCGGCCTCGCGATTGCCACGCGACGCCGTCCGGCATCGCGTTTCACGTAAAACGGCGGGCCGGTGTGTCTGGATGCAGTGCCACTGCTCCGCGCAGGCCGGTGCACGCCCGGCACTTCGGTCAGGAGGACACGCATGAAGCTGGTCAAAGCGATCGTTCGCCCCAATAAGGTCGATGAAGTACGGGCGGCGCTCGAGGCGCTGCAACTCGGCGGGATGACGGTGACGGACGTGCGGGGGCACGGCCGCCAGAAGGGGCACACCGCGGTGTATCGGGGGAAAGAGTACGAGGTCAGCCTGCTGCCGAAGGTGCAAATCGAGCTGGTCGTCGGCGATGGGACGGTGGAGGACGTGATTGCGGCGATCGCGAAGGCGGCGCGCACCGGGGAAATCGGCGATGGCCGGATCTTCGTGCTGCCGGTGGAGCTCGCCTACAACATCCGGACCGGCGAGCAGAACGTGGTCTGAGGCCGGGAGCGCGAGCGATGGTGTCGCGCCCGCGACTGGCGCGGCGGCTGGTGATGACGGTTGGAAACAGGGGTGAATGGACATGAACCAAGCGGATACGGCATGGATGCTGGTCTCGACGGCGCTGGTGCTGCTGATGACACCGGCACTGGCCTTTTTCTACGGCGGGCTGGTCCGATCGAAGAACGCACTCAATACGATGATGATGAGTTTCATCTCGATGGGGTTCGTCGGGGTGTTGTGGGCGGTGATCGGCTACTCGCTGGCCTTCGCGCCGGGGAATAACTGGATCGGCGATACCTCGCGGATCTTCCTCCATGGCGTATCGCTCGAGCCGCAGGGTACGATTCCGCACCTGCTCTTCATGTGTTACCAGGGCACGTTTGCGATCATCACGGCGGCCCTGATTTCCGGCGCCATCGTCGAGCGGATGCGCTTCTCGGCGTACGTGGTGTTCATCTGCCTCTGGGCGCTGGTCGTCTACAGCCCGGTGGCGCACTGGGTCTGGGGCGGCGGATGGCTCGCCGACATGGGCGCGCTCGATTTCGCGGGCGGCACGGTGGTCCATGTCAACGCCGGCGTCGCGGCGCTGGTTGCGGCGCTCTGCGTCGGGAAACGCAGAGACTTTCCGTCCTCGCAGCTGTTGCCCCATAACGTTCCGTTCACGCTGCTCGGTGCCGGGCTGCTGTGGTTCGGGTGGTTCGGCTTCAATGCTGGCAGCGCGCTGACCGCCGGCACGTCCGCGGCGCTCGCCTTCACCGCCACCATGCTCGCGCCGGCCGGGACGCTGGTCGTCTGGACGCTTCTCGACACGGCGCGGCAGAAGAAGTGCACCGCGGTGGGCGCGGCGACCGCGATCGTCGTCGGGCTCGTGGCGATCACGCCGGCCGCCGGGTTCGTCGGGCCGATGAGTGCGATTGCGCTCGGCGGCCTCGCCGCAATCCCGAGCTACTTCGGCTTGATCTGGCGCAGCAAGACGGGCCTCGACGATTCGCTGGACGTGGTTGCCGCGCATGGTGTCGGCGGGACGGTGGGCGCGCTGCTGACCGGGGTGTTCGCGCAGAAGGCGCTGAACGGCGTGGCCGACGGCCTGCTGTTCGGCAATCCGGGCCAGCTGGGGATCCAGGCGGTGGCAGTGGGCGCCTCGATCATCTACAGCGGCGTGATGAGCTTCATTCTGCTGAAGGTGATCGGGATGGTCATACCGCTCCGCGCCCGGTCCGAGGATGAGACGAGCGGTCTCGACGTGACCCAGCACGGTGAGGAAGCGTACATCCACGAAGGCGGCGTGAGCGGCGTGCACGCGTAGGAACGCCGGGCGCGCCTGCGGCGCCCGGCCATCGGACGATTGTGGGGCTCCCGGGCCACGCCCGGGCGCCCGCGATCGTCATGGCCGGCTCTACGCTCGAATCCCTCCAGCCGCGGTCAACGGGAGTGGCGCCAGCGTCGTAAGTCATTCCGGCCCGCGATTCCGATCCATTCGCCACGGTTCTGTCACGCCCTGGCCCGGCGTGCCGCAGTAGAGTGTCTGTTCGACGTGGGCCGTACGGGTGCCTCTAGCAGGATGCTGAAAAACGCATCCTGAATGGCGGATGTCAGATGGAAGATGGCAAAACCCCAGTGTTTTCACATCTGCCATTTGCCATTTCACATCAGGCCGCCCTTTTCAGCGGCCTGCCAGGGAGTATGTGCTGTGAGACGACATCATTTTTCCACCGCGTTCGGCTTCTCGGTGCTGGCCCTGGCGCTGGCGTTCGGCAGCCGCGCGCCGCTGCACGCGCAACCGCCCGCTGGCCAGGCGCCGCCGGCGGCGGTGCCTGGGCAGACCGCCAGCCAGCGATTCAAGAACATCCAGGTCCTGAAGGACGTGCCGGCTGACCAACTGCGGCTGGCAATGGACTACATCACCGCCTCGCTGGGCGTCGGCTGCGACTTCTGTCACGTGACCGGACCGGGCGGGGCCTTCGACAAGGACGACAAGGAGACCAAGCAACGCGCCCGCGACATGATGAAGATGATGGCGGCGATCAACACCGAGCAGTTCGAAGGCCGCCAGACGATCGGCTGCATGTCCTGCCACAACGGCAAGATGCGCCCGTCGCGGGTCCCGGCGCTGGCGGTGGAGATGACGCCTGAAGAAGCCGCGGCGGCACGGGCCGGACGTGGCGGTCGCGGCGGACCGGGAGGTCCTGGTGGCCCCGGTGGTCCCGGTGGCGCGCCGGGTGCGGCGCCCGGAGCCGGCGGGCAGGGTGGAGCGCCGGCAGCCGGTGCGCCGCCGGCTGCGGGCGCACCGCCCGCGGGTGGTCAGGCCGGTGCGGCGGGTGCCCAGGCTGGCGCCGGGCGGGGAGGCGGCCGCGGCCAGCCGCCGCCGCCGCCGTCCGAGACGCTCGATCAGGTGCTCGCCAAGTATCAGCAGGCGCTCGGTGGCAAGGACGCCGTTGCCAAGCCGACCACGCGCGTGCTGACCGGGACGGTGACGACTCGCGATCTGCAGACCTCGAACGTGACCGTCAAGGAAACGGCGGCAGGTGGCTATCGCATCGACATCGCCAGCCAGCCCACTCCGACCATCCGCGTGGTCAACGGCAAGAGCGGCTGGTCGTCCGGCGGCTTCAACAACCAGGTCCGCGATCTCGAGGGGTTGCAGTTGCAGCAGGCGGCGCGCCTGGCGGACTTCGGATTGCCTGTGCATCTGACGGACCGCTACCAGTCGCTCGCCGTGAGCCGCTACGCGAACGTCGACGGCAAGCCGACCATCCTGGTGACCGGGCGCCCGTATGAAGGGGTGACCGAGCAGCTCCAGTTCGATCGCGAGTCGGGACTGCTGCTGCGCCGGTCGATCAGCACGGCGACGCCGCTCGGCCCGTTGCCGGAACAGATCGATTACAGCGACTACCGTGACGTCAACGGCGTGAAGGTGCCGTTCCAGGTGCGTTACGTGACCTGGAACGCGGTCACTACGGAGAAGCTGACCGACGTCAAGTTCGACGCCCCGGTCACCGAGGCCGACTTCGCCAAGCCCGCCTCGGCGGCTCCCCGCCAGTAGCCATCTCCCGCGTGAGCCTGCCGCATTGACGGCAGGCTCACGGCAACCACGCCTTTTCGGCAGCCACCGATTCCTACGACTTCGTCGCCATCGCGCCTCACCCCTACATCCAGGTGTGAGGGCATCACCGGCCCCGGGCCGCGAAACCCACGAAAACAGGCGGCAAATCGCGAAGGGCCCATCGAGCCCCGTGGCGCACCGCTTGCTGATGGATTGGTGTCGCCGGCCCTCGACCGCGCGACGGGAGGGATCCATGGACACACAAAAACTGGTGCAACGCGTCGAGAGCGAGTTTCGCGAGATGCCCGGCCTGCGACTCACCCCCGCACAGGCGGCCCGGCTTTGGCACCTGGATGCGGCGCTTTGCCAGCAGGTTATCGAGTGTCTCGTGGGACGGTCGTTCCTGCGCTGGACCCACACCGGGGCGCTCGTCAGAGTCGAACACTAACCCGCACGAGACGGCCTCGCGGTCGCCTCGTGCCTTCGAAATTGTTCCAACCGCTCGAACAGCCCACAGAGTTGTCGACGTCGTCGCAGCGCCGGGCCGTCATCGGCGGCGTCACGCGGACGTCGCACCGGGATGACATGGTCGGCTCAGGAAGGGCCACATTGCACAACATGACCTCTACCACGGACGTTCTTTCGCCTCTCGCTCCCGGCTCCGCCCACGTCATGGCGGGGCCGGACGGCATTGCTTTCAATGACCCCGACGCCGCCGCTGAGCAGCCGTCCATGTGGGTCGATGCCTTTCGCGCCGCCATCGCGCATGGCCGCGCCCTTTCATCCGACGCCACTCTGTGTATCCAGGAAAACCTGCAGCGCTTCATTGCGGACGACTTCGTTGCCAGTGAGCTCGACCGCAAGGCGCTGCTGGACCTCCTGAGCCCGAAAGCGGGCGCGTCCGCGCGGCTGCTCGAGATGGCCGAGTGCGGGTTGCTCGAACGAATCCTCCCGGAGCTCGAGCAGATTCACCGCCGCGCCACGGCGGACGCGTCTCGCCGCTCTTCCGCGGCCGTCCAGGCCGTGCTGCCAATTCGCCGGCTCGAGATGCTGCGGCATCGGTCGAGCCCGGCCCGAGGGCGGTTCACCGGTCTGCTGGAGGAGCTGCGCTCGCCGGAGCTGCTGACCCTCGCGCTGCTGCTGCACGACGTCGGCACCCGCCGCGATCACGGGCACGCCCGGGAGAGTCTGCGCATCGCGCAGCCGGCCATCGATCGCCTCCAACTCGCGACGCCGGCCGCCGAGACCGTGCGATTCCTGATTCGTCACCATCGGCAGATGGCGCGGGTCGCGTTCCGGCGCGATGCCGGCAACCCGGACGTCCTGACGCGCTTTGCCACGCTCGTCGGCAGCGAAGAGCTGCTCAAGATGCTGTGCCTGGTCACCCTGATCGACATCGAGTCGATCAGCCCGGATGCCCTCACGCCGTGGAAGGAAGATCGCCTGTGGCGGCTCTACACCGACACCAGCGTCCGGCTCGCGCTCGGTCCGGCCAACGGCGCCGGCCAGCAGGATGCCGGCCTGGCGGTGGCGATGGCCGGCCGTCCCGACGACATCTCCGACACGGAGCTGGTGCGTTTCGTCACCGGGCTGCCGCGGGCGTATCTCTCGGTGTTCGGTCTGTCGACCATCTACGGCCATCTCCGGCTGGCGCGCGGCATCCTGCCGCACGAGGTCCACGCCTCTCTCGAGCAGCACGGCGACGTGTGCGGCCTCACCGTCGTCACGCTCGACAAGCCGTTCCTCTTCAGCAACATCGCCGGCGTCGTGTCGTACTTCGGAATGGACATCCATCGCGGCCAGGCGATGACTACGCCGGAAGGGCTCGTCCTCGCCGTATTCGAGTTCAGTGACGGCGAGGGGTTCCTCGCCCAGCATCGCGATGCGCCGCGCCAGATCCATCGCATGCTCGAAGCGGTGGTCGCCGGATCCGTGGACATGGCCGACCTGCTCCGCGATCGCGACCGCGCGCGTCCCGCCGCGCCGCGCGCGACGGGGGCCCACTCCATTCACCTCGACAACACCCAGTCAGACGAGGAGACGGTGCTCGAAATCGTGGCGGACGATGCCCCGGGGTTCCTGTATCGCGTCACCAGAGTCATCGCCGAGGCCGGCTGCGCCGTGGGGCTGGCGCTGGTCTCGACCGAGCACGGCAAGGCGATCGACGTGCTGCACATCACGCGGGAGCGCAAGCCGCTGACCGAGCCGGAACAGGCGGCGCTCCAGGGCGCGCTCGAGGCGGTGCTCACCGGTCCGAGGGCCGGCCGTACGGCGGCAGCCGCCAAATAAGCGCTTGACCGTCCGAGGAGCGGCGGGATTCAATCCTCGACGTGGACCTGCGTCAGCTCGAGATTCTGCGGGCGGTGGCCGATACCGGATCCTTCACCGGTGCCGGCCAGCGCCTGCACCTGTCGCAGTCGGCCGTCAGCCGGCAGATCCTGCTCCTCGAAGAAGAGCTCAAGGAGCAGCTGTTCCTGCGCCTCGGCCGCAAGGTCCGCATCACGCCGACGGGCACCACACTGCTCGGGCTGAGCCAGCGGCTGTTCGACGATCTCGAGCAGACGCGCACCGCGATTCTCGAGAGCCAGCAGCGGGTGACCGGCACCCTGCGGCTGGTTGGCGGGATGACGGTCTGCCTGTACGTCTTTCCGCTGCTCCTCAAGACGTTCCGCAAGGAGTTTCCCGACGTCGACGTGAAGGTGACCGCCGGGGCGACGCCGCGGCTGATTCGTCAGTTGCGCGCCGGCACTGCCGACCTCGGCCTGCTGACGCTGCCGGTGATCGACCCCAACCTGGTCAGCATTCCGGTGATGCGCGAGGAACTGCTGCTGGTGACGGCGCCGCAACACCCGCTCGCGCGCCGCAAGCAGATCACGCCGCAGGACCTCGTACGGCAGCCGTTCGTCCTCTTCGAGCAGGGGTCCGGCAGCCGGCGGGCGATCGAGGCCTTCTTCGTCAAGGAGCAGATCACGCCCAAGGTGGTGACCGAAACGGAGAACGTCGAGATCATCAAGGCGTTCGTCCGGGCCGGGATGGGCGTGACGATCATTCCGTATCAGGCAGTCGCCCGGGAGGTCAGGGCCGGGACGCTGTTCTGCGCCCGGATCGCCGGCACGCAGCTGGTCCGGGAGACCGGGTGGGTCCACCTCCGCTTGAACCGGGTGCCGCGCGCGGTCCAGGAGATGATCCGTACGCTCGAGCGGATTCGGCCGCAGCTCAAACTGTCGCCCGGCGGATCGACGCGGCCCCGCCGTGCACCGGAGCCTCCGGTCCAGGCTGCTGCCGAGGGCTGAAAGGGCGAACCATCGGCCCCGCTGGCGACGCTCATACGTTTCCCGCATGACGCGTGAGGCCCGGCTTGACATCGCCGCGTGCGGCCGGTACTCTGCCTGACGTGACGTTTGCTGCGGTCTGCGCCTGTACGTGTTGTTGCCCGGGCTTCCGGGGGGCTGCGGCCGTCTCTTACCGTTACGCGCGATGCTGAACTGAACCAAGCGCAGCATTCAAAGAGATTCGAGCCCGGCAGGCCCCACGCCTCCCGGGCTTTTGTGTTTTTAAGGCAGGTACAGGTCGGACGTTCGCGGAGGTCAGGTGTCGGTATTCCCGGTGTTTCTCAAGCTGGCGGGACGGCGGGTGCTCGTCGTGGGCGCGGGACCCGTCGCGGCCAGCAAGCTTGCCGCCCTCCTCGAGGCCGACGCCCTCGTCACCGTCGTCGCGCCCGATGTGGTCGAGGAGATCGCGGCAGCGCCGGTGCAGATCGTCCGCCGGGCGTTCGAGCCGCGAGACCTGGACGGCGTCTGCTTCGTTGTCGCCGCGGCACCGCCCGAGGTGAACCGGCAGGTGTCGGCCGCAGCGGAGCCGCGCGGCCTGTTCGTGAACGCGGTCGACGACATGGAGAACGCCAGCGTCTACCTGGGCGCGGTGGTCCGCAAGGCCGGGATCACGATGGCGATGTCCACGGACGGCGAGGCCCCGGCGCTCGTCGGGTTGATGCGCGAAGCGCTCGAGCAGCTGCTGCCCGACGACCTCGACACCTGGATGGAGACGGCGCGGGCGGCGCGGCGCGACTGGCTCGCCCGGCGCGTGCCGATGGCCGAGCGGCGGCCGCTGCTCTTGGAGACGCTCGTGGCGTTGTACGCGCGCCGCGCGCGGCAGGCCCACGCGCCGGCTGCGAGCCGCCGCGGGTTCGTCTCGTTGGTCGGTGCAGGTCCTGGTGATCCGGGGCTGCTGACGCGCCGTGCCGCCGAGCGGCTGGCCGGCGCGGATCTGGTCCTGTACGACGCGCTGGTGGATCCTGAGGCCCTCGCGCTCGCGCCGCACGCCCAGCGGATCTTCGTCGGCAAGCGCGCCGGCCGCCCGGCCGTCACTCAGGAATTCATCATCCGCCTGCTGATTCGCGCCGCGCGCCGCGGCCGTCGCGTAGTCCGGCTCAAGGGCGGTGACCCGTTCGTGTTCGGG
Source organism: uncultured Acidobacteriota bacterium (assembly GCA_963816725.1). Taxonomy (GTDB): domain Bacteria; phylum Acidobacteriota; class Vicinamibacteria; order Vicinamibacterales; family 2-12-FULL-66-21; genus CAVSUB01. Next base: position 39,625 of record CAWFMC010000014.1, on the reverse strand, counting down.
CGGGGCGGAGAGGAAGCGCTGGCGCTTGCCGCCGCCGGGTTGCCGTTCGAAGTCGTGCCCGGGATCAGCGCGGCGATCGCCGCGCCCGCCTTGGCCGGCATCCCGGTGACCCACCGCGGCATCGCGACCGGCTTCGTCGTCGTGTCCGGTCACGCCGAGGAGGCCTACCGCCCGGTTCTCGAGAGCGTGGCCCCCGCCAGCGCGACCATCGTCGTGCTCATGGGGATGGGCCGGATCGAAGACATTGCGCACCTGCTGCTGGCCTCGGGCTGGAACCCGGAAACTCCCGCCGCGGTCCTAGTGAGTGCGGCCACGGCCGCGGCCCAGGCCACGGTCGTGACTCTCGGGGAACTCGCGCGAGGCGTGCCGGCGGCACGAACGCGGCAGCCGGGGACGGTGGTGATCGGCGATGTGGTACGGCTGCGCGCCGCCCTCGCCTCGGACTCGATCGAACGCGACACGTCACCGGCCCTGGCCGGCGCGGCGAAGGCTTAACGTCGGCACACATCGAGAGGGAAAGCAATGGCAGCGACTGAAGACCGCGAGACCCTCGGCCGAGCCCGGCTGTCGTTCGCAGACGAAGCGGACATCGACCAGTTCGTCACGATGCTCAATCGCTTCGAGAGCGGCGAGGCCGGTCCGGACGAGTGGCGGTCGTTCCGCCTGCTGCGTGGCACTTACGGCCAGCGGCAGAACGGTGACGCGTCGATGCTGCGCATCAAGATCCCCCAGGGCATCCTCTCGCAGCCGCAGCTGGACGCGGTCGCCGACGTCGCCGAGCGCTACTCCCGCGGCTTTGGCCACATCACCACACGGCAGAACATCCAGCTCCATTTCGTCAAGCTGCACGACGTCGAGCCGGCCATGCGCCGCCTGGCGGAAGCCGGCCTGACGACGCGCGAGGCCTGCGGCAACTCGGTCCGCAACATCACCGGTTGCCCGTACGCCGGCGTCGCCGCCGACGAGCCGTTCGACGTGTCCCCGTACGCCGATGCCATGACGCGCTACCTGCTGCGCCATCCGCTCAGCTCCTCGCTGCCGCGCAAGTTCAAGATCGCCTTCGAGGGCTGCACGCACGATCACGTGATGACGGCGATCAACGACATCGGCTTCCTGGCGCGGGTCGAGATCGCGGACGGCGCGCCGCGGCGCGGCTTCAAGGTCACGGTCGCCGGCGGCACGTCGACGATGGCGCGGGCTGGATTCACGCTCTTCGAATTCCTGCCGGCGGGGGAGATCTTCAACGTCGCGGAGGCGATCATCCGCGTCTTCCACCGCCTGGGCGATTACCAGCACAAGCAGCGCAACCGTCTGAAGTTCCTGGTCAAGTCGCTGGGATGGGATGGATTCAAGACGGAGTTCGACCGCGAGCTCGAGGCGTTCGCTGGCGCGGGCGGGGCGACGCTGCCGTTCGATGCGGAGCAGCCGCCCGTCGAAGGGCCGCCGGTGCGCTCGGGTGTTGCCGCGCCGCTCGTGAGCGAGATCCTGACTCGCGCGACGTCGACCGCGGTGAGTGGGCCGGGCATCGTCCCGCAGGTGCAGCCGCGCGCCAACATCACACCGCACGAGTTCGCCGACTGGTCGCGCACCAACGTGCGGGCGCAGAAGCAGGCCGGGTGGTCAATCGTCACTGTCGCGACGGTGCTCGGCGATCTCACGTCGGCGCAGCTGCGGATCATCGGTGACCTGGCGAGCGCCTACGGCGACGGCACGGTGCGCGTGACCGCGGATCAGAACCTGGTCTTCCGCTGGGTGCAGAGCCGTGACGTCGAGGCGCTCTACCGGAGCCTGCACGCCGCTGGATTGTCCCGCGGCAATGCCAATACCGTGGCCGACGTGACCAGCTGCCCCGGCGCGGAGTCGTGCAAGCTGGCCGTCACGCAGTCGCGCGGCCTGGGCCGCCTGCTCGGCGATCGTCTGCACGAGCGGCCCGATCTTGTCGCCGCGGTCCCCGGGCTGGACATCAAGATCAGCGGGTGCCCGAACGGTTGCGGTCAGCATCACATCGGCGGCCTGGGGTTCCAGGGCAGCCTGCGCAAGGTCGGTGGCCGGCCCGCCCCGCACTACTTCGTCATGGTCGGCGGCGGCATCGCCGAAGGCATCACCACCTTCGGGCGCCACGCCGCCACGATTCCAGCCCGGCGCTGCGACGAGGCCATGGAGCGGTTGATCGGGCTGTATCGCGATCAGAAGGCGGCGGACGAGGCGCCGATTACCTTCTTCCGCCGCGTCGATCTCGCGGTGGTCAAGGCCACGCTCGCCGGCCTCGACAAGATCGATCCGTCGGCCGCGACGCTCGACGATTTCATCGATTTGGCCGAGGACCACGCGTTCCGGCCCGATGTCCAGGAAGGGGAGTGCAGCGCGTGACCTCCATCCTCACCCCCGCGATCGCCGCGTCGTCGGTGCTCGATCTCATCGGCCGGACGCCGCTCCTGCGGCTGGGCCGCCTGTCCGCGTCGACCGATGTCGAGATCTACGCGAAGGCGGAGTTCCTCAACCCTGGCGGATCGGTGAAGGACCGCGCCGCGGCCGCGATCATCGCCGACGGCGAGCGGACCGGCCGGCTGCATCCGGGTGTCACGATCCTCGATGCCACGTCCGGCAACACCGGCATCGCCTACGCCATGATCGCCGCGGCGCGCGGCTACAAGCTGAAGCTGTGTGTGCCTGAGAACGTCACGGCGGAACGCAAGCGCACGCTGCGGGCATACGGTGCGGAACTGTTACTGACCAGTCCGATGGAAGGCTCCGACGGAGCGATCCGCCAGGCGCGGCGGCTGTTCGCCAAGAACCCGGACGCGTACTTCTACGCCGACCAGTACAACAACGACGCCAACTGGCGCGCGCACTACGACACCACGGCGGGAGAGATCCTGGCCCAGACCGACGGCCGGTTGACCCATTTCGTCGCCGGGCTCGGCACGAGCGGGACCTTCATCGGCGTGGGCCGGCGCCTGCGCGATCACAACCCCGACATCAAATTGATTTCGGTCCAGCCCGACTCGCCGCTGCACGGCGTCGAGGGGCTGAAGCACATGGAATCGGCGATCCAGCCGGGGATCTATGACCCGCTGCTGGCGGACGAGGACGTGCGCGTGTCGACCGAGCGGTCGCACGAGCTGACCCGGCGGCTGGCGCAGGAAGAAGGCATCCTGGCCGGCGTCTCGAGCGGCGCCGCGCTCGGCGCCTGCCTCGATCTCGCGGCGCGCATCCGCGAAGGGATCATCGTCACGGTGTTCCCGGACAGCGGGACGCGCTATCTCACCGAACGCTTCTGGGAAGGACGGGATTGATGACGACCGGCGTGGGGAACCGCGTCACCACCATGACGGCGGCGGCGCTCGAGGCCATCCGCGCGCACGGTGTCCAGACCTTTCCCGACGAGTGCTGCGGCGCGTTGATCGCGGCCGGCGGCGTGATTGTCGAGGCCTTCGCGCTGCCGAACACCACCACCAGCGGTGCGGCCAGGCGGTTTCAGATCAGCCCGCGCGACTACCGGGCAGCCGAAGCCCGCGCCACCGAGTTGCGGGCGACGCTCGCCGGCTTCTATCATTCGCACCCGAACCATCCGGCCCGCCCGTCGCAGCACGATCTCGATCAGGCCTGGCCGAATTTCAGCTACGTGATCATTTCAGTGAACGCGGCCGTCCCCGGCGACATCACCTGCTGGCATCTGAAGGACGATCGTTCCGCGTTCGAACAAGGAGAGTTGATATGCCCCACCGAGTCCTGATCCCGACGCCCCTGCGTCCGTACACCGGACAGCAGGATGCTGTCGAGGCGGACGGTGCGACCGTCGGCGACGTCCTGACCTCGCTGACGTCGAAGCATGGCGAGCTGAAGCGACATTTGTACGGCGACGATGGCAAGCTGCGCCACTTCGTCAACATCTACGTCAACGACGATGACATCCGGTACCTGGAGAAGGAGCGCACCGCGCTCAAGGACGGCGACGTGATCAGCATCGTCCCGTCCGTTGCCGGCGGCGCGCCGGTGAGCGCTCCTGCCGAATCGGCGGCGGCGGAGCTGCCGGCGCTGACCAACGACGAGATCCAGCGCTACAGCCGGCACTTGATCCTACCGGAGGTCGGCGTCGAAGGGCAGCGCAAGCTGAAGGCCGGCCGCGTGCTCTGCGTCGGCGCGGGCGGGCTCGGATCCCCGGCGGCGCTGTATCTCGCCGCTGCCGGCCTGGGGACCCTCGGCATCATCGATTTCGACAACGTCGACGCCAGCAACCTGCAGCGTCAGATCCTGCACAGCACGAGTGACATCGGCCGCTCGAAGCTCGCCTCGGCGAAGGACCGCCTCTCGGCGCTCAATCCGGCGCTCCAGATCAACGGCTACGAGACCGCGCTGACCTCGAAGAACGCGCTCGAGATCTTCCGCGACTACGACGTCATCCTCGACGGCACCGACAACTTCTCGACGCGGTATCTCGTCAACGATGCGTGCGTGATCCTCGGAAAACCCAACGCTTACGGCAGCATCTTCCGCTTCGAGGGGCAGGCGTCGGTCTTCGCAACCAAGGGTGGACCGTGCTATCGCTGCCTCTATCCCGAGCCACCTCCGCCCGGGCTGGTCCCGAGTTGCGCTGAGGGTGGCGTGCTGGGCGTGCTGCCGGGCATCATCGGCACGATCCAGGCGACGGAGACCATCAAGCTGCTCCTCGGCGGCGGGTCGACGCTGATCGGTCGTCTGCTGCTCTATGACGCCTGGAACATGCGCTTCCGCGAGCTGAAGCTGCGGCGCGACGTCGACTGCCCGGTCTGCGGTGATCACCCGACCGTTCGCGAGTTGATCGACTACGACCAGTTCTGCGGCATTACGCCACCGCAGACGACGGCCCAGCCGGCGTCCTCAGCGGGCGCGATTCAGGAAGTGAGCGTGCAGGAGCTCAACGCGAAGCTCACGTCCGGCGCGCCGGTATTCCTGCTCGACGTGCGGGAGCCGAACGAGTTCCAGATCGCCCGCATCCCCGGCTCGACGCTGATTCCGCTCGGCCAGGTCGGTTCGCGCCTCCAGGAGATCACGACCGCCGCCGCGGGCCGCGAGATCCTCGTCCACTGCAAGATGGGCAGCCGCAGCGCCAAGGCGGTGCAGGTGCTCAAGGACAACGGCATCGAGGCCAAGAACGTGAAGGGCGGGATCCTCGCCTGGATCGATCAGATCGACCCGAGCCTGCCGAAGTACTGAGGGTGACAGGCTGCAGGTGGGCAGGCTACAGGGAGAGCGTCGAACCTCCTGAAGCCTGAAGCCTGAAGCCTGAAGCCTGAAGCCTGCAGCCGAAGCGAAGCCCTCCGCCAGCCCGTCTCCCAATCCGTACCCCCCTCCCTCGTGCCAAAACCGTGGCACCGTCGTGACAATCCAGCGCCCGCGTAACTTCCGTGTATCCAGACGGTCGTGACGACCGTATCCTGCTTCCATATGAGCGACTCGAGGGACGCGCGTAGTTTGGCCGCTGAATTCGATGGCGTCCGTGGCCCGACTCTCGCCGCGCGTGTGCGGCAGTGCGCGCGATGGGAATCTCGCGCCATAAATTCGAGGAGCTCCGGAGTGTGTCGCTCGATTGTCGGGGCGCAGCGTGCGACTGGATCGCGAAACGACGACCATGTTTAAGGATTCGGGCCGGGATGGCGCTCCGGCCGCGCGGGGGCGTTGGGTGACACGGCTGCAGATCGGGCTGCTCGCGGTGACCGCGATCCTATGTGGATTTGTCGGGATGGCGTTCGGGCCGCTCAGCCGGACGACTGCGCAGGCCCCCAGCGGATTCCGTGGTCAAGGCGGCCCCGGTGGTCCGGGAGGGTTCGGCGGACGCGGCGGCTTCGGCATGCAGCAGGAGCGGAAGATCCTGGCGCAGTTCGACAAGGACAAGAACAAGCGGCTCGATCTGGCCGAGCGCAACGCTGCGCGCGCGTGGCTCGCGACCCAGGGGAACTCAGGACCCGGCGGCGGGCGGCGGGGCGGCTTCGGCCGTGGCGGCTTCGAGACACCGATGCCGGGCCCCAAGCTCGCGCCGGCGGACGTCAAGACGTATGGCAGCAACGTGTCGCTGTACGACCCCGACACCCTGCGCACGATCTTTCTCCGGTTCGAGGAGCCGGACTGGGAACAGGCGCTGGCCGACTTCAACAACACCGACGTCGACGTGGGGGCAACCGCGATCGTCGACGGCAAAACGTATAAGGACGTGGGCGTCCACTTCCGCGGCATGTCCTCGTACTTCATGGTGCCCGCGGGCCTGAAGCACTCGCTGAACCTGTCGTTCGACTTCGTCCACGACAACCAGGCGCTGAACGGCTACCGCACGCTCAACCTGCTGAACGGGAACGGCGATGCGACGTTCGTGCGCGGCGTGCTCTTCTCGGAGATCGCGCGCGCCTACATCCCGGCCCCGCGGATCAACCACATGCGGGTCGTGATCAACGGCGAGAGCTGGGGCATTTACATGAACGCGCAGCAGTTCAACAAGGATTTCCTGCGCGACAACTTCGGCAGCGAGAAGGGCACCCGCTGGAAAGTCCCGGGCAGTCCGGGCGGGCGCGGCGGGATGGAATACCTGGGCGACGACGTGGCCGCGTACAAGTCGACGTATCAGATCAAGTCCAAGGACGATCCCAAGGCGTGGACGGATCTGGTCCACCTGTTCAAGGTGCTGAATCAGACATCGCCCGAGAAGCTCGAAGCGGCGCTCGCGCCGATCCTCGATGTCGACGGGGCGCTCAAGTTCCTGGCGCTCGATGTCGTCCTCGTCAATAGCGATGGCTTCTGGACCCGCGCCAGCGACTACAGCATCTACGAGGACGAGAAGGGTCGCTTCCATGTCATCCCGCACGACATGAACGAGGCGTTGGTGGAGGAAGGCTTCGGTCCGCCCGGACGCGGCCGCGGCCCGGGCGGGCCTCCGCCTGACGGCATGTTCCCTCCGCCCGGCGGTGGTCCTCCCGGCGGCTTTGGCGGTGGTCCGCGCGGCGGACGCGGGTTCGGTCCCGGCGGCGGTGGACCCGACCTCGACCCGCTGGTCGGCCTCGACGACACCAGCAAGGCGCTGCGCGCGCGTTTGCTCGCCGTGCCGGCGCTGCGCACCCGTTACATGGGGTACGTGCGCGACATCGCCGAGAAGTGGCTGGACTGGAAGAAGCTCGACCCGATCGTCCGCGCCCGTCAGGCGCTGATCGCGGCGGACGTCAAGGTCGATGGGCGGAAGTTGTACAGCACCGAGGCGTTTTCGGCGGACGTGCGCGGCTCGGACGACAGCTTGCAGCGCTTCATCGAGAAGCGCCGCGAGTTTCTGCTCAAGCCCTAGGGCGCGCGATCAGGCGCTCGCTTCGGCGCCGAGCCCGACCGGCGCCGTCGTCGACCGGATCATCAGCGTGTGCGGCAGCGTGATCGACTGCGGGGTGGTGGTCCGGCCCTGCAGGATGTCGAGGAGCAGGCGGACGGAGCCCTCGCCGATCTCGCGCATCGGCTGCGCGATGGTCGTCAACGGCGGGTCGACGTAGCGGGCGAAGCGGATGTCGTCGAAGCCCACGACTGACAGATCGCGCGGTACGCGCACGCTGCGCTGCCGGGCCGCGTCGAGGACGCCGATCGCCATCTCGTCGTTGAAGCAGAAGATCGCGGTCGGCGGCGCCGGCTGCGCGAGCAGCCGATCGGCGGCCTCGGCCCCGGACTCGATCGAGAACGTGCCGGTCACGACTTCGAGGCCGCCCTCGTTGCCCGAGATCTTCGCCCGCATCTTCACGCCACGCAGCCGATCGCGGCTGACCGGGCTGGTGAGCGGCCCCGTCACGATCCCAATCCGCTGATGGCCGAGGCGATAGAGGTGCTCGAGGCCGTCGGCGGCCGCGCGGGCGTTGTCGATGTGGACGCCGGGCACCCCCAGCCGCGAGCTGAACTCGCAGCTGTTGACTACCGGCGCGCAGCGCGGGGCGATGCTGCGGATGAACGCCTGTGCCGCGTCGGGCAGGCGGTGACCCAGGAAGATCAGGCCGTCGGCTTCCTTGCGGCGCAGCATCAGCGCGTACCGTTCTTCGCGCGTCTCGTCGTGCTGCGTGTCGCCGAGCAGCACCGCGTAGCCGTCGCGATGCGCGGCATCCTCGATGCCCTGCAGGATCAGCGCGAAGAAGGGGTTGCAGATGTCGGGAACGGTCACCAGCAGCTTGCCCGACCTCAGCGTTCGGAGGTGGCGGGCGGCGGAGTTCGGCGTGTAGCCCAGATCCTCAACCGCCTGCAGCACCTTGTGCCGAGTCGTCGGAGAGACGATCTCGGGCTGGCTCATCACCCGGGACACGGTGGCAGTGGACACGCCGGCGCGCTTCGCGACGGTGTAAATGGTAGACACCACAAGGCTCCGGTAACCGCGTTCCGCGTGTCGCGAGGCATGCGCCGCACTCGCGCCCAGGTGTACTTGCTCGGACATTTCCCAACCCCGGCCAAGAGGCGCACATCATACGCAATTGTCGGCACGGCGCAACTCATTTCCACGGCTGTATACAATTGCCGCCCTCCTGGAACTGAGTAAGAGCCACACGGGTAAAACGGCCGCGCTTACGCGGCCGGTGACGGTCGAGCCATGCAATCGATTGCATACAGGCGCGGGGCCGCAAGCGGCGCTGAGTGCCTACTCTCAAGCCCTCCCGAGTGCGGTTCACGAAGCTGTGTAACAGCGAGCTTTCGTTGTATGGCTTATCGCGCCGCTCCGCTCCCTCGCTCTAAGGCCATGACGCGGTCGGTCGGGACGGTCGTCCAGCGCTCGGGTGTTCCATCTGGCCAGATCACCAGCAGGGCGTCCACGCCCGGGGTGCTGCCGAGTCCGATATGGACGCGAACGTCACTCGCTGACAGGTAGCTGCCGTCGGTCTTGACCCGGCGCCAGATCGTCGGCCGGCCGACGCGCTCGACGCCAATGCGCGCGCCCAACGCGAAGCGGTTGCCCGTACGTTGTCGCAGGCTGACCGTGAGCCAATGATTTCCGGGCTGACCGCGATTGAGCAGGATTCGAGCAGCACCCCCGTTGTTGGTAACGACGATGTCGACGTTGCCGTCGTTGTCGAGATCGCCGAACGCGGCGCCTCTGCCGACGTCCGCCTGGGCGAACGCCGGTCCGCCCGCCGCCGAGCGCTCTTCGAATCGGCCGGTACCGTCGTTGTGGAACAGCTGATTGCGCATGCGGAACGGCCGCGGCTGTCCCCGCAATGATTCCATGACGTTGACCGCGCCGTTGGCAATGAACAGGTCGAGCCAGCCGTCGTTGTCATAATCGAACCAGTCGGTGCCGAAGCCGGTGAACGCCGCGGTCGGCTGCGCAAGGCCCGCGCGCGTCCGCACGTCCTCGAAGTTCCCGTGGCCGTCGCCGGCATACAGGGCGAAGGTCTCGCCGGCGATGTTGGTGACGAACAGGTCCTCAGCGCCATCGCCGTTGTAGTCGCCAGAAGCGATGCCCATGCTGCCTTCGGCATTACCGGCAGCGTTGACGGCCGCGCCGGAGAGGAGACCGGTGTCGGTGAAGCTGCCGTCGTGGCGATTGATCCAGAGCTGGTTGGCGCCGGCATCGTTGGCGACGTAGAGATCGAGCCAGCCGTCGCCGTCGTAGTCGCCGACTGAGACGCCCAGGCCAGCGCCGTCCGCTTTGCTGATGCCGGCGGCGTTCGACACGTCCGTGAACCGTCCGTTGCCGTCGTTGCGATACAGCCGGTCAGGCACCGGGCGGTAAGCGCGCGGGCTGCAGTAGTCGCGCGCTCCGACGGCGTCATGACAGATCTTGTTGCCGGCCAGCGTGAAGTCGAGATAGTTGGCGACAAAGAGATCGAGGTCACCGTCCCGATCGTAGTCGACGAACGCGGCGCTGGTGCTCCACAGCGGATCGCTGACGCCGGCCGCGGCGGTGACATCCTCGAACGTGCCGTCGCCGCGGTTGCGGAAGAGGACGTCCGCCCCGAACGTCGTCACGAACAGATCCTGATAACCATCGTTGTCATAGTCGGCGACGGCAGCGCCCATCCCGTAGGCGCGCAGCGCGAGACCGGCGCGAACCGTGACGTCGGTGAAGCGCAGCGTGCGCGTGCCGTCGGCGGCGATTGTCAGGTCGTTGCGAAAGAGGTGACTAGTGGGCCCTGCGGTGGAATCCGACGGCCTCGGGCCGAGCGCACCTCCCTGGACGAGGAAGACGTCGAGGTCGCCGTCGTTGTCGTAGTCGAAGAGCGCGACGCCCGCGCCCATCTGCTCGGCCATGTAGTACTGGCCGGTTGCGCCGTTGGCATGGATGAAGTCGAGACCTGCGGCAGCCTCGGCGGCGACGAAGAGCGGTGACTCGACCGCGGGGAGCGCGGACAGGCGCAGGGAGCACAACAGCGCTGCGAGGACCACGTGCCACGGCAGCGCGTGAGCGACGGCGCGCGCAACCGAACGTCTCATCGAATGGCCGCAAGGTCCCGCTCGATAGCGGCGGCGAGATCGATCTGCCCGTAGTGCAGCGCGAGTTCCCTAGCCTCGCCGGCCCAGGTCAGGCCGTCGGCGCGGTGCCCGGCGCGGATGTGGGTGGCGGCCAGGGCGTAAAGGTAGCGTGGCGTTTCTGCGTCGCGCGGCTCGCTCAATTGGGTGAGCTCGGTAATCGCCGCGTCGAGCCGGCCCTGCGCCACCAGCATGCGGCCGAGATTGAAGCGCGCAACGCGCAGCGTCGGTTCGCTGGCGACGGCGAGGCGGTACTCGTCCGCAGCCGCGGCGATGTCGCGCTGCCGTTCGAGGATCTGACCGAGGTTGTTGTGCGCCTGAGCGTGATGTGGATTGAACGCCAGCGCCTGACGGTAGGCCTCTGCCGCCGCGGTCCACTTCTCCTGGAGGCCGAGCAGGACGCCATAGTCGTACTGCGGATCCGCGCCATTCGCGCCCAACGCGATCAGTGCCCGGTAGTGCTCCTCCCCCTTCGACCAGTTGTGGATGCGCCCGTAGAGCGCGATCAGATTGGCGTGTGCCTGCGCCAGCGACGGATCGCGCGCCAGCGCCTCTTCATGGGCGGCAATGGCACCCTCTACATTGCCGCCGTCGGCGAGTCGGGTGCCGCGCTGGATCAGCGCGCCCGCATCCTGTCGCGATGTCCGCACGGCGTCGAGGATGGGATCGGGGACGGCGGGCCACGCCGCGCCGTACCGCGTGTGCATGTCGATTTCGTGCTGGGCGTCTTCGGTGCGGCCGATCGCGCGATAGGCACGCGCGAGGGCGTAGTGGGCGGCGCCGAACTCCGGAAAGAGTTTGATCGCCCGCTCGAGGTGCGGAATCGCCGCGCTCGGCTGGCCACGCTGAGCCGCGATACGCCCCAGGCCGAACTGCACGGCTGGTTCCACGGCGGGTTCAGTGAGCGCCGCGAAGGCCTGCTCGCTCGCGTCGAGCTCCCCTGCATCGAGCAGCGTCTCGGCCAGCCTGAGCCGGGCGGGGAGATCGCCGGGAGCGATGGCGAGCGCGGCGCGGAGGCGTGTCACGGCTTCGGCCGGCCGGGCCAGACGCTGCAGCACCACGGCGTCGAGGTACGGCCAGTCCGGGCGCCGGGGCGCGAGCCGAGAGGCCAACGTGTAGGCCTCGTGCGCCGCGTCCCATTGTTCCCAGGCGTGCAGCGTGCGGGCCAGCCCGCCCACCGCTTGATCGTCGTCGGGGTGGCTGCGAGCGAGCGCGGCGGCGCGCTCGATGTCGGCACGCGCCGCCGCCGGATAGCTGTCGAGCGCGAGGCGAGGGAGATTGGACTGCGCAGCAAGGGCGATCGCCGACGCGGCGACCGCCAGCACGATCATTGGCATTGGCGTGCGTCGTCGGCGAGCGGCTGCGAAGGAAAGACGCATGAGGAGGAGGGCGCGGCGCCATGGCGCCACGCCCGTGATTCAGCCGTTAGGGCCGTTTACGTGATCGGCGATCAGAACGAGAACCGGAGGCCCATCTGGATCTGGCGCTCCGGATACTGGTTCGCGATGCTCGTGATTCGCCCGAAGTTGCCGGAGGTGATGTCCCCGTTCGGAGTGCCATACACCGGATGGTTGAACAGGTTGCCCGCCTGGAGGCGGTATTCGAGCCGCCTCGCACCGCCAATCGGGAACGCCCGGAACACGGAAAAGTCGAGGTTCCAGCCGCCGGGACCACGGAACTGGTTCCGTCCCGTGTTACCGAAGCGGACGCCGGTTGGCTGCGCGAATTGGGTTATATCGAACCAGGGCCCGGCCGCGCCGATGTCGCCTGTCACGTTGAACGAGCCCACGAGATCGGCGGTCTGCGTGTTGCTCGGCGTATTCAGGCTGGTGCCGCTGGCAGTGATGGTGAACGGCGTGCCGCTGAACGCCGCGAGCAGGCCGTTGACCTGCCAGTCGTTGACGATGGCACTGAGGACGTTGTCATAACCACCCTTGCTCTGCCAAGGGAGGGCGTAAGCGAAGCCGAGCTGGAAGTTGTGCGTCCGATCGAATCCAGCGAGGGCGTAGTTCCGATAGGTACTCGCTCGGCGTGTTCCAGTTGAGCGTCGCCCGGCCATCGTTGTCGCTCTCGTTCTGCGACTTGCTGAGCGTGTAGGCGCCCTTGAGCAGCACGCCGTGCGTGAAGGGTTTGTTGAGCGACACCTGGAGCGATTGATAGTTCGTCTTCAAGCGCGCGCCCCAGGAGTTGAGGGCGATCAGCCGACCGAGATTGAAATACGGCCGGCCCTGGTTACCCGTGCCGAGGACCGTCGGGGCGTTGATGTCCACTGCGGCGTATCCGCCCGTGCCCTTGGCGCCAACATAGGCGACGTCCACCGACATGTCGTACATGATGCGGCGCTCGAATGCCGCGTTCCAGGTCTGGACGTAGCCCCGGTCGATGTTGTCGATCTCGGGCGTGTACTCGGCCGCGGAGCGGTCGAGCGGCACCCGCCCGGTGCTCTGGTCCGGCGGGACGATCGTCGGGATGCCCTGCTGGAGGGTGTTGTAGAAGCCGAACGAGTCGACGTTCGTGAACGAGCTCGCGAGCGTAATCGGATAGTCGTTGTCACCGCGGACCGCGCGCGCCCAGGGCGTCGCGTTGTAAGTGATGCCGTAGCCGCTGCGGATGACGGTCTTCTCGTCGAGCCGATAGATCGCGCCGAGCCGCGGTGCGAAATTGTTCCAGCTCATGTTCATGCCGTTGTTCTGGGGGTTGTCGCCGCGGCCGGCGATGAGCACGTCCAACGTGTTCAGGTCGACGCGATCCACGCCGCGGCCGTCGGCCCGATGCATGATGGGATACAGCTCGTAGCGCACCCCGATGTCGAACGTCAACTTGGTGCTGGGATTCCAGCGATCGCGGAGATAGAGGGTGTGCTGCCATTCCCGCGCCGTCATCAGCTCGTTCTGCACGCTCTTGCTCGGCTGAGTGTCGCCGAGCAGGAAGGTCGCGAACACGTTGTAGAAGTTGTTCGTCTGCGGGCCGCCGTTGAGGGCTGTTACCGCCCCGTTGAAGTCGAAGGCGCCACGCGGGTTGCCGGTTTCCGGCTGCCAGTGATTGAGATAGAAGAAGTTCATCAGATAGCCGCCACGGATGTCGTGTCGTCCCATCATCTTCGTGACGTTCGTCGACAGTGAGTAGGTGCGCTCGTCGCGGAAGATCGGATTCCACCCGTCACGATTGCCGACCGCGCTGAAGGTGGTGAAGTTGAACTGCGGATACCCCGCATACCGGGGGTCGCCGGTGCCCTGGTCGTTGGTGCCGGGAATGCCGAGCACATCGACGCCGAAATTGCCGGCTTGGAAGTCGGGACCCAAGACGTGCTGATCTTGCCGGCCGAACCCGAACGTCATGTCCATCAGCAGGGTCGGCTTCAACGTCCAGGTCTGCCCGGCTGTGGCCTGATAGACCTTGGTGAATCCACCATCTCCTGAGGCGTTGGGGTCAGGGCCAAGGTAGTTCGTGAGGTCATCGACGGTCGCGTTCATGTAGCTGAACTTGCCCCAGATCTGATGCGCAGACGTGCGGTTCCAGTTCACCTTCGTGTCCCAGTTGTCGCGCGCGAAGGTGCGGTCCTCCTGCCGACGGTAGTTGTTGGTGAACCCGCCGGTGCCGGTGCCGGGGTTGTTGGGCAGCGGGAAGAGGTTCAGGACCTTCAGGGCGATCGGGTTGATCCGGTTCGACGGAATCTGGTTGTTGGCGAACTGGGTTCGGCTGAAGCCGTTGCCGGTGCCGGTGGCGGGATCGTAAATCGCCTGCAGCGTCCCGTCCGAGTTGAGCGCCTGGCTGAAGTCCCCCGCGCGCAGTCTGGCATCCGGCACGCTGAAGAACGTGAACAGGCTCTGGTCGCGCTGGAATCCCTCGAGCGATCCGAAGAAGAACAGTTTGTCCTTCTTGATTGGCCCGCCGAAGGTACCGCCGTAGGTATTGGAGGTGATCGGCAACTTCTTCGGGACGTCGCCGCCACTGAAGTACTTCGGCGTCGCGTTCAGCTTGTCGCTGTTGTAGAACTCGAACCCGGACCCGTGGAACTGGTTGGTGCCGGACTTGGTGATGACGGTGACCGCGGCGCCGCCGGCGTTTCCCTGCTCGGCGTCGAAGCTGCTCGTCGAGACGTTGACGGTGTCGACCGTCTCGGCCGGCGAAATGTACATGTTGTGGTTCGGCAGCCAGATGTTCATGTTCGTGGCGCCGTCGGTCCGCGTGGTGTTGTTCGTGTTCACCTGGCCGTTCACGTTAGTGGCGAGCGACCGCGCCGGGGTGTCTGTCTCCGCGTTGCCGAAGGCCATCGGCGTCGTGCCCGGCACGAGGCTCATCAATGCCTGATAGTTGCGGAACCGGTTGAGCGGCATTGAGGTGATCTCGGCCGATTTCAGCTCGGTGTGGACGTCGGCCTTGTCGGTCTGCAGCAGCTGCGCCTCGGACGCCACCGTGATCGATTCGCTGAGCGCTCCGACTTCGAGCGCGATGTCGACGCGGGAGACCTGCCCGATCGTCACCGGCACGTTGGTGCGAACCGCTTCCTTGAATCCCGACAACGCCACCTTGACGTCGTAAGGTCCGGGCAGCACGTTGGTCAGGTTGTAGCCGCCTTCGGCGTTGGTCACGGTGTCGCGCGTGAGGTTCGTGTCCTTGTTCACCACGGTGACGGTGGCACCGGGCACGCCGCCGCCCTGTGCATCCTTCACGACGCCGACAATGCTGCCGTACAGAATCTGGGCCTCGGCGGGGACCGACACGACCCACAGGCCCGTGGCGGCGACGAAGGTGACGAGTGCTCTCGCGATCGAAGTGAAGACTCCGCGTGACCGTCCTGGGGACTCGCTCACAGCATCCTCCTTCTGCAAGGAATCGAGCCTAGCGTGACGAGTAAACGGCGGCTTGTTGCAAAGGTGACTGCGCTCACCAGCCCTTTGGCGCCGCGTCGGACAAGCGCCAGGGCCGGCGGCGCGAGAGTGTATCCGATTTCGCACGAGTGGACCAGCTATCTTGCGCAGGGCACACAGGTCGGTTGCCGGCGGGATTGGCCGCAATCGATTACAGATCAACCGGAGGGTTGCGGCGGATGACGTCGGGACCGGCGACGCCGGTCACGGTACTGGAGCAGGGCAGGTCAGTCGACGATCAGCGGCAAGGCGATCGGTGCCCCACCGGCGTCGGCCGAGCGATCAGCGGCGATGCAGGCCTCCATCGTCTTCTGGGCGTCGAAGACGTTGATCGATGTCTCCCGTCCGTTCAGCACGCAGTCGACGAGCTCGTTCATCTCGTCCTGGAACGGATGGTGGCTGACGTCCGCGGACTCCGGCGTACGCGTGTGGATGCGGATCCCGGGCCGGCCGCCGCTGTCGGCGCCCGCTTCGAGGCGGACGTCCGGAAAGGGATTCGCTGCCTGCAGGCCCGCGAGATCGAGCGGGTCGCCGAGAGTCTGCAGCAGATCCTGGCGCAGCGTGGCCCGGCTGCCCATCAGCTCGATCGTGAAGGTGTAAGGCAGCATGAAGTCGGTCGAGCTCGTGACGTGGCCGAGCGCGTTGCCGGCGAGCCGCATGTTGACCAGGATCGTCGTCGGCCACTCGTAGCCTTCGGTGATGTGTGTGTGCAGCGCGCTGACCTCGACCGGCTCGCGCCCGGAGCACCAGCGCAGCGCATCGACGGCGTGACAGCCCGCGGCGAGGAGATGGCTGCGGCCGCTGGCCTTCGTCCTGACCCAGTCCCAGCCCGAGTACCAGTCCGTCACCCGCGACAAATACTGCACCCGCGCGAAGCGCAGCTCCCCAAGCCAGCCGGACTCCTGCAGCCAGTGCGTGAACGCGACGAACGGGTTGTAGCGGAGTTCGAACGAGACGATCGTCCGGACACCTGACTCCCGGACCGCATCGCGGATTCGCACCAGCTCCGGCTCGTCGAGGCCGGTCGGCTTCTCGAGCACCATGTGCTTGCCGGCCCGCGCCGCCGCCACCGCTTCATCCGCGTGCCGATGGTTGGCCGTCGCGATGGAGATGATGTCGACGTCGCCCGCCTCGAGGAGATCTTCATAACGGCTGGTGACCCTCACGTTGGGCAGCGCCAGCTTGTACTTCTCGAGGTTGGCCTTCGTCCGCGCCGCGTCGCGGCCGTAGACCCACGTCACCTCACACTGCGGATTGTGCTGAAACGCCGCCGCATGCTGCGCCCCGCACCATCCAAGCCCCGCAATCGCCACGCCCAGCTTTCCGTCCTTGGTCGGCATTAAAAGAGCTTATCTGATTCTTTGGGTTCTACAGGGTGCTCAGGGTGCGCTGGTTCTCAAGGTGCTCGTTCGACGGGGGTTCTACCGGGTTCGACGGTTCTGGAGATAGCTAGCAGCGACTGTGGGACTCGCACCAGCGAAGAGAGCGCAGAACCCGTAGAACCCGTGGAACCCTGTAGAACGAGCACCCTTAGAACCTTGAGAACCCCATGGAACCCCGGAACCTTTGATAGCATCCCTCCCGGCCACTGGAGGGCCTTGATGCAGAACCTGCTCGCCGAGTTGCTCGGAACCATGCTGCTGATCGTGCTGGGCGACGGGGTGGTCGCCAACGTCGTGCTGACCGGGACCAAGGGAGAGAAGTCCGGCTGGATCGTGATCACGACGGGATGGGGGATTGCGGTGGCGATGGCCGCTTACGCCGTCGGGCGCATCAGCGGCGCTCATCTCAATCCCGCCCTGACGCTCGCGCTGGCGACGATCGGGAGCTTCGCGTGGGCGGACGTGCCGGGCTACATCGCCGCCCAGCTGGTGGGCGCGTTTCTCGGCGCGATCATCGTGTGGCTGGCGTATCGGCCCCACTTCGCCGTCACCGACGACAAGGACGGGAAGCTGGCCGTCTTCGCGACAGGTCCGGCGATCCGGAATACCTCGGCCAACCTCACCGCCGAGATCATCGGCACCGCCGCACTGGCCTTCGGCATCCTGGCCATCGCCGGCAACGCGCAGACGCTGGTGCGGCCCAACGACGTCGACCTGTCCGCGGTGTTCAGCCGCGGGCTGCAGCCGCTCCTCGTGGGCGTGCTGGTTCTTGGTGTAGGGTTGTCACTCGGTGGCCCGACCGGTTACGCGATCAATCCGGCGCGCGATCTCGGACCGCGCCTCGCGCACGCAGTCCTGCCGATTCCCGGCAAGCGCGACTCGGACTGGGCGTACGCCTGGATCCCGATCGTCGGTCCGATCATCGGCGCCATTGCCGGCGCCGCCCTCTACGCAACCGTCGGCTTCTAGTGTCCCGAGTCAGAGATGCGGTGACAAATATTCTGGGCGCGGCGCCCGGATCGCAGGGCGCGAGGAGCGCGCAAATCGGGAATTTGTAAGGGACGAGCAACGCTGCCAGCCGGGATGCCCCGCCCGGGAGTTATGCCGCGAATCACGCGGTGGGGACACTAAGTCACGAGGACGTTCATGGCTCAATTCGTCGGGGCGCTCGATCAGGGCACGACCAGCACGCGCTTCATGGTGTTCGACGCCGGCGGCCGCGAGATCGCGCGCCATCAGCTCGAGCACCAGCAGATCATGACGCAGCCCGGCTGGGTCGAGCACGATCCGCAGGAGATTGCCGAGCGGACCAACACTGTTATCGCCGGTGCGCTGCGCACGGGCGGTCTCTCCGCCGCCGACCTCGTCGCGATTGGCGTCACCAACCAGCGCGAAACGACCGTCGTCTGGAACCCCAAAACCGGCCGCCCTTGGTACAACGCCATCGTCTGGCAGGACACGCGCACCGACCGCATCGTCAGTGCCCTGGACCGTGGGGACGCAGGGCAGTTGATTCGCGCGCGCACCGGACTGCCGCCGGCGACCTACTTCTCGGGCGGCAAGCTGCAGTGGATTCTCGACAACGTCGAAGGAGTGCGCGAGGCCGCCGGCCGCGGCGAAGCAGTGTTCGGGACCCTGGACAGCTGGGTGATCTGGAACCTCACCGGCGGGATCGACGGCGGCGCCCATGTCACCGACGTCACCAACGCCAGCCGGACGATGCTGATGGACCTGAGGCGTCGCGAGTGGGATGACGAGCTGTTGAAGATCTTCGGCGTTCCGCGGGAGATGTTGCCGGCCATCCGCACGTCCTCGGACCCCGGTGGCTACGGCCTGACGCGTGCGACGGGGCCCGTCCGCGGCGAAGTCCCCGTCAACGGCGCCCTCGGTGATCAGCAGGCCGCGATGCTCGGCCAGGTCTGCACGAATCCCGGCGAGGCCAAGAACACCTACGGCACGGGAAACTTCATGCTGCTGAACACCGGGTCACGAGTGGTGCCGTCGAAGGCCGGCCTCCTCACCACGGTGTGTTATCAGCTGGGCATGAGCGACGCGGTCTACGCCCTGGAGGGATCGATCGCCGTGACCGGGTCGGCGGTCCAGTGGCTGCGCGATCAGCTCGGCATCATCAAGGCCGCCGCCGACATCGAGGCGCTCGCCCTCACCGTCGAAGACACCGGCGGCGCTTACTTCGTACCAGCCTTCTCCGGCCTCTTCGCGCCCTACTGGCGCTCCGACGCGCGCGGCGCGATCGTCGGGTTGTCGCGCTTCCACACGCGCGCCCACATCGCGCGCGCCACGCTCGAAGCGATCTGTTTCCAGACCCGCGCGGTACTCGACGCGATGGTCGCCGACTCCGGGGTGCAGCTGGAGGTGCTCAAAGTCGACGGCGGCGCAACCGTCAACGACACGCTGATGCAGCTCCAGGCCGACATCCTCGGCGTCCCCGTCGTGCGTCCCGTCGTCTCCGAGACCACCGCGCTCGGCGCCGCCTACGCCGCCGGCCTCGCGAGCGGCTTCTGGAAAGACCTGGCCGCGCTGCGCCAGAACTGGCAAGCCGACCGCCAGTGGGACCCAAGGTCCACCACAGACCAGCGCGAGTCGCGCTATGCCGGGTGGCAGAAGGCCGTGGAGAGAACGTTAGGGTGGGTTGATGTCGGCTGAACTTGTCCGTTCAGCGTCACCCGAACGCTGCGCCTTGAACCCTGAACGCTGAACCCTGAATCGACTACGTCAGGAACATCCGGTAAGCCGTATTCCGGTCCTCCCGTTGATGCTGATACCCGAGCGTGTCGAGGAACGACTGGAACGCGGGCATGTCGTCGGGCGGCACTTCGAAGCCGGCCAGGACGCGGCCGAAATCGGCGCCGTGGTTGCGGTAGTGGAACAGGCTGATGTTCCAGCGCCCGCCCAGCGTTTCGAGAAACGCGACCAGGGCGCCGGGGCGTTCCGGGAATTCGAAGCGGCACAGTTGTTCGTGCCGGACCTCGGGGCTCGGGCCGCCGACCATGTGGCGGACGTGGAGCTTGGCGACTTCGTTGTCCGTGAGCTGCACCGCCTCGTAGCCCCGGCCCGTCAGGGTCGCGGCGAGGCTGGCGGCGTCCTCGCGTGACTGCGTGGCGATGCCGACGAAGATGTGCGCGCGATCGCGGCCGTTCAGGCGGTAGTTGAACTCGGTGACGACCCGGCGGCCGATGGTGGCGCAGAACTCGCGGAAGGCGCCCGGGCGCTCGGGGATGGTGACGCCGAAGAGGGCCTCGCGCGACTCGCCGACTTCGGCCCGCTCGGCGACGAAGCGCAGGCGGTCGAAATTCATGTTCGCGCCGCTCAGCACCGCGACCAGGCGTGCGCCGCGCGTGCCGGTGCGCTCGACCCACGCCCGCACGCCGGCCACGGCCAGCGCTCCCGCCGGCTCCATCATCGACCGCGTGTCGTCGAAGATGTCCTTGATCGCCGCGCAAATCGCATCGTTCGAGACGCGCACGATCTCCTCGACCGTGTCGCGCACGATCGGGAACGTGAGCTCGCCGACCTCGCGGACCGCCACGCCGTCCGCGAAGATGCCGACGCGATCGAGTGCGACCCGGCGGCCGGCGGCGAGCGACTGGTACATCGCATCCGCCTCGAACGGCTCGACGCCGATGATCCGCACCGACGGCCGCACCGCTTTGACGTAGCTGGCCACCCCCGCGATCAGCCCGCCGCCGCCGACGGGGACGAAGATCGCGTCCACCTCACCCAGTTTGTGGCTCAGGATCTCCTGACCGACGGTACCCTGGCCGGCGATCACGTGCGGATCGTCGAACGGCGGCACGAAGGTCATGCCGGTGGTGGCGGCGAGCGCGTCGCAATGCGCCTTGGCGTCGGCATAGCTGTCGCCCTGCAGCACGACCTCCGCGCCCATGTCCCTGACCGCCTCGACCTTGATATCGGGAGTGGTCTGCGGCATGACGATCAAGGCCCGCAGCCCGAGGTGGCGCGCGGCGAACGCGACGCCCTGCGCGTGGTTGCCGGCGCTGGCCGCGATCACGCCTCGGGCCCGTTCGGCCTCGGTGAGATGCGCGACACGGTTGTAAGCGCCGCGCAGCTTGTAGCTGAAGATCGGCTGGAGATCCTCGCGCTTCAACAGCACCTGATTGCCCAGCCGCCGCGACAGCCGCACCGCCGGCTCGAGAGGCGTCTCGTGCGCGACATCGTAGACCCGGCTGTTCAGGATCAGCCGCAGCATCGTGTCGGGACTGGTTGCCACCTCGGTCATTCGTGTCTCTCTTCGATCTCAATGTCCGGCCCGATGTGCCATCGTCATCGTCCGGCCGATCCGCCGGAGCCTTGGCGAAGGCGGAAGGTCGGGTCATATGTCCGTGTTTTAGCCCGAGCGCCGAGCGCCGGACGACGCGCGCCCCCTGTTACCGCGCGGAAAGCGAATAGATGTCGTTGAGGATGCCCGCGGCCGTCACCGCGGCGCCCGCTCCAGGTCCGCTCACCACCAGCGGTTCCGTGCGATACCGCTTGGTCGTGAACGCCAGCAGGTTGCGGGTTCCTTCGAGCGAGCCGACCGGGCTCGAGCGCGGCACCGCCGCCAGCTTCGCCGACACGCTGCGCGCGGTCGCGGTCACGATGTAGCGCAGCACCCGGCCATTCGCCGCTTCGGCCGCCACCCGCGCCGCCCATTCGCCGTCGAACGCCGCGAGGCGATCGAGGAACGCCGCTGCCGGGACTGACTTCAGCGACCGCGGCACGAGATCCTGCGCGACCGGCGCCGGGCCGCGGTAGCCGAGCAGCCGCGACAGGATCAGCGCCTTGCGTGCGGCGTCGGCGCCCGTCAGATCGTCACGGGGATCCGGTTCGGCGTAGCCGAGTGTCACCGCTTCACGCACCGCTTGCGAGAAGGGCGTCCCGGACGAGACCGCCGACATCACGTACATGAGCGTGCCGCTCACCGACCCTTCGATCCGGAGCACACGGTCGCCGGTTTCCACCAGCTTGTGGAAGGTGTCGATGATCGGCAGGCCCGCCCCGACTGTCGCCTCGTACCGCATCGTCCGCCCCGCCTGCCTGACGCTTTCCAGCAGGCGCTCGTACTGGGCCCACGATCCCGCCAGCGGCTTCTTGTTGGCGAGGACGATGTCGAAGCCGTGACCGACGGCGGCGCGGAGCAGGTCGTCGGTTTCGTCGCTGGTCACGTCGACGAGCACCGGCCGCGACACCGCATGGCCGGCCATCTCGGTGAGCGCTTGCGCGGCCGATGCGGCCGTGCCGCCCAGGGCCGTCAGGAAGGCGCCCGAATCCTTCTCGCGCGTGAGGTGCAGCAGGCGTTGGCGCGAGAGCCCGCGCGGCTCGAAGACATAGCCCGAACGATCGAGCAGGCCGACCACGCGCACGGCGGGCTGGCCGTCGATCGGCGCCGCCATCTGGTCCGCGAGCGCGCGTCCCACCCGGCCAAAGCCGAGGAACACCACGTCCGTGCGCGGCGCCGCCGGCGGACGTCCACCGCCGATCTTCGAGAGCTGGAAGGCGGCGTGGACTCGTCGCGCGGCCTCGGCGGCCTGATCCGCGGTCACCGCGAACGAGATGTTCCGTTCGGACGAGCCCTGCGCAATCGCGACCACATTTATGCCGCCGGAGGACAGCGCGGAGAATACCCGGGCGGCGATGCCGGGGCTGCCGACCATGCCGTCGCCGACCACCGCGATTACGGCCATGCCGTCGCGGGCGGCGACGTTGTCGATCAATCCGCTCGCGAGCTCGTCACGGAACGCGTGACGCAGCGCGGCGACCGCGCGTGGCGCCTCGGACTCCGCCAGCGTGAAGCCGATCGAGCTTTCGGACGACGCCTGGAAGATGGTCGAGACGGAGAGCTGTTGCGACTCGATGGCTCCGAACGTGCGCGCGGCGATGCCGTGCACGCCGACCATGCCCTTGCCGGCGACCGTCACGATCGCCTGGCCCCGGACGATCGCGAGCGCCTTGACCGGGTAGGTGGCCATCGAGCGCCGCGCCGACACTTCCGTGCCGGGCGATTCGGGATCGAGGAACGAGCGGACGTGCAGGAGGATGCGTGTGCCGGCGATCGGGATCAGAGCGCGCGGATGCAGCACCTTGGCGCCGTAGTGGGCCACTTCGGCCGCCTCACGGTGATGCAATTGTGGGATCAGACGCGCGTCCGGCACCAGCCGGGGATCCGCGGTCAGGATCCCGCGGACGTCCTTCCACAGCACGACCTTGCGCGCGCCCATCGGCGCCGCGAGCAGGGTTGCGGTCAGATCCGATCCGCCCCGTCCGAGTGTCGTGGGGCTTCCGTCGAGCGCCTGACCGATGAAGCCGGGCACGACCGGCGTCACGTTCGCGGCCAGCAGCGGCCGCAGCGCCCGTCGCGCGCGCCGGCCAGTTTCGGGGAGGTTCGGCGCGGCGCCGCCGTGCTGTCCGTCCGTCGCGACGACCTGCGCCGCGTCGACGAACTGGGCCTTGCGGCCGCCGGCAGTGAGGACGGCGGCGAGCAGCGAGGCCGACAGGCGTTCTCCACGCGCGACCAGGATGTCGCTGGCGCGCGGTGGGATGTGGCCCAGCACGGCGATCGCGCCGCACAGCTCGCGATACTCGCGCGCCGAGGCATCGATCGTCGCGAGCATCTGCTGCCGCACACCCCGGGCCGGCAACAGCTCACGCGCCAGATCGCGGTGGCGTCGCAGGAGCGCCGCCGCCACTCGGGTGCAGTCGGCGGTCTTGCCAGTGGCCGCCAGGTTCGCCCCCTCGAGCAGCTGGTCGGTGACACCCGCCAGCGCCGACGCGACCACCACCAATGGACCAGGGTGCTTCGTAATCAGACCGGCGGCACGCTGGATTGCTCGCGCATCGGCCAGTGACGCTCCACCAAACTTCCAGATTTCCACTCCGCCCCGCTGCACCGCGCTCATCGCTGCCTTTCCGTCAGACGCCGCTCAGCGGCGCGGCTACTTCGTCGATCGCATGCCGAACGGCGTCGTAGCTGTTGGGCAGCTCCACCGGCGGGTTGGCATGCCAGGGTGACACGCCGGCCAGCGTGCGGGTGTGATACGCGACCTTGAACTCGGTGAACTTCAACCCGTTGGCGGTCGAGATCACGATCACCCGATCGGTCTTCCGCACCTCGCCGCGGGCGACCAGTTTTTCCAGCGCCGCCAGCGCGACGCCGGTGTGCGGGCAATTGAACATCCCGGTGCGATCCGCCCGCGCCGCGGCGTTGGCGATCTCGTTCTCCGTCGCCTGCTCGACGAGCCCGTCGTACTTCCGCAGCGTGCGGACCGCCTTGTCGAAGGACACCGGGTTCCCGATCTGGATGGCCGAGGCGATCGTCGGTTGCGCGGTAATCGGCTCGAAAGCCCAATTGTTCTGGAACGCCCGGTAGAGCGGGTTCGCGGCCGCCGCTTGCGCGACGACGATGCGGGGGCGCTTGGCGATGAGCCCGAGATCGAGCATCAGGTCGAAGCCCGCGCCGAGCGCGCTGACGTTTCCGAGATTGCCCCCCGGGATGATGATCAGATCCGGGACCTCCCAGTCGAACTGCTGGACGATCTCGATCGAGAGCGTTTTCTGCCCCTCGATGCGCAGGCTGTTCATCGAGTTCGCGAGGTAGACGCCGTCCTCCTCGACCAGCCGCTTGACGATGGCCATGCACCCGTCGAAGTCGGTATCCAGCGCGAGGACGCGGGCGCCGTTGGCGAGCGGCTGGACCAGTTGCGCCGCGGTGACTTTGCCGCGCGGCAGGATCACGATGGCCGGCAGCCCCGCCGCCGCGGCATACGCCGCGAGGGAGGCCGAGGTGTCGCCCGTGGACGCGCACGCCACCGCCCGGACGCCCGAGCCGTTGGCGATCATCTGCTTGACGACCGAGACCAGCACCGTCATCCCGAGATCCTTGAAGGATCCGGTGTGCGAGTTGCCGCACTGCTTGACCCACAGATCCTCGAGCCCGAGCTCGCGGCCGAAGCGTTCGGCCCAGAACATGTTGGTGCCGCCCTCGTCCATCGAGACGATGTTCTCGTTGCGGAGCTCCGGGCAGACCCACTCCTTCTTGCCCCACACCCCCGACCCGTACGGCCAGGTGGTGCGCTTGTAGCGCTCCTCGAACGTCCGCATCCATGCTGCGGCACTGCGATCGCGCAGCGCGTCGAGATCGTGCACGACCTGCAGCAGCCCGCCGCAGGTCGGGCAGTGATAGACCGGCTGCCAGATCGAGATCTCGCCGGCGCAGCCGGCGGCACATCGGAATACTGCGTGATAACTGCTCATGATCAGCTCGCGTCGAAGCCGGGGATCGAGCGGACTCGCCGCGGCTCCGGAAGTACCTTTCCCGATTGTGCGATACGCGTTGAGCGACGCCCGAGTCAGTGCGTCGTGGCTGGTGCGGCCGGCGCGGCCGCGCTCGCCTCGAAGTCCGCCAGCGATCGCCCGATGAGCACCGGCGTCGGCCCGCGACCGGTCAGGACCTCGGAGGTCTTGTAGCCGTTGCCGGTCACACAGATGACGATCGACTCGTCCTTCGGCAGCGTCCCGCGCTCGATCATCTTCTTCGTCGCCGCGACGGTGACCCCGCCGGCCGGCTCGGTGAAGATCCCTTCCGTCTCAGCCAGCAGCTGGATCCCGGCGATGATCTCGTCGTCAGTGACCATCGCGCCGCCGCCGCCGGTCTGGCGCACCGCGCGCAGCACCTGGAAGCCGTCGGCGGGATTGCCGATCGCGACCGACTTCGCGATGGTTTGCGGCTTGACCGGATCGGGAAACTCCATCCCGGCCTCGAGCGCGCGCACCACCGGCGCGCAGCCAGCGGCTTGCGCGGCGTAGATGGCCGGCAGCTCACCGTCCACCAGACCGACGGTGCGCAGCTCCTCGAACCCCTTCAGGATGCGCGGCAGCAGCGTCCCGCCCGCAACGGGAGAGACAACGTGCCGTGGGAACTTCCAGCCAAGCTGCTCGGCGATCTCGAATCCGTATGTCTTCGCCCCCTCGGCGTAATAGGCACGGAGGTTGATGTTCGCGAAACCCCACCCATACCGATCCGCCACCTGCGTACACAACCGGTTCACATCGTCGTAGTTCCCCCGGACCGCGATGATCTGCGGCCGATAGACCCCGGCACCTACCACCTTGGCCGGTTCGAGATCGTCAGGGATGAAGACCGAGCAGGCCAGCCCCAGCCGTGCGGCGTGCGAGGCCACGCTGCCGGCGAGGTTGCCGGTCGACGCGCAGGCGAACGTGGTGAAGCCGAGCTCCACGGCGCGCGTCGCGGCCACCGAGACGACGCGGTCCTTGTAGGAACAGGTCGGATGGTTGACCGAATCGTCCTTCACGTACAGCTCGCGCACGCCCAGCCGCGCCGCCAGGCGGTCGGCCTTGACGAGCGGCGTGAATCCCGAATGGAACCCGGTGCGCGGCTCCCCGGCGATCGGCAGCAGCTCGCGGTAGCGCCACAGGTTCTTGGCCCGGGCGCCAATCGTCTCGCGCGATACCAGCGGAGCGATGGCGTCGTAGTCGTAGACCACTTCGAGGGGTCCCAGGCACTGGCTGCAGACCCACAGCGCTTCGGCGGGGTACTCGGCCCGGCACAGATGGCAGCGAAGGGTGAAGTGCATATGACGGATCGTCCTGGACATGGGCGCTGGCAGCGATGGTCAGCTGGCAGCCGGTTGATGGGCGGCGAGGACTCTGATCGTACTCGCCATCCCGAGTCGTTGATAAAGCTCGCCGAGCCTGGTGCGCGCCTCGGCGGCCCGGCCGGCGGTGAACAGCACGATCGACGGTCCGGCGCCACTGAGGCAGGCGCCGAGAATCGCGTCGTCTTCGAGCTCGAGCGCGTCCGAGAGGCCCGGCACGAGAGCCGCGCGCGCCGGCTGGTGCCAGCGATCCCGGAGCGCTTCCCGCAAATCGCTGTACTGCCCCGATCCGAACGCGTGGACCATCAGTACCGCGCGCTGCAGGTTGAAAATCGCGTCCCGCAGCGTGATCTCGGATGGCAGCACCCGGCGCGCGTGTGCGGTCTCGAGCTGCGCGTCCGGCGTCCCGACCACCAGCTGGATCGCGGCGGGCCACGGCCACGAGCGCGCGATGACGCGGCGATCGTCGCACTGGCAGCTGACCGTCAATCCGCCGAGCCGCGAGGCGGCGGCGTTGTCCGGATGCCCTTCGACATCGCACGCCAGTGCTAGCAGGTCCTCGACCGCGAGCGGCGCGGTGAGCAGCTCGTAGAGACGCAGGCCGGCCATTGTGGCGGCGCCGCTGCTGCCGAGCCCGGCGCGCGTCGGGATGTCGCTGCGCACCCGAATCCGTACGCCGGGGGTGGGAATCCCGATGCGCGCCCGTGCATGACGGAACGCTGTTTCGATCCGGTTATCGCCGCCAGGCGCGGCACCTTCGAAGGTCGTCTCAATCGAGTCCGGCACGTCTGGCCTGAGCTGAACGATGCGAAGGTGAAGGTAGACCTGCACCGCGACGGACAGCGTGTCGAAACCCGGTCCGAGGTTGCTCACCGACCCCGGAACCAGCAGTTCCTGGCCGGCGACACCGCCATCGCTCACGCCAGCCTCCGAGCGCGTGGGAAAGCTCGTCCACCGCCGCCGATCGGTTCCCGCGCGCCGCACCTGTGATCCATCGACTCCGTCTCCGGCGACGCCTGAGCGCCGCCGATGGCCCTAAAAAACGAAACCCGCCGGCTTCTCGAGGAGGCCGGCGGGTTCGGAACAGCTCGTGGCTCTATTTGGCGATTTCAAGCCTGAGCGCGAACGCCACCGACCCCGGGGCCCGTAATCATGCGGGTCCCCATGGTAATGGTCGCCGTGGCCATACGCGTCAGCATCGAAGCCCCAGTATAAGTACAGTGCATTTCGACCGTCAACCTGTTTGCTTGCCAGGTAGTGGTAAAAGTTGGAGCCGTTTTCAAAAACTCCATATGTGGACATTCGGCGTGGGGTCCGTTTGACTTCGGGCCTAAAATGCACATCTGGGAGGGCACCATGACACACCGTCGTCGGTTCGCTGCCATCTCGTCGTTCGGAGGCGCCGCGCTCGCGCTGGTAGGCGTGTGGTACGCGTCGCGCACACCTGAAACATTGCCACCCATTGTAGAACCGCCGAGTATCCTGGCTGAGATGGTGCCTCCGCCGCCGCCAGGACCACCACCGACACTCGGCGACACACCGGTCGTATTTACATACGGGACTGCCAGCTACGTTACGGTCGGCACAGGCCCGATGCCACGGAGAGTGACCGATAAACGTCCGGTTTATCCCCCGATCGCGCGCGCGAACGGCATCGCAGGGACGGTCGTGGTCGATGCCACGGTCGACAGTTCGGGCCGAGTCGGTGATCCACTTGTTCGTCAGTCTGTGCCCATGCTGGATCAAGCTGCGGTCGATGCGATCCGCCAGTGGCGCTTCGAGCCGAGTCCAGCGTCGCCGCCGCGGAAGCAGCTTATTCGGGCGTCGGTTGTGTATCGCTAGCGAAGGGCGTCATCGTAAAAGGCCAACGATTTCCTCGACGCTCCAGACGTGATTCGCCACGCCAGCCTCCATCGCAGGGGTAACGCGAAGCGTCTTGTGCACGCCGGCGAAATTGTAGTGCAGGTAGTGCAGCGCGACTGCCGCCGCGTGGTTCTCAACCTTCTTGAAAACCCGTTCGTCAGGCGTGTGAACTCGAAATGTGGCGCGGCTCCGGGTCGCTTGTTATACCTTCGTCTCGCTGCTCATGATCTTCGCGGGGCTATAGCGCGTTTCGTTGTCGCCCGTGCTCGCGTAGACCTTGTGCAACGTGTGGCGAAGTCAATCTCCGTTCCGAAGGCGTCCTCGACCGCATTGAAATACGCCCGGTAGCCGTCCGTCGTCATCTGGATCCGGCCCTTCACCCGCTGCGCGAGATCCGTCATGAGGTCAAACGCCGTTTCCGCGTCACGCGGGCCGATGCGCCAGGACAGGACCATCTTGGAGTCGGCATCCAGCGCGACCCAACGTCTACCACTACCGCTTGACTTATACCAAGATAACCGGCGCCGCTGACCCGCGCCGACATTCCTGTACGGCGGCGATTGTCTCGGCATCCGTCTGCCTCGGCCGGGATAGTATCGTCGCCAGTGAGCGGAGCGGCCCTCGCAAATCCTACCTCCCGCGCCACGACGGCGGCGACTTCGGGTGCATCCCTGGACATCGTCCGGCGCGGCGGGCGCAGCGTCGTGACGCGCGCGCTCGCTCACAGCCCCCTCCGCTTGCTGACGCCGGGCAATCATGGCGACGCGGCCTGGGTCTTCCTGAGCACGTATGGCGGCGGATTCGTCGGCGGCGATACCGTGGATGTCCAGGTGCAGGTTGGCGCGGGAGCGACGGCGCTCGTGCAGACCCAGGCGTCGACCAAGGTCTATCGATCGCCGAAGGGCGCACGGTCGTCGCTGTCCGCGAGATTGGAACCGACGGCGCGTTTGCTGATGCTGCCCGATCCGACTGTCTGCTTTGCCGGCGCGTCGTTCGAGCAGACGCAGACATTCGACGTGTCCGACGACGCAACGCTGGTGGTCATGGATTGGGTGACCGCGGGCCGGCGCGCCGCGGGCGAGCGGTGGGCGTTCGATCGCTACGTGAGCCGCATGACTGTCCATCGCGGGGCGACGCTGCTGCTGGCCGATGCGATCGAGCTCGATCGACGTGACGGTCCCTTGCTGGAGCGGATGACGCGCTTCGAGTGCCTGTGCTCGATTGTGCTGGTGGGCCCGGATGTCCAAGACGCAGTGACGTCGGCGCTGGGGCGGGTGGCGGCACTCGATCTCCTGGTGCGCGGTGATCTCCTGGCCTCGGCGGCGCCACTTGGTAGCGCGCCTCGTGACGGCTGCGTGGTTCGCCTCGCCGGTGTGTCGGTGGAGGAGGTGGCGCGCGTGGCGCGCGGCTATCTCGATTTCGTTCCGGGCCTCCTCGGAGACGATCCCTGGGCCCGGAAGTGGTGAGCGATGCATCTGAGCCCGCGTGACATCGACAAACTGATCCTCCATCAGGCTGGCGCGCTCGCGCAGAAGCGGCTGGCGCGCGGCCTGCGCCTGAACTATCCCGAATCGGTGGCACTCATCGCCACCCAGTTGCTCGAGTTCATCCGCGACGGACGGGCGGTCGCCGAGCTGATGGATCTCGGCCGCCGCTTCCTCGGCACGAACAACGTGCTCGAAGGCGTTCCGGAGATGGTTCACGAGGTGCAGGTCGAGGGGACCTTCCCGGATGGCACCAAGCTGGTGACGGTGCACCATCCGATCGTTGCCGAGCACGGGGACCTGACCCTCGCCCTCTATGGCAGCTTTCTGCCGGTCCCACCCGCGACGATTGGCGCTTCCCCCTCGCCGCTCGAGGGGATGCCCGGAGCGATCACCCCACGCGACGGCGAGATCGTGCTCAACGAAGGACGCGAGACCCTGCGGCTCACCGTGGTCAACCGCGGAGACCGCCCGATCCAGGTGGGGAGCCACTATCACTTCGTCGAGACCAACCGCGCGCTGGAGTTCGATCGCGGCGCGGCCTACGGCCTCCGGCTGGATATTCCAGCGGGCACCGCCGTCCGTTTCGAGCCCGGCGAGACAAAGACCATCGCGCTGGTGCCGATTGCCGGCGAGCGGGTGATCCGGGGCGGCAACGCGCTCGCGGACGGTCCAGTGACGGAAGAGGGGCGCAGCCGAGTCGCCGCGGCCGCCCGCGAGCGTCAGTTCGGGCACCAGGAGTCAGGCTCGCGGTCGTCTTGACGTCTGGACCACCATTCGCGATTTCACCTCGACCCAGATCAGGGCAGCGGCCTGCCAGGAGCACCGATGAGCCACCGCATCGATCGACGCCACTACGCCGACATCTACGGTCCGACGACCGGCGACCGCGTGCAGCTCGGCGACACCAACCTGATCGCCGAGGTCGAGCAGGACGCGACCGTCTACGGCGACGAGTGCAAGTTCGGTGGCGGCAAGGTCCTCCGCGACGGCATGGGACAGGCGGCGGGTGTGACGGACGCGCGGGCGCTCGACTGCGTGATCACCAACGCGCTGATCGTCGACTGGACCGGCATCCGCAAGGCGGATGTCGGGATCAAAGGAGGACGCATCGCCGGCATCGGCAAGGCCGGCAATCCTGACGTGATGGCGGGTGTCACCGAGGGCATGCTGGTGGGCGTGACGACCGAGGCGATCGCCGGCGAGGGGATGATCCTCACCGCCGGGGGGATCGACGCGCACATTCACTTCATCTGCCCCCAGCAGGTCTACGAAGCGCTGGCGAGCGGCGTCACGACGTTCATCGGCGGCGGCACCGGTCCGGCGACCGGCACCAACGCCACCACCTGCACGCCCGGGTCGCGGCACATCGAATTGATGCTGCAGGCCACCGACACGCTGCCGATGAATTTCGGCTTCCTCGGCAAGGGCAACACCTCACGGCCGGAAGGTCTCGCGGAGCAGATCGCGGCCGGTGCGGTGGGGCTGAAGCTGCACGAGGACTGGGGCACGACGCCGGCGACCATCGATACCTGTCTGGCGGCCGCCGAGCAGCACGACGTGCAGGTGGCGATCCACACCGACACGCTGAACGAGTCGAGCTACGTGGACGACTCGATCGCCGCGTTCAAGGGACGGACGATCCACACGTATCACACCGAAGGGGCAGGGGGTGGCCACGCGCCGGACATCATCCGCGTGTGCGGGGAACCGAACGTGCTTCCGAGCTCGACCAACCCGACGCGGCCGTACACGCTCAACACGCTCGACGAACATCTCGACATGCTGATGGTCTGCCATCACCTCGATCGCAACATCCCCGAGGATGTGGCCTTCGCCGAGAGCCGCATCCGCGGCGAGACGATCGCCGCCGAGGACGTGCTGCACGACCTCGGCGCGATCAGCATGATGTCGAGCGACAGCCAGGCCATGGGGCGGGTTGGCGAGGTGATCTGCCGCACGTGGCAAACGGCGCACAAGATGCGCGCCGAGCGCGGCCGGCTGGCGCAGGAGCAGGGCAGTCACGACAACCTGCGCATCCGCCGCTACATCGCCAAGTACACGATCAACCCGGCCATCACGCACGGGATCGCGCATGAAGTGGGATCGGTGGAGGTCGGCAAGCTGGCTGATCTCGTGCTGTGGAAGCCGGCGTTCTTCGGCGTCCGGCCGGAGCTGGTGCTGAAGGGCGGGTTCATCGCGTGGGCCCAGATGGGCGATCCGAACGCCTCGATCCCCACGCCGCAGCCGTCGTTCATGCGCCCCATGTTCGGGGCCTACGGGCGCGCCACCGGGGCAACGTCGCTCGCGTTCGTGTCTCAGGCCTCCCTGGACGCCGCGACTGTGCAACGCTACGGTCTCGTCAAGCGGCTGGCGCCGGTCCGGGGCTGCCGCACGATCGGCAAGCGCGACATGAAGCTGAACGATGCGCTCCCGAAGATCACCGTCGACGCCGAGACCTACACGGTCATCGCCGACGGCGAGATCTTAACCGCACTGCCGGCTCGCGTGCTGCCGCTGGCGCAGAGGTATTCGTTGTTCTGACGATTGGTAGCTTCCAGCTTCCAGCTTCCAGCTGGCAGCTCTGTTACCAGCTGGTTGCGGTATCGAACCTCGATTGAACGCTGAACCCTGAACCCAGCTGGAAGCCGGAAGCTGGAAGCTGGAAGCGAATATCACCATGACTCAGTCTCTCCTCTTCCTCCAGTTGTCCGACTCCGCCTTCCCCACCGGCGGCTTCGCGCACTCGGGCGGGCTCGAGGCCGCGTGGCACTGTGGGGAGGTGCGGGACCTCGAGGCGCTACGCCGGTTCGTGCGGGATGCGCTGTGGCAGGCCGGGCGCGGCGTGTTGCCGTTCGCGTCCACCGCGCACGAGCATCCAGGCCGGCTCGCCGAGCTCGATCGTCGCTGTCAGGCGTTCCTCACTAACCTCGTCGCGCGCCGGGCCAGCACCGTGCAGGGCCGCGCGTTCCTGGCCACGTCAGCGCGGATCTGGCCGGGGCCGATGATCGCGACGATCCAGAGCGCGGCGCGTCCGCTGGCCGGTCACTACGCGCCTCTTGCCGGCGCCGTGCTGCGGGCACTGGACGTGCCGCTCGCGGAAGGGCAGCAGCTGTTGCTCTACATCGCCGCGCGCGGCATCCTGTCCGCCGCCGTCCGTCTCGGCATCACCGGCCCGTATGGCGCGCAACGGCTGCAGTTCGAGAGCCACTCCGATGTCGCGGCCGTCCTCGCGCGCTGCGCCTCCTTGCGCGATGGTGATGTGGCCCAGACCAACCCGATCGCCGACCTCCTTCAGGCCGGCCACGATCGGCTCTATTCGCGGCTGTTTCAATCGTGAAAAGGGTTCTCGCTCCGCTCGCTGTCAGCTTCCAGTTTCCAGCTGTCAGCTTCCCGCTTCCCGCTCCGGCCGGGGGCAGCTTGCGGCGGCCCGGATCGAACTCGGAACATCATGCCCCGAACGACCGCTGAACCGAACCCTTTGAACCGTGAACCCAACCTTGAACCCTGAACCCCATGAACCCTGAACCGACAAGAGTTCTCAGATGCCCTATCCCCGATTCCACCACGACCCCGACCACCCGCACCTGCACAGCGCCGGGCTGTTCCACCAGCGCCCGACGCCGGTGCCGCGCGACTATGCGGCGCGGGCGTTCACCGTGGGGATCGGCGGCCCCGTGGGGAGCGGCAAGACGGCGCTGCTGCTGGCGCTCTGCCGCCGCCTTCGCGACGATCACGAGATCGCCGTCGTCACCAACGACATCTTCACCAGGGAGGACGCCGAGTTCCTGACCCGCCACGACGCCTTGCCCGCAGAGCGGATCGCCGCGGTCGAGACCGGCGGCTGCCCGCATACCGCCGTGCGCGACGACATCAGCCAGAACCTCGAAGCGCTCGATCGGCTGATGGAGGCGTTCCACCCGGAGTTGCTGTTCGTCGAGAGCGGTGGTGACAATCTCGCGGCGCAGTTCAGCCGCGAGCTGGCCGACTACACCATCTATGTGATCGACGTCTCCGGCGGCGACAAGATCCCGCGCAAGGGCGGCCCCGGCATCACCCAGTCGGACCTGCTGGTCATCAACAAGACCGACCTCGCCCCGCTCATCGGCGCGGACCTCGCAGTGATGGACCGCGACGCCCGGCGGATGCGTGGCGACGGGCCGATCGTGTTCGCGCAGGTGGTGAACGGAGTGGGAGTCTCGGAGATCGCGCGCGCGATACTTGGCGCGGCACGGGGAGGACGGTAGGGTTCTACAGGTTCGGGGGTTCGAAGGGTTCGAAAGGTGCGCGTTCCAGGGTTCGACGGGTTCGAGGGTTCAGAACCGGAAGCTAGCGGACGGGCCTGGGCAAAGTCGCGGCGCTGATGACGAATGCAGAGTCGCGGCAGTGAGAAGGTCCGTGCAGTGCCGATTGCTCGGATGCGCCCAAACGGTTCGACGACCCACCAGCGGTGAACCGTCGAACCTTCGAACCCGTAGAACGAGAACCCTTCGAACCCCCGAACCCTTCGAACCCGTCGAACCTTCTTAAACCGTGACCCCGTCGGGGCGAACCGTGACGGGATCCAAGAACGGCATCATCGAGCGCAGCTTGGCGCCGACCTGCTCGAGCGGCTGGTCCTGTTCCTTGAGGCGCGTGGCGTTGAAGTTCGGCCGCCCGGCCTCGTGCTCGGCGATCCAGGCCTTGGCGAAGGTGCCGTCCTGGATTTCGGCGAGGATGCGCTTCATTTCCTTGCGCGTCTCGTCGGTGATGATCCGCGGGCCGGCGGTGTAGTCGCCGCGCTCGGCGGTGTCGCTGACCGAGTAGCGCATGTAGTTCAGACCGCCGCGATACATCAGGTCGACGATCAGCTTCAGCTCATGCAGGCACTCGAAGTACGCGACCTCGGGCTGGTAGCCGGCCTGGGTGAGCGTCTCGAAGCCGGCCTTCACCAGCGCGCTCACGCCGCCGCACAGGACGACCTGCTCGCCGAAGAGATCCGTCTCGGTCTCCTCCGCGAACGTCGTCTCGATCACGCCGGCGCGCGTGACGCCGATGCCCTTGCCATACGACAGGGCCAGCTCGCGCGCCTTACCCGACGCGTCCTGATGGATGGCGACCAGTGCCGGCGTGCCGGCGCCCTCGACGTAGAGCTCGCGGACGCGATGGCCCGGGGCTTTCGGCGCGATCATCGTGACG
Source organism: uncultured Acidobacteriota bacterium (assembly GCA_963816725.1). GTDB lineage: Bacteria > Acidobacteriota > Vicinamibacteria > Vicinamibacterales > 2-12-FULL-66-21 > CAVSUB01. The sequence goes on along the minus strand of CAWFMC010000014.1, from coordinate 4,766 downwards.
TCGACGTCCTTCGGCGGGGTGATCCACCCGAAGCGGATGTTGAAGCCGTGCGCGAACATCAGGGTCTTGCCGGCCTTGAGCCCGGGCTCAATTTCTTTCTTGTACAACTCGGCCTGCGCGGTGTCCGGCACCAGCACCATGATCACGTCAGCCCACGCCGCCGCGTCCGCCGCCGACGTCACGACCAGGCCGGCCGCCTTCGCCTTGGCCACGGAGCGGCTGCCGGCGTGCAGGCCGACGCGCACGTCCACGCCGCTGTCCTTCAGGTTGAGCGCGTGGGCATGCCCTTGCGATCCGTAGCCGAGGATCGCCACCTTCTTCGCGCGGATCAGCGCAAGGTCGGCGTCCTTGTCGTAGAACATCGTCGTCACTAGATTCTCCTCGCCGTCTCGGCGTGTGGGGTCTTCCGGACATACCCGACGAGGCGTGCCTGCCTGGATGGTGCACGTCTCCCGGACGGGTCTTCAGACTGAGTACGAAACGTTCGAGTCGGTGGTGTCGGACTGGACGGTGGTGACCCCGGCAGCGCCCGGCGACTTGACGCCGCGCGCCATCGCCACCCGCCCCGTGCGCGCCATCTCCAGCACGCCGTACGGCTTCAGCACTTCCAGCAGCCCGTCGATCTTGTCTTCCGCGCCGGTGATCTCGATGGTCAGCGAGTCGGGCGCGAGGTCGATGATCCGGGCCCGGAACACGTCCACCAGGTGGACGAGACCGGGCCGCTCGGCCGGCGTCGCCGCAACCTTGATCATCGCCAGGTCGCGGAACACCGCCGGCGAATTGGTGATGTCCTGCACCGAGATGACGTTGACGAGCTTGTACAGATTGGCCGCGACGCGATGCGCGCCGGCTTCGTCGGTCGGCACGACGATCGTCATCCGCGACACGCCGGGCTGCTCTGTGCGGCCCACGGTCAGCGAATCGATGTTGTAGTTGCGGCGCCGGAACAGCGAAGCGACCCGGTTCAACACACCCGGTTCGTCCTCGACCGTCACCACGAATGTATGCGGCGTCATTACGCGTCCTCCGCGGTCTCGACCAGCGCCGTCGGGCGGCGGATCATCGCATGCAGATCCGCGCCGGCCGGCACCATCGGGTAGACCGTGTCTTCCTGTTCGACCTTGAACTCCAGAATCGACGTGCCCTGGTAGGCGCGGGCCGCTTCGATGGCCGGCACCACGTCGGGACGGGTCGTGATCGCTCGCGCCGACAGGCCGTAGGCCTCGGCGATCTTGACGAAATCCGGGCTGTAGAGCGGCGTCGCGGCATACCGGCGCTCGTAGAAGAACTCCTGCCACTGCCGGACCATGCCCAGGTAGCCGTTGTTGATGATCGCGACCTTCACGTTCAGCTGTTCCTGCGCGATCGTCGCCAGCTCGGGCATCGTCATCTGGAAGCCGCCGTCACCCGCGACGACCCACACTTCCTTGTCGGGGCAGGCCATCTTGGCGCCGATCGCCGCCGGCAGCGCGAAGCCCATCGTACCGAGGCCGCCCGAGGTGATGAGCGTGCGCGGCTCGTCGTGATGGTAGTACTGCGCCTCCCACATCTGATGCTGGCCGACGTCAGTGACGACGATCGCGCGGCCCTCGGTGGTGCGCCAGATGTCGTGAATGACGTGCGCGGCATAGAGGTGCCCGTCGTCGGGCAGGTTCTGGATGTCGCGCACAGCGGAGTCGCCCTTCAACTCCGTGATGTGCTCGAGCCACTCGCGGCGATGGCCGGCCATGACGCCTGGGAGCAGCGCTTCCAGCATCATCCGCAGGTCGCCGACCAGGCCGACGTCCACCTTGACGTTCTTGCCGATCTCCGCCTGGTCGATGTCGATGTGAATCTTCTTGGCGTTCGGCGCGTAGGTCTTGAGGTTGCCGGTGACGCGGTCGTCGAAGCGCATCCCGAAGGCGAGCAGCAGGTCGGCCTCCTGGATCGCGGTGTTGACCCACGCCTCGCCGTGCATGCCCATCATCCCGAGGTTCAGCGGGTGCGAGGCCGGGATGGCGCCGATGCCGAGCAGCGTCATCGCGATCGGCACCTGCGCGCGCTCGGCGAAGTGCTGGACGATGCCGGAGGCTTCGGACTGCATGATGCCGTGGCCGGCGAGGATCATCGGCCGCTTGGCGTTGTTGATCATCGACAGCGCCGAGGCGAGCGCGGCCTGGTCCATGATCCGCTCGGGCCGGGCGTGCGGCTTCGGTGCGGCGGCATCCCAGTCGAACTCGCACGACGCCTGCTGCGCGTCCTTGGTGATGTCGATCAGCACGGGTCCCGGCCGGCCACTCGAGGCGATCAGGAAGGCCTCGCGGATGACCCGGGCAAGATCCTGCGGCCGCGTCACTAGGTAGTTGTGCTTGGTGACCGGGAGCGTGACGCCGGTGATGTCCGTCTCCTGGAAGCCGTCACTGCCAATCAGCTTGCTGCCGACCTGGCCGGTGATGCAGACGATCGGCGAGGAGTCCATCATCGCCGTCGCCAGCCCGGTGACCATGTTGGTCGCGCCCGGTCCCGAGGTGGCGATAGCGACCCCGACCTTGCCGCTCGCCCGCGCATATCCGTCCGCCATGTGCGTGGCGCCCTGCTCATGGCGCACCAGCACGTGCCGGATCGGATAGTCCAGCATCGCGTCGTAGGCCGGGAGGATGGCGCCGCCGGGGTAGCCGAAGACCGTCGACACCCCTTCCCGCACCAGGCATTCCCACAGAATCTGCGCTCCGGTTCGTTTCATAGGAGGAACTCTTCTTTGGCTTCAGGCTCTAGGCTTCAGGCTTCAGGCCTGATTGGTTCAGCGTTCAAGGTTCAACGTTCGCGGTTCAAGGTTCGCTGTCGGGCTCCAGGGCTGCGCCGGGCTGGCGATTAGTTTCGGCCGATGGCCCGCGAAACATTCGATCGGAGGGCTTTGATGCGATTGCTGCAGGCCATCCCCAGTCGCACCCGAAGCCTGTAGCCTAAAGCCTGTAGCCCCCTGACGCCCTACGTCACCGCCCCCCGGGCGGCCGACGAGACCAGCCGCGCGTATTTGCCGAAGACGCCGGTGGACATCCGTGGCGGGACAGGCGTGAGGGTGGCCATGCGCGCGGCGAGCTCCTCGTCGCTCAGGTCAACGCTCAGGGTCCGTGCCCCGATGTCGAAGCGGACGATGTCCCCCTCGCGCAGCGCGGCAATCGGGCCGCCGTGCGCCGCCTCGGGGGCGACGTGGCCGGCCATCAGGCCGCGGGTCGCGCCGGAGAACCTGCCGTCGGTCAGCAGCGCCACCGAATCGCCGAGCCCGGCGCCCATGATCGCGCCGGTAACCGCGAGCATCTCGCGCATGCCCGGGCCGCCGCGGGGCCCTTCGTAGCGAATCGCCACGACATCGCCTGGCACGATCCGCCCTTCGCGGACCGCGGCCATCGCCGCTTCCTCGCCGTCGAACACGCGCGCCGGACCGGCGAACGGCTTGACGTCGTAGCCGGCCACCTTGACCACCGCGCCATCGGGCGCCAGGTTGCCTTTCAGGATCACCAGGCCGCCGGTCGGCTTGAGCGGGTTGTCGACCGGACGCACCACCTGCTGCCCAGCCGTCTCCGAGGCCTCGCGGGCGTGCTCGCCAATGGTGCGGCCGCTGATCGTGATCGCGTCCTTGTGGAGCAGCCCGGCGTCGGCCAGGCGCTGGATCACCAGCGGCACGCCGCCCGCCCGGTGCAGATCGTTCGCAACGAAACGCCCGCCCGGCTTCAAGTCGGCGATGAGCGGCGTCCGCGTGCTGACCCGATCGAAGTCGTCGATGTCGAGTGGGACGCCGGCTTCGTTGGCAATCGCCAGCAGATGCAGGACCGCATTGGTCGAGCCGCCCGTCGCGGCCACCGAGGCGATCGCGTTCTCGATCGATTGCTTGGTAATGATCTGGCGCGGCCGCAAGCCGCGAGACAGGACCTCGACGACCATCGCCCCGGCCCTTCGTGCCACCGCCGCCTTCGCCGCATCGTCGGCCGGCACGCTGGCGCTGCCGAAAGGCGAGATGCCCAGCGTCTCGCACACCGTGGCCATCGTGTTCGCGGTGAACATCCCGCCGCAGGCGCCCGCGCCGGGGCAGGCATGCCGCTCGAGGTCGTCGAACTCGGCGTCGGTCATCTTGCCCGCGTCGTGCGCGCCGACGGCCTCGAACACGTCCTGAATCGTGACGTCACGACCCTGGAAGCGGCCGGGCGCGATCGAGCCGCCGTAGAGCACCAATCCGGGAATGTCGAGCCGGGCCAGGGCCATCACCCCGGCGGGAATCGTCTTGTCGCAGCCGACCAGCACGATGATGGCGTCGAACAGGTTGCCGCGCGCGACCAGCTCAATCGAGTCGGTCATGACCTCACGGCTGACCAGCGAGGCACGCATGCCCTCCGACCCCATCGTGATGCCGTCGGAGATCGAGACGGTGTTGAACTCGAGCGGCGTGCCGCCGGCCTGCCGGATGCCTTCCTTGACGTGCGCGGCAAGGTCGCGCAGGTGGTAATTGCAGGGCCCGATCTCGATCCATGTGTTGGCGACGCCGATCAGCGGCCGGGTGAAGTCATCGTCGGTCAGGCCAACCGCGCGCAGCATCGCGCGGGCCGGGGCCCGGCTGTCGCCATCAGTCAGGGCGCCGCTGCGCCATTTCAACGGGTGCGTCGACATCGATTCAGGAGTCTCCACCAGGCAGCAGCACCCCTCGGCACGGCTGACTGGGTAATTGTGCCTCAGGGGTGCAGGATAAGGGAAATCAATTAATACTGGAATATCATAAGCACTAATTATCACGC
>CAWFMC010000013.1:0-642878 GCA_963816725.1 uncultured Acidobacteriota bacterium | reverse complement strand
ACATTCCTGCAAAAGACGGAGGGGGTGGATCCGTTCGGGTTCATGCGGCGGATCACCGACGAGCTCGATCGCGCATTCGGGCTGCGGCCGGATCTCCGAGGCCTGCCCGAGTTCTACTCGAAAGCGTGGGCTCCAGACCTCGAGATCTTCGAGCGTGACAACAAGTTCATCGTTCGCGTCGATCTGCCAGGCATGGCGAAGGAAGACGTGAAGATCGAGGTGACGCACGACGAACTGACGATCGCCAGCAGAGCGGAAGGCCCAGAAAGAGGAGAAGGAGGGCTACTATCGCAGCGAGCGCACCTACGGCAAGTTCTACCGGCGGGTCGCCGTCCCCGAGCACGTGAAGGCGGAGAATGCCGTCGCCACCTTCAAGAACGGCGTGCTCGAGATCGAGATGCCGGCGATTCCGGTACCGGAAGTAAAGACTCGCACCCTCGCAATCACAGGCTGACGCACATTGCGGCCAGACCGCGGGCGTGAACGCCAGGCCCATCACCGAGAGTGCTGTTGGGGCAGCCGTCCACCGGCTGCCCCTTTCTTTGGTGCTCTTGACTTGCCGCTGCACGCGTGACTATTCCGCGGGGCCGCGTGACGTGACGTTGTTGCGCGGCTGCATCCTTTGCAGTAGCGTCTGGCGACGGCCCTTCAGCGTGCTTCACGATCTCCGCCACGCCCTTCGACTGCTGCGCAACAACCCGGGCTTCTCCGCTGTCGCGATTGCCACCATCGCGCTGGCGATCGGCGCGAATACGGCGATGTTCAGTTTTGTGAACGGCCTGTTGCTCAGGCCGTTGCCCTACCCGAATCGGATGGGATGTCCGGGTTCTCGAGCGCACTTCGACGGGCGGGCGCAATGGCATCTCCACCCTCAACTACCTCGATTGGGCGAGTCAGAACACGGTCTTCGAATTCATCACCGCGGAGGCTGGCTGGAATGCCACGCTGACGGGCCGGACCGAGCCGGTCTCCATCCGCGCCGCGCGCGTGTCGGCGCACTACTTCGATATCTTCGGAGCGCAGCCGGCGCTGGGGCGCACGTTTCGTCCGGGCGATGACGAGCCGGGGAGAGATCGCGTGGTGCTACTCGTCATGCGGTCTGGGAACACCTGTTCGGTTCGGATCCGGCACTCGTGGGCCGGGACATCCTGCTGAACGGCGAGCCCCACACGGTGATCGGTGTCCTCGAGAAAGGTGGGCCCTTCGATCGCGCCGCGGCGCAGGTTTGGAAGCCGCTCGCCTTCCAGCCGTCGGTGATGAGCCGCAGTGACTTTCGCTGGCTCGGTGCGAGCGCCAAACTCAAGCCGGGCGTAACGCTCGAGCGCGCTCGGGCCGAGATGGACGTCATCGCGCGACGGCTCGCGGCCGCGTATCCGGGATCGAACAAGGACTGGGGCGTGGCCGTCGATCGTCTCGCCGACGTGCTGATTGGGCCCGGACTGCACAGTGCCGTGACGGTCCTCTTCGGCGCCACCGCGTTCGTGTTGCTGATCGGCTGTGCCAATCTTGCGAATCTCGCGCTCGCCCGCGGCATTGCCAGGGAAGGCGAGATGGCCGTGCGCGCGGCGCTCGGCGCCACGCGCTTCCGCCTGGTCCGGCAACTCCTCATCGAGAATGTCGTCATCGGTCTGTGCGGCGGCATCGCCGGGGCCGGCGTTGGCTACGCGATCATGCGATGGATCGAATGGTTGATCCCGCCGTCCGCGCTGCCTCCCGCGGTGGACATCCGCATGGATGTGTCCGTGCTGCTGTTCACGTTTGTCGCTGCCGTCGGGACAGGTCTGGTGTTCGGTGCGGCGCCAGCGGCGCGTACAGACGAATCCCAACTTGGTCACTCCGCTCAAGGATGGCGGGCATGGCACCACCGCCGGTAGCCGGGGACGTCGCGTCAGCGGTGTTCTGGTCGTGGCGGAAATCGCGCTCGCCTTCGTGCTGCTGGTCGCGTCGGGACTGCTGATGCGAAGCCTGTTCAATCTGCTCGATGTCGATCCTGGTTTCGACGCGACCAACGTCCTGACCGCCGGGCTACCCATGACGCAGGAGCAGCATCCGGATCCGGTCGAACTCAATGCCTATCTGACGTCGATACGAGCGGCAGTCATGGCCGTGCCGGGCGTACGCGAAACGGCAATCACGACGGCGTTACCGCTGGAGGGTTGGGGCTACGGCGTTCCCTACTCGATTGCCGGCCGCCCATCGACCGACCCCGCCGGCCGCCGGACGGCCTTCTTCAAGATCGTCAGCCCGTCCTACTTCGAGGCGCTCGGCATGAAGCTGCGGGCCGGCCGCGGCCTGAGCGGCAACGACACCACCGGCGCAGCGCCGGTCACGGTCATCAACGATGTCCTGGCCCGCCGCGAGTTTCCGCATGAGGATCCGATCGGCCGCCGCATCGTGGCCCGACAAATCGTTCCGGGCAAGACCGAGTTCGGCCCGGAGATCGCCTGGGAAATCGTCGGCGTCATGGTGGGGGAACGCATCACCGGGCTCGGCGACGAGATCAGCGCCGGCATGTACGTCTCGAACGAGCAGAGCCCGACCTACGTCGTCAACCTGATCGTCAGGCCGGAGTGCCTCCGGAATCATTGGAGAAGGCTGTCCGGTCGGCCGTCGAAAGCGTCAACCGGAACCAGGCCCTCAGTGACGTCCGCACGCTCGAGGACATCGTCGATCGATCGATGCTGGCGAACCGGGTGACGAGCACCGTCCTCACCGGATTCGCCGTGTTCGCATGGATCTGGCTGCCCTGGGAATTTATGGGGTCGGTAACCGGCCGCCGCCGCACCCGCGAGATGGGTATCCGCGCGGCATTGGGCGCCACGGGTCGTCGACTGCAGGCAATGGTATTCGGGGGCGGAATGCGGCTGACGATAATCGGGCTGGCGATCGGAGTCGTCGGCACGGATGTCGCGACTCGGACGATGTCGTCGATGCTCTACGGCGTCGGCAACGACGATCCGCTGACGATGGCTGTCGTGGCCGCCGTACTCTTCAGCGTCGGCGGGGTGGCGTGTTTCGTACCGGCGCGGCGGATCACGGCAGTCAACCCGATCGACGCGCTGCGAGATCGATGAGGGCGGGTTGGCCTCGACGAGCATGAGGCCAACCCTCAGATCGCGTCGACGCGACCCGACCTACCGCTCTCCGGTTCCGCCCTTGCAGAGTCCGAGTTTGCCGGGCGCGCCTTTCGGCAGGTGGTGGTACTTCCAGGAGTCTGCAGCTGTCTGAACCTGCGACACGGTCTGCCCCATGGGATCGGACAGATCCATGTCGTTCAACCCGCTTGCGGCGCACGCCGAGTTCGCGTGATCGAGCGCGCCGGTCTCGTTCGTGTTGTTCAACGTGCCGGGGGGCCCCTTCACCTCGCCGGCGAACGCTCCGGCAGCCGCGAGCACGACGACAGACGTCGCTACTATGAGTAGTCGCCTCATTTCTCGATCTCCTTCCTGTTTGCCGATTCAGATACCACTGCAGCCCGTTCCAGCGCCGATTCTGGTTGTTCCGCACTGGACATGGCAAGTGAAAACAATGGAAATCGGTAGCGATCGGACTATGGCGAACGGCGGTCGAGTTCCAGCCCTCTTCCCCTCAAGGCTCAGTCTGCCCAAGGATCGGCTAGGATGGCGTCTTCCCGTGAAGGAGAGCGGCGCACCGCCGCGCGTTCAGCAGCTGCGGCGCGAAACAGGGCCGCACGTAATAGGCACGCGGGTACACGTTCAGGGCTTCGCCGCAATCAGATACAAGCGATTCGCGGTGGTCAGGTACAACGCATGGCCGACCACCGCCGGGCGCGAGTAGAGAGGCGCATCCATCTCGATCGTGGCCAGCACTTCCTTGTGCCGTCCGGCACGAAGAACCGTCATCGTGCCCTCGACGTTCCCGACGTAGAGCCGATCGCCGGCCAGCTGGAGACTCCCCCAAACCGGATCGAGCGTGTCGTGTTTCCACACCTGGACTCCGGTGGCGGCGTCCAGGCAATGAACCGTCCCGCCCAGATCCCCCACGTAGAGCAAACCGTCGTGGACGATGGGCGTCCCCCACGACGCGGCCGACGTCGCGAGACGTCCAGAGGAGCCGGCTCGTGGTCACGTCTCCCTGACCGTTGGGACTGATCGCATGGATCAGCGACGGTCCGTTGCCATGCCCCGGGCTCTGTCCCATCGCCACGTAGACGCGACCGTCAGCAAAGACCGGCGACGCCACGATCGAGCCTCGTGACAAGACGCGGGGGGCGCGGCAGCCAGCGGGCGTCCTTTGGATTGCCATCGAACCGCCACACTTCGTGACCCGAGGCGGCATCGTAGGCGCGCAACCAGCCATCACCTCCGCCAAAGAGCACCTGCATGCGGCCGTTGACGTTGGCGGCGACAGGGCTGGACCACTGGCCGTGCAGCACGTGCTCGCCGGCCAGATCGCGCGCCAGGCCACATCGCCCGACTGCTTGTCCACGGCGATGAGGCTGGGGGCGCGTGGCGACGGCACGCTCGTGTGGCCTTCATTCCGGCCATTGGAGGTGGAGACCAGCAGGAGATCGCCTAGGGCCAACACGTCGCTGTTGGTGGCTTCATGCGGAAAGACACCCAGGCGAGCGCACATGTCCAGTTCCCACACGATGTCAGCGGCGGCATCGTCCTGGAAGCGCTCGTTCTGGTACACACCGCTGTTTTCGCCGTCGCGGAAACCCAGCATATCCAGGCTTCGCAGCTGGCACTCGGCGGTGACGTAGTACCAGTCGATTCCCTTCCACATACGACGCGCCCGTCGTCGAAGGCAGATCCGGAGGCCGCAATCCACTCGCGGCGCGACGTCCTGCCAGAGGAACGTGCCGTCCGTCGCGCGAAAGGCCAGGAGCACGCCGCTTTCTTCCTTGTACGCAGGGTTCATCGGCCTGTCGTTGTTGCTGCCGACATACACCGTGTCGCCCACGACCACCGGACGGCCAAACGTGTCGTAGCCCAACTCGACACTCCAGACGATGTTGCGGCCGGTGGCCGGGATTCCAGTCGACCGGCGGATGTCCGGTCGGCATCTCGGCCGTCTCGGGTTGCGGCGCCACGGGCGGCATCGCCGCATCGGATCGGTCGACCGGCGATCCGGACTCGACCCCGGCGATGCGACTCAAGGCCCACTCAGCGTCCGTCCGGAGTGCGGGATCCTTGGCAGCGGCCCGCAAGGCCTCCACGGCGGCCTGTGCTTGCGGTCCGATGTTCCCGAGCGCGCCGGCGGCGAAGATGCGCACATAGAGGAATTCATCGTCCAGCGCGGCGACGAGTTGCGGCACGGCGGGCGCGGCGGACAGCCCGATCCCGGCCAAGGCCTCACAGGCGGCCCAGCGGACGCCGGGCGTCGCGTCGCCCAAGGCCCTGGCGAGGTCTGGCGTGGCGGCAGCCGCCTTCGGACCAGGAGTACGTCAATGCCTCCGCGGCGTAGATGCGCACGTACAGGTCTCGAGCGTCCTGACCAGCGCGCCAACCGAGGGCGCCGCCCTCGGGCCCAACGCGCCCAGCGCACGTGCCGCGTCCCCCGCCACCGTCGAATCCGCGTCACGGAGGGCCCGTCTCAACGCGGGTTGAACGCCTTCCGTACGCGGCGCCAGGTCGATCAACTCATCCACCGCGCGACGCCGGATCGAGAACCGATCGTCTCGAAGCAGGTCCACCAACAGGGGAATAGCCGGAGGACCGATCCGCTGGATGATTTCGAAGGTCACCACCTGAAGGTCTTCATCCGGCAGGTTGAGCAACCGCCTCAGCAACGGCCCTGAACTCGGCCCGCGCTCGGCCAACGTGGTTTTGGCGGTCGCCCGCACCTTCGGGTCGTCGGCAGTCAGCCTCTTGGCCCAGGCACGCACCGACGAGGCGCTGACGGACGGATCCAAACCCTGGGTTTGACGCGTCTGAGAAGGGGACGGCGCGCGCTGGATGGCTACGTGTGTCTGCAGAGCGCAAAACAGGGCGACGACTGAGACGTATCGCATGGACTGGCGACACGGTAGGCTTTTGCCAGTCCGTTTTACAACTTTCGGCTCGCGTCCGTAAGAGTTGGCCGGCAGGATGCGACGCGGGTCCGGACTACGAGGACGTTGCAAAGCGAAGAGCTCGGGCAAGGATGAGTGACTTGACATCGCTCGAACGATCGCTCGAAAATCTCCGCCGCGTACCATTCCCATACGCGCGAACGCGTACGCGGGAATCCGGATGAAGACGATATTGATCGTCTCCTGCCTCGCCACTCTCCCATCGACCGCGTTCGCACAGGCGATCGCCGGATCGGTGAGGGGTCCGGCCGGGACTCTCCTTCCTGGCGTCGCCGTCGTCGCCAGCAGCCCGGCCCTCATCGAACAGACGCGGACGACCGTCACCGATAGCCACGGACGCTACCGCCTCGAACATCTGCGGCTCGGAACGTATTCGGTCCGCTTCTCGGTCGCCGGCTGGCGGTCGTCGCAACGCGAAGGCATCGAGCTCACCGGATCGTTCACCACTATCGTCGACGCGACGCTCGCGGTCGGAGCCCTCGCCAGCTCGGTCACCGTCGTCGGCCAGTATCCGATCGTCGACGCGCACACCGCCGGGCGCCACACGACGCTGGGCGCCGATGTCGTCGCGGCGATTCCCAGCACTCGAAGCTACAACGCCCTGCTGCCGCTGGTACCCGGCGTCGTGACATCGGCCAACGACATCGTGACGGCTCCTGCGACCGCCTCGTTCCCGATCTACGGCGGGCGAGCGAACGAAGGGCGCCTGACCCTGGACGGGCTGACCGTCGGGAGTCCGCCCTCAGGCAATTCAGCCGCGAGCTATGGCGCCGACATCGGGCACGCGGAAGAGGTGACGTTCTCGAAGTCCAGCGCGCTGGGCGAGGCGGAGACGGGAGGGTTGATCGTCAACATCGTGCCGCGGAGCGGCGGCAACACGACCCATGGATCCTTTCTCGCCGCCGGCAGTGGCCGCCGGCTGCAGTCGAACAATCTGACGGAGGACATGAAGCGCCAGGGGCTCACGGCCACACCGCTCAGCCGGGTCTACGACTTCTCGGCGTCTGTCGGTGGCGCGATCATCCGCAACCGGCTGTGGTACTTCGCAGACGCGCGCAGCGGCGGCAGCACGAAAGAGAGCGCGAACGTTTCCTACAATCTCAACTCCGGGCGACGCCACGAAGTGGCTGTACGCACCGGACAGCGGGCGTCGCGCGTATTCCGACCGCACCTACGAGAACGTGAGCGGCCGGGTGACGTGGCAGGTCACCCCACGCAACAAACTCAGCGGCTTCTGGGACGCCCAGGCACTCTGCCGGACGTGCACCGGCGCCACGCCCGGCGTGTCCGAACCGCAGACCATCTCGCCCGAAGCGGTCGGCGTACTCGGGCGCCGGCTGGACGTCACTCAGGCGAACTGGTCCTCGTCGCTCACCGACCGGCTGTTCGTCGAGGCCGGGTACGGCGGCACCTTCTTCGGCGTCGGCAACTTCGAGCGCGAGCCGAACCCGACCCGCGATCTGATCCGGGTCGCCGAACAGTGCTCGAACGGCTGCGCCGCGAACGGCAACATCCCCGGCCTCGTCTACCGTTCGCAGGACTTCAGCGTGGCGCATGCCGGATCGTATCTGTGGCAGGAGTCGATCTCGTACGTCACGGGCACGCACAGCCTCAAGATCGGCCATCAGCACACCTTCATGACCGACGACCGCCTGTGGGAGACGAACAGCCAGAACCTCACCTACCGCGTCAACAACGGCGTACCCAACCAGCTCACGGAATCGATCTCGCCGTGGATGAACAACACGCGGGTGGCGTGGGACGCGGTGTTCGCCCAGGAGCAATGGAGGCTCAACCGCCTCACCCTTCAGGGCGCGCTGCGGTTCGATGTGGCGAGAAGCTGGTTCCCGGCGCAGCAGGAGGGACCGTCGCGCTTTCTCCCCACTCCTCATCAGCATTCCGGAAACGCGCGGGGTTGACAGCTACCAGGACGTGACGCCGAGAGTCGGGGTGGCGTACAGATGTCTTCGGGAACGGCAGGACCGCGGTCCGCATGAGCATCGGCCGCTACCTCGAAGGCGCCGGCGTGTCGGGCACCTATGCCAACACGAATCCGACGCTTCGGCTGCCGACGACGACCACCACGTTTGGTACTGCCGGCGTGACCCGCGCCTGGACCGATGCCAACCAGAATTTCGTGCCGGACTGCAATCTGATGGATCCGGCGGCGCAGGACCTGCGAGGCAGCGGCGGCGACGCGTGTGGAGTCCTGTCCAATACGAACTTCGGCCAGAACGTCCTGACGAACAACTTCGACCCCGCGATTCTGCACGGATGGGGCGTCCGCCCCTCGGACTGGACCTCGGGCCTGTCGATTCAGCAGCAGATACGATCCCGATCGTCCGTGGAGATCGCGTACTCCCGGCGCCAGTACCGTGGATTCTTCGTCACGGACAACCGGGCGATTCAGCCCTCGGACCTGACGCCGTTCACCCTCGTCGCGCCCGCGGATGTGCGCTTGCCACAGGGTGGCGGCTACGCCGTCTCAGGCCTGTATGATGTCGTCCCCGCCAAGGCCGGGCAGGTCGACAACTTCATTACCAGAGCCGACCAATATGGATCCTGGCATCAGGACTTCCAGGGTATCGATGCGACAGTCAACGTCCGGGCCCGCAACAGCCTCACGCTGGCCGCCGGCACGAGCACCGGTCAGATGATCGCCGACAGCTGCGATGTCCGCGCGCACCTGCCGGAGTTCTCCACGGCGACGACGGGATCGAGCGCGTTCGGCCCGGGTCTGAGCGGCTCCGCGGTGACACCGCTGAGTCCGTATTGCCGTGTCGCGTTCGGCATCCTCACACAATTGCGCGGGCTCTTCACCTACGTCGTGCCAAAAGTGGACGTGGAGCTCACCGGAACGTTCCAGAGCAAGCCGGGGCCGATGCTGGCCGCCAACTACGCGGCGACGAACGCGGATGTCGCGCCGTCACTCGGGCGGCCGCTTTCGGGGAACGTCGCGAATGTGACGGTGAATCTCGTAGGGCCGGGCACGATGTACGGCGACCGCATCAATCAACTCGATGTCAGGCTGAGCAAGACCTTGAAGCTCGGGCGGTCGCGGACGCGGGTCGGTGTCGATATCTACAACCTGCTGAATTCCAGCGCGGTGCTCACGTACAACAATACCTTCGTGCCCGGAGGAACCTGGCTGCAGCCGTTGACGCTCCTGACGCCGCGGTTCTTCAAGTTGGGCGCCGAGCTCACGTTCTAATCGCATGGGCAGCTTGGACGCTCGCCTGTCGTCGCCCCGATGGCTGTGGGCAGTGGCGGTGGCGCTGTTGGAGCTCGCCGGGCCGAGTGCTGTCCAGGCCGCGCAGGAAAACCAGCCCCAGGTCCTCATCCTGTACTCGACGCGACGGGATGCAGAGATTGCCACGATCGTCGATCGCGAGCTTCCGCGGATCATTTCCGAGGGGCTGGGCGGACCGCTGGACCACTACTCCGAATACATCGATCTGTCACGGTTTCCAGATCCCAAGTATCAAGCCGGATTTCGCGACTTCCTGCGCCTGAAATACTCGGGATACCGCTTCGACATCGTGGTCGCGGTGCAGGACGTCGCGGTCACGTTTCTGGCGAACTATCGGCAAGAGCTCTTTCCCGGAACTCCGTTCGTCTTCCTGGCGAACTCACTTGCGCGACCACAACCGGAGAACTCCACCGGCATTGTTGCGCCGCTCTCGTTCGGCGGCACGCTCGCCCTGGCTGCGGCGTTGCAGCCGGAGGTCCGCAACGTGTTCGTCGTGAGCGGCTCGTCAACGCGCGACAAGGGGTACGAAGCGGTGGCGCGGTCACAGCTCCAGCCGTTTGCCTCCTCGCTCGCCATCACCTACCTGTCAGGATTGACGACGATGGATCTGGAGACCCGGCTGGCGCGGCTGCCGCCCAAATCCATCGTCTATTACCTGCTGATGAATCGCGATGGCGCCGGCGAGAACGTCCAGCCCTTGGAATTCCTCGACCGCTTAACGGCAGTCTCCAACGCTCCCGTCTATAGCTGGGTCGACTCGGCGATGGACCACGGCATCGTCGGTGGCAGGCTTCGCGGTCAGAAGGCGCAGGCCACGGCAACTGGGTCACCTGGCCCTTCGTGTGCTGCGCGGCGAACGGGCGGACAGCATCCCGCTGTCGTCTCCGGATCTGGACGTGAACCAGGTCGACTGGCGGCAGCTGCAGCGCTGGGGCATCCGCGAGGCGCGTGCCCCGCGTGGAACTCTCATCCGGTTCCGGGAACCCTCGGCGTGGGAGCGGTACAAGGTCTACATTCTCGGCGCGCTGGCCACGCTCCTGATGCAGACGGCGCTGATCGCGGGGCTGCTCGTGCAGCGGACCCGGCGGCAACGCGCCGAAGAAGAGGTCCGCGGCCGCGAGGCGCAGCTGCGGACGAGTCATCGGCGCATCAAGGACCTCGCGAGCCGGCTGCTGAGCGCGCAGGAAACCGAACGGTCGCGCATCGCGCGCGAGCTGCACGACGACATCAGCCAGCAACTCGCGCTGCTCACGATCGATCTCGAGCTGCTGGCCGCGAGTGGCGGTCCGGGGCACCCGGACCGCCCGCGGCGACGACGTCGTGCAGCGTGCGCACGAAATTGCCACGAGCGTGCACGACCTGTCCCACCGCCTCCATCCGACCAAGCTTCGCCTGCTCGGCCTCGCCCCTGCACTCCAGGCCCTGCAACGGGAAGTCTCGGCCGCCGAGCTCCCCGTCACGCTCACATGCGAGAACATCCCGTCGTCGCTGCCGCCCGATCTGACGCTCTGCCTCTTCCGGATCGTCCAGGAGGCGCTGCACAATGCCGTGAAGTACAGTCAGGCGAGCGGTGTTTCGGTACACCTGGCGGGAGGCGTGCGAGGGCTCACGTTATCAATCGTCGATGACGGCATCGGTTTCGATGTCGATAGCGCCTGGGGCGCGGGCCTGGGGCTGGTCAGCATGCGCGAACGGCTCGACGCGATCGGCGGCGCCCTCGAGATCCACTCGCAGCGTGGGGCGGGGACGCGGCTGAAGGTCTGGGCCCCGTTGCCGGCGGCAGAGGACACGAATGCGGCCGCGATCTGAATACAGGGCACACGCGCCAGGCCTGGCCGCTGCACCGGTTGTCCGCGCTCCCGGCCGCGCACCGGGCGTGGACACCTGCCCCGCCCAAGTGTCCGCATAACATCATGGCCGCGCCTCGAGTCCTGCTCGCCGACGACCACACGCTGCTGCTCGGCGCGTTCGAGAAGCTGCTCGCCGGCGAGTGCGACATCGTGGGTCAGGTGGGCGACGGAAGGGCACTCGTCGCGGCGGCAGAGGCCCACAAGCCCGATCTGATCGTTCTCGACATGTCGATGCCGCTGCTGAACGGGCTGGAAGCCGGCCGACAAATCAAACAGCGCCATCCCGAGATCAAGCTCGTATACCTGACGATGAACGAGGATGCGGATCTCGCCGCCGAGGCCTTTCGCATCGGGGCGTCAGCCTACCTGCTCAAACGTTCGGCGGCCTCCGAGCTGCCGCTGGCCATCCGCGAGGTCATGCAGGGGCGCACCTACATCACGCCGTTGATCGCCGAGGGGCTGGTCGGATCCCTGCTCAACCCGGACCAGCGGAAGGCATCGCAGGACGGCCTTACGCCGCGACAGCGCGAGGTGCTGCAGCTGCTCGCGGAAGGGCACTCGATGAAGGACATCGCCAGAATCCTGAACATCACCCCGCGCACGGTCGCGTTCCACAAGTACAGCATGATGGAGCAACTGAAGCTCGGCTCCACAGCGGAACTGATCCAGTACGCCGTCAAGCAGCGCGTCGTATAGCGGAGTCCGAGTCGCCCGGTGTGAGACGAGAGCGGCGATCCTCTCGCACGCCAGCTCTCGACAGCCGCCGTCACCGCATCAGCCGGCCGACGCCGATGAAGATGCGGAACGCGCCGTCGAGGCCCACGCTCGTGCCGGCCGTCACGGGACCGACGAGGGTGTCGAGGACCAGGCCGCCAGCGATATGCGTCTGAAAATCGGCATCCTCGTCGGTCTTGAACACGGAGCCGTTCTCCAGCCACCCGGCGGCGAACACCTTGCCGCCCATGAAGTCGGGCAGACGTCCGATCGCGCGCGCCGCGCCGACGGTGACGACGGCATAGTGGTCTCCCCGCCGCTCGCCGACGCGGAAGGCGTCCAGCCGGAAGGGATAGCCAACCTGAAACTGGGAAATCGGATGGCCGCCGAACGAGGTGCCGCCGGAGGCGACGAGGAACAGCCGATTGTCGCGTTTCGGGGACCAGAACCGGGACACACTGCCTTCGAGCTGCGTCACGTCGTCATTGGTCCGTTCGACATCGGCGGCGGTGGGCGACTGCAGATAGTGGGTCAGCGCGGTCGACACGCGCGTGCCGCGCGACGGCACGACCGGGCTGTCCTGCCCATCGTGCAGGAACCGAATTGCCAGCGGCGTTTCGGCGCCCGCCACTTCGGGCAGCTCCGGATCGCCGGTGCGGACGTGGGCGTCCACGCGGCCGTAGCGCACCCCGCCGGAAATCTCGTCTTCGCTGGACAGGTCGATCCCGAGATCGGCGCCGCCGGACATCCGATCTTCCCGGTACTCGGCAATCACGCGATCGTCCTGGATGATCTCGGTGGTCCACCGCATCACCCCGGCAACCGGCCGGATGAACAGACGCGTCCCGAACAACGGCCGGTGCAGCGAGAAGGCGGCGTGCGGGTCGGAGCCAATCGTGCCGTCGATCCGCAGCTCCGATCGGGGGCCAAGCACGTCGAACGCGAGATAGCGGGCGGCGAGCCCGACGCGGAACCCGCTCGAGGTCGTGTTCTCGAGGTTCAGGCCGAGCATCAGGAACGGCGGGCCATACGCCTTGGATCGAGCGCGCACCTCGAGGCCAGGCTTGTCGCCGGTTTCGGTGAGCTGCCACACGAGCGCCTGGTATCGATCGAGACCGGATAACGCGGCCAGGTCCTTCTCGAGACTGGCCACGTTGAGCGGCCGTCCGACGTGAGGCGCCAGCCGCTGCTTGATCACGGCGGCGTCGGCAGCAACGATGCCGGACGTCTCCACGTATGTGGGGACCACCGCGCTTCCCCGCCGGCGCTGCTGCCGGCCGTCGATCCACCTCTGCCACGCCGCGTCGTCGACCGCCAGACGCAGCAACTCGGTCCGGTGCTGCTCGGCGGCCTTGTAGCCTTGCTCGACCAACTCGGCACTCCGCCGCCAATCGAGCGATCCGAACCCGCGCACGTCGACCGAGATGATCAGGTCGGCGGACTGGAGCGCCCGGCGCGTATTTGCGCGCATCATCGCGTCGACGGTGTCCCCGAGCAGGCCGAACATCGAGTAGTCGATCGCGTCGTCCGGCGCGTTGCCGACGTCGATCGCGATCACGAACGCCGCGCCCAGGTCCCGGACGACATCCGCCGGCACGTTGTCGAGCGCGCCGCCGTCGACGAGGACGCGACTGCCGGCCTCGACCGGCGGGAAGACGCCGGGCAGCGACATCGTCGCGCGCATCGCTTCCGCGAGCGACCCGCGATCGATCACGACCCGCTCGCCCGTCCTCAGGTCCACCGCCACCGTACGGAATGGAGTCGGCAGCCGATCGAACGTGTCGAGATCCGGGTAGCCGGCGGCGATTCGCGACAGGAGGAAGTCCACCTGCTGACCGCTATTGAGTGCGGTCGGCGCGACGATGCCCCGTTTCACCCCGAACTCCAGGCGTGACGGATAATCGCGCGCGTCTTCCTTACGCCGCAGGTTCTTGTAGGCGAACGAGCTGCTGCCGAACAGCGCGTCCCAGTCCGTGGCGGCGATCAGGGCCCGCAGTTCTTCCGCGGACATGCCGGCGGCGAAGCCGCCGCCCACCAGCCCGCCCATGCTCGTGCCCGCCGCGACGTCGATCGGGACGTGGTGCTCCTCCAACCACCGGACCACGCCGATGTGCGCGAGCCCTCTGGCGCTCCCGCCCCCAAACGCCACGCCGACGCGCGGCCGCGTCGGCTGCGCGTGGATCGGCGCGGCACACGCGAGCGTGGCCATCGCCAACAGGCAGACCCGCGTCGTCCGACTGAGCGTCACTGCGGTTCGTCTCCCCGGTCGGGCTGATAGGGGATCCAGAACGAGAAGCAGGCGCCCTTGCCCGGCTGGGACTCGGACCAGAGCCGGCCGTTCATCCGGTCGATGAAGGCCTTCGCCACGAGCAGCCCATAGCCGGACGGGTGCTCCGTGCTCGGGGCCGGGTAGCCGGTTACCGGGCCGCGCTCGAAAATACGCACTTGCGCGAGCGGGGTGAGCCCGGGCCCATAGTCCTGGACCGCGCACACCACGCCGCCGGGCTGCGGATCGACGGTGACGTCAATCCGGCCGCCCGGGTTCGAAAACTTCACCGCGTTCGACAGCAGGTTGTCAGCGACCACGGCAATCGCCACGCGGTCGCCCCACACCTCCGGCAGGTCCTCGGCATGGCGGAAGAGGATCTGGATCTGCCTGGCATCCGCGCTGGAGCGGTGGTAGGTGCAGGCGCGCTCGACCAGCCGCTCGAGCCGGATGTACTCGAAGTTCAGCGGCATCGTCCCGGGCTCGTAGACGCGCAGCAGCCGGGCCACAGTCTGGTGCGCCATATCCGACACGTGATGCAGCCCCTCGAGCCAGCCGGTCACCTCAGCGTTCGGATGGTCTGCGAGAGCGTCCTTCAGCAGGGTCAGCACGGCATCGGTGACGTGCAGGTAATTGCTCATGGCGTGCGCGACGAACGCCACGGCGGACGGATCGAACGCCGGGATGCGGCCAAGTTCGGTCAGGGCGCGATCGAGATCCGATTTCGCGTTCTCGATCGCCTCGACGACGTCTCCACGATGGTTCACGATGCCCACGGCCTGCTCCTCTGCTGGCTGGTCACGCCTCGCCCGGGGTGATTCGTTCGCGCCCGATCAATGCGGCATTCCTTTCGCTGACGCACGCCGGCGTTGCACGCTCACTAGTGATCCGCCGTACTGACAGGGGCCGTGACCCGGATGTCTATCGTCGAGCGAGTCGCCGCCGTAGCGTGGGCTCGCGCCGGCCGGGCGTGTGCGCGCAGAACGTGGACGGGCAGCGGCACTCGGCGAATGCCGTGGGACGAGTACCGGCGGCGGAGGGTTCCAGTGGACTCGCCGGAACGTCATACGGCCGCCAACCCCTCGCCGACGGCGATCGGGATCGTCCCGGCCGGATCCGTACCCAGAGGGGAGGCCGGGGGCGCATACCAACGATCCGGCGGAACGGTCTTGGGCGCCCGGGGATCCATCACGTATCGCGGCGACATGATCTGGACGCCGTGTTCGTTGAACCCGTCCTGAATGTTGGCGTGCAGGACGTCGAGGACGAAGAACCGCTGGGCCGGCTGCTCGAGCGCGACGAACAGCGTGTATTGGACGTACCAGTCCTGCAGGCCGGTCTGCAGGATCACCGGCGGCGGGTCGTGGCGGATGCCCGGTGTCCGCGTGGCGGCGATGCGCAGCAGCGCGTGGACCTGGCGCCACGGCGTGTCGTACCCGATCGTCACTGAGGTCGAGCTGTAGGTGCCGTTGACGGCGTTCCGGGAGAAGTTGGTCGTCGCCTGTGAGGCGAGGACCGCGTTCGGGATGGTGATCTCCTCATTGAGGGGCGAAGTAATCTTGGTGGCCAGGGTGCCGATCGATCGGACGGTCCCTTCGATCGTGCCCACCCGGACATACTCCCCGCACTTGAGCGACCGCGAGTAGGTCACCATCAGGCCGCTCATCGCCTGGTTCATCACCCCGCTCGACCCGAACGAGACCAACAGGCCGACAAATACGCTGATGCCCTTGAACACCTCCGATCGGCTGCCGGGCAGATAGGGGTACGACACGATCAGCGCGCAGAGCCAAAGCAGCGTCACCATAATCCGCCGGGTGGACGCCGCGGTGTCCGGATAGACGCCCGGCAGGGTCAGGCGTTCCTGCTCGACCGCCGCGAAAACCTTCGCCACGAGCTGCGTGAGCAGCCTGATCACCACGACGATGGCGAGGACGGTGGCGACATCGGGAAGGGCGCCGATCACGGCCCGGACCGCTGAGCCGACCGTCGAAAACAGCCCGCTGCGCAGCGACTCGCCCCATGGCCGCGTGTAAGGAAAGCGCCGCATGACGATCGTCATCCAGCCATACGTCAGTACGGCGGCGAGCCCCCACGACGCCGCCGTGAAGAGGCGGTGCACGCTGGTGCGCGCGCCCGTCACGTCGACCAGCGCGTCGCCGCCGGAGAGGCGGCGGAGCCGCTGCTCCGCCCGCCGGGTGACGGACGTCGCGCCGCGGCGTTCGGCGGTCACGATCGCCCATATCCCCAAGGCGTAGAGAAGAGTCGCGGCAAAGGAGATCGCGCCGGCGCGAACGAGGCGCCGCGGACTCTGTGACTCAATCGCTTCATCGAACGCGACCTGCAGGCGGTCGGCAGCGGCCTGCGCGGTGCTGACCACGTCTTCGCCTTCCAGCGGATCGACATCCCCGGTGAAGATTACGAACACCGGATGGTTGCCGAGGCGAACGATGGTCCCGTCGGGATAGGTGTGGATGCTGGTGCGCCCGGTCTGGTTCTCATCAAGCAGGCGACGCAGCAGTTCCGTCGCATCCGCGGTTCGGGCCGCGGGTGTACGCGACATCACCGTCGCCCGGAGCGTCACGATCGGGCGATTGGCGAACGTGAGATGCGCTGGCGGCGAGCCCCGCTCTACCGTCCCGGCCGCACTGGCGACAGCGGCCGCCAGGCGGTCCGGCGGATCTTGGGGGGCCGGCTGCCGCGCATAGACGGTCGGCAGAATGGACGCGACGAGCAGCGCGACGACCGGCCAGCAGCGTCCAGGCATCTTCCCCGCTCACTTCTTTACGCGGGGGATCGGAAAGTCACGAAACAGGCGCGCCGTGCCGTCGTTGATGCGCTCAATCCGCTTCTCGAGCGTGTGCTCGTGCTCGATGCGCGTGACGACCGTGCCGCGCCACAGCGCCCGCGAGACGGCACGGTCCACGACGTCGATGAGCACGGTGCCCTTCTCGTAGACGGTCATCGAGGTGGAGGGCGCCAGACCCTCGGGAATCGGTGATCCCCAGCCCGTGAGATAGCCGTAGTGCTCACCTAAATAGGTCTGGTCGAAGCCCGTACTGAGCGCGGCGAAATAGGCCACGTGAATGTCCGCCTGGTCGGCTGGCGCCTTCACGAGCCCGCGCGCCGCCAGCTCGCGGTCCACCGCCGCCATGATCGGCGGCCCGAGCGCTTCCTGCGACAGGGTCGGGTTGCTCACCGATTCGGACGCGACGTTCTTGAGCAGGGGTGCCGGCGGCAGCCAGGCGTAGGTTCGGATGGCCGAGAAATCGGCCGTCGGATCGCGGTTGGTCTTGATTTCGAGTTTCTGCGCTGCGGTGTGGCCGCTGAGCGCGGCGACGGTGCCCGCCAGCAGAACCCAGCGTGCAACAGGTCTGGAGATAGTACGCACGGGCCTCACTTCTCGATCTTGACGTTCTTGAGCCTGACCGGCTCCGCCGCATAGTTGTTGACGCGCAACTGGTTGGTCGTGGTGTCGAACTCGATGTTGGTGGCGGCTGCGAACCGGCCGCTTCCCTGGCCGTTCTTATCCAGGCGAATGTCGATCAGCGTGAACGGATACGCGAGTGCCCCGGGCTGCTCGTGCTCTTCGAGACGCCCGATGGAGCGGTCGGTGACGATGGTGATCCGCTGGCCGTTGTCGTCGAGCGGCGCAGTGGCGGCATAGCGAAGATCCCACCCGAGCCGGGCATTATACGGGTCGGGCCCAATCCATTTGGGAATGGCGATGCGCCCGTGGAACGGCATCGCCCGGAGCGCCGGGAGCAGGGCGTCACGGCCTGACGCGGCCGTGGCGACGAGATCGTGCCGCTCCTGTTCGGTCGACCACCGGGTGATCGTGATCTGCAGGAGCGAGGACGTGTCGGAACCGACCGCGCCCATGTCGACGGCCGTCGCCGACAGCCGCAGCGGGCGCGCCGCCGTCGGGGCCTGACCCGAAGGAGCCGTCCCGAGTGCGGCGACAGCGGCAAGAATCGTCACGGCGCGCAGCCCGGAGGTCTTCGGCGTGAGCCGGCGCTCCGGCGCTGCGTGCGATGCCATGATCCCTTGCTCCTTCAACCCTGGGCCGCGGTTCGGATGCCGCCCGACGGGCGGTTGGTGACGGCGCGGGCGGCGATCCCACGGGAGGTCTCGTCGGTGCCGACCGCGGCGCTCATCTTCGCCGGCCGCCGCCGCCGCGGGACGCACCACCGCCACCGCGCGAGGCCCCGCCGCCGCCGCGATAGCTGCCGGCGCCGCTCGTCCCGCTCCCGCTCCGATAGTTCCCGTAGTCGCTGGTCCGCTTGGCCCCTTCGCTGCGGGCGGCGGAATCGCGGTTCAGCTGATCCATCGTGGCGCGATCGACACTGCTGCCGGCAGTGCCGGCGCTCGGCTGCTCGCGGGTGGTGGCGCGGTCCGCCGCGCCATTGCGGTCACCGCCTTGACGTGCGGTATCCGACCACCCGCCGTTGTCGTACTTCTGCCAGGTGCCATCGTCACGCTTGTAGACGTTGCCGTCGCGGCCGGCGTAGACGTTGCCTTCGTCGCCGACGCCGACCGTGCCGCCGCCTGCACCCCGGCGGGTCACGGCGCTGCCCTCGTCACTCCTGACCGTGCGGGTCGTCGTGCCGGTCTGCCGGTTCGTATAGCGATTGGTCGTGGCCCAGTCGTCGCCGCGCTGCACCGCGGTCGATCCCCAACTCCCGTAGACGTTCGACCCCTGCCGCGTGGCGCCATAGGCGCCGGTGCGCGGGTTGTAGGCCTGCGCGACGCCGCGGGCGCCGTACGGGCCGTAGGCCGCGGCACCGCGCGCATACGTTCCGGTCCGCGGGTTGTACCGCGCCCCGACCCCCGCGCCGCCATACGGTCCATACACGCCGGCGCTGCGGCCGTATGCACCCGTCCAGGGGTTGTAATACGCCGAGTAGCCGTATGTCGGGAAGTGCGGGTAGTAGTAGGGATAGTAGCCCCCGTAGCCGATGTAGGGCGGGTAGTAGTAGCCGGTGCCCCACACCGCGCATCCCCAGGCGACCATCATGCCGGTATACCCCGCCGCCGCCGCATATGTCACCCACTCGTCGTCGTTGTCTTCGACCGTGACGTAGGTCACGTGATGGGACGGCGAGCTCACCGGGATCTGGTAGATCTGCTCCGGTACCGAGCTGGCGGCCTCCCACGGGCCGCTGGCGCTCGCCCCGGAGAACCAGACGCCCTGGTAGCACATGTAATAGAGATCCCCGACCTTGAAGACGTCCTTGTCGGTGTTGACGGCCCGCTGCACCGTGGTGGTTTCGATCGGCGCGAACTCAGGATCACCCTGGAACGCGACGTCGGGCGCCTTCAGCTCCTTCTTGTTCACGCGCGCGGTCTGCGGCACCTGGGCCAGCAGCACGGCTTCGTTGGCGCGATCGGTCCCGGGGACCGAGGCGAGCACGCGCGATCGCGGATGCTCGAGCGAGATCTTCGCGAAGTCGGGCGGCAGTGACGGCGTCGCGAACGTCCACGGGCCGGTGAACCCGGGCGCCGAGAACCATCGGCCGGCCACGAGGTAGTAGACCGCACCCGTGCGCCCCATGCGGAACACGTCACTCTCGGTGTTGCTCACCCACTGCAGCCCGGTGCCCGGGACGGCCGCGTACTTCGCCGGACCGGTCAGGAGAATCAGCTCCGCGGGGCGGAAGCTCGTGAACACCTTGGGCATGGCCGACGCGGCGAGTGGCTTCCCTGGCAGGTTCGCGCGCACCTCGTTCCAGTTCTCGTCCGCCGGCAGTTTCTTGAAGCTGTCGGGCAGCGTCCCCGCCGGCGACCACGGCCCCTTGACGTCATGGCTCTTGAGCCACGAATGGTCATTTCGCAGGTAATACGTGGCGGACGGCTCGTACTGGAACAGGTCCCAGTTGGTGTTGACGGCGAACTTCAGATCGTTGTCCTTGATCGGGCTCCACACCGGTTCGCCATCGAGATTGACCATCACCGCCGGAGACTCGCTGAAGAAGATCTCGGGCGGATCCGCTTTGATGCCTTCGACGTTCTTGACGACGATGGGGCTCTGGTCGAGACTGGCCAGCACGCGATCGAGCGCAATCACCCGATCGTCTTTCGACATCGTCTTGTCGATCAGCGCCACGACCTCCGCCGTCCGCTCCTTGGGGATGGTCTGAAAATTCGCCTCGACGATCCGCATCTGCGCGAAGCTGACCAGCCGCTCGGTGATCGCGACCTTGGTGTCCGCTTCCAGCTTGATGGTCCCGAGCGCCGGCTTCTCGTCGGTCTTGCCGCGGTACGACACCACGCTGAACGCGACCATGTGCGATTGCTTGTCCCAGGTGGCGATCTGCGGCTGATAGACGAGGATGGTGCCGCCGTCTGGGAGGTCGTGCATCCGCGGCCACGCGCCGTCGACCGGTGCGGCGGCGGCCGCGGCCGTGGCGGCAGGCTTCGATCCGGATGCGGCCGGCTTGGGAGCGGCGGTCCCCTGTCCGGGGCTGGCAGGCGTGGCAGGCGTGGCCGCAGCCGCCTGGTACGTGGCGGCCACGAGCCGTGCCGGCGCCGGTGCCGCGAGGCTGAACGCCACGATCGCGGCCACAGTCCGGTACACAGGCATATCCAGTCTCATAGTCCTCTTCCTTCGACGTCTATCCGGAGAGCGCAAACAGCAGGGAGTGTGCCGTCCCGGATAAGACGCCGCGGCGCGGAAAATGGGCGCACTCGGCGGTCGGGTGCGGCGCACGACGCTCGCCGGCAGCCACGACGCCCTCCGCGGCCTCGGAGGCACTCCGTAATCCCGGACCGCCGGGGACGCTGCCCGGGATCGGACCAGCGGCCGGCAGGTGGAATGCGGCCGGCACGCCACGGCTCGCCGATTGCACCCCGCATGGCCATCGCCCCCCGCAGGGCGGTCCGTAAACCATCTCGAACAAGAGGAAGAACCGTGTCCAAGAAACTGATGATCGCGATCGTCGCGGTGCTGATCGCCCCGGCGCTGCTGCTCGCGCAAAAAGTGAGCTACGACTACAACAAGGCCGCCAACTTCGCGGCGTTCAAGACCTACGCGCACAAGGAAGGAACGAAGGTTGGACAGCCGCTGATCGATGAGCGGATCGTCAACGCCATCGACACGGAGCTGGCCGCCAAGGGCCTGACCAAGTCCGAGGCGAACCCCGATCTCTTCGTCGTCTACCACATCGCCTTCGACAAGCAGAAGGACATCTCGACCTACAGCAGCGGCTACCCCGGTGGCTACGGCGCCTACGGCTGGGGCTGGGGTGGCGGCATGTCGACGACGACGACGCAGGTCCGCGACATCCTGGTCGGAACGCTGGTGATCGATATCGCGGACGCGAAGGCCGGGCAGGTGGCCTGGCGGGGCATGGGCGTCAAGGAAATCAACACCACCGCCAAGCCGGAGAAGCGCGACAAGAACATCTCCGAGGCGGTCGCCAAGATTTTCAAGAACTACCCGCCGAAGGCGAGCTAGCGCCGCATCAGGAGAACGACCATGCTGCGACGGACGCTTGCGACAGTCGTCCTGCTCGGGCTCTGTGAGCTGGCGGGACACGCCCAGTCGGCCGGCACCCGGGCCGAGGATGCCAAGTCGCTCAACCTCACAGCCTACGCCGAGCTGCTGCGGAGCGATGTCCGGGCGGAGAAGGTCGCGATCCTGACCGAGGTGATGGGATTCACCGAGGCCGAGGACGCGGTGTTCTGGCCGATTTACCGGGAGTACAGCGTCGAGATGGCAAAGCTCGGCGACGAGCGCATGGCGCTCATCGCCGACTACGCCAAGGAATACGCGACGCTCACCGACGCCGCCGCCGATCGGCTCGCGACGAAGGCGCTGGACCTCGAGGCACGGCGCCAAGCCACGAAGGCGAAGTACTACGACAAGGTGAAGGCCGCGCTCTCACCGCGGACAGCGATGCGGTTCCTGCAGGTCGAACAGCAGCTGCTGCTGATCATCGATCTGCAAGTGTCCGCCGCGCTGCCGGTGGCGCCTGCCGAAACGAGGAGGTAACCTGTGCGTCCTGTGCAATGGGCTGTCCTGCTGATCGTGGCGGCAGGCGTAAGCCTGTCGGCGGACACGATCAAGCTGCGCAACGGCAAGACCGTCGAAGGGATGTTCATCGGCGGGGATAGCAAGACCGTGCGTGTCCTCCTCGATTCGGGGCAGGTGTCCGAGATCCCGCTGGACCAGACGGCCGGCATCGAGTTCGCAGCCCGGAAGCCGCCCCAGCCAGCACCGGCGGCGGCGGCTCCGGCGAGTGCGGCCGCCAAACCCGCGCCCGCGACGGTCAAGCCGATCACCGTGCCGGCCGGTACGGCGGTGAGCGTCAGGCTGTCGCAGGCTATCGACGTCGACGCCTCGGCGGCGGGCCACATGTTCAAGGCGGTGGTGGACGACCCAGTCATGGTCGGCGGCACCATCGTGGTTCCTCGCGGCGCGCAGGCGTCGCTCCAGGCCGTCCACGTCGAGCAGTCGGGCACGATGAAGGGCAGCGACAAGATCTCGTTGAAGCTGCACTCGTTTCGCTTCGGCGGCAACGTCTATGAGGTAGCGTCCTCGTACGTCGAAACCGCCGGCAAGGGTGAAGGCAAGAAGACCGCCCGCAAGGTTGGCGGGGGCGCCGGGCTCGGGGCGATCGTCGGCGGCATTGCCGGCGGCGGCTCCGGGGCGGCCATCGGCGCGGCGGTGGGCGGGGCGACCGGAGCCGCCGTCGCCAGCGCGGGGGAAGAACACCTGAAGCTCGAAGCGGAAACGCGCCTGCAGTTCCAGCTCACCGCGGCCGTCAACGTCCGGCCCTAACCCATCGTCAGCACCGTGGGAGCGCGCGGCGCGAGCCCCACGGTGCCAGGGCGATCAGACGTTCATGACGGTTCTCGGCCGTCTGAGCCCCAGCTTTGCCATGCGGGTTTCGAGCGTGGTGGGCCGCAATCCAAGCCGGTCCGCGGCTCCACCGATGCCCCGCACTCGCCAGTTCGCCCCCTCCAGAATCTTGCGGATGTGATCACGCTGCACGTCGACCAGCCGTCCGGCCGACACGTGGGCGACCGAGACCGGCGACGGGATGGGGATGGCCAGACGAGGCCCGCTCGCCAGGATCATCGCCCGCTCGACAACGTTACGCAGCTCGCGCACGTTCCCCGGCCAGGCATGCCGCTGCAGTGCCGCCATCGTCTCGGGTGCCACCTCGAGGATCGTTTTGCCGAATCGCGGCGAGAATTCCGCGATGAATCGCCATACCAGCTGGGGGATGTCCTCGGGCCGTTCCCGCAACGACGGCACCCGAATCGGAAACACGTTCAGACGATAGAAGAGGTCCGCCCGGAAGTGTCCCTCGGCGACGCGCGTCTCCAGGCTGCGGTTGGTGGCGGCGATGATCCGGGTGTTGATGGAGATCGATGTGACGCTGCCGAGCCGCTCGATCTGGCGCTCCTCGAGCACGCGGAGCAGCTTGACCTGGAGATCCAGCGGCAGCTCGCCGATCTCGTCGAGGAAGAGGCTGGACCGGTCGGCCATCTCGAAACGGCCGATCTGCCGATCCACGGCGTCGGTGTAGGCGCCCTTTTCACGGCCAAAGAGCTCGCTCTCGATCAAGGTCGCCGGAATCGCCGAGCAGTTGACGCAGATCATGGGCCGGAGCCGGCGCGCGCTCAGCTCGTGGATCCGCGACGCGAACAGTTCCTTGCCGGTGCCGGTCTCTCCGAGGAGCAGCACCGTCGAATCGGTCACGGCGACCCGCTCGACCAGCTCCAGTGCCCGCTTGAGCGCCGGGCTGTCGCCGACAATCGTGCTCTGTTGATCCCGGTGCGTCGATGGCCGCTTCGCAGGTGTCGATGTTGGCGCGACCGCGTTCCGCTCCATCGCGAACCGCTCGACCGCCGGCTGCACCTGTGACATGGTTCCCTCCCGTTGCGCGGTCCCACCGGCCCAAAGCCGTCGCTCGCGAGACGTGATCGCGAACGCGACGGTGGTGGCACCTGACAGCGAACGTACTCCGGCAGGCCGGAGGGAGGAACTGGTACTACGGCCAGAAGGAGCTGGTAAAACTACCAGGCAGCGGGGGGTCTTTCTTACAGTGTCCAAGGTGCAGCGTCAGCGACCTGGAGACTCCGAGGAGCGGGGCGTGACCGCCCGACCGGCGGTCAACGTCGGGCGTTCAGGATGGTTTCGGGCGCGCAAGACCGAGCTTCGCCATGCGCGTTTCAAGCGTGGTGGGCCGCATCCCGAGCCGGTCCGCTGCCCCGCCGCTCCCGCGCACCCGCCAGTTCGCTCCCTCCAGCACCTTGAGGATGTGATTCCGCTGCACGTCGATCAGCCGGAGGCTGCGCGCGCGGACGGGGGTCAGGCCCCATGGGATCGGGATCGACACGCGAGGCCCGGTCGCCACGACCATCGCGCGCTCGACGGCGTTGCGCAGCTCGCGGACGTTGCCCGGCCAGTTATGACGCTGCAGGGCGGCCATGTTCTCGGCCGGCACCTCCAGGATCTCCTTGCCGAAGCGCGGCGCGAACTCATTGATGAATCCCCACACCAGCTGCGGGATGTCGTCAGGGCGCTCCCTAAGCGTGGGCACCTGAATCGGGAACACGTTCAGACGGTAGAAGAGGTCGGCGCGGAAGTGGCCGTCTTCGACTCGCCGGTGCAGGGTGCGGTTCGTGGCCGCAATGACCCGCGTGTTGATCGTGATCGGGTTCACGCTGCCAAGGCGCTCGATTTGCCGCTCTTCGAGCACCCGCAGCAGCTTGACCTGCAGATCCAGCGGCAGCTCCCCGATTTCGTCGAGGAACAGCGTGGACCGGTCCGCCAGCTCGAACCGGCCGATCTGCCGGTCGACGGCGTCCGTGTACGCCCCCTTCTCCCGGCCGAACAGCTCGCTTTCCATCAGCGTCGCGGGAATCGCCGCGCAGTTGACGCAGACCATGGGCCGGAGCCGCCGTGCGCTCAGCGCGTGAATCCGCGACGCGAATAGTTCCTTACCGGTGCCCGTCTCTCCGAGCAGGAGCACCGTCGAATCCGTCGCGGCGACGCGCTCGACCTGTTCCAGCGCCTGCCGCAACGCCGCGCTCGTTCCCAGGATCGCCCGAGGTGGCCGAACGGGGCCCAGAGCCCTCTGTTCGAGCGAAGATCCAGCGAAGCGTCCGTCCAGTATTCTGGCGGCCGACCCCTCCGTCTGCATAGTCCATCATCCCTCGAGTCCTGTCGTTCACATGCACCGGAACGAACTGGACCCACTTCCGAGTTTCAGAGTGACATGCGCTACGGCAACCCAACTGCCAACCCCGGCGTTGAGGACGCTCTCGGCAGATTCTGCTTTTTCACGCGGCGTTACGTGGAAATGCCCAGCAATCGGGGAATCTCCGGTATTCGGAGGAGGAGCCGACCCGGATCCGTCGAGATACTTCGATTTCCAACCTCCGATATTTCGGACGACGGCATCCGAAACGGGGGAATCCTGGAGGGGATGGAGGGAAACCCTGTGAATCAGTTGGATGACGTGGGCCGCGTGAGACCGAGCTTCGTCATCCGAGACTCCAGCGTGGTCGGCGCCAGGCCGAGTCGATCGGCCGCGCCGCCCGCGCCGCGGATCCGCCACGCCGTCGCCTCGAGCACGCGGCGGATGTGATTGCGCTCGATGTCCTCCAGCCTGGCGCTGCCCAGTCCGGAGACGCCCGTCGGTTCCGGCAGCGCGATCGTCAACGTTTCGCCAGTGGCCAGAATCATCGCGCGCTCGACGACGTTCCGCAGCTCGCGGATATTGCCGGGCCACGTATACGCCTGCAGCGCAGCCATGTCGGAGTCGGGCACCGGTCCGAAGCGACGATGGACGGCGGCGGAGAACTGGTCGATGAAGTGCCGCACGAGCACCGGGATGTCGTCGGCGCGCTCGCGCAGCGGCGGGACGACAATGGGGAACACGTTCAGGCGATAGTAGAGGTCTTCCCGGAACGCGCCGTCGCTAATCCGCTGCTCCAGGTTGCGGTGCGTGGCGGCAATGATCCGGGCGTCCACGCGAACCGGTGTCGAGCTGCCGAGCCGCTCGAACTGACGCTCCTCGATGACCCGCAGCAGCTTCACCTGGACGTCGATCGGGAGATCGCCAATCTCGTCGAGGAACATCGTCGAGTGATCGGCACTCTCGAACCGGCCGACCTGCCGGGTCATGGCTCCCGTGAAGGCACCGCGTTCGCGGCCGAACAGCTCGCTTTCGATGAGCGTGGCCGGAATGGCGGCGCAGTTGACACGGACCATCGGCCGCGCGTGGCGCGCGCTCAGCTCGTGGATTCTCGAGGCCAGGAACTCTTTGCCGGTGCCGGTTTCGCCCAGCAGGAGCACCGTGGAATCGGTCGGGGCGACCTGATCGATCAACTTCATCACCCGGTCGATCGCGGCACTCCGGCCGGCCGGAGGGTCCCGATGCAGGTCTCTGGCGTCCCGACGGATGGTCACGGGCCTGGGACGCGGCTGATCGCGCACCGGTTCGGCGTGACCGGCACGCTTCTGGTCAGTGACGTCCACGCCGGATCCGAGATACCCCTCGAACCGCCCGTCGGCGCCGACATTCGGCACGCCGGTGTCGCGCACCCAGCGCCACTCGCCATCATGCCGGAGCAGCCGGTACTCCATCGCGAACGACTCGCGCGCGTCGAAGCACGCGTCGTACGTGCGCAGGCATTCAGCACGGTCGTCCGGGTGGACGTTTTCGAGCCAGCCCTCGCCGAGCTCGTGCTCGAGCGGATGACCGACGAATTCGAGCCAGCCGCGGTTGAACCAGCTGCACCGCTTGTCCGGCCCGCTCATCCAGATCATCACGGGGGCGTTGTCGGCGAGGGTGCGGAAGCGGTCGCTCGCCGGGTCCGCGTCATCATCCTTCCGGCGCGCGAGCGCGCCCTCGATGACGTCGCTGACACGGCCGATGCGAGCCAGCAGTTCCGGGGTCCACGGGTGGCCGGGCCGGGTCATCGCGAACGCGATGGCCCCGACAACCGCTCCGCGTACTGTCACCGGCCGGACCACCTGCGAGGTGATCCCGCAGCGGGCCAGGCTCTCTCGCTCGGTTGGATCCGGAACGTCGCCGGGTGTCGAAAAGGCGGCCGCGTCGCCACGAAGGATGTTCGCGACGGACCAGGGAAACTCGCTGTCCGTGAGGCGTTCCGGGGACGGCAGGCCGGCACGCCCGGCTGTGTGGGTGACCAGAAGATCCCGATCGGAGTCATCGACCCGGAACACCGTGCAGCGATCCAGATCCAGCGCTTCGAGCAAGAGAGGGAGGGCCCGTTCGATGGCGGCGTCGAGTGCCTGGGAGGGCACGTCCATGAAGCTGGACGTCAGGTTACTCAGGAAGCGATCGAAGCGAGCCGCCCGATCGAGGGTAGCGGTGAATTCGGGCTTGACCGCCTCGCTAAGGTCGATCAGGGCGGCGACGCCGACCATCTCTTCCCCGCTCGACAGCCATTTGAGGTAAACGCTTACGGAAAAATGGGAACCGTCTTTCCGCCGCGCGACGGCCGGAAATGGGGTCGCCGCCGGAGCGGCACTCCTCCGGCTTGGGTCCTGGCTCGGAGGCGCCCGAAACAAGGCCCCTTCCGGCACAACGATCGCCGCCGACTGGTGCCGCAGATCGTCCGGCGAATATCCGGTTCGATCCGCGAGGGCGTCATTGACCGCCAGGATCGTCCGGTCTGCCGCCAGGACCAGGATTGGGACCGAGACGCAGTTCGCCGCTGCGCCGATCAGATTTTTGATCTCGGGGGCAGAAAAGAGCACGGCCAGGTCGGACGGCGGCGAGTATTTGTCAGGGACCATGAGCGGCTTCGGGCTGGTGGGATTATATACGCGCAACCCAGGGCCGCCAGCCAACATCTAATTTTGTAACACTTCAGGGATCTCCAGCATCCCGGAGCGCATCCGTTCTGCCGGAGCCCGCCGGCGGCTCCTTCGGACCCGCGACTTTCGCGAATGCGGCCAATTCGCGCGTGCCGCAGGCCGGGTTCTGATGGCACGACCAGTGCTCCTGCGGACCCCTATCGCTGACTCATTCGCAGGTCCGCCAGTGCCTGCGCTGACGATCACACCTTTGGTCACGACCATGATGCCGCGCAACTCCGTGACGACGCAGGCCGGGCGACCGCGCCCGGGGCGTCAATACGCCATCGCCCTGTGGCTGTTTTTCGTGGCGCTCGCCCTGCCGACCGAGGCGAGGGCATCACTGCTCTCCCCGGAGCTCGAGGACAAGCTCGCGAACGTTCTCGCGCTGTTCGTGATCTTCGTCGTCCCGGTCGTCCTGATCGCGCTGTTCTGGATGGTGCACATCCTGCCGGAGAAGATCGCCCACAAGCGGCACCATCCACAGTTCGAGGCGATCCGCACGCTCTGCCTGCTGTCGCTCGTGTTCGGCGGGCTGCTCTGGCCCATCGCCTGGTTGTGGGCGTATTCCAAGCCCGTGCTCCACAAGATTGCCTACGGCACCGACACGGCCCGCCACGGCAGCGAGGGCGACGCCTGGGACGAAGGACAGGAGCTGCACCAGCGGCTGGCGCGCCTCGAGGAACGCGGCATTCCCGCTTCGGAGCTGACGACCCTCCGCGCCGATCTGGCCGCGCTCGAGGCCAAGTTCGCCGACGTCAAGCTGGTCGATGAACATTGACGGGGCTCTGCTAGATGGAAATCATCCTCCTCGGCATCTATTCGTTCTTCGTCTGGCTGATCTTCATCAAGCTGAAGCTGCTGCCGTGGACCACGCCATGGAAGGTCGCGGTCGCGATCTTTCCCGTCGTGGCGATTGCGGCGCTGCTGCTGCTGCTGAACGTCTTCGCGCCGACGACGACCGACGTCAGGGTCGTCAACTACGTCGTGCCGATCGTCTCGCAGGTCAAGGGTCGCGTCATCGAGGTGCCGGTCGAGAACAACCGCGCCGTCAAGAAGGGCGAGGTCCTCTTCCGCATCGACGGCACGCCGTACCAGAACGAGGTGCACTCGCTCGAAGCGAAGCTGTCGTCCGATGAGGCCAAGGTCGGCGCCGAGCGGCAGCGGCTGGCCGAGGCCCGGGCCCGGCTGACCGATGCGCAGTCGAGTGAGCGGCAGTTGACCGAGCAGTTGAACCAGGCGACCGGTGACGTCTCCTCCTTGACCGCGTCGCTGGAGCTGGCCCGCAAGCGGGTCGCCCAGAACACCGAGCTGGTCTCGAGCGGCGCCGGCAACCGGTTCGATCTCGAGCAGGCACAGACCAACGTCCAGGAACTGACGGCGAAGATTGCGGCGGCCCGCGCGGCGGAACAGCAGGTGCGCGAGAAGATCGGCGGCCGCGTCGGCGGGGACATCGCAGGTGTCGCGCAGGTCAAGGCGCAGATCGCCACCGCGCAGGCCCAGGTCACCGTCTCGCAGGCCGAGGTCGATACCACGCGCGCGCAGCTCGAGAACGCGAAGTGGGACCTGTCGCAGACGACGACGCTCGCCCCTGGCAACGGCACGATGGTGAACGTGATGCTCCGGCCCGGGTTCTTCGTCTCGGGCATGCCGTTCAACGAGGTGATGACCTTCGTCGACAACGAGTACCAGATCTTCGCGCTCTTCAACCAGAACGAGCTGCACCAGGTCGGGCCAGGCGACGAAGCGGAAATTACCCTCGACACATATCCGGGCCAGGTGATCAAGGCCCACGTCGATTCGATCATCTGGGCCCAGGGGCAGGGACAGCTCGAGGCGTCGGGGGACCTGCCGAAGACCACGTTCGTGCCGCCGCCCGGCCGGTTCCCGGTCAAGCTCGTCGTCGCCGACGAGTCGAAAGGCCTGTTCCTTGCCGCAGGGGCTCGAGGTGCAGCCGCGATCTACACCGAGCATCTCACGATGGTCCACATCATCCGCAAGGTGCTGATGCGGGTGTCGTCGTATCTCGATTACATCATCATCAAGCACAGCATCAGCCTCGGTCATTGACGATGGCGGTCATGGACTCGGTTGCCAATCGCCAGCCGCGCCGCCGGCGCCGCCTCGGTGGTCTCGCGCTCACGGTCGCGGCGGGCCTGCTGGCGGCGTGCGCGCTGAAGAAGCCGCCGGACAGCGCGGAGATTGCCAAGGACGCGATGCCCACGGTCGTCGTCCCCGCGCAGTGGACCGCCGCCGGCGCCGCAGCCGGCGACGTGTCCGATAACTGGCTGGCCGGATTCCGGGACGATCAGTTGATGTCGATCGTGTACGAAGCGATCGTCCACAACCCCAACCTGCAGGTGACCGCGGCACGGGTCGAGCAGGCGGAGTTGTACGCGAAGCTCGCCGGCGCCCGGCTCTGGCCCTCGGTGGACGTCATCGCCAAAGGCGGCGGCCAGCTCTCCGGCGATCAGTCGGGGCTGAAGGGGGCATTACTCACGGCCACGTGGGAGATCGATCTCTGGGGCCGGGTGCGGTATGGACGCGCCGCGGCAGCCGCCGATGCCGCGTCCGCGGCAGCCGATCTCGAATACGCGCGTCAGTCGCTGGCGGCGCAGGTGGCGAAAGCGTGGTTCCTGGCAACCGAGGCGGGCCTTCAGGCCGCCGTCGCGCGGCTCACCATCCAGGACAGCGAGGAGCTGGTTCGG
The DNA here is from genome assembly GCA_963816725.1 of uncultured Acidobacteriota bacterium. Lineage (GTDB taxonomy): Bacteria > Acidobacteriota > Vicinamibacteria > Vicinamibacterales > 2-12-FULL-66-21 > CAVSUB01. The sequence continues at coordinate 612,210 of CAWFMC010000013.1, read as the reverse complement.
CTGGCGCAGTCGCGGCAAACGATCGGCGTCGGCAATGCGGAAGACGTCTACGTCGCGCAGGCCAACGTCGGAACCTACCGCGATGCGTTGCGCCAGATCGAGCTGGCCCAGGAACAGGCGCGCCGGGCGATCGAGATCCTCGTCGGCCGTTATCCGGCCGGGACTGCCGCCGTCAGCCCGCAGCTGCCGCCACTCCCCGACGCCGTCCCGGGCGGATTGCCGTCCACCCTGCTCGAACGTCGTCCTGACGTCGTCGCCGCCGAGCGCCGGGTCGCGGCCGCGTTCAACCGTATTCACGAGGCCAAGGCGGCCCGGCTGCCCGCGATCTCGCTGACGACCGGGGTCAGTGCGATTTCGAGTGAGTTGTTCGTCCTGCAGGACCACTCCAATCCGGCGTGGAATCTGGGCGCCAACCTCGTAATGCCGGTCTTCAGAGGCGGCGCGCTCAAGACGCAGGTCGAGATCCGGACCGCCGAGCAGAAGCAGGCGGTTGCTTCATACGCGGAAGTCGGACTGCGCGCGTTCAGCGAGGTCGAGGCGGCATTGTCGGCCGAGATCGCCGCCCGCGAGCGCGAAGCGATCCTCATCGAGACGCGGGCCGCCAGCCAGAGCGCGCTCGACGTCGTCCGCACGCAATTCAAGGTGGGCAGCACCGATCTGCGCTTCGTGACGCAGCGTCAGCTCGGGCTGAACTCGACCGAGGCGGAGCTGCTGCGGGTGCAGGCCGAGCAGCGGGTCCAGCGCGTCAATCTGCACCTCGCGCTCGGCGGCAACTTCACGACGCCCGGCACCTTCACCGTTCCCAAGTCACAGCCCTGAGCGTCGAGGTCCGGTTGGGCCTTGGGCGCGCGCGTGGGCCGGGCCCGGCGCCAGCGAGCGGGTACCGTCAGAAGAACAGTTGCCACCCCACTGTGACGGTCTGGAAGTCCGCCCCGACCCGGGTCGCGGCCCCGCTGCTGTACGCTGCCTTGATCGACTGGCGCGACGCGAACGGGACAGCCAGCGTCACGCCGAAGCGGGTGTTGCTGTAGGCACCTGAGGCGAGCACGCCGTCGACGCTCGAACGGCCACCCGTATACCAGGTCGCGTTCCCCGCCACCCACGCGCGGCGGAAGAGCGTGTAGCTGACATGCGCCTGCAGGGCGACCACGGCCTCCTGATGCCGCACGGAAGCACCGGGATAGTAGCGGTCATTGTCCGTGAAGAGCCACACCCCGGCGTAGCTGTCGAGGGTCCAGCGCCCGGCTGGTACAGAGAGCCCGACCTCGGGCTTGAACGCCCAGCGGTTGGAGCCAAGATTGATCAACTTGGCAGGATCGTACTGGCCGATCGGCGGGGCGACGGTGAGGCTGGCGCCGACGATCGGACGTCGCGGCGCGCGCGCGAATTCGGCCGGCGTCATCGGCTTGGAGCCAGCCAGGATCATCGAGAGCTTCACGCGTGGATCGGCCAGGCCGCGGCGCGACGCCTCGTGCTGGTTCTCCCCCACCTCGCCCCTCACCGTCGCCCACGTGACGGGTACAGCGCCGAGAACCAGCGCGGACTTGCCCAGCAGCGCGAACGAGTGGCCCACCCCCACCCCGCCCAGCTCGAGCTGCGCCTCCACATCGGTGAGCGGTATCGAAGGATCCGTCAGGACACCGCCCGTGGAGCGCGTCGCGGTGACGACGAGGAAAGTGGTCCCTACCGGAGACGGTGAATAGGCGCGCGGCTCCAGATCCTGGGCGGACACGGAGCCGGTGGTCAGCAGCGCCGTCAGGATGCCTGCGCCGACCGTCCGTGCCACTCGCCGGACCGATCGATGTGCGGCAGCCATGACGACGCTTTGGCGGCGGGGGCGCTATTTGATCTTCCGGGTGACCGTGACCAGTTTGATCGGTTTGGCCGCGTAGTCCTCGATGAGGACCCCGTCCTCCCCGCCCGGCTTGACCCGTGCCGCAGCGGTCATCGTCCCGGTGCCGAGCCCGGCGTTGTCGATCTGGAACTCGATCACCGCGACCTCGAAGCCCTGACGCGGCTTCGCGTCCGGGTTGCCGCCGCCGACGAAGAAGATCGGCTGGTCGGTGACGACGACGATCGACCGCCCGTTCTGGCCGCTGGGTCGCTCCCGGGCCCACCGGATGGTCCACTTGCGGTCGGCAAACGACACGGCACCCACGTCCGACGCCTTGCGCAACGCGGTCAGGAAGCGCCGGATACCCGCCGCTCTTGAGTGCCGCCTCGACAGCTGTCCGCTCGGCCTCGGGCGTATAGCGGCGAATGTCGATCTGAATCGTCGCGGCGCCCGCCCCTCCCTGCGCGCCGGCCGCATTGAGGTTGGCCGTGAACGTTTCCGGGGCGCCAACCTGCTGGCCTGCCAGGCCAGACCCGAGCGCCACCATGAGGAGCACTGGTGCGATAGCAAAGACGCGGGCAGACATTCGCAAACTCCTTGGAGAATCACACCGTGGACCGCGCGGAACGGCGGCGTGCGTCACGCTGAGCATGGGTCGTTCCAGATCAGGGCCCTCCGCATGGCGGCGCCCAAAAGCCGCAAAGTGGGCTCGTTCCCGGCCGCGGCGACCCTCGACCGCGCCCGGCAGGACGCGACCGGACCTCCACAATGGGCGGCGCCTCCGGTATACAGGAGACGCCGGGAACCCACCGTCGTCCGGCTCCCGTTTCAGCGATTCGGCAGCGACCAGGGCGGTACCCGTTCGGGGCCGCCGTCGACGTACATCGTCTGGGACGGCATGGCCATCGACGCGCCGGACCGGCTCACGATGGCGATGATATCGGACAACAGCCGCTCCTGGAGCTCGAGAAAGTGGTCCCAATTGGTGGCCAGAAGATACGCCGAGACCTCGATGTCGAGCGAGAATGGCCCCACCCGGAAGAAGCGCACCCGCACCGATTCGACGCTGATCTTCGGGTGCTCGATGAGGCGGCCGCGAATGTCCTCGAGGACGCGCTGGAGCTGGTCAGGGGTCGTGTCGAAGCGGAGCGCCACGATGGGATGGAACCAGAACTTGTCCCGGGCCGACATCGTTTCGATGCTGGCGTTGGCGATCTGGCTGTTCGGTACGCTGACCAGCGTCCGGTCCATCGTCCGGATGCGCGTCGAGCGGAGGCCGATGTGGTCGACCGTCCCGCTGATCTCCCCCATCTTCAGGAAGTCACCCACCCGCACCGCCTGGTCGAAGATCAGCGAGGCGCCGGCGATGACGTTCTCGAGCGTCTTCTGGGCCGCGAGGGCGACGGCGATCCCACCAACACCCACTCCGGCGAGCGCCGGCGTGGCATCGATGCCGAAGTGGCGCAGGGTCAACATCACCACGGCAAACACAATCAGCACGTCCACGGCTCGCCGGAGCAGCCGCAGCAGCGAGGTTGCCGCGGAGGACTGCGACGACCCGAGACGTCGCACCAGATGCCGTTCGATGTGCGCGTTGGCGAGAATGAACAGCCAGGCGACGGCGACGCTCGTCGCCAGGCTGGCCACGATCGACCACAGTTGGCGGACGGCCAGTGACAGTCGTAACGTGGCGACGAACGCGCTCGCCGCGAGCGTCACCAGCAGCAGCCGCGCGGGGATCGGCAGGACGTCGGCATCCGCCGCCGGCGTCCCTCTGAGCGCACGCCGGAGCAGCGCCCGCAGCCCGCGATTCAGCAGCACCGTGACGAGGTACAGCGCTGGCACACCGAGCACCAGCGCGAGGACATCGCCGATGCGCAGGTTGCCGACCCGGGTACTGATCACCGTGCGCAGCGGGCCGTGACTCGTGGTGTCGACGAGCTCGTCGTGGGCCGCCGGGATGGCGTCGAGGGTGGCGCGCGAGAACAGCCAGATCGGCGGCGCCCCGCTGCGTGTGACGCGCTCGAGGACGATGTCCAGCGGGCCCTGCGGACCCTCGATGGTGCCGACGGTTTCCTGATTCGGCGTCAACGAGCTGCCGGAGCCCTCCGGCGCGTCGCTGATGCGCATGAGCCGTGCCGGCAGCCGCGCATCGAGCACGACGAACAACTGGCGGGCCAGGGTCTGGGCCGCCTCGCCCCTGACATTCAGGTATTGCGCGGCCCGTTCCAATTCACCCTTGCGTGCGGCGTCCAGGAATCCGGTCACCGCGCCGCGCGGCGTGCTGCGGCCGAGCGGATCGGCGGGCTCGGCCTCCGCCGTCACTGCCGCCGGGGGCGGGCTTGGCTTCTGCGCGTGCAGGTGCCCGACGAACGCGACCGACGCGATGGCGAGGACTTGGAGCAGGCGGGCGGCTAACGGTCGGCGGCGAGAGATAGCGGAACGCTCCTGGGCAACGGCGTGCTGACGATCGTTCGGCGGCTGGCGGGCATCACCGGGCCGGTGTCCACGAGGTATCCGGGTCATAGGCTGTCATCGCCCGTGCGGCCGCATCCGTGTTCGGGCCAAGATCTTTCTGACGGACGATCCCGTCGCCGCTCACAATGAAGGTCATCACGCCGGTGACGTCGTATTGCGCCGGCCAGGCCACCAGCGCGAATCCTCCGGTCATCTCGCCGTTCACGACGTAATTCTTTGCCCCACCGCGCGCCGAGGGCCCCTGCGCGGTGAGAATCCGGAAGTAGTAGCCATGGAATGGCGCCGGCGGGCTCGCCGCGCCGGCCGCGACGCGGCCTGGATCGGCCGCGGCTGCCAGCAGATCGCCAAGCGGACTGCGCTTGCCGCCCCGCGTCGGGGCCCAGTACAGACCGTTCTGATGCCCCGCGTCGCTGCGGAACGCCGCCGCATACACTCCGGACGGCTTGCCGTCGTGCGACGCACTGGCATACACGTGTTGCGCCAGGACGTAGGTCTCGCACGCCTCGATCACCGCCAGCTCGTTGCGGCCGATGCGGCGCGTGATGATCTCCTCGCGGCCGGCCTCGGTATCGAAGCGCCATCCCGCCGGCTCCCTGATGAGCGGCACCGGGAACGGCCACTGTTCGTTGCCGAGGATCAGAGTCTTGGCGCCGTCGGAGCGATCCTCCAGGTGCCAGCCTTCCGCGGCGGCCGCAGCGAACACCTGGCGCCCGCGCCGGGCGCTGGCCGCGTCTGAGGTGTCGATCAGCGCCTTCCCCGCCGGGCCAAAGATCGCGAGAATGGGCTCGACCGTATCCTTCGACGCCGCCGAGATCAGCGCCTGGACCGCGTCCTCGGGCTTGCCGAACCGGCGGTAATCCGAGGTGCTCGTTCTGCGGCACGACGAGGCCGCGAGGAGCACCACGCACGCCAGCACGATCGCGCGCCGGCGGCTTGGGCCTCGCCGGCAATCACGGGTGAGTGCGGGGTGCACAGTAGCCCTCTGGCTCACGACTCCTCCTTGCCACCGGTCATCGGCGCTTGCCTGAGCCGCGCGAGCTGCTCCGGCTCCGCTGGCCGCGGTCGCTCGCGGCCCGTGTGGACTTGCCGCTGGAATATCCCGAGAACGCATCGGACCCGCCGCCGCTGCGCTCGGGTTTCGTACGCTCGGTCCCGCTGTAGCCGCGAGACTCGGCCGTCGCCCGCGCCGTCGCGGCGTTCGTGCCCGAGGCTGTTCCGGCTTTCGCCTGCGCGTCGGTGCGCCGCTGCTCGCGCTGGGCCTGCGACTCGGGGCGGTTCTGCTGACGGGTGTCGGTCCGCTCGGTCCGCTGTTCCTGGGCCGTCTCGGCGCGATCGGTCCGCTGTTCCCGCGCGTTTTCAGCGCGGTCACCGCGTTCCTCGTAGATGTCTTCGCGATGATCCATCCAATCCTCGCGCGCGTCTTCGCGGTGGTCGTACCAGTCGTCCCAGCCGTCGTTGTACATGTACGCGCCGCCACCGCCCCACCCGTACGGACCGTAGTAATAGTCGTTGTCGATCGCCGCGCCGATCACGATGCCGGCGGTGAATCCAATCAGTCCGGCCGCCACCGCATCCGAGCTGCTGCTCTCCTGCACGACGACGGTGGACGTCGTCGGGTGGCCGTAGACGACCTGCGGGTTGTACTGGGGCACGTAGATGACTTGCGGGTTCGCCGGCTCGATCACGATCACCGGCTGACCCGACGACGTGGTCCTCGTTTCGACGTCCTGCTGCGGCGAGTCCTTGAGCGTGCCGGCCTTCTGCGCCTGGCTGCGGAGCCGCTGGATACTGTCGAAGACCGCCGTGCGGTCCGTGGCGAACGCCTCGCCGATCTGCCTGGTCCAGTCGACCTGGCCAGCCATCGTGCTCACGACGTCGGGAAACAGCACCAGCGCGACGTAGCTGGCGTCGAAACCGGCCTTCGCCGCCGCATCCTGCAAGGCCGAGCCCTTTTCGGTCTGATGGCTGGCGAGCCACTCGTTGAGCGTCGCGATCTTGCCGGGATTGGCCGCGCAGAGCAGCATCTGCGCGAGCAGCTGGTCCGGATAGAGGGCGATCGGCGCGAACAGGCGATCGAGTGATTCAGCGCTCGCCGCCGGTTTCGCGCCCTTGGCCGGCGCTGCCGCCTGCGTTGGCGGGGCCCCGGCGACTTTGATCGCCGACACGACCGCAGGCCCGCCGGTCAGGAGCAGCGCCGCGGCGATCACCGTGACCATCCTACGCATCACTCACTCCACGCGCTCGATCGGCGCATCCGGCGACAGCCTGGCCGCGAGCAGCACGAACGTGCGCGCCGGCACCACATACCGGCCGTTCGGCACCGGCGGGTGCGCTGTCCCATGGGTGAACATCGTCCGCCGACGCCGCGGCGGTGTCGACGCATTTGCGCCACGACAGCGGGATCCCGGCCTCGGTCGACGGCAACTCGAACGCCAGCGGCTCCCAGTATGCGTTCATCATGCTGTGGAACAGGAAGCGCGACTGAAGACTGCCCACCGCGAGCGCCAGCGAGTGCGAGTTGTCACCGCAGTCAGGGCGGCCAAGCTCCACGCCATGCCATTCGATCGACGCGCGATGCAGGAGGTCGTTCAGCGTGATCGGCCGCGACTCGTCCACCACGTCGCGGCGCCGCCGAAACTCGGCCAGCGCCTTGACGAACCGGCGGATGTCGCCGTGACGTTCGAGCAGGCTCCAGTCGAACCAGCTGATGTCGTTGTCCTGGCAGTAGGCGTTGTTGTTGCCCTGCTGCGTTCGCCGCACCTCGTCGCCCATCAGCAGCATCGGGGTGCCGGTGGACAGCAGGAGCGAGGCGAGCAGATTCTTGACCTGGCGATTACGCAGCGCCTCGACGTCCGGATCGTCACTCGGTCCCTCGACGCCGCAGTTCCAGCTCATGTTGTCATCGGAGCCGTCGCGGTTGTCCTCGCCGTTCGCGGCGTTGTGCTTCTGGTTGTACGAGACGAGGTCGTTCAGCGTGAAGCCGTCATGGCAGGTGACGAAGTTGATGCTCTGCTCCGCCTCGCGATTCTCGTGGCCGTACATGTCAGGGCTGCCCAGGAACCGGATCCCGAACTGGCGCACCGTCCCGTTGTCGCCTCTCCAGAACCGGCGGACATCGTCTCGGAAGCGGCCGTTCCATTCCTGCCACGTGTCGCCGATGAAGCTGCCCACCTGATAGAGGCCGGCCGCATCCCACGCCTCGGCGATCAGCTTCGTGCCGGCGAGCGCCGGATCGGATTCGATGTCCCAGAGCACCGGCGGATTCGGCACCGGCTGACCGTCTTCGTCGCGAGTCAGGATCGACGCCAGGTCGAAGCGGAAACCGTCGACGTGCATCTCGGCGACCCAGTAACGCAGGCTGTCGACGATCATCCGCCGCACCACCGTGTGGTTGGCGTTCAGCGTGTTGCCGCACCCGGTGTAGTCGGCAAATTGCGACCGGTCGGCCTGCAGCGTGTAGTAGGCCTCGTTGGCAAAGCCCCGGTAACAAAGCGTCGGACCATCGGCGCCGCCCTCGCCGGTGTGGTTGAACACGACGTCGAGGATGACCTCGATGCCGGCGCGGTGGAGTGCCTTGACCATGTCGCGGAACTCGTCGATCGCGCCGAGCGGATCCCGGGTGGAACTGTAGCCGTGATGCGGCGCGAAGAACGAGACCGGCTGATAGCCCCAGTAGTTCACGCCGTTCGGCGCCGACTGTGGATCGAACTGGTGGACCGGCAGGAGCTCGACGGCGGTGATCCCGAGATCCCGCAGATACGGCACTTTCTCGATCAGGCCGGCATACGTGCCGCGCTTCCCGGGGGCGACGCCGGAGCTCGGATGCTTGGTGAACCCGCCGACGTGCATCTCGTAGACGAGCGTTTCGGCAAAGGGCATCTGCAACGGCCGATCGCCTTCCCAGTCGTAGCGGCTGGGATCGGCGACGACACTCTTCATCGCGCTCGCGATGGTGTCGCCGGCCCGGCTGGCGGCCTGCCGGTCGTAGATGTCGGGGACGACGATGCCGCGGCCGTAGGGATCCAGCAAAACCTTGGCGGGGTCGAACCGGAGCCCGCGCTCAGGGGCGAACGGCCCGTGGACGCGATACGCGTAGATCTGGCCAGGTCGAAGGTCTGGCACGAACACGTGCCAGTAGTGATACGTCCGATTGGCGCCGCTATCGAGCTGAACGATCCGCGACGGCTGTACCGCCTCCGCGTCGTCGAACAACAGGAGCTCGATCGCCGTGGCGTGCCTGGAGAACACGCTGAAGTTGACGCCATCCGGCCGGACCGCCGCGCCGAGCGGCGCGCTGCTCCCGACCTGCGGACTCGACATCTTCATCGCGCATCCTTGACCTTCGGCGGTGCCCTCCGCTTTGCGCTCTGCCTTGCGGTTCGCCTTGCCCTCGGCCTTGCCCTTCGTGCCGTCATAGTGCGCTGCCACGAAACGCCGGTGGGCAATCGACTGATCATCGTCGTAGGCGCCCTTCTTCGAGCGCTTCGGCAGCTTCACTTTGCCATGCGACAGCTTCTTGTACGGGACTTGCTGGAGCAGATGGCGGAGCGCGTTGAGTCGCGCCGTGCGTTTGTCGTCCGAGCGAAGGACGTACCACGGCGCGAAGGTGGTGTCCGTGCTCTCCAGCATCTGATCGCGGGCGCGCGAGTAGGCATACCACCGCTCGCGCGACGGCAGGTCCATTGGACTCAGCTTCCACTGGCGCAGCGGATCCTTGACCCGGGCCTCGAACCGCCGCTGCTGTTCGTCGTTGCTGACCTCGAGCCACAGCTTGATCAGGATGATGCCGCCGTCGATCAGGAACTTCTCGATCTGCGGGCACAGCTCGAGGAAGCGGCGATGCTCCTTGGCCGAGCAGAATCCCATGACGTGCTCGACACCAGCGCGGTTGTACCAGCTGCGATCGAAGATGACCACCTCGCCGGCCGCGGGAAAATGCCGCAGGTAGCGCTGCATGTAGACCTGCGACTTCTCGCGGTCCGAGGGTGCCGGCAACGCCACCACCCGGAACGTGCGCGGGCTGACCCGCTCCGTGAGCGCCCGGATGGTTCCTCCTTTTCCGGCACCGTCACGCCCTTCGAACACGATGACGACGCGCAGGCCCTTCTCTTTGACCCAGCTCTGAAGGTGGCACAGCTGGACCTGCAGCTTTCGCAGTTCCTTCTCGTACGCGGCTCGTTTCATGGTCGTGGCTCGGACAAAGACCGGCGCCTCCGGAGGCCCTGACGGCTCACGGATCGACGCGGTTGCGGAGCTCGGTGACGTAGTCGAGACCCCGCCTGGAGTTGACGACGTCGAACTGCACGTCGGCGTCCTCGGCAGTCTCGACCACCGCCAGCAACGACGTGAACCGCTCCGATTGGACCCGCCGGCGGAGCGCGTCCTCCGTCGCCCACTCTTCGTAGTAGTGGACCGACCAGTCTGCGCCGAGCCAGGCACTACATCCCAGACACCCCGGCTCCAGCCGCGTGCTCGGGACCTGATACTGGAGCCCTTCGAGCAAGCGCTCCCGATTCCGCGCCGAGGCGGCACCGAGCGTGACGTTCAGCCGGAGCATGATTCCGTCGCCTAAGCACCGCCTGTTCCAACCTGGACGCGAGCTGGTCCCCTGTAACACCCCGGAAATACTGGGGCCAGTCGTAATCGATGGCGACGGGCCGGGTGGAGTGCCCACGGTTATCAGGGCCCGATCACGGAATTCCGGAGGGGGCCGGCAGGCCCGGAGGCCCGGGCGGCTGCCATCGAAGGCGAGGCGCGATGGCCCGGAGGGGACGACGCATGGAGGTCCTCGACCGCTGAAACGGACCGGGCTGATGCCTCAAGGAGAGGGCAGACTGCCTGCTAGCTCGGGTCCGGGCGCTTGAGTCTGAGCTTGGCCATGCGCGTTTCGAGCGTCGTCGGCTTCATGCCGAGACGATTGGCCGCACCGGACGCGCCCCGGATACGCCAGGCGGAGCTCTTGAGCACGGCCAGGATGTGCTCCCGCTCCACATCGGCGAGCTTTGCGCTCGCCGCCGACGGGGCCCCGGCCGGGGATTCGGGCATGGCGATGGTGAGCCGGCGCGAGGTCGTTTCGATCATCGCCCGCTCGACCACGTTGCGGAGCTCACGGATGTTGCCCGGCCACGAGTAGCGCTGGAGCGCCGCCAGCGACTCCTGTTCGATGACATCGATGCGCTTGCCGAACTGGGAGGAGAACTCGTCCACCAGCTTGTAAACCAGTGCCGGAATGTCCTCGACCCGTTCACGAAGCGGCGGCACCTGAATCGGAAACACGTTCAGCCGGTAGTAGAGATCCTCGCGGAATTCCCCGTCCGCGATGCGCTGCTCCAGGCTGCGATGAGTCGCACAGATGATCCGGGTGTCGACGGAGATCGGGCGCGAGCTGCCGAGACGCTCGAACGTCCGCTCCTCCAGCACGCGGAGCAACTTCACCTGGAGATCGAGCGGCAGATCGCCGATCTCGTCGAGGAAGATCGTCGAGTGGTCGGCCAGCTCGAACCGTCCCACCTGCCGGGCCAGCGCGCCGGTGAACGCCCCCTTTTCGCGCCCGAACAGCTCGCTTTCGACCAGCGCCGCCGGAATCGCCGCGCAGTTGACCCGCACCATCGGCCGCCCGCGCCGCTGGCTGAGCGAGTGGATGTAGGACGCGAACAGCTCTTTCCCCGTGCCGGTCTCGCCCAGCAGCAGCACCGTCGAATCGGTACTCGCCACCTGCTCGGCCTGCGCCACCGCGCGGCGCAAGGACTCGCAGGTCCCGATGATGTGGGTTGGGGCCGAGCGGTCGCGCGCCTCGTGGCGCAAGTAGACGGTCTCTGCCTGCAGCTGGGTCTTCAGCCGGTTCGTCTCGTCGTTCGCCCGCTGGAGCGCTTCCTCCTGTTCCTGGCGGGCGACGACCTGCGCCAGCACCGTGGCGATGCCCCCCAGGCGCTGGATCAGTTCGACCGGCCAGGTGCGCGTCCGCGCGACGGTGCTGAACGCGGCGATCGCGCCAACCCGCCCGAAGAGCGACAGTGGCACCGAGAGGCACGATTGGGTGTTGAGCAGCTCGTAGTTCCGACGGTCGATCTCGTTCGGCACCTCCTCCGTGCTGGCGAAGCACACCGTCTCACCCGAGAGCAGGCGATCGAGGGTCCAGGGGAAATGCTCGGCATTCAACACGGCGTCATCGAGGGACGGCACGCCCTCGGCGGTCCACTCGACAGGATTGACCAGGACGCCGGCACGTCCGAGGCGGACCATCGTCGCCCGGTCGAGATCGAGGAGCTGGCAGATGCGTCCCAGACCGGCTCGGACCGCTGGCCCGATCTCATCGGCCGGGAGATTGATGAATTGACCCGACAGATCGGCGATGAGCCGCTCGACCGCGGTCGGCGGCCCGATCGGCGACTGTGGTGTCGTGTCCGACCCGCGCCGCGGCGTGCGGTCGTCGAGTGACACCAGGACGAAGGTCCCGTTCACCGTCTCGAAGGGCCGGAGGTCAACCTCGGCGCGGAACTCCGTTCCGTCCTTCCGCCGGCCTGATACCTGGGCGGCCGACGGCGTCGCCCGAGCCGCGGGGTCGGACCGTTCGCGCAGCGCCGACTGGATCGTGTCGAGGGGAATGGACAGGAGCAGCGTCGCGTCCTGGCCGACGAGCTCGGAGCGGGTGTACCCGAGCTGTTGTTCGAGGGCACGGTTGACGGAGACGATGCTTCCGGTGCGGTCGATGATGCAGACCCCGACCGGCAACGCCTCGAACGCGTGGTGGTATTCGCTCGTGAGTTCCGGGCCAGAGACCGTCACGAATGTCATCCCGCTAACGCGCCGCAGTAACGGGCAGGCGGCCGACGCCGGTGGCGCATTGTTCCTCCGCGAAGGCTGCGCCTTTCCGCACCACTGAGCCGCTCCTCATCACCCACCTCAATGTTCGTAGACCCGTTGCGCGGGCGCTGTGCATCGGTCGTGCCGGGTGGGCGTACTCGCCGCCACGCGCGATTGCACCGGGCACGAGCGCAAACCATTCCTCTGACCGTGCGCCCGACGCGATGGGCTCCGACAGGGCGGAGGCGGTCCGGTATCTCGGAGACTTCAGCGATCGCGGCTCGATCAGGATCGAGTGCCGAGAGCATGCGCCGCTTGCGGCACCAGTGGCACAAGCCGTGCTGTATCGACGTCCGCCACCATGCCACGTCTCTTCAGACGCGGTCGCGCGCTGTCGCCCCGCGGCAGCGGACCGCGGCGTCGGGCGATGCTCCTCGCGGCGCTGATGCTGATCGCCGGTGTCTGTGCCGTGGGTCACGCTGCTGATGTGACGACGACCGCGGCAGCCGCGACGATGGCCACCCAGGCGCACGACAGCGCCGCCGGCGAGCCCGCCGCACACGGTCTGCCGCAGAGCGCCGTGGAGCTCGCGCGTCCGTTCGGCCTGCCGATCACCAACTCGATGGTCGTCACCTGGATCGTCGCGATCTTCCTGATCGTGCTGGCCCGGACCGCGACGCGATCCATGACCGACGTGCCCGGTCCGGTGCAGAACTTCGTGGAATGGGTCGTCCAGAGCCTGTATGAGTTCCTCGAAAGCATCATCGGGCCGCAGCTCGTTCAGCGCACGTTCTGGTTCTTCGCCACGATCTTCATCTTCATCCTGGCGAGCAATTGGATCGGCCTGCTGCCCGGCGTCGGCACGATCGGCTGGGGAACGCAGACCGCGCACGGCTTCACCGTGGACCGGCCCCTGTTTCGCGGCGCCAATGCCGACCTGAACATGACGCTGGCGATGTCGCTGGTGTTCTTCGCCTGCTGGATCGTGTGGGCGCTTCAGGAAGTCGGTCCGCGCGGCATCGTCAAAGAGTTGTTCGCGCCGAAGGGCGAGTCCGCCGGGGTGATGCGCGTGCTGCTGGTGGTCGTGTTCCTCGCGGCTGGGTGTCTCGAGATCGTCTCGATTCTCTTCCGGCCCGTATCTCTGAGCTTCCGGCTCTATGGCAACGTATTCGCGGGCGAGAACATGCTCGAGGCGATGGCCACCATGGTTCCCTGGCTCGGGTGGCTGCTGCCGATCCCGTTCTACTTCATGGAATTGCTGGTCGGTCTTGTGCAGGCGATGGTGTTCATGCTGCTGACGGCGGTCTTCACGCTGCTCATCTGTCAGCACCACGAGGAGACCTCGCCGACCCACGCCCACGGGTAACGAGTGGTGCTGATCGGACGCCGCGGCCGTCGTGGCTTTTAACCCTGGAAAGGACAACTCCCAATGACCGGAAGCTTGCACGTCGGCCTGGCTGCGCTGGGCACGGCAATCGGGGTCGGCCTCATCGGCATGGGTGCATCGACCGCCGTCGGGCGCAATCCCGGCGCCGCCACCAAGGTGATGGTGCAGTCGATTCTCGCCATCGCCTTCGCGGAAGCGGTCGTGTTCTATGCCCTGTTCCTGGTCCGGTGATCGACGGACCGGGCCGCGGATTGAGAGCGCAGACTCATGAGTCCCTTTCTCGTCGCCGTCGCTGAAGGCGGCGCTCTCGGCGACGTCGCGCGAACCTTCGGCGTCGACTGGCCGCATCTGCTGGCGCAAATCGTCAGTTTCAGCATCGTCTGCGCCGTGTTGTACGCGTGGGCCTACCAGCCGATCCTGAAGATCCTGGCGGCACGCCGCGAGCAGATCGCGCACGGCCTGGCCAACGCCCAGCAGATCAAGAGCGAGCTGGCGCAGATCGAAGTGCAGCGCCGGAACGTGCTCGCCAAGGCCGACGCCGAAGGGCGTCAGCTGATCGAAGACGCCCGGTCGGCGGCGGCCCGGGTGCACGCGGTCGAGACGGCCAAAGCGGCCGCCGCGGCCGAGCAGATCCTGCAGAGGGCACAAGCGGCAGCTGAGCGCGAGCGCGCGCAGATGCTGGCCGATCTCAAACGGCAGATCGGCAGGCTGGTGATTCAAACGAGCGCCGCCGTCACCGGCAAGATCCTGACGCCGGAGGACCAGCGGCGCCTCGCCGAGGAAACGGCCAGGCAGGTGCCGGCGTGAGCGCCGTCGCTGATGGTCGTCAGGTCGCGAGCATGACGCGATGAAGTCCAACCGGAAGATCCGCCGGACGGCGCGCCGGCTCTTCCGCCTGTGCCTGGTCGACGGACGCGTGGACGAGGCCAGGGCCCGACGGGTCGCGCAACGAGTCAGGACCTCCGGCAGAGGGGGCTCGTTCCCCATCCTGTGGGATTTCCTCAGGCTCCTGCGGCTGGACCAGAACCGGCACACCGCGCTCGTCGAGAGTGCGGAAGCACTGCCCGACGACCTGCGCGATGACGTGGCGGCGCGACTGACCGGAACGTACGGCGGTGGCCTGACGACCACGTTCACGGTGAACCCCGCGCTGGTCGGCGGCATGCGCATCACGGTGGGAAGCGACGTCTACGACGGCAGCGTCCGGGGAAAGCTGGCGGCGCTCGAAGCGCGCCTCTGAACGCCGGCATAGCGACCGACACATTTACGCCGGGACCACGGCCGCACGGCGCGGCCCGGCGGGGGCATGAGCGATGTCTGATTTGGTGCGGGAAATCGAAGCCGAGATCGCGACCGCTGTCGCGGCAGCCGCGAAGCAGAGCATCGGCGTGGTTCGCGAGATCGGGGACGGCGTCGCGCGCGTCGAGGGCCTGTCCGACGTGATGCTGAACGAGATGCTCGATTTCGGCAACGGCATCACCGGCCTGGCGCTGACGCTCGACGAGACCGAGGTCGGCGTGATCGTGCTCGGGGACTACACCCGGCTCGCCGAAGGCGACGAGGTCCGCGGCACGGGCAAGCTGCTCCAGGTGCCGGTCGGTCTGGGGCTGCTCGGCCGCGTCGTCAACACTCTGGGCGAGCCGATCGACGGCAAGGGCCCGATCGCCAGCACTGCCTCCTATCCGGTCGAGAAGCTCGCCCCGGGCATCATCAAGCGACAGCCCGTCGGGCAGCCAGTCCAGACGGGGATCATGGCAATCGACGCCATGATTCCGATTGGCCGCGGTCAGCGGGAGCTGATCATCGGGGATCGCTCGACCGGCAAGACCACGCTGTGCATCGATACCATCATCAGCCAGGCGCGGCTCAACCGGCAGGCACAGGAGAGCGGCGAAACGTATCGCCCGCTCTACAGCATCTACGTCGCGATCGGGCAGAAGCAGTCGACGATCGCGCGGCTGCTCTCCGTGCTCGAGGAAGCCGGGGCGATGCCGTACACGATTGTGCTGGCCTCGCCGGCGTCGGACTCGGCCACCAGCCAGTACCTTGCCCCGTTTGCCGGAGCGGCGATCGGCGAGTGGTTCATGGACAACGGCATGGACGCGCTGATCGTCTACGACGATCTCTCGAAGCACGCCGTCGCCTACCGCCAGGTGTCGCTCGTCTTGAAGCGCCCGTCCGGCCGCGAAGCGTATCCCGGGGACGTCTTCTATCTGCACAGCCGTCTGCTCGAGCGGGCGGCGCGGGTCGGCGAGAAGTACGGCAACGGCTCCCTGACCGCGCTGCCGATCATCGAGACCCAGGCCGGTGACGTCTCGGCGTATATCCCGACCAATGTCATCTCGATCACCGACGGCCAGATCTTTCTCGATACCGACCTCTTCTACCAGGGGGTGCGTCCGGCGATCTCGGTCGGCATCTCGGTATCCCGCGTCGGCTCCGCGGCCCAGCTCAAGGCGATGAAGCAGGTCGCCGGCCAGCTGAAAGGCGAACTGGCCCAGTTCCGTGAGCTCGCGGCGTTCGCCCAGTTCGGCTCCGAGCTCGATACCGCAACGCAGGCCAAAATCGATCGCGGCAAGCGGATCATCGAGCTGTTCAAGCAGCCGCAGTACAGCCCGATCCCGGTCGAAGTCCAGGTCGCCGTGATCTGGGCGGTGCAGAACGGCTACGTCGACGATGTGCCGGTCGAGCGCATCAAGGAGTTCCAGGCCGAGTGGACGGATTTCCTGTCGACGCGACGCACCGAGTTGCTGCAGAGAATCGGACAGCAGAAGGTGATGAGCGCCGAGATCGCCGCCGAGTTGAAGACCTCGGCCGAGCAGTTCAAACAGACGTGGGCGGCCCGGCCGGCGGCCGTCTAACGGGTCAGCGCCGACGCGAACACGGATAGCAGCCATGCAGAGCCCCCGCGAGCTTCGGCGCCGCATCAAGTCGGTGAGTGGGACGGCCCAGATCACCAAGGCCATGCAGATGGTGGCGGCCTCGAAGATGCGCAAGGCGCAGCAGGCGGCGATCGCCACCAGGCCGTTCGTGCACCTCCTCTACCGCATCCAGCGGGCGGCGACGTCACGGACGATCGATTTCACGCATCCGCTGATGGAGCGGCGCGAGGTCCGGAATCGCGCGGTGATCCTCGTCGCCGCCGACAAGGGGCTCTGCGGGGCCTTGAACACCAACGTCTTCCGGATCGCGGCCCACTTCGATCAGCCGTCGACGCAGTTCATCACCGCCGGCCGCAAGGCCGCGCAGTTCGTCGCCCGCTCTGGCCGCCGGCTGGCGGCGGAGTTCGCCTACGGCGACACGCCCACCTACGCCGAAGCGCGGGCGATCACCGCATTCGCGCGGCGGCTGTTCGAGAGCGGCGAAGTGGACGAGGTGCGGATCGTGGCGACGAGGTTCGTCAACACGCTGTCGCAGCAGCCCGTCTCGCTCGAGTACCTGCCGGTCGGCGAGATTACCGGTCTTCCACTTCCGGGCGTCGTGCCGGACGACGGCACGGTCGACGATGACGGCGACACGCTGTTCGAACCGAACCCTGAGGCGGTGCTGACGTATCTGGTCAACCACTACCTGAGCATCTATCTGTTCTACGTGCTGCTCAACGCCAAAGCCAGCGAGCAGAGCGCGCGCATGGTGTCGATGAAGAGCGCCACCGACAGCGCGGAGGATCTCATCAAGGCCCTCAAGCTCGAATACAACAAGCTGCGGCAGGGCAACATCACGAAAGAGCTGCTGGAGATCGCCGGCGGCCAGGCAGAGTAATCGCTGGCAACGGCGACTGGAGTATCAGCCATGAACATGGGCAAGGTCGTGCAGGTGGTCGGTCCGGTGGTGGATGTGGAGTTTCCCTCGGGGCTCCCGGCGCTCTTCAACGCGCTGACTGTCGACTACACCGTGGACAACCAGCCGGTCACGCTGACGCTCGAAGTACAGCAGCACCTCGGCGACCGTTGGGCCCGCACCATTTCGATGGCCGGGACGGAGGGGCTCAAGCGCGGCTACGCGGTGACCGACCTGGGCCGACCCATCGCGATGCCGGTCGGCGAGGGCGTGATGGGGCGGGTGTTCGACGTCACCGGCAACCCGATCGACGATCGCGGACCCGTCAAGGCCGACAAGTTCTACCCGATTCACCGGCAGCCGCCGCCCCTCGTGGATCAGTCGACATCGCCGCAGGTCCTCACCACCGGCATCAAGGTCATCGACCTGATCTGCCCGTTCCTGAAAGGCGGCAAGGTCGGCGCCTTCGGGGGCGCCGGCGTGGGCAAGACCGTCGTGATCATGGAGTTGATCAACAACATTGCCAAGCTCCACGGCGGGGTGTCGGTGTTCGCGGGCGTGGGCGAACGCACTCGCGAAGGCAACGACCTCTATCACGAGATGTCGCAGGCCGGTGTCATCAACCAGAACGATTTGGGCGCGTCGAAGATCGCGCTCGTCTACGGCCAGATGAACGAGCCGCCCGGGGCCCGGCTGCGCGTCGCGCTGAGCGGTCTCGCGATCACCGAGTACTTCCGCGACGAGAAGGGCCAGGACGTCCTGCTCTTCATCGACAACATCTTCCGCTTCTCGCAGGCCGGCTCCGAGGTCTCTGCCCTGCTCGGCCGCACCGCCAGTGCGGTCGGCTATCAGCCGACGCTCGCCGCCGAGATGGGCGGGCTGCAGGAACGCATCACCTCGACCAAGAAGGGCTCAATCACGTCGTTCCAGGCAGTCTATGTGCCCGCGGACGATCTGACCGATCCGGCCCCCGCGACCACCTTTGCGCACCTCGACGCGACGATCGTGCTCGAACGGGCGATTGCCGAACTCGGCATCTATCCGGCTGTTGACCCTCTGGCCTCGACCTCGCGGGCGCTCGCGCCGGAGATCGTCGGCCAGGAGCATTACGATGTCGCGCGCCGGGTCCAGCGCGTGCTGCAGCGCTTCAAGGATCTCCAGGACATCATCGCCATTCTCGGGATGGACGAACTGTCGCCGGAAGACAAGCTCACGGTCTATCGGGCCCGCAAGATTCAGCGCTTCCTCAGCCAGCCATTCAGTTCGGCGCAGGTGTTCACCGGGCGCGAAGGCCGTCAGGTCGCGGTCGCGGACACCGTTCGCGGTTTCAAGGAGATTCTCGACGGCAAGCACGACACGGTGCCGGAAGGACAGTTCTACATGAAGGGTGGGATCGAAGAAATCACGACGTAGGCGCCGACTTCGTTCATTCTTAGTGATGCACCGATCATGGCTCTTACCCTGAAGCTCGAAATCGTCACGCCGCAGGCGACCGTCTTCTCGAACGACGTCGACCTCGTCACCCTGCCGACGGCGGATGGCGAAATCGGGATTTATCCCCAGCACGTGCGGCTCATTACGCAGCTCGTGCCGGGCGAGATCATCGTCTCGAAGGACGGACAGGACACCTACCTGGCCGTCGGCGAGGGCCTGGTCGACGTCGATGCCGCGCACGTGTCGATTCTCACCGACATGGCGGTCAGGGCCGCCGACATCGACGAGGTCGCGGTGACCGAAGCGCGCGAGCGAGCGGCCGCCAGGCTGCGCGAGAAGCTCTCGGACGAGGAAGTCGCCTCGGTCAACGCGTCGCTGGTGCGCGCCGTCGCCCAGCTCCAGGTCAGGCGCCGCTCCCGCGTGCGCTAATCCCGCGCACACCCTTCGACCTCACAGCCGCCGTTCCCGGCCGATTGTGCGGGGTCCGCGGCCGTTGTACATGCGCGCGGCGCAACGACCCTGGGCTCGGGCGGATCGTGCGCCGTGCAACGTGTTTGATGATGGCGGGTGGTTCCGGCAAGTGTCAGGGACGGACGGTCACAGAGCAACGGTCCGCGGTGCGACACCGGCCGCGCGCCGAGGCGCCGCGGCCGGTCGATAGAAAGAGAGCCCCTGATGCGTGCAGACCGGAGCGAAGTGCGAGTTAGAACCGGATGCCGAACGTCGTGACCAGGAACTGCCCGTTCGCCTTCTGGCCAACCAGTGATGAGTTAGTAGCGAGAGGGTTGATCGTTGCCGGCAGCTCTTTCACGGTCGGGCCCCAGATGTAGTGATAGCGCAGCTCGCCGAAGATCGGACCGAAGCGCACGCCGCCGCCGAATCCCATTCCGAAGTCGGTAGAGCTGCGGTCGCCGACGATCTTGTCGACCGGAACCCACCCGCCCGTGTAGCAGACGTAGAACCACGGGTCGCAGTACCCCGGCGCGTATCCGACGGCCGGCGTCGTGATCTTCACCGGCCGGTAATACACGCCCATGCCGATCAGGCCATATGGCCGCACGCCGCCTTCGGGCCGCTGGATGATCAAGCTGCCCGTGAAGTACTGCATGTTCATCGAGCCGAAGAAGTCAGTCGGCACGGTCCCGGTCTCGAGCGGGTTTACGACCGGACTCACCGGAACCGAGATGCGTTTCTCTCCCAGACCGTTGTAGCTGTACAGCCCTTCGATGGCGAACACGGGCGTGATCGGCACGTCGACGCCGAAGGTGATGTTGTAGCCGTTGCCCAGGCGATCGTGGACCTCGCCATTGGGAGACGTAAACCCTGCGCCCAGGGTGAAGTGTACGCGCGTGTCCTGTGCCTGCGCTGCGATTGGTGCGATGGCGATGCACGCCCCGACGATCACGACCGACAGAAATCTATGCCGCATAGGGAACATCCTTTCTACCGGTCAACGCCAGCACCGGACGTGCCAGCTGCCGCGTGGTCCGGATTACTGCGGTTGTGGCCACATAGTCGACGCCTTCGCGGTCCTCCGTAGCAGTCCAAGCGCACCGGAAGACCGTAGGTGCTCCGGAATGGCGGAGGGCCGCGCCCAGAGTGAAATGCCAGGAGCCGGGCCCAATTCACGGTGATCGCGCGATTTGACGTCCGGTGCTGTGCGCCGGCGGCGTGGCACTCCCCATGCTGATGACGGTAGGAAATGGGCACAACGATCTCGCGGACTGTCCTGCGGCTGCTATCGCGCGCGCCGATGGGCTCCGCGCATGGAGGGCAGCAGGCGCTCGCGGGCGGGCCGACCGGACCGACCGACGTGGTCGCGTTCCCGGTGTTCTTCTAGGCGCGAGGAGTGCCGCTCATGTCACGCTTCGTCCCGGTTTGTCGCGCCCCCCTCGGCGCCATTCTGGTCTGCGTGCTGCTCGGCGGTGTGGCGTTCGTGCGCCCCCCGAGCGGGCACGCGGCGGCGCAGGCCCCACCGCCGGCCGCGACGGCTGCCGCGGCGAACGAATTCAACGACTCGCATTTCCACCTCACCAATTACATCCAGCAGGGCATCGACGTGCCGCGCTTCCTGCAGATCATGGGAACGCGGGTCGGACGCTCGACGCTGTTCGGAATTCCGCTGCAGCAGCAATGGTCGTATGCGAACTCCGGCGACTTCGCGCCGACGTATTACCTCCAGAGCGACGCGCCGCTCTACTACTACTCGTTCACCGACGCCGCGATCGCCGTTGCCTACAAGGCGCTCACACCGGCGGAGCAGGCGCGCTTCGACCCGATGATCACCGGCTTCAACCCCGCTGACATGTATGGCGTGGACCACATCCGCCGCGTGCTCCTGACGTTCCCGGGCGTGTTCTCCGGCATCGGCGAGTTCAGCATCCACAAGGAGTTCGTCTCGTCGAAGATCTCCGGCGAGACCGCCAGCCTGACCAACCCGGCGCTCGATCGCATCCTCGACTTCGCCGCCGAGTCCGGGCTGGTCGTGATCCTCCACAACGACATCGACATGCCGTTCGCGAAGACCGACAGCGAACCAGTCTATCTGACCCAGATGAAGGCGCTGCTCAAGCGACATCCGCGGACGGCGATCATCTGGGCCCACCTCGGACTCGGGCGCGTGGTCCATCCCGTCCAGGTCTCGGCGGAGGCCGCCGAACGCAATCCGAGCTACCTGCAGATCGTCGACGCGATGCTCAACGATCCCGATCTCCGCCACGTCAACTTCGATATTTCGTGGGACGAAGTCGCCAAATACGCCATCGCCTCCCCCGACTCGATCGACCGGGTTGCGGGCATGCTCAACCGCTACCCGGACAGATTCCTGTTCGGGACCGACACGGTGGCGCCCGCGGGGCCGTCGCCGTATTTCGCAGTGTTCGACATGTGGGCGCCGGTCTGGCGCCTGCTGACGCCGGACGCCAGCCTGAAGATCCGCAAGACCAATTACGAGCGGATGTTCGACGAGGGACGCCGGCGGGTACGCGCCTGGGAAAAGGCGAACGCTCCGGCACCACGATCATGAGAGGAGACAGGAATATGGGGAGTCCGCAGACACACCGGCCGACCGCTTCGGTCTGGTTCTTGACGGCGAGCCTGGTGCTCGGCGGCACATCGGCAGGATGGGCGCAGGAGACGAGCAGCGGACCGAGCGGGGAGAGCACCACGATAGCTGCCCAGAGCCCGCCGCCTACTAAGCCGAGCTTCGAGGTCTATGGCTTCGCGATGCTCGACATGGGCCACAACTTCAAGCAGATCGACCCCAATTGGTACGACACGCTGCGCATTACCAGGTTGCCCAAGGTGGCCAACGAGTTCGGCGCGGACAACAGCACGTTCGCGGGCGTGCGGCAGAGCCGTCTCGGCTTTAGATCAACGACGCCGACCACCGCCGGCGACCTGAAGACCATCTTCGAGTTCGAGCTGTTCGGCACCGGCGTGGACGAAGGACAGACCACCTTCCGCCTGCGCCATGCATGGGGAGAACTCGGCGCCTTCGGGGCCGGCCAGTACTGGAGCCCGTTCAGCGATCCGGACGTCTACCCGAACACGCTGGAGTACTGGGGCCCGACGGGTATTCCCTGGTACCGCAACGTGCAGCTCCGCTACACGCCGATCCACAGTGACTCCAGCAATCTGATGATCGCGCTGGCGCGCCCCGGCGCCAGTGGCGACCAGGGTGTGTATGCCTCGCGTATCGAGCTGCAGGGCATCAAGCCCCGGTTCCCGGCGCCCGATCTCGCCGCCGCCTACAAGTACTCCGGAGGATGGGGCTACGTGCGCACGGCTGGCATCCTGCGGAAGATCAAGTGGGACGACACCCTCGACGACGCCTTCGATCTCTCCGGTGACGCCACCGGATGGGGATGGAACGTCAGCTCGAATCTCAAGCACGGCGAGGGCGACGTGCTGCGGATGCAGTTCACCGTCGGCCAGGGTGTCCAGAACGAAATGAACGACTCGCCGATCGACATCGGCATCCAGAACAATCTGTCGAACCCGGTGACGCCGGTGGTCGGCAAAGCGATCCCGATCGTCGCCTACGCCATCTTCCTCGATCACCAGTTCGGCCAGAAATTCAGCTCGTCAATCGGATACTCGGCGCAGGACAACGACAATACCGACCAGCAGGCGCCTGACGCCTTCAGGGTTGGAAAGTACGCACTGGGCAACCTACTTTACTACCCGGTCCCGGGCGTGATGGTGGGCGGCGAGCTGCAGTGGGGCCGGCGCGAGAACTTCTCCGACGGGTTCCAGAGCGACGGGTTCAAGGTGCAGTTCTCGTTCAAATACAACTTCTCGTGGAAGCTCGGAGGCCAATAATGCAGCGACGACACCGGACCATCACTCTGGGAATGTGCGCGCTTGCCATCAGCGCGCTCACGATGTACTCGCCGACGCTGGACGCCCAGGCGCCCGCCGACGTGCAGAAAGCGGTCGATGCCGCTTACGCCAAGTTCAAGACCCTCGCCGAGGGGAAGAACGCGGACTACATCCCGGCGCTCGCCAAGGTCGACCCGGGCCTGTTCGGCATCGCGGTCGTGACCGCCGACGGCAAGGTCTACACCGCCGGCGACATCAAGACTGAAGTCTCGATCCAGTCGATCTCCAAAGTCTTCACGATGGCCCAGGTCATCCAGGAGCAGGGGCTCGAGTCGATCGAGAAACGGATTGGCGTCGATGCCACCGGGGCTCGTTTCAATTCGATCATCGCCGTCGAAGGCGTTCGCACCGTCGTCGGCAACGGCGCGCCGGAGATGAACCCGTTGGTCAACCCCGGCGCGATCTCCGCGACCAGCATGGTCACGGGTAACAGCGCGGACGCGGTCTGGAAAAAGATCCTCGACTTCCACAACGACGCGGCCGGACGTCAGCTGACGGTCCTGCAGGATGTCTATAAGTCGGAATCCGACACCAATCAGCGCAACCAGGCGATCGGCGCGCTGATGCTGGCCTACGGCTACATCAAGAGCAACTGGCAGCAGGCGGTCGACCTCTACACGCGGCAGTGCTCGATTGGCGTCAACGCCAAGGATCTGGCAATGATGGCGGCGACGCTCGCCGGCCGGCGGCAAGAACCCGGTCACCGGCAAGCAGGTCATCGACGCGAACAAGGTCCCGGGCGTGCTGGCGGTCATGGCGACGGCGGGCCTCTACGACGACTCCGGCAAATGGCTCTACCACACCGGCCTGCCGGCGAAGAGCGGCGTCGGGGGCGGCATCCTCGCCGTCTCGCCCGGCAAGTTCGGCATTGCCGTCATCTCGCCGCCGCTCGACGAGGCCGGCAACAGCATCCGCGCCCAGCGCGCCATCACCGACATCTCGAACGCGCTCGGCGGCAACCCGTACGCGCCGGGCGTCGCGGGGAAGGGCCAGACTCCGTAGCACCGGCAAGGTCCCAGGTCAGGATCGATTCCACATCGCCAGTCGAACGACACTCGTGGCCGGCGACGACGTGCCCGTCGCCGGCCGACGGCAGGATTGCTTCCTTCCTCGGTGCTCCGATCCCGTCCGCCTGTTCCAGGGTCGCGTTGCTGATGTCGGGGCGGTCGTCGCCGCCCCTGTCTCGCCAGGCCTCTGGCACCTATTGACCGCGGCTACCGCTGGCGCCGTGGGGCAATCGACAGCCCGACGATGTCGTATCCGCCCGTGTTGCCGCCGGCGGATTCGGTGCCACTCCAGACCTTCGAGATATTCAAAAACAGCGTCATGTTCTTCGTTCGGCTGTTCAACCGGATGTCGCTGAGCCGGATGCTGAGGCCCCACGTGTAGCCGACCGTCGCAGTGCGCCCGCCGAGCTCGCCGGGAACCGTCAGCAGCAGCACGCCGGGCGGGCCAAACAGCTGCACCCGGCCGATATCGACGAGACTCATATGAAAGCCGACGATGCCGTACACCCGACCCTGCGTCTGGCTGGTCGCCGCCAGTCCGTCGAGGTGCATTCGGGTCAGAAACGTGCTGTGCTTCGGTTGCGGGTCGGCGGCAGGGCGGATCACTTGGGCGGCAGCCGCAACGGTAGGGTCATCGAGCAGGCGGCATCCAGCGGCAGTACGCGGCTCGATGTCCAGCACGAGCGCGTCACGCAGCATCGCGCAGCGTCCAGGCAACCAGGCGGGCGCCGGCGGCGGAACCTCTCGCGGGACGATGTGCGCCCATCCGTTGTGAACCGGGCGGTTCCGCCATTTCGCGTCGTATGCCTGCCACTTCTCGACGGCCGCCAGCCAGGAGCTCAGTTCGCGCTCCTGATCCGCCGAGAGGGCGACGATGACGAATGACGGGGATGATGTTGCGGGCGGGCCGGCGGAGGTCGCGGCTTGGGCCGCCGCGTGCACACTCAGGCCGGTGAGCAGAAGACTGACAACGCCGAGCACTCCAACATAGCGCATGGCGGCACCCCGAATGGCTCAGTTCCGATGAGGATACTGCGCCACGCGGCCGCCAGACGTCAAGCACGCCTCACAATTTCCTCCGGCAGGCCGGAGAACTACTGCCGGACCGGAGTTACTGGCTCCTCCGCCAACGCCCGACCGATACAGTCTGGCCGGCCTTGTCTTTGGTGGACAGGATCAGCATGTCGCCCTCGACCGCCCAATAGCGGGGCCGGTCCGTGCCGAGCGGCCCTTTGACGAGGGGCGCCTGGTCCTTGATGATGTAGGTCAGCGTGTGGTTCTGGATATCGATGGCCGTGCGCCCGTCAGCGGTGATCGCGCCGTCGCGCATATCGACGCCTCCCGCGCGCAGGATATCCGCGGACTTCTCGTCCGCCCTGATATTGATCGAGAGGTTGCCCATCTCGTCGTAAATCAGGATTCCCCCGCCTTTCAACGTGACGATCGGCTCGTTGGGCAGGCGGACTTCGAATGACTCGAGCAGCCAGCGGCCTTTCAGGAATTCCCGGGCCGCGGCAAGGCTACCGGGGCCGGTGTTGACGTCCCCGCCTTTGGGCGGCCGCTGGAACGCGGCCGGAGACGCGCCGAATGGATCGCTCCCCTTCCCCACCGCTGCGCCAGCGGCCGCGCGGCTGCTCCAGTCGCTGGCGAGAACGCCAGGTTGCGCGCCTGCCGACAGCGCGCACCACGCCGTGAGAACGATTCCGCTGATCGCACGCATGTCGATCCTCTCCCTCTCTGCAAACGCGTCGAGTCACGAACTCGGACGATTCGCTCGATTCCTGGTGGACGACCGGGACCGCCGGTGGTCACGCCGGCGGCAGGCCGTCACTGCATCCGGACCATGACCGAAACGCCGCCGGACCCCGCCGACGGGGCTACCGTAAATCCGTAGCGCCCGGCATGCAGCATGACCGTACGCTGAGCCGCGACCCCGATGGCGCCACCGAAGATGACGTCGCTCAGATAGTGCTTGTTGTCGTGGACGCGCGCCGTGGCGACGTAGGCGGCAGCAATCGTAGCCGGAATGCCGACCTTCCAGCCATAGTGACGCTGCAGCACCGTCGCCGTGGCAAATGCGCTGGCGGAATGCCCCGACGGAAACGACAGCGAGTTCGAGCCGTCCGGGCGCTCGCGTTGAACGGTGAACTTGAGCGCCTGGACGTAGACCTGGCCCAGTATCTGCGCGCGCATGATGTCGGCGCCGGTCACGGCCAGGCTGCGCTTCCCCGCCAGCCGCCCGCCGGTATACAGGCCGATACCGATGGCGGCCTGCACCGTGAACGCGCCATACGTGTGCCCCGGCTCCATCGCGTTGTTGAGACTGGGGTTCGTCTCGATCTCGCCGGCCAGGTCGTCGTCCCACACGTGGCCGATCAGCGCGGCGCCGCCGCCGGCGCCGAGCACCAGCGCCGTATCCCACGACCAAAACTTCCACAGGTCACGTGGAATCTCCCGCACGACCGCGCCGAACGAGGGCCCGGACGGCTCCGCCGCCTGTAGCTCCGCGGTCAGGGCCGCGGGGACTCCGGACGACTCAGGGGCAGCAGATTGGGCGGATGCCGTGTGGCACAGGAACGCCACCGCCGCGAGCGACAGCAGCATCCGGGATCTGCACGTCACCGACCTCTTACCGTCCACGAGCACCTCACCACTTCACGGTGATTCGCGCCCAGAACGTGTTCGCCGTGTAGGGAAGGTAGGTGGACTGCAGCGAGATGAACGACGGCTGCGAGACGGTGTTCAACGTCTCCGGGTTGAAGGCGAAGTCGTCGACGGTGAACTTCTCGTACCAGTACTCCAGTCCGAGGCCAACGCGCTCGCTGAGCATGTAGCGGACGTCGGCGGTGAGACGGTTCCGTTTGTTGAAGATGTCCGGCAGCTGCTCGACTGGGGGCAGCGTGGTGTCGACGGTCAGGCCGTAGATGTAGCTCGATTCCGCATGGACGAAGTCATACGCGAAGCGGACGTCCGTTTTGGGCCAGAGCTTCAGCAGATCCGCCGAGGCCAGGAACGTGTGCGCCGAGTCGCGGCCGGTCGTGGTCCAGTCGCGGGTTGGATCCTCGAACTGCGGTCCCGGGTCGGCCTGACGCGACTTCTGGAGCGTCTTGTACTTTTCGAACTCATACGACGCACCGAGCGACACGGCCGTATTGGGCACGTAGTCGGCGCCCAGCGAGAAGCCGTTGGAGTCGTTGGTCAGCAGACCGAACCCGCTGTCGGGCCTGGTGTCGCGCCCGACGAACACCGAACCGTTGAGCGAGACCGCCTTCACTGGCACGATGGCGATGGTCGAGAAACGGTGCTGGTCGCGGTTGGACAGATCGAACTGCCGCAGCGACGTCTGCTCGCCGATGTCGTCGAGCGATTGTTCGTCGAGGCCGGTGCCGGTGCGGTGCGAGTACTGGTACTGCGCGCGCAGTGTGAACAGGCGGATACCGAGCGCGTCCGCCGACAGCTTCAGCCGGTTGTCGTGAGTGGTGTCGAAGGTGCGAAACGACTGCTCGACCCCTTCGTAGGTGTAGCCGGCACGGAAGGCGGCGGCGGAGCTCGGGCTCCACGACGTGTCGACATCGAAGAGCTTGCGGTTGAAACTGAAGGGGCTGGTGCCATGATTCAGCGTGGCCAGTGAGGTGTCGTAGTTGACGGTCTGGCCCACGTTGAAGACCGGGGTGTTGTTGTCGAAGTCGTACGAGCGGAACCGGGTGCTCAGCCACACGGTCGATGTCGCCCGCGTCGTATAGCTGAACGAGGTGGCCACGATCTGGGCGCTGGCGTCGGCGGTCGTGCGATCGAGCGGCGGTGACGCGAGCTGCGCGTTGATGGTGAACGGGATCAGCGCGTCGTTCTGGGACAGCGACCCAAGCGAGAGATATGCGGTGGCTTGTCCGGCACGGCCGAACCGCATCGAGCCCGAGAGCGAGCCGCTGTTCAGGTTGCTGTCCGGCCAAAGCGCCATCCGGCCCTGCGCCGGCCCGGCGGTCGGGGAATCGGCCGATCGCAGCGGGTTCGCCCACACCAGCGTCGAGACGTCGTTACTGAAGAACGATCCGTCGTAGCCGACGCGCGCCTGGCCACGAGACCCGATCCACTCGGCGGCCACGCCCACCTCGCTGGTTCGCGTATCGACCGGCACCGCGAGCTCGACGGCGTCACTGAACCCGAACGTCCCGGCCCACGGCTGCTCGCCGTTCTTGTCGGTGTTCTTGAACGATGCGCTGAAGTCGAGATGCTCGGTCGCGCTGTAGACCATCCGGAAGTCGGCGATGGTCCGCTTCAGCCGCAAGTCGAAGGGGGTGGCGTTCGCGTCGTAGATCGCGGTGGTGGCCGCTCCGCTCTGGACCTGGGACGGCAGGGACCCGAGACCGAGGACGCCCGGCGACGTCGTCGTGTACGCCGTCCGGGTCACCTCGCTGAAGAACAGCGGGATCTGGTTGAAATCGAACGACGCTCGCACTTTGCCGAACCGGTTGTATTCGGCCGAGTACCTGCTGATCGCGATAGCCGACGTTGGTCGCGCGGACCGCCCACAACGCCCGATCGTCGTTCTTGCCCCAGCGGAACCCTTCGACGAACGGACCGTTGCGCAGGTCCCGATAGCGCTGATACCGGGCTTCGTCCGAGTTGTCGCCGTAGGCCGTACCGCGGAATCCGAAATCCACCTGCCCGGTGCTGACCGCCGTCGGCGCGCCGATATCCTGAGCCGGTTCGGGTGCGGGCGTGTTCACCTGGGCCTCGGCCCCGGCTGAGAGCAGGAGCGGGAGCAGCAGGACGGAGAACGCTGGAAGTATGCGCATGCTCAACCTCTCAGCGCAGGAACGTGTGTCCTGCCGGACTGTTGGACCCGTGGATCTGCGAATGGCAGTTGACGCAGCCCCGACCAATCAGCCGGTTGCTCTTGTTCCGTAGATCGGGCGCATCGTAGATGGTCGACGGATGCCTGGTGCCGATGTGGCACCGCTGGCAGAGCATCGGCAGCTTCGCGACCAGCATCCGCTCGTGGTTCGACCCGTGCGGGTCATGGCACGTGCTGCAGGCCTCGCGGACCGGCGCGTGATCCCACAGGAACGGGCCGCGCTTCTCGGCATGACAGCTGGTGCAGGTCTCGTTGATCCAGTTGCCGACGCGCAGCATTTTGACGTTGGTCGAGCCGTGCGGGTTGTGGCACGACGTGCACGTCATCTTCCCCTCGCGGAGCGGCATGTGTCCGAACCGCTCCTGCTTGACGACCTGCACCTGGTGGCACGTGACACAGGTGTCGCTGACGCTCGCGGCCTTCAACTGCGCCTTCTCGGACTTCGGGCTGTGGACGGAGTGGCAGGTGATGCACGAGAGGTTGCGCGTGTCGTGCGGGCTGCCGGCCCACTGCGTGTGGTTCCCACGAGTGTGGCAGGTGAGGCAGGTCGCCGACACCTCGCGTGGCGCCATCTTGCTGAAGACGCGAATCGTCGCCGGATCGCCGTCCTCCGAATGGGCCTTTCCGGGCCCATGGCAGGTCTCGCAGGACTGATTCGGCCGGGCCGCGGGGGTCCGCGCGTTGACCGCTTTCCCGTGGAGCGAGGTCGCCAGCTGGGTGCCCTGGTCCTGGTGACAGGCGACGCACGTGTCATCGCCCACAAAGCCGGCAGCCGCCGCGGCCGCGGAAACGGCCGGGGCCTGCGCGGCCGGGGTCTGCGACGCCGGCGGGGTCTGCGACGCCGGCGGGGTCTGCGATGCAGGCGGGGTCTGCGCCGCAGGCGGCGTCTGCGACGCGGGCGGAGTCTGCTGCGCATGCGGCTGTGCCGGGAGCCGCCACAGGATCGTCGCGCACAGCACCACGCACGCCGCGGTGATCGTCAGTTTCCGGTCGCGATGCCTACTCGATGACATGGCAGGTTTCACAATCCTGGCCCAGGGCCTTGCCGTCCTTCGTCACATGGTCATCGTCGTGACATCGGAAGCAGCCTGGTGCGTCAGTGTGGCTGATGTGGTTGGGATAGGTTCCGAACGTTACCTTCATGTCGGGAAACACGCTGCGCCGGTAGATGTTCTGCACCGCGCCAATGGCGCGCTCGAGGTCCGGACCGCGACCGACGGCGGACGGTCCTTGCTGGTCCCGATAGAAGTCGCTGAGCGAGCGCGAGATGGCCGCGAGCGCCGCGTCCTCCGAAGCGTAGGTCGCTTCGAGCGCCTTGGCCGATTCCCGGCGCACGAATGGGAGCGTGGCGGGAATGTCGCCGCGGGCGATCGCGAGATCCACCGCGCGTTGGGCGGTCGGCGCAATCGCGTGACTCGGGCGGTTGTGGCAGTCGGTGCATTCCATCCGCCGGCGCACGCCGCCGGCGAGATCGGGGGACGCACCAGCGACCGCATATTCCCGGGTCTCGCCCGCAGCGTTGGTCACTTTGACCCACGGGATCGTTTGCCGCTGCTCGTCGGTGGCCACGTACTCGACCACGTTCGCCGGGTCGGCGTGCCAGTGAATGCCCGTCGACCGACCGCCAATGTCCTTGCCACCGACGTGGAGGACCATCGTCGTCACGGACGGGGTGTTCGACTCGTCGTCGGCGTATTCCGTCAGGTGCCGTGTGAGATCGCCGCGGAATCGGTTCGGATCGTGACAGTGTTCGCACGTCTCGCTGGACGCGACCAGATCGGCGGGGTCAGCCAAAATCGGGCGTGGATAGCTGCCCCGGCTCACCTGCAGCAGCTGCCGGGTACCCGCCGCCTTGGCTTTCACGAATCCGGCGGCCCCAGGGCCTATATGGCACGCCACACACGTCACCTGGGCGTGCGGCCCCTGCTCGTGCGCCATCCGTTCCGGTTTCATCGGCGTGTGACACACCTGGCCGCAAAACCCGACCGAATCCATGAACTCGACCCCCTTGTAGGCGCCGAGGGAGACGATGACGAGGTTGATCAATGTCAGACAGACGACGAGAAACGCCACCCGGCGGTGTCTCGGATCGTTGAGATCGATGCGCGGCCACTCCAGCGACGCGGCCGGCTTTCCCGCCGCGCGGCGTCGCCGTTCGATCCAGGCCCCGAACGGGATCAGGAGCAGGCCGAGTACGAACAGCGCGGGCAGCACAATGAAGAACAGGATGCCCACGTACGGGTTCGTGTGCAGGCCGAACAATTCGGCGAGCAGCACGACGATGAACACGACGGCCGTGATCGTCGTGAGCGCCATGCCGAGAAGCGAGATGGGGCTCCGGATCAAGCGGACGTCGTGGGCCATCGCTCCCCTATTTCTTCAGCGACGCGAGGTACGCGACCAGCGCGTCGAGATCTTCCTTCGGCAGCGACTTGTACTTCGCGGCCATCACGGGCTTTCGGGCTGCCTTGGCCTTGGCCGTCATCGCGACCGGATCGACGATCCACTCGCGGATCTCGTCCGCCGTCAGCTTCGAGCCGACGTCGTCCAGCTTCCCCTTGGCGTTCCCGTGTCCGGCGATCGAATGACAAACACTGCACTTCTGGGCAGCGTAGACCTTCTGACCGTGCGCCGTGTCCTGAGCAGCAACCGACACCACCGCGGCAAGAGACATGAAACAACACGCGAGCACTCGACGCATACGACCTCCTGGGGCGAGGCCATGGCCTCGTGCAAAGGGACGGCCATGGCGAGATTCAGTGCTGGCAAAGCGTTTCCGGGCGACCGCACGCCCGAAGCCCGGACGCGCCTCTGGTATTTCGGAGGACTCCACTCTGGAGGGCGTGAACACGCCCCCGTGGCCCGGCGCGACCTCCGCCGCTGTGAAGCGCTGATGCCGCGAGGGGATTCTACGTCCTCTCGCCACCTCCCGAACGAGGAATCGACAGAACGGGCCCCGGTACGGCGCTGGGCCCCATCAGTACGGCCAGGCCCAGTTCGTGATCTCGGGGCGATCGGTGCCGTGCTCGTGTGCATAGCGGCGATTGTCGATGATCGCGTTCCGCATCTCCTCCTTCAAGTGCGCCGCCCTGGTGCGCAGCCACGGCACGCGATCGATGACGTCGATCACCAGGTCGAAGCGCGAGGTCTCGTTCAGCATCGCCAGTTCGAGCGGCGTGTTGATGTTGCCCCTCTCCTTGTATCCGCGGACGTGGAGGTGCTCGTGGCCCCGGAAGCGGTAGGCCAGCCGGTGGATCAGCCACGGATAGCCGTGAAAGTTGAAGATGATCGGCTTGTCGGTGGTGAACAGGCTGTCGAACTCCCGCTCCGTTGACCCGTGCGGGTGCTCGGTGGAGGGCTGCAGCTTGTACAGGTCCACCACGTTCACGAATCGCAGTTTGAGATCCGGCTGCCGCTCGCGCAGGATCGCCGCGGCGGCCAGTGCTTCGAGCGTGGCCACGTCCCCGCACGACGCCAGGACGACGTCGGGCTCCTCGCCGGCATCGGTGCTGGCGCGCGCCCAGATGCCGAGCCCCTTCGTGCAGTGCACGATTGCCTCGTCTATCGTCGTGAACTGCAGATGCTTCTGCTTGTCGGCGACGATCACGTTGACGTACCCGGTGCTCCGCAGGCAGTGCTCCGCGACCGACAGCAGCGTGTTGGCGTCGGGGGGCAGGTAGACGCGCGTCACCGACGGGCTCTTGTTGGACACGAGGTCGATGAACCCGGGGTCCTGGTGCGAGAACCCGTTGTGGTCCTGGCGCCAGACGGTCGAGGACAGCAAGATGTTCTCGGACGAGATCGCGGCGCGCCACGGCACCCGGTTCTTGGAGATGTCCAGCCACTTCGCGTGCTGGTTGACCATCGAATCGATGACGTGGGCAAACGCTTCGTAGGTGTGAAAGAGGCCGTGCCGCCCCGTCAGCAGGTAGCCTTCCAGCCAGCCAAGCAGGGTGTGCTCGGACAGCAGTTCCATGACCCGGCCGTCCGGCGCGAGCTCTCCGCCGTCAGCATCTTCCGGGAGCAGGTCGGCCAGCCACGTCTTCTTGCTGGCCTGGAAGACGGCTTGTAAGCGGTTCGACGCCGTTTCGTCGGGACCGAAGAGTCGGAAGCTGGTGGGATTGTCGCGCAGCACGTCGCGGAGATACTCACCGAGCGGTCCGGTGTTCTCGCGCTCGACACTGCCGCTCGGGGGTATGGCGACGGCGTACTGGCGGATGTCGGGCAGCCTGAGCTGCCTCCGCAGCAGCCCGCCGTTCGCATGCAGATTGGCGCTCATCCGACGGGTTCCCGTGGGCATCAACGCCTGAAGCTCCGCGATCAGCCGGCCATTCGCGTCGAAGAGCTCGTCCGGCTGGTAGCTGCGCATCCAGTCTTCGAGGATCCGCAGGCTCGCCGGATTGTCGCGCACGTCGGCGACCGGCACCTGATGCGCGCGCCAGGAGCCCTCGACCCGGTGCCCCTTGATCTCCTTCGGTCCGGTCCACCCTTTGGGCGAGCGCAGGATGATCACCGGCCAGCGCGGCCGGAACGCCGCGTCCGTCTGTCGCGCCCTGCTTTGGTGCGCGCGGATCTCGGCCACCGCCGCGTCGAGGGTCGCGGCCATCTTCTGGTGCATGGACGCGGGGTCGCTGCCCTCGACGAAGTACGGCGTGTAGCCGTAGCCCACGAACAGCGCCTCGAGCTCCTCACGGCTGATCCGCGACAGCACCGTGGGGTTGGCGATCTTGTATCCGTTGAGACTGAGAATCGGCAGGACGGCGCCGTCCCGCGCCGGGTTCAGGAACTTGTTCGAGTGCCACGACGCGGCGAGCGGACCGGTTTCAGCCTCGCCATCGCCGATCACGCACGCGACGATCAGATCGGGATTGTCGAACGCCATGCCGTAGGCATGCGACAGGCTGTAGCCAAGCTCGCCGCCTTCGTGGATCGAGCCTGGCGTCTCCGGCGTCACGTGGCTGCCGATCTCGCCAGGGAACGAGAACTGGCGGAAGAACTTCCGCATCCCGTCCAGGTCCTGGCTCTTTTCCGGATACACCTCGGAGTAGGTGCCCTCGAGATAGGCCGGCCCCAGCACGCCAGGCGCCCCATGGCCCGGACCGGCGACGAACACCACGTCGAGGTCGTCCTTGACGATCAAGCGGTTCAAGTGCGTCCAGACGAACGACAGCGCGG
Source organism: uncultured Acidobacteriota bacterium (assembly GCA_963816725.1). Taxonomy (GTDB): domain Bacteria; phylum Acidobacteriota; class Vicinamibacteria; order Vicinamibacterales; family 2-12-FULL-66-21; genus CAVSUB01. The sequence goes on along the minus strand of CAWFMC010000013.1, from coordinate 578,074 downwards.
GGCTGGCGCCCCAGTGCCCGAGCAGCCTGGCCTTGACGTGCTCGACCCGCAGCGGCTCGCGCAACAACGGGTTGTCCTGGAGGTAGATCATGCCGACCGCGAGATAGTTGCACGCCCGCCAGCAGGCGTGCAGCAGCTCGATTTCCCGCTCCGTCAGCGGCGTCCGCTCGAGTTCCTGTGATTCGACCGAGGTGTTCATGGTGGTTGTCTCGCGACCGATCCGGCGCGCCCGGCGCGGCCTTAAGTTCCAGTCCGTGCCGGAGCCGCGGGACCGGTGTGCCAGATGTCACGGCAGTAGTCGCGAATCGAGCGATCCGACGAGAACCGGCCGACCCTGGCGCAGTTGAGGATGGACATGCGCAGCCAGTCGGGTCGATCGAGGTACGACTCGCTGACGCGATCCTGGCACTCGATGTAACTCTGATAGTCCGCCAGGAGCATGTAGTCGTCACGCGTGAGCAGCGACTCGGTCAGCGGCCGGAACCGCTCGCGGTCGCCGTTCGAGAAATGGCCGCCGGCAATCAGATCGATCACCTCGCGCAGATCGCCGTTGCTGTCGTACACACGACCCGGGTGATAGCCATCCGCCTTGGCCTGGTCTACCTCCGCGGCCGTCAGGCCAAAGAGGAAGAAGTTCTCGGCGCCCACCGCCTCGCGAATTTCGACGTTCGCGCCGTCCAGCGTGCCGATGGTCAGCGCGCCGTTCATCGCAAACTTCATGTTGCCCGTGCCAGACGCCTCCTTGCCGGCGGTGGAGATCTGTTCAGACAGCTCGGCCGCCGGGTAGACGCGGTGGCTGTGCTTCACATTGAAATCCGGCAGGAAGACGACCTTCAGGAATTCCGACGCCTTGGAGTCGCGGTTGATCGTCTCCGCCACGTCGTGAATCAACTTGATGATCAGCTTGGCCATGCGGTAACCCGGCGCCGCCTTGCCGCCGAAGATCACCGTGCGAGGCGTCGTGACCTGTCCCCCGCCTCTGAGGCGGTTATAGAGGGTGATCAGATACAGGACGTTCAGATGCTGCCGCTTGTACTCGTGCAGCCGCTTCACCTGGATGTCGAAGAGTGACTGAGGGTCGATGACGAGGCCCGTGCGGTCCTTGATGATTCCGGCGAGCGCGCGTTTGTTGTCCGCCTTCACCCGCTGCCACTCGTGCTGGAACCCGGCGTCGGTGGCGAGCGGCTCGATCCGCCCGATCTCATGCTCGAGATCGGAGATCCAGCGGTCCCCGATCTGCGCCGTGATCAGCGCGCTCAAGGCCGGATTACAGAGCGCCATCCAGCGGCGCGGCGTGACGCCGTTGGTGACATTGACGAATCGCTCCGGCACGACGGCGTGAAAGTCGCGCAACACCGTCCGCGCCAGCAGGTCCGTGTGGAGCGCCGCGACGCCGTTGATCGCGTGGCTGCCGACGCACGCCAGATGGGCCATGCGTACGGATCGCTCCCCCTCTTCGGCAATCAGGGACAGCCGCTGCCGCAGCGCCTCGTCGCCCGGAAAGCGCTGCTCCACCTCGCCCAGGAACCGGCGGTTGATCTCGTAAATGATCTCGAGATGACGCGGGAGCAAGCGTCCGAGCAGGGCCACCGGCCATTTCTCCAGCGCCTCGACGAGCAGCGTATGGTTCGTATAGCTGCAGGTCTGCTGCGTGACGGTCCAGGCCTCCGTCCCAGCCCATGCCATGTTCGTCGACCAGGAGCCGCATCAACTCGGCGATGGCAATCGACGGGTGGGTGTCGTTCAGCTGCGCCGCCCAGTGCGCCGGGAGCGCCTCGAGGGACCGGCCGGCGAGCTGCTGGAGCCGGATCATGTCCTGCAGCGAGCACGAGACGAAGAAGTACTGCTGCGTCAGGCGCAGCTCCTTACCGGCGTCCGGTTCGTCGTTCGGGTAGAGGACCTTCGAAATCGTTTCAGACCGGATCTTCTGATCGACCGCACCGTAGTAATCGCCGACATTGAAAGCCTCGAAGTCGAACGACTCGGTCGCTTCCGCTTTCCACAGCCGCAGCAGGTTGGTCGTCCGCGAGCGGTATCCGGGCACCGGCGTGTCGTAGGCGATGCCCTTGACCAGGCGATCCGGTATCCAGCGCACGCGATAGGAGCCCGCCTCGTCGCGATACGCCTCGGTGCGTCCGCCGAGCTTCACGTCGAACGCGATTTCAGCACGGACGATCTCCCACGGATTGCCGAACCGCAGCCACTTGTCCGTGACCTCCACCTGCCAGCCGTCACGAATCGTCTGATCGAAGATCCCGAACTCGTAGCGGATGCCGTAGCCGATGGCCGGCACGTCGAGGGTCGCGAGCGAGTCCATGTAGCACGCCGCGAGGCGGCCGAGGCCGCCGTTGCCGAGGCCGGGTTCTTCCTCCTGCTCGACGATCCGAGAGAGGTCCTGTCCGAGTCGCGCCAGCGCCTGCTGGGCCACCTCCGTGATGCCGAGATTCAGCAGGCTGTTGCCGAGATGCGGCCCGGTGAGGAACTCGGCCGACAAGTACGCGACGACCTTGCCGGGACCGCTTCGCTCGACCATGCCTTCCGCATTCGCCACGAAGGTATTCAGGACCCGATCCCTGACGGTGTACGCCACCGCCACATACCAGTCGTTGAGCGTGGCGTATGCAGGCGATCTGCCCTGACGACACTTGAGGTTCTGGATGATGGCCGCGGCCATCGCGTCCACGCCCAGCCCCGAAGGGGTGCTCGTGCCCTCGGGCGCCGCTGACGGCGCGGTCGTGCCCCGGTCTCGGCGGGCGGGTTCTCTTGGCGCTGCCATGCGTCTCCTGCCTGTCGCGTGCGTCGTCAGGCGGGCTGGCGGAGCGTCAGCTGCGTCGCCCGGTCGACCACGCAGGGATCAATATGCGGTCAGCCCTTCCGACCGGAAGATCCCGCAGACCCGCTCAGTCAGTTCCGGCGTCGGCGGCTGGACCGCCGTCAACGTGTAGGGCAGACCGAGCCGCTCCCACTTGAAGCTGCCCAGCTGATGGAACGGCAGCACCTCGACACGTTCGACATTGCCGAGACCGCCGGCGAAGCGCGCGATGTTGGCGATGTCGTCGAGGTCGTCCGTCAAGCCCGGCACCAGCACGAACCGGATCCAGATCTTCCGTCGCTGTGCCGCCAGCCGCCTCGCGAACGCCAGGGTCGGCTCGACGTCCATCCGCGTGAGATGCCGGTGCCGCTCAGGGTCCCATGTCTTGATCCCGAGCATCACCAGATCGATGACCTCGAGATCCTGATCCGTCAGCCGGTCCCCATAGTAGCCGTTGGTCTCGATTGTCGTGTGAATCCCCATCGCCCGCGCTGCCGTGAACAGCTTCATCACGAAGCGGTGCTGCATCAGCGGCTCGCCGCCGCTGATCGTCAGCCCGCCGGACATGACCTTCAGGCCGTGCTGATACTTCCGGAGCTCCTCGGTGGCCCTGGCGACGGTGACCGGCAGGCCGTTGGTCATCGTCCAGGTGTCCGGGTTGTGGCAGTAGAGGCACCGCCACACGCAGCCGGCGGTCCAGGCCACCACGCGTACGCCGGGCCCGTCGACCGCCGATCCCGTGGTGAACGAGTGGAGGAAACCCATATCGCCCGAGGCGAGCGCGCTCCGGACCTGGGTCTCCGGCACGTTCCGGCCCAGATCGACGCGCAGCTCGAACGGGCTCTTCGCCGTGAGCGGCGTGTCGACAGCCAGATCGGCGTCAGACACTGGCGTCGGCTCCGTGGAACGTCCGCGTGATCACGTCCATCTGCTGCTCGCGCGTGAGCCGCACGAAGTTGACCGCATACCCGGACACCCGGATCGTCAGGTTGGGATACTTCTCGGGGTGATCCATCGCGTCGATCAGCATGTCGCGATTGAGCACGTTGACGTTCATGTGGAACCCGGTGCTGCTGAAGAACGCGTCGAGCATGCCGGTCAGGTTGACGACCCGGTCCTCGGCCACCCGTCCGAGCCCCTCGGGGACGAGGCTCGCGGTCAGCGAGATGCCGTCGGCGGCATCGCGATACGGGATCTTCGCGACGGAGGCCGCGGAGGCGTGGATGCCGTGGCTGTCGCGCCCGTGCATCGGGTTCGCTCCCGGCGCGAACGGCTCGCCTTTCCGCCGTCCGTCCGGCGTATTGCCGGTGGCCTTGCCGTAGACGACGTTCGACGTGATGGTCAGGATCGATTGCGTGTGGATCGCGTGGCGATAGGTCGGGTACTTCCGCAGCTTGCTCATGAACGTGCTGACCACCCATGTGGCGAGGTGATCGACCCGGTTGTCGTTGTTGCCGAAGAACGGGAAGCTGCCCTCGGTGCGATAGTCGGTCACCAGGCCGGTGGCGTCGCGCACGACCGTCACTTTCGCGAAACGGATCGCCGACAGGCTGTCGGCGACGACCGACATGCCGGCCATGCCGAACGCCATGGTCCGCAGCGGCGCGTAGTCGTGGAGGGCCATCTCCAGCCGCTCGTAGGCGTACTTGTCGTGCATGTAGTGGATGATGTTCATGGCGTTCACGTACACGCCCGCCAGCCAGTCCATCATCTTCTCGAACCGGTCGAGCACATCGTCGAAGTCGAGCACGTCGCCGGTCACCGGCGGGAAGGCCGGCGCCACCTGCTCGCCAGTGGCCTCGTCGCGGCCGCCGTTGATGGCGTAGAGCAGGCACTTGGCGAGGTTGGCGCGGGCGCCGAAGAACTGCATCTGCTTACCCATCGCCATCGGCGACACGCAGCACGCGATCGCCCCGTCGTCGCCCCACGCGCGGCGCATCGTTTCGTCGCTCTCGAACTGGATCGAGCTGGTTTCGATCGCGACCTTTGCGGCGAAGTGCCTGAACCCTTCAGGCAACCGGGGCGAGTACCAGATGGTGAGATTGGGCTCTGGTGCGGGCCCGAGGTTGAACAGCGTCTGCAGGAACCGGAAGCTCGTCTTCGTGACCAGGGACCGGCCGTCGTCGCCCATGCCGCCGATGGACTCGGTGACCCAGGTCGGATCCCCGGCGAACAGGTCGTCGTACTCGGGCGTGCGCAGGAAGCGGACGATCCGCAACTTGATCACGAAGTCATCGACGATCTCCTGGGCCTGCGATTCGGTGAGCGTGCCGGCGGCGATATCGCGTGCAAAATAGATGTCCAGGAACGTCGAGACACGGCCGAGCGACATGGCCGCGCCGTTCTGTTCCTTCACCCCGGCCAGGTATCCGAAGTACAGCCATTGGACCGCGTCGCGCGCAGTCTGTGCCGGGCCCGAGATGTCGTACCCGTAGGCCTCGGCCATCTTCTGCAGGTCCTTGAGCGAGCGGATCTGCTCCGAGAGCTCCTCGCGATCGCGGATCACCTCGTCCGTCGACATCTCGGAATCGAGCGCGTCCCTCTCCTCCTGCTTCCGCTTGACGAGGCGGGCGACGCCGTACAGGGCCACGCGGCGGTAGTCGCCGATGATGCGGCCCCGGCCGTAGGCGTCGGGGAGGCCGGTCAGGATGTGTGAGCTGCGGCAGCGGCGGACGTCCGCGGTGTAGGCGTCGAACACCCCTTCGTTGTGCGTCTTGCGGTACTTGGTGAACGTCTCGACGAGCTGCGGATCCGGCTTGTAGCCGTAGGCCTTGAACGCATTCAACACCATGCGCAGACCGCCGTTCGGCATGATCGCGCGCTTGAGCGGCGCCTCGGTCTGGAGGCCGACGATGACCTCGTTCGGACGGTCGATGTATCCGGGCGCGTGAGCGGTGATCGAGCTGGGAATCTGGGAGACGTCGAGGACTCCCTTCTTGCGCTCCTCGACGAAGAGGTCGGTCAGCTTCCCCCAGAGCGCGGTGGTGCGAGGCGTGGCGCCCGCCAGGAACGAGGCGTCGCCGTCGTAGGCTTCATAGTTCTGCTGGATGAAGTCGCGGACGTTGATTTCCTTCTGCCACAGCCCGATCCGGAATCCGGCCCACCGTGAATGGGTGGCGTGGGTTTCAGCTGCCGTGATGGTCCCGGTCATGTCGTGCCTTCGCTTCCTGCCGATCAGATGACGGCTTCGATCAGCCCCAGCAGCACCCCGGTGTGCCGGGCGATGATCAGTTCTTCGTTTGTGGGGATGACCCAGGCCGACACGCGACTTCCGGGCCGCGAGATCCGCGGGCCCTTCTGCGCGTTGGCGTCGGCGTCGATCTCGAGCCCCAGCCAGGCGGACGCTTCGCAGATCCGGCGGCGGATCTCCGCAGAGTTCTCGCCGATGCCGGCGGTGAACACCAGCCCGTCGAGGCCGCCCAGCACGCCGGCGAGCGCGCCGATCTGCTTCGTGGCCTGGTAGACGAAGTAATCGATCGCCAGCCGCGCGCCGGGCTCTTCGTTGCCGAGAAGCTGGCGCATGTCGTTGCTGATGCCCGAGATGCCGAGGAGACCGGATTTCTTGTAGAGGATGGTCTCGACCTCCTTGGCCGACAGGTTCAGGACCTGGAACAGATAGAGGATGACGCCCGGGTCCACGGCTCCCGGCCGCGTCCCCATGCACAGGCCGTCCAGCGCGGTGAAACTGAGCGTGCTGTCGACGCTCTTCCGATCGCGCATCGCGCACATGCTCGCGCCGCTGCCCAGATGCGCGACGATGACCCGTCCGCCGGCGATCTCGGGTGCGGCGGTGGGAAGAACCGAGGCGATGTACTCGTACGACAGGCCGTGGAATCCGTACCGCTGGACGCCGCCGCGGCAGAGATCGCGTGGCAGCGGGACGAGCTCGGCGACCTCGGGCTGGCCGCGATGGAAGCTCGTGTCGAAACAGGCGACCTGGGGCACGCCCGGCAGGCGTGTCGACACGGCGTCGATCGCGTCCAGGTTGTACGGCTGGTGCAGCGGCGCGAGCGGGACCAGGGCCCGAAGATCCGACATGACCTCCGGGGTGACGACGGTGGGCCGCGCGTACTTCGCGCCGCCGTGCACGACCCGATGGCCGACCCCGAGCACGCGCGCGCTGCCGCCGTAGCGCGCCCGCAGCCAGGCGGCGAGCGCATCGAAGGCGCCGCGTCCGTCCACACCCGGCGGCAACGCGTCGTCGGCCAGGCGAGCGCCGTCGCCGTCCTTGGCCGAAAATCGCGGCGTGGATCCGATGCCGTCGATCTGGCCGCGAGTGGCGACGTCCCACGTGTTCGCGTCCGCCGAGTGGTGGTAGACGGAGAATTTCAGGCTCGACGAGCCCGCGTTCAAAACGATCGCGTAATCGGCCATCCCAGGATTCCCCCGTCGCTACACGACTGCCTGAAGCTGCTGCCGGCGCGCGTGCGCCAGGAGCATGGCCACCGCGCAGCTCGCGATGCGCGATCGCACGCTGTCGGCCCGGCTGGTGAGGATCACCGGAACGCGGGCGCCCAGCACGAGGCCCGCACTGTCCGCATTGGCCAGGAAGCTGAGCTGCTTGGCCAGCATGTTCCCGGCCTCGAGATCCGGGACGAGCAGGATGTCGGGATCGCCGGCGACCGCCGACTTGATGCCCTTGATCCGCGCCGCGTCCTTGCTGATGGCGTTGTCGAATGCGAGCGGACCGTCGAGCACGCCGCCCTTGATCTGACCGCGGTCGGCCATCTTGCACAGGCAGGCGGCATCGAGCGTGGCCGGCATCTTCGACGTGACGGTCTCGACCGCCGCGAGAATCGCGACCTTCGGTTGCGCCACACCGAGCGACACGGCCAGATCGATCGCGTTCTGGCAGATGTCCGCCTTGTCCTCGAGCGCCGGTGCGATGTTGATGGCCGCGTCAGTCACGACGAGGACCTTGTGGTAGGTCGGCACGTCCATGATGAAGACGTGACTGATCCGCCGCCCGGTGCGCAGCCCGGTTTCCTTGGCCACCACCGCGCCCAGGATCTCGTCGCTGTGCAGGCTGCCCTTCATCAGCAGCTCCGCTTCGCCCTTGCGGACCAGTTCCACCGCCTTCGCCGCCGAGGCGTGGCTGTGCGGGGCGTCGACGATGCGCGTGTCGCCGAGGGTCAGGCCGTTGGCCGCGGCGATCTCCCGGATCTTGGCCGCCGGCCCGACCAGGATCGGAACGATCAGGCCCTGCTCGGCCGCCTCCAGCGCGCCGGCGAGCGACGAGGCATCCGCGGGATGCGCGACTGCCGTGGGGGCTGGCTCAAGGTTGCGACACTTCTCCAGCAGCGCTTCGTACTTTCCCGTTCCGGAGACTGGGTTCATGAGTGCCTCGTGCCGTGAATCGACCCGACAGCTTGACTGCCGGACCTGTTTCCTTCAGGAACAACGTCAACAGGATCGCGAGCCCAACGCCGAACAGCATCGGCGTGAACGCCGTCTGGTAGTGCTCGAGCCGCATGTCGGACCCACCTCCCGCAGCGTTGACGAGCACCCGGCCGAAAACCGGCGTGAGCAGCGCGCTGAAGGTGAAGTTCAGAAAATTCACCACGCCGGTCGCCGTGCCGCTGGTTTCCGGCGGGTTGGCTTCCTTGATGACGGTATACGGCAGCATCGCGGCGCCCGAGCCGATGCCGGCAATCAGCCCGAGGATGTAGGGGGGAAACACGCTCGGGATGCCAAAGAGGATCCACGCCAGCGTCACCAGGAGCACAGTAGCCCCGGCAATGATAACCGGCTTGCGGCGGCCGAGCCGATCGGAGAACAGACCGAGCAGCGGGCACCCGATCATCCAGCCGATGGGCACCATCGACGAACGCAACACCGCCGAGGCGTAATCCACGCCGCGCGCGTCCTGCAGATAGCGGACGCCCCAGGTCATGTCGAAGATGGTCGTCGGGATGAACAGCAGCCCGGCGATGATGCCGCAGAGGAGGGATTGCGGGTTGCGGAACACCGTGCCGAGCGCGGCGAGGGCCGGCTTGAGCCAGTCGTCGCGCCGCGCGGCCGGTTTCGCCGACGGCAGCAGGACGACCAGCAGTCCGCTGATCACCAATCCGAGGAGGCCCATGCCGGCCCAGAACGTCGACCACGGCACGCCGGCGCCGATGATCGGCCCGACGACGAACTGGCCGGCGGAGCCGCCGGCCATGCCGAACATCTGCGTCGCGCCGATGAGCGTCGCGGCGCGTGACGCCGGGAAGTTGGTGGTCGCGATGTACGCCGCCCCGATGAGGGCGAAGACGCCGCCGGCACCCTGCAACAGACGGCCGATGCTGGCGGCCTGAGGATTACCCGATGCGAACAGCAGTGCGCCGACGCCGACCGCGGCGGCCCCGATCGGCACCACCGAACGGGGCCCCAGGCGGTCCAGCGCGACGCCGGCGATCAGGCTGAAGGGCGAGTAGCTGTAGTAGAAGAGCCCGGCCAGCGACGCCACGCCCATCGTGGTCAGGCCGAAGGCCTCGGACAGCTGCGGCATCATGACCGCTGGCGCGGATCGCAGCGAGTACTGGTAGAAGTAGTAGACCGCCGTGACCAGCCAGGCGATCGTCGCCGTTTTCGCGCCCCGGCTCATGCCCGTCTCCCGCAACGTTCCAGCCCTTTCGCGTGATCAGCAGAGGACCGCAGAGGCTGCAAGGCCGCCTTGAAATTCCCTGTGCAGCGTTCGCTGTCGGGGAGTGATTGCACGTCGTGGTGAAATTTCTCCGCCGGCATGTTCAACTCAATCTCAGGGAAGGCGCCAATTGGATCCTGGCACTCACGTCGCTGCAAACAGGGATCCGCCAGGCGTCGATGTGGCTCACCGCCACCGCAATCATCGCGAGCACACCCATCATCGCGACTGTCTGACCCTTCCAGCTCGTGGCGTCGCGGGCGGTTCGTGATGAGCACGTCCATAGCGCCCGCGCACGCGCGGCCATGTGTCGGCGAACGAAATCGAGGAAATCAGCGACGCGTCGGAGTCTGGTGATCGAATCGCTGCAAGGCGTGCACCGAGAGGACGGACGATCTGGCACGGTGCTTCCTTCGACGCGACGGAATACGCCAATCGCCCAACGCGCGGCAGCGCGGTCTCCGCCCGGCCCTCTTGGATCGCGGTCGGGAACGACGACGAGATATGCTCGTCGACGCGGACTCCGGAGCGTCGTCGATCCTCCGGCATTACGGAGCTTCGGCGGTCTCCGCAACCTGATGGGACTCTGCTCCATCGGTGCCGTCCGGCGGCAAGCGCCGCGCGTGCTCACCGGCTGACCCTCGACAAAGAACTGGACGATGACCATGGCCGACGCCAACGCGCGCGAATACCGGGAGGACGCCTTGTCGGTCGAGGTTGACCGGGTCCTTCCGCCATCAACGGCGCGGACGCGGGGCGTCGTCCGTCCCCCCGGCGCGACCTCGCGGGAACGAGTGGTCGACGATCCGCCAGTGAGCGGCGCTGCTGCGCATTCCGCGAACCGGGAATTGACGAAGGCGAGCCCACCGCCGGCAGCCGCCCTGAGAGCCGTGGCGCGCGTTTACGTCCTGGCGCTGGCGCTCATCGCCCTTCTGGCCGGCGCTGGACGAGTGGAGGCGCAGGACGCGAGCCGCCGAGCCGCCGAGGAAACCATCGCTACCGCGCCGGTCGAGATCGACGGTGCCGTCCTGTTCGAGGTCCGGGGAGTCGCCTCGTATCCCGCCGAGGTCCGGGCGCGCTCGGTCAACGAGCGGATCGTCGCGGCGGCGGCCGACCGGGCCGTTCCGGTCGACTCGCTTCGGGTCATTGACACCGAGAGCGCCGCCGAGCTCGCCGCGGGCGACCGGCCGATCATGATGGTCTTCGATGCCGATGCGGCGCTCGAGCAGGTCGGGCGCGGCGAGCTCGCGCGCACGCACCTCCTCCGGATACGCCAGGCGATCCTGGAGTACCGCGCTGCGCGTACGCCCGCGGCCCTGCGAGGGGCAGCCGTCAGGACGCTGATCGCAACGCTCTTGCTGGCGCTCGGTGTCGCGCTGGCCTGGTGGTTCTGGAATCGGCTCAACGCGTTCCTGGCGCGCCGGGTGGATGCGCGCGTCCACAGCGTCGGGATTCAGTCCTTCGAGGTCATGCGGGCCGATCGGATCCGTGCAGGCCTGAGAACCGCGCTGGTCGCGCTCCGGACCATCATCCTGCTCGCCGGCGGGCTGATCTACGTCGGATACGTGCTCGCCGCGTGGCCGTGGACGCGCGGTCTGTCACAGGACGTCGTCGGCTTCGCGCTCGCGCCGCTGGAGGTCATCGGCCGGGGCTTCGTCGACAACATTCCCAGGCTCGTCTTCCTGGCGGTGCTGTTCTTCGCCATCCGCCTGCTCCTCAGGCTGGTCCGGCTGTTCTTCGAAACGGTGGGCCGCGGCGCGGTGACGCTCTCCAACTTCGATGCCGACTGGGCGGCGCCGACCTACAAGATCGTGCGGGTGGCGATCATCGCCTTCGGGTTGATCGTGGCCTATCCCTACATCCCCGGGTCGGAATCCGAGGCCTTCAAGGGCGTGTCGCTGTTCATCGGGATCGTCTTCTCGCTGGGCTCGTCGTCCGCGATCTCGAACATCATCGCCGGCTACATGATGACCTACCGCCGCGCGTTCAAGGTCGGCGACCGGGTCAAGATCGGCGAGGCGATGGGCGACGTGATCGAGATGCGCCTCCAGGTTACGCACCTCAGATCGTTCAAGAACGAAGAGATCGTGATTCCGAACTCCCAGATCCTATCGGGCGACGTGATCAACTACTCGTCGCTGGCCCGGGCGCACGGTCTCATCCTCCACACCGAGGTGGGCATCGGCTACGAGACACCGTGGCGGCAGGTCGAAGCAATGCTCCTCGCGGCGGCGGCGCGCTGTGCGCTCCCGTCAGGCGAGGCGCCGCGGGCGTTCGTGCGGCTCAAGAAGCTGGGCGACTTCGCCATCACCTACGAGCTGAACCTGCACTGCACCGACGTCAAGGCGATGTTGCCGCTCTACACGGCGATGCACACCAACATTCTCGACGTGTTCAACGAGTACGGCGTCCAGATCATGACCCCGGCCTACGAAGGGGATCCCAGCGTGCCGAAGGTCGTGCCACCCAAGGACTGGTTCACCGCGCCCGCTACGCCGACCGCAAACGCGCTGGTGCCGCCAAAGAGTCCAGGCGAAGACCAGGTCCGGCCAGCATCAGGTGTCCCGGTCGCGTGAGCGTTCGGCGCATGTCCTGCGTCAGCGCGCACGCGTCTGAGCCTGGACCGCGAGGAGCTGACGACCGGCCCACGCGTCGACCGCACCGGGCGCGCGGACTCGGCGTCAGCCGTGAAGGACGGGCAACGCCGAGGCGACCGCCAACACAATCACCACGAGGTCGACGCCCACGGCGACGAAGGCCACCGGCCAGTCAATCAGGGCGATGACCAGCGAGAGCGCCGCCGTAACGAGCGTCATCGGCCGCCACCAGTCGGCGCCGGCGGCGAGGCCGGCGCCGGCCACGACGAAGCCGGCGGCCGCCACGGCCCATAACAGGCCGAACGCGGCAGCGCCGGCTCCGCCGACGTCCCACCGCCCGGCCAGGACGGTCTTGTAAGGAAGCCCTTCGATGCTTCCGAGCCGCATGTAAACCACCGCTCCCATCAGGTGGATGAGGCCGTGCACCCAGAGGATCGCGACGGCGGTGCTGGTCAACAGGGGTGACATGACGAAGCTCCTTTGCGGTGCCGTGCGCGTCTGGTGGACGGCTCGCAACGCCGGCGCGGGATGTCGGTGGACGCGCCGGGCAGTGACTACATCGTCAAGAGCAGAACCGGGGCCACGCGCGGAAGGCCGATCGGAGGGGCGTCACGGCTCGAGTGAGCCGGAATATCCCGCGCCCGCGTGAATTCTTCCCCGCCCACGGGTCGTGAGCAGGATGCCGCAAACCGCCTCCTGTATTGGCAAATTGGCAAAACGCTCGTTACCTTCCCATCTGCCATCTGCCATCTGCCATCCGCCATCCGCCATCCGCCATCCGCCATCTGCCATTTGCCATCTGCCATTTGCCATTTGCCATTTGCCATTTCAGATTCGGTGCCGCCGTCGCTTTCAGCGGCCCGCAGCGCGACGTCCGAGTCCGGGATCCCGAGTCCCGGGTCCCGGCTCCCCAGTCCGAAGCGCTACAGCCCGTGGTGATGTGGTGCGGCGACCGGCCCCGACTCGGCCGGCTGGCGGAGTGGTTCGAGGCCGCGGACGATGAGCAGGAGGCCGGCGATGGTCATGGCGACAGGTGTGATCCATCGCAGCCGCGCCGCGGGGATCCGCGGGAGCGCGGCCGCGGAGATCGAGACGATTGCGAGCGCCGGCAGCGTTCCAAGCCAGAACCCGGTCATAAACAGCGTCGCCGCGGGAACGCGGTGGAGGGCAGCCGCGGCCAGCGCGGCGGTGTAGGTCAGGCCGCACGGCAGCAGGCCGTTGACGACTCCAGACAGGAAGCGTGCGCCGAGCGGCCAGGTCGCGGCCAGGGCGCGGACGCGTACGCTCGCCCGGCCGAATGGACGGAGCGCAGTTCCGATCAGCCGTCGCAGAGTACGCGGCGCCGGGATGGCCGCCGCGAGCATCAGCAACCCGCACGTGACGGACAGGGCGCCGCCCACACCGGCCAACGCGAACGCCCGCCCCACGAGGGCGGCGATCGCCGCCAGCACGAGATACACGATCCCGCGGCCGGCGTGATACACGCCGAACGCGATCGTCCGAGCGCCGGCTGTCCCGCCTCCCGTGCCGGCGAGGGCGACCAGCGGCCCGCACATCAGCAGGCAGTGGAGGCTGCCCGCGGCGCCGAGCAGCAGACCGGCAACGAGCAGCGTCATCGCACGATCAGCGGCTGTTCCGTGTAATAGGCGTGCCCGTCGACGGTCCAGCGCAACTGCGCCAGCCATTGCCCCGGCTGGAGCCCGTGCAGCGGCACCACTTGCGTGCCGTCCCCGCGCAGCGCGAGCGCGATCACGCGATCGCGCGCCGGGTCCGAGGCGCGGTAGAGGGTCAGCGATCCGGCAGCTCCGGCCTGTTCCGCCGGCACGTGCACGACCAGATCCTGATCATCCGTCCGCGTCAGCGCGACGCGCGGCCCGAGCGCGGCCGCGTTGGCCACGGCCTCGCGCCTGGCGTCCTCCTGCAGCGATTGCTCGTAATAGTCGTCGCTGACCAGCGACACCGGCCGGCTCATCGCAAACGCCACGAACCCCATCGTCGACAGCGCGAAGGCCGAGTAGACCAGCGCGATCCCCGTGCCCCAGTTCCACTTCACGGTCATGACCACTCCCTGCGATCGTCCGAATCAATGGCCGCCGGCGGCCGGCCCGAGGAACGAGGATTCGACCACCAGCGGGTCGTGTCCCGGCGCACTGATGCGCACGCGGACCGGGGTGCTCGCTCCACCGAGCGCCGTGCGCGGCACGCGAATCAGGAACCGGCCGTCCTGGAGCGCATGCGGCCCGACCGACCCGAGCGGGCCGAGCGGCGTGGCGACGGCGCCATGGGGCTCGAGCACGTCGACGGTGAAGGTCGCCGGGCGAGACGTGCGGTTGAGCGCCTGCACGGTGTAGAAGTTGGCGACATCACCGCCAGGCAGCGACACGTACATCGTCCCGGGCTGGCGGAGCACGAGGACATCGAGATCGGCGCGGGTCGCCAGGAGCCGCGTCGCGGTGAGGACCAGCGCGAGCCAGACGACCGCGTAGCCGACGGCACGGGCCGTCAGTCGTCGCTCCGCTCCCGACTCGACGCGCTCCGCGGACGTATGCCGAATCAGGCCGGCCGGCTTCCCCACCCGCGCCATGACGTCGTCGCACGCATCGATGCAGGCGGTGCAGGCGACGCACTCGAGCTGAATCCCGTTGCGGATGTCGATGCCGGTCGGACAGACCGTGACGCACCGATGGCAGTCGATGCAGTCCCCGGTCGCGCCCTGCACCGCCGCCGCCGTCCGGCGCCCGCGCGGCTCGCCGCGCCGGTAGTCGTAGGTGACCGTGACGGTGCGCCGGTCGAGCAGCGACGACATCATCCGGCCGTAGGGGCACGCCAGCACGCAGGCCTGCTCGCGAAAGCGCGCGAACACCAGGTAGAACACGGTCGTGAAGATCACCATCGCGGTGAACCCGGCGGGATGGCGGAGCGGCGTGTCGACGATCAGCGCCCGCACCGCGGCCGCGCCGATGACCCACGCCAGGAACACGTTGGCGATGACCAGCGACAGGGCCAGGAACACGCCCTGCTTGAGGATCGTGCGGCGCACGCGGTCCGCAGTCCATGGACCGCGATTGCGGCGCAGCTGCTGTTCCGCCGAGCCGTCGATCAGGTACTCGAGGCGGCGGAACACCATCTCGAGAAACACGGTTTGCGGGCAGAGCCAGCCGCACCAGATCCGTCCGGCCACGACCGTCACCAGCACCAGCGTGACCAGCGCCGACAGCGCGATCAGCACCACCAGGTACAGATCCTGCGGTGGGAAGACGATCCCGAGCAGCACGAACCGGCGCTCGATGACGTTGAGCATCATCAGCGGCTGGCCGCCGACGGTGACGAACGGCGCCGCGAGCAGGAACGCCACCAGCAGGGCCGCCACCCCCGTCCGCGCCGTGTAATAGCGGCCGGCCGGCTGGCGCGCGTAAATCCACCGCCGGCGCCCGTCAGTGGCGACGCTTGCCAGCTCGTTCCGGAACGAGTCGTCGAGCCCGGCGTCCAGGGGGATCGGTGTGCTCACTTACTGGCAGGCCTTGTCCCGCTCAGGGTCGATCGGCTTGGGGTTCGGCGGCGCGGAGCCGCGCTTCGAGAGCACGTAGCTGGCGACCTGCTGGACCTGCTCGTCGGTCATCGGCTTGCCGATGCCGTACGGCAGCATGCCCTTGAGCGGATAACCAGTCTTAATACTGGTCATCACATCGCCCATCGCGCAGCCGTGGAGCCACAGATCGTCGGTCAGGTTCGGACCGACCAGGCCGCCAAGATCGGCGCGATGGCACGAGAAGCAGACGCTGTCCGGCCCGTCGAAGATGGCCTTGCCCTTGGCGAGGTCGGCCGCGTCGGTCAGGCGCGGCAGACCGGCGTGCGCGGCGGCCGGCCGCAGCGCGGCGGTCCGCGACGCCGCCTCGAGCTCGGCCTGATACTCGGCAACCATGCCGGGGTGGCCGAAGAGCGGCTTCGGCAGGACGTGGTAGTTCACGAGATAAACGATCGAGAAGGCGATCGTCAGGTAGAAGCCGTAGAGCCACCACCGGGGCAACGCGTTATCGAACTCGCGGATGCCGTCGGCGTCGTGGTCGAGCAGTTCGTCGCGGCCAGGCTGATGATCGGGTCCGTGCGCCATGATCTACGCTCCACTCCCGTCGTCGTCCGCCGGATCGCGCTCGAACGGCAGCGCCGCCAGATGCTGCAGCCGCCGTCGATCCATGCGCATGACCTGCACCAGGACCAGCCCGAACGTGGTCACGAAGAGGAGGAGCGACACGATCGGATAGAGCGCCACTCCGGAGATGCCCAGCAGAATCTCGCGATACATTTACCGCCCTCCCGAAACCACGGCCGCCACCGCGGGAGCCGCCGCCGGCGGCGTGCTGACGTCGCGGCCGAGCCGCTGTAGATATGCGATGAGCGCGATGATTTCCTTGTCCGCCGTCACCGCCTGGCCGCCCCGCGTCAAGCCGGTGGCGATCACGTCGGCCTGCGCCTTCAGTTCGGCCTCGGCGCGGCGTTCGTATCCATCCGGATACGGCACGCCCAGGCGGCGCAGGGTGATGATCTTGCCCTCGATGTGCGAGGTATCCAGCGCCGCGTCGTAGAGCCAGCCGTACGCCGGCATGATCGAGCGCGGCGAGGTCGCCGACGGCTGGCGCATATGCACGAAGTGCCAGGCGTCGGGATACTTGCCACCCTCACGCTGGAGGTCCGGCCCGGTCCGCTTCGAGCCCCAGAGGAACGGGTGGTCGTAGACGAACTCGCCGGCCTTGGAGTAGTCGCCGTAGCGCGCCGTCTCGGCCCGGAACGGCCGGATCATCTGCGAGTGGCAGCCGACGCAGCCCTCGCGGATGTAGAGGTCGCGCCCCTCGATCTCGAGCGGCGTGTACGGCTTGACCGCGGCGATCGTCGGGATGTTCGACCGGATCAGCGCCGTCGGGACGAATTCGACCACGCCGCCGATCGCCACCGAGACGATGGTCAGCACCGCGAACTGCACGGGCCGGGACTCGAGCCGCCGATGCCAGCCATCGCGGTGGTCAGCCGTCGGCTTCGCAGCGGCCGGCGCGAAGGCCTGCTCGTCAGCCAGAAAGCTTCCCTGCCGGGCCGTGCGATAGAGGTTGTAAACCGCAACCACCGCGCCGAGCATGAACAGCGATCCGCCACCGGCTCGCATCATGTACATCGGCTTCAGCCGGACCACCGTCTCGAGGAAGTTCGGGTAGCGCAGCGCGCCGTCGGCCGTGAACTCCTGCCACATCAGGCTCTGAGTGATCCCGGCGACATACATTGGAATCGCGTAGAAGAGGATCCCGAGCGTCGCCAGCCAGAAGTGCAGGTTGGCGAGCCGCAGCGAATACAGCTTCGTGCGGTACATCCGCGGTATGACGTAGTACAGCGTGGCGAACGACAGGCCGCCGTTCCACGCCAGCGCCCCGACGTGCACGTGCCCGATGATGTAGTCGGTGTAGTGGGTCAGCGCGTTGACGCTCTTCAGCGACAGCATCGGACCCTCGAACGTCGCCATCCCGTAGGCGGTAATGCCGACCACCATGAACTTCAGCACCGGATCCTCTCGGACGCGATCCCAGGCGCCGCGCAGCGTCAGCAGGCCGTTGACCATGCCGCCCCACGACGGCGCGATCAGCATGATCGAGAAGACCGTGCCGAGCGATTGCGCCCAGTCGGGCAGCGCGGTGTAGAGCAGATGGTGCGGGCCGGCCCAGATGTAGAGGAAGATCAGCGACCAGAAGTGGACGATCGACAGCCGGTAGGAGAACACCGGCCGGTTGGCCGCCTTCGGCACGAAGTAGTACATCAGGCCGAGGAACGGTGTGGTCAGGAAGAAGGCCACCGCGTTGTGGCCGTACCACCACTGCACCAATGCGTCCTGCACGCCGGCATACATCGAATAGCTCTTGAGGAAGCTGACCGGCAGCTCCAGCGAATTGACGACGTGGAGCAGCGCGACGGTCAGGAAGGTCGCCAGGTAGAACCAGATCGAGACATACAAGTGCCGCTCGCGGCGGCGCAGGATCGTGCCGATCATGTTCCAGCCGAAGGTCACCCACACGCCGGTGATGAGCAGGTCGATGGGCCATTCCAGCTCCGCGTACTCCTTGCTGCTCGTGAAGCCGAGCGGCAGGGTCAGCGCGGCGGTCACGATCACCAGCTGCCACCCCCAGAAGTGAATGGCGCTCAGCTTGTCGCTGTACATCCGTGCCTTGCACAGGCGCTGCAGCGAGTAGTAGACCGCGACGAAGATCGCGTTGCCGGCGAACGCGAAGATCGCCGCGTTGGTGTGCAGCGGCCGCAGGCGTCCGTACGACAGCGGCGGCATGCCACCGAGGAATTCCGGAAAGATCAGCTTCAGGGCGACGATCAGTCCGACCAGGAATGCGACCAGCCCCCAGGCCGCGGTGGCGACCGCGAACTTGCGGACGGTGTCGTTGTCGTACGAGAAGGATTCCACCCGGGGTCCGGCGTCCCACAGGTGGCTGGCGTCGAGGTCGGCGTCAATCGTGGTCATGAGTTCTGGCATCCTTGGAAAGCATCGGAGACGACGCCGCGGTGTCGTCCCGCAGCACACGGACGGCCGGCGTCTCCACGTCATCGAACTGACCGGAGAGCGCGGCCCACAGGAACGCACCGAGGAACCCGCCGGCGACCAGTCCGCCGGCGGCGATGAGCAGCACGACGACGCTCATCGCGGCAGCGCCCGCCGCGCCGCCCAGCGCACCCCGCCGGAGCTCATGCCGACGATGGTGAGCGAGCTGACGGGCATGAGGATCGCCGAGGCGAGCGGGGTCAACGACCCGGTGAGCGCCAGCGTCAGCCCGACCACGTTGTAGGCGATCGAGACAGCAAAGCAGGCGATCACGATCTGGCGGGCGCGTCGCGCGAAGTGCAGCACCGCCGGCAAATCCGCGAGACGGCTGCCGCCGATCACGCCGTCGCAGGCCGGGACGATGCACGCCGAGTCGTCGCAGACAGAGAGGCCGACATCGGCGGCGCGAAGCGCCCCGGCATCGTTCAGCCCGTCACCCACCATCAGCACCCGTCGTCCGGCCCGCCGCTCGCGCTCGACCAGTGCCAGCTTGTCTTCGGGCGTCTGACGAAAGTGCATCGCCGGACCGAAGAGCGGCGACCACTGCGCACGCTCGCTCCCGCTGTCGCCCGAGGCCAGCATCAGCGCGTGCTCGCGCTGCAGCGTCCGCGCCGCCGCATCGACGCCCGGGCGCGGCGTCGCCGTCAGGCGCACCCAGCCGACGTGACCGCCAATCGCCACGAACGTGCGGTCGGGCGGCCCGACCGGCTGGCGCGTGAGGCGCGCCACGAACGCCGCCGAGCCGATTGCTACCTGTTCACCGTCGACGAGCCCGGTGAGCCCCTCGCCCGGGACCTCACGTACCTGCTGCGGCCTCCGCGACGGCGACATCGGCTCGCCGCGTCCCCCGATCGCGGGGCCGGCCAGACCGTCCGGCCCGTCCGCCCGGGCGATGGCGATGCTGACGGGATGCGACGACTCGGCCGCCATCCGCCGCGCGAGGGCCCACTGATGACGAGTGAGACCGCCCACCGCGACCACCGCAAGTGAAGCGGTCGTCGTCAGCGTGCCCGTCTTGTCGAAGATGACCGTGTCGACGCGACTGAGATCGAGCACCACCGCGGCATCCTTGAGATACAGGCCGCGGCGCCCGAGCAGTCCCATGGCAGTGCCGAGCGTGATCGGTGCGGAGAGGGTCAGGGCACACGGGCACGCGACGATGAGCACCGCCGTGGCCACCGTCGCGCTCGCGGCGGCGTCCGGCCACCAGGCGATCGCGCCGGCCAGCGCCACTCCGCAGGCGAGCAGCGTGAACCAGGCGCCGAAGCGCGCGCCCGCCTCGACGATCCAGCGATCCTTGCGCCTCGCGAAGGCAGGATTGGCCCAGAGCGACGCGAGCTCGCTCTCGGACGGCGTGCGCAGGACAGTCAGGCGCATCGCGCTCGCCGCGCGTCCCCCCGCCCGCACCCGTTCACCGGCCCGCACGACCAGGGGCGTCTCTTCGCCGGTCAGGAAGCGATAGTCGACCGCGGCGTCGACGTCGAGGAGCAGGGCATCGGCGGGGACGATCTCGTGGCGCCGCAGGACGAGGCAGTCGCCCGGACGCAGCGCGCCGACCGCGGCGGTCCGAATCGCCCCGCCCTCCTCGATATGGACGGTCAGCGGCAGGAACGAGCGGAACGTGCGATCGAAAGCCAGCCGTTCGAACGCCTTCTGCTGGAACAGACGCCCGATCAGCAGAAAGAAGACCAGGCCGGCGAACGAGTCGAGGAAGCCTGGCCCCCGCCGTGTGGCGATGTCCACGAGGCTGCGCCCGGCCAGCACTGCCAGCCCGATCGCGACCGGCACCTCGATGCTGATCGTCCGGGCCCGTACGGCGCGCCAGCCGATTCGGAAGTAGTCAGCCGCGCTGAACAGCAGAACCGGCAGGGCCAGGGCGACATTGAGTCCATCGAACAGCGACTGGAAGCCGTCGCCCAGCGGACGGCCGTTGGCGTACCGCGGGATGCTGAACAGCATCATGTTGCCGAACGCGAAGCCGGCGACCCCGAGCTGCGTGTAGAGCCGGCGCCGCGCGCGCGGCACGGTGCCGGTGGTCGATTCCGCGTCCGTGACGGGCTCGTAACCAAGCGCGGCGAGCTGCTCGGCGATCCGGCGCGCGGAGGTCGCGGCGCGTCGGAACTCGACGCGGACGGTGCGGTGCTGGAGGCTCACCTCGCTGCGCGTGATCCCTGGATCGAAGCGCCACAGCTGCTCGAGCAGCCAGACACACGATCCGCAGTGCACTGCCGGGACGGCGAATGTCGCCACCGCTGTCTGGCCGTCCTCGAACTGCACGAGCCGTGCGGCGACCTCCGGATCATCGAGGCCGGCGAAGCGATCGGCGGGCCGCCGTTCGCGATCCTTCTGAGTGACGCCTGGGGCTGGACGATCGGCGTAGTAGCCGGTCAGGCGCTGCGCCGCCAGCAGGTCGAACACCGCCTCGCAGCCGACGCAACAGAACGGCCCGCTTGCCCCCGAAAAGACCACGATGTCGCATGGCAATCCGCAATGCCGGCAGAGCGAAATCGATGGTTGTGCGGTCGCGGGCGTGGCAGCGGACATCGGTGCGGGTGGCTCAGGAGCAAGGGGGGTGCCCTCTTGCGGATCTGCGGATATGGGCCGAATGTGGCGCCTTCTGTGGGCTTTGAGGTGAATCGCCTCGTGTCCCCGCGCCGCGGCCTGCGGGTTAATTCCCAGTGCCGCTAAAATTTTCCCGGGGCGCGTCAGGTGTGATCCGGGAAATGCGTGAGGACGGGAAAAGCGCAGGCGCGCGATGCTCCTGACATGCGTTCACCGGCGCTGAGGACGCCGCGGCTATACTCGCTGCATGTCTCACCCGGGGGTCCCCGACGGGCCGGCCAGCTCCCGCCTGTTCCAGGGCATGCCGCACGCGGATCGGGTGGCCATCCTCGCCGCCGGCAGTCACCGGACCCTGCGGCCCCGCGAGGTCCTGATCCGGCAGGACGACCCCGCCACGGCGTTCTTTCTGATCGAGCGCGGGTATTTGAAGCTCACGCAGGTGACCGCCGAAGGCGCCGAAGTCATCGTGCGCTTCGTTGGGCCGGGGGATCCGGTCGCCGGAGTGGCGGCGCTGGGCGAGACGGTCTATCCCGTCACCGCGACCGCTTGCGACGTCGTCGACTGCCTGGCGTGGCCGCGGGCGAGCCTCGCCGATCTGCTGGCGCGCTATCCGCAGTTGAAGACGAACATCCTGCGCGAGATGACCGCGCACATGGACGATGCGCTCATGCGGCTGCGAGAGCTGGCGACGCTCAAGGTTGGTCAGCGGCTGGCCCACACGCTGTTACGTCTGACGCAGCCCGCCCGAAGAACGCCAGAGGGAGGATCCACCGTCCCGCACTCGCTGACTCGCCAGGAGCTGGCGGAACTGACCGGCACCACGCTCTTTACCGTCAGCCGCATCCTCACCGGATGGGAAGACCAGGGCCTGGTGCGCTCGACACGCGCCAAGGTGGAGGTGGTCGACGCGGAAGGGCTGCGCGAGGCGAGCGAGACCGACGCAGGATAGGCCGCTTCTCAGGCGTCCGCATCGGCGTCGCTGGGCGAGATCGGGATCGCGTCTGTCCGAGCGGACGTTCGTTCCCCTGACCACTCGAGCCAATCGTCGCCGAACAGCTCGCACGGGTGCAGGGTGCGGATGGTGCCGTTGCCGCACGCCAGATCGTCGGCGGGGCAATACTTGTCGCAGCCCCAGCAGATGCGTTCCGGGTGCTTCGGTGCGAGTGGTGGCTTTGCCATCTTCGTCCTCTCAGGCTACGGCCTGCTGCGAGGCACCGCCCGCAGAGCCTCGACGACCTCGCTGACCGTCCATCCGCTCCCCCGCCAAATCTCGGTGACGCGCCCGTCGGCGTCGACGAGCGCCGTCGCCAGCGTGTGATCCAGCAAGGCGCCCTGCCGCTCGACGAAGACCGAGAAGGCCCGCGCCAGGCGCGTGACCTGCGCCGGGTCGCCACCGGCGAACACCCAACGCGCGGGATCGGCGTTGAGCGATCGCGCGTACGCCGTAAGGATCGGGGCCGTGTCGAACTCGGGCTCGAGCGTGACGCTCAGGAGCCGCGCGTCGTGTGCGGGTGAATGGTCGGCGGCGAGCGCCGCCTGGAGCTGCCCGAAGCGGCGGCTGACGAGGGGGCAGAACTCGGGCACAGGGCAGCGCGTGTAGATGAACGTCAGGACTGTGGGGCGGCCGCGCAGATCGGCCGTGCGCACCGGCCGGCCGTCCTGATCGACGAGCGTCACCTCGGGCAGCACATCGCCACGCCGGAGGCGATCGACCGGCGCGAGCGGCCGCGCGGGCGCCGGCAGTGATCCCCGGCTGGTGACGCGCACGCCTTCCATCCACGTCTCATCCGGGCCGGTCCGGAGCGTGAAGCGGATGCGGTCGCCGGGCGCCAGCACCGCGCGCTCGGCCGGTCCCAGCGCGAACGTCATCGTCATCGGGGGCATGTAGCCGCTGATCTCGTCGTGGGCCACCTGCACACGGCCTGCATCGGGCGTGCCGACCACTACGCCGGTCGCCGTCAGCCGGCGGCCACTACTGCCGCTCAGCCGCGCGGCGTAGCCGGCGCCGCCGAGAGCCACACCCGCCGCCAGGAGAACCACGCTCCACGTCAGCGCTTTCCTCATGGAGGTCAGTCTGCCTGACGAACGTTCCGCCGTCTTTGATCCTCGTCAACGATCGTCCGGCGCGCCTGCCCTACGCTGGCCGCATCATGCCTAGATACCTGATATCGCCTCTCGCACTCCTCCTCACGCTCGCAGCCGCTGGCTGCGGCTCCTCGACACCGGTCGGCGAAGCGGCTTCGGCCGCGCCCGCCGGTCGCGCGACCCCCAGCACGGCGGCCGCTGCCAAGGGCCGTCCGATCGAGATCACCGCCAACGACACGATGAAGTTCTCGGTCGTCGAGATTCATGCCAAGGCCGGCGAGCGGCTCAGCGTCACGCTCATCAACCAGGGCACGACCCCGAAATTCTCGATGGGTCACAACTGGATCCTGCTCGGGGCGACGGCTGACGTCGACGCGTTCCTTACCGCCGCGGCGCAGTCGCCGACGACGGATTACGTTCCGGCCGGCAACCCGCCGCTGACCCTCGCGGCAACCAAGCTCCTTGGCCCTGGCGAGTCGGATACGGTCACGTTCACCGCACCGGCCAGCGCCGGCCGATTCCCCTTCCTCTGCTCCTATCCGGGGCACGCCCAGGTCGGCATGCGCGGCGTGCTGATCGTCGATTGACTCACGCGATTTCTGGAGGCCGATGATGTCCCCACGCACTCGACTGCTCAGCGCCGGCGCGCTGCTGACCGCCACCCTGCTGACACCGGCGTGCCGGCCGCCCGGGAGCCGCGCCGCTGCCGCGTCCGCAACCTCGCCTGCCGCCAGCACCTACGTGGCGCCCGGCGCGAAGGACCAGTTCTACCTGTTCTACTCCGGCGGCCACTCGGGCCAGGTGTACGTGGCCGGCCTGCCCTCGATGCGCCACATCGCCACCATCCCGGTCTTCGCCCGCTATCCCGCGACCGGGTACGGCTATGACGAGGAGAGCCGGAAGATGCTCGGCGAGTTCACCTGGGGCGACATGCACCATCCCGGCCTGTCGCAGACCGACGGCCGCTACGACGGCCGCTGGCTGTTCGTCAACGACAATGCCAACAACCGCGTCGCGCGCATCGACCTGCGCGACTTCAAGACCAGGCAGATCCTCGGTCCGATTCCAAACTCCAGCGGGACCCACGGCTCCTCGTTCGTCACCGAGAACACTGAGTACGTGCTGGTGGCCACCAGGTTCTCCATCCCGCTGCCGAAGGGGCGCTATGCCGATCCGCAGCGCTACGAGGCTGAATTCAGCGGCATGGTGAGCGGGCTCGCGGTCGATCCCAAGAGCGGCACGCTGTCGGTGGGGTGGCAGATCCTGACCCCGCCGTTCAACTGGGACCTCGGATCGACCGGCAAGGGACCGAGTTCGGGCTGGGCCTTCTGGACCTCGTACAACTCCGAGATGGCCGGCACCGGCCTGGAAGCGAACGCGACCCGTCTGGATCGCGACTACGCGGCGATCGTCAACTGGCGCGCCGCGGAGCAGGCGATCAAGGACGGCAAGGGCACGCTGACCGGCGGCGTGCCGATGATCGATCCGGCCAAGGTGCCGGGGGTGATGTATTTCCTCCCGGTGCCGAAGTCGCCGCACGGGATCGACACGGATCCGTCGGGGCGGTGGATCGTGGCGTCCGGCAAGCTGCAGCCGGTGGCCAGCGTCTTCGACTTCGAGAAGATCCGTCAGGCCATCGACCGCCACGAGTTCACCGGCAACGTGCGCGGTGTCCCGGTCCTCAACTACGAGGCGCTTCTCGAGGGTGACGTCCCGGTGGGCCTCGGTCCGCTGCACACGCAGTACGACGGCAAGGGCAACGCCTATACGTCGCTGTTCGTCGAGTCCGCCGTCGCCAAGTGGCGGCTGCCACCCTGGTCGCCCGAGGACCGCAAGGACCTGAACAAGGTCGTCCTCGACAAGATCCCGGTGCACTACAACATCGGCCACCTGGTGATCGGCGGTAGTGACACCAGGGAACCGTACGGCCAATACCTGGTGGCCATGAACAAGCTCTCGAAAGGGCGCCACGTCTCGGTCGGGCCATCGCAGCCGGAATCGAGCGAGCTCATCGACATCACCGGCAGCAAGATGGGCCTGCTCGCCGAGGCCTTCACCGAGCCGGAGCCCCACTTCGCGCAGATCCTCAAGGCGGATCGCATCTCGCCGATCGAGGTCTATCCGAAAGGCGAGAACCACGATGCCGACGCGGTCTGGTCGGCCGATCAGACCGGGATCACGCGCACCGGCAACAAGGTGGTGGTCAAGATGATGGCGATCCGCAGCAAGTTCGTGCCGGACGTCATCGAGGCCCACGCGGGTGACGAGATCACCATCCACCTGACCAACGTCGAGCAGACCACCGACATGATCCACGGGCTCGGGATCGTCGAGCACGACATGAACGTCGTCGTCGACCCGGGGGAAACGAAGACGGTGCGGTTCAAGGCGAACAAGACCGGGGTCTACCCGTTCTACTGCACCAACTTCTGCTCGGCGCTGCACCAGGAGATGCAGGGCTACCTGGCCGTCAAGCCGTAACCGCCCGGAGGTCGATCATGCACGCCATCCTTCGCGCCATCGATGCCTTCCTCGAACGCCCGCTGTCGGCTGCCTCGCGGGGCGTGGTGCTGCTGGGGATGGCGGCCCTGATCGGCGGCGGTCTGCTGCCGCTGTGGCGGATCCAGCTCGTCGCGCCCCAGTACGAGGAAGGGCTGACGCTGGTGATGTACAGCCATGCGATCGCCGCCGGCCACGGCGGCCAGGACCTGAACGAGATCAACACGCTGAACCACTACATCGGGATGAAGCCGATCGTGCAGTCCGACTTCGCCGAGATGACGTGGATGCCGTTCGCGATCGGGATCTTCGCGCTGCTGGCCCTGCGGGCGGCAGCGGTGGGGCGGATCCGGCACCTGGTCGATCTCGGGGTGCTGTTCCTGTATTTCGGGCTGTTCTCGCTCGCCACCTTCGCGTACCGGCTGTGGAGCTACGGGCACCACCTCGATCCGCACGCGCCGATGCGCATCGCGCCGTTCACGCCGATCCTGATCGGCCAGCAGCAGATTGCCAACTTCGTGCAGAGCAGCCTGCCGATGGCCGGCACCGCGTGCATGGGCGCCTTCCTGATGACCGTCGTCGCGGCGATCTGGCTGTCGCGCCCGGAGGTGTCATGACCGGCCGGCTTCGCACCGCCCTGCAGGCGGCAACGCTGCTGGCGCTGGCCTCGAGCGCGATCAGCGGCGCCGGCGGCAGCGATCCCGACCGCGGCAGCTGGCTGCAGGCCCGCCTGGCCGGCGCGGCGGCCGGCGACGTGATTGAAGTGCCGCCCGGTACCTACACCGGCCCGTTCACCATCGAGCGGCCGGTCACGCTGCGCGGCGGCGGCCGGGCCACGCTGGTCGGCGACGGCCGCACCCACGTCGTCGCCGTCCGCGGCCCCGACGTCACGATCGACGGCTTCGCGATTCGCGGGTCGGGCCTCGATCTTTCACAGGATCATGCCGCCGTCCACGTCACCGGCGCGAGGGTCGTCGTCGCCCACAACCGGATCACCGAGTCGCTGCACGGGGTCTACGTGCGCCACGCCGATGGCGCCCGGATCATCGGCAACGTGATCGTCGGGCGCTCCGAGGTGCTCGAGCCGGTCGATCCGCTTCGGAACGGCCTCGAGCCCGGCGCGGGCGAGCTGTGCGCCGTGCCGCTCAACCAGAATCGGCGCGGCAACGGCGTGCACATCTGGAACTCGAGCGGCCATGTCATTGCCGGCAACACGATCCGCGATACGCGGGACGGGATCTACCTGTCCTTCGTCGACGGCTCCGAGGTGCGGGACAACGACATCCAGCACGTGCGCTACGGCCTTCACTACATGTACTCCGACCGCAACCGGTTCGAGCGGAACCTCTTCACCGACAACGCCGCCGGGGCGGCGCTGATGTTCTCGAAGGGCTTGACGCTGGCCGCGAACCGGTTCGTGGCGAATCGCAGCCATCGGGCCTACGGTCTCCTGCTGCAGTCGGTCGACGACACGACCATCGCCGACAACGAGATTGCGGGCAACACGCTCGGGCTGTTCATGGAGGGCGGCCACGGCAATCGCGTGCTGCGTAACCGCGTCGCCGGCAACCACATCGGGATCCGCGTCAGCGACAGCTCCGACGAGAACGTGTTCGCCGGGAACCGCTTCGCCGGCAACGTGCATCCGGTCGAGACCAGCGGCGTCAATGGCTCGAATCGCTGGGCGCTCGACGGCCGCGGGAACGACTGGGACGATGCGAGCCGGCTGGATCTGGACGGTGACGGAATCGCGGATCTGCCGCACCGCGAGCTGGATCTGTTCGGCGACCTGCGGCGGCCGTTTCCGGCGATCGGGCTGCTGGCCGGCAGCCCGGGCGAGCGCCTGTTGCGGTTCGTCTACGCGCGGATCGCGATTCCCGGCATCCCCGGTGTCGTCGATCCGGCGCCGCTGGTCACAGGAGGAGCGCGATGATCGACGTCATTGGACTGTCGAAGGCCTACGGGCGGCGGCAGGTATTGAGCGACCTGACGCTGTCGGCGCGGCCCGGCGAGGTCGTCCTGCTGGTGGGGGCCAACGGCTGCGGCAAGTCGACGACGCTGCGCGTGCTGGCGGGACTCTCGGCGCCCGATGCGGGCCGCGTGCTGATGGACGGCCATGACCTGCGGACCGATCCGGCGCGCGCGCTCGCGGGCCTGTCCTTCCTGCCGCAGTCGCCGCACTTTCACCAGCGGCTCACGGTCGATCAAATCCTGACGTTCTACGCGCGCCTGCGCGGCCTGCCGGCCAGCCGTGTCGACCTCGTCCGCCGTCAGTGGGGCCTGACCGGGTATCGCCACGAAATTACCGGCCGGCTCTCGGGCGGCACCCGGCAGCTCCTCGGGCTCGCGGTGCTCACGCTGCCCGGCGCTCCCATCCTGATCCTGGACGAGCCCGGCCTGAGCCTCGACCCGGACTGGCGGCGGGTGTTGCACGCTCACCTGCGCGAGGTCGCGGCCGCGGGCAGCACCGTGCTGGTCGCCACGCACCTGCTCGGCGAATGGGAGGGGCAGGCGGATCGCTGTCTGGTCCTCGCTGGCGGCCAGGTCGAACGCGAGGTGTCCGCCGACAGCTTGCGTGACGCGTTTCCATTCTCGTGTCCGGCGGCAGCGCTGGCGCAGGCCAGCTGACGGAGATCCGCATGAACGCCCCCGCACGCGCCGCCCTGTTCGCGGCCTTCCACCGTGAGCTCGCGGCCAACCGCGTCAGCCGTTTCCTGCAGGTCCATCTGGCGCTCGCCGCGGCCGCCGGCTGCCTGCCACTTTTCACCCCGGACGAAGCAAGCCAGACCGCGCCGCTGTGGACGTTGCACGCGGTGCTCTACTGCCTGTCGCTGTCTGCGCTACTGCTCGGCCTCAGCTCGGCACATGCCGAGGCCGACGAGTTCCCGCTGCTCTTCGCCCAGCCGGCGCCGCGCTGGGCGTGGCTGCTCGGAAAGAGTGCGGCGATCGCGCTCCTCCTCACGGCGGCGGCGCTGCTGCTGGTCCTCCCGACAGCGCTCCTCGGCGGAACCCTGGCGACGCTCGTCAGCCTCGCCGCGGCGGCGGGCGGGGTGACCCTGGCGCTCGCGGCCGTCGGCCTTGGTCTCGGCTTCTGGGTCCGCGACGGCGTGCGCGGGCTGCTCGCCGCGCTCGGTGTGTGGTTCGCCCTGCTGTTCGGGACCGACCTCCTGCTGCTCGCGGTCTCGGGTGCGCCATGGATCCACGGGCGGCCGGGCGTGTGGGTGGCGCTCCTCATGGCGAACCCGCTCGACACTCTCCGCGTCACCGTCCTCTTCAGCGTCGAGCACGCGGCATTTGCCGGGCTCGACGCCGGCGGGATCGTCGGATGGTGGCTGGCCCACGCCTGGGTGTGGCTGGCGATGCTCCTCGCCGCATGGACTGGCACGGCGTTCGCCGCCGGGCTGGCCGGCGCGCGCCGCCGGCTCGATGCCTGAACCTCGCCGGCCGCGGTCCAACCATCCTCGATGACGAACGTTGCGGAGGATCAAGGACGCACCGACGGCCGCCGGCTAGAGTCGAATGACCCGCTTGTCCACCGTCGAAAGGATCACGTCCATGACCATCACCGGATCAACGCTCGTCGCCGACATCGCCACGGAGAATCCCGCCACCATCAAGGTCTTCCAGCGCCATCGGATTGATTTCTGTTGCGGCGGCAAGGTGCCGCTCGAGGAGGCCTGCCGCCGCAAGGACCTCGAGGCACCTGAGATCATCGCGGAGCTCGATGCCGCGCTGCTTGGGGCGGAGGCCAGCACCGACTGGGCGGAAGCGTCCCTCACCGATCTCGTGGCCCACATCCGGCGCCGCTTCCATCGGCCGCTCGTCGTCGAGCTGCCCCGGCTGGCGGCGATGCTGGCCAAGGTCGTGAGCCGTCATGGCAGCCGGCTGCCCGAGACGTTGCTCCCGCTGCAGGAGACGTTCACGGCATTGCACACGGAGCTGCTCGATCACATGGCCAAGGAAGATGCGGTGCTGTTTCCGGCGATTGTCGCCCTGGAGACCGAGCCGGAATCGGCGCGGACGGCGTGGCACTGGATCGGTCAGCCGATCGGCGTGATGGAAGCCGAGCACGCCGAGGCCGGCGCGGCTCTCGAGCGGATCGCGGCGCTCACCGGCGGCTACGTTCCGCCCGCCGATGCCTGCCCGACATTCCGCGGGCTCTACCACGGCCTCGAGGAGCTCGAGCGCGAGATGCACCTGCACGTGCATCTGGAGAACCACATCCTGTTTCCCCGTGCCGCCGCGCTCGTCCGGGATCGAACCGGGCAGTGAGGGACGCCGGGGGCGCTGTCATCACCCCTACCGGCTTCCCGGATGACCGAAGTGCCGCGTATCTGACGCGGCACTCCGGTCGAACGATCCGATCGCTCGTCCGCCGAGGCGGCTACACGGCGACGGCGTCGGGTTCCAGGCGGGCGCGGCCCGTCGGCGGCTCGGCTCCCGGATAGACCGCCACCTTCAGGACACCGTCAGCCTGGCGGCTGAACAGGTCGAACGCCGCGGGCAGCTGCTCGAGCGTGAACTCGTGGGTGATGAGCGGCGTGAGGTCGATCCGCTCACTCGCCACCATTGCCAACAGACGCCGCATCCGCTCCTTGCCCCCCGGGCAGAGGGTCGTGACGATCCGCTGATCGCCGAGGCCGGCGAACAGCGCCTCGTACGGCGCGGTCAGCTTCCCGGAGTAGACGCCCAGGCTGGAGAGCGTTCCGCCCGGACGGAGTCCCCGCAGCGCGGACTCGAAGGTCTCCTGACGGCCCAGCGCCTCGATCGCGACGTCCACTCCCCGCCCGTCGGTGAGGCGGTGGAGCTCGGCGACGACATCCTGTGCCGTCGGGTCGAGCGTGACGTTCGCGCCAAATCGCCGGGCCATGTCGCGCCGGCCGGCAATCGGGTCGACCGCCACGATGAGGCTCGCGCCGCGGAGTCTCGCACCGAGCGTCGCACACAGGCCGATCGGGCCTTGCGCGAAGACGGCGACGCTGTCGCCCAGCCGCACCTGTCCGCTCTCCGCGCCCGAGATCCCGGTCGAAGCGATGTCGGGCAGCATCAGCACCTGCTGGTCGGTCAGCGCGTCCGGAATCACCGCGAGATTGGCCCGTGCGTCGGGCACCAGGAGGTACTCGGCCCACGCCCCGTTGATGGTGTTGCCGAAGCGCCATCCGCCGAGCGCCCCCTGACACTGCGAATGGACCGCGTTCAGGCAATAGAAACACTGGCCGCATGGCGTGATGGCCCCGGCAATCACCCGCTGACCGACGTGGTAGTCGCGGTCGAGCCCTTCACCGAGCTCCTCGATCACGCCAACCGGCTCGTGGCCGAGGATCAGTCCGGATCGAACCGGGTACTCGCCGCGCACGATGTGCACGTCGGTGCCGCAGATCGTCGTCGCGGTAACGCGGATCACCGCCTCCCCCGGGCGCGGTCGCGGCCTGGGCACCTGCTCCAGTCGAAGGTCGTTGATGCCGTGGAAGACCACTGCCTGCATCGTGTCCATGACGTCCTCACTTCCCCGCTCGTCGCCCAACCGACGGGCACCTGGGAACGCGCAACGACGGTGCCAGCGTCGCAAGCCCGGAAAAGCGGGTAGGAGCGCGAGCCAACTGCGGCAGCCGGGATCTTTTTCACCGCCCGAGGGGGAGTTTTTCGCTGGTCCCGCAGGGGTGGGGCAGGTCAACGTTCGGCTAAGATCCAGCGCACACCATGACACGTGGGCCGAACAGCGGCCGGCGGCGCGCATGACGCCGCTCGCTCGCGACACCGGGATCCCTGACCCGCAGCGGTCGCGCAGGCACGGCTATCTCGCGGCAATCGGGATCACCGCGATCGTCCTCGCGGTGCGGCTCGCGGCGAGCCGGTGGTTCGGCACGAACGTCCCCTACCTGCCGTTCTATCCGGCGATCCTGCTCGCGGCTTGGCTCGGAGGGCTCGGGCCGGGGCTGCTCGCGACCGGCCTGTCAGCCGTCGCCGCGATGTACTGGCTGGCTGGGCCGGCGGGGCTGGCGGCGAGTTCAGCGCCGGGCCTTGACGCGCTCACGGCATTCGGCGCGACGGGCGCCTGCATTGCCTGGCTGACCGCTCGGATGCGCCGGGCGGAAGCTGACCAACGCCACGCTGCCGCGCTGGCCACGGCGCGGGCCCAGCAGCTCGAGACCATCGTCCACACCACCGTGGACGGGATCGTCGTGATCGAGGTGGACGGGACGATCCACTCCTTCAGCCCCGGGGCCGAGGCGATGTTGGGCTATCGGGCCGACGAGGTGATCGGGCGGCCGCTCCGCATGCTGATCCCGTCACCGGGCGACGAGGACCACGACCAGTATCTCGCGCGCTACCTGACTACCGGGGAGCCCGGCATCGCCGGCCGCGGGCGCGAGGTCGCCGGCCGGCGTCGCGACGGCACCACCGTCCCGCTGCACCTGACCGTCGGCGAGATGCAGGTCGGCGGGGTGCGCCGGTTCACCGCGGTCGTGCACGACCTGACCAAACGAGCGGATCTGGCGGCACAGCTCGGTGCGAGCGAGGCCCGCTGGGAAGCAGTGGTCGAATCAGCGGTCGACGCGATCGTGGTCATCGACGTCCACGGCGCAATCGAGAGTTTCAATCCCGCGGCGGAGCTCCTCTTCGGCTATCAGGAGGCCGACGTGCTGGGGCGGAACGTCACGGTGCTGATGCCGTCTCCGTACCGGGAAGAGCACGACGGATACCTGTCACGGTATCTGGCGACCGGCCGTGCCAAGGTGATCGGCGTCGGCCGCGAGGTGATGGGCCGGCACCAGGACGGGACGGTCTTCCCGCTGCACCTGTCCGTCGGCGAGGCGCAGGTCGGCGGCCAGCGCAAGTTCACCGGCATCCTTCACGACCTCCGTGAACGGGTGCGCATCGAGGGCGCGTTGCGTGAGCAGGAGTCGCTCGCCCGGTTGGGCGAGATGGCCGCGGTGATCGCCCACGAAGTCAAGAACCCGCTGGCGGCGATTCGCGGCGCGGTGCAGGTTATCGGCAGCCGGCTGCCCGAGGAGAACTCGGACCGGCGCGTCATCACCGAGGTCGTGGCGCGGATCGACGCGCTGGATCGGCTGATGAAGGAACTGCTCCTTTTTGCGCGGCCTCCGGTCGTGCACTCGGCGCCGACCGATCTCGCCGACCTCGTCGCCGGCACGGCGGGCCTGCTCCGGCGCGACCCCGGCATGCGCGATGTGGAAGTCGAGATCACCGGCAGCTGCCCGGCGGTATCAGCCGACGCCCAGCTCCTCAGCCTGGCCTTCCAGAATCTGCTGGTGAACGCCGGGCATGCGATGCACGGCAAGGGACGAGTCGAAGTCGCATTGGGTCGCGATGGAAGCACGTGCCACGTCACCGTGAGGGACCATGGCCCGGGAATGCCTCCTGACGTCCTCGATCGCGTCTTCACGCCATTCTTCACGACGAAAGCCCGCGGCTCGGGGCTCGGGTTGCCCACTGCAAAACGGTTGATCGAAGCCCACAAGGGGCAGATCACTGTCAGTGCTCCACCTGGCGGCGGCACCACCTTTCACATCGAGCTCCCGCTCCAGCCCGCCCCCGATCTGGTCCCGACGTCGCGGTCGGGCTGACGATGAGGACCGGTGCATTGGCGCGGACGACATCCTCGCTCGAGCGACGCGAGGAAACGGCCCCCGACCAACCTGTCCCATCGGCCACCCCGACGGTCCGGAGGGCTCCAGCATCACGGAGGATGCTCCAGAAGCCGGGGGCGCGTCCCGGCAATCGCGTGCTTTTCAACGAATTACCGTGTCATCGCCGGTGGCATCCCGTGTGCTCGCCCGGATGCAGATGTTGACCACATGCCTTTCATTGCTGCGCTGTACGTACGGAAGACGGTCGGGTCGCGCGCTCTTCGTTCTCGCGGCTGTTGTGCTGACCGCGGGTGCGGTCTTCGCGCAGGACACGGCGGCGCAGCCATCCGATGCCTCGCCCCAGCAGCCCGCATCCGCCCCTCAGGTGACGGTGACGGTCTCGTGCGCCTCGAAGATCGGTGAGACCACGCATTGCCCGGCGGACACGTCCAAGGGCATCGTCCTCGCCCGCTCCTCCGGCACGGCGGCGTGCCTGCTGGGCAAAACGTGGGGCTACGACGACAAGGGCGCGTGGGTGTCGGACGGCTGCGTCGCCGACTTTCTCGTCGCGGGATCGGGTGCCGCCGCGGCACCGCCGCAGACCACCAAGAAAGCGCCGCGCTACATTCCGAACGGCGGCTTTCTGATCGTCGACGACGAGCTCGGTGAGGTGTACGTCCGCCTCTTCAGTTACGCGCGTTATCTCAATCAGCTGGGTCTGGACGAAACGTACACGGATTCCTTCGGGAAGGTCCACACCGTGCAACGGCGCCAGGACGCGCAGCTGCAGAAATTCTTCCTGCCGTTTTCAGGCTGGTTCCTGACGCCGAAATTCCGTTACTACCTCTACGTGTGGTCGTCCAATGCGTCGCAGGGTGACCCGGCACAAGTCGTCGGCGCCGGCAACATCAGCTATGTCTTCAACAAGTACTTCACGTTCGGCGGCGGCATCACCTCGCTCCCGAGCGTGCGCAGCACGGAGGGCCAGTTCCCCTACTGGCTCGGTGTCGACGATCGTCTCATCGCCGACGAGTTCTTCCGCGGCTCCTATACGACGGGATTCTGGCTCAAGGGCGAGTTCGCGACGAAGTTCAAATACCAGGCGATGATCGCCAACAACCTGAGCACGCTCGGCATCAGCGCCGCGCAGATGGACAACACCTTCGACACCCAGTCGTACATGGTGCAGTGGCTGCCCACCACCGGCGAGTTCGGTCTGTGGGGCACCTTCGGTGACTACGACTTCCACGAGAAGCTGGCCACGCGCCTCGCGATTCACTACACCTCGAGCACCGAGGACAAACAGAGTCAGCCCGGTACGGAGGGGATCGAGAACAGCCAGATCCGCCTGACCGACGGCAGTCAGATCTTCACGGCGGATCTGTTCGGCCCCGGCGTCACGGTCAACAGGGTGAAGTACCGGATGTCGAGCCTGGACGGCGGGGTGAAATACAAGGGGCTGTCGCTCGAAGCGGAGTACTACTGGCGTTGGCTGAGCGACTACGAGGGCATCAACGTGTCAGGGGTTCCCGACATCAACGATCACGGTTACCAAATACAGGCATCCGCGATGGTGGTGCCGAAGCTGGTTCAAGTCTATTTCGGGAATTCGGGGATCTACGGCACGCATGGTGACCCGTGGGAGGTGCGCGGCGGGGTCAACTTCTATCCCGTCAAGCAGCGCGGCTTCCGGGTCAACACCGAGCTCATTCAGGTGAATCACTCGCCGGTCGGCTACACCGCGTATCCCATGCCGGTCGGCGCGAAGGGCACCGTCTTTCACGCCAACCTGGAGTTGAACTTCTGAAACCCGCTCGCTGGACCGGAGGGAGCCGGCACCAACGGATACAGCGCGGTGGTCCTGCCTACGCTTTGGAAACGGCGTTCATCGCCTGCGTCCTACGCCACTGTAACCGGGAGCTCACGTGCCCATCGTGAACCTCGTCATCGTCTCGCTTCTCGCCGCGTCGCCCTTCGCGCTGCCCGCCCGGTGGCAGGAGCCACGATCCAGCAGGCGTGAGTCCGTGACCGTGTCCGGCACGGTGGAGCGGGTCGAGCGGTCCACGCGCACCTTGACCGTGCGGACCGGTTCCAACACGACGCAGATGATCACCGTGGCGCCCGAGGTGAAGCTGTTCGACGAGCTCCGGACCGGCGACAGAATCACCGTCCGTCTCATCGAGTCGGTCATCGTCGGGATGCATCCCGGCGCAAAGCCGAGCCCGCCGGTCGATACCACTGCGACCGCGGCGTCCCGCGATCCGTCGGGAGCGAGCGAAGTACTCCAGCAGGTCAAGGCCGCGGTAACGATCGAGCGCGTGGACCGAACCCGGAACGTGATCGTCTACAAGACGGCCGACAATCAGCACGTCACCCGGGCCGTCGTCGATCCGCGCCTGCTGGATGGCGTGAAGGCGGGCGACGTCCTCGAGATTACCTACACCCGCGAGCGCGCGGTGGACCTGCAACGCGCCCGTTGACACGGACCCGCCGGCTGCACCAGCCGCGCCCGCTTCCCTATCTCGCCACACTCACGCCAGTCGCATCGGCCGGGGCGCGCACCGATCCCGCCGCTGTTTGAGGCATCGCGAGCACCAGGGTATCGGACGTCAGACACAGCACCCGATAGGTTACCGATCCGATGCGCGGCCCGGACACTGGTGACGCGTGCAGCGGCATCACAATCAGGCCGACTTGGCGATCGTGCGCGATCTTGGCGAGCTCCTCGGCCGGATCGCCATGGGCCAGCAGGGCCTCGGGCGCCGACGGACCTGGTAACGACGCCACGATTTCCTTCAGCCGGTCCTCCGCGACCGCGCGACGATCGGCGTGCAGACCAGGGTGATGCAGCCGCGACGCCAGCCGCGTCTTCAAGGGCTCGACGACGTGCGCCACCAGCAGCGGGACATCGAGTGTCGCGGCGATGCGCCGGGCGGTCTCGAGCTGGGCGTTCGAGGCCGGCGAGAGATCGGTCGGCACGAGGATCCGGCGCACCACCGCCCGTGCGTCATCGAAGCGGATGGTGCCGCGGCTCGCCGGCGGCGTCAGCAGAACCGGGATCGTCGTCTCGCGCAGCACCCGCTCGGTCGTGGAGCCGAAGAACAGCTTGCGGGCGCCGGTCAGGCCGTGCGTGCTCATCACCACGAGCGCGCACGATCGCTCCCTCGAGACGCGCAGCACTTCGGCCGCCGGTTTCCCGACCGCGACCTCGTACTCGCACGTCGTGTGGAGGACCGACGAAGGGCCGAGAGCCTTGGCCACGAAGGCGGCCAGCTCCTGCTTCGACGCTTCCGGTGTCCAGACGATGCCGAGCCCCAGGTCGACGGCTTCGGTCAACAACGGGTCTTCGACCGTCAGGACGATCAGCCGTGTGCCGAAGTGCGTTGCCAGCGCCGCCGCGTGGCGCAGCGCCCCGGCCGATGCGTCCGAGTAGTCCACCGCACAGAGAATCGAAGGGGGCAGCA
The DNA here is from genome assembly GCA_963816725.1 of uncultured Acidobacteriota bacterium. Classification (GTDB taxonomy): domain Bacteria; phylum Acidobacteriota; class Vicinamibacteria; order Vicinamibacterales; family 2-12-FULL-66-21; genus CAVSUB01. Next base: position 541,249 of record CAWFMC010000013.1, on the reverse strand, counting down.
TGATAACAATCTCCAGGTGTGCCTCTCCCGGTGCAACGCCTGTGCCTCAGACAACCGTGGGCGGGACCGCCGTGGGCGGAGGCGTTTTCCGCGTGATTGATGCCCGTGGCGGCGTGCCGCGCGAGTCCTAAAGCACACGCGACCGAACTCGATGCGAGATTCCACGCGGCACCGCGAATTTTTTCCGCTGCCCGCGTGTGATGGCGACCGGCGACACGCGGCGGCCGCGTGCCGCCGCGATGCTGCGCGGCTTGCATAATCGTACAGCATCGCGCGCGACAGGAGGACCGCCATGCCCCGTATCCTCGTCATCTTCGGTACGACCGATGGACACACCGCCCGAATCGCCTCCGCGATCGGGGATGCCGTGAACGACGGCGGAGGGACGGCCGCCGTCGTTCAGGCCACACGCGACGGTCCCGATCCGCGCCGGTACGATGCGGTCCTTGTCGCGGCGTCGGTGCATCGCGGGCGCTTCCAACAGCCCGTCGTGGATTGGGTACGCACCCATGCGCCGTCGCTGAACGCGATGCCCACCGCGTTCGTGTCGGTCAGTCTCGGAATCCTGCAGCACGATCCGGCCGTCCAGGCTGAGGTCGAAGCGATCGTCACCCGCTTCCTGGACAGCACTGGCTGGCGCCCGACCGCGCGCCTCGGCGCAGCCGGAGCGCTGCTATACACCCACTACGGGTGGCTGACGCGGCTGATGATGCGCCGCATTGCCGGCAAGGCCGGCGGTGACACAGACACGACGCGCGATTACGTCTACACCGACTGGGCCGTTCTGCGGCATTTCGTTGACGCGTTCGTGCGGAGGGTGGAAGTGAACGTCGGCATCCGGGCGCACGCGCTGGCGTAGCAGGCTCACCACCGAACACGCATCACCGCGGCCCGGAGGCGACGCTCGCCAGCGCGACGACTCAGCGCAACCGCGTGAGCAGGAAGATGAGCACGATCGCGATGGCGGACAGCGTCACCCACATGGTGAATCGACCGACTTTGGTCATGGTGATCGTCCCTCGACTCGAGCGCGGTCTGATCCTGCCCGGGCTCGACACAGCCGAAATGTCGTGGCCCGATCATAACGGACGACGCTCTCACCAGGCGTGACTGCGGTGTACGGATCAGTCGAGCGCGCGCGCGAATTCGTCGCGCTCGAATTAGCACACAGCAACGGCTGAGTGGGCACAGTCGTCCCGTTGCCGCCCGCGACCCCGGAGCACGGCCGTGGACGATTGCGATGGGCGCTGAGCGCAGCACGACAATCGCTCGAAGCGTGTCCACGGTTCCTCCTCGTTCTGAGGCGAAGTGAAGAGCCGGACCGCGCTCAGATCACCGGGCCACGCGCGGCAAGCAAGCGCAAGGGTGCAAAGGCCGAGCGCGACCGGACGGCAGGCCTTCCGCCGTATCGCGCAGCGTGTACTATTCTGCTGCACTCGGGAAACGGCCGGCCCTCCTGCGTCGTAGGAAGTCGCACACCCATGTTTGTTCTTCAGCAGGCTCCGGACTTTCCCCCGACGCGGGAGTCCACGCGACACAATCACGAACCCGGCCGACGGCCGATGCTCACATACAGAACGCTGACCCGCTCGGCAATGGTGCTCGGCTGCGCCGGGCTCATCGCCAGTTGCGGCAGCAGCCCGGCCGGCCAGAATCGCCGGCCAGGAGGCAACGCGGTCCCGATTCAGACGACCGGCACGAAACGCATCACGGTGCAGCGCCAGGTGGACCTCGCCGGGACGCTGCTCGCGCCTGACCAGGCCAAGGTCAGTGCCGAGGTGGCCGGCGTCGTTCGTTCCGTCGCCGTGGAAATCGGCCGCGAAGTCCGCGTCGGCGACCCGCTCGTCACGCTCGAACCGAAGGAGCTGGCGCTGGCCCTGGCCCGCGCGGAGAGCGCGCTCCGGCAGACGCGCGCCCAGCTCGGGATGGCCGACCCTCTATCGGACGGCGACACGCCCCCGCCCGACGATCAGATCGGCGCGGTGAAGAACGCACTCGCGAACCGCGAAGACGCGCGGGCCAATCTCGAACGCGCCGAGACGCTCTCGAAGCGCGGCCTGCTCCCCCCGGCCGAGATGCAAGCGGCCGACACGCGGTTGAAGGTGGCCGAGGCGGCGTATCAATCCGCCGTGGACAACGTGCGCGGGCAGAAAGCACTGCTCCAGGACCGCCGTGCCGCCTACGATCTTGCGGCCAAGAAGCTGGCCGACGCCGTGGTACGCGCGCCGATCTCCGGCGTGGTTTCGGAGCGGCCGGTGAATGTCGGCGAATACATCGCCGAGCGGACGCCGGTCGTCACCATCGTCAAGGTCAACCCGCTGAAGCTTCGGACCGGCGTGCAGGAACGTCATGCCGGCATTGTCCAGCCCGGGCAGGTCGTCGAGTTCCGCGTCGAGTCCTTCGGGGACACGGTCTTTCAGGGCAAGGTCGCCTACGTGAGTCCATCGCTCGATCAGACGATGCGGACGTTCACGGTGGAAGCGCTGGTCGACAACGACGATTTGCGGCTGAAGCCGGGCTTCTTCGCCAAGGGCGTCATCCTCACCAAGAAGGACGAAGGGGTGCTTGCGGTGCCGGATGCGGCGGTCTCGACCCTCGCTGGCGTATCGTCGGTCTACCTCGTGAAGGATGGCAAGATCGCGCAGAAGTCGGTCACGCTTGGCGTCCGCCAGGGTGACCTGTGGGAGGTCGTCGATGGCCTGAAGGGAGACGAAACGCTGGCGGCGAGCCGTCTGAATGAGCTCGCGACCGGGGTCAGCGTCACCAGCGGTGCGGCGGGCGACGGCGGCGGCTCCGGCGGCGGACGGCGCGGCGGCGGCAACGGCCGCCGCGGCCAGCAGGGAGAGACGAAATGAAGCTCGCTGAAGTCAGCGTCCGCAAGCCGGTCTTCGCGGTGATGATGAGCGTCGCGCTGGTCGTGCTGGGGTGGGCTTCGTATGGCGCGCTCGGCCTCGACCTGATGCCGCGCACCGACTCGCCGACGGTCAACGTCAGGGCCAGCCTGCCGGGTGCCAGCGCCGAAGAGATCGAAACCACCATTACCCGCCCGATCGAGGCCGCCGTCAACACCATCAACGGCATCGACGAGCTGCGCTGCAGCTCCAACCAGGGCAACGGCAACTGCACCATCACCTTCGTCCTCGAGCGCGACATCGAAGCCGCGACCCAGGACGTGCGCGACAAGGTCGCGACGGTGCGATTCCCGCGCGACACCGAGCCGCCGGTGGTCAGCAAGATCGACCCCGATGCGGCGCCGATCCTGACGCTCGTGGTCTTCTCGGGCCGCTCGCCGAAAGAGATCACCCAGATCGCCGACACCCAGATCAAGCAGGTGCTCGAGACGGTGCAGGACGTCGGGGAGGTGGCCTTGTTCGGCGACCGCCGCCGCGAGGTGCGGGTCCTGCTCGATCCCAACCGGGTGAACGCCTACGGCCTGACGGTGGCCCAGATCGCCAGCGCGGTGGACCGCCAGAATACCGAGATTCCGGGCGGCAGCTTCATCGCCGGGCCGTCCGAGTTCTCGATGCGCACCATGGGGCGGCTGCGCGACGTCGGTGAGTTCAAGAAGATCGTGCTGGCCTCGCAGAACGGCTCGGTGATCACGCTCGGCGACGTCGCCAAGGTGACCGACTCGAACGAGGAGGTCCGGAGCCAGACCCGCCTCGACGGCGAAAACGCCATCTCGATGTCGATCCGCAAGCAGTCCGGCACCAACACCGTCACCGTCGTCGACCGGGTCATGGAACGCGTCGAGCGGATTCAGGCGACGCTGCCGGCGGACATCAAGATTCGCGCGACCCGCGATCAGTCGCGCTTCATCCGCAAGTCCTTCGAGGAAATCCAACACCACCTGCTCCTCGGCGGCTTGCTCGCGGCGCTGGTCGTGTACCTCTTCATGCGCAACTGGCGGGTGACCGTCATCGCCGCAGTCGCGATCCCGATCTCGATCGTCGGGACGTTCGCCGTGATGCGCGCGCTCGGGTTCTCGCTCAACAACATGACGATGCTGGCCCTCTCGCTGGCCACGGGCATCGTCATCGACGACGCGATCGTCGTGCTCGAGAACATATTCAGGTACATCGAAGAAAAAGGCGCGACGCCGAAGGAAGCGGCGATCCGGGCTACCGCCGAGATCGGCCTGGCGGTCATGGCGACCACGTTGTCGCTGGTCGTCATCTTCGTGCCGGTGGCGTTCATGACCGGCCAGGTCGGGCGTTACTTCTACAGCTTCGGGATCACCTCCGCGACGGCGATCATGCTCTCGATGTTCGTGTCGTTCACGCTGACGCCGGCGCTGTGCGCGTGGTGGCTGCGGCCGCAGGACGCGCACCAGGACCACGCGGCGAGCACCAAGCAGATCGGGTTCTACGCCTGGATGGATCGCAAGTACGGTCAGATGCTGGAGTTCTCGCTCCGGCACCGCGCGGTGATGCTCGGCGTGGCCGCCGCCACCGTGGCCTCCGCCGCCCTGCTCTACCCGTATGTCGGCAAAGAGCTGGTTCCAGACGACGACCAGAACGAGTTCAGCGTCAACTTGCGGCTGCCGAGAGGCACCAGCTTCGACCGGACGCTCGAGTACATGACGCCCATCGAGGGCGAGCTGCGCACGGCGCTCGGCACCAACCTCGAGTCGATGATGACCTCGATTCAGAACGGCAGTGGCAACTACTCGGTCCAGCTGATCCCGCTGGACGAACGCAAGCCGTCGCAGCAGGAACTGATGCAGGTGGCCCGGCGCACGCTCAGCAAGTACCGGAACGCCCGGATCAGCGTGTCGGGGGGCACCGACCTGTCGGGCGCGTCCACCAGCGGCGGCGGCCGCGGTGGAGGCGGCGGCGGGGGCGGCGGCAGCAACCGGCTGTCGATGATCGTGCAAGGTCCGGACATCGACGAGCTCCAGAAGTACGCCAACGCGCTGCTCGAGAAGGTCAAGGAGATCGACGGCGTCACCGACGCGGACACCAGCTTCGAAGCGACCCAGCCGGAGCTGCGCATCGACATCGATCGTCAGCGCGCGGCGGACCTCGGGGTCTCGATGGATACGTTGTCCTCGACCATGAGCACGCTGATCGGCGGTCAGGAGGTCTCGAAGTTCAAGGACGGTGACGAGCAGTACAGCGTCCGGCTGCGGCTCGACGAGCCGTTCCGCAACGATCCGTCGGCGATGGGCAACATCTTCGTCCCCGCGTCGGGCGGCCGCATGGTGCGCGTCAGCGACGTGGCGCACCTGACGATCGGCAACGCACCGGCGTCGATCGACCGCTTCAACCGGATGCGGCAGATCTCGGTGAACGCGAACCTCGACACGCTGAAGATTACGCTCGGCACGGCCGTCGCCGAGGCGCGGACCAAGGTCGGCGAGCTGGGGCTGAAGGCGGGGTATCAGGTGACGTTCGGCGGCAGTGCGCGGACGCTGAGCCAGGCCGGCAACGACTTCGCGATCGCGATCATCCTGGCCGTGGCGTTCATCTACATGGTGCTCGCGTCGCAGTTCAACAGCTTCATCCACCCGCTCACGATCATGACGGCCCTGCCGCTCAGCCTGCCGGCGGGACTGCTCGCCCTCATGGCCTTCGGGATGACGATCAACGTCTACAGCGCGATCGGCCTGATGATGCTCTTCGGCATCGTCAAGAAGAACTCGATCCTGCAGGTCGACTACACCAACACCCTGCGCGCGGCAGGGCTCGACCGTCATAGCGCGATCGTCCAGGCCAACCACGTCCGCCTGCGGCCGATTTTGATGACGACCATCGCGATCGTCGCCGGGATGCTGCCGATCGCCTTCGGCCGCGGCGCCGGGTCGGGATCGCGGGCATCGATGGCCGTCACGATCATCGGGGGACAGATTCTCTGCCTTCTGCTGACGCTGCTCATCACGCCGGTCGTCTACTCCTACTTCGACGGGCTGGGAGCGTGGCGGCCGAGCGATCTGCTGACCCCGTTCCGCAAGTTGATCCGGCCGGGCGGATCCAACCCCGGCATCGCCGCGCCGGAAAAGGCCGAGACCTAGTTCTTTGCCATCGGGCCGCTGCCGCGCCGGACGTGATCCGGCCGGCAGCGTCCATCGACTCGGTCGACGCCACCGTCTCGATCTCGACCAGCCCACACGCCTCACCTCCTCATCCGATCTGGCTGGACCGCGCGCGACCGCAGACCGGTCTTCGACCCGGCAGATCAGCGCTGGCTTCGCTGGGGCTGATCTTTCTGGCAGGGATCTCGATCTGGTTCGATGATCCCGGACGGCTCGCGACCGTGACGGGGTTTGCGACGGCCGGGCTGGCGATTGCCGCACAGCGCGCGGTCACGTCGTTCGCGGGATACCTCGTCGTGATGCGAGGCCATACGTTCACGGTCGCGGATCGCATCAAGATGGGCGGCGTGCGCGGCGACGTCATCGCGCTTTCAGTCACATCGTCGCCGGCTCCGCCGAGTGCTTCTACGTCATCTTCGCCGGGCAGCGACCGCTCACCGATTACATTGTCGGCTACTTCGTCCCCGTGCTGTTGGGCAACACCCTCGGCGGTGTGGTGTTCGTCGCGGCGCTGGCGCATGCCCAGCACGGCCCCAGCGTCGTGACCGGCGCCAGAGAAGCCCGGAGGGTCCGTCAGTCCTGACGCCGGCGCTCGAGGATCTCGTGAACGTCGGCGCGGCTGTCCGCGCCGGCGTGGCGATGGCTCAGGGCCTCGCCGGAGCGCGGCGGCACGGCCGCGACTGGGGTCGGACCGGGCCGGCGGCGCCGCTCGATGCCGCTGATCATCTCATCGACGATCACTTGCAGATCGTAGGGCTTGCCGATGATCTCGATGGCCCCGGTGTCGTGCCCCGCCAAGGTATCGAGATGCTGCTTGTGCGTCGTCGTCAGCACGATGTGGCAGTGATCGAGTGGCCTGGCGGAGCGCAGCAGTTTGAAGAAGTTCCAGTTACGCTCGTACGGCGGCGCGATGTCCCAGATGATGCCGTCCGGGCGGTGGGTGCTCAAGAACTCGACAAAATCGAGCTCGCCCGATTTCACGGAGTCGGCGGTGCCGGGGATGGCGCGGCAGCCGGAGAGCGACAGTTTGGTCTGGAGCATTTCGACCGTGTCGTCGCTGGCGTTGAAGATCGCGACGGTATAGGGCGGCGAGTCAGCCATCGTTTGCTTGCCGGGACCGAGTGTATCCGTAGACGTCAATGAAGCTGTAGAAACTCTATCACCGGAGACCGGGCGCCGCTCCTCGGGAAAGACGGCGGGCAGTCAGGACAAGACCGGTTCGGCGACGTCTGCGGTTCGCCACCCCGGCGCACACACTCCCCTCCCGCCTGTGATAAATTCCGCCGCGACACCAACAGATTGTTCCCTCCTGGAGGCGTGCACCCATGGCACCAGATTCTCCGACTCCGCCTCGCGGCGGCTTGCGATTCGGCCAGATCTCCGAGCTGACGGTCATCGTTCCCCTGAAAGCCGGCGCGGCGGGTGCGCCGCGGCTGCGCGCGATGCTCGGGGGCGGCACGTTCTCGGGAGCGGATGCCGTCGGCACCGTCCACGATATGCGGTTCGTGATCCTCGAGAACGACACGAAACTGCTGTTCGCCACCGCATACGACGGCGACTGGGACAGCTACATCAGCGATTTCGCGACCAAGATCCCGGACGCGATGGACAACCTCTTCTCGGTCGTCGAAGGCTGGCCGGGAATCCATTCGGCGACGGTCAAGGACTTCATCGCCAAATACCAGATCCCCGCCACGGGGTGGTACGTCGCCTACCCCAACGAAACCGTGGCCAGCATACGTGCCGCCGTGAAGGTGCGCGACGCGCTGAACGTGCTCTTCAGCGCCGCGTCCGCGGGCCTGTAAGTGAGCGCCGCCGAGGCGGACCCTCCCGCGCTGGAGATCGACGACATCCAGAGCCCGGTGCTCCGGATGCGTCCTGCCCCGTATGTGGGGTGTCACGTCCTGCTCCATTTCGCCGACGCGCCGCAGGGACGCGAGTTCCTCCGGCGCCTTCAGCCGCACGTCGTCTCGGCGGCGCAGTTCGCGGCGGCCGATACGTGGGTGGCGATCGCGCTCACTTACGAGGGTCTGCGCGCGCTCGGTGTGCCGGAGCCATCCCTGGCGTCCTTCCCCGCGGCCTTTCGCGAGGGAATGGCCGCGCGCGCGGCCTCGTTCGAAACCGCTGACGACAGCCGGCCGGCGCATTGGGACGCGCCGTATGGAACCGGCCAGATCCATGCGGCGCTGACGCTGCTGTGCCTGACGCAGAGCAAGTGGGAGCAGATGCTGGCGTTGGCGCGACAGCAGATGCACGACCTCCCGGCCGTCCAGGTTCTTTCTCGCGACGACTTCGCGCAGGTTCCGGGCGGCCGCACGCCCGTTCGGCTACAAGGACGGCATCAGCTTTCCGCAGATTCGCGGCAACGTCCTGAGCCCGATCGTGAGTCGGGAGATGCCGATCGCGGCGGGGGAATTCGTTCTTGGCTACCCCGGCGAAGGTGGCCGCACGGTGCCGGTGCCGGCACCTGACCAGTTGGGCCGCAACGGCACGTTCGTCGGCTTCCGCAAGCTCCACTCGCGCGTCGCGGCGTTCCGCCGCTTCCTGCGGGACAACGCCGGGCCGCGGCTCAGCCCCGAGCTCCTGGCCGCCAAGATCATCGGACGATGGCCGAGCGGCGCGCCGCTGATGCTGGCCCCTGATGCCGATCAGCCGGAGCTCGGCTCGGATCTGCAGCGGATGAATAATTTCCTGTATGCCGAGGGCAACGATGCGGGCGCACTCCGCTGCCCCCTCGGTGCCCACATCCGCCGCATGAACCCGCGCGACACGCCGCTGCCGGTGATGACCGACGTCCGCCTGCATCGCATCATCCGGCACGGCACCGCCTACGGCCCGCCACTGCCGGACGGCGTGTTCGACGACGACGGGCAGGGGCGCGGGATCTTCTTCATCTTCATCAGCGCCACCGCGCCGGACACCTACGAGTTCCTGAAGACGCAGTGGATCGAGGACGGCAACTTCCTCGGCCTCGGAACCGAGCGAGATCCGATTTGCGGGTCGCACGACGGCACCGGCCAGTACACGATCCCGATGCGGCCGCTGCGGCGGAAGGTTCCGATGCTGGAGAGCTTCACTCGTACCCTCGGGGGCGAGTACGCGTTCATGCCCAGCCTGACCGCGCTGCGCTGGCTCAGCGCGCTCGGCACCTCGCCCTCGTAGACCGGGAACTCGTAACACGGTCGCTTGTTCCCAGCCGCGCTCAGGTTGGTTTCGAACCAGCGAGACCGCGTACCGCGCCGTGACCTGCGACGCCGGAGCTCCTGGAGACGCGTCATGCGTGCGATTGTTTCGACCACTCTCTGCATCGCTTTGCCACTGCTCCTCGCGCAAGGCATCGGCTGGCGTGCCAACCCGGACGTGGTCGCTCGTGCGACGGCGCAGGAGAAGCGGAACGTCAACTACGACGAGGCCCGCGTGCCGCCATACACGCTGCCCGACGTCCTCGGTCCCGCGGCGGTCAAGACGCCGGCGCAGTGGAGGGCCCGCCGCGAGGAGATCCTCGACCTCTTCCGCACGACGGTGTACGGCCGGTCGCCAGGACGCCCTGAGCATCTCACCTTCGAGGTCATTCAGGAGGACGCGCACGCGATGAGCGACGCGGCCACCCTACGGCGCGTCGTCATCACCAGCCGGCAGGGGCAGAAGTCGCATCGGTTCGACCTCACGCTGTTCCTGCCGAACACACCGGGCCGCGTCCCGTTGTTCCTGCTGATCAACAACCGGCCGGCCTCGAATACCGACCCGACACGCCGGGAGAAATCCGGCTTCTGGCCGGCGGAACAGGTGATCGCCCGTGGGTATGGCATCGCCGCCTTTCAGGTTGGCCAGCTCGCGCCGGACGACAAGGACACGTTCCGCTCGGGCGTGATGTCGCTGTTCGACGGTCTCGGTACGAGCGAGGCTTCCGCCTACAGCTGGGGCGCGCTGGCCGCGTGGGGCTGGGGCGCGAGCCGCGCGATGGACTATTTCGTCACCGACAGCAGGATCGACCCGGCGCGGATTGCCGTCGTCGGGCACTCCCGCGGCGGCAAAGCCGCGCTCTGGGCCGGCGCCGAGGACGAGCGCTTTGCGATGGTAGTGTCGAACGATTCGGGCGAAGGGGGTGCGGCGCTCAGCCGCCGCTGGTTCGGGGAGACGCTGGAGGTGATCAACACGGCGTTCCCGCATTGGTTCACCGCGGCGTACAAGAGCTACAACGGACGCCCGGCGGCGCTGCCGGTCGATCAACACATGCTCCTGGCCCTGGCCGCGCCGCGGGCGCTCTATGTCGCAAGCGCTGACGAGGACCTGTGGTCGGATCCCCGGGGCGAGTTCCTGTCCATGGCTGCCTCCTCTCCGGTGTTCAGCCTCTACGGCCAACCGCCGATCGGCGAGGACGCCATGCCGCCGCTCGACACGCCACTGGTGCGGGGCAGCCGCGGCTATCACGTGCGCGCCGGCGGTCATGACCTGACCCCTGCTGACTGGTCCCGCTTCGCAGATCTGGCCGATCGGATCTGGAAGAAGTGAGCGCCCGCACCTGCCAGCGTAAGATGCGGCTGCCCACAACAGACGTGCATTCAGCGCGCGCTTGACGTACCTTCCCGGGGCCGGACGCACTCACAACCCATGACCAGCCCCCACACGTCGGCTCACACCTCCTCGCACACACCACCCACCTCGCTGGGGACGGCGATCTCGCGACGATGGGCGATCGTCGGGCTGCTCTTCACCGCGTCGCTGATCAACTACTTCGATCGCGCCACGATCTCGTTCGCCCTGCCGCTGATCTCGAAGGAACTGAGCTTGGGCCCCGAAGCCAAGGGCGTGCTGCTCTCCGCGTTCTTCTGGTCCTACACGCTGATGCAGATCCCGATGGGCGTGCTGGCCGACCGGGTGAACCTGCGGTGGCTCTATGCCGGGGCCTTCACGCTGTGGTCGATGGCCCAGGGCCTGATGGGACTCTCGACCGGGCTCGCCTCGCTGATCGCGCTCCGCGTCCTGCTCGGGGTCGGCGAGTCAATCTACCTTCCGGGCGGCTCGAAGATCGTCAGCCTGCTCTTTCCACCCGCACAACGCGCGTTGCCCAACGGCTTGTTCGACGCCGGGACGCGGACCGGGCTGGTCGTCGAAGGCGTGCTCGTGCCGTACATGCTGACGCACTACGGTTGGCGCGTCAGCTTCTCGGCGGTCGGCTTCGCGGCGCTTCTCTGGTTGATCCCGTGGTTCCTGGTCACGCCGTCGCAGCTCCGCGCGCCGCGCCCGGCGGAGACCCGCCCGCCGGTTCCGATCGGTCAGCGAATCGGCGCCCTGGTCACCAACCGCAACCTCCTCGGCATCTGCCTGGGGTTCTTCTGCTTCGATTACTACTGGTACTTCCTGGTCAATTGGCTGCCCGACTACCTCGTGACGTCACGCGGCCTGACGATGATGCGGGCGGGGATCTATGCGGCACTGCCCTACATGGTGTTCGGGCTGAGCGAGCCGATCGGCGGCTGGATCGCCGACCGCCTGATCATGGCGGGCGGGAACGAGACCAAGGTTCGCAAGACGATCGTCACCGTGGCGTTCCTGACCGGACTGATGCTGATCCCCGCCGCGCGGGTCAACACCCCCGGCGCCGCCGTCGCGCTGATCATCGGCGGGTGCCTGGTCGGTCTCGCGACCGGCAACATGCTGGTGATCCTGCAGAACTGCGCGCCACGGTCGGAGATCGGACTCTGGACGGGGATCTACAACTTCGTCGGCAACATTGCCGGCATCCTGTCGCCGATCATCACCGGCGTGCTGATCTCGAAGACGGGTTCGTATACCCCGCCCTTCGTGCTGGCAGCCGTCCTCATCGCCATCGGCCCACTGGCCTTCTGGTTGATCGTCAGAGAAGTCCCCTCCGAACCCGGCCATTGAGCGCCGAGGGTAACCGCCCTTCGCTAGCGCTTGAGTTCGAAAAAAAGCGATGCGGACCGCCTGGGTCCAGTTGAGCTGTTGATATCCGTGGCTGAACTTAGCGGAAGAGACGCATATTACTTGACAGCGCGAACGTCATGTCTTATAAATTTCTTGTTGGCTCTTATTCAAAGGAGGTTTCAATGGCAAGCGTCAATCGTTGGAGCCCGTTTGACGACGTGTTCAACTTCCATCGGGAGGTCGAGCGAGTGTTCAACCAGTTCTGGAACGACCTGCCCGCGCGGACGGCCGAGTCCCCCAACTCCTTCCGGGTGAACACCACGGAGGACGGCTGGCACATCGACGTGCCGCTCCCCGGGATCGATCCGGAGAACGTCAACCTCGAAGTCGCCGGCAACACGCTGCAGATTCGCGTCAACCAGCCCAGCGACAAGCGGAACCAGGCCACCCGCATGTCGGGGTACGAGCAGACGTTCACCATTCCACCGTTCCTGGACGTGGAGAAGCTCAGCGCCACGCATCGTCATGGGATGCTGCAACTGACGTTGCCGCTAAAGGAGAGCGTCAAGCCGCGGCGGATCCAGATTTCGACGGAGCACGAGGACAAGAAACAGCTGACGAGCGCGTAAACCGCTCGCGCCTCAGTTCCCGCGTTCAGCTCCGGCCGCGCTGCGCTACGTTGCGCGGCCGGACTGCGCGCTCTTCTCTCCTTGGTCCCCGTCCCTCGTCCCCGATCCCCGAGCCTCCCTCATTCCGCTTTGAACTGGTAGACGTGGTACGTGGGCGTCTTCTCGACCACGGTAACGCGGTCATCGAGCAAAGCCCGCAAATCCGCTTCCGCTTTGAGCGACGCCAGGTCGGTGACGACGAAGTACGAGGGCTTGCCGCTCGCGTAGTCGCGCTCGAAGCGCTCCTGGGCCGTAATTGGCGGCTCGCCGCCGAGTCGTTCCGCCGCCAGGTCGTCGATGTTCGGCCAGGAATCGCCCGACAGCTGGCCGTGATACATCAGCGAGTAGCCGTACTCGAGATCCAGGAAAAGCACGTTGGGATCGTGATGGGTGAGCTCGCCGATGCGCTCGTAGGCCGCGACCGTCGCGTCGGCGCGCGGGTTGGTCAGGCGCGGCCACGCCGCGAGCGATCCCCAGATTACGATCGCCGCGGTCACGGTGGAGGCGCCCGCGAAGACGACAGCGCTGGGTACGCGGGTCGCCACCCAGCGATGAAGCCGTTCGAGCGTCGCCGCCGCACCGAGCGCGACGATCGCGACGTAGGGCAGGTGGTAGTAGTCGTGCGTCGGCATGTGGTACGTGAAGGCCACGGCGAACGCCGCGTAGCCGATCCACAGCGCGGCGATGAGGGCGCGCGCGCCCGGGCGCGGCGCGATGAGTGCGGCCAGGATCGACAGCCCGAAGAGCGGCAGTCCGAACACGCGCCGGATCTGCGTCAGCCAGCCGTGCCAGAAGAAGCTCGAGGTGAGCAGCGCCGGCACGAAGCGCATGCGCATCTGATCGCGGGCAAGCGTGCCGAAGACCGCGCCGTACCCGTAGTACAGCGTCGCGGGCAGGAACCCGAGCAGCACGAGCAGCGCGAATCGACGATTGACGACGAGCGCCCGCCATGGCTGCCGCGCCCATGCCAGCCCGATCAACGCCGGCAGCGTCAGGAAGACGCTCATCGGCTTGACCATCGTGGCCAATCCAACGAGGAGCACCGCAGTGACGAACCGTGACGTCACGGGCGACTCGAAGTACCTGGCGACGGCGAGCACGGCGATCAGAGTACAGAGCGTCATCGGCGCGTCCGGCTGAAAGCTCCGGGTGGCGACGATGGCGTACGGCATGAAGAGGTAGAGCGCGGCGGCGACGATTGCGCAGACGCCGGAGCTCGCGCGACGTGCCAGGGCGTGCAACGGGATCGCGCCAAGGATCCAGCAGATCATCACCAGGATGCGCGGGACGCGGATGTCTTCGTGGCCGATCGCGCGGTAGCTCTCGCAGGCGATCCACTCCATGAAGGGCGGCTCGCCGGCGGGCTGCATCGAGCGCGCGGCGTCGGCCAGGCGACGCGCCCAGGCTTCGATTGACGGGGTCGCGTCGTAGTAGCACGCGCGCGCGATCACCGCCGATCGATAATGGCGGGTCGGGTGAAATGTCACGAGCGACTGATTGATCCCGTGCAGCCGCACGCCAAGCGCGAGGAGCATCAGCAGCGCGAGCCACCACCCGACGCGGGGCCACGCCCCCACTCTTCCACTGTGTGGGTCGGGCGGCACCGCACCAGTCACTTTCTACCCATCCCGTCTCGATTCTGCCGCGCTGACCGCCAGCCGCTCACTTTCGCCGTTTTTTTCCGCATCTAAAGGGCCGCCAACTGGCGCTAGATTTGCATACGAACTCGCGTGCATCGATTAGCTGAGGTCTCAGCTCTCATCACGTTCCGCTGCTGAGAGACCGCTCGCTCCTTCCCCCGCGCTCCGGCCGGGGGTCACCGTGCTCGTGCCGGCCTACAACGAGGCCGAGACGATCGGCGACACCATCGAGAGCCTGCTCGCGCAAACCGTTCCGGCCGCGGAAATCATCGTCATCGACGACTGCTCGACGGATGCGACGGCGGAGGTGGCGCGCAGTTATGGGGTCACCGTGCTGCAGCCGCCGGCCAACACCGGAACCAAGGCGGGCGCCCAGAACTTCGCGCTGAAGACCGTGGCGACGGAGTATACGATGGCGATCGACGGCGACACCATCGTGGCCCCGGACTCGATCGCCCGGTTTCTCGAGGTCATGGCGGATACCAGCATCACCGCCGCCTGCGGCTTCGTGGTGCCGCGCTACGTCAGCTCGGTGTGGGAGCGCGGCCGCTACATCGAGTACCTGCTGGCGTTCAGCTTCTACAAGCCGATCCAGGATCACTACGCCAAGCCGTTGATTGCATCCGGCTGTTTCTCGATCTATCGGACCGCACGCCTGCGCTCGCACGGCGGCTGGCAGACGCGGACCATGGCCGAGGACATGGACCTGACGTGGACGATGTACAGCGCCGGTGAGCAGGTGCGGTTCGTGCCGGGCGCGGTCTGTTATCCGATCGAGCCGCACAACTTCTCCTTCATGCGGAAGCAACTGCGGCGCTGGTCGCATGGCTTCATGCAGAACGTCCAGCTCCACTTCTCCCGGCTGCTGTCGATCGGCTTCCTGCGGTCCGTGGTCGGAGTGGCGTTCTGGGAGTCGACCGTCGCATCGATCATCTATCTCGGCGTGGTGCCGCTGACCGCGCTGCTCTGGCGGAATCCGCTGATTCTGCTGGTCTACATCCTCGACGCGCCGGCCCTGATGGTGCCGGTGCTCACGCAGGCGGCGCGGCGCGGCGAGTTCTGGCGGGCGCTCCGCAGCATCCCCGCCTTCTTCATCGTGCGGGTGGTCAACTGCCTGTTCGTCCTCGAGGCCATCTGGTCAGAGATGATCGTTGGCCGCCGGCTGGTTTTATACGAGAAGGGACACTGAGCTCATGTTCGCCGGGTTACCAGGTATCGGAGTCGGAACGTTGTTCTACGTGCTGGCCGCGCTGTTCATGCCGGTCCACGAGCTGGCGCGCGTCTTCCGCGGCACCAGCAGTGCCGCGCGGTGGCGGCGGATTCTCCTGCAGTGGGTGTACGCGTTCAGCATCATCGGCAGCATCTTCATCGCCGATCGCGTGATGTTGGCCGCGCTCGGGGGATACACGCCAGGGTCCGTCGGCCCGGCGCATCTGCTGCACGGGGAACTCGGCGCGCGCGCGCCGCATTCCTTTCTCGCCGCGCCGATGACCGCCTCGTTGATCCTCCTGGGCGCGGTCCTCGTGGCCGTCGAGTTGTTCCGCCTTCGCCAGCAGTTCGCCGCGCGCCGCGCGCGCCGCGACGTCCTCGAACAGGCGCCGTCGCTCAGCCAGACCGAGCGGGCCGCCTAACCAACCATCCGTAGCGGAGGCGCTTTCACACGGGGGAGTCGGAGGTGTGTAACTCTGCCCCTGCTCGTGGTCTTCGGCTACGCGGATAAGCGGCCGCACTGCCCGCTCACCACACGCCCGACGAACGCTCGGGGCTTTTCCTCCTCGTCCCGGCCCCTTCACCGCCTGAAAACGTCCGAGCGTCACGGCGCGATGGCCGCGTCATCGCTGACCGGCAGCGTCGACAAGCTGCAGGTGGTCGAGTATCTGCGCGCCAACGCCGGCATTCACGGGGCGCTGGCCGACTTCCGGATCGACGATCAGCAGTGCGAAGTGGTGTTCAAGGGGCCCGGCTATGCCGCCAGCGCACTCGTCGACCGGGAGACCGGCCGGTTCGACCTGACGGAGTCGCGTTTTGGCATGGCCGCAATCGTCAACGATCTGCACAAGGGGCGGGATACCGGTCCGGTCTGGGGTGCGGTCATCGACCTCTCGGCAGCGGTGTTGGTCTTCGTGTCGCTGACCGGTCTGATCCTGCTGTACTTCGTCCACAAGTACCGCGTCGCGCGGTGTGATTCTGCTCGGCCTCGGGGCGTTGACGAGCTCCATGGTGTACGCGATGTGGGTGCCGTAGCCGTCCGTGTATCGACTCGCGGGCGCGCCTTGCTGTCTGCTGCTGGTGTGACACGCCGAAGCGCTCTAACGGAAGGTCTCAGAGCGTGAAGGCCAGCGCCGCGATGATCGTCGGGAGCAAGGCTCCGAGGAAGAGGCCGAGCGGCGCGACGGCGCCGCCGTAGAACCGGGCCAGCAAGGCCTGCCCCGCCGGGTTGGGCGCGTTCGCGATCACCGTCAGGCCCCCGCCCGTCACCGCGCCCGCGACCACGGCCAGCTTCAGCGTGTCGTGCAGGCTTGGCACGAGCGACGCGAGGTAGGTAATCAGGGCGTTGTCGTTGAAACCGGTGAGCACCGTCGCCACCAGGAACAGTGGCCGCTCGGACAGCCGGCTGAGGACCGGCCCGATCCACCACGCCTGAAGGCCACCGTGGATCACCAGCCCGCCGAGAAAGAATCCAACCATCACCGGTCCCTTCAAATCCATCCGGCTCTGGTAGGCCACCGTCGCTTTGGCGAAGCCGAGGAAGATCAGGAACCCGCCGACGAACAGCACCGGTTCGTGCGCGGTGACGACGGTCCAGGCCATGAACGCGACATGGACGGTCGTGACCCACGGCGGCACCGGTAACAGCCCGGGGGGAGCCTGACGCGCGTCCTCCGGCTCGTACACGTCCGCCGCCGCGGAGCGGTGCGCGAGGTCCCCGAGCTGGCGCCGGAACACGAGGAAATACGCCAGCGTCGAGGCGGGGATCGCCAGCATCGCGCGCCAGCCGAGGTGACCGAAGACATACGACAGGTCCCAGCCCCAGGCCCGCGCGACCATCAGGACCGGCGGCGCCGCGAAGTGCGTCAGGGTGCCGCCGATCGAGACGTTTACGAACAACAGACCGAGCGTGGCGTATTTCAGTCGTGTGCCCGGTTCGAGATCGTAAAACTGGCGAGCGAGCAGGACGGCGCAGATCGTCATCGCTCCGGGCTCGGTGATGAACGACCCGAGCGGCGGGCCGACGGTCAGGATCACCACCCACCACGCCGCCGGGCTCGAGCCGCCGAGCCGGGCGAGCCGGCCGAGCATGGATTCGGCCAGCGAGATGATCGGGCGCGTCGACGCCAGCGCCATGATCACCACCACGAACAACGGCTCGGTGTAGTTGACCGCGTCGTTGAAGTAGTGGGTGCTCGCCTCCCAGCCGACGTATGCGACCATCGCCACCAGCAGCGCAATCGCCCACAGGCCGAACACGACCTCGACCTCGCCCATGAAATGCAGCAGCTCGGCGCGTACACTCGGCCGTGGCGGCCGGCCGGCCGCCCGTGACCGCTCGTCGTGCGCCTGCTGCAGGTTCACCGCGTGGCGGGCGAAGATCGCCGCCGCGAACGTATGCAGGATGGCGAGGATGAAGATCCCGGTCGCGACGGCGTTGAACGGCTCGAGACGGACCCGCTCGACGAGCTGGGCGATCAGCGGACCGGCGCTGCGATCAGGATAGGACGACAGCGCCCTCGGCAGCGTGGCGATCGCCTGGTCGATGGACATGGTCTCTTATGATGCCTCGTCCGAGCGTGGCGGAGCATCACCGCTGGGTCCACCGCACGCGCTGCTGATCGCAGCGATCGATGCACGGTCCTCAGGCCGAGCGATGCCAAGTGATCGGACGACGCTTGGCGGTTCAGCTTTCAGGCCCCCCAGTGATGGCCGTCTGCGGGCTGTTCGTCGTAAAAGAACAGCCATTGGCCACTCCACGAGAAGGCCGCACGATCAGAGAAGCGAGCATCTCGTCCGCGAGATCCGCGCACCACGCACGGTGATGGTGTGGAGTGAGGCGCGACTCGTCGCGCCAGGCAGAGAGAGGCGACCCGGCCGGAGAGATGCGGGGGACATCGCTCCGGCCGGGCCCGCGCAGCCGCTACTGCGACGGGGTCGATGCGGGTGATTCGAAGAGGCGGAGGCGCAGCACCGACCACGGCGGCGCGTCCGTCTCATTGCCGGTCTGGGTGATGCGGACGAACTTGGCGCGCACCGGCTTGAACGTCACGCTGGTGCTGGTGCCGGTGCCGGTGCCCTTCGCGATCGGCGGTCCCCAGTTGGTGCCGTCCATCGACACCTGGACCTCGAACGCGCGCGGGTAGCCGACTTGCGGGGGCGGTGCGGCAGCCGCGCCCGGCACGGCGGGGCCACGGCCGCCGCCGGCACCGGTACGAGTGGGCGCACCCTTGGCGGCCGGCTGCGCTTCGACAACCGCCGGCGCCGACTCGAACTGGACCTCACTGACGGCAATCGGCTGCGGCAACTCGACCTGCAGCCACATCCCGGGCTGCTGCGCCTGGCCGGAAGTCCACGGGCGGATGCTCAGCGCATCCGAGGCGGTCGCCGGATTGTGGCTCGCGGTCACCTTCCAGCCGTTGTCGACCAGCGCCATGCGCGGCAGCGTCGACTCGATCTCCGTCACCGTCCACGGAGTCTTCCGGTTGGCGGTCGTGGCCCGGACGCGCGCGACGTCGCCCGGCGTGATCATCGACGAGCGGTTGCCGAACGAATTGCGGATGTACGAACCGACCGCGGCGATCCACTCGTCGGGGTTCTGCCCCATCGGGATCATCACTTCGGTGTACGTCACGCCGCTGACCGGACCGGTCAACCCGTGCAGCAGCGCCTTGATGGTGTAGTCGCGATGGCCGTTCACGCGCGGCGACGCGGCCAGTGCCGGGGCCCGCGTGCCCGCCGCCGATCCGTCCGGCGCCGGCGCGCCGCGGCCGTCGTCACCGTGACACGCGAAGCACAGCTCCTTGTAGACCGTCCCGCCCTTCTCGAGCGCCTGCTGCTCGGCGGGCGTGTACACGCGGCCGCCCATCGATTCGAGGCCGCCGCGCCCCGCGTTCGCCGCCGGGTTGAGCAGCGTCGCGGCGACCAGCTTGACGCCGGCCTTCTGACCGTCCACATTCAGCGACTTGAAGATCGCCGGCGCGTCCGGCACCTTCAGCATGTTCATCGTCAGCATCGCCTGGATGGTGACGTCCGGGTCGGCATCCGCGGTGAGCGTCTTGTAGTCGGCGGCGAGCGTGCGATCGCCAGCCTTGTAGAGGGTCTCGCTGGCGCGAATCGCGGCGATCCTGACCTGCGGATCACTGTCCTTCATCAGCTCGCGGACCAGCGCCGCATCGGTCGCCAGCAAGCCGTCGAGCGTCCACAGCGCGTGGATCCGGGCCAGCTGGTTCTTCGACGTCTGGGCCATCGTCTTCAACGCGGGCACGACCGACTTGTCCTGCTTGAGGATGATCAATTGCTGCGCGGTGTCGCGCCACCAGCCGTTCGGATCCTCGAGATGCGCGATGAGCTGCGCGGGAGTCTCGGTGAGCATCTTCGGCGCGTCGGTGCGACGCGGCATACCCTCATACGTCAACCGCCAGATGCGGCCGTGGCCGACCACTTTGTCGAGCCCGTACTGGTCGATGCGCTGCCGCAGGTAGGTGCCGGGGCCCGACCACTGCGACTCCTGGATGATGCCGCGATACATGTCGGTGATGTACATCGTGCCGTCCGGCGCCGTCGTGATGTCGGTCGGACGGAACAGCGGGTCCGTCGACTTGATGAACTCCGACAGCGGGTAGACGTTCTGCAGCTGCGTCAGGCCCTCTTTCTTGACCGGATGCAGCCGTCGGACGATGCGCGCCACGACTTCGCCGTAATAGAGATCGCCTTGCATGTCCTTCGGCAGGCGATCGCCGCGGAACACGTCATTGCCGGCCGACCCCGTGGCCCGCGCCAGCGAGCCGTCGGGCATGCGGACCGCGTTCATGCCGCCTTGCATGTCGGCGATGAGCACCGGCGCCCCCCAGGTGATGTTGAGATCCCGCTCGAACTGCTCGGGGTAATTGATGTTGCCGTAGGCGACCGGGAACTGGAAGTAGCCGGGCATGCCGCTCGCGCCGGCCTGGAACCAGACCTTGCCGTAATTGTCCTGGGTGACGCCCCACTGGCCGCCGTTCGATCCGGTCGGCTCACGCAGCACGCCGGTGGGCGTCCAGCGCAGGCGCACCGAGTTGATCGTGCTGTACATCCAGTTGTCCATCGCCCAGAACAGACCGCCCTCCTGGTGCTCGACGTTGGCGAGCCGGCCCATCCCGGTGGCGAACAGCTCCTTCTTGTCGCTGGTGCCGTCGCCGTTGGTGTCGGTGTACTTCCAGAGCTCGTCGGCGTTCGACTCCTTGGCCAGAATCGCGTTGGCGCCGAACGGCATCACGAAGCGCGGGAACACCAGGTTGTCGACGAAGACTTTGTGGGTCTCGTACGTGCCGTCGCCGTCCTTGTCCTCGTGCACCGAGATGCGGCCGACCGGATCGAGCTCGCCGGTCGCGTCGGCGTCCTGCATGTAGCCGCGCAGCTCCAGCACGAACATGCGGCCGTTGCCGTCGAAGGCGATCTGGGCCGGCTCCTGGATGTCCGGATCGGTCAGCACCGGCTCGATCTTGAAGCCCGGCGGCAGCCAGAAACGCTTCTGCTCTTCGGCCGGCGTCAGCGCGACGACCGGCGGCTTCTTCGAGAAATCCGGCTCGGTCATCGACGGGCCGCGGCCACGCCCGGCCGGCGCGCCGGGTGCACCGGGAGCCTGGGGTGCACCGGGGGCTTGCGGCGCGCCCGGACCCGGTGGCGCTGTCTGCGGGGCCGGCGGCGGACCCTGCGGCGGCGCCTGGGTGGAGCGCAGGGCGGTGCCGCTGATCACGAGAAGAAACGCGGTGCTGGCGATCGGAAGGTGTCGGCGCATGTTGTCCTTTAGAACTCGAGAGCCGGGCCGTCACGATCAGGCTGGCCGGGGCGACACAAATGGAGCGTCGGGGCGTGTCTGCGTACAGGGAGTTCCGGCGAACGGCTCATTCTACACTCGGTTCCCGCATCGGTCCGGGAGCAAATATTGAAGCAAATCGTTGATCTTGCTGTCCGGGCGGACGCACGCCCACCACAGCCATCAGCGGCACCGGTCGCGTTCCGCCCCATTCTGCATACAGGGTGCACCGATTTGTCCGGCCGACGCCGCCACGGCCTGCCGGCGCGCCTGCGGCGGCATTCTGCTAGGCTTGGCCGGGGAAGGTGCCCGTGGCGTTCAAGCTGATTCCGAAGGAAGAACGGTTCTTCGAGGACTTCATCGCGTTCGGCGCGGAGATCCGCCGGGGCGCGGCCTTGCTCGAAGAGATGCTCGCGCCGGACCAGCCCCTGTGGGACAAGGCCGACGAGATCAAGGCGGTCGAGGACACGTGCGACGCGATGACCCACGGGATCATCCAGCGACTCCACCGCACCTTCGTCACCCCGCTCGATCGGGAGGACATCTTCGAGCTCGCCCGATCCCTGGACGACGTGGTGGACGCCATCGACGCGGCCGCGGCGCTGGTCCGGTTGTATCAGCTCCAGGTGGTGCGTCCCGATGCGCGCATCCTCGCCCGGATCATCATGCGCGCCGCCGATCAAATCGTGGTCGCCCTGGAGGCGCTCGAGAAGAAGGTCGGCGTGCAGGCGCCGGCGGTCGAGATCAATCGGCTGGAGAACGAGGCCGATCGCGCCCATCAGGCCGGCGTGCACCGCTTGTTCGAGGAGGAGCGCGATCCGATCGCGATCATCAAGTGGAAGGAGATCCTGGACCTGCTCGAGGAGGCCACGGATCGCTGCGAGGACGTCGCCAACGTCATGGAAGGCGTGGTAGTCAAGAACGCCTGACCGGCAGCGCTAAGGATGGCGGATGGCAGATGGGAGATCGCAAATGTGAAGAAAACCCGCTTCCGTCTTTCATCTGCCATCTGCCATCTGCCATCCGACATCCGCCTACTGCAGGTACTTGCGCAACGCCGCCAGCACCACCGGCCACGATTCCTGGGCCGCCTTGAGATTCGCACCGTTCGCGCCACCCTGCGCGAACATGAATCCGTGCCCCGCTCCTTCGTAGGTGTGCACCTCGTAGGTCTTGCCCAGCTTCTTCATCGCTTCCTGCGTCGCCGGCACGGTGGCGCCGATGCGCGCGTCATTGCCGGCGTAGAGACCCACGACCGGCGCCTTCAGGTTAGCGAGCGTCGTCTCCAGCGTGTTGTCGCTGGAGCCGGGCGCTTCTCCGTAGTAGACGATCGCCGCGTCGAGGGCCGGCTGGGCCGCCGCGTACGCGAAGCTGCGGGCGCCGCCCCAGCAGAAGCCGATGACCGCGGTCTTGCCATTCGAGGCCGGCAGCTTCTTGCCGTATTCCATCGCCGCGTTCAGGCGCGCGACCACGTCTGCGGGCGCGAGTGCCTGAATCGCCTGGCCGACCCCGGCGCCGAGCTCGTCGGTGCCGCCGCCGTTCGGGCCCTTCCCTGACAGGAAGTCCGGAACGATCGCGATGAACCCGTCCTGCGCGAGCTGGTCGCCCATCGCGCGGGCCATGTCGGACATACCGCGGATGTCGTGAATGACCAGCACCACGCCGGCTTTCTGCGCCCGCTCCGGATACACCACCCAGCTCTTGAGCACGCCTCCATCGGCCAGCTTCACGTCGGCCCACTCGCCATGGCGGCCGGACTCTTTGAGGGCGCGCGCCGCGTGTTCCGCGGTGCCCGGCGGGATCGCGTCGTTCCAGGGCACGTCGATCTGCGGCCCGCCGCGGCCCCCCGCCGCGCCCGGAGCCCCGGCTGGCGGCTGCCCGGCCGGCGGCTGTCCGGCCGGCGGTTGGCCGGCGGGAGGCTGCGCCGGCGCCGCCTGCGCCTGCATCTCCTGCATGTGCGCCGAGTGGTCCATCGCCTGTTGGGCGCCAGCCGGCGCCGCCAGGGCCACAATCGACATCGTCAAGACAACTGACTTCATCAGACACCCTCCATCAGCGCTAGTCTCCCGACTGCGCAGTCTTCGCACGCGTGCGTCGTACCGGTTGATATACGCCGGCGGCCGTTTACTTCCTAGAACTGCAGCTTGAGACCGAACTGGATCACGCGCGGGTCGTAGGCGGACAGGATACGTCCGAAGTTCGCGCCCGCCGTGACCGTCGCGTTCGGGTTGTTGAAGTTCGTGTGGTTCAGCGCGTTGAACGCCTCGGCGCGGAACTGGATCCGGAAGCGGCCGGAGATCGGGATGTTCCGGAACAGCGCCAGATCGACGGACGCGTAGCCGGGCCCGCGCTGGCTGTTGCGGCCGAGCGTGCCGAACGTGCCCGGTGCGGCCTGCACGAAGGCCGCAGGGTTGAACCACTGCGTCACGTCGGCGCCAGATGGGCGCGACGGGTCGCCGACGATGTCCGCGTTGTCCAGCCCGATGCCGGTCAACGATCGATCGGTGCCGCTCTTCACAGTGAAGGGCAAGCCGCTGGTCGCCGTCAGGATGCCGTTGACCTGCCAGTCGCGCAGGATGGCCGCGACGACGCCGTCACCCTTCCAGGAGGGGATGTCGTAGATCGCCGTGACGTTGACCCGGTGACGCACATCGAAGTCGGCCGGACCACGATCGAGCCGGACGTCGTTGCTGTTGCGGGTCCAGTTGGTGTTGCCTTCGACAGTGGCCGACCCGTTGTCGATGGTCTTGGACCACACGTAATTCGCGAGCAGCGTCAGCCCTTTGGACGCGCGGCTGGTGGCGTTCAGCTGCAAGGAGTGATAGTTGGACGACTGGTAGGGCGTCGCGATCTCGACGTCGCCGAGCCCGGGATAGATCCGCCGGGCGTTGGTCGTCGCCGGCGTCTCGCCCGGGACGTAGACCGCGGGATTCAGCTGCTTCGGCGCGAGGATCTTCACGCCCAGATTGCCGACGTAGGCGGCCGACACGGCGACCTTGGACCACAGCTGCTGCTCAACGGTCAGGTTCCAGTTCTGCGAGTAGCCGGTGGCCGCATGCGGATCGAGCACGCCGCCGCTGACCGGACGCGCGTACTGATAGGTCGCGAACTCGCTCGGCTGCACGCGCGGGCGGGGAAACGGATTGCCTCCGGTGACGCCGGCATACGGATCGACGAAGCTTTGGGGGTTCACGGTCGTGACCGTGATCACGCTCGGCTGCGTGCTGACGGTGCGTGTGTAGAGCGTGAGGGCCGGGTCGATGAAGAACACGCCATACCCGCCGCGGACGATGGTCTTTCCGGTGCCCCGGACGTCCAACGCGAAGCCGAGTCGCGGCGCGAAGTTGTTGTAGTCGCGCGGGAACACTTCCTCCCCGATCCCCTGGTCGCCGGGATAGACGAGCCCCGTCGGCGCGTTGGGCGCGACCGTCGACTGCTGCCCCTGGACGAACCCGACCAGGTTGTTCAGCTGGTCAATCGGCGGCAGCTTGGGCTCCCAGCGCAGGCCGGCGTTGAGGGTCAGGCGCGGACGGACCTTCCAGTCGTCCTGAATCCAGAGGTGATACTTCGACTCGCGGAGATCGTTGGTGCGGCCCGAGTCCTGCTGGAACTGACTGGGCAGGCCGAGGACCACGTCGGCCAGCAGCACGCCGGTGCGCTGTCCGTTGAAGGTCCACGTGCCGGGCGTGAAGGACGCGTCGAGCGTGTAGAGCCGATCGAACTGGACGTCGCTGCCGAACTGCAGCACGTGCGCCCCACGCGTCCACACCGCGGTGCCGTGAAAATCGGACGAGCTCGGCGTCTGCTCGAGCCCGCCGCCCGAGAACAGCTGGAATGCCGGGTTGGCCATGAAGCGGACGCCGGGGAAAAACGAGGTGTCGATGGTCTGCGGCGCGTTGACCCCGAATGACTGCAGCGTCTGCAGCCCTGGCGCCTGCGGCTCCTGGATCCGGCGGAACTTCGAGTAGGCGCCGGACACCGTGACCAGCAGGTTCGAGGTCAGCGTGTAGGTGTCCCGCACCGAGAGGCTGCGGTTCCGGAAATTGTTCGCGGCGTAGAACCCGGTCGGAGCGGTGAACGGCCGCTGGAAGTCGTTGTCGTCGTCGCTGTACCGCGCGCTCAGGTAATTCCGGCCGCTGACCAGATCGACCTTCCCCGTGTACTGGTCGTCGTCGACGTCGCGGTCCTGGATGACGAGCAGGTTGTTGCCCGAGTCCGGCAGCGGCAGATACGTGTCGAGCACGCGGCGGACGGTCGGATCGAGCCGGTCGGCGGGAATCACGTTGGCGACGCCATTGGTCACGAACTGCGTGCCGGTCCGGGGATCGATGATCGGCGTCGCGATCGAGGAGAAGTCGCCGTTGCGCTGGGCCGTGGTCAGTGACTGGATCGTCACCGAGCTCGGGGACGATCGTTGCCGCGTGCCCTGATAGGAGCCGAAGAAGAACGCCCGGCTCTTCACGATCGGCCCGCCGAGCGTGCCGCCGTACTGATTCAACTTGAACGGCGGCTTGGGCTGCTCGGTCACGCCGGCGGCGAGTTGCGCGGCGGTGAGCGGCCGCGCGTTGATGAAGAAGTTGTTGGCGTTGAGCGAGGTATCGCGCAGGAACTCGAAGCCCGAGCCGTGGAAGTCATTGGTCCCCGAGCGGGTCGACAGTTCCACCAGCGCCCCGGCCCCGGCGGTGCGGGCGCTGTAGTTCGCCGACTGCACGGTGAACTCCTGGAGCGTGTCGGGGTTCGGCAGGATGGGCGCGGACCCGAAGAAGCGGTTGGTGTAGTTCGAGCCGTCGAGGCGGAAGTTGTTCTGTGTCGTCCGCAGGCCGTTGACCGAGATGCCCCGGTTGTCCTGCTGGCCGGCGACCGTCCCGGCATCGGTGATCGTCGCCCCGGCGGTCAGCGCCACGAGCTGGAGCGGGTTGCGGCCGTTCAGCGGCAGTTCCTGCACCTGCCGCTCGGTCATCGAGGTCTGCACCGAGGAGGTGCCGGATTGCACGAGCGGAACGCCGCCAGTCACATCGACCGAGCTGCTGATGTCGCCGACCTGGAGCGGCACCTTCAGATCGAGCAGTTGCCCGGTGAGGAGGGTCACGTCGCTCAGCACCGCGGTCTGGAACCCCTCGAGCGCAACGGTCAGCTGATAGCGGCCGATCGGCTGCTCCGGGAAGGCGAAGCGTCCCTCGGCATCGGTGGTGATCTCGGTGCTCGCGTTGGTGCCGAGGTTGCGGAGCGTCACCAGGGCGCCGGGCAGCACCGCGCCAGACGGATCGAGCACAGTGCCGGTGAGCCGGCCGTTGTTGGCCTGACCGAACGCGGTCGCGGTCAGAGAGGTCACGACCAGCAGCACGACAGCCGAGAAGGTTCGGAAGATGGTCACGATACAACTCGCAGATTTCGAAGTCAGGCGGGGCCGGTACGCAGGCTGGCGTCATCGACGCCAGCCCGCGCGAGAACGATGATGATGACGGGTTAGAGCACCTTGCTCGACTTGGTGGCCGGATCCCAACCCATCACGCGTCCCTTCTGCATCGCTTCGAGGGCGAGCAGGCACGGCAGCGCCGAGTTGTAGCCGATCTCCATGGGTGCGTTCGGCTTCTTGCGATCCTTGATGCAGTCGAGGAAGTTCCGGGTGTGCACGTGCAGCGGGTAGTCCTCCTCGACGCCACCCTTCGGATTGAGGAACACATTGGCCACGACCGGCGGAAGGTTGGCGTCCGCGCCACGGCCGCGACCGCCACGGCCGCCCCCGCCAGGTGCGCCAGCGCCAGGAGCCCCGGCACCGGGCGCGGGCGCGCCAGCGACGCCCTGCACGTTGCCGGCGCCAGGAGGTGGCGCCACACCCTGCTTGTTCTGCGTCTTGGGCACCGCCGGCCTCACGGCGTAGCCCATCCGGTTGACCTGGAGCACGCCGCGGCCGCTCACGAAATACACGCCCCAGCCTTCGATGTCCTCGGCAGGACGCGGGATCTCGCTGTTCTCGAAGGTCATCATGAAGTTGTCGTACTGCCACGAGATCGAGAACGTGTCGAAGACGCACTCCGGATCCCGATCCACGCCCGTCATCATCCCGAGCGCCGCGGTCTTCAGCGGCTGCTTCTGATCGGCGTTCATGAACCAGTTGGCCACGTCGACGTGATGCGCGCCCCAGTCGCCGACCAGGCCGCTGCCGTACTCCCACCAGCCGCGGAACGCGAGGTAGCCCTGCTTGAACGGCTTCTTCGCCGCGTCCACTTCCCACGCGTCCCAGTCGACGCCGGGCGGAACCGGCACCGGATCCTGCTTCGGCTGGGCGTAGTTGCCGGCCTGCTGAATGATCACGTGGTTGACCGGCCCGAGCACGCCGCTGTCCAGGATCTTCTTCGCCTCGATGAAATGATCCCAGCTGCGCTGGTGCGTGCCGACCTGGACGACCCGATTGCTCTTCTCGTACGCCGCGAGCATCGCGTTGATCCGCGGGATGCTGTTCGAGACCGGCTTCTCGACGTAGACGTCCTTCCCGGCGGACACCGCGTCGACCATGATCTTGGCGTGCGAGAAGTCTGGCGTCGCGATGAGCACCGCATCGACGTCGTTGCGGTCGAGCACCCGGCGGTAATCGCCGACGATCGGCAGGCTGGCGGCAAACGGCCGCGGCGGCCGCCCGTTGGCCTCGGGGTGCTGGAACGCCTGCAGCTTGTTCTGGACCACCTCGCACCCGACGGTGAACTGGCAGTCCTCGTGGCGGGTCAGCGAGTCGAACACCCGCGCCGCGCGGGTCCCCATGCCGATGACTCCCATCCGAATCCGGTTGTTCGCACCCTGGAACCCGAAGAGCGGCCGGGTGGTCGCGGCCGCGATGACCGCACCGGCTGATGTCTTCAGGAAATCTCGTCTATTCGCCATACCGCTGGCCTCCACTGCTGACTGCCTTGACCGATGACGCGATTACGACGTCGATCCTGAAGCCGTTTCAGAAACCCTCGCCGCCAACGGGCAGGGTCCCGGGATTCTGGACGATTCTGGCACAGCGCGGCGACGACGCGAGGTGACCGACGAGCTGGCTTTGCCGGTAGCGACGCGACGTGGCGGGCCCGTGGTCGTCCACCTATGCGACTCACGGCGCCCGCAAATAGACCTGCCCCCAATGAAGGCTGCACGTCGAGGCGCGTGGGCAGAGCACATCTATACTGATGTGCACTATCCGGTGTTGCGAGGTTATGGCATCGCTGTAGCGTGCTGCCGGACACCGTCGAGTCCCGACCGGCGAGCAATGCGGCTGGAGCTCTCCTGCGTCATGTGGACCTGATGATCGAAGAGCTTGAGCACCGGTCAGAGTCTGATCCGATTGACCTCGGACGGTTTCAATAGAGAGGAAGCGCATCGCAATGAGGCTGGTGTCGTTTCGCGTGGACGGCCGAGCAGGGTACGGCGTTCTGGATGGCACAACCATCGCCGACGTGGGGAGCGTGGTCGGCGCCGACTTTCCGGACTTGCAGTCGATCCTCGGCGAGGAAGACAGTCTAGCGCGGCTACGCGCGGCGACCGGGGCGGCTCGCCGGCTCCCGCTCGAGGCGGTCGAGCTGCGCCCGCCGATACCGAACCCCGCCAAGATCTTCTGCATCGGCCACAACTACGAAGAGCACCGGCTCGAGACCGGCCGGCCCAAGACGACATATCCAGCCGTGTTCGTGCGGTTCGCGGCCAGTCAGGTCGCGCACGAGCAGGCGGCCTGGATCCCATCGGTCTCGAGAGAGGTCGATTACGAAGGTGAGCTGGCCGTGGTGATCGGGCGAGGCGGCCGGCGCCTGCGGCGCGAAGAGGCGCTGGCGCACGTCGCCGGGTACTCCTGCTACAACGACATCTCGATCCGGGACTGGCAGCGGCACACGAGCCAGTTCACGCCCGGCAAGAACTTCGTCCGGACCGGCGCGTTCGGGCCGTGGATCGTGACCGCGGACGAGATTCCCGATCCGCAGTCACTCGAGCTGACGACGCGGCTGAACGGCCAGGTCATGCAGCACGCCCACACCGCGCAGATGATCTTCACGGTCGCCGAAATCATCGAGTACCTGTCGGCATTCACGGTCCTCGCCGCCGGCGACGTGATCGCCTCGGGGACGCCCGGAGGCGTCGGCGCGAAGCGCGACCCGCAGGTGTTCATGAAGGCCGGCGATCTGGTGGAAGTGGAAATCAGCGGGGTCGCCAGGCTGCGCAACCCGCTCGCGCCCGAGCCGGTCTGAAGGCGGCTCCGCAAACCACCGCACACGGCACGCAACCGCCGCCGAGGAGGATTCCGCTCCCGTGCGCGGATCGGATACGCAACCCGCACGCGGCCGCAGCCAGCTCAGGGACACGTTACAATCGGCGCACCCTGAATGAGTTCCCGCCCTGCTGACCCGGCGCTGCTGCTCGCCGCCATCGTCGACTCCTCGGCCGACGCGATCGTCAGCAAGGATCTCGACGGGGTCATCACCTCCTGGAACCGCGGTGCCGAACGCCTGTTCGGCTACAGCGCTGACGAAGCGGTCGGAAGGCCAGTGACGATGCTGATCCCCGACGAGCGCCTAAGCGAGGAGGACGTGGTACTGGTGCTCATCCGCAAGGGTGAGCGGGTCGAGCCGTTCGACACGGTGCGGCGACGCAAGGATCACACGCTGGTCGACGTCTCGGTCACGGTTTCTCCCGTCCGCGCCAGCGACGGCACCATCGTCGGTGCGTCGAAGATCGCCCGGGACATCTCCTACCGGAAGCGCGTCGACGAGGAGTTGGGCGAGCTCAAGGATCGCCTCCTGGCGCTGGCGGGCGCGTCCGCGTCGATCCTTGGGTCGCCCGACATGGCCACAGTGCTGTCGGGCACGATCGAGCTTGCTCGCCGTGTGATCGCCTCCGACGCGTATGCGCTGTGGCGGCTCGACCCGGCCTCGGGCTGGCGGATGCTGCGGGCGTTCGGCGTCTCGGAGGAGTTCTCGCAACCGATCGCCGGGTCATCTGTGCTGGAGACCAGTGGGCACGCGGTCGCGTTCAGCGAACCGCTGGTGATCGAGGACGTCGAGCACGAACCCGCGCTCGCCGGGCGCCGCGACGCCTACCGCCGCGAGGGTGTGGTGTCCATGGTCGTGTTCCCTCTCTCGATCCGCGGGGAGCGCACCGCGACCCTGGTGTTCTACTCGCGCCTTCCGCGCCGGTATCGGGACACCGACATCCAGGTCGGCACGGCCCTGGCCAACATCGCCGCGGCATCGCTGACGACGGCGGAGCTCTATGCCGAGCAGCGCGCGCGCCGCGAGGCCGCTGACCAGGCCCGGCAGCGTGCCGCGTTCCTTGCCGAAGCCGGCACGGCGCTCAGCGCGTCACTCGACTACGAGCGGACGCTGAAAGTGGTGGCCGGGCTGGCAGTGCCGCTGATCGCCGACTGGTGCGCGGTGGACATCGTCGACAACGACGGCCGTCCACAGCGGCTCGCCGTCGCGCACGTCGATCCGGAAAAGATCGAGCTCGCCCACCGGCTCGAGCAACAGTACCCGGCGGACCCGAAGGCTCCGGGCGGGATGCACGAGGTGCTGCGGACAGGCCGGCCGTCCTACGTTCCACGCATCGCTCCCGACGCGCTCGACCGCGCGGCACGAGACGACGAACACCGCCGAATCCTGCGCTCCTTGCGGCTCACCTCGTTCATGTGCGTGCCGCTGCTGGCCCAGGGGAAGACTCTCGGCACGATCACGTTCGTCAGCGCCGAGTCCGGACGCGAGTACACCGAGAATGACCTGCGGCTGGCGCAGGAGCTGGCCGCGCGCGCCTCGCTGGCGGTGGAGAATGCCCGCGCCTACGCGCGCGCTCACGAAGCGAGCCGCCTAAAGGACGAATTCCTGGCGACCTTGTCGCACGAGCTCCGCACACCCCTCAATGCGGTACTCGGCTATGCGCGGATGCTGCGCAGCGGCGCCGTCGCTCCCGAACGCACCAACGCCGCCCTGGAGATCGTCGAGCGCAACGCGACCGCACTCAAGCAGATCATCGAGGACGTCCTCGACGTCTCGCGCATCATCTCCGGCCGGCTCCGCCTGGACGTCGCGCCGGTGGACCTTCCCGCAATCCTGCACGACTCGTGCGCCACCGTGCTACCCGCCGCGGACGCCAAAGGCGTCCGGCTCGAGACCATCGTCGATCCGTTGACGACGCCGGTATCCGGTGATGGCGAACGCCTCCAGCAGATCGTCTGGAACCTGCTGTCCAACGCGATCAAGTTCACCGCGCGCGGCGGCAAGGTGCAGCTGCGCCTGTCCCGCGTCAACTCGCACGTGGAGGTCACGGTCAGCGATACGGGACGCGGCATCTCCGCGGATTTCCTGCCTTTTGTCTTCGACCGGTTCCGTCAGGGGGACGCCACATCCTCGCGGGAGCATGGCGGGCTGGGCCTCGGGCTGGCGATTGCCAAGCAGCTCACGGAGCTGCATGGCGGCACCCTCTCGGCGATGAGCGACGGCCCGGGCACCGGCGCGACCTTCACGCTGACGCTGCCGCTGAGGACCTCCCCGGCCGCGCCGACGGCCGGAGTGCGAGATCAAACGGCCCCCGAGCGCCGCGTCCCGGCGCTGGCCAACGCGCCGCGCCTCGATGGCTTGCGCGTGCTGGCGGTCGACGACGAGACGGATTCGCTGCAACTGGTGCGCACGGTGCTGGAGGGTGCGGGTGCGGCCGTCCGGCTCGCGGGTTCTGCGCAGGCGGCGCTCGACGCGATCTCCTCGGACGCGCCGGACGTGATCGTGGCCGACATCGGCATGCCGGAGATGGACGGCCTCGAGCTGATTGGCGCGCTCCGGCGGCTCGAGGAGCCGGCTCGCAGCATCCCGGCGGCCGCCCTGACGGCGTACGCGCGCTCGCAGGATCGGATCGTGTCGCTCGCCAGCGGCTTCCAGATGCATCTGGTGAAGCCGATCGACCCGCTCGAGCTGATCGTCGCGGTCTCGACCCTGGCCGCGCGGCGCCACTCACGCCGCTAAGCCCCCTGGAACCGTGATTTCTGGCGCAAGTTCCGCGCTATTCACCCCACGCGGCACCTTCTGCCCGCCATTGCGGTTCTGAAGAAGTCGGCGCAAATGTGAAATGGATAACGGCAAGTAGCGAGCGTCTTCACATCTGCCATCTGCCATCGGCCATCTGCCATTTGCCATTTGCCATTTGCCATTGCCATTGCCATTGCCATTTGCCAGGCAGGATGCGTTCTTCAGCATCCTGGTAGCCTGTGTCCGACACCACCACCTACCAGCCGCAGCGCGCTCACGTCCTCAGCGTCTCAGGTAATGCGGCGGCGAACGCGTGAACCGCAGCCAGATCATCGCCCTGCGAAATGAACGCGAACTTCGCGGGGTCCACGGAACGGACACCACGGGTCACGGAGGCGCCGACGCCGGCATGCAGTACCGGAAGCTCGGCGATCAATCCCGCCAACGCCGCCCACGCCGGCAGGTCCAGCATCTGGATTACCTCGAGACGATCGGTGGCGCGCCACGGGGTCCCGGCGCGCCACTGCCGTGACATCTCGACATAGAGCAGGTCGAGATCCTCCTGTGCGGCAGTCTCGATCGAGCGAAGCGCGTCGACCGCCGCGAGCAGCCGGCCCGCGGTGAACATGCACACCTCGCGATACAGCACCGCCCAACCGACCTGGAACACCGTCACCAGGTCGTGATGGACGAGAAGATCGCGGGCAGTGTCGCCGTCGATGGATCGTCCGGCTTTGTCGAGCACCACTGAGGAGGCCAGTGCTCGAGGCCCAGATTGCAGACCGCGGCGACAGCCTCGGTCGCTTCGGGGAGCTCGAACGGACGCCGCTGGAGGGCGCAGCCGGCCATCAAGGTGTTCACGAGATACGCGAGCTCTGCGTGTCGCATGGCACTCGTGGACTCCGCGACCTCCTGCAGCCGGAGCAGCTGGGCATCCAGTAGCGGCACGCGCGACACCGGCGCCTGCGATCCGGTCAGCAGCGGCCGCTTCGTGTCAGGCAGCACACCCGCGTCGCGGAGGACGTCGGCGACGGCGCTGACTTCGCCGGCGATGTCATCGGGCACTGGATCATCGTTGACGCTCGCAGAAGCGTCCGCCATGCCGGCCGGGTCGCCCTCCGGAGGCATCGCCTGGAAGTACGCCCGCACCAGCGGATTCGGTGGCGGCGGCGCAGGCTGCCGCAGGTCGAGTGTGCGGGCCATTTGCAGGAACGCTGCAGCCTGGACCGGCGTAATGTAGCCCTGCGCGTCGCGCCGTTGTTCGCGCCCCACCGCCAGGTCGAACATCGCCTGCTCCGGCCGCTCGAGCAGGTCGTCGAGCCCGTCGATCTCCGGAGCGGAGTTGGACAGCGCGCGACAGCCACGCATGACACGGTGGAAGAACGCCGAGTGTTTGCTCTCGAGCGCGGACAGAAGGGTGATGACCGCGTCCCAGGCGTCGGTGCGCCGCGCCGCGACCAGGTAGTCGGCCACCCCGCAGCTGGGCCCGTCATCTCCGGATCGGAATACCGGCAGCCTGATCGCAAACGCGGACGTGCTGGGCCATCCCGAAGACGACGAGATCGGGATCCATCTGCGCGACTGTGTGCGCCGCCGCCGAGGCGCCGCACTCGACCAGGACCTCGAGCCACAGGCCGAAGCGCTCGGCATCGAACGCTTCGTCGAGGCCGGGCTGCCTGGCACGCCAGAGGTCGAGATCGCAGACGGCGGTCAGTTGGCGCGGGGTGGCGAGGATCAGCAACTCGCCGCAGGCCTCCAGCCCGCAGTGCTGCACCACCCGATGCAGCACGTCCGCCGGCAATTGCCGAACAACCCGGGCGAGCTGCGGCGTGTCCAGCAGCCGGTCCAGCAGCGAGGTGGATGACGGTCGCTCGACAAGAGCGGCCGGCGGATGCCGAAATGGCGGGACGGGCGCACCGCGTCGGTGACGGGATGGGGTTTTTGGCATGGGCTGGGGATGATACCGGCGTTCCTCCCCAACAAACAGTCTTGAACGGCACACCCGACGGGCGGATACTGTATATGGGACAGTGCGTTCCACTCCCCTGCGACCTGTTAGATTCCCGCCGCCCGCTCTCGCACCGTCATCGCACACCCGCAGTCATCAACGCGATCGTCGCCAACTTGCATTGCGGTGGGGTAGCTCCCGGCTGCCGCTCGAGTAGCGCCGGAGCGGAGGATGGACGCACATTTGCAGCAGCGCGTCCGAGTCCTGCATGCCTCGCCACGTCTACATCGGCACCGCCGGCTGGTCGATCCCGCGAGGGGCGGCACCACACTTCACATCCGCCGGAAGCCACCTCGAACGCTACGCGCGCGTCTTGTCCGGCGCCGAAATCAACTCCTCGTTCCATCGTCCGCACGCGGTGCGGACCTACGAGCGGTGGGCGTCAACGACGCCGGATCATTTCCGGTTTGCGGTCAAGGTCCCGCGGACGATCACCCACGACCTGAAGCTGCGCCGCGCGAAAGCACCGTTGCTGCAGTTCCTCGCTGAAACAGCGGGACTCGGTGAGAAGCGCGGGCCGTTACTGGTGCAGTTGCCGCCGTCGCTCGCCTTCGAAGCACGGCTCGTTGCCCGGTTCTTCGACGTGCTCCGAACGGTTTGCGATCAAACCATCGTCTGTGAGCCGCGTCATCCGAGCTGGTTCGAGGTAAAGGCCGCGAGGCTGCTGGAGCGATACCGCATCGCGCGCGTGGCGGCCGACCCTCCGCCCGCACCCGGCGGCGACCTCCCGGGCGGGTGGCCGGGGATCGTCTATCTCCGGTTGCATGGGTCGCCCCGGAAATACTGGTCACGTTACGACGAACCGGCACTCGCGACGCTCGCCGCAGCCATCCGTGCAGTACCCGCGGAGGTCGACGCCTGGTGCATGTTCGACAACACAGCCAGCGGAGCAGCGCTCGAAAACGCGTGCGAGCTGCGATCGATCCTCGACCCGGAGACCGTCACACCCGCGACGCATCCATAGCCGCGTGGACGAGCGCCCCGGTGACCCGACCGACGACGAGGCGACCCGTGCGGCACGGCAGCGTTGGCCCACAGGTGGTTGAGGAGAGCGCTCTCCGCTTGCCTGCGCCAGAACTCCGCGGACGGCTGGCAGCCAGCCTGGCGAGCGGTGTCGGCACGCGTGCGGGCCGGGATGAGCACGTCGATCTCGACGCCCGATTCGCCGCGCCCTTGCCGCACCAGGAAACGGTGGCTCAGGCCGCCGGCTTCCTCCGTAACTCCCAGGCGTCGCACGAAGAACCCGTTCGTGGTCCAAATCTCGATCGGCGGCATCGTCGTCGGACGGTCGCTCGCGGCGACTGCTGCCTCGGCGGACACGCCTGCGTCGGCTGGCGCACTGCTCCTAGCCAGCGCGGCGGCGACCGCGCGCCGCAGGGTCTCCGGGGTCATCGGCTTGCGCACGAAATCGGTCGCCCCGAGCTTCATCGCCTCGACCGCGAGCTCGATGGTCGCGTACGCCGTGACCATCACCACGCAGGCGTCCGCGCGGCGCTGCTTGAGACGCGACAGGACTTCGAGGCCGTCGAGACCGGGCATTCGCTGATCGAGCAACGTCGCCGCGAACCGGCTACCGTCACCAAACATGCTGAGCGCCTGTTCGCCGTCAGCCGCTTCCTCCACGTCATACCCCGCGCCTTCGAGCGCCAGACGCATCATGCGCCGGAGGTGCGGTTCATCGTCGACAACCAGAATTCTCATGCACACAACTCCCCTGAGCCGGCTGACGTGGCCCCAGCGGCCACTGGCAGCGTGAACGTGAATGTCGTGCCCACTCCAGGTTCCGACCGGACGGTCATCTGGCCGCGGTGCGCCTCGACGATGCGCCGGGAGATCGACAGGCCGAGCCCGGAGCCGCCCGAAGGGGCGTCGGGCACCTGCACGAACGGCTCGAAGACGCGCGGCAGGTAGTCCGGCGGGATCCCGCGGCCCGTATCGCTGACGGCGAAGGCGACGCTGCCCTCGCGAGGCGAGGCGGCGATGTCGATCCGGCCGCCGGGGGCGGTCGCGCGGACGGCATTCGTCACCAGGTTGGCCAGGACACGCTCCACCTGGCTGGGATCCGCGAGCACGTCCGGCAGCTCCGGTGGCACGCGGACGCTGAGGGTCAGGCCGGCGACCACAGCCTGGCGCCGCAATGGCTCCGTCGCTCCGTGGAGCAGGTCGGCGACCCTCACCACCTCCAGCTGCGGCGCGCCCCGCCCGGACTCCAGCCGCGAGAGGTCCAGCAGCTCCCTGACCAGCGTGTCGAGCCGCAGCGCATCGTCCCGGCACATGGTGAGGATCTCCAGCTGCTTCGGCGACAGCTCGCCCGTCGATCCTTCGAGCAGGAGATGCACGCCCATCTCGAGGCTGGTCAGCGGCGTGCGCAGCTCGTGTGACGCGCCGGCGATGAACTCCGATTTCAGCCGATCGATTTCCCGCAGGTGGGTGATGTCTTCAAGCAGCATGACCGCCCCGACCGGCGTCCCGTCGGCGGCGCGCATCTGGGTCGTGCGCTGCCGGAACGTGCGCTCGATACCATCGACGAGTAGCGGTACGAACGCCGCGCTCTCCTCCGGATCCGCCGGCCCACCGGACTCGAGCAGGTCGAGGACCGGCATCGCGAGTCGGGGATCCCGCACCACCTCGGCGATCGGCCGGTTGACAATCGCCGCCTCGGGCCCGAACAGCGGCTCGGCGGCGGCGTTGATCCGCTGGATGCGCCCGTTAGCGTCCGTGACGATCACCGGGTCGTAGAGCGAGTTCATCGCCGCTTCGGCCGTCTGTTGGGCGACGAACACCTTGCCCAGGTCCGAGTGCCGCAGCTCGCGGATTCGCCGGGCCATGTCATTGAACCGAGCACCGAGCGTCCCGAGCTCGTCGGACGAGGTGATGTCGACGCGGGCTTCGAGGTCGCCGGCCGCCATCCGATTCGTTGCGTCGGTGAGCTCCCGGACGGGGCGGACGATGCCGTTCGAGAGCACGATCGCGCACGTGACGCCGCCCAGCACGAGCGCGAGCGCCGTCACCAGCGTCGTCCACTGCCACTGACGGCCGCGCATGGCGGCCTGCGCCGCCTTGCGGCGCATCGCGTCCTGATTGACGCTCAGGAGACGATCGCACTGCCCGCGCAGATTGCTGAACAGCGGTTCCTGTGCGCGGAAGTACTCGTCCGTGAGCTGCCTGGGGCGGCCGGTCGCGAGCGCTCCGGTAGAACCGATCTCGAGAACCCAGTGATCGGCGGCGCGGTAATAGCTGTCCCGGGCGGTCCCGATCTCGTCGATGATCGCCGCTTCCCCGCCCTCCGTGACATTGGCTGCGGCGCGCCGATACGCGTCATCGAATCGGGCCCGGTGCTCCCGCAACTGTCGCGCGGCAAGGTCCGAGCGGCCGAGGAGGGCGAACAAGCCGGCTGAGTCCTGGCGCTCGAGGCTCTCCTTCATCTGCTGCGCGGCCACGACCGAATCGTAGTTGTCGGCGATGATGCGCTGAGTCAGCGCACTCATCCGCCACATCTGCCACGCGCTGAGGCCGCCAAGCCCGAGCAGCGCGCCGACCAGCGCGGTGAGACCGATCGTCAGTCGAGTGCGGACGGTCAAGCTGCACCTCCGGCTCACCGACCCGTGAAGCTACCGCGACGTCGCGGCCTGGCCATTGCCGTTGACGTCATCGAGGGGGACCACCTGCACCGTGGCGTCCGGCACCGCGCCGAGGAACTTGTTCAACGTGGATTCGCGCCATACCAGCTCGAGGCGCGAGCGCGCGGTCTGGCCGAACACGACATGGGTAACCCCTTCGCGGCGCGCGAACGCGACCAGGCCGTCGGACGG
This sequence comes from uncultured Acidobacteriota bacterium, assembly GCA_963816725.1. Taxonomy (GTDB): domain Bacteria; phylum Acidobacteriota; class Vicinamibacteria; order Vicinamibacterales; family 2-12-FULL-66-21; genus CAVSUB01. Next base: position 503,213 of record CAWFMC010000013.1, on the reverse strand, counting down.
CCGGTCGGCCTTGACTCGCACCACCGTGGCGCCGAGGCTCTCGGCAAGCCGGATATTCTCCTGCAGCGCCTCGGCGTCCTTCGCCCCGATCCGTCCAGGCAGCTCGCGCGGCGTCTGGACGTAGACGGCGTACCAGGTCGCCCCCAGTCGACGGGCAATCCGCGCGCCGGTCCGGATCACGCGCGGTGCCTGCACGTTCGAGCTCATACAGACCATCACCCGTTCGGGGATGAGCGCGGGCGCCAGCCCCTCCCTCGCGCGATAGCTCGCCGCCTTCTCGCCGACCTCGTCGGCGACGGCGCGCAGCGCCAGCTCGCGAAGAGTGGAGAGATTGCCTTTGCGGAAGAAGTTCGTGAGCGCCTGCTCGATCTTCTCCGGCTTGTAGATCTTGCCGGCGCGCAGGCGGCTGCGCAGTTCTTCGACGGTCACGTCGACGTTGATCACCTCGTCGGCGCGATCGAGAAACGTATCGGGCACTGTTTCCCTGACCCGCACACCGGTGGCCTTGGCAACGGCGTCGTTCAGCGTCTCGAGGTGCTGGATGTTGACCGCGGTCAGCACGTGGATGCCGCCGTCGAGGATCTCGAGCACATCCTCGTAGCGCTTGGCATGACGGCTGCCGGGAACGTTGGTGTGCGCCAGTTCGTCGACGACGCACACGTTCGGCGCCCGCCGGAGAATCGCGTCCACGTCCATCTCCTCGAGGACCGTCCCTCGGTAGGCGAACTGGCGCCGCGGCACGATCTCCAGGTCACGCAGTTGCGCTTGCGTATCAGGACGGTCGTAGGTCTCGACAAACCCAATCACGACGTCTACGCCGCTGGCGCGAAGCGCGTGAGCCTCCTGGAGCATCTCGTAGGTCTTGCCCACGCCGGGCGCCGCGCCGATGTAGATCTGCAGCCGGGCGCGCTCACGCTCCTTGATCCGCGCCAGGAGCGCGTCCGCGGTGGGGCGACGGTCGGCCATGTCGATCCTCCCGCCTCTTCGCGGCGGCTACTTCGCCCGTGAATACCTGGCATCGAGCGCCAGATTGAGCTCGAGCACGTTGACCCGCGGTTCCCCAAAGAATCCGAGCTGCCGGCCTGACGTGTTCGCCTCGACCAGCCGCCGCACCTCGGCCTCGCCGACGCCGCGTTCGCGCGCGACCCGCGGCACCTGGAAGTCCGCGGCGGCCGGCGACAGGTGCGGATCCAGACCCGATGCTGACGACGTCACGAGATCCACGGGTACCGGTACGCCGGGGTTCTCCTGCCGCGCCGCCGCGACATTCGCCGCGGTCGCGTCGATCAGCTTCCTGTTGGTCGGCCCAAGCTGCGTGCCCGCGGAGTTGGCGGCGTCGTAGCCGGCACCGGCCGCCGACGGCCGCGAGCGGAAGTAGCCCGGCGACGAGAACGCCTGGCCGATCAGTCGGGATCCGACGATCGTGCCCTGCGAATCAATCAGCTGCCCGTTGGCCTGAGCCGGAAACGCGACCTGCGCCACGGCGGTGATCGCGAGCGGATAGATCAGCCCGAGCAGCACGGTGGTCACGACCGTCATCTGCACGGCGACACGAAGGTTGCGCATGATGTTCATGGCAAAGACTCTTCAGGCCAGGCCCAGGGTGGTGATCACGATGTCGATCAACTTGATGCCGAGGAAGGGCACGATCACGCCGCCCACGCCGTACACGAGCAGGTTGCGCCGCAGCAAGGCGGCCGCGCCGTCGGGCCGGTAGCGGATGCCGCGCAGCGCCAGAGGAACGAGCGCGACGATGATGAGCGCGTTGAAGATGACCGCCGACAGGATCGCCGATTGCGGGGTCTTCAGCCCCATGACATTGAGCGCGCCGAGAAGGGGAAAGGCCGCCAGGAACATTGCCGGGATGATCGCGAAGTACTTGGCGACGTCGTTGGCGATGGAGAAGGTGGTCAGCGCGCCGCGGGTGATCAGCAGCTGCTTGCCGATCTCGACTACCTCGATCAGCTTGGTCGGGTTGGAATCGAGGTCGACCATGTTGCCGGCTTCCTTCGCTGCCTGTGTGCCGGTGTTCATGGCCACACCTACGTCGGCCTGGGCCAGCGCCGGGGCATCGTTGGTACCGTCGCCGGTCATCGCGACCAGCTTCCCTTCGCCCTGTTCCCGCTTGATCAGGGCCATCTTGTCCTCAGGGGTCGCCTGCGCGAGGAAGTCGTCGACGCCCGCTTCCGCGGCAATCGCCGCCGCGGTCAGCGGGTTGTCGCCGGTGATCATCACCGTCTTGATCCCCATCGCCCGCAGGTGGGCGAAGCGCTCGCGGATGCCGCCCTTGACGATGTCCTTGAGGTGGATCACCCCGAGCACGGTGGCGCCGTCGGCGACGACGAGCGGTGTCCCGCCCGCGCGCGCGATGCCTTCGACAATCCCCGCCAGCTCGGGGGGGACGCTGCCCCCATTCCCCCGCACCCATTTCTCGACCGACTCCGCCGCCCCCTTTCGAATCTCGCGGACATCGTCGGCAACCGCGACAGCGCCAGCGGCCCCCCCAATCGACGCCTGCGCCGGCACACGCAGATCGACGCCCGACATGCGGGTCTGCGCGGTGAACGCCACGAACCCAGCGTGCTGGGGTGAGAGCTCGCGCGCCCGCAGCTGGTACCGGTCCTTGGCCAGCACCACGATCGAACGCCCCTCGGGTGTCTCGTCCGCGAGGGAGGCCAGCTGCGCGGCATCCGCCAACGCCGCATCGCTTACGCCGGGCAAGGGCACGAACTCACTCGCCTGGCGATTGCCCAAGGTGATCGTGCCGGTCTTGTCGAGCAGGAGCGTGTGCACGTCACCGGCCGCTTCGACCGCTCGTCCGGACATCGCCAGGACGTTGTGCTGGACGAGGCGGTCCATTCCGGCGATGCCGATCGCTGACAGGAGGCCGCCGATCGTGGTCGGGATCAGGCAGACCAGCAGCGCGACCAGCACGAACAGCGATTGCGGCGCGCCCGAATAGATCGCGAACGGCTGCAGCGTCAGCACCGCGATCACGAACACGATGGTCAGCCCCGCGAGGAGGATGTTCAGCGCGATTTCGTTCGGCGTCTTGTGCCGCTCGGCGCCCTCGACCAGCGCAATCATCCGATCGAGAAACGTCTCGCCAGGATTCGCGGTCACCTGGATACGAATCCAGTCGGACAGGACCTTCGTTCCGCCGGTCACCGCGGAGCGATCGCCGCCCGACTCGCGGATGACCGGGGCCGACTCGCCGGTGATCGCGCTCTCGTCGACCGACGCGACCCCCTCGACGATCTCGCCGTCGGCCGGAATGACCTCGCCCGCCCCGACCCGGACGATGTCCCCCTTGCGCAGCGACGGCGCGGGTACGACCTCGATCGCGCCGCCCGGGCGCTCGCGATTCGCGACCGTCTCGGTCTTGGCCCGCCGCAGCGTGTCGGCCTGCGCCTTGCCCCGGCCTTCCGCCATGGCTTCGGCGAAATTGGCGAAGAGCACCGTCAGCCATAACCACGCGGTGATCTGCAGCTCGAACCCGAGGCCGCCGCGCCCGCCGATGACATCCTGGATCAACCGGATCGTCGTCAGCACACTGCCGGCTTCGACCACGAACATCACCGGATTGCGAGCCATCGTTCGGGGGTGCAGCTTCCGGAACGCGTCACCGAGCGCGCGCCGGACAATCGCCGGATTCCACATCGTCGCAGCCTGTGCCGACATCAGAACACCTGTCCCGCGTGCATCATGAAGTGCTCGACGACCGGACCGAGGCTCAACGCGGGAAAGAATGTGAGCGCGCCGACGATGACGATCACGCCGACCAGCAGCGCCGAGAAGAGCGGCGTCGTCACCGGGAACGTCCCGAGCGACGCGGGCACGAGCTTCTTGCGGGCGAGGCTGCCGGCAATCGCCAGCGGCGGGATGATCATGAAGTAGCGGCCGGCGAGCATGGCGAGCGCGAGCGTGGTGTTGTACCAGCCAGTGTTCACGTTCAGGCCGCCGAACGCCGAGCCGTTGTTGGCGGTCGCGGAGGTGTAGGCGTAGAGCATTTCGGACAACCCGTGCGGCCCGGGGTTGAACACGCTGGACGTGCCGAATCCTGGCGAGACCGATGAGATCGCAGTCAGGGTCAGGGTGACGATCGAGAAGACGAGCACCGTCAGCATCGCCATCTGGACCTCGAACGCCTGGATCTTCTTGCCGAGATACTCCGGCGTCCGGCCGACCATCAGTCCGGCGATGAAGACTGACAGGATGATGTAGACGAGGATTCCGTACATCCCGGCGCCCACGCCGCCGAACACGACCTCGCTCAGCTGGATGTTGGCCAGCGGCACCAGCCCGCCGAGCGGGGTGAACGAGTCATGCCAGCCGTTGACAGCCCCGCTGCTGGCGTCCGTCGTCGCGGTCGCGAACAGCGCGGTGTTGGCAATCCCGAACCGCACCTCCTTGCCTTCCATGTTGCCGCCCGACGACGCCGCGCTGACGCTCTGATCGGCGCCGGCGGCCGTGAGCAGCGGGTTGCCGCGCGCCTCCGCCCAGTAGGCCGCGCTCGCGCCGGCCATGAACAGCAGGGCCATCGCCCCCCAGACCGCCCACCCGTGCCGGCGGGAACCGGTCATCGAGCCGAGCGTGTAGGTCAGCCCGGAGGAGATCGCGAAAATCCCCAACATCTCGAGGAAGTTGGTGACGGGGGTCGGGTTCTCGTAGGGGTGGGCGCTGTTGGCGTTGAAGAACCCGCCGCCGTTGGTGCCGAACTGCTTGATGATTTCCTGCGATGCCACCGGCCCTTGCGCGATCGTCTGCTGACGGACGACGGTCTGCTGGACCTTCCCGGCGGCGTCGGTCGCGGTGATCGTCTGAGGATCGATGACCTGCACGCTGTCGTACGGCTTCAGGTTCTGGACGACACCCTGCGAGACGAGGAACAGCGCGCCGGCGATCGCGATCGGCAGGAGTATCCAGAGCGACGCCCGGACCATGTCGACCCAGAAGTTGCCCAGCGTGTCCGTCTCCTGTCGCGCGATGCCGCGGATGAACGCGATCGCGACCGCGAGGCCGGCGGCCGCCGAGACGAAGTTCTGGTACGCGAGCCCGGCCATCTGAGTGAAGTAGCTCATGGTCGTCTCGCCGCCGTAGGCCTGCCAGTTGGTGTTGGTGGCGAACGAGGCCGCGGTATTGAAGGCCAGCGCCGGCGCGACCGCGCCGAATCCCTGCGGGTTGAACGGCAGGACGCCCTGGCCGCGCTGCATCGCATAGAGCACCACCATCGACACGACGCCAAAGAGCAGCACGGAAACGGCGTACTCGGTCCATCGCATCTCGCGCGACTCGTCCACTCCGGTGAGCCGGTACAGCACGCGCTCGAGCGGCCGCAGCAGCGGATCGAACCAGGTCCTCTGGCGTGTGAACACACGAGCCATGTAGCCACCCAGGACCGGCGTGACGAGAAAGATCGCCAGCAGGAACCACAGGATCTGCAGCCAGCCGTTGAGGGTCATGTCAGAACTTCTCCGGCTTCAGCAGCGCGACGAGGAGGTACCCGAGCAGCAGCGCGCTGACGACGAGCCCGGCCACGGTATCGATCGCCACGACCGCCTCATTTCATCAGCCGATCGCAGACGGCTACATAGCCGATGCTCACGGCAAAGAAGAGAACCGCGACACCCACGAACGCCACATCCAGCACTGATCACCTCGCTCCCGACCGCCTGATTTGACGATATGGGTTCGCGCCTGAGGACGGGCCAAGAAGTGCCTGAGAATGTGCTGAAGAAGGGCGAGGACTGGGCCTAGGGATTGGGGACTGGGGACTGGGCCGCGCGCCAGATGTCAAATGGCAGATGGCAGATGGCAGATGGCAGATGGCAGATGGCAGATGGCAGATGGCAGATGCAGTCAGAGCAAAACGAGTGTTTTCACACTCCCATGTACCGTTTGCCACGCAGGATGCGTTCTTCAGCATCCTGCTGGACCCGCGGGAAGAGTCCCTAGTCCCTAGTCCCCAGGCCCTCGTCGTTCAGAGGCCGTCGCCCTCTCCCGTGGCGAAGCGGTAGCCGACCCACGGCTCACTCAGGATGTAGCGAGGAGTGCCGGGGTCCGGCTCGATTTTCTTGCGCAGCTGGGCCACCAGCGTCCACAGGTGCTCCGTCTGATCGACAGCGTTGGGTCCCCAAATCGCCTTGAGGATGGCCCGGTGCGTCAGGACGCGATCGTGGTTGCGCGCGAGCAGGGAGAGCAGCTCGAACTCCTTCGGCGTGAGACGGATCTCGGTGTCGCCGCGGAGCGCCCGCCGGCGGTCGTAATCGAGCAGCAGCTCACCGGCGCGGAAGGCGCCACTCTGCTCACGTTCCCCGGAGGAGGCGCGGCGCAGCGCGACCCGGATGCGCGCGAGCAGCTCCTCCGGTCCGAACGGCTTGGTGACGTAGTCGTCGGCGCCAAGGTCGAGGGCGTTGACCTTGTCGGCTTCGGATCCCCGCGCTGACAACACGACAATCGGCGTCGTCGCGCGCGCCCGGATCCGACGGCAGACCTCGGTCCCTTCGAGATCCGGCAAGCCGAGGTCCAGCAGCACGAGGTCGGGCGGGTGCTCGGCGAACATCCGGAGCGCGTCACCGCCGGTCGCGGCGATGTCGACCGCATACCCGCGCGAGCGCAGCAGCGGTCCGACCGCCCGCTGGATGGCGACCTCGTCGTCGACGAACAGGATGCGGGCCGGTGCGGTCATACGGCGTGGCGGTCCTGAACGGCCGACGCTCGCGCCGCGGCAGGCACCACGAGGGTGAACTCCGCGCCGCCGTCGGCGCGGTTCTCGGCCCAGATGCGGCCCTGCTGGACGGCCAGCAGGCCGCGCACGATCGACAGGCCCATGCCGGTGCCCGAGGCGCGGGCACGTGAGGCCGCGCCGCGATAGAAGCGATCGAAGAGGTGCGGCAGGTCGGCCGCGGCGATCCCCGGGCCGTGATCGCGCACCGCGATCCTCAGCCCGTCCGCGGTCTGCGAGCTGCGGACGTCAATCGTCGATCCCGGTGGCGCGTACTGAGCCGCGTTCTCGAGGACATGTGCGAGCGCGGCCGCGGTCAGGCGGGGGTCGAGGCGGACCGGTTCGTCCGGATCGGTGGTCACCTGCAGCGGGTGGCCGCGCAGCGTATGCTCCACCTGATCCCGCGCCGCGGCGATAATTTCCGACGGGTGCGCCCATCGCGTCTCGGTGGCCACCGCGCCCGCATCGAGGCGGGCCATCTCGAGGATGTTCTGGAACAGCCGGGTGAGGCGCTCCACCTGCGCGAGGATCAGATCGCTCTGCTCGCGACGCTCCGCTTCCTCGAGCGACGGCCCCTGGAGGTTGCTGGCCGCGATCCGGATCGCGGTGAGCGGCGTCCGCAGATCGTGACCGAGGGACGCGAGGAGCGCGGTCTTCAGCTCGTCGCTCCGGCGCATCAGCTCGCCGGCCTGACGAGCGTCCAGGAGCTGCACTCTCTCGATGGCAATGGCTGCGACGCCACCCAGCGCGTCGAGCGTGCCAGGGGGAATGTCACGTCCGGCAGCCGCCAGCAGCCCCACCGGCTTGGTCCCGACGCGCAGCGGTACCAGCCGCACCGTGCGCCCCGCCACCACCATGGTCCGATGCCCCACATAGGTGCGGGCGTGCGCATCGAATTCCAACGCCGCCTGTGCCGCCGCGAACGCGGTGGAGAGCTGCGTGGGATCGAGCTCGATCCGGCTCGCCCCGCTTTGCGACACCCGCCACTCGCCGGATGCGGGTAAGGCGACGCCGACGAAGTCCAGCTCGAAGCGCCGGGCGATCGCCCTGGCGACGGCGGCCAGAGCGTCCTGGGCCTCGGTGATCAGCAGCACGTCACGACTGAGGTCGAACAACCGCGCCAGTTCGTCCCGCGCCGACAGCGCCTCCTCGGCCCGCGCCCGGGCCAGGCCGGACAGGCGGCTGCCGATCAGGCTCACGACCAGGAACGCCACCATCGCGACCCAGTTCTGCGGGTCGGCGATCGTCAGGCCGCCGACCGGTGGGAGAAAGAAGTAGTTGAACGCGAACATCGCCGCGATCGAGGTGACGGCCGGCACCCACAGCCGCGAGGTGGCCGCAACCACCAGCACGATCAGCAGGAACGTCGTCGACGCCGTCGCGGCATTCGAGAGGTGCAGCCACCGGGCGTAGACCAGCGTCACAGCGGCGACCGCGCCGACTGCCGCGAGCGCGCGCGCCACGTCCGGCGGCATCCGACGCATCGCGGCATGATAGCTGCGATCGCCGCTCCCGGCTGTTACAGCGCCCGCAGACAGACGAGCGGGTCGACACGCGTCGCGCGTCGCGCGGGCAGGACCGCGGCGCCAATGGCCACCACGACGAACAGGCCGGCGACCACCGCGTACACCGTCGGATCGCGCCCGCTGATGCCGTGCAACTGCGCGGCAATGATGCGCGACATGGCCATCGCGCCCGTCAACCCCACCAGCATGCCCATACCCACCAGACGCAGGGCACCGGTCAACACCAGCCGCCCGATCGACCATCGTCCGGCGCCGATCGCGATGCGGATGCCGATCTCTCCGGTCCGGGCGGCGACGGATTGCGCGAGGACCGCATAGAGCCCGATCGCCGCCAGCAGCAGCGCGAGAAGGCCGAAGCACCGTGGCCAGGCCGGCGAGCAGGCGCTCCGGCCCCATGGTCAGCGCCCGCGCGGCTTCCATCGTCGTGAAGCCGGAAATGGCCAGATCCCGGTCCGCCGCCGCGACGGCTGATTGAAGCAGCGGAGCGGCCGTCTCGGGCCGGCCGTTGGTGCGCACCAGCAGCCACGCATTGGGACGCGCGACCTGCCGGAAAGGAAGGAACAGTTCGTCCGGTGGATCCGCGGTCGGGCCATTGGTCCGCACGTCGGCGACGACCCCGACGATCTCGAACCGCTGGTCGGCATCACGCCCGCGCAGGACGACGGCGCCGAGCGGTGAACGGTTGCCGAATTCGTGGCGCGAGAAGGACTCGTTCACGACACACACCGGCTGCGCGCCGGCCCGGTCGGCGGCCGAGAAGAAGCGGCCGGCCACCAGGCGGATGCGCATCACCGTGAGGTATTCCTCGGTGACGATGCGGAGGCCGGCGCGGCGGCGGGCGGCGGGAGGCGGTATGGCCCTGCCGCGGATCACGTACGGCGAGACGAAGTTGTCGCCCGCAAACGGCAGCCCGAACGCGATCGCCGCCCGGGCTACCTTCGGTGTGAGTCGGTCCAGCACGTCGTCGAAGAACGCACCCTGGCGCTCAGGCGTCGGGTACGTGTCCGCGGGCAGAATGACAGCCGCGGCGGCCAGGCCCGAAAGGTCGAAGCCCACAGGCAGGTGCTGCACGTACGACAACGACGTCAAGAAGAGCGCCGCGCCGACCAGCAGTCCGGACGACAGCGCCACCTCCGTCACCACCAGTCCGCGCCGGAAGCGGTGGGTCGCGGCACTCTCCGACGACCCGCGTCCGAACGCCGCCGCGCCGGTCGCCGAGGTCGCCCGAGTCGCATGCAGGGCCGGGATGACGCCGACCAGCACCACGGCGACGACCACAGCAAGCATCGCCACCGCCAGGACCGGGGTGTCAATGCGCAACAGCACGCCCGGCGGGAGGACGCTGCCCAGTGTCGCGTCGATCGTGCGCAGCGCAATCGCCGCGAGCACGATCCCCACGGCCCCGGCGATCACCGCCAGCACCACCGTCTCCCCCATGATGTGGCGAACGATTACCGCGCGTGTGGCGCCGAGCGCCTGCCTGACCGCCAGCTCGCGGTGCCGACCGGACAGACGACTCACGACCAGCGCCGCCGCGTTGGCACACGACACGAGGAGGACGAGCGTCACCGCGCCGAGGAGGAGCGTCAGCGTACTCTTGCGGTTGGCGACGATGACGTCGGCCAGCGGCTGAACCTCGACCTCGTTGATCGTGTCACTCCGGCCCGCGAAGGCACGTCTGAAGTCCGCGGTGATCCGACGCAACTCGTCATTCGCCTGCGCGATGGTGCGGCCGGGCGCCAAACGGGCGACCACACTCAGATAGCTCGCCCCGGCAGCGATCGCCGCTCCTGTCAGCGAGGAGTCGGCGAACACCCGCGGCAGGAAGACCTGCCGATCCCCCCAGGGGGCACTCACGCGCGGTGACAGGATACCGACCACTTCGGTCGCCTGGCCGTTCAAGCGGATCGTGCGCCCGACGAGCGGCTCGCCCGCGAACATCGTCTGCCATGTTTCGTACGCGAGGACGCACACCGCCGGCGCGGCCGGCAGGTCGTCGTCGGGCGTGAGCAGCCGACCCCGCGTCGGCGTCAGCCGTACCGCCTCAAAGAACCCCGTGGACACGCGGATGCCGCGCAGCTCGCGGGGCAGCATCCCCTCCGCGGCAAGGCTGACGCGCTCGTTGCTGTAGGCTCCGATGGCCGCGAACGCGCGCGCCGCGCGCTGCATCCACTGGACACGCGGCCACGAGAGCGACGTCGGCACCTGCGGATCGCGCTGTTCCCGCGCGATGGAGACGACCTGACGGGCGTCCCCCAGCCGAACTGGGTTGAGCACGACGGCCCAGTACACCGCGAACATCGCGACGACAGCGCCGATGCCGGCGGCCAGGGTAGCGATCGTCGTGGCGGAAAATCCGGGAGCCTGCCTGAGTCCACGCATGCCGCGATCGTGCCTTGCCACTGGTATGGATGACAGCGCCAGTTATGACAATCTGTCCCAGTCCACTTTGCGAGTACATTATGGGCATGGTGAGGCGGGTGGTCGGGTCGCGCGCCGGTCGAGCCCCCGTTGTCGCGCTCGACGCTGAATCGACCGTGCCGATGTACGAGCAGATCTGCACGGCGGTGCGCGACCAGATCGTCCGCGGGTCACTCCGGCCGGGCGCACGCATCGCGTCGACCCGGACACTCGCGTCCGAACTGGCCGTCTCCCGATTTACGGTCGTCACCGCGCTGGAGCGGCTGGTCGCCGAGGGGTACCTGACGGCGCGACGGGGCTCGGGGAGCTACGTGGCCGACGTCCTGCCCGAGCAGGTCATGCGGCCGGCTGTGCGGAAGGGTGGGCGGAACGCGATCGTCAGGCAGGCCACGCCGCCCTCGATCTCCCGTCGCGGCGCCGCACTCACCGCTGTCGTGATCACGGGACCGCGTGCCGAGGCGGGCCCACGCCCCTTCCATCCGAGGCGCCCGGCGCTGGATGTGTTTCCGATCCGCCTGTGGGCGCGGCTCGCGGCGCGGCACTGGCGATCGGCTCGCCCCGGCGATCTCGATTACGGCGACCCGGCTGGATTCATGCCGCTACGCCGGGCCATCGCCGAGCACATCGCGGTCTCGCGCGGGGTCCGCTGCGATCCGCACCAGGTGATCGTCACGAGCGGCGCGCAGCAGGCCTTCGACATGCTGTTCCGCCTGCTGCTCGATCCCGGCGACCAGGTGTGGATGGAGGAACCCGGCTATCTCGATGTTCGCGCCGCGCTGGTCGGAGCCGGCGCGACGCTGGTGCCGGTGCCCGTCGATCGCGAAGGCCTCGATGTCGCGGCGGGTATGTCTCGCGCTCCCGACGCGCGGCTCGCCGTGGTGTCACCGTCGCATCAATATCCGGCGGGCGCGACGCTGTCGGCGCGGCGGCGGGCCGCCCTCCTGGAATGGGCACGGCGGGCCGCGGCGTGGATCGTGGAAGACGACTACGACAGCCACTTCCGCTACCGCGGCCGTCCGGTGCCCGCCCTCCAGCGCTTCGATTGCGACACCGCAGGTGCCGTCGCGCCCCGGGTCGTCTACGTCGGCACGTTCAGCAAGACGATGTTCCCGGCCCTGCGGCTGGGGTTCTGCGTGGTCCCGGAGATGCTGGTCGACGCCGCGACCAACGCCCGAGCGGTTGCCAGCCGCAATGCGCCGATGGCCGATCAGGCCGTGCTCGCCACGTTCATCAGCGAGGGCCACTACGACCGGCATCTGCGGCGCGCCCGACTGGTCTACGAAGAGCGCTACGAGGCGATGCGCCGGGCCGTCGCCCGCGAACTGTCGGGAATGCTCGCGGTGACCCGCGCCGCGGCCGGCACGCACCTGCTGGCCTGGTTCGCGCCCGGAACCCGTCAGCACGCGGCCAGCGCACGCTACGCGCCGCGGATCGCGCGCGCCTGCGCTGAGGACAACCTGGTGATCTTTCCGGTCAGCCGCTACTGGCTCGAGCCGCCGCAACGCGACGGGTTCGTCCTCGGTTACGGCGGTGTGTCGCCGCGCCAGATTGCCACTGGCGCCGCGGCGCTGGCGCGCGTCATCGCGCGAGTCCGCTGATAGAGCCAGCCCCAGATTGCGCGGTCCCGCAGTCGCGCCGGATCAGGCGACCTCCGCTTCGACGATGCTGACGTCGGATGCGGTGGGGACGACGCGCGTCATCTTGAAGCCGGCGGCGGCGAGGAGCGTGTCGTATTCGGCGGCGGTGCGTTCCTCACCGCCCGGGATCGTCAGCATCACCATGTCGGTCAGCTTGCCGAAATGCGGCGTGTTGCCTTCCGGCAGCACGAACTCCACGATCAACAGCTTCGCGCCAGGCTTCATCGCCCGCCGGCAGTTGCCGAGGATCGTCAGACACTGCGCTTCGGTCCAGTCGTGGATGATGTGCGACAGGATGTAGAGGTCGCCTCCGGCCGGCACGTGCTCAAAGAAGTTCCCCTTTTCGATCGACACCCGGCCCTCCACGCCGCGAGCGCGCAGCAGGGCCGGCGCTTCGGTGACGACGTGCGGGCGGTCGAACAGAACGCCGCGGGGCGCGGGATGGGCGTTGAGGATGGCCGCCAGCATGTTGCCCGTCGCGCCGCCGACATCCACGATCGAACGATACAGGGAGAAGTCATACGCCGCCGCCACCGCTGGCGGCTCCGCACCGTGGATGCCGACCATCGACTCGCTGAACTGGGCGGCCTCGTCCGGGTGGGCAGCAAGGTGCTCGAAGAGGCCCATCCCGAGCACCTTCTCGATGGATGGCTCGCCGGTCTCGAGCGAGTACTGCAACTCTCCAAACGCGCCCCACGCCCATGGCGAGGCCATCGTCAGCACCGTCGCGCGCGCCGCGCCCGGCGCGCCGGTCTGCAGCGTAGCTCCGAGCGGCGTCACCGCGAACCGGCCGTCCTCCTGCTGGGCGAAGATGCCGAATCCGGCCAGACTGCGCAGGAAGCGGTGGAAGACGCGCGGGTTGGTGCGTGTGGCCTGGGCGAGATCGGCTGACGATCGCGGTCCATCGGCTAACAGGTCCGGAACGCCGAGCTTGGTGGCGGTGTAGATCAGTTGCGACAGCCAATAGGCGGTCGCCATCTGAATGACCTGGACGTGCGGCGGAACGGACGGCTGCGCTGATGACATGTGCCCTCGCGGGCTTGAACAGTAGCACAGCCGTTCAAAAACTCAACCATCGCCAGCCCCGGACTCGCGACATCCTCTCCCAACGAAGCTCCCTGCTCGTACTGGGATCCTGACCGACTGAATCTCGGCGTCGCTCGCAACCGCGGATCTGGTGCCCGGCAGGCTGCGGGGTGCCGCCGATCATCAACCGGCGAGGTATCAACGGTCGCGAAGGCGGCCGAGCATGCTGTCGATCGATCGTTCGAGCTTGGCCGCGGCGCCGTCCATCGCCGCGTCGAGCGTGGCCGCCTGTTGGGTGACGGCGATCGGCGGGCGCCCATCGAGCCGCGCCTCCATCATGCAGCGCTTGTCGTAGGCGCCGCCTTTGCTGGCACTGTTCTCGTCGCCCAGATGGACCTGGACTCGTGAGATGCGGCTGGCAAAGCGCTCGACCGCACTCGCCACCACCGCCTCGACCTGTCTCGTCAGGGCCTCGCTGCTCTCGATGTTCGGGTCGGTATGAATTTGAACGATCACCGTGTGCTCCTCCTCCTCGGCATTATCCGCACGCCAATCGGGAGCAACCCGCGTGCCGGGCGCCGGGCGTGACGCCTCGAAGAAGGAGCCGCCACGGAGTTGACGAGCGCGTAGGTCACGGAGGCGCGACGGGGCAGGGTGCGCGTCTATCTGGCTGGTAGCGGGCGTGGCGTCGCGTCCGCCTCGGTCAGGCCGAGTGCCCACTTGATCGCCTCGAAATACATCTGCCCGACGTCCCGGTTGTCCCACGTGCTGGCGGCGTGTCCGAGTGCGGAGTAGAACACCCTCCCCTTGCCGTAGGTCTTGGCCCAGACCAGAGGGAAGTCGCCATCCGTGCGGTGGACCTCATCGTTCGGCGGCATCTTCGAGACGTCGAGCCGCAGCAGCACGCGGATCTTGTCGCGCGAGTATTCCTTGGTCTGATAGAACTCGTCCGTGAAGGCGAACGGCGCTGCGCCGAAGTGCTTCGTGGCCGGGAACGCCGGGTCCTCGTTGATGATCGTCCCTGCCGCCGTTCCCCACGGATGACCGTCGTAGCGTCCGCCGATCATCTCCCCGAACTCCGGCCAGCCCAGGAACGCGGTGGTCGCGGTATGCGCCGCGACGAACCCTTTCCCATCGTCTTTGACAAAGGACAGCAGGTCGGCCTTCTGCTTCTCATCGAGCTCGACCTCGCGGTGGCCGAGGAAGAAGATCGCGTCGACGTTGGCCAGGCTTGGACCGCCGCTGGCCGGCTCGCCGGTCGTGCGCAGCGGATTCTTGGAGATGATGTTCGAGTCGGTGCGGATGTAGCTGTCGTAGGCGCCGGACTCGTAGCCGAGCCGCTCGATGACCGCCATCGCGTGCGACACGGAGTCGTGCTGGGCGATGCCGTTCCGGGTGTCGGCCCAGATGAGGAGCGTCTTGCGCGGCTTCGGACCACGGGCACCGCCGCGTCCTTGACCGCGGGCGCCGCCGCCCTGCCCCGCCGCTGGCGCGCCAGGTGCTCCCGTGGGCGCCTGCGCGGGCGGCTGGGCAAACACCCACAGACTGCACAGCACGACGGCGATTGAGGTCGCGGCCAACCGGGGGCGAAGCATCAGTGTCCTTTCGGGGTTCAAGGTTCAGGGTTCAGAAGTCTATTGCAGGGTGAAGGCGATCAGCGTGTCGGCGGTCGGACTCTGGAGGAATCCGCCGCCGCCGGCGGCGATCGCGACGTACTGCTTGCCGTCGCGGCCCATGTAGGTGGAGGGAATCGCGTGGCCCGGCGCGTCGAGCGTGTCGCTCCACAGCTCGTGGCCGTTGCGCGCGTCGAAGGCGCGGAACTTCCCGTCCACAGTGGCGGCGATGAAAATCAGGTTGCCGGCCGTGGTGATCGCGCCACCGAGGCTGGGCGTCCCGGTCTTGAGACCCTTCGCCTCGAGCGCGGGGAAGGATCCGAGCGGCACGTGCCAGGCGATCTCGCCGGTCTTCGTGCTGACGGCGACCAGTTCACCCCACGGCGGCGCCTGGCACGAGTACATCGTTTCCGGATCCCAGAAGCGGCGCCCCTCGGGCGTGACCTTGCGCCAGGTCGGCGTCGCCGGCGCCCCTTCGTCGTTCGCACGCCCCTGCGGCGGTGCAGAGCCGCCCTCGACCGGCGGAGCCCCACGGCCCTCCGCAGGTGGCGCGCCGCGCCCGTCGGGCGGTCCGCCGCGCCGGCCGCGTCCGGCGGTCATCGGCTCCAGGTGCCCCCACTGCCCCGCGTTCATCACATTCGTGAACATCAGGCCCAGCGGCTGGTTCACGGCCACACCGTTCCAGTTGCCGCCGCCGACCGCGCCCGGGAAGAGCACGATGTCGTGCTTGTCGTTCCACGGCGTGTACGGGACGGAATCCTGCAGCGCGTACTTGTTCCACAACCCTTTGCAGTAGGCCTCGTGCTCGGGCGTGATCGTGGCGAGGTCCGACTTCGTCATCGAGTTGCGCGCCAGCGGCGCCGGCTTCACCGGGAAGGGCTGGGTGGGCGACGTCTTCTCACCCGGCGCGGTGCTCTGTGGGACGGGCCGCTCCTCGATGCCCCACACCGGCTCGCCGGTCGTACGATCGAGCACGAACAGCAGGCCCATCTTGGTGATCTGTGCGACCGCCGGGATGGACTTGCCGTCCTTGATGACATCGACCAGCGCGGGCGCCGCGCCGAGATCGTAGTCCCAGATGTCGTGGTGCACGAGCTGCCGGTACCAGCGCATCTTGCCGGTCGCGGCGTCGACGGCGACGACCGAGTTGCCGTACAGATTGTCGCCGCGCCGCGTGCCGCCATAGTAGTCGTTCGACCCCGGCATCGAGTTGGGCAGGAACACCAGGCCGCGCGCCGCATCGATCGACAGGTAGCCCCAGACGTTGGTGTCGCCCGGATTCTTCCAGCTGTCCCCTTCCCAGGTCTCGTGCCCGGGATCGCCGGGCTGCGCGATGAGGTTGAAGGTCCAGACCAGCGCACCGGTGCGGATGTTCCAGGCGCGAACGACCGGCTTGCCGCCCTGAACGATCGCGAGATCCTTGTAGATTGCCGCCGGGGAGTTCATCGTGTCGTCGAGCTCCACCGCGCCCTCTGTGCCGAACCCAGGGGCCGGCTGGCCGGTCTTTGCATCGAGCGCCAGCAGCTTCGTGCCGGCTGACGCGATGATTCGCGGCGGCGTGGCGGCGTCGCCAGGCCAGTAGGACACGCCCCGCCGCGTGGTCCGCGTCGCCGCGACTTTCCAGATCTGGGTACCCGTCACCGCGTCGACGGCATAGAACCCGTTGCCGGCGGAGAAGTACATGACGCTGTCGACGACAATCGGCGTGCTCTCGAAGAAGCCGGCCTTGTCGCCGGTATGGAAGGTCCATGCGCGCTTCAGCCGGGCGACGTTCGCCGTCGTGATCTGGTCCAGCGTCGAATACCGCGTAGCCCCCTGATCCTGGCCGAAGTACACCCAGTCTTTCTGTCCGTGCGCGACGGACACGAGGCAGATCGCCAGGACTGAGGAGAGAACAAAGACTCTTGTCATGTGTTATCGGCTTCCAGCTACCAGCTACCAGCTACCAGCTACCAGCAGGCGGCTACAGGCTTCAGGCTTCAGGCTCGTTTCCAGGCACGAGGCTGGAGCGGCAGCCGGAAGCTGGAAGCTGGATTAGAAATCGTACTTGAACGCGAACTGCATGATGCGCGGCGCTCCCGCCGTCAGAATCCGGCCGAAGTTCGTGCTGTTCAATCCGGACGTCGGGTTGTTGAAGCTGGCCTTGTTCAGCGCGTTGAAGATCTCCCAGCGGAACTGGAGCTTGTGCTCGGCGAAGCCGAACGTGCGGGTCACGGCCAGGTCGTTCTGGAACTGCGACGGTCCGACGAAGGCGTTGGGCCGGAGCGTGCTGTACGTGCCGGGATCGGGCGACGCGAAGGCATTGCGATTCAGGTAGTTGTTCACCGTGCCGTCGCCGAACGGATCGTCCAGCACCTGCACCGCCCGCTGCCCCCCCTGCCCGGACAGCGCGTTGTCGACCCCGGTCGTCACCGTGAAGCGGCTGCCGCTCTGCCAGCGCACGATCGGCGCAACCTGCCAGTCGCTCAGGATTACACCGAGCGTGTGATTGGTAAACGATGGCGTGCGCGCGACGAGGTACACGTTCACCACATGGCGGCGATCGGCGTCGCAGTACGAGTAGTCGAGGCCGGGATTGGTCGGATCGGTGATCGTCGGGCCGGTGAGCTCGGTGGTGGCCGGATCCGTCATGCACTTGGACAGCGTGTAGTTCGTCAGGGCGCTGAGGCCCCCGGTGAGCCGCTTCTGCGCCGACAGCAGCATGCCGTTGTAGTTCGCCCGGCCGGTGTCGTCGAGTTGACCGATGGTGCCGTAGAACGCCCCCTCGGCCGGGTTCTTCAGCACCAGGCGGCGGCGTATGTTGGTCGTCGCGGTGGTCGCCCCAGGCGTGTAGATCGCGTAGTTCAATTCGGTGGCGCGCCACAGATGGTCGGAATGGTTACCGAGATAGCTGGCGGTCAGGAGCCAGGACGCGACCTGCCGCTGCGCGCCCACGTTCCACTGCTGCAGTGACGTCGGCTGGGTGTCCAGCGGCGCGTTGACGTAAACGCCGGCGGTCGGGAACGGCTGCGTCTGCCACGCGGTGGCGAGCGCGGGGAACGGATTCCCTCCGGGATAGGTCAGGTACGGGTTGGCGAAGCCGCCGGGCGGGCTGGTGAGGGTGATCTGCGCGCCCCACGGCGGGTTGTTGGCGAAGCGCGTGTTGAAGAACAGATGCGGCGTGTCGTAGAACTTGCCCCACCCGCCGCGAATCGCCGTCCTGTCGTTCACCTGCCAGACCACTCCCGCCCGCGGCGCGAACTGATTCAGCTGGTTGTTCATGGCCGCCGATCCGGGGAATCCGGCGTCGCCCGGGAACAGCAGCCCGGCCGGCGCCTGCGGATAGACGGTGCTCGTGATTCCGGCGTCGAAGCGCGCCTCATCGAAGTTGCTGACGTAGTCCTTGGTGTTCTTGATCGCCAGGTACGGCTCCCACCGCACGCCGACGTTCAGCGTCAGGTTCTGGCGGAGCTTCCACTCGTCCTGAACGTAAGCGCCGACGTAATCGTTGCGATCGAAGTCGTAGACCGGATTCCCCTGGACGAAGTTGCTCACTCTCCCGAGCAGGAAGTCGGCGAGGCCCAGGCCGCTGGTCTGGCCGCTGAACGTGAACTGGCCGTTGGTCGGACGGTTGTTCACGGTCTCGATGCTGGTGTGGATCCAGTTGCCGCCGAACGACAGCTGGTGATGCCCGCGCACCACATCGATGTCGTTGGCGAGCTGAAAGCTGTCGGAGTTGAAGTAGCCGGGATTCGTGCCGCCGGTGCCGATGTTGAAGCCGTTCGTCACGCTCACGCCCATGTAGCCCGGTTGCGGACTGTAGACCGCGGACCCGAGATCGGCGGGCGAGAAGTACAACGGCATCGGGCGATCGTTGAGCGTCCGGTTCCACGTGACATGGAAGGCGTTCACCAGCGATGACGACAGAATCCAGTTGTGCCCGCCGACGAACGAGTGCACCTGGTTGTTCTGTCCGGTCCGGCTCAGGGTCAGCGCGTTGGTGCCGTCGTAGGTCGCCGGGTTGTCGTACACGGCATAGAGGTACCGTCCGAAGATCGTCTGGGACCCGTTGACGGTGTAATCCGCGCGGCCCAGCGTCTGATGCTCGGTGTTGTTGGTCGGAATGCCGTACTGCAGCCGGCCGCAGGGATCGTTCGAGACCGGGACGTGCTGGAGGAACTCCAGCGCGATCGGGCTGAACAGGGCCGGGTTGATGGTGTTGTTGCTGAACCCGGCGCCCGGCGCGAGGGTAATCTGGCGGCCGCTGCAGGCGGGCGACGCGACGGCGGTGAAATCGCCGGCGAGCATCGCCGCGGTCGGCACGAAGCTCACCGTCTCCGGCGGGTTGCTCTTCTCGATCTTCCCCTGGTAGCCGCCGAAGAAGAACAACCGGTCCTTGATCAGCGGACCGCCGAGGGTCCCGCCGAACTGATTCCGCTTGAGGCTGTCCCGGGTCGGCGCGAAGAAGTTGCGGGCATTGAAGTGGTAGTCGCGGATGAACTCGAAGGCGTTGCCGCGGAACGTGTTGGTTCCTGATTTGGTGACCAGGTTGACGGCCGAAGCCGCGTGATGGCCGTAGCGCGCCGGCAGCGAGCTGGTCTCGACCTTGAACTCCTGCAGCGCGTCGGGGAACGGCGTCGGCAGGTTCAGGTTATTGAACGGATCGTTGTGCGTGCCGCCGTCCATGATGTAGGTGATGCCGTTGGCCTGGCCGCCGGCGACCGAGATCGTGACGGTCGGGTAGTTCTTGTTCGTGTTCAGGTCGCCCGCCGGCGCCGTCGTCGCCAGGCCGGAGAGGAAGATCAGCTCGGTCGCCTGACGGCCGTTCAACGGAATCTCGGTGACTTGCTGGTGATCGATTACCTGGCCGACGCCGATCGAGCGGGTCTCGACGGTCGCGGCGTTGGCCGCGACGGTGACCTGCTCGCCGACGTTGCCCACCGCCAACGACGACATCGATCGTCGGGTTCGTGTTCACCTGGAGGACGATGCCCTGCTGGACGTAGGTGGTGAAGCCCTGCAGCACCACCTTCAGCGCGTAGGGGCCGACCGGCAGATTGGGAAAGACGTACGCGCCGTCGGCGCCGGTGGTCACGGTCCGGACCACCCCGGTGTCGGTCTTGGTGATCGTCACCTCGACGCCGGGAAGTACGGCGCCGCTCGAGTCCTTCACGACGCCCGAGACCTGCGAGCCCGCAACGGCCTGGGCCCCACTGGTGGCCGCGGTCAGGATCCACACCAGCGCCGCGCCGAGAATCGTGCGCGTCATCACTTTCGCACCTCCATACACCGGCCGTGAACCGTGGCTTGCTGGAGACCTCGCCAAGCGTGCCCGCGGACGGTAGCACCGATGCGCGAGCCGGACTATGCGGTTACGGTAGCGGCACCGTAACACCCGTCAGTGGCGCAGCGGCCCGGTATAATCGGGCGCTCATGACACCGTGGCGCACCGCGCTGGTCCACTCCGACGCCACCCACATCTGGATGCGCGGGCACAGCGTCACGCGGCTGATGCAGGAGGCGACGTTCACCGACACGATCGCGCTGCTGCATCTCGGCCGGCTGCCGTCGGCGGGCGAGCGGCGGCTGCTCGACGCCATCCTGATCGGGGTGGCCGATCACGGCGCCGGCTCGCCGTCGTGCGCCGCGGCCCGGCTGGCCGCCTCGGGCAATCGCCAGTCACTCTCCGCGGCGGTGGCGGCGGGGGTCCTGACGATCGGCGACGAGCATGGCGGCGCCGGCTCGAATTGCATGGAGCTCATCGCCACCAGCCTCGCGGCCGCGGCGCGCGACGGCCTCACACCGCAGCAGGCCGCGGCGAGAGCGGTCGCCGAGGCCGTCCAGAGCAGGCAGCGCCTGCCGGGGCTCGGTCATCGGGTGCACACGACGGATCCGCGGGTCGCGGTGCTGTTCGAGATGGCTCGGACCGAGCAGGTCGCCGGCGATGGCATCCAGTTCATGACGGCGGTGGAACTCGAGGTCGCCGCGCGCCTCAAACCGATCCCGATGAATATCGACGGCGCGCTCGCCGCGGTGATGCACGACATGGGGTTCGCGCCCGCCGCCGGCCGCTTCCTGTTCATCGTCGGACGCGTGGCCGGGATCACTGCGGAGGTTGCCGAGGAGCACCAGCGCGAGCGGCCGATGCGGATCAAGTTCGACGTCGAGTACGACGGGGCTCCCCCGGAGCCGGAGTGACACCATGG
The DNA here is from genome assembly GCA_963816725.1 of uncultured Acidobacteriota bacterium. Lineage (GTDB taxonomy): Bacteria > Acidobacteriota > Vicinamibacteria > Vicinamibacterales > 2-12-FULL-66-21 > CAVSUB01. Next base: position 482,081 of record CAWFMC010000013.1, on the reverse strand, counting down.
CAGTGAGGGCGATTACCGCGGAAGAGACCGGCCTGGTTCACGACCTGGTCGGCCGGGCCCGCACCGCGATGCGCGCGATCGAGCACTACGACCAGGCCACGGTCGATCGGCTGTGCCAGGCGGTGGCGTGGGCCGGCGGCAACGAGCGGACGGCAATCCGCCTCGCCAACATGAGCGTCGACGAGAGCGGCATGGGCAAGCGCGAGCCGACCCGTCGCGCCAAGGTGCTGGGCATCCTCCGCGACGCGCTCCGGCAGAAGAGCATGGGGATCATCGAAGAGGACCCGGTCCGCAATCTGGTGAAGTACGCGAAGCCAGCCGGCGTGATCGCCTCGCTCATCCCGGTGACCAGCCCCTATGTGACGCCGGTGAGCATCGCGATCTACGCCATCAAGTGCAAGGACGCGGTGATCTTCTCGCCCCACCCGGCGAGCCGCCGGACCACGGCGGAAACCGTTCGCTTGATGCGCGCCGCGCTGCACCGGCAGGGCGTGCCCGAGGATGTGCTCCAGGTGATCGAGCGGCCCAGCATCCCGCTGGCGAACGAGCTGATGGCCAGCTGCGATCTCACCATCGCCACCGGCGGCCCGGCGATGGTCAAGGCGGCGTACGGGTCGGGCAAGCCGGCCTACGGCGTCGGGGCCGGCAACGCGACGATGGTCATCGACGAGACCGCGAACGTCGAAGAAGCGGCCAGGAATACGCGCATCAGCAAGACCAATGATCACGGCTCGGGCTGCTCCGCCGACGGCAACCTGCTGGTCGACTCGACAATCTACGACGCCTTCCTCGCCCAGCTCCAGCAGGAAGGCGGCTATCTCGTTTCAGAAGCGGAGAAGCTCAAGCTGCAGGCCGCCTATTGGGACGCCGACGGCCGCCGCACCGCCGACACGATCGCGCGCCCGGCCGCGGTCATCGCCGAGAAGGCCGGATTCCCGATCCCGGCGGACACGGCGTTCTTCATCGTTCCCGAACGGCACATCGGAAAGGCCCACCCGTTCTCCACTGAGAAGCTCGGCGTGGTGTTGGCGATCTTCAAGTATCACGGCTTCGACATGGCCCTCGACATGGTCCGCCAGATCTTCGAGACGGGCGGCAAGGGGCATTCGTGCGGCATCTACTCGTTCGATGACGACCACATCCATCGACTGGCGTTGACCGCGCCGGTCAGCCGGATCATGGTCCGCCAGGTGCAATCGAGCTCCAACGCCGGGACGTTCACCAACGGCATGCCGATGACGTCGAGCATGGGCTGCGGGGTGTGGGGCGGCAATATCACCAACGAGAACATCGCGTTGAAGCACTACATGAACGTCACCTGGGTCAGCCGTCCGACGCCGGAGGACAGGCCGTCCGAGCAGGAGCTGTTCGGCGAGTTCTACAACTCGGAAATCTTCTGAGCCCGGGCGAGGCACCACCATGAGCACAGCCATCCACGTCATCCCGGAACCGCTGCCGGTCACGTCCGAGACGCGGTACGCCGCCTACCTGCTTGCCGACTATCTCGAGCGGCTTGGGGTGGAAGTGGTGTTCGGGCTCACCGGCCACACGGTCATCGGGATGCTCGACGCGCTGGGCCGCAGCCGCATCCGCTACGTCAGCACGCGCCACGAGCAGGTCGCGGCACACGCCGCCGACGGGTATGCCCGGGCCACCGGCAGGCCTGGCGTGCTGCTGACCCACCTGGGCCCGGGCTTGACCAACGCCGCGACCGGCGTGGCGAACGCCGCGCTCGACTCGATCCCCATGGTCGTGATCGCCGGCGACGTGCAGTCGTACTTCCACGGCCGCCATCCGCACCAGGAGATCAATCTCCATCAGGACGCGGACCAGTACCAGATCTATCGTCCGTTCTGCAAGCGCGTCTACCGCGTCGATCACGCCCGCGACCTGCCGCGCATCATGGAGCGCGCGTTCCATCTGGCGCAGACCGGGCGTCCCGGCCCGGTCCTCGTCGACGTGCCGATGGACGTCTTCTCCACCAGCCTGCCGATCGACGCCTTCAACAAGGTGCCGCCCGAGATCGCCCGACCCACCGTGGACGACGCGACCGTCGAACGGATCGTGGCGGCACTGGCGAGCGCCGAGCGGCCGGTGCTCTATGCCGGCGGCGGCGTGCTGTCCGCCCGCGCCGCAGCGGAGTTCCAGGCCCTCGCCGAGGCTCTCGAGCTGCCGATCGCGCACAGCCTGATGGGCAAAGGTGTGGTGCGCGAGGATCATCCGCTGCTCCTTGGCATGACCGGCTTCTGGGGCACGCCGATCGCCAACGAGAAGTGCCGGACCGCCGATGTGATTCTGGCGGTCGGCACGCGCCTCGCGGAAGCGAACTCGAGCTCGTGGGACCCGCGCTTCACCTTCGACATCCCGCCGACCCGGTTGATCCACATCGACGCCGACGTCGCCGAGATCGGCCGCAACTTCCCCACCGAGCTGGGCGTCGTCGCCGACGCGAAGCTCGCGCTCGCGGCCCTGGCCCACCGCGCCGCAGGTGTCGAGGCACGGTCGCGGGGCACGCTGCGGGCCGACATCGCCGGCAGCCGCCGCGCCTTCGCCGCCAACTGGGCGGATCACTACAGTTCGAGCCAGTACCCGATGCGTCCGGAACGGATCCTCAGCGAGCTGCGCCAGGCCGTTCCCGCGGACGGCTACATCGTCACCGACGTCGGCTGGAACAAGAACGGCGTCGGGCAGCAGTTCCCGATCACCGTGCCCGGCACCTTCATCACCCCGAGCGGGCTGGCGACGATGGGATTCGGGCCGGCGGCGGCGCTGGGGGTCAAGATCGCGCAGCCCGATCGCGCAGTGGTCGCGCTCATCGGCGACGGCGCGTTCGGCAGCAATCCGTCGGTCGTGGCCACGGCCATGGAAGCCGGCCTCGGCGTCGTCTGGCTGGTCATGGACAACGCCGCCTACGGGACGATCGCGGGTCTCACCAACATGCACTACGGCTGGGAGTTCGGCTGCCTGTTCGAATCGGAGGGGGTCCAGTATCGCACCGACTTCGCCCAGATGGCCAAGGGTTACGGCGCCGAGGGCGTGTTCATCCGCGCCGCCGACGAGCTCGGGCCCGCGTTGCGCGCGGCGCTCGCCTCGGGGCGGCCGACGGTCATCCAGGCGCCGATGGAGAACATTCCGACCCCGACCCCTGGGCACTGGGACATCAACGTCGTCTACCGGAAAGGCAGCTAGTCCGCTGCCGGCTCCCTCCGTCGCTACCGGCGCGATTCGCCGCACGCACGTCCGCTGGTTTCCGATCCTGACCCTCGTCGCGGTCGGGACCATGATCAACTATCTCGATCGAACGGTGCTGGGAATCGCCGCGCCGTCGCTCACCAGAGATCTCGGGCTGAGCGCGGCCCAGATGGGCCTCGTCTTCTCGGCCTTCTCCTGGAGCTATGCGCTGCTGCAAATCCCCGGCGGCGTTTTTCTCGACCGCTTCGGCACGCGCGTGACCTACTTCATCGCGGTCGTGTGCTGGTCGGGCCTCACCGGGCTGATGGGGGTCGTCCACTCGCTCGAGGCGCTCCTCCTGACCCGCGTCGGCGTCGGCATCTTCGAAGCGCCGTGCTTTCCCGCCAACAGCCGGATCCTGGCAACCTGGTTTCCACAACAGGAACGGGCCCGCGCGAACAGCATCTATTCGTTCGGCCAATACGTGGGGCTGGGCTTTCTCAGCGTCCCGCTCTTCTGGATGACCCAGCGCTTCGGTTGGCGCGGTCTCTTCTTCATCGTCGGCGGCCTTGGGGTGATGTTCGGGGCGGTGTGGTGGCTGCTCTACCGCAATCCGGCGGACAGTACAACCGTGAACCGGGCCGAGATGGCCTACATCGAGGCCGGGGGCGGCGGCGAGTACACCGGCCAGCCGGTCACGTTCAAGCGGCGTCACATCGTGGCGCTGCTGCGGCACAGGCAGGTGCTCGGCGCGTCGATCGGCCAGTTCGGCGGCAACTCGACGCAGGTCTTTTTCGTCACCTGGTTCCCCACGTATCTCGTGACCGCGCGCGGGATGACGTTCATCCAGGCCGGCCTCCTCACCTCACTCCCCTACATCGGCGCGTCGATCGGGGTGCTCGCGGGCGGCTTTTTTTCCGATCTCGTGCTGAAGCGGACCGGCTCGGCGAATCTCGCACGCAAGACGCCCATCGTGGGGGGCATGCTGCTCGCCTCGACCATCGTGCTCGCCAACTACGTCCCAACCGGCCACAACGCGGCGGTCATCCTGATCATGTCGATTGCCTTTTTCGGCCAGGGCATGACCAACCTGGGATGGACCGTCATCTCCGACATCGCTCCGAAGAAGCTGATCGGCCTCACCAGCGGGATTTTCAACTTCAGCGCCAACCTCGCCGGGATCATCACCCCGCTGGTAATCGGCGTGGCGTTCCAGTGGAGCGGATCGTTCGTCGGCCCGCTCGCCTACATCGCGGTGGTCGCGCTGATCGGCGCCTTCGCGTATAGCGTGATTCTCGGGGACATTCATCGGTTGGAGGTTGACACTGACTGAGTCGGGACTCGGGACTCGGGATCCGGGACTCGGGGGGTTCAAGGTTCAAGGTGCAGGGTTCAAGGTGCAGGGTTCAAGGTTCCGGGTTCAAGGTTCCAGGTGCAGCGCTGGAACCAGCTGATTAGCAGCACGAACGCCGGGTCCCGGGTCCCGGGTCCCGGGTAAGATCCCCCAATGGCCCGGCCCATCAGCCTGTCCGACCAGGACACCGACACGGCGGCGCGGCAGGAATTGGATCGCGTTCTGGCCAGCGCCACATTCCGTCAGGTCGATCGCCTCAAGCGCTTTCTCCGCTTCGTCGCACTGGAGGCGTTGCAGGGGCGCGGCGATCAGCTGAAGGAATACGTCATCGGCGTGCAGGTCTTCGACAAGAGCGCGTCGTTCGACCCGCGCGCCGACCCGATCGTCCGCGTCCAGGCCCGCCGCCTGCGCACGCGACTCGCCCGTTATTACCGCGAGGAGGGCGCCGACGACACCGTCGTCGTGGACCTGCCGAAGGGCGGCTACGCGCCGATCTTCAGGATCCGCGAGGCGGCAAGCGGACGGCGTTCGCTCGGAGCGACGCTGGCGGGCCAGAACACGATCACCGTCCTGCCATTTGCCGACCTGAGCCCCGCGCGCGATCTCGACTACTTCTGCGAGGGCCTGCGCCAGGAAACCATTCACCGGCTCGCCAGGCTCGACGCACTCCGCGTCTTGACGACGGCAGCAGGCGAGGCGGGTCCGGCAGCCCCCGGCGACGGCTATCCGACACCGGCCGCGCTGCAGGTCACCGGCAGCGTGCGCAAGGCGGGCGATCGGCTGCGTACGACGGTCCACCTCGTGGACAGCGCCACGGCGTCGTATCTCTGGTCGGAATCGATCGACGCCGACGCCGACGAGGTCTTCGCGGCGCAGGACGCGGTCGCGGACGCCGTGGTCCGCAAACTGGAACCGCGGCTGCTCGACGCCGGGCAGCGGCGTGGCAGCCGCCGGGCGGCGGAGAACCTCGCCGCTCGTAATCTCTACGTCCAGGGGCGCTATCACCTGAGCCAGCGGACCGACGAAGGGCTGCACAAGGCGCTCGAGTTCTTCGAGAAGGCGATCGTCGAGGATCCGCAGTTCGCACCCGCGCACAGCGGGCTGGCCGACGCCCACGGGTTGATGGCGCACTACGGCGTGCGGCAGCCGGCGGTGGCCTGGGCCCGCGCCGCGTCAAGCGCCGCGTCGGCGGTGATGCTCGACGGCAACTCGGCCGAAGCGCATACGTCGCTCGCGCACATGAAAGCCACGCAGGATTGGGACTGGCACGCGGCGGCGCGCGAGTTCCTGGTCGCGATCGGTCTCGATCCCGGCTACGCCACCGCCCATCACTGGTACGCGATGTCGTGCCTCGTGCCGATGGGGCGCCTGGACGATGCCCGTGAGGAGATGCGGTTGGCGCAGTCGCTCGACCCGGTGTCCTCGATCGTGGCGCGCGACCTCGCGATCGTCCACCTCTATCGCCGCGACTTCGACGCGGCGCTCGAGCAGTGCGATCACACGATCGAGCTGAACCCGTACTTCTCGCCGGCCTATTGGGCGCTCGGCGTCATCCAGGAACAACGCGCGGATCTCGATGAAGCCGCGGCCGCCTTTCAGCGCGCGATCGATCTCGCGCCGCACAGCCCGCGGATGCAGGCCGCGCTGGCGCGCACGCTGGCGCTGTCGGGTAAGCGCAAGCTCGCGATCGCCGCCCAGCGCCGCCTCCAGGCCATCGCGCGACAACGCTATGTGTCGCCCTTCGAGTTCGCCACCATCCGATTTCCGCTCGGCCAGGTCGACGAGGGATTTGAGTGCCTGCGAAAGGCCTGCGGGGACCGCGCCTTCGACGTCCTCGCCCTCAAGGTCGATCCGCGGTTCGCGGCGCTGCACGACGATCGCCGCTTTCGCGAGATCCTCGTCGAGATTGGATTGACCTAGTGTCCATGCCCAGGGGCGGAATCCCGGCACAGCAGTTGCGGCTGGACTCGGCATGACTCAGCCGGCGCCGCATGTCGTTCTGCTTGGCGATTCCGTCTTCGACAACGCGCGCTACGTGGCGCCAGGGCCAGACGTGGCCGCGCAGTTGCGCGCCGTACTGCCCGCCGGATGGCGCGCGACCCTACGCGCGGTTGATGGCGCGACGACGTCCGGGCTGGCCGCACAGCTGCGAGCCATCCCCGCCGACGCCACGCACCTGGTCGTCTCGGTTGGGGGCAACGACGCGTTGCAGAATCGCGACCTCCTGAGCCTGCGCGTCACCAGCACCGCGCAGGCCCTCGATGCGTTCGCGAGGCGCCTCGCAGTGTTCGAAGCGGCTTACCGGCGAGCGATCCGTGACGTCGCAGAGCTCGGCAGACCGACGGCCGTGTGCACCATCTACAACGGCAACCTCGACGACCCGGAAGTCACACCGGCCCGGTTGGGGGTCGCGCTGTTCAACGACGTCATCCTCCGCACGGCCCTTGACCTCCGGGTCGACACGCTCGAGCTTAGACAGGTGTGCCGCGAGCCGCGGGATTACGCCAATCCGATTGAACCGTCAGTGCACGGCGGCGACAAGATCGCGCGCGCGATTGCCGCACTCGTGACGGCCGGGCCCGAGCCGGCTGGCCGAACGCGGGCGTGGGGTGCGGCGTGACGTGCCGTGCCCGTGTATGCGCGGCAGAACGCATCGTCTGCACACGTCGGGCGTCGGCGTGCCGTCGCTGACGCCAGGACGGGACGGGCGTCACTCCTCGCGGGTGCCGCTTCCGCTGGTCAAAACGCAGTGGCGCGATCTGCATCTTCCCCAGAAGCAGCCGCTGCGGTAGCGCCAGCGCCCTCCCGTTGGCCGGTCTAGCGATCCGCCTCCTCGACGCCTGATCCGACGCCCTGTCTCAGCCGTCCGGTATCATCGTTTGATGCCGATTGACGACGTTGCCGCGCGACCGGACGCCGCCAGCCCCGCAGCGGCCGATTCCGGCCTGGTCGCCGTGCTCGACATGGGCGCCAGCGCCATCCGGTTGGCGATTGCCGAAATCCGGCCCGGCGAGCCGCCGCGCATGGTCGAGGAGCTGTCGCGTAGCGTGCCGCTCGGCCGCGACTCCTTCTCGTCCGGCGGGGCGATCCGATCCAGCACCGGTGACGCGGTCATCGGCGCCCTGGACGGCTTCCGGAAGTCCATGGATCTCTACGGCGTGAGCCAGGTCCGGGCGGCTGCGACCAGCGCGGTCCGCGAGGCCCGCAATGGTGACGTCTTCCTGGACCGCATCCGTCGCCGCACCGGGATCGAGTTCGACATCATCAACGAGGCGGAGGAAGGGCGGCTGCTGTTCCTGGCGGTACGGGACACGCTCGAGACGCACGCCGCCTTTCGCGGCGCGCGCACGCTGCTCGCTGAAGTCGGTGGCGGCAGCACCAGCCTGACGCTGCTGCGGCGCGGTGAGCCGACCCACTCCGGGGTCTACGCGCTCGGATCGATCCGTATCCGTCAGCAGCTCGACCTGCAGCGTCACAGCCGCGACGTGCAGATGACCCTGCTGCGCCGCTACATTTCGAACCTCATCGAGGAAATTCGTGTCGAGGTGCCGCTCAACAGGGTCTCGCACTTGATCGGCGTTGGCGGCGACGTGCGGTTTGCCGCCGCCCAGATCCTCGAGAACGAGAACGAGGCAGGACCGCGCGAGATCGCCCGTGAGCAGTTCCTCGCCTTCTGCGACGAGGTCGCGCGGCTCGAAGAGGACGAACTGGTCGAGCGCTTCCGGCTGACCCCATCAGAAGCGGAGAGCGTTGCCCCCGCGCTCCTCGTGTATCGCGCACTGGTCGCCGAAACAGCGGCCCGCCGCATCGTCGTCTGCGATGCCTCGCTTCGGGCCGGAATGCTGCTCGACATCGCGGATCTCGGCAGCCGCTCGAGTACCGAGGAGTTCAGCCGTCAGGTGCTGGCCAGCGCGGAATCGCTGGGCCAGCGCTACCGGCTCGATCGCGATCACGGCCGGCACGTCGCGGAACTTTCGGTGCGGCTCTTCGACGAGCTGGTCGACGAGCACGGGCTCGGAGAACGGCAGCGGCTGCTGCTGCAGGTCGCGGCGCTCCTCCACGACGTCGGGATTTACGTCAGCCTCCGCTCGCACCACAAGCACACGCAATACATCCTCGCCGCGTCGCAAATTTTCGGACTCTCCGACGAGGAAACCGCGATCGTCGCCAACATCGCCCGCTATCATCGCGGCGCCCTGCCCCAGAAGACGCACTTGCCCTACGTCGCGCTGGACCGCGAGGATCGCATCACCGTGGACAAGCTCGCGGCCATCCTGCGCATCGCCAACGGCCTTGACGCCGAGCACGTGCAGAAGGTCCGGGGGCTTCAGCTGGTGCGACGCGACACGACCTGGACGATGCAGCTCGATGGAACCGGAGACATGACGATGGAGCGGTTGGCGGCGTCGGCGCGATCCGACCTGTTCGTGGCGACCTTTGGACGGCAGCTGGTGATTGCGGCGGGCGGACTATGACCACCAACGTGATCACCAGCGCGCTCTACCTGAACCGCGAGCTGTCGTGGCTCGCGTTCAACGAACGGGTGGTCGAAGAAGCGGCCGATCCCACCACGCCGCTGCTCGAGCGCGTCAAGTTCGTGGCGATTGCCTCGTCGAATCTCGACGAGTTCTTCATGGTGCGGGTGGCCGCATTGGAGGAGGCCGTCGCGGCCGGCGACGAGTCGCGTGACCTCGCGGGCTTGACCGCCGCCGAGCAGCTTCGCTTGATCCGGCAGCGGACGCATGCGCTCGTCACGGGCCTCTATGCGCTGACGCGGGACGAGTTGCTGCCCAAGCTGGCCGAGCGAGGCATCCGGCTGTGGCCGACGGCCAGCCTCGGAGATCGTGCCCTGGCGCTCAACGCCTACTTCCGTACCAGTGTGCTCCCGGTCCTGACCCCGCTCGGCATCGACGAGTCGCGACCGTTCCCGCTGCTCGCCTCGTTGAGCCTGAATCTCGCCTTGCGTCTCGCCCCCAGCCCGGGCGAGACCGCCGCGCGGCTGGCGATCGTGCAGGTGCCAGCCGGACTCCCCCGCCTCGTGCCGGTGGCCGACAGCTCTGGCTATTCGTTCGTCCTGCTCGAGGACATCATCGGCGCACACCTGCCACAACTCTTCTCGGGGCAGGCGGTGCTCGAATCGGCGGTGATCCGCCTGTCGCGGGACGCCGAGATCGATCTCGACGACGAAGGGGGCCGCACCCATCTGGAGCTGGTCGAGCGTGAGATCAGGCGGCGGCGCAGCGGCGACGTGATCCGGCTCGAGATCGAAGCCTCGGCGTCAGAGGAGCTGGTGCTCCTGCTGCGCCAGCGGCTCGAGCTGGAGGCCGGCAACGTCTATGCGGTGCCGGGTCCGGTCGACCTCCGGGTGCTCGCCGGCTTGACGGAGATTCCCGGCTACGAGGACCTCCGGGATCCGCCGCTCGTGCCGGCGGCGATGCTGGCCGGCGCGGCGCATCCGGATCTGTTCTCGATGATCGACGAGCGCGACGTGCTGCTCTACCACCCGTACGACGCCTACGATCCGGTGGTCGCGCTGCTCGAGCAGGCGGCCGAGGATCCGGACGTCCTGGCGATCAAACAGACGCTCTATCGCGTCAGTGTCGGGTCGCCGATGATCGCCAGCCTGCAGCGGGCGGCCGAGGCCAACAAACAGGTAACGGTCCTGGTCGAGTTGACTGCGCGCTTCGACGAAGAGCGTAACATCCGCTGGGCGCGCGCGCTCGAGGCCGCCGGAGCGCACGTTATCTATGGGGTCCGCGGGTACAAGACCCACGCCAAGATCTGCCTGATCGTCAGGCGCACTCCGGACGGCCTGCGCCGCTACGTGCACGTCGGGACGGGCAACTACAACGAGCGCACCGCGCGGATCTACACCGACTTCGGCCTGATGACCGCGGCCACGGCGTTCGCCGAGGACGCCTCGGCCTTCTTCAATACGCTGACCGGCTATTCCGATCCGCCGAAAATGAAGAAGCTCGTCATGGCGCCGACCGATCTTCGCCGCCGGTTTGTCCGCCTGATCAACCGGGAACGGGGCCGGGCGGAGGCTGGCGAGCCGGCCGAGATCGTCGCCAAGATGAACTCGCTCATCGACGAGGAGATCATCACCTCGCTCTACGCGGCCTCGCAGGCCGGGGTGCGAATCCACCTCAACGTCCGCGGCATCTGCGCGCTTCGCCCGGGACTGCCGGGGATCAGCGAGCACATCGACGTGATCTCGGTGGTCGACCGCTTTCTCGAGCACGCCCGCGCCTACTACTTCCTGAACGGCGGCGACGAGCAGGTCTATCTGGCCAGCGCCGACTGGATGACGCGAAACCTGGACAAGCGGATCGAGCTGATGTTCCCTGTCCAGGATCCCGGACACAAGGCGACCGTCCTGAACGCGCTCCGCTCGATGTTCCGGGATACCGTCAAGGCGCGCCGGCTGAACGCCGACGGCAGCTACACGCGCGTGACGCCCGAGCCCGGCCAGTCGCCGTGCCGGGTCCAGCAACTGATGCAGGACGAAGCGCACCGGCGGATCGCCCAGGCGCGCGAGCGCGCCAGTGCCGCGTTCCTCGCCGAGGAGGGTAATACGTGGTCCGGCACGGACAAGCCGTCTCGGCTTCGAGCCCGCAGCATCGGCTGACGTACCCTCCCGATGGGGCTACCTGGCGCGCTTTGCGACCGCGCCGGTCTTCTTCTTCGGCTTCCTCATCACGCGCGGTTTCTTTGTAGTCGACTTTGCCGCCGGTCTGGCGCGGCGTGCTTTCACTGTGGCGGCCAGCTCGGACCACTCGTAGGCTTCGCGCAGCCAGTCGGTCAGCGGCGCCTCGACCTGGTCTCGGTGGCGGATGTGCAGCGTGTGGGCGATCTTGGTCGCGGAGGTCGGCGCGCTGCGCCGCACCGCCGGGCCGGCGACGGTGCGGCCCAGGAACAGGCACACCTCGAGGAACTGCTTCTTCGGCCGCACGAAGCAGTAGCACGACTTTCGCGAGAACATGATCGACTTGTGCGAGGCGTAGACGCGCTGCTCACCCAGCGCCACCGCCTCCTCGCGCAGACGCTGCCACGCGTCCTGCAGATCCTCGGACAGATCCTCCGTCAGCGCCGACTCGGTGGTCGTCCAGCAGTCATGCGGCTCCCCCTCGTCGACCAGCTGTTTGCAGTGGTAGCAGATGCGCCCCGCCATGCTTCATTGTACTGACCATGAAGGATCTGGACATTTGAGGGGCGAGGGGCTGGGGACTGGGGACTAGAAGAAGGGTGCGATCAACTCGAGATCAGCACCGTCGAAACGGGTGCCGCTCGCTTACCACCGGCACGGTGACGCCCTCTCGCGATGCGGGTGCGCGACCACGCCTCCCACACGTTGCCGGCCAGCACGCCGGCAAGCAGATAGTGGGCCGCACCGACCCATTCGAAGACCGCGAAGCTCACGCCGGCGACGATCAGCGCGCAGACGATCTGGTTGCCATACCGCACCGGCGAGGTCGGGGGATCGGTGAGGATGAAGAAGGCGAAGAACAGCGCCGCCTGGGCGTCCGGCGTGCGAAAGATCTCAACGACGTGGACCGGCGCCCCGGCGAAGGCAGTGATCGTGAACAGCCCGAAGTAGGCGCCCAGAAACGCCAGCACCATCGGCATCTTGTTCACCCGGTCGGCGATGAAGATCCCGGTCAGCAGCAGCGCAGCAAACGCCAGCGGCGGCCCTTCCGGCAGCGCGCCCCACCAACTCTGTCCCGTGTCGAAGACGTAGAAGGTGAGCACGAGCCCAAGCGCGGCCGGGTTGAATACGTTGGCCGATCGGGTTCGAACGAGGTACTTGCTGACGATGGCGACGATCGAGGTGGAGGCCGGCACGTACCAGGGTTCGTGCGGGCTGAGGACCATCGCGATCAGCATCCCGGTCAGGACCGCTCCGCTCGGGACGTCCCACTTGCCGGAGCGCAGTCGCAGGATCGGCAGGTCGACGATCACCGCGGCCGCGACCGCGCTAACCAGTCCGGGTGCGATCAGCCGGGCGCCGTCGATCACGGCGGCGACGCCCACGAGAATGACGAGCAGGATGATCAGCAGGCCTTTCGGCGTGCCGAAGAATCGCCGGACCGGCGAACGTCGCTGCGAACCCTCGGGTGGCATGCTGCTCCAATGACGGGGACACGATGAGGCCCTCGACGTCCTGAGCCTCGAGAAACGCGATGCCGTCCACCGGCCCGAGCACGAACGCGGCAGTGGCGAAGGCGTCCGCGACCATCGCGGTGGGCGCGACGACGGTCGCGCTGCTGACGGTCCGCGCACACACTCCAGTGCGGGCATCGACCAGATGATGGCCGTCACCGCCGTCGGGGGCGGGACGCTCGTAATCGCCGGAGGTGCACACGGCCGCATCGGTGATGGTGAGCTGGCGCAAGAGACCGTCTTCGCGTGGATGACGGATGCCGACGCGCCACGGCTGGCCGCCGCGTCCCCGGCCCGCCAGATACAGGTCACCGCCGGCATCGACCACGAAGTCCGCGAGCGGCGCCAGCTCGCGGGCGGCGAGATCGATCGCGAGGCCTTTGGCGACCGCGCCGAGATCGAGGATCACCGGCCGCAGCAGCGTGATCGTGCGGTTGGCGGCGTCGATGTGAACGTCGCGAAAGGTCGGATCAGTCGCGGGCACCATCGTGCTCGCGGCAGCTTCTCCGGTGCGGTAATGCCGATTGAAGCCGCGCGCCTGGAGCATGTGGCCGACGGTGGGATCGAAGGCGCCGCCGCTCGCCTCGGCTACCGCCACTGCAAACCGAGCCGCCTCGAAGAGGATGTCGCTTACCGGCACCGGAGTGCCGAACCTGGGCGGTGAGCCGCATCGCTTCGCTGTCAGGCTCGAAGCGCGTGCAGGTCGCCTCGACCTGGCGGATCCAGTCGAATGCTCGCTCGATCCGCGGAAGGGCGTCAGCGTCCGCGGCGAGGGCCTCGATGGTCACGATTGTGCCCATCGCCGGGATGCTGTGAGTCACTTGGCCTTGCTGAGCGCCTCGACGACGGCGTAGTAGAAGGCGTTGGTGCTCTGGGTGGCGCCGGAGACGTAGTCGGTCTCAGGGCTCTGGCGCGCCGCGACCTGCGGCGGCAGCGCGGCAATCCACGAGCAGGAGTAACGGGTCAGGCACTGGGCGATGGTGGCGGACACGATGCGCCCGTCGCGAATCTCCACCGACGCCTGGATGTCGCCGTGCCGGCTCGAGCCCCAGCCGAGATACGTCCCGTCCTTCCAGTGGGGCGCGGCCGCTGTCGTCGCCGTCGGAGCTGCGGCCGGGGCCGCCGGCGCGGGCGACGCCGCTGCCGGAGCCGTTACCGGGTCGGGCGTCACAGCGGCGACCGGGGGCAGTTCGGCCGATGCAGAGGGAGCCGCCAGGTGCTCCGCTGGAGGCGCCTCGACGGATCTCGCGCTGGCCGCGGGCTGAGACGACGCTGGCCGGCCGACCGCGACCCGGTCAACCCCTGTCGCGGATTTCGCGGTCGGCGAACGCACCGCGCGGGCTGACCGCGACTTCGGCACGATCGGCGACGCATCAGGGGCTGGCGCGGACAGCGGCGGCGTCACGGCGGGTGATGCGGTGGCTGGTGCGCTGGCGGCGGCCGACGGTGGCGCCGCCGACAACTCGGACCGCACCGCCGCGGGCTCTCCCGAAGATGATGGGGCGGGCATTTCGTACGGCGCTGCGACAGGTCGCCGCTCCGCCGCGAGCGCGATCCGGGCGGCCGCCGGACGGGTCCGTAGATAGCCGGCGCCGTAGATCGTCAGGACCGCCGCCGACCCGAGGCCGACGAGACCGTTGGAGACGCGACGTGAGCGGCCGGTCGATTTCGCCATGCCTGAGACGATCTCAGCGCCCGGCGCGATCGGCGCCCAACGCGGCGGGTGGGGGGGCAGGAGCAAGGCCCAGCATGGCTCCATCATAGCCGGGCCGGTGGCCTCACGCGACTGACTCGGCTGGTTACTCCGTGCGGAGCGCGCGGATCGGCGAGATCGACGCGGCGCGGCGGGCCGGCAGGAGCGCCGCCACCAGGCCGCAGATCGCGAGCGACCCGGCCGCCACGCTCAGTGCGACCGGATCCCAGAACGACACGCCGTATAGCTGCGCGGCGATCAACCGTCCGGCGCCAACGGCCAGAGGCAGGCCGATCAGCAAACCGATGGCGACCCGGCTGAATGCGCCGCGCAGGACCAGCGCCATCACCTTCTGCCGGTCGGCGCCGAGTGCCATGCGGATGCCGATCTCATTGGTGCGCTGGGCCACCGTGTATGCCGTCACGCCATAGAGACCGATCGCGGCGAGGAGCAGCGCCACGATGCCGAACAACCCCGCGAGTCCCGCCAGCGCGCGCTCCTGGTTGAACGACAGCGCGACCTGCTCCTCCATGGTGCGCACGCTGGTGATCGTCAGGTTCGGATCGATCTCCGCGAGCACGCGCCGCAACACCGGGTCGAGCGTGCCGGGCGCCTGCCGGGTGACGAGCATCATGCCGCCGACGAAATGCGACTGCAGCTCGATCCGCTTCATCAGGTCGTTGCGGTAATCGACGTTCTGGGCCAGCGGCACATAGAACATCGGCCGCGCCGGGCTGCCCAGGGCGAACCCCGCGAACTTCGCGTCACGGACGACGCCGACGATGCGGAAGGTGTTGACGTTCTCGGGCACGTCGAGACCGAAATGCTGATCGAGCGGATCCTCGCCGGGACGAAAGAAGCGCTTCACGAACGTCTCGTTGACGACCGCCACCGGCTCGGTCGTCTCGTTGTCGGCGGAGGTGAAGTGCCGCCCGCGCACGAGGCCGACCCCGAAGTTTTGCAGGTAGTTGGCGCTGACGCGATCCCACGACGCGCCCGCCTGCTCGCCGAGCTTGGGCATCGGGTGACCGGCGACGAGGATCAACTCGCCCCAGTTGTCGGTGAGCGGGTTGTAGAGCGCGAGCCCGGCTCCCTGCACGCCAGGCAGCTGCGTCAGGCGATCTTCGATGCTGCGGTAGAGCGCCGCCAGCTTCGGCTGGGTGTAGGTCGCCGGCGGACGATTCAGCGAGATGACGACCCGATCCTGGACCAGATAGCCGAAGTCCTGATGCTCGATCTTTGCCAGGCTCCGCGCCAGCATCGTCGCGCCCGCCACGAGAACCACCGACAGCGTCGCCTGAACGATGAGCAGCGCGGTGCGGGCGAACGACGAATGGTCGCTGGAGCTGCGTCCTGAGCCGCGCAGCGCTTCGACCGGATCGGTCCGCGTCGACAGCCACGCGGGGACCGCCCCGAAGAGGATGCCGGTGACCAGCGCCAGGGCGGTGGCGAAGGCGAGCACCAGCGGCGACGGCTGCGTGCTGATTGGCAGGAACTGCACGTTGGTGAAGGCCAGCGACAGCAGCAGGCGGGCCGCACCGGCCGCGACCAGCAGGCCGGCGACGCCGCCGCCGATGGCCAGGAGCACGCTCTCGACCAGCGCCTGGCGCACGATCTGACCCCGCGTCGCACCGATGGCGAGCCGGATGGCGGTTTGCGTGCGCCGGGCGACGCTGCGCGCCAGCAGCAGGTTGGCGACGTTCGCGCACGCGATGAGCAGCACCAGCGCGCATACCCCCAGGAGGATCTGCAGCGTCCGGCTGTACTGCTCCTTCATCACGCCCACGCCCGCGCCGGCCGGCACGACCGCGATGGTCTGCTTGGGCAGCAGGCGGACGACGTCGGCCATCCAGTTGGCGGGATAGCCGGAGTCGTGCTGCATCCAGTCGCGCAGCACGCCGGTCAGCCGCGCGGCCATGCCGTCGATGGAGGCTCCGGGACGCAACCGGCCGATCACCCGCAGCCAGGCGGACACCGGCTGGCGCAGCAGCGAGCCCCCGCCCGAGATGAGCGGCTCCTGGTTGAGCGGAATCCACAGGTCCGGCGGGTTGCCGCGCAGCGTCTCGCCGAAGAAGCCGGGCGGGGCCACGCCGATCACCGAGAAGGGATGGCCCTCGATTACGAACGTCGAGCCGACGACTGAGGCGTCGCGTCCGTAGAGCGTGTCCCAGACGTGATGGCTGAGGACGACAACCGGAGTCGAGTCGGGTCGATCGTCCTCCGCGGTGAGCACGCGCCCGCCGAACGCACCCACGCCGAGGGTCTGGAAGTAGTTGCCGCTGACGTACTCGGAGCGCAGCGGTTGGGCGGCGCTGTCCACGCCCTGCCGGCGCACGCTCAACCGCGCGCCGCCGGCCTGGAACGCCGTGACCTGCTCGAACTCGGGGGTCTCGGCGCGCAGCCGCTCCACCAGCGGATACGAGAACATCCCCCACCTATCCTGCGGCCCGCCTTCGACGCAGCAGTCGTCACCGTCGCCGATCCGGTAGAGGGCGGCGGGGTCCGCGACCGGTAGCGAGCGCAGCATGACCGCGTGAATCAGCGTGAAGATGGCGGTCGTGCCGCCGATGCCGAGCGCGAGGGTCAGAACCGCCGCGGCCGTGAAGATCGGCGCGGCGGCGAACTGGCGGATGGCGTAGCGAAGGGCGCCCGCGGGATTTTCCATGCAGAAGCCTTAGACGGAGACATCAACGCCAAGGTTTGTTCCCGCGATCGGTCCAGCCGGCGGCTCTTCGCTCAGCGCCCGCCCGGCCTCAGTCCGCTCGGCACGTGCGCCGGCACGGATCGGTCGAACGATCCATTGAGCGAGTTGAGGAACGCGACGAGCTCGTCGAGCTCGTTGTTGACGCTCACCTGGCGCAACAAGGGATCGAGCTTGTCGCGGCTGACCGGCGAGCCGAGCACCAGGTGCCCATTGATGCGGCGCGGCTGATCGAAGTGGTTGAGGCCCGGCGCGCCGCCGCCCACCTCCTTGTAGAAGCCCACTGCGCTGCCGAGGTCCTTGATCAGACCGCTGTGCATGTATGGCGCGGTGAAGGCGAGATTCCTCAACGTCGGCGTGCGGAACGCGAACCGCCCCTCGGCGCCGGGGTCGGCCGCGCCGAGTTTCGAGTTGTCCGACACGCCGATCACGTGCAGCTGATAGTCGGACAGCATCGCCCCCTTGTGGCATTGCGTGCAGCCATGCTCGATGAACGCCGTCATCCCGCGCAGCGCCGGAACTGTCATCGCCGACTGATCGCCCCGCAGATAACGGTCGAACGGCGCATCGGAGCTCACCAGCGATCGCTCGAACGCCGCGATCGCCCTCGACAGGTTCACCGCACTCACCGCATCGTCGCCCCCGCCGAACGCCTCCCGGAAGAGCTCCCGATAGCGCCGCACACTGCGCACCCGGCTGACTGCGCCGGCCACGCCCTGCCCGTCCGGACCCGCGCCCCCGCGCATCTCCTCGAGCGATTCGATCGGAACAAGGGCCTGCGCTTCGAGCCCGCGCGTACGTGAGTCCCAGAACATCGGCGCGTCGGCGGGGCTGACATGCCCGGCGGTGTCGATGCCATTGAACGCGACGTTCAGAATCGTCGGGCTGTTGCGCTTCACCAGCGGATTGATCCCGCCAGGGTAGATCCGCGCCGGCCCCATGCCCGTTCCGCCGGTGCCAATCGGCAGGTCGCGGCCGTCGGCATAGCCGTGAACCGGGTGATGGCAGGTCGCACACGCGATGTCCTGGGCGCCCGACAGGATCGGATCCCAGAACAACAGCCGGCCGAGCGCGACCTTGGCCGGCGTGGACGGATTGTCCGGCGGCGACTCGACGTGGAGCGGCAGCGGTGCGAACGGCGTCGCCGGCTGCGCGCGCAGCGACAGCGTCAGGGTCACCACCGTGATGGATGCGGTCACCCCGAGGGCACGTCGCAGCCCGGCCCCGCTCCCCTTGCGTACGCCCATCGTGACCTCGCTACGACGCTGCTCCATCTACTTCGGCGACCCGGATCCGTGGATAGCCAGCACCGGCCTCAGGGGGCAGGCCAATCGATTATGCCTGCAGGCCCTGTCCGATGAAGCGCGGCAGGCTCCTTCCTCGCGTGCGCGGCCGCCGGTCGCTTGCGGCGAGCTCAGCAAGGGCGTAGCATTCACCTCAGCCGTTCTGGGGTCCCTGAGCAAATCGGGCTTCGGAGTGAACCTGTGGTCGATCGTCCTGAACGCCGGGTCGGGCTGCCGTATACGCTGGCCGTGTGCCCGATCTGCCAGCGGGACACCATCAGCCGCATCCTCCTGGCCGGCTCGGATGTTTTCTACCGCTGCACCGTGTGCGGCCACGTCTGGGCCCACCCGCGCCGCCGGCACGACGATTGACGATGAAGGCATCGGTCCGTTGGCAGGTCCAGCAGCCCATAGATGCACTGCTAGGGCGCCGCCGCACCGCGCCTGCCCCATCGCGCGATTGGCGGGAGTGCTCTCGGCCTCGACGGGCAGTACACCGCTCTTCTTCGCCTCGTCCAGCAGGCGCGCGCCGTCGGCCGGCAGCAGAAAGCGCTCGGCCACAGCCTGCCGCACCGCCTTGTCGACGACGCAGGTGTAGCCTTCCAGCGTGCCGTAGCGCTCCTCGACCGAGAGGCGCGGATCGCCGGTGCGCTCACGCTCCGCTTTCGTTGTCGCGAACGGAAGGTAGCCGCCGACGAAGCCGCAGCCGCGGCCGGCGAAGAAGCCCGATGCGGTGAGGTTCCAGCCCAGATACGTCCCGAGGGGCGCCTGGTAGAGGACTGACGCCACCCCCACGGTCTCATTTCCATCGGCGTCGACCTTCGGCACGAACGTCGGGATCTCCTGGACGATGCGGGGCGGCTGGCGGCTGATGATCCCGGAGAGATCGTTCTTCACGAACCCCGGGCCGAAGTCGTAATCGAGGACCGGGTTCACCGGTGAGCCCTGGACCGTCAGGCCGGGCAGCTTCGGCATGCCGACCGCCGCCATCGTGGCCTCGACCAGCTCACCGTTCTCGAGCCGTGGATACCGGCTGGGAGGCGGCAGCGTGCCCGAGACGACCCAGGCGATGAGCGCGCGCGTCAGGGCGCGGGTCGTATCCGCTTCCGGATTGGGATTCGCGGGCAGCGAGCAGCTCCCCGCACCGCCGGCCGGAGGCTCGATCCGGAAGCCGCCCCGCCCGCCGCCGTGCGTCGTGCCGGGGTAGTAATAGCGGCGGACGTTGTCCGGCAGGGGGATATCAGCCTTCGCGTCGGTGCCGATCAGGCCGGGTGACATCCGCAGCCCCCAGAACTCGGTCGACCCGAACGCTTCGATCACCTTCGGACAGGTCTTGGAGGCAAGGCAGCGATCGAGCAGGCTGGCCGCGGCGCGTCCGCGCCGGACATCCGTGTAGCGGCCCCACCACACGACCGGCTCGCTGCCCGGCTCATAGAGCGTCGCCGCGCCGCCCGGCAGCGCGAAACGGAAGTTCATCGGGGTCTGGCGTGCGGCGATGCGCGGAAATACGCCGTCCCACACCATCCGGCCGGCGCGATCCTCGTTGAACCCGAGATGGACGAAGGTCTTGATGAAGTTCCCGGACTGCGAGTCGCCGAGGGCGATCGCATGAGCGATCAGACCGGCGACGGGGTTGCTCGTCCCGGCAGCGTCCGTGGCGTCGTGCCGGAAGAACGAGACGATGTCGCGGGTGGCTGCCAGACCGAGGCCGAGGACCAGCGGGTCCCGGGCCGTGTAGACGAGCTCGTACAGCTTCACCGGATCGAAGCCGTCCTTGACACAGATACGGGTCGGATCCGGCACGCCCGGATACGGCGTCGTGCGGCAGTCCGCGAACGCCCAGGCCGCGCGCGGCACCACGGCGGCGCCCGCCTTCACGCCGGACGGACTCTCGCTCGCAAACATCGTCAACGTGGCGGTCTGTTCGTTGACGTCAGCCGGCGGATAGACCGGCGGTCCGCTACCCATCGAGCTCAAACGGATCGGCATCGTCGTCGTGCCGGGAGGAACGTCGAAGAAGCGGGCGAGGACGGGGCCGGTGACGGGCGATCCGTCGGCGTTCCGGGCGACCGGCACCGTGATCGTCTGATTGGCCGCGGTCGGGACGACGTCGCCCTGCCAGCCGCTGACCAGCGTGATGTCGCCGTCGGCGTTCGCCGCCACGTCGCCGTTGCCGCGGTTGACGACCTGGTAAATCAGCACGCCCGACGCTTTCGTTGGATCGATCGGCCGAGCGAGCGCGAAGGTGGCCACGTACTCGACCCGGCCGCGCGCATTCCGTGGCGCGAGATCGAGGTCCTGGATGATGCGGTTGTGCGAGTCGCGCGGATCCACCTCGCCGTGCACGCGGCCACGCACGATCTCGTACGGTCCGGCGGCGCCTGCGGCCTGCGCCGGCGCTGGCTGGCGCGAGAGGATTTCGAGCCGCACGACCTGCGCCGCGGCATCGCTCGACAGCGTCGCCACGATCAGGCAGACCAGTGGCAGGCTGGCGCACGCCCGCTCAGCGGCTCGGCGAGGGGTCATCCGGGATCTCCATCTCCAGCAACGCGGAGCTCAGTGACTTGCCATGCGGATCGAGCGCCAGGGTGCGGGTCACGCCGCCGCCGATGACGCCGTAGAGGACGAAGTTGAGCGCGCCGATGAGCGGCAGCTCGTAGCGCACCACGTTCCCAGCGATGAGATCGGTGAACCACGCCTTGACGCGATCGGCGGTGACCTGCGCGACCAGCCGCGGATAGTCGCGATCGTCGAAGGCGATGAGCGCGATGTTGGCGGTCGTCCCCTTGTCGCCGCTGCGGGCGTGAGCGATGGATCGCAGCTGCATGTCAGACCACCTCCCGATGGATCGTGCACGAGACCAGGGATCGCGGCACGAACGTCGAAGCGACGGACACGACCTCACGGACCACCTTGGTCGCTCCGCCGCCGCCCGCGGGGCCGTTGGTGTAGAGCGCTTCGACTTCGCTGCCGACCTTCTGTGCCTCGGCCGCCGAGGGTGCTCGCGCGGCAACCCGGACCCGCACCTCGTAGGGCTCCGACGTGACCGTCGAGATCTGGCTGCCGTGCAGCGCGCTGATGCCGATCACATCGGATCGGACGTCCGCGGCGGCGAAGCCCAGACTCGCGAGCCGCTCCTCGACAATCCGCGCGGCCAATCGCGCGCGAGCCACCGCGCCAGCCCCTGCGTATGAGATCTGCCCCTCGCCGATGTAGCCGTCACGAAACCCGAGGGAGACCTTCAACGTCTCGGGACGGGGCCGCCCGCCGGCCCCGTCCAGCGCGACGCGATCCTTCGCCAGCTCCGTCACCCGCACGCGGCTGAAATCGGCGACGACGTCAGGGGTGACGTAGGCGGCGGGATCGTGGATCTCGTACAGGAGTTGTTCCTTGCAGGTCGCCGGCGTCACTGCCCCGCCGGAGCCGGCCAGCTTCGTGACCACGAAGGGCCCGTCGCCGGGAACTTCCGCAATCGGGAATCCAAGATCGCTCAAACCCTCGACGTCCTTGCAGCCGGGATCGGCGAAGTACCCGCCCGTCACCTGCCCGGCGCATTCGAGCATGTGGCCGACCAGCGTGCCGCGGCCGAGCGCCGTCCAGTCGTCGAGCGCCCAGCCGAACTCGTGCACGAGCGGCGCGACGAATAATGCCGGATCGGCGGCGCGCCCCGTGATCACCACGTCCGCTCCAGCCGCCGAGCGCCTCGATGAGTGGCGCCGCGCCGATGTATGCGTTGGCGGACAGCAGGCGATCGCCGAATGCCGCGACCGGCTCCCCCGTCTCCGAGACAACGTAGTCGCCCGCGACCACCGCGTCGAACACGTCGTCGCCCGAGACGGTGGCGATCGACAGCCCGGACAATCCGCAGGCGCCGGGCAATCGCGGCCACCGCCGCGCCTGCGGCACGCGGGTTGGCCGCCCCCATGTTGGTGATGATGGTCACGCGCTGTTCGTGGCACGCCGGGAGCACCGCCTCGATGCGCGGCTCGAGCAGCGGATCGTAGCCGCCAGCTCGGATCGCGCGCCTTGGCCTGCTGGGCCAGCGCGATGGTCCGTTCGGCGAGACACTCGAACACCAGGTAGTCGAGGGCGCCGTCGCGCGCGAGGGCCACTGCGGGCTCGATGCGATCGCCCGAAAAGCCCGCGCCACCGCCGATCCGTATGGTCTTCACAAGCGGGAATACTCCGAACAGGACGGCGGCGATCGTCATCACGATCGAAGCGAGGAACAGGTACGGCGCAGTGTAGCGCTGATGCTCACCCAGCTCGATGCCCGTCAGCCCGACGACCAGGAAGGTGGCCGGCGTGAGCGGACTGACGGGAAACCCGGTGGTCATCTGGCCGAGCAGCGCCGCCTGCCCCAGTTGGATAGCCGGCACCCCGAGCGTCTTGCCCACTTCCGCGACGACCGGAAGCGCACCGAGGTAGAACGAGTCCGGATCGAACAGCAGGCTCAAGGGCATCGAGACCAGGCCGAGCACGAACGGCAGATGGTGCGCCAGGTGCGGCGGGACGGCGTGCACCGCCGCGCCGGCCATCGCGGTCAGCATACCCGAGCCTTTCATGATCCCCGTGAAGGCCCCCGCCGCCAGCAGGATGGCCGCCATCATCACCGCCGCGCGGGCATGCGCGTCCACGCGCTCGCGCTGCTGATCGGAGCTCGGGTAGTTGATGATGAGCGCCAGGGCGGTGCCAAGCATGAACATCACCGCGGGATCGACCACCCCGGCGACCATGACGGCCATCACGGCGAGCGTGAGGACCGCGTTGATCCAGAACCGGTTCGGACGCCGGAGCACCTGCGCCTCCGGGCTCAGTGCGCGGCCCGGCAGCGAGCCGTCCGCCTGTACGATGGTGCCCAGCCGCCGTTCTTCCCTGCTGCCGAGCAGCCACGCGACAGAGAACACAAACAGCAGGCCTACGAGCTGTACGGGAAGGAGGGGCCGAAAGAGTTCGGTGGTGGTCACGTGCAGCGCCGCCGACGCGCGGAGCGTCGGTCCGGTCCACGGCAGGAAGTTGACGCCGGCCGCCATCGACGCCACGCACGCCAGGATCCGTCTGTCCATCTGCAATCGCTCATAGAGCGGCAGCATGGCCGGAATCGTGACGAGGAAGGTGACCGCGCCGGAGCCATCGAGATGGACGAGCAGCGCGAGCAGCGCCGACCCGATCACGATCCGCCGCGGCCGCGTCCCGACGCCCCGCAGGATGCGATCGACGATCGGATCGAGCAGGCCGGCGTCGCTCATGATCCCGAAATACAGGATCGCGAACACGAACATCGCCGCCACCGAGGCCGTCTGCTGCAGGCCCGTGAGGATGAACGCGCCCGTCTGCGTCCCGAAGCCGGTGAGGAGAGACGCCGCCGTGGGCACCGCGATGAGCGCCACCAACGGCGACATCCGCCGGCTCAGGATGAGGCCGAGCAGCGTGAGGACCGTCGCAAGACCGACAAGGGCGAGCATCCGGGTGGGTCAGCGCGGCGCGAGCCGGGAGGCCGGATCGTCGGGCTTCGGCCCGACGCAGCTGAAGCTCTCGGCCGTGTCGGGGCTTCCTGGCCGGTCGAGCCGCGGCACCGTGGGGAACGCGCACAACGGCCGCGTGCGATCAACAGTGCCATTGGTCAGGTGGCGGCCGAGCAGCTGGCTCGGGACGACGCCGTGCTCGTGCCACTGCTCCAGCGCGGCGAGGGCATCGAATGAGCTCGGACCCGTCCCGCCGCTGCAATGTCCCATCCCCGGCACCGGAAAGAAGCGATAGAACGCCTGCGTCTCGGCAAGACCGCCCATCGCCTTCACCACGTCCTCGTAATACGAGATCGTGTCGGCGGGAGGCACGACCGGATCGGCCAGGCCCGTATACATGATCAACTTGCCGCCCCGCGCCTTGAACGCCTGGTAGTCGCGCGAGGTTGCGGCGAACGACGGGATGCGGCTGTCGGCAGTAGCGACGTCTGTATCCCAGTTGAACCGGCGCGGATCCCACGCCGGGTCGTTGAACACCAACGAGCGCAGGAATGCGACCCGCACCGGCTCAGTGGGGTTCACGATGTAGGTGCCCCAACCGGACTCGCTGCCCCGGGCCCAGCCCGGAAAGATCTGTTCACCAGTGCGGGGATTGCGCGCGCCCTGATACACCTTCCGCACCGCGGCGACCTGTGGCGCCGTGAGGCAGGTATCGTCGTCGGCGCCGGTGCACGCGAGGGTCGCGGGGTCGAAGCGGCAGGTCAGCGGATCCGAGATCAATCCATCCTGCACACCATCGCTTGCGTCACACGCCGACACGGCCGCCTTGGTGATCAGCGGCAGCTTCGAGGCCGGCAGGATCGGCGTGCCGTCTGGATCGTGCATCGCCGTCCATGCCCATAGGAACCCGAGGATCAGCCGGACACGGTTGTGACCGGGATCGCCGGCGACGATACCGTCGTAGTCGGCCGGGTAGCGCTGCGCTTCGCTGAGGGCCTGCTGCCCGCCGGTCGAGCAGCCTTCGAAGTAGGACCGATCCGGTAACCGTCCGCGCGAGGACTTGACGACCTGCTTGGCCAGATCCGTCATCACGTGAATGGCCCGGTGCGACCAGTCGGTGACCTTCTCTGGATGCCCGATCGCGAAGTCGAGGTTGTCGCCGGTGTGCCCCGTATCGGTGCCGGCGGTCGCGTAGCCTTTGTTCAGGCCCGCGGCCATCGCGGGATAGCCGACGGATCCGGCGAAGCCGCCATTGCCGGTGCCGAGCAGCTTGCCGTTCCAGCTCGATCCGGCGGGAATCCAGACCTCAATGGCGATGCGCGAATCGGCGGATGGCGTGGCCACCGCGGCGATCCGGCAGAACGCCGGCACAGTGAGCGCTCGAGAGCTGCCCGGCGGCGTGAACGGGCCCGCGGGCACCTCCTGCGCGGCGGTGATCGTGGCGTCAGGAAGGCTCAGGGTCGCGAGCTCGGCGCAGCTGACCGCTGCCTGGCGTCCGGCGTGGCCGGCAACGATCGCGCCCGAGGTGGCGAGCAGGACGCCGATCGCGGCCGCGGTGTGGCGCACATGCATGGCGCCATTCTGTCGCGCGCGGCACCGGCAGTAAAGCCGGCGGTGAGCAATGCTGGTTGCTCGCACACGCGATCGCGCAGCAAATCCCGCTGCGGCCTCACGGAAGCGGGACTGCTGTCCCGGAGCGACGTAACCGCAATGCCGCGGACAGTGGTCGGAGCAGCAGGGAGGCGGCGACGAACAAGAGGCCCGCGCCGGCAGCGATTCGGGCCACCCAGTCCCAGCGGTCGAAGCCGTAGCGCAACGTCAGACTGACCTGCCCGGCCGGTGCTTCGAGCTGCATGTAGCCGTCCTGTCGATGCTCGATCGCCGCCGCTCGCCCATTCACCTCCGCCTTCCAGCGCGGGTGCCAGTTCCGGCGGACGAGGATCGGGCCGCCCGCATGCCGTGTACACGGTGATCGATCGGACGCTCACAGAACGCCGCGACCGGCGCCGCTTCTCCGCCCGCGCCGTCGAGCAGACCGGGATCAAGTAAGACGGCGTCGCGTGCGCCGCACACCGGCGACGATCGGCCGCGGCTGTGACGGCGCCGTGATCGCCAGCTCACGCCAGGATGCCGAAATGCGCGGAGGGCTCAGTGGAGGGGCAGCACGGCGACGAAGCGGCTGCCGCCAGGCCCGGAGGACTCGAGCGTCAGTGTGCCGCGGTGCAGCTGGGCGACCCAGCGCGCGATCGGCAGGCCGAGGCCGCCGCCATCGGTGGCCGCATCGAGCCGGACGAACCGCTCGAAGATGCGCTCGCGTTCCACCTCGGGAATGCCGGGGCCGGTGTCGGAGACCGAGATGCGGGCCCGATCCGGATCGGCGTCGAGCGACACGTGGACCGATCCGTTCGGCGGCGTATGACGCACGGCGTTCTCGACCAGATTCAGGATCATCTGGCGCAGCAGGCTCTCGTCGGCCTGCATCTGCACGTCGGCGGGCGCGAGCGCCTGCACGGACACCGACCGGGCTCCGGCGAGCACCTGCGCCGCCCCGACGCAGTCAGTGACCACCTCGTTGAGGTAGACCTCCTCGAGCTGCAGCGGGCGGGCGTCGAGATCGGCGAGCGCCAGAGAGAACATGTCGTCGACCATGCGCGTCATCCGCCCGGCCTGTTGTGCGACGGTCTGGAGCGACGATCGGTACTCGTCGATGGTTCGCTCCTCCTGGGCCAGTGTCACCTGGGCGGCGATGCGGGTAATCGACAGCGGCGTCCGGAGTTGGTGCGAGGCGTCAGCCATGAACCGCCGCTGCGCCTGGAACGCCCCCGCGAGGCGATCGAGCAGGCCGTTGAAGGCTGAGGCGAGCGCGCTGAGCTCGTCGCCCGGCTCGTTCACGACAAGGCGCGTGTCGAGCACCCGGCCGTCGATCGCGTTGGCCTGGCGCGCCATGCTCGAGAGTGGCGCCAGGGCCCGCCATCCCACCACCCAGCCGCCCACCGTGGCCAGCAGCAATCCGGCCGGCAAGGCCACCGCGAGCGTCCGTCTCACGGTCGCGCGCTCGGCGTCGAACGGCGCGAGCGAGGTCCAGACGACTTCGGTCACCGTCTGCCCGCCGCGCACGTGCTGCGCCGCCCGCGCCCGGACGGCGCCGTGGTCCAGCGTCAGCGGTGGACCTCCGGCGGCGATCTGCCGCAGCTGCGCGTCGAGCAGCATGGGGACCGCCGAGGCGCGCGCCCCGAGGATCGTCCCTTTCGGATCGAGCATCGCCACGCCCGTGCCCGGCACCTCCAGCTCCGAGAGCGCGTCGGTGACGGCATGCGGCACGTCGAGACCCTCGGTCAGCTCGATGTCGAGCCCGTTGCTGACGGTGACCAGCGTGTCCGCCAGGCCGCGATCGATCCGGTTCAGGCCCAGTCGCGAATGGACGATGACGAGCGCGATCGCCGTGGCCGCGAGGGTGGCGAACAGCACCAGGCTGTACCAGAGCGTGAGCCGGCTCCTGATCGTCAACGCCACGGGCTCAGCACTCGCCGGGCATGAAGATGTAGCCCTGACCGCGGCGCGTCGCGATCACCGAAGCCCGGTCGTCCACATCGAGTTTGCGCCGCAATCGCTGGACGTAGACGTCGATCACGTTCGAGAACGCATCGTACGACTCGTCCCAGACATGCTCGGCGATCTCGGCGCGTCCGAGTACCTCGTTGGGATGGCGGGCGAAGTATTCGAGCAGCGCGTACTCCCGGGTCGTCAGCGCGACCTTCTCGCCGGCGTTGGTGACCTCGCGCGAGCGGGTATCGAGCGTCAGCCGCCCGGCGCGCAGGCGGTCCGGCAGCGGCGGCCGCACCCCGCGGCGGATCAGCGCCCGCAGGCGGGCCAGCAGCTCGATGAAATCGAACGGCTTCGTGAGGTAATCGTCGGCTCCGCTGTCGAGTCCTTCGACGCGCGCGTGCACGGTCCCGCGCGCCGTCACGATCAGGATCGGGACCGAGGAGCCGGCCTGGCGCAGCGCGCGGCACACGCCCAGCCCGTCGAGCGCCGGCAGCATGATGTCCAGGATGATGGCGTCGTAGTTCGTCGTCTCGGCCCGGAACACCGCCGCCGCGCCATCGCCGGCGACGTCAACGGCGTACGACTGCTCGCGCAGGCCCTTGGCGAGCAATCGCGCCGCCTCGGGTTCGTCTTCGACCAGCAGGATCCGCATAGGGATCAGGATAGGACGGGCGTGCCGGCCGCGGCGACCACGCCGGCTATCGCGGCCGCTCACCCTCATCAAGGTTCGAGCGGTTCGAGCGGTGCCCGTGCAACCGTTTCCATGGTTCTCGCTGTGCGAGCCATCCGGACCAGGGCCCGTAGAACCTTCTCCGGCGCGCCGCGGGTCACTCCACCGGCGCCTCGAGGCGCGAATCACGACGTGATCACGATGAACCAGCCGGCAATCACCGGACCCTGCGGTCCACGACCGCGGCCGGCCGGTGGCGCACCGGCCGCCGGTGCCGGTGCTGCGGGTGCAGGCCCGCGCTCGGGCTGGAACAGATACGCGTTGTGGGTCGCCGGGTCGACGGCGATGGTCTTGGCCCCGGCAAACGTCGGCACTGTGGCGACGACCGTGTACTTGTCGGGCGAGTCCTGATGCACCACGGTGACGTTGCCCTCGCCGCCGTTGGGGATGAAGATCAATTTGCGCGCGGGATCCCAGCCGAGGGCGTCGACGCGGGTGCCGTTGGGAATCGTCGCGACCACCTTGCCGGTAGCCGCGTCGACGGCCACCGAGGTCTTGCTGCAGCCGGAGAAGATGCGGTTGGACGGCGCGTCGTAGGCGATGCCGGTCGGCCCGTCGCACGGCTCGATCGGCCACGAGGCGGTCGCCTTCCAGGTCTTCACGTCGATGACCTGAATCGAGTTCTTGCCTTCGTTGTTCACGAAGATGTGGCCCTTGCCGTCGGCGGCGGCTCCCTCGGGCGAGGTGTCCTCGAGCTCCACCGTCGCGACGATGTCGCCGGTATGGGGGTCGAGGGCGACGAGCGTGCCCGTGGGCCGGCTGTGATTGGTGAGGATGATCTTGTCGTCCGGCTCGTCGTACATGATGCCGTCGAGGCCGGGCCCGACCTTGATCTGCTTCACCACCGCCAGCGTCTTCAGATCCAGCATCGACACCGTCTGATCGCCGCTGTTGGTGGTAAACACGTGCCCGGCCTTGGTCGCGATGCCGGCCCCGTGGACGCCGGGCGTGTCGGGAATGTCACCCAGCACCTTCCCGGTCGCCCCCTCGACGACCATCATGTGGGTCGAGCGCGACACGAACACCCGGCCGGTCGCGGACTCGACAGCCACGTAATCGGTGCCGCCGTCCCCTTTGATGTCGAACTTCTGAACTTTGAAGGCCTGTGCGTGGAGCGCGCCGGACGCCGCCAGGACCGCCGCAGAGAGGGATGCCATCGTCGTCAGCAGGCGTGTTCTCATTTTGCACCTCATCGATCGCCGAGTTCCGCCGCAAGCCCGGATGGTAGCCGGGCGGAGATGTCGCGACGATGACAGGGCCCCCTCGGTCGCCGGCCTGTCAGGCCGCTGACAACACCGGCCTGATGGCCTCATGGAAGATGGCCGAACAAAAACAGCCGCATCTGCCATCTGCCATGAGCCATCTGCCATCTGCCATCTGCCATCTGCCATTTGCCATTTGCCATTTGCGCCAGGATGCCCTATTCAGCACGCTACCGGATGTCCTGGCACGTCACATGACATAGGCTGTGCGCATGGCTCACGAGCGGCACCTCACCATGCTGCGGTCGTACACCGCCGCCGACGCGCTGACCATCGGGAATGCGGCCTGCGGCACGATCGCGATCTTCCTGTGTCTCGACTACCTTGCCGCGGACGAGCGCCGCTTCCTGTGGATCGCGTTCCTGCTGCTGCCGCTGGCGCTGGTGTGCGACGTGCTGGACGGTTACGTGGCGCGGCTGAATCGCAGCCGCCAGTCGTTGCTGGGTGCGGACCTCGACTCGCTGGCCGACGTGATCTCGTTCGGCGTGGCGCCGGCGGTGCTCGGATTCACCCTCGGCCTGCGCGGCGGCTGGGACATGCTGGTCCTCACCTACTTCGTCGTTTGCGGGGTGAGCCGTCTGGCGCGGTTCAATGTGACGGCGGCGGCACTGTCGGACGCCGCCACCGGCAAGGTGAAGTACTTCCAGGGCACGCCGATTCCGACCAGTATCGCACTCGTCGCCCTGCTCGGTGTGGCGGCCTGGACCGGCCGGATCGAGGACCGCGTGTGGCTCGGCGCGTGGCATCTGGGCCCGGCGGTGCTGCATCCGCTCACCCTGCTGTTCGGCCTCAGCGGCAGCGCGATGATCAGCGCCACCCTCAAAATCCCCAAGCCGTGAGCCCCGCTGCCGCTGCGCGGGAGCGAATCGGCACCGATCCTTGCAAGAGTCCCGGCCGGAGGCGACGTGGATCAACGGTTCTCAGGGCTCTCTACCGAGGAACTCGCCGACATCTGGTACGCATTGGGTGGCGCCGAGACACGCCACCCGGGTTCGTTTTCGAGCCTGGTCGATACCACTCTTGGGGAACTGGATGCCAGGCTGCGGGACGATCTCGCGCCGTTCCTGGAGGCGCGTTTTCGCGCCCACCGCCTCGCGGACTCGCGCGAGGACGCCGAGGCCAATCGGAAGAACGCCGCCGCGGGTGTGTAGACGCGCGAAGGATCGTCATGTTCAAGTTTCTCGGCTCGTATGTGATCGCGAAGCTGTTGGGCGGCGGGCTGCTCCTGGCCGTCCTGATTTACCTGTTGATCCGCTGATGACCGCGGGCCGGCCGCGTGCCGCACCACAGCGGCCGCCGCACGCTGCCCTGACGCTCTCGAGCGCACCCGATGCCTGAATCGTCGCCAGGATTCGTCCGGGTACGCGGCGCGCGCGAGCACAATCTCAAGAACGTCGACGTCGCGCTGCCCCGCGATGCCCTGGTGGTCTTCACGGGCGTCTCGGGGTCCGGCAAGTCCTCGCTCGCGTTCGGCACGCTCTACGCCGAGGCGCAGCGGCGCTACCTCGAGTCGGTCTCGCCGTACGCCCGGCGGCTCTTTCATCAGATGGCCGTGCCGGATGTCGACGAGATCGACGGCCTTCCGCCGGCCGTCGCGCTCCAGCAGCAGCGGGGCACGCCGAGCACCCGATCGTCGGTCGGCAGCGTGACGACGCTGTCCAACCTGCTGCGGATGCTGTACTCGCGCGCCGGTGACTATCCGCGCGATCAGCCGCTCCTCTACGCGGAATCGTTCTCGCCCAACACGCCCGAGGGTGCCTGCCCGCGCTGCCACGGCCTCGGACGCGTGTACGAGGTGACCGAGCAATCGATGGTGCCGGACGACTCGCTCACCATCCGTCAGCGCGCGGTCGCGGCGTGGCCCACCGCATGGCAAGGTCAGAACCTGCGCGACATCCTGGTGACGCTCGGGTATGACGTCGACAAGCCGTGGCGCGAGTTGCCCAGGAAGGACCGCGACTGGATCCTCTTCACTGACGAGCAGCCGACGGTGCCGGTCTATGCGGGTCTGGATCCGGCGGAAGCGCGCCGGGCGCTGAAACGCAAGGAGGAGCCGAGTTACCAGGGGACCTTCACCAGCGCCAGACGCCACGTGCTGCACACGTTCGCGCACACCCACAGCGCGCTGATGAAGAAGCGGGTCGCGCAGTTCATGCTGAGCACGGCGTGTCCGGAGTGCGGCGGCAAGCGCCTGCGCCGCGAGGCGCTGCGGGTGACCTTCGCCGGTCTCGACATCGCCGACATGTCACGGCTTCCGCTCAAGCGGCTGGCCGCCACACTGGCGCCGCATGCGGAGGGCCGGAACCCTGGCCACGCGGCACTGGAGCGGCAGCATCCCGATCGCGCGCTCGCGGCCCGGCGCATAACCGAAGACGCCGAGGCCCGGCTGGCCATCCTGATCGATCTCGGCCTCGGCTACCTGACGCTCGAACGCAGCACGCCCACGCTCTCGCCTGGCGAGTTGCAGCGCCTGCGCCTGGCGACGCAAGTCCGCTCGAACCTGTTCGGCGTCGTCTACGTGCTCGACGAGCCGTCCGCGGGGCTCCATCCGGCCGACACGGTCCATCTGCTCACCGCGCTGGATCGCCTCAAGGCCTCGGGCAACTCGCTGTTCGTCGTCGAGCACGAGCTCGATGTCATTCGTCATGCGGACTGGATCGTCGACGTGGGGCCTGGCGCCGGAGAGCACGGCGGCGAGATCCTCTACAGCGGCGCGCCATCGGGCCTGGCCGATGTCGCCGAGTCGCGAACGCGCCGGCACCTGTTTCCGTCGGCCGAGCCGCGGTTGCGGGCGACGCGTACGACACGCGCCTCGCTGCGGCTGGCCGGGGTCACGCGCAACAACCTCCACGACCTGGACGTCAGCTTCCCGATCGGCGTGCTGACGACGGTCACCGGTGTCTCCGGGTCCGGCAAGTCGAGCCTCGTCAGCCAGGCGCTGGTGGAACTCGTCGCCGCGCACCTTGGCCACGAGTTGCCCGAAGACGAGGTCGACGAGGGTGAGGCCCTGGAACAGGACGCGCCGGAGACGCGCGGCCGCATTGCCGGCGGGCTGTCCGGCATACGTCGTCTGGTGCGCGTAGACCAGCGGCCGATCGGCCGGACGCCGCGATCGAATCTCGCCACCTATACCGGCCTGTTCGATCACGTGCGGGCGCTGTTCGCCTCGACGCGCGCGGCACAGGCCCGGAAGTACGACGCCGGACGATTCTCGTTCAACGTCCGGAAGGGGCGCTGCGAGACCTGCGAGGGCGAAGGTTCGGTGATGATCGAGCTGCTGTTCCTGCCGAGCGTCTACGCGCCGTGCCCGACGTGCCACGGCGGTCGCTACAACGCGAAGACGCTGGAGATCACCTATCGCGGCAAGAACATCGCGGAAGTCCTGGGTCTGACGGTCGACGGCGCGTTCGAGTTCTTCGCCGCG
Source organism: uncultured Acidobacteriota bacterium (assembly GCA_963816725.1). Classification (GTDB taxonomy): domain Bacteria; phylum Acidobacteriota; class Vicinamibacteria; order Vicinamibacterales; family 2-12-FULL-66-21; genus CAVSUB01. The sequence goes on along the minus strand of CAWFMC010000013.1, from coordinate 449,289 downwards.
GAGCCGCCGCTCCGGCGGGCGCTCGGCGTCGTGCGCGAAGTCGGCCTCGGATACCTGCGTCTCGGCCAATCAGCCACCGAGCTCTCGGGCGGCGAGGCACAGCGGATCAAGCTCGCCACCGAGCTGCAGCGCATGGAGCGCGGCACCACGCTGTACGTGCTCGACGAACCGACGACCGGACTGCACCCGGACGACGTCGAGCGGCTGGTGAGGCAGCTGCAGGGGCTGGTCGATTCCGGCAACACCGTCGTGGTGGTGGAGCACGATCTGACAGTCATCGCCGCGAGCGATCACGTGATCGACATCGGGCCTGGCGCGGGTGACGAAGGCGGCCGCGTGGTGGCGAGCGGCGCCCCCGCGGACGTGGCGCGGGCCGCGGCGAGCCGGACCGCCCCGTTCCTGCGCGAGCACATGGCGGCCGGGGGGTGACCGCCGTCACTTCTGCGCGAAGTGCGGATTCTCAATCAGACCGATGACGTTCCCAAACGGGTCTGCCACCGTCGCGACTTTGATGTCGCCGCCGACGTCCCGTATCGGTTGACGCGGCGACGCGCCGTGCTCGAGCATCCGGGCGTGTGCCGCCTCGATGTTCGGGACGCCCCAGTACGCGACCGCGTTGTTGCCGACAGTGACACCGGCCACATCCGGATCGAGGCCCAGCTCGAACCCGCCGACCTGAAACCCGACGTAGTACGGCTCGTCGAAGTACGGCGCGATCTCGAACGCCGCCGTGTACCAGACTTTGGCTCGCTGAAGATCCGGCGCGTGGTAGATGACCGTTCGCAGCCCCTGAAACATGGTGTGCTTATCTTAGCCGCGTCAACGTGCGTGCGTCCTCCGAGGATTGTCGGTTCACTTAGCAGGCCGCTGAAAAAAAGGGCGGCCTGATGTGAAATGGCAAATGGCAGATGTGAAAACACTGGGGTTTTGCCATCTTCCATCTGGCATCCGCCATTCAGGATGCGTTTTTCAGCATCCTGCTAGTCCCCTGGAACCGTGATTTCTAGGACAACTCCCGGGCGGGGCATCCCGCCGGGCGGCGTTGCTCGTCGCTCACATATGCCCAATATGCTCACTCCTCTCGCCTTGCCCGCCGGGCGCCGCGCTCCGGGACTTGTCCCAGCTATCACGGTTCCAGGGGACTAGTGGCGCGCCGACCAGACCGCACCGGCGTCCCAGTCGGTGGCCGCGACCACGCCCGCTTCGGACGCCGCCTGGGCATAGAAATACGCCGCTTCACGATCACCCGCGAAGCCGAACAACATCGGCCCCGCGCCGGCCAGCGCGGCCTGGAGCACATCGGCGTTGCGATGGTCGCGGAACGACAGCACCGGCAGCAACCCGCCCGGATAGTCCGTCAGCATCGACATCACGGCGACCATCACACCGTTGGCCAGCGCGAGCGCCGCGGCCCGGCGATGGCGGCCGGCGAACCAGGCCGCGACCCCGAGAAACGTCGCGGCGACGGTGTAGTCGAGCACCGCATGGACCTCAGGGCTGATCGGACGGCGGTGTTCAGAGCTTCGCGTCAGTGCCTCATCGTGCATGTCATCGACTCCTCTGCTGGCCCGGCCCCATTGCCGCACCGTTCGGACGGACGTTTCACGATCCATTCCCTGATGAACGTGGCTGCCACCGGCGTTCATGTCGAGGCTCGCGCCTGGCGACGTGGGAGAAGCGACCACATGCACCTGGCGCACACGTGGAACAGCGACGTTCGGGTTGCAATGACGAGGTGCCGAGTGGAGGCGAGGTGAGCGCGAACGACGAGATCGGGTCGGTTGCGCGGGCGTGATGCGCGCGGCAACCGCCCGAGGGTGAGAGCGGGCCGGGATGGATCCCGGCCCGCCGAGGCCGTTAGCGGCCGCCGCCGGTGCAGCTGTCGGCGATCTTCCGGACGGACGTCACGCGCAACGTCCCTCCACCCGACATGCCCTGCCCCATCGATCCGCCGCTCATGCTGCCGCCAGCGGTCGAGCCCGTCGCGCTCGAACCGGTGCCCGAGGTCGAACCACCAGCCGTCGAGCCCGTTCCCGATGTCGAACCGCCGGCCGTCGAGCCCGTACCCGACGTCGAGCCGGCTCCCGTCGCGCTACCGGTGCTGCCGGCACCAGACGACGACGTGCCGGCGCCGCCGCTCGAGCCCGAGCCGCTGCTGCTGTCCATCGTGCCGCGAATCTCCACCAGGTTGTTCACGTACTGCTGCAGGTTCTCGCTGCCCGGGTTCAGCCGGAACGTGGTGCCGCTGGCCGATCCGCCCATCGAACCGCTTCCACCCGCGCCCGCGGCCCCGGAGGTCGCGCTACCCGTGCCGCTCGTGCCGGACGTGGAGCTGCCGGTCGCCCGCCCGAGGAGCTGGACCCGGTCCGCCGGTCGCGCCGCCTGACGAGCCGCCGCCCATGCGCGCGCTGGTCAGCATGAACTGTCCGCCGCCGCCGCCGCTCGGACGGCTCGAGCCCGTGGTCGCGCCGCCGCCGCTGCTGGTGCCGGTCGCGCCGGCCGTCGAACTCGACGTGCTGGTCCCACCCGCCGAGTCTCCCGACTGCAGACACCCGGTCACCGTGACCTGCCCGCCTGACGGGATCCGGCTCCCTGTCCGGCCGTACCCGACTGAGCACCGCTCGAGCCGGTCTGTGCGGCCAGCGCGACCGCGAACGTGGTGGACAACATTGTCCCGAAGAGCACCTGTCGCTTCATTCAAAACCTCCAGAGGTTGGCAATCACGAATCGCCGGCGGTGCAAGTGCGAGTCCACCGCGCCCCCCGTGACTCGCGGTGGTTATTGCCATCCCGTCTGTCTCAGTCATTCAACGAGGCTTCACTGCGCCAAGGCAACCGTGTACACACGACTGCGAGTGCCCGCCTGATCTCGATACGCGCAGGGGCCGCGGATGTTCGCGCTGATGTCGTTCGACCACGCGTTCACAAGAACCGTTGCCACGAATCCAACGCCTGACTCACGGTCCTAGCCGAGCTCGTCCTCTGCTTCGATTGTCGCGCTGCGATCTGCTCACGTCATCGTCGTTCGACCAACGCGCTCGCGGTTGATCAATGGTCCGCTGTGTGACGCACGCCGGACAGGCGCGCGTTCGACGAATGTGGCGCCGGCATACCGCGCGCTTCTCTCGAGTGAGCCGCAACGTGAGAGCCATGCGCTCGACGCACCACGCAAGTGTGGTACGGTTGAGCTTTATGCCAACCGTACCGCCTGCGAGGTGACGCCTGGAAACGTCTGCCATCAGCTACCGCGTTGCCGACTTCCTGAAACAACATCCGCCGTTCCAGGCCATGGCGGAATCCGATCTCCTCGAGCTGGCGGCGCGCGGCCGCGTCACGTTCCACGAGCCCAACGAGTACGTCCTGTGGCAGGGCGAGCCGCATCGCCACCAGGTGTTCGTGATCCAGCAGGGTACGGTGTCGCTGTGGGATGAAAGCGCCGCCGAGGCGCGGCTGCGCGACGTCCGCGGCGCCGGTGACCTCCTCGGCATCGAGCGCTTCAACGGCGCCCCCGTGACGCCGTACTCCGCGCGCTCGGCGAGCGACGTGCTGATCTACGCCTTCCCGGCAAGCGATTTCGAGCTGCTCCTGATGAAGTATCCGGGCGCGGGACAGTTCGTCGCGGGCTACGAATCGGTCGTCGCGGATTATGAGTGGGCCGACGCACGACGCGAGCCTCAGCGCGCGTTTCTGCATGACGTGATCACCCTCGCCGCGCCGGCGACCTGCCAGGCCGGTTCGACGGTCGCGGAGGTTGCCGCGCAACTCGTGCACGCCGAGGCGGTCGCACTGCTCGAACCGGGCGCCGGGCTACGCGCGCTGCTGACGACCGACGTTATCGTTGAGTGGGTCGCGAACGGTGCCGGCACGCCGCACACGACTGCGCGCGAACTTGCCGCGCGATCGCCGCCGCTGCTGGCCCTCGCGCCCGGCGCGACGGTCACCGACGCGGTGCTGGCGATGGCCGCGGCTAATACCCACGTATTGGCCGTCACCGCTGACGGCACATCCGCCGGCACGCTCCAGGCGGTGGTGACCGCGAAGGATCTGTCTCCCGTCTTCGGCGACCAGCCGGTCGAGATTCTACGGGCGATCAACCAGGCGCTCTCTCCTGACGCGCTCCGTCCGCTGGTCCAGCGAGCGCGCGCGTTCGCGCTGCAGCAGCTCGCCACCAGCGCCGCCGTCGAGTGGATCGCGAGATTCCTCCATCTGACAGATGCCGCGCTCGTGCAACGTGCGATCGAATGGACGGGCGGTGGACCGGCCGGGGCATGCTGGTGCCTGTCGGGCGCTGCCGGCCGCACCGAGCTCATGACTCGTGCGGCGCCGCGGCTCGTGCTCGTGCTGCCGGATGACGGCAGTCAGGAGGAAGGGGCAGCGGCCTACACGCAGGTCACCCGCCTCGTTGATCAAAGCGGCTACCTGGAACGCACGGACGGAGACTTCGAGCCTCAGTTCCACTCGGCCACGCGCGCCGAGTGGCAGGCCCGGTACGAGCGCTGGATCGCCGATCCAATCCTCTCGGAAACCTTCCGCGCGCGGCCATTCTTCGACCTGCGACCTTGTCACGGCGACCATTCCCTGTGGCAGTCGCTCTCAGACGTGGTGGCCGCAAACGCCGGACGCGACTTCGTCCGTATCCTGGCCAACGATTGCCTCGCCAGCTCCCCTCCGCTCACATTCTTCCGCGACGTCATCGTCGACGAGGCGGGAGAGGAGAGCCCCGTCTTCCGCCTCGAACACAGTGCGCTGCTGCCACTGGTGGATGTCGGCCGGGTATTCGGGCTCGCCGCCAGGCGCGCCGTGGGGACCTCGACGCTCGAACGATTTGCCTTGGCCAGCAGCGCGCTCCCCGAGTACCGCCTCGTCTTCCGCGAAGCCGCTGAAACGCTGCGCATCGTGCTGTGGCTGCAGGCCCGGGTGGGCATCGCACAAGGGACCACCGGCGCCGAGCTCCCGCCGGCGCTCGTGAGCCGCCACGATCGCCACCTCCTCAAGAGCGGCTTCAGATCGATCCACCAGCTGCTCGAGCTCACCGCCGGATCGGCCTGGCTCGAGGACCTGTGAATATCCCCTCGTTCCTCGCCCGATACCGCCAGCGCTTCGAGCGCACGTGGAACGACGACACGCCCTGCCACGACGTGCGGTTCGTAGTCTTGGATTCAGAGACGACCGGCCTGAACCCGCGCGTAGATCGGCTGATCACCGTGGGAGCGGTCGCCGTCCAGGGGGGAGAGATCGTGCTCGAGGATGCCTTCGACGCGCTGATCCGGGTCGCGGAGAACACCAGCGCGGTGACCGTGCACGGCGTGACCCGGGATCAGAGCCGGGATGGACGCGACGAGGCGGAGGTGCTGGCGGCGTTCCTCGACTATCTCGGCGACGGCGTGATCGTGGGCCATCACATCGATCACGACATCATCACCTTCGACAGCGCATACGAACGGCGATGGGGCGTCAAGATGTCCAACCGCAGCCTCGACACCATGGACCTGACGCTGCACCTGGAGAAGGACGGCGCGTTTGCCGGCCGGCCGCCGATCCGCCGCTACACGCTCGATGCGCTATGCGACATGTTCGGCGTGCTGCCGCACGACCGGCATACGGCCAGCGGCGACGCGTTCATCACCGCGCAGGTCTTCCTCAGGCTGCTGCGGCTCGCGTCGAAGCATGGACGGCAGACGCTCGGCCGTCTCGCCGAGCCGTTCCTGGAGCCGGCCTAGCCGCCCGGCAGCTGTCCCCCTCACCCTTCTTGAACCGCCCCTTGATTTGCGGCTCGCACTGGTTCGGGCCGTCGTCGTCCGCCGTCCACTCGCACACGTTGCCCTGCTGCTTGTAGCGTCCCTTTTAATCGCGAGCCGACGCGATCGTGAGGCTCGAAAAGCCCGTATCACTGGCAGTCAGGTGGGTGGAGGCGGCGCCGCCGAGCATCAGTCCCGCGACGGTCAGCAGGGCAAACGAGCGGCGCGTCATCGGGCACCTTTCGAAGGGTTGGCCGGGCCGTCACCAGCTGGCGGCCTCGCGGGAATAGAGGCGGCGGACGACGGGCCGCGACTGCGGCCCGCGTCCTAGTCCCCTGGAACCGTGATTTCTAGGACAACTCCCGGGCGGGGCATCCCGCCGGGCGGCGTTGCTCGTCGCTCACATATGCCCAATATGCTCACTCCTCGCGCCTTGCCCGCCGGACGCCGCGCTCCGGGACTTGTCCCAGCTATCACGGTTCCAGGGGACTAGCGATCGAATTGCGACGGTCAGCGCACGTGAACGCGGGTCACGGCGGCGGGGAGGAACCCGCTGAGCCGGCTGCTCCAGGCGAAGACCGCGAGGTCGTAGTCGCCGGCGCTGAGCCCCTGCGCTTGCAGCTCGTACCCAGCCTGGCCGAACTCCTCGCCGTATGCGGCAGCGACGTCGGGTCGCGACACGCCCTGGTTCGCGACGCCCAGGAAGATCGGCGCGGCACCGCTCACCGGATAGGCCCAGACGTGGATCGTGTCGATGCCCGAGCCGTCGGTCGCATCGAGGCTGGCCGCCCAACCGGCCACGCTGAACGGCTGTCCGACCTGGTCGCCGCCGACCGGAGTGTCGATGACGACCTGCGGCCCGAGGGTCTTGGGCCGCAGCACGATGCGGACGTCCTGCCGCTGAACGACCTGTCCGTTCAGCGTCCGCGAGAACACCAGGTCGTAGGTGCCGATGAAACCGACGCCCGGTGACCAGACGAAACGGCCGGTCGAGCGATCGAGCGTCGAACCGACCGGCAGCTCCTGCAGCGCATCGCCGACGCGCACGTTGCCGGTGACCTGCTCACCACTCGCGAGATTCAGTTGGAGCTCGAAGCGATCGAGCTCCTGGCCCTGCACGGTCACCGTGCCCGACGCATCCGCTGGGTAGACCCGCCACGGCGCGTTCGCGCCCCAGCCACGTCGGCCGGCGATGCCCGTCGCAGCCGGCGGCACCGGCGCCGCCGGCGCGCCGGTCGAGTCGCTCGCGCTGACAGCGGCGGACCGGAGCGCCTGGACGCGGCTCGTCGCGGCGGTTCCGTTCGATACCGTGAAGTAGCGGCTGCCCAACCCTTCGACGAACCCGGCGCTGTCGGTCGCGGTCCACACGATCGTGTGCAGCCCGTTGCTCAAGGCGGTGGTGTCGAGGATCTTGTAACCGACGGCCCCGTTGCTGTTGGCGTAGCCAGGGAAGAACGTCGCGATATCGGACCGGTAGTATCCGTAGGCCGGAGGGCCGATCGGCGACCCGTCGATGTACACCTCGAGCGACGGGAAGTCGGTCGGGATGTACTTCGGGTTCTGGGTCAACGCCCAGCCGAAGTTGACGTAAGCGCTGCCCGAAACGGTCTCGCCCTGGCCTGGCGTATCGATGGTCCCGAACGGCAGCGTGGCGTGCGCGTTGTCACAGGTGATCGTCCGGGTGCCCAGGAGCGTGACCTGGCCCTCCACATCCTGGGCCCACATGAAGAACGTGTACGAGCCGTTGCCCTGCCCCGGCAGCATGTTGGTGAGCACCATCAGACCCCAGCCAGCCTGACTGTTGCGCGGAAACGTCGCGAACTGTGCCTGCACGTCAGGCCGCGCGCCGTCGATGAACACGCCCTCACCGACGTAGATCTCCGCCTGGCCCGCGCATCGGGCATCCGGCCCCGGAGCCTCGGCGCCGACTGCCGCGCGGCACACGCCGATGCGGGCGACCTCGATGTCATCGAGCGCCCAGCCGGTGAAGGGCACGGCGCCGGCGAGCCCGGTGGCGTTCTGTACCGGCGTGTCCATCGACCCGATTGGCGCGGTCGACGTGACCTGGAGGCGGAGCGTCACGGCGATGTTGCTCGATGGCACGCTCGCGCCGGTGTACGTGATGGTGACCGCTCCGGTCACCGTGCCGGCTGCGGGCAGGCCGCCGCTCGGCGTCACGCTTACCGTCAACGTCGCACTGCCCGATCCGGACGCCGGTGTGACGACCAGCCAGGGCTGCGACGGGGTCGCCACCCAAGTTACGGCGCCGGCGCCGCTCTGGGTGACGCGCACCGGCTGTGCCGACGTCTGCTTCGTGAACGCCGACCCGCTGGTCACGGCGGCGAACGTCAGAGAGCTCTTGCTGAGCGTCATCGTGGGAAGACCGCCCTGCGCGTCGCCGACGACGGAGGTGGCCGGGGACACGAGCAGGCAAGCCAGGAGAACAAGACCGGTCATGAAAGAGCGCATGCGCAAGAACCTCGTCGTGCCGCCGGGCGAGAGTCGCACCGGCACTTGTCTATAGGGAATCGGCAGAATCGACCCAGGGGCGCAGTAAGGGTGCCTGTCCGAGCCGGATGCGCGAGCAACGGTGTCGAAAACACGTGACGGAGGGAGTGCGGGCAGTGCCGCGAAGTGCGGGGAGCGCCGCCGGGTCGCTCGGACCCGGCGGCAGGAACGTTATTGGCGGCGACGACGCGCCAGGAACCCGACGAGGCCCGTGCCGAGCAGCGCGAGGGTCCCGGGCTCGGGGACCTCCGCTGCCTGGATGATCAGATCCTTGCGATTCGCGGTCTGTACCAGATAGAACGGATTCGCGGCGGGCGTCATGTCGGTTATCGCGAACAGGAACGTTACGCTCGAGCCCGCGGCCACCGTGCCGCCGCTGAAGTTCAGGTAATCGCGCGACATGTCGACGCGGCTCACCTTTGAAAATGCGGTGGACGAGAACACCAGGTTGGCTCGCTGGGCGAAACTCAAGCCGTCGAGCTCGTTGGAGGCCGTTCCGAGCGTCTTTTGCAGCTCGAATTCGAAGGAGTTCCAGTCGCTACCGCTGTTGTTGGTGACGGTAGTACTGAGCCAGCTGCCGGAGGAGAAGCCGGAGACACCGTTCGCGAGCGGCGTGCCGTCGGCGTCGGAGAACTGCAACACCATCGGTCCGGTCGTCGCGAACGACTCCGAGATCGTCCAGGTGTTGGCAGCGCTGCCGACGGTGGTCAGATTCGCGCTACCTACCGAGAGTGGTGCGCTCAGCGACGAGACAGTCACCGGCTCCGCCGCCGCTTGCATCGTCGATGCGACCGTCGCGGCCAACGCCCACAGCAGAATTCGACTCGATTTCACTGATCCCCCTCCACACGCACGGCGTGTGTCCCCGACGGCATAGACACCGCCCACTATACGGCCGAGCATTCCGCAGGCGATAGATAGCACCGACGATGGCTCAGTGTCAACTGCGCCTCGTCGGATATAAAGCACTGCAATATCCTCGCCCGCAGCGCTCCGGGTACTCTCCATTGCCAATGCGACCCAAATCCGCGCACCTTGCCCATGTTTTGCTAACAATTTGGCGAGTCTCGCGATGCAGATGCCGCATCGCCACTCGGGAGCGCCACAGACTCCTAGCTTAGAAGGCGCCAAAAGGCAGACTAATTCTCTGGCTGTCAGAGGTCGAGCGGCAACCAGGGAAAATCTGAGACTTCCGGCGGGACAAATTGGGCACGCGGTGCACTACACGACGATGGTCGTTCTGTACAGTTCGGACCTGCAAGCGGCTGTTGACAGCCGGGCATGTCCCCGATATACTTTGCATCGCAAACTACACTCTTATGCCAATATCACTCAATCCCGCCCTGACCGTACTGCGAGCGACGGACATGGGCATGTGCTTCGGCGTCCGCGACGCCATCGAGCTCGCCCTCCAGCGCGCCGACACCGGCCCGTTGACGATTCTCGGCGACCTCGTCCATAACCCCGATGTCCTGTCCGCCCTGCGGGCCAAGGGCATCGCCACCGTGCGCGACGTCACCGAGGTTGCCACGGCGGCCGTCATGGTCACCGCCCACGGCGCCTCCGATCGCCTGCTGGGTCGGACGCGCGCCAGCGGCCTCGAGGTCATCGAAGCGACCTGCCCGCTCGTCCACGTCGCTCATCGGGCCGTAAAGGCGCTCCTGCGCGACGGCTACCATCCCGTGATCATCGGACAGCGCGACCATGCCGAGGTGCGCGGCATCACCGAAGATCTCGACCACTTCGACGTCGTCCTCGAAGAGGCGGACATCGACGTCATCGCGCCCCACCCGCGGATCGGGATCGCCGCCCAGACGACCCAGCCGATCGCCCGCGTCCGCCACCTCGTCGACGTCATCCGGCGCCGATTCCCGGATGCCGACGTCCGCTTCCGGGATACCGTCTGCCAGCCGACCAAGCTGCGCCAGCGGGCCGCCGTCGCTCTGGCGGCGCGGTGTGATGCCGTGGTGGTCATCGGCGGCGCGTCCAGCAACAACACGCGTGAGCTGGTCCGGACCTGCGCGGACTACTGTGACCGCGTCCATCACGTCGAGCACGAGGGCGACGTCCGGGCCGAGTGGCTGATCGGGGTCAGCACGCTCGGTCTCACGGCCGGTACGTCCACGCCTGATGCCGTCATCGATCGCGTGGAACGGCGCATCCACGCCCTCACCGAGACCCTTCGTGAAAGCCGCACCGTTGTACGGGAGGAAGCGCGATGACTCGCCCGATCGTGCGCTGGTGCCTCGTAGTGCTCTTCGCCGTGGCGATGGCGTGGGTCGAGTCGGCCAGCGTGTATTACCTGCGCGTCCTCGTCGATCGCGTCGAACCGTATCAACCGACGCCGCTGCCGATGCAGGGCGTGCTCGGCGGCGTCGAGCTGGCGCGCGAAGCCGCCACCCTGATCATGCTCGCGACGCTCGGCGCCCTCGCCGGATCGAACCTGGCGGCGCGCGTTTCGTACACGGCGATCGCCTTCGGCGTCTGGGACATCTGCTACTACGTGTTCCTGTGGATGATGGGTGGCTGGCCCAGGTCGGTCATGGATTGGGACATCCTGTTCCTGCTGCCGCTGCCGTGGTGGGGGCCGGTGCTGGCGCCGGTGGGTATCGCGGCGCTGATGATCGTGGGCGGCACGCTGGTTACGCAATCCAGGCGCGCGGCGATCAATCCGGGAGGCCGGCTGCGCTGGAGCCTGGCCTGGCCTGGCATCGGACTCGCGCTCTACGTCTTCATGGCGGACGCGCTGCACGCCGTCAGGCACGGCCGCGATGTCGCGGCGACGCTGCCGGTCCACTTCAACTGGCCGCTGTTCGGCGTTGCGCTGATCCTGATGTCCGCCCCGATCCTGGTCACCGGCTGGCGGATGCGTCGCATGCCGTCTCCCGAGTCATGGAACGGCGTCTCGACGCCACCGACACCTCAGCGGAGCGAGTAGAGGTACGCGGTAATATCTCGCGCCTGCTGATCGCCGACCCCGAGCTCGGGCATCGCCGTCCCCGGAGCGATGGCCTGGGGATGCTGGATCCAGCGGGCCATGTTGTCCGGAGTGTTGGGCAGGCGGCCGGCCAGGTATTGCCGCATCGCCACGCCTTCCAGCGGCACCGCGACAGTCGCCGTGGCCCCTTGGATCCCGGGCACCGCATGACATCCGACGCACCCGAACCGCACCAGCTCGGCCCGCCCCTGCTCGGCGTGCCCGCCGGTCAGGACCTCGGCTTCCGCGACGCTCCTACTGCACCCTGTCGTGGACAGCGCGATCGCCACCGCGAGCAAGCCGAGGAGCGTCCGCGCCGCGGCGTCGGTCGCGCCGAAACGCACTCGCCGCTCCGCCTCACCCAGCCACGCGGCGAACAGCCCGAGCCCGAGCAGGATGAAGACCGTCCCCGCCGGCACCCACATCAGCAGCCCGGCCAGCTGCTGATCGGCGAGCGCGCTGACGTGACGCAGTGCTGCCTGCCGGCCGTATTCGCCATACCACGGCTGCGACGACACCGCGAGCAGTGCGCCGAGCACGCTGCTGTGGACCGCGGTCAGAAACACGTAGAGCACGCTCAGCCCGTACCCGCGCCGGCCGTAGCGGCCGTAGACCATCGCCCACCAGAACAGCGCGCCTGCCCCGACGAGACAGAGGTGCTGCACCGCATGAAGCGCATCGCTGTGCAGCGCTCCCTCGTACAGCCGCGGGACGTGCCAGATCCAGAGCACGGCGGCCTGGAGCAAGAAAGACGATCAGCGGGGAGGTCGCCGCGCGCCACGCGGCGACCGTGCGTTCGCCGCGACAGGCCTGCGCCACCGCCTCGCGCGGGCCGGCTGGCAGCGCCCAAAGCCAGACCAGCAGCGGATGGCCGAACGTCAGCAACGGCGCGGCGACGAGCATCAGCAGCGTGTGCTGGGTCATGTGCGCGGAGAACAGGATCCGTGAGACCCAGGCCAGCGGCGACACCAGCGCGGAGACCAGCGTCACCCAGCCGGCAGCGAAGCACAATGCCGCCCAATACGGGATGCCGCGCCCCATGCCCGCCTTGCGCCACAGGCGTGCCAGACCGATCGCATACAGCACCGCCGAGATCAGCAGCGGCCACACGACCAGCGCCGCAAACTCCCAGTGCGTCAAGGCGTGCATGGCCGCAGCACCACGGCGGGGATCTCGGTTGCCAGGATGACGAGCGCGAACCACGCGCACATCGCGAGACCGCCCACCGCCATCGTTCGCGCGCGGGCGACGCGCGTATCCTGCGGTCCGGCCTCGTCCGCCGCGCTCGCCCGCCAGGCGCGCCACGCGGCCACCGCGCCGAGCCCGACGATGATCAGGGCGACGGCCGTCGAGAGATGCAGCATCCACTTGCTGCGCACCTCGCAGGACACGTACGAGAGAACGTAGTTCACTTCCAGCAACGCCGCCCACGCGAATGGGCCGGCCATCAGTCCGGACCAGAGGAACGTCAGCAGCCAGGCCTGATCAGACGAGGCGGGGCGCGAGATAGATGAGGGCATAAATCGGGATCCAGGACGCGACCACGAAGTTCCAGTACATCGCGTTCTCCGACACGTCCACGAACCGGTGCTCGTCCATCGGCCCGCAGAACACGACCGCCGTGAGCACCCCGGAGTCGAGGAAATCGGTCAGCACGTGGACGGTATGGAGGCCGAGCAGCGTCCAGGTGATCGAGCCGTAGGCATTGGTGTCCCACCGCACGTTCAGCGCCCCGAACTCCAGGAAGCGGACGATGTTGAAGGCCAGCGCGAAGACCATGCACACCATCATCCAGAGCCGGACGCCGCCGAGGTCGAACCGTTCGGCCGCCTTGCGGGCCAGCAGGTTCGGCCACACCGACACGACGAGGATGACGACGTTCAGCGTGCCCCAGCGCAGCGCCGGCACATCCACGCCGGGCGGCCACTCCGGCACGCGCCCCTTCAGATAGATGTAGCTGGTGATCGAGAGCGCGAATACCGTCCCCTCGACCGCGATCATGCACATCGTCGCCCACCACAGGATGCGACCGATGGCCGAAACCGAAGGTCGGCAACTCGCTGACGTCGAGTGCCCGTGACCGGCTCATGACACTGCCTCACCGATCGAGAGCGGCCGCTGCGGGGTTCGATGTTCGAGATGCTTCTTGCCCTTGGTCGGCCAGAACCAGCCGATCAGGCACAAGAAGACGGGAATCGATCCGTACACCACTCCGATGGCGTAGAAGATCGACCACACGAACATCACGCTCGTCGCGACGGCGGTCAGGAACGGCCACAGCGAGGGGCCCGGCATCGGATACCGGTGATCGGGCTCCGCGTCGAGCAGGTAGGTGACGAGCACTTCCCGCTTGTCCGAAGCCAGCCCGACGAGCGGCGGCGGAACCAGCTCGGAGTGCCACAAGGGGTCGCGCCCCGCCACCGTCGGCTGCGGCGAGAAGTTGTACGGCGGGGGCGGCGACGAGGTCGCCCACTCCAGTCCGGCGGCGTCCCACGGATTGTCGCCGGCGACGGCACCGGCGCGGACGCTCACGATCACGTTGATCAAGTAGATCAGCAGGGCCACGAACATCAGCGCGGCGCCGGCGCTGGCCAGCTGGTTCATTCCGCCCCAGCCCATCGCGGTCGGATACGTGTAGACCCGCCGCGGCATGCCCGCGAGACCGAGGAAGTGCATCGGGAAAAAGGTCAGGTTGAAGCCGATCGCGAGCAGCCAGAAGCTCCAGCGCCCGAGCCGCTCGCTCATCATCCGGCCGGTGATCTTGGGGAACCAATACGCGACCCCGCCCAGGAGCGGGAACGTGGAGCCGCCGATCAGCACGTAATGGAAGTGCGCGACGACGAAGAACGTATCGTGCACCTGGCGGTCGACCGGCACGGCGGCCAGCATCACGCCGGTGAGGCCGCCGATGATGAAGATGAAGAAGAACGACGCCGCATAGAGGAACGGGACGGTGAGGCGGAGGCCGCGGGCGGTCCAGATGGTCACGATCCAGTTGAAGGTCTGGATGCCCGTGGGCACCACGATCATGATGCTGGCGGCGGTGAAGAAGCTGGCCCCGAACTGCGGCAGCCCGGTGGCGAACATGTGGTGCACCCAGACACCGAAGCCGATGAAGGCGGTCGAGACCTGCGCCAGCACCATCGCCAGGTAGCCGAAGGCGGGCCGCCGGGCGAAGGTGGAGATGACCTCCGACATGATCCCGACCGCCGGCAGGAAGATGATGTAGACCTCCGGATGGCCGAAGAACCAGAACAGGTGCTGCCACAGGATCGGATCGCCGCCCTCCGCCTGGTTGAAGAAGTGGGTGCTGACCAGCCGATCGAGAATCAGGCAGGTGCTCGAGAACATCACCGCCGGCATGGCGAAGATGATCATCAGCGAGACCACCAGCATCGCCCAGACGAAGAGCGGCATCCGGTTCAACGACATCCCGGGCGTGCGCAGTTTGAGGATGGTGCAGATCAAGGAGGTCGCGATGACCAGCGACGAGACCTCCGTGAAGGTGATCAGCTGCGCCCACACGTCGGCCCGCTTGCCGTAGCTGTACTCCGGTCCGGCCAGCGGCGGATAGCTGAACCAGCCATTGTCCGGCCCGATGTTCAGGAGGAACATCGCATAGAGAAAGATGCCGCCGAACAGGAACATCCAGTAGCCGTAGGCGACCAGCCGCGGAAACGCGATCGCCCGCGCGCCGACCATCAGCGGCACCAGATAGATCCCGAGCGAGAGCATGACCGGCACGGCAAAGAGGAACATCATCGTCGTGCCGTGAACGGTGAAGATCTGGTTGTAGAGATCGGGACCGAGGAAGGTGTTGTCGGGACGCGCAAGCTGGATCCGCATGAGCGCGGCCAGCACGCCCCCGAAGGCGAAGAACACAAACGCGGTGATCAGCGACCGCTTGCCGATCGACTTGTGATCGACGCTCGAGAACCACGCGATCAGCCCGCTCGAGTTGCTCCATGCCTTCTCGAGGGCGCCCCGTTCCCGCGCCACGGCCTCCGGCGCGAGCCGCTCGTCGTCCACGACCAGCCGGGCCTGTCCGTCGCTCACTTGAGCGTCTCCAGATAGGCCAGCACGTCCTGCAGGTCACTGCCGCGCAGCCCGGTCGGGGGCATGCGATTGCCTGGCTTGACGTGCTGAGGGTCGGAGATCCACCCGGCGAGGTACCCGCGGGTATTCGGCAGCGTCCCGGCGGCCAGCGTGCTGCGCGAGGCCACGTGCGTCAGGTCCGGCGCGGTGCGGCCGCCGGCGCTGGTCCCGGTGATGGCGTGGCACAGCGAGCAGGGTCCCTTCACCACGATGGCCTCGCCGCGCTGCTGCTCCGGCGTGGCCGGTGTCGGGGCGGGAGCGCGATTCGCCATCAGCCAGCCTTCGAAGTCGCCGGGCGGCTCGGCAACCACGGCCAGCGCCATCTTGGCGTGCTGCGCCCCGCAATACTCCGCGCACTGGCCGCGGAAGACACCCGGGTGATCGGCTTCGACCCACAGCGTGTTCAGACGGCCGGGGACCAGGTCGATCTTCCCCTGCAGCTCGGGAATCCACAGGCTGTGGATGACATCGTTCGAGAGCATGTCGATCCTGACCTGCCGCCCCACGGGAATATGGATCTCGTTGGCAGTGATCACCTGCAGCGAGGGGTATGCGCCGGGGTACTGGATGTCCCACCACCACTGGTTGCCGGTGACCTGGACGCGGACCGGGTCGTCGACGCGGAGCGCGTCCATCGCGCGCCCGGTGAGCATGGTCGCGACGAGGATGCCGAGCAGCGTCAGGACCGTCACGCCGGTCGCGATCCCGACGTTTTGTCCAGCCTGCCGATCGGTCGCGGTCGATGCCCCGCGGCGGCCGCGGCGGATGGCGATCCAGGCGGCGAGCGCGGTGAGGATCCAGACCACCACACAGATCGTCGTGATGAGCGCGAACAGATGATCGACCAGCACGGCATGGGCGCCGGACGGGCGGAGCACCGACTGGACCGACGGGTTCATTTCCCGCCCGCCTGCACGGGCTGCTGCCGCGGCCGCCGCGACTCCGGCAGCGCACCCAGTTGATCGTCGTTCCGGCTCGGCGCCGAGGTCGCCTTGGTCTGGCCCGACATCGACTCGACGTAGGCGACCAGCTGCCAGATCTGCTGGTTCGGCACGTGCCCGCCGAATGAGGGCATGCCGTTGGGCCGCCCCTGCGAGATGGTCGCGTAGATCTGATCCGGCTGCGCGCCGTAGATCCACTTGTCGTCCATCAGCGGTGGACCGATCGCTCCCCCGCCGTTGAGACCGTGACACGGCGCGCAGTTGAAGGCGGCGTAAAGCCGTTTGCCCTCCGCCATCCCCCACGCGTTGTCCTGATACGGGCTCCGCACCGGCTCCTGTGGCTGAACGCCTCCGGGCTGCAACTGCCCCACGCGGATCGCGGTCTGTCGATCGGCCCCAGCCGGCAGGTCCTGGTAACGCCGCGCTTCGCGCTCACATCCCGCCGCCAGCCATGCGAGCGCGCACGCGGCCATCGCCGCGGAACGCCACCACGTCGTCGCTCGCGCGCTGCCCGCACGCGTCGTGCTACTCGGTGGCACTTGCATGTCCCTCGTCCTTGATCACCGGCACACCGTAGTCGTGCAGGACGCGCTCGATGTCGCCGCGCCGCCGTCCGATGAAGTCGTCGAGCTCGGCGGCCAACGCGGCATCGCCGGGTCGTACGGCCATCGCGATGTCGAACGCGAACGGCAGCGCCGGGAACGCGGGGTCGGGTGCGACCGGCCGTAGCTCCAGTGGCACCGGCCGCCGGCGCGCGAAGTAGCCGGCCGTTGGTCCCCACACGATGGCGATGTCCACGTCGCGGTTCTCGACCGCATCGACGATCGGCGCGAGCGGGCTGGACCTGGCGTAATCGCCGAATACCGGGTACCCGACAACGTTCTTGACGATGCCACGGCCGCTCAGCGCATGCGCCGGAGGGCTGTTGCTGGCGTCGTCGCCGATCAGCTGCACGCCGACCCGCAGCTGCCGGAGCCGTGGGTCGGCGAGCGAGGTGATGTCCAGCCCCGCCCCGGCACGCGATACGAACATGTAACTCGACCGGTAGTACGGCTGCGTTGTCTTCACGCGCTCGGCATGCAGCGGCATGCCCATCACCACGTCGCAGCGCGACGCCGCGAGCGTGTTGCGCAGGAAGCCGCGGCGCTGGGCCCACCAGGTGTACTCGAGGCGCGCGCCACGATCGCTCGCGAGGAGCGCCGCGAGGTGGTTCTCGAATCCCTGGCCGGAGCGATCGGAGAACGGCAGGTTGTTGGGATCGGCGCAGACCCGCAGTACCCGCGACGTCGCCGCCGCCCGGCAGCCGCCGCCAGCCAGCGCGGCAAGCGCGAGAAGCGCGATGACCGGGACCGCACGGCCTCTCATGGGTGCGCGCCTCCGAGCGAGAAGACGTAGAGCATGCCGCCGCGGGTGGTGGCGGACTTCAAGTCCGCCAGGACGGTGCCCCACCCGTTGCCCGCCGTGGCGTCACGCGGGTCGAGATCGTTGCTGACGATCGCCCCGGCCCACCCGCCGACGCCGGACAACACGGCGACGTACTCGCGGCCATCAGGTCCGCGGTAGACGATCGGCTGCCCGATGATCCCGGACCCGCACTTGAACTGCCACTTCACGTCCCCGGTCTTCGCGTCCACCGCCTTGAACCAGCCGTCCATGGTCCCGTAGAAGACCAGGCCGCCGGCAGTCACCACGGTGCCGCTCCACACCGGGAAGCTTTCCTTGATCTCCCACACGGCCTTCGCCGCCACCGGATCCCACGCCGTCAACACGCCGCGATTCCCGCCCGGACCGGCCTTGTAGATGACGCTCGCGCCGACGAACGGTGTCCCGGCGATGTAGCTGGTCGCCATGCCCTCGATGTCCTCGCACAGGTTCTGGTGCGGGATGTACAGCAGGTGGGTCTGGGGCGAGAACGACATCGGCTGCCAGTCCTTCATGCCAGGCGCGGAGGGGCAGATGTCGCGGACGACGACGTTCTGTTTCATCTCCTTCTCTTCGACCGGGATCAACCGGCCGGTCTTCAGGTCGACGCCGCGGTTCGAGTTCACGAACCCGAACGGGGTGGCCGACAGGACCTCGCCGCTCGTGCGGTCCATCACGTACAGGAGCCCGTTGCGGTCGGCGCGCATCGCCACCTTCCGCGTCGATCCGTTCATGTTCAGATCGGCGAGCACGATCTCGTTCACCCCGTCGTGGTCGAACAGGTCGTGCGGACTCGTTTGGTAGAACCAGCGCGCTTCGCCGGTCATCGGCGTTCGCGCGAACATGCCGGCGGTCCACTTGTTGTCGCCGGGACGCTGATCCGGATTCCACGGACCGGGGTTGGAGGTGCCGTAGTAGATCAGGTCGAGCGCTTCGTCGTACGAGATCCACCCCCAGACCGTCCCGCCGCCGGTCCGCCAGCCATCGCCCGGCCAGGTGGTGATCCCCAGGTCGTTGCCCCGGTCCGATCGCGTAGAAGGGCTTGAAGCCGGGACCAATGAGCACGTCGCGGTCAGGCCCGGTGCTGTAGGCGCGCCAGAGCACCGCCCCCGACGACGCCTCCAGCGCGGCCAGCCAGCCGCGCACGCCGAACTCGCCGCCGCTGTTGCCGACCAGCACCCGCCCCTTCACCACGAGCGGGGCCATCGTCATCGTCTCGCCCCTGTTGATGTCGCCGAGCTGGGTGATCCACTTCGCCTCGCCGGTGCTGGCGTTCACCGCCACCGTCCGGTTGTCGAGCGTGTTGAAGAACACCAGCCCGTCGGCATACGCCGCCCCGCGATTGACGAGATCGCAGCAGGCCACACCCTGCGAGGCGGCGAGCGGCTTCGGATCGAACCGCCAGCGCATCGGGGCGCCGGGGCGGCTCAGATCGAAGGCATAGAGCGTGTTGGGAAAGGGCGTGACGATGTACATCGTGTCGCCGACGACGAGCGGGGCCGCCTCGTGGCCGGCGACCATCCCGGTCGAGAACGTCCAGGCAACGGCGAGCTGCTGAACATTGCTGGCGTTGATGTCGGTCAGCCCGCTGAACCTGGTCGCCGCGTAGTCCTTCGCCGGCATCACCCATTGCCCATCATCGTGCTGGAGCACGGCAGGGATCGGTGCTGGTCAGCGTGCCGGACAGCGATCGCGCGGACGCGAACTGCGTCGGTGCGGGCGACCGGCGGCAGGCGTTCGCGCCAAACACGATCGCCACCGAGGCGGCGAGCGCCACCCCGTGCCCCAGGGCCGCGCTCAATAGAACGCCGGGGCGGCCGTCAGTCCTTGTCCGCAGGAGTCTCATCGCCGAGTTTCTTTCCGTCGCGGAAGGTGTTGGGGCACATCGCGTGCGCGAAGGGCGATGGTCCATCTACCGCCGCATAGACGATGTCGTCGGAGGGCAGACCGGATGGCGCCAGGCCGGCGGCCTGCCGTATGCGCTTGGCGATCTCGTGATCGGTGCAGGAGGTATCACCGCTGACGCCAAGTCCGCCCACCCGTGTCTGCCCTTTATAGAGACCCAGCCCACCGCCGAAGGTGATCGTCCCGCCGCACACCTTGCCGAGGCCGGTCTCGAGGTCGACCGCGTTACCGGCGCACAGCGGATTGAGTGGATTGCCGTTGGCGGCGCCCCAGAGCGAGTGCCCCGGCTGACTCAACGTATAGAGGCGTGCGGTGGACATCGGCGCCGTGTCCGAGCTGAAGCCGTTCGCGGTGGATGCCTTCGCGATCGCGATCCCGCGGCTGCCGGGCCAGGTCGCCGCGGCGTCTTCAGTCGAGACAGCCAGCGCGCACAACTCGCCGTTCCGGTTGGTCACCGCGGCCCACATGGCTTTGCCGTGATTGAGGCCGCCGGCGTCACCGTTCTGCGATGGTGCGTTCTGTAGCAGGCTCTTCAAGGCCGCTGCGGTGGGGACGTCGCTGCAGCCGCGGGAGCGCGCGGGCGTTCCAGACGTCTGGGGTTGGGAGGCGTCGCGAACCGTGGCCGTGGAACGGTCACACGCCACAACCGCCGTGAGCACGGCACAGCACAACCCGAAGTACGCCGAACGCATGCAACCCCTCCTGACGCGCACCCGAAGCCCGACGCTGGACGACTCGAGCGGCGGCCATCACGCGTAAGGTGAAGCCGCCGGGTGACGTTGCATGTCACAGGCCAGCAAACAACGCCTCGCATCATCTCCGTACGCGCTCGGCAGCACCGCTCACGTCGATGCAGGGTATGCGACACGCCGCGCGACCGGGCGCCGACTCGAATGGCGGCGTCATCGGTGACATGCAGGCGGGAACCGAAGGCTGGTGTGGCAATCGCAGGTGCGATCGAACCTGCGCGGTTCTCATTTCTGGACGCGCGGTCGCCAAGCGCTTCGCGCTCGACAGCGGGAGGGTCCGGTGGAACCTGCGCTGCCGCGCACAGAGTTCGCGTTCAGCCGGCGTGCGACTCGGCCGGCCGGCGTCCGACCGCAATCATCTGCCGCGACGTTTCTCGCAAGGGTCGCGGCCGATAGTCTCCGAACACCGCGTCCACCACGAACCCCGCGCACAGATACAAGAGCTGCAGCTCGCGCGGGAAGTAGACGTGCGACTCGAAATCGCTGACCGAGCGCACCGGCTGTTCGGTCGATCCCGCGGTGAACTTGTCGTAGAGGAACCGAATGCTCGCGCGCTGTTCGTGCGGCTGATAGCGGGTGGTCTTGTAGCGCAGGAGACGAGTGCCCGTTTCGGGATCGGCGGCGTCGAGATCGATCTCCACGATGCTGCGCGGCGGCGTCTGCATCGAATCGGCGTAGGCGAAGAGCTGCGGCATCACGATGTCGACGATGAAGAGACCGTCCGGCCGCAAGTTCCTGAAGGCGGTCCGCCACGTCGCCAGCTGGTCCTCCAACGTGAGCAGGTGGGACACCGACGAATCGGCGCAGACGATCACCTCGAACGGCTTGGCGGCGCGCCACGATCGCATGTCACCGGCCTCGAGCGTGAGTCGCTTCCGGACCTGGTCCGTCTCCGACTCGAGTTTCTGGGCGGCTGCGTTGCGCATCTCCTCCGCCGGCTCCAGCCCGACCACATCGAAGCTTTCGCGCGCGCCCACGCGGGCCAGGGGGATGGCCAACCTCCCGGACCCGGCCCCCAGCTCGAGCACCCGCTTCGGACGGCGAGCGCGAATGAGCCGCACGAGACAATCGATATCTTCGTCGCGGCCTTCGTGTTCCAGGTCGTAGTCGTCAGGCCGCTGGTAAATCGGTTCGGTCATGGAAAGTCCGTCAGCACACGTGTGGCAAGCTCGTCGGCGCACTATGCGCCCGAGCCGCGTGTGCAAGCGGGATACCCGGACTCCGAGGCGGTATCGAGGTTGCTATCGTGCTGGCGATGGTGACGACCGCCCAACTGAAACGCACGATGCGCTCGGTCTTTGGCTTGTCCGAGTTCCGTCCCGGCCAGGAAGAGGTCGTTCGCTCGGTACTGGGCGGACGGGACACGGTGGCGTTGATGCCCACCGGTAGCGGCAAGTCACTCTGTTATCAGCTGCCCGGCCTTCACCTGCGCGGCACCACCATCGTCGTCTCGCCGCTGATCTCGCTGATGAAGGACCAGACCGACAAGCTGACCGGGTGCGGGATCGACACGACGCAGGTCAACAGCGCGCTGACGGCACGGGAACAGGAGACCTCGCTCGATCAGATCTCGAAGCGGCAGGCCGAGTTCGTACTGACCACGCCGGAGCGGCTGACGACTCCCGATTTCCTGGCCACCATCGGCCGGAATCACATCGACTTCATCGTGGTCGACGAAGCGCATTGCGTCTCACAGTGGGGTCATGATTTCCGGCCGGCGTTCGCCGGTCTGCGTGAGGCAATCGCGCAGCTCGGCCGGCCGCCCGTCCTTGCCTTGACCGCGACGGCCACGCCGCAAGTCATCAGCGATCTGTCGGCCACGCTTGGCCTCGTCGATCCGTTGGTGGTGAGCACCGGCCTGTTCCGTCCGAATCTCCATCTCGAAGTCCAGCGCACCGCGAACGACGCGGCCAAGCGCCTGCGCCTCTCCGAGATGGTGCGAGACGCCGCCGGTGCCGGGATCGTATACGCCTCGAGCATCAAACAGGTTGAGGCAGTGCATGCGGAGCTCAAGGCGATCGGATTGCCGGTGGCGATGTACCACGGCCGTCTGGGCGCCCGCGAGCGCCGCGAGAACCAGGACGCGTTCATGGAGGGACGCCTGTCGGCCATCGTCGCCACCAATGCCTTTGGCATGGGCATCGACAAGCCGGACATCAGGTATGTCATCCACTACAGCATGCCTGGGTCGCTGGAGGCCTACTACCAGGAAGCCGGACGCGCCGGTCGTGATGGTGAGGCCGCCCGGTGCGTCCTGTTCCACCAGGCGGAGGACCGCCGGATCCATCGCTACTTCATCGGCTCACGCTACAGCGGCGTCAAGACGCGTCTTCGGCGCAAGGGACTCAGCGACGCGGCGCTGGCGGCGGAGCTGTCCCGCTACGACGAGCGGCGCCAGCACGACGAGGCGAAGCTCGAGCAGATGATGATCTACGGGCAGTCGGAGTCCTGCCGCTGGCAGATGGTGTTGAAGTACTTCGAAGCCGACGCGCCGGAAGTCGATCTCTCAGCGGGTTGCGGGGCATGCGATGTCTGCGATCGGACCGCCTCCCCTGCCCTGCCGAGTGTGGCCTGACTCCCCGCCCTCACCGCAACGGTGAGGACGATCAGCCGCGCGCGAACGGCGAGCCGTCGTAGCGCGCCACCAGATCGCGCCGCGTCCGCGTAGACCGCGATGGCGCCTTTCAGCTCAGAGGCCGACCATCCGCCACATGTCACCCCGACGATTCGGACACCGGCCCGTTGCGCCGCCTGTACGTCGTATGGTGTGTCGCCGACCATGATCGCGTCGCTTGCGCCGACCTCGACGCGGGCCAGCGCGGCCTTGACGATGTCGGGATCCGGCTTGGAGGCGTCACTGTCGTCCGACGAGGAGTGCGCCGACAGAAGGTCGGCGATCCCCGCGCGTTCGACGAGCGGCCGGAGCTCGTCCTCCTGCGCCGAGGTGGCAATCGCCAGCTTGTAGCCATCCTCCACCAGCCGCAGCGCGAGGCTCCGGACGTGCGGGAACGCGACGACGCCGGGGAGCTGCCGGTCAGCGAACTCCTCGGCGCGGCGCTCCCGGAGGCGCTTTCCGACAGCGGACTCGGGATCGACGTTCGATACCGCCGGGATGAGCTTGTCTGCGCCCATGCCGATCGCCCGGCGTATCGCGGCGTAGTCGACAGCGATCCGTTCGCTCGCAAACGCGGCCACCCAGGCGCGCGCGTGGGCGTCGTTCGAATCGACCAGGGTGCCATCGATGTCGAAGATCACTGCTGGTGGGGGCATCTCGTTGGCTCACTCCTGCGGCCTGGGATTCAAGGACCATTCCCGCGACGGTGTCCTCGATTCGGCGTAGACTTCCGCGCATGCCGATGCTTGCGCTCATCGTCCTCGCGAGTGTCACGCTGTCGCTCGGCCCGGCGCAACACGATCACGCCACCGGGGCCGAGAAGCTGGGCACCGTCAACTTCCCGGTATCCTGCGCGCCCGCGGCGCAGGTCCAGTTCAATCGCGCGCTCGCGCTGCTCCACTCCTTCGAATTCCAGCGCGCTCTCGATGGGTTCGCCGCCACGCTGGCCGCCGATCCCGCATGCGGCATGGCCGAGTGGGGTAACGCCCTGAGCCGCTGGAGCAATCCGTTCGCGGCCGGCCAGCGTCCCGCGACCGTCCTGGCCCAGGGGCGCGAAGCGATCGAGCGCGCCCGCACTATTGGTCTAAAGACCGCTCGTGAGCGCGCCTATGTCGATGCCGCGGCGCGTCTGTATACGGACAGCGACACTACGTCCCAGGCGGCGCGCATCGCCGCCTATCGCGATGCCATGGCGGGTGTCGCCGCCGCCTACCCTAACGATCGCGAAGCGTCGATCTTCTATGCGCTGTCGCTGGCCGCGGCCGCACCGCCGACGGACAAGACCTACGCGGATCAGCGGAAGGCCGGCGCCATCCTCGAGCGGCTCCTCGCCGCCCAGCCTGACCATCCAGGGCTGACGCACTACATCATCCACGCCTACGACGCGCCGCCGCTGGCGGAACACGCGCTCAGCGCGGCGCGCCGCTACTCGCAGATCGCGCCGTCCGCCCCGCACGCCCTCCACATGCCGTCGCACACCTTCACCCGGCTCGGCCAGTGGCAGGAGTCGATCGACGCCAACCTGAAGTCCGGCGAGGTCGCGCGGCGTGAAGGCTCTACCGCCGAAGAGCTGCACACGATGGACTACCGCGCCTACGCGTACCTCCAGACGGGCCAGGACGACGCGGCGCGGCGGCTGGTGGACGCGCTGCCGGAGGTCCGCGCCCGTTTCGATCCCAACGCGATCGGTTCGGCCGCACCGGGCTCGGCGGGCGTGTTCGCGCTGGCGGCGATACCCGCGCGGTACGCGCTCGAGCGGGGCGACTGGGCCGCGGCGGCGCGACTGGATGTCTACACGAGCGCTTTCCCGTACACCGAGGCGCTGACCTATTTCGCGCGGGCGCTGGGTGCCTCCCATACGAGAGACATCGCCATCGCGCGGGACGCGATTGCCGCACTCGACGACATCGAACGCCGGTTGACGGAGGCCAAAGAGCCCTACTGGGCCGGCCAGACGCGGATCCAGCGGCAGGCGGCGGCGGCCTGGCTGGCTCTCGCCGAGGGGCGGCGCGACGAGGCCCTCACCGCGATGCGCGAGGCGGCGACGCTCGAAGACGCAACCGAGAAGTCGGCGGTGACACCGGGCCCACTCGCGCCGGCCCGCGAGCTGCTCGGCGAGATGCTGATGGAGTTGGGTCAGGCAGCGGATGCCCGCGTCCAGTTCGAGGCGACGCTGAAGAAGGAGCCGAACCGGTTCCGCGCGGTGCATGGCGCGGCCCGGGCGGCGGCGGCGACCGGCGACCAGGTCGCGGCGCGCCGCTATGACACGCAGCTGCTGGCCATTTGCGGGCGGGGCGACACGCCCGGACGGCCCGAGCTGGCGGCACTCCGGCAGTCCGCAGCCGGGCGGCAGTGAGCACATCTGCCGCCCGGCTGCCCCGGCGATCGCGACCTATTGGCCGCCGAAGGTGACCGTCGCCGTCATCGAGACTTCCACCGGCACGCAGTTCAGCAGCGTCGGCGTAAAGCGCCATTGCTCGATCGCGCTCACCGCGGCCCGCGCCAGGTCCGGATTCACCGGCTCGCGGGCGATCGCCGACGCGACGGTGCCGTCCGCCGCGATCCGCACGTCTACCAGCACGACCCCGTCAGCCGGCTCGCTGGTCTCGGGATAGATCGGGCGCACGTCCCGGATTTTCATCGGCGGGCGGACGTTGCCGCCAGAGCCGGTCCGTTCGCAGGCCGGCGCGCTGACGCGCGCGGCAGACGCGGTGCTCACCTTTGGAGTTGCGGGCGGCTCACCCGCGACCCGGCGCAGCGTGATGCTCTCCCGCAGCAGGCCCAAAGTCAGGTTCACGTCCGCCTCGACATGGCGGCCGCTCACGGTGACCGCTGAGACCGCCGGGGCGAAGCCGGGCACTCGTGCCTCGAGCTGATAGTCGCCCGGCGTCAGGCCGGCGACTTCGTAACGGCCGGTCGCGTCGGTCTTGACCTCGTGCCTGGCTTCGGTGCGCGTGTCGGTCAGCGAGACCGTCGCCCTCGCCACGCCGAGGTTCATCGGGTCGTAGACGATGCCGGAGACGCTGGTGAGGGTCTGAGCCGCCAGGCCGTAGCCGGCGATGATGAAGGTGGCGACCACGATGGCGGCGGCGACCGCCGTTTGTCCTCGCCGGGATCCGCCAGCGTGATTGAGGTGATGGTTCAACATGGCTTCGACTCTCCTCTCGATTCCGCTCGGGCGGGCCATGGCCTGTGCGGCCCGCCGGTGATCCGCGCCAACGAGCCGCACCATCGCCAGGAGATGGGCGGCGTACTCGTGCGCCGGCATGCCTGACCCCAGCACGAGGTCGTCGCACGCCAGCTCGCTCTCGGCCCGCAGCCGCCGGGCCGCCAGCCACGCCAGAGGATTCATCCAGTCGACGGCTCGCAGCACTTCGGCCATCATCAGCGCTGGCCAGTCGGCACGCTGGATGTGCGCCAACTCGTGAAGGAGTACCGCCCGAAGCCGGGCGTCGGTCCAGCCGTCCGCGATCGGCGGCACGACGACGGTGGGGCGCAGCAGCCCCCATGTCATCAGCAGCGGCGGGCTGTCGCTCTGGAGCAGCCGCACAGGCCGCGTGATCCCGATTTCGGCGCGCGCCTCGATCCACCGATCCCACACCGGTCCCGACGTCACCGGGGTTGCGCGCCGCACGATCCGCCGAAGGCGGATCAGGCCGACCGCCAGTCCGATCAGCCCGATAGCCGCACCGGCCCACCGAATCCGCGCCAGCCAGCGCCACAGTGATGCCTCGTACTGGCCGGGGTCAGGTAGGTTCGTCGCAGCGACCGGCGCTGGCATTGAAGAGCCAATAGCGACGGCGACGTTCGCCAGGGGGGCACCCGCTTCGTGCGCGACCGGTGTGGGGGATGACCATTCCCAGCGCGGCGCGATCGTCCCGAGAAGCGGCACGGCGGCCGCGCACGCGATGGTCACCGCCAGGATCCAGTGCCGCATCGCCGCGGCCTGCCGCCTCATTGCCATCACAATCAGGAAGCCGAGCGAGAGGACGAGTGCGGTTTTCATTGCCCCGACTCCTTCCGCGCGCGCTCGATCATCGCGGCGATGCGCTCGAGCGCCTCCTCCGAGACCTTCGTGCCCTCGCCGCCGAGTACGGCGGCCACCACCTTTTCCGCCGAGCCCTCGTAGAACGTGTCCACCAGGTGCCGGAGCGCCGTCCGCCGGGCATCCCGTCGCGGGCGCGTCGGCTGGTAGACGAACCGGTGCCCGTCCTCGTCATGACGCACGTGCCCCTTGCGCTCCAGGACCCGCAGCTGTGTGCGGACCGTCGATGAGGTCGGATTCCCCGGGAGGCCGGCCATGATCTCGCCGGCGGTTGCGCGCCCGGTGCGGTAGAGCAGGTCCATGATTTGGCGCTCGCGGCGCGACAGTCCGTCGCTACGGTCGGGCATAATGTGATTTTTATAGCATCAGTGTTATAAAAATAACAAGAACAAAATCTGCCCGCCGGGCGGCTGCCGTAGACCCGACTTTCAGGTCGGCGACCGCGGCGGCGATCTGAAGTACATTCCGGGGACGTTATTTTTCGGGATGCGAGACACACCATGCACACATTGCGTACGAGAGTCATGCCGGCCGTGGCGCTGGCCTGCACGCTGGCCGGCGCGCCGGCGGCGGCGCAGCCGGTGAAGACGGCCAACGGCACGGTCGAGGGAACCAAGAGCGAGAACGGGATCCTGGTGTATCGAGGCATCCCCTTCGCCGCCCCGCCGACCGGCGACCGGCGATGGAAGCCGCCGCAGCCCGTTGCGAACTGGACGGGCGTCAAGAAAGCGGAGAACTTCTCGGCCAGCTGCATGCAGCGGAAGGTGTTCGGCGACATGTCATTCCGCGCCAGCGGCATGAGCGAGGACTGCCTCTACCTGAACGTGTGGACGCCGAAGGTCGGCGCGGAAGCCGCGCTGCCGGTGCTCGTGTACTTCTACGGCGGCGGCTACATCGCCGGCGACGGCTCGGAGCCGCGTTACGACGGCGAGGCCATGGCCCGCAAGGGCATCGTCGCCCTGACGGTCAACTACCGCCTCAACGTCTTCGGCTTTCTGGCGCATCCCGAGCTGAGTGCGGAGTCGCCGAAACACGCCTCCGGCAACTACGGGCTGCTCGATCAGGTCGCGGCGCTCGAGTGGGTGCAGAAGAACATTGCCGCCTTCGGCGGCGATCCGCGGCGGGTGACGATCGCCGGCGAGTCGGCCGGCTCGATTTCGGTCAGCGCGCTGATGGTGTCCCCTCTGTCGAAGGGACTGATCGCCGGCGCGATCGGCGAGAGCGGCGGCATGATCGAGCCGACGCTCGCCCCGACCACGCTGGCCGAAGGCGAGAAGAACGGCGCCGCCTATGCCACCGCGATTGGGGCATCGTCGCTGGCCGCACTGCGGGCCATGCCCGCGGAGCAGCTCCTCGAGGCGACGGCCAAGCAAGGGTTGCCGCGGCTGGCCGCGACGGTGGATGGTTACTTCCTGCCGAAGCCGCCCGTCGAGATCCTCGCCGCCGGCGAGCAGGCACATGTTCCGCTGCTAGCCGGCTGGAACTCGGAGGAGCAGGGCGCGCGCAGCGTGCTCGGGAATGCCGAGCCGACGCCCGAGAACTACGCCGCGGCGGTGAAGAAGCTGTACCCGGAGCGGGCCGACGAGGTTCTCAAGCTGTACCCGGGCGCGACGAACGAGGAGGTGGTCGCGTCGGCCACCGCGCTGGCCAGCGATCGCTTTATCGCCTACAGCACGTGGAAGTGGCTCGACCTGCACGGCAAGACCGGCGGCAAGCCGACCTACCGCTACTTCTACTCGCGGCCGCGGCCGGCGATGACCGCGGCAATGGGCAACGCGGTCGCGGGACTCGCGGGAGGCGTGATGCGCGGTGGCGATGCCCCGGCGGCCCGCCCGCCGGCCCCGCGCGGCGCGGTCCATTCCGCGGAGATCGAATACGCGATGGGCAACCTCGCCTCGAACACGGTGTACGCGTGGACGCCCGAGGATCGCAAGGTGTCGGAGACGTTCCAGGCGTATTTCGCCAACTTCGTCAAGACTGGCGATCCGAACGGCGGTGACCTGCCCAAGTGGCCGGCGGCCAACAGCGGCTCACCGTCGCAGTACCTCCGCATCGACGTCGATACCAAGGCCGAGCCCGATACGACACGGGCCCGGTATCTGCTGCTCGATCAGATTTACATGAAGAAGTAACGCGGCGTCAGGAGCGGTCGAGGACTCCCTCGACCGCTCTTCTTCCACCTGACAACCGCTACGATCCCGCTCCCGCCGGGGCCGCGGCGCCCGGACCTCCGGCGCGCGGCGGACGCGGCGGCAAGGTGCCTCCCTCCGCCAGGATCTTCATGTTCTGCAGCGCGCGCGTGAACTGCGTCGTCCGGTTCTCCTTGTCCTTCTGCCGTGCCGCATCGTCGGCCAGCATGGAGTTGTCGAACACGAGCGTGTAGAGCAGCTTGCTGGTGGTGGCGGTCAGCGGCCGGGCCTCGAGCGTGCCGTGATACAGGTTGTAGGGACGGCCCTCGCGCACCGGCTGTGTGTAGGTGTACGAGAGCTCCGTCTTGCCGACCAGCACCTCGTTCGCGACCGAGCGCACCGCGCCGAACTCCCCGTCCTTGCCATAGGTGATGGTGCACGGCACCTGAAACCACTCGCCGATGTCGCAGAACTTGCCGATCCGCTTCCACACGTCCGCCGCCGGACGATCGACGGTGATTTCCAGCGGAATCGAGACGTAGGTCGGCGACGCGACCACGGTACTGACGGCCGGTCCCGCCGCGGCCGGCGCGGGCGCCTGGGCCGGAGCCGGCGTCTGCGCCCGCGTCACCCCGGCCATCATTGCGATCCCGGCGCACGCGAGCGCCACGGCGAATCCCTTCCTCATGCATCTCCTCCTTCGTTTGTCTCCGACTTTGGTTGCGCACTTCGCTCCGGCCAGCGCCCACCTCCTCCGGTGAGCCTGCCCCAGGTTGGCGTACTATACCGCCGGACTCCGGACCTCCGGCGGACACGACGGCCGCGATCACCACGGCGGGCAGCGTGGCGGCAGGTCGGCGCAGACAGGACGTTTTTCATGATCACATCTCGATGGATTCCGGCGGTGATGCTCGGCACGGTGATCGCCTTCGCGGTGTCACCCTCCACGACCGGCGCGCAGACCCCCGCGTCCCCTGCACCGCAAGGCGCTGCCCAGCCACCCGCGCCGGCTGCGCCACCGCGACCGACGCCGCCGACGCGCGATCCCGCGACCCCGGGCTACGTGAAGGCAACAGAACTGCCGGACGGGACGCTGCCGCCGACCGACGCGGACGGCAACTTCATCATCGGGCCGACCCACACGCCGGCTCCCGAAGCGACCGTGCAGGACGGCGTGCCGCAAGGCACGGTCCTGAACCTCACGATGAGCTCGACGGACAGCAAGATCTATCCGGGCATCGCGCGCGATCAGGGCACGTTCGGCACGCCCGATCCCAACGATCCTGCCAAGCTGAACGTCACCACCAGTCATCCGGCGCCGTATACCCGCAAGCTCGCGGTCTACGTTCCGAAGCAATACGTCCCCGGCACACCGGCGCCGTTCATCATCGGCGCGGACGGTCCGGACACGCTCCTCTTCACCGTGCTCGACAACCTGATCGCCCAGAAGCGCGTCCCGGTGATGATCGCGATCTCGATCGGCAACGGCAGCGGCGACGCGCAGGGGAGCCAGCGCGGGCTCGAATACGACACGATGTCGGGCCGCTATTCGGACTTCATCGAGACGGAAGTATTGCCGCTGGTCGAGAAGGAAGCGCACGTCACGCTGACCAAGGATCCCGAAGGGCGCGCGACGATGGGCGGGAGCTCCGGCGGATCGGCGGCGCTGATCATGGCGTGGTATCACCCCGAACGCTATCACCGCGTCCTCACCTACTCGGGCACCTACGTGAATCAACAGTGGCCGTCCAATCCCGAGACACCGGGCGGCGCGTGGGAGTTCCACCGCACGCTGATCCCGAACAGCCCGGTGAAGCCGATCCGACTGTGGATGGAAGTCGGCGATCGCGATCTCCTGAACCCGAACGTGATGCGCGACGAGATGCACGACTGGGTCGTGGCCAACGAGAAGATGGCCGCGGTGCTGGCGGCCAAGGGGTATCACTATCAGTTCCTGTTCGTCCGCAATGCCGGCCACACCGATCGTGCGGTGAAGCAGCAGACGCTGCCGCAGGCGCTCGAGTGGTTGTGGAAGACCTATCGTCAGTAGCTTCAGGGTTCGGGGGTTCGTGGGTTCGGCGGTTCGTGGGTGCGGCGGTTCTGGTAGGTTCTGAGGTTCTGAGGTTTAGGGTCGTTTTCAGCTGGTACCTTTGTCCATGCTCCTCTTCGGGCTCGAGCTTCCGATCGTCCAGGCGCCGATGGCGGGGTCGCAGGACAGCGCGCTGGCGATCGCGGTCTCGAACGCCGGCGGGCTCGGTTCGTTGCCGTGCGCGATGCTGACGCCCGACGCGATGCGGGCGGCGATGACGGCAATCGCCTCGCGCACCGGCCGGCCGTACAACGTCAACTTCTTCTGCCACACGCCGCCGTCGCCTGACGCCGCGCGGGCCTCGGCGTGGCGCGCGGTACTCGCACCGTACTACGCCGAGCTCGGCATCACGCCCACCTCCGATCCGCCGACCGGCGGGCGTACGCCATTCGACGCCGCCGCGGCCCGGGTCGTGGTGGACATGCAGCCTGCGGTCGTGAGCTTCCACTTCGGTCTGCCAGACGATGGTTTGCTGCGTGAGGTGAAGGCGTGCGGGTCTCGTGTCGTGTCGACGGCGACGACGATCGAGGAAGCGCGGTGGCTGGAGTCACGCGGCGTGGACGCGATCATCGCGCAGGGCGTCGAGGCGGGCGGCCATCGCGGCAGCTTCCTGTCGGACGATCTCACGCGGCAGATGGGCACGCTCGCGCTGCTGCCGCAGATCGTCCGGGCCGTCTCGGTTCCGGTGATCGCGGCCGGCGGGATTGCGGATGCGGCCGGCGTGAAGGCCGCGCTGGCGCTGGGCGCCTCGGCGGTGCAGCTCGGGACCGCGTATCTGTTGTCCGACGAGGCCACGACCAGCACGGTCCACGCCGCGGCGCTCAGCAGCGACGCGGCGCACCACACCGCGATCACCAACGTCTTCACCGGCCGCCCGGCGCGGAGCATCGTCAATCGCCTGATGCGCGAGCTGGGTCCGGTGCGCAGCGACGTCCCGGCGTTTCCGTCAGCCTACGCCGCCGTTGCGCCGCTCCGCGCCGCTGCCGAAGCCGCCGGACGCGGTGACTTCTCGCCGCTCTGGGCCGGGCAGAACACGACCGGCTGCACGCGCGGCCCAGCCGGCGCGCTCACGCGTCGTCTCGCGGGAGCTTAGGACGCCGGTGGCAGGGCAGATGGCAGATGGCAGATGGCAGATGGCAGATGGCAGATGGCAGATGGCAAGATGCCAGATCAACAGATACGCAAATGGCAATGGCGGATGGCAGAACAACGCGCGTTTTGTGACATCTACCGTCTGCGATTAAGCAATGCAGTGGCGGTTTTTGTCGCGGCAGCTTTCCAGGTGCGCTTCCGCGCGTTCAGCTGACCGGCTCTCAACTCACGCGCCGCTGAACGAGCGGCCTCTCAATGTGAGATCGCATTTCACACCCGCCATTTGCTATCTGCGATCTGCCCATTTCTTCCATCCGCCGTTTGCCATCCTCCATCTGCCATTTGCCATCTTCTTGCCATCTGCCATCGCCTGCCATCTGCCATCTGCCATCTGCCATCTGCCATCTGCCATTTGTGTTTTCTGCTCCTGGCTAACGCCCGATCCAGAACCGTGGCCCGGGACCGGCACGCGCCGCGCGATCGCCTGGGTTGGCCAGCTGACAGGTCTGGAGCGACAGGCACCCGCAGCCGATGCAGGTCGTCAACCCGGCGCGCAGCCGCTGGAGCTCGGCGATCCGCTCGTCGACGCGCCGCGTCCAGCGCGCCGAGATCCGGGCCCAGTCGGCGCGTTCCGGGACTGAGTTGGCGGGCAGGGCGGCGAGCTCGCCGGCAATCTCCTCGAGTGACAGCCCGATGCGCTGGGCAAAGACGATGAAGGCGAGGCGGCGCAGCACCGCGCGCCGATAGCGGCGATGGCCGGAGCCGGCGCGCTCGGATCGGATCAAGCCGCGCTCCTCGTAGAAGCGGAGGGCCGACGAGGCCACCCCGCTGCGGCGGGAGACCTCGGTGATGGTGAGCACATCCGACATGACGCTTGACTTCAAGTTTACTTGAACTTGTAGTCTGGCGGCATGACGACATCAGCTCGCACACCGCACTCACCTGACCGCTCCCTGGCTGGGCTTCGGCTCGCCGTCACCGGCGGGACCTCCGGCCTCGGGCTCGCCGTTGTCGAAACCGCCCTGGCCCGCGGCGCCCGGGTCGCCTTCGTCGCCCGCACCCGCGATCGCGTCGACCAGGTCGCCCGCACCGTGCGCGGTGCCCACGGCGTGGTCGGCGATGTCTCGCGCAAGGAGGATGTGTATCCCATCGCGCTCCAGCTCACGGCGGTGCTCGGGGGCGTGGACGTCCTCGTGAACAACGCCTCGAGTCTCGGGCCCGTGCCGCTCGCGCCGCTGGCGGATACCTCGTGCGAGGACCTCGAGGCCGCGCTCGCGACCAACCTGCTCGGACCATTCCGGCTGACCAAAGCCGTCCTCGGTTCGCTGACCGCTGCCGCCCGCGACGACCGGGGCGGCTTGGTGATCAACGTGTCGAGCGATGCCGCGGTGTCCGCCTACGAGGGCTGGGGCGCCTACAGCCTGAGCAAGGCCGCGCTGCTCCACCTCACCCGCATCTGGCACGCGGAACTCGCGCCGCTCGGCGTCGCGATGATGTCGTTCGATCCAGGGGACATGGACACGCCCCTGCACGCGGCGGCGCTGCCGGATGCCGACCGGTCGCTTCTGAAGCGGCCCGCTGCGGCCGCCCGTGACCTGTGCGATGCCATCGCGGCACACCTCGCGCAGCGGAGCGCCGGGCATGTCGCGCAGCCATGATCGCCGCCGCACGCCCGATCCATCATCCGGCCGATGCCCGTGTCCTGCACGTCGACGCCGACGGCCGGCTGTCGCATCACGACCGCCGCGACTGGCTGACGCTCCTCCGGCCGGGCGACGTGGTCATCGCCAACGATGCAGCGACGATCCCGGCCAGCCTCCGCGGCACGCACCTGCCCACCGGCCGCGCGATCGAAGTGCGGCTGGCCGGACGCGACTCGATCCTGCCGGCGACGATCGATCGCGTGTCCGCGATCGTGTTCGGCGAGGGAGATTATCGGACTCCCACGGAGCGCCGGACGCCGCCGCCCGTCCTGCGTCCCGGCGACGGGCTGGCGCTTGGCCCGGTGACCGCGCGTGTCACCGGAGATCCTGGGCCACTCCCGGTTCGTGACCGTGGAGTTCGAGGCCTCGCCAGCACGGATCTGGGAGGCAATCGCCCGGCACGGACGACCCGTTCAGTACGCGCACGTGCCGGAGCCCCTCGCCGTCTGGGACACGTGGACCGCGCTCGCCGCGCGACCGGTCGCGTTCGAGCCGCCCTCGGCCGGGTTCGCCCTGACATGGGCCGCCGTCGCCGCCCTCACGGCGCGCGGAATCCGATTCGCGACCCTCACCCACGCCGCCGGCCTGTCGTCGACCGGCGACCCGTCGCTCGACGCACGCCTGCCGCTCGACGAGCCCTACGACATCCCGCGCTCGACGGCACGCCTCGTCAACCGCGCCCGCCCCCACGGCCGCCGCATCGTCGCAATCGGGACGTCGGTCGTACGGGCGCTCGAGCACGCCGCGCGCGCGACCGGCCGGGTCCGCGCCGGGCATGGCCTGGCGACCGGACGCCTGGGTCCGGGCTCCCGGCTGCAGGTGGTGGACGCGCTACTCTCGGGCACCCACGAGCCCGGTACGAGCCATTATCAGCTGCTGCGGGCCTTCGTCCCGGACGCGACCCTCACCCGCATCGACGCGGAGCTCGAGTCAGGGCACTACCGGACCCACGAGTTCGGCGACTCGATCTTCGTTGAGACTTCCCGGGACTCGGGATCCGGGATCCGGCCGACTCCGGCGCTCGGCGCTCGGCGCTCGGCGCTCGGAACTCGGAACGGGCGGTTTAACCTTGAACCCTGAACCTTGAACCCTGAACCTTGAACCGACCCCCGGATCCCGGATCCCGAGTCCCGGGCCCCGGCTCGCGGATCCCGCCCCCGATCCCCCATGCGAAGATAGACAGCGGTATGACTCCGCCGGCCCTCTCGCCCGGTGAGGGACAGGTGCGGCGGGCGGTTCGACTGCTGCCGGCATCCACCCTCATCGGCTTCCTGATCGCCACCCTCGCGGTGGCGCTGATCGCCTTCTTCACGTATCGGGCCCTGCTCGTCCGTCAGGGGGCCGCCGGCCGCGTGATGCAGACGCTCACGACGATCCAGCAGCTCGAGGGCGTGATGCGAACGCTGCTCGACGCGGAGACCGGCCAGCGCGGCTATCTCGTCACCGGCGAGGAGCGCTATCTCGATCCCTATAACCGCGCCCGGGCGCAGCTCCCGAACTACCTGCAGGATGTACAGGGCCGCGTGTCCGAGAGCGCCGCCCAGCGCGCCCGCTTCGAGACGGTCCGGCAGCTCTCGTCGGAGAAGATGACCGAGCTGTCCGACACGATCGCGCTGCGTCGTCAGGGCAAGGCCGACGAGGCCCGCGCGATCATGCTCTCCGATCGCGGCCGGGTGGCGATGGACGGGATCCGCGCCGCCATTTCCGACATGGAGGCCGAGGAGCGCCAGAGCCTGACGCTCCGCCAGGCGGAATGGGAGACGGCGAGCGACCTGTCGGTCCGGATCACCTGGCTCGGTTCGGCGATCCTCCTGGCCCTCATCGGCCTCGCAGCGTGGATGGCGTCTCGTGATTTCCGCAACAGCGAAGCCCAGGGCTGGGTCCGCTCGGCGCAGGCCGCCGTCGGCATCCAGCTCCAGGGCGAGCAGCGCCTGGACGTGCTGGGAGACACGGTGCTGGCCTTTCTCGCCGCCCGCGTCGATGCGCAAGTCGGGACGGTGTACGTGCAGGAGGCCACCGGACGGCTGCGCCTGATCGCATCGTACGCGCTGCCTCGAGACGCGGCTCCCGCGACGATCGAGCCGGGCGAGGGTCTGCTCGGCCAATCGGCCCGGGAGAACCGGATGCTCCATGTCACGGACATCCCTGACGGCTACCTCCCGGTCGCCTCGAGTGTCGGGCAATCGAAGGCCCGCGAGCTCATGATCGTGCCGGCGACGATGGACGGCGTGGTCTACGCGGTGATCGAACTGGGGTTCCTGCGCCGCGTCCAGGCGCCGGAGCGCGAGCTGCTGTCGCGAGTCTCGGAAGCGCTC
Organism: uncultured Acidobacteriota bacterium; assembly: GCA_963816725.1. Lineage (GTDB taxonomy): Bacteria > Acidobacteriota > Vicinamibacteria > Vicinamibacterales > 2-12-FULL-66-21 > CAVSUB01. The sequence goes on along the minus strand of CAWFMC010000013.1, from coordinate 412,968 downwards.
GGCGTCGCCGTCCGCTCGTCACGCGATCGCACCCAGCTCGAAGAGCTGCTCGGGACCACCCAGCGGCAGGCCGAGGAACTGCAGGTGCAGCAGGAGGAGCTGCGGGTCAACAACGAGGAGCTCGAGGAGCAGTCACAAGTGTTGAAGGAGTCGCAGGCGCGGCTCGAGACGCAGCAGGCGGAGCTGGAACAGATCAACAGCCAGCTGGCCGAACAGGCAGACATCCTCGAACGTCACCGTGACGAGCTCGCCGTCTCGCAGGCGATCCTCACCGACAAGGCCGCCGAGCTCGAACGCTCCAACCAGTACAAGAGCGAGTTCCTGGCCAACATGAGCCACGAGCTGCGCACGCCGCTCAACTCCTCGCTCATCCTGGCGAAGCTGCTCGCCGACAACAAGGGCGGCAACCTCACTGCCGAGCAGGTCACCTTCGCGCAGACCATCTACTCGGCCGGCAACGATCTGCTGACGCTGATCAACGACATCCTCGATCTGTCCAAGATCGAAGCCGGCAAGGTCGAGATCTCACCGAGCACGGTGGCGCTGGTCGGCGTGGTCGATTCGTTGGTCAAGGGCTTCGAGCCGCTCGCGGCGCAGAAGGGCATCCGGTTCTCGACCGTCACCGAGCCCGGACTGCCCGAGGCGATCGAGAGCGACGAGCAGCGCGTCGGCCAGATTCTCAAGAACCTGCTGTCGAACGCCTTCAAGTTCACCCCCCGCGGCAGCGTCACGCTGCAGGTCTACGCGCCGCAACCGGGTAGCGTCGCGTTCGCGGTCCGCGACACGGGAATCGGCATCCCGGCGGCGCAGCAGGAGGTCATCTTCGAGGCGTTCCGGCAGGCCGACGGCAGCACGCACCGCAAATACGGCGGCACCGGCCTCGGCCTCTCGATCTCGCGCGACCTCGCGCGCCTGCTCGGCGGTGACATCAGCGTACACAGCGCGCCTGGCGAGGGCAGCACCTTCACCTTGACGCTCCCGCTGACCTTCGTGCGCGCCGCCGCCGACACCGTCCCCTCCCCGCCACCGCCGCCGGCACCACCGCCGTTACCATCATTCCGGAACGCCGCCGCGCTGACCGCGACGCCGCTTCCCGCGCCGGAGGTCGAGGACGATCGCGATCGCCTCGGCGCGGACGCGCGCCGCATCCTCATCATCGAAGACGACGTGCGGTTCGCGGCGATCCTCCGGGATCTGGCCCACGAGCTCGGATTCCTGTGCGTGATCGCGCACTCGGCCAACGACGGCCTGGCTGCCGCGCTGCTCCACCGTCCGGACGCCATCCTGCTGGACATCAACCTCCCGGATCATTCCGGCCTGGGCGTGCTCGATCAGTTGAAGCATCACCCGGCGACCCGCCACATCCCGGTGCACGTCGCGTCGGTCGCCGATTTCTCCCGCGAGGCGCTCGAGCGCGGCGCGATCGGCTACGCCCTCAAGCCGGTCAATCGCGAGGATCTGATCGTGGCGATGCGCCGGCTCGAGGCCAAGTTCTCGCAGAGCCTGCGCCGCGTGCTGGTGGTCGAAGACGACGAGCAGCAGCGCGAGAGCATCCGCCAGCTGCTGTCGAACGAGGATGTCCGCATCACCACCGTCGAGACCGCCGCGGAGGCGCTCCGCGAGCTGCGCGCCACCACCTTCGACTGCATGGTCATGGACCTGACCCTGCCGGACGTCAGCGGCTACGAACTGCTGGAGCAGATGTCCCAGCAGGAGGAGGTCTCCTTCCCGCCGGTGATCGTTTATACCGGGCGCTCGGTGTCGCGCGACGAAGAGCAGCGGCTGCGGCGGTTCTCGAAGTCGATCATCATCAAGGATGCGCGCTCACCCGAGCGGCTGCTCGACGAGGTCACGCTGTTCCTGCACCAGGTCGAGTCCGCCCTGCCGATCGAGCGGCAGCGCATGCTCCAGGCCGCCCGCGACCGCGACACCGCCCTCGACGACCGCCGCATCCTCATCGTCGAAGACGATGCCCGGAACATCTTCGCGTTGTCGAGCGTGCTCGAGCCCAAGGGTGCGAAGCTGGAGATCGCCCGGAACGGCCGCGAGGCGCTCGACCTCCTGGCCGCGAGCCGGGCGCCCGGCGGGCGGCCGATCGATCTCGTCTTGATGGACATCATGATGCCGGAGATGGACGGGCTGACCGCGACACGGGAGATCCGCAAGCAGCCGCAGTGGAAGAAGCTGCCGATCATCGCGCTGACCGCCAAGGCGATGAAGGACGATCAGGAGAAGTGCCTCGCCGCCGGCGCCAACGATTACATCGCCAAGCCGCTCGACGTCGAGAAACTGCTCTCGCTGGTGCGGGTCTGGATGCCGAAGTGATGCCGGCGCGAGCGGGCGACGCGGACATCGAGCTGCGCCTGCTGGTCGATGCGATTTACCTGAAGTACCACTACGATTTTCGCGAGTACGCCACCGCCTCGCTCAAGCGCCGCCTGAAATCCGCCATGCTGAAGTTCGACTGCGCGACGCTGTCGGAGCTCCAGGGGCGCGTGCTGCACGAGCCGGCGACGTTCCGCGCGCTGCTCGATTTCCTGACCGTGCCGGTCACCGAGATGTTCCGCGACCCGACCTACTTCAAGGCGTTGCGCGAAACGGTGGTGCCGCTGCTGCGCACGTATCCCTCGCTCAAGGTCTGGATCGCCGGCTGCAGTACGGGCGAAGAGGCCTACTCGATGGCGATCCTCCTGCGCGAAGAAGGGCTGCTGTCACGAACGTTGATCTACGCCACCGACATCAACCCGCACGTCCTCCAGAAGGCCGAGGCGGGCGTCTACGATGCCGATCGGATTCCGGGGTTTACCGAGAACCATCGCCGCTCCGGCGCGCCGACGTCCCTCTCCGACTACTATCAGGCAGCCTACGGGCGCGCGGTGTTCGACAGGGAGTTGCGCCGTCACCTGGTGTTCTCCGATCACAGCCTGGCAACGGACAGCGTGTTCGCGGAAGTTCACCTGGTGTCCTGCCGGAACGTGCTGATCTACTTCAACCGCGTGCTTCAGGATCGCGCCATCGGGCTCTTCCGCGAATCGCTGTGTCGCAAGGGGTTCCTGGGTATCGGCGCGAAGGAGTCGCTCCGCTTCTCGGCGCACGGAGACGCCTTTACCGAGCTGGTGCACGAGGATCGGATTTTTCAGAAGAAGGACGCGACATGAGCCTCGCACTGCCCGGTGGCCGCGAGATCGATGCGGTGGTGATCGGCACGTCCGCGGGCGGCGTCGAGGCCCTGACCATGCTGCTGCCGCACTTGCCCGCCGGCCTCGCCGCGCCGGTGTTCATCGTGCTCCACCTGCCGCGGGAGCGCCCCAGCCTGCTGGCGGGCATCTTCGCGCCGCGCTGTGCGCTGACGGTTGTCGAAGCGGAGGACAAGCAACCGGCGGAAGCAGGAACGATATACTTTGCGCCACCCGACTATCACATGCTGATCGACCTGGGGCCGCAGATTGCCCTTTCGAGCGACGAGCCGGTCAACCACTCCCGGCCCGCGATCGACGTCCTGTTCGAATCCGCCGCCGACGTCTACGGCCGCCGTTTGCTCGGGATCATCCTGACCGGCGCCAGCGCCGACGGCGCCGCGGGGCTCGACGCGATCCGCCGCGTCGGCGGGGTCACCGTCGTGCAGGAGCCGGATCACGCCTACGCCTCGCTGATGATCGAGGCTGCTCTGAAGGCCGGTCCGGTGGATTACGTCCTGCCGCTGCCGGAGATCGCCGGCCTGTTCACGAACCGCGAAGGTGGGATGGGTGCGGTGACGCCGCGCCCCGGACCGGCATGATCGACTACCTGCCGCGCGTGAAATGTTTGCTGGTCGACGACCGGCCCGAGAACCTCCTCGCGCTCTCGACGCTGCTGCGGCGCGACGACGTGGAGGTGCTGGAGGCGCGGTCCGGGGCGGAAGCGCTCGATCTGCTGCTGTCGCATTCGGTCGCGCTCGCGCTGGTCGACGTCCAGATGCCGGAAATGGACGGCTTCGAGCTCGCCGAGCTGATGCGCGGCAGCGAGCGCACGCGGGACGTGCCGATCATCTTCGTCACCGCCGGCGCCCACGATCAGCTGCGCATCTTCAAGGGCTACGAGACCGGCGCGGTCGACTTCCTGTTCAAGCCGATCGAGCCGCGCATCCTGCGTAACAAGGCGGACGTCTTCTTCCAGCTCTATCGCCAGAAGCAGCAGCTCGCGCGCGAGCTCGATGACCGGACCGAGCGGCTGCGGCTGAACGAGATGTTCACCGCCGTCCTCGGCCACGACCTGCGAAACCCGCTCAACGCGATCCTGACCGGCGCGCGTCTGTTGGAGCTCCAGAGCCAGGAGCCCGCGGTCCGGACCACCTCCGCGAAGATGGTCTCGAGCGCCAAGCGCATGGGGCGGATGATCGACGACATCCTCGATCTCGCGCGGGCGCGCCTGGCCGGCGGCATCCCCCTGAAGCGCGAGCCCGGAGACCTCGGGACGCTGATCCAACGGGTAGTCCAGGAGCACCGGGCGATTTTCCCGGATCGTCGCATCGTCGTCACTGCCGACGGCGACATTACCGGGGAGTGGGACGCCGACCGCCTGGCCCAGGTCGCCTCGAATCTGATTGGCAACGCGCTGCGGCATGGTCACCCCGATCGTCCGGTCGAAGTGGTCCTCGACGGCACCGCAGCCGGGCAGGTACGCGTCGACGTCAGCAACGCCGGCACCATTCCCCGCGAGCTGCTGCCCACGATCTTCGATCCGTTTCGGCGCGGCGCCTCCGCGGCCCGCACCGAAGGCCTCGGGCTCGGCCTCTACATCGTCCAGCAGATCATGGTCGCGCACCACGGGTCGATCGACGTCGAATCCGAGAACGGGCACACCGCGTTCCGCCTCCGGATTCCGCGAACTGCCAGCGAAATCGTCAGGCTCTAAGCCAGCATCAGGGTTTTCCCTGATGCCCACCGCGTTCTCCCGATGGTATCGGCCGAGCTGACGGAGTGGAATGCCAGTGGCTGGCGTTCCAACTTCTGCCAAAAGGTTCCAGCCGTGTGGAGGTCGTCATGACGCCGCTTCAGCGTGGCGCGCATCGAATGGCGGTCCCTCAGGCGTCGAGCCCGCAACCCGTCGTCGAGCGCCGGAACCTGGCGGCGCGTGAGCGGCTCGTGCGCCGTCTCGCCGGCGAGTTCAGCGAGATGCCCGGGCTGCTGCTGACCGGGGCGCAGGCCGCCCGCCTGCTATCGCTCCAACCAGGCGTGTGCGGCCGGATCCTGCACACCCTTGTGCAGCGGGGCGTGCTCAGGACCACCGCCACGGGCCATTACGTGCGTTGCACCTTGCCCCAATAACCCCGGGTGATCATCCGAGGAGTGTGAGGGTGTCCGATCAGGGTTTCTTGCACGCCGCGAGCATGCGGGCGCGGCTGGCCAGTCTCGAGCGACGCCTGCAGCATTCGCCGGGGGATGCGTCACGGGTCGCCCCGGAGTGCCTGCGGGAATTGGAGGTGGCCGCGGCCCGTCTCGAAGGGTTGCACGAGAACTTGCGCCAGCGCGACGCCGAGCTCCGGCAGCTGCGGGGGATCGTCGATTCCGCCGAGCAGCGTCTCGGCGCGCTGGTCACAATGGTCGACTGCGGCTACCTTCTCACCGACCTGACCGGCGTCATTCAGGAAGCCAACCCCGCTGCGTCGCGGATCCTCAACATCTCCCGAAAGAGCCTCGCCGGCCGTCCATTCGTGTTGTTCATCGCCTCCGGACGGGTGGAGCTGATGGGGCGGCTCACCATACTGGCGGAGGCCGGCACGCCGACCGACCTGGAGCTGCGGCTGCGACCGCGCGAGCGTCAGATGCTCAACGTGCGCACCCGCATCTGCGCGGTGCGGGACGGCAGCGGCAAGGCGGTCGGACTGCAGTGGCTCTTGACGCCGGACAGTGTGGCCACAGCACCGCTCGAGAGCGCCGAGCCCGCAACGACCCTCGAGTGGCCGGCGGTCTGATCCGCCTGCCCCGCCCTCAACTGTACCGGCGCACCTGCGCCGCGCAGAACTCCGCGAACCGTGACGTGTCGACCGGCGGGCTGGTGTGATGCGGCCGGACGCCAGCGGACTCCGGCGTGAAGCAGAACGTCACCGTCACGTCGAAGCGCTCCAGCGCCCGCATCTGGCGATCGAACCACGCCTGCGCGTTCGGCCGCTGGCTGTCGGCCCAGCTCAGGCCGGTGCGAAGGTAGGTGACCCCGAGATCCTGCAGCCATTGGACGGCAGCATCGAGCCGTGGGTCCTCGAAGTGGAACCACTGGCAGATCCCCAGGGCCGGCGTATGGCGCGCGAACTCCCGCAGCGCGCGCTTCGGCGTGCCGTCCTCACGCAGCAGCCCCATGTAGAAGTGCCGGTAGTACGAGGACCCCTCAGCCTCGCGATGGCGGGTGGTGGCCGGCCAGGCGCGCGGCAGATCGTAGAGGCTGTACCAATGAATGCGCGGGACGCGCGATTCCAGCAGCCGCGCCGTGCGCTTCACGCCGAATGTCTGCACTTCTTCAGCGCCGAACGTCGACACCCCGACCTCCGACACCCATAGCGGGTGCGGTGAGACCGCGGCGATCTCGGCCAGCCGTGACGGCCATTCGTCAATCTGCCAGTGATTCCAGTCCAGCGGGAACCCGTGCACGGCCACCACGTCGACGGCGTCGAGTGCACCCTGCTGCTGGAGCGTCTGCACGAACCCGGCGTCGATCGGCGACATGCCGCCCATGACCCGCGTCAGCCCCGGGCGCTCGGCGGCGATCGCCGCGCCCGCTTCGCTCACCATCCGGCTGAACACCTGCCATCCCGGATCGATCTCGAAGTCCCAGTGCGACAGGTTGTTCGGCTCGTTCCAGAGCATCACGGCTTCGATCATGCGTCCGCCCTGCGGGCCTGGAGCGCGGCCAGCGCGGCGCGGCTCTCGGCGTGGCCGACAGACGGCGCCGGCTCACAGACGAACACCTCGCCCTCGGGCCGAGCGACGACCCGGAACCCGGCGCTGCGGAGCATCGCTTCGGCACACGCGGCATTCGGAATCCACCAGTTGGTCGGATCCCCGGCGTACTTCCGCTCGACGAAATAGAGGACCGGATAGCGCGGATCCGCGAACGGCGTCGTGTCGGTGAACGCGTAATCGGCGCTTACCTCGCCGGACTCCTCGGAACCGCGCAGCATGCTTTGAAAGATCAGCCGCTCGCCGACCACGTGCTCGCGCAGGAGGTCGAGCGCGAGCAGCGGATGGCGCAAGTGATAGAGGACGCCCATGAAGAGCACCAGATCGAAGCGGCGTCCGAGGGATGGCAGCTCGAAGACCGACATCTGCTGGAACTCGATGTCGGCGTCCAGCACCTCCGCCGCGAACCGGGCCTGGGCGAGGTAGCGCGCGTCCGTGTCGACCGCCAGCACGTGGCGCGCGCCGCGGCGCTTCATCTCGATCGCATAGAACCCGCCGTTGCAGCCGACGTCGAGCACCGTCCGGCCGCTCAGGTCCTCGGGCACGACGTGCGCGAAGTGCCGCCACTTGATCGCCGGGTAGTCGCCCAGGAAATGGCCCGGCGCGGTCGGCACGCCGTGCAGGTCGATGTTGTGGAACCAGGTCCCGAGCTCGCGGATGCGGCGCTCGAGCGTCTCCCGATCAAGGGTCGTGGTCATGGCCTCGCTTCGTTGCGTGTGGATCCCGCGGTCAGGGCTGGCGCCTCGCGCACCGGCTCGCCGCCGGCCGCGGCAACCGCCCGCTCGAACTCGCGTGCCCGATGGCTCGCGGTGTGACCGGCGAGCACGCGGGCCCGGGCCCGCTCTCCCAGCTCCCGCCGATCCGCCTCGGGCAGATCGCGGAGGAACTCGAGCGTGTCGCAGGCGTGGCGCGACAGCAGGATCTCCCGCCCGGGCGTGAACAGCGTCTCGAGCCCCGGCCAGCTGTCGCTGATGAGCGGCGTGCGGCACGCCGCCGCCTCGAACAGCCGCACGCTCGGAGAGAACCCGGCGGCCACCATGTCGGTGCGGGTGACGTTCAGCGTGAACCGCGAGGACGTGTAGAAGGCCCGGTGATCAGCGGGCTCCACGTGGCACACGCGCGTGACGTTCGCCGGCCAGGCGATCCCGTCCGGGTACTGCGGCCCGGCCACGACGAACGATCCGGCCGGCCAGCGCCGCGCCGCATCGAGCATCAGGCGATCGAGCACTGGCTGGCGATCCTTGCTGTACGTGCCCAGATACCCGAGGTCGACGGGGGGCGCGGGACCATCTTGTGCGTTCGGGTAGTAAAGGTCCGGGTCGACCGAGCAGTACAACGCGCGGGCGCAGCGGGCGCCGTGCCGCCGCCGCAACCGCTCCAGGGTCGGGCCGCCGGTGAATGACAGATAGAGGTCGTAGCGCGCGATCTGGCGCGGCTCCAGATAATCGAGCCCGGCCCCGAGCCGCGACAACGTCACCGGCGTATCGATGTCGTAGAACGCGGTGATACCGGCCGCGATCCGCTGGACCAGATTGCCGACCGCAATGCCCTCCGGCACATAGGACCCGACCACGACCACATCAGCGGTGCGGATCAGTGCGCCATGACGCGTCTCCAGCTCCGCCAGGTTGTCGTACAACCCGACCTGGCAGAAGCCGGGCGACGGCAGGTCGCGATTGTCCGCGTACCACGGCACGTCGCGCTCCAGGAAGGTGACGTTGTGGCCGCGCGCCGCCAGCGCCCGCAGCAAGGCGCGATAGGTCGTGGCGTGGCCGTTGCCCCACGAGGACGTGATCGACAACCCGAGAAATACCAGCTTCACGACGCGACCACCTCCCGGCGCCGCGATCCCTCGATCGTCGCGACGATGTCGAGGAGCTCGCTGACGCGATGACGGCAGGTGTGACGCGCCAGGACTGTCTCGAGGCCGCGCGCCGCCTGGGCCGCCGCTGCCGCAGGATCGGCGAGCAGCTCCCGCAGCGCCCCGCGCATCTCGGCCGGCGTGTCGACCATCCTGAAGTCGCCGTCGCGGAACAGCCCCTCGACGTCCGCCCAGCGGCAGGACACCAGCGGGATCCCGCAGGCCAGCGCCTCGAAGACGCGAATGGTCGGCACGCCTGGCAGCGCCTCGACGTACGGTCGGCGCGGAATGTGGACGGTGACCCGATGACGGCCGAAGATCGCCGGCGCGCGATAGTTGGGGAGCCAGCCGCCATAGACAATCCCGGCGGCACGGAGCGCGGCGAGCGCATCGTCGGGGTAACGCACGCCGTAGACGTGCGCCGTCAGCCCCAGCGCCGCCACCGGCTCGAACAGATAGGCATGCAGCTGCGCCGACCGCTCATCGTCGCCCCAGTTACCGATCCAGACGAGATCACCGGACGGACTGGCGGACCGATCGCGCGGAGTAAACACGCGCACGTCGGCAGCCTCGTGCCAGGTCCACGCGCGATGCGACCAGCCGTGGCGCACGTAGCGCTCGCGGATGACCTCCCCGAACGCGAGCACGCCATCGTAGTCATCGATCGCGCCGTCCGCAAAAGTCTCAGCGTCGGTGACCGACCGGTGGTGTGTGTCGTGGAACAGGAGCACGTATCGGCTGCCGCCGCGCCGGTGGCGGCCGATCCGCTGGACCAGGTCGCGCGCGTTCCATTCGTGGACGAGCACGAGATCCGCGCCGTCCAGGATCTGGTCGAGATCGAGCGCCTCGGGGCGATAGCGGGTCGACGAGAGCTGCGGATAGGCAGCGTGAAAGCCCGCAATCGCCGCCGGACCGGCGTCCGCGAGCAGGTTGGCGAGGCTCCAGGCGTCGTGCGGTTCGTAGACATCCACCGCGTGACCGCCGGCCAGCAGCTCGCTCGCCACGCCGCGCAGGAAGTGGGCGTTGCCGTGATTCCAGTCCGAGAGGAGCGAATGGCAGAAGATGACGACCCGCATGTCAGCGCTGCTCCGCCGGCGCCGCGGCGCCGGCCATCTGCTCGGCGCTGCCGCCATCGTCGTCTGCCAGCAGCCGGATGGCCTGGCGATAGCCGCGAACCGTGCCGACGTCGACGTAGGCGCGGCCGGCCTTGATGCCCCGGGCCGCGCCGCCGCCCGCCAGCCAGGCGTTGACGAGAGTCCCGATGTACTCGTCAGCCTGGCCGCGCTCGGTCCACAGGCGGTGCAGGTCGCGGAAGATCGCGCCGCTCATCCGGAAGGCGCCCCACACCCAGTTCGACGAGGGCTGCGCAATCTTGACCTGGATTTCCCAGACCTCGTCGTGCGGCCCGAGGATCACCGCGTCGAAGAGCTCCGGGCGGTCGACGGGAAACAACAGGAACGACAGCTCGCCGGCCGGCAAGTGGGTCAGCGCCTCCTGCGGGAACCAGATGGTGTCGGGCAGTCCGACGAGGACGTCCTCCTCTGGCGGCACGAGCGGCAGGGCGCGGAAGATGGCGTCACACAGGCCGGCGGCCGCCGGCTGCACCGCGTAGACGACGCGCGCCGAGAACACCTCGCCGCCGTAGTATTCGAGGATGTCGGACTTGCCCGGCGAGATCACGAAACAGATCTTGTCGGCGCCGCCGAGCACCAGCCGTTCGACGAGATACTCGCTGACCGCCCGCGGCCGCTCGCGCTCACCGTCGCGGCGGCTGCCGACCGGCAGCAGCTCTTTCGAGAACGCCAGCGGCTGCATGCGGCTTCCCTGCCCGGCCGCCGGCACTATGCCCCACATCGCGCACCTCGTTTTCGATGAAAGCGGTAGTTCATGCCACTCCTTCGAGCAGCGTCTCGAGCTCGGACGCGCGGATCGCGGCGGTGTGGCAGCTGAGCGTCCGCTCGCGCGCGGACGCGGCGATTCGCTCCCGCTCGCCGGGTGACAGATCGAGCGCGTCGAGCGCATCGCTGGTGCTGTCGGCGATCAGGATGTCGCGGCCCGGCTCGAAGAACTCCTCGATCCCCGGCCACCGGTCGCTCAGGATCGGGGTGCCGCATGCGGCCGCTTCGAACAGCCGCCCCGACGGGCAATACCCCATGTCGGCCATCGCCTTGCGGGTGACGTTGAGGGTCAGGCTCGACGAGCAGAAGAAGGCCGGGTGGTCGCCGGGCGGCATGTGCCGGACGTAGAAGATGTTGCGCGTCCACGGAAAGTCGTCCGGGTACATCGATCCGGCGAGAGCGAACCGGAGATCGCCACGCCGGCGCGCCGGCTCGATGAAGAGCGCCTCGAGCACGCGCTGGCGATCGGCGGCATACGTCCCGAGATACGACAGGTCGCTGCGCTGAGCGGCCGCGACAGGGACGGGATGATGCCGCTCGGGATCGACGCTGCCGTAGAGCGGCGCGACGCGGCGCGCCCCGAGGGTGTCGCGCAGACGCTCGAGCGCCTGGCCGCCGGTGAAGCTGAGAACGAGATCGAATCCGGCGAGCCCGTCCTCGGGTAGATACGGCACCGGCGCGCCGCGGGCCACCTCGGCGAGCGTGACCGGCGTGTCGAGATCGTAGAAGACCTTCACCGCGGCGTTCGACGCCAGCGTCAGCGCGCTGGCCTCGCGGCCGTCGGGGCAGTACGACGTCACCACGGCCGCGTCGGCGTCGTGGACGGCTCGTGCGGCGTCGCCGGCGACCGAGCCCCAATCCTCGTACAACATGAGCGTGCAGCCGTCGGGTTCTGGCAGATCGCGATGGCCGGCGTAGTACGGCACGTCCTTCTCGAAGAAGCGCACCTGATGACCGCGTTGATGGAGGGCGCGGCAGAGGCCGCGCCACAACGTCGCGTGCCCGTTTCCCCACGCCGAGCTGATGGTGAGGCCGAAGATCACGATCGTCATCGCACCGCCTGCCCCAGGCCGAGCAGCTCGACGACCTGCTCGGCGCGCCGCTCGTAGGTGTGTTCCGCCAGCACGCGCCGGCGGGCCGCCTCGCCGATCTGCAGCGCCCGCCCCTTGGTCATCTCCACGAGGTGAGCCATCAGCGCGTCGGCATCGCTGGCGACCAGCACCTCGGAGCCCGGCTCGAGGAACGTCTCGATCCCCTCCCACGCGTCGGTGATCACGCAGGCACCTGCCCCCGCCGCCTCGAACACGCGCGTCGCCGGGGAAAAGCCGTAGCGGGCCATGCTGTCGCGGCTGATGTTCAGCACGGCGGTGGCGCTGCAGTTGAACGCGTTGTGGTCGGCGGTGTAGACATGGCCGACGTAGCGCACGTTGCCGGCCATCGGCTTGTCGGCCCACCCGCTGCCGCCGAGCACGAACCGGTAGGCCGGCAGCCGCTCGGCGACCGCGAGGAAGAAGCGCTCGACGCGAGCCTCACGGTCGGGCAGCCGGTTGCCGAGAAAGCCCAGGTCGGCGCGGAAACGGCGATCCGGATCGACCGGATGGTGCGTCGCGGGATCGAGCGCGTTGTAGATCGGCACGCACTGGCGCGCGCCGACCGCCCGATAGGCGTTGACGACCGGCTGCCCTCCGCCGTACGTCAGGACCAGGTCGTAGCCGGGGATCAACCCGCGCAGCGGATCGGCCGGGTGCTGTTCGAGCCGATCGAGCGTCGCCGGCGCGTCGACATCCCAGTAGATCGCCGTGGTGTGCGGACCGCGCGCGGCGAGCACGGCGGCGTCGAGCAACTCGTCGAACACGCCGACCCCGCTCGTCTTGACGATCACGTCCGCGCCACGGGCCTGATCAAGGGCGCGGAGCGGCCCGTCGGGGCTGTCGGCGGGATAGACGACGACCCGCGCCCAGTCAGGATCGGGGATGTCTCGGTGCGCCTGGCGATCGTAGGCGTCCGGCTCGTAGAAGGTCACGTCCACCCCGCGTCCGGCGAGGGCGCGGACCAGACCGCGGTAGTACGTTGCGGCGCCGTTCCAGTACGCGGAGACCAGACTCGACCCGAACATCGCCATGGTCGGGCGCGCCGTCATCGCCGGACCTCCGCCGCACGCGAAACGATCGGCCCCCGATCGCGGGCCGTCAGCACATCCCGATACACCTCTTCGTAGGCCTGGGCCGTGGCTCTTGTGGTGAAGCGCTCGGAGCGCTCGAGGGCGGCCGCCCCGAGGCGCACCCGCAGCGACGTATCCGCAATCAGGCGGTCGAGCGTCGCCGCCAGCGCGTCGCCATCGTCGGGCGGCACGAACAACGCGGCGTGGTGCCAGTGCTCGCGCAGGCTGGGAATGTCGCCGAGGACCAGCGCGCAGCCGGCCGCCGCGGCCTCGAGGATCGACAATCCGAACGGCTCGTAGCGCGCCGGCAAGGCGTAGATCGCGGCACACGCCATCCAGTGCTGCACGTCGGCCGCATCGAGCCGGCCAAGATGCGTGACATTCGGGAGCGCCGCGCGGCCGGCCCCGCCCGAGGCATCCCCGGCGACGTACACAGGCCATGCCCGTCCGGGCGCGATCGCGCACAGCGTGGCGATGTTCTTGGCCTGATCCCAGAGCCGGCCGGCGGCGAAGATGATCGGGTCCTTCACGCGGCCACGCGGTGGGCCAGCGGCCGTCGCGCAACCGTTCGGGATGACGCGGGTGTCTCCGTGGCCGTATTCCTGCATCAGCGCCGCGGCCATCGCGTGCGACGGCGCGACGACCACGTCGGCGTCGGCCAGCGCCCGCCGGACTCGCGCGCGGTACTCATCGCGATCGGGCGGCGGGGCGCACTCGTGCACCGCACGCCACCACGAGGAGACGTCCGAGTGCGCGACGGCGATCACCGGCTGATCCCAGTCGAGCGAGGCATGCGCGAAGCCGTTCAGGTGAATGACATCGGAAGGCCATTGCGACGCCAATGCCTGCAGCCACTCCCCCGCGGCGCGTACGTCTTCCCACGGGTCGTCCATCCACTCGAGCCGGCACGGGAACCCTGCGACCGCCTCGCAGCAGCCTTCCGCCTCGCGGCGCATCGCGGCGGACGGCTCGGGCCCGAGCACGGCGAGCACCGTGCTGGTACCCCGGGCCCGAAGCGCAGCGGCCAGATCGAGCGCGTATCGCCACACCCCGCCGACCGCATCGGCCGTCATGAGCACACGACGCGGCGCGGGCATACGCGATCCGCTGACTCTCAGCCGCTCAGTGCCGGACATCGGACAGATCGAGCTCCAGCTCGTCGAGGGGCCGCGGACGCGCGTCCTGGATGTCACTGAGGACAGGCGCGGCGAGGAGATACGATTCCAGCGCGCGCTCCCAGGCCCGATCGTCGGCGGCGCCCCACCGCTTGGTGTATCCCGGCGATCCTGGATAAAGGAACATCGGCACCGGCTTGTTCGCCCAGACGCCGTGCGCCGCGAGGTGCTGCCGCCATGCCTCGACGGCGGCGGGATCGTCGCTGCCCGATTCGAGCAGGTTGGCCTGTACGAACAGCGACGTGCTGCTTGGCGGTCACGAGCCGCGCGGTGAGCTCGTCGGTCGAGAGGCGGGTCCCCTTGTCGAGCAGGTTGCGTCCCTCGACGGTGATGCTTTCCACGCCGGCCTCGATCGACACGCAGCCGGCCCGGCCGAGGAGCTCCAGCATCGCCGGCGTCCAGAGGTCGACCCGGGTCTGCACGCCGAACCGGATCGGCCGCTCGACCAGCGCCTGCAACAACTCGCGGTTCGGCAGGAAGATCTCGTCGATGAAGTAGACGTAGTCGACGCCCTTCGCCGTCAGGCCATCGACCTCCTCGAGGATTGTCGCGATCGGCCGCTTGCGATAGTCGTCGCGGAAGTTGTCCTTGGCGCAGAACGAGCAATGGTACGGGCAGCCGCGCGACACCTCGACTTCGGCTCCCGGCGCAGCCGGCGAGGCGTCGAACCGATGATGGTGGTGCGCGTGACGCGCCAGATCCTCGGCGGCCCACGCCAGCGCCGGCAGCCGGCTCATGTCCGAGGCGTGCGGCGAACCCTGCACCCGCACGCCCGTGCGATCGGCGTAGGCACACGACGAGACGTGCTGCCAGTCGGCAGGATCGCGGGCGAGCTCCGGCAAGACCTCCTCGCACTCTCCCAGCACCACGGCATCGGCCCCCAACTTGCGCAATGTCGTCGCCGGCGTCGTCGAGCCGTGCGGGCCGACGATGATGCGGACGGCGGGAATGCCGGAGAGGGCGCGGAGCAGTTCCTGCGGGACGCGCAGCTCCGGCGGCGGGCAGCGCCAGAACAGATAGCTCGGCGCGGTTGTGACGACCAGCCGATCCGGTGCGAAGGCGAGCACGCGGGCCCTGACCTCCTCGAGCGGCAGATCGTGCAGCTGCGCGTCGATCAGCAGCACCTCGTGACCGCGCTCATGCAGCAGGGCCCGGGCATACCCGAGCTCCAGCGGGAGGTGCGGCTCCCGGCAGCCGAAGTAGATGCTGCCCTCGAACGTCCAGCGCGGGTTGATCAGGCAGAACTTCATGACGCGACCCGGTCCACCTCGAGCTCCTCGTGCCGGCCGGCCTGATCGCGCAGCCAGGCGACGAGGCGGCCGACGCCGTCGTGCACGCCGGTCCGCGGCGCCCACCCGGTCAGCGCGCTGAAGCGGCGGATGTCCGAGACGTAATACCGCTGATCCGCTGTCCGCCACGGCTCGAATCCGTACGCGGCGCGGCTACCGGTCAGCTCGCCGAGAAGGTCGAGCAGTTCGAGCAGGCTGACGGTGTTCGCGGGCCCGCCGCCGATATTGAAGGCCTGTCCGGCAGTGCGATCGATGTGCTGATGGGCGAGCAGCATCGCCTCGGCAAGATCCTCGGCGTACAGGATGTCCCGCACCTGCCGTCCGTCGCCATAGAGCGTGAGTCGCCGGCCGCGCAGCGCCTGGATCGCGAAGTGGGCGACCCACCCCTGATCTTCGGTTCCGAACTGGTGCGGACCGTAGATGCAGCTCATTCGAAACACGGTGGCCGGCAATCCGAAGGTGCGCGCGTAATCGAGGACGTACTGCTCCGCCGCACCTTTCGAACAGCCGTACGGGCTGTGGAAGTCGAGCGGCCGCTCCTCACCGATGCCGGACTCGGCGACATCGCGATCCGCAGGCATGTAGCGGCGGCCGTCGGTCCGGAGCTGGACATCGTGCAGATCGCCATAAACCTTGTTGGTGGACGTGAACAGCAGGCTGGCCTGGCCGCCCGCGGCGCGCAGCGCTTCGAGCAAGTTGAGCGTGCCGCGCGCGTTGATGTCGAAGTCGGCGAACGGATCGATGAGGCTGGTGGTGACGGCCACTTGCGCCGCGAAATGGAACACGCGATCGACCCCGCGGACGGCCGTCGCCACCGCCGCGCCGTCGCGAATGTCGCCGTACTGCAGCTCCACGCGCGAGCCGTGCTGGGCACGCAGCCAGCGCACGTTGCGCTCGACACCGGCCCGCGACAGGTTGTCGAAGATGCGCACGCGGCGGCCCGATCGCAGCAGCCGGTCGGCGACGTTGGTGGCGACGAACCCGGCGCCGCCGGTCACCAGGGCGAGTCCGCCGGACGGCGGGACCGCGCTGGGCGTCATCGCGCCAGCCCTCGCGAGGCGAGCTCGAGGCCGGCCTCGGCGACGCGATCCTCGGCCTGCTGATCGCGCAGCCACTCGGTGAGCTCGACGATCCCGTCGTCCAGCGTCACCGCGGGCTGGAAGCCGAGCACCTGCTGCGCCAGGCTGATGTCGGCAACACAGTGCCTGATGTCGCCGACGCGATACGTCCCGGTCGGTTCCGGCGCGATCGACTTGCCGAGCGCCGCCGACATCAATTCGGCGACCTCGAGAACCGTCGCCGAGCGGCCGCTGCCCACGTTGATCGCCTGCCCCACCGCGTCCTTGGCGTCGAGCGCAAGATGGCAGGCGCGTACGATGTCGTAGACGCTCACGAAGTCGCGGCGCTGCCGTCCGTCCTCGAAGATCAAGGGCGGGCGATCGTTCAGGAGGCGCGATCCGAAAATCGCGAGCACGCCGGTGTACGGATTGGACAGCGCCTGGCGCGTGCCGAACACGTTGAAGAAGCGCAGCGCCACGGTCGGAATGCCGTAGGCGCGCCCGAGCATCAGGCACAGGCGCTCCTGATCGAACTTCGAGAGCGCGTACACCGACGACAGCGCGGGCGGCTTCCATTCGGGCGTCGGCAGCGGCTCCAGCGGCTGTCCCTCGGCGTCGATCGGCTCCCACGCTCCGGTCTTGAAGGTGGCCTCGTCGCGCGTCGCGTTGTCGACGATCGTGCCGTCGGCGCGGCGATACAACCCCTCGCCATACAGACTCATGCTGGACGCGACCACCAGACGCTGCACCGGTGACGCCGACAACGCCTGCAGCAGGACCGCGGTCCCGAGATTGTTGACGGAGGTGTAGTGGGCGATCTCATACATGCTCTGGCCGACGCCAACGGCGGCGGCGAAGTGGTACACCGCGTCGACGCCACGCAGCGCCGCACGCACGGCATCGGCGTCGCGCACGTCGCCGCGGATCAACTCCACTTCGGGATCCAGGTACGCGGGCCGGCTGCCGGATTCTCCGTGGACCTGCGGCACGAGCAGGTCCAACGCGCGCACGCGATGTCCGGCGTGCAGCAATTCGTCCGCGAGATGGGAGCCGATGAACCCTGCGCCGCCGGTAATCAGAATCTGCATCGAAGCCGCCGCCCTTTCGTGGGATGGTGCCAGCCTTGCTTAATGCCGTGACCGTCGCCGGGGTAAGTAGCAAGGCTGGTTCCACGAGGCATGCGACTCGACGGTTCGCGCATCTGCGCATCTGCGACTCCTGGCTTATGAGAGCACTCTCAGGTGAGGCTGTGACCCGCGTCGCCTCGCGCGCCCGGGCCTTGGGCGATCCCACTCGCGTCCGCATCCTCGCCGCGCTCACGACGCGCGCGCTCGCCGTCGGATCGATCGCCAAGTCGATTGATGCGCCGCAATCGACGGTGTCCAAACATCTGCAGATCCTCTTCAACGCGGGACTCGTGGGCCGGCGGCGCGAGGCCAGCACGGTGATCTATTCGATCGCGTCACCGGACATTGGCGAATGCCTGCGCCTGCTCGGCCTGCCAATCGCCAGACGCCACGCCGGCCCTGCGCGGATAAAATCCATTCGCCGTGCGCCGCGCAACCATCCACGGAAGACGGCCGAGTCGCCCGGCGCATGATCGCGCTGCTGATTCGACACGCCGACACGGCGGCGATTGGACAGGTTCTCTGGGGTCGTAAGCCCGGCCTCTCGTTGAGTGATGCGGGGACGGCGCAAGCGCGGCGGTTGGCGACCCGGCTCCGGTGGGTGCCGCTCGCGGCCATCTACGCCAGCCCGCGCGAACGGGCACAACAGACGGCCCGGCCGCTCGCACTCGTCCACCGGCTGCCGATCGTCGAGGCCGGCGAGTTGGATGAAGTCGACTTCGGGGACTGGAGCGGGCTCCGGTTCGAGGAGCTCGACGCCCGCCCTGACTGGCGGGGCTTCAATTCCGATCGGGCTTCAGCGCACGCCCCCAACGGCGAGCGCCTCGCCGGCGTCCAGTCGCGCATCGTGTCGGAGCTGTCACGGCTCTCGTCGGAGCACGGGGATGACACGGTGGCCCTTGTCAGTCATGCGGAAGTGATCCGATCGGCCATCCTGCATTACCTCGGGATGCCGCTCGACGCCTTCGGCCGCATCGAGGTCAGCCCCGCCTCGGTCACAACGCTGGCGCTGCAGGGTGGCCGCGCCACGTTCCTCTCCATCAACGAACCCGATCGTCACTGACCGCCATGGCCGACGCACCGGATCCCGCGATTCGCAACATCGAGCGCATCGCACGGCTCGAACGCGAGCAGCATCAGACAGCCGGTGCTGGCACGCGATTCAGTCTGGTCGTCACGGATGCCGCCGGAACCCCGCAGTGCGCCGCGTTCCACTTCGCCCTGTTCTCCGGCTGGATGGCCTGGAACGTCCTCGCCCCGGGGCACCTCCGCTTCGACCCGTATCCATTCGGGCTGCTGACGATGGCGGTCTCGATGGAAGGAGTGCTGCTGGCGATCCTGGTGCTCATCACGCAGAACCGAATGAGCGCGCAAAGCGATCGCCGCGATCATCTCGACCTGCAAATCGATCTGCTCGCCGAGCAGGAGATGACCGTCGTCCTGCGTCTGCTCGCGCGTATTTCCGAGCGCCTGGGGCTGCCAGTCGATGAACGTGAGGCGCACGACGCGCGCAAACTGATGGACCCCACCGACATCGACGCGCTGATGCGAGCCCTCGGCGATCGACACGATCAGCACTCCGAGGAGCCGCCGGCGTGAGCGGGGGGACGTGCGAGCCGGGCGCCGGCTGGATGGACCTGATGCGCCGCGGCGACTTCGCCGCGGCGTGGAGCTTAGGTGACGCGGGCCTCGCCACCATTCCAGAAGACGAGTGGCGTCGTCCCCGCCACGAGCAGCGGATCTGGCGCGGCGCGCCGATCGACCAGCGCGACGTCCTCGTCCGCTGCTACCACGGACTCGGCGACACCCTGCAGTTCGCGCGCTACCTGCCGATGGTCTGCGCACGCGCGCGCGAGGTCACCCTGTGGGTGCAGCCGGCGCTGATCCCGCTGCTTTCCTTGACGCCTCGCCTCGGGCAGCTCTCACCGCTGCACGACGGCGTGCCCGGCGAGCGCTTCGACGTGGACGTGGAGATCATGGAACTGCCGCACGTGTTCCGCACCACGCTCGAAACCATCCCGAGCCAGGTGCCGTACCTGCGCGTGCCGTCCGGTCGTGAAATCCCGCCGCTCTCTGACGTATGACGAACGGCTGACCGTCGGCCTGGCGTGGCGGGCGGGGACGTGGGACCCGCGGCGATCGATCGAGCTCGCGGCGTTCGGCCGCCTCCTCGAATCGCCGGAGCTGCGCGTGATCCCGCTCCACGACCGCAGGCCGGCGGAAGAAGCCGCGTTCACGCCCGTGCAGCCACCGCGTCCGCTCGATCGCCTGGCGGCGCTCATCAGTCAGTGCGACGTCGTGATCAGCGTCGACACCATGGCCGCCCATCTGGCCGGCGCGCTCGGGGTGCCGACCTGCTTGCTGCTCCACACCGAGGCCGACTGGCGCTGGATGCGCCGACGGGCGGACTCGCCGTGGTATCCGACCATGACGCTGTTCCGTCAGCACCGGCCTGGCGAGTGGGACGCGCCGATCGCCGCGGTGTTCGAGGACGTGATGCTCAGGGCACGGTCGCGGGCGCAGCGGGCGCGGGGCGCTCGTCCACCAGCCACACGGGCGTGAGCCGGGGGCGCGTCGGCGCGAGTTACGAGAGTACGCTTGTGGCGTCGAGAGCCTGCGCGGAATGACTCGGCTCGAGCCTCTCTGCGTTCGTCATCGGCTCATCGGCCGGCAACAGCATGACGAGCAGCTGATCGTTCGCATCCGGCACGACCGTGAACATGACCTTCCGGCAGCCGCGTTCGCGCGGCCTGATGGTAATCGGCCACTGCGCCGGCTCGTCGTCGGTGCCCAGCGCGGCAAGCCGCTGCAGGAACTGCTCGCGGTCGGCCGAGACGAACATCGGGAGCGACCGCCCGGCAAGGTGACGCAGCGACGTGTTCACGAGCCGCACTGCGGCCGGGTTGGCGTCGACGATCGTGCCGACGCGGTCGATGATCATGCTGGGGGTCGGCGACAAGTGAAACAGCAGGGTCGCCCGGCGGCTCGCGGACTCGGCGTTGCGGCGCAGCGCCTCGCGGCCCGAGGCGGCATCGCGCGACTCGATCAGCGTGCGTTCGAGATCGCGGGACAAACGACGCACATCCGCGAGCAGTCGATCGCCTCCTTTGGCCACTTCATGGTTTTCGAGGGCACGCTCCAAGACGGAGACGCGCTGCAGCGCGGTGCTCAGTCGATCTTGGACGTGGTGTTCCGGACTTTCCATTGGGGCTATCTCATCCTTCTGGCAGTGAGGGAACTGTAGTGCCACGGCGGTAGTGCCACGGCTGTCTCCGCGCACCCTCACACCATGCCAAAAGCAGAGCGGCACCGGCATCAGGAGATGCCGATGCCGCCTCAGGGAAAACCCGGATACTGTCGAGCTATTTCTTGGCGGAGCCCGGTTCGGCCATTTTGCGGTGCTGTTCCGCGAGCATGCCCGCCGGCGTGACGCTCGCGATGGCGGTCTGCAGCTTGTTCTTCCAGCCGCTCACGACGTCGCCGTCGCCGCGCTGCATCGCCTCGAAGCCGACCCGGGCCACGTCCGCCGGATCGTCCTTCTTCTGCTGGCCGACCTTCGTGTCCGTCATCCCGGCGCGCTCGAAGAATTCCGTCTCCGTCGCGCCGGGCATCAGGCAGGTCACCGTCACCCCGGTATCCTTCAACTCGGCACGCAATGCGAAGGAAAACGAATCGATGAACGCCTTGGTGCCGTTGTAGACCGCTTGATAGGTCCCGGGCATGAAGCCGGCGATCGATCCCGTGAGAAGGATGCGTCCAGTGCCGCGCGCTCGCATCTGCCGCCCGACGTGCTGGACGAGGTAGATCGTGCCGGTGACATTGGTATCGACCACGTGACGGACGTCGTCGAAGTCCTGATCGAGAAACCCGCCACCCAACCCGTGGCCGGCGTTGGCGAGGAGGGCGTCCACCGGACGGCCGTTGACCGCGCCGAGGAGCTTGTCGACTCCGCTGAGCGTCGCCAGGTCGGCGTACACGGTATCGACGCGGGCGCCGAAGCCACGGAAGGCGTTGGCGGCTTCCTCGACCCCGGGATCGTCCGCGGCGATCACGAGATCGAATCCTTCCTGGGCGCAGATCGCGGCCAGCTCGTAGCCGATTCCGCTCGAGGCGCCGGTGATGACCGCGAGCGGCTTACCTGTGGGTGTCATTGGTGTCTTCCTCCGTACGTGAGTGAGTGACGCCGGACGTGACGGCGGGCGATGCGCCCGGGACGCGGGTGGCACCCGACTCGAGCGCATGTTCCGCCCCGGCGTCGTAGTGGGTGCGGGTGAACTCGTGCGCTCCGGCCGGGCGCTGGTCCACGCGGTGGCGCATGCGTGGGCGACGGCGGCGGGGCCGCGCCATGAACCACGCGGCGAGCGCCGCGCCGGTCAAGGCGAGCGCCGCTCCCCAGGGGTTCGCGCGCGCGTAGCGGGCCGGCGGCGAGGTGGCTACGCTGTCGCCAAGGGCAGCGGCTTTGTCGGTCACCACTTCCGCGGCGCTGGCCGCAAGACTGGACGGACGAAGCCGGTCTTCGATCGCGCGAAGGGTGCTCGCGACATCCCCACGCGCCTCCGCGACCTCCTCCTGCAGACGTTGCAGCCGCGGTTCGTCACCATCGTCCGACGCGGCCGTCGAGGACGAGCCGCTGCCGGTCGCACCCGTGACGCCCGTCGCGGGAAGATCTGGAGCTTGCACCGACGTCACCGGCTCCGCATCCCTGGACGTCCGGCCGATGACGCTGTCGGCTGAAGGGTAGGTGACGCGTTCGCCCTCTAGGCGGGGGTCCTGGTCGTCCATCTCGGATCCTCCTTGAGTGCCTGGATGGCGTGGGTCGGCGCGAGTGACGTCTGCCGCAGGGCCTTCAGCACACGACTGACCAGCAGGCCGCCGGTCGCCATAGTGAGGACCGCGACGATCAGCGCCGCCAGCCAAGGCGACAGGCCGAGCCGGATCAAGCCCATCACAATTGCGGCAAGCAAGACGAGCAGACCCGCCTGCACCAGCACGCCGCCAGCCACGGCAAGGCCAAGATGGCCGCCGACTGTCGCTGCCTTCGAGCCGAGTTCCGTCTTCAGGAGCTCGAGCTCTTTCCGCACGAGCGTGCCGATATCTCTCGACAGGTCTGAGAAGAGCTCCCCGATGGAGCGGTTCTCTGCCATGGCCATTGCTCTGCCCTCCCCTCGTATGCTCTGCCGCCACGCCGTGACGGGACCCGATACACGCTGCGGCCGCGGCAGCCGGCGCGGCTGACTCCGTCAGGGCGAGTGGAACATCCGTGCCAGCTGCACGAGACGCACGGATCCCGCAGGGGACCGGGACGCGGTCAGGACTGTCAGGGGACGGGAAAGAAGTGGGCAGTCGCCTCAGGCGTGACGGCGGCGTTCGTGCGAGTGCGACGTGCCAGCACCGGTGAAACGGACCGCGGTGCGGCTCCGGCGGAGAACGTCGGCGATTTCCTCGACCAGCCGTTCCGGGGCACAGGGCTTGGCCAGGAAGGCTTGGCAGCCCGAGAGCTCCGCGAGCTCGCGCGCCGCGGCGCAGAGGAAGCCGGTCAGCACCACGCGCGGGATCTCCGACGTGACCGGATCACAGCGCAACTGCTCGAGCAGCTCGAGACCGTCGAAGCCACGGCAGACCCGCACGTCAGCGACCACCACATGGGGCTGGTGCTGCCGGGCCAGTGTCAAGGCGAGTGCCGGCTCTGTCGCCGTCAGAACCGTCAACCCGACGTGACGGCACCATTCGGCATACATATCCAGCGAATCCTCGGATGCATCCACCAGGAGCACCCGGGCGGTCAGGTGTCGCCGTTCAATCTCCGAACGTCGGACGCGACGGGGGTTCGACACGGGCACCTCCCTGATAAGGATCCGCCCCATGGTGGCAGCCTACAGCCGGGGCAGACATCCGGATAAACGGTGGCGCTCATCAGGAGAGTCCCTCATCTCGGTGTGGCCGCACTCATGCAGTGAACCGCCATGGAGCGGCTCATCGCAAACATCAAGCGCATCGTCGTGGTCGGCACATCATCGGGGGGCATTGAAACGCTGCGGACGCTCGCGTCAGGCGTGCCGGCGGACCTTGCCGCGCCGATCTGCATCGTGATTCACCGGCACCCCCAATCGCAGGGGCTGACCGCGGGCATCCTGGGTGGGGCCGGTCCGTTGCCGGCTCGCGATGCCGAGGATGGTGAGCGGCTGGAAAACGGCCGCATCTACGTCGCGCCCGTCGATCGGCATCTCATCGTCGAGCCTGGACAGCTCCGGCTCGCCCGCGGACCTCGCGAGAATCTCTCGCGACCGGCCATCGATCCCCTGTTCCGTTCGGCGGCGCAGGTGTACGGTCCGGCCGCGATCGGCGTGATCCTCACCGGCGACCTGGACGATGGCGCCGCGGGCCTGGACACGATCCGTAAGCTGGGCGGCGTCACGATCGTGCAGGATCCGAACGACGCGCTGGCGCCGTCGATGCCACGGAACGCACTGCAGTACGGGCCGGTGGACTTCTGCGTTCCCGCTCACCAGATTCCGGCGCTGCTGGTGAGAGTCCTGGCCCAGGAGCCTCCCGAAACGGCGGCGCTCCGAGTGCCGCGCGACGTCGAGGTGGAGGTCAACATCGCTAGAGAAGATGCCCGTCCCATGGATACCGGCTTGAACGAAATCGCCGAACCGTCGATGCTCGCGTGCCCCGAATGTCATGGCGTGCTGCTGCGGCTCAAGCATGCGCATCCGAGCCGCTTCCGGTGCCATACCGGACATGCGTACTCCGGGGAGAGCCTCGTCGCAGCGTTGAACGTCGGGGTGGAAGAGTCGTTATGGGGCGCAGTGCGGGCGCTGGAAGAAGCCGAGATACTGCTGATGGAACTGTCGCGCGTTCACTCGCACCGGGCCGACGACGGCGCCGGGCACGTGGCGCGGGCGACGCAGGCCCGAGCCCAGGCCTCGGCGATTCGGGACGTCCTGAACGAACGCTCGAACCTGCAGGCGTCGTAACCGGTCAGGTGTCCTGGAGCCAGCCCTGCAGCAGCGCATACCGGACGATATCGATGCGGCTGCGTACGCCGAGCTTGTGCATCGCGTTCGCCTTGTGCGTCTCGACGGTCTTGACACTGAGATCCAGCTGGGCGGCGATCTCCTTATTGGTGTAGCCCCAGGCGATGAGGCGGACGACCTCGGTCTCCCGCGCACTCAGGGTCTTGCCACCGACGGCTTCGTCCTCCGGGTGGCGGCGCCGGTAGCCGGACATCACCTTTCCGGCGACCGAGGGATCGAGATATCTCCCACCGGCCGCCACCGAGCGGATGGCGTGGAGCAGCTCGGTCGGACGGCTTTGCTTGAGCACGTAGCCCGCCGCTCCCGCGCGCAGCAGCTGATGCAGGTAGCCATCGTCTGAATGACGGCTGAGGGTCAGCACCTTCACGTCCGGCGAGGACTGCCTGAGCGCTTCTGCGGCTTTCAAGCCGTTCATCCCGGGCATCGATACGTCGAGAACAATGATGTCGGGCTTGAGGTGGCCGACGCTGCGGAGCGCCGCGGCACCATCGCTCGCTTCGCCCACGACCTCCATGTCGGACTGAGCGTTGAGGAGGAGCTTGAGACCTTCGCGGACGGTCTCGTGATCGTCGGCGAGGAAGATGCGCGTCTTCTGGGCGGTGGGCATGATTCGTCTCCCTGGGCGCGGCCGCCGCGCACACCCGCCCGTATACTACTCCGAGGCGGCGCCGCCGCTCGATCATGCCTGGAGAATCCATGGCACAGGAAGAGTTTCTGATCGTCGGCCTGGGCGCCTCCGCCGGCGGCATCCGGGCATTCCGCGAGTTCTTCCGGCATGTCCCGGAGAACAGCGGCGCCGCCTACGTCGTCATCCTCCACCTGTCGCCGGAGCACGACAGCCGGCTCGCCGAGGTGCTGCAGGTGGCCACGACGATGCCGGTACGCCAGGTGCAGGATCGCGTCTCCGTCGAACCGGACCACGTCTACGTCATCCCGCCGAGTCAGAGCCTCGAGATGATGGACGGCTTCCTGGCGCTGTCCCCACTGCTGCGCCTCGAAGAGCGCCGGGCGCCCGTCGACATCTTCTTCCGGACTCTGGCCGAAACTCACGGGCGGCGGGCAGTGTCCGTCGTGCTCTCGGGCACCGGCGCCGACGGCTCGATGGGAATGAAGCGGGTCAAGGAATGCGGGGGTGTCTGCTTCGTGCAGGATCCGGACGAAGCCGAACACGCCGACATGCCGCGCGCCTGCATCGCCACGGCCCTGGTCGATCAGGTGCTGAAGGTGGCGGAGATCCCCGGCCGGATCATGGCGTATCAACAGACCCTCCGGGAGATCCGGCTCGCGGCCGGGCAGGACGAGCCCATCGAGTCCGACGAAGTCGGGCTTCGCGAGATCTTCAACCTGCTGCGCCAGCGCACCGGCCACGACTTCATCAACTACAAGCGCTCGACGGTGCTCCGCCGGATCGAGCGGCGCCTGGGGGTGCACGGCATTCCCGACATCCGCCGCTACGCCCTGTTCCTGCGCGATCACCCGGCCGAAGCGCAGGCCCTCCTCAAGGATCTCCTGATCAGCGTCACCAACTTCTTTCGCGACGCGGACGCGTTCGACAAGCTCGCCACCCGCGTCATTCCCCAGCTGTTCGAGGGCAAGAGCGAAAGCGATTACGTGCGCGTATGGGTACCGGGCTGCGCGACCGGCGAGGAAGCCTATTCGTTGGCCATGCTGCTCGCCGAGCACAGCGCCAACCTGGCTGGGGGTCCGACGATCCAGCTGTTCGCCACGGACATCGACGAGACCGCGATCGCCTCGGCGCGCGAGGGGGTCTACACGATCAACGACGCGGCCGACGTCTCGGCCGATCGGCTGGAGCGGTTTTTCATCAAACAGGGGGATGTCTACCGGGTGCGCAAGGATCTGCGGGACACGATCCTGTTCGCGCACCACAACCTGATCAAGGATTCTCCCTTCTCGCACCTGGATCTAGTGTCGTGCCGGAACCTCCTGATCTACCTGAATCGCACCGCCCAGCAGCGCGTGATGGAGCTGATGCACTTCGCGCTGAATCCTGGTGGCTACGTGTTCCTGGGATCGTCGGAGGCGGTCGACGGCGCCTCTGACCTGTTCGTCAGTGTGGACAAAGAGGCGCACCTTTTTCAGAGCCGCCCCGTCGACTCGCGCCTGACGCTGCCGATGCGGGACGTGTTCGACATGCCGCGGATCCGCCATGGCCAGCTGGCCCCGGTGTTACGCGATGTCCCCATCCGCGAACGGCTGTCCTACGCCGATCTGCACCAGCGCCTCCTCGAGGAGTACGCCCCGCCGTCGATGATCGTCAACGAGGAGTACGACATCCTGCACCTCTCCGACCGGGCCGGCCGCTACCTGCGGTTCGCCGGGGGCGCGCCCTCGCACAACCTCTTGAGGGCGGTCCATCCGGAGTTGCGCATCGAGCTCCGTTCGGCCCTCTACATCGCCGCGAAGGAGAGAGCCCCCGTCGACGCCCGCGGCCTCAGCTTCGATGACGACGGACAACGTGTGACGGTGGACATCAGCGTCCGGCCGGTCTTGCGCGAGGAGGACGCCGCCCGCGGATTCTTCCTGGTGCTGTTCCGCGAGCTCTCCGAAGTGGAGCGGCTCCGGCGTCGACAGGCCGGTGACCCGTATCGAGCCGGCCATCCACCTGGAACAGGAGCTCGTGCGGCTCAAGTCGCAACTGCGCAGCACCGTCGATCAGCACGACACGCAGGCCGAGGAGCTCAAGGCGTCGAACGAGGAGCTCCAGGCGATGAACGAGGAGCTCCGCTCCTCAGCCGAGGAGCTCGAGACCAGCAAGGAGGAGCTGCAGTCGGTCAACGAGGAACTGACGACGGTCAATCAGGAGCTGAAGATCAAGGTCGAAGAGCAGACCCAGGCCAACAACGACATCCACAACCTGATCAACTCCAGCGACATCGGCGCCATCTTCCTCGACCGGTCGGGGCGGATCAAACTGTTCACGCCGCGCATGCGCGACACGTTCAGCCTGATCCCGGGCGACCGCGGCCGGCCGCTCACCGACATCACCACGCTGCTCGTCGGGCAGGATCTGCCGGCCGACGTCGCTCGAGTGTTGGAGCGGCTCGAGCGGGTCGAGCGGGAGGTGCGCACGCGTGACGGCCGCTGGCACCTGATGCGTGCCCTGCCGTACCGCACCGCGGAGGATCGGATCGAGGGGGTGGTGCTCACGTTCGTCGACATCACCGAGCGGCGCCGGATCGAGGAGCGGCTGCGCAACTCCGAGGCGCGCCTCAGCGCCATCGTCGAGCAGTCCGCCGCCGGCATTGCCAGTCTGTCGGTCGACGGCACCTTCACGTTCGTCAACGCGAAGCTCGCCAGCCTGCTCGGCTACGCCCACGAGTCGCTGATCGGGCACCCGCTGATCGATCTGGTGGCCGAGACCCATCGTCCCGAGCTGCGGGAGCGGTTCACCAGCCTGACCCGGGACGGCGCCGCCTTTCAAATGGTCGCGCCGTTGCTGGCGAAGAATGGCGCGGCGACCTGGAACAACCTGACGGCCTCGGCGATCAGAGACGCGGCGGGCGCGGTGCAGTCGACGGTCTTCGTCCTGGTCGATGTCTCGGAAACGCGCCGGGCTGAAGCGGCCTCACGGCTCAGCGACGACCGGCTGCGCCTGGTGGTCGACAGCATCACGGAATACTTCATTCTGACCCTCGACCAGCACGGTTATCTCGATAGTTGGACGGGCGCTGCGGCTCGCGCCTTCGGGTACACGGAAGGCGAAGCGATCGGCCAGCACGTGTCGCTCGTCTTCACCGAGGAGGACCGGAAGGAGGGCGTGCCCGAACAGGAGCTGCAGGTCGCGCGCGAGCGCGGCTTTTCGAGCGATGACCGCTGGCACGTGCGCAAGGACGGATCCCGTTTCTACGCGAGCGGGACGGTGTTTCCGCTTCTCGACGCGGACGGCACGGTGACCGGATTCGTCAAGATCGCGCGGGACCTCACCGAGCGCAAGCAGTACGAGGACGCGCTCCAGCAAGCGCACGACGAGCTGGAACAGCGGGTGCTCGAGCGGACCGACGAGCTCGAGCGGGAGAATCGCGAGCGCCGGGCCAACGAAGGGCGGGTGCGGCGGCTGCTGCAACGGCTGGTGACGGTCCAGGAAGACGAGCGCCGCCGGATCGCCCGCGACCTGCACGATCACTTCGGCCAGCAGATGACCGCGCTGCGCCTCAACCTCGCGGCGATCCGGGACCGGGCCAAAGACGCCTCGATCATCGAGCTCGCGCAGAACGCCGATCAACTCGCCGAACAGCTCGATGGGGATGTCGATTTCCTGGCTTGGGACCTGCGGCCCGCGGCGCTCGACGACGTCGGACTGGCGGATACGCTGCGCCGCTTCATGCAGGAGTGGTCCGCGCACTACGGGATCGGCGTCGATTTCCACACCGCCGGGCTCGACGGCGACCGCCTCGCTCCGGTGGTCGAAACCAACCTGTATCGGATCGCCCAGGAGGCCATGAACAACGTTTACAAACACGCGCGCGCGTCGCACGTCGACGTGATCCTCGAGCGGCGCGGATCGAAGGTCGTGCTGATCATCGAAGACGACGGCACCGGGTTCGACGCGGCGAAGGCGGCCGACAACACCGACAGCAAGGAACTTGGGTTGACCGGCATGCGCGAACGCGCGACGCTGGTCGGCGGCACGCTCGACGTGGAGACGACGCCAGGCAAAGGGACAACCGTCTTCGTCAGGGTGCCAGCGCAGGAATAGCCGTGCCCGTCCGGTCACCTCACGCGGGATCAGCCGCGCTCGCGCGGACTCTCGTGCAACGCGGCGAGATCGCGGCGGGCCTGCTCCAGCTCGGAGACGTCACGCACTCGCATCCAGGTAGAGCCGATTGGGTCCGCGCTGGACCGTCAGTTCCAGCGACCCGACTGGTGACCTCCCTTCCGCCCCTGCCAGCACCCGCGCGGTGCACCCCTCCTGCAGCGACGCCCAGCCGACTGCCACCTCGAAACGGTAGTGACGGACCAGGACGTCCATGAACGACTCGCCGATCAGCCCGGACGCATCGTCGTCTCCGAGCAGGCGCGCCGCGGTGGCATTGGCGTAGAGGATGGTCCCGTCATCCGCCGCTTCGAGCACGCCGGTGTCCGCCGCATCCACGACCCAACGGAAGCGCTGCTCCTCGTCGAGCAGGCGGCGGAACCGATTGAGCCGGAGGATGCCTCTGACGCGGGCGCGCAGCTCGAGACGGTTGTACGGTTTGGCGATGAAGTCGTCGACCCCGGCGCCGATGCCGCGCTGCCGCGCGTCGCGGTCGTCGACCGCGGCGGCCATCAGGATCGGCAGATCGGCCAGCGCCGGATGCGCCCGCAACTGGCGGCACGCGGCGTAGCCATCGAGCCTTGGCATCTGGACGTCGAGGACCACCAGGTCGGGCCGGTGCGCGGCCGCGAGATCGAGCGCTTCCTGGCCGTCGGCCGCGAGCAGCACGTGATGCCCCTCGGCCTGCAGCAGCGCCTGCAGCATCGAGCGGTTCTCCAGGATGTCGTCAGCGACCAGGACGCAATGCATGCGGCGGCTCAGGCTAGTCCAGCGACACCGTCACGCGCGGGACCGGGTTCGCGAGCGCTGGCCCGGGGCGGATCTCAAGAGTCGCCATCATGTCCCGTAATCGGCCGCGGCCGCGCCACCTTGAATCGGGACCGATCCGCGCGGGAAATCGTCGGTGGATGGCGGCGGAGAGAACGCGGCGCGATCGCCAGGACATCCCAACGACACACGCGATGTGACCCTGGCACCAGGTCTCAGGGGAACGGCCCGAGCCACTGAAGATCGTTCGGTGCGCGGCGACGACAACCTCGTTCGTCACGCACATCGTCACGCCATTCCGGCATCTCGTCACGGCATTCGTCCCACTACGCGCACCTGGTCACAGCACTCATCACATAGTCGTCACATACTCAATCCGGCTCAGATCTTCCTCGATACGATCGCTGACGGCAGATACGGATGCGTTTCATATCAAGGAGTTCAGAGTCATGAGGAGAGCGACACTCGGTGCCCTGGTGGCACTGATCGCCGTGCTCGCGACCAGCGCGATCGCGGCGCAGGAACGATTCGGCGGCCTCGCCGGCGTCGTCACCGATTCGAGTCAGGCCCCCGTTCCGGGCGTGACGGTTACTGCGACCAACAAACAGACCGGCGCCGCGCGCACAACCGTAACCGGGTCGGACGGCGCGTACCGGATCCCCGACCTCGAGCCCGGACGCTACTCGGTCACCATCGAGCTCACCGGCTTTCAGAAGGTCCAGGCCGATGACATGCTCGTCCTGCTCGGCCGCACGATCGATTTCCCTGCCGTGCTCAAGGTCGGCGGCCTGAACGAAGTCGTCACGGTCAGCGCTGACGCCGAGAAGCAGATCGATCTCCGCAGCACGACGATCGCGCACAACGTCACGGCTGAAGAATTCGACCGTATGCCGAAGGCGCGCAGCTTCCAGGACCTGGCCCTGACTTCGCCGGGTGTGAACAAGGGCGACATCGAAGGGGGCTTCCAGGTCAACGGCGCGAGCGGCGCCGAGAACAGCTTTACGGTTGACGGCGTGAACACCACCAGCCTGCTGTACGGCAGCTCGCGGCAGGACACCGTGTTCGAGTACCTCCAGGAAGTGCAGGTCAAGACCGGCGGGATCGCGGCCGAGTACGGCGGCGCGCTGGGCGGCGTCATCAGCGCGGTCACCAAATCGGGCGGCAACAAATACACCGGCGAGGCACACTATTACTTCTCCGGCAGCCCGATCTCGGCGTCACCGGTGCCCCGCCTGCAGCTCAGCCCCCTCGACGACACGACGGTGTTCAACCTGCAGGACGAGACGCAGAAGAACCTTCGCAACGAGGTGGGCGGCTCGCTGGGCGGGCCGATCGTCCGCGATCGCCTGTTCTTCTTCGCGTCGGTGTCGCCACGGTTCATCCGCCGTACCAACGACTACCTGTTCTCGAACGGGACCGAGCCCGGCTCGATCTCGCAGGAGCAGACCGCGACCCAGGCGTTCGGCAAGGTGACCTACGGGTCGCGCCGCCTGCAGGCGAACGTTAGCGTGCTGGCGACGCCGATCCGCTCGACCGGCACACTGACAGCCTACGACGGCACCGGCCCGCAGTTCCTCAGCAGCTCGTTGGCCGGTAACGCGGCGCAGATTCCGCGCGGCTACGACCAGGATCAGACCAACGTCAGCGGCAACGTCGACTATTTCATCAGCGGCGGCGCCTCGATCAGCGTGCGCGGCGGCATCTTCCGCGACAACTACAAGGACACCGGCGTGTCGACGACGACCGCGGTGGTGTGGAATACGCCGTCGATCGGCGTGCCCGGCGTGCCTGGTGAACTGCAGCTGCCCAAGGGCAGCCAGAACACGCCGCGGGTCATCATCACCAACAAGGACCAGACCGACACCGGCTTCTTCCAGATCGACTACAACCATGCGTTCAACGCCGCCGGCTCGCACCTGCTCAAGGGCGGCTTCGGCGTGCGGCACACGACCAACGACGTCGATTCGGCGTATCCGGGAGGCTACGTGCTCCTGAACTGGGGCACCTCGTTCGTCAACAACAGCGGCGTGACCGACACCGGCACCTACGGCTACTACGAGGTGAACGATCGCGGCACCCGCGGCAGCGTCAACGCCGACATGCCGTCACTGTACGTCCAGGACACCTGGACGCTCGGCAACCGCCTCACGCTGAACCTCGGCGTGCGCACCGAGAAGGAAACGACTTCCCTCGTTCCGCACCGACATCAAGGACACCGCCTTCGAGTTCGGCTACGGCAAGAAGATCGCGCCTCGGCTGGGGGCGACCTACGACGTGCTCGGCAACGGCCGCCTGAAGGCGTTCGGGAGCTGGGGCCGCTACTACGACTGGGTCAAGTACGAGCTGGCGCGCGGCTCGTTCGGCGGCGACACGTGGCTGGTCAATTATCGCTCGCTCGATACGCTGGACGTCTACAACCTGAACCTGTCGAACATGCCCGGCCGTGACTTGTGGGGCGGCGTGCGCGATCGCCGCGTGCCGAACTTCAACACCATCGATCCCGACCTCAAGCCGATGTTCCAGGATTCGACCAACGCCGGCGTCGAGTACCAGCTCACGCCGACGACCGCCCTCGGCGTCAACTACGTCCACAACAAGCTGACCCGCGCGATCGAGGACGTCGGTTCGCTCGACGCGACCGGTAACGAAGTCTACTTCGCCGCCAACCCCGGCGAGGGTGTGGCCCAGACGATGGCCGTGAACGGGCTGACGACGCCGTTCCGGACGCCGAAGCCACTGCGGCAGTACGACGCGGTCGACGTGACGCTCAGCCGCCGCTTCTCGAACAACTGGTTCGGCAGCGCCAACCTGACGATCAGCCGTCTGTACGGCAACTACTCCGGGCTGGCGAACTCCGACGAGATCACTACTCCGACCACCGGAACGTCGTCGGCCGCCGCGCAGCAGCAGACCGGCAACATCGCCCGCGCTGGCACGGCTGCCGGACGCGCCTGGGACCTCGACGAGCTCGAATGGGACTCGCGCGGCAACCTCGATCCGCGCGGCCGGCTGGCCACGGACCGCCCGGTGGTGGCGAAGTTCTACGGCTCCTACCGTCTGCCGTTCGGCACGCAGGTGGGCGGCTTCGTCTACGCCGGCAGCGGCACGCCGATGAGCACCGTGGTCAACACCACCAACACCATTCCGGTGCTGGTCAACGGCCGCGGCGACATGGGCCGCACGCCGTTCCTGAGCCGGACCGATCTCCTTGTCTCCCACGAGCTCGGGCTCGCCGGTGGACGGCGGATGCGGTTCGAGTTCAACGTGATCAACCTGTTCAACCAGAAGACCGCGACGCACATCTTCAACTCGCTGAACAAGGGGGCCGGTCTGGCGCGGGCCGACTCGGCGATGAGTTTGAAGAACGTCGACCTGGCCCAGGGCTACGACTACAACGCGCTGATCCTGGCGAGTCCGTCGGGCGCCAACGCCTTCGATCCGCGCTACGGCAAGGCGGACCTGTGGCAGGCCGGCGCGCAGGGACAGTTCAGCGTGAAGTATCTCTTCTAACGGGACTGGGGACTCGGGGACTGGGGACTGCGGACTGGGCAGGTCTCCAGTCCCTGGTCTCTCCAGTCTTCAGTCCCCTTCCAGTCCCGAGTCCCAAGGCCCCCGGTCCCCAGTCCCCTCCAATCCCTACGTCCCTGCCGCTCCCTCGTCCCTGGACTCCTCCGCCTTCGGCCCCCGTAGCGACGGCGCAATCTGTCGGATCGCGCCCGAGGTGATAGGCGAGGTGGCCGACGCTGCCGATGATTCCCTTGAGCTCGAGATCCGATATGTCGCCGACGCGCGTCATCGCCTCACGCCAGCGCCGGGCCTCACTCGCCAGTCGATCGCGCAGGTCGCGCCACGCCGCATCGTCCACGACCGTGCGGCGCCAGCTGGCCGTCCAGTCCGCGGTGGCCCAGGGGTTTCGCTCACCTCCGGCCCAGCGGTTCATCAGCTCGAAGCCATAGCGCAGGTGATCGACGTGGGCGGCGATCGAGGCATTGCCGGCGATGGGCGTGGCGGAGGCGTCGGCGGCGGAGAGCCGTTCCAGCGATCCGAGCAGTCCGCGATCGCCGCTGTTGAGCATGAAGGCCGCGTCCTGCGCAGGGCCGTCGAGCAGTTCGCCGAGGAGCGCCGCGAGAGCTGGAAAGACGTTAGGCATGCCGCATCGTAGGTCCGGAGCAGGGGACCGCTCAAGCGGCTGGTCGCGCGTGGTGCGACAATGACCGGATGTTACATATCCTCCTCCTCACACTCGGGCTGGCGGGGCAAGCCGCGCCGGCCGCACCTCCGATCCCGGCCGAGTACCAGCCGGTGCTGACGTTCCTGAACCGTCAAGGGGACTTCGCCGACAACGTCTTCCGGATCAACATCCCGCGCAACGATCTGAAGGTCACCGTCGCGGGTGTGGCGACGCCGACGCCGTTCGGGTTCGGTGGCTGGCTGGCGATGACCAAGGGCACGGGCGGCGACGTCATGATGGGCGACCTGGTCCTGCAGCAGGACGAAGTCGCGCCGGTCATGTCGGCGCTGCTCGACAACGGGCTCGAGGTGACCGCCCTCCACAATCACTTCTACTGGGAGGAGCCGCGGCTCGCCTACATGCACGTGCACGGGCATGGCGATCCGATGGATCTCGCCCGCCGCGTCAAGCCGGCGCTGGACCTGATCGGCAAGGGCGCGCCTCCCGCCGCTGCGGCGCCGGCCGGCGCCGCCCCACCGCCAGCCCTCGACGGTGCGAAGCTGGCGGCGATCGTCGGCACGGCGGGCGTGCAGACCGGCGCGGTCTACAAGATCACCCTCGCCCGTCCCGATCTGAAGATCACCGAGATGGGCGCGCCGATCAACTCACGCATGGGCCTGAACACGTGGGCCTCGTTCGTCGGCACCAACGACAAGGCGGCCATCGCCGGCGACATCGCGATGAAGGCGGCCGAGATCACGCCGGTGCTCAAGGCGCTGCGGGCGCATGGCCTGAGCGTGGTCGCCATCCATCAGCACATGACGACCACCGATCCGACGATCTTCTTCCTGCACTACTGGGGAACGGGGCCGGCGGCGGACCTGGCCACCGGCTTCAAGGCGGCGGTGGATCAGACGGGCAAATAAGAAAGCGCCAGCCTCACCGGGTCTGGCGCTTCGCACAGGTTCTAAAGGGTTCTGCGGTTCGACAGGTGCTCAGGGTGCTCGTTCTGCAGGTTCTCAGGCGTTCTACAGGGTTCGCAGCCGAGCGAACCCGCAGCACCTGGAGAACCTGAAGAACAAGCACCTTGAGCACCCCAGAACCCGAGAACCCTGAGAACCTCTCCGTCACTCCTTGGTTCCTCACCAGAGAATCTTCACCCCCAGTTGCACCTGGCGTGGATCGTAGGTCGAGGTGATGGTCCCGAACGCGCCGGAGCTGCGGTTGCCGTTCGGCGGGGCGAAGTTGTCCCGGTTGAACAGGTTGAACGCCTCGACGCGGAACTCCAGCTTGACGTCGCTGGCCAGGGCGATCTGCTTGGTGGCGGCGAGGTCGAAGCTCCAGAAGTTCGGGCCGCGCACGCTGTTGCGCGGCGCGTTGCCGAACGGCTGGCTGGGATCGGTCGGCACCACCACGCAGTCCTTGTTGAACCAGTTGGAGATCGACTGCTGGCCGCCGGCCGGATACGGATCGCACGCCACGTTCGGGCGGTAGTTGTTCGCGCCGCGGAAGTCCTGCTGGATGCCGGACACCACGAACGTCGCCGCGGGCGAGTAGGTCAGCGTCACCGGCTCGCCGGCGGTGGCGGTGTTGATCCCGGCCAGCTTCCATCCTCCGGCCAGCGCCTCCAGCACCGGCGAGAAGTTCGCGCCCCAGCGGTGGCCGTGGCCGAACGGCAGCGCCCACACGAAGCTGGTGGTCGAGTTGTACGGCTGATCGTAGGCGCCGGTGCCGTACTCGGCCTCCAGGTTGTAGAAATCCTGCGGGCCGGGGAAGTTGCCGTTCTGGTTCTCCAGCGACTGCGCCCCGTTGTCCTTGGCCTTCGACAGCGTCAGCGAGGTCAGCACGCTCATGTCCGCGCGGAGCCGCCACTCGTACTTCGCCTGGAAGGCGTCGTAGCGCGACTTGCCGCCGTTGAAGACGTAGGTGATGTCCGAGAACTCCGGGATCGGCCGGCGCGACTGCAGCGGCACCGTTCCCGCGGCGTTGTTCGGTGTCGCCTGGTTGTAGTTGCCGATGAGGACCAGGCCGTCGGCGCGGTTGCCGACGTAGGCCAGGTCGAGCAGCATGTTCGGCCCGACCTCGCGCTGCACCGACGCGAACCAGCTCTGCACGCGGCCCGAGTGATAGTCGCTCGGAATGTAGGTGATGTTCGCCGTCAGCGGGTTGAAGGTGGACGGATCGGTCAGCCCGGCTGGATAGCCCGCACCGGTCGGACGGAAGTTGGGGTCCTGCGGGTTGGTCTGGTTGACGACCGCGTTGATCACCTGCGGCCCGTTGATCGGCAGCAGGTCGGCGGCGCCGGTGCGCTGGTTGTGGATGTAGCTCACGCCCCACCCGCCGCGCAGGACGGTCCGCTTCATCGGCGTGTAGGCCACGCCCAGCCGCGGGCCGAAGTTGTTGCGGTCCGGGTTCACCAGCGCCCGATCGCTGATCGAGCCGTCGCTCGCCAGGACCATCCGGCGGTTGTCGGGATCGTAGTTCGAGAGCACGTTGTCCGCCTCCCACTGCGGCGTCGCGTACTCGTAGCGCACGCCCAGGTTCAGCGTCAGCCGATCGTTCACCCGCACGTCGTCCTGCAGGTAGGTGAAGTGCATCTGCCGGCGCATCTGCGCGATCAGGACGTTGCTGAGCGCGTACTGCGAGCGCAGGCCGAGCATGAAGTCGGCGAGGTTGTAGATGTTGTTGGCGGCGACCCCGGCGGGACGACTGAACTGCCCGCTGTAGGTGTCGCGGCCGTAGAGCGGGTTGACGTCCATGACCTCGACGCCGATTTTCTGGTACTCGTAGCCGGCCTTCAGTGACTGCGGGCCCATCAGCCACGTGTAATTGACCTTCGGGTTCCAGACCGTCGGGTACTGCCACTGCGGGTTGGTCGCCTGGCGTCCGAGATCCGAGTAGCCGGTGATCAACTGGGTCGGCAGCCCGCCGGCGATCCGTTCGTCTTCCGGGAGCCCGGCGAGCCCGAACGCATCGAACGCGCTGGGCGTGCCGAGCGCCGGCGGCTCCTTGCCGGCCTGGGTGTTCGACCAGCCGAACCGGACTTCGAGCAGCGAGCGATCCGACACGGTGATCGTCGTCCCGATCGCGAGCTGCTTGCTGCGCGCGTAGATATGGCCGTTGCCGGCGCCGCCCGACGGCAACGGCAGCGTCGGCTGGTCGTCGGTCGCGAGATCCCGCCAGCCGTAGCGCGCGAAGGCGCTGATCGCCGGGTTGATCTGGACGTCCACCTTGCCGCCCGCCTTGTCCGAGTCGTTGGTGAACTCCTGGAGGATCGAGTAGTTGTTCGAGGCGCCGGGCAGGTTCGGCTGGGGCAGGCCACCCAGCACCTGGGCCGCGAAGTCGGTTATCGGGACTCGTGTCCCGGCGGGATACGTCACGCCCGTGCGCGGGTCACGAATGTCGACCGGCAGGATGCCCTGCTGCTGCGCGGTGGTCGCGATGGTCGAGAACGCGGTCAGCTTGCGGTTCTGACGGAAGCCCTCGTAGTCGCCGAAGAAGAACGCCTTGTTGCGGACGATTGGGCCGCCGAGCACGCCGCCGAACTGATTGCGCTGCAGCGGCGGCTTCTCGCCGGTCACCGGCTTGAAGTAGGAGGTCGCGTTCAGGTTGGTGTCGCGGAAGAACTCCCAGCCCGATCCGTGCAGCTGATTGGTGCCGCTCTTGTACGCGACGTTGATCGTCGCGCCGGCCGATCGCCCGTACTCCGCGCTCTGATTGTTGGTGACGACCCGGAACTCCCCGACCGCGTCGGGCGCCGGCTGCATGACCTGGTTGGAGAAGCCCTGGTTGCTGGTGCCGTAGGCGTTGTTGTCCACGCCGTCGATCAGGAAGTTGTTGAACACGCTGCGCAGGCCGTTGACATTGAACGCCCCCTCGCGCGGCGTGCCGTTGGTGCTCTTGTTCAGCGCCGACTGGCGGACCCCGGTCGTCAGCAGCGCGAGCGCCGAGTACTCGCGGCCGTTGAGCGGCAGCTCGCGCGTCTGCGCGCCGGTGATCACCTGGCCGCGCTGGCTGGTGTCCGTCTCGGTCAGCGGCGCCGCGGCCGTGACCTCGACGCGCTCCGTGACCGCCCCGACCGTCATCGTCAGATCCACGCGCGGCCGGCTGCCGACCTGGACCTGCACGTTGTCCACCAGCGCCACCGACAGGCCGGCCTTCTCCGCCGTGACGACGTAGGTGCCCGGCTTGACGGTGATGAACTCGTACGAGCCGTCCGAGCCGGTCACGCGCTTCACCGAGACGCCCGTGTCGGGGTTGAGCAGTGTGATCGTCGCGTCGACGACCACCGCGCCCGACGAGTCACGCACCGTGCCGACGACCGCCGCTGTCTCGAACTGCGCCCAGGCCGGCGCCGCCGCCAGCATCGCTGCCAGGGCGACCATCGCCGTCGCCAGTAACCGCCGCATGCGTCTCCTCCTCAGGAATGTCCCGCCTGGTGATGGCGTACCGCGTCCGAATCATCGGGATCGCGGCGGGTCCGGGGAATCCGCGCCCACTCCAGGCCGGAGCGGGACGATACCGCCAACACCCGGCAGCGTCAACTGCGACAGGAGATCGCCGGGACCGGGGACCGGGGACTGGGGACAGGTCAGGTTGAGGTTCAAGGTTCAGGGTTCAGGGTTCGGTGCGGCGAGCAAGCGGAAAGCATCACCTCGCGATATACGGAATCGTCATCGGGCCTTCCGGCAACACCGCGATCGGCGCGTCGGTTCCGATACGACGCAGCTCGGTCTCGAGCGTGTCGCTCAGATCCTCGATCGGCTCGAGGTGTGCCCGGCGCACGTCGTCCGGCGGCAGCTCACTGTAGAGACCCACCCTCGCTTTCAACAGCACGCCGGCGAGCAGTTGCGCCTCCCATTGGTCGTAAACCGAGAAGCCGGGAGAGACGATGGTGTCGAGCAGGGCCTGCGGCGAGTCGTGCTCGAACAGCAGGCGCTTGAAGTTGCCGTGCGCGGGGAAGCCGTCGTTGCAGCGCGCGGCGGCGGCGATGTAGCCGTCCTCCGCCACGACCTGCGCCGCGGCCGACATGCCCTTCACCGCCTGATAGAGGTTCTGATCAAGGGGATAGCCGCTGTTCGTGGTGATCACGATCGGGAACGGACGCTCGCAGGGAATCATCGCCGTCTCGCGTGAGAAGGCACAGCCGGCCTCGTGCGCGGCGAGCACCTCGCCGCAATAGAAGCCGGTGATCTCCTTGCGCCGATTGAGCGTGACGTTCACGCAGAAGTCGACCGGACAGAGCGCACCGTCGTGCCGGATGCGGGTCTGCGTCGGGTTCCCGTCGATCACACCCCACGTACTGCGCGGATCGCCGATCGTGCGCGCATCGTGATACCGCATGATCGCGCCGATATCGGCGACGCCGGGAAACACCGCTTTGTAGCCGCCGGAGAATCCCGCCATGAAGTGCGGCTCGACGAAGCCGACAACGATGCGGCGATCGGCCTCGACGTAGGCGCGATTCATGAGCACCGGGTGACCGTCGATGCCGGTGCCGGCCGCCGCCAGGCCGGTCGGCTCGAACGCGCTGTGGTCGACGACCTGACAACCGCTGGC
This sequence comes from uncultured Acidobacteriota bacterium, assembly GCA_963816725.1. Lineage (GTDB taxonomy): Bacteria > Acidobacteriota > Vicinamibacteria > Vicinamibacterales > 2-12-FULL-66-21 > CAVSUB01. The sequence continues at coordinate 373,155 of CAWFMC010000013.1, read as the reverse complement.
GATCGCCTCGCCCACCAGCGTGCCGATCTCTACCGCCGTGGTGGCGCGATGCGAGCCGGTGCCGATGACGATGGTGATCTGCGCCGGAGGGACGTGGCGCAGCTCGCCGAGGATCCAGGGCAGCAGCCGCGCGCTCGGCAACGGCCGCGTGATGTCGGCGATAACGATCGCGACCCGCTCACCCGCCGCCACCGTCTCGGCGAGCGGTCTGGCCTCGAGCGGCGCTCGCACCGCGGCACGGAAGGCCGCCTCTTCGTCAGGGATGCCCGGCACGAAACGGGGCGCGAGCACCGTCACCTGGCCATCAGGAACGGCGAGATCGAGGTTGGTGGTGCCGTACTGGAGCGTGACGCGCACGATACGGGGACTTTACAGCTTCCAGCTTCCAGCTTCCAGCTTTCAGCTTTCGCCCGAGCTGTTCGTCACCGCCGTGGCAACCATGCGGACGTAGAATGCCGTCGCGCCGCGCGATGGTGCCGCGGCCGCTCCCTGGAATCGAGGCCTGGGTGACCCGACGGATCCTGCTCGCCGGTCTCCTGCTTGCCCTCTCGTTCCCGGCGCCACCGGCGACGACGGCGCAGTCTGCCGCCGCGGCGCGCCCCCTACCGCGGCTCCGCGTATCCGACAACCATCGGTTCCTGGTCACCGAAAAGGACGACCCGTTCTTCTGGCTAGGCGACACGGCCTGGGAGATCTTCCACCGGCTCGATCGCGAGGGGGCCGAGCGCTATCTGCAGAACCGCGCGAAGCTGGGCTTCACGGTGGTCCAGGCGGTCGCGCTCGCGGAGTTCGACGGCCTGCACACGCCGAACGCGTATGGCGCCACGCCGCTGCACAGCGACGATCCGACGCAGCCCAACGAGGCGTATTTCACCCACGTGGACTGGATTGTCCGCCGCGCCAACGCGCTCGGTCTCTATGTCGGCTTCCTGCCGACGTGGGGCGACAAGTGGAACATCAAGCGCGGCGTCGGCCCCGAGATCTTCAACGCGAACAACGCCGAGCAGTACGGGGCGTGGCTGGGGCGCCGCTACAAGGATGACGGCGTAATCTGGATCCTCGGCGGCGATCGGCCCGTCGAGACCGATGCGCAACGCGGCATCCTCGCGGCGATGGCGCGCGGCCTGAAGGCGGGTGACGGCGGCGCGCACCTGATCACGCTGCACCCGTCAGGCGGCCAGGGATCCGCGAGCTGGGTTCACGACGAGCCGTGGCTCGACTTCAACATGCGGCAGAACGGCCATGGGGCCGAGTTCACCGGCCGATACGATCAGCTCGCGGTCGACTACGCGCGGACGCCCGATCAAGCCGGTGCTCGACGGCGAGCCGATCTACGAGGATCATCCGATCGCGTTCGATGCCGCGAAGTTCGGCCACTCCGTGGCGGCGGACGTGCGGCGCGCCCTGTATTGGGACCTCTTCAGCGGCGCGTTCGGTCACACCTATGGACATCATTCGGTATGGCAGTTCTGGGACGCGACGCGTACGCCGGTCAACAATCCGCTGCTGCCATGGACGGACGCGATCGACCAGCCCGGCGCGCAGCAGATGCACCACGCGCGCACGCTGCTCGAGTCGCGGCCTTTCCTGACCCGCGTGCCCGCCGACGACGTCATCGTCGCGGACCGGGTGCCGACGAGCGTGCCGGGAGCAGGACGCTACCGCTTCGTCGCGACGCGTGACACTGACCGCACCTACGCGATGGTCTACGCGCCGGTCGGGCGCCCCTTCACCGTCCACATGGCTGCCGTTGCCGGCCGCGAGGTCCGGGCCTCGTGGTTCAACCCGCGCACCGGCGCCGCGACTGCCATCGGGACCTTCCCGTCCGACGCCGATCGGACGTTCACGCCACCTGAGGCCGGCGAGCTGCTGGACTGGATCCTCGTGCTGGACGACGCGGCGAAGGGGTATCGGATGCCGGGGCAGGGGCGGTGAGTGGGACGCCGTCAGCTACCGACAGCGACGGCTTCAGGCTGTAGGCTTCACGCTGAAGGCTACAGGCTACAGGCTTCAGGCTACAGGCCTACAGCCTGAGGGCTGAAGGCCGCAGGAGAAGCATCGGACTGAGCCGTCAAAACCGAAAGTCGCCGCCAGTTCGATTTCCAGCTGGTTGTTCGATTTCCAGCTGGTTGTTGCGAGCGATGCCGCCCTGTAGCCTGTAGCCTGTAGCCTCTGACCTGTAGCCCGTAGCCTCTGGCCTACTTCCCCAGTCTGAACGCCACGAAGGCTCCGCCCGACGGTTCGCCGGCGCCGACGTTCGGATTCGTTGCTGCGCCTCTGCCGCGACCCGCCGGCGCTGCCCCTGCCCCGCCGGCGCGCTGCGGCGTCGGTTTGGGATATCCGCCGAACGCGGCGACCACGATGTACTGCGTGCCGTTCACCTCGTAGGTCGCCGGGGTCGAGTTCGCCGAGTTCACCAGCGTCGTTTCCCATAGCAGCCGGCCGGTGTCCTTGTCGAACGCGCGCAGCTTGTGGTCGAAGTTCGTGGCGCCGATGAACAGCAGCCCTCCGGCGGTGACGATCGGGCCGCCGTAGTTCTCCGACCCGGTGCCCGTGACGCCCTGCGCGGCAAGCTCGGGATACTCGCCGAGCGGCACCTTCCACGCGTACTCGCCGGTGTTCAGGTTGATCGCGTTCAACGTGCCCCACGGTGGCACGACCGCCGGGTAGCCGTCTGGATCGAGGAACTTGTGGTAGCCGGTGAACGCGTACTTCGCTGCGGCTGGCGACGACGCGGTGGCGGGCGTTTCCTTCGACTCGCCGCTGAGCACGTAGTCGACCACAGCGCGCAGCGACGCCTCGGGCAGGGCCGAGAACGGCGGCATGCGTCCCTGGCCGGTGCGCACGACCGCGGTCACCTGCTCCGGCGTCCGCCGCGCGCGCAGATCCTGCAGACCCGGGAACCCCGAGCCGCCCTGGAGTTGATCGCCGTGGCAGGCGGCACACTGCGTCACGTACGTCTGCCGGCCGAGCGAGGCTGCCGGCGTGCTCGGGCGCAGGCTGCTCGACCACGGGATGTCGTTGGCGTTGATGTAGATCACGCCGGTCGTCGGATCGACAGCCGACCCGCCCCACTCCGCGCCCCCGTCGAATCCTGGGAAGATGACCGTTTCTCTGCCAACCGAGAACGGCACGAACTGGCCGTCGCTGCGGAAGGCGCGAAACTGCGCCAGCGCCCAGGCGTGCGCCTCCGGCGTGCGGGTCGTGAGCATGTCCTCGGTCAGCCGCTGCCGGGCGAATGGGGCGGGCTTGACCGGAAACGGCTGCGTGGCGGCCGTGACCTCTCCCTCCACGGTGCTCGCCGGCACCGCGCGTTCCTCGATCGGGAAGAGCGGCTGCCCCGTCTGCCGGTCGAACAGGAACAGCGCCCCGTGCTTGGTCGCCTGGGCGACGGCATCGATGCGTCTGCCGGCGTGCCGGACCGTAACAAGCGTCGGCGGCGACGGGAAGTCGCGATCCCAGATGTCGTGCCTGACCGCCTGGAAGTGCCACACACGCCTGCCGGTCGCGGCATCGAGGGCGAGCAGCGTGTTGGCGTACAGGTTGTCGCCCACGCGATTGGCGCCATAGAAGTCCGAGGCTGCCGACCCGGTCGGGACGTAGACCAGCCCGCGCTCAGTGTCGACCGCCATGCCGGCCCAGTTGTTCGCCGATCCGCTGTAGGTCCAGGCGTCCTTCGGCCACGTCTCGTAGCCCGGTTCACCCGGATGCGGGATGGTGTGGAACGACCATCGCAGCGCGCCGGTGCGGACGTCGTAGGCGCGAATGTCTCCGGGCGAGGCCGGCAGGCTCTCGGACGTGCGGCCGCCGACGATGTAGAGGGATTTGTAGATGACGCCGGGGGTCGCGAACGCGACGCCCTGCTGATCCGGATCGCGGCCGAGATCGGCGTGGAGATCGATCCGTCCGTCGTGCCCGAAGCCTGTGACCGGCCGTCCAGTCGCGGCATCGAGCGCGTAGACGTAGCGCCCGAAGCCGGCCAGGATCCGCCGATCGGTGCCGTCGGACCAGTAGGTCACGCCGCGGCCGGCGCCCCGTGTCCCAGAATTCCACGACCACTTCACCGCGCCGCTCGCCCCGTCGAGCGCGATCGCGCTTCCGCCCGGCGTGGTCGAGTAAATGACCCCGTCCACGACGATCGGATTGACCTGGAAGCGGCCGGTGAACGCCCCTTCGCGCGGATCGAACGACCACGCCTCGCGTCAGCCGCGACACGTTGGCCCGCGTGATCTGCCGCAGCGACGAGTAGCGCGTGCTCTGGACCGTGCCGCCGTACGCCGGCCAGTCGCGGCCCGCGGCGCCGCCCTCGAGAGCTCGCGTCTGGCTGCGCGCAAGCGTAACCGCGGCGGTGGCCGCCAGGGCCGCGGCGATCAGGGTCAGCCGATGGCTTCGCATGAGGGCTCTCGCTAGGCTTCAGGCTTCAGGCTATAGGCTACGGGCCAGAATTGCTTGACTCAACGGGTTGAGATATCACACCTGCGTCTTGGGTATGGCAGCAGTATCGACCGGTCGGCGCCTTTAGCCGTTACGCTTGAGCCCTGAAGCCTGTCGCCCGAAGCCTGTAGCCCGGTAGCCTGTAGCCCGGTAGCCTGTAGCCTGTAGCCTGGTCCGCCCGTCAGCCGAGCCCCGAGTCCCGAGTCCCGAGTCCCGAGCCCAGTTCGAGTATTGCCAGGAGGCCTCCGCCGGACGTACGCTCCATGCCTGACGACGTCCACGTCCGGCGTCTTCGAGTGCAGACGCCGACACCTTTGCCAATGAGAGGGAACATCATGCGCCTCGTGTACGGTTACGCAGTTGCAGTCGCGGCCGCCATGCTCATCCCGCAGGGAATTGGGGCACAGGCCCAGGAGACCGCCCGGTCGGTCGCCGGCGGCGGCATCACCGCGCCGGGCTGGACCGGCAAGATCGACGCGGCCGAGGAAAAGAACGGGCAGACGCTGAACAACTCCAAGCTGGCGCCGGAAGGCGGCGGACTGCACGTGACTACCGGGCCCGCCACGACCTACTGGAACCCCGCCAACAAGGCCGCCGGCAACTATACGGTCAAGGCGACGTTCAAGGAACCGAAGTACATGAACCTGAACGATCACCCGCATCCGTACGGGATCGTGATCGCCGGCAACGACCTGGGCACGCCCACCCAGAGCTATCTCTATTGCGCCGCCTACGGCAACGGCACCTTCATCGTCCGCGGCTTCGGCCCCGAGCCGTTCCAGGTCAACGGCCGTCGCGGCGAGCCCAACGCGGCGATCGCCAAGGCCGCCGGCCCCGGCGAGCCGGTCACGCAGGAGATCGCCGTCTCGGTCAAGGGCGACAAAGTGGAGTGCTCGGTCAACGGCACGGTGGTCGGCAGCTACGACAAGTCCACGCTGGTCGCGGCCGGCAAGCTGAAGTCGACCGACGGCATCTACGGCATCCGCTTCGCCCACAACACCGACGCGACGGTGACGGGGCTGACGATGACCAAGAACTGAGCTGACGCTCATCGCTTCCAGCTTCCAGCTTCCAGCTTGGTTCGGGGGTATTCGAGCGGTCAAGGTGCGATCTGAGTAACCAGTGAGCAGCCAGCCGGAGGCGTGGGCTCGAAGCCGGAAGCCAGCTGGTTATTAGCTGGAAGCCGGAAGCTGGAAGCGGGATACCGAAAAAGGGCCGGCGATGAGCCGGCCCTTTTTCGTTCCTACTTCGGCCACTCCGTCTGCGGCAGCCCGGGCGTGAGCTTGAGCGCGTTCTGGTAATACAGCTTCTTCAGGACCGGGTCCGGCAGGTCGACGCCGTACAGCTTCCAGAAGGCGTGGTAGTCGCGGTAGTAGTCGAAGTATTCGTCGGCGGTCTCGAACACCCGCCAGTAGTACGGATACTCCTCCGGCTGGAACGAGTCCTTCCCGAACAGCAGCCGGTCCTGATACTTGATGAAGAAGTCGTGCGCGGCGCGCGGCTGGCGGCCGATGTCGTAGAGCACTGCGCCGACCTCGGTCGAGACGTTCGGCATCGCGTCGAGCAGCTTGCCCAGGCGGGCGAGGTCGTTGGCGTACCAGGCCATGTGGGCGGCGACGAACCTGGTCTTCGGATGCTTCTTGAACATCCGATCCCGCTCCGCCATCAGCGTCTCGAACGTCGGGAAGCGATCGGCCGGATAGCGGCGCTCGGCGAACAGCGACAGCTCCAGCCAGCGCTCGTTCTTGTAGTCGATCGGCTGGAAGAACTCCTGCGGGTCGGCGGTGTGAATGAAGACCGGCAGGTTGAGCCGGCCGCACGCGTCCCAGATCGGATCGAGCTCGGGGTCATCGATCTGCAGCCGTGAGCCATCGGGCTTGGTGATCGTCAGGCCGAGGCTCTTCGAGATCTCCCCCACTCCCACCGCGCCGGCGGCGACGTCCGCCTCGAGCTGCTTGATGGCCTTCTCCGCCCAGCCCGGGCCGACGCCGCGGAAGTCGATGCCCGCCAGCACCCGCACCCGATCCTTGGCCGGAGACGCCTGCGATGGTCGTCCAGCGCCGTCTTGAGGCGGTCGCCGGACATGTTGTCCGCGCTCACCATCATCCGCACGTTCAGGCTGTCCAGCGATGCCAGCAGGCTGGCCAGGCCGTCCGGCGTGCTCAGGAGCCCGCCCGGGTGCCCGTGGTAGTCGATCGCCGGGAACTTGGCCTTCGGCACCTTGTGCTCGGCGGTGACGAGCGTCGACTTCGGACGGTAGTCGACGATGCTCGGAATCGGCAGGCTGGGCGCCTGGCAGGATCGCGGCCGGACCTCGGTCGTCCCGGGCGGGCACTCCTCGCCTTCCTGGATCTGGATGCCGCCCCGGCCTCTGCCGCCGCCGCGACCCGGAGGTCCCCCGGCGGGCGGCCCCTGTGGTGCGGCCGGCGCGCCGGCAGGCGGCGCGGCGGGTGGTTGTTGGGGCTGCGGCGGCTGCGGCTGCTGCGCCGCCAGTGAGCCCCCGAGCATCACGCTCGCGAGCAGGACGATGACACGACGGAATGAAGGGCGCATCGAGAGTCGCTCCTTGATGAGGCGTCAGTGTACCGCACGGAGCGCGGCGTTCGGGGTTCGGCGGTCGGCGGTCGCACGGGGCACGGGGGCAGCGCTGGGCGCTCGGGCGCTGTGGTTCGAATACAGCCCCCCGGAACCGAACCCGTAGAACCTGGAACCAAGCTGATAGCGGGAAGCTGGAAGCTGGAAGCTGGTAAGCGTCAGTACAAAAAAGCGGCGCCGGCCAAGGAAGGGAGGAGGTCCATCCTGACCGGCGCCATTCAGTCACCCGGCGCCGGGTGGCTGAAGATCGATGTCGTCGGCGGGTGCGGCCGGAGCCGCACCCGCGCGTGTGCCTACTAGAACTGGAAGCGGACGGTCAGCTGCAGGTTGCGCATGTTCTGCGCGCCCGTGGCCGCGCCGAAGCCGGCGTTGTTCGGCTTCAGCCGGCCGGGTCGACCGAGCCGTCGGCGAGGAACTGCGAGTTCCGCAGCGTCAGGTCGGTCGGGCTGTTGTACTGGACCTGCGTCTGACGGGCGTTGATGACGACCGTGTTGAACGCATTGAACATGTCCAGCCGGAACTGGAGCCTGACGCGCGCCGCCCAGCTTGATGCTGCGGACGATCGACAGGTCGGTCGTGTGATCCGCGCATCCGCGCATGATGTTGCGGCCCGATTCCAGACCCGTGCTGCCGTAGCCCGGACCGGTCACCGCGTTGCGGTTGAACTGCGCGTACTGGTTGCTGCGAGCAGCCGCATGCCCGGATCACCCACGTAGAGGATGCGGGCGTCGTAGTCCGGCGAGCCGGTCAGGTTCTTGCTCGACCCGTTGGCGTTGTAGCTGAAGCTCAGGTCGTAGGGATTGCCGGACTGCGCGGTCAACACGCCCGACAGCTGCCAGTCGTTCAGGATCGCCTCGGCAATGTTGCCGAAGCTCTGGGGCACGTGGGGAAGATCCCAGATCGCGTTCGCCTTGAACACGTGCGGGATGATCGCCAGGTTGTTGTTCAGCGCCTCATACGCGGCCTGGTCGGGACGGATCGAGATGGTGCCGTCCGGAGCGTGCTGCAGACGCTTCTGCAGGCCGGTGTTGCCGGTCCACGAGATGCTGTAGGTGTAGTTCGCGCCAAACGCAAACCCGTCGCGGAACCGGCGGTTCAGCGAGGTCTGGATGGAGTGATAGGTATCGTGGAACTCGGTGGTGTTCTGGTTGATGTTGCCGAGCCCGTGATACGGCCGCAGGAAGTTGTCGATCGTGTTGTTGCCCGGGACCGTGCTGGTCTGGGTCGGGTCCTGGTTCTGCGGCAGGTAGGCCGCGCCGATGTCAACCGCGTTCTGGTTGATCGTCGTGCCGCCCTGGAGGCCGCCGAGGCGGTTGAACCCGTGGTTGCCGACATACGAGACGTCCAGCGAGGACGCCCACGGCAGGGCCATCTGCACGCCGCCCTGCCACTGCCAGGAGGCCGGCACCTTCGCGTCGTACTGGAACGTCACCAGGCCGGGGACGCCGATGGTCCGCAGGCCGCCGGTGCCGCCGACGTTCTGGAGCTGACCGGCACGCAGGTCCTGCGCGCTGGCGATCGGCGGGTTGCCGGGAATCGAGAACACGGTGTTGCCGTCCGGACGGTCGTAGAAGAGACCGCCGCCGCCGCGCAGAATCAGCTTCTGCGTTGCCGGTGAGGTCGTAGGCCACGCCGAAGCGGGGGCCCACCACCAGGGTCGGCCACACGTAGCTGGTCTTGGCGATGCCGTCACCCGCCGCGCGGATGCCGTTGTTCAGGTTGCCGCTGCCGGGAATCGGGGTGCCGATTGCGGCCGCGGTGTTCGGCACGCCGGGCACCACGAGCACCTGAGCCGTTGCGCGGGTCGACCGCGTTCCGGACGCAGGGGTTGCCGACGCAGGTCGCCGCGTAGAGCGTCGGCGCCTGTGACGCCTGCCACTGGTCCGAGAAGAAGTTCGACATCTGGCCGAACTGGTCGTACTGCGGCTGCTGCCGGGTGAAGCGGATCCCGTAGTCCATGGTCAGGCGGTTGCTGGCCTTCCAGTTGTCCTGCACGTAGAACTCGGTGTTGTTGTAGATCATGCTGCCTTCGATGAGGCGCTCGGCCTGGAGGTACTGCGTGAACACGCCCATCGCCGCGTTCGCGTAGCCGAAGCCCGTATCGATCGGGTTGTTGGTGTCGTTGCCGAAGTTCACGTAGCCCTGGAACGACAGGTTGGCCAGCCCGCCGGCGCCGGTGTTCTGCGCCTTGAAGCTGTGGTTGTTGTAGGCGCCTGCCTTGATCGAGTGGCGGCCCATGACCTTGGTGATGCTGCCGGCGATGTCCTGCGTCCGGTTGATGTTCAGCCAGCCGGGATAGCGCTGGTTGGGCGGGGCCGCGCCGATGCGGCCGCCCCACGCGAACACGGGGGGCAGGTTGATCGAGGTGCCGTCCCAGAAGACCGGGTTCAGGTCCTGCATGACCTGGTACGCGTAGTAGCGCTGATCGACGACGCCCGCGTTCGGATAGAGCTCGGGGAAGTTCGGCCAGGCCGCTGGCGGCGACTGAGGCGGTTCGCCGACTCGTTGACCAGGACGCCGCCTTCGTTGCCACCCGCCAGCTCGTTGCGGATGAAGCCGTAGGTGCCTTCGATGAACGTCGTCGGGTTCAGCGTGTAGTTCACCGTCGCCGCGTAGTTGGTGATGTAGGGATACGGCGTCAGCACGTCGGTGAAGCCCTGGATGTTGCCGGGCGTGATCAGCTTCGCGCGCCCGCTCACCGGAGTACTTGCCGGTGACGCGCAGCTTGGACGACATCTGGTAGTCGAGCCGGATGGCCGGCTGCTGGGTCAGGTTGTCCACCGTCGGCAGCGAGCCGCTCGGGATCTCGTAGTTGTAGTTGGTGCCCGTCGTCTGAGTGACGTTCGGTAAGCGGATAGCGGTTCAGGATGCCGACGCCGAGCGGATACAGGTTGGCGGTCGGGATCGTGTTGTTCGCAAACGGCTGGCGGGTCGCCGGATCGAGCAGCTGCGGGAATCAGGTCGCCGTTGTTGTCCAGGCTCTGCGAGAAGTTGCCCTGACGCTCGAGTGCGGTCGGCACGCGCAGACGGATCGCGTTGCCGTTGTTGATCGCGGCGGTAGTCGGACGGTATTCGTGGGCGTAGAAGAAGAACAGCTTGTTGGTGCCACCGGGCTTGCCGACCGGGCCGCCGATGGTGTAGCCGAGGGTCTTGGTCGAGGTCTTCGGCTTGGCGTCGCCGTTCTTCTCGCGCACCCAGGAATTCGCGTTCCAGTCGGAGTCGGTGAACAAGCTGTAGCCCGACCCGCGGAACTGGTTGGTGCCGCTCTTGGTCACGGCGGTGATCTGCAGACCGCTCGATCGGCCGTACTCGGCCTGGTAGCCCTGGGTGAGGATCTTGACCTCGCCGATGGACTCGATGTTCATGTTGATCATCTGGCCGTTGTTGCCGGTATCCATCGCCGACACGCCGTCCATCATGATGTTGTTCTGGCTGACGCCGCCGAGGCGGGTGCCGCCGGCCGACGCACCGCCGCTGACCACGCCAGGGGCGAACGCCGTCAGGTTGGTGAAGTTGCCGTGGCCGATCGGCAGGTTCTCGACCTGCTCGGTGGTGATGGCGAAGGAGCGCTCGCCCGACTGGGACTGCACCAGCGCCGCTTCGGCCGCGACGTTGACGGTCTCGGCCGCGCCGCCGATTTCGATGGTCAACGGTGGGATGGCGACACGGTCGCCGCCGCTGACCCGGATGTGCTCGCGCTTCAGCGTCTTGAACCCCTCCATCGTTATTTCGACGGTGTAGGTGTCGGGCGTGACGTTCGGAAAAATGTAGTCGCCAGTTTCGCTGGTGACCGCAGGCGCCGACTTCGTTCCCTTCGTCTCGCTGACGAGGACCGCCGTCGCACCAGGGACGACGCCACCTTGCGCGTCTTTGACCGTCCCGGCGACGTTGCCTGTCGTGATCTGCGCCAACGCGGGCGTCGCCGCCAGCGCGCAGATCAGCAGCGCGGCGCCGAGCCTCTCGAGCCTCCTCTGAACCATCAATGCACCCTCCCCTTAACCATCCACCGAGACAGCAGCCATCGGAGGCGCATCTTGTGGCGCCTGGCGACGCGATATTCGACGGCCTCGGGCGACCGAACAAAATCGATGAGCATGTCAGGCTGCGCAGCGGTTTTACGCTCCGGTCTCAGGCGGTGTCAAACACAATCGCGAATTGTTGCACGCATAAGACACGATGGATTGCCATGCGATACGAGAAGGCTTTGTTTCAGGAAACGTTACAGAGAGGCGGAGACGCCGAAATTTCGAAGTTTCGAGCAGCAGGCCGGGGGATTCGGCGGGTGCGAGGATGCCCCCGGGAAGTATGAAACGGTTGAGCGGGCGAGGCCCGTGCCCCGCCCGCCCTGCTCGCCAAGAGCCGCTTCCGAATCAGAACTGGAAGCGGAGCGTCACCTGGAGGTTCCGCATCGTCTGGGCCCCGGTCGCCGCGCCGAAACCAGCGTTGCGGGGGGTCAGGCGGGTCGGATCCAGCGTCCCGTCGGCGAGATACTGCGAGTTCAGCACCGTCTGATCGGTCGGGCTGCGGTACTGGACCACCGAGTTGCGCGCATTGATCACCGCCACGTTGAAGGCGTTGAACGCGTCGAGCCGGAACTGCAGCTCGCGTCCGCCACCCACCTTCACGTTGCGGGCAATCGCCAGGTCGACGGTCTTGTCCGGGCAGCCGCGAAGGATGTTGCGCCCTGACTCGAGACCGACGCTGCCATACGTCGGGCCGGCCACCGCCGAGGTGTTGAACTGCCCGTACTGGTTGTCCGAGCAGCCGCTGCCGGGATCGCCGACGTAGACGATCTTCCCGGCGTAGTCCGGCGAGCCCGTGATGTTCACGTTGGCGCCGTTGCTCTGATACGTGTAGGTGATGTCGTACGGTACGCCTGAGCCCGCCGTCAGGATGCCGGACAGCTGCCAGTCGTTGAGGATCGCGGCGGCCACGCGCTTGCCGCCGTCGCCGTTCGCGTGGAGGTCGGGAAGGTCCCACACCGCGTTCGCCTTGACGATGTGGCGCTGCAGGTTGAGATCTTGATTGAGCTTCTCGTATTCGGCCTGGTCGGCGCGGACCGAGAAGGTGCCGTCGGGATTGTGCTGCAGCCGCTGCTGGAGGCCGGTGTTGCCGGTCAGCGAGAGGCTCAGCGTGTAGTTGACCCCGAACGCCAGGCCATCGCGGAAGCGCCGGTTGAACGACGTCTGGATGGAGTGATAGGTGTCGTGGTAGGTGGTCGTCTGCTGGTTGATCGTGCTCAGCCCGCGATAGGGCCGCAGCAGGTTCGTCGTCAGCGCACTCGCCCCCGGAACCGCGCTCGCGGCCTTGGTTGGGTCCTGATACTCCGGCAGGTAGGCGGTGCCGATGTCGATCGCGTTCAGGTTGACGGAGCTGCCGCCCTGGAAGGCGCCCAGCCGGTTGTAGCCATGGTTCCCGACGTACGACACGTCGAGTGACGACGCCCACGGCAGGGTCATCTGCACGCCGCCCTGCCACTGGACCGACGCGGGGACCTCGGCATCGTACTGGAAGATGCTGAGGGCGGGGACGCCGACGGTCGAGAGCCCCGAGCCGAGCGTCTGCAGATTTCCGTTCGCCAGGTTCTGCGAGGTCGAGATCGGCGGGTTGCCGGGGATCGAGAACACGGTGTTCCCGTCCGGACGATCGTAGAAGAGCCCGCCGCCGCCGCGCAGAATCAGCTTCTGGCTGCCGAACAGATCGTAGGCCGCACCGAAGCGCGGACCCAGCACCAGCTTCGGCCAGGTGTACCAGTACTTCGAAATCCCGTTCCCCGCCTGCACGATGCCGTTGTTGATGTCGCCGGAGCCCGGCACGATGGTCCCGATCGCGGCCTGCGTGTTGGCCGCGCCGCTGGCGGTCAGCACCTCGCCGGTCCGCGGGTTGACGGCATTGAGCGCGTTGCCCGAGCACACCGACGCCCCGTTGCGTGCAGCCCGGCACGTAGAGCGCCGGCGCCGCCGACGCGGACCACAGGTTCGGGAAGAAGTTCGACATCTGCAGGAACTGGTCGTACTGCGGCTGCTGGTGCGTGAAGCGGAGCCCGTAGTCGAGCGTCAGCTTGTTGCTCACCTTCCAGTTGTCCTGGGCGTAGAACTCGGTGTTGTTGTAGATCATGCTGCCCTCGATCAGCCGGTCCTGCTGGAGGTACTGCGTGAACACGCCGGTCGCGGCGTTCGCATAGCCATATCCGGTGTCGAGGGCGTTGTTCGTATCGTTTCCGAAGTTCACGTAGCCCTGGAAGCCCAGGTTGGCCACGCCGCCGGCGCCGGTGTTCTGGGCCTTGTAGCTGTGGTTGTTGTAGGCCCCGGCCTTGAACGTGTGCCGCCCGGCAACCTTGGTCAGGCTGACCGCCCAGTCCTGCGTGCGGTTGATGTTCAGGAATCCCGGGAACACCTGGTTGGGCGGTCCGGGCAGCGCGCCGACCCCGGCCGTGCCCTGCACCCGCGTGCCCCAGCTGAAGGCCGGCGGCAGGTTGATCCGCGTGCCGTCCCACCACACCGGGTTCAAATCGTTCAACACGCCGTAGGCGTAGTAGCGCTGATCGACGACGCCCGCGTTGTTGTAGAGCAGCGGAAAGTCCGCGAGGTCCGCCAGGCGGTTGGCCGAATCGTTGACCAGGATGCCGCCGGTCAGGGTGCCGCCAATCGACGCGCCGCCCGCGAGCTGGTTGCGGATGAAGCCGTACGTGCCTTCGATGAAGGTGGTCGGCGTCCAGGTGTAGTTGACCGTCACCCCGTAGTTGGTGATGTACGGGTAGGGGTTCAACACGTCGGTGAAGCCGGGGATCGCACCGGGCGTCACGAGCTTGCGGGCGCGCTGACCGGAATACTTGCCCGTCAGCCGCAGCTTCGACGAGAACTGGTAGTCGAGGCGCACGGCCGGCTGCTGGGTCAGGTTGTCCACCGTCGGCGCGGCAATCTCGTAGTTGTAGCTGGATGCCCGGCCCCTGCGTGACGTTGGGCACCGGGTAGCGGTTGAGGACCCCGAGCCCGGGCGCGTAAAGCGAGTTGGCCGGAATCCGGCCGACCACGCCGCCCGCCTGATAGCAGCCCCCTGTGTTGCCGGCGGCACACGGCAGGGAGGAGCTGGGATCCTTCACGTACGGAAACGGCTGGCCGTTGTTGTCGACCGACTGCGAGAAGTCGCCGGCGCGCTCGAGCGCGGTCGGGAGCTTCATCCGGATCGGATTGCCGCCGTTGATCGCGGTCGTCGTCGGGCGGTATTCGTGCGCGTAGAAGAAGAACAGCTTGTTGTTGCCGCCCGGCTTCCCGACCGGACCGCCGATGGTGTAGCCGAGCGTCTTGCGTCGACGACTTCGGCTTGGCGTCGCCGTTCCGCTCGTTCACCCACGAGTTGGCGTTCCAGTCCGAGTCGGTCAGCAGGTCGTAGGCGGAGCCGCGGAACTGGTTGGTGCCGCTCTTGGTCACCGCGGTGATCTGCAGGCCGCTCGAGCGGCCGTACTCGGCCTGGTAGCCCTGGGTCAGGATCTTGACCTCGCCGATCGACTCGATGTTCATGGCGAGCATCTGGCCGTTGTTGCCGGTGTCCATCGCCGAGACGCCGTCCATCATGATGTTGTTCTGGCCGGCGCCGCCGAGGCGTGTGCCGCCGGCGGAGGCGCCGCCCGACACGACGCCCGGGACGAGCGACGTCAGGCTGGTGAAGTTGGCGTGGTTGACCGGCAGGTTCTCGACCTGCGTGGTGGTCACGGCGAACGAACGCTCGCCGGACTGTGACTGCACGAGCGCCGCTTCGGCGGTGACGTTGACGGTCTCGGCCGCGCCGCCCACTTCGATGACCTGGGTCCCGACCGCGACGCGGTCGCCGCCGCTGACCTGCACGCCCTTACGCCGCAGCGTCTTGAAGCCTTCCATCGTCACTTCGACGGTGTAGGTGTCCGGGCGTCACGTTCGGAAACGTGTAGTCGCCGGTTTCGTTGGTGACGACCGGCGCCGACTTGGTCTGCTTGCGTCTCACTGATCAGCACGACCGTCGCGCCCGGGATGACGCCGCCCTGGGCGTCCTTGACGGTGCCGGACAGCGTGCCGGTGGTGATCTGGGCGGAGGCGCTGACCGCCAGCCCCGTCCAGACCAGCGCGGCGGCCATCAGGCTCCTCAGCCCGCTCTTACAAATCATGTCCGCTCCCTCCCCTTCAACTGATGCATGCCGTCGGCTCGATGCACGTCTCCATTGCCGCTGCCGAACCGGTTCGGCGGCGGCCGTGCATCCTCAGACGGGCCCGCAAAGCCCGACTGTTGCAACCGATTTCACATCAGCTTTTTCTACGCCCGCTCTATGGGTAGGTCAAACCAATTCAGCGATCTGATTGCATTGCAAGAATTAAGTTTGCAATGCGCAACAAAACCCGGCGACGAGGTTACAGCCGCTGGAGCGCCGAGGGTGGGGCCGCTGCTATCATGACCGCACTTTGAGTGCCCGGTTTCTTGCCCTCGTGAGCGTGCTCGCCACGGCCCTGCTGCTCGCCGGGTCGCCCGTCACCGCCCAGACGCAGCCGGGGCGCATCGTCTATCAGTTGATCAGCCGCGACGGCCGGCGGCCGCTGCCGGCCCGTGCTGATCGGCAATCAGGACATGTTCGCGCTCGACGATCTCGCGCGGGTGTTCGAGCTCACCGTGCGGGAGGACGCCGCCGCCGGCGGCGTGACGGTTGCGGCGCGCGGCCAGACGATCGTGCTCAGCGCCGGACAGCCGCTGGCCTCGGTCGGCGGCCGCCTCGTCTCGCTCAGCGGCGCCCCGGTCCACGAGGGGCGCGCCTGGCTCGTGCCCGCCGACTTCATCTCGCGGGCTCTGGCGCTGGCGCTCGGGACCCGCATCGAGGTCCGTCGTCCGTCGCGGCTGATCGTGCCGGCCGACGTGCGCGTGCCGCAGATCGCCGCCCGTCTCGAGTCACTCGGCGCGCTCGCCCGCCTGACGCTCGACATCTCACCCGCGACGCCTCACGCGGTGAGTCAAGAGGGGCAGCGCCTCGTGGTCCGGTTCGAGGCGGACGCGCTCGACGCGTCCCTGCCCCCGTCCACGGTGCCCGACCTCGTCGCGGACGTCCGCGCCGGGGACACGGCGAACACGCTGATCGTCGATCTCGGGCCGCGGTTCGCGTCGTTCCGGACGGCCGATTCGCCGGGCGACCGCGGCGGCGGCCGTCTCGTCATCGACGTCGCGGCTCAGACCACGGACGCCGCGCCGGGCACCGCCACTCCGGCTCCGGCGCCACCAGCCGCGCCGGAGCTGCCGCCGCTGCTCGACCTGGCGCCGTCCGGATCGCTGCGGACGATCGTCATCGACGCCGGCCACGGCGGCGACGATGAGGGCGCCCGGGGGCCGGCGGGGACAGGCGAGAAGACGGTGGCCTTGAACGTGGCCCGGCGGTTGAAGAGCGCGCTCGAGTCCCGGCTCGGTGTCCGCGTGATCCTCACGCGTGATGCCGATCGCAACGTCCCGCTCGACGAACGCGCCGCCGTCGCCAACAACAACAAGGCGGATCTCTTCATCAGCCTGCACGCCAACGCCTCGGTCCGCCCGACCACGGCCGGCGCGGAAGTCTTCTACCTGGGCCTCGAGGCGTACGGCGAGGAAGGCCAGCGCGTCGCCCACGGAGACGCCGACCTGCTGCCGGTGTTCGGTGGCGGGGCGCGCGACATCGAGGTCACGCCGTGGGAGCTGGCGCAGGCCCGCCACGTCGAAGCCTCCACGGCGCTGGCCCGCGCCGTCGAAGGCGCCCTCCGTGATCAAATGCCGATGGGCCCGAGGACGTTGCAGCCGGCCCCGTTGCGGGTGCTGGTCGGCGTGAACATGCCCGCGGTGCTGGTCGAGATGGCGTTCCTCACGAATCCGCAGCAGGAGAAGGAGGTCGCGACCGACACCTTCCAGAACGCCATGGTCCAGGCGCTCGTCAACGGCGTGGTGCGGTTCCGTGACGCGCCGCCGGGATCGCCCGTGCAGCCGGTCGTCCCGCCCGCGGCTCCCGGACGCGGGACCCGCTGATGAACCGTCGTCTCGGAATCGGGCTCGCGCTCGGCGCGCTGGCGATCGCCGCCGGCTGGGTGCTGTTCGTCGGCCTGCCTCGCTGGTACGGTCCGAAAGCGCCGCCGCCGGTACCGGCCGCCGCGGCCCCGGCGGAAGCCGAACGAAAGATCACCGCCACGCTCTACTATGTGACCGACGATGGCGCGCAGCTGGTCGGGGTGCAGCGCGAAGTGCCCTTCGGCGAGCCCGCCCCCGAACAGGCCCGCCGCATCGTCGAGGCGCAGCTCGCGGCTCCGGCGGAGCCGCTGGTCTCGGCGGTGCCCGGTGGGACGATGCTGCGCAGCCTTTACGTCACCGACAAGGGAGACGCCTTCGTCGATCTGACGGGCGAGGTCCGGGCGAAGCACACCGGCGGCGCGCTCGACGAGTTGCTGACGGTCTACACCATCGTGAACGTGCTGACCGTCAACCTGCCCGCCATCCAGCGGGTCCAGATTCTGATCGACGGGAAAGAAGTGGACACCCTCGCGGGCCACGTCGATTTGCGGCATCCGTTCCAGAAGCAACTGGGCTGGGTGCATTCCGAGAAAGAGTGAGGAGACGATGACCCGAAGCGATGGCCGTGCGGCAACGGACCTGCGACTCACGCGCCTGACGCCGGGCTTCCTGGCCCATGCCGAAGGCTCCGTCCTGATCGAAGTGGGACGGACGCGCGTGATCTGTTCCGCCAGCGTGGAGGACCGCGTGCCGCCGTTCCTGCGGAACACCGGCAAGGGGTGGGTCACCGCCGAATACGGGATGCTGCCGCGCGCGACCTCGACCCGCACCCAGCGCGAGGCGACCGCCGGCAAGGTCGGCGGACGGACGCAGGAGATCCAGCGCCTGATCGGGCGCTCGCTGCGCTCCGTCACGCGGATGAACGAGCTCGGCGAACGCACCATCTGGATCGACTGCGACGTGATCCAGGCTGACGGCGGGACGCGGACCGCGTCGATCACCGGCGGCTTCGTGGCGCTCGCGCTCGCGATCAAGAAGATGAAGGAGGGCGGCGCGCTGAAAACGCTGCCGCTCCAGGACTACGTCGCCGCGACCAGCGTCGGGGTGGTCGCCGGCACGCCGATGCTCGACCTCGCCTACGACGAGGACTCGAAGGCCGACGTCGACATGAACGTGGTCAAGACCGGCGACGGCCGGTTCATCGAGGTGCAGGGCACGGCGGAGGGGCCGCCGTTCGAGCGCGGGGCGCTCGACTCGCTGCTCGAGCTCGCCGATGCCGGCATTCGTCAGCTGGTGTCGCTCCAGCAAGAGATCCTGGGTGATCTGATCCCGCCGCGCGGATGACGCCTGGGACACACCCGCTCGGACCGGTCCTCGTCGTCGCGACGACCAATCCCGGCAAGATCCGGGAGATCGTGGCCATCCTCGCCGGGGTGCCGATTGAGATTCGGACGCTGGCCGACTTCCCCGCTGTCGAGGAGCCCGAGGAGACCGGCGCGACGTTCGCCGAGAACGCGCGGCTCAAGGCGCTCTACTACGCCGACGCGCTGGGCCGGCCCTGCGTCGCAGACGACTCGGGGCTCGAGATCGCCGCGCTCGACAACCTGCCCGGCGTGCACTCGGCGCGCTGGGAAGGGGAAGACTACGCGGTGAAGTTCGCGAAGATTCGCGAGCGGCTGCAGGAGCGCGGCCTCGAGACCAGCGCCGCCCGTTTCGTCTGCCGCGTCGCGCTCGCCGATCGCGGCCGCATCCTGTTCGAATCCGAAGGGGTCGTCGATGGGCACGATCGCCCCTGAGCCTCGCGGCGATCAGGGCTTCGGCTACGACCCGATCTTCTTCTACCCGCCGTTCAACCGCACGCTCGGTGAAGTGCCGCGCGACGAGAAGGCGACGGTCAGCCATCGTGGTCAGGCGTTCGCGGCGCTGCGTCGCTACCTCTCGGGAGTGTGAACCTGACGATACTCCCCCGCGGCACCAACTGAGTAGCCAGCGTCACACGTCAGGCTCTCGCCTCGCCCGAGTCCCGGGTCCCGGATCCCGGGTCCCGACTGCGAAGTCCCCGTACATGACAAGGCAGGGAGCGAATTGCGGCTCCCTGCAGCCTTTTGGTAGGCATCTAGGACGGGATGGGTTGCCCCAGCGGAACGCCGGAGCGGCGGGCCGGCCCGCTTACGCGTGCCGACGTCTCTCCTTTGAGCAACCGCGGTGCCAACTTCTCCTAGCGCCGAGCTGGTCCAAGGCGCTCGGCGGCTGGGGCTGGGGGCTGGGGGCTGGG
Source organism: uncultured Acidobacteriota bacterium (assembly GCA_963816725.1). Taxonomy (GTDB): domain Bacteria; phylum Acidobacteriota; class Vicinamibacteria; order Vicinamibacterales; family 2-12-FULL-66-21; genus CAVSUB01. The sequence continues at coordinate 353,867 of CAWFMC010000013.1, read as the reverse complement.
GACTCGGCGGTCGGCGGTCGGCGGTCGGCGGTCGGCGGTCGGCGTTCGGCGTTCGGCGTTCGGCGTTCGAGGATGCTGACAATCCCAACGTAAGAACCTTGAACGCTCGAACCTGAACGCTGAACCCTGAACGCTGAACCTTGAACCTGTCTCCCCCGAGCGCCGAGCGCCGAACGCCCAGCGCCGGGTGGATTTCGGCCATGATGGCAGCGGCGCGATTGCCCCCTGACACCACGACGAGAGTTCCGGCATAGTGGACGAGAGACGGGTCGACCTCGACGAGCTCCGCCGGCTGATGGCGTCGTATCAAGGCGGCAGCCTCGAGAGCTTCGAGCGGATCTATGCGGCGCTGGCGCCGTCGCTCCGCGCCTACTTGACGACCCTGACGCGGAATCGCACGCACGCCGACGACCTCGTGCAGGACACCTTTCTCCAGATGCATCGTTCCCGGCACACGTATCGCCCCGACCTCCCGGTCCGCCCGTGGGTGTTCGCGATTGCGCGACACGTCTGGATGATGGACCTGAGGAGTCGTTCGCGGCGGCCGCTGGCGTCCGACGAGTTGCCGGACGTCCCGGTGCCGGCGGAGATGGAAGCGCTGGCGGATCGTGATGCGCTGCGCCGCGCGCTGGGCGCGGTGATCGCCGAGCGCCGCGAAGCGCTGCTCCTCCATCACGTCTGGGGCTTCAGCTTTGCCGAGATCGGTCAGATGCTGGGGATTCGCGCCGACGCCGCCAAGCTGCGATCGAGCCGGGGCATGAGCGACCTGCGCGGTCTGTTGCGCCCGGCCGGAGGCGGCGATGCCTGACGCCGCGGGTCAGACGCTGCCCTCGTCTCTGCGTGAGGCGGTCCGCCGGGACCTGCGGCCGGTCAGGCCGCTCCGCCGTCCCGCCATCCGAGCTCTGTGGCTCAGCCCGTGGGCGATTGCGCTGCTGATCGCGTCAGAGGCCGTGTTCGGCTTGCGGCGTGACGCTCCGGCGCTGGGACTGGCGCTGACGTGGGGCGCATCCGTGTTGGAGATGGCGCTCGGGCTACTGTTGATCGCCGCGGCGCTCCGCGAGGCGGTGCCCGGCACCACGCTCACCCGCCGGATCGTCGGCCTGGCCGGCGCAACCGCGCTCCTGGCGGTCGTCTCGATCACGTGGGTGACCTGGACGCTCAGCCCGACCCGCATCAATCCCGCGGGCAGTGCTGCTGGTCTGGCGGATCTGCTTCGGCGCGACGCTCCTCACCGCGCTGCCGCCGCTGGCGATTTCCGGCTGGCTCGTCGCGCGCGCCTTCCCGCTCCGCCCCGCTGTCGCCGGCGCGCTCTACGGTCTCGGCTCAGGCCTGCTCGCCGATGCCGGCTGGCGCCTGTTCTGTCACTACTCCGATCCGCGCCATGTCTTCAGCGCCCACGCCGCCGGGGTCGCCGCCGCGTGCGCGCTCGGGATCGTCACTGCCGTACATCTCGCGCGGCGCGCGTCGCGCTGAGGCGCGTTCAAAGGCTCAAGGCTCAGGGCTTCACGGCTTCAGGCCTCACGGCTTCAGGCTTCAGGCTTCAGGCCTACGCTCGGCTTCGAGGCTCGTGCAGCGGCTGCGAGTGCCGACAACCTGGACCGCTACTTGCACGATCGCCGACCGCCGATCCCCGACCGCCGTCCGCCGCTCTGGGATGCTAACCATCCCAACGCAAGAACCCTGAACCGAACCCTGGAACCTTGAACCCAACCTTGAACCTTGAACCCATGAACCCTGAACCGACTCCAGCGTCCGTGTCCCGAAGTCCGGATTCGCCGGTCCGCCGAGCCGCCGAGCCGCCGGGTCCACGTTCTTGATACACTCCGCCCCCGAGCCCCATGCGCGCGCTCTACGTCATCCTTCCGCTCCTCTGTATCCTGGCCATCGCGTACCGCTACTACAGCGCGTTCATCGCGGCGCGGATCATGTCGCTCGACGATGCGCGGGTCACCCCGGCGCACCTGCGGAACGACGGCCACAACTACCATCCGACTCACCGGCTGGTGCTGTTCGGGCATCACTTCGCGGCGATCACCGGCGCCGGACCGCTGATCGGGCCGGTCCTCGCGGCACAGTTCGGCTACGCGCCAGGACTGATCTGGTTGGTCGCCGGTGTCTGTCTCGCCGGCGCGGTGCACGACTTCATCATCCTGTGGGCCTCGACCCGGCGTGGCGGCGGCTCGCTGGCCGAGATAGCGCGCGCCGAGATTGGCCCGGTCGCCGGCACGACCGCGGCGATTGCCATCCTGTTCGTGATCGTCATCGCCCTCGCCGGGCTCGGGCTCGCGGTGGTGAACGCGCTGCAGGACAGCGCCTGGGGCACGTTCACGATCGGCGCCTCGATTCCGCTCGCGCTGTTCATGGGCCTCTACATGTACCGCTTCCGCAAGGGGCACATGGTCGAGGCGACCGCGATCGGCGTCGCCGGCCTCTTCCTCGCCGTCATCGTCGGCAAGCCGCTCGCCGCCTCGTCTTTTGGTGTCTGGTTTCACCTGAGCCGCGAGCAGTTGATACTGGCGATGGCCGCCTACGGCTTCGTGGCCTCGGTGCTGCCGGTGTGGATGCTGCTCTGCCCGCGCGACTACCTCAGCTCGTTCATGAAGATCGGGACCATCGCGGTCCTGGTCGTCGCCGTGGTGATCGTCAACCCCGAGCTGAAGATGCCGGCCTTCAGCCAGTTCGTCGGGGGTGGCGGTCCGATCATCCCCGGCCCGGTGTTCCCGTTCGCGTTCATCACCATCGCGTGCGGCGCCATCTCCGGGCTTCCACGCGCTGATCGCGTCCGGCACGACGCCGAAGATGATCGACCGCGAGTCCGACATCCGGCCGATTGGCTATGGCGCCATGCTGGTCGAAGGGCTCGTCGGCATCGTCGCGCTCATTGCCGCGACCGCGATGTTCCCGGGCGACTACTTCGCCATCAACACCCCGCCGGCGGCGTTTGCCACCCTCGGCATGCCGGTCGTCAACCTGCCGGATCTGCAGGCGGCGGTCGGCGAGACCGTGGCCGGGCGTCCGGGCGGCGCGGTGTCACTCGCGATCGGCATCGCCCAGATCTTCAGCGGCCTGCCCGGCATGCGCGGGCTGATGGACTACTGGTATCACTTCGCGATCATGTTCGAGGCGCTGTTCATCCTCACCACCATCGACACCGGCACGCGGGTGGCGCGCTTCCTGGTCCAGGAATTCCTCGGCCGGTTCTACGCGCCGATGGCCCGGCACGAGTGGGTCCCCGGCTCGGTGATCTCGACGCTGATGGTCGTGACCAGCTGGGGCTACTTCATCTGGACCGGCAGCATCAGCACGATCTGGCCGATGTTCGGCGTCGCCAACCAGCTGCTGGCCTCGGTGGCGCTGGCGGTGGGCACGACGATCATCATCAACCAGGGCAAGGCGCGCTACGCGTGGGTCACGCTGCTGCCGCTGTCGTTCGTCTCGGTGACGACGATGACCGCGGGGGTGCTGAGCGTGCGGGACATCTTCTGGCCGCTGGCCATCGGGCCGAACCCCGCGACGCACGTGCAGGGCTACGTCAACACGGCTGCTGACCGTGATCATGCTGGTGTGCGTGGTCGTAATCATGGGCTACGCGGTGTCGCGCTGGGTCAACGTCTGGCGCGGGCGGATCGCGGTGGCGCCGGCCACCAGCTGATCACTGCCCGCGCGTTTGTCCTCTCCATCTGCCATCCTCCATCTGCCATCCTCCATCTGCCATCTGCCATCTGCCATCTGCCATCCTCCATTTGCCATTTGCCATTTGCCATCTGCCATCTGCCATCGCCCGCTGCCTCTGCCATTGGCCGTTCTGGTATGTGTCAGCGCGAGACGAGCGCAGCCTGCTGCATTCCCCGACCGGCCACAAACGGCCCAGCTAGGGGCGCAAAAAGCTTCAGGTCGTCGTGCAATGAGCGTCGGACGGAGGGACCCTTCCCTGCGACTGTCGTAATCCGCTACGTGAGCGGATACGGCTGAGTCCTATCGATTATGTTGAGCCGGACAGACGACTTCTGCCCCGGCGCGAGATTACCGCCTAAGTATTGCGCACTGTCGTCTGACATTTCGCGAATCGCGTCAGGCAATCGTTGGACGCCGACGAAAAAATCAGATCCGTAATCGTGCTCCGCTAAGATAAAAGTCCTCCCGTTAGGAGCCTTCGAACGGACTCAAACTGCCGAATGCAGCCGCAACACGCACGGTCTGCGCCTTTTTTCCTATATCTCGCGAGTTGGACCACTTCTTGTAAACTTGTCGGACGTCGCGAACTCAGGCCGCGTTCAGTTTCAAGGACACGGCCCACGGCATCGCGAACTTCTCCCGAGTAAGTCTGGCAACTGTGAGTTAAGGGGCGAAGCTACGCTCAAACGGCAATCGCCCCCGGCGCGTTCGACGACCTCATAGTCTCGGATTCCTCAGTTCATTTGTTTGTCGCCCAGGAGTCCACGATGCCGGCTGTTGTTGAAAGTGGCCGCAGCGAAGTGGCGATCGGAAGTGCGTGGCACGCGCTCTGGACCCGTTCACGGCATGAGCCGCTGGTCTGCAGCGAGCTGACCGCAAAAGGAATCGAAACGTTCCTCCCGACCTTCATTCGCGTGAGTAAGTGGAGCGATCGCACGAAACGCCTGGCCGTTCCGCTGTTCCCTGGATATTGCTTCGCGCGGTTTACACCCCAGGCTTTGAGCACGGTCGTGCGTTCGACCGGCGTCGTCTCCATCCTGTCGAACGGTGGCACGCCCATTCCGATTCCGACGTTCGAGATCGAGGCGCTGCAGCGGACGGTTGCGAGCGGGATCGACATGGACCCGTGTTCGAGCCTCGAGCCCGGCGCGCCGGTTCGGGTCCTGCGCGGGCCGCTGACCGGTGTCATCGGGAAGCTCGTTCGGCGCGGTGCGGACAATGTGCTGGTGCTCGCGGTTGAAATCCTGAACAGCGGCGCGCGGGTCCAGGTATCGGCAGCGGACGTCGAACCGATCTAAGTCCGGGCTGACACGACACGCTAAGTGCACGTAAGACACGATATGCGACTTCTACTAAGGGGCAGTATCAGCCTCCTCGTCATCGCCGCGGCGCTCGGTGTGCCGGTCGCCGGACGCCAACTCCGCGCCGAGACGCTGCAGGACCGGCCGGACGGGCGCTCGGCGGCGGCAGCAGTCGTTCCGGCCGACTACGTGATCGGCCCGGAGGACGTGCTGTCGATCGTGTTCTGGCGCGAGAAGGACCTCTCCGCGGACGTGGTCGTCAGGCCGGATGGCAAGATCTCACTCCCTCTGTTGAAGGATCTTCAGGCGGCCGGCTTGAGCCCGGATCAACTGACCGAGGTCCTGGTCAAGGCGGCGGCCAAATACGTGTCGCAGCCGAATGCCACGGTGATGGTCAAGGAGATCAACAGCCGCAAGGTGTTCGTCGTCGGCCAGGTGGCCAAGCCAGGCACGTTCCCGCTGGCCGGCGACCTGACCGTGCTCCAGGCCCTTGCGCTCGCCGGTGACGTCCTCGAATACGCCAAGGCGACGAAGATCACGGTGGTCCGCGTCGAGGGTGGCGAGGAGCGCCGCTTTCCCTTCAACTACAAAGAAGTCGTGAAGGGCAAGAACATCGCCCAGAACATCCGGCTCAAGCCGGGTGACACCATCATCGTTCCATAGCACTCCATCTCCAGGGTCTTCAACACGTGACAATGCTGCGCCATTTGGGCCCCGCGCTGGTGATGGCGTTGCTGGCCGACGTGGCGCCGGCACTCGCACAGCCTGTCGCCCCGCCCCGGACGCCCGGCAGCGTGTTCGGCGGTGAGACGGGACGGAAGGCCCGGGAAACAGTCGATGTGTCCGCCTCGCTGGTCTACGCGCATGACAGCGATACGCCGGCCGAATTCCAGGGGATCATCGGTTCCGACGTGCTCGGTGGACGTTCAACCCTGTTCAACGCCGGCGCGGAGTACAAGTGGGACGGTTCGCGGGTTCAGGTGGGAGCGACAGGCGCCTCCGTGCTGCGTCACTACAGCGAGATCAACGACGGGACCATCAGCGGTTCCGCCGGCCTGGGTGTCTCTGCGCGGCTGGGCGCCCGCACGACGCTCTCCGCGAATCAGAGCCTCGCATACGCCCCGTCGTACCTGTATGGCCTGTTTCCCAGCACCCAGTCCGATACGCCAGGACAGCCCACGACGCCGGCTCCGGCAACGGACTACGCGCTCGACGACACGGCTTCGTACAACTACGGCACCACGGTTTCGCTGACGCACGGGTTGTCCCGCCGGAGCCGGGTTTCAGCGTCTGGCGAGTACCACGTGACCGACTTCCTGCGCGAGACGCAGGGACGGCGTGACCTCAAAGTCGGCACGGCCCGCGGCGACTTCGGCACCAACGTGACGCGCCACGTGGAGATCCGCGCCGGTTACCACTACCGGACTGGCAGCTTCGCCTACGCCGGGGCGCTGGCCTCCGGGGCTGACGCGTCATCGACCGAACACGGCCTCGACCTCGGAGTCGAGTACTCACGGCCGGTGTCAGCCAGCCGCCGGATGGTCTTCGCGTTCGAATTTGGTCCAGCGACGACCACCATCCCGGTCACGACGATCTCGGGCACAACCACGAGCTCGATCACGACGACCGACGAGCGCGTGCTGCGATACACGAGTGACGGCTCCGTAACCTGGGAATTCAGCCGCAGCTGGAACACGCGGATCGCGGCGCGACGCAGTCTCGAGTACATCGCCCAGCTCGCCGAGCCGGTGTTCGTCGACGGGGTGAGCGCCGAGCTCGGTGGTGTCCTGAGCTCCCGCCTCGACGTGCAGGGCGCGCTGCGCTACTCGAATGGCGCCTCGGCGTCGACAGCAGGCGCTCTCAAGTTCGACACGTATAGCGCTGAGACGCTGGCCCGGTATGGGCTGTCGCGGTCCCTCGCCCTCTACGTGCAGTACGTCTATTACTTCTACGATTTCCAGCAGAAGACGGCGTTGCCGGGTGGCCTTCCCCCGAGCCTCGAACGCAACGGCATTCGGGTCGGCGTCACTGTGTGGGCGTCCCCACTACGGAGGTAGTCGTGCTCCCTGGACGGACGTATACCGCTGAGCAGATTCTCCGGATCGTCCGGCAGCGCTGGTGGATGCTGGCCCTGCCGCTCGTCGTCGGCATTGTCGGCGGAACGCTGGCCTACCGGTGGCTGCCGGTGAAGTATCGCTCCGAGACGTTGATCATGGTGATCCCGCAGCGGATCCCTGATGCCTACGTCCAATCGACGGTCAGCGCGAACGTCGAGGACCGCCTGCGCTCGGTCAGCGAGCAGATCCTCAGCCGCTCGCGACTGGAGCGCATCATCCAGGATTTCGACTTGTATCCCAAGGAGCGTCGCGCGGGCGCTCTGGAAGACGTGCTGCTGCGCATGACCAACGACATCGACGTCAAGCTGCAGCCGAACGAAACCTCGTTCCGGGTGGCGTATACCAGCCCGGCACCGGCGGTCGCCCAGCAGGTCACCGCGCGTCTGGCGGATCTCTTCATCGAAGAGAACGTGCGCGATCGCGAAAATCTCGCGGATGACACCAGCAACTTCCTCAACTCGCAGCTGGAGGCGTCGAAAGCGCAGCTGGTCGCCCAGGAGAAGAAGCTCGAGGAATATCGCCGCCGTTACGCCGGGCAGCTGCCGTCGCAGCTGGAGAGCAATCTTCAGTCGATTCAGAATGCCCAGATGCAGCTGCAGTCGCTCAACGAGACCATGAACCGCGCGCGCGAACGCCGGTTGCTCATCGAGCGCCAGCTCGCCGATGCCCAGACCCTTCCCGCCGAGATCGTGCTGCCTGGCGCAGTCGCCGCGGATGGCGCCGCCCCGGTGTCGAAGGCGCAACAGATGGAGAGTGCCCGGGCTCGCCTCGACGCGTTGAAGCAACGTTACACGGCGGACCACCCGGACGTCCTCGCCCAGGAGCAGGCCATTCGCGACCTCCAGGCGGCTGTCGAGGAAGAGGCCAGTCAGCCGGCACCACGGGCGGGCGCTGCCCGGAGCACCGCGGAGCTCGCCCGCCAGAAGAAAGTGGGAGATTTCCAGGCCGAGATCGCGGTCATCGACCGCCAGCTCGCGAACGCGCAGGCGGAAGAGAATCGCCTGAAGCAGGTGATGGCCGACGTCTCGGGCAAGATCGCGAGTGTGCCGACCCGGGAATCCGAGCTGGTCGAGCTCACCCGCGATTACGCGACGCTCCAGGAGAACTACACGAGCCTGCTCCAGAAGCGCTCCGATGCGACGCTTGCCGCGAACCTCGAGAAGCGCCAGATTGGCGAGCAGTTCAAGATCCTCGACCCGGCCTCGCGTCCCGAACGTCCGGCGAACGAGAAACAGCGCCTGCTCGCGCTTGCCGGGGGCCCGATCGGCGGCCTGGGGCTCGGAGTGCTGCTAATCGGACTGTTGGAGTATCGCGACCCGAGCTTCCGCAATGAAGACGACGTGCTGCGGGTGCTGTCGCTGCCAGTCCTGGCCCTGGTCCCGGTGATGAAGGAGCACGCTGGCAGCCGTGCCGCCAAGCGTCATCGAGGCGCCGCGACGATCGCCATGGTGATGATCGCTGCCGCCGGCTTGCCGCCTCGCCGTCCTGGTTCTCTCGGCATAGGCCCATGTATCTCGAGTTCTACGGCCTTCGCGAGCGCCCGTTCGAGCTGACCTCGAACCCGAAATACCTGTGCCTGACGAACCAGCATCAGGAGGCGCTGAGCAATCTGCAGTACGGCTTGTCGTCGGCCAAGGCGGCGACTGTGCTGATCGGCGAGGCGGGCACCGGCAAGACCACGTTGATTCAGGCGGCGCTCGTCGTCGGAACGCTGCCGGCACGTGCGCGCGGTCTGGGTGAACAATCCCGCCCTGACCCGGCACGAGTTCCTGGAGCTGCTGGCCCGCAACCTGAATCTGAGCTCGAGCGCGTCCCGATCGAAGACGGTCCTGCTCGAGGAACTGGAGATCGCGCTGCGTGAGACTCGCGGCCGCGGCGTGATCACGGCGCTCGTCGTCGACGAGGCGCAGAGCATGAGCGTCGAGTTGCTCGAAGAGGTCCGGCTGCTGGCGAACATCGAGACGCCGGCGGAAAAGCTCCTGCCGATGCTCCTGGTCGGCCAGCCGGAATTCGGCGTGCGGCTCGAGCAGCCGGAGCTGCGCCAGCTGAAACAGCGGGTCGCGCTGCGGTGCGAGCTCCTGCCGCTCAATCTCCGCGAGACGTCGCTGTACGTCGCGACGCGCATTGCCAAGGCCGGTGGCTCGGCGGTCCGCCTGTTCACGCGGGAAGCGGTCACGGCGATCTACGAACACTCGGGAGGGATTCCGAGGACGATCAGCGTGCTGTGCGACAACGCGCTGCTGCATGGCCTGGCCCTCGGACGCCAGCCGGTCAATCAGGAGATCGTCCTGGAGGTCTGCCGCGATTTCAAGCTGAGTCACCACGCGCTGCGGCCGCTCGATGCGTCGCGTCCGGCACCAGCGGCTTCCGCGCCTTCCGCTGCCCCGGTCATGTCCGCCGTTCCACCACCGGCGGTCGAGCGTCGACAGCCGGCAGACGCCAGCGAGGCTGAGGAGGCGCGGCCTGCCGGCTCGCGCATGTTCACGCTGTTCGGCGGGAAGCGATGGTAGCCATGACTCGGCGTCCTGACTGTTTGGGGCACCAATGAGCCGTATCGAAGAGGCCTGGGCTCGCGCCTCCGGGGCTGCCGCGCGTCGTCTCGACGACCGCGCCGACTCGGGACCGGCGAACCACGCGCCATCGATCAGCCTCGAAGATTTCCCGCAAGAGATCGGCGCTGCCGATATCGTGACCGATCCGGTCGACGCTCTGCGTGCCCGGATCCAGACGACGACGCCGGATATCGCGGCGCCTCCGTCGGTCACGGTCTCGATGCCGGTAGCGCCGCCGCACGCCCCGCCGCCGGCGGAGGTGTCGATGCCGACACGGCGCCTGACTGGCGCCCGCGATCGCCGCCTGCGGCGCCCGTGCCGGTGGCCGCTGCTCCCTACACGCTGGAACGGCCGTCGGGGTCAGCCGCATCGCACTGGAATCATCTCCGCGCGATCGATCCGGCCTGGTTGCGGAAGCTCGTCATCGGCGACGCGATCGCCCCGGTGGCGGCGGAGCAGTATCGCCGGCTTGCCGGAGCGGTGCACGACCTGCAGGTCGAGCACGGCCTCAAGACGCTGATGGTGACCAGCGCCGTGCCGGGCGAAGGCAAGACGCTGACGATCATCAACCTGGCCTTGACGCTCAGCGAAGCCTGCAAGCGGCGGGTGCTGCTGCTCGACGCCGACCTGCGGCGTCCGACCGTGCACGACGTCCTCCGCCTGCCGAACACGAGGGGACTCAGTGACGTCCTGCGGGCGGATTGCGTGGACCTCCCGATACTCCAGCTGTCCGATTACCTCTCGGTGTTGCCGGCGGGACGGCTCGATTCGCCGATGGCGCTGACCTCCGAGCGGATGAGCACGCTGCTCGACACGCTGAGCGCGTCGTTCGATTGGGTGCTGATCGACGCCGCGCCGGTCGGCTTCATGCCCGAAGCGCGCTTGCTGGCCCGGCTCACGAAGGCGGTTCTGTTCGTCATTGCCGCGCGGTCAACGCCGCACCCGCTGGTCACCCGGGCGGTCGCCGAAATCGGCGCCGAGTCGATCGTCGGGACGGTGCTGAACTCGGTCAGCGACGAGGACATTCCGGCGGCGTCGTACTACCAGGACTACTACGCGCCCGGCGTCCGCTGACGCTGGCGTCACACCGGTGGCTCCGGTCACCCGTTCTCACTCACCTCGACACTTCTCGAGGGCGTAACCCTCCGTGACACTACATGGCTTCCGAGTCGATGCGCTGTGCCTGCGGAGTCGCACTCGAAGGGCCGCCGTGGCAGGCCTACAACGAGGAAGCCTTCCGGCACCTGCTGGCGATCGAGCGCAGGCGGGCGGCGCGGTCGCAGCGATCCGGTTTGCTGGTACTGGTGAGCGTCCGCTCGCCGACGGGCGCATCGGACCGTATGCCGCGCGAGCGCGTCAAGGCAATCTTCGCGGCGCTTGCCGCGGTCGTCCGAGATGTCGATTTCGTCGGATGGTTCCGTGAAGACCGTATCGCGGCGGCCTTTCTGACCCAAGGCAGCCGGCTGTCGACCGAGGCCCCGATCGTCATTGGCGACCGCGTGACCGAGGCCTTACAGCGCATCCTCCCGCCGCTCGAGCCCCGGCGGCTGCACGTTCGAGTGCTCCAGTTGCGGCGTCGGCGAAACCTGTGAGAGCCATGACCAACCGAAAGAAGCTTCCGCACGGGTGCTGGGTCACAGTGTTCTCGTCGAGCACGCGGACGAGCTCCGGCCGACAGGCCGGCGCGCACCAGGGCGTACCGGAACGCCGCCATCGTCATCGGACGCCCGGGCCCGGTGGAGCTCTGGGAAGCCGTCGGAATACGCGGATCTGGCACTCGCCCGCGACAAGCCGAGTCGCGCCACCGATTCGCCCGCGGACCTCGAATGCGCACCCGCACGTGCTGCCGGAGGTGCTGTTCAGGGACACGCTTGCCCGAGAAGAACGGCGCGCCGACCGATTCGATGACTCGTTCGTGCTGGTGCTGGTTGCCTCATCGGCAACCGGTGTCGAGCGGCGGACCGCAGGTCACGCCCTGCCCTGGAACGCCGCTGTCAACGCGATCGCCGCGGCCTGTGACGCGGCCATCGTCGGCTGGTACGAGCAGGATGGAATCCTCGGCGCCATCGTCGCTGACGAGCGCGGAGAGACTCTCGTCAGCGCGGTTCGGCGGACCTTGATCGAGAAGCTGAGGGTCCACGACGCCGCGCCGTTCGCGATCGAGTGCCGCCGCTACACGCCGGCAGTGTCGTCGCCGCTACTGTCCTGGTGTGCGAGCGGCAGGCCCGAGCAGCGCCCTGAACCGGCGTCACCCGATGTCCCGCCGTACAGGTTCAAGCGGGCTCTCGACATTATCGGCAGTCTCGCGCTACTCACCCTGTTGTCGCCGCTGTTCGCGCTGATCGCGATCCTCTTGCGACTCACGTCGCCTGGTCCGGTCCTCTTCAAGCAGACCCGTGTGGGGCTGCGGGGCAAGCCGTTCACGATGCTGAAGTTCCGCAGCATGCGCGTGAACACCGACCCGGCGCTGCACCACGAATACGTCACCAAGTTCATCCGGTCCGGGGCGGAGTTGCATTCGGCGGGCCGCAAAGCGCTGTTCAAGTTGACCAACGATCCGCGCGTCACGCCGCTCGGGCGGATCCTGCGCAAGACCAGCCTCGACGAGCTGCCCCAGTTCTGGAACGTGCTCGTCGGCGACATGTCGCTGGTCGGACCGCGCCCGCCGCTTCCCTACGAGGTTGCGCAGTACCAGCGGTGGCACTGGGGCCGGGTGTGCGATGCCAAGCCGGGAATCACCGGCCTGTGGCAGGTGCTCGGGCGCAGCCGGACGACCTTCGACGAGATGGTCCGGCTCGACCTGCGCTACGCCAGGACCTGTTCGCTGGCCACGGACCTGCGGATTCTGCTCGCGACACCCAAGGCGGTGCTCTCGGGCAAGGGCGCGGGTTAGACAACGACATCGAGGAGGAGCGATGCCCAAGGTGGAAGAGCCGGTGCGCGAGTTCGTCTCCATCGCGCCGGACGTGGTGCTCGGCAACAACGTCAGACTCGGGAAGTTCATCAATCTCTACGGCTGTGCGATCGGCGACGACACCAAGATCGGGGCCTTCGTCGAGATCCAGAAGAACGCCAGCATCGGAGCGCCGCTGCAAGATCTCCAGCCACACCTTCGTCTGCGAGGGCGTGACCATCGAGGACCGCGTGTTCGTCGGCCACTCGGTGACCTTCATCAACGATCTCTATCCCCGCGCCACCACCGAGGATGGCGAGCTGCAGACGGAGCGCGACTGGAGCGTCGCGCCGACCATCGTGCGCGAGGGAGCCTCGATCGGGTCGGGGTCGACGATTCTCGCCAATGTGGTGATCGGTGCGCGAGCGATCGTCGGCGCCGGCAGCGTGGTTACGAAGGACGTCCCGGACGACGCCGTCGTCGCGGGCAACCCGGCAAGACTTCTGCGAAGCCTGGCCGACGGAGACCGCTCATGAGTCTTGTCAATGTCGAAACGGAAACGGTGACCGCGGCCAAGGCGCGCGGATTCGAATACGTCGCCCCAGCCCCGTCCGCCAATACCGTCCGCGTGGGCGTCATCGGCTACGGCTACTGGGGCCCGAACATCGTCCGCAACTTCCACGGGCTCGAGAATGCGACGCTCGCGGCGGTGTGCGACAGGAACCCGGCGGCACTGCGCCGGGCCAGCCGCATCTACCAGGGCGTGCATCTCACCACCGACTTCAACGAGGTGCTGCAGGCGCCGGACATCGACCTGGTGGCCATCGTCACCCCGGTGTGGACGCACTTCGACCTGGCGAAGAAGGCGCTCGAGAACGGCAAGCACGTGTTCGTCGAGAAGCCGTTCACGTCGACGAGCGCCCAGGCCGAAGAGCTGATCGAGCTGGCCGCCCGCAAGAACCTGCAGATCATGGTCGACCACACGTTCCTGTTCAGTGGCGCGGTCAAGAAGATCCGGGAAATCGTGCGAGGCTGGGATGCTCGGGCCGCTCTACTACTTCGACTCGACGCGCGTGAACCTCGGCCTGCTGCAGCACGACGTCAGCGTCGTGTGGGACCTCGCCCCGCACGACCTGTCGATCATGGACGACCTGATCGCGGAGCGTCCCGAGGCGGTCGTGGCGACCGGCGGCCAGCACCTCAACGGCCACGCCGACATGGCGTTCATCACGATCTACTTCCCGAGCAACGTCGTCGCGCACGTCAACGTGAACTGGCTGTCGCCGGTCAAGGTGCGCACGACGCTGATTGGCGGCCAGGACAAGATGCTGGTCTGGAACGACCTCGATGCCGACGAGAAGATCAAGGTCTACGACAAGGGCGTGCAAGATCACCGGCAGCGAGGCCGCCTACGACCTGCTCGTCAGCTATCGCTCCGGCGATGTCTGGGCGCCGAAGTGCGAGCAGACCGAGGCCCTGAAAGTGGAGCTCGACTACCTCGTCGACTGCATCTCCAACGGCACGACGCCGACGAACGACGGTTGCGCAGGTCTGCGGATCGTGCGACTGCTCGAGGCTGCGGACGCCTCGGTCAAGGATCGCGGGCGGCTCATTCGGCTCTGATCTCGAACGACTCCCCCGTCCAAGTTTCACTGTGGCGCTTCGCTGGATTCGGAGCGCGCCTTCTGTTCGCCCGTCATTGACCCGAGACTGCTGCTCGCGAGGACGCCTATGACAGCGCTGCCCGTACCGTTTCTTGATCTGGTCACCCCGCACCGCGAGCTCGAAGAGGAGCTGGTCGATGCCTTCCGGCGTGCGCTGAGCTCAGCCGGTTTCATCGGTGGCCCGGAGGTCGAGGCGTTCGAGCGCGAGTTCGCCGAGTACTGCGGCACGAAGTTCTGCGTCGGCGTGGCCAACGGGACCGATGCCGTGCGGTTCGCGCTGATGGCGGCCGGTGTCGGTCCGGGCGACGCGGTCATCACCGTGTCGCACACGTTCATCGCCACCGTCGAGGCGATCAGCCAGGCCGGCGCCGACGACCGAGTTCGTCGACATCGACGAACGACACCTACTGTATGAGCCCGGAGCGCGCTCGCGGAGTACCTCGGCTGCGTGCGCCACGGACCGCGCGACCGGACGGCCGCTCGGGCAGCGGACCGGCAAGCCGATCAAGGCCATCGTGCCGGTCCACATCTACGGGCAGGTCGCGGACATGGACTCCATTCTGGAGCTCGCCGAGCGATACGGCCTTGTCGTCGTCGAAGATGCCTGCCAGGCGCAGGGCGCGGCGTACTGCTCAGGCCGGGACGGCTGGCAACGGGCGGGGTCGTTCGGCAAGGCGGGGGCGTTCAGCTTCTACCCTGGCAAGAACCTCGGCGCGTGCGGCGAAGCCGGTGCGGTGACCACCGACGACGAGCAGGTGGCCAGGACGATCCGGATGCTGCGCGAGCACGGGCAGGTGCAGAAGTACTACCACGACCTCGAGGGCTACAACGGCCGGCTCGACGCGATTCAGGCGGCGTTCCTGCGGATCAAGCTGCGTCGTCTCGACGACTGGAACGATCAGCGCCGGGCGGCGGCGGCGCGTTACGCGAGCCCTGCTGTCGGACGTCGCCGGCGTCTGACGTTGCCATTCGAGCCACTCGCGTCGACGCAGCGTCTATCACCTGTACGTGGTCCGCACCGCGAACCGCGACGCGCTGGCCGAGCACCTGAAGGCGCGACGGCGTCCACACCGGCCTGCACTATCCGCTGCCGGTGCACCTGCAGAACTGCTACCGCGCGCTGGGGCTACGCAGCGGGTGACCTTGCCGGTCACCGAGCGCGTCGCCGCGAGATTCTGTCGCTGCCGATGTTCCCTGGAATTACGGCCGAGCAGCAGGAGCGAGTCGCCGCCGCGATCGAAGCACACGCTTCCGCTTCGACCCGGTGAGCGGATTGGCACCGCCATGAGCAGGCTTGCGAACTCTGCCAGACGTCGTCGACTGGGGCCTTTGTGTCGGCTGCGGCGCCTGTGCGTATGTCGGCAAGGACGTCGGCGTACGCATGGTCCACGTCGAATCCGAGGGGTTCCGGCCGGTGTTCGACGATTCGCGCCGCGACCGGGGCTGAAGATCTGCGCTGGCCATCTGTCCAGGCGCTGTCATCGACGGCAACCTGCGATCGGAGGTCTCGGCGAGGCCCAACGGCCGCCGAACCGGAGTTCGGACCGACGCTCGAGATCTGGGAGGGCTGGGCGACGGATCCGGAGATCCGGTTCCGCGGCTCTTCCGGCGGGATGCTGTCGGCTCTGTCACTGTACTGCCTCGAAGCGGGCGGCTTTGCCGGCGTCATCCACGCCGGCATGGATCCGGCGAAGCCGTGGATGAATCGCAATCACGTGAGCCGCATCACGCGAGGAGGTGCTGGCGCGGACCGGGTCGCGCTACGCGCCGTCGGCGCCGTGCGCCGCGCTCGACGACGTGCCGGCGACGGAGCGGCCGACGTGTTCATCGGCAAACCGTGCGATGCCTCCGCCGTCAGCGACGCTGCGCGCACGCGATCCGGCATCGTGCAGAAGGTCGGCCTCGTCCTGACTTTCTTCTGCGCCGGCACGCCGAGCACGCGCGGAACGCTCGGACCTGATGAGTCAGCTGGAGCGTCGATCGTGGCGAAGTCAAGGAGCTGCACTATCGCGGCGACGGCTGGCCCGGCGAGTTCCGGATCGTGACGACCAGACGGCGAAGCGAGCCGAAGACGATGACGTATCAGGAGTCCTGGAGCCGGCTCACGTCGTACCGGCCGCTGCGCTGCAACCTGTGCCCCGACGGTCTCGGCCGCGTCGCCGACATCGCGTGCGGCGATGCTTGGGAGCAGCACGGCCGGAGACGGCGATCCCGGCCGCTCGATCGTTGCTGGTCAGGACGGAGCGCGGCCGGCCAGATCCTGCGCGGCCGCGGTCCGGGCGGGCTACGTCACGCTTGCAGCGGCCGGCGCGACAACGTCCTGCGCGCCCAGACGAACCTCCTCGACGCGCCGGCGTGAGCTGTTCGGCCGGCTGCTCGCGCTTCGGCTAGTTGGCGCGCCGATCCCAGCGTTATGCAGGGTTTCTCGCTGTTCCGCAGCTGGCTCGCGCGTGGGCGCGCGCGCGCAGGCACGGTCGCTTCTCGGCACGCTGCGCCGGGCGATTCAGCGGCGGTGGTTCCGCCGGCGGGGACAGCGCCGCCTCGCGGCCGGAGGCTTCACGTGGCTGAGAACCAATGACGAGTCCGATTGAGCCGCGCCAGCCGCTACCGGCGCGCCCGTCTGCGCGTCTGCCATCTCGCGTACACGTTCTACGAGAACGACAACCGCGTCATCCGCTACGCCGAGGCGATGGCGAGCGCAGGGGACGACGTCGACGTCATCGCGCTGCGTCGCAGCGGTCAGTCGAGGCAGCGAATCGGCACGGCGAGGTTCGCGTGCACCGCATTCAGCGACGCGCCAGTCACCGAGAAGCGCGAGCTCGAATGACTATCTCCTCAAGATCCTCTGGTTTTTCATCAAGTCGTCCATTGTCCTACGCTGTCCGCCACGTGCGCCGACGCTACGACGTCGTCCACGTGCACAACGTGCCCGACTTTCTCGTATTTGCGGCGTTCGCTGCCGAAGCTGACGGGCGCGCGAGTCATCCTCGACATCCACGACATCCTGCCCGAGCTGTACGCCGGGCAAGTTCGGTGTGTCGAGACGCTGTCACGCACGTTCCGTGCGCTGCTGAAGAGTCGAGAGGCTTCTCTGCCGCTTCGCCGATCACGTCATCGTCGCAAACCACCTCTGGCACGACAAGCTGATCCGCCGCTCGGTGCCCGAGACAAGTGCACGACGATCATGAACTATCCGGACCTGAGCGCGCTTCAAGCCGACGGACCGCGGGATGAAAGCGGACTCGACGGGCAAGTTCATCATCCTCTACCCAGGAACCCTGAACGTGCATCAGGGACTCGACATCGCGATCCGCGCCTTCGCGCGCGCATCGGAGCGGATGCCGGGCGCCGAGCTCCACATCTACGGCGAGGGACCCGCGCGGCCGGAGCTCGGTGCAGTTGATCGTCGAGCTCGGTCTCGAGACACGCGTGAAGATCATGGATCGGGTGCCGTTGAGTCAGGTGCCGCCTGATGTGGCGCGCGGATCTCGGCGTCGTGCCGAAGCGCGCGGAAGGATTCGGCAACGAGGCCTTCAGCACCAAGATTCTGGAGTTCATGGCGTGCGGCGTTCCGGTGCTGGTCTCGTCGCACCAGAGTCGATGCGTACTACTTTGACGACACGGTCGTGCGCTTCTTCGAGCCCGGTCAGGATGCCGATCTCGGCAAGGCCCTGCTCTGGATGTACCAGCACCGCCTGATGCACGCTGAGGTCATTCTTGCCGGTCGCGAGCTGGCCGGCCGCTATAGCTGGCAGTTGCGCTGGGTAGAGTATCGCGACGTCATCGAGTCGCTAGTAGGGATGTGCTCCAACACCTCTCCAGCCGAAGTTTGAAACGTCTTAACACAGAGATGCGTGTCGATCGTCTAGCCAGCCTATTCGTGGCTAAGCCCCTTATTGCGTCGGGACTTATGCGGCCGGCGAAGGGCATCCCGATTCTGATGTACCACAGTGTCTCTGACGATCCTGAACATGGCACCCACCCGTACCACCGATTAGCAACTTCGCCAGCGCACTTTCACGTTCAGATGCAGTGGCTGCATCAGCAAGGGTACGAAACGATCGGGGTGCCTGAAGCGCTCGAGAGACTCTCGGACGGCCTCGCAGACCACACCCGAGCCGTGGTCCTCACCTTCGATGACGGCTTCCGAGACTTCCTGACAGACGCGTGGCCTACACTCTCAGAATTCGGGTTTACGGCAACAGTATTTCTGCCAACGGGCTATATCGGCCATCCGCGGATGTCATTCAACCGGCGAGATTGCTTGACTTGGTCAGAGGTCAGGGCACTGCATACGGAGGGTGCCCGATTCGGCGCCCACACGGTCACTCATCCTCGTCTGCACACTCTGCCATGGACCGACATCCGACGCGAGCTCCGCGACGGGAAAGCTCGCATCGAAGAGGAACTCCAGACGACCGTTGACACGTTCGCCTACCCGTACGCGTTCCCACAGGAGGACTTACCTTTTTTAAATCAGCTCAAAATGGAGCTTTCCGAGGTGGGTTATGCCTACTCCGTCACAACGGCCATCGGGCGCTCGACGACCGGCTGCGACCCTTTGCACCTTAAGCGCCTACCCATTAATCAAGCTGACGATCTATCGCTCTTCGCAAGCAAGATTTTCGGCGCGTACGACTGGGTAGGCGGACTGCAAGGGGTCGTACGGCGTGCAGGTAGCCGACGACACGGACACCGCACTGCGGAGAGACAATGAGCACTGTCCCGCGCTACGTCATTGTCTCCCCAGTGAAGGATGAGGCCCAGTACATCGATCTCACCCTAACCTCGGTGGTTCGCCAGACGATCCCACCCGTCGCCTGGGTGATCGTGGACGATGGATCAAGCGACAATACCGTCGAGATCATTCGCAGCTATGCTCAACGTCACTCGTTCATCCGACTGCTAACTAGTCCTCTAGGCGGGAGAAGGGACACAGGGACCGCAGAAGCACAGGCTTTCACGCGAGGGTACCGAGCGATAGTCGCCAGGGATTACGATTTTATTGTGAAGCTTGACGGAGATCTGAGCTTTGAACCCTGCTACTTCGAGCGACTGCTCGGCCGGCTGGCGTCCGAACCGCGCATTGGCATTGCGTCGGGCGTCTACCTTGAAAGCAAGCGTACCGGTCTATGGTCGCCCGTCCCGATGCCTCACTATCATGCCTTTGGCGCGTGCAAAGTGGTACGCCGACGCTGTTTTGAAGACATCGGCGGTTTTCTCACCAGACCCGGTTGGGACACCGTCGATGAGATTCGCGCATGGAGTCTCGGCTGGACCACGGGCCATTTCTCAGACCTACTGGTGAAGCATCACAGACAGGAAGGCTCTGGAATGGGGCAGCTCGCCACGAGCGTGATGCACGGGCAGATTTACTATCTGACCGGCGGCGATCCCCTGTTCCTGCCCGGTAAGTGCCTGCGACGCTTGCTGCACGCGCCCATTATTCTTAATGCTATGGGGCTTGCCTACGGCTATCTCGACGCCCTTGTACGCAGGAGACCGCGGCTGGTGACAGCGGCCGAAGCACGCTGCTACCGACGACTGCTTCGACGGCGCCTTTGGACGAAAGGCAAGGCCGTCCGGCTGGAACCGACAGAATCGTAGGCACAATATGTGTGGCATCTGCGGCATCTTCGATCGTTCTGGGGAACCCGCCTCCCGGCCTTTGCTCGAAAGGATGACTGCCTCAATGCGGCACCGTGGCCCCGACGGTGACGGGACAATCCTCGACGGCGAAGCGGGACTCGGCCATCGTCGGCTTGCCATTATCGATCTCGACGGGGGCGCGCAACCAATCGACAACGAAAGCGGCCGACTCCACGTCGTCTTCAACGGGGAGATTTACAACTTCTCCGAACTCCGACAAGAGCTGAGTGCGTTCGGACATCGATTCAAGACTCGCTCCGACACCGAGGTCATTGTCCACGCCTACGAACAGTGGGGTAAGGATTGCGTTCAGCGCTTCAATGGAATGTTCGCGTTGGCGTTGTGGGACGCGGACGCGCGCGAGATCTTCTTGGCGCGCGATCACCTCGGGGTGAAGCCGCTGTACTATGTGACTCTTGGCTCGCGGGTGTTGTTCGCCTCTGAGATCAAGTCACTGCTGCAAGATCCAGATTGTCCCAAGGACGTGGACGAGCAGGCCCTCGCCGAGCTGTTCACGTTTCGCTATGTGCCATCTCCGAGGACGCTCTTCAAAGGCATACGCAAGCTGCCACCGGCGCATCGAATGGTTATCTCAGCACAGGGTGTAACGCTCGACCGCTTCTGGTCGCATGTTCCCAGTGCCAGGGCACATTACTCCGAGCCGGAACTCATTGAAGCAGTACCAAGCTCTGCTCGAAAGCGCTGTCCGTCTCCAACTGAGAAGCGACGTGCCATTGGGTCTCTTCCTCAGTTCCGGCGTCGACTCCGGTGCGCTTCTGGCAATTATGAGCGCGCACACCACTGCGCCGGTCCAGGCGTTCACCATCGGTTTCGAGGCTGGCGAGGCGACGAATGAAGTGGATGACGCCAGCGCGTTAGCGCGCACTTTCGGCGCCGATCACCATTCGATGTTGGTAGGGCCCTCCGACTATGCTAAATACTACGATAGGGTACTTATGGGATCTTGAGGAGCCCGTCGGCAATGAGACTGCCGCCGCATTCTACTTCGTTAGCCAACTGGCGAGCAAACATGTGAAGGTGGCGCTTACCGGTCAGGGTGCAGACGAGCCCTGGGCTGGATACGATCGCTACCTTGGGGTCAAGCTTTCGACCTACTACAGTCGGATTAACCCGGCGATCACGCGCTCCTTCGCCGGCGCAGTTGCGCGACTCCCTGGAAGGTTCGAGAGACTCAAGCGTGGAGCAGTAGCGCTCGGCGAACGAGACGTGCTGACGCGCCTCGTAAAAGTGTATTCCTTCTTCAGCGCAGAAATGCAACATCAGCTTTTCAACATCCAGCTGAGAGGGCGGCTTCCCGCAGACATGTATCACCCAGAGAGGCGCTCCGCCGTCTCCAGACGGACGTCGAAGACCTCGACCCATTGACGCGAATACTGTACGTCGACGCGAGGGCGAGTCTCCCAGACGATCTACTCATGGTTGGAGACAAGATGTCCATGGCGAACTCGCTGGAAGCGCGCGTGCCTTTTCTGGATTATCGGCTAGTTCAGTTCATCGAGAACCTCCCGACATCCATGAAACTCAAACACCTGACAGGTAAGTACCTTCACAAGAAAGCATTGGAGAAGTGGCTTCCCAGAGCAACGGTCTGGCGCAAAAAAAAGGGATTTGCCAATCCTATCGAACACTGGTTCAGGGACACGATGAGACCGTTCGTTGACGAGTGCCTCCTGGCTCCAGACTCGGCCGCCGCTCGTTACTTCGATCGCGCCTACATCCGCCGGCTGCTCGACCTCGATCGGACCGGCAAGGAACAATTCCGACGACATATCTATCTTCTTGTGTCGTTCGAGTTGTGGCATCGCCGCTTCATCCGTGGCTGACATTCGACGTGTGAATGACGACACATGGCAGTCTCGCTCTCAATCATTATCGTCAACTGGAATTCCGTCGCATTCCTGACACAGTGCTTGAAATCGATCTACAAACACCCCCCCGACGTACCCTATGAGATAATCGTTATTGACTCCGCGTCGTTCGATGGCTGCGCCGATGTACTCCGGGAGGGCCATCCGGGAGTGCGGTTCTTTCAAAGTCTAACTAACATCGGCTTCGCAAAGGCCAACAACCTTGCCTCAGCGAAGTGTACGGGCGAGTATCTCCTCTTCCTCAATCCGGACACGGAATTGGTCGGCCAAGCACTAGACGGGCTGCTAACGTGCGCGAGTTCGCTTCCCGACGCAGGAGTAGTTGGTGGCCGCCTGATAAACTCGGACGGCACCGTTCAGTCAAGCTGTATCCAATCTGTGCCGACTATTGCGAACCAGTTCTTTGACTCTGAGTTTTTAAGAGACCGGTGGCCGACCAGTGCCCTCTGGGGCATGGCACCCCTGTACGACACCGCGGGTGGCAACCATGAGGTGGCCGCGGTGTCCGGCGCGTGTATATTAATCAAGCGAAGAACGTTCGAACTGGTCGGCGGTTTCACTGAAGAATACTTTATGTACGCAGAGGACATAGACCTGTCCTGCAAGGTTCGGAAAGCCGGTTACAGAAATTATTATGTCTCGGACGTGTCCGTGATTCATCACGGCGGTGGAAGTTCGGAACAGGCAGTGAGCGCGTTTTCGGCCGTGATGATGCGCGAGGCGACCTGGCGCTTCTTTCGGACTACGCGGGGGGGCCTCTACGCGCTTGGCTACAGGGCTAGCATGACAGTGGCGGCCGCCGGACGCCTGGCCCTAGTCGGATGCGCTCTGTTATACGAGGGCCCCGGCCCGGACAGCACGCATAGACGCGCCTCGCTGCGAAAGTGGTACGGGTGCTGCAATGGAGTCTTAACCGAGATGACGTTGTCAAGCGGTACTACCCGGCCGAGCCGTATCATTCTGGCTGATCTCTTGCCTTTTTCGTAGCCTGCAGTTTAGTTCGGTGCGATGTGTGGCGATCGAACACAGGAAGAATGCCGGGCAAAACAGCGCAAGCAGGCTCTCGGCGGGTCGAAATGACAGGAGTGAGCCGATTACAATCGTGGACAGGAGGCAGATGGCGCCAAAGACTCCAAGCCGAACTAAGCCGAGCCACATTGAGCCGCTTCCTAAGTTACCAGCACCGAGGACCATCAGACTGAGCGCGCAGAGCAGCGCAGTAACGATATGGGCCACAGTGTTGTCGCCCAGGTGGAGAAGGACAGACGGCTCGCGGAGGTCAGCGAACCGCCTCGCAGGTCGGCCGTTGATGAAAACCGCTGACGCCCCGTCGGAGTAGGTCGCAACGATCTGATCCAATCCGGACGTCATCGCATTCGGCACTTGCAATTCGAAGCGTGATCCGTTCCGTCCATTCAGTGCGTTTCGAACGCTGAAGTAGACACCGGTTCGATTCTGGCCAAGGGCGACATTTCTACGCCATACCGTGTCCGAAATCGCCACAATCGATGAACTTCCGGCAGGCGACAACGTTCTAGCGCGGCACCACACCTCAATGCTGAAAGAACGACTGGCCGACAGTCGGTTAATCAGCCGGTCTACAGAGCCGAGAGTCGACACAGGCGAGGTCGCGGGAAGGCTAACGGCCGGCGTGGACGCGCCGGTCCACCGTATGCTCTCCGGCAGTAGAATGCGATTATTGCGGTCGTCGATGGGGCCCTGGGGTTCGATATCGAATCGGCCCGGACGAGTAAACTCGTAGGCGACGAGCAACCCTATTGCCATGCGGCTCGTTGTCGTGAGGGGGCCGCTCGGCGGGTGAGCAACCGTCTCAGCCAGATCGGGGAACTGCAGGGCGCGCCCGTAGATTGCAACGTAGGCCAGTTCTCCGCTCCACGCACGTTCCTGCTCCCGTTCGCCGCCGACTGTCAGATGATAGGTCGGGTCCCAGTCATCCAAGTCGAGAAGCCATTTAGGCACTAGGAGGATCGAACACCACACGAGCACCCACATAACCGCAAGCAGGGCCACCGGTCCTCTCCGGCGTAGGAGGTCTTGAAGCAATAGCCAACTGTTTCTGCAGATGGAAGACTGAAAACAATGGTGTCCGGCAAAGAACCCCACGGAGTTCAGGACCAGATCGAGGACCTCCGCGTGCCGCGATCGCACAACCGCTTGCAGGAGCTCGATGGCCGCGCAGAACAGTAGCCCCCGTGCCAATGCTGCGGGGGGAAGGGGCGGCTGCTCGTTGCCCGCCGTAGCCGCTCTGTCCACAACTCCGACGGCCGCAAACGCGAGCAAGTGCAGCGCTAACGCGCCTAATTCAGGGCCGTCACGCGGGAACCCCAGACCGAAGGACACGTCCAAGCCTCCGGCACTCCACATTATCTCGAAGGGGGCGAGGCTATAGGCGAAAGCCAACAACCACACGAGATACCAAGACGCGTTCGTACGGGCAGAGCACATTTATGACCGATCAGAGTCTACTTCGGAGGAACCAGTTGCGCGGTTCGGTCGTCCTCAATTCGTTTGGGTCTTCTGGCGCGCCCAGCTTCGCCATTGCCCCGACCCCGCGCGAGGCGGAGCGCAATCTTTCTCAGGATCTCATCGCACCGCGCCGGGCCTGCATACTGGGCGCATCGCTGGACGTCGGCAATCGGGGCGTACGTGCGCTGGGAGTATCAGTCGCACATCTTGTTAGCCGCGGAAATCCGACAGTGGACGTTGTGTTCCTCTACGGAAACTCGGCAGGTGGGTCCAGGCCACTGCCCCGCGAGGTCGGAACCCTGCACGTCACGGTGCGGAACTGTCGGATGTCTCCGAAGAGTTCGCTGTCTGAGCACATCGTAGTGATCCTTGGGCTGGCTCTACTATACCGGCTTGGCATCCGTGGACCAGCGAGGCGAAATCCCTGGTTGCAGTCTCTGTTAACGGCAGATCTCGTTGGAGACATCCGCGGGGGCGACAGTTTCAGCGACATTTACGGCCTGACCCGATTCGTTCTCGGGTGCCTACCACTTATAAGTGTCGCACTGCTCGGTCGCCCATACACAATGCTTCCCCAGACGTACGGACCATTTCGCCTCGGCATCTCCCGCCGGTTGGCACAAGTCCTCTTGCGGAGAGCACACACGTTGTTGACGCGCGACCGCAATTGCGAGGAGATAGTGACGTTCGCTCTGTGGAAGGACCCCAACTTTCTGCCCGGACGTAGCGTTCACGCTCGACGTCAGCAAGCCCAAGAACGTTCCGTTCACGCCGCCCGGTCTGGAGCTTGCCAGCAGCAACTTCGTCGTCGGTGTCAATGTGAGTGGCCTACTTTGCGCCGGCGGCTACACAGGTCGGAACATGTTCGGTCTGCGATGCAACTACCGCCAACTCATCGAGCATTTGGTTGACACGATTCTCACACAGACCGCAGCGACGGTGCTACTGGTGCCGCACACTTTTGGCGCAGAGTCAGAAGAAGACGCTTGCGCCTCTCTGCTGGCGACGTTAGGCCCGCGACATCCTCACCGCCTGTTCTCACTAGCCGCGCCTTTGGACGAACGTGAACTTAAGTGGGTCATCGGCCAGACTCAGTTCTTCATCGGGTCTCGGATGCACGCTTGCATCGCGGCGCTCTCCCAGTGTGTTCCGGCGCTGGGTCTCGCATACAGCGACAAGTTTCTTGGGGTGTTCCAATCGGCTGGCGTCGGGGACGCAATCATCGATCTCAGGTCGGCCGGCATCCAGACGGTCGTCGATCGGACTCTCCGGGCGCTAGATCAGCGAGCGAGCATCCGCGGCCAACTCGAGCTCACCGTACCCGGCATCCGTAATCAGGTTTCCGATGCTTTCGAAACGTTGTGGTCACGAGCGTGTTCGAGGTGACAGCACTATGGCTATACTGCCGACCTACCGGCCTTGTTCAAGTGTCAGCGAAGCAGCGGCCCTTCTTAGCGACGTGGTAAGGACACAGGCGGGTGGCGACGAAAACTATTATACGACGCAACTCAGTAGGTACCTATATTCAATCCATCGCATTAGAGAATTATCTCCACGCCCGTGTCGCGTGCTCGACATCGGGAGTCACTATCTCCATCAATCAATTCTGCTCAGCCTGCTGGGATACGAAGTGTCCGGTGTAGACGTTCCTGTCTTTACCGAGTCGCCCTTCATAAAACAGCGCGCTTTGGCGATGAAGATCAGCAATACGAGTTCGACTGGACAGGAATCTGGCGATTTCCTTCAGGGCCGCCACGGAACGTTCCAGTTGATCGTGTGCACCGAGATGCTCGAACATATAGCTTTCAATCCAGTTGCGTTCTGGCGGCGCGCCTGGGAGTTATTGTCCGAGGACGGCATGATTTACCTAACGACGCCCAACGCGTTCCGTGCACGCCAGTTGGTGAAATCACTCTTTAGACTGGCAACTTTCAAAGGAATTGGCCTCCCGGTCGATGAGATCCTTTCTGTCATCACCTACGGCCATCACTGGAAGGAGGTACAGCGCACGAGAAATCAAACAATATTTTTCCCAATTGTCGCCCGACTTTGCTGTACAGACTCGCTTCTATTCGGGCTGCGACGAAAGCGCCAGTCTAGTTTCGAGATCTCTCGAATTCCTACCGGTGTTCCGAACGAACATCGAGGCGGTGATTAGACTCCGCCGTAAGACGACTTTTCGTGCGAGCCCAATATTGCCGATGATGGCTAGAACCTCTGCGTCCAATTAGCCCTGGCTGCAGGCGCTCGTGACATGCCCCCCGCTAATTCATTCCTAACAGATAACACGACGTTCCTCAACCCCTTGGGGCTGGCGGTCACGCTCTTGATGGGCTTCCTTGTGTTGGCACTGCCAAGGCGCTTCGCGCCTTTGCCGATACTGGCGATGATCTGTTACATGACCATGGGGATGCGCGTCGTCGTGGGCGGCCTCAACTTCACGATGATCCGACTGCTTCTCATCTTTTGCTGGTCGCGACTCGTGATCCGTCGGGAACTGAGACTGGGCACTCTCAACGAGATTGACCGCGCGCTGCTTTGGTTTGCTCTGGTATCAGTGTGCACACATACGCTCCTCATCGGATCTGATGGCCTGAAGTACAAGCTTGGTCAAGCCTACGACGCGCTCGGGTTTTATTTCTTCTTTCGATGCCTAATCATAGACTGGGAAGACGTGATTCGGATGTTCCAAGTTAGCGCTGTTCTGCTTGTTCCGCTCGCGCTCGAAATGGTCAACGAGAAGATTTCGCTAATCAACGCCTTCGCGGTCTTCGGAGGCGTGAATCCAGTTGTCATTCTTCGAGAAGGGACGGCACGTGCTCAGGGCCCTTTCGGTCATCCGATCCTGGCGGGCACGTTTGGCGCCACATTGATGCCGTTCATGGCAGCCCTTTGGTCGCAGAAAGGCGGACGAGTCGCTTCATTTACTGGCGTAACAGCCGCGACGGTGATCACCGTCATGGCGGGGTCTAGCGGGCCGATCCTAGCATATCTATTAGGGCTGATCGCTTTAGCCGCGTGGCCAATTCGGCGTCGAATGCGGTGGATCCGGCGTGGTATGGTTCTGCTTCTAGTCTCCCTTCATCTTGTAATGAAAGCGCCAGTTTGGTTTTTACTTGCCCGCGTGAGCGTATTCGACGCTTCAACTGGATACCATCGCGCCTACCTAATCGACCGATGTATCGCCAATTTCAGCGATTGGTGGCTCTTTGGGACGACCGATTATGGGAATTGGGGATATTACCTTTTCGACAGAACAAACCATTACATCTGCCTAGCAACTGACGGAGGGCTTCTTACGCTTCTCCTGTTCTTCACTATTCTGACGCGATGCTTTCGGGGCGTAGGCCTGGCCGTCAAATCAATGGAACGTCGTGGATTCGATGATAAAGCTTGGTTCTCCTGGTCACTCGG
Source organism: uncultured Acidobacteriota bacterium (assembly GCA_963816725.1). Taxonomy (GTDB): domain Bacteria; phylum Acidobacteriota; class Vicinamibacteria; order Vicinamibacterales; family 2-12-FULL-66-21; genus CAVSUB01. The sequence goes on along the minus strand of CAWFMC010000013.1, from coordinate 326,226 downwards.
AGCCGCGCTCGTAATCCACTGCGTAAGTTTCATCTCGGTCAGCGTACTTCGATCAGAACATGGTGAACTGGCATCTGCTTCTGGCGCTGATTGCTTCTGCATGCGTGATCCGAGTCGGGTCCGAAAGTCGCGCCCTAATTGCCGAAGCGCCTGCGATTTCGACCGTTCGTCGCTGGTCAATGCCCGGTCACACTGCCGCGTTAGCCGTGCGAGCCAGTACTTGCTGGCGCCCAAAGGCGGATGAGAATTCGACTCAACCAGTGGGCCTCGCCAGTTGAGTTCCGGCTCGGTGTGACTTTTTGACTCGGGGGGGATGCCAACAATGTAAGGCTGCCACGAAATGCGCAGATGGACGACCTCTGCGGACCCCGTCACGGACCAGCAGAGCCCTGCAACTACTGTCGCTGCAATAATTTGCCTCACGCTGGCGGCGCGTAGCTTTTTGGCCTACTTCTTGCTGCCCCCCGGTGCTTTAGTCAAAGTTCCGGTGGCTTGGCATCCGATGGCAGCGCTCTGGGGCGCTGCAGTTGTGTTGGGGTTGCATTCATGTTTCAGTCGAATCGCGTTCTAGTGTTCACCTTGGCGGTCGCTCTCGTAGTCTCAATGGCAGGTTTCGCATCAGCCGCAGACCATTATGTGCGTCAGGGAGCGACCGGGTCCGGGGCGGGGTCGGATTGGACCAACGCGTATACGATCTTGCCCTCGACCCTGACGCGAGGGGATACATATTACTTGGCAGACGGCAGCTATGGTAGCTACACATTCGACGACCCCAACAGTGGCTCAGTAGGCATCGCAATCGTGAAGGCGACAGCATCCTCCCACGGCACGAACACAGGATGGGTGGATTCCTACGGTGACGGCCAAGCGACCTTCACGCATTGGAACGTATACACGGATTACTACACGTTCAATGGCGTACAACGAAACAGTGACTGGCAACTCGGAAGTGTCAGTCAATACGGGATCAGAGTCGCCGGCGCTAGTCCGCTCAGAATTGACAATGGCGCCGGGACAGGCGGAGACAACCTGACGTTTCTGTTCATTGATATTCAGGGCGGCGGGCGAGATACAGGGAAAGGGGATGACGTCGTGTACGGGCTCACGGGCAACAGCAACATCACGTTTCAGGACCTGCGCCCTACACGACTCAGACAGAACAATCTTCCTCATGCGAGGGACCTGGTCCAATCTTACGGTTGATCACTCATATTTGGCAAGAAACACGAGCACGCCGGCGATCCATGGAGAGTTGCTCTCTATGACCAGCGCCAACGGTGCTGTGTTCAGCAACAACGTCATCGAAGACGTCGAGGGCACAGCCGTTTGGGCCGGCCTCAACGGTGGCACAATCAACAACTTCACAGCATTCGGCAATACCATTTCGCACACTGCGGCGTACGCTGCAGACACAGGCCGGGCCTCCGGCCACAATTATGGAATTGCCGGGATCGTCTATATCGCCAATGATGCCAGCAACAACAACACCGGCAACAATTTCTTGGTATACAACAACACCATGTATGGCATCCGCGGCACTTACTCCGGCGTTGTAATACAAGCTGGCTCTAATAACGTAGTGCAAAACAATATCTGGTTCAATTCTGTCCGAACAAATAACAGCTTCAGCGGGACGCTCTCGTACAACTGGTATTACAACACGACTGCGGATGGCGACTCTTCGGCCAGCAAAGTTGTCTGCACATCCAATTGCAACGTGTTCGTTGATGCGGCCAACCGGGACCTTCGCCTCGCGATTGCCACTGCCTCTGGAAACTCCCTGCCTTCGCCATTCAACGTCGATCTCAACGGCAAGGTTCGGGGCGCCGACGGAACGTGGGACCGCGGAGCATACGAGTTTGGCGGAAGCCAGACGACCGCCCCGGCTCCAGCCACGAACGTGCGCGTGGTCCGGTAGGCCGTGCTGGGGCCTGTCAGCGTCAGTCTGCGCTCCTGATCTGAGGAACACGTCCGGGAATTGAAGCAGCTGCAGGGGAAAATACACCCAAACCGCTGCCGCCCGCCTAAGAGTCGCATCACCTCCGGCGGACGGCGCGCGTAGCCGTCCGAACTCCGCGTCTTGGGGGTCTTGAGAGTGCATGCCTCAAGCGCAGTAATTCTGCATAAGCTTCAGCTGGAGCGGCCACCTCGCGCTCTTGGCGAGCCTTGGCATCCCTGCTTTGGGCGTCCCATTGGGCGAGAGGTTCGCTGATTGGCGATCCAGGCTCGATCTGCTCCGGAGCGCTCTTCGAGTGCTCGATTCTTGCACCCTGAGTCCTCGGTCGATGTCCCGAAACATCTCACCCAACCGGGCCTACTATGACAGAACCGTCGTTGTCGAAAAGTATCCCTTGCCCCAGGCACACGCCGGGCACACCTCTCGACCAGTGGTCTCTGATTGTGGCAGTGAAGGACGAATCCGTGTTCAGAGGTACGCTCCGGCGTTCACCCGACATTGATTCTCGGTGCCAAATCATCACCAAGAAGGGGTATACCTCGGCGGGGCAGGCTTACAACGAAGGAGCTCGCGACGCCGGCGCCGAACTACTAGTCTTCGCGCATACTGATGTGTACCTGCCGAAAGGCTGGCTTGCGTCCTTAACGCATGCGATCGATCTCCTAACGCCGCTGGATCCGCACTGGGGCGTCCTCGGTGTCTGCGGCCGCGCGCGATCGGGAGAGATCGCGGGTCACGTCTATCTAAACCGGATCAGCGGCCGTGTTCGGACGGGCGTTCCAGCAACCGATCGAGACGCTCTCACTCGATGAAATGTTGTTGGTAACAAGACGATCTGCAGCCCTTCGCTTTGATGAGTCTCTGGGCTTCCATTCTACGGAACGGACATCTGCTATGAAGCCAAGCGGCGAGGAATGAAGAACTACCATCATTTCAGCCTTCTGCATCCACAACAGTAATGGCATCAGCACCTTGCCGGCGAGCTTCTGGCGCTCCTATTTCCGCCTCCGTGATAAGTGGCGGTCGGAATTGCCGATCTATTCTTGCTGCGCCCCCATAACGCGAAGCTATCTTCCCTTCGTCGCTTCCTGGGGGGCGGCTGCACGGCAGCTGGTTGTGCCGTCGCCTGTGGGCGGCCGATGCCAGGATCCCGAAATGCTTTACCGACAACTAATCGACTGCGACTGGCCCAACGATTCTATAGTCCTCAGGGGAGACGCTCAAATGCGTTCCTTTGGCGACGAGGAGACTGGAGACGCCGCGGCGATCACCTAGCGTCAATTGCTCCGGTCTCTGATGAGGACCTGCACTCGACTGCCGGTCCACTGTCCGCCGAGCTTGTGATGCCATCTAGACGACGCATTCTTTTTATTAGTCATTCGGCGTCCCGCAATGGAGCAAGTATCGTTCTATTGCGTCTACTTCAGTGGATCAAGCAGTCTACCGATTGGGAAATTGAAATTTCGGTCGGCGACCGCGGTTCGTTGCTCGACGAGTTCCGATCTATTGGACGGACAACAGTATGGAACAATCCCAACCTCATTACTCGCGTGCATCCCAGAGCGGTGGAGCCGTGCCGTCCGGCCTCCCGTCGAGAGCATGCTGTCGCGGACGGCTGCCCTTTGCCGGACGTCGATTGACCTAATCTATGCGAATACAGCTGCGACCGCCCCCCAGGTCAGGGCTCTGAGGCAGATTTCGAGTACACTGTTATGGCATATTCACGAGTTGTCCCATGGTTTGCGACTGTCTCTTCCACACGGACCCGACCAGGTTCTCCTGCGAACCGCCACCAGAGTTGTGGCCGTCTCGGACGCCGTGCGCACCATTTTGACGGACGAGTATCGTGTGCCTTCTGACCGAGTTGACCTGATCGATGACTTCGCACCCAGCTTGCCGCCTGACGCGGTTGGACGCGAGTTGCGCCGCCGGCGTTTACTTGCACGTCTCGGTTGGCCGCCGAACGCTTTCGTCGTCGGCGGTTGCGGCGCGCTCGGCTGGCGGAGGGGCACGGACCTCTTCGTGCAGATCGCCAGAACGTCGTGCGCGAGTGTAGGCTCCGACAACGTGCGCTTCCTCTGGTTGGGAGGCGACGAACGTAGTCTAGCCGCTGGCAGAATTTGAGCACGATGTTCGACTTGCGCGCCTTGAAAGCCGTTGCGCACACATCTCCACTACGTCGGACGTGCACGACTATTACTCTGCAATGGATGTCTTTGCGCTCACTTCGCGCGAAGATCGATTCCCACTCGTTATGCTGGAGGCAGCGAGCCACGGTATCCCAATCGTGTGCTTCGCTGGCTTGAGGGGCGGGCCAGCGAGAGTTCGTCCGCAACGATTCAGGGCTGATTGCGCCTTACATCGACGTAGCGGCTTTCGGCAGCCATTTGAGCGCGCTGCATCGTAACCCGGAGAATCCCGTACACGCTTGGGCGCAGCAGCTCGGGACAACGTCTTAGCTGCTTTTCGACAGGAAACGCAGATACCCAAGCTGTTAAGCTCGATTACGCGTTGCTTATTTTCAACCTCGCCTATTTGAGACTCAGTCTCAACGCATCAATCCCCATTCGGAGTGGCGGCCTGGTGCCGGACATTTCTCCCCGAAGCTCACCTAACCGGCTACCGAAAGTACGCTAACGGATCGATAGATGGTGTCGTATTCCACATGCTCGCACCGTCTTGAGAGGCGTCCCGCGTGCGTCGGACCCGGCGAGCCGACCGCCGACATGTTCAGTTGTCTCACGCCCGACCAGCGGATGCGAACCGACCACCCGCTGCGGGCATCGGGTTGATGCCCGACCAGATGCTGCGCGAGTTGTCGCCCGGGTTCCGGTGGATCTATTCGGACGTCGGCCGGTCGTCGATTCTGCCGGAGCTGCTGGCGCGCGCGCTCAGCATCCTGTGCCGCTGGTTCGTCGGCCTGAGCCTGACGAGGCGACCTGGCCGTCCACTACCTTCACTCAAGAGCAGTGATCGATTGTCACGCGCGGCATCGCGAGTGCGTTCTTCGATGCCGTGCGTCGTGAGGCGCGCGAGGGTGGGCGGTTGTCGCACGGGCACTTCACCGTCGATGCGTCGATGCTCGAGGCATAGTTGAGCCGCAGGAGTTTCTAGCACACCTATGCAGGACCGATGCCGCCGGCCGACGATCCCGGCCCCGCCCGGTCACATCCATCGGATGACGCGGACCAGAGACGCACGCGTCGAGAACATCATCCGGACGCGAGTTTATGCAGGGGCGCCGGCAGACAGGCCAAGCTGACGTATCAGGGCCACGCGCTGCTCAACCAAGCGGCACGGCCTAAGCACTAAACGTCTGTGCGACGGCGGCTAACCGGGACCGCCGAGCGCGTGCCGCCCTGCTGCTTGCGAATGTCGCCGGGCACAACGGTCGGTGCCGACAAGAGCTACGATGTGGCGTCGCTTGTCGCCGGGTTCCGCGACCGGGGAATCACGCCGTAGGTTGCGGAGAAGGCTGTGGGGCAGTGGGGTCGCGGACCACGTGACGCTAAGTACCCGGGGATCGACCAGGCGGTTTGGCTGGGTGGAAAAACATCGGCGGTCAGTAGAGCTGCGGGGCAACGAGTTGGTGGACTGCATCCTGACCTTCATGGCGACCGTCTCAACCTGATGCGGCTGCGGACACTACTGGCGAGGGCACGTCAGGTCCGGCGGTGGCGGCGCGGGCGCACCGGTGGACCTGGCACGCCCCACCTCGAACTTGGTGACATTGACGGTCACAAGAACGAAAGCGACAAGCAATGACCTTGACCCAGCCTTTGATCAGAATGCTACCTATGCCCACAACAGCTCGATCTCACGCCAGCAACACAGGGATCAAGGCAGCGCCCCGCAAATGCACCAGCGGCCAGAACCGATCGCAAGCATCGTAGGAAGTTGCTGAAAAACTGGTGATTGTGCTCTCCGCGTCCAGTGGTGCGTGCGAGTCGTCATGCGGATGCGCCGTGATCGGCGTGCGTCCGTCGCGCTGGACCCGCGGCCCCGAGGCCAGGCCCGTCAGGTCTCACGCGGCCCTCGCGCGGAGCGTGACGATCCGTCTGATGTTGAATGCCGCACTCGCGAAGACGAAGAGCGCATCCACGTTCGGGAGGCCGCGCAGCTTCACCTTCCGCACCCCGGCAATCGTCTTGAGCCACGCGAAGGCGCGCTCGATTCGAGGCCTCGCATGTTGACTCATCGCATAGCCGGCATGGCGCGTCGTGCGAGCATCGATCGCGCTCCCGCCGCGCCGCGTGTCGTTCTGCGCGACATGCGGCGTCACGTCGATCTCCCGCGCCTGCTCGATGAAGTCGACCGTGTCATAGGCTTTATCGGCCCCCACCGTGCGATGCCGTGGCGGCGCAAACCGCCAGTGCGTACTCAGCATCGTCGTCGCCGCCTCGCGTTCCGCATACCCATCGGCGGTCGTCGCCTGGGCGTCCACGATCAGCCCGTGGCGATTCTCCATCAGCAGGTGCCCGAGATACGCCAGGCGCGCCTCCGTGTTGTTCGACTTGCGATACAGGCGTGCGTCGGGATCCGTCTTGGAGGCATGCGTGTCGTTCTTCCGCTCCTGCCCGTGGAAGTTGCGGCCGTCGCCGTCGGTGTCGCCGTCTTTCCGTTGAAAACTCTTCTGACTGGCCCAGGCCTCGAGCAGCGTGCCGTCGACGCTGAAGTGTTCGTCGGACATCAGATCGGCCGCGCGGGCCACCACCCGCTGGAAGAAACTGTGGGCGACGGCGTGCTGCAACAGCCGATCGCGGTTCTTCGTGAAGACCGTCGGCACCCAGACCGGTTCGTCCATCTCCAGGCCCACGAACCAGCGAAACAGGATGTTGTAATCGAGCTGCTCCATCAACAACCGCTCGCTGCGAATCGAGTAGAACAGCTGCAGCAACTGGGCGCGCAGCAACCGCTCGGGCGGGATCGACGGCCGGCCGTGCTGCGCGTAGAGCGCGTCGAACTCACGCGTCATCTGCCGCAGGATCTCATCGACGAAGGTGCGAATCGCCCGGAGCGGGTGCGCCTGCGGTACGCGCTCTTCGGCGGACACATAGCTGAACATCGCACGCGGCTGACGGTCGTCTCCTCGCATGCGCACCATGGTAGTACGCGATCGCGGATCTGTCGATCCCCTACGGTGCGTTTTTCAGCAACTTCCTAGTGTGCTTCCCATGACCTCGACCATCATCAGCGCCCACCCGCCGCCAGCAGCCGAGGCCTTGCCCAAACCCAGGCCCGCGGTCTCCACGACAGAAGAGCACACTTACGGTCACATTCTGAAATCGACCGCGCTCATCGGTGCTTCCTCTGCGGTCACCATCGTCGCGGGAATCGTTCGCACTAAGGCTAATGCCCTGTTCCTTGGACCCGAAGGCGTCGGGCTGATGGGACTCTACGGCTCAGTTCTAGACTTAGCTCAGAGCCTCGCGGGGATGGGACTTCAGAGCAGCGGGGTCCGGCAGATCGCCGAGGCGTCCGGCTCCGGCGAACTACCGCGGATCGCGCGCACGGTGCTCGCACTGAGGCAGGCGTCCATTTGGCTTGGCGTTATTGGTGCCGGGATGCTCCTGATGTGGGCCGGACCGATCGCTCGGTTGACGTTTGGGAGCGATCAGCGGTCAGCAGCGATCATGTTTCTGTCCGTCGCAGTATTCTTTAGACTGCTGACGGCAGGCCAAGGAGCCTTGCTTCAGGGCATGCGCCGAATTTCAGACATGGCGCGCATTGGTGTAATTGCGGCGCTCTTGACCACCCTGACCAGCGTTCTTATCGTCTACTTTTTTCGCGAGAATGGAATAGTTCCGTCGATCATAGCAGTGTCCGTAATCTCGACGCTGGTGACGTGGCGATACAGTCGCCGTGTTCGCGTGAACGCAGTCGCGATGTCCTCGTCGCAGGTACTGAACGAGGTCACACTCCTCCTACGAGTCGGCTTCAGCTTCATGGCGAGCGGATTTCTCGTGATGGGGGCCGCGTACGCAGTCCGTTTAATCGTCCTTCGCAAAATTCGGCGTCGAAGCCGCCGGACTGTATCAATCGTCCTGGACGCTAGGCGGTCTATACGTGGGATTCATTCTGCAAGCCATGGGTGCGGACTACTATCCACGCCTCAACTGCCGTTGCCAGAGACAACACTGAGTGCAACCGACTGGTAAATGAACAAGCTCACGTCGGACTCCTGTTGGCGGGTCCAGGGGTAATCGTGACGTTGACGGTCGCGCCGCTCGTAATCGCGTTGTTCTACTCGGCTAGATTCGCCGGGGCAGTGAGCCTGTTGCGCTGGGTCTGCCTGGGCATGACGCTCCGTGGGTTTCTTGGCCGATGGGCTTTATCGTGATTGCGAAGGGTGCCCAGAAGATTTTCTTCTGGACGGAAGTAATCGCGTTCGTAGTGCACATCGGGCTGGCGTTCTGGCTAACGTCGATTCTCGGTCTCGACGGATCGGGAGCGGCGTTCTTTGGACTGTACGTCTGGCACGGTATACTAATCTATCTCATCGTCCGCAGGATGAGCGGCTTTCAATGGTCCATGGCTAATCTTCGGACTGCCTCGGTGTTCCTCCCGCTAACCAGTGCAGTCTTCTGCGGTTTCTGTTACCTGCCGTTCGCGGTTGCGGCATCCGTCGGAGTCACTGCTTCGATGTTGAGCGGACTATATTCGTTGCGAACGCTGCTCATGCTCGTACCGGTCGACCGGCACCCTGCGTCTTTGCGGCCGTTGTTCGCATGGGCAGGGTTTTGGCGACCGGGCGCACCCGATCGAAATCTGTGATTCTTGTCACCCGGTTGAGCGGCCGAGCGTCGCCGCAGGTAAACAAAGCCACGAGGGTTCTTGCCCGGCGTCTGGTAGAACGCTCCCGGGAAGCAGAGTAATCGCGTCCGCTCTACCATTGCCATGTTGCCGCAGCTTCGACGAAATGCGATTGGGATCGCCACTGTTTGTTCTGCGGGAAACAACTCATGCTCAAGCGAGTCGCGCCAGAAATGGCATTGCACCCTGCCGAGTCAGAATAACCTACGGCTCTAATCTGGCAGCAGCCGATGCGTTCGTGCGGGCCAACGACGAGGCCTACGAATGGCTTCTCGCGCAGATTCGGAACGCGACACTCCGCAAAGCACGTCCAGATGATGTGCTGCGCTTAGTCTCTTCAGCGGCGCGCTCCGCAGCAGTCTTTCATGCGGGTCGGTTCGCCGACGGTGCGATTGAAAACGTGGCCCTCAAAATTGGCGAAACGCTGGACGACCCGGTCGCGTCCTATGAGTCTTTCGCGTTGCCAGCACGGGTCATCGCGGGACGCCGTCGCATCTTACACGTGGCCTCGAGCGTCGCCGCTGTCGGCGGCCACAGCCGCATGCTGTAACCGGGTGCTGAGCGATCAAAGGTCAATCCATTTCCTGGCGTTGGTCAATCAACGTAATTTCCGAATTCCAGATTGGATGTTCGCGCAATTCGGGCCAGCGGCGGCACAGTAGTGGCCTTGCCCGGAGCCTGGGACCTGTGCGCGCGAGCACAGTGGCTCCGCGTAGCCGCTCAGCGAGCGGCCGATTTGGTTGTGCTTCACCACGGTCCTTCGGACCCGATACCTACAGTGGCGTTCGCGCGGCGCGACTGCCCTCCGGTGGTGGTTCTCAACCACTCCGACCACACGTTCTGGCTCGGTAGCTCGGTGGCGGATATGGTCGTAAACCTACGCACGGCCGGGGCCGAGCACACGGCTCAGCGGCGATTCGTTTGCTCCAACTCCGTCCTGCCCATTCCCATTGCCGAGCCGCCAAAGCAGTGGTCGCGCCCGGACGCGCGGCGCGCGCTCGGGATTTCGGACGATCAAGTGGTGTTGCTGAGCGTTGGCCGGTCCGAAAAGTACCACACCCCTGCGGACAGCACGACTTCGTGCGCACTGCGCGGCGGATTTTGGATTGCGACCCGCGCGCGCACATGTGCATCGTCGGCGCGTCCGCGTCGGGGATTCAGTCCGATGTCTCGCGGTCCCCTCTTCACGAGCGGCTCCACTTTCTCGGCAGCATCGACGACCCCTCGTTGTGCCGGGCCGCCGCGGAGACGTGTACGTGGAGAGCTTTCCATTCGGTTCGCAGACAGCTTTGCTAGAGGCGGCGCTAGAAGGTCTTCCAGTCGTTCCTGCTTACGCTCCGACTCTTTCCTCTGCTGGTAGCAAACGACGACGCGTTGCTGGATGTCATCCCGAACCCCTTGAGTGAAGCGGAATATGTCGAATGCGCTAGACGGCTGATTAGCAATTCGCGATGCGCGCCGAACTCGGGCAGACGCTGCGGCAGCGTGTCGTCGCCGACCACGTAGGGCAGGGGTGGCTTGATCGATTGGCCCTCGTCTACCGCAAGACGGACCGCCTGAAACATTGCCCAGGCCCGATCCCCGAAACTCTCTGCAGCACTACGGACGCGGACGTCGGTTTGAGCTTCTGGCACGTGGCTGCTGACGGTCGAACCTACAGCCGATCCGGACCGATCGCGGATGCCGGGGCCCGTCTGCACCACAGCGCCTTTGTGGCGAAATACGTAGGTAACTACAGCGGCGCGCGGCGACTGGCCTGGCGCGCGGTGCGTCATGATCCCTGTCGTCTCACCTCGTGGCGCCTGCTCGCGGTTGCGCTGGCAGGACGGCGGGCCGGGCGGCTCGCGCCGCGCTTCAGCACAATTAGCACGTGTTCGCGATCAGGATCGTGGCGGCAACGCCCTCGAGGCCGACGTCCTCACCGACAGCCCAGAGGTATGTCGGCCGCATCTGCGGATCCGAGTTTTGAACTGGCTTGTCAAGTGACATGAGGGACAGACAACCGCCGAAGGCGTCCTGGAGATGGCCTACCTTTCAGCCGGAAAGTGAAGCCTGGATGCGAGGACTCAGATGATGATGACAACCGCACCTGGCGAGGCGAAGCGGTGACACTGCTGGCATCGTTCCGCGGTCGAGCCACCAGGTGGACACACGATAGCCACCTCAGTCGGAAGGCAACGTAATCCCCGCTAGGTTTTTTCACCGCTGGAGCTTGAGGATCAACGCTCCAGTAAAAGGGTGCTTTGAACCGTTGAACACTAGCTAGCCAGCAATCAGCCACGCCAGATAGTAACGCCCCATGATCACCCGCATTCGCAGTGAACACGTGGTTCCCGCCATCCACGCCGAACGCGAGACCAACCCGGATCCGGAGTTTTTACGATCCGTCGTCCGACTCATCCAAGATATCGGCCTGTGGCCGCAGCGCTGCGGCCATGGGCTGCAGGTCGGCAGTAACCTCTGGTTCAAGCACCCCGAACCTTCGAGCTCGGTGGCGGAATGTTTATCATTGCCCAAGCGTATGCCCAGGGCGGCTTCGACGGCCCGACGGTTTCAGGAACACATTGAAACAGGAGCAGGAGTGATGACGCAACAGACAGTGCAGCCGATTCCCATCGCCAAGCCGATCCTCAACGAACGCGAGGTCGATGCCGTTCGCCGCGTCATCCTGTCAGGCTGGGTGACGCAGGGACCGGAGGTCGCCGCGTTCGAGCGCGAGTTCGCCGAGTACGTCGGCGCGCCGCACGCCTGCGCGGTCTCGAACTGCACGACCGCGCTGCACCTGGCGCTGCTCGCCGTCGGCGTCGGCGCCGGCGACGAGGTCATCACCGTCAGCCACTCGTTCATCGCCACCGCCAACGCCATCCGCTACTGCGGCGCGACGCCGGTGTTCGTCGACATCGAGCCGGGCACCTACAACATCGACCCGGCGCTGATCGAGCCGGCGATCACGCCGCGCACGAAGGCCATCCTGTGCGTCCACCAGCTCGGCATGCCGTGCGATCTCGCGCGCATCGTCGAGATCGGCACGCCGCCGCGGCATTCCGGTGATCGAGGACGCGGCCTGCGCCAGCGGCAGCGAAATCCTGTGGGACGGCCGCTGGGAGAAGATCGGCAAGCCGCACGGCGATATCGCCTGCTTCTCGTTTCACCCGCGCAAGGTGATCACCACCGGCGACGGCGGCATGATCACGACCGCCAATCCCGAGTTCGACCGCAAGTTCCGGCTGTGGCGGCAGCACTCGATGAGCGTGCCGGACACGGTGCGGCACGGCGCCCAGCGAGGTGATCTTCGAGAGCTATCCGGAGGTCGGCTTCAACTACCGGATGACCGACCTGCAGGCCGCGGTCGGCCGCGTGCAGCTGACGCGGCTGGCCTCGATCGTCGAGGAGCGGCGGCGCGGTCGCAGCCGAATACGCACGCGCGGCTCGCGAGCTGCGCCGGGTCTGACGCTGCCCGTCGAGCCGCGCGTGGGCGCGCTCGAACTGGCAGAGCTACTGCGTCCAGCTGCCGCCGCAGGCCGATCAGCGGCGGTGATGCAGCGGATGCTCGAACGCCGGCATCTCGACGCGGCGCGGCGTGATGAACGCGCATCTGGAGCGTCCCTACGCCAGCGACGCACGAGCCGATCGAGCTGCCCGTGCAGCGAGGCGGCGCAGCAGCAGCGGAATCATCCTGCCGCTGGTTCCGTCGATGACCGTCGGAACAGATCACGACGGTGTGCGACCACCTGGCCAGTGCGCTCGCCGTCACAGTCCACCGTGGCCACGGCCTGACAGCGTTCGGCCAACTCTCAATCGCCGCGCTTGACGCGGTCCACGAGACCGAATTCATGACCTACACACGAGCGTTGATCACCGGCGGCGCCGGCCTGATCGGATCGCACATCGCCGACCGACTGGTCGCCGAGGGCTTCCAGGAGATCGTCGTCCTCGACAACTTCACGCGCGGCCGCCGGCAGAACCTCGAGCCGGCGCATCGCCTCGGGCAAGATCACGATCGTCGAAGGCGACATCCGCGAGCCAGACCTCGTCCGCGCGGCCATGGAAGGCGTCGACATCGTCTTCCACGAGGCCGCGATCCGCATCACGCACTGCGCCGAGAACCCGCGGCTCGCGCACGACGTGCTGGCGACCGGCACGTTCAACATCCTCGAAGCCGCGGTGGACGCCAAGGTGAAGCGCGTCGTGTCGGCATCGTCTGCGTCGATCTACGGGCAGGCCGAGGTAGTTCCCGACCGACGAGCACCATCACGGCTACGGCAATCGCACGATCTACGGCGCGACCAAGAGCTACAGCGAAGGGCTGCTGCGCAGCTTCTACGAGATGTACGGCCTCAACTACGTCGCGCTGCGCTACTTCAACGTCTACGGTCCGCGCATGGACGCGTTCGGCGTCTACACCGAAGTGATGATCCGCTGGATGGAGCGGCTCGCCAAAGGTCAGCCCTGCCTGATCCTCGGCGACGGCGCGCAGACGATGGATTTCGTGTTCGTCACCGACATCGCCCGCGCCAACCTGCGCGCGGCAACGTCGTCGATCACCGACGACGTGCTCAACGTCGCGAGCGGCACGGAGACCAGCCTGACGGAGCTGGCCACCGCCCTCGGCCGGGTCATGGGCGTCGAATCTGCCGCCGGAGTACGGCCCGGCTCGCAAGGCGACACCGGTCTGGCGGCGGCTGGCCGACGTCCGGAAGGCGGAACGCCTGATCGGATTCAAGGCGCAGGTTCCGCTCGAAGAGGGCCTGCGACAGCTGGTGCAGTGGTGGTCGCGCGAGACGAACACGCCTGTCAAGACGTTCAGCGCGGCCTGAGCGACCCTGGCAAGCTCGCGAACGGTCTGACGACAGTCTCGCGCCTCTTGCAGAACGCCCAACCCGACCACCATGACCACTGACGCCCCAGGCCCGCGCATCGTCCCCGCCGTCCACGGCCGCGCCGAGACGCGCCCCGATCCGCAGTTCGAAATCGACCTCTCCAAGTCGCTGGCAGCGTCGTACCAGGGCCGCGCCCTGCTCGACCTGTACGCCCGGTTCGCCGTCGGCGATGGCCCCTTCGACCTGCTCATGCGCCGCTGCATCTGGCGGGCCGCCGCCCGCACGTGCGGGCATGGCCTGCACATCGGGGGCGGCGTCGGGTTCAAGCATCTCGAAACCTTCGAGATTGGCGACAGCGTCTTCATCGGTGCTCAGGCGTACATCCAAGGCCGGTTCGACGGTCGCACGATCATCGGTAACCACGTGTGGATCGGGCCGCAGGCCTACATGGATGCCAGAGACCTCGTGATCGAGGACTACGTCGGCTGGGGCCCCGGCGCCAAGGTGCTCGGGTCCACCCACACCGGGGTACCGGCTGACGTGCCCATCGTCCACACCGATCTCGAGATCAAGCCGGTGCGCATCGAAGCCTGGGCCGACATCGGCACGAACGCCACGATCCTGCCCGGCGTCACCGTCGGTCGCGGCGCCATCGTCGGGGCCGGCGCCGTGGTCACCCAGGACGTGCCGGCGTTTGCCATCGTCGCTGGTGTGCCGGCCCGGTTCCTGCGCTGGCGGGACGGCGCGCCACCGCAGCGCGGAGTGACCGCGAGCGACGCGCGCCAGCCGCGCTGACACTGCCGCCACCGCGCTGAACTCGTTCACGCCGCATCTCGCGCCGTCCGGCCGCACGACTCGCCCAGCAACCAGAAAGTTCATGACTCAGGCCGCGCCGGACCGTCCCGGCCGGCTCTTCCGTTGCCGCACGGGCGCCGAATCCTATCGGCGCCGCAGACGATTCCGTCCCGATCGATCGCCACGAACAAAGAGGTAGAACCATGAAGGTCCGTTCCGGCCGACGAGTGCGGCCCCTCGCCTACGCAGTAATCGTTGCCGCACTGATCGTCGCGGGCCGCTCGAACGGCGTCCTGCCGGCACGTGAGCTGGGTCCGTGCGATCCGCCCACCGGCAACCCGATCGTGTGCGAGAACCAGCTGGCCGGGAACCCGGAGACCGAGTGGGACATCTCCGGAGCCGGCGACCCGAACATCCAGGGCTTCGCCACCGATATCAGCGTCGATCAGGGGCAGACCGTCTCCTTCAAGATCGATTCGACGTCTGCCTACTCGACTCGATATCTACCGAATGGGCTACTACGGCGGTATGGGTGCGCGTAAGGTTGCCTCGATTCCGTCAACCGCCACCACATTCCCAGAATCAGCCCGATTGCCTGACCGACGCAGCGACCGGCCTCGTCGACTGCGGGAACTGGGCGGTCACGGCGACGTGGGCCGTGCCGAGCACGGCCGTGTCCGGCATCTACTTCGCGAAGGTGAATCGCACCGGTACGGCGGGGCCAGCCACATCGTCTTCGTCGTGCGAGACGACGATGGGCAGTCGGATCTGCTGTTCCAGACGTCGGACACCACGTGGCAGGCCTACAACCGGTACGGCGGCAACAGCCTCTATACCGGGGTCGCCGGACTGGCCGCGCCTACAAGGTCAGCTACAACCGTCCGTTCACGACGCGGCAGGACACGCCGGAGGACTGGGTGTTCAACGCCGAATACCCGATGGTCCGCTGGCTCGAGGCCAACGGCTACAACGTCAGCTACTCCACCGGCGTCGACTCGGACCGCCGCGGCGCCGAAATCCGCGAGCACAAGGTGTTCCTTTCCGTCGGCCACGACGAGTACTGGTCCGGCGACCAGCGGACCAATGTCGAAGCCGCGCGCAACGCCGGCGTGCACCTGGCGTTCTTCAGCGGCAACGAGGTGTTCTGGAAGACCCGCTGGGAGAACAGCATCGCCGGCGGCGCGACCGCCATATCGGACGCTGGTCTGCTACAAGGAGACGCACGCCAACGCCAAGATCGACCCACTGTCCGGACGTGTGGACGGGCACCTGGCGCGACCCGCGGTTCAGTCCGCCGGCGGACGGCGGCCGGCCGGAGAACGCGCTGACCGGCACGATCTTCATGGTCAATGGCGGCCGCAACGACGCGATCACCGTCCCCGCGGCTGACGGCAAGATGCGATTCTGGCGCAACACCCCGGTGGCCGGGCTCGGCACCGGACAGATCCGCGACGCTGCCGACGGGCACGCTCGGCTACGAATGGGATGAGGACCGCGACAACGGCTTCCGGCCGGCCGGTCTGATCCGCCTGTCCGATACGACCCTGAACGTCAACGGGTTCTACCTTCAGGACTACGGCTCGACCTACGGCGCCGGCATCGCGAACCATGCGATGACGCTGTATCGCCACGCGAGCGGTGCGCTGGTGTTCGGCGCCGGCACGGTCCAGTGGACGCTGGGGCCTCGACGCCAACCACGACGGCGCGGCCGCCCCGGCTGGACGCGCGCGATGCAGCAGGCGACCGTCAACCTGTTCGCCGACATGGGCGTCCAGCCGCTGACGCTGTCAGCCGGCCTGACCACGGCCGCCCCGTCGACCGACCTCACGGCGCCGACGTCGGCGATCACCTCGCCCGCCGCGGACGCCTCGGTGCCGGCGAACACCACGATCACGGTCTCGGGAACAGCGTCGGACGCTGGCGGGGGAACGGTCGGCGGCGTGGAGGTCTCGATCGACGGCGGCGCCACCTGGCACCGGGCGATCGGACGTGCGACATGGACCTATTCGTGGCAGACCGGCGGCGGGCGGACGGTGACGCTCCGCAGCCGCGCGGTCGACGACAGCGGCAACCTCGAAGTGCCGAGCGCCGGACGTTCCGTGACGGTCGGCAGTGGAACGGTGACGTGCCCGTGCTCGATCTGGGCGCCCGCGCAAACGCCCGCGGTCGCCGCCGAAAACGACAACCAGGCGCGTCGAAATCGGCACGCGCTTCCGGGCCGACTCGAACGGCTACATCTCCGCGATTCGCTTCTACAAGAGCGTCCAGAACGTCGGGCCGTTCGTCGGCAACCTGTGGACGGCAGGCGGAACGCTGCTCGCCACGGTGCCCTTCAACAGCGTGACGGCGAGCGGCTGGCAGGAGGCCGCCCTGCCGACACCGGTGGCGATTACCGCGAACACCAGCTACGTCGTGTCGTATCACACGAACTCGGGCTTCTATGCTGGCGACGACCAGCTACTTCGCGACGACGGGCGTCGACAACGGGCCACTGCACGCGCTGCGGGACGGCCAGGATGGGGCGAACGGCGTCTACCGATATGGGGCCACAGCCTTTCCGAACCAGACGTTCAACAGCGAAAACTACTGGGTCGATGTGGTCTTCGTCACGTCGGTTGCCGCCGGACACGACTCCGCCGCAAGTCGCCACGGTGACACCGTCGTCCGGAGCGTCAGGGGTCGCCGTCAACACGAGCGTGACGGCGACCTTCAGCGAGAACGTCGACGCCGCGACCGTCACCGGCTCGACGTTCCAGCTCCGCGACTCCGCCAACACGGTCGTGCCCGCCACGGTGACGTACGCCGCGGGCAGTCGCACGGCGACGCTGCAGCCGAGCAGCGGCACTGAGCTTCTCCGCGACCTACACGGCCACGGTTCGCGGCGGCAGCACCGGGGTAAAGGACACGGCCGGTAACGCACTCGCCAGCGACGTCGTCTGGTCGTTCACGACGACCGCTCCGCCTCCGCCGCCGCCGAACGAGGGCCCGGGCGGGCCGATCCTGGTCGTGGCCTCGGCGGCCAATCCGTTCAGCCGCTACTACGCGGAAATCCTTCGCAACGAAGGGCTGAACGCCTTCCTGGTATCCGACCTCAGTGGTGTCAGCAGCACGGTGCTGAGCGCCTACGACGTGGTGATTCTCGGCGAGATGCCGCTGACGGCCGCGCAGGTGACGATGTTCTCGGACTGGGTGACCGCCGGCGGCAACCTGATCGCCATGCGGCCAGACAAGAAGCTGGCGTCGCTGCTCGGCCTGACCGACGCGGCGGCGACACTCAGCGACGCCTACCTGCTCGTCAACACCGGCGCGGCGCCTGGCGCCGGCATCGTCAGCCAGACCATGCAGTTCCACGGCACGGCCGATCGCTACACGTCTCCGGCGCGAGCACCGATCGCGACGCTCTACTCCGACGCCGAGCACCGCGACGAGCAACCCCGCCGTCACGGTCCGCAGCGGTCGGGGCGAGCGGCGGCCAGGCGGCGGCGTTCACCTACGACCTGGCGCGGTCGGTCGTCTACACGCGTCAGGGCAATCCCGCGTGGTCGGGCCAGGAGCGTGACGGCATGGCGCCGATCCGTTCTGACGACCTGTTCTTCGGCGGCAGCGCAGGCGGACTGGGTCGATCGCTCGAAGGTCGCCATTCCGCAGGCCGACGAACAGCAGCGGCTGCTCGCCAACCTGATCCAGTTCGTCAATGCCGACCGCAAGCCGCTGCCGCACTTCTGGTATCTCCCGCGCGGCCTGAAGGCCGCCGTGGTGATGACCGGCGACGATCACGGCAACAACGGCACCGCCGGCCGCTTCGACATCTACACCGCGAACAGCCCGGCCGGCTGCTCGGTGAGCTGACTGGGAGTGTGTGCGGGCGACGTCGTACATCTACCCGAGTACGCCGATCGCGCCCGTCGCAGGCGGCCGCCTACGTCGCGAATGGCTTCGAGATCGGCGTGCACGTCACGACCAATTGCGCCGACTACACGCCGCAGTCGCTCGACGGACAACTACGACGGCGACCTCGCAGCGTTCGCCGCCGGCTTCCCGGGCCTGCCCGCGCCGCGGACCAACCGCACCCACTGCATCGCCTGGAGCGACTACGACACTCAGCCGCAGGTCGCGCTGGCGCACGGCATCCGGTTCGACACCAACTACTACTACTGGCCGCGGATCCTGGGTGAATGACGTCCCCGGCCTGTTCACCGGCTCGGGCATGCCGATGCGTTTCGCCAAGATCGGACGGCACGATCATCGACGTCTACCAGGCGACGACGCAGATGACCGACGAGTCCGATCAGAGCTATCCGCTGCACATCGACACGCTGCTCGATCGGGCGCTCGGGCCGGAGGGCTACTACGGCGTCTTCACGGCCAACATGCACACCGACACCGCTGTGCATCCGGGTTCCGAAGCGATCGTCGCTTCGGCGCAGTCGCGCGGCGTGCCGATCGTCTCGGCGCAGCAGATGCTCGACTGGCTCGACGGCCGTAACGGCTCGAGCTTCGCCAACCTGACGTGGAACGGCACGACCCTGTCGTTCACCGTCTCCGTGGGCGCCGGCGCCAACGGACTCCAGATGCTGGTGCCGGCGCAGGCGGCGGTCGGTCCGATTACCGGCGTGACCCGCAACGGCGCTCCGGTCGGCTATACCCTGCAAACGGTCAAGGGCGTCAGCTACGCCACGGTCACGGCGGCCGCGGGCAGCTACCAGGTGCAGTACGCGGTGGACACCACGCCGCCGGCGATCAGCGGGCTGACCGCGGCTGCCGGTTCGACGTCGGCGACGATCACCTGGACCACCAACGAGCCCGCGACGACACGGGTGAACTTCGGCACCAGCGCCGCAGCGTTGAACCAGTCCGCAACGTCGTCCGGCCTCACGCACCTCGCACTCGGTCGTCTTGAGTGGCCTGACCCAGGCGACGCAGTACTTCTACCAGGCGACGTCCGCGGACGCCGCCGGCAACAGCACCACGCAGCCCGCCTCGCCCGCGACCTTCACCACGTCGGTCGCGCCGCCGCCGGTCACCACCGTGACCGACGCGACCTCGGTCGACTTCGCTGGCGGCAGCGGCGATGCCGGGATCTATCTGACGACCACCGCGGACGGTGAAGTCAGCCTCGCGCCGACGGTCGGGGCCGAGTTCTCCGGCACGGCCCTCCCGAGCGGTTGGACCAGCTTCGCCTGGAACGCCGGCGGTGCCACGCCAGTGTCGGGTGGGGCGCTCCGCGTGGACGGCGCCCGCGCCAACACCACCGCGCTCTTCGGGCCTGGTGCGACCCTGGAGTTCGTCGCCACGTTCGGATGCCGACGGCTTCCAGCACGCCGGACTCGCCGACACACTCGATGCCGCCCCATGGGCCATCTTCTCGACCGGCACGGGCGGCGCGCTCTACGCCCGCACCAACAATGGCCAGGCGGTGACCGACACGCCGATCGCGGGCAGCTGGCTCAATCAGCCGCACCGCTACCGGATCCAGTGGACGGCGTCCGGCGTGGTCTTCCTCATCGACGGCGCCGTGGCCGCCTCGCATCCGGTCGCGATCACCGCGAACATGCGGCCGATTGCCTCCGACTACAACACCGGCGGCGCGGCACTGGTGGTCGACTGGATGCGGATGAGCCCGTACGCCTCGCCCGGGACGTTCACCTCACGCGTGCTCGACGCCGGCGGATCGACGAGCTGGCGCTCGGTAAGCTGGACGGCATCCACGCCGGCGAACACGTCGCTGTCGCTGAGCGCCCGCTTCGGCAACACCGCGACGCCCGACGGCTCGTGGACGACCTTCACGCCGTTGAGCGGCTCGGGCACCGCGGTGTCGGCCACCTCCCGGTACGTGCAGTACCGTGCGGTGCTGACCACGACCGACAGCACGGCGACGCCGGTCCTGGCCGACGTGACGTTCAGTTCCGCGTCGGCGCCGGCCCTACCGACGATCTCGATTGCAGACCTCTCGATTCGCGGAAGGCAACAGCGGTTCGACGAACGCGGTCCTGACCCTGACCCTCTCGGCCAGCAGCACCAGCCAGGTGACGGTCAACGTCGTCACGGCGGACGGCACGGCCGCAGCCGGCTCCGATTACACCGCCGTGTCCACCTCCGCCACCTTCGCGCCGGGGGCGACGTCAACCACCGTCAGCGTGCCGATCGCCGGCGACACCGCGGTCGAACCAGACGAGACCTTCGTCGTCAACCTGAACTCCCCCGTCAACGCCACCATCGCCGACGCCCAGGCCGTAGTCACCATCACCAACGACGACGTGGCGGCGCTGCCGGCGATCACGATCGCAGACCTGTCCATCGCCGAGGGCAACAGCCGGCACCACCAACGCGGTGCTGACGCTGACCCTCTCGGCCAGCAGCACCAGCCCGCGTGACCGTCGCCTACGCCACCGCCAACGGGACGGCGACTGCCGGCTCCGACTACACGGCCTCGGGACCGCGACCTTCGCGCCAACACGTCGACGACCATCGCCGTCCCGATCCCGGCGACACCACCGTCGAGCCGAACGAAACGTTCGTCGTCAACCTGACTCACCGTCCGGCGCGACGATCGCCGACGCGCAGGCGACCGTCACCATCACCAACGACGACGCTGCGCCGGCGATCACGATCGGCGACCTGTCCAAGCCGAGGGCAACGCGGCACCAGCAACGCGTGCTGACGTTGACCCTCTCGGCCAGCAGCCCAGCCCGTGACGTCGCCTACGCCACCGCCAACGGCACGGCGACGGCGGCTCCGACTACACCGCTGCCGGGACCGCGACCTTCGCACGCCAATACCACGTCGACGACCATCCCGTCCCGATCCGGCGACACCACCGTCGAGCCGAACGAAACGTTCGTCGTCAACCTGACGTCCGCGTCGGCGCGACGATCGCCGACGCGCAGGCGATCGTCACGATCACCAATGACGACGCTGCCGACGATCACCATCGGCGACCTGTCCAAGGCCGAGGGCAACACCGGCACCAGCAACGCGGTGCTGACGTTGACCCTCTCAGCCAGCAGCGCCACCGCGGTCACGGTGGCCTACGCCACCGCGGACGGCACCGCGACGGCCGGCACCGACTACACGCACCACGTCGGGAACGCTGACCTTCGCGCCTGGCGACACGTCGAAGACGATCCCGGTCCCGGTCATCGGCGACATCTCTCGACGAGCCGAACGAGACGTTCGTCGTAACCTTATCGGCCCCGACCAATGCGACGCTCGGAACGCCGTCCCAGGGCACTGGAACGATCACCGACGACGACCCGACCGCCGTCGTTGATGATCAGCGACGCCGGCAGCGTCACTGAAGGTGCCAGCCCGGCACCGCGACCTTCACCGTGACGCTCTCCGCACCGAGCGGACAGACGGTTTCCGTAAACTATGCGACCGCGAACGGCACGGCAGTGGCCGGCGCAGACTACATCGCGCGCTCTGGCACCTTGACCTTTGCCCCAGGGCAAACCTCCCAGCAGATCGTCCGTCGTGGTCAACGACGACTCGACCAACGAGAATAACGAAACCTTCAGTGTTGACCTGAGCAGCGCCGTGAACGCCACCATCGCCGACGCCACCGGCGTGGTAACCATCATCGACAACAACGATCCCCCGCCCTCGATGTCGATCGACGACGTCAGGGTGACGGAGGGAAACAACAACACGAAGAGCGTCACGTTCACGGTCCGGTTGTCGGCCGCCAGCGGTAGGACGGTCACCGTGAACTACGCCACCGCTAACGGAACGGCGATGGCGGGCAGTGACTACCTGGCCAAATCGGGCACGGTGAACATTGCCGCAGGGGCGACAAGTGGGACCTTCACCGTCGAGGTCGTGGGAGACCGCGTCAGAGAGCCGACCGAGAACTTCGTCGTCAATCTCAGCGGCGCGATGAATGCGACAATCGTCGACTCCCAGGCCGTGTGCACGATCATCGACAACGACTGAGCCTGCGTCTCACCTCCGGCGCACCTGCGCGTGTGAGGTGGAGATTCGATCAACGATTCCTCACGGACTCTAGCGCAATGCGCATCTCATGCGGTGCAACGCAGCGTCGTTTCACTCGTGAGATGCGCAATGCCGGCCGGTGAAATACCGGGCAGCGATTGCCTGCTTGAACTCGCCCTAACCCCTTCCGCAATCCCCCCGCTCGACCGCCCCCTCCTCGACATCGGGTCCGGTAGCCGTTACACAGCGAACGGCCCGCATCCGGTTCTTTCTACTCATCCGTCTACCCGCCTGCCTCAGGTGTGCGCCCGCACACCGCGAAATCATTGCGCTTTTCCGCTCGACTGCCGAATGGCAGATGGCTTGCTCCCTGGAGCGGCAACGGCCTACATCTACGCCGTACGTCGTCGGCCCTCGGCATTCCCTCCAGATTGCAATCCAGGAGTGAATCGATTTGCGGAACTTCGCAGTGATACGTACTCGTGTGTTCATCGCTGTCGTATGTGCGCTCATCGCCGGAAGCCGGCCCTCGATGCAGACGTCGACCCTGCCGTCCGGCTGGCTGCAGGGTGATGTGGGTGCGCCCGTCGTGACCGGATCCGCATCGGGCACTGGCGCACCATCACTGTTAGCCGGCGCCGGAACCGACATCGGCGGCAGCGCCGACGAGTTTCATTTCGTCTACCAACCAATCAGCGGGGACGTCGACATCCGCGTGCGTGTCGCCTCGATTCAGAACGTCGATCCGGGCGTGAAAGCCGGACTGATGATCCGCGAGACGCTCGACGAGGGCGCCAGAGACGCGTTCGTTTACGCCTCCCCGGGGCAGACCGTGGCGTTCCAACGGCGCACGAGAACCAACAGGAATGCGACTGAATCGGCGCCGCTGACGCTGGCGGCGCCCCAGTGGCTCCGCCTCACTCGAGCGGGCACCGCCTTCAATGCGTACAGTTCCAGCGACGGCACGAGCTGGACGCCGGTGGGCAGCGGCACGATCAACATGTCCGCGGACGCATACGTCGGGCTCGCTGTCACCAGCCATGTGGCGAGCCGGACGGCATCCGCGACCTTCGACAACGTAGCGATCGGCGCCGCGGCCGAGCACCACCAGCAGCGCTGCCCGCGCCCTGGACGGCCGGTGACATCGGCGGCCCGGCCCTGGCGGGCAGCACGAGCGCGAGCGGCGGCACCTTCACGGTGAAGGGCGCAGGCACCGACATCTGGGACACCTCGGATCAGTTCCAGTTCGTCTATCAGCCGGTGACCGGCGACACGCAGATCGTGGCCTACATCGCCGACCTCGCAAGCGGCGGACGCCCTACTCGAAGGCTGGAGTCATGATCCGTGCGGGCCTGACGGGCTCCGCGGCCAACGCTTACATGCGTTTCACGGCTGGCCAATGGCTGGCGCGTTCAATCGCCGGCTCGTCGCTGGCGGCATCGACGATCGGCAGCGGCCTGAGCGAGCGGCTCCACACGGCACCGGGCTGGGTGCGGCTGGTGCGCGAAGGTAACCTGTTCAGCGCCTACCAGTCCGCCGGACGGCAGCAACTGGACGCTCATCGGGCACCGACACGATCGTCGATGCCGTCGACTGTCTACGTCGGTCTTGGCGGTCACCAGCAATACCGCGACGGCGACTGGCGACGGCGCACGTTCAGCAACGTCACGGTTCGGCGCACCCACGAGCACCAACAAGCCGCCTACAGTGGCGCTCTCGGCACCTGCCAGCGGCGCGACCTACACGGCCCCCGCCAGCGTGACGCTGACAGCGACCGCCGGCGACGTGGACGGCTCGATCAGCAAGGTCGACTTCTACGCCGGCACGCAGCTCGTCGGATCCGACACGTCGAGCCCGTACAGCGTGACGTGGAGCAACGTCGCCGCCGGGAGCTACAGCCTCACCGCGGTCGCGACGGACAACGACGGCGCGACGACCACGTCGCAGGCCGTTGCGATCACCGTGAACGCGACCGCCAACAAGCCGCCGACCGTGGCGCTGTCGGCGCCCGCAGCCGGCACCACGTACACTGCGCCCGCGAGCATCACGCTTACCGCCAGCGACCACGGACACGGACGGCACGATCGCGAAGGTCGATTTCTACGCCGGCACGCAGCTGGTGGGATCCGACACGTCCAGTCCCTACAGCGTGACGTGGACCAACGTCGCCGCCGGGAGCTACAGCCTGACCGCGGTCGCCACTGACAACGCCGGCGCGAAGACGACGTCAGCCGCTGTCGCCATCACGGTGCAGGCACTTGTCGCCGCGATTCCGACTGCCGTTGCGTTCACACCGGGGGCGGACTACGCGACGAACGTCACGTCCTACTCGGTGGAGCTGCGCCGCGCGACCGACAGCGCGACCGCCACTCCTGTCGCGAGCCGGAACATCGGCAAGCCGGCGATCGTGAGCGGCACGATCTCGGTAGACGTCTCGTCGCTGGTGGACCCGCTCCCTGCCGGGTCGTATTACGCCGTGATCGTCACGATTGGCCCCGGCGGCTCGACCCCGAGCGCGCCGTCCGCGGCATTCACCAAGTAGCAGTGTGGGAAAGGCGGCGGGCACCGGGCCCGCCGCCTTTCGTCCGTGCCTCCGCGGTCCCGCCCAGCACTCCTGCCTTCTGACAGTTTCGTCATGCCGGACAAATTCTGTCAGCGGGCCACTCCTCCCCTCTCCACCCTGCGGTCCTCAACTCCACCAAAACGCCAGCGTTCCAGGACGACACCAGACTGGCAACGCGTTTGCCCTTCCAGCTGACGTCAGCCAGTCGGCATTAAACGCGACTTGACGCGTCGCACGCCCCGCACGCGAACGCGGCCCGGTTCTCCGTCACTCAAGGAGCATTTTCAGTGGTGCACGTTACCCGGCAGGGCGGAGCTCTGCTCGTCGGACTCCTGTTTTCCTTCCTCGCCGCCGGCGCGCCCGCCGCGTCCGCGCAGACATCATCTCTACCAAGCGGATGGGCCCATGCCGACATCGGCGGACCAGTCGTCGCCGGCGACGCGACCAGCGCCAACGGTTCGTTCACGGTGACCGGCGCAGGCCTCGACGTGGGCGGTACGTCCGACGAATTCCACTACGCCTATCAGCGCATCTCCGGAGACGTCGATATTCGCGTGCGCGTCTCGACGCTTCAGAACGTCGATCCCGGCGCCAAGGCCGGCGTGATGATTCGCGAATCCTTGCTCGACAACGCGCGCCATGCCTTCATGTTCGTATCGGCCGGACAGGGCACCGCGTTTCAACGCAGAACGAAGGCCGGTCGCGCCAGCGTGCAAACCACCGGCGCGGCGATCGCCGCGCCGGTCTGGCTGCGCCTGGTTCGCCAGGGCAGCATCTTCAGCGCCTACAGTTCCGCGACCGGCACGTCCTGGACGCTGGTCGGCAGCGCGTCGATCAACATGAACTGCCAGCGACCTACGTCGGGCTGGCAGTCACCAGCCACGTGCCGAGCCTGACTGCGACCGCGACCTTCACGAATGTGGGCTTCGCCGGCGCGCTGCCGCTGCCGTGGGCCAGCGCCGACATCGGCGCGCCGGCGATGACCGGAAGCGCGCGTCGGAGAGCGCCGGCAGCTTCACCGTCAAGGGCGGCGGTATGGACATCTGGGACGCGTCGGACCAGTTCCAGTTCGTCTATCAGCCGGTGACCGGCGACACGGAGATCGTGGCCTACGTCGCCGAGTCTGCAGGCTCCCGATGCGTCGTCGAAAGCGGGACTCATGATCCGCGGCGGCTCTGACGGCGTCCGTCGGCAACGCCTACGCGCGTTTCACGCCGGCCAACGGATGGGCCTTCAATCGGCGCGTTGCGGCACGGCGGAACGACGATGGCTCAGGAAGCCCGGTCGAGCGGCTCGCCCCGGGCTGGGTGCGCCTGGTGCGCGAAGGCAATCTCTTCAGCGCCTACCAGTCGCAGGACGGCAGCACCTGGACGCTGCTCGGCACGCGACACGATCGTGATGCCGGCGACGGTCTACGTCGGACTGGCGGTCACCAGCAAGAGCAGCACCGCTGTAGCCACCGCCACGTTCAGCAACGTGACGGTCGGCGCGCCGACCGCCAGCAACAAGCCACCGACGGTCTCGTTGACGAGTCCGCACCGCTGGTGCGGCATTACTCCGCGCCCGCGTCCATCGCCCTCGCAGCCACTGCCGGTGACGTGGACGGCACGGTAGCCAAGGTCGACTTCTATGCGGGCGCGACGCTGGTCGGATCCGCCACCTCGAGCCCGTTCGCGGCGACCTGGAGCAGCGTGGCTGCCGGCACTTATAGCGTGACCGCGGTGGCCACCGACAACTCCGGCGCGACGGCAACCTCCCCGGCGGTGACGGTGACCGTCGGAGCGCCGAACACCGCCCCGACGGTGACGTTGACCTCACCGACGGCGGGCACCTCCGTCACCGCTCCGGCAACACTCAGCCTGGCAGCAGCCGCCACCGACAGCGACGGCACCATCACCAAGGTGGACTTCTACGCCGGCGCAACCCTCGTCGGGTCAGCATCGTCGAGCCCGTTCGCGGCCACCTGGAGCAACGTCGCCGCGGGGAGCTACACGCTCACCGCGGTCGCGACCGACAACAGTGGCGCGACGACGACCTCGGCGCCGGTGACGATAACCGTGTCCGCCAACAAGGCTCCGACTGTCTCACTCACCACGCCGGTCGCCGGGGCGTCGTTCACGGCGCCCGCGAGCGTCGCCATGAGTGCCGCGGCAGCCGATGCCGACGGCACGATCGCGAAGGTCGACTTCTATGCCGGTGCGACCCTGGTGGGCTCGGCCACGAGCAGCCCCTACACCGTGAGCTGGACGAACGTCGCGGCGGGCACCTACAGCCTCACCGCCATTGCAACGGACAACGCCGGCGCCAAGACGACGTCCGCCGCGGTCAACATCACGGTGGCCGCAGCGAACAAAGCACCCACGGTCGCCTTGACCGGCCCGGCCGCGGGCACGACCTTCACGGCGCCCGCCAGCATCGTCATTAGCGCCAGCGCCGCGGATACCGACGGCAGCGTCAGCAAAGTCGACTTCTACGCCGGCGCCACACTGGTCGGCAGCGACACCGCCAGCCCCTACAGCGTGACCTGGAGCAACGTCGCAGCCGGCTCGTATAACCTCACCGCCGTCGCCACCGACAACATCGGCGCGACCACCACGTCGGCGTCTGTCGCCATCGTCGTCACGGTGCCGAACAAGGCGCCGACCGTCTCGCTGACGGCTCCCGTGGCCGGCACGTCGTTCACCGCTCCGGCGAGTCTCACCTTACAGCATCTGCCGCGGACAGCGACGGCACGGTCAGCAAGGTCGACTTCTACGCCGGCGCGACGCTGATCGCCTCCGACACGAGCAGCCCGTACAGCGTGACCTGGAGCAACGTCGCGGCCGGCACCTATAGCCTCACCGCGGTAGCAACGGACAACGCCGGCGCCAAGACGACGTCGGTGGCGGTGAGCGTGACGGTCTCGCCTGCTTCGGCGCTTCCCTCGACGCTGATGTTCGTGCCGCCGACCGACTACGCGACGAACGTCACCTCCACGACTGTGGAACTCCGGCGATCGACAGACGCCGTCTCGGTCGCGCCGGTTGCCAGCCGCAGCCTCGGCAAGCCGGCGGTCGTCAACGGCGAGATCTCGGTCGACATCTCCAGCCTCGTCGACCCGCTCGCCGCCGGATCCTATTACGCAGTCGTCGTCACGATCGGACCGGGCGGATCGACGACGAGCAGTCCGTCAGGCGCGTTCACGAAGTAGAGTCAACGGCAATGGCGGCGTGCGTCTGACGTTCGTATGTCAGCGCACGCCGCCTCGACACGCCGCGCGACGGCGCAGGAATTACATCCACCATCAGCGCCGCCTGTGTAGATCTGCAACGCGTCCCCGCCTGAACCGCCAGCGCGACCAAATATTCCGAAGTAAATCGAGGGGATGTGCTCTGCCGTTTCTGGCAGCGGGCTTGCTCCCGCGTTCGCGTCCGAATACCGATCAGGTCTTTTACCGAGCCCCCACTCAGGTTTTAGCGGTGAACAGCGCCTGCGCTCGAGCAGGCCCGAAGGAGAAGGTCTGTGTCGACACGCTCCGTGCGCGGAAGCTTGTGGATGGTCGCGGTGTGCGCATTCGCGATGACCGGTGCAGTTCGGCGGGAAGTCAACGTCCAGGCCGCAGCGCAAGGCGTCCCCGCGCCTTGGACGTCGGCCGACATCGGCGCGCCGGCGATCCAGGGCTCGACGACCGGCGACGGCAGCACGTTCACCATCGTCGGCGCCGGAACCGACATCTGGAATTCGAGCGACCAGTTCCAGTTCGCCTATCAGGCGCTCACCGGCGACGGCGACCATCACCGCGCGGGTCACGGGTGTTCAGCACGCCGATGCGTGGACGAAAGCGGGCGTCATGATTCGCGCCTCGCTCTGCGCCCGACGCCGCCAACGCCTTCACGTTCGTCTCCGCCTGACAGCGGAAACGGCTTCCAGCACCGGAGCGCCACGGGCGGCTGGAGTGACTGGGTACCGGGCTGCCCCTGCTATGCGCCGACGTGGCTGCGCCTCGTGCGCGCGGGCAATGCCTTTACCGCCTACGAATCGTCTGACGGCCAGGACTGGCGACTGCTGGGTACTGAAACGATCGCCATGCCCGGCAGCGTCTACGTGGGCCTGGCGGTCACCAGCCACAACGCGGACCTCACTGCGCTTGCGACGTTCTCGGACGTGACGGTCAGCAGCAGCAGCGCGGCTCTCCCGCCCGGCCGTCCGCGTGGACCGTCGACGGACATCGGCGCCCCGCCGATTGCCGGCAGCGACACTGCGGTCCAACGGCCTCTTCACCGTCAGCGGAGGAGGAGGCGACATCTGGGACTCGGTCGACCGATTTCACTACGTCTTCCAGCAGGTGACCGGGGACACCCAGATCGTCGCGCGGGTCGCCAGCCTGCAAGGCGACCAGCATCTGGTCGAAGGCCGGCGTGATGATCCGGGGCGACCTGACCGAGGGCGCCCAGAATGCCGCGATGTTCGCGCTTGGCGGCGGGGGGTGGGATTTCCAGCGTCGCGTGAACGCCGGCGGACGGAGCGACTGGACATCTTCGGGCGGTGGCACGACACCTGGATGGGTAAAGCTGGTGCGCTCGGGCAACCTGCTGACCGCATTTCGCTCGGCAGACGGTGTCAACTGGTCGACTGTCGGATCCAGTGTCATCGCCATGCCGAACACTGTCTACGTGGGCCTGGCCGTCGCGAGCGCGGACCCGTTCGGGATCGCCACGGCGACATTCACCGACGTGACGATCGGGACTCCGTCAGCGTCCAACCAGCCCCCTTCCGTACAGCTCTTCGCGCCGACGAGCGCGCTCGCACCGGCCACGATCGCGCTGAGCGCGACGGCAGGTGACGCCGACGGCGCCGTGACCCGGGTCGATTTCTACGCCAACGGACAGCTCGTCGCGTCCGATACCAGCAGCCCGTTCACCGCGACGTGGACCGGTGTTCCCGCCGGCTTCTACAACCTCACCGCGGTTGCGACCGATGACGATGGCGCCACCGCGGTGTCCAATGGGGTCAGCTTGACCGTCGGCGCAACCGCCGCGCAGCCCACCACGACCGTGATCTTCGTCCCGCCGATCGACTACGCGACCAACGTCTCAGGCCTGCGCGTGGAGTTGCGCCGGGCGTCGGACGCGACGTACGCCGCGCCAGTGGCCGCGAGCGATCTTGGAAAGCCGCCGGTCGCGGGTGGAGAGATCTCCGTCGACATCAGCACGCTCGTGGATCCGCTGCCGGCGGGTTCGTACTACGTGCTCGTGGTCAGCACCGGACCCGGCGGATCGACGCCAAGCGCGCCGTCACCCGCCTTCTCGAAGTAAGAGCGCTGACTGGCGGATCGACATGGCAGATGGCACATGGCCGATGGCAGATGGCACATAGCGGATTGCTAATGCCCGACCTGATGGCTGATGGCTGGCTGATACCAGCCTCGGCCTTGACTTCCGCCGCCCGCCGGTGAAAAGCTGCACCGCGTCCCACCACTCTTCTGCCTCGAGGAATCCCTGAAATGCGCCACCGTTCCGATTCGTTCGTCCGCTTCGGTCTCGCCGCTGGCCGTCGCGGCCCTGATCGCACCGTCGTTGAAGTCGCAGGTGCCGGCGCCAGCGCCGCCCGTTCACGTCATCAACCAGTCCAGCGATCCGCTGCTCGCGAGCTTCCGCTTCCGGTCGATCGGGCCGGCCAGCATGGGCGGGCGCATCGACGACATCGCCGTCTCGGAAAGCGATCCGAGCATCATCTATGTCGGCTACGCGGTCGGCGGCGTCTTCAAGTCGGAGAACAACGGCACGACCTTCCTGCCGGTGTTCGAGACCTACGGCACGGCGTCGATCGGCGACATCGCGATCCACCCGACCAACCCCGACATCGTCTACGTCGGCACCGGCGAGGCGAACAACCGCCAGACGTCGACCTTCGGCGACGGCATCTACAAGACCACCGACGGCGGCAAGACCTTCACCAACGTCGGCCTGAAGGACACCCAGACGATCGCGCGGATCGTCATCGATCCGAAGAATCCCGAGACGGTCTACGTCGCGTCGCCGGGCCATCTGTTCGGACCCAACCCGGAACGCGGCGTCTTCAAGACGACCGACGGCGGCAAGAGCTGGAACAAGATCAAGTTCATCGACGACGACACCGGCTTCACGGACATCGCGATCGATCCGTCGAACAGCAACATCCTGTACGCGGCGAGCTACCAGCGGCGCCGCAGCGGCTGCTGCTTCAACGGCGGCGGTCCGAACAGCGCGTTGTGGAAGACCACTGACGCCGGCAAGAGCTGGACGAAGCTGTCGGGCAACGGCCTGCCGCCGGGCACCTACGGGCGCATCGCGCTCGACGTCTCCAGGTCCAATCCGAATGTCGTCTACGTGCAGATCGAGGCCGGCAACGTCGGTCAGCCGGTGGACACCGGTCCGAACGATCCCGCAGCGAGCACCGAGGCGACGCCGCCAGGTGCGGCGGCGGTGACGCCACCAGGCGGCAACCCTCCAGCCACCCAGCAGGCCGGAGGTCGTGGTGCGCCGGCGCAGCAGCCCCCGGCGGCCGGGCAGCGCGGCGCGGCGCCGGCCGGTGCGGCAGCCGGCGCGACGGTCGAGGGCGGCGGCGGACGCGGCCCCGCTCCCTATGAGTGGTGCAACAACGCCGGGCCGAACAAGGGCTTCGCCCGCGGCCGCGGTGGTCAGACCGGCACGCCGCCAGAATCAGACGCCTCCAGCGCTCGACATCACCCGCGGCGGCATCTTCCGCTCGGAGAACAAGGGCGCCGGCTTCGTGCACATCAGCAACTGCAACTCGCGCGCAATGTACTTCAGCCAGCTGCGCGTCGACCCGAGCAACGACAAGGCGATCTACGTCGCGGGGCTCCCCGTGGCCAAGTCGCTCGACGGCGGCAAGACCTTCGCCACCCTTGACGAAGCCGGCGGCAACGGTGAGCCGGGCCACGTCGATCAGCACGCGATCTGGATCGACCCCAGGAACCCGAAGCACCTGATGATCGGCAACGACGGCGGCCTCGAACATCACCTGGGACCAGGGCAAGACGTGGGATTACGTCAACACCATGGCCACGTCGCTGGCCTACTGGGTCAGCGCCGACATGCGGCGGCCGTACTACGTCTACACCGGGCTGCAGGACAACGGCAGCTGGGGCGGTCCGAGCGCGACCCGCAGCACCAACGGGATCATGAACTCGGACTGGTTCGGCATCGGCGGTGGTGACGGCTTCCAGACCGCCGTCGACCCCACCGACTTCAACATCGTCTACACCGAGTCGCAGGACGGGAACACCAGCCGCTACGACCTGCGGTCGGGGCGCGGGCAGACGAGCATACGGCCGCGCGGACTGCCATTGGTGGGCGGACGCGGCGGACGCGGGGCTGGTGGAGGGACCGCGGCACCGGCGGCACCGGCACAACCTGGAGGCGCGGCTCCTGCGGCCGCGGCACAACCCGGTGGCGCTGCGGCTGCGCCGGCGGCGGAAGCTGCCCCGCCGGCACAGTTCGCCGGTGGACGCGGCGGGCCGCCGAACGTCCTGAACGCGACCGCACCGGAGCAGTACCGGTTCAACTGGAACACGCCGTTCATGCTCTCGCCGCACAACCCGAGCATCGTGTGGCTTGGCGGCAACCGGCTGTTCAAGTCACTGAACCGCGGCGACTAGCTGGATCGCGAGCGAGGATCTCACCAAGAAGATCGACCGCAACAAGGTACCGATGCTCGGCATGGCCGGCGACCGCACCCAGCTCTCGAAGAACGACGGGGTCGTCGCCTACAGCACGATCATCTCGGTGTCCGAATCGCCCGTGCTGCCCGGCGTGGTCTGGGCCGGAACCGACGACGGCAACCTGCAGGTGAGCAAGGATGGCGGGACGACGTTCACCGAGGTCGGGAAGAACCTGCC
This sequence comes from uncultured Acidobacteriota bacterium, assembly GCA_963816725.1. GTDB lineage: Bacteria > Acidobacteriota > Vicinamibacteria > Vicinamibacterales > 2-12-FULL-66-21 > CAVSUB01. The sequence goes on along the minus strand of CAWFMC010000013.1, from coordinate 293,467 downwards.
CGGCCTGCCGGCCAATCACGTCTACTGGATGTCGCGGATCGACGCCTCGCACTTCGACGCCGGGACTGCCTACGTCTCGGTCGACGGCCATCGAGACGACGACCTCAAGCCGTACGTGTTCGTGACGCGCAACTACGGCCAGACCTGGGAATCGGTCGCCGGCGACCTGCCGCCCTTCGGCAACATCCAGGTGGTGCGCGAGGATCCGAAGAATCGCAACCTGCTCTACGTCGGCACCGAGTTCGGGCTGTATGTCTCGCTCGACGGCGGCAAGAAGTGGCAGAAGTTCATGAACAACCTGCCGACCGCACGCGTCGACGACATCCTGATCCACCCGCGCGACAACGACCTGATCGTCGCCACCCACGCTCGAGGAATCTGGATCGCCGACGACATCAGCCCGCTCCAGCAACTCGCGGCGGCGCCGCCGGCCGAGCCGATGCTGTTCGACGTCCGCCCGGCGGTCGCCTACCTGAACGATCGCCAGAGCGGCCAGCAGGTCGGCGGCCAGAAGGTGTTCGTCGGCGAGAACCCGCCGCGCGGCGCGGCGCTCAACTACTACCTCCCGGCCGGCACCAGCGGCGACGTCAAGCTGACCATCGCCGACGCCACCGGCCGCGTGATCCGCACGCTGGACGGGACGAAGAACACCGGCATCAACCGCGTGATGTGGAACCTCGCCGCTGCTCCCCCGCCCGGACAAGCCGGCGCAGGCGGCGGCCGCGGTTTCGGCGGCAACCAGGCCGTCGAGCCCGGAACCTACGTCGCCACGCTGACGGTGAACGGAAAGACGTCGACGAAGTCGGTGACTGTGCTACAGGACGTCTGGCTGCGCGAGAAGTAGACTCTGACGGGTTCGACAGGTTCGACGGGTTCGGGGGGTTCGACAGGTGCTGGGTTCTGAGGTTCTGGAGGTTCGACGGGTTCGGCGTTTCGAGATTGCGCACGGGCCAGTTCGAGTTCGTCGCACCGGATGCGCGAGAACCGGTCGAACCCGTCGAACCGTAGAACCAGCACCTGTCGAACCCTCGAACCTATCGAACCCGTCGAACCGACGCCGTCTCCTGTCACCCCGCCACCCTAATACTGACAAACGTCTCCACCGTCTCCGTTCCCCGCTTAGCCGTGAGCGCAATGACGTACTCGCCTGGCGCGACGGACGAGAGCGGCAGATCGACTTGATACGTGCCCGGGCGGCTGGCGAGCGGGGCGACGGGCAAGGCGACGAGGTCGCGGCCGGCGCGGCTCACCAGCCGGCTGGTCACGACGGTGTCGGCGGAGCTGCCGAAGAGCGCCGTGCGGACCAGCAGGCGATCGGCGCGCGAGAACTCGTTGCTGGCAAATGGCGGGGCGTCCGGATCGGCGATCATCGTCCGCAGCTCCAGCGGCGTCCGGGCGCGCAGCAGCACCGGCGTGCTCCAGACCAGCGTGGATCCCTCGACCTCGCGGCACGGTGATGGTGCGGACCTCGCTGTCGATGACGCGGTCCTCGGCGTCGCGCACCGAGACCGTGACCTTCGTCGGGCCTGGCGGCATCGCGAACGTCGGGCCACGCGCGTCGACGGCCGCGTCGAACTGGAACGGTTCCCCCGCTCCGGTCGCGGACACGTGCACCTTGGCCGGGACGTCTCCTCCGCCGCCGCGCGGACCACGCGGCGCCCAGGCGACGCTCAACGCCGGCCGCCCCTCGGCGTCGCGCACGATGCCGGTCCAGAGCGTGAGCACATGGCGCGATGTCGGGGTGCTCAGTGCCGATAGCGCCGTGGCCACCGCGTCCGGCGGCGTCGCCGCGGCGGCGGCCGCCCGCGCATCGTCAATCGCCTTCATGCTCGGCGCCCAGTAGCCGTGCCGGGCGCGGACGTCGAGGCCGGTGCGATCCACACGGACCTTGATCTGATGGAAGCGGCCGTCCGACGGGTTCCGGATCGACGAGTAGCCGAGGAGGTAGAACGCGCTCGCCTCGCGGACGATCTGCCGCATCGCGGTGTCGAGGCCGTTGGTGTTGGCCACCGGCCGTCCGCCGGTGTTGTCGGCCAGCACGAACAGGGAATCCGACGAGCCGCGTCCAGTCAGCCCGCGCGGGTCCACGGTGTAAATCGCGGTGTTGCTCTCGTTCGCCGCGCGCACCACGTCGGACAGCACCTGTGTCGCATCGGTGCCGAGCCCGCGTATCCCTTCGCTGACGAAGATCAGCGTCTTGCGCCCCTCACGCAGCGTGCCGAGATAAACCACCGCCGACTTCAGCGCCGACGCCGTGACCTCCGCCCGCAGCTTCCGCGGATCCCCCTTCTGCATCTGGGCCTCTTCGGCCGCGCTGCGCGCCGGGATGTAGACGCCCAGGCGCCCCCGCAGCTTCTTGATGTCGAGCGAGAGGTCGTTGAAGTCGCGCGTGAAGCGGATCGCGTCAGACGGGGTGAGCTGGTCCATCAGCGCCACCAGGTCGGTCGGCTGGAACGCCGTGGTCAGCAGCCGGGTCAGCGCCTCGCGGGCGCGAATCGCGCTCGCGAACTGGTCGATGCTGTATTCGTCCCAGAAAATCAGGAACACGCGCACGTCTTCGCGCGCCGCTTCGGCGGCGGCATGTTCGGGCGAGCGAATCGGCAGCGAGAGATCGTCGGTCGGCTGCCCGTTCGCTTCGACGAACTTCAGCGACGTGACCTTCTGCGGCACGCCGTCCTCCTCGATGAGGAAGTCCTCGGCCTTGAGCGCCGGCACCGGTTGACCGCGATGATCCAGCACGGTGACGTCGACCCGCACGATATTCGCGCCCGTACGAAAGGTCGGAAGCTGGGATTGATCCGCAGGCGGCTGCGGCGGCGGCGTCTGCTGCTGCGGCATTGCCCAGAGGAGGGCGGTGGAGAGGATCGACGCGACGAGCGCCGGGATGAACGGTCGTGCTTTCATCATCGCCGGCATCGGAGGCTCCGGAACGGACGGGCCCGGCGCGCGGCGCCGCGGCCGGAGCCGCGATCGCCGCGCGCAAGGCATGCCCAGGGGTTACAGCGTCGACAACGTCCAGCCCTGCGGATACTGCCGGCTCAGGAACTGTGAGGCGGCGGCCGGGGTGGTGATCGTCATGTTCGCGGCGTCGTAATGGATTTTACCGCCGGCGCGCAGCGAGGCGATGCCCAGGAGCATGACCTCGGTCAGCCGCGCCGCGTACTCGAACGGCGAGGAGATCTCGGCCTTGCCCTTGATCGCCTCGACCCAGTTCATCTCGTGCTCCTCGTGCGCGATGCGCGGGAGCTTGTTGGCCGGCCGCGGCGTCGAGTCGTGCAGCGACTTGGGCAGCAGGCGCGGGTTGAGCCCGTAGGTGTCCTGCAGCATCTTGCCCTTGCTGCCGATGTAGAGGACGCCGCCGGTGGGGTTCATCTTCTCTTCACCCATCTCGTCGGGCCGCGGCGGCAGCAGGCCGCCGTCGTACCACGTCAGCTTCACGGCAGGCTTGTTGCCGCGCGCCGGGAAGTCGTAGTACGTCGTCGTCGCGTTCGGGTAGCAGACGCCGTTGAACGGCGTCGAGATCGTCTCGATCACCGTCGGGAACCCGAGGTCCAGCGACCAGAACGGATGGTCGATGAGGTGCGCGCCCATGTCGCCCAGCGCGCCCTGACCCCAGTCCACCCAGCCGCGCCAGTTGAACGGGTGGTAGATCGGGTGATAGTCGACCTTCGGGGCCACGCCGAGGAACAGATCCCAGTCGAGCTCCTTCGGCACCTGGTAGCCGGCGCCGAGCGCCGCGGCCAGCCGCGCCTCGACACCCTTGCCGTTCCACGGCACGGCCTGGTCCGACGGCAGCGGCGCGGGGCGCGGAACGCCCTGCGGCCAGTAGCCGAGCGGCCGGTTGGTCCAGACGTGGACCTCCTTCACCTCGCCAATCGCGCCGGACGTGATGTATTCGTAGCCCAGGCGCGCTTCGTCGCGCGAGTGCCCCTGGTTGCCCATCTGGCTCACGACCTTGGTCGTCTTCGCCTTCTGGGCCAGGTGACGCGCCTCCTGCACCGACCAGCACAGCGGCTTCTGCACGTAGACGTGCTTGCCGATGTCCATCGCCGACGAGGCGATGATCGCGTGCATGTGGTCGGGCGTCGCGACGACGATGCCGTCGAGATCCTTCTGCTTTTCCAGCATCTGCCGGTAGTCCTTGTAGCGCTGGACCTTCGGGAGCTGCTGCTCGACGAACCGCTGCAAATCGGCCGTGCCGTTGGTGGCGGGACGCCGCTGGTTGGCGGTGACCTGCGCCTGCGTCAACTTCGGCGGGGTCTGGTTGCCCTGTCCACTACCACCGCCGCCGGCACCGCTCGTCAGCCGGGCGAGCGTGGTCTTGTATTCCTCGAGCTTCTTGTTCGAGTAGGCGTCGTCCACATCGCAGATCGCCACGATGTTCTGGCTCATGAGGGCGCGGGCGTTGCTCCCGCCCATGCCGCCAATCCCGACGATCGCGACGTTCACGGTATCGCTCGGCGCCTGCATGCCGCGCCCGAGCACATGTCGTGGGACGATGACGACCCCGGCCCCCGCGGCCGCAGCGGTCGTGACGAACGAACGGCGGGTCATGCCGGTCGGCTTCGCGCCGGCGGCCTCGGCGGGCTTGGTCTGATCTGATTCGGCCATCGTGATCCCCCTTCTCGCCGGATTGTAGCGCAGGCTCGCCAGCTTCGCTCGGCTCACCTTCGGGTTGCAGCTTCACAGCTTCCAGCTTCCAGCTTCCGGCTTCCAGCTGGGTTCACGGGTTCTGGGGTTCTTTGGGTTCTTTGGTGTGGCGCATCCTGGCTTCCTGCCACTACCAGGCCGCTGAAAAAGGGCGGCCTGATGTGAAATGGCAAATGGCAGATGTGAAAACACTGAAGTTTTGCCATCTTCCATCTGACATCCGCCATTCACGATGCGTTTTTCAGCATCCTGCTGGTCCGGACCAAGCTGGAAGCTGGAAGCTGGAAGCGATTACGCGCTTCAGCCGCCCGCCCACTCTCTTTCCCGCGGGCCAGAAGCGCCCCCAGATAACACGCCGCGATCAGGAACAGCAGGACCCGGAATCCGGTGACGAGCGACAGGTACTCACCCACCCCGCCGAGCATCGCGCCGAGCAGGTTCGTGCCGTAGTCGCGCGGGAGCGAGGTCGAGCGCTTAATGGCCGAGCCGAACAGCAGGCCGGCGCACAGGATCGGGCTGAACACGAGCAGGGCGTAGAAGATCGACTCGAGCGCCCGGCTCTCGAAGCCGATCCGGCCGATCGGAATGAGGTAGTTGAGCGCGAGGAGCGAGACCAGCACCGCGCCGACCAGCCACGGGCGACGGATCTCGGTCGAGGACACGATGAAGTTGGCGATCAACGCCATCGTCAGCACCGAGGCAATCGCCAGCGACGCGACCACCCACGTCGATCCCCACAGGAGCGCGAACTGGATGATCGACTTCGATTCGAGCAGCATGAAGCCGGCACCGAGCAGGAAGAACTGCCACGACCACCGGCCGGCCTGCCCGCGCGTCGTCCACAGCACGAGGACGGTCGAGACGACGAGGATCAGCGCCAGCGTGATCGTGTAGTGGCTGGGCAGCGACCGCTCCTTCAGGTAGAGGAACGGCCAGTCGTCGCTGGCCGGCTCGATCGAGGGATCGCGGTGGTGGATGCGGGCCGGAGCCGGGGCGTGCGACTGATTGAACGCGGTGACCCGATCCGGCACCACCGGCTCGGAGGTCAACGTCGCCAGCCGTGGACCGGCCAGCATCACGCCGAGATACGCGCGCGCCTCGTGCACGTGGACGCGAGGCTCCTGCCCGAACGCCAGCGCCGCCTCGTTGGCCAGCCGATCGACCAGCCACCGCTCGCGGAAGTAGTTGTAGACCACCAGCAGGCCGTTCGGCTTCAGGTGCTCGCGCACCGCCTTGAACGATTCGGTCGTGAACATGTAGCTCTCGAGCCGCACCCCGGAGAAGCTCGACTGCATGGTCAGCGAATCGATCAGCGCGAACACGACCAGGTCGTACTTCTTGGTCGTCGTCCGCAGGTAGTGACGGGCGTCGTCGTTGATCAGCGTGACCCGCGGGTCCGAATACGGACGATCCGGGTGGCGTTCGCGGCCGAGCCGCAGGATCGCTGGATCGATCTCGACCGCATCAACGTGCTTCGCGCCGTGCCGCAGCGCCGCCGCGACGTCGGTGCCCGAACCCGCTCCGAGAATCAGCACCTCGGGGAACGAGTCGCCGAACACGGTGTACGGCCACTGATAGAAGTATTCCTTCTGCTCCACCGGCGCCATTGACTGGTGGAAGATGTTGTTGACCTCGACGACCGTATCGGGCCCATCGTGGCCGACGGTGATCTTGTAGTACGGCGACCAGATCGCGCCGCGCGCCATCAACTGGACCACTACGAGCCCGACGATCAGGAGCCCGAGGTTGATCGCCACGCCGATCGCGGACGGCCGGGCGCGCGTGAGTGCCGGCCGCGGGATCGCCGCCGTGGCATCGGGCGACGGCTCGGGCCAGAACAGCAGCGGCACGGCCGACGCGAAGGCCAGCGCGAACCACCACACCGGCGACAGCTGCAGCCACGAGATCACCGCGAACGCCGCCACGCCCGCCAGGCTGCCGAAGATGTTCAGCGTGTAGCCGCGGAGAGGTAGAAGGGTCGCCATCTCACGCCCCATGCGCTGGGCCATGGTCGCGAACAGCGCCGCGACGGCGAGAAACAGCACCGGCAGCAGCATGGTGCTCTCGACCAGCACGATCGACTTGTCGGCGGTGCCGCTCGAGAAGTAGATGCTCCCCGCCGTCGGGACGGAGATCTCCAGCCGGAAGTAATACACCGCGAGGATCACCGCCACCTGGATCAGCGGAAACCACCGGAACAGGCGCACGCGAGACGACGCGAGCAGGCAGCCGACGCCGATGCCGAGGAAGCTGGCGAGGAGGATGAAGTTCGAGAAGTAGGCGAGCAGCCGGATGTAGGCCGGCATCCACCGGATCAACGCGACTTCGAGAAACAGAACCAGAAAAGAGGCGAGGAACGTCCGGAGCCCTGGCATGCCGTCACGGGTCATGAATCGCTGATCCTGCGGGCCGGCCGGCCCGTCGAGTGTCATCGCCGCGAGGGGGCTGGCGGCTGAGCGTAGGCCGGGCGGCCTATCGAGCCCTGGCGGAACAGCAGACGCGCCGCGCCGGTCAGGGTGCACGACTTCGTCTCGCTGGCCATGTTGCCCAGCTCGGAATCGAGGCCGACGCCCGGAATGAAGTTGCCGCTCCGTACCGAGCGGATGAAGGTGCTGCTCTCGTCGAGCGGCATCGTCGCGACGTTGGCACAGAACTGACCCCAGATCCCGCTGCGGCCCAGATACTGCTCGACGTTCGACAGGTAGAACGCCGCGATGCTGGCGTTGTGATCGCGGACGTAGGCGCCGACGCTGCGCAGCGCTTTCGGTCCGGCGAAGTTGCCGACCACCGGCACGAGCAGGTTCTTCGTCTCGAGATCCTTCAGCACGCGGAAGCTCGCGTCGCTCGCCAGGAAGCCGCGGGACAGCCCTTTGCCGTCGTCGGCCATCATCAGATCCGCGAACGTCGGAGCGTTGCGGCCGCCGCGGCCGCTGCCGCCAGTCGACCAGTACTGAATCGAGGGACCGTACCAGAAGAACTGGTAATAGACGTACTCGATGCCCTTCAGATCCTCGTCTGTCAGGTGCAGCCCGCGGGTCTTCACCAGGTGCCCGGTGATCGCCGCCAGGTTCTCCTTGTAGAGCGGCTCACTGGTCTCCACCTTCTCGTACGCGGCGAAGATCTCCTGCGCCGTCGAGTCGGCGGTCAGACCGGCCGGACGCGGCTTCGAGAACAGCCGCGAGACGAAGTCCGCGCGGTCGCTCGAGAGCTCGAAGAGCGCCTTGTACATCAAGTGCAGTTGCAGGTTCCCGCGCCGTACGTCGACGATGAAGACCATCGCCGGCTTGAGGGCGGCGATGTAGGTGAAGTTCTGTTCCGGCCCGACGCCGAGGTAGACGCGGTTGGGCCGCGCCGTCTTCTCGAGATCCGGGATCACCTGCTGGAACTGGATTTCGTTCGAGACCAGGTTGTCGGACTGGAAGTAGCCGTTCGGCTCCGAGAGCTCGTCACTGAGCGCCCAGAACGCCGCGTTCGACAGGCTGTCCGGCAGCGAACCGGCGATCGCCCGGGCATCCGGCCCGAACGACACCGCCAGCACGCACGCGCCCAGGATCGCGCTCAGGACGATCGCAAGGCGGCGTCCGGAGGTGCTCAGCATGATCGGCCTCGAGTCGCGGGGCTGACGCGCCGCCGCAGCCGCGGCCACGGCGCGTCGCGGTCAAAAGAGTATCACGCGGTCGGATAGCGATCCCGTCAGCGGCCGAACTCGATCGTCACGACCGGCTCGGTCGCCATCCGCACGCCAGGAATGTCCTTGAGGAGCTTCGGATCGCTGATGGTCTGCAGCTTCTGCAGCGCCCCCTCCGTGGCATTCACCTTGTCGAAATCGAACTGCAGCAGCGTGACCTGCGATCCTGCGACGTAGGGCGCGTTGGTCTTGATCACCCGCCCGTCGACGTTCAGCGTCACGTCGACGTACAGCCCGTGCAGCATCGGCAGCAGCATCGCCAATGCCTGCTGGTTGTCCTGCGACTGCGCGCCGCCGCCGGGGAGCTGGTTGAGGAGCGACCCCGGGCCGGACTGTTGCTCGGGCATGTTGATCGTCAGCACCGACGACGTCGCCCCCTTGGTGAAACCGAACCCGAACGGCGGCGTCGCGTTCTTCTCCGCGGCCGGACCGGGGGTCTTCACCATGTCGAACTTCAGCTTGGTCACGTCGTCGAACGCGAAATGGGCGCGATAGCCCTCGGTCTCGGCGGTCTTGATCGGCTCGCCGGAAACGAAGCGCACGCCCATGGACGCCGCGGCCGCCGCGGCCTGCTCGGGGCCGAACATCTGGACATTGGCCGGCTTGTCGCCGGCACCGCCGGACCCGAAGCTGCGCAGCAGCGCCAGTGCCTGCGGCGTCGCGCCGATCTCCTGATCCATCGTGCCGCTGCCGTCCTGCTTCACGGTGATGGTCGTTGTCGAGCGCAGGCAGCCGGAGGCGAGCGCCGCAACCAGGAGAACCAATCCGAGACGTCGCATGTGTGAACCCTTTCGAACCTGTGCCCGCCTACTTTCCGGCGAGCTGGAAATCAGCTGCCGCCCACGCCTTCTCGAACCGCTGCCGGACGCCCGCGGCATCCTCTTTCTTACCCTGCGCCTCCAGCGCGCGCGCCAGCCCTGACGAGCGACCAGCCGTTCTCGGGATTGCGCCGCAGGTCGTCCCAGTAGACCGCCTCGGCCTCGATGGGACGGTCCGCCGCCAGGAGCGCCGCGCCGAGCCGTTGCCGGACGGGCTGGGGCCAGTCCGGCGGCTCGTTGTAGATCAGCGCGTCCTCGAATCGCACGGCGCGTTCGAGGTGCAGCAGCGCGCCGTCCACATCCTTCTTCCGCAGCGCGATCTCCCCCGCCAGCACTTCAGGGGCGATCCGCAGGATCGCGTCCGGCGTGTTGAGCGACGCCGATGCCGGCAGCGTTGGCAGCGCCTTGTCCGAGACGATGGCCGTGAGTGCCGCGAGTTCCTGCTCGGCCGCGTCGACACGCCCCGTCGCGGCCAGCGCCCGGCCGCGCGCGTAGTGCCAGACCCCGCGCGTGAAGATCGTATCGTGGGCGGGGGCAGGTTCGGCGAGAATCTCGTCCCATCGCTCGAACTGCACCATCGCCCAGTACGGCACGACGAGGAAGCTCTGGAGCGGCGGCACAGTGGCCAGCGCCTCTGTCGGGATCGCGGCCGCGACCTTCCGCGCCGCAGCGAGCGCCACGGCGCCCTGCCCGGACATCGTCGCCCCCATCCACACGAAGTGGATGTTGTGTGGGTAGTAGCCGAGCGGATACATGCCCTGCGCCTTGCACTGGGCGATGTAGTCCTCGTCCGCCGCGACGGCCTGCTGGTTCGCCTTCACCGCGTCGGCGTAGCGCCCGACGCGCATGTAGATGTGCGCCGGCATGTGGATGATGTGACCGGCCCCGGGCATCAGCGGCAGCAGCCGATCGGCTTCCTGTTCCGCCCGCTCCGGGGTCTTGGTCGGCTCCCACAGGTGAATCCAGTAGTGCAGCGCGCCGGGATGCGATCGATTCACCGACAGCACGCGCTCCAGCGACGCGATCGCTTCGAGCGTGCCGTCCCTGGCCACGCCGTCCTTCGTCCAGTAACTCCACGGCCGAAGATCCATCAGCGATTCGGCGAACAGCGTCGCCGCGTCCAGGTCGGACGGATAGGCGCGGACCATCTTGCGCATCGCATCCGCGTAGGCGCGATCGGCTTGCGACCGCTCCTCGGCCTTGCCGGTGTAGCGGGCGCGCAACGCCTCGATGTAGGCCCGCTCGCGTGGCGTGGCGCAGCCCTTGGCGGCCTCCGCCTTCTGCACGAATGCGAGCGCCTTGGGCTCGTCGTCCGGCGGCATCGCGGCATTGATGTTGGGCCCCAGTACCAGCGCCTGGCCCCAGTAGGCCATCCCGCAATCCGGATCGAGGCGTGCCGCCTCGGCGAACGCCCGCCCAGCCTCGGCGTGGTTGAAGCCGTAGGTCAGGTTCAGCCCCTGGTTCATGAACTGCTGCGCGCGCGCCGAGCGGGTGCTGACCTTGAAGGTGTGGACCCCGAGGTTCTGCAGCCGCGGCGCGAGCGCGCCATCAGGCCCAGGCTGCGCGGTGCCTGGCGCGGGGAGGTAGTGCTGATGCGACGGTGTCTGCGCCGCGATGGGGGCGGCAAGGATGGTCACGAGAACGATGCCGGCTGCACGGGCAGTCACGTCGGCCTCCTTCTGAACGAGTGATCGCGGGACGCGGATGCCAAGATTATCCACAAAGATCGGTCCGCTTCCCGCTTCCTTCAGGCTTCGGGCTTCGGGCTTCGGGCTTCAGGCTTCAGGCTTCAGGCTTCAGGCTTCAGGCTTCAGGCTTCAGGAGGTTCGACGATCTACCTGTAGCCTGTAGCCTGTAGTCCCATTCCCCAGTCCCGGGTCTCGGGTCCCGCCCTCTTGCAGTATCGTCTCCCCCATGTCCCGACCCGCTCCCTTCGTACTCGCAGTCCTGCTCGGCGCCGCAACGGTGGCGATCCACGGTCAGGGCGGGCAGACGCCCGCGCCACCGGCACCTGCCACAACAACGCCGGCGGCGCCCCGCATCCCGGCGATCTTCGTACCGCCCGAGCCGATTGATTTCGGCGAGCACGAGGGCTGGACGTCGTTGTTCGACGGTCGCACGCTGAGCGGCTGGGACGGCAACCCGGACGTGTGGTCGGTGGATGGCGGGGCGATCACGGCAGTCTCCACCGCTGAGCGCCGGCTCGGATCGACCCACATCATCTGGAGTGGCGGCGAGCCCGCCGACTTCGAGCTGAAGCTCGAGATGAAGCTCGAAGGCGATATCCACAGCGGCATCGCGTATCGCAGCTTCGTCGATGCGAGCCGCGGATCCGGCGCACGGCAGGGTGCGGGGGCGGGTGCGGGTGCGGCGGCCGGTCGACAGGGCGCGGCGCCGGGGCGCGGCGCGAGCACCGCACCACCCCTCGCGGTGCCAGCGAATCCGAAATGGACGCTGTACGGCCCCGGGCTCGATTTCGACTACGACCGTCTGCTGGCCGGCAACGTCGAGGACCGCGGCAGTCCCCGGCGCGAGGTCGCCTGGCGTGGGAGCATGGCGCGCGCCGAGCCCGGCGTACGGCCGCGGCAGGTCGGGTCGCTGGGAGATCCTGACGCACTGATGGCGCGGATCAAGAGCGACGACTGGAACCAGATTCACATCATCGCGCGCGGCCACCAGCTGACCCACATCATCAACGGCCAGGTGATGACCATCCTCACGGACGACGATCCGCAGTACTTCCGCGCCGCGGGGCTGATCGGCCTCCAGATCGAGCAGTACGGTCTCGGCCGCGTCAGCTTCCGGAACATCTGGCTGAAACAGATCGGCGCGCCGGCGGCGAGATAAATCGTCTCCCTATCGCGTACCTGACGCTTAGCAGACGGCTGAAAAAGGCCGCCCTGAAACAATGGGCGTTTGCCATCCGCTATCTGCCATCTGCCATCTGCCATCTGCCATCTGCCATCTGCCATGTACTGGCGCGCTCACCTCTCGTTCAGCGAAAGGACGATGCGCGTGGCGGGCCCGAGGCCGGCTTTCTGTTCGGCGGACCGGACGGGTGCGAGAGAAGACTCCGCGGCCTCTGCTGTCAGACGCGCGCCCAGCGCATCGACCGGGGCGATGATCCGGACCGGCCGAGGATACGTCGCGAGCAGCAGATCGGTGGTGTCGTAGCGGCGCAGGACGCCGGGGATCACGATCTCCGACACGTCGCGATGCAGCGGCTCGTCGACGATCCGGCGATACGAGGTCACTGATCCTTCCATCACCAGCCGCTCGATGCGACGGTCGAGCACCGCCGCATGCAGCGCGACCAAACCGTGCGGGCCGACGCCGTGCACGGTGATCGTCCCGACATCCGGCCGCGCATTCAGCCAATCGACTGCCCGGATCACGTCGTCCACGCGAAGACCGAGCAGCGTGCGGCCGACCAGGAAGGCGCGGAGCGAGAGCAGGTTGAACAGGCCGAGATAGGGCGACTTGACGCTCTCGGTACCGGGTGGCGTCGGCCGCGGATCGATCGTCATCACGACGACGCCGGCCTTCGCGAGGCGCTCGACTTCGCCGAAGAGACGGAGCGGCGCAACGGTCGTCGCGCGGCTGGCCGGGCGCGGCGAGGTCGGTCAGCGGGCTGTCCATCAGCAGCGCTGCCGGCTTCTTGCCGGGCCGGCTTGGGACTGCGATCGTCCCGGTCACCGTCGTCGTTCCGTCGCTGGGCAGCGTCAGCGGCGCGAGCTGATAGCCGTCCTTCGCCTCCGGAGCGCCGAGGGTCACCGCGACACGCGACGCGCCGGGTACGCGCGCCGCGCCGGTCAGCCGGCGGATGTCGCCGGCGAGCCTCGTCTGCAGCCGGCTCACGTCACCTCCATTCGTGATGGTCGCCGGCGCCGCGGCCACGCTCGCGGCGCGCGTGCGTGTGAGCGAGGCGACCGTCTCACCGTGGAACGTGGTGCCGACCTGACCGGTGGGCGTGACGATCATGTCCGCTGGACGCTCCGGCCGGAAAGGCGTGAAGGCGGATCCGCCGGCAGCCTTCAGGTTGGTGACGAAGAACGACAGGATGGCCGGCGCGATCGGACCGAGGTTGCCGTGGCCGCCGGGCCCGGTGATCCACTGCACCCGGTCACGCGCGTCGAAGAGTCCATAGAACCGCTGCGACTCCTCGAACGTGCGCTTCGCGCCGGCGAACGGGAACATGTCGTCTTCGGTCGAGACGATCGCATACGGCTTTGGCGCGAAGGCCTCCACCCAGTCGGGAAAGTCGAGGCCATCGGCAATGAAGCGCGGCAGGGACTGCTCCGCTTCCTGCACGCCGGTGGCCGAGGTCAGCAGCGCGTCGAACGAGGTGATGTAGCACGCCGTCGCCGCGGCCGCGACGCGTGAGTCAACGGCGGCCAGCATCGCGGTCGCCGTTCCGCCGCCGGAGCAGCCGAACGCGCCGATCCGGCTCGCGTCGATCTCGGGGCGGGTGGTCAGATAGTCGATGCCGCGGATCGCATCGTTGACCATGTAGCGGGCGAGCGTGTCGCCAAGCAGCAGCGGACCAATGTTCGCTTCGCCATGTTCCCCGGTCGGGCCGCCGACGATCGACGCCGGCTTGTCACCATCGAGGTACTGCAGCCGCTCCCCCTGGCCGATCGGGTCATAGGCCAGCACGACGATGCCGTTGCGCGCGAAGTTGGCGCCCCAGCTCCAGTTCTCGCTCTTGCCGCCCGCGCCATGACCGGGTGCGAGCACGATCGCCGGCACGCGGCCGGAGCTGTTCGCCGGAAGGTACAGATTCGCCGTGACCCAGAACCCCGGCAGGCTCTCGTAGGCGACCTTCTCCATCTGGAAGCCGTCGCCTGTGACGCTGCCGAAGGTCTTGACCTGGAGGTTGGGCGCTCGCTCGGGAATGCCGCCGATGTTCGCGAGCAGCTTGGCCCGGACTTCCGTCCGGCGCCGCTCGGCCGCAGCCCGCGTCGTGATCGCCGCCACGGCCTGCCGCCTCGCCTCGAGCCGCGGCGTGGCCAGACTATTCAGGTACGCAATCAGCTGTTGCCGCGCATCCGCATCGCGGGAGGCCGCCTGCGGGGAGCAGAACACGACAATCGCCAGGAGGGCTGGCAACGAACGGTTCATGCGGTTCATGGGGAAGGGGCGAACGGGCTGGTCCCGCCCCGCGCGCGCCGTGCTCCGGCGGGCGTCATCAGGGCCAGAAGAGAACGCACACCGGCGAGCCGACCTCGGCGAGGCCCCCGGTGGGTGTCAGCGCGCCCGTCGATTGATCGACGGCGAAGACGGAGAGCGTGCCCGAGCCCTGGTTGCCGGCGATCAGCCAGCGGCCGCTTGGATCCAGTGTGAAGTGGCGGGGTGTCTTGCCGCGGGTCGACTCGTGCTCGACGGCTTTCAGAGTGCCGTCGGCGGCGATGGAGAAGACGGCGATGCTGTCGTGCCCGCGATTGGATCCGTACAGGAACCGCCCGTTCGGGTGCACCTGGATCTCGGCGGTGCTGCTGTTTCCCTTGAAGCCGTCCGGCAGCGTCGACTGGGACCCCAGCATCGTGAGCGCCCCCTTGGTCCCGTCCCACGTCAGCGTCGTGATCGTCGAGGCCATCTCGTTGATCGTGAACACGAACTTGCCGTTCGGGTGAAAGGCCAGGTGCCGCGGTCCGGATCCCGGAACGAGGCTGACCGACGGCGGATCGTTTGGGGTCACCTTGCCGGACGCCGCGTCGAAGCGGTAGACCAGGATCTTGTCGAGGCCGAGGTCCGCTTCGAGCAGATAGCGATTGGACGGATCGAACACCACCTCGTGGGCGTGCGGTCCCTGCTGGCGCTGCTTGTCGGGTCCCGAGCCGGTGCCGCCGAGGAGCGCGGTCGAGGCGCCGGGCTTGCCACCCGGCCCGATCGGCAGCACGGCGAAATTGCCGCCGCTGTAGTTCGCGACCGCGACGACCTTACCGGTCCGATCGCACTGCACGTGGCACGGATCGCTCCCGCCGGTGGACTCGACGCCGAGCGGCGTGAGCGTGGCCGTCTTCGCATCGACCGTGTACGAGGTGATGCTGCCCGCCGTGGTGCCGTTGTAGTCGTGAATCTCGTTCACCGCGTACAGGACCTTGCCGTCAGGACTGGCCGCCAGGAAGCTCGGGCTGCGTGTCTCCGCCTTCAGCCCGAGCGGCGTCAGCGCGCCGGTCTTCTCGTCGAAGCGGAACGCGTAGATGCCCTTGCTGTTCGTCGTCCCGCCCGTGTAGGTGCCGATGAACACCAGCCGGCCGGCGGCCTCGGTGGCCTGCCAGGCCTGTACACCGGCCACGGCGAGCGCCGCCACTCCAAGCGCGATGGTGGTGGACACGACCGCGTGAGACGTGAGCGAGTGCAGGATACGCATCAGATTTGGGAGTACGCCGCAGGGCGCAGATAGATGGACGTGATGTTGGAGACGATTTCCGGATCGGTGAAGCCGGGTGTCGCCGACAGCTTCTTCCACTCCGGATCGTTGCGGAACGCGGCCCAGTTCTTCTCGCGGGCGGCCATGTCGTCATAGACCAGCATGTAGACCAGGCTGGGCATGCGCGGCCCGACCAGCGTGCGCGAGAAGAACACCGGGGTCAGGCCGACTCGTTTGAAGATCTCGATCTCCCCCATCTCGGAAAACATCCGCACCTTCGCCAGGTGCGCTTTCGCGGTCGGGCTCTCGTACGTCCGCAGCTCGAACAGCCGCGGGCTTTTGGCAGCCGTCTGCGCCGGCACGACGAGTTTGGGAAAGGCCGGAAATGCGGTCAGCAGCGACGTCTCTTCGCGCACGTAGACAGGATCGGCGGCGGTGGCGTCGCTATACGGCGCCGCCGCGCGCACGTAGTCCTGGTCGGCGCGCAACTTCGGTTCGATCTCACCGAGCGAGGCCAGGGTCGGCAGCGGCACGAGCAGGAACACCGTCGGGCTGGGGACACCCGTGACCACTTCGAAGGCGCCGACCGGTGCGTGTCCGATCCGGTTCAGGGCCGGGATGGCCGCGTTCTGGAGATGGTCGGCCAGCCGCCGCGGCCCGGTCCCATTCCGCAGGATGTACTGGCGCCAGACGTAGTGCTCGGGCGCCGCCGCCTGGGCCGTTTGCCCGCTGGCGTCCCGCGCGCCCGCTGCCGCGGCCAGCGCGCCGCCGGCCATCGATGTCATGAACTGTCGTCTCTCCAAGGGGTGCTCCCGATGTCGCCGTGCACGGTCAGCGACGGCGGAAAAGGGTTCTACGGGTGCTCAGGGTTCTATGGTTCTCAAGGTTCTCGTTCTACGCGGTTCTCAGGTTCGCCGGTTCACGGTCTGCAGTCGTTGCACGCGAGCACCATGCTTCGAAGCACCACCTGCCTGGAACCTATCGAACCCCGAACCTGGAACCAGCACCTGTCGAACCTTCGAACCCTCGAACTCTAGAACCAAGTCGATCTCACCCTATCACTTTCCGCCGCAGCCACGAGCGAAGCCGAGCGCGTCGAGGATCCCGCGCATATCGTCGGGCGGTGGCGATTCAACGTCGATGCGTTCCCCCGTGACCGGATGCTGGAACGCCACGCGTGAGGCATGCAGCGCCTGGCGCGGAAACCCGGCGAGCGCGGCCGAAACGGTCGGATCGGCGACGGCTCCCCATCGCGGCTCGCCGTACACCGGATCGCCCACGATCGGCCAGCCGCGTGCGGCGAGGTGCACCCTGATCTGGTGAGTACGGCCGGTCCCGAGACGGCAACGGAGCAGGCTCAGCGTCGTGTCCGGTGCTTCGATGGCAGCCACGCGTTCGTACGTCGTAAGGCTGAAGGCGCCGGTCGACGTCGAGGCCGCAACGCGGCGGCGATCGACGCGATCGCGAGAGAGTCGCAGCGAGATCTGGCCCCGCTCCGGCCTGACGTCACCATACACGAGCGCCAGATACTCCTTGATGCTGCCCGCGGTCCGCGAGGGTTCGCTGCAGCGCCGCATGCACGACCGCGGTCTTCGCCACCAGCAGCAGGCCTGACGTCCACTTGTCGAGCCGGCCGACCAGCGATGGGCGCTGCGGCGCCGGCCACTCACGCGCCAGCCACAGCAGCGCATTCATCATCGTCCCGGTGGCGTGCGCATGCGTGGGATGGCACACCACGCCGGGCGGCTTGTCGACGATCGCCAGGTGCTCGTCCTCGAACAGGACGACCAGCGCAGTCGCCTCGGCCATCATCACCGGCCGCTGTGCGCGCAGCGGGAGCGCGACGCTGACGATGTCCCCGGCCGCGACCCGCCGGGCGACGCGGCGCGACGACGAGCCGTTGACGGCGACCAGGCCGTCGGCGATCCAGCGCTGAATCCGCGTCCGCGTCGCGATGGTCACATCGGACAGGTGCCGCGACAACACGCGATCGAGCCGCTGGCCCGCGTCGCCACGATCCGCGGTCAGTTCACGCGTCATTCTTTGAAGCTTCAACCCCCTACCGTCCCGCCGCCAGGACGCCGTCACGAGCGAAGAGATCGGACTGCTGCCCCTTGCGGAGCGTCACCGCGCCCGTGCGCGTGCCGTAGCGGATACGCGCGGTGCCGTCGACGAGCGGCGCACGAACGGACGCCGCGGTCAGCACGCCCTTGTGCCACTCGAGATCGACCTCGAAGCCGCCACGAGCGCGAAGGCCGGTCACCCGCCCGTCCGGCCACGCTGTTGGCAGCGCGGGAAGCAGCTCGATCTCGCCGCCGTGGCTCTGGAGGAGCATCTCGGCGATCCCGGACGTGCCGCCGAAGTTGCCGTCGATCTGGAACGGCGGGTGCGCGTCGAACATGTTCGGGTAGGTCCGGTCGGGTCGAAGCAGCCGCGCCAGGATCGTCAAGGCGTGGTCGCCTTCGTGCAGCCGCGCCCACAGGTTCAGCCGCCAGCCGAGGCCCCAGCCGGTCGCCTCGTCACCGCGAATCTCCAGCGAGCGGCGCGCCGCGGCCGCGAGGGCCGGCGTTCCGCGCAACGTGATCTGCTCGCTCGGAAACAACGCGTAGAGATGCGAGACGTGCCGGTGATGGAGGTCCGGGGCCGCCGCGTCCCAGTCCTCCAGCCACTCCTGCAGCTGCCCTTCCTTGCCGATCTGATGCGGGGCGAGCCGCGCCCTCCTCGCGGCCAGCTGCGCGCGCATCGGCTGATCGCGCTCGAGGATCTCCGCCGCGGCGATCGTGTGGGCGAAGAGATCGCGCAGGATCTGCGTGTCCAGCGCCGGCCCGGCGGCGACGCTGGTGCCGAAGGGGTGGGAGTTCTCGGGCGACAGCGATGGGGAGGTGATCAGCCAGTGATGCGTCGGCTCCTCGACCAGCGTGTCGACGAAGAACTCCGAGGCTCCCTTCAGCGCCGGATAGATCCGCGCCAGATACGCGCGGTCCTGCGTGTACTCGTAGTGCTCCCACAGGTTCTGGCACAACCACGCCCCACCGGTGGGCCACATGCCGGAGCGCGGGCCGTCGACCGGCGCCGTCGCCCGCCACAAGTCCGTGTTGTGATGGGCGACCCAGCCGCGGGCCCCGTACATCACCTGCGCCGTCCGTGCCCCGGTCTCCGTGAGGTCCAGCACCAGTGCGGTCAGCGGCTCGATCAGCTCCCCGAGGTTCGTGGAGTCCGCGGGCCAATAGTTCATCTCGGTGTTGATGTTGATCGTGTACTTGCTCTCCCACGGCGGCTTGACCTGATCGTTCCAGTCCCCCTGCAGCGTCGCCGGCTGGCCACCCGGCCGCGAGCTGGAGATCAGCAGGTATCGCCCGAACTGAAAGTACAAGGCGGCGAGCTGCGGATCCGGCGCTCCGCTGGCTGCCGCGATCCGGATGTCGGTCGGCTGATCCGCCATCGGCGTGGTGCCAAGATCGAGCGTCACGCGCCGGAACAGACGCTGATGCTCGGCGACGTGCGCGCTCCGGAGCGTCTCGAACGACTGGCTGGCCGCGCGATCGACCTGCGCCTTCGTTGTCGCCTCGGGATCACCGGACACGTCCTTGTAATTGCGGTAGCTCGTCGCCGCCGCGAGCACGATGGTGACCGCGTCAGCGTTCCGGACCGACAGCGCGTCGCCAGCAGGGACTGTGCTGCCGCCCGACGCGAGGACGCGTGCCCTGGCCTGGAAGCGCAGGGCGCCGGGAATCCCGCTCGCCGCGGCGTTCGTGCCCGCCATTACGAGCGTGGTCCCGTCCACGGTGGTCGATGCGGTCTGCGGGCTCGTCAGGTCCACGCTCAGGGTGAGTGCGCCGGGGCGATCCGCGGTCAACCGCACGACGATCACCTGATCGACGGGGCTCGATAACACTTCACGCACGAAGCGCACGCCACCCGCGACGTAGCTCACGCGCGCGATAGCCGTGTCGAGATTCAGCTCGCGGCGATACTCGGTCGGCGCTTCGCCGCCGGCGATCGTCAGCCGCAAGTCGCCGAGCGGCTGATACGGCATCTGCCTGAGTGGCTTCGCCATGACCGATGCGGTAATCAGCGACACCGCACCGGTGTAGTCGCCGCCGGAGAGGAGCTCACGGACCTTGGGCAGCGCGGCGCGGGCGTCCGGATTCGCCGGATCGTACGGGCCGCCCGACCACAGCGTGTCCTCGTTGAGCTGCAGCCGCTCTTCAGCGACCCCGCCAAAGACCATCGCCGAGAGGCGGCCGTTCCCGATCGGCAGCGCCTCGACCCACTGGGCGGCGGGCTGGCGATACCACAGCGTCAGCGGCGCGGACGTGACGGTGCTCTGCCGCCCAGCCACTGCTCCGCCGAACGACAGGCTCGCGACGGCAAGGCAGACCGCCAGCGGGCGTTTCATCGACGGCACAGACAGGCGGATGACCATTGACATATCGTAGTGAGCCGACCACCGCGCGGCCGACATCTTCGCACGGTCCGGCACGCCCCGCCGGGAAGGATCGACGCCGCTGGAGAACGGCACGACACCCATGCGCCAGACCACCCGCCTTCCGCTGTTGCTCGCCCTCGTGATGGCCTTGACCTCGTCTCCCGAGGCCGCCGGACAGCCGAAGCTGATCGTCCATCGTCAGAAATGGGTGGCCACGTGGGCCGCCTCGGCGCACGGCCCGTATCCATCCGGCAATGCCTCCGCGCAGCCGGTGCTGGACTTCGCCTTCGAGTCAGCAGAGCACGGCGCGATCGATCAGACCTTCCGACTGATCGTCAAACCCGACCTGTGGGGCCGGCGCATCCGCCTCCGGTTCTCCAACGCCTTCGGGACGCAGCGCGTGACGTTCGACGACGTGTATGTCGGGCTGCAGGGGAGCGGGGGCAACATCGTCGCTGGAACCAACCAGCCAGCCGCCTTCGACCGCGGGCACAGGACGCTGGCCCTCGCGCCTGGCGCCTCCGGGTTCAGCGATCCGATCGACCTTCGGATCGGAGCGACCGAGCGCCGGCTGCTCGCCGGACGCAAGCTCGCCGTCTCCTTCCACGTCGTCGGCGCCACGGGCCCCATGACGTGGCACGCCAAGGCTCTGACGACGTCCTACCTCACCGGTCCGCACACCGGCAGCCACGGCGCCGACGAGAGCGATGGCAGCTTCCCGTACACCACCACGTCCTGGTACTTCCTCGACGCCATCGAGGTCGAAGCCCCCGAGCACACCAGCGTGGTCGTTTGCTTTGGAGATTCGATCACTGACGGCACGGCCTCGACGCTGAACGGCGACGACCGCTGGCCGGACGTGTTGTCGCGCCGGCTGCACACGACGTATGGAGACCGGGTCTCGGTCGTGAACGCCGGCATTGGCGGGAATCAGGTGTTTGCTCCGCCAACGTATTCGCCGACCGCGCCGTTTGCCGGTGGGCCTTCAGCGCTCAGCCGGCTCGATCGCGACGTGCTCAGTCTGTCGGGCGTCACGTCAGTGATCTGGCTCGAAGGCATCAACGATCTGTCTTCTGGCGCCAGTGCTGAGGCGGTGATCGCCGGCTTCAAGGAAGGGGTGCGGCGTCTGCGGGCGCGCGGGCTGCGGGTGATTGGCGGGACGATCACGTCCAGCGTTGGCGCGACGACCGCGTCAGGCACGCCGGAGAACGACGCCAAGCGCAAGACGATCAACGAGTTCATCCGGACCGGCGGCCTGTTCGACGGGGTCGTCGATTTCGACGCGGCGACCCGCGATCCGCAGACCGGCGCGTTGAAGGAAGCCTTCCAACCGAACAGCACGACCGGCGGCGCCGGCGATCGCCTGCATCCCAACCGTGCCGGCTATCACGCGATGGGCAACGCCATCGATCTTGGGCTGCTCGTGCCCGGCCGCCGGGAGTAGGATCAGCCGTCGGCTGATGGCTGATCGAAGATTAGTCGGCGGTTCTTTCAACAGGACATCCCATGATGAACATGCAGGATCAGCTCGACGAGCAGGGATTCGTCCTTCTCGAAGGATGCATGCCGCGGGATCTTCTCGAGGGGCTCCGCGACCGCATCCATGCGCTCTTCGACGAAGAGGGCGCCGGCGCCGGAGGCGAATTCCTCCAGGAGGAACATGCGCATCGCCTGGCGAACCTGGTCGACAAGGGAGCGATCTTCCAGCGGGCGATCGTGTTCCCGGAGCTGTTGGCCGGCGTCCGCCATGTCCTCGGCGCCGACTGCAAGTTGAGCAGCCTGAACGCGCGTGCGGCTGACCCGCACTCACCGGCCGGCCAGCCGCTGCACGTGGACATGGGCGCGATTCCGGACGAACGCGGCTATTGGGTCTGCAACACGGTGTGGATGCTCGACGACTTCACGACCGAGAACGGGGCCACCCGGATGGTGCCCGGATCCCATCGCTGGAAGCAGCGGCCGCAGGATGTCCTCGCGGATCCGCTGGCGCCGCACCCTGACGAGATCCTGCTGACGGGGCCCGCCGGCAGCATCGCGATCATGAACGCCCACCTGTGGCACGGCGGCACGGCCAATCGGACGGCTGCGCCGAGGCTGGCCATGCACGCGTTCTATTGCCGTCGTGACAAGCCGCAGCAGCAGTACCAGAAACGGCTGGTGCGCCCGGAGGTGCAGGACAGCCTGTCGCCGGAGGTCCGCGCGATCCTGGCGCTCGACGATCCGTTGAACGACGAACTGAGCGCGCAGACGGTCGTCCGCAGCGGCTTCCTCAAATGATCCGCATGCCGTCGCGAATCCTCGTTCCGATCGCCTCGAGCTTGGAGACCGGGTGACCGCGGCCAGGATGATCCGCTGATCACGCAACCGATTTTCAGCTGACGCACCGGAGACCGTGACGGGTGCCGAAGCGTCCAAACACCGGATGGAGGGCAGGATGACATCGACTTCTCTCGCCGGCGTCGTCGTCGTTGTGGGTCTCCTTGGCACGGCCGCCTCCGCACAGGCCCCGGCCACGCCGGCCGTCTACCAGCCGGGCAACGGGGTGGTGTCCCCGCGGCTGGTGCACGAGGTCAAGCCGGGCTATCCCCCGGCGGCCATGCGAGCCGGCATCAGCGGCGTGGTGAAGATGGAGTGTGTCGTGCTCGCCGACGGCACCGTCGGTGATGTGCAGGTCACTCAGTCGCTCGCCCCGGAGCTCGATGCCGAGGCGATCAAGTCGCTGAAAATGTGGCGCTTCTCTCCCGGCACCAAAGATGGTGCGCCAGTGGCGGTACGCGTCGAGATCGAAATGTCCTTCACGACCGTCCGAGGTCCGCGACTCGACTCGCCCAGCGTGTCCAAGCCGGGTGCCGGCATCGTCTCGCCACGCGTGCTCAAGCATGTGACTCCGCCGTACCCGGCGGACGCGCGCGCCGCCGGCGTCACCGGGGTCGTCAAGCTGGCTTGCGTCGTACTCGAGGATGGGACCGTCGGCGACGTGTCGATCACCCAAGGGCTGACCGAATCGATCGACGTGGAAGCGGTCCGCACCCTTCGCCAGTGGACGTTCGCGCCGGGCGAAAAGGACGGCAAGGCGGTGCC
Organism: uncultured Acidobacteriota bacterium; assembly: GCA_963816725.1. Lineage (GTDB taxonomy): Bacteria > Acidobacteriota > Vicinamibacteria > Vicinamibacterales > 2-12-FULL-66-21 > CAVSUB01. Next base: position 270,428 of record CAWFMC010000013.1, on the reverse strand, counting down.
GGTCCAGGTCGAGGTCGAGATGACCTTCAACCTGAAATAAGCGCGTGTCACCAATTCGCCACATGGCTCCTGCCTGCTAAGCGTTACAATGGCCGCGCTTGGCGTGCCAGCGCCCTGCACGAAGGGACAGCTGATGCTATTGCGCGCCGTATCGAAATTCGCCGTTCCACTCCTCGCGTGTGCCGCCGTCGCCCTCGTGGGGTGCGGCAGCGCCACCGCGCCGGATCCCGTGCTCCAGGCGGAGACGTTCACCGGCACGCTGCAGCCGCTCGGGAGCGACTTCAAGACGTTCTCGATCGCCTACACGCAGGGCACGACCGACCTCAGCGTCATCATCGGCTCGCTCAAGAATGTCTCGGACGGCGCGCCCGTGTCGGGGATCACCCTCGGGATCGGCTTTGGCAACGTGTCGGGCTCGACCTGCGCGCTGCAAATCCAGCAGCCGGTCGCGCCGCTCGGGCAGGAGTTGTTCGCGCCCAACGGCGCCTCCGCCGGCAACTACTGCGTCCAGATCTTCGATTGCCCGGCCGGCACGACCGGATGCTCGTCGATGTTGACCGAGCCGGTCACCTACACGATGACGGTGAACCACTACTAGTCTCAGTCTCGCCGGCGGCCGCCCTCCTCTATCGCCGCCAGCGCGGCATCGGCGTGTTCTCTGAGCGTTTCCAGCGCCTCGCCAAACCGGGCCTGCTCGTCAGGCGTCAACCGGGGAAACCCGAGACGACGGCGGACGCCGTCGATACGCTGCGCGACGCCCGGCGCCATCCTGATAGCCGGCAACCCACGGACCGCGGCCGATCGCCGCAAACAGCTGCCGCATCCCATCGTCGAACGCGTCACGGTCAGCGGGCGGCAGGCCATGACGATCGAAGTGATGGAGGTCCGCCGCGGAACGGGCGGGGCCACGCTCCGCTGCCGCAAAGCCGTCGCTGAGCGCAGTGAGTGTTGCCTGCAGCCCGTCACGCCGCACGAGTGCTCCATCCAGACAAAGCTCCCAGGCGATGTGACCGAACAGCGCGAGCTTCGGAGCCGCAAGCCCGGTTTCGCGGATCCGCTCCGTCGCGAGGCGTTCGCCGTCCGCGAAGGCGTCCGAGTTGTGAAACCAGCGATCGACGTCCAGGTGGTGCTCGATGCCGGTCAGCACGGCCTCGAGCTCCGGAGCTTCGGCTCGCTGACGCCCCGGAAGGCGCGTCGCCCTGACCCGCCGGTCGGCCATCCGCCACAGGTCGGGCAGCATCGCGCCGATGCCCGCCAGCGGGTGCCCGAGATCGCGCACCGCGAGGCTGCGGTGCAACAGGAAGTTCACGCGCTATGATAGCCGCCGGTTTCAGCCCACCATGCCCGGATCCGGCGTCGACCAACGCGGCCGCGGATTCCCTGCCACGCGGCATTCGATGATCGAACGTCTGCGCGCGGGCGGCAGCACCGTCCGCAGGCAGGCGTTCGGCGACCTCGTCGAGGGGTACTGGAAAGCTGTCTACACGCATCTTCGCCTGACCTGGCGGCTCGGGGTCGAGGACGCTCAGGACGCGACGCAGGCATTCTTCGCCGAGGCGTTCGCGAAAGCGTGGTTCGAGCGCTTCGATCCGGATCAGGCGCGCTTCCGCACCTTCCTGCGAGTCTGTGCCGATCGGTTCGCGCAGCATCGGCGAGAGGCTGCGGCGGCGGACAAGCGAGGCGGCGACGTGCAGATCGTCGCGCTCGACTTCGCAGGTGCCGAGCGGCTCGTCCTGGCTCGCCTGCCGGCACCCGCGATCGACCCGGACGCGGTCTTTCACGAGGAGTTCGTGCGCGCGCTGTTCGAGCGCGCGGTTCACGCCGTGCGCACCGAACTGCACGCGACGGGCAGGGCGCACGTGTTCGCGATGTTCGAACGCTACGACCTCGTCCCGCGCGAGAGCGACAGCTATGCCGCACTCGCTTCCGAGCTGGGCGTGACCGTCGCGCAGGTCACCAACGGGCTGGCCCTGGCCCGCCGGCGCTTCCGGGAACATGCGCTCGACGAGCTCCGGCGCGTGTGCGGGACCGACGATGAGTTCCGGCGCGACGCACGCGAGCTGTTCGGCGTGGAGGTGGAGTGAGCTCGCTGTCGGATGCGGCGGTGGCGCGGCTGCGCGCGACGGCGACCTGGCCGACCTGCGAATCAGGCCGGTACCGGTTCATCGAGCCGATCGGCCGCGGCGGCATGGGCGCGGTGTACCGCGCCTACGATGAGCAGCTGGCGCGCGAGGTGGCGATCAAGATCCCGAACGGCTTCGGCGATGCCGGCGTGGTCCATCGGCTCGCTGTCGAAGCGCGCGTGCTCGCCAGCCTCGAACACCCGGGCATCGTCCCGATCCACGACTCCGGGCAGCTCACTGACGGACGCCTGTTCTACGTCATGAAGCTGGTGCGCGGGACGACGCTGCGCGACCACCTGGCCAGCCTGCCGGCCCTTGGCGAGCGGTTGGGCGTGTTCGAGCGGGTCTGCGATCCCGTGGCGTTCGCGCATGCACACGGTTTCGTGCACCGCGACCTGAAACCGGAAAACATCATGATCGGGCCGTTCGGTGAGGTCCTGGTGATGGACTGGGGCGCGGCGCTGCTGACGCCGACCGGCGCGCCAGCGGTCGCCGGACTCGTCGTCCACCGGCGCGATCGGCACCGTCGGCTTCATGGCCCCGGAGCAGGCCTCCGCTCGTGGCGTCGACGTCCGAGCCGACGTGTATGGCCTGGGCGCCCTACTCTTCCTGCTCGTCACCGGCGAGGCTCCCGATCCCGACCCGCTCGATCGTCTCGCCGCCCGCCGCGACGTGCCGGCGCCCCTCCGCGCGATCTGCGCGCGCGCCATGGCCCGGCGCGCCGACGAGCGCTATGCCGACGTCACCCAACTCGCGCAGGAAGTGCGCCGCTATCGCTCAGGTCTTGCCGTCGAAGCCCATGCGGAGACCGCGCTCGATCGGCTCCGCCGCTTCGGCCGCACGTACCGGACCGCAATCATCCTGGTCGCGGCGTATCTCGTCATGAGGGTGGTGGTGGCGGTGGTTGCGGGGAGGTAGACGAAAAAAGGTTCTACGGGTTCGACTGGTTCGGGGGTTCGACAGGTGCGTGTTCTCGGGTTCTGGGGTTCGATGGGTTCCTGGCCGGTGGTGGCTAGGAGCATATGTCTTCCGCCGACCGCCGAGCGCCGAGCGCCGACCGCCGAGTGCCGTACAGGAATTCCGAGCCACCCGTAATAGATCCATTGGAGGCAATCGATCGATGAACAAGCCAGTTCTCGGAATGATGCTCGGTGGGTTCCTGGGGATCTTCGATGGGCTCAGCGCGCTCGTCTCGGCGCCTGAGACGGCGCCCGGGCATTGTCGGAATCGTGATTGGCTCGACGTTCAAGGGACTGCTCGTCGGCGTGCTGGCCGGCTGGTTCGCGCGGCGGGTGCATTCAATCCGGTCCGGGATCCTCTTCGGGCTGGTGTGCGGCGCCTTCTTCGCGTTCCTGGTCGCCGCCATCCCGCAGCCGTCCGGCGTGCACTACTACTGGCAGATCATGCTCCCTGGAAGCGTCCTCGGCATGATCGTCGGCTACGCCACCCAGCGATACGGACGGCCGGAGTTGCGGACGGCTTAAGACGAGAGACCGGATCCGGGACTCGGGACTGGGCCGGGACTCGGGGCTGGGCGCTGGGCGCTGGCCGATTCTGGGTTCTCGTTCTGGATTCCGGATTCGAGTTCCGGCGTTGCCGGTTCGGATTCGGGCTCGCTACCCAGCGCCAGCGCCGAGCCCCCAAGCGCTTAGCGCCGAGCCGAACGCGTCACCCCCGATAGCCCCACAGCCGTGGCAGCACCAGCGTCACGGACGGGAATGCGGCGATCAGGGCGAGGCCGATCAGGAGTGCGATCAGGTACGGCCAATAGGAACGCGTCACGTCGTCGATGTCGACGCGAGCGATGCCGGCGGCGATCGACAGGCCCACGCCGACCGGCGGCAGGAAGAACGCGATGCCCATCGCGGCGATGATCACCACCCCGTAGTGGACCGGATCGATGCCGACGGTGCGGCTGATCGGAAAGAGGATCGGACCGAAGATGAGGAGCGCCGGCAGTCCCTCGAGCAGCGCGCCGATGACGACGAACAGTACGACGGTCATCGCCATCAGGCCGGCCTTGCCCGCGCCGATCCCGGCGATCCATTCGCCGAGCAGCTGGGGCACCCACTCGCGGACCAGAATCCACGCGAACGCGGACGCCGCGGCCAGCACCCACAGCGTGGTCGCGGTCACTACGCCGCTGCCGGCGAGCTGTGACCGCAACTCGCGGGTCTTGATGCCGCCCATCGCGGCTCCGGCGACGAATGCGTAGACGACGGCCAGGAGTGCCGCTTCGGTGACGGTCGTCAGCCCGCTGAAGATCCCGCCGAACAGCATCACCGGCAATCCCGTCGGCACGGCCGCCCGGCGCACGGCGCGCCAGACGTCTGCCGGTGTCGCACGTGGGCTGACCGGCCACTGCTGTCGGCGGGCGCGGATGGCGATCAGCCCGAGCAGCACCGCGGCCAGCACGAACGCCGGCAGGAATCCGGCCAGGAACAGCGTCACGATGGAGAGGTTCACCAACGATCCCAGCACCACCATCGTCAGGCACGGCGGAACGAGGATGCCCATCGCCGAGGCCGCGGCGACGACGCTGACGGATTCGGCGGCGCTGTACCCCGAGCGTTTCATCGAGGGCACGAGGAGCGAGCTGATCGCCGACACGTCGGCGGCCGTCGATCCGGATATCCCGGAAAACAGGATTTCCGCGACGACCACGACCATCGCGAGGCCGCCGCGCACGCGACCGACGATCGCCATCGCGAGATCGACGATGCGTTCGGAGATGCCGCCCGACTCCATCAGCACGCCGGCGAGGATGAAGAGCGGGATGGCCAGCAGGACGAACGAGTCCACCCCGCCGAGGATTTTGATCGGCAGGATGATCAGGTCGACGCCGCCGATGCCGAGCAGATACGTCAGCGACGTCAGCGCCAGCGTGAACGCCAGCGGGACGCCGAGCGCGGCGGTTACGAGGAAGCCGCTGATCAGCACCGCCAGCGGCTCGACGTCGAGCAGCAGCGGCACGAACACCGATGCCAGCGCGAGGCCGGCCGCACCGAGCGACCAGCGCAGGGCGCTGGGCTCACGCCACGCCGCGAGGCCGTCCCGGATGATGTCCTGCACCAGCACGCCGGCCATGAGCACCAGCGACACCGGCAGGATCAACGAAATCGTTGCGCCCGAGAGGCCGCTGGCCGCGAGCCGCTCGCCCGCGCTGGCGACGGTCAGCCGCCAGGCCGGGCCGACCAGCCACAGTAGAAAGGCCAGCAGCACGAGACGGATTCCGCGATCGATGGCCAGCCGATGCGGCGCACTGAAGAGGCGCACGAGCGCGGTGACGCGCGGGTGCTGGCCGTCGCGAAGCGCCGCGATCCCCCCGACGCACATCAGCCAGACGAGGAGGAGTCTGGCGATCTCCTCCGTCCACGGATACGGCTGGCGGACCACATGACGCGCAACGACCTGGAGCCCGACGACTGCCGCCTGCGCGACCATCAGGATGGCGACGGCCCACTCCAGCCCGCGATCGAACGCCGAGCGCGGAGCGGTGGCCCCGTGCGCCAGCTCGCTCACGCGCGGATCGTCTCCAGCCACGCCCCGACATCGAGCGCGCGCGCTTCGGCGGTCCACAGCCGTTCGGCCGGCTCACGGAAGAACCCGGCGTCGATGTCGCGGATCGACATGCCTCTGGTGATGAGCGCGCTCATGGCCGCGGCATCCTCTTGCGGTCCCATGGCCCGCTGATCGTGCGAGGCTTGGATCGCCGCCGCCTCGATGCGCTCGCGCATCCCGGCTGGCAGCCGGGCCAGACCGACGGTGGACGCGAACAGGCCGAGCACGCCAGCGATATGGCGCGTCCGGGTCATGTGGCTGGCCACCTCGAAGAAGCGCTGCTGCAGCGTGGTGCTGGCGTCGTGCTCGTAGCCGTCGATCACGCCGGTCTGCAGTGAGGTGTAGACCTCGCCAAAGGCCATCGGCGTCGGGCTCGCGCCCATCAGCGCCATCGCTTTCACGTAGATCGGCGACTGGATGGTCCGCAGCTTCAGACCGGCCAGCTGCCTCGGGTCGGTGATGTCGCGCGTCCGCGTCACGACCTGTCGGAAGCCGAACGAATCGCCCCAGGCGAGCGGCCGCATGCGCACCGTCCGCTCGAGATAGTCGGCGGCCTCGCGGCCGACGCGCCCGTCCACGATCGCGTGCACGTGATCCCAGTCGCGCCACAGGAACGGAAAATCGAGGACCTGCAGGCGCGGCGCGACGCTGCCCCAGATCGCGGTCCCCGACACCATGAAGTCGACCAGCCCCTCCTGCACCTGCTGGACAACCTCGCGTTCCTGGCCCAGCGTGCCGCTCGGAAACACGCGCACGGTGACCGCACCGTCCGTCGCCGCTTCTGCGTGCTGCCGAAAGCGGTCGGCGAACACGTGCAGCGACGTCGTGCCCGAGGCCATCGAGTGCGACAGCCGGAGGATGATGCGTCCGCGGTCGGCGGCCGAGCGGCAGCCGGCCACGGCGGCGGCGCCGAGGCCAGTCAGAAACGCCCGGCGGCCGATGGACGGGATCACGAGGGGATTATGTACTCGGGACCGGGGACCCGGGACTCGGGACTCGGCGGTCCAGGCGTCAGGCTTCAGGCTTCAGGCTTCAGGCTTCAGGCGGCATTCGAACACAACGACATGAAAGGGGTGGCGAGCGCCGCGTTTTCTGCGCCGGCGTTGCAGCCCACTCTGGCCTGTAGCCTGTAGCCCGTAGCCTTTGGCCTTCAGCCCTCAGCCCTGAGCCTTCAGGCCCCTTTTGGGAACGGCTCGGAAGCTGGTAGCGTTATCGGCTTATGAAATCGCTACTGGATCTCACGGGACAAGCGGCGCTCGTCACCGGCGCGTCTTCAGGCATCGGTGCGGCGACGGCGATCATGCTGGCCGAGCTCGGCGCGCGCGTCGCCATCGGGTATCACCACAATCAATCGGGCGCCGAAGAGACGCGCGATCGGATCGTCGCGGCAGGCGGCACCGCCGTGGCCATCCTGGCCGACGTCAGCCATGCTGCCGGGGTCAAGTCCCTGGTCGATGACGCCACCCGTCAGCTGGGCCCGATCGACATCCTGGTCAACAACGCCGGCTCGCTGATCAAGCGGCTCACCCTGCATGAGATGACCGACGAGCATCTCGACGCGGTGTATGCGTTGAACGTGAAGAGCGCCGTGCTGGCGGCGCAGGCGGTGGCGCCGTCGATGATCGAGCGCAAACGCGGCGCGATCGTCAACGTTGTCTCGATTGCCGGGCACAACGGCGGCGGCCCGGGCGCCGGGGCGTATGCGTCGGCAAAAGCGGCACTGACCTGCTACACGAAGTCGATGGCCAAGGAGCTGGCGCCGCATGGCGTGCGCGTCAACGCCGTCGCGCCCGGGGTCATCGCCACGCCCTTCCACGACACCTTCTCCACCCCGGAGATGCTCAAGGCCTTCGTCTCAGCGATTCCGCTCGGGCGCCTCGGGACGCCCGAGGAATGCGCCAGCGTGATCGCGTTCCTCGTCTCGCCGGCGGCGTCGTACGTGCTCGGCGAAACGATCGACATCAATGGCGGGCAGTTGATGAGGTAATGTCGGTATTCACCCGGTTCGACGGGTTCGACGGGTTCGGGGGTTCGACAGGTGCGGGTTCGACGGTTCGCGGGTTCGCAGGTTCGGAGGTTCGACGCGGGTCGACGGTTCCGAGGTTCTCGATCGGCGACGCTCGCACCACCAGGCGGCGAACCCGTAGAACCCGCGAACCCGTCGAACCAGCACCTGTCGAACCTCGAACCCGTCGAACCTGTCGAACCGTTCCCCGGTTTCAAGACTGCCGTAACGCCGCCAACGGATCGACACCCATCGCCCGGCGCGCCGGCACATAGCAGGCGAGCGCCGCGATCGCCAGCAGCAGCGCGGCCGTCGCGGCGTAACTCACGGGATCGAACGGCGTCACCTCGTAGAGCAGTGACGAGATGAAGCGTCCGAGCGCCAGGGCGCCGACGATGCCGGTGGCGACGCCGACGAGCGCGAGGCGCATGCCTTCGCCGACCACCAGCCGGAGCACGTCCCCCTGCTGCGCCCCGATGGCCATGCGGACGCCGATTTCCTGGGTCCGCAGGCTGACGGTATAGGCGACCACGCCGTAGAGGCCGATCCCCGCGAGAAACAGCGCGATCACTGCGAATGCCGCCAGCAGCAGCATCGAGAACCGGCGCTGCGCCACCGAGTCGCTGACGACACTGGCGAGCGTGACCATCGAGTAGGCCGGCAGCGACGGATCCAGACTCCGGACGATCTGCCGGACCGCGCTGGACTGCTGCAGCGGATCGCCGTCCGTCCTGACCGAGACCCACATCGTGCTGAACGGATCCTGCTTGGCGTGAATGTAGACGGTCGGCTCCGGCGCGATCGCCAGGCCATAGGCACGGACATTCCCGACCACCCCGACGATCTGATAGAAGCCGTCGGTGCCGTTGCCGATGTCCACGCCGTGGCCGATCGGATCCTCACCCGGGAAGTAGCGCTGCGCGAACGCCTCGTCGATCACCGCGACCATCGGCGCGCCGCTGGTGTCCTGCTCGGTGAACACGCGACCCCGCTTCAGCGGTATGTCGAGCGTCTGAAAGAAGCCGGCACTCGCCGAGCGGTAGTTGGCGGAGAGACCCTCGCCCGGCTTCAGCGGCGGACGCCCCTGGATGGTGAACGACAGGACGTAGTCGCCGCGCATCGGCAGCGTCTGTACCAGGCCCACGCCATGCACCTGTGGCAGCGCGGCGAGCTTCTCCGTCAGAGCATCGTAGAAGGCGACGCGCTTGTAGGGTTCGCCGTACGATTTCGGCGGCAACGATACGCGGAAGGCCAGCACTCCGTCAGGACGGAAGCCCGGGTCGACGCCGGTAATCCGGCTGAAGCTGCGCAGCAGCAGCACCGCACCGACCAGCAGGACGATCGAGAGCGCCACTTCCACCACCATCAGCACGTTGCGCAGCCAGCGGCCACTCGAGGTCGAGGACGAGCGTCCACCCTCCTTCAGCACCTCGCCGATGCCGGACCGCGACGCGTGCCAGGCCGGCACCAGCCCGAACAGCAGGCCCGTGACCAGCGTCGCGCCGAGCACGAACGCGAGCACGTTCCGATCGATCGAGACATCCTGCACGCGCGGAATGCTGCCGGCGCTGAGCACCTGAACGGGACCGATCGCGAGATAGGCCAGCAGCAGCCCGAGTCCGCCCCCCGCAATCGCGAGAACGAGACTTTCGGTCAGTAACTGCAGCACCAGACGTCGGCGGCCCGCGCCCAGCGCGCCGCGAATCGCCATCTCCTTCTCCCGTACCGACGCGCGCACCAGGAGGAGGTTCGCGACGTTGGCGCAGGCGATCAGGACGACCACGGCGACGGCGGCGAGCAGCGTGAGCAGAGCCGGCCGGATCTCCGAGACCATCATTTCTTTGAGCGGCACCACCGACGCCGATTCGTTGGCACTGGAGTCGGGATATTGAACCGCGAGGCGCTCGGCGATCGACTTCATCTCGGCCGAGGCCTGGGCGGGCGACACGCCGCCCTTGACTCGCGCGATGACACCAAGGAAGTGCCCGCCGCGGGTGGCGTTGGCGGGATTCAACCCGATCGGCCGCCACAGCTCCACGTCGCGCGACGGGAAGAAGAAGCCGGACGGCATCACGCCGACGATCGTGACGGGTTCACCGCTCAGCACGAGTGAGCGGCCGAGCACGGACGGATCGCCGCCGAAGCGTCGCTGCCACATGCCGTGGCTGATGACGATGACGTTGTTCTTCCCAGGCAGATCTTCAGCCTCGGTGAAGCCCCGGCCGAGCATGGGTGCGGTCTTCAGCAGATCGAACAGGTCCCACGAGACCAGCGCCGCGGGCACGCGCTCCGGGCCTTCGGCGGCATTGAACGTGGCGGTGCTGGCGTTGAAGGCCGCGACGTGTTCGAAGCTGGTGGCCTGCCGCCGCCAGTCCAAGAAGCTCGCCGGTGCGACCGAGAACCGCCCGTACTGCGGCACGATCTCGTTAATCCGGACCAGCGCGTCCGCCTCCGGATACGGCAGCGGCCGCAGCAGCACGCCGTTGACGACGCTGAAGATCGCGCTGGTGGCGCCGATGCCGAGCGCGAGCGTGAGGATGGCGGCAATCGAAAAGCCGGGCGACTTCACCAGCTGCCGCGTCGCGTAACGTACGTCCCTGAGCATGTCTGCGATCATGCCGAACCCTCCCCTTCTCCGGGCCACCCGCGCATCGAGCCGATCGGCCAGCCGTTCGATCGCCGGCCGGGCATGCGGACGATCCGCCAGCCAGACGTCCCGCGTCAGCTGATCCCAGTCGCCGACCTGCCGCGCCGCATGTGCGTCGGCCTCGGCGTCGGTCGCGCCGCGGGCTACCGCGTCCTGATGGAAGTCCTGGAGCTGTGCCGCCAGTTCCTTGACGATCCGGTCCTCGCGTATCGGCGTGAGCCCAGGCAGCCGGAGCCGCGATCGGACGAACGCCTCCCAGTCACGCATCGCTGCCGTCCAGCACCTGGTTGACGGCCAGGACGTAGGCCTGCCAGTTCTCACGCTGTTCGGCGAGGACCTTGCGGCCTTCCGGGGTGAGCCGATAGAAACACCGCTGCCGCTCGCCGGGCTTCTCGACCCAGCGGCCCTTGATCCAGCCGCGATTCTCGAGCCGCAGCAGCGTCGGGTACAGAGTGGGCAAGGCAAACGTCAGGCGTCCGTTCGAACGCGCCTCAATCAGCTTGCCGATTTCGTACCCGTGGCGGGCCCGCGACTCGACCAGCGACAGCACCAGCATCTCGGTGCTGCCCTTCTTCAACTCTGAGCTGAACATCGCGTGCGATGCCTCCCTATATGTAGCGTGCCGTAGTATAGGAACATCGCACGGGCCATGCAAGCCGGGAGGCGGCCAGCGTCGCCGGCAGGAATCCGGATCGCTCAGCGGTGGCTGAACCTTGACCCGGAACCTTGAACCTTACCGACCTACCAGCGGAAGCCGATCGCGACCCGAGCGCCGTGAGGATCCAATCGGAGCGTAACCCGCGACTGCGGCGCGCCACTCGCGCCAGGGGCGCCGACATAGAGCACCCGATGCCGATGGAAGAGGCCGTCGATGGCCGCTCCCACGCCCAGCCCGGCGCCGCCGAAGATGGCCCCGGCGAACCCGAAGATCGCGAACCGCTCATCGGCCGAGCACTGCTGCTGCACTTCGTACACTGAGCCGAAAAAGTCGCCGCCGCAGTCGGCCGTCGCCGTCGCCACCGCCGCGACGACCAAGCCTGCGGCCAGGCCGATCAGCATCCCGTTCTTGAGCGGATCGTCCTCGTAAATCTGCGCGATCTCCGGCTTCTGGAGCACGACGTCCTGGCCATCCTGATCCAGCACCACCGTCGCGACATCGAAGCGCCGGAGTGTGCCGGTGGTACGCGCGCCGTTGACCCCGACCACCGTCACCTCCGGGTGATCCAGTGGCAGGGTCGTCAGCTCCTGCGCTGCCGCCGGCGCCGTGCCGCCCGCCACGAGACCCATCATCAGCGCCGCGATCATCGACGTGCGGAACCGGTCGTGATTCATGCCCGCTCCTTGTCGTGTTCTGTGACTCGTGGAAAAGCGAAGCGAACGACACCGCCGGGGCAATCGCGCTTTGGGCACCGGTGCCTGAACAACCGTCCGAGCTCATCTGCGCGACAGCCTACTCCAAAGCGGCGGGAGCTCGCACAACGAGTGGCGCGCCGCGGATGATGAAAAGACGCCCCTCCGGGATACGATCAGCGGATGATCCCGTTCGGAAAGCGTCTCGCGCTGGCCTTCAGCGCGTGGTTCTCGATTCTCGGCAGCGGCGAGCTGCCAGACGATGTGCAGGCCGCCATGGTGCGGGCGCCCGAGCGGGTGGCCCCACCGGCGCCGGCGCCACCACCACCGCCGCCGGATCCGGGGCATCGCGCCACGCAGCTTCTCGCCCTGCTCCAGCGCGACGGACGGCTCGTGGACTTCCTCATGGAGGACCTGACCGCGTATGCCGACGCGCAGATCGGCGCCGCGGTGCGCGACGTGCACGCCGGATCGCGTCAGGCGATCGAACGCTACGTGACGCTGCGTCCGGTGATCGACGACGAAGAAGGCCGGCCGGTGCCGCTCGAAACCCCGATCGATGCGGCGCGCGTCAAGGTGGTCGGCAGTGGCGCCGCCACGCCGCAGCGCGGCGTTCTCCGTCATCGCGGCTGGGAAGCCGTCTCGCTCAACCTGCCGCCTCTCCCCCCCACCGGCCTCAGCATCGTCGCCCCCGCTGAAGTCGAAGTGGCCTGATCGTCGCCATGGCTACACCGTCACGGTTCGTCGTCGGGATCGATCTGGGTACGACCAACTCGGCTCTGGCCTGGGTGGACACCGCCTCGGAGGAGGCGGCGTCGATCCACCTGCAGGACATTCCCCAACTGGTGAATCCTGGTGAAACGGCGCCGCGCGCGTTGTTGCCGTCGTTCCTCTACATGCCGGGCGAGAGCGACTTCCCGGCGGGTAGCCTCGCGCTTCCATGGGATCCGTCACCAACACAGGTGATCGGCGACGTCGCCCGTCGACGCGGCGCCGAGAATCCCTTGCGGCTCGTGGCGAGCGCGAAATCCTGGCTGTCGCACAGTGGCGCGGATCGCCGCGCGCCGCTCCTGCCGTGGGGCGCGCCGCCGGAGATTCCGCACGTCTCGCCGGTCGACGCGTCGGCCGCTTACCTGAGACAGTTGGCGGCGGCGTTCGATCAGGAGGTTGCCGGCGGGAAGCGGACGCTCGCGCTCTCGCAGCAGGATGTGCTGCTTACCGTGCCGGCGTCATTCGACGAAGAGGCCCGCGAGCTGACCCTCGAGGCCGCGGCGGCCGCCGGGCTCAAGCACGTGACGCTGCTCGAGGAGCCGCAGGCCGCGTTCTACGCGTGGATCGACGGCCTGGGTGAAAGCTGGCGCCGGCGCGTCGCTGTCGGTGATCTCATCCTCGTGTGCGACGTTGGCGGGGGCACGACCGACTTCAGCCTGATCACGGTCGCCGATCGCGACGGGGATCTCGCACTCGAGCGCATTGCCGTCGGCGAACACATCCTGCTCGGCGGCGACAACATGGACCTGGCGCTGGCACGGCTCCTCCAGCAGCGGCTCGAAGCCGCGGGCCACAAGGTCGACACGTGGCAGCTCCACGGGTTGTGGCATCAGTGCCGGCTGGCCAAGGAAGCGCTCCTCACCGATCCCTCGCAGCGCGAGCGGCCCGTCACGCTCCTCGGCCGCGGCTCGAAACTGATCGGCGGCTCGGTCACGACGACGCTGACCCTGGACGATGTGAATCAGGTGCTGGTGGACGGGTTCTTCCCGGCTGTGGCGAGCGGCGACATGCCGGCCCGGCAGCGTCGGGTCGGCCTGCAGGAGCTCGGGCTGCCGTACGCCGCGGACGCGGCCGTGACCCGCCACCTCGCCCGATTCCTCTCGCGCCAGACCACCGATGCGTCGGGTGCCCCGCCGATCCGGCGCGGCCCGAGCGGGCTCGCGTGCCCCACGCACGTCCTCTTCAACGGCGGCGTGATGAAAGCCGGCGCCCTTCGCGCCCGCGTCGTCGACGTGTTGAGCGGCTGGCTGGTGCAGGAAGGCTTCTCGGGACTGGATGCGCGTCACGTCCTCGATGCGCCGGATCTGGATCGAGCGGTCGCACGCGGCGCGGCCTATTACGGACTCGCGCGCCGGGGCCGCGGCATCCGCATCCGCAGCGGCGCGTCGCGGACGTACTACGTCGGCATCGAGAGCGCGATGCCCGCCGTCCCCGGGATGCCGGCGCCGCTCAAGGCGCTGTGCGTCGTGCCGTTCGGAATGGAGGAAGGGACCAGCGCGTCGATCGCCCCGCTCGAGTTCGCGTTGACCGTCGGCGACCCGGCGGAGTTCCGCTTCCTGAGCTCCACGGTGCGCAAAAGCGATCCGGTCGGCGCGATGATCGAAGACTTCGGCGACGACCTCGAAGAGCTGAGCGCGCTCGACGTGACCCTGCAAATGGACGGACGTGAGGGAGCGACGGTCCCGGTCACGCTCGAGAGCCGCATGACGGAAGTGGGCACCATCGAACTGTGGTGTGTGGCCCGCGACGGCCAGCACCGCTGGAAGCTCGAATTGAGCATCCGTGAGTCCGACCACGACTGACCCGCGGGCCCGCCGGCTCGCCGGGATCGATCTCGGAACCACTAACTCGGCGCTCGCGTGGACCGACGACCGCGGCGCGATCCGCATCTTCGACGTGCCGCAGCTTTCCGCCCCCGGCGAGATCGTGCGGCTGCCGACGCTGCCGTCGTTCCTCTACTTGCCGACTGACGCCGACCAGCAGGCCGCCACCGTCGCGCTCCCCTGGCGCCCGCACCCCGACGTCGTCGTTGGCATCTTCGCGCGCGACCAGGGCGCGCTGGTCCCGGCCCGCCAGATCGCATCCGCGAAATCCTGGCTCGCCAACCCTGCGGTCGATCGCACCGCGAGGCTCCTTCCCTGGGGCATGGAGGACGGCCCCCGCCTGTCGCCGGTCGAGGCGTCCTCTCGCATCCTGGCGCACCTGCGCGAAGCGTGGAATCAGGAAGGGCCGCGCGACGGCGCGGCGGGTTCACCGCCGCTGGAGACGCTGCCGATCGTGCTGACCGTGCCGGCGTCCTTCGACGAGGAGGCGCGCGAGCTGACGCTGCAAGCGGCGCAGGATGCCGGGCTGACGCAGATCACGCTGATCGAAGAACCGATCGCCGCGCTCTACGCCTGGATCGCCGCCCATCGTCGGCAGCTTGCGGAGCAGCTGCCGGACGGCGCGCTCGTGCTGGTGTGTGACGTCGGCGGCGGCACGACCGACTTCAGCCTGATGCGCGCCTCCAGCGCGGGAGAGGATTTGCAGTTCGAGCGGGTGGCGATCGGCGAGCACCTGCTCCTCGGCGGCGACAACCTTGACCTCGCGCTGGCGACCCTGGTCGAGAAGAAGCTGACCGACGTCGGCGCGCCGAAGCTGTCGTTGACCCAGCGGCTGGCCTTGCGGCGCAAGTGCAGTGCGGCGAAGGAATCGCTGCTCGCGGCCGGGGGCGTCGACCGTGTGCCCATCACGCTGCTTGGCAGCGGCCGCGGCGTGATCGGCGGCGGGATGACATCGGAGCTGACCCGCGCGGACGCGACGACCGCGCTGCTCGATGGCTTCCTGCCGTTGATCGAGAAGACCGACGTGCCGGCCAGAGATCGCCGGCTGGGCCTCCGCGAGCTGGGCCTGCCCTACGAGCCCGAACCCGGCATCACGCGGCATCTCGCGGCGTTCCTGGCGCGCGCCACTCGCGACGAGGCCGCGCCGGGCACCCTGGCTGTGCCTACAGCCGTGCTCTTCAACGGCGGGTTCTTCACGCCGTCGCTGGCGCGGACGCGCGTGCTCGATGTCCTCGAGTCCTGGTTCGGCAGGCGGCCGGCGGTGCTCGACAACGAACGGCCCGAAGCGGCGGTCGCGATGGGCGCGGCATATTACGCGCGGCTTCGCGCCAACCCCGAGGCCGCGAAGCGCCTGTTCATACGGGCCGGGAGTGCCCGCGCCTACTACGTCGCGCTGCACACCGGAACCGCGGCGCCGAGCGCGATCTGTGTCATGCCTCGCGGCACGGACGAAGGCACGACGCTCGTGCTCGACCGCACCTTCGACGTCACAACCAATCAGCCGATCGCCTTCACCCTATACAGCTCGACCCAGCGGCACGATGCCCTGAACGAGATCGTCTCGCTGACCGAGCGCGACGAGTTCCATCGTCATGCGCCGCTCGTCACAGTGCTGCGATACGGGCAGCGCTCGCGACGGGTCAGCTTGAGCGTGAGCCTGCGGATCGTGTTCACGGAGACCGGCACGCTGGAGCTCTGGTGCGAGTCACGGAGCAGCGACCATCGGTGGCGGCTCGCCTTCAACCTGCGCGCGGCGGAAGCGGATCCGCTGGAGGTCAGCGAGGCCAGCAAGGATGCCGCGAACGAAGGGGATGCAGCCGTCGTTCCCGCCGAAGCCATCGACGAGGCAGTCCGTTCGATCGACCGCGTTTTCAAGAGTGACGCGATACCGCAGGGAACCCCCGAGTCGCTGACCGCGGATCTCGAAGCGGCGCTTGGATTCGGGAAGCAGGCGTGGCCGCTGGGGACGCTCCGGCGGCTCGCGGACGCGCTGCTGGCGGTAGCGACGGGCCGTACGCGAAGTGCCGCCCACGAAGTGCGGTGGCTGAACCTCACCGGCTTCTGCGTACGCCCCGGTTTTGGCGCCGCGGCCGACGCGTGGCGCATCTCGGAGCTCCGTGCGGTGTATGCCGCGGGCCTGGCCTTCCCGAAGGACGTCCAGTGCCAGGTCGAATGGCTGGTGTTATGGCAGCGCGTCGGTGCCGGCTTCACGGCCGGACATCAGCGTGAGCTGGCGCAGCGCGTCGGCGGCCAGCTTGGCGTCGGGCAGAAGAAAGCACCCCGCGTAAACCCGCAACTCGAGCGAGAGGGGTGGCGGCTGCTCGCCAGCCTCGAGCGGCTCGATGCCGGACAGCGGGTCAAGCTCGGGGACGAGCTGCTGACCCACCTTCGCCGCGATCCGCGCAATCGCTCGTGGCTGGCGGCGATCGGACGCTTCGGCGCCCGCGCGCCGTTCTACGGTCCTCTGAGTTCGACCGTGCCTGCGGCGGTGGCGGAGCGCTGGATCGATCGGCTGCTGTCCAAAGGGCTGACCGCCGACACTGCGGCGGCAGTCGTGCAGATCGGCGCGCGAACCAACGACCCGGCCCGCGACATCTCCGATGAGGCGCGTGCTCGCGTGTTGTCGATGGCGGGTGCCGCGGGTCTGCCGACGGAAATGGTCGCGCCGCTGACGGACGTCATCCCGCCGCGGCCGCTCGACTTCGCCCAGGCGTTCGGCGAGGCGTTGCCGGAGGGACTGCGGTTACGGACGACGGACGACGGGAACACGGAGTCGGTTCGATAGGTTCGACAGGTTCGGTGGTTCGATAGGTTGGGTTCTGGGGTTCGATAGGTTCGGTCGGTTCACGGGTTCACGGACCGAGGTCCGTCGAAGTCGCCACCGAGCTGTCGGACGTCTCGACGCGAGGTGTGCTGGTGCTCCTGTGCGGCGTAGCCGCAGAACCCGGCGAGGCTGAGCAGGAACAGCAGCGCGGTCGTGGACGGGGCGAAGTACCAGGCGTTCGAGTCGAACGTCCATGGGGTCTCGGAGATCACGAAGCTGGCGAGGAACGCCGCGCTGGTCGCCAGCAGTCCGATTCGCGTCGCGACGCTGGCGAGGACTGCAAAGACCGTGAGCGCGACAGTGAAGTTGATCCACGGGTGGCCAGGGGCGCCGATGTAGAGATCGCGCGCTTCGATGAACGTGAACGCGATCACCGCGAGCACGAACACGAGCGGCGTCCGCCCGAACAGCCGCTTCAATCCGACGATCGCGAAGATGCACCACATCGCCGAGAAGACCGCCTGGAACCCGACCAGCGAAAACAGGAAACCGACCACGTAGCGCGCGCCCTCGAAGTAGCGGGTGTTGCCGAAGGACACGGCGGGGACGTGCACGCCCGCGAGCTGCTGCATCGGCTCGCGAAGATCGATCACGACCTGCATGGTAGCCCCGGCGGCCAACCCGATCAGGATGTCGCGGGCAACCCGCGCGTCGAGCACGCGGCCCTGCAGCAGCCGGGTCCAGCCGAGCAGACCATCGGGCCAATACCGGCGGACCGCCGGTTCGACCGCGAGATACATCACGAACAGCAGCCCGGCAGCGAACAGCGACTCGCCGATCGACGCGAAGAAGCGGGTCACTTCGAGGGTCGGGTTGCCGACGTGCGGATCGTTGAACGCCCAGGCGAGCAGCTGCCCGGCCAGTGCCACCGCGGCCAGCCGCCAGGCGCCGGTCCAGTCGCCGCGGCCGGCGCGGACGTTCAACCGGGACACGAACAACGCGGAGGCGATCAGGAACACCGTCGCGCTCACCGCCAGGGCATTCAGCAGTCGCGCGCCGCGCCCGACCGGCGCCTCCTCCATGCGATCCGGACGCGTCCATGGCGCGACGACCTGAAAGTAGATCGGACGCCCGTTCCAGGCCGCCGCCTCGACCCGAACCGGCTGCGACAGTCCCGGCATCGCCCCTTCCCACGCCCGCCGCACGTCGGACTGCCCGGGCGGCAGCCACTCCGGCGCCACCTCGTGGAACGTGGATTGATCCAGGGCCGCGAGCGCGAAGAGCGCGCTCCAGTCAGGAGTCGCCGAGCCGCCCGCCGTACCCTTTTGCGGTGGAACGACGTGCAGCGTGAGCAGACGCCCTTGCGCGTCGAGCACGACCTGCGTCATTCCGGACACGACGAACGGCGGGTCGTCCATCGACACGGCCGCCACCGGATTCAGCGGCGCGAGCACGCGCGGGCTCGTCCGATGTGCAAAGCGCAGCACGCCGGGGCGGCCCGTGAAGACGTCGCCCCCGGCCCAGATCTCGGGATGCGCGTTCGAATACGCGAGGAGATCGTCGTCGAGCGTGAACTCCGACCAATGATTCCCGGCGCGGGATGGCTGACCGACCTTCTCCAGCACCTGCTGCGCGCGATCGAGCAACACCTCGGGCGGCTTGTCCAGGCCGGCGCGGCTCAGCGTGCGGCGCTGGACGGACACGACTGCCGAGACGATCAGCAGCGCGATCACGCCGAGCGTGCCGGCAATCGCATAGGGCGTCGCGACCCGGCGCTGCTCCCCGGCCGCCGCGACCATTTCGGGCGAGGGCGTTTCACCAGCGGCCAGGGCCGCCGCCAGCGGATCGCCCCCCGGCAGGCCCGCGGCGACCGCGAGTGCCGAGGCCGGACGCAACTCCGGCTCGCGCGCCAGCGTTCGCAGAATCGTTTTCTCGATCGCCGGATCCAGATCCCTGACGAGCGACGTCGGCGTGGTCAGCTGTGATTCGCTCTGCTGACGGACGAGGTCGGCGATCGACTGGGCGATGAAGGCGCGTCGTCCGGTGAAGAGCTCGTAGAACACCAGCCCCAGCGCGTAGATGTCGCTCTGGACCGAGGCGTCCTTGCCAGCCAGCAGCTCCGGCGCCATGTAGGCCGGCGTGCCGGCGCGCGACTGCCCTGCGGCGCCGGCGACCGCCGCCAGGCCGAAGTCGGTGATCCGGACCTTGCCCTCGCC
The DNA here is from genome assembly GCA_963816725.1 of uncultured Acidobacteriota bacterium. Lineage (GTDB taxonomy): Bacteria > Acidobacteriota > Vicinamibacteria > Vicinamibacterales > 2-12-FULL-66-21 > CAVSUB01. The sequence continues at coordinate 251,168 of CAWFMC010000013.1, read as the reverse complement.
GTCGATCATCACGTTCGCCGGCTTCAGGTCGCGGTGCAGGATGCCGCGTTCGTGCGCGGCCGCCAGGCCGGCACACATCTGACGCGCGAGGTCGAGCGCCTTGTCTTCCGGCAGCCGGCCGATCCGCCGTAGCAGGGACGACAGATCTTCCCCGTCCACGTACTCCATCGTCAGGAACGGCAGCCCGTCGACCTCGCCGACGTCGTACATACGGCACACGTTCTTGTGCGCCACCTGCCGCGCCAGCCGGACCTCCGAGTGGAACTGCGCCAGGCGTACCGGATCCGCTTCGAGCGACGCCGGCAGGAACTTGAGCGCGACCGGCTGACCGAGGGTCAGGTCGTCGGCGCGATAGACCTCGCCCATCCCACCCTGCCCTTTGCGCTCGATGATGCGATAGCGTCCCGCGAGGAGGGTGCCCGGCTCGAAGCGCCCGTGGACGCCGTCAGACGAAGACGCCAACCACGAGGGCGCGGGGGACGGTGAGGCGACCGGCGTGCGTGCATGCTGCACGCGCGTGGCGCCCGGCGCCATGCTGACCGTCAGGTCGGGATCAATCGTCGCGGTTCCCGGCGCGAGATCGAGCGAAGCGCCACATCCCCCGCAATAGCGGGCGTCGTCCGAGGCCGGCGCGGAGCAGGAGGGACAGAGCCGCACGCGCCGATTCTACGCCCTCGCGGCGCATGCAGTTGTGCGGGCTCGGGCTCGGTGGCATACTCCGCGCGCACCCTGACCCGGCAGCCCGGCCGCACCGCTGCCGCGCCCGCTGTGCGGCGCGGCACCTGCCGCGTGCGGTCCCGTGAGAGCAGACATGCAGATCATCAATCCCGCCAAGGTCTACCCGGTCGTGATCATCGGCAGCGGCGCCTCGGGCGGCATGGCGGCCTGGAACCTCACTCGTCAGGGCATCGACGTCGTCGTGCTCGATGCCGGGCAGAAATTCGATCGCAGCCGCTACTGGACGCATGTGCGCCCCTGGGAGGCGCGCGAGCGGCGGGCTCGCGGCGAGGCGCCGCCGGAATTCTTCCTCGACACGCGGGAGCAGCCCTACTTCACCCCGCCCGAGCGGCAGTTCGATCTGACCCGCGTGTGGGGCCACGGCGGCAAGACGAACGTCTGGGGCCGTGTCAGTCTCAGGCTCTCGGACCTCGACTTCAAGGGAGCGGAAACCGACGGCTGGGAGATTCCGTGGCCGATCGCCTACAAGGACATCGCCCCGTACTACGATCAGGTCGAACAGCTGATCGGCGTCTGCGGCGGGACCGACGATTCGGATTCTCTGCCCGGCAGTAAATTCCTTCAGCCGCCGCCGGCGCCGCGCTGCGGTGAGCGGCTGCTGCAGAAGGCCGCGGGCAAGGTCGGGATCCCGATCGTCGCCGGGCGGCGCGCGAACATGATGCGCGTCACGCGCAATTTCCCGCCGTGCCACTTCTGCGGCAACTGCGGGTCAGGCTGCGATACGGCTTCGTTCTTCAACTCCGCGGATCACCTCCTGCCGTTCGCGCTGGAGACGGGCCACCTCGAGATCCGCTCCAATGCGGTCGCCGCAAGGGTGCTGGTCGACGACAAAGGGCTCGCCAAGGGCGTGCAGTACTTCGATCGGGTCAGTGGTGCGGAGCGGCAGGTGCTCGGCAAGGTGGTGATCGTCGGCGCGAGCACTGTCGACTCGACACGGATCCTGTTGAACTCGACCTCGGACAAGTACCCGAACGGGCTCGGCAACGGCTCTGACGTCATCGGCCGGTACTTGTGCGAGCAGATCCGATTCCATGCCCGCGGCATCCTCCCCGAGCTCGTCGGCACCAAGACCCGCAACGACCGGGGCATCGGCGGCGAGCACGTCTACATGCCGCGCTTCAATCATCGGCCCGGCCGCAAGCGCGACTACTTGCGGGGGTTCGGCGCGCAGTTCTGGAACACCGGGGCCAGCGCCGGTGGCGCGCACGGCGGCAGCGAGCTGATCCCGGGGTTCGGCGCCTCGCTGAAGACCGAGATCAAGCGGCGCCATCCCGCATGGTTCGAGATTCACCCGTACGGCGAGGTCCTGCCCTACGCGCACAACCGCATCACCGTCGACCCGAAGCGCAAGGACAAGTACGGCGTGCCGCTCCCGGCGATCGACTACCGGATCGGCGACAACGAGCGGAAGATGACCGAGCACATGAACGACACCGTCGAGGAGATCGTCAAGGCAGCCGGCGGCGAGCTGATCGGCTACACGCGCGGCGATCTCGATCGCAACGGCTCGGCGATCCACGAGCACGGCACGTGCCGGATGGGCGCGGACCCCAAGCGCTCCGCGTTGAACGCGTTCAACCAGATGCACGAAGTCAAGAACGTGTTCGTCGTCGACGGCTCCGCGTTCCCGAACGCCACCGAGAAGAACCCCACGCTGACCATCCTGGCCCTGTCGTGGCGTGCCACCGATTACCTCGGTGAGCAGATCAAGCGGGGAGATCTCTGATGGACGCCAACCTCCGACCCACCGGCATCGATCGCCGCACCGCGCTGCGACGCCTGACGTCCACCGGGGTCGCGCTCGCCGCCTCCGCGAGCTGGGTCGACGCCCTGGCCGCGCTCGCGCGGCAGCAGGCGCCACACGCGCACGCCACCATCGCCGCGGCCGCGCAGACCGCGACAGGCTGGAAGGCGAAGGTCCTCAACGCCCACCAACTGCGAACCGTCGGTATTCTCAGCGAGCTGATCATCCCGAAGACCGACACACCGGGCGCCATGGACGTCCACGTCGATCGCTTCATCGACACCGTCCTCGCCGAGGCGAAGCCCGCCGAGCGCGACCCGTTCGTCACCGGCCTGGCGTGGATGGACGCTCGCGCTGGTGTGCTCTACAAGACGGACGTCGCGTCCGCCACGCCCGCGCAGCAGATCGAGCTCCTCACGCGCCTCAGCGCGGCCGCCAGCCAGGAGGCGAAGCCAGGTGTCGACTTCTTCACTGCCATCAAGACGATGACGATCACCGGGTATTACACGACCCAGATCGGCCTCGAGCAGGAACTGGGCGACGACGGAGTGCTGGCGCAAGGGAGCTTCGAGGGTTGTACGCATCCTGAGCACATTGGGTAGCGAGTGCTACAGGCTGCTCATGGCCTCTCGCACGAGGCTACAGGCTTAGGCTACAGGCCATCAGGCCTGCAGGCTTGCAGCCGAGCGGCGAACCCTGAACCTGAACGCTGAACCGCTGAACCTGACCTCATGAACCTTCATGAACCCCATGAACCCATGAACCGATAGAATGGGGTTTTCCAGAGGTCTCCGCGAATGTCCACCTCCTCCGTGACCCCAGTTCCCGAGGCGCCCGTGTCCGCCTCCACCCCGGCTGTCGCGCCAATCGCCGCGTTTGGCGGCGCCCGCCGCGTGCCCCAGCCGATCAATGACGTCAACCGGACGTATGCGCCCGGCAGCCCGGAGCGCGCCGAGCTGAAGGCCCGGCTGGCTTCGATGGCGGCTGAGAAGATCGAGATCCCGATCATCATCGGCGGCCGTGAAATCCGCACCGGCAAGACCGAGAAGTCGGTCATGCCGCACAACCACCAGCATGTGTTGGCCGAGTATCACCTCGCGGGCCCTGAGGAAGTGCGGCAGGCGATCGCCGCCGCTGCGGAGGCGCGCCGCGAATGGTCGTCGTGGGCCTGGGAGGATCGCGCGGCAGTGATCCTGCGCGCGGCCGAGCTCCTTGCGACGACCTGGCGCCCGACGATCAACGCCGCGACGATGCTGGGCCAGTCGAAGACGGCGATGCAGGCAGAGATCGACGCCGCTTCCGAGATGATCGACTTCTGGCGCTTCAATGCCTACTTCGCGCAGGAGCTGTATCACGAGCAGCCGATGAGCAGCCCGGGCATGTGGAACCAGATGGAGTACCGCGCCCTCGAAGGCTTCGTCTACGCGGTCACGCCGTTCAACTTCACGGCCATCGGCGGCAACTTGACGACGGCCCCGGCGATCATGGGCAACACCGTGATTTGGAAACCGGCCGCGAGCGCGATGCTGAGCGGCTACTACACCATGCGGCTGCTCGAGGCCGCGGGCATGCCGCCCGGCGTGATTAACTTCGTGCCCGGCGACGCCGTCGCGATCACCGAACAGCTGCTCGACTCGCCCGAGCTGGCCGGCGTCCACTTCACCGGCAGCACCGCCGTCTTCAACAGCATGTGGAAGAAGATCGGCGAGAACATCGGCCGCTATCGTGGTTATCCGCGCGTCGTCGGTGAAACCGGCGGCAAGGACTTCATCGTCGTCCACGCCTCGGCGGATCCGCAGGAAGTGGCCGTCGCCATCGCCCGCGGCGGGTTCGAGTATCAGGGCCAGAAGTGCTCCGCGGCCAGCCGCATCTACGTGCCCCGGTCGCTGTGGAACGAGGTGCGCGATCGGACCATCGCGATCATGAAGGAGATCAAGGTCGGCGACGTCCGCGACTTCCGCAACTTCATGGGCGCGGTGATCGACAAGAAGGCGTTCACTCGGATCAGCGGCTACCTGGACGACGCGAAGCAGAACGCGAAGGTGCTGCAGGGTGGGACCGCGAAGGGTGACGAGGGCTACTTCGTGCAGCCGACGCTGGTCGAGACGTCAGACCCTGGCTATCGGCTGTTGTGCGAGGAGATCTTCGGACCCGTCGTCACCGCTCATGTCTATGACGATGAGAAGTGGGCGGAGACGCTGTCGATCGTCGACCTCACCTCGCCATACGCGCTGACCGGTGCCGTGTTCGCGCGCGACCGCTCCGCCATCCGTCAGGCGGCCAGCGCATTACGCAACTCGGCCGGCAACTTCTACATCAACGACAAGCCGACCGGAGCGGTGGTCGGTCAGCAACCGTTCGGCGGGGCTCGAGGATCCGGCACCAACGACAAGGCCGGCTCGAAGCTGAATCTCGTCCGGTGGGTCAGCGCACGGACGGTGAAGGAGACCTTCACGCCGCCGCGCGACCACAAGTACCCGTTCATGTCAGAGGAATAAGCGCCGTCCGCCGGCCGTCGATCGCCACCGAGCGGACGACGGCCGGGACGATGCCGCCGGTCGTCACCCCTCCCCGTCCGCTCGAAGTCCCGCGAATCTGACAGAATGCCGGCGCGGGACCTCGACATGAATCATCGGATCACTCGGCGCGACGCGCTCGGACTGATCGCGGCAGGCACCGCCCTGGGCCAGGCAGCGGTGACCGCGCAGCCGCAGGCGTCCGCTCCGCTCACGACCGTGCAGCGGAACGACGAAAGCGTCGCGACGCTGTTGCAGTCGCAGATTGTCGACTCAACGAGTCGCTGGCGAGGCAGCGTGCCGGACCTCGCCGGTCTTCATTCCGCCGGCTCCGCGGGCAGTGTCGCCGAGGCGATGGCCGCGTCGTTCGTGCATCCCGACTCCCGCTACCATCACGACCCGTTGCTGCTGGATCGCATCCGGCTGGCGGCCGGCTTCCTCGAGCGATCGCAGAGTCCGCAGGGCAATGTCGACCTGCTGACCACCAACTTCAATTCGCCGCCGGACACCGGCTTCGTCGTCCACCTGGCTGCGACCGCAGCGAACATCGGCCGGCGGCATGGGGCACCGGAGATCGCGCAGGCGCTGCAATCGTTCCTGACGAAGGCCGGGTCCGGCCTGGCGACGGGCGGCGTGCACACGCCGAATCACCGCTGGGTGATCAGCTCGGCGCTGGCGCAGATCAACGAGCTCTTTCCGGATGCACGGTTGGTCCGCCGAGTGGACGAGTGGCTGGCGGAAGGGGTCGACATCGACGCTGACGGCCAGTTCACCGAGCGCAGCACGCTCACCTACAACGTCGTCACGGACCGGGCGCTGCTGGTGATGGGGATCAAGCTGGGACGGCCGGCGCTGTTCGAGCCCGTGCGGCGCAACCTGCATTCGCTGGCGTTCCTGCTGCACGCCGACGGCGAAGTGGTGACGGAGATCTCGCGCCGGCAGGATCAGTACACGCGCGGCGGTGTCGGCGGCTACTGGTTCCCCCTCACCTGGCTGGCGATTGCCGACGGCAATCGGCGGCTCGCCGCGATGGCCCGGATGGCCGCTGATGGTGCCCGGCTGTCGACGCTGCTCGAGTACCCCGAACTGTCGCAGCCGCTTCCCTCGACCGACGCACTCCCCGACGACTACGAACATCCGTTTCCGGAGCTGGGTATCGTGCGCATCCGGCGCGGACCGACGAGTGCCACGATCATTCAAAGCGGCTCGAGCCGCGTGCTGACCTTGCGGCGCGGTGCCGCGGTCATCGAGGGGGTGCGCTTCGCGAGCGCCTTCTTCGGCAAGGGGCAGTTCATTCCCGACAGCGCCGGACAGCGAGGCGGGACGTACTGGCTGCGGCAGGCGCTCGAGGCTCCGTACTATCAGCCGCTCGGGCGGACGATCACGGCGCAAACGTGGGCCACCGCTCGCGCCGAGCGGCGGCAGAGCGAGGTCTGTCGCCTCGCGCAGAGCGCGGAGATCACCGAGACGTCTGACGGGTTCCAGCTGCGCCTGCGCGCTGACGGCACGCCCGGTGTGCCGGTGGCGGTGGAGGTCGGACTTCGCCCCGGCGGCGAGCTGACCGGCTGTGTGCCGGTCGCCGGCGTCGAAGACTGCCATCTGCTCGCATCCGGTACGGCCAGTTACCGCCAGGGCTCCGACGTGATCCGCTTCGGGCCCGGCGCCGCTCCTCATCGCTATATTCAGGTCCGCGGGGCCGAGCCGAAACTGCCAGGCCAGAGCGTCTACCTGACCGGCTACACGCCATTCGACCACACGCTGCGGTTCGAGATGGGATGAGGGCTTCCGATTGCCGCCGAGCTTGAACCGCTGCCGCTGCGCGCCCGGCCCGGGACCGCTTGGCGCTGCGGGGCTCGGCGCTGCGCGCTCGGCGCTCGGCGCTGGGCGCCAGGATGCTGCTGACCATCCGAACGCAAGAACCCTGAACCGAACCCGGAACCGTGAACCGAACGCAGAACCCTGAACGTTGAACCCTGAACCGATCCCGGGTTACCAGTTCGCGGTTCCCGACCTACCCACCAACGCGCCGACAGCCCACTGCCGAGCGGACCGTAGATGCCGTCCGGCCCGTAAGGCTCCGTGGCCGCGTGCACCGCACTGCTGAACGGAAGCCAACCGGATTCGGCTGATTCGTGAACGGCGTAAAGCGTGGCCTGGGCGAGGTAGAGGACACCGAACGCGCGAATCGCGGCCGCCACTACCGCTGGCGGTGCGGCACGTCCGGCGACTACGTACGTGACGACGACACCGAGGCCGAGCCCGAGCCCTCCTAGCGTGGCCAGGATCGCCTCGCTCGACCGAAGCTCGAACACCGCGACCCACGCCACCACGGCCACTTCCATCGTCTGACGAACAATCAGCACGATCGCGGCGAGGACAAGAGCCGTGCGTGCGATGGACGAGATGCGTCGCGGAGTGGATACGCCTGCGAACGTCCTAGCGCTGGCGAGCAGCGCCGTCAGCGCGATACCGGCTGCGGTCCACGCCAGGCTCGCTTCGAGCTGCGATTGCCGCGCCACATGCTGGAACCAGAGCCCCACGAGCGGCGTGAGGAGCACCCCGCCGATGAGACCCCGCCGAACCGCCCCGGCCCCGGCCTCGTCGTCCTGACGACGCAGCCAGACCAGCGCGACGATCACGGGCAGGAAGGCCTGGATCGTCTGCGACCACGTGCGCAGCAACAGATTGATCATGAACGGCGCATCGGGGAGTCACGACCGGACCCGCCGACGCAGTAGCAGCTTACCGCGCCGGATGCGCCGGGCGCTGGGGATAACGGGTAAAAGCTGGAGGCAGGGAAGAACGTTGATCCTTGAACCCGGTCCGCTACCCGGGCCCCGAGTCCCGCGCGCCGCCAGCGAAGCACGCGCTGCCAAATGACATACTGCCGGCCATGAATCAGTTCGATCTGACTGGTCGCCGCGCGGTCATCACGGGGGGTGCGGAAGGGTTCGGGCGGGCCATTGCCGAGCGGTTTCTTGCGTCCGGGGCGGCGGTGTCGCTGTGGGACAACAACGCCGGCCTCCTCGAGCAGACCGCGCGCGAATTGAGAAGGTCCGGCAACGTGGACTCCGCCGTGGTCGACATCGCCGACCTCCGTCAGGTCGATGCCGCGACTGAGACCACCCTGCGGAACGCGCCTCGCATCGACATCCTCGTCGCCAACGCCGGCCTCACCGGTCCCAACGTGCCGCTGTGGGAGTACCCGCCCGACGACTGGAAGCAGGTGATCGACGTCAACCTGGTGGGCACGTTCAACTGCTGCCGCGCGATCGTGCCGGTCATGCGTCGACAGCAGTACGGCCGGATCGTGACGATGGGGTCGGTCGCCGGGAAGGACGGGAATCCGAACGCGTCCGCCTACAGCGCCGCCAAGGCGGGAATCATCGCGCTCACCAAGTCACTCGGGAAGGAGCTGGCCAGCCTCGACATCGCGGTGAACTGCGTCACCCCTGCGGCGGCCAAGACGCGCATCTTCGATCAGATGAGCGAGGCGCACATCGCCTTCATGCTCTCCAAGATTCCCCGCGGCCGCTTCCTCGAGATCAAGGAGCTCGCATCCCTCGTCACCTGGCTCGCCTCCGAGGAGAACTCGTTCTCGACCGGCGCGGTGTGGGATCTGAGTGGGGGGCGGTCGACGTACTGACGCTCAGGGGACTGGGGACCAGGGACTGGGGACCAGGCACTCGGGTTGCGCGTTCGGGTCAACGCCGCTACTGTGTGCACTTCTCACCAGCGCGAGGAGACTCGGGACCCGCGACCCGGGACCCGGGACCCGGCGGTCCGCGATCAGCGGGCGGCGGTGGCCGGTCGGGTCAAAGCGCAGCTTGATAGTGGGGCGGTGCGGCGCTCGAGTCGCAGTTGGACCCGTCAACCCGTGCAGGCCTGAAGCCTGTAGCCTGAAGCCCTCAGCCCTAAAGTGAGCCGACCGAGCGTCAGTTCCCGTCGGCGATCGTGTACTCGAACCTATACCGATGCTGCTTGTCGACGATGGTGATGGCGAGGGTGCCGGAGAGACCGGAGAGCTGACCGGTGCCCGAGTCGGGGACGACGGTGACCGAGAGCGACGAGGCGCCGCGGTTCATCGTGCCGGTGTGTTGCAGGACGAAGGTCCCGGAGCGGCCGCCCAGCGTGGCGGTGACCTGTTCCATCGCGACGTAGCCGGCCGAGCCCGGTGTGCCGGTCGAGAACGCCAGCATGTGTCCGCGACTCGTCCCGTCGAGATCGCCATGGAACGTCTTGGTGATGGTCAGCCGGCCCACCCCTGAGGCATCCGGCGCCTGCGGGTCCAATTTCACCTCGAACGTGCCGCTTGCCTGTCCGGTCATCGTGTTGCGTTCCCCGCGTGTCTCCGCCTTCGAGGCGCCCGCCATCAGTCCAGCAGATGCTTCAAGGTCCAGTCGGGATCCTCGACCAGCCGGCCGTATTCCTCGGCAGTAATCGAGCGGTTGGAATACTGGCACGAGACGATGAACAGGCCGCGATTCTCGTTCCAGTCGGCCCGGACCACCCGCGCCTGGATGAGGCCGGTCCGCGTCTCGAGCTCGATCGGCTCCTCGGCCTTGGGGATCTTCGGCACCTCGAGCAGCTTCCGGAACCGGAACTGGCTGTGATCGATCGGATATCCGTTCTCGTCGAGCGCCCGAACCTTCATGTTCGGCACTCTGAGACGCACTTCAACCTGCATCCGGCTGCCTCCGCCGCGGTCTTCCTGCCACCGATGCTGTTCCTCCCCGCGGGCGCACCCACGCCGGCGGAGTCGCCCCGTGATCGTATCCCGGGGGCGGGCCAGAATGACACAGCCGGCGGCCCGGCGCTCTCCGCGATGCGAAAATAGGCGGTTGGCTGGGTGGCGGCGTCATACCTGACGGGCGCTCGAAGACACCGCCTTTATGGATGAGCTTGTGCGGCCGACGTATGGACCATGGCGTATCCTCAAGACGACGACGCGCGGGCTGAGACCTGAACCGTTCTCCTGGGAGGGTCCTGTCCGCTCGCGAGGGTATCCCCCGAAGATGCGCGAAACCGAAGCGCTGCGGGGTGCTGCAGACAGCCCAACCCGGCTGGACCGCGCGTCCAATGGATTAGCTTAGGCTTGCAATTCGACCGCAAGCGGGCGCACAGTCCTACGGGACCGCCCGCGGCGAAGGGACGTGTGACGTTAGTTATATGGCGAAGACTCTGGTAATCGCGGAAAAGCCGTCGGTGGCGCAGGACATCGTCCGGGCGTTGACGCCGGTCGCCGGCGAGTTCAAGAAACACGACGAACATTTCGAAAACGACCGCTACGTGGTCACGAGCGCGGTCGGCCACCTGCTCGAGATCCAGGCTCCCGAGGAGTTCGACGTCAAGCGCGGGAAGTGGAGCTTCTCGCACTTGCCGGTCATCCCGCCCTACTTCGACCTGAAGCCGGTCGACCGCACCAAGACCCGTCTAACGGCCGTGGTCCGCCAGGCGAAGCGGCCCGACGTGACCGAGCTGGTCAATGCCTGTGACGCGGGGCGCGAGGGCGAGCTGATCTTCCGCTTGATCGAGCAATACGCCGGCGGTGGCAAGAAGCCGCTCGGCAAGCCCGTTCGCCGGCTCTGGCTCCAGTCGATGACGCCCGCAGGCGATCCGCGAAGGCTTCAGCGCGCTCCGCAGCAACGAGCAGATGCACGGGCTGGCCGATGCCGCGCGATCGCGGTCCGAGGCGGACTGGCTGGTCGGCATCAACGGCACCCGCGCGATGACCGCCTTCAACTCGCGCGACGGCGGCTTCTTCCTGACGACGGTCGGCCGAGTGCAGACGCCGACTCTCGCGATCGTGGTCGAGCGCGAGGAGAAGATCCGCGCCTTCGTCAGCCGTGATTACTGGGAGGTCCACGGCAGCTTCCAGGTCGAGGCCGGCGAGTATCCGGGCAAGTGGTTCGATCCGGCATGGAAGCGGAACGAAGAGGACGGCGAGCTGAAGGCGGACCGCGTGTGGTCGGCAGCTGATGCACAGGCCATCGCCGACGCGGTGCGCGGCCAGCAGGCGACGGTCACCGAGGAAGCCAAGCCGACCACCCAGGCCAGTCCGCTGCTCTTCGATCTGACGTCATTGCAGCGCGAGGCCAACGGCCGGTTCGGCTTCTCGGCCAAGACGACGCTGTCGATTGCGCAGAGCTTGTACGAGCGGCACAAGGCGCTGACCTATCCACGAACCGACTCGCGGTCGCTGCCCGAGGACTACGTGCCGGTCGTCCGCGACACGTTCCAGATGCTGGCCGGCAGCGGCCTCAGCCACCTGGAGCCATTTGCCGCCCAGGCGCTGAGCAACAACTACATCAAGCCGACGCGGCGAGTCTTCGACAACGCCAAGGTCGGCGATCACTTCGCGATCATCCCGACGACGCAGGCGCCGCACGGGCTGTCTGAAGCCGAGCAGAAGCTCTACGACCTGGTGGCACGGCGCTTCATGGCGGTGTTCTTCCCGTCGGCGGAGTTTCAGGTCACGACGCGGATCTCGCGCGCCGCCAGCCATAGCTTCAAGTCCGAAGGCAAGGTGCTCGTCAAACCCGGCTGGCTGGCGATCTACGGCAAGCAGGCGCAGGACGAAACCACCGAAGGGCCGCAGAACCTGGCTCCGGTCAAGCCCGGGGAGTCGGCACTCGCTCGCACCGTGGAGCCCAAGGGCCTCAAGACCCGGCCGCCGGCCCGCTACTCGGAGGCCACTCTTCTCGGCGCGATGGAAGGGGCCGGCAAGCTGGTCGAAGACGACGAGCTGCGTGAGGCGATGCAGGAGAAGGGACTCGGCACACCGGCGACCCGCGCGTCGATCATCGAAGGCTTGATCAACGAGAAGTACATGCTTCGCGAAGGGCGCGAGCTGATCCCGACGGCCAAGGCGTTCCAGCTGATGACACTGCTGCGGGGCCTGGGGGTCGAGGAGCTGTCGCGGCCCGAGCTGACCGGCGAGTGGGAATACAAGCTCGCCGAGATCGAGCACGGCCGTCTCCAGCGCGACGCGTTCATGCTGGAAATCGCCGAAATGACCAAGCACATCGTCACCAAGGCGAAGGAGTACGACCACGACACGGTGCCGGGGGATTACGCCACGCTTTCGACGCCCTGCCCGAACTGCGGCGGGGTGGTGAAGGAGAACTACCGCCGCTATACGTGCAGCGGCCAACCTGGGGACGCCGAGGGCTGCGGCTTCTCGTTCGGGAAGACGCCGGCCGGCCGCACGTTCGAGCTCGAGGAAGTCGAACAGCTCCTGCGCGACAAGAAGATCGGTCCGCTCGAGGGCTTCCGTTCGAAGGCCGGATGGCCGTTCACGTCCGAGATCGTGCTCAAGTACGACGACGAAAAGAAGAACTGGAAGCTGGAGTTCGATTTCGGCTCGGATGGTAACGAGGAGAATGGCGAGCCGATTGACTTCTCGGGCCAGGAGCCGCTCGGCATCTGCCCGAAGAGCGGCGGCCGCGTGTTCGAATCAGGCCGCAACTACGTCTGCGAGCACGCGGTGCCGACCGTCGCCCAGGCGGAGCCGACCTGTGACTTCAAGAGCCGCAAGGTCATTCTCCAGCAGGCCGTCTCGCGCGAGCAGATGCAGAAGCTGCTCGAGACGGGCAAGACGGACCTCCTCGACGGCTTCGTGTCGATGCGGACCCGCCGGCCGTTCAAGGCGCATCTGAAGTGGGATGCGGAGGCCGGCAAGGTCAACTTCGAGTTCGCCGCGTCGAAATTCCCGAACCGGCGCAAGCCCACGTTCACCGGCCGGGCGGCCGCGGCGGCGGCGCCGGCAGCCGCGCGCAAGACCGGCGGGCGCAAGACGGCTTCGGCCAAGGCGCCTCGCGCCGCGAAGGATCCGAACGCTCCGAAGAAGCCGCGCAAGGCCGGTCCAGGCCTGAAGCCGAGCCCCGAGCTCGCGGCAGTCATTGGCGACGAGCCGGTCCCGCGGACCGAAGTGATCAAGCGGCTGTGGGTCTACATCAAGGAGCACGGCCTGCAGGACGCCACCAACAAGCGCGCGATCAACGCCGACGACAAGCTGCTCGCCGTGTTCGGCAAGCCGCAGGTCAGCATGTTCGAGCTGGCCGGCGTGGTCGGGAAGCATCTCTCTTCATAGCTGGAAGATTCCAGCTTACAGCTGCTCAGCTTCCAGCTGCCGGCTACGACGGCATCAGCACAACCGTAGGCCCGACCTCGAGGTCGGGCGTCAAAGATCCATTCAAGCCTGCGTCGAGGCCGCGTCGGAGGTCAGCGGGCCGCCGGCTTCGACCGTGGCTTCCGGCGTGCGGGGCGTGCCCGCGCCGCGCCGCCGGCGCCGCCCCACTGCGCCATAAACCGCGTCACGAAGGCATGCTCAGCGACCGCGCCCACGGCGAGCGCGGCGAGCGCGAGCGCCACCGTCAGCGCGAGGTGGTAGCCGGCGGAGCGCGAGGCGGCGGCGCGCAGGTAAGCAGGATGTGCGTCGTTGACCCAAATCGTGCTGTCGACCAGGCGCCCGAGCTCCGGATCGCCGGGTCGCGACTCGAACTGGAGCATCAGCCCATACCGCGCCGGCCGGCGGCGGCCCGCGACGGTCGAGACTTCACCGATTGGCGTCGATGATTGATCCTCGCCCGGGCCCTGATCACCGGTCCGCGAACTCTCCGGTGGCGTCGGCGGCGCCGACGGACGGGTTGGCTCCCCCTCGCCGCCTGAGACCTCGCCCTTCGTCGCACTCCCATCGAGACCGTTCTGGTCCTCGCGCGCGTCAGCGGCGGCCGATACGCTCGCGAACAGGGGGCCGGGGACTCGATCTCGCCCGCGGCCAGGCAGCGGCAAGCGCTTCTGTCCGCCGGCGCGGTGATCGACCAGCGAACGCAACAGCGGGAACTCGTCGGCCAAATCTTCGAGCACGCGCTCGAGATCGCGCTCCAGGCGGACCGTGCGGGGCCGGGCATCCATGTCGCGGCTGTCGCCCCACACCGTCAGTTGCCGTGACACCAGCTCCTGGCTGGCGCGGCGATAGGCTAGATAGGTCGCACCGCGCGTTCCCGTACGGATGAAATCATTCTTGCTCAGGGTCAGACACGCGGCCAGGTCCGGCGCCTCGATCAGCCCACTCACACGCGCCGGGTCAGCCGGAGTCAGGCCGAGCCAATCCCAGCCGCGCCGGATCACTTTCCCGAATGTGCTGATCGCAATGCCCCGTCGTTCCTCCGGTAGCGGAAGATCGTGGCGCTCGAGCACGGCCACCGCCGATGGGATCCGCCGCCGGCCCATTCGAATCGGGATCGCGACACGGTCGCGGGCCGCGGCTCGCTCGGGTACGAGCATCCGGCCATCGACCTCGAACCGCAGCCCTCGCCCGTAATGCCGCCGCAGTATCTCGTCGAAGGCCGCATCGAACAGCGGCTCGAAGTGGCGCCGCAGCGCTTCTTCGAGGTAGCCGGCGTCGAGCAGTGGGGACAGCGGATTGGTCAGCCGCAATTGCACTGCCGTACCTCGCGTCGTCACCAGACCGGGTGGCGGGATCCACTTCCACGGCGCGCGATAACGGGACGCCAGGTGCCAGCGCGTAGCGACATGCGAGGCGCCCCGTCGCGTTTCAGTGACCACCTCGGTGGACACGAGGAGCCCCAGTTTGATCCCGACGCCGGCAAAGCCGATCCCGTCGCCGCGCTGCTTGGTGCTGGCGGCCACATCGTGGTACCGCGCGAGGTCGCGCCGCTGCATGCCGCGCCCGTCGTCAACCACCAGCAACGTCGCGTCGGCGGGCGTTGTGAACAGACGGATGTGCGTAGCCCCTGAGTCGAGCGCGTTGGCGGCAATTTCGGTGAGGATGGTTTCTTCGAGCGCGCCGGTGTAGGCGTCGCGCAGGTCTTCGAGCAGATGCTGGAGGTCGACGCGGGTCTCACCCACCCGGAGATTCTATCGATCCCGGCCGGGTTGCGGCTCATAGCCCCGGTCATGGCAGATGGGAAAGGGCAAATGGCAGATGGCAGACGACGCGCGACATAAGGCAGATGGCAGATCGACGCACGACAGGTGGCGAAATGGAACGACAGAGCGCAGAAGGCAAATGAACGCGGAAAGCGCCAAGCGACGAGTCGGGCGTCAGCGTTCGTGACGCGCCGTCAGCTTCGCCGCCTTGATGGTCAGGTAATTTCTCTCCGGCACGCTCGCGGTCTTCGCGGCCGCCGCCTGGTAGTGCGCGACCGCCGCGGGGCGATCCCCGGCCATCTCGTGCAGATGCCCGCGGACGGCGTCCAGCCGATAGTGACCGGCGAGGCGTGTGTCCCGATCGAGCGCCGCCAAACGTGCCAGGCCGGCGGTGGGGCCCTCGACCATTGCGACCGCGATCGCCTGGTTAAGGGCGACCATCGGGTTGTCGGAGATCCGCATCAGCACTCCATACAGCGCGGCGATCTGCGCCCAGTCGGTATCCTCGTGCCGCGCGGCCTCGTCGTGCAGCGCGGCGACCGCGGCCTGCAACTGGTACGGCCCGACACGTCCCTTTGCCAGCGTCGCGGCGATCAAGCCAGTACCCTCCGCGATCGCCTCGCGATCCCACAGCGTGCGGTCCTGCTCCGGCAACGGGATCAGCTCGCCTTCAGGGCCGGTGCGCGCCGCGCGGCGGGCATCGGTCAGCAGCATCAGAGCCAGGAGACCGGCGACCTCGGTGTCGCGCGGCAGCAGACGATGGACGATGCGGGTCAGCCGGATGGCCTCGGCAGCGAGGTCGTTGCGCTGAAGTGAGGTCCCGATGCTGCTCGCGTAGCCTTCGTTGAAGATCAGATAGAGGACGTGGAGCACGGCCTCGAGCCGGTCGGCGCGCTCCGACTCGGTGGGCATGCGAAACGGGACGCCGGACTTCCGGATCGCGCTCTTCGCCCGGCTGATCCGCTGCGCCATCGTTGTTTCCGGGACCAGAAACGCGTTCGCGATCTCCACCGTCGTCAGACCGCCGACCGCGCGCAGCGTCAGCGCAATCGCCGACGGGCGGGTCAACGCCGGATGGCAGCACATGAAGAGCAGGACCAACGTGTCGTCCTGCTCTCCCTGGTCGAGTCCGGCGCGAAAGATTGCGCCGAGATGGGCATGCGGCGTCTCGTCGGGCGCGGCCACGACCTGCTCGTCAGCCGGTGTCTGCGCGGCCGACGTTTCTTCGCGGCGCCGCCGGGCCGAATCGGCACGCAGCTGATCCACCATCCGGCGGGACGCGACCTGGATCAGCCACCCGCGGGGATTCTCCGGCAGTCCCTGCGACGGCCACTGCTGCGCGGCCGCGAGCAGCGCCTCTTGCACCGCATCCTCGGCGGCGGCGAAATCCCCGTATCGACGGACGACGGCGCCGAGGACCTGCGGCGCGAGCTCGCGCAGCAGGTGCTCGCCCGCGAAGCTGGTGCCGCCCGTCACAGGTCCGACGGCGGGCCGCTCATCACCTCGCGGACCTCGAGCGGCATGTGCATCGGCACCCCGCCCTTGCCCGGCGCCAGCGAAATCCGGCTCGCCAGCTCGTACGCCCGGTCCTTGCTCTCGACATCGACGATCCAGAACCCGGCGAGGAACTCCTTGGCCTCCGGATAGGGCCCGTCGGTGACCTCCGGGGCGCCACCCTTCCCTGCCCGCACGATGCGCGCCTCCTCCGGGACGTTCAGCCCCTGCGCTTCGACCAGCTCCCCAGCCGCGGACAGCTCCCGGTTGAAGTTCATCATGAACCTGATGTGGGCCTTGATGTCCTCCGGCGGCCAGGTGCCGATTCCCGCGTTGGTCCAACCCGCTCTCGGGGCGTGCATCATGAGCATGAACTTCATCGGTATCTCCAGAAGCGAGCCGCCCTGATTGACGGTTTCACTGGTAGGTCGGAGCAGGGCGTGGTTTCTCGACACTGACGCTCAAGAAACTTGTCGGCTTCAGGCTTCAGGCTTCAGGCTTCAGGCTTCAGGCTTCAGGCGTGATTACGGCGATGCGCCGACGGTGTTTCAGTGCTCCGACCGGTCTGTAGCCCGTAGCCTGTAGCCTGTAGCCTATCGACCGGCCGCCGCCGTTAGCGCCGGCGCGCCCGCCTCCGTCCCCCGCCTCTCTCCAATCTGCTGCCGCCACATCGCGTAGTACAGGCCCTTCTGGGCCAGCAGCTGAGCGTGACCTCCGGTCTCGACGACCCGGCCGCGCTCGAGGACGTAGATGCGATCGGCGTGCAGGATGGTCGACAGGCGGTGCGCGATGAGGACGGTCATCGCGTCGCCGCTGGTCGCGACGTCGCGGATCGTCGCGGTGATCCCCTCTTCGGTGAGCGAATCGAGCGAGGACGTCGCCTCGTCGAACACCAGCAGGTGCGGACGGCGCAGCAGCGCGCGAGCGATCGACAGCCGCTGCTTCTCGCCGCCGGAGACCTTGACACCGCCCTCGCCGAGGATCGTATCCAGGCCGCGGTCGGCGCGCGCCAGGAGGCTGTCGCAGGAGGCCTGGTGCAGGACCTCGAGGCACGCCGCGTCGGTCGCGGCCGGGTTCACGAACAGCAGGTTTTCGCGAATGGTGCCGGAGAAGAGCTGCGTATCCTGGGTCACGAACCCGATCCGCGCCCGGAGGTCGTCGAGATCGATCTGCGTGCCGGCGATTCCGTTATAGAGAATCCGCCCCGCCAGCGGCTGATACAGCCCCACCAGCAGCTTGACCAGCGTCGTCTTGCCGGAGCCGGACGGCCCGACGAACGCGACCGTCTCGCCCCGTGTCATGCCGAAGCTGATGTCACTGATCGCCGGCGATGAGGCCGACGGGTGCTGGAACGTGACGTGATCGAAGGCGAGCGTTTCGAGGCCCCGCAGCGGCGCCGGGTTCGCCGGCTTCGCCTCCTTGGGCATCGCCAGGATCGTCTGGTACACGTTCAGCGAGGCTTCGGTCTCACGATAGATGTTGATGATGTTGCCGAGCTCCTGCAGCGGCCCAAAGATGAAGAACGAGTAGATGAACAGGGAGAAGAACTGGCCGACGGTGATCGCGCGCGTGTAGATCAGGTACAGCATCAGGAACATGATGCTGGTCCGGAGGAAGTTGACCGCGGTCCCCTGGATGAAGCTCAGGCTGCGGAGATAACGCACCTTCTTCAGTTCGAGCTTCAGGATCTTGCCGGTCGTGCCGTTCAACCGGTCGATCTCCTGCTGCCCCAGCCCGAGGCTCTTCACCAGCTCGATGTTCCGCAGCGACTCCGTCGTCGATCCCGCGAGCGCGGTCGTTTCGGCGACGATGACCTTCTGAATCGCCTTGATTCGCCGGCTCAGCACCGAGCTCAGGATCCCGAGCAGCGGCACCATCAGGAAGTAGACCGGGGCAATCAGCCAGTGGACGCTGAAGGCGTAGATGACCACGAAGATCACCCCGACCAGCGACGTGAACAGCACGTTGATCGAGGTCGAGATCAGCCGTTCGACGTCGGTGCGGACCTTCTGCAGCCGCCCGAGCGTCTCGCCGCTGCGCTGATCCTCGAAGACCGAATACGGCAGCTCCAGGGAGTGCCGGATCCCGTCCGAGTAGAGCTGCGCCCCGAGCCGCTGGGTGACGACGTTGATGTAATAGTCCTGGAAGTTCTTGGCGACGCGCGAGATGAAGGCTACGCCGACCGCGGCCGCGAGCAGCAGGCTGACGCCGCGGAAGAACTCGCCGGTCGAGTATTCCGCGAAGCGCGTGGCGTACTCGTCGATCACGTGCCGGAAGATCAGCGGATCGAGCAGCGAGAACACCTGGTTGATGGTCGCGAGGACCAGTGCGAGCGCGATCAGGCCGCGATATTGGCGGAGGTAGTCGTAGAGCAGCTTCATGATTCAGGAGGCGGCCGGAAGATCCGTCGGATCGGGCCCAGTCGGGCCCACGCGTTGAGGGTTCATTATCCCCTACCGCCGCGCCTCGGACCCGGACGTTCCGCCGCAGCCACCTTGGTGGACGTCACGCCCCGCCTGCGCCGCCTCGACGACGACTCGCAAAGGATAGAGCAGCGTCCTGTGCCTCTTGGCGCTGGAGGTGCGCGGGGATGTATAGTGAACCCGGGCCGCGCCCACGGCCTGTGAATGTTGCCGATTACCTTCCAGCATTGCGCCAAGGACCCCATCCCCGTCAGGGGCATATGCGGCGTTTTGGGGGCATCGACACACGGCTCGAGCGACCGGTGGCGCTGAAGGTGAGGCGCGCGGCTCCCATCGACCCGCCGCATGGCGCGTGGCTCTTCGTTCGCGAAGCCCGCGCCGGTTTCAGCCGCAACGCCCGGCGGGCGAAGCCGACGTCCTGAGCTCAATGCTCTCGGCCGGGCTCTTCGCCATCACCTTCGCGACCCTGCTGCTGGAAATCCTGGACAGCCGGCTGCTGTCCGTACTGACCTGGTACCACCTCTCGTTTCTAGCCATCTCGCTGGCGATGCTCGGCATGGCGGGCGGCGCGATCCGCGTTTTCCTCGGTGGCGCCGGGCTGGCAGGCGAGGCGGCGCTGAGACGACTGCCGCTGCTGGCGATCGCCTTCGCGGTCGCGATGGTGGCCACGCACATCGTCGCGCTGTGCATCCCGCTGTCGGTGCAGCCCGCGACCTCCTTCGTAGGATTGGCATCGCTGACCACGACCGTCGCCGCGCTCACGCTGCCCTTCTACTTCTCCGGAATGATCGTCACGATCGTCCTGACCCGTGCGGCCTCGGCGATCGGCCGGCTCTACGCGTGGGACCTCGCCGGCGCGGCGTTCGGCTGTCTCTCGGTCGTCCCGCTGCTCGATGGCGGCCTGTTCAACGTGAGCTCGCTGGTGGTGCTCGGCGCCGGCGCCGCGGCGCTCGGCGGCTGGTGCTTCAGCCGGGCCGTCGCCGGCACGCATGGGCGTGTGCCGTTCCTGCTCGCGGTGCTGCTCGCGGTCGCGGCGATCGCGAATGGCACCGGCCGCGCGGGGCTCGAGATCGCCTACACGAAGAACCGCCAGTTCTGGCGATCGGAGAGCACCGACCGCACGGTCTGGAACAGCCATTCGTTCGTGGTGGTGCAGAAGCCAGGCCGGTGGGAGCCGTTCCTGTGGGGTGGCGGCAAGCTGTGGAATCGCGCCGAGCGGGTCAACGCAGCGTGGATGGTCATCGACGGTGAGGCCGGGACCCCGATCACGGAGTGGAACGGCGACCCGGCGACGCTCGACTGGGTCCGACATGACGTCACCACGCTGCCGTACTACCTGCGGCGGGGGTCGGTCGCGGTGATCGGCTTTGGCGGCGGGCGCGATCTGCTCGCGGCCATCTGGGGCGGCAACCGGGCGATCACCGGGATCGACGTCAACGAGACGATGATCGGCCTGCTGACCGGCAGCCATCGCACATTCGCGCGGATTGCCGACCGCCCGGAGGTCCGCCTGGCACACGACGACGGCCGGGCATTTCTGACGCGCAGCGCGGACCGCTTCGACGTCATACAGATGTCGCTGATCGACACGTGGGCCTCGACCGGCGCGGGCGCATTCAGCCTCTCCGAGAACGGCCTCTACACCACCGAGGCATGGGACGTGGTGCTTTCGCGGCTCACGCCAACCGGTGTCTTCAGCGTGTCGCGCTGGTTCGCGCCCGGCCACATCTCCGAAACAAACCGTCTGCTCGCGCTCGGCACCGCCGCCTTGCTGGCGCGCGGTGTCGACAACCCGAAGGCGCACCTGCTGCTGATCTCGCGGGGTAGTGTCGCGACGTTGCTGACGTCGCCGTCGCCGTTCACGGCCGCGGATCGGGCCACCATCGACGCCGTCAGCACGGACGAGGAGTTCACCCTGCAGGTGTCCCCGTGGACCGGCAGTCCGAACGCCGAGCTCGATCACATCGCCGGGAGCACCAGCGCGGCGGCGCTGACCGCCGCGACCGCCGACCCGCGCTTCGACTACAGCCCGCCCACGGACGATCGCCCCTTCTTCTTCAACATCCTGAAGCTCGCCAGCTTCGCACGCATCCAGGCGCTGCCTGACGAAGGCGTGGTGCGCGGCAACATCTATGCGACGACGACCCTGGTGGTGCTCTTTGGGATCACGTCGGCGCTGGTGGCGCTGCTCATCCTCGGACCACTCGTCGCGCACGGCCGGCCGCGTATGCCCGGCCGGACGTTCGCCGCGTCGCTGGTCTATTTCGCGGGGATCGGCCTGGGCTTCATGCTGGTGCAGATGGCGCTGCTGCAGCGCTTCTCCATCTACCTGGGGCATCCGACGTATACGCTGTCCATCACGCTGTTCTCGATGATCCTGTTCGCCGGGATCGGCAGCTTCCTCTCCGACTTCGTGGTGATGCCGCACCCGCGACTCGAACGCGCGCTGCCGCTGCTGGCGGCCGCCATTCTGATGACCCTCCTCGCCGTGATCGGTCCCGCGACGCAGGCGACGATCGGATCGCCGCTGCCGGTGCGCAGCGCCGTGGTGATCGCGCTGCTCGGCCCGCTGTCGCTCGTCCTGGGCGGCTTCTTCCCCACCGGCCTCCGCCTGGTCGGCCAGCTCTCGAGCGAGGCCACGGCCTGGATGTGGGGGATCAACGGCGCGTTCAGTGTGCTCGGCTCAATCGTCGCCGTGGCGATCTCGATCTTCGCAGGGATTCACACGAACCTTCTCGTCGCGGCGGGGGTATACGGACTGTTGACGGTACCCCTGACCACCCTGACGAGGGAGGTCAGAGGCGGTGAAACCCGGGGTTCGACAGGTTCGAGGGGTTCGAAGGTTCGATAGGTGCGGGTTCGCAGGTTCGACGAACAGCTGGAACCCGCGAACCAGCACCTGTCGAACCGGTCGAACGTTCGAACCCCAGAACCGACGTGCGCTCTTCACTGTCTCGGCGCATGACAGTCCCCGCAATCGGTGAACGCCTGCTTCCGGTTGTGGCACGCGACGCACCCGATCATGGTCGAGACGTTGGTTTCGCGCGTGGTGACGTCGTGCTCGGCGACCGGGCCGTGGCACTCGGCGCAGGTCACGCCGGCGGCCAGGTGTGTGCCGTGCTTCCAGTAGACGTAGTCCGGCATCTGGTAGACCCGAACCCAGGGGATCGGCTGTCCCGAGGCTGCGAAGGACGCCAGCTTCTGGATCGACGGCCGGTCGGCGGCGATCGTCTGATGGCAGCCCATGCAAGTCGTCGTCGCGGGAAACGTCATCAGCTTCCCGTTGTCCGGGTTGACGTGGCACATCCGGCACTCGAGCCCGCGCGACACGTGCGTCTTGTGGCTGTACGGAATCGGCTGCTCAGGGCCCGGGACAGGCGGTGAGATCGGCACCTGCGCACGCATCGCAACGGAGCCGGCGAGTACCGTGCTCAGCAGCGAGCACAGGAAGGCAACACGAAGCCTGGTCATCGGCACAGAGATACAACATTCGCTGCGACATGTCAGCTGGCTACCCCGGCCGGACGGTTTTCAGCTGCGCAGTCGGCGCGCTTCCGACGTCAGCCCTGTGTTCCTCATTCAGGAATGGCCCGCTCGCGCCGGTAGAATTCATACATGACGGTTGAGACGGTGTTTCTCGACGCCGGTGGGGTCTTGCTGTTTCCGAATTGGGCCCGCGTCAGTCAGGCGCTCGAGCGGCACGGTGTTGGGGTCAGCGACGCCGCCCTGTCGCAGGCCGATTACCGCGCCAGACGGCGGCTCGACGTCGGGGACACGATCAGCGCGACAACGGACGCCAGCCGCGCGTGGTTGTATTTCGATCTCGTGCTGAGCGAAGCCGGCGTCCCGCTGTCGCCCGCCACGCACGCCGCGCTGCAGGAACTGAACGCGTACCATCGTGAGCAGAATCTGTGGGAGTGGGTCGCGCCAGGCGTAGTGCCGGCGCTCGAAGCGCTGCGCGCGCTCGGCCTCCGCCTCACCGTGGTGTCGAACGCCAACGGCACGTTGTGCGCGCACCTCGATCGCCTCGACCTCACGCGCTGGTTCGATTGCGTCCTCGACTCGTGCGATCTCGGCGTGGAGAAGCCGGATCCGCGCATGTTCGAGATGGCCCTGGAGCGCAGCGGAGCACGCGCCGAAACCACCATCCACGTGGGCGACCTCTACCACGTCGACGTGGTCGGGGCCCGTGCGGCGGGCCTGCGCGGCGTGCTGCTCGACGAAGCCGACTTGTATCCCGAGGCCGACTGCCCGCGCATCCGAGGCCTCGCCGAGCTCGTGGACGGTCTGAAGGCCGGGCGGCTGTAAGCGCCGCCGAGCCGTGGCCGAATCCTGTAGGATCTCCGTCGGTCAACGGCAGCAGCGGGAGGATTGATGCGTCTCACGATCCAGCGGCGACGGCTTGGGGCGGCAGCGGCCGTCGTGTTGGCGGCGGTGGCCGCGACGTACGCGCAGTCGAGCGCGCCGGCTCCGATCGCGTCGAAGGAATGGCCGACCTACGGTCACGATCCCGGCGGGATGCGCTTCTCTCCGCTGACGCAGATCACGCCGGCGAACGTTGGCCAGCTGCAGGTCGCGTGGGTGTATCACATGAAGCCGTCGGCCCCTGCGGCCGGAGAGGCGGCGGGCCGGGGCCGCGGCGGCGCCGGCTTCAATTCGAGTGAAGTGACGCCGCTGGTCATGAACGGCGTGATGTACATCGCCACACCGTATTACCGCGTCGCGGCGGTCGACTCGTCGACGGGCAAGGAGCTCTGGAGCTATCGCCTGCCATCGGGCAATCCCTCGACACGCGGCGTCGAATACTGGCCGGGCGATGGACAGACTCCACCGCAGATCGTCTTCGGCTCGAGTGACGGAAAGCTGTACTCGCTCAATGCCAAGACCGGTGCGCCGAACGAGGCGTTCGGCGACAAGGGGATCGTCAACCTCGATACGCCCGAGATCCTGCAAGGACAGCCGGGCAGCAACGGCCTGAGCTCACCGCCGATCGTCTACAAGAACCTGGTCATCACCGGCGGGCGGACGCAGGAGAACCCGCCCAAGGGTCCAGCCGGCGACGTCCGGGCGTGGGACATGCGCAGCGGAAAGCTGGTGTGGACTTTCCGCTCGATTCCCAGGCCCGGCGAGAAGTACGCCGACACGTGGGGCGGCGACAGCGCGAAGGACCGCTCCGGCGTGAACGTGTGGGGCCTTCTCACCGTCGACACCGAACGCGGCATCGTCTACATGCCGTTCGGTGCGCCGTCGGTCGATCAGTACGGCGGGGATCGCCCTGGCGACAACCTGTTCGCCAGCAGCATCGTCGCGGCCGACGCGAACAGCGGGAAATACCTGTGGCACTTCCAGATCGTGCACCACGACATCTGGGACGGGGACCTCGCTGGCGCGCCGGCGCTCGTCGACGTCAAGCAGGGAGGGCGCACGATTCCCGCGGTTGCGGTGATCAACAAGATGGGCCTTCTGTTCCTGCTGGATCGAACGAACGGCAAGCCGATCTACGGCGTTGAAGAGCGGCCGGTGGCACAAAGCGAGGTGCCGCTCGAGCGCACGTCGAAGACGCAGCCCTTCCCGGTCAAGCCGGCGCCGCTCGCGAGAATGTCGTTCACCGCGGCGGACGTCGCGACGGTGACGCCGGAGCTCGAAGCCGCGTGCAAGACGCTGATCCAGGGGATGCAGCTGGGTGGCCCGTACCTGCCGGTGTCCTATAACCGCCTCCGCGTGCAGTTCCCCGGGAACCACGGCGGCGTGAACTGGGGTGGGACGTCGTTCAACCCGCAACTGGGGTACCTGTTCGTGAGCACCAACGAGCTCGGACAGATCTCGGGACTGCGCGATCGCGCGCCGGACGCGCAGGGTCCGGCCCGCGCCGACGGGCAGGGCAACCGCGTGCTTCCCGACGGACCGTACGAGGGCGTGCCGGGCGGCGGCCGTTTCAAAGACAACGCCTCGAACATGATGTGCCAGCAGCCGCCGTGGGGCCAGCTCACCGCGGTCGACGTCAACACCGGCGAGTTCGCCTGGCGCGTGCCGCTCGGCATCACCGACACGCTGCCTGCCGAGAAGCAGAAGACCGGACGTCCGGGCAACGGCGGCACGATCGCGACCGCCGGCGGCCTGGTGTTCATCGGCGCGACCGACGACAGCCGCTTCCGTGCCTTCGATGCCAAGAGCGGCAAGGAGCTGTGGACATACAAGCTGACCGGGGCGGCGGAGGCCACGCCGATGACCTACGAAGGCCGCGACGGCAAGCAGTTCGTCGTCATTGCCGCGACCGGCGGCGGCTTCTTCGGCAACCCCGTCACCGACGACAGCGTCATCGCGTTCGCGGTCGGCGGCGGCAGCAAGTAGACGTCAGCCCGACGGCCCGCATCGAGGCTCGTCGTCCGATTGTCACCCGTCGACGCGGACCGGCGGGTGTATCGTGCGGGAATGGCCAAGCAGACCAGGAGTGATGGCAAGGCGCCGTGGGAGCGAAAGCGCCCCGAGGGCGCGAAAAAGACGAAGCTGACCGCGGCGTCACGCGCGAAGGCCAAAGGCCGGGCTCGCAAAGCAGGACGGAAGTACCCCAACCTCGTCGACAACATGCGGGCCGCCGCCGAGCAGCGCAGCCGCAAGAAGTCTCCATCCGGCGCCAAGCGCAAGACCGGCGGCGCGCGCAAAACGTCGGCCAAGAAGTCGGCGGCGAAGCGGCGCTGATCCGCGCACGCACCGTGCGGGGGAAACGCGCCGCGCGCGAGGCGCGTAGACACTGAAGGAGGTGAGCAGGACGATGCGCCTGACTACGAGGACGCCGGCGCGGAGCCGGATCACGGTCGGCGGCGCAGCATGGCCGGCGAGCTGGACGGTCGCGGCGGTCGTCGTCGGCCTCGCGGCGACATTCCTGCTCGATCGGGCCACCGGTGCGGCACCGGTGCAGCACCTCTACTACCTTCCAATCATCCTCGCCGCGCTGCGTCTCGAGTGGGCCGGCGGCTTGCTCGCATCGCTGAGCGCGATCGTGCTGTACCACCTCGCCAACCCCGCCCTGCTGACGTTCGCCTACCGGGAGTCCGACCTCGTGCAGATCGCGCTATTCATCGCCGTCGGCCTGGCGACCGCGCGACTCGCTGAGAACGGCCGCCGCCTGCACGCGATGGCGATGACCGACGACCTCACCGGCCTCCACAACCTCCGCTCGTTCGAGGTTCAATTGACGGCGATGATGCGCTCGGCGCGGTCGTCAGGGGCGACGGTCTGGATGCTGGTGCTGGACCTCGATCGCCTCAAGTCGTTGAACGACACGTACGGACACCTGACCGGGGCCGAGGCGGTGCGACACGTCGGGCACGTGCTCGCCACCCAGCTCCCGGCCGAGGCCGTGGCCTGCCGCTACGGCGGCGACGAGTTCGCAATATGCGTGATGGGACGGACGGAAGCAGAAGTCCGGGTCATGGCGGAACGTCTGTGCCGGGGCGTGCACGGCAGCGCGCCGGTGCTCGCCGGACGGGCGTTTCAAGCCGGCACCCTGTCGATCAGCGTGGGCATCGCGGCACACGAGTGGCCCGGCACCCAGCCAGCGAATATGACGGACCCGGACGTCACGGCCGGCGAGTCGCTGTTCCGCAGCGCTGACGAGGCGCTCTACGGGGCGAAGAGCCGCGGCCGGAATCAGGTGTTCGTCGCCCGGGTCGCCGCACCCGACTACTCCGCCGTGACGGGCGTGCCTGGCGCGTAGCGTCCCGACGACGCTCAGCGGCCTGCCGACCGCGCAAAGCCGGATCTACTGCGGCACGCCGCCCGGCGCCGCGACGACCTTCACCCAGTCGACGACAAAGCGGGCCTCGTCCTGCTTGATCAGGTCGATCGCGACCGGCGAGAGGCCGGGGTATGGCTCGTCGACGTGATTCACTGACCGGGGGTATGCCCCACCCAATGCGAAATTGAGGATGACGTGCTTCGGGTTGTCGAACGCCCATGCGCCATAGCGTTCGACCATCTCGCGCGTGGCGCGATACACGTCGCGGCCGTCGACCGTGAACGTCATCGCCTGCGACGTCCACTCCACCGCGTAGACATGCCAGCTCGCCAGGCCCTGTGCGGGATCGGCCGGGATCCGGCTGGCCACAGGCGTGTTCCCGGAGTAGCCGGGCCCGTGGATCGCGACGCTGGTCCAGTCCGGCTCGCCCACGTGCTCCATGATGTCGATCTCGCCAGTGGCGGGCCACGGCCCGCCGCCGAGCAACCAGAACGCCGGCCACAGGCCGGCCCCGACGGTCAGCTTGATCCGCGCCGACGCGATGCCGTGCGTGAACTCGAAGCGGCCGCTCGTCTCGGCGCGGCCCGAGACGAAATCGAAGCGGCGCCCCTGCGGCGTGGTGAAGCCCGCCCGGTAGCGCGGCCGAATGACCAGTGCACCGTTGCTCGCCCCCTCAGCGTCGCCGGACAGGAACGTGAACACGTCGGGCGAATCGATGTAGGCCTGCTGCTCGTTGTTGACGGTACGCCCTGTCACGACGACGTTCCACCGGGACCTGTCGAGGGTGGGACCGCTGAACTCATCGAAGAACAGCGTCGTCTCAGTCGGCGCCTGGATCGAAGGCCGGACCGCCAGCGGCGCGAGCGCGAGCAGCAGGAGCACGGCCATGCGCATCGGCCGCATCATACGCCGGGCATGGCGCTCGACGTTCGGTGCGCGCATCAGCATCGACTCAGCTGACGGCGGCTCCCGCTTCGGGCGAGCTTCGCAGTATCGTGTGCCGATGCTGCGAAAGGTCCTGCTCGGGATCGTCCTGCTCATGGTGCTCGTGGCCGCGGCGATCGTGCTGGTGGCACGAGGCGTCGTCGGCAACGACACGCTGCGCACGACCCTCGAACAGCAGCTCAGCGCCCGGCTGAAGCAACCGGTCCGGATCGCGCGGCTCGGCGCGAGCTTCTATCCGCGGGTCGCCATCGACCTGCACGACATCACGATTGGCGAGCCGGCCGGCGCGACGATCGCCGAGCTGTCGGTCACCACCGGGCTGCGCGGCCTGCTGTCGCGCCGCGTCGAGGACGCCGAGGTCATCGTCTCGAACAGCCGCATCCCCGTCCCGGTCGCGGTCGGGATCGCCGGAGCGGTCACCTCCGGCCCGCCCTCGACATCGGGCGGCGGCGTGACGATCGTCTCGGTGAAGACACTGGCCTTCCGTCACGTCGAAGTGGTGGCGGGCTCACGTTCGCTGCTGATCGATCTCGAGTCCTCGCTGGCCGGCGATCGCCTCGACATCAGCCGTCTCGCGGCCCGGTCCGAGGGCACGCGGCTCGAGGCGAAGGGCGCGATGTCGAGCCTCGCCCGACGCCAGGGCCGGTTCACAGCCACCGCGAGTCAGCTCAATCTCGACGAGATGTTGGCCGTCGCGTCCGAACTATCGAGCGGCACCTCGGCGGAAACGCCCGCGGCTGGGTCCTCGTCTGATGCCGCAGCGGCTTCGCCGCTCGACGTCACGGTGGCGCTCACCGCGCCCGGAGGCAAGCTGGGAGGATACGCGTTCACCGCTCTCACGACCACACTTCACGTCACTCCGTCGTCGCTACAGCTGCAGCCGCTCCGGTTCGGCGTGTTCGGCGGCAGCTATGACGGCAAGATCACGGTCGCAACCGGGTCAGCGACGCCGGAGGTCGCGCTCGACGGCACGATCACGGGTCTCGACGTCCTGACGATCCTGCGCGACACCCGCGGTACGAGCAGCCTCTCCGGCAAGCTGTCCGGCACGATCGGCGTGACGACGCACGGGACGTCGGCAGACCAGATGCTGGCCGCGGCGCGCGGCAAGGGGCGCGTCACCATCGTCGACGGCGTGATCCCGGGGCTCGAGATGGTGCGGACGGTGGTCCTGGCGTTCGGCAAGCCGGCAGGCGTGGCGCCCGGCGGGTCCGGCTCCGCGTTCAAGGAAATCGACGCGGCGTTCTCGCTGGCCAATCGCACGCTGCACTCGGACAATCTCACGTTCGTGTCGCGGGACTTCGACATGGCGGGCGCGCCGACGATCCACCTGCCCGACGGCGGGATCGACATGCACACGAGCGTCCGCCTGTCGCCCGAGCTGACCGCCCAGGCCGGCACGGATCTCCGCCGCTACGCCCAGGAAGACGGCCGCATCGTTGTCCCGGCGGTGATCACCGGGACGGTCGCGGCGCCGAGCGTGATGGTCGACGTCAAGTCGGTCGTGACCCGCGCGTTCCAGAACGAGGTCAATCGCCGGGTGCGCGGACTGCTCGACCGGATCATCAAGAAGTAGCGGTTAGACGATCGGGTTGGCGACCCGTCCGAGCTGCTGGTTGAAGGTCAGGAAGTCGATGCAGTTCCAGCCTTCGACGATCTGGCCGTTCTTCACGCGGGCGAAGATCATCCCTTCGAACTCGACCGGCTTGCCGGTCGCCGGCCCCATCGTGCCGCCGGTGTGCGTGCCGGTCGAGTGGATGTGGGTCGCGACCATGTCTCCTTCCGAGACCATCCGGAGGATCCGGAGTTTGAGGTCGGGAACCGCGGCGACGAACGAGCGGTAGAACGGCTTGAAGCCGGCGGCACCCTGAATAGGTTGGGGTCCGAGCCCGTGCGCGACGGCGTCGTGGGCCATCAGCACCTCAATCAAATCCTCGCGCCGGCCGTTCCACATCTCCTCATACCACTGGCGATTGACTTCGGCGGGGCTCAGCATCCTGATCTCCTGTTCCATATCCGGATTGTCTTGAAGGCGGCGCCGGCTCACGCCGCGGCGGGCTCTATGTTATGTCCATCGCGGCGCCGGGACGTGAGTTGGTAATCGCCAGCGGCATGTTTTCTCGACCTCGGTTGACGGCGGCTGCCCGCAAATCCGGTACGATTGCAGGCCGGACTACCCAGAACGGTGGACGCGGTGGCGGTGACGGAGAAGGAGACACACATGGGACTGCTGGACGGCATGCTCGGCGGCATCGTAGGCGCGGGAATGGTTTCGGTCGTGAAGAACGTGATCGATCAGAACGGCGGCGTCGGCGGTCTGGTCGAACGGTTCCAGCAGCACGGCCTCGGTGACATCGCGCAGTCGTGGGTCAGCACCGGGCCGAACAAGCCCGTCGCGCCCGCCGACCTGCAGCGGGTGTTCGGGTCCGACGTGCTCCAGCAGCTCTCGCAGAAGTCCGGCCTGTCGGTTCAGGATGTGGCGGAGAAGCTGGCGCAGGTCCTGCCGCAGGCGGTTGACGGGATGACCCCGGACGGCACGCTGCCGAAGGCGTAAACGCGGGCGGTGCTGGCGACTCGGTGCCGGCCACGGAGGGAGGAGGACCTCCGGGCCGACACCCCAGCCGCCCGGCATCCGGGCAGCTGAACCCACATCCGAACCGTCTAGAACTGGAAGCGGATCTGCACCTGCACGCGGCGCAGGTCATTGGCTCCAGTCGCCGCGCCGAACCCGGAGTTCTGCGGGGTCAGCCTCGTCGCAACGAGATTGCCGGCCGCGTCGTACTGGTTGTTCGTCTGGACCAGGCTGGTCGGGCTCGCCACCTGCAACGTGGTGTTCCGGGCGCTGTACACCACGGTATCGAACACGTTGAACACGTCCACCCGGAGCTGCAGCTCGCGATCGCCTCCGAACACCCGGATGTTGCGCGCGATCGCCAGATCGACGGTGTGATCCGGGCAGCCGATCAAGTAATTGCGACTCGATTCAGTCCCCACGCTCGGATTAGTGGCGGACGGCGCGGGCACCGAGAACGCCGCGGTGTTGAACTGCGCGTACTGGTTGCTCGAGCAGCCGCTGCCCGGATCGCCGGTCACGACCACCCGCGGCGCGTAGACGCTCGACCCGGTCAGCGTCTGGTTGATCCCGGACCCGTTCTGGAAGCTGAAGCCGACATCGTAGGGAGTGCCCGAGCCGGCGGTCAGCACGCCCTGAGAGCTGCCAATCATTGGCGATCACCTTCAGTGCGGTGACTGCACCGCCGCTGCCGTGCACGTCCGGCAGATCCCACACCGCGTTGGCCTTCACCGTGTGACGCCGGTTGCCGGCGTTCTCGAGCAGCTTCTCGTAGGCGCCCTGATCGTCGCGGATTGCGAAGCTCCCGTCGGGGTTGTGCTGCAGGCGCACCTGCGTGCCGGTGTTGCCCTTGAAGCTGAGCCCGAGGGTGTGGTTCACCCCGAACGACAGCCCGTCGCGGAAGCGGCGGTTGAACGTCGTCTGGATCGAGTGATACGTCGTGTGGAACCGCGGCCACTGCATGTTGATCGCACCGAGTCCGGCGTAGGGGCGCAGCAGGTCGACCGAGAGCGCGTTGGCGCCGGGCGTGGCGCTCGCGGCCAGCGTCGGGTCCTGATTCTGCGGCGCGAACGCAGCCCCGAGGTCGGGCGCGTTGATGTCGGTCGTGCCGCTCAGCAGGTTGTAGGAGTGGTTGCCGACGTACGAGACGTCCAGCGTCGAGGACCACGGCAGCGACATCTGTCCGCCGAAGTTCCACTGGAACGACGACGGGAGCTTGGCGTCGTACTGGAAGATCTGGAGCGTCGGCGCGCCCGACGTCGCGAGCCCGCTGCCGCTGAGATTCTGCAGGGTGGCATAGCGGATCGTCGTCGACGTCGAGAGCGGCGGGTTGCCGACCTGCGGGAAGACCGAGTTGCCGTCCGGCCGATCGAAGAACAGCCCGCCGCCGCCGCGGAGCACCAGCTTCTGATTGCCGCTCACGTCGTAGGCGACGCCGAACCGCGGCGCCAGCGCAATGCCGGGCCAGGTGAAGTTGGTCTTGTCGATGCCGTCGCCGGCCTGGACGATGCCGTTGGTCGGGTTCCCGCTGCCGGACACGACCTGGCCGATCGCCAGCGAGCTGTTGGGCCCGAGCAGCTGCCCGGTCACCGGATTCAACGCCTGCCGGGCGGTCGTCGCGCACGGGTTCACGCCGCCCGGGCACGCCGGCAGGTAAAGCTTCGGCGCGGCGGAAGGCGACCAGAGATTGGGGAAGAAGTTCGACGACTGCGACAGGGAATCGTACTGCGGCTGCTGGTGGACGAAGCGCAGCCCGTAGTCGAGCGTCAGCCGGCTGTTCATCTTCCAGTTGTCCTGGAGATACCACTCGACGTTGTTGTAGAGGAAGTTGCCCTCGACGAACTTCGAGTTCTGCGAATACGACGTGAACACCCCGGTCGCGGCATTGGCGAAGCCGAATGTGGTGTCGAGCGGGTTGTTGGTGTCGTTCGCGAAGCTGAGCGATCCCTGCCAGGGATTGCCGGACTGGTTCTGGGCCTTGTAGCTGTGATTCAGGTAGAAGCCCGCCTTCGCGGTGTGCCGGCCCATCACCTTGGTCGCACTGATCGAAACATCCTGCGTGCGATTGATGTTCAGGAACCCGGGGAAGATGACATTGGGAGGCGCATAGTTCGGCGTCGTATTCGAGACTCGCGAGCCCCAGGTAAACGTCGGTGGCACGACAATCCGGCCGTCCTGGTAATACGGCGGGTTGACGCTGCTCAAAACACCATACTCGTAGTAATCGGGATTCACGAGGCCGGCGTCCGGAAAGATCTGCGGCAGCGCCCCGAGACCGGCGTTGAACCGGTTGGAGATGTCGTTGATCACGAATGACCCGAGCTGATTCTGGCTCCAGCCGTAGGTCGCTTCGATGAAGGTGGTCGCGTTCAGATTGTAGTTGCTGGTGACCGACACCTGCGCAATCCAGGGGTGCGGCTCGAAGTAGTCGTTGAAGCCGGGAATCAGCGTGGCCTGCCCGGGCGCCGCGGCCGCCGCCAACCGAGTTGGTCTCGTGGCTGCGCAGCTGGCCGGCGTACTTGGCGGTCGTGCGCCACTTCGGGGACGCCTGGTAGTCGAGGCGCACCGCCGGCTGCTGGATCAGCGTGTTCACCGTCGGTAGCGCGACCTGATAGTTGTAGGCGGCACCTGGCACGCTGATGTTCGGCTCCGGCCAGAGCTTCAGGATGTTCAAGCCGGTGGGATACAGCGCGCTCTGCGGGATGCGCCCGAGGACGCCGCCGTCCGCGTAGCAGCCGCGCTGATCGCTGGTCGAGCACGGCAGGCCGCTCGCGGCGTTGCGAATCAGGTTGTACGGCGCGCCGTTGTTGTCGAGCGTCTGCGAGAAATCACCCTGCCGCTCGAGCGCCGTCGGGACGCGGAACTGGTTGATCTGATTGCCGCTCTCCCGCGGCCGGTACTCATGGCTGTAGAAGTAGAACAGCTTGTTGTTGCCGCCAGGCTTGCCGACTGGCCCGCCCAGCGAATACCCCAGATCCTTCTCCTTCACAACCGTCTTCGGCAACCCGTTCTTCTGATTCGCCCAGCTGTTCGAGTACCAGTCGGAGTCGCGGATCACGTCGTAGGCCGAGCCGCGCATCCGGTTGGTCCCACTCTTCGTGACCGCGCTGATCTGCAGCCCGCTCGAGCGGCCGTACTCCGCCTGATAGCTCTGCGTCAGCACTTTGACTTCCGCAATCGCCTCGACGTTCATCTGCAGCAGCTGGCCGTTGTTGCCGGTGTCCATCGCGGACACGCCGTCCATCATGATGTTGTTCTGGCCGCCGCCGCCCAGCCGGCCGGTCGTGCCGCCGTTCTGGACCTGCACACCCGGCGTGAAGGCGGTCAAGGTGGCGAAGTTGCGGCTCACCCCGACCGGCAGGTTCTGCACCGCTTCGGTGGCGATGGTGAAGGACCGCTCGCCGCTCTGTGATTGGATCAGCGGGCTTTCCGCGCGTACATCGACGGTCTCGGAGGTGCCGCCGACCTGGATCGAGAGCGGTGGAATCGCCACACGGTCGCCAGCGCTCAGGGCGACCCCGCTCCGGCGCAGGGTCTTGAACCCGTCCATCGTGACTTCGACGGTATACGTGTCAGGCGTGACGTTCGGGAACGCGTACGTCCCATTTTCACCAGTGACGACGGGGGCGAGCTTGGTACCCTTGGTATCGCTGATCAAGGTGACCGTCGCACCGGGCACGACCGCCCCCTGCGCATCCAGCACCGTGCCTGAAATGTTTCCGGTCGTGATCTGCGCGGCGGCCGGCGCCCCCAGCACTGCCGACATCAGCACCGCCGCCATCACCCGCCATGGCGATCTCGGATCCACCATGCTGCTCCTCCTCTGGGCCGACGCCCCAGCGCGTTGTCGGATGCGACTCTTGGGGTAGCCGCGGGTTCACCCGTCCGTCGGCTGCCGGCGAGAAGATGGCCTAATCGCCATGTCGATGCAAAACAAATTTCGCAATCTGCGATGTATCTCGCAAGGCGCAACGAAAAGGCCGGTTTACAGGGATCGTTCACCGCAACAGTGAAGGTGAGCCAGGCCAAAGTTGGGCGAGCCGAGTCCGCGTTGCAGTGAGAAGGGCGCCGCTGAGCTGACGCGACGCCCGCGAGGGCCCATCGCGCGCGTGCCGCGAGTCGGACGTTCGCGGCTAGACGCCGATGGGTGGGGCTGACGGCGCTGGGGTGGCGGTGTGACCGCGCCGCCAGGTGGCCGGCGCCTGGCCGACCAGCTTCTTGAACGCGCGGCTGAACGCGGCCTCCGACTCGTAGCCCACCGCATCGGCCACGGCAGCCACCTGGCCGCCTTCCATCAACAGGCGGGACGCGAGCTGCATCCGCCATAACGCCAGGTACTGCATCGGGGGCTGCCCGACCATGTCGGTGAACCGTTCCGCGAACACCGAGCGTGACAGGCCGACCAGCTGGGCGAGCCGTTCGACCGTCCAGGCCTGCTCCGGGGCGCCGTGCAGCGCCGACAGCGCCTGGCCGACCACCGGGTCGCGCAGCCCCGCGAGCCACCCGGTCTGCGAGGGCGGCAGCGTCTCGAGATAGCGGCGGATCGCCTCGACGAACATCACTTCCGACAGGCGCGCCAGCACGTTCTCGGTCCCGGCACGCGCGCTGCCCGACTCCTTCAACGCGATGTTCAGCAGCGTCGCCAGCCATCCCGCCGTCGCCGTCGGCCCCGCCGCCTCGAGATGAATGACGGTCGGGAGTGCGCTCAGCAGCGGATTGTAGGGGCGCTCGTCGCAGCCCAGGAACCCGCAGACGATGCGAGAGCGCTCGGGCCCGCCGCCCCCCAGCTCGTAGACGAGCGGCAATGCCGTCGGCGAGCGGGAGAACATCGACATGTCCGGTGTGGCCCGCATCCCCGGCGCACTCGACAAGACGTGCGCGTCACCCTGCGGGAACACGATCAGGTCCCCCTCGCGAAGGCGCATCGGCGGGTGACCGATCGCGTTGGCCCAGCAGGCCCCGCGCGCGATCAAGTGATATTCGATGACCCGCTGCGCGCCGGGCATCACGTGGGCCGCCAGCTCGGACGACCGCGGCGTTTCTGCCACCCACGGCGAGCTCAACTCGAAGTCGAAGTACAGCGCCCCGGTCAAGTGAACGGCGCGCAGAACGTCGGACAGGACATCCGTGGTCATGGCCGCCGGGCCCTGCTGCGGACGCGGGAGCATGCGGTCCGGACGCGCGGGCAGGTCGGCGCCAGTTCAGGACGAGCCGCTAAGCAAATCGGACGCTGGCGCATGATCGCGGATCGGAGCCTCGCCGTAGTGTAGGCAGCATGTCGAAGCGATACCGCTTCGACGGTGTCGAAAGGACAAGTCTATGTCGACTGTCGTCTCTCCGGAACGCTCCGCCTCCTCGTCCGCGCCCGCTTCGTCGGTGCGCGCCGAGGCGCTGGCCGCGCGACTCGAACAGGGTGCCGCCGCGCTCGCCGGGTACGCCACGACCCTGAGCGCCGAGGAGTGGGGGACCCGGCTGCCCGGTGACGGACGCAGCATCGGGGTGATCGTGCACCACGTCGCCAGCGTCTACCCGGTGGAGATCGAGCTCGCCCGCATGCTCGCCGCCGGACAGGCGATCACCGGCGTCACCTGGGCAGGCATCAACGCCATGAACGCGCGTCACGCCGACGAGCAAGCCGGCACGACCCCCGCGGACGCGATCGATCTGCTACTGCGCAACAGCGCCGCGGCAGCGGCGGCGATCCGGGCGCTCAGCGATCAGGATCTCGACCGCGCGGCGGCGGTTTCGCTCTATGCTGACGCGCCGCTGACCGCGCAGTTCGTGCTGGAGGATCATGCGGTACGCCACAGCTATCACCACCTCGCGCGGATACGGGCGACGCTCGCGAAGGCGTCCTGACGCGCCGGCCGATGGCCGGCTTCACACTCTGGATACAGCAGTCAGAAAGGACAACGGACATGGCAGCGCAGGCGACGGAAACGGGATTGGGCGAGATCAAGACGCGACAGCAGGCGATGTGGGCGTCGGGCGACTTCGCCGTGATCGGCACGACGCTGCAGCTCGTCGGTGAGCTGTTGTGCGAAGGGGTGGACCTGCGAGCCGGCGAGCGGGTGCTCGACGTGGCCGCCGGCAACGGCAACGCGACGCTGGCGGCGGCGCGCCGGTTCGGCAAGGTGACGTCCACCGACTACGTGCCCGCGCTGCTCGAGCGCGGCCGCCGGCGGGCGGAGGCCGAGGGCCTCACAGTGACGTTCGAGGTCGCCGACGCCGAGGCGCTGCCCTATCCTGACGCCTCGTTCGACGTCGTGCTGTCGTCCTTTGGCGTGATGTTCGCGCCGGATCACCGACAGTCGGCGCGTGAGTTGATGCGGGTCTGCCGTCCCGGCGGGCGGATCGGCCTGGCGTCCTGGACGCCGCCAGGGTTCCTCGGCCACATGTTCAAGGTCATCGCGACGCACGTGCCGCCGATACCGGGGGTGCAGTCGCCGCTATTGTGGGGCACTGACGCCCACATCCAGGAACTCTTCGCGGGTGCAACGAGCATTGCTCACAGCCAGCAATTTTTTGCGTTCCGCTACGAGTCCGCGGAGCACTGCGTCGACGTGTTCCGGACCTACTATGGACCGGTCCACAAGGCGTTCGCCGCCCTCGACGGCCCGCGCCAGTCGGCGCTCGAGCAGGACCTCCTCGACTTGCTGAGGCGCAGTGATCGGGGCGGCGGGAATGGGCTGGTCGTCCCGGCCGAGTACCTCGAGACGGTGATTACGCGGTAAGAGCAATCGGCGATCGGCGGTCGGCGTTCGGCGGTGGGCGCTCGGCGGGCAGTCGACAGCTCGGACCGAGCAACAACGAGATCGGCAACAGGGGTCCGATACTGTTGCCGATCTCTCGTATACCCGTGAGCTGACAGCGGATAGTGACGGATGGCTGATGGGAGCTGACTATGAATCCGACCTTGATGGCGGTGCTCGCGCACCCGGATGACGAGTCGCTCGGGTTCGGCGGAACACTGGCGAAGTATGCGGCGCTCGGCGTCGAGGTGCATCTCGTCACGGCAACGCGAGGCGACGCCGGGCGGTACCGCGGCATTCGTCCGGGAGCGCCGGGACACCCCGGCGGGCCGGCCCTCGGCGAGTTGCGGGTGTCAGAGCTGCGCGCCGCCGCCGCGGCGTTGGGCATTCGCGACGTCTCGGTCCTCGACTATCCCGACGGGCGTCTCGACGCCGTCGACCCGCAGCACGCCGTCGCGGCCATCGCCGGGCACGTGCGCCGCGTCCGTCCTCAGGTTGTCCTGACGTTCGGTCCTGAGGGCGCTTACGGCCACCCGGACCACATCGCCATCTCGCAGTTCACCAGCGCGGCCATGGTGGCGGCGGCCGATCCGGCGTTCACCGCCGGCGGTGCCGACGGGTCGCCGGCGCCCCACGCCGTGTCGAAGCTGTACTACCTCGAGTGGCCGGCATCGACATGGGCGGCCTACGAGGCGGCCATCGGCGTACTGACGTCTGCGGTCGACGGAGTCACCCGCCAGGCAACCCCGTGGCCCGATTGGGCGATCACGACGGTCATCGACACGCGGGCGTTCTGGCCGTCGGTCGCGAAGGCGATCGCCTGCCACGACTCGCAAGTGTCTGCCTACGAGCGATTGACGCAGGTGTCCCCCGAGCACCACGAGGCGCTGTGGGGCAACCAGTCGTTCTACCGGGTGTTCAGCGCGGCGAACGGCGGCCGCGTGCGGGAGCACTGCCTGTTCGAGGGAATTGGCGGACCGTTCAGCGACGCGCGCGTCACATACCTCAACTGCGGCCGTTTGTAAGCCGCCGCGCTGCCGCCGACACTCCTACTGGCGCTTCTGCGCGATCATCCGGACCAGGCCTGTCGTCTGCGGATCCCACTCCGACACGCCGTCCACATCCTCGAACCGCAGCAGGCGGAACGCCCCGAACGCCTCGAGCAGATCGGCCGGGTCGATGTCGACCGGGCGCCGCCGGGCCGCGGTCTTTTGCGAGGCGAAGCTCTCGACCACGACCAGACCGCCAGGTTTGAGCGATCGATTGAGCCGGGCGACGAATTCCGGGTCGGCAATCGATCCCGGTCCGTAGATGACCGCGATCAGATCCCATTGGGCCGTGCCGTAGTCGAAGTGCTGATCGTCCTGCTGCACGGCGGTCAGTTGCACGCCGGCGCGCGCCGCCTGCGCTTTCGAGACGGCCAGCCCCTCCGCGGAGACGTCGAAGCCCGTCACCGTCCAGCCGTTGACGGCGAGGGCCACAGCGTTGCGCCCCTGGCCCATGCCCACATCGAGCGCGCGGCCGGCCGGGCGGCCCTCGACCGCGGCCATCAAAAGCGCATTTGGTTTGGTGCTGAAGTTCGGCGTCGCGCTCGCGTAGATCTTGTCGAACATCAGCGGCCACGCATCATTGCGATCGCGCATCAGCCGCAGCACCGTGTTCAACTCCCGGTCGGCGTCCGCAGGCGCAGTGCCCTTCCCCACGCTGGCCTTTACAAAGCCCTGCAATAACTCCAACGGGCCGTTGGCCGGCGGCGCCGCCCGCAGCCACGTGAGAAACGATTGCCACACCACGTCATCGTTCGACGGTTGCGCGGGCGACAGACCCGACATAAGCGCACACACGACCGCCACCGCCAGATCTCGCGCCATGATCGTCATCAGCACGCATCAGGATACAGGAGGATCCCCACAGCGGCCGGGCTGGTCCTCGCTGACCTTGAGCGGGCGCGCGGTCCGCGCTACCTTCGAGGCGATGCTGCGTCCGACCCCTTGGCCACACGCCTTGACGGCCCGGCGGGAATCCATTCGGCCGCAGGCGGTGTCGAATCGATAAGGACGCGCGCACGGCGAACGGATGGTCCGCTCGACCTGGCGGGCGTCGAGCGGTCGCGGCGATCACGAAGCGACGATGACGTACATCGATCAGGCGCTGTTGAATGCCGTGGAGTGGGGCTGCCGCCGCTTTCAGGTGCTGACCGGCCGCACCAACGTCTGGCTCGCCCTTCAGCTCACCAACCTCAGCATCGTCATCTATTTCGCCGGTGTCGGCGTCTACCTGCTGACCAGCAACATCTGGCCGCGGATCGGCCTGTCGCTGTTCTGCGCCGGCCTGCTGTACGTGCTGACGCAGACCGTCTTCAAGGTCCCGATCGAGACCTACGAAGCGTACGCGTACCGGCGGGTCGCGAAGGGATTACGCAATCCGCGACGCCTCCGCGACATCCCGCTGCGTATCGCCTTCCTGACGATGGCATTGGTGCTGATTTATCCGCTGGTGTTCATCTACTTGAACCAGGGCGTCCCGCTCGTCCTGCTGCTCAGCTACTCGCTCATCGTGCTGACGACCGTCATCCTCTATTTGCTGGCCTGCGACCCCCTGCCGCCGTGCGAGGGAACGGTGCGGCAATGGCTGCAAGGGTCGGATCGTTCGCAGGTCGCGGTACCCGTCCGCGAGCGCCGCCCCAACTCGCCGACCTCCTGACCGTTGCTCCGCCTCGCCGAGACCATTGAGGTCTTGGTCTCCTCGCCGGGCCCTTCCACCCGATAGCGTGTGACAAGGCATGGTCACATTGGCGGCGCCCGTCGAGGCGGGAAACGGTCTCTTCCTGCCCCTCGAGTTCGCCTGAAAATGCGAGGACACGCACATGGCAGCGTCGCGGCGACAGGACTTCGAGATTGCCCCGGGTGAGGTGTATTTGAACGGCGGGGCCAACTCGCCGCTGCCGCGCACGGCCCGGCAGGCAGTCGAAGAGGCCTGGCGCGTGCAGGCCACACCGTCGCTGATTCCGTTCGACGCCTTCTTCTCGTATGCCGACGCGATTCGTGAGCGTGCCGGACGCGCCCTGGGGCTGCCGCCGCGAGACGTCGCGGTCACCACCAGCACGACATCGGGGATGACGATGCTGGCGCAGGGCCTGCGCTGGAACGCGGGCGACCGGCTGCTGCTCGGACCCGACGAGTTCCCGAGCAACGCCTACCCGTGGTTCGCGCTGGAGGAACGCGGCGTCACGATCGAGCACATCGGCGTGCCCGGACATCCCCTGACAACGGCCGATCTCACGGCGGCGCTCGATGCGGGGCCGCCGGTCCGCGCTCTGAGCCTGGCCGCCGTGCACTATCCGACCGGCGACGTACAGCCGCTCAAGGAACTGGCCGACGTCCTCCACTCCCGCGACGCCCTGCTGTTCACGGACGCGTCACAGGCCGCTGGCGCGGTCGATATCGAGTGGCTGGCGAGCGGCGTCGACGCGATGGCGATCAGCGGCTACAAGTGGCTGCTCGGACCGTACGGCACGGGCATCTTCTGGGTCCGGCCCGAAGTGCGCGACGCGTTGATCAACGTGAATGGCAACTGGCTCGCGGTCGAGGGAGCGCAAAACCTCGGCCAGCTCATGACCACGTACCCCCGCCGTTATGAGCGACACGGCCGCGTGTTCGACGCGGGCGAGGTTGCGTCGTACTTCAACCTGTCGGCCTTCCGCGCCGGTCTCGATCTGCTGCTGGAGGTTGGGGTCCCGGCGGTCGAGGCGCTGCATCGATCGCTGCACGATCGCGCCATCTCCGGTCTCGCGGGGCTGCCGCTGCGGCCGGTGACCACGGTGGGCGCGCCGCGGCGGAGCCCGATGCTGATGTTCGAGGCGATCGACGGGCTGGACCTCGCGCGACTCGAGGCGGACCTCGCCGCTCGTCACGTGTCGGTATCCCTGCGGATGGGACGCCTGCGACTGTCACCCGGGATCTGGAACGACGACTCCGATATGGACGCGTTCGTGGACGCGGTACGCGGGAGCGTGGGGTGCTGAGGGGCGCGGTCGTCGGTCGGCGCCGCTACCGGGTCGGTTTCCGCGCGCTGAGGTCGATCCGGTTCAGCGGCACGTCCCAGTGCGCCACGAGCAGCTCGAAGCGGCGCTCCTCCTCTTTCTGCAGCCTGATGCGATCCGGGTACAGCCTGGCGACGATCTCCGCTTCGGTAGGGGCGGCGGGGCGTGTTGCCGGCTCGACGAGCTCGACCGCGAACGTCCAGTCGGCACGGCCGTCGCCGTGATTTTCCGGCACGAAGGTCTTGACTGACAGATACAGCCCCTGCTTCTCCATCTCTTTCAGAATCGGGTAGTGATTGCGCTGAAACAGGTCGAGGAACTCGTCCTGGGATCCCCACTTGACCGTGTAGAAGAACCACACGGTCTTGGGCTCACCAGCCGCCTGCTGCGCCGGGGCCTGTGCCCGCCCGGCGAACCCGAACAGCAGCACGATGATCATTGCGACGCTCAAGCTTCGCGCCATCTTCGTCCCTCCGGCGGCATGATACGTCGAGTGTGCAATGGTCAGCGGTCATGGAACAACGCGTGGCCAATTTCGAACAGGAACGACGCTCGGACGTCCTGTGAACCGCGGACCACCCTAATATGGGGGCGTGCCCGAGCCGTCGTCCTCGCCGGAAGCTCTCGCCTTTGGCCGTCCCGCGCATGGATGGCGCCGCCGTGGGTTCGCGATCATCTTCGAGGCGGATACGCCGGCTGGCCGGCGCTTCGACCTCGCCCTGCTGGCCGCCATAGCGGCGAGCGTGGTGGTCGTGGTGCTCGAAAGCGTACAGCCCCTGGCCGACCGCAACACTGAGCTGTTTCTCGCGCTCGAGTGGGGCTTCACACTTCTCTTCAACGCGGAGTACATCGCGCGGCTGGTGTGTGTCGAGCGGCCGTTGCGCTATGCGACCAGTTTCTTCGGACTCGTCGACCTGGCGTCGGTGCTGCCGATGTATCTGGCCCTGCTCTCGCCAGGCGCCCACGTGCTCATCGACGTCCGCATCGTCCGTATGCTGCGCGCGTTCCGCATCCTCAAGCTCACCGAGTACGTGCGCGAGTATGCCAGTCTGAGTCAGGCGCTCTACGCGAGCCGGCGGAAGATCGCGGTGTTTCTGTCGGTGGTCGCCCTGGTGGTCGTGGTGCTGGGCACGCTGATGTACGTGATCGAGGGCCCGGACCATGGCTTCACGAGCATCCCGGTGGCCATCTACTGGGCGATCACTACCATGACGACGGTCGGGTTCGGCGACATTGCGCCGAAGACCAGTCTCGGGCGGGTGGTCGCGAGCGTCGTGATGTTGCTCGGCTGGGGCATCCTGGCGGTGCCGACGGGTATCGTGACCGCCGAGATGACGACCCGCCGGCTGTCGGAGGCGGACAGGGTACGGCAGTGCCCCTCCTGCCGGAGTGTGATTCACGCTCCCGAGGCGCGGTTCTGCCAGCACTGTGGTGCGGCGCTCGGTTAGCGCGACCGAACCGAGCGGGCACCTTCAGCATCGGCCGGCTTCGTCTGACCGTGGAGTCTGAAGCGCTGCCGGACCCTGCCGGCTAACGATCCAGAAGAGTTCTGAATGATCGCCGACAAGAATCGAGAGTGGCGGGTAGTGTGAGGGCGTGTAATGATCCGCGACGCTTCCCTTCGTCCGAGGACTGCCGTTGACGAAACGCACACGGGAGGAGAGGAGGACCGATGAGAAGGGCGATGGTATTCGTGGTGCTCGCCTTGGTAGCGGCCGGCCTTGCGCGGACGCTCGCGCAGGGGGACGCCGACGTGCGCGTGACGAACGATTGCGTCATTCCGTCGTCATCGGACCCCGGCGCGGGGTACGTCCCCCCGGCAGGGTGCCCACCCGGAAACCCTGCCGGCTACGTGAGCTCCTACACGCTCGCCACAGGGCAGCCGTACACCGATTCGATTCTGAACGAGTGCTCGATTGCTCACGGGCGGCAGAACGAGCCCGCGGTCGAACTCGATCCACGCGACCCGCGCGTGTTGATTGCGAGCTCGAATGACTACTGTGGGGTGTACGCCGGCAGATCGGCCGGCGGGGTGCCGGAGCCGACGGGACCGATCTGGCTCGGCTACTACCGATCCGAGAACGCCGGCCGCAGCTTTGTGAATTCCCTTGTGCCGGGGTACCCGGGCGACACGTCGCCATTCGCCGCCCTCGCCAAGATCCGCACCGCGAGCGCCGGCGATCCGGTGATCGCGTGGGACGCGGAAGGGCGCGTCTTCCTTGGGTCCGAAAGCTCTGACGACCCTGCCGGATCGCCGAAGACCTTTGGCGACGTCTGGGTGGCGCGTTACGAGAATCCTGACGGTCCGGCCGGGACGACGGCCAACGACGGCAAACGATACACCGGCACGACAGTGGTCGCCCGCGGGTCTGCAGCACCGAATCTTCTCGGCGTCTTCCACGACAAGACCACGATTGCTGCCGACCATAATTCAGACGGACGTTGCGACAACGTCGTGTATTTCGGATGGTCGCGCTTTGCCGGCAACGGCACGAACGCCTTGTATTTCGCGCGGTCAACCGATCACGGCGTCACGTTCAGCAACCCGAACAGGCTCAGTCAGCCAGTCCAGGACCTGCAGTTCGGGGATATCTCGGTCACCGGCAACAGCAACGTGTACGTCACGTTCCGGGGGTTTGGCCGCGTGAACGGCCAACCGGACGGCGTGTACATCGTGCGCTCGACGGACTGCGGGGCCACTTTCGGACCCGCGCGCCTGTTGACCACGTTTGTCCCCTATGACGCGCAGGATGTGCAGGCACCTGAACCCACTCCAACGAGTGCCGGGATTGACGAGCCATTCGAAGGCGAGGAGCGCGAGACGGCCGCAGCGGGTGCTTCCGCCCGCGACTGCGGCGATTTCGACGCGCATTGCCTGTCCGGGTACACGTTCTTCCGGCGCGACACACAAGTCCGGTCCACTGCGAACCAGTTCGACGCTCTGTACGCGGACCGCGTGTATCTCGTCTACGACCCCAGTAAGCCGGGCACGCAGACGCCGACGGGTACATCCTATGGATCCGTCGCGCCCAGGACCGGCAGCCAGTCAGCCATCTACTTCGCGGCGGTCGACGCTGCCACGTTGCCTTGGGTTGTTCCACCGCGCCCGATCGACAACAAAGCCACCGGACACCAGCTGTTCCCGGACATTTCCGCCGACACTCCCTCGGGCACGCCGACCATCCTGCACGCCATCTGGTGGGACAGCCGTTTGGATCCGTGCTACAGCCCGACACGACCGGTCGGGAACTGCGCTGACAGGACCACCGGGCCGTCGATCGATGCGTGGGGCGCCACGTCGACCGACGGAGGCAGCACCTGGGCGGCCAGTCGCGTCAGCCTCGTGTCCTCCAATCCCAACTACGAGCAGTTCTCGAACCGTACCGTGCCTTTCGCGGGAGACTACCTCTGGGTCACCAGCCTCGGCTCCTTCGGCTATGGCGTGTGGACCGACTGGCGTGACACGAAGCGGGGTGTCGATCCGCGGGAGCTGACTGAGGACGAGGACAACACGACAGCCGATGTCTACCAATGCCGCCAGCTCGAAACGGTGACAGGAAAGAAAGGCGCGACGTCTGAAGCGTGGAGCGGCGATTTGTGTCCGCACTCGGGCGGATTGGATCAGAACATCTACGGCAACTCAGTGTCTTCGGCACCACTCCGGGCATCGGCCGCACGCCCGATGCCGGTTCGGGACAGCGCACACATCACGCGAGCAGAGGGGCAGCACGCGGACTCCGGAGTGGTTCGATGACCGGCCCTCGTTCGGCTCAGGTGCCGAGCACAGGATTGCATATCGACGGATTCGTTGGATCGCCCGGCGTTCATTGATGCCGGCTCAAGCCGCGTACATGCGAAGGGGCGCCGTCTACCGGCGCCCCTGAGATTCCTCGGGATGCACAATCGTTGCACACCGAAGGGTAAAAAGTGGTCGGGGCGAGAGGATTCGAACCTCCGACCCCTCTGTCCCGAACCGAACGTCTACGCGCCGATTTATGAACAATTCCTCGGCTTCCAGGCAGGAGTACCACAGGGTAGCGATTTCGGCGGCGGCCAGATCCGGCCTTCGCCGAGCATGGCGCTTCGCCTCTTTAGCGAACCGGGTCTGCTTATCGC
Organism: uncultured Acidobacteriota bacterium; assembly: GCA_963816725.1. Classification (GTDB taxonomy): domain Bacteria; phylum Acidobacteriota; class Vicinamibacteria; order Vicinamibacterales; family 2-12-FULL-66-21; genus CAVSUB01. The sequence continues at coordinate 206,194 of CAWFMC010000013.1, read as the reverse complement.
CACCTCTTCATCTGGCAGATTTGCCCGCAATCGGAGTCGGTCGAGCGTACGCAGGCTCCCGTCAGGATCAACGCGCTCGCGACGCCCCGCTCGACGTGACGCCATTCCGCCAGCGCATCGCCTGCCGCAGCGCCACGCGCAGCAGGACGGCTGCATCGACGTACGCAATCATCGATCCGATTGTCGAGTTTCGAGCAGGACGTGCACGACGTCGATCGTGGAGTCCGATCGTTTCGGCAGTGGCCCGCGATTCGGCGAGGGCGCGCCCGCGGCCGGCTTGCGAATCCGCAGCGCCTTGGCGGCGCGCACCGGCACGATCTGTGCGATTTCCGTTTCGCGGTCGAGCACGCCAATCGTCTCGCCGCGGCGCACCGTGCGCAGATGCTCGCTCAGCCGAGCCTTGAGCTCTGCGATTCTACCAATTTCATGGCTCGAGGAATGACCAGAAGTGGTCATCTTCGCAACCCACGTACCTAGAGGCAATCCCGGATGACCGGACCCCAATTGCGGCGTCCACGCAGCGGCGGGAACGCTCCCTTGGGTGCTTCGACGGAGCTGCTCCAACTCAGGTTAGTCAGTCTACGCGGTCAGTCCTTTTACCACAGCGACTGATGCTGGCCATCCTGCTCGCCCCATCCGCCAGCGGACTGCGTCGTCCCGCGAACGGACACCGCGACCGTAATCGCCCGCGAGTACATCCGATCACCACTCTTCGTGGATGCGACAGATCCACAAGGGTCTCAAGCCGATCTGCGTCCTCGAGCGTCGGAAACTCAGACCAGATTACACGCGAGACAACGGCAGCGCTCAGGCCTTGCTCTGTAACGCAGCGTGCGCAAGCCGGTTTGTCGGATTCCGAATCGGGACAAGCGGACCCTCTGATCATTACGTTGTAGTTTCAGCCGCCCTTTTCCGCTTACCTGAGTAGAGGTACCTTTCGGAGCCGACCGGCTGCGTCCGTGTCTCAGCATCGGCTCGCGTGAGAGGCGAGAGAAGCGACGGCAAGCCAAGGAGAACTACGACATGGAGAATCGCATCATAAGCCAGCTCAGTCAGCGGTTGAAGATGGCCGGCTTGTGCGCGCTGACCGCGGCTGCGGCCCTTGCGCTGCAGATGCCCGCCGAAGCAAGGCTTTCCTCTTCAGAGCGGATCACGACCAGTCCCGTCTATTGGGGCGACGTAGTGGTGGGCTATTCGACACTGGTGAGGACGCCGAACGGGATCAGTTTCACGTACCACACCTCGGGTCTGCCCGCGGGGTACGTGTTTACGCTCTGGATCGTCGTCTTCAACAATCCCGGAGCCTGCTCAGAGAATCCGTGCAATGAACCTAACGACATCTTCGACAACTCTGCCGCGCAGGCGGACTTTCTGTGGGGAGCAGGTCACGTGATCGGCGGTAGCGGCGTCGGCAACTTTGGTGGCCATCTGCGGGTCGGCGATACGTCTCGATCGGGACTCGCCGAATTAATCGGCCCGCCGACAGTAGGGCTGATCGATCCGATGAACGCAGAGATTCACATGGCCATCCACAGCCACGGCCCTGCGGTTCCTGGAGAGACCCTCAAGGCGCAGTTGTCGTCGTTTTTAGGCGGCTGTCAGGAGCTTCTCGACATTGTAGATTTTCCGGACGAAGTCGGCCAGTGCGTCACGTTCCAGTCATCTATTCACCGATGAACGGCCTCGATTCTGAACCAGCGGCTGCATGTCCGCAGACAAGCGGGGCGGAGTTGACTTTCAATGACTTCGTCTTCTAGCTCGAGAGAAGTGTCTGTGGCGACGCGTCCGATCGTCGCGTCGCCAATCGCGAGCGGTGGACCAACACCGGCTGCTTTTCACACGTGTCGTCCGTAATCCCAAACGCGCTCCAGGGTGGCGAGCACAGATGAGAACGGGAACCGTCATCTTTAGCTTCTTCTTCACGCTGTTGTCGGGGTCGTCGGCGTACGCCGACGTCGTGACTGACTGGAACAGCGCTGCACTCGACGCCATTCGCCTCGGCAAGGCGTCTCCGCCCGTCGCGTCACGTGCGCTCGCGATGCTGCATGTCGCCATATATGACGCCGTGAATGGCATCAGCCGCACGCACGAGACCTACCGCGTAGCCAGTGCAGTGCCGAGGAGCGCGTCCGAGGATGCCGCTGCTGCGGCGGCAGCGCACACAGTGCTTGTCGCTCTGTTTCCGAGCCGTTCGGCGGCATTCGACGCGCTATACGTCGCCAACCTCGCAGCGATTCCAGACGGACCTCACAAGGAGGCGGGGGTCTCATGGGGTCAGCGGGTTGGTGCTGAAATCCTTTTGTGGCGGAGCAACGACAACTCCGACGTGACCATTGCTCCCCCTGTCGGCGGCACCACGGGATCGTGGCAGCAGACTTCTTCCGTACCCTACCTCCTGCCGCAATGGGCGTTTGTCGCGGCGTTCGCGATCCCAAACGGTGCGTATTTCCGGGCAGCCGGACCCCCCGCGCTGGCTAGTAGCGAGTATGCCGCGGCCTACACCGAGGTGAAAGCCTTCGGGGCCGAGGTTGGATCATCCCGGACGCCGGAGCAGGACGTGATCGCGCTGTTCTGGGCGGATGGGGCGGGGACCGAGACGCCTCCAGGTCACTGGAACACCATCGCCGAGGACGTGGCACTGCGTTACGGCAATACCCTCGAGCAGAACGCTCGGCTGTTTGCCCTGCTGAACATCGCGATGGCCGATGCAGCCATCGTCGCCTGGGACGCGAAGTACGTCTTCGACACCTGGCGACCCGTGACGGCCATTCACAATGGCGACAACGATGGCAACGCCGACACGATCGGCGACCCGACGTGGAACTCTTTCATCCCCAACCCTCCGTTTCCAGAGTACGTCTCCGGACACAGCACGTTCAGCGGCGCAGCGGCCACGGTTCTCGCGATGTTCTATGGGTCGGACAACGTTGCCTTCACCACCACATCGGACTTCCTCTTGGGCATCACTCGCCAGTTCGCGAGTTTTTCTGCTGCGGCGGCAGAAGCCGCGATGAGCCGTTTATATGGTGGCATTCACTTCCGTTTTTCGATTGAAGACGGTCTGACCGCCGGCGTTGCAATCGGCGAATGGACGTTCACCCATGAGCTGACCGCCAAAGGCAATCGATCGCGCAATTAGCTTGCGGTGGGTCTCGCTGGAATGTTTTTCGATGCCGGGGTTGCGACTGCTGTCGGTTCGCCCGTTTACCGGATCTGCCAGGCATGTACACTCGCGCTGGTGATGCCCATCGTTGTGTCGGAGTCGTTCGCGCGAACGTACTTTCCCGGTTCCGACGCCGTCGGCGAGCGTATTCCTTGGGGAACAACGACGTGGCGCAAATCCTCGGCGAACGACCCATCGAGCACTTGAATGGAGGTGTCGGATCTTCGCTTTGTGGCGTGCTTTGCAGGGCATTGCCGGCGTTTTTAGCGCCAAAAGGGCAAGAACAGGGCGACGTGAAACGCGGCCGGGTCCCGGCGGCTGCTACCGCACTCGGCTATCAATCACCTTCCGTCCGCTTTTCGAGGTCCCTCAATGAGCGACCTCGTCAGAAGCCACAACGAGATCGTCCAGGTAATGGCGCCTACTCACCGCGCAGCTCTCGCGCGAGCCACGCCCTGGCGAGGCGCCAATCGCGCATCACAGTCTGCGGGGAGACCTGCAGCACCTCCGCAGTCTCCTCAACGCTCAGCCCTCCAAAAAATCGCAGCTCAATCACTTTCGTCCGCCGCGGATCGAGTCGAGCCAGATCCTCGAGGGCGTCGTCGAGTGCGCAAAGCGACGAGGCACCTGAGTCGGCGGTCGGAATTTGATCGAAGTCCATTGCAAACCCGTGCTCGACCCCCGTCGCGCTTCCGCCGCGCTTCGTCGCAGCGCGTGCGCGTGCCGCGTCGACGAGGATGCGGCGCATGAGCCGCGCCGACAACGCGAAAAAGTGCAAGCGGTCGTGCCACCGGACGTCCTGGGTGTCTATCAAGCGCAGATAGACTTCGTGGACGAGTGCCGTGCTCTGCAGCGTCACGCCTGAACGCTCGTTGCGCATGTACCGCCGCGCCTGCGCTCTCAATTCGGCGTACACCAGCGGTGTCAGCTGCTCGAGGGCTCCCTGGTCCCCTTGACCCCATGCCTTCAGCAGGCCTGTAATGTCGCTCGAATCGAGTGGCGTCACACCAGCATTGTAGGACCGTCTACCGTCCTCCGCTGACCCGGGTGAAGATACCTCACCAATATGGACTGCTCGCGCTCGGCTCGTTCTCTTGGACTCGGATGTCCCCTGGAGCACGAGCTACCCCATCCGTAAAGGTTGGGTGCTCCCAGGGGGCCTGTTTCTCTTCGCCGTGCCCCCGGTTCTTGCCCCGTTGCCGTTATCCGATTACTCTCCATGCGCGTACCCTGGCAGAATAGACGTCCGCAATAGCCCGGCCCCCGCATTCCTTGCACTCTGCGATCGCAAGGAGACCAAGGTGAAGCTGACTCCCGAGCGCTGGCAGCACGTCGCCAGAATCTACGAGTTGACCGTGGACCAGGATGCGGCCACGCGCGACGCGTTTCTCTCGAACGTGTGCGCGGACGACCAGGCGCTGCGGTTCGAGGTTGAGTCGCTGCTCCGTCAGGGTGCCGCGAAAGTCGTTCTGGATCGATCTATCTGGGCAACCGCGGCACCACTGTTCCACGACCGTCCCGAACTTGCTCCGGGCACCGCCCTCGGCCCGTACCGCATTGAAGGTCCTCTCGGTGCCGGCGGCATGGGAGAAGTCTTCCGTGCGACGGATACCCGCCTCAATCGCTTGGTGGCAATCAAAGTCCTCTCTACCGGCTTCGCACTCGATCAGCAGGTGCGCGCCCGGTTTGCCCACGAAGCGAGGGCGGTTGCTGCGCTGACGCACGCGCACATCTGCACTGTGCACGACGTCGGGTGCCATGACCAGGTCGACTACCTCGTCATGGAATACCTCGAAGGTGATACGCTGGCCGCGCGACTGGCGGACAGGCGCCTTTCGTTGGACGAGGCGCTTGCGTGCGCGATCGAGCTCGCCAGCGCGCTCGACCACGCGCATCGCCACGGGATTGTCCATCGCGATCTCAAGCCAGCCAATGTCATGCTGACGGCGAGCGGCGCGAAGCTGCTCGATTTTGGCGTCGCGAAGTCCGGGCTGGCTGCAAAGCGGGCGGACCTACAGGAGACGGATCTGACGCCCGAGGGGGCCACCACGGGTACGCCCGCATACATCACGCGCGAGCAGCTCGAAGGTTGCGACGCGTGCCTGACGCACGACGGCGCCATCCTGGGCACCATCAGGTACATGGCGCCCGAACAGATCAAAGGCCATAGGGTCGACGCCCGGAGCGATCTGTTCTCATTCGGAGCGGTCGTCTTCGAGATGTTGACCGGGAGGCGCGCGTTCGACGGGGAGAAGGCGGACAGTGTCCGGGCCGCCATTCTCGAGCACGAACCGCCACCGGTATCCTCTCTTCAGCCGCGGATGCCCCCGGCCCTGGACGACATCGTGGGTCGCTGCCTCGCCAAGCATCCTACCGAGCGATCGCAGTCAGCGAGCGATGTCGTTCGCGAGCTGAAAATTGTACTCGAATCGATCGTGCAGGCCCGTAGCCAGGCGCCGCGTTTGGCCGTGGTCCCAAACGCGGGCCGAGCGTGGAGATGGATCGCCGGCATCCTGCTCGCGGCACTCACGGGATTTGCCGTGTGGGTCCTGGCCGGCGGGTTTCAGCCTTGGTCGATGAGGCCTCCTCGCGGCCAAATTCGATCCGTGGCCGTCCTGCCGCTCGACAATCTGTCCGGGGACCCGGAACAGGAATACTTCGCCGACGGGATGACGGAGCAACTTGTTGCGGACCTGGCTACGGTCAGCGGACTACGCGTCATTTCGAGCACATCGGTCATGCGCTACAGAAAGGTCCCGAAGCCAGTGCCCACCATTGCGCGAGAATTGCAAGTCGACGCAATCGTCGAAGGTTCGGTCGTCCAGGCGGGCGATCAGGTTCGAATCACTGCCAAACTGATCAGGGGAGTCACAGGAGAAATCATTTGGGCGCAGAGTTTCAAGGGTGATTTGGGTGACGTGCTAGCCCTGCAGCGTGAGGTGGCGCGAACCATTACCAGCAAACTCGGTATCACCCTGACTCCGCCGGAGCAGGCGCGCCTGGCGAGTGCACGGTCGATCGATCCAGAGGTTCATCGGCAAGTCCTCCTGGGGCGTCATCACGCCGCCAAAGCAACAGAGGAAGGACTACGAAAAGCCATTCAGTATTTCGATGACGCCATCGCCAAGGATCCTGCCAACGCGTTGGCCTATGCCGGTTTGGCGGAAGCGTACATGGGGCTGTCGGGCTTCTACGTGGACCCGCGGGAAGCAATGCCGAAAGCAAAGCGGGCCGCCGAAACGGCGATTCGCCTGGATGAATCACTCGCCGACGCTCACGCGACGCTCGGGTACGTCCATCTTGTGTACGACTGGGACGGGCCGGCTGCGCAGAAGGCACTCTTGCGTGCGCTCGCCCTCAATCCAACGCTTGGGATGGCGCGTTTGAACTACGCGTCCTACTTAACCACCCAGGCACGGCATGACGAGGCCGTCCGGGAGGTTCGACGGGCAATCGATCTTGATCCGCTCTCGATACGGATCCACGCCATAGGAACCGTTCAACTACTCTTTTCGCGGCGCTACGACGAAGCGATCGAACTTGCCCAAAAGGGTTTGGAGTTCGAACCGGATTCCGCGTTCATCCTTGCCTTCCAGGGTGTGGCGTACGCGGAACAAGGTCGGCTCAAAGAGGCGGTTGACAATCTGGAAAAAGCCGCACGACTCGACAACAGCCTGACGATTCTGGCGTTGCAAGCGCACGTTCTTGCTGTCGCAGGTCGGACGGAACAATCCAAAGCGCTAATTCGGCGGGTGCAAGATGCCGCCAGGCACCGATACTTCTGCCCGTACGAAATCGCCACTGTGTACGTAAGTCTTGGCGACTACGACACCGCCTACAACTTGTTTCGTAAGGGCACCGACGAACATGCCGACTGCATGGCGTGGCTGGGCGTTGAACCCTGGCTTGACGCATTCCGCTCGGATCCGCGCTACGGAAGCTTGTTGCGGGACATCGGGTTGACTCCAGGCACCCGATAACGTCGAGCGTACACGTCACTCAGCCAGCTCAGGGTGTCCATCACCTCGGAGCGCTGGAAACCCTCGATCTTGATTTTGGCGATGGCACTCTGGTCGACCGGTTCCGTGACCGTCAGAACAGGAACGCTGGCGATGAGAATGGCGACAATCACCGCGGGGCCGAAGCGCATGGGGCCATTGTGGCATGCCGTGCGGCCGGTCCAGGACATCGCCGCTTCGACGCGCGGAGCTCCAGGAGCACAAGGCCCTCGGCCAACCCGAATGGCTGCGCCTGCGTCGACGGCAATGCCTACTCGGTGAGCAGCTGGCGGAGAGCCGGGTGCGGCTGGCGCCGGGCGAGACGCGCACGGCCAGTTCGAGGCTCGCGCCGCGCCGCCTCTGTGAAAGGAGTAAACAGCTCAGCGGTTATCTGGTATCGTCACTTGTCCGTATCCTCTCTTAGCCTCAGAAACCATCAGCGGTGGTCCGTTGCCCGCGGCTCGGTCGCGAGCGGCTCGGCGCGTCGTCCCTTCGTTCCGGGAGATCAGTGTCATGCGTAGCACCTTGGCTCGTCGCCTGCCGCGACTCTCGATCGGCGTCCTCGTAGCGATGTGCGCCGGCGCCACGCTCGCCGCGCAGATCCCCAGCCGCAACGTCAACATGGTCTCAGGGACGGAGTGGCCGGGGGGCGATCCCTTCCTCCAGCGCCAGAACGAACCGACGATCGCCGCCTCGACCCGAAATCCGCTGCATCTGGTCGGCGGAAGCAACGACTACCGCACGGTCGATTTGCCGGGCCTCCCGGGAGGGACCGAAACCGGCGACGCCTGGCTGAGCGTCTACAAGTCGTTCGACGGCGGCCAGCGCTGGTCGAGCACGCTGATTCCGGGCTATCCGCAGGACACGTCGGCGGCCGGCACGGCCTCGCCTATCAAGGGTTACCAGGCCGCCGCCGACCCGGTCGTCCGGGCGGGTACCAACGGGCTGATCTACTACAACGGCCTTGCCTTCGACCGTGACGCGGCGGGCAGGAGCGCCATCTTCCTGGCTCGCTTCATCGACCGCAACAACAAGGAGAACGGGGATCCGATCTCGTATCTCGGGACCAGCGTCGTCGCCGAGACGTCGGGGGCGGCGTTCTTCGACAAACCCTGGATCGCGATCGACATTCCGCGCGGCGGCAACCCGCCGTTGTGCGTCGTCGCGGGCGTGGCCAACGGCGCGTCGGTCCAGCGGAACGGGCATCGGAACCTGGGTGCCGGCAACGGAAAAGGCAACCAGGTGCCGGACGACGGCGTCGACCGCGTGCCGGGGGGTGCCATTTATGTCGCCTACACGTCGATCACCGGCGCTGAGGCGACGTTGCGTTCGGAGATCTTCCTCAAGCGCTCGGTACGACTGTGGCGCCACGTGGAGCGCGTCGATTCGGGTCAGTCGGACGACCGACGCGGTCAATCAGGGCGCCTCGATCGCGATCAATCCCGTAAACGGCAACGTCGAGGTCGCATGGCGCCGGTTCGCCAACGCCACCGCGTCCGACGCCGACGCCATCATGGTGGCGCGGCTGCCGGCCGGCGCCGGGGTGTTCGACCCGCCGGCTGTGGCTCGCGGTCTGCACCGCACCGGGACGGCCCTGCAGGACCTCGACGAACTGTTCGAGCACCGGAAGCGCGGCGTGCACACCGCCGAGGCCGCCGACATCGCGGAGATGGATCAGAACACCACCGACGACCGTTTCCGCACCAACGCCTATCCGACGATGACGATCGACGGCTCGGGCCGCGTCTACCTCGCCTGGGCGGAGCGTGGGTTCGGCATCGCCCGGCCCGACGTCGTCGACGGCGACTCCCGGATCCTCGTTGCGACCTCGTCGGACGGGATCACGTTTGCCGCGCCGCGCGTGGTGGACGACGGGGGCGGACAGGGGCATCAGTTGATGCCAACCCTCGCCTTCGCCGGCGGCCGGCTGATGCTCGTGTTCTACGACCTGCGCGAGACCAAGGCCAACGTGTTCGGCCGTTACGCCAGCGATGAGTTGATGGGGGTGGATGCACAGGGAAGGCGCGTTCGCCAGACGATCGACATCCGCGCATCCCTCGGCACCCCCGGCGCCACCCCCTCGTTTCTGCCGTCCGTGCGCGTGTCCGACTACCTGGTCGGCGGCGCGACCGCCGACGGCGGCGTCAGACAACTGCAGGTCAACCCGCCGAACCTGCCGATGTTCAAGCTTGGCACCGTGCCGTTCCTGGGCGATTACATCGACGTCGCCCCGTCCCCGGCCTTCGTGCCGACCGCCGGCGGCGGTTGGACGTTCAACACCGCGGCCACGGCCACGGCGCCGGTCTTCCACACCGCCTGGACCGACAATCGTGACGTGCGTCCGCCGCGCGACGGCAACTGGCAGAACTACACCCCGCCGACGCTCGTGCGGGGGGCGTCCGCCAGCCTGTTCGACCCCTCGCAGCCGGTTCCCGAATGCCGGGCGGGCAACGCCGGATCGCGCAACCAGAACGTCTACACCGCCAAGATTGGCGGCGGGCTGCTGGTCGGCGCGCCGGGTAATACCAAGCCGCTCTCGACGACCCTGCCGCGCGGCTTCGTGGTGTTCGCACAGAACCGGACGACCCTGACCAAGACCTTCCGCATGAAGGTGCTGGCGCAGCCGGCCGGCGGGCGCGCCTCGTTCGCGCAGTTTCCGCTGCCCCCCTATACGAGCTCGTCGCCGGCGCCGCTGACCTCGCTGGACGTCCAGGTGCCGCCGCTCTCCACGGCCTCGCGCACCATCTACGTGACGGCTCCCGACCCGAAGGCGCAGGTGAACGTGGACGTCTCCGAAGTGAGCGCCGTCGGCGGCACCGTCGTCGCCGGCGGCCTGACCGGGAGCGTGCTGCTGAACCCGGATATCGCCAACCCGGATATCGCTAACCCGGACATTGCCAATCCCGACATCGCCAATCCGGATATCGCCAATGCCGAGGTCTACAACCCGGACATCGCCAACCCGGACATTGCCAATCCGGATATCGCCAATCCCGACATCGCCAACCCCGACATCGCCAATCCGGACATCGCCAACGTGGTGGTCGCAAACCCGGACATCGCGAACCCGGATATCGCCAACCCCGACATCGCCAATCCGGATATCGCCAACCCTGATATCGCCAACCCGGATATTGCCAACCCGGACATCGCCAACGGCGCCATCTCCGACGTGTCGTGGACGGTGTCGAACACCGGCAACACGACCTCGGCGTTCAACGTCAATCTGTTCCTGGCGAACACAACGCTGCCGGCAGGCCTCAAAACGCAGCTGATTCTCTACAAGACCTACCAGACGCCGGTGCTGGCGGTGAACGGCTGCGACCTGCGCGTCGAGACGCGCAATCAGCTGCTCTCGAACATCGTCCGGCCGACGTTCGTCACGCCGGGACAGGCGGTGCCCGACCAGAACAGCCCGTTGGCCTCGAACGCCACGCTGTGGCTGGCGCCCGGCGAGGTGGCGCGGATCACGCTGCGCGTCTTCGACAACGATCGCTCCAACAACATCATCGTCACGAACCTGGACGGCACGACGGCGTCGATCGACCCGGCGTTGAACCCGGCCACGACGCTGACCGCCGGGATTGCCGCGCAGGGCGTGGACGTTGGCCCGGGCGCGCTCGATCCGCCGGGTGCCACCAAACCGCCGATCGTCACCACGACCGGCACCAATCTCTTTTACTTGCAGCAGCCGACCTTCGCGGCGCCGGGCGCCGTGATGACGCCGGCGGTGCGGGTCCGGGTGTGGAGCAACGCGGGCCTGCCGCTGCCCGGCGTGTCGGTCTCGATGGCGCTGGTGAGCCCGCCCGCGGGGGTCGTCCTCGGCGGCACGACAACGGCCGTTTCCGACGCGGACGGCATCGCGACGTTCAGCACGTTGTCGGTGAACACCGCGGCCATCGGCCTCTCGCTGCGCGCCACCGCTACGTCGGTCGGGGTCGTGGCCTCCGGGACGTCAGCGCCGTTCAGCGTCGGCGCCGTAGGCCCGTGGACCGCGTCCGGCTCGGGTCTGGTGACAACCGTGGACGCCGGCGCGACGGGTCACCCGGTCATGCAGTATCAGAACAACGGCCAGGGCATCTTCAGCGGCAACTGGCAGTTGAGCAGCGTCGCGACCCAGACGAGAACGATCCCGCTGTCGTACGTATGGGACGGTTTCCACTCCTATTTCATGGTCAATGCCCGTCTCGACGTATTCGTCAACCGAAACGGGGTTGACGTGTCCCTCGTCACGCTGCTCTCCCCGCCCACGACCAGCTGCGATCCCTGCCGGCCGCCGTCAGGAGGCTTCACGTACTCTGGGTCCGCCACTGTGTCGGTGCAGGCTGGTGACATCTACGGGTTCCGACTCTCCGGAAGCCACAACGACGGGACCTATGTGCTGCAGGGAACATTCAGCGTCGGCGTGGACGGCGCGCCGGTGCTCGGCGCGGCGGCGCCATCGGCCATCGCGCCGGGCCAGATGATCGTGCTGACCGGAGTGAACATGCCGGCCACCACAGCGGGCGGGATTGTCTTCAATCAGGGTGGGGCCGACAAACCTGCGCAGTATCTCTTCTATCCGTCGCCCACGTATCCGACGACCACCGTTGTCATCGCGCGCAGCCCGAGCAATCTGGTGGCGGGTCCGGCGACGGTGCGCTCGGTGAGTGGACCTTTGTCCACGCGGGCGTGGCCGATCACGATCGCCGCGGCCGCTACCCCGCCGGTCCTTCGCGGCCTCCGCGCGAGCTGTGCCTCCACCACGGACCTGACGACGATTGTGCCGGGTCAGACGGTCTACGTGCTGGCGGACGGCGTCGATACGGCCGGAACGACCTTCCTCTGGCGGAATTTCGACAACTCGGTGACCTTGCCGACGACCCCGGCGTCCACGACCGGAGGCCCGGACTCGATCTGCACCGTCGGCACTGCGCCGACGGCCGCGGGATTTACGAGCGGCAACTGGCACCTCGAAATCACGACCACGGTGGGTGGCAGCACCAGCGGGAACAGCGGCGCGAAGTTCTTCATCGTGCCGTAGCACACGACGGGAATGGCTGATCGGCACCTCACCGGTCCGATTGGCCATTCGCGACGCGCCTGTCAGCGGCTCCCACCCTGACGTGACACAATACCGCCACCCGGCATGGACATAGACCCGGACGGCATAACAGGCGCGGGCGCCAGCCCCGAGCCGACCCTCGCGCCTTTTACCGCCGACCGCACGCCCGTGCCCGACACGGCCACAACGACCTCGTTCGACACCAACCAGACCAGCACGCAGGTCAGCACGGGCGACGCGGATCGGACCGTGCTCGCCACACCGGGCGGCCCCAATCAGACCGTCATCGCCGTCGATCCAGAACAGACGATCGCCGGACCCGACGTGCTCCTCGGCCCCGGGGCGGAGCTGCTCCCGGGGACGCGCCTCGGCTCCCGCTACACCGTCATCCGCCTGCTCGGGCGCGGCGGCATGGGCGCGGTCTACCAGGCCTACGACGACGAGCTCGGCGTCGCCGTCGCGATCAAGACCATCCTGCCCGGCCAGGCGGACGAGTACACACGTCGCGATCAGGTGAGCCGCTTCAAGAGCGAGCTGCTGCTCGCCCGGCAGGTCACCCACAAGAACGTCGTGCGCATTCATGACCTCGGCGAAGTGGGCGGGCTCAAATACATCACGATGAGCTACATCGAGGGGGAAACCCTCGCTGCGCTCATCAAGCGGCTCGGCGCCGTACCCGTGCCGCAGGCACTGTCGCTCGCGCGGCAGATCGCCGCCGGGATGGCGGCGGCGCACGACGCCGGCGTCATCCATCGCGACCTCAAGCCGGAGAACGTGATCGTCAACCGCGACGGTCAGGCGCTGATCATGGACTTCGGGATCGCGCACTCGTCGGCGGCCGGCGCGGCCGGCGGCGGAGCGATGACCGGCACCATCGCCTACATGGCTCCGGAGCAGGCGACCGGGAAGCCGGTGGATGCGCGCGCCGACATCTACGCGTTCGGGCTCATCGTGTACGACATGCTCGTCGGCCGCCAGCGGCTGAAGGCGCATGCCTCTCCGCTGGACGAGATGCGGGCCCGCTTCGTGGCCCCGCCGACACCGGCGCGGCACCTTCGGCCGGAAGTCCCTGAGGCATTCGACGCCCTCGTCACCAGGGCCGTGCAACCGGATCCGGAGGCGCGCTTCGCGGACTCCGCCGCGCTTGGCGCCGCGTTTGAGGCCCTGGACGACGACGGGACGCTGCGGCCGATCGAGAAGCCTCGGGCCCGCTGGCCGGCAGTGACGGCCGCGATGCTGGTCACCGCGCTCCTGGTAACCGGCGTGTGGCGCTGGATCTCCCCGCCGCCGGTCGCCGCCAAGCCGCCGGTGTCGGTTCTCATCGCCGACTTCCAGAACCGCACTGGTGACCCGGTGTTCAACGGCGTTCTCGAGCAGGCGCTCGGCCTGGGCATCGAGGGCGCGTCGTTCATCACCGCCTACCCGCGCCGGGACGCGCTGCGCGTGGCCGCCTCCGTCCGCCCGGGCCGTCCGCTGGACGAGGAGACGGCGCGCGTCGTGGCGTTGAGTGAAGGCGTCGGGATCGTCTTGGTCAGCGAAATCGCCGCCGAGAATGGCGGCTACCGCCTCTCCACCCGCGCCCTGCGCGGCGACCTGAAGGCCGAGCAGGTCAGCGCTCTGACCGTCGAAGCCGAGAGCAAGGATGGCGTGCTCAAGGCCGTCGGCGTGCTGGCCGGCGAGGTTCGTGAGGCGCTGGGTGACACCTCGCCCCCGGCGGAGAACCCGGGCACCAGCGAGACGTTCACCGCTGCCACCCTGGAGGCGGCGCGCGCCTACGCCAGCGCGCAGGAAGCGCAATGGGCCGGCAACGCCGACGGCGCCATTGCCGAGTTCAAGAAGGCGCTGGATCTCGATCCCGAGATGGGGAGAGCCTATTCCGGCCTCGCCGTGCAGTACGCGAACCTGGGGCGGACGGCCGACGCCGAGGCGAACTATCAGGCGGCGCTGGCCCGGCTCGATCGGATGACCGACCGCGAGAAGTTCCGTACGCGCGGGAGCTACTACCTGTTCACGCGCAAGACGGATCTCGCCGTCCAGGAGTACACCGCGCTGGTCAAGGCCTTTCCGGCCGATAGCAGCGGCCTCTCGAACCTCGCGCTGGCCTCGTTCTACCAGCGCGACATGACTCAGGCGCTCCAGCAGGGCCGCCGCGCCGCCGCGATCTTCCCCCGCAACGTCCTGGCCCACGCGAACGTCGCGCTTTACGCGATGTACGCGGGCAGGTTCGAGGACGCCATCAAGGAAGCGGACGCGGTCCACCAGCTCAACCCGTCGCACCTGAAGGCCTTCGTCGCGCGCGCCCTGTCGCTGCTGGCGCTCGACCGCAGCTCCGAAGCAGCCGCCAGCTACGACCAGCTGGCGGCCGTCGGTCCGGCCGGCGCGTCGTTCGCCGCCGCCGGACGCGGCGACCTGGCCGAGTACCACGGCCGCTACGCCGAGGCCATCGGTCTCCTGCAAACCGGCATTGCCGCCGATGTCGAGCGCAAGAACGCCGCCGGCGCGGCGGCCAAGCGCCTGGCGCTCGCGGAGGCGCATCTCGCCCTGGGGAATACCGCCGCGGCGGCGCGCGCGGCGCAGCAAGCCGCGAGCGGCTCCGCGTCGGACACCATCCGCACCGGCGCCGGGCTGGTCCTGGCCGCAGCCGGGCAGCCGAAGCAGGCCGAGACGCTCGCGGTTGCACTCAACAACAAGCTCGAGGCAGACCCCCAGGCCTACGGACGGCTGGTTCAGGCCGAGGAAGCGCTGGCCCGGAAGGACGCGCGCAAGGCGGTCGAACTCGCGCGGGAGGCACAGAAGTACGCCGACACCTGGCTTGGCCAGGTCACCCTCGGCCGCGCCTACCTGGGGCTCAACGCCTACCCGGAGGCGTATTCGGCTTTCGAGGCCGCGCTGAAACGCCGCGGCGAAGCCACCGCCGTCTTCCTCGACGACGTCCCGACGTACCGCCGATTGCCGGCGGTCTACTACGAGATGGGCGTGGCGCAGGCCGGCCTGCGCAGCTCCGCGGCCTCCGAGTCGTTCAAGAAGTACATCGCGATCATGGAGCAGGCGGATCCCCACTCGATGCTCGACGACGCGCGTCAGAAGGCTGCGAAGAAGTAGCGCCGCGGCAGGCGATCGCCGGAGCGCTGACGCCTCGCGTTACTCGGCGTGCAGCACGCCCGAGGGTTTCAGGCGAGACGCCCGCCAGGCCGGGATCATCGTCGCCAGGGCGGTGATGCACAGAACGAGGACCACCGCTCCGCCGAGCACGGCCGGATCCGCCGCGCGGATCGCGTACACGCGGCTGGACACGATGCGGCCCGAGGCGGCGGCGATCGTCAGCCCGAGCACCGTGCCGGCCAGCGCGAGCATGCTGCCCTGCTTCATCACCAGCCAGAACACGCTGGCAGGCGTCGCGCCGAGCGCCAGCCGTGTCGCCATCTCGTTGCGCCGCTGCGAAACCGCGTAGGCGACGACGCCGTAGATGCCGACGGCAGCCAGGAGCACGGCCACCGTGCCGAAGATCAGCATCAGTGTCATCCCCAGCTGCTGGCGCTGGATCGTGGCGGCGACCAGCGCGGGGACCGGCTCGATCTCGACCGCGATCTGTGGATCGAAGCGCTGCACCTCGTCGCGGAGCGCCGCCGTCAGCGTCGACGAGTCGCTCGCGGACGTCGCGATCACGACCGTCTGGCGGCGGAACGGCACCTGACTCAACGGCGCGTAGAAGGCCGGCTCCGCTTCGTCGCTCACCGACTTCTGCCGGACGTCCTCTACGACCCCGACGACCAGCACCTCGTTGCGCGGGTCAGGAGCCGGATAGCCGGCGGCGAAGCGCAGGCCGATCGGTTCGCGGCCGGCGAGATACCGCTTCACGAACGCCTGGTTGATGATCGCGACGGGCGTGGTGTTCGGGCGATCGTCGGGGCCGAAGTTGCGTCCCTTCAAGATGCGTGTGCCGGTGGCCGTGAAGTAGCCGGTGCTGACGAAGCGCTGCCGGGTCCCGATCGGGCGAGCGGGATCGAGCGGCTCGCCGTGGAAGGCCGCAATCAACGACCCTTCCGGCGCGTTCTTCAACGGGAAATTCGACGTCGCGCCGACCGCTGTCACGCCGGGCAATGCGGCCAGGCGGTCCACCAGTTGCTGCGACGACGCGCGGACCGTATCGCCGTTCGGGTAGCGCGCGCCCAGAAACGAGACATCGAAGATGAGCCGTCTCTCCGCCACGAAGCCGAGATCCGTCGTGCGCAGCCCGGCGAAGCCGCGAACCAGCCATCCCGCTCCGGCGACCAGGACGATCGCGAGCGCGATCTCCATCACCGTCATCGCGCTCAGCCACCGACCCGTGACCCGTCCGCCGCTCGCCGATCGGCTGCTCTCCCCCATCAGCGTGCGCACATCGGTGCTCGCCAGCCGCAGCGCCGGCGCGAAGCCGACGAGCAGGCCGCTGATCACCAGGGCCGCCAGCGCAAAGATCAGCACGCGGCCGTCGAACGTCACCGCGTCGAGGCGCGGCAGCTTCGATGCGCCGAGGGCCAGGAGCGCGCGGACGCCGGCATAGGCGAGGCCGACACCGATCACCGCGCCGGCGCCCGACAGCAGTGCCGACTCGGTGAGCAGCTGGCGGACGATCCGGGTGCGGCTGGCGCCGAGCGAGACGCGCACGGCCATTTCCCGGGCCCGCGCCGCGCCGCGGGCCAGCAGCAGGTTCGTCACGTTGACGCACGCCAGCAGAAGCAGCAGTCCGGTCGCGGACATCACGATCAGCAGGATCGGGCCGAGGTCCCCCACGACCGAGGCGACGAGCGGCTTGGTGACGTAGGCCCGGTTCGCGTCGGAGGCCGGGAAGTCGCGCGCCAGCCCCGACATCACCGAAGCCATCTCCGCGTTCGCGCGCTCGATCGTCGCGCCGGGCTGGAGCCGCATGAAGCCGTCGAAGAAGTGGTTGATGTCGTCCGGGGCGAGACGCTGCGCGAACCAGAAGTCGCCGCCGTGCGGCGTGTCGAAGTCCTTCGGCGCGACTCCGGCGATCGTCGTCGCCACCTCGGCGAACCGGATCGGCTTGCCGACGATCGACGGATCGCTCGAATAGAGGTCCCGCCACACGCGGTGCGAGATGACGACCAGCGGCGGCACGCCCGGCCCGGGCGGCGCGCCTGGCGGGAGCGGCGCCGGCGGCACGAAGTGATCGTGCGTGAAGCCGCCGAGCGTCATCGGCAGGCCGAAGAGCTCGAAGAAGCCCTCGCTGACGCCATAGACGCGGACGTGCTGCGGCGTGCCGTCCTGCCGCAGGAGGGTCAAGTCGTTCGGCTGCAGGCCCGCGGCCCGGACGATGGCCAGCCCGGGCGCGTTCAGCCGGGACAGCTCGCCGTTCGACAGCAAGCCGGTGGTCACCCGGCCATCGACCAGCGTCGTCCGGATGTTGTAGAGATCCTGCGCGTCAGGGTACGGCAACGGCTTCAACAGCACCGCGTTCAGCGTGCTGAAGATAGCCGTCGTCGCGCCGATGCCGAGAGCAAGCGTGGCAATCGCCGCCAGAGGAAACGCTGGTGCCCTCCGCAGGCTGCGGAGCGCGAAGCGAAGGTCCTGGAGCAGGGTCGCCACGCGAATGCCTCCTGTCGGCTACTTCGCCGCCTTCTTGACGGCAGTCCCGTTCATCACATACGCGCCGCTGGCGAAATCGATGGTCGCGGCAGCCTTTTCGTCAGCCCCGGGCGTCAACGTGACCACGGCGTCGACCGGCATGCCGTTGTAGTCGAACGCAAAGGCCAGGACCAGCGACTTGTCGTTCTTGCGGATGTCACGAATCGGCGTGAGGGCCATCTGATCGGAGCTGATCTCGCCGGACACCTTGTCTGCATCCACCTTGACCTTGACCGCAAACGCCGCCGGCCCGTTCTGGCCGTCCATCGTCAGGGCCCAGTCGCCGACGAACGGCGCCGCATCCGCGGGTGTCACCGGCGCGGCCTGGGTGCTGGCGGTCGCGGCCATCACGCGGCCGGCTGACGGCGCGCATACCAGGATTCCGAGCACCGCTGCGAGGAACATCGATCGACGCACTGCGAACCTGCCTTTCCACTCCGAGTTCATCGAGTCCGGACGCCGCGTCCGAATCCGGGCCGGCGCCGAGGCGAGTCACGGAGTGTAAATGGCACTCAGTGTCATTGTCAACCCGTTGTGACAAGGATGGCATGTCGCGTATGCTGGCGCCATGCCTGGCCGCCCAGACGATAGCTCACTCCGGCTGAAGAAGCAGCAGTTCGTGCGGTCCGAGATCTGGAACACGGCGGTCGACCTGTTCGCGCAGCACGGATACGATCGCACCACTATCGATGACATCGCGACCGCCGCCGGCGTGTCGCGGCGGACGTTCTTCCGCTACTTTGCCTCGAAAGACGATGTGATGGTGCAGGCGACGGACACCTACGGCGATCTGCTGGTCGATGCGGTGAAGGAGTCGGCGGGCGCGGCGCCGCTGCAGATCGTCGAAGGGGCGGTGCGGCGTCTCGCGGCGTTCGTCGTCCTTCAGCCGCGAGCCCGGCTGGCGATGCAGATCGTCCTCGAAAATCCGGGCGCCCGGGGCGCGCAGTTGTCGGAGTACTCGGTCATCACCGAACGTGTGGCGGAGGCGTTCGCCGCGGCCGGCGCCGGCGGCGGCGGCCACGCCCCGACCCTCTTGGCCGGGCTGACGTTCGTCCTGCTGAACCGCGTGTTCCAGAGCTGGTACGAACGCTCGGGCGAGATCGGCCCCATCGTGGACGAGGTCGTCGCCGCGTTTCACGATCTGACGCGAACGCCTCGCCAGCACGCTGCAAGACACGGCCATCCGTCGGTCGGCAAGCCACGGCCGAGCCGCCGCCTTCAGAACGCCCGGTAAGACCGCCTCGGTCTCTATCAAGTGGGCCTTGCGGCGCGTCATATTGAACCCGGTCCTGCCGGCAAACGACGCCACCGCTTGGTAAAATGATGGTGCGTCCATCAGCCGGAACAGCCCTCCTGAGCCGCCAGCTCTTCCCGCAGCTCGCCGCGCGTTACGGCATCCCGCTCGTGCCTTTCCTGCTCGAGGGAGTCGCGCTCGATCCGCAGATGAACGGCCCCGACGGATTTCACCCAAATGCCGCTGGCGCGCGCCGGATCGCGGACACGGTCTGGCCGTATCTGGATCCCATACTGGCAAGGACGGCCGTCAAGTCACCGGCCTGAGCGCGATGAGGTGGCGCATTCAGGTCGAAGCGGAGACACTAGTCGCATGAATATCGCAGCCAGCAGCGTCCTCGTCACCGGCGGAGCGTCGGGCATCGGCCTGGCGCTCGCGCGCCGATTCCACGCGGCGGGCGCGACTGTCGCCATCTGCGGCCGCCGTGAAGACCGCCTGGCCCAGACCGCCGCGGAACTGCCCGGGCTCATCACCCGCGTCTGCGATCTGTCACGTCCCGAAGAGCGGCGCGCGCTGGCCGAGTGGGCCGTCCGCGGCGTGCCCGCTCTCAACGTGCTCGTCAACAACGCGGGCGTCCAGCGCTATCCACGACTGGCCGAGGGTGAAGGCGACTGGGCCGCCACCGCTGAGGAGATCGCGATCAACTTCGCCGCACCTGTCCATCTCGCGTCGCTGCTCGCGCCGCATCTCGCCCGGCAGACCGATCCTGCAATCGTCAACGTCACGTCCGGCCTGGCGTTCGCGCCTCTCGCCCGGGCGCCGATCTACAGCGCGACCAAGGCGGCGATGCATTCGTTCACGCTCTCGCTTCGCCATCAGCTCGCCGCGACGCCGATCGCGGTCATCGAGCTCGCGCCACCGGCGGTCGACACCGATCTGGGTGGACCCGGTCTCCACACGTTCGGCGTCAACCTGAACGAGTTCGCGGACGCGGTGTTCCCACGCCTGGCCGCCGGGGATCTCGAGATTGGCTACGGCTTCGCCGAGCAGGCGCAACGAGCCTCCCGCGAGCAGCTGGACGAGATGTTCCGGAGAATGAATCAGTGATCGACCCCTGGGTATGGTCCTGACCCGAGTCGGCGACGCGCACGGTCACTGCGCGGCCGTTCGCATCAACCCCTGCTTCTTCATTTCCTTGACCGTTTCCTTGACGATGTCCTTGATCACCGTGTTGGCGTCCTTCGGATTGGTCGACTCGGTGACGCCGGCCCACAACAGCTTGTTCTGGGGCACGCTGAACACGAGCGTCTCCACCACGGCGACCTCGTCGATGCGCGTATGACCCGGGTCGTAGACGTACGCTGACCCCCAGCCGTAGCCGTAGTAGCCGGAGAACGTGCTGTAGTAGCCCGAGCTCCACATCGACGGTTCCCACGTCTTGCGAGCCTCGGCCTTGACCAGCCGCATGGTCACGACGCCGTCGACACCGGCGCGCTCGTACCATCCTCGTGCCTTGTCCGCGTCGTGGAGCTCCTCGCGCGGAATCAACTTGTAGCTCGCCACGCCCTGTGTGAGCCCGATCCCCGCCAGCTCGCGCACCAGCGCTTCCTCGCCAGACACGCGCAAGCCCTGGTCGTCGCTGATGATCAGCGCTGCGACCTTCTTCCCCGCGAAGCTGACGTTCGAGGCCTCCGGTGACTTCCACGTGCTGGCAAACTTGGGACCGCCGGCGATGGCGACGGCTGACAGCGCCAGCGTCACGCCGGCCGTGTATATCGCGATACGTGTCATGAACGTTCCTTCCTGAAGCGGAGCGGCCGCTCTGGTGATCGATGCGGGAACTGCAGCCGGGAGTGCGACGACTGCGCCGTCCACGCGGCTGTCGCTCGAGACGTCACAGGTGCGAGCCCGGCCGATGATAGCAGTGGACTGCGCCGCGCGTCATGGGGCCGTGGGTTGGATGACGCCAGCCTTGAGGACCGGTCGTTGAACGGCTTCTGGAGGAAGGTGGTCGGGGCGACTGGATTCGAACCAGCGACTTCTCGCTCCCAAAGCGAGCGCTCCACCAGACTGAGCTACGCCCCGACAGGGGGCAATTATCCCACAGACGGGGTGCCGCCCGCGGCCTTCCGATCGCGCTTGCGGCGATACAGCTCCCGATCGGCCTCGGCCAGCAGCCGCTGGACCGTCGGGCAGTCGGCCGCTTTGATCCGACCGACCCCGACGCTCATCGACAGCCGGAACGGACGCGTGTAGCGCTCGTTGTGCTTGGCGATGTTGTCCTGGAGCCGGCTCGTCAGGATCTCGGCGCTGTCCGGGCCGGCCTCGATCGGAAAGGCCGTGAACTCGTCGCCGCCGATGCGCGCCAGGATATCGACGCGCCGGTAGGTGCCCTTCAGGACGGTGGCCGCATCGATCACCACCTGATCCCCCGCGGCGTGACCGAAGGTGTCGTTGACCAGCTTCAGGCCGTCGATGTCGCCCAGGACCAGGAGGAGGTCCTGCCCCTTGCGCCGCGCCAGGGACAGGTGACGTTCGGCCAGCGTCGAGAAGCCGCGCCGGTTGTACAGGCCCGTCAACTCGTCGGTCAGAGACAGGCTGCGCAGCGCCTCTTCGAGGTGCTTGCGCTCGGTGACGTCGACCATGCTGCCCATCACCGCGGGTGCCCCGTCGCACGTCGTCCGGACCCCGCGGGCGTCGACGTAGATGCCGCGGCCGTCCTTGCGCACGCCGCCGACCGTGTACTCGACGCTCTCGAGCGCGCCGCTCTGGCGCAGCCGCAGCTTCTCGCCGACGAGATCCCGGTCCATCGGGTCGATCAACTCCAGCACCGACGGCAGCGCGAGAATCTCTTCGCGGCTGTAGCCGAAGATCTCCGCCAGTCGCGGGTTGCAGTACGTCATGCGCTCGCCCTGAATCAGATAGACCCCGGTCAGCGACTCCTCGACCAGCGAGCGGAACATGTCGAGCGGCAGCAGGTCGGCGGGCGGAAGGTCCATGGGTGGCAGGCAGGCTACAGGCTACGGGCCGTTCGGTCTCGGCGCACTTGGACGCTCCCCGCCCCACAGCAGTCCGACACATTCGGCATCGAACCAGAGCACCAATCCTTACCGCTCATCCAGCAGTCGCTCGACGATGACGACATCTTTCCAGAGGCCACGGATGCGGGCGTGGCGCTCGTAGATGCCGACTTCGCGGAAGCCGACGTCGCGGAGGAGCGACCGACTCTGGAGGTTCTCGACGAACACCCGCGACACCAGTTTCCAGAACCCGGCGGCTCGGGCCGCCTCGATCAGGGTGTTCATCGCCACCCGGCCGATCCCGCGTCCACGCCGTGCCCGGTCGACGTACACGGAGAACTCGGCGATGCCGGCATAGCACTCGCGCGGCCGGTACTCCGAGGTGCTGGCGAACGCGACCACTTCACCGTCCGCCTCGACGACCACCACCGGGAATCGCAGCCCGAGCCAGGCGCGGACATCCGCCTCAGTGCGAGGTCGCGTCTCGAACGTCGCGGTTCCCTCCTCGATCCCCTGGTTGTAAATCCGCGTAATCGCCGCCGCATCGGACGCGACGGCCGCACGGCCGGGCCACCCGCCCGCTGCGCTCATTCCACCCAATCGGCAATGAACACGTTCGTCTCACCCTCGGTCTTGGCGCCGCGGTTGGAGGCGAACACCAGGTGCTTGCCGTCGGGCGAGAACATCGGGAAGCCATCGAAGGTATCGTTGAAGGTGATCTGCTCGATCCCCGAGCCATCGAGGTTGATCGAGAACACATCGAAGTTCCGACCCTTCGGATCCTTGTAGTTGGAGGCGAAGATCAACCGCTTGCCGTCGTGATGCCACGAGGGCGCGAAGCTCGCGGCTCCGAGCCGGGTCACCTGGCGGACGTTGCTGCCGTCGCGGTCCATCACGTACAGCTCGAGCTGCGTCGGCCGCCACAGACCGTTCTTCAGCAGCGCCCGATAGTCGTCCAGCTCCGCGCCCGGCGGCAAGGGGCGGCCGCGGAACGCAATCAGCTTCCCGTCCCACGAGAAGAAGGGCCCGCCGTCAGGCCCCGGCCGGTTGGTCAGCCGCTTCACGTCCGAGCCGTCGGCGTTCATGGAATAGATCTCCATGTCGCCGTCGCGCACGCTCGTGAACACGATCAGCCCGTCCGGGGCGATTGTTGCCTCGGCGTCATATCCGGGGGTACGGGTCAGCGGCGTCAGCCTGGAGCCGTCGGGTTCGGCCCGATAGATGTCGTAGCCGGGGTAAATCGGCCAGACGTAACCCTTGTCATAACTCGGCTTGGGCGGGCAGGCGGGACCGGCTTCATGGGTCGACGCAAACAGGATCGCGGTGCCGCCCGGATAGTAGTACCCGCACGTGGTCCGGCCCGTACCGGTGCTGACCCGATGCTTGTCGGTCCCGTCGATCCTCATCGTGTAGTTCTGATCGCACGGGTAGTCGGGCCGCGTGGACTGATAAATGAGGCGCGACCCGTCCGGGGAGAAGTACGCCTCGGCGTTCTCCCCGCCCTCCGTCAGCTGGCGGACGTTGCGCAGGTGCCGTTCGACCGACGCCTTGGCGTTAGCCGGCGCCGGCACTTGAGACGCGTCCGGTGCGGCGCCGCCCACTGCCACCAGACCGCACACACCGGCCGCGACCGCGGCAATGACTGATCCGAATACGCGCATCAGCTCCCCTGACGTGACCGAACCGTAAGATACCCGATTTTTGCCGGGGCGCACGCGCCGGGTTGAGGCCGCACACCGATCTGCCGATTAGCGGATCGGCGGAGGGACACGCGTTTTTGTCCGCCTGTTACACCGGGAGCACGAGGACCGTGACCATCACCCCGCAACGCCCGCTCGCCGCACTGTCGATCGCCGTGGCCCTGGCGGCTCTCGGCCAGACGACGTCGGGCGCGGGGCCGAGCCTGGGCCGGATCGAAGGGGTCATCCGCCTGGGCATCCCGCAACGAGCCGCGTTGCCCTCGGGTGTGTACGCGCCGCGCACCGTGACTCGCCCGGTGCCCCGCCCGGGCACCACCTCCGACGTGGTGGTCTTCATCAGAGATCTGCCGGCCGCTGGTCCGCTGCCGGTAACCCACACGTCGATGGTCCAACGCGACGAGGCGTTCGAGCCGCGAGTCGTGGCGATTACCCGCGGGTCGAGCATCGATTTCCCGAACGCCGATCCGTTCTTCCACAACGTCTTCTCGCTCTCGAGCGGCGCCGTCTTCGATCTCGGGCGATACAAGCAGGGTGACAGCCGCACGCGAGTGTTCACCCACCCCGGCCTCGTCAAGATCTACTGTCACGTCCACTCGCAGATGAGCGCCAGCATCCTGGTGCTCGACAACGCGTACTTCACGAGGCCGCGCGCCGACGGCGCGTTCGCGCTGGACGACGTCCCCGCCGGGACCTTCCGGATCAGCGCCTGGCAGGAACGGCTCGGCGAGACGGTCGCTTCCGTGCTGGTGAAGCCGGGTCAGACGACGCACGTCGAGTTCAACCTGCCGCTGGATCAGTCGTGAGCCAGGCGGCGCCGCCCCGTCTCGTCGTCCGCACCTCGATCGCGATCCTCGCGACGGTCGCCGTCCTCCTGTCGGGACTCTTCGTCGCGCTGATCCTCGATGTCCGCGATCGCGTCCGCGCGGAAGTCCTCGCCAAGCTCGAAGCCGGCCACCGGATGCTCTCGGCGCTGGAGGACAAGCGCGGCGACGACCTGACCACGCAGGTCGCGCTCCTCGCCGAGAACTCGACGCTCAAGGCGGCCCTCGACATCTACCAGTCCGAATCGGCGATGGCCAAGCCGGCCAGCTCGCGCGAGATGGTCGCCACCGTCGCCCGCGAGCTCGACAAGATCGCCGCGCGCATCAAGCCGGACGTCCTGGCGCGTGACCGATGCCTCGGGGCGCACGGTGGCCGTGTCCGGCCGACTGGCGGCAGGCTGGCCCGCCACCCTGCCCGGCGCCGATGGGGACGCCACCGCGCCTCGCCTGCTGCTGCTGCCGGCCGGGGGCTTCCGGCTGGCCGGCGCGGACGTCGTGCTGCAGGACGATGTCCTCGGTCGCCTCCAGCTGGCCACCGCGCTGGACGGCCAGTACGCGCGCGAGCTCTCGACGCTCTCCGGTGCCGCCACCCTGATCGCGACCTCCTCGCAGGTGCTGACCACGACGCTGCCGGACTCGGTGGCGGCGAAGCTGGACGCCGCCACGTTGCGGAGCCTGCCCTTGGCCCGAGTCGCGCGGATCGGCGGCACCGAGTATGCGATCCGCGAACTGCTGCGCGAGGCGGACGCCGGCGTCTACGTCCTCGACTCGATCGACGAAGCCGCCGCGCCGGCGCTGCGCCAGGCGGGCCGGACGATCCTTCTCATCGCGCTTGCGACGTTCGCCCTGGCCGGCTTCGCGAGCGTCTGGCTGGCCCGTACACTCGCCCGCCCGATCAACACGCTCGCCCGATCGCTGGCCGACATGAGCCAGGTCCGCGCCTTCGACCCGCCGCTGGCGAAGTGCGGGTCGAGCCGCGAGATCGACAGCCTTACCGGCGCCTTCAACGACATGATGGCTGCGCTGCGTGCCGCAGAAGAGGAAACGCAGAGTGCCTACGTCGGCACCATCCGCGCGCTGGCCATGACGCTCGATGCGCGCGACCGCTACACCGCCGGCCACTCCGAGCGCGTCAGCGCGCTCTCGGTCGCCGTCGGCCAGCACATGGCGCTCGAGGAGGATCAGATCGAGGTCCTGCGGCTCGGCGCGCTGCTGCACGACATCGGCAAGGTCGGCGTGCCCGATGACGTCCTGCGGAAGCCGAACGGGCTCACCGCGGAGGAGTTCGAAGCGATCAAGCTGCACCCGGGTCTCGGCGCCAGGATTCTGCGCACCGTGCCGTTCCTCGCCCCGCACATCCCGATCGTCGAGCTGCATCACGAGCGCCCGGACGGGAGCGGCTACCCGCACCGCCTGCGCGGCGACGAGATTCCCTTGCTGGCGCGCATCGTCCACGTCACGGACGCCTTCGATGCCATGACCAGCGCCCGCGCCTATCGCCCGGCGCGATCCTCTGCCGAGGCGCTGCGCGAGCTGTGGCGCTGCGCCGGAGCGGAGTTCGATGCCGAGGTCGTGCACGCGCTGGCCAGCGCACTGCCCTCGATCGACCTGGCGCCGACGCAGAGCACGACGCCGGTCCTGCGTCTCGCGTCTTCGTACGCGACTGGTTCCTGCCCATGACGAAACGAGACATGCGGACGCTGTTCACGATCGCGGCGCTCGCGAGCCTCCCGCGAACCGCCGCTGCGCAGACGTCGCTCTCCGAGGCCTGGACCATGGAGGCAGTGGTGTCGGGAAGCACGGACACGCACACGCCGGCCGACCCGTTCTTCCTCTTCGACGCGACGCTCACCGGCCGTCTCCACGACGGTCTCGACATCGTCGTTCGCCCCTACGCCCATCGGCTGAGCGGGGGCGATTGGACGGCGGAGATGTACCAGCTGCAGTTGCGCTACGTGACGCCGACGCGCGTCCCGGTGCGGGTCGAGGCGGGCATCCTCTCGTCGCCACTCGGGCTCAACACGCTCGAGCTGCTGCCGTCGAAGAATCCGACGATCAGCGCGCCGTTCTTCTACTTCGCGCCCCTGCCACGCTTCGATACCCGCTACGACGGGGTGCAGCTCATGTCCGGCGGCTATCCGCTGGGTGTCGTCGCCAGCAGTTCGGGCACGCACTGGGACGCGCGCATCGGTATCACCGATCAGAGTCCGACGCGTCGCCGAAACGTGCTGTCGAAGGATGGGCCGCCGTCCTCGGCGCAGTTCATTGCCGGCGGCGGCTACACGCCGTTCGCCGGGCTGCGCGTCGGCGCGAGCCTGGCCCGCGGGCAGTACCGCGAGCCGGCGGCGGGTCAGCCGGGCCGCGACGTCGCCGTCACCACGTTCGAGGGAGAGTACGAATTCGGCTACACGCGTCTCTCGGGCGAGTGGATACACGACCAGTTCGAGACCACGACGACCCACGCGGTGGCGCGCGGGTTCAGCATCGACGCGATGCAGACGCTCACCGGCCGGTGGTTCCTCGCCGGCCGAATCAACCGGGTGTCCGCGCCAGTCTTCGCGACCCTGCTCGACCAGCCGCGACAAACTGCGGATTCCAGTGACGTGACACTCGGCTATCGGCTGCGAGCCGATTTCACGCTGCGCGCGGGATATCAAACATCGCGCTGGTACGGTGTCGAGCAGCGCACTCACGGGCTCGCTACTTCGGTTGTCTGGGCGAGGCGGTGGAGATAGGCACTTCGCTGTCGGTTCTACGGGTTCGAAGGGTTCGACGGTTCGACAGGTGCGTGTTCTACGGGTTCGCAGGTGCTACGGTTCCTGGCCGGTCATGGCTAGTGGCAGGTGGCCTGTAGCCTGTAGCCTGTGCAGCCAGTCGCGCCCAACGCCCAAGGCCCAAAGCCTAAAGCCCGCGAGCGAGCGCGAGTGCGAGGGGCCAAGCGCCGCGCTACACTCGGGTCGTGGCGCGCGTTCTGGTCCTCGCGATGGTCTTGGTCCTGGGCTGTGCGCGCGCTCCCGAGCGGGCGGCGGTCTCGAGCGGTGTCGCGCGAAGCGTGCTCCTCATCACCATCGACACCCTGCGCGCGGATCGGGTTGGCGCTTACGGCTACGCGGCGGCGCGGACGCCGGTGATCGATGCGCTGGCGGCGCGCGGGGTGCGGTTCGAACGCGCCTACAGCGCAGCACCAATCACGCTCACCTCGCATGCCACGATCCTGACCGGCCGCTACCCTCCAGGACACGGGGCGCGGCACAACGGGATGCAAGTGGACGCGAAGGTCCCCCGCTTGGCCGAGCTCCTCTCCCAGCAGCACGTCGTGTCAGGCGCGTTCGTCTCGGCGTTCCCACTCGATCATCGGTTCGGGCTCGGGCCCGGCTTCCAGGTCTACAGCGATCGCATGCCCCGCGGCTCGGATGGGCGTCTCGCCAACGAGCGTCCCGGCCGGGTCACGGTGGACGAGGCGATCGCCTGGCTG
This sequence comes from uncultured Acidobacteriota bacterium, assembly GCA_963816725.1. Taxonomy (GTDB): domain Bacteria; phylum Acidobacteriota; class Vicinamibacteria; order Vicinamibacterales; family 2-12-FULL-66-21; genus CAVSUB01. The sequence continues at coordinate 178,114 of CAWFMC010000013.1, read as the reverse complement.
AATCGGCATCGCGGCGAACACTTCTTCCTGTGGGTGCACCTGTTCGAGCCGCACGCGCCGTACGGCAACCCGGGTGACGGCCGGCCGGTGGCGGCGCGCTACGACGACGAGGTCACGGAGGCGGACCGCCAGGCGGGACGGGTCCTCGACGCGTTGGGACCCGCGGCGGCCTCCACTGTCATCGTGCTGACCGCCGATCACGGTGAGGCGTTCGGCGAGCACGGCGAAATCAGTCACAGCCTCTTCGTCTACGACACGACGCTTCGCGTGCCGCTGGTGATCGCGGGTCCGGGCGCGTCCCCGGGCACTGTGATCAAAACCGCGGTGAGCCTGGTCGATCTCGCCCCGACAATGGCGCGCCAGGCCGGTGCGCTCCGCCTCGACGCCGACGGCATCGATCTCACGCCGGCGTTGAGCGGACGGGAGCCGCCGGATCGCGATCTCTACGCCGAGACCTTCGCCCCGCTGCTCGACTTCGGGTGGAGTCCGCTGCGGGCGATTCGATCCAGCGGGTACAAGTTCATCGCCGCCCCCAAGCCGGAACTGTTCCAGGTCACGTCCGATCCGGAGGAGACGCGCAACCTCGCGCAATCGGATCGCACGCGCGCGACGGCGCTGGGTGAGCGCGTGGATCGCATCTCCGTTTCGTCGCTGGCAACGACCGTCGCCCGCGATCCCGAAGCGGCGGCGCGACTGCAAGCGCTCGGCTACACGTCGGGCGGCCGGCCCGCCACTGGCGCCATGCGCCCTGACCCGAAGGACAAGCGCGATCTCGCCCGGCGCCTGGCGCAGGTCACGTCAGGCGAGCTGACCGGCGAGGCGTTGAAGCAGGCGCTTGGCCAGATTCTGAAGGAGGATCCACGCAACCCGCAGGCGCACGTGCGGCTCGGTTACGTGCTGCTCGAGGCGCGGCAGTGCCCGGCTGCTGAAGCGCACTTCAAGGCCGCCATTGCCGGCCAGCTGCCCGGCGCCGATGCGCTTCTTGGCCTGGCCTCCTGCCAGGCGGCGGCGCGGCAGTTCGCCGCGGCGAGCGAGACGCTGGCCAAGGCCGAACAGGCCGAACCGGATAACCCCGTGGTCGTCGCCAATCGCGGCATCCTGCTGTCGGACAGCGGGCGGCCCGCCGACGCCGTCCCCGTCCTCCAACGCGCCTTGACTCTGGATCCCGACCTCAACGAGGCACGGTTCAACCTGGCGGTCTCACACCTCAGGGCCGGTCAGCCGGTCGAAGCGGCCCGGGAAGCCTCCGAGCTCCTGCGCCGCCTGCCCTCCGGGGCGCCGCAGCGGCCCGAGGTCGAGCGCCTTCTCGCCGCCGCGCGGCAGGGGTCCTGACCGGCCCGCGCCCGTCCCACCACCGGTCACAATCCAATCCCCGGTGGATGCGGCCTCCAACATCTTGGATTGCCGTTTGGACCGCGATTCGTCCCACACGAAAAACGGCCCCAAAACCGTAATTTCGACCGGCTGCATCCGCCATTCGTCCCCATTCGGCTGGTGCGGTTGTTGCTCGGCTGTGGCCGGCGCGTTCGCGCCCTGACATTGGATATCGAATACGGAGGCCTCGAGGCATGCGAAGAATAATTGCGGCGTTGATGGTGGTCGGGCTCTTTAGTGCCACGCCACTCATCGCGCAGCAGACTACGGGCAACGTCACCGGGCGGGTGGTGGACGATCAAGGCGCGGCGGTTCCGGGCGTCACGGTGACCGCCAAAAACCCGCAGACCGGGTTCTCCCGGGCCGAGGTCAGCGACACGGAGGGTGTCTACCGGCTGAACGCGCTGCAGGTCGGCACCTACGACATCGTCGCGGAGCTCCAGGGCTTCAGCAAGGTCGAAAGCAAGGGCATCGTGGTCAACGTCGGCCAGACCCTCGACATCAATCTCACGTTGAAGGTGGCGAACGTCTCCGAAACGGTCACCGTCACCGGCGAGACGCCGCTGATCGAAACGTCGTCCTCGTCGGTCGGCGGCGTAGTCGACATCAAGCGGATCGAGAGCCTGCCGCTCAACGGACGTCAGTTCGCGAACCTCGCGGCGACGATTCCGGGCGTCGGGCTCGGCTTCCACTCCGATCCGACCAAGAGCACGCAGTACGCGCCCCAGATCAACGGCGGCGCGGGCCGCAACGTGAACTATCAGATCGACGGCGGCGACAACAACGACGATACCGTCGGCGGCCTGCTGCAGGCGTATCCGCTCGAGGCGATTCAGGAGTTCAACTTCGTCACCCAGCGCTTCAAGGCAGAGTACGGGCGCAGCAACGGCGGCGTGATGAACATCGTCACCAAAAGCGGCACCAACAACCTGAGCGGCAGCTTCTTCGAGAGCTTCCGCGACAAGTCGATGAACGCGCGGACCGAGACGGAGAAGATCGCCAACACCGACAAGCAGGACTACCGCCGCAACCAGTTCGGCGGCAGCTTGGGCGGCCCCATCCTCAAAGACAAGGCGCACTACTTCGCCGCCTACGAGCGCACCCAGCAGGACACCACGCAGACCGTCAATACCAAGGGTCTCCTGCCAGTGCAGGACGGCAGCTACGCCGTGCCCTACCGCGAGAATCTGTTCACGGGCAAGGCGTCGGCAACCCTCCGCGGCGGCCAGTACCTCTCCGTCCGCTACGGCTACAACAACAACAAGAACCCCTACGATGCCGCGCCCAATCACACCGTCGACAACTGGGGTGACAGCACCAACAAGTTCAACTCGATCAACGTGAATCACAACTGGGCACTGCCCGGCAACCGGCTGAACGAGTTCATCTTCCAGTACGCCGATTTCAGCAACCACATCGCGTCGCGCTCCTCGGCGCCGAACGAAACCTTCCCGAACGGCGTGCAGACGGGAGCCAACATCAACACGCCACAGAGCACGGAGCAGAAGAAGTACCAGTTCCGCGACGATTTTTCCTGGCACGTCACCGGCAAAGGAGGCCTCGGCCACGACTTCAAGGCCGGCGTCAACTTCATCAACGAGCCGCACCTCTTCATCACCTTCAACACCGCCAAAGGTGCGATCGTCAACACCCACCTGACCAATGACGTCAACGGTCCGATCCAGACCGTGACGCTCAGCGACGGCGATTCGTCCGCCAACGTCCCGACCAAGCAGTTCGGCACCTACATCCAGGACGACTGGCGGCCGAGCGATCGGCTGACGGTGAACCTCGGCCTGCGCTGGGACTACGTCACGGGCTACCAGTTCGACCAGTCGCAGAACCCGAACTACGTCGCCATCGTCAATGCCGCCAAGGCGGGTCTCCTGAACGGGATCGTCGGGCTCGAGAACTTCGCCCTGTCCCCGGAGAACGACAAGAACAACTACCAGCCCCGCATTGGCGCGGCGTGGGACGTCCACGGCAACGGCAAGGACGTGGTCCGCGCCGGCTGGGGCGTCTACAACGACTTCGGCTATACCAACTCGAACGTGCTATTCGCGGCCGGGGATGCGATGGGCCAGGGCTTCGGCCAGATCTTCAACGCCGACGTGGCGACCGGCATCCGCAATCCCGACGGCAGCTTCTACCGTGCGGGCCAGCCACTGTCGAACATCCAGAGCCAGAACACGGTCACCCCGGGCGGGAAGCCGCTCTTCGGCCAGTATGTGGACCCGCGTCTCCAGCAGCCGTACACGAAGCAGACCAATGCCGGCTGGTCGCACGAACTGATGGGCAACACCGTGGTGGCGATCGACTACGTCAACGCGATCGGTGACGACCTGAACTTCCGCCCGCGTCTCAATCAGCTCATCGGTGACGGATCAACGCTCCGCCGCATCGGCCGGCTGGTGCCGACGCTCAGCCCGAACTCCAGCAGCAACCGGCCGACGGTCAGCCGCGGGCACAGCGAGTACAACGCCCTGATTACCTCGGTGAAACGGCGCATGACCAACGGGCTCGACCTGACCGCGTCGTACACGCTGTCGAGCGGCAAGAGCAACATCGGCAACGCGAGCGACGAGCTCAACACGGCCAACATCCAGGACCCGAACAATCCGTTCGACGATCCGCGACAGTTCGGACCGAACCTGACGACCGACGCCCGCCATCGCTTCAACGCGTCGGCCGTCTGGCAGGCCCCCTGGGGCATCACTGTGGCGCCGTTCTTCCTCTTCCGCTCGGCGCTGCCGGTGTACCTGATCGACGGCCGCGACCTCAATCTGGATGGCGATATCAACGACATCCCGGCGGTCGCGTACCGCGCCGTGAGCTACGACAAGGACACGCACACGATGCAGATCAAGGAGGACGGCGACTGCAAGACCGTGAACTGCGGCCGATACCTCGCCCAGTCGCAGGTCAACGTCCGCCTGTCGAAGTCCTTCCGGCTGGGCGGCAGCATGCGCATCGAGGCGATCGCCGACCTGTTCAACGTGTTCAACGCGCTGAACCCCGGCATCGGCACCTCCAGCAACCGCCGGCTGATCAACCCGACCACCGGCGCCGCCGACCCGACACTGCTCCAGCCCACGTCGTTCTCGGGTGACGCCCAGCGTCCCGAGCAGCGCGTCGGCCAGCTCGGCTTCCGCTTCTCGTTCTAGGCTTGAAGGCCGGGGGGCTCACGCTCTCCCGGCCGTTCTCCCAGCTGTCAGCTCCCAGCTTTCAGCTTCCAGCGTGGCTCGGGCTGCTGCGGTTCGCTCGCCCGACCCTGATCCCCGATCCCCGATCCCGACGGCTTCCCCCACGCTACACTTTCCGTTCGCCGCGCGCTCATGAGCAGGACGCGCCGCTGTCGTGAACGCGCGCAGCTTGGAGTCCCTGATGACGTCACATTCCCTCGACACCCCACCCGCCATGACCGGTGACGAGATCGTCGCCCTGACCAAGGCGCACACGCTGTTCGAGTGGTCGGCACAGTCCAAGGTCGATCCGATTCCGGTCGCGGGCGCGAAGGGCTGCTGGTTCTGGACGCCCGAGGGCAAACGCTACCTCGATTTCAACAGCCAGTTGATGTGCGTCAACATCGGTCACGGCGACGAGCGCGTGATCAAGGCGATCCAGGCGCAGGCCGCGACGCTGGCCTACGCCAACCCGTTCATGGCCACCGAGCCGCGGGCGCGGCTCGGCGCGAAGCTCGCCGCCCTCGCACCTGGCGACATCGACGTGTTCTTCTTCACCAATGGCGGCGCCGAGGCCAACGAGAACGCGATCAAGCTGGCCCGCATGTACACCGGACGCCACAAGATCCTGGCGCGCTACCGCTCATATCACGGCGGCACCGCCGGCGCGATCTCGCTGACCGGTGATCCGCGGCGGTGGGCAGCCGAGCCCGGCATCCCTGGCGTGGTCCACGTGCCGGACCCGTATCACGGCATCCAGCGCGGCTGGGACGACGTGGGGCTCGCCCTGGCCAACCTCGAGGAAGTGATTCAGCTCGAAGGCCCGCACACCATCGCGGCGTTCTTCGTCGAAACGGTGACCGGCACCAACGGCATCCTCGTGCCGCCGGACGGCTACCTCCAGGGCGTGCGGGCGTTGTGCACGAAGTACGGCATCCTGATGGTGGCCGACGAGGTCATGGCCGGCTTCGGCCGCACCGGCGAATGGTTCGCCGTCAACCACTGGGGCGTGGTCCCGGATCTGTTGACGATGGCGAAAGGGCTGACGAGCGCGTACGTGCCGCTTGGCGCGGTCGGCATGCGGCGGACGATTGCCGATCACTTCACGGACAAGGTGTTCTACGGCGGGCTGACCTACAACAGCCATCCACTGGGCTGCGCGACCGCGCTGGCGACGATCGCCGTCTACGAGGAGGACGATCTCATCGCGCGCGCCAAGCGCATGGGCGACGTGATGGCGCGACACATGCGCGATCTCGAAGCGCGCCACCCGATCGTCGGCGCCACGCGGTCGTTGGGTCTGTTCGGGATGATCGAGCTGGTCAAGGACCGGACGTCGATGGAGCCGCTGGCTCCCTTCAACGGCACATCCGAACCGATGCTCGCGCTTGGGCGCTTCCTGCGTCAGGAAGGCCTCTACACCTTCGTGCGCTGGAACACGATCATGACGAATCCGCCGTTGGTGATCACGGAAGAGGAGCTCGCGCACGGGTTTGACATTCTCGATCGGGGGATCGCCGCAATCGAGAATGCCTGAGTGCGCTCGGAGACAGGCTACAGACTACAGGCTATAGGGCTTGTCAGGCTTCTGGCCTGGAGCCTCACAGGCCTGTAGCCTGAAGCCTGGAGCCTGAAGCCTGGAGCCGGGCGAAGCTCAGATCGCCTGAGCGACCGCTTCGGCGACCTCCTTCGTGCTCGCCGTCCCGCCGAGATCCCGCGTTCTGGGGCCGCCCTGACCGAGCACTTTTTCGATCGCCCCCACGATGCGGTCGTGGGCGTCCGGGTGGCCAAGGTACGACAGCATCAGGGCTCCCGACCAGATCGCGCCAATCGGGTTCGCGAGGCCTTTGCCCATGATGTCCGGGGCGGAGCCGTGGATCGGCTCGAACATCGACGGGAAGTGGCGATCGGGATTCAGGTTCGCGCTCGGGGCGACGCCCAGGCTGCCGGAGACCGCGGCACCGAGGTCGGTCAGGATGTCGCCGAACAGGTTCGAGGCGAGGATTACGTCCAGGCTGCCGGGATCGGTGACCATCCGCGCCGCCAGCGCGTCGACGTGGTACTTGCGCCACTCGACCTGCGGATAGTTCACGGCGACCTCTTCGACGACTTTGTCCCAGAGCACCATCGAGTGCTGCAGCGCGTTGGACTTCGTCGCCGACGCCAGCTTCCGGCGCGGCCGCTGCGACGCGACCTCGAAGGCATAGCGCGCGACCCGCTCGATGCCACGCCGCGTGAAGATGCCCGTCTGCTCCGCGACCTCGAACGGCGTGCCGACGTGCATGCGGCCGCCGAGGCCGCCGTATTCCCCTTCCGAGTTTTCCCGGACGCAGATCATGTCGATGTCTTTGGTTGTCCGGTTGGCGAGCGGGGTCGTCACGCCCGGCAGCAACCGCATCGGCCGCAGGTTCACGTACTGGTCGAACCGCTGGCGCAGCGGCAGGATCAGCTCCCAGACGGACACGTGATCGGGCACGCGCGGATCGCCGATCGCCCCGAGGAAGATGGCTTCGAACTGCTGCAGCTGCTCGAAGCCGTCCGCGTCCATCATCCGGCCGTTACGGACGTAGAAGTCGCACCCCCAGGGAAACTCCGTCATCTCCAACACGCCCGGTGCCGCGCGCTCGATCACCTCGAGGGCCGCCGGGATCACTTCCTGACCGATCCCGTCACCGGGAATGATGGCGATCTTGTGCATAGCGGAGGAATTATATCGGGACTCGGGGACTCGGGACCCGGGACTCGGCGACTCGGGCGCTCGGGTCGGCTCGGCGTTCGGCGGTCGGAAGGTTCAAGGTTCAGGGTGCAAGGGTGCAGGGTTCAGGTTCTCGCGTTCGGATGGTTGGCATCCTCGAAGCTGGAAGCTGGAAGCTGGAAGCGACGCCTATCGTCTCACCACAACATAGGCACCGAACGCTCCGACCAGTCCGAGCATTGCCGGGGTGAAGCCCTTGATCCCCGCAGGCCCGACGCCAAACTGGACGGCGACGACGACGATCACGCCGCAGACGATGGCGGCGAGCGCGGCGGTCGGACGTGGCCGTCGGGTGAAGAGGCCGGCAAGAATCGGTACGAACAGACTGACGGCCATCAACGTGTAGAAGATGGACAGGGCGTCGATGACGTCGCTGGCCAGGATCGCGACCAGCACGCCGAGTGCGCCGGCGACGACCGCCGTGAGGCGCGTGACACGCAGCACCTGCCCGTCCGTCGCGCCCCGGTTGACGAACCGTTTGTAGAAATCCTGCGACAGCGATGTCGTCAGCATGAACAGCACCGCGTCGGCGGCGCTCAGCTCGGCGGAGAACACCGCCGCCAGCCCGATCGCGCCGACGATCGCCGGCACGCCGTGGAGCAGCAGCGTCGGCAGCGCATCCTTCGGCGCGGCGAGATCGGGGAATTGCAGCCGCGCGATCATGCCCATGACCACCGGGACCAGCGCATACAGCGCCAGCCCCAAGGCATTGAGCCCGACGCCGATCCGCACCGCGCGATCGTCGCGGGCCCCGTAGATTTTCTGCAGCAACCCTGGCGAGACGACGAACGCGGGGCCCAGCATCGCCAGGTACACCAGGCCGGATCGGCCGCCGTGCCACAGGTTCCAGTAGTCCGTTGTGGGATGCATCGCCCGGAGCGCCGGCCAGCCGCCCACCGCGGCGAGCGCCAACGGCAGCGCCAGCGCAAAACCGATCAACTTGACCGAGAGCTGGACCAGGTTGACCCACGCCGACGTGAGCAGGCCGCCAGCCGTGAAGTAGATCGTGATCAGCAGGCCGCCGATCACGCACCCGAGCACGAACGGCACGCGGACGATCGCTTCGAGGATGGTGGCGATGGCGACGAGCTGGCCGGCCAGAATGAAAACCGCGCCGAACCACAGCAGCCCGGCAATCGCGGTCCGGACCGCGATGCCGAAGCGATACTCGAGGAAATCCCCGACCGTGCGTAGATCGCGCTCGGCGGCAACCCGGCGCATGGCGGGACCGATCCACATCGCCAGCGCAACCGATCCGACGGCCGCCGAACCGACCCACCAGACCGCGGCCAGTCCGTCACGATAACCAAGCCCGGTGGCGCCCACGGTGGAACCGCCGCCGATGTTCGCGGCGAGCATGGTCGAGAAGATCAGGCCGGGCCCGAGCCGGCGGCCGGCGACGAAGAAGTCCGTCGCGGTGCGCACGCGGCGGCCGATCCACAGGCCCAGCGCGATCTGCGCGGCGGAATAGACGACCAGCAGCGCCAGGTAGCCCATGTCAGCGGGACGGCGGGTGAGTGCGGAACGACAACGGATGGCAGCTGCCTGCAAGAGGCGGGCGGGCGGGTCCTCTCGGCGGCGCGGCAGTGGCCATCGAAGCGCGGCGATGGTATCCGATGCCGCGCAGGTTTGACAACGAACCGGCCATCCAGTAGAAAACGGTCATCGCACGGTCACGCCGTCATTCATCACGCATGTCCACTGCTGCGATCGACCGCGTCGTCTCCGAGATCGAGTCGGCAGCAGACGAGGCGGTCGCGTTCACTCGGGATTTGATCCGCATCCCGACCGTCAATCCGCCCGGCGAGGCCTACGAGGACTGTGCGCGCCTGATCGGCGATCGCCTGGCGCGGTGCCAGTTCGACGTCGAGTACTTCCCTGCCGACGGCCGGCCCGAACATACCTCGCGTCATCCCCGCATCAACGTCGTCGGCACCAGGCTGGGGCGCGCGGCGCGTCCCATGGTGCATCTGAACGGCCACTTCGACGTCGTACCGGCGGGCGACGGCTGGACACGGGATCCGTTTGGCGGCGCCGTCGAGGGCGGGCGCATCTACGGGCGCGGCGCGTGTGACATGAAGGCGGGCATCGCGGCGGCGCTGTTCGCGCTGGAAGCCATCCGCCGCGCTGGCGTGACGTTGGCGGGCTCGGTAGAGATCAGCGGCACCGTCGACGAGGAAAGCGGTGGATTCGCCGGCGTGGCGTGGCTGGCCGAACACGGGCGGATCAGCGCGAGCCGGACCGACTACGTGATCATCCCGGAGCCGCTCTACGTCGATCGGATCTGCGTCGGCCACCGCGGCGTCTACTGGTTCGAGGTCCTGACCCGCGGCCGCATTGCCCACGGCAGCATGCCGTTTCTCGGGACCAGCGCGATCGATCACATGGGTGTCGTCCTCGATCGGATACAGCGCGAGCTCCTGCCTCGCCTCGCCGCCCGCACCACCGCGGTGCCCGTGATCCCGCCGGGGGCCCGGAACGCGACCCTGAACATCAACGGCATCGAGGGCGGCCAGCCGGTGCACGGCATCCAGACGCCGTGCGTCGCGGACACCTGCCGCGCGGTGTTCGATCGCCGCTTCCTGCTCGAGGAAGGGTTCGACGCGACCCGGGCGGAAATCGTCACCCTACTGGACGCGATCGCCGCGGACGTGCCGGGGCTGCGCTACGAGCTGAAGGATCTGATGGTCGTCCACCCGGTACGCACGCCGGACGGATCACCGGTCGTCTCCGCGCTCGATCGAGCGCTGCGTCGAGTCCTGGGACGGGGCGGCGAGCTGGTCGCCAGTCCGGGGACCTACGACCAGAAGCACGTCGCGCGGATCGCCGGCGTGCCCCACTGCGTCGCCTATGGCCCGGGTATCCTGGACCTTGCGCATCAGCCCGACGAGTACTGCAGCGTGGACGATTTGATCACCGCGACCAAAGTGATTGCGCTGGCGGTGATGGATCTCGCGGGGGACCCGGGACTCGGGCACGGGGCGGCTCGGGCCCGTCCGGCGGTGCCTTGAGGCAGGTTGGCGGGCTTGCCCGCCGTAGCTTTGGCGAACGTGGGGAGGCACGAGCGATGGCACAGTCCGTATTGCCGAAGGTCCTGCTAATCGCGATGGTCGTGCTGGGGCTGGCCGCGCCGGCCCACGCACAAGCGACCGGCACCGTCACCGGTGTGGCCACCGACGACAGTGGCGCGGTGATGCCCGGCGTGACGGTCACCGTCACCAACACGGCCACCAACCAGGTCCGCACCGTCGTCACCGGGTCCGACGGGTTCTACAACGTGACGCTGCTGCCCCCGGGCCGCTACGACGTCAAGGCGACGCTGGCCGGCTTCAAGACCGTGATTCGCGAAGGCATCACCGTCGAAGTGGAGTCGACCTCGCGGGTCGACCTGAAGCTGGCCGTCGGCCGCGTAGAGGAGAACGTCACCGTCTCACTGGACGCCCCGCTGGTCGAAACCAGCAGTGCCACGCTGGGCGTGGTGATCGAGCAGAAAAAGATCCTCGACCTGCCGCTGAACGGCCGCAACTTCGCGCAACTCGCGATGGGCCTGCCCGGCGTGACCGCCGCGCCGGCGGCACTCGGCGGCGCTGCCGGCGACGCGACACCGGGTGGCTTCGGCGCGGCGACGGCCGGCTTCTCCGTCAATGGGCAGCGCAATCAGTCGAACAACTTCCTGCTCGACGGCGCCAGCAACAACGACACCTTCAACACCGGATTCGTGCTGCGCCCGCCGCCGGATGCGATCCAGGAGTTCAAGATCCTGACGCACTCCTACAGCGCCGAGTACGGCCGTAACTCCGGATCAGTGGTGAACGTCGTCACCCGCGCCGGCAGCAACGCGGTCCACGGCGCCGCCTGGGAGTTCAATCGCGACGACGCGCTGCAGGCGAGGAACTTCTTCGCGTCGCCGACACAGCCGAAGCCGAAGCTGAAGCAGAACCAGTTCGGTGGCAGTTTGGGCGGGCCGCTGCAGCGCAACAAGATGTTCGCGTTCGGCTACTACGAAGGCCACCGCAACACCAGCGGCCAGACCCAGAACATCGTCGTCGCCAGCGATGCGCAGCGCAACGGCAACTTCGGCTCGACGACGATCCGGGATCCGCTGACCGGCCTGCCATTCCCCGGCAACGTCGTCCCGGCGGAGCGGATCAGCCCGGCTGCGCGCAAGCTGATCGACGACTTCGTCCCGCGCGCGAATGACGCCACCGGAACGCGGTATATCGCGTCACCCGACGCGGTCGACGATCGCGATCAGATGGGGATCCGGTGGGACTACAACCTGAGTCAGAAGAACTCGATGCTGGTGCGCTACCTGCGCAGCGACACCGAATCGATCATACCGCCGACGACGAGACCGATCGGGACCGTGGCGGATGCGACGCTGCAGGACGTGATGGCCTCGGACACGCATCAGTTCACGTCACGGCTGATCAACGTGGCGCGGTTCTCGTACAACCGGATTGGCGCTTCGCCCCAGGCGACCAGCGGCTTGTCGAACACCGACTACGGGATCAACGTGCCGCAGAACGTCCCGGACGCCGCCGGCCTGGCGAACATCACCGTGACCGGCTTCTTCAGCACCGGCGACGCGCAGCAGCCGTTCGTCAGCCGGCTGAACGAGGTGCGGCAGTTCACCGACGACCTCACCTGGGTGACCGGCAAGCACTCGGCGAAAGCCGGCCTGGATATCCGCCAGGAGCACATGGTCATCAATTTCGTGAACCGCCCGAACGGCGACTACACGTTCACCGGAGACACCGCCGCGCGCACCGGCAACGCCCTCGCGGATTTCCTGCTCGGCCTGCCGGCGCAGTTCCGCCGCGCGACCCAGAACACCGCGCAGGACGGCGAAGGCTGGCTGTACGCGGCGTACGTGCAGGACGAGTTCCGTCCGGTCGCGAAAGTCACAGTGAACGCAGGGCTGCGCTATGAGCTGCCGATCCCGTTCAAGGATGTGAACGGGGCCCTGAACTCGTTCCGTCCGGGCCAGCAGTCGACGCGGTTTCCGGCCGCGCCGCTGGGCCTGGTCTACCCGGGCGACGCCGGCGTACCGGACGGCACTTACGAGACCGACACCAACAACGTCGCGCCGCGCCTCGGGGTGGTGTGGGATCCGACGGGGACCGGCAAGTCGAGCCTGCGCGGGGCGTGGGGGATCTTCTACGACGCGCTGGCCGGCCAGGGGGACTTCTTCCAGAACGGCGTGCTGGCGCCACCCTTCACGCCCTTGCTCGAAGTGAACTCACCGCCTGCCCCGCTGACGCTCGCCAACCCGCTCGCCGCGGTGAGCGGCGGCGCGGTCGACTTTCCGCCCGGTCTGATCTTCATCGGCTGGGGCACCGATTTTCAAACGCCCTACGCACAACACTACAACCTGACCTGGCAGCAGCAGATCGGCGCGAATCTCGGCGCCGAGCTCGGCTACGTCGGCTCGCGCGGTTATCACCTGCCGATCTTCATGGAGGTCAACCCGGGCCTCTACGTCCCCGGCCAGACGACGCCCGGGGCGCGGCTCTATCCGGCGTTTTCACTGGTGCGGCCGACGTTCTCCGTCGCGCGCTCGTGGTACGACTCGCTGCAGGCGAGCCTGCGGATGCGTCCCGTGCACGGGATGAACTTCCTCGCGTCCTACACCTACGGCCACGCCATCGACCACGTGTCGGGCTTGAACATCGGCGGTGAGCAGCGGCCGGTGCTGCCCGTGACGATCGGCGATCAAGCCTCGATCGACAAGGCCCTGGCGTATGAAAAGGGTGACGCGCTGTTCGACGTCCGGCATCGCTTCGTCTTCAGCTTCGGCGCCGAGCTGCCGACACCCACCCATCTTGGCTCCGTGGCCGAGCACGTCATCGGCGGGTGGCAGGTCAACGGCATCGTGCAAGGGCAGACGGGCTTCCCGGCCGGCGTCTACGATCCGACCACCGACATCCGCTACCTGACCAATCGTCCCGATGTGACGTGCGATCCGAACGCGAACGCGCCACACACCATCGATCAGTGGTTCAACACCGGCTGCTTCACCCGCCGCGCAGTGGCCGACACGGGCACGCGCCCGGGCAACGGCGGCCGCAACACCGTTCGCGGCCCCGGCTTCGCGCGCACCGATCTGTCGCTGTTCAAGAACGTCGCGCTGCCGGTCGGGCACCAGATCCAGGTGCGGGTCGAGGCATTCAACCTGTTCAACCAGACGCGGTTCGGGCAGCCCGGCATTCAGATTGGGACGGTGAATTTCGGAAAGATCACGTCGGCCGAGGATGGACGGATAATCCAGTTGGCGGCGAAGTACTCTTTCTAGGGACTGGGGACTCGGGACTCGGACTCGGCGGTCGTGCGTGCGCCCGACCTGAAGGTCGGGCCTACGTGGCTCCGTAGGTCGCGCCGTCTCGAGAGGACCTGAATCGTTCGGCCCGCGCGCATCAGTTGTAGGCCCGACTTTCAGGTCGGGCGTTCATCGGCGCGGGAAGCGGGAAGCGGGAAGCGGAGTTCATCATGCGAGACACACTGCTCACCGCGTCAGTCGCCGCCCTGATCGGCATCTTCGCGGCATCGCTTCACGGGCAGGCGCCGAACGCTACGACAGCAGCGGCGGCGGGCGCCTGGCGCGGCAAAGGGCTGACGGATGTCCAGGGCATCAAGGTCGGGCACTTCACGCTGAGCGAGCGGCCGACCGGATGCACCGCGATCCTGGCGCAGGACGGAACGACCGGCGGTGTGGACGTGCGCGGCGGCGCGCCGGGGACGCGCGAGACCGATCTCCTCAGTCCGCAGAACACGGTCCAAATCGTCAACGCGATCACGCTGTCGGGCGGCAGTGCGTATGGCCTCGACGCGGCACAGGGCGTCATGCGCTGGCTCGAGGAGCACAACATCGGCTACAAGGTCGGCGCCGGTGTGGTCCCGATCGTACCGGCGGCGATCCTGATGGACCTCGGGTTCGGCGGCGATTGGAAAATCAGGCCGACGGCGGACTGCGGGTACAAGGCCGCGGCCGCCGCCAGCGATGGTCCGGTCGCGGAGGGCAACGTCGGGGCGGGGACCGGCGCGACGGTCGGCAAGATGGGCCAGAACCGGTCGATGAAAGGCGGGCTCGGGTCGGCGTCGATCACGCTGCCGGATGGACTCGTGGTGGCGGCGCTGGTCGCGGTGAACGCGGTCGGCGACGTCATCGATCCGGCGACCGGCAACGTCGTCGCCGGCGTGCGGACCGACGACGGCAAGGGGCTCGCTGACGCGCGCACGCTGCTCCGCTCCGGAGCGCTGTTGCGGCGCGCGCAGCCGCGCTCCGGCGAGAACACCACGATCGGGGTCGTGGCCACCAACGCCAAGTTGACCAAGGTCCAGGCGCAGAAGGTCGCCCAGATGGCCCACGACGGTTACGCCCGGGCGATCTCGCCGGTTCACACGCCGGGGGACGGCGACACGATCTTTTCGCTCGCCACCGGCGCGTGGGCCAACGACTCGCCGAACCTGACGATCATCGGTGCGCTCGCCGCCGAGGCGATGGCTGACGCGATCGTCCGCGCGGTGACGCAGAGCGAGACGGTCGCCGGCGTGCCATCGGCACGCGACCTCGGCACGGTCCCGGCGCGGTATAAGTAGCAGATGCCGCGTATCGATCGCCGGGCCTTCGTTCGCACCTCGCTTGCAGGTGCCGTCGGATCGCTCGCCGCCAGCCGCGTCGTGTTCGGCCGCGCGCCGGCGATCGTCCAGTCCGAAGCCTCGCTGCCGTCGATGCCGTACGGCGTGGCTGCCGGCGCCGCCGGACCGGATCGCTTCGTGGTCTGGAGCCGCAGCGATCGGCCGGCCCGCATGCTGGTCGAGTACGCCACCACCGAGAGCTTCACCAACGCGCGCCGCGTCACTGGTCCTGCCGCCCTCGAGGGATCCGACTTCACAGCCCGCACAATGTTGACGGGGCTGCCGGCCGGACAGCGCGTCTTCTACCGGGTGTCGTTCCAGGACCTCACCGACCTGCGCCGGATCAGCCACCCCGAGTCAGGGAGCTTCGTCACGGCGTCGACCGCAGCGGCCCCGCGCGACGTGACCATCGCCTGGTCGGCGGACACTGTCGGCCAAGGCTGGGGCATCAATCCCGACTGGGGCGGCCTTCGCCTCTACGAGACGATGTTGAACGCCGCGCCGGACCTGTTCATCAACAGCGGCGACACCATCTACGCCGATCAGCCGGTCGTCGCCGAAGTGAAGCTGGACGACGGGACGTTCTGGAAGAACGTGGTGACGGAGGCCAAGTCGAAAGCGGCGCAGAGCGTCGGCGACTTCCGGGGCGCGTATCAATACAACCTCGCGGATGCGCACATGCGCCGGTTCAACGCCGCGACCGCATCGATCATCCAATGGGACGATCACGAGGTCCGCGACAACTGGTATCCGACGCGCGACCTCTCGGCGGACACGAAGTACACGCTGAAGAGCATGGCGCTCATTGCGGAGCACGCCCGCCAGGCGTTCCTCGAGTACAACCCTGTCCCGGCCAGCGCGGACGAGACCGGCCGCGTGTACCGCACCGTCGAGTTCGGCCCGCTGGTCGAAGTGTTCGCGCTCGATCTCCGCAGCTATCGCGGACCGAACACCGAGAACCGCCAACCGACGCTGGACGAGACCTCGGCGTTTGCCGGACCGGTGCAAATCGCCTGGCTCAAGACGCATCTCGCCGCCTCGCGCGCGACCTGGAAGGTCATCGCCAGCGACATGCCGATCGGCGCGGTGGTGCCCGACGCGCCGTCCTACTTCGACGCGTTCGCCAATGGCGACGATGGCCCGCCGCTCGGCCGCGAGCTGGAGCTGGCCGACCTGTTACGGTTCATGAAGGCGCGGCGGATCCGCAACGTCGTCTGGGTCACCGCGGACATCCACTACTGCGCCGCCCATCAGTACCATCCGACCCGCGCGAAGTTCACCGAGTTCGATCCGTTCTGGGAGTTCGTCGCCGGTCCGCTCAACGCCGGCACGTTCGGCCCGAACAAGATGGATGCGACGTTCGGCCCCGAGGTCGTCTTCACGGGCATTCCGCCCGGCCTGAAGGGGAACCGGCCACCGAGCGACGGGTTTCAGTTCTTCGGCCGGATGCACGTCGATCGCCGCACCAAGGCGATGACCGTCACGCTGCACGACCTGTCAGGGCGTGCGCTGTTCACGAAGGAGCTGGCCCCGCAGACCTGAGCACGCCCGGCACTGCGATCGCCGATCGCCGATCGCCGATCGCCCATCGCCGATCGCCCATCCCTGATCCCTGATCCCTGATCCTCTTCATGTCCACGCCCCACTTTTCTTCCGCGACGCTGACGTTCCTCCGGGCGCTCAAGCGCAACAACGATCGTGAGTGGTTCAAAGCGCGGAAGGAGCGCTACGAGCGGGACGTCAAGACGCCGATGCTGGCGGTGATCGAGCAGCTGGCAATCGACTGCAAGTCGTTTGCACCGGAGATTGTCGCGTCGCCGAAAGTGTCGATGTATCGCATCTACCGCGACACGCGCTTCAGTGCGGACAAGACCCCGCTCAAGACCAACGTCGCGGCGAGCTTTCCGTGGCGCGGCCTGCATCGCCACCAGGGAGCGGGGCTGTACTTCGAGGTCGCGCCAGGATGGGTGTGGATTGGCGGCGGGATGTATGCGCCCGAGCCGCCGCAGCTGGTCAAGGTCCGCGAGCACATCGCCGACACCTGGCCTGAGATCCAGCGGATCACTCGCGCCAAGGCGTTCAAGACGTTCATCGGCGAGCTCGGGGGCGACACGCTGACGCGCGTCCCCAGAGGCTACCCGGCGGATCATCCGGCCGCCGGCATCCTCCGCCACAAGCAGTTCCTTGCCGGACGTGAGCTGCCGGCCGAGACCGCGACCCGCGACGACTTCTACCCGACGCTCCTCGCCACGTTCAAAGCGATCGTCCCGCTGGTCAGGTTTTTGAACGAGCCGCTCGGGGACTCGCGCTGACTCGCGGCTCGCAGACGGGACTCGGGACTGGGGACTCGGGACCCGGGAATCAAGGTGACTCAAGGTTCAGGGTAAAGTTCAGCGTTCGAAGTCTGAGGTCAGCACCTGCTGGCAGCCACCCGAATCAGCCCCCGCCCAGCGCCGTACAAGAGAACAGGCGGACCCGAAGGCCCGCCTGTCTAGTTGGCTCGATGATCGGATTCCGAGTGCCGGGTCCCGGATCCCGGATCCCAGTCCCGAGTCCCGGTAAGCGTCAGTACCGATAATGCTCCGGCTTGTACGGTCCCTCGACCTTCACGCCAAGATACTCGGCCTGTTCCTTCCGCAGCGTCGTCAGCTTGACCCCGAGGTGATCGAGGTGCAGGCGGGCGACTTCCTCGTCGAGGTGCTTCGGGAGGATGTAGACCTTCTTCTCGTACTTGTCGTTGTGCTGGTGCAGCTCGAGCTGGGCGATGACCTGGTTGGAGAACGACGCCGACATCACGAAGCTGGGATGACCGGTCGCGCAGCCCAGGTTCATCAGCCGGCCCTCGGCGAGGACCATCACGGAGTGGCCGTCCGGGAAACGGTACTCGTCGTACTGCGGCTTGATGTTGATGACCTCGAGCCCCTTGACCTTCTTCAGCCCGGCCATGTCGATCTCGTTGTCGAAGTGGCCGATGTTGCCGACGATCGCCTTGTCCTTCATCTTCGCCATGTGATCGGCAGTGATGATGTTCAGATTGCCGGTCGCGGTAATGAAGATGTCGGCGGTCGACACGACGTTGTCGAGGGTGTCGACCTGGTAGCCTTCCATCGCCGCCTGCAGCGCGCAGATCGGATCGATTTCCGTCACGATGACGCGCGCGCCCTGGCCGCGCAGCGCCTGGGCGCAGCCCTTGCCGACCTCACCGAAGCCGAACACCACCGCCACCTTGCCGCCGAGCATGACGTCGGTGGCGCGGTTCAGCCCGTCGATGACCGAGTGGCGGCAGCCGTAGATGTTGTCGAACTTGCTCTTGGTGACCGAGTCGTTGACGTTGATCGCCGGGAACAGCAGCGTGCCGGCTTCCATCATCTGGTAGAGGCGATGGACGCCGGTCGTGGTCTCCTCGGAGACGCCACGCAGATCGGCCGCGACCTTGGTCCAGCGTGACGGGTTCTCGGCCAGCTCCTTGCGCAGCAGGTCGAGGATGACGCCCCATTCCTCGGGCTCGCTCTCCGGCTTGAACGCCGGAACGACCTTCGTCTTTTCGAACTCGACACCCTTGTGCACCAGCAGCGTCGCGTCGCCGCCATCGTCCACGATCTGCGTCGGACCCGAGCCGTCCGGCCACATCAGGGCCTCACTCGTGCACCACCAGTACTCCTCGAGCGTTTCCCCCTTCCACGCGAAGACCGGGATGCCCTTCGGATTCTGTGCCGTGCCACCCGTTTCGGGGCCGCCGACGACGGTCGCGGCGGCGGCGTGATCCTGGGTCGAGAAGATGTTGCAGGAGACCCAGCGCACGTCAGCGCCGAGATCCGCCAGCGTCTCGGCCAGCACCGCGGTCTGGATGGTCATGTGCAGGCTGCCCATGATGCGTGCGCCGGCCAGCGGCTGCTTACCCTTGTAGCGGGCACGCAGCGCCATCAGGCCCGGCATCTCCTGTTCGGCGAGCCGGATCTCCTTGCGGCCGAACTCGGCGAGGCTGAGGTCCTTGACCTTGTACGGCTGCCGTCCGGCCTTGATCGCCGCCTCGAACGCGTGCATCTCACGAAGTGCTGTGCTCATTCATGTCCTCACTTACGATGATGGGAAGCTTTCCCACTCCCGCTGCCAGCTTCCCGCCTGTGTCTAGTGCCGAGTACGTTCCGATTCGATTCCTCAGGACGGCGACGTCGACGCGTGCGAGGCAGTACGAGACGCACTCGCCACGAACAACGCCGGCCCTTTCGCCGCCGGGTCGGCGGGCAGGTTCGCGATCCGCACTTTGTCGAAGCCTGCCCCGCCGAGCAGCTTGCGCAGCTGATCCGAACCGAAGCCAAGCCAGACATGTCCCATCTGCTGGCGGTAGTCCTCGCGATCGTGCGGCAGCATGTCGCAGATCAGGAGACGGCCGCCGGGCCGCAGCACACGCGCCGCTTCGCGCAGCGCCGCGCCCGGATCGGGCACATGATGGAGCACCAGCAACAAGGTCGCCGCATCGAGCGACGCGTCCTCGAGCGGCAGCGCTTCGAGCTCGCCGCGCCTGACCTCGACGTTCTCGAAGTCGCGGAGGCGGCGGCGGGCCGCTTGGAGCATGTCCTGCGAGCGATCGACGGCGATCACCTTCGTCACGAAGGGCGCGAGCGCCGCGGCCACCGGACCCGTCCCGCAGCCCAGGTCGCCCACCGTCCAGCCCTCGTCCAGCAGACCGGGCAACGCGTGGAAGTACGAGGCGGCGCCGAACATCTCGGCGCGGAGCCGGTCCCACTGACCCGCCGCGGACGCAAAAAACTCCTGCGACGCCGTCTGCCGCCGCGCCAGCACGCCCTTGAGCCGCCGGGCATCCTGATCCGCGCCAGTAGTGAGGCTCACCTGCTCCCGCAGCAACAGCCACAACCGACGGGTGGCGTGTCCGCGCTCGTCGAGCGCGAGCGTGTAGTAGCGGCTGGTGCCGTCGCGGCGCGAGGTAACCCATCCCGCGTCCGCCAGCGTCTTGAGATGGCGGCTCACCGTGGACTGGGGCAGCTGCAGCACCGCGCACAACTCACCGACGGTCAGCTCCTGACGCTCGAGCACCAGCAGCATCCGGCTGCGGGTCGCATCGGCAAGGGCGGTCAGGTCGTCGAAGATTGCGGCTTCCATCCGTAAATCCGGATTAAAGGTTATATCGCTCGCCCGCTCGAGTCAAGCGGGCTCGCTCCCTGCCCGGGACCAGGGACTCGGGACTGGGGACTCGGCGGTCGGCGCTGGGCGTGGGCGTTGGGCGTTGGGCGTTGGACGTTCGGAACAGGGTGCAGGCGGATAGCGGCGGGAAGCCGGAAGCGGGAAGCGGGAAGCGATCAGCCGCAAGCGCAGCTTGCGGTACGCTGCCCCATGCCCGTCCCGACCGCTCGCCTGCGTCTGCTGAACGATCGTCCGCTCAGACCGACCGGCGACTTCGTCCTCTACTGGATGACCACGGCGCGGCGGACGACGTACAACTTCGGACTGCAGCGGGCGGTGGAACACTGCGTCGAGCTCCGGAAGCCGCTCGTCATCCTGGAGGCGCTGCGCTGCGATTATCCGGAAGCCAGCGATCGCCTTCATCACTTCATCCTTCAGGGCATGGCCGATACGCGTGCGGCGCTGGCCCGTGGCCCGGCGTTCTACTACCCCTACGTCGAGCCGGCGCGCGGCGATGCACGCGGATTGATCGCGGCGTTGTCGCGGCACGCCTGCGCGATCGTGACGGACTGGTACCCGGCCGGATTCGTCCCGCGCATGCTGCAGGCCGCTGCCAGGCAGTCGGAGGTGCTGGCCGAGGCGGTCGACTCGAACGGCATCATCCCGCTCTCCTCGCACGGCAAGGTCTTTCCGGTCGCGCGTTCCTACCGCGCATTCATGCAGCGCACGCTGCGTGCTCATCTCGGCGAGTTTCCCGACGAGCGTCCGTTGACACCGCTTCGGCGGCTGCCCCGCCTCTCGCAGTTGCCTGCCGCGATCGCGAAGCGCTGGCCTCCGGCTGCCGACGCGATCCTCGCGGGCGATCGCACCCGGCTGGCCGTCTTTCCAATCAATCACGACATCGCGCCTGTGAAAATGGCCGGGGGACCGCGTGCCGCGCGGCGGCGGTTGACGGCGTTCGTGTCGCAGCAGGTGGAGCGCTACGCAGAGGATCACAATCATCCGGACCGTGACGCGACGAGCCGGATGTCGCCGTATCTCCACTTCGGCCACATCTCGGCGCATGAGATCTTCTCCGCGCTCGTCACCCACGAGGGCTGGACGAGTAGACGGCTCGGCGGACGCGCCGGCGGCAAGCGCGAAGGCTGGTGGGGCGTCCCGCCGTCAGTGGAGGCGTATCTCGATCAATTGCTCGTCTGGCGCGAGCTCGCGTTCAACACCTGCGAGTACCTGCCGCACTACGAACGCTGGGAAACGCTGCCGGACTGGGCAAAGCGGACGCTCGAGCAGCACCGCGGGGATCCCCGCCCGCATCGTTACACGTTATCGCAGCTGGAGTCCGCCGATACCGCAGACGAGGTGTGGAACGCGGCGCAGCGGCAGCTCGTCGACGAGGGCTGGTTCCACGGCTACCTGCGCATGCTGTGGGGCAAGAAGATCTACGAGTGGAGTCCGTCGGCGAGCGCCGCGCTCGAGCGCATGGAAACCCTGATGAACCGTTATTCCCTCGACGGCCGGGATCCGAATTCATACGCCGGCTACATGTGGGTCCTCGGACGCTACGATCGCCCCTGGCCCGAGCGGCCGATCTTCGGCACCGTGCGTTACATGACGTCCGCCAGCGCGCGCCGCAAGCTCCACATGACGGCATATCTGGCCAAGTACGGTAACGCCGCGCCTACAGGGCCCGGGGAGCGCACGTAGCATTCAGCTCTCGGCTTCCGCTTTCTGCTTCCCCAGTCGTGTTCCTGGCAACGCGACGGTTCCTACCTGCATGGACCCAACGCGAGCCCGCCTGCGGCTGGGCGGACGCTAACTGTTCGCCCCTCAATCCGGGTTCCGACCACGAGCTTCACATGCAGGTGGGGCAACTTAGCGGGAGGGGACCGAAATCGGAGCCCACGCGCCTGACCCGACTCAGCTGAGAGCTGGTAGCTGGTAGCTGGTAGCTGCCGGCCAGGCACGCTCTGTGCACCGCCCGCAACGTTCGCGTGGCGCCCGGTACAACGCCAGGCACTCGCGGAGACGATGCGAAAGGAAGCGATATGTCGGATGGATCGATGAACCTGACCGTGCAGCGCGGCGACAAGTCCGTGTGGGACTCACGCGGGCTCGCGGGCACGCTCTCGGATTACGACCAGGAGCGCTGGATGGCCGCGGCCTGGGGCTCCGCGCTGGCGGTGCTCGGCGCACGCCGCGGCGGCTTCGGCGGCGGATTGCTGGCGGTGCTCGGTTCGACACTCGCGGTACGCGCGGCGATGGGCCGGCGCGATCTGCACGTCGCCCGCCACTGGATCGACGAGCGGCTCGCCGACGGCGGCTGGCGCGCCAAGGACGTCGTCCACGAAAGCTCGGCGGAATCGTTCCCGGCCAGCGACGCGCCGTCGTGGACGGCCGACTCCGGCGCCACCATCAACCGGTAAGAGGCGGGTCGACGCATGGATATGGAACTGCAGTTTCCCGGCGACGTCCAGGAAGCGCGGGCGCGGAGCTCCCGCAACGTGAGCGAACCCGAGCGGTGGGCCTCGGTCGCCGCAGGCGCCGGACTGGTCGTGTACGGCTTGCGCCGGCGCAGCGCGTCCGGACTCGCGGTTGCCGCGATGGGCGGCATGCTGATCGGCCGCGGCGCCAGTGGCCATAGCCACACCTACGAGGCGCTCGGGCTCAACACCGCCGCGAACGGCGGCGACACGCGCCGCGTCCTGCGCGGCAGGGGCGGCACGCTGGTCGACGAGTCGGTCACGGTGAATCGCCCGGCGGCAGAGTTGTACGCATATTGGCGGAAGCTCGACAACCTGCCGAAGTTCATGAAGCATCTCGAGTCGGTCGAGCAGACCTCGGACACGGTCTCCCGCTGGAAGGCCCGTAGCCTGGGCGGCAAGACCGTCACCTGGTCGGCGGAGATCATCAACGAAGTCCCCAACGTGCTGATCGCCTGGCGCTCGCTCGACGGCTCGGCCGTCGTCAGCGCCGGGTCGGTCCACTTCGATGAGGCGGGCGCGGGCCGGGGCACCCGCCTCCGCGTGCGGATGCAATACAGCCCGCCCGGCGGCAAGCTGGGCACCCTTGCCGCGCGCATGACTGGTCAGGATGCGGCCACCGAGGTGCGCGAGGATCTGCGCCGGTTCAAACAACTGCTGGAGGCCGGCGAGGTCGCGACGACCGAGGGCCAGCCACGGGGTCGAGCATGAAAGCCGCTTGCTGGTACGGAACGAACGATGTGCGCGTCGAGCAGGTCCCGGATCCCAAGATCCTCAACCCGCGCGACGCGATCATCAAGATCACCCTGACCGCAATCTGCGGATCGGATCTCCACCTCTACGACGGCTTCATCCCGACGATGGAGAAGGGGGACATCCTCGGCCACGAGTTCATGGGCGAGGTGGTGGAGGTCGGCTCCGCCAACCACACCCTGAGAGTCGGCGATCGCGTCGTGGTCCCCTTCACGATCGCGTGCGGGCGCTGCTTCTTCTGCACGCGCGATCTCTGGTCGGCGTGCGACAACTCCAACCCGAACGCCTGGATGCTCGAGAAGCTGTACGGCTCCTCGGGCTCGGGCCTCTTCGGCTACTCGCACATGATGGGCGGCTACGCCGGAGGTCAGGCGCAGTACGTGCGCGTGCCGTTCGCGGACGTCGGCCCGATTCGCATTCCCGACCATCTGCCCGACGAAAAGGTGCTTTTCCTGTCGGACATCTTCCCCACCGGCTACATGGCCGCAGAGAACTGCAACATCCAGCCGGGCGACACGGTCGCGGTGTGGGGCTGCGGGCCGGTCGGCCAGTTCGCGATCAAGAGTGCCTGGCTGCTCGGCGCCGGGCGGGTCATCGCGATCGACCGGCAGCCCGATCGGCTCCAGATGGCCGCGGACTATGGCAAAGCGGAAACCATCAACTTCGACCACGTGAGCGTCTTCGACGCGCTCAAGGAAGCGACCGGCGGGAACGGCCCCGACGCCTGTATCGATGCTGTCGGGCTCGAGGCGCACGGCAGCGGCTCGATCGATGCGTGGTACGACAAGGTCAAGACCAGTACCTTCCTCGCCACTGACCGCGCCTCCGCGCTCCGCCACGCCATTCAGGCCTGCCGCAAAGGGGGCACGGTGTCGATCCCCGGCGTCTACGGCGGGTTCGTGGACAAGGTGCCCATGGGAGCCGCCTTCGGCAAGGGCCTGACCCTGAAGATGGGCCAGACCCACGTCCACAAGTACCTCAAGCCGCTGCTCGACCGGATCGACCGGGGCGAGATCGATCCGTCAGGTGTGATCACGCACCGCATCTCGATGGACGAGATCCCGGCCGCATATCAGACCTTCAAGCGGAAGGAAGACCACTGTATCAAGGTGGTAATCAAGCCGTAGCTTCCAGCTTCCCGCTTCCAGGCCGAACCGTGCGAGATGCCCTGAACACGAAGCGGGAAGCTGGAAGCGGGAAGCTGGCGTCTAAGAGCGTCAGAGCTCATTATTCTCCACCGCCGCGCGATCGCTCAGCGTCGTGACGAGCGACGGCGCCCAGGGCGAACGCGTGTCCCGCCCTCGTTCCATCTGATCGCCGCTCGGCCCGGCCGGTCCGGGCAGGAAGCGGACGGCCGCGGCCATGAGCCCGGCGAACACTGTCGGGGCGACAGCTGCCGCCATCACCGCAAGCTTGGCGGGCAGACTGATCGTCAGCTCCGGGTCGCCGTACCGGCATGCCTCGAGAATCTGACCCGCGGCGCGCTCGGCGCCGATCGACATCCCCGGTATCGAGTCGGCGATCGCGAACCAGGCGAACTCCTGATCGTGCTGCCCCTTGAACGAGGCATTGATCGGCGATCCGGTCCGCATCAGCCCTGGCGAGACGGTGGTGACCCGGATCCCATGTGCCGCCACTTCGGCACGGACAGCGTCCGACAGGCCGACCAGCGCGAACTTGCTGGCCGAGTAGGGCGCGAGGTGCGGGACCGCGATCCGTCCGCCAATCGAAGAGACGTTGACGATCCGCCCGAAGGCGCGGCGTTTCATCGCCGGCAGGCACGCCTGCATCAAATACAGGGGACCCCAGAAGTGGGTCGCCATCGCGTTCTCGAAGTCCTCCGTCTGCATGTGTTCGAGCGGACCGACCTGGATCACGCCGGCGTTGTTCACCAGGACATCGATGCCCGAGTGACGCTCGAGGATCTCGGCGATCGCCCGATCGACGTCCCCCTTCGACCGGATGTCGCAGGTGTATGTTTCAACCGACGTGTCGCCGCTCTCCGCGACCTGAGACGCCGCGCGGCCGAGCTCGTCCTCGTCGCGCGCCAGCAGGCACACTCGGGCGCCCTGCGCTGCGAACTGCCGCGCGAGCACCAGGCCGAGCCCCCGCGATCCGCCGCTGAGCACGACGGTGCGGCCGGCCAGGTCGATGCGGTTGCGGCTGCGCAAAACCTGGTAACCGCCAAGAACCGCGGCGGCGCCGGCCACCATGCCGACAACGAACGACTGCTGCTTCATATCGAGATCTCCATCAGGCGTCGCAGCGCCAGCGCATCCACCGGCGCGTGGCCGCCCACGTCGTTGTTGAAGTACGCGTATACGTCGGTCCCCTGTCGCCGCCGTTCGGTCAGCCACGCCGCCCAGGGCTCCAGGCGAGCTGCCGAGTAGCCCCCGGAATAGCTGCCGGTGGGACCGTGGAATCGAACATACACGAACGACGCCACGGCGACCCGCTCCGTCGCCGAGCCGCGCATGTCGTGCAAGCACAGCGCAACGTCATGCGCCCGCAACAGCGCCAGCACGTCGTCGGCATACCACGAGGGATCGCGGAACTCGATGGTGTGCCGCACCCCGGCCGGCAGGGTGCGGAGAAAGTGCTGCAGGCGCGCGGTGTCTTTCCTCCAACCGGGCGGCAGCTGGTAGAGGACCGGGCCGAGGTGCTGCTTCAGTTCTCGGGCGCGATCGAAGAACCGCGCGAGCGGATCTTCAGGGTCCTTCAGCTTCTTCATGTGGGTCAGGAAGCGGCTCGCCTTTACGGCATACAGGAACCCGGGCGGGGCCAGATCGCGCCAGCGCGCGAAGGTGCTGGCGTCCGGCAGGCGGTAGAAGCTGTTGTTGATTTCGACCGTGTCGAAGACGGAGGAGTAGTGTGCGAACCACCGCTTGAGCGGCAGGCCGACGTACAAGTTCTCGCGCCAGTGGCGGTATTGCCAGCCCGAACAGCCGACCCGGAGCTGCCCCAACGTCATCGCCTCCGCCCGAGGCAAGGCGGATGCCGCGAGCGGGTTGCCCGGCCGCCGCGGCTCGGGCATCATGCCGCATGAGCGCAACGCCGCCACCCCCGACGATCACCTTCCCTGACTTCGACCGCGTGGACATCCGTGTCGGGCGGATCGTACGTGCCGAGCCCTTCCCCGAAGCGCGCAAGCCGGCTTACAGGCTGACCATCGATTTCGGCCCGGACCTTGGTACCCGCCGCTCCTCAGCCCAGCTCACACCACGCTATCGCCGGGAGGAGCTCGAAGGCCGGCTGGTCGTCGCCGTGGTGAACTTTCCGCCGAGACAGATCGGGCCGTTCATGTCAGAGGTGCTCACCTTGGGGGTGCCGGACGACTCCGGCGCGGTGATCCTGCTCTCGCCTGATCGTGAAGTACCGCTGGGCGGGCGGATGTTCTGACCGTCGGGTGGATCGGCTCGCCTCACACAAGCGCGTCCTCACGTGCACTCGTCGTCCGTCGCGGACGCGAACGGTGACCGTGCCGCTGCTGTCGCCATCCGACGCACGCAGCGTGGGGTCGCGTTGCGATATCCGCCCGACCACTTACTAGCGTTCGGACGAACCCGGAGTGCGCGAAGAGCCCGAGAGCTCGCGCTCGGCCTCGAGCCAGTCGTCGGTCGCCCGGCCATGGGCACCGCCGCGCTGTAAGTAGAGCTCGTACGCGCGCGCCGCGATCCGCTCGCGGGCGTCGGCCGAGTCGGAGCTCTCGTTCTGCTCCGACGTCGTGTCAACCGAAGGCGCGTCGGGATTCACTACCGTTCGTGCCGCTGACTCGACGGTCCCTGGCTCACCTGAAGTCGTCCGGGACGAGTTGGTCTTCTTAGCCATAGATGACTGTCCAGCTTGCAAGGCATGCGCCAGCGCTTGTGCAGCGCGCGGTGCTGTCACTCAGTCCGTTGTTTGCTCGATCAGCAGGGGGACGATTAGACTTTCGTCACTCACTGGCAATCTGGCGGTTCTTCCAGGACTGAGGAGGCTCTGGATGATGTGCGCGCAAATCGTGCCGCGACCCCGTGGCATGGCAATCGTTTCGGTCTTGGTGTTTGTGTCGGCCCTTTCGGCGGTGCCGGCTGCGGCGCAGGGTGGTCGCGGTGGCGCTGCTGGCGGGCGCGGCGGCGGGGGTGACCAGATCGCCTCACTCGACGAGCGGGTGGCCGGCTTCAAAAAGCTCGACGGCTTCGTGCCGCTCTACTGGGATGAGGCGGGAGGCCGGCTCTGGATGGAGGTCCCCAAGCTGAACACCGAGGTCCTCTACTCGACGGGCATCGCCGCTGGTCTCGGCTCGAACGACATTGGGATCGATCGCGGCGCGCTGGCGGGCTCCCGGATCATCAGCTTCGAACGCGTCGGTCCGCGTATTCTGGTCGTACAGCCCAACTACAAATACCGCGCACTCACGACCAACCAGGCCGAAGCCAAGGCGGTGCGCGACGGTTTCGCGCGGTCGATCATCTGGAGCTTCCCGATCGCGGCGGCGAGCGGCGATCGGCTGCTGGTCGACGCCACCGAGTTCCTCGTCCGCGATTCGTCGGAAATGGCCGGCCGGCTGCAGCCCGGCACGTATCGGTTCGAGCCGAACCGCAGCTCGATCTACATGCCGATGACGCAGAACTTTCCCAAGAACACGGAGATGGAAGTCGAGTTGACGTTCGTCCGCCAGCCCGGCGCCGGCGGCGGCGGGCGTGGCGGCGGGCGCGGCGGTGGCGCCTTCGAAGGGGTCGCGGACGTCGCGGCAACACCGGAAGCGGCCAGCATCCGCATGCATCACTCGATCGTCGAGCTGCCGGACGCGAACTACAAGCCGCGCGCCTACGATCCCCGTTCCGGCTACAGCGGCATGTCGTACGAGAACTACTCTGCGCCACTCGGCACGCCGATGACGGAGCGCTTCATCCGCCGGCATCGGCTCGAGAAGAAGGATCCGTCCGCCGCGACCAGTGATCCCGTCAAGCCGATCGTCTACTACCTCGATCCCGGCGCCCCCGAGCCGATTCGCTCGGCGCTCATGGACGGCGCGAAGTGGTGGAACCAGGCGTTCGAGGCGGCCGGCTACCGGAATGCCTTCCGCGTCGAGATGCTGCCCGAAGGCGTCAGCCCCCTCGACATCCGCTACAACGTCGTCAACTGGGTGCACCGCTCGACGCGCGGCTGGAGCACCGGCGGCAGCGTCGCCGATCCCCGCACCGGCGAGATCATCAAGGGCGTGGTGGAGCTCGGCTCGCTGCGCGCCGAGCAGGACTACATGATCGCCGAAGGGCTTCTGAGCCCGTACAAGACCGGTGACGAAACCCCGCCCGAGCTCGCGCAGTGGGCCCTTGCCCGCATGCGCCAGCTGGCCGCCCACGAGATCGGGCACACCCTCGGCCTCGGCCACAACTACTACGACAGCGAGGCCGGCCGCATCTCGGTGCTCGATTACCCGCAGCCGCTGATCAAGCTGAAGGCCGACGGAACGTTGGACTACGCGGACGTGTACGCGGTCGGCATCGGCGAGTGGGACAAGGTCGCCATCACCTATGGCTATCAGGATTTCCCGAAGGGCACCGACGAGCACAAGGCGCTCACCAAGATCCTCGACGACGCATGGGCGAAGGACATTCGCTACATGACCAACCAGGACATGAGCGCCAACCCGCGCGTCGATCAATGGTCGAACGGCACCGATCCGGCGGCCGAGTTGACGCGCCTGATGGCGATCCGCAAATCCGCGCTCGCCCGCTTCGGCGAGCAGTCGATCAAGAAGGGCCGCGCGATGGCGGAGATGGAGGAAGTGCTCGTCCCCCTCTATCTCTATCACCGCTACCAGGTCGAAGCCGCGGCGTCGGCGGTGGGCGGGATGCACTACATCTATGCGCTCCGCGGCGACGGCCGTCAGCCGACGCGGCCGGTGCCGGCCAACGAGCAGCGCGCCGCGCTCCAGGCGTTGATGGCGACAATCAAGCCATCGGCCCTCGCCCTGCCTGACGCGGTCGTCCAGAACCTGCCGCCGCGCCCGTCCGGATACGAAGGCAGCCGCGAGCTGTTCCCGCGCAATACGGGCTTGATGTTCGACGTGATCACGCCGGCGATGGTCGCCTCCGATCTGACCATCTCGATGCTCCTCGAAGGCCCGCGCGCCGCCCGCATCGTCGAGCAGCATGCGATCGATCCGGGCCTGCCGGGGCTGGACGACGTGATCGGCATGCTGGTGGACGCGACGTTCAAGGCGACGACCGCGACCGCCTACGAGGCGGAGATTGCCCGGACGACGCAGCGGGTGCTGGTCGAGAACCTGATGACGCTGGCGGCCGGGTCGCCGATGCCGCAGGTGCGCGCGATCGCCAGCCACGCGCTGAAGACGCGAATGACCGCCGCAACCGGGTCGAGCGCGGCACTCACCGGTGAACGCGCGGCGCACGCCACGCTCATGGCCGCGGACATCAAGCGCTTCCTCGAGCGCCCGTCGGTGCCGGCCACCCGGATGGAGGTGCCCGAAGCGCCGCCCGGCGCGCCGATCGGCCAGGCGGCGATGGAGTTCCTGAAGCGCTACGAGCCGGCGTGTGCCGGCTTCGACAAGTGGGAGTGGTGAATCGATAGCTACCAGCTTCCAGCTTCCGGCTTCCAGCAGAACGAGCTGGTAGCTGGATAGCTGGAAGCTGGAAGCTTTATTTACGCCTTCCCCTTCGCGTGCACGGCGAACATCGCGCCCTGCGGGTCGAGCCCCTGAAAGATCCAATCGCCGCCGGGCACTTCCATCGGACCGTTGATGACCTGCCCGCCGCCGGCCTTTGCCGCCTCGAGAGCGCGATTGATGTCGTCGACCAGGATGTAGTGCGTCCACGACGGCGGGCCGGGCATCTCCGCTCCCTTGTTGAACATGCCGCCCAGCTCGACATCGTTGCGGCCGAACATCTGGTATTGCCCCATCGGCCCCATGTCCATCGCTGACGTCTTGTACCAGCCGAACAGCGCCTCGTAGAAACGGAACGCCGCGGGTTGTTCGCGAGTGGCCAGCTCGTGCCACGAGAACTCCCGCACCGCGGGCGGGCCCTCGTGCCCCGGAGCCTCCCCCTTGGGCATGAAGATCGCGAACACGGCGCCTTGCGGATCGCTCAGGACCGCGAAGCGGCCCACCGTCGGCACGTCGTTCGGGGCCACCAGCACCTTTCCCCCGAGCGATTCGGCCTGCTGCGCGGTCGCGTCGACGTCCGGCGACGAGATGTAGGCGAGCCAGTGCGGCGGCGCACCCGCTTCCGGGGGCAGCTGCATCACCCCGCCGATCGGCACGCTGGCGCTGGTCCACATCGTGTAGGGCGCCGAGCCCTCCCACTGCGTCGTGCCCCAGCCGACGACGCTCGTGTAGAACTCCACCGCCTTGGCGGGATCGGTCGTCATCAAATCGAACCAGATGAACCGGCCACGGGGTTTTGCTTCAGACATCCATGCCTCCTCTCGCACGCATTGAAGGATCGCCGCCACGAGCGGCGGCGGCTCAGAATCGAAACAGATAGCTGGTCTTGACGAAGAACTGCCGCCCGGTGGACGTCGTCGGGTTGCGGATGAAGCCGCGGACGCCCTGAGGATCGATCGCCACGTTGTCGTAGCCGTCCGTGTAGCCGATGTAAACCGCCGTGCCCGGGTTCACGAGATACGTCATCAGCAGGTCGGCGGTGAGGTGCTTCGTGCGCTGCAGATCGACCAGCAGCGGGTTCGCGAGCACGCCGTTGTAGTCGAGGATGCCACGAAACGAGAGCTCGCGGCTGACCTGATAGTTCACGCGCGATCGCATGATGTGGTTGTCGAAGATGGTCGCCTGCAGCCCGGTATCCGGCCGGCTGGCGAGGTGGCTGTAGATGTAGGTCTCGTCCAGCAGCAGGCCGGACGACGGGCGGAAGGTGGTTTGTGCGAAGAGGTCGCGGAAGTTGGCCAGGTAGGGCAGCTGCCCCGCCGCCGGATAGAAGTTCGGCCGCGCGCCAGCGGCGACGTTGATCGCGAAGTCGACCCATTTCACCCGGCTGGTGGAGTAGTTCACCAGGTTCTCGTGCTCGCGGAACTCGATGCCCTGGAACCGCTCCATCGATTCGGTGCGCCGGACGAAGATGCCCGATTGGCCGCGGAAGTCGACTTCGAGCGGATAGCGGACGGTCCAGTCCTGGAGCACGCCGGCGCGGTCCCACGTCCCCTGGACGAACGAGTTCGGGCCGATGGCCTGAATGGGGCCGGTCTTGGGCCGCCACCGGAGGGACACGAACTCGGTGCCCTGACGAATATCGATGCGCGGCACGAAGCCGAGACTCGGATGGAAGTTGGGGCCGATGTCCTGATAACTGAGATTTGCCGACAGCTTGCGGCCGCTGCGATTCACGCTGGCGGAGAAAGCCGTATCCCGCTGCTCGCCGTCGCCGACCTGGTCGTCGCTCACGACCGCCTGGCCGTCCGCGAAGATCCGTGAGCTGAGCTTGACGCGGCTGTCGAGCGAGGCGACGCGGTTCGACGTGGGGCCAAAGTCGCGGCTGGTAATCAGGGCGCCGACGCTCGACTCCCCCATCTCGCGCCGCGCCCGCACCACGCCGTTGATCGACCGGTCGCCGAAGTGCGGATCGTCGACGTCGAGAGCACGGCCCGGTGCGCGATCGTCGATCGCCAGCGCTCCGGCGGCCCAGCCGCCCAGCTTTCCGGTCGCGCGAACGCCGACCTGCGGGTCGCCGATGCGGCGGGAGAAGAACAAGTTGATCGGCGTCTGGAAGTACCCGGCGTTTTCGAGAAAGAACGGCCGCTTCTCCGGGAAGAACACCTCGAAGCGCTGGTTGATGGTGACCTGCGGCTCGTCGGACTCGACCTGGCTGAAGTCCGGGTTGGCGGTCAGATCGATCGCCACCGAATCGTGCGCGATGATCTTGGCGTCCATCCCGACGCGGCCGTCCGCCTTCGTGTCGAAGCGCGTGTCGTCGAGGAAGCGCGCGCCGGTGAACGTGCCGTACGGGATCAGCTGGACGTTGCGGCCCGGCGACACGCCCGTGAGGCCGCTCGCGTCGGCGAACTGCGAGGAGAAGTTGCCCAGGCTGCGGGTGATACCCGGCCAGAACGCGTTCTCGTTGTTGACCGGGATCCCGCGCATCAGCGCCAGGCCCCAGGCGCGGTCTTCACCCGACGGGAAACGGAGGCTCTTGAACGGGATCGCGAAGGACACGACGTATCCGAATGGCGTGACGCGCCCGCGCGATTGCCACACCGTATCGAAGCTCATGTCATCGTCCTGCCCCTCGGTCGTGATCCCGTCCGCCTGGATGCCGAGCGGGTTGGAGAAGAACATGTACGACCGCTGGTGGTCGTTGAAGGTATCGAGCATCACGGCGACGAAGTCGTCCGAGAAGATTGACTCGCGCCGGCCCATACGGGCGCGCAGACGGGACGGACTGGAGACGCGGCAGACGAACACCACGTACAGATTGGTCGCGTCGTAGGAGAGATAGGCCTGGGTCGGCTCGCTGACGGGAACGAGGTCGCCGGGCTCGCGCTGCAGAAAGCCCTCGATGCGCAATCCGCGGGGAGTATCAGTGGCCGCGGGCGCGGCGCCGTCGTCTGCACCGATGGTCAGATAGTCGTCGATGTTCGGCGGCTGGGCCGCTCGCGGGATGGTGATGGCGGGCCGCGGTCTGGCCTGGTGCGAGGCCTGCGCCGGAGCAGCTGGTGCCTGCAGGAGGGCCCACGCAGTGGTTTCGAGGCCCATCGTCGTCGCGACCGCCAGCGCCGCAATGAGCCTCATCGCGCCATTAGACGCAGATCGGATACCGCCGGCCTATGGTTTGGGATGAATTATTCACGGCTGGGGCCGACGCGACGGCTGCCGCTGCCGGACGTCGTACCTGGTGTTCCGAAGACTCACATCTTCCCGGGTATAAAGCCGCCGTGGGCTAATGCCGCCATCACGCGGCGACGCGCCGGCCTCGACGATCAGTGCGGCACGATGAGGGTGGTTTCTCCGACGAGCCGGCCGAAACGCAGGTCGGTGAAAGTCACACGGTCCGCACTGCCTTCCCGCTCCAGGTCGAAGTATGGGAACCGCGACCAGCTGAGGAGCGCGCGGATCGCTGGAACTTCTCGCGCGATCTGGACCGCCCGGTCGGTCCGTTTCGGCCATCGTTCGGCGCCGGAGAGCCCATGTGGCGAGAGCCAGGAGAAGCGGCTCGTCTCGTAGTGGTTCCCGGCATCGACGATCACCACACGGGAGAGCGGCGTGACCGGCAGCGGGCCGACCATCAAAGAGGCCGGCACGGTGCCATGCTCGGCCACCCACTCATGGAGCACGATCTGGCGCGAGGCACGTGCCGACACGAACATCACCACGATGTAGACCGTCGCTGCGAAGAGCGCGCGCCGCGCCTCGGTCGGCCGATGCCGGCGCCGCGACCAGTAGACGCCCGCGCCCAGGATCAGCCACAACCAGATGTCGACGATGAAGAGGGTGTCGCCGTAGAACCAGCGGGACGAGAACGGCATGAGCAGCCGGACGCCGTAGTTGTTCAGGTAGTCGAGCAGCACATGCGACAGCACACCGATGTAGCCGATGGCGATCAGCATACCGGCGCGAGCCGGCGGGCCGGCGGTGTCGCGGCGCGGACGCCAGCGGTCCCATGCGAGCAGGATGGCCGCGAGCGCGAGCGGCAGCAGGGCCTGGGCCAGCACGCCGTGCGTCCAGCCGCGGCGGAAGGCCACCGGCGGCGTACCGGTCAGGAAGACCAGCACGTCGACGTCCGGCAGGTTGGCCGCGATTATCAACGCCGGGTTGCCGAAGCGGGTTCGACCCTTCAGACCCGCTTCGCCGATCGCCGCACCGGCCAGCGTGTGGCACAGGTTGTCCAACCGGTTATTTCAACGCCTTGTCGATGCCAGCCTGAGCCAGCGGCGCCATGATCGCGTAGCCGGCCGCGGTCGGGTGGAGATCGTCGCCACTCAAGTCGGCCCTGAGCATGCCTTTGTCGTCGATCATTGCCGAGTAGTAGTCCACGTAGACGTGCTTGTGGCTCTCGGCGTAGGCCTTCATCCAGTCGTTGACCGCGCGGATGCGGGCCAGCGGGCGGGTGGTGGTCTGCGGCGGCGCGTTGGGGTTGGCGAGATGATAGGCGCTGGTCGGCGTGATGCTGGTGAGCACCACCTTGATCCCGGCATTGGTGGCCAGCTCGCTCATCGACGCGAGGTTGCCCTCGATCTCCTCGTCGGTGGTCGGCCCGGTGTTGCCGGCGATGTCGTTGGTGCCGGCGAGGATGACGACCGCCTTCGGCTTCAGATCGATCACATCCTGCCGGAAGCGCAGCAGCATCTGCGGGGTCGTCTGGCCGCTGATGCCGCGGCCCGTGTACTTCTTGCCGGGGAAGAACTCGCCGAAGCGCGGTTGCACCCAGGCATCGGTGATCGAGTCGCCCATGAACACGACGTCTGTCGAGCCCACCGAGTGGTTCGCTTCCCGGTACCGTGCAAGGTTGGCCCAATCGCGCATCCGCGCGTCGTTGGCGGCGACGGTGCGGACTGCGGCGGCAAGCTCGGGACAGCTGGTGAGCGCGGGCGGCAGCGGCGCGGGCGCAGCCGGTTGCGCGGCGGCTGGTACGGCCGCCTGGGGCGCTTGAGTCACTTGCGTCGTTTGCGCCAGACCCACGGCCACACTGACGGCAATGGCTGCGAGGGACCCGCCGAGCACGTACACTTTTCCTCATGTCACTCTCCACGCTTGAGCAGGATGCCGAAACAACGCATCCGGCATGGCACATGGCACATCGCATGGCAGATGTGAAACCCCTCGTCCTTGCCCTCTGCCCTCTGCCATCTGCCATCCGCCATTTGCCATCTGCCATCTGCCATCTGCCATCTGCCATTTCACGTTGAGGCCGACTTTCTGCGACCTCGTAGAACCCTCGCAACCAGCTGCCACCTGACTACGGCGCCCGGCGCTTGATCGTGTCCTGGAGCAGCGAGACTGTCGCGACCTCGCTGGCGGTTGCGCCGGCGGCCGACACGCGGATGGCATCCTCACCGACGATCGCGCCGGCGACCCAGCCGTCCAGTTGTGGCGCGACGAAGCCTTTGACCCCGACGTCAGCGAGGGCACGGTAACCGGCCACGGTGCTCGGCGGCTCGTGATAGCTCGAGGGCACGACCGCCACGATCACGTCGCCCGTGCCATCGGCGGCCAGCCACTGACAGCCGGTGCCGAGCGCCGCGTTCTGACCGGGCGAGACCGGCTCGCCGATGTACTTGGCGATCTCGGCGGCCGTGAACAGCTTGCATTGCGGATTGTCAGCTTGCGCGCCCGACGGGTCGGCGGCCGGGACCGTGGCGATGCTCGGCGTCTCGGGGCGCGGGGCCTCGGTGGTCGCGCCGCCGCACGCACTCGAGATCGCCGACGCCAGCGTCAAGGCGAGCAGCGGATGACGCCCGCGGCGCGATCGTCGGGCGCTCCTTCGCTCGAGCTGTCCGGCGGCCGTCTTTTCACGTGCGGAGGCGTCGCCGCGTGTGGGGCGGGCGCGTCGCTGGTAAGACGTCGGCGCGGCGGGTGTGCCGCGCACTGCTCGAATCATGGACGCTCCTCGAATGGCGGCGCACGCGATCGCGACCGGCCCGGCGCACACATTACACTCGCCCCCGACGGTTGGGCAAGAGGCCGCCTGTGGCGTGCTGGCATGGCGAGGCGCACACGCCGCCACTCGTCCCGGCCGGCCGCGCCGATTGCCGGAAATCCGCTCAACCTGTCAGCGATGTAACGGTACTGCGCTTGCGTTGCTGTGAGCAGGTTCGTGCAGGGCTCGCCTCGATGGCGAGTGCGGGAGGAGACCCCGCACGCGTTCAGGGAGCACGCAGATGACAAGGCTCATTCGTTCGCTCGTCGTGGTCGGCGGACTGGCCGTTCTCGTGGGAGCGGCGCCCGCCGGCGCGCAGGTCCTCGAGGAGGTGACGTTCACCACATCCTTCCCGTTCACCGTCGACCATAAGACACTGCCGGCAGGCACCTACACGGTGCGCCCCGCGTACGAAGGCGATGGCTCGCTGCTGGAGATCCGCGGACGCGATGATTCGGCGCTCTTCTCGGGCCAGAACGCCGGCACGCCGCGCGTCGATCCACACCAGGACGCCGTGGTCTTCGATCGGACCGGTGATCAGTACGTGCTGTCGGAGATCTGGGACGGCGCCGATCAGGAGGGAACGGATCGGATCCCCGCGAAACGCGGCACCGAGACCGTCCAGGTCGAGGCGCGGCACGCGCATCACTGACCCGACGGGGCTCGTTCGAAGCGTCAGCTACAATGCCTTCGTACGCGCCCGTAGCTCAGTTGGATAGAGCACCGGCCTTCTAAGCCGGGGGTCGCAGGTTCGAGTCCTGCCGGGCGCGCCATATAAGTAGCACAATATAAAAGGCTTATTACTATTGCATCATCCGAAGCCGATTGGTGAATGGCGCCGGGGGTGCATTAGGGGTGCGCCGCTCGAGCAATTGCAGGTGCCCGCGGCGATGGTCCTGCATCGGTCCCGGCTGCTCCGGAAGCCCCCCGCGCCGTGAGCCGGCCCGCCGTGGAGGTGGCCGATATCCTCCACGCGCAGGGTGACACCTTCCTCGAGCAGCATCCGTGGCTGAGCGTGCAACCCCGGACCGTCTCCGCGCGATCGCGCGCTGTCGAACGGCCGCGCTCGGTGGGCATCTCGACCGGTGTGACGCCTGCGGGCATCAGGCCATCTCCTACAACTCGTGTCGGAACCGGCACTGCCCGAAGTGTCAGGCGCAGGCGCGCGAGCGCGAGCTCCTCGACGTGCCGTATGTGCACGTCGTCTTCACGCTCCCGCATGCGCTCCTGCCCCTGGCCTATCGGAACGGAACCCGTCTGTACACGTGGCTCTTTCAGACGAGCGCGGCGACGCTCCGTGAGATCGCCGCCGATCCGCGGCATCTGGGCGCCGAGCTCGGCGTCCTCAGCATCCTCCACACGTGGGGGCAGACCCTGGTCCGTCATCCGCACGTGCATTGCGTGGTGCCGGCCGGTGGCTTGTCCCTCGATCATCAGCGCTGGATTCCACCGAAGCACGTCGGCTTCTTCCTACCCGTGAAGGTGCTCAGTCGCGTCTTTCGCGGGAAGTTCATCGAGGCGCTGCGGCATGCCTTCGACCGCGGCGACCTTGACCTCGCCGGTGGCAGCGAGCACCTGCGTGACCCGATGCAGTGGCGAGTCTTCGTCAACGGCCTCTTCGAGACGGACTGGGTCGTGTACGCCAAGCCGGCCTTCGGGGGCGCATCCGCCGTCCTGCGCGACCTCGGGCGCTACACCCATCGCGTCGCCATCAGCAATCACCGCTTGCTGGCCTTTGACGGCGAGCGGGTGACGTTTCACTGGAAGGACTACGCCCACGGCGACCAGCGGCGCACGATGACGCTGTCGGCCCTGGAGTTTCTGCGACGCTTCGTTCGACACATTCTGCCGCGCGGCTTTGTCCGCATCCGGCAGTCGGGGTTTCTCGCGAACACCTGTCGGAGGTCGCGCCTCGCGCTGGCGCGCGCGCTGCTGGCAAGTCCCGCGCTCGCACTCCCGTCGACGCCCGCCACGGCAACCGTCACGCCGACGATCACGCCGCCACCCGTGTGGACCTGCCCACGCTGTGGAGCGGCGATGATGATCGGTCCGATCCTGTCGGCGCGCCATCTGGCGGCGGTCAGGCTTGGCTTCGACAGCTCATGACCGCCGAGCCCACTCCTCACGACCGGCGTCCTCGTCGACGTGGTCGCCCACGTCTCCGGCGTCGTCTGTCTCGATCCGCTACCGGAATCCATCACTTCGTTCAGCGTGTCGCGCGGCGCCACCCTCGACCCGCGTGCCGCCGCCGCTCGCGCGTCGCCGGCCCATCGATCGACACCGGGCCACGCGCGACGATCCCTCTTCGCGCTCCATAGCCGGCCGCCCCGCCAGCGGCTTCCTTCAAGTCTCGTTATCGAAAATGCCTCGGCACCCGCCTCGAGCTGCGCGTCGGGCCTCTCGCGCCGAGTCACTTCCGATGAACGCTAACGACAAGGCGGGATGAACACCGACTGCTGATCCTATACCCTTGGATACGATGCGTTCGGCTTACGACGAGGTCTACGTGTACACGATGGGCCGTCCCGGGTTCATCCTGCAACATGTGGTGGACGCGTACGGAGCGCAAACCGCGACCAGCGACAGCAAGCCGATGGGCATCGTGTTCGCCTTGGTCGGCCTGTACCTCCACGTCGAGAAGCACTTTTCGGGGCGCCAGGTTCAGAAGGTGCATTCGCAGCTCGCACGACGAAAGCGAGCTTGGCCGGTCATGCATCTTCCCACCGATCGCGGCGACATGACGGTCGCCGATGTGCTCGCGGCGTCTGCTGGGATCGAACGCGATCGGTCGATCGATGCGTGGTGCGTCTCCGTATGGAACGCATTTCATGCGAGCCGTCCCTACATTCTGCGTCTGCTGCAGGAGCACCAAATCGATTAGTCGCGATATACGCGGCAGTGTCGATCTGGCCCAGGCCGAGCTGGATCCTGAATGACTTCGCGACGATCCAGGATGAACACTTCCGCCGATTTTCGATACTCTTCCAGCTTGGATACGATGCGTCTAGCGTACGACGAGGTGTACGTCTACACGATGGGCCGCCCCGGATTCATCCTGCAGCACGTGGTGGACGCGTACGGCGCGCACACCTCGACCAGCGACAGCCAGCCGATCGGCTTGGTGTTCGCCCTCCTCGGCCTCTACCTTCACGTCGAGAAGCACTTCTCACGACGTCAGGTTCAGACGGTACACACGCTACTCGGACGGCGACAGCGTGCGTGGCCGATCGTGGATCTTCCCAATGATCGCGGCGCCATGACCGTCGCCGAGGTGCTCGCCGCCTCTGCTGGGCCCGAACGCGAGCAGGCGATTGATGCGTGGTGCGAATGCGTGTGGCACGCGTTTCATGCGAGCCGCACACGCATTCGGGATCTGCTTGCAGGAGTACCAGATCGGGCAGTCATACCGCAGGGTTGATCTGGTCGAAGCCGTCGCGGGATACTGAACCCTGGGCGGCTACACAGGAATGATTCGAAAATCGTTTTGGTCGAGCGTTTGGTAGCGGCACAACCCGGCCACCAGGACCCGATTTCTGGTACACGGTTCGTTGCCATTTCCGTTGGGGGGGCGTGATGAATCTCGAGTCTGAGCGTGCGGCCCTCATGCAGACAAGCCGCGACTGGGCGCGTACCGCGGCCAGCGGAGATCTTGAGCAAACCCTCTCGTTTTGGTCGGATGACGCCATCGTAATGCCGCCGGGCCAGTCTGCCGTCGTCGGGAAGGCAGCGATTCGCGAATTTCTTCAGCGGACGTCGACAATTCCAGGATTTAGCATCACGTGGGAGCCCGAACAGGCGACTGTGGCCAACGATGCCGACCTTGGGTTCATGGTGGAACGGAATCGGGTCACATCAGCGGAAGCCACCGGTGCCATCCGAGAACAGTTCGGAAAGGCCGTTACGGTGTGGCGCAAAGACTCGATGGGCAGATGGAAGTGCGTCGTCGATACCTGGAACGAGAATCCAACCGAAGTTGCAATTCCCCTGTAAGGAAGGGCGCCTCGCTTCAGCCGCGATAAACGCCGTACTCGCTGTCGATGGACAGTCGGGCTGGTCGCAATATCCTGGGCGACTACTCGGGACCGACCAAAAGATCGCCCATCATTTGTCCGATGAACGAAGCCCTTGCTTCGAAAGCGCCGCTACTTCCGCGCGGCGGCCTCTTCAGATAACTCACCCCATATACGACTAAACGCTACCCACATTCCGGCCATCGTCAGCCATACAATTGAGATATCCATCTGCAACACATACGTTGCATGGTCGGTAGCGCTGCGGTTCATGGCTGTCACCACAAGGTGCGCCACTCCCACGAGTATGAACACCACGTTCAGAATCCGATAAACAACGCTTCTTTTCTTACGCTGTGCGGAAGTTCGCAAAACGCGCCTCCTTGGCCGACATTTCCGATTTGACGCCCCTTGATCGGCCGCATCCTATACCAACCAGCGCGCGCTCGGTCAGGATTCCTCCACAGACGACGGACGGGATGAACGGCGTGCCGTGACCGCATCGCCCCCTGGCCGGCTAACACTACTCTTTGTCAGATTCAGTGATGTGGCCGTTTGCCCGGCCGGTGGGCCAGGTCGAATCGTGGTCCCGCCCGACGCTCCGCCAACCCTGGAGGGAGTCAGGACCGCGATGGAGGCTCGACGACTTGGGTGTGCGGGAAGGCGTTCCGAATGCGGTGCGCGAAGTAGGCGCCCGGAGCCCGGCAAAAAGTACAAGTGCAATCGTCAGATCACATGCGCTTCATAGAAGTAGTGCTAAAGCAGGTAGATTTTCCGACTCGGTCGGCCGTCTAATACGCGCAAAGCAGACGCCCAGTGACGCCGAGGGTTGGCTCGTCAGAGTGGATGCGAAGACCGGACGTGTCCTCGGTCGGATTCGATGCGCCAGTTCATTCAATCTCATTGTCAGAAAATGGCTCGCTGTTCGTCGGCACAGGCGCCGGCACCGTTCTCGTCTTCAAATCGGGCAAATGACGCCCGCTGATCCGGACTGCGTCCGTCGGGCGCGGGCGCAGGTGCAGGCGCAGGTTCAACGCCGAGGGTGAGCTGCATTCCGTTAGACGGGCGCGTCGTGCTCGCGTCATCGCCGGCGCGCCCGCCTAACGCATGCCCGACCAGATGCACGACAGCCCCACACCGCTCGGTGTGTTGGGCGTGCGGCGCGGCGACCGCGGCCAGCCGATCCGCAAAGATGGCCGTCTCACGCGGGGCGTGTTGACAGCGCCATCGACTCACGCGCACCCGCAGCGTCACCGATCGCCCGTGCGCGACGACGTCTCTCAGCGTGCGCCAGTACCGCCTGCGACGGGCCTGAGACGGTCGGCGACAGGCGGGACACCGTGCGGCCGAGGGTCCGTCCGCCTCCACGAGTACTCCCGTCTCCGTCGTAACGACGCTGCTGACCGTCAGCGCCGCGCCGGCCGGCAGCACATCACGCCATGTCCACGATCGCTTCATTCAGGCAGCGTACGCTGCCCCAGGGACGTGCACCGAAGATGCGTCAGAGCCCTAAACTTGTAGAATCGGCCAATTGCTGGCGTCCCATTCCACTCAATGCGTGTACTGCGACACACGTGGTTCGACACATGGGTCGTCGGCGAATGGCTGGAGCGCGCAGTAGCTGCGGACGGTCGATGGGTCCGAAGCGAAACAGGTCGAGCAATAGGCACCATCAGACAATCACGACGCCGACATCTGTCTGAAACGACCGCATTGCTTCCGCAGCTGTGACATCAAGTCATCGAACCGCGAGAACCCTCGAAGCACAGCAAGGTTCGGATCTCGCGCAAAACATGGATAGCACGGGAACCCATCATCGGCGGCGGCTTCGAGCCAGTTGACGGCTTCGGCCGGCTCTCGAAGGACGGCATACGTGGCGGCGATGTTGTACGCGGTATGATGAAAATGGCCAAACCCCGTACCCAGCTCGATTGCGCGCGCGATCGCCCTCCTCGCCTCGCGGGCCTTTCCGGCTTTCGCCAGCAGTAGCGCTTTGACGCCGGTCAGACTTCCGCCTTCATCGTTGGGGTGCGTGTCCAGATAGTGGTCGATGATGGACCGGCTCTTGTCGGGCTGTCCGAGATGGACGTAGACCTCGGCCTTGGTCCGGTCGACGAGGAACGGGCTGAGCTCCTCCGGCACGGTTTTCAGCACGGCCAGCGCCTCCTCGAATCTGCACTGCCACGCGTCGTAGACGCCTACGCGGAACCGGGCCATCGTGTTGTTCGGGTTCAGATGGATCGCTCGCGCCACGTGTTTGTGGGCCTGGTCTAGCAGGCCGATGTGCGCGTACACCATCGACAACTGATGGTGGGTTTCGTCGGCGGCCGGGTCGAACTCCAGCGCCCTCTGGAACGACTTGATCGCCTGCTCGTGCGGAAAGCCCTTTGCCTTCGTCCACAGGATCAGGCCGCGTGCGAAGTGCGCCTCGGCGAGGTTCGGCGCGAGATCGAGTGCTTTCGCGAGAGCGACGTCCGCGTTCTCGCGAAAGCGCCTGCCTTCGTCCTGTGACGCGAACTTGAACGAACGCGTGGTGTACGCACGGGCGAGCTGCGCATATGCGACGGCGCACGCCGGATCGAGCGCGACCGCGGCCTCGAACAGCGCAATCGCCTCATTCGTGTCCTCGAGGTTCTCCCCGCCCGTTTTCACCTTTCCGCGGATGTACAAGTCGTACGCGGGAGAGCGGCCGGACAAGCCCCCGGCTACCGGGACGGCAGACGACGAAACGGCATTCGATGTCGCGGTGCTGGTGACGTCGGCGATGAACCGGTACCCATGCTTCGGGACCGTCTCGATATAGGACCACTCACCCGTCCCCTCACCGAGCGCACGCCGGATGGCATGGATCACTTTGCCGATATTGCCCTCTTCGACGAGGACACCGGGCCAGACGGCCGCCATAATCGAATCCTTCCTGACGAGCGCGCCGCTGCTTCGGACCAAAAGGACGAGTGCCTGGAACGCCTTCTCCGGAATCACGACGCGCTCGCGCCCCTGACGGCGCTCGAGCGTGCGCTCGCCGACATTCAACTGAAAGTCGCCGAATCGGTACATCTCGACGAACCGGTCAGGCACAGCAGTAAGCGGAATCGAAAAGGAATACGGAATTCAGGGTGCGCGAAAGACTTGACCGCTGCACGACGGTCAGAATCGTCCCGACCAGAACGCAGTGTACTTGGCCGGACGCGCCGAAGTGTAGCGCCGGTTGACGTAGTCCCGCAACGCCGCCACGGTTCAGCGCGAGAGAGCGGCGAGAGTCGCCCTGTAAGCGAGCCGCCTCGGCAACAGGAGCCGCGCTATGCACGTACATGGCTCACGAATCATCGTCAGAGTCGCAATCGCCACGGCTGTCGTCGCGGTCGCCGCCGTTGCCTATGCGGCTATCGTCACCTTCAGGCAAGACGCTGTCGGTGACTACATCGGACTGCAGGGCGGCCCGGCGCTGCTCACGGCGAGAACCCTCACAACCCCGGTCGGTGAAACCACCGGCCTGTGGCACTACCACCCTGGCCACGTCTACAACGTCGTCACACAAGGGACGATCACGATCGAGGATGGGTGCGGACAAGTCAACCAGTATTCCGCGGGACAGGGGTTCGAGACCTCCGAAGGCCGCGTCCATCGCGCCTACAACCTCGGGAGCGTGGACGCGCAGGAATACAACATGTTCGTTGGCCCGCCGAACAGGCCCATCGGCGTCAACATTCCGGGCAACGAGCACCGGTGCGGCCCGCCGAGCGCCGTCGAAGAGTGCCAGAACGGCGGCTGGGCCACCTTCAATCATCCGGCGCCGTTCGGCAGTCAGGGTGCATGCGTCGCATATGTCAATCACCGGCGACGGATCACGTTGCTCGTTCCAGAAGACCCTGAAGACCCGGCTCAAAAGCTCAGTGGTGCGTGTCTGGTCGATCCGCCGTCGCCGAAGCCAGGCGCGACTTGGCTGCCGACATTGGACTGCTTGGGATGGGTCCCCCCCGATCATCCGTTGGCGCGAAGACCACAATAGGGGTCTGCCTCATCTTCAGGGCTCCGCCTCACGCGCAGGTCGGCAACACTCTCCGGTTGTCGACCTGCAGGTAATGCTGAGGGTAAGACTGGGGACCACTTGTTGGACAAATGGGCCACGCAGGGCGAGTTGCCGGCGCGGCAGCAGATGCACCCCTCACCGGGATCGGCGGAAACGCTCCGCGAGAATCTGCGCCAGCTGGGACGATCCTCATGCCACGTTTTGCGCGACGCTCCCAACGGTTTGATGTTGCGCCTCACACGAGGCGGCATGCCATCTTCCCGGTGTTCGTCGCATCCATCGAGACGACGCCTCGCCTGAGCTGCACCAACGCTGAGGCCGAACCGTCACTTCATGCGCTGATTCTTCTGCGCATTCTGTTCGGTCGCGGACGGCGCTCGCCCTGAATGGTACCACGCTCGTGGGCCGCGTCGAGCCCCAGGGCGATTTGCCTGGCGATCGAGACTGCCTCGGACAGACGAATGGTGTGCTGCGCGATTCGTTCCGGCGAGCGTCACGCTCTCGACGAGTTCGAGGACGAGCACCTGTACGCCAGGGGCGTCTTTATCGAGACCGTGAGTCTGCGCGATGTTGGGGTGGTTGAGCGACGCCAGCGCCTGCCCTCGCGTACGAAACGCGCCCGGCGACCGGCCTCATCGTCCTGTACGGAGCGAAGAGTCTTCAGCGCTACGTCACCGTGCAGGTTCGTGTCGCGCGCACCATAACGTTCACCCATGCCACCAACGCCCAGCAGCGCGACGAGTTCGTAGGGGGCGACGCAAGTGC
Source organism: uncultured Acidobacteriota bacterium (assembly GCA_963816725.1). Lineage (GTDB taxonomy): Bacteria > Acidobacteriota > Vicinamibacteria > Vicinamibacterales > 2-12-FULL-66-21 > CAVSUB01. Next base: position 133,395 of record CAWFMC010000013.1, on the reverse strand, counting down.
CAGGCGTGAGCGCCAAACCAGGTGGATGGTACGCGCTGGGCAATGGCGCGAGCGTATCACTCCAGAGTAACGCCGTACTGGCTTTCGATGGACAGTCGGGCTGGTCGCAATACCCTGCGCGACTGGTCGTTAGTAACAGTCTGGTGAAGACGTGGTTGGCTGCAAGGACTTGCGGCTCATCACTCCGTCGCTCCGCCGGCGCGACGCGCAACGTCTGGATGGAGTGGGGGTCGCGCGCAAGGCACAGACGTCGACGTGGTGAAGTCGGCTGCAGTCATGCGCGCCGCTTGCAGCTAACCTGCTCGCGGGCCCGATCGCGCCGGCGGTGCTATGATCGCCGCCGCCTTGGGGTTCTGGTCTTTTAGGTAAAGCCAGAACGGCTGGGGTTGGCTGCCAATATGCTCCGGCGGTCACTCCAGGAGAGTAGACCGCTTGGACCTGAGAGGGGAAGCAAATTGGTCTTCTCTCGACGGATTACTTTCGCCGCGATCTGCCTGTCTGGCATGTGGTCGTCGGCGAGCGCCCAGTCATCGTCAGGCGCGGCTTCGCTGAACATTGAGTCCCCTGAGATCGCGTTTGCTTCCCATCGAGACGGCAATTGGGAGATTTACGTGACGGACTCCGCTGGTCGGAGGCAAAGACGGCTCACCCGGCGCGATGCGCAGGATCGATTCCCACTCTGGTCCCCGGACGGCGCACAGATCGCTTTCGGCTCGCAGGTCGACTCGCGCTGGGAACTCTGGGTCATGGATTCGAACGGGACCCGCGAGAGACATCTCTACTCGCAGATCGTGGCCAAGTCAGCTCGGGGTTGGTCCCGCGACGGCAAACGGATCGCATTTGCGGCTGTCGCGGATGAGAACATCGACGTCTATACCGTGGATGTGGAGTCAACCCAGGTGACGCGGTTGACGTCGTCTCCTGGTGAGGACCGTGACCCGTCCTGGTCGCCGGATGGTACGCGCCTCGCGTTCTCATCCACTCGCGATGGGAACGCAGAAATCTATGTGATGCGAGCCGATGGCAGTGATGTGCGGCGTTTGACGACCAACTCTGCCTCTGATGCAAGCCCAACGTGGTCACCGGACGGGTCAGGTATCGCATTTGTTTCTGATCGTGATGGCACCCAGGATCTTTATGTTATGCGTCCGGACGGGCAAGGTCTGACACGACTGACCGTTGGGGCGGGCGTGACCCAGGATGTGCCGCGATGGGCACCAGATACGTCTCGCATCGCCTTTCAGATCGCGCGCGGTGAAAACTACGACATAGGAATTGTGCGGATCTCCGACCATAGGCGGACAGACCTTGCGAGCTCTTCCGGGTATGACGGCATGTACACATGGGCGCCGGACGGGAGACACGTCGCGTTCATTTCGGGCCGCGACGGCGTCGATGGTCTCTACACAGTCGATGCTGACGGGCGGCATCTAGTCAGACTCACCGCGAGTCCGTCACTCAATCCGGCATGGCAGCTCCGACGGTAGGGCGGTGTAACCAGGCGCTGCAGACGACCGGGGGGCGCCGGCGAGACATGTGGTTAACGCCCGGCGGCTGAGCGCCGGTCGCTAGTCGCGATAAACGGTAGGACTCTATCGAGAGTGACCCGGCGCGACAGCGCGCCCGGGACGCTCCGGATGTGGAGCGCCGGGTCACTTTCGATAGAGCCGTTTGGACCAAGCCGCTGGCGTTTGCGGCGGACGCGGCCCTCTCAGCTATGTCGTGTTCAATCGTACGAGGACCGCGCGCGCGGGCGTGCCTGACGTCGTGACGGGTTCGATGTCGGAGCAGTGACGACACGGCCGGCGTCGCGGAGCGATCGGTGCGTCGGGCATGGTTGACCGGCTCGGCGGACAGACCTCCGGCGTTCGCGCGTGCAGCGCGCGCTCGATGGCGCCTGGCAGCCGACGGGCGAGGACTACGAGGTGTCATTGAGGATGTCGGCCAGGAGCGACGGCGACGATAGATCTGCCGCGCGCGTCAGGCGCTCGACGACGCGCATGGGCGCACCGCAGCGCGGACACGGCCACGATCTCGGACGGTGGCGCGGTGGCGCGGGCGGTGGCGCGGTCGCGGCGGCCAGGGCGCGCCGACACTGTCGCGAGCTCGGACGGTGCGACAGCGTGACGCGAGGACGCCGAAGTAGCGAATGCGGACGAAGCGCTTCGGGAGGACGTGGAGCAGGAAGCGGCGGAGAAACTCGTCGGCGTCGAGCGTCAGCGTCCGCACCTGACTCCCGTGGCGGTAGTCCTTCCACCGAAAGGAGACGGTGTCGTCGGTCACGTCGACGAGTCGGTGATTCGAGATCGCCACGCGGTGGGTGTAGCGGGCGAGGTAGTGCAGCACGTGGGACGGGCTGCCGAAGGGCGGCTTGGCGTAGACGACCCACGCCTGGCGATAGAGCGATCGCACGAAGGTGCGAAAGGCGCGTCCGGCTTGAGCGGCGCCAGCATCCCGGAAAGTCGAGACGCCGGTCGCGCTGCGCGTCTCGCAGCCCGGCGACGAGCTTGCCGCGAAACACCGTCCGCAGGACCGTAACCGGCAGGAAGAAGCGCGGGCGGGCGTGGATCCATCGGATGCGGTCCGGCGCCAGGCCGCCCATCGGGACGACGCAGTGCACGTGGGGATGATGCTGGAGACGTTGCCCCCAGGTGTGGAGCACCATGAGCCCGCCGATCGCCGCGCCGAGGCGTTTCGGATTCGCGGCGACCCGCAGCAGCGTCTCCGCGGCCGCCCGAAACAGCAGGTCGTAGACGACGCGCTTGTTGGCGAGCGCGAGGCGCGCCAGCGGCTCCGGCATCGTGAAGACGATGTGGACGTAGCCCACCGGCAAGAGCTCGGCTTCCCGCGCCGCGACCCAGGCGTTGCGCGCGGCCGTCAGACACCGGGGACAATGCCGGTCCCGGCAGCTGTTGTACGAGAGCGCCGGCTGCGCACACTGCTCACACCGATCGCGGTGCCCGCCGAGCGCCGCGGTGCGGCACTGCGCGATGGCGCGGAGCACGCGCCGATGCGCCCCGTCACCCACGCGCGGTGGGTCTCCAGGAAGCGATCGCCGTGTCGGCGCACGATGTCGAGCGAATCGCTCCACGGCGTAGAGATAACTGCGAACGGTCGTCGGCGCGAAGTTCCGACGCTGGAGCTCCTCCAGCATCATCTGGCGGCAATGGGTCACAAGACACCTCCTGTGACCCCCAAGCTACCCCGACGATCGAGCGAGCCTCACGCGCAGCGTCCGCCGCGCCAGCGGCTTGGTCCTAACGCCGCAGGGATCCTCTGGCACAGCCGCGCTGAATCGTCGACACATCGCGACGATCAAATCGGGAACCCGGCACGCCGGCCGAACGCGTTGTCGTCTGCGCAGCCAGCTTGAGACTCAGCGAATGCTGGAAGCGCGACGCGCCCGGATCGGCAGTCCTTTCAGCTCGCCCGTGACTTCGACACGGACTGCAGCCAGCCGTGTGCCGCCCCCCTCGACATAGGACAGCTCGTCGCCCTCCCGGACCAGACCGGCTGAGAATCGCGGCCAACGCGAGGGGCCTGCCGGACGGGGTCGGAAGGAAACGCCCGCGCGAACACGCCGGCGCTCTGCGACCCCGGTTCGCTCCCCCGCGGCAGGGAGTGGTAGACGATCCACCGGCCGTCCGGGGAAACATCGACCCGAGTGGCTCGAGCGATTGCACATCACCGAAACGAGCGGCCTTGCCGTCATCCACCGACAGCACCCACAACGAATACTCGGAATCCTTCACGACGGAATACGAGAGATGTTTTCCGTGCGGCGACCACGATTCGGGCACGTGCACGGTCCCCGGTTCCGGCGTCGTGAGCCGGTGGAGCCCGGTGCCGCCGATGTGCTGCTCGAAGATCGCGACGTCGCCCTCACGATCGGATTGGAAGGTCACATGACGATCGTCAGGCGACCAGATCGGGAAGCGGTTGCGGCGGCCGAACGTCAGCCGGCTGGGCTGGTCGCTCGGGACAGGTCGAGTAAGACCGAAACGTTGGCTTCCTTCCCATCGTCGCTCCCCAGCACGAGCCGTGTGCCGTCGCGCGAGGCGCGCACGTGTTCGTATGGCCCGGCGGGAGTCGCCAGCGGGGTGAGGCGTCCGTCCCGATCGGCAAACACGATCAGGCGTTTGCTGGGTAACCCCTCGAGCGGACCCGGCACATACATGAGGCTGCCCGTGTCAGAGACATCGAAGGCGGCCCCGGACGTCGAACCAAGACCAACCAGTCAACAGCTGGAGCATGTCTCGATCCTGGCTGGCGCGGGCGCCAGAATCAACTCAGACGAGTTCTGGCGAGGGCCACCACCCCAGCGGTGCAGAATTGTCATGTGTTTTGCTCATCTATCTCGATCGCGAACTCCATCGAGCTCGACGATGGCTGTCATCGAGGTCTCTTGCACGGTTTCGGTGTTCGTTGATCACTACGCGTTCGTTTAACTTGGTAGAGGGTCGCCTGATCCAACGAAGCGGCAGTCGGGTCCCACTAACGCTTTGGTAAAGCGTGCTCAGCCGTTGTCGCTTTCGTTGAGCGAGGCAGAAGACCAATCGCGCCGCACTGAGGCACTCCTGCTCGACGAACAGTTGCTGCCCCGATGGCACGAAAGGAGGTGTCATCTACGACTCGGGAAGAGTCAGTCTGGGCCAGCGGTAAATCGCACACCAATTTGGAGGCATTGTCATGCGTCAAGTGGTCATCGCTCTGTGTCTGTTGGTGTTGGCTGTGGGCGTCTCTGTGCAGGACGGACGTTGGAAAGTCGGAGGTGACGGGTCCTGTTACTTCGACGCGAACGATAGTGGTCCCAATCAGTGTGAACCGAATCTACCGACGCCGAGCCCACGATCAGCAGGACGGTGGAAGGTCGGTGAGAATGACGCATGCTATTTCGATCCCAATGACAGCGGTCCCGACCAGTGCAACGCTCCCGGATCACCAACGGGTCGCTGGAAAGTCGGGGCTGACGGGTCATGTTACTTCGATGCCAATGACAGCGGCGCGAATCAGTGTGAACCGGCGAAGGCGGCCACGCAGATCCGACGATGACGGGGCGGGGCGCTCGAGAGCACCCTGCGAGAACCGTGAAGGGGCAGGACGGGTGTACTGCCCCTTCGTTTGTACGGCGCTGACGAGGACGCCCACCGAGAAGATCGCGACGACTGAGCAGGCGTTGCGTGTTGCCTTCATAGCCGCATTTTACTTCTCGTGGGGCGTTGGTGACCTGGCTTCCCAGGAAAGCGCTGTGGCTGGGCGGATCCCTCGCGCTGCATCACGTTAGTGGTACGGCGCCTGGATAACGAGCAACGCCGCAGGGTTAAGGATGGGCGGATTTCCGATGAGCGTTCTGCGCGGTGCGACGTGCGTACCGAACAGAACACGAGTGGGCCCCTGATCGCCTCAAGTCCGCGAACGAACGACCTCGAACCTGTGGCGGAATCCGCGACCCTCATGATCCACGCGCGCCCCTGTTGGCGGATAGTTCCGCTTGGCGACCGAACCCGAATGTGCCGAATCAGTTAGCATCTGTCGGGGTCAACCCAATCGCCGCTTCTAAGCCGGGGGTCGCAGGTTCGAATCCTGCCGGGCGCGCCAGCTAACATCGCGATTTAAGTAGTTAACGATATCCACCCGGCCATGCTGCATGGGCGAGGTATATCGTGCACCGGACACGCGGCTGCACGGTGGCGTGGCGATCGAGGTGTTGCCCGAGGCGTTCGCTCGTGACGCCACGTACATGACGCGTTTCGAACGAGAAGCACACGTCCTCGCCTCCCTGAATCATCCCCATATCGCGGCGATCTACGGACTGGAGGATGCCGATCACGGGCGCGCGATCCCTGATGGAACTCGTCGAGGGGCCGACGCGCGCCCAGCGTATCGCCCAAGGTCCCATCCCCTTCGCTGACGCGCTGATCATCCCCCCATCAGACCTTTTCGAGCCGCGCCCAGGGCGAGGTCGTCGGCGAGGTCCACCGGACGGTGCGCGACCTCTAGGAACGCTATTGGTCGCTCGGATGATTCGTCACATCTTCAGAATCGAGCATGGGTTGATCACCCGCTTCGATATCCGAGAGCCGTGAGCAGGGGAGTGAGGCTGGCGAGAGAAGCCCAGGATGACCCGCCATTCAAAAATGAACACGTGCCCGGCAACGAAGAGACCGCGCCAAGGAATGGTGCAGGATGCATGGTAGAATCCCCCCGCCTCATCAATTCGCGCCCCGCAGTCGCAATCAACGAGAGAGCGAGTTCTATGCAGCTATCAGTTCTCATCCACACACTCCTGTCGAAGCGCACCATGGCGCCCCTGCGGAGTCTGTCGATCGCCCTCGCGTTGTTCGGCCTCTGTCCGGATTCCGGCTGGGCGGCGATCTCAATTGATGTCACGGTCTCCCGGGACCAGGGCACAGCGAGTACGACGCCGACGACCGGCAGTTTCTCGACGTCGGCCGCCAACGAATTGCTTCTCGCCTTCGTGTCCACTGACTACCGGTCTGGAACCAACACGACAGTCACAGGCGTGACGGGTGGAGGCTTGACCTGGGTGCTCGTGCGACGCACGAACGTACAGAAGGGCACGACGGAAATCTGGCGCGCCTTCGCACCGACGGTACCTGACAAATGCCACGGTTCGCGCCACTCTTTCGCAGAGTGTCGCGTCCTCGGTCACAATCGTCAGTTTCACCGGGGTGGACACGTCTGGAACGAACGGCTCCGGTGCGATCGGCGCCACCGGTTCCGGCAGCGGCAGCTCCGGGGCACCCACAGCCACCCTGGTAACAACTCGGAACAGCTCATGGGTGCTCGGAGTCGGGAACGACTTCGACAATCCGATCATTCGAACGCCGGCAGCGGGGCAAGTGCTGGTCCATTCGTACCTCCCCCCGGTGGGCGATACGTACTGGGTCCAGCGGCAGAGCAGCGCCACTCCACTCGCGGGGACATCAGTGTCCATCAACGACACGGCGCCCACTGGCGACCAATACAACCTCACGATCGTCGAGGTCCTCGCTCCTGCAGTGGTTGGACCCACATTCAGGGTCTCCGGAACCATCACACCCTCCGCGAGCGGAAGCGGAGCCGTCGTGACCCTGACACAGGGAACGACAACCATCGCCAGCGCGACGGCGGATGCGGCGGGCGGTTACGTCTTTGCGAATGTCGCCAATGGCACCTATACCGCGACGCCCGCAAGAACAGGCTTCTCGTTCGGCCCCACGAGTCAGACCGTTGTCGTCAGCAATGCCGACACTGTAGTGGCGAACTTCGTAGCATCGCAGGCGACGTGGAGCGTCACCGGCACGATCACGCCGGCGGTGAGCGGCAACGGAGCCACAGTGACACTCAACCAAGGAACGCAAACGGTGGCCACTGCTTCAGCCAACAGTGCCGGCGGGTATGTGTTCACGAACGTCGCAAACGGCACGTACACGGTGACTCCTGCGAAAACGGGATTCGGCTTCAGCCCGACGGCGCGGACTGTCGTCGTCAGCGGAGTCGACGTCACGGTACCGGCTTTCACGGCGACACAGCCCACGTGGAGCCTCTCGGGGTCGATTACACCGGCGTCGTCGGGCAGCGGCACGCTCGTGACACTGAGTGGCGGAGCCACAACGACCGCCGATTCGTCAGGCGCCTACGTGTTCACTGGGCTCGCCAACGCGACATACACGGTCAGTCCGAGCAAAGCAGGGTTCACCTTTACACCCGCGCAGCGGTCCGTCACGATCAACGGCGCCAATGCGACCGGAGCCAACTTCACTGCTCAAAGCGCCGCAGGCACACTCCTCTACCCCGATCTGAGCGACATCATCCCGACGTCCGGAATTTCGATCGCCATGGTCGGCGGCCATCGGATGTTCCAGTACACGCACGATACGTTCAACGGCGGGCCCGGACCACTCGTGATCCAGCCTGCATACAATGCTGCTTCCGGCATATACGAAGGCACGCAGTACATCTACAGCGTGTCAGGCAATACCTGGACACTCCGCCAGCAGGTGCCGCTCGCCGGTGCGTTCATCTTTCATCCCGAGCACGGTCATTTCCACTTCCCGTTCGCCGCCTACGGGCTGTACACCGTCGGTGCGGATGGCAAGCCGGGGGCTCCGGTGGTACTCAGCGAGAAGGTCGGCTTCTGCATCGCCGATTCCTTCATCTATGACCCCACCTTGCCGCATGCCGGCGACATCGGTGGGATTGGTTCCTGTTCCGATCCCACTTCGCGTCGTGGCCTCGATATCGGCGCCGTGGACGAATACGACCGGACCGACGATGGGCAGTCGATAACCATCGACACCCTGGCAGACGGGACGTACTGGCTCAGGGCAGTTGTCGATCCCAACAATTTCTTCGCCGAGGCGAACAAGGCGAACAACGAGACTGACGTGCTCGTGTCGATCATCGGAATGACCGTCCAGGTCCTCCAAACCGTCGTGCCCTCGCTCGCGCCGCCCCCGGACATCACGTTGAACGCGCCAACGGGTCCGCTCTCGGGCATGGTGACGTTGAGCGCCGCCACGGCGTCTGGCGGACCCGTGCAGATACTGCTTGACGGCCAGCCATTGGGCGCGCCTCTCCCGGTCGGAGCGTACACGCTCAATTGGAACAGCACGCTGGTACCGGACGGCTCCCATCGGCTCGCGGCACAGACTGCGGGAGCCACTGGTGTCGTCGGGACCTCACCAGTCGTGGACGTGACCGTTGCCAACGGCGCCAACACCCCCCCGTCCGTTCAAATCACGAGCCCGGTTGAGGGGGCGACCGTCGGGGCCACCGTCACGCTGTTCGCCCAGGCAGCCGGCGGACACCCGATTGTCAACGTCACGTTCTTTGTGGACGGATCGCAAGTCGGGCAGCCGGTCACCGCACCGCCCTACACGATCCAATGGGACACGACGTCGAGCACAGCGGGCGTGCACATCTTGACGGCGACCGCGGTCGACGCTGCGAATTTCACGGCGGTCTCCAGTTCCGTGTCGGTGACGGTCGACAACACTCACCCGCCGCTGCCGATCGTGAAGGAAGCAACAGTGTCCGTCGATGGGCCGGGCACGATCACGACGCCGTCATTCTCGACGGCGACCGCAAGCGACCTGCTGGTTGCGTTCGTGGGCTACGACGGTCCCGCAACCGGGCTGCAGTCGGCAACCGTCACCGGCGCTGGCTTGACATGGACCCGAGTTCAACAGAGCAACACGCAGGCCGGCACATCCGAGATTTGGACCGCACGCCCCGCGGGGACGCTGAGCAATGCGACTGTCCAGTCCAGTCCCGGCGTGGCCGGATTCCGCGGTTCGTTGACGGTCATCGCGTTCAAGAACGCCGCCGGGGTCGGCGTGGTGGGACGAACGGGCGCCGCATCAGGCGCTCCCGACATCTTCGTGCCGGGAGCACAGGCCGGCAGCTGGGTCTTCGCCGTAGGTAACGACTGGGATCGCGCGGTGGCCCGTACCCCAGTCATCGGACAGGTCCTTGTCCACCAGTGGGTCGACTCCTCGACCGGCGATACTTATTGGGTGCAATCGACCACAGCCCCACTGACCGCGAACATGCTCGTCGACATTCATGATTCGGCACCAACGAACGACCGGTGGAATTATGCGGCCGTCGAGATAGTCGCGGCGCGCTAACGACGATGGCGTCGCACCGTCAAATCGGTTGTGCGATCGGGCGGAGACGACTTGGCCCGGCGAACGAGCTCAGTGGAGATCACTGGTTGAGACATGACGTGCTCCAGGGTGCCGGCGCGTTCCGGACAAGACAGAAAGAGAGACCCACGGATCCAAGCACCGTTGAGCGCCGTGGCGAGGGTGCAGTAGGGCTGCACCGTTGATTGCGTACGGCGGTCGACCGAGGACTACGGCCGAACTCGGGGGATTGCAATTGCAGCCGTTTTTACTGCCTCGACGGAGCGCACGGGCTCTGGCGGGATCCTGGCGGAGACGGCCTGACCGTGGAACAAGGTCTACAACTCCGGCGGAGCCCAGCAAGGCGCGCAGTATCGATTTCCCTTCCCTGACAACACGTTCGATCTCGTGCTGCTCAAATCCGTGTTCACGCACATGCTGCCCGCCGACGTCACGACCTACACGTCAGAGATCAGCCGCGTGCTGAAGAAGGGGGGACGGGCGGTCGTCACCTATTTCCTTCTGAACGCCGAATCGCGGCGCTTCGTCGATCAGAACCTCGACGTCCACGGGCTCAAGTTCGAGTACGGCGGCGACCCTCTTTGCCGCGTCGCCGATCCCGAGCATCCGGAACGCGTCGTCGCACACGACGAACAACGGATTCGCGATGGCTACGGGCAGGTCGGGTGCACGCTGCAGGAGATTGCTTTTGGCAACTGGTGCGGGCGGCCGTCGCTGCTCGGACATCAGGATCTGATCATCGCGATCAAGGAATAATCGCCACCTGTCCGGCGACCCTCATGACCGCGGCGCGCGCGCCCGGTCCAACAGCTTGCTCGCTTCCCTCAGCCATAACACCGAACTGGCCACCGCGACCGAGAAGGCCCAGTCACGCACGCCGAGGGCGGTGGTGCCGAAGGCGCGCTGGAGAAACGGCACCGTCACAACGAGCACCTGAAGGACCAGCGACGCGGCGATCGCGCCCCACATCCAGCCATTCACGAACAAGTGGACGAACGCGCTGCGATCGTCCGATCGCGCATTGAGGACGTTGAACATCTGGAAGAGCACCAGCGTCGTGAACGTCATCGTCTGGGCGTAGCGCAGATCACCGGATCCGTCGACGAATCCGCCCGGCAGCGACGCGTCGAAGACGAACAGCGTCCCCAGCGCCATGATCACGCCGACCAGGACGATGCCGGCCCACATTTGCGGCGTCAACACCCCTTCACCGGGCGGACGCGGCGCTTGATCCATCAGCCCCTCATCAGCGGGATCGACTCCGAGCGCCAGAGCGGGAGCGCCGTCCGTGACGAGGTTGATCCACAGGATCTGCGTTGCCAGCAGCGGCAGCACGACGGCTCCCTCCCGCTCGGGTAACCCGATCGGCTTGGCCAGCAGCACCCCGAAGAACATCGTCATCACTTCACCGATGTTCGACGACAGCAGATAGCGCAGGAACTTGCGGATGTTCGCGAAGATTGCCCGGCCCTCCTCCACCGCGGCGACGATCGAGGCGAAGTTATCGTCCGTCAGCACGACATCGGCCGCCTCCTTCGAGACGTCGGTGCCGGTGATTCCCATCGCGACGCCGATGTCCGCCGCCTTGAGTGCCGGCGCATCGTTCACCCCGTCGCCGGTCATGGCGACCACCGCCCCGGCCCGCCGGAGCGCGTCCACGATCCGCAGTTTGTGTTCGGGATTCACCCGGGCGTAGACGGACACCTCGGCCACCGTCCGTGGGCTGGCGTCAGTCGACAGTCTCTCGAGCTCGCTGCCGGTCATCACGCGTCCGTCGGCGCTGATCCCGAGTTCCTGGGCGATCACAGCGGCGGTCCGCGGGTGGTCCCCGGTGATCATGATCGGCCGGATGCCGGCCCCCTTGGCGCGCGCGACCGCGTCCTTTACCTCCGGACGAGGAGGATCGATCATCCCGATCAGCCCGGCGAACACGAGATCCTGCTCGACGCGCGCGTCAGGCCGGGCGGTGTGCGCCGCGAGCGCGTCGTCTTCGAGCCACCGCGCGGCGACGCCCAACGTACGCAAGGCCTCGCCGGCCAGTGTGTCGTTGACCTGCAGGATCTCGACACGGCGCTCGGCCGTGAGCGGCCGGCGACCGTCACCAATTACTTCGAACGTGCATCGTCCCAGCAGCACGTCCGCCGCACCCTTGGTGAACACGATGCCGGCGTGCTCGCGCCCGGTGTCACGGTGAATCGTGCTCATCAACTTGCGCTCGGACGAGAACGGCACTTCGCCGACTCGCGGCAGCCGCTGATCGAGCGCCGCGGGATCCAGGCCGCACTTGCGCGCGGCCACCAGGAGGGCACCTTCGGTCGGGTCGCCTTGCACCATCCACCGGCCGTCATGCAGCCGGACGGCCGCGTTGTTCGCGCGGTCGGCGACAGCCAGGGCGCGCTCGACCTCCACCCGCCGAGCGCCGTCGAGGGGCACGCCTCCGTCAGCTCGAACCGCGCCCTCGGGCGCGTAACCCGAACCCTCCAAAGTCACCCGCCCACTGGCGGTGACGACCACCCGAACGGTCATCTCGTTCTTCGTCAGCGTCCCCGTCTTGTCGGACGCGATCACTGTCGCCGAGCCCAGCGTCTCGACGGCAGCCAGGTGCCGCACGATGACGTTGCGCCGCGCCATGCGCTGGACACCGAGCGAAAGCACCGCGGTGACGATTGCCGGCAGGCCTTCCGGCACGGCCGCTACTGCCAGCGCGACACCCAGGATGAGCACGTCGAAGAGCGCGGCGGCGCCGCGCACCTCCTCGACGAGGACAATAGTCACCACCATCACCACGGCAATCGCGATGACGACGAGGCCAAGCACCTTGCCGGTGCGATCGAGCTCCCGCTGCAGCGGAGTGGCTTCCTCGGCGGTCTCGTCGAGCAGGCCGGCGATGCGGCCCATCTCGGTGCGCATGCCGGTCGCGACGGCGAGCGCCTTGCCGTGGCCGGAGGCCGCCGCCGTGCCACTGAACAGCATGTTGTGGCGATCGCCGAGCGGGACCTCCTCGAGGATCGGGTCCGGGTCCTTGCTGACGGGCAGACTCTCGCCGGTCAGGGCGGCTTCGGCTGATCGCAGCGCGGCCGATTCGAGCAGCCGCGCATCGGCGGGAATGGTGTCGCCTTCCTCGACCAGCAGGACGTCCCCCGGCACGATCTCCGCGGCGGGGATGTTCCGGCGCTCTCCGCCGCGAATCACCGTCGCCCCAGCGGCCGACATGCTGCGCAGCGCGGCAACAGCCGCCTCCGCCCGGGACTCCTGGATGAACCCCATGGCCGCATTCAGCAGGATCACGGCGAAGATGGCCATCGCCTCGTAGGGCAGCGACTCATCGCGCTCGATGACCCACAGGGCAGCCGAGATCGCCGTCGCGACCAGCAGCAGGATGACCAGCACATCGCGAAACTGGGCGAGGAAGCGCCGCCACCCGGGAATCGGCGGTTTGGCGGTCAGCTCGTTACGTCCGTATCGATCCAGGCGCGAGCGCGCCTCGTCCTCACTCAACCCACGGGCCTCGTCGCTGCCCAGGGCGGCGACGACCTCTTCCACCCGCTGACGGTACGCGGAGCTCACATCGGGCGTTTCGCGCGTGGTGGTAGGCACGTGACAGGCTCCTGGAGAGGCGGCAGGACCGGTTCCCCCCCATGTTAGCGGGGCGCACGCCAGCCGTCAGGATAATGACCGAAACGTCGTTAGTGGAGGTGATACGCCTGGCGTGGGGACGCGCTGTCATCCGGCCTGCGTCAGCCGACCCGCAGTCAGCGGGTGCAGCTCACGGGGCTTGGTCGCGCCCATGACATCCGGGCGGGTTGCCCGTCTCTAAACGCGCTACGTGCCGCAGAAAGTGCGGTACGGCTCGCGGCCGGCGCCTGGGGACGTGAAGTCTGGCAGATCGAGATCGTGATCGTACGGGCTCGCGAGCACGTCCAGGAGCCGATGCATCACCGAGAGATCATGGTGATCGCTGGCCGCCGCCAGCGCCTCTTCGACCTTGTGATTGCGTGGGATCACCGCCGGGTTGTGCCGGCGCATCAACGCGGTGACTTCGGCTGCTGACTGCGGCTGCCGGCACCGGCGGCTGTCGAACCGCTCATGCCACGCCTCCAGTGCAACGTCGCGGGAACCGGACTCACCGAACAGCGTGCCTCTGGTGAGAGATCGAAACGTGTTCGTGAAGTCGGCTCTCTCCCGCTGCATCCACGCCAGCAGATCAGTAACCAGTTCCGCATCCTCGGCCTCCGTGGTGAACAGCCCGAGCTTCGCGCGCATGCCGTCTAGCCAATGCTGCTCGAACCGCTCGGGGAAGTGCCCCAGGACGTCAGTCGCTCGCTCAACGGCCCGGTTCACGTCGTCGTCGAACAGCGGCAGCATCGCTTCCGCCAGCCGGGTCAGATTCCAGTGCGCGATCGGCGGCTGGTTGCCGTAGGCGTACCGCCCACCGGCGTCGATCGAGCTGAACACCGTGGCCGGATCGTAGACGTCCATGAAGGCGCACGGACCGTAGTCGATCGTCTCGCCTGACAGCGCCATGTTGTCGGTGTTCATCACGCCGTGGATGAACCCGACCAGCTGCCAGCGCGCGATCAAAGAGGCCTGCCGCGCCACGATGGCTTCGAGCAGCGCCAGGTACGGATCCGGCGAACCGGTCAGTTCGGGATAGTGCCGCGCGAGGGTGTAATCAGCCAGAGCCCTCGCCGCCTCCGTGTCGGCGTGCGCGGCAGCCCACTGCATCGTCCCGACGCGGATGTGACTCGACGCCACGCGCGTGAGCACGGCGCCCTCGAGTTCGGTCTCGCGATAAACCAGATTCCCCGTCGCGGCCACGGCCAGACTCCGGGTCGTCGGAATGCCGAGCGCGTGCATCGCCTCGCTGACGATGTACTCGCGCAGCATGGGACCGAGCGCGGCGCGGCCGTCGCCGCCGCGCGAGAAGCGCGTACGTCCGGCGCCTTTGAGCTGGATGTCTACGCGATCGCCGGCTGGCGTGATCTGCTCCCCGAGCAGGATGGCCCGGCCGTCGCCGAGGGTGGTGAAGTGGCCGAACTGATGTCCCGCGTAGGCCTGCGCGATGGGGCGCGCGCCGTCGGGCAGCGCGTTACCGGCGAAGATCGCCGCGCCCTCCGGGTTGTCGAGCGCGTCAGCATCGAGCCCGAGCGTTCGCGCCAGCGGCCGGTTGAAGACCACGAGGCGCGGCTCTCGAACAGGCGAGGGCGTCGCCGGTGCATAGAAGAGCTGCGGCAGCTCTGCGTAGGTGTGCTCCAAGTTCCAGCCGTGCATCCGATCATCATAATGGGCGCACCGTCCTGATTGCTCGCCGCCGCACCAGCCACGCACGCATGAGACGGCGCAGTGTTCCAACAGCGCTCAGTGCTGGCGGGACACCTCGTGCCGCGCTGACAGCATCCGTCGACCACACGGCCAGCCGTGCGGTGGGGCGACCGCTATACTCGACGGATGTCCGACCTCGTGTTCCCGCTGCGGCATGGGCTGCTTTTGACCGTCAAGGGCGAGCCGTCCCTCCGCAGCGTGAGGAACTTCCTTGCCGCTGCGGCGGTCCACTTCAAGAACCAGCGTGACATTCAGAGGCCGGAGCTGTACACCGCCGGGAGCTTCCAGGGTCGGCTGGGCGATGCGGACGGTGCGGTCTCGAACCCTGGCGACGCTACCGGCGACCATCTGCCGCCGGCCATCTGGACAGAGGCCGTGCTCGACGCGCACCGGCGCGTCAGCGCACTGGAAACGCGCCGTGCGGCGATCGAGTCGGGCGGCAATACATCCGGTGACGGGTCTAATCCGGCGATCGCGAATCTCCTCGCACAACCGTCGCCCAAGAGCCATCTCGCCGCGCTCGCGCTCGTGATGCTCGTTGAGTGGAGTCACGACGATCCCGACGCCGCCACGAACGACACCTCCGTGAAGCCCCGGGAGTCCGACACGGTTCACTGATGGCGCTTAGCTTAGGTTCGACGGGTTCGTGGGTTCGAAGGTGCGGGGTTCGATCACGCATTCGAACCTTCGAACGATGAGCGCCTTGGAACACGCACCTTCGATTCCCCGAACCAGTAGAACCCAATCGTTCACTTCGCGTGCCGCCCGCACCGTGAACCGCGTCAGACGTGCCGCCTCGGCACCTGGATTGCAGCGTCCGTCGAGGAGGTAACTATGGCCAAGAAGGGAACGCGCAAAGGCGCAACGAAGACGCAACGATCCGCGAAGAACACGGGCCGCCGGACGGGTGCAGCGAAGAAGACGGCTGCGAAGCGGACCTCGGGGGCGAAGAAGACCAGTCGCAACCGAACGGCGGGGGCAAAGAAAAGCGGCGGCAAGCGAACCGCGGCGAAACGCGAAGTGATCGACACCGGCACCGACAAACGCTACGTGCGGCGCGGCGCCGCGGGGCGCTTCAAGGAATCGGATGACGTCGGCCGCTCGCTCAGCAGGGACGTGCGGCGGAAGGCCAAGACCAAGGTGAAGTCCGGCCAGGGTGACCGGGGCGATCGCTAGCGGCGATCCTCACGTGCTTCACGCCCCGCAGCTGCTACTCGACACGCCAGACGTGCACGATGACTTCCGCGGGGTGGCGCTCGCCGGTGCCGACGAAGACCGAGCGGGTCAGCCACTGCAGTTCCGGCGCCGAGGTCTCGAAGGTCGGCACGGTCTTGAAGTAGACCTCTGACGGGTCGACCGCCTCGCCGGCGAGCAACTTCCGGGTCGCGTCCGGCGAGGCGTGCCTGACGCCCGCGTTCTGGATGTAAATCAGCGTGCCGCTGTCGGTCTGGAGGGTGTAGCGGGTGTCGAGCCTCGCTACGCCGTCCCGCTGCACGATCTGCCAGTCGGCGCCTCCAGCGAGGACCGTGCCGCGGATTGACGGCCCCTCGAACGTGCCGCCGAGGATCGGAATGATCCTGCGGCGGCCGGCGGGCATCTCGCCAACCTCGGTGGGCGGACCGACCTGGACGTGCAGTGTGAACGCGAATATCAGCGCCGGCGGCTTCGCCGCGCGGCGCGGAGCCTGCATCTCGATCACCGGACCCTCCTCGATCGCACCGTTCAACGCCGGTGCGAGGCCACGACGAACACGCCGGCGCACAGCACACGCCTCATCACCATTGATCCATGCACACTGTCACTGAAGATCGTCAAGTCGGGTAAGCTTCGGGGGCACCGTCGTCGATGCCCCGAGCCTGATGCTGCGTTATGAGTGAACTCGAGAGATGCCCGCTCTGCAGCGGGCCGAACCAGTGCGGCAGGGCCGCCGGCCAGGCGCGCTGCTGGTGCTTCGAGGCCCTGGTGCCTGCCGAGGTCCTGGCCCGAGTGCCTGAAGCAGACCAGGCCAGGCGATGCGTTTGTGCGTCGTGCGCCGCAGCGCGCCCCGCGACCGCGCCGGATCCCGCCGCCGCCTGACCCCGTCAGGGCTCGCCGTTCGACATCGCGTTGCCGCACATCGTAACCGGGGCCCGCGCGATGCGCGTCCCCGGCTCCACTCGCAGCGCGAACCACTGCCGAGCCATCCCTACTGGGCCGTCCAGAACGTCGAGTAGATCCGATCTGATCGGGTGACCGGTTCAGGCTGGTGACCGTCGCTCGGGCGACGTGCTCACCGCGAGGAAGGCGCGCTGCGGCGGCGGCGGCGCCAGAACGATCGGGAACTGCTCGGCGCAGACCGGGATCGCGACCCGCGCTGGTTCACACGAACTGCGTGACCCAGCCGGCGAACGCCATCCACGGCGCCGTGTTCATCACCGCCAGCCGCACCACGTACGACAGCACGAGCATGGCGATGCCGCCGGCGAATACCCGGTTGACATGCCCGTGCCGGCGCGCGTCGAGCACCAGACAGACGGCCGCCACAAGGACCGGAACGCCAAAGAACCAGAGGGGCCCGAGCGCCTGCAATGAAGGAACGGCGATCCGGCCCAACGCCGGGGGCAGGAAATTGATCGCCGTCAGCAGCATGAGACGTTTGTGCGTCGCGGGCCGGCGCCGGTACACGATCGCGGCGCCGAACAACATCGCGAACATCAGCAGGTCGAATGCGGGGACGACGAGAAAGGCGAGCGGCACGACGCCAGGCGGGGTGGAAGGCGATCCGTATTTGGCGGCGCGCAGCGCGGTCGGAACGCCGATCACGACGATGAGCGCGGCCAGGACAATGCTGGCGTAGCCAAGTTGCTGATGCCACCGGACGCGCCTAGAGGCGATCAGCCGCACCTGCACCAGGAAGAGCGCCACCCAGGCGGTCATCACGACGGCGTGCAGATGGACCAGTGGCGATGGCACCGCCGGCGTTCCGAACACTGTCTTCAGGTAATAGGTCCGGGCAAACCCGATCAGGATCACCAGCGGCAAGAGGAGGGCGGCGGCGAGATACAACCGACGGTCGAAGAGACGGGTCTCGGCGCTACTCGCCATCAGCTCTCCAGTCCGGAACTGTCACAGCTTCCCACGTCAGCCCTTCGCGATCGGGCGCTGACTGAACGTCTGGAAGTAGGTCAGGATGTGGTCGCGCCAGGCCGCCGCGTCCGCGACCTGGATCACCAGACGATCGGCGACTTCCTTATGACGCTGCGGGTCGATCCGGCCGGCGAGCGACTGCCACGTCGACTGCAACGCGGCGGCCTGGGCCGCGCCGCGATAATAGTGCTCGCACAACCCTTCCCACAGCGTCGTGCCGGATTTCAGCTTGTAGTCCCAGCCGCAGCGGTGGAACCAGAGCAGGAACTTCTCAGGGCAGGTCGCCAGGTCGTCGAACAGATCGCGGACCGGCGGGAAGTACTGCCCGACCGCCTGGTCACCCTTCATCGTGCGATCGAAGCCGATCCCGTCGGCCGAGGCCTGGTGGTAGTAGGCGGCGGTCCAATCCGCGCGCTGCGCTTTGGCGTTCTCCGGCATCGGCGCGTAATGGTTGCCGCCGATCAGATGATGAAGCCCGAGCGGCATGGTGTAGTCCACGAAGGTCTCGCGCGAGGTCATCATCATCTCGACGATCGTCTGCGCGGTCGCCGGCTCGGTGGTGAACGTCATGTGCGTCCACTCCTCGGCGATCTGCCGCGCCGTGAGATTGGGATTCCACGCCAGACGGCCGGAGGCGTACCAGTTCGATTGCGAGAAGTGGTGGCCGCACCAGTCGGGATCGAGTCCCGGATTGACGACCGACGCAACGCCGGTGACGCGATACGGGTGAATCTCCCCCTCGATCGCCTTGGCGACTGTCGACCCCTTCCCTTTGGCGAACGTATCCGACTGCAGGAACTCCTCCCACATCGTCCCCAGATAGACGAGGTGCTTGGCCTGGCCGAGATACTCCTGTGTCGCCTGGATTTCCGCCACGATCGGCGTCTTCTCGAGCGCGCCGAAGAGCGGATGGAACGGCTCGCGGGGCATGAAGTCGATCGCCCCGTTCTTCACCTGGAGGAGCACGTTCGGCTTGAACTGGCCGTCGAGCCTGGTGAACTCCGTGTAGGCCCGCTTGGCGCGATCGGGATCGATGTCCTCGTCGTAGACGAACGCGCGCCACACGACGGTGCCGCCGTGCGGGGCGAGGGCGTCGGCGAGCACGTTGGCGCCTTCCGCGTGACTGCGTCCGTAGTCTTTCGGCCCGGGCTGCCCTTCTGAGTTGGCCTTGACGGTGAAGCCGCCGAAGTCGGGCACGTGCGTGTAGATCTCGTCAACCTTGCGCTTCCACCAGTCCGCCACGCCAGGGTCGAGCGGATCGGCAGTCTTCAGGCCACCGAGACGGAGCGGCGCGGCCACGTTGGCGGACAGATAGATGCGGACGCCATAGGGCCGGAAGACATTCGCGAGCGCCGCAACCTTGGGGAGATATTCGGGGGACAGGACCCGCACGTCGGCGTTGACGTTGTTGACCACGGCGCCGTTGATCCCGATCGAGGCGTTGGCCCGCGCGTAGTCGGCGTAGCGCGGGCTGATCGTCCCGGGCAGCTCACTCCATTGCCAGAGTGAGCGGCCGGCATAGCCGCGCTCGATGGTGCCGTCGAGATTGTCCCAGTGATTGAGCAGCCGCAGCTGCACTTTGGGCTGCTCGCTGACGTAGACGCGGTCGATGGACGCGCCGGTCTGGAGCAGGCGGAGGAAGTGGAACGTGCCGTAGAGCGCGCCGATCTCGCCACTCGAGGCAACCACCACGACCGGATGATTCGATGACCGCCCGGTGCGGATGACGAAGCCCTCAGGTCCCGCCTGCTGGAGTTGGGACTCGAGCCCGAGTCCGCGGATCGCCGGCGAGTTGGCTGGCGTGCCGATGACGACGGCGTTGTCGCGCAGGCCGGTCGCGGCCACCGGCACGTCGGCGCCCAACAGCGACCGCAGGGCGGTGCTCATCTCGCTCTTGATCACGGCGCTCGTCGGCGACGTGCCTTCGACCAGCACCTGCGTGATCGCGCCGCGGTAGGCTGTCGTGGCCGCGTCGCCCGGACTGGCGTAGCGAAGCCACAGCTTGTGGCCATCTTCACTGACCGGCAACGCCTGGCGGACCGCGTCCTCGCCGGCCAACAGGAGACGGGGCGTCAGCGCGCCAGCGGCGCAGGCGCCGGCCAGACCGGCGAGGCCGGTCGCGACGAAATCGCGGCGGGTCGAAGGCATAGGGTTCCTTGGAAAGAGGTCATGCTATCCGATTCACCCGGGTTTGCGCGCAGCCGCGTCGTGGCGCTACGCTCTCCGGCATGTCGATGCCACCTGTCTCCCGGCGCCGCTTCCTCCAGACCCTCACGGCGAGCGCGGCGGCCGCGCCGTTCCTTTCCATCCCGGTCCGGGCGGCACAACCGACGCTGCGGCATGCGAGCATCGGCGCAGCCGGGCAGGCGATGTCGGACATCATGTCGTTTGCCAAACACCCGAAGTTCCAGCTGGTGGCCGTGGCCGACGTCGATCTGTGCCGCATCGAGCCGCTGCAGCAACGCTTCCCCGCCGTGCGCGTCTACCAGGACTGGCGGGAGTTGCTGGCTCGCGAGCACAAGAACATCGACTCGGTGAACGTCGCGATTCCCGATCACATGCACTGCCTGGTGGCGATGGCGGCCATGAAGCGCAACAAGGCCGTCTATGTCGAGAAGCCGCTCTGCAACACGCTGCACGAGACGCGGCTCCTCACCGAGTACGCTCGACGCCGCGGCGTCACGACGCAGATGGGCATCCAGGTCTCGTCGACGCGTCCGCAACTCTACGGTGAAGCGCTCGTCCGCAGCGGCGTGGTGGGGAAGATCAAGGAAGTCCACACCTTCTCGAACAAGAGCTGGGGCGACGACAAGCCGCTCGAAGTGAAGGGTGACGCGGTCCCGGCGCCGCTCGCGTGGGACGGTTGGCTGGGTGTGAACGCACCGCGCCCGTACATCCAGAAGGCGTATCACCCAGGAGAGTGGCGCCGGCGCATCGGCTTCGGCACCGGCACGCTCGGCGACATGGGCTGCCACATCTACAGCCCGCCGTATCGCGCGCTGAAGCTGACATCGCCGACCGCGGTCATGGCCGCGGGGCCAGCGCCGACGACTGACAACTGGGCCGTCAAGGCGCGGGTGAAGCTGACTTACCCCGGCACGGAGTTCACGGCCGGCGACACGGTGGACGTGTGGTGGTATGACGGCGGCGAGCTGCCACCCGACGCCATTCGCGAACCGGTCGGGACGCGGTTCCCGGCGCAAGGGAGCGTTCTCGTCGGCACGACGGGGATGCTGGTCCTGCCGCACGGCAGCGATCCCGCATTCGTGGTCGGCGCACCGAACGTGACGCTACCGGCGATCGACGTCCCCGAGCGCGACCACTACGGCGAGTTCATCGACGTCGTGTTGGGGGGCAGCAAGACGAAGTGCTCCGCCAACCTGGATTACGCCGGACCGCTGACCGAAGCCGTGCTGATCGGCAACGTCGCGGCACATTTCCCGGGCGAGACGCTGGAGTTCGACGCCAAGTCGCTGTCGTTCCCCAAGCGGAAGGAGGCCAACCAGTATCTGACGCGGTCGTACCGGCACGGGTGGGAGGTCAAGGGGTGAGCCGGCGGGCTTCGCTTTCGCCGGCGAGACGGGATCCCGGATCCGGGTTCCGGGACTCGGCGCTGAACCACCTGCAGCCTGCAGCCTGTGTGTCCCGAGTCGCGAGTCCCGAGTCCCGAGTCCCGAGTCCCCGAGTCCCGAGTCCCGAGTCGCGCCCCGAGCGTCAGTTCGGGCGCAGCACATAGACGCGGTCGTAATTCACTGCATCGCGTTGCTTGGCAGGATTGCCGACGCTCAGGTCGTGCTGATCGGCGAACTCGTCGCCGGCGAGGATCTGCGGGATGCCGACCGCGGTCAGCAGGCAGGCGAAGGCCAGCTTGATCCGCTCCTCGGTCAGCCACACGCCGTTGTTCTGCAAAAGCGGCAGTCGATCATCCGCCGCACGGTCCACTCGAAGCTCGGTTCCTTGTCGTCGTTGCGGCCGAGCACGGCGTTGCGAGCGATCCGTTTGAACTCTTCGTTCCACAGGCCATCGAGCCGCCGCTGTTGTACCAGCGCAAGCGGAACCGACAGCTCTTCTCCGACCACCAGGAAGATCTCGTCCGAGCTGCCGCGCGCCTGCCATGGGCTGACATCCTGGAAAACGCCGACGCGGCCGATTCTGAACACCGCGGCTCGCTCCGCTTCCCGTATACAATCTGTCCCGCGAATTGACTCGCGCGAGGTGCATTCATGATCAGCAGGCGCGCCTTTCTCGAAACCGTCTCCGCCGCGGTGGTCCTTCCGGCCTGGGACGGCCAGAGCACGCCGCCGAACGAATGGGGCTCGCCGGTTTTCGATCTGCACTTCCACATGCGGCCGCAGCCGGCCGCGAACCTGGCGCACCTCGATGGCGCCGGCGTCACCAAGGCCAACCTGCTGACACGCGGGGTGGTCACGGAACAGCTAGCGGCAATCGAGGCAGCGGCGCCGAAGCGCTTCACGTGGTTCAACTCCGCTGACGTGACCAAGCCCGAGGCCGAGCAGATCCTGACCGCGGCGGTGAAAGCGGGCGCGCAGGGCTTCGGCGAGATGAAGTTCCACGTCGCCGCTGATGGTCCCGAGCTGCGGCGGATGTACGCCTTGGCCGGCGAGTTGAAGGTGCCGATCCTCGTCCACTTCCAGGAGGTGGATCACTTCGAGAACGAGGGCACGTGGAGCACCGGCTTCGCCAAGACCTTCGAGTCGATCCTCAAGGCCTATCCACAGACGACGTTCATCGGCCACGCGGACGCGTTCTGGGCCAACGTCAGCGCGGACTATCACAACGAGGCGGCGTATCCGTCAGGACCGATCGTCCGCGGCGGAATCACCGACAAGCTGCTCGGCGACTACGCCAACCTGCATGGCGATCTATCGGCCAACTCCGCCAACAATGCGCTGTCGCGCGATGCGGAGTTCACCAAGGACTTCCTCGCCCGTCATCACACGAAGCTCCTGTTCGGGAGCGACTGCGGCTGCACGGACGGTCACGGCGCGGGTATCAGCCAGGGCGGCAACCCTGCCGCGGCGCGCCTGGCCGGCAAGTGCGTCGCGCGCGAGACCCTCACCGTGCTCAAGCGGTCGACGTCTCCAGCGGCCTTCGCCGACATCGTGTGGGGGAACGCGCACAAGCTGCTCACAATCCCGGCCTGACGCGACGCGCCGGAATCGATCGAGGCGGCCAGCGATCAGCTGTCAGCTGCCATTCGTCATCGGGTCCTCGGCCATTTGCCATCTGCCATTCGGCCATCGGGCCATCGGGCCATCTGCCATCTCATCTGCCATCTGCCATCTGCCATTTAGCATTTGCGTCATTCCGCCCCGACGCCCAGGTACGTGCGCAGCTTCTCCTCGTCGAACTTCCGCTCCGCTTCGGGCTCGCGGACCAGCAGCGACGCCACGATCCCGGCCAGGAAGCTGAGCGGCATCGAGACGATGGCCGGATTGCGCAGCGGGAACAGCGCCGCCTGGTTGTGGAGCAGATCGACCCAGATGGTCGGGCTGATCACGATCAGGCCGACGGACGCCACCGCGCCGGTGACGATCGAGCACACCGCGCCGGTGGTGTTGAACCGGCGCCAGACGATTGACAGCAGCAGCGGCGGAAAATTGGCGCTGCAGGCCACCGCGAACGCCAGGCCCACCATGAAGGCGACGTTCTGCCCCTTGAAGAGGATCCCGAGCACCACCGCGACGAGCCCGAACGCGACGGTCGAGATCCGGGCCACTCGGACCTGCTCCGCTTCGGTGGCCTTCCCGCCGCGCACCACGTGCGTGAAGATGTCGTGGGACAACGCGCTCGCGCCGGCCAGCGTCAGACCGGCGACGACGGCAAGGATGGTGGCGAAGGCGACCGCCGCGATGAAGCCGAGGAACTGCGAGCCGCCGAGCAGCTCCGCGACCAGCGGCGCCGCCATGTTGCCGCCGGCGTCGACCTGGCGGATCACCGCGCGGCCGACCAGGGCCGACGCGCCGAAGCCGACGATTGGAATGATCAGGTAGAAGTACCCGACGAAGCCGGTGGCGTAGAGCACTGATGCGCGGGCCGCCCGGGCGTCCGGCACGGTGTAGAACCGCATCAGAATGTGCGGCAGGCCGAGCAGCCCCAGCATCAGCGCGAGTCCGAGCGAGACCGCATCGATCGGATCCGCCACCAAGCCGCCAGGCTCGAGCGCGGACGGGCCGTCGCGCGCCACCACTGCGGCGTAGAGCTCGCCCGGCGAGAAGTGGAACTGGGCGAGGATCAGCACCGCCAGCAGCGTCACACCGAACAGCAGCAGCACGGCCTTGATGATCTGCACCCAGGTCGTCGCGATCATGCCGCCGAACAGCACGTACATCAGCATCACGACGCCGACGATGACGACCGCGGACTCGTAGCTGATGCCGAACATCAGGCGCACCAGGTTGCCGGCCCCGACCATCTGCGCCAGCACGTAGAACAGCAGCGTGAGGATGCCGCCGAACGCCGCCGCAATCCGTACCGGCACCGGACGCAGACGAAACGCCACCACGTCGGCAAAGGTGTACTTCCCCAGGTTCCGCACCGGCTCGGCGATCAGGAACATCAGCGCCGGCCAGCCCACCAGCCACCCCGTGGCGTAGATCATCCCGTCGTAGCCGCGCAGGGCGACGAGCCCGGCGATGCCCAGAAATGACGCCGCGCTCATGTAGTCGCCGGCCAGCGCCAGCCCGTTCTGGAGCGCGCTGATCGATCGCCCCGCGGCGTAGAACTCGCTCGCGGAGCGCGTCCGCCGCGCCGCCCAATAGGTGACCGCCAGGGTCATTGCAACGATGATCAGGAAGAAGAGGATCGCGGCCGGCGTCGGGGTACCAAGCGTGGTGTTCATGCGTCAGTCCGGCGCAGCCGGTCGCGCAGCCGCGCCGCTTCCGCGTCGTACGACCGGTTGGCCCAGACGACGTAGAGCGCCGTCAGCAGCCACGCGCCGAAGATGACCCCGACGCCGAGGGGAATCCCCAGCGTCGTGGTCTCGCCGATCCGGCGCGACACCAGCGGCCGGTTGACCGCGATCAGGATGATGTAACCGTAATAGAGCAGGAACAGCAGCGCGGTGAGTATTAGCGACACACGCCAGCGCCGGGCCAGCAACCGGTGGAAGTCCGGCGAATCGAGCAGATCGCGGTGGGCGGGGGGGAGAGCGCTTGGGGGTTGGGTCATAGGGATTGAGGCTTCAAAGGGTTCTGCCTGGACGATCCATGGTTCGAAAGGTTCGATGGGTTCGACTGGTTCGGGTTCTCAGGTTCTATGGTTCTAGGGGTTCTCGATCTGGATGGCTAGTGGCGCTCTGAACGAGCGCCAGAGATGCGAGCGCGATCGAACCGCAGAACTCGCACCGGTGAAACCCTACGAACGTCGAACTATGGACGACTACGACCAGAACTTCACGGAAAATCGCGCCAGCATGCCGGAACTCTACAACAGCTTAGACTCCCCCGTCGCCCGGCTGACGGGGGCACTCTGAGTGCGCGCGTAGCTGCGCCGGTCCCGGCTGACTGTCACCCGAGAGCGGTCGGCGTCAGCGCCGCGCCGTCGTCAGCGACGGGCCGACGGTATCGACCGCTGCGCCGTCCGGCAGTTCGCCGGGCATGATCTGAACGACGCGGGTGCGCGACAACAGCTCGAAGGCGCGCTGCGATCGGTCGGTGAAGAGCGCGAACATGACGTCGATCCAGAACACCTGCAGGAACTGCGGCAGCTGGCGCACGAACGATTGCCCCACGCTGATGCGCGCCCCCGACTCGCGGACGACGCGCAGGCCGAGCAGGCGCTTGCCGACCGTCTGGTCGGTGGAGAACTCGCTGAACACGCAGTACAGCGGGAACCCGAACGCCACCAGCAACGCGATGATCGCCGGTAGAAAGTACAGGACGACCTTCCCGAATGCCAGAAAGACGGCGGCGCCGATGGTCGCGGCGAACGCGATCACGAGCAGCAGGTCTACGAGCTTGGCGATTGCGCGGCTCCAGAACGACGCCGCGACGAGCGGCTCGGCGGCCAAGTAGGATTCCGCCAGGGCGTCCGGATCGCCGAGCTGCGCGAGCACCGCCGCGGGCGGCTGCCCGCGTTCCACCCGCTCGGCAATCGTCGCCCGCAACTCCAGCGCGATCCGCGCCCGCAACGGCGACGTGAGCGGGATGCGGTCGGTGACCTGGGTGATGTAGTCGTCAGTGGCTGCCATCTCGACCTCCGCGCGTCTGCCGCAGCAGTCGCGCCATCGCGTTCGCGAACGTGGTCCACTCGTGCGTGAGGCGGCCGAGCTCTTCCTGCCCGGCCGGCGTGAGCCGGTAGTACTTCCGCGGGACGCCACGCTCAGGCGTTTCCCAGCGGACCGCGACATAGCCGCCCCGCTCCAGGCGATACAACACCGGGTACAGCGTACCGTCGCTCACCTCGAGCGCGCCGTCGGTCTGTTCCGTGAGCGTGGTGACGATCTCGTAGCCGTAGCGCTCGCCGGGCGCCAGCAGGTGCAGCACGATGAGCTCGAGGGATCCCCGCTTGAGCTCACGCTCGATGCCGCGCCGGTTCTCGCCGCGTCCCGCGTCCTCAACCACAATTGGATGCTCGCACAAGATATCTTGTCACGCAAGGTATTATACGTGACCGCTCACGATGGTGTTCTGAGTTCCGGCGGTCGGGCTCGGGGTCGGCGGTCGGGTCGCCGCTGGCGCCGGGCGCTCGGCGGTCGGGGAGCGGGCCGGGCTGCTGTCGTTGCGCCAGCAAGAAGCGGAAGCTGGCCAGGCAGCGGAAGTGGAGCGAACGCGCGAGCGGGGATCGCGGCAGCCGCATCAGAACGCTCGAGCGGGCAACCGGAAGCGGAGGCGTGAGTCAGGAACGGAAAGCGGCAAGCGGGAGCCGACAGCGCGAAGCGAGCGTCCCCTATGTTCTCGCGAAACTGCGATAACGTCGCTGCATGAGCCGTGTCGCGCTGCCGCTCCTGTTGATCCTCGCGTTTCCGTCCGTGTCACCCCAACCCAGCGCTGCTGCGCTGGCACAGGACGAGCGGGCCGGCTTCCACGCCGTCATCGATCCTGTGATCGATGCGCTGTGGACCGGCTTCGATCAGCCGACTGCCTTTGAACACGTCCAGTTCATCAGCCAGTTCTGGCGCCTGCCCGGGAATCACGGCTACGACGTGTCGATCGATCGTATCCGCGAGCGCCTCACGTCCGCCGGATTCGCGCCAGGTGCCGACGGCTCCGCGCCGCATGCGTGGGTGGAGGAATACCCGAATTCAGGGCGGTCCTGGGAGCACTCGGTCGGGACCGTGGCTCTGGTACACAACGGCAAGCCGGACGAGATCGTCCTGTCCCGCGATCGCGAGCGGCTCGCGCTCTGCATCAACTCCTTCTCGACCGACCCGGCCGGCGTCGTCGCCCCGCTGGTCGACGTGGGGGCGGGCCGCGACGCGGACTACGCCGGCAAGACGCTGAAGGGGGCGGTCGTCCTCGGCGACGCTGATGCAGGTGCGCTCTGGCACAAAGCGGTGGTCTCAGGTGGGGCGCTGGGCGTGATTTCGACCGATCTGCCGCGCTATCTGGATGCGGACCCGCCCAATGCGCGCGTCCGTCGTCCGCGCGCCGAGTGGGACATCTTGCAGTGGAGCAGCATCCCCTATGATGACGCCCGCAAAGGCTTCGGATTCAAAGCGTCGCCGCGCGCAGCGACGCGCCTCCGAGAAGCGATTCGCGCGACACCCGGCACGGCTCCGTCGGTCCACATCACGATCGTGAGCCAGTTCACCCAAAATCCAGTCCGCACCTTGATCGCCGAGATTCCCGGGCGGTCGTTACCCGGCGAGCGGATCGTGATCGCGGCGCACGTGCAGGAGCCGGGCGCCAACGACAACGCGAGCGGTGTCGCCACGGGGGCGGAGATGGCCGTGGCGCTGGTCAAGGCGGTCGCCGCGGGCCGCGTACCACCACCAGAAAGGACGCTGACGTTCCTCTTCATCACGGAGATCAGCGGCAGCCGGCAGTGGCTCCAGAGTCACGCCGCGGCGGCCAAACAGGTCAAATACATGTTCTCGATGGACATGACCGGCGAGGACGTGACCAAGACCGGCGGCTCGTTCTTGATAGAGCGCTCACCGGATCCCGGCGCGGTCTGGGATCGCCCCTTCGATCCGCACACCGAGTGGGGGCGCGGCAACGTGTCCGCAGCCGGCCTGAGGGGCGACCTGATCAACGATACGCACCTTGCGGTCTGCGAGCGGGTTGCGGCCAAGACAGGATGGATCGTGAAAACGAATCCGTACGAGGGTGGCAGCGATCACACAGTGTTCGGGACCGCGGGGATCCCGTCCGTGCTCGATTGGCATTTCACGGACCGCTACTACCACACCAACTTCGACACGCCCGACAAGACCAGCCCCGCGGAGATGAGGAACGTCGGGGTCGCTGTCGCTGCGACCGCCTGGCTGTTTGCGTCCGCCAACGAAGCCGCGGCACTCGACGTCGCGCAAGTGGTCGCCTCCGCGGGACGCGGGCGGCTCGCCAAGGAACAGGACACCACGACGACGCTGCCGTCGGCCGCTGAGGCAGTGGCGGCGTGGCGGAAGTGGTACGGCGAGGCGGTGCGCAGCGTCGAGCGGTTGGTGATCGGGCCGGTGTCGCCGGCATTCGGGGAGCGGCTACGCGCCCTGGCCGCACCGTTCGAGAGCACGGCTGCGCCTCAGCACTGATGGCTACAACAGCGTGCCGTGCAGGATCACCAGCGCAACGCTGAAGTAGATCACCAGCCCGGTGACGTCGACGAGCGTGGCCACGAACGGCGCGGACGAGGCCGCGGGATCGAAGCCGAGGCGGCGCATGAGGAGCGGCAGCAGCGACCCGGTCAGCGTGCCCCAGAGCACGACGCCGACCAGCGAGATCGCGACCGTGAAGGCGATCAGCAGCCAGTGCTGCCCGTAGGTATCGGCAAACGCCGACCACAACGTGATGCGCAGGAACCCGATCGTGCCGAGGATCAGGCCGAGGGCAATGCCGGCCATGATCTCGCGCCGCGTGACCCGCCACCAGTCACGCAGGCCGACCTCGCCGAGCGCCAGCGCGCGTATGACCAGGGTCGCGGCCTGGGAGCCTGAGTTGCCGCCACTCGAGATGATCAGCGGGACGAACAACGCCAATACCACCGCCTTGGTGATCTCGGCCTCGAACGACGCCATGGCGGTCGCGGTCAGCATCTCGCCCAGGAACAGCGCGGTGAGCCAGCCGGCCCGCTTCTGGATCATCTTGCCGAAACTGATCTCCATGTACGGCTCGTCGAGGGCCTCCGAACCGCCGATTCGCTGGATTTCGCGGGTCGCCGTGGCTTCCGCGACGTCCAGCACGTCATCGATCGTGACGATGCCGATGAGCATGCCGGTGGTGTCGGTGACCGGCAGCGCACTGCGATCGTACTGACGGAACACGCCGACCGCGGCGGTCTGATCGTCGGTCGCCTTGAGCGCGACGAACCGGCGGTCCATCAGCTCCGCGACCCGGCGATCGATTGGCGCCAGCAGGAACTCGCGAATCCGGACGTCGTCGATCAACAGGCCCTGCTCGTCCACGACGTAGATCACGTTGAGGGTTTCGCTGTCCTGACCGTGGGCGCGGACGTAGTCGAGCACCTCGCGGACGGTGAAGTCCTCGCGCACGGCCACGTAGTGCGGCGTCATCAGCCGGCCGATCGAGCGCTCCGGGTAGCCGAGCAGCGTGACCGCCACCGAGCGTTCCTTGGGGGTCAGGAGCCCGAGCAGCTGGCGGGTCGCGGTCGCCGGCAGCTCTTCGAGGAACATCGTGCGCTCGTCCGGCGCCATGTCGTTCAGCAGCGCCGCCACGTCGTCCTGAGCCATCGCCTTGAGGAGCGTGTCCTTGGCGTCGTGCGAGAGGTACTCGAACACCGTCGCCGCGTCCTTGCGGGGCATCACCCGGAAAACCAGGACCTGCTCGTCGAGCGGCAATTCGGTCAGCAGCTCGGCGAGCTCGCCGGCGTGGCGGTTGCGCATCATGTCGCGCAGCCGCGCGTAGTCCCGCGTGCGCAGCACGGCGGTCAGCTCGTCGGCCAGCCGTGCGACCTGGCGCACGGCAGCGACGGCCTCCTCGCGCTGTGGGCCGTTCAGTTGCTGTTCCATTTGCCTCAGGGCGGCCCGGACCACGTCGTGGTGGTGGACATGCGGGCCGATGGTCTTGGTGAGATCGAGCCAGAGCCGATGGATCTGATCGAGATCGGCGGCGGTGAGCGAAGGCGGGTGCGCGCCAAGGTGATACGTGTCGGTGCGGCCGCTGCGGTGATAGACAACCAGGTGGACGTCGAGCGGCTCGGGCTTGTCCGCCTCTTCCCACGCCTCCCCCAGGAGCCGGGCCTGCTCGTCGGCGGAGAGGCTGGACGATTCGCCGACGTGCACGTCCGACGAGCGAAGGCGGAGGATCGTCGACACGATCGCGTCGAAGACGTTGTGGGCCGGCACGATCAGCAGGCGCACCGGGCGGCCCTGACGCTCGGCGACGGCGATCACTTCCGAGAACAGCCGCTGCTCCGCCGCGGTCGGCGCGGCATCGGTGGCGCCGTCCTCGGCCACGTCGAGGCCGACCAGGCGCACGGTCATGACCACGACATCGCGGCCGCGTGAGGCCTGCAGCGCGGCGACGAGGTGGTTGAGCGATCGCGGATTGCGCACCGGCACGAGCACGTTTCCGACCCTCGCGTCGATGTGGTCGAGCGACAGGTCGGCGGCCGGAAGCAGGTCGAGCGTCGCCGGATTGTCGGCGACCCCCACGGCCGCGGCATCCTTCCGGCGGAACGTGACCAGCGCGACCAGCCCGCTCAGCAAAGCGACGGCGGCGATCGACGGACCATCGCCGCTGACGACCGTCACCAGTGCGGCGGCGGCGACCACCGCAGCGCAGCCGCTGATGATGAGCGGACGGTGGCGCACCGCGAGCGGCGCGTCGGGCGTAGTTCTCGTCCGGGCCGGCTCGGCGCGTGTGCGGTGCAGTTTGAGGAGCGTCAGCGCCTTGATGACCACCGTCGCGGCCACCGCGATGGCGTACGCGCGAGTGAGCCACTGGACCCGCCCGTTGCCGGCGAG
This sequence comes from uncultured Acidobacteriota bacterium, assembly GCA_963816725.1. Taxonomy (GTDB): domain Bacteria; phylum Acidobacteriota; class Vicinamibacteria; order Vicinamibacterales; family 2-12-FULL-66-21; genus CAVSUB01. The sequence continues at coordinate 102,189 of CAWFMC010000013.1, read as the reverse complement.
AATCATCAACACCGTGGAGGCCGCGGCGACGTCCATCGCGCGCGCCGGCGTGCCGAAGCGCGAATGCAGCGCGGTCAGCCCTTCAGGCAGCGTGCCCTGCGCGGCGAGCCGCTCGAGCAGGGCCTCGGCATCTTTCAGCGCGGCGTGCGCCGCCGGGGTCAGCATCAGCAGGGCAGCGGCAATGAGCGAGAGCCCGAGCAGGCTGCGCAGCCAGCCGGGGCCGGCCAGATGCTGCACGAGCCCGGCGAGCGGCGTGCTCACCCACACGCTCTGCTCCTCCGGGGGAACCAGCAGTGCGAACAGGAAGGTCGTCAGCGCGGTGACGAGGAGGGCGAACACGAGCGTCACGCGTGCGGCACGCCACAGGCCCTGAACCCGCGGCGGCTCGAGCTCGTGGGCGGCCTGGGCCAGTGAGTCGCCGCCGCCGATCGTCGGCAGCGCGAGGCACAAGCCGATCAGGCAGGTGATGCCGATATCGAGATACCAGCGCAGCCCGGTGGCCGGCAGCGGCGGCGCAATCAGCGGCGCGAGCGGGGTCGCCGTGCGCGCCGCGGTCACGACCGCGACGACTACCAGCACCACGACAACGGCGGCGCCGATCCAAACACCGCGGGCGATGGTGTCGGACCGCACGTCCAGCCCGATCCGGATGCGGATCCACAGCCCGCCGATCAGGATCACCGCCAGCATCGTCGCGAAATCCTCGGGCCGCAACAGCCCGGTCAGACGCCAGCCGCCAATAAGGGTGAGGACGACGCCCGACGCGTAGTGACCGACGGTCACGACCGCGACGGCGGCGAGCAGGAACCGCTCGGTCAGGACCGCCGCGGCCGCCGCGCGGCCCCGGGCCGGCCCGAACGCCTGGGACACCCGGCCGACGAAGCCGCCCGGAATGAAAACCGCCCAGCTCTCGATGTCGATGGCGCGGACGATGGCGGCGAGGACAACCGCGGCCAGCACGAACCACCCGGCCGACGGCCCGATCGTCGCGTTCACGACACCGGGCACGAAGAAGGCAGCGACGCCGAGTTGCGCGAGCGCCAGGGCCGCGGCCTTGCGGACCGACATGAACGATAGGAGCGCGGTCGAGGACAGGACGACACGCACCCGCCGGCGGGGATCGATTAGCGGCGGCAGGGGCATGGATCGGCGGCTACCCGGGGACGCGCGGTGGTGGTGAGACCGTGGGACAGCGGCATCGACTTCGATCCGGAACGACTCCGCAACAATAGCGCGTTCCGGCGGCGGCGTCAGTCGGAGAGTCGTCGGGCAGACGACTCGACGGCGCTGCGACGATCATCGGAGGTGGGCTCCGAGGCGGCGAGGCGTTCAGCGCGCGGCGCAGGCCGCGACGTCGTGCGCGATGGGCGACAGGGACAAACCGAAGCCCATGCCGCCGCGCATCCCGCCGAAGCCGCCGCGCATCGAGCGGATGAACACGCTGGAACCGTCGATCGGAAAGGCACTGGCGTTGCGGCAGAACTGCTCCCACAAGCCGTCCTGGCGCAGGTACTGCTCCACGTTGGATACATAGAACGTGGACACCGTCTGGCCGGTCCGACGCAGGTAGGTGGCGACGGCGGCGAGGGCCTTCGTGCCGCCGAAATTGCCGACGACCGGAACCAGCAGGTTGCGTGTCTCCAACGCCTTCACGACGACGAAGTTGCTCTCACTGCCCAGGAAGCTGCGGTTCTGCCCGCGATCGTCAGCGCTGGTCATCAGGTCGGCGTAGGTCGGAAATCCGCCCGGGCCGCCGCGTCCGCCGAAGCCGCCACCATTGTTCAGCTCGTAGTGGATATCGGGACCGTTGGTGAACCACGCGTCGTAGACGTACGCCAGGCCGCGGCGGTCGTTCGCGGACAACCCGAAGCCGTGCGTGGTCGCGAGATGTGCCTCGAGCTGCGCGAGGTTGCGGGTGTAGGCCTCACGGTTCGGCGGGACGCGCGCGTAGGCCTCGAAGATTGCCGCCGCCGTGGAGTCCTTCGTCAGCCCGGCCGGCCGCGGCCGCGAGAACATGCGGCCGACGAAGTCCGCGCGATCCGCCGACAACTCGAACAACGCCTTGTAGAGCAACTGCAGGTCGAAGTTGCCGTGCCGGATGTCCACGATGAACGCGAACGACGGGCGGACGGCGGCGATGTAGCTGAAGTTCTGCTCCGACCCGACCCCGACGTACGCGCGTCCAGGCACTGCCTGCTCGGTCAGGCTCGGGATGAGGCGCTGGAAGTCGGCCTCGTTCGAGACCAGGTTCTCGGAATGAAAGGTGCCATCCGCCTCGGACGACGTGGAGGCGAGTTGCCAGAATTCGGCATCGGTCAGGCGCAACGGCGCATTGCGGCCTTCGACCCGATTCGGGGCCCGGAACAGGACGAACGCCAGACACACCAGCACCGTAAGCGACGCAATCACGACGCGTTTCGACATGGGAGTCGGATTAGGGTACTTCAAGATCGACAAGGTTCGGAGGGTTCGACGTTCGATGGTTCGACAGGTGCGGGTTCCAAGGGTTCGCGGGGGTTCGACGGTTCACACAACGGGGTCCCGAAGGCTGCAGCGCCCAGCCCCAGCCGCAGCGCCCAGCGCCCAGCGCCGAGCCCCGACCCCGAGTCCCGCCGTTGTACACTCCCGCCCTATGACCTTCCTGACTCGCGCCTTCGTGGTGCTCGTGTTGGCGATGCTGGCGCCGGCGGCCGGGCTGCCGGCGCGGGCGCAGGAGAAGCCGCTGCGGCTAGCGATTGCCGGGCTGGTGCACGGGCATGTCAGCGGGTTCTTGAAGAGCGCGCAAGCGCGGAACGATGTCCAGATCGTCGGCGTCTACGAGCCCGACCCGCTGCTGCTGCGCAGCTACGGCGAGAAGTACAACTTGCCGCGCGAGACGCTCTTTACCGATCTCAACCAGATGCTCGACCTCGGACGGCCGGAGGCGATCGCGTCCTTCACCAACACTCGCGATCATCCGGTGATCGTCGAGGCGGCGGCGCCTCGGCACCTCACGGTGATGATGGAGAAGCCGCTCGCGGTCAACAACGCGGACGCCCAGCGCATCAAGAAAGCGGCGGACGCGGGCAAGATCCACGTGCTCGTCAATTACGAGACGACGTGGTACCCGAGCCACGCCGCGATCTGGAACCTGCTCAAAACCAAGCAGGCCGGCGGCGAGATCCGCAAGATGGTGGCGATGGACGGCCACAATGGGCCGAAGGCGATCGACGTCCAGCCCGAGTTCCTCGACTGGCTCTCGGATCCCGTGCGCAACGGCGCCGGCGCGCTGTTCGATTTCGGCTGCTACGGGGCCAACCTCATGACGTGGATGATGGACAACCAGCGCCCGATCGCGGTCAACGCGGTGACCCAGCAGTTCCAACCCACCGTCTACCCGAAGGTCGACGACGAAGCGACGATCGTGGTCGAGTATCCCGCCGCACAGGGGATCATCCAGGCCTCGTGGAACTGGCCGTTCAGCCGGAAGGACTTCGAGGTCTACGCCGACCACGGTCTGGCGATCGCGACCGGCGGCACGGGGCTGCGGGTGGCGCTGCCAAAGGAGCCGGACCACGCGGTCACGCCGGACCCCATGCCGGCCGACGAGCGCGACTCGATCTCGCATCTCATCGCGGTCGCGCGCGGCGTCCGCCGCCCGAACGCGCTGTCGTCGCTCGAGAACAACCTGATTGCCACCGAGATCCTCGAGGCGGCGCGCGAGTCCGCGCTGACGCACCAGCGGGTCGTGCTCAAGCCGAGGTAATCCTTTCGCTGCCGCCTCCCGTCTAAGGGCACATGCCGACGCGCCGCGCGTGTGTGTGCCTCCTCGCTGCCGCGAGGCCGCGGTGAGCGATCTGCGCTTCGCGATCCGTCAACTGGTGAAGAGTCCCGGGTTCACCGCGGTCGCCGTCCTGTCGCTGGCGCTCGGCATCGGGGCCAACACCGCCATCTTCAGCCTGGTCAACGACGCGCTGCTGCGGTCGCTGCCGGTGCCGCATCCTGAGGACCTGGTCCTCTTCAGAAACGTCGAAGGGATCGGCGGCCGGATGTCGCGGGCCGGCGAGAACAACGGCTCGATCGATCCAGCCACGGGCCGCAATGCCAGCACCTCGTTCTCGCTGCTGGCGTTCGAACGCATGCAGACGTCGCATCCGGGACTCAGCGACGTGTTCGCCTTCGCGCCGTTCTCGCAAGTGAACGTGATGGTGGACGGCCAACCCGAAGTCGAGGCATCGGCCCAACTCGTATCCGGGACCTACTACACCGGCCTCGGGGTCTCACCAGCACTGGGGCGCGTGTTGACGACCGAGGACGACCGGACCGGGGCCGCGCCGGTCGCGGTCATCTCGTTCCGGTATTGGCAGCGCCGATTCGCGAGCGCGTCGAGCGTGCTCGGCAGCACGATTCTCGTCAACCGCGTACCGGCAGCAATCGTCGGGGTCACGGCGCAAGGGTTCAATGGCGCGATGCAGGCTGGCGAGTCGCCCGACGTTTCGGTACCCCTCGCCCACTACCTGCTCTTCCAGCCCAATCGCGCCGGCCGCGCGCAGCCGTCGTACTGGTGGATTCGCGTGATGGGGCGATTGTCGCCCGGCGCTACGGCAACCCAGGCTGCCGCCGCCCTCGAACCGGTGTTCCAGCATGCGGCACGGGAGGGGTGGATCGCCGGACGCACGGCCGCGAGCCCGCCCAACGAGGTGATGCCGGCCGTGCCAACGCTGGCCGCCGACCCGGGCGCGCAGGGAGAGACCGATGCCCGGCGCCAGTACGCCAGGCCGCTCCGCGTGCTGATGGCGCTCGTCGGTCTGGTCCTGGCGGCGGCGTGCGCAAACGTCGCGAACCTGCTGCTGGCCCGCGGCACGGCGCGCCGGCGCGAGGTCGGGCTCCGTCTCGCTCTCGGCGCCACGCGGCGCCGCATCGTCCGTCAACTGTTCGCCGAGGCGGCGGTCCTCGCTGCAACCGGCGCCCTGCTCGGGGTGGCGCTGGCGTGGTGGAGCCGCGCGCCGTTGCTCGCGTTGCGGCCCTTCGGCTACGCCGCGCTCGTGCTCGATCTCCCGATGGACACGCGGGTGCTCGGGTTCACGGTTCTGGTCGCCGTGATTACGGCGCTCCTGTTCGGGCTCGCCCCCGCGATCAGCACGACGCGGGTCGACCTGAACGCGCAGCTCCAGAGCGGGTCACGCACGCTCGGCGGCGGCACGGCGCGCCTGAGTCAGGCCTTGATGATCGCCCAGATCGCGCTGTCGCTGGTGCTGCTGGTCAGCACCGGCCTGTTCGTGCGGACCCTGGGCAATCTCCGGCAGGTCGACGCCGGCTTCAATCGGACCGGCCTGGTGCTCTTCAAGATCGACGCAGTGTCCGCGGGTTACAAGGCCGATCGGATCCTGGACCTGCAATCGCGCCTTCAGGCGGCGATGGCGCGAATCCCCGGCGTAAGCGCCGCGACGTACTCGAACGTGGCGCTGCTGTCGCGAGTGCGCCAGAACAAGCGCGTCACGGTGAACGGCTGCACGCCCCCGCCGGGGACCCAGACCATCGTCAACACGAACGGCCTGGCACCGAACTTCTTCCAGACTATGGAACTGCCGATCGTTCTCGGCCGTGGCTTCGACGAGGGGGACGAGGGGCGGACGACGAGGGTGGCGGTGGTCAACCAGGTGTTCGCCCGCACCTTCTGCGGCGAGCAGTCGCCGATCGGCCGGCAGATGACGGTCGGTTCGCTGCCGACCGACCGGGTCGAGATCGTCGGCGTCGCGGCTGACGCGAAGTACACGGACCTCCGCGGCGCGGCGCCCCCGACGATCTACTTCCCGGCACGTCAGCGCGTCGACGGTGAGGCCAACTTCGCCCTGCGTGTCGCCGGGCCGGGCGGTACCGGTGGGCTCTATCGGTCAATCCGGTCGGCGGTGCGGGCGATCGATCCGGCGCTACCGGTACTCAACCTGCGCACGCAGGAGGAACAAATCGACCGACTCGACGCCCAGGAACTGCTGTTCGCGCGCCTCTCGGGCCTGTTCGGCCTCGTGGCGATGGGCCTGGCGTCGGTCGGACTCTATGGGCTGATGTCGCACGCCGTGTTGCGGCGCACTGGTGAGATCGGCGTGCGCATGGCACTCGGCGCCCGACCGGCCCAGGTCCTCCGGATGATCCTGCGCGAGTCCTTGACCCTCGTCGGGCTCGGCCTCGTCTTCGGCACCGTGGCCGCGTACGCCGCGGCGCGGGCGATTTCCGCCATGCTGTTCGGGCTGTCACCTGGTGATCCGCTCACGTATGCCGCCGTCACCCTGTCGCTGGTGGCGGTCGCAGTGCTGGCCGCCTCGTTGCCGGCACGCCGTGCGAGCCGCATCGATCCGATGGTCGCCCTCAAAATCGAATAGGACGCTTCATGTTTGCCAACCTCAAATACGCGTCTCGCCAGTTGATCAAGTCACCAGGGTTCGCGGCGACCGCCCTGCTCACCCTGGCACTCGGCATCGGCGCCTGCACGGCGATGTTCAGCCTGGTCAACGCAGTGTTGCTGCGGCCGCTCCCCTTCCGCGATCCCGGTCGCCTCGTGTGGATCGAGAACGTCGGCACGGGCGGACTCTCGGCCCGCACGACCCGCGTGGACACGTTCCAGGCCTGGCGCGAGCAGAACACCAGCTTCGACTCGCTCGCCGGCTACTTCGCCTTTTTCGACTTCGGCCGCCGAGAGACGATAACCGGATCGGGGGATCCGGAGCGGCTCCGGAGCGTCGGCATCTCCGACAACTTCCTCGACGTGCTCGGTGTGACGCCGGTGCTCGGGCGCAACTTCACGGCGCAGGAATGCCTGATCAACGGGCCCCAGGTCGCCCTTCTCAGCCACGCGTTCTGGCAGCGACGCTTCGCCGCCGACGCGAACGTGGTCGGGCGCACGCTGATCTTGAACAATACGGCGGTTACCATCGTCGGGGTCCTGCCGGCGTCGTTCGACTTCGACGCGATCTTCGCGCCCGGCCAGGAGATCGAGTTGCTCCGGCCGTTTCCGCTCGCGCCCGAGACGGCGCGGATGGGGAACACGATGTTCGGCATCGGCCGCCTCAAGCCCGGGGTGACCGCCGCCGCGGCACAGGCCGATCTCCAGGTGATCAGCGACCGGATTCAAGAAGACGATCAACTACGGCGGCACACTCGGGGCAACGGTCACGCCGCTCGGTGATGCGCTGCGCGGGCCCTTCCGGCAGGCCTTCGCCGTGCTCGCCGGAGCCGTGCTCTGCGTCCTGGCGATCGCGTGCGTCAACCTGTCGAACCTGCTGCTGGCGCGCATCAACGTGCGGCGGCAGGAGTTCGCGGTACGGGTCGCGCTCGGCGCACGGCGCGGTCACCTGATCCAGCAGACGCTGGCCGAGAGCCTGCTGCTCGCCGGCGCCGGCGCCGCGCTCGGCATACCGCTCGCGGTTTGGGCAACCCGCGCCCTGGCGCGCCTTGAGACCTTCGGCGTCCCGCTCCTCCAGAACGCCTCCGTCGATCCCGTTGCGCTGGTGGTGACGATTGCCCTGACCGGGCTCGCCGGCGTGGCGTGTGGGGTGCTGCCGGCCTGGCACCTGTCCCGCAGCCATGGCGCGCAACAAAACGCCACGCATCAGCGCACCGCCGGCCGACCGTCGACCCTCGCACGCAGTACCCTGGTCGTCGCGGAGGTCGCGATGGCCTGCGTCCTGCTGGTCGGCGCCGGGCTGTTGATCCGCAGCTTCGATGCGCTGCTCCAGGTGGATCTCGGCTTTCAGCCGCAGCACGCGATGGCCTGGCGCGTCGACTCGCCGCGCTCGTTCAAGGACCTCGCCGAGGCGAACCAGTATCTGGACGCTGCCGTCGCCCGCGTGGCCGCGCTGCCCGGGGTCGACGCCGTCGGCCTCAGCGACGTCTTGCCGCTCGGGCGCAACCGCACCTGGGGCGTCCGCGCCAAAGGCGTCGACTACCCGCCCGGCACCGGCCCCAGCGTGTTTCCACGCATCGTCGACGCCACCTATCTCCAGGCGATGCGGGTGCCGTTGCGGGCCGGGCGGTACTTCGACGATCGCGACCGGGCCGGCAATCCGAGGACGGTCATCATCAACGAGCACCTCGCGCGCGAGCTCTGGCCGGACCGCGATCCGATCGGACAGCAGATCACGCAGAACGGCGGCACGACCGTCATCGGCGTGGTCGGTGACGTTCGCCACGGCACGCTCGAGCAGGCCGGTGGCAACGAGATGTACCTGAACTATCACCAGACCGGCGACTGGTCGGGGATGGAGATGGTGGTCCGCAGCACGCGATCGCCGGCGTCGCTCGTGCCGGAGGTCCGCGGCGCGCTGCGCACTTACGATCCGAGCCTCCCCACCGGCGACTTCTACCAGCTCGAACAGCTGATCGACAACGCCGTGGCGCCGCGGCGCCTCACGACCCGCCTGCTGGGGTTCTTCTCGGCGCTCGCCCTGACGCTCGCGGCGATCGGCCTCTACGGCGTGATCTCGCAGTCCGTCGTGCAGCGCACGCAGGAAATCGGGATCCGCATGGCCATCGGTGCGCAGCAGCGCCAGGTCCTCGGCCTCGTGCTCGGCAGCGGCCTGCGCCTCGTGGCGATCGGTGTAGCGATCGGCCTCGCCGGTGCCTTCGCCCTCACGCGGGTGCTCCAGACGCTCCTCTTCGGCGTCACCGCGCACGACCCGCTGACCTTCGCCGGCAACGCCGCCCTGCTGATCGCCGTCGCCACCGCCGCCTGCGTCCTTCCGGCGCTGCGTGCCACGCGGGTCAATCCGATCATCGCGCTGCGCGCGGAGTAGGCATCGGAGGGTGGCCGGCCGCCGACAGAATCGGCCGGCTTATGACATGGCAGATGGACGATGGTAGATGGCAGATGGCAGATGGCAGATGGCAGATGGCAGATGCAGATGGTGGATGGTGGATGGTGGATGGCAATGGCAAATGGTAATGGCAAATGGCAGAGAACGAGCGTTTTACAAATGCATGCGCGTTTGTGATGCGGGATCCGTTGCTCAGCACCGCTGAGGACTGGAGACTGATACGCGTTCGGCGTTCGGCGGACGGCGCTCGGCACTCGGCACTCGCCACCTCGGCACTGAACGTTGAACCGTGAACGATGAACCTTGAACCCTGAACGTTGAACCGCCCCAGTCCCCAGTCCCCAGTCCCCAGTCCCGGCCCCGCGACCCCTCGTCAGGAAGCGAGCGGAATATAAAGATCCGTCCGCAGCTCCTCTTTCGGCGTCGTCCGCGGATCGTTGCGGTAGATCTCGTAGCTGGCCCCGGCACCGACGCGGTGGCCGCTCGCCGGCAGCCACTCCCCCATGAAGCGGGCCCACGCGTCGCCGAGCGTTTCGTACGGGCCGACGTGCAAGGTACGGGCGTACGGTCCGCCCGCCAGCCGCTGCTCGACCAGACCGGCCGGCAGCGTCGCGTCGTCTGGCACGACGATGGCGGCGTCGGAGCGGAGCTGATCCTGAGGGACGGTATCGGGATCGTCGTGATAGAGCGCGATCATCGCCGCGCCGGGGTGCTTGAACAGACCGGCGGGACCGGCGATTGCGCCGAGCTGCCCGAAGGCGAGCGAGATTTGGTTGTACGGTCCGGTATGAGGCACGCCGGCGACGCGGAGCGCCGGCATCTGCTCGATCACCACTTCCATGTGCTGACCTCCTGAATCACGCGGCACGAACGGCACGGTGCCGCCTTCCGGGTGGTAGTGTACGCCGCAGGTCGCGGCGATCTCGATGCGCGGGAAGGCCCGCTGGCGGAAGCCGGAAGGTGAGGTGCTGTAGCTGCCCCTGAACGCCCGCGTGAACGCTTCGTGCGTCTCGTAGCCGGCGTCGAACGCAATCTCGGTGACCGACTGCTGCCCCGCCACCAGCCGCGCCGCGGCCCGCTCCAGACGCAGCCGTCGATTCAACTCGAGCGGCGTCTCACCCACCATGCCCTTGAACACGCGGTGAAAATGGAACGTCGACAGACAGGCCCTGGACGCCAGCGCCTCGAGGTCGAGAGCTTCATCCAGCGTCGCGGCGATGTGATCGATCGCCCGCTGCACCGCCAGCGCGTAGAAGGAACGTGTCCCCGGCTTCATCCTGGAGGCAATCTACCGGACAGCCGGACGTCACGCTTGATATGGATTGCGATGTTGACCGGCGGAGGCCGGTCGCCCGCAGCCTGTCACCCGTCGCGCTTACATGCACATCGCCGGATTCGACTTCACGAAGTACGGCCGATACGCCTTCGAGGCCTTGTCCATGCACCCCTCGAGGTTCAGCAGCTCGATCTTCCGGAACTCTGCGGGCGCCGTCTCGGCCTGGATCGAGATGAACCCTTTCGTCAGGGGCGTGCCATCGATCTTGACCGCCGGATCCGTGGGGCTCGCTTGCCCGCCGCCGATCTGCGGCTTCGAGTACTCCAGCACGACCTGATTTTCGACAATGTGGCGGATCAGCTCGTCGCTGTGGACCAGGACTTCGACCCGGACCCACTGGTCGCCATCGTAGGTCTTCGACGTCGAGTTGGTGCAGTGCGGTGTGTGCAGCTTGCCGTTGTAGACCACGTTGGTGCCGGGCGTGCACAGATTCGCGGTGCTGCGCGGCTTCCCGTTGCTCAGGCCGCCGAGCAGCTGGACTTCGATCGAGATCGGGAAGTCCTGATCCTTCATCATCGTCTTCGGATCGGGCGACATGATCATCAGCCCGTTGTTGCGGATCGCCCAGTCGAGGCCGCTGCGCGTCGTCTTGACCTGCTCGCCCACGAACCGGTACTCCGCGGCGAGGACGTAGTAGGAGAACGGATCCTTGTAGAACAGGTGGCCGAACTCGTCGGTGAACGACGGCCAGTCGTCGTAGCGCACCTTCAGCAGGCCGTCCTCGACCCGGAAGGTGTTGTGGAAGTTCTCGCCGAGGTCATGATGCGTGAACTTGGGTGTCCAGCCATCCAGGTTCTTCCCATTGAACAGCTGGATCCACTCCGATGCCGCGACTTTGGGAATACCGGTCGGCTCCTGTGCCGTCAGCCTCGGCACGGCGACCAGCGCGGCGCCAAGCGCCAGAACGGCAACGAACAGCGGCAGGGTGCGGCGCGACGAGTCGATACGCGCTCTCAACATGCGCGGGATGATAGTCCGTCCCGGCTCGCGTGTCATTTGGCGCTCGGCCGGAGCGGCTGTCCGACCGTTGCTGCGCGCGCGGTGAGCCGCTCGAAGTACATGTTCTCCAGATCGACCCACATGTATTTCGCAATCAGCACGTAGCCGTGCGCGGCGAAGTAGTCGAGGATCTGCTGCCGGACCGGGAGCAGTCCCTCGATGCAGACAAGGGAAGGCTGGTAGCGTTCGATGTGGAAGCCGCGCAGCGCCTGCGGCTCGTGCAGCTCGATGTCCATCGACAATAGATCGATCTTGGTGATCCCCTCCGACGCAAGAATGTCGTCGAGCGTCATCGTCGGCACGTCGCGCACTTCCGAGGCCCCGCCGAGCGATTTCACGAACGCTTCGTCAGACGACGCCACCTGATCTTTCTTGCGGCGCAGGTACAGGCGCGCGGTGTGGTTCGACTGGTCCGAAACGAAGAACGGCAGGAACTTCGTCCGCGGACGATAGGTCCGATATTCATCGGCGAACTCCTGCTGCGGTTCGATCGCCAGCCCGGACCATCCGAGCCTGGACTCGAGATAGTAGGTCTTGCTGGCCGACCTGTAGTGGTTCGCCCCCACGTCGACGAACACGCCGTCGCGGCGATCCTGGAAATAGTCCCGGATCAACCATTCCTCCTCGCGCTCGGAATAGTGGTCCGGCCCGTACTTCGCCTTGAAGGTGGCCAGCTCGCTCCGGCTCATCGCGGAGCTGCCATCGCCGCTCGCTGGTGCGGCGGCTGCCGCGGCCGAGCCCCCCCGCGGCGCGCCCGAGCACGCCGCGATCGACGCGACGAGGACGATGGCCGCTGCGGCGGTACTCCCTTTCGATCGGCGGCGGTGGAGTGCGCTGCCGCGCTCTGCGGCTGGCGAGGGCCGGATCTCAGTCGAGTGAACGCTTCCGTGCCGAGCTCTGAATCGCATGACCTAAGGACGGGATTCTATCGGATTCGCGGAGACAGCCGGCGAGAAGACCGCATCACCAGCGGCATGAGCGCCGCGACCGACCACGGCGTCCGGAAGTGGCGCCGGCGATGGGATCGCGCCAACGGTCGCGCGATCGCCACCCCGACAACAACTGGCGAGATGACGGACCGCGTCCGGAATGTTACAAATAGCGGTACATGATCACCGTCCTCCGCGCCGCGGGTCTCATAACGGTCGTATCGTTCACACTCGGCGGCGTCCTCGGCGCGCAAGCCACACCGCCTGCTGCGCCGTCGGCGAGCCAGGCTCCGGCGTCGCCCGCATGGGCCTACGGCGTCCCGCCGCTCGGCGCGGACGGGACTCCACCCGCGGGGCGCGGACCGGCAACGGGAGCGCCGCCGGCGGCCCCGCGCCAGCCGGACACCTCGCTCAAGCACGTGCCCGGCAGCACCCAGGAGTTCACGCTCGCGCACATCCGCGACTACTGGGACGTCGGCGACTGGTTCCCCGAGGATCATCCGCCGATGCCGAACGTCGTCGTCCACGGGCGCCAGCCGCACGTGCGCGGCTGCGCGATGTGCCACATGCCCAACGGCAAGGGCCGCCCCGAGAACGCTCCGGTGGCCGGGCAGCCTTACGCCTACATCGTCCAGCAGCTGCATGACTTCAAGAACGACCTGCGGACCAGCGCGGAGCCGCGCAAGGCGAACACCGCCCAGATGATCGAAGCGGCGAAAGACATGACTGAAGACGAGATCAATGCCGCCGCGGAGTACTTCTCGTCCATGAAGTGGACGCCGTGGATTCGCGTGGTCGAGACCGACACGGTGCCGAAGACGCGCCTCCAGGGGAACGTCTTCTTTGCGATCCCGGACGGCGGAACCGAGCCGATCGGCCACCGGATCATCGAGTCGCCGGAGGACGCGGAACGCTTCGAGCTGCGCGATCCGCGCTCCGGCTTCGTCGCCTACGTGCCGACCGGCAGCCTGAAGAAGGGAGCGGCCCTGGTCGCGAGCGGCGGCGGCAAGACCACTCCGTGCGGCGTGTGCCACGGCACCGACCTCAAAGGGCTCGGCCCGGTGCCCGGGTTTGCCGGACGATCGCCGAGCTACATCGTGCGGCAGCTGTGGGACATCCAGCAGGGTACGCGCAAGGGCACGTGGTCGCCGCTGATGCGTCCGGTCGTCGAGAAGCTGACCCAGGACGACATGATCGCCATCGCGGCGTATGCGGCTTCGCTCAAGTAGAACCGGATCGGTTCAGGGTTCACGGTTCAGGGTTCAGGGTTCGCCGCGGGGTTCAAGGTTCGCCGCGCGGTTCAAGGTGCGGGAAGCGGGAAGTGAAACCGCAGCGCTCTCCGCTGGGCGCGCCGTCACTTTTCAGGCTATTCGGCGCTGCCGCAGTACGACCGCCGCACCAATCACCACCAGGTAGCAGACGGTGATCATCGACATGTGCATGAAGCGCTGGTAGATGGCCCGTCCGACGATGTCCCAGATGCTGAAGCCGATGAGGCACAACGCGATCGTGGTCACGACCCGCACGGCGGACGGCAGCTCGCGCGCGTAGTTCACCAGCACCATTACCAGCAGCGTGGACAGCAGGAACACGTAATCCCAACCCTGCGGCGAGATGAGCGGCATCATCGTCAGCAGCAAGCCCACCTCGAGCGGCTCCGGCACGGCGACCCGGCCGCGCATCAGGAACACCGCTCCGGCGGCGCCGAGCAGGATCAGGACGAGCCCGGCGGCGAGCATCGAGGCGGTCTGCCCGGGCCCGAGCCAGCGCGCGAACACCGACGCGGCGGAGACGTTGTTGAAGTCCATGAGGTTCGGCGCCGTTGTCTCGGTGACGGTGCGCCACCACTCGCCGAGCAGGGTCAGGTTGCCGCTGAAGCCATACGCGACGATCGGCAGGAGCAAGGCGATCCCCAAACCGATGCCTGCGCCCGCGAGCGACCCGAAACGCCGGCGCGCCGCGAGATACGGCATCAGCAGCACCGCATACGGCTTGACTACGATCGCGACGGCGATCAGCAGGCCGGCGGCCATCTCGCGTCCGGCCCGCATCTGCGCCACCGCCGCGACGACCAGAGCGGCCATCAGGATGTTGACCTGCCCGAGCTCGATCTCGTGCGCGTAAAACTTTGTCATCAGCACGAACGTCGTCGCGATGAGCGCGGCGCGCGTGCGGCGCCGTTCCGGCAGGACGTCGACGCTCGTGCGCAGCAGGAACCCGAGGAGCAGGAGCGTGCCCGTGAACCAGCACGCGCGCACGACCCGATCCGGGCCGAACCCGACTGGGAGCGTGGCCACTGCAAAGGCGGGCAGATACTTGAACTGATAATGCCCGTCGGATGACCGGTAGAGCGGCTCCGCGTGCGCCGCGCGCACCGCGGCCCGCCGGTAGACTTCATAATCGGGCATCCGCCGCTCGACCTTCTTGACGTACAGGATCGCGAGCGTCACCACCACGACCAGAAGGATCAGCTGCCGGATCCAAACCGGCCACCGTTTCGGAGCCGTGTCGCCGGCAGTCCCTGGTCCCCGGTCCACGATCCCCGATCCCTGATCCCTGATCCGATCGCGCGAAGCGCCCTCTATGGCCATGCCGGCACCATCCAGGTGAAGACGTACGCCTGCAGCATCACGATAATGCCGACGATCGTCACCAGCGCGAGGCTGTGCCAGAACACGAAGCGCAGGATCTGCCCTTCCTGACCCGGCTGATTCGTGGCTGCCGTGGAGACGACGATGCTTTGGGCGTCGATCATCTTGCCCATGACGCCGCCGGTGCTGTTGGCGGCGGTGATCAGGACCGGGTTGAGGCCAAGCTGCTGGGCGGTGATTTTCTGGAGGCTGCCGAACAGCACGTTGGAGCTGGTGTCCGAGCCGGTGAGGGCGACGCCGAGCCACCCGAGCAGCGCGGCGAAGAAGGGATAGAGCACGCCAGTGCGGGTGAAGGCCAGGCCGAGTGTGGCGTCCGTACCGCCGTAGCGCGTGACGAACCCGAGCGACATCATAACGGCGATGGTCAGCAGTGACCAGCGCATCCGGAACAGGGTCAGCTCGACCATCTCCAGCACCACCCGCGGCGGGATCCGCAGGAACGCGGCCGTCACCAGGGCTGCGAGGAAGATGGCCGTGCCCGAGGCGGAGAGCCAATTGAACGTGAAACGAGCGGCCTCGGCTCGCTGCGCCTTGTAGGCGGGCTCGTGCACCCGCGCGGGGTCCACCCGCGCGGGAACCACGGGGAAGTCACGGAACACCATCTGGTGCAATCCCGGGACGTCGAATGTGGGCGAGAGGACCGGATGTGGCGCCGGCGCCTTGCCGCTCGCGCGGTACGATGCCGCCCCCGCGGGTCCGGCGTTCAGGAACGACTTCACCGTGCCCGTGCCCCACGCGGCGACGAACACCGAGAGCACGACCCACGGCATCCACGCCTTGACGATCGATCCGCCGGCCATCGCGGGCCGCGCCGCCGCGAGCGCGGGTTCCGGTACGAGCCGTCCTCCGGACGACACCGCTGCGACGGCAGACGGCCGATCGGCACGATCGGGAAAATCCCACGCCTCGGCCGGTTTCCACCACACACACAGCAGGCCGAGGCTGCCCAGCGAGATCAGCCCGCCGGCGATGTCGACCAGCTCGGGGCCGACGTAGTTGCTCCACACGAATTGGACCAGCGCGAACGACCCACCGCTGACCAGCACCGCCGGCCAGACGCCCCGCAGCCCGCGCCACCCGCTCATCGTCACCACCAGCCACGCGGGAATGATGAGGGACACGAGCGGCAGCTGCCGCCCGGCCATCGCGCTCAGCGTGCTTGCCGGGATGTCGGTGATCGCAGCGAGGGTCAGGATCGGTGTGCCGATCGCGCCGAACGCCACCGGCGCGGTGTTGGCAATGAGCGACAGGCCGGCCGAATACAGCGGCGTGAAGCCGAGTCCGCCGAGCAGGGCCGCGGTGATCGCGACGGGTGTGCCGAACCCGGCGGCGCCCTCGATGAACGCGCCGAACGAGAACGCGACCAGGAGCGCCTGGATGCGCCGGTCGGCCGAGAGCCGCGCCACCGAAGATTTCACAATGTCGAACTGCCCGGCCGCCACCGTCAGGTTATAGAGGAAGACCGCGTTGACCACGATCCAGCCGATCGGGAACAGGCCGTAGGCGGCTCCATCGAGCGCCGCGCCGAGTGCGGTGGTCGCCGGCATGCCGTAAATCCCCACCGCCACGGCGAGCGCCATGGCCAGCCCGGCGATCGCTGCCCAATGGGCCTTCCACTCGAAGACGCCCAGCGCGACCAGCAGCAGCACGATCGGCACCGCGGCGGCGAGCGTGCTGAGCCAGGCGTGATGCAGCGGATCGTAAGCCTGGATCCACTCCATCAGCTGACGCTCCCGGGTGTTCGGACCAGTGTTGTCATGCGAAACGCGCTCCTCGACGCTGATGATGGTAATGGACGACTGGATGCGGAAGATATACTGACGCGCCCCGGCGGTCTCAGCCGGCAGACAAGGACAGTCAATGGCCTCAGATCGGATCACCGCTCGGTACGAACTGGCGCGGCAGCAGTACGCCGATCACGGCGTCGACACGGACGCCGCGCTGGCCCGCCTTGGCGACGTGGCAATCTCGCTGCACTGCTGGCAGGGCGACGACGTGCTCGGGTTCGAGAACGTGGGCGAGTCGCTGGGCGGAGGTATTGCGGCGACGGGTAATTATCCGGGACGGGCCAGGACCCCGGACGAGCTGCGAGCCGATGCGACCAAGGCGCTATCGCTGATTCCCGGAACGCACCGGTTCAACCTGCACGCGTTCTACGGCGAGTTCGGCGGACGCCGGGTCGATCGCGACGAGATCGCGCCGGAGCACTTCGCCGGCTGGATCGCCTGGGCCAAGGAACTGGGCATCGGGCTCGACTTCAACCCGACGTTCTTCTCGCATCCAAAGGCGGCGGACAACTTCACGCTGGCGCACGCCGACCCGGCGATCCGGGCCTTCTGGATCCGCCATGGGATCGCGTGCCGCCGCATCGGCGAGGCCATGGGGGCGGCGCTCGGACGTCCGTGCGTCACGAACCACTGGATCCCTGACGGTATGAAGGACACGCCGGTCGATCGCCTCGGTCCGCGCGAGCGCCTGGTCGCCTCGCTCGACGAGATGTTCGCGGCGCCAATCGATCCGGCGCACAACCTCGACGCCCTCGAGGGCAAGCTGTTCGGGCTCGGCATCGAGAGCTACACCGTCGGCTCGCACGAGTTCTATTTCGGCTACGCGCTCTCGCGCCGGCTGCTCTATGCGCTCGACACCGGCCACTATCACCCAACCGAGACGATTGCCGACAAGATCAGCGCGGTGCTTCTGTTCCTGCCGGAGATCCTGCTGCACGTCAGCCGCGGGGTGCGCTGGGACAGCGATCACGTCGTGGTGCTCAACGACGACCTGACCGCGATCGGCCAGGAGCTGGTCCGCGGCAACTTCCTCGGCCGCACGCACATCGGTCTCGATTACTTCGACGCCAGCATCAACCGCGTCGCCGCCTGGGTGGTCGGGACGCGCAACATGCTGAAAGCGCTTCTCGCCGCGATGATCGAGCCAATCGGCACACTGCGCACCGTGGAGGCCTCGGCCGACTACACGTCACGCCTCGCGCTGCAGGAAGAGTACAAGACGCTGCCGCTTGGCGCCGTCTGGGATTACTACTGCGAATCCCGCAACACGCCGCCCGGCAGCTGCTGGCTCACGGAGATCAAGCGATACGAAGCGGAGGAGATGAGGAAGAGGAGTTAAGAAACCGAATCGGTTCAACTCTCCTGACTCTTTCCTCGCCTAATCTTCTCCGTCTTCGCCGCCGCGTCGTCAGCCCAGGCGCGGAACGACAGGGTGGCGGCACCCAGTTCGATTGCGTCGCCGTCGGCGAGCGCCTGCTCGGACGTGATCGCGCGCCCTTGCACGAAGGTGCCGTTGCTGCTGCCAAGGTCTTCGATGGTCGCCGACTCGGCGCCCACGACCAGGCGGGCGTGGCGCCGTGAGACGCCGGACGCGTCGATGTGCAGGGTGCACCGTGGATCGCGGCCGAGGATGTATTCCCCTTCGCTCAACGGCAGTCGGCGATCGTTCCACACCAGCCAGCAGCGATACCCGCGCCCAACGGCCGGCCCGGGCGCACGCTCGAGGACCTGGCCGCTGAACGCATAGCCCACCCGGTGAACGGTGCGGATGAACCGGCCGTCCTTCGAATCGTCACCGAGCACCTGACGGATTTCGGCGATCACGACGCTCAGGTTGGCATCGCCGACGAACGCGCCCGGCCACACCTTGTCGTGGAGCTCGGTCTTGCTGACCACGTTCGGCCGCCGCTCGAGCAGGACGCGCAGCAGGTCGAACGCCTTCGGCGACACGTGGAGCCGGCGCCCGTCCTCGAGCAGCTCCCTGGTGTCGGAGTCGAAGGTGAAGCGGCCGAAGGCAATTCGCATCGTGGCTGCAGAATCCTTGGAATTCCTTTGAGACTTTCGGGACCGAGCCTCGTCATAGTATCCAACGGCCCAAGGGAGGGACATGGCGACAGCGGTGAAGGCCCCGAGCGGGCGGACGATCTGGAAGGCGGTCCGGGACGAGCTGATGCTCAACCTCTACCCGCTGCCCTTCTCGACCATCGCCCCCGCCGTGTACCACGTCTACCTGCACCCCGACGACTTCGCGGCGATCGAAGGCGTCTCCGCGCGCGTGGTCTCGCAGATCGAGCAGGCGCTGACCGCGGAGGTCGAGACCGTCAACCGCGCGCTGCGGCGCTCGAGCCGCCGGGTGTTCAGGCGCCTGCTCGATCGAGAGGACATGCCCCCCATCGAGATGCCGGCGGGCGGCTGGGACGTGCACGTCTGCGCCGACCGCAACGGCGAGATCGATCGCGGCCAGCTCGGCATCGTCTCCACTCTGGCCATGCCTGCCCCGCCTGAATACGCCGGCACGCCGACCACGCGGATCGTCAAGAGCGTCGTCGGCGGAGGACGCCGAACCAGCAGCACCCGGGAGGTCGCGCAACCGGCGGCGAGTGGGCAGGCCGGAGTCGTCGCGGCGGGTGCCGCGCCCGCCGCAGGCCACGGCGAATCAGGACGTGCCTCGGCGAGTGCGGAGCCGACGGCAGCGGCGCCGGGGGGTCGCACCCCGCTCGCGGACAGCCGCGAGCGCGCGCGGCTCACCTACCAGGACGAGCAGGGCCCCCACGTCGTCATGATGCGCAAGGATACGCTGTCGATCGGCCGGGGCGGCGCTGCGGCCTGGGTGGACGTGCAGATCGTCGGCAGTTCGAAGATCTCGCGCGAGCACCTCCGGCTACGCGCCGACGGCGAAGGCCGGTTCTTCATCCAGGACGTCAGCCTGTGGGGCACGTCGGTGGACGGCGTGGCCATCCCGCCGGCGCTCAAGAGCGCCGAGGGGGTCGCCCAGCCTGGTCCGGAACAACCCCTCCCGGCGAAAGCGCGGATCGGGCTCTCCGACGCCATCGTGATCGACTTCGACGGCAGCATCGGCCGATGAACTGGCTGTATTGGCTCGACGCTGCGTTCCTCGCCGTGCTGGTCATGGCCGTCGCGTGGCTCGCCTGCATCGCCTGGGTCTTCGATCGTGAGTGACACGACGACCGCGACGGTGCCGCTCGTCGCCGCCTTCCGCAGCGATGCCGGACGCGTGCGCGCGAACAACGAGGACGTTCCCCTGGTCGACGCCGACCGCGGGATCTTCGGCGTGATCGACGGGATCGGCGGCCAGGCCGCCGGCGAGGTGGCGGCCGCGATCGCCCATGACGTGATCCTCCAGCGCCTCTCGCGGCCGCTCGGCACCGCGGCGGAGCGGGTCCGTGAGGCGATTGCCATCGCCAACAACGAAATCTTCCGTCGCGCGGCGGGTTCCGGCGAGCTGGCCGGCATGACCTGTGTCGTCACCCTGGCAATCGTCACCGAGGGCCGGCTGACGATCGGGCACGTCGGCGACAGCCGGCTGTACAAGGTCAGGCCCGACGGTCTCCAGAAGCTGACCCACGATCACTCGCCGGTCGGCGAACGCGAGGACGCGCAGGAGCTCACCGAGCTCGCGGCGATGCGCCATCCCCGGCGCCATGAGGTCTTCCGCGACGTCGGCGGAGCGCTGCGCGACAAGGACGAAGCCGACTACGTCGAGATCACCGAACAACCATTTGAGCGGGATGCCGCGATCCTCCTCTGCACGGACGGCCTGACCGACATGTTGCCGTCGACTACCGTCGATCGGCTGGTGCGGCAGCACGCCGGCGATCCGGATGCTGTCGTCGGAGCCCTGGTGGAGGCGGCCAACGAGGCCGGCGGCCGCGACAACGTCACGGTCGTGTATGCGGAAGGACCCGAGTTTGCGCGAGCGGTGCGCGGGCGGACGGCGAACGGCGCGGCCGCTGCGCCGCCGCCTCCGCGGCAGGTGGTCGACACCGCGCCGCTCGAAGTGTCCGTTCCGCGTGAGACGGCGGAAACGCAGCCCGCGCGCCCTGGCGTGTGGACCCGCGTAATCCGCAGTAGGGTCATCTGGTGCACCGCCGGCGTGATCGCCGGTGTCGCGGCGGCGCTGCTCATCGTATGGCGGACCACCGGCATGGACATCGCGGCGCCGCGAACGATCGCAGTCAGCGCGAGCCCCTCCGCGACCGCGCTGCTGCTGGCGGAGGCGCTGCGCACGGCACGTCCCGGCGACACCCTCCAACTGGAGCCGGGCACCTATGCCGAGAGGCTGACCCTCCCCGACGGCGTCAGCCTGACGGCGCGACTGCCCGGAAGCGTCACGTTCGTCCGGCCACCCGAGGCAGGTGACTCGTGGACGGCGATCGAAACGGCAGATGGCGATCTCGGCGGTCGCATCTCCGGCATCCGGTTCGAGTCGACGGCCGATCTGCCGATCGACATCGCGATCAAGGTCGGCGGCCAGGGTCGATCGCTCGAACTGCTGGAGATCGGCGGCCCGATGCGCGCCGCTATCGAGGTCACCGCGGCAGCGACGGCGGCATTGCACGGCAGCCACATTACCGTGCCAGCCACGCCCCTGGTGCTCGGCGCCGGCGCGCAGCTCGCCGCGATCGGCAACACGTTCCTGCGCCAGAACCGCGCGGCGGCTACGCCCGCGACGATGGCGGACGGAGCGCAGGTGGCGTTCGAGCGCAATGTCTTCATCGGCTTCGGACCCGACCTCGCGAAGGGCATCGGCCCGGCCGAACGGCAACAATTTCTTGACGCCAACGTCATAGTCAACGCCGAGCCGTCGCCGGCTCGCTGAAAGGCGGAGCGCGCAATCGATGCCGTGGCAGGTGGGCGGATACGCGACGGACGGTGAAAAGCCGTTCGATCAGGGCAGCTTCGGCACCGTCTGGCGGGCTCGCCGGCTGAGCGACGATGCGCGCGTCGCGCTGAAGCTGGTGCTCCTCACCGACGCCGCGGACTCGCGCGAGCGGATCGCCGCGGAGCGGCACGGGGCGATGCTGCAGCAGCGCTTCCAGCAGGCGCACGGAATGGTGCCGACGGTCTACGACTTCGGCCACGATCCCGACGGGCATCTCTACATCGCGATGGAGCTGATCGACGGGGGCGCGATCGCCGACTTGATCAAAGCCGGCCCGGTCGCGCCCGATCTCGCGGCCCGACACGCCGTCCGCATCTGCGAGTTCCTCGATCGTGCGCACTGCTTCGCCACGACTGTCGAAGGCGAACCCTACGACCGGCTGGTGCACGCGGACCTCAAGCCCGGGCACTTGCTCGTCGGCGAGGCCGGGGACCTCAAAGTCCTCGACTTCGGCATCGCCAAAGCGCTGGCCAAGACGACGCAGGTCACGACCAACAACTGGGGGACGTCGGCGTACGCGTCGCCGGAACGGCTCGAGCACGGCCACGTCAACGAGCACGTCGACTTCTGGTCGCTGGGCGTGATCCTCTACGAGATGCTCGCCGGCCATCGTCCGTATCCGCTGCTCGATCGCAACCGCAGCCAGCTGGAACAGGCCATCCGTACCAATCAACCGCGGGCACCGCTGCCCGACAGCACGCCGCCGGAACTGACGGCGGTCGTCAGCAAGCTGCTGGCTTACCAGGTCGAGCGCCGGTATCAGAGCGCCGCGGCGATTCGCGCCGACCTCCAGCTCTTTCTCGATGGCAAGACACCGCAGGCGGTGAACGAGTATGCGACGCCGGAAACGGTGCCGTTGGGTCTGCCGCGCCCGGTCGTGACGCCGACCACCAGCCGCGTGTCTCCGGCGATCGACGTGGTACCGCCGACCGATCCGCTGCCTGCCGCCACGCCCGCGGAGGTCAAGGCGGCGAGTGCGCCGCCGCGGAAGCGCGCCAGCGGTGTTCGTCAGCTGGTGCGGGCCGCCGCGTGGGCTGCGGCGATCCTGGTGATGGTGGCGATCATGGCCACTGAAGGCGTGGGGTTGGTCGCAGCGGAACGCTTCCGTCACTCGGTCGATGCCCTCGACAGCCGCGCGCTGACCGAGAGTCGCGCGAAGTACCAGGCGATCCGGTCGTGGAGCGTGCTGGGGGTCGGCCTACACGCGCGGGTGGACGGACCCCTCCGCACGCGTCTGGTCTCGATCGCCGACGCCGTGCTCGCGGACTACCGCCGCGAGGAGCCAACGATGGCGACCCCCGAGTGGAAGCAGGCGCAGCAGGCGTTGCGCTGGGCGGTGGACCTCGGCCACGCCGACCGGCATCTGCAGGCGAAGCTGGTGACCTGCGACGCCCACGTCGTCCGACTCTCGGCGCGCGGTCAGAGTCAGGCGGCGGCGCGCGCCACGTATCGCCGCGCGGTCGAGATGTTCCGTTCAGCCGCGGCGATCGACGACAGCTCCTTCGATCCCTACCTCGGGATCAGCAGGATCGCCGTCTACGGTCTCGGCGACGTGGATCAGGCCGCGACGGCCGTGCAGGAAGCTGAAAAACGCGGCTACGTCTCTGGGCGACGCGAGCGGGCGCTCCTGGGCGACGGCTACTTGCGCCGCGCAACGGCCGGACGGGCGACCGCACGAACCCTCTCGGGCGAGCAGCGCCGGCGGCAGCTGGAGAAGGCGCGCGACGACTATCAGGGCTGCATCGACGCCTTCGACCCAATCGTCGGCTTCGGCTATGCCGCGAAGAATCTGGAAGTCTGCAAGGGTCAATTGGAGCGCGTCGACGAAGAGCTCGCCGCCGAAACCGCCAAAGCCGAGGGCATCTAAGTGCGCATCGTCCACACCTCTGCCGAGCCGGAGTTCCCGGCCGTCATCGCGCGGCGGGCGAGGCGCACGGCGAATCTCGAGACGCTCGGACTCCTTGCCGCCAGCGCGGTCGTGCTCTTCGGACTGGTGCTGACGACGTGGGGGCGCCTGACCCAGCTGAACGCCGACGATCGCGATGCCGGGACCATCGTGTCCTTGCGTCACCTGACCTCGCCGACCGACCTGGTACCGCTGCTCACGATGTTCGACAGCCCGCAGGAG
This sequence comes from uncultured Acidobacteriota bacterium, assembly GCA_963816725.1. Classification (GTDB taxonomy): domain Bacteria; phylum Acidobacteriota; class Vicinamibacteria; order Vicinamibacterales; family 2-12-FULL-66-21; genus CAVSUB01. The sequence goes on along the minus strand of CAWFMC010000013.1, from coordinate 78,667 downwards.
CGGCTCCTGATCGCGCGGCCGCTGTTCCGGCGCGCGACGAGCGACGCTCCGGTTCTCGACCATGTGGGCGGCCTCGCCGATGTGACGCTCACGGCGGCGGAGATTGGCGCCGACCGGCGGCTGACACAGATGCGATCGCGCCTCGAGCGGCGGCCCGCCGCGACGAATATCGCGATCCTGAGCCCGGGTGACATCGCCGCGTTGAAGCCACACGTCGCGGTGCGGAGCCGGAGCGAGTACGTCGCCAGCATCCGGCGCGCAGCGCTGTGGTTCTTCGGCGCCTTCTGGATCGCCCATCTGATCCGCCGCTGGCGCGGCGCGCAGGACGACCCGATCGTTCTTCCGGTCCTGTTGATGCTGTCGGGCATCGGCGTGATGAGCATGATCGCGCTGCGCGATCCGATCCGCGACACGTTGACCGCGGCGGGATTCGTGAGCGGCGTCGGCGGCGGGCTGGCCCTGCTGGTCGCGGCCTCCGAGATCGACTTCGAAGCCTCGCCGCTGCGGCGGGCGGTACTCGCGCCACTGTCGCTGGCCCTCGGCATTGCGGCATTGTTGCTGCTGCTCGGAAGCGGACCCGGCACCAGCGGCGTGAAGGTGAACCTGTTCGGGGTGCAGCCGGTCGAAGCGATCCGCCTCCTGGTCGTGTTCGCGCTGGCCGCCTACTTCGCCGGTCGCCTGGACCTGCTGCGCGAGCTCTCCCAGCCGGCCACGCCGGAGCGGCCGTGGCTGCGCTACGTGCGCGTGCCGAGGTGGAAGGACGTCCGTCCGGTGGTCGTCAGCATGACGCTGGTGCTCGCCTTCTTCTTCCTCCAGAAGGACCTCGGTCCGGCACTGGTGTTGTCGTGCGTGGTCATGGCGCTCTATGCCATTGCCCGCGGCCGCACTGCTTTTGTGTTCACCGGGTTTGCGATGCTGCTGGCCGGCTTCGCGGCCGCCTACTGGATCGGGCACCCGGCGACCGTCGGTCAGCGGGTCGCGATTTGGCTCGATCCCTGGAACAACGGTGTTCCGGGAGGCAATCAGATCGCGCACGGGCTGTGGGCGCTGTCGACCGGATCTCTATGGGGCGCCGGGCCGGGCATGGGGAGTGCGGCATCGGTCCCGGCCGGGCACACCGATTTCGTGCTGGCCGCGATCGGCGAGGAACTGGGCTTCGTCGGTATCGTGGTTGTGGCCGCGCTGTATGCGCTTCTGAGCTGGCGCTGCCTGCGCGTGGCCGCCCGCGCGCCAGGCGATTACACGGCGTTCCTCGCGGTCGGCGTGGCGCTCGCGCTGGTCGTGCAGGCGTTCGTGATTGCCGCGGGCCTGCTCGGGCTCGCGCCGCTCGCGGGGGTGGTTACGCCGTTCGTCAGCTTCGGCCGCTCGTCGATGCTGGCCAATTGCCTGGCGGTCGGGATCGTGCTGGGCATTGCGCGGCGGCGTGGGCCGGTCCGAACTCAGTTGGCGGCGCCGATCACCGTACTCGGTACGGTACTGGCCGGGTTGATGTTCACCGTGCTTGGGCGCGCAGCATGGGTGCAGGTCGTGCGAGCCGACAACTTCGCGACCGCCTCGAGCTTGAGCGAGCAGGCCGATGGCGGCTACCGCTTCGAATACAACCCACGACTGATCGCCGCCGCGCGGCAGATCGAACGGGGCACCGTGTACGATCGGCGCGGCCTCGTCCTGGCGACCAGCCGGCCGCAGGAAATCGCCGCGATCGACGCCGACTATCGCAAGGCGGGCGTGACCCGCGAGCGCGGCTGCGGGCTGAACGACGCGCGCTGCTATCCCCTGGGCGGGGTCGCCTTCAGCGTCCTCGGCGACTGGGACCGCCAGACCAACTGGGCGGCCCGGAACTCCTCATTCGTCGAGCGCGACAGCGATGCCACCTTGAAAGGGTTCGACGATCGGCAGCGGCTCGTCGAGGTCGTCAATCCCCGGACCGGCTCGCGTGAACGCACGATCAAGCGGGACTACTCGGAGTTACTGCCGCTCGTCCGCCACGGCTTCGATTCGCGCCGCGCCGAGGTCGTGAGGCTGCTGGCGCGGCCGCGCGATCTCCACGCCTCGATCGACGCGCGGCTCCAGGTCCTGGCCGCCGACGCTCTGCGTAACGGGATCGTCCGGGGCGGCCATACACGCGGCGCGGCGGTGGTGCTCGATGTGGAGAGCGGCGAGGTGCTGGCGTCGGTCAGCTACCCGTGGCCGGCCGCGCCGACGGCACGTGCCGCCGACACGGATGCGGCTGCGAACGACACGCTGCTCGATCGGGTCCGTTACGGGTTGTATCCGCCGGGATCGACGTTCAAGCTGCTGGTGGCGGGGGCCGCATTGCGGAGCGTGCCGACGGCGCCGTCCGAAACCTTCGCGTGCATCCGCTTGCCCGACGGGCGCGTCGGGAACTTCGTCAAGGGCTCGACCCGTCCGGTGCGTGACGATCCGATGGACACGGCCCCGCACGGCCAGGTCGACCTCCGGCACGGCCTGGTGGTCTCGTGCAACGCCTACTTCGCGCAGCTGGCCCTGCGACTCGGACCACAACCGATCCTCGACGCCGCATCGCTGTTCCAGATCGATCCGGCCAAGCCCGCGACGGCGGCGGCCCTGAAGCGGACGCTGGCGCACGCCGGCTACGGTCAGGCGGACGTGCTCGTGTCCCCGCTGAAGATGGCCCGGGTCGCCTCGTCGATTGCCGCGAACGGCGTCGTGCTGCCGGTCCAGTGGACGATGGGGGAACAGCCGTCCGACGAGCCGGAATCCCGCACGTCGAAGGATCCGCGCGAGCGGTTCCTGTCGGAGCGTGACGCCGCGACGCTGTCCCGCTACATGCGCGAGGCGGTCACCGCCGGGACGGGACGATCGTTGGCCGCCAACACCTCGCCAATCGCCGGGAAGACTGGGACCGCGGAAGTGGACGATGGCCGGGCGCACTCGTGGTTTGCCGGCTACGCGCCGTATGGCGGTACTCGCAAGATTGCCTTCGCGGTGATCGTCGAGAACGCCGGCTATGGCGCGAGGGCTGCGGCGCCGATTGCCGGCGAGATCGTCAGCGCCGCGCGTGAGCTGAACCTGATCAAGTAACCCTGGAGACTGACGTGCCCGCACGACTCGTCCACATGAGCCGCGACCTCCAGTCCCGGCTCAAACAATTCTTCGACACGCCACTCGATGCCTCGGCGACGCCGCTCGAGATCGGGCTCGCGGTGCTGGAGGACGTCGAACAGCGTGTCGAGCCGGTGGGGCGCGGCCAACGCGTCTTTCCGTATACGCGCGTCTCGCTCGACATCCTGGCCCCTGACGCCGAACGCGCGCGGATCGAGGCCGGACTGCAAACCCTCGAGCAGCGGATCCGCGAGCGCCTCGCCGAGCTGCGCTGCGAGCCGCCGCGCGCCCTGGCCGTCGAGATTGCCTGGTGCGACGAGCCGCCGGCCGGCTGGAACGCCGGCCAGATCTTCGCCGTGCGATATAGCCGTCCAACGGGCCGCCGGACCGCGGGGGCGCAGGTCGGCGGCGCTCGGGAGACGGAGGAACTCACGCGGCCGGAGGTCGTGATTTCGGTCCTGAAAGGCGCGGCGACGGACGTCACGTACCGCTTCCGCGAGCCCGTGATTTCGATCGGGAGGAGCGAGGATCCGACCGACGCGCTCGGCCGCGTCAGGCGCAACCGGGTCGCGTTCCTCGACGTGGTGGACGGGATCACCGAGACCGTCGGCCGCGCCCATGCCCGCCTGCGCTTCGACGCGTCGTCGCAGGACTATCGGCTGTTCGATGACGGCAGCAGCAATGGGACGGCGATCATGCGTGGTGGCGAGACGATTGCCGTGCCGGCGCGGGATCCGCGAGGCGTCCGGATCCAGTCCGGCGACGAAGTGCTGGTCGGGCGCGCGGTGATCCGCATCGACCTGGCGCCAGGGTGAGGACTGGGGACTGGCGACCAGGCAGATCATATTGCATGGCCCAGCGTCGAACGAGCGGCACCATACACCTAACCGCAAACCCGCAGTTCCAAGCCGTCCCCGCCCAGTCCCCTAGTCCCTAGTCCCCAGCCCCCAGTCCTATTTGGCCGTGCCGAACGTGAAGACCGTCTGCGAGTCGTAGCTCGCCCCGGGTCTGAGGATCGTCGACGGAAACCCCGGCTGATTCGGTGAGTCCGGGAAGTGCTGCGTCTCCAGACAGAGTCCGTTGCGGCGCTGATAGACGTTCCCGCCCTTGCCGGTGATCGTCCCGTCGAGGAAGTTCCCGGAGTAGAACTGCAGGCCCGGTTCGGTCGTCGACACCTCGAGGGTGCGGCCGCTCTTCGGCTCGACCACCCGCGCCGCCAGCTGGCGTCCCGCTCCGCTGCGGTTCAACACCCAGTTGTGATCGTAGCCGCCGCCGTTCTTCAGCTGCTCGTTCGGCTGCTCGATGCGCGCCCCGATGGCCGTCGACTGGCGGAAGTCGAACGGCGTGCCCTGCACCGGCGCGAGCACGCCGGTGGGGATTAGCGTGCTGTCCACGGGAGTGTAGCGATCGGCCGCGATCATCAGCTGATGCCCGAGCACGTCACCGCCGCCGGCGAGATTGAAGTAGCTGTGGTTGGTCAGGTTGACCGGCGTCGCCTTGTCGGTCGTGGCGTGATACGTGATGACCAGCTCGTTGCGGTCCGTCAGCTCGTAGGTGACGCGGACGTCGAGATTGCCCGGGTAGCCCTCCTCGCCGTCGGGGCTGCGGCGCGAGAACGCGACGCCATTCTTGCCGGTCAGCGGCTCGGCCGTCCAGATCACCTTGTCGAATCCCTTGATGCCGCCGTGGAGGTGATTCGGGCCGTTGTTCACCGCCAGCGTGTAGGTCTTCCCGTCGAGCGTGAAGCGGCCCTTCGCGATGCGGTTGCCGTAGCGCCCGACCAGCGCCCCGAAGTACGGCGAGTCCTTGAGGTATCCATCCAGCGTGTCGAAACCGAGGACGATGTCGCCCGGTTTCCCGTCGCGGTCGGGCGCGACGATCGAGGTGATGATGCCGCCGTAGTTGGTGGCCTTGAGCTCGATGCCGTTGGCGTTGCGAAAGGTGAAGAGTTCCACGGGCTGTCCTGCCACTGAACCGAATGAAGTGCGGGCGACCGCGGGCTGCCCGGCCGCCGGCCGGCCCTGCGCATCATGATCGACAATCGCGTGGACGCTCGCGACGAGCAGGCACACGCACAACGAGCTGAAGGCTGGCGTCTTCACGGATGCTCCTGATCACAGACTGAACCGCGGCGCCAGCGTTCGTGGACGCTGGCGCGCCACGTGTGTCTCCACGTGGACGGCGATGATATTACGACCGGCGGCATTGCCGGCACCGGCCGCAGGCTCGGCCGCACCGTGGCGTGGCCAAGAAGAGCCGGCCACCTGGCCGCAACGGTCGCGAGCCGCCCCAGCCGCCTCAGGCGAGGCCGCGGCCACCAGGCATTCTTGGTAGACTGTAGCGTTCAGGAGGGATTCGTGACGAAGAGCGTGCTGATCATCACCGGTGACGGCGGCGAGAGCTACGAGACGTGGTATTCAGTCCATCGCTTCCAGGAGGCCGGCTATGCGACCCGCGTCGCGGCGCCGTCGAAAAAGCGCCTGAACCTGGTGATGCACGACTTCGAGCCCGGCTGGGACACCTACAAGGAGGCGCCCGGCTACATCATGGAGTCGGACCTGACGTTCGCCGACGTCTCGGTGGCCGACTACGACGCCGTGGTCTGCATCGGCGGCCGCGCCCCCGAATACCTTCGCAACGACCCGCGCGTGCTGGCCATCCTGCGTGAGTTCGACACCACCGGCAAGTGGATCTTCGCGGTCTGCCATGGCGTCCAGCTGGTCGCGGCAGCGGGCCTGCTGACGGGCAAGAAGGTCACCTGCTACGAGCACGTCCGCCTGGAAGCCGAGGCCGCCGGTGGCCGGTACGTCGCTGCCGAAGCCGTCCGCGACGGCCGTCTCGTATCCTCCCCCACCTGGCGCGAGCATCCGGCGTTCTACCGCGAAGTGTTCGCGTGCCTCCAGGAGCCGGTGGGAGTCAAGTAGATCATCCAGCTGCCAGCTGCCAGCTGCCAGCTCCCGGCTTCCAGCTTTCATCTCAGCTTCAGTGTTGGAGAACGTGAACTGATGACCGCAGGCCCGACGAGTGTCGGGCCGCGTCACCGTCGGAACCCGTTGGAACCCGTAGAACCAGCACCCGTCGAACCTCCGAACCATTCGAACCTCGTAGAACCGAAACGGTTCTACTTACCTCTCCCTACTTACCTCTCCCCTACAGGCAAGCAGCGCCACGAGCAGGTGACGCCCAAACGAGAAGCGAGTAGAGGTGGTCATGGGTGAGGTCACCGGAAAGACCGGCGGTAGGCGGTATACGCCGCTCATCCGAGCACATCGGGATTGAGCAGGTTCATCTCGCCAAACCGGCCGTCCGCGCCGTATGCGACGTTGCGCAAGGCGGCCTCCGCCATGCGGCGATTCGCGTCCGGCGTGTTGCTGCCGATATGCGGAGTGAGGATCACGTTCGGCAGCGTCCGCACATCGTGCGCCGCGTCGGCCGGCTCGTAGGGCTCCCGGTCGAACACGTCGAGCGCCGCGCCGGCAATGCGGCGGGAATGCAGCGCGTCGTAGAGCGCGATCTCGTCGACCACCGCACCGCGGGCGGTGTTGACCAGCCAGGCGCGCGGCGGCAGCATCGCGAGCCGCGCGGCATCGATGAAGTGCACGTTCTCAGGGGTCGCGGCAATGTGCAGGCTGACGAAGTCCGCCGCGCCGACCGCCCGGGCGAAGTCCGGGGTCAGCTCCGCGTAATGGGCAGGTTCGTGCGCCAGGCCGGAGGCGCGGGTGTAGCCCACCACGCGCATGCCGAAACCGGCGCTCGCAATCCGCGCCAGCGTCGATCCGATCCGGCCGCAACCGACGATGGCGAGCGTGCGGCCGCGCAGTTCCGTGCCGAGGATGGGCCGCCACTCGCCGCGCGTCATCGCGTTGGCGTGCTCCACCAGGTGACGCGCCGCCGCGCCGATCATCAACATGGTCAGCTCGGCGACCGAATCGTCGAGCGTGCCGGGCGTGTTGGTACAGAGCAGGCCGGCGCCGGTGGCCTTCACTTTGTCCAGCCCGTCGTGCCCGACGCCGAACCGGGCGAGCACCCGCCCGCGCGGGAACGCCCGATACAGCGCATCCTGGTACTTCTGGTGCCCGAGGATCGCGTGCGCGGCGTCGGACTCCTCGATCGCGCGAACCAGGCCGGCCTCGTCGTCAGGCGCCATCACGCAGCGGAAGCGCGTCGCTGACTCGAAGACGTTCCGGGCTTTCTTGTAGACGGACTCGGACACGACGATTGTCGGTAAGGGCATCGAGCTGGAAGGGTTCAAGGTTCAGGGTTCCGGTTCAACGTTCTGGGCATTTTAGGCCGGCAGGGCTGAGGTCGGCGTGAGCGCCTTGCGATAGACGTGCTGCGTCTTGATCAGCGCATAGCCCAGGCCGGGATAGAAGGCGTGCGATTCGGTGCGGACGATGTTGCTGCGGACGGTCAGCGTCGCCGCGCCGCGCGCGAGCGCCCACGACTCGAGTGACGCAACCAGCTCGCGGCCGACGCCGCGACGACGCTGGCTCCCACGCACCACGAGCGCCTCGAGTTCGCAGGTGACGGGCGAGATCAGCAGTGTGCGGATCGCCCCGTGCAGCCATCCGGCCAGCTCGCCGGATCCAGGCTCGGCGCCGACCAGCACGAGGTCGTCTGTGCGCTCGAGCAGCTGTGCAAGGCGGGCCCGCATCTCGCTCGCGTTGACGACGTAGCCCAGCACCCGTGCGAGTGCGCCAATCTGCTCCGCATCGTCAATTGTGGCCTGGCGGATCGAGAGCGGCATCGGCGGTTACCACCTCCCGCGTAACGATACCGGACTCCGGCGACCGCTACGCCACTCCGGCTTTCTTCATCACGGCCAGCGTCGTCTCGAGCCCCAGCTTCGCGCCCTCCTCGGCGGACATCTCCGGCGGGATCCGGCCAAGCGGCTCGGGGCTGACGCCATCCGCATAGCCGATCTTCTTCAAAGCCTGAAGGAAGCCGATGAGATCGATGCTGCCTTCGCCGGGCATGACCCGCTGGTTGTCGCGAACCTCTTCCGCCGGCGCCGGCTTCGCGTCTGAGATGTGGACGTGGACGATACGGTCGTTTCCAGCGTCGAGAATGTCCTGCACCGTGCCGCCGGAGTGATGCCAGTGCCAGACGTCGAGCACCGCGCCCATGTTCGGACCACAGTCCTTCGCCAGCGCAACGGTCTCGGGCAGTGTCCAGATGAATGGGGTGCGCGGCTGACCATCGCGCCCGGGTCCTTGCCGCATGTAGAGCGGCCCCAGGAACTCGAGCCCGAGCCGGAGGTTGGCTTTCTGGAGAACCTCCGAGACCGCGGAAAGTCGCTGGACCACGAGCTTGCGGAACTCATCTTTCGGCGTCGGCGACGTCGCGGACAGGACGAGCATCATCTTCTTGCAGCCCACGCCGGCGATGAACGCCGCATCATCCGCCAGCGGCTTGAGCGCTTCAGTGAACGCCGCGTCATCCCCGGCGAATGGTAGCGGCCGGGCCATCGGCAGGTTGGTGATCGTCGGTCTGATCTTCAACTCGGCAAAGAGGGCCTTCGTCGTCTCGAGCCCGGCGGTCTTCGCCGGTCCCAGGTCCCAATCGACACCGCCGTAGCCCGTTTTCGCGGCGAGCCGGATCTTGTCGGCGCCGCTGACCTTCGGGGTCAACGCGCCGTTGAGGGACACGAACATGCCGGAGGTTCCAGACTGGGCCGCCGTCGACCGGCGCGCCGACAGCGCCAGCCCGACGCTGGCGCAAGCCGCGCGCGTGACAAAGTCTCGACGGGTCAAGATTGAGCGCATCTCATCTCCTCACGATGTCGGCACCAGGCTTTGGCCGTGGGCCTGTCCGGTTGTGGGCCCAATGCAGCATCCGCGCGGCGGAAGCCAATCAGGCCCAGAGTCTAGTCCCCTGAGCCGAAAGCCAGTTCGTCAGAACTGAAACCGCAGTTGCACTTGCGCGTTGCGCGTCGCCTGGGCGCCGGTGACGGCGCCAAAGCCGGCGTTGCGCGGCTGGAGCCTGGCGCTGTTGATCGTCCCGTCAGCGTTGAACTGAGCATTCCGAACGGTCGGGTCGGTCGGGCTGTTCAACTGGAGCTGCGTTTGACGCGCGTTGTAGACGATGGTGTTGAGCGCGTTGAAGAGGTCGAGCCGGAGCTGGATCTGGCGCGGGCCGCCGACCTTGATGTTCCGCTGGATCGAGAGGTCGAGCGTCTTGTCCGGACAACCGACCATGTAGTTGCGGCCAGACTCCAGGCCCAGGCTGCCCGGCTGCGGCCCGGCGAACGCGCTGACGTTGAACTGCGAGTACTGGTCGCCGGAACAGCCGCTGCCGGGGTCGCCGACGATGACAATCCGTGCCGCGTAGTTGGGCGAGCCGGTGAGGTTCACGTTACCGCCGCCGTTCTGATACTGGTAGGTGACCGTGTAGCGGGCTCCCGACCCAGCCGTCAGAATCCCGGACAGCTGCCAATCGTTGATGACCGCTCCAATCACCTTGCCGGTGCCCGATGAGGCGCGCAGGTCGGGAAGATCCCAGACGAAGTTCCCCTTGATCACGTGACGCCGCAGCCCATTGTTCTCGAGGTTCTTTTCGGCCTGGGCCCAGGTCGGGTCATCGGTGAAGGTGCCGTCGGGGTTGTGGACGAGACGCACGGAGTCCGCCGAGTTCAAGTCGTTGGTGCCGGCCTGGCGGAGCGTCAGGGTGTAATTGAGCCCGAACCCGAGCCCGCCGCTGAAGCGGCGGTTGAACGAAGTCTGGATCGAATCGAACTGGTTCCAGAAGCGGCCCCATTGAAGATTGATCGCGCCGTAACCGGGAAATGGCCTCAGCAGGTCGGTGGTCAGCGCCGCGGCGCCCGGGGTGGCGCTGGCCTGGGTCGGATCCTGATTGCGGGGCAGAAAAGCCGCGCCGAGATCGACCGAATTGATGTCGATTGATTGGTTGAACGGATTGACCAGGTTGTAGCCGTGCGAGCCGACATACGACACGTCGAGCGAGGATGACCACGGCAGGATCATCTGGACGCCGGTGCTCCACTGGAGCGTGGTCGGCAGCTTCGAGTCGTACTGGTAGATGAGGAGTTGCGCCGGCGCGCGCGTCTGCAGGCCGGCGGACCCGAGCGTCTGCAGTTGCGCATACCTGAGGGTGGTCGCGGTGGAGTTCGGCGGATTGCCGATCTGGTTCGCGGTCATGTTGTTCTCGGGGCGATCGTAGAAGACCCCGAAGTTGCCTCGGACCACCATCTTCTGCGTGCCGCTGAGGTCGTACGCGGCGCCGAGCCGGGGCGCGATGCCGAGCGCCGGCCAGGTGTAGTTCTCAGCGGCGATACCCTGCCCGGACTGGATCAATCCGTTGAACACGTCGCCGCTGTTGGGGACGATCGTCCCGATGGCGACCGTGCTGTTCGATCCGAGCGAGGCGCCGGTCGCGGGATTGATCGCCACCCGGCTCGCTGAGGGACAGGGGCTGACGGCCACTGCGCAGCCAGGCGTGTAGAGCAGCGGCGCGGCCACGCGCGACCACTTATCCGGGAAGAAGTTCGAGCCTTGCAGCAACGCGTCGTGCTGCGGCTGCTGGTGAGTGAAGCGGACGCCGTAGTCGAGCGTCAGGCGGTTGGTGGTCTTCCAGTTGTCCTGCACATACCACTCGGCGTTGTAATACACATAGTTGCCTTCGACGTACTTCGACTGCTGCGAGAAGTTCGAGAAAATCCCCAGCGCGGCATTGGCGTAGCCGAACCCGGAGTCCAGAGGATTGTTCGGGTCGTTGTCGAACGCGATCTGGCCGGTGAACGGATAGGCGGTGCCCAGGCCGAGATTCTCGGCCTTGAATGCATTGAAGTAGTAGAAGCCGCCCTTCAAGGTGTGACGCCCGGCCAGCTTGGTCGCGCTGATCGACACGTTGTGCGTCCGGTTCTTGTTGAGGAACTGCGGATAGATCAGGTTCGGCGGCGGGTTGGCGATGAGGCTGCCCCAGCTGAAGCTGGGAGGCAGCATGATGCGGTTGTCGACCAGCATCGGGGAGTTGATTGCCGCGAGAACCTGTGGGTTGTAGAGGTCCGGGCTGACGACCCCGGCTTCAGGGAACAGCAGCGGGAAGTCACACAGGCCGACATTGCAGCGGTTCGCCGCCGGGCTGATGATCGGCGAACCCAACTGGTTCTGGATGAACCCGTAGGTGCCCTCGACGAAGATCGTCGGTGTCACGTTCCAGTCGACCGTGGCTGACGGCTGATAGATGAAGGGATACTTCTGCAGGGTGTCGTTGAAGCCCGGGATCGATCCTGGGGTCGGCTTCACCGTCGCCAGCTGGCCGGTGTACTTGCCGGTCAGCCGGAGCCGCTGCGAGGCCTGGTAGTCCAACCGGATGGTCGGCTGCTGCGTGAGCCGCTTGTCGGTCGGGGCGACCACCTCATAGTTGTAATTGAGGCCCGAGGTGTTCGGCGCTGGCCACAGCTTCAAGATGTTCAGGCCGAGCGGATACAGTCGGTTCTGGGGAATGCGGCCGAGCACGCCGTCGGCCTGGAAACAGCCGCTGGTGTTCGCCGCCGTGCACGGCAGCCCGGTGCTGGCGTCGCGAATCAGGTTGATCACCGCGCCGTTGTTGTTGGTGCTCTGTGAGAAATCGCCGGCCCGCTCGAGGAGCGTCGGGACGCGGTAGCGGGTCACCGCGCCACCAGTGGTGCGCGGACGGTACTCGTGGCCGTAGAAGAAGAACAGCTTGTTGGCGCCGCCCGGCTTCCCGATCGGGCCGCCCAGGGTGTAACCCCAGTCGCGCTGCTTCGACACCGCCTTGGGGTCACCGTTCTTGATGTTGACCCAGCTGTTGGCGTTCCAGTCGGAGTTGCGCTCGACGTCGTACACCGACCCGCGATACTGATTGGTTCCCGACTTCGTCACCGCGGTGATCTGCAGCCCGCTGGCGCGTCCGTACTCGGCCTGATAACCGGACGTCAGGATCTTGACCTCGGCAATCGCTTCGACGTTGGTCTGGAGCATCTGGCCGTTGTTGCCGGTGTCCATGATCGCCACGCCGTCCATCATGATGTTGTTGTTCTGCGTGCCGGCGTTGCCGAGGCGCGTCGTGCCGATCACTCCCGGCGTCAGCGCCGTCAGCGACGACCAGTTACGCCCGGCGATCGGGAGGTTGCTGACCGCCTCGGTGCTGACGGTGAAGGAACGCTCGCCGCTCTGGGACTGGATGACCGGGATCTCGCCCGACACGGTCACCGTCTCGTTGAGGGCGCCGACCTCGACCGTCAGCGTGCCGATCGCGATGCGATCACCCGGACTCACCTGAATGTTGTTCCGCTCCAGGGTCTTGAAGCCTTCCAGCGCGACCTTGACGTTGTAGGTGCCGCCAGTGACGTTCGGGAACACGAAGTCGCCGTTCTCGTTCGTCTGCGCCTCGAGGCTCGTGCCGCGAGTGGCGCTGGTCAACGTCACCGTGGCGCCGGGAACGGTGGCCCCCTGGCCATCCTTGACGGTCCCGGTGATCGTCCCGGTCGCCACCTGCGCGGACGCCGCAACAGTTCCGGCGAGCAGACACACGAGAACTGCCACGGCTGAATGCGCGAGCCGCCACTGCCTGGTCATGGCTCCTCCTGTTCGATGCGCGGTGATCCCGCCGCGCGCCGCGACGGGCCGGGTTAACCGAGCCCGCTTCGCTTCAGCGCGTAGGCGATCGCCTCCGTCGGTGCTGGATACGAGGTCAGGTGCGTGTTGCCTTGGTAATCGATGTCCTTGATGCCGACGGCGCTGGTGTAGAACGCGTCGACGGTCATGCGCCGCGCCCAGGTGAAGAACTCGATGCCCGGGGCGAGCTCGGGGCTCTGATTCTTGCGATAGGCGATCACATCGAGCAGCCCGGTCTGCTGCTCGGGAGTGGCCGTCAGGAAATCCTTGGCCCCGCGACCGGCCATCGCGGTGTCCAGCCAGGCCAGTCCGGTGGTGTAGATGCCCTTCAGCTGATCGTTCTCGCTGGCCATCATGTCGATCCACGCGGCCGCGCCCGAGGCCACCGCGCCCGGCTTGCCGTTGTCGACCGGAATGATCAGGTCGGTGAGCCGCTCGAGGGTGGCGTAAGCGTGCGCGGTCAACGCCTTGGGCGCGTAGGCGCCACCGGCCGCCGCCGCGCCGGCCATCTGGTGCACTTCCTCGGCGGACACCCGATCGATGAGTCCGGTCGTCATCAGCACCAGGCCGAGCCGCCGCAGCGCGTCGCGTCGCGAAAGATCAGACATTGCCTTTCCTCATTTCTTCGGCGAGGTACTCCGCCGTCCGCCACGCGAGCGCGACGATGGTGTGCGTAGGATTTTTGTCGGCGTTGCTGACGAACGGCGCGGCGTCCGCCACGAACAGGTTCCTGACCTCGTGCGCCTGGCAGAATTTGTTCAGCGGGCTGGTCCGCGGATCGTCGCCCATCCGCACCGTGCCGACCTCGTGAATGATCGCGCCGCCGCGCGAGATCGGCGGCCGCGGGGCCGTATCCTGCGCCACGGGATTGCCTGCCGGCTGCCCACCCGGCGCCGTCGTCGGCTGCCCGGCCGGGGCGTTGGTCTGGCCGGTCTGCGGACCCGCCTGACCGGTCTGCGGGGCCTGCCCGCCGCGTGCCGCGCCGAGGCCGGTCGTCGGGGCTGCGCCGCGACCGCCGCGACCACCCGCCGCCGTGTTGACCCGTCCGCCCATGCCCTCGAGGATCTGGCGGAAGGTCTCCTGCATGTGGCGCACCTGGTTCAGCTCGTGGTCGCTCCACTGCCAGTGGAACCGCAGCACCGGGATGCCCCATTTGTCCTTCATCTCGGGATCGATCTCGCAGTAGGACTGCTCGTTCGGGATCATCTCGCCGCGGCCGGACAGACTGACGCTGGTGCCGTACTCGTCGCGGATCGCCTGCTTCATCGGCAGGCCGTAGCCCTCGGTGCGATTGACGACCCCGGTGAAGGAGCCGACGCCCGGAATGCCGTACCCGCCGCCGCATTCGATGTGATAGCCGCGGGCGAAATTCAGCTCTTTGTGGCGATCCCACATCCACCACGGCACGTAGACGTGATTGCTGTAGCCATCCGAGTTGTAGTGCGGCATCCCGACGAGCGCTGGCACCATTGCCGACATGCTCGAGCCGACGGTGTCCATCAAGTAGCGGCCGACGATTCCCGAGGAGTTGGCCAATCCCTGGGGATGGCCGTTGCCTTTGGAGTTGAGCAGCAGCCGCGCCGACTCGCACGCGCTCGCGGCGAGCACCACCGTGCGGCAGCGGACCTGCGCCTCCTGACCGGTCCCCTTGTCGATGTACGAGACGGCCGTAACTTTTCCCGAGCCATCCGTGACGAGCTCGCGGGCCATCGAGTTGGCGAGAACCTTGACCCGGCCGGTCGCCATCGCCGGAAAAATCTGGACGTAACTCGAGGCGTAGTTCGAGGCGGTGCGGCAGCCGCGGCCGCACTGGCCGCAGTAGTGGCACGCCGGCCGCCCGTTGCGGGCCACCGTCGTCACCGACTGGCGCGCATTGATCGCGCGGATGCCGAGCTTGGCGCACGACTTCTGAATGAGGGTGTCGTGCGCGCGAAGCGCCGCGGGTGGGTTGAAGATCCCATCGGGCGCACTGCGGATACCTTCCGGCGCTCCGGTCACGCCGATGAAGCGCTCGGCCTTGTCATAATACGGCGAGATGTCCTCATAGCTGATCGGCCAGTCGAACCCGAGACCATCGGTAGTCTTCGGCTTGAAGTCGTAGTCGGCCATCCGCAGCGTCACGCGGCCGTAGTGATTGGTGCGGCCACCGAGGACGCGCGACCGGAACCACGAGAAGTCGCTGCCCGGTGCGACGGAATACGGCTCCCCTTCGAGCTGCGCGCCGCCGTAGGTCGCGCTGTAAGTGAAGCCGGTGGGCCCGCCGGTGTAGGCCTGCCCCTTCGCGCCGGCGCCCCGATGCGGCACGTCGTAGGGCCACATGTGTTCCTTGAAATCGGCCGGCCCGATCATCGGGCCCGCTTCCATCAACAAGACCGAGATGCCGAGATCGGCCAGCACCTTCGTGACCGTCCCGCCGCCCGCTCCGGATCCGATCACGACCACGTCATGAACCGTCGTGCTGGAGGTGACTTGCGCCATCAGCTGCTCCTGTTCCCTGTCAGACCAGAGCCGTCCTCGGCTTGGCTCACATACTGTAGCCCCGGACAGCGCCGGAGCTTGCGGCTATGCGACGGGCCGGGTGGACTTCAATCGCGCGGCACGCGCATCACCTCAGAACGAGAACCGGATCTGCGCCTGCACGGTCCGCGGATTTTGATAGGCGGTCGCCACTCCGAAACCGGCGCCGCGCGGGCGTGACCTCGTATCGATCAGGTTGCCGTTCGCATCGAAGGGCAGGTTGGTGATCGTCACAACGCGTTCTCATCGTTCCTCCCCAGGATCCGGATCGGACGCGTCGAGATCGCTCGCGCGCCGCTGACGAACGACGTCGCCAGCCTTACTTCGGGGGCGCATCCTATCGCGGGACGAGCGGCGTTGCAATCAAAACGCGACGCACACTGAAGACGTTGTCGCGCATGACGCACCTTCGTTGCACTATGTGCAACAAGTAAACTGGTCAGGTTATGAGCCTTGATTGAGCCCCCTGGGAGCGTCGGATTGGCACCCTAGCCGGCCGATCCGTTATCCTCTGCAGGACGGCCGATCCCGTTGTTTCTTTCGAGAGCCCACAATGAAGAAGAGCGGCACATCTGGCACGCCGTCCATTCAGAGCCTCGGCCGCGGCTTGTCGATCCTCGAGGCGGTGGCTGACGCCGACGGGCCCGTGGCGTTGAAAGAATTGACGGTGCTGCTGGGGATCGATCGCAGCAGCGTGTTCCGGCTTGCCAACACGCTCAAGCGCCGCCGGTTTCTGTCCCTCGCTGAAGGGCGCAAACAGTACGTGCTCGGCCCTTCGATCTGGCGGCTCTCACGCAAACAGGGACAAGGGCTGCTGACCGCGCTCTGCCGCGACCACCTGCGAGCGCTGAGCCTGAAGACCGGGGAAACCTCGCACCTCGCGGTCCGGGACGGCGTCCACGCGCTCTTCATCGACCACTGCGCGCCGCCCCGCCAGGTGCTGTCGGTGCTGGGGCAAACCGGGGAGGCGGTACCGCTCCACTGCTCCGCCCACGGCAAGGCGCTGATCGCCGATCTGCGGGCCGCCGATCTCGCCGCCCTGTTCGGCCAGGCGAAGCTGACGCGGCATACCCGGCGGACGATCACCAGCCACACACGGCTGGCCAGGGCGTGCGCCCGGATCCGCGCCGACGGCTTCGCGACCGACGACGGGGAAGATGTCGAGGAACTGCGATGCGTCGCCGCACCGATTCGTGATCGGGATGCCAGGATCGTGGCCTCGATCGGGATCTCCGCGCCCGTGACGCGATTCCCGGTCAGCCGCTATCCCATCGCCGCCAGAGAGGTGACCGAGGCGGCCCGCCGGATTTCCGAAACGCTTCAGCGCTGATCCACGCCGCGTGCCCCGGCCACAATCGCAGCTTGGACCGCCCAAGGTAGCGGCCGGCTACGAGTTCCGGCGCGGAACCGACCACAAACACACCTCGGCCTCCACGGCAAATCGCGCCGTCAGAGGTGAAACTTGGGACGAAATTAGACTAAGATGGGCTCAATGTATGAGTCGGCTCCAACTCGGGCCGATGGGGCCGAAGTGCACCATGGGTGGGCGCCAAGTGGAATGGGCATTGCGTAACTCCGGGTAGGCTCGGAGTATCTGCAGGATCTGCGCATCAATCTCCCGAAGCCGGCTGGCCGCCGGCGAACGTCGCACACGCCAGATTCTGTCCTGTGGTCTTGGCATCGTGGGGCCCCCCCGCACCGAGAGCAATCTGCTCCGATACAACGACGACGGGGTTCGGACCGCACAGGAAAAAGCTCGCACACGAAAATTTTCTTTTCAGCTCAACCGCAGTTGTATACCGTAGAACTGAACACTGTTCGCGGAACTAACCGGAGGATGAATGGCAGCGACACTCGATCGGCAGGAAATGTTTCGGCTCGCGCGGATGGGGGCGGAGGCGCGGTTACGGGCGCTCGAAGAGGAACGCAACCAGATTCTCCGCAGTTTTCCTGGACTCAAGGCCGGCGGATCATCATCGCCCGCCACGGTTCAGGGCGGCTCCGCCGCGGCGGCCCCGGTCCGGCGCCGTCGTCAAATGTCTGCCGCGGAGCGTAAGAGCGTCTCGGCGCGTATGAAGAAGTACTGGGCCGAACGTCGGAAGGCGAAGGACAGCAAGTAGCGTCAGTTCACACGACCGACGGCCCCAACCCGCTCGCGGGTGGTCGTCGGTCACTCGTACCCGCTCCGCCCTCGTGACCATCCCGCCACACCCGCGGGCCAGGCCGGCTCGAACCTATTGACCGCCAACGGGGATCGCGTGCCTCGAGATGTGTCTCGAGCGGCACCTTGACCCCGGCGATCCCCCTGCTCCTCGTCGGTGGCCGGGCGATGGCGACCATCCCCGGCAACGCGCAGCGCCTCGCGGTTGGCCACGCTGAGCAGCGCCGAGTCGAGCTCGGCGCGCTCGAGCCTCAGCAAGAGATCGTTACGCCGGACCTCGAGGCGGGTGTCTCGAGCTTCATCGCCGCCGCATCCCTGTCGTCGTCGTCGCTGTCAGGCGCGCTGCGCAGCGCTCTCGAACCGCGCCGGCTCGATCTTGCGCAGCACCAGGAACACGCTGAGCAGTGCCAGCACCGGCAGCAGCCCGGCGCCGACGAACACCTGCGACCAGCCGTAGCGCTCGATGATCGCCCCCGTCAGCAACACCGCGAGCATCGACATCCCGTTGTCGCCGAAGCCGTTGATGCCGGCGACGCGGCCGGCGAGGTGCTGCGGCACGACGTCGCCGACGGTGCCGATGTAGACCGCCGCGACCCATTGATTGCCGAAGAGCGCCAGCCCCATCAGCACGACCGCGACGTAGTCATTGGTGACCCACGGCATGGCCATGCTCAGCGCGCCGAGCCCGAACGCGCACGTGAACGCGATCTTGCGACCCTTGTCGACCGAGCCGGTCGCCTTCACCAGCCGGTCGGTGACGATTCCGCCGATGACGTTGCCGCCCATCCCGATCAGATTCGGCACCGCGGCGAAGATGCCGATGGCCAGAAACGACATCCCACGGCCGCCGGAGGCAACCGGTGAGCGGAGATACAGCGGCAGCCACGTCCAGTAAAAGGTCGTGATCGGGCCGGTGAACACGCGGACGAGGAACAGCCCGAGCACCTTGCTGTTGGTCAGGAGTTGCAGCAAACCGATGGACGAGGCCGCCTGGGGCGCCGCCGCGGTCGCCGCCGGCTTGAGCGCGATCGCCGTCATGCGCTCCTTCGACGGAAAGATCGACAGCCACGGAATGAGCCACAGCGATCCGAGCACCGCCGGGATGACGAAGCCCCATTGCCAGCTGACGTGGAAGGTGTTGATCAGGAGGACGAGGATGAGCGGCGGCGCGATGACCGAGCCGAATTGCGCGCCGGCGTTGAAGAAGCCGCCCGCGCGCGATCGGGTGGCGGCGGGAAAGAGGCCGGCCAGCGCCTTGATCCCCGCGGTGTAATTGCCACACTCCGCCAGCCCCATCAGAAAACGCAGCATCACGAACCCGGCGAGCCCGGCGCCGGTTATGACGGGCAGGCCCGGGATGGCGGAGTACAACCCGCCGAAGATCGATTCGATCAGCGTGCCCGGACCGGCAAAGGCGTGCAGGCCGCAGATGACCGTCCAGATCGAGAAGATGGTCGCCAGGCCGGCCCGGGTCCCGACGCGATCGATGAACGTGCCGGCGGGAATCTGCCCGACCATCATCCCGAGGTTGAAGGCCACGGCGATGAACGCGTACTGCGGGTTGGTCCACTGCCAGTGCGGGCTGCCGGCCGCGTTCGGATCGCGCAGGAACGGCGCGAGCACCGCCAGCGTCTGCCGGTCGAGCAGGTTGATCGTGATCGACGCCGACAGCAGGCCGACGATGGTCCAGCGTTTCGCCTCGGAGATCTCGCCGACGGCGTCGAGCGCCTGGGCACCAGCGCGGCGGGCCGCCGTGTTCGGGGATGTCATGCGCGGGGCTCTCCCTGTCAGCTCGCGCTGACGTCGGTCCACTGCCGGGTGTGCGACGAGGTCAGCATCGCCTCGAGCGCCTGCTGGGTGACGAGCGCATCGGCGAAATCCGGATGGAACGGCACGTCCTGCGCCAGGCACTGGAGGAACTCGGCGACGGTGGCGATGAACGTGTGCTCGTAGCCGATGATATGGCCAGGACGCCAGAAATTGCCGAACACCGGATGCTTGAGGTCGGTCACCAGCAGGTCGCGCGGGCCCTGTTCGGTCGACGGTACTGTGGCGTCCACGACCTCGAGATGATTCAGGCGCTCGAGGTTGAATCGCAGCATCCCGCCGGCGCCATGCAGGTGGAACGTGTTCTGGTTCTTCGCGCCGATCGCGAACCGCGTCGCCTCGAACGTGCCGGCGCTCTGGTTCTCGAATCGCACCAGCGCCATCACCGCATCGTCGATCTGGCGGTTCGGCGCGATGGTGCGGGCGTCGGCGATCACCTGGGTAATCGGGCCGTTCAAGTAGAGCGCGGTGTCGAGCAGGTGCGTCATCAGGTCGTCGGCGACGCCGGAGCCGGCCTGCGCGGGATCCATCCGCCATGTCGCGGCGCGTGAGGTATCCGCCCCCCACTGCTGCTTGTACGCAGCGTTGTAGTGGAACACCTGGCCGATCCGGCCCTCGTCGATCAGCTGTCGGGCGTAGGCGATCGCCGGCACGCGGCGGTAGTTGAACCACACCAGCGTCGGCCGGCGGCGCGCGGCCTCGACCATCCGGCGCCCCTCCTCCGCGGTCATCGCCAACGGCTTCTCGCAGAACACGATCTTCCCTGCTTCGGCAGCCGCGATCGCGGCCGGCGCGTGCAGATGATTCGGCAGGGCGATGTCGACGATGTCGATGTCTGGGCGATCGATGGCCGCGCGCCAGTCGGTGGCGGTCTCCTCCCACCCCCACCGCGCAGCCATCCGATCGAGCGAGGCCGGGTCGCGGCCGCACAGCAGCGTGCGGCGGAGCGTGTACGGCAGATCGTAGAAGTGTCCGGCCTGGCAGAACGCGTTCGAATGGGCCTTGCCCATGAAGCCCTGGCCCAGGAGCGCGACGCGCAGCTCAGAAGTCATCGTCAAGGGACCCGGTGTGCGGCTTAGACCGTCTTGCTGGCACGACCCTGGCTGTGCCAGTGATCGGGAGTGGCGATGAGCACGGCGTCGATGTCCTTGCGGTCGAGGATCTTGTGGTAGTCGCCGACGACATCGAGCTTGAACGTCTGGCGCGCCGGTGTCATCCACGAGTCGAGCCGGGCCTTGTTGACCTCGGCCGCGGCGGTGAACTGGCAGTCCTTCTGCCGGCAGAACGAATCGAACACGCGGCCGCCGCGGTTCCCCGTGCCGATGATCGCCATCCGGACCCGATCGTTCGCGCCTTGTATGCCCGCACCGAAGAGCGGCCGGGTCGCGGCGACCGTCAGCGCCGCTGCCGACGCCTCCAGAAATTCTCGTCTGCTATCCATTTAGCGGTGTCTCCGTGGTTCTGGCGCGGGCCCGTGTCCGACGTACGATCGTGGCCTGGGACGGCCTGTGCATGCAGCCCTGTATACAAAGGCGCTCGGGAATTGTATACAGGGAGAGGTAGCGGCGGGTAGCCTACACCTGAACCAGATCGTGGCGCAAGGATCGGCGCACTTGCTGTCGGACGCGCTGCTTGACTCGTCCTGAACATCGCGCTCCACTACAAGGACCGGATCGATACGTCGCTGTTCCTGCCGCGCGTGAACTGGCGCCTGGCGAGCAACGACCGTCAGTCTCCGGCCGCAACGACTGTCGCAGAGTAGGAAGTCAGGGCGGTGGACGGGCACGGGCCAGCGGATCTGCGCGAGGTCCGTGCGCCGTCAGTGGTGGATGACCGCGGCGGCTCCGCCCGTGGTTGGCGGCCGGTGCCTCAAGCCGCGGGCCAGAGCGTCGATTAACCGGATGGTGGCGTCTCTGTCGAACCTGCGCGTGCTCGTCGCTGAGGACGAGAACCTCTCGAGGCGATTGCTGGTCAACGCCCTCGAGTCGTGGGGCTATTCGGTGGCGGTCGCCTGCAATGGCGAGGAGGCCTGGGAGCAGCTCTCGGCGCCTGACGCGCCGCCGCTCGTGCTCCTCGACTGGATGATGCCCGGCATCGACGGCCTGGAAATCTGCCGTCGCCTTCGAGCCGACGCGGCGCGGCCCTACTGTTACGTGCTCATGCTGACGGCACAGGACTCGACCGCCGATCTGGTGCAAGCACTGGACGCGGGGGCCGACGACTTCATTGCCAAGCCGTTCCGCCCCGAGGAGCTGCGCGTGCGCCTGCGCGCCGGACAGCGGATTGTCACGCTCCAGCAGGAGCTGCACCATCGCGGCAGCTACGATCAGCTGACGGGCCTCCTCAACCGCCGGACCTTCATCGAGTCGTTCCAGCGTGTTACCACGCGCGCCGCCCTCTCCCAATCCGAGCTCGGGCTGGCGGTCCTCGACATCGATCATTTCAAGCGGATCAACGACGTCTACGGGCATCAGACCGGTGACACAGTACTGAGCGAGGTCGCCAGGCGCCTGGCGGCCGCCATCCGCCCCACCGATCTCGCCTGCCGCTACGGCGGCGAAGAGTTCGTGGTGGCTATGCCGGCGTGCAGCGTGAAGGCCGCCGCCCAAATCGGCGAGCGCCTGCGCAGCGTCATTGCCGACGCGCCGTTTGCCCTGCCGCAGGGGCCGCTGACGGTCACCATCAGCATCGGCATCTTCGTCGCCGCGCTTTCCGAGCATCCGTCCTACGAGCGCCTGCTCACCGCCGCCGACCGGGCGCTGTATCGCGCCAAAGCGAATGGCCGGAATCGCGTCGAGCTCGCCGAGCCGTTCGAGGTGCCCGCGTCGTAGGCGGACTCGGCCCTCAGCCCCGCAACCTTTCCCTTCCCTGCACCTCGATGCCACTGGCCGGCAGGACCTCGCGCTGGAGGGCATAGAGGCACGCCGCGGCTTCGTCGATGCGGCGCACGAACGCGATCGAGCCCTGGAGAATCGGGAACAGCCGCTCGCGGTCCTGGGTCTTCGCGCCCGGGAACTCGTGCTCGACGATGAGGTGCGTGCGGGGGACGTCGAGGTCGAGCAGCTCGCGGGCGGCGAGCTGGTGATCGAGCCAGTCGACGGTGCGATGCTGCAGGTAGGCCAGCGGATCGTGACGCGCCGTACCCGGGAGCTCGTGCTCGGCGATTACCGTCTGCTTCTTCCACGCGCGCCGCTGCTCCGATGGCACCGTCGTCGGCGCGCCGTTCACCCAGTCTCCCCGGTCGATCGTCTGGCCGCCGTAGCCCCACGCTGCGATGCCGCGCCCGTCAATGACCTGTCCCTTGACGTGAAATCCACCGATCAGGAAGCCGTACCCTTCGGACTTCAGGTAGTCGAAGACGCCGCGGGTATCCTGGCCGATCAGAATGGCGTGGGACGGGTCGTAGTGGATGCGGAAGGTGTCGCCGACGCCGTGTCGCTCGCAGATCCGATGGAGCGCGATCCAGATCGCCGGCGTGTAGGCCAGGTTGTTGTAAAAGCTGTCGGCCGTCGTCCAGCCCGGCATCGGGCACTGCTCGACCCGGTAGGTCAGCCCTCTCGCCTTGGCCTCTTGCAGCAGCGGCACCACGTGCGCCTCGAACAACTCGAGATTCTGATCGAAGCTCGCCTGGAGGTTTCGCCCGACGAACCCGCACACCGCGTCGACGCCGAGCAGCACCGCGGCATCGAACACCTTGCGGAGGTGGCGATGCTTCTGGTCGCGAATGACCGCATCGTCGTGGAGGAGGTTGTCGAAGTATCCGAGGTCGGCAATCTCGACGCCGCTGGCGCGCAACGCCGCGTGCACGCGCTGCGCCCGCGCGGCGTTGAATGGCTGGCGGAGGTCGAGCGTGTTGGCCACCGGATCGAGCTGCGCTTCAGGCGGCACGTCACGCTCCGACGGATGCATCGCCGCGGCCAGCTGCATGGACGACGCCCCGAGCCGCTGGGCGAAGGACGCCCAGTCCTCGATCGCGCGATCCGGATCGGCCTCGCGCACCGCCCGGGGCGTCAATTCCTCGAGCGCCTTGGTATAGACGCCGATCTTCATGAAGCGGGGACGGAAGGGCATGGACGATCGTAAGCCGCACGTCAAACCGGATGCGGCTGCCGAGGGGTCCCGGCAGCCGCCCGCCTCAACCGGGCGCGCCCCTGCTAGACTTGGGCGCGCATGGATCTGTCCGCCTACGAAGTGCGTTCGCTCGGCGATTGCCTCATCGATTCGCCGCTCGACCTGCCGAACTCGCCGCATGCGGGCATTGCCGGGTACGTATCGGACTCGCTGCGGATCGGCCTGAGCATCGAGCAGCAAGTGGGGGCGCCATTGGAGGAGCGGGCCAGCCTGGAAAAGGCGGGACCGCGCGCGAAGATCTATTTCCGTCCGGGCTACACGCGCGCCGCGATCATGACGTGCGGCGGGCTGTCGCCAGGCCTCAACAACGTGATCCGGTCCCTCTACCTCCAGCTGTTCTACCGCTACGGCGTGAAGACCGTGCTTGGCCTCAAGGACGGTTACCGCTCGCTCAATCCGCGGTACGGCCATCAGCCCATTCAGCTGACGCCGGATGTCGTCGAACGCATCCATCGCATTCCCGGGACGATCCTGGGCACTTCGCGTGGCAAGGAAGATCCGGTGCTCGCGGTCGACACCCTGGATCGCGAGGGGATCAACATCCTGTTCGTGATCGGCGGCGATGGCACGCTCAAAGGAGCGCACCGGATCTGGCAAGAAGCCGAGCGCCGCGGCCTGAAGATCGCGGTGGTCGGCGTGCCGAAGACCATCGACAACGACATCAACTTCGTCTACAAGACGTTCGGGTTCGACACCGCCGTCGAACAGGCGACCAAGGCGCTCGATTGCGCGCATACCGAGGCCCACAGCCATCCGCATGGCATCGGCCTGGTCAAGATCATGGGCCGGGATTCCGGCTTCGTGGTCGCCTACGCGGCCCTCGCCAGCCGTGACGTCAACTTCGCGCTCATTCCGGAGGTGCCGTTCGACCTCGAAGGCGAGCACGGCCTCCTGCCTCAACTCCACAAGCGGCTCGAGTCGCGCAATCACGCGTTGATCGCCGTCGCCGAAGGCGCCGGCCAGTCGTTGATCCAGGCCGACGAAGCGGCGCATCGCGCCACCGACCTGTCCGGGAACGTCCGGCATCACGACGTCGGCTCCTTCCTGCGCGAGCAGATCCACAACTACTTCGACGCCCGCGGCGTCGAGATCAACCTGAAGTACATCGATCCCAGCTACACCTTGCGCAGCGTCCTGCCCAACGCCAACGACAGCATCTATTGCGACAACCTGAGTCGCTACGCGGTGCACGCGGCCATGGCCGGCAAAACCGATCTCGTCATCGGCCAGTGGCACAGCGTCTTCACCCACGTCCCGATGGAGCTGGCGATCGCCCAGCGCAAAACCATTCATCCGGAGAGCACGCTCTGGCTCAGTGTCCTCGAAGCCACCGGACAGCCGAGGGATATGACGCGGGCGTAAAAGGCGTAGGGTTCGCTTCCAGCTGGCAGCTGGAAGCTGTTAACGCTCTCCGCTCTTTCCCGTCCTCCACCACAAGGAGGCTGACATGACCCGATTCATCCGCTTCGCCCTGACGCCGCTCGCAACCATCGCCACGCTCGTCCTCGCCTCGTCTGCCTATGCGGGACCGCCGCTGCTCTGCCACCCCTACGACATCGGTTCGGCGCGCTCGCTGCCATGGTCCGGCGCGTCGAGCTGGTTCGATGGTGATCCCGCCTACGACGTCCACCGCGTCGTCGCCGACACCGAAGTGCTGCTGACCCCGTCGACGCCGGTCGTAGTGCGGATGGAAACGCTCCGTCGCGCGGCCATCTACGCCAGTGCCGACGCGGCAACCGCCGCCCGTCTGCTGGACCGCGTGGTCGCGCGCGCTGAGGCGGCGGCGCAGCCCGACGCGCTCCTCTGGCTCGACGCCGCGTATCTGACCGGGGCCTATCGCGAGATGACGATGCTCTCCCCGGACAGCCATTGGGCCGCACGTGTCGCGGGGATCAAGGCGGCACTCGGCACGCGGAACGATTCGGAGTTCATCACCCGCAGCGTCGCGGCCCGGCCAGACGATGCGGCGATTCGCTTTGCCGCGGCGTTGATCGTCTCGGACACGGATCGCCAGGCATCGCGCGAGCATGCCAGCAAGGCGCGCGCCGGTGCGTCGACGGACGCGCTGCTGGTCCGCAATCTCGATCACATCGGGTGACTGGGGCGGCGCGATTGGAGCCGCGCACGCGATTTGGCGCTGGGCGCCAGCCTCGATCACTCACACGACGCGGATCAGTTCGAGCCCTCGTACCTCATTTTTCCCTCACCAGGCTGCTGGGAGGTCACCGCACGAGTCGGCGAGGCACGGCTGACGTTCATTTCGGAAGTTGTGAGAGGGGCGGGCATCGAACGCGCCAGCGCTCCCCTGTCTTAGAAGGACTGACGGCAGATGGCTGATCGCTCGCGAAGCGCTCGGCTATACTCGCCGGAACTTCGGTCGCGATGCTGCCCCTGCGTCTTTCTTTGATGATCGTCGCGCTCGGCCTGTCGGCCGCCCCGCTCCGGGTCGCGGCCGGCAGCCAGCCGACAGCGACCGGCAACTGGCCAGGCTTCCGTGGTCCCTCGGCCTCGGGGCGCGCTGACCGACAGCGTGTCCCCGAACGATGGGACGCGACCAGGCACCGCAACATCACGTGGACGGTGGCGATTCCCGGACTCGCCCACTCGAGCCCCATCGTCTGGGGCGATCGATTGTTCCTGACGACCGCGATCAGCAGTCGCCCGGATGCGACCTTCAAGCCGGGGCTCTACGGCGAGGGCACGGCGTCCGAAGATCGCACGCCGCAGAAGTGGGTGGTGCTGGCGCTCGATCGCACCAGCGGGCGTACGCTGTGGCAGCGGACTGCGTACGAAGGCGTCCCGCGAGAGAAGCGGCACATCAAGGCGACCTACGCCAATGCCACGCCGGTGACGGACGGCCGTTATCTCGTCGCCTTCTTCGGATCGCAGGGGCTGTTCGCGTTCGACCTCGACGGCACGCCGCTGTGGCAGCGCGATCTCGGCGTCCTCAATACCGGCGCCTACGACCTGCCCGAGTACGAGTGGGGCACGGCCAGCTCGCCGATCATCTACCGCGACCTCGTGATCGTGCAGTGCGATACCCAGAACGAGTCGTTCGTGATGGCGCTCGACGTGCGCAGCGGCACGACGGTCTGGAAAAGCGTGCGCACCGAGCTGCCATCCTGGGGCACGCCGACCGTCTACATCTCGTCGAAGGGTGGGCCCGCGGAGCTGGTCACCAACTCGCCCAACTTCGTCCGTGGCTACGATCCGGACACTGGCGCGGAGCGGTGGCGGCTGGCGCGCAGCTCGAAGATCACCGCGCCTACGCCGGTGTTCGCGGACGATCTGATCATCGTGTCGAGCGGCCGGGCGCCGGAACGGCCGATCCTGGCCATCCGTCCTGGCGGCCAGGGCGACATCACTCCTCCGGCGAATCGCGACTCGGGAGGTTTCCTGCGCTGGAGTAAGACCGCGCGCGGGCCGTACATGCCGACGCCGCTGATCTACCGGGGACGGCTCTACGTCCTCGCCAACAACGGGCTGTTCGATGCCTACGATCTCGAATCGGGACGCGAGATCTACCGCCAGCGCGTGCCCCACCAGGGCAGCGGCTTCAGTGCATCTCCGGTGGTTGCCGACGGCCGGATTTACCTCTCGAGCGAGGATGGCGATATCTTCGTGGTGCGGGCGGGAGACGAGTTCACGCTGCTGGCGACCAACCCGATCGGCGAGCCGCTGATGGCCACGCCGGCGATTGCCGGCAATCACCTCTACGTGCGCGGCGCACAACACCTGTTTGCGATAGGCGAACGATGAAGTCGATCTGGAACGCGACGGACCAGCGGTCGCTGCAAGACCGCGTGCGGCGGCTCACGCCCGAACACACCGCCCGATGGGGCCGCTTCACCGCCCCGCAGGTGGTCGCGCACCTGTGTGACTCGCTGCGCATGGCGTCGAGCGAGCTGCCGGTCAAGTCGAAGCGCCTGCCGATCCGTTACCCGCCGCTCAAGCAGCTGATCATTTACGTGCTGCCGTTCCCGAAGAGTGCGCCTACCGCCCCGGAGTTGCTGGTACGCGCGCCAGGCGACTTCGCCGCCGACTGCGCCGAGCTGAATCGCCGCCTGGACGACGTGGTGCGTGCCGGCCCGGCCGCCCTCTCCCGCGAGCACCCCGCATTCGGCACGATGAACGCCCGTCGCTGGGGCGTGCTCATCTACCGGCACATGGATCACCATCTCAGGCAGTTCGGAGTGTAGCTTCGCGCTGTCCGCTTCCCGCTCGCCAGCCGCTCGGATGGCGAACAGCCTTGACCCACGGGCGACGCGCCCCACCCGAACGTCAGTGAGCATCCGTTCGCTCGACGCCGCGTTCTGAACCTCGAACGCTGAACCCTGCACCCTGAACCTTGAACCTTGAACCAGCGGAAAGCTGGAAGCTGGAAGCGACGAGCGTAAGCCGCCCCTAGAACGTCCACTTCACCGCCAGCTGCATGATCCGTTCGCCGGCACTGAGTGTCGGGCGGCCGAAGGTCGTGCCAGGCGTGAGGGTGGTGCCGGTGACACTGTAATACGTGGTGTCGACCGCGTTGATGTTGTCGCGGTTGAAAAGGTTGAACGCCTCCCAGATCAATTGCACCCGGGTGCGGCCGGCCGCGATGTCGCGCGTGATGCGCGGGTCGAAGGTGACAATGGACGGCAGCCGGAACTGGTTGCGGGTGGTGCCCGGCGCGATGTCGTTGCGGGTATTACCGTCGTTGTTGAGATCGACGGCGCCGACGCGGGCCGTGTAGGGCTGGCCGGATTGTGCGGTCAGGATCCCGCTGAACGCCCAGCCGCGGATCAACACGCGCGAGACGCCTTCGCGCCCGGCCGCCAGGCCGTTCGTGCTGTAAACCCCGCTGGCCACGAAGCGGTGCCGCTGGTCGTTGTTCCCCACCGTCTTGTCGGCGTTGAAGTCCACCGGGTTCGAGGCGTACTTCACATCGTCGCCGGCATTGCCCGGGACGACGGCGGTCGCGTCGGGCACAGTGTCGACGACCTTGCCAAGCGTGTAAGCGGCACGGAACTGGAGGTCGTTGGCGAACCGGCGGTTCAGTTCGAGCGTCATCCCGTTGTAGCGCGACACCGCGGATGACTCGAAAGCGATCACCCGCTGGAAATTGTCGAACGGGCGGTCCGCGCCGAAGAAGGGATACGCGTAACTGGTGCTGCTGTTCGCCAGCGTGAACGTGCGCGACCCGAGCGTGCCGATGTTGCGATCGATCGAACGCGACAACTGGTCGCCGTCGACGAACAGGTAGGTCGCGGTCAGCGTGGTCTGGGCCTGGATCTGCCACTCGATCGCGGCGTTGGCCTGCATCAGGCGGGCGTTGGCGAAGTCCTGATCGACGTAGAAGATCGACGGCCGGACGGCGGTGCCGCCAACCGGAATGGTGTCGAATTTCTGCGGGTAGGTAGGCACCGCGTCGCCCGTGAAGGTCAGCGAGACGATGTTGACGCCGTTGTTGGAGTGCGCCGTGCCGAGCATGATCGACGGGGTGCGGCCGTAGAACAGCCCCCAGCCGCCGCGGACCACGAAGGGCCGGCCGAGCGGGCTCCACGCGAGACCGAGGCGCGGCCCGAAGTTGTTGGTGTCAGGATCGAGCCGGCTCGTATCGATGCCGGCGGCGGCGAGCTGCGGATCGGGATTGCGGACCGGCGGCGCATCCGTCTTCATCAGGTCGTAGCGCAGCCCCAGATTGACCGTGACGTCGCGCGCCGCGCGCCACTCGTCCTGCGCGAACACCGAGTACTCCTGAATGTTCGGATGGGTCTCCGCGCCGGTCGTGTTGGCCCCGGCGAAATTCTGCTGGTAGAACTCGTTGGCGCCGTTCGGCCGGCCGCCGGCGAAGGACGCGAGGCTGCGGAAGGTGTACGACCCGCTGAAAAAGCCGGGGAAGCGGTTCAGGATGTCGTCGAACTGGAAGTCAAAGCCGCTCTTCAGCTTGTGCGCGCCGCGAACCTTGGTCAGCGAGTCGGCAACCTGCCACCGCTTGATCGTCGTCTCGCGCGGGCTGAAGTTGTTGCGGCCGATGGTCAGCACCGTGGTCCCGCTCTGCTGAACGACCGCCTCCGGGTTTTCCGAGTTCGCTTGCCCGGGCTCCTCGTCGCGCGAGTACTGCACGCGCATCTCGTTGAACAGCGTCGAGCTGACCACGCTGGTCCACGCGGCGTTGAAGGTGCGCGTCTTCACCAGCGACGCTCCGGTGTGCTCGAGGGCGTTCTGCGCGCCGCCGTTCTCGAAGCCTTCGCCGGTGAAGTTCTGATGGTTGTAGCGCAGCGTGAGGCGATTGGCGGCGTTCAGCTCGTGATCGGTCTTGGCCAGGAACACGTCCTGATCGAGCGTGCGTTCCCAACTCGCGGCCAAGGGCTGCAGCCGGGCGATGCCGGCCTGGGTCGCGGGATCGCTCGGAGTGGTCGTGGGCAGGTTGAGGAACACGATGTTCGGCTGGGTGTTGCGCTGGCCGTCGTAGTTGACGAAATAGAAATCCCTGTTCCGCCGGATCGGGCCACCCAGCGTGCCGCCGAACTGGTTGTAGTGATAGGGCGACTTGGGCCGGCCATTCAGCTCGTTGATCGCGTTGTTCGCGTTCAGGGCCTTGTCGCGGTAGAACTCGAACAGCGAGCCGTGCAGCTCGTTGGTGCCGGATTTGGTCACGACGTTGATCACCGCGCCACCGGCGCGGCCGTACTCGGCGGAGAACGAGCTCGAGTTGACCTGGAACTCCTGCACCGCGTCCTGGCTGAATTGATATGGCGCCCGGCCCGAACCGGTGCGGCCGGTGCTCTGGCCGAAGAAGGTGTTGTTGTTGTCCGCGCCGTCGATCACCAGGCTATTGAGCGTGCCCCGCTGACCGGCGAAGCTGATGTCGCCGGTCCGCGTGTCGCGCGTCACGCCCGGCGTGAGCAGCGCGAAGTCGATGAAGTTGCGGCCGTTGACCGGCAGGTTCTGGACTGCCGTCGCGTCGACCGTCGAGCTCACCTGCGAGCGTCCGGTTTCGATGATCGGCGTCACCCCGCTGACCGTGACCGACTCGGCCACCCCGCTCACGCTCATCTGCAGCCGCAGCGTGCTCGTCTGGCCGATCGTCACCTTGATCTCGCTCTGCTTCTGGCTGACGAACCCGGCCAGCTCCGCGGTCAGGTTGTAGACCCCGACCGGCAGGAGCAGCGCCGCGAAGCGCCCGTCAGCGTCGCTCAGCGTGACTCGCTGGGCGCCGGTGTCCGCTTCGACCAGCGTCACGGTGACCCCGGGCAGCAAGGCGCCCGACTGATCGACGATCGTGCCTTCGACGCTGCCGGTGGCACTCTGCGCACCGGCCGGCGCCACGCCCAGGAAGATCGCGCAGGCGGCGAGCACGACGACGAGAAGGAACGAGAAACGACGAGACACCACTTGCATGACGGCCTTTCCTCAGCAGCTCGGGGACGCTCGCGCGCGACGGGGTGTGGCGGCTTGGGCCGGCACATGCCGGTGAACCGGCGGCTGTCGACCGCGCAAGCGGGTTTCGGATCGACGGACGACAGAAGTATAGGGGATCGCCATACGGTGACGCGGGTTTGTGACCAGCGCCGAGAGAACGCCCTTGCCGACCTTATGCGGGCGATCCTGACGAAGTTGCGCGCCCGGCGCGCAGGGGCCGCAGATCAGGTCCGCCGAAGGCGGCCGGCGAGCGTGCTACGTGGAATGCGCGACGGGATGGGTGGGCTGGTAGAGACCGAGCGTGCTGCCACTCGGCAGCCGCAGGGTGGTGACGATGCCCCACCGCTCGGTGGTCAGGGCGCTGCACTCGACACCCTTCGCCTGCAGCGACTTGACCGTCTCCGCGACATCGTCGCACATGAGATACAGGCTGGCGCCGAGCATCGCCGTGCGTTCCGGCGCCGGCGCGGTCGCGTCGAGTGGGTGCACGGCGACCTCCGATGGCGGCAACGCGAAGATCAGCCAGCCGCGGCCGGCGTCCACGGACTGAAACTCGAGGACGTCGCGGAAGAACCCGCGGTCCGCGTCGGGATCCGGCGTGTAGAGCAGGACGTGTGCGCCGGTGATCATGGGGTCAGTGCTTCGGCGGCGTCGGCACGATGCCGCCGAAGTAGAGGCGATCCTTCTGGGCCTCGATCTTCTGGGGGTCGATGCCCGGCACCTTCTTCAGGTCGTCGACCGACTTGAAGAGACCGTTCTTCTCCCGGTAAGCGATGACGGCAGCCGCTTCCTTGCGCAACAGCAGCAGCACGCTCTCGAGCTCGATCGAGGTGGCCGTGTTGACATTGAGCGGCCGCGCCGCTTCGCCGAGGTAGTTTTTGGAGAGATAGTCCAGAATCGCCTGGAAGTCCTCGTCGGAGCCTTTCGCGCCACGCGCGATCATGTCACCGATGGTGGCTTCCCACCCGTCGCGGGTCAG
This sequence comes from uncultured Acidobacteriota bacterium, assembly GCA_963816725.1. Lineage (GTDB taxonomy): Bacteria > Acidobacteriota > Vicinamibacteria > Vicinamibacterales > 2-12-FULL-66-21 > CAVSUB01. The sequence continues at coordinate 46,962 of CAWFMC010000013.1, read as the reverse complement.
GCGGATCGACGCGGCCCGCTGCGGCTCGTGGCACTGGCCGCAAATCTTCACCAGCTGTTCCTTGCCCGGACCGTCCGGCAGAGTGGCCTGCGCCGACGCGGTGGACGCGCCAGCAAGCCACGCAGCCGCCGCTCCCGCCCAGAGCAGCGCGTTCCGCCTCTTCAGCTTGATCATTCCCATGGCTCCCCCATCATACCCACGCCGCCCACAGCTCCGCCATCGCGCCGCGTCACGACCGCCGACCGCCGCGACCGCCGACCGCCGACCGCCGACCGCCGTGATAGGATCCGCCCACAATGGACATGTTCGTAATGGACATAAGAACGCAGGGGCGCCGTGGCCGCCGCTGAGGGCCCGATCAAGCCGGCGGTGTTCTATATCCTCCTCGCGCTCGCCGAGCAGGAGCGTCATGGCTACGGAATCATGCAGGCCGTGCGCGAACGCTCGGGCGGGCAGGTTCCGCTGCGCACCGGCTCCTTCTACCGTCATCTCGCGCAGTTGATTGCCGAGGGCGTGGTCGCCGAAACGACAGCTCGGCGTGCGGACGACGACCCTCGACGCGGCACGTACTACCGCCTGACCGCCGCCGGCCATCGCGTCCTCGCTGCGGAACGGCGACGGCTCGCGGAGTTGGTCGCGGCGATCGATGGCCTGCGTCCCGTGTCGCGCCGGGGTCCGGCATGACCGATAGCCGGCTCGATCGGATCTACGCCCAGCTGATCCGGCTGTACCCAGGCCCCTTCCGCGCTCGCTACGCGGACGAGATGCGCGACAGCTTCGCGCGCGACCTGGCAGCCGTCCGGCTCGCCGGCAGGCTGGCCGTGTTCCGGTTCTTCGCGTTGACCATGCTGGACGTGCTGCGCTTCGGGGCCGCCGAGCGGCTCCGCCCCACTCCGATCTCGATCCTGTCGACGCTGCCTGAAGGAGCTCCTATGAGAACCCTGCTGACGACCGAGCTGCGGAACGCATGGCGCTCGCTGCGCGCGACGCCAATCGTCACCGCCGTGGCCGTGCTGTCGCTGGCCCTCGGCATTGGCGCCAACACCGCACTCTTCTCGATCCTCAATGGGCTCGTTCTCAAGTCGCTCCCGGTCCGCGAGCCGGGGGCGCTGGCCATCCTCACGGATGGCGACTGGACCAATCCGATCTGGGAAGCGATCCGCGACCGCACGCCGGCGTTCGCGGACGGGGCGTTCGCCTGGAGCGCCGAGCGCTTCGACCTCGCCGAGCGGGGTGAGATCGAACCGGTCGACGGAGCGTGGGTCAGCGGTCGCATGTTCGACGTCCTCGGCGTCACCGCGCTCCGCGGACGGGTGATTACCGAAGCGGACGACGTGCGCGGTGGTGGCGCGGATGGTCCGGTGGCGGTGATCGGCTACGACTTGTGGCAGCGGCGCTACGGCGGCGCGGACGACGTCCTGGGCCGCCGGATCACCGTCGAACGGGTTCCCTTCACCATTGTTGGCGTCTTGCCAAGGGGCTTCTTCGGACCCGAGGTCGGGCGCTCGCTGGAAGTGGGGATTCCCCTCGGCGCGGAGCCGCTGGTCCGCGGCAAGGACAGCTTTCTCGACGGCCGCTCGACCTGGTGGTTGAACATCATGATGCGCCTCAAGCCGGGCGATACGGCGGAACAGGCGACGGGTCGGCTCCGGGCCCTCCAACCGCAGATCCGGGCCGCCACCATTCCGACGGACTGGCCCGCCGCGGAGCAGTCCCGATATCTCAAGGACGCGTTCACCCTGGCGGACGCCTCATCCGGCTCGTCGTGGCTGCGCCAGCGATACGTGCAGCCCCTGACCGTGATCCTCGCCGTCGTCGGCGTGGTGTTGCTGATTGCCTGCGCCAACATTGCCAGCCTGCTGCTGGCCCGCGCGGTCGCGAGGCGGCACGAGCTCAGCGTACGGCTGGCCCTCGGTGCGTCGCGGTGGCGGCTGGCCCGCCAGCTGTTTGCCGAGAGCGTGATGATGGCGGTCGGCGGCGCGGCACTCGGGCTTCTCTTCGCCCGCTGGGCGAGTCAGTTGCTCGTGGCGCAGCTGACCGCGCTCTCCGGCCAGGTGACCATCGATCTCTCGCTCGACTGGCGTGTCCTCGCCTTCACCACTGCCGTCACCGGTGCGACCGTCATCCTGTTCGGCCTCGCCCCCGCGCTCGGCGTGAGCGTCGTGTCGCCGCAGGAAGCGCTGAAGGAACAGGGCCGGGGCGTCGCCGGCGAACGCCGGATGACGCTGCGGCACGCGCTGGTCGTGATGCAGGTCGCCCTGTCGCTGACGCTCGTCGTCGGCGCGATCCTGTTCGCGCGTACGTTCACCGCGCTGGTGACCCGTGAATCCGGCTTCGATCGCGACCCGGTGTTGATCGTGGGAGTCAACGCAGCCCGAACCAACCTGCCCCCGGAACAGCGTGCCGAGTTCTACGAGCGCCTGCGGGAAGCGGCAGCGGCCGTGCCGGGCGTGTCGAGTGCCTCCGTCTCCTTCAACTCCCCGGTCGCGACGGCGGGCTGGAACATGGGTGTCGCCGTGCCGCCCGATTCCCCGCTCGGGCCTCGCGAGCGCATGACGTGGGTCAACGCGGTGTCGCCTGACTGGTTCCGCACCTTTGGCGTACGACTGACGGCGGGCCGCGACGTCGAGCCGCAGGACGTCATGACCGGGCCGAAGGTGGCGCTGGTCAATCGCACGTTCGCCACGCGCTTTCTCAAGCCGGGAAATCCCGTGGGTCAGGAGTTCCGCCCGGGCGGACCGTTCAAGCAGGAAGGCACGTATCAGGTGATCGGCCTGGTCGACGATGCGATCTATCGATCGCTGCGCGCCGGCATGATGCCGGTCATCTACATTCCGCTGACGCAATGGGAGCGCCCGTCGCCGTCGGTCACGCTCGCCGTGCGATCGGCCGGCGCGCCTCCGCTCACGCTGGCCCGCAGCGTATCGGCGGCGCTCACTGCGCAGGACTCGCGTGTGGCGATCTCCTCCCATTCGCTGTCCGCGCAGGTTGACGCCGCGCTGGTGCAGGAGCGACTGCTCGCCACCGTCTCGGTATTCTTCGGCGGGCTCGCCCTGCTCCTCGCCGGCCTGGGCCTCTATGGCGTCACCTCGTATGCGGTCACCAGCCGCCGCACCGAGATCGGCATCCGCATGGCCCTCGGCGCCAATCAGAGCGGCGTCGTCCGGCTGGTCCTGCGACGCGTTGTCTGGCTCGTCCTCGCCGGGATCGCCGTAGGCACGGGACTGAGCCTCTGGGCGACGAAGTTCGTCGCGACGCTCCTCTACGGTCTGCAGCCGCGCGACGCGTCGACCCTGCTCCTGGCCGCCGGACTCCTCGGCCTGATCGGCCTCGTTGCCGGCTGGGTGCCTGCGCGCCGGGCCGCCCGGACCGATCCGACGATCGTGCTGCGCGAGAGCTAGTCCCCTGGACCGTGATAGCTGGGACAAGTCCCGGAGCGCGGCGCCCGGCGGGCAAGGCGAGAGGAGTGAGCATATTGGGCATATGTGAGCGACGAGCAACGCCGCCCGGCGGGATGCCCCGCCCGGGAGTTGTCCTAGAAATCACGGTTCCAGGGGACTAGGGCAGGATGCTGAAAAGCGCATCCTGCATGGCAAATGGCCGATGGCGAATGGCAGAGCGGCCCTCCTGAAAACCTCAGCCGTCGCACCGTTCCCTCTGCTCCTCCGAAGCTGGTAAACTCCTGATTCTGCAGCCTCAAGGCGGCAGATCTACGACCCCCGTGTCTCAAACAGTCATCTCCCACTACCGCGTGCTCCAGAAGCTCGGCGAGGGCGGCATGGGCGTCGTCTATCGCGGCGAAGACATGCGTCTGGACCGCGAGGTGGCGATCAAGTTCCTGCGCCGGGAAGATCACGGGCAGGCGCCGTGGCTGTCGCGATTCGAACGCGAGGCGCGGCTCGCATCGGCGCTCACCCATCCGAATATCTGCACGATCCACGAGCTCGGCGAGGAAAACGGCCGGCCCTTCATCGTCATGGAGCTGCTCGAGGGCCGGACGATGAAGCAGCGGATCGAGGGAGGGCCGCTAGCCATCGAGTTGGTGGTTGAGTTCGGGGTCCAGATTGCGATGGCCCTGGACGCCGCGCACGGCCGCGGCATCGTGCACCGCGATATCAAACCGGCCAATCTGTTCGTGTCGCACGACGATCACCTGAAGGTGCTCGATTTCGGGCTGGCGAAGCTGACCGATCATCACCCCCTCGTCGCGACGCTCCGGCCGCCGTCCGCGGTGCAGACGACCGCCGACGCGGACGTCACGATGACCGGCGCCGCGGTTGGCACGGCGGCCTACATGTCGCCGGAGCAGGCGACGGGCCTCAAGGTCGATGCGCGCACCGACCTCTTCTCGTTCGGCAGCGTGCTATATGAGATGGCCACGGGCCGGCGCGCGTTCCCGGGCGACAACAGCGGCACCGTGATCATGCGCCTCCTCAAGGGCGAGTTCGTGCCGCCGCGGGCCCTCAATCCGGCGATCCCCGAACGGCTCGAGGCGATCATCCTGCGGGCGATGGAGGTCGATCCGAACCGGCGCTACCAGTCGGCGGCGGCGATGCTCGACGATCTGCGGTCGCTGTCGCGCGCGCTGGCTCCTGACGCGTCGGTGACGCGGGCGCTGTTGCCGGCCCTGGATCCTCTCCCACCGGCGGGCTGGCGCCGCTTCGTCTCACGCCGCTGGGTCGCCGGTGCGGCGCTGCTTGGCGCGATCGCGCTGGGGCTCGGGTGGCGCACGATGCGGTCCACGCCCGCACTCGCCCTGACCAACCGCGATCAGATCCTCATCGGCAGCTTCGCGAACAGCACCAGCGAGTCGGTCTTCGACGAGACGCTCTCGACGGCGTTGAAGGTGCAGCTCGGTCAGTCGCCGTTCCTCGACATCGTGCCCGAGGACAAGATCTCCGAAGAGCTCACGCTGATGCAGCGTCCGGGGGACGAGCGGCTGACCCACGACACCGCCCGCCAGGTCTGCGAGCGGCTCGGCGTCAAGGCGATGGTCGACGGCACGATCGCGCGGCTCGGGCAGAACTACGTGCTGACGCTCAATGCCACCGACTGCCGCACCGGCGACTCGGTGGCCCGCGAGCAGCGCGAGTCGCCGAGCCGCGAGGACGTGCTCGGCGTGCTCGGGACGATGGCCTCGACGCTGCGGACGGAGTTGGGCGAGTCGCTGCCGTCGATCAAGCAGTTCGACGTGCCGATCGAACAGGCCACGACCCCGTCCCTGTCGGCGCTGAGAGCGTACGCCCTGGGAATAGACGAGCGACGCAAGGGGCGCGAGCTGGAGTCGGTCGCGTTCTTCAATCAGGCCATCGAGCTGGACCCCGAGTTCGCGGCCGCCTACACCACGCTCTCGACCGTGTACGGCAGCCTCGGGGAGTGGCGGCGCAGTGAGGAGTACGCCCGGCTCGCCTACGATCGCCAGAAGCGCGTCAGCGAACGCGAGCGGCTGTTCATCACCTACCAGTACCACGACCGCGTCACGGGCAATCAGGACGAGGCCCGCACCACATTGGAACTGTGGAAGCGCTCGTTTCCGCGCGACTATCGACCGGCAAATGCGCTGGCGCTGATCGACAACCGGTTCGGGCGCTTCGCCGAGGGGGTGACCGAGGCGACCGAAGCGTTGCGCCGCAGCCCCGGATCGGCCTTCGCGCTATCGAACCTGGCCGTCGCGTATCGCGGACTGGGCCGCTTCGCCGAGGCGAAAGCGGCCGGCGACCAGGCGGTCAAACTCGGCGTCGCCACGGCACCGACGCGGCGGCTGCTCTATCAGCTCGGTGTGATGACCAACGACGGCTCCGCGGCGGCGCAGCTCGAATGGGCCAAGTCGCGTCCACGCGAGTTCGACATCGTCTCGGCGCAGGCGCAGATCGCGGCGTTCGGCGGCCGGCTGCGGGAAGCCTCGGCGCTGTATGCCCACGCCGTCGACATGGCCGAGTCGCGCAGCCTGAGCGGCACGGCGTCCGGCTACTGGGCACACCTGGCATTGAGCGACGCGATGCTCGGCGATCCGCGACGAGGTTCGGATCGCGTGCGCGAAATCGTCGCCAAGACCGCCACCGCCGCCGAGAGCCCCGGCACGATCCCGCGGTTCCGCGCCGCGATCGCGCTCGGCATCGTCGGGCTCGGAGGCGAGGCGCGCGAGTTGGTGTCGCGAGCCAAGCAGGATTACCCTGAGTCCACCTTGACCAGGCTGGTGTTCGTTCCGAGCGCCGAAGCGGCGATCGCGCTCGGACGCGGGGCGCCGGCCGAGGCCATCGCGGCGCTCGCCACGGCCGGTCCGGCCGAGTTCGGAACCGTGGCCGGCCTCGCGCCGACGCTGCTCCGCGGCGACGCCTACCTCGCCGCCGGCGACGCCCGCTCGGCCCGCGCCGAGTATCAGCGGGTGCTCGATCATCGCGGCACCGATCCGTTCGCGCCGATGATCCCACTCGCGCATCTCGGGCTCGCGCGCGCCTGGGCGGCGCTCGGTGACGTGGCGAAGAGCACCCACGAGTACGACCAGCTGCTGGCGATCTGGAAGGACGCGGATCCGGATCTGCCGGTCCTCCTGCGGGCGCGCGCCGAACGCGACCGGCTGACCAGCCGGGATTCATCCGCACCGGCGGCGCGGTGAGCGAGCCGATCACCATCCACGCCGCGGAACCGGGCGACACGATCGCGCATTACCGGCTGCTCGAGCGGCTGGGGCGCGACAAGGACACGACGATCTACCGCGCGCGCGATCTGCGTCTCGATCGCGACGTCGCGGTCAAGCTGCTCTCGCCCGAGCTCGCCGAGACCCCCAAAGCCCGCGACCGCTTCCGCCGGGAAGCCCACATCGCGTCGCTCGTCAGCCATCCGCACATCTGCGCGGTGCACGATTCAGGGGAGGAGGACGGCCAGGCGTTCCTGGTCTGCGAGCTGCTGGCCGGCCGGGCACTCGACGAGGTCCTGGCCAGCGGCCCGCTGGAGGTGGAGCGCGTCCTCGACCTCGCCATCCAGCTGGTGGACGGCATCGCCGCCGTGCACCGCCGCGGGCTGGTGCACGGGAACATCAAGCCGTCCAACGTGTTCGTAACCGATGACGGGCACGTGAAGGTGCTCGAGCTGGGCGTGATGAGCGCCTGGTGGGACACCTACGGGCAACCGGACGGCGTGGGCAGCTCGTCGCCCACAGCGTCGGTCGATCAGCGGGCGCCGAGCGACACCGACGTCGACGGCTTCCACTCCTATCGTTCCCCGGAGCACCTCACGGGCGAGCGGCTCGATCATCGCAGTGACATCTTTTCGATCGGCGCGGTGATCTACGAGATGGCGACCGGCCAGCGGGCGTTCCCCGGCGACACGCCGTCGCGGATCGCGGCGGCGATCGTCTCGGGCTCGCCCGTTCCGTCAGCCGGTGGCCGCGCCGGATTCGCCGTGGTCGAGCCGATCGTCCATCACGCGCTGGAGAAGGACCCGGCCAACCGGTACCAGAGCGCCGCGGACATGCTCGCGGATCTGCGCCGCGCCCGACGCAAGGTGGAGTCGGCCGGCAGTGGGACGATCCCGGCGGCGCCGCGGCGGCGAGGGCGGCTGCTCGGCACGGCCGCGGCCGTGATGATCCTGGCCATCGCCGTCGGCGGATGGTGGTGGTGGCGGACCCGCACGGTCGCGCCGGTGGCTCGGCGTGCGCTGCTCATCGGCAGCATCGGCAATGCCACCAACGATCCCGACTTCGATGGCACGCTGCGGCAGGCCCTGGTCGTCCATCTCGGACAATCCCCGTTCCTCGACATCGTCTCCGACGAGCGCCTGCGCGACATGATGAAGATGATGGCGCGCCCGGCGAACAGCGGGCTGACCCATGCCGTCGCCCAGGAGGCCTGCGTCCGTCTCCAGGCCGGCGCGCTCATCGAAGGCAGCGTCTCTGCCGTCGGGCGGGCGATCGTCGTCGCGCTGGTCGCCAGCGATTGCACTGACGGCCGCACCATCGCGCGCGATCAGGTCGAGGTCGAGCGCAAGGAGGACGTGCTCAAGGCCGTCGGCCGCATTGCCTCGTCGCTGCGGCGATCGCTCGGCGAGTCGAACCGCTCGCTCGAGGGCCACAATGTGCCGATCGAGGAGGCGACCACCGCGTCGCTCGAAGCGCTCAAGGCCTACACCGTCGGCGTCGAGCGGCGGGCGGCCGGCAGCGAGATCGAGTCGATCTCCTTCTTCACGCGGGCGATCTCGCTCGATCCGAATTTCGCGCTCGCCTACACGATGCTGTCGAGCATCTATGGCGGGATCGGCGAGACTGGCCGGAGCGAGGAATACGCCCGGCTGGCCTACGAGCACAGCGGCACCGTGACGGAGCGCGAGCGTCTCTTCATCCAGTCCCAGTATTACGACCGGGTGACCGGCGATCAGCTCAAGGCGCGCGACGCGCTCGAAGTGTGGAAGCAGAGTTATCCGCTGGACTACCGGCCGAGCAACGCGCTTGCGGTGCTGCTCAACCGGCTCGGCGACTACGACCGGTCGATCGCCGAAGCACAGAACGCCATGCGGATCAATCCCGCGCACCCCTTCCCGTACTCGAATCTCGCCTACGCCTACCGCGGCGCCGGCCGGTACGAGGACGCGAAGCGAACCGCGATGAAGGCGGTGGCGATGGGAATCGAGACCATGCCGACCCGCCGCCTGCTGTATCAGCTCGCGATCCTGAACGGCAACCAGGCCGAGGCGCAGCAGCACATCGAGTGGGCGCGTGGCAAGCCGCGCGAGTTCGACGTCACCGGCGCGCAGGCCCAGGTGGCCGCCTTCAGAGGCCGCATTGCGGAATCGCGGGAGCTGTACGAGCGCACGATCACCGAAGCCGGCGGCAACCAGATGGCCCAGGTCGCCAGCGGCTACGTCGGTCAGCTGGCCTTGACCGAAGCACTCTTCGAGTATCCCGATCGGGCCATCGCACTGGCGCGGCGCGTGCCAATGGATACCACCTACGAGCCGCAGCTCCGCGCCGCGACCGCACTGGCGCTCGCGGGCGCCACCGGCGACGCCGACCGCTGGATCTCCCGGCTGCGTGACATACGGCCGGAAGATACGCTGCTGCACGCCGCCTACATGCCGGTCGCCCAGGCGACGGTCCTGCTCGCCCGCGACCGCACCGACGCGGCGCTGGGCGCGCTGCGTCCGGCCGCGCCGTTCGAACGCGGCACCGTCGCGGCGCTGCTGCCGATCTACTTCCGCGGCGAGGCTCGCCGGCGCGCCCGCGCCTACGCCGACGCGATCACCGACTTCCACCTCCTGATCGACAGCCGCGGCGCCGAACCCTTCTCGTCGGCCATTCCGATGGCCCGGCTCGGACTCGCACGGGCTCTCGCCGCATCGGGCGATGTCGCCGGCAGCCGGCGCGCCTACCAGGATTTGATGGAGATGTGGCGGGACGCCGATCCAGATCTGCCGGTCCTGCTCAAGGCGCGGGCCGAAGCCGCCGCCTTGCCGCAGTGACGGGCGATCATCGCGTCCGCGTGTCGTAGTACTTCGGCGGCCGCGTGCCGACGCGGACGCGCGCCGAGATCGACGTGCCGGATGCGTGTCGCGCGATCCGGCAGTGTTCCCCTTTGCTGAGCAGCAGGACGCCGTAAAGGCGATCGCCCCACGGCGTCAGCGCCCAGTCGACGACCCGGCCGGCGCACGAACACTCCAGGGCCAACCGCCCGCCGCGTCTCGGATAATTGCGCATGCCAGAGTCCTTGGTCGCGCCGTTCTCGGCGAACCTATCTTCGCTCACCTGCGCCTGACAGCGAATCGCCGAACGTGTCGTGGGGGCGCTGAGTCGTTCGATGGTCGCAACGCCACCGTATACTCGGCTCATGGCGACGTCGCGCGTGGACGAAGAGATCGCCCGCCTCTATCAGCTGCCGCTGGCTGACTTCACCGCTGCCCGCAACGCGCTGGCGAAACAGGCCGGCGCGCGCGCCAGCGAGGTCAAGGCGCTGCAGAAGCCGCCGGTCGCGGCGTGGGCGATCAATCAGCTGTACTGGCAGCGGCGTGACGTCTACGACCGGTTGATCGGCGCGGCCGGCGACCTGCGCGCGGCGCACGGCGCGGTGCTCGCCGGAAAGTCCGGAGACGTGCGCGCCGCCGGCGCGTCGCACGAGGAAGCGATCGAGGCGGCGCTCAAAGCCACCCTCGCCTTGCTGCGCGATGCCGGTCAACCGGCCACGGACGCCACCCGGCAGGCGATCGCCACCACGCTGCGGGCGCTGCCGGGGACGGACCCGCCGGGCCACCTCTCCGCGACGCTCCAGCCTGGTGGATTCGAGATGCTCAGCGGGCTGCCGGTCCGCGGCAGGCCGGCCTCGAACACGCCCGTGAAGCCTGCCGCTCGCCCGGCCGACACCGCGAAGCCGTCGAAGGCGGATGCCGAGGCCGCAAAGCGCGCGAGTGAAGCGGCTGCGGAGGCGGAACGCGCCGTCCGGCTCGCGGAACACGCGGTTCGGCGCGAGGAGTTCGAGGCGGCTCGCGCTACCCGTGAGGCGGAGAAAGCGGACAAGGCCGTCAGCGCGGCGAGAGCGGCGCTGCACGAGGCCGAAGAAGCACTGAAGGAAGCGGAGATTGCCGCGCAATCCGCCGAGGAGGCGAAGGAGGCCGCGGCGCAGCGCGCCAGCGCGGCGGAAGCGGCGTTGGCGAAGGCGCAGACGCGCCTGCGGCTGCTGAAGGCCGGCCGTTGAAGGTCAGCGCTTCCGCGCGATGCGGCGAATCACTTCGGCCAGCTCGCTGACCTCGACCGGCTTCGGCACGAAGCTCTGATAGCCGGCGGTCAGTGCCCGGCGGCGGTCCTCGGGATGCGCGAGCCCGGTGAGCGCGACCGCCGGCAACCCCTGACTCGCGCCGCTCTGGGACCGAATCCGCTGGATGAGGGAGTAACCGTCCTCGCCCGGCATCCGGATGTCGCTGACCAGCACGTCGGGGTGGAATTCCGAGAGGAGCCGCCACGCCTCGCCCGCCGAGCCCGCGGAAACCGTCCGCGCACCGCACTCGTCGAGCGCCTTCGTGACCACGTCTCGCGCATCCGCCTCATCGTCCACGACGAGGATACGAAGACCGTCCAGGATGTGATCCGCCACGCTCGCCGCGTCGCGCGTGCCGCGCACCGCCCGGAGCGGCAGCTGCACGATGAACGTCGCGCCAGCGCCGCGGCCGGCGCTCATCACACTGGACTTGCCGCCGTGCAGCTCGACGATGTGGCGGACCATGGAGAGGCCGAGCCCGAGGCCGCCGTGCGGGCGGGTGACCGACGCGTCGCCTTGGCGGAACCGATCGAACACGTACGGCAGGACGTCGGGCGAAATCCCTTCGCCGGTATCGCTGACGGTGAGGACCGCGCTCCCGCCGTGGTGCTCGAGCGAGACCGTGATCTCCCCGCCGGTCGGGGTGAACTTGATCGCGTTGACGACCAGGTTCCACACCACTTGCTCGAGCCGATCGGCATCGCCCAGGACCGTCCCCAGCGCGTGCAGGGCGGTGTTGAGCGTGATGCTCTTCGCATCCGCGGAGGGGCGCAACGTGTCGAGGGTGTTCTCGACCAGTGGCGCCAGGTCCGTCGGGCGCAGCTCGAGACGCAGCTTGCCGGTGACGATCCGCGACACGTCGAGGATGTCGGCGATCAGCTGCTCCTGCAGCCGCGCGTTGCGCTCGATCGTTTCGAGCGCTCGCGCGGTGCCCTCGGCGTCCAGTTTGCCGATGCGCAGGAGACGCGTCCATCCGAGCATGGCGTTCAACGGCGTCCGGAGCTCGTGCGACAGCGTCGCGAGAAAATCTTCCTTGGCCCGATGCGCGACGGCGAGGTCCTCGGCGCGCCGCCGGAGATCGTCCTCCAGCCGCTTCCGCTCAGAAACGTCGCGAATCACCATCGAGAAACCGCGCAGCTCGCGCGCGTCGTCCCGCAGCGGCGTGAGCACGACGTGCGCTTCGAAGGCATGACCGCTGCGCCGCACCCGCAGCCCCTCCGACTCGAGCCGGCCCTCAGACTCGGCAGCCATGAGATGCGCGGCCGGTGCCCCTTCGTCGCAATCCGCTTGCAGGTAGAACGCGCCGAAGCTGCGCCCGATGATCTCGTCGCCCGGGTAGCCGAACAGCCGCTCCCCGCCGGCGTTCCAGGTCGTGACGACGCCATGCGGGCTGAGCATGCAGATGGCGTAATCGGGGACGCTGTCGACGAGCAGGTGCAGCTTCTCCTCGGAAAGCCGCAGGCGGTCGGCCTGCGCGGCCAGCTCCGCGTGCAGGGCCATCACTTCGCGGTTCGCGTCCAGCAATTCGTGATGGGCCCGATCCAGCGGGTCGTCGGGTAGAGCGTTCCCGTCGTTCGCACCGCGCGTGCGCCCGCCGGGCTCCGCACCGACGCCCGAGCTCGCCCTGTCGGTCAGCACGCTCCGGAACAGGACGGAAAGCGTGATCTCTGCCTCGTCGGCGGCGCGGGGCTCGACCGCTGCTTGGTGGACCAGCCGCCTGACCATCTCGAGCGAGTGCTCGATTGCATCGATCCCGCCGAGCGTTCTCAGCCCTGCTACGCGAATGCTCACCTGCATCGAGGGACCGTCCGCCAGCGTGAGCTGTGCGGTGGCGGGGACATCGGCCGCGGTGACCGTCTGACCGATCTCGGTAACCGCTGCGCACAGCCGGCGCGTGCCGGCAGAGTCGAGTCCGAACTCCGCCGCTGCCGAACGGGCCCGGCGGCACAACGACACGACGTCCTGCATCGCGCGCAGGGTTGTCGTTGTCACTGTCAGGCCGCCTTCGTCGCTCACGGATACCTTGTTCGCCGGAAATGGTTCGTGAAGGACCGCTCTCTGTGTACTCTGCGTGAGCGCCGGATACGCGGTCTCTCGACGCATCGTGCTCAGGATTGTGCAAGACACGCTCCGGCGGCGCGCGACGTGTTCGTGAACACTCGCTGGCCCGCGGATTCCACGCTCTGCGACGGGAAGTGCTACACATCGGGGGTGACAAATCTGTGCCCGCAACCTGAAACCCACGCCAATTGCGGGTTCCGCACCTGGGTGCCACAAGGCATCGCTGTTGCTTGAGCTTCACAGTCGCCGGCCGGAACACGCGTGGAGCGCCCTGCGCGTGCGTATTGTCCAGCCGCGACGTTACTGGTTTTATGGCGCCCGTTGCTGTCCGGTAATTCGGCAATGACCCACCCAGAGTCTCGCAACAGATCTGTGAACAGCCGTCCTGACGAGCCCGCTGACGCGAGTAGCGCCCCTCGCACCACGGCAGAACTGCGCACCTGGGTCCGGCGGCGGTTTGCGCTCAGTGCGCAGCGCGAGAGCGAGCTGTTCCAGGCGGTCGACCAGGTGGTCGCGAATCAACGGCAGCTGATCGAGGCGTCGAAGCACGACGCCATCCGGGCGCTGTCGGAAGGCTTCGCCACCAAGCTCGAAAAACTCCAGCGGCAGTTGTCCGAGAAGGACGTCACGGTCAGCAATATCGCCCGCTACTTCGAGGACGTGGTCGCCGACCTGACCGAAAAGTCGCATCGCGATCCGAAGACGAAGCTGCTCAATTTCGATTGGTTCATGGAGCGGGTCGAATCGTTCCTGGCGGTCGAGCAGCGGGTGCGCTGGTGTGCGGTCGGGGTCGTCGACATCACCAGCTTCAAGTGGTACAACGACACGCTCGGTCATGCGCTGGGGGATCGCATCATCGAGCGGGTCGCCAAGATTCTCTCGGACCAGATCCGCTCACAGGACTTTCTCGCTCTCGAGCGCTCACACGAAGCGCGCGATCTGCACGCCCGCTTCGGCGGCGACGAGTTCTGCTTCCTGATTCCCGACCTGCCGGGATGTTCCGAGGCCTCGGTCATCGCCGGCCGCTTCAAGGCCTCGGTCGAGGGTTACGACTGGCGTCAGGAGGACGAGCGGCTGGCGCAAAAGCCCGTGGGGGTGGATGTCGGGGTCGTCTGCCTGCGGCTCGGACCGGTGTCAGAGCGGCGCGGCGTCGCCCGCAAGCTGGCGGCGGAGCTGATTCATCGCGCCGACACGCTGATGTACGACGCCAAGGGCCAGCGCTCGGCGCACGTGCACTCGACCTCGGTGCGGGTCGACGGGGGGACGCTCGTCGAGGCCTCCGCCGGCAAGCAAGAGACGTCTGCCGAACCGGCGTGAGGTTTGCGGCCCGGCTTTCGCGGGTGCTAGACTAAGCGTTTCCATGCGGTGTGATCTTCTGCACCGGTGCGATCCTCCCGACCGTGCGGTGGGTGTAGCTCAGCGGTAGAGCGCCGGACTGTGGCTCCGGAAGTCGCGGGTTCGAACCCCGTCATCCACCCCAAACCCCAATTCAAATAGAGAAATCCGGCTGTTTCGGCGGTCTTGATCACGATTTGATCAACGAGTGTAGGAGACTGCCGAGCGTGGCCGCGGCTTGCCGCTGCATGTCTGGGAGCACATGGGCGTAGGTGTCCAGCGTGGTCTGGCCGCGCATGGCCGAGGCGCTTGGAGACCACGTGGACGGGCTCGCCCGCTTGGAGCCGTAACGCGGCGCACGTGTGACGCATCTCGTGGACGGGGATGCGCTTCACCTCGGCCGCGGTGATGAGCTCAAGTCACCCGTGTCGGCACTACAAGGCTCCCCAAGTCGGTGCTGCCTCAGTCGCGATTTGGGTAGCGATCGCTCGACCGTCGACCCCGAGTGTCGACCGAGCCGATGGGGCGGCTTATCCCTGTCGGAGGGCGATCATAGGGCCACGCGCACTGCCCGAACGGCCTGGCGACATCGTAAGCTCGGTAGAGGTATCATCCTCGCGCTTCGTGGCAGATGAACCCGGTCGTCGTCCTCGACCATCGTCTCTGCTTGCTGTTCGGCGAAGGAGAGCACATGCCCCGACACACCGTTGCTACGGGAATTTTCCTGCTGATGTGCGCGGTGCCGGCCGCGCAAAGCCACACGCCGGTGTACCCCGACGTCATTCCTCTGCCGGATGGATTCGGCCCAGAGGGCATTGCGGTCGGCAACGGCGCCACGTTCTATGCTGGCGCGGCGCTTGGCTCGATGCCCGGGTTGCTGGGACAGATCCTCGTCGGCGATTTGAGAACGGGGGCATTCTTCCAGCTGGTCGCGCCGACCGGAAGACCGGCGCTCGGGATGAAATTCGACTCGCGCAGCAAGCTGCTCTTCGTTGCGGGTGGGCCGAGCGGCTCAGCCACCGTGTACGACGGCACGTCGGGCGCGCAGGTGGCGTTTTATCAGTTCGGTGCGCCGAGTCCAACCGGACCACCGACGACCTTTATCAATGATGTGATCGTCACGAGGGACGCCGCCTACTTCACCGACTCCGTGGCGCCTGTTCTCTACCGGGTCGAACTTGGCCACCGAGGCGAGCCGTCGGCCACGTTCGACGTGCTTCCGCTCCCGCCCGTCGTTTTCGGCGCGCCGGGCAGCTGCGGACCCGGTCCACGTGCGAACGGCATCGAGGCCACACCAAACGGAGATTACCTCTTCGTGGGCAACAGCAGCGCGGGAGCGGTGTACCGGGTGGATACGGCGACGTTTACGGCTGTCCCGGTCGATCTCGGGGGGGCGACGCTGTGTAACGCGGATGGCTTGCTGCTCGACGGCAAGACTCTGTACGTCGTGCAGAACGCAAATAACCGGATCGCTGTGATCGAGCTCTCGCCGGACTACGTATCCGGCGAGGTGACGCGGTACATCACAGAACCATTCACGTCCAATCCGGCGGCCAAAGTACCGACGACGCTGGCAGAGTTCGGGAGCTCGCTGTACGCTGTCACCGCTGGCTTCGCGCCGCCCGCCCCCGATTTTGTTGTGCGCGTGTCCAAGTGATCTGCAACGTGTAGTCGCGCAGGCTATCGCGACCAGCCCGACTGTCCATCGAAAGCCCGTCCGCGTTAATCGCGCGCGTTACGGCCTAGTCGCCGCCAACATCAGACCGCTTCGGGCGCGGCGCCGGAAGCGTCGACTCGGGTGACCCGCGGAGACTTGCGACAGGGACGACTCGGCGGTCCAACTCGACGATCCTCCAACCCGATGGGCGTTCGATCGGCCAAGGAACAAAACTCCCGCGGAGGGCCCTGCCGGGGCGAAGAGACTGGTGCACGGATCCAGGCCTCGATGGCCGTGGCGATATCCTGGGCGGCCGACAGCCAGCCTTGGGCATCGCTCTCCCGCCACCTGCTGCCTGTCAGATCCGCCGATTCGCCCGCGCGCGTCACCGTAGCGCGCAGGCGGACAATGCTCCTCGCTGCGTAGTACCTGGGCGGAAACAGCGAGAAACTCGACCCCGAGTCTGCGGTAACGCGCTCGATGATCGCGACGGTGATGTCAGCCTCAGTCGGGCTATCGACGAGTACGAGGCGGCCGTGCGCCTTGCCCAACGCTGCCCGCACGTCTGCCACCGACTGTTGTCGCGCCGATCGCTCAGCATCGCTGCCGGTGTAGGGTGTATCGACGTATACGCGTGGGCCAGGACGATCCGAACGTACCACTGCCGACCGGGAGGGCGCCGCGGATGAACATCCGACTCCACAAATCGCGAGTGCCAGGCCGATCGTCCGTGCAGCCATGCGCCTTAGACGGCGGTGCGGACCATCTGGCCGGTTGAACGGCGGGGAACGTTCCGCCGTTCACTTCCGTCGACTCGGTCTCGCAGATCCGCGCTAGCCGCGCCGGGCTTCGACGATGCTCGCGCTGGTAGTTGTCGGCACCACCTGCGTCATCGTCAGCCCTGCTCGTGCCAGCAACCCTGCGAACTCCCCGGCGGTTCGCTCAGCACCTCCGGTCATCGTCATCATCACCATGTCCGAGCTGCCAAAGCCAGGAGCATTGCCCTCCCGTAGCACCAGCTCGATGATCAGCAATCGGCTGGTTGGCGTCATCGCCGCGCGACAGTTGCGAAGGATGGTGAGGCTCTTGTCTTCATTCCAGTCGTGGATGACGTGCGAGAGGAGATAGGCATCGGCTCCCGGCGGTACGGAATCGAACGCGCTGCCGGCCTGAATCGTCACGCGATCCGCGACACCCAGTGCCTGTAGTCGCGCCGGTGCGCCGGTCATCGCCTGGGGAAGGTCGAAGAGCACGCCTCTCGCATGAGAGTGAGTCTTGATCACGTGCCCAAGCAGGTTCCCACTCGCGCCCCCTACATCCACGATCAAGCCGCACGATGAGAAATCGTACGCTGCAGCAATCGCCGGGGGCTCCGCGCCGTGAACCACGACCATGGTTTCACTGAAACGCTTCGCTTCCTCCGGATGCTGTGCCAGCCAGTCGAAGGCCGGCATGCCGAAGACCATGTCCATAGCCGGCTGCCCGGTCTTGACCGTCGACGGAAACGCCTCCCAGACCTGCCAGCACCACTGCCCCGCCATCGTCAAGATGCTGGCGCGCACGGATCCAGGAACGTCGCTTCTGAGTGGCTCGCCGAGCGGCGTGAGCGAGAACCGACCGTCGTCGGCCAGTGACAGGATGCCGAAATTGGTGAGCGTGCGCATGAACCGGCCGAGCGACACTGCATCGCACTCCACCGGAGCGGCGATATCCGCGGCGGACTTCGGACCACTTGCCAGATGGTCGGCAATGCCGAGGCTCGCGGCGGTGTAGACGAGACGCGAGAGGATGAACCCGGTGGCCATCTGTGCCAGGCGCGCCTGCGGCGGCGGCTCGGGTGGTACGGACTGTTCTGACATGCAGACTCCTCAACGAAAACGACGAGTGTAGCAGTTCGCACTTGGGCGCTTGCGCGGCCTCGCTCAGTACCGCGGCCGGCAGGCCGGACGATTCGGACGCCCGTCGCGAGCGGATATTCGTGTGATGTTGGCTACCGCATCACGTCGATGCCGATCGTCGTTCGCGGATCCTGCGGCGTTAAGCGGCCGGAATGGCTTTCGACCTGCCGCTCTCGATCCTGCTGATCTCAGCGGACGACATGCGGGCGTGGTACGCCAGTGCGGTTTGCGTCCATCCGCGCTTCAAGCGTTCGCTTTTGATTCGAACCATCAGTGCCTCCTGCCGCCGTGTCCAACTGTTTGGACTAGCCGGCAAGAACACCTTAAAACGGCCCTTTTGGGGTGTATAGACGCTCGCCCCGAGCAGCGGCGGCGTGATGGGAAGGTTGCGATTCGATTACGGGCGCGGGGCAACGCCCTCCGGGAGGTCTGGCGTGCTAACGAGTTGCTAACGAACTCCTCGGGATGGGGTGGGATCGAATGGGAGAAGCGAAGGCAAAACGAGCCAAAAACCTAAACGAATCGGCACGTTAGGGGGCGCGTTGGGACTGGTCAGGACTCGCCTTGCCGTTTCCCCGTCATCCACCCCAAACTACGAAAGCGGCCTTAAAATGGCCGCTTTTTTTACATCCAAGGTCAGAAAGCTAACAGATGGCTAACAACGGCGATTATGGGACGTCTGCTGGCCCCGACACCGCGAAACATTCGCGTCCTCTGGCCTGTCGGCGACTATTTGAGTCGGGGCTGCCTGGAACGGTGGGGGTGACACACATCGCCTTTCGTTCGTTGTGCCGGCTTGGCCTGTCGCAGACAAGTCGGAGGGCCCGCTCCTCAACCTTGCACAAGGCGAACGGACGCGGCGCGCGTGGGCAGCGGCAGGCGTCGGTTCACGTGCGCCGTCAGTTGGCACGCGGGAGATACGTCGCGAGGTACACAAAGGCGGCGGCTATCTCTTCGTCCCGAAGGTAATGGAAAACTGGCATCCGGCCGCGATGCAACAGCGCCGGATCCCCCATCACGACGGGCGCACCCGATCGCGCCTTCTCGACGAACTCGGCGATCGATTTGGTCGCGAGCAGCGACGCGAGCGACGGGATGGAGCCGCGCAGCATCTCAGCGTTCGTCGGACGCGGTCCGGTCGCATCGTGGCAGATGTGACAAGTCCCTTTGACCACCTGTTCGCCGACGCGGGCCCAGGACATCACGTGGCTGGATTGACGTTCAGCATCGGTATTGCCCGCCAGTTCTGTGAGGTACGCGAACAGGGCCTGCGTATCCTCGTCTCGCATGTAGTCCCGCGGCGGCATCATGCGGCCGCCCTTGTGAATGCGGGCGAAAATCGCTGCCCGAGCCTTGGCCGCCTCGCCGCGGACCGTCTTGTCGGCGGACGCGTGGTGCTCGTCCCGAAGACGCGTGCGCACCGCTTCGAGCGACGCGCCTTGGACCGGCCCGAGCACCGACTTGATTTCCGGTGGCGATCCCGTTCCCTGCGGGAGATGGCACGCCTGGCAGTTCAACCGGTACAGATCGGCGCCGGTCATCGTGAACGTGCGCGGCACGCCCAGGGATTGTTGCGGCGCACCGGTCTTGGTGTCGCCTCCCGGACCGTAGACGGCGGCGCCTCGGCCGAGCCGTGAACTGTCAACAGCGGCGCCGAGATGAGCCAACCAGCTTGGCCCCACGACCGGCGTGACGGTGGGATCCGCGTCGGCATTCGGCCAGGGCTGCCTCTGAGCCCTGGCGACAGGCGCGAACGCGAGCGCCGCGAGCAGCCCGAGACTGGCACAGCCGAGTAAGGCACCAGCCACCGACGTCGTGGTCCGGACCGACTTGCGTCCCCGCGCCGTCGAGTGCGAGAGGTCACGTTTCGTTCCCATGACGCCTCCTTGCCAACCCAGGCCGGCCCTCCTGACTCACTGCCACTATCTTCGCAGGGTTGACCGCGTGTTGCCTGCTCGACGGGAAGCTGGGTGGAAGACGGCTCCGAGGGTCACGTCAGTGCGCAACCTTCTCGACCGCGGCTTTCAAATCGGCTAAATCGCGGCCGAGCACATCGCGAACCTTGCCCGACATCGCCCATTCCAACGGCGAGAGCAGTCCAGGCGGAAGCCCATGGCCACCGACCCCGAACTCGATGCTCACAGTGGTCCCGCCGTCCAGCGGTTCGAACGTGAATGTTGCATCGATGCGGGCGCCGGCCTTGTGGTGGGTGACCGTGTACGTGCGGTTCAGCTCGAAGGCCGTGATTTCCATCTCTGCGTCGTCGGGGCGTCCCAGCAGGTCGCGAGTCTCCTGCCAGCGCGTGCCCAGCGAAAAGGGGCCCGTGCTGAGCGTCTCGATCTTCTTGATGTTGGTGACGTGCTCGGCACCGTGCTCGATGTCGGTGAACATCTGGAATACCCGCTCGACCGGTGCAGCTATTTGACTCGACACCTTGACTGTCGTCATCGGAAGCTCCTTAGTCAGAATTCACGGCGGAAATCCCATCTCGTGGGCCGACGACACGCAACGACCTGGCGGAGATGACAGCGGATGAACCCGGCCTGTCCGATCGGCGTGGCGTCGGCTGGATGACTGCCGCGTGCGCGCAATGTCCTCAACACAGTCCGACTGCGCTGGCGGCCCGCCCCAATCGTAGGCGGCCAGTCGTGATTCATTTATCGGCGGCCAACTCGCTAAAGGGCGAGGACCCGACCTGGCGCTCGCGATGCCCGAGCCGAGCTCTCGCTAAGTTCGATTCGACTGTCCGGTGCCGCTTCCCAGTGCGGGCATCGCTCACACTCGCCGCGTTTGGTCAAGCGAAGCTCCTCCAGTGGCTGGTGGCACGTCCAGAACACGTCGTCAACTCTGGGGAGCGACGCGGTGCGCTCGACAGCCACCCCGAAGCGTCCCCACCGACACGTTCATGGAACTCGACGAATGGCGGTGCGAGTCATGAAGTCCTCCCCCGCTGTCTGCAGACCATGTGCATCAGACGTGCCTCCGGGTGGACGGCTTGTGCGGGTCATTCACCCCCCAAATGGACAGGGGCGCGAAGTCGCCCTACCGGATAGGCGCGGAAAAGTCCCAATCGACGTGAAAAAACTCGCACCCACCGAGGCCGTGGCAGTGCCCCGCTGACACTTTGGCTCCGCTCTCACACCGGCGGCAGGCCGATACGGACTGGTGCGCTCGTTGCTCGGATTGGTC
The DNA here is from genome assembly GCA_963816725.1 of uncultured Acidobacteriota bacterium. Taxonomy (GTDB): domain Bacteria; phylum Acidobacteriota; class Vicinamibacteria; order Vicinamibacterales; family 2-12-FULL-66-21; genus CAVSUB01. The sequence continues at coordinate 26,083 of CAWFMC010000013.1, read as the reverse complement.
GGCGAGCCACGAGTTCCCCATGCCCCCCAGCCCGCGCGATGCGCCCGATATACGTGGACCGTCTGGCCGCCTGCAATCGCGCCTGTACGGCCGGAGCGACATCCAGGCCTGGTTGTTCGAGGCACAGGCGGGCCGGTGCCAAAAAGCCTGGGAACTCCTCGTCCGAGACAATCCGCTGCCGGCTCTTCATGGCCGCGCGTGCTACCACCCCTGCGAGGACGCCTGCAACCGCGGCAGCCTCGACGAATCAGTGAGCATTCATGGCGTCGAATTGCACCTTTCGTGTCGAGCGGCGGCTGTGCGAGGGTGATGGTGGGCCGCGTTCCGTGGCAGACGTTGCCTTCGCGCTGAGCATCATCGCTGGACCGGATTCCCGCGCGCCCCTCTCCGTCAACGAGCCCGGAGAACATTTCGCCAGACCGCTGACTCGCAGTTTTAAGGGTGTGCGTGTCGCCTGGTTCAAGGACCTGGGCGGCGTGCCCTTCGACCCACGTGTACGGGCGGTGGTGGATGCGCATCGCGAGACGTTTGAGTCGCTGGGATGCGTCATCGATCAGATGGAGCCCGATTTCGCCAGCCGAGGTCGCCTTTCGCGTGCTGCGTGCATGGAACACGGCAAATTCGTACGGTGAGCGTTGGCGCGCGCACCCAGAAGCATTCAAGGACACTCTGACGCGAGAAATCGAGGAGGGACTACGGCTCACCGGAGCGCACGGCGTCCGCACCTCAACATCCCGCCTGACTGCGAGTGCCAGTCGCTCAGTCCTCCTGAAGCGCGCGCCGCCATCCCTCGCCAACCGCCTGCCGCGCCGGCACCAAGGACGCCACCACGCCGATGACCAGGAAGAGCGCCACCGTCCCGAGCAGGGTCGGCACGTGAGTGGCAGGTAGTCCGTAGAAGAAGACGGAAAGCACCTGCCCAGCGACGATCGCCAGCCCGATGCCGATGGTCAAGCCAATCGCCACGAGCCACGTTCCGTGCCTGAACACCATCCGGATCACACGGGCGCGTGACGCCCCAAGCGCGAGACGAATGGCGAGCTCCCGACGTCGTAGTGTCGCGGTGTACGCCGTCACACCGTAGATGCCCATCGACGCCAGCAGCAGCGCCACGAGCCCCATCAGGCCGCAGATGGTCGCGAGAGCGCGCTGCGGCGTCAGGCCCAATGCCATCGCATCAGCGAGTGATTGCGCGCTGGCCAGAACGAGCCGCGGCGCGATGTCGTGCATCAGAGTCGCCAGCGTCCCGGCCAGGCTGGTGCCAGCGCGGCGCCGCGCGACGATGGACATCTGGGCCGTCAGGTCACTGCCGGTGACCTCACGTTGTTCCAATGGCAAATAAACATATGGTTCGGCCAGGCCATCGATCAGGCTGCTCGATCGGATGTCTCCCACAACGCCCACGACCGTCGCGACGTGCGACTCGCCGACCCCGTTCTGAGCGGTGATGACCGGCAACCTCAGAGGCTTTCCGATCGCCGCCTGTCCAGGCCAGAAGCGTCGGGCGATCCTCTCGCTGACGATGGCCACGGGCGGCGCTGCCGTGGTGTCCGTCAGCACAAAATCGCGCCCCTCGATGATCGGAATGCGGAGCGTTGCGAAGTAACCGGTCGCGATGATATTCCAGGCCGGCGAGATCGTCTCCGTCGTGCCCGGCTGGTCGCCCGGCGCTACGCCGCCAAGCCCAATCCCTTCGACGCCGCCGGGGGGAACGCGTGCCAGCGACGCGCTCTCCACGACCGGTATCTCACGGACGCGGTCAAGCACCGTCCGCCAGAACGCAGCCGGCGTGGATTGCGTATCCCCGTTCACCGACGAGTCGAGTGTGGCGACGTCGACTCCGCGCGGATCGAAACCAGGATCGGCGGCGCCGGCATAGCGTAAGGCGCGAGCGAACAACATCGCGAGCACCACGAGTAAGACGCTGCAGGCAATCTGGCCAACGACCAGCGCACTCCGCAGCCGCGAGCGCCCCGACGATGACCGTCCACCGTCCTTCAGCGATGCGCCCGGCTCCACGCTCGAGCCCCTGAATGCCGGCAGCACGCCGAAGACCACGCCGACGCTGAGTGACAGCAACAACGCGAAGCACAACACGCGCCAATCCATCGTGAGTGGCACGACGATCGATGTCGGCATCGGCGGAAGCAGCCGCAAGGCCATGGACATCAACACGCGAGCGAGGCCGATCCCGAGCAAACCGCTGCAGAGAACCAGCACGATCATCTCGGTGAGCAGTTGACGGGCGAGCCGCGCCCGGCCGGCGCCAAGCGCCGAACGCAGCGCGAACTCTCGTGCGCGCACGGAGACGCGCGTCAGCATGATGCCCGCGACATTCGCGCAGGCTACGGCCAGGACCAGCGAGACCAGCACCATCAGTCCGCCGGCGAAACCAAACACGAGGTTGCGGTTGCCACCGGCGCGCGAGAACGGAAGCGCGTTCAAGCGTCGCGCCGGGTCGGGCGCGACGCCGCGTTCACGATCGATGGCGTCGCCGATCGCCCCCACTTCAGCGGCGGCCGCAGCGCGCGGTACATCCGGTCGAAGCCGACCGCCAGCGACAACGGTCCCGGCCCGTTCGGCCCCAATCGCGAGCCACAGATCGCAGGCCTCGATACCGGTGCCTTGGAAGCCGGGCGCCGCCACGCCGACCACGGTGACCGGCCGGTTGTTGATCCGCACCGTCTGGCCGACCACGCGGTCGTCGCCGCTGAACGCTCGCCGCCAGTAGTCATGGTTGAACACGACGACGCTCTCGTCGCCCTCGGCGAACCCACGGCCGCGAGCCGGCTGTACGCCGAGCGTCGTGAAGAAGTTCAACGTGACCATCTGGCCGAGGACGGGGTCAGCGGTCGCCGCCTCGGACCGGGCCAGTCCCATGATGCGCGGGAAGAGCCCCTCGGCGAATACCGCGCTGAGTGAGGTCGTGTGCCGTGCGATCTCCAAGTAGGCCGCGTAGCTCAATGGATTCAGCCCGCCGTCCCCGCGCATCGTGCCGATGACGACGAGATCGGATGCAGCGGCAATGCCGGTGGGAGGACGAAAGAGCAGGCCATTGGCGACGGTAAAGATGGCGATGTTCGCGCCAATACCGATCGCCAGGGACAGCGCCGCGGTCGCGGCGAACAGCGGGTCGCGCCGCAGCAGGCGAAACCCGTGCGCGCCATCCTGCGCCACGTCCTCGATCCAGCGAAAGGACCGGGCATCGCGATGCTGTACCTGGATCAGCTCAGCGTTGCCAAGCGCCAGCCGGGCGGCACGCCGCGCGCTGTCGGGCGACAGACCGCGGCCTTCGTGGGCCTCCTGGAGCAGGGCGAGGTGTGCGTTGATCTCACGCGCGAGTTCGCCGTTCGGCCGCCGGACGCGCAGCAGGTGCAACAGGCGCTCGACAAAGCGGCGCATAATCTCGTCACTAATTCTGGTCGAGCAGCAGCTGATTGACGAGTGCGGACAGCCGCCGCCAACGCAGCACCTGGTCGTCGACGGCGCGACGCCCGGCTGCCGTAATGGTGTAGTACTTCGCCTCGCGCCGGGTTTCCGTCTGCCGCCATGCCCCTTTGATCCACCCCCGCTGTTCGAGCCGTACCAGTGCGGGATAGAGCGTGCCCTGATTGAGCATCAGCGGATGCTCGGCGACCTGTTCGAGGCGCGACGCCAGGGCGTAGGCGTGCAGCGGCCCCATCGTCGCCAGGGCCCTGAGCACGATCAAGTCCAACGGCCCCCGCAGGAGTTCGATGCGTTCCTTGTCCGTCATGCACTGGCCTTTCTAGTGGAACGACCATAGCTCTCTCTCTACTCGGAAGTCAAGTGGAGCCACACCGACGCAGCCTCTAGCGCCGCCGTACCGCCGCCAGCCCGAAGATTCCGAACACCACCCCCAAGCGAGAGATTGACCGCGCGCTGGGCGGGCTGCTGGCACGCCGCCAGCATGAAGAGCAGTGAGCCAGAGCCGCTGGCCCCAGGGCTTGCGTATCGGGTGGCTGTTCATGCTCGACATCGCCAAGAGTACGAAGCTACCTCGCCCCGACCAGCGACCACCGCCAATTATCGCGAACTATCCGTTAGCCCCCACGTATTCGGCTCCGGAGGTCTTTGCCACGATGCGACGACTGACGAGCATGTGGACGGCGGCGCTCCTGTTGGCGCTGGTCCCGCACGTCACTGCAGGACAGAAGCCCACCGTGGATGTGACGGGTGCCTGGGCGGTCACGATCACGCCATCGTCCGGTGGGACGGTCACCGGCTTGGCGATCTTCAGTCAGGATGGTAGCAAGATCACCGGCATGATCGGACCGGCTGAGACAGACATGATGCCGGCTGAGGGAACCGTGGACGGCGACAAGGTGACACTGCTGCCCCGTCCTCGCACCGGACGCACGGCGGCATTTGCGAAATGCGAGCTGACCGCCACGGCCGACAAGATGACGGGCACGATCGACACAGACAAGGGGGCAATTGAGTTCATCCGCAAGCCGCGGACGAAGCCGAGTCAACCGGAGAAGTAATCAGCCCAGTCAGAGGCTTGTTCTGCGGCCCTCCATGCGCCGTGCGTCGTCATCGCGTCATTCGGGCCTCACGATGGCCACTGGGCGCCGGCCTCACAAAGCGAACTCCGCAACAACCGGGTAATGGTCAGACGCGCCATCAACGGCCATCGGCTCGCGATTGCCGCAGCAGCCTGGTCGATGCCGACGTGATCCTCCACGAACGTCGATCGCGGTGATCAAAGCGCTTGGACCATGCTGCTGCAGTGTGGCGCGGCCCGGTCGACCTCAACTCTCATTTCACTGGCGTTGAGAGCGGTTTGCCTTTTTCGACAATGAACGTAACAAGGGCTTTGATCGGCGTCTTCCCGCGGTTGATACCCTCGTGAACTTTGCCGGGCTCGACGATGATCGATCCGCCCGGCGCATAGTCAGTAAAGGCACCCTCGTTGTCCATTGTGAATGTGCCCTGGGTGAGATAGCCGACCATCGTGCCCGGGTGCCTGTGGCGACCCTCGCGCCCGCCGACTGGAATGGTCGCCTCGACCAGGAGCACTTCATAGCCCGGTACGCCGGCAAGATCCTGTCGCTGAAGGATCGTGCGTTCGACGCCGGGCGCCTGCGTCGCCGTCATCGTTGCTCCCTTCAGTGCGGCTAAAGCGACGATCGTCATCGCGAGCGTCCACCGCCACCCACTGGTCATCAACATCGGACGTCTCCCTTCGAGTGTCTCCGTCAGCGGAGGCAAATCCTCAGGATCGATGGCGAGCCCGGAAGTCGCAGCGGCTAGAGGACCTTCGGGCGGCCACGGGAGCGAACACCCTGCCCGCCGACCATGACGAGCGTGGACACGATCACAAGAAACGGAATGGGCGTGTCGTCAACGGCATGGCCGGTGGCCGCCAGAGCGAATGCAACAGCGGCCCCGAACGCCAGCGGAAACAGCAAGGCCCATCGGGTCTGGATGAGCACCCCAGCGGCCAAGGCGAGCGTCAGGATCAGGATGATCGTCATGGGCACAGCGTGCCACCAACTCTCAGCCCTGTCCAGTACGGCAGCTTCTCCCGGTACGATCGCGAGCACCGGCACGCTGGGGCGTCGAAAGCAACTGCCGACGTTTGCACTACCATCCGGAGCGTGGACTGCGCCCGGCTCGATGCCGGTATGGCACTGGCACGCCGCAGAAGCGCGGCCTGCGGCCTTTCGGGAATGGCACCACAAATCCGGCCCGGGCGTCTCGCGAGTCGGCTCAGATCTGATGTCCGAGCCGCGCCTGAAGCCGCGCGCGGAATCGGCGGCCGACGCGAATCTCCGTTCCCCCCCTGAGCACCGCCACGTAATCGCCGTGCACCTCCTGGCGCAACTCGACCACGAGATCGATGTTGACGATCGCGGAGCGATGAATGCGGACGAAGCGGCGTGGATCGAGGGCAGTCTCGAGCTCGCCCAGCAGAGCGCGATGCAGGTGCATGGCGCCGTCTCGCGTATGGAGGTTGACGTACATGCCCTCCGCCTCAATCCAGCTGACCTGCTCGACCGGGAGCAGCCGCACGCGCTCCGAACCGCGGACGACGATTCGATCGAGCGCCGGACGCGTCGGCGTGGGCGCCACCGGTAGCACGAGCCGCTTGTCTGGGGAGATGCCGAGCAGCGCCTGCAGCTGCGCCATCATGGCTTCTGCATGTCCGGCACGGACGTGGCGCAACGTGTGATCGAGCGTCGCCTGAAACTTCTCATCGCTGAACGGCTTTAACAGGTAGGCGGTGGCGTGCGCCTCGAAGGCGCGCAACGCGTATTCGTCGTAGGCGGTGACGAAGACGACGTCTGGCATGGCGATCGGCGGCCGCTCGCCCATGAGCAGCGAGAGGAGGCGAAACCCGTCCAGCTCCGGCATCTGCACGTCGAGGAACATCAACTGCACGGGGGCGTCGGTTCGCGCAGCCTCGCGCAGAGCATCGAGTGCTTCGGCGCCGCCGGCGCAGGAGGCCGCGAGCTCAATGCGGTTGTCCCGTGCCAGCAGCCGCCGCAACCGTTCCCGCGCCGGCTTCTCGTCGTCCACGATCAGGGTGCGCGCGGCGCGCATGATGGGGTTCGTCATTTCCCCGCTGCCCATCCCACCGTCCCGGGCCGCGGCTGCGCCGGCGAGTCCGGCAGTTCGATCTGGACCTCCACCCCGCCAGCGGCTCCTGGACCCACCTTCAATAGGCCCGGCGTTCCGTACATCTGCTCGAGGCGGTCAGCCACGTTTCTCAAGCCCACACCAGCGTCGCGGCCGAGGCTCCAGTCCTGCGGCAGTCCCACGCCGTCGTCGCGCACGCGAATCTGCAGCGCCCGCCCGCTGGCAATCACGGATACGTCGACATTTCCTCCCGACAGGCGGGTTCCGACGCCATGGCGAATGGCGTTCTCGACAACCGGCTGAAGCAGGAAGGCGGGCACCGCCCGCGGCAGCAGCTCGTCGTCGGCGTGTACGGATACATGGAGGCGTCCTTCAAACCGGGCGGATTCGATCGCCAGGAAGTCGTCGAGAAACGTCAGCTCTTCGCCCAGAGTGACGAGCGGCTGCGCGGTGTGACGGAGCGATGCGCGTAGGAGGTCGGCGAGCTGCGCCATGAGCCGGCGGGCCATCTGTGGGTTCGACTCGGTGAACGCGCTGATCGTGTTGAGCGCGTTGAAGAGAAAATGGGGTTGCAGCTGGGCGCGAAGGCTCTGCAGCCTCGCCTCCACCAATCGGCGCTCGAGGTCAGCCGTCCAGAGTGCCAGTTCGTGCGCCTCACGGAGGCCGCGCCTCACCTGCGCGGCATAGAGCCGGGCGAAGGAAATACCGGCGATCACGGCGTAGATTGGCAGATCCGAATAGAACCGGTCGAGCAGGTAAAGATGGAAGTCGTCCGGCAGGGGGCTGCCTCGTAATGGGCGTGCAGCGAGCCGAAGCCCGACCGTGATGGCCGTCCAGATGACAGCGAGCGGCACGTGAAGGGCGACGCGGACAGGAAGTGTGGTGGCAGCCGCGAGCCGCCGATCGAGTCGGAAGATCAGCGGCGTGACCACGCCCCACGCGTACCACCGCGGCAATGTCCAGGCAAGGGCAACGCTCCAAGCCAGTCCCGCGAAATAGAGTTGCGTCGCGAAGAAGCCAGCCAATGCCGTCCAAATCACGAACGCACCCACCGTCCTCAGGATCCGCGTGGATGGCGGTGTTTTCGCTTCGAGGCTGGCTGCGTGCGACGGTAACGCCATCGTAGTCACGTGACGATCGTACTGTCCGCCATTGGCCGCGTGCCGTCCAGCACTGATTGTTCGCATCGGCCTGCGGGCCGTTCATTGCGGTCACCGGCCGTTCATCACTTCGCCCCGGCGCACGGGACCGGCGCCGTTATGCTGGTCACCGGGAGATGTTCAGATGAGCACCATGCGACTGGGCATTGTCGTATCGGGCACGCTGCTGGTTGCCATGACGATTCCACTGCGTGGCACGGCACAGACTCGCGAGCAGCTGACACCGCATCGTGTGCGGCTCGAATCGGTGGAATACAAGGGCAAGCGCGCTATCAAAGTCACCGAGGATGGCCAGGTGGGCAACGGCGAAGCCTATGCGGTCATAAACGGCGCCGAGTTTCGCAATGGGACCATCGAGGTCGAGCTCGCGGGCCAACCGGCCGCAAGTGCCGGAGAGGGTGCGCGCGGTTTCATTGGGATCGCCTTCCGCCTGCGCGATGGCAAGTTCGAGTACATCTACCTACGGCCGACGAACGGCCGCGCCGAGGACCAGGTGCGGCGCAACCATTCGACTCAATATAGTGCCTTCCCTGATTTCGACTTCGCCCGTTCGCGGAAGGAAGCGCCGGAGAAATACGAGAGCTACGTAGATCTCGAGGCGGGCGTGTGGACCCGCGTGCGGATTGCCGTGCAGGGCACGACGGCGCGGCTGTTCGTGCACGGCGCGCCCCAACCGGTGCTGATCGTGAACGACTTGAAGCTTGGTGACTCGAGCGGCGGCGTGGCGCTGTGGATAGGGCCGGGGACTGAGGGCTACTTCACTGGCCTGGCGATCAAACCGGAGCCCGGCAAGTAGGACCAGATGCCGCGCGTCTCTGCGAAAAGACATAGCACGATGACGCGCGCGTCGATTCTGGGCACCGTAGTCATGCTCGCTCCTCTTGTGGGCGCGGGCATCCTGCGCTCGGTTCAAGTCCCGGCAATCCGCCCCGTGGACGAGGCCACTCTCCGGGCTTATGCAGGCGTGTATCAATGGGAGCCGAGCGGCTTCCTCTATCTCCAGCTCTGGTCAGAACTGTCCGGAAGCAACCAGTTGGTCGCCGTCGACGAACGCGGTGACGTTCGGACCCTGTATCCGACGGAGCCGGATCGGTTTTTCGCAGGACCCGGAGCCGCAGTGTCGGACGCGATCGAATCGCGAATCGAGTTCCAACGCGATCGCGCCGGTAGCCCCGTCTCACTGACGTGGTCGCGGGCCAGTGCGCCAGCCCGACACGCGCGGCGAGTGAACATTGAGCGGCACGAGGACGTTCGTTTCTCCAACGGTGAGGTGCAACTTGCCGGCACGCTGATCAGCCCCATCAGCCCTGGACCTCATCCGGCGGTGATTCTCGTCCACGCGTCGGGCGCCGAAGATCGCGAGTACCTGCTGCCGTTCGCCAGGTTTCTCGTCCGTCACGGGATGGCGGTTCTCGGGTTCGACAAGCGAGGTGTGAGCGGCTCGACGGGCGACTGGAAGAAGGCGTCCTTCGACGACCTCGCCGGAGACGTCACGGCGGCCTTCGCATTCCTGAAGACCCGCCACGACATCAAGCCCGATCAGATTGGCATGTTGGGATGGAGCCAGGCGGGCTGGGTGATGCCGCTGGCGGCCACCCGTGCAAAGAATCTGGCGTTTCTTATCAGCATCTCCGGGGCGGGCGTGTCTGGCGCGGAGACCACGATCGACCAGGCGCGAAACGAAATGACCGCCAGCGAAATGCGTCCGGAAGTGATCGAGCAGATCGTCGAGCTGATGACTGTGCAGTACAACTACCTGCGGACCGGCCAGGGATGGGACCGATATATCGCAGCTCGCGACAGGATCGTAGCCCGCATGGGCGGCAACCCGCCCGAGGCATTCCCCGACAAGCCGGACGCCCCCTACCTGCAGCTGATTCGGCCGTTGATTGTGTACGACCCGGCGCCCGCACTTCGCGCGACCCGAGTTCCGGTGCTCGCGTTGTTCGGCGAGCTGGACAACAACATCCTGGCCGAAAAGAACCGGTCCGCCTGGGAGGCGGCGCTCAGCGCCGGCCGTAACCCTGACTACACGCTGCGGATCGTGCCGAAAGCAAATCACGCGATGCTCGAGGCCAGGCTCGGCAACAACGCTGAGATGAAATCACTGCAGCGATTCGTTCCCGCTTACAGCGAAATAGTGCTCGACTGGTTGTCCACACGCGTCGACGGGTTCAACGTAACACGGTAGACCAGGTCTTTCACTCGCCGCGGCAGAGCCGACAGCCGGCGGTCTGCTGCGCGGCTGCACCGCACCAACTCCCCGCAGGGCGAACCCCACGCGAGACGCGGCGCGAGTAGCTGCCGCGGATCGCTTCGGCAGCATCTTCAAAGCCACGACGGTTCGACTGACGGCGTTACAATGCGTGTGAACCTCGCATCCCGGAGAATGCACATGCTCCACCGTGTCGCTCCGATCGTGCTTCTGGTCACAGCCTCCACCTTCATTGCGGGCCGCTCGCTCACTCCTCACAGCCCGGCCCCGCTGACGGTTCACGAGTGGGGCACGTTTACCTCGGTCGCGGGCGAGGATGGCCGCGCGCAGGAATGGCTCCCCCGCCAGGCACCTGGTGAGCTGCCGTGCTTCGTCGAGCGGCTCCCGCTCAACGTCAAAGGCTATCTGCCCGGGACCATGCGGATGGAAACGCCCGTGCTCTACTTCTACGCGCCCGCGGCAACAGCGGTGGACGTCAACGTGCGGTTCCGCAACGGGGTGGTGACCGAGTGGTATCCGAGCGCACGCGTGGCGCCGTCGGCACTCGACCTGTCCGCCTACCGTCAGCCGCAGTTCGAGGGCTCGATTTCGTGGTCCGGGGTCACCGTGTCACCGGACGCGGCTCCTGGCTTCCCGACCGAGCCAGGCAGAAGCCACTATTACCGGGCGCGTGACACCGACGCGGCCCCGCTGCGACTGGGTTCGCAGACCGAGAAATTTCTGTTCTACCGCGGTGTCGGGCTGTTCCCCTCACCAATCGAAGCGCGAGTCGAACCGAGCGGCCAGGTGACGGTGCGGACATCATCCGGCGGCCCGATCGGGGATCTGCTGTTCTTTGCGAATCATGACGGCCGCATCGGCTATCGCGTCCACCATGCGGCAGGGAGCAAGCTCGCGCTGGATCCACCCACGTTGGAAGACGAGGCGGACGGCCCGGGACCCGAACTGGAGCAGCTGCTCGTTGCACATGGCCTGTACCCCAAGGAGGCTGCCGCGATGGTGAACACCTGGCGCGACGCATGGTTCGAGGAGGGAACGCGCCTGTTCTACCTGATGCCGCCGGCGATGGTCGACGAGGTTCTGCCGCTCGCCATCCGCCCAGCGCCAGCGTCGATCGTGCGCGCCTTCGTCGGTCGCATCGAGCTCGTCACACCGGACGCCGTGCAGAAGCTCGAGGCCGCGTTGATCGCCGGCGACGCTGCCGTCCTCCGGGGATATGGACGGTTCCTCCAGCCGGTCGCCGATCGGGTGCTCGCGCGAATGAACGAGCGGCAGCGGGTTCCGTTCGAGCAGCGCCTCAGCGCGGTCTTTGCCGCTTCCACCAGCGCTCCGGGAAGCTGCAGGTAACGTCCGCGCTGCTGTATGTCTGGCAGGCCGCTGGCCGCGCGGGAGTGGGCTGCGGGGTGCGACCGAATCACCTCGCGTCGGCCGCGTCGATAACGTCTTCACGGTCGGGACGCTCACGGGACCGCCGCGGTTAACCTGATTTGCTCAAGAGTTCGCACTCGTCTGCGCCGTGGCGTGCGATATGGTGCTCAATCGGTCGAGCGTCCCACCCAGCAGCGCTCACTGCCACCCCGAGCGCAACATGCACGGTACCGGCTGCTTTTGATCGTCATGACCAGCTGGTCAAGAATATGCAGGGCGGTCGTCGCACAACCGACTCGCCGCGTCACTAATTTGAGCAGGAGGCACTTCATGGCCAATCCGCCCGGCAGTTTCATCTGGTACGAGCTGATGACCCCCGATCCCGACACCGCGACGTCGTTCTACCGCGCCGTCGTCGGCTGGACCATCGGTCCGGCGGATCCCGGGCGCTCCGACGGCATGGATTACCGCATGATCGGCAGATCGGATGGAAAGCACGCCGGCGGCGTCCTCCGCATGACGGACGACATGCGGCAGAACGGCGCCTCGCCCCTCTGGCTCGGCTACCTGTACGTCCCAGACGCGGCGGCGGCGGTTGCGGCTATCACTGCGGACGGGGGCAAGGTCCAGATGCCGGTGACCGCGATCCCGCGAGTCGGGGATATCGCCATGGTCACGGATCCGCAAGGTGTCCCGTTCTACGTGATGACCCCGATGCCACCGCCGGACAGACCGGATGCGACGAGCGATGTGTTCTCGCCGACGGAAGTCGAGCGCGTCGGGTGGAATGAGCTGTCGAGCCCGGACCTTGGCGCATCCAAGGCGTTCTACTCCCGCCACTTCGGCTTCGAGTTCAAGGAAGTGATGAACATGGGGCCGATGGGCGACTACTGCTTCATCGACCACCACGGCCAGCGGCTGGGCGCGATCATGCAGCGCCAGGACGAACGTCAGCCGGCAGCGTGGCTGTTCTACTTCCGCGTGCCGTCCGTTGCCGCGTCGAAGGCTGCTGTCGAAGCCAACCGAGGTCGTGTGCTCATGGGTCCGCATCAGGTTCCCACGGGCGAGTGGATCCTGATCGCCGCCGACCCGTCGGGCGCGGGATTCGGCCTCGTCGGCAAGGCCTGACGGAGAAGAGGGCCGGCGCGTCGGGTTGGCGGCGTTCGCGCAGCCCTCGCGGCGCCGGCCTGGCGCATCAGCGCTCACGCGTTCTTCACTGTCCAGCGCTTCGAACTGAAGTGGATCGTCCCGTTGGAACCAGGGCTTTCCACCACGTCGCCCGGTACGACCGGCAGTGCGATCCTCCGCACGTGGTGGCAGTTGGTGAGGGTGCCGATGAGGCCGAGACGTGCTGGACCTCTGGACCGCGCTGAACGGGCCCGGCGATTTCGCGGAAGCCGTGTGAGCGCCGAGATGAAGGTGCTGAAGAGCGCGAGCGTAAGGGTGATCGCCGCGGTGAGTACGATCGCGAGCATGGGCGTCCGGAATCTCGGATGCGTCGCAACGAAAACCGCAGGGAGTTGGTCGTTCTCACCCATTGCGAACAGCAGTCGTGAGGGAGGCGATGGAGACCGAGGCACTGCTCGACCTCTGGACGACGCTGAACAATCCACACCAGTCGGCGGAAGCCGCCACCTACGTGGCGGCGGCGTATTGCGGGCGAACGGGCCGACAGCCCGGAGCGGACGGCGCTCGGCGATGAACAGACCGCCCAAGCCGCCGTCGGCCGTTGACCGACATCGAGCAGGGCCAGCTCTTTTCGCATCAGTGAATCGCCTCCGGTGTCAGCACGGCGTGCGCCGGCACCAGTAACGTAGCCGGGATCGGCACAGAGCTGCGGCCAGATCCCCGAGGTCGTTTGCTTGGGACCGACGTAGAGGATCCCATCCACGATGTCCTCGAGACGACGCGACGCCCACTGGTCACGCGGGATCGGCACGAAATCCTCCTCGCCGCGGATGCTGTAGCGCTGGCCCGGATCCTCGAACTCGCTGAAGTCGGCTGCGCCGAGCACGGTACCGCGAACGGCGGTGAGGGTCATCGGCTTCCACGATGCCGTGTCCGCCTGCCGCTTCGTCAGCGGCCCTTTCACCCGCACCGTGAACCGACTCGCACGCGCCTTGCGGTCCACCGAGCAACATCGAACACGACCAGCGACAGCGTCGCGCCTCCTGAGCCTGCTCGGCCACGAGCAGTCATTAAGCCGCAACGGAGTCCGGCGGCTCAGGCAGCACCTAACCCGAATCTGGATCAATGCAATAGGCTCGCGGCCAGCGCGCTAATCGTGGCGCACTGCACTCGCCGGATCGACGCGTACGGGTCGCTGGGCGGGAGAGGGCGGCGGGCGACCATGTGACCTCAGCGGCACCATCAGCCCGTTTTTTTGCGCGTATTCGATGGCGTACGTCGCGCTGGCAGGGAGCTGGTCGTCAAGACGTCGCGCATCCCACCAACATCGCCATTGGCCCCTCTTAGCATCGCGGCCGCAAGACTTCTCCAAAAAGGTATGTAAGATCGTGGCTCCTCCAGCGACTACCTCAGACAGATGGAACCCGCGGCCCGGCAAGAGGATCTCTACCGAGAGGTGGCCAACGGGTACGCCGGGGCCCTCGAACGGCTGGTGCGGGCATACGAGCACGATCCTGAACGCCGCCGGGACCTGCTGCAAGAGGTGCACCTCGCACTCTGGCGAAGCCTGGCCCTGTTCGATCACCGCTGTTCACTCCGGACATGGGTGTATCGCGTCGCGCGCGTGCGACATTGGTGAACGCTGTGGCGTTGCCACAGCAGTCGCCCGACTCGCGACCGCCTCCGGCATACAATCGGGCGTTATGCCGGTCCGGAAACTGTGGCCCGCATCGAGGTCCAGGACCGCGACGGCCGTCGGGCTTGCCCTGGCCCTGGGTGGGCCTCCAGTGATCGCTGCCTGGTCCGGCACGTACGGGGCCGCGGCGAGCTTGGGCATTCAGCTTGCGCTGCAGCTTCTGTTCTCTACGCTGGCCGTTGTGGTGCTGCTCGTCGTGAGCCGGTGGGAACAGCTGCCGCTCACGTCCATTGGTCTCCGTCGGCCGGACGTCATGACGGTTGCCGTAGCCGTGACCATCCTTCTGCTCGCGTACTATGTGCTCCCGTTGCTGACCACACCCCTGCTGCGTGTGCTGGGGCTCGGCGGCTTCGAGCGGGGACTCGAGGCCCTCGCGAACCAACCATGTTGGTGGCGGGTGTGCCTCGCGTTGACGAGTGGCCCGGTCGAAGAATTGTTGTACCGGGGATACGCCGTTGAACGCCTGGGCACCCTTACAGGACGCCTGCCCCTCGGCGGGCTACTCGCCGCGACGGCGTTTGGCTTAGCTCACACGCCGTTTTGGGGGCTCGGCCCGGCGCTGGCAGTGAATCTGCCCTTCGGCGTGCTCATGGTCGCTGCCTACATCTGGAGACGCGACGTGTTCGCCACCGCCATCGCTCATACCGGGTTGCTGCTCATCGGGCTCCTTGCGGTCTAACAGGATGCTGAAAAACGCATCCTGAATGGCGGATGTCAGATGGAAGATGTATTGCGACCAGCCCGACTGCCCATCGAAAGCCAGTACGGCGTCATAGAGGATCTATCTGACGGCCCGCAATTGTGCGAGTTGGATCACACAACGGCGTGGCTGCGAGCTGTGGCCTGCCGGAGATACGTCCGAGGACATTCGGCGCAGATTTCACCTGAGCCGTTGGTGTGCGCCCTCGTGTGGCTTCGCCCGCCGCTTTCCTACATCGCTTGCCCTCCCGGTCATTTATCATGGTCGAGTCCTCGACCTCGTCGAAAGGCGGCGACATGAAGATGATGAGTGGCTCGCTCGCGGCAATCCTCGGCGGCGCCTCATCGGTCATCTTGTCGGCACAGACTCCTCCCCCCCATCGCGAATGCGCGGGGCTAACGAGCCTCACGCTGCCCGACGTCAAGATCCGCGACGCAGTCGCCGTGCCCGCCGCAACCAGCGGGGAGATTCGCGCGGCGCACTGCCGCGTTAGCGGCGTCATCGGCACCGAGATCCGCTTTTCGCTGCTTCTGCCCGACACCTGGAACGGCAAGTTCATGATGGGTGGCGGCGCGGGGTTCGTCGGCATGATCGACAATCAAGCGAAGACAAGTGTGAACGACGGTTATGCGACCGTCGGCACCGACACCGGCCACCAGGGGCAGTCCTTCGAAGCAAGCTGGGCGCTCGACAATCTCGAGCGGCAAGTGAATTTCGGATACGTCGCGGTGCACCGCACAGCCGAAACCGCCAAGGCGATTCTGCGGCACTACTACGGCCGGACCGAGGAGCATTCGTATTTTTCAGGCTGCTCGAACGGCGGCCGACAGGGCTTGATGGAGGCGCAGCGTTTTCCCGACGACTTCGACGGCATCGTGGTCGGGGCGCCTGTCCACGACTTCGTGGGCCTCGCCGCACAGTTCGTGAAAGACATCCAGGCGGTGTTCCCCGATCCGCGCAACCTGTCGGCGCCGATGTTCACGCCCGAGCTATTGAAGTCGGTCGAGGCGCAGATCGTCGAGAAATGCGATGCCGTCGATGGACTCAAGGACGGTCTCTTGGAGGACCCACGGCGGTGCAACGTGGACGTCGCTGGATTGGCCGGCCTGTCTGACGGGCAGCGCGCGGCGCTGAGGAAGATTTATGCCGAGACGATCGGCAAAGGACACGCAACCTATCCTGCACGACCAGTGGGCGGCGAGGGCGAGGTCGACAGCTGGCCAGCATGGAT
Organism: uncultured Acidobacteriota bacterium; assembly: GCA_963816725.1. Classification (GTDB taxonomy): domain Bacteria; phylum Acidobacteriota; class Vicinamibacteria; order Vicinamibacterales; family 2-12-FULL-66-21; genus CAVSUB01. The sequence goes on along the minus strand of CAWFMC010000013.1, from coordinate 9,982 downwards.
CACCGGCGGTAGCCGCCATGCCACGCCGCAGGCCCCAAGTCTGGGCTTCGCACTGGCCACGCAGCTCTTCAAGTTCCTCGTCTTCAACGATCCGTCATGGGACTACAGCGGCTACGACGTCGCGAACGCGCACAAGGATGCGAGGCTCGCGGCCACCTTCATCAACGCCACCAACCCGAATCTGGACGCGTTCAAGGCGAAAGGCCGCAAGCTGATCGTGTGGCACGGATGGTCGGACGCGGCGATCACGCCGCTCGGCAGCATCGAGTACTACGAACAGGTCGGGAAGCGAGACGACGACGTGCGCGACTACTTTCGGTTGTTCCTGTTGCCAGGTGTGCTGCATTGCAGCGGAGGGCGAGGGCCCGATACCGTGGACTGGACGGCGACGCTTGCTGAGTGGGTCGAGAACGGGGAGGCGCCGGACCGGGTGATCGCACGAAAGGTAGCGGGCGCCGCCGTATCACGGACACGTCCGCTGTGCCCGTATCCTCAGCATGCGGAGTACACAGGCAGCGGCAGCGCGGATGACGCGGAGAACTTCGTCTGCCGTTAGCGACGATGGTGCTGGGCGTGATGGTTCGATTCGAACCGCGGGCGCGGCTTGCGATCGTTCGCGAAGCTGTTGGCCTGTTCGGGGCGTGATGGTGAACCGCACTGGAATCAGACACGCCGTAGGAAGGGCTGCGCGGCGAGAGGCATTGCTCTCGTGTGGCCGCGATGTGTAGTGCGTCCAGCGCGGCCGCGCGCCAGATGATGGTGCTTCGTTGCTCATTACTGATCCACCGTTCCGGCGACACCTTTTCTGCGGCTGACGAAACTGGGCATTCAGGTGTTTCATCAGGTTCGGACCGATCGACCAAGGGACTTCAGGACATCCGGTTAGAGATGTTTGCGCTCGTCGCGCGTTCGATAAACCGCCAACCATCGGGCCGGGAGGTGAGTCGTGCCAATTTCGATCGCGACCGTGGACGGTGGACAGACGAGTATTGACGAATCGGTCTTGGAACAGGTCGCGACTTCAATCCGCGGCGATGTGCTGAAACCGACCGATCGGGGATATGGCGAGAAGCCGGTCTTTAACGCAATGCATCAGCGGCGTCCCGCGCTGATCGTGCGATGCACCGGCACTGCCGACGTGGTGGATGCGGTGAAGTTCGCTCGACAGCACAATCTCCTCGTCGCCGTCCGGGGCGGCGGCCATTCTGTCGCCGGTCATTCGAGCTGTGACAATGGGATCGTCATTGATCTGACTCGTATGCGCGGCGTTGACGTCGACCCTGAATCGCGGTCGGCTCGAGTCCAGGGCGGCGCCGTATGGGGCGACGTGGACCGCGAGACGCAAGCCTTCGGCCTCGTCGTGCCAGGTGGCATCGTCTCGGAGACGGGGGTTGCCGGATTGACGCTGGGAGGAGGCGAAGGCTGGGTCCGGCGCAAGCACGGGCTGACGATCGACAGCCTGCTATCGGCGCGCGTGGTGTGCGCCGACGGTTCCGTTCGCACTGCCTCGACGAAATCAGAGCCCGACCTGTTCTGGGCGCTGCGCGGCGGCGGCGGCAACTTTGGAATAGTGACGTCCTTTGAGTTTCGCGCCCATCCGCTCGGTCCAATCGTCGCGTTTGCCGGCGTTTTCTATCGGGCGGGCGATGCGGCGACAATCTTGCCCCGTTGGCGTGACTACTGCCTGCAGGCGCCCGACGAGATAACGTCGCTCGCCGTGGCCCTCACCATGCCAGTAGCGCCGACGCTGCCGCCGCCAGTTCACAACCAAGCGTGCCTGGTCATCGGCGGAGTTTACGCCGGGTCGTCAGAGCAGGGTATGCGCGCCATGCAACCGCTACGCGAGTTGGGTACGCCGCTCGCCGATATCTCCCAGCCGATGCCGTTTCAGCAGGTGCAGACCGCCTTTGATGCGTTCTTTCCCATGGGCAAGCTGCACAGTTACTGGAAGGCGCAGAACCTGGCGTCTCTGCCAGATCAGGCAATCGAGATCATCGCGGCCAGAGCGAATCAGCGACCGGCGCCGCTCACGCTCGTGGTCACCTTCCAGATGGGTGGGGCCATCAACCGTGTCGGTGCGACGGAAACGGCCTATGCGGAGCGATCCGCTCCATGGATGTCGTCAATTGACGGGAACTGGGAGAATCCAGCCGACAACGCGACCAACATCGCCTGGGTGCGCGAGAGTTTCCGTCAGATCAGACCGTACTCCACGGGTACCACCTATACGAACTTTACTGGTCAGGCAGACGAAAGCGCGAGCGCACTTGCGTCCACCGCATACGGCTCCAACATGGAACGTCTGAGGCTAATCAAGGCCAAATATGATCCGGACAACTTTTTCCGCCTGAACGCCAACATCGCACCGGCAACGGCGGCGGCGGTGTAGATTCCGCCTTAGGGCTCGGCCCGGCGTCCAGGACCACTTCACCGCATCCGCAAGTGCTACATTCGATCGGTCAGCGGACGCTCGACGGGCGTGCGGCAGGGCAGCGTCGGGTTGTTCAAGTCGGCAGACAGCATACCGGTGCGATGGCACTGACGCGCCGGGGTTCTGCGGACCACTGACTATTGGAGAACGGCGCTGCGGGCTCGCTTCCTCCAGTGGCGCGGTAGTCGTGGGCGACGCCTTGAACTCGGCGGGCGTGCGATCGTCAACGGTAGGGCACCGTCGTCCTGCTGAGAAAGGCGCCTCGGCGCCTTTCATCGGTACAGCGCGCGCTCAGATCATGAACCCGAGATCGCTGACCGGAAAACGGCCGATGTTCGGGAACACCACCGGGATGTCCGCCGGACCGACGCCGTACCACGACGCCAGCGTCGCCGCGTACTGCTCGACCGAGGCGGTCGGGATCCAGCGGCCGCGGTTGTCGGTGTCGCTGGGACCATTCAACTGAAGCACCGGGAACACCGAGCCGTTCGGTCCGGGGACGCCGAAGAAGTCGCCGCCGCGCACCGCGCCGCCGACGACGAAGTGGTGGCTGCCCCAGGCGTGATCGGAGCCGACCACGCCGGAGCCGGTGCCGGCGGGCTGCAGCGTGCGGCCGAAATCGGACAGCGTGAAGGTCGTGACCTGCTGGTCCATCCCGAGCTCCACGGTCGATTGATAGAACGCGGCCACGGCCTGGCTGACCTGCTGGAGCAGGCTGGCCTGCGTCGCGACCTGGTTCTGGTGCGTGTCGAACCCCCCAAGCTGGCAGAAGAAGATCTGACGCGTCAGTCCGAGCGCGGGCGTGGCGGCGTTGAACTTGATCACCTTGGCGACCTGCTTCAACTGGTTGCCGAGCGTCGTGTTCGGGAACACCGTCCCGAGCGACACGTCGCTGTTGAGCAGCCGTCCGATATCAACGGCCTGCTGCGTCGTCCTGCTCGTGGCGGACACCAGCGTCGATTCGCCGTCGAGCGCGCGCAGCGAATCGAACGCGTTGCGCCGCGCCGTTTCCTCGGCGGTGGTGCCGAACCCGTTCAGCACGAGCACCTGGTTCAGCGCCGTCGGCGCCGGTGCAATCGAGAGCGGCGAGGTCGCCTGGCCGCGCGTGAAGATCCCGCCCGATAGGGCCGTGACCATCGGGAAGCCCGAAGGCGGCGGCGCGAAGCGATCGGCCGTGCGGCCGCCCCACCCGGTGGCACTGACCCGATCCGCGATCGAGGTCTGCCACTGCGCGACCTGATCGGAGTGCGAGAACAGCTGATACGGACGCGGCGCCCCGGCCTGGTAGGCCTCACGCGTCAGCGGCTGCACCAGCGGCCCGACATTGCACACGATCGAGACCTTCTGCTGATTCCACAACGTCTGGAGCTCGGTGAGGCTCGGATGCAGCCCGAACGGATTGCCGATGCTGAGCGGAGTGATCGGCAGCAGCGCGCCCTGATCGAGGGCCAGCCCGGAGATCGAACGCGCCGTGGCGTACGCGTTGTACTCGGTGGTCGTGAGCGGCACGACCATGTTGTTGCCGTCGTTGCCGCCGGCCAGGAACACGCAGACGAGCGCCCGATACCCCGAGCCCTGCGCCAGCACGTTGATCAGCCCGAAGCGCTCGACCCCCGCCACGAAGGCCGCCGCGCCGAGCGCGTAGCCCACACAACCCTGGGCGGTCTGGAACATGAACTCGCGGCGGGTGACGCGCATCTACTTCTCCACCTGATACTGCGAGGACGACGCGACGAGATAAAGGGCGGTGCGGGCGCGCTTGAGCGGGTTGGTGGCCGGGACTGCGGTCACCGCCCAGAGGATTGTCTGCCGCATGGAGGTCGACATCGTGCCGTGCAGCAGCTGCTGGTTGAGCCGCTCCACGAGCTGATCGGGCATCGCCGCGAGCGCGCGGAGATCCGACAGGTCGAGCGAGGTGCCGGTCGGGGCGTTGGCGCTGACGGGGATGGTACCGAACACCATGGTGTTGACGAAGTTGGCGCGGCGCAGCGCGGTGGAGGTCGACAGGACGCCGAACTCCGGGCCGCGCACACCGGCCGCCCCCGGCACACCCGAACTCGGCGAGTAGTAGCTGAACACCGATGGCGGACGGAACAGGTCCATGCCCATGTTGACCGCCTGGGGATTGAGGTATCCGTCGCTGAGTCCGGTTCCGTCGGCCGACCTGGCGTGAAACGCGCGCAGCAGGTTGGTGATGAACAGAATCGGATCTTTCAGGTGACCGTAGTTCGGGTCCGCCTTGAGGTCGCCGCGGGCTTCCGGATCGAGCAGGATCGCCTTCACCACGGCCTTCAAATCACCGCGGGAGGAGCCGAGGTCGCCGTTGAAGACGGCGGTGACCCGGGCAACGTATGCCGGTGACGGATTGCTCGTCACCAGGTGTTGAATCAGCTGCCTCGAGATGAACGGGCCGACGTTCGGGTCGTTGAAAATATTGTCGATCGCGTCGTTCAGATCCTGCGCCGCCGACTGCTTCGCCGGCAGCACCGCGCCGTTCAGCAGCGTCTTGGCGCCGATGTCGTGCTGCGACTGGTTCGCGACCATCGGATCCAGGTAATTCGGCACGCCCGGCGCCGGCGCGGCGGCCCGCTGCCAGCCGGTGAACACGCGCGCGAAGTTGTTGACCGTCTCCTGGGTGTAGGCCGGGATCGGCTGGCCGGTCAGATCGAGCTGCTGCGTGCCGTCCGGATTCAGGCGGAAGGTGCCGAGCGAGAACAGCTGCAGGATCTCGCGGCCGTAGTTCTCGTTGGGCACCGCTTTGGTGTTGCCGGCGATGTCGAGGTAGTTGCCCATCGCGGGGTTGAGCGACATGTCGTAGAGCAGCTGCCGGTAGTTTCCGAGCGCATTGCGATCGAGCACCTGAAGATAGGGCGTCATCCAGCTTGGCTGGGTGATGTCGACATTCGAGACGACGACGATCTGGTGGAGCGCGAAGGCGACGCGCTGGCGCAGCTGATCGGGGCCGTAGAGCGCGTTGGTGAAGAACCGGTTCTGGACCGGATAGATGGTGTAGTTGTCGCGCTGACACGCCGACCCGCTCGGGCACGCCACGGTATCCCTCGTCGTCGGATAGAGCGGCAGCGTCGGATAGCTCGATGAAGCAGCCTCGAACTGCTCGTTCAGGAACTGCTCGAAACCGACGCTCTGGACGTGCGCGACGAGCTCGGGGGTCGGTCCCCAGGTGGACTGCTCGAGGAACCGGATGGCATCGGCCGTGGTCACCTGCGGCGTGGCGACGACCTCGCGGAGGAGCCACTGCTGGTTTGCGTTCAGGTGGCCAAGATATTGGATGACCGCGGCACCGGATTCAGTGCTCGCACCGATGACGTCGAGGGCGCTGCCGCTGTGCCGATTGATCAGTGAGTAGTAGCCGTCGCCGGCGGCCCAGGCGAACGCCGTCCGGGATCGTGCGGGCAGCGCGAGGACCACCAGTCCCACCGCGAGCGCACATAGACGAAATCGCGTACGGCACATCCCGTCCATGGGTGTCCCCGGAAATCCGAACCACCAGATGTGAAGATGACGCGATGAAGATAGGCGATGGGCTTGTCGTGTTCAAGCCCATCCGCGTGAAAGCAGTCGGCGAATGTCAGCGCGCGGCGGCGCGCTTGCGCGGAGCGGCGACCGCCTTCTCGGGCTTCGCGAACTCCGCTTTCGCCGCCTTTTTCTTGCCGGTGCTGACCCGATCGAGACTCTGGCGCAGCGCATCCATCAGGTTGACCACCTTGGGCGGCGCTTCTTCCTCGGTTGCGACCACCTCCTGCCCGGCGACCTTGGCGTCGATGATGCGCTGGAGCTCGTCCTGGTATTCGTCGCGGTACTCGGTTAGATCGAGCGCCGCCTCGAAGTTGCCGATCACCTGCTTCGCGAGCTTGATCTCGTCCGGCTTGATCTTGGTGGGGACGCCTTCGAGCTCCTCGATGTTGTCCATGCTGCGCACTTCGGCGGCGTGGCGCATCGTGTACATCACGAGGCCCTTCTCGCGCGCCTGCACGGCCACCAGGTACTCGCGTCCGTAGAGCGCGAGCTTGCCGATGCCCGCCTTCCCCTTCATGCCCTCGCGCATGACGGCGAACGCCTCCTTCGCCATCGGCCCGTCGGGGGCGAGATAGTACGGCCGCTCGACGTAGATCGGATCGATCGACGCCGCGTCGGTGAACTGCACGAGGTCGATCACCCGGGTCGACTCCGGGCGGACCTTGGCCATGTCGTCCTCGCTGACCACGACATAGCGGCCCTTCTCGAACTCGTAGCCTTTGGCGATCTCGGACATCGGCACTTCGCGCTCGCAGTGCGGGCACCAGCGCTTCTGCTGGATGCGGGTCTGACACTCCGCATGCAGCTGGTTGAAGCTGATGGTCGCCGCCGAGTCGGTCGCCGGGAACACCCGGATCGGGATGTTCACGAGGCTGATCTTCAGAAAGCCCTTCCAGGTCGGTCGCGCAGCCATGCCGTTCTCCTTGCTGGGACCATTATCGGCCGTTCCGTGGCTGGGCTGAAGGAGGGGTCGAAAATGGCCCCCGGCGCCCGTGTCGGCGGCCTCCGGATTCGCACGATAATTCCAGCGTGCCTGCCCCACCCGCCCGCTGGCGACAGTCCGCGGCCTCGGTCCGCCCGATGCTGGCGACGCTGGCCGATGCTCCCCTTGACAGTCCGTCGCTGCTCTACGAGCCCAAATACGACGGGATCCGCGCGCTGGTCGAAGTGAAGCCGGCAGCCGGCGGGGCCGAGGTGCACATCTGGTCCCGGCTCGGAAACGAGAAGACGACCCAGTTCCCGTCGATCGTGACCGCCCTGACCAAGGCCGCCGCCCGGTTGCGTGCCCCCTTGCTCCTGGACGGTGAGATCGTCGCCTTGGACGACGAGGGACGTCCGGCGGGCTTCCAGCGGCTGCAGGGACGCATCCACCTCACAGAGGAAGCCGACGTCGCGCGCAGCGAGTCCGCGCAGCCGGTCGCCCTGATCCTGTTCGATATCCTCCGCGACGGAGACGACGATCTTCGCGGGCTGCCGTTGACCGAGCGGCGAGCCCGCCTCGAGGCCCGCTTCGCCTCACGCGTGTCCGAGACCATCAGGTTGAGCGAGCAGGTGCGCGGCGATGGAGCGGCGATGCAGGCGCGCGCCGAGGCGGAGCACTGGGAAGGGCTGATCGCCAAGGACGCCAGCGCCCCATACCACTCGGGCAAACGCAGCCCGGCCTGGCGCAAGCTCAAGATCCTGCAGTCCCAGGAGCTCGTGATCGGCGGCTGGACCGAGCCGCGGCAGACGCGTCAGTACTTTGGCGCGCTGCTGCTCGGGGTGTATCAGTCCGACTCCTCCGGCGACAACGAGAAGCTCACCTACGTAGGGCACACGGGAACGGGGTTCAACGGCGCGGAGCTGGCGCGGCTCGCGAAGCTGCTGAAGCCGCGCGAGATCAAGACGTCGCCGTTCGCGTCGAAGATCCTGACCAACGAGCGTGCGCACTGGGTCCGGCCCGAGCTGGTCGCGCAGGTCCGCTTCACCGAGTGGACCGCCGACAACAAGCTGCGCCATCCCGTGTACCTCGGACTGCGCGCCGACAAGGACCCGCGCACCGTCGTCCGTGAGGGACCGGTGCGTTCACCCGTGCCCGGGCGTGAACCCTCGGCCACCCCGGCCAGGCGATCGGCCCCACGCCGCGCCCGCGTCGCGTCCAAGCCGGCGAAGCCGGTGGCGCCAAAGCACGCCGTCCCCGCGGATCTCGGGAAGGTTATTGAGCAGCTGCGCGTCCTGGAGGACACCCGCAAGGACGGCGCGATCGAGCTGCCGGACGGCTCACGCCTCAGCGTCACCAACCTGGCGAAGCCGTTCTGGCCGAAGCTGAAGCTGACCAAGGGGGATCTGCTGCGCTATTACGCCACGGTCGCGCCGCTGGTGCTGCCGGCGGTCGAGGATCGTCCGCTGGTCATGAAGCGATTTCCGAACGGTGTCGACGGCATGGCGTTCTACCAGCAGCGGCAGCGCGAAGAGAAACCGCCGGCCGGCGTCCGGATCGAGAAGCTGGAGGAGCACGAGCCGGCCTCGGAGCCCGACATGCGGCGGCTGATCGGAGGGTCGCTGATCACGCTGCTCTACATGACCCAGATCGCGGCGATCTCGCAGGATCCGTGGTTCTCGCGAGTGCAGTCGCCGCTCGACGCCGACTACGTCGCGCTGGATCTGGATCCCGACGACCACACGCCCTTCTCGCGCGTGCTCGACGTCGCGCGCTGGATCCGCGACGAACTGGCCTCGCTGAACGTGCCGGCAGTCCCGAAGACCTCCGGGTCCTCCGGCCTGCACATCTACATTCCCCTGCCGCCGCACACGTCGTACGAATCGGGCATGCTCTTCTGCCAGATCATCGCCACCGTGGTCGCGTCGCGGCACCCCGCCGCGGCGACCGTCGAACGCAAGGTCAAGGCGCGGCGGCGCGGCACCGTATACGTCGACTTCCTGCAGAACATCCTGGGGAAGACCCTGGCAACCGCCTACAGCGCCCGCGCCAGCAGCTTTGCCGGCGTTTCCACGCCACTCACCTGGGAAGAGATAGACGAGGCGATCGATCCGCGGGATTTCACGATCACGACGGCGCCGCAGCGATTCGCTGCGGTCGGTGACCTCTGGGCGCGCTTGCGCACAGCGAAGCCGGCGAATCTGGAGGCGGTGTTCGAGAAGTATATGAAGGGGTGAGGGTGAGGCTGCGGCCGTAACCCCACTGTGCGTCATCGCACAGGAAGAATCACGGCCGCCGGATCGCCCGGTGTCAGATCTCTTCGCTGTCCTCGTCGTCTTCCTCGAGGTCGTCGTCATCCTCGAAGTCATCATCGTCTTCGTCGTTGGCCACGCCGCGCACATCCTCGTCGCCCGCCCCGCGCGTCTGATCGTCGCCACGGCCGCGCTCGGCTGCCAAGAGCGGCCGCAGATCCTCTGGTGTCTGAGACATGAAGGCTCCTTTCTCCGCGGCCCCTGAGCAAACCGGGTGCCACGAACGCTGAAGTATCATCGCCGCATGGGCAAGCGGAATCAACCGCCGGCGGAATCGGCGCTCGCCTTCGGCGTCGGCAAACTGACACGCCACCTGTTCGTCTGCATCGGTCCGGACTGCGTTGACCCCGACGATGGCGAGCGGACGTGGGAGTACGTCAAGAAGCGGATGAAGGAGCTGGACATCACCGGCAAGGATGGTCCGTTCTATCGGACCAAGTGCAAGTGCCTGCGGATCTGCTCGGGAGGGCCGATCGCGGTGGTCTATCCGGAGGGGGCGTGGTACGAGAACGTCACACCGAAGAACGCGGAGCGGATCATCCAGGAACACCTGATCGGGGGGGAAATCGTCGAGGACCTCTGCTTCGCGCGCAATCCCCTGCCCGAGCCCGGCCGCTCCTCCGCGGCCGCCCGCAGACGGTGAGCACGCCGCCGCCGGCGGGATTGAACATCCCACCGGACGGCGACGTGTGCATGTGGTAGAGGCTCGTCAGCCCGTATATGGACTGCTAGGAGGCGCGACGCGCGCGCCGGGCGAACCCGAGTGCGGCCATCCCGAAGAGC
>CAWFMC010000012.1:0-41204 GCA_963816725.1 uncultured Acidobacteriota bacterium | reverse complement strand
CGGCCGCAGCAGGCTGCCACACGCGGGACAGGTCGGAATCGCGGAGCGCCGCGGCTCTCGCTCGAACTCCGAAAAGTCCACTTCGTCCAGACCAAGCGAGTCGACGGCCCCCAGACGGCACGCTGGGGTGGCGCAGCGGCATCGGTCGGCAGACCCATGCACTTTCGCGATGCGGGTGGAACCCGCGGCTTCGTGCAGCGTGTCGATGTTCTGGGTGACCAGCAGGAAGTTACGACGGCGCCTCGCCTGCCAGCGTTCGATCGCCGCCACGGCGTCATGCGCCGGGTTCGGTTCGGCAGCCAGGATCCCGTTGAAGCGATGACGGTACCACCGCCACGACCCGACCGGGTCGGACGTGAAGTAGCCCAGCGTGGCCATCTCGGTCACGTCGTGCGCCCACACCGCTCCCGGGTCGCTGCCGCGGAATGTCGGGATGCCGCTGGCCAGGCTGATCCCGGCGCCCGTGAGCACCAGAATCAACCCGGTGCTGGTCTCGATGGCTGTGGCGAGCTGGCCGGCGTCGGTGGGCATGGTGGGTGTCGCGAGCGGTTCAGGCCAGCGGCCCTATGGTACGACGGGCCTTCACGTCTGCGCAGGCCCTACCAACAAGAATGGGAGCGTCCTCGCACCGCGAGCTCAAATCCGAGCCGGTCAAGGCAAAGAATCGCGGGTCAGCGCTGCTGGCGCGTGTCGCCGCTGGCTTCCGGATCCTGCACCGGCTGGTCGCGCGTCGCATCCTCGTCGTCAAGGTTCGTATATCTGTCGGTGCGGCCGAACGTGACTTCACTTCGCAGCTCGTCGCCATGCGGCGGCGTCACGTCGTTGTCGGTGGCGCGTGGCGTTTCGTCGTCTCGCAATGAGTCGCCGGGCCGGGATCGCTCGTCAGTCATCGTTGTCCTCCGGCGTGAATCCAAGCACACCCCGTGCCTCGTCCTGAGAGGCCGCACCCCGTGTTATGCTCGAGGTGTAGTCACGGGGAAAACAGCATGAGATACGCACTGCACCTCTTATCCGGGATCCTCATCGCGACCGGCCTGGCCTCGCCCGCGGCGGCGCAGGAACTCAAGGTCGGCGATCAAGCACCCAACTTTACGCTGCCCGGGACGGATGGCAAAACGTACACGCTGTCGCAGCTCAAGGGACATTGGGTCGTGCTGGCGTGGTTCCCGAAGGCGTTCACCGGCGGTTGAACGGCCGAATGCAACTCGCTCCGTGAGAGCGGGTCCCTGATTCGCGCGTTCGACACCGCCTACTTCATGGTCAGCGTCGACACCCTCGAAGACAACAAGGCGTTCGCCGCCAAAGAGCAGGCGGACTTCCCGATGCTCGCCGATCCTGAGAAGAAGGTGGCCGCAGCCTACGGGGTCATCCCACCCGATGCTCCGCCGAACCGGCAGTTCGCCCGCCGGTGGACCTTCTACATCGATCCCACCGGAAAAATCGCGGCGATCGACAAAGAGGTGAAGCCCGCTACGTCTGGACAGGACATCGTCCAGAAGCTGGGCGAGCTCAAAGTCCCCAAGCGCTGACCCGATGGAGCCGATGACCACGATCGGAGTCAATCCGACGCCACCGCTCGACGGCCTTCCCCCGTTCGACGGTGACGAGTTGATCGTGGTCATCGAAACGCCCAAAGGCTCCCAGAACAAGTTTGCGTACGAACCACGCTACGGCGCATTCGTGCTCAAGGGGATGCTGCCCGTCGGAGCCATATTCCCCTTCGATTTCGGGATGATCCCGTCGACGCTCGGCGATGACGGCGATCCGCTGGACGTGCTCCTGCTGATGGACGCGCCGGCCTATCCTGGCTGCATCGTGCCGTCGCGGCTGATCGGCGTGATCGAAGCGGAACAGACCGAGAAGGGGAAGAAGGAGAGGAACGATCGACTGCTGGCGGTCGCATCGAATTCGGCCGTGCACCGGTCGACCCGCGACGTCCGCGATCTCAGTGCCGACCTGATGCATCAGATCGAGCACTTCTTCGTCTCGTACAATGAGGCGAAGGGCAAGCGCTTCACCCCGAAGCGCCGCTCCGGCGCAGCCCGCGCCCGCCGGCTCGTCGAGCAGGCGCACAAGCGGAAGCTGTCCGCCGATCGGTGAGGTTGACGGCCGTATGGCCGGCGACGTCGATGTCCGGGTGCCCTTACCGGACGACCCGCAACGCCGTCACGATGCCCGCCTCTCCTTCAGGACCAGTCGTGCGGACTTCGACGGCATAGTCGCCGGGAGCCAGCGACGCCAGGGCGAGGTCGGCAGTGATCCAGCGCTGCTGCCCGTCGACGCGCTCCCCCATCGTCACCGGCACGGCCATCGGTTGGCCGTTGCGATCGAGCATGCGGCCAGTGCCAGGCTTCGCATCGGGACCGACCGGCAGTTCCAGGTGGACACGATCGGCACGGGTGAAGCGGACGTCAGCCGTCGGCACCTGCCGGTTGGCGGTCGCCGGTCCGCGCCGGTAGAACAGCGGCTGCGGCGTCTGCGAAACGTGGATGGTGTCGGTCGCTGCGGACCCTCCGGCAGCGGGTGTCACGCGCGCCTGCACGTCCACCGTTGCGGTGGGCGCGGACGGCAGCGTCACGGTGGTCAGGAACGTGCGGTCTCCCGGCTTAATCGTCACCCGTGCCGCGGCGCTGGCACCGCCCGTGGTGACTTGCAGATCCGCGGTGCCACCCTGGCCCCATTCGTCTGCCCGGGCCGGATCCGGCGACAACTCACCCGCCACCCAGACCGTCGTCGACCCGGGGAGGGGCGTGGCGCGGAGGCGAACCCGCGCCTCCGGGCGAATGCCGCCGAGCAGGCCGATGGCGGCCTGCACCGGAGTGGCCACATTGACCGGCGGCCCGGCGGCTCCTGCCCGCGCTTTGGCGACTTCGTCGGCGGTGGCCGCTCGGTAGCCGCGCCGCGCCCGGACGTTGACCCCGGGCCGGGTGACGCGCACTTGCAGCGCACGGTAGCGGCCATCCAACTTGGTGTTGGTCGAGTAATAACCGAGCAGGTAGTAGGACGTGAGGTCGTCCGAGATCCGGCGCAGGCCCTTGTCCAGATCGTTGCTGCCCATGACCGCCAGGCCGTCAGTGGCCTCGGCCAGCGTCCGCATCGCCTCCTGCCGGGTCCTCAAGGATCGGGCATCCTGGACGACCGACAGCCCCTCGTTGATCGGCGTGTCGAAGGCGACCAGTCCGCGGGGATCGACCGCGTAGAAGCTCGCATTCACGCGATTGGCGTCGTCGATGATGTCCCTGAAGAAGGAGTCATCGTCCATTGCCGCGAGGCGCTGCCGGTCGGCATCGCACTCCATCCGGGTCGACGTCATGCCGCGCGGGTCCTTCGTCGTCAGCTTCCCGCCGGGACCGACGCCTACGGGGTCAACGCCGGGAATCGGATCCTGAGCGCCACTCGTCGGATCGCTGCGCAGCTTCTCGAGGCTCGGGTCGGGCCGGAACAAGAGCCACCCTTCGGAGACGGTGAGGATGGCCTTGCGTTCTTCCCTGACGCCGTTCAGATACCGCACCAGGTCCTGGAGCGCTTCGAGCGTCGCACGCTCCCGCTTGCGCGCGATCAACGTCCTCGCCAGCGCGGATTCAGCCGTCCGCTCGTTCGGCAAGGGTGGGTAGCATTCCAGGTACCCCTGCTCGCGGTCGTCCTTCATGAGGCCGAACCGGCCGCCCCACGTCCAGTGCTTGCGCAGCTGTTCCTCGGTCACTTCGGTTCGCCGCGCCAGCACCACGTCGGACGCGCTCATGTCCGGGGTCATGACGCCGACGAGATCGTCCGGACCCAGGATGCGGTTGATCATGCGGATGAGCGGCTCCGCGATGTCGTGCGAGCCAGTGACGCTGACGTTCGGCGCGTCCAGAAAGATCACGAACACGCGGTTCCGCGGGTTCGCGGCGGCCTGCAGCATCTCCCGTTGCGTGTTGGGGTCGACACGATCGCTCTCCGGCCCGGCCGGGCGAATGACGACGTGTTCGAAGCTTTCGACCTTCTGTGGCGCGCCGTCTTCGCTGATCTCGAAATCGGCGGCGGCCAGGTCGGTGACCGGCTGCCCGTCGCGCGTCGGGTAGACGTCGACGCGGACCAGGTTCGACCCTGACCTGAACGTCGGCGGCTGGGGCGGCGGTTGCTGCGACGGTGACTGCGCGGCCAACAGGGTTGCGGTCAGCAGTGCGGCGGTCAGAGTGCTGCTGTAGATTCTCAGGGTTCGCATGGTTCGAACGTTCGTATGGCTCGGAGGTGCGGGTTCCACGGTTCCACCCGTTCGAGGGTTGCGTTGCCGATGCGGCGGTTCGAGAGTTCCATGGCGGAACCCTCGAACGCTGCAACAGGACGTTATCGGACGACCCTTAGGGCGGTGATGACGCCGGTTTCCCCCGAAGCGCCGACCGTCCGGACTTCGACCGCGTAATCGCCCGGGGCGAGGGGCGCCAGGGCCAGGTCGGCGGTGATCCAGCGCTGCTGACCGTCGACGCGCTCCCCAAGGGTGACGGGGACCGCCATCGGTTGGCCGTTGCGATCGAGCATCCGGCCGGTGCCAGGCTTCGCGTCCGGGCCAGCGGGGAGCTCCAGGTGAACACGATCGGCACGCGTGAAGCGCACGTCGGCGGTCGGCACCTGCCGGTTGGCGGTCGCCGGTCCGCGCCGGTAGAACAGCGGTTGCGGCGTCTGCTGAATCCGGATGGTGTCGGTGGCGGCGGGACCGCCCCCTGCGGGCGTGATGCGCGCCTGCACGTCAATCGCCGCGCCGGCTGCCGCCTCCCAACGGAACGGACGTCACGAACGTCCGATCGCCGGGCTTCAGCGTGACCCGCGAGCCCGCGGTCGAGCCCCCGGCGGTGATCTGCAGGTCCGCGCTCGCCCCTTGATTCCACTCGTCTGCCCGGCCCGCGTCCGGTGACACTTCGCCGGTGACCCACAGCAGGTTCGTCCCGGGCGCGGTGGTCGCGCGCAGGCGAATGCGCGACTCCGGCCGGATGCTCCCGAGCATCCCGAGCGCCGCCTGCACGGGCGTGCCGACATCGACGGCAGGCGCCGCGGCGCCGGCCCGGGCCTTGGCCACCTCCTCCGCGCTCGCCGCGCGATAGCCACGCCGCGCGCGGACGTTCACGCCGGGTCGGGTGACCTTGACCTTCAGCGCGCGGTAGCCGCCATCCAGCTTCGGATTCGACGAGTAGTAGCCAAGAAGATAGTAGGAAGTGAGGTCGTCCGAGATCTTGCGCAACCCCTTGTCGAGATCGTTAGTGTCGACCACCGCGATGCCGTCGGTGCCGTCGGCGAGCGTGCGGATCGACTCGACATGCGTGCGGACGCAACTTCCGATCCGCATCCAGGGAGATAGCGGAGGCGCCGCCGGTTTCGAGCGCCACGAGCCCGCGTGGATCGATCGGATAGAACGTCGTGTTGGTCCGATTCGCGTCGTTGATGATGTCGCGCAGAAACCGCTCGTCGTCGATCGACGCAAGGCGCATGCGATCCGCGTCGCACTGCATCTGGCTCGCGGGGATGTTGCTGTCGCGGTTGCGGTTGCGCGGATTCTTGGTGGTCAGCGTGCCGTCGGGACCGACGCCTACCGGATCGACCTGGGTGGACGTGGCCTGCATACCGGTGCGATTCTCGATTTCCCGGTTCTCGGTGAAGAGGTCCCAGCCGTGCGTCACGGTGAGGACGGCCTTGCGCTCCTCCCGTACCGCACCGAGGTAGCGCACGACGTCCTGCAGGGCTTCCAGCACCTCGCGCTCCCGCTTGCGGGCGATCATCTGCGCGGCCAGGTCGCCATAGGAGATCGCGGGGTAGCACATTTCATACGCGTCTTCGCGCTCGTCGTTCATGTGCTCGAAGCGATCGCCCCAGTGCCAATGCGTGCGCAGGCGCTCTTCGGTGACCTCGGTGCGCCGCGCCAGCACGATTTCCTTCGCGCTCATGTCGGGCGTCATGATCCCGACCAGATCGTCAGGACTCAGGATGCGATTGATCAGGCGGATCAGCGGCTCGGTGATCGCGTGCGACGCCTCGAACGGCACGTGGGTCTGATCCAGGAATATTATGAACACGCGGTTGCGCGGGTTCTCGGCGGCCTGGAGCATCTCGCGCTGCGACGAGGGCTCCACCCGCTCGCTTTGCGGTCCGCCGGCGGCCCTCACCACGACGTGCTCGAAGGTGTCCACTTTCTGCCGGACGCCATCTTCCTCGATAGTGAAGTCACCGGCTTGCAGATCCATCACCGGCTGGCCGTCGCGCGTCGGATAGACGTCCACCCGGACGAAGTTCGACTCGCTGCGGAAGGTCGGCGGTCGCTGCTCACCCGCGGGCGCGCGGCGGCGGTGGCGGCGCGGGTGTCGCGGCGGGCGGCTGGCTGACCGGTCTGCGGCGGGGCGGACTGCGCTCCGGCCCAGATGGTCAGGCTCACAAGGATGACGACGACGGCGGCAGCGAGTCGAGCAGATCGGCGCACGTGACGTCCTGACTGGCGAGGCGGTGGCGATCAGAGTCTATGACGAAACGGTTTGCCGCGGGGAAAGGTTCTGAGCTGGCGCTGGTCAGGGCGATGCCAAGCGGGAAGCGGGCAGCTGACCGCTGATAGCTCTACGAAGTATCAGCATTCCGCGCACACGGCGCGGGCGGCGCGTTCAACTGGCGCGAGAGGCGGGACTGTCCACCCATCCCTTGTCGCGGAGCCGCCGTTCGTAGCTGCGCGCCCAGCCGAGGGCGAACTGCTCCTCCGGGAACAGCTCCGTCAGCACCAGGTCCGAATCCTGGAACACCTGGACTTCGATCGGCATCGAGCCGACGTGAAGGACGCACGACACGTCGCTTCGGCGGCGGCGCAGACACCACAGCACACGCCCGTTGGGCGGCAGGTTGGTTGCGATCACGGCTGGCGTCCCCCTCGCCAACGGAATTGTCTTGGAGTGCCCAGAGCTTACGCGCGGAAGCTCGTCCGGTCAAGCGCCGTCACAAGAGCAGCGCCGTCACAAAAGCGCCGGGGGTCCGCTATGATGACCGCTCAAACCGGTGATGGACTCGTGTCGGACGGAGGCAGGTGAGCGCGCATGACCGGAGCACAACGGTTGGTGTTCGTCGGGACCGATGGCGGGGCGACGACGTCCAAGACGGGCGCGGTGTGGGCCGATGGCACGACGGTCTCGACGCGGCTGTTGCAGCGGCCGACCGGATCGGCCGACGGTCCTCAGGCCGTCGTCAACAACTGGGTCAGCGCGATCGGCGAGTACCTCGCAGAAAACGGGCTCGACTGGGAACAGGTCGGCGGCGTAGGACTGGCAATCCCGGGTCCGTATCAGCGCTACGGTGTGTTCGACAAGTCGCCGAACCTGCCGGAGAGCTTCGCGGGGTTCGACGTGCACACCGCCTACGCGGGGGCCCTTGCCGAGCGCGCCGGCCGTGCCGTTCCGCTCATCGTCGGCAACGACGGGAACATGGGAGGCGTCGCCGAGGCTCAGCGCGTGCGCGGCCACTCGAGCGCGACGGTCCTGATGCTCGCACCCGGCTCCGGCCTGGGCTGTGCTTTCGTCGACGGCAAGGGGCTGCCGCTCGACGGCGACACCCTTGCGGGGATGGAGGCGGCGCACATGCCGGCGCCGCTGCACCTGCTCGACGCCAAGCCGTACCCATGCGGCTGCGGCCGGACCTGGGGCTGCGTCGAGGTCTACACGACGCTGTCCGGACTGCCCCACCTCATTGCGGAGCGCACCGGCTCGAAGGAGCCGCTCGCTGATTTGAAGCAACGCGGCTTTGCCCTGCGCGGCCTGGCCCAGAAGGGCGACTCGCTGGCCTGCGAGATCTTCGATTTCCAGGCCCGCGCGCTCGGCCTGCATGTCGCCAGCCTGGCCATGGCCTTGGATCCAGCGTTCGTTGTCATCGGCGGCGGTCTGATGGATCCCGAAGCGACGACCGAGCCATTCAGGGACCGCTATCTGCGCATCGTCCGTGAGTCCGCACTGCCCTATCTCTGGCCAGCGCAGCGCGAGCGTCTCAGCGTGGTGCCGGCGGCGCTGGGCGACCTCTCGCAATCCATCGGCGCGGCGCTCGTCGCGCTCTATCAGAGCCGCTCGTAGGCGCCGTCAGGCGGCACGCCTCCGTCCTGACGCAAGGCGACGGAACGACGCGTCTGCTCCAAACCTGCGACCGGTTTGCCGCGTCGCGGGAATTTTCCGCCCTCCGCCGGGTTCCTCGAGTGCGGGATAATGACCGGAAGACTCGCAGGAGGCAGCATGGAACGGCGTGAATTCCTGGCAGCAGCGGCCGCCGGCTTCGGCGCAGCTCTCAGCGGCTGCGCCGCCAGCGCGGATCAGTCACCGGTCGAGACGTTCGAGGTGACCAAGACCGACGCCGAGTGGCGCAAGCAGCTGAACGGCGATCAGTATCAGATTCTGCGCAAGCACTGGACCGAGCCGCCCGGCACGAGCCCGCTCAACAACGAGCATCGTCGAGGAACGTTCTTCTGTGCCGGCTGCGATCAGCCGCTCTTCTCGTCCGATACCAAGTTCGACAGCGGCACCGGCTGGCCCAGCTTCTACCGGCCGCTGCCGGACGCCATCGGGACCACCTCCGACCGTACCCTCGGTATGATCCGCACGGAGGTGCACTGCCATCGCTGCGGCGGGCATCTCGGTCACGTGTTCGATGATGGGCCGCCGCCCACCGGATTGCGCTACTGCATGAACGGCGGGGCCATGGTGTTCCGGCCGGGTGCCAAGGCGTCGGCTCCTCAGGATTCGGAGCTCGAGAGATGAACGCCGGGTGCGCCCGACTGTCTCGACGCTGACGCCGTTCGGCCGCCGCCGATAGCCGAGTCAGTGGTGTCGAACGGCGGCGATCGGGTACGCTGGCGCCGAAACGACATCATGAGACTCCCCCTCCGGCTCGCGCTTTCTCTGTGGCTCGGTTTCGCCGCCCCCTTCATCGTCCACGCCTGGCAGCCTTCGGCCGTCCAGGTCGGCTGGTGTACACCCCTCAAAACCCTCGAGGCCGCCAAGAACGCGGGCTTCGACTACGCCGAGCTCGGCACGACCGAGCTGGCGACGATGTCCGACGCGGACTTCGACCAGGCCGCCCAGCTGATTCAGCGGATCGGTCTGCCGGTGCCGGTCACGAATCTGTTCCTGCCTGGCACGCTGAAGGTCACCGGGCCGCAGATCGATGAGGCGGCGCAACTCGCCTACGTGCGCACGGCGTTCACCCGCCTCCAGAAAATCGGTACGACGATTGTCGTGTTCGGTAGCGGCGGCTCGCGCCGCGTGCCCGAGGGATTCGACAAGGCCGAAGCGTTCAAGCAACTGGTGGACTTCGGGAAGCGGATCGCGCCGGAGGCGCAAGCGCACGGCATCACGCTGGCGATCGAGCCACTGCGGCGGCAGGAGTCGAACATCATCAATTCCGCCGGCGAGGGACTGGAGCTGGTCAACGCGATCAACCACCCGAACTTCCAGCTGATGATCGATTTCTATCATCTGGCGAGCGAGAAGGAGGATCCCGAGATCGTGATCCGGGCCGCCTCGCATATCCGTCACCTGCATACGGCCAACCCGACGGGGCGGGTGTTCCCGCTCGAGTGGACCGAGTTCGATTACGCGCCGTTCTTCGCCAACCTTCGCAAGATCGGCTACGACAAACGGATCAGCGTCGAAGCCTCGACGACCGATTTCGCGGGCCAGGCGCCGCGCAGCATCGCACTGCTGCGACGGGCGTTCCGCGACTGACGCGCGAGTGCCGGACTCCGACTCACATGTCACTACAGCCTTTCCTCGCGTTCGTGTTCGTCTGTCTGCTGGCCTCGCCGGCCTTTGCTCAGGGTCGGGCCGGTCAGCCTGCCCCGCCCGTCGGTCCGCGTCCCTTCGTCGGGCCGCCGGACCGTCCGCCAGTGGATCCCGCCGCGGCCGATCGCGGCCGCACGCTTTACGCCGCCGAGTGCGTGACGTGCCACGGCCCGAGCGCGCGCGGCACCGACAACGCCCCCAGCCTGATCCGCTCGATCACGGTCCTCAACGATCGCTATGGCTCGCTGCTCGGACCCTTCCTCAAGAAGGGGCATCCGATGCAGAGCGGCAAGCCGAGCGCGGATCTGACCGAGCCCCAGGTCATCGACCTGATGCACTTCCTGCGGCAGCGGATCAATGACACGCTGCGCGGCTCTGACGTGTTCGACGTCAGGGACATCGTCACCGGCGACCCCAAGGCGGGCGAGGCGTACTTCAACGGCGAGGGGAAGTGCACGACCTGCCACTCGGCGACCGGCGACATGGCCGGCATTGCCACCCGTGTCCCCGCTCCGGTCGACGTGCAGCAGCGGATGCTCTTCCCCACTGGCCGCGGCGGCCGCGGCCGCGGCGCGGCGGCGAGTGCGCGGACGGCGGTCACCGTCACGGTCACGCCCGCATCCGGGCCGGCGCTCTCGGGCACGCTGCTCGAGGAGGACGACTTCCACGTTGCGCTGCGTGACGCCGGCGGCGCGGTGCGGGTCGTGCGCAAGGCCCCTGGGACCAAGGTCGAGACCGTCGATCCGCTGCGCGCCCACCGCGAGCTGCTCGACCGCATCACCGACAAGAACATTCACGACCTCGTCGCCTACCTGGAGACCCTGAAATGAGACGCGCCGCTGCCTGCCTCGCCTTGACCGCCGCCACGATGGTGGCGCTCGGAGCGCAGGAAGGGTTGAGCCCCGCCAAGATCCTGAACCCCGGCACCGACTCGTGGCCGACTTACAACGGCGACTACTCAGGGCGCCGGTTCAGCACGCTGAAGACCGTCACGGACGCGAATGTCAAGGCGCTGAGCCTCGGCTGGCTGTACACCATCACCGCTGGCGGGCCGATCAAGGCGACGCCGCTGATGATCGACGGGGTGCTCTACTTCTCGACACCGGATCACGCCTACGCCATCTCGGCCCGCACGGGACGCGAGATCTGGCATTACGTCTGGCCGTCGAAAGGGGGGAACCATCTCGGCAACCGCGGCATGGCGGGGCTCGGCGAAACGCTCTACTTCGAGACCCCGGACTGCCATCTCGTCGCGCTCGAGATGAAGACCGGCGAGAAGAAGTGGGACAAGGAAATCTGCGACATGAACCGGTTCTACTACGCCTCGACGGCGCCGGTCGTGGTCAAGAATCAGCTCATCGTCGGGGTCAGCGGCGACGACATGGACAACCCCGGGTACGTGCAGGCCAACGACCCGGTGAGCGGTGAGATGAAGTGGCGCTTCTACACCGTCCCGCAGAAGAAGGGCGACCCAGGATCAGAGACCTGGCCGAACGAAGAGACGATGAAGCACGGCGGCGGCATGACGTGGATGCCGGTGACCTACGATCCCGCGTTGAACCTCATTTACGTGACGACCGGCAACCCGCAGCCGGTCATCGCCCACAAGAACCGCCCCGGCGACAACCTGTTCACGGGCTCGATCCTCGCGCTCAACCCCGACACCGGCGCGATGGTGTGGTATTTCCAGGCGTCTCCGCACGACACGCACGACTGGGACGCCGCGCAGGCCCCGGTGCTGATCGACGGCACCATCGGCGGGCAGCCGCGCAAGCTGCTGGCGCAGGCCGCCCGAAACGGCCATTACTTCCTGCTGGACCGTGCCACCGGCAAGTCGATTGTCTCGACCGAGTACGTGAAGACGAACTGGTCGCTCGGTTACGACGAGCGCGGCCAGCCGATCCCGAACCCGGCCAAGATGCCGCAGATCGACGGCGCGCTGGTGTCCCCGAATCAGGGCGGCGCGGCGAATTGGCAGCCCCCGAGCTTCAGCCCGGCGACCGGCCTCTTCTACGTCAACGCGAACCGCGCCTTCAGCGTGTATTACATCTACGACCCGAGCGACAACCCGGCAGGCTGGGGCGGCACCGATCGCGGCGGCTACTCGGAATCGATGCTCCAGGCGATCGAGTACGCCACCGGCAAGATCCGCTGGAGCCATCCGTGGAAGAGCGGCGGATCCACCGGCGTCCTGAGCACCGCGGGTAACCTGGTGTTCACCGGCGGGTCCGGCGGGCTCGAAGCGCTCAACGCGACGACCGGCGCGCCACTCTGGCACTCGCGCATCGGCACGATCACCAACGGGCCAATCACCTACGAGCTCGACGGCGAGCAGCACGTCGTCGCCGCCTCAGGGAACAACGTGTTCGACTTCGTCCTGAACAAGTAGGCTTCAGGCTGCAGGCTACGAGGCCGGGTCGAAGTCGAGACGAACGAGTCACAGCAGGCCACGACGCTGGAACCACCAGAAGCCTGTAGCCGAAGCCTCGAAATGAGAAAGGCCCGAAATTGTCTGGGCCTTTCTGTCTCTCAGTGCTCCGAACGCTGCGGTTCGAGCCGCTGCGGTTCGAGCCGGGTAGAGACCGGCTCGGTGACCTTCTTCTTGCGGGCGAAGCGTTCCTGCAGCCGCTCCATGTAGATGTAGAACACCGGGGTGACGTAGAGCGTCAAGGTCTGCGACACCAGCAAGCCGCCGACGACGGCGAGGCCGAGCGGCCGCCGCGCTTCGGCGCCGGCGCCCCAGCCCAGGGCGATCGGGAGCGTGCCCATCAAGGCCGCCATCGTCGTCATCATGATCGGACGGAAGCGAACGAGACAGGCTTCGTAGATCGCGTCGGATGCGCTGATGGCGCGCTCACGGCGCGCTTCGATCGCGAAGTCGATCATCATGATGCCGTTCTTCTTGACCAGGCCGACCAGCATGATGACGCCGACGAAGGCGTAGATGTTGAGGTCCTGCTTGAAGATCAGCAGCGTGAGCAGCGCGCCGAAGCCGGCAGAGGGCAAGCCCGAGAGGATCGTCAGCGGGTGGATGAAGCTCTCGTAGAGAATCCCCAGCACGACGTAGATGACGAAGATGGCCAGCGCGAGGACCCAGCCAAGGCCGCGCAACGAATCCTGGAACGCCTGCGCGGTGCCCTGGAAGCTGCCGGACACCGTGCCGGGCAGCGTTTCGAGCGCCAGCTGCTGAACGCGGGCCACGGCATCACCCAGGGCCACGCCCGGAGCGATGTTGAACGAGACCGTCACGGACGGCAGCTGACCGATGTGGTTGATCGACTGCGGCCCGACGCTCTGCCGCGTTCTGACGACCGCGGAGAGCGGCACCAGCTTGCCGCCCGGCGCCTGGACGTAGAGCATCGACAGCGCGGCGGGATCCTGCTGGTACTCCGGCGCCACCTGCATGATCACCTGGTACTCGTCGTTCGGCGCGAAGATCTGCGAGATCTGGCGTGAGCTGTAGGCGGACGACAGCGCCGATTCGACCTGATCGACCGTGAGGCCGAGCGCGGCAATCTGTTCGCGATCGAGGTCGACCGCGAGCTCCGGGTTGCGGATCTGAAGGTCCGACGTGACGTCGAGGAGTCCTGGCACGTTGCGGAGCGCCGCCTCGAAACCGGGCGCGACCCGATAGAGCTCCTCGGTGTCGGGATCCTGCAGCGAGAACTGATACTGCGCCCGCGACTGCATGCCGCCGATGCGGATGGCTGGCGGGTTCGAGAGGACGACGCGGACGCCGGGGATGCGGGCCAGCTTGGGCCGCAGCTCCTCGATGATCTCGTCAGCCGTCTTCGTGCGCTGATCGCGCGGCTTGAGATCGACGTTCAGCCGGCCGCCACCCTGGCCGCCGACGTTCGACGTGAACGCCGCGACGTTGGGGTCCTTCTCCAGGACCTCCATCACTTCCTTCTGATGGGCGACCATGGCATCGAAGCCGATTCCCTGGATCGCTTCGATCTGGCCGTTCAACTGCCCGGTGTCGACGCTGGGGATGAAGCCGGTCGGAACGATCCTGAACAGGTACACCGTGCCGGCGAGGAGCAGCGCGGAGACCATCATCGTGGTTCCCTTGAACCGAATCGTCTGGCGCAGCGACCACGCGTAGCTGTTCAACCAGGCGTCGAACATGCGTTCGACCCAGTTGTAGAGCCGCCCATGCTTTATGTCGTGCGGCGCCTTGAGGAAGCGGCTGCACAGCATCGGCGTGAGCGTCAGCGAGACCAGGCCGGACACGAGGATCGCCGCGGCGATGGTCACCGCGAACTCGTGCATCAGGCGGCCGACGATGCCGCCCATGAAGAGGATCGGGATGAAGACGGCGGCCAGCGACAGCGTCATCGAGACGATGGTGAAGGCGATTTCCGCCGACCCGTCGAACGCCGCCTGCATCCGCGGCTTCCCCATCTCCATGTGCCGGACGATGTTCTCCAGCATGACGATCGCATCGTCGACGACGAAGCCGACCGAGAGCGTGAGGGCCATCAGCGACAGGTTGTCCAGGCTGTAGTCGAGCACGTACATCACGGCGAACGTGCCGACGATGGAGAACGGCAGCGCGAGGCTGGGGATGACCGTCGCGGAGAGATTGCGAAGGAACAGGAAGATCACCAGGACGACCAGGACGACGGTCAGGACCAGGGTGAACTTGACGTCCTCGACCGACTCACGGATCGATACCGAGCGATCGCTGCGGACCTGGAGATCGAGCGACGCCGGCAGCTGCGCCTGGAGCTGCGGCAGCAGCTCCTTGATCGCGTCGACGACCTGGACGGTGTTGGTGCCCGGCTGACGGGCGATGGCGAGATAAATGGCCGGCGTCCCGTTGTACCAGCTGCCGTTGCGCGGGTTCTCGACGCCATCGTAGACGTTGGCGACCTCGCTCAGCCGGACCGGGCTGCCGTTGCGGTAGGCCACCGGGATCGGCCGGTAGTCTTCGGCGCTCATCAACTGCCCGCTGGTCTGGACGACGAAGTTGCGCTGCGGACCGAAGAGCGTGCCGGTCGGACGGTTGACGTTCGCGTTGGCGATCGCCGCGGCAACCTGGTCGATGCCGACCTGGCGGGCCGCCAGCTGGGTCGGGTCGACGTCGATGCGCACCGCGAATTTCTGCGACCCGAAGACGTTCACGCCGGCGACACCGCTGACCATCGACAGGCGCTGGGCGAGCACGGTTTCCGCGTACTCGTCGACCTTCGACAGCGGCATCGTCTTCGAGCTGAGGGTCAGGAAGAGCACCGGCTGGTCGGCCGGGTTGACCTTCTGGTACGACGGCGGCGACGGCATGCCCGGCGGCAGCGAGCGCGCGCTGCGGGCAATCATCGACTGGACGTCCTGCGCCGCCGAATCGATGTCGCGGCTCAAGTCGAACTGCAGGGTGATGTTGGTGCTGCCCTGGCTGTTGGTCGAGCTGATCGAGGTGACGCCGGCGATGGTCGAGAACTGCTTCTCGAGCGGCGTCGCCACCGAGTTGGCCATCGTGTCCGGGCTGGCGCCCGGCAGGCCGGCCATGACCTGAATGGTCGGGTAATCGATCGTCGGCAGGTCGCTGACCGGCAGCAGCCGGTAGCCCATCATCCCGAAGATCAGGATGGTCGTGACGAGCAGTGTGGTCGCGACGGGCCGCTTGATGAATGGTTCAGCGACGTTCATGACTGATTTCCTCCGCTGCCGCGACGTCCACCATTGCCTCTCCCAGGTTCGCCATTCCCGCCGCTGTCGCCGCGTTCGCCGGCGCCGCGCTCACCGCCACCCTCGCCCGCCCGCCCGGCGCCCTGACCGCGGGTGCCCGTCGTGACACGGGACCCGGGGGTCAAACGCAGGTGACCGTCCGTGACCACCTCTTCGCCCCCCTTCAGGCCCTGGGCGATGACCATCTCCTCGCCCTGCTGGCGAGCGATCTTGACGGTCCGCATCTCCACCGTCCGGTCGGGTTTGACGACGAAGACGTACTGGCCCGCCTGCGAGGCTTGTACCGCGGCGGCGGGGACGACGACCGCGTTCGGATCGGTGCCCAGCACCAACGTCACCTGGACGAACAGCCCGGGCCACAGCGCGTGATCCGTGTTCGGGAACGTGCCCTTCAGCTTGATGGTTCCAGTCGACGAGTCCACGGAGTTGTCGATGAAGCTGACGACGCCTCCCTCACTGACCAAGGACGCCTGTCCCCGGGATGAAGGTGCCGCGGGGCCGCCGGCCGGCGGCGGATCGGAGCCCGGCGCTGGCGGCGCCGTCTGCGGCGTGCCCAGGAGCATCGCCCTGACTGTCCCGGACCTGGATCTGCAGCGGCCGCTTCGCCTGCCCCTGCCGGATCTCCGGAAGAAACCGACCAGGCACCGAGAAGGACACGTAAATAGGCGCGACCTGATTGATGATCACGAGCGGGGCCGTATCGTTGGCCCGCACGAGATCGCCGGCATGCACGGCAAGCGCGCCCGTGCGGCCGGAGATCGGCGCCTTGATGATCGTGTATTGCAGGTTGAGCCTCGCGTTCTCGACCTGCGACTGATCCGCCGCCAGGGTCGCTTCGAGCGCCGCGGCCGTCGCATCCTGCGTCTCGTACTGATCGCGCGGAATCAGTCCTTTGTCAAACAATTCCTTGTAGCGGGCCTGCTGCGACTTGGCGTTCTTCGACTGCGCCGTGTCACGGGCCAGCACCGCCTCCGCCTGCCGTAGCGCGGCTTCGAACGGGCGGGCGTCGAGCGTGAAGAGCGTATCGCCCTTGCGAACCTCCTGCCCTTCGGCGAAGTGCACCTGGCCCAGTTGTCCGGTGACCTGCGATCGGACCTGGACGGTGACCAGAGGCTCGGCCGTGCCGACGGCCGGAATCGTCACCGGCATGGCCTTGACCTCGCTATGCGCGGTGACGACGGGGACCGGTCCCCCGCCACCGCGGCCACCCCGTCCACCACCACCACGTCCGCCGGCCTCCGCTCCCCCGGCCGGCTGGTCAGCCGCGCCCTTCGAACAGGATGCCGCCAGCAAACTGGCGAGCACGACGGGGATGAGGAGAAAGCGGCCGAACGGGGCCGACGCGAGCACGTTTCGGGCAGTCATTCGCATGGACGGGGATACATAACGGTACTTCAACGGTTAACGACACGGCGACGGATTTCGTTTACCCATGCGGACATGCGCCGGGAACTCCGGTCCGCCGGAGTCTGCCCTCCCGGCCTACTCCGACGGGCTCCAGACGGGGGTTGGGACGGAAGCTGCGGCCGCGCTTCGCGGACGGCCGTCCGTCCACCATGACGATGTCGGCGGTGAAATCGAAGCGGCCGGCGAAGAGCGAGGAACCGACTCCGTACGAGTTGACCGGCACGCCAGCCGCCTCGAAACGGCGGATCTTCTCGGGATCGAAGCCGCCGGACACGGTGATCTCGACGTGTGGAAACCCTTCGGCGTCGAGCCCGCTTCGGACGGCGCGGACCAGGTGCGGATTGACCCCGCGGGGATCGAACCCTCCCATCAGCGGGACGACCGAGCGGTCGACCATCGTCTCGGACGTGTCGAGGCGGACGCCGGCGAGCCGCGGCCCGAGCGCCCGGGCGACCGCCAGCGACGTCCCGACACAGTCATTGTCGAAGTCCACCAGCGAGATGACTTTTACGTCCGCGGGCATGTGCTCCGCGAACGCCATCGTCGCCGCCACCGTATCGCCGCCAAACGCCGCGATCAGCGCGTGCGGAACGGTGCCGATGCCGCGGGACCCCCACCAGGACGCCTGCGCGTCGGTGGAGACGCCGATCGCGCCGGCGATGTGGGCCGCGTAGCCGTCGCCGGTCTGCACCAGCCAGTGATCGAAACGCGCGGGAAAGAACAGGACCGGCTTGGGCCAGGCCGCCTCGACGACCAGCCTGGTGTTGGTGGCGACGCGGGTGCGGCGCGCCAGGACCCCGAGGTAAACCGTTTCGAGATGGGCGAACGCGCGGTACGGTCCGCGGATGAACATCACGCTCTCGTGCGGCTCGACCCGATCGCCGTCACGGAGCGCCGTGACCTCGAGATCGTTCCAGCCGTAGCCGTCGGTCAGGCAGGTCTTCAGGACGGCGATCGCCTCATCCACGCCGCCAAGCCACGCCGCCTGCTTCTGGAACACCTGCATCGTCACCCGAGGGTTCTGGCCGGATTTCTCGAGCACCTCACGGGTCCGGACGAAATACTTGTCGGCGTAGTAGCCGGCGCGCATCCGTTCCACCGGCAGCTGGAACCGCTCGGGCGGAACCCGGCACTCCGGCCGGAGAGGCGGCGGGACAGTCGGATCGGCTCACTCTTCGGTCTTCCAGTGGATGCGCTCGAACGGAACGCGGACGTGAGAGCCGTGGGCGATGTGACGGGCAATCTGCTGGGCGTGGAAGCGGCCGTTCTCGATGAACCAGCGGCCCGTCGCGTAGCCACCGCACACCGTGCCGGCGAGGTAGACACCGGGCCGGCTGGTCTCGAAGGTGGCGGCGTCGAAGATCGGGGTCCGCGCCGGATCGTCGTCGATCGCAATCCCGAGCACCGATTCGAGGAAGGTGTAATCCGGGTGATAGCCGGTCATCGCCAGCACCCACTGATTGGGCACGCGCACGTCACCTTCCGTTGTGCTCAGCGTGATCGAGTCCGGCTCGATCGAGCTCACTGAGGTATTGAAGTAGGCCTTGATGCTGCCTTCCTTGATCCGGTTCTCGAGGTCCGGCTTGATCCAGTACTTGATCTTGTCGGACAGCACCGGCCCGCGGACGACGAGGGTGACCTCCGATCCGTGCCGGTAGCAATCGAGCGCCGCCTTGGCGGCCGAGTTGCGCGCGCCGATGACCGCGACCTGCTGGCGGACGTAGGCATACGGCTCGCGATAGTAGTGCGTCACCTTCGGGCAGATCCGCGCCCGGGCACGTCGAGCAGGTTGGGCTGATCGAAGAAGCCGATCGAGGCGACGACGTGACGCGCCCGGTGCTCGCCGCGGTCCGTCGTCAGCGTGAAGTCGTCGAGCACCCCGGCGACGCCGAGGACGCGCTCGTAGAGCCGGACGTCCAGCTTCTCCTGCGCCGCCACGCCGCGGTAGTACTCGATCGCATCCTCGCGGCTCGGTTTGTAGCCCTGCACGGGAAACGGATAGCCGCCAATCTCGATCAGCTCGGGAGTCGAGAAGAACTCCATCCGCGCCGGATAGCCGACCAGCGAGTTGACCAGCGCGCCCTTGTCGATCACCAGCGCCGTCAACCCCTCTCGCTTTGCTTCGATGGCGCACGCCAGTCCCACCGGCCCCGCCCCCACGATCACGACGTCGTACATTTGGATTAACGGTAGCACGGGGCACGGAACAGGGACCGGGGGCTGGGGACTCGGGACTGGGGAGGTTCAACGTTCACCGTGCGCCTGATCCGAGTCGCCGGTCCCTAGTCCCTGGCCTCCGGTCCCGGATCCCGGATCCCTGATCCCGGGATGGTCTACCGTATCCGCATGGTGATCTTCGACTGGCATGCGCTGTGGACCAACCTGCTGGAGTTTGGCACCTTCGATCACGTCACGATCTCGCTGGTCGAGAAGATCGTCCGGCCGATCGTGGTCTACGTCGCTGCTGATCGTGGCGCTGCGGACGGTCGGGCGGCGCGTCCTGGCGCAGCTGAACCCGTTCGATTTGGTCGTCCTGCTGATGCTGTCGAATACCGTGCAGAACGCCGTCATCGGCAACGATTCGTCGCTGCTCGGCGGGATCATCGGGGCGGCGGCGCTGCTCGGCGCGAATGCGGTCGCGGTGCGCGGCGTTCTATCGCGGCTCCAACATCGAGCATCGGCTCCGCGAAGAAGATGACACTTACCTGATCCGGCACTACGAGCCGGAGCATCGGGCCTTGCAGCGGCTGCACATCAACATGGGCGAGCTCACCGCGCGGGCCCACGAGCGCGGCTTCGACGATCTCGCCGAGGTCGAGACCGCGGTGCTCTATCCGAACGGCACGATTTACATGAAAGGCGGGGGGCCGAGCGATGCCGCGCAGTTGGCCGCGATCCGCCGTGAGCTGGTGGCGCTGCGGGAAGACGTCGCGACCGCTGCGACGTTAAGGCGCGTCGCGCGACGGCAACGTGGACTCCTGCGTGGCAGGCCGCGGGGTCGTCACCACGTGAGCGTGACGAGCGCCACACCCTGACGCGGCAGCGTGACGGTTCGCGTCAACGTGCCCGAGGTGACGGCGACGCGCTGCGCCGGGGCGGATGGCGCAAATCGGGCGGCGTCTTTCAACGCGCGGATCTGCGGCGCCGAAGGGGGCTGCGGCTCCCCCATCCGCTTCCACGCCTCGTACGCGTTGCCGTGATCGGCGTCGACCCGGTACTCGGTGACGGTGACGTGCCCGGCGGGCAGCGCCGCGACGGTCAGATCGATGGTCGCGGCCGGCGCGGGCAGATCGTCGTCGTGATAGTTCCACAGCAGCACCGCCACCGACCGCCCGCTGCGGCTGGCGATCGCGTTGACGTCCGGGCCTGCGCGCACGCCGTCGGTCTGGACCGCGTCGAGCGGTAACGCGCCGCTGCTGTCCACCGTCAGCCGGTCGCCGCCCATCCGCCCGAACATCCGGAAGACGTTCAGCACCGGCTTGTCGATGCCGTTGGTGGCGAGGTCGCGGAAGCCGGCGAAATACGGCTGGTCCTCGAACTCGAACGCCCAGGTCACCGAGCCGCGCAGGTTGACGCCGTGCTGGTCGACCAGCTCGTAGGTGCGGGCGAGCTGCTCGGCGGTGTAGCTCGAATACATCGTGCCGTTGCGGTAGGCGTTCTCCGGGTTGGTCCGCACCGAGCACGCGGCGCACCCTTCCGGGTCGGACTCGCCGATGATGATCGGCGTCTGCCGGTACTCGGGGAACGAGGCGACGATCTCGAAGCCGGCGGCGATGGCGCGCAACTGGTTGCTGACGCCCATTCGCACGTGTCCGTCGACGACCCGTGGCGCGCCCTTGGCGTGGAATCCGATGTAGTCGACCGGCGATCCGATCCGGCCGGTCGCGAAGTTGGTGCCGCGCAGGCGAATGCTCGAGGAACTCGCGCAGCATCCGCTGCGGCCGCGGCGCCGCTCGGCGACGTCACGTGCGGACCGCCAATCCTGGCCGTCGGCAACGCCCGCTTCAGCCCGTCGGCGGCGAAGTCGTACAGCTTCTGATACTCCTCCGACGTGCCGTGCCAGTAGCCGATGTCCGGCTCGTTCCAGACCTCGAAGTACCAGCTCTCGACCTCCGCCTGGCCGTACTTCGCCACGACGTGTCGGGTGAGCTGGTGCACGAGCTCGCCCCACTTGGCGTAGTCGGTCGGCGGATACGACCAGCCGGTGTAGATGTCGTTGTAGTTGTCGCCCGGCTTCCAGAAATGGCGATACGGGGACGGATGGCTCGAGAGCGCCTCCGGCATGAAGCCGATCTCGAGCAGCGGTTTCATCTTGCGCTGGACGTAGGTGTCCAGGATGCGATCGACGATCGTCCAGTCGTAGCGCGGAGTCCCCGCCGGGTCCTCGGTGTACGCGTTGGTCGAGCCCCATTTCAGTGCCGGCGTGCCGTCGCCGGTGGTCAGCAGGTTGTGCGTGCGCACGAACACCGGCACCGGGCTGAGCTCCGCCAGCTCGGTCAGCAGCGCGGCGCCGTCCCGCATGTAGGTGTAGTTCGGCTCGTCGTAGCCGAAGAACGCCCAGAACGGGGACCATCGGGCCGCGGTTCGAGGCGGCGTCCACGCGGACAGTCACCCGGTCCCCCTGCCGCACGGCTCCCGCATTGAACGCCGCCGACAAGACCACGAGCAGAACGATCAGACCGCGGCGCGTCATTGCGGTGGCTCAGGCGGCTGGTCCCACCATTTCGAGAGACTCGCGGTCGGCACGCGCGACCTCGTGGCGTAATGGGACACGTCGTTGAACAACATCAGGCGGGCGCGGACCGGATCCTTGAAGTCGAGGACGTTGAGGCACGCCGGCGCCTGATCGAGCCGATCGCGATAGCCGCGCGCGTCGATGCCGAGGAGGCTGCTCAGGAGCAGCCGGATGGTCGCCTTGTGCGAGACACGACGAGCACGCGCTCCCCGACGTGTGACGTGACGATCTCCCGAAGCACTGGCAGGGACCGGGCCAGCACCGCGACACCCGACTCCCCTCGCTCGGGCGCGAAGGTGAACGGATCCGCTTCCCACGACGCGTACTCGCCGCCGAACTTCGCCTCGACCTCGCCGCGGGTGAGCCCTTCCCAATGTCCATGCGAGATCTCGCGCAGCCCGTCACGCATCTCGAGCGACAGCCCACACCGGTCCGCGATAATGCGCGCGGTAACCGCGCTGCGCGACAGCGGACTGCAATACGCGCAGGTGAGCCCTTCGCTCCCGCAGCCGCTCCCCGAGCTGCGCCGCCTGCCAGCGGCCCTCTTCCGAGAGATCCGCGCCTTCCGCGCCAGAGAACCGCGCTTCAGCCGTCAATTGCGTCGCGCCGTGGCGGACAAGGTAAATGCGGGTGGCGGAGTGGACATTTTAAGGTTCTACAGGGTGCTCGGAGGTTCTGCTGGTGCTCAAGGTGCGCGTTCTACGGGTTCTCAAGGTTCTGAAGGTCCGGATACGGCTCTGAACTGGCTCAGACGAGGATGCGAGAACCGCGTGCGCGCGAAGCGCCGCACGCGGAACCCCTGGAACCCGTAGAACCCAGTAGAACCGCGCACCCTTGAGCACCCCAGAACCGTGAGCACCAGTAGAACCCTTACTTGCCCGCGTACTTCTTCCACATCCCGGGCTCCGCCAACATCTTGATGAAGACGCCGCCGACGACCGAGCGGGCCTGAAACCCGCGCTGCTTGCCGTCGTGGGTCCAGTACCAGTCGGTCATCGGCACGCGGCTGGGCGACTCGTTCAGGAAGTTGTAGACCGGATCGATGAGCGCGGCGAAATCGGCCGGCGAGTCGGCGAGCGTTGCGGTCCAGACGATCCAGTCGAGCTTGGTGTAGCGCTCGCGGTTGTCGAGCGGCAGGCCGTACGGGCGCCTGCACGGTCTTGTAGTACGCGATCTCCGTGCGCGCGACGGACGGCGGGAACAGATCGAGGCCGAGCAGCTTGTCCCAGACCAGGTTGTACTTCTGGCTCCACGTGCCGGGCTTGTCGAACGTCAGCCGGTAGTGCCCGCCATCGTCGGCCAGCGCGGTCCATTTGGTGACGAAGCCGCGCACCAGCGTTCGGTAGGCCGTCGCGTCCGCGGCGTGGCCGGTCATGTCGGCCAGCTTGGCGTAGGCGCCCAGCGCCAGGATCGCCTTGATCGACAGGTTCGCGTTGTGCGCGAGGTGGCCGGCGAAGTCGTCGGTCCAGAGCTGGTTCTCCGGGTCGAAGCCCTTGTCCTTCAGATAGGCCGCCCACTTCGTCAGCAGCGGCCAGTACTTCTGCGCGTAAGTCGGCGTTGCCCTCGACCTGCGCCAGCGCCGCCACCATCAGCAGCATGTTGCCGCTCTCCTCGACCGGCATCTGGTTCTCTTCGGTGCGCTCGCCGCCGCCGTAGACCTGCCCGTTGGCCAGCGGGATACGTGCCGAGGTCGTGCGGCGCGAAGGGAAAACGCCACCGCGGCAGGCTGGCGTAGTCCAGGATCGGCGTCAGCATGCCTTTCAGCAGCGTCGGGCTGAACAGCAGGAAGAACGGGCTGCTCGGATAGGTGACGTCGACGGTCGCGATGCAGCCGTTGCTGAAGTTCTCCTTCGAGAAGAGGAGCGGCGTGCCGTCGAGATCGGCCACCAGCTTGTGCGCCGCGAGCGCCTGTCGATACGCCAGTGCCGCGATCTGGGCGTAGTGCTCGCCGCCGGCTTTCTTCAGATCGGCCATCAACCCATCGTCGAAGGCCTGGGCTTTCGCGCTCAGACGGTCGTAGTCGCCGAGTGCGTCACGGAGCAGATCGTTGGCCTCCGCGCCGTTGCGGCGCCACCACGGGCGCAGCTTGCGGTTGAAATACTCGATCGAGTAGCGGTCGTCGTACGCCAGCACCAGGCGGCGGGACACCGGCTGGCTCGACACGCCCTTGACGTCCCAGGCGAAGGCGAGCACCGCACCGCGGCGCCCGGCGGCCCGAGGCGCGCTGAAGTCGTCGCTGTCCGGCAGTGTGCCCTTCTCGACGAAGCTCGCCCGGGCGGCGTCACGATCCCCGGCGAAGGTCGACGCGTCCGGCTGCGGCGAAACGGCATAGAGATAGCCCCAGTCGATCCGCAGGTTGTCGCCGAACTTCTCCAGCACCGGCTGCGCGGTCGATCCCAAGCGCAGGGCGGTGGCGTCGCCAAGCCGGAAACGTCCCCACGTGACCGGCTGATCCGCGGTGTTGACGACGAGCTCGGAGGAGGCGTCGAAGTAGAGCGACACGTCGTGGCCGGACCCGTCGGCGGAGGTGAGGTCCCACGTCAGGTAGGTCGCGGGCCGCGACAGCACGTCGAGGTCGTCAGGGAACGACGGCGTGAGGAACGTCAGCGTGAGCGAGATGCCGGCGCCGGAGAAGGTGTAGATCGTTCGCGTCGGCAGAACCTTGAGGCTCTGCTGCTCGAGCGCCGGAGTCTGCGGACCGCGGACTTCGCGGCCCATGATTCGGTACACCTTCCCGTCGACGCGCACGGCCGAGTACAGACTTTGGGTGGTGCCGGTCCAATGCCGCGTCTGCTCGTCGGTCAGCGAATCGGACACCGACCACACGCTGAAATACGGGTCGTGCGTGACGAGCGGCACCGCCGGCGGACGCAGCCCCTGCGCCTCGAGGCGCGAGGTCAGCGTCAACGCGGTCACCAGCAGCAGGACGATTCGCTTCACCACCCACCTCCCGATTCGGCCCGCAACCGGCGAGCGACGCGCAGTGTACGTCAGCTGCCGCGCCGCCGCAGCGGGCGCGTCGCCAAAACACGATATCGTGTGACGCGGCGGGGCCACCGTGCATCTGCGGCTGGCCGCAAGGCCCACGGCTCAAGGCTGAGGGCCAGCGCCGGGGCTCATTGGGAGGGACGATGCCGAAATCACCGACTGTGTTCCTTGGCGAGATGACCAACCCCGAGCTCGAGGCGTATCTCACGAGCGGCTCGACGGTGATCATCCCGACCGGGGCGACCGAGCAGCATGGGCCGCACGGGCCGCTGGCCACCGACGTCCTGATCCCGACCGAGGTCGCGCGCCGCGTCGCGCCGCAGATCCACGCCCTCGTTGCCCCGCCAATCAGTTACGCGCTCTCGTATCCGCACGTGGGGTTCACCGGCCTGGTGCACATCCGGATTCACACGTTCATGGCACTGGTCGAAGACCTGTGCGCGTCATTCGCGGCGATCGGCTTCAAGCGGATCATTTTTCTGAACGGTCACTACGACAACACCTACGCCATCGCCTACGCGTGCGCCGCCGCCGCGGAGCGGATGCCGAGGGACGTCCAGGCGTTCCCCGTCAACTATTGGGACGCGTTGACCGAGGTCGAGATCGCCGAGTTCTCCGGCCTGAAGAACGGCCTCCACGCCAACCTCGCCGAGACTTCCGCGGTGATGGCGATCAACCCCGACCTGGTCGACCTCGACAAGGCCAACGCGGAGTTCCCCCCATTTCCCGACTTCACGGTGCCGACCGGCCCGGTCCACACCGCGTTTTTCTTCACCAACCCCGGCTCCGTCCACGCCGCCACCAAGAGCGGCACGTGGGGCGACGCCCGCGGCTCGAACGCCGCCGCCGGCGAGCGTTATCTGGAGGCCGGCGTCCGCTCGACGCTGGCAGTGCTCGACAACATCGCTAGAACGTTCGCCGCCATGCCCCGCCGCGAACCCTGAACGTTGAACCGGCGGAACGCCGGAAGCTGGCCGCCGCTAAGCTTCCCTTATTGACTCCACAACCACGTAGGCCGTACGGTTTAACCGCTCAGACCCGCGGACGCGTTCTCGAGGTGCAGATGTCGAAGGTGGTGCTCGCGGCGGCTGTCGTCTTCACGGCGACGATGACCGCGCAGGTTCTCGGCCAGGGACGGCAGGCCGTCTTTCCGGCGCAACAGCGGCCGCCCGGCGATCCGGCGTCGATCGAGCGCGGCAAAGGCATCTACGTCACGACCTGCGCCGCCTGCCACGGGGCGGATCTCCGCGGCGGCGCGACGGGCGGGCCGAACCTGCTCCGCTCGCAGGTGATCCTCAGCGATCAGAAGGGCGAACTGATTCTGCCGATCGTGCACGGCGCGCGGGCCGAGCGCGGCATGCCGGCGCTGCCGCTGTCGGACGACGACGTCGTGGCCGTGGCGGAGTACATCCACAGCGTCGCCGCCACCGGACAGAATCAGGGCGCCCCGCCGCCGAGCGAGGCGCCGCCGCCGGACCCGATTGTCGGGGACGCCAGCGCCGGCGAGGTCTACTTCAAGGCGAAGTGCAGCTCCTGCCACTCCCCCACCGGTGACCTCCAGGGACTCGCCAGCCGGATCACGGATGGCAAGGCCCTTCAGAACAGCTGGATCACCGGGACGCCAGTCGCCGGCCGCGGCGGGCGCGGTGGCCGCGGTGACGCTCCGGCGCCGGGACAAGCCACGTCCCGTCGATCCGCGAGCGATCATCGCGACGGTTACCTTGCCGGGCGGCGAGAAGGTCACGGGTCCGGTGGTGCGCATGGACAATTTCCTGATCACGCTGCGGATGGAAGACGGCTCGCAGCGGACGATCCGCCGGACCGGCGCGACCCCGAAAGTCGAGCTGAAGGATCCGCTGGCCGGCCACAAGGCGCTCCTGCCGATACTCACCGACAAGGACATGCACGACGTGACCGCTTACCTCGCAGGGCTGAAATGACGTCGAAACGGTCGCTGGTCGCACTCGCATGTGATCGTCGCCCCGGCGCTTCTCGTTGCGCAGGGCAAGGGGCTGGATCCCAAGGACATCGGGAAAACGCTCGCTAACGAGTGGACCACGTATAACGGCGACTACTCCGGACGCCGCTACAGCGCCCTGACCCAGATCAACACCGCGACTGTGAAGAACCTGACGCTGGCCTGGGTCGCCAAGCTCACCGGCGGCTCGGTGAGCACCACCGGGCCCGTCGGCGGCCGCGGCGGCGGCGGCCGTGGTGGCGGACTCGGGCTGATCGTCGGTGGTGAAGGGACCGGCGAGTATCCGGTCAGCACGGACGTCACGATCAAAGCCTCGGTGCTGTCGGTCGACGGCACGCTCTACGTCACCGCGCCGGACAACGGTTGGGCGCTGGACGCGCCGCGACGGCCGCGAGTTGTGGCACTACTTCTGGAAGACGAGAGGCGGCACCCACATCGCGACGCGCGGCTTCGGGATGTGGAAGGACTACCTCTACATGGAAACGCCGGACAACTACCTCGTCTCGCTCGAGGCGAAGACCGGCAAGGAGCGCTGGCACAAGGTCATCTCCGACTTCAATCAGCAGTACTTCTCGACCATGGCGCCGGTGGTCATCGACAACCATGTGCTCGTCGGGACCGGGCAACGATCTCGACGCACCCGGGTTCCTCCAATCGTTCGACCCGGAGACCGGCGAGCTGCAGTGGAAGCTCTATACCGTCCCGATGAATCCGGGTGATCCGGGGCTCGACACGTGGCCGAGCCTCGACGCCGCACGGCACGGCGGTGCCCAGGCCTGGCTCGGCGGCGCCTACGATCCCGAAACGAAGCTCTATATCTTCGGCACCGGCAACCCGACCCCGGCCTACACCAGCGGCCGCGGCGAGGGGGACAACCTGTTCACCGGCTCATTGATTGCCGTGAACGTCGACACCGGGCAAGATGGCGTGGTACTTCCAGACCGCGCCGCACGACATGCACGATTGGGACTCGGCGCAGACGCCGGTGATTGCCGACGCCATGTTCAAGGGGCGCATGCGCAAGCTGGTGATGACCGCCGCGCGCAACGGCTATTTCTTCGTGCTCGATCGCGTCACCGGCGAGCACCTGCTGACCAGCAAGTACGGCTCGGCGACCAACTGGGTCAAGGCGATCGACGAGCAGGGGCGCCCGATGCGCAACCCCGAGAAGGACGCGTCGATCGGTGGCGCCCTCGTCTCGCCGTCAGCGGGCGGCACGGTGAACTGGGAGCCGCCGGCGTTCAATCCCAAGACCGGCCTGTTCTATGTCTCGGAGAACAACCTCTACTCCGTCTTCTACCTGACCGATCCCGATCCGCGCGGATCGATGGGCCTCGGCGGCCACGAGGAGTCGCGGGTCGGCACGGGCGGCAGCTTCCTGACCGCGCTCGACTATCGCACCGGCAAGGCGCGCTGGCGGCACAAGTACGAGGGGGGCGCGGGCGGAGGCGGCGGCATGCTGACCACCGCTGGTGGTCTCGTCTTCGCCGGCGACGGCGGCGGCAACATCGTCGCCCACGACGCGGCCACCGGCACGCCGCTGTGGCACTCGCGCATCGGCGGCGTCACCAACCCGCCGCAGACTTATCTGATCGACGGGCGCCAGCACCTGCTCGTCGCCGCCGGCGACACGCTGTATGCGTTTGTGATGTATTGACATTGACGCCGACAGCTACCAGCTCACGATCGCTTCCAGCTTCCAGCCTCCAGCTTCCCGCTGGAGATGCTTGTAGCAGCGGGGTCGAAGTAGGCGCGACCGTCGGCGGGTTGTGAGGCTCGTGGTTCGAGGTTCTGCGGGGTTGGACCGGCCAGCACTTCAACCCGGATATCGCAGTCATTTCCAGCGGGAAGCTGGCAGCTGGAAACGGTCGTCGACTGAGGAGATTTTCCATGCGCTTGAGTTTCGCTGTCACTGTCGCAGTCACCGCACTCGCTGGCGGCGTCCTGATCTCCGCCGCCCCGCAGATCGCCAAGCCGCCCAAGGGGTTCACCAGCCTGTTCAACGGTACCGATCTCACCGGCTGGCGGGGACGGCAGCCGAACTACGACCCGGCCGCCGAAGCCAAGCTCTCGAAGGAGGAGTTGGCGGCGAAACAGGCCGAATGGAACACCGCGCGCGACCAGCATTGGAAGGTCGACGCCGCGAAGCGCGAGATCGTGTCCGACGGCCAGAGCCCGCACCTGGCGACGGCGAAGGACTACGGCGATTTCGAGTTCTACGTCGACTGGCTGATGGTGAGCCCGAACGGCGACTCGGGCGTCTACCTGCGCGGCTACCCGCAGGTGCAGGTCTGGGATCCGGACAACCCGCGCGAGGTGAAGAACGGCGCCCCGAAGGGATCGGGCGCGTTGTGGAACGACAACGACGACAACCCCGGCAAGTGGCCGCTGGTCAAGGCGGACAACCCGGTCGGCCAGTGGAACACCTTCAAGATCAAGATGATTGGCTCGCGGGTGTGGATCTCGCTGAACGACAAGGTGACGGTCGACGGTCAGGTGCTCGACAACTACTTCGATCGCAAAGCGCCGCTGGTCACCCGTGGCCCGATCGAGCTCCAGACGCACGGGTCGGAGATCCGCTTCCGGAACATCTTCATTCGCGAGATCCCGGCCGCCGAGGCGAAGGCGACGCTGGATAAAATCGGCAAGTAAGCTCAGGGCTGAAAGCTTCGCCCGCCTACCTCACGGTGAACCGCAGGTCGCGGGTCGATGCGCCGTGAACTCCGTCATGCCTGCCTCCTGTGGACCGGCGTCAGCGCCGGCCCGTCTTGTCCGACGCGGAGGGACGCGTCGACTTTGCGGCCGCGTCGAAGTGCTTCGTGTACCACGCGATGCTGCGATCGGTAACGTCGACGACGTGCTTGGTTTCGCGGACGCCGTGGCCTTCGCGCGGGTAGCGCACCATGACCGCCTCGACCCCGACGTCACGCAGCGCGATGTAGAACTGCTCCGCCTCGGCGATCGGCACATCGTTGTCGTTCTCGCCGTGCACGAACATTGTCGGCGTCTTGACCTTGTCGACATAGCGGAGCGCCGAGCGCTCCCAGAGCAGATCCATGAGGCCCTGCTCGTGCGGGAACGCGCCGAACTCGACCGCTAGATAGTCATGGTAGTACGACATGTAGTTGAAGCTGACCAGATTGGCGATGCTTGCCGCCGGCACGGCGGCCTTGAAGCGATCGGTCTGGGTGATCAGCCAGTTGGTGAGCTGCCCGCCGTAGCTGCCGCCCTCGACGCCGAGCCGGGCGGGATCGAGCCATGGGTACTTGGCGAGGGCGGCGTCGACGCCGGCGAGGATGTCTTTGGCTTCTCCGCCGTCCTGATCCTTGAAGATCGCGTCGGTCAGCTTCTGCCCGTAACCGGTGGACCCGCGGTAGTTGACCATCAGCGTGGCCCAGCCCAAACCCGCATAGACCTGCGCTTTGGCGTTGAAGGCGGGTCCCTGCGCGCCATGCGGGCCGCCGTGAATCATCACGATCATCGGATGGGTGG
This sequence comes from uncultured Acidobacteriota bacterium, assembly GCA_963816725.1. GTDB lineage: Bacteria > Acidobacteriota > Vicinamibacteria > Vicinamibacterales > 2-12-FULL-66-21 > CAVSUB01. The sequence continues at coordinate 11,146 of CAWFMC010000012.1, read as the reverse complement.
CGGTTCCCGGGCCGCCGGCCGGCTTGGTCAGATACGCGCCGATCGGCGTCCCGTCGAAGCTGTTGAACGTCAACTCCTCCGTCTCGCCCAGTTGCTTGCCCGAAAGCACCTTCTCGTTCAGGGAGGTCAGCGACTTGCCAAGGCCCGTGTCCCTGCCCTCCTTGACGTAGAGCTCCGCCGGACGGGTTGCCGTCGAAAACGCGAAGCTGACCTTGCCCTCGGATCCGACAGACCAGGACCCGACGGACCCCACGCCTCGCACGATCACCGCCGGCTTGCCGCCGGTGACGGGAAGCTTGTAGAGCGCGGTGTTGCCGCGGTCCTGCGCGGTGAAGTACAACGCGCTGCCGTCCGGCGCCCACTCGGGCGCACCCTGACGCAGATCGAGCTCTCCGCCGATCTCGTGCCGATTCTCCCCGGACGCATCCGTCAGCCAGATGTGCGTATCCTCCATCGTCGTCTCCGAGGAGGTGAGCGGGCGCTTGGTGCCCTGATAGGCGATGTGCTTCCCGTCGGGCGACCAGCGCGGCCGGTACTCGGCGTTCTTCGTGTCGGTGAGCCGCCGGACCTTGCGATCCGAGACCTTCACCGCGAACAGGTCGTAGTTGAAGAAACGATCCGGATCCGGCCCGCGGTTCGAGACGAACAGGATCTCGTCACTGGTCGGTGACCAGTCGAGCGAGTGCTCGTAGTAATCACCCTCGGTGAGCTGCTGAACCTTCTTGCTCGCGATGTCGACGACGAAGATGTGGATCCGCTTGTTGTCGTTGAAGCGGGTCAGGCCTTCGCTGGCGGTGGGTTTGTAGAGATACCGCGTGATGACCATCGGATCGCCGTTGGCGTCCGCCTCCGGACCCGGCGTCGCCGACACGAAGGCCAGCCGGGTGCCGTCGGGCGACCAGGCCAGGCGATCGCCCGAGGACGGCAAGGGGTGATTCGTGCCCGTGACCGGCGCGAGGAAGGTTGCGTTCGAGCCGTCGGCGTTCGCCACCATCAGCCCTGAGCCCTCGGACTCGGTGCCGCGCCCGAAGAACGCGACGCGCTTGCCATCCGGCGACCAGCGGGGTCCGGAGGCCGCCTCGCGGTCGTCGCCGAGCCGTTTCGACCGGCCGCTCGCGACGTTCATCAGCCAGACCTGCGAGTAGGGCCGCCCCGGCCGATCGCTGTTCTGGATGCTGTAGGCGATCGTCCCACCGTCGGGCGAGAGCTGGACATCGGCGATCGACTTGAGGGCGTACAAGTCCTCGCTCTTCAAGGGAGTCCCCTGACGGGCCGCGGGCGTCGCGGCCCACAGCGTTACCGCGCAGAGGACCACGCTGGAGTACGGCGTGGTTCGTCGGACGAATGATCGTGTGGTCATACGATGCTCCAATCGGACATACCGCTTACCACGACACTTTCGCGGCGAGCTCGCCTTGCGTCGCCGGCCGCGCGGTCACGATCGTGCCGAAGCCGTCGGACAGCGCATTCGTGACGCGCCCGCCGCCATACTGCGCCTGCAGGCTGACGGTGTTCAGCACATTGAACACCTGCGCCAGGAGATCGAGCTTGAGGCCGTTGCCGAGCGGGATGCTCTTGCTGACCCGCAGGTCCAGCACGTTGACCCGTGCGCTTTGCAGCTGGCTCTCCGCGATCGGCAGCCGGCCGTTGGCGGTCCGCCAGGCATTAATCGCGGAAAGGTCCAGATCGCGGCTGCCGGCGCTGCGCGGCACGCCGGGCACCAGGTCGGTGTTGAAGCCGTCGCCGTTCAGATCGCGGCCGGCAGTCGGCGTCCAGGGGAGGTCGCTCCGATACGTCCATACGGCGCCAAGCGTCACCTTCCACGGCAGCAGCGCCGACCCGCTCGCCACCACGGTGTGCCGCCGCTCGCCGTTCGACGTGCCCACGTCCTCGGACAGGATGAACGGATCGAGGTAGCGGGAGCCGGGGTTGTTGTCGCGGCTGCGCGTGAACGTATACGTCACCAGCGCCTGCGTGCGGTGGCTGAAGCGCTTCTCCAGCTTGGTGTAGACCGCCCGATAGTCCACCCAGCCCGTCGACTGATTCTGGTCGACCCGCCCGAACGTCGGATTCGGCCGTACCAGCGTCGCGGGATCGCGTGGATTGATGTCCAGCGTCTTCCGATCGTGATCCAGGTTGGTCACGATGCCGTCGACGTGGAGCGCGAAATCGGCGCTCAGCCGGCGCGAGAACCCGAGGTTGAACTGGTTCGAGTACGGCTGCACGTAATCATTGGCCACGACGGTGATGTTGGTCGGCGCGGACACGATGAAGCTGGCCGGGTCGCGCCCGTTGTAGGGATCCGGATACGGCGGGTTGTTGATGGTGATCGAATACTGCTGGTAATTCCGCAGTTCGGTCAGATTGCCGAGCGTCCGCACATGCCCGTAGTACAGCCCGTACCCGCCGCGGACGACGGTATTGCCGTTGCCCGCCACGTCCCAGGCGAAGCCGGTGCGCGGGCCGAAGTTGTTGGTGTCGCCGCGCTGTGAGACGTCGATGTACGGGATGGCGATCGGGAAGATCGAGGTATCGAGGTCCTCGTTCATCGCGCCGTAGAGCCGCTCGTAGCGAAGCCCAAGATTGACGGTCAGGTTCGAGCGCAGCCGCCAGTCGTCCTCGACGAAGCCGACGTAGTACTTCGTCGGGTGCGGCGTCGTTGTCGGGGGCAGGCTCGCCGTGAAAGTCGACGCCCCTTGCAGGTTCGCAATAGACGCCGGGTCGTTCGGATTGAAGTACTGGTCCTGCGTGAAGGTGTAGGTGCCTAGCGGGTTCCCGGTGTTCTCGTACTGATAGGCGTTCCGGCTGATGTCGGCGCCGAACTTGAGGTCGTGCCGCGCGTACGTCAGCGCGTAGGTATCCTTGAACTCGAGCCGCGACTCGGGCCCGAGCTGGTCGTTGCTGCTGCCGTAGGTCAGCGACGGGAAGTTGTAGCTGCGCGTCAGGCGATTGATGCGCGCGGATGAAAAATCGCCCAGCGTCGTCCAGATCTCGGGTTCCCGACGGCGAGATGTAGTACGCCGCCGGCGCGTACTGGAACCGGAACTCGTTGAGCGCGCGGTTGCCGCGCGTCCAGGTGTGGCCGGCGACGATGGCCTTCCGCGGCGTCAGCTGGTCGAAGCCGGCGGACGTCGAGACCGTGCCGCCGCACCCCGAGCAGGTCGACTTCTCGTCCTCCTGCGCATAGCGAACGAAGAACGACTGCGCGTTGTTGATCTGGCCGTCCACGCGGCCGAAGTACAGATTGCGGTAGGACGGTCGAAGGAACGTGCCTTCGACCGCCGAGTAGAACTGCGGCTGCCCGGTCCGGACGGTGTAGAACTCGTCCACCTGGGTGCGCTCATAAGCGCCGAAGAAGTGCATGCGATTGAGGACGATCGGGCCGCCCAGGCTGCCGCCGAACTGATGCCGGCGGTAATCGGGCTTGACGGTCTCGAAGACGCCCTTGGCGTTCAGGCTCTTGTCGCGGAAGTACTCGAACGCATTGCCGTGCAGATCGTTGCTGCCCGACTTGGTCACGACCTGGACCACGCCGCCGGTCGCCAGCCCGAACTCCGCCTTGTACTGAACGTTGCTGACCTTGAACTCCTGGACCGCGTCCTCGGCGAAGTCCTGGCGCGGCTCGCCGTCCTCGGCGAAATTGTTGATCACGCCGTCCACGACGTTGCCGGTGCTGTTGAAGGTCATCGACCCGCCGACGTTGACGGTGGCGAAGAACGATCGCGTGGCGTCCTGACTCGTTCCCGGCATCAGCAGCGCCAGCGCCAGGTACTGCCGTGAGTTGATCGGCAGGGTCTCGATCTGCTGCTGGGTGACGACGCCGGCGACCTCGGAACGCGTGACGTCGACGATCGGCTGGGCGCCGACGACCGTGACGGTCTCCTGGACGGACTGGACCTTCATCGCGAAGTCCTGCTTGAGCCCGAGGCCGATGGTGATCTCGATGTCCTTCACCTGCTGCACGGCAAACCCGGTGAGCTCGGCTTTCAGCAGGTAGCGTCCGGGTGGAATCGCGGGCACGCGGTAGCGGCCGTCAGCTTCCGTGACCACTGAGCGGCTGACGCCGCTGGCCTCGTTCTGCAGCGTGATGGTCACGCCAGGCAGCGCGCTGCCCTGCTCGTCTACAACCGTGCCGTCGATCACACCGAAGTCGCCCTGCGCGTGCGCGAGCCGCGGTAGCAGACAGAGCGCGACCGTCAGTAGCGCTGCGGTAAGCCGCCAGCGGGGAGACATGTCTCCCCTGGAAACACGTATGCCCATCGATTCCCCTCTCGTCCTGATGACGGGCTGAGCTCATCAGCAGCCGTCCGACGTGCGTGTGAAACCGGCGAGTACATCACACGAGTCGTGTCGGCGCAATGGATGGTCGCGAAACTAATCGACGCGCAGCGCGATGATCGGATCGATGGCGCCGGCGCGGCGCGCCGGCCAGAGGCACGCCTGAAGCCCCGCGGCGAACAGGATCAGCGCGACGATCGCGAAGGCCAGCGGATCGAACGCGGCCACATTCCAGATCTGGCCGGCGATGAAGCGCGCGGCGACGACGCTCGCGACCAGGCCGACGGCGACGCCCGCGAGCAACAGCCGGGCGCCGCGGCCAACGATCATGCGCACGATCCGGCCGCGTTCCGCTCCCAGCGCCAGCCGCACGCCGATCTCGTGACGCTGCTGTGCCACCGCGGTGGCCATCACGCCATAGACGCCAACCACCGCGAGCACGAGGCCCATCACGCCGAACACGAGGAACAGCACGAGGCTGAAGCGTGGGGTCGCGTACTCGTCCTCCGCCAGCACCACGTCGAGGCGCTTCGCCTCGTCGACGGGTTGATTCGGATCGACCGCGTGCACCTGATCGATGACCGACCGGGTGACCACGGACGCGTCGGACGCGGTCCTGATGACCAGGCGATTGGCCAGTCCCGTGGTGGTGAACGGCAGGTACATTTCAGGCATGACCGGCTGCGACAGGCCGTTGTTGGGCACGTCCCGCACGACCCCCACGATCTGGAAGCTGTCGTCAGCCAGGTTGAACGGTGGCTGCCGGATACGGGGGATGTGCACGACCTGGCCGAGCGGCGGACGTCCGGCGAGGTGGGTCTTGACGAACCGGTCGTTGATGATCGCGACGTGCGCTGCGGTCCGCACGTCCGCCCCGGCGAGCAGTCGCCCGGACGTGGAGGTCAGGGCGATGACGGACTGGTAGCCGGCGTTGATCTGGTGCACGACGACGGGTTCGGACACGACCGGCGCGCCGGCGACCTCGACCGTCGTCCATTGGTTTCCCAGCGGGTGCAACCCGGTGTTCACGCCCGCGGCCGAAACGCCCGGGAGCGCGGCCACGCGATCGAGCACCTCGCTGAAGAACGCCGCCCGCTTTGGGCCATCCGGATAGCGACGCGACGGCAGCGGCACCCGCATGGTCAGGATCTGATTGGGCGGAACGGGAAGTGTGACCGCCTGCATCCGCAAGTACGAGCGCGCCAGCAGACTGCAGCCGACCAGCAGGACGAGCGACAGGCCGACTTCGATGACCACGAGCGCCTTGCGGAGGCGGGCCTGTGTCGAGGTGCCGGCGACGCTGCGGCTGGCCCCGCGCAACGCCGTCGCCACGTCCCCGCTCCGGCCGAAGAGAGCTGGAGCGAGTCCGCAGAGCACGCTGGCAAGCGCCGAGATACCGAGGGAGAAGAGCAAAACCGGCGCGTTGATCGCGATCTCCGCCTCGTCCGGGATGGTGTCCGGCGGCACGAGCGCGAGCAGTCCGGGCAGACCGAGGTAGGCCAGCAGGGTGCCGGCGACTCCGGCCGCGAGCGCCAGGAGGAGGCTTTCGGTCAGCAGCTGCCGGACCAGGCGGGCGCGACTGGCGCCGAGCGCGATGCGCACGGTCATCTCGCGCTGACGGTCTGCAGCCCGCGACAGCAGGAGGTTCGAGACATTGGCACAGGCGATCACCAGGAGCAGCGACACGGCCGAGAACAGCACCCACACGTCGCCGCGGATGCCGCTGGGGAACGTCTCGGTGAAGGGCACCAAACGGACCCGCCACTGATCGGGGAACTGCGCCGGCTCGCGTGCCTTGAGGTCGGCGATGATGCGCCCGAGATCGCTTTCCACCTGCGCGCCGGTCACGCCGGCTTTCACTCGCCCGAGGAGGTGGACCGAACGCACGTCCTCGACGGTGCGTCCGCGCTCGAACCGGGTCGGTAAGTAGACGTCCGCGCCGCGCCACATGAAGCGCTTCGGCATGACGCCGATGACCGTCCGCGTCACGTCGTTCAGCTGCAGCTGCCGGCCCAGCACATTCGGATCCCCGCCGAACTGCCGGTGCCAGAACCGGTAGCCGAGCACCACCACCGGCGTGGCTCCGGGCTGCGCATCCGCGGGTCCGGGTGTCCGCCCGATCAGCGGCGGGACGCCCATGACATCGAATGTATTGAACGTGCCGTGATTCCCGCGCAGGCGCCGCGGTTCCCCGCCGTCGCTCCACAGGACATCGCTGACCGTCGACGCGATCACCCCGTCGAAGATGGTGGACCGGTCGGCCAACTCGAGAAACTGATCGATCGAGTAGTTATTGCGCCCGCCGCGCTGGGCCGCGCTGGTCACCAGGACGCTGTTCAGGCCGCCGACGTCGCGATAGGGAAACGGATCGAGGACGACCGCGTGCAGCACGCTGTAGATCGCCGTCGTCGTCATGATGCCGAGCGCGAGCGACAGGATCGCGAGGGCCGTGAAGCCCGGTGTCTTGACCAGGCTGCGGATTCCGAAGCGGACGTCCCGGGCGAACTGATCGAGGACGGGCATTGCAGGCCTCCTCAGGTGACCGGTGAAGTGGGGCCGATCCTACCTCGCGAACCCCTCAGCCGTTCGTCCCAGTTGCTTGAGCTGTCTGCTGGACCCGGCTATTCAACGCCGCCGCGGAGGGTGCTACACATTTTGCAAGGCCGATCCACACCCCTGAGGTCCTCGTGGAATCGACCGCGCAAACGCGGCGCACAGGTGGAGGGAGCCTGATGTCCGAGTCCGAGCCGCTGGTATCCATCATTGTTCCGTGTCTTGCCCGCACCGCGGAGGATGAGCGTCTCCTCGACGAGACGCTCGCCAGTGTCGACGCCCAGACGCGGCGGTCGTACGAAGTTCTCGTCATTGACGACGGCTCGCCGCGCGACCTGGAACGAGTAGTCGGGGCGCACCCGCAGACGAGGCTCATCCGTCAGGAAAACGCCGGCTCCGCCGCGGCCCGGAACACCGGCATTGCCGCGAGCTGGGGCTCGCATTTCATCTTCCTCGACGCCGACGACCACCTCCTGCCGCCCGCGATCGAGACCGGACTGGCTCAGCTCGACGCCCACCCGGAGTGTGGCTTCGTGGTCGGGCCCCGTGAAGAAATGACCTACGACGGTGCGCCGGTGCCGTGGCAGGTCCAGCTGCCCCCGCCGGGCGGCGACATCTACCACTCACTGCTGCGCTTCGAGTGGTACATCATCCCGCCGTCTTCGGCGATGTTCCGCCGCGACGCCGTCCTGACGGTCACCGGGTTCCAGGATCCGTGGGGGGCCGACGATCTCGACTTCTATCTTCGGGTGGCGCGGCGATACGAGGCCTGGTGCTACCAGTCACCTGCGGTCACACGCTATCGGCGATACAGTGCCAGCTCGTCGCGCGATGGTGAACGAATGCTGCGGAGCATCCGCGCGGTCTACGACCGGCAGTGGCCGGTCGTCCAGTATTCGGAAGCGGGGCGGGAAGCGTTCCGGACGGGGCTGTCGCGGCTGGTGGACATCTTCACCGACTGCCTGGTCGAGAACACGACCGACCGCGTCCGGGCGCGCAACTGGCGCGGCGCCGCACGAGCTGCGGCGGTGCTCGGCCGGGAGAAGCCAGCCAAACTAATCAGGGCCTTCGCGCTCGCGCTCAATACCCGCTAACCGGATCTGAAGAGTCCAGGTGCGAATCGAGCGGATGATCGTGACCGGATCCCGTGAGTGTTCATCCGGCGGCCGGTCGCAGCCCGGCGCAACCGCGACATACGCGCAGGAGCCGGACTGGCGACAGCGTGGCCGAACCTGGCGCGATCGACATATGCCCGCATCGCCAGGCGAATCCCGCAAAGAGCAAAGGCCCCTGCCGATGCAGCATGACGGGAATCGATTAGGCGCGGCGGCGGGCTGGCCGGGCGCTACGGCGGGGCCGCGCGGTGTCTTCGACCTGCGCTTCGAGCTCGGGGTTCGTGGCAGGTGTGTAGTAGCGGGTCAGCCATCGGCTGAGGCCGTCGAGACCAGGAAACAGAACGCGTTCGTTGATGTTGGCCTGATCGAGCTTGTCGCGGATTTCACGTTTGAGGCGGGCCGGGACCACGACGCGGCGATACAACTCCGGCCGGTCGCGGAGCCAGTCGTCCAGCGCCGCGGCGGGGCTGGAGATGAGCGAGAACAGCGCCAGCTGATGCAGGATGCGATCGTCGATCGCCGGCGGCTCCACGAACACCACGAATGGCTCGCGGGTCAGCGTATCGAAGGCAGACACGGTGCCAAACCTGCTCAACATGTCGGCGGTGAACGTGTCGGAGGCCTCCCGTTCGAGCATGCGCTTCAGGCGCGGCGGCAGGCGGGCGTTGGCCTCGATGAAGTTCACACACCAGACGACACCATCGGTGTCGAGATCGGCGGGATGCTCAGTGGCGAAGTGCAGCGCGACCAGCGGCGAGTAACTCCAGTCGAGCAGCCGCGTCGGCAGCCCTCGATGCTGACCCAGGGCCATCCAGGTCCAGATCGAGTCCCCGGGAGCGGCCGCGCGGTGGCGCGTACTTGCGGAAGTTGCGCAGCAGCGCCTGCTCGAGGCGGCGCGCATCGGCGTGGCCGTCGGCGAGGCGGAGCAGCCTGCTGGCCAGGCCGCGGTCCGCCCGGCCCTCCCCGCGAAATGCGAACGGCGAGCGGAAGCGCTGGAGCCCGGGATTCCACGAGCCCTCGTATAGCGCATCCAACACCTCGAGCCAGGTCCGCACGCAACGGCGAGCTGAGCAAGCGCTAGGCCACGTCCGGTGTGACGACTCGCGCCGGCTCGCGGCGTATGGCAGAATCGCCGTGCGCGGCGTTTCGCACAATGATGGCCGCCAGTTCTGGCAGGAGCAGCGATGAACCGACGACATTTCCTGATGAGCACGGCGGTCATGGCGGGCGGTGCGGCCGTTCGCGGGCTCGCCAGTCCGAACGACACGGTCCGGATCGGCGTCGTGGGCTGCGGCGGCCGGGGCGGCAGCCATGTGGCGGCGTGGCCGAGCCTGCCGAACGTCGAGATCGTGGCGCTCTGCGACGTCGACGAAGCGCACATCGCCGAGAAGCTGAAGACGCTCGAGTCGAAGGGCCTCAAGAAGCCGGCGACCTACGTCGACCTGCGCAAGCTGCTCGAGGACAAGTCGATCGACGCGATCTCGATCGCCTCGCCGAATCACTGGCACACGCTGCAGACCATCTGGGCCTGCCAGGCCGGCAAGGACGTCTACGTCGAGAAGCCGTGCTCGCACAACATCTTCGAATCGCAGCAGATCGTCGCCGCCGCCCGCAAGTACGACCGCATCGTGCAGCAAGGCAGCCAGAGCCGCTCGTCACCCGCGCTGCGCGAGGCGTCGAGAAGCTGACCGGCGGAGAGCTCGGCGAGGTCTACATGGCGCGCGGGCTCTGCTTCAAGTGGCGCGACACGATCGGCAAGACGCCCGGTGTCAGCCGTGCCGGCCGGCGTCGACTACGACCTGTGGACCGGACCGGCGCCGAAGCGCGAGTTCACGAAGAATCGCTTCCACTACAACTGGCACTGGTTCTGGGACACGGGCAACGGCGACCTCGGCAACCAGGGCATCCACGAAGTGGACATCGCGCGCTGGGGCCTCGGCGTCACGCATCCGACGAAGGTCAGCGCCATCGGCGGCAAGTTCATGTTCGACGACGACCAGGAGACGCCGAACACGATTAGCGCCAGCTACGAGTTCGACGTCAACGGCAAGAAGAAGATGATGACGTTCGAGGTCCGCCACTGGATGTCGCCGCACGAGGCGGGCATCAACGGCGACAAGCCGGGCAACACCATCGGCAACCAGTTCTACGGCTCGAAGGGCTACCTCGTCATCGACAACTACGACAAGTACTACTCGTTCCTGGGCAAGGACCAGACACCGGGACCGGCGGCGACCAAGAAGGACGAGCACTGGGCCAACTTCATCGACGCGGTGCGCAGCCGCAAGCGCGGCGATCTGAACGCCGAAATCGAGGAAGGCGCGCTCTCCTGCAACCTGATGCACCTGGCCAACATCAGCTATCGCGTCGGCCGCACGCTCCACTGGGACGCCGCAAGATGCAGTGCATCGGCGACGACGAAGCGAACAAGATGCTGACGCGTGTCTACCGCGCGCCGTTCGTGGTGTCGAAGCACGTCTGAGAGGGTGGGGAGCGCGCTCATTCGGCGCGCTCCTTCTCAGCGGCGCGTGGCGGTCACGCGCTGTTCCGTTCGCGGCACTGGCTCAGTGCTTGGCGTCCGCCGCCGGGAGTGGGGACTCGTGGTGGAACAGGGCCATCCACTTCCCGCTCTTCTTGGTCCAGACCGTCGAGGCCCACACCGGGCTCACGAGCGGCTTGCCATGGTCCTGTACCTTTCGCCGTCCACTTGCACGAGTGAATCGCGGTGGTGGCGTCAACCCACACGATCTTGCTCTCGGTGATGTCCCACGAGGTGATCTTGAGCTCCTTCGTGAGTCCACCAAAGTCCTTCAGGGCATCTCGGCCACCGGTGCGCGTCCGATCACCAGTCCACCGCCCATTCGTCTCCTGCCACCAGCGCCTTGAAGGCCTCTCGATCTCCCTTCGCGAAAGCGTCGTGACGGCGCGCTCGTTGGCGATGATGGTCTTCTCGGCTTGCGCATCCTGCGCGACGGCGATTCCCGTCCCGATGCACAGCAGGCCGCTCAGGACCATCGCAGTGAGTTTCATGTGTCGCTCCTTTATGCGGGACGCAGTTCCCGTCGCGACACCTTAGCTCTTCAGGACGCATTTGTAAACGGTCGAGGTGGTGGGGTCGCGCGACGGCCTCACCTGGCTCCGGCCGCGAGGGTGCGCTTCAGCTCCTCGGACCAGTTGAGCACCACGGTGATTTGATTGAC
>CAWFMC010000011.1:0-9043 GCA_963816725.1 uncultured Acidobacteriota bacterium | reverse complement strand
CGACATGACGTCTAGAACCGCCAGTCGAAACCAGCGATCGGGAAGATGCCTTGTTGCTCGCCGAACTGCTGGGCGTTGGTGCGGCGGTTCCAGGTGTAGCTGGCGAAGTTGCGGCGGTTGGTCACGTTCTGTACTCCAACAAACAGGTTGAGCGGCTGCCCGCCCACGCTGAACGAGCGGTCCACGCGCACGTCGATACGGGCGTAGTCGGGTGCTCGCTCGGCGTTGACGCGCGTGAGGTCGTAGACGCCGCGCCGCTGCGCCGTGGACACCGCCTGGTCGTAGGGCGTGAACGGCCGGCCCGAGAGAAACGAGAGCCGGGCCGAGAACTCCCACACCGGCGACAGCCGATAGCCGCCGACCAGGTTGAACACGAACGGGTAGTCGAACGAGCCGGGCCTGAGCACACCGTCCAGGCCCGCGTGCCGCGTGCGCGACAACGACAGGTTGCCCTGGCCGTAAAGCTTCGAAGTGAGCCGCTTCTCAACGAAGAGCTCCACGCCCTCGGAGCGCCCTTCGCCGGCGCTTGTGAGCGGAAACAGGATCTCTCGCACGTCGAAGGTATCGCCGATGTTGGCCAGCGACACGGACGGCAGGCCGCTCGCCACCGGGTAGTCGGTGTAGGTCTTCCGGTACGCCTCGGCGGTCACCCGCAGGTCGGCGGCGGGCGACCAGTCCAGTCCCGTCACGAAGTGGTCGGCGCGCCAGGGTACGAGCGACGCGTTCTGGGGAAATGCCGAGACGAAGAGGAATGCCGGCTGCTGATAGTACGACCCGGCGCTCGAGTTCCACGACAGGGCGCTGGCGAGCCGCACCTTGATGCCGGCGCGCGGGCTGAACCGAGCCTGCGAGAGGACGTCGTAGTGGTCGAAGCGCCCGCCCAGTGTGACGTTCATCCGCGACGCGACCTGCTTTGACGCCTGCAGGTAGGCGCCGGTCTGGTACGAGCGGAAGCTGGTGTCGAGAAAGAACGGGTCGATGCCGGGCACCGGCGAATATGGTGTGTCGTTGCCGTACGGCGATCTCGCCGTGTAATTGATCCGGAATGTCTTGAAACTGCCACCGGCCTGCATCGTCTCGAAAAACGGCACGTGCAGCGTCAGGTCGTACTTGAACGTCGTCTCGCCCTCGCGCGAGTCCTCGAAGTAGACGACCGGACTCGCGGCGATGATGTCGTCGGGTGGAAGACCCGGCGGCGGCGCGCCCTGCGCGACCAGGTCTTTGACCTGCTGGCCGACCTTCGCCTCCGAATGGCTGATGCCGAGGAGGCCCACGCCGCGCGAGCCGAAGATGCGCTGCCAGTTGAGGCCCGTGGCGCTGCGCCAGCCGTCGTAGCGGATGTCGAAATTGGAGATCTCGTCTTCGAGGTCGGTGGATTCGCTGAGGCCCAACCGAATCTCGTCGATGCCCGCGATGTTCACCAGCCAGACGCGGTCCCGCGGGGACACGTCGTACACGGCCTTGCCGTTGAACGAGTAGTTCACCGGCACGCCGCCAAATCCCACGTCGTCCGTGAAGACGTCGAGGAAGCTGCGCCGCGCCGATACCACCCACGACCCCTTGCCCGCGTTGATGGGCCCCTCGAGGATGGCGCCAGCCCCCGCGAAGCCCAGCGTCGCCCACCCGCCGAACTGCTTCCGGTTACCCTCCCGCTGCGTCACCTGCATCACGCTCGACGTGCGGTTGATGTAAGGCGCCGGGTAGCCGCCGGTGAGAAACGTCACGTCCTGCAGCAGCTCGGCGTCGAGCAGGCTCACCGTGCCGCCGGCCGACGCGAAGTTGGCGAAGGCGTTGATGTTGGGAATCTCCACGTTGTCCACCACGAACAGGTTCTCGAGCGGGCTGCCACCACGGACGATGATGTCGTTGCGGAAGTCGTTGGAGCCAATCACCACGCCGGGCAGGCCCTGCACGTAGCGCGAGACGTCCTGCAGGGCAGCGGCGCTCTTGAGGATCTCGCGCGGCCCCACCAGGAAGCCCGAGTTCTTCACCTCTTCCGGCGCCCGGAAAGCCGGGGCCGTGACCGTCACGGTTTGCTCGAGGCCTTCGACCCTGGGCAGCGAGATCTCTACGGCGCTGTCGAGACCGGCGCGCACGTCCACCAACGCGCTGGTGATTGGCAGCCCCTCGGGCGGTATCACTTCCATCCGGTACGAACCCGCACGCAATTCGCCGATCCGAAAGGAGCCCTGGGCGTCGCTGGTGGCGCAGGAAGTGGTGTCCAGGGCGCACACCCGGACGCCGGGGACGGCTTCGCCGGCCGCGTTGACCACGACGCCGCTTGATGGCGCCCACGCCGGTCGTGTCCTGTGCCAGCGCCGACGTGGAGACCAGGTGCAAGACAATGGCGGCGATCAGACCTGACGCGCGTAAACGCGCATCGCACCCGCTCCTGCAACTTCTCACAAGCATCACCGTACGCGTCCGCCGAGGCGAATGAGCTCCTGTTGGTACGCGTGGTAGTCGGGCAGGACCAGGCCTCGCGGGATGATGATCGCGGCATGGCGTTCGGCGCCGCGCCCGCCGGCCCACAGCTCGACGTCCCTCGGCAAATCGCGAACGATCGCGCGAAGTTCGCGCTCCCTCGCCTTGCCTGCCGACGCAGTCGTCAATCCGAGCACCAACACCTGAGCACCTGCGGACGTCACGCTCTCGACAATCTCCCGTGCGGGAAGATCCGGCCCGAGATACGCGACGCCCAGTCCGCTGCTGGCCGCGAGCATCGCCGCGCCAAGCGTGCCGATCTCGTGGCGGTCGCCTGAGGGGGTGGCAAACACCAACCGGACCTTGGCATCAGGCTGCGCGTAGAGCCGGAGGAACGAGCCGAGGATGTGCCGTACCGTCGAGGACATCAGGTGCTCCTGCGCGATGCCGGCGCGTCCTCGATGCCAGTCGTCGCCGACCTGCACCAGCACCGGCATCAGCACGTCGCGGAGCAAGTCGAGGGGACGGAGGACGGCCGCCAGACGCGCGATCTCCCGGTCGATCGCGGCGGCGTCGTACTTCTGCAGCGCCGCGCTGAGCGCGGCGGTATCAAGCGATGTCGGTCGCACCGGATCGGCTGCCGGGGCAGCGGTCGTGCCAGCCGGCACGGCGAGGCCGAGCAGGTCCGTGTCCGTGAGCCCGGCGAGGCGCCCGATGCTGTGTCCCTGCTCGACCGCCTGCCGCAACAGCCGCAGGCGCGCGACATCGGCGTCCGTGTACATCCGCCCGCGCTCGTCGCGGACGGGGGTGACCGCGTCATGACGCCGCTCCCAGGCGCGCAGCGTATCGATGCTGATTCCCGTCAGTCTGGAGACGGCGCGGATCGGGTAGTGCGCGGGGGCCTTGCTCACCGGACCACGATCCGGACGGCCGCCGCGCACGCCGCTGATGCCACGACGCCCCACGCGACGTCGGCAAACGCCAGCACCAACGGCCACTGCCGCAGCGTCGAGTAATTGGTGAAGTCGTAGACGCCGTAGACGACCAGTCCGAACAGCGCGCCGTAGGCGGCCGCGAGCGGCACGGTAGGCGCGCGCGGGATGACGAAGAGCGCGATGCCGGTCCCGAGCAGGGCATAGACGACGAGCGCGGCCGGCCAGTTGGGCGCGATGCCACCGTTGGCGAGGCGGACGATCGGCGCGAGCTGATCGCGGTAAAACGTTTTCATCAGCAGTCCGAGCCACACGCCGTCCAGCACCATGAAGGCGACGGCGCCTATCGCTGCCATCTTGATCGTCAGTCCCATCGACATTCTCCGCCTTCTCGAGCACCGAGTTACTTCGCCAGCGTATCGCGGGTCATTGGTGTTGTCAATCATTTGTCATGGACAAATGATTGACAACGCCGCGGCGGTACTGCGATCCTTGGGCCATGAAGAGCATCGCGGTCATAGGGGCGGGCATTTCCGGACTGGCCGCGGCCTACCTGCTGAGCCGCCGGCATCGGGTGCAGCTGTTCGAGAAAGAGCACGCGGCTGGGTGGCCACACCAATACCGTGATCGTCCCCACGCCGGAGGGAAGCGTGGCGCTCGACACCGGCTTCCTCGTCCACAACGACCGCACCTATCCGAACCTGGTGCGGCTGTTCACGGAGCTGGGCGTGGCGACTCGCCACTCGGACATGTCGTTCGCGGTGTCGTGCCGCCGCAGCGGGCTCGAGTACAGCAGCCGCGGCGCCAACGGGTTCTTCGCGCAGCGCTGGAACCTGGTCCGGCCGTCGCACCTGTCCCTGCTGCGGGAGATTCTGCGCTTCAATCGGGAAGCGCCGGCGCTCCTCCAGGCGGCCGATGCCGAGCGTCACACGCTGGGCGACTTCCTCGAGTCGCGGCGTTTCGGCGATGGCGTTCACGCATCGCTACTTGCTGCCGATGGCGTCGGCGATCTGGTCGGCGTCGCTCGACGCGATCCGATCGTTTCCGGCCATCACCCTCATCCGCTTCCTCGACAATCACGGGTTGCTCTCGCTGAACGCACAGCCGACGTGGAAGGTGGTCGCCGGCGGAAGCCACACCTACATTCCGCAGCTGACGGCGCCGGTGTCGACGGGCATTCACCAGGGAGCGGAGATCGACAGCGTGCGGCGCACCGAGCGCGACGTGACGATCGCCTTCCGCGATCGCCCGGCGATGAAGTTCGACGAGGTGGTGTTCGCCTGCCACGGCGATCAGGTGCTGTCCCTGCTCGCGGATCCCAGCGATCGCGAACGTGACGTCCTCGCGAACTTCACCACCACGGCCAACGTCGCCTGGCTTCACACCGACGCGTCGGTGTTGCCGCTGCGGGCGCCGGCGCGCGCCTCGTGGAACTACCGGCTCGCCGGCGATCCCGACGCGGCGCCGACGGTGACCTACGATCTCAACCGACTGCAGGGACTGGCGACCCCGGAGCAGTACCTGCGTGACCCTCAACCCGGATGGCCACATCGACGAACGGCGCGTGCTGCGGCGGTTCGTCTATCGCCACCCGCTCTACACCCGCGCGGCCGTCGGCGCGCAGAAGCAGTGGCGAGAGGTGAGCGGGGTCAACCGCACGCACTACTGCGGTGCGTACTGGTCCTACGGTTTCCACGAGGATGGACTGAACTCGGCCATCAGGGTCGCCGGCACGCTCGGGGTCGCGTGGTGATCGACTCGGGGCTGTTCATCGGCACGCTGCGCCATCGGCGGTTCGCGCCGATCGCGCACGCCTTCACCTATCCGCTGTTCATGGCGCTGCTCGACATCGATCGCCTGCCGGAGCTGATGCGCGTGTCGCGGGTGACGGGCTACAACCGCTTCAACTGGGCGAGCTTCCACGACCGCGATCACCTCGGCGATCCCGCGCGTCCGCTGAGGGAGCGCCTCGCCGTCGCCGCCACCGGACACGGGCTTGATTTGCCGGACGGCCGCATCTTCCTGCTGACGCACTTGCGGTATTTCGGCTACGGCTTCAACCCCGTCTCGTTCTTTTATTGCTTCGACGCCGCGGAGCAGTTGCAGATCGTCGTCGCCGAGGTCAACAACACATTCGGCGGTACGCACAACTACTGGCTACGTCCCGATTCGGCGTCGCGGGGCTTTCGTTCCGTCGCCAAAAAGTCGCTCTACGTGTCGCCGTTCATGCCGGTCGATGTCGATTACGCGTTCGCCTTCACGTTGCCGGAAGACCGACTCGTCGCGCACATGGCGACGATCGGTGCAGGCGTGGTGGGCTTCGACGCCACGCTGTCGCTCGAACGAAGGCCCTGGGACGCGAACGAGATTCGGCGCTCGCTCCTCCGGCATCCGGCGATGACCGCGCACGTGGTGGCCGGCATCCACTGGCAAGCGCTCAAGTTGTGGTGGAAGGGTGTGCCGCGCGTGCGCCGGGTCACGCACGATGGCGTCGGCGAGCGTGCGGCGTGGGCGGCCGAGGCTGCCGCTCGGACGGATTCGGTGATGGAGCAATGAGCATGGTGACGCAGTGGGCGAAGACCGCGTTCCTCTCGGGCCTGGCGGGCCTGAAGGGGGGAACGCTGACCGTGGAGTGCCCCGATCGCACGTACAGGTTTGGGGATGATGACGAGCTGGATGCAACCCTGACGGTCCACGACGAGCGGTTCTTCCTGCGGGCGCTCACCGGCGGCGACATCGGCATCGGCGAGTCCTTCATGGATGGCGACTGGACAACGAGGGATGTGGTGCCGCTGGTGCGGTTGATGCTGCGCAGCCGCAGGGTGTTCGAGGGGCAGAGTCGCGTCGCGGGTGCGTTGCACCGGCTGGCTGGCGGCATCGCCCGCCGCCTCCGCGACAATTCCCTCGGTGGCAGCCGCCGGCACATTCACCGGCACTACGACCTTGGCAACGAGTTCTTCGGCCTCTTCCTCGATCGCGAGCTGCGCATGTATTCGTGCGGCTATTTCGAGTCAGCCGCCGATTCGCTCGAGAAGGCGCAGGCCAGAAAGGTTGACCGCATCTGCCGGACCCTGGCGCTGTCGCCCGGCGATCGCGTACTGGAGATCGGCAGCGGCTGGGGCGGGTTCGCCGTGTGGGCGGCGACGCACTATGGCTGCCGCGTCACCACCACGACGATCAGCGACGAGCAATACCGCCACGTCAGGGACTGGCGCTCGCGCATGGGCGAGGCCGGGTCCCGCATCGACGTGCTGCGCGCCGACTACCGGGAGTTGGCCGGGGAATTCGACAAGATCGTCAGCATCGAGATGTTCGAGGCGGTCGGCCTCAACCATTACGACGATTACTTCAAGGCCGTGGATCGGCTGCTGGTGCCAAACGGCTCAATGCTGCTGCAGACGATCACCGTCGACGATCAGTGGTTCCCGAAGTATCACGGCACGCCGGACTGGATCGAGAAGTACATCTTTCCCGGCGGCGAGCTCGCGTCGGTCGGCGAGATTCTGCGCTCGCTCGCGCGATCGACATCGCTCTCGATGTATCACGCCGAGAACTTCGGCACGCACTACGCCCGGACACTGCAGGCGTGGCGCACCCGCTTCCATCACAACCTCGACCGCGTTCGCGCGCTCGGCCATGACGAACGTTTCATTCGCATGTGGGATCTGTATCTCGGGTCGTGCGAAGCGACGTTCCTCGAACGGCACACCGGACTCTTCCAGTTGATGCTGCTCAAGAACGGCGCCCGGCGCCGCCTCTTCAACGAGCCGTGGTCCGACACCGCCACCGCGCCGCAGGAGGCGGACGCGGCCGAGTCGGCGGCCTGAGTGCTAGAAATCATGGCGCGCGCCGACGAAGCGGTGATTGATGCCCTTGACGTGATCCGGGCGATCGAGCCGGCCGTTGAAGAGAACCTCGACTTGCTGGTCCCTGTGGACCGGGCCTGGCAGCCCACCGACTACTTACCGGATCTCGAGGCCGAGAACTGGCGCGAACAGGTCGAGGGTTTTCGGAAGAGTGCGATGGCGATCTCCGACGAGCTGCTCGTCGTCCTGGTCGGAGACATGGTCACCGAAGAAGCGCTCCCCAGCTATGCGGTCTCGCTCAACGGCACGAATTCCAGGATCTCTATTCGTCCGAATTCATGACGGCGCTCAGTGCTATCGCCACACCGCGCCGGCAGGCCAATGTGCTTCAGCACATGCTCGGCTACTTCAAGCGAACGCTCGACCGCAAGAGCAGGGCCGAACTGCTGGCCCTCATCCAGGACTACGCCGGCCGGCGTCTGCCGCTCGCGGTCCCGCTTACGCTGTTCGGGCTTCACATCCGCCGGTGCGATGTGCCGTATCTGGCAGAACAGGTGTATCTGCGGCCGCACCCCGTCCAGCTGATGCTGCGCAAGAACGTGTGACGCGATGAAGAAGAAGGTGGTCGTCAACGATCGGATGCAGCGAGACTACGTGTACTGCCGCACCGAGCCGGTCGGCCGGAACTTCGATCCGGACTTCAAGCCGGAGCTGACGCCGAAGCAGATGCTGCGACTCGGCGTCTTCGGCGGCAAGTACATGACCGACTGCCGGACGGAATTTCCGGCGCCTGGTTCGCCGACGCCAAGCTGTGCGCCGAGCGGCACGATCCGCGCCTGAACTGCTTCGGCGTGAACGCGTCGCAGTCGCTCGCGGTCTGGCGTCGCAGGGCTGGATCCACAAGCAGGATCCGCGCGGCTGGTTCCAGTGGTATTGCCGCTACTACATGGGCCGGCGCAGCGCCGACGATGAGCGACAGATTCGGCGCTGGCGGGCGATTGCGCGGCACGTGGCCGCCAGTCGGAAGAACTGCGAGCCGCGGCGACCTGGAGTGCCGCCCGAAGCAGCGGCAGGCGCTGCTGCACTGGGCGTACGACAGCCGACGGATTTAGGAAGGGTGTGACATGCAGGTGTTGGTGGGACACGGCACGTCCTCGTCTCGGGCAGCGCTGTCGGATACTACGGCAACCGCGCGGACGAGCGACTCGACGAGGCGTCGAGCGGCGGGCGACGATTTCCTCGCCCGGCTCTGCCGGCGGTGGAAGAGCGCGACGCAATCAGCCGAGTCGCTGGGCGTGCGTGCATAGGGGTCGTCCTGGGTCGGGCAGGGGGCAATCGGGACCGTTCGAGATGTGGCATTGGAGGACTGTGTCGCGCCGGCGCTCGTCCTGCCACGGCGATCGTGCGCTTCGTTGCACGCGGTGCTCGAGGTCGGCGGGAGTGGTTCAACCATGGCGTCCGCGCGTGCTGGCGTACACCAAAGCCTACCAACGCAGTTCCAATCAACGACTTCCCGAAACATCGATACGCGTCGCCGTCTCCCCGTAAGTCACGGTGTTGACCCAGGGTTCCGGTGGGCGTGTGACACAGTTCTGACACAACGGCGTTGAGCGTTTACGTCGACGAACGTCGACCCGCACGAACAAGTACGAGGACGTACGTCACGACCGTAGTTGAAATGAAATCAGGACGCGTCGAGTGCCTCCAACAACGGTCGGTGGCATGTCCGAGCCAATCGATGACCTACCCATGACGACGAAGGCACAGCCAATCGGGTCTGCACCGACCGCGCCGCTGCGGTCGAGCGACTGGAGGAGCAGATACGGCGGACCTGCGTGTCGGCTGGTGTGAAAGACAGCACCAACAGGGCGAACCGTCCCG
>CAWFMC010000010.1:0-340523 GCA_963816725.1 uncultured Acidobacteriota bacterium | reverse complement strand
GAGAAGGTCCATGGCATGCAGGGTGGAGTGGTTCCTGAAGGACGCCACCCGACACCGTCGCGTCCAGGGAGCAGTTGGGGACGTCGAGCGCGCGCTCGACTGGGAAGATCCGCGAACAGAATTGCCCAACTGCAATGATGACGGGACGTCTCTCTACCGCAGGGGGCGCACGGCACGTGACCACGGCGTCCGTCCTTGCGCGGCGTTGGACAGCGCTCGGCTGGGATTCAAGGCGATGCGCGAGGCTGCCCGGACGACGCGGTTGCGCGTCCACGATTCGATTCGGGTGATCAGGTAGCGATCGACTGCATCCTCGGCGACCATGAAACCAAGGGCGCCGGCGGGCGTCACGAGATGGTCGACCCAGCCCGTGGTGTTCGGCCTCATGCCGACATTGCCGATGGATGCTTCACTGAGCGGTCCGAACTCGAACTGCAAGCTGTACGCCGCAGCCCACGCCGTCGCCCGCCCTCGACTCGCCCAGTACGCCCGCGAAAATCCCAGCTTGGGATCATGACTCCCATCTTCGTGATCCAGCCAGACGAAACCAGATGCGGCGCCATGAATGGGATGACCGATGTAGTTGACGCCCCAGCTGTCGCCATCGCCCCACGTCTGAGGCGTCTTGAGCGATCGTCTGTAGTCGGAGAAGAAATTGCCGCCCAGTTCGCGCCGCGTTTTCGGCTGGAAGAACACGCGCGTCGCGTGCTCGATGACGAGGAGCCGCAGCGAGTCGGTGATCGCCCCGCGCCACGTCGGTGGGGTCGGCGTCAGGTCACTGCCGTTCTCTTCGGGCGCACTGAGCGCGCCAGTCGACGCCTGACCGAAGCTCTCAACGGGAAGGGCGAGCAGCAGAACGCAACCGAGCGCCAGGAGCCGGCCGGAGACACGAGCGGAGAACGAAATAGCGGCCAAATGTGCGAACGCCCGACTCGCCGGGAGCAATGCCCATGCCAATAATCACTCCGCGTGTTCGTGAGCGGTGACTTGCTTTTCAGACGTTCGGAGCTGGCCGCGGCGACGTCAAGGTCGGCGTGTCCGGCATGTTGACGGTTCACGGGGTCGAGGATATTGAGCTGAATCACCGGAAATGCCGCAGAAGAATCCTTTCACCCCCAGATCGAGTTACCGCCGGGCTGGAGTGGAAACCGTCGTCTGGCGCGAAACCGCGGACGCTACGAGCGTCAGTGCCTGCCGAATGCGGGAAGGCGGCTCCTGGCTCCGATCCGTGACCACGGGGCGGCCTCCGTGGCGTCGGAGCCGCGGGCAGCGCACGATCACGGAACGTCGGCGTCAGTGTGAGCCAGGTATCTGGCGTTCGATCATCACGATATCCGAGTTGTCGCGGAGGCGGTCGAAGACGATCTGCTTGCCGTCGGGGGTCACGTCGAAGGTGCGCATCGTGTCGCGGTGGGTGAGATGCGTAAGCTGACGCGTGCTCATGGTGGCGAGGTCGAGACGCCAGAAGTTCTGCGCTCGCAGCTCGCCTTGCATGTAAATCAGGCTGCCATCGCGGGCGAAGCGAATGCGCTCGCCATCGCGGCGAAGCTGGATCGGCGGCAGTCGGACGGGAGTCCCGTCGGGCCGGACTGCGAGCAGCGGCGTGAACGCGGATACGTTCGGGCCGGCGAACGCGATGAGATCTCCTTTGGGGGACCATACGGGATTGAGCGCGCCGCCGGTCGTCAAGCGAATCGGCTTGCCGCCGTCGACGGGCACCAAGAACAGTCCCGGGCTCCCGTTCTCGTTGGCACGGACCACGACAGAGTCGCCTTTCGGAGACCACGATGCGGCGCCGCGGACGTCCAGCGACTCCGCGAGCGGCCGCAGCTCACCGCTGTCGGCCGACAGCACGTGCAGCTTGAGCCGGCCGTTGCGGCGAAGCACGACGGCAACCCGTTGGCCATCCGGCGAAACGTCCGGGGGCGCAAGCACGGCGCCGTCCGCGCCCTTCCAGATTTCCACGGCCTGCCCGTTGTCGAATCGCCACACGCCTTCTCCGGCGCCGAGCGAAGACAGATAGAAGAGCGACGCTGCCCCGAACCGCGGTGCGCTCGACTGCGCGGTCGGCAGCGCGAACGGCTTGACATCCTCTTCGCCGGCGGCGCGACCCTCCAGTATCGGGACGCTCCACACGCTGGCGCTTGGATTGGCGACTGTCGCCACCAGGCGGTTGCCGTCCGGCGTCGCCGACACCGACAGGTATTTTTCAACTCCAAAGCTCACGCGCCGCGTGAGCTTGCGTTGAACGTCCAGCGCCCATAGCCATGGACCCGAGCCATCCTCGTTGCGCGCGACATAGAGGAGCGTATTGGCATCGATGGGGGTTGGATAGGCAACATCGCTGTTGCGCGTGGTCAACCGTTCGGCCGCGCCACCTTCGGCGGGAACTCGCCAGATGTCCATCTCCTTGGTTTCCGGCGTGCCACTGGTGAAGTAAATCCAGCGGCCGTCGGTCGACCAAATCGGAAAATGATTGTGCTCGTTCGCCTTTCGCCGAAAGATCAGACGCGCGTTCTCGCCCGTGCGGTCAGCCACGAACATGGAATCGCCGTCGTCCTGCAGGTGATAGACGACGTGAGTGCTATCTGGAGACCACGCGACGGTCACGGCATTGTCGGGCAGGAACGGACGTGGGATGCCGCCCATCAATGGCAGAATCCGCAGTCGCCGGCCCACACCGCCGCCCAGCCAGATCTCGGATCCCTCGCCGGAAAAACCGCAGCTCGGGTGTTCGGTGGCGAACTCGTCGTCCATCCCATTCGTCAGGTTGCGAAAAGTGCCGGTGCCGATTTGTGTCAGGTAGACATCGAGCGGCCCCTCGCGATCCCACCGGAACGCCACGAACCTGCCGTCCCGAGAAATCGCCGCGCTGCGCTCGGTTCCTTCGAAGTTCGTGACGCGGCTGAAGACGGCGTTTTCCAGCGGGTTTCGCAGCGTCGGCCGCAGCGTCTGAAAAAGCCCCACACCCGCAACCGCAGCTCCCCCGATGAACGCGGCGGCGACCATGCCGAGATTGCGCCGCCTGCCGCGGACCGGCCACCAGCCTTGCTCGGCGGCCGAGGAAGACGACTTCGCCGAGCCCTGAGACTGGGCGTCCTCCAGTTCCAATCGGGCGTCTCCGATGTCGCGCAGTCGGCGCGAGAGATCCTTCTCGAGGCATCGTTTGAGCAGCTTGCGAGTGGCATCCGAGGTCGTCGCCGGCAGCACAGACCAGTCCGGCTCGTGCTCGAGAATGCGGGCGAAGGTATCCGTGGACGTGCCGCCTTCAAACGGCCGTCGCCCGGACAGCATCTCGAACAGGACACACCCGAACGCCCAGATATCGGTGCGCTTGTCCACATGCTCGCCACGCGCCTGTTCAGGACTCATATAGGGCGGCGTTCCGACAATCCGCCCCTCGGCAGTCCAACCGAGCGATCGGGCGTCATGGACAGTTGGCGGCTCGGGACCGAGAAGCACGATCGGTTTTGCCAACCCGAAATCGAGCACTTTCGCCCGGATGTCGCTGCCCGACGGCCCGGACACGCCTGCCTTCTGCAGGACGACGTTGGCCGGCTTCAGATCACGATGGACAATTCCCTTTTCGTGTGCAGCCTCGAGGGCTTCGGCGATCTGGCGTGCCACGGCCAGCGCCTCGTGGACCCTCATTGCCCCATGCTGCAATCGATCCGCAAGCGTCGGCCCTTCGACCAGTTCGAGTACCAACGCGGTCAGACCGTCCGCTTCCTCCAGTCCGTAAATGGCGCCGATGTTGGGATGATTCAGCGTGGCGAGGAGCCGCGCCTCACGCGCAAAACGGGCGCGACGTTCCGCGTCAGCGCTGAAGTGGGCCGGAAGGAACTTGAGCGCGACCTCGCGGCCCAGCTTGGTGTCACGCGCCCGGTACACTTCCCCCATGCCACCTTTGCCGAGGGGCGCCAGAACGCGATACGGGCCGAAGTCGCGTCCCACGATCTGTGTGATCCCGGTGAAGTCGGGCCCGATGTTCGCTGCTGCGGGCGACTCCAGGAACTCCGGGGAGTCGGACTCGTATCGCAACAGCGATTCGACTTCGATGCGCAGCGGATCGTCGCCGGCGCACGCCTCATTCAAGAAGGCCTGGCGAGCCTCCGGCGCGCGTGATAACGCCGCGTGGTACAGGTCCGAAACGCGAGCGCCCCGATCAGCAGATGCCATGTCCCACCGTGGTCACTGTCCCTTACTGCTGCCGCTTCGATGCATGCGACAGCTCGCGCAAGAGCCAGGTCTTGGCAAACTTCCAATCCCGCATGACCGTCTCCACCGACACCTCGAGCACGTCTGCCGTCTCCTCGACCGACAGCCCGCCGAAGTGCCGCAGTTCGACGACCCGCGCCTTCCGTTCGTGAACCGCCGCCAGCGCCTTCAACGCATCGTCGAGCGCCACGAGATCGCCCGGCGTAAGCGGAGGCGTGGCCAAATTTTCGTCGAATGTGACGTGCGGCGCTCCCCCGCCGCGCTTCCGAAGCGCACGCGCACGCGCGTGGTCGACCAGAACCCTTCGCATCAATCGCGCCGACATGGCGAAAAAGTGCGTGCGGTCGCGCCACTGAATTTCGTGCACGTCTACCAGCCGGAGAAACGCCTCGTTGACCAGTGCGGTCGCCTGAAGGACATGGTCTTCCCGCTCGCGTGACATTTGCCGTCTGGCGACGCGCCGCAGCTCGTCGTACACGAGCGGCACCAGTTCCTGCATCGCGGCCTCGTCACCGCCGGACCATTTCACGAGCAACGTAGTGACGTGGCGGCGGGGATCGTCACCCGGCTGAGCTGGGTTCATGCTCATCGCCGCGTCATTCTACGCTGTGCTACGCCGTGCGCCGCGGATCAACGAGCGCGCCGACCCGGCCCTCGCGTGATGTTCACGGTTGGCTGGGGTCAGCCACATCGCTCGACCTCCGGACGATGTCCAGGCCTGCGAGCCGAGCATTTTGGGGAGACACCGCGCCTGGTGGGAGGCGACAATGCGGAGAGAGGCACTCGATGGTACCAACGTGCAGGTTGCCGCCGCGGCACCTCGGCTCACATCAGCGATTCGATCGGCAGGATCCCGTACATCCACGCCTTGAAGCGTAGCCAGCGGCCCGCGCGCGGCTCACTCGTAAAGCGCCGCTCGCCTCCCGCCTCACTATCGACCCATTCCAGGTGCCTCGACCCGCTGGCATCCGTCGTCAGCTCGAGGCGGAAGGCAGCCCGTGCAATCGTCCCGTCGAGGCCTTGGCACAAGGCTCCGGCGACGTCGGGCGCATCGACGAGGAACCCTATCTCGGTGTTCGTGAACGCTGAGCGCGGATCGAGGTTCATCGACCCCACGAAGAACCGGAGGCAGTCGAAGGACAAGACCTTGCCGTGCAGCGCGGCGCTCGGCGCTTTGGTGTCGGCCGCCTTCGCGGCCTCGGGCGTCGGCAGCGGGCCGGCCGGTCCGTCGACGTCGTGCAGGGGATCGATCTCGTAGAGCTCGACGCCCGCTTCGAGCAGCTCACGGCGGTACTTCTTGTACTTGCCGAACACCGGCACCACGTCGGTCGAGGCCAGGCCGTTGGTGAGCACCCTCACCTTGATCCCTCGCGCACGCAGCGACCGCAGGAACTCGACGCCCCCCTTGCGGGGCACGAAGTACGGCGACACGAGGACCACCGAGTCGCGCGCGCTGTCGAACTGCGGCCTGAGCTGCGGCATCAGGTTGTGGGAGGGATCCTTCCCGGCGCCCTCCACCTTGCCGGGATCGTCCGCCGTGACCTCGATGCGGGCGGGGCTGAAGGAGACGCGGCCGTCGCGAATCTCCTGCGAAAGCCGGCTGTCGTGCATCGCCTGCGCGTAACTGGCCTGTCGCTGCTGCTCTTCGAACGCCCGCAGTCCGGCCGCCGCGCGTTCGAGCTCGCCGGGCGCCGGCGTGTCGTGGCGCAACTCGCTGATCCCGTAGACGACCGGGCTGTTCCAATAGCGATCGAATCTGGCTGACACCGCTGTCACCGCGGCGCCGATCGCGAGCGCGTCGAGGTCGGCGTAGTTCATCGCCGTGCCGGCCTCGAAGTACTCGTCGCCGATGTTCCGGCCGCCGACGATCGTCAGCTGGTTGTCGGCGGTGATCGACTTGTTGTGCATGCGTTGGTTGACGCGCGAGAAGTCCGTGATCATCCAGAGCGCCCTGGCGGACCGCGAGGCAATCGGATTGAACAGTCGCACCTCGATGTTAGGGTGCGCGTCGAGCAGCAGCAGCGTCTGATCGTCCGGCGAGGCGCCCACGTCGTCGATGAGGAGGCGCACCCGGACGCCACGATCGGCGGCGCGCAGGACGGCTCCGATCAGCAGCTTGCCGACCGTGTCGTCGTGCCAGATGTCGTACTGCAGGTCGAGGCTGCGCTCAGCCAGATCGACGAGGGTGAGACGGGCCAGGAACGCATCGGGACCGCGGGGAATCAGGTTGATGCCGGACGGTGCGTTCAGCTCGATCATTCGCTGCGCCACGACGTGCCCGAGCGAGGTCGAGTCGGCGGTATCGGTGAGGGCCGATGAGGGGGTGACGGTTCGCGTCTTCGGCAGTGAGGCGCAGGCGCCGCACATGAGGAGGGCGATGGCTGGCACGGCGAACCGGATTTGCCGCCCGTTCACACGGGACGAACGGTTCAGCCTTACGAACGTCACGGCGCCGGCGACGAAGGATCGGACGTGTTCCTGGAGGCCTTCACGCATTCCGGCGCCGCGGGAGTGTTCCCGTGGCAAATCCGCCGGGTCCAATGAGGAGGTGGCACACATGGGTCCCCCAGAGAGAAAGCGCCCGAGATCAGGCGCGGGCCGGCACCAGCAGAATCGGCTCGCCTGAAAGGCGTAGCGCTGCCCTGCTCGTCCGCGGTCGCTGGCCAGAATGATATCGCCGAACCTGGCTGATCGTGTGAACGATCGCCCCGACCGCCCCTCGTGTGCTGGCGTCTCGATCGTCTCAGTCGAAACCTTCGGCCCTGGTCGTGTTGCTCGACGACTGGCGCTCGCGCGGCATCGCGTTCGTCACCCTGGGCAAGGGGATCGACACCAGCACGCAGGCCGGCAGGCTCGTCGCCGGCGTCCTCGGCTCGATCGCGGAGTTCGAGTCGAGTTCGGAATAGGTCGACACCGCGCGACCGGGGAGGAGTCACCGCCCCTGTGCGGCCGAGGGCAGCAGCGCGTCCGTGACTGGCGCGCGAACGCTCGTGCCGAGCGTCATCAGCGGATTCCACCCGCCGCGAGGATCTGCTTCAGCTCTTCGGTCCAGTTGATGATGACGCGCAGCTTGCCGCCATTGGTGCCCCTCCGAATCATGATGAACCGGCCGTCCGGCGTGACGTCGTAGTTCGCGATGCTCGCCCCCGCACCGAAGTCGTAATCGTCTGCGAACAGTGTGGTGGGTTTGCCGAACACCGGGTCGCCGCGTGAGGCGTCGAGCGTCGCGGCGACGAGGTGTCCGCCGCCGCGATAGTAGATCTCCCGGCTGTTACGGCTCCAGCGCGGCTGCACGCCGCCTCCGTCCGAGACCTGCATGCTCTCGACCGAACGCGCCTCGTCCGTCTGCCTAGTGGACGAAGCTGCGCCAGGTCGATGTCGAACACGTCCCTGGTCGCGGGTTTGAGGCTGGGCGGCGCACTCCGGCCGCATCATTACGGCATTCGGTCGGCGCTGACGAGCATGAGGATCGAGTCAACGATCTGCACCGGGTCGATCGGCTTCCTCAGATGAAGTTGATAACCCGCAGCGAGGGCGTGCATGCGATCTTCAGCCTCGGCATACGCCGTCAGCGCGATAGCTGGCGTTCGGCACATTGGTTCCGGCAACGTCTTGACCCGCTTGATGAACGAGTAGCCGTCCGTGCCCGGCATCGCGATATCGGAGACCAGCACGTCGGGAACGAAGCTGGCGCTCGACAGGACTTCGATCGCAGCATCGCCGGAGTCGAGCGCAATCACCGTAGCCCCGTAACCGCGCAACCCGATCTCGAGCATCTCCCGTCCGTCTACGCTGTCTTCGACGAGCAGCACTTTGATGCCGTGCAGCGCGCTGTCCCCAAATCCGGCTGCCGGCGACAATGCGGCCACGGCCCCCTCCGATACCGGAAGCCGGATCGTGAACCGTGAGCCACGCTCGACGCCGTCGCTATGGGCGTCGATGAAACCACCATGCAGCTGAACGATCTGCTGTGTGAGGGCCAGTCCCAGCCCAAGACCGCCATGCCGACGGCTGGTCGACGAATCGGCCTGGCGGAAACGGTCGAACACGTAGGGCAGAAATTCCGCACCGATGCCCTGGCCGGTGTCGGTCACGACAATACAGACGACGCTACCTTCGCGGCGAACGGTCACTTCGACGACACCTCCGGCTGGGGTGAACTTGACGGCGTTGGCCAGCACGTTCCAGATCGCCTGCTGCAGGCGATCGACGTCAGCGTTGACACCGGTTCTGGCCGCCTCGGCGCGAGTGTGAAGCGTGACCTGCTTGGCGGACGCGGCCGGAAGGACGACGTCAACCGCCGCCTGCACAACCGCTTGCACGTCCACCGGACTGACCACCAGGCGTAGCTTGCCGCTGACAATCCTCGCCATGTCCAGCAGATCTTCGACCAGCCGCAGCTGCGACGTGGCATTCCGAGCGATCACCTCGAGCCCGCGCTCGTAAGAACCGCTGTTGCCGTGGGTCCGGAGGATCTGCGTCCAGCCGAGAACCGCGTTGAGCGGTGTTCGAATCTCGTGGGACATGGTCGCCAGGAAATCGTCCTTGAGCCTCGACGCGTCCTCCGCAATCACCCGGGCCCGCTCGGCATTCGCGATCTGGGCGCGCAGCTCGCGCTCGCTGGTCACGCGTTCAGCCACGTCCTCGATGATCGTGATCGTGCCGACCACTGATCCCTCGTTTACAAGAGGGAGGACACGGGCGCTTTGCACGGTCTCGACGGCGTTCGCCCCGGCAGATCGACTGGCTGGGATCAGGAACCGATGGAAGCGGTGCGCGAGGATTCGCGCTTCACCCTGAAGCGCCCGCTGGTAATGCTCATCCATGCCCCGCGCGGCAATGCTCGGAACAATGTCGACGAGCCGTCGCCTGAGGGCGTTCTCGGCTGGGATGCCAGTCAGCGACGCCATCCAAGGGTTCCACGCCCGAACCACCAACGCCCGATCGGTGACGATCAGGCCACGGTCGGCTAGCGCCCCGAACCACTGCTGCGCGGCGAGCCCGGCCAGGTCGAGCCCGGAGGGGGGCGTCCCTGTCACTGCTGGTGACGCTCCCAGATCTCGACCTCGCGAATCAGCCGATCCAAGGACGCGACACTCAGCACGATGACAAGGTAGCCGCGTACCTCAGTGTCGCGCAGCTTGAACCCCGCGTGAATGACGAGCGCGTACCGAACGCTCTGGTTCACCACGCGAAGCGACTCGAGAATCGCCCCGACGCTCTCCAGGTTCAACTTCGGAACGGAGAACGACACTTGGATGTTGAGGATGTTGCCGAACGTGCCAAGGCAGGCATTGAGCAGGATGTTGCCGACCTCGGTGATCACTTCGCGGGCGGAGGCGTCGATCGCCAGTGGCAGGGCCGGTTCGTTGGTCAGCAACTCCTTGAGGATGCTCGCACCGGACTGATCCAGCAGCAGCAGCGCATCCCCCGCGACCGGCCCGGAAAAAATCTGATGAACGCTGGCGACCTCCGTCTTGATGACTTCCTGGAGCGCGCCGCTGACCTTGTCGATCGGATGCACGGTCACATTCGGCACGTCGAGCAGCACCCGATGGCCAGTCAGCTGTGACAGCGACGCCGCGGCCCGACCGAAGCCGATGTTCAGGAGTTCGATGAGCGCATCCTGCTGGACGGCAGTGAGGTCCATATCAGTCGGCGCCGTGCAGGACGTGTCCGATCGTGCGTAACAGTTCCGCGTGGTCCACAGGCTTGTTCAGGAATCCGCACGCACCTGCGTCCAGGGCCAGCGCCTGCGACGAGCTCTGGACGTCGGCCGAGACCACGATGACCCGTGCGCCGGGATCGAACTCCCGAAGCTTGGCCAAGACATCCAACCCGTACATGCCCTTCATAACCAGATCCAGCAACACCACGTCCGGCTTGTCGGCAAAGTACTTTTCGATCGCGATCATGCCGTCCTCGGCCTCGACGACCTCGAAGTGGTTGGCTTCGAGCAGGCCCCGAACGCTGCGCCGGGCCAGACCGGAATCATCGACCAGCAGAACCTTGCGCTTCACAAGTGCTCCAGGATGGCCGCGGCCATGTCATCCAGGCCCACGGTCTGGTCGCTCAGACCCGCTTCCACGACCGACCTCGGCATTCCATAGACGACACAGGTTTCCTCCGCTTCCGTCAGGATGCGCCCGCCCTTGGCTTTGATCCACGCCGCCCCTTCCCGTCCGTCTGACCCCATCCCGGTCATCACAATTCCCAGGAGACGACTAGCATACACGTCGGCTGCGGACTGGAAGAGCACGTCGACCGACGGACGATGGGGCGTGTCGAGCGGCCGGACATCAAGATGAGTGAGCACGCTGCCGGTGGCGCTGCGCTTCACGGTCAGATGTGTGCCGGCGGCCGCGATGATGACGTGGCCGCTCCGAACCGTCATCCCCGCGGACGCCTCCACGACCACAAGACTCGCCAATTGATCCAGGCTGCGCGCGTACAGCTCAGTGTAGCCGACCGGCATGTGGAGGACGATGAGGACCGGCACCGGCAGATCTGCAGGCAGCTTCGGGATAACGGCGCGCAGCGCCTGAGGGCCCCCCGTGGAGATGCCCAGCACGACGGCGTCGACGTTCCCTTTCATTGCCGGGGGGAGCGGGGGGCGTGGCGAGGACGCGGTCGATGCCGGGCGGCGCAAGCGGACCTCGGCGGCGGCCCTGACCTTGGCGATGAGGTCGGCGCCGATTTCGAGGAGACGGTCGCTGGCCAGCGCGGTCGGCTTCTGGACGATGTCCACCGCACCGGCGTCGAGCGCGCTGAGCACCTGCTCCCCCGCCTCGTTGGCCACGCTCACGATGATGATTGGCAACGGCTGCCGGGCCATCTGCTCGCGGACGAACCCGACGCCATCGAGGTTCGGCATGATCAGGTCCGACGTGACCACATCCGGCCTCAACTCGATCACCCGGTCGAGCGCTTCCAGCCCGTCACGGGCCGTGCCGACGACCTCGAGAAAGGGACTTCGCGACAGGATTTGCGAGACGACTTTGCGGACGTACGCCGAATCGTCTACCACCAGCACGCGCAGGACTCGAGATGTCGACATGGAGGGGGCTTCAGCGTTTAACGTAGACGAAAGCGCGCCCGACATCCTCGAGCATGAATCGGTCGGTGACGCGCAGAAGTGATTCGGAGGCGCCGGTCAGCAGAAACGATGGCGTCGGCATGGCGTCCGCCAGCGCGTTCACTACCGCGCTCACGGCGTGCGGGGAAAAGTAGATAAACGCGTTACGGCAGAACACGACGGGACTTCTGGCATAGGGCGCGATTTCTTCCCGCGACATAAGGTTCACGACGCTCCAGGACGTGATGCGATCGCGGAGCCTCGGTACGGGAATCCAGCAGCCGTCGGCAGGCACGAAAAATTTGTTCCGGAGGCCGGGCGGCACGGCCCGGAACGAGCGCTCCCGGTACCGACCGGCCCGCGCCTTCTCGATGGCGGCGCTGCTGGCATCGCTGGCGTGAATCTCGATCGCCGCGCGGTCGAACCAGCCGTTCTCCTCGAGCATCATCGCAATCGTCAGCGGCTCCTCCCCCGTTGCACAAGGTACGCTCCAGATCCGTACTGGCCGGTCCGGCACCGAGCGCACGAGTTCGGGCAGGATGAACCGTGACAGCGCCTCCATCTGGTCGACCTCCCGCCAGAAATAGGTTTCTTGCACCGACAGTGCGTTCACCACGCGAGTCCACTCGATCGTCGCCTGGGTGTCGTCGTACTTCAGCAGGTAATACAAGTCGAGAAAGGATCGAAATCCGCGCTGAATCACGAGGGGTGCCAGCCGATCGCTCAGAGTGTCGTAGCGACCGTTGTCGTAAAACAGGCCGGTTCGCTCGTGAATGAGGTCGCGGAGGAGGGGCAGCCCCGTCGCCGGCACGCCGAGATGCTCGGGTTCGAAGGCCATTCATTCCGTCCCCGGTGACGGCACCACGCGTGCGCGGTCCAGCGCCGCCCTCGCCGCCTGCTGCACGGCCAGCGACGGATCGGTCTTGGCCATGGAGGTCAGCCGCACGGTCAACCCGGGCGCGCCGACCCGTGACAGCGTCATGATCGCCGTTCGCCGCACCTGTGGGTCGTCGTCGCCGAGCGCGAGCCGGAGGCGTGCGGTAGCGGAGGGATGCGATACGCGGCCCAGCGCGTCGGCGAGCGTGCGACGAACGGGCGGCGCCGCCACCGTCATCGCCTCCCCTACCAGGGCGAGCGCCGGCCCCTCGAGCTGCGCCAACGCGGCAAACGCGTCCTCGCGCCGCGACGACTCGGCCAGCGCGTCGATCAAGGCGCGCACGGCAAGCGCACTGAAGGCACTCTCACGGTTGGCCACGGTCAGCAAACCCGCCATCGCCGCGCGCGTCACCTTCGGATCGCCGTCAGCCGCCGCCGTCCAGCTCAAGGCCTCCACTGCCGCCTCCGAGCCATCGGCGGCCAGCGACTCGGCGGCGATGGACCGACGCGTTGGGTCGGGCGATCGCAGGGTTCGGCGCAAGACGTCAAGTCCAACCGCCGACGACAGGCCGCCGAGCGCCCGCAACGACGCCTGGCCACGCGGGCCCTCGTCACCAGCCAGGTCGGACAGGAGGAGCGCCGCTTGTTCAGTGCCGATGGCCGCTACCGCCTCAATCGCCGCAATGCTCACGTGCACCGCCGGATCCGTGCGGGCGCGCGCCGCGAGAGCCGACAGCGCTGACACGTGACCGTGCCGGCCGAGAGCCATCGCCGCGAAGTAGCGGACCCACGGGTCGTGGTCGGAAAGGGTCTGGACGAGCAGGTCGCGTTCAGCCGCTCCGGGCATCCACGCGAGCGCTCGCACGGCGGCGGCCCGCTCCGAGCCACTCCCTCCGGCCAGCGCGGATCGCAACGCCTCCAGCGCCCGCGGGTCGTCGAAGTACGGCAGGTGTTCGAGGGCGGCGGTTCGAACCGCTTCCTCGGCGTCCCTACACAGCCCGAACACGGCATGGGCACACTCCGCGTAGCCGAAGTAGCCAGCGACGCGGATAGCGGATTCGCGGACGAGTGCGCTCTCGTGGTCGAGCATCCGGGCGATGCGAGCGCTCATCGCCGGGTGGGCAATCGAATTGAGTCCGCCGATCACCGCGTGACGGACGGCCGCGTCGGGATCCCCGAGCCGTTCCAGCAGGGGCTCGAAGGCCCGGTTGTCCCCCAGGCGGGCGAGCGCGCCAGCGACTGCCACCCACAGATCGCGCTGCTCCGAGTCCAGCAGAATTGCGGCGAGAGCAGGCGTCGCCCGCGGATCGCCCATCCGGCCGAGAGCGACCACGGCGGCGCGCCTGGTGTCGGGGTCCTCCACCGCAAGAGCCGACAGCAGGTGTGCCACAGCTGCCCCCCCGCAGCGTACCAGTGCTTCGATTACCTCCTGACGGGCGGCGTCGCTACCGAGCTGCGCCGCCAACGCCGCCGGAACCACGTCGTTCGCGATCCAGCTGAGGACGCGGACGGCGCCTTTCAAGGAGTCACCCGAGAAGCTGGGCAACTCACGCACGATGCGGCTGGTCGCCTGCGGCGTCATCGATCCATTGACGAGCGCCTCGATGACCGACGAAGCCCGGAAAAGAGCGTCGTACCGCGACGCGATGGCCACGAGTGCGCTGAGGATCGGCGCGACGTCGACCTGCGGCACGGCCAACGCGTGCACCAGCGGCACGATCGCGTCCTCGTCGCCAATCTGTCCAAACGCCTGTGCCGCTGCTTCTGAGAGAAGCGGCGCGGTCAGCAGCGGCGACAGCCGTGGGAGAACCAGCGGGTCGCCGATTCGGACAAGCGCCTCGATCGCCGGAAACGCCAGGAAAAACTCGCCCGACGTGGCAATATCCGCAAGCCGACTCGTGGCTTCGGGGTAGGCGCGCTGCCCGATCGCCTCGATCGCATGGAAGCGCACGTTGATGTCGGGATCGTCCAGGGCCGACACCAGCGCGTGGGCGGCCTGTTCTCCGGCTTGCGTTCCGAGCGCCAGGGCCGCCTGGATACGCAAATCCGGATCAGGGTGATCAATCAATGAGATCAGGGCATCGGTGACGTCGATACCAGTGACCGATAGTAGTTCCAGGGCACTGCTCAAGAGGCTGAAGTTGCGATGGCCGTCGCGGAGCGCCGTCACGACGGCGTCGACCAGGGTGGCGGGCTGACCGGTCGACAACGCGCGCACCGCCGTCCGCCGGACCTGCCAATCGTCGTCGGATAATGCCGCGTGAAGCGGGCCGAGGTCCCCGGGTTCCTCGAGCGCGGCCAGTTCACGAACCGCTGCGGCTCTATCGACTGGGGTGCCGGCCCGGAGCGTCCGAGCCAACTGCCGCTCGCGCTCGACCCGTGGCGTGACGTCCTCGACGGTGAACATCAGGCCGACAATCCGTTGTTCGTCGTTGCGTAACGCGCCAATGGCCACGCGCTGGCGCATGTGCGCGAACTCGGTCGAGGGCTCGGTCGGCCGGCAGGGAATCAGGTATCGGTGAAGGGCCGGCGCCAGCACCCGGATCGAGCCTGACGTCAGCGGCTCACGGAGGACGTCCGCGGCGACCCGCGCGGTGACATCCGGGATCAACGTCTCGAGCGGCTGCCCCTCGGCCCGAGCAGTCGGAATACCGGTCATTTGCGCAAGCGTCGGATCCCACGTCTTGACCACGAGGTCGGCGTCCGTGGTGAACACGCCGACGCGGGGCGCGGCGTGTGACGACGCACTCATCCGCGACGGTTCGATGCGTTGCTGCGGCGGCTACGGCCGGCGCCGTTCGTGCCACTCGTATGCAGCGTCTCGCGAAGGGATTCAGCGTGAGCCACAAGATCTTGTGTGCTGCCGATCGTGGCCTTCACGCCGAGGCTATTTGTGTCGGTGGCGGCGCGCACTGACTTCAGCTGATCCTGCAGACGCGCTGCGGCTCCGGCCTGCGCCTTGTTGGCAGTGGAGATGAATCGCATCTGACCGGTGATGTGCCGGGTCGCGGCCGTGATCTCCTTCATCGCCCGTCCCTGCTCGGTCATCGCCCGCGCGGCCTGGTCCAACTGCTTCCGCATGTCAGCGACCGCCGCAGACGTCTGCTTGGCCGCCGCCTCCTGCTCGGCCGTTCCGCGACTGACGACAGCGATCTGCTTCGTGAGCCCTGCGGTGGCCTTGGCGATCTGATCTGAAGCCACAGCCTGCTCGGAGACGGCCCGTGTGGTGGAAGAGGCGCCTCGCCGCATCAACTCGACCGCAGCCACGATTTCCGCTGACGACCGGGCCTGCTCGCTCGCCGACTTCCGCACCTGCTCGGCGAGCCGGGTGCCGGTCTGCGCCGACTTCAGAATGTCTCGGGACGCGCTCACCTGGTGGCCAACCGCTTTCGTTACTTCTTGTGCCACTCGGCGCATTTGCGCGGTCGCCTGTGCCACGCTGGAGACTGACGTCGCCTGCTCGCTGGTCGAGGCGGCGACCAGGCGCGCCTGCTCGGTGGTGGTCCCCATCGCGGCGGTCACCGATCGGGCGCCAGTCTGCTGTTCCTCAGTGGCCCGTGACACTTGCGCGACGACGGTCGCGATCTCGCCGAGCCCGCCGAGGATCTTCTTCAGGCCATTCATTCCGCCTTCGGCCAGGGTGTTGCTCTCATCCGCCACGCGCATCCCATCTGTCGTGGCGGACGTCGCCTCGTGCGCGACGTCCTGCAGGGCCCTGATGATGTTGGCAATGTCCGCGGTAGCTTTGGCCGAGCGATCGGCGAGGTTGCGAATCTCCTCGGCCACCACGGCAAACCCGCGACCAGCGTCACCGGCCCGCGCCGCCTCGATGGAGGCGTTCAGTGACAGCAGGTTGGTGCGCTCCGCGATCAAGTTGATGGTGTCGACGATGCCGCCAATCTCGTTGGTTCGCTTGCCCATCTCGCGCATCACCGTCGATGACTGCACCATCGATTCGCGAAGCCGCGCGATACCCTGGATCGAGCGTTGGATGGATGCCCCGCCCTCCTCAGCCTCGCGCGACACGCGCCGGGTAACCTCCTCGCCCTGTCTCGCGAGCGAGACCACCGACTGTATCGAGCGATCCAGCTGGCTGGCGGCCGACGCGGCACTCGCCGCCGAGTCGCTGATCGAGCGGCCGCTGGCCGCGACGGCGGTCACGGACCGGGCCATCTGCTCGATGGCGGCGGAGTTCTGTTCCACGGCCGTCGCCAGTGTCTCGCTCATCGCGCCGACTTCCTCGATCGAGGCCGCCATCTCGTTGATCGACGAGCTGGTTTGCTCCGCCGCCGCCGCCATTTCGGCGGCATTCCCGGCGACGCCGTCGATTGAGCGGGCCATCTCCTCAATCGCTGCCGCAGTCTCGGTGATAGACGAGTTGAGGGATTCGGTGTCACGGCTGACGTTCTTGTTACTGCTGGCCATCTCAGTGATCGACGAGGCGACTTCCTGGGCGGACAGAGCAGCGTCCTCCGCCGCGTTCGCGACGGCCGCAATGGAGGCGGTGGTCTCCTGCGCTGAAGCGGAGGTCTCAGCGATCGCTGCGGCCAGGCCTGCGGTATTGGCGGTGATCTGATCGATGGAAGCCGCCATCTCGTTGACCGAGGAACCAAGGCCATCGGCCGCCGTGGTGACAGATTCCGCCTGTGCTGCGGTCTCGGCCAACGAAGAACTCAGCGAATTCAGCTCCGAGACCGCCTGATCGACGGTACGACCCTGGACCTCTGCGTTGGCCGCAACCTGGCCTGCCGTGGTGGCAATGCTCGCCGCGAACGCGGAGATGTGATCAGCCTGTGAACGAACGACAGTGGAGTCCAGTGACGACGGGCCGGCGTTCCGCCGGTGCGCACCGTTCGATCCATTGGCGCCATTTGAACCGTCCAGATCGCGTCGCTTCGGCGAAGCCATGTCAATCTCCACTTTCAACCGCGATGAGCGGCTCAGCAAAATTCATCAGCTCTTCGAGTTGCAGGATGAGAATCAGGCGATTCTGGAGCGAGGCGATCTTTTGGATGTACCGCCCGCTCGTGCCACTCACCGACTCCTGCATCGGTTGTAGGGCGGTTTCGGGTATCCGCAGGAACTCACGGCTTTCGTCGACCACGAGTCCCACTTGCCGGCCGCCGAACTGCACGACGACGAGCCGTGTGCGCACGTCGTACGGCGTGCGATCGAAGCCGAAGCGGCTGCGCAGGTTGACGGCCGGAACAACCTGCCCCCGGGAAAACACGACCCCATCCACGAATGGCGCCGCATTGGGCACTCGCGTGACGTGCTCGATCATCTCCACGTGCAACACGTCGGCACTCCGAAGTGCGTACACACTCCCCGCGACCGTGAACGCGATATACGCGTCAGTGACGCCATTCTTGTCAGTCATGCGATTCACGCGCGTATACGTCCCCATGAGGCCGTGTCCCAATGGACGCGCGGCGCTCGTTCACGGGTCAGTCTGGCCAGTGCGTTGGGATTCAGGATCAGGACGACACGTCCGTCGCCCAAGTCGGTCGCCCCGGAAATGCCATCCACGCGCACCAGGGGATCGTTGAGCGAGCGGACAACGATTTCGCGTTGACCGACGATGCGATCGACCGCCACGCCTGTCGCTGAGGCGCCAGAGCCGAACACCAGCACATGGAAGCGCGGTGGCAGCGGCGCCTCGATTCCGAAGAGCCGGGCCAACCGAACAATCGACAGAGCGCCGCTTCGATGGGAGACCACCTCGTTCTGCTCGAACTGTCGAACCTCGGCTGCCCGGACCTCGATGATCTCGCGAACGACGTTCTGTGGTATCGCGAACGACTCTGTTCCGACTTGGGCGATCAGGGCCTCCGCGATCGCGAGTGTCAGTGGGAGCTGAATGACGAAGCGGGTCCCCGCCCCCGTCTGACTGTCGAGAGTGACCGTGCCCGAGAGCCGCTCGACCGTGTCCTTGACCACAGCCATGCCTACGCCCCGCCCGCTCGCTCGGTCGGCATCGTCTTTGGTCGTGAGGCCTGGGGCACACAGCAGCGACAGGAGGGTGGGCGAGTCGACCGGCCCAGAGGGCACTGCCAGTCCGGCCCGACGGGCACGGGCCACCACTTCGGCGGCGTCGACGCCGCCACCGTCGTCGGCGATCTCGATCGTGACCTGCTCCCCCGCCGCGGACGCGCTCAACGTAATGGTGCCTTCGGGCCGCTTCCCCTTTGCGACCCGGTCGTCCGGCGGCTCGATTCCGTGACTCACCGCGTTACGGACCAGATGGAGCACGGGATCCATCATCCGCTCGATGAGGTACTTGTCAATCTCCGTCGTCTGGCCTTGAAGCAGCAGCGTGACGCGCTTGCCGGTTTCCCGGGCGAGGTCGCGGACCACGAACGGCATGCGCCGAAAGATCTCGCCGATTGGCACCATACGGACGCGCATCAAGCCTTCGCGCAACCCCCGCAACTGCCGGTCGATCGCCGCGGCGTTCTCTTGGACGGTGCGCCACTCGAGCGCGGGCACGTGCCGCTCGATCCGCCCGAGTGTCTCCAGGAGGCGGGCGCGGCTGATCACGAGGTCTCCGACCTGGAGCATCAACTCGTCCAAGCGAGTCAGGTCGACGCGCACGACCTGCGTCGGCGTAGCACCGCCACCGCCGATGGTGTCCGATTCCTCCGTGGCGGCAGCGAGCGCTGTGGTGCCGGCCCCGGGGCCCTCGACTCGGTCCACCGAGACCGGCTGATCGGCGAGGACCTGCTTCATGTCGGTCGCCGCTGGCGCGCTAACCACGAACTCGAACTCGATGGTCGAGTCCGGTTTAATCCTCGGCGCCGCCTCCACGATCTCGCCGACCGCTGCGAGGCGGCTCCGGATGGCGTCGACGCCGATGCCGCGCGCCAGTAGCTCTTTGGTGGGAGCGAAAACGCACGTCCACCGCCTGAAGGCGTCTGATGCCGCCACGCTCTCTGGCGATGCCTTCGCCGGCCCCGCCGCGTGGGCTCCGGTGCCGATCCGGTGCATCATGTCCTCGATGACCGGCAGCGCAGCCTTGGAACGATGCGCGTTGACGATCTGCTCGAGCAGTTGCGTCGCGTCAATCAGCAGGTTGATGCCGTCGGGTGTGACCGCCGCCTCGCCCGCTCGCATCGAGCGCAGGGCGTTCTCCACCTCGTGCGCGAGCCGCTCGGCCGGGCGGAGTTCCACCATCGCCGAGATGCCCTTCAGCGAGTGAAACGAGCGAAACAGGTCGTTGACGATGCGGCGCTGCGCCGACGTGTTCTCGCCCGCGGCTTCGAGTTCCAGCAGCCCGGCGCGAGCGGCGGTGAGGTGCTCTTCGCATTCCGCGAAGTAGTCGTCGAGGAATCCCTCGAAGAACGGATCGCTCATACCGGTGGCTCCTCGAGGAGGGTCGCCATCGGGCCGTTCAGCAGCGTTCTCACCGTCGCCGCGATTTCCTGCGGCACGAACGGCTTTGTCATATAGGTCGTGGCCCCTGCCCCGACCGCCGCCTCGCGGCTCGCGTCGTCGCCCCGGGTAGTCAGAACGATCACCGGGAGGGTGCGGTACTGTTCGTGGCGACGGACGAACCGGAGTACGTCGATCCCGTGCATGTCCGGCATGTTGAGGTCAAGCACCACGAGACGGACACGCGCGACGGCCAGCTGCTCGACAGCTTGCAGCCCCGTCGCCGCTTCTAGGAACTCGGCCCCCTCGAGCGATTGGAGCGAAGCACGCACCATCTTGCGGATGGTCGCGGAGTCGTCCACGATCAGAATACGGTGCATGGAGGTGCCACTTCAGGCCGCAGCAGGGTGCAATCCAGCCTTGTACCCACCGAACCGCCGAACGGACGCGCGGATGCAAGGCGCGTACCCAAGCTCGACCATGCCCGGGCGCCATTTCCGGATTCACTATATACATTCCAGCGGGCGGTGAAGATTCCGACGTCCCCGTTGACGGCACCCTCGATTCCGTCCGGCTCGATGGACACACCGAACACCATCTTCCCCACACCCGGCCGTCGGCTGGTGACGCCGACGGTCACGCTGCCAGTTTCCGGTAGCGACTGTGGCGGAGTCTTGGCGCAGGCTCCGGCCCCGACGAACAGGGCGGCTGAAAGACAGACGCGAGCTGAGGTGGCCGCAGATAGCCTCGGTGGATGCATCGCGGTCTGGTAGATGTCGGGAGCGTAAACTGAAAGGCGCTCGGCTCGCCCGGCCGCGTCCCGCAGTTCCTCCCCTTCTTTCCGTCGTCCCGCGGCAGCGCCAGCTCCCAGCCGCGGGCCTTCAGCATGTGCCCTGACAGCACACTCTCACCTTCCCGGGGATCGCCGAGCTCCCACCCTGATTTCTGCAAACACGCCACACGTCAGGGGAGCTCGTTCAGGGTTAGGCTCGGCATCAGACCGGTATGGTGCAGCGGTTCCGTCATCTGAGCATGGCTGATTCTCCGACGCCGGCAAACCGCCCCGCGCGCGACGGCAGAGGCGGTCTAGTTCTTGCTCCGCGCGTGGCGGGCGCGGTCTTTGGTCAACCGAGCCGTGGTAAAACCGACCCGCTCACATAGCAAAAACAGAAGTTCAGCAGATCCGCGTTTCCGACACGCGACACCCAAAGTGTCGGCCTGTCGGCCGCGATCCCTTCCGAGGCGCGCATGGACGTGACACGAACGCGAGAGACATCTGTCGGAATGTCGGCCGGTTCGCTTCAGACGCCGGTGGTCGACCCGGATCCGTTTTCCCGACAGCTCCTGGCGGCCATGCTCTCGTTTCAGGATGGTGACTTTGCCGTGCGCCTGCCGGCAGACCTCACCGGCGTACCCGGCAAGATTGCCGACGCCTTCAATGGCATCGTGGCCCTGAGCGACCGTCGCGCGCGAGAAACTGCCCGCGTCTCGCGCACCGTCGGAAAGGAAGGCAAGCTCAAACAGCGGATGACCGTTCCGGGAGTGGTGGGCGGATGGGCGGACGAAGTCGCCGCGATCAATATGTTGATCGACGACCTGGTGTGGCCCACGACCGAGGTCACACGCGCCGTCGGCGCGGTCGCCAAGGGCGATCTGGGGCAATCCATGGCCCTCGAGGTCGACGGTCGCCCGCTCGAGGGGGAGTTCCTTCGCTCGGCGAAGCTGGTCAACAACATGATCGATCAGCTGTCGGTCTTCACGTCTGAGGTGACCCGCGTCGCGCGCGAGGTGGGGACCGAAGGCAAGCTGGGAGGACAGGCCCAGGTCAAGGGCGTGTCGGGGGTCTGGCGGGAGTTGACCGAATCCGTCAATCAGATGGCAGGCAATCTGACAGCGCAGGTCCGCAACATCGCCGACGTGACCATCGCGGTCGCCAACGGCGACCTCTCCAAGAAAATTACCGTCGATGTGCGCGGCGAGATCCTGCAGCTGAAGGAAGCGATCAACACGATGGTCGATCAGCTGCGAGGCTTCGCGGCGGAAGTGACGCGCGTCGCCCGTGAGGTCGGGACGGATGGAAAACTCGGCGGCCAGGCGGTCGTGCCCGGCGTCGCGGGCACCTGGAAGGATCTCACCGATTCGGTCAACGCGATGGCCTCGAATCTGACCGCGCAGGTCCGGAACATCGCCGGCGTGACGACGGCCGTGGCGCGCGGCGATCTGTCCCGCAAGATCACCGTCGACGTGAAGGGCGAGATTCTCGAGCTGAAGGACACCATCAACACGATGGTCGATCAGTTGAACGCCTTCGCCTCCGAAGTGAGCCGGGTCGCCCGAGAAGTCGGGACCGAAGGCAAGCTTGGCGGCCGCGCCGAGGTGCCCGACGTCGCTGGCACCTGGAAGGACCTGACCGACTCGGTCAATGCCATGGGCGCGAACCTCACCGCTCAAGTTCGCAACATTGCCGAAGTCACCACGGCGGTGGCGCGCGGCGACCTGTCGCGCAAGATCACCGTCGACGTGAAGGGTGAAATCCTCGAATTGAAGGACACCATCAACACGATGGTGGACCAGTTGAACGGCTTCGCCTCGGAAGTGACCCGCGTGGCGCGCGAGGTGGGCACCGAAGGCAAGTTGGGCGGCCAGGCGGTCGTGCCCGGCGTGGCCGGCACCTGGAAGAATCTGACCGACTCGGTCAATTCGATGGCGTCGAACCTGACCGGCCAGGTGCGCAACATCGCCGACGTGGCGACCGCGATCGCGCGCGGCGATCTGTCGCGCAAGATCACGGTCGACGTCAAGGGCGAGATTCTCGAGTTGAAAAACACTATCAACACGATGGTCGACCAGTTGAACGCCTTCGCCTCCGAGGTCTCCCGCGTGGCGCGCGAGGTCGGGACCGAGGGCAAGCTCGGCGGGCAGGCGGCGGTGCCGGGGGTCGCCGGCACCTGGAAGGACCTCACCGACAACGTCAACTCGATGGCCTCGAATCTGACCGGGCAGGTCCGCAACATCGCCGATGTGGCGACGGCGATTGCGAAGGGTGACCTTTCGCGCAAAATCACCGTCGACGTCAAAGGTGAAATTCTGCAACTGAAGAACACCATCAACACGATGGTCGATCAGCTGAACGCGTTCGCGTCCGAAGTCAGTCGTGTCGCCCGCGAGGTGGGGACCGAAGGCAAGCTGGGCGGCCAGGCCGAAGTGCCGGACGTCGCCGGCACCTGGAAGGATCTCACCGACAACGTCAATTCAATGGCCTCCAACCTCACCGGGCAGGTGCGCAATATCGCGGACGTGGCGACCGCGATCGCGAACGGCGACCTGTCGCGCAAGATCACGGTCGACGTCAAGGGCGAGATTCTCGAATTGAAGAACACCGTCAACACGATGGTGGACCAACTCAATGCCTTCGCATCGGAGGTCACGCGCGTCGCACGAGAGGTCGGCACGGAAGGCAAACTGGGCGGTCAGGCGGTCGTGACTGGTGTGGCCGGCACGTGGAAGGGCCTGACCGACAACGTCAACTTCATGGCCTCGAATCTGACCGGCCAGGTGAGGAACATCGCGGAAGTGGCCACGGCGGTCGCCCGCGGCGATCTGTCGCGCAAGATCACCGTCGACGTCAAGGGCGAGATCCTCGAGCTGAAGAACACGATCAACACGATGGTGGATCAGCTGAACGCCTTCGCCTCCGAAGTCAGCCGCGTGGCGCGAGAGGTGGGCACCGACGGCAAGCTCGGCGGCCAGGCCGTGGTCACGGGGGTCGCCGGAACCTGGAAGGATCTCACCGACAACGTCAATCAGATGGCCGGCAACTTGACGGCGCAGGTCCGGAACATCGCGGAAGTGACCGTCGCGGTGGCAACCGGCGACCTCTCGAAGAAGATCACCGTCGACGTCCGCGGCGAGATCCTGCAGCTGAAAGACACGATGAACACGATGGTCGAGCAGCTGCGATCGTTTGCCGCTGAGGTGACCCGTGTGGCGCGCGAGGTCGGCACCGAGGGCAAGCTGGGTGGGCAGGCCGAAGTTCCCGGCGTGGGCGGCACCTGGAAGGACCTCACTGACAACGTCAACTCGATGGCCCAGAACCTGACCGGGCAGGTGCGGAACATCGCGGACGTCGCGACGTCCATTGCGCGCGGTGACCTCTCGCGCAAGATCACCGTCGACGTCAAGGGCGAGATCCTGGAGCTGAAGA
Source organism: uncultured Acidobacteriota bacterium (assembly GCA_963816725.1). Classification (GTDB taxonomy): domain Bacteria; phylum Acidobacteriota; class Vicinamibacteria; order Vicinamibacterales; family 2-12-FULL-66-21; genus CAVSUB01. Next base: position 316,779 of record CAWFMC010000010.1, on the reverse strand, counting down.
ACACCATCAACACCATGGTCGACCAGCTGAACGCCTTTGCCTCCGAAGTCAGCCGTGTGGCGCGAGAGGTGGGGACCGAAGGCAAGCTGGGCGGCCAGGCCCTTGTGCCTGGCGTGGCGGGCACCTGGAAGGATCTCACAGACAACGTCAACTCCATGGCCTCGAACCTCACCGGCCAGGTGCGGAACATTGCCGATGTCACCATCGCAGTCGCGAACGGTGACTTGTCGAAGAAGATCACGGTCGATGTGCGCGGCGAGATCCTGCAGCTCAAAGAAGCCATCAATGCGATGGTCGAACAGCTTCGCTCGTTCGCCTCGGAAGTGACCCGGGTGGCGCGCGAAGTCGGCACCGAAGGCCGGCTCGGGGTTCAGGCCGTGGTGCCTGGCGTCGCGGGCACGTGGAAGGACCTGACCGATTCCGTGAACGTCATGGGCGCCAACCTGACCGCGCAGGTCCGGAATATCGCCGAAGTGACGACGGCGGTCGCGCGCGGCGACCTCTCGCGCAAGATTTCAGTCGACGTCAAAGGGGAGATTCTGGAGCTGAAGAACACCATCAACACGATGGTCGACCAGTTGCGGGCGTTCGCCGCAGAGGTGACCCGCGTCGCGCGCGAGGTCGGCACGGAAGGCAAACTCGGCGGCCAGGCTGAAGTCCCGGGCGTGGCGGGCACGTGGAAAGACCTGACGGACTCCGTGAACGTCATGGCCGCCAACTTAACCGATCAGGTTCGGGGGATCGTCAAAGTCGTGACCGCGGTCGCCGACGGTAACTTGCGCCAGAAGCTGACGGTCGAAGCCAAGGGCGAAGTGGCCGCGCTGGCCGAGACCATCAACAACATGACCAACACGCTCGCCACATTCGCGGAACAGGTGACGAACGTGGCGCGCGAGGTTGGGGTCGAAGGGCGGCTGGGTGGACAGGCGAACGTGCCGGGAGCCGCAGGCACGTGGAAGGATCTGACCGGAAACGTCAACCTCCTGGCTGCCAATCTCACCAACCAGGTGCGGGCGATCGCGGAGGTGGCCACCGCAGTCACGAAAGGAGACCTCACACGGTCCATCCAAGTCGAGGCGCGCGGTGAGGTTGCGGAACTGAAAGACAACATCAACACGATGATCGACAACCTGCGCGGCACCACGGATCGCAACCAGGAGCAGGACTGGTTGAAGACCAACCTTGCCAAGTTCACCCGGATGCTCCAAGGGCAGCGCGATCTCGTGACGGTCGGTAAATTGCTGCTGTCAGAGCTGGCGCCGCTCGTGAACGCCCAGCAAGGTACGGTCTACCAGATGCTGACTGACGTGGCCGACGCATCGCCAACGCTGTCCCTGCTGGCGGGATACGCGATCGGCGATGGCCAAGCGAAGCGAATCGAGGTTGGCCAGGGGCTGGTCGGACAGTGCGCTCTCGAGAAGCAGCGGATCCTCATCACGAAGGTGCCGCGCAATTACTCGGCCGTTCACTCCAGCCTGGGAGCCGCGCGACCACGAAATATCGTCGTACTGCCGGTGTTGTTCGAAGGTGAGACGAAGGCGGTCATCGAGCTCTCGGGCCTGCAGCCGTTCACGGCAACGCACCTGGCCTTCCTGGAGCAGCTCACGCAGTCGATCGGCGTCGTGCTCAACACGATCGAAGCGACGATGAGGACCGAGAACCTGCTGCAGCAGTCACAGCAGTTGACGATGGAGCTGCAAACCCGCCAAACCGAGCTCCAGCAGACGAACGAAGAATTGGCGTCGAAAGCCAAACAACTGGCCGAGCAGAACGTCGAAGTCGAGCGCAAGAACAAGGAAGTCGAGCAGGCGCGGCGCGCCCTCGAAGAGAAAGCCGCCGAGTTGGCGCTCACGTCCAAGTACAAGTCAGAGTTCCTCGCGAACATGTCGCACGAGCTCCGCACCCCGCTCAATTCCATCCTGATTCTCGGCCAGCAGCTCGCCGAGAACAGCGGCGGAAACCTCGTGCCCAAGCAAGTCGATTTCGCGAAGAACATTCACTCGGCCGGCGCCGACCTGCTCACCTTGATCAACGACATTCTCGACCTCTCGAAAATCGAGTCCGGGACAGTCACCGTTGAACCGGAAGAAATCACGTTCGCCGGCCTACGCGACACCGTGGACCGCAATTTCCACCACCTCGCGGAATCCAAGGCTCTCGGGTTCCAGGTCGAGATCGACAATACCCTGCCGCGCGCCTTCACGAGCGATCCCAAGCGGCTGCAGCAGATTCTCAAGAACCTGCTCTCGAACGCTTTCAAGTTCACGTCGCAAGGGCAGGTCACGATGCGCGTGCAGCCGGTCGCCTCCGGATGGTCGTCGGACCATCCCACCTTGCGATTCGCTCAGAACGCGGTCGCCATCGAGGTGAAGGATACCGGCATCGGTATCGCGCCAGAAAAACAACGGCTCATCTTCGAAGCATTCCAGCAGGCCGATGCCGGCACCAGCCGGAAATACGGCGGCACCGGCCTCGGTCTCGCGATTAGTCGTGAGCTGGCGACGCTGCTTGGCGGGGAGATCAAGCTGGTCAGCACCCCGGGGTCGGGCAGCACCTTCACGCTGTATCTGCCGCTCACCTACACCGGTCCGGCGCGGCCCGTCACCGCGCCAGCGAGGGAGGACTTCTCCGCGGGCCTGCGGTCCGGTGGTGCGACCCTGCCGGTCCTCACCGTCGCGCAGTCTGAAGAGGTCGTCGCCGATGATCGCGAGGACATCCGTGAGACTGACAACGTGTTGCTCATCGTCGACGACGACGCGCACTATGCGCGGGTGTTACTGGGCCTCGCCCGGGACAAGGGCTTCAAGGGCATTGTCGCGAATCGCGGCCAGATCGCGCTGACGCTCGCACGGCAGTACCTGCCGACCGCGATGACCCTCGATGTATTCCTTCCCGACATGCTGGGTTGGACGGTTCTCAACAATCTCAAGCTCGATCCGTTGACCCGGCACATTCCGGTGCAGATGCTGTCGGTTGAAGAAGAGCGCCGGCACGGCCTCTCACACGGCGCCTTTTCATATCTGGTGAAACCTGCGACGACGGAAGACCTCGAACATGCGTTCGACCGTATCAAGACGTATGTGGCGCCGCATAAGAAGCGGCTCCTGGTGATTGAAGACAACGAGATCGAGCGCGACAGCATTGTCGAGTTGCTGGCGTACGGCGACATCGAGATCGACACGGCGTCAACCGGCACCGAGGCGTTGGCGCTTCTGGACGGCGGCACGTTCGATTGTTGCGTAGTCGACCTACGGCTTCCAGACATGAACGGCCTCGAGCTGTTGGAGCGCATGCAGGCCCACGCGTCCCTCCGGGATCTACCAGTGGTGGTCTTTACCGGCAAGGAGTTGTCGCCTGAGGAAGAAGGCCGGTTGAAGCTCGTGGCGAAGAGCATCGTGCTGAAGGATGTGCAGTCGCCGGAGCGGCTGTTCGACGAAACGGCGCTGTTCCTCCATCGCGTCGTGTCAGACCTGCCCGCTCCGAAGCGGCAGATCCTCGAGCGGCTGCACGGCTCCAATGACGTGCTGAAACGTCGCAAAGTGCTGGTCGTCGACGACGACGCGCGCAACATCTTCGCCCTCACCTCGTTGCTCGAAAACCAGGACATGGAGGTCGTCAGTGCCACGAATGGCCGGCAGGCGATCGAGCTGATCGAGGACACCCCGGACGTGAGCGTCGTGCTGATGGACATCATGATGCCGGGGATGGATGGCTACGAAACCCTGCGTGAAATCCGGAAGCAGCCGCGGTTCCGTACGTTGCCTATTCTGGCGCTGACGGCGAAGGCCATGAAGGGGGATCGTGAGAAGTGCCTGCAGGCCGGGGCATCGGACTACATTGCGAAGCCCGTCAACACGGATCAGCTGCTGTCCTTACTTCGCGTGTGGCTGTACCGCTGAAGCTGGAGCAAGCCTGTGACCCTCAACGACAACCCGAAGGTCCTCATCGTCGACGACCAGCCTCGCAATCTGGACGTTCTGGAAGCGATGCTGGGAGAGACGGAGTGCACACTTATTCGCGCCACGTCGGCTGATGCGGCGCTGCTCGCGCTGGTGCGCCACGAGTTCGCGGCACTGGTATTGGACATCCGAATGCCGGGAATGACCGGCATCGAGCTGGCGGCCTTGATCAAACAGCGCAAGCGCTCCCAGCACGTCCCGATCCTCTTTTTGACGGCACACTCCGGTAACGACGAGGACGTGCTTCGGGGGTACGGCGTCGGGGCTGTTGATTACCTGAGCAAGCCGATCAACGCCGACATATTCCGGTCGAAGATTGCCGTGTTCGTCGATTTGTTTCGGAAGACTCGTGCACTGGCTGATCTCAATCACGCGCTGCAGCGCGAGGTCGCTGAGCGAGAGCTCGCACAGCAGGCGCTTCGAGCGTCCAATGAAGACCTCGAGCGTCGCGTCCTCGAGCGCACGGCGGCGGTGAATCGGGCGCATCAAGGCGTTCGCGAAAATGAAGAGCGCTTGAGAATGGCCTTGGAGGTCGCCCAACTCGCTGCATGGGAGTGGCACCTGGCGTCCGGCCAGATGCGGTGGTCGACGGATCCCGAAGCGCTGTTCGGTTTTCCGAAAGGCTCGTTTGGCGAAGAGCTGCGCATGGTTCGAACCGTGCACCCCGACGACAGAGCACATGTCGAAGAGGCGACCGCCAATGCACTCCGAACAGGCGTCTACGAAGCGGAGTACCGGGCGGTCCGCCCGGACGCCAGTCTTGCCTGGATCAAGGAGCGGGGACGCGTATTTTCCGACACCGATAGTGATCGGATCGTCGGCATCAGTCGCGACATCACCGCAGACCGCGAATCGGCCGCAGAACGCGAATGTTTGCTGAGGAGCGCGCGCGAAGCACGAGACCAGGCGGAAATGCAGAGCCGCCTCAAGGACGAATTCCTCGCAACGCTGAGTCACGAGCTCCGAACACCGATGAATATCATCCTCGGGTGGCTCGATACGCTGGTGAATGAGAGGCGCGTCGGGAACGTCCAGACGGCGCTCGCGGCCATTCAACGCAATGCGCAGACCCAGGCGAAGCTGATCGACGATCTATTGGACATGAACCGATTGCTCTCCGGCAACCTCCGCCTCGAGCTGGTGCCAATCGATGTCGCCGCGACGCTGAAGGCTGCTGCGCAAGGGTTGCAACCGGCGGCTGATGCCAAGGGCGTGACCTTCACCGTGACGATCGAGGCGCCAGCGATCATGGCGCTGGCAGACTCGACGCGTCTACAGCAGGTGTTGTGGAACCTGTTGCACAATGCCATCAAGTTCACGCCCAAGGGTGGCCGCGTCGAGGTCCGTGGAAGGCAACAGAACGGCCTTGTCCAGATCGAAATTCGTGACACCGGGCGTGGGATATCGCGTGACTTCCTGCCTCACATATTCGAGAGATTCCGCCAGCAGGATTCGTCATCGACTCGTGAGTCGGCTGGACTTGGCCTCGGCCTGTCGATCGCCAAACAACTCGCCGAACTGCACGGCGGGACAATTCGCGGGTTCAGCGACGGCAACGGCACGGGCGCAACGTTCACGCTCGAACTGCCGGCGCCCGAGGTGAGCGGCGCAGCGGCTGCCGTGAGTACTTTGGCTCACGCCGTGAACGCGGACGGTAGTGCCAATTCGATGTCGGAATCGTCACTGCATATGACAGCGGGACGACCCGATGGTTGGGCCACCGAGGTATCGACGAACACGGTGACGCACACGAACGAATGAGGCGCGGATTCAGCAAAAGGTTGGTGCCGAAACCGGCGGTTAACCTCGACGTGTACGAGTTCACACCGGCCGGCTTGTCGCTGATCGCAACGGTCGCGACGATTGTGACGGCGGCCAGCGGACCCGACGCGGCCGTTGCACCCAACCGAACGGCAGTCGGTCGCGTGCTCCTGGGAAACGCATAGACCAGCAGCCGGCCTCCGGCGAACACCGGCGGCACTTTTGTCGGCATCGATATCACCGCCGCTCCAGCCCACTCCGCCCGCTCCGCCTTGAGGTCAGTCAGGGCCGGAGACAACAGCCGTCCGACCTGCCGAACGACCTTCGGTTCGATCTGCTCGCCGGGGGTAAATGAATTCCGCCGCATCGCCGCCGCCTCGCGCTAGTCCGCGCACCAGGTGTTCACTTGCTCCGTGGGTTTGGGACGCGTGACGTGGCATCAGTTCCGCCACATCCATTCGTCTCTGCTCAACGACCTTCGAGTGCCGGCCAAGATCGCGCAGGAGCAACTCGGACACGCCAGCATTTCGACGACGTTGGGCATCTACACCCACGTCGTCGACGGGTCGCACCGGGCCGCAGTGACCAGCCGTCGAGGAGCGATTGTTCGGCGTATTGGTCCGAAATGCTCCGAAGTGGGCGGGCGGGCGAAACCGCAACGCCCGTAAGTGACAGCGGTGATTAAGTTAGAATTGGAGGCGCCGCCCGGATTTGAACCGGGGATGGAGGTTTTGCAGACCTCTGCCTTACCACTTGGCGACGGCGCCGATCGAGACCGATGCACCCTGTCGGGCGACTACATCTTTACAGGGGATCTCCGGTCGTGTCCAGACCGGACGAGCAGGGCGGATGGACGTCGCCGGATGGCGGTGACACGGGGCCGCAGACGCGGCCGGCGCCTCCCTTCGCCAGGGGACGCCGCGGAATTGGAGCGGGAAACGGGATTCGAACCCGCGACTTCGACCTTGGCAAGGTCGCACTCTACCACTGAGTTATTCCCGCTCACCGACGCCGTACGCCGCCTCGGCGCGACGCACATTTCCGCTCACCGAGAACGCCAATCGTACCACACGCCCCGAAACGGAATCAAGAAAACGGCTCACGCATCGAACGCATTCCGGTAGATGGTGACCTGCGCACCCGCATCGTCCGAGGCGAGATCGAGCGCCACGACGTCGAACCGGCACGGCCGCTCGGTCAGCCGATGCCGCACCAGGTAGTCCGTGGCCATCGCCACCAGCCGCCGCTGCTTGGCCGCGGTCACCGCCTCCGCCGCGGTGCCGAACTCCGCCGTCATCCGCGCCTTGACCTCGACGAACACGATGGCCTCGCCATCCCGGGCGATGAGGTCGATTTCGCCATGCGCCGTGCGGTAACGCCGCGCGAGAATTGCGTACCCGCAGCGGCACAACTCGCGCTCCGCCCGATTCTCCCCCGCTTTGCCGAGTGCCTGCCGTTCGAGCGTCATGCGATGAGCAAGCGGGTCGCCAAGCGGCCACGCGTTGACTCGTCGACGCCGTCCAAGTGTTTCCTGACGTGACGCCGCACCCCGACGAGCCTGTCCGCAGCGGCCCTCCCGGCCCGTCTTGACATCAGTCTTATAAATTGTAAGACTGACCGCATGTCACCCGCTGCGCCGCGCCTTTCCGCCAAGGAAGCCCTAGTGCTCGACCTTCTATGCGATCAGCCCGGTCTGTACGGCCTTCAGCTGGTCGAAGCGTCCAGCGGGGCGCTGAAGCGCGGAACCGTCTACGTCACCCTGGGCCGCATGGAAGACAAAGGTTACGTGCTGTCGCGGGTGGATGAGGACGCCCCTGAACACGGCGGCCTGCCCCGCCGCCGGTACGAGCCGACGCCACTCGGCCGTCGCCTGCAAGGCGCGCTGACCGCGCTTGCGCTGGCTCTTCGACCGGAGACGGCACGATGAGGACGCCAGGCGCACGCGTCCTCCTTCTTGCGCAGCGCATCCTCGATCGGCGGACAACGACCCGTCTGATTGCGCCGGCGGTCGCCGACCTCCAGCACGAACACCGGGAGTCGGCCCGGCAACCAGGACCGTGGCCCCGACGCCGCGCCCTGGCGCGAGGCTACCAATCGCTGGCCCGATTGGCCGGCCCGGTGGCGTGGTCCTGCATCCGTCGCTTCGCGACCGGCTTCGTCACGGAAGACGATCACGTCATCGGCCGGCTGGTCGCCTTCACGCTCGCAGCAGTTGCATTGTTGACGGCCACGCTCATCGCACCGCCGCTCCTCCAAATGCATCAGCGGTGGTTGACTTCAAGCCTCTTCCTCCAGGTCGCCCCACTGCTCGTGCCCCAGGCGCTCGGCCTGGCACTCCCGCTCGGGCTCCTGGCGGGTGCGCTGCTGGCTCTCCGCGGCCGCGCGGTTCTGCGCTCGCGCGTCGCGCTGGTCCGCCTCGCGGCGATCGCGGTGTCGGTCGGGCTCCTCACGCTGGCTGCGACGGCGTGGCTCGTACCAACCGGAAACCAACGCTTCCGCCAGGTGATTGCCAACGCTCTCGCCGAGCGCGACGGCCGCCCGCGGCCGGTCGCCTTGACGCCTGGGCCGAACGAGATGCCGTTTGCCGAACTCGACCGACAGATAGGCGCGCTGCGCCACGTTCCCGGCTCAGAGACAGAACTGAACCGCATGCGGTTTTCCTACCACGTCAGACTCGCGCTGGCGGTCTCGCCGCTCGCGCTGCTCCTTCTGGCGATGGGCGTGAGCTCGCTCGCACGCGGTCGATGGTGGGCGATCGTGGCAACGGTCGTGGGAAATCCGCTGTCCATCATGGTGATGTGGGGGGACCTGCCGTTCGACTCGACGCCGTTGCTCCAGGCCTGGGGCCCGGTCATCGCCATGGGCGCCGTCGGATCGCTGATGCTGGCGGCAGCACGCCGCCGGGAGCATGTGCCAGTCAGCCGCCCTGCCTGATCAGTCTCCCCTGCAATCACTGCGCTCCGCAGGAGTCCCGGCGACGGCGAACACGGGCGCCGGACAACCGCCGCCAGAATCAGCGTGAAGCTTGTCTGGCCAGCAGCGTGAAGCCCGAAGCCTGCCTTGAGCCCTCAGCCCTTGGTCGCAACCTCGGTGAGCGCCTCGTCCATCACTCGAACGACGCTGTCGGCCTGCGCCTTCGACAGAACGAGCGGCGGCGCGAGCCGCAACGCGTTGCGGCCGGCACCGAGGACGAGCACGCCGCGGCGGAACATGGCCTGCACCAGCGCGTTCCGCTCCTCGACGGCGCGGACCTTGGTCACGCGATCCTGCACCAGCTCGATCCCGATCATCAGCCCCTTGCCTCGGACGTCACCGATGAGCGGATGTTTGTCGGCCAGCGACCGGATGGCATCCATCAGGTAACCACCCACCGCCGCGGCGTTGGCCACCAGCGACTCCTCCAACAGCGCGATGGTCGCGTTCGCCGCCGCGCACGAAACCGGGTTGCCGCCGAACGTGCTGGCGTGCGCACCCGGCGGCCAGGTCATCACCTCCGCGCGGGCACAGGTCACCCCGAGCGGCAGCCCCGACGCGATCCCTTTCGCGATGTTGACGATGTCGGCGCGCAGCCCGATGTGATCGGAGGCGAACATCCGGCCCGTCCGCCCCATCCCGGACTGGACTTCGTCCACCACCAGCAGCATCCCATGCTGCCTGGTCAGCTCGCGCAGTCCGTGCAGAAAAGACGGAGGGGGGACGAGGTAGCCGCCTTCACCCTGGATCGGCTCGACGACAATCGCGGCGATTTCGTCGGGTGAGGCCAGATGCACGAACAGCTGGTCGGTCAGGAACGACAGGCATGCCTCGGCACACGCGTCGGCGCTGCCGTTGAAGCGATACGGATCCGGATACGGCGCGTGGTGCACGCCCGGCATGAAGGGACCGAAGCCGCGGCGCTGGATGGCCTTGCTCGCGGTCAGCGCCAGCGAGCCGAGCGATCGCCCATGAAACGCGCCGAGAAACGCGATGACGCCCTGCCGCTTGGTGTGATACCGCGACAGCTTGATGGCCGCTTCGGTCGTCTCGGTGCCGGAGTTGGCGAAGAACGTTCGGACATCACCGTCGATCGGCGCGATCGAAGCCAGCTTTTCGGCCAACCGGACCTGCGGCTCATAGTAGAAGTCCGTCCCTGACATGTGGATGAACTTCCCCGCCTGATCCGCAATCGCGCGCACGACGTCGGGATGCGAAACGCCAGTGGAATTGACGGCGATGCCGGCGGCGCAGTCCAGGAACCGATTGCCGTCGACGTCCTCGACCACCGCCCCCTCGCCACGGGCAATCACGAACGGGTAGTCACGGGTGTAGGACGGAGAGACGTACTTTGCGTCGCGCTCGATGATCGCCCTGGCGTTCGGGCCCGGCAGCGAGGTCCTGATCTGGGGCGCGTCCATGGCTGGATCGAGGCGTCGGCTATTTCCGCTTCCACCGCGTCACGGCGCCACTGTCCTCGAGGGTGATGCCGCGGGCTGTCGAGATCGGTGCGAATGCGATCCGCTTCAGCGAAATTGCGCGCCAACCGCGCGGCCCGGCGCGCGGCGATCAACTGCTCGATCTCGGCCACCGGCACGGGCGGCCGCTCGTCCTCTGCGGCCCGAAGCGAAAGGATACCGAGCACCTTGTCGAACTCGGCGAATGCCTCGCGGATCGCCGCCGCGTCGGCGTCGCTGACCTCGCCGCTGTCGATCGACGAGTTCAGGGCGCGCACCAAATCGAAAATCACACCGATGCCCGCGGCCGTGTTCAGGTCGGCGGCGATGTGCGCCCGGAACTGATCGCGCGCCTCGCCGAGGCGGGTCGCGACGGCCTCGTGCGTCGCACCTGCGGGCACTGTGTCGAGCCGGGCCAGAAAATCGGTCAGCCGCTTGAGCGATTCCTCGGCCTGCGACATCGCCGTCCAGGAGAACTTCAGCTGCTTGCGATAATGGACGCCGAGATACAGATATCGCAGCGCCGACGGACGATACCCGTGTTCGACGATATCGGCGAGGTTGAAGACGTTGCCGAGCGACTTGGACATCTTGTCCGTATGGCCCGTTTCCTCCTCGATCATCAGGTGCTCGACGTGCATCCAGAAGCGCGAGAACTGGTGCCCGGTCGCCCCCTCGCTCTGCGCGATCTCGTTCTCGTGATGCGGAAAGATCAGATCGACGCCGCCGGCGTGCAGGTCGATCGGCGATCCGAGCAGCCGCAGCGCCATGGCCGAGCACTCGATGTGCCAGCCTGGGCGACCCGCGCCAAAGGACGGCGTCCACGCCGGCTCACCCGGCTTGCTCGCCTTCCACAGCACGAAGTCCCGGGCGTCGTCTTTTTCGTACTTGTCGCTGTCGACCCGCGCGCCGCTCTTGATCCCGGTGTGATCGAGCCGGGCCAGCCGGCCGTATTCGGGAAACGTGGAAATCTTGAAGTAGACCGAGCCGTCGCTCTGATAGGTGTGGCGCCGCTGCTCGAGGGCGCTGATCGTATCCGTCATCGCCCTGATGTTTTCGTCGTCGGTGGCGCGCGGCTGCTGCTCCGGGGCCTCGATCCCGAGCGCGGCCGAATCCTCGCGATAGGCGGCGATGAAACGATCCGTGTACTCGCGCAGCGGCACGCCGGCCTTGTTCGATTCGAGGATGGTGCGATCGTCCACGTCCGTGAAGTTCATGACGTGGAGCATGTCGAAGCCCTCTTGATACTTCAGGGCCCGGCGGAGCACGTCGACCGCGACGAAGGTCCGGAAGTTACCGATGTGCCCGCGTGCGTAGACCGTCAAGCCGCACGAGTACATGCGCACCTGGTTGTCGCGCGACGGCGCGAAGTCTTCCTCGCGGCGGGTAAGCGTGTTGTAAAGGCGCATGGATGGTGCGGTCGTCGGTGCGCGGACTCCGCGCTAGGTCCGCGACGGCAATGGCCAGGAGGCGTCGGCCGATCGGCCGGCGCATCGGGCCCGCATCAGCAGCGCCTCGCCGGACTGGTGAAACTCGAAGGTCGCGTCGGCCTCCACCTCGCCGGCAACGGTGACCTGCGCGGCGAGCGTCTCGAGCGCCGCCCCGGCCGCCGCCACTTCCTGCTCGGTGTTTCCGAGGTACGCCGCCACCTTCGCGGCCATCTGCCTCACGATCACGTGGTACTCGGACCGGGCAGGAATGGAGATGCGCAGGACCAGCGTCGACTCGTCCTCGGTCCCGCTCGATTCGGACATAGGCAGATTCTACAGCGAAATGCGCACGAACAGCCGCCGCGCGCTGCGGCAGTCGGCGTCAATCTGGGCCCGGAGCGCGTCGACATCCGGGAACGTGCGCTCGTCACGGAGGCGCTGGACGAACGACAACCGGAGGGTCTGCCCGTACAGGTCGCGATCGAGGTCGAACACGTGCGTTTCGACCATCACCCGATCGACGTCGCCGAACGTCGGACGCAGGCCGACGTTCGTGATCGACGGCAGCACGAGGCCGTCCACCGAGAGCGTGGTGACGTAGACGCCCGACGGCGGCAGCAGCTCGTTGGCCGTCTCGAGATTCGCGGTCGGGAATCCGATCGAGCGTCCCCGGCCGGCGCCGCGGGCCACCGTTCCGTCGATGAAGTAGTGATGCCCGAGGAGCGCCGCCGCTTCGTCGACCCGTCCTTCCTGCACCAGCCGGCGGACCCGCGTGCTGCTGACGACGAAATCCTTGTAGCGCACGGGATCGATCTTCTCGGCGCGAAACCCGTAGCGCGCCCCGAGGCTGCGCAGCACGCTGAAGGTCCCGGCCCGCTCGTGCCCAAACAGGAAGTTCGCGCCGACCCACACCTCCGCAACATGGAGCCACTCGACCAGCACGGCGCGCACGAACGCTTCCGGATCCCACAGCGAGAGCTCGGGTGTGAACCGCACCACCGCGACGCCCTGCATGCCGGCCCGTCCCAGCGCCTCGAGCTTCTGGTCCATTGTCATCAGCAGCGGCGGGGCCTTGTCCGGACGGAGCACACGGGGCGGGTGCGGATCGAGCGTCATCGCGGCGGGCGTGCCGGCGCGCTCGCCGGCCCGGCGCCTGACGCGATCGATGATCTTCATGTGGCCGCGGTGCAGGCCGTCGAAGTTGCCGAGGGCGATGACCGGCTGGTGCCAGCGGACCGGCGGGTCGTCCGGGAAGCGGGCGACGTTCATGAGGCGATCGCGGCGCCGGCGCGCCGCTCACGATCTGCCCGCGTCATCGGCACTCCAGCATCAGCCCATCATAGGCCAGCTCCATCCCGGGCGGCAGGGTGGCGGAGATGCCGGCGTGGGAGAGATCGTGACAGATGTGGGTGAAGTAGCTGCGCTGCGCGCCGATGCGGCGCGCCGCCGCGATGGCTTCGGGCAGCGAAAAGTGGGTCGGGTGCGGCTTGATGCGGAGCGCGTCCAGCACGAGGACGTCCAGATCCTGCAGCAACGGCCACGACTCGTCCGGGATTTCGCTGCAGTCGGTGAGATACGCGAACCGGCCCAGGCGATACCCGAGGATCGGCCGGACCCCGTGCATTACCTTGACGGGTTGCACCTCCTGCCGGCCCACGCAAAAGGGACCGACAATGCGGAACAACTCGATCTCGGGAACCCCGCCGCCGGTGGCTCGATCCGGGTCGAACACGTAGCCGAACGCGCGGCGAATGTCAGCCAGGGTCCATTCGTCGCCGAAGCAGACCATCGACCGGCGCTGCAGCCAGTTATAGCGGCGGACTTCGTCGAGCCCGAAGATATGGTCGGCGTGGCCGTGCGTGAAGAGGACACCGTCCACCCGGCGGATGTCGTGCAACAAGGCCTGGGCACGCAGGTCGGGTCCGGTGTCGACCAGCAGCTGCCCGCCATCGTCGGTCGCCACCAGCACCGACGTGCGCATCCGCCGATCCCTGGGGTCAGTGGACCTGCAGACGGCGCAGTCGCATCCGATCATCGGCACGCCGTGCGACGTGCCGGTTCCGAGAAACGTGATCTTCACAACGGATGATGCGGCCCCCGCGAGGAGGGGCGGCTACGGGTAGATGATGCGCTTCTCGCCTTCCTGGGCCTGGACGAAACGCATGCGGAGCTCGTAGAGCAGGTCGTCGATCAGCTGGGACTCGGGCGGCAGCAGGTTGCCTTTCGTCTTCGCCTGCAGCATCGTCAGAATTTCGATCATCTGGCCGGCGGCGGGCAGATTCGGCTCGGCGCGCTCGCCTGTGTTCGGGTCGGGAATGTCGCCGAACTGGACCGCGGCCGTCGTCGCCAACGACAGAACGAAGCCGGCGAAATCGATGCCGGAAGGCTGCTGAGGATCCTCGTTTTCCACCTCCGAATGCTAGCATACCGGCCTGATGACGCTCCCTCAGGAAAACCCCGATCGGGCAGCCGGTGACGCGTTCCAGCGCCTGGTCGATATCATGGCGCGGCTCCGTGGACCAGGTGGGTGCCCGTGGGATCACGAGCAGACGCTCGAGTCGCTGCGTCAGTTCGTACTCGAAGAAACATACGAGGTGCTCGACGCGATCGACCGCGGCGATCTCCAGGCGCTGCGGGGTGAGATCGGCGACTTCCTGTTCGAGGGGGTCTTCCTGGCGCGGATCGCGGAGGACGCAGGACACTTCACCGTGGCTGACTCGTTGCGCGCGGTGTGCGAGAAGCTGATCCGCCGCCACCCGCACGTCTTCGGCACCACCGCCGGTGTGGACACTCCCCAGCGCGTCGTCGAGCAGTGGGAGACGATTAAGGCGCGCGAACAGGCGGCGGCTGGCGAGTCCCGCTCGCTGCTGCGCGGCCTGCCCAAGGCGCTGCCCGCCCTGCTCCACTCATACGAGATCGGCACGCGGGTCGCGGCGGTCGGGTTCGATTGGGCGCGCACCGACTCCGTGCTCGACAAGATCGAGGAGGAGGTCGCGGAATTGCGGCAGGCGGTCCAGCACGAGAGCCAGTCCCGCGCCGCGGAAGAAATGGGCGATCTGCTCTTCACCATGGCCAATCTGTCGCGCAAGCTGGGCATCGACCCGGAGGTCGCCCTGCGTCAGGCCAACGCCAAGTTCACGGCGCGCTTCGACGCCATGGAGCGGCATCTGGCGGAGCGCGGCCGCTCGCTCCAGGATGCGTCGCTCGACGAGATGGAAGGGGGATGGCAGCACGTGAAGTCGCACGAATAGCCTGACGACCCCTCGCCCGCCGAGGGAGGCAGAGACATGCTCAACAGCCTCGTGCACGCGCGACAGTCGTGGCGCCACGCGGGTGGCGTCTTCGCCCTGGCGGCTGCGGCCCTCGCCGTCGGCATCGGTGCCACCACCGCGATCTACACCGTCGTCAATGCCGTGATGCTGCGGCCGGTCGCGTACGCGCACGGCGAGCGATTCGGTCAGCTGTTCGGCGCCTCGATCGGCGACGCCAACGCGCGGTCGTCTCTCAGTTACGACGACGCGATCGCATATCAAACACAGACGGCCAGCTTCGACGCCTTTGGATGGTTCCGGCCGGAGACCTACACGCTCACCGCGCCCGGGCAGCCACAGCACGTCCAGGGTGCCGCCGCGACGCGATCGCTGGTCGAGAGCCTCGGCGTGCAGCCCGCCGCCGGCCGCTGGTTCTCGCAGGGCGACGAGGCCGTCATCTCGGACGGGCTGTGGAAGCGGCTCGGCGGCGGGCCGCTGGTTGGGTCCGCGATCGTCCTGAACGGCCGCTCGTTCACCGTGACCGGGATCATGCCGCCGCGGTTCCGGCTGCCGGAGATCGGACACGCGGGGGACAACGTCCTCAATGACGTCTGGATCCCGCTCGACGCCACGGGCACCGCACCGGGATCACGTGACGGCAATTTCTTCTTCGCCTACGCCCGTCTCAAGCCCGGGGTCTCCTTCGCGCAGGCGGACGCCGACGTCAAGCGGGTGGCCGCCGACATCGCGCGCCGCGAGCCGGCATCCCATCCGGGCTACACGGGACGCTTCGACTCGTTGCAGGAAATGGTGGTCAGCGGCATCAGGCCCACGCTCCTGATGCTGCTGGCGGCGGCGGCGCTGCTGTTCCTTGTCACCTGCGCCAACGTCGCGGCGCTGCTGCTGGCCCGTTCGGTCGCGCGTGCCCGCGACACCGCCGTCAGGGTCGCGCTGGGCGCCGACCGGCGCCGTCTCGCGGTGCAGTTCTTCCTCGAAGGCTTGTATGTGTCAGTCGCGGGCGGGGCCGCCGGCGTCGTGCTGAGCACCATCCTCGTAAAGGCGGTGGTGACGATAGCCGCGGACCTGGTGCCGCGGGCCGATCAGATCGCGCTCGACTGGCGGGTGGTGCTGTTCGCCGTGGCGACGGCGACTGCGGCAAGCGCACTCTCGAGCCTCGCGCCGCTCTGGCAGGCGATGCGGACGCAGGCCGCGGACGCGCTCAGCGATGGTGTCCGCACGACGGCAGGGGCCCGCAGCCGCCGCGTGTCGGGATCCCTGGTCGTCGCCGAAGTGGCGCTGGCCTTTACGCTGGTCGCCGTGAGCGCAGCGCTCATCTCCGAGGTGCGGGCATTGGAGCGGACCTCGGCCGGCTTCGACACGCACGGCGTGACCACGTTCCAGCTCACCTTGCCGGACGCCGTCGTCAGCGACGAAGCGGCACGGACCTCGCACCAACAGCGCCTGCTGGCCGCACTGTCCGCCATCCCGGGCGTCCAGGCCGTCGGATTTGCGAACCAGACTCCGCTCGATGGCTGCTGCCTGAGCACCGCGATCTATCCGGACGGCACGTCAATCGATCTTCGCACGCCGCAGAAGGTCGCGTTCCTGCCGGTCAATCCCGACTACTTCCGCGCGCTCGGCGTTCAGCTGCGCCGCGGCCGGCTGCTCACCGCCGGCGATGCGCACCCCGACGTGCTGACGACGGTGATCAACGAGGCGACGGCCCGCCACTACTGGGGCAATCGTGACCCGGTGGGTGCGTTCGGCCACATCGGCCGGCCCGACGGTGATCGCTTCCAGGTGGTCGGCATCGTCTCCGATATCCGCAATGACGGCATCGGCAAGGCCACGATCCCGGAGATCTACCTCCTCAATTCGATCGTGCCGGTGAACCCGATCCACGTGGTGGTCCGCTCGCCGCTGCCGGTGGCGAGCTTGATGCCGGCCCTGCAGCGCGCGGTGCAGCAAGTCGATCCGCTGCAGCCGATCCACCAGGTGAGGACCATGGACGAGATCCTGGTGGCGTCGCTGGCGCTGCAACGGGTGGGGTCGTTCATGGCGACGTTTTTCGCGTTCGCTGCCCTCTTGATGGCCACGCTCGGCGTGTATGGCGTCGTGTCGTACTCGGTCCGCCAGCGGCGGGTCGAGTTCGGGA
This sequence comes from uncultured Acidobacteriota bacterium, assembly GCA_963816725.1. Classification (GTDB taxonomy): domain Bacteria; phylum Acidobacteriota; class Vicinamibacteria; order Vicinamibacterales; family 2-12-FULL-66-21; genus CAVSUB01. The sequence goes on along the minus strand of CAWFMC010000010.1, from coordinate 299,793 downwards.
CACGCATGGCGCTTGGTGCGATGGGACACGACCTGCTGATGCTCGTTCTCGGCGGTGGGGCACGGCTCACCGGTTACGGACTCGGCTTCGGCGCCATCGCGGTCGCCGCATCCGCCTGGACCTTGGTCCGCCATCTCGAAGTGCACCACCTGAGTTGGCTGCCGTTCGCGTCCTCCACCGGCATGGTCGCCGGCGTGGCGCTCGCCGCCTCGCTCGCACCGGCGTGGCGGGTATCGCGCTTCACGCCCATGATGGCGATTCGCGATGACCCGACCGGCCGCGAGGGATCGCTGCTGGATCTGGTTCGTCGCGGAATCGGAGACCTGACCGGGGCAGTCGGAAACGGAGCCGACGCTGCGCAGGGATACGACAGCGCGCTCCTGACCGAGTTCGTCGATGCTTCCCGGCGAGCGGACTCGACTTCCGAGGCGCTCCAGCTCGCGCTCGAGACCCTGCGCAGCCGGCTGGATGCGGGGTGGGCGCTGATCGTCCAGTTCGAGAGCAGCGGTGAGCTGCAGCGAGTAGCGGCCGCGTGCGCCGACGGTGTGGCCGCGCCCAGCGAGCTGACCTCCGGCGCATTCCTGCTGAACCGAATCGCGCATCACAGCGGGACACTGCCAATCTCCGCCGGCGATCTCGACGCGTGGATCCGCTGGGCGCAGGAGCGGCGTCCCGAGCACCTGCCGGAAGTCGGGGCCCTGGCCGCAGCGCAGGCCCGCGCCGTTGTGGCGCTGCGCGGCAAGGATCAGATCCTGGGCATGCTGCTGCTGGGCGCGCCAATGGGACGCGAGGCGTACAGCGCGTCCGAGCGGCGGACGCTCCGGCACAGCGCCGACCAGCTCGCGCTGATGCTCGAGAATGCCAGGTTGACGGGACGGATCCTCGAACAGGAGAAGCTCCGCCGAGACCTTGCGCTCGCCGCGGAGGTCCAGCGCCGGCTGCTGCCGGATGCGCCGCCGGTGCGAGACGGCGTCACTCTGGCAGCTGTCACGATCGCGGCGCGCAATGTCGCCGGCGATTACTACGACTTCCTGCCACTGTCGGACGGACGTCTGGCTCTGGCCCTTGCCGACGTGTCCGGCAAGGGTGTGCCCGCTGCGTTGATCATGTCGGTCGTGCAGGCATCCCTCCGGATCATCTCCAGCGATCCGACGCTGCCGCTCCCTGTGCTGGCGGCGCGGATGAACGAGTTCATCTATCGCTCAACGCAGTCGAACAGCTACGCCACGTTCTTCTACGCGAGGCTCGACGAGCGCACGCTCGAGCTCGAGTACGTCAATGCTGGCCACAACCCACCGTTCGTGGTTAGGGCGGCCGACGAGGGCGCGACGATCCACGAGCTCGCCTCAGGCGGCACCGTGCTCGGGCTGTTTCCAGAGGCCAGCCACGAGAGCGGCTCGATCACGCTGCGCGCCAACGACGTCCTCCTGATCTTCACCGACGGCGTGCCGGAATCGATGAACCAGGCCGGCGACGAGTTCGGCGAGGAGCGCCTCAAACGAGTCCTCCGAGCGGGGCTGCATCTGCCAGTCGGGCAGATTGCCGATCTGGTGTCCGCCGAAGTGACCCGATGGGCGACCGGCGCACCGCAGCACGACGACCTGACGTTCGTGGTGTTGAAGGTGGGGGAACGGACGCGGGACTCGGGGCTTGGGACTGGGGTTCGTGCGCGTACGTAGAACGGGCCGCCCTACTCGCGTAGAGGCGGCCCATAGGTGCGGCTCGAATCCGACGGGGACGAGCTACGGAGCTATCTGCTTGCGGCGGCGCCACTGGGCCACACCCGCTACGCCAGCGCCAGCGGCCAGGAGCACGAGGGCCGGCGGTGCTGGGACGCTCTTGTCCGTCACGTCCTTGTCCTTGTCCTTATCCTTCTCGACAGTGATCGGCTTCTCGCCCCTTGGCATGTCCCGGCCGTAGGCGTTGCCGTTCCCCTGAGCCGACACTATCAACGGCGACGACACCATGATCGTGAACAGGGCTGCGATCAACCTGCGCTTAGTCATAGATCCCCCTTGCTGAAGCGGCCGACCAGCAAGCCAGATGCCGCACTATAACGAAGCAGATTTAGGCCGCAAGTTGTTGCGGATCTAGAGTTGCGCTGCTGAAGCGCGACTCGCGAAGTGCGCGATTGGAGTGGTCTTTTTCGGCTGAATGGATGTCTTCGTAGCCGTGCAGTAAAGGCCCATCAGGTAGGTTCCTGGCATTCATTGGCTGGTCTCGTTCAGTCGCAAGATCGGTGCGCAGGCCGAACCAGCCGAGACCGAGCCGTTCGATGTATCTACGGGTGATACGGGTCCATGCCAGAGCCCAGCTATTTGTTCTGCAATCCAGGCTTGATCCAGTGCGAGTTGCCGAGTCCAGTTGACATTGCGGTAGTCATCCCTGATGCCACCACGAAAGGTTCCTGGGAATTGCCGGACCGGCTGAGCCTTCTCCTCGCGATCAGCTCGACTGCGCCGCGATGGCTTTGTGTGCGGGCGACTGTCGAATGTCAGGGGCGACGTACTATGCAGAGCCGGTCACGGTTCGCGGGGCGGGACCGTCAGCGCTCGTCCGGGCTGTGCCCAGCCGTGGATTGATACCGATCGGCCGTCGGTGTCGATGACGATCGCGCCGCTCTCTGCGGTCGAGAACATGGGTATGCCGCGCTCGCGGTAACGGGCGACGACGACCGGTGCGGGGTGGCCGAAGCGGTTGTTGCGACCGGCGCTGAAGATGACGGCGGCAGGACGCAACGCGTCGAGCAGGCCGGACGTGCTCGACGTGGCGCTGCCGTGATGCGCCGCTTTGAGGATCACCGTGCGGGCCGGCACCAGGAGCGGAACGATGGCGCGCTCCCCTTCCACCCCGATGTCGCCCGGGAGCACGATCGAGACGTCGCCGATCCGCACGTCCAGCACGACCGAGTCCTCGTTGCGGACGCGCTGGCGCTCCCAGTCCGGCAGCGGCGGATGGAGCACGCTGATCGTCACCCTACCCATTCGCGTCCGATCGCCGGCCTGCAGGGTGCGCCACGGGATCCCGAGCGTGTCCGCGAGATCGTTGAGCGCCTGCAGCGGCGTGTGGCGCGGCACCGGGACGCCGTCCCAGATCGACCCGGGACGGAACGCGCGCACCACGCCCGGCACGCCGCCGATGTGGTCGGGATCGCCGTGGGTGATCGTGAGCGCCTCGAGCCGCCGGACGCCCAGCGCGCGGAGCGCCGGCGCGACGACGCGCTGGCCGAGATCGAAGCCGTTGGCCTCTCCTTCCCCACTGTCCAGCGGCATCGCCCCGGCAACGCCGCCTGCGTCGACGAGCACTGCCCGGCCGCCTGGCAGGACGATAGCTGTCGCATCTCCCTGACCAACATCGAGCACCACCACCCGCATGCCCATAGCGGGCAGGGCGAGCACGTCGGCCGCCCAGGCCGGTCCGATCAGGATCACGGCGGCGCTGAGCGCCATCGCCGCGGCGGCGCCGCGACGCACTCCCGGCAGACGCGCCCACAAGAAGGCCCCGCCGCAGGCGTAATACAGCGCGACGAGCCAGATCGCCGGTGTGGCGACGTCCCGGGCGAGCCCGGGGACGAACGCAGTCAACCGCGCCGACTCGAGAATGCCGCTGGCGGCGAGATGCGCCACGAACCCTGTCGCCCTTGCAACCGCGATCGACACGGCGGACACCGCGAGCCCCGCCATCGACGCCGCCTGGAGCACGGACATCAACGGGATGGCGACCAAGTTGAGCGCCAGGCCGGCCAGAGTCACGCGCCCGAACAGCCATGCGGACACCGGCAGCAGCGCGGCTTCGGCGGCAACTGTCGTCGCGAGCATCAGCCCGATCTCGCCAGCCGCACGCCGGAGCAACGAGCCATCCCTATCAGGCGGCGAGCGCCCTGCCATCACCAGCAGGATGCCGAGCGTCGCGCCGAACGACAGCAGGAATCCAGCATCCAGGACCACCACCGGCGAGAGCGCCAGTCCGATCGCCGCGGCCACTGCCAGCACGTTCAGCGCGGGGCCGCGATGATCGATCACGCGGGCCATCAGGTACAGGACGGCGCCATTGATCGCCCGTTCGACGGACGGCGCCGCCACGACCACTTCGCGATACGCCAGGAGCGAGACGATGGTGAGGACTGCCGCCGGACGGCCAGGCACGCCGGCCAGCGCAGCGAGCCCGAGGAGGATCACCGTCAGGATGGCGATGTTCCCGCCGGATATCGCGATGACGTGGTACGTGCCGGCATCCTGCAGACGTCGCGTGTCCGCATCGGCAAGCCCGGTGCGATCGCCAATCAGAACCGCCGTCGCGATCGCCGCCGACCGTGCGCTCCATCGGCCGACGATGTCGGAGAGTGTGGCGCGAACCCAGACCCGGATGGCTGCCGCGGCCTCGGCAAGGGCGGTGCCCTGACGCACGACCTCCACCAGCATCGCACTCTTCGCGTTGGCGACAAGGACGATCCGACGGCGGGCGAGGGCGCGGCGGTCGTCCCGCACGCCGGGGTCGAGGTAGACGGGCGGCAGCCGCAGAAAAGCCGGGGCGCGGATCCGCCGGCCCGCTCGCCACTGGTCCAGCCGTGCCGGCGAGACGGCCCCGCCCACAGTCACCCGCACTCCTCCAGCCGTGGCCAGCGAACCGTCGGCGCGGGCAGCCGGCGACTCCTGGATCCGATCGACATCGACGACAAGCGACGCGCTTGTGCCTGACCACGACGCGTCCTCACGCAACGCTCCCTCGACGATCACCGCGTCGTCCGGGGCGCGGGCTTCGAACCAGCGCAACAGCGTCGGCTGGTATGTATTCCGTGATGACGACCACGCCAGCGACGTCCCGGCGAGTGCGCAGCCGATCGTCGCCGCGACGACCGTGCTGCCGGTGTCCGACAGACCGAAGGCGCCGCACGCCGCCATCAGCGCGAGCGCGGCCGCCGCGGCGGCGCTCGCCGCGAGGTCCGGGACACCGCGATCGGCGGCGAGCAGGCCGGCGATCACGCCCAGGAGCAGAGGGAGCGCGACGAGAGCGGCCGGAACGCGCATGCCGGCGGAGGTGCAAGGACCGCCGCCGGACGCCCTGCGTCAGTCAGGGCGCGATTTCATTGGCGAAAATGCGGGACTGTCGGCGCGGCGAGGCAGAAACTGCGACGGCATCAAACCGGCGGGGTAGCAATCTTCTCGTGGTACTCCTGAAGGGCGCGCACCGTCAGGCCCTCGTTCTGGAGCGCGCGGATCGCGTTCACGGTCGCCGCGGCCCCGGTCAGGGTCGTGATGCACGGCACCGACTGCATGGTCGCAATGCGGCGGACGATGCGATCGTCGAAGAAGGACTCGCGTCCGAGTGGCGTGTTGATGACGAGTTGAATGTGGTGGTTGAGGATCTCGTCGCCGACGTGCGGCCGGCCTTCGTTGACCTTGAACACGATCTCCACATCGAGCCCGTGCGCGCGCAGGAAGTTGGCCGTGCCGCGGGTGGCCACGAGCTTGAAGCCGAGCGTCCCCAGGTCGCGCGCGATCGGCACGACGGCCGGCTTGTCGTGGTTGTTCACCGAGATGAACGCGCAGCCCTCGAGCGGCATCTTGACACCGGCCCCGAGCTGGGCCTTGGCGAAGGCGGTGCCGAACGTGGCGGCCCCGCCCATCACCTCGCCGGTCGACTTCATTTCGGGCCCGAGGATGGTGTCGACGCCGGGGAACCGCACGAACGGGAACACCGGCGTCTTGACGAAGAAGCCGGTCACCTCGAGATCCCGGGTCAGCCCCTGCTGCGCCAGCGTGCGGCCGACCATCACCCGCGCCGCGACCTTGGCCAGCGGCACGCCGGTCGCTTTCGAGAGATACGGCACCGTGCGCGACGCCCGCGGATTGACTTCGAGGACGTAGACCGTGTCGTCCTTGATCGCAAACTGCGCGTTCATGAGGCCGACGACCTTGAGCGCCCGCGCGACGCGCTGCGTGTAGTCGCGGATCAGGGCGACGTGTCGCTCGATGATCTTGTGCGGCGGCACCACGCACGAGCTGTCGCCGGAGTGGATGCCGGCCTCCTCGATGTGCTCCATGATGCCGCCGATCACCACCGCGCCGGTCGCGTCCGCGACCGCGTCGACGTCGAGCTCCACGGCGTCTTCGAGGAACTTGTCGATCAGGATCGGATGGCCGGGCGAGGCCGCGACGGCGTTGAGCATGTAGCGGTCGAGCGCGCTCATGTCGTACACGATGGCCATCGCGCGTCCACCGAGCACGTAGGACGGCCGCACGACGAGTGGGAAGCCGATCTTCGCGGCCACTTCGCGCGCTGTCTCTGGTGTCGTCGCGGTGCCGCTCGCCGCTTGAGGAATGCCGAGATCCCACAACAGCTTGGCGAAGCGCTCACGATCTTCCGCGAGGTCGATCGAATCGGGAGAGGTCCCGAGGATCTTGATCCCGGCATCCTGGAGCGGCAGGGCGAGCTTGAGCGGCGTCTGCCCGCCGTACTGCACGACGCACGCGACCTCGCCACCGCCTTCCTGCTCGCGGGCGATGATCGACGAGACGTCCTCGAAGGTCAGCGGCTCGAAGAACAGCCGGTCGACGGTGTCGTAGTCGGTCGAGACCGTCTCCGGGTTGCAGTTGACCATGACCGTCTCGTAGCCCTCTTCGCGCAGGGCAAAGGCGGCGTGGCAGCAGCAGTAATCGAATTCGATACCCTGACCGATCCGGTTGGGGCCGCTGCCGAGGATCACGACCTTCGGCCGTGGGGTCGGCTCCGCCTCGCACTCCTTTTCGTAGGTGCCGTACATGTAGGGCGTGTACGACTCGAATTCCGCCGCGCAGGTATCGATGCGCTTATAAGCCGGGGTGAGCCCGGCTTCGAGACGCTTCATCCGCACCGCGTCCTCGTCGGTTCCGAGCAGCGACGCGATGTCGATGTCGCCGATGCCGGCGCGCTTGAGCGTCCGCAGCATGTCGCGCGAGAGACCACGCAGGCCGACCAGACCTGCTGCCTGGCCGAGCTCGACAATCTGGGCGAACTGGGTCAGGAACCAGGGATCGATGTGGGTCAGCTCGTGGACATCCGCGACCGTCCAGCCGCGGTCGAGGGCACGGAAAATCGCCCACATGCGCCGGTCGTTCGGGATGCTCAGCTCGCGCTGGAGCGCCCCCTCCTCCTCTTCCTCGGTCATCGTCTGCGGCCGCTTCGTGGTCTGGCCGAGCAGCGGTCCGCTGCTCCCGAGCTCCAGCGAGCGGAACGCCTTCATGAAGGCTTCCTTGAACGTGCGTCCGATGGCCATCGCTTCACCGACCGACTTCATCTGCGTCGTCAGGGTGCGGTCGGCGCGGGGAAACTTCTCGAACGCCCAGCGCGGCACCTTGACCACGACGTAGTCGATGGTCGGCTCAAAGGACGCGGGGGTGAGCCGGGTGATGTCGTTGGGAATCTCGTCGAGCGTGTAGCCGAGCGCCAGCTTGGCCGCGATCTTGGCGATCGGGAACCCGGTCGCTTTCGAGGCCAGCGCCGACGAGCGGGACACGCGCGGGTTCATCTCGATGACGGTGATCCGCCCGTCCGCGGGGTTGATCGCGAACTGAATGTTGGAGCCGCCGGTCTCGACCCCGACCCGGCGGATGATTCGCCGCGCCAGGTCGCGCATCCGCTGGTACTCGCGGTCGGTGAGGGTGAGCGCAGGAGCGACGGTGATGCTGTCGCCGGTGTGCACGCCCATCGGATCGATGTTCTCGATCGAGCAGATGACCACGAAGTTGTCCGCCCGGTCGCGCATGACCTCGAGCTCGAACTCTTTCCAACCGATCACCGACTCTTCGAGCAGGACCTCGTGCACCGGGCTCAGATCGAGGCCGCGCCCGGCGAGCTCGCGGAACTCTTCGATGTTGTAGGCGATGCCGCCGCCGACGCCGCCGAGGGTGAACGACGGCCGGATGATGCTCGGGAAGCCCAGGATCTCGACCGCCGCGATGGCCTCTTCGATCGAGCGCACGTAGCGGCTCTCCGGCACGTCGGCGCCGATTGACTTCATCGCCTCGCGGAACTGCAGGCGGTCTTCCGCGACCTTGATCGCTTCCACCGACGCGCCAATCAGCTCGACGCCGTACTTCTCGAGCGTGCCGTTCTCCCCGAGCGCCACCGCCAGGTTGAGCGCGGTCTGGCCACCGACCGTCGGCAGCACCGCATCCGGCCTCTCGCGCTCGATGATCTTGGCCAGGACCTCGGGCGTCAGCGGCTCGACGTAGGTCCGATCGGCCAGCTCCGGGTCGGTCATGATCGTCGCCGGGTTGCTGTTGACGAGAATGACCTCGAGCCCCTCGGCGCGCAGCGCCTTGCAGGCCTGGGTGCCCGAATAGTCGAACTCGCACGCCTGCCCGATGACGATGGGGCCGGAGCCGATCACGAGGACGCGTTTGATGTCGGTGCGCTTGGGCATTTCGGATCGTTACTGACGCTGTCGGTTCATGAGGTTCATCGGGTTCATGGGGTTCAGGAGGTTGGGTTCAAGGGTTCATCGGTTCGGTTCAGGGTTCATGGTCGGTTCAGAGTTCATCGTCGGTTCAGGGTTTCGGAGTCGTTCGCAGTTCTGGGTTCAAAGTGCCGAGCAGTCGGCGTTCGTCCCTCGCGAACTGCTGTCAGCGAATCGATCGTGCGAACCCGCACGAACCCGGACCGAACGAACCCTGCAACCGAACTCTGAACCCCTTGAACCCGACCTCATGAACCGCATGAACCCCCATGAACCCGATGAACCTTGCCTCGTTCAGGCCCTCTTCTCCATCTCGTCCAGGAACTGTCTGAACAGATAGTCCGCATCGTGCGGGCCGGGCGCGGCCTCGGGGTGGTACTGCACACAGAACACCGGCTTGGTCTCGTGGCGCAGGCCTTCGACGGTGCCGTCGTACAGGTTCGAGTGCGTGACGCGCACGTCTTGGGGCAGCGTGTCGGGATCGACGGCGAACCCGTGATTTTGGGAGGTGATCTCGATCTTGCCGGTCTCGAGCTCCTTCACCGGGTGATTCGCGCCGCGATGGCCGAACTTCAGCTTGTAGGTGCGGCCGCCGAGGGCCAGCGCGAGGATCTGATGGCCGAGGCAGATGCCGAATGTCGGCACGTCAGCCTCGACCAGCGCCTTGGCGTTCTCGACCGCATAGCCGAGTGCCGCCGGATCGCCGGGACCGTTGCTCAGGAACACGCCGTCCGGATTCGTGGCGAGCAGCTCCGATGCCGGAGCGGTGGCCGGGAACACGCGGACGTCGCAGCCGTAGGCGGTGAAGCGGCGCAGGATGTTCCACTTGAGCCCGAAATCGTAGGCCGCGACCTTGAGCGGCCGGTCCGAGCGGCGTTCCGGTGACGACGCGAACTCGCCCGCCGGGCTGTCGCTTGGTTGCCAGTCGAACGGCGCGGCGCAGGTGACGCCGAGGACGAGGTCCGAGCCTTCCATCGGCGCCAGGTCGCGCGCACGATCGACCAGCGCTTTCGGATCGACGTCGCCGGTCGCGATGATCCCCCGCATCACCCCGGCGGAACGCAGCACCCGCGTGAGCGACCGCGTGTCCACATCGGAGATCGCGACGATGTTGTGGCGCACCAGATAATCGCGCAGCGTGCCGTCGGCGCGCCAGTTACTGGCCATGGGCGACTCGGTGCGGATCACGAAGCCGGCCACCTTGGGAGCCTGCGATTCGACGTCCTCGCCGGAGACGCCGTAGTTGCCGATCTCCGGGCAGGTCATCGTGACGATCTGACCGGAGTACGACGGATCCGTCAGGACCTCCTGATAGCCGGTCATGCTGGTGTTGAAGACGACTTCGCCGCCGGTTTCCCCCGGCGCGCCGGCGGACTCCCCTTCGTACCAGATCCCGTTTTCGAGCGCGAGTATGGCTTTCATCGAATTGGTTCCAACGATCCTGCGACGCGTGTCGTCTTGCCCCGGGTGACCTGCACCGTTTCCGTCCACGCGTGGTGCTCCGGCAATTCCAGACGCACGGTGTGGCTGCCTGGCGTGACGTCGGGCAGGCGAACGGGAGTCGCGCCGACCGCGCGATCGTCCACGAATACTTTCGCCCCGGTCGGACGCGAATCGATCTCCATCGCTCCCGTCGCCGCCCCGGGCGTTTCCGCCGGCGTCGTCCCACGCGAGGCAGGCGCGGCCGGCGCGGCCGGAGCAGGACGCGGCGCGGCCGGCGGCACCGCGCGGGGGGTCTCCTTCTGCAGCTGCAGCGACAGGGTGCGCGAGGCGGCGTCGGCCGACAAGGTGACCTCTTCGGGCTTCGCCTGATAGCCGGGCAGCGTCGCGCGAACGGTGTAGTCGCCGAACGGCAGTTGGTGCTGCGTGAGCGGGGTCCGCCCGCTCCACTTGCCATTGATCGTCACGCCTGCCCCCGAGGGCGTGGACCGCACGATCAGCGTGCCGGATCGCGCCGCCCCAGCCGGCGTCGCCGGCCGCGGCGCGGCCGCGGGCGCGGATGTCGTGGGCCGATCGGTGGAGACACGGCCACTGGTGGTGCCGCGAGCCGCGGAACTGTCGACGGGCTCGACCGGCGCGGGCGCCGGTTCCGTCGCCGGGGCAGAGGCGTCCGCGGATGACGCCACAGGTGCGGCCGGCTGACGGCCGCGCACCACATAGCCTCCGCCGAAACCGATCAGCAGGCCGACCAGCAGCATCAGCGCGAGCGGGAGCACCGCGGTGCGCGGCCGCTCGGAGTCGCCGGCGAAGTGCTCGAACGGGACCCGCTCGTCCGCCTCGTGCACCGATGCGACCGGGATCTCGCGCTCGATAACCTGCTGCGGGGCTGCCTCCGGGCGATCGAGGCGCGCGGAAGGGATCGCGAGCGGCGGTTCGTACAATGTGTCCGCGCCGAGCTTTTCATCCGCCTCGACTGGCGACGCCACGGCCGCTTCGCGCTTGGCCCGGCTGAAGCGGTGGAAGTCGTCGGCTGGTGCCGGGCCCTCCCGCAGGCTCAGGTCTGCCGCTTCGAAGGCCAGCGCATCCGCGGCAGCCTCGACATCGTCAGGCGCGTACTCCGCGGCCTCGAGATCGCGGACGTCGCGCGGACCGGTCGCGAGCGCGACGTCTTCGTCATGCGTCAGGGACCAGTGGGCCTCGTCTTCCTCGCGTTCGGCAGTGATGTCGTCCGGCTCCGGCTGAGTCGATTGCACCGGTTCCGCGGCCGCGGGAGCCGTGGGCGACGGCCGGTCGTACGGCACGTCGACGAACAGCGACGGCGTCGTGGCCGCGGCGCGTGCGGACCGTTCGTCGGCGAAGACCGGCGGTTCGACGGGGAGCGCAATCATCCGAATGGCCGAGCCCGCCTCGGTCGGCGGTTCGCTCTCCACCTCGGTGGCGTCCTCCTCCTCAGCAGCGTCCTCTTCCTCGGCAAAGGTCGGCGTCGCGGCACGAATCGCGGCCCCGGCGGCGGCGAGCGCATCGGCCAGCTCGAGCCCGGTCGCGAACCGGTCGGCGGGATCCTCGGCCATCGCCTGCGCGAGCACGGCCTGCAGGCGTCCCGGGTCGGACACCGTCGCGCCGGTCAGCGGGCCGATGTCCGCGCCGGTTCCCGACGGCCGACGGCCGGTCAGCAGCTCGAAGGCAATCGCGCCGAGCGAGAACACGTCCGCGGCTGTCGACCACCCCGCGCCGGCGATCCGCTCGGGCGCGCTGTACGGACGCCGCACGGGCGCGCGCAACCCGACCCGCTCGAGCGCATCGACCACACCGAAGCCGGAGGCCCGCGCCTCGTCCGGGGTGATGAAGATGTCGCGGGGATGAAGCGCGCCATGCCCGACACCTGCAGCGCGCGCCGAGTCCACCGCTTCGGCCAGCTGACCGACGATGCGGAGCATGGTGTCGAAGGAAGCGGGGGCGTAATGCCGCATCGCCGCGTCGAGCGATTCCGCGGCGACGTACTCTTCGGCGCGATACGCGACCGTGCCTTCGACGCCAGCCGCGATCGGCTCGACGATCGACGGATGAATCAGCTCGGCTTCGGCGGCGTGAGCCAGCTCGTCGGCGAGCGCCTGTGCCTGTTCAGGGGTGACGTCGAGACGAAAGACCTTGACCGCGACGAGACGATCGCGCGTGGGCTCGTAGGTACGGAACACCGGTCCCAGCGCGCCCACGCCAATCTGATGCAGGACCCTGAAGGGTCCAAATGCCGGCGGGGGTGCGAATGCAGACGGATCGTCTCTGGTCAGTTACGGGACTCCTCGGCGGGATCGAAAAAATGTAACACAGTCGCCGTCAGCTGTCAGTATACGGATGCGCTGACGCCGCGCGGGATCCGCCGCGCCGCGGGGCGCGTCCAATCCCGGCAGTCTGTCTTGACATGCTTTCGAAGGCTCTGAGAGAGTACGCCAACGTGTCTGTCGAGCCCACCACGGACGGCCCGCGCGCCGCGCTCCTCGCCGACGGCGCCACGCGTGCCGGCGTGGACGTCCGGCGCTTCCCATGGATCCGCCCCCTCTCGGGCGCATACGCGTACGACTTTCCGAGCATCGCGTCACTGTATGCCGGCGACCCGCAGCGGCCAGAGGCGTGGCGCGACGTCATCCAGCGAGTCACGGATCATCGCCGGCAACCTGCGGCGATCGCCGGGGTCATCGGCGCGCAACAAGAACGTCGTGCCGCGCCGCCGGAGGCCCGTGCCGCCGCAGCGCAGCTCAGGGATCCGACGACGGTCGCGATCGTCACCGGGCAGCAGGCCGGCGCGTTCGGCGGACCGCTGTACACCATCCTCAAAGCCGTCACCGCGATCCAGCTCGCCCGACGGGTCGCCGAGGAGCAACGGACTCCAACGATCGCCATTTTCTGGGTGGACGCGGAGGATCACGACTGGAACGAGATCGCCTCGTGTACGGTGCTGGACGCAGAGTTCCAGCCGAGAACCGTCACCCTCGATGCGCCGGACGGCGCAGGCCAGCGGCCCGTCGCGGCCCTGACGCTCGACGAGCGGATCGGCCGGGCGATCGACGAGCTCGCCACCATCCTCACCCCCACGCCCTTCACAGAATCCGTCATCGCCAGCCTGCGGGCGGCCTACGCGCCCGGTGTCGGCGTCGCGGAGGCGTTCGCCCGGTGGATGGAGGCGGCGCTGGGGCGGTTCGGGCTGGTGGTGTTCGAGTCCTCCGACCCGGCGGCCAAGCCGCTCGCGGCGCACGTGTTCGCGCGCGAGCTGCGCACCGCAGGCGCCACCGCCTCGCTCGCGGCCAAGGCGGGCACCTCGATGCGCGCCCTCGGCCATGCCCCGCAGGTCGAACCGCAACCCGATCAGCCGGCCGTGTTCCGCCTCGACGGCACCCGCACCGCGATCAAGCGTCAGGGTGATGCGTTCACGATCGGCGACGACACTGTCCCTGCCGCCACGCTGGTCGAACAGGCGGAGCGGGCGCCGGCGCGCTTCAGTCCGAACGTGCTGTTGCGTCCGATTGTGCAGGACACGCTCTTCCCGACCATCTGTTACGTGGCAGGCCCGAGCGAGATGGCGTATCTCGGCCAGCTGGGCGGAGTGTACGCGGCGTTCGACATCCCGATGCCGCTGATCGTGCCGCGCGCCAGCGCCACGCTGGTGGACGCCGCCGCCGCCCGCTTCCTGCGCCGCTACCCCGTCGATCTCGAGTCGCTCCAGCCGCAAGGCGAAGCGGCGCTCAATCAGCTGCTCAAGTCGCAGCTGCCGCCCTCCGTCGAAGAGGCAATGCGCGAGGCGAGCGACGCGGTCAAGGGGAGCATGACCAGGCTCATCGAGGTGCTGCCCGAACTAGACCCCACGCTCGCCGGCGCCGCCAAGACGACGCTCGGGAAAATGGAGCACGACCTCCAGTCACTGCACTCGAAGATGATCCAGGCCGCGAAGCGCCGCGACGATACCCTCCGTCGCCAATTCACCCGGCTCCAGGCTCAGGCCTTTCCGCTCGGCCACCCGCAAGAGCGCACGCTCGGCGTCGTCCACTTCCTGAACCAGTACGGCCCCAGCCTGATCGATCGCCTGATCGACGAGCTCCCCATCGACCCGGGCCAGCACTGGATCGTCACGATCTAGACGGGATCGGGGACCGGGGATCAGGGATCCGGCGCTCGGCGCTCGGCGCTCGGCGCTCGGACGAACCTTGCACCTTGAACCCTGCACCTTGAACCCCCGAACCCAACCTCATGAACCCCATGCACCGCATGAACCTTCATGAACCGACAGCGGCCCTAGAGTGCATTGGCCGTCTCGGTCAGTCGAGCCTCGGCGTCGGCGAGACGCTGGACGGTGGTGTGGAGCCAGCGCTCGTCGGCTGCTACCAGCGTCAGTGACGCCTCGCAGGCGCGCGCGGTCTCTGACGGCGCCGGTCCGCCCGGCGTGGTGCGGACCTGCACGAAGTGCTGCGGGCTCAGGATCTCCGTCAGTTCGGCGGCGGTGTAGGTGATCGGACGGCCGATCACGCGCAACGACACATCCGCGAGGACCTGCTCGAGCGGCTCCCGGGGGCGCCGCGACGACTCGGCGACGAGCCTGGTGGCGATCTCGTGACTCTTCGTAAAAGGCACGCCCTGCGCTCGGGTCAGCGTGTCGGCGAGTTCCGTGACGGTGATCCAGCCCTGACCCGCCCGTTCGCCGAGCCGCGCGCGGTTGAACTCCGCGGTGGACATCGCCGCCGACACCAGGCCGACCATCCGGATCGCATCCTTGAACATCGACAGCACGAGCGGCTGCAGATCGTCCTCCGTGTCGACGATGTCGCCGAATGGAGTGTTGTGGACGGCGGTGAGGATCGCGCCGGCCTGGCCGACCGCTTTGCTGGCGATGGCGCGCGCGTGCTCGAGCGCCACGGGGTTGCGCTTCTGCGGCATGATGCTGCTGCACTGCACGAACCCGTCCGCCAGCCGGAGGTAGCCGAACTCGCTCGTGCACCATAGCAGGAAGTCCTGCACTACCCGCCCGAGCCCGGTCAAGAGCACGGCCGTGGCCGACACGCTCTCCAGCAGGTAATCGACAGTGGCGATGCTGCCGTAGGTGTTGCCGGTCGCTTCATCGAACCCGAGCAGCTCCGTGGTCCGGCGCCGGTTGATCGGAAAGCCGGTCCCCGTGATCGCGCAGGCGCCGAGCGGATTGCGGTTCGTGCTCGCGAACGCGGCCTTGAGGCGAACGGCGTCGCGCTCCAACTGCTCGACCACCGCCAGCAGATAGTGCGCGATGGTGCTCGGCTGCGCCGGCTGGGTGTGCGTGTGCGCGGCGAAGACGTCCTCGAGGTGGCGGCCAGCGAGGGCGAGCAGGACCTGCCGCAGGCGGATCGACCGCTCCAGCACCGCCAGCACCAGCCCCCGCTGCTGCATCCGATACATCGTCATGTCGATGTCGTTGCGGGAGCGTGCGGTATGCAGGCGGCCAGCGACTTCAGCCCCGGCCTGGCTGACGATCAGCCGCTCGACGTAGAAAAAGAGATCCTCGTAGGTGCCGTCGTAGATGACGCGGCGGACCTCGTCGGTCGAAACCGAGTCGAGGGCGCGGCGAATCGTTCCGGCATCTGCCGGCCCGACGATCCCCTGCTCGGCGAGCATGACCAGGTGCGCGTAGTGGATGCGCATCAGCGGCAGGAGGAACTGAGCCTTGGCGTCCTCGAAGTTCTCGTTGAGGACGCACGTGACGTATTCGGGCGCGAACTTCATATCGGGCAGGTCACCGCAGGCTGATCAGGTTGGCCATGAGGCGGTACGCCCCGACGGTTCCTGCTGGCAGCTGGCGCCAGAGCCCAAGGCCAATGTACACCCAGCGCCCCTTGCCGACACGCGCTTCGACCAGCGCGCCGGTCTTGACGCCCTTGTTGAACTCGAACGGATCCGCGGTCGAGACGAGATCGACGTAGCGCTGATCGCGCTCGCCAAGAAAGTAGAGCCCGCGCTCCTGGACCCATCCGGTCCACGTCTCCGGCCCGAGCTTGTTCGGGGTCGAGAACACGGGATCCGACGGCTGCAGCACTTCGATCGGCGCGTTCTCGTCGGTCACGCGTGCTGACGACACCTTGGCCGGATACGGCCCGTACTGCGCCTCGTTGAACTCGAACTTGTTGTACTGCACGAGCACCGTGCCGCCGGCAGCGGCGTAATCGAGCAGCCGCTTGTTGTTGGCCCGCAGATCCGGACGGCGCTCGTAGGCCCGCACTCCGGTGATGACGACGGTGTACTGCGAGAGGTCGGACGAAGCGAGCTGCTCCGGAGTGATGAGATCCACCCGGGCGCCGAGCTGCGACAACGCCTGCGGCACCTGATCGCCGACGCCCATGATGTAGCCGACCCGCGTGTTGGGGGCGACCGTCACGTCGATGACCTTCATCCGCGCGGTCGCCGGCTTGGGCACGTGACGCCGCTGCGTGTGCGGATACTCGACCACGTCGTAGCCGGTGTCGTAGGTACCCGCCGCGTCGGTGGCCCGCGCCGTCACCGAGTAATCTCCCGCGCCCGCGCCCGCCGGCGCGGTGACCTGGAACTGCATCGTCGCTTCCTCGTCTTCGCGCGTGAACGTCAAAGCCGCACTGGCAGGACTCACCGTCCAGCCTTGCGGCCCGACCAGCGAGACACTGCCCGTGGCGGCGCCTTTGTGCTGATTGGTCACGACGACCTGCACCGTTCGCGCATGTGACTCACCGGCGCCAGCGGACGCAGGGAACACGACGATGTCGGGCGTCAGGCGCACCGAGAAGGCCGGCACCACCGACAGCTCCATCCGCTTCTCGCCCGAGACGACGTTGTCGTAGCGGTATTGCCAAGGTGCGCGGGATGGCGACGTCTGCGCCGCCGATCGTGGCGCGCACGGTCACCTGGTACGGAGACGGGCGGAAGGGCCGGCCGAACGGAGCGTCCGGCTCGAACTCGTAGCGTGCCGCGTCTTGACGCGGCGTCCAGTACGGCCCGGTGATCTTCGCGTCGGCGGGAATCGTTCCCGTCGCGGAGCAGGTGAAGGACGATCCCTTCTTCACTGTCGCCTGACAGCTGGCCGACGCGGCGGACAGTCCCGCGATGTCGACGCCGGCGATGCTGACGTCGTCCGCACCGTTATTGGCTACGGCGATCGTGAGCTTCACCGGCTGCCCGCGCATCACCACTCCGTCGTCCGCCAGCGCCTCGATCCGCATCCCGTAGGCGGCGACGATGGCCTGCTGGAACTGGTCCTCTTTGCGAGCGAGACGGAAATCGATCTCGTATTGCGCGTCGGCCGAAAGCCCGAGCGACGCGAGTTGTCCACGCAGGGCGCGGACCGCGGCCAGCCCCTTGACCAGCGGCGCGGCAGCGGCAGCCGGACCCTGCGTGCCCAGTGCCGTGGTGGCGTCCGAGACGGCGCCGGCGATCGCCGTCACGCCCGCGGAGAGGCCGGCCGGCACCGGGCGCCCGGCGAACGCTTCCAGCCCGTGCAGGCTGGTGTCGATGCCTTCAAAGAGGAATCTCGGGGCGACGCCCGGCTGGCCGATCACGCTGTCGCGCAGACGATAGGTGCGATTGAACGTTTGGCCCGGGAGCGGCAGCAGCTGCGAGGTGCCCTGACACTTGTGCATCGAGCGGGCCTCGATGCCGAGGTCGCCGTAGGTCCGGCCGAGCACCGCGTCGAACGGGCTGACATCGGAGGTCATCTGATCGGGGGTGCGGGTCGCGTTGGCGGCCGGCGCAAAACTAGTGGCGTCCGTGCAGAAGACGCGCTTCGCCTGCCAGGGTCGCAGGCCTTGCGCAATCTGCTCGGGATAGCGGGCCGGGTCGGCGGCCGCGCGGAAGGCTTCCAGGGTCAACTGCGCCGAGGCCTGGTGATGCTGGCCCCCACCGTCACCGCCGCAGAGGAACCCCGCGATGATGTCGGGCCGCAACGCCCGGATATGGCGGACATAGTCGCCGACGATCTCGTCACGCCCCCACTTCTGGATCGATTCCTCGACGCTGAACGAGAAGCCGAAGTCGATCGCCCGCGTGAAGAACTGCTCTGCGCCGTCGAAGCGATGCACGGCCAGCAGCTCCTCGGTGCGGAGGACGCCGAGCGACTGGAACAGCTCCGGCCCGATCTCGTTCTGCCCGCCGTCGCCGCGGGTCGCCGTCACGAGCACGGTTCGCATGCCCTGTCCCTGACCGAGCATCGCCAGCAGGCCGTTGTCCTCGTCGTCCGGATGGGCATCCGTCTGCATGAACGTGCCGATGGACGCGAGCTTCCGCAGCTGCAGCGACAGCGAGACCTCGCCGGGCCGCTCGCCGACCGGCTGCGGCCGCAGCTGCGCTGCCGGGTGCAACGACCACGCGAGGAGCACGGCGATCGCGAAGAACAGGGTGCGTGAAGGGGAACGCTGGGGTCGAGGATCGGGGAACATGAGTTTGAAGTCAGTCAACACGGCGCCGGTAGCAGGTCGGGCCGCGAGGCGAAACCCGCCTCGCGACCCCTTTCGTCTAGAACAGGAACTTGAGCCCGAGCTGCATCTGGCGCTGGTCGTATCCGCTCTTCCCGGCGTCGGGGTAAGCGGAGCCTTCGATCAAGATGGGCGACACGGGCACGCCGGCGGCGCTGGTGGTCACGACCCGGTTCACGCCGGAGATGTTCTGGGTGTTGAACAGGTTCTTGGCCTCGAAGAACAGCTCCAGGCGACGGGCCGCGGACAGCGGCACGAAGCGCGAGTAGCGCAGGTCCAGGTTCAGGACGCGACCGAGACGGCCGGCGTTGCGCTCGAGATCGAGCGGCCGATCGTTGGTGACGCCGTCCGCGTTCAAATCGAGGTTCGAGCGGATGTTGAACGGCAGGCCGCTGTTGTTCTGGAGAATCACCCCGAGCTGGTTGTTGTTCAGGAGCGCCGGGCCGAACCCGGTGCCGCTGACCGTGGGCGCCAGAACGGTGGACAACGAGAACGTGTGCGTCTGGTTGAACGGGGTGACGCCGCGGTCGCGTTCGAGATTGGAGGGGTCGGACACCCGGTCGTCACCGCTGCCGACCACGAAGGTCCCGGTCAGCGGCGCGGTGTCGACGCCGCGGGCCAGGGTATACGTCGCCTGGGCCTGCCAGCCATGTGTCATGCGCTTGGTCACCGTCGCGGTGAAGGCGTTGTAGGTGGACTCGCCGATCGACTCGAACACGTTGATGTGATTGAACGTCGGATCGACCCGCGTGGCCGGGCTCACGGCCGTGCTGTAGATCGGCCGGCCGTCTGCCAGCGTCGCGCCGGTCGGGATCAGGTTCTCGTCCATCTGGACGGGCAGATCGCGGCCGATCGAGTTGACGTAACCGACCGCCACCGCCACGTCCGACCTCACCGCGCGTTCGAGCTGCACGTTGGTCAGCCAGGCGGATTGGGTGCGGAAGTCAGGCGACACGGCGGAGATGCTCTGCCGCGGCAGCACGAAGCCGGGTGGCGTGGAGGCGAGGCTGTTCGGGAACGCAGGCGCTCCGGCCGACGTGCCGTTCAGTGACACCGTATAGCTGATCGGGTCGCCGTTGTTGAGGATCGCGTTGTCGTAGAAGTCGAGCAGCGGCGGCTCGTACATCAGCCCGGCCGAGGCGCGCAGCACGGTCGTGGCCCGCTCGTCCAGCGACCACGATAGACCGGCCCGCGGGCCGATGTTGTTCTTGTCGATCGTGAAATCCGCCGAGCGCGTGTTGGCCGGGAACGTCCGCGCCTGCGGCACGTCGAACAGGTCGTAGCGCAGGCCGTAGAGCACCTTCAGCCGGCCGTTGACTTGCCAATCGTCTTGCACGAAGAGACCATAGAACGCGGAGTTGTAGCTGGCGTCTCGCTGGCCAAAGAGCTGCTGCAGGGTCGTGTAGCCGAACGGATCCGTCCCGGACTTCGCCGCGAGGTAGGCGGCGTTGTTGGGGAACGTGTATAGGAACTGCTCGCCGCGAACGCGATCGTCGGCGATGAACTGCGCGTCGATGCCGGTCTTGATGCTGTGCTGTCCCCGCAGCCAGGTCAGGTTATCGATCACCTGCCAGATGCCCTGGTTGAAATCGAAGCCGACCGAATTCGTGTCGCCCAGGCGCGGACCGCCGAAGTTGGCGACGCTCGAAACGGTGATCGCGGGACCGTCGACTGCGGTGTCTCCCAGCGTGCGGAACTGATGGCGCCGCGCGTACTGCACGCGGACCTCGTTCAGCTTGGAGGCGCCGAGCGTCGAGACGAGCTGGGCCGAGGCCGAGTCCATGCGATCGGTGAAATCGGTGGCCTGTTCCGGGGTTGTCAGGCCGCCCGGGATGTTGGAGGCCGACGAGTTCTTGAACAGGAAGTAGCGGACCGACAGGCGATTCGCGGTGTCGACCTGGTAGTCGGCCTTGCCAAACATGAAGTTGACCTTCTGGTGCGCCGGAATCACGCCGCTCTCCGGCAGGGTGATCCCGAGCTCCTGGGCCGCTGACGGGTCCACGGTGATCACCTGGGATCCGGTGATCAGGCTGCGGTCGACGTACTCGTAGGCGCCGAAGAAGTGCAGCTTGTCGCGGACGATCGGGCCGCCAGCCGCGGCATTGAAGTCGTTGACCTCCGTGTCCGGCTTGCGCGCGGTCGGGGCCAGGAAGAACGGCTTCGATGACATCGCGTTGCGGCGGAAACGGAAACTGGTCGAGCCATGCAGGTCGTTGGTCCCCGAGGGTGTGATCGCGTTGTAGACCATCCCGGTGGTCTGCCCGAACTCCGGGGCGAAGCCGTTGGTGATGACCTTGACCTCCCGGACGAGAATCTCCGAAACCGGCAGCATGCGCAATCCGGCGCGGTCCTTCTCGGTGTTGGTGTTGCCGTCGAGCATGTAGTTGGTGTGCATCTGCGAGCCGTTGGCGTTGATGCGCGGCACACCGAATTCGTTGTTCTCGTAGCCGGTGACGTTGGCCTGCAGGAACGCGAAGTTGTAGGGGTTGCGCGACACCAGCGGCAGGTTGCGGATCTCCCCTTCACCGATCGTCCGGCCGAGATCGATTTTGCCCGGCTGCGCCACTGGCGATTCGCCGGTGACGGTGATCGTCTCGGCCACGTTGCCGACCGTCAGCTCGACGTTGATGAGCGCAGTCTGGCCGGCCGAGAGCGTGATGCCTTGCTGCTCGAACGTCCTGAACCCTTGCAGCTCCGCCGCTACCTTGTAGCGCCCGAGGGGCAGCAGCGGCGCCCGGTAGCCGCCGTCCGTGTTCGTCGTGGTCGTGCGGGAGGTGCCGGTCTCCATGTTCGTGACCGTCACCATCACCCCGGGCAGCGCCGCGCCGCTGGTGTCGCGGACAGTGCCTTCGATGTTGCCGTTAGCGGCCTGCGCCTGCGCCGCCGCCGTGTGCGGCAGAACCAGCGCGGCCAGCGCCATCAGCATTGCAATCCCGAATCCTCGCCTCATGTTGTGCCCTCCAGGGCAGCCGTCGACCCCATCGATTGGGGTGAAACCCGTTACACCAGCCAATTTTGCAGTATACGATCTGTGCTTCCGGCACCGCGGCATGGCAGCGGACGAGCGGCACGCGTTGGGGTCATGGACGCCGCCGGAACGTCCCCCACCACTCCCCGCGGTTAGACGTCGTCATGTCAGGCGGCGATTCGGCCGATAATCGGAGTGACCACCGCCGGGTTTCGCGTCCGACGATCGGGCGCATGCGGCGGGTCTCCACCCGTGCCCACACCATCTGCCCGTCCGGCTGCCGCGAAGCCCGCGGCCCGCAAGAAACCCGTGCGCCCGCGCCGCAAGCGGGGCTGGAAGTTCTTCGCGCTGGTCGGCTTCTCCGGCCCGCTGCTGCTCGTCTGCGCGGTGATGGGCTACTACTACGTCGTCTTCTCGCGCATGATCGACGCCCGGATCCATGGCGAGATGCAGCGCGTCGATCCCCGCGTCTTCGCCCGCCCGTTCGAGCTCCATCGCGGCCAGTCGCTGTCGCCCCACCAGATGGTCGACCGTCTCAACGATCTCAGCTATTCGAACCGGCCCGCGGTCGAACAGGCGGGCGAGTTCGCCATCGGCCGGGACACCATCGTGCTGGTGCCGAACGACGGCCCGCTCAAGGACAAGCAGGTCCGGATCACCTTCGGGGGCAAGAAGGCGAAGGACGCCGAACCGGCGGTCATCGACCGGATCGACGTGATTGGCGGCGCCTCGAAGCTGTCCGACCTGACGCTCGGGGCGCCACTCATCACCGCACTCACCCCGACCGGGCGCGAGAAGCGGCGCGACGTGCCGCTGGCGTCGATCCCGCCGCACATGGTGAACGCGGTCCTCGCGATCGAGGACCGGCGCTTCTACGAGCATCCCGGGATCGACCCGATCGCCATCGTCGCGGCCGTGTCGGACAACGTGTTCGGCCGGACCGAATACATGCGCGGCGGCTCGACCCTGACGCAGCAGCTGGTCAAGAACACGTTCCTGACGCAGGAGCGCAGCCTGCGCCGCAAGATGACCGAATGGTTCATGTCGGTCGTGCTGGAACGCCGGCTGTCGAAGGCGCAGGTGCTCGAGCTGTATCTGAATGACGTGTGGCTCGGGCAGCGCGGCTCGTTCGCGGTCCACGGTGTGGCCGAAGCGGCCAGGCTGTTCTTTGGCAAGGACGTCTCCAACCTGTCCCTGACCGAGGCGGCGACCATCGCCGGAACCATCCAGTCACCACCGCGGCTCTCGCCCTTCAACAATCCCGACCGATCGCGCGAGCGCCGCAACGTGGTCCTCCACGCGATGGCGGACAGCGGGTTCATCAGCGCCGCCGATGCCGACCGCGCCGCGCGGGAGCCGCTGCAGGTCGTGGCCCGGGCGCTGGAGTCGGAAGCGCCGTACTTCGTCGACTTCGTCAGCCAGGAGCTGCAGGATCATTACAAGCAGTACGCCGGCACCGTCGACGCGTATACGACGCTCGACCTGCACCTGCAGAAGGTCGCGCAGGACGCGGTCCGTGACGGCCTGACGCGCGTGGACGAGATCCTGGCGAAACGCAAGCGGCAGCGCGCGCAGGCGGCGCTGCTGGCCGTGGATCCGCGCACCGGCGAGATCCTCGCGATGGTCGGCGGACGGTCGTACAACCAGTCGCAGTACGACCGCGCGACCGCGGCGCGCCGCCAGCCTGGCTCGGTGTTCAAGCCGTTCGTCTACCTCGCGGCCTTCGAGCACGCGCGCGAAGAGCGCCGCACCGACGTGACCGCGGCGACGGTGTTGCCCGACGAGCCGACCACGTTCTCGTTCAACGACCAGTCGTGGGAACCGGGCAACTACGACGGCGAGTTCGACGGTCCCGTGACGCTGCGGCGGGCGCTCGCGCTGTCGCGCAACATCGTGGCGGTCAAGGTCGCGGAAGCGGCCGGATACGACCACGTCGCGGCGCTGTGGCGGAAGGTCGGCGCCGGCACGCCGCCCCGCCCGTACCCCTCGATCGCGCTCGGCGTGTTCGAGGCGACGCCGTTCGAGATTGCGTCCGCCTACACGATTTTCCCTGGTGGCGGCACGCTGCACCCCCTCGTGGCGCTGAAGCGCCTGGTCAGCGGCGGTCGGGATCTGAAGGTGCAGGTGCCGGCCACCAAAGAGGTCGCCGACAAGGATTCGACCTTCCTCGTCACCAACATGATGCGCAGCGTGATCAACGAAGGGACGGGCGCCGGCGCGCGCGCCGCCGGGTTCGCGCTCGACGCCGCCGGCAAGTCCGGCACGACCAACGATCTGCGTGACGCCTGGTTCGTCGGGTTCACGCCCGAGTTGCTGACCGTCGTGTGGGTCGGTCTCGACGACAATCAGCCGCTGGGGCTCAGCGGAACGCAGGCCGCGCTCCCGATCTGGACGGCGTTCATGCTGCGCGCCCTGGCCGGCCATCCCAACCTGCCGTTCGAAGCCCCTGACGACATCGTCTATGCGGACATCGACCGCGACACCGGCTTCCTCGCGTCGCCGGCCTGCCCGCGGACGTTCCACGAGGCGTTCGCCCCTGGCACCCAGCCCACCCAGGTGTGCCCGCTTCACGCCTTCGGCGACGGCGGCGGTTAGGCTACAATCAAGGTTTACACTGCAGGCCCCAAGCCCTGCCGATCACTTCAGGATTACTCTGTGAAACCACTCTGCCTGTTCGTGCTGGCGGCTGCCCTCGTACCAGCCGCAGCCTGCCGCAAGTCTCCCGCACCCGCGTCTGCAGCCGCCGCCACCACGCCTGCGCCGGGCGCCGCCGCCACACCAACCTCCAGCGCAGCGCCCACACCAACCGCCGGCGCAGCGGCCGCACCCGCCGCCCCGGCCGCGGCCAAGCCGGTGCCCGCGCAACTGCCCGAGGTCCTTGCGAAGGTCAACGGTCAGCCGGTGCGGAAGACCGACTTCGAGATGATGATTCGCGACATGGAGCTCGGCCAGGGTCCGATCCCCGCCGACCGTCGCGACGAGGTGATTCGCGGCACGCTCGACCGCCTGATCACGTTCACGGTGCTGTCGCAGGAAGCCAAGAACCGCAAGGTCACCGCCACGGACGCTGAAGTCGAGGACCGGCTCAAGCAGATGCAGGGCCAGTTCCCCAACGAGGAGGCGTTCAAGAAGGCGCTCGGCGAGCGGAGCATGACGCTCGACCGCCTGCGCGCCGACACCCGTGACAACCTCCTCATCAGCAAGATGGTCGACGCCGAGGTCTCGACCACTCCCGGCGCCTCCGACGCGGAAGCGAAGGAGTTTTACGAGAAGAATCCGGACAAGTTCAAGCAGGGCGAGACCATGCGCGCCAGCCACATCCTGATCCGCGTGGACGAGGGGGCCGACGCCGCCACCAAGCAGAAGGCCAAGGCGCGCATCGAGAGTCTCCTCAAGCGGGCCCGGGCCGGGGAGGACTTCGCCAAGCTCGCGAAGGAGAACTCCGCCGACGGCAGCGCTGCCCAGGGCGGGGACCTCGGGTTCTTCCCGCGCGGCCAGATGGTGCCGGCCTTCGACGAGGCGGCGTTCGCGCTCAAGCCCGGCGAGATCAGCGGTGTCGTGACCACGCAGTTCGGCTACCACATCATCAAGGCGGTCGAGCACAAGGATGCCGCGACGGTGCCGCTGGCCGAGGTCAACGACCGCGTGAAGCAGTACATCTCGAACCAGAAGAAGCAGGCCAAGGCCGACGAGTTCATCGCCGCGCTGAAGCAGAAATCCAAGATCGAGGTCCTGATCTGAACGAAGAGGTCCTGGCCGCCGCCGCCGATGCGCTCGCGCGCGGCGAGGCGGCCGCGCTCGTCACCGTCGTCCGGGCCAATGGCTCCACGCCGCAGCGCGCGGGGGCGAAGATGCTGGTGTTCGCCGACGGCCGCACGGTCGGCACCATCGGCGGCGGGTGTTACGAGAACGACGCGTTCTGGAAAGCGCGCGACGCGATCGCCACCGGACGCGGCACGCTCCTCCACTACGATCTCAACGACGACTTCGCGCAGGAAAACGGGCTGGTGTGCGGCGGCCAGATGGACGTCCACGTCGACCCGCTCGCACCAGCGCCGCACCTCTACATCATCGGCGCGGGCCACGTTGGGTGGCACGTCGCCGAGCTGGCTCAGACCGCCGGGTTCCGTCTCCACGTGGTCGACGACCGCGAGAAGTTCGCCAACCGCGAACGCTTCCCGCGGGCAGACGACGTGATCGTCGAACCGATCGCAGAGTGGTTGGCGCAGGCCGCCATCCCCGCCTCCGCCTACGCCGTGATCGTCACGCGCGGCCACAACGCCGACCTCGACGCGCTGCGCGCCCTCGCCAGCCGCCCACTCGCCTACCTGGGCCTGATCGGCAGCAAGGCCAAGATCATCCGCATCACCGAGGCGCTCATCGAAGAGGGCGTGCCGCGGGAGTCACTCGACCGCATTCACGCCCCGATCGGCCTCGAAATCGGCGCCGTCACGCCCGCCGAAATCGCCATCAGCATCGTTGCCCAGCTGATCGCCGTCCGCCGCGGCGTCGACACCAGCGCGCTCTCCATGACACTCAAGCGCAAACCTCCCGCCCGCTGAACCTTGAACCCTGAACCTTGAACCTTGAACCCGTTCAAGCGAACCGCATGCACCTCATGAACCCCATGAACCTCATGAACCCTTCATGAGCGTTCTCCTCCGCAACGCCACCATCCTCACGATGAACGACGCGCGGGAGATCGTCGAGGGGGACGTGCTGGTGCGGAACGGGGCGATCGCCGCGGTCGGTGCGGTCGGGGAATCAGCGGATCACGTGATCGACGTCCGCGGCGCCTACATCCTGCCGGGGTTCGTGCAGACGCACGTCCATTTGTGCCAGACGCTCTTTCGATCGTTCGCGGACGATCTGCCGCTGCTCGACTGGCTGCGGCTCCGCGTCTGGCCGCTCGAAGCGGCCCACACGGCGGCGACGCTCCGTGCCGCAACCCAGCTCGCCGCGGCCGAACTGCTCCTCTCGGGCACCACCACGGTGCTGACGATGGAGACGGTGCACGAGACGGACGCGGTGCTCGAGGAGCTCGCGGCATGCGGTCTTCGGGCGACGGTGGGGAAATGCATGATGGACGCGGCCGGCGAGGCACCACAGCGCCTCCACGAGCGCCTGCAGCCATCGGTGGATGAAAGCCTCGCCCTCCATCGGCGGTGGCATGGCGCCGCGGGCGGGCGGCTGCGTGTCGCGTTCGCGCCGCGCTTCGCGGTCTCCTGCACCCGCGAGCTGCTCGAAGCGGTCGCCGCGCTCTCCGCGCAGCATGACGTGCTCGTGCACACGCACGCCTCGGAGTCGCGTGATGAAGTCGAAGTCGTGCGACGGCTGTCGGGCGGCGCCGGCAACGTCGAGTATCTGGAGCGCACCGGACTTGCGACCCCGCGCCTGTGCGCGGCGCACTGCGTCTGGGTCGACGAAGCCGAGCAGGCGCTGATCGCCGACCGCGGCGTGAAGGTCCTGCACTGCCCCGGTTCGAACCTGAAGCTTGGATCCGGCATCGCGCCGGTGCCCGAGCTGCTGGCCCGCGGGGTCTCGGTTTCGCTCGGAGCCGACGGGGCGGCCTGCAACAACCGGCTCGACATGTTCGAGGAGATGCGGCTCGCGGCCACACTCCAGGCCGTCCGCCGCGGCCCCGGTGCCCTGCCCGCGCGCGAGGTGTTGTGGATGGCCACCCGCGGCGGCGCCCGCGCGCTCGGTCTCGAGGACCAGATTGGCTCGATCGAACCGGGCAAACGCGCCGACCTGATCGCAATCGATCGGGATCGGCCGCATCTCCAGCCCGACCGCGATCCGTGGTCCACGCTCGTGTATGCCGCACGCGGTCCCGATGTCCGCCTGACGATGGTGGACGGCGAGGTTCTGGTCGATGACTTTGCGCTCACGCGTGTGGACGTTCTTGCCGTGGCCGCCACCGCCCGGAACGCTGCCGTCCAGCTGGCCCGATCGGCGGGCATACGGTAGGGCTCGCGGGCCCCGGAAGCAAGCCGCTTTCCAGTTCGCCGCCTCTTCCCGTATAATCATTAGCAGTCCTCGACCGTGAGTGCTAATGACCATGGTGCGCCATCCTGAGCTGCCGGAACGAGATAGACGGATCCTTGAGGCCGTCGTCCAGGCGTATATCGATCAGGGCGAACCCGTGTCGTCGCTGTGGTTGGCGAACCGGGGCTTCGGCGTGTCGTCGGCGACCCTGCGCAACATCATGTCCCGGCTCGAAGATCTCGGGTATGTACAGCAGCCGCACACCTCGGCCGGCCGGGTCCCGACCGACCTCGGATACCGCTGTTACGTGGACGCGCTGCTCTCCGACCGGCGCACTCCTCGCTCCGCGCCGTTGATGGAAGCGCGCTTGCGCCGCGCCGGCAGTGTCGAGGACCTGATGAGCCATCTGACCCAGGAGCTCTCGCGCGCCTCGCACCAGGTGGGGTTCGCCATCGCGCCCGCGGTCGACGCCACGACGCTGGAGCGGCTGGACTTCGTGCCGCTGGACGGTGGGCGGGTGCTGGTGATCGTGCTCGGCACGGGCGGCCACATCTCGCACAAGATCATCGAACCGAGCGATGAGTACGACCGCGCCGAGCTGGTCCAGGCGGCCAATTACCTGAATAGCGAGTTCAAGGGCAAGTCACTGCTGCAGGTACGGCAGGCGGTGCTCGAGCGGTTGCGCGAGGAACGGACCCTCTACGACGTGCTGCTCGGCCGCGCGCTACGGCTGGCGAGCTCGACGTTCGCCGACCTCGACTCGGCGCCAACGCTGTTCGTACAGGGTGCATCGCTGCTCCTGGACGATGTGGGGGGGGACGAGACGGAGGTCACGCTCGAAGCGCTGCGCACGCTGCTCGGGATGATCGAGGAGAAAAGCCGGCTGCTCCAGCTGCTGGACGACTACATCAGCTCGGACGGTCTGACGATCGTCATCGGTTCGGAAAACAGCGCGCCGGACCTACAGCATTTCAGCCTGGTCGTGTCGAGCGACTCCGACGGCCGCACGGTGCGCGCGGTGGGGGTCATCGGTCCGCGCCGGATGCGGTATTCGAAAGCCATTCACGCCGTCGACTCGTTGTCCCAGGCCATCAACCGGATGGGGGGCAGCAGGCCCTGACCGCAGGCGGCCGGATCACCGGCCGCTGCCATACGACACATCATGGACGAGCAATACACGAACGGCGCCGATCCGGCGCCGGAACAATCCGCTCCGGCGGAGACCGATGCCGCCACGCTGGCGGACGTGCAGCGTGAACGGGACGAGTACTACGATCGGCTGCTGCGCAATACCGCGGAGTTCGATAACTATCGCAAGCGCATCGAGCGCGAGCGGCAGGCGGCCTCGGAAGCGGCCGCGGCGGATCTGGTGAAGGATCTCCTGCCGCTCATGGACGATCTCGAGCGGGCCCTGAAGGCCGAGGCGGGCGCCGAGGGAGCAGAGACCTATCGGCGCGGCGTCGAGCTGATTTACAAGCGGCTCGAGGACATCCTGCGCCGTCGCGGGGTCCAGCCGATCGAGGCGGTGGGCGCCGACTTCGATCCCAATTTCCACGAAGCCGTCGCGCACGACCCGGCCGAGGGTCGTCGCGAAGGTGAGGTCATCGAGGACTTTCGGCGCGGCTACATGCTGGGCGACCGCCTGCTGCGCCCGTCAATGGTCAGAGTCGCGAAGGGTGCGCAATGAGGGCCGGCAGCGTGAGCAAGCGTGACTACTACGAGGTCCTCGAGGTCGATCGCGAAGCCTCCGACACCCAGATCAAGACGGCGTACCGCAAGCTCGCCGTCAAGTATCACCCCGACAAGAACCCCGGCGACCACACCGCCGAAGAGCGCTTCAAGGAGGCGGCCGAGGCCTACGCGGTGCTCGCCGACAAGGAGAAGCGCGCGCTCTACGACCGGTTCGGTCACCAGGGCGTGAGCGGCGCCGGCGCCGGCGCCGGCTTCGACCCGACCATCTTCGCGGACTTCGGCGACATCTTCTCAGGCCTCGGCGACGCGTTCGGGTTCGGCGACATCTTCGGTGGCCGGCGGCGGCGCGGCGGGCCGCAGCGCGGTGCCGACCTGCGCTACGACCTCGAGATCACCTTCGAGGAGTCCGCCACCGGCACCGAGACGACGATCCAGATCCCGCGCGAGGAGACCTGCGAGACCTGCAAGGGCTCGGGTGCCGCTCCCGGCACGCATGCGGAGACCTGCGCCCAGTGCAAGGGCGCCGGGCAGCTGCGCTACCAGCAGGGATTCCTCACCGTGGCGCGGCCATGCGCGAACTGCCGCGGGACGGGCAAGACCATCGCCAAGCCGTGTCAGAGCTGCCGGGGCGCCGGGCGCATCGGCCGCGAACGGAAGCTGACGGTCAAGATTCCCGCCGGCATCGCGACCGGTCAGCGCCTGCGCCTCTATGGCGAGGGCGAGCACGGGTCCGCCGGCGGTCCGACGGGCGATCTCTACGTCGTCGTGCACGTGCAGGAGCACTCGTTCTTCCATCGTGAGGAGGACGACCTGTATTGCGAGATGCCGGTGTCGTTCCCCACGCTCGCCTTGGGCGGCACGATCAAGGTCCCGACGCTCGACGGCAACGAAGAAGTGCACGTCCCCGCCGGGACACAAGCCGGGACGCGCTTCAAGGTGCGGGGCAAGGGCATGCCGAACGTGTCCGGCCGCGGCCACGGCGACCTCCACGTCATCGCCCGCGTTGCGGTGCCGAAGAAGCTCACCAAAGAACAGAAGCACCTGCTCGAAGAG
Organism: uncultured Acidobacteriota bacterium; assembly: GCA_963816725.1. GTDB lineage: Bacteria > Acidobacteriota > Vicinamibacteria > Vicinamibacterales > 2-12-FULL-66-21 > CAVSUB01. Next base: position 269,765 of record CAWFMC010000010.1, on the reverse strand, counting down.
TTGAGCAAGACCCTCCGTGACGAGAAGGCGGCCGGCGAGGAGACCGAAGGCGAGAAGCCGTTCTTCGAGCGCGTCAAAGACATCTTTGGCTGAGTATCCGGCCCTCGACCTGCGCTTTCGGGTCGACTCGTCTACCGAAGCGCTCCAGGATCTGCTCTACGCCGCGCTTGACGACTACCAGCCACTCGCCGTGCAGGAGTTCGACTCCGCCGACGGGTGGCGCGTCTTCTTCCGCGGGACGGACGTTCGCGACGCCGCGGCCGTCGCGCTGGCCCGCTTCACCGCCCACGGGCTCGGCGCCATCGACCCGCTCGTTGTTCCGGATGAAGACTGGGCGAGGCGCAGCCAGGCCGGCCTGACCGCCATCACCGTCGGCAGGATCACCGTCGCGCCGCCCTGGGACCTGTCTGCCAGCCGTCCTGGTGATCAACTCCTCATCGTGATCGATCCCTCGATGGGCTTCGGCACCGGGCACCATCAGACTACCCGTCTCTGTCTCGCGCTGCTGCAGTCGATCCCAGTGAAGCATCGCGCGCTGATCGACATCGGCACGGGGTCGGGCGTGCTCGCACTCGCGGGACGGGCGCTCGGCGCGCGGCCGGTGACGGCGCTGGACAACGATCCGGACGCGATTCACAACGCGCGCGAGAACGTGGCTGCCAATGGCGCTGAGACGGCCATCACTCTAAGTTGCCAGGAGCTCGTGGACTTCGATGGCGGCCGCGCCGACGTCGTGACGGCCAATCTCACGGCGGCGGTGCTGATCGCGCACGCCGCGCGGTTGCGAGCGCTGGTCGCGACCGGAGGAGCGATGATCGTCAGCGGGTTCAGCTCCGCCGAACAGCCGGACGTCGTTCGCGCGATCGGTCTCGAGCTCGCCGATGAACGCGTCGAAGGCGACTGGGCTGCCGCGCTGCTCCGCGGCTGACGACAACAGCGGCGGCCCTATTCCCAGAGCAGTCGTACGATCGCGATCGCGGCGATCGGCATCGCGTCGGCGCGGAGGGTCATGGACCCGAGGCTCACCGGCAGCGCGCCACGCGCAGTCGCCAGATCGATCTCCCCTGCCGCCCACCCTCCCTCGGGCCCCACGAGCAGGGTCAAATGCGACGGAGCCGGCTGACCCAGTAGCGACCGCACCGAGCGGGTTTCCTGCCGGGCCGAGGGTTCGACGAACATCAGCCGCAGGCCGGGGTCGTCGCGACTCATCGCCGCGTCGAAGGTGACCGGCGCCGCGACCTCCGGGATTGTCGCGCGGCGGGATTGCTTGGCCGCCGCGATCGCGACCCGCTTCCATCGGTCGACGTTCTCGGCGCGCATGGCGACCGACGGCTTGACAGCCACGTGCTCCGTCAGCACCGGCCGAATCCGCGCCGCGCCCATCATCGTCGCGTCACGCACGACGTCGTCCATGGCCGCGCCCTTCAGCACCGCAATCATCAGCGTCAACGATACGCCCGGCTCGGCGACGGGTGCGATGGGCTCGACAATGGTGAGCGTTACCCGCGTGTCGTGTGCCTCGGCGACGGTCGCGAGGCACTCGTGTCCGCGGCCGTCGAAGACCGAGACGAATGCGCCGACACCGAGCCGCAGGACGCGTGTCAGATGTCGCGATTCGTCGGCCGGAAGGTGGGCCGTAGGCGCTGCGGGGTCGAGTTCAGGAGCGAGGAAGCGGGGGTGGACGCGGGCCGGCGGGGTCGGCATTCGCGTTATACTGCCATGCAATCACCCGCACCGACGCTGGCGCCATCGACCATCGGCACACGGCATTCACATTGCTCTTCAAAGGCCAGACGCTCGGCAAGTACCGGATCATCGGCCCCCTCGGCAGCGGCGGCTTTGGCACGGTCTACCTCGCGCAGGACACCTGGATCGACAAGAAGGTCGCGATCAAGGTCCCGCACCGCCAGAATCTCGACTTCGGCGAACTGCTCCGCGAGCCGCGCCTGCTCGCCAGCGTGAGCCACCCCAACATCGTCGCGATCACCACCGCCGAAAAGCAGGACGGTGTGTTCTTCATCGTGATGGAGTACGTGCCTGGAGAGACGCTCGAGAACATCATCGCGCTCAAAGGGGCGATCGAGCTGCCGCGAGCGCTCGACTTCACCTGCCAGATCTGCAATGCCATGGATCATGCGCACCGCCAGGGCGTGCTACACCGCGATCTCCGGCCGGCGAACGTGCTGATCGCCGAGAACGACATGCTGAAGGTGGCGGACTTCGGCACCTCGCGATTCCTCGAAATCGCCGCGCACGGCACGACGGTCATCGGCAGCCCGCCGTACATGGCGCCCGAACAGTTTCACGGCAAGGCCGTCTTCGCCTCGGACATCTACTCGCTCGGCGTGACGATGTATCAGATGCTGACCGGAACGCTGCCGTACGACACACCCGCGCCGGCGGACCTGGCGAAGCTGATGTCCGGCGAGCTGGTGAAGAATCCCCGCCTCCTCAACCCGGCGATCCCGAAGGCCATCAGCGACATCATCCTGCGGGCGATGGCTCCCGACGTCACCGCCCGCTATGCGCGGGCGTCAGACCTGCTCGACGATGTGCTCGGCGCCCGCACGCCGCCGCCGTCGCGGCGCACCCCCCAACCGGCCTCGATCGCGGCGGTCGAACCGCCCTTGCGCACGCCGCGCGAGGATCCGGTCAGCCTTCAGAGCCGGCTGCGTCAGCGAGACACCCCGGCCGCCCGGTTCTGCTGGCACTGCCGCAAGCCGCTTCACGCCCGCACCGACCGCTGCCCGTTCTGCAACGAAGCGCAATAGGGGGACGCCCGGCGTCTTCGTAGAGCGCCGGGCTGGAACGCGGCTACAGGCTTAAGGCTTCAGGCTAAGGGCCTGCCCCCTCCGACACATGGCTGGAAGTCGCACCAAACCTGTCTCCGGCCTCAGAGGCCATCCCCGGCGCCTGTGCTAGACTTTCTAATGGCGAGATGCCCTATCTTCGCCGCAAATCGCGTGCAGTCAGTCAGTTAGGATCCGTCCTTCGGCACTCACGCCCGCATCAAGGAGCTCGCGGATGTCCTTCACCGGCACCGGCAAAATCTGGATGAATGGCTCGCTCGTGGATTGGGCCGACGCCAAGATTCACGTCGCGTCGCACGTCGTGCATTACGGCAGCGGCGTGTTCGAGGGGGCCCGGTGCTACAGCACCCCGAACGGCTCCGCCTGCTTCCGGCTCGACGCCCACATGCGCCGGCTGTTCGACTCCGCGAAAATCTACCGCATGGACCCGGACATCTCGCAGGCGGCATTGACGGACGCGGTGCTGGAGACCATCCGAGCGAACGAGTTCAAGGCCTGCTACATCCGGCCGATTGTGTTCAGGGGCTACGAAGCGCTCGGCGTCAATCCGTTCCCCTGTCCGATCGAGATTGCCATCCTGACCTGGGAATGGGGCGCCTATCTGGGCGACGATGCGCTGGAGCAGGGAGTGGACGTGCGGGTGAGCTCGTGGAACCGCGCCGCGCCGAACACCTTCCCGACGCTGGCCAAGAGCGCGGCCAACTACGCGAACTCGCAGTTGATCAAGATGGAAGCAATCGTCGAAGGCTACAGTGAAGGGATCGCGCTGGACACCCACGGGCAGATCAGCGAGGGCAGCGGCCAGAACCTGTTCCTGGTCCGCGACAACGTGCTCTACACTCCGCCGCTCGGCGCTGCGGTGCTGCCGGGGATCACGCGGAACTCGATCATCCAGATCGCCCGCGACAACGGCTACACGGTGATCGAGGAAGCGCTGCCGCGCGAGCTGCTCTACATCTGCGACGAGGCCTTCTTCGTCGGCACCGCCGCCGAGGTCACGCCGATCCGGTCGGTCGACAAAATCACCGTCGGCCAGGGCCGCCGCGGGCCGGTCACCGAAGCCATCCAGAAGGCCTTCTTCGCGGTGGTCAACGGGGAGACGCCGGATCGCCACGGCTGGCTCTCGTACGTCTACCCGGGTGAGCCGCTCCAGCCGGTCGGGGCCACGCCGGCGGCCGCGGGGCGCCAGCGCTGAGCCGCAGCAGGGGTCTTTCATGCACATCAACGACCTGTTGAAAACCGCCGTCGCCAGTGGCGCGTCCGACCTGCACGTCAAGGTCGGGAGCTATCCGGTCATGCGGGTGAACGGGTCGCTGGTGATCGCCTCCGAGGAGAAGCGGCTCGATCGCGGCGACACGGAGGCGATGGCCGGGGCGATCATGGGCGCGGAACACGTCGAGAAGTTCCGCAAGTCCCAGGAGGTCGACCTGGCCTACAGCGTGGCGGGGCTCGGCCGCTTCCGGGCCAACGTCTTCCAGCAGCGCGGCACGGTCGGCATCGTGCTGCGCGTGATCCCGTTCGGCATCCGTTCCATCGACGACCTCGGCCTGCCGCCCATCCTCAAGCAGATCTCGCTGGAGGAACGGGGCCTGATCCTCGTCACCGGCACGACCGGCAGCGGCAAGAGCACCACCCTGGCCGCGATGATCGACCACGTCAACGCGACGCGGTCGGCTCACATCATGACGATCGAGGACCCGATCGAGTACCTGCACCGGGACTATCAGTCGATCGTCAACCAGCGCGAGGTGTCGGTCGACACGACCTCCTTCGCCCGGGCGCTCCGGAGCGCGCTGCGGCAGGATCCCGACGTCATTCTCGTCGGCGAGATGCGCGACTTCGAGACCGTGGAGACGGCGCTCAACGCCGCCGAGACCGGGCATCTCGTGTTCTCGACGCTGCACACGCTCGACGCGACGGAAACGATCAACCGGATCATCGCGGTGTTTCCGCCGCACCAGCAGCGGCAGGTCCGCATCCAGCTCTCCAGCGTGCTGCGGGCTGCGGTGTCGCAGCGCCTCATCCCGCGCGCTGACGGCATGGGCCGCGTGCCGGCTGTCGAAGTCATGCTCGGCACCCCCTTCATCCGCGACTGCATCGTCGACAAGGAGAAGACCGGGCTGATCCACGGCGCGATTGCCGCCGGGACGTCCCAGTACGGGATGCAGAGCTTCGATCAGTCGATCTTCAGCCTCTATCAGCAGGGGCTGGTCACGCTCGAAGAAGCGATGCGCTGGGCCTCCAACGTCGACGAGTTCAAGCTCAGAGTCCAGGGCATCGGCACCACCGCCGATCATGCCCGCGACGAGATGGCCCGGAGCGGCGGTCTGCGCGGCGCCCCGGACGTCATCCGGTTCGGTGCCTGACCGCCGGTCGGCCTACCTCGACGCGCTCCACCTCCTCGCCCGGCGCGAGCTCTCGGTCGACGAATGCCGGCAGCGGCTGCTCGACAAGGACCACCCCGCAGAGGACGTCGACGCGGCGATTGCGCATCTGCTCGAGACCGGCGGGCTCGACGACGCGCGAGTGGCGCGGGCCTACGCGCGGACGGCCGTGAACATCAAGGGACGCGGGCGGCTGCGGGTCCAGCGCGAGCTGAACGACAAGGGCATCCCGCGTGACGTCGCCGCGGCGGCGCTGGCCGAGGTGTTCGGCGACGCCGACGAGCGCGCAATGGTCGCCCGCGCCATCCAGAAGCGCCTGCGCGGCCGCACCACCGTGAAAGACCGCGCCGAGTCGGCCCGGCTTTACCAATACCTGATGCGCCAGGGCTTCACGCCCGCCGCGGTCATGGCCGCGTTGCGCAAGCTGCGGAGCGGCACCAGGAGTGTCGACGAAGAGTAGCCGCTTCGCCCGCTTCGAAGATCCTAACCATCCGGCTGCAGGAACCTTGAACCCCCCAGCGCCGACCGCCGACCGCCGGGACCCGATTCCCACCCCCTCCTGTCGTAAAATCAAGAGTTATGCACTCACGCGAGATCCGGCGCGGCTTCCTCGAATATTTTCAGCGGAACGGACACACCATCGTGCCCAGTTCGTCGCTCGTCCCGGGCGACGATCCCACGCTGCTTTTCACCAACGCCGGGATGAACCAGTTCAAGGACACGTTCCTCGGCCGGGAGAAGCGAGCCTACACGCGGGCCACGACATCGCAGAAGTGCATGCGCGTGAGCGGCAAGCACAACGATCTGGACAACGTGGGGCCGTCGCTGCGGCACCACACCTTCTTCGAGATGCTCGGCAACTTCTCGTTCGGGGACTACTTCAAGAAGGAAGCGATCCCGTTCGCGTGGGACCTGTTGACGACGGTGTGGCAGTTGCCGGCGGACCAGCTCTATCCGACCATCTTCAAGGGTGAGGCGGGCATCCCGCGCGACGAGGAGGCCTACACGATCTGGACGAAGCTGGTCCCGGCGGCGCGGATCACCGAGCTCGGGCTGGCCGAGAACTTCTGGGCGATGGGCGAGACCGGCCCGTGCGGACGCTGTTCGGAGATCCACTTCCATCGCGGTGACGCGTTCCCGTGCGACGAAGAAAAGCAGGGCCGTCTCTGCCGTGGCCTCGACTGCAGCTGCGATCGTTTCGTCGAAGTCTGGAACAACGTGTTCATGGAGTTCGACCGGCAGCCGGACGGCGCTTTGAAGCCGCTGCCGGCGCCGTCGATCGACACCGGGATGGGCCTGGAGCGGATCACCGCGGTGATTCAGGGCAAGCTCTCCAACTACGACACCGACCTGTTCACGCCGATCCTCGACGCGATTGGCCAGCGCGCTGGACGCAAGTACGGCGCCAGCCTCGATGATCCCGGTGACGTGTCGATGCGGGTGATCGCCGATCACCTGCGCGCGATGACCTTCCTGATCGCCGACGGCGTCGTGCCGTCGAACGAATGGCGCGGCTACGTGCTGCGCAAGATCATGCGTCGGGCGATGCGTCACGGCAAGAAGCTCGGGTTCACGCAGCCGATTCTCCACGACCTGGTCGGGGTCGTGGTCTCCGAGATGGAAGAGGCGTATCCCGAGCTGCGGCGCAATCACGACGCGATCGTGAAGGTCGTGCGCAGCGAGGAGGATCGGTTCGACGCCGTCCTGACCGCCGGACTCCCGCGTCTCGAGGAGGTCCTGGATCGCGCCGCTGCGGCCGGTACCGCCGTGCCCGGTGATGAGGCGTTCCGGCTCTACGACTCCCTCGGGGTCCCCTTCGACTTCATGGAGGATCTCGCCGGTCAACGGCAGATCGCCATCGACCGCGAAGGCTTCGAGCGCGCGATGGAAGGCCAGCGGGTGAAGGCGCGCGCCGGCAGCACGTTCAAGGGTGGCGACCGGTCGCTCTCGCTGTCGATGAGCCCCGCGCTCGAGCGGACGCTCGCGGCGACGGCCGACGATTTCGCCGGATACGATGCGACCCGCGTCACGGGTACGCCAGTCGTGGCGCTCTTCGATAGCCATGGCGCCGAAGTCGAGTCGCTGCCGTCGGGCGCCACCGGCTACGCCTCGCTGGCGCGGACACCGTTCTACGTCGAGGCGGGCGGTCAGGTATCAGACACGGGGCGGCTGGTCGGGGCCGACTCCGAAGCCGTCGTCGAGCGCATGATCCGCCAGCCGGGACGTCCACGGCTGCACCAGATCCGGGTCGAGCGCGGCGCGCTCCGCGCCGGAGAAATCGTTACCGCCGAAGTCACCGACGCGGTGCGTGACGCGACCCGGCGCAATCACACGGCCACGCACTTGCTGCACGCGGCGCTGCGCGAGGTGCTCGGCGGGCACGTCAAGCAGGCCGGCTCGCTGGTCGCGCCGGAGCGGCTCCGCTTCGACTTCGTCCACTTCGCCGCGTTGACGCCGGCGCAGATCGACGAGATCGAAACGATCGTCAACGCGCAGATCGTCCGCAACACCCCGGTCCAGACCGAAGTTCGCGCGACGGAGGCGGCGATCGCCGCCGGCGCGATGGCCCTGTTCGGGGAGAAGTACGGCGACAGGGTGCGCGTCGTGTCGGTGCCGGGCTTCAGCGTCGAGCTGTGCGGCGGGACGCACGTGCACGCGACGGGCGACATCGGCACGTTCGTGATCGTCGAAGAGAGCGGCGTTGCCGCCGGCGTGCGCCGCATCGAGGCGTTGACCGGACTCGGCGCGGTGGCGCGCATCCAGGAGCAGCGCGCGACTCTCGACGCGCTGCTGCGCTCGCTGAACACGACCGCCGGCCAGGCGGCCGACGCGGTCCAGCGTCTCCAGGCTGACGCCAAGCGCCTCGGACGTGAAGTCGATCAGCTCAAGATGAAACTGGCGCTCTCGGGCGGCGGACGGCCGGCGGAGGCCGCCGCGCCGCTGGAGGTACAGGGGATCAAGGTCGCCGCACAACGCGCCGACGGGCTCGAGAAAGGTGCGCTGCGCGGTCTCTCGGACTCGCTCCGCGATCGTCTCGGCAGCGGTGTCGTCGTCCTCGCCTCGGCGAGCGACGGCAAGGTCACGGTCGTCGTCTCGGTGAGCAAGGACCTGACCGGCCGCGTCCAGGCCGGTAAGATCGTCCGCGAGCTGGCGCCGATCGTCGGGGGCGGCGGCGGCGGCCGTCCGGACTTCGCCGAAGCCGGCGGCAAGGACGCGTCGAAGATCGACGAGCTCCTCGCCGCGGTGCCCGCAGTGTTGCAGAAACTGATCGCCTGAGGAGCGCCGGAATTCGGATCCTGCGCTCGATTTCGTAACAGCCCTGGCCGGCATCATCGGCTAAGTCGTTGATCCTGCGCGGCACTGCCTTTGCGCATGGGAGAACGGGATCGAGCCGGTCCCGTCTCTCCTATGTTGTCCAGAGCTCTCACGCTCGCCCTCACTGCCCTTTCGCTGGTGGCACTCCTGCCCGCTACCGCCAGCGCGCAGATCTACATGTGGAAGGACGCGTCCGGCAACACCGTCCTGTCCGATCGGCCGAAGGATCCGTCGGCGCGCACGTTCGCGGTCGGCACGACGAGCTCGGTCCGCTCCACGCGCGCCGCGACGAGCGGCCGGGGCGCGGCCTACGACGAGGCGATCGAACGGCATGCCGCGGCGGAGCGGGTCCGGCCAGAGCTGGTCCGCGCCGTCATCCAGGCCGAATCGGCGTTCAACCCGAACGCGCGCTCGGTCAAGGGCGCGATGGGCTTGATGCAGCTGATGCCGGCGACCGCGGCCGAGTACGGTGTCGTGGACGCCTACGATCCGCACGAGAACATCCGCGGCGGCGTCGCCTACCTTCGCACGCTACTGACCCGCTACAACGGCGACGAGGAACTGGCGCTCGCCGCTTACAACGCCGGACCGGGCGCCGTCGAGAAATACGGGAACGCCGTCCCGCCCTATCGGGAGACGCGAAGCTACGTCGGCCGCATCACCAGCTCGCTGAAGGCGGCCGCGCCGCCCGCGCCCGCGCCGTTCCGGATGTATCGCACGGTACAAGTCGTGGACGGCCGCGAGATCGTGAAGTACTCGAACGTCAGCGCACCCGGCGCCGAGGCGATCGACTCGGCCGCCCGCCGCTGATTCCCTTTACAATTTCCTGGTGGACTCTCTCCGGCTCGACGTCTGGCTGGACGTCGCATGCCTCTTCCGGACCCGCTCGGAAGCCCAGGCCGCCTGCAAGAACGGCAAGGTCGACGTGAACGACCAACCCGCCAAGCCGCACCGTGATGTCCGGCCGGGCGACGTGCTGTCGATCCGGCGGCCCATGGGCCGCCGCCAGAAGGTCGTCGTCAAAGGGTTGGCGGACAAGCACATCGCCAAAGCGGAGGCCCGCAAGCTGTATGAAGACGTGACGCCGCCACCGACCCCCGAGGAGGTGGAAGCACGGCAGGTCGCCCGGCTGATGCGTCCCTTGCTGCGTGCGGCCCCCACCGGCGCGCCAGACAAGCGCCAGCGGCGCGAGATCCGCCGTCTCAAGGGACAGGACTGACGGATGGCAGATGGCAGATGCACAGTGAAGATTAGAGCTCGGTCGAGCCGGTCAGCGTCGTTCTACGCTGTGCTATAATCACGAGTTTGTGGCGCTCCCAGAAGGGTTGCGGCGCCGCTTTTCGCATTCTCTCCAGGGCACGTCGCCCGGAGTTCAGCACCAAGGATCGAGCAACTGTGGCCAGTCATGAATCCGCGCTGAAAGCGCATCGTCAGAACGTCAAGCGGCGTGAGCACAACCGTCAGCTTCGTACCCGCCTTCGCGGCGCGCTCCGCGACATTCGCGCGGCGATCGACGCCGGCACGTCGGACGACCTGAAGGGTGCCCTTCGGAAGACCGTATCGCTGGTCGACAAGATGGCCGGCAAGGGCCTGATTCACCGCAACACGGCTGCCCGCTACAAATCGCGCCTCGTGGCCCGCGTCGCCCGCAAGTCGGCCGCCGCCCCCGCCGCAACGGCGTAGATCGCTTCGTCGCCGGCGCTGATGGCTGTCAGCGGACAGCTATCAGCGTCCCGCTCACTTCCGCGTTTTCCCGCACAACTCCACGACCAGCCGCTCGAGCTGTACGCGCGGATCGCCACCGGAGCTTTTCATATCGCTGTCGGTCCGAAACAGCGCCTCGACCGCGGTGCGGACGCGCCGCGGGTCGATCGTCACCAGCTTCTCGCGCACGAACCATCCAAGCTGTCCGAGGATCATGAAGGGCACCGCGCCCGAATCGAGCGCCAGGCCGAGCTCGCGCAGCGCCTCCGCGGTCGCGCCGCGTGAGATGGCGTTGGTGACGGCCCAGTCGTCCTGCGACGACTCGGCGCTGACGACCTCCTTCGCATCCGCCAGCGAGATCCTGGCCGCGCCCGCCGAGTAGAGCATCAGCTTTTCGACGTCGCCGCGCAGCCGGGCGATGTCCGTGCCGGCCCTTTCTGCGACGAGCCGGGCTGCGGCGGGCTCGATCTGCCGCCCGGCGTCGGTCGCTGCCTGCTTCACCAGGACTTCTGCCTGGCGCGCGACCTGCCGCGGGTCGGCCCGTGCATCGCGCGGTTTCAGCCCCCAGCACTCGACGATCGTCGCGCTCTTGACCAGCTGCTTGTAGAGGCGGCGCGTGCGATCGACGTCGGCGGCGACGAACGCGAGGACGGTCGTCGGCTCCGGCTTCTTCACGTACGCCTCGAGCGCGTCGGCGTCGACGGCTCCAACGTCGTCGTCGGCCGGAGCCTGGCTCTCGTCCGCCTTCCCGCGCCGTTTGGGCTTGAGAATGCGCTCGGCGCGCAGCACTACGACGACCCGGTGGCTGGCGATCATCGGCAGCAGCCGGGCCGATTCGGCGATCGACGTTGGCGTGACGACCTTGTCGGAGGCGTACAGCCGCTCCACGTTGAAGGCGCGCAGATCCTCGTCGACCAGCGACGACAGGTCCGACGCCAGCCGTGACGTCTCGGCATCGTCGTCTCCGACGATGAGATAGAGGGGATCGGGCCGCCGCTGCGCGATTTGCTTGCGCACCGCGGCGACGGTCGAGACGGCCATCAGAAGGCTTCGAGCATCGCGCTGACGACGGCGCGGGCAAACTCCGAGGAGAGGCGTTCGAACGCGTTGACGTCCTGGCGCAGGAAGGCGTTCGGATCCCCGGCACTCGAGGCCGTGGAGACTTCGTACTGCTCGCTGAACTGCATGCCCGGGGCACTCCAGATCACGCGGTTGGCCTTGACGTCGCGCAGCTCGAGCCGGGCGACGAGCGTCAGCACCAGGCGCGTCGCCGCCTGCTGCTCGTTGAACGCCGCGGGCGTCAGATTCGCCGCGGCAATCTGACCCGACAGGAGCGCATCCACGTTCTCAGCGTCAGGCTTCACGGTCCAGCGACCGCGGCCGATCAGCTCGGCGCGGACGCGTTCGGTGACCGGACGCTCGATCTCATAGATGCTCGTCAGGTTGGTGAAGAGCGGCACGCCGATGATCCGGATCGATGCCGGCAGGAATGAGCCTCGCCCGGAGAGCGAGTAGCCACATGCCGGCAGCGAGACCGCGGCAAGCCCGGCGACGAGGAACTGGCGGCGGTCCATGGTCACGACACCACGATGCTGACCAGCCGCGAGGCTCCGCCGGCGATCACCACCTTGCGGACGGTCTTGCCCTCGAGGTATTTGGCCATCTGCGGATCGCTGAGCGCGAGCTGCCGCAGCTCCTCCTCCGCGATGTCTGCCGCGACCGTCAGGCGGCCGCGCACCTTGCCATTGATCTGCACTGGCACCGTGACTTCCGAGGCCCGCGCGACCTCTTCCTGATACTGCGGCCAGCCCGCCGCGGTCACGCCGCCGGCGTGCCCGAGCGACTCCCACAACTCTTCGGCCATGTGCGGCGCGAACGGCGACAGCATCAGCACCAGCGCTTCGATCGCCTCCTTCAGCACCGACACGGTGCCCGGCGACACCTGGAGATCGGCCTCGTCATCGAGGGAGCGTCCGAGCGGCACGCACTCGCTCCGGCCGCAGTAGGCGTAAAGCTCGTTCACCAGCTCCATCAGCGCCGACACCGCGGTGTTCAGGTGGACACGGGGATCCAGGTCGAGCGTGACGCGGCGGATGGTCTCGTGCGTCTTGCGGCGCAGGGCCCGTTCCGCGTCGGTCAGCGGCAGCTCGCCCGGGCCGGGGATCCCCTGGCCGCCGACGGTCTCACACAGCTGATCGACGATGCGCCAGACGCGCGCCAGGAAGCGCCAGCTGCCCTCGAGGCCGGCGTCGGTCCACTCGATCTCCTTCTCCGGCGGCGCGACGAACATCACGTACAGCCGCAGCGCGTCCGCCCCGAACTTCGCGATCATGTCGTCGGGATCGACGACGTTGCCCTTCGACTTGGACATGACCTGTCCCGCGTTGAGCACCATCCCCTGCGTCAGCAGCCGCGTGAACGGCTCGTCGATCGCCGTCATCCCCAGGTCACGGAACACGCGCGAGAAGAAGCGCGAATAAATCAGGTGCAGGATCGCGTGCTCGACGCCACCGCTGTAGAAGTCGACCGGTCCCCAGTAGCCGACCTTCTCCGGATCGAACGGCATGTCGGTGTTGGTGGGATCGCAGAACCGGTAGAAGTACCAGGACGAGTCGACAAACGTGTCCATCGTGTCCGTCTCGCGGCGGGCCGGGCCGTCGCAGTCGGGACAGGTGGTGTTCACGAACTCGGGGATCTGCGCCAGCGGCGAGTCACCGCGGCCGCTGAAGTTGGCGATCTCCGGCAGCTTGACCGGCAGATCGTCCGGCGGCACCGGCACCATGCCGCACTTGTCGCAATAGACGACCGGGATCGGCGTGCCCCAATAGCGCTGGCGCGAGATGCCCCAGTCCTTCAGCCGGAACTGCACGGTGCGCTCGCCAATCTTCTGCGCCTCGGCGTGCTCCGCCATCCTGGTGATGGCAACATCGGCGGTCAGGCCGTCGAACTCGCCCGAGTTCACGAGCGTGCCGGGGCCGTTGTAGGCCTCCTGCAGCGTCTCGCCGGACAGGCGCTCGCCGTCGGGCTGCACCACGACCGTCACGGGCAGGCCGTACTTGCGCGCGAACTCGAAGTCACGCTGATCGTGCGCCGGGACGCCCATGACCGCGCCGGTGCCGTACTCGACGAGAACGAAGTTGGCGACCCACACCGGTACCGGCTGCTTGGTGAACGGATTGATGACGGACCGGCCGGTCGGGAAGCCTTCCTTCTCGACCTCGCCGGTCAGCCGCGCGGTGCGATCCTGCGCCTGGAACCGCTTCAGGTTGTCGCGGAAGCTGTCCCCTTCACTGCTCTGGACCCACTGCTGGACGAGCGGATGCTCCGGCGCCAGGATCAGGAACGTGGCGCCGTAGATCGTGTCGATCCTCGTCGTGAACACGTCGATGGACGACGCGCCCTCGGCGGGATCGGCAGGGCTCGGCACGAGCGGGAAGGTGACCCGGGCACCCTCCGATCGCCCGATCCAGTTCCGCTGCATCGTCAAGACCTTGTCGGGCCATTCGGGGAGGCGGTCGATGCCCTCGAGCAGTTCGTCCGCGTACGTGGTGATGCGGAAGAACCACTGCACGAGCTCGCGGATCTCGACCTGCGTGCCGCAGCGCCAGCAGGCGCCGTCGATCACCTGTTCGTTGGCGAGCACCGTCTGGCAGCTCGGGCACCAGTTGACGTTCGAGCGGCGCCGGTACGCGAGATCGCGTTCCAGCATCTTGACGAACAGCCACTGGTTCCACCGGTAGTACTCGGGCAGGCAGGTGGCGATTTCGCGCTCCCAGGCGTAGCTGATGCCCAGGCGCTGCAGCTGCCCCTTCATGTGCGCGATGTTCTCGAGCGTCCACTTCTCGGGATGGGTGCCGTTCTTGATGGCGGCGTTCTCGGCCGGCAGCCCGAACGCGTCCCAGCCGAACGGATGCAGCACGTTGAAGCCGCGCATCCGCTTCATGCGAGCCACCACGTCGCCGATCATGTAGTTGCGGACGTGCCCGACGTGCGCGTGCCCCGAAGGATAGGCAAACATCTCGAGGCAGTAGAACTTCGGTTTGGCCGGATCCTCGGTGACCTCGAAGGTCCGCTCGCTGCGCCAGCGGTCCTGCCATTTCTGCTCGATAGACTGGGGCTTGTAGTCGGGCACGATCTAAAAATTATATCCCACGCCAATGAGGCGCCTGCGCCACGCGCACCGCCGCGACGGCGCGTTCACCGCGCGGCGCGTTCTGACCTGAGGGATCCGACTGGGGCCGTTCCGCCCCGTCCAGCACTCGGAGCGAGGCCTGGACGCACTCTCCGAGCGCGGTCAGGTCGTAGCCGCCTTCGGTCACCAGGGCCAGCGCGCTGCCGCCTGACCAGACGTGCAGGTGGTGCACGAGCGAGGCGTAACCTGCGGTCGTGACCCGCATCGAGGCGAGGGGGTCGCGCTCGTGCGCGTCGAAGCCGGCCGAGACGATCACCAGCTCGGGCGCGAAATGGTCGAACACCGGTGGCACGATGGCGCCATAGGCCAGGTGGTAGTCGGCATCCGTCGCGCCGGCCTCGAGGGGTATGTTGACGGTGAAGCCCGCGCCGGCCGCCCGGCCCACCTCGCTGGCGGCGCCGGTGCCGGGATAGAACGGAAACTGATGGCTGGACACATATAGGACGCGCGGGTCCTCGTAGAAGATCCACTGCGTCCCGTTGCCGTGATGCACGTCGATATCGACGATCGCCACCCGCGCCACGCCGCTCGCCAGGGCATGGGCCGCGGCGACGGCGACGTTGTTGTAGAAGCAGAACCCCATCGCGCGATCGCGCTCGGCATGATGGCCGGGCGGCCGGACCAGGGCGACTGCCGGCTCGCGGTCGTTGAGAGCGTGCTCCACCGCGTTCACCGCCGCACCCGCGGCGAGTTGGGCGACGTCCGCCGTTTCGGGCGAGGTGAACGTATCAGCGTCAATCATCGACGCTCGCCCCGCGGTGGCCTCGATGGCCGCGACATGTTCTTCCGTGTGCACCCGCAACAGCGCCTGGCGCGATGCGATCGTCGGCGCCATCGTCAGGCCGCCACGAGAAGCCCAATGCGCCGCGACCCGGTCAAACACTTCCGCGCGCTCGATGCGCTCGGGATGACCGGGGGGCGTGACGTGGGCGCCGAACCGATCGGATGCGATCAGGAGCATGTCATTTCTCGGAAAGCAATTCCCGCGCGCGGACCTCGAGCCTCGCCAGGGTTCGCTCGAGCTCGCGCGTCTTGGTCTCGATCAACGCGGCGTCAGTATCGTCGACGAACATCGGCTCGCCCACGACGACACTGACCGTCGCCATCGGCTTTGGGATCTGGGTCCGATCCCAGCTGGATGCCTTCCACGCGCGGCTCGCTTCAACGTGCAGGGGCAGCACCGGATGTCCGGTCGCGCCCGCCAGCCAGACCGCGCCTGGCTGCGCGACCCGCGCCGGCCCGCGGGGCCCGTCGACGGTGAACCCGACCGGGTTGCCCGACGCGAGCTCCCGCCGCATCTGCACCAGCGCGCGAGCCGCGCCACGCGAGGTCGAACCACGCGCGGTCCCGAAACCGAACCGCGTCAGCAGGCGCGCAATCCACTCGCCGTCGAAATTCTGGCTGGTGATGACGACGATCCGGCGGCCGCGGAAGTAGTACAGACTGCCGAAGATCCGCCCGTGCCAAATCGCCATGATCGGTGGCCGGCCGGTGCGCATCAGGTCGGCGTAATGGTGCTCGCCCTCGACCCGCCATCTCAGCGTGCGCCCGAGCACCGCGAGAAGCGGATACGCGGCCGCCGCGATGGCTCTGGCCCGGCGCAGCTGCTGCGGGGTGAGGTCCGGCACCCGCCGCCTACATGCCTTCGTAACCCGGTCCGCCGCCACCTTCGGGCGGGACCCAGTCGATGATCTGATACGGGTCCATGATGTCGCACGTCTTGCAGTGGACACAGTTCGACGCGTTGATCTGCAGACGCCGGCTGCCGTCGCCGGCGTCGACCATCTCGTAGACGTTGGCCGGGCAGAACCGGGTGCACGGGTTGCCGTACTCCTCGCGGCAGCGCGTCCGGCAGATGTCGGCGTCGTGCACGATGAGGTGCGAGGGCTGATCCTCGGCGTGGCGCGTACCCGAGAAATGCACGTTGGTGAGCCGATCGAACGTCAGCTGCCGATCGATCCTGGCTGGATTCTGCACCGCGTCCGGATCGGGACGGCCGTCGCGGTAGTAGGCGGCGAGCGTCTGCATCCGTTCGTACCCGGCATGCGCCGGCATCGGATCGCGCACCCACCATCCGCCCGACAGCAGCGACAAACCTGAGTACGCCATGCCCGCCACAAGGCCGTAGCCGAAGCTCTGATGGACGTTGCGGACCGGGTACAGCTCGCGGCGCACCTCGCTCGAATCGATCGCCGCTTCGTAGCCGCGCAGCCGCGCCGCCGAGCTGTCGCCGCTGGTGACGGCATCGAAGGCCGTCTCCGCCGCCAGCATGCCGGTGCGCATCGCCAGGTGAACGCCCTTGAGGCGGATCGAGTTCAGGAAGCCGCCCGCGTCGCCGGCGATCAACAGCCCACCGGCATAGACGCGCGGGATGGTGTGCCACCCTCCTTCGGGGAGCGCCTTCGCGCCGTACCGCACCATCTGACCGCCGGCCAACAGCCCCGCGACGTATGGATGCCGCTTGAAATGCTGGAACCGGACGTGCGGGTCGAACATCGGATCCTTGTAGTCCAGGCCGGTGACGAAGCCTACCGCGAGCCGCCCCTCGGGCATGCTGTAGATGAACCCGCCGCCGAACTCCTCCATCCGCAGTGGATACCCAAGCGTGTGGATCACCGTGCCCGGCGCAACCCGATCGGCGGGCACGTCCCAGAGCTCCTTGATCCCGAGGGCGTAGAGCTGCGGCTGGCGCCCGGCGTCGAGCGCGAGCCGCCGCACCACTGCCTTGGTCAGGTTGCCGCGCACGCCGTCGGCGAGGATAGTGACCTTGGCCCGGATGTCGACGCCCGGCTCAAAGCCCGGCTTCCGCTCGCCGTGCTTGCCGATGCCGCGATCGCCGGTCCGCACGCCCACCACCGCGTCTCCCTCATACAGCACTTCGACGGCGGGAAACCCCGTGAACAGGTCGACCCCCTCTGCTTCGACCAGGCCGCCCAGCCACTTCACGAAGTGATTGAGGGAGATGATGTAGTGGCCGTGGTTGACGAGCGGCGGGGGCGTGATCGGAAAGGTGACCTTCGAGCCGCGCGTCAGGAAGTGCACGTGATCGTGCAGGACCTCGGATGCGAGCGGCGCCTCTTTTGACTTGAAATCCGGAATGAGCTGCGCGAGCGCGGACGGATCCAGCACGGCCCCGGAGAGCGCGTGCCCTCCCACCTCGCGCGCCTTTTCGAGGACGGCGACGCTCAGCGGCTCACCGCCACGCGCCTTCTGCAACTGGGTCAGCCGGAGCGCCGCTGACATGCCGGCGGGGCCGCCGCCGACGATCAGCACGTCGACATCGAGGGTGTCGCGTTCGGAAGGCATCTGCTGTCAGCTTACCGCGTCGGGGTCATGGCGGAATCAGATGCCCGCGAGGCAGCGCCCGACCTCAAGGTCGGGCCTACGGTCATTTCTTCAAAGCCGCGACGAGCGCCGGGACCACCTCGAACAGGTCGCCGGCAATGCCGTAGTCGGCGACCTCGAAGATCGGCGCATCGGGATCCTTGTTGATCGCCACGATGGTGCGCGATCCCTTCATGCCGACGAGATGCTGGATGGCGCCGGAGATCCCGAGGGCGACGTAGAGGCGCGGGGCCACGGTCTGGCCGGAGCTCCCGATCTGGCGATCCATCGGCAGCCAGCCGGCATCGCAGATCGGCCGTGAGGCAGCCAGCTCGGCGCCCAGCGCTTCCGCCAGCGACTTGGCCATGGCGATGTGCTCCTGCCCCTTGATCCCGCGCCCCACCGCGACGATCCGCTCGGCCTGCGAGAGGTCCACCGCCTGCCGCGCCTCGGTGAACGGCTCCTCGGGCCTCTGTCGAATCGCGGCTTCCTCAACCACCACCGAGAGGGCCCGCACCGGCGCGGGCGCGGCCCCTTTGGCCGCGGCGTCTCCGCGAAACGCGCCGATCTGGAACGTCACCAGGTGCGGCGCCGGTCCGGTCGCTGCCACGTCCGCGTTCAGCTTTCCCTGGAACACCGGCCGCGTATACACCAGGCCGTCGTTCTGTCTCGTGAGCGCGACGACATCGGTGACGAGCGGGCGCTCGAGACGGGCGGCCAGGGCCGGCGCGAAGTCGCGGGTCTGATATGTGTGCGGGAGGAACACGAGATCCGGGCCGATCTCCTGGATCGCGCTGTGAAGCGCGGCCACGTACCCGTCGGCGGTGTACTGCGCCAGCGCAGGCAGATCGACGGTCAACACCTCGTCCACGGCTCCGGCAGCGAGCGCATCCGGAAGGTTGCCGAGGCCGGACCCGAGCACGACGATCTTGATCGGCCCGCCGGCGTGCTGCGCCGCGGCAACCGCTTCCCACGTCGTCCGGCTCAACGTTCCCTGACGCTGTTCGGCGATCACGAGAATCATCAGATCACCCTCGCATCGTCGCGGAGACGCGCCACCAGCGTGGCGGCGGCCGCGGCCGCCGCGCCGTCGATCATCTGCGTCTTCTTGGCCTTGTCCGGCAGGTAGACACGGACGACCCGCTGCAACGCGGTCCCGGGCGCAACGCCGGGGACCTTGCGGATTTCCTTCTTCTTGGCGGCCATGATCCCCTTGAGCGTCGCGTAGCGGAGCTGATTGATGCCGCTCTGAATGGTCAGCAGCGCCGGCAGCGGCAGGGCGATCCATTGGAACCAGCCGCCTTCGAGCTCGCGTTTGACGCGCAGCCCGCCGTCGCCGGCCTGGACCTCCATGATGATCGTCGCGTGCGGCATGCCGAGCGCCGCGGCCAGAAGCACGCCGACCTGGCCGAACCCGAGATCGTCGGACTGAAGGCCGGTCAGCACCAGCTCGAACTGCTCGTCGCGGATCGCCCCGGCGAGCAGGGTGGCGATCGCCGACGCATCGAAGGCCGCCGGATCGCCCTCGAGCTCGACGTGAATCGCTCGGTCCGCGCCGCGCGCCAGCGCCTCGCGGATCACCTGCGCGGCCCGCGCCGGTCCCGCGCAGCACACCACCACCTCGCCGCCGTGCTTCTCCTTCAGTCGCAGCGCCTCTTCCAGCGCATACGCATCGGGCTCGTTGAGCTCGAAGCTGGCGTCGCTGTCGCGGATCCAGGTACCCGCCTCGTTGACCCTCAGCGGCCATTCGCGGGTCACGACCTGTTTGATGCAGACGGCAATCTTCATCTCGGCTTCCAGCTTCCAGTTACCAGCTTCCAGTTATTCCGCTTCCCGCTTCCAAGGAAAATCCAGCCCCTCAAGCCGCTGTGCACGTCCCGAGCAGTTCGCGGCCACCTTCGATTCTGCCGGCTGGGTGAGACGTCACCATTGCGCTCGTCTGCGGCAGCCCTGGGGCTCTGAAGCTGGGAGCTACCCGTTGAAGCGCCGGAACAACAACGCCCCGTTGGTGCCGCCGAAGCCGAACGAGTTCGAAAGCGCGTACTCGATCGGCGCCTCCCGCGTCTGGTTCGGGACGTAGTCGAGATCACATTCCGGGTCGGGGAATTCGTAATTGATCGTCGGCGGGATGATCTGGTGCTTCACCGCGAGGGCCGTGATGCCGGCCTCGAGGCCGCCGGCGGCGCCCAGCAGATGTCCGGTCATCGACTTGGTGGACGAGATTGCCAGGCTCCGGGCGCGGTCGCCGAACACCCGCTTGATCGCCAGCGTCTCGAGCTTGTCGTTGAACGGCGTCGAGGTGCCGTGCGCGTTGATGTAGCTGACCTGCTCCGGCGCGATCCGCGCCGACGCCAGGGCCTTCTGCATGACCCGCATGCCGCCGTCGCCGTCCTCCGACGGAGCGGTGATGTGGAACGCGTCGGCGGACATGCCGTAGCCGACGAGTTCCGCATAGATCGCGGCACCCCGCCGCGTCGCATGCTCGAGCTCCTCGAGGATCACGACACCCGCCCCCTCGCCCATGATGAAGCCGTCACGCTCGCGGTCGAACGGCCGGCTGGCGTGGAGCGGATCGTCGTTGCGGGTCGACAAGGCCCGCATCGCCGCGAACCCGCCGACGCCCATCGGGGTGATCGCCGCCTCGGAGCCGCCGGCGATCATCACGTCCGCGTCGTCGCGCTTGATGATTTCGAACGCGTCGCCAATCGCATGCGCCGATGCCGAGCAGGCGGTGCAGGTGGCCGAGTTCGGTCCCTTGGCGTGGAACCGGATGGAGACCTGGCCGGCCGCCAGGTTGATGATCGACGCCGGAATGAAGAAGGGCGAGATCCGCCGCGGCCCTCCTTCCAGGAGGGCTTTGTGCTCGCGCTCGATGGTGCTGAAGCCGCCGATGCCGGACGCGATGAAGACGCCGACGCGAGTCGCGTTTGCCTCCGTCACCGTGACCGCGGAATCGTCCATCGCGCACTGCGCCGCGGCGATGGCGTACTGAATGAAGACGTCCATCTTCTTGACGTCTTTCTTGTTCAGGAACGCGAGCGGATCGAAGCCCTTGACCTCGCCCGCGATGCGCGACGAGAACTCCGCCGCATCGAAGTGCGTGATCGGCCCGATGCCGCTCCGGCCGGCGCACAGCGCCTCCCAGTTGGCGGCGGTGCCGATACCGAGCGGCGACACGAGGCCGACCCCCGTGACGACGACTCGCCTGCTCACAGGGCCTCCGTGCGACTCGTCACTTTTTCTTGCTGTGCGACTCGATGTACTCGATCGCTTCCTTGACGCGGGTGATCTTCTCCGCGTCCTCGTCAGGGATCTCGATGCCGAATTCCTCTTCGAAGGCCATCACCAGCTCCACCGTGTCGAGCGAGTCGGCCCCGAGATCGTCCACGAACGAGGCGTCCGGGGTGACTTCTTCTTCATCGACGCCCAGCTGCTCCACGATGATGCTCTTCACCTTGTCTGCGACGGCCATTCAATCCTCCATGCCGGGGCATTGCCCCGCGCGCGATACCGGGTCGATCGACCCGTCTTACATGTACATGCCGCCGTTGACGGCCAGTACCTGCCCCGTAATATACGATGCCTCGTCGGAGGCCAGAAAGCAGACCGCCGCGGCGACGTCAGCCGGCGTTCCCAGACGACCGAGCGGAATCCGCGACAGCCAGTCCCCCTGCGCCCGTTCGGCAAGGGCGCGGGTCATGTCCGTCTCGATCATGCCCGGCGCGACCACGTTCACGGTGATGTTGCGCGACGCGACTTCCTGGGCGATCGCCTTCGTGAACCCGATCAGCCCGGCCTTCGCCGCCGCGTAGTTGGCCTGCCCCGGGTTGCCCGCCTGACCGACCACCGAGCCAATCGACACGATGCGGCCGCGCCGCTGGCGGATCATCGGCTTCAGCACCGCCTGCGTGAGCGCGTAGATCGCCGTCAGGTTGGTCGCCAGCACCGCGTCCCAGTCGTCGCGCTTCAACCGCAGCAGCAGTTGGTCGCGGGTGATCCCGGCATTGTTCACGAGGATGTCTATCGCGCCGTGGCGCGCGACCACCCCGCTCACTCCGGCGTCGATGGCCTCGCGGTCGGTGACGTCCAGCGCAATCGCCTCGGCCCGGCCGCCCGCCGCGACGATCGCCTCGCTGGCCTCGGTGGCATGATCGCCACGCGCCGCGGCGACCACCACCGCGCCCTGCGTAGCGAGCGACAGGGCGATCGCCCGGCCGATGCCGCGCGACGCGCCGGTGACAAGCGCCACCCGACCCGAGAGGTCCATCATAGTCAAGCCGTCAGCCCGCTACGTGAGCGTTGCCAGCGCCGCGTCGACGCCGGCGGCCTCGTTGATGCTGACCACCGGCACCTGCCGATCGATCTTCCGGATCAAGCCCGCCAGCACGCTGCCAGGGCCCAACTCGATGACGTGCGTCACGCCGTCCTTCAACAGTCTGTGCACCACGTCTTCCCATCGGACCGGCGCCGAGACCTGTCGAATCAGCGCGTCGATGGATGCGGCGGCACTGCGCTTTGGCTCGGCATCCACGTTCGCGACCACCGGTATCCGCGGATCGCTCACCGCCAGGGCCCGCAGGTCACTGGCGAGCCGCTCCTCCGCCGGTTTCATCAACGCGCAATGGAACGGCGCGCTGACGGACAGCGGAATCACCCGCTTGGCGCCCACACCCTTCGCCGCCTCACCGGCTCTCGCCACCGCATCCGCGTGGCCGGCGATCACCACCTGCCCTGGCGCGTTCAGGTTGGCCGGCGACACGATCCGGCCGGGCAGAGCGTCGCGGGCGATCTGACAGGCGGCCTCGGCGCCGGCCTCGTCCAGCCCCAGCAGCGCGGCCATCGCGCCCTCGCCCACCGGCACGGCCTCCTGCATGTACTGCCCACGCCGGCGCACCGTCGTCAGGGCATCCGCGAAGGATAACGTACCGGCCGCCACGTGCGCCGCATACTCGCCGAGACTGTGCCCCGCGGCGAACGCGGCGCGCACGCCTCGAGATTCGACCAGACGGCAGGCCGCGACACTGACGGCGAGGATCGCCGGCTGGGTGTTCTCGGTGAGCTGCAGCCGATCGGCCGGCCCGTCGAAGCACAGGGTGCTCAGCGACTCACCCAGGGCCGCGTCGGCTTCGGCAAACGTCTCCCGGCACACGTCGAACTGTTCGGCCAGCGATCGGCCCATGCCGACCTGCTGCGCTCCCTGCCCCGGAAACACGAACGCGATCATGATGGTGGCGTCCCTGAGCCGGCGCCCAGCGCGATCTCGCGGGCCAGCCCGTCAACCAGTTGATGTTCAGCGAGACGCGCGGCCATGTGAACCGCGTTCCGCACTGCCTTGGACGACGAACGGCCGTGACCGACGATGCAGAGGCCTTTCAGACCGAGAAGCGGCGCGCCGCCGAACTCGGAGTAGTCGACGCGGCGGCGGAAGCGGCGGAATGCCTGCCGCGAGAGCAGGTAGCCCACCCGGGTGCCGAAGGTCGCTGATAGCTCGTCGTGCAGCAGGTGCTCGACCGTCTCGACGAGGCCTTCGCTGATCTTCAGCGTGATGTTGCCCGTGAAGCCGTCACACACGATCACGTCAACATCACCGGCGTAGACATCGCGGCCCTCGACGTTGCCGATGAAGCGCACCGGCGCGTGCTTGAGCAGGCGATGCGCCTCGACGGTCAGCTCATTGCCCTTACTCGCTTCCTCGCCCACGGACAGCAGGCCGACGCGCGGCGAGTCGCAGTCAAGGGCCAGCCTGGCGTAGGCGGACCCGAGCAGCGCGAACTGGACGAGGTGCTGCGGGCGACACTCCACCGTCGCGCCGCAATCGAGGAGAAT
Organism: uncultured Acidobacteriota bacterium; assembly: GCA_963816725.1. Taxonomy (GTDB): domain Bacteria; phylum Acidobacteriota; class Vicinamibacteria; order Vicinamibacterales; family 2-12-FULL-66-21; genus CAVSUB01. The sequence continues at coordinate 246,210 of CAWFMC010000010.1, read as the reverse complement.
CGCCGGGCGCTGGCGGGTCGGTACGATCGTCGCGAGTGCAGGACGATCGACCCCGGTGATCCGGCCGAACGCGCCGTGCGCCGCGATCACCGAGGCGCCGGTGTGACCAGCGCTGAACAGCGCGTCAGCGCGTCCGCTCTGCACCGCGTCCGCGGCGAGGCGGATGGAGGCGCGCGGCTTGCGCCGCAACGCCGCGGCGGCTGACTCCGCCATCTCGACCCATTCCGGCGCGTCGAGCGTTTCCACGTCGAGCGATCCCGCGCCGGGATGACGCCGGACCTCGGCCTCCACGACCGCTCTATCGCCCACCAGGAGCAACCCGATTTGCAGATGGCGTGCGGCGACCAGCGCTCCGTCGATCACGCTGCCCGGACCATGGTCGCCGCCCATGGCGTCGATCGCGATGCGCATCAGGCCGCCGGTCCCGACGCGGCGGTGGCGAGCCACGGAGGCGCGGACAGACGCCAAGGCGTACGACGACACGCCCGGACAGATCCGTACGTGGACGGCATCCTCACCGGGTCGTACAGTCGCGCGAGACGTGACACGCCGGCTGAGCGCGGGAGCGTCGGACTGGAACTGGGGAGCGAAGCGCGGATGGCCGACCTACGCCTCGTCGACGGCGCGAACCTGGCGGCCCTTGTAGTAGCCGCAGTGCGCGCACACGTGGTGCGGCGCCTTGGCCTCCTGACACTGGGGACACCGTCCCGACGGGACTGCGCTCAGCGCGTCGCCCGTGCGGCGCTTGGCGGTGCGGGTCTTGGAATGGCGGCGTTTTGGATTGGGCATGTCAACTCTCCTTCTGACGGTCCAGCAGGCCCTTGAGGGCCGCCAGCCGGGGGTCTTCCCAGTGCGGCGTGCAGTCGCAAGTGCCGCGGTTCAAATTGGTGCCGCATTCGGGGCACAGCCCCTTGCAGTCCTCACGGCACAGCGGCTTCATCGGCAGCACCAGCTGAAACTGCTCGCGCAACAGGTCGATGACGTCCAGCACGCCTTCGCTGTAGAACGCGGTCGTCAGGTCGTCCTCCGCCAGCGCGCGCTCGTTTTCTTCGGCCTGCTCGGCCTGTGGCACGTAGCGGAGCTCGAAGGCCGCATCCACGGGAAGATCGAACGGCTCGAGACAGCGTCCGCAGTCGAGTTCGAGCTGGGCCAGGACGTGCCCAGTCACCCGGAAGGTGTTGCTGCCGGCCTTCTCGACGTCCATCGACAGCCGTACCGGCGACGTGACCCGGTAATCCGGGTCCTGGGGGTCGAAGGCGGCCGGGGCAAACGTGCGCTCGACGTGCGCCCGCTCGCCATGGATCTGCCTGAGATCGAACAACATGGCTCTAGATGGCCCGGCCTTGCGCCGGGAACCCGTCATTATAGCTGTAAAACGCTGGCTGGTGCTACAAGACGCGCCGGAAGGGCTCGAACTCGCTTGACAGGAGCGCGCTACATGTCGCCCCACGGCTTCGGGATGAACAGCTCCTCGTAGAGGCTGACCGCATACCGGTCGGTCATTCCGGCCAGGAAGTCTCGCGCCGCGGCGTCCAGCCCCTCCCGCTCGAGCACCGTCGTGTCCAGATAGCTGTCGGGCGCTTCGCGGACCTTGGTCCAGAGCCCGCCCAAGATCCCGGCGGCCTTCTTGAACTCGGCGGTGGCGAGCTCGTTCTCGTATACCGCCTCGAACAGGAACGCCCGCAGCCCCACGGTGGCCTCGAGCACGGCTGGGCTCATCCGGATCTCGGTCATCCCGCCGGCGATGGTTTCGAGCACCACGTCCGTGACCATCCGTCCGATCCGCTCGGACGACGAGTGGCCCAGCACGCCGACCTGCGCCGAGGGCAGATCCGCATCATTCAGCAAGCCCGCCCGCACCGCGTCGTCGATGTCGTGGTTCACGTAGGCGATGATGTCGGCGACCCGCGCGATCTGTCCTTCGATCGTGCTGGCGCGATGCTCGGGATCCGCCCCGACCGGCATGCCGCTCTTGCCTTTCGAATGGCGGGCGATGCCGTCGCGCACCTCCCACGTCAGGTTCAGCCCCTCGCCGTCGTGCTCCAGGATGTCGACGATGCGCAGGCTTTGCTCGTAGTGGTTGAAACCGCCCGGCACGAGCTCGTTGATGACGCGTTCGCCGGCGTGGCCGAAAGGCGTGTGCCCGAGATCGTGGCCGAGCGCGATTGCTTCGGTCAGCTCCTCGTTGAGGCGCAGCACCTTGGCGATGCTGCGGGCGATCTGGGAGACCTCGAGGGTGTGCGTGAGACGTGTGCGGTAGTGATCGCCGGTCGGCGCGAAGAACACCTGCGTCTTGTGCTTCAAGCGCCGGAACGCCTTGCAGTGGATGATGCGGTCACGATCGCGCTGGAACGCCGGGCGGATGCTGTCTTCGGCCTCCGGGCGCAAGCGGCCACGGCTGTCGGCGCTCTTGGTCGCCGCCGGCGCGAGGATCTCGCGCTCCCGCTGCTCGAGTTGTTCGCGAATGGTGGTCATGAGGTAGAGGGCAGCCGCCGCGGCGGCCGCGGCCCCGCGATCATCGCAGGATTTCGCCCAGAAAGCTCGTCCCGTGCGGCAGGGGGTGGACGCCGAACAGATCGGCGAGGGTCTGGCCGACGTCGGCAAACGTCTTGCGGACCCCGAGATCGACGCCGGCCCGGACCGCCGCGCCGATTGCGAACACCGGCACGTGCTCGCGCGAGTGATCCGTGCTCGGCGTGGTCGGATCGTTGCCGTGATCGGCGGTGATGATCAGCAGATCCCTGGGCGTGAGCCGCGGCAGGAACGCGGAGAGCCGGCTGTCGAAGCGCTCGAGATTGGCGGCATAGCCCGCGGGATCGTTGCGATGGCCGTACTGGGTGTCGAAGTCGACCAGGTTCGCGAACACGAGCCCGGCCGGCACGGTGCCCAGCGCCGCCTCGATTTCGTTCATGCCGTGCTCGTCGCTGACGGTATGCACCGCGCGGGTCATCCCGCGGCCGGCGAACAGATCTTCGATCTTGCCGATCGCGAGCACTTCGTGCCCGGCGTCCTTGAGGTGATCGAGCAGCGTCGGCGCGAACGGCGTGAGCGCGAAGTCGCGCCGGTTCGGAGTGCGGGTGAACGAGCCGGGAGCGCCGACGAACGGCCGGGCGATCACCCGGCCGACACCGAGACCGATGGCCGCGAGTTCAAACGCGACCTCGCAGATGCGATAGAGCTCGGGTACGGCAATCACGTCCTCGTGCGCGGCGATCTGGAACACGCTGTCGGCGGAGGTGTAGACGATCGGTTTGCCGCTCGCGATGTGCTCGGGGCCGAGCGCGTCGATGATCGCCGTCCCCGATGCGGCGATGTTGCCGAGCGTGCCCCGGCCGATGCGCCGCTCGAATTCCTCCATCAGATCGCGCGAGAAGCCGTTCGGGAACGTCGGGAACGGCCGATCGAGCACGAGTCCCATCAACTCCCAGTGCCCGGTGACCGAGTCCTTGCCGGGAGACGCTTCCGCCATGCGGCCGAACGCGCCGATGGGCGCTTCCGTGCCGGTCGGCGGGATGGCGCTGACGCGCTCGAGCCCGAGACGGCGCAGCGTGGGCACGCGCAGGCCGACGTGCCGGGCGAGATGTCCCAGCGTGTCGCTGCCGGTGTCGCCGTAGGCCTCAGCATCCGGCAGCGCGCCGGTGCCGACGCTGTCGAGAACGATCAGAAAGACGCGGGTGGGCCGAGGCACGGCGTTGGAGTCGCGCGCCTGCGGCACGGCCGATCAGGCCTCGTGGCTGGAGTAGTAGTTGCTCATCGCCCGCGGCGACTTGATCGTCGCGATCGCGTGCTTGAAGACCATGTGGTCGGCGCCGTCGTGCTCCACGATGACCGCGAAGCGATCGAAGTTCTTCACCCGCCCCTCGAAGTCGGAGCCATCCATCAGGCGGATGTGCACGGGCAGCCGTTCACGCCGGGCGTAATTCAGGAAGACATCCTGAATGTTCGGCTGCGCGGCGGTCGGTCGCGACTCACGTGTCTGGGCCATTGCGGCGAATCTCCCGGGCTTCGAGCGCGCGCACGACGTCGTGATAGGTCGTGTCACGCTCGCCCGCACCGTGAAACCACAGTAGGTTAGGCTCTTTCGTGAACCAGATCAACTGCCGCCGCGCGTATTGCCGGTTCTCCTGCGCGACCAGCGCCCGCGTCGCGGCCTCGTCTCGGACCCCGTGGAGGTGCTCGAGCGCCTGCCGATAGACCAGCCCCGAGAAGGGGTGCGCCGTCTCGGGCACGCCGCCAGCGAGCAGCCGCCGAATCTCGTCGAGCAGCCCGCCGTCGAACTGCGCGTCGACACGGCGCGCGACCCGTTCGGCGGTGAGCTCCGGCGGTATGCGCAGTGCCACCGACGTGACGACGTATTCAGGCAGCGGCGACTCGGTGCTGGCGAAGTGCTCGCTGAGCGCGCGGCCGGTCAGCCGCTGGACTTCGAGTGCGCGAATCACCCGCTTCACGTCTGCCGCATGAATGCGTGCCGCCGACGGAGGGTCCACCTCCCGCAGCATACGATGCAGCCGCTCCGGCCCACGCCGCGCGGCAACCCGCATCAGGCGGGCCCGCAGCGCGGCGTCACGTCCCGGACCGGGAAAGAACCCGCGGGTAAGCGCTCGATAGTAGAGGCCTGTTCCGCCGACCAGGAGCGGCAGGCGGCCGCGTGCGGTGATGTCCCGAATCGCCGCCGCGGCCTCGCGCGCATAGCGGGCGGCCGAATATTCCTCCAGGGGATCGGCGATGTCGACGAGATGGTGGGGAATGCCCTGCCGCTCGGCGTGCGGCACCTTGTCCGTGCCGATGTCGAAGCCGCGGTACACCGCGGTGGAATCGCAGCTGACGATCTCGCCGCCGAAATAGCGGGCCAGGGCGATTCCGAGCGCGCTCTTGCCGACGGCGGTCGGACCGAGCACCGCGACCAGGGGCGGCCGCGACGTCACGGCGCGCCGTGCGCGCGGGCGAACGCCAACGCGACCAGCACCGCGAGCACGATGAGCAGACCGAGTTGCTGAGCGCGGCTGGGAGCGATCACGAGCGAGCCTCGCACGGCGGCTGACGCATGCGGTGGTCTACGGCGTCTGCCCGCTCGGCGGCGTCTCGTTGAAGTAGAACGTCACCGTGAAGAACGCCTTGTCGTCGGGATACTCCGGCGGCAGCGACAGGGTCGGCGTCGAGGCCAGGATGGCATTCTGGGCGGAGCGGTTGAAGGCGTCGATCGGCGACGGCCGCGCCACCTGGACGTCGGTAATGCGCCCGTCCTTGTGGACGTAGAACGTCACCACCACCCGCCCGTGCATCGTCATTGCCGCGTACGGGATGAACCAGTTGCGGCGGATCTGCGCGACGAAGCGGCGGAGCCACGGTCCGAACTCGACGCCTTTGGTGTCGAACTGGATGGACGGCGCGACTTCCTGCTGCTCACCACCGGTTGGATTGTTGAACCCGTCGCGTTGGGCGTACTTCTGAACGTTGCGGATCGCATCCGCGATCACGCCTTGAGCCGGTTGCTGCGATTGCGATTGCTTGGGCTGACTCGGCGGCATCGGCGTGCCGTTCGGTCCTTCGGGCAGCGTGAATGGCCGTGGCGCGTCAGGCTCGGGCTGCGCCGGCTCGGGCTGCGGCGGCGCGGTGCGGCGGGCCTCGACGCTCGGGGGGCTGGCCTCGATCCGCTCGGTGGTGTTGCCGCGGGCGAACGGCATCGGATTGGTCGGCTTCGGAACCCGCGCGGTGGTGCGCGCGCGGCGGTCGATGTCGGAGAGATCGGCGCGCGGCGGCGGTTTCGGCGCCGGCATGTCGAGGCGCGGCTGCACGAAGACGAACTGGCGGTTCTCGCGCTGCCGCTCGAGCTCCTTCTGACGCTCGGCTTCGAGCGCCTGCTGGCGGCGTGCCTCCATCGCCTTGATGAACGGGAGATGGGGACCGATGAGGATCAGGATGACCGCGACGAGATGAATGATCACCGACAGCATCACGCCCTCGCGAGGCGAGAGCGCTCTGGCGATCGTCGGCGTGTCGGGCCTTTGATCCTCGAAGTCGAAGTACATCAGGAGGTTACGAAATTATAGCAGGTCGCGGGGCCGCTCAGGCGGTCCGCTGGGCAACGTAGAGATAGACGATTCCGAAAGTGAGAGGGACGGCGCGAACCTGCGTGAACCCGGAACTTTCACACATTTGTAAAAACTCGCCGGGCGGCGGGAACGTCCGGACGGACGCCGGCAGGTACGAGTAGGCGCTCTGGTGTTTCGACACCATCCGGCCGACCAGCGGCAACAAATACTTGAAGTACCACGCGTACATCGTCCGGATGCCTGGAATGCGGGGCTCACCGAACTCGAGGATCGCGAGGCGGCCGCCGGGTCGCAGAACGCGGGCCAGCTCGGCCAGCGCTTTCGCCGGCTCGGCCACGTTGCGGATGCCGAACGCGACAGTGGCGCCGTCACACGAGCGGTCCTGCGCCGGAATCCGTGCCGCATCACCGCGAACCAGCCGAATGCGGGGTGACAGGCCGAGCGTGACGATCTTCGTGAGCCCGAGGCGCAGCATCTCGCGCGAGAAGTCGACGCCGACAACGGTGGCGCCGGGCACCCGTCGGACGGTCGCGACCGCGAGGTCCGCGGTGCCGGTGCAGAGGTCGAGCACCGTTGCACCAGCTTTCAGGTCGAGCGCATCGACCGCGCGATCGCGCCAACGGCGATCGAGTCCGGCACTGAGCACCCGATTGAGGAGGTCGTAGCGCGGGGCGATGGCGTCGAACATCCCGGCAATGCGCGCGGGCGTCTTGTCGACGATGGTCGCGGCGCGCCGGGGCGGCGAGGCAGGCGGCGTCATCCCTGCCAGGACGGGTACAGCTGGTGCGGCACACGCAGCGCCGACAGGATCTTGCCGGCCATGAAATCGGCGAGGTCGTCGAGGCTCTTGGGCATCTGGTAGAAGGCCGGCATCGCCGGCAACATCATGGCGCCGGCCTCCGCGCACAGCACCATGTTGCGCAGCTGCGGCAGGCTCATGGGAGTCTCGCGCGGCACGACGATCAGCGTCCGCCGCTCCTTGAGCATCACGTCGGCGGCCCGCTCGACCAGGTTGCGCGACAGTCCGTTGGCGATCCCGGCCAGCGACTTCATCGAGCACGGCACGACGACCATGCCCTCGCAGTCCTGACTGCCGCTGGCCACCCTGGCGCCGAGATCCTTGTTGCTGTGGACGGTGTAGGTGCCGTTCCGTACTTGCTCGCCATAGACCGCCGAGAGATAGTCGAACAGCTTGTCCACCGCGGCGCGATCGCCGAGCTCGTCGCGCAGCAACCGCCGTCCGTAGTCCGAGACGATCACTTCCAGGTGATGACCCCGCTCGAGCAGGGCGGCCATCGTACGAGTTGCGTAGAGCGCCCCACTGGCGCCGGTGATGCCGATGGTGAAGGAGCGGCGGGTGCCGCCGTCAGCGGACATAGATCGCCGCCGCGGTGGTCACGAAATACAGGATGCCGACGTAGCCGTTGAGATCGAACGCGCGCTTGACTTGTGACAAATCGTGCTCCGAGACCAGAGACTGCTCGAACACCAGCAGCACGCCGACGCCCAGCACACCGGCGAGGTAGACCCACCCGAGGTTCGCGACCGTGCCGAGCGTCAGCAAGGCCACGAAGGCGAGGACGTGCATGGCGCGGGAGATGGCCAGCGAGCCGCGCACGCCGAAGCGGACCGGAATCGAGCGCAGACCGTGGGCACGATCGAAGTCGAGGTCCTGACACGCGTAGAGCACGTCGAAGCCGCCGACCCAGGCGCCGATCGCCAGCCCGAGGAGCCACGGTTCGATGCCGCCGCGTCCTCCTGCCGCCAGCCAGCCCCCCACAGGCGCCACGGCCATCGCCAGGCCGAGGAACAGCTGCGTATAGCTCGTCACTCGCTTCGCCAGGGAATACCAGAAGACGATCGCCAGCGCGACGGGCGACAACAACAGGCAGATCGGACCGAGCCGCCAGGCGGCGATGACGAATGCCAGCGACGACACGACGATGAAGATGATGGCTTCCGTGCGCGTCATCGCCCCCCGCGGAATCTCGCGCGACGCGGTGCGTGGATTCAAGGCATCGTAGGTGGCGTCCACCAGCCGGTTGAAACCCATCGCCGCGCTGCGCGCCGCGACCATCGCGACCACGATCCAGCCCACCCGCCGTGCGACGTCGGCGAGCGCCCACGTCCCGGTCTGATTCAACGCCAGCAGCGCGCCAGTCAAGGCGAACGGCAGCGCGAAGACCGAGTGGCTGAAGCGCACGAAGCTGGCGTAGGTTCGCAGACGGTTCAAGGTTCAGGGGTTCGAGGTTCAGGGTTCAATGTGCAGCCAGCTGACACCTTCGGGTGGTACGCCGCTGACCAGATATTGTTCCACATCGGCCGCTGTGGACAGCGTGTGCGGCAGTTGGACGGCCAGCAGCTCGGCGCGGCGGCCCGGACTGATCGCGCCGAGGTCGTCGAAGCCGAGAGCCGCGGCCCCGTCGAGCGTGGCGGACTGGAGAATCCGGGCTGCGGGCACGGATGGCGCGATACGGCGCACGGCAGCCATCTCGTCGAACACGCTCAGCGTGGCCACGCTCGCCAGGCTGTCGGTACCGATCGCTACCCGGGCGCCGGACGAATAGAACGCTTCCATCGGCGGTGTACCGGCCCCGGTCCACTCGTTGCTGCGCGGGCAGGTCACGATGGTTGCCCCGGCACCGGCGAGCCGGCGCAGCTCCTCGTTCGTCAGCTGCACGGCGTGGACCACCAGCAGGTGTGCGTTGAGGAGACCCAGGCGCTCGATGTAGTCGATCGGCCCGGCCTCCGGCGCCTGCCAGGTGGGCGACCACGCGCCCACAGCCTCGAGCACCCCACGCCACGGCCCGCTCCCGGTCCGGAGGAACTCGACCTCGGCCCGCGACTCACCCAGATGGATCGACAGCGGCCGCTGCGCACGGAGCGCACGCAGTAACGCGGGGGACACCGAGTACGGCGCGTGCGGCGCCAGCACCGTGCGAACCCTCGCAGCGCGGGGGATCGACGCCGACTCGCGCTCCGCCTGCGCGATCATCGGCAACGGCTCGTCGACGCGGAAGCCAATCAGCTCGCGGAAGACGACCGCGGAGAGTGCGCTGTCCGACAGCGGGGCGATCGTCTCGACGCTGTTGGCGACGTCCCCGACCAGCGTCGTCCCCGCTGCGCGGCTTTCGCGTATTGCTGCCACGATCGCCGGGTACGGGTCAGTCGTGGACGACCGGCGTAACGCGATGAGCGCCGACGCCCATGCCGGCATCGAGTCGCCCGCCGGCACCAGCCCGCGCATCCACGACAGCTCGAGATGCACGTGCGCGTTGACCAGGGCTGGGACGATTGCGACCTGCGGAACGTCCGCCGGGGCTGCCGGCGGCCGCTCCCGTGCGGCCCCGAGCGCGGCCACCCGGCCGTCGCGCACCTCAATCCAACCGTCCGGGATGGGGGGACCCTCAATGGGCAGCACCCACGCCGCGCGGTACAGTCGGGTCATGAACGTGGATGCATCGACGGCGCGGGCGCGCGGCCCGTTCAGTCGCGAGCCTGTGAGCCCTGCTGCCGCAGCCGCTTCTCGCTGGCGCTGCGGGCGGCGTAGCGGTCGATCTCGGGGGCGCGGCTGGTATCGCCGTCCGCGCGGGCTACCGCGAGCTCCAGCATCCGCGGAACCGCGGCCTGACGGAAGAACGGGTCGCCGAGAATCTCGTAATGCATGTTGCGGCGCTTGGCCGCAAAGCCGGCGTTCTCGATGTTGCGGACGATCTCGATCTCGTCCATGCAGTAGCTCGCGCCAGCCGCGCGCACGACGTTCTCCTCGATCATCACGCTGCCCATGTCGTTGGCACCGTAGGCCAGGCTCAACTGGCCCACCTTCCCGCCTTGCGTGACCCACGAGGCCTGCAGGTTGTCGAAGTTGTCGAGGACGATACGAGCGATCGCGAGGGTACGGAGATACTCGACGCCACTGGCCTCACCGCCGCCAAGCTCGGTGTGCTCCGGCTGGTAACTCCAGGTGATGAAGGCGGTGAACCCGCCGCTCTCGTCCTGCAGGTCGCGCAGCCGGAACAGGTGTTCGAGGCGCTCCTCCATCGTCTCGACCGTCCCGTACATCATCGTCGCGGTCGTGCGCAGGCCGGCGCGATGCGCGTGCCGCATCACGTCGAGCCACTCGTCGGCGGCAGCCTTCCCGTAGCAATTGAGAAGCTTGCGTACGCGATCGACGAGGATCTCGGCACCGCCGCCGGGGATGCTGTCCAGCCCGGCATCGATCAGCCGCTCTACCACCGCGGGGACGGGGAGCTTCGAAAGGCGCGAGAGGTGAATGACCTCTGGTGGCGAGAGCGCGTGCAGCTTGAACGCCGGGTACCTGCTCTTGATCGCCCGGAACAGATCCTCGTACCACGCCAGCGGCAGGTCCGGGTTGTGGCCCCCTTGTAGAAGCAGTTGCACGCCGCCGAGGACCAGGGTCTGATCGATCTTGCGGAAGATCTCGTCGAACCCCAGCACGTAGCCGTCGGCCGATCCAACCTCTCGGTAGAACGCGCAGAAGTTGCACCGCGCCACACAGACGTTGGTGTAGTTGACGTTGCGGTCGATGATGTAGGTAACGATGCGCTCGGGATGTTTGCGGGCGCGAATGGTGTCGGCGAGCCGCCCCAGGAGCGCCGTGGGCGCCTGCCGATACAGCTCGAGCGCTTCGGGCGGAGTCGCGCGGCCGCCGTCCAAGATTTTGCGTTCGAGCTCGGCGATCGCCATCCTGATGTTCTCCGCTACCCGCTCGCTACCCGCTACGAGGATCCTAAGCATCTGATCGCACGCCGCGACAATGCTCGCGGACCGCACCTGTAGGCCCGACCTTCAGGTCGGGCGCAAACCATCCGATTCGCCGAACCCATTGTTCCCCCGACCTGAAGGTCGGGCCGACAAACAATGCGTTCGTCGCCCACCCGTTCCGCGTCAGAAAAACGCGATCGGCCGCATGGCCTCGACCAGGTCGTGAGCGCGGGCGAGCTCGTAGAAGCGGCGCAGCCCGGCTTGCTCACGCTCGCCGAGCACGTACTTGATATTCTCCCTCAAGTATCGGCGGCACAGGGCCGAACGTTCCGGGCCGCAATAGTCGTCGGCAATGCGATCCGACGCCGAGACCCCGGCATTCCGCGCGTCCAGCAACTCGCCCAGACGTTCGCGCGACACCGCACCCGGCCTGCCGGCCCAGAACGCCCACACGAACGGCAAGCCGGTCATCGCGGTCCACTCCTCGCCGAGGTCGATCTTCCGCACTTCCTGCGCTCCGGGATCGAGGAAGAGCGCCGGGTCGCCGATGATCAGTGCCGCATCGCAGCGCTCCAGCATCGCCGTCGCATCCGGAGCCATCGGGACGAACTCCGGGTCCAGCCCGAAACGCTCGACGCACAGAATCCGCAACAGCGCGTTCGACGTGCGCGAGCTGATGTCCGCGGCGATGGTCCGGACCGCGGACAGCGGTGTGCGGCAGAACAGCGCGACAGAAACGACCGGGCCGTCCGAGGTGATTCCGAGATCACGGACGATCCGGTACGGGTCGTGACCGCGCAGGAACTCGATCGACGGAATCATCCCGAGATCGACGGCCTGTCCGTGCAGCAGAGCGGCACATTTGGACGGCGCGTCGAAGCGCAGCGTGAAGTCTGCGGCCTTCAGCTCCAGTCCGTAAACGAGCGGACGCGCGTTGAGGTAGCCGACCGCTCCAAGCCGGGTCAATGACATGGATCAAGGCTACCCGATAGCGGCGAACCGGCCATCACGCTCGACCGGTTCGAACCCGGCCGCGCGGATGTTGCCGCGAATCTCCTCGAGCGGGCTGCGGCGTGTCCCGAGCAGATTGGGATCGGTCGCGGCAACGCCATCCAAATCGTCGGCCCCCATCGTCAAGGTCACCTGCGCCAGCTTCGGACCGTACCGGGACCAGTCGCTCTGGATCGACGGTATCGTCGATACCAGCACACGCGCCGCCGCGATCAGCTTCACGTCGTCGTAGCCGGTGGTCGGCGCCGCGATCGACATCTCGCGTGGCAGCGGCGCGAGCGCCTGGAACCCGCCAAGACCGGCCTGCAGATCGCGAGCTCGCGACAGCATCGCGATCCGCGACTCAGGGGTCAGCGCGTCCACGGTGAGACGACGGACGTCGAGGCCGGCGGCCCGTGCGGCAGCGATTAACGGCGTGGCATCGGACAAGCGATCGAGGGGGACCTCCGCGATGCCGTCCAGCCCTGCGTCCTTCAGCCGCCGGCATAGCTCACCGAGCGAACGCTCACCGAGATCGGCGAGATCGGCCAAAGAGAAGCCGGTGAGGACGGTCGTCGGCGAGAGCGCTCGAGCGGCGCTGACGGCAGCGCATGCCGTGTCCACCGACGCCGGCGTTCCGACGATCCGAATCTCGCCAGCGGCGGTGCGGGCGGGCAGCGTCGCCGGCACCTGATCGACATGGACCTCGAGCACTCTGAGAAACGTCACGCGGTTGTCGTGCAGTCGGCGACGCAGATCATCGGCGATCACGCCGACCGCAATCAGATCCGGCGTCTCGAGCATCAGCCGCGCATCGTCTTCCGTCGCCACCGCCCCACCGGCCAGCCGTTCGGCGAGCGCCTCAATCCCGCTCGTGCCCGTCGTCATACCTTCCATCCCTTGCTGAGCCGCGCCCAGATCGCCTCGGCCTTCCGTAGCGCTTCGGGGGTCGTGGACACGCGCTCCGGCCAGGTCCGCTTGAAGCCTTCCGAGGCCCACTTGCGCGTGGCGTCGATGCCCATCTTGCTGCCGATCGCCGGGAGATCGCTGGCGTCCTCCAGATCGTCCACCGGTCCCCGGGTGAACTGGATGTCACGCTCGGGGTCATAGTGCGTGCCGACGATCCACGCGACTTCCGCCTCGTTCTGGACGTCGACGTCCTTGTCGACGACGATGATCGTCTTGGAGAACATGAGCTGCCCGAGACCCCAGAACGCGCTCATGATCTTGCGGGCATGGCCCGGGTACCGCTTGTCGATCGAGACCAGCACGATGTTGTGGAAAATCCCCGCGGCCGGAAACGCCATGTCGACGATCTCCGGCAACGTCTTCCGAATCAGCGGCAGGAAGATCCGCTCGCTCGCCTTCCCAAGGTAGTAGTCCTCCATCGGCGGAATCCCGACGACCGTGGTGAGATAGATCGGGCGCCGGCGCCGGGTGATGCACGTGATGTGGAAGACGGGGTAGTCGTCGGCGTGCGAGTAGAAGCCGGTGTGATCGCCAAAGGGCCCTTCGCGACGCCGCTCGCCGGGCTCGACGTAGCCTTCGAGGACGATCTGTGCGTTGGCGGGCACCTCGAGGTCCACCGTCACGCACTTGACCAGTTCCACGCGCTCGCGGCGCAGGAAGCCGGCCAGCATCAACTCGTCGAGCCCCTCCGGCATCGGCGCAGTCGCGGAATACGTCAGCGCCGGGTCCGCTCCCAGTGCGACTGCTACTGGCAGCCGCTTGCCCAACCGCTCGGCGACGCGATGATGCTGCGCGCCCCCCTTGTGCCGTTGCCAGTGCATCCCTGTCGTGCGGCCGTCGAACACCTGCATCCGGTAGGTGCCGATGTTCCGCATGCCGGTCTCGGGATCCTTGGTGAAGACCAGCGGCAGCGTAATGTAACGCCCACCGTCGTTCGGCCAGCACTTGAGGATCGGCAGGTCGTCCAGTGAGCCGTTCTGCAAGACCACTTCGTGGCACGGGCCGTCGCTCACCGTCTTCGGCAGGAGGTCCCGCAAGCGGCTCAACTTGGGAAGCATGCGGACCGCGTCCATCATGCCGGCCGGCACCTTGGGGGTGGCAAGATCGTCGATCTGCGCTGCCAGATCGTCCAGCCTCGCCACGCCCAGGGCCATGCACATCCGCTTCATGGATCCGAACACGTTGACGGCGACGGGAATGTCGAAGCCGGTGGGCCGCTCGAACAACAGCGCCGGTCCGCCGCCAGGCGACTTCGACACCCGGTCCGCGATCGCGGCAATCTCGAGCTCGGGGTCGACCGGCTCACCCACGAGCGCGAGTTCGTGCTCGGCGGCGAGGGCGCGGATGAATGTATGGAGATCGTTCATGGGTTCATGAGGTTCATGGGGTTCAAGGTTCAGGGTTCAAGGTTCAGGGTTCACAGCTCAGGTTCAAGGTTCAGAGTCGGGTTCAAGATTCGATTGCACGGTTCTGCGTTCAACCCTTGGCGTTCAGGTTCAGCCGCGATCCGTGAGCATCATCGAACCATGAACCTCGAACCCGGAACTAACCTCATGAACCCCATGAACCTCACGAACCCTCATGAACCAACATCCTTCATGCGCCCCGCTACCTCCGTCGCGAGCGCGAGCGCGCGGCGGCCGGCGGCGCCGTCGACGAGCGGCGAGCGGCGGGCGCGGATCGCCGACACGAAATCGGCGAGCTCGCGGCGGAGGGGCTCGTCGCTTTGCACCGGGATCGCCCCGCCCTGAATCTGCGGGCGCTGGCCGTCGCGCCGCGTCAGTCGCCACCCTTCGGCGGACTGTTCGGCGTAGTCGATGGAGATGTAGGCGTCGGGCTGGAAGAAGCGGATCTTGCGGACTCGGTCCCGGCTGATGCGGCTGGCGGTGACGTTCGCGATACACCCGGACGCAAAGCGCAGGCGGGCGTTGGCGATGTCGAATTTCGGGCTCAGGACCGGCACGCCGACCGCCTCGATCGACACGATCTCCGAGCGCACCAGCGCCAGGATGATGTCGAGGTCGTGGATCATCACGTCGAACACCACGTCGATGTCGAGGCTCCGCTCGGAGAACGTGCCGAGCCGATGGACCTCGATGAACCGCGGCGACGTGACCAGCGGCAACACCGCCGCGACCGCGGGGTTGTAGCGTTCCGTCTGCCCCACCGCCAGCGTCGCGCCCGACGCCCCGGCCGCGGCGATCATCGCGTCCGCCTCCGCGAGCGACTGCGCCATCGGTTTCTCGACCAGTACGGCGACGCCGCGCTCGAGGAACGGCACCGCGACGGCGAGATGCGCCTCGGTCGGCACCGCAACGACGACGGCGTCGACCCGATCGAACAGCTCGCGGAAGTCGGTCAGGCCGATGGTGCCGTGCGCTGCGGCGATCTCCGCGACGCGGTCAGGCTTCAGATCGACCACTGCGGTGAGCCGCACGCCCTCCAGGGTGCTGGCGATTCGGGCGTGATGCCGGCCCAGGTGGCCGACGCCAATCACCGCCAGGCGCAACGCATCACCGGACACTCGGCATCTCCTGCTCCGCTGCCGCCCGACGCCCCCTCGGCTGTTCCGCCGCTGGCCGGCCGACGATCGCGATGCCGGCCTCGTTGGCGCGCGACACGACGCCGGCATCCATCATCAGCGTCTTCCCGGCATCGATCGACAGCGCCGTCGCGCCGGCCCGCCGCATTGCCTCAATCGTCGCGCTGCCGATCACCGGCACGTCGAAGCGCATGTCCTGATTCGGTTTCGCCACCTTGATGATGCGCGCGCCCGGGCCGGCCAGCTCGCCGGCGCGGGCGATGGTGGCATCGGTTCCTTCCATCGCTTCGACCGCGACCACTGCCCTGGCCTTCACCGCAATCGTCTGGCCGATGTCCATCCCCGCCACGCCGTCGGCCATGGCGTAGCCGAAGGCGAGGTCCTCGGCTTCTTCCGCCGTGAGCGATCGCGACGTCAGCACGCCCTCGCGCGCCAGCAACGGCGATAGGAACACGGTGGAATCGAGCAGCTCGATCCCCTTGTCGTGCATGACATCGGCCACCGCGGCGATCAACGCGTCCGTGTTGCGGGCCTTCAGCCGCGTCAGCACGGACAGCAGCGTCAGGTCCGGGACGATGCCGGAAAAGATCTTGACGTGCTTGACCTGTCCGGCCATCACCGCCTGCGACACGCCGGCGGCCTTGAGCAGCTTGATGCACCGCCCCAGGTGTCCGAGCGAGACCCAGTGGAGCTCCGCCTGCGCATCGCGCGCCGCGGTCTCCAGTTCCGGCGCCGCTTCCTCCGTCACCGCGATGACGGTGACGTCGTAGCCCAGCGCGCGTGCGCCCTGGAGGACGAGAAACGGAAAGCGGCCGTTGCCGGCGACGAGTCCTATCCTGCTCATTCGGGATGGTGACGGCTTCACGGGCGCGGGGCGTGACCATTCCCCTCGCGGACGTCCGCCGCAGAATCTGACGCGACGAACGACTATGATGAAGTACGCTCAGTCTATCAGATGGGCCTCGGCTGTCCGCACCTCGAGGACGGCGCACAACCGTCCTGGCGGCACAGCCAAGGCGCAGCTGGCGTCGTCCAATGAACGGGCAGATGCCCGGCCACACGCGTCTTGAAAAAAGGAGTTTGAATGCGTCGTTCGATTGGCCGCACGGTGCGGCACGGGGGCCTGGCGGCCCTGATCGCCCTGGCCTCGGTCGTTGCCGGGGCCTGCAGCGACAACAACACCCCGACCACGCCCACCACGCCCATCACGCCGTCGGTGCCCACCACCACCGAGACCTTCAGCGGCTCGCTGACGGTCAACGGCGCGGCCACTCACGTGTTCGCCTCGACTGTCGCTGGCTCGGTAACCGTGCAGATTACCGCGGTCGATCCGTCTGCGTCGCAGGTGTTCGGGCTCAGCCTCGGCACCTGGAACGGCTCATCGTGCCAGGTGGTCATCGCCAACGACGCCGCCGTCCTGAACTCGATCGTTACCGGCCAGGTCACCGCCGCCACCAACCTGTGCGCGCGGGTCTACGACGTGGGCAGGCTCACGGATGCCCTCTCGTACACCATCACCGTCATTCATACCTAGAGATACCCAGGCTGTGGCCCGGGCCGCTCACGCGGGCGGCTCGGGGCACAGCCCCGATCGCCTTCTGGGGCGCATCGTCTGACCGTCTGACCTGACCACCTTGCGCCCAGTCGCGGCGATCGCCGAAGGCGGGCGACTACTCCTCCACGACTTCTTCGAGACGGCGGCTGGGACGGCGCAGCCCGACACCCCGGCTAGAGGTGCGGATGAACTCGACGAGGTGCTGGACCTCCGCGCACTTGAGCGACGGATCGCGGTCAATCTGGGCGATGGCCCGGCTGGTATTGGAGTGCAGCAGGTAGCGGAAGGCGCGCCGCAGCTTGGCCACGGCATCGGCGGAAAAGCCGCGGCGCACGAGCCCGATGGTGTTCAGGCCGTAGATGCGCGCCCGGTTGCCAACAGTTTTGGCGAACGGGAGCGCATCCTTGGTGACGACCGAGAACCCGCCGATGAAGGCATGCTGCCCGACGCGACAGAACTGGTGAACCCCGGAGAACGCGCTGATGGTCGCGTAGTCTTCGACGATCACGTGGCCGCCGAGGGTCGCGGCGTTGCCGAAGATGGTGTGATTGCGGACGTGGCAGTCGTGGGCCACGTGGGCCGAGGCCATGAACACGTTGTCGTCGCCCACTTCCGTCAGGCCGCCGCCGCCGGCGGTGCCGCGGTGGATCGTGACGAACTCGCGAATGACGTTCCGGTCGCCGATCACCAGGCGGGTCGGCTCCCCCTTGAACTTCAAATCCTGAGGGATCAGCCCGACCGAGGCGAACGGAAAGATCTCGTTGCCGTCGCCAATCTGGGTGTCACCGTCGATCACCGTCGAGGCGCCAATCCGGCAGTCACGGCCGATCCGCACGTGCTCGCCGATGACCGCGTAAGGGCCGACGACGGTCCCAGTGCCGATGCGCGCGCCTGGATGGATGATGGCCGTCGCGTCAGCACGGATGCCGCGCTGGCCGGCAGGGCCGGCATCCGGCACCAGACCCAGCAGCAGCTCCGCTTCCGCGACGATGCCGTCGTCGATGTAGGCGGCGGCGTGCGCCCGCGCGAGTGACGAGCGGCGCGGCCCCATCGTGACCTCGAGGCGGAGTCGATCGCCCGGCACCACCTGGCGGCGGAACTTGGCGTTGTCCACGCCGCGCAGATACACCCGCCCCTCCGGCACGCCGTCAGCCCGATACACGACCAGCATCGTCGCGACCTGCGCGAGGGTCTCGATCATCAGGACCGCAGGCAACAACGGCGCGCCCGGAAAGTGGCCCTGGAAGTAGTCCTCGTTGACCGTGACGTTCTTGACCGCGACGATCCGCTTGCCCGGCTCGTAGTCCGTCACCGCATCGACCAGTGCCGAAGGATACCGGTAGCAGAGGCGGTCGATCGTCGGGGTGATCGGGATGTAGAGGGAAGGGTTCATGAGGTTGATGGGTTCATAGGGTTCATGAGGTTGGGTTCAGGGTTCAGGGTTCAGAACTAGGAACCTAACCTCACGAACCCATGAACCACATGAACGCTGAACCCGAAGGCTACTTCTTGACCGGCGCCGTCTTGGTGCTGGCGTCGAAGCGGCGGATGACTTCGGCCGTCAGGTCGAGCCCCGAGTTGGCCCAGACCGCGCCGGAGTTGGCGATGTCGATCAGCATGTGCAGGCCCTTCTCCGTGGCGACCTGCTCGAGCACCGGATTCAGCTTCTCCTGGAAGTCGGCCTGGAGCTGATTCTGGAGTTCCTGGAGCTCCGTGTTGGCGTCCTGCTGGGCGAACTGGATCTCGCGGTTCATCTTCTCGATGTCCTTCTCGAGCGCGCCGCGGGCGGCGTCGTTCAGGACCGAGCCGCCCTGCTGGAGCTTGGTCTGGGCGGCGGCGAGGGCCTTGTTCTTGTCTGCGATCTCGGCGGTCTTCTTCTTCCGGAGATCATCGAGCTTGCTGGTCGCGGCCTTGCCCTCGACCGAGTTGGAGGCAATCGCCTGCACGTTCACGTAGGCGATCTTGGCGCCTTCGGGGAACGGCTTGGGCGGCGTCGTGGCGGGAGCCGGGGTCTGGGCGGCAGGCGGAGTCGCGGGCGGCGTGGCCGGGGCCGGGGCCGCAGGCTTCTGCGTTCCGGGAGCCGGCGTCGCGGGCGTCTGGGCGAGCGCGGTGCCGGCGCACAGCGCCAGCAGCGCGGCGCCCAGCAGTGAGGACGTCAGTTTCAGTTTGATTGCTCTCGGAGCCTGCAGCGCACTCATGTAATGAATCCCTTTCCGTTGTTTCAATGCCGAATCAAAAACGAGACGAACAATCAGGACGTGTGTGATTAGAAAGTCGATCCGACGGCGAAGCGGAACTTCCACAGTTTCTCAGGCCGCAGGTTGCTGTCGAGGACCCCGGCGCGCGACGGGTTGGCCGCGAAGATCAAGCGGAACGGCACGTTCAGCACCGGCATGAAGAACCGGATCTCAGCGCCGGTGGAGGTCTTGAACGCGGCGGCCTCGCCGGTGACCACCGTTTCCAGCTGCGGCACCACATCGAGCGGGTTGGTCAACGAGCCGATCTGGAAGGGATCGTACAGCTGCGGCACGCCGACCAGCCGCGGCGGGTACTGCTGCGCCGTCAGCTGCTCTTTCCAGGTGAAGCTCTGGCCGCGGGCGCGAACCTGTCCGGCGTCGTAGAAGAGCACGAGACGGACCGGCCCGACCAGGTTGATCAGGTACTCGGCGTTGAACAGCAGGCTCTTGTTGCCGCCCAGGACCAGACCGGTCGCGGGGTCGCGCGGTCCGACCGAGCGCAGGTCGAAGCCACGCATGCTGTATTCGCCGCCGAGATACAGCTTCTCGTAGATCGGGATGACCTGCGTGCTGCCGTACGGGTTGATGTACTCCCCTTGGGCCCGGAACCCCAGCGACGTGCGGTGGTTGAGCGCCTTGTACAGGACGCCCTCGACGCGCGGGTTGATGAAGTTGGTGTTGCCGCCCCAACCGGCGACGTCCATTGACGCCGTCAACCGGCGTCCCGTCGTCGGCGTGATCGGGCTGTCGACGGTGTTGTAGACGAAACTCGGGCCAATCTTGCTGATGGTGCGGTGACCCCCCTCGCCCAACAGCAGCGAGTCCGCGAGGAAGGGATTGTTCCCGCCGATCGTGGTGTAGAGCGGATTCAGCTCCTTGACCTTGACGTTCTCGAGGCTGTAGTTCACGAAGACGCGCGAGAACGGACTCACCTGGAACCCGTAAGTCAGGTTGCCGCCGGTCGAGGCCTGCGTGAACTGGTTGATGTAGCGGATCTCCCGGACGTAGAGGTCGACGCCGGCGGTGATCGGCCGATCGAACAGGAACGGTTCCGTGAAGGCGACCTGGTAGTTCTTCGCCCGGTCGCCCTGCTGCGCCGACACGGTGAAGGTCTCGCCGCGGCCGAGGAAGTTCGAGGTCTGGAACGACAGCTGCCCGAAGAAGCCGTCGAACTGCGACACGCCGGCGCCGAACGTCAACTGGTTGCGATTCTGCTCCTCGAACTTCAGCGAGACGTCGACCTTGTTGTCGACACCCGGCGTCTTCTCGACCTTGATCGCATCCCCTTCGACGTTCTTGAAGTAGCCGAGCTGATTGAGCCGGCGGACGCTGTATTTCAACGCCTCGGTGTTGAATACACCGGACTCGACCAGCCGCATCTCGCGGCGGATGACGTTGTCGCGGGTGGTCGTGTTGCCCGTGAAGGTAATCCGGTTGACGAAGTACTGCTTGCCTTCCTGCACGCGCAGGATGACGTCGACGATCGGCGCCTCCGGCTTCCCGGATTGGCCGTTCTTCCCGTTGGTCGCCGCCGGCGCGGTCGCTGCCGGGGCCGTTCCGTCAGGGGCCGGCGCCGCCGCCGGAGCCGGCGCACTGCCCGGCGCGGGCGGACCCGCGGCGCCGTCGTCCGAGGGCGCGTGAGTGGCGCCGTCGACGTCGGTCAGCGGCTGGTCACGCGGCTTGAGGTCCGGATACGCGGTGAACTCGTAGTAGCCGCCGGAGCCGTAGACCTCCTGGACCTTCTCGATCCCCTTCTTGATCGCCTTCTGGCTGTACGTATCGCCGCTCTGGAGCTTGAACAACGGCCGCAGCCCCTCGGACTTGGCCACCGTATTCCCTTCGAACTTGAACTCACCGACCTTGTACTGCTCCCCCTCGGTGATCGGCACCCGGAGCTGGACCCACCGCACCTGCGCGTCCTTCGAGTCCTCGAGCGTCTTCAGATCGGGCTGGCCCACCTGGGCGCGCACGTAGCCCTTGTCGCGGTAGTAGTCGATCAGGTTCTGGGCGTCGTCTTCGAATTTCTCTTCCTTGTACGTGCCGCCCTTCATGATGAACGAGAAGTAACCGCCGTCCTTGTTCTCTTTCATCTTCCGGCGCAACTTGCCGTCGCTGATCGCCTTGTTGCCGACGAACTCGATGTCGCGGATGCGGACCTTCGGCCCTTCGGTGATGTTGAAGGTGACGTTCACCAGCTTGGGCCCGCCTTCGATCTCCTTGACCTCCGGCTTCACTTCCGCGAACTGGTACCCCTCGGAGGCATAGACCTCGCGAACCGCGCCCGACACCCGTCGCAGGAGGCCCGGATCGATGAACGAGTCGAGCCGGATTTGCAGCTGCTTCTCTTTCAGCTTGTCGTCGATCTTCGACTGGTCGACCTTGCGGGTGCCGACGTAGTCCACGATCTTGACCCGCTGCCGCTCTTCCATGTTGTAGACGACGACCTTGCCGATGACCCCGTTCGAGAAGCGGACGTCGCGCACCTCGGCCTGCAGGTCGTCGAGGAAGTTGGTCCCCCACAGCCGCTTGAAGTCGCCGATGATCGTCTTTTCGATCTCGTCGTTGTACGGCACCCACTTGTCGGTCGACGGCAGGCTGACGTGCGTTGCCATCTGGATGTAATACAGGTAGGTCTGGACCTCGATGACCGAGTAGCCCCCCTGCTTCTCGAAGCAGGGCATCAGCTGGTAGACGATGGGCGGCGAGTTGGCCGGCGGCAGCTTGGCCGGCGGCGGGACGGTCAACCCGCAGATCGTCGCCGGCAGGTCGAGCGGCGCGTTCGAAGCGGTGGCAGGACCTGCGGCAGTCGCGGCGGCGGGCGGCGGAGGAGTCGGAGCGGCCGGCGGCGTCTGCGCGGACGCCCGAGCGGCGGCCGACAGAGCCACGAGCAATGCGAAAAACACGCGCATAGGCAGCGGGAAGTGGAGCCTCAGGCCCGGCATTGGAACGGCCTCGCTCGGACGGGATGTCCGGAGCGAGGCCAAGCCATGAGTTTACTGGATCTTAGACGTGCAAGGCTACCGAGCGGCCTTGCCGCGTGCGCTGAGCGCCGCGATCGAGCGGCGGCACCGGGGGTTCAGGCCAGCCGGTGGCCGTCAACGGTCTGGCCCGCGGGCCGGTAGGCCAGGGCGTTGCCGTCCAGGTAAACCTCGATCTCGCCTCCCTTGAGCTGACCACGGATCAGCTCCTCGGAGAGCGGGTCCTCGATGTAGCGCTGGATCGCGCGGCGCAGCGGACGCGCGCCGTACGAGCGGTCCTTGCAGGTCTGCTCGATGATCCAGTCGATGACCTCGGCCGACGGCACGAGGTGAATCTTGCGGTCGACCAGATTGTGATTCAGCTGGTCCACGAGCAACCGGGTGATCGTCCGCAGGTCGTCGTCCGACAGTGCGTCGAACACGATGATCTCGTCGATGCGGTTGATGAACTCGGGGTTGAAGGTCTTGCGGACCTCGCCGAGCACCATGTCGTTGACGCTCCGGCTGACCACCCCGGAATCGGTCGACTGGAAGCCGAGCGACGCCTTTTTCTGGATGAAGCGGGCGCCGATGTTCGACGTCATGATGATGATCGTGTTCTTGAAGTTCACCCGGTTGCCGAGGCCGTCGGTCAGATGGCCGTCCTCGAACACCTGCAACAGGATGTTGAACAGATCCGGATGCGCCTTCTCGATTTCGTCGAGCAGGACCACCGAGTAGGGGTTCCGCTTGACCTTCTCGGTGAGCTGCCCGCCCTCTTCGTGGCCGACGTATCCGGGCGGCGAGCCAATCAGCTTGGATACCGAATGCTTCTCCATGTACTCGGACATGTCGAAGCGGATCAGCGCATGATCGCTGCCGAACAGAAAGTGCGCCAGGGCGCGGGCCAGCTCGGTCTTGCCGACGCCGGTGGGACCAAGGAACACGAAGCTGCCGGTCGGCCGGTTCGGGTTCTTGAGGCCGGCGCGTGAGCGGCGGATCGCCCGGGCCAGCGCGGAGATCGCCTTCTCTTGTGAGACCACGCGGCCGTGGAGCTCCTCTTCCATCCGCAGGAGCTTGTCCCCTTCGTCCTGGTTGATCGAGGTCAGCGGCACGCCGGTCCACTTCGACACGACCTCGTCGATCTCGGCCTTGCCGACGACCACCCGGCGGGTGCTCGACTTGACGTCGAACTTCTCGCGCACGAACTGCAGGTTCTCGCGCGCCTGCACTTCCTGCTCGCGATAGAACTGCGCCTTCTCGAAGTTCTTCTCCGAGACCGCGTTCTCCATCTGCTCGACGGCGACCCGGATGCTCTTGTTGATCTCGCCGAACTCCTCGCTGTAGCCGGCTTCGCGCAGCTTGGCGCGGGCGCCCGCTTCGTCAACCAGATCGATCGCCTTGTCGGGCAGGAACCGGTCGGTAATGTAGCGGTTCGACTGGTAGACCGCCGCTTCGATCGCGTCCGCCGTGTACTCGACGTGGTGGAACGACTCGTAGCGATCCTTGACGCCGAGCAGGACGTCGATCGTCTCGCGCTCGCTCGGCGGATCCACCTTGATCGCCTGGAAGCGGCGCTCGAGCGAGCGGTCCTTCTCGATGTACTTGCGGTACTCGGCCGGCGTCGTGGCGCCGATGCAGCGGATCTCGCCGCGCGACAGCGCCGGCTTGAGGATGTTGGCGGCGTCGAGCGACCCTTCCGCCGATCCCGCACCGACCAGGGTGTGGAGCTCGTCGATGAACACGATGATGTTCGGGTTCTCGGTCAGCTCCTTCATGATCGCCTTCAGGCGCTCTTCGAACTGGCCGCGATACTTGGTGCCGGCGACGATCAGCGAGATGTCGAGCGCCAGGATCCGCTTGTCCGCGAGGAAGTGCGGCACGTCGCCGTAGACGATCTTCTGCGCCAGCCCTTCGACGATTGCCGTCTTACCAACGCCGGGCTCGCCAATCAGCACCGCGTTGTTCTTGGTCCGGCGGCAGAGGACCTGCTGGACGCGCTCCAGCTCGAGGTGCCGCCCGACCAGCGGGTCGAGCTGCGACTTCATCGCCGCTTCCGTGAGGTCGCGGCTGAATTCGGCGAGGAGCGGCGTCTCCTTTACCCGGGTCAGGGTGGTCTTCTCGTTCAACAGCGCGACGATGTCCTCGCGCACGGTATTGAGACGCATCCCCTTTTCCATCAGGATCGTCGCCGCGACGGAACGCTCTTCGCGCAGGATCCCCAGCAGGAGATGTTCGGTGCCGATGTAGTTGTGCAGCAGCCGGTCCGCTTCTTCAGCGGCAAACTGCAACACGCGCTTGGTCTCCGCGCTGAAGGGAATCTCGACCGACGTGGACACCTTCTCGCGGAACACGGTGCGGCCCTCGATCTCCTTGCGGATGCTTTCGAGGGAGAGATGGGAGCGGGCGAAGATCCGGCTCGTCAGGCCCTTTCCTTCGCGGATCAAACCCAACAGCAGATGCTCGGTTTCAATCGAGATGCTGCCGAGCTGACTGGCCTCGTAACGCGCAAAAAACAGCACGCGCCGGGCTCGTTCCGTGTAGCGTTCGAACATCCGTATTACCTATGGAAAATGGTGGACTTCCCCTGAATGCAATTATACGGTAACGACGACATCCCATCCAGTGAATTCACCTTAAGTGCATCGAGTCATGGGGTTTATGGACGCCTCACCCGCCTCGCGGTCGGTCGTGGGCTCCGTGCGGGGTCACCTCGTCAGGCTCCAGAGGTTGGTCGAGCAGAACGCGGTCCCGGTCGAGCCGCTGTAATTGACCGTCCCGTTGACCGTACCGATGAGGCCGGACGCAGGGCCGTTGGCGGTGCCGCTGACCTGATGTTGAAGGGTCACCGATACACCAGGCTGAAGCAGAGTGCCCCAGGCCGCCCCTTCGACCCCGACGGCGGTGGGCGACAGGGCCATCTCCAGCGAGCCGTTCGAGGCCGCCGCCGAACCGACATGCCATCCCTCGTCTCGAGCCACGACATGGACCGGGACCGACACGGCGCTACCAGGTGAGACGCCCTCGCCGAACGTCAGGATCGAGCAGGCCAGACCGTTCGAGTAGACCGCCAGGCGGTAGTCGCCGTCGGGCAGGCTGACGGCCGGCGACGCCGCGCCGGGAGCCGGACGGCCGCCGCACGCGGCGAACAGCACCATCGAGGCGAGCGCGAGGCGTCGCGAGGGCATACCCTCCCCTTCCGTCACACCTAAGACGTCAGACGTCCTTCAGCCGGCCTTCCTCGAGCCGCAGCACCCGGTCGCAAGCGGCCGAGAGTCGCGGGTTGTGGGTGGCGATGACCGAGGTCAAGCCGCGCTCCCGGGTCATCTCGCGCAATAGCTGGTGCAGGGCGTCCGCCGTATGCTCGTCGAGGTCGCCGGTCGGCTCGTCGGCGAGCAGCAGGCTGGGCTCCATGATAAGCGCGCGCGCGATCGCCACTCGCTGCTGTTCGCCGCCCGAAAGCATCCCCGGCCGATGGCTTAAACGCTCGCCCAGCCCGACCCGCTGCAGGAGCGCACTGGCTCGCTCGCGCCGCTCACCGGCCGGGCGCCGCGCGATGCGCATCGGCATCTCGGCGTTCTCCAGCGCGGTGAACTCCGGCAGCAGGTGATGGAACTGGAACACGAAGCCGACGTGCCGATTGCGGAACGCCACCAGGTCCGCGTCCGCCAGCATCGCCAGGTCGGTGTCGGCGATCCGCACCGATCCGGCATCGAGCGTGTCGAGCCCGCCGAGGATGTGCAGGAGCGTGCTCTTCCCCACCCCCGATGCGCCGACGATCGCGACCATCTCGCCGCGCTCCAGCGACAGATCGAGCCCGCGCAGCACCGTCAGCGCTGTCCCGCCGACCGGATAGGTTTTCGAGAGGTCGCTGACCTGGACGAATGCCATGCCGCCTACTGATACCGGAGCGCCTGCGCCGGATCGAGGCGCGACGCTTGACGCGATGGATAGATCGTCGCCACGAAGCAGATCAGCACCGCGGCCGCGATGACCACGGCGGCATCGAGCAGTTCGAGCTTGAACGGCACGTAGGCGATTTGATAGACGTCGATCGGGACGCGAATCAACTGGAAGCGATCGAGCACGTAGATCAGCGCGACCCCGCCGATCGCGCCCGCCAGCGTGCCGATCAACCCGATAATCAGCCCCTGCAGCACGAAGATCCGCCGGATGCTCGCCGACGAGCTCCCCATCGTCTTCAGGATCGCGATGTCCCGGCTCTTCTCCATCACCAGCAGGATCAGCGAAGCGATGATGTTGAGCGCCGCGACCATCACGATCAGCCCGATGGTGATCGAGATCGCCATCTTCTCCAGCCACAGGGCCGAGAACAGCGACTTGTTCATCTCCGCCCAGTCCTCGACGATGTAGTCGGACCCGATGATCGACGGAATGCGGGCGGCAATCGCCTGCGCCTCGAACAGATCCCTGACCCGCAGCTCGATGTAATCGGGCGTGTCCTTCCGCAGCAGCGATTTCGCCACGTCCAGATGCACGAATCCGTAGCCCGAGTCGAATTCATAGAGCCCCAGCTTGAAGATCCCGACCACCTTGAACTCGCGCATGCGCGGCATGATGCCGAACGGCGTGAGCTTCTCCTGCGCGGTGACGATCCGGACGTGCTCGCCAACGGACACATTCAGCTTGTCCGCGAGATCCTTGCCGATGACGATGCCGGAGGGACCGTCGGCGGCGGGGGCGAGCGCCTCGAGGCTGCCGGCCTGCATCGACTTGCCCACGTTGGTGACGGTCGTCTCCAGCAGCGGCAGGATGCCCTTGACCTGGATTGGCGAGTCCTGGGTCGCGCTCTGGATCAGCCCCTGCCCGAGCAGCACCGGGGCCGCGCCGACGACGTCGGGAATGTTGCGCAGCCGCTTGATGTCGGCGTCCGGATCCTTCAGTCCGCCGGCTTTGAAGACGTAGACGTGCGCCGTCGAGCCGACCAGCCGATCCCGCAGCTCGCCCTGGAGGCCGGTCATCAGCGACAGCGCGATGAGGAGCGCCATGACGCCAACTGCCACGCCGAGCACGGAAATCAGCGAGATGAGCGAGATGAACGCCTGCTTGCGGCGCGCCAGCAGATACCGGACCGCGATGAAGAGCTCGAAGGGGAGGTCCATCAGCTTCCAGCTTCCAGTTGCCAGCTGCCAGCCAGGATCGAGACGTCGTTCGTCACTTCCGGGCTCGCATCAACGGAAACAGGATCACGTCGCGGATCGACGGGCTGTTGGTCAGCAGCATGACCAGCCGATCGATGCCGACGCCTTCACCCGCGGTCGGCGGCAGCCCGTACTCGAGGGCGCGGATGTAGTCCTCGTCCATCGCGTGGGCCTCCAGATCGCCTGCGGCGCGGTCGGCGAGCTGGGCCTCGAAACGGCGCCGCTGCTCGGCGGGATCGTTGAGCTCGCTGAAGGCGTTGGCGACCTCGAAGCCGCCGATGTACAGCTCGAACCGCTCGACGGTGTCGGGGTCTCCGGGTTGTTGCTTTGAAAGCGGCGATACCTCGGTCGGAAAGTCGTAGACGAACGTCGGTTGCACCAGATCGTGCTCGTTGAGCCGTTCGAAGATCTCGGTCGTGATCTTGCCGGCGCCCCAGCCGTCGTGCAGCTCGAGGCCGAGACGCGCGGCCAGCGCGGCTGCGGCCTCGCGGTCCCGCAGCTCGTGCTCACTGACCTCGGTGCCCAGTCTGGCCGCGGCCGCGGTGCGCGCCCCTTCCCGGAGCGAGACGCGCCGGTACGGCGGGGCCAGCGAAATCGCGTGCTCGCCGAACGTGATCTGGTCGGTCCCAATCGCGGCCCGCGCCACCGCCGACAGCATCTCCTCGGTCATCGTCATCAGCGCTTGATAGTCGCTGTATGACTGATAGAACTCGAGCATCGTGAACTCGGGGTTGTGCTGGGTCGAGATCCCCTCGTTCCGGAAGTTGCGGTTGATCTCGTAGACCCGCTCGATACCGCCGGCGGTCAGGCGCTTGAGATACAGCTCCGGCGCGATGCGCAGGAAGAGCGGCATGTCGAGCGCGTTGTGATGGGTGGTGAACGGCCGCGCCAGCGCCCCGCCGGCGATCGGCTGCATCATCGGCGTCTCGACCTCGAGATAGCCGCGCTCGTTCAGGAAGGCGCGCAGCGCCGCCAGAACCCGGCTGCGGACCTCGAACACCCGGCGCGAATCCGGGTTGACGATGAGATCGAGGTAGCGCTGCCGGTAGCGGATCTCGACGTCACTGAGCCCGTGCCACTTCTCCGGCAACGGCAGGAAACACTTGGCGAGAAACTCGAGGCCTGAGGCCCAGATCGTGAGCTCGTTGGTGCGCGTGCGGAACAGGTGGCCGCGCACGCCGACGAAATCGCCGAAATCGAGCAGCTTGAAAATCTGGAAGTCGCGCTCCGGCAGCGCGTCCTGGCGGACGTACACCTGGATGCGCGCCTGGCCGTCCGACAGCACCAGGAAATTGGCCTTTCCGAAGGTGCGCATCGCGAGGATGCGCCCGGCGGTGACGGTCTGGATCTGCTCCGCCTCGAGCTCCGGCCCGGTCCGCTCGCCGTAGGCGGACACCAGATCCTGGACGGTGTGCGTCCGGTCGAAGGCGTGCGGATACGGATTGACGCCGAGTTCGATCAGCGCGTTGAAGTTGGCCCGCCGCTGTTCCTGTTGGTCGGACTCGCGCGTCTCTGACATGTCCCTCGGTATCCTGCTGGGCCGATTACGAAGTGAACTGAATGGTCCCGCGCCCCGGCGTGCGCTCACGGCCGGCGCGAAGGCCGGGCCTGTGTTGACGGCGGTTCACCGGTCAGCGTGCGCCGAGCCGCCGTGAGGAGCGCGCAGGACGCTGCCGCCGCGCTATTCGCGCCGCAGCGTCTTGCGCACGGCGTCGAGAATCCCGTTGACGAACCCGACGGCCTCCTCACCGGTGTAGGCGCGCGTCAGCTCGAGCGCCTCGTTGATGATCACCCGCGCCGGCGTCTCCGGCGCGCTGAGCATCTCGTACACCGCCAGCCGCAACACCAGACGATCGAGCACCGCCATCCGCTCGACCCGCCAGTTCTGGGCATGCGCGCCGAGCAGCGCATCGATCTCGGCGACCCGGGCGATCGTGCCATCGACCAGCCCGTTGGCGAACTCGCGCAGCGGCTCCGGCAGATCCGCCACCGCGTCGATCTCGCCCTGGTCTTCGAGTCCGGCGGGTTGGAGCCGTTCCGCGTCACGGGTCGGCCAGTACATGCGAATCGCGTCCCCGGCAGTGAGCCGCCCGACCTCCATCTGATAGAGCATCTGCAGCGCCGCCCCGCGCGCCCGCCGCAATCCCGCTGCGTCCACCTTCGTCATCGCGGCGCGCTCTGCCGATCCGCCGCGCGGACGCCGCGGAACAGCACGGCCATCTCGATCGCGGCGACCGCCGCCTCCCAGCCCTTTGTTCTCGTGTCCCGTCGACCGCCCGCTCCTCCGCCTGCTCCCACGTATCCGTCGTCAGCACCCCGAAGGCCATCGGCACACCCGTGTCCCCCGCCGCCTGCTGGATGGCGTGCGCGACGCTCGCCGAGATGTACTCGAAGTGCGCCGTCGCGCCGCGGATCACGCAGCCCAGACACACCACGGCGTCGATGCGCCCGGTCTCGGCGAGCGCCCGGGCGGCCTGCGGCACCTCGAAGGCGCCAGGTACGCCGTACACCTCGATATCCGGGGCCGTCGCGTTCGCCTGCTGCAGCGCCGCCGACGCACCATCACGCAGCTTCTCGGTGATCGCCAGGTTGAAACGCGAATAGACAATCGCGAAGCGGAGGCCCGAGGCATCAAGCAACGCGCCTGGTGGCGGGTCCGGACGCCGCATCGATTAGTTCGCTTTCCTTGGGACGAGACGATCGGTCGAATGGCCGTGTAAGGCAGGCGAACAGCGGGAGTGGGCGCACATACGACAGTGATGGGACAAAGACCTTGCAGTATACCGCGAGGGTCGCAGGCACCGGAAAGGTTCGAGGGTTCGAGGGTTCAGGGTTCGAGGGTTCGGTAGGTTCGGGGGTTCGGAAGGTTCGAAGGCTCGGTGGGTTCGTGCGGTTCACGGAATGCCCGAGCTTTGAGCGGGCGGCAGAACCATCTCCATGAGCGATCGTTACAGCGGCAACGGCAGCATCAGCCAGCCAATCGCCACGGCGGCAAGGACGAAGCCGCCGAACATCAGCACGCCGGTGCGGAGCTGGGCCCGGGGTTCGTCGCGCATCAGGGTCGCGAAGATCAGCGAGACGAAAAACGCGAACAGGACGAGGAGCAGGAAGTGGCTGGTCACTTGCGGCCCATGGCGATGTCGAAGGCGTCGAGCACGACCAACGAGTTGAGGAGGCCCGACACGATCAGGAAACAGTTCCCGTACTGGTACGTGACCTCGGTCACGATCCCGCTGCCGGCGCCCATCAGGTGCGCCGTCAGCCACGGCAGCCCGGCACCAAGATCCGCGACGGCGGCCAGCGCGACGAGTGGCTCCGAGACGTCGAACGGAAAGATGCGGCCGTGCAGCAACAGACCGATGAGGAACATCGCCGGCAGGGCCAGCAGGAAGATCAGCCCTTTCTGGCGCCGGCCGAGCCAGAGATGTCCGGCGCCAGGCAGCGCCCAGGCCGCCAGGCACACGAGGACGAGCATCCCCGGTTCGGCGGCGGGACGCGCCCGCTCGGCCGCGGTCGATTTCGATGGCATCGTGATCAGGAATGATAGCGCACTTGACCCGAGTGCCGGACCTCGGCGGGCCCGTCCGCCACGCACCGGACGAGGACCCAACCGGCGACCGCGCCGAGCGGGACTGCGGCGAACGCGCGCGCCGCGCCGCTCGGATACCAAAGCCCGCTCCACTCCGACAGCAGGGTCAGCGCGGTCGGGATTGAGGCGATGGCCAGCGCCCACCGGGTGTCGCGCACGGGCCTGATTTCAAGCGAGCGATCCGCCGCGGCGCACGCAACCACCGCCCCGAACGCGCCCGAGGCATAGAGCCCGAGGCATCGGGCACACACCGGCAGCTGGACACCAGCCAGGTGAAAGGAACGCTCGGGCCGTTGGTGACAGACGAGGCCGCACGCCTCGTAGACGAGCGCTGGCCCGACGACGTAGCCATGCGCGAACGCGACCGGAGTGGCCACGAGGACCGCGACCCAGAGAACCGCGCACCCGGCGAGAAGCAGCGCGGCGAGGCGAGGCACCATGCGGTCAGCGACGGACCGCGTCGGACGGCGCACGGCCGCCATCGGCCGTGTAGCCGGCCCGCGTCTTCGGCTTCATCTCGGGATGCGAGGCGACCCGTACCGTGATCCGGCGGAAGCGCCCGTCGGCCCGCCCGTTGCTCGGCGTGTAGCCGATCGAGGACCGACACGAGAGCTCCTGCGCGATCGAGCCGTAGACGTTATGCAGCTCGCTCACCTGCGCCGGGAAGAACGCTTCCCCGCCGGTTTCCTGGGCCAGCGACTTCAACGAGAACTGTGCCGGCGAGAGGAACTTGCGACCGGTGCCGACCGCCGGGTTCGGCGCCGACTGCAGGGCGATGGTGTAGATATTCACCCCCGACTTCCGCGCCAGCTCCAGCACATCGTCGAAGCTGACGATGCTGGAGGTGTCTTCGCCGTCGGTGAGGAGCGCAATTGCCCGGCGGCGGACCGGACCGTCCCCGGCTGTCGCCCCGCCGAACTGGCGTAAGGCAACATACAGCGCGTTGTTCAAGGCGGTACCGCCGCGGGCGAACGTCGAGTTGACGGCCGCTTCGAGCTTCGCACGATCGGTGGTCATCGCTTCGATCACCTGCACCTGATCGGCGAAGCTGATGACCGCCCCCCGGTCACCCGGCCGCAGCGTTCGCAGGAAGTTGTTGGCCGCCTCGTGGACCACTGACATCTTGTCCGACATGCTCGAGCTCGCGTCGAGCATGACGATCAGATCGACCGGCACTTGTGACGACTCGAAGAAGCTGACCTGCTGCTGGACGCCGTCCTCGTAGATGGCGAAGTCGTTGCGCGACAGATCGGTCACGAACCGGCGGCCGGAGCCGTCGAGCACGCTGACGTTGACCGAGACGAGGTTGGCGGCGCTGCGGAAAATCGCGTCGGGCGGAGGAGTCGCGACGGGAGGCTGCGACTGCTGCGCGGGCGCCGGACCGAGGAGGGCCGAAGTGAACAGCGTGATGACAACGAGGCGCAGCACAGGTTTCCTCCGTTCCGGCGCGTCGTGCAAGCCGTGTTCCCGTGCGCCTGTGGCTCTCGCCGGCGGCGACCGCACGCGCGGAGCGGCCGCCAGGCACGGCGTGCGGAAAGGCGTTCGGGTTACGTAAGCGGCGGTGCCTCGCCGAACTGCCCTTCGTAGCGGGCGGCGAACTCCCCCCAGGTGTAGGCGTGGCTCTGGCCCCCGAGGTGCTCGAGGGCGTACGCGGCGGCGACGCTGCCAAGCCGCGCACAGGTCAGATAGCTCGCGCTGCGCGCCATGCCCTTGAGAAATCCGCTCCGGAACGCGTCACCGACGCCGGTGGGATCGACGATCCGGTACGGCGGCACAGCGGCGACGTCGACGCGTCCAGACGACTCGTGGATCGAGCTGCCGTGCTCGCCGCGCGTGACCACCAGGGCCCGAGTATGCGCCAGGATGCCGGCTTCGTCCAACCCGGTCTTCTGCTGGATCAGCGTGTACTCGTAGTCGTTGCAGATGACCAGGGCGGCGCCGACCAAGCCGTCGCGGAGCTCGTCGCCCGACATGCGCGCGCACTGCTGTCCCGGATCCCAGATGTAGGGCACGCCGAGCGTGCGGCACTCTTCCGCGTACTGCAGCATCGCCGCCGGATCGTTCGGCGAGATGATCGTCAGGCCGGCGCCGATGGTGCGGAACGAGAGCTCGGCGGCGTTGGCCATCGCGCCAGTGTAGAAGGACGCGATCTGATTGCCGTCGGCGTCGGTGCTGCAGAAGAACGAGGCGGTGAACTTGTCGGGCACCTGCTTGACCAGCGAGGTATCCACGCCCGCCGCCTCGAGCCAACGGCGGTAGTCCTCGAAGTCCTGCCCGGCGGTGCCCATCAGGCGCGGCCGCTCGCCAAGGAGCGCCAGCGAATAGGCGATGTTCGGCGCACACCCGCCGCGCCGCTTGTCCATGCTGTCGACCAGGAAGCTGAGGCTCACCCGGTTCATGTGCTCCGGCAGGAAGTGCTCGGTGAACTTCCCGGGGAACGACATCAGATAATCGAAGGCGATCGAACCGGTGACGATGATGTTCATGGTTTTGGGAACTGACGCTGTTGCTTCCAGCTAACAGCTTCCAGGTTTGTCTCGCTTGGAGCATCGGGGCCGAAGCGCGGCGCCGTTGCCCGAACGAGGCTGACTCCTGTCGCCGTCGTGGCCGGTTGCACGCTGCCATCCAATTCGAGCTGGAAGCTGGCTGGAAGCCGTCGCTCTAGAGATATTTCCCCACCAGCGGCCCCAGCTTCCGCTTCGTCGCGGCCGGGATCGCCTCGGGTCGGGTGATGATCGCGTACTTGAGCGCGGAGGCGCACTCGCAGGTGCGCTCGTAGGGCAGGCGCTCGACGGCGGAGGCGATCACCTGCTGGGCCATCCGGGCGTTCTGGGTCAAGTTAGCGATGATCATCTCGACGGTGACCTGGTCGTGCTCCGGATGCCAGCAGTCGTAGTCGGTGACCAGCGCGATGGTCGTGTAGCAGATCTCCGCTTCGCGCGCGAGCTTGGCTTCCTGGAGGTTGGTCATGCCGATGATGTCCATGCCCCAGGAGCGATAGAGACGTGATTCCGATAGGGTCGAGAACTGCGGCCCTTCCATGCAGACGTAGCTGCCGCCCTCGTGCACCGTGGCGCCGGCGCCGCGCGCCGATTCGAAGGCAAGGCTGCTGAGCCGCTTGCAGAACGGGTGCGCAAAGCCGACGTGAGCCACCAGCCCGTCGCCGAAGAAGGTCGAGACGCGCCCCTTCGTGCGATCGAAGAACTGATCCGGAATCACCAGATCGAGCGGCTTGTACTCTTCCTTGAGACTGCCGACGGCGCTGGCCGACAGCAGATACTCGACGCCGAGCAGCTTGAAGCCAAAAATGTTGGCGCGGAAATTGAGCTCGGTCGGGAGCAGCCGATGACCGGCGCCGTGCCGGGCCAGGAAGGCCACCCGCTTGCCGCGCAGCGAGCCGATGACGTAGGGCGCGGACGGCGCGCCGAACGGGGTCTCGACCGTGCGCTCTTCGCGATCGGTGAGCTCCGCCATGTCGTACAGACCGCTGCCGCCGATGATGCCAATCGTGATGGACATGTGGGTGCTGGAAGCTGCCGGCATCCGCGAGGACGCGCTCAGTCGCGGATCACCGGCTCGACGAACCGCCGGCCGTTGGCCTCGCGGATGAACCCCGCCGCGACGTCGGGATCGTGCTCGAAGAATATCAGATATTCCCGATCGATCGCCTCGCGGACGAACGCCCGCTTGAAGGTGAACGTGTCCATCGGATAGAGGTCGTAGCCCATCACCCACGCGCTGTCGATGTGCGCGGTGGTCGGGATCAGGTCGGCGGTGAAGACCGCCGTCGAACCCTCGGACTCGACGTAGATGATCTGATGGTGCATCGTGTGGCCGCCGGTCCGCACGACCCGGACGCCGGGCATCACCTCGGTGTCGTCCTGGTGCAGATCGAGGACGCCGGCGTCGTGGAGCGGCACGAAGTTCTCCGCGAGATAGCTCGCGC
Organism: uncultured Acidobacteriota bacterium; assembly: GCA_963816725.1. GTDB lineage: Bacteria > Acidobacteriota > Vicinamibacteria > Vicinamibacterales > 2-12-FULL-66-21 > CAVSUB01. Next base: position 211,485 of record CAWFMC010000010.1, on the reverse strand, counting down.
GGTTGCGCTCATGCGGGTGAGCTGCGTCTTCGTATTCGGCGGCCCGGGCCACGTAGCGGGCCCGCGGAAACACCGGAACCAGCGCGCCCTGCGCGTCGCGCCGCGTGAAGCCTCCGGCATGATCGAAGTGCAGATGCGAGGCCAGCACGATGTCGATGTCCGCCTCGGTCAGCCCCTCGGCAGACAGGCCATCGCGCAGCGAGACGGACCTGTCGATGGCGTAGATGTCGACCGCCTTCGGGTCCATCTTGTCGCCGATCCCGCCGTCGACGAGTAGGGTGCGCTCGCCGCGGATCAGCAGCGGCCGCATGGCCAGCCGGATCCGGTTGCGTTCGTCGGCCGGGGCGCGCCGCTCCCACAGCGGCTTCGGGACGACGCCGAACATCGCCCCGCCGTCGAGCCGGAAGCGGCCGTCGCAGAGAGGCACGACTTCCAGGGCGCCGAGCCGCATTCGCCTATCGCGCCCGCGAGAAACCGGCGATCTTCGTCCGGCTCGCGGCCACCTGCTTCAATTCCACGAGCACTCCATGCGTGCTCGACGGATGGACGAACGCCACCAGCGAGCCGTGGGCGCCGGGGCGCGGCTCGCGATCGATCAGCTGCACGCCCCGCGAGGCCAGCTCGTCGAGCGCCGCGGCCAGGTCTTCGACTTCGAGCGCGACGTGATGAAGGCCGGGCCCGCGCTTCGCAATCGACGTGGCGATCGGTGACGTCGCCGAGGTCGCCTCGAGCAGTTCGAGCGTCGGCCCGCCGGCGGGGATGAAGTGCGCCCGCACCTGCTGCGAGGGCACGTCCTCCGCCGGGTCGACCTCCAGCCCCAGGGCATCGCGATAGAACGCCAGCGCCTGGGCCAGATCGGCCACCGCGATACCCACGTGATCGAGTCGCGCTTTCATGACAGTCTCCGTGGCTCGCTGCCGAGGGCCCGGGTCAGCACCTCGTCGGCGGCCGTGTAGGGATCCAGGGCGCGCGCCGCGATGCGATCGACCATCGCCGACAGCTCGCCGGGCGAGAGGACAGAGGATTCGACGTGGCGCAGGAAACGCTGCGCGATCAGCTCGCGGAGGCGCCACTCGGCGCGCGCGCGCCGGCGCTCACCGCGCGTCGGCTCCGTGTGGGTCCGGAAGCGGCCGATCGCGCCGACGAGGTCCGCGAGTCCGTCCCCGGTCGTCGCCGTGGTCTTGACGATCGGCGGCCGCCACTCGTCTGGCGCGTACGAGTGCAGCGACAGCAGCGCCTCGATCGAGGCGACGGCACGGTCGGCCCCCTCGCGGTCGGCCTTGTTGACCACGAAGATGTCCGCGATCTCCATGATGCCCGCCTTGAGCGTCTGGACCTCGTCGCCGGCGCCGGGCACGATCACCACGATCGACACGTCCGCGGTCCGCACGATGTCGACTTCGTCCTGGCCGACGCCGACGGTCTCGATCAGCACCACATCCTTGCCCGAGGCATCGAGCAGCAGGGCGATCTCGCCGGTCGATCGTGACAGGCCTCCGAGATGCCCGCGCGTGGCCATGCTCCGGATGAACACGCCGGCGTCGCCCGCATGCGCCTGCATCCGGACCCGATCGCCAAGGATCGCGCCGCCGGTGAACGGGCTCGTGGGATCCACTGCGACGACGCCGACGGTCTGGCCGCCGGCGCGCAGCTGCGCGATCAGGCGATCGACGAGCGTGCTCTTCCCCGCTCCTGGCGGCCCGGTGACGCCGATGACATAGGCCCGGCCGGTGTCAGCGAACAGCCGCCGCAGCACATCCGCGCCGATCGGAGAGTTGTCTTCGACGAGCGAGATCGCGCGCGCGAGCGCCCGCGGATCGCCGGCCCGGACCGCCGCGGACAGCGAGCCGCCGGTCACTGGGCCAGCAACTGGCGCGCGATCACGAGCCGCTGGATCTCGCTCGTGCCCTCGCCGATGGTGAGGAGCTTGACGTCGCGGAAGTACTTCTCGGCCGGATAGTCCTTCACGAAGCCGTAGCCGCCGTGGATCTGGACGCAGTCGTCAGCGGCCTTGACCGCGATCTCGCTCGCGTACAGCTTCGCCATCGACGACTCGCGCGTCGTCCGGCCGCCGAGATCCTTCAGGAACGCCGCGCGGTAGGTCAGCAGCCGGGCCGCTTCGATCCGGACCGCGTTGTCCGCGAGCTTCCACTGAATCGCTTGAAAGGCGGCGATCGGCTGGCCGAACTGCCGCCGCTCCTTGGCATAGTGCAGCGCCGCTTCGTAGGCGCCTTGCGCCAGGCCGACCGACAGCGCGGCGATCCCGATCCGGCCGGCATCGAGGACCTGGAGCGTGTTGATGAAGCCCTGCCCCTCGTCGCCGAGCAGCTGCGATCCCGGGACGCGGCAGTCCTGGAAGATCACCTCGCTCGTATCGCTGGCCCGCATGCCGAGCTTGTCTTCCTTCTTGCCGGCCGACATCCCCGGCGTACCGTGCTCGATGATGAACGCCGAGACACCGCGGTGGCCCTTGGTGCGATCGGTCACAGCCATCGCGACCATCACCGAGCCGATCTTGCCGTGGGTGATGAAGTGCTTGGACCCGTTGATGACCCAGCTGTCGCCCTGCCGGACGGCGACGGTCCGCATCGCCGCGGCATCGCTGCCCGCGCCCGCCTCGGTCAACCCCCAGGCGCCGATCGCCTCGCCGTTCATCAACCGCGGCAGGAAGCGCCGCTTTTGCTCCGGGCTGCCGAACATCGCGATGTGCGCCGAGCACAGCCCGTTGTGCGCGGCTACCGACAACGCCACACCTGGGCAGACCCGCGCGAGCTCCTCGATGCAGATGCAGTAATCCACGGCCGACATCGCCGAGCCGCCGTACTCTTCGGGGAACTGGATGCCGGTCAGGCCGAGGGAAGCCAGCTTGGGCCAGAGGGATGGGTCGAACGCCTGCGTGGTGTCCCACTCCATGACGTGGGGCCGGATCTCGGTCTCGGCGAACTCCCGCACCGTGCTCCGCAGCAGCGCCTGCTCATCGGTCGGCCGGAAGTCCATCTCTTCGCGACTCTATCACGGGGTTATGCTGGGGAATGCCGTCGCCACCGCGCTGGGTTACCCCGCTTTTGCTGATGCTCGTGCTGCTCGGCGCCGCCTCACCGGCGGCCGCAGACATCACCGCTTTTCTTGGCGTGAACACGACGCCGACCAACCGCCCGACCAAGGGCTTTGCGATCGGAACCGGGCTGCTGATCGTCGGCTTCGAATTCGAGTACGCGAATGCGAACGAGGACCTGATCGAGCGATCACCCGGGCTGCGCACCTTCATGTTCAACGGCCTGGTGCAGACTCCGGTCCCGATTGCGCGGATGCAGTTCTACGGCACCATCGGGGGCGGCGTATACCGCGAGACGCTCAATGAACGATCGGAGACCAATGTCGGGATCAACCTGGGCGGCGGGGCCAAGATTTCACTCATCGGACCGCTGCGCCTGCGCCTCGACTACCGGGTCACGACGTTGAAGGGGGACGCGCGATATCCCCGCCCGCACCGGTTCTATGCGGGGATCAACCTGAAGTTCTGAGACGGGGTACACACATCGGGCCGGCCGCGCAGTCGCGGGCCGGCCCGATGTGGTGCGAAACGAACGGGGCGCGGTTACTTTACGATCGGCGTGAGATTGAGCCGGCTCACGTTGGCGAAGACGCCCGCATACTTCTTGAGCATCTCCTGGTTCTCGGGAGTGCCCGCGTTGGTGCCCAGGCTCTCGGCGAGAATGACCAGCGGATCGTACTCGGCCGCCGGAATCGCCGGGTCGACCATGCACAGGTAGAGCGCGTTCGTCCCGGAGGGCTCGGCGGCCTTGAACACGCGCCACCCGGCCGCCTGCTGCTTGCGGACCGGGTTGTCGCTTGCCGTCATCGCGGCCTTGACCTTCGTCGCCAGTTCCTCGAACGCGGCGGTCTGGTCGGACTTGATGACGAACATGAATGCGCCAGCCGCGCCGGTGAGGGCCATCCGTGGCTCCTTTGGTGCCGCGGGGGCTGGCGGCGCGGGCGCCTGCCCCGTGGGCGGCTGGCCGGCAGGCGGTTGTCCCGCCGGAGGCTGTCCGGCCGGCGGGGTCTGAGCAAACGCAGCCGGCGCGAGGGCCAGCCACAGGGCGGCGGTCATAGTGACGACGGAGCGACGCATCCAATCTCCTCCTTGATCCAAACACCAGAGCTGCGGATCACCGTTGCCTCGACGGATCCGCGATGACTGCTTCCGACCTCAACCCAGGGGGAACTCGACTTCCGTAACGCTCCGGCAGTTGCTCGACGACCGCGCCCGGATCCGCTCGAAAGGCGACACTTTATCGTACGGACACCGCACACACCAGCGACAGTTGCGTCGGTTACACGAACACCGCCATCACCTCGTTCGCAACCAACATGCCGTCGCGAGTCAGGCGAATCCGGTCGCCGTCCCGGCGCACGATGCCCTGCGTGATGAACGGCAGCAGCGCGGGGCCGAAGCGGCCCCATGTATCCTGCTCGTAGCGGGCGCCCACGGCGGCCACGTCTACGCCCTCTGCAAGCCGCAGGCCGGTGAAGAGGGCCTCTTCCGCCCGCTCGCGCGGCGACAGCTCGCGCCGCTCGACCGCCACCGTCCGGCCGCCGCGCACGCGCGCGATGTAGTCCTCCGTCGCGGACGCGTTCTTCCAGCGGACGCCGGCGCGGGTCGAATGCGCCCCACAGCCGAATCCCAGCCACTCCCCATCCTGCCAGTACTTGAGGTTGTGGCGCGACTCGGCGCCGGGGCGGGCGACGTTGGATATCTCGTAGTGGCGATACCCCGCCGCTTCCAGACGCTCCAGGCTCCACACATACATATCCGCGGCGTCGTCGTCCGGCGCCTGGGACCAGCCCGCCCTGGCCATGGTGTCCTTCAACGGCGCGTTGGGATAGAGCTCCAGGATGTAGAGCGAGGCGTGCGACGGATCTACCTCGATCAGTGCCTCGACGCTCTCCTGCCAGTCCATGACGGACTGCCGCGGCAGCCACATCATCAGATCGAGGCTGATGTTGTCGAAGCCCGCATCCCGCGCTTCGACGACCGCCTGCCGCGCCCGTTCGACCGAGTGCACCCGTCCGAGCCGGGCCAGTTCCTCGGCTTTGAAGGATTGGACACCGAAACTCACGCGGGTGACGCCGGCGTCCCGGAACCCCGACATCCGCGCGCTGGTTGACGTTTCCGGGTTGGTCTCCAGGGTGACCTCGGCGTCCGGTGTCACCGCGAAGCTGGCGCGGGAGGCGGCGATGAGACGCCCGATCTCGTCAGGCTCGAGCAGCGACGGGGTGCCGCCGCCGAAGAAGATGGTGTCGGCCGGCTCACCCGTCGCGGCGACGCGAATCTCCTGCTCGAGCGCGTCGACGTAGCGCGCCTTGAGCGCGGGCTCGAACAGCCCGCGGTTGAAGTTGCAGTAGTTGCAGATCGACGAGCAGAACGGAATATGGAGGTAGAGCCCGAGCATCGGAGCGGCCGCTTACGAACCTGCCTTGCCACCAGTCCAGCCAAGCTCCCGCTTCGGACGGGCCGGTTCGGCGGACTTGAGCTGGGCACGGATCGGGCCTTTGGCGCGGCTTGGTAGAGTCTTGCGCTTGCGAATGTCTTTCTGCCATTGCGTCAGCAGATCGTCGCCATCCGCGTTCGGCGGCCCGTGGCGGAAGTCGGCGCCGTCGAACTCGAGGAAGTCGCACATCTCGTGGAGCCGGGAGTGGATGCGGAAGCCGATGCGCTCCTTGAGCGAGAAATCCTGGGCGTCGACGTCCGCGTCCGGAGTGTCGTCGAAGTTCGAGGTGAAGATCGTGTGGCGCCGCTCGTTGTAGCGGGTGTTCACGATCAGGTTCATCGTCTCTTCGACCCACTCGGAGGTCTTCTCCGACCCGAGATCGTCGAGTACCAGCAGATCCGCCTCCATTACCGGACGCAGAATGTCCATCTCCGCGGTGCGGACGAGCGGATTGTAGGTGCTGCGAATGACGCGCAGCAGATCCCGCGTGTCGTAGAAGAGCCCGCGCGCGCCCTTTTCGATGATCACCTTGCGGAGCGCGGCGACAGCGAGATGCGTCTTGCCGATGCCCGGCGGCCCGATCAGGCAGAGCCCTTTCTCGCGCTGCGGGAACTCCGCCGCGAAGCGTTGTGCCTGGCGCACCGCGTTGATCAGCTTCTCGTTCGGATAGGTGATGAAGGTGTCGAGCGCGCACCGCTTGTAGCGCGGCGGGATGCGCGCATCCTGCAGCAGCCGAGTGGTCAGTCCGTCACGCCAGCAGTCGCATCGCACGACGCCCCGGCGCCCCTGCGTCTCGACGGATTTCCAGCCAGTGTCGTCACAGAGTGGGCAAGGCATCGGGGTCACGAGCAGTGTAGCGGAGCGGCGGGGACCGGGCAACCGTTGCCGTGACTTGTTGGCCCGACCTGAAGGTCGGGCCAACACCCGAAGGCTACGACGATGTTTTGAGGGGAGCGGCGCGGGCGGGATCCTTGTCGATCGGCCGCTCTTCGACCGCCGTCGTGGGCGCGGCCCGCACCAGATCGGTCGGCGACGACTTGACCAGGGCGGTGCTGAGCCGCTGCTCCCAGTCGCCGATGCCGCGCGACAGCTCCCGCTTGACGTACTCCATGAACTCGTTGACCTCGAGCTGCATGGCTTCGATCTTCCGGCGCATGTTGAGGATGATCTCGACGCCGGCGAGATTGACCCCGAGGTCGCGAGTGAGCGAGAGAATGGTCTCCAGCTGCTCGAGGTCCTGCTCCGAGTAGAGCCGGGTATTGCCCTCGGTCCGCGACGGCTTGAGCAGTCCCTCGCGCTCGTACAGCCGCAGCGTCTGCGGGTGGATGTTGTACTTCTGCGCCACCACGCTGATCATGTAGTACGCCTGGCCGCCGCTGCTGCGCTTCATGACGTGTGGCTCAACGCCAGCGTCTTCCGGACGTCCGCCGGGTTTCGCCGCGCGAATTCTCGAATCAGTTCCTGGGAGCGTTCGTCGATCGTCTCGGGCAGCATGATCCTGACTTCGACCACGAGGTCCCCGGCTCCGCCCGAGGCGCGCGGGAAGCCGCGGCCGCTGACCCGGAACCGACGGCCGCCCTGTGTGCCCGGAGGCAGATTGATCCGCGCCAGGCCAACCAGAGCGGGCACTTCGACACGCGCCCCGAGCACCGCTTCGTGCACCGCGATCGGGATCGTGCAGAGCAGGTCGTCACCGTCGCGGCGGAAGATCGGATGCGGCGCGACCTGGATGGTGACGTAGAGATCGCCCGCCTTGCCGCCACCGGCGCCGGCATGGCCCTCCTCGGCGATCCGCAACCGCGTCCCATCCCGCACGCCGGCCGGCACGTGCACCGTCACCGCCTCGGACCGCACGGCGCGCCCGTGTCCGCCGCATGCGCTGCACACAACAGAACGCTGACGCCCGGTCCCGCCGCACGTCACGCAGGTCTTCGAGAAGACCATGTGGCCGCGCGCCCAGCGGGTCTGGCCCGCGCCGTCGCAGCGGGTGCAGCGGCCTTCCATCGTTTCCAGACGGCCGGCGCCGCGGCACGCCGAGCACGGCACCTGCCGCGTCACCACCACCTGGCGCTCGTCGCCGGTGAGCTGCGCCGAGAATGGCACCAGGAGCGTCGCGTGCAGATCCGAACCCGTCTCGGGCCGCACGGTATCCGAGGATGGAACCGGATTGAGCACTTCCGCGAACAGCTCGCCGAAGGTCGAGGCCTGCGCGCCCAGTGCGCGGACGGAAAAGTCGAAGGCGGTGAACTGGGGAACTTCCGGGGCAGGCTCGGGCGCCGGCGCGGCGCTGCCCTGGTCGTAGGCCTGGCGCCGCCGCGGATCAATCAGGACTTCGTAGGCCTTCGTAATCCGCGCGAACGTCTCCTCGGCGGTGCGGTCGCCCGGGTTGATCCCCGGGTGATACCGCCGCGACAGCCGACGATACGCGCGCTTGATTTCAGCCGCGCTCGCATCGGGCTCGACGCCGAGAATGACGTAGAAATCCATGGGTGAACAGAGTCGGGACTAGGGACCAGGGACTCGGGACCCGGGGAACCAGTACCTCAGAGAGGAGTCGAAAACGCGGCGCCTCACATCGAGACGACGACTTTCGCATCCCCGAGTCCCGAGTCCCCAGGCCCGAGTCCCGTCCGGTTACTTCTTCTCTTCCTCCACCACCTCGGCGTCGATCACGTCGCCGGGGTTGCGGCCGCCACTACCCGCCGCTTCCGACGGGTCGCCTCCCGGCTGCCCCTGCGGGCCGCCGGCCGCACTGGCCGACCGATACATCGCTTCGGCCGCCTTGTGCTGCACGGTGTTGAGCGCTTCCATCTTGCTCTGCATCGCGGCGACGTCGTTGCTCTCGATCGCCTTGCGCAGATCGTCGATGGCCGATTCGATCGGCGCCCGGTCGGTCGCGGAGAGCTTCTCCCCGCTGTCCTTCACGAACCGCTCGGCGGCATACGCCGCGCCGTCGGCCCGGTTCCGGGTTTCGATCTCCTCCTTGCGCTTCTTGTCTTCGTCCGCGTGCGCGTCGGCCTCCCGCATCATGCGGTCGACCTCCTCCTTGCTCAGGCCGCTCGACGACGTGATCTGGATCTTCTGTTCCTTCTGCGTCGCCATGTCCTTCGCCGACACGTTGACGATGCCGTTGGCGTCGATGTCGAAGGTGACCTCGATCTGCGGCACGCCGCGCGGCGCCGGCGGCAGGCCCGACAGATGGAACCGGCCGAGCGTGCGGTTGTCCCGCGCGAGCTGCCGCTCACCCTGGAGCACGTGCACCTCGACGCTGGTCTGGCTGTCCGCCGCGGTCGAGAACGTCTCGCTCTTGCGCGTCGGGATCGTCGTGTTGCGCGGAATCAGCTGGGTCATTACCCCGCCGAGCGTCTCGATGCCGAGCGACAGCGGCGTGACGTCGAGGAGCAGCATGTCCTTGACCTCGCCCGCCAGCACGCCGGCCTGAATCGCCGCGCCGACCGCCACCACTTCGTCCGGGTTGACGCCCTTGTGGGGCTCCTTGCCGAACAGGTCCTTGACGATCTGCTGGACCTTCGGGATGCGCGTCGAGCCGCCGACCAGCACGACCTCGTCGATGTCCTTGGGGTCGACGCCGGCATCGGTCAACGCCTGCTTGGTCGGACCAACGGTCCGCTGCAGCAGCTCGTCGACCAGCTGCTCGAACTTCGCTCGCGTCAGCTTCATGGTCAGGTGCTTGGGACCGGTCTGGTCCGCCGTGATGAACGGCAGGTTGATGTCGGTCTCCATCACCGTCGAGAGCTCCATCTTGGCCTTCTCCGCCGACTCCTTGAGCCGCTGGAGCGCCATGCGGTCCTTGCCGAGATCGATCCCTTCCTGCTTCTTGAACTCCGCGATGATCCATTCGATGATCCGCTGATCGAGGTTGTCGCCCCCGAGGTGCGTGTCACCGTTGGTCGCCTTGACCTCGACCACCCCTTCGCCGACCTCGAGGATCGAGATGTCGAAGGTGCCGCCGCCGAAGTCGTAGACGGCGATCGTCTCGTCCTTCTTCTTGTCCAGCCCATACGCCAGCGCTGCCGCGGTCGGCTCGTTGACGATGCGCTTGACGTCGAGACCGGCGATCTGCCCGGCGTCCTTGGTCGCCTGCCGCTGGGCGTCGTTGAAGTACGCCGGCACCGTGATCACCGCGGCGGTGACCGGCTGCCCGAGATACTCCTCCGCGGCCTGCTTCAACTTCTGCAGGATCATCGCGGAGACCTCGGGCGGCGAGTATTCCTTGCCTCCGGCGGAGACGCGCGCGTCCCCATTCGAGGCCCGCACGACCGCGTACGGGACCATCTTCATCTCTTCGTTGACTTCGTCGTACTTGCGGCCCATGAACCGCTTGATCGAGAACACCGTGTTCTCGGGGTTCGTGACCGCCTGCCGCTTGGCAACCTGGCCGACCAGCCGCTCGCCAGACTTGGTGAAACCGACCACCGACGGCGTAATCCGGCTGCCTTCGGGGTTGGTGATGACGACCGGCTCGCCCCCCTCCATGACGGCCACGACCGAATTCGTCGTGCCCAGGTCGATTCCAATAATCTTGCTCATGTCAGCCCCTCTGTTGTGCCCGTTCGGATAGTGCCTGCGGGCTTAATCTTTATAACGCTCTCAATATAAAATTTGAGCGTTACGTTGTCAATAGACCGCGCTGATTATTTTCGAATCCTCGGTGCTATACTGCCGCTGCCAGCCCTGCCTCAGCGGGACGTCCGCTGTTCCGGGACAACCCCGCTGCCCGAGGTGCCTCAATGACGCGCAATGCTTCGTGCGCCTGCCTGGCCGCGTGGCTGACGTTCGTCGCGGCCGCCGCTTTCGCTCAGCCGCCCGCGCCTTTGCCCGACACCTCCTCCGCGGAGCCACCGGCCCACATCGCCGTGGTGGATGGACGCGCCACGCTGGAACGCGCCGGACGGCCTGAATCTTCTCCCCTGTCGATGCCCCTGCTGTCCGGCGATCGCCTCCGCACGGAGGACGGCCGCGTCGAGGTGCTGTTCGCCGACGGCGCCGCCCTCCATCTCGACACGTCCTCGACCGTGGATTTCCAATCCGATGAGTTGCTGCGGCTCCTGGATGGGCGGGTGCGCCTGATCATTCCGGGACCGCGACGCGAGCTGTCTTACCGGATCGACACGCCGGGAGGCTGGGTGCAGATTGCGGAGCCCGGCGAGTACCGGGTGGCGGTCACTGGTCTCGACCGCGGCTCGCAGGTCGAACTGGTCGTGCTTCGCGGCGCGGCGCAGCTGATGAACGCCGACGGGCAGACCGCGCTGCGAGCGGGCGAGCGGGCGGTCGCCCGCGCCGGGGAAGCGCCATCGTACGCCTATGTCTACAACTCGGCGGCATGGGACAGTTTCGATCGCTGGTCCGAGAGCCGTCGCAGCGACAGTGCCGGCGCGTCGGCGCAGTACCTGCCCGACACCGTGCAGGCCTACTCCGCCACCTTCGATCAGTATGGGTCGTGGCGCACCGACCCCACCTACGGCCAGGTCTGGTACCCAGTGGTCAGCGTCGGCTGGCGGCCGTATTTCCACGGCCGTTGGGCGAGCTATCCGGGCTACGGCTGGACATGGATCGGTGCCGACCCGTGGGCTTGGCCGACGCATCATTACGGCCGTTGGGGATTTGCCGCCGGGGCGTGGTTCTGGATTCCGGGCCGCACCTGGGCACCCGCCTGGGTGTCCTGGGCCTACGCGCCCGGTTACACCAGCTGGTGTCCGCTCGGCTGGGACAACCGTCCGGTGTGGCGGTTCGGCCACCCGTATTACGGGGGGGGCCACTACGACCATTGGACCGGTTGGACGGTCGTGGCCAGCGGGCATTTCGGAGCCGGCCGGGTGCACACCAGCTTCGTCCGCGGTGCGGCCATCGACGCGCGGACGCGGGGCGCATTCGTGGTCCGTAGCGGCGCGCCACAGGTTCACGGTGGCTACGCCGTGGCGCGTAACGTCGCGCCGATCCGCGTCGCCGGGTCACGTCCCGCCGGCACATACGCCTACGCCGGCGCGACGGGTCGCGCGGCCACGCCGGGCCGCGGCGAGACCAGGCCTGCCCTCGCCGCCCTGGGGTCAGCTCGCACGGCCGAGCGGCGCGGCGTCGCTGACGGTGCCGGAGCCCGCGCGTCACTCAGCGCCGGGGGGCGCGGCAGCGCGACCGCTGGTTCGGGCGCACCTGCTGCCGCCGCCGGCACGGACGCGCGGACACTCAGGGCGGGTCCCGAAGTGATTCGCGGCGGGGTGCGTGACGAGACCGCCGCATTCCGGGACAGCCGATCGCAGACGGAAGCCTCGGGTGGCACACGCTTGCCGGCGCCGTCGCGGGCTCCGCGGACCAGTCCCGAGGTGATCCAGCGGATGGCAGCCCCGCGCGCCCAGACGGCCGCGCCGCGGACCTTCGATCCCGCGAGCGTGCCCGTCTACCGGGGGACCGTGCCACGCACGTCCGATCAGCCGGCCGATGCGCGCGCGGCGTTGTCCACCCGCACGCCTGTCGCCGGCGTGCCGGCCGGGGCCCAGCCGGCCCCGCGCTCGTGGTCAAACGACGATCGCCGGATGGCGCCGGCGCCGGGTTACCAGCGCCCCGACGCGCTCCCCGGCGGCGGTCAGATGAACCGGACTCCGGCACCCTATGGAGCCGTCCCGCGCGCGCCGCAGCCGCCGCCCGCGCCCTCGTACCGGCCGTATGGTGGCGAGGAACGGCGCGCCGCGCCCGGCCCGCCGCCCGGCGCTCCGGCCGGAGCAGGCGGCGGCGCACCCCGTAGTCCGACGGCGTCCGACCCCGGGCCGTCGCGTGGGGGCCCGCAAGGTCAGCCCGCGGGGGGCGCAGCAGCCCGACGGGGTGGCGGCAGGGGGTAGACCCGGGACTGGGGACTGGGGGGTCCAGGTTCCAGGTTCACCACGCTGCCAGCAGCTTGTTGCACCCAGTCCCTAGTCCCCAGTCCCTAGTCCCTAGTACCATCACCCCATGGCTCGTTACGCAATCCGCGTCGCCCGACGCGCCGGCATCATCGCCTTGTTCGTCATCGCCGGATTCCTCGGCGTCGCGACCGGTGTCATCTTCGCTTACGCCGGCGACCTGCCGCAGATCTCCGCGCTCGACGACTACGCCCCGAGCACCATCTCGCGCGTCTACGGCGCGAAGGGCGAGATCGTCGGCGAGTTCGCGATCCAGCGCCGCGAGGTCATCCCCTACGAAGCGATCTCGCCCAAGCTCCACGACGCCATCCTCGCCGCGGAGGACTCCGAGTTCGAGCAGCACTTCGGACTGAGCGTCCCCCGCATCGTCATCACGCTCATCCGCGACATCATCGAGCGCAAGAAGGCCGCCGGCGCCAGCACCCTCACGCAACAACTCAGCCGCAAGCTGTTCCTGACCGACGAAAAGACGTGGGAACGGAAGATCAAGGAAGCGCTCCTCGCGATCCAGATCGAGAAGCGCTACACGAAGCGCGAGATCTTCACGCTCTACTGCAACCAGATGTACTTCGGGCACGGCGTCTACGGCGTGGAGGCGGCGTCGCGGCTCTATTTCGACAAATCCGCGAAGGAGCTGACGCTGCCGGAGGCGGCGATGATTGCCGGCATCCTCCAGGGCAACGTCCGCCAGAGCCCGTACGTGAATATGGACGCCGCGCTGCGCCGCCGCAATTACACGCTCGGGCGCATGGCGGAAGTCGGCTTCATCACTGCCGCGGAGGCTGACGCCGCCCGCAAGACGCCGATTACGGTTCGTCCGGATCCGCCGACCCAGAACTCCGCCGCGCCGTACTTCCTCGAGGAGGTCCGCAAGGAGCTCGAAGCGCGCTACGGCGCCAAGCAGCTCTATGAGAACGGCCTGTCGATCCAGACCGGCCTGGATGTGCATCTGCAGGACGCCGCGACCGCGGCTCTGGACGCCGGGCTCCGTCGAGTGGACAAGCGCCGCGGCTTCCGCAAGCCGCGCCGCAACATCATCGCGGAAGGCCACACCATCCAGAAGTTCGAGCACCCGCGGTGGGATCGCCCGATTGCGGTCGGCGACATCGTGCCCGCGGTCGTGTCCGCCATCGAGGGCACGACGATCCTCGCGCACGCCGGCCCGCTGCGCGTCAGCATCGATCGCAAGGGCTACGCGTGGACGAACAAGACCACGCCGGCGCCGCTCGTGTCGGCCGGAGATCTGATCGAGACGAAGCTCCTCACCGTCGCCGAGGAGGCGCACACCGCGACCGGCAGCCTCGAGCAGCCGCCCGCTGTCGAAGGGGCGTTCCTGGCGATCGACAACCACACCGGTCAGATCCGCGCGATGTCCGGCGGCTACAGCTTCGAGCGCAGCAAGTTCAATCGCGCGACCCAGGCCTACCGGCAAGTCGGCTCGGCGTTCAAGCCGATCGTCTACACCGCGGCGATCGATCGCGGCTACACGCCGGTCACCACGCTGATGGATACGCCGGCGAGCTTTTCCGGCGGGGCCGGCCAGCCCGCCTACGCGCCGATGAACTACGACAGAAAGTTCGAGGGGCCGATCACCCTGCGGCACGCGCTGGAGGACTCACGGAACGTCCCGGCCGTCCGGGTCATGGAGCAGCTCGGCCCCAAGCAGGTCATTGCCTACGCCCGCCGCCTCGGGCTCGAGTCGCCGCTGCCGCCGTACCTCGCGGTCGCGCTCGGCGCGGCAGAAGCGTCCCTCATCGAGATGACCAGCGCCTACTCGGTCTTTCCTAACCAAGGCGTCCGGCTGCGTCCGTACTCCGTGCTGAAGGTGACCGATCGCGAAGGCAACGTCCTCGAAGAGAACCGGCCTGAGCCGAAGGACGCCATTCGCGCCGACACCGCGTTCGTGATGACCAACCTGCTCCAGGGAGTGGTCCAGCGCGGCACGGCCGCCAAGGCCGCGGCGCTCAAATGGCCGATCGGCGGCAAGACCGGGACGACCGACGACTACACCGATGCGTGGTTCATCGGGTTCGATCCGGACATCACGATCGGGGTGTGGGTCGGCTACGACCAGAAGCGCCCGATAGGTCCGGGCGCCACCGGTGCGGAGACGGCGCTACCGATCTGGATCGACATCATGAAGGCATGGATCGGCGACCGCAAGGAGCCGCCGGCCTTCGATGCGCCCGGCAACATCGTGTTCCTGCCGGTCGATCGGCTGTCTGGCGCGATCGCGACGGTCGGGACGCCCGGCTCGATCAGCGAAGCGTTCATCGCCGGGACGCAGCCCGGCTCCGGCTTCCGCTGATCCCTGGCTGTTAGTCCTCGTCGGGCGCTGCCTGGCCGAGCGTGCCCGCCGCCTTCCGCATCAGGTACGTCTTGATGAAGACGTCGATGTCGCCGTCCAGCACGCGATTCACGTCGCCGACCTCTTCCTTCGTGCGGTGGTCCTTGATCAACTGATACGGATGGAGCACGTAGCTGCGGATCTGGCTGCCGAAGGCGATGTCCTTCTTCTCGCCGCCGAGCTGATCCAGCTTCGCCTGCTGCTCCTTCATCTTGAGGTCGAACAGCCGCGCCTTCAGGACCTTCATCGCCGAATCGCGGTTGCGATGCTGCGACCGCTCGTTCTGCGATGACACGACGATGTTGGTGGGGAGATGGGTGATGCGGACGGCGGAGTCAGTCACGTTGACGTGCTGCCCGCCCGCGCCGCTCGACCGGTAGGTATCGATCCGCAGATCCTTGTCCTCGATCTCGATGTCCACGTCGTCCGGCAGCTCGGGCCAGACGAACACCGACGCGAACGAGGTGTGCCGGCGCGAGGCCTGATCGAAGGGTGAGATGCGGACCAGGCGATGGACGCCCGCCTCGGCGAGCATCAGCCCGTAGGCGTAGTCGCCGGTGATCGAGAGGGTCGCCCCCTTGATGCCCGCCTCGTCGCCGGGCTGGAGGTCGATCACCTCGCGCTTGAAGCCGCGCCGCTCGATCCACCGCAGATACATCCGCAGCAGCATCTCCGCCCAGTCCTGCGACTCTGTGCCGCCGGCACCCGGATGGATCGTGACGATCGCATTCTTGCGATCGTGCTCGCCGCCGAGCATCTTCTTGGTCTCGCCGGCGTCGACCTGCGCGGCCAAATCATCGAGCGCCCGGGCCAAATCGTCGGCCACCGGCTCTCCCGCTTCTGCCCACTCGACCAGGACCGCGAGATCGTCGGCGCGGCGCTTCAACCCCTCGCTGAGATCGCGATCCTCTTCGAGCCGGCGACGGCGCTGCAGCAGCTTCTGCGCCGCCGCCTGATCCTTCCAGAAGTCCGGATCGGAGACGCGCGCTTCGATGAGAGAGAGTTCGTCCGCCGGCTTGGCGGCGTCAAAGATAGCTCCGCAGGTCGTTGGCGCGGCGCGCCAGGTCTTCGTGCCTGCGAAGCTGTTCGTCCAGTTGAAGGGCCATAGGTGTGCGGGAGTATTGTAGCGCGTCAGCGCCGCGCGGCGGTCGCGCGTGAGGCCAGCAGCGCGGCGCCGACGAGCGCCAGCGACAGCCAGGCCACGAGATCACCGAGGTAGGAGTAGACCGTGCGCGCCTTCAGGAAGCGCACCTCGTGAACCAGCGTGCGCTGCTCGAACAGGCCAGAGCGGTCGAGCACCCGGCCATAAGGGTCGACGAAGCCGCTGATGCCGGTGTTGGCGGCCCGCGCCAGGTAGCGACCGTTTTCGATCGCCCGCATCGAGGCCTGCTCCCAGTGCTGATAGGCCGCCGACGATCGTCCGTACCACGCGTCGTTGGTAATCGTGGTCAGCAGCTCGCTGCCGCGGGCCACCGCGTCGCGGATCGCATTCCCGTAAATCACTTCGTAGCAGATTGCGGTGCTCGCCAGGTGATCGCCGACCGGCAGCAGCACGCCTTCCCCGCCCGGCGTGAAGTCCGGGAACCCGGTGATCGCATCGACGAAGAACAGGAGCCGCTTGAGCGGCACGTACTCGCCGAACGGGACCAGATGCATCTTGCGGTAGACCGCTCCGATCATCCCGTCCGGTTTCACCAGGAACGCGGCATTGTAGTAGTTGGGTCTGGGCTGGGCGCCGTCCTTGACGGCCATCAGCAGGGGCTCGACCTGATCGCTGCCGACCAGCAGCGTCGCATGCGCCTCGCGCGCCAGCCGCCGGACCACCCCGGCGCGGACCGCATCGCGCTCGAACAAGTACGGTGTGGCCGACTCCGGCCAGAGCACGAACGTCGCCCCCGCGGCCAGCGCCGAACGGGTCATCTCGATATATCGGGAGGAGATCTCGTCGATCAGCTTCGGATCCCATTTCTGATCCTGCGCGATGTTCCCCTGTACCACCGCGACCCTGACCGGCGTGCCCTCGGTGGTCAGGCGCGATGCGGACAGGCGTGACGCGCCCCACGCGGTGCCGGCCACGACCAGGAGCGCCGTCGCGATCGCGACGAGCCATGCGCGCCGCGATCGATCCAGGAGCACCAGCGCCGCCGCCGCGGACGTCAGCGCGAGCAGCGTGGACAGGCCATACACGCCGACGAGGCTCGCGATCTGCGCCACCGGCAGCCATGTCACCTGGCTATAGCCGAGTAGTTCCCAGGGAAATCCGTCCCACACATACTGGCGGCCAAGCTCGGTCGCGGCCCACGCCGGGGCCGCGAGCAACAGCCCGATCGGGCCGAAGCTCCGCCTGAAGCGCACGACGAGGACGGCGAAGGCGGCGGGAAAGAGCGCGAGGTAGGCAACCAGCAGTGCCGCGGCCACGATCGCCAGCGGCACCGGCAGGTCGCCGAACGTGGTCATGGTCTCGACCAGCCAGTAGAGCGTGCCCCAGAAGCACACTGTTCCGGTCGCCAGGCCGAGCAGAAAGCCGCGGCGGTAGGGCCGCGGCGCGGCGGCGCTCCGCGACAGGGCCACAATCAGCGGCGTGAGCGCCAGCCAGGCGCAGGCGGGAGTGCCGAACTTCGGAACGCTGAGCGCGAGGAGCGCTCCCGAGAGCAGTGCTAGCGCGAGATCCAGGGGCTGAACTTCTCTTCCTTCTCGAGCCGCTTGGCGACGCGCTCGGCTTCGTTCTTGTCGTCGTAGCGTCCGACCTGCACCTTGTAGACCTGATTCGGCGTGGACGCGGCCGGGCTCACCACGAACGCCGGGTAGCCACGCCCAGACAGGCGCTGGACGATGGAGGCGGCGGCGCCACGGTCACGCAGCGCGACGAGCTGCACGACCCAGCGCCCCGGCCGTCCGGCCGGAGCCGTGGCCGGCGGTGCCGCAGCCGCGGCCGGCGCTGCCGCAGCAGCAGCCGGCACTGCCTTCGCGGGGGCTGCCTTGGACGCTGTCTCGACGGGCGTTGGTTCGGGACGCGCCGGCTCGGGCTTGGCGTCGGTCCGCGCCGACGTCGCTTGGGGCTTCAAGGTCTCCTTCGCGGCCCCGTCGCTCTCGAGCCGCTTCCGGTACGTCAGTTCGTCGTCTGCGGGCGGCGAGGGGGGCTCGGCGGCGGGCGCCGACTGCGCGGCCGCCTGCTGCTTCACAGCACTGGGCGCGGGCGAAGGCGCCGCGGCCGGGGTCGTCAGCGACGCCTCGGTGGCCTCGCCGACCCGCCCGCCGCGGACGTCACGTCCGACCAGCACGCCGAGCAGGAAGATCATGACCGACACGGCGGTCGTGGCCATGAACAGGAACACGAGCTGCTTCCCGCTCAGTTGAATCTCGTGGAACCCGTCGTCGGCGATGTCTTGTGTCATGTCAGCCACGTGACTATTCCTTGCGACTGCCGATCAAGTTGATCAGCTCCATGGGCAGCGGAAAGATGATGGTGGAGTTTTTCTCGGACGCGATTTCCGTCAGGGTCTGCAGGTAACGCAGGGTGACGGTCACGGGTTCGGTGGCGATGACGGCGGCGGCCTGACTGAGCTTCGCGGACGCCTCGAGTTCCCCTTCGGCGTGGATGATTTTAGCACGCTTCTCGCGCTCGGCTTCCGCCTGTCGACCCATTGCGCGCTGCATGTCAGGCGGCAGGTCGACGTGCTTCACTTCGACTGCCGACACCTTGATCCCCCACGGGTCGGTGCGATGATCGAGAATATGCTGCAGGTCGGTGTTCAGCTTCTCGCGTTGCGACAGCAGGTCATCCAGCTCCACCTGGCCGAGCACGCTCCGCAGCGTGGTCTGGGCCAGCTGTGAAGTCGCGTAGTGATAGCTCTCGACCTCGACGATCGCGCGGCGCGGGTCCATCACGCGAAAGAACACCACCGCGTTGACCTTGACCGAGACGTTGTCGCGGGTGATGACGTCTTGAGGCGGCACATCCAGAACGATGGTGCGCAAGGAGACGCGGACCATGCGGTCGATCGGCGCGAATACGAGGATGACGCCGGGACCCTTCGGCTGGTCCAGCAGCTTACCGAGGCGGAACACCACCCCGCGCTCGTACTCGTTCAAGATCTTGATGGAGCTCACCAGATAGAAGCCGACCACGACCAGCACGATCAGCAACGGCGAGAGCAGCACGCTATCCTCCACGCTCTGTCTGGCTGTGACCGGGGCAACGCCTCAACTCGGTTCGGCTCGGGGCTGTGGCGCTGACGCGACGGTCAGGAGCAGCCCGTTCACGGCGACGATCCGCACCGTGTCCCCCGCATGTATCGGCACATCAGCGACCGCAGACCAGATCTCCCCATGAGTTTGCACCCGCCCGACGTCCCCCGGACCGAAGGTGCCGAGCGCCACGCCGGTCTCGGCCAGGAGCCCGGCCGCCCCGGTGATCGGCCGGGTTCGCTGGGATCGGACCGCCAGCCGCACCAGGAAGAACACGATCCCGGCGACGGCCACCGAAAGCGGGACGATCAGACGCAGCCCGACCCGCAACTCCGGGAGCGGCGAGTCGATGAGCATCATCGACCCGAGCAGAAGGCTGATCAGACCTCCGGTCGCCAGGACGCCGTAGCTAGTAACCTTGACCTCGAGAATCAGCAACACCATCCCGAACAGGATCAGCAGGATGCCGGCGGCGCTGACCGGGAGCACCTGGAAGGCGAAAAAGGCCAGCAGCAGGCAGATCCCTCCGGCGACACCCGGCAGGACGGCGCCCGGGGACCAGAGTTCGACCGTCAATCCGAGGGTGCCGAGCATCAACAAGAGGTAGGCGATCTGCGGGTGGGCCAGCGCGCTGAGGGTCTGCTGCGCCCAGGTCATGCGCACCATGTGCGTGGCCGCGCCCGCGGTGCGGAGCGTCACGGCGCGGCCGTCGAAGCGCGTGACGCTTCGGCCGTCGAGTTTGGCCAGGAGGTCGGGCACGTCGTTCGCGACGAGATCGATGAGCGGCGGTTTGGCGCCGAGCGCCTCCTGGTCGGTGTAGGTCCGGCTCTCGGTGACCGCCTGCTCCACCAGATCGACGTTGCGCTTGCGTTGGGCGGCGATCGTCCGTGCATAGCCGGCGACGTCCGAGGCCATCTTCTTCGCCATCACCTCGTCGACCTGCTGGCCGTCGCCCGACACCGGGTGCGCGGCGCCGATATGGGTCCCGGGCGCCATGGCGGCGACGTCAGCGGCGATGGTGATGAGGAAGCCGGCCGAGGCCGCGCGCGACCCTGAGGGGCCGACGAACACGACGACCGGCGTGCGGGCCGCGATGATCGCGGTGTTGATGTCGCGGGTCGAATCCACTAAGCCGCCCGGGGTCCGAAGCGTGACGATCAGCACGGCGGCGCCGGCCGCATCCGCCTCGGCGATCGCGCCGCGCAGATACTCGGCCGACACGGGATGGATGATGCCGTCGACCTCCGCCAGATACGCGACCGGGACGGTGGGTGACGAGGTCTGATCGGCCCTTGCCGTGACACCCCACTGCCACGCGACCGCGATCGCCGTCAGTGCCCACGCCAGCCGCCCGCTCGCGCCGCGCATGCGACCACCTTCCTGGCAGGACGTCACTTCTGCCTTCTGCCATCCGACGTCAGGCCGGTCTTCTGGCCGGCCTGCAGCCTACTTGATCTGGGCGAGGACGCGCTTCGCCTCGGAAGACGCCGGATCCATCACCAGCGCTCGATCGATCTCCGTACGAGCCCCCTTGGCATTGCCGATCTTGAGATACGCCTCGGCCAGCGCCACGTGGGCGCCGGCTGTGTCGCTGCTCCAGATCGAGATCTTGAGGGCGTCGACGGCGTCCCGCGGTCGCCCGGCTCTCAAGTAAATCCGGCCGATCAGGAGGTGCGCCTGGGCCTCGTACGGTGACAGATACACGACCCGCCGCAACTCCGCCATCGCCTCGGTGTCCTGCTCACGATCGAACAGCCGCCGGCCGCGCTCCAGATGAAACGCGGCGAGATCGCGTTGATCGCGCTGGGCGGAGGTGCCGACGATGGCCATCGCGTGCAGGCTGCCCGATCCGTCCGGATCGAGCAGAACCCGCTCGAGGCCACGCGCCACCGCCTGTCGGTCGGAGGCGGCGGAACGCGCCAGCTCTTCGTAGTGGGCCGACAGCTGACGCGCCAGGTCCCGCTCGCGACCCGCTTCGACCGGGTTGCCGGTCGCCTGGAGGGCGATCGCGAGCAGCTCGTGGGCGTCGGCATCCGCCGGAGCGCGGCGCACGGTCTCGCGCAGCCAGTAGATCGCCCCCTGGAAATTCTTGTCGAGGATGTAAGCGTAGCCGAGGTTGAAATAGGCGTCGGTGGCGCCGGGATCCTGTTCGGTCGCCGTGGTCAGGAAGTAGATCGGCGTGCCGGTTTGCGGCGTCGCGCCGCGCCGGATCTGAATCACCCCCATGTTGTTGCTCACCGCGCCGCGCATGGCCGGCTCGATGCCCTGCGGCTGCCGCAGCAATCCCCCATACGTCTCGAAGGCATCGTCATAGCGCTGGAGATTGAGCATGGAGGTCGCGGCGAAGAAACGAGCCCGCGCGAACAGTGGCGAGGTCGAAGGGATTGGCCGGATCGCCGCCAGGGCGGCGGCATGATCGCCCTGATCGGTGCGGACCTCCCAGAGCGAGAGCCGCGCCCGTTCGAAGCCGGGCGCATCCTGGAGCGCGGTTTCGAGAAACGTCGCCCGTGCTGCCGGACTTGTCGCGAGCAGGCCCTTGACGTAGCTCTCGAAGGCGCCCAGCGGCGGCCGCGCACCGGTCGTGGCCGGCGCCGCCGACTCCGGCGTCAGGTCGCGGACCAACCGGTCGTGCAGCTCGAACAGTTCGGTGAGCTGCCCTCGCTCCGTCGCGGCGGGCCGGGCCCGTCCGGCATCGACGCGAATGGTTTGGGCCTGGATCGTCAGCTCGCGATCCTCGACGTGGAAGGTGCCGAGGACCAGTTCGCGCGCGCCGAGCAACTCCGCGACCTTGATCACCGTCGCGCGGCTCAGGCTGGCCGAGAGAGGCAGATGGAGCTCTTCGAACGCTCGCACGCGCTCATCCCGACTGATTGCCGAGACGCCGCGGGCCTTGAGGCCGTCGGTCACCAGCACGGCCGACGCCTCACCCAGCCAGTGGAGGCGCGCTTCCCCGCCGGTGTTATCGAAGGGGAGGACGAGCACGCGCGCGGCCGCGTCAGCCGCGGGCGTCTGGGCGCGGACGACGGCGCCAGATGCCAGCAACAGGCAGGCAAGAGCGATGACTCGGTGCGCGATATTGAGCATCGGGTTTTCGTCGCCGGGCGCGACGGCGCCGGTCAGGCGGTTTCGGGCTCCGCCGCCGTCGCCGGCGTGGCGAGCCGCAGCGCCAGCAGGCAGCCGCGATCCGTCCCCAGCGCCCGGCAGGCGTGGACCTCGACCTCCGCCGGCAAGCCGAAGGCCGAGAACACGCGGCCGACTCCAGCGGCGTAAAAGCCGCACAGGGGCGAGCTCGAAAGCTCGCGCACCTCGCAGAACAGCGAGCCGCGGATGTCGATCGTGGTGGTGCCCTGACGCGCCTTCACGACCGTGCGAGTGCCGGGATAGGTCGCGGTGATCAGACCGCGCGCGACCCGGAGCGCCGTGCGGGCCCGCCACCGCGGCGGCAGCACCTTGGCGATCCGGCGTTCTATCGGCGGCAGCGCGGCCATCGTCCAGTCGCCCGCGTACTCACCTGCGCGGGTGGTGATGGCGTAGTACGGATCTCCCTCGAGGCGCAGGAAGCTGAGGACCGCGGACAACGGCGCCAACCCGATCGTCCCTTCGCGCAACCCCGCGGTACTGAGCCAGTTCTCGTAGAACTCGATCCGGTTCGGCAGCAGATCCTGAATCGACTGGTGCAGGCTGGCGACGAGGATCCGTCCGATGCGCGGCTCACTCATCGCGCGGACCCAAGCCGCTGTGCCCGGCCACCTGCCCACGAACCGTGGCCGTTCTGATATCGTTCGAACGGACGATGGCACGAGCGCCGGTAGCGGCCGCCATTCTCGCCGGCGGCAAGGCGCGACGATTGGGCGGCGCAATCAAGAGCATGCTGCCGATCGGCGGCGTGCGCATCATCGATCGTCAACTTGCCGCACTCAGCCAGGTCGCTGACCCGATTTTCGTAGTGGCAACCGATCCTGCGCCGTTCGCATCCCTGGGGCTCACGATCGTGTCGGACGTGATGCCCGGCTATGGCGCCCTGGGCGGCATCTACTCGGCGATTGTGCGCTCGCCGCGCGAGCGGACCCTGATCGTCGCCGGTGATCTCCCCGGCCTGAGCGTCCCGCTGCTCGAGCGGCTGGTGCGGCCAAGCGAGGCCGAGATCGTCGTGCCGTGCGGGCCGCGCGGCTACGAGCCGCTCTGTGCGGTGTACGCCGCCTCGTCTGCCGCGCCGATCCGCCGGCGGCTCGAGGCCGGAGAGCTCAAGGCGAGCGTGATGCCGCCGGGGGTACGGGTCGAAGTGATTGGGCCGGAGGATCTCGCGGCATACGATCCTGACGGTCTGCTGTTCGTCAACGTCAACACACCGCATGAGTACGAGCGAGCCCGGGCTTTGATCGAAGGGATGCCGCAACGGCCCGGCGATCGTATCACGGGTACACATTCCGCTTCATGATTCTACCGATTCAACGTGCCGTCCGCAGCCGCCTGATCGAGGTCATCGGCCGCCTGTATGCCATCCCCGCCGATGATGCGGTGCTCGCCCAGATCGCCGTCGAGATGCCGCCACGGCGAGCCCTCGGCGATCTCGCGATCCCCTTGGCATTCGAGCTCGCCCGCCGGCTGCGCAAGGCCCCACGCGCGATTGCCTCCGAGCTGGCCGGCGCGCTCGGGCCGATCGACGGCATCGCGCGAGTCGAGGCCGCGCCGAACGGCTACCTCAATCTCTTCATCGATCGGCAGGCGGCGCTCACCGCGTGGCTGTCGCCCGGCTCACGCGTGGAGGCTGCGGCAACCGGCAAGACGGTCGTCGAGCACACCGCGATCAACCCGAACAAGGCGGCGCATATCGGCCACCTGCGGAATGCCGCGCTTGGTGACGCGTTCGGGCGGCTGCTTCGCTTCCTGGGCCGTCCGGTCGAGATCCAGAACTACATCGACGACACCGGCGTCCAGGTCGCCGACGTCGCCGTCGGCTTCCGCGAGCTCGAACACTTATCGCTCGACGAGGTCCGCCGCATCGCCGATACCAGCCGCTTCGACTTCGTCTGCTGGGACCTCTACGCGAGGGTCACCGAGTGGTACAGCGAGGACAAGGCGCGCCTCGCGATCCGCGTCCAGGCCCTGCACGACATCGAACACGGCGGCAACGACACCGCCGCCCTCGCCCACTTCATCGCCGATCGCATCGTCCGCTGCCATCTCGACACGATGCGGCGGATGAACATCGGCTACGACCTGCTCACTTGGGAAGGCGACATCCTGAAGCTGCACTTCTGGACCCACGCCTTCGAGTATCTGAAGAAGATTGGGGCCGTCTTTCTGCAGTCCGAGGGGCGGCTCAAGGGCTGCTGGGTCATGAAGATCGACGACGAGGCGGGCGCGGCTGCGCCGGACTCCGAACGCGGTGCAGGCGACTCAGGGGATGTCGAAGCGGATCCCGCGCTCGAGCAGCGGGAGAAGGTCATCGTGCGATCCGATGGCACGGTGACCTACGTTGGCAAGGACATGGCCTACCAGCTGTGGAAGTTCGGCCTGCTCGGGAAGGACTTCTACTATCGGCCGTTCACCACTCGCGCCGATGGCTCGACGCTGTGGTCGACCAGCGCCTCGGCCGACGAAGCCGCAGCCGATCATCCCGCATTTGGCGGCGCGTCGTTTGTCTGCAACGTGATCGACACGCGGCAGTCGTACCTGCAGAAGCTGCTGAAACAGGCGCTGGCAGCGCTCGGCTATCAGCAGCAGGCCGAGCACTCGGTGCACTATTCGTACGAGATGGTCGCGCTGTCGCACGCCACCGCGCGCGAGCTGGGGTACGACCCGAACGTGGACGCGGACCGGCCGTTCGTCGAGGTGTCAGGCCGCAAGGGGCTCGGCGTCAAAGCCGACGATCTGCTGGACCGTCTCACGGACAAGGCGGCCGGCGAAGTCGAGAAGCGGAATGCCGAGCTCCCCGTCGCCGATCGGCGGGCGATCGCCGAAGCGATTGCGGTGGCCGCGGTCCGCTACTTCATGGTCAAGTTCTCGCGCGGCAAGGTCATCGTCTTCGACATCGACGAGGCGCTCAGCTTCGAAGGCGAGAGCGGCCCATACCTTCAGTACGCTGTCGTCCGGGCCAACAACATCTTCGCGAAGCTCCAGGATCGCGACGGTACTGACGAGGCCTCGGTGATCGCCGCACTGGGCAGCACGGGCCCTGAGGCCATCACCGGATCGAGCGACGAATCGCTCGATCTCTGGGGGCTCATCCTCGAAGCCGCCCGCCTGGACGATGTGGTCGACCAGGCGGTGCGGACACTCGAGCTCTCAGTGCTGGCGAAGTACGCGTTCGGCCTGGCCCAGGCCTTCAACGGTTTCTATCACCGCTACTCGATCCTCAACGAGGATCGTCCGGACGTGCGCCTCTGGCGCGCCGCCGGCGTCGCTTATTACCGGAGCCAGCTCACCAAAGCGCTCGAGTTGATGGGCTGTGCGGTGCCCGCCAAGATGTGAGTTCCGACCGCTTCCCGGCGATTCGGCGCAATATCGCGAACTGGTCATTACAGCTCACGTGGTTCACCAGTGATGAGCGCATCGGCAGGCATTGATGCGACCAACAGATCTGTCGAGCAGCGGCGCGTCGAGGGCCGCTCAGCAGCGTCGGACTCCGGGTCCTCTCGCAAGTCGGCGACTTTGGTCAAGCCCGCTGGCGAGTTCTCAGTTCTGCACACACAATCGAGGAGGTGTGGCAGCCGCGCACTCAAAAGTGCGGTCATATAGAGACAAAAGAACCCTTTTAAGCTGACTAGTAACACTTATGCACAAAAGACGCGCAATTTGCATCCTTTTGTCGCCGCTTCGCTCTAGAATATTTCAGGCTCGACGTTAAAATTACCAAACTGTGCTGTAAAACAGTGGCTTCACTCTTTGAAAGGGCGTGTCACGATGGTTCAGCGGGTATTCGTCGCAGCCGTGCTCGTTGCGCTCGGCGTCCTCCCGGCACAGGCGGCCCCCATCAACATAACGGACGTCACGGTTAGCTTTGGCGCCGTCGGGTGCATCCAGAATTCGAGTTGCGTCGCGACGTATACGGCGGCCAGCGTCGGCTGGAACTTTTCCGGTGGCGGGGTCTCGCTGCTGCCAGGCCAGGACCTGGTGCTCGCGCAGAACTCCCAGGGCGCACCTAACAAGACCACCAGCTACACCTTCGACACGAGCGACGTCCAGGGCCCCCAGAACTTTGCCCAGATCGCCATCACCGTTGACGGCGTGACAACGCTCTTCACCGATGCGAACCAGGTGCTCAACCTGAAGGGCCTTGACGTAATCAGCGTCATCGACAACGAAGCGCAGGATTTTGGACTTGCGATGGATGGCCCCGGATACGCCGTGTTCCTGGGATATGCGGACAACGTTCACGCCGGAGCCTGTGGCGGCTGGGCCCGCGGCCTCGGCCTCAACGGGGGGGATAACTGTATTCCATCCGGGTTTTTCGGTGCGACGTACCGTCAAAGCCAGGCTGGTCTACTGCCCGACAGCGTCGTTCAGGGACTTCCCAACCATTGCCTCGTAGGAGTCTTCTGCTACGAAAGTGGTGTGATTCGAATCCTCAACACGGACCCTGAGACCCGGACGCCGTTGGATGTGCCGGAGCCCGCGACCTTGACGCTGTTGGCGATTGGTCTGGCGGGCGTCGGCCGCCGCTACCGGCGGCGGCGTCAGGCGAGTTAGCGCGCAGCCTGTCGGCCGGCGGTCTCCTCGCTGGAGGATGCCGCCGGTCCACCATCGCCGGTACGCGAGCCGCGGCCACTCAGCGCCCCCGATAGACCTGGTCTTCCCGTCCGGCTGTCAACCGTTTGCAGTTCTCGAGCCCCGGGCCCCGCCCCCGAGTCCCGAATCCCGCGTCCCGAGTGTCTCCCCGCATGGCGCCAACGATCGGCATCACCCGCTGCAGCAGGATCGACGACTACGTGACCTCCGTCGAGCGAGCCGGCGGGCGGGCGCGGATCCTGGAGGTCAGCGAGAGTCCGCGGGCGCTGATTGAATTGTTGGACGGGCTGGTGCTGACAGGCGGCGGTGATGTCGACCCTCGGCTGTATGGCCAGGAACGGCACGCCTCGATCGACGAGGCAGAGCCCGGGCGCGACGAGTTCGAGATCGATCTGGCGCGGCGAGCGGTCGCCGAAGATCTGCCGCTGCTGGCAATCTGCCGCGGCGCGCAGGTGCTGAACGTCGCGAACGGCGGGACCCTGGTGCAGGACATCCCGTCCGCGATCACCGCCGGGCTCACTCACGCCATCCGCCAGGAAGGCAACGCGACCGCGCACGCGATCAGCGTGGCCCCTGGCTCACGGCTGCATCGAGCGCTCGGGCCGGCGGTGGATGCGGCCTCGAGCTGCGCGGTCAACAGCCGGCACCACCAGTCGATTGCGGCGCTCGCGCCCGGCCTCGTCGCCAGCGCCACCGCATCGGACGGCGTCATCGAAGGGATCGAATCGCCGGAGCACGCCTTCTGCCTCGGCGTGCAGTGGCACCCCGAGAACTTCTGGCGGACCGGCGAGTTCGACAGCCTCTTCACGTCGTTCGTCGCGGCCGCACGTGGGCGGAAAGAGGGACGAGAGTAAGACGCTTCCCGCTTCCCGCTTCCCGCTTAGGGACGCTAGCGATTCAAACGTACGGACCCTGAAGCGGAAGCTGGGGCGCTCGACAACTTACCGTCCAACGCCCTGATGCCCGCTCCCTACTGGATCACGACAACGACGGTCGTCGTACCGACGACGCTGCCGATGGCACCCCGCACAACGACCGGGTAAGTGCCCGCGGCTACCGGCTTGAGCGACGAGATCGTCATCGTCGAGCTATCTCCCGCAGTCGAAGCCGGGCTGAAGCTGACCGACGCCTTACTGGGCAAGCCGCTGGCCGACAGCGCTACGGTCCCGGTAACGCCTCCACCGCGAGTGATCTTGATCCCCACGGTCGCGCCCCCACCACGCGCTAAGGTTACCGAGGTCGGCGACCCGGTCAGCGTGATCGACCCCGTCGGAGCGGCGGTCACGTTCAGGGTGACGGTGGTGGTGCGGGTCAGCGGTCCGCTGGTCCCGGTAATGGTCACCAGGTAGGAACCAGGCGGCGCGCCGGCGGCGACGGTGAACGTCAATATCGAGGTTGACTGTGCCGGATTCGGTGAGAATGCCACCGACACGCCGCTCGGAGGCGTATCAATTGTCAGTGTGACCGCTCCGGTGAATCCTCCGGTCGGCGCGACGGCGATTGTCGAGGGGCCGTTCGTTCCCTGGACTACGTTGACGGTCGTCGGACTTGCCGACAGAGTGAAGTCCGGCGTCGCAGTGGTCGCACAGCCCGGGAGCGTGAACGATGCCACTCGCGTGCTCCAGTTGAAGGTGCCGGTCGTCTTCAGGTACTGGTTCGTGTACCAAAAGGTGCAGTCGTCGGCTGGATCGATGGACATCGAGGTGTAATCGCCCCACCGCGTCAGGGTCGCGCGCTGCGCGCCGGTGCCGGCGATGATCGTGCCCTCGGACTGGGTCATCTCGTTCAGTGGGTCGGAGGCGAGCCGCCCCGTGAAGCGAATCTGCGGCACGATCGAGCTCGACGACGCCGAGTAGCCGAGCGCAATATTGCCGGCCTTGTCCATCGCGGCGCTGCCCATCCACCGATACGTCGCATCTGGCGCATAGGTCGAGGCCTGGAACGCCAGCGGCATCCCGGTCGACAGATTACGGATCTCGTACCACCGTACGCCCACGCTGCTGCTGGCGGTAACCGCGTGGTTGACGACGAGCGCTTCGTGATCCCCGAAGTTCCGATAGGCGGCGCGGTACATCAGCCGGTCGGCGAGTGAGTCGAGCCGGCCCCCGCCACTCTGCGGAATGCAGGTGCCGCCCGAGCACGCTTCAGCGTAGCTCGGCACGCTGATCGTTGTGGGCCCGAGGAACGTACTCAACGTGGGCGCGTCGAAGTTCACGTGGAACTTCCACAAGGCGAGCGTCGTGCTCGTGGCACCGAGCGCGATGACCGGGTTCGGGGCACCGGCGGGTGGCAGCGTCAAGCCATCGAAATCGGCGGGCAGCAGGCCGCCGTAGGTCGTGCTGGTGTTGAAGCAGATCTGCGTCGCTGATGCGCCGGTCAGCATCTTCGCCCGGTCGAACGCGCAGATTTTGGAACCCAGGAACGCCGTGCCGGCGGCGTTGAACATGTTGTAGGTCGTGTAGTACGCGTCTGGCCAGACGCCCATCTTCGGGTAGTCCGGGAAATCCGTGTAGGGGAAGGCGTAACGCGCCCATTCGCCGGTAGGATCCTCGCCGAGGGAGACCGCGACGCACTGGTAGAAGGGCGACGACGAGACGGCGAACTGCGACACGATCCACCGTCCGGCGATCCGGTCGTAGTTGACAGTCGGGTCGCCATCGTTGTCCGCCTCACAGCTGCCACCGAACCTGTCGAACAGGGTATTGACCGGTATCGGCCCAAGCACCACGGCGCCGGTCGTCTTGGCGAACACCGCCAAGTCTGTGTTCACGACCTCGACGAAGTGGGTGCGACCGACCGCGCCGTTGTTGTCGGGCGGCGCCGAGTTTACCGTGAAGGTGCCGGCCGGACCGGTGAAGCCCTGCCCGACGCCATCGAAATTGCGCGTCAGCGAGGGCGCGAGGAACGCAGGGGCAGTCGGCGACTGCACGACCTGGTCGGGCCCCAACGGGTTCCGGCGCGAGGGAATCACCCGCACCGGCTCCGCCTCGAGATCGCCGACATGTCGCGCGGCCGGCGGCAGATCACGCAGCGGCGGGGAGATGTCATGGTGCGACGGGTTGATGACCTGCGGCGGACCGGGTTGGGCGAACGCCGCTGTCGGCGCGAGGATCAGGAGGAGCAGCGCGGAACCAGTTCTGAACATCGAGGGTCCCTTCGTGTGGCGAGGATGTCGACCGGGTGGACGAGGCGGGTGTTCAGATACAAAGAAGAGCTTTAAAAATTTAAGCACGGCCGTAAGAGGCGCGCAACTACCAGAAGTGTGGTTCGTGTGCGGAAAACCGCACACGCGCCGGACACCGGAGGGCGTCGCGGTCACTGGCGGGTTGGCGCCTGAGTCACAGAGGCGGGCCGCCGCGCTCGTGCCGCGGCGGTCGCTCGAGCCGGAGTTCAGCTCGCGCGACCGAAGACTGCGAGCGTCTCGACGTGCGGCGTGTTGGGAAAGAGGTCGAAGCCGGCGACGGAGAGCAGCTGGTGTCCGCTATCGAGGAGGCTGCGCGTGTCCCGCGCCAGCGTTGCGGGATCGCAGGAGACGTATACCAGTCGTTTCGGCGCCCGAGCGATCAGCGCCGTGAGTGCGTCGCGCGACAGACCGGTCCGCGGTGGATCGACAATCACGGTGCCGGGAACGCTGCCGCCGCTGGTGAGATAGTGCTCGACGGACGAGACGACAGCGGTGATGCGTCGTCCACGCGCACGCGCGTTGATCTCGAGGTCGGCCCCACTGGTCGGATGGCCTTCCACCGCGACGACGTCATGCCCGCCATCCAGAGCTACTGCAAACAAGCCCACACCGGCGTAGAGATCGAGGACATCGCCGTCAGGCAGCACGCTTTCGACAACAGCGGAAACGAGCTCGTCGACGAGGAACCGGTTCCCCTGGAAGAACGACTCGGGATGCCTTCGCAGCTCGCCCTCCAACCGACCGCGCGTCAACGTGGCGAGGGATTCGACAATCGCCCCGCTGCCGGCCGCGGCCCGCGTGCCCGCTGCGTTCAGCGTCACGATAGATTGCACGTCATCGCCCAGTAGCGCCTCGAGCCCTGGCCCGGATACTCGACGCGTGCCCGAGGTTGCGATCAGTAGCGCGCGCTGATCGGCGGCGATGCTTTCCGCCACCTCCACAGACGTCGGGACGTGACCCATGTCCCGCAGGCCGTCCACCACCCTCGTCACTGCGGGGACGGTGGCGTCGTGTAACTGGCCAGTCGCCGCCGCGTCACACAGATCGTGGGTGCCCTCGCGGTAGAACCCGATGCGGCCGTCGCGCACGTGCAGCCGCGCCCGCATCCGATAACCCTGCGCCGACGACGGCGCCACGGCCGGTGACTCGGACAGTGCGTGCTTGCCAATGCGCGCGAACGCATCCGCGATGATCCCGGACTTCAGCTCGCGTTGTCGCGCGATCTCGATATGGCTGAACAGGCAGCCTCCGCAGGCCGGATCGCTCGCCGGCAGCCGCCGATCCGGAGACGGCGTGAGGACGTCGATCGTCGCGGCGAACGCCAGCCGCTTGTCGACGCGCTCGATCCGCACCGCGACGCGCTCGCCTGGAATCGCCCCCGACACCAGCAGCACCTGCCCCTCATGGCGGGCGATCATGCGGCCGCCCGCGGCCGGCTTTTCGACCATCACGTCGAGGCGATCGCCGGATCTCAGCATGTCAGTCGAAGGCGATGCGGGGCAGCCGCAGCGTGTCGCGCACCAGCCGCAGGTAGGCGCTCTCGAGGGCCGCGGCGCGTGCCTCCGGCGTCATCCGCTGGCCAAACGGTGCGAGCTCGCTCTCCGCTTCCCGCCTCAATGCGGCCGCGCGCGCCGCGTCAATCGAGGCCGCGGCGGCTCCGAGCACCGTACGATCCAGCGCCGCCAACTGCTCAATGAGTGCCTCCCGCGCCTCGCCGCGCGCACCTGCGGCAGCCGCCGCAAGGCGATCGAGCGTCTCCACCGCTTCGTCAACCACTGACGCGGGCAGGATCGTCGCGCCGTCCACGCCGCGCAGCGCGATGAGTCGCCCCACGACGCGCTCGACGTGCGCCGGCAGACTGCCCTTTCGTGGCGCCGGCTCCGCCTCGAGCTCGTCGCCGGCCGCACCGACGCCAACCGCCCGCCGCCAGTCGTCGAACACTTCCTTCACGTCCGCGGCACAGAACTCGACGCGTATCGGCCGCCGGCGCGGCCCTTTGGCGAAGGCCCGGTCGCAGCATTGATCGATCCCGCGCAGCGCAATCTTGAGCGGAATACCCTGTTCCGCCCAGCCGCGCACCTCCTCGAACGCCGGTCCGACGACACGAACGAGATGGCCGCCGTTCTTCTGGCACAGGTGCCGCTCGATCTGACGGCAGTACTCCGACACGTTCGCGCGATGCGACGCGTCCTGGTCGGCGCGACTCATGTCCAGAGAACCTCGCCTGACAGCACCCGCTCGAGGCGCCCGTTCACGCGCACCAGCAGCGCGCCGCTGTCGTCGATCCCTTCGGCAACGCCGGCCACCCGCTCGCCCCCGACGTCCGCTTCCACGCTCGACCCGAACGCCGACGGCGCCAGCTCGCGCCACCGGCCCAGCACGCGGGCCGCATCACCGCGGCGCAGACTTCCCATGGCCCGCTCGAGCGCGGCCAGCGTTTCTCCCAGCACGGCACCGGCGTCGACCGGCCGCCCGAGCTCGGTCTCGAGCGAGGACGCCTTGTCCGCCAGCTCCGGCGGATACGCAGTGGCCTTGATGTTGATGCCGATGCCGAGCACCACGTGCAGCACTCCGTCAGCGCCCGAGGAGGCCTCGGCGAGCAGGCCGGCGAGTTTGCGCCGCCTGGACGGACGCGCCCGATCGGAGATGACGATGTCGTTCGGCCATTTGATGTGGACGGGCAGCGCGGTGGCTTGGCGAATGCCTTCGGCGACCGCGACGCCGCCAGCAAGGGTCAGGAACGGGGCCGCGGCGGCACTGCGGAAGATCAGCGACGCATACAGTCCTGCGTCCGGGGGCGAGTGCCACTGACGGCCCAGGCGGCCACGGCCTGCCGTCTGGGTGGAAGCCAGCACCAGCGTGCCCTCGGCTGCGCCACCCTCGGCGAGCGTAGCCGCGACGTCGTTCGTCGATCCCGTTTCGTTGAAGTAATAGACCGGGCTTCCGAGCGGTCCACGTCGTGAAGCCGTGGCCTCGAGCCCGGCGGCCAGCTCGGATGGCAGCGCGTCAGACATCGGGTTCGAGCTCGAAGCTCAGATCCACTGCCGCGGCCGAGTGGGTAAGCGCGCCGACCGACACATAGGTGGCGCCGGTCCTGGACAGCTCCGGGATCCGCTCGAGGGTGACGCCGCCGGAGATCTCCGTCTTGGCCCGGCCCGCGATGCGCCGCACGGCCTCCGTAATCTCCGCCGTGCTGAGATTGTCGAGCAGGATGATGTCCGCCCCGGCCGCGATCGCGTCGTCGACCTGGTCGAGGCTCTGCGCCTCGATTTCGATCGGCATCTCCTGGCCGCTGGCCTTCATCCGCCGCAGCGCCTCCGTCACCCCGCCCGCCAGCCGCACATGGTTGTCCTTGATCAGGATTCCATCGTCCAGCCCGCCACGATGGTTCATGCCGCCGCCGGCGCGGACGGCGTATTTTTCGAGCACGCGCAGGGTCGGGGTCGTCTTCCGGGTGTCCAGCACGATGATCCGGCCGCCCGCGGCGTCGACGAACCGCCTGGTCAGGGTGGCGATGCCCGACAGGCGTTGGAGAAAGTTGAGGGCGGTACGTTCGGCCGTGAGCAGGCTCGCGGCCGCGCCGTGGATGGTGGCGATGACGTCGCCGGCGGCGCAGCTGTCGCCGTCCGCACGATGGGCCTGCACCGTCAACGACGGATCGAGCTGGCGGAACGCCTCCAGCGCGACCTCGATGCCCGCGATCACGCACGGCGATTTAGCCAGGAGCACGCCTTTGGCCTGCTGCGTGGCGGCGACCGTCGCCTCGGTCGTGACGTCTCCCCAGCCGAGATCCTCAGCGAGCGCGCGCCGCACGACTTCGCGGTAGAGACCCGGATCGAGCGGCTCGAACGGCACACTCTTCATCAGCGCCGGTCCGGCGGCGCCGGGGCGTTCCCCAGCTCCACGTCGACGGTCAAGGTCTCGGCGTCGGCTGACTCGAGACGCTCGATGAGCCCCGCGGCGCGCAGGTCGCGCTCGACCTCCGCCAGGAGTGCCCGCTGGCCGGCTGGCGCGGCCACCACGACCCGGGCTGCCGGGGTCTTGAGCGGCTTCTGCTCCTCGGACTTCTTCTTGCGGATCGCACCAAGCACAGCGCTCGCAAACGCGAGGGCGTCGGCGCCCGTGTCCGCGCCGCGTGAGACCTCGAGCGGTGCGCACGCCGCGAGCACTTCCTGCGACGTCGGCCAGGTCGCGCGGTGCACCGACCCATCCTGCCACCACGACCAGACCTCTTCGGTCACGAACGGCAGGAACGGCGCGAACACCCGCAGCAGGGTCGACAGCGCCGTGAACAGCGCGCCGTTGGCGGACGCGGCAAGCTCGTCTCCCTGATCGCCGTAACGACGGCCTTTGACCAGCTCGAGGTAGTCGTCGCAGAACGACCAGAAGAACGACTCGGCACGCTCGAGTACGCGGGCGTAGTTGTAGGCGTCGAGATCCGCGGTCGACTCGTCGACCAGCCGCGCGAGATTCGTCAGCAGCCCTCGATCGACCGCCGCCGTGACCGGCCCGCGAGGTTCCGGCCGCGCCAGTACGAAGCGGGAGGCGTTGAGCAGCTTCATCGCGAGACGACGGCCGACCTTCATCTGCCCGGGATCGAAGGCGGTGTCGGTGCCAGGCCGGGCGCTCGCCGCCCAATACCGCACGCCGTCAGAACCGTGCTCGTCCAGCAGCGCCTTGGGCGTGACGACGTTGCCCTTGGACTTCGACATCTTCTTGCGATCCGGATCGAGGATCCATCCGGAGATCGCCGCGTTCTTCCACGGCAGCGAGCCGTGTTCCAGCTGGGAGCGGAGCACCGTGGAGAAGAGCCACGTGCGAATGATGTCGTGCGCCTGGGGCCGCACGTCCATCGGGAACACCCGCGCGAAGAGGTCCGAGTCCGAGCTCCAGCCGCCCGCTACCTGCGGCGTCAGAGAGGAGGTCGCCCAGGTGTCCATGATGTCGGGATCTCCGGTGAAGCCGCCCGGCACGTCGCGTTGATCGGCGCGGAACCCGTCCGGCACGTCCGTGGAGGGATCGATCGGCAGCCGACTCTCATCCGGCAACAGCCGCGCCGAGTAGTCCGTCGTGCCGTCGTCTGTCACTCGGTACCAGACCGGGAACGGCACGCCGAAGAAGCGCTGGCGGCTCACGCACCAGTCGCCATTCAGCCCGTTGATCCAGTTCTCCAGACGCGCCTGCATGTACGGCGGATGCCAGCGCAGCTCCCGCGCGCGCGCCAGCAGCTCGTCGCGGAACTCCATCGTCTTGATGAACCACTGACGGCTGGTCAGAATCTCGAGCGGGCGATCCCCCTTCTCGTAGAACTTGACGGCGTGGGTAATCGGGCGCGGATCACCAAGCAGATCGCCGCTCTCGCGCAGGAGCTCGACGATCCGCGTGCGGGCCTTCACGGCGGACAGGTTGACCAGTGAATCGTAGGCCTGCTGGGCGGCAGCGACATGCGTCCGATTCCCAGCCCGGTTCTCCCCACGTCAACGGGCGCAGCGCGCCATTCGGCTGGAGGATCGAGCGCACCGGGAGTCCCAGCTCACGCCACCACACCACGTCGGTGACATCGCCGAACGTGCAGATCATCGCGACGCCGGTGCCCTTCTCCGGGTCGGCGAGATGATGCGGCCTGACCGGCACGCGCACGCCGAACACCGGCGTGACGACCGCCGTGCCGAAGAGCGGCTTATAGCGCTCGTCATCAGGATGTGCGACGAGGGCCACGCAGGCGGGAATCAGCTCGGGGCGGGTGGTATCGATCTCGACGAAACCGCCGTCAGGCTTCGCGAACCGGATGCGATGGTAGGCGCCGGGCTGTTCGCGATCTTCGAGCTCGGCCTGGGCCACCGCGGTGCGGAAGTCCACGTCCCACAGTGTCGGCGCTTCCAGCTGATAGGCGCGATCCCGCTGCAGCAGCCGCAGGAACGAGAGCTGCGAGACGCGCTGCGCATCGCGTCCGATGGTCGCGTAGGTCAGCGCCCAGTCGACCGAGAGCCCCAGTGTCCGCCACAGATCCTCGAATACCTGCTCGTCCTGCGCGGTCAGCTTCGCGCACAGCTCGATGAAGTTCGGGCGCGACACGGCGATCTGCGGCTTGGCAGGCTTGTCCGGCGGAACGAAGCCAGGGTCGTATGGCAGCGACGGGTCGCAGCGCACGCCGAAGTAGTTCTGGACCCGGCGTTCCGTGGGCAAGCCGTTGTCGTCCCACCCCATCGGATAGAACACCGCCTTGCCGCGCATCCGGTGATAGCGCGCGATGACGTCGGTGTGGGTGTAAGAGAACACGTGGCCGACGTGCAGCGAGCCGCTGACGGTCGGGGGCGGCGTGTCGATCGAAAACACGTCGGCGCGGCTGCGGCTGCGATCGAAGCGGTACACCCCGTCCGATTCCCAGCGGGCGGCCCACTTCGCCTCCAGGCCTTCGAGCGCGGGTTTGTCGGGGACTGCGATGGGACGTTGAAGGTCCAGACCGTCGGGCATGACCGTTCATCGTATCAGCTTGGCCACGGGCCAGCCAGAGACGCAGGGGCTCGCGGCAGGCCAGCCAGAACGGAAGGGATCGCGGGGGCCACCGGGCAGGTCGCGCCCGACGTGAAGGTCGGGCGGACTGTGAACAGCGCCAGCCGACGAACGCCATCAGCTCCGCTGGACGCGCTTGATTCGCTCGATCTCCTCGCGCACCAGCCGCTCGGCGGCGTCGAGCACCGCCTGACGCAGCGGCTCATCGCCCAGCCGTGTTGCCACGCGGCGGGCGATCTCGTCGATCTGCGCATCCGTGACCACCGGCGCGGGCAGCACCGGGCCGTTCGGAAGCGGACGGCCCTGCTCCGCCGCGAGCAGCGCGACGAAGGCATCCGACAGCGACAGCGCTGGGACCGAGGCGGCTGCGGCTGCCTGGTTCTTGACGATCGCGCGGAGGGACGGGATCGGAGCGGCTGACCGGGCGGAGGTGTCATCCGGCTCGCCGGCCGGTTGGCCGATCGGCCGGGGCGAGCTGCTCATCGCCGCGAACGCCGCGTCGAGGCGATCGAGGTAATCGCCGCCCGACGGCTGCCCGGCCGGGACCGTCGGCGACGAACCACCGACCGCTGCGGGTTTGCGCGCCAGCAGCTCACGTACCCGCGCCACCGCGACCTGTGGCTCGAACGGCTTCACCAACACGCCGTCGGCGCCGGCCTCACGAGCCTTGTCCGCGTCGACCGGCTCGAGCGCGCCGGCCAGCAGGACGACCGGGATGTGCGCGAGCGCCGGCGTCTGCTTGACGAACGCGGCGACCGCGTAGCCATCGCGCTCCGGCATGCCGATATCGGCCAGCACAATGTCGGGCGGCTCGCGTTCGATCCGCTCGATCGCCTCACGGCCGTCGGCGACGGTGACGACCCGGATACCGGCGTCAGCAAACGTGAGCTCGATGACGCGACGGATGGTCAGGCTGTCGTCCGCCAGCAGCAACGTTGTCGGCCCCGGCACTAGGCCTGCTCCACACGCGGCCGCACGTTGGCCTGGATGAAGGTCACGATCTCCTGCATCGGCGTGCCGGGCAGAAAGATGCCGTTGACGCCCATCTCCCGCAGCTTGGGGATGTCCACGTCCGGGATGATTCCCCCCACTACCAGCAGCACGTCCTCCAGCCCGCGTGCCTTCAGCAACTCCAGCACCCGCGGGCAGATGTGCATGTGCGCCCCCGACAGAATCGACAGCCCGATCGCGTCGGCGTCCTCCTGGAGCGCGGCGGCGACGATCTGCTCGGGCGTCTGACGGAGGCCCATGTAGATGACCTCCATCCCGGCATCGCGCAACGCCCGCGCGATCACCTTGGCGCCCCGATCATGCCCGTCGAGGCCTGGCTTTGCGATGACGACGCGGATTTTGTTCATGACAATGTTTGAAATGGTTCTACGTGGTGCTCAGGGTTCTAAGGTTCTCAAGGTGCTTGTGCTACGGGGTTCTCAGGTTCCGCAGGTTCACCCTTGTGCACGCGAGGAAGGGGTGAACTGGCAGCACCCTCGGAACGCGTGGAACGAGCACCCTGAGAACTCCCAGAACTGTGAGCACCCGTAGAACCTCTCGAGTCTCAAATCAACGGCACCTCTTGATACTCCCCCCACACCTCCCGCAGCGCGTCGCACATCTCGCCGACGGTGGCGTAGGCGCGCACGCAATCGAGCAGGGGGTACATCGTGTTGGTGGTGCCGCGGGCGGCGGCCTGAAGCGCCTCGAGCGAACGGCTCACCGCGGCGGTGTCGCGCGTGCGCCGCAGCTCGGCCAGCCGGGCCAGCTGGGTGTCCGCGGTGGACTCGTCGATGTAGAGAATTGGCGTCGGCGGCTCGTCCTCCTGGATGAACCCGTTGACCCCGACGATCACCTGGTCGCGGCTCTCGACCGCCTGCTGGAATCGATACGATGCCTCGGCGATCTCGCGCTGCGGGAAACCGTCCTCAATCGCCGCCACCATCCCGCCGAGACGGTCGATGGTCTCGAAGTATTCGCGCGCGCCGCGTTCCATGTCCAGGGTGAGCCGTTCGAGGAAATACGAGCCGCCGAGCGGATCGACCATGCCGGTGACGCCGCTCTCGTACGCGATCACCTGCTGCGTCCGGAGCGCGAGCGTCGCCGCCGCCTCGGTCGGCAGCGCCAGCGCTTCGTCGAGTGAATTGGTGTGCAGCGAGTTGGTGCCGCCGAGGACCGCCGCAAGCGCCTGCAGCGCGGTCCGCACCACGTTGTTGTAGGGCTGTTGCGCGGTCAGCGACACGCCGGCGGTCTGGGTGTGGAAGCGCAGCTTCCACGAGCGCTCGTCTTTGGCGCCGAAGCGATCGCGCATCACCTCCGCCCACAGCCGGCGCGCCGCGCGGAACTTGGCGATCTCCTCGAAGAAGTCGCTGTGCGAGTTGAAGAAGAAGGACAGCCGCGGCGCGAAGTCGTCGACGTCGAGCCCGGCGTCGATTCCGTACTGCACGTACTCGATGCCGTCGCGCAACGTGAAGGCGAGTTCCTGAAGTGCCGTCGATCCGGCCTCGCGGATGTGATAGCCGCTGACCGACACGGTGTTCCAGCGCGGCACTTCCCTGCCGCAGAACGCGAAGATGTCGGTGATGAGCCGCATCGACTCACGCGGCGGGTAGATGTACTCCTTCTGCGCGATGAACTCTTTGAGGATGTCGTTCTGGATCGTGCCCGAGAGCGTCCTCCAGTCGACTCCCTGCTGCTCGGCGACGACCAGGTACATCGCGAACAGCATCGGCGCCGGCGAGTTGATCGTCATCGACGTGGTGACGCCGTCCAGCCTGATGCCGCTGAACAGGCGTTCCATATCCGCGAGCGAGACGATGCTGACACCGCATTTGCCGACCTCGCCGAGCGAGAGCTCGTGATCGGGGTCGCGGCCCATCAGGGTCGGCAGGTCGAACGCCACGCTGAGGCCCGTCCCGCCGGCGGCGAGCAGCGCCTTGTAGCGGCGGTTGGTTTCCTCCGGCGTCCCGAACCCGGCAAACTGCCGCATCGTCCACAGCTTGCCGCGGTAGCCGGTGGGGTGGATGCCGCGGGTGTAGGGAAATTGCCCCGGATCGTTGAGATCGCGGCCGTACTCGAGGTCGGCGATGGAGTCGGCGGTGTAGAGGCGATCGACCGGCTGGCCGGAGAGGGTCGCGAACGAGGACCGCCGCTCGGGCGCCTTCGCCAGCGCGGCGTCGAGCACGTCCCGGCGCCAGGCGTCCTGCGATCGTTCGGCGCTGAGCCCCTTCATCACCGCCATTATAGGAGCGGAACCGTCCACTTCACGGCCGCCCGCTGCCTTGACTTGTCATGCAGGCGCACGTTAGGTTGGACCGTTTGCGGTCAGCCGGCCTCATCGACCTGGGCGTGCGGCATTCAGCAGGAGCGTTATGGACGCAGGTGGCAGCATCTTCAACGCAATGCTCCAGGAGTTCGACGGCGCGGCGCGCCTGCTCGGCCTGGACCCCGGGATTTGGAAGATCCTGACCAGCCCCAAGCGTCAAATCACCGTGTCCTGCCCGATCCAGATGGACAACGGCGAGATCGAGGTCTTCACCGGCTACCGCGTCCAGTACAACATCACCCTCGGGCCGGCCAAGGGCGGGATCCGCTATCACCCGGACGTGTCGCTCGACGAAGTGACCGCGCTCGCCGCCTGGATGACGTGGAAGTGCGCCGTCGCGCACGTGCCGTTCGGCGGCGGCAAGGGGGGCATCATCTGCGACCCGACCCGGATGTCGCGGCGCGAGCTGGAAGCGCTCACGCGACGGTACGTCGCCGAGATCATCGACTCCATCGGGCCGGAGAAGGACGTGCCCGCTCCTGACGTCAACACCAACGACCAGATCATGGCGTGGGTGATGGACACCTACAGCATGCACGTCGGCCACACGTCGACTGCCGTCGTCACCGGCAAGCCGGTCGAGATGGGCGGCTCGCTCGGCCGCCGGGAGGCGACCGGGCGCGGCGTGATGATCGTCACGCGCGAAGCGGCCAAGCACCTCGGATTCGACATCAAGGGCGCGACCGTTGCCGTGCAGGGCTTCGGCAACGTCGGTTCGGTGTCGGCCGACCTGCTGGCCGGGCTCGGCGCCAAGATCGTCGCGGTGACCGACTGGAAGGGTGGCGTCTACAACGGCGACGGCCTCGACATCGCGAAGATGCTCGACTTCGCCCGTCAGCACAAGACCATCGACGGATTCCCCGGCGGCGAGCCGATCGAGAACGAGGCGCTGTTCAAGCTCGAGGTCGACGTGCTGGTGCCGGCCGCGCTCGAGAATCAGATCACGATGGAGAACGCCCCCTCGATCCGCGCCAGGGTCGTCACGGAAGGCGCCAACGGGCCGACGACCCCTGAAGCGCATCGCCACCTGCACGAGCGCGGCGTCTTCGTCATCCCCGACATCCTGGCCAACGCCGGGGGCGTGACCACCTCATATTTCGAGTGGGTGCAGGACCGTCACGGCTACTTCTGGACCGAGGCCGAAGTGAACCACCGCCTCGAGGCGATGATGTTCGAGGCCTTCCAGGCGGTGCTGCAGACGTCCCTCAAATACAAGACCGACATGCGTACGGCCGCCTACATCGTGGCGATCAACCGGGTGGCGACGGTCACGAAGATGAGAGGCATGTACGCGTAGCTAAATGGCAGATGGCAGATGGCAGATGGCAGATGGCAGATGAGGACGCCAGTTGAGAGGAATCTGTAGAACCCCTCTTCCATTTGCCATTTGCCATTTGCCATGGCCGCGTGAGTCGGCGAGCGGACCTACCGACTGACTTTGAACGCCACCAGCTCCTTGGCCGAGCCGGTTCCGGTCTTGGCGTCGAGCTCGATCACATAGTCGCCGGCCGCGAGCGAGGACAGCCCTAGTTCGGCTATCCCCTGCCCCGGCGTGCCCAGCTGGATCGGGACGTCGGCCATCGACGTGCCGGCACGATTGAGCAGTTTGGCGGAGAGCTCCGGGACCGATCCATCCGCGGTGTAGCCGTCGACCCGGATCAGCAGACGCTCGGCACGGCTGAAGGTGCGTTCGGCAATCGGCGGAGCATCAGGGTTCGCCTTGACCTGCTGCAACTCGCGGGCGGTGCGCCCCTTGTAGACCTTCGGCGTGCTCAGCGACACCTGCACCTTGGAGAAGTCCGGAACCGTGAGCTCCTGTGTCGCCGAGTCCATCACCTGCCCGTGGCTGTTCTCGACCACCATCCGCAGCTGCAGCTGACCAGGGGCGGCGTCGAACGTGGCGCTGGCGCCGGAGGCGACCGGCGTCGCCGCGCCGTTACCGGCGGCGGGTGGCGGGGATGACGGCGGAGGCGCCCCGCCTTCCTCGGGAATGCGGCCGCGGAAGACCGGACGGCCGTCGGGGGCGGTGGCGGTCAGCAGCACCCGGCTGGCGCCGCTCTCGGCGCCGCGGGCCTGCGCGTCCGGAGGCATCGGCTCCCAGGCGAACGTCACCTTGGGTGCGCCGTTCGGCCCCTTCGCCATACCAATCCAGAAGCGCGCCGCACGCCCGCGAGGAGGCTCGGCCACGGAGGCGAGCGCCGCCGTGACCTCGGACGGCGCCGATGGAGCGGGTGGCGCGCTCGCTCGCGCGGCGTCCTCGGCCGTGTAGGCGTAGTAACCCTTACGGGCGCGGACATCGACGTTCTTCCGGGTCACCCGCACCTTGATCTCGTGGAAGCGCCCGTCCGTCGGCGCCTGCGTCGAGGTGTAGCCGATCAAGTAATACCCGCTGGCATCGCGGATGATCTGCTTCATGCCGGCGCCGAGATCGTTCCGGTTCACGATCGCCCGGCCATCGGTGTTATCCGCGAGGATGCGCAGCGAATCGAGCGAGGCGTTGAGCCCCTTGGCGTCGGTCGTGAGTCCGACCGCCTCGTTGACGTCGTATTCGAAGGCCGCCAGGCCGCGCGGGTCGACCGCGTAAATGGAAGTGTTCTGCCGGTTGGCGGTGTCGAACACGTCACGCATGTCGTTGAGCAGGTCCGTCTGGTTGAAGAACTCGACGGTGTCCCCTGGCCCCCGCGCGTTGGTGTTGCCACGGTTGGGATTGCCGATCCGGGGCAGCGCCGCGACCGGGTCGTTCAGCTGGGGCGGCAGCGTGCTCGTGAACCCCTCGCTGATGAAGATGATCGACTTGCGCCCCTCTCGCAGCCCGCCCAGTCGCACCGCCGCGCCTCGCAACGCGCCCATGGTCACGTCGTTGCGGATCTTCTCGACCGTCGCCGCCGGATAGTAGGCGTACTTCTCCTCGAATTCGTTACGCGGCTGGTAGTCGAATTTACGTCCCTGGAAATGCTCGACGGCGCTGATCAGTCCCTTCCGGTCGCGGGTGAAGTTCAGGTCCGTGACCGGCGTCAGCGGGTACATGATCGCCACGAGGTCGGCCGGCGCCAGCTGGTTCTGGATGAAGTCGACAATCGGCTTGCGGACCGCCATGTCGTTGCCGCGCCGGACGTGATAGTCGTCCAGCAGCAGCACGAAGAGCCGGACATCGGGCCGCGCCGCCTCGCGCTGCTCGTCCTCGAGACTGCGGATCTGGGTCGGAAGTTGTGCCTGTGCCTGGCTCTCGGCGTCGATCTTCACCACCGAGAACGACTCGATTTTCTGAGGCTTGTTGTCTTCGGTGAGCTGGAACTCTTCGGGCTTCAGATCGAGGACCGGATTGCCTTGTTTGTCGGTGACGATCGCGTCCACCCGAACGAAGTTAATCCCGGTGCGGATCGGCCCCTGCTGCGAACGGGCGGGCTGCTGGCCCGCCGGCGGCGGCGCCGGCGCGGTGGCGGGCGGCTGCGTCGACGGCTGGGGTGGCGGTGCAGGTTGCTGGGCTTGCCGGGCGGAGGGCGCCGCGACCAGCACGAGCGACAGAATCGAGGCCGCGAGCGGAGCGGAGATGCGCATACCCGTTAAGACGACGCAAGCCGCGGGCCGGCTGCGCCGGGCTCCTCCCTCGTGTCCGAGTGGACGTGATGGCAATGATAGCATTGGCCCTCGCGCTCGCCGGATGAGCGCGGGAGGACCGTGGGTGTCGCAGGAGGCTCTGGAACACGCGCAGCCGCTGACCGTGCTCGCCGAGGATGAGCGCATCTTCCGCGACAGCGTCCGCGAATTCGCGCAGGCGCGGGTCAAGCCGCTGGTCCGCGAGATGGACGAGCACGCCAGCTTCCCGCGCGCGCTGGTCGACGAGCTGTTCGCGCTCGGCGTGATGGGCATCGAGGTCCCCGAACGCTATGGCGGAGCCGGAGGCCGATTCTTCCACTCCGTCCTTGCAGTCGAGGAGCTGTCGCGTGTCGATCCCTCCGTCGGCGTGCTGGTCGACGTCCAGAATACCCTCGTCATCAACGCTCTCCTGAAGTGGGGGAACGACGACATCAAGGAGCGCTATCTCGGCCGGCTCGCCGCGAAGACCGTCGGCGCCTACGCGCTCTCGGAAGCGGGTTCCGGCAGCGACGCCTTTGCGCTGACGACGCGCGCCGGACAGGATGGCGACGCCTACGTCATCACCGGCCGGAAGCTCTGGATCACCAACGCCAACGAAGCCGATCTCTTCATTGTCTTTGCGACCATCGACGCCTCGGCGGGTTACCGCGGCATCACTGCGTTCCTGGTTGAGCGCGGCATGCCCGGGTTCACCGTCGGCAAGAAGGAAGACAAGCTCGGGATCCGCGCCAGCAGCACCTGCGAGCTGATCTTCGAGGACTGCCGGGTGCCGGTGGCCAACGTCCTGGGTGACGTCGGCAAGGGCTACAAGGTCGCGATCGAGACGCTCAACGAGGGGCGGATCGGGATCGGCGCGCAGATGCTCGGTCTGGCGCGCGGCGCGCTTGACCACGCTATCGCCTATACGCGGGAGCGGCAGCAGTTC
This sequence comes from uncultured Acidobacteriota bacterium, assembly GCA_963816725.1. Classification (GTDB taxonomy): domain Bacteria; phylum Acidobacteriota; class Vicinamibacteria; order Vicinamibacterales; family 2-12-FULL-66-21; genus CAVSUB01. Next base: position 167,278 of record CAWFMC010000010.1, on the reverse strand, counting down.
GGGAAACCGATCGCCGAGTTCCAGGCGGTGCAGCATCAGCTGGCGCGCGCCGCGGTGGACGTGGAGTCCGCGAAGCTCGCCGTCTACAACGCCGCCCGCCTGCGCGACGCCGGACTTCCTTTCCTCACGGAGGCCGCGATCTGCAAGATTCTGTCGTCGGAGGTCGCGGAGCGGGTCGCGTCGCTCGCCGTCAATCTGTTCGGCGGCAACGGATTCGTCAAGGAATATCCGGTCGAGAAGCTGTACCGCGACGCCAAGATCGGCCAGATCTACGAGGGCACGTCGAACCTGCAGCTGCAGACTATCGCGAAGCAGATGCTGGGGGGCTGACGCGGACGGGATCGGGGATCAGGGATCGGGGGATCCGGCGCTCGGCTTGTTGCAACTCGCCCTGGTTGCACCGACGAACCCAGAACCTGCGCGAAGCGCCGCCGGGTCCCGAGTCCCGGATCCCGGGGCCTGACGAGGCGCGAAGCGCCTACCCCAAGATTTGCTCCGCAATGACCATCCGCTGCACTTCCGACGTGCCCTGGTAGATCTCCGCGGCGCGCACGTCCCGGAACAGCCGCTCGACCACGGACCCGCGGCGGTAGCCGTGCGAGGCGAGGATCTGCATCGCCTTGTCGGCGGCGCGATGCGCCGCCTCCGACGAGAACAGCTTGGCCATCGACGCTTCGAGCGTGGCGCGCGGCTGGCGATCGTGCGCGTCGGCGGCCTTCAACGTCAGCAGCCGCGCCGCCGCGAGCTCGGTGGCCATGTCGGCGAGCATCCACTGGATCGCCTGGTAATTGCCGATCGGCTGGCCGAACGCCTGGTGTGATTTGGCGTGGCGGAGCGCTTCGTCGAGCGCCGCGTCGGCCGCCCCCAGTGCCTGCGCGGCGATCGCGACCCGGCCGCCGTCGAGGGCCCAGAGGACGATCCCGAACCCGTCGCCCGGCGCACCGAGCAGCGCGTCGGTGCCGACGCGGACGTCGCGCAGCTCGAGTTCCATGCACCCCAGCCCGCGCACCCCGAGCGAATCGTCCATCGCCAGCCGCTCGACGCCTGGCGTGTCCATCGGCACGAGGAAGGCGCTGACCCCGCGGCCGCGCATGCCCGGCTGCGTCGCGGCGAAGACGATCACCAGATCGGCTGCGGCGGCGTTGGCGACCCACACCTTCCGCCCGTTGATCACGTAACCCCGCTCGTCGAGCCGCGCGACCGTCTGCTGGTTGGCGGCGTCCGAACCGGCACCCTCTTCGGAGAGCGCGAAGGCGCCGATCGTCTCACCTTTGGCGAGGCGCGGCAGCCACACCTGCTTCTGCGCGTCCGTGCCGAACTTCGCGATCGGTTCGGCAACGAGCGAGGTGTTCACCGACACGATGACCGCGATGACGGAGCTGGCCCGCGCCAGCGCTTCGAGCGCCAGGACGTAGCTGACGTAGTCGCGCCCGCCGCCGCCCCATTCAGGCGCCAGCGGGATGCCGAGCAGCCCTTGCGCCGCTGCGGCCTGGATGATGTCCCTAGGAAAGGCGTCGCGCTCGTCGATGCCCGCGGCCGCCGGCGCCACCACCGTGGCCGCGAATGCCTGAACGGTCTCCCGGAACGCCTGCTGCGCCGCGTCGACTTCGAGCTGCATAGAGTGAATCTATTCGATCTGATCGCTTCCCGCTTCCGCTTCACGCTGGTGCAACGTTCAAGGTTCAGCGTTCAAGGTTCAAGGTTCAGGGTTCAGTTCAGGTTGTGGGGTCGCCGGCGGACGGGCCCAAGTGCTGACCGATGCTTCTGAGGCGGGCGCTGACGTGGCGTGGGAAGCTGGAAACGGAAAGCGGAAGCGGACAGCGAGCGGCGCTAGCCGCGAGCGAAGAGTTCCCTGAGCCGCACCGCGCTCTGCGGCAGGTCCTCCGGCAGGACGCGGGTGGTGCCGACGACCGTCATGAAGTTGGTGTCGCCGTGCCAGCGCGGCACGACGTGCAGGTGCACGTGATCCAGGACGCCGGCTCCGGCCGGCTTGCCGAGATTGATCCCCATGTTCATCCCGTGCGGCGCGTAGGCCTCGGTCAGCACGATCTCGGCGCGCTGGGTCAGCTCGATCAGCTCGTGCAGCTCCTCAGGCGTCGCCTCGGACAGGCTGGCGAGATGGCGATTCGGGACGACCATCAAATGGCCGTTGTTGTAGGGATAGAGGTTGAGGATGACGAAGCAGGTCGGGCCGCGAAAGACGACCAGGTCGGACTGGTGGCCGCCCGCGATGGCATCGCAGAAGATGCACCCGGAGGAACCCTTCGGCGTCTTCCCGGTGACGTAATCGAGTCTCCAGGGAGACCAGAGATGGTCCATTGACGCGTGCCCTGCGCGGAGACCCTGCGGCCGGGATCAGATCCCGGCGAGATCGGAGTCGGAGTTGGGGTGAGCCATCGGGATTGCCGGCGGCAGCGGGCCGTCTGCTTCCCGGTTGATCAGCTCCTTCAGCTCCTTGCCCGGCTTGAAGTAGGGCACCTTCTTCGGCGGCACGTCCACCTTGTCGCCGGTCTTCGGATTGCGCCCCTTGCGCGGCTCACGCCGCCGCAGCCGGAAGCTGCCGAACCCGCGCAACTCGATCTTCTCGCCGCGATGCAGCGCATCGATGATGCTCTTGAAAACGGTGTCGACGATCACCTCCGAGTGCTTCTTCGTGAGGTCGGAAACCCGTGAGACTTCCTCGACCAGCTCCGCTTTCGTCATGCTGCCGGTGTTCATGTGGACCTTTCGATCTCAGCTTCCAGCTTCCCGCTTCCAGTTTGCCGCCTAGCGTAGACGTCGCGGCTGTGTGAGGTCGCTGGCGTCGGCTGCTGCCCCCAACCTCCCGCCTCCAGGTCTGAGCTGGAAGCGGGAAGCTGGAAGCGGACAGCTCTATTGCTGGTGCTTGAAATGATCGCCGAGCGTCACCTCGGGGCGGCCGGTGGTCTCCGTGTACGCCTCCCAATCGGCTCGGAACTCGTCGCTCTTCAACGCGCGAATGCTGAGGCCGATCTTCCGCTCGCCGGGGATCAGCTTGATGATCTTCATCTGGTAGCTGTCGCCCACCTTGAGCTCCAGCTTCTCGTCCTTGCCGGCGTGCTGCGAGTCGTCGAACTCGGACACGTGGATGAGCCCTTCGATGCCCTCGGCCAGCTCGACGAACGCGCCGAAGTTGGTCAGCCGCACCACCTTGCCCTCGACCACGTCGCCCACGTGATGCTGCGAGAAGAACTCGTCCCACACGTCGGTCTGGAGCTGCTTGAGCCCGAGCGACAGCCGCTGGTTCTCGGCGTCGATGTTGAGCACCATCGCCTCGACCGTGTCGCCCTTCTTCAGCACCTCGGACGGGTGCTTCAGCCGCTTGCTCCACGACATGTCGGAGATGTGGATCAGGCCGTCGATCCCCTCCTCGACCTCGACGAACGCGCCGAACTCGGTCAGGTTGCGGACCTTGCCGGTGATCGTCGTGCCGATCGGGTACTTCTCCGACAGCTCATGCCACGGGTTGCTCTCGACCTGCTTGAGGCCGAGCGAAATCCGCCGCGCGCCGGGATCGACGCCCAGGACCATCGCCTCGACGCTGTCGCCGACGTTGAGGATCTTCGACGGATGCTTGACGCGCTTGCTCCACGACATCTCCGAGACGTGGATCAGGCCTTCGACGCCAGGCTCCAGCTCGACGAACGCGCCGTAGTCGGTCAGGCTGACGACCTTGCCGCTCATGCGCGCGCCGACCGGATAGCGCTCGATGACGTTCGACCACGGGTCGTTCATCAGCTGCTTGTGGCCGAGCGAAACGCGCTCGGTCGCCGGGTCGTACTTCAGGACGATGACGTCGATCTCTTCGTTGACCTTGAAGAGCTCGGAAGGATGCGAGACGCGCCCCCACGACATGTCCGTGATGTGCAGCAGGCCGTCGATGCCGCCGAGATCGATGAACGCGCCGTAATCGGTGATGTTCTTCACCACGCCGCGCAGGACCTTGCCCTCCGCCAGCGTATCCAGCGTGTGCTTCTTCTTCTCGGCGTTCTCCTCTTCGAGGAGGACCTTGCGGGACAGCACGATGTTCCCGCGCTTCTTGTTGACCTTGATGACCCGCATGCGCAGTTCCTGGCCGCGCAGCGCGTCGAGGTTGCGCACGGGCCGCACGTCGATCTGCGAGCCGGGGAGGAACGCGCGGACGCCGATGTCCACCGCCAGGCCGCCCTTGATCCGCTCGATCACGCGGCCGATGACCACCTTCTTCTCGGCGTACGCCTTCTCTACGTCGTCCCAGATCTTCATCTTCTCGGCTTTTTCGCGCGAGAGGACGACGTAGCCTTCACGGTCTTCGGTGCGCTCGAGCAGGACGTCGACGATGTCGCCGGGCTGGACGGCGATCTGCCCGGTTTCGTCGATGAACTCGTCGACCGCGATGATCCCTTCGGACTTGTAGCCGACGTCGACGATGACTTCCGATGCCGTCACTTTGAGGACGGTTCCCTTGACGACCTCACCTTCCGCGATGTTGCGGAAGCTGGTATCGTAAAGGTCCAGAAGGCGGGCATACTCTTGCGGATCGACCTGATCGTCCTGCGGGAAACCCGTCGACTTTTCAGCGGTCCGAGTGATGCCACCTCCTTGTGGGTTGGTGCGAGTCGTTTGCTCAGTGGCCATGCGTAACTGGTCCTCTCTCGATCGTGCTGCCGCGATCTCAGCTCCGGCGGGCTGTAGGATGAATCGCTTTGATTTGCGATAAGCACTAGAAGATACATCACTTACGGACTCGCGGTCAACCGCGGCAGGAAGCCCACTTCGAGGACCGATTCCCATGGCAAAGAAACGTCCGACGCGAAAGTCCACCGCCGGCGCGCGCAAGCGGGCCGCGGCCACCCGCACCCCCCGTCCAGCTGGCCGCCGGACCGCCGCTGGCGGCAAGAAGCGGGCTGCCGGCAAGAAGAAAACCGCACGGCGCGGCGCGCCGGCCGCGAAGCGGGCCCCGGCCCGGAAGGCCGCCACGGCCCCTCGCGGGGCCAAGAAGGCCGTGAGTCGATCCTCCTCGGCACGCAAAACCGCATCAGCCAAGCGCGCCACGTCGGCCAAGCGCGCCACGTCAGGCCAAGCGCGCCACGGCAGCCAAGCGGGGCGCACCGGCCAAGCCGACCCGCCGGGTCGAGGCCGCCCGGCGCCCCAGGCGCGGCGGCAATGGTGACGAGCGGACGCTCGACCAGACGCCTGAAACGGGACGCAGCGTCTCCGGGCGCACCAATCCGATGCCGACCAAGCGGTCCACCGGCACCGCTGCCGGCGCCGGCGGCACCACGCACACCCCCGGCCTCGAACGCGCCCGTCGACAACTTCGCGAGGTCGAAGAGCACGTCCCGGGGCCGCCCTCGAGCCTCGACATGGATCGGAACGCGTCGGCGGCCCGCACGGGCCGCCAGGAGCTCCACCAGCGCGAGCGCGAGCACACCGAGACGAGCCCGGTCATGACAGCCGGCGACGTGGATGCGGACTGGGAGGACGCCTACGCGGTCGGGGACGAAGCCCCGGGCGGCGACAACCCCACCCCGGATCAGGATCGCGTCGACGACATTGGCAAGGCCCTCGGCGTCGAGTACCAGGACAACGAGGAGCTGAAAGGGGCGGACAAGCTCACCGAGCGCGACAAGCACCGGTGGGAGCTGGATCCGGCGTCAGCCGAGGATTATCCCGACCGGGACTGACGCGCCTCGCTGGGAGCTGACACTTGTCGCTTCCAGCTTCCGGTTCCGCGGTGGCGTGGGGTTCTCAGGTCTCGGCGATCTCAGCCCGCCGCGGGCTGATGGCGGCGCACCAGCCGCATGATCTCGTCGATCACACCTTCAACCGACAGCGCGGTGGTGTCGATCGCCACCGCGTCGCCGGCCCGGACCAGCGGGGCCGCGGCGCGGGTCCGATCGCTGCGATCGCGGGCATCCAGCGCGGTGGCCACCTCGGCGATCGCGGCCCCGGTCCGCCCCGCGGCGTGCTGCGGATCGTGCGCCCGCCGGCGGGCCCGCTCCTCCGGTGAGGCATCGAGGAACACCTTGACCTCGGCGTCGGGGAACACCACGGTCCCGATGTCGCGCCCTTCCATCACGATCCCGCCGCCCTCGCCCATCGCGCGCTGCTGCGCGCTCAGGATCGCGCGCACCCGGGGCAGCCGTGCGACAGCGGCCGCCGCGGCGTCGATCTCAGGAGTCCGGATCGCCGCTGCCGCATCCTCGCCGTCGACGCGGACGACGCCGTCGCCGATCTCGATCTCAGCGCGCCTCGCCAGCGCTTCCAGTGCTCCTTCGTCGGCGAGGTCAAGACCTTCCTGCACCGCCTTCCACGCCAGCGCGCGGTACATCGCGCCGGTGTCGACGTGCCGGTAATCGAGACGCGCCGCGATGCCGCGCGCGACCGTCCCCTTGCCTGCCCCTGAGGGGCCGTCGATCGCAACGATCAGCCGTGTCCGCATCGGGATCTTCTTCGCCTCTCCACCGCTGGTATTATCCTCGCGATGCCCCGGACGCGGACAGCGACGCTGACCTTCGTCGCCGTCGCGCTGGTCCTGGCGATCGGGACCGTCGCGCGCCTCTACGGCCGCGGCGCCACGTTCGTGGCGCGCGCGGCTGGCGCGGAGGGTCTCGTCGGTGACGTCGCCGACTGGGGCCGGCAGCCGGTCACCGAATCCCCCGTCGACATCCCGTGGCGAGACGGCACGCTGCGCGGCCGCCGCTACGCGCCGTCCGGTCCGACCGGCCGCCCGATCCTGCTCGTCCCCGGCGTCCACGCCTCCGGCATCGACGAGCCGCGGCTGATCGGGTTCGCGCGCGAGCTGGCCGCGATCGGCCATCCCACCGTCACCGCGGAGCTGACCGACCTCACGCACTACCGAATCACCGCCCGCACCACCGACATGATCGAGGACGCGGCATCGTGGCTCGCCAGCCAGCCGAATCCGATCGGCGACGGCCGCATCGGGATCATGGGCATCAGCTTCGCCGGCGGCCTGTCGATCGTCGCCGCCGGCCGCCCGGCGCTGCGCGACCGGCTGGCGTTCGTGCTGTCGTTCGGCGGCCACGGCGACCTGCCGCGGACGCTGCACTACCTCTCGACCGGCACGCAGCCTGACGGCACTCATCGCGCGCCGCACGACTACGGCGTGGCGATCATCCTGCTCGGAGTCGCCGATCAAGTCGTCCCGGCGAACCAGGCGGGGCCGCTACAGGCGGCGATTCTCGCGTTCCTCGAAGCGTCGCGGCTGGACATGGTCGACAAGGCCCGGGCGGCCACGGAATTCGCGCGCGCCCGGACGATGGCGGACGGCTTGCCGGAACCGTCGCGCACGCTCATGACCTACGTCAACAATCGGGACGTGGCGCACCTCGGGCCGATCCTCGTGCCCCATCTCGCCACCCTCGGCGGCGACGCCGCGTTGTCACCCGATCGCGGCGAGCCGCCGGCCTGCCCGATCTACCTGCTGCACGGGCTGGACGACAACGTCATCCCGGCGGTCGAGTCGCGGTTGCTGGCGCGAACGCTGCGGGACCGCGGGGTGACGGTCCACTTCCTCGCCACGCCGCTCGTCACCCACGCCGAGGTCGATCGCGCCGCGTCGGTCTCGTCGGCGTTCGCGCTGGTCCGCTTCTGGACCGAGGTCCTCGCGGACTGACCGGTCCGCGCCCGGCGCCCGCCGGCGGCTCCGACGTCGTGCTGCGCGGCGCCGAGGCCGCGACCTTGCGCAGCGCCGCGACTTCCTCCGGCGAGAGCTCCCGGAAGTCACCCGGCCGCAGCCGCTCGTCGGCGATCGGCCCGATCGACACGCGCCGCAGGCGCGCGACCGGATGGCCGATCGACTCGCACATCTTGCGCACCTGGCGATTGCGCCCTTCGTGGATCACGATCGACAGCAGCGTCTCGACGCGTCCGCTGGGCGACTCGATGACCTTCGCGACACGGACGTCCGCCGGCGCCGTGCGACGGCCGTCGATCACGACGCCCTTCGCGATCCGCTCGATCTCGTGCTCGTCCGGGACGCCCAGCACGCGCACCTCGTACTCACGGGCCACGCCGTGGCTCGGATGCGTGAGCTGCGCGGCAAGGTCGCCGTCGCTGGTCAGGATGATGAGCCCCTCGGACTCGTAGTCCAGCCGGCCCACCGGGTAGACGTAGTCGCGGATGCCGTGGCGAGCCAGGATGTCGATCACCGTCGGACGCTTCTGCGGGTCCGAGCGCGTACTGATGAAGCCTTTCGGTTTGTTGAGCAGGAAATACCGCCGCCGTGCCGCCGGCTTCACGCGCCGGCCGTCGACCCGAATGTCGTCGGTCTCGGGATCCGCCTTCGAGCCGAGCTCCAGCACCGTGACGCGATTGACCGACACGCGCCCCTGGGCAATGAGCGTCTCGGCGGCGCGCCGTGACGCGATGCCGGCCGTCGAGAGGATCTTCTGGAGTCGGATGGGGGGCATGGGGGCTTACGCTTCGGGCTGTGGCTTTGGGCTGTGGGCTATTGGCCGGTCTGGCTCTGGGCGCCCTGCGCTGCCGACAGCCCAGAGCCTACAGCCTAAAGCCCACCAGCGTCAGCGCCTCAGTGCACCGTGTCGTCACGGGAACCGACGGCCGCCGGCTCCTCGTCGTCCTGGGCGGGTGGCGGTTCCGCGCCCTCAGACGGTGCCGCGGCGTCGTCTGGCGCCCCATCAAACGGCAGCGCGGTGGTCGTGACCGTCGGCTCGAGCAGCGCGTTGGGCAGCTCGAACCCGAGCACGTCGGACATCTCCTCCACCTTCGGCAGGTCGTTGAGATCGTTCAGCCCGAATCGCTCGAGGAACTCCCGTGTCGTCGCATACATGAAGGGCCGGCCGACCACCTGCTTGCGCCCCACCGTCTTGATCAACTTGCGTTCGATGAGCGTCGACAGGACTCCGCCGCTGCTGCTGACGCCGCGGATCTCGGCGATCTCGGGCGCGGTGATCGGCTGTTTGTAGGCGATGACCGCGAGCGTCTCGAGCGACTGCACCGACAGCTTCTGCGTGGTGCGCTCGTGGAACAACTTGCGCACCCATTCGTGCAGCTCGGAGCGCGTGACGATCTGATAGCCGCCGGCGATCTCGACCAGCTGCAGGCCGCCCGGACGTTCGTAGTCGGCCCGGACCGCGGCGAGCGCGGCATCGACGTCCTCGCGCGGCTCGCTTTCGAGCAGTTTGTAGAGCGTCCTGGGCGTCACCGGATCCGGTGACGCGAAGATCAACGCCTCGACGATCGGTTTGAGGTGATCGGACACGTCGGTAGCCTCTTACTCCGGGTTCAGTTTCGGCGCGTCGGGGCCCGGGTCCGCATCCGGGTCGGCGGCGGACCCGGCGGCCTTCGCCGCCTCGAGCGCATGAGCGGCGGTTTCGGCGGCGTGGCGCGTCTCGGGATCGAGCAGCGGATGCGGTGCGTCGGCCGGCCGCGCCCGCCGATAGACGCGGATCGGCCCGACCGATCCAGCCTGGAACACGCGCACCAGCTTGAGACGAATCATCTCGAGCAGCGCCAGGAACGTGACGATCAGTCCGGCGCGCGACTGGACGTCGGCAAAAAGATCCTCGAAGCCGCACGCCTCCGTCTCGGACAGGCGGGTCATGAGCTGCTCGATGCGATCCTCGATCGGGATCTGCTCGGCCGGCATGTAGATCTTCGGCCGTTGTTTGGCCCGCTCGACGACGGCGCGGAACGCGCTGATCAGGCTGAAGAGATCGACCTCGACTTCGGGTTCCGGCGCCTCGCCGGCGATCTCGGCGATCGGACCGTCCGGCCGGGTCCACTGCGCGCTCCGCAGGGTCTCGCGCTCGTGCAGCAGCTCCGCCGCGGCCTTGTATTTCTGGTGTTCGAGCAGCCGCCGCATCAACGCCTCGCGCGGATCCTCGTCGGGATCCTCCTGGGCGGGATCGGCACGCGGCAGCAGCGTGCGCGACTTGATGTGGATCAGCGTCGCGGCCATGACCAGGAACTCCCCCGCCACGTCGAGGTTCAGCTCCTGCATCAGATCGATGTAGTCCAGGTACTGCTGCGTGACGAGCGCGATCGGGATGTCGTAGATGTCGACTTCGTGCTTGCGAATCAGGTGCAGCAGCAGGTCGAGCGGCCCTTCGAAGTTGGCCAGTTTGACCGGGTAGCCCTCGAGAATCGATTCGAATTCCATGGCTGGTCGCTCAATACTGCAGCTTGACCGCGGTCCGCACTCGATTCATCGTCTCTTGCGCGACCGCACGGGCCCGGCGCGAGCCCTCGAAGAGGATCTCGCGCAGGGCCGCGGGCTTGGCCAATAGCTCGGCGCGGCGCGCGCGCATCGGCTCGAGATGGGCGTTGAGCGCCTTGGCCAGCTTGGTCTTCACCTCGACATCGCCGACCTTGCCCGCCCGGTAGCGCGCCTTCAGGTCGTCGACCTCGGCAGTGTCCGGATTGAAGGCATCGTGGTACGTGAACACCGGATTGTCTTCCACCGTGCCGGGGATGTCCGCACGGATTCTCTTCGGATCCGTGTACATCTGCATCACTTTCTTCTTCACCGTGTCCGGGTCGTCCGAGAGATCGATCGTGTTGCCGTAGCTCTTCGACATCTTGCGGTTGTCGAGCCCGGGCAGGCGCGACACCTTCGTCAGCAGCGGCTTTGGTTCGACGAACAGCTGGCCGTAGAAGTTGTGATAGCGGCGCACGATCTCGCGACTGAGCTCGAGGTGCGGGACCTGGTCCTGGCCCACCGGCACGTACTGCGCGTCGTACATGATGACGTCCGCCGTCTGCAGCAGCGGATACCCGAGAAAACCGAGTGTGGACAGGTCCTTTTCGGACAACTGGTCCATCTGCTCCTTGTAGGTCGGCACGCGCTCGAGCCATCCGAGCGGCACGGTCATCGACAGCAGCAGATGGAGCTCGGCGTGCTCCGGGACCAGCGACTGCACGAAGATCGTGCTGCGTTCGGGATCGATGCCGGCGGCAATCCAGTCCGCCACCATGTCCAACCCGCTCGAGACGATGCCGGCGGTGTCGGCGTAATCGCTGGTGAGGGCGTGCCAGTCCGCGACGAAATAGAAACAGTCGTACTGCTCCTGCAGGTCCGCCCAGTTGCTCAGGGCGCCGACCAGATGTCCGAGATGCAGCTTCCCCGTCGGGCGCATGCCCGAGACGACGCGTGGTTTCACGGCAGGAGGATCCTCTGGAAGAAGCGCGTCGGCGGCTCGATCAAGGCGTCGAGCACGCCGGTGAACATCAGGACATAGAGCAGGATGAATCCGTACTGCCGCAGCATCGCCAACAGCGGCTCGGCGCCGGCCGGCAGCAGCCCGGCCAATACGTTGCCGCCGTCGAGCGGCGGGACGGGGATCAGGTTGAACACGGCCAGCAGCAGGTTGATCACGACGAACATCGTGCAGATGATCGCGGCCGGACCGTACCCGGCCCCACCGGCCACGAGCGCCCGCACCGCGAAGGAGGCGACGACCGCCTGCAACAGGTTGCTGATCGGCCCCGCGGCGGCGACGAGCATGAAATCGCGGCGGCCGCGCCGAAGCTGGCGCACGTCGACCGGCACCGGCTTCGCCCACCCGATGATCGGCAGCCCGCTGGCCACCGCCAGGAGCGGCAACAGGATGGTCCCGATCGGATCGATGTGCCGCGCCGGGTTCAGCGAAATGCGACCGCGCAAACGCGCCGTGGAATCGCCGAGGCGGTTCGCGGTCCAGGCGTGCGCCGCCTCGTGAATCGTGAGGGCGATCAGCACGATCCCGAGTTGAAGAGCAATCGAGAGTGGATCCAAAGGTGGCGAACTCCGCGCGGGCCAGCGGCTCGCCGCGGGCGGAAAAGACGGTCAAGAGTACGGCAAAGCCCCTGACTTATCAAGCGTTTATCGCTCGTGCCGGGGCCGGTCGCCGGATCACACGCGGGAGTTGAAATGGGCGAGCACCGCGTCGGCACCCTTGACCCCGACGACCCGCGCCAGCTCCTCGCGCGCCGCGCGGCGAACCCCGGCGACGCTGCCGAACGTGGTCAGGAGCGCCTTGCGCCGCCGTGGGCCGATGCCGGCGATCTCGTCGAGCTCCGATCGCAGATCCCGCGTCTTGCGCTGCTGGCGATGGAAGGTCACCGCAAACCGATGCGCCTCGTCACGGATTCGCTGGATCAGGAGGAGCGACGGGCTCTCCTTGCTCAGCGCAATCGCATCCTCCCGATCGCGCATGAAGAGCAGCTCCTCCTTCTTCGCAATCCCGACCGCGATCATCCGTCCCAGGCCGAGCTCCTCGAGCGCCATATACGCGGCGCCCAGCTGCCCTTTGCCGCCGTCGATGAGGACCAGGTCCGGGAACGCGCCGCCGGTCTCGAGCAGCTTCCGGTAGCGCCGCAGCACGACCTCGTGCATCGAGGCGAAGTCGTCGAGGACGCGGCGCTCCGCGCCGCGGTCGCCGGAATCCGGATCCGGGATCCGGCGATCCGGGAGGTTCAGGGGTTCCATGCCGGCGCTGGGCGCTGGGCGCTCGGCGCTCGGGCGGTTCTGGGGTTCGCCCAGTCCATTCGACTCGTTCAGGACGTCACTCGACTGTCGGCGCGCTGGCGAGGGCTTCCCCAGCGCCGAGCGCCGAACGCCCAGCGCCGAGCGCCAAGTCCCGAGTCCCGACCGCCGATCCCCGGATGCGAAACTTCCGATACTCCGACCGCTTCATCCGGCCGTCTTCGCAGACGACCATCGAGGCGACCGTCTCGGCACCCTGAATGGTGGAGATGTCGAAGCACTCGATGCGGCGTGGCACCGCCGGCAAGGAGAGGACGCTGCGCAGCGTCTCGAGCGCGTCGTAGTGCGCGGCGACGTTCTGGTTGAAGCGGGCCTGATAGGCGACGGCGGCATTCCGCGCGGCGAGGTCGAGCAGTCCCCGCTTCTCGCCGCGCTTGGGCGCCAGCAGGCGGACGCGGTGCCCGGCTGTGCCTGACAGCCACCCCTCGAGCATCTCGGTGTCGGACTCGCTGAAGGCGATCGGCAGGTGGATCTCCGGCGGCGCGGGCCGGTCGGCGTAGAACTGCTGCAAGGCCGCCTGCAACACGTCGCATTCGCCGCTGTCGCGTTTGGGCGGCGCCCCGGGCCCGGCGTCGACGGTCTCGCCCAGCTCCGAGGCCAGCTCGATCCGTTCGATCACCCGGCCGCCGCGCACCTGGAAAATCTGGACCACTGCCCCGGCGGGTCCCAGCTTCAAGCCGAACGCGTCACGGTCGCCGAGCTCGACGCCGGCCATCTTCTGGTGCCGCGTGTTCTGGGTTTCGATGGTCCGGATCGCGTCCCGCAGCTGCGCCGCCTGTTCGAAGCGTTCGTCGCCGGCCGCCTCGGTCATCCGCTGCCGCAGCCCCTCGACGAGTTCCTCGCTGCGACCCTCGAGGAACAGCTTCGTGTTGACGACCGCCGCCCGATACTCCTCTTCCGTACACAGCTCCCGCACGCACGGCGCGATGCACCGCTTGATGTCGTACTCGAGGCACGGCCGGCCGCGCTCGCCCGTGATGACCTCGTTGCACGACCGCATCCCGAACAGCCGGTGGGTCAGCGACATCGTCCGGCGCGCCAGCTTCGCGGGCAGGAAGGGGCCGGCGTAATAGTGATCGTCGCGCTGGACCTGCCGCGCGACCAGGACGCGCGGGAACGCCTCTCCGGTCGTCAGCTGCAAATACGGGTAGTTCTTGTCGTCGCGGAGGAGGATGTTGTACTTGGGGTTCTTCTGCTTGATCAGATGGTTCTCGAGCGCCAGCGCTTCGACCACCGAGTCGGTGACGATGACTTCGAGACGGGTGGCGTCATCGAGCAGCGCGTCGATGCGCGGGCTCATGCCGTGCGCGCCGAGATAGCTGCGGACGCGGTCGCGCAGCACGCGGGCCTTGCCGACGTACAGCGTTTCGCCGGCGTCGTTCGAATAGACGTAGACCCCGGGTTGCTCCGGAAGGCGGGCTATCTGGTCCTTGAGATCACGGATCGCCATGCGGTACACTGCGAGTTTTGGCGCAGGCCTGAACCGTTCATTATACCGCGCGGCACACGACAGTCATGACCTTCACCGGGCTCATCGGGCGCATCTGCATGTTTCCGCTGCGCGCGATCATCGCGACCTGTGTCGCGCTCAAGATCCACCCTAACGTCCTCACCTTCGTCGGCGTCCTCATCAACGTCGCGGCGGCCGTCGCTCTCGGACTCGGCCGGTTCGTGCTGGCGGGCGTGATCATGGTGGTCGCCAACATCTTCGACTTCATCGACGGCAAGGTCGCTGTCGAGCTGAACGCGGTGAGTCTCTTCGGCGGGTTCTGGGACTCGGTGATCGACCGCTTCTCGGACATCTCGCTGTTCATCGGGCTGATTTATCTCTACTCGCTCAAGGAGCGGACCGACTACGTCATGATTACGGCGCTGGCGATGATGTTCACGGTCATGACGAGCTACACGCGAGCGCGCGCCGAGTCGATCATCAAGAAGTGCAAGGTCGGCTTCATGGAGCGCCCGGAGCGGATCGTCCTCTTCATGATCGGCGCCTTCACCAATCGTATGGCCGCCGTGCTGTGGATCATCCTGGTCCTGTCGGTCTTCACCGTCGCCGACCGCATCATCCTCACCTACCGTGAGCTGCGCGACGCCCACCCGCAGGTGGCCGCATGAAGTCCTCGACGCCGCTGCCGCTGCGGGTGCTCTGGAACGCGTTCTTCTGGACCTACGATCGGGCGACCTGGCAATACGACCTGATGGTGATCGCGATCCTCGCGTTCGTGTGGCTGACGCCGCCCGGCTGGCTGGGGGACCCCACCGCGTCCGGCAACGGCCCGATCGGGTGGTTGTTGGGGAGACCCTAGGCGGGACCGGGGACCGGGGACCCGGGTTCAAGGTTCGGCGTTCAAGGTGCAGGGTTCAAGGTTCGAGCCGCGCGGTGCGTCAGCGTGATGCGGTCCGGCGCGCCGGGATCGATGCGACGGGTTGAGCCCCACCCGACACTCCTGCCTAAGCTCGAAACGTCGCGACCGCTATCGTCGCGGCATCATCACATCAAGCGATGCGGAAGCTGGAAGCTGGAAGCTGGAAGCTGGAGATAGTCTCCCTCACACGTCGTCACGCTCGTCGTGCAGGCCGAGATCGAGTGACTTGCCGGTGAAGTGGATGTCGTGGGCGGCGATCCGATCACGCAACAGGCGCCGCGCGGCGCCGTAATACGGGTGCGGCACGACCAGCTGCCGGGCGAACTGTCGCATGCGGTGCATCAGCACCAGCGTGACCTGGTCGTCTTCACGCCACGTCAGCCCGCCGATGTGCGAGTACGGCATGAAGCCGCCGTCGGCCCAGATGCCGTCGGCATAGAACCCGCGGCCGATGCGCAGGCTCAGCGGCAGCAGGTAGACGTAATAGAGCAGCATCATCGCTTCACCGAAGACCTGCATCGGCTGCTGCCGCAGGACGGTGAGCTTGTAGATGATCAACAGCGCGAGGACCGCCCCGAGCACCAGCAGGAGTCCATAGAACGGCGGCCGCCGTCCGGGCCAGGTCAGGATCGCGGACGAACGAATCCGCAGGAAACGGATGAACTGCAGGAGGAGACGAACGTTCGCGACCAGGAAGCCGAAGCCGAACAGATAAAGGATCTTGGGCAGTAGCTCCATCGGGACCCGCCGACGAATCGTCCTGCCGGTAATTTTACTGCCCGAGCGTGGGATCGAAACAGTGGCGGCAGCGCGCCTCGTATGTGCCCGAGGCGCCCACGAGCACGCGCTCGCTGCTCGCGACGAGCCGCTGGGTGTGATTGGCCGGCGCGCCGCACACCATGCAGATCGCCAGGGTCTTGGTGATGTATTCGGCGATGGCCAGCAGCTGCGGCATCGGCTCGAACGGTTTCCCGAGATAGTCCTGGTCGAGCCCCGCGACGATCACGCGCTTGCCCTGATCCGCGAGCGTGCTGCAGACCGCCGGCAGTTCGGCGTCGAAGAACTGCCCTTCATCGATCCCGACCACCTCGGTATCCGGGTCGACCCGCGCCAGCAGATCCCGCGAGGACGACAGGCTTTCGGACGGAATCCGCATCTCGCTGTGCGAGGTGATGTGGTCGTCCCCGAACCGGTTGTCAATCGTCGGCTTGAAGATCTGGACCTTGCGCCGCGCGATCTGGGCCCGCCGCAACCGCCGGATCAACTCTTCGCTCTTGCCGGAGAACATGCTGCCGGTGATCACTTCGATCGAGCCGTGGTTCGGGGGGAGAGGGGAGAAGTCCATGAAGAGTTCGAGGGTTCGGGGGTTCGACGGTTCGATAGGTTCGGTTCAGGGTTCAGAAGGTTCAGCGTTCAGGGTTCAGAGGTTCAACGTTCGCGTTCACGAGCGGACCGCGGCAGCGAGTGAGCTGTCACCGGAGAAGAACGCGAGCGTGGCGCCGTCCGGCACCGTCACCTCGGACAAGAACGCGGGTAGCCCGGATCTCGAACCGTGGAACCCTCGAACCCGCACCTGTCGAACCGCCGAACCTCTCGAACCCTGTCGAACCCTCACGCCCTTGACAGGTATTCCCCCGTCTCCGTCGACACCCGTATCGAATCCCCCGTGTTGACGAACGGCGGGACCTGGACGACGAGGCCGGTTTCGAGGCGGGCGGGCTTCACCTGGGCGCTGGCGGTGGCCCCCTTGATCCCCGGGGCCGTGTCCTCGACTTTGAGATCGACCGTCGGCGGCAGCTCGATGCCGACCGGCTCGGCGCCGTAGAACTCCACCTTGATCGTCGCCTCGGGGATCAGATAGTTCACCGAATCGCCGAGGACCTCGCTGGCGATGTGGCTCTGCTCGTACGAGGTCGTGTCCATGAAGTGGAACGAGTCCCCGTCCTTGTACAGATACTGCATCTCCCGCTCTTCGAGGGTCTGCCGATCGAGCGTGTCCTCCGAGCGCAACTTCTGGTCGGAGAGCGCGCCGTTGCGGATGTTGCGGAACTTGCATCGCACGAAGCCGCGGAGGTTGCCGGGCGTGACGTGCTGGAGCTCCAGGACGCGGAACAGATCCGCGCCGACCTTGACCAGCATGCCCTTCTTCAGTCGTGTCGCTTGTATGGAAGCCATCGTGTCGCGTTCAGATCCGCCGAATGGTAGCAGGGAACCCGAGACCGGCGCAATCCTGGACACCGCCGGCAGCGCCTCGCGCCGCCCGGATCGGAGTAGGATGGAGCGAGATGCCCTGGGACCCGTTTCGCGACCTCCAGGCCCTTCAGGAACGGCTCGCGCGCCCGCAGACCGACGCCTGGGCGCCGCCCATCGACGTCTATGAAACGGCCGCCGCTTACGTCGTCACCGCCGAAGTTCCGGGGCTGACCCGCGAGGAGATCGAACTCGAGCTCGAGGACACGCGGCTGACCATTCGCGGCCGGCGTCCCGACCCCGCCGCGGGCGCGGGGCGCGCCGTGCGGTTCCATCAGGTCGAGCGCGGCCGCGGGCCGTTCTCCCGGACCTTCGAGTTCGCGGACCGTGTTGACGGCGCGACCGTGACCGCCGATTTAGTCAACGGTGTCCTGACCGTCACGCTCCCCAAACTCGCCGAGCCGCCGGCCCGGAAAATCGAGGTCGGGTGATTCTCATGGCCAGACGCATCAGCTTCACGACACTCTGCATCACGATCGGATTTCTGGCCGGGATGGTCCTGACCGGACGCTTCCGCATCGCCGAAGAATCGTCGGCCGCCGAGCAGACCACCGCCGCCGCCCCGGCATCGGGTCAGGCCGCCGCCGCGCGGCCCGCAGTCGCCGCACCAGCCGCCGTCCTGCCCGACCTCACCAGCGTCGCGCAGCGCGTGGTCGGCAGCGTGACCAACATCTCCTCAACGCAGATCGTCCGCGGCTCCAGCTCGCCGTTCGAGAACGATCCGTTCTTCCGCTACTTCTTCGGAGACGACGACCCGTTCGGCAACCGCGAGCGGCGCGCGCAGAGCCTTGGGTCCGGAGTGATCGTCTCGGCCGACGGCTACCTGCTCACCAACAACCATGTCATCGGCGACGTGAACGCCCAGGTGTCGGTGGTGCTCGGCGACAAACGCGAGATGCCGGCCAAGGTGGTCGGTGTCGACGAGTGGACCGACATCGCGGTGCTCAAGGTCGACGCGAAGAACCTCCCGGTGCTGCCGTGGGGCGACTCCTCCAAGCTCAAAGTCGCCGAGTGGGTGCTCGCGATCGGCAACCCCTTCCAGCTCAATCAGACGGTGACCCTCGGCATCGTGTCGGCCACCGGCCGCAGCCTCGAAGGGCGCCTGGCAACCTATGAGGATTTCATCCAGACCGACGCCGCGATCAACCCGGGCAACTCCGGCGGCGCGCTGATCAACGCCCGCGGCGAGCTGATCGGGATCAACACGGCGATTTACAGCGAGTCCGGCGGTTACCAGGGGATCGGCTTCGCCGTGCCGAGCAATCTCGCGCAGCACGTCATGGAGGACCTGATCAAGTTCGGCGAGGTCCGCCGGGCCACGATCCCGGGCATCAAGGTCCAGCCGATGACGACCCAGATCGCCCAGCAGCTCGGGGCGCCGAACGCGCGCGGCGCGCTGGTCTACTCCGTCGATCGGCGCTCCGACGCCTATCGCTCCGGCCTCCTCCCCGGCGACATCATCGTCGGGTTCAACGGCTCGACGGTCGAGGACACCTCGCAGTTCATCCGCATGCTGTCCGACGCGCAGATCGGCACGACGGTGACTCTCGGAGTGCTGCGCCAGGGCAAGCCGTCGACCGTCAAGGTCGCCGTCACGCAGGCCACCGGCGTCCGGCCGACCAATCGGCCGCGTCGTTAACCGGGTCGGCGCTGGCGCGCCGTGGTACCCGATGACTTCCGCCCGGACACCGCGGCGCTGCCGACCGCCGCGCAGCGCCACGCGGCCTCCACACCGACCCTGATGCCGATCCGCGGGGTCCACTCGACCTCGCGCGGCGGCAGCCCCCGATCCTCGATCCGCAATGGTCCCTTCGTCAGGTCCAGGCGGTTGTCACGGAGCGTGATGCCGAGCGCGCGGGTGAGGTTGCCCGGACCGCGGCAGATCTCGTCGTGCGACAGCGCCCCCGGGGCGCGGCCCGTCCCGCGGGTCCGCCGCGCGCGCATCAGCGCTTCCCCCTCGAGCGGCTCGAGGGCCCGGATCAGCACGGCCGCCGGCGAGCCCTCTTCCTCGGTGACCGCGTTCACCAGGTTGTGGATGCCGTAGTTCAGGTACACGTACGCGAGGCCGGGCGGCCCATAGAGCGGCGCGTTGCGCGCGGTCGGCCCCGGGGCGGCGTGACACGCGGGATCGGATTCGCCGATATAGGCCTCTACTTCGACGATGATGCCGGAGGTGAGCCCGGTACGAGTGTGATGGACCAGAACCTTGCCAATGAGATCGCCCGCGACGTCCAGCGTCGGACGCGCATAGAAAGATCGCGGCAGTGTGACCGGGAGCGTCATCCGCGAGGCGCGGCTCAGCGCCGGTTGATCCGTTCGATCGCCACGGTGGCGCTCTCTGCGACGGTGCGATCGCGATCCTTGGTGAGCGGTTCGAGCACCGCGATGCTGTCCGGGGAGCCGAGCGCGCCGATGACGCCGGCGGCACCAGCGCGGACGCCGGAGTTGGGGTCCTTCAGCGCGGCGGTCAGGCCGGGCAGGGCCTTCGGCCCGAGTTCCAGGAGATAGCCCTGCGCCTGCAGCGCGGTCTTGTCCGAGGCGAACGCGTCGATCAGGCGTGAGAGATGGTTCTGACCGAACATGGTCAGCGCGAACGTCATCGCCACACGGACCATCGGCGACGGATCGCTGCTGGCCGCATCCTGCATCACCGGCAACTGCGACTGGTCGCCGAGGCGAGCCAGTCCTTCAGCGGCGGCGCGCCGGATGTACGGGTCCTTGTCCCCGAGCCGGACCTGGAAGAGCGGCGCCGTCGAGGCGTGCGCGATCCGGGCGAGTGCGTCGAGCGCCACCCACGCGCCCTCGCCCTTGCCGTAAAACGCGAGCTGATCGCTCAAGGCGTTGATCGCCCGCGTCTCGCGGATCTCGCCGAGCGCCCGCATCGCGGCGTAGCGCACCGCCGGATTGGTGTCGTTGATCGCAGCGATCAGCGCGTCGCCCGCGGGCTTGACCTCGAGCCGGCCGATCACCCGCGCCGCCGCGGCGCGGATCGCCGGATCGTAGTGATCGAGCGCCTTGATCAGCAGGTCAGCCTCGCTGGTCGCGAGCGGTGGGCGCGCGACGACGCCGACGGCATAAATCGCTTCGGTGCGCACCCGCGCATCCTCGTCGTCCACCGCCTTGAGCAGGCCGTCGATCACCGCCGCGGGGGCCGAGCGCGGCCAGGTCGCGAGGGGGCCGCTCTCAAACGCCGGCTCCGCCTGTCCCTTGCTGCGCACCTCGACGACCAAGCCAACCCGCCGCCGTGCCGGCATCTCCTCGATCAGGAAGAACGACAGCTCCGTCGCGATCGCTTCGAGTTGAATGGCCTCGACCGGATCCGTCAGGAGCGGCGCGACCGGCACGGCGGCTTCGGCGTGCCGCGACTCGTGCAGCATCTGCAGCGCGCTCATGCGGGCCTTGACGTCGGGATTGCGCAGGTTCCGCACCACGTCCTCGAATGCCGCCTGCTGCTGGGCGGCACAGGGCACCGCGATCAGGATCGCCAGCGTCGCCGAGGAGATGAGCCGTCGGCCCCGCGATAGCGTGTGCCGAGCGTCAGGCGTGCTCATGAAAGCTCCACGTTCAATTCCGGGCCGTGCCATACGCGTTGGCGCGCCCGACCGCGAGGGCGTCCCGCAGGTAGCGGCCGGTATGCGACGCCTCGACCTGCGCGATCTGCTCCGGCGTGCCGGTAGTCACGATCGCGCCGCCCGCCTCGCCTCCCTCCGGCCCGAGGTCGATGATCCAGTCGGCGGTCTTGATCACGTCGAGGTTGTGCTCGATCACGAGCAGGCTGTGGCCGGCCTGAATCAGCTTGCGGCAGGCCGCCAGCAGCTTGGCGATGTCGTCGAAATGGAGACCCGTCGTCGGCTCGTCGAGGATGTAGAGCACGCGGTCGCCGGTGTGCGACGACAGATGCGCCGCGATCTTGATCCGCTGCGCCTCGCCACCGGACAGCGTCGTCGCCGGTTGGCCGAGGCGCAGGTAGCCGAGCCCGATCTCATCGAGCACCTGAAGGCGGCGCAGGACCTTGGGCGAGCTGCTGAAGAACGTCAGCGCCTCGCGCACGGTCATATCGAGCACCTGGTCGACGCCGCGGCCGCGGTACTTGACCTCCAGCACCTGCGCCTTGAAGCGCTTGCCCTCGCATTGATCGCACGGCACGAAGACATCGGCCAGGAACTGCATCTCGACCTTGACCTGGCCCTCCCCTTCGCACGCCTCGCAGCGCCCGCCGGGCACGTTGAAGGAGAAGTGGCTGGCGGTGAGCCCTCGGGCCCGAGCATCCTTGGTCGCCGCGAACAGCTCGCGGATCGGATCGAACGCCTTCAGGTAGGTCACCGGATTGGAACGCGGCGTGCGGCCGATCGGATTCTGGTCCACGAGCACGACGTCGGTGACGAACTCCGCGCCTTCCAGCTTGCGATGGACGCCAACCCGCCGATCCCAGTCACCCTTGGCCCGCTTCAGGGCGGCGTAGATGACGTCGTGTACCAGCGTGCTCTTGCCCGAACCGCTGACGCCGGTCACGCACACCATCAGGCCGAGCGGAATCTCGACGTCGACGTTACGAAGGTTGTGCTCCGCCGCTCCGAGCACCCGGATTTTCTGCGTGGTCGGCTTGCGCCGAACTGCGGGGACCGGGATCGCCAACTCGTCGCGCAAGTACTTCGCGGTCAGGGAACGCGGCTCACGCAGCAGCTCCGGCAGCGTCCCGGCGAACACGACGCGTCCGCCCTGCTCGCCCGCTCCGAGCCCCATGTCGACGACGATGTCGGCGACTTTGATCATGTCGGCATCGTGTTCGACAACCAGGACGGTGTTGCCTTGATCGCGCAGCTTGCGCAGGATGGCGATCAGCCGCTCGTTATCGCGTGAGTGCAGGCCGATCGAGGGCTCGTCGAGCACGTAGAGGGTGTCTACGAGCGCCGAGCCCAGTGAGGTCGCGAGATTGATCCGCTGCGACTCACCACCCGAGAGAGTGGAGGACAGGCGATCGAGGGTCAGGTAGTCGAGGCCGACATCGCGCAGGAATCCGAGCCGCTTGCGGATCTCCTTCAGCACCTTGTCGGCAATCGCCGATTCCTGCTCCGAGAGGGCCAGCCCGGCGAAGAAGGTCTCGGCGTCGCGGACCGTGCGGCCGCACACCACGTCGATGGTGACGCCGCCAACCTGCACGTCGCGCGCTTCCCGGCGCAGCCGCGCGCCCTGGCATTCAGGGCAGGTCAGATAGCCGCGATAGCGGCTGAGGAACACCCGGACGTGGACCTTGTACTTCTTGCGTTCCAGCCAGCGGAAGAAACCCTTGACGCCTTCGAAGCTGCCGCCGTCCCCCTCGATCACGAAGCGCCGCTCCTCGTCGGTCAGCGAGGACCACGGCACGTCCAGCCGCACGCGCCCCTTGGCGGCGCGCTTCAGCTCGGCGAGTTGCGCGCGATAGTGCGGCTTGCCCCACGGCTCGACGGCGTTCTGCTGGATCGACTTGGACTGATCGGGCACGACCAGGTCCATGTCCAGCTCGATCACGTTGCCGAACCCGTGACAGACCGGACACGCCCCGAACGGGTTGTTGAATGAGAACAGCCGCGGCTGCGGCACCTCGTAGGGGATGTTGCACGTGCGGCACTCGAAGCGCTCGCTGAAACGGTGGACGACGGTCGTGGGATCGAGGGCGATGGCGAAGGCAGCCCCGCCTCCCTCGGCATACGCGGTCTCGATCGAGTCGGTCAGGCGCGTCCGGAGATCGCCGTCCACCTTCAGCCGATCGACGATGACCTGCAGCATCGGCTGATCGCGCAGCGCGGCGGGATCCACGTCCTCGAGAGAGATCGCCTGACCATCTACATACAAACGGCCGAAGCCCTTGCGCCGGAGCGCGGCCAGCGTCTCGGCCATCGAATCGACCAGCCCGGGCAGCGGCGGCTGCGGTGTGGCGGCATCCGGTTCCCCACCCTCGCCGCTACCCTCGTCTTCATCGTCTGACGTCTCACCCGGCGTGGACATCTCCGACTCGGAGACGACCGGCATGTCGAAGCCGATCAGGAGCCGCGTCCCGTCCGGGAGCGTGCCGAGCCGCCGGGCCACAACCTCTGCCGTCTCGCGTATCACTTCCTTGCCGCACGAGCGGCAGATCGTCCGGCCGATGCGTGCATAGAGCAGGCGCAGGTAGTCGTGGATCTCGGTCGTGGTGCCGACGGTCGAGCGCGGGTTGCGGATGCTGTTCTTCTGCCGGATGGCGATCGCCGGCGAGATGCCTTCGATCGAGTCGACGTCAGGCTTCTCCATCCGTTCCAGGAACTGGCGGGCGTACGCCGAGAGCGATTCGACGTAGCGCCGCTGCCCCTCCGCATAGATCGTGTCGAAGGCCAGCGACGACTTCCCGGAGCCGCTCACGCCGGTCATGATGACCAGCGAACGCTGCGGGAACGAAAGGTCCACGTTCTTGAGGTTGTGCGTACGCGCGCCGCGTACCGTGATGCGGCCGCGGAGGTCAGAAGGAGTCGGCATGTACTGTGGGGCTGATCGGGACAACCGTAACTGTCCATACTAGCGCACAGGTTACGGCGGCTCAACCTCGGCCTCTCGGCCGCTGCCTCGGCGGTCGACCGATCCGCCGCCAGCGCTGACCGCTAACGGCAGTGTCGTGATATTTTGTTGGGACTTGTCGGCAGGGTGAAGGGCCTCTCCCTTGGCATCCGCGCGCCGATGTAACTCGCGAGGGGGCCGTGTCAGTCCGTCTGTTCATAGGCAATCTGCCGTATTCGGCGAACGAAGCCGACCTGAGAGATCATCTGTCCAGCGTGGGTGCGCCGACGCACATCGCCTTACCGACCGACCGGGAAACCGGACGGCCGCGCGGCTTTGCGTTCGTCGACTACGCCGACCGTGAAGTGGCGGAGGAAGCGATTCGCCGGTTCGACCAGCAGCCGTTCAAGGGGCGGCCATTGGCGGTCAGTGAGGCCAGACCGCGGGAGGATCGTCCGCCGGGCGCGCCGCGTCCCGGTGGCTTCAGCAGCGGTGGCCGTCCGGGTGGGCCGAGCGGCTTCACCGGCGGGCGCCCGCCTGCCGGTCCCGGCGGCTTCAGCCCGCGGCCGGCCGAGAGCGGAGCGCCGTCGGCCGGCAGCAGCGGCGGTGGCGTCCGCAGCCGCAACTTCGGTCCGGACGCGCCGCCCAAGAACAAGCGCAAGCCGCCGCGCAAGGACTCCGACCGCGGACCCAAGGGCCCAATCAAAGAGCGTCCCGTCAGCAAGCTGTACGACGTGGACGAAGACTGGCGGAGTCAGGACGCCGAGCCGGACGTCGATGAAGTCGTCGTTCCGCCGGTCGAGGACGAGACGGACGAGGAATAGCAAGCGAAGGGCGGCGACGAACGGCCACATCCGGCCTGACCGAACCGCCCCGCGCGCATGATTCTGACCGATGGCGTCACCCCAGAATCGGAGGTCCGCGCGTCAGCGCGAAGAGTTCGACATCGACGCGCTCTTCGCCTCTGAAGAGGAAGGCGAGGCTCCGCCGCCGCGCCAGCCTGATGCCCCGACGCTGATCTTCACGCAGCCGGCGGACCGCAACGTCCAGCAGTTTCCCGACGAGGCGATCCAGTTCGCCGAGGAGCCCGACTCCCTAGCCGAGCAGCCCCCCTCCTTAGCCGAGGAGGCGGATCCCCTCGCCATACCACTCCTCCCGTCCCCCGAACACCCGTATCGCGGCCGGTGGAACCAGATCGAATTGCCCAAGCGCGAGCGCCGGGGGCGCGTCCTGGGCGCCGCCGCGTTCGTTGGGGCCATCGCGCTGGCCGCGACGTTGGCGGTTCCGCCTCAAGGCGCGGACGAGGACACAGCGCTGTCCGAATCTTCATCGACGCCGGCCGCGGTCCCACCCCTGGTCGTCGGAAATGCTGCCCCCCCCTCATCTGAGACCCCGCCGGCGCCGCAGCCGCCCCAAGATCCGCCATCCGAGGCGAGCGCTGCGCCTCCCGAGACCCCCTCGTCGCGCCCACCCGAATCGCAGGCTGCGGTGACCCGTCCGGACCCGCCCCGCGCGCCGGTGCGCGGCACCCGCGAACGCGACGGGCGTGAGACAGCACGGCCCGCGGCAACCAGTGGACGGGTCGCCAGCACTAAGCCGCCAGTCGCCACACGGGGCGTGAGCAGCGAGCCGCCGGCTCCCCCGCCGCCGGCTGTTCCCACAGTGACCGACGCCCGCCGCGCGGGCACCGACGCGGCAGCGCCCGTCCTCGGCCAGCCGTTAGGACCGCCGCGTGAGCTCCCCGAGGCTCCGGTATTGCGGGATTCGCCCCCCGGCCCTCGTGTCGAACCCTCCGCACCGGCTGCCGCGCCCAGCGCCCCGCCGCCCACCACGGCGGTCAATGCTCGGGCCGTCGAAACGGATCGCGTACGTGCTGTGCTCTCCGGGTACGAACGGGCCTACAGCGCCCTCGATGCTGACGCCGCCTCCCGGGTCTTTCCCGCGGTGGATCGCAAGGCGCTGTCGAGGGCGTTCAGCACGCTGAGCGCGCAGCAGATTCAATTCAACGACTGCCGGATCGAGGTGCAGCAGGCGTCCGCCCGAGCGACGTGCGCCGGGACGGCGCGGTGGACGCCCAAGGTCGGAGGCGGCGCGCAACAGCAGGCGCGCCGCTGGCAATTCGATCTGGAGCAGGCCTCCGGCGGGTGGCGAATCGGCTCGGTGCGAGTCCAGTAAGGTCCGCTAGAAGGCGTACTCCAGGGCGAGGGTCGGGGTGATCTTCGAGGTCAGCCCGCTGTGGGTGGTCGACCACTGCACGTGCCCGCCGAGGACGACCGTGCCGGCCACGTTCCACTTCACTCCGGTCACCACCTGCACCGCGGTGTTGCCGCCGTCGCCCGCGACCAGCCGGTAGGTGTCCACGCCCACGATGGTCGGATGCGGCGCCGCGACGAAGTCGAGATCGCGCAGCTCTGAGACGCGCCGCGCCAGCATCTCGGCCGATAGTGTCACCCGCGGGTTCACCGCCGCCAGCGCCGCCGCGGCGACACTGACTTCGTTCGACACGCCGCCCCCGGCGGCGGACAGGTTGGCGTGTAACGCAAAGCGGGACGGCTCGTACGAGCCGAGCGCCGAGATCCGGTAGCCGGCCTTCCCGGCCCCGAGAAGATTGTCGCTGTCTCCGGTTGGAAGCCGCAGCTCCCCCGCCGCCGCGAACCCGAATCCATCCACATCGACCAGCGTGTATTTTCCCCGGACGGCCGCATCGCCGATTCCTGAGGCGGTCACCGCGGCCGTCGCCTGTGCGAGCGTAGCGCCGCGATACACGTTGAGGCGCGTCCCGTCCAGCTCGAGCCGCAGGAGCGGCAGCGCCGCGCCTATCTCCAAGCGATTCGTTACCGGGACACTGCCGAAGAGCGTCATGCCGCTGCTCCGGATGCGCAGGGTGAGCGTCTCCGTATCGAACGGAGCGGGCTCGTCGCGGAACTTGTTGGCAATCGTCAACAGCGATCCGTCGCGCAGCTTCTTGCCGTCGAGCTCGTCGAAAGAGGACGTGCTGGCGGTCAGGCCGAAGGATGCATGGCCGCGCCCGGCCGTCAAGGCGCGTTCGACGAAGAACGGGCCGAAGGTATCCGCGGCCCGTTCGGCGGTGCCCAGCTGCTCGTTGAACCGATACACGAAGCCCCCGGACGAGGTCGAGAGCGGCACGGATGCGAGGTTGACCAGCAGCGCGTCGACGATCGTCTGGCGCGCGGCGTCGGCGGCCGCACGATCGCGTTCGAAGTCGGCGGTCGGCACGGCCTGATTCAGCATCAGGAAGCCGACGATGTCGGTGGCGCTCTGGCCCTGGGATTGGGCGCGCACGGGGGCGGCGGAGGCCAGGGCGCAGAGAGCGAGCAGAGTTATCGAGAGTCGGCGGAACGTCATGATTGTTGGCTCAGCGTTAGCACGATCGTTGCCGCCGCCCGGCAGAGGTCCTTCACAACCCGACTGCGCTCGCGTCCGGGTGGAGCACCGCCGGTAGCGTAACCGGGTGGTACACTTGATCACATCTCGACGCGGTCGCGCTACCTCGTGCACAACCACTCCCAGCCTTTTGCCGCTGTTCGTTTCCTGTCCAGGCTCGCGACGCTCTGTGCGATCGCGCTGGGATCGGCGTGTGCCGGGGCGACCAGCCTCTCGCGCCACGAAAGCAGCTCGGACGAGCTGGCGTGGCTGGCGCCGACGACCGCCGCGGATCTCCGTGCGCTCGATCGCTGGCGGCGCAGCGTCGGCCCGGCGTTCGTGGCGCGTGCCGCGCACGATCCCGCACCCGCGCGACGGCTGCTGGTGGTCAGCTGGAACACCGCCGTCGGCTCCGCGGATGTCGTCAAGCTGGTAACCGATCTGCGCGCCCGTGAAGGCGCAGATGTGCCGGTGGTGCTCCTCCTCCAGGAAGTCTACCGGGCGGGCGCCGCGGTGTCGCCGGACCTCGATCGGCACGCCTCCTTCGCCGCCCGCATCGGCGCGATCCGGGACGAGTCGGACCCGCGCGACGTCGCCAGCATCGCGCGCGCCCTGGGGATGAACGCGTGTTATGCGCCGTCGATGCGGAACGGTGCCCCCGCCGTGTCGGACGAAGATCGCGGCAACGCGATTCTCTCCACCCTGCCACTCGCGGATCTCACGGCGATCGAGCTTCCGTTCGAGCGCCAGCGCCGGGTCGCGGTTGCCGCGCGTGTGTCAGGACTCGGCGCCGACGGCCAGCCGTGGTCGCTGCGGGTGGTGTCGGCGCATCTGGACAACGTTGCCGGCCCGCGCCGGCTGTGGCTGGTCGGCAGCGGCTATGCCCGGCGCCGCCAGGCGCGCGCCCTGGTGTCGTATCTGGCGGACACGACGCCGACGGTGCTGGGTGGTGACCTGAACACCTGGTGGGGCTTCGACGATCGCGCTTACAAGGAGGCCGCTCGCGCCTTCCATGCCGGGCTGCCCAACGATCAACGGCCAACTTTCCGAGGGCTCCTGCGCCTCGATCACGTCTTCTTCAGGCTGCCGGCCGGCTGGCGCGGGCACGCCGAGCGGGGCCCGTCGCGCTTCGGCTCGGATCATTACCCGCTGATTGCCCGGATCGATCTCGCGGCTGACGCCCCGCCCTCCGAGTGAGCCTGACACCCGGCACCCGCATCGGGCCGTACGCGATCCTGTCGCAGCTCGGAGCCGGCGGGATGGGCGAAGTGTATCGGGCCCAGGACAGCCGGCTGGCCCGGATCGTCGCGCTCAAGCTGATTCGCCGCACGCTGGTGCACGACGATGCGGCGCTCGATCGGCTGCTGCGCGAGGCGACGCTCGCGTCCGCCCTCAACCATCCGAACATCGTCACCATCTACGAGACGGGTGTGGCCGATGGCGACCGCTACGTGGCCATGGAGCTGGTCGAGGGACAGACGCTCCGGCTGCTCGCCGAGGGCGGCATGCCCGTGGCCCGGGCGATCGGCATCGGGCGGCAGATTGCCGAGGCGCTGGCGGTGGCGCACGCGGCGCAAATCGTTCATCGGGACATCAAGCCCGAGAACGTCATGGTGCGGCCGGACGGCTACGTCAAGCTGCTCGATTTCGGACTCGCCCGCCTGCAGCCGGGCGCGATTGCGGCCGGCCCCACCACCGCCGCCACCGAGGCCGGACTGATCCTCGGCACGATCGGCTACATGGCGCCCGAGCAGGCGCGTGGCGACAAGGTCCAGGCCGAGGCGGACATCTTCGCACTGGGTGTGCTGCTGTACGAGCTGGTCACGGGACGGCATCCGTTCACCGCCGCCTCGGCGCTCGGCACCCTGCACGCGCTGATGTGGGAGACGCCGGAGCCGCCGTCGCTCCTGAACCCGGAGCTGCCGCGGCCGGTCGATCAGCTGATCCTCGAGGCGCTCCAGAAGGATCCGCGTCTGCGCCCGGGCGCGACCGACGTCATGTACCGGTTGACGCTCGTCCACGACTCCTCGATCGCCGCCGCACTCAACGAGGTACCCGGCCCGCTCGCCGGTGCCGCGACGGCCCGCACGATCGTCGGCCGCGACCGGGAGCTCGCCGCGCTGATGGAGGAGTTCACGCTGGTACGCGGCGGCCGCAGCCGGTTAGTGTTCGTGGCCGGTGAAGCCGGCGCGGGCAAGACGACGCTGGTCGACGCGTTCCTGCGCGCGCTCGATGAGACCCGGGAACCGGTTCGCGTCGGGCGCGGCCGCTGCTCGGAGCGGCTCGCCGGAAGCGAAGCGTACCTGCCGGTCCTCGAAGTACTCGACAGCCTGCAGCGCAGCGAGCAGCACGGCAGCCTGTCGCGGCTGCTCCGGGTGATCGCTCCCAGCTGGTACGCGCAGGTCATGCCGCCGGCCAGCGACGACTCCTCGGCCGCCCGGCTCGCGGCCGACACCGTCGGCGGCTCCCAGGAACGCCTCAAACGCGAGATCGCGTCCCTCCTCGAAGAAGTCAGCCGGGTGCAGCCGGTCGTGCTCTGGATCGATGACGTCCACTGGGCCGACCCCTCGACCACCGACCTCCTCGGCTACCTGGCACGGCGGCTCGAGTCCGCGCGCGTCCTGACGATCGTCACCGCGCGATCGTCCGAGCTCGCCCAGACCCGCCATCCGTTCCTCTCCCTGAAGCTCGATCTCCTCGGCCGCGGTTTGTGTCGCGAGATCGTCCCGGGCCTCTTGGACGAAGCGGCGATCGAGCGCTACCTCGCGCTGCAGTTTCCGGAGCACGCGTTTCCGCCTGGCTTCGCCGCGCTGATCCACCAACGCACCGAAGGCAGCCCGCTGTTCATGGCCGACCTCCTGCGGGACTTGCGCCGTCGTCAGGTATTGCGTCAGCAAGAGGGCCGCTGGCAGGTCACCGAGGAGTTGACGACGCTGGCGCGCGAGCTGCCGGAGTCGGTCCGCAGCCTGATCCAGCGGAAGATCGACGCGCTCGACGACACCGACCGGCGTCTGCTCTCGGCCGGCGCCGTACAGGGTCTCGACTTCGATTCCGCGACCCTGGCCGCGGTGCTGGCAATCCCCGACGATCAGGTCGAGGATCGGCTCGAGCGCCTCGAACGCGAGCACGCGCTGGTGCGGTTCGTCACGGAGGCCGAGAGCGCCGACCGATCGCTGACCCTGCGGTATCGCTTCGCCCACCACGTCTACCATCACGCGTTCCACGAGGCCGTCCGGGTAACGAGGCGGGCGGCGCTCAGCCGCGCCATCGCCGAGACGCTGGTGGCGCGCAGCGCCGGCCAGCCCGGTGAGGGAGCGGCGTCGATCGCGATCCTGTTCGAGACGGCCCGCGATCACATACGCGCCGCCGAGTACCTGGAATCAGGCAGCCCAGGCCGCGGCGCGTCTCTACGCCCACGACGAAACGGTGCGGCTGGCCCGGCGCGGCCTGGCCCTCCTGGCGACCGAGCCCGAGAGCCCGGCGCGGGCCGCCGCGGAGCTCGATCTGCAGATGACGCTGGGGCTGGCGATCAAGACCAGCCAGGGGTATGCCGTCGCCGAAGCTGGCGCCGCGTACTCGCGGGCGCGCGCCGTCGCACGTCAGGTCGACGATCCGACCCGCGTGATCCCCGCGTTGATCGGCCTCTCGGCCCATCATGTCGTCTCGGGCGAGCTGCCGATCGCTCACGAGATTGGCGTGGAGATGCTCGCGCTGTTCGAGCGGCTCGGCGATCCGCACCTGCAGATGATCGGTGAGTGGTCGACCGGGGCGGCGCTGTTCCATCTGGGACACCTGGAAGACGCGCACGCCCACCTGATGCGCGGCCTGGCCCTGCACGATCCGGTCTTTCACGGCGCGCGGGTGTGGCAGACCGGCATCGAACCGGGGATTTTCTGCCGCTGTGAGCTCTCCCGCACGTTCATGCTGCGGGGCTATCCGGAACAGGGGTTGGCGATGCTGAGCGAGGCGCTCCAGCTCGCCCGGGCTCTGGATCATCCGCAGCCGCACGCCTTCGCGCTGCTCTTCGATCTCATGGCACGGATCGCCCTCAGGACGCCGCGCCAGGCGCTCGAAACGTGCGAGCAACTCGCCGTGCTGTGCCGCCGCTACGGGATCGCGCAGGAGCTCCAGTGGTCCGCGCCACTGCGCGGCCGGGCGATGGTCGAGCTCGGCGAGACCGAAGTCGGCGTCCGGGAGATGGAGGAGGGGCTGGCCACGCACACCATCACGCGTTCCGCCCTGCTGCGTCCCTATTACCTCACGCTCTATGCCGGCGCGCTGATCCGCGTCGGCCGCGAGAGCGACGCGAATCGCGTGCTCGACGAGGCGGCGGCGGTCGCCGCCAGCAGCGGCCAACCTGCGTTCGAGGCAGAACGCCATCGCCTGCAGGGCGCGTTATACACAAGGGAGCCCGGACGCGAGACTGACGCCGAGACCTCGTTCAGCACTGCCCTGTCGACCGCCCGCGCGCAGGGCGCCCGATGGCTGGAGCTGCGCTCGGCGCGCGCCTACGCCGACTTCCTCGTCAACCACGGCCGCGCCGCGGAGGCCGCGGCACTGTTGCGCCCGATCCTCGAGTGGTTCACCGAAGGGCGGGAGATGCTGGATTTCGTCTACGCGGAGGCGTTGCTGAGGAGCATCGAGGAGTGAGTCTGGAGCCGGGACCCGGGACCCGGGACCCGGCGTTACCGGCGAGATGGCTTTCGACAGCCGCGCTCGTGTCGAGCGGCAGAGAGCCCAGGGCGGACCTTGTCGTCCAGATTCGACATGCGTAGCGGCTATCCAGCAGTTGATCGCCGGGTCCCGGATCCCCGATCCCGGGATGCGTCACGCACCGAGTAACATAGTGCCGCCCGGGAGGGGCCATGGACGACCTGAAGCGACGTGATTTCCTGAAGCTCGGCGGCGCCGCGGTTGTCGCGGGCGCCGCGCCAATCCCCCGGCAAGCGGCACAGCCCGCGGCGACGAAGCCATTCAGCGCGCCACCCATCGACATGGTGCGGATCGGATACGTCGGGATCGGCGGGCAGGGCGGCGGCCACGTCAACAACCTGCTGAAGATCCCCGGCTGCCGGATCACCGCGGTCTGCGACATCCGTCCCGAACGGACCGACTGGGCCACCCAGCAGATCACCGCAGCGGGGCACCCGGCCCCTGCCGTCTACAACCGCGGCCCGCGCGACTTCGAGCGGCTGTGCGAGACCGAGTCGCTCGATCTCGTCTACAACGCGACGCCGTGGGAATTCCACGTGCCGATCATGCTGGCCGCGATGAAGAACGGGAAGCACACCGCGACCGAAGTGCCCGCGGCCATGACGCTCGACGACTGCTGGGCCATCGTCGAGGCGGCCGAGAAGCTCCAGAAGCACTGCGTGCTGATGGAGAACTGCAACTACGACCGCATGGAGATGATGGCCTTCAACATGGTCCGCAAGGGCGTGTTCGGCGAGCTCCTGCATGCGGAAGGTGGATACCTGCACGACCTGCGCTCGGTGAAGTTCGCCGACAAGGGCGAGGGGCTGTGGCGGCGAGCCTGGGCCACCAAGGTCAACGGAAATCTCTATCCGACGCATGGGCTCGGGCCCGTCGCCAACTGCCTCGATATCAATCGCGGCGATCGCTTCGACTACATCGTCTCGATGAGTGGGCCCTCGCGGGGTCTCCAGGCGTGGGCGGCCGAGCACGAGCCGCCGGATTCGCCGAAGCGTCGTGAGAAGTACGTGCTGGGCGACGTGAACGTCAGCCTGATCAAGACCGTCCAGGGACGGACCATCATCGTGCAGCATTCGACCAACCTGCCGCGGCCCTACAGCCGCATCCACCTGGTCCAGGGCACGAAGGGACTTTTCCAGGGTTACCCGCACCGTGCGTATATCGAAGGACGCGGCAAGCTCGATCAATGGCAGACGGCGGAAGAATTGCTCGCCGAATTCGAGCATCCGCTGTGGAAGGAGATCGCCGAACGCGCACAGGGGGCCGGTCACGGCGGGATGGACTTCATCGAGGACTACCGGCTGATCAAGTGCCTGCGTGAGGGGACGCCGACGGACATGAACGTCTACGATGCGGCGTCGCTGAGCGCGGTCGTCGAGTTGAGCACGAGCTCGAACGCCAAGCGGAGCGCGTCGCTCGACATGCCGGACTTCACCAAGGGCAAGTGGAAGACGAACCCGCCGCTCGACATCGTGCGCATGTGAGACCGGGGGAACGCGGGGGGCGGGCATGGGTCGGACCGATCGAGCACTGGTGTTGGCGCGGGGGCTTGGGAGCCGGATGCGGGCGGAGGATCCAAGCGTCCATCTGACGCCGGAACAGGAGAAGGCGGCGAGTGCCGGGCTCAAGGCGCTCATTCCGATCGCCGGCCGGCCGTTCCTCGACTACGTCCTGGCATCGCTGGCGGACGCCGGCATCCGGACCGTCGGCCTGGTCATCGCGCCGGGTGAAAATCCCCTGCACACTTACTACGCGTCCGCCCGCGTGCGGGTGGCCATCGACTTCCTGATCCAGGCCGAGCCGCGCGGCACTGCCGATGCGCTTCTTGCCGCGGAAGCGTGGGCCGGAGACCAGCCGTTCCTGACCCTGAACTCCGACAACCTCTACCCGACCGAGGCGCTGCGCGCGCTGGTGGATCTCGACGAGCCCGGCCTTCCGGTCTTCGACCGCGACGAGATGCTCGCCTCGAGCAACATCCCCCACGACCGCGTCAAATCGTTCGCGCTCGTCGAGGTCAACGCCGCCGGCTACATGACCCGCATCGTCGAAAAGCCGTCGGCCGCCGAGATCCCGCCGCCCGGTTCGCCGATGTGGCTCAGCATGAATTGCTGGCGGTTTGACGCGCGCATCTTTCCCGCCTGCCGCGACGTCGCCCCCTCGCCGCGCGGAGAGCTGGAGCTGCCGCTCGCAGTCATGCTCGCGGTCACGCGAGGGGTACCGTTCCGAGCCGTACCGGCGCGCGGCCCGGTGCTGGATTTGTCCAGGCGGGGAGATACGCCGGAGGTGGTGCGGCAGGTGCAGCAACAGCAACTGCACCTGGAACCATGAACGAGGCCGGGACATTCGCCACCCGGCTCGTCGCCGCCGGCCTCGACGACGGGGAGCGGGCGGGAAAGACGGTCCTGTTCGAACGTGTGATCGCACAGTGGTCCGCCCACAACCGGGCGAGAGCCCCCACCGCCTGGTGGGTGCCAGGGCGGCTGGAAGTCTTCGGCACCCATACCGATTACGCCGGCGGCCGCACGCTCGTCGCGGCGGTCCCACGCGGCTTCGTCTTCGTCTCGTCCTCTCGCCACGATGGCGTGATCACGGTCGTCGACGCCGGCCAAACGGGCGGGGACAACAGCGTGGTCATCGAGCCCGCCGCGCGGCCGGACCGATTCCGCGGCTGGCGTCACTACGTCGAGGTCACCGCGGCGCGGCTGGCCCGCAACTTCCCGGGCGCGGAATTCGGGTCAGACATTGTGTTCGCGAGCGATCTGCCCAGGGCCGCCGGCATGAGCAGCTCCAGTGCGCTGGTCGTCGGGACGGCGACCGCCTTGATTCACGCCGCGCATCTGCGCGATCGCGACGAATGGCGCCGCAACATCCGCACGACCGTGGACGAAGCAGGCTATCTGGCGTGCATCGAGAACGGGCACACGTTCGGCACGCTCGCCGGCGACGGCGGCGTCGGCACGCACGGGGGCAGCGAGGATCACGCCGCGATGGTCGCGGGCACCGCGCGGGCGTGCACCGGGTTCGCGTTCGTTCCCCTGCGGCATCTCGCGACCGTGCCGATGCCGGAGGGCTGGTCGGTCGTGGTCGCGACCAGCGGCATCGGATCGCACAAGACCGGGACCGAGCGCGACGCCTACAACCAGCTGTCCGAAGGTGCGCGTGTGCTGCTGGCCCTGTGGAACACGTCGCATCCGGCCCGCACGTCACTGGCTGATGCCATCGCCAGCGCTCCGGGCGCGCTGGAGGAGCTGCACCGCCGTATCCGCGAGACCGTCGTCGACGGGTGGACGACCGAGACGCTGGCCGGCCGGCTCGCGCACTTCGCCGGCGAAGATCGCCGGGTCGGCGACGCGATGCTGGCGATTCGCAACGGCGATCGCGATGCCCTCGGGCGTCTGTCAGCCGAGTCACAGAGCGCCGCCGAGCAAAGGCTGCGGAATCAGGTCGCGGAGACATCCGCGCTGGTGCGTGTGGCGCGAGACGTCGGGGCGTTCGCGGCCCGCAGTTTCGGGGCCGGCTTCGGCGGCAGCGCGTGGGCGATGGTCGACCGCGATGCTGCCGGCTTTGCTGGCCGCTGGCTGGCCGCCTATCGCCGTGAGCACCCGGATGCCGGAGCCCGGGCGCTGGCCTTCGTCGCAAACCCCGGCCCGCCAGTGATCGAGCTAAGCTGACGCAGCGCGGCGGTCGTCCTGACGCGGCGCGCGTGGCAGTTGTGTCGTCACTCGTGCTGGAGGCGTGGTGCGCTTGATGTGTCTCCGTCTCACGTCCATCCTGCTGCTGTGCGGGGCCCTTGCAGGCCGGGCTGCCGCGCAGGGTCAGCCCTTCTACTCGCACGACAACCACACCGAATACGACCTGCTCGAGCCATCCACGCACGCGTTCGCGATCGTGTACTTCCTGACCGAGCGTCGTCCGGGCGCGACCGTGGTACTGAACCAGACACGATCCGGCAGCGCGGGCTCGGACATCTCGGTCTTCGATCCCGCCAGCGGCGAGCCGTTGAAGTTCGAATACCTGACCGGCGCCGAGTTGACTGCCGACGGCACGCCCGGGCGCTTCGATCCGCAGGAGCACTACATCCGCGCGCACCTGACGCGTCCGGTCAAGGACGGCAGCGAGGGGCGGGTCAAGATCCTCAAGACCTACACGGACGAGAAGAGCTACTACGCGCAGGGCGACGACATCGTCTTTGCGCGCTCGCTCGGGATCGCGCGCAACGCGATCGTTCTGCCCAAGGACTACAACCTGGTCTCGTCGAACGTCGCCGCGCAGGTGCTGGCGCTGCCAGACGGCCGCCTGAAACTCTCGTTCGAGCACGAGAACGGATACGCCGCCGACGTGACGATCCGGGCGCGCAAGCGCGGGGCGCCGGTCCGCTCGACGCTCGCGGTTGCTGACCGCAACTTCGATTTCAGCAAGACGCTGTACGACCTGGATGCGCCCGAGACCCACAAGGTTGCGGTCACGCACGAGTACATGGAGAGTGGGATGGGTGCGCGGTCCAGGGTCGCGTTCCTGGATCACGTCACGCTCACGGGCACCACCGTGACCGACGTGGATAGCGGTGACGGGTTGAAGACGACAGCCGAGCGGGACGCCACGTTCGCAACGTTGGCGACGCCCATCACGAAGCCATCGCAGAGCGCGCGACTGCGGGTCACCGGCACCTTGACCGAGCCCGCCTACACCGTCCTCGACGGTCAACTGGCTTGGGAACAGGTGCTGCGGACGCCGCGCAGCACGATCCTGCTGCCGGCGGGCTACGAGGCGACGACGATCTCGGTGCCGGCGACGGTCAGTGCGCAGGCCGACGGTCGGGTGGTGATTCAGGTGTTCGACGGCCGCCCGGACGATGGGGTTGCGATCCAGATCCGCGCCACGAAGCGGAGGTAACGACCGGCGGTTGGCGCTGGGCGTTCGGCGTTCGGCGCTTGGAGCTGGTGGGATCGAGGCTTGAGGCTTCGGGCCTTCAGGCTTCAGGCTTCAGGCTTCAGGCTTCAGGCTTCAGGCTTCAGGCTTCAGGCTTCAGAACGTTAGACTCCGGAGCGTCGCCACGGCCGGCTCGCCAGTGGGCTCTCGGCGCGCGGCTCAGCGTTCTGCACTTCGCGTTCTGCGCTTCGCGTCCTGCGCTTCGCGTGCGGCGCCTACTCCCCCATCGCTTGCACGACGATCTCGCGCTCGCGGCCGCGGGTGTCGAGCTCGAGGAGCATGATTTGCTGCCAGGTGCCGAGGACCAGGGCGCCCGAGACGAAGGGGACGGTGAGGGACGGGCCAAGGAGCGCAGCCCGGACGTGGCTCGAGCCGTTGTCGTCGTGCCAGCGGAGGTGATGCCGGTAGTCGGCGTCGCGCGGCGCGAGCTCGTCGAGGAGGGCGTTGAAGTCGTGGATCGCGCCGGACTCGAATTCGATCGTCGTCACGGCGGCAGTGGAGCCGACGACGAAGATGGTGACGATACCGGCGACGAGGCCGGAGGCCTCGACGCCCCCGGCGACGCGCCGGGTGATGTCGTGGGCGTCGCCCTGCCCGCGGGTGGTGATGCGGAAGTTGTGAGTGTGGACCACGGATGCTAGAATAGCCGGTGCGCCTACCTCAGGTGGGCGCACCTTCCCCGTCCGCCGACGTAGCTCAGTTGGTAGAGCAGCTGATTCGTAATCAGCAGGTCGTCAGTTCAAGTCTGACCGTCGGCTCCACGTTCAATTCAATCAGTTACCGCCGCTGGCGACACCTGCTCTTTCAGCTCGGATGGATCCGGGATGCGGACCGGAACCGCGTCAGCTTGTCCACCGCGACGCGGTTCGCGCTCGGGTGTTGGGCGTCAAACAGCATTCTCGTGGCCTTGACCGGGGTACGCCACCAGCCCGACGGCCGGCGACGCGCACAGCTTCATATGGGCGAGCTGCACCTTCCGCCAGACGCCGCCGATGACTAACCCTTCCTCGCTCCAGTCAAACTGAAACGCCTCGCCCAGGCGGCAGCCAGGTCGGGTGCGTCACTGTGACCCCTGGCAGGATCCTGTTGTTGTCCTCGATCATGCATCCGCGCAGCCGTGATGGTCTCGCGACCTCGATGGCGAAGACAGCTCCGCGCCGATGTCGGCGCTCCGTCCCGTCTGGCGTCCGTGCGTCGATCGCGGAGGTGCAATAGAGGACCCAAGCGGTCGCGGTCGGTCGGGCCGCTGATAACGCGTACAGCGGCGTCGACCTGCCGTACAGTGTTCTATCAATGTGGGACGTGACCGTCCGAGCCCGTCGCTTCAGGTGTCACGATTTCGGTGACGGTCGTCCTGGAGCACGACCGTCGCCGCAGCACAGCCGGAACGGCAACGGGCGGCTGATCTCCTTCGCGCGTCTCGACGTCGAAGCCGATGATTACTGATGCGGCAGTACAGGACGGTCTGGTAAATGGGCAATTCTTCCTGGAATACCTGCCCACTGTCTCCCTTGTCGACGGCCGGTGTCTGGGGGCGGAGGCGTTGGCGCGATGGCGACGGCCATCCGGAGTCGTCCAGCCCGACACGTTCATTCCTCTCATCGAGGGCACCTACCTGTCGGGAATGCTCACGTACTGGGTGTTTGAAACCGTGGCGAGCGAGTTGGGCGACTGGCTGCGCGTTCACCAGCACGCGAGCATCGGGGTCAATGTCCCCCCCGAAATCCTGGGCCGGGGCGGGCTGCAATACTTAGCCACGAAGCCGGGCGTATCCGAAATCAGGAATCAGATCATCCTCGAGGTCACCGAGCGCGGCGTCCCTGACAACATGGGCCTCGCCGTGCTCGAAACAGCCTCCCGGTCCGGCGTCCGCGTTGCGCTCGACGACGTCACCCTCAGTGCAACCAACCTCGTGATCCTGTCACGCGCCACCGTGGACCTGATCAAGACGGACGCGTCGCTCGCTGCTCAGATCACGCCCGATTGCCCGTGCCCGGCCTGGCTCAGCGGCCTCTCGGCGTTGCTCCAATCAACGCCGGTCTCGATCATCGCCGAAGGAGTTGAAACCGAGGCGCAGGCCACGGCCTTGCGATCCGCCGGCGTGACGATGGCGCAGGGGTATCACTTTTCCCGACCCATTTCGGCAGAGCAATTCAAGGCCTACTACGCCAGGTCGAACGAGCCATCGGGCTGATCTTCAACGGCGTTCGCAGGACACCGACACTCGCCGAGCGCAAGGCACACACGAATCCGCACATGCGGGCCCGTCTCGGATTGCGCCGTCGGTGCGGCCCACGTTCGCCGGTTCCGCCGGTCGTCGGATCCTGTTGAAACTGCGGCCGCCACCAAGCCACCAGGCAGCCGGCAGCACGCCGCGGTGGCGGCGACCGCCCGCGGCCATCGCGTTTACTTCATGTATTAACTTCAAGCGCGTCCACCAGACCTGCGCGTCACGCCTGCGACGGAGGCTCGCGTGGCGCAGACGTATGAGCGTCAAGGAGATCGTCTGCCTGCTCGGATGATGTCAGCTCGACGGAGATGAGTCGGAGCCACCGCGTGATCGCGGCAGGTGCCTGCGTACGGGACTCTCTCCGCGGTCATTTAGCTGAATCGTGAAAGTCGTGCCGCACTCGTCGCAGCGGCACACCAGGATCAGCTCCGTAATCTCAACACAGGGCGGATCGAGCGTGGCGCAGACCGGGCAGACGATCTCCACCACCGGAACCTATCGAACGTCGGCACACATGGGAATCGGGATGAGCGGGTTCGGTTCTCAGGATTTTCCCGCGCTCCGCTTCCCGTAGGCCCTACTCAACTTCAGGCCTTAAGATGCTGCACTGGATGGGCGAGATTCAACGTCATGGACGAGTCTGCCGAGCGCGCGGTGCGGGCGTCGACACGTCTGCTACAGCAGGTTCACGCGGCCAGGGCCCCAGTGACGCGCCAGATTGATGCCGCTCGTGCCACCATCGCAGATACGCATCGCCTGATTGGCCGCTTGCCTGGTCCAGCCCAGACGTCGAAGGACTCCGCCGACCCGCCGTCAGAGGTAGCGAAATCTTAGCCGTCGAACTGACTCATGATTGGAAAAGCAGGTTAGCCAGCCGCCAGCACGCGGCTGGCGGCGGCGACCGCGGTCACGCATACCGCCTTGATCGTCGTTGTGGCCACGAGGCCTGCGCCGGCCACGACCACGGGCGTGTAGAGCGGCGATGTTGCGGCCTGCGGCAGGAGCCGCACGCCCGTGACCAGCAGCAGCCCGCACGACGAGATCACGGCGGCCGCACACGCCCCGTGAATGGCCTCTGACGGGCACTGAGTAACAGCCGCGCAATCGAAATGGCGAGGGACGCAGGGGTGGCGAGCGCCGACGTCCAACACGCAGGTGTCGGGCGTCAGCCCGGCGTGCTCCATGAGGTTCAGCGAGAAGGCCGGAACCCGCTCGAACCAGCTGACGGGCTGCTCGGGGTGGGTCGTGTAGACGCGCTGCCAATGCTCGCGGCGGTCCAGCCGCTATGGTCGGCGTTGAATGAGCCCAACGCCGGCGGTAGTATCTCGGGTCATGGCACGAGTCGCGACGATCCTCGCTGGGTTGATTGTGCTCCTGCTCGTGACGTTCGCCAATCCCCTCGCCGGAAACGTCCTCGGGTTTTGCCCCATCTCCGAAGGCCCCAAAGCCGTAGGGATCGACGGAGTCGTGGCGCTCATCGACGCGTCGGCCGTCTGGCTGCTGTATCGCGGGCTTCGAGCGTAACCGCGCTGTCCCGTCGTAGCCGAAGGCGCTATTCGGAGGCAGGACATTCGTCAGTCCCATGTCGCCGGCGGATCGTGAACCGCGTCCGGCCGTACGTAAGAGCACCTGCTACTCGTCGACCACACAGAGTCCGCGCCCCTGGCCTCCACGACCAGCATCGCCGGCTTCAACTGTCGATGGTCGGCATTTCGAGCCTCAGCCGCCTGAGCGGCGATGTCAGCTGACTCTGTCCGAAGATTGTGGCGCGACGACAATTCAGTATTTGCGGATGGGGTGATCCGCGATAGATGGCCGTAGGAGAACCCGTGGCTAGCTCACATAGACGCAAGCTGTGACTGGCCAGGCGCAGCGGCGACGCGCGTGGATCCTGGGCACGACCTCGTATCTGCCGGAGGCTTGGCTTACGGCGCGCCCGCGAGGCCGCGCCAAGATTCCCGACATGTTGGTGTTCGCCCCGAAACGGCAACTGCGGTTGATGCTGTGTTGCGCCCAATGCGGGCCGCGGGACTTTGCCGTCACGCGCTGATCGGCCAGCCGAGTTCGGCGACAACATGACGCTGCGCCGCACCTTGGACCGGGCGAAGCCGCCCTACGGCTCGGGGGCGTCGACCTGGTCGCCGGCGCTCGAGCGGGTTCCTGATTAAGACGGAAGATTCTCCTTTTCGGTAGCCGCGCAGTCGCGCTAGGCTTACAGCCGAGCTCGGCGTAAAAAAACAACGCGGCAACAGAAGAGGTGACGAATGAAAACTCGATTCGTCGTTGCACTCGTCGTTGGGGTCGTACTGCACGCGAGCGGGAGCTACGCGCAGCAGTTCACCTATTCGTCGATTGATGTGCCCTGCAGTTCGGCGGCGCCGACAAGTTGTCCGAATGGGGTTGCGAGGCAGACGATCGCCGAGGGCGTCAATCCCGCTGGGGAGATTGTTGGCGCTTTCACTGACGGCGTCGGCGTGCAGCATGGGTTCCTGCTCAGTCGAGGTCGCTTCACGACAATCGACGTGCCCGGCGAACTGGTAGGCGCGAGCGGACCACTTTCGACGAATGCGACCGGCATCAATCCGGCGGGGGACATCGTCGGGAGCTTCGTCGCTTCGGTCAACACGTCCGCTCCACCGCAGGCCCCGGCGTACTGCCCGGGCACCGGCTCGCCAGCATGCATCAAGGGCTTTCTGTATCGTCGGGGCCGATTCGAGATCGTGTTGTTTCCAGGCCATCCCGGAGCCATTCCGACTCACATTTCACCGGACGGCGACATCTATGGCTGCTTGCACGATTTCGATCTCGGCATGTCGATGCACGGCGCCGTGTGGAGCCGCGCTGGTGGCGTGACGTTGATGGCCGACGGGGGCGAACTGGCCGATCCTTCGCTGGATGTATCAATGTCCATGAACAACGCCGGCACGCCAGACGGACACATGATCGTGGGCCTGTGGAATGACACGCCGACTCGCCGTCACGGCTTCGTGGTGAACGACGGGGTGTTTCACTCGTACGACGCGATCCCGGGGAGTAGCACCTTGACGGCCATTTGGGACATCAATCCCAGTCAGGTGTTTGTCGGCACCTACATTGACAGCACCGGCCGACATGGATTCCTGCAACTGCCCGATGGCTCGGCGGCTGTGAAGGTCGACCCCCCTGGTTCTACCGCAACAACCGCGTTCGGGATCAATCCAAGCGGCGTGATCGTGGGGCAGTACCTCGCGGGTGGAGTGGTGCACGGGTTTGTGGCGGTGCCGGTGAGCTGAGGGAACGTGACGTGCGTGAGGTGGCATCATGACCCACGTCACGCACGTCAGTGCTTGTTGCGCGATTCCGTCGCGCCTACGTTTTAACGTGGGCGCGCCTGGTTTGTGCTTGACGGCTCACAGTACCTGTTGTTGCGGGCCAGCGCATTAGAGATGCGCCGCATTTGTGGCAGGGCCCTCGTGGGGCGTTCTGCCGGCGATCGTCCGTGGTTCCGGTCCGCACTATGCCCCACCCCGTCCCCTGCTGGTGTTGCGCCTCACGGTCCTGCGGGCAGAGACGGGCCACGAACAACGCCGACACGGCCAGAGCCGGCGCGGTACCCGCCAACCGAGGATTCGTCGTTCTGCCCGGTGAACTTATTGGGTCAGACGTGGTGGTCGGAATCGAAAGCGCCGCCCTGTGGCAAATGAATCGCGGGTTACCCGTCACGTGCTCAGGGCCCGCCCCAAATGGGCGGACTGATTGACTATTTTGGTGGCTGACTCGGCTTTGGCCGCTGCTTCCGGATGAACTCAATCGATCCCTTGTCCGTGTCAATCGTGCCCGTCATTCTATCGACCGTGGCCGTCAGCTCGGATTTCGCAAACGCCGCCGTGCGTCCGGTGCGAGGACGCGTCACCAGGGTCACCTTGTTGCCCTCCACGGTTCCCTCAGTCGGCATCATGTCGGTCTCAGCCGGCCCGATCATGCCCGTGATTTTGCTACCGTCCTGACTCAAGATCGCCAAGCCGGTCACCGTCCCGCCCGACGACGGCGTGATCGTGACCGCCCAGGCGCCCGTCACATCCACCGGATGGTCAGGATGGTCAGGACGGTCGTCGGGTGATCGTGTAGAGCGAGCGAACCGTCGCACCCTCGGTGGGTCTCATTCAGCTGAAGGCGCCAATGGGGACCTCAGACGATCACGCCGGGGGGCATCAGCGGCAGCAAATCTCCCGGATCCACGCGCCATGCCTGAGGTCCAGGCGAAAACCATCGTCTTGCGCCCCAGGCCGCAATCCCGTCGCCGTCCCCGCTCGTATCTACCTCCTGCCAGACGCTCCCGTGACCACGACGGCCCTCGATCCAGCAGCCTTGGAATCGAACCGGGTCGTCGTTCGTTCGGGGCGTAAACTGTCCACGACCTCCGCACGAGGGAAAGTCTCAGCGTCAAGGCAGGGAATTGAATTATGCACAAGTACCGAGCCGCCACGTTGGTTGTCGCGATCGCGTTTGTCACAATGCGCCCTGAATCCTTGCCGACAATCGCCAGCGCGCAGTCCTCGCCCTTGCCGAGTGCGGCGGCGCCGCAGCCAGTGCCACCTGACGGCCTCCGAATCACGCTGCTCGGAACCGGCGGCGGCCCCCTTGTGAACCTGCGACAGTTTGGGGCGAGCACGCTCGTCGAGGCAGGCGGCAAGCGACTCTTGTTCGACTGCGGCCGAGGGGCAACCATCCGCCTCGTCGAGGCGGGCATTCCCATCGGCGCGGTCGGCCGATTGTTCCTGACGCATCTGCACTCCGACCACGTGATGCAGATTCCAGATTTGCTGCTGGCCGGGTGGGTGGGATCGACGGGACGCAGGGCGCCGCTCGAGGTCTGGGGACCGGACG
Source organism: uncultured Acidobacteriota bacterium (assembly GCA_963816725.1). GTDB lineage: Bacteria > Acidobacteriota > Vicinamibacteria > Vicinamibacterales > 2-12-FULL-66-21 > CAVSUB01. Next base: position 123,519 of record CAWFMC010000010.1, on the reverse strand, counting down.
GCACCCGCGACATGATGAGCGGACTCGAGAAGGCGTTCGTCTTCGACATTCATATGCGTCGGGACGTGGACGAAAAAATCCCGGCCGCCGGCATCACGGTCCAGAGCCACGACATCAGCGAAGGCGTCGTGCTCGACGAGGACGGCGTGAAGGTCACGGCGTTTCTCGTGGATCACCGACCAGTGAGTCCGGCGTTCGGCTACCGGGTGGACTATCACGGCCGGTCGGTCGCGTTGTCCGGCGACACCAGGGTGTCGGACAACCTGGTGAAGTTCGCGACCGGTGTCGATGTGTTGATTCACGAGGCGGTCGATCCCGTCGCGCAGCGCGCGGCGTCGGCAAATCCCGCGATGACGGAGCGGATCATCGACCATCACACCACCGGCGAACAGGCGGGTCAGGAGTTCGCGCGCGTCAAGCCTCGCCTCGCGGTCTACTCCCATGCACCCGATTCTGAGGCGCTCATCGCGCAAACCCGAACGCACTATTCCGGGCCGCTGCAGGGGCCGGAGGATCTCCTGGTCATCGACGTCGGGGATCAAATCAACGTCCGGCGAGTGGTCCACTAGCCTCAGCGTAAGCCTCGTGATGAGGATCAAAGACATGGTGCTCGCGGGTGGGTGAGACCTGTCTCCGTCGCGCAGTTGCTCCATTCATCGAAGCTGTCCGCGTTTACTGGAGAGATGACGCGCAACCGCGGGAACGCTAATTGGGAGACACGGGCTGAACTCTTCCCTACCGCCTCCGCTGCCAGATGCTGCACGCCCAGACCAGAAGATTGTGCACCCGGTCGTGCGACTCGCCTGCAGACCTGGAGCCGCTCGTCCGCCCCGTTCTCGTGGTCGGAGTCGATATACGTCTGGAGCGCCTGATGCAGGGCGAGAAGCTCGTCTGGCGTGAGTCGCAGATTCGGCACGTCCACCCCTGCGCCTTAGCAGGCCGCTGAAAAAGGACGGCCTGACGTGAAATGGCAAATGGCAGATGTGAAAACACTGGGGTTTTGCCATCTGCCATCTGAGATCCGCCATTCAGGATGCGTTTTTCATCCTGTTAGACGGCGCATCACAGGCACCGCGATTGCGTGTCGGAAGCACGCCGGCGATATCGAGAAGCTTGTCGGCACTGGAAAGGAAGACGCATGGACGACGTCGTGGTTAACCAGATTCAGATCGAAGGGCCAGGGAGTGCCTCACCTCAGGAGGGTGTGCAATCGGGAGAGGCTCAGAAGAACCTCCAGCACGACCGCTACCGACCGGACCTGGGGCAGACGGACCTTGACCCTGAGCTTATGAAGGACGAGGACGACACGGACGGCAACGTCTAGTCAGGAGCCCTACACATGCCGAAGACGAGCCTGCCCGAGGACATGGGCAACGGCAATGCTCTCGTTCCCGACCTCGATGAGAAGAGTATCAGCAAGGTCATCCGCCATCAGCCTGCGGCGAACGACGGTGGCGCGTCGTCGCACGGCGGAATGGCCGAACGCCCGCGTGACGACGGAGAGAAGACACCGTGGGAGGAGGAACCTGGCTTCGGCCAAGGTGCGTAGAACTGGGGGTAACCGGATGCTGGCGAGACCATCACCAGCATCTGGTTCTCAACACTCCATTCCACGTCCTTCGTGCGGATACCGGCGACCGCCCGCCGGCGAGGTCCGGCGGCTACTCGAGGCTGACCGGCGAGATTCGGGGGGTGCCCTCGTCCGGGTCCGCCACGACATCGGTCGAGAATGCGGGCGGCGCGCCGAATCCCTTTCGGGCCAGGCACAACTGACTGTGCCACAGCTCGGCGGCGTACTCTTCATTCAACACCCGTCGGTAGCTGCCCTCGGCGTCCTCATGGAGGTCCCATAGGCCGCTGTTGTGCCAGTGCGTCGGATCGTCCCAATCGAAGCGGTCGATGATCGGGTACAAACACACCGCTTCGAGGGGGACGCCCGCGTCAATCGCGAGACAGATCTCGGTGGTCATCTCGCGCAGCCATTCGGCCCGCCCGGAGCCGACGTGGCTCGTTTCCCCTACGAAGATCGGGCGCCGGTAGCGCTGGTAGACCTCGTCCATCAGCTGATGGAACGGCCGCCACCGCGGATCGCGGGGATGCACGTGCCACGCGATCTTGCGTCCGCCTGGATGCTCCCACTGATTGTCGTGGTAGAAGTTCACCCCCATCACATCCAGGTAGCGCGGGTCCCCGCCCAGCTCCGGTTCGAGCTCGCCGGAGAGCATGTCCCAGGCCTCGAACTGGCTGGCCCGATACCGCGCCGCTTGTCCGTTGACATCGGGAAGCCCCTCGGGCGGGACGACGTGAATGAGCGGCTCCACAGTGACGATGCGGGCCCGCGAGTCGACGGCCCATATCGCCTCGATGCCGGCAATGCACGCCCGGATCAACTGGCGCTTCAGCTCCGCGCCCCGGGACCGGCCGAAGGGATGGAACCACCCGACCTCCCCGGCCGCCCACGCGAAGAACGACAGCTCGTTGATCGGCGTGTAGACGGGGACGGTGTCGTCCTGTTCGCGCAGATACCGGGCGACGGCGCTGCAGTAGCGGGCAAACCGATCGACGAAGGCCGGCGAGAACACGTCCAGGTCGTCAGGGTACCCGTAGTGGCACAGGTCCCAGACGACCTGCACGCCCTGCTGGCGCGCTGCCGACACTGTGTCTTCGAGGGAGGAGAAATCGAACACCCCGCCCGGCCGCTCGATGAGATGCCAGCGCGCGGTGTCGCGAACCGAGCTGATCCCAACCTGCCTCAAGCGGCCATAGTCTTCAGCCACGAACCGGTCGTGCTGGGTCGCGGCCAGCATGTCCAGGCGGTGACCTTGCCGGTTGACGTGGCAGGCGGATTCGAAGCCCGCCATCCAGAACGAGCGGAACACACCTCCGGATACTGCGGGACGCGGGTCGTGCTGCATGGGCCTTTCCAAAGGGGAGTAGCTCATTATCGCAGAGGCCCCGCCGATCCTCAAACCGTGCGTGGACGGACGACGCACCAGGACAGCCGCGCGATGCGGGCGTGCGTTCCCACGCGGTCGACGCCCGCGTCATTGCGGGCTCGCGCCAGGCTACAGCTTGCGATACATGATGTTGCGGTACTCCACCTTGAACGGCGGGCCGACGTGCATCTGGAATCCGAGCAGCCCTTCGCTCTTCGCGTTCTTGCTGTCCTCGTCGATCGCCACGGCCATCAGTTGCCCGTTCAGCAGCTGCATCAGGACCGGCCCGCGCGCGATGATGTGGTACGTGTTCCAGCCGTTGACGTTCATGGCGCCGCGCAACATCGTCTGATCGCCGATCGTGCCAATGAGCTTGTACTTCGGGCCGTCCGTGATCCGCGTGATCTGCCCGCGTCTCGACAGCACGACGTGGCCTTCCCCGACCGGGGATCGGCCGCGCTCGTCGTGCACGTTGCCCACGAACGCCTCGCCGAAGTCCATGTCGGCCTGATATCCCTTCAGAATCCACTTGCCGATGTCGGGCAGCTCCACGCTTCGATACTGAATGCCGCTGTTGGTGCCGCCGAGGCGGAACTCAACCTTCAACTCGAAATCCTTGACGGTCCCCCCGCGCCAGATCAGAAAGTTGTTGACCTTCACCACCTTCTCCGGCGTCGTCTCGCCGACGATCACGCCGTTCTCAGCCCGCCAGAACGTGGGATCGCCGTCCCACCCACTCAGGGTTTTGCCGTCGAATAGCGGGACGAATCCTTCGGTGTCATCCGGCTCGGTCTGCGGAAAGAGACCGCCGGCCCCGCCGCGTCCTGCCTGACCACCGGGAGTTTGGGGCGCGGCAGGTGGCGTGCCCGATTGTCCGCGCTGCCCGCCACCTTGTGGCGCGGCAGGCGCCGCCTGTTCAGTCGTAATCGGCGTTCTCGCTGATGGACTCACCGAGAATGACACCGCGGCTGCCGCCGCACATGCCAGCCACGGCGCTCGAAGACTGTTGATTAGAGTGCTCACGAAACCTCCTCTTGGCGTCGCCAGAGATGTGCTGGAGTGTTGAAAAGGCGAACGCAGGATACACGAGCAGGCGGAACATGGGTACGGACGGGGATCCCGGCCGCGTCCCTTCACCGCGGCGATCTCAGGATGATCACCAAGTCCTTGACCCGGATCGCCGAAGCGCCGACTGCGTAACTGGCGGCCAGCGTCACCAGAGATCCGATATATGGAGGGGAATCAGCGCGAGGGGGATACGGAGACGGGCGAGACCCGTCTCCGTCAAGAGGAGCTACAGAGCGGTGTCGGGCCCCCCCGTGAGCGCGTCCTTCGCGTACTTGACGCACTTCGCGAGCTCGGCCTCCCACGTGGAACCCGCCGGCACGTTGTATTCGAACTCCACGCCGGCCGGAATCGGCCACTTGTTCTTTTTGAGGCACTGCAGCACGTCGCGGATCGGCGTGTCACCCTCGCCCCACGGCATGTTCTCCGAGCGGTCGTGACAGAGCTTCTTGCGATCCTTCAAGTGCATGCTGAAGATGCGCGCGTGCAGCTTCTCGATCAGCGGCACCGGGCTCAGGCCGGTGCCGGCGACGTAATGGCCGATGTCCAGCTGCAGCCCGTTCCGCGGTGACGCCGCCATCACGTCGTCCCAGGCGGTCATCGACGCGGTGGTGTGCAGGTGATAGCCGATGTTCAGGCCATGCTTTTCGCCACCCTGCCCGATCCGTTTGGCGAGCGCGACATCGTGCGGATGCTCCATCGTCAATTGTGAGGCGCCGAGTGCCTTGGCCGCCTTGAACGCGTAGTCGTAGTCGGCGTCGCTCATGTCCTTGGTCAGCGTGATGCGGTAGGCGTAGATGTGCACGCCCGCGTCAGCAAACTTCTTCTGGACATCGCTGAACTTGCTCATCGGCACCGATGCACGCCACGCCGCGAGCGCCTCGGCCTGTATGCGCGCCGCCGCCTGCTGTTCGGGCGACTGTTGACCGCGTCCTCCGCCGCCCTGAGCCGCCGCGGCAGACGACGGCACCCCGCCTTCGCAGGGGATCATCCCGGGCGCGGGCTGAAGCGGCGCGCCGGCGTTCGCCGCAGCAGGAGCCTGCCCGGCGCCACCTCCTCGCCCGCCTGCCGCCTGCGGCGCCCCGACATAGCGCTCGACGACGGCGTTGCCCAACTCGGTGTAGCTGACGCCAAGCTTCACGAGCGTGTTGAGCGCCCCCTCGAGGTCCGATGCCTCCGGGCCGAATCGATACGGGGCGAAGATGCCGAACGGAACGCCGCCCCAGAGCGAGTCCGGTTTCGCCTGAAACGACAGGCCGGAACGGAATCGGCCGGCGAGCGCGGCCGCAGGCATCGCCGCGAGGGCCAACCGGCCGAAATCACGCCGCGAGTACACCAGACTCATGCGAACCTCCGCAAGTTGCGGGCTCCAGGTGGAACGATGGGTGTCGAGCGCTGCGCATGGCGATCAGCGCAACGTGATGCACGACGCGCGCATCATACAACCGGCCTGAAGGCGCGTTCAAACCGTCGACACCTGCCGAGCCCGCTGTGGTCACCGCTTCGTCCCACGTCTGAGAGTGACGAAACGGCAGGGCTCTTCCCGCCTGTGAAAACACGTGACTCCGAGTTATCAGGCTCGCTCATCAGGGATCTTCCCGATTCGCTGCGCCCGGTCAACTCCTCCATGCTTCGGTGAGTGCAGCTACGCTCTGGACGCGCACGCATCACCTTGACGCACACGACATCCACGTTCCGCGCCTCGCCACCGCAGGCCCGCTCGGTCGGAGCGGAGACCAGCGCTCTGGATGTTATCCAACAAGCCTTCGCACCAATCCTCGTCGACCCGCCGGACCTTGAGCCGGTCGAGCTCGCCTACCGGCTCCTTCGCGAACTGGCCGAACGTCGCGCTCGAGTCGACGAATAGCTGGTGCCATGATCACCTTCGCCGCCTTGATTGCCGGGCTCGCAGTCGTCGCCATCACCCACATAAGGCGGATCCACTGCCGCTGCACCAGGTGCCTGCATCGGTCCGCCATCCGGATGACGAACGCGCTCCTCTTTCCGACGCTCTACTGCGTCAGGTGCCGCCACGAATGGATCCCCTCGTATGACATCGGACTGGCTGGCGCCGCCCACGCGGCTGAGCTGATCCAGCGGCAGTGGTCGCGCCGTTCCGCGCACGGTTCGGTCGCGGGTCATCACCGCTGACCGCCGGTCGGGCGAGGCTGCGTCGGGCATACCGCGTGTGCAACGCCCGTTGGCTGGCGACGTGCGTCCGCGATCAGGGGTTCTCCTGAGGCGTGCCGCTGACCGCGAATGCGATCATCGGGAGTACGATTAGCGCTGCGGGGAGGACAGAACCCGGGCAGCGCATGGTACGTCGCTCGCCGCACGGTTCGCGCCGTCCCGCGTGACCCACCGGCCGTCTTGGCCGGATGTTTGCTCCGATCCGGGCGCGACCTCCGCCACCCTACGCTTCCATCATCACCATGCACGTCCGCGCTTCCGTCGTTGCTGTCATCCTCTCCATCCTCGCCGCCGGCTGCGGTTCTTCGTCGACGACCGCGACCGCGCCGGCGACGGTGCCACGATGCGGCGTCACGCTCGCGGTGACCGACTTGAGCGTGCCGGCTTCGGGGGGAACAGGTCGGATCGGTGTCAGCGCCGCGCGTGAGTGCGCGTGGACGGCGAGCTCCAGCGTGTCGTGGGTCACCGTAACCGGGCCGGCCAGCGGCCAGGGTGACGGCGCAATCGAGTACTCCGTCGGCCCGAACAGCGACGCGACCACCCGGCGTGGCGTGATCGAGCTGAACGACCAGCGGGCCAATCTCACTCAGGCGGCGGCGGATTGCACGATGTCGCTGGGCGACACGTCCGAGACGTTCTCCAACGCCGGCGGCTCCGGCACTATCCCCGTTCGCGCGTCCAGCGCCACGTGCTCGTGGACGGCGGCGTCCGATGCGAACTGGATCACCATCCGCTCAGGCGCCAGCGGCAGCGGCAATGGAACGGTCGCGTTCGATGTCGCCCCAGGAAGTGGGACGCCACGTACGGGGACCATTCTGGTCGCCGGCCTGCGCTTCGCGATCACGCAGGCCGAAGGCTGTACGTTCGGCGTGTCGCCCGGCAGTTACGCGCCCGGAGCAGCGGGTGGCTCGACCACTCTCGCGGTCACCACGGGGAGCGCGTGCCCGTGGACCGCGATCAGCAACGTGCCATGGATCACCGTCCCGCAGGGAGCGTCGGGCACTGGTCCGGGTACAGTCCGGCTGGTTGTCGAGGCCACGTCGGGGCCATCGCGGACCGGTACGGTACTGATCGCCGGGCAGTCCGTGACGATCTCGCAGGGGGCCGGGTGCAGCATCTCGGTCGGGCCGCTGTCGCAGCCCTTCTCGTCCGCAGGCGGCAGCGGCTCGGCGCGGATCGAGGCGGACGGCGGGTGTCCCTGGAGCGCCGGGAGCAACGCCGCGTGGATCACGTTGACCGGCCCCACCTCTGGCAACGGCAGCGGGACGATCGCCTTCACGGTGGCGCCGCTGACCGGCGCGGCGCGGACCGGCACGATTAGCGTCGCCGGGACCGACATCACGATCACCCAAGGCAGTGGCTGCGCGTTTGCCGTCACGCCGACGAGCACCAGCGTCGCCGCGACCGGCGGCAACGGCAGCATCAGCGTCACCACCGGCGCCGACTGCGCCTGGAGCGCCAGCAGCAACGCGTCGTGGCTGTCCATCTCCGCTGGCGCCAGCGGCACCGGCAACGGCACCGTGCAGTTCAGCGCGGCCGCCACTGCCGGCGGTCCTCGGTCCGCCATGCTGACCATCGCCGGGCAAGCAGTTACCGTTTCGCAGACTAGCGGCTGCACGTCCGCGATCGATCCGACATCGGCGAACGTCCCTGCGCAGGGCGGGACCGGCAGCATCAGCGTGACGAGCGCTGACGGCTGTACGTGGACCGCGAGCAGCAATGCGCCGTGGCTGTCGATCACCTCGGGCGCCAGCGGCACGGGCAAGGGGACCGTCCAGTTCAGCGCCGCTGCCGGGGGGCCGCGAACCGGCACACTGACCGTCGGCGGCCAGACCTTTACGGTGAATCAGGCCGGCAACTGCGCGTTCACGATCGATCGGACGTCGACCACCGTCCCGGCGCAGGGCGGGACCGGCAGCGTAACCGTGACGAGCGGGGCGGGCTGTGCGTGGAGCGCGAGCAGCAATGCGCCGTGGTTGTCGATTACCGCGGGCGCCAGCGGCACCGGCAACGGGACGGTCCAGTTCAGCGCGGCTGCCGGGGAGCCGCGAACGGGCACGCTGACGATCGGCGGCCAGACCTTTACGGTGACCCAGGAAGGCAGCTGTTCGTTCGCGATCGATCAGAAGGAGGCCACCGTCCCGGCGCAGGGCGGGACCGGGAGCGTTACCGTGACGAGCGCGGGCGGCTGTGCCTGGAGCGCGAGCAGCAATGCGCCGTGGCTGTCCATCACCTCGGGCGCCACCGGGACCGGCAACGGGACGGTCCGGTTCAGCGCGGCTGCCGGAGGGCCGCGAACCGGCACGCTGACGATCGCCGGCCAAACGTTCACGGTGACCCAGGCCGCTAACTGCACGTTCGCGATCGATCCGACGTCGGCGAACGTCCCCGCGCAGGGCGGGACCGGCAGTGTCACTGTGGCGGGCGGCGCCGGCTGTGCGTGGACCGCGACCAGCAATGCGCCGTGGCTGTCGATAACCGGGGGCGCCAGCGGCACCGGCAACGGGACGGTCCAGTTCAGCGCGGCTGCCGGGGGGCCGCGAACCGGCACGCTGACGATCGCCGGCCAAACCTTCACGGTGACCCAGGCCGCTAACTGCAACTTCGGCTTCGGGCCGTCGGGGCTGACCATCCCGGCCGCGGGCGGGTCGGCGAACGTCAGCGTCTCGGCGGGTGCCGGCTGCGCATGGACGGCGAGCAGTAATGCTTCCTGGCTGACGATCTCATCCGGCAACAACGGCAACGGTAGTGGCACCGTTACCATCGTCGCGGCGGCCAACCCGTCTGTCGCGAGGTCCGCCACGCTCACGATCGGCGGACAGAGCTACACCGTCAATCAGGCCAGCGGATGCTCGTTCGCGGTGTCGCCGACGAAGACCAGCACTCCGGTCGGTGCTGGCGGGGGAAACGTGACTGTCGCCGTGGCCGCCGCAGCCGGATGCACGTGGACGGCGTCCAGCGGGGTCGACTGGATCACGGTGACATCAGGATCGAGCGGCAACGGGAACGGGGCCGCGACGATCGCTGCGGCACCCAATGCGGGCGCGCCGCGGAGCGGGACCGTCACGGTGGCAGGGACCACCGTCACCATCGAGCAGGCGGGAACCTCGTGCACCTACTCGATCGGTCCCACGTCTCGCGGGGGGAGCAGCAACGGCGGGAGTCATATGATCACCGTGACCGCCGGCGCGGGGTGCGCATGGACGGCAACCAGCAACGTGCCGTGGATCACCATCACCTCAGGCGCATCCGGTACCGGCAACGGCACGGTCGAGTACACGTTCGCTCCGAACAACACGAACGTGGCCCGCTCGGGCACGATCACCATCGCCGGACTGACGTACACGCAGGACCAGTCCAAGTAGCCGCCGGCGCATGATCAGCCTCCCAGGATCGAGGAACCGGTGCGCGCAGGCGCGGGCTTCTCAGGCTTGCTGCCATCCATCCGGCGCGCGATCGAAGCTGCGCTCCCAGGACACCTCGAATGCGTCGGCTGACTGGTTCCACGCGTAGCGGCGGACGGCGATGCGATCGCGGGTCAGGTCCAGCACGTTGATCGTGTTCAGCTCGCCGCGATGGCGCGTGGACATCGTCCCGGCCTGAACGATCAACGCCGACCGGCCGCCCAACTGGTAGCGAGTCGCGGTGGTGCCGACGTGACTCACGTGCAGGTGGCCGGCGAGGAACAGATCGGCGCCTGCCTCAGCGAGTTCACGCATCGCCATGTCAGCCCGGCCGATCAGGTGCTCGTCGGCGTGGGTGGCCGGCAGGTCGAACGGATGATGGGTCACTACGACCTTCACCGCCGCGCTGCCCGCGGATCGCAGGCGGGCCGCCGCGCGCGCGACCTGGACTTCGTTCAGGCGGCCGCCGCCGTGGAACGGGAATGAGCGCGCGCTGTTGAGGCCGACCGCGATCAGGTCCTCGCTCTCGAAGATCGGCTCCAGGTTCCACTGGATATGCCGCTGATACCCGCCATATGGGTTCAGGAGCCGGGCCGGGATGTTGAACAAGGGCACGTCGTGGTTACCCGGCACGACGAGCACGGGGAAGGGCAACAGATCGAGGAACCGGCGCGCGTCCCGGAACTGCCGCCGGCGCGCGCGCTGCGTGAGATCTCCCGACACCGCGACCAGGTTCGGCGCGACCGCGGTAATCGTGCGCACCAGGGCCGCGATCAGCCGTGGCTCGACCCGGCCGAAGTGGATGTCGGAGACATGGGCGACTGTCGTCATCGGATCAACTTCGCGGTACGACGACACGTAGCGCGCCAGGAGCGATTTGGTAATGCAGGGGCGAACGGATCCTGGCGATCTCTCCGTCGAAGGCCACCTTGACTCCTCGGCGGCTGACGGTTTCGATGCGGAGATCGGTCGCGGAGACAATCTCGAACGCTCCTGATCGGGTCGCGCGCCCGGCCAGCGCCTTCAGAGCGAGGAGCGGCAGTTCGCGCGTGCGCACGTGCGGCGACAGATAGACGAACAGCCGTCCGGCATCCAGCCGCTCCCGGCCACCCAGCCCGATCCCTTCGACCGCGTACTGATTGTTGCCAACAAAGAGGAACGGCGTACGACGCACCCGCGGATGCCCGCCGACGTCGATCCTGACCGTCACCTCCGGGTGCCGGCTGAGCACCTGCAGGCTCGCCATCGCCAGCGCCTTCCACTTGTTATGACCCTGCCGGCGGAGCGCCTCACGTCCCTCCACCACGCTCGGGTAGACGCCAATCGAGGAGTTGTTGACGAACACCTCGCCGTTGACCCGTCCGACGTCGACCCGTCGGACGTGCCCCTCGGCCAGTACGGCCGCCGCATCCCGAAGCCGGACCGGAATGCGCAAGTCCTTGGCGAAGTGATTGAGCGTGCCCAACGGCAGCACGCCAAGGGCGGCCGCCGAGTCGAGGATGCCGGCCACGACGCTGCGGACTGTGCCGTCGCCTCCTGCCGCCACGACGATCGACGCCCGCGCGGCAAGCTCGCGTGCCGTCCGGATCACGTCGTCACCAGATGCGGGCGACACGACCTCGACCTCGCGTCCGGCCGCACCGAGTAGCGCCCGAATCTCAGTCGCGACCTCCGATCGCCCGACGACGGTTCCGGCAGCACCATTCAGGACGACGGCAATGCGTGACGTTTCGGGCATCCTGCTTGGTCTATCGTACCCGTTCGCCGCTCGTCTCCGGCCGAGCCGGCGGATGTGTCCCTCCCTGTATTGCAAGTGCGTGTACGAGAACGCCTGATGACGTGTCCAAGACGGAAGGGGGACCGGGCCCTGCGTGTGTTGCGCAGACGTCATGGCGGGCGCGCTGCGAGGTGAGGTGTGGCGAGAGCGGAAGGACGGCGCCCACGCTGTCGCGGACGCCGTCCGGTCGAAGCAGACTCAGAAGATCAAGCGCACCCCGAGCTGGATATTGCGCGGGTCGTTAGCTTGATTGGGAGCCACCGTCCCGAAGGCGGTCGAATTCACGTCGGTGTTTGGCGCGCCGAACCACGGCGTGTTGAACAGATTGAACGCCTCGAGCCGCGCCTGCAGCTGCAGGTTCGCGGGCAGCCGGAACGTCTTGAAGAGAGAGAAATCGATCAGCGTCGGCCGGCTCGTGCGCACCGTGTCGAGGCGTGTCGGCAGGGTCCGCAGCGTGAACGGCGCCTGTATGCTCCACGCGACTGGCTCGTCGGCGCTCGCGCAGTTCTGGCGCGCCCCGCTGAGCGCCTGGGTGCATGTGTTGAACCAACGCGCCATGGTGGGGTTGTCGATGCTGGGGTCGCTCACGAGCACCGCGCCGGCAGTGGTCCCGACCGGCAGACCGGACTGCGCCGTGACGATGCCGTTGATCTGCCAACCGCCGAAGATCGAACCGAGCAGGTCGGTGCGTCCGGCCAGGAACGGGACCTGATAGGTCGCGCTCACCAGCAAGCGGTGCGCGGCGGGTGTGGGTTCCGGCGTGGCGCCGGCTTCACCCGCCTTGGATGTGGCGACGCTCGTCGTCGAAGCCGAACGCGTAGAGCGTGCCGTCGGTGGCCCCGAGGTATATCTGGCCGAGACCGGTCCAGAAGCTGCCGGGCGACGCCGGGCTTGTAATGCTGGTGCCGCTCGTCCACAGGCGCGAGCCGGTCGCGCCGTCGTAGGCCTCGACCACGGCGGGAGCGCCTCCCGCCGGGCCGCTCGCCAGCGCGAACACGACGCCGTTCACGACGATGGGTGTACTTGGATTCGCCTGATCGTGTGATACCCAGCCGGGTTGCAGCGACCACGCCCCGCCGCGCTCCTGCACCTGCAGCGCCACCACCGCGCCGGACGAAATCGTCCCGTTCGCGGCCGGCAGTCCGGTCCCGACCCGTCCGGCGATCGGCAGCAGGATCCACGACACCGGTGCAGTCGCCTGAGTCGATGCTGCAGGCGTCGGCGGCGAAGCCGCGGTCCCCGAGGCAGCGGCCGTGTTGGTCTGCTGCCACGCGGCGAGTGCGTCAGCACTTACCCGCGCGCCGTCGCCGAGCCACCGGTTCGAGGCCAGCAGCGGCGTGGCGTGGTCGGCGCCGCCGAGCGCAGTCGCATCGAGCCAAACACCACGCCATTGGCGATGACGGTCTCTTCTGCGAGGTCCATGTCGCGCGACAACCAGGCCGGCGTCAGTCGCCACTGCCCGTCGCGCTGCTCGACCTTGAAGGCGGCCACCCCGCCCCCGGTCGGACGGGCGTGTTCGATCGGCGCCTTGAACTCCGTGCTGACCGGTCCCCAGAAGGGCACGAGCACCCATTGCGTGCCGCGCTCGTCCTGCCAGGCGCCGAGCGCTCCCCACACGCCACGCGCGTCGAACGCCTGGGCGTCATTGCAGATGAGCGGCGTGGTGTCGAGCGCGGTGCGATGATCCTCGCCGCCGAGCGCGTCGCGATCGAGCAGCCACAGCCGGCACTCCTTGCTCGTGCCGACCAGGAACTTGGTGCCGCGGTAATCGAACACAACTGGCGTGGTGTTGACGTCGAGGTCCCGCCGCCATAGCCAGTTCGCGTTCGGCGGGCCGAAGTAGTCGACCAACTGCAGTTGCTTGTTCGTATCGAGCTTGACCGCGACGATCCCGTTGCCCAGACGCCGGGTCAACGGGTCGAACTGCGCGTCACCAGTGCCAAGGAACACGCGTCCCTCGGGATCGATCGACGCGCCACGACGGCCCCACAACCCGCCGCCGGCCGGGATGAAGGCACTGGCCCGCCGGCTCGTCAGGTCAAATGAGTAGAAGGCATTGGTCAGCCCACCGCAGCCCTGGGCGGTCGCCGTGTAGATGACGTTGTCGTAGAGATTCAGCGCGTATGGCTTGCCTCCGCCCGGCACGAACTTCTCGGGCGGCGCCCTCGCCGTCCGCGAGATTGACCTGTCGGAGCCGTCCGTCCCACGAGACGGCGTAGACGGTGTACTTCCCTGTCGCCGTCCGGGCCATCGTCGGCGCGGCGGTTTGCCCACCGGGGCACAGCGTGTCGTTGGTCCCGCCCGGCTGTGTCAGCGTGCTGTCGAAGTGACGATGCCAGAGCTGGTGACCGGTCGCGACGTCGATGCCGAAGAGGTCATCGGCGACGCATGCGGGCCCGCGGTGCCCGGGTGTCGGACGAGGAGTTTCCCGTCGTCCTCGATTACCTCGCGACGAACTTCGCGGGGGAGGCGTTACAGCCGCTGAACCTGAACCGCGCGACCCAAATCGACCTCGAAGCCGCCGGCGGGCTGCTGCGGCGCGAGGCCGCAGCGGTCATCCGATATCGCGACGAGCACGGCCCGTTCAAGTCGCTCGAAGACTTGCGCAACGTGCCGGGGCTCGACTACTCCAAATCGAGCGGCGTAAGGACGCCATCGTCGTGATGTAGCGCTGGTTGACTGTCGGGCGGCCGGCTCGCAGCGTCGACAACGCCAAGAGGGTCACCACCTACTTCGCGAAACAGTAGAAGCGGCCGGCCCCGCCGCGCGGCGCGGTGTCGGCGCAGTTCTGGTTGGCATGCGCCGAGTTCCACGACGACAACGTGCCGGTGGTGCTCTGGTTCGGACCGAGCCCGTCGGCATGCCCGACCTGTGCCGCGAGGTCCGTGGAGGCGGAGGTCCAGTCGCCGCAGGTCAGTCCCACAGCCAGCGTGCCGTCCGTATTCGAGCCGGTGAGGATGTCATGCTCGACCGGCGCCGGCGAACCGGTCCATTGGCCGTTGATGCGCTTGCCGTGCTCGTCCACGAACACGCTGGGATCGCCGGTGCGCGCGTGCAACTCGGCTAGTGTGTTCGCGACCACCGTGCCGTTGACGTTGCGCCACGGACCCGGTCCGATCCGGTCACGCGCGTTGGTCGGCCGATTGCCGTTGCTGGCGTCGTGCTCGACGCTGAGGTAAGCGCGCCATACGCCGCCACTGAAACCGGCTGCGGTCGCGAGCCGCTGACAGGTCGCGTCCGCAGCCGTGAGGCCGCCCAGGTTTCCAGTCACGCTGGTCGCACTCGTCACAAAAAAGCTGACGGCTGGTGCCGAGGGCGAGGTCGGCGTGTCGTCGCCGCCACAGCCGAGTAGCCCCAGGATCCCCACGAACAGGTAGCGTCTCATCGGTTCCCCTCCTCCAACGACCGTGCACGGTCAAGCGGCGAGCATGATACGAACCGATCCGCGTACTGTCCACGTCAGCCACAGAAGGCGTGAGACGTGGCGGCCTCACAGCACGCGTGCGCGGGTTGCGGCGCCGGAGCAGGCCGCGGTTACGGGAGCTTGGCCAGGAGCGCCTTCGCGAGCGCGACCGCTTTGGGGCGCACGCTCTCGGCGGTGTCGGGGCGATCGACGCTCATCTGCACGGTGACCACATGGTTGCGGGACGCCGCATAGAGCTCCGCGTATGGGGACTGTTTCGTTCGATCGTTGTAGTAGGCGGATTCCCCAAGGCCGGGAATCGGGGTCCACGTCTGCCCTGATGTCTTGTGCATCTCCGTGAGCCTGGCGACGGGGAACGGATCGATCTGGATGCCCGCGCCCATATACTCGCACGCGGAGCCTCCGCCAGGCAGGCTGTCCTCTTGGAGGGGTACCAGGTTGAACGTCTTCGGGTCGACGCCGAGGATCGTTCTGACCTCCTCCTTCGGCAGGACCGAGCAGGCGCGAATCGCGCTTGAAGGAGCGGGTGCAGCGACGCGGCCGTCGGGCTGCTGGAATGAGCCGCCGATCGGGAACCCCGCGATTGTGCTGCTCGAGAGAACGGTGCAGGCGACGAGAGCGGCGAAGCTGCGCATGGTCACTCCTCCAGCCGATCGGCCCTTGACCCTACGGCAGCGGCGGCGGCAGCGTCAATCACCCGTGCAGCGTGAGCGGCGCGAGGCGAACGGCCTGTGAACGTCTCGTGACCGGCCGCCCCGAGCGCCTGACTCAGGCCGCTCCTCGGCCGCGTCCGCCGCGTCCGGCATTGGCCGGCTGCCGAACGGTCATCAGGGCTTCGATCGGCCACTTGCCGGCCCAGGCAATCCCGCGCAGGAGCAATTTCTGTACTTGCGGGTCTGAGAAGTTCGTATAGGTGTGCCCTTGCATCCAGACAAATGAGCGGAACGACAGCCCGAGGCCGAACGGCCGTTCGTAGGTCCAGATCTGCGGGACGACTTCACCCGCGTGCTCGCCCGCGCTGTTGCTCTTCGGCATCGCCGCGGTCGCCAGCACGTGCAATCCGTCGGGTGACATGGTCGGCTTGGTGATCAGGAAGAACGCCTCGTCTGTGATCGTGAAGTCGGGGATCCCCTCCATGATCGGGCTCGCCTTGTCGGTGACCGTGTAAGTGATCTCGCCGGACGAGAAGTTCCGCTCGCCGTGCTTCTTGGCCCCGCCCAGGATGTTGGCCAGGTACTGCGGATCGTCCCCGCACAGCGTGTCGTGGATGCTGACCAGCCCGCCGCCCCGCTTCAGGAACGCTTCGAGCGTCGCCCGCTCGTCGCTGCTCATGTAGCCGGCGTCCCCCTTGAACATCACCATCACGTTCACGCCGCTCAACTCGGCGGTCGTCGGGAAATGGAAGCCGCCGTCGACGATGGCGCCGCGTTCGGTGAGGAGCTTGCTCCAGTCGGCCAGGAACTGCGGGTAGTCGT
Organism: uncultured Acidobacteriota bacterium; assembly: GCA_963816725.1. Taxonomy (GTDB): domain Bacteria; phylum Acidobacteriota; class Vicinamibacteria; order Vicinamibacterales; family 2-12-FULL-66-21; genus CAVSUB01. The sequence continues at coordinate 107,248 of CAWFMC010000010.1, read as the reverse complement.
GCAGTCCGGGGCCGTGCGACTTGAGACCGCCGCGAAGATAGATGTGGATTGGCGGCCACGGCATGGCGACCTGCGCGAGCGCTTCCGGGATGTCGGGATCCGCACCGCGGCCTTGCGGCGGAGAGGCTGGAGCCTGGGCGGCGCCCCGCCCCTGCGGCGCCGCGGGGGGCGCACCGCGGCCCTGCGCAGACACCACGATACCGGCACACGCCGCCGTGATCAGGAGAGCCGAACCAAGCCGTTCAAGGGTCATCACAATCCTCCGCGGGTCGAGTTCACCGATCGCCCTGGTTCTTCATCAGCTCGTTGAACACCCGCTGATCGTCGCGCACCAAGAACGATCCATCGGGATCGTGCTGCAGCCGCAGCGATCCCGCCGATGGCACGCACGTCGGCCAGCCTCCACCCCACAGGACATGGTCGACGCGGCTTACGGGTCGTGACACTGTCGCGGAAAGAGCCTACGGGCGACAAACGATGACGCGGTGAGCCGGGCAAGGCCGAACGCGCCGGTCCCTTATGCCTGGCTTTCACCTCGCCTGCTGCGGACCAGCCTCCTCGTCGAAACGTGAATGGCCGACGGATTTGAAACGCGCGGACAGTAGCACGCCGGATTTATGTATGCAAGACAGATTTTTGGTGCGGCGTGACACCAGCGTCCACACACGCCGCAGCTCGCGAACTGTGCACGATTCATACGCCTTTTGGTGTATTCGCGAAACACAGCACAGAAGGGCGATGGACGGCCGAACGCGTCCAGCCGCCAGCATTGTATGCAGCTGAGGACTCGAACCCGTCAGGGTCGCCCTCCACGCGCCCGCCGGCGCTGCAGCTCCTGTCGCAGGCTGCGACATCCCTGGCGCATGGCCCAGCGGTGGTTCGCCGCGAACATCGGCCGAAGCAGCCACGAGAGCCGGCGCAGCAGCGGCTTCTCGGCGCGGACCCGCCAGTCGAAGCAGGCGGTGACCACACCGGCCTGCGCGTCGAAGGCCCAGACGCCGGTGCCGGCGAGATCGCCGGATGCCTCGATCGCGAATCCGCGCGGATAGTCCGACTGCACCACCCGCAGATCCCAGCGCAGCGTATACGGCAACCACCCGCGGGTGTGCAGGCGGACCCGCTGACCGCAGCCGTCGGGTCCCCCGGGAGCGACTTCGACGGCCGATAGGTACACCGACGGCCACCACCGCGGCAGGTCGACGGGATCGCGGAGGATCGCGGCGACTTCCTCGATCGTCGCGGCGAAACGCCAGCGGGTGACGAAGTGATAGCGATTGGCCAGGGACACCGCGGTGGGGGTCGGGGGAGGCGCAGCCGGGATCCGGTTACCCGAGCTCGCCCATCAAGGCTTTGAGCGTGTCCAGCCGATAGGCCCCGTCCACGGGATTGTGGTACAGCGCGCGCTCCGCTCCGGTCAAGTCGCGGTAACTCTTCATCGGCTCGAACGCCGTGCCTTCGTTCCACTCGTTGAACGAGTTCACCGGCACGAGCAGGAATCCGCGCCGCCAGTTGGCCGAGGCCGGGTTGATCTGGTGCGCGAGTGTGGTCAGGAACGACGCCTTGATCCGGGCCGCCGCCAGCCGGTGCGCGTGCTCGCGCGACGCTTCGACGTTCCACTGCACGTCGTACGACGGTTCGAACAGCGACGGGCGATAGCACGGGTCGGTGGGAGGCGTCTTGGGCGGGAGCGGATCGAAACCGGTGTTGACCGCGAACGAGAATGGGATGTCGCGCTGGTCGAACGCCGCGGTGTAGCCCTCCCACTGCCCGGGACGGATGTACGGATTGCCGACCGCGCCGGCGTCGAATCCGGCCGCCGCCGTGCGCGCCGCGTCGAGCGAATCGGCCACCAGCGTGACCTGCCCGAAGTCGGGGGCAAAGTCGCGGTGGACCCGGACCACCTGCTGCCGCCAGATGTCGTCGGGCACGAAGAGCTCGACAGGGGACGTCACTCCCTGGCAGTTGGTCGACGTCGGCGACAGCAGGGTGACGAACGACTTGAAAATCGGCGCCGCGCGGCCGTTGGCGTCCTGGAGAAGGAGCAGCGTGTCGTAGCGCCGCTTGTCGCCGTACTCACGCAGCAGGTAGGTGATGTCGTCGGCGTACTGCGCCCCGCGCCGCGGCGAGTACGGCTCGAGGTGGAACATCACCTTGATGTCGAAGGCGCGCATCACGTCCATGATCGGGTGCACTGCCTGATCCTCGAACGATCCCACGCCCCACCAGCTCAGATTGATCGCGCCGATGCCGGCATCCTTGATCCAGCGCGCGTGCTGCTCGATCACCTGGCTCGATCGCGAATCGTAGGTGCCGAGCAACGGCAGCGAACTGGCCGAGACTTCCGCCGGCGGCGTCCGCTCGGCGTCACTCCAGTGCCGCCCCGTGGCCGAGTCGTACCACGGGTAGTACTCGAAGATGAAATGGCGATGCAGGTCGGCGAAGCGGGCGCGGAGCCGCTCACCGATCAGCGGCAGGCGCTCGATCGCCTGGCCGACATCGGTCGTGCCGACGCGCGGCCGATCCTGGCCTGACGAGAGGCGGGCGGACCCGATGACGGCGGCACACCCGGCGAGAAACGCACGACGAGAGAGTGACGGCAGGCGCCTCATATGCACCTCTCCGCATGATAACTCCCGCGGGAGACCTCGGGCCCCTCGCGCTGGCCGATTCGCCTTGCGACCTGCCGCGCGAATTGCGTACATTCGATACCTTGCCCCGTACGTCTGTTCCTGCCCGGCCGCTGCAGGCCGGTCCTTTCGATCGTGCCCGCGTGCCGGTAATCCGGTTCGCGTTCACTCATCTGTTGCGCGCCGATCGACAGCGCGAGGCGTATGGCGCTGCGTAGTGCCGTCCTGGCGCTTAGCCTGGCGGTGGCGGCACTGGCATGGGTACTGGGCGACGGGCCGGCCGGCCTGGGCTATCTCGGCCTGTACACGCTTCTGCTCGTGCCCGGCCTGCCGATCGGCTTCCTGTTGTTCGGCCGCAGCCATGCGGCGGGCTGGATTGGCGGTGCACTGATCGGCTACGCGCTCAGCGCCCTGGTGCTGTGGCTTCCGGCCGACCTCGGCCTCATCGCCCGCGGCTGGATTCCCGGGGCGTGGGCGCTGCTCACGGCGACAACCATCCCGCTTCTGAGGACGAGCCGCGTGCTGGTCCACCTCCCGGCCTGGCACCGGGCTGACTCGGTCGCGCTGATCTGCTCGCTGCTCATGGTCCCGCTCCTCCTCGCGGGGCCGTTCTCGCGTATCGGCGATCCGGACGAGGAGGGCAGGCGCCGGTACCGCGCCTACTTCACCGCCGACTTCCTGTGGCACGTCGCCCTCTCCGCGGAGCTGGTCAAAGCGGACCCGCCGATCCGCAACCCGTACCTGGAACGACGCGCGCTGAACTATTACTGGGCCTACTTCGTGCCGCCGGCGATGATCGCGCGGCTGGTGCACGCCGAGCATGCGCTGGCCGCGTGCCTGCTGCTGAACGCGCTCGGTGCGGGACTGCTGTTCGTCGCCGCGATCCACCTCTACTCCTGGTGCGTGATCCCGCGGGCCGGCCCGGCGGCGCTCTCAGTCGTGCTGACCGTGCTCGCCGCCAGCGCCGAAGGCCTCTTCGCGCTCCTCCGGCTGGCGCGATCCGGACTGCCGCTGACCGCCGTCCGCGACCTCAACGTGGACGCGATGACGTCTTGGGTCTTCCAGAGCCTGACGATCGACAGCCTGCCCCGTTCGCTCTGGTACACCCCTCAACACGCCGCTGCCTGCGCCCTGGGCCTGATCGCGTTGATCATCCCGGCCTCCCCCGCACCCCGCGTGTCGTGGGGCGGAGGGCTGGTGGTCGGCATCCCCCTCGGCCTCGCGATCATCTTCAGCCCGTTCCTCGGCGGCGTCTTCTGCGTTCTCTACGGCCTGACCGCACTCTGGTCGGCGTTCGTGCGCAGTGAGCGGCCGCTGCCGGCGATCGCGGCGTACGCCACGGCGGTCGTGCCCGCGCTCGCCGGTCTCTGCTGGTGCCTCCTCAACCGCACCTTCGAGGGCGCAACCGGGGTCGTCGCCTTCGGTCTCTCGCCACGCGCCGCGGCTGCCCCGCTCGCGACCATCGCCCTCGCCGCCGGTCCCCTCCTCGCGCTCGCCGTCGCCGGCCTGATCGCCGCGCGCGGCGTGTACCCCTGGCAGCCCGCGGCCGCAGGCCCGGTGGTCGCACTGGTGTTGTTCTACTTCGTCACGCTGACGAGCGAGCCGATCTGGGTCGGCTGGCGGGCCGGCCAGATCCTGCTTGTCACGGCGCCGCCGCTGATCGCCGCGCTGTTCGCCCGCTTGCAGGCCAGCGGCCGGCGCGCGCTCGTGCCGCTTCTCACCATCCTGGCGCTCGCGCTCGGACTCCCGACCACGGCCATCGACGCCTACAACGCGCAGGACGTCGAGAACCAGTCGATGGGACCGGGGTTCAGGTGGACGGTCGCCGTACCGCGAGACACCCAGGCGGCCATGGACTGGATCCGCCAGCACACCGGTGCCGAGGCCGTCGTGCAGATGTCGATCGGGCCACGCGGGCGCGAGACCTGGACGCTCGTCCCCACCTTCGCCGGCCGGCGGATGGCCGCGGGCCAGCCGATCTCGCTGCTGCACGTCGCCGAGTACGACGAGCGCTCAGGGGCAATTGACGCGATGTATCGCAGCACCGACGCGGTCGAGGCGGCGCGCCTCGCCCGCGAACAGCGCGTCCACTACGTGTTCGTGGACGCCGTCGAGCGGCGCGCTTTCGGACCAGACGCGATCAACAAATTCAACGATCCGCGGTTCTTCACGCCGGTGTTCGAGCAGGGCGAGGCCGCGGTGTTCCAACTACGCTGACCGAACGGAGCCAGGACACCGATCCATGCAGGCAGTCACCATCGTCGGCGCCGGCGTTGCCGGCCTCACCATCGCCTACCAGCTCGCCCGTCAAGGCTTCCGGACCACGGTCATCGAGAAGAACCCGGTCGTCGGCGGGCTGGCCCGGACGTTCCACTACGGCGATTTCCATTTCGACGTCGGCCCGCATCGGTTCCACACCGAGAACCGCCGGGTGGCCGACTTCATCCGCGGCATCCTCGGCAACGATGCGATCGAGATCCCCCGCAAGAGCGGCGCGCGGATGTTCGGGCGCTTTCATGAGTGGCCGCTGCGCCCGGGCATCCTGATGTCGATGCCGCTCATGCTGATGATGCGCGGCGCCCGCGACCTGCTGTTCAAGGAGCGCCTCCCCGGCGAATCCTTCGAGGCCGACATCGTCAACAAATACGGACGCACGTTGTACGAAATCTTCTTCGATCCCTACACGCGGAAGTTTTTGTTCCACTCCCCCGCCGAGTTGCATCGCGACTGGGCCCGGGCTGGCGTGAACCGCGCGGTGATCGACAAGCGGGCGGCATCGGACAACCTCTGGAGCCTGCTCAAGAACACCCTCATGCCGAAGCCGGTCGAGACGATGTTCCTGTATCCCCCGCAGGGCGTTGGCCGGTTCTCGGACGTCCTGGCCGACGCGATCACGTCGATGGGCGGGCGGGTCGTGCTCGGCCGGGCGGTGACCTCCGTCGAGACGGACGGCTCGCGCGTGACCGCGGTGACCACGGAGCAGGAGCGCGTCCCCTGCGACCAGATCGTGTGGACCGCCCCCGTGACGACGCTGAATGCGCACGTTGGGATCGAGGGTGTCGATCTCGAGTACCTGTCTACGATCTTCTACAACCTCGAGATCGGCCGGCCGCCCCGGCTCGATTATCAGTGGACGTACTTCGGCGGCGACGAGATCTTCTCCCGCGTCACCGCACCGGAAGCGTTCCTCGCCAGCACGACCCCTGCCGGGAAGAGCGGGCTGTGCGTCGAGCTCACCTGCCGTGAAGGCGACGAGCGCTGGCAGGATCCGAAACGTTACACTGAGCCGATCATCGCCGACCTGGTCCGCACCCGTGCGATCGAGCGTGCGGAGGACGTCGAACGGGTACACATCGAACGCGTGCCGTTCACGTACCCGATCTACAAGCTGAACTATCTCGGCGAGCTGACCCGCAACCTGAAAGCGCTCGCCGCGTACTCGAACCTGCTGCTCGCCGGACGTTGTGGCCGTTTCTGGTACAACAACATGGACCACTCGATCGGCCAGGGGCTCACCATGGCCGACAAGATCCTGCAGGGGAGCCGGCTGAGCGAGATCGATTCGGCGGATCGGGAGTTCTGGGAAGCCGACGCCGAGCCTGATACCCCTCCACAACCTGAACCGCTGGTTGCGAACGCCGGCCGGTGACGCGACGGTGACTCCTATTGACGGCCACGCCGTACCGCCATGCGGTATCGCGATTGCTGAAAGGGTGCCCGGAGGTCTCGATGGGAACCCACGACCACACTGCCCCGCCGGCTGAGGAGCCGTCCCCCGCGCCACTGAATCAGGAGCCCGGGACCGCCGCGCCGCGCGACGGCGAGCGGGCTTCGGGCTATGAGGACGAGCGATCGAACGAGGACACGGGCAACAAAGGCCCCGACGAGATGCCGGGCTTCGGCCAGGGCGCGTAGCCGTTCAGTCGCGCGAGCCGATCGCGATGGAACGCGTCAGCGACAAGGTGATCGTGTTCCTGCCGTGGCGGAACATCGAGCCCGAAGCGCAGCAGCAGATCCTCAACACTGCGTCGATGCCGTTCGTGTTCAAGCACGTGGCGGTCATGCCGGACTGCCACTACGGCAAGGGTGCGACGGTGGGGACCGTCCTCGCTACGCAGGGCGCGATCATCCCGGCCGCGGTCGGCGTGGACATCGGTTGCGGCATGATCGCCGTCCGCACGCCGCTGACCCGTGCGGACATCCGCGACCCCGCCGCCGTCCGTGCCGGGATCGAGCGGCGCATTCCCATGAGCGCCGGGCGCAACAACAGTACGCTGACGGCATCGGCCGCGACGCGGGTCGCGGCGCTCGAGCAGTTCGCCACCGAGACGCGCGCGACGCCCGACCAGTACGACCGCAACTGGCGTCTCGCGCTCGGTACGCTGGGCGGCGGCAACCACTTCATCGAGTTGGCCGAGGACCAGGCCGGCGCGGTGTGGCTGACGCTGCATTCTGGATCGCGCGGCGTCGGCAACCGGATTGGAAGCCACTACATCAAGGTCGCGCAGGAGCTGTGCCGCGCGCGTCAAGTCACACTGCCCGATCGCGACCTGGCGTATGTCACCGACGACCATCCGGCCTTCAACGCGTATCTACGTGATCTCCACTGGGCGCAGCAGTTCGCCCTCCACAACCGAAACGAGATGATGGACCGCGTCCTGGCGGAGGTCAGCCGCGCGGTATACGGCGCGGCGGGCCGGGAACACGAGCTCGAGCTGCAGCGGATCAACTCCCACCACAACTTCACCCGCCAGGAAGAGCATTTCGGGGAGGTCGCGTGGGTGACCCGAAAGGGCGCGATCGAAGCGCGTCCCGACAACTGGGCGATGATCCCCGGCTCCATGGGCACACGCAGCTACATCGTCGTCGGCAAGGGCCACCCTCTGAGCTTCTGCTCGGCCCCGCATGGGGCCGGGCGCCGCTACTCCCGCACCAAGGCGCGCGGCCTCTTCACCATGAAGGATCTCGAGCGATCGATGGCCGGCATCGAGTATCGCCATTCCAAGGTGCTGCTCGACGAGATCCCGTCGGCGTACAAGGACATCGACGAGGTGATGGAGCATGCCCGGGAGCTGGTCGAGATCAAGTTCGTACTCAAGCAATTCGTCAACGTGAAGGGTGACTGATTGCCGCCACGCACAAAAGTGTCAGGTTGCCGCTGACACTTTTTGGCTCCCGTGCACGAATTGTCACTCCCACCCCGAGACCCGGTTCGGAGCGCTCACGCCTAACTCCACGGAACCGAACGGCTTACCAGAGGTCTTCAGCCGCAACCGCTCACTGGCAGCCGGGTTGCCTTGCAGTCTTGACGACACAGGTCTACCCGGGTGCAGCTTGTGCGCACGTCACCGGTTCCGAGGAGTCTCCCGCATGTCCCGTCAATCCGAGCAGGGCTTCACCCTTATCGAGTTGCTCGTCGTGGTGTCGATCATCGGAGTCCTCTCAGCGATCGCGATCCCGGGGTTGATGCGGGGCCGGATGTCGGGCAATGAGGCGTCGGCGATCGGCTCGTTGCGAGCGATCGGCAGCGCCGAAGCGGCCTACGCCTCGGCGGCGGGCGGCGGCGGCTACGCGATCGCCCTGGCGACATTGGCGACGGCCTGCCCCGGGGCGTCAATCGGGTTCATCTCGCCAGACCTCAGCACCGACCCTTCTCTCAAGAGCGGATACACGGTGACGCTCGGTGACAGCACCGTCGGCACGCCTGCCAATGTCACGGATGACTGTAACGGGACGAAGAGCCGGTCTGGCTTCTACGCCAAGGCAGTCCCGCTGACGATCGGTACGACCGGCATGCGCGGCTTCGCGACCTCTGCGAGCGGAACGATCTCCTTCACGAAGAACGGCGCGGCGCCACTCGAGACCGGCGGTACGCCGCTGCAGTAGCGGCAGCTACCACGACCACGGCATCGGACCGCGCGATCCGGATCGGCGTGCGTCGATGGCATGATTGCGGCATGGCACTCCCCTACCCGGCCGACCTGGCCGCGGCGCTGGCCAGGTCGGGGTTCTCTCGGGCGCCACGTGCGGCGCACGGTCCATATGAGCCTGCCTCTCGAAGACTACGCCGTCATCGGCGATACGCAGACCGCCGCGCTCGTCGGGCGCGACGGATCGATCGACTGGCTGTGCCTGCCACGTTTCGACTCGCCTGCCTGTTTCGCGTCACTGCTCGGTGACGCCTCCCACGGCCGCTGGCTGATCGCGCCGGTCGAGCCGGTCATCTCCAGCCGACGCGCGTACCGCGGCAACTCGCTGGTGCTCGAGACCGAGCTCACCACGGTGTCCGGCACCGTGCGCCTGGTCGACTGCATGCCGCCCCGCGATCGCACGCCCGATCTCGTCCGCCTGGTCGAGGGCGTGAGCGGCGAAGTCGAAATGCGAATGGAGCTCATCGTCAGGTTCGATTACGGATCGATCGTCCCGTGGGTGCGCCGGATCGACGGGCTGTGGCGCGCTATCGGCGGGCCGGACGCCGTGTCGCTGTGGTCCAGCGTGCCCGTGCACGGTGAGGACCTGACTACACGCGCCACGTTCACCGTGAAGGCGGGCGAGGTGGCGGACTTCCTGATGGTGTGGCACCCGTCGCACGAGGGGGTGGTCCGGCACACGGAACGCGCCGCCGCCGTCGAGGAAACCTGCGCGTGGTGGGAGGAGTGGTGCCAGCAGTGCACCTACGACGGCGAGTGGCGGGATGACGTGCTGCGTTCGCTGATCGTGCTCAAGGCGCTGACGTTCGAACCCACCGGGGGCATTGTCGCGGCCGCGACCACATCGCTGCCGGAGCAGCTGGGAGGGGTCCGCAATTGGGACTACCGCATCTGCTGGCTCAGAGACGCGACGTTCACGCTGTACTCGCTGATGTCGTGCGGGTTCACGACCGAGGCGACCGCCTGGCGGGCGTGGCTGCTCCGAGCCGTCGCCGGCGATCCGGCCGATCTGCAGACGATGTACGGGCCGAGCGGAGAACGGCGGCTGACGGAGCTCACGCTCGACTGGCTGCCCGGATACGAGGGGTCGCGGCCGGTCCGCATCGGGAACGCCGCGGTCGATCAACTGCAGCTCGATGTCTACGGCGAAGTCATGGACGCGCTGTACGTGGCCCTCCGGGCGGGAGTTGAGCCGGACACGGAGGCGTGGGCGCTGCAGCGGTTGCTGATCGACTTCCTGGAAACCGCGTGGAAGCAACCGGACGAGGGGATCTGGGAGGTCCGCGGTCCGCGGCGGCACTTCACGCATTCGAAGGTGATGACCTGGGTAGCGGTCGATCGCGCCCTGAAGATGGCGGTGCACTACGGCTTCGACGGGCCGATCGCGCGCTGGGAAGCGCTGAGGGACGAGATCCACGCCGACGTCTGCGCCCACGGCTTCAGCCCGTCACGCAACGCCTTCACCCAGTACTACGGCGGCACCGAGCTCGACGCCAGCCTGCTACTCATTCCGCTGGTCGGATTTCTGCCGCCCGACGATCCCCGGGTCGCCGGCACGACCGCGGCGATCGAGCGCGAGCTGATGGAAGGCGGCTTCGTCATGCGCTACCGGACAGCGACGGCGCCGAAGGTGGACGGGCTGCCGCCGGGCGAGGGCGCGTTCCTCCCGTGCACCTACTGGCTCTGCGACAACTACGCGATCACCGGGCGGATGGACGAAGCGCGCGCCCTCTTCACCAGGCTGCTGGCACTGCGCAACGATGTCGGCCTGCTCTCCGAGCAGTACCACCCGGCCAGCAAGCGGCTGCTGGGGAACTATCCGCAAGCGTTCTCGCACGTGTCGCTGGTCAACACCGCGCTGAACCTGACCCGGGCCCGCGGACCGGCGCATGATCGCAGAGCGTAACAAGTGCTCGTCGGAGAGGTTCTACGGGTTCGATGGTTCGAAAGGTTCGACAGGTGCGCGTTCTACGGGTTCGATGGGGTTCGGCAGGTTGGGTGCGAAGGTTCGACAGGTTCGAAGGTTCGACGGTTCGATAGGTTCGATAGGTTCGACGGGTTCGGCGGTGCGTGTTCACAAGGTGCTACGCTGCCAGGTGCAATCGACGTCTGGCGAGGAACAGCGAACCTGTGAACCAGCGAACGCGCACCTGTCGAACCTTCGAACCTTACGAACCTTTAGAACCACCCAAGACTAAGATCTTCACATGAAGAAAGTAGTTGTCCACACCCATGGCGGTCCCGAGACGCTGACGCTCGACGACGTGGCGATGCCGGAGCCGGGTCCGGGAGAGGCGCTCGTGGCCATCGCCGCCAGCGGGGTCAACTTCATCGACGTGTATTTCCGCATCGGTCTCTACGCGGCCGAATCGCCGACGGCTATCGGCAGCGAAGCGGCCGGCGTCGTGGAGCGGGTCGGTCCCGGCGTCACCGAGGTCAACGTCGGCGACCGCGTCGCCTACACGATGGTCCGAGGCTCGTACGCGGAGTACGCCGTGGTGCCGGCGTCCAAATTGGTGCCCGTGCCGGCCGGTGTCTCGCTCGACCTCGCCGCCGCGGTGATGCTCCAGGGGACCACGGCGCACTACCTCACGCGCTCGACGTTTCCGCTCGACTCGTCGCACACGTGCCTGATTCATGCGGCAGCCGGCGGGCTGGGCAGTGTTCTCGTGCAGATGGCGAAGGCGCGCGGCGCGCGAGTGATCGGGACCGTGTCTACGGCGGCCAAAGCGGCGCTGATCCGCGAGCTCGGGGCTGACGAGACCATCCTTTACACCGAACAGGACTTCGAGACGGAGGTCATGCGGCTGACCGGCGGCCGCGGCGTGGACGTCGTCTACGACTCGGTCGGGAAGACGACGTTCGACAAGAGCCTGAAGCTCATTCGGCTGCGCGGCATGATGGCGCTGGTGGGTCAGTCGAGCGGCCCGGTCGCTCCGCTCGATCCGTCGATCCTCAACCAGCGCGGCTCGCTCTTCCTGACCCGTCCAAGCCTCGGCCACTATCTGGCGACGCGCGACGAGCTGCTGTGGCGTGCCGGCGAGGTGCTCTCGCTCGTCGAGTCCGGCGAATTGAAGGTCCAGATCTCCGGGCGCTACCCACTCTCCGACGCGGCGCAGGCCCACCGCGATCTGGAAAGCCGGAAGACGACGGGCAAGCTGCTGCTCGGCGTCACGGGGTAAGGTTCAGCGCTCTGCCGCCACGCTGGGAGGCGGCAGCCGGGCCCCCTCGAGCGGCGTTGCCAGCATCGATTCCGCCATGTCCGGATGATCCAGGATCCGCCGCGCCCGCGGCAGATCCAGCTCCCCCTCCCACCGCGCCACCACCATCGTCGCCACGCCGTTGCCAATCAGGTTGGTGATCGCGCGGGCCTCGGACATGAAGCGATCGACGCCGATGAGCAGCGTCAGCCCGGCGACCGGCAGCATGCTGGTGGAGGAGAGCGTCGCGGCGAGCGTGATGAAGCCGCCGCCGGTCACGGCCGCGGCCCCCTTGGATGTCAGCATCAGCACGCCGAGCAGCGTGAAGTACTGGAGCGCGCCGAGATGGACGTCCATCGCCTGCGCGACGAACACCACCGCAATGGTCATATAGATGGAGGTGCCGTCCAGGTTGAACGAATAGCCGGTCGGGATGACCAGCCCCACCACCGACTGGCTGCACCCCAGATGTTCGAGCTTGGCCATCATCCGCGGCAGCGCCGACTCCGACGACGAGGTACCCAGGACGAGCAGGATTTCTTCTTTGATGTAGCGGATGAACTTCCACAAGCTGAAGCCGCACAGCGCCGCAATCACCCCGAGCACGACAACGATGAACAACGCGCACGTGATGTAGACAGCGGCCATCAGCTTCGCGAGGGAGAGCAGCGTGCCGATCCCATACCGCCCGATCGTGAACGCCATCGCACCGAACGCGCCAATCGGCGCGACCCGGACGATCAGGCCGACCATACCGAACAGCGCCGCGCCCAGTTGATCGATGAGGTGCAGGAGGGGGGCCACTCGGGGACCGAGCTGCAGCATCGCCAGCCCGAACAGCACGGACACGAGGAGGACCGGCAGGATCTCGCCGGCCGCGAAGGCTCCCACGAGGCTGGTGGGAATGATGTTGAGCAGGAAGTCGGTCAGGTGCAGCGCCTGCGAGTCGGCGACGTACGACTTGACCGCCGAGGCATCGAGCCCGGCGGCGCTGGCGTGAATACCGCTTCCGGGCTTGACCGCGAGGCCGACGCCGAGGCCGATCAGCAGCGCGACCGTCGACACCACCTCGAAGTACCCCAGCGCTTTCAGGCCGATCGAGCCGACGCCGCGCATGTCGGCCATCTTCCCGATGCCCGCCACGATCGTGCAGAACACGATCGGCGCAATCATCATCTTGATCAGCTTGATGAAGCCGTCCCCGAGCGGCCGCATCGCCGCGCCGGTCGCCGGGGCGAGGGCGCCAAGGATGATGCCCGCGGCGATCCCGATCAGCACCTGGACGTAGAGGCGCGACAGCAACGGCGTGCGGACGCGTGGCTCGACGCGGGGCGGCGCCGTGACCATCCGCTAGACGGTCCGTCCGCCGTCGACCGGCAGCTCGATACCGGTGATGAAGGCGGCCTCGTCCGAGGCGAGAAAGAGTGCCGCGGCCGCGATGTCTTCGGGCTGCGAGAGGCGCCCGAGCGGGATGGTGGCCAGGAACCTGCGCCCGATTCTCGGCCGTGTCCTCCACCCCCATGAAGTCGGCGAGCATGCCGGTCACCCCCATCACCGGGCACAGCGCGTTGACGCGGATACGCCAGGGCGCCAGTTCGACGGCGAGCGACTTCGAGACCAGGTTGACCGCACCTTTCGAGGCGTTGTACCACGTGAGCCCGGGCCGGGGCCGCATTCCGGCCGTGGAGCCGACGTTCAGCATCACGCCGCCGCCGTTGTCGCGCATCCGCGGCACGGCGCTGCGGACCATGTGGAAGATCGATTTGACGTTGACCGCCATGATCCGATCGAAGGCGGCCTCGTCGACTTCGAGGATCGGCCGGTTCCGATGCGTCACGCCGGCGTTGTTGACGATGACGTGCGGGACCCCGAAGGCGTCGACGGTGCGTGCCACGGCCGCTTCGACGGCCGCGCCCACCGACACGTCCGCTTCGAGGGCGATCGCCGCATCCCCGATCGATTCGGCGACCCGCGCCGCCTGATCGCCGCGCAGATCGACCACCGCTACACGCGCTCCCTCGGCCGCGAAGCGCCGGGCCATGCCCTCGCCGAAGCCGCTGCCCGCGCCGGTGATGAGAGCGACTTTCCCAGGCAGTCGTGCCACGTGATCCCTCACCCGTGATTGATGACGACGGTCTTGTGGCGTGAGAAGTCGTGCAGCGCCATGAACCCCTTTTCGCGACCGTGCCCGCTCTTGCCCGTCCCGCCGAACGGCAGCTCGATGCCGGCTCCGGCGCCGTACGAGTTGACGAACACCTGGCCGCTGCGCAGGCGCCGCGCGACGCGCAGCTGGCGTCCGCCGTCCCGAGTCCACACTGCCGCGACCAACCCGTACTCGGTGGCATTCGCCAGCCGGATGGCGTCCGCTTCATCCTCGAACGGGAGCACCGCGAGCACCGGCCCGAACACTTCCTCGCTGGCCAGCGGATGCGTCGGCGGCACGGCGCCGAAGAGCGCCGGCTTGACGAAGAAGCCTCCTGCCGGAACGCCGGCGGCCACCTCGCCTTCCGCCACCAGCGGCAACCCGTCGCGCTGCGCCTGGTCCACGAAGCCCTGCACGCGCGTCTTCTGCTTCTGGTTGATGATCGGCCCGCAGTCGAGATCCATCTCCGGACTCCCGGCCCGCAGCCGGCGGAACGCCTCGCCAAGGCGCGCGACGAAGGCGTCGCAGGCGCGCCGCTCGATGAGGACCCGGCTCCCGGCCGAGCACGTCTGTCCGGCGTTCTGCACGATCGCCCGGCAGATGACCGGGATCGCGGCGTCGAAGTCGGCGTCCGCGAACACCACTTGCGGCGACTTGCCGCCAAGTTCCAGCGTGCAGGGGATGAAATGATCGGCGGCCAGCTTCTGCACCTGCTGTCCCACGGCCGGCGAGCCGGTGAACGACAGGAAGTCGACCCCCGCGTGCGAGGCGAGCGCGGCGCCGGCGACTGCGCCTCGGCCGGTGACGATGTTGATGGCGCCGTCGGGAAAACCAGCCTCCGCGGCCAGCTCACCGAGCCGGAGCGACGAATCGCAGGCGTCTTCCGCCGGCTTCAGGACGACGGCGTTCCCCACCGCGAGCGACGGCGCCAGGGTGCGGCCGAACATTTGCGCCGGGTAATTCCAGGGCAGGATGTGTCCGGTCACCCCGTGCGGCTCGCGCAGCACGGCCACGAGATAACCATTCAGATAGGGGATGGTCTCGCCGTGCCACTTGTCGGCCGCGCCACCGTCGTACTCGAAGTAGCGCGCCAGCGCGGTGATGTCGGCGGCAGCGGACGTCTTCGGCTTGCCGGTATCGCGCGCCTCGAGATCCGCCAGTTCCTGCGCGTGTGTCTGGATCAACCCGGACATCCGGGTGAGCATGCGGCCCCGCTCGACGGCGGTCGTCTTCCCCCACGCACCGTCGTCGTAGGCCTGACGCGCCGCCCGGACGGCGAGGTCGACGTCCTCAGGTCCGCTGTCCGCGATCGCGCCGTACTCCTGACCGGTACTTGGATCGATGCTGGCCAGCGTCTTCCCTGACAGGGCAGCCCGCCACACGCCGCCAATGAGATTCCTGTCCATGACGAAAGAGCGTACCAGAAGTCGTGCGAGCGGAGGTGAGGGCCGGAGGGGTGCACGCGGGGCCGCGTGCATCGAACGCGGCCGGCTCCTGCGCAGCTGGCAGGAGGCCGGCGCACGCCGCATTACTACTGTCCGCCGAGCGAGCCGGGCTTCAGGATGAAGTTGTTGTCGGCGTCAGTGGCCCGATACACCTGGTGGCACGAGCGGCACGCGCCGCCAACCGCCTTCACCGACGCGCCCGCCGCGGCCGCGTCGACCGTGTCGCTCTCGATCAGCTTCGAGAATTCATCCAGCTTGGCCAGCGTGTCCTTGTTGAACTTGAGCGCGTCGTCGCGCTTGTGCTCGATCCAGAACTGCTGCGAGTCGAGGACCGCCTGCCGGACGATGGCGATCTGCGTGCGGGCCTCGGCGTACTGGCTGGCGCCAACCGCTTTCCCCACAGCCTGCATCGCCGGGCCGGCCTTTTTCATCACCTTGTCCAGTTCCTCAGGCGTGGTCACCTTCGGGGCCTGAGCTCCGACGACCGCTGCGGACCATGCGCACAACATAGCCGCCGCATAAACTCTCACACGCACACGTACCTCCTTCGTTGCCACGGCCTCGCGAGCGATCCTGACTCCCGTCCGGCCACGAGGCGACATTATGCCATCGCCGCCGGGCTGGCCCCTACTTCAGGATCGGGTCCACCTTCACCAGTTCGAAAAACGCCCCGTTCCACGGGGCCAGGAGCGCGGTCGGCGATTTCACGATCAACGCATTGGTGGGCCCTTCCCAGTCGTACGCGCAATCGAGCTTATAGATCGCGACTTGATCGCCGGTGATGCCGGCGGAGGAGGCGGCGACTTTGTACTGCTGCTGGAAATCAGCGGCCGAGAGCGTGACCTCGGTATAGGTCGGCTGCGAGCAGCGCTGTCCGGCAAACCGCGCGTCGTCACGCGCGAAGGTCGCGGAGGTGCCGACCCAGGACAACGTCTGCACCGGGGAGGCGGCCGACACGCCAGGGCTGGCGTACGACATGATTCGCCAGGTGCCGAAGACTGGCAGCTTGGGCGCCGAGGCGCAGCCGGCACACGACATCATCAGGATAACTAGCGCGATCCGGGATCTCTCAATCGACATGACGGTCCTGATTCCTCCGCTGACACCGGCGGCAACAGCCGGTCGGCCGGGTCGACCGGCCAGGATCCGCGGCATAATCGCCGCATGGCGCGCGGTTGGCGCGCGCGTCGGCGTCGGGCTGAGCCGCCGCCACGCTCTTTCATAGCAGAAAAAGCCCGCTCATGCTCGATCTCCCGGCCTCCCGCCCCCTGGCTGACGGCAGCGACTGGGACGTCGTGGTCGCTGGCGCCGGGCCGGCCGGGTCCGTCGCAGCGGCGCACGCGGCACGCGCGGGTCTTCGCGTGCTGCTCGTCGACCGGGACACCTTCCCCCGCGACAAGGTGTGCGGTGACGGACTGATCGCCGACGCGCTCGGCGCGCTCGATCGGGTCGGCGCCCGGGCGCTCGTCGAGGCGCGGGCCCGGGCCCTCGATCGCACGGCGATCTACAGCGCCTCGCGGCACCGCATCGACCTCACCGGCAGGTTCCTGACCCTCAAGCGTCTCGAGTTGGACACGCTCCTCGCCGCATGCGCCGTCGATCAAGGCGTAACGCTGGCGACGGCGACAGTCGAAGACATCCGCCCGGACGCGTCCGGCGTCACGGTCAGTCTCGCGGCGCCGGAGCGCCGGGTCCGCGCGCAGTACGCGATCCTCGCGACCGGCGCGGACCGCGTGCTGGGCCGCCGTGCCGGCCTGCCGCTGCCGCCCACGCCGAGCGCCATCGCAGTGCGCTGCTACGTTCGCTCCACGGCCAGACTCGATCGCCTGCTCATCTCCTACGACCGGGACATCGTCCCCGGCTACGGGTGGATCTTCCCGCTCCGGCGTGACGAGTACAACATCGGATGCGGTGTGTTCTACCGCGACGGGGTGCGCGGCAGGGTCAACCTGCGGCGGATGTTCGATCGCTTCGTGGAGACCTTCCCGGACGCCAGGGATCTGATGCGCGGCGCCCTGTCGGCCACACCGTTGAAAGGGGCGCCGTTGCAGTGCGGCCTGGCCGCCGTCGAACCCGTCGTTCCGCGAGTGCTGCCTGTTGGTGAAACGATCAGCACGACCTTTCCGTTTACCGGCGAAGGGATCGGCAAGGCGATGGAATCCGGCGAGCTCGCGGCCGGCGTTGTCATCGAGGCCGTGGAATCACGACAACCCGTACGGATCGAGGCGTTTTCGGCAATGGTCAGGCGCCGGATGGAGCCGAAATATCTCGGGTATCGCGCCGCGGAACGCTGGCTGTCGCGGCCGTGGCTCACCGACCTGCTCGCCCGGCGGGCGCGCCGCAGCAGCTTCGTGCGGCAGGCGCTGGGCGGCGTCCTGAATGAGACGATCGATCCGCGCACCGTTTTCTCGTTGCGCGGTCTGGCGCGATCGCTCTATCGCTGACGCGATGGGCGCCGCAACGCGATGTCCCGCGACACCATTCGCGGTCACCATGTCAGCCGAGTCGCGGTTGGATCGCAGCGCGCTCGATCCATGTCGGGCATCGAGCTCTTTGCGGCCGAGAGTCTGACCGAAGTTCGCCAAAAGTCTCGGCAGACCTGAACTTTAGCTCGTCCGCAGGTGGCGCGAGACGCGTAAATCATTGATTTTATTGGTTGCGCCGCCGTCCGTTGCGCGGTACAACCCTTGCGATATACATGAGCGCCTGAAGCAGCGGGCTGGCCCTGCGACGGCGGAACATCTCCCCCGGTGTCCGCCCGCAGCCCGGCCCGGCCGCACCTCCGGCTTGGGTGCGGTTCAGGTACGCAGCGTCGGCGGTAGCTATTCCGGGGGCCGCCGATGTTTTTGACCGGCTCGCGACGTGCGCGGACACGTCGTCGGGCCGGTCGCACTATTCCTCGACCGGCGGGCCGTTCATCGCGCCGCGCAGCCGCTCGACGATCCCGATCGGCACATCCACACTGGTCATCTCTCCGGCCGCGCTCACGGTCACCGACGCGACCGTGATGGAACCGTGTCCGACGAACGTGTCGTCGCGGCGCAGCTCGAACCCGTATCGGATCGTGCGCCGCGACACCGCGATGATCCGGACCAGGACGACGAACTCGTCCTGGAAGCGCAGGGGACGCTTGTAGTCGAAGGCCGCCGCGACGCGCGGCCAGCCATGCGTCGGCTCTGCAATCGACAGGCCGGCGGCCCGCCACAAGGCGTGCTCGGCCTCCTCCATGAACCGGAAGTACCGGCTGAAATGGACGATGCCGGCCATGTCGGTTTCGGCGAACTGGATCCGGCGGTGATAGAGGAACGACGCGCTCATAGCGGCCTCCGCGGAGTCGATTCGCGGCCGCGGGGCGCGCCGGCGGCAGAGAAGCGGGGATGCACGGCTAGGGACGCGGACCGTCCGGCACCGACAGACTCGGACTGCGCGTCGCGTCCCGGGATGCGGGCACGCCGGCATGCCACGCGGGAATGGGCGGCCGTCCGCCCTCGTACAGCGATTCCATCGCCGGCCACACGCGATCGACCCGGTCGGTGAAGAGATCCCCGATCAGCAGATCGGTCACCGCGCCGCGCAGCTCGGGATACCGGCGGATGAACGCGCCGAAGCTGAACCCGCCGTAGAACTCGCACACCAGCCGTCGCATGCGATCGACGCCCTCGTTGAACCCGGGTCCCCACTTGCCCAACTGCGCGGCGCCGGTGTCGCCGCGGGCCAGACCTTCGGCAATTGCATCGGCAGCCATCTCGCCGGACCGCAGCGCCAGCAGCACGCCCGACGAGTACAGGGGATCGAGAAAGCCGAACGCGTCGCCGACCAGGACCCACCCGTTACCGGCGACGGCGGTCGCCCGGTAGGAGTAATCACGGGTCGCGAAGTACCCGGCCGACCGGGTCGCGCCGGCGATCCGGTCACGCACCGCGGTGCACTGCGCCACTTCCTGCTGATAGGTCTGCTCGTGGCCGTCGCGGCCCTTGAACAGGCGATCGAACGGCGCCACCACCCCGACGCTCACCACATCGTCGTGCAGCGGGATGTACCAGAACCAGCCCTTGCGGTCGACGGTCTGGATCACCATCGTGGCCCCTTCGTCGCGGCCGGTGTCGCGGTAGGCCCCCTGCCAGTAGGTCCAGATCGCACCCTTGTTGAGGATCGGATCCCAACAGCGGAGGCCAAAGCGATTCTGGAGCATCGCGGCCTGGCCGCTGGCGTCAACGACGACGCGGGCGGAGACGTCGCGGCGGGTACCATCCGCGTCCTTGATGCGCACGCCGGCCGCCCGGTCGCCCTCGAACAGGACCTCGAGGACATGCACGCCTTCGTGCGCCTCGACCCCGTGGGATCGCGCATTCTCGAGCATCATCTGGTCGAACTCGCTGCGCACGACCTGCCATGTCTGCGAACATTCGTGCGGCTTGTTGTCGGCGAAGTAGAACGGCGCGGAGAGACGCCCCGAGGCGTTCACGAACTGCACGCTGTGCTTCTTGACGAAGCGGCTGGCCCGCATCCTGGGCAGCATGCCGAGGCGGTCGAGGACCCAGTAGGTCTCCGGGATCAGCGATTCGCCGATATGGAAACGCGGGAAGCGCTCGCGCTCGAACAGCGCGACGCGCACGCCCTGCATGGCGAGCAGCGTCGAGACCGTCGATCCGGCCGGGCCGCCGCCGATCACGATGACGTCATAGTCGCTACGAATCATGGAACTGTGCGCCTTGGCCTTGCGCTCTGGGCCGCGAGGCAGATGAGCAAGCAACGAGGTCTTGCCGCTGACCGTTTGTGATTCCCGGTTCACCACGCATGTGCTTAGAACCCGCTATCGGGCAAGGCTCAACGCCCAAAGCCCAGAGCCTGACTCCCAGCGCCCACGACTACGTGTACCTGATGCCGACGTGCTGGGGGAGGAAGAAGCGCTGCAGCAGCACGTCGACGCGGAGCAGTGCGGCGCGGGTCAACGACAGACGCTCGGCCGACCGCGCCGAGAGGAGGTCACCGGCCGCCAACCCATCGAGCTGCTCGTGGAAGCGGTCCAGCGGATCGATCCCGTACTTGTCGGTGAAGTACGACGGGCGCAGCGAGCCTCGTTTCAGATGCAGCACGAACTCGCGAATCATCCGCTCTTCGTTGGTCGGCCGGTAGGCGCGGGCCAGCGGCAGCTCGCCATGCTCGATTCGGGTTTGCCACGCCTCCCACTTGTCCGCGTTCTGGAGGTGGACACCGTTGACGTGCCCGAACGACGCGACGCCGAGCCCGACGAGATCGGCCCCCTGCCATAGACGATCGCGGTAGACGAAGGTCGTGGCGGCGGGATCCTTGACCGCGGTGTACGCACTGCCGACGTGATAGCCGGCCTGCTCGAGCGCCGCGAAGGCCTCGTCGACCCAGCGCCGCTTGGTTGGCCATGTCGCCACGGGCTCGCTGAACTGCCCCGTGTGATGCAGCAGGTCGCGGCTGATGGTGGTGTTGAAGGGCAGCTCCATCTGATAGATGGTGACGCTGTCGGGCGCCAGCTCCAGGGTGCGCCGGACGCAGGCGGTCCAGTTCTCGTCGGTCTCGCCGAGCATCCCGGCGATCAGATCGATGTTGATCTGAGGAAACCCGACGGCGCGGGCGAAGCGATAGACGCGGTCGATCTCCGGCGTCCGATGCGCGCGGCCGTTCAGCTCGAGAAGGCGATCGCTGAAGTTCTCGACACCAAGGCTGAGGCGCGTCACGCCGAGCGCGCGAATCGCCTCGAGCTTCGGCTCCGTCAGCGTCCCCGGCTCGCACTCGAACGTCACTTCCTCGGCGGTCTTCCACGAGGCCGAAGCGGTGAGTCGGACCACCAGCCGCTGCAGCTGCCCGCTCGACAGGAACGACGGCGTTCCGCCGCCAAAGTAGACGAACGACAACGGCCGCCCGGCCACCGCCGCGCTCTGTTGATACAGCTCCCACTCGCGCGCGAGGAGCTCGAGATATTCCTCGATGTCGCGCGCGTTCTTGTTGGTGTAGACGCGGAAGTAACAGAAGTGACACTGCTTGCGGCAGAAAGGAATGTGAAGGTACAGCCCGAGCGGCACGCCCGGCGCCGGACTCTGCGCGAGCGCCGGGAGTCCGTCCGCCGCCACCGCATCCGCCGTCCACACCGAGAAGGGTGGATAGTTGGATACGAAGTAGCTGCCAACCTCGGTCTGATCGATCTCGGCGGCGCCGGACATGGGGACTACTGTATCGCAGGGTGGGGAAAGGCTCAGGGCTTAGGGCTTGAGCCCTCTTCCACACGCGAGCGACGCGAGCGCCCCCTACAGCGCGCCAACGAGCACCCGCGCGCCGGTCGGCGCCGGGACGCCGCCGGCGGGCTCGATGGTGACGGCAAACGCCGCCGGGCGCTCCGGCGTGGTGGTGTTGTCGACGACCAGGCCACCGCCCTGCGGGTCGAGGCTCAGGAGACCCGCACTGAGCGGACCGGCGGGCGTCACCATCCACAACTGATACACCTGCGAGGGCGGCAGCGGCGGCAGCGCGTTGGCAGTCAGGATGGTGCCGCGCGTGGGGCTCCAGAACGCGCGGCCGATCGCCGCGGGCGCGGCCGGCTGCCCCTTGAGATCGACCTTGATGACGTCCGGTGCGGCGAGGATCTGGGTCGTCAGACTGACGCGCTGCAGCTGCTGCTTGGCGCCGGTCAGCTGCGCTTGCGCATCGATCAGCTGACGCCGCGCGCTCTCGGCTTGGGCCCGCGCCTCCCGCAGTTCCCGATCGAGGAAACCGATGTGGGTCTGCAGCAGCATCGCGTAACCGCCGACCAGGATGGCCGCGAGCACCGCCGCGGCGGCCAGCCACCACGGGTTCGTGCCCCGGCGCTGCGACGGCGCGCTGAGGGGAGCGCCCGCCGAGAGCTGTGCCTCGCGATCGATCGCCGCAAGGACGCGGGCGCGCAACGCCTCGGGCGCACGACGCTCGGGAGCCGTGTAGGCCAGCTCCGACGCGACCGCGCGGAACGACGCCAGCTCGCCGGTGCACTCCGGGCAGACGTCCAGATGCGCCGCGATCGCCGCCCGCTCCGTTTCCGGCAGGGCGTCGAGCGCATACGAGGCGACGAGCTCACGCAGGTCGTCGTGTTGCATCGCTCAGGTCCGCTCCATCAGCGCATCACGCAGTTTCAGCAATCCGCTGCGAATGCGGGTCTTCACCGTGCCAAGCGGCTCCGACAACCGCTCCGCGATCTCGCCGTGCGTGAGCCCGCCGAAATAGGCCAGGTCGATCGCCCGGCGCTGCGCCTCGCCCAGCACCGACAGCGCCGCCCGCACGCGTGCGGCGCGCTCGCCGCCGATCACCTGTTCTTCCTGCGTGGCGCCGGCGGCCGGGGTCAGCTCGAGCCGCTCGTCGCTGCCGCTGACGCGCTGCCGCGTCCGAGCCGCGCGCAGCCGGTCGATCGCTCTGGTCCGGGTGATATTGAGCAGCCAGGCGGCGGCTGACGCGCGTTCGGCGTCGTAACGCGACGCCTGGCGCCAGGCCTGCGTGAAGACGTCCTGGACGACGTCCTCGGCGTCGGCCGGCTCGCGCATGATCCGGCACGCCAGCGAGAAGACGACGTCCGCATGGCGATCGTAGAGCTCCGCCATCGCGGCGCGATCGCCCGCGGCGATCCGCTCGATGATCGCCGCATCGGCGTGCCGCGCGACCGCCGCCGGGTTGGCGGACGTCAGGCGATCCAGGCTGGAAGCTCCTGCCACGCGCTCATGATCATCTACGGCTCAGCGTCCGCGACGGATGCGGTCAATGACGCGCCGCACGCGCGCCAGTGGCCTGCGTGGAACC
This sequence comes from uncultured Acidobacteriota bacterium, assembly GCA_963816725.1. Taxonomy (GTDB): domain Bacteria; phylum Acidobacteriota; class Vicinamibacteria; order Vicinamibacterales; family 2-12-FULL-66-21; genus CAVSUB01. The sequence continues at coordinate 84,109 of CAWFMC010000010.1, read as the reverse complement.
TGCGGCGGCGGGTGTGCCGAGATCGTTCCAGTTCAGCAGCGTATTGAAGACCAGGTTGAACTCGCCATGATTCTGCCAGCGGTAAATCGGATTGTTGGCGAAGAGCACGACCCGCCCTTTACCGTTGTAGCCACCAGGGACGTCGACCGCGAAGGGCCGCTGCCGGATCTCGTCCGCCCCCTTCATCAGGCCGCTCAGGACCGCGGCGTCGCCGCCGACGTAGCGGGCCAGCACGCTGCCTTGATCGGCCGCCGCCACGGTCAGCAGCGGTCCGCCCAGGTACTTGATCGGCATGAGCCGATCCGTGTAGCCGTAGAACACCGGGTGCTCCAGGTGCAGCACTTCGGCGTTCACGATCGGACGCGGCGCATAGAACGCGGACGTCGTGGAAGACGACGCGTCGACAGAGCGGGCGAAGCCGAAATCCGTCGGAAACCGGACCGCATCGCCCATCGCAATCAAGGTGCCGCCGGCGTTGAGGAACTGCGCGAATGCATCGACCCCTTCCCCGCCCATCCCACCGGTAATGTCCGGCGACTCACCGTACATCCCGAGGAACTGGTACTTCGCGCTCTTCATGTACGGCACCGGGCGCGCGGCCGGCGGCTGGTACACGGTCTGACGCGTCGCGGTCTGGGTCGGCATGAGGACGACGTCGTAGTCCGCCCGCAGGTTGCCCTTCTTCACGCGCTCTTTGTAAATCAGGTCGTACGGCACGCCGAACTTATCGAGCGTGAAGCGCACCCAACCGATCTCCTGCGTACCGTTCCACGACGAGTACATCGCGATGCGCGGCGGATCCGCCTCGTGCAGCGCCACCGCGGGCGCAGCCGACAACGACGCGGCGGTCAACCCGAAGTCGACGGCAGCCGCCTTGGCCGCGGCGAGGTCCGCGGGCGGCAGGATGACGAACGATCCCGCCGGGAACTCGACGCCCTCGGCGGTGAAGCTCTTCTCCGCGATCTTCATCGGCGTGCCGCGCAGCTTGTACCGGAACGCGATCATGTTCGTCGAGCCGTAGTGCGCGACGGCGAGGCCAGCCGTGCCGGCGCCGCTGACGCGTCCCTTCAGTGCCGTGTCGGTGACCGGGGTGGTCGGCACGTCGAGGATCGCCTTGTCCGCGATCTCCTTGACGTCCACCAGCATCGCCAGCCCCAGCGTCCAGCCGCTGTCGTCGTAGGTGCGCAGGTTCGGGTCGGGGAATACCTGGCGCTCGAGCAGGTTCTTGGCGAGCCGGCCATAGGGCTGGTCGCGCTTGATCACGTAGGAGCCGGCCGGATACGTCGCGTCGCCGATCTTGATCTCGCCGGTCGCGCGGCCGACCTCGATCCGCTGCACCCGCAGCAGGTCGACCATCGCGGCCACCCGGGTCATGTCGCGCTGAACCGGCAGGACGTAGCCGTACGGCGCCTCGGTCCGGCCGGCGTCGATCGCGTTCTGGGTCTTGCGGTAGAAATTCTCGAGCACCACGTTCGGAAACGACGCGGTGAGTTGGAGGCCCGAGAGGACACCGGTCTCCATGTAGTTGGCATTGTTCCGGCGCGACCAGTTGTTCAGCGCGCCGGGTGGAATTGGGATTCCGCGATACCACTCGCGCGGCTGCGACCCGCCGCGGCCGGTTGGCGGACCGCCGGCCGTCGCGCCGTCGCCACGCGCTCCACGCCCTGCGTCGCCCGCGTTCGCGCCTGTCGTCGCGGGCGCGGCTGCGGCCGCGCCGCCTTGTCCGCCTCGTTCGCCGCGCCCATTGGCATTTGCCCCGGCAGCGGCGGCGGCGGGACGCACGTCGTTGCCACCCTGTGTCTCGTACATCCGCATCATGCCGTTGTGGTTGTACGCGACCGATCCGAGATAGCCGGGCGACCAGCCGTCCATGAACGCGTGCGTGTAGACGCCGGGCATGCCCCACTTCGTCATCTGGGCCAGCTCGAAGTTCGAGAACCAGGGCAGCTCGGCGAACAGGATCGGATCCAGGTTGGGGTTCTGCGGCGCCGCGCCGCTGTAGGTGTACATCAGCGGCTGCGACTCGTGGAGGTCGTGCATGATCGGCGGATGCGCGGTGAAATACCAGTCCGCGATGGCGCGCATCGACATCTGCGACAGATTGATGTCCCGATTGTTGTCGTGATAGACGTACTTTCCCCAGTACGGGACCGCCGCGCCCCCCCGCCCGCCGCCACCCCCGCCCGCGCCGCCAGCCGGAGCGGCGGCTGCGACCTGCGTGTCGGGAGCCGCGCCGCGGCCCTCACCACGACCGCCGCGCCCGGCCGGCGCGCCGCCTCCGTCGCCAGCGCCCCGCGCCGCATCTGTCGTCGGCGCCGCCGCTGGCGCGGGTGGCGTGGCCGGAAGATTCTGGTAGAACCAGTCGATCGTGCGATCGCGGCCGTCGGGCTCCGCCGCCGGCGTCACCGAGACGATCACGTTGTCGCGAATCTGTTTGATCAGCGGAGAGGTCTCGGTCGCCAGGCGATAGACCAGCTCCATCAACATCTCGGAGGGGCCGGTTTCGCCGCTGTGCAGCCCGCCCATCAGGTGGTAGTTCGGCTTGGTGGTGGCGATCAGGGTGCGGATCTGGTCCTGCGTCAGCCCGCGCGGATCGGCCAGCTTGGCCAGGTTGTCGCGATTGGTCTGGAGGCCCTTGATGTTCTCGTCCGAGGAGACCCAGACGACCACCAGCTCGCGATCCTCGTCCGACTTGCCGATGGTCTCGACCTTGACCCGCGGCGTCGCCGCCGCGAGCGTGCGATAGAACTTGAGGATGTCGGCGTAGTAGGTCAGCGTCGCCGGCTGGCCGATGTGATGACCCAGGACGTCCTTCGGCGACGGCACGCCGGCCACCTTCGGGAGGTGATCGACCAGCGGACTCATGAAGTACGGCTGCGTCGTCCACTCCTTGACCGAGCGGGCGAAGTCCTCGTCCTGTGTCTGGGCGGGATCTCGCGTGTCGTAGGCCATCTGCTGCGCCGGCAGCACGAGACCGCCGAGCAGAATGACGGCCGACGCCAGCAGTGCTCTTCTCACGGGACGATTCTCCTTGGGAACTGACCGCGGGTCGGCGGGCGCGGCGATTCTATCAGACCGGTCTGGCACGGAACCGTGCGCGGGTGAGCCGAAGACCGCACCCTGAATGAGCTGATTGCTGCAGGCCCAAACCTGATAGCTTCATGGCACTCGACAATGAACAGCTTCCTCCTCGCTCAGAACCTCGGGGAGTACGGCGCTCTGGCCGGCGGCGCGTCCGCGCTGCAGCGGTTTCTGGACGCCGCGGATCACGCCGTCCGCACACCCGAGACGGCCGTGCCCCTGGCGGTAGTCGTGGTGATCCTCGGTTACCTCCTGCTGCGTCGGCGCTGAGCGCTGGGCGGGTGCGGGCCACCGGGTGACGATCCTGTGGATCGCGTTACCGACCTGTGGTCGATGGGCGGCCGGCACAGTCGATGACGAGGCAGGATCGCCGTAGTTCGAGGCTCGCTGGACAGGCACCAATCTTGCCCGCACCTCAGGCATGAGCGACGAGCGAATCCTTCGCAGGAAGACACGTCTCTGGCTCTATGTGATCCTGCTCCTGCACCTGGTCTGCCTTGCCCTGCTCCGCCAGCAGGCCGGCCCCGAGGCCACCCACGCTGGATCGCGCTACGCGCAAGCCGCGGTCGCCGCACCGTCCCCGCGAGCCTGAGCGCTGCGCGCGGACTCGCCGGCTGCAAGCTCCAGGGTTCCGCCCCGGCGAGAACCTCGAACCGAACCGCTCGAACCCCGAACCCGCGAACCGCACCTTCGAACCCCGAACCCTCGAACCTGAACTCCCCAGTCGCCGACGTCTGAAATCAGGGACAATCCTTGATGACGCGATGCGAGTGCTGATCGTCGAGGATGACCTGACCATTGCCGCTTTCCTGATCAAGGGATTCAAGGAGGGCGGGTTCGCGGTGGACCACGCGCCGGACGGCGAAGCGGGCGCGCACCTCGCCTTGTCGGTCCCCTACGATGTCGCGATCGTCGACCTGATGCTGCCCAAGCTCGATGGCCTGAGCCTGATCCAGCGGATGCGCGACCAGCGGATCCGGACACCGGTCATCATCCTGAGCGCCAAGCACACCGTCGACGATCGAGTCCGTGGGCTCGAGAGCGGCGGCGACGACTACCTGACCAAGCCGTTCGCCTTCTCCGAGCTGCTCGCCCGCGTGCAGGCGCTCATCCGCCGTTCGAGCGGTGCGGCGGATGCGACGCGGCTCGCGGTCGGCGATCTGGTGATGGATCTGGTGGCCCGCAAGGTCACCCGCGCCGGCCGCGAGATCACCCTGCGGCCGCGCGAGTTCGCGCTGCTCGAGTACCTGATGCGCAACGCCGGGCGGGTCGTCTCGAAGACGATGATCCTGTCGCACGTGTGGGACTACACCTTCGATCCCGGCACCAACGTCGTCGACGTGCTCGTGTTCCGGCTGCGCGACCGCATCGACAAGGGGTTCGAGCGCAAGATGCTCCAGACGGTGCGCGGCATCGGCTATGTTCTCCACCCCGCCTGAACCGAAGCGTCCGACGCTCGGCCTGCGCCTGGCGATCTGGTATGCCGCGATCTTCGTCGTGAGCTCGCTGGCGCTGATCGGGGTGACCTACTTCCTGCTGTCGACCGCCTTGCGTCAGTACGATCGCGAGGTGATCGAGTCGACGCTGGTGCGGTACGCGACGGCCTATCGGACCGCGGGGGTCAACGGGCTGGTCGCGGCGATCCGGCGTGACGAGACCGGCGCCAGCTACGAGGCGCTGTTCGTGCGCGCCGTCGCTCCGTTCCAGAACGATCTGGTCTACATCAGCCCGCAGACCACATGGAGCCGCTACGATCTCGCGCAGCTCAAGACGCCCGCCCCCGGCGAGCAGACGTGGAGCATGCTCGGCGGATCCGAGCAGGGAGAGCCGCTCGAGGTCGCCTCGGTGCGACTCAATGACGGCACACTCTTTCAGGTTGGGAAGAGCACGGCCCGGCGCGAGGCATTGCTCGGGCGCTTCCGCTTGATCCTGCTGATCGATTTCGCGTCGCTCATCGCCATCGGCCTGGCCGGCGGCGCGGTCTTCACGGCATCTGCCCTGCGCCCGCTCACCAGCCTCAACGACACCGTCCGCGACATCCTGCGGACCGGCAACGTGCACTCACGCGTGCCGGCCCGCGAGCAGGGAGACGCGCTCGACGAGCTCGGCCTCCAGGTCAACGCCATGCTCGATCGCATCGAGTCACTCATCGGCGGCATGCGCGGTGCGCTCGACAACGTCGCGCACGATCTCCGCACGCCGATGATGCGGCTGCGCGGTGTCGCGGAGAGCGCTCTCCAGTCGCCCAGCGACGCGCCGGCACTCCGGGAGGCGCTCGCCGACTGCCTCGAAGAATCCGAGCAGGTCGTCGCGATGCTCAACACACTGATGGACATCTCAGAAGCCGAGACCGGGACGATGCGGCTGGAGCGGGAGCGGGTGAACCTGACGGAGCTGGTGGCACACGCGGTGGAGCTGTACGAGGACGCCGCGGAAGATCGCGAGGTCACGATCGACAACCAGGTCGCTGGTGACGTCTGGGTGGACGTCGACCGCACGCGCATGCGCCGCGTGATCGCCAACCTGCTCGACAACGCGGTGAAGTACACGCCGGCCGGCGGACGGGTCGTGCTGGCCACGCGAACCACCGAGGACGCGGTCGTGTTCACGGTCCGAGACACCGGCATCGGCATCCCCGCCGACGAACTGCCGCGCATCTGGGAACGGCTCTACCGCGGTGACAAGAGCCGCTCCGCACACGGCCTCGGACTCGGGCTCAGCCTCGTCAAAGCGATTGTCGAGGCGCACGGCGGCCGGATCAGCGCCGAATCCGAGCCGGGCCGCGGCAGCGTCTTCACCCTGCGGCTCGCCGCTCCGGCCGCCAGCCGGGTTCATGAGGTTCATAGGGTGCATGAAGGTTCATGAGGTTGAGTTGACACTTCATGAACCACTTCGGCGTTCCTACATGTCACATCTGTAATGTCGCCGTAATCCCCGGGTAATCCTCGCGCCGTACTCTGAGTCACGTGATAACACCTTCGGACTCACAGTTCGACATACAGAGGAGCACTGACACCATGCGTCCAGACTCGACCCAGCACAATCCGGAGACTCCGCGGCGCGGAAGATTCGGCTTCAGGGCGGGGCTCTCGGCGGGAGCGCTGATCCTGAGCGGATCGCTCATCGGCTGGAGCGCCTCCACGCTCGGCGCCGGATCAGCCGCTCCCGTCGCTCGCGACCTCCGCACCGATCGCCGCCCCGGCCGCGAGCGCCGGCCGGACCATCGGCGCCTCCGCCGACTCATACGCCGGCCTGGTCGACCAGGTCGCGCCGGCCGTCGTTACCGTCACATCGGAGCGGCGCGTCCGGATGACCAGCTCGCAGCTGCCGGACGACCCGCTGCTGCGCCAGTTCTTCGGCGACCAGTTCCGCGGCCGCCGCGGCCAGCCGCAGGAACGCCGTGAGGGCGGGCTCGGATCCGGCGTCGTCGTCCGGCCCGACGGCTACATCCTGACCAACAACCACGTCGTCGACAGCGCCGATCAGGTCAAGGTCGAGCTGACCGACGGCCGGACGTTCACCGCCAAGGTGGTGGGCACCGACGCGCCGAGCGATCTCGCGGTTCTGAAGATCGACGGCTCCAACCTGCACACGCTGCAGCTGGCGGACTCGGACAAGGTGCGCGTGGGCGACATCGCGCTCGCCGTCGGCAACCCGCTCGGGATCGGCCAGACGGTCACGATGGGGATCGTCAGCGCGAAGGGCCGGGCGACCGGCGGGGCCGGCGGCGACGGCAGCTACCAGGACTTCATCCAGACCGACGCGCCGATCAACCAGGGCAACTCCGGCGGCGCGCTGGTGAACACGCAGGGTGAGCTCATCGGCATCAACTCGCAGATCCTGTCGCCCTCGGGTGGCAACATCGGCATCGGCTTCGCGATTCCTGCCAACATGGCGAAGAACGTGATGTCCCAGCTGATCGAGCACGGCACGGTGCGGCGCGGCCTGCTCGGCGTGACCGTGCAGCCGGTCACGTCGGACATCGCCCGCAGCCTGAACGTCGAGGCGCACGGCGCACTCGTCAACAGCCTGACCGCGGGCGGCGCGGCCGAGAAAGCCGGTTTGCGGCGCGGCGACATCATCACCGCGATCAACGGCGCGGCGGTGCGCGACAGCAACGGCCTGCGCAACGAAGTCGGGCAGATGCTGCCGGGCTCCGAGGTCAAGGTGACGGTGCTGCGCGACGCCAAGGAGCAGACCTTCAACGTCCGGCTCGGCGAGAAGCAGGCCGAGACGGCGGAGGGTGACAACGGGCGAGGTTCCGGTGCCGGCTCCGGGTCCGGGTTCGGGCTCTCCGTCGAGCCGCTGACCCGCGAGAACGCCCGCGAGCTCGGCGTCCCGATGAGCGGCGGCGTGGTGATTACCGACGTCGCGCCGTCCAGCCGCGCGGCGGACGCGGGGTTGAAGCAGGGTGACGTCATCGAAGAAGTCGACGGCGCCAAGGTCACGACCCCCGACGCGCTGAAGTCGGCTCTGAACAAGGCGTCGACGAATCCGGCGCTGCTGCTCGTGCACCGCGGCGAGACGACGGTCTACGTGACCATGGACCGCGCGAACTAACCCCTCCCTCACCCGCACCGTGTGCCGGCCGTCGGGTCGGCCGCGGTGCGGGTTCCCTTTTCCCCCTCCACTCCGGCTGGTTGCCGCACCGGCCGCCAACCGATACTCTAGTCGTCGCGCCCGGGCGCACAGACTGGAGCCACTTCGTCTACATGAGCACCATCGGCAAAGGGATCGTCGTGACCGGCACGATCGAGGCGCAGGAGTCCGTCGCGATTTCGGGCAACGTACAGGGAGAAATCCTGGCCACCGCGCACGACGTCACCCTCGAACAGGGCGGACGAATAGACGGGAACGCCACCGCGAAGACCGTCAATCTGAAAGGCACGTTCGTCGGCAAGATCATCGCGCTCCAGAGCGTGCGGATTCACAAGACCGCATGGGTCAAGGCCGACATCGCCGCCCCGTCAATCGCCATCGACGACGGCGCGGTATTCAACGGCACGGTGGAGCCGGCCCGGATCGAAGCCGCGCTCCGCGTCGCCGCGTATCGCCGGAAGGCGTAGGCGCAGGCTGACCGTCAATACCCGTCCGGCGGCGGCAGTCTCGACCACTCACCTGCTCGCTGCCGGGCTGATCGTTGCCGCGACCGCGGCGATTCTGCTGGCGATGGGACGGGTGCCCATCTGCAAGTGCGGCTACATCAAGCTCTGGCACGGCGTCGTGCTCAGCTCCGAGAACTCACAACACCTCTCGGACTGGTACACCTTCTCGCACATCATTCACGGCTTCCTGTTCTACGGCGCGCTGTGGCTCGTGGCGCGGCGCTGGCCGCTCGGCATACGCCTGTTGATCGCGGTGACCATCGAGGGCGGCTGGGAGATCCTCGAGAACAGCCCGATCATCATCAACCGTTACCGCGAAGCCACGATCTCGCTCGACTACTTCGGCGACAGCGTGATCAACTCGGTCTCTGACATCCTGGCGATGGCGCTCGGATTCTTTCTCGCCTCGCGCCTCCCAACTCGCCTGATTGTCGTACTCGCCCTGGCGATGGAGCTCTTCGTGGGCTGGGCCATCCGGGACAATCTCACCCTCAACATCCTCATGCTGGTGCATCCGATCGAGCGGGTCAGACAGTGGCAAAGCGGGAGCTGATTTGTTCTTGGCTGCCGCCGGCCCGGAACGCTGAACGCTGCACCCTGAACCTTGCACCGTGAACCTTGCACGCTGAACCCCGGAAAGCGGGAAGCGGGCAGCTGGAAGCTGGAAGCCGAAAAGCTAGCCCTCAAGCTCCACGAACAGCGGCAAGTGATCAGACGCGGCTCGCGCCTGCTCGTGCGCGACGACCGAGCATGAGGTGACGCGCGCGATGTCGCCGGCCGGCACGAACAGGTAGTCGAGGCGGAGGTGCGGATCCCAGGTCGGGAAGGTGTAGCCGGGCTCGGCGGAGTGGTGATAGCGGAACGCGTCGGCGTAGCCGGCGTCGAGGACGGCCTGGATCGTCCGCCAGCGGATCCGGCCGCCACTCAGCCAGACGAAGGGGCGAAGACGCGGCGGCAGCTTGCGAAGGTCGAGGATTTCGCCCGGCGCGAGAGTGTTGAAGTCGCCGACCAGCGCATGGAAGCCGCGCTCGCGCTGACGCAGGGTCCGCAGCAGCGCGCGCAACTCGAGTCCACGGCGACGCTCGGTCCACGCCGAGTGCACGGCGCTGAGGTGCACGCCCACGACCGTGACGTCGGCGCCCTCGGGGGTGATCTCGAGGAAGGCATGGTGCGAGAGCCTTGGCCGATGCCACTCGGCATGCGCGATCGGCCGCCCCGACATGAATCCGAGCGAACGGCCCGGGTGCGCGCCCCAGTGCTTCATCTCCGCGCCCTGGGCCAGCCGCGCGATGACGCCGGGCTGGGTGGCTTCCTGGAAGACGACCAGGTCGGGCGCGGCCGACCGGATGACCGTCAGCAGTTCCGCCTCGCGGCCGGTGCCGCCGTAGCGGATGTTGTAGCTGAGGACGCGGAGCGTCACGCCTCGGTGCGCCCCTCGATCAGCGTCAGGTACGGCTGACCGAGCAAATCACCGCGGAAGTGCATCACGAAGTCACGGGTCGCCTGGATGTTCACCGGCCGCCCGACCATCTGAATCAGGTCCTGGCGCAACGGGATGAGATCGGGCGCGATGAGCGGGTCCTCGTCGCTCAACGGTCGGGAGTGTACGCCAGGGACGAAGAAGCCGGTCACCTTGAACAGCCCGACGACCTCCGCGCCGACCAGCGTGAGATCCAGATCACTCGTGCCCGGGCCGTCGGCATCGAAGGGTTGGCCGTCGCTCCAGCGCTTTCCTGTCACCGCACTCCCCCTCAGGACCACGGTCGTTCCCGGAGGAATGTCTTCGCGCACGCGATCGCAGAACGCCTCCAACTTCTGCGGATCGCCGCCGAACGCCAGCCGCACGACATTGGCCCGCTTCTCTTCGTCTGTCAGGTCGATGGGGTCGCTCATACGTCCGAAACGTTGCCAACGACGTGCCGAACGGCCCATCGTCGAGTCGGATCGAGGGGGCGGCGGGCGCTCGCAGGATGCGGAAACCGCATCCTCCATGGCAAATGGCAAATGGCAGATGGCGGATGGCGGATGGCCGATGGCCGATGCAAAACGGTAAATGGCAGATGTGCAAGACGGCGCGAGCCTGAACGGTGACGGACGCTGGAAGCCGAACCGGCAGGCGCGAACGGAGCGGCAAGCGTGAAGCTGGAAGCGAGGAGCGGTAAGCGGAGAGCGATCTCGAGGGGCCCTGAGCTGCTATCTGATAGCTGATTTGAGTGAACCCTACAGCCCCATCTCTCGCTTCACGGTCTCGAAGCAGGTCGGGCAGATGCCGTGGCTGAACTGGGCGTTGGTGTGCTCGCTGACGTAGCTCTCGAGCTGCTGCCAGTAGTTCTGGTCGTCGCGGATGCGTTTGCAGTACGAGCAGATCGGCAGGAGTCCGGACAGCTCTTTGACCGTTTCGAGCGCTTTCTGGAGCTCGCGGACCCGGCTTGCCAGGCTTTGCTGCAGCGTGACGATCCGCGCGCCGATCTGGAGGCGGGCCCGCAGGAGCTCCCAGTCGACCGGTTTGGTCATGTAGTCGTCGGCCCCGCAATCGAGCCCGGTCACCATTTCCTCACGCGCCGAGTGCGCGGTGAGCAGGACGACATACATGGAGGCGAGATCGGGCAGGCTGCGGATCTCACGACACAGTTCGAGCCCGTTGACGCCGGGCATGTTCCAGTCGAGCAGCGCGAGCGGCGGCGGCTGCGGGCCATGGAGCACGACCCGCGCTTCCGTGCCGTCGGCGCAGGGCGCCGGGTCATATCCCCACCGGAGCAGGTGCACGTAGAGTCCGTGCCGAAGCGCCGAGTCGTCGTCGGCGATCAGGACGCGCATGCCCGAGCCTCTCCAAATGTCCGGAGAGCCGCGAGGAGCTGCGCCGCATCGGCCTCGAGGGTGGCGAACACCGCCCGCGACCGCGCCAGATCTCCCGCTTTGCCCATCAATTCGAGATCGAGTGCCGACGCGACCACCCGCGTCGCATTGAAGTTGCCCGCGGCGCCCTTGAGCGCGTGCGCCTCCTGTCGCAGCCGATCCGCGTTGCCGGCGGCCACCGCCTCGCGAATGCTGTCAATCAGCCGGTTCGCATCGGGGATGAAGAGCGTCGCCATCTCGCGCGCCAGCTCGACGTCGCCACCGACCCGATCGATGAACGAATCGACATCGCAAGCGGGCGACACCGGTGCCGATGCGGGCACTGGCGTCGAGGCCGCCGCGATTGCGACCGCGGCGACGACGGCCGGCACAGCCGCCGCGCCCGCGGCCACGCGGTCGATGAGCTCCAGGAGTCGCGCGCTGTCGATCGGCTTCGAGATGTATTCGTCCATGCCGACCTCGATGCACCGCTCGCGATCCCCCTTCATCGCGTGCGCGGTCATGGCGATGATCGGGACGTGGCGGCCGGTCGCCTGTTCCCGCTCGCGGATTGCCTTGGTCGCCTCGAAGCCGCCCATCACCGGCATCTGCACGTCCATCAGGACGAGATCGACCACGATGGTCTCGAGGGCATCGACCGCTTCCTTGCCGTTCTCCGCCACACTGACCGTGTGGCCGCGCCGCTCCAGGATGCGCAGCGCCAGGATGCGGTTGGTCGGATTGTCCTCGGCCAACAGGATGCGACGAGGCGGCGGGGCCGTCGCGTCGCGGTCCGTCGCCGCCACCGGGCTGACCGCCGGGACGCGTGCCGCCTGGACCGCCGCCGGCGTGGCGGCGTCGGTGTCGGGCAGCCGCGTGAGCAACTGACCAATCGCCCGCAGGAGGTCGCTCGGGGCGACCGGCTTCACGAGGTGGACGGCGATCCCCAGGTTGCGCGCCCGCGCCGCTTCGCCGGGCTCGTTGCCCGACGTCATCATCATGATCAGCGTCGCCCGCGACTTCGCTACCCCGTGCATCTGGCGCACGACCTCGTAGCCGTCCATCCCCGGCATCTGACCGTCCAGCAGCATCAGCGTGTAGGGCTCGCCGAGCGCCTCCGCCGCGGCGATCGCTTCGAGCGCCTTCTGCCCGGTGTCGACCAGCGTCAGCTTGGCGCGCCAGCGCCGCAGCGTTTTCTCGATCAGCCGCCGGTTGACCTCGTTGTCGTCGACCACCAGCACGCTGAGCCCGGCGATCGGCGCCGGCACGACCTGCGGCAGCATCTCTCCGACGCCGAGCTGCGCGGTGAAGTGGAACGTGCTGCCCTGACCCGGCAGGCTGTCGACCCAGATCCCGCCGCCCATCATCGTGACCAGCTGCTGGGAGATCGTCAGCCCCAGTCCGGTGCCGCCGAAGTGCCGGGTCGTCGAACCGTCCGCCTGGCGGAACGGCTCGAACACGAGATCCTGCTTGTCGGCGGGGATCCCGATCCCGGTGTCCATCACCTGGAACTGGAGGATCGCCTTATCGGCGGTGATCGACTCCGGATCGATCGCCACCATGACATGGCCTTCGCTGGTGAACTTGATCGCGTTGCCGACGAGATTCGCCAGCACCTGCCGCAGCCGCACCGGATCGCCGACGACCGTGGTCGGGATGTCCGGCGAGATGTCGGTCATGATCTCCAGCCCCTTCTCGTGGGCCCGGAGCGCGAGCGGCCTGACGGTGTCGGCGATCAAATCGCGGAAGTTGAACGGCACCGATTCGAGCTCGAGCTTGCGCGACTCGATTTTCGAGAAGTCGAGGATGTCGTTGAGGATCGACAGCAGCGCGTCCGCGGACGATCGCACCAGCGTGAGGCACTCTCGCTGCTCGCCGGTCAGCTCGGTGTCGAGGGTCAGCTCCGTCATGCCGATGACCGCGTTCATCGGCGTCCGGATCTCGTGGCTCATGTTCGCCAGGAACTCGCTCTTCGCGGAGTTGGCGTCCTCGGCCCGGTTCTTCGCTTCCATCAAGTCGACGTTGACCTGCCGCAGCTCCGCGGTGCGCGCGGTCACCTCCGACTCGAGCTGCTCCTGATGGCGGCGCAGCTTCCGATCGCGGTCCTCGACCTCCGAAAGCATGTCGTTGAAGCCGTCGATCAGCGTCCCGACTTCGTCGTTCTGGACCTTGGGGGCGCGGATATCGTAGCGCTGCTCCGCCTTGACCGTGCGCATGGTGTCGGCGAGCTGCACGATCGGGACGGCGACCATCCGCTGCAGCGGTGTGGACATCAGGATCACCACCAGGCAGCAGACCGCCAGGACAAACCCGGTGAGGAACAAGTAGCCGCGGATGCGGTCGCGGAGCGGCTGCTGGCTGGCCACGAGGTAGATCGTGCCGACTCGCTGGCCATCCATCATGACCGGGTGTGAGGTGATGAGGTGCGGCGCCAGGAACGACGCGGGTGTCGACGACGTGGGCACCGTCGACGGGCAGGTGACGCCGGTCCCGGGCCGCTCGTAGGTCACGAACAGCCCGCCCTTGTCGTCATAGGCGCACCCGGCGAGCATGACGGACTTGGCGGAGAGGCTGCCGAGCAGGGCGGTGGCGTACCTGTCGTCGCCAAATGCCAGCGCCGCCTGCGAGCTGGCGCCGAGCATCGCCGCGGTGGTGTCGAGGTCCGCTTCCATGCTGCGGCGATACTGCGGGACGTCCAGGCCGATGAAGATCCCCGTCGCCAGCACGACGGCCACGACGCAGGTGCTCATCGTGATAAGGATGAGCTTCTTCCTGATCGACAGGTCGCGAACGCGCCGGCTGACTGTGTGAACCATCAGGTCGTTACCATCCCCGGATCGAACGCCGGGACTGCGCGGACCGCACGCGCCGGCCGTTGACGTGCCGCGCGTCCGGGCCCATCCGCCAGCCATCGATGGTCCCACATCGCGGCGCCGCCCGTCTGCCGGCCTTCTCACGCCGGCGGCTGCCGGCGCGAACCGCCGCACCCTGGGCGCCCGGTCGGCTGGGCAGACGAGGGTAGCCCACTGTCAATTTGATCTGGAGTCCTTGCTGCCCCCGACGCAATGCCGCTGCCAACAGCTGCGCCCGCTTGGCTTGGAATTTCGGAAAAGACGATCGGCAAGCGTGCGGTGTGCGGGCCGTGACCGCACGCGCGTGTGCGGTATCCGCGCGCACGAACTGCCAGGACAGGATTGCGAGGGTTCGCGCGAAGAGCCGGAGCACGAGAAGGGCCAGATGGCGATGCTCTGGCGGTCCTGCGGTCCCCCTTCGACCCCTGTCGACGGAACCGCGCAGGCACGCAGAATCGCAGGAAATGTGTGCAACTACGTCATTCTCCCCAACTCCTGCCTGGCCAGAAGCGGGAGGCATCGCCCTGGCGGCGTGGTGCCTGCGCCGAAGGCAAAAGATGTGTGCGCCGCGTCGGAGGGTCGGGCTCCCGTCGGCGACGGCGGTCGGCTTTCACGGTTGCCGCCGCCCACGATCCTCGTCGGCGGCAATCGGATTTGGCGATCTGCCGGTCAAGGAACCGACAGATTCGACCGTTCTGATTACGGTTTTGGTGACTGAATTGCGGAATTGCAATCCAGGCCACGGACGGTCCCCGGCCGACACGCGCGCTATACTCGGCCCCCCTGATGCGCCTCGCCTCGTCCTCCCTCACCGCCGTGACCGCGGCGTCCGGTGTCGTCGGTCTCGCGGTCGTGCTGACGCTGGCGATCTCCAGGACCCCGCTGGGCGCGCCCCTGTTCTTTTCGCTACTGGCCCTCTTCACCGTCGCGTACGCGGTTCAGCTCGCGTGGGTCTGGCACGCGAGCGGCGACCGGCGGCGGGCGTTTCAGCTCGCGCTCGTGTTTGCCGTGCTGTTCCGCCTGCCTCTCGCGCTCTCGCCGGTCGGCGCCGACAGCGACATGGTTCGCTACCTCTGGGACGGACGCGTCCAGCAGCAGGGGATCAACCCGTTTGCTGTCGTCCCCGCCGACCCCGCGCTCGCCGCGACCCACACCGCCGAATCGGCACGTATGCCGAGCCTTTGGGCGCGTACTCCATATCCGCCGGGAGCGCAGCTCTTCTTCCGCCTGGTCGTCTCGATCGGGGATTCCACGCTGGCGATGAAGCTGGCGCTGGTGGCGTGCGACCTCCTGACGATCCTCGTGATCGTGCGGTGGCTCCGGCGATCCGGGCGCCCGGAGCTGCTGGCGATAGCCTATGCGTGGAACCCGCTGGTCGTGCTCGAGGTCGCGCACAGCGGCCACATCGACGCGCTCGGCGCGCTGTGGATCGCGGCGGCGGCGTACTGGCTCAGCGAACGCCGGACGCTCGTAGCCACGATCGCCTTCGTGCTGGCGGTGGCGACCAAACTGCTGCCGATCGTGCTGGTGCCACTGCTGATCGGCCGGGTGCGAATCATGGACGCGGCGATTGGTGCCCTGTTGATCGCCGCCCTCTACTTTCACTATCACGACCCCGCCGCCTTGACCTTCGGTGCAGTCCCCAACGTCGTCGCATACATCCGGTTCAACGGACCGGTGTTCCGCGCGCTGGCCGCAATTCTCGGGCCGCAAGGCGCGGCTGCCGTGGCGCTGCTCGCCGGCGTGACCACCGCTGCCATCATGCGCTGGCGGTCCGAGGCCTCGGACCCCGCCGTCTGGGCGTGGCCGATGGCGATCGCCCTCCTCTGCGCACCGGTGATCTACCCGTGGTACCTGCTCTATCTCACACCCTTCCTCTGGACCCGCACCACGCTGCCGCTCCTCGCCTGGTGCCTCAGCGGCCTGGCCGCCTATGTGGTGTGGGAAATCTCACGCCGTGGCGGCCGCTGGATCGTGCCCCCCGCGATCCAGGCCTTCGAGCTCGCCGTGCCACTCCTCGTGTCCCTGATCGTGTTTGCCAAACGAGCGCGGCCGGTGATGACAGGAGGGGCCGCGGCGCGTTAACCGCGCTACGCGCGCGTGGCCGCTGTCGCTTTTCGCGTCCCTCTTCCCGGCTTGGTGCCCCTAACCCAACCCCATCCATAACTCAGCATGGTTCTTGCGTTTACGCGGGCCCGGAGAGTGCGATGGTCAAAGCGACAGCGAGATACGGCGACCGGCGCTCCCGTTCGACACAGCGGCTCTGCCTGTGTGTCACGGTTTGCACACTGCTGGTGGGAACCGGATGGCCGGGCATCCGCGCGGCACAGCCGGCGACGGCGATTCCAGCCTTGCAGGAAACGCCTGCCAAGTCGTACCGTGCTTTCCGGCGGATGCACGCGGCGAACGAGAAGTTCAATCAGGAAGGCTGGGTCGATTGCTGGACCGAGCTCGACGAGCGCGGTTTCCGCTATGACGTCGTGTCGGAGCGTGGGTCCGACTACATCCGCGAGAAGATCCTGAAGACGCTGCTCAATCGCGAGCAGGAACTGATCGCCGCCGGCAGCGCCGGCCGTGCCGACATCAACGATCTCAACTACGAGTTTGCGGACGGCGCGAGCCCGCTCGTCACGTCAAACGGCGAACGGGCGGTGGCGCTGAAGGCGCGGCGCAAGGACGTCCTCCTGGTCAACGGCCGCATGGTCCTCAACCAGGATGGCACCCAGTTGCTGCGGGTCGAGGGCCGGCTGTCGAAGAACCCCTCGTTCTGGACCAACATGGTCGACATCGTCCGCGAGTTCGCCCGCCTCGACGGTGTGCGCGTGCCGATCTCGACGGACACCATCGCAAAGCTCAAGTTCGCGGGCACGTCGCGGATGGACGTCCGCTACAACTACGAATCGATCAACGGCCGGCCAGTGAGCCTCGAAGCGCGCCAGATCGCCAGCGGAACCCTGCCTCGGTGAGCAGAAACTCCTCGGCGAGGCGCAAAAGCTGACACCGGCAACGGGTCAGCGGCGTCCGCCGAAGAGGGCATCGGCCCGGCTCAAGAGGAAGCGCGCCCGGCGCTGGGCCACGAGATTGGCCAGTCGGAGCGAAGGCCTGGCGTCCAGATCGATCGCCAGCGCCGTCTTCAGCAGCTTCTCGAACTCGGTGCGATCGCGAGCGGCGACGCTGACCGTCTCCGCCAGGGTCACATACGCGTAGGCCGACTTGCCGTCCGCGAGGGCGACCGCCCGGTCGAAGTGCTGACGCGCACGGACCGCCGATCCACCGAGCAGCGGGCTCATGCCGTCCAGCCCGATCATCGCTTCGTGTAGCGCGCCCGCGTCCCACTCCTCGTTCAAGGACAGCGCGCGGGCGAGCACCAGCCGGATCGCCACCAGGTCGGTCAGACGCAGCAGCTGGTTGTTCGCGAGCCCGAGCTCCCCGCCCCACGACGCCGCCAGCCAATAGAGCGACGGCACGTCGGCCGCCTGCATCCCCGCCAGCCCCTTCTGCGGATCGGCGGTGATCGCGGCCCGTGCGCCCGGGTGCGCCTTCTCGAGCGCCCGCCAGCAATAGCCGCGCGCGCGCACATACATGGACCGCGCCCGGCTGCGCAACTCCTCGGCGCGTGCTGCCTCGCTCGGCGGCGCGAGCTCCGCGTCGACCTGCAGGAACGCATAAGCGTACTGCGTGAACCCGCTGCACGCGGTCAGCAACAGGCCTTCGTGCTGCGGGTCCTGATCGAGCAGCATCTCGACCATCTTCAGCGTTGAGGGGGCGGCGAGGCGGACGAACTCGGGATCGTTGTCGGTGGAGTACGCCCGGGCGGTGTCGGTCAGCGCCGAGGCCATGCGGTTGATGCCCATCCGGCTCGGGGAGCACGCGGCAGGCAGCAGGGCGATGGCCACCGCAGCCAGGGCTCCCAGACGGACGCGGCGACGCATCGGCCGGTACGATAGCACACGGGATTTCGGCGGCTCGAGAAGCGTGCCGCTACGAAACGACCGCCCTGAGAGACGTTCGAACCCGGCGACCGTGGAACGTTAGGTGGGCGGCGCGGCAGACATCCGACCTGGACGTTTGCTACGCTTCGCCGGTCCGCGTCCCGAGTCCGCGTCCGGAGTCAGCGTCGCGGAGCATCTCCGGACAGCCGATCATCATGCGCAGTGACTTCGTCCGCTCACGCCTGTCCGCGAGTCTTCTGTTCGTCACGCTCGCAGCCGCGGGCGCGGGTGCTGCTATCCAGGGTCGCGGCCAGGCGCTCCCGGGCGGCGGCCGCGGCGGCGGCCAGGGACGTGGCGGGCCGCCCGCCCCCGATCCGCGTCCACCCGAGGACACACCGGCCGCCACGGCCAGCATCGCCGGCACCATCGTGGTCGCGGGGAGCGGCTCCTTCCTGCGGTGGCTCGCGTATTGAATCCGCGGGACGCACCTTGCTGATCCGAGCATTGGGCCTGCTCCTCTCGCTCGCCTACGCCGTCGTCATTGTCTGGCTCTACGCCGCGCAACCGCAGACGATGGCGGAGGTGACCGGTGGGCTGGCGTCGCAGGTCGGTGTCTACCGGATCGATGACCAGGCCTTCGCCGACGGCCTCGCCTTCTTCCGCCGCGACGCGTTCGTCGAGGCCCGCGCGGCGTTCGCACGAGCGGATCCCGCCCAGCGGGACGCGCGCACCCAGTTCTACATCGCGTATAGCTTCTACCGTCAGGGATGGGGACGGGTCTACAGCGACAACGCCCTGTTCGCCCAGGGCCTGAACGCAGTGGATCGCGCGATCGCTGCGGCGCCGGATCACCGGCTGGTCGTGGACGATGCGACCCTCGGCCTCCATACCACCGACGAGCTCCGGGCGGAGCTCCAGCGCGGGTTGACCCACGATCTGTCCGACCTCAACCCGCTGCGCGTGCTGCGGACCCGCAAATGACTGCGCTCCGCGAGGCGATCGTCCTGCCGCTGCTATTCCTGACCGTTGCGCTGCTCGGCGGGCTCCGCGTCGGCGCACCGGTACGCTTCGTGCCCCCGCCGCTGATCGCGATCGTTGTTGGATTGCTCCTGGTCGCCGCGCTGATCCGCGCGAGCGTGCTCGTGCCGCGCGACTTCGTCGGCGGGCACCGTAAACCGCTCGAACAGGCGTCCGGTCTCACCGTCCTGATCGCGCTCGGCGCCGCCTCAGTCCAGGTGTTCACCTTGCTGACTCCGGATCGCGGACTGCTCCACCTCCTCTTCGGCGCCTTCTTCTTTATCCAGCTGCTGACGACGCTGGCCGGCACGAGTGGACGCACGGCGCTGCTCCGGAGCCTCACAGTGCTGTTCGGCGCCGCGTTCGTGCTGCGCTACATCGTTCTGGAGTCGCTCTACGCGCCCACCGGGGGGACGCTCGCCAAGGTGCTCACCGTGCTCCTCGAAGGGGTTTCGCTGGGGGCTTTGCAGTACGAGCCGGCCGCGCCGGCCACAGGGTACCTGGCATTTCTCGCGCTGGCGCTCTATCTCGTGGGGCTGTTCCTGCTGCGCGCGCCGCACCCGCAGGAGCTGGTGCGTGGCTCGCGGACCGTCGACGCGACAGCCGTCGTGCGCCTGCTGGTGTTGTGCGCGGTCGCAGGAACACTCGCGTGCGCCAGGCTGACGCTATAGCCCTCGCCACACCGCGTTCGGATCACGCGCCCAAGGCACCCTCCTCTACCGGGACCCAACCGAGCGCGACGAACTGCACCGTCACCTGCCCGCGCTTCGGCACGAGCGCGACCTTCTCCAGCGGCGACTCGGCCTCAAAGCGGCTGGTGATCCGCTGGGTTTCGGCCAGGACCTCGGCGTCCAGTTCGGCCGCCTGCGCCTTTACGGCCTCGACGTCCTCGCCTGCCCGCTTGATGTCCTCGGACTCCTTCATCGTGCGTCCGACCCCACGCGCGGCGGTCGTGGCCTTGCCAATCGTGCCGACGTTGATCGCCTTCTTGCCCAGAAACGCCCCCAGCAGGGTGGTTCCAAACGAGATTGCCGTCTGGAGCTTGGCCTGCGAGGCCTGCTGCTGCTCGCGCTCGACGGAGGCCTGGGCGCGGCGCATCCGCTCGGCCATGGCCGCCTGCTTCGCCGCGTACTTCTTGCGCACCGCGTCGACCGCCTCGTCGCGGGCCGCACGATTGGCGTCCTGCAGACGGATCCGGAAGTCGCGCTCGCTCTCGCCGGCTTTCGACGTCATCTTGGAATCGCGATGACGGAATATCTCCAGCGTCTGCGACTGGCTGAGCCAACGGCTGAACGCCTTCTCCCACGCAGCGTAGTTCTTCGCCTGCAGGGCCGCGGCGGGCACGGGATGCTGGGCGGCCGGTTCCGGAGGCGTGCGAAGGAGGGCTGACGCCGGCATGTCGAGGGGTGCGGCGGCGGTCCAGTCCACCGGTATGGCGCCGTCCGAGATCTCGACCGTGTAAAGGAGGTCGCGGGTCTCGTCGATGCCGTTCTTGGTATCCGTGAACCCCACCCGCGCGCTCCCCAGGACGACCGGGGCATAGGCGACGGCCCCGGCGCCCGGCGCGGGCGGGACGAAGAACTGCTCGATGCCAGGCGGCACGATCGGCCGTTCGCGGCTCGCCGCACGGGCCGGTGCAGCCGCGACCGCACGCGGCGCTGCAGTGGCGGCCGGCGCTGCGGTGGCGGCCGCTGCTGCCGTGGCGCTCGCCTCGCGCCGGTCGCGCATCAACACCTTGATCTGATCGCGCGAGATGGGACCCCGCAGGTACGAGAGGGTCCAGCGGCTCTGGAACACCACCGGCGCGCTGGCGTGCACGTCGTGGAGGAGGAACACGCGCTTGTCCAGCGCCGAGAGGAGGCGATCTGCTGTCGCCCGATCGATGGTCCCGGCCGCCGCCCCCTCGAGGCCGTCGAGCATCCGATCCTTGTCGCGTTCGGTCTGCAGCCGGCCCAGAAACCAAGTGCCGATGTTCGCCAGCCCCTTGTAATCGAGGTCCACCGGGTTCTGGGTCGCCAGCAGCACGCCGACGCCGAACGCACGCCCCTGCTTGAGCAGCGTGAGGAGCGGGCCCTTCGAGGGCGGGTCGGCGACCGGCGGGAAATATCCGAGGATCTCGTCCATGTAGACGACCGCGCGCAGACTCGACGTGCCGGTCTGCGCACGCATCCACGCCACCACCTGGTTGAGGAGCAGCGCGACGAAGAACATGCGCTCCGCGTCCCCGAGATGGGCGATGGAGAAGATCGCCACCCTCGGCTTGCCCTCCGCGGTGTAGAGGAGGCTGGCGGGATCGAGCGGCTCTCCTTCCAGCCACTGCTCGAATCCCGGCGCGGCCAGCAGGCCATTGAGCCGCATCGCGAGATCGAACCGATCCTTCGAGTGGAAGAACGACTCCAGGTCGACGATCCCGACCTTCTGGAACGCAGGCGTCTGGACCTGCTGAATCACCGACGCGAGATCGAGGTCCTGACCCTCCCGCCATGCGTTCGCGAGAATGGTCGAGAGCAGGGTGTGCTCGCGGCTGCGGGCTGCGGCCTCGACGCCGGCCAGCGACAGCACGCTCAGCGCCGTGCTGCCGGCCCGCTCGGCGAGTGCCTCTGCATCGTCACGAGCACTGCCCTGCGGCGCGGCGAACGAGCTGAGGATGGAGACCGGCACGCCGGCCTTGCTGCCGGGAGTGTAGATGGTGAGCGGCGCGGCGTTCCGGAGCCGCGCGATCCGCGCGCCGTCCTGGCCCCAGGCGGCCAGCCCGTCACGCCAACGGCCCGCCTCCTGTGCCGCAAAGGCGTCCGGCGTCACGCCGTTGCGGCGGGCCTCGTCTTCGTCGATCCACGGTCGGAAGTCCTCCGGAGCGAGCTTGGGGAACGTCAGCAGCAGGTTGCCGATGTCCCCCTTCGGATCGATGGCGATCACCGGGACCCCGTCGATCGCGGCCTCCTCGATCACGGACAGGCAGAGGCCGGTCTTGCCGCTGCCGGTCATGCCGACGCAGACCCCGTGGGTGACGAGGTCGCGTGAATCGTAGAGGACCGGCTGATCGCGAAGCGTTTTGGTCGCGAGGTCGTACTCACGACCCAGATAGAAGAGACCGAGCTTCTCGAAATCCTGCATGCCCTATCGTAGCGGAGGAACCGGCGGGGGCTGCTCCTCCTCCGGTTCGACCCACAGCGGCAAGGGCAGCGACAACAGCGGATAGCGCTGGCGCAAGGCGACGACCCGCCCGGCATAGTCGCGTTTGACGATGTGCCCGGCCAGCAGCTCGCTGCGAAGCCGGCGAATCTCGTAGCGATAGAGGTCGCGGACCGCATCCCGCAGCTGCGCCGCTGTGGTCGCCGGCAGCGGCGCCAGGCCATGGCGGGCGAGCTCCTCGAGGACGTGCGGCCGCAGGCGGAGGATGGTCCCCAATTTCGCCATTGTGCCGCAAACTCGAGCCGCGACTGGCGGGATCGCTCTGCTACTATGCGCTGCACGTCATCGGGCGTGACGCGTGACGCGATCAGCGCACGGGACGCATCATCAGGAGCGAGGCATCATGGCTGAAAGTCGGAACACGGCGGACGACGCGCTGACACGGTCGGCCGAACTGCTGGGCACGGCCATCGGAACGGCGACACGGATGGTTTCGGGTGGCGCTGAGGCCGCCTCGGACGCAGTGACCAGCGTGACGGGCACTGCCCAATCGGCGCGCGAGGCCGTCGAATCGGCAGCCGCGGACGTCGCGGAGCGGGCCGCGAAGCCGCGTCGTGCGGTCCGGCGTTCCTTGAAGCGCGTGGTCAGGCGTGCGAAGCGCACCGTGAAGGTCGTCGCCCGCCGGGTGAAGAAGGCGACGGCGGCGAAGAAGCCGGCGGCCGCTCCGGTCACGGCGAAACGGGCCGCGGCGAAACCGGTGGCCGGCAAGAAATCAGTCGTCGTGAAGGGAAGGGCCGCTGCCGGGGGCCGCGGCGCCGCGAAGGGTGGCAAGTCCAAGGCCGGCCGCAAGTAGGCCAGACGGAAACCGGAGCGGGGTACGGCGCCCGACCGCAGCGACGGACATCAGCCGTCGCGCGGCGCGGGCGCAGGCCCCGCCTGGAACTGACGGCTACTTCAGCACGGTGCCGCTCGCCGGCGCGCCACTCTCGGGCATGGTCGCGGCAAGCGAGGTGGTGCTCTCGTAGACCGTGCCGTCGGCATTGCTGCCGAAGAACCGCGGGTTCGGCGGCGGATCCAGCGGATCGCCGACCACGGCGTAGCCGGTCGACGCGCTGCCCGCCGCCAGTCCGTTGCAGGTGCCGGGCGCACTCGGGACGGCGGTGCCGGCCATGCTGAAGTTGTAGCCGCTCTTCACGAACGTCATCCCGGTTGCCAGGTCGGCGCTGATGAATCCTTCCGTCGCGGACGGCGGCTTGACCGCGAGCGTCGGGAAATCCGGCGCGTAGAAGCCGAGCCCGCAGGTGATCGCGTAACTCAATTGCGCGCTGTTCACCGTGCGGATGGTGCCGAGCGCCGACGACACCTGCGCGACCCCGCGCGCCCGCATCATCCCGGGAATCGCCATGGTCATCAGCAATCCCGTCAACGCCACGACGAACAGCATGTCGATCAGGGTGAAGCCGGCTTCGCGGCTTCGGCGCGGTGCTCTGACTGGAGTCATTGATTCACTTCCGCACAGCGCACGCGTCATGCGCGCCTGACGCTGCGACAAATTTTGGCGTCGTGACACTTTTTCGTCAGTCGAAAAATGTCAGGCGCCGATGTTCCGACGTCCTGAAGGTACCCGCCGCCACTCCGTAAACCTGTGTGCGTCCGGGTGTTGATCGCCGTTACGCGGAGTGCAGCGGCCCGGCTGTCCGCGAGAGGTGCAAGAACAGCACCACGGCCGAGATGGTGAGACCGGCGGCATCCGCCCACGATGCGGGATAGAACAGGAGCAACCCGCCCGCGATCAGCCCGGCCCGTTCGGGCCAGGAGGCGACACGGCGCACCCATCCGCCAAGACCGCCGGCGAGCGCGGCGACGCCGGCTGCCGCGGTCAGTGACGTCATGAGGATGGCCGGCCAAGGCCCCCGCAGCAACACGCCCTCTCCCTCGTGACTCAGCGTGAAGACGAACGGCACGAGGAACGCCGGCAGCGTGTACTTCCAGGTCAGCATCATCGTCTCGAATGGACTGGCGCCGGTGAGCGCCGCGGCGGCGAACGGCGAGAGCGCGGTCGGCGGGCTCACTTCCGACAGCACGGCGTAATAGAAGATGAACATGTGCGCGGCAAACGCCGGCACCCCCGATTGCTGGAGGGCCGGCGCGACCATCACCGCGGCGATGATGTACGAGGCGGTGACCGGCACGGCCAGGCCGAGCATCCACACCGCCAGCGCCGAGTAGACGACGGTCAGGAACAGCCGTCCGGACGCGAGCGCGACGATGATCCCGGCAATCTTGAGCCCCAGCCCGGTCAGGGTCACGACGCCAACGATGATGCCGGCCGTGGCGGTGGTGGCGCCGACGCCGAGGATGCCGATCGCCCCGGCCGCGAGCGCGGCGACAAGGCGGCGCGGCGTGAGCGCGGCATCGCGCCGCAGGAAGCTCAGACCGATCGCGAGGACGGTTGCCCAGAACACCGCGCGGAAAGCCGACATCCCCCACACCATGAAGAGCGCGATCGCCACGAGCGACGTGAAGTGATAGCCGGAGCGGCGAGTCAGCGCCCATGCTGATTCGGTGGGCACGTCGATCGCCTGGGTGCCGAGCCGCCGCGAGTCGGCTTCGATCATGAGGACGATGGACAGGTAATAGAGCACCGTCGGAACAGTGGCCATCACCAGCACCTGGAGGTACGAGATGTTCAGGAACTCGGCGATGAGGAACGCCGCCGCCCCGAGCGTCGGCGGCGAGAGCAGCGCGCCGATGCCGGCCGCCGAGAGGATCGCGCCGCCGACGGCCGGACGATAGCCCGCTTTGCGCAGCAGCGGCCACGACACTGACCCGAGCATCACGGTGGTGGCCACGCCGCTGCCCGACACGGTGCCGAGCAGGAATCCGGCGAGCGTCACCGTCCGTCCGGGCGCCGCGCCCGAGCGCGACCGCCCCATCAGCGCCAGGGCCCAGTTGATGAAGAACGTCCCGGCCCCCGACGCTTCGAGCACCGCGCCATAGATCGTGAACAGGATGATGTAGGTGGCCGCGACATCGAGCGGTACGCCGAAGATCCCTTCGAGCGTGATGTAGAGCGTGCCGATCAATCGATCGAGCGGATAGCCCCGGTGCGCGAGCAGCGGCAGGCCGATGCGGTCGAACCACGGCCCGGCCATCGCGTACCCGAGAAACCCCGCGGCCGTGACCGGCAGGATCCACCCGACGCTGCGCCGCGTCGCTTCGAGCACGAGCAGCACGGCCGCGGCGCCGAGCACGACATCCGTCACTCCGGGATCCGCCGCGCGATAGATGAATTGTGCGAAGTCGAGCAGCGGCCAGCCGAAGGCGATGACCGTCGCCGCCGACAGGAGGCAGTCCAGCGCGGTGATCCGCGACGCCTGCCGCGGCACCGCGGGAACCAGCAAAAACGTGAGCACCAGCGTGATCAGCAGGAAGCTGACCCGATAGACCTGCGGCTGGACGACGAACAGCACCCAGTACAGCGAGTACAGCGACAGCCCCACGGCAAGCGCCGTGGTCACGCGCGCCGGCCAGCCGCTCAACCGCCGGACTGGCGCTTCGTCCGGCGCTTCTATGGGCCGACTCCCTTTTCGCGGTAGTAGCGCAGCGCGCCGGGGTGATATGGGGCCGGCGAGCCCTTGACTGCGGTGGCGAGTGCGAGGTTGCGCGCTTCCGGATGGATTGTGCCGAGCTCGGCCTGGTGCTCGAACAGGAGCCTGGTGATGTCATAGGCCATGTCGTCCGACATGGCCCGGTTCACGACCAGCACGTTCGCCACGCCGACGACCGGCACGTCTACATCGACGCCGGGGTACACCCCTGACGGGATGCGCAGCTCGAAGTAGAGATCGCCGTGATCGCGACGGAGTGCGGGCAGGAGATCAGCGCTCGGCACCAGGCGGATGACGATTCCTGGGGTATGCGTCAGGTCCTGGATGGCCGCGGTCGGTAACCCGCCGCTCCAGAAGAAGGCGTCGATCTTCCCGTCCTTGAGCGCGTCCGCAGATTCGGAGGCACCGAGCCCTTGTCTCCTGACGTCCTTCGCCGGGTCGAGCCCGGCGGCCGACAGCAGGCGGAACGCGGTGACTTCCGTTCCGCTGCCGGGCGATCCAGTGGATACCGTGTGACCGCGAAGGTCGGCGACGCGCCGGATGCCCGAGGACGCGAGCGTCACGATCTGGGTGTAGTTCGAGTAGAGCACCGCGAGACTGGCTGCGG
Source organism: uncultured Acidobacteriota bacterium (assembly GCA_963816725.1). Lineage (GTDB taxonomy): Bacteria > Acidobacteriota > Vicinamibacteria > Vicinamibacterales > 2-12-FULL-66-21 > CAVSUB01. Next base: position 57,937 of record CAWFMC010000010.1, on the reverse strand, counting down.
GCACCGGACGCCCGTCGAACGCGCCCCGTCCCTTCACCGCATCGTCCAGGGTGTCGGCCAGAGTGAAGGCGATGTCGGCGCGGCTGTCACGAATCAGTTTGAGATTGTCCACCGACGCCGCGGTGACCTCAGCGGTCGCGCGCACGCGCGGCAAACCATCGTTGAGGATCTTGGCCAGCCCTCCACCGTACGGGTAATAGACCCCGCCGCTGCCGCCGGTGGCGATCGAGATGAACTGGCTGTTCGATCGCGGTGCGCCATTCCCGCACGCGCTCAACGCGCCACACGAGAGGACGACCACGAGAGCGGAGAGGCGTCGTGTCACCGCGGCATTCTACTTCGCCGATGCACGCCTCATCGGTTCCGGGGTCCTCGTCCCGGGGCGAGGCGTCCTCGCGGCGTGACGAAGAATCATGGCAAAGCCGTGGCGCTCATGCCACGGGAATGTCAAGGCGTGAGGGCGGGCGTGGCGCGCATGATTGGAAAGGCACTATTTGACAGTGCGTGAACGTTGATAGCAGGGGGATTGGAGACTGTATGAAGCCGCACTGACGTTGCACCGGCAGCTGGCACAACGCGATTAGATCAAACTTTGATCGCGGCTTGGCAGTCTAACTCCCCAGTTAAGCCGTGCCCAGAGGAGATGTACGGAATAAGACGCCGCGACGTTTATGAAGTGTGAGGTCGCGGCCGGTGCAACTGCGCCACAGGGTGTGACGCTGGTGCGGGGCCGTCAGTGACAGCTGCTCTGACCGTCGTCACCCGCGGTGCCGTCGACGGAGATGAACTGCCACCGATAGTCGTTACCGTGGAGCACCAGCATCAGCACGCCCCACACCCGCGCCTGCATCTCGCTGTTGGGCTGAACCCCGCCCGCCGCGGAGTTGAGCGCGCCGCCACCGGTGCCGACCACGAATTCACGGATCCCGTTGACGGGATCCGCCGCGCCGTACGGATCCTGGGGGCTGAAACGTTCATACAGATGATCGTGCCCGTTGATCACGATATCGACCTTGAACTCATACAAGGTCCGCCAGATGTCCTGCATCGCGCGGTCGCCGCCGTGCGGCCCCGAGCTGAACACCGGGCGATGCCAGTACGCGGCAGTACAGCGGGCCGGATGTGACTGCAGGTCGGCGCGTAGCCACTGCTCCTGGGCGGAGCCGGCGGCGGCCGCAATCTCGCTGTTGAGCACGACGATATGCCAGGCGCCGGCGGCGTAGCTGTAGTAGCCGAGCCCGGGCGGACCCGCGTTGCCGCCGAAGTACTCGTAATAGGGCTGACCGTTGCTGGACTCGACGTCGTGATTGCCCAGGCTGGGGCGCGTGCGGTCGCGGTGTCGGCCCCACGTCGGGTCGTAGCAGTCGCGGTACGCCGCCGCTGAACCCGACGGATAGGCGTTGTCCCCCGTCGTGAAGACGATGCCTTCGGTGCGATCGAGCAGTTGCGCCGTGAGGGCCGCGCCGGGCGACTTGCAATCGGCGATGTCACCGGCGCCGACGAGCACCGCGCGATCGAGGGTATTGCCGCTCGATGGAGCGGGGACACCTGAATCGGCCGCCGGCGCGGTCGGAGACGCAGGGCTACCGGAGCAACGGCAGAGCAGTAGTACAGCGGACACGGCCGCCGCGAGCCGTAATTTCATAGGCGAGAACTTGTGGTTGGGAGCGTTCCTATTGTCCCACAGATCAGGTGAGATGTGAAGCAGGCCATCGCGTCGGCGACCGTCGCGATGCTTCTCACCGCGACCGGTGCGGCGGCTCAGCAGTCGCCTGCTGAGCCGGCCCCGCCGGCGGACGAGCCGAACTGGCGCGTCGCCTGGGAGGGTCACCCCTCACTCTTCCTGGGCGATGATGTCCGGCTCGATTTTCGATTCCGGCTGCAAAGCGATCTGCGCGGGTCGGAGGGCGAGATGGGAGACTCGCACGACGACGACCTCGCGCGCCGCCGGATCGGCATCGACGGCACGGTCCGGAACATCCTCGACTTCCAGATCGAGCGGGAGATCAGCAATGACGTCGACGCCTGGCGCGACGTCTTCGTCAACTACCACCAGTACGCGGTTGCCGAGGTCCAGGCCGGCAAGTTCAAGATGCCCTTCGGCCTGGAAGAGAACACCAGCGCCACCAACCTCGACTTCGCGTATCGCTCGATGGCCTCGCAACGGCTGGCCCCGGGGCGCGATCGCGGGCTGATGGTGCACGGCGCCGTGATGCACAAGGTGGTGCGCTACGAGGCGGGCTGGTTCGCGCACGACGGCAAAAACGCGCGCAACAGCAACGTCGAGGAAGTCTACGGCAACGGAACGGTCGCGGCGCGTGTGTCCGTCCAGCCTTTCCGGAAGCATCATCCGCTGCTGAAGGACCTGTTGGTCGGCGCGGCGGTCACCGGCAGCCATGTCGACGAGGGCTTCCCCGGCCTGCACGCGCACAGCGCCCTCGACGCGCCGTTCTACACCTCCAAGGTGTGGGTCAACGGCCAGCGGCAGCGCACCGGCCTCGAGTTCCGCTGGCGCCCGGGTCCGGCGTCGCTCAAGGCGGAGTACATGCGGGTATCGACGCAACGTCTGGGCGAGAGCCTCGAGGCGACCGACCTCGAGCCACTCACCGCGAGCGGGTGGTATGTGAGCGGCACGTGGATACTGACCGGCGAGAAGAAGGCCGACAGTCTCGCCGCGCCGCTCCGGCCGCTGTTCCGCGGCGGGTGGGGGGCGATCGAAGCGGCCGCGCGCGTGGAAGGGATGCGTTTCGGCTCGGTCGATACCGACATCGCCTCGACCAGCCCGCGCGCCGACGTCGTCCTCGGGAATGCCGACCACGCCGTCACCCTCGGCGTGAACTGGCATCCGATGCGCTACGTCAAGGTGCAGGTGAACGTCGTTCGCGAGCACCTCGCGGATCCCGCCATTGGTCCGGCGCCGGACTCACCCAGCTTCTGGAGCCGCGTGGTGCGCTTCCAGCTCGCCTTCTGAGAACCGACCATGCCCAGACGATTTCACGTCCCGCTGCTCGTCACCCTGGCTCTGGCAGCCATCGCCGCGCCGGCCGTGGCGCAGACCAGTGACGACCTGTTCGACGCCACGACGCTCCAGGAACTCCGCCTCGCCATGAGCCCGCGCGATCTGCAGACGCTGCGCGCCGAGTTCACCTCGAACACCTACTACCCTGCCGATCTGCAGTGGCGCGGGGTGAAGGTCCGCAACATCGCGCTGCGCTCGCGCGGCTCCGGCAGCCGCAGCGGCACGAAGCTGGGAATCCAGCTCGATTTCAATCGCTACGTGGCGGCGCAGCAGTTTCTGGGGATGAAGTCCCTCGTCCTCGATAACCTGCTGCAGGACCCGGCGATGGTGCGTGAGCAGGTGTCGATGGCGTTCTATAACCGCATGGGGCTGCCCGCTCCCAGGGAATCCTTCTGCCGCCTGTACATCAACGACGTCTACCAGGGCGTGTACGGAGTGGTCGAGGCGGTGACATCCGAGTTGCTCGCGCGCGCGAGCGACGACCCGACCGCGTATCTCGTACGAGTATCACTATCTCGGGCCCTTCTACGGCGAGTACCTCGGCGACGACCTGCAGCCGTACAAGACGTTGTTCGAGCCCCGCAGCCATCAGAAAGAAGCGGATACCGTGCTCTACGGACCGATTCGCGATCTGTTCCGGGAGGTCAACGGGCCAGACGACTCGGTCTGGCGCGAGCGGGTGGAGGCCCTGCTCGATCTCGAAGAGTTCATGAAATACGTCGCCGTCGAGACCTACCTCTCCGAGATCGACGGCGTCCTCAGCTCGGTCGGGATGTCGAATTTCTACCTGTATCGCCCCACCGGCTCGACGCAGCACCGGCTCGTACCGTGGGACAAGGACCGCACGTTCTCGGACTACGGCTCGTCGGTAATCGCGGGCGCGGATGCGAACGTGATCTTCCGCCGCGCTCTCGCCTATCCGGACTTGAAGACCCTCTACCTCGACACGCTCGCCGCCTGTGCCCGCAGCGCCGCGACGCAGTTCTGGATGGAGCGCGAGATCGTCCGCGACTCGCAGCTGATCGCCGCGGCCTCGGTCGAGGACACCTTCAAGCCGTACTCGGACGACGACGTGACGTCGGCGGTCGGGTATCTGCGGACGTTCGCCCGCCGCCGGCCGCTCCTGGTGTTGCAGGAGGTCGCCCGGCTGCGCGCCGGCGGCTGACGCGGTTCAGCGGGTCAGCTTGCGGTACTTGATCCGGTGCGGCTGATCCGCCTCGGCACCGAGCCGCCGGTGCCGGTCGGCCTCGTAGTCCTGGTAGTTCCCCTCGAACCACACCACCTTGCTGTCGCCTTCGAAGGCCAGGATGTGCGTGGCGATGCGATCGAGGAACCAGCGATCGTGGCTGATCACGACGGCGCAACCGGCAAACGACAGCAGTGCCTCTTCGAGCGCCCGCAGCGTGTCGACGTCGAGGTCGTTGGTCGGCTCGTCCAGCAGCAGCAGGTTCGAGCCGCGCTTGAGCAGCTTGGCCAGGTGCACGCGATTGCGCTCGCCGCCTGACAGCGAGCCGACCTTCCGCTGCTGATCCCGCCCCTTGAAGTTGAACCACGAGACGTAGGCGCGTGACGCGACGGTGCGCTGACCGAGCTCGACCTCGTCGTTCCCGCCGGTGATCTCTTCCCATACCGAGCGGTCGGCGCCGAGCGCGTCGCGGGACTGATCGACGTAGCCGACCTGCACCGTCTCACCGAGCCGCAGCGTCCCGCCATCCGGCTGTTCCTGCCCCACGATCATCCGGAACAGCGTCGTCTTGCCGGCGCCGTTCGGTCCGATCACGCCGACGATCCCGCCCCGCGGCAGGGTGAAGTTCACGTCGTCCATCAGCAGCTGATCGTCATACGCCTTCCGCAGCCCGCGCGATTCGACCACGATGTCGCCGAGCCGCGGCCCCGGCGGGATGTAGATTTCGACCTGATCGAGCTTCTGCGCGGTGTCTTCCTGGAGGAGCGCCTCGTACGCGTTGAGGCGCGCCTTGCCCTTGGCCTGCCGGGCACGCGGCGACATCCGGATCCACTCCAGCTCGCGCTGGAGCGTCCGCTGCCGCTTGCTTTCGGCCTTCTCCTCCTGGACCAGCCGGTTCTGCTTCTGCTCGAGCCACGACGAGTAGTTGCCCTGCCATGGAATGCCGTGCCCGCGATCGAGCTCGAGAATCCAGCCGGCGACGTTGTCGAGGAAGTAGCGATCGTGGGTCACGGCGACGACCGTGCCGGCGTAGTTCTTGAGGAACAACTCGAGCCACGCCACAGATTCGGCGTCGAGATGGTTGGTCGGCTCGTCGAGCAGCAGGAGATCCGGCGAGCGCAGCAGAAGGCGGCACAATGCGACACGGCGCCGTTCGCCGCCTGACAGCGTCGTGACATCCGCATCTGGCGGCGGAAGGCGCAGCGCGTCCATCGCCAGCTCGACGCGGGAATCGAGGTCCCACCCGCCGATCGCCTCGATGCGGTCCTGGACCTTGCCCTGCTCCTCGAGCACCTTGTCCATTTCCGCGGGCGACAGGTCCTCGCCGAAACGGGCGTTGATCTCGTCGTAGCGATTGAGCAGGGACCGGGTCTCGGCAACCCCTTCCTCGACGTTTCCGAGCACGGTCTTGGCGGGATCGAGTCTCGGCTCCTGCTGGAGGAACCCGACCGTCGTACCTTCCGCCTGGAAGGCTTCGCCGAGGAAGGCGCGGTCCTCTCCCGCCATGATCCGTAACAGCGAGCTCTTGCCGGACCCGTTCAGGCCGAGCACGCCGATCTTCGCGCCCGGCAGGAAGGAGAGCCAGATGTCCTTGAGAACGACGTGGTCGGGAGGATGCACCTTCCCGAGCCCTTTCATGGTGTAGATGAATTGAGGGGGCATGGGGTCACTACTCTATCGGGATCGGGGACCGGGGACCAGGGATGAGGGGGTTCAGGGTTCAACGTTCAGGGTTCAACGTTCAGGGTTCAGGGTTCAGCGTCTCGAGTTGCACCCCGGCTGCCACGAGCCGGGCGCCGGATCCCCGGTCCCTGATCCCCGATCCCCGATCAGAGCGAGCGGTCCCCCCGCGTCGCGACCGCGACCTTCTTGGGCGCGACGACTGGCGTCGTGAAGTCCTCACCCGGATTGATGAAGCGGTCGGCTTCGAGCTTGTACTGCTTGTCGTAGAGCGTGCGGTAGCGGCCGTCGAGCGCCATCAGCTCGCCGTGCGTCCCGCGCTCGACGATCTCGCCGTGCTCGATGACCAGGATCTGGTCGGCGCTGCGGATCGTCGACAACCGATGCGCGATGACAAACGTCGTCCGGCCCTGGCGGAGCGAGCGCAGGCCATCCTGGATCAACGCTTCGCTCTCGCTGTCGAGTGACGAGGTCGCCTCGTCCAGGACGAGGATGCGCGGGTTGGCGAGGATCGCCCGGGCGATCGCCACGCGCTGCCGCTGGCCGCCCGAGAGTTTCACGCCGCGCTCGCCGACCACGGTGTCGTACTTCTTCTCGAAGCCCTCGATGAACTCGTCGGCGTGCGCGATCAGGCTGACCTCGCGGATCTCCTGGTCGGTCGCCGCCGGACGGCCATAGCGGATGTTGTCGGCGACGGTGCCGTCGAACAGGAAGTTGTCCTGAAGGACCACGCCGATCTGCGAGCGGTAGTCGCGCAGCCGGATGGTCGAGAGATCCCGCCCGTCGATCCTGATCTGCCCCGACAAGGGACGGTTGAACGCCATCACGAGGCTGATCAGGGTGCTCTTCCCCGATCCGCTCGATCCGACCAGCGCGGTCGTCGTCCCCGCCGGCGCGGTAAAGGTGACGTGCTTGAGCACCGGCACGCCGGGGTTGTACTCGAAGCTGACGTCCTCGAAGACCACCTGGCCGTCGATGTCCCCGAGCGGCGCCTTGCCGGTATCCTCCTGATCCTCGGTCGGCATGGCCAGCAGCTCGCGGATGCGATCCAAGCCGGCGAAGGCCTCGCTGATCTGCGTGCCGATTGAGGCGATCTGGACGACCGGCGCCGCCATGAGGCCGGTGAAGAGGATGTAGTTGATGAAGTCGCCGAGGGTCATCGTGCCGTTCAGGATCGCGCGGCCGCCGACCACGATCATCAGCACGCCGATGACCCCGACGACCACGGTCGAGAACGCCGTGATCGCCGAGACCCCGGTGATCGACTGGGCGACGTTGCGGAACAGGCGGTTGACGCCCCGCGTGAAGACCAGCTCTTCGCGCTTCTCGGCGGTGTAGGTCTTGACGATCCGGATGCCGCCGAGCGTTTCGTTCAACCGCCCGGTGACCTCCGCGTTGATCTTGCCGCGCTCGCGGAACAGCGGCCGCAGCCGTTTGAACGCCATCGCCATGCCGCCGCCGAAGGCGGCCAGCGCGACGATCGTGATGCTCGTCAGGAACCAGTTCAGATAGAAGAGATACGCCAGCGCCGCGATGGCCGTAACGACGCTGCCGGTGAGCTGGACGAGACCGGTTCCGACCAGATTCCGGATGCCCTCGGCGTCGCTCATGATCCGCGAGATCAGGACGCCGGACTGCGTCGAGTCGAAGTACCGAACCGGCAGGCGCGCGACGTGCGCCTCGACCCGGCGGCGCATTTCGGTGATCGCGCGCTGGGCCGCGACCCCGAGCACCTGCGACAGCGCGAACGAGCTGACCGCCTGGACCAGCGTCGCCGCGCCGGCCACCAGGGCCAAAGGCATCAGCAGGTTGGCCCGCTGCTTTCCGATTACGTCATCAATCAGGTATTTCGAGGTCGCCGGCAGGACCAGCCCGGAGAGCCGGTTGACGAGCATCAGCACCAGGCCCAGGAACAGCCGCCCGCGCCGCGCCCACATCAATTCGCGGGCCTGCTTCCAGGCCTCGGCGGTGTCGATCTTCTTCTTCGCCGGGGTCGGCGCGGGGGGTAGGCCGACCTGCGAGCGGCGACCCTGCGCTCTCTCCGATCGCGGCAGACGCACGCCGCCGATGCCCAGTGCCATCGTTGTGTCAGCTCTCAGCTTTTCTCAATCGGCTCCCGCAGTGGCGCGAGAGCGTCTCATGACTACGACGCAGGTTCGAGGATAAACGTCTCGATCGCCCGCGCCACACCGGCCTCGTCATTGGTCGCGGTCACTGGCCATCCGCGCGTCTTGAGCTCGTCGAGCGCATTCCCCATCACGACGGGACGGCCGGCGAACTCGAGCATCTCGAGATCGTTGAGGTTGTCGCCAATCGCCATGACCTCATCCCGACTATAGCCCCTGGCGGCGGCCCACGCGCTCAGGGTCGAGCCCTTGGTGCAGCCGCAGCGGGTGACGTCGACGAGCGAGAAATCGCGATGGAGATACTCGGTGAGCGCGACCGTGAAATCCGGCGCGGCCGGATCGGCAGCCTCGCCGCGCAGCCGTTCGAACAGGGCCCGCATGTCGGCGCAGCGCCCGGTGAACATCACCTGGAGCGGGTCCTCGGTCAGCGCGTCCTCGAGCGGCTGTTGCTCCGCCAGGAAGCGGCGGTTGGCCTCGAAAAATGGGCGATGCCGTGGATGTTCCCAGTCGATCCGCTCGAACACCACCTGGCCGGCGAGCGGGCGATCGAACACCAGTGCCGCGGTGTCACGTGCGTCGGGCGTAGAGACGAGCACGTAGCGGGCGACCTCGCGCGGCAGCAGTTGCCGCATTTCCGTCGTGCCGTCGTCTCGTTTGACGACCGCGCCGTTGCTCAGGATGAGAGTCAGCGGACGCGGCAGCGCGTCGATGATCGGCCGCGCGAAGTCGAAGCGGCGTCCGGTGGCAAGCGCCACCTCGACTCCGGCCTCGATCGCCAGGCCGATCGCCTCGCGATTGGCCGGCGGCAACTGCCCATGACTGTCGAGAATGGTACCGTCGATATCGAGCGAAAGCAGGCGGATCATCGGGGCGCTGGCATGCACGCTGATTGTACTCGCCTCTCGCCTCCCGCCTTCGGCCTTCGGCCTTCAGTCCTTCGCCTTCAGCCTCCCACCCTCCTCAGAACTGCACGCGCATCTCCCCGACCACCTGCCGCTTCACGATGTCGCCGAACACGTGCTGCTGCACGTCCTGATTGGCGAGGTTGACCACCTTCACCGAGGTCGTCACCTTGCCGTCCTCCCAGCGCACGCCGACGCCGCCATTGATCATCGTGTAGGCCTCGGTCGTGCCATGGAACGCGTCACCGAGCACGTCCTGCCAGAACGCGCTGCCGCTGTAGTTCACCGACAGGTCGCCGAGCACGCGCTTGTGCGAGAAGTTGAACCCGGCGTTGAAGCGGTTCTTCGGCGGGATGTTCAGCTCGCTCAGATCGAAGTCCTTCGGATCGGGGGTGCCCTGCCAGGAGTAGTTGACGAAGGCATTGACAGCGCGATTCACCGGTCCATTGACACCGAGCTCCAGGCCGCGCTGCACGCTCCGGCCGAAGTTCAGGTAGGTGAAGCGCGCCGGCAAGCTGCCCCCCGGCACGGCCGCGATGGCCGCGGGCGGCAGCGGCCAGCCTGGAGGCGGGTTCTGCGCCGTGTAGACGACCGAATGGTCCTGCGTGAAGAGGATGTCGTTCTTCAAGTTGTTGACGTAGTACGCCGCGGATAGGGTCGCCCGCTTGAAGACCGAGCCGGTGTAGCCGATCTCGAAGGCGTCCAGCGACTGCTCCTTGAGATCCGTGTTGCCCTGGACGCTCACGGGCAGCGGGTAAATGCGGCCCGCGAGCGCCGGGCTGAACAGCCCGAGATCGATCGGCTGCGCGATCACGAGATCGAGGAAGTTGTTGATGACGGACGGCGAGCGGTACGCGCGGTTGTACGAGACGCGGATCGCCTGATCGGGGCGCGGCTTGATCATGAACGTCGCCCGCGGTGAGACCACGAAATCGTTGATGTAGTCGAAGTGGTCCAGCCGCGCGCCGGCGATCAGCCTGAACAGCTTCGAGAGAAAGATCTCGTCCTGCGCGTAGGCGCCGAACTCCTGCCGATCGTCCGCGACCGGCGCGATCGACAGCTCGGACTGATTGATCCGCAGGTTCCCGCCGTACGAGACCACGTGCTTGGCGGCAAAGGTCTGGACGTTCGAGGCCTCCAGGTCGTAGGTCCTGGTGTCGAACTTGAAGGCGATCGGGTGTCCCAGCGTGTCGCTGGTCAGGAGATTGTCGGCGTCGCCGCTGAGGATGTTGGTGAAGAACGCCGCGTGGAAGCCCTTCCTGTCGTAGTTCGCCTTGGCATAGCTCATGACCGAGCCGCTGTTGATGTCGAACGGCCCGATCCCGGTGTGCATGATCCCGTCGGTGCCGCTCGCGCCGCCGGACAACGACAGTTTGCCGCCGTCGGCCTCGTCGTAGTCGACCCGCCCGTCGATTTTCGGCTGCGCCGTGCCCGCGTTCGCGAACGGCGGATAGCTGGCGCGGGCACCGCCGCACAACTCGGGCCGATCGCACGGCACGGTGCCCGTTGGACGGCTCATCGCGTCCTGCGAATAACCGCCGGCGGAGATCTTGAACGCCCAGCGATCGTTGATCGCCTGCGCGTGCGTCCCACTGAAGTACCACAGCGAGCCGGCATCACCGCCGTTGGCGCGGTCGAAGCCGCCGAACCCGGCGACCGCGGTGGTGCCCTGCATCTCGCGCGGCGACTTGGTGATCACGTTGACGACGCCGTATAACGCGTTGGCGCCCCAGACCGCTGAGGCCGGCCCGCGAATGACCTCGATCTGCTTCACCTCGTTCAGGTTCACCGGCAGGAAGTCCCACATCACGAAGCCGAAGAAGTCCTGATAGAGACTCCGGCCGTCCAGCAGCGCCAGCTGCCCGGTCGCGAGCGTGCCGGTCGCGCCGCGGCTGGTGACGTTGATGTCGCGTGCCGAGACCTGCGTGACGTTGACTCCGGGAACGCTGCGCAGCAGCTCGCCGAAATTCTGGGTCGGCGCGTTCTCCAGCGTCACGCCGGTGATCACGCTCATCGTCGCCGGCGCATTGATCAGGGTCTCCTCGGTGCGCGAGGCGCTGACGACCACCGTCTCCTCGTACTTGCCCGGCTCCTCCGGCGGCTGCGCCGGCGGTTGGGTCGCCGGCGGCGTCGGCGGCGATGGCGGCTGCTGCCCTGCCGGCGCCTGCGGCGGCGGCGTCTGCGCCGCGATCGGTCCGCCGAGCAGGGCGCTGCCGGCGGTCAGCATGGAGATCAACACGGCGCGCCACACGTACGTCATCTCTATGCTCCTTGAAACCGGCATGGGCCACCCGCGGCCGCTGCGGCATACCACAGCCACCCGGGAGAGCAAAACCGGCGCGGACACGGCCCAGTCCGACGTCTCCGCATACACTGGCTGACGTGACGGAGAACCTGCCGCGTCCCGAGTCCCCCGCCGTCACCGCACCCGCCGTCATCGAGCCCGAGCATTGGTCCACCTGGCCGGACGAGCAGCTGCTCGATCTCCGCATCTGCGACCTCGGGGTGACCATCGAAGGCAGCCCGTTGGAGACGCGTATCGCTGAGGTGCAGCGCGAGCTCGACGCGCGCGGCCTCACCTTCACACCGCACTACTGGCTATCGGCCGAATGGTTCTCCCCCGACGGTGTTCCGGGCGTCGCCATTCCGTTCTATCTGGCGCACCCGCGGCTCGAGAAGCTGGAACGATCCCAGATGCTCGAAGTCGAAGGCGGCACCCCGGAGTGGTGCCTCAAGATCCTCCGGCACGAGGCGGGACACGCCATCGACAATGCCTACAAGCTGCGGGAGCGGCTGCGCCGCCAGCAGATTTTCGGCCCGTCGTACATCCAGTATCCCGAGTACTACACGCCCAAGCCGTACAGCAAGAGCTTCGTCCTGCACCTCGACAGTTGGTACGCGCAGAGCCATCCCGACGAAGACTTTGCCGAAACCTTTGCGGTGTGGCTGACGCCCGACTCCGACTGGCGGGCGCGGTACGGCGACTGGCCGGCGCTCAAGAAGCTGGAATATCTCGACACGCTGATGCAGGACATTGCCGGTCGTAAGATGCTGGTCCGCACGCGGCGGAAAGTCGAGCCCATCCAGAGCCTGCGTAAGACGCTGCGGGCCCACTACCTGAGGAAACGCCGCCACTACGGGGTCGAGCACCCGCACTTCTACGACCGCGACTTGCGCAAGCTCTTTTCCGATCGCCCGGAGCACGCCGGCAACATGAAGGCGGCCCGCTTCATCGCGCGCGTCCGGCGCGAAGTACGGCGGATGGTCGCCTCCTGGACCGGTGAGTACCAATACACCATCGACCAGGTGCTCGAGAACATGGTGAACCGCAGCAATGAGCTCGATCTCAGGCTCGCCGCCCCCGAGGAGCGCACCAAGCTCGATTTCACCATCATGCTGACCGTGCAGACGATGAACTATCTGCACAGCGGCCGGCACCGTGTCGCGCTGTAGCCGCGAGTCGCGGCCTACTTGATCGTGTAGATCAGGTACTCCGCCCGTTTGAGATCGTCGGCGGACGGGGTGACGCTGTCGAGCGTTGGGAGCGGCACGAGGGTGACGATGGCGACCCGGCGCCCGGGCAGCCGGCGACGAACTCGCTCGGCAGTGCCGGTGCCGTAGTCGCTGTGGAACGCGCCGGTGAAGTGCACGATCGGGCCGGTATCGCTGCCGCGCCGAGCGAACGACGTGGCAATCGATTCGGCCATGGTCTCGTCCTTCGCGCACTGCGACTGGTAGTAGCGCTCGATGGTGGCCTGCTGATCCGCGGCGGCCGGCATCCCGCCCGGCGCGCTACCCGGATGGTCCGCCATCGTCGCGGCAAAGCGATCGAAGTAGGCATCCTTCGGGCACTGTACGTCGGCCGCGACCAACGCCCGTTCAGGCGCCGGCAACGAGGCCAAGGGAGCGAGCCCGTGCTTGGCGATGTCCGACGCCACGCGGCGCGGCAGGTTGGCGGCGATCACCGGCCAGGTCTCGACTCTGGCCAACTCCACGAGCGGGCGGTAATCGGTGGCGTAGCGCGGCCATGGCCGGCTCGCCTTCAGGAACTCCTCCTCCGTGTTCCGGCCGCCGAGATACGCATCCAGCGCGGGCTGCACGTCGCGCTCGAACATCTCCAGCGAGACGACGAGGGCCGACCGGCGCCGCTGCAGCCCTTCGAGGAGCGCGGTTTCCAGGCGATGGGTGTTGGGATCATCGTGCTGCTCGCCGACCAAAATGACGTCGGCGCGCGAGAGGTCCGCCAGCATCAACTCGAAGTCGCTGAAGGCGCCCGAGCGGGTATCGAAGACGCGCTCGGGTATGTATCCCGACGTAACCGCGGGCTCGGCGGGCGCGCTCGAGGACGGAGCGGGCGCGTTCTGCGGAGGGGATGCGGGGGCCCCGGCCGCGGCGGCGAGGCTCACCGTCAAGATGAGGAGAATCTGAGCGGCGAGCATACGGCCATTGTTCGTGCCCGCCGGGCAGCTTGTCAATCGCCGCCGGCAGCCGCGGCTACTGTTCGTTCGAGTAGCGCTCCTTCAAGTGCACGGGTTCCGTCTTGCGCCGCATCCGCAGATTGATCATCTCGACGAAGACCGAGAAGCCCATGGCAAAGTAGATGTAGCCCTTGGGAATGTGCTGTTCGAAGCCTTCGAGCAGCAGCGACATGCCGATGAGCAGCAGGAACGAGAGCGCCAGCATCTTCACCGTCGGATGCTGGTGTACGAAGGCGCTGATCGGCTCGGCCGAGAACAACATCAACGTGACGGACAACATCACCGCGGCGATCATCACCCACACCTCGTCGACCATCCCGACCGCGGTGATTACCGAGTCGAGCGAGAACACGATGTCGAGCAGCATGATTTGGACGATCACGCTGGCGAACGAGGCGGCGACCTTCCTCGACGCGTGGCCCTCATCCCCTTCCAGCTTGTCGTGGATCTCGAAAGTGCTCTTGCCGAGCAGGAACAGGCCGCCGAGGATCAGAATCAGGTCGCGCCCGGAGATCGCGTGCCCGGCCAGGCTGAACAGAGGCGCGGTCAGCTTGCTGATCCACGCCAGCGAGAACAGCAGGAGGATCCGGGTCAGCATCGCGCCAAGGAGACCGACGCGCCGCGCCGTGACCTGCTGCGGCGGCGGCAGCTTTCCCGATAGGATGGAGATGAAGATGATGTTGTCGACGCCGAGCACGATTTCGAGAAACGTCAACGTGCCGAGCGCGATCCAGATCTGCGGGTCGGTGATCCAGTCCATCGGGCCTCTATCCAGGTGAACGAGGCTGCCGGCCGGCCCCGCGGGTCTATGACGAGCAAACGGCGGGCTCGGACGCGAGCCGCGCCGGGAACGGATGTTCGGGGAAACCTCGAATCGCGCGCAGGTCGGCGACCGCCTGGCCAGGTAGAGTGCGACCGCTACACGCCGAACTGGTCGGCGTCCCACTCCAGGCCGAGCTCGCTCGGCGGCGCCATGTAGCCCAGCAAGGCGGATGCCGCAACGACCGCGGGGCTGGCGAGATACCCTTCGCCGCCAAATCCCATCCGGTTCTGCCAGTTCCGGTTGAACGAGGTGATGGCCCGCTGCCCCGGCGTCAGGGCGTCCGGCCCTTGACCGAAACACGGGCCGCACCACGAACGCCGGATCTGACCGCCCACCGAGCGGAACACCTCCGCAATGGACTCGCCGCCCAGCCGCGGATCGGCGGTCTCTATGCGTTGTCCGACACCGCCGGATCCTGGGAAGATGAACAAGCCCCGCGCAACCGTACGCGTCCCGGCACCGCGCGCCGCCCGCAGCACCAGCGCCGCCTGCAGCAGGTCGTCATAGCTGCCGTTGGTGCAGGATCCGATCATTGCTTTGTCGAACGGAATGCGCTCGCGCGCGACCTCCTCGGCCGGAAAGGCGTTGCCGGGACTGAACGGCTTGGCGATCATCGGCTGCACGGTGGAGAGGTCGATCGCCTCGTCTAATTCATACACGGCGTCGGGCCCGGGGCCGATCGGCGGATATGGCAGCGTGGTAATGCCCTTTTGCCGGTACCAGTCGTAGGTGATCGCGTCGGGCGCGAAGATGCCGTTCAGCGCTTCGGCCTCGGCCATCATGTTCGCGATGGTGTTGCGATATGCCATCGGCAGCTGCGCGGCGGCGTCGACCAGTTCCACCGACATCCCCTGCGACTGCTTCGCGCCCCACACCCGGAGCAACTCGAGGACGATGTCCTTGCCGCTGACCCAGGGCTGGAGCCGGCCCTCGAAGCGCACCCGCCGCTGCCGCGCCAGCGTGACGTAGATGTAACCCGTCGCCCATCCGAACCCGAGCGTCGTCGAACCGACGCCGATGCCCACCGCGCCGTACGCGCCGTAGGCCCGGCTGTGCGAGTCTGCGCCGGGAATGAACTGGCCGGGTATCACCAGCCCCTGCTCCGGGAAATAGAAATGGAAAATGCCGTCGCCGGGTGTCGCGTAGTACGGTGTCTCGATGCCGTGGACCTGCGCGAAGGCCCGCCCGATCGAGGTCTGCTTGTCGTCGGCGTCGACGCCGGTGAAAACGAAGTGATCGTTGGCAATCGCCGCCTGACGCGGGAGGATCGTGTTGCCCCCGGTGATCTGGTTGAACGTGTGGATCGCGAATGGCGCCGTCCCGTCCGACGCCGGCAGCAGATCGGCGTAGACGCGGAGCGTCGCGCCCGGCTTCACCTGCTCGGGCGTCATCGATTTATCGACCCGGTGCGCCCAGATGATCTGTTCGGTCGTCGTCATCCGGGCGGCGCTGGCCTCGTCGGCCCAGTCGATCACCGGCGTCGCGCGCACCGAGGCCGGGAACTCACGCCGGCCGACGGCGAAGATGCCACCGCCGCGACGAATCTCCTCTTCCTTCGGGGACAGTGGCACCGGCGTGTAGGTCCGATCCTGGGTCTCGTTCCGCAGCTGGCGCGAGTCGGGATCGAACGTGAACTCGTCACCGTCCCGCGCGTCCTCGACGGCCTCCGGGCTCTGGATGACGTGGAGCCCGAGATTGAAGCTGTTGCGACGGAAGATGTCGCCCATGTTCCGGCCGCAGACGATCACCAGCTCGAGCCCGGCCTCCTCGGCTACACCCTTGAGGCCCGCCGGGCTCATCTCACGCGAGGACCCGATGGCAAAGCGATCGCCGGCAATCACGAACGTCTCCCCGGCGTGCACGCGCGCCCGGAAGTCAGGCATGAGGTGCCGGAACGAGCCGGCCTTCCAGCGCTCGTCGAGCGTCTCGAGGCTCTCCGACACGCAATCGCTCGCCGGGGTGATCTGATCGGTATCGATCGCGTCGAGCTTCTTCGCCTGCGGCGGGCTCTTCGGGTCCCAGAAAATCAGCGCCCGGCCGCGAACCAGCCGGGATGCTCCGGCGGACTTCGAGGCAGCGACCGGTGCCGCCGGCAGATCCTCAACCGACACGCCCGGCTTGAGGCGGGCGGGCTGAATCACGTGCATCACCCGTCCATGCTAACACCGCGTTTTATCGCTCGTGAGAGGGGTCCGGCGGCGGCGTGACGGCAGCGCAGCGGCGCACCGGCAGCGCCGGATACCGGGGATAGCGCGAGTCCACCGCCGAGTACTCGCAGCGCAGGAACTGCGAGCCGCGGTCGTTGACAATGACCCGGGCGTGCACGCATCCGGCACACAGCCCGGCCCGCGACGCGGGCATGCCTTGCTCAGGGCGCCGCGGATCGTTCATCATTCCAGCATGTTCACGTCGGAAGCCACCACGCGTGGCGTGCGCGTCACCGTGCGGTCGGAGTATGCCCCGGACCGCTCACAGCCGTCCCGCAACAAGTGGTTCTTCCTGTACACGGTCACGATTACCAACGAGGGGAACGAACGGGTCCAGCTCCTGACCCGTCACTGGATCATCACCGACGGGACCAATCAGGTCGAAGAGGTGAAGGGGCCGGGCGTTGTGGGCAAGCAGCCCACCCTCGCGCCGGGCGAGTCGTTCGAGTACACCTCGGGGTGCCCGCTGTCCACGCCGTTCGGGATCATGACCGGCACCTACCAGATGGTCACCGAGGACGGCGATCACTTCGACGCGACCATCGCCCCGTTCACGCTGAGCGAGCCCTACACCGTCCACTGATCGCGCTGCGACCGCACCATCAGACGAACGTGCACGTCACGCGCAGGGCCCGCGCGAGCCGGCGCAGGTATTCGCGGCGCGGAATCTCGACCGCGCCGAACTGCTCCAGGTGCGGCGTCGACCACTGCGTATCGAGCAGCCGGAACCCCCGTTGGTTCAATCGCTCGACCAGCGCGATCAGCGCGATCTTCGAGGCGTCCGTCTCGCGGTGGAACATCGATTCACCGAAGAACACCCCGCCGAGTGCGACTCCGTAGAGGCCACCCGCCAGTTGCCCGCCGCGCCAGGCCTCGACCGAATGCGCCAGGCCCAGGCGATGGAGCGCGACGTAGCTGTCGACGATGTCCTGGGTGATCCAGGTGCCGGGATCAGCGGGGTCGCGCACGATTGTCGCGCAGGCCGTCATCACCTCCGCGAAGGCGCGGTCGATGGCGATCTCGAAGCGGCCCGAGCGCCAGGTGCGAGCCAGCCGGTTCGAGATCCGAAACGTGTCGAGGGGGATGATGCCGCGCGGGTCGGGCGAGAACCAGCGGATCTCGCCCCCCTCGACGGCCATCGGGAACCATCCGTTGGCATACGCCGATACCAACTGCTCCGGATCGATCATCGATCAGCGCAGGACGAGGACCGCGCAGGTCGCGCCGTCGAGGACCGCCCGGGCCAGGTCCATCGAGGCGTCGTCCTCCTGGCGCGCCTGAACGATCGCCAGGTCGATCCCGTGCTCGTTGGCGTAGCGCACCACTTCCTGGTCGGCCGGACCAGTGCCGAGGGCAATCTCGACACCGAGGCGCTCCTGATCCTCCAGCGAGATGAACGGGGCCAGACGCTCGCGGGCTTCGCTCTCCATCGCTTCGTGCACTTCGGGCATCCGGTCGGCGCTCATCTCCGCGGTCCAGCCCGCGGCAAGCGGATCTTCGATCGTATACAAGACATGAAGCCGCGCCCCCAGCGACTCCGCCAGCCGCCGCGCGAACCCCGCGGAGCGATCGAACGATTCATCCATCCCGCCGTGCAGCAACACCTCGCGCATCACACGCTCCTCGTCTGATCTCGATGACCGCCGCGCCGATGCTGCCGCGCGCCGGGCCGGTTGTCGTCCTGCTTCTGCGCCGCACCCGCGGCACTCCGCGCGACTCCGCGCAGGCCGGATGGCGTAAGCAATACCCGTGCTGTCCCGCGCCCGGACCTATTCGGCCCGCAGCACGGAGACCGGGTCGACCCGCATCGCGCGGCGCGCCGGGACGAGGCAGCCGGCCGCTGCAGCGGCGATGAGCAGCAGCGAAACGACCACCAGGGTCAAGGCATCGGACGGGGTCACGCCGTACAGCAGCGCGGCCATGAACCGCGTCCCGATCAGGGCCGCCACGACGCCGAGGACGATGCCGACAGCGGTCAAGGCCAGGCCTTCGGAGAGCACCAGGCGCAGCAGTGAGCCGGGGCTGGCGCCGAGCGCCAGCCTGACGCCCATCTCCGGCGTGCGTTCAGCCACGGAATGCGACACCACCGCGTAAAGTCCGACCAGCGACAGCCCGAATGCCAGCATCGCGAACGCGCCGGCCAGGGCCATCGTGAAGCGACGGCTGGCGACGGATTCGGCGACCACTTCCGTCATCTGCCGGATGCGGCCGACTGGCTGGTTGCGATCGGCCTCGAGCACCGCCGCCCGGGCCACCGGAGCGTAGCCGAGTGGATCCCCCGCCGCCTTGATCACCACGATCATCTGCTGCCCGGGATCGTCCCGTTGTTCGACGTAGACCTGCGGCCGCAGCCCGCTGTCGAGACCCGTCTGGCGCGTGTCACCAACCACGCCGACGACGGTGTGCCAGGCGCCATCCTGCTCGTAGCCGGTCAACTTGACGCGGCGTCCGACGGCCTCCTGCCCCGGCCACGTGCTGGCAGCCATGGTGGCGTTCACGAGCACCGCGGGGGCGGGATTGCCGATGACCGTGGGCGGCAGCGACTGGCCGGCCAGCTGCGGGATCCCCATCACCGCAAAGTATTCCGCCGTCACCACCCGATAGTCGGCGATGACCTCCTGGCCAGGGTCGGGCCGGGGCCGCCCCTCGATGGTGACCTGACGCAGATTCTCGGCGCCACTGAGCGGCACGCCCGAAGTGATGGCGACGTGTTGGATACCGGGCACGCCGCGGAGCCGCGCGAGGACGCGATCGTAGAAGTCGGCCGCGGCCGGCGGGGGATATGCCGTGCGCGGCAGCGAGACCTCCACCGTCAACACACCGGCCGGCCTGAACCCGGCGTCGACGTTCAACAGCCGCACGAATGTCTGCAGCAGGAGAACGGCGCCCACCAGCAGCACCATCGCGAGCGCGACTTCCGCCACGACCAGCAGATTGCGGGTGCGGTGCGCACGCCGGCTGCCCGCGGTGCCCCTGCCGCCGTCCCGCAGCCCTTCGCTGAGATCGGCGCGCGACACCTGCAGCGCCGGAAGGATGCCGAAGAACAGCCCGGTCAGCGCGGACACTGCGATCGTGAAGCCCGCCACCCGCCAATCGAGCGTGGCGCTCGCGAACGCCGACACCTTGACGGGTGTCAACGCGAGCATCACGCGCAGCCCGGCCCAGGCCACGGCCAGGCCGGCGATTCCGGCGGCCAGCGCAAGGACCAGGCTCTCGACGAGCATTTGGCGCACGAGCTGCGCGCGGCCGGCTCCCAGCGCAAGCCGCACGCACCACTCGCGGCGGCGGCTGGCGGCACGGACGAGCATCAGGTTCGCCACGTTCGCGCAGGCGATGAGGAGCACGAACCCGACCGCCACGAGCAGGACGATGAGGGCTGTGCGTACTCCGCCCACCAGTTGTTCGCGCAACGGCTTAATCCGGACGGTCCAGCCGGCGTTGGATCCAGGAAACTGGCGCGCGATATCCGCCGCAATCCGATCCAGGTCCGCCGTCGCGGCGGCAAGGTCGACACCGTCTTTGAGCCGTCCGATGAGCGTGAAGCTCTTACCGCCCCGAAACACCTGCTGAGCCGGGCTCAGCACGTCCGCCGCCCAGATGTCGACCTCTCCCGAGAAACCGAGCCCCGACGGCAGGTCGCCTTCCGCGGGAAAGCGGAACCACGACGGAAGTACACCCAGAACGATCCCTGGCGCGCTGTTGAGCGACAGGACGCGGCCCAGAATTGCGGGATCGGCGCCGAAACGCTGCCGCCACAGGCGATCGCTGAGCAACACGCCACGCGAACCACCAACGTCCTCAGAAGTGAAGGCGCGGCCGATGACCGGGCCGACGCCCAGCACGTCGAAGAAGTCCGTGCTGACCCGCACGCCGGTGAGGCGCTGGGGGTCGCCCGTTCCCGTAAGGTTGAACCGCTCGGACCGGACCCACGCCAAGCCGGCGAAGGTGGTGTTCCGGGACCGAAAGTCGTTCGCGTCCGCGGGGGAAATCGGCAGGGTATCGAAGCCCGTGCGCTGCTGGACCTCGGCGCTGAACTCCCACGGCACGACCAGCCGGTCGGGTCGCGGGTACGGCAGCGGCCGCAACAGCACCCGGTCGATCATGCTGAAGATTGCGGCGTTTCCACCGATGCCGAGCGCCAGGGTAGCGATCGCCAGCAGCGCAAAGCCGGGCTTGCGGACGAGAGCGCGAACGGCGGCGCGAAGATCCTGCATGCGTCGTGACCGCAGCCGGACGCGCCGGCGGGATCGCAGTATAGCCCGCGGCAGCGACCTTGCTGGGTCCGTTATGATCGGGGCCGTTGAGCCGCGGCCCGACCCCGCCCCGGGCGGAGACGGATGTAATCAAGGAGAGACGATGCCGAAGTTGACCGTGGAAGGATTCCCACCCGTCGAGGTGGAATCGGGCAAGCGCCTGGTGCTGGCGATTGAGCAGGATGCACAGGTGGACGTGCTGCACGCCTGTGGCGGGAACGCGCGCTGCACGACGTGCCGCGTCGAGTTCATCGATGGCGAGCCGACGCGCTCGACGGCGGCCGAGCGTCAGGTGCTGGCGGCCAAGGGGGTCAGCGGCGTCCGGCTGTCCTGCCAGATCGTCTGCGACCACGATATGACCGTCCGCGCCATCTCGCGGCTGACCGGCAGCGGGCGACCCGATCCGGGCCCCACGCCGCTCCCCGATATCAACCCGCCGGCGGTCTGGACGTAAGAAAGGCTTCAGGCTTCAGAACGCCCAGGCGTACCTGCGAGCATTGAACCTCCCCTGTAGGGCTGTAGCCTCGCGTTTCCCTAACGCCGATACCGTTCGCGGATCCGCGGGATGAGGTAGTCCGAGAAGGCGTGATCGAAGTCGAGCTGGGGATTGAATCCCCAGTCTCGACGCGCCGCGGCGTCGTCGACGTCCGCCGGCCACGAATCGACGATGTGCTGCCGCTTGGTGTCCGTGTGCCAGTCGAGGCGGGCCGTCGGGAATGCTTCGAGGACAACGTCGCGGATCTGCTCCGCCGACGGGCTGAACGCGGCAGCGTTGTAGGCGATCCGCGACAGGTCACCGCGCGGCGCTGCTGCCAGCCGTAACAGCGCCTCGACACCATCCGGCATGGCCATGAACGGGATGCGCGTGTCCGGCCGCACGAAACAGCTGTACGGCTCCCCTTTCGCCGCCGCGTGAATCATCTCCGGCGCGTAGTCCGACGTCCCGCCTGACGGCGTCGTCACCGCCGAAATGAGCCCTGGAAAACGGACGCACCGGAAGTCGACCCGCCCGCTCGCCCGCTCCGCGGCCAGTTGCTTGTAGTGCCGCGCGTAGTAGGTGCCGAGCTGCTCGCAATACAGCTTGTTGCACCCGTACATGGTCGTTGGCTGCATCCAATCGTCTTCCTTGACCCTGCCGGCGCGTGTTTTGGTCTCGAGATCGGGGAGCCCGTAGGCGGCGATGGACGACGGGTACATGAACACGACCGGACGGCCGTGCGACTCGGCTTCGTGCTGCGCGAACTCGAGCAGGTTCAGCGTGCCGCCGACGTTGACCTCGTGCGCGGTAATCGGCGTGAACTCCGAGCGTGTCGACAGGAGCGCGGCGAGATGGAAGATCAACTCGACCTGGAACTCGGCCAGAATGCGCTCGAGCACGCCCCGGTCGAGAATCGATCCGGTCATCTCCCGGTCGACCTTCCTGGCAATGCTCGAATCGAGCGGGGTGAGGTCGAGCGTCACGATGGCGCGGTCGGCACCCTCGGCGAGTCGATCGATCAGGCCATGACCAATCTCGCCGTTGGCCCCGGTGATGAGCACGACAGGTTTACGCACGCCGCGAATTATACTGGCCGTCATGCCGAGGTGGCCCATTCCCGGATGGTCCTTCTCTCTGTTCTGCGCAGTATTCGCGGTCGGGAGTGCCGGCGTCGTCGCGCCGTACTTCGAGCCGATCCCTCCCCTCATCGAGGCGCAGGCCACCGTGGCCACAGTCCCCTTCGATTTCACGAAAACGATGCGGGTCGACTACTTCCACACCGGTGGACCCGGGATCACCGAGACCTTTTCGCTCGATCGCGTCGTCAACGACGGCGCGTGGGCGGGAAGCCGTACGCAACTCGTCGATCCGACCAATCTCGGAAAGTACCTGTTCGAGGTGCGAGCCAAGTCATCGGCCGCGGTGATGTACTCGCGGGGTTTCGCGTCGATCTATGGCGAGTGGGAGACGACCGCCGAGATCAAGACAACGAAGCGGACGTTCCATGAATCGATGCGGCTGCCGTGGCCGTCGGGCCCGGTGACGCTTACGCTGCGCAAGCGGCGGCCTGACAACACCTTCTCCGACGTGTGGTCAGTGGACGTTGATCCGTCGTCGAGCAGCGTCAACCAGGCGCCGCCACCGAGCCACGACCCGGTGTGGACGGTGATGGAGAACGGACCGGCGCCGCAGAAGGTCGACATCCTGATCCTGGGCGAGGGCTACACGCGAGCCCAGAATGCGAAGTTCCGCGGCGACGTCACGCGATTGCTCGGGTCACTCTTCGCCCAGGAGCCGTTCAAGAGCCGTAAGTCGGACTTCAACGTCCGCGGCATCCTCCTGCCGGCGGCGCAGAGTGGCATCAATCGTCCTAATGCCGGCGTGTTCCGGCGGACGCCCATCTCAGCGGAGTACAACGTCTTCGACTCCGAGCGCTACGTGCTGACGCTTGACAACCGCGCGTTGCGGGACGCGGCCGCGGCCGCGCCGTATGAGTTCATCGAGATCCTCGTCAACGACAAGACCTATGGCGGGGGCGGCATCTTCAACGATCAGGCGACGGCGTCGGTGGACAGCGCGTTCTCGGACTACGTCTTCGTGCACGAGTTCGGGCATCACTTCGCTGCGCTCGCTGACGAGTACTACACCTCGGACGTCGCCTACCAGACGGGCGCCAGCGACTTACCCGAGCCATGGGAGCCGAACGTCACCGCGCTGAAGGATCCCGCGACCCTGAAATGGCGCGACCTCGTCGAGCCTGGCACGCCGCTCCCCACGCCGTGGGAGAAGGCGCGCTTCGAAGCGGAGAGCCGCGCGACACAGGAACAGCGCCGCGCGATCAGGGCGCGCAACGCCCCCGAAACGGAGATGGATGCACTCTTCCGCGCCGAACGCGAGCGTGAGGAGCGTGAGCTGGGGGCGGAGCGCTTTGCGAGGAAGGTCGGCGCCTTCGAAGGCGCCTCATACGAGCCGCGTGGGCTCTACCGGCCGGAGATTGACTGCATCATGTTCACCCGCGATCGCGTTGGCTTCTGCCGCGTATGTCAGCGGGCACTCGCGCGTATCATCGACCTGTACGCCCGGTAGGCTCGGGGCTTATGGCTCAGGGCTCAGGGCCTGGGTTCGGGCCTTCGGCCGCCGCCTGACTGGCCTTCAGCCGTCAGCCCTCAGCCTTGAGCCGGATCGGCGCCCTTCGGCGCCGCCTCGCTACGCCCTTAGCAGTTGCGGCCCGATCTTGATCAGCGAGGCGAGGATCGCGAGAGCCGTGGCGACGAGGCAGCCGAAGGCGAGCGCCAGATGGTCAGTGCGTTCGCGCTTGAGCGGATCGAGCCAGATGGCCGCGGCATAGCCGCCGACGAACCCGCCGGCGTGGGCGTAGTTGTCGATGCCGCCCATGAACAGCCCGAACACGAACAGGACCAGCGCGTACTGCTTGGCCTGCGCGCCAATCATGCTGCTGCCGCTGCGCCGCCCGTAGTAGACCAACGCGCCGAGCAGCCCGAAGATCGGAGCGGACGCGCCGAGCGTCAAGGAGGCGCCGCGCAGGAATGGCACCGGCATGTGCGGAAAGAGCGCGCCTGCGGCGCTGCTCAGGAAGAAGCCCGTCACGCTGGCCACGGTGTAGATGATCACCATCCGTCCGGCACCGTAGACTTCGGCTGTCGCCGGGCCGAGCTGACGGACCCACATCATGTTGAACAGGATGTGCAAGGCGCTCCCGTGCAGCCACCCGGCGCTGAGCAGCGTCCACCACATGTGCTGTCGGAACACCGGGAACTCGCCGCTGGCGCCGAACGCCAGGGTAACAGCCGTGTCCGGGGCCAGCAGGTTCATCAGATTGCCGGGCGACAGCACCGATCCGCCCAGCGCCACCGTGGCAATCAGCGTCAGCGCATACAGAATCGAGCAGCCGTAGACGACCAGCGTCACGAAGCCCATGTCGTTGCCGAGGCGCCGCAGCACCGGCCCAAAACCCCACAGGCCCGGATTGCGTCGTCCGCACGAGTAGCACTGCTCGTCGTTGACGCCGACCAGGGATCCGCACGACGCACACACCACGGACCCGGTCTTCTGCCGAGTGAACATTTCTGTAAGCATATCAGCGTGTTGCGGGCCCTGGTCGCCGGCGGCAGCGGCTATCTCGGCTCGGCGATCGTGCGTGCGCTCGTGCGCCGCGGTCATCAGCCAATCGCTTTCTCGCGCCACCCGCTGACCTCGCCCGCGCATCTCCCCGCGCTCCGCGGCGACCTGCGATCCCGTACGGACGTCGACGGATGCGGTTCAGCATTGCGACGCGGTGTGTCACACCGGCGCGCTCGTCAGTCAGTGGCGGCGCCGGTCCCGCCACTTCGACGAGGTGAACGTCGAGGGAACGCAGCACGTGATCGAGGCGTGTCGCGCGCGCGCTGTGCCACGCGTCGTCTACACCGCGTCGTTCCTGGCGCTCCCGCCCGAGGGCCGAACGACGACCCTTGTTGCGAACGACTATCAGCGCACCAAAGTGGCAGCGTTCGGCGTCGTTCGGGACGCGATCCGCACCGGCATGCCCATCGTCGTGCTGATCCCCGCTGTGGTCTACGGGCCTGGACCCGCGACCGAAGGCAATCTCGTCTCGCGATTGCTCCGCGATCACCTCGTCGGACGGCTTCCTGGCATCGTCGGCGCGGATCACCAGTGGTCGTTCGCGTGGATCGACGACGTGGCGGAGGCGCACGTCAGTGCGGTCGAAGGCGCCACCATAGGTGCGGAGTATGCGATTGGCGGCGAGAACGCTCCACAGATGCGCATGTTCGAGGTGGCCAGATCCGTCACGGGCCGTCCGCTGCCGCGGCGGCTGCCGCTCGCGCTGGTGCGCGCCGCCGCCGCAGTCGAGGAGCTCCGCGCCCGAATCGGCGGTCCTCCGCCATTCGTGACCCGTGGCGCGGTCGAAATCTTTAGTTACGACTGGCCCCTCGACAGCCGTCGTGCCGTCAACGACCTGGGATATGCGCCCAGGCCGCTCGAATCCGGCCTTCGCGCCGTGATCGAGAGCCTAGATGCCCACGCCCCCTGACTTCGACCCGCGAACAGCCGGCCAACCGGCCGCTCCGACGCGCCTAACCGCCGGGCCGGGGCCCCGTCTAACTACTCGGATGACGCACACGGACGCCGTGACCGTCGCGCTGGCCCGCGATGGTGACAGCGAGGCTTTTCGGGCGCTGGTGGAACACCACAGCCGGGCTGTGTACAGGCTCGCCCACCGGATGACCGGAAATCCGAGCGATGCGGAGGACGTCGTCCAGGAGACCTTTCTGCGAGCCTACAAGCAGCTCGGGCGATTCGAGTCGCGGGCGAACTTCGGAACCTGGCTGCACCGGATCGCGGTCAACTGCGCGATCGACCTGATCAGGTCACGGCCGAAACGAGAGTCCGGGCACGACGCGACGGACCTCGAGCTGATTGGCGCGCCACCGGCGACCTCGAAGGCGGTCGAGGCCTCGCCGGAGCGCCTGATGTTGAGCGCGGAGGTGCGGCAGCGGATCACCGGCGCGATGTCGTCGCTGAGCCAGATGGAACGGGCCGCGTTCGTCCTGCGGCACTGCGAGGGGCACTCGATCGAGGAGATCAGCCGCGCCCTCGGGCTCAAGGTCAATGCCGCCAAGCACTCGATCTTCCGGGCGGTGAAGAAGATGCGCATCGCCCTCGAACCGTTCGTGCCGGCTGACTGACGCGGGACCCGACGAGACGATCATGCATGTGAACGAAGACGACCTGGTGCTGCACTACTACGGCGAGCTCGCTCCGGGCGACGAAACGCGGGTCGCGGCGCACGTCCGCGACTGCCGCGAATGCCACGCCGCATTCCGGCGGCTGCAGCAGGTGCTGACGTCGATCGACGAGTCGGCGCTGGCCCCGCCCGATCTGCCCGACGGCTTCGAGCGGGTGGTGTGGGCCCGGCTGCAGCCGGAGCTGCAGCGCACCCGGCGCGGCTGGGTGTCGCGGCTGATGCACATGCCGCAGCTCGGATGGGCGGCCGCGGCGGTGGTGCTGGCGGCGGGATCGTTCTACGCGGGTCATCGCTGGCCGGCGGCGCCGGCGCTGCTGGCGCCGGGCGGTGGCACAGCCGAGGCCTCGAGCCAGCTGCGGGAGCGACTGCTTCTCGTCGACCTCAGCGATCACCTGGATCGCTCGCAGCGCGTGCTGGTGGAGTTGGTGAGTGCCGAAGACGAGCGCGGCGCCAGCCTGGCCGGCGAGCGCGAACGCGCCGAGCAGCTGGTCTCCGCCAACCGGCTCTATCGGGACAGCGCAGCGGCCAACGGTGACGCATCGATCGTGGATCTGCTCGATCAGCTCGAACGCGTGCTGGTGGAGGTGGCCGCCAGCCCCTCGGCCGGGTCCGCCTCGGAGCTCGGGGAAGTACGGCGCCGGATCGAGTCCGGCAGCCTGTTGTTCAAGGTACGCGTGGTGTCGTCGGATCTTCAGGAGCGGCGTAAAGCCGCGGTGCGGCAAACGGGCCAGCGTTCGTCGCTCTGATTTCATTCATACAGAGGCATGCTCATGGCAATCAGATTCATGGTGGCGGCAGTGGCCGCCGTACTTATAGCGGGTCCGGCGCAGGCCCAGGAGCGCGAGCTGGCGATGGCCGCGGCCGCGGCCGACCGCGCGATGATGGCGATGGACGCCGTCCAGGCGCGGGCCAGGGAGCCGCGCGAGGCCGAGCGCGATCAGAAGGACCGCGACGCGGAGCGCGCCGATCGGCAGCGCGATCAAGAGATGGCCGCGTTCGATCAGGCCTACAGCCAGATGGACGCCGGACGCTGGGATCGCGCGGTCGAAGCCTTCGCGCGGGTCGCGGCGATGAAGGGCACCCGAGCGGACGGCGCGCTCTACTGGCAAGCCTACTCACAGGATCGCATCGGGCAGCGGGCCGAGGCGCTGGCGACGATCGCCGAGCTGGCGAAGACGTATCCGGCCAGCCGCTACGTCAAGCAGGCCCAGGCGCTGGAGATGGAAGTGCGGCGCAACGTCGGCCAGCCGGTGAACCCGGAAGCGCAAGGCGACGAGGAGCTGAAGTTGATCGCGGTCAACAGCCTGCTCAACTCGGATCCCGAAAAGGCGCTGCCCATTCTCGAGAAGCTGCTCCAGGGGCCGGCCTCTCCCCGCGTCCGTGAGCGCGCGGTGTTCGTCCTGGCGCAGAGCAACTCGCCGCGAGCCCGCGAGATCCTGAAGAACCTCGCGCGCGGGTCGTCGACCCCGGAGCTGCAAAGCAAGGCGATCCAGTACCTCGGGGTGATGGGCGGCGCGGAGAGCCGGGCGACCCTGGCCGAGGTCTACTCCGCGTCTACCGACGTCGACGTCAAGCGTCGCATTCTGCGCGCCTTCATGGTCTCGGGCGACAAGCAGCGGGTGCTGACCGCGGCGCAGACCGAGCAGAACGCTGACCTGCGAGCGGAAGCGGTGCGCCAGCTGGGGGCGATGGGCGCCAACGACGAGCTCTGGCAGATGTACCAGAAGGAATCCGCCGTGCCGGTGAAGAAACAGATCCTGCAGGCGATGTTCGTCGGCGGCAACTCCGCCCGGATGACCGAGCTGGCGCGCAGCGAAAAGGATCCCGAGCTGCGCAGCGCCGCCGTCCGTAATCTCGGGATGATGGGCGGCGCCAAGACCGGCGACACGCTGGTGGAGATCTACAACGGCGAGAAGGACCCGGCCGTCCGCCGCAATGTGCTGAATGCGCTCTTCGTCCAGGGAAACGCCACCGCGCTGGTTGCGATCGCGCGCAAGGAAACGGATCCCGAGTTGAAGAAGACCGTCGTCCAGAAGCTGTCGATGATGCAGGGCAAAGTGGTCACCGACTACATGCAGGAACTCCTCAGCAAGTAGCCAGGAGGAAGCCCATGACACCGCGCCTCTCGCTCGCCGCCGCGTCGTTCGCACTCCTCGGCACGCTCGCCGTTCCCGCGGCCGCGCAGCCGCCGCGCATCGTCAACGGGCGCGTCACCACTCAACCGGCCGGCACGCTCCAGACGACATTCCGCGGGCTGGTTGCCGCGCAAGGGGAGGTCGGCTGGATCGGGTACGCGGTGCCGGCGGTCGCCGGCAACCGCGTGATGTGCTGCGGCGACTCTGGCGACGGCGCGTCGGGGCGCTACTGCTGCGGCGCCTGCCGCCTCGAGCCGGCATCAGCCGGCACGGCGACCACGTCGCGGACGGAGGCGTCGCCGCCCGCGACCGGCCCGATCCCGCTCGAAGCCAGCAGCCGGATGATGGTGTTGTTCCGGGTGGCAGCCAACACGGTCGAGAAGATCCGGGTGTTCTCCGATGAGTGTCAGCTCGACGCGGGCGGGCGCCCGGTGACATGGCTGGAGGCCGTGAAGCCGGCGGACAGCGTGGCGCTCCTGGAGTCGGTCGCGGCGGTGCCGGCGGAGCGCGACAACGTCATGGACGGCGCGGTCAGCGCCATCGCCTTGACCGGCGACTCCAGCGCGGACGCGTCGCTCGACCGGCTCGCAGCCGCTCCGCAGACAGAACCGCTGCGACGGAAGGTCATGTTCTGGCTTGGCAATGCGCGCGGCGCGCACGGACTCGCCACGCTGCAGCAGGCGCTGCGCACCGATCCGAGTGCGGAGGTCAAAAAGGCGGCTGTCTTCGGCGTGTCGCAGAGTCGCGAGGCGGCCGCGTTCGGCGTGCTCTCCGGGCTGGCCCGGGGCGACGCGGATCCGAAGGTGCGGAGCGAGGCGATCTTCTGGCTGTCGCAGAAGAACGATCCGCGCGCCGCCGCGGTAATCCTGGAAGCACTCGACAAGGACCCGGCGTCCGAGGTGCGGAAGAAGGCGGTGTTCGCGCTCAGTCAGCTCAAGGACGACGCCGGTGTCGAGGCGCTCATCAAGACGGCCAAGACCAGCGCGGATCCCGCAGTGCGGAGCGAAGCGATCTTCTGGCTTGGGCAGAAGGCCGGCAAGGCGGCGTCCGCGGCGATCACCGATCGCATCGACAACGACCCAAACACCGAGGTCAAGAAGCGCGCGGTCTTCGCGCTCAGTCAGATGCCGGCCGCCGAGGGCGTGCCGCTGCTGATCGACGCCGCGCGGACCAACCCGAATCCCGAGGTCCGGAAGCAGGCGATGTTCTGGCTCGGGCAGTCCAAGGATCCCAAGGCGCTGGCGTTCTTCGAAGAAGTGCTGCTCAAGAAATAAATCGGGACCCGGGACCCGGGACCCGGGACCCGGCGAACGGTTGGAGGCGGCGGGGCAAGTTCGCGGCGACGCACACTTTACGCCGGCGCTGGGCGCTGGGGCTGGGCGCTCGGAGCGGCTGAGAACCTTCTTCCTGGAGCCTGGAGCCTGGAGCCTGGAGCCTAAGGACCGACAACGCCCAACGCGCAAAGCCGTCAGGCGGGCCTTACTGCGCCCAGCCCCGGGCCAGTGAGCTGGCCGGTTGCCATGACGCCGTTGTGGATCGTGAAGAGACCCGGGAATCGCGCATCCCACGGCTCGTTGGCGGTGGGGACGAACTGGCGGGCGTTGGCTTCGATGCCGGCGTTGCCCGGCACCCGCGCGGCGATGCCGGCCGAGTGGATCAAGGACGCGCCGGGGCACGTCAGGTCCTGGACGCACAGGAACATCCCGAACTTCTGCGCCGCCGCGGCCATCAGCATCGCCTGGCTCTGCCCCTTGCACGCCTTCAGCGCGACGCCGGTGTAGCCCATCTCGCGCGCCAGCAGGAGCGCGTCGAGACCCGTCAATGACTCGTCGATGACGACCGGACGCAGCCGCGACGCCTCGTGCATCACGTTGGCGCGGTCGCGCGCGAGGTCGCGCGCCGTCGGCTGCTCGATATACAGAATCCGCGTAAACCCGTCGGGCGTCGTCTCACGGATCCGCCGGAGGAACTCGAGCAGGTACGCGACGTTCGGGCAGCCTTCGTTGAAGTCCAGCGAGTACTGCCAGTCGGCGATGCCGCGGGCGGCCTGCGCCCGCCGAACCACTCTGTCGATGCGCACGACGCGGTCGTAGTCGGCCTCGAGGTTGCCGCCATCCAGTTTGATCTTGAAACGGATCAGCCCGTCGTGCGGGATCCACGCTTCGAGCGTTTCGGGCAGTCCGTCCGCGATCGGGCTGGCAACGTCCGCGGTCTCCAGCGGATCTCCCGCGCCCACAGAGTGGAACACCGGCATCGCCGCCCGTGGCGCCGCCGGAACATAGCGATCGAGGTACTCGCCGGCGAACGCCGGTCCGAGATCGGTCGCCAGGTCGTGACGCATGTGGGTCCGGCCGTAGGTCTCGTAGACGCTGACCCCGAAGGCCTTGCCGTACGCGTCGTGCAACGCCGCATCGTAGGCGCTGCCGACGACGAGCGTACACAGCTTGGGGATTGGGACCGGCAGCGCAAGAGTCGACGACACACTCGCCGCCGCACGCAGGTAGGCCGGCTCGAGCACTCTCGCGAGATCGATTGCATGACCGCGCTCGTCGCACGCCGCGGTGATCGGCTCGAGCGCCCCAGCCAGCGCCTTCATCGCCCCCAGCCCCGCGTCCTGGCTCGCCGCCGGGAACGCCCACGCGTTGCCGAGCGTCATCGATCCGAACCCCCACGCCTCCCGTCCACCCTCGGTGCCCACCCGGCACGTGACGTTCAGCACCGTGACCCGATCGACCGAGCGCCCGCCGAACCGATACGGCGCCCGATAGCGGAACTCTTCGAAGCTGTGATGCACCTCGAGGATGCGCGCGTCGGTGGGGCGCGATCGGCGTACCGCCGGAGAACGCTGCGCTGCACAGGCCGCTATCGGCGCCAGGACGCAGGCGCGCAGACAGTCGCGGCGGGAGAGGGTTCTACCAGTGCTCACAGGTTCTGCAGGGTGCTCAAGGTGCTGGTGCTACGGTTCTCTAAGGTTCTGCAGGTTCAGCAGCTCGAATCGCCGCGCAACAACTCGCCCGACCTGAAGGTCGGGCCTTCGAATGACACGGGGCCGCAGAGCGCTCCCAGCGCTGAACCTTGAACCGAACCGTGAACCACTGAACCCGACCTCATGAACCCCATGAACCGCATGAACCTCATGAACCGTTCAATGCACTCCCCGACTCATCGTCAGCGTCGAGGGATCCGCCCCGAGTCTGCGGATCGCCGTATCCCACATCGCGCCCGGCGGAACGTCGAACACGAGATCGAGCTCGACGTCGGCCATCAGCCAGGCTGACTGGGCAAGCTCCGCGTCGAGCTGTCCGGGGCCCCATCCGGCGTAGCCCGCCAGCACCCGCACCCGCTCCGGCGCGGGAGTCGTCGACAGCACCCGGCGCAGCAGCGACGGGGACGTCGACAAGTACAGCCCCTCCTGGATCTCGCGGTACTCGGCGTCCTCCGGTGCGACGTTGGTGAGGATCCAGCCACGCTCGGGTTCGACCGGGCCGCCGATCGAGAGCGGCAGCTCGTTGCCGCCGGCAATCGGCGGATCCAGCTTGACCATCGTCGTCGCCGGCATTTCGGTCGGGCGGTTCAGGACGAGTCCGAACGCGCCCTCCTCGGTGTAATCGCACAGCAGCACCACAGTGCGCGTGAAGTTCGGGTCCTGAAGCTGCGGCATCGACAGCAGCAAGGTCGGGCGGAACGTCTCGTCCATTGGTTAACGGCTCCCGGCCCGGGCGCGCGGCGCGCGGGCAATCTCGGCGGCGACGACGCGCAGATCGGCAACGAAGCGGGCCATCGCGTCGCGGCGTTGATCCTCGTCTCCCGCCCGCAGCACGGCGGACGGGTGCACCGTCGCGAGCACACGCGCCGCCAGCGGCGAATCGACGAACCGGCCGCGGAATTCGGACACCTTGAAGGCGCGTCCGAGCAGCGTTTGCGCGGCGACGGCGCCCAGGCAGACCAGCACTCGCGGCTTGACCACGGCGATCTCGCTGTCGACCCACGGGCGACAGGCGGCAATCTCGGTCGCGCCCGGTTTCTTGTGGATGCGCCGCTTGCCGCGCGGCTCCCACTTGAAGTGCTTCACGACGTTGGTCAGATAGACCTGCGTGCGGGGAATCCCTGCTTCCTCCATCGCTCGATCGAGCAGTCGGCCGGCCGGCCCGACGAACACGTGCCCTTCGATGTCCTCGACATCCCCGGGCTGCTCCCCTACCATCATCACCTCGGCGCGGCGCGGCCCTTCGCCGAACACGGTCTGTGTGCCGCGCGCGTACAAGTCACAGGCGCGACAGCCCGCGGCCGCCTCCCGCATCGCAGGCAGCGACAGGCGCTCCGGCAGGATCGAAGGGACCGGCGGACCGAGCTTTGGAGCCCCTGGCCCTGCCGGCTCCGACGGCGTGCGGCGCGGCGCGCGCTTAGCCACCGAGTACCTCCACCGCCCAGCGCACGTGGGCCTCGACGAGCGGATCCTCGGTCGTCGGCGTGTGTCGCGCAGTGAGCGCCTCGATGGCCGCGGGATCACCGGCGTTCCCGATCGCCACCGCGAGATTGCGCCGGAACCGCCGCACCCCGGCGCGCTTCATCGCGCTCCCCTTCAGGATCACGCGCAGCTCGTCATCCGACCGGCGCCAGAGATCGAGCAGCGTGGTCTGATCGAGCCCCGGACGCGCCGCCCACGCGACATCTGACGAGACGGCGGGTGACAGATTGTACGGACAGACTTCCTGGCAGATGTCGCACCCGTAAGCATGCGCGCCAATCGAGGGCCGCTGCTCGGCCGGTATCTCGCCCTTGTTCTCGATCGTCAGGTACGACAAGCACCGCCGCGAATCGAGGGCGCGCGGCGCGGTGAGCGCACCGGTCGGACATGCGTCGAGGCAGGCCGTGCACGTCCCGCATTGATCGAGCGCGGGCGCGTCCGGCTGCAGCTCGAGATTGCAGATGATCTCCGACAGGAACAGCCAGGAACCGAGCTCCTCGTTGATCAGACAGCTGTTCTTGCCGATCCACCCGAGTCCGGCGTGCTGCGCGAATACGCGCTCCTGCACCGGGCCGGTATCGACGTAGCTGCGCGCCTCCAGCGTGTCGCCCGCCTCGCTCCGCAGCCACTCGACCATGCGATCGAGGCGCGACTGGATCACGACGTGATAGTCGTCCCCCCACGCGTAGCGCGCGAGGGCCGCGCGTTTCCGGTCGGCGACCTCAATCGAATACGGCTGGTCGGTGTTGTAGATCGTGCCGAAGACGATGACCGAGCGGGCCGAGGGCAGAACCTGGGTGACGTCCATCCGCCGCTCCGCGGAGCGACGGAGGTAGTCCATCTCGCCGGCATAGCCGGCGTCGAGCCACTCGCGCAGGTACTGCAGCTCCGGATGCGCCGCCGCGGGGGCGATGCCGCACAGGTCGAAGCCACACGCCTCGGCCTGGCGCTTTACTGCCGACGACGACAGACGGTCGGGCGCGGCCGGCATGAGGCGATCACCGGGTGTCAGGCCTTTGCCAGCTGGCGCAGCACGTACGGCAGGATGCCGCCGTGGCGGAACGCCACGATCTCTTCCGGTGTGTCGATCCGCGCGATCGTGACGATCTCGCGGCTGGTGCCGTCCGGCCCGGTGACCCGGACCCGCACCTCACCTGCGGGCTTCAGGTTCTCACCGACGCCGAGGACGTCGTAGGTCTCGCGTCCGGTCAGCTTCAGCGACGCGGCGGACTCGCCGTCGCGGAAGCGCAGCGGCAGGACGCCCATGTTGACGAGATTGCTGCGATGGATGCGCTCGAAGCTCTCCGCGAGCACTGCCTTGACGCCGAGCAGCAGCGTGCCTTTCGCCGCCCAGTCGCGGGATGAGCCCGATCCGTATTCCTTGCCGGCGAGAATCATCAGCGGCACGTGCGCCGCGCGGTATCTCTCCGATGCGTCGAAAATTGTCATCACTTCATCCTCCGGCAGCAGCGTCGTCCAGCCCCCTTCGGTGCCGGGGGCGAGCTGGTTGCGCAGGCGGATGTTGGCAAACGTACCGCGCATCATCACTTCGTGATTGCCGCGGCGGGCGCCGTATGAATTGAAGTCGGACGGCGGCACGCCCTTGGCGATCAAGTACTTTCCCGCCGGGCTGTCCGCGGGGATGGAGCCCGCCGGCGAGATGTGATCGGTGGTCACGCTGTCGCCGAGCACCGCGAGCACCCGCGCCCCGAGGATGTCGGCCGGCGGCGCCGGATCGTGCGTCAGCCCGTCGAAGAACGGCGGGTTGCGGATGTAGGTGGAATCGTCGGTCCACAGGAACCGCTCGCCGGTCGGAATCGGCAACGAGCGCCACCGGTCGTCGCCATCGAACACGTGCGCGTACTTGTCCCGGAACATCTCCGAGCGCACCGAGCTCAGCATCGTCGCCTGGATTTCCCGCTCGCTCGGCCAGATGTCCTTGAGGTACACCGGCTGGCCGTCGGTGCCCGTTCCAAGCGGCTCAGTCGTCAGGTCGACCTGCATCCGTCCGGCCAACGCATAGGCGACGACCAGCGGCGGCGAGGCCAGGTAGTTCGCCCTGACCTGCGGCTGGATGCGACCCTCGAAATTGCGGTTGCCGCTGAGCACCGAGGCAACGATCAGGTTCTTGTCCTTGACCACCTTGGACACCGCGTCCGGCAGCGGGCCGCTGTTGCCGATACACGTCGTGCAGCCGTAGCCGACGATGTTGAAGCCGAGCTCGGCGAGATATTCGAGCAGCCCGGCCGCGCGGAAGTATTCGGTAACGATGAGCGAGCCCGGTGCGAGACTGGTCTTGACCCACGGCTTCACGGTGAGCCCGCGTTTGACGGCGTTGCGGGCCAGCAGTCCGGCGCCGATCATCACGCTCGGGTTCGAGGTGTTGGTGCAGCTCGTGATCGCCGCGATCACCACGGCCCCGTGATCGAGCGCCTCGAGCCCTGGCGGGACCTCCGGCGTGGCGACGGCCACCGCTGTCGCCGCCCCGGCAGCGGCGGTGGCCGTCGACGCCGCCGGCTGTTCGGGTGCCTTCTTCGGCTTGGCCTTGGGCTCCAGCAGCATCGTCTCGAGCGCCTGCTCGAACTTCATCTTGGCCTGACGCAAGGACACGCGGTCCTGCGGCCGCTTCGGTCCGGCGAGGCTCGGCTCGACGGTCGATAGATCCAGCTCGATGGTCGACGTGTAGACCGGATCCGGGGCCGTGGCCGAACGGAACAACCCCTGCTCCTTCGCATACGCCTCGACCAGCGCGACGTGGCCTGGATCGCGGCTCGTCAGGCGCAGGTAATCGAGCGTCATCTCGTCGATCGGGCAGATGGCGATGGTGGCGCCGTACTCCGGCGACATGTTGCCGAGGGTGGCGCGGTCGGCGATGGTGAGGAACTCCAGCCCCGGGCCGTAGAACTCGACGAACTTACCGACGACACCCAGCTTGCGGAGCCGTTCGGTGATGGTCAGGACCAGGTCGGTCGCGGTCGCGCCCTCGGGCAGTCGGTCGATCAATCTGAACCCGACCACCTCGGGAATCAGCATGGAGATCGGCTGCCCGAGCATCGCCGCCTCCGCTTCGATACCGCCCACGCCCCAGCCGACGACACCGAGACCGTTGACCATCGTCGTGTGCGAATCGGTACCGACGAGCGTGTCGGGGTACGCCATCGCCTTGCCGTCGGACATCTCGCGGAAGATGACCCGGGCGAGGTATTCGAGATTGACCTGATGGACGATGCCGGTGTCGGGCGGGACGACGCGGAAGTTATCGAAGGCTTCCTGGCCCCAGCGGAGGAACGTGTAGCGCTCGCGGTTGCGGCCGAACTCGAGGGCCGCGTTCAGGTCGGCCGAGTTGAACTCCACATAGTGGTCGACCTGCACGGAGTGGTCGATGACCAGTTCGACCGGCTGCAGCGGGTTGACCTTGCGTGGATCGCCGCCGAGCTTGACTATCCCGTCGCGCATCGCCGCCAGGTCGACAACTGCCGGCACTCCGGTGAAGTCCTGGAGCAGCACCCGGGCCGGCGTGAAGGCGATCTCCTTCTGCGCACCGGAACGGACATCCCAGCCGGCCAGCGCCTGGATGTCGTCCGGATCGACGAACCGCGCGTCCTCGCGGCGCAGCAGGTTCTCGAGCAAAATCTTCAGCGAGTACGGCAGCCGCGCGACGTTGGGAAAACCGGCCTTCTCAAGGGCGGGCAGGCTGAAGATGTCGAGGGAGTCGCCCCCGACGGTGATCGGAGTGCGCGTGTTGAACGAGTTCTGCGAGGCCATCTCTAGATATTCCTCCAGTCGAGGCACGCCATTCAAGCACCGCCGTCAGCGTGGCCTGGCTTGCAGGAATGCGCGGACGACCGCCGCCGGCTCCTGATGCTCCGCGTCCACCGCCCGGTTCATCCGGCGCATGTCGGCCACAGTCACTTTCCCGGCCAGCGTGGCGAGCGCGTCCTTCACCTGCGGATGCGCCAGCAACATCCCTCTCCGCGCCACCGGCACGGCGTCGTACGGCGGGAAATACCGGCGATCGTCCTTCAGCATCGTCAGGCCATACGCATCGATCAGGCCGCTCGTCGCATCACCGGCGATCAGATCCACCTGCCTGTCGGCGAGGGCGCGGTAGATCAGAGAGAGGTCCATGGCCCGCGGCGGCGAGCCGAATTGGAGGCCGTAAGCTTTGGCCAGACCCGGATAGCCGTCAGCACGCTGGAGGAACTCGTAGCCGAAGCCGGCCCGCCAGTTGCGCGCCGGTCCTGCGGCATCGCCGATGGTCGTGAGCTTGAGCGAGGCGGCATCCTGGCCGCGGACGAGGATCGCGAACGTGTTCTCGAACCCGAGCGGCTCGAGCAGCGTGAGTCCGGCCTGCGCGTAGCGTTGGCGAATGGCGTCGAGCACGCGTGACGGATCGGTCTCGACCGGCTGATGGAACACCGCGGTCAGCGCGGTGCCCGAGTACTCGACATAGAGGTCGATGTCTCCGGAACGCAACGCCTGATCGCAGATGAACGTGCCGCCGAGATTGAGACGGCGCTCGACCTTCAGATCGGTCTGACGCTCGATGGTCTGCGCCAGCAGCTCGCCGAGCACGATCTGCTCGGTAAAATTCTTCGAGCCGACGCGGATCACGTCGGCGTCGGGCCGCATGATGGCCACCGCGACACCCGCGGCCGCGGCCATCGCCAGCACACCGGCGATCGCGATCGTCCGCACGCGGCGCGAACCGCCGGACTCGATCGCGCGCCGGATGCCGCGCTCGAGGAGCATCAGGCCGCCGTCGAAGGTGAGCGCGAGCAGCGCGGCCGGGACCGCGCCCGCGAGGATCACCGTTGGCTCGACCATCGAAAGGCCGCGGAAAATGTACTCGCCGAGCCCGCCTGCCCCGACCGCGGCCGCGATCGTCGCGGTGCCGACGCCGATGACGGTTGCGACGCGAATGCCGGCGACGATCGAGGGCAGCGCGAGCGGCAGCTCGACGCGCCGAAACAGCTGGCCCGGCGTCATGCCGAGCGCGAGGCCGGCTTCGACCAGCGACGCGTCGATCGAGCGCATGCCGGCGACGGTCGTGCGGATGATCGGCAGCAGCGCGTAGAGCACCAGCACGGTGATCGCGACCCGCGCCCCGAGTCCGCCGACGAATGGCAGCGGCAGAAGGAACCCGAACATCGCCAGGCTGGGGATGGTCTGGGCGACGTTCGCCAGCCACACGACCGGGGCACCAAGCCGCGGCCGCTTGGCGGCGAGCAGCCCGATCGGCACGCCAATCAGGACGGCGGCCAACGTCGAGACGCCGACCAGGAACACGTGCTGGCCGAGCAGCGCGGCCAGCTCCGCGGCGTGCGACCGCCAAAACGCGATGAGCCTCACGGCGCGCCGCCCTGGAGCGCCGCGGTCGCCTCGAACAACGGCGCCAGCAGTCCCTTGACCCGCGGGTCCTCCGACCGCGCGATCGCGCGCGGCGTGTCGAGCGCGGCCAGCGCGCCGTCCGCCAGGACACCGACGCGGCTGCCCATCGCGAACGCCTCCCCCATGTCGTGGGTCACGATCAGGATGGTCTTGCGCACCTGCTCCTGGATCCGCCGGAGCTGTTCGTGCATCTCGCGACGGGTCATCGGGTCGAGCGCCCCGAACGGCTCGTCCATCAGCAGGATCGGCGGATCTGCGGCCAGCGCACGAGCCACCCCGACTCGCTGCCGCTGGCCGCCCGACAGCTCGTGCGGGCGCCGGATCGCGAAATCCGATCCGCCCAGGCCGGTCAGCTCCAAGAGCTCCCGCACTCGCGCGGTCACCTTCCCTTCGTCCCACCCGCGCAGGCGTGGGACGACGGCGATGTTCTCGGCGATGCTCATGTGCGGGAAGAGCGCGATTTCCTGGAGGACGTAGCCGACGTTCCGGCGCAGATCGTAGGGATCCCACTCGGTGGTCGGACGTCCAGACACGAGAATGCGGCCGGCATCAGGGGTGAGGAGCCGGTTGACCAGCTTGAGGATGGTGCTCTTGCCGGCGCCGCTGCGGCCCACGAGAGCGACCGTCTCGCCGCGCTCGAGCGTGAGAT
Organism: uncultured Acidobacteriota bacterium; assembly: GCA_963816725.1. Classification (GTDB taxonomy): domain Bacteria; phylum Acidobacteriota; class Vicinamibacteria; order Vicinamibacterales; family 2-12-FULL-66-21; genus CAVSUB01. The sequence goes on along the minus strand of CAWFMC010000010.1, from coordinate 18,876 downwards.
CGACGCCGTTCAGGATCGGCCGCCCGCCGCGGGCCACGCTGACGCGCTCGAAGACAATGGCGGCTGGTTCCGTCACCGCTGGACTGTAGCGTAGGAGTCCGTCTTCTTCATAGCCGGCGCGAGACGGCGTCGGGCATGTCGTTTGCTCAGGTAGCGGGTCTGGAGGCCAGGAATGGACGACAAAGACATGCCCAATCGCGCGTCGAACATGGAGAAGGCCGAGGGGGATCGCTGGACGTCGGAGTCCAACACGGTCGAGCGGCGCGATCAGGAGCGCCCGGAGAGTGGCGCCGACACCGGGGAGATCGTCAATCGAGCCGGCGTCGGCACGCGCGCGCCGCGCCGTTACGACGAAGGCCCGGTGCCAGAGGACAAGCCCTGATCGCGTTCTCCACGCTCTAGAAGAGATACAGCAACGAGGCCGACGCGACGGGCACCGTCCGTCGGCCTTCGCCGAGGTCGAACCCGCCGTCGCGCACCGAGAACCCGCCCTCTCCGCGAATACCCCATCGCCTCGGGCGTGAGCTCGACCACCACTTCACCCCGGCCATTCCGTGGTATTCGGCCCCGGTCTCGATGAGGGCATTGCCGTCATGCAGGTCGCGGATGTAGCCCGCGCCCCCGGCCACATACGGTACTGCCCGTCCCTGCTGGAACGCCGCGAAGTGCCACACCACCGAGCCATCGAACACGTACTGGGTCAGCTTCTCCGTCGCGGTCAGATCCGGAGCCGACTCGACGTCGCCCGACAAGTCGACGTTGAGGCTCGGACGAGTGATGCGCACGCCACCTTCGAGCGCCACGGTGCGGGACAGGTAGCCGGCGATGTGGCCCTGGATGCCGACACCAGAGCCGAGCGAAGAGGTCGATCGGAACAAATCGTATGGGCCGGTGCCGCTCGACGGATTGCGGGTCAGCTCGGCGTTGCGATTCCCCAGATCGAACCCGCCCTGCCACAGGAAACCGCCGCTGACCTCCCATGAGCCCGCGTGCGGAGCCGGACGTGCCGGCCGCGCGGGGCGCGCCGGCCGCGGCGCGGTTTGCGCCTCTACCAGTGTCTGCCCGGCGATCACGGCCGCGGCGACCGCGCAGCAGGCTGCCAGCGTCGCGCGCCGGTTCCGCGCGCTCACTTCGGCTGCACCTTGATCGCGATATTCCGTGCCCCGCCGCCGCGCGGTACGACGACCACCTTGTCGTAGAACGCCACCTTAAAGTCGACGTCGATGTTCATCGTCTCATCGAAGAAGCTCGAGATGTCGCCGTCGTCCAGCGGTTCGACGCGCAGCACCTGCGGACCGGGCTCGAGCCCCGCGATCACGAAGCTCCCGTCGTCGGTCAGCGAGAAGCCGCCGATCAACGTGCCAGTGGCCGGATTGAAGGCCACGACATGGGCCCCGAGCACGCCGCGCCCATTCTTCGTGACGGTGCCGCTGACGCTTCCGGTCTGACGCTGAAAGGCCGCGTTGCCGTAAATGTCCGAGATCCCGGCAATGTCGTCGGCCTTCAGCGTCCGGTCGTTGATATCGCCCGCCGCGAACGCGATCGGGAACATGACCGCTTCGGCGCCGAGGACACGGCGCCCGCCGGCGCGCAGCTCGGTTTCGCCAAGCGCCGAATGCGACAGCCCGAGCAGGTGGCCGATTTCGTGCTGAGCGATCGACCCCACGTCGTAGCGGCCCGAGATCCCGGCGTCAGCGGTCGACCAGCTGAAGGCGGAGTTGAAGAAGATGTCCGACTCGACGATCTCGCCGGTTGTCGTGTCGATGAAGAAGTTGGTCGCCGCGAGGGTGCGATCGAGCTCGGGGCGGTTCTGGAAGCCGAGCACCGTGGCGCCGTCACCGGAGACCGGGTTGGCCTGCGTGAAGCCGACGAACTGCGACGAGGTGGTGGTATTCGGGACGGCGTGCCAGTTCGCGAACGCGCGCTCGACCGCGGTCCTGAACTGCGGCGCGGTGACGCCGTCGACGTCGCGGTTCGTGACGAAGTAGCGAATCGGGAACTGCCGCCAGGCAAGCGTGACCGTCCGGCTACCGACGCGCGTTCCCAGCTTCAGGTACGCTCCAGCCGGTACGGCGCACAGGAGCACGAGGGCAGCGGCCAGGGCCGGCTTGACGCCGCGGCTCAACGAGCGGCCCCTCGGCCGGCCGCCATCACCGCGCGCAACTCGGTGGTGAAATCGGCCACCGCCATCGGGCGCCGCGTCACTGCCCCGCGCCGCACGGTCTCCGGCTGATCGCTGACTGCCAACAGGGCCGGCGTCGTCACGTTGCGCGCGCCGCTGTCATCGGTCCGCACCCGGAAGACGCCCTGGTTCAAGCCGAAGACGTACGGCATCGGTGATCCCTGGGTCTTGAGGAACAGGAACGCTTCCTCGCCCGCGGCGAACGACGGCGCGCCGATCGTCACCTGTCGATAGCGGCCGATCTCCCCGCCCGGGACGACGAACGACAGCGTGCGATCCGAGCCGCCCTTGAACCACGACAGCACTTCGGCGGTCACGACACTGTCGATGCGGCGGCGCTGGTCGGCCCATTCCGGCCGTACGTCGACAACCCGGGCGTAGGCGATCAGGTCCGAACCGGACACCACTTCCCGAAACTCCGCAGGGACGATGACCGTCGCATGTATCGACGGCGCCAGTGTGACCACTCCGAACAGCACGATACCCGCAAGAAAGAGGCGCATCCCCGCAGTGTAGCGCATCGAAGAGTGGCGGCTTTCAGCGTCAGTTGTCGTACCGGGTTCTCATCGTCGAAGTCGATCGTGTGACACCAGGATCTATCGCGAGGTACGCCGTCGTCCGACCTCGAGCACGATCTGCGCAGCCCGTGCGCTGGCGCCGGGTGGGCCGATCGCGGCACGGACGCGTTGCAGATCCTCGCGCATCGCCTCACGCCGGCCCTGGTCGCGGAGCAACGCGATCGCGTGCTCGGCCACGGCTTCGGGTGTGAACTCGTCCTGGATCAACTCGGGCACCACTCTGCGGCCGGCAACCAGGTTGGCCATCGCGAACGTATCGACCCGGACGAACCGGCGGCCCAGGCGATAGGTCAGCGGCGACAACCGGTAGACGACGATCATCGGACACTCGTGGAGCGCGGCCTGGACCGTCACCGTGCCCGAGGCAACGATCGCGAGATCGGCGGCAGCGAGGACTTGATCGGCCTGCTGATCGACGAGACCGATCGGACCGAGCGCGATCAGCGGCGCGAACAGATCGTCCGAGAGGTGCGGCGCGCGGGCGACGATGAACTGCACGTCGGGGAGAGCCTTGCGAATGAGCAGCGCGGCGTCCGCCAGGCGCGGCAGGATTTCCCGGAGCTCGTTGCGCCGGCTGCCCGGCAGCAATGCGACCACGGGATGGCTCGGGTCGAGCCCGGCGCGGCGGAGCAGCGCGCCGGCCGGCTCCGGCGGCGCCATCACGTCCAGCAGCGGATGGCCGACCCAGTCCACCGTCACGCCGGCGTTGTCGTAAATTGCCTTCTCGAACTCGAAGATCACCAGCACGCGATCGGCAATCGCGCGCATTGTCTTCATTCGCCCGGGGCGCCAGGCCCAGAGTTGGGGGCTGATGTAGTAGACGACCGGGATGCCCAGCCGGCGAATGGCCGAGGCGAGCCGGAAGTTGAAGTCGGGAAAGTCGATCGCGACGAACACGTCCGGGCGCTCGGCCGCGGCGTGCCGGACGAGCCGCCGGTATGTTGCGTAGGTCTTGGGCAGGAGGCGCGCGACTTCCAGCAAGCCCGTGACCGAAATGCCGCCGAAGTGCTCGGTGAGGGTCGCGCCGCCGTCGCGCAGGTGATCGCCGCCCAGACCGGAGATCGACGTGCCCGGTGCGGCCCGCAGGATCTCCCTGGCCAGCGCCCCGGCGTACAGGTCGCCGGACGGCTCGCCGCACGAGATCATCACTCGCACCAGAGGGCGATCAGCCTTTGAAGGTGAAGAGCGCGGGGTCGAGCGGCACGTTGTACTCGACACTCCGCACGACGCGCTTGAGCGTGACCGCGCCGTTGACGCGGACCAGCGCGGTGAACGGGACCTTGATGCCGCCGACGTCGCGGAAGTCCGAGAACTCCTCTTCTGTCTCGGCGGGCGTGGATCCCTGTGCGGCGGACGCGCGATAGCGTTGGCGGACGATCAACGCCGTTGCCGGGTCGAAGATCAAGGTCAGTGGAGGCATCCCAGGCCCCTTCACCTCCACCGCCGGCATCGCCCGGCCAGCGACGTCGAGGTCGGCGACACGAGCCGCGGTGAGCCGCTTGTCGAGCAGCGCGATCAGGAGGCCAATCGAGTCCCGCTGCACGCTCAGGCGCATCTCGTTGGCGACCGGCGCCGGCTGCTCGCGCGCGCCGCGCGCGTCGCTCACCCAGAAGGCGCCGTTGTGGAACACCTGGACGAGCGGTCCGGCGGGGGTCTTCGACTCGCTGCGAAAGGAACCCGGATACTGGATGGACGTGATGGTCTCGAGGTCCGCCGAACTGCCACCCGGCACCGTCACGGTGACCGTCGCGGTGGCGCGAACCGTCTTTACCGCTCTGAGTCTGGCCGCGCCCCCCTTGGCGGCGACGGCCCGGTCGATCAGCTCCTCCGCCGTGCCCCCTGTCCTCGTCTGCGCGGTCGTGCGATCCATCGCCGGCACGAGCCTGGCGCCGGATCCCTCGGTGAACGGCTCCGCGGGCGGCTCGAGGCGGCCGGCGGGCGACGCGCGGCGCTTCAGATCCGTGGCTGCCAGATCGAGGTCGGCGAGCGAGATGCGCTCGAATTGCGTGAACCCGGCCCCCGGCAGCTGCTTTGCGAACGCCGACGCGTCGCCGACCAGTACGATCGACAGCCGGTCCGGATGCAGATACTGGCGCGCGACCCGCTGGATGTCGTCCGGCGTGACCGCGTTCACGCGCTCGCGAAAGGTCTGCAGCTCGTTCAGATCGAGTCCGTAAAAGACTGCGTTCAAGACCTGCAGTGCGATCGCGCTGGGCGTCTCGATGGTCAATGGGAAGCTGCCGGTGAGGTACGCCTGCGCGTCTTGCAGCTCGCGTTCCGAGACCCGCTCCCGCTGAATGCGCCAGAACTCGTCCACCACCAGCCGCAGCGCTTCACCGGTGGTTTCGGTCCGCGTGTCCGTGTCCGCGACGACATCGCCGGCATCGCGCAGGGCGTTCGTATCGGCGGACGCGCCGTAGGTCAGGCCGCGCTCGGACCGCAACACGCGCTGCAGACGATTGCCGCCTTCCCCGCCGAGGATCTTGATCGCGAGATCGAGCGCCAGGTAGTCCTTGTGCTTGCGCGGCAAGGCGATGTTGCCGACGCGAATCTCGGTCTGGACGGCCCCCGGCCGATCGATCACCACGACGCGGCGAGTGGACGGTGGCGGCGCGACCGGCGGCGGCGCGGTGTTGGGCGCCTTTTCCCATGACCCGAAGGCGCGCTCCGCGCCCGCGAAGGCCTCCTCCGGCGTCACGTCGCCGACGATCGCGAGGATCGCGTTGTTCGCGCCGTACCACGCTTTGTGAAACGCCAGCAGATCGTCGCGCGAGATGCCGCCGATCGACGCCGGCGTTCCGGCATCCGGGCGGCCGTACGGATGGGCCCCGTAGACCAGGCGGTCGAACACGACGCCCGCCAGGTAGTCCGGATCGTCGTAGCTGACCTTCAGCCCGGAGATCATCTGCTGCCGCTGCCGATCGATCTCCTCGGGCGCGAACGCCGGGTGGCGGACCACATCGGACACCATGTCCAGGGCGAAGCCCAGGCCGTCCTTCATTACGACCGCATTCACGAACGACAGGTCACTGCCGGCCCCGGTGCCGAGCGCGCCGCCGATCGAATCGATCGCGCTGGCGATCTGCTCGGCGTCTTTGGAGGTCGTCCCCTGATCGAGCAGCGCCGAGGCCAGCGTCGCCACCCCTGGCTTGTCGGGCGGATCCAGCGCGCCGCCGGCCCGCACGATCAACCGGAGGCTCACCGCCGGCTGCTCGTTCTGCGACACCGCGATCACCTGCAGCCCATTGGCCAGCGTCTTCACGCTATACGGCGGAAACTTGACCTCTCGCGCCGGCAGCGGCGCCGGCGGCCGCTCGGACGGCCAGTCGCGCACCTGCGCTCCGGCCGTCATCGGCAGCAGGACGAGGCACGCAGACAGCGTCAGGACAGCGGTCCGGCTCATCGCGGCCCGCCCGTGCCGGTCCCCTTCGGCATGATCGTCATCACCAGCCGGTTCTCGGTGGTGAAATAGGTCTTCGCGACCCGCTGGACGTCGGCGGCCGTGGTGTTCATGAAGATGTCGAACTCGGCATCGGCGGTCTTGATGTCGTTGTGGATCACGACCGCGTGCGCGAGCGTCCGGGCCTTGTCGGCGTCCGACTCGCGCCCCAGGATATAGTCGCGCGCGAACTGGTTTTTCGCCTGCTGCAGCTCACCGCCCGAGATCGGGTCGGTCTTGAGCTTCTCGAACTCCGCGATCAGCGCGTCGATGCATTCCTGCGGCGTCTTACCCGGCTGGACGATGGCAACGGCGTAGAACAGGTTCGGGTCCTCGATGATGTTGCCGCCGCCGAACGCCGCCAGCGCAATCTGCTTCTGGTAGACGAGGTCCCGGTAGATGCGCGAGCTCTGCCCGTCCGACAGGACCTTCGATACGACGTGCAGCGGATACGAGTCGGGATGGCCGTCGTAGGTGATGTGAAACCCGACCACGACCGCCGGCAGCGGCCAGGCCTCGGTCAGATTGACCCGGCGCTCCGCGGTCTGCGGCGGCTCCTTCGGGATGTCGCGCGTGCAACAGGGACAAGGCCGAAACCGTGTGAACGTCGATATATTAATAGATCTCCCTCCGACTCTACCGCGTTGCAGTTAATGACCCACTGGACTCCGCAACGTATTGACTATAGAGTCAATCATAGCAGAATGAATGAATGGATGTTATATATATGTTGGATTGGATATGTTCCTACATTACATCAACATCATGGGGATTGCTTTCATTATAACCTGCAGGAGACATCTTAATGAAATCGGCATTCGCTCCATCTGTGAAATTGTTTTTGCTCCGCAATAACTTAAACCTGACCGTAGACCTCCGACTAATTGCCTTATAATTTCAACTACACTCCCTTTATATGGAACCATGGCTTCCACTCCTTCCGGGACATAATCATTCAAGTCTTGAAAATCCGCAATCTGTGGACCATCTTCACGATATCTTCTGCCCAGAGAAGCATAAAACGAAGCCATTCCTCTATACATTTTGAATTTCTTGCCGTCTTAACTAAACGTTTTGCCTGGACTCTCATCAGTCCCTCCCAGTAGGCTCCCAACCATTACAGAAGATGCACCAGCCGCTTAAAGCTTTTTGTTGCATCGCCAGATGTCCTGATTCCGCCGTCCGAGATTACTGGAATATTGTATTCTTTTCGAAACCTTGACACTATCAATTACTGCTGTTAGCTGTGGAACGCCGGATCCCGTTACTACTCGTGTAATACAGATTGAACCAGAACCAACTCCTACCTTCACTGCATCTACGCCTGCTTTAAACCAAATCCCTTGCACCCTCACCGGTAGCAACATTTCCAGCGATGAGTTCGCAGATTGGAAAAGCCTTCTTAATAAAATGCACGGCATTCAGTGCGTTATCGCTGTGGCCATGGGCAATATCAACAACTATTGTATCTGCGCCCGCTTCTAGCAACGCCTCAGTTCGCTCCAAATAATCACCTTTAACCCCAACAGCTCGCTCGAACAAGTAACCGACCTTTCTTATCTTTAGAAGCATAAGGATACTTTTCCATTTTCAAAATATCTTTGCTGGTAATAAGACCTACAATGTTTTTCTTTTCGTCAATTACTGGCAATTTTTCGATTCTTGATGTTTATGTAGAATCTCTTTTGCCTGTTCGGTAGTAATTCCTTCGTTAGCAGTGATAACATCTTTACTCGATGAGCTCGGAAACTTTGCGATTCGAGTCCTTCTCAAATGTGATATCCCGCCGAGTAATGATGCCAACAAGCTTTTTCCTCATCTTCTACTATTAACCCTCAGATACCATATTCCTTCATGCTCTTGTTTGCATGATCTACAGTGAGGGTTGATTTTATGGTGTATGGCTGTTCTATGATAACAGACTCAGAGCGCTTGACCTTTAGGACTTGTTCTACCTGATCTCTCTATAGTCATGAATCTGTGAATTATGCCTATGCCCCCTTCTCGTGCAAGTGCGATTGCCATTTCGTATTCTGTAATGGTATCCATATTCGCACTAACAAGTGGCGTATTTAGTGTTATGTTTCGAGAAAGTTTTGTCCTCAAGTCCGTCTGAGTTCTCGAAATAATGGAGATCGTTTAGGGACTAATAGCACGTCATCAAAGGTTAATCCTTCTCTAATATTCAATATCCTTTGACAGACTAGTCGTCAAGTAGGGATTATAAGCGTTTGCAGTTCACAAGACTAGATGTAAAAACTATTCCCTGCACACTTTAAGCGTTCTCAAGGTTTACAATTCCATATCAATTGAATATGTTTTACCCTATTTAGCATAAACGATGCGCTTCGACTATTCATGTCGTGGACTTAAAAACTGTAGAGATCAATCATACAGAGATGCCAAGAAGAACTCTAAGGAAAGCTCATCAGCTTCCCAGCACTGACTACGTTTGTGGAAATTGCGGTCACTATAAGAGACGCATAGAATTCTATTTGGCTACGGAAAGTGATGGCAACTGTGACTTTTGTGATTGCTTTCGATATGAAGGTCGTTAAACATCTGATAGTAAAGAATCTGATTCTAAAAGTTCTGTTTCGAGACCCTCTTAACAATCTTCAAGATAGATACCTCCCTTTTCTAATAAGAACAAAAGGATCGCGATAGTTTCCTATCGTGAGCAGGCGAAGAGTTGACAGAGCCTACAGCTCGAATGTTTAATTCAATGAGGATTTAACTTGCACACAATTGTCATAACAGGAAAAAGAATTCTTGGCGAGAAAATCTAAAGAGATTATTGATTTGCTGAAAAAAGCATATTGCGATGAAATGCAACTATTTCATTTTTTTGATTGTAAGTCGGTATCAATATGGAAGGGATAGGGTTAGTTACGTATGCAAACTCTCTGAAAACTCGGTCAATGGGTGATTTGACACACGCCGAATTGCTTTCTAACAGGATTTCTGAATTGGAAGACAAGGCTCCAAGTGATCCGTCGGAATGGGAGACAGTAAGCAATATTGATTCATTAGATCCAATACAGCGTCATACGTTGAGATCTGCGCTTGAGAAAGCGTTGAATTTGAGGGTAGAGCGGTGCAAAACTACAATAATATCGCGAAAAGGGCCCTAGAGATTAAAGATTTTGTTACATACAATCTCGCGACCACCATCTTAGCAGACGAAGTAAAGGACGAACAACACACAGAAGACATTCTCAAAGGTTTGGAATTAAAATGAGGCTAAAAACAGCTAACACATATCAACTTCAACTATTGATAAAGGTTAACTCACAATCTCGCATGCTGTAAGGGCCTGAACTGTTTCTTTAACATTGTGTTTCTTATTATTTTTGCTCCGTTGAGAGGTACTGATTATCTCAAAAGCCAGGGAAGGTATCAAGCGTTCTTCTGTTTCCAAATTAAATAACTTTCCGATAAATGATTTTCTTGAAACTGAAACACAAACTGGGTTAGAGAAGTATTTTTTTAGGTCCTGCAGTCTTGATATTACTTCAATATCTCTAATATACCAGGGAATGTCTTTCATGAGAGTGAAAAATGGATTTTTTCCATTTGCCCTAAAAAACCCAACTGATCGATCGATAATTATTTGTTCGTTATCAATTCCAAATTTTTTGGCAATGTTTAGACTATCTTTTAGTAACATAATGGTACTCAATATTTTTCCAGTCACCAGTGACGGAGACTGGGAGTTAATTCTTCTGTTCCGGGCATATGCACCCATGATGATGGGTAATCCAGATTCCGCTACTACACAGGCCATATTGACGTCGTATTTCAGTCCCGTTATGTCGTTTAGACAATCCACTTCGAGATTGATGGCTTCTCTTGCTACTGCTGACCTTGGAGTATCAACTGAGATAGGTAGACTACAATTTTTTCTTATTACCCTTATGGCTTTTTTCATTCTCTCCACCTCTTTTTCGATGGGAATATTATTTTCGAGATAGGGTGCCGTAGACATTGCACCTATATCGATTATGTGAGCCCCCTCACGTTGCATCCTTATCGCGGCTTTGGCAATTTCCTTCGTTGTAATCCTGATAGAATCCTTGTAAAAGGACTCTGGGCTAACATTGATTATTCCCATTACTGTAACCGGGGATTTATCTGCTACGGTTATGTTTCCGATCTTGGTCAATTAATAGATGTTCAGAATAGATGTAAAATATCGAGTCCTTTTAAATATTAGGACCGGAAGCCTGACCCACATTTATGATATGATGTTAGTATTTTTTTTGGTTTTGACGTAGTTATGAAAATCTTGTGTTATTTAACAAGAAAAGTTGAGTAAGAATATTAAAATATTGTTTCCGTTCAAATTATGAGTGCACTATTTGGGGTATTTGCAAATGAAGAGAGCCTTATCTAGATTTATTGGGTTTGATAAATTTTTTTCTTACTGTTTTGTTCAAATGAAAGTTACCCCTCTACAGTGTCGGCCATAAAAATTGTTGAGGTTATCCTGAATGGTTAGGACACTTGACAAGACTCATACTGTTCTCTCATATGTTGATGGTAGTTTAAGGAACGCGATAATAGCCAATGGGGATGGTAGACCTCATAATGGGTTTATTTTCCGCTACTAAACCCTCCTGTTCCTCTCGGAGGAAATGTTGTGTCTCTCGATGTCTATATAGACGAAATTCCGATTTCAAAAAAATCTATTTTCATCGCAACACCTGAAGATATCATAAATGCCTCCTCACTGTCCGAAGATAGGCCCATAGCGTTTAAGCCTTTCCAAAGCGCAAGATTCCTAATACTAAAGGATGAAACTTTAGAAAAAAGGAAGCACAAAATAGTTATTTTGAGTAAATTGGAAGGATTTGAACAGATAATTATTCCTTTTTCCTTTAGTGACTATGTAGCTGGCAAAGTGAAAGAGTAGTAATCTCATCTTCTAACATGATTGAAGATGATCCCTACGTGCTTAATACTTCTACAAACGAAGATACGATATTCAAAAATTTCACAACTCCTTTGATACTTTCCGGGAAGAAGGCATACATTGTGTGTTCATCCAGCGGTCTCACTTTCAGCTAATTGGACTTGGATGGGTGCAAGGTATGATAATGGCGGGTTATATGTTCCTCCAGCACGCGCCTTCGGTCGAATCGTAGTCGAGATCTCTACAGACGATGGTATACGTAAGAAGTGCTTCCAAATTTTGTGGTGTCTTCAAGGCATGAGAGTGGAATACTATCTACACGACATGAACTCGCCGGCTTGCAAGTGAAAAGGACCTTGTTTGTACCACCAGAAAATAAAGGCTTTGTTATGATAGTTAATCTATTGGACAGAGGCGGTGATCTCTCGAAATTGAACACGAAAAGGAATAAGAACAGACAGGGCAAAGAACAATCCAATAACAGAAGGATCAGAGTCCATTTTCTAGTTGACGGGAATATAACAAGTTACGGTCTTGAGCAATCTCTCAAAGTAATTCGTCAAAATTTCTCACGTCCGATAATTGTTTACAAATCGAGACGGCTTCAAGAAGGAAATTGCCCATTATTATGGAACAATCGGGGTTGCACCTAAAGAATTAAAACCACACAAGGTATTGACGGACTCCTTTGATAACGATATGGAGATATCTTATGACGTAGAGATTGCACCGGGCAAGGTTAGTGATCTTGCCCTGATAGCAAGCTGGCAGTTTTACTACCGCTGAAGATTGTCTAAAAGAATATTGTTACATGAGAGATAATTATAAAGATTTTTACGAAGCTACAAAAAACCATTTTGCCACCACTTCTAGTTCTAATCTCAGTGTTGCCGAAGGGACAGATCATAAGCAAAATCTTATCGTTACAAAGTTAGTGAGAGCTTTCGAAAAAGCCAAAACAAGCATGGAATATCTCAAGGCGGGATATGATGAGTCCGGAGCAGGAATATGTGCGGGACTACCAAGATTTCCCAACTACTGGGCGAGGGATACGGGATGGTCACTTAAAGGCTATCTCTCTATGGGGGATTACAGTTTTGCTTTGGCAGTAATTGAAAATTTTCTTCGTCATCAGGCTAAAAAAACAACAAATAGTGCTCTGAAAGGAGAACTACCCATGATTATTAGTGGCAAGGCTTTTCTGCATAATACAACTTTTGGCTCATCGGATTCTACCTTTCTTTTTCCATGGGCCATAAGGGAATATGTTTTGGGCACTGGAAATGTTTCCTATCTGAAGAAAAGATGGAAATCAATTGTCGATTTAGTCGATTGGGGATTTTTGAAAGATTTCGATGGAGATGGCTTGGTTGAGCACGGATTCACCGGCATTGCAGAAATGTTGCCAATACAGGATTCGACATGGATGGATCATATAGATAGAAGAAGAGCGCAAACGATATCCAAGCCTTATTTTATGAGAGCTTGAGTATAGGAAGTGAACTTGCAGGAATTGTTGGAGACGAATTTAACCAGAAAAAGTGGCGTGAATCTGCAAGAAATTACAAACAAGAATAGATTCAGAATACTGGCATTCTGAAAAGGAATATTATTACGATACCATTCGCCGTGACGGCTCAAAAAATCCGAGTATAAGGCCAAATGCCCTAATTCTCTTGTTAACCGATGCAATTAGAGACAAATCCAAGGCCGTTTCTGTTCTTTCAAGGATAGAACAAAATGACCTAACAACTCTGTGGGGTGTAAGGACATTGAGCAGCCTTGACCCAAAATATCATCCGAGCCTCTATCATGATGGTGCTGTTTGGCCTCTGGTTACAGGATGGGCCGGCCGTAGGCTGAGATTAAACTACTCAGGAAGGAACAGGCACTTTATTATCTAGAATCAATGGCACAAAGGATCTTACATGAGAACGGAATGTTTGCCGAAACCTATAGAGGAGACAGGCCGGAACCGTTTTACTCTTGCATTTTGCAAGCGTGGTCTGTTGGGATGTATATTTATGCATTCCGTGAAATGATGCTTGGAATGAAGATAAATATGATGGAAAACAAGATTCAGTTTGAGCCTCAAATCCCAGATTCTCTACTTAATGTTTTTATGCCAATCAACTTCGAATATAAGACCCTACAAAAAAAGGTGCAGACAAATTGCAGGTCATAATTGAACCGGATAAGAAAAGGATATCAGCAAATTTCAAGAACGATAATTCGTGACCCAAACCTGATATGTTAAGCAATTCTTATTCGATTAATTAACATACAGCTCTATTTCCCTGTATATTGTAAAGATGAAGATGATCCCGTAATACGGATTTGTTATTATTAGACAATTATTAGACCAATTAATTGTCTTTTTTGTTTAGGATAAACTACAACCTCCTATGGTGTCAGATGCAAATACCATCCGAAATATCAAGTACGCATTTGACAATTCTAGCATCGATTGATATATTGCGATGATGATAATAGATAAGAGAAAGATCTATGACGTAATAGATAGTAGGAGACCACATCAGTGGCACTTAATGGGCCAGAAGGTTTAGTTTCAAAAATTCAAGAAATTGCGGATAATATCGAAGAAGTATTTCAGATTCCTGCATATGTTATCGGAGACACCTGTTGGGGTTCATGCGACTTGAATACGCATGTCAGTGATATGTTAGGTGCCGATATTTTGTTCAATATTGGCCACACCATAGCGTCGGAGTCGATGGGTAAAAAGGTGGTTATGATTGATGCCTATGATGACGTAAATTTTGAAGGCGTAGCAAGAAAATGTGCCTCAGAGCTAAGAGGTCACTATAAGACTATCTCATTACTTACTGATAGTCAACATCTCAACCAAATCCCTCATGTGAAGAACATATTCGAAGAATACCTAGATACAATATAATAATTGGCAGAGGTAAAGGCCAGTTAAACGATGGCCAGGTGTTTGGCTGTGAATTTCATTCTGCCTTTCATCTGCAAGAAAAAGTCGATGCTTATGTTTTTCTAGGACAAAGCATGTTTCATTCGGCAAGTGTCGCAATGTCAACAGAGAGGCCTACTTATATGTTAAATCCATACTACCAAGAGTATTCTGAGGTATCCGAGTTCCGCTCAAGGACTCCAAAAAGAAGGCAATTTTATCAATTTATAATGCATTAGATGCAGAAAGAATCGGACTGATTATTGGGTTGAAGGAAGGGCAGTTTGCCCAAGTCCGTGCACTTGAATTGAAAAAAACATTGGAGAATTTGGGTAAGAAGGTACGGCTAATTGCATTAACAGAAATTACTGATGAACGCATTAGATTTTCAAGGGAATTGATGCCTTCATACAAGTCGCATGCCCACGGATAGCTGATTGACAATCATTTCAAAAAGCCTATGCTTTCTGTTCCACAAGCTCTAGCTCTTATTAAATTACTCAAAAAAGAACCTATAGAAGATTTTCTAAGAGTTCAGCATTGGCTATAGAGAATTTTAATGTTACTGCGGTACCGTAAGTATAACTTTTTTTAAATATAATTAAGGGTCGTTATTTTTTCTCGATAGTAACACTGCATTGTGGAATTATTGCTATACCCGGGTCCCAAACTTGTCGCTTACCTAGACATGTGAGTCATATTTTAGAATCTTGGTTTTAATAAGTCCGTATTTAACTACTTAATGGATGGCTTCAAATCTTGAAAATGTACTATCCAAGTTAGAAAAAAAGTCTAAACGCGAACGATTGGGAAAAGCATCTACGTCTAAAAAGAACATGATGCTTGCAATTACTTATGAAACAGGTTTGTTCTTCAATATAATCCTCAAAGCCATGAAAGCTGAATAGGGTTTTAGAAATAGGGACATCTACTGGTTACTCTACACTATGGTTTGTAGACGCTCTCCTACATAATAGGACTTCTAACAGGAATAGCAAATTATATTCGTCCAAACCACTCATAACAATTGAAAAAGATCCCGTGAAAATTAAGAGAGCCTCTAAAAATTTTTCCGATGCTGGAGTTATTGATAAAATCGATATTATGGCAGGCCCTGCATTAGTGAACCTTTCCCAACTTTCAAGAAGCACCCCTAAAAATCATGACCTTTTTGACTTTGTGTTTATTGATGCAGATAAGGAAAATCTCAAACAGTATTTTGACCTAGTTCTCCCCATGATAAGGGTAGGGGGTATTGTTGCTACTGATAACGTGTTATATCCGGAGGAATATCGATCGATAATGACATCATTCCTCAATTACATTAAGGCCAAACCAAATATTCAGTCCGTAACAATTCCAATCGGACATGGTGAGGAAATCACAACCAAGTGGCAGCTTTAGGCTAGATAAATTCGCCTATATACGATATTCTCTGAATGTGAGATAGCGTAGCTAGATTCCACTGATGTTATCTTTGGCGTTCTATTATCCAAGAATATATTGAGCTCATTTGTTGGAGCAAGTTGATTGCATACACTAGTAAATGGAGGTTATAGAAATGCACACTTTATATTTACAGAATGGTAACCGGTTTTGAGCAGTTACTTGGGTGTTTTAAACCCACTTAGTCGTTTTTTCTCTCTATCATGCTTCCTACTCTGTAGTCGATATCTCCACCACTTTGGATTATTTTCTATCAAAGTTTGAAGTTTTGGGTTTGAGTATCTAATTTCTATGTAGTCCATGTCGTGGTTAATATTGTTGTATTTGTAGCCAAAAGTCGCCTTTTCAGCTTCGCCTTCTATTCTAAAGTCAAAAGTAACTTGGCCATATTCAGAGTTAGGCAAGAAGTATTGCATCCAAAGTACATGACTTTTTGTTATTTGAACTTGTCTTTTTTGGAATGCTCTGATATGATGTTACGTCTGTAAAAACCTAGTTATGTTTGAAATTTCGATATATTTTTCTATAAGACCGGTAGAAAGTCAGATGCGCGGCTCTCCCTCTATCCCGTGTTACTGGAGTGAGACGATGCAGTAATTCCGCAGTTCGTTTTCCATACTGCCAATAGTAGTATAGTATAGTATAGCATTTCATTTCAAATCAATAAATAGAATAAATTCCACTCTTCGACATGGAGTCGACAACAGACAGACATACTGACACCGAAATAAAAGGGTTTTATGATTCGAAAAATATCGCAGTGGTAGGGATGTCAGCAAATGAAGGAAAGCCTGCTCACTTCGTACCAAAATACCTCATTGATAATGGATACAAGGTCATCCCAGTGAATCCAACAATACCTGAAATATTGGGAAGAAAATCTTATCCCAAAATCACAGATATTCCAGAAGATGTGGATATAGTTGATATATTTAGGAAATCAGAAGACATACCCCCTGTGATAGATGATGCCATCAAGAAAAAGGGGGTAAAGGTAATATGGATGCAATTAGGCATTTACAATGAAGAAGCTGAAAGAAAAGCTTAGAGAAAGGGGAATAAGTGTTGTTTTCAATAGATGTATGATGGAAGAGCACAAGCGACTTTTAGGCAATTAGAGATTTATTCCTCTTTCACCCGTTCCTCTCCCTATGTTCGTAAAATTGCTCTAGTTCTAATAATGTTTTTCCCATAATTGTGAATGCTTGCACATAGCCTCTTCGGCTCAAACTATAAAGCCTCGTTTCCGGTCTTTTTGTTTTTGAAAATCTAAGCTCGAAATAACATCATAAACAAAGATCTTGCCGATTTTGTCGGACCCCGTACTCATAGCATTTTATAACATCATCGATTATCTTGCTGGCAGTTTCATCCGTCGTGACTACTTCCATTTTAGTCTTGATCACAAATTCCGGTACAAACCTTTCTATTCCTCTCCCAGGCGATATAGCCTCATGTTTAGTGCTTCCTCTACCCCTGACAGTATGGAAGTTCATACCACCGACGTTATGCTTATGAAGCAAGTCATTTAATTCAGTAAGACGTTCATGTGGAAAAATCACTTCCAGTTTCTTCATACGGTCTGAAAGTTATCCCAGATATATTATACATACGCATGCATAAGGCATGAAAGTTGAACTCGGCTGGAAACACAGTTCGCGGTTCTTCGTCGTGGGATGACTATGGAGTAATGGATATTGATCATGTGCCCACACTTCATTTACGGTCCATCCGATTAATCTATCCAAGACCAAAATGGTATGTCTCGCAACCTACATTGTTTTCTTATTATTGCTCTGGCTTTCTCTGCTGCCTCTTCCTCATTACAAGATTTTTTTAAATACTGTACCTACAAAGTTCTCCGTATAATTTTTTTGCACGCTCCTCGCTGAATTCTTTATATTTCCTATCCTTGCTTTGAAGGCGGTCGTTGTCATATATGCCATCTGGTCATCAGCATTAATAATTTGACTCTTAGAATTTGCTACATTAAGCCCCTTTAGTTCGTGGTATTCTTTCCTACATTCTGGACATAAGTCGTCAAAAAATTTCGTGTGGATAGAACATGTAGTCATTTCCACTGACGATATTACGAACGGAGATGTTATAAATATGCCTCCACTTTTTTCTGTGCTTTATAGCGCCATGTGGTTCTTGTAGTGCTCGCCGTGAAAATCGTGATAACAGTTTCTTTTTCTTTTTCTTTAGTTACATTTACATAGAGACCATATCGTGTTACATGAGCGCTTATCTATAATACATCAGGTTGTATATTTTGTTTCAAATGATATTCTATTCGATAGAATATGACAGATTGAGTTTTCAAATGCTTGGGGTTTATAGTCAATTCCCAACTTGGCTTTTATCTGGGTCCAAAGTTGATTTGTATTTGTGGAGGCCTGTTTCCGCATACATTCCAACTATTTGTAATTGTGCACATAAAAATGCACGACAAAACTGCAAAACGACGAACTAAGGTAATTAAGTGTATGCAACTCACCTAACCAGTGTATAGTAGGATTCATTTCTGTATTTCGTAGATCGATAAAAGAAAAAGATTGGTGAATAAGATAAGTTAATGGGTAATGATTATATTCTGAAAGTTACATTGTTCGTTAAGTTAAGTGTTCTACATTCTAAGCCTCTTTAAAAAAGCGTTTTGACTACAAGATAAACAGTACCCTTATTGAATTGAGAAGTGTTTTTTGCAGACGAGATACAAGGCTACGATCCAGAGTACCCATCTGACGGTTTGATTCAGGTTCATTTTGTATGTGGGGAATCTCACCTCTTTTGTTGTGCTCTTTCACATGATCACCCGCGTTTTCTGTGTCCACATTTTTACCACATATTCTACACGAAACCATAGTGTAGAAATATAGCTATATTATCTTAAATACTAAGAGGTCCTAGAATCGAATTTGCGTTTCCGCTATTGAGTTTTGTCTAGTGGAATTTTACCTCTCCAATGTCATGATGTCTCTTAACGGATCTCTTTTGTTCCTAAAAGATTTGAGAGAATTGAGTCGAGGCTACAGGTACAAGTGCTTTTGGTTCTAGAACTCACTATGAAGAGCCGTTTACAATCGGGGAAATACACCACTTTATTTTTTAAGATTCATAGCAAGTAAGCGCAATATTTTAATTCGCTCGCACACTATTATACGAAGCTTGCTAAATGAGCGACTCTAAAAATACCCGAGAAACTAATAATCCCGAGAATCCAAACGAGGATGAGGATTTGATAGAGGAATTTGGGAAGGAAGAGTTTGAGGAGTGTTACGAAGACGAAGACGAAGACGAAGACAAGTAAAAAAAGTATTGTGTCTAAAATTTACCAAAATCATTTCCGAATTATCTTTGATCTCAGATACTTTATGA
>CAWFMC010000009.1:0-95559 GCA_963816725.1 uncultured Acidobacteriota bacterium | reverse complement strand
GTACGTTTTCTACCTCAACCTGCCGCGCTCGATGCGCTCTCGGCCGCGTTTCCGCCGGTCGCCTTCCGTGCCTGGTAGCGCTCGATCGCCGCGCGCGCGTTGAACAGCATGCGCTCGCGACCAAGCCGCGCGTCGAGGCCCGTGTTTCGTACCATCGCAAGGACGCCGGGATTCAACGCAGCCAACCACACCTCGACGCCGCTCTCGGTCATTCGCCGTTCGCCTTCGATCAGCATCTGCAGGGCCGAGTACTCGATGTCGGATACGCGGCTCATGTCCAACACCAACACGCGCGGCTGATACTTTGCGACCAGAGACCGGATGTGCTGCCCCACCGCCTGCGCATTGACGAAGAACAGCCGCCCTTCCGGGCGCAGGATCAGCAAGCCTTCGAAGGTCTCGTCATCGGCGTGTTCGGGCGAAAGCGGTCGTAGCACGTCCTCGCCACGCTTGCGGCCGATGACGGATACGCGCGGGTACGCGGACTGGCTGGCCAGCCCGATCATCGACACGATGATCGCCACCACGATGCCCTTGAGGGTGCCCAGCAGCAGGACGCCGATGCAGGCGGCCAGGGCCCAGCGGAATTCCATCGTGCGCACGCTGCGGATCGCCCGGAACTCCGACGGCTTGATCAACCCGACCGAGTAGACGATGACCACCGCGGCCAGCGTCGCATTGGGCATCAGGCCAAGGATCGGAGCCAGGAACAACATGGTGGCGAGCGCGGCGCCAGCGGTCACCAGCGAAGCCAGTTGTGACTGCCCCCCGGCGGCGCGCACGACCGCCGTCTGCGAAGTCCCTCCGCCGGCTGGCATGGTGCCGAACAGCGCGCCGACAACGTTCGCCGTGCCGGTGGCGAGCAATTCCCGGTTCGCGTTGACCGGAGGATCGGCGGCGCGCGCGAAGGCGCGCCCGGCCGCGATTGACTCGGTGAAGCTCATCAAAGCGATTCCGAGTGCTCCCGGCAGCAGCCGCGCTGCCAGGGCAGGATCAGGCACGGTCAGCGACGGGCCCCCCCGGGGGATCAGCCCGACGATCGAGACGCCCATCTTCTCCAGCCCGACGAACCACACCGCGGCGATGCCGCCCGCCACCGCGACCAGCGGGGCCGGCGAGTGCGGCCACAGCCGTTCCATCGCGATCAGCACCGCGAAGGTCGCGACGGCGACGATCAGCGTGATCGTCGAGGTTTCGGGGATGTGGTGGACGACGCTGACGGCATCGAAGAAGAAGCCGTGCTTGGTGATGTGGATGCCCAGCAGCTTGGGCACCTGGTCGAGCACGATCACCAACCCGATTCCGGCCTTGAATCCGGTCAGCACGGGCGTCGATATGAAGTTGGCGACGAAGCCGAGTCTCAGTAGCCGCGCCGCGACCAGCGCGGCGCCGACCAGCAAGGTCAGCGTCGCGGTCGCCGTCACGAGACGCGCCGGATCGCCGTCCGACACGACCATTCCCAGCTGTGTGCCGCAGAGGATCGCGATCGTCGTGGTCGAGCTGACGCTGAGCACGCGCGAGGTGCCGAGCAGCGCGTAGATCGCCATCGGGATGAAAGCGGTGTATAAGCCGACCGCAACCGGCAGGCCGGCCACCGTCGCGTAAGCCATCGCCTTGGGAAGGACGACCGCGGCGGCGGTCAGCCCGGCAACCAGGTCGAAACGGAAGGCCGGCGCCTTCGGCGCGCTCGTCTGGGCAGGAATCGGAGCTGGCGACATCGCGTTTACTCCTCGTGGACTGACCGTGTCGCGGACCGCCAGCGCCCAGTTACGTTAGAACGCAGCCCGCGAATTGCCCGCCTGGAGTTGCAGGCTGACGAGCGGCCGCACACAGAAGACCCGTCGATAAGTTTCGACGTGCGGAGCGCCGCCCGTAATGCCTGGCCGGCGTTCGGAGCGGATCGCACCGGTTTGCCTCCTCGGCAGACAAGTTATGGCAGGAAATAACGGACGTTCAAATAAATCATGTTCACAGACGCATCTGCGGGTGTGCCCGGGGGTACCGAGAAGGGCGTGCGCCGCACGTGCGAGTACTGGGCCATGAACTGCATTCCGCCGATCTTTGGGTCGCGGAAGAAAGTATGGGTGACGCCCGCCGTCGCTTCGACGATCTGTTCGTTGGCCGCGGTCGATCCGGGCACACCAAATCCTATCGCGCTACCATCGACGTCGGTGGCGACTGCGCGATCGGCGTGCGCCGCGCTGTAGTAGCCATAGAGCATCGTCTTGTGGGCCGCTTGGATCTCTGTGCCGATCAACGACGACCGGGTCTTTACCAGCGTGAGACTCGCGTCGTGGTTGACGATGAAGTCCGGCAAGTTCGTGTTGGCGAGGTAGCGGCCGCCGCCCGAGGAATAAAAGACCGCCGCCACCAGGCGTATCGACGGGATGAGCTCGACGGCGGCGTTCAGCGCGCCACCGACCGCGGTTTTCTTGAATGTCGTATCGGTGTCGAGGTTGTACGTCTTGAAGTTGCGAACGAGCAGCGCGGCGTCGATGTGCTGGTGCGTGTGGCCGATCTTCGGGTCGAACGCGGCCTTGCCGATGATGTCGGGAAACGCATTTGGTACGTCATTGACCGTGGCGCCAGTGTCGACCTCACCGGAGGGGAGTCCCGCCGGCAGCTTGACGCCGCTGCCGACATACTGATCCGGGTTCTCGATCGAGACGGCCGCCGTCACACTATCGTGAGGATGCGTCGTGAGCCGGAACTGCATCGTCCGTCCCCATGCCAGTCCCGCTTGATAATTCGGGTCCACGGTTTGACCAAAGAACACGTCCCCTGTTTCTGGCGACAGGCCGTTGCGATTCGGCGTCATCAGGCTCCACGCCTGACCGGTCAGGAACTCGAACGCGCCCTGCCGGTACTGGCCCCAAAAGACGCGCATCCGCAGCGTGTTGGAGTTCGTGGTGACGTTGAGGCCGTTCGGGGCATTACCAAGGAAGTCCACTTCGAGAACGCCCTTCAGGTTGGCCGCGCCAACCTTGCTGGTCGCCTGCAGCGTGAGGCGCGAGTTCTGCGAGGAGAACTGCGTGTCGTTCATGTGGCCCTGCACCGTATTGCCGAACGGGATGGTCCCAAACGACGTGCCCAGCCCGCTGCCGGTATTGACGTCCCGCCGAATCGACGTGGCGTCGATGAAGCCGCCGAACAGCAAGTCTGCGTCGCCAACGTGAATGGCCAGAGGTGAACTCGGCGTAACGCTGTCGGGTTGCTGAGTCGCGGACCCGGTCGGCTGCGGCGTTTGCGCCGATGCGGCAGCACTGAGAAAGACACAGATCGCCCACGCCGCGATGCGCGGTGCGTATCTGTGACCGACCCAACACGTGCCAATGGTGGCTTCTCGACACATGAAGCAGGTTTCCGGACCGCATTTCGGCGCTTCCGCTCCGCCCACGACGTCACCGGCGCGCCGCTTCCCAGTTACAAGTACGGAATCGCTCATACTGATCACCATCAAATAAAGCTGCGCCTGGCTACGGAGCGCCACCTGCAGGTTCTGCGCCGGTCGGTCGGAGTCAGCTCCGGCATCCATACGTAAGCGGGATCATTTGCCGACGCTATGGCGACCTTTTGCCCGAGAAACGATCGCTGCCGGTTATTGCGGTGCCCAGGAACGTTAAGGGCTCGGCATGCGACATGCCGGCAACCGGCGTTACCGCTCGCAGTTCGACTTGAAGGCACGTGATTGGACGAGCATCAAAGCGTATCGAGCGGGCCCGTGGTCCTCGCTCAATTCACGTGCACAGGAACGGTAGACTCCCGGCTGAGTTGTGGACACGCGTGATGACCGTGACCGGCTTCAGGCTTCTGACGACTTCCTGGCGAGTGTGAACACCGCCGTCTGCCACGGGGGGGCGTCCACGTACAATCCGCGATTGTGAAGGTCGCCGCCGTCGCGGTCGTAGACAGCCCCCTCCAGCTGATCCGACAGCCGCCACTCGGCGCCCACGAGATCTGCGAGAGGCAGAGCAACGTAGCACTGCGCCTGATGGGGCGCGTTGTTGACTGTGACCACCACTGGCGTGCCGTCGCGGCCCTGCCACGCGTACGCGACGAAGCCGTCCGAGGTCCAGTTGCCTTCCCACGCCGGCCTGCATTCGAGCAGTTGCCACTCGCCCTCGCGCACAGCCGGCAGCTTCAGCGCTCTCAGGAGACGGTCGTAGAACTGCTGCAGCCGGTGATCCACAGCCTCGACCGGTCCGCGAACCAGGTGGGGAGAGATCCGCTTCCTGCGTCCTTCGAATTGCCCCTGATGAAAGAAGCGCAGCCCCGGCGATAGAAACGTGATGACCGCCGCCGCCTCGTGAGCGCCGGAGCCGAACGTTGCAGCCGCGCGCGGCTCGTCGTGGTTTTCCAGGAAGCGGGCCATCTTGTTCTGGTAATCGGGGGCGGCGTGGAGGTGCTCGAGGATGGGCCGGACGTGCCCGTCGCGAAGGCGGTCGTACAGGCGCTTGTCGTATGTGTAGTCGAATCCCTGCTGCTGCAACGTCCATTCGAGATCCCAGTAGACCTCGGCCATGAAGTGGAATCCGGGCGCGCGCTCGCGGACGCGTGCGATGGCGCGCGGCCAGAAGGGCTCCGCGCGAACGCCCCACGTGCGTTCGAAGACGTCGGGGAGCACCAGCATGGCCATGTCGCACCGCACGCCATCGCACTGTTCGGCGATCTTCACGAGCGTCGCGATCATCGCCTCCTGTGTGGCGGGATCCGCGTAGTTCAACTGCAGCGTGTCGGGCCACCCGGCGAAGTACGGATCGCGTCCGTAGGCGAACACGCGATCGCCGTGCGCGCCCCGAAGCCGAGTGTAGTTCTGCGGCTCTCGCGAAAGGTCGTCGTTGGTGCCCTGCACGTCAGTACTCGGGGTGCGCCTGCACCCACGGGTGATCCAGGCCCGTGTGATTCGGGACGAAATCGAGCAGCAACCGGAGACCGCGCGCCCGAAACCGTTCGCGCAGGCGCGCAAGTGAAGCGTCCCCTCCCAGCTGATCGTGGACGTCATATCCGGTGATGGCGAAGCCAGAACCCGCGATGTCGTCCTCGCACAGATCCGGCAGCGTGTCCTGGAATTCGTGCCGCCATTCGGGGTTGGCGCGCGAGACACGCTGACCCGCCTCACCGGTCTGCCAGACGCTCAGCAACCAGATCCAGTCGAAGCCTCTTCCCGCCAGGCGGTCGAGCTCGTCGTCCGGGATGTCGTCCAGCGTGGCGGGCCGGCCCAGAGACTGGGCCAGCGCCGTGAGCCAGACGCGCGTGTTGATTTGATAGAGCGAGGGATGAAGCGGCGTAGCCATGTCAGCTCACGTGCGGTGCGCCACGCGTAAAGGGCGCTAGCCCGCGCAACATTTCTACCACTACTTCCTGGCGGTGACGGTAATCTCGATGTTGCCAGGGCCCACGAGCTTGGCGACCACCACGGTAGTTCGCGTCGGGCGCGGATCCTTGAAGTAGCCCGTATACACGGCATTCATCTGCTGGAATCTCGACGCGTCCGTCAGGTATACCTGCACGCTCACCACGTCGGACGGCGCCATACCCGCAGCCTTCAGAACTCGACGTCCGCCGGTGAACGCTCCGGGCCGTAAGCTCAGCCATGCAATGAGTCAGCCGTCTGAGCGACGGCGCTTTTCCTAAGGTAATCGCCGCTCTTTGGACGTCTTTCTCCGAAATCCCGTGGGGAAGGTTTCTGATCCAGAGGTGCTGGCCCTACCCTGGTCAATGTTCAGCGGACACAGGTAGTCAGTTTTTCGGCGAGCGTCAACATTCCCGTCCGCACATCGCGCGCCTGCTGTTCGAGACGGCATGGTGATCGGGATCAGCTGCCGGGAGTCATGCGCGCAGCCGGGCAGCCCCTGCGTGCTGCCGACGGTCAGACTTGCAGCTGCCATTAATTTTCAATTCTCAAACCGCCGCCTGTCCAAACACGCCTTGACGCCTGAATTGCCGCCTGCGCCCCAATAGGCGTCAGGCCGAGTCGCAGCATCGGTCACCGTCGGCAAACGGGAAGCCACCCGCACCCTGATATAATCCGCCGCCTGCACGAGACTCCGCTCACCGCCGGCACGCGCCTGGGTCCGTATCAGATCGAGTCCTCTCTAGGTGCCGGGGGCATGGGCGAAGTTTACAAAGCCCACGATGGCCGCCTGAACCGCTGGGTCGCAATCAAAGTCTTGCCCGCGAGGCTCGCCGCCGACCCACAGTTCCTCGAGCGGTTCGCTCGTGAGGCGAAGAGCATCTCCGCCCTGAACGATCCCAACATCTGCACGCTGTATGACGTCGGGGAGGCGCGTCTCGCCGGGGCCTCCGTGACGACGCATTACCTGGTGATGGAGTATCTCGAGGGGGAATCGCTCGCGGAACGGCTCGGCAGGGGCGCGCTGCCGGTCGCCGAAGCGCTGCGGGTCGCATCGGGAGTCGCCCGTGCGCTCGACCACGCGCATCGGCGCCATATCACGCATCGCGATCTGAAGCCGGGCAACGTGTACCTCGTGCGGGGCACCAGCGCGGCGGCCCCTCCGATGACCAAGCTGCTCGATTTCGGCTTAGCGAAGCTCCGACCGGCCGCCACCGGGCCCACCGGCGAGATGGACGCCACCGCGTCCGCGCCGCTCACGGCTGTCGGGACCGTGCTCGGAACCGTGCAGTACATGGCGCCCGAGCAGATCGAAGGGGACGAGGCTGACGCGCGAACTGACATCTTCGCCTTTGGGGTGCTGCTCTACGAGATGGTCACCGGTCGCAAGGCGTTCGAGGGCACGAGTCAGGCGCGCCTGCTCGGGGCCATCCTCAGCGACGACCCACCGCCACTCGGGCAGCTGCAGCCGCTCGCTCCACCGGCCCTGGAGTTCCTGGTCCGGATGTGCCTGGCCAAGGACCCCGATGCGCGCTTTCAGACTACCCACGACGTCCTGCTCTCGCTGCGCTGGATCGCAGAAGGTGGCAGCGGCGCCGGCATCGCCGCGCCGGTCGTCATCCATCGGAAGCGCCGGGAGCGCGCGCTCTGGGCCGCCGCGCTGGTTGCCGTCGCAGTCTCGACCGGCGGCATCGCCTGGTGGCTCACGCAATCGCCGGCGGAGCATCATGTGATTGCGCGATTCGCCTTTTCACTCCCGGACGGCCAGGTCCTCGCCAGAACCGGCCGGCGCGCGTTGGCAATCTCGCGCGACGGAACGAAGCTCGTGTACCAGGCAAACCAGCATCTCTACTTGCGCGCCATGGACGGCTTGGACTCCGAGCCAATCCGCGGGACGAACGAAAGTGTCATGGAGCCGGTCTTTTCTCCGGATGGGACATGGCTCGCCTATTTTGCCGGCGGGGGGCGGACGCTCAAGAAGATATCCGTTTCGGGAGGGTCTCCCATCACGCTCGCCGAATTGCCGGCGCCTCCTAACGGTGCGATTTGGCGCAATGGGAGGATTGTCTTCGGCATGACGTCTGCCGCGGCCTCGGGGATCTACGCGGTCCCAGAAGGAGGTGGCGCGATCAGCTCACTGGTCTCCGTCGACGCGACTGTCGAGCGTGCCTCACAACCTGAAATGCTGGACGATGGCAGCCATGTGCTGTTCACGGTGACGCCGCAGGGTCCCGCCGTGCCGGGCGAAGGCACGATTGTCGTGCAGTCCGTGCAGGGTGGCGAGCGCAAGGCGCTGGTGCAGGGCGGAACAGGTGCGCACGTGCTCGCGACCGGCCAGCTTGTCTACCTGCATGGCGGGAGCCTGTTCGGGGTGCCGTTCAACGCACGGACCCTTGAAGTCACCGGCGCTCCGGTCCTGCTCGTCGAGGACGTGCCCTCGAGCGGCGGCGGCCAGTTCGCGATCTCCTCCGACGGTACTCTGGTGTATCCATCAGTGCCTCCCCCGTCGCCGCGCGCGCTGGTCTGGGTAGACCGTCAGGGGCGTGAGGACACGATCACCGCTGCCTCCGCCGGCTACCAGGAACCGCGGCTGTCACCGAGCGGGATGCAGCTGGCCGTAAGTTCGGCTGCCGATATCTGGATCTGGACCTTCGCCAGCAAGGCGCTCACTCGGCTCACCTTCACCCGCGGTGCCGAGCTCAACCCGGCATGGATCCCCGACGGCCGGGGCGTCGTCTTCGACGCGACCGAAGAGAGCGGCAGCCGATGGATTTTGCGGAAAGCTGCGGACGGGACCGGGGCGACAGATGTCGTGGTGCCCCCGCCCGGGGGATACCCGGAGACCGTGTCGCCCGACGGCAAGTTCCTCGTCTACCACACGGCGAGCCAGTACCCGGTGGCGATGCTGCTGCCGCTGGATCACAGCGGGCCGGAACGGCCGCTGGTGGCAACGAAGGGGCAGACGCTCAATGCGGAGATCGCGCCCGACGGGCACTGGATCGCCTACCAGTCAGACGAAACAGGGCACTTCGAGATTTACGTACACCCATTCCCCGATGTGGAGAGCGGGCGCTGGCAGATCTCGTTCACCGGCGGCTCGCACCCTCTCTGGGCGCGTCACGGACGCGAGTTGTTCTTCATCGACGGCGAGGGTGGGCTGATGTCGACACCCATCTCGAGCGGCACGAGCTTCACCCACGGCACGCCGGTTCGCTTGTTTGCCACCAGGCAATATGCTCTCGAGTTCGCGCGCAACTACGACGTCTCGGTTGACGCAACCCGTTTTCTTTTCCTCAAGAACCTGACCAGCGTGACCCGACCCTCGCTCGTGGTCGTCTCCCGCTGGCTCGACGAAGTGCGCGCGAAGATGGCACCACACTAGGATGGCTGAGAAACCGGTTGCCACGAGGCGCACGGTCGATCCGCGGCTCGGACGAAGCGGGCCGGAGCCTCGTTGCGTGGCCGGGCCGCGACGTGCGACCGTGAGGTCTCCGTCTCTCGCCGAAGCGGCGTCAGGGTCCGCATGCGAGCCAAGTTGTACGCCGCCGCGGTGAATCGAGAAACAATGCGACGCGAGGATTACGACGAGCGTGTCTGCGTCACCTCATGATGGAGGCTATCCAGTTCATCCAGATCGTGACGGGCGGCGTCGATCCGTCGGGCGCCACCGACGCGAGAAACTTCTGCCCGTTCGCCGCGGCGGCGTAGAGGAACGCGCGGTTGTTGCCGGGCGCCAGAGATACGTCGAACAGCCGCTCGCCCGCGCCGGGCTCCAGGGTACCTGCGGCGAGCGTCAGCGGAACGACCATCAAACGGCCCTGCGCCGAGAGGTAGTACAGCTCCTTGCCATCGCGCCCCCAGCGCGGACGCGAGCCGCCCTCAAACGACATCTGCCGCTTGTAGCCTGTGGCCGGGACCGTCTGCACGTAGACCTCAAAACGGTTTGATTCGTCGGATGAGTAGGCAATCCTCTGGCCGTCCGGCGAGAACTGCGCGTGCCGCTCCTCGAAGAGCCCGTTCAAGTATCTCGTTGGAATGCGCCGCTGGTCCTGCAGCGGCAAGAGCCAGAGATCGTCTTTGGTATTCGGGTCGGTAATCGAGTACACCAGCAGTTTTCCATCAGGCGAGATGTCGAGCGGCGTCGCGTTGCCGCCTAACACAGCGATCCGCTCTTCCGCCCCGGCGCCGGTGAGGGGTTTGCGGTAGAACTCGCTGGTCGTCGCACCGGCTTGTTTCGTGTGTCTGCGGACGGCGGCGTCCCGGTGGCCCTCACCAGGCCCGCCGCTGCCGGTCACTCGCACCGGGCCGCGGCCTGCGGGTTGACGGCCAGTTCATCGGACCAGTCGCTTCAACTCCTCGGTCCAGTTCAGCACGACCTCGAGCTGTCGGATGGATTGCGAGTCGCCGGGCGCGTTCTTGATTACCAGAAACCGCTTGCCGTCCGGCGAGACATCGTAGCTGCGCCCTGGCGTGACCACGCGCACGTTGTCGAGGATCTTCGTCGGGTTGCCGAGCGAAAGGGTCGGCGTCGTGCCCACGCGAACCGACATCAGTTGGCGCGCGGCATCGAGATAGAACAGCTCTCCACCGGCCGGCGACCAGAGCGGGCGGGTGCCCGCGCCCACCTGCCGGCGGAACGCCGCGGTATCGGGAAACGGGTGCACGTAGATTTCGCTTCCGCCGGAGCCGGACGCCTCGTACGCGATCCACTGCCCGTCGGGGGAGATGTCGGCGTTCGCAGCCCCGCTGGCGGTCCCAGCCAACGCCCGCGTCTCGTGGCCGTCCTCGGTGGAAACCATGGTCAGGCCAGCCGCCAGTCCCGAGCCCGTGCTGACCAGCCACCGTCCATCCGGGCTGATGGTCGTCGGGAGCGTGGGGACTTTCGTGAGTCGCACGGGTGCGCGAGGCAGATCCATCCGGAACAGCCCTCGCTCGCCGACGTCTCCGGAACGCAGGTACAGCCGCCGGTCCTCCTTCTTCCTGCTCCAGACCGGATAGCCATCGGAATACGGCTCGAACGTGAGCCGCTCCATGCTGCGGTTCTTGAAATCCCAGAGCCAGAGATCGAACTCCTCGTCGCGCGCATCGAGGACCGCGTACTCCCCGTCAGGTGACACGCGGAGCATGGCGTACGCGTGCGGCGGCACACGCATGGTCTCTTCCTGGCCGTCACGGGCCACCCACGCGATCGTGTCTGTCGGCCCGATCCGGTCGCCTGACGCGTAGACCAGCGACCCATTCTGCGAGACGGCATAATCGGTCCCTTGCGTGCTCTTCGTGATCACGCGATCGAGCACCGGTACGGGCGTACCGACGACCGCGAGCCGCGCCAAATCGAACCGCACGGCATTGAGCGCGCCGGCCGTTGAATACACCAGGTAACCGGCCGGCGAGTAGCTCGGCTGGCCTCCACCTCGCACGAGCACGCGCCGCGTGCCGGCCTTGGGATCCAGCACCGCAATCTCGGGAGGTACATTGCCGCCCGGGTGGATTGTGAAGAGGATGGCGCCACCGGGAAGGACCGACGGGAACCCGTGGCGGCTCTCCCCGGCGGCCCGATCGATTTCCGTCACCTGCGAGATCCGTCCGTCCGGACCGACGCGGAACAGTCCACCTGCCCCACCGCCACGCGCGAACACGATCGTGCCATCCTCGGCCCAGGCCCCGCCGTAGAAGCCTGGTGCGCACCCCGAACAGATGGTCGCCGGGCTGCCGCCCCGCACCCCAACCTTCAGCAGACTGCCATCGCGCACGAAGGCGACCGTTTCTCCATCGGGCGAAACGAACGGGTACTGCGCCTGCTCGGTTCCGGCGATCGCCGAGGTCTCGCCGCGATCGAGCGTGCGGACGAACAGTCGCGATACCGACGATGGCGCGGCTTGGCCGACGTAAACGAGGCGCGAGCCATCCGGAGCGATCGCGACCTCCGAACCGTTCGGGGCGATCGACAGCGTGGTCCGGTCGGGGAACGCGGCCTGCAAGCGCGCCACGGGCGCGGCCGGCCGTGCGGACGGTGTCGTGAGCCAGGCGATCGCCGCCCCGGTGAGCAGCGCCACGATGGCCGTCGCGACGATGGGCACCGCGAGACCGCGAGCCCGTCGCGGAGCAGCGGCCACTCCGGCGTCGTCCGTGGCGTGCGCGGCCTCGATCTCGAGTCGCGCGTCGGCGGCATCAGCCAGCCGGCGTTTCCGGTCCTTCTCGAGACAACGGCGCAGCATGCGCCTGATCGAAGCGGGTGTGTCGGCGGGAAGCACCGCCCAGTCCGGCTCGCCACGCAGGACCGCAGCCATCGTGTCGTTGACCTGGTCACCGCCGAAGGCGCGGCGGCCGGTCAGCATCTCGTATACGAGGCAGCCGAAGGCCCAGAGATCCGCGCGCTTGTCGACGGCCTGCCCGCGGGCCTGCTCGGGCGCCATATAGGCCGCGGTCCCGAGGATCATCCCCACATCAGTGATGGCCGGCGAGGTGATCGTGGGAAGGATCCCGGTCGGGCTGACCGCTCGTGCCTCGGGGTGGCCGACGGCCTTCGCCAAGCCAAAATCCAGCACCTTCACCGTGCCATCGATTCGGACCTTGACGTTCGCCGGCTTCAAATCGCGGTGGATGATGCCGTGATCGTGAGCGGCTTCGAGCGCGTCGGCGATCTGGTGCGCGACGGCGAGCACCTCGTCTAACGGGATCGGTCCCCGCGCAATGCGCGCGGCGAGGTCCTCGCCCTCGACGAGTTCCATGACGAGCGCGGAACCTTCCAGTCCGTAGATTTGAGCGATGTTGGGATGGTTCAGTGCCGCGAGCGCGTGCGCCTCGCGCTCGAACCGCCCAAGCCGGTCGGGATCGCCGGCGGAGACGTCCGGCAGGACTTTGATCGCGACCTCGCGATGCAGCTTCGTGTCGCGAGCGCGGTAGACTTCGCCCATCCCGCCGGCGCCGATGCCGGCGATGACTTCGTAGACGCCGAGGCGCATGCCGGAAATGAGAGCCAAACGCCGGGGATTATAGCGGTTCGTGCCGAGGGACACGATCAATCGTGCCTGACGGTAGGACTCTATCGAGAGTGACCCGGCGCGCAGGTGGCCTCGCGGTCGCTCCGATGTGGAGCGCCGGGTCACTTTCGATAGAGCCGTTTGGACCAAGCCGCTGGCGTTTGCGGCGGACGCGGCCCCTTCAGCTATGTCGTTTCAATCGTACAGGACCCCGCGCGCGCGGGCGTGCCTGGAGGCCGCCGACGTTCGAGATCGGAGGACGAGGGGACACCTGGTGTCCGAGACTGCCGTAGGCGTGGCCGTGACGGCGACGGTCGGATAGACCTCCGGCGTCCGCGCGTACGCGCGCGTCACGAGGACGCCTGGCGGCCGCCGGGCGAGGACTATGACGTGTCATGGAGGATGTCGGCCAGGAGCGACGTGAGATAGATCTGCCGGGGCGTCAGGCGCTCGATGACGCGCATGGGAGCACCGCAGCGGGGACACGGCCACGATCTCGGTGGTGCCGGTGTCGCGGGGGGTGGAGCGCTCGCGGCGGCCAGGGCGCGCCGACACTGGGGGAGCTGGACGGTCCGACAGCGTGACGCGAGGAAGCCGAAGTAGCGAATGCGCACGAAGCGCTTCGGGAGGACGTGGAGGAGGAAGCGGCGGAGAAACTCCTCCGACTCGACGGTGAGCGTGCGCACTTGGTTGCCGTGTCGATAGTCTTTCCACCGAAACGAGACGGTGTCGTCCGTCACATCGACGAGGCGGTGGTTGGAGATCGCCACCCGGTGGGTGTAGCGGGCGAGGTAGTGGAGCACGTGGGACGGGCTGCCGAATGGTGGCTTGGCATACACAACCCACGTCTGACGATAGAGCGATCGCACGAAGGCCCGGAAGGCGGCGGCCGGTTTCAGCGGGGCGAGCGCTCCAGGAAAGTCGACACGTCCGTCGCGATGGGCTTCTCGCAGACTGGCGACCAGTTTGCCGCGAAAGAGTTTCCGGAGGACGGGAATCGGGAGGAAGAAGCGCGGGCGGGCGTGAAGCCAGCGGGTGCCGTCTGGCGCGAGACCGCCCATGGGGACGACGCAATGGACGTGGGGATGGTGCTGGAGCCGCTGTCCCCACGTGTGGAGCACCATCAGCCCACCGATGGCGGCGCCCAGTCGCTTTGGATTCGCGGCCACCTGCAGCAGCGTCGCCGCGACCGCTCGAAACAACAGGTCGTAGACGACACGCTTGTTGGCTAGCGCGAGGCGCGCCAGCGGCTCCGGCACGGTGAACACGATGTGGACGTAGCCCACGGGCAAGAGCTCCGCCTCCCGCGCGGCCACCCAGGCGTTCCGCGCCGCCGTCAGACACTTCGGGCAGTGCCGGTCGCGGCAGCTATTAAAGGAGATGGCCGGGTGCGCACACTGCTCACAGCGATCGCGATGCCCGCCGAGTGCGGCGGTGCGGCACTGCGCGATGGCGCGGAGCACGCGGCGGTGCAGCCCGGTCACCCACGCCCGGTGGGTCTCCAGGAAGCGCTCGCCATGTCGGCGCACGATGTCGGCCACCTCGAAGGGTGGCCGCGTCACCGCGGGTGCTGCAGCCGAGACCGCCGCGCGGTATCAGGCCCCGAGATCGTGAGCGCATCCAGGGGATTCGCGACAGCCTGGAGGTGCTTCTGCGAGAGATGCAGATACAGCGCCGTGTGCCGGATGTTCACGTGGCCGAGGAGCAGCTGTATCGTGCGCAGGTCCGCGCCACTTTCGAGGAGATGGGTCGCGTAGGAATGGCGAATCAGATGGGGACTGACGCGTCGGCGGAAACCGGCGCGCGTCGCCGCGGTCACCACCGCCTCCCAGAGCACGCGCTTCGTGATCGGCTTGTCGGCGCGCCAGTTGTGCACCATGCCGGGAAACAGCCACGTCTGCGGCCGCATCCACCGGTAGTACACGCGGAGCGTGGCGAGGAGGGTGGGGCTGAGCGGGACGAACCGGTCGCGCCCGCCCTTCCCCTGCCGAATGTGAATCAGCATGCGCCGGCTGTCGATGTCCGCCACCTGCAGTTGGAGGAGCTCGGCGCTGCGGATCCCCGTCGAATAGAGGACCATCAGCATCGTGCGGTGATAGAGGCCGTCCGCCGCATCGATCAGGCGGGCCATCTCCTCCACACTCAGGATCAACGGCAACCGCTGGGGCGCCTTCGGGTACGGCGTGTCGTCGAGGAGATAGCGACGCCGCAACGTCTTCACGAAGAAGAACCGTAGCGCGGACACGTGGAGCCGGACCGTCTTTGGCTGGAGCTGCCCCGTCCGCAAAAGGTGCGCCTGGTAGCTACGCAGGTGCGTGTGATTGAGACGGTCGGGCCGACACTTGAAGTGGCGAGCGAACCGCTCCACGGCGTAGAGATAGCTGCGAATGGTCGTCGGCGAGAAGTTCCGGCGCTGGAGCTCCTCCAGCATGATGCGGCGACAATGGGTCACAAGACACCTCCTGTGACCCGTACGCTACGCCGCGGTTCGAGCGCGCCTCACGCGCAGCGTCCGCCGCGCCAGCGGCTTGGTCCTAACGCCGCAGTGTCGATCTCGCCAGTCGGGCTTGATCCTGAAGGGATTCGGGCCCAGACCCGATGAACAGGGTCCGCCGATTTTCGATACGCTTCCAGCCGTGGATACGATGCGTTCCGCGTACGGCGAGGTGGACGTTTATACGATGGGCGATTCGAGCTTTGAGCGCTCGTGCGGGTCATGTGCTTCACCGGAAAGTAACCTAACGTGAGCGGTGCGCATGATTCTCACGGGTGTAGACTTTGTCCGCTACCCACCCGAAACCCGAGTAAGAAAGGCCCCATGCCAACTCGATTTGTTCGCTCGGCTACGGCGCGCGTGCTGGTGCTGCTGTCGGTGCTGTCCCTGCCGGTCGACGCCCAGTTGTCGCCGCCGAGCGGATTGCAGGAAGCACTGCGCGCCCGCATCGAAGCAGTACGCGAGTCGCCGGCAGCACGCGTGGCCCGCGGGAGCCGGCTGCTCCAGGCCCGAGCGGTTGCGGCGTTCTTCGAGGGGCGCGCCTTCAAGCCCGCGTGGACGGGACCTCAGGCTGCGGAGGCGATTCTCGCCGCCATCCGCCGGATCGATGAGGACGGGCTGACGCCCGCCGACTACCACCTTGCGGCCATCGAGAGCCTGCTCGCCGACAAGTCGAAGGCCGCGTCGGTCGAGGCCGACGCCGACCTTCAGGTCCTTCTCACGGATGCCGTGGCGGCGCTCGTCGATCACGTGCGCTACGGCAAGGTCCAGCCGGTCACTCTCGATCCGCGGTGGAACGTAGACCCGCGAGCCGGGACTCCGGCACTTGAAAAGACACTCGCCGAGCTGGACGCCGCGGCGGCGCCCGCCGAGGCCATCGAGTCGCTCAAACCCAATCACTTCATCTACGCCGGCTTGAAGAAGGAGCTGGGGCGCCTGCGGCAGGAGGCGAAATCGGGTGGCTGGGCGATCGTGCCGGCGGGTCCCGCGCTGAAGCCCGGCGTGCGCGATCCGCGCGTGATTCTGATCCGCAAGCGGCTCGCGGCCACCGGTGACCTCCCCCTGTCGGTGCCGCTCGACAACGCGGCATACGACAAGGACGTCGCGACCGCAGTGAAGCTCTTCCAGGAACGCCATCGGTTCACCGCTGACGGCACGGTTGGCAAGATGACCCTCGACGCCTTGAACGTGAGCGTCGCGTCACGCATCGATCAACTGCGCATCAACCTGGAGCGCGCCCGATGGGTGGTCGGCGGTTTGAGCGACTCGTTCCTGCTGGTGAACCTGCCCGCGTTCAAGGCGTACTTCATCCGCGACAGGAAGAATGTGTGGGAGACGCGGGCTCAGGTCGGCAAACAGGCCCGCGAGACGCCGGCCTTCCGCGCCGATCTGCGCTACCTCGTGTTAAACCCCGATTGGACGGTGCCGCCGGGGATCCTCGAGGACGTACTCGCGGGCATGCGCAAAGGGCAGAACCCCATTGCCCGCAAGAACCTCACCATCCTGGATCGCCTGGGAAAGCCGGTCGATCCTGCCTCGATCGACTGGGCCAAAGCCTCGACAAAGAACTTCAGCTATACGCTGCGGCAGCCGCCGGGTCCGGATAACGCGCTCGGACGCGTCAAGTTCATCTTCCCGAACGAGCACTTCGTCTTCCTGCACGACACGCCGAGCAAAGAGCTGTTCTCCGCCGATCAGCGCACGTTCAGCTCCGGATGCATCCGCGTCGAGAACCCGCTCGATCTCGCCTCGGTGCTGCTCGAGGGCGACGGCTGGACCCGCGAACGCGTGCAGGGCGTCGTCGATGCCGGCGATTCCGAGACCGTCCTGCTGAAAGCGCCGCTTCCGGTGCTGATTGTCTACTGGACGGTCAGCGTCGGCGCAGACGGCGATCTGCATTTCGCTCGGGACGTGTACAACCTCGACCCCAGTGTGCTGCGGGCCCTCGACAGCGCCAGGTAAAGCAGGACGCACACGTGTCGGGTGGTGTCGCGATTCGGCGGCACCCGCGCCGAGCGGCGCAAGTCCGGGCGAGCGATGTCGCGGCCGCTCCGGACGGTTCGCGCGTGGTCACGCCAACAACCCACCGCCAGGGTCGGCGTGAGCGCGTGGATAGCGCCGGTACGTCGCCTGTTCGACTGACCGGCGTCAAGACGGCC
This sequence comes from uncultured Acidobacteriota bacterium, assembly GCA_963816725.1. Classification (GTDB taxonomy): domain Bacteria; phylum Acidobacteriota; class Vicinamibacteria; order Vicinamibacterales; family 2-12-FULL-66-21; genus CAVSUB01. The sequence continues at coordinate 78,570 of CAWFMC010000009.1, read as the reverse complement.
CGTGACCTGGAGTCGAGCGCGCTATCCCACCAAGCATTGGGCAGGACCAGCCGCATCGCAGATGTTCAACTTACGGTCTCGTCGACTGCCTCAGGCCAGCAGCGCCGCGATCATCCCGTCGGCGATGAAGCGTCCATACCGTTCGACGGACCATCCCCTCCGGACGACGAGCAGCTCGTAGAGCTCGGGCGAGCTATAGGTCCACAACACATCGGCCGCGGCAGCGACCGTGATGCCCGATCGCAGATGTCGACCCTTCGCCAGCGAGCGCGCGTTGTGCGTCATGCGCGTCAAGCGGTGCACGTCCATCTCCGCCTGCAAGTCCGCCAGTTCCGGATCGGTTGCGGCGGCGTCACGCACCAGCAAGAGCACGGGAGCCACTCTCGGCGCGACCTCCACCGCCAGTCTCGCCCATCCGTGGACGATCGCCCTCGGGTCCTTCTCACGCGCTTGCATCCGGTCGGATCGATGCTCGGCGTGCTCCGGCGCCGAGCCAGCAAGCGCCTGGGCACGGACCGCCCGCAGGAGCGCGATCTTGTTGCCAAACGCCTTGTACACCGTCTCTTCAGACACGCCCCCGTCCGCAGCAATCATCGCGATGGTGGTCGCGGCAAATCCGTCTCGCAGAAAGAGGTGCCCCGCCGCCTCGACGACTGCCGACCGCCGCAGGCGCGCCGCTTCCTGCCGGCGCGCCGAGTCGTACCGCCGCGTGCGCTTGACTTTCGCATTCACGAAGCACAGTATACATTTGATTACAGTCTGACTGTATCAATATTGGGGTGACTGTTATGGAAGACTCCGATCGACCCGATGGCCCATCCGGCGTGCTTATGCGGCTTGAACGCGCGGCCGGTGCGCATGATGTGAACGCAGTGGTCGCGTGCTTCGCGGCTGACTACCGGAACGACACGCCTGCGCACCCTGAGCGCAGCTTCACGGGGCGGGAGCAGGTCAGGCGCAATTGGGAACAGATCTTCACGGCCATCCCTGACCTCACGGCCACCGTGCTGCGGTGGGCCGTCGACGGCAGCGAGGTCTGGAGCGAGTGGGAGCACCGCGGCACGCGGCGCGACGGCTCGGCACACGTGATGCGCGGGGTGGTGATTTTCGGGGTGGCCAACGATCTCCTGACCTGGGCGCGCTTCTATCTCGAGCCGGTCCAGGAAGGGGGCGGCAACGTCGACTCCGCGGTTCGCCGTCAGGTCGCGGCTGTCGGTCCGTTGCCCCCCAGGCCGTCCTCGGAGCGGCCATGATCGCCGCGACCGGCGGGATGACCGCGCTGCCGTCACGACGAAAGATTCTGGTCCTGGGCGCAACCGGGGGAACCGGCCAGCAGGTCATCGCGCGCGCCGTGCAACAGGGTTACGAGGTCACAGCGCTGGTCCGTGCGCCGCAACGGTTGACGATCCGGGACGATCGCGTGCGAGTACTCGTTGGTAGCGTCACGGACGACAGTCACGTGCTCGCCGAGGCAGTTCGCGGTCAGTCGGCGGTCATCAGCACGCTGGGTGTCGGGCGATCGTTGAGGTCGGGCGGGCTGATCAGTCGCAGCCTGCCCCGCATTCTGCGGGCGATGGAGCACGAAGGCGTTCACCGGCTCATCTTCACCTCGGCATTTGGCGTCGGGGCGACGCGTCGCGATGTGCCGCTCGGACCGCGCATGCTCATTGGTGTGCTGCTGCAGAACATCTACCGCGACAAGGAACTGGGCGAGACGGCGCTCCGCGCCAGCGCCCTCGACTGGACACTCGTCTACCCCACCGGATTGGTTGACGGCCCGGCGACTGGCCACTGCCGCGTGGGCGAACGCCTGCCGCTCAGCGGGTTTCCTCGCATTGCTCGCGCCGACGTCGCCGATTTCTTGCTGAACCAAATCGACGACCCGACATACGTGCGGAAGGGCGTCCTCATCAGCTCCTGAAGCCTCCCGCCAAGGCCGGCGCACATGATTGCCCCGTCCGACGGGGCGGAGCGCTCTCGGACCCATGCTCGCCCTGCCCTCGCCACAAGCGCTGCCGCTGCTGTGTGGACGGCCGCAGGACAGAGCGCGGTGCGAGACCGTGAGTGATCGCTTCCACGACTTGCGTGCATCCGCACTGCGGACGACACCACCAACTCTCGTCGGCCGTTCCACCGTGTCGCAGAGAACACCGACAAAAGGCCTCGCCGCGGACTACAAATTCTGTCCGGCAATTCGAGATACCGCACTTCAGGAAGCCCAGATATGGCACAGTATCTGCCGGTGGACGCGGTTCAGCACTGGGAGCTTACATGACACTGACGGCAGGACTCACGCGCACGGCCTTGTTGCTCGCGACTGGCATTTTTCTGGGTGCCACCCGCGCCGACGCGGTCACCATCGGCCTCACCGATACGTTCAACGGCGGCCTGCAGAACTGGACCACAAGCCTTGGGCCGGGCGGAGGCGTGCCTCCCGTAGGTCCCACGCGAATTTCAAGCGGCGGACCGGGCGGAGCCGGCGACGCGTACATGGCGCTGACCGCCATTGGTGGGTGCGATCGCCCCGGTTGCCGGCTCGTCGCGATGAATCCCGCGCAGTGGGCCGGAGACTACCTTGCGGCGGGCGTCACGCGCATCGACATGGATCTCATCAATCTGGGCTCGACTGCGCTGACCATCCGACTGTTGTTCGAGGATCCACTCCTAGCACCACCGGCAGATGAGGCCGTGACGACGTTTGGCGCGTTGCTGCCCGTGGGCAGTGGGTGGACGCATGTGGGATTCGACGTGAGCCCTGCAGCGCTGACGACGCTGCTCGGCAGCAACACCACCCTGATGTCCAACGTCACCATCATGCGGATTATTCACGCGCCGGCCGCGGGTGAACCGGTGTCGGTGGTCGGATCCGTCGGAGTGGACAACATTCGGGCTGTTCCCGAACCACTCACGATTCTGCTCGGAGCGACGGCGCTCGCGGGCATCGCGGCACGACGGGTGAGGCGCCGTTCCGCGATCCGCTACTGAACACTGCGGGGACGGGACTTCGTTAGAGTCCACCCGGCGACGAACATGCGGCAGTAGCGGAATGCCGGGCAGCCAACGTAAAGTCAACGATCAAGGCCGCGGCCACGACTCGTGCCGCGCGCAAGGAAGCGGAGACTCTGCGCGGATGCGGTCGTGATGCGGCTCCGCTGCCGGTGGCCGAGGTGTGGCGTTAGCCGGCTGCACGTTGACGTCCCTCGTCGAGGCGGGTGGCGGCGCGCTTCACGACCGCTGATCGCGTCGGCGGCGACGGCGAGCTGGAAAGTTCGTTCGTCGGCAAGCTTCCCTTCAACGGCAGCGGCAACGTCTACGCGGCGACGTCGCGTGGCGTCTGGAAGCTCGCGGCCAACACGACGTCAGGGGCGTGGCAGCGCGTGCTCTACCCGGTCCCGGCTCTCTTGTGAGTTGGTCGCCGTCCCTTCCGGGACTGCCATGAGGTGCCGACACGTCCGGCTGACAGCCGGGAGGGGCCCCGAGCACGCTGCCGTGACGTTCCGGCACGATCCGAGTGTCCGCGTGCGCGATGATTTTCTCCTGGCTGCTGGATCATCCCTGGCCCGCGCAGCGCTCCGTCAACCCTGCGCGACCTTCGCTTGCCATGTGAATCAGCCCCACCGTCACCACGGTTACGTCGCGGGCGGTCTGAGCGGGAAAGAGCGCCGTCGGCCTGCCGGCGTGCGACCGCACCGGGCATGCCCGACATTTCGGAGCGGCTCCGGATATCCGGACGGCGCCGAGGGGCGCGGACGAAAACCGGCAGGATTTGCTGGCCCGATTGCTGTGGCATTCGGGATGCAGCGTGCTTCACCGGCTGTGCGTCCCGCCAGCGAATGGTGGCGTCTGCACATCGATAAGCGGGCGACCATTTCGACGACCAGGAAAGTCGGCCTTGCGGTGGAGGGCACAGGGCCCCGCGCAATTGAGTCTCGATGAGAGGGAGCAGGTGGACCATGTCCAGGAACGAAACTGAAAAACCTGTCGGCGCGGCTCGGCCGACAGCACGATCCCGTCAAGCCTCTCAGGAGGATCCGTTCGCCGACACTCGCCCATTGATCGCACACGAGATTCCGCAGGGCGTGGACCGCCGGGGTTTCCTGATGCGAACCGCAGTGGGTGGTGCGGCCGCCGTGATGACCGGGTGCTCTCCATCTCCCGCAGAGAAAACCGCCAAGGCCGCCGAAACCGTGCCGCCCGCGCAAGCGGCGTCGGCAACGCCGTCGGCGCCGCCGCTCTCTCCGGACTTGTATGTGGTGATGCAGGAAAAGGGGCCGGTCCTGACCACCGCCGACGAGTTCTACAAGGTGGGCCCGGGGCCGTCGAGCTCACACACGATTGGTCCGATGCGCATCACCTACGACTTCTACCAGCGCGCGACCAAACTGCCGGCCGACAAGCTGGCCACCGCGACGAAGCTGCAGGTGAACTTGTTCGGCAGCCTCAGCGCCACCGGCAAGGGACACGGCACGGAGCGCGCCGCGCTCGCCGGCCTGGTCGGGAAAGAGCCGGCCACCGTCGACCCGAAGTTCCTTGACAGCCTGCGCGATAAGCCCGATCAGGTGTTCCCGGTAAAGCTCGGCGACAAGTCCATCGACGTGAGCCTCAAGGACGTCATCTACGACGCCACCAAGGGGGACTTCAAGCACCCGAACACGATGACGGTCAAGCTCCTCGCCGGCGACCAGGTGTTGCTCGAGCAGGAGTACTACTCGGTGGGCGGCGGATTCATCGAGTGGAAGGGGTATACCCCGCCGAAGAAGAACGCGCCGAAATACCCCTTCGCCACCATGAAGGAGCTGCGGGAGCACGCGGACACCAACAAGACCACGATTGGCAAGATCATCCTGGCCAACGAGGTGTCGATCTCGGGCAAGAGCGAAGAGGAGGTCTACGCCTTCATCGACAAGATCATCAACGCGATGGTCGCGACGGTGAAGTCCGGGCTGTCGATGCCGGAAGACGACGTGCTGCCGGGGCCGATCAAGCTGCACAGCAAGGCCGCGACGGTCTACAAGCGCGCCATGGACGACAAGTTTGAATCGGACCGCGGCATCGGCACGCTCTCGGCGTTTGCGATCGCGGCGTCCGAGGAAAACGGGCGCGGCCACCTCGTGATCACGGCGCCGACCGGCGGGTCCGCCGGCGTGATGCCGGCGCTGGTCTATGCGCTCATGGAGGTCCGGAAGGTCCCGCGGCAAAAGGTCCGTGAGGGCATGCTCGCGGCGTTGGGCATCGGCTACCTGTGCAAGCACCATGCGACACTGTCGGCAGCCGAAGGCGGCTGCCAGGCAGAAATCGGCGTGGCGTCGTCCATGGCGGCGGCCCTGACCGCGACGGTGTACGACGCCCCGGCGCGCGTGGTCGAGAATGCGGCCGAATCGGCGCTGGAGCATCACCTGGGCATGACCTGCGATCCAGTCGCGGGCTACGTGCAGGTTCCGTGCATCGAGCGATGTGCGTTCGGCGCCGTCAAGGCGTGGACCGCCTACGCGATTGCCAGCAACGAGATCGCGTCCAGGCACCGCGTCGATTTCGACGCCACGGTGATGGCGCTTTCTCAGACCGCCAAAGACATGAACAGCAAGTACAAGGAGACCAGCGAGGCTGGCCTCGCCCTGTCCGTCGTGCTCTGCTGATCGACCGAGCCCCTCGTTCAACCCTCCTTCGGGAGAGTTGTCTGAGGGGCTCGTCGTTTCCTCCGGCGGTCACTCGCCAAATGACAGGAGTGTTCAGTGGCCTTGGTGAGTGTCGCAACCCCCGTACTTTCGATCGCATTGGCGCTGACGTTCGTCACGAGTTCCGTCTCCGCACAAGCTCCCGGACCTGACCCGAACGCGCCGCCGGCGGCGACGGACTCCGGCGCAGCATCCGGACAGACAGCCTCCGCTGCCGCACCACAGACCAGCACCGAGCGTTACCGAGATGGCATGGTCATCTGGGAAACTGGTAGCGGCGCGTCGGTGCCGTTTCTGCTGAAGTTCAACATCAATACTCAGCTGCGGTATCTCAACACCCAGGACAGCGACGAGACGTACACGGACCATCTCGGCGCGAGCCGGGACGTGCACACGCGCAACGACATCACCGTCAATCGCGCGATGTTCATTCTGGGCGGCTACGTGTTCGACCAGAGGGCGCGATACAGCTTCACGGTCTGGACGTCCGCCGGCGCGGCGTCGATCGTCGTCGCCAGCAATATCGGCTGGCAGTTCAACAAGGCCCTCACGCTCACCGCAGGTTACACCGGGGTACCGGGCAGCCGATCGCTGGTCAATACGTTTCCGTTCTTTACATCCACTGATCGGAGCATGGCTGACAACTTCTTCCGCCCGGGATTTACCCAGGGCGTGTGGGCGAACGGCGAGCTCGGGAAGGGGTTGAACTATCTGACATTCGTCGGCAACGGGCTCAACACGCTGAGCATCTCGGCGAACAAGATTGATACGCATCTGGCGTTGTCGGGCAGTGTCTGGTGGGAGCCGTCGGGAGCGTACGGGGAACCCGGCAAATCACGCAACATGTACGACGACTATTTCGCCTCGAACAAGGTTCGCACCCGGTTCGGTACCGCGTTTACGAGATCCCGGGAGGACCGTTTCTCGAATCTCGATCAATCCAGTCCCGAGAACACGTCACTCTACAACTCTGACGGCGTGCTGACCTTTTCCACCGGCGCGTTTGCGCCGGGTGTGACCGTCGATGTGGCAACCTACCGAATGTGGGCGGTCGACGGCGGCGTCAAATGGAACGGGCTGGCAGTCAATGGGCAATACTTCGTGCGCTGGCTGGACGACTTCCAGGCCGATGGTCCCCTTCCGCTCTCATCCACACTGGATCACGGCGCGGAGCTCACCGTGGCTCAATTCATCCAACCAAAAACAGTGATGGTCTATGGCCGCGGCTCATGGGTGCGCGGGCAGTTCGGCGACTCCCACGAGTATGGCGGTGGGGTCAAGTGGCATTTCCTTCCGACCGAGCGGCTGTGGCTCAACGCCGAGCTGTTCAAGATCAATCGCGCCCCGTACAGCGGAGCGTTTACTCCTTACACCGCGGGAATGACCGGCTGGGTGCCGATGTTGCAGACCGTCCTCGCGTTTTGACGATCGCGATCGTCCTCGCAACACAGTATCTGCTCGCCGTCAAACCCTGAACCGCGCCGTCCACCAACCGAATCGCGCCTTTCGTGCCCGGACACAGTGCATGTAGCGCTGGGCGTCGAAAGTGCCGCGTTGCCGGCACCTCCTGGAAGTCGCGCGGGTCAATGAGTTCGCTACGAACCGGTTCGGTCGCTCATCGCCATCTGTGCAGAAGGACCTCATCGCTCGCCGCCGCCGCATCATCGCTAGGATGCGCGACACGCCTCAGCCCGCGCTATCGTCCTGCCGATTCGGGGTGCGAAGCATCGGCCAGCTCCGCGACGTTGAACACCTGCGCCACCACCGGGCGCAATGCGTCCGCGGTTGCATTCAGGCCGGCGAGCAATGGTTCCATCGGGGCGCTCACGACCGTCCTGAACGGGCGGGATCCGGCGGGCATCTCGGCCAGCCGCAGAAAAACCGGGGTTACCTCCTCGCTGCCCGGCGCATCGGGTGCGGCTGTCGCTGCCTTGAAGACCGCCATCACGCGATCCGCGTAGTCGCCAGCGATCCCGTATTCAGCAACACGTGCCGCGTCGGCGGCCGGCATCATCCGGTCGTGAATGCCCGTCCGATAGATGCCCGGTTCGACCAGCACTGAATCGATCCCGAATGGACGCAGCTCGTAGCGGTAGGCGTCCGCCAGTGCCTCCAGCGCGTACTTGCTCGCACAGTACGCCGCCAGCGCCGGCGCCGTGACGCGGCCGGCCGCGGAGCTGACGTGTATCAGCAGACCGCTGCGCTGCCGCCGCATATGAGGGAGCACCGCTCGATTCACACGAACGACGCCGTAGACGTTCACATCGAAGATGGCCTCGAACTGTTCTGGGGTGAACGCCTCCGTCACGCCGAGCGCGGCGATCCCGGCGTTGTTGATGACGACGTCAAGTTGGCCGGCGCGGGTAATGGCGTGCTCGACGGCGTCGTCTACTGATGCACCATCGGTGACATCGAGCGCCAGGACCTCCAGCGGCAGGTGCTCGGCCTCGGCGAGCTGCTCCAGCGCCCGCCGTGCCTCATCGTTTCGGCCCCGCGGGTCGCGCATCGTCGCAAACACCCGATACCCGCGACGGGCGAATGCCTCTGCGGCGTGACGACCGAACCCGGTGCTGGCGCCGGTGATCAAGACGGTGGTCATACGGTCTCCAATCTCGACAAATGCGTGTGATGCAGCCTTATCGCCCGTCGGCAAGGAGCATGATACCGCCACATCGGGACTACACGCCCCTCGGGTCGCTGAAACCGGTCCCTCTGCCGGACCGGTGTGTGCACGCGCAGAGGACTGCCGCGGAGACGAGGGAGCGCCTCGGCCACGCTCAGGGGAATTTGGGGCCGTTGCTCATCGGCATCGTTGGTTCGTCTGAAAGATCTTGCGCGACATCAGGGCCGTCATCAATGTGGGCGCACGCACACTGACTGGAGACGCTGCTTTCGCACAAGCCTTGATCACGAGTCTGGCTTCACCACGCTCGCGCCGCGCAGCTCTAGTTGCTCCGGCCATTTACAACACGCTGGGGCGTGATCAGCGGCGCTACCGCTTGCCTTCCTGCGACTGAATCCGGTTTACTGGTGAGGGTCACAACGTCCGAGGTGTTGGAGCGTACGTGCACTGTATGAATGTCGCTGCCGCGCGTGTAAGGGCGAGTTCGAGCTCTTGGTTCGAGGCGACGCAGTGGCCGCTTGCCCGGCGTGCGCGGCAACCGAGCCGAGCGGCGCGGCGCCGAACCCGTGACCTCGACGTGAGAGGCAGTGCATCGATGCGGACGTCGCTCCTGTGAAACCGCTGCACTCCCCCGCTCGCTCGCGCGCGCGGAGATCCCCGGCGTTGGCCGCGGTCGTTCTTGCCGGGACACTGACCTCGATGGTGCCGGTCCAACCGCCCAACCGCCGCGACTGGCCGATGGCTGGTCGGGATGCGGGCGCCAGCCGGCACTCGCCGCTGGTGCAGATCACGCCGGGCAACGTCGCTCGCCTCGAGCGAGCCTGGGCGTTCGATGCCGGCGCCTCGAACCTGCAGGCCACGCCGATTGTGATCGGCGGCTTGATGTACCTGACGGCCGGCCGGCGCGTGATCGCGCTGGAGCCCGAGACCGGCAAGCAACGGTGGCAGTTCGAGGCAAAAACGAAAGCGAGCCGACGGGGAGTGGCCTACTGGCCAGGTGATGGCACGGCCGGGGCACGCATCTTCGCCGGGATCGACGACGGCGACCTGATCGCCCTGGATGCGACGACCGGAGTTCCCATCGACGGTTTCGGCGCATCGGGGCGAGTCGATCTCAAGGCAGGAATCCGCGGTGCGGCCGGCGCGTTCATGCTCGATTCGCCACCAGCGGTCTACAAGAACATCCTGATCACCGGCGGCAGCAACACCGAAGGTGAGCCGAGCCTGGGTCTTTATGGCGACATTCGCGGTTGGGACGCACGCACGGGGCGGCTGCTCTGGTCATTCCACACCGTGCCACGTCAGGGAGAGGCTGGCGTTGAGACGTGGGCGGGCGACAGCTGGAAAGACCGTTCAGGCACTAACGCCTGGACATACATGACAGTCGACGCGGATCGCGGCCTGCTGTTCGCAGCGACAGGATCGCCAACGGCCGACTTCTATGGCGCCGATCGCAAGGGCCGCAACCTGTATGGCAATTCGCTGCTGGCGCTGGACGCCACGACCGGTTCGTTGCGCTGGTTCCAGCAGCTGGTGCATCACGACATCTGGGATTGGGATCTGCCGGCGGCGCCGACGCTGATCGAGGTTCAGCGGAACGGCCGCACGATCGCCGCCGTGGCGCAGATGACGAAGATGAGCACGCTGTTTGTTTTCGATCGTGTCACCGGCGAGCCGGTCTTCGGCATGGAGGAGCGTCCCGTCCCGTCGAGCGACGTTCCGGGTGAAGTGACGTCGCCGACGCAGCCCTTTCCGGTGCAGCCGCCGCCGCTGGCGCGCACCACATTCGATCGGGACGCCGACCTCTACACGCTCACGCCCGAGCACGCGAGATATTGCCGCGAGCTGTGGGACGACAACCGGATGTACACGAAGGGCATGTTCACGCCGCCCGGTCTCGACGGGACGATGGTGATGTTCCCCAGCACGCTGGGGGGCGGCAACTGGAGTGGGCTGTCCTACGATGCCGGGCGCGGCCTGCTGATCACCAACATCATGAACCTGGGCCAAGTGGCGCGGATGGAACGGCGCACGGCGCCGGGCGAAGGCCGCGCGGAGTACTGGCGGACGTCGCCGTGGGGAACTGCCTACGGGCGCTTCTGGAATCCGGAGACCAAGGTGCCGTGCTCGGCGCCGCCGTTCGGGGAGCTGGTTGCAGTGGATGTCAACCGCGCCGCGGTCGCCTGGCGCGTCCCGCTCGGTGTGTTCGAGGATCTCGCCGCGCGCGGATTCGCCCACACGGGGACGCCGAACATGGGCGGGACGATCACGACCGCGAGCGGCCTCATCTTCATCGGCGCGACCATCGACCGCCGGTTCCGCGCCTTCGACGAGCGCAGCGGCCGAGTGCTGTGGGAGACCACGCTCGACGCCAGCGCGCACGCCACGCCGATGACCTTCCTCGGCCGCGACGGACGCCAGTTCGTCGTCATTGCCGCGGGCGGCAGCGGCCTCCTCCAGTCCGCGCCGGGGCGGACGATCGTGGCGTTCGCGCTACCGGCAAGATGATTGGGCAGCGAACGAGCGCCCGGAGATCGCTGCCCAGACGGCACGACTCAGCGCGCGATGGTCACAGCCGGATGACTACGCGACTGCGCCGATCCAGGCTGCGGGCGGGTCAGGCGGCCAACGGAGCGTGCGCCGTAGGCGGCGTGGTCCCAAGCTCGATAATCGACGACCTCCGCCCGCCCGGCATGCTTCCTGCTGTGCCCTGCGTTACCCCTGGTGCCGCCGACGGCCGCCCTCGACTTTCGCGGCGCCGGACTCGCACGCTGCCGTAAACGCTGGCGAGGTGCGCATGGATTCCGGAGGTGCCTCCCGCTGGACGGAGGTACATGTGACAGACCAGCAGGTCCAGGTGGCGCTCTCCACAGGTCGATACGGGGACTACCGTCAACCCGTGCCGAATCCGTTTCCCGACATCATCGGCAAGATCGCAGTCGACCCGAAACTCCGCTCACCCACCAGGCCAGTACTCATACGTGCGACGCACAATGTTCTTTGCACCCGCGGGCACCCCAGGCCGACGCTTGCGTCCACATGATGCATTTCAACGTGCGGTATTTGCTGCCCTGAAAATTGTGCCAAGGAGGCAACCGATGCGATCCGCGATCTTGCGAACGCTTGTGGGCGCTGCCCTGTGCTGCGCGGTCGCCGCTGCCCAGGACACTGTGCCGTCCGCTGCGGCGGTGCTGCGCGAGCTGCAGGCCGGCAACGCACATCACGTCGCGAAACAGTATCAGCACCCACACCAGACCGCTGCCCGCCAGCGCGAACTCGCGTTGAATCAACATCCCCACGCGACCGTCCTGAGCTGCGCCGACTCCCGCGTCGCGCCGGAGATCATCCTCGATCAGGGGCTCGGTGATCTCTTCGACGTTCGCGTCGCGGGCAACGTCGCCGGGGACGCGGAGCTGGCCAGTATCGAATACGCCGCCGCGCATCTCCACACCCCGCTGGTGGTGGTCATGGGCCACCAGAAATGCGGTGCGGTGACCGCCGCGGCGGAAGCGGGGGAAGCGGAAGGTCACCTGCCGTCGCTGCTCGGATTGATCCGCCCGGCAGTCGAGCGCGCCAGGGCGCAGCCCGGAGATCTGATTGACAACGCCGTCCGGATCAACGTGGAAAACGTCGTGCGTCAGCTCCGCGGATCGAAGCCGGTGCTGGCGCCCCTCGTGGATGCCGGCGGACTGACGATCGTCGGTGCCGTGTATTCGCTCGACACCGGCAAAGTCGCGTGGCTGCCGGACGCTCAGCCCAAGACCGGCGCGCGGCGAGAGCTGCCGCGCGCATCGGCACCAATCGTGGTCGGCCGCGCAACGAGGATCAATTAGACAATCTTGGCCACGCCTGAGAGGGCCCGCGTGCCCCACACAACGAGGGACTGCTGCAAAAGCATACTGATGTCCGCGGCGATCGTGCTCAGCGCGATCGTCGTGAGCGGCTGCGAGAGCCTCGCCGTACCGGACACGTCGAGCCTGTTCTTTCCCGGGTTCCAGAAGTCTGAAGTATTTGGCTTCGTGGCTGGGCTGGGAACGACCTTCGCCGCCGTCCCTGACTTGATCGGGATGTTCAGGCGGCGGTCGAGCAAAGGCATCAACCCGACGATGGCCGGCATCATCGGGGTATTTCAGATTGTGTGGATCTATTACGGTCTCTTGATCGTGTCGCGACCGGTGATTGCCTGGAACCTGCTGGGCGTGATGATCAACTTCCTGACGGTCGGGGCGTATCTCCGATTCGCCAAACGTGAAGCGTAGGGATATCCCGTCGTTGTCGGCGGCATCGACCGACCATGCCGCTGCCGGTCACCGGCCTTCCCACTGGTCGTCCCCGGAAGCCGCCCACCTTCGACGTTGACGGTACGGCCTCGCTGGCACTTCAACTGCGGCGCCTCACCGAGCCGATGCTGCCATCGATCTCGCGTCGACTACCAAGCGATGATGGAACGTAAACGCGACGCGGTGCTCGGGGTTTAGCAGCAGCTGGCTGGCGCCCAACGGGAGGGCAACTTGGTTGTGGTAGCCTCGCGTGTGCCGAGCGCTCGGCTGCCACAGAGGCTCTTCTCCGCGCAGGAACCCGCCGATGAACATCGCGATTCTCACGAACGAATATCCGCCGCACGTCTACGGCGGCGCCGGCGTACACGTCGAGTATCTGACCCGGGAGTTGGCCGGGCTCGACGGCGGCAGACACACGGTACAAGTGTTGTGCTTCGGGGAGCAGCGCGAAGATCGGGGGAACCTGCACGTTCGCGGCGTCGTCCCCGCCGTTCAGCTGCCGGCTCAGGACCCACGCCATGCCAAGCTGTTTGCCACGCTGCTTCAGGACCTCGAGATGGCCGGCATGCTCGCCGGCATAGACATCGTGCACTGTCACACCTGGTACACGCATCTTGGGGGTTGCCTAACGAAGCTTCTACAGAGTGTGCCACTGGTGCTCACGACGCATTCACTCGAGCCGCATCGGCCGTGGAAAGTGGAGCAGCTTGGCACCGCGTACGATGTCTCGAGCTGGGTGGAGCGTGTGGCGTATCAATCCGCCGATGGCGTGATTGCCGTTTCGGAATCGATGAGCCACGACGTGCACGAGGCGTACGGAGTGCCGCGTGACCGCATTCGTGTGATTCACAACGGCATCGATCTGCAACAATACCGGCCAACGCCGGACCCCTCGCTGTTGCAGGCACTGCAGATCGAGGCCGAGACGCCGTTCATCTTGTTCGTCGGGCGCATCACCCGCCAAAAGGGCATCATTCATCTCGTCAACGCCATCAAACACTTGCAGCGCGGCGTTCAGGTGGTGCTCTGCGCCGGCGCACCTGACACACCGGAAATCGCCGCAGAGATGACCGCCGCCGTGGACCGGGCCCGCGCCGAGGGCTCGCATCCGATTATCTGGATTCGCGAGATGCTGCCCAAAGAGCAGATCATCACGCTGTACACGCATGCCGCCGTGTTCGTATGCCCATCGGTCTACGAGCCGTTCGGGATCATCAATCTCGAAGCCATGGCGTGCGAGACGCCCGTGGTTGCGTCAGCAGTCGGTGGCATTCCGGAGGTGGTCGAACACGGGACCACGGGCTTGCTGGTCCCGCCAGAGGTGGCAGGACCCACCGAGGTTGAGCCGAGACATCCGGAGCAGTTCTCGAAGGATCTCGCCGAGGCGGTAAACCGGCTGCTCGCAGATCCCGCGCTGCGCTCGTCGATGGCTCGAATGGCTCGCCTTCGCGTCGAACAGCAGTTCAGTTGGACGAGCATCGCTCGCCAGACGCTGACGTTCTACTCAGACGTCATCAAGGCGCGCACGGCCGATCGTCGAGAAATTGCCGGCTGACGTTTACGAATCTGTTCGGCAAGGTGATGTACGGCAAGGCTGCCTTTGTGGAGCGGCACTCGCAGATCCTGAGTACGTTCTACAAGGGCACGACAAAGCATCACACCATCCGTCGCGTTCGCTTTATCACCCCGGATGTCGCGGTCGTCGACATCGACAACGAAGTCCGGAGTGTCCGCGCAATGCCCGCCGGCATCGTCGTGCCGCCAGACGGCATCGTGAAGACGCAACTGATGGAAGTGTTCGTTCGCCGCGAGAACCGATGGTGGATCGAGGCGTATCACAACGTCGACGTGAAGCCACCACCCTGATCGGGGCGAGTCTGCGAGGGTGGGCAGGCGGCCAGTGTGGCGTTCTTGCGCCGCCGCCGTACCAGAGCACCGACGACGCCCGTGGCGAGTAGGACGAGACTGGCGGGCTCAGGGACAGGTGAACTGGTAGATGACGCCATCGAAAAGTTATCCACGATCGAAAAGGACGGCAGGATTGCGGCCGTGAAGCTGGTGACCGGCACCGAGGAGATGACGCCGATAAACTGCAAAGGCGGCATCGGTGCGGAGCTCACGACGACATCTCCGCTCGAGAGCACGAGGGTGACCTGCCCTGGCCGCCCACTTTGAGCCGGACCGCACGGCCCGACCAGGATGCAGGCGCTGGCACCATAGTCGAACCCAAAGGCGGTGACTGGAGCCGAGAACGTCGTGGTGGCAGGCACCAGCAGATCGAACCGCATCAACATTGCACCTGTTCCCCAGGCCGCAATGTAAGTCGCCGCGCCCGGATCGAGGACGGTCGATCGGCCAAAGTCCACGCCCGACAGTGAAAGGTCCGCGAAATCTGCTGATCCCGCTCGCGGCGCCAGGCCTTCGAAATCGATCGTCGTCACGCCCGTCCCTACCGCTGTCTGCCAGGCGGCTCGATCGTGAAAGATCATGACAGCGGACTCAGAGTTGCCGGCGACCATCAACCACGCGAGGAGAGCCAAAACCGATATTCGCATGTCGCCTCCAGTCACCGTCAAGAGCCCACGTCGGGGATGCACAGTATAGCCGTTCGGGTAAGGTCACGTGACGTGATGTGATGAGAGGTGTGCGCAAAGACCTCCCTCGTGATCATCACGTCCAACCATCGACCCGGCCAACCACCTCGAAGGCTGTTGAAGATGCCGGCCAGCAACGCTTGGCCCATTCCTTCGCATGTTTATCGGAGATCGCGGCACTCGGACCCTGCGAGCCATCCCTGCTTCCGCGGTATGCTGCGGGCTCGGCAGACTTGGTAGATGGTTGCTCGGCGTAGGTTCGATCGACGGTTCCTACTGAGCTGCCGACGTGAGCGGGCTTCCGCGGAGGATCGGATATGGTCAGAACGCTACTGATTCCGGCGCTCGTGCTCCTGCTGATGCCCATCGTGCCAGCTGGCAGCCAGCGGGCTCAGGTACCTGGCGCGGCCGGACACGAACACATGGCGGAGGTGGCGTGCAGGGACGTGCCGGCGGGCGAGAAGCGACCGGAGTATGGCTGCTTCAACGTCGGCACGGTGACCGGGCTTCATTTCAGCCAAGCCGCCGTCTACTGGCATTTGCGCGGGTTTCCTACCAGGAAGGCTGCGGAGGCCGCCAGGAGTGCGACCGGGATCGTCGTGGAGGAAGAGGGGCGGGTGTGGCTCTCGGAATTCGGGGCCCGAGACAGTCCGCCCCGTGGAGGTGAGCGCATTGCCGTCGTCGGACCTCTGCAGCTTCCTCCAGCGAACAGCTATGCTGCGGTCCTCTCGTACGCTGTCATGCGGCCCGGAGACAGTTCCAGAGTGCATACACACCCGGGCCCCGAAGGCTGGTTCGTCCTCGCGGGCGAGCAGTGTCTGGAGACCCCGGCCGGCGCTAGCAGGGCTCGCGCTCGGGGAACCATGACGGTGGAGTCGAACACTCCGATGGAACTGTTCGTCACCGGCACGGCGATCCGCCGTGCGTTCGCGTTGGTGATCCATGATGCGGCTCAGGAGAGGGGCATTCCCTCCGACTGGAAGCCGTCCGGAGCCTGTGGTCAGTAAGTAAGGACCAGGACGGCTGGCGACTCAGTCGCTCAGGCGGGCGCGGTCCCGCGGCGTTTCGGTGACGCTTACGAAGCTGTGTGTGGGAAGGCATGTGAGGAGCCGTCTCATCGCAGCGCGGCGAGTTCCTTCCGGGCCTGTTCCGGGAGCGCAACGTCAGGATCGGCAGTTTTCCAGAGCGTCAGGAACTCCTGGTAGCTGGTCCTCGCTCGTGCCGACTCCCCCTTCATCGCCAATGCGCGTCCGAGTTGCAAGTGGGCCAGAGCGCCAATCGGATCACTGACGACGACCGACCGGTGGTCGAGGATCTTCTGAAACTCGGCGGTTGCTTCGTCCGCCTGATGCGCCGCGAGATAGGCCAGACCGCGCACATACACGGGATAAAGAATGCCGAAGTAGGCCGGCGCGCTACAGAGCGGCGTGCCGAGATCGTAGGGGGCGGCGGCGCGCAGCAGCTCGAGCGCCTCACTTGGCTTCTGTTCCTTCAAGGCGAGAACGGCACGGATCACCGGGACGTAAACGGACTGTGCCGACGAGTCCTCCGGGAAGCGCTGGTCCAGATCGGCCGCGAGCTGCTGTGCGCGGACCGAATCGCCGGCCAGGGCCAGGGCCAGTCCGACGCCGTATTCGACATCGCGATCGGTCGACAGCGCCAATGCTGCCGCCGCAGCCTCCCTCGCGGCTGCTTCATTCCCGACGAACCCCTCCCACAGGGCAGGCCCGATCCGCCACAGCGCCGCCCTGCCCGGCTGGCTGGTTTGCATCGCGAGGTCGGCGGCGTGTCGCGATCGCATGTTGGCTTCATGGAGCTGACCGGAGTAGGCCAGGACGAACCCTTCACGTGCGGCGATCTCGTCCTCCCAATTGGGCTTACCCAGTGCCAGCGCGTGCTCGTGCGTCATGCCCGCCGTGTCGCCCCTGAGGAACGCGAGGTCGTAGCGCTGGACGGAGATTTCCGGCAAGTCAAGTTTGCGCTCGGCGGCGCGGTTGAATGTGGCCTCTGCGTCCTTGAGTCGACCGCTGAACTGCTGGTTGAAGCCAAGCTGTAGATAGCCGACGGGGAACTCCGGATCGATCTCCACCATCCTGCTCGCCACCTCGACGCCCTTGTCGAACTGGCCGAAGGTCGGGTAAATGAAGGCTCCCAGATTCCCGTACGGCATCATGTCCCTCGGGTACGTGCGCGCCCACAGCTCGCAGGTCTCACGCGCCTTCTCCAGATTGCCGGTTACCTGCAGCTCGTAGTCGGCCACGATCAGGAACTTCTCGCGATCGCTGACCCGATCTCTCAGCTCGTACGCCCTGCGGGTGCTCTGGGCGGCTAATGCCGGTTCTCCAACCAGGCCATAGGCAAACCCCAGCGATGCGTGGGCGACCGCGAACGTGGGATCGATCTCGACGGCACGTTTGAAGAGCGGCACGGCCGTCGACGGGTCGCCTGTTGACATCAGGAATTTCATGCCTGCGGTGTACGCCTTCAACGCTTCGAGCGACGTCGTCGTGGCCTCTTGGAGCGGTGTGCGGTGGGTCTCGACCGTGGTGAGCGATTCGCCGAGCTGACTTCTGACCGCGCCGGCGATGCGGCTCAACGCATCGAGCACATCTTCTTTCCGCGGCGCCTGCACCTGCTGTTCGGTCGATGAGCGTCACCGGTGCGGCAATCCGTGGCCCGTAGCCCGAGCACGTACTGGCTGCCGAGGCTGGCAATCGACCCTTCGAGGAAGGCGGCGCTGGACGTGCGCTCGCAGACTTCGTGTGCCAGTGTCGCCGTCAGCCGCGCGTCCGTGGGTTGGCCCATCTGCGCGAGCGTGCGCTGCAGACGCTGCTCTGAAATAAGACTCAGAAACGGCGACTGCTCGAGCTGCACCGCGAGCCCCTGACGCAACGTTCCATCAAATACCGGGTCGGCCGTGCGGTTGTCGAAATCCGCGAGGACGATCGTGTCGCGATTGGTGAGCGCCGGCCGGCGGTGCGACATGACGTAGCCGCCCGCAGCCACCAAGAGGAGAGACGCGACGGCTGGCACAACCGCTTTGCGCCACGTCGGCAGCCGGTGTGTCGCGCTCGATGATGTGGCGGCGCGCGCGGACTCCGAACCGATGTCTCGCTTCACCCGCAGCAGGTCGGCGTTGATGTCGGACGCGCGCTGATAGCGGAGGCGGCGATCCTTCTCGATCGCCTTCATGACGATTTCCTGCAGCCGTTCGGGCAGCTCCGGTCGCAGCTGCCGGGGCTCCGGTGGCTCCTGCTGCAGGATCGCGGCCGCGACGAGTGCCCCAGTGGCCCCGCCGAAGGGCCGCCGACCCGTGGCCATTTCGTACAAGACCACTCCGAACGAGAACAGATCGCTCCGGGTGTCCACATCTTCTCCGCGGAGCTGCTCGGGCGACATGTAGGCGATCGTTCCCACCGTGCTGCCTGGATCCGTCACCAGCGGGCCGGCGGCCATCGTCGATTGTTCCGCGACCGCCGAGGCCGACAGCGGCACCGGTTTGGCCAGACCGAAATCGAGCAGCTTCGGGCCGCGGGCAGTCAGGATGATGTTCGCCGGCTTGATGTCCCGGTGAACGATGTGGACGCCGTGGGCGACGTCGAGCGCCTCGCTGAGCGCGATTGCGATGTCGAGCAGCAACGGAAGGTCGAGTCGTCCGCGCCCCAGGCGCTGCTCGAGCGTCTCGCCGTCGAGCAGCTCCATCACCAGGAATGTGTGTCCATCCCCGGTATCCCCGACGTCGTAAATCGTGCAGACATTCGGGTGCTGCAGAGACGCGACGGCCCGCGCCTCGCGCTGAAAGCGTTCACGGGCAGCGATCGAGCCGAGGAGATGCCCCGCGAGTACCTTGATCGCGACCTCACGATCCAGGCGTCCATCCCTCGCTCGATACACCTCGCCCATCGCCCCGGCGCCGAGCGAGGCGAGGATCTCATATGGACCGAGGCGAGTGCCGGCGGCGAGGGCCATCTGTGGAGTTGGTAGCCTCGCAGATTGTACGCGCCTGCGGCCCAGGGACAAGCAGGTCGCCCGATCGGCCTGTGCTGCACCACCATTAGCAGCGGCAACTGCAGTGTGAGTTGATCAACTCCCGACGCGACACAGCTCTAAAACCTCGAGAGAGTGCGTCCACACGTTTGCATGTGTCGGGGGGGCTCACTCCTGACCAAGGCGTCAGCTCAGTTTCTTGACCCAGAGGTTGCGCACCGACACCTTGGTGGTTGCCTCGATCTCGATTCCGAATTGACCTGACTGATTGTTCGAGGACGCGGGGTCGTCGTCGATCATCACGGCCATCAACTGTCCATTGACGATGTGCAGGAAGGTGCCGCCGCGCGCGATGACGACATATTGGTTCCAGTCGTCCTGCTTGACGATCGCGCCGAGTTGCTGGCGGTCGCCAATGGTGCCCATCAGCCGTTTGCTGCGCTCGCCGAACCCTTCAACCACCTGGCCGCGCCACGCGAGAATGCGCATCGGCGTGTTCTCCGAGTAGAACTGGCCCGTGTAGACCCGGCTCGGCCAAAAGTCGGCCTGCGGCCCCGTCATCATCCAGTCCAGATTGACCGGGCCGTTGAACGCGGTGACGGCCGGCGATACGGTGGCCAACCACGGCAGACCTGTCCGGCTGCGATACTGCAATCCGCTGCCGCCGCTCCCCTCCACCTTGATCTCGAACTTCAGCGTGAAGTCCTTTGCCTCCATGCGGCGATAGGCGATATAGCTGTTCCCACTCGGCCGCTCCGGTGTGGACTCGCCGACGATGGCGCCGTCCTCGACCCGCCAGAATTTCGGATTGCCGTCCCAGCCGTCGAGCGTGCGGCCGTCGAAGATCGAGACGTAGCCCTCGTGATCATTGAAATCGTACGGACTCGGCTCGCTGAACTGCATGCCGCGCCCGCGCCCCTGTTGGGGCGCCGCGACGGGCGGCGAGCTCTGGCCGGCAGCGGCCTGGAGCCGTGGCCCGGCGCTGAGAACGCCGGCGCCCTGCTCGATCGTTAGCGCGGCGGCAAAACCGAGCGCACCGTGGATCGCTCCTCGCAGCAACGCACTGTTCATTGACAGAACTCCATGTCTGCGGCGCGCCCGCGCCACTGCCACTACTTCACTCGCTTCGCCACCAGCTCCTCGGTCGCGAATTCCGCCACTTGCCGCGTGAACTTGATCTCGTCGTCCGACGTGACCTGTCCGGTGTAGGTGATCTGGATCTCGTTGCCGTCGTACTTGAACACCTCCACGAACGACACCTTGTCCCCGTCGACCTTGCCCTGGAGGACGTCGCTGGTCCCGCCCGATTCAGATTGAATCTTGCCCGTCAGGGTCGTGCCCTTTACGACGAACTGATAGGTGTAGTTCTGCTGACCGATCTGGGTCTCGAACGACGCCTTCCATGTGCCGCTGATGTCAGCCGCGAACACGCGAGCCACGCCGAACAGCAGGAACAGAGCGATTCCGAGCAGGCGCGAATTCATCGGAGTCTCCTTTGTTGATTGACGTGCGTGACAGAAGATACATCGTCGCGCGCCGCACCGTACCACAGCCGAGATCGGCACAGTCGGGCTCCGTCGTCCGTGAGGATGCGGCGAACGACTATCAGACTCCAGGCGTCGCTTTGTTTGTGAGCGACGACCTCGGGCAAGCCGCGTGGGGACGGTGCTGATCTCTGACAGGATCATGGAACGACGGACACGCGTCACTTGAACCAGGCAGCATAGGCGAAGGCGCCCAGACCGAGCGAGTCGTGGATCGCATGAGCAACGGCGCACCACCGGATGGACCCACTCGTCCTGGCCACGATCGCGTAGCAGAACCCGAGGATCACGGAATACGCCAGGAACGGCAGCGGTCCACCAGGATACCGACTTGGCAGCACCGATAACGGGCAAAGGTGCCAGATCCCAAAGGCGATCGACGGATAGACCGCACCGGCCCAGACGTTGTCGGGGAAGACTCGCAGATACAGGCCGCGCCACAGGACCTCCTCCGCAACGCCAATGACGATTCCCAAGACGAAGGACGCGATCAGGATCGAGACCCCTGCGGTCGCGATCCGCGGCACGAACGCGAAGCAGAACGGGAAGATGAGCGGCGACCACAGAACAACGTGTGTCCAGAGGCCGAGTTGCCTGAGCGGAAGTCGTGCCCGGCACGACGGGTTGCGCTGCTCGCGGCAGCGGCGCGGTCTTCGCGCCGGCGCCCAGGGATACCGTCTCGGGCGCTCGGTCACGCAGCCGTCGTCTTCCCGGGCGCGGCAGGCCGCGGCCGCGCCGGATCGCGGACTGCCAGCACCGGGCAATGCGCCGCACGGATCACGTGCTCCACGACGCTGCCGAGCAGGAGATGGTGCAGCCCGCTGTGCCCGTGAGTGCTCATCACAATGAGGTCAGCCTCGGCGGCCGTGGCGGCGTTGACGATGCCCTCACGCGGCGGCCCGAAGCGGATGTCGGTGGTGACGCGGAGCCCACGGCGTTCGAAGGCCGCAACGATCGCGGAAAGTCTCGAGCGCACATCTGAGAAGAGTTGCTCGCGCATCTCTGACGCGTCGCGGACGTAGAGGTCCCACTCCCCACCCGCGATGAATGGCTCGTGAATCACATGCACCACGACGACGGACGCACCCAAGGTCGTCGCCAGGTCCGCGGCGTAGTTCAAGGCCTCGTCGGACGGCGTCGAGAAGTCGATCGGAACGAGGATCTTCCGGATAGTCGTTGGCATTGCGGCCTCCTGTAAAAACCAGCGCCGCCACACCGCTCCCCAGCGCCCATCGGGACGCTGGCCGGTGACGTTCGTTCTGCGGGCGCTACGCCTGCCTGGCACGTCGGCCGCGACTGCCGCGACTTTCCGCTGTCGCGGCCGCGACAGAGTCCGCGCGCGCCGCCGGCGGTTCTGTTCTGCACGAATCGCAAGCTCGCCATCCGCTGGCGTGGCCTGCGGGCCGTCGCTGCGCGATCATGCGGCGGACACCCCCTCGTGGTCGGCGTGCACCGTCAGGACGGGACAGCCGGCGCGCCGTACGATCCGCTCGGCCACACTGTCCATGGCAAAGCGGCTGAACCCGGTTCGCCCGTGCGTGCCGCAGACAATCAGGTCGATCTGGTGCGCGAGCGCGTACTCGATAATCGCCTCGCTGGCCTCGCCCCAGTGCGTGGCCAGAACGACGCGGCCTGCGGACACATCACCCTCGGAGAACAGGGCTGCGAGTCGGGTGTGCCGCGCCGCCTCCATCCGCTCGACAGTCGCGAAGAACTCCCGAGCCGGGGTGTAACCACCCCACGGCTCTTCGACCGGCTCGGTCACGATGGAAAGGACGTGAAGCGTGGCGTCAAAGGCCTCGGCCAGCTGCCGCCCCTGTTCGAGGGCTGCGAACGCCGCCTCGGTGAAGTCCATCGCCACCAGAAGACGATTGACGCTGATCATGGCCCTCCCCTCTCTGAGGAACGTCCACTCTCGTGAATCGGCTGCTCTGCGCGTCCACACCCACATCGCAATGCGCGTTCCACGCCGACGCTCCTCCAAGATCCGCGGGCGGTGACACCTCCAAGGGAGCCGGTCACGGCGCGCGGTCCGTTCCCGACAGGCTCGTGCGGTATTGACGGCCACCAGGGGCAGCGTCTTCGCCCGATCCGCCCGGCGGCGCCGGGTACAACTGTTGCGCATGGATTCGACGGAGCCGCAACGATCGCCGGTTCTAGGGAGGCTTCGATGATGACTCTCGAGCAGATCCTGGTCGCGACCGATTTCAGTGAGCCATCGGAGGCGGCACTGCTCTACGGCCGCGAACTGGCGATGCGATTCGGTGCGCGGCTGCACGTGCTGCATGTCGCGCAGGACGTCTACGTCGCCATGTCCGGAGCAGAGAACTCTCTGGCGAGCGCGCCCGCGATCCAGCAGGAAATCGACGATGCGGCGCGCCGCCGCCTCGAAGAGATCGTCGGCGCGAATGGCCCCGGCGAGCCGGAAACGATTACAGGCGTTCGGACGGCCGCCTCGCCCGCTCTGGCGATTGTCGACTACGCGAAGGAGAACGACATCGACCTGATCGTCATGGGCACGCACGGCCGTGGTGCGGTGCTGCATCTCGTGCTGGGGAGCGTTGCGGAGCGGGTGGTCCGTTTCGCCCGCTGCCCGGTCCTGACGGTGAAACACCCCGAGCGCGAGTTCGCCCGAGCCGATGCGCTCGCTCGTGTCGCACACGCCTGAAGGGCTGGCGTGCAGGCCGCGGACAATTCCGCGTCGCTGGGAATTCCTTCGCACTGGCCGGCGACCGGATGGGCTCGTGCTTAGGGCGGACCAAGCGGCATCGGCACGGCGTCGAGGCGTGATGACTGCGCCCGACGCCCGTCGTGGGTCTCGGCATGTCCGTTGCTCGCACTTGGTCACACACCGCTTCTTCTGAGAGGGCCCGCCGATGATGACCAGTGCGACGACCACCTCGACCGCCGACCGCGCCGGCGCTGCCCAGTGGAGCCGATCGCGGGCATCGGAACGGGTGCGCCCCTTCGTGTCGGCACGGCCGGCTCTCCGTCTCCTGAAGCAGCCGGACCCTCGGGACGATGAGAGCCGAGTCCGGCTTCTGGGCCGCGTTCGAGGCGAGTTCAGCGAGATGCCGTGTATGCGGGTGACATGCGCCGAGGCCGCCCGCCTCTTCGGCTTGCGCGCGGACATCTGCGCTCGGGTTCTCAAGGACCTGGCGAGTACTGGCCATATCCGCCAGGGCCCTGACGGTCGCTTCAGCCGTCTCGCAGCCGCCGTGTAGCGGCGTTGGATAGCATGCGGCGGCTGGCGTCGCGTGGTGTGCTGGTGTGAGCGGACAGTCGTCGCCCGCCGTCACGTGCTGGGCTCGGACGGAGGAGCCCGACGTTTCAAGCGTTGACGAACCTTTCAGAGTGCCGGCGCTGCTGCGCGCGGCTCCTAGCCGTGCTGACGTCGCTCGCCGGCTGGCGAGGTGCGAGGAGCGCGCAAATCGGGAATTTGCAGGTGACGAGCGACGCTGCCAGCCGGCATGCCCGCAAGTTATGCCGCGAATCACGGGGTCGGGACACTAACGCTGCGGACGCCACTCGACGACCGGCGCGGTGTGCCCTCTTGCCCGTCCAGCCTGGCCGCGCTTAGAGGCCGCGGCCGAATCACCGCCACGCGCGATCACGTCGAGCAGATCCGAGGCGGTCACGATTCCGACGACGCGGTCGCGTTCACGATCGGGAGCGCACGCGAGCGCTGCCCGCGCAGGAGCGTGACCGCTTCCGGCAGCGTCGTATCCGGCATCGCACATCGCAGGTGCCGGCACATCACGTCTTCCACGCGACGGACACCTTCGGCCTGGCCAAGTTCGAGCTGGTCGGCAGATACGAGCCCGACCACGTGTCCATCATGGAGAACCACCAGGTGATGAACTCGCGCGTCCGCCATCATGGCCCGCGCGCGCGGGATCAATTCGCCGCCCTCGACCGTGCGGACGTCGGTACTCATCACGTCGGTGACCCGCATCACGCCCTCCCTTCGCCGCACGACAGCCCCCGGACGGCGCCGCCGGCTAACCAATCGGCAACCCTCGTGCCGTGTATCGGCAGAGAGAAGATGCTGGCGAGCGACGTCACCGCACCTCCAGTGCACGGAATTATCCGTGCGAGCCGCCAAAATCACCCGCTGTCTCAGGAAACCGCCGAAGAGGACGCGGCGTCGAGCCGGGCGCGCTGGAAGGCACGTGCGATGCAGTTCCTGTTCATGACCCTCCCGCCGTGGTGAGTTGCGGATCCATGGCGATCTCCGCGGGCACATCGGCGTCAATCTCGAGCCGAACCTCGAGGTGACTCACCCCTTTGAGCGAATTCGCGATCAGGCATCCACGCTCCGCCTTGTCGAGGGTCTGACGCGCGCGCTCCGGGTCGGTTCCTGCCGGTAGCCGTAGCCGGGCGGTGAGATCGAACCGCGTGAACTGCGTGACCCGCTCCGGGCGTTCCAGGGTGCCGACCACGTCACACTCGAGCGAGACCCACGGGACGTTCATCGCGCGCGCCACGCCCCGGAACGTCAGCACGAAGCAGTCTGCGACAGCTGCCACCAGCAACGTCTCCGGCGACCAGCGGTCTCCTGGTCCATCGAACTCAGGCGGAGCCGCCGTCTGCAGGTTCGGAAGGTGATAGCCTTCGAGCGAGATGTCCCCCATTGCCTCGCCTCGTGCCAACACCGCGTAGTGATGAGGGTAGTTCTGCATCGCGTTTGCTCCTTCTGTCTCAGCGGCGATGCAGGACATGGGCCGCACGCAATCGCACCTGGGGTCGCGATCGCGCAGGAGTTGTTGTAACTGACGGAGGAGGCCAGTCGGCGGGCGCCAGGGCGGCCCGGATGATCGCGGTCGCTCCGAAGACCGCTGCATTTCTCTCGTGCCGAGGGGAAAATCCGGGACGGCGATCGCCACTCGATCGCATGGAACAGCGGCCTGACGGCCCGTCGCAGCGAGGCGGGCGGCGTACGACGGGCCGCGCAATCGCACGTCAGCCACGCTATGATGCCCGTCACGGAGGACACGATATGATCTGCGACCGCCGAACGTTTGTCGCGACCGCCGCCGGGCTGACACTGAGCGCCCGGACGGCACGACTCGCCGCGCAGGGAGCCAACGATCGGGTGCGGGTCGCGGTGATCGGGACCGGCAGCCGGGCGCGCGGCCTGATGACACTGCTCAAGAAGCTCCCGGGCAACGAGATGACGGCGGTCTGCGACGTCTACGAGCCCAACCTGCTGCAGGGGGCGGAAATCGCCGGCCCCAACGCGATCAAGTTCGCCGACTATCGCCGCATCCTGGACAGCCGCGACATCGACGCCGTCGTCATCGGCACACCGGATCACTGGCACAAGAGAATCACGCTGGAGGCGATCGCGGCCGGCAAGGACGTCTACGTCGAGAAGCCGGTCTCGCACACGATCGAGGAGGGCGTGGAGCTCGTCAAGGCCGTCGAGGCCTCGAAACAGGTCGTTCAGACCGGCACGCAGCAGCGCAGCTGGGAGCACTGGGTGCTCGGCAAACAGCTGATCGACGCCGGCAAGCTCGGACAGATCACCTTCGTCCAGACCTATTGGTACCAGCACGCCCGTGCCGGCAACTACGCGCCGGTCGCTATGGACAAGCTCGATTGGAAGACGTGGCTCGGTTCGGCGCCGGACCAGCCGTTCCGACCTGAGCGTTTCTATCAATGGCGCCACTTCTGGGACTTCGGCGGCGGCTGCCTGACCGACTTGATGACCCACTGGATCGATGTGGTCCACTGGTATATGGACGTGGACGCGCCGCTGTCTGCCGCCACCACTGGACACAACTACAACATCACGCTGTGGGAGGCGCCCGACACCGTCAGCACGACCATCGAGTTCCCCAAGAACTTCATGGCCACGTATCAGGGCACGTACGTGAGCCGGGTCGATGATGGCGGGCTCGAGTTCCGCGGCGAGCGCGGCACGCTCAAGATCGACCGGGCGCGGCTCGCGTTCTACCGGGATGACGCGGCATACGCGCCCGGCACCAACACGCCGGAACCCGAGATCTTCGTGCGCTCCAGCGGCGACGGGACGCTGACGCACTTGCAGAACTGGCTCGACTGCATCCGGAGCCGGAAGACGCCGAACGCGAACATTCGCGTGGCGCACCAGGCGGCGCGCACGTCGCACATCGCCAACGCCTCGCTGCGCGCCAAACGGCCGGTCCGCTGGGACGACCAGAGCCAGCAGCTCCAGTCCTGATAAGGGTCCGCTGTCCGCCGCGCCTTGAGGCCCGGTCTCGCGTTGAGGCCGCGCCGCGGCCCCTCCATGACCTACCTCGCCGGAGACGCCGTACACGTGATCGGGCTCGGCAAGGGCACGGTGCGAGAGGTGTTGAACAGCGGCCGGTTCCGGGTCGAGGTGAAGGGGCGTGTCCTGATCGCGACCAGCGCCCAGTTGACCCGAACGGACCCGTCACCCCGCCCTCGCGCGGTGGAGCCGCCGGGCGCGGCAGCAGAACCACCCGCACAACAGTCTTCCGCTCCGCCGGCGCGCGTCCGGTCGCTCGACCTCCACGGCAGGACCGTGCACGAGGCAACCGAGGAAGTCCAGGCATTCCTGAACGGGGCAATCCTCGACGGCGAAGAGACGATCCGGATCATTCACGGTCGCAGCGGCGGCCGGCTCAAGAATGCGGTCCACGCCCAGCTGAGAGCGACGCCGGTTCAAAGCTTCCGGTTGGACCCGAGGAACCCTGGCGTCACCATCGTGGTCCTCTGACACACGGCCCTGTCGTCAGATCTCAGTGCCTCTGGATGGCCGCGTACAGAGCCGCGCCGAGCGCGGCATCCCTCGGGTCGCGCGTCAGCGTGGTCCCCATCTGGCTCGTGACATAGCCGTAACCCACGCCGGCGTCGGGATCAGCAAAGCCCATCGCCCCGCCGGCCCCGGGCGCACCGTACGACCGTGCGCCACCGAATCGGAACGCCGGGCACGACTTCATGAACCCCAGGGAGAACTCGACCCCCTGGGCCTTCATACACTCGTCGTAGAAGCCGCGGCTCGGTGGAATAGCCG
Organism: uncultured Acidobacteriota bacterium; assembly: GCA_963816725.1. Lineage (GTDB taxonomy): Bacteria > Acidobacteriota > Vicinamibacteria > Vicinamibacterales > 2-12-FULL-66-21 > CAVSUB01. The sequence goes on along the minus strand of CAWFMC010000009.1, from coordinate 50,846 downwards.
GTGCGGCCAGCATGTCGCGGGTTTCCTGGCGCAGGCCAAGCTGGCGTCCATCACCGGCGAAGACGCTATACGCGTGCGCAATCGCCCGGGCCGTACCGATCCCGTTTCCAGATGGCACTTCGAGGTTGCGGGCGTAGATCCGCTGGTCGTCGAGGTAGACGGACGCGCCGGGGTTGGCCACGAGTGCGCGATAGATGTTGGACTGAGGGTTCAGCGCGTCCACGGTCAGCCGGAACGGAAACCCGAACAGCAGGGCCAGACGCCCCGGTGCCGAGAGCACAGCCAATCGGGAATTCGGCATCGCCTCCGGCAGACCGATGAAGACGTCCTCTCCCAACGGCACCGCGATTTCATCGTGAAAGAACTGCCCCAACGAGCGACGGCGCGGATCGATACGGCGGATCAGCTCGCCTTCGTAGAAACCGAGGGTGAGGGCGTGATAGGCCTGCCGCGTCCCCGGCTCCCACGCCGGCTCTTGACGCGCCATCACGTCCGCGAGCCGATCGAGGTCCGCGATCACGCTGCGGTCGACCGTCTCGTTGAAGGCAAACAGCCCGGCCTGATGGGCGAGCAGTTGGCGAACGGTAATCTCGTCTTTGCCGTGCCCGGCGAACTCGGGCCAATACGTGGCGACCCGCTCGCGGTAGTCCAGCCAGCCGCGCGCGTGGGCGATGGCCAGCGTCATGGCGGCCAGGCCCTTCGTCGCCGAGTGGACGACGACCATCGTGTCGCGCTCCCATGGCGCTCCGGTCGCCTTGTTGCGAACCCCGCCCCAGAGATCGACCACCTTCTCTCCGCGTTGATAGGCGCAACAGGCACCGCCCACCTCGCCTCGCCGCGCGAAGTTCTCGGCGAACGCCTCCCGCACTGGCTCGAAGCCCCGGCTGACGTGACCCTCGATGACGTGCGATGCGGCGGCCAGCATGGTGTCCTCCAGACGCCTCCCGGTTATGCAACCGCCCTGGGGCAAGCCACGTGCCGTCAGTCGAGGAACAAGACGAACTGCTGATCGATGCCGTGAGCTGCGGCGGCGAACCAGAGGCTCGAATCCGGTGCGGACTTTTTTCACGATGAGGCCAAATTGTTCGCCCGCTTTTGGGAGGAATGGTGGATCCGCGCCGTCGTATCACGGGATCACGATTGGCACCGCACTTGCCCAAGCAACGCGGATGATGCCGCAACACGCTGCCAAGTTGAACCGCGCCACAGACGCAGGAATGGCGTACGCACGGCCGCGCCCCGAGCGGAGAAATCAGGCCTCGCGCATGGCACTCGTGCGGCGCGTCCACGCCGAGTTCAAGCAGTTGCCGTGTCTCCGGCTCACTGCCGCGCAGACCCAGCGGCTCTTGAATCTCCGGGCGGACATCTGCGCGCGTGTGCTTCAGGAATTGACGACCGCCCGACTGGTGTACCTGGCGGACGACGGACGCTACGCCGCCCGGGCCGAGTAGGCTCTGGGTGCGTGCACCGGCGCCGGTGCTGCCGCCTGGCAGCAACCGCCGCAGGCCATGCCGCGGTCCTAGCCCTTCGCGCCGATCCCACGGGTGAACTCCGCGTCGGCGCACCCCTGCCCGTCAGCCTCGATCCGCAGCCAGAGGTCGCACACCCACAAACCCTTCTTGCAGTCCACTCGGTCGCCAGCGCGCACGGCTCCCAAGTGCGCGCCGCGCCGATTCGGCGACGACATTCAGCGGGCGCATCGTGACGTGCGACGTCACTTACCCGGGCTCCGACAGTCAACCGCGTGGTACGGACCGTGCTCCACGATCGTCAGCCGGCGATCGATCGGCAGGCGACCGTTCGCAGATCGGACGAGGAGCGCATCATGGCACGGGCGGCCGCGGCAACGCTCACGATCCTGCTCACAAGCGCGCTGATGATGTCTGCGCAACCGGACACGCCGGCCTGGCGCATCAGCGAGGCCCCCGCGACGTTTCGCGCGGCGATCAGCCGCGCGAACGTGCTGAGAGTCGAGGTCCACGACGCGCTGCTCAGCGAGCTCCAGACCAAGCTGGCGAAAGGCGGTCCGGCGCTGGCGTTGCGCGTCTGCCACATGCGCGCCCAGTCGGCCGCACGCGAGATTGCGCGCCGGGACGGGATCGTCACAGGCCTGACGAGCGACCGCCTGCGCAATCCGCACAACGCGGTGCCGGGTTGGGCGGCTCGCCTGATCGCATCGCATGCCGGGGCCCGGGCCGATGCCGTCGAGGGCTACGCGGTCGATCTCGGCCCGAAGGTCGGCATCCTGCAACCGATCACCGAAGCTCCGGTCTGCGCGAAGTGTCACGGTCCGACCGAGCGCATCGACCCGGCCGTGCGGGAGGAACTGGCGCGGCGCTATCCGGCCGACGCGGCGCACGGTTTTCGTCCGGGTGAGGTGCGCGGGTGGTTCTGGGCCGTGGTGCCGAAGAGCTGACGTCGCCGAGACTGCCGTTCGTCCTCCGGCGTCAGGCCGTCCACATCGACCGCATACGCGATGAGAGCTGCTGGGCGGCCAGGTGCAGGACGTCGCTGGCACTGCCGTTGGCCTCGATCACGACCCAATCGGTCGCCCCGCTGCCGCGCGCGAGCTGTTCCTGAACGACCGCAGGTCCGGCGTCGGACGCATCGCCGCGCCTGTCGCGGACGCGGTCGAGGAGCGTCGCTTCCGGCGCGTTCAGCCATAGCCCCACGAACGGCACCGCGCTGTCAGCCGCAGCCGCGGCGACGGCCCGCCGCTGGTTCGACTCGGCAAAGACGGCGTCGGCCCGAGGCTTGAAACCGTCGCCGGAGCACCGCCGGGCGTGTCGTCCTAAGCGGCGTGCTCGGCTGCTCTGCAGGCGTCCATCGGCTCTCGCAGTGTCAGCACCGGGCACGGCGCAGCGCGCACGAGCCGGTCCGCGACACTCCCCATCATCAGCCTGGTCGCGCCGCCACGACCGTGTGTGGCGATGACGATCAGGTCGATGTCCCGGTGATCCGTCACGTAGCGCAGGATCTCGGTAGCCGGAGTGCCCGTCCGCTGGATCAGCGCCACGTGGTAGCGGGCCTGCTCCTCGGGCGTGAGGGCATCGCTGAGCAGCTGTTGACCGTCTGCCTCGAGGCGCTCCTGAACCTCCGGAGCCGCGACATAGGCCTCGACGTAGCCGCTTGGCATGCCGGCCGGCGGGACGACGTGGAGCACGTGGAGCGATGCCCGGAGGGGCTCGGCCAGCCGGCAGGCATAGCGAAGCGCGGCATGCGACGCCTCACTGAAGTCGAGTGGCACGAGAATCGTGGTGACGGGGCGCATGAGGGAACTGCTTCGCAAGGACCACTTCATCATCACGCCGATCGGCAATGCGGATGCCACTGCAGCCTCGCCGCCAACCGCAGGAAACGTCGGATGGCCGGCCAACCGCGTCGAAAGATTCCGCAGGGGCGGGGAAAGTTCGACGCTCGTGACGCGAGGGGCGATCGCTCCGGAGAGTCCTGCGGGCCCGAGAACAGTGCCCGGTCATCAACAACATGAAGGTCCCACGACGTGTGACGCCTTCTCTCGTAGTGGCAGCCATCGTGCGTCCTCGTGAACGGGGCATGCGGAGCGTGCCCGTCAGGAGGTCCCGTGGATACCGACGTGACAACCGCCCCGGTCGTGTACTGGCATCGCGATCTGCCCCCCGTGTCTGCCCGCGTCCTCGGCGAGGGTGAAATGGAGGCGACCAGCGAGCGCGTCGCCGGAACGATTGCCAACCGCGATCTCCTGTGGGAGCGATGCCTGGCGGGGCTGAAGGCGACCGCCCGGTCGCGCCTCGAGCAGGAGGTCAGACGACGCGGCGGCCGCTACGCCCACGTGCTGACCGAGGCGATCGATACCAGGCGCGACGATCGAACCGGTGAGACGTGGCTGCACGGACGGTTCGACTACGTGTTGATGGTGTAACGGGACCATCTCAAGTCGGCTGGGCGCCGGAGCAGTGTTCCGGTACTGCAGCCGTGGGAGGTCGTTATGAGACCTGGAGAGAATAACCAAACGCGGAACCTTGCCGGACGAGCCTGGCGGGTGCTGGCCTTGGGATCCGGAGCCCTGCTGGCAGGCTACGGCGTCATCGCCGCAACCGCGTGGGCGCGTTTCGGCGGCGCGCACACGCGCCGGCCGGAGAGCGTGGATGCCATGCTCGATCGCTTCATGCCCACCTATGACGTGGTCGAGCGCCATGAGGTCGAGATCGACGCGCCGGCGGCCATCGTCCTGGCCGCAGCGAAGACGCAGAAGCTCGATCGACTGCCGCTGGTCCGCGGGATTTTCGCGATGCGGCAGCTGGTGATGCGGGGCACCGAGCGCCAGGACCTGCCGGCGGAGCTCGTGCCGCAGGTCCTCGCGCTCGGCTGGCGCGTGCTGGACGAGGTTCCCGATCGCGAGGTCGTGATCGGCTCGGTCACCCAGCCGTGGCTGGCGAACGTTGTCTTCGAAGGCATCGCCGCGGAGGCCTACGCCGCGTTCGACACGCCCGGTTACGTCAAGATCGTGTGGTCCCTGCGGGCTGATCCCCTCGGCCCGTCCCGCACGCGCTTCAGCACTGAGACTCGCGCCGTCGCCACGGACGCGGAGGCGAGTCGCCGCTTCCGCCCGTACTGGGCGCTGGCGTCGCCCGGGATCTGGCTCATTCGGCGTCTCTCGCTCATGCCGCTGAAGCAACGTGCCGAGTGGCGTTTCAGGGGCGGAGGACGCCGGACGGCGGCGGCGTAAGCCGTTAGCGGAGTGCGCGAACCGCAGCCCGGCAGGGGGCCCGGCGGCATGAGCAAGGCGCGAACGTTTTCGCAGCGGTGGGGATTATTTCGCGCTTGCCGTGCTGCCGGGCGCAAAACATGGCCTAATCTGCCTGATTCGGAGCGGCACTTCGGGTGCACTCACCTCATCGGCCACTCAGGGCCGCACAAAAAGGCGTTTCTCACATGTCCAAAGCCACAGTCCTGGTCGTCGACGACGAGGAGCTGATTCGCTGGTCGCTTGCGGAGCGGCTCAAGGCGGATGGCTACGAGGTCCTGGAGGCCGACACCGGCCGCGCAGCGCTCGAGCAGTTGCCGGAGGGAGTCGACCTGGTGCTCCTGGACTACCGGCTTCCGGATACGGACGGCGTGTCGGTCCTGCGCAAGATCAAGGAATTCGACCAGGACATCCTGGTCGTGCTGCTGACCGCGTATGCCAGCGTTGAGACCGCCGTCGAGGCCATGAAGCTCGGGGCCTACCATTTCGCCAACAAGCCGTTCAACCTCGACGACGTATCAGCCACGGTGGCCCGGGCTCTGGAGACCACGAGGCTGCGCAGGGAGGTGCGGCAGTTTCGCAGCAATGCCGCGCGACCGTACAGCCTGCAGCGGATCGTCGGCGCCTCGGACGCGATGATCGGGCTCCGGCACCTGATCGCCCGCGTGGCCGCCAGCCCGGCGTCGACGGTTCTGCTGACCGGCGAGAGCGGCACCGGCAAGGACCTCGCCGCTAAAGTGATCCACTACGCCAGCGATCGGGCCGGACGGCCGTTCATGAACATCACCTGTTCGGCACTGCCCGAGCAACTGCTCGAGAGCGAGTTGTTCGGGCATGAGCGCGGTGCGTTCACCGATGCCCGCGTGCAGAAGCGCGGGCTGCTCGAGACCGCGGACGGGGGCACGGTGTTTCTCGACGAGATCGCCGAGATGACGCCCGCGCTGCAGGCCAAGCTGCTGCGCTTCCTCGAGGAGAAATCGTTCAGGCGGGTCGGCGGCGCATCGGACATCCGGGTCGACGCCCGGGTGATCGCCGCCACGAACCGTGACCTCGACGAGGAGGTCGCGAAGGGCCGCTTCCGGGCCGATCTCTTCTATCGCCTGAACGTGTTGCCGATCGCCATGCCACCGCTGCGCGCCCATCCCGACGACATCCCGGCGCTGGTGGAGTTCTTCATCGACACGTTCAACACCGAGTTCCGGAAAAAGATCCTGGGCGCGACGCCGGCCGCGTACGCGTTGCTCCAGGCGTACGGCTGGCCCGGCAACGTGCGCGAGCTGCGCAACGTCATCGAGCGCGCCATGCTGCTGTGCGACGCCAATCGTCTGGACGTCACGGATTTTGCCGCGCTCCGGATGACGCCCGCCGGCGTCGACGCGTTCGAGCTGCCGGCGACCGGCGTCGACCTCGAGCAGCTCGAACGCAGCATGGTCGTTCAGGCGCTGCGCCGCTCGGGCGGCAACCAGACGCGCGCCGGCGCCCTGCTCGGCCTCAACCGCGATCAGATCCGCTACCGGATCGAGAAGTTCTCGCTTGCCAATGCGCAGTGAGAGGGAGCCAGTCGTGCACGTCGTTGTCAGTCCCGTAGACGTCGTGGTTCGTGACGGGTCGACGGTCTGCCTGCGCCAGGCCGGCGCCGCGGACATCGACGCGCTCATCAAGTTCTTCGAGGGCCTCTCCCCGACCAGCCGCTACTTCCGCTTCCTCGGGTATCCCGCGCTTACGCCCGCGCGGATGCGTGGGCTGGTGGAGACGGATGGGACGTCGCTGATTGCGGAGGCGGGTCGCCGGATCGTCGGCTTCGCCGGCTATTACCGCCTGCCGGCTGTGCGAACGCGGGCGGAAGTCGGATTCGCCGTCAGCGACGCCGTCCAGGGCCACGGCATCGGCACGCGGCTGCTCGAACAGCTCGCTCGCCTCGCGGTCGCCGAGGGCGTGACCCATTTCGACGCGCACGTGATTGGCGACAACGTCCGGATGCTGGAGCTGTTCCGTGAGTGCGGCCTGTCGTGCACCATCAGCCAGCAGGATGGTCTCTGCCACGTCGTGCTCTCGCTCGACGTGACGGATCACTACGAACGCCGCGCCGCGGCGCGCTCGCAGCGGGCCGCCAGCGAGTCGATGAAAGCGTTCTTCACGCCGCGGGTGGTCGCGGTCATCGGCGCGAACCGGGAGCGCGGGCGCATCGGATCCGAAATCTTCTACAACCTGCTCGGGGCCGGCTTCAGGGGCACGGTCATCCCGGTGCACCCGAGCGCGGCGGAGATCGGCAGCCGCCGGGCGTTCGCCCGTGTGGCTGATATCCCCGATGCGGTCGACCTGGCGGTCGTCGTAGTCCCCGCCGCCCAGGTGCTCGCGGCGGTCGACGACTGCATTGCCAAAGGCGTCCCGGCGATCTGCGTGATCAGCGCCGGCTTCGGCGAGTGCGATGCGGCCGGGCGGGAGCGTGAGCGTGAACTGCTGGAGAAGGTCCGCGCCGCCGGGTGCCGGTTGATCGGCCCCAATTGCATGGGCCTCTTGAACACCGATCCCGCGGTGCAGCTGAACGCGACCTTTTCGCCGGTCTATCCACCAGCGGGCACCGTCGCCATGTCGACCCAGAGCGGCGCGCTCGGGTTGGCGATCCTGGACTACGCGCGCCGGCTCGGCATCGGCATCTCGAGCTTCGTCTCGGTCGGGAACAAGGCGGACGTCTCGGGGAACGATCTGCTCCAGTACTGGGCCGACGATCCCCGGACCAACGTCATCCTGCTCTACCTGGAGAGCTTCGGCAATCCGAAGAAGTTCAGTGAGATCGCACGGCGCATCGGCCGGCGCAAGCCCATCGTCGCGGTGAAGGCCGGACGATCGCAGGCCGGCTCGCGCGCCGCGGCCTCGCATACCGGCGCCCTCGCCTCGAGCGATACGGCGGTCGACGCGCTCTTCCGGCAGGCCGGCGTGATCCGGACCGAGCGGCTCGAAGAGCTGTTCGATGTCGCGTCTCTCCTGGCCCATCAGCCGTTGCCGAGGGGACCGCGAGTGGCCATCCTGACCAACGCCGGCGGTCCGGGCATTCTCGCCGCCGACGCGTGCGAGGCGAACGGCCTCGCCCTGCCGGCATTATCCGAGACCACACACGGCGAGCTACGGTCCTTCCTTCCGGCAGCAGCCAGCGTCAGCAATCCGGTCGACATGCTGGCTTCGGCGCCGCCCGAGCACTACCGGCGCGGGCTGGAGGTGCTGTTGCGCGACGAGTCGGTGGACAGCGTGATCGCCATCTTCATTCCGCCGCTCGTCACCGATCCCTCGGCGGTAGCCGCCGCGATGGCGGCCAGCGCCGCGGCGGTCCCGGGCAAACCGGTGCTCGGCGTGTTCATGCGATCCGAAGGCGCGCCCGCGACGCTCGCGCCCATCCCTTCCTATGCCTTTCCGGAGTCGGCCGCAATCGCCTTATCCCGGGTCACGGTCTACGGACGCTGGCGCGAGGCGCCGCTCGGCACCACGCCTGTGCTTCCGGACATTGACGCCGGTGCCGTACGCGAAACCGTGGACGCCGTGCTGACCCGTGGCGGCGGATGGACCCGTCCGTCCGAAGGCATGGCCTTGATGAAGGCCATCGGGGTCGCCGCACCGGCCGCGCAGGTCGTCACGAGCGTGGACGAGGCAGTTGCCGCGGCACGGGCGGTGGGATACCCGGCGGTCCTGAAGGCGCAGGGTCCCACGCTGCTGCACAAGACCGAACGCCGGGCGGTCGCGCTGAACCTCGCGGACGACGACGAGGTCCGGGCGGCGTATGACGACTTCGTGCGACGGTTCGGCGACGAGATGACGTCGGCCCTGGTCCAGGCGATGGTCCGGGGCGGTGTGGAGATGCTGGTCGGCGCCGTCCAGGATCCATCGTTCGGCCCGCTCATCGCCTGCGGGACCGGCGGAGTGCTCGTCGATCTGATGCAGGACACCTCGTTCCGGCTACATCCCTTGACGACCGTCGACGCCGCCGACATGGTCAACGAGCTGCGCGGCGCGCGGCTGTTGCGCGGCTTCCGCGGCGCGCCTCCCGCCGACGAGGCGGCGTTGCGCGACGTCCTGCTGCGCGTGTCTGCCCTGCTGTCCCTCGCACCCGAAGTGCAGGAACTGGACATCAATCCGGTGCTGGTGCAGCACACCGGCGCGTTCGCGGCCGACCTGCGGGTTCGCATCGAGCGACCGGCGGCGGCGCCTCCGAACCGGCGGATCGTCTACTAGGCGGCCATGACGTACGAGCGACGCGCGGGGCCACGGGCGATGGAGCCACTTGCCGTCGGCCTCAGTGCGGCGCTGCTGCTGGCGGCCGGTGCGGTGTGGGGCGGCGGCGGGACCATCGCGCTGTCGACAGCCGGCTGGCGGCCGATCCTGGTGATGCTCTCGACCGCCGCGGCCGCCGGTGCCCTCGCCTGGAAACGCTGCCGCGCGGCGCACGACGCGGCGCAGGTGACCCGCGCGATGGCCGAGTCGCTGGCCAGGCTGGACGAGATGCGCTATGCCCTGGACCAGGCCGCCATCGTCGCGATTACCGATCAGCGCGGCGTCATCACCTACGTCAACGATCAGTTCTGCGCCATCTCCAGATTCAGCCGCGAGGAGCTGCTCGGTCAGGACCACCGCATCGTCAACTCCGGTCATCACTCGAAGGAGTTCATCCGCAATCTGTGGCGGACGATCGCGAACGGCCGCGTCTGGCGCGGCGAGCTCCGCAACCGGGCGAAAGACGGGAGCTTCTACTGGGTCGACACCACCATCGTCCCGTTCGTCGACGGAAGCGGCAAGCCCCGCCAGTACCTCTCGATTCGCAGCGACATCACCGCCCGTAAGGAGGCCGAGGCACAAATCCGCGAGCAGGCCGCCCTGCTGCAGCTCGGACAGCTGACGGCCATGGTCGCCCACGAAGTCCGCAACCCCCTGACCGGCTTGCGTGCATCGCTGGAGATCCTCAACGGGCGATTTCCGTCGGCGAGCATGGAGCGGGATGTCGTTCGGACGATGATCCGGCGGATCGATGGCCTGAATGCCAAGGTCAACGACCTGCTGCAATACGCCAAGCCCACCGCGGCGCTCGTCCGTCCCGTCGACGCGCTGGCACTGGCCCGCGACGCTGCCGCCAGTGCCGCGGCGGCAATGGGTCAGCGCGGACCGGCGATTGCGGTGCACGGTGGGCCGGTCCGCGCGGTTGGCGATCCTGACGCGCTGCGAGCGACCCTCCTGAACCTGGCGCTGAACGCCTGCCAGGCATCAGCTGACGGGGGCGTCGAGATCGAGGTGATGGTCGAAGACGGTTCGTGCCACATGGCGGTCCGCGACCGCGGACCGGGGCTGCCGCAGAGCGTTCGCGAACGGCTGTTCGAGCCGTTCGTGACGACCCGGGCGGAAGGCACGGGTCTGGGGCTGGCGATCGTCAAGCGACTGGTCGAGCAGCAGGGTGGACGGATCGCGCTCACCGACCGCCCCGGCGGCGGCACGGTCGCGACGGTCTCGCTGCCGCTTGCCGCTGTCTCATAGTTCCTGACTCATAGTTCCGGGCTCCTCGTCGCCGTCAACGCGCGGCCGGGCGCGAACGATTGCGCGGCACGTGCGGAGAACATCACACCTGCGAGCCCCCGACCTGCCAATCTTCCCGGGTTCCTTCGTCCGGCTCCGGTACGGCGCTTGCGGATCAAACAATCGTCGTCGGCGGTCCTTCACACCTGGCGGAGGTCATCATGATTAGCCTGAAGCACATTCTCGTCGCGACCGACTTCAGCGAGGCCTCCGACGCGGCCTGCGCCTATGGCCGTGAGCTCGCGAGTCGCTTCGGCGCCACGCTGCACGTGCTGCATGTCGTCCAGACGTTTCCCCCCGGAGCCTTCGGCACGGAAGGGTTCAGCGTGATCGGTCCCGAGCTCCAGCAGCAGATGGAAGGCGATGCGCGTCGTCGATTGAAGGACCTGGTGCTGGACGCCTACGACGGCGGCCCAGCAATCACCCCGGCGGTCGTGACCGCGGCCGCGCCCGCCGCGGCCATTATCGAATACGCCAACGAATATCGAGTCGACCTGATCGTCATGGGCACACATGGCCGGGGTGCCTTCGCGCACTTGCTGATGGGAAGTGTCGCCGAGCGCGTGGTCCGGCTGGCGGCGTGCCCGGTCCTGACCGTCAAGCAGCCTGAGCGCGACTTCGTCCATCAGGACGCGTTGATTGCCGTCGCTGAGGCCTGAACGCATCGCGTGCTGACGTCGGGCAGAGCGACCTGGCGGGTGCGTCAGCGGAAGTAGACTAGCGGCGATGATCGTTCGGCCGTTGTGGTCCGTTCGCACGGGGCGCGGCGCCCGGGCGGCGAGCACTCGCTCCGCCGTTCAGGGATTCCGCGATCGCCTCCGTGTGCCGACTTGCCGAAACCGCGTCTCGGTAACGGCACGTCCCGCCAGTGCGATGGACGCGACACTTGACGATGGCCCAGTGGACTGGCGTCAGTAGTCACTCAGCGTGCCACCTGGAACGGCCGCGCGAAGCGCGTTGACCACGGCGGCCAGATCGATGATCTCCTGAAACACCGCGCCGCCGACCGGCGGCAGCCATCCGCCGAAAGCGATGAACATCCCGAGGATGCTCAGCGCCATCCCGCCGATCGCACTCTGGAGCGCGATACGGCGCATGCGCCGCGCCAGGTGAAACAGTTCGTCGACCCGCTTGAGCGACGTGTCCATGATCACGGCACCCGCCGCCTCGGTGGTGATCTCGCTGTGGTGCCCGAAGGCCAGACCCACGGTTGCGGTCACGAGCGCCGGCGCGTCGTTGATGCCGTCGCCGATGAAGAGCGTCGGCGCACGGCGAGTCTCCTCCTGGGTGATGGCCACCTTCTGTTCAGGCGTTTGGCCGGCGTAGATTGCCTGGATCCCGACGCGATCAGCGAGATAGCGCACCTCGCTCTCGCGATCGCCTGAGACGAGGAGGACGCGCTCGAGCCGGTGCCGGGGCCGCAGATGCGTGATGAAGGACTGGCTGTCGGCGCGGGGCGCGTCGTGGAACCGGTAGGTCGCGGCATACTGTCCGTCGAGCAGGATCACGCATTCGAGGCCGGTCGAGGCCGGCGGCAGCGTGCTGCCGTAGCCCATCGCTGCGGCCCGATGCCGTCCGAGGACTCGCACCTGCCGGCCGTCCACGTCACCCTCCAGACCTTCGCCAGGGCGCTCGCGCACCTCGCTGGCGTCGACCGGCGCGAGATGCTGCTGCGCGGCGGCGTCGAGAATGGGCTTTGCCAGCGGGTGCTTCGAGTACCGCTCGAGGCTGGCCGCCGACCGCAGCACCACGGCGTCGTCCATGCCCGGCGCGACGAGCCGATCCGTCAAGGTCGGCTCGCCGTAGGTCAAGGTCCCGGTCTTGTCGAGGATGACCGTACGGCAGCGGTCGATCCGTTCCAGCACCGCGGGGTCGCGGATGATGATGCCACGCTTGGCTGCCAGCGAGATGGCTCCGATGATTGCCACCGGGATGCCGATGAGCAGCGGACATGGAGTGGCGACGACCAGCACCGCGAGGAATCGGACCGGCTCGCCGCTCCACAGCCACGCCGCGATGGCCAGCGCCAGCGCGATCGGCGTGTACCAGGCGCCAAGCTGATCGCCCAGCCGGCGGAGCTGCGGCCGTCGCTGCTCGGAATCCCGCATGACGCTCATGATCCGCGCGTAGCGCGAGTCGATCGCCGCCCGCGTGGCCCGGAGCGTCACCACGCTGTCGCCATTGACGGCGCCGGAGAACACCTCGGATCCGGGCGCCTTCGGCATCATGAAGGGCTCGCCCGTGAGATACGACTCGTCCATCACGCCGTGGCCTTCGATGATCACACCATCTACGGGACAGATCTCGTGCGGGTAGACGATCAACTCGTCGCCGATCTCCACATGCTCGAGGGACAGCTCGAAGACTTGGCCGTTGACGCGCCGATGGGCCACGAGCGGCATGCGGCGCGCCAGGGCCTGCAGGACAGACGAGGCGCGCCCGAGTGCGAGCGCCTCGAGCGCCTCGCCGCCCGAGAGCATCAGCACGACCAGCGCGCCGGCCAGGTATTCCCCGAGCAGCACTGCCGCAATGATGGAGATTCCCGCCAGGAGATCGGAGCCGAACTCGCGGCGAACGAGCTTGAGGCCGAGGGTCAGTACCAGTGGAACACCGCCGGCGGCGAGCACCACATAGAGCGGGAGCGCCGACGCGGCGGCGGACGCGCCGACGCCCCAGCGCAGCGCCACATGCGTGAGGATGCCGGCGAGTGCCAGGATGGCGATGCCTGATGCGCGCGCCGCGGCACCTGGCCACCACTCACCCGTGAGCGCGGCAGGCCGCATGTGCCGTGACAGTGATTGCGCCACAACGCTCATGACGAGCCCTCAAAACGCCGCCGGACGCCGGTCAACCGGCGGCCTGCGGGTTTCACCGTTGCAGCGGTGACGACCTCAGGCTGCTGACCTGCGCGGCGTCGTCCGCTCGATGGAGCCATGATGTCGAAGAGTCGGTGTGAGTGGCAGATGCCACCCACGCGGTTGGGCCTCTCGCAATTGCGGTGCCGCGGCGCACGCCGCGATGGCCGTCCGAGCTCCATTCGGGAGGAACGTCGGCCTCAGATCTCCGGGAATTGGCGCTGCGATGTGGACGTTCGTCTGCCCGCCGCCGATTCCGGGGAGTTCGCTGATCACCGCGTCAGCATTGTGGGGAAAAGGTCATGCAACGCATGAACGTTTCCCCGTCGATCACTTGTTGCCGTAAGGCTTCGGCGGCACGCTCCGCACGTATTGCCAGAGTGCCGAGACCTCGACGTCAGTCAGTCCAGCGAAGTAGGGCCACGGCATGAAGGTGTCGATGGGGCGGCCGTCCGGCCGGACACCTTGACGCACCGCGTGCACGAAGTCGGCCTCCGTCCAGTGGGGAATCCCGGTCTGCGGGTCCGGAGTGAGGTTCGAGGCCGGCGGCGTATTCGGTGGGCCCGCGACAGGACCGCCGGACAGCCCGAAGCCGTGACAGCCGTGACAGCCCATGAAATTGGCCAGATAACGGCCGTAGGCGGCGGTCGGACCCGGGTCGATCACCTCGGGATACCGGAGGGCCGGCGTCTTCTCGGCCGTGAGGATAGAGAACCGTCCCAGGACCAGCAGCGTGCGGCCAAGCGGCCCCAGGCGACTCCTCGGCATCTCGCGGTCGACCGGCGGCATCCGCTCGAGATAGGCGATCAGGGCGGCGGTGTCCGGCTCATTCATGTAGACGAACGCTTCGCTGGGCATCACCAGGAACGTCGTGCCGTCGCGATGTACGCCGTTCCGGATGGCCCGAACCCAGTCGGCATCCGTGAATGACGCGCCAAGGCCCCCCCTGCCTCTGGTGAGATTCGGCGCCGCCAGGGTGCCGATCGGACCCTCCGGCCCGAGAAGCTGCCCACCGAGGTCAGCGCCGTGGCACAACGCGCAGCTCCCCATCGCGGTCGCGATGTGCCGTCCGCGTTCGTAGGCCCCCGGGTCGGTCGGGATGGCGCCAGGCGCCACGATCGTCACCACATGCACCCGCTGCAGCCGTCGCGCGCTGAGCGCGTACACCACCGCACCAGCGAGAACCAATACGCCGGCGAGGCCGATCAAGACCATACCGGACCATCGCAGCACTCGTTTCACGCACATCCTCCGTTCGGACGCGTCGGCCGCAGCAACAATGACGAGAACGGCTGCGCCGCATGGAGCCGTACATCTTCGTGAGTTCGCGGATCGCCATCATAGGGCTCCTGCCTGCGCCGTCGCGGTCGAGCATTGTACCCGCGTAACATCGCCGCGGCCGGCGTATATTGACCATGCTGTGGCCAAGGCTCGCGTCACGCGGAAGGTACCGGCGGCGGTTGTGGATGCTGCCGCGCAGGTCGACACCTTCATATCGAAGTTCGACGCTGCGGACCGGCGCCGCATCCGTGCGGTTCGGCGTGCGTTGCGCCGCCGCCTGCCGACGGCTCACGAGATGGTCTACGACAACTACAACTTCTTCGTGATCGGCTACAGCGGGAGCGAGCGGCCCTCCGACGCGATCCTGTCCATGGCCGCGCAAGCCGGCCGCATCAGCCTGTGCCTGCTGCGCGGCGCCAGCCTCCCGGATCCGCATGGCCTGCTCCAGGGCGAGGGCAAGCAGACACGGTTCCTCCGGCTCGACTCGGCGGCGACGCTGTCCGAGCCTGCCGTCGAGGCGATCATCGCGGCTGCCCTCTCCAGCGCGAAGGTTCCGCTCCCTCCGCGAGGGCGTGGTCGCCTGATCGTGCGATCGATCTCGGCGAAGCAGCGCCCCAGGCGCAAAGCCGCGCGATAGCCCTCGTTCGCCGAGCAGGTACCCACCCCTTGCCGCGATTGCGCCTGCAACAGGCGAGTGCGCGGAGGATTGCTATGATGCGCACATCATGCCCAGCACACCGCGTGGATCCGAGGGAGGCCGTCCCGTCAGCCTGTCAGACGAGGAAGGCGTCAAGGAAATCGTCAGGACGACGGTGCTCGACCTGTGGAAGGTGGTCAACAACCTTACGCGGCTCAAGCCGGCGAAGCGCGCGCGATACCGGGTCACGATCTTCGGTTCGGCGCGGGCCAAACCCGGAACGTTCGTCTACGACGAAGTGAAGCGCCTTGCCGCGGCCTTCGCCTCTTTCGACTGCGACATCGTGACCGGCGGCGGACCCGGCCTGATGCAGGCGGCCAACGAGGGCGCCCGTGCCAGCGGCGCGGTCGGGTCCCTCGGCATTCGCGTCGAGCTGCCGTTCGAGCAGGAGGCGAATCCGTTCGTGCAGGAGGTGTTCGAGCACGAAACGTTCTTCACCCGCCTGCACCACTTCGTCATTGCCTCCGACGCCTTCGTCGTCGTGCCGGGCGGGATCGGCACGGTCCTCGAGACGCTGATGGTCTGGCAACTGCTGCAGGTGCGGCACGTCGAGAACGTCCCGCTGATTCTGGTCGGCCGGATGTGGAAGGGTCTCGTCGATTGGGCCGGGACGAGCATGCTGGATCCCCGGCTCGCGCTGGCCAATCCGCAGGACCTGCAGATTCCGCAGTGTGTCGACACCGCCGACGAAGCGATTGCCCTGCTGCGCGACCTGCAGAAGCAGTGGCAGTCACGGCCGTGAGACGAGCCCGCTTCGCTCGATTCTACACAATGGCTGGGCTGGATCGAGTATAGTCGCCTCACATCGAGACAGCCCGACGCGGCCTTTCACGTCCCCGCGGATTTGTGCGATCCCGGAAGGGCCGTGCTGCGTCTCGATCCGCTGCTCCATCCGGAGTGCGGATGCCGTCATCGATCGCTGGAGGACCATCAAATGCTGAAGAAAACGCTTCTCGCGGGATGTCTCGCCGTCGCCCTCAGTGCCACCGTTGCCGGCCAGGTCCACAAATACTTCAGCAATGGGACCGTGTGGACGGTCACCACCATCCGCATCGCCTCAGGGATGGACCAGATGTACATGCAGTACCTGGACGGACAGTTCAAGAAGTCAGAGGACGCGCAGATCAAGGCAGGCTTCCAGAAGTCTTACAAGATCCTGCGGACGATGGATGATGGCGGGACGTGGAATCTCATGATCCTGAGGGAGTACGCCAGCCTCGCCTCCCTGGAAGCCAACGAAGAGAAATCCGATGCGCTCGGTGAGCAGATTCAGGGCACGGATCAGGCGCAAATGCAGGGATACCAGGACCGAAGCAAGTACCGGGAGGTGGTCGCGACCACCTACGCGCGAGAAGTGATGCTCAAGTAGATCGTCGCGGGATGGACGAGCGGTGCCGGCAAGCCGGCGCCGCTCACGTCAGCGCGAGATACTCGTGGACGAACCGGACCGCCATCGATCCTTCGCCAACCGCTGACGCCACCCGGTTCATCGCGCCGGCGCGAATGTCGCCGGCGGCGAATACACCAGGAATGCTGGTCTCGAGCGCCATCGGCTCGCGCCGCTCTTTCCAGGTGCGCGCGAATCTGGCGTCGGTCGTCAAGTCCCGGCCGGTGATCACGAAACCCTTGTCGTCGCGCAGCACGTCGGGCAGCAGCCACTCGCTGCGCGGCCTGGTGCCGATAAAGACGAACACCGCGTCCATGTTCTCGACCTGGGTTGTTCCGTCGTTGAGCCGCAGCACCACCCGCTCGACCTGATCCGTCCCTTCCACTCCCTCGAGCTCGGTCTCGACTCTGACGTGGATGTTCGGCGTCTTCTCGATCTGCTCGAGCAGGTAGTGCGACATCGTGTCCCGCAGGGACGGGCGGCGGACGACGATGTGCACCTCGGTCGCGTAGCGGGCAAGATACATCGCCGCCTGCCCCGCCGAGTTGCCGCCGCCGACGACGAGAACGCGCCGGTCCCTGAACGCCGGCGCCTCGGTCTTCGCGGCGCCGTGATACACGCCAGCCGCGGCATGGGCCATCACACCCGCCGCGGGATGCTCGCGGTATTCCATGCCCGTCGCAATCAGCATCGTTCGCGACACGACGGCGCGGCCGTCGCTGAGCATCAGCCGTTTGTACCCGGCGTCGATGGTCACGCCGGTGACCTCGAGCGGCACGATCAACTCCGCTCCGAGCCGCTGCGCCTGGCTCACAGCCCGCCGGGTCAGCTCGCTGCCGCTCACGCCGGTCGGAAACCCGAGATAGTTCTCGATCCTGGAACTGCTGCCCGCCTGCCCGCCCGGCGAATGGCGATCGAGCAGCAGGGTCCGCAACCCCTCCGAGGCGCCGTACACAGCGGCTGCCAAACCCGACGGTCCGGCGCCGACGATAACCAGATCGTAAAGCGTGAGGGCCGCGGACAGCGAGCGACCGAGACGCTCGGCAACCTGACGCGGCTCGGGATTGCGCAGCACCGAGCCATCCTCGAAGAAGAGCGCCGGGAGCTCGTCGCTCGCCAGACCGGCGGCGTCCAGCAGGGCCTGGGTGTCCGGCGATCGCGCGACGTCGAGCCAACGGTAGGGGATCAGGTTACCGGCAAGGAAGTCCTTGATGGCGTGAGATCGGGGCGACCATTGATGGCCCACGAGCCTGAGCCCCTTGGCTTCGGGCAGGTACTCCGCCTGCCAGCCGTCGAGCAGGTCGTCGATCACGGGAAACAGACATTCTTCGGGAGGATCCCACGGCTTGGCGAGGTAGTGATCGAGGTGCGCGTCGTTGATCGCCTTGATCGCCGCGTCGATATCCGAGTACGCCGTCAGGAGCACGCGGCGGGCCAGCGGATACGTTTCGCGGGACTGTGCGAGGAGATCGGTTCCGTGCATCCCCGGCATCCGCTGGTCGCTGATCACGACCGCCAACGCATCCCCTCGCGCCTTCAGCTCGCGGATCGTGGCGAGGGCTTCCTCGCCTGACGTCGCGCTGATGATCGTGTACGACTCCCGGTAGCGTGATCGGAGATCACGGCGCACCGCGGCCAGCACCTGCGTATCGTCGTCAACCGCCAGGAGGACGGGTTTGGTCACGCGTGGACCTGAGTCCTGTCGACGTCCGCGAGCGGAAGACGGACGCGAAACTCGGTCCGCCCCGGCGCCGTCTCGAAGTCGATCTCGGCGTCATTGTGGCTGACGAGCCGGCGAACGATGTCGAGCCCGAGCCCGGTGCCCTGCCCCACCGGCTTGGTCGTGAAGAACGGCTCGAAGAGGCGCTCGCGGGCCTCGGCTGGAATGCCCGGCCCGTTGTCGATGACGCGAATGACGATCCGCCGCTGCTCACACGCGGCCGTCACCTCCACGTGACCGCCGGTCGGAACGGCGTCGAGCGCGTTGTCGATCAGGTTCGCCCAGATCTGATTGAGCTCCCCGGCGAAGCCACGGGCGCGCGGGAGCTCCGGCGCGACCGTGACCGTCACGGCAACCGACTTCGAGCGCGCCTTTGCCTTCAAGACTGCGACCGTATTGCTCAGACCTGAGCCCACATCCACCCGGCCAGCCTCGGTCGCCTGGTCCATGTGCGTGAACCCCTTGACGCTCGCCACCAGGCCGGAGATCCGTCGCGCTGCCTCCTGGATCTCGCAGGTGATCCCGCGCGCCGCGGCGACGGCGGCGGCCCACCTGAGGACCACCCCGAGCGGCGGGCCATCCAGCCCGTGGGCGATCTGCTCGAGCGCGTCGAGCGTCATGGCGGTTTCGGCCAGCGCTCCGGCGACGTCGCCCTCGACGTCGCGTGCCGCGAGCCAGTCGGCGATCGCATCTTCCCGTTCCGCCTGTTGAATAGGCGACAGCACGCCTCCGGCCCGTCCGCCACGGGAGGACGAGCGAATGCCGTCGATCTGCGCCCGCTGGGAATCGCTCAGCGGCAACGCCCCCAGCGCGCGCGCGGCTTGATCGACCTGCTCCAGGCGCTCGGCCAGCTGCGTCGCGCCGCGTTCGATCGCGGCTGCCGGGTTGTTCAGCTCGTGCGCGAGTCCGGCCGACAGCTTGCCCAGCGAGAGCATCTTCTCATCGTGAAGCCCACCCGACGTGAACTGCCGGTTGCGATCGAGCATCTTGTGCACGAGCACCGAGGTGATCTCGTGACAATCGCGAGTCATGTCCTGCAGGTCGGCGCGAGGGATGGCCAGGATCTCGGACGGGACCTGGGCAATCGAGTCACCAGGCGGGCTGACCAGGCGCGAGTACGGCAGGATCCCCGCGACGTCGCCCGCCCACCACTCCATGACCTTGTGCCGGCCGGCGCCGCGGTCCACGAAGATGGCGATGTGGCCGGTCAGGACCACGAACATACCGGCAACCGGGACACCCTTGGCGCTCAGGACCTCGCCCTCGTCGAGGCGCCGCAGCGAGCCGTGTGCGATCAGCCACGCCAGTTCCTCGCGCGGGGCACTGCCGAGCGTGGCGTGGGCGATCAGGCGATCGAGCAGATCCGGCACGGTCATCGACGGCTCATCGTGAATGGGGGTTGAAACGCGCTCATGCTACACCAAGGTTGCACCACGGCCGTCGTCGAGAGATGTCGGTGACCGGTGTGACGCTTTCAGGAAGGATGGCGACAGTGCCGCAGCGCGAAAACGGGGGTCCAGAGCCGCGGAGCGGGGCGCGGCGCTTACGAGCCACAACGATATGGGACACAAAAGGCGCTGCATGTCCGGCCATATTCGACGGGTGCCGAAACCGCGGGCGGCGCGGCATCCGTCGAATACAGAGTGATCTGCGCCCGCGGTCAGCTCTGCTTCTTTTTGAAGGCTTCCTTGACCTGCTTGCTGATGTCCTTGTAGTTCTTCGACAGGAGCTTCTCCTCCTCGTCGGTGAGAATTCTGAAGGGCACCCGTACGAGGCTCTTCTCGAACTTGACGTTCAGCCAGTACTGCCCGGTACTTGATGCCCCCGGGCACGTGGAAATAGAGGCGCCCGAGACAGGCGCGCTGCGAGCTGAGCTCGATGTCGTCGCGCGGCAGCGCGCGGGACGTCAGGTCAGGAAAGAACACCACGCCGCAGGCCTGGCTCGCGCTCGGGGGGAAGTAGTTGATCGAGTCCCGCTGGACCTTGGCGCGGTTCTCCAGGGCGGCGGTATTGGCCTCGCGGTGTTCCATGATCGTCGGCAGGGGCAGGTTCTTGCCGTCGGGCGTGTCGAGTGAGAGCGCGTTGCGGGTCAACGTGTAGTTCGGGACGCCATCGCGGACGGTGATGCCGAACTCGAGCAGCATCCACTCCTCGCCGACGAGACTGTTGGCGAGCTGATAACCGAGGATGACGTAGCCCTCGTTGTTGTAGGCCGCACGGACGAACTTGCCCTCCATGGTCATGACCTGCGGCACCCCGGACTCGGGGATCTTCACTTGCGGAGGATCCTGCGGGGCGGCGGCGAGGCTGGCCCACACGGATGCGAGGGCGACCAGCGCGAGCGCGGCGATCTTGCTCTGTCTCATGGTGTCTCCGTCGAGGGCGCGACCGGGCGGCGCAAACATCTGCAAGCCCCACTGACCGTACTGCGAGCGCGCCAGATTTCGAGAACTCAGGCAGCTTCAGTGCCAGCCTGGCTGGCAGCGGTGCACCGGACGTAAGTGCCGCGCTGTGCGCGGGTTGACCGTGCTGGCGGGAGGTGCCCAGGGCGGTCGACACACGGAATCAGAGGTAATTCCGGACCAACTCCGAAATCCCGGACCGACCGGAGAGCGGAAAAGCGCGATTGCCCGCTTCCCTGGCAAGTAACGGCTCGGTGGCCTATTTGGCCGCCTGGGAACAGTGGTTCGCCATCAACATCCAGGCACCGCTCTGCTGCTGGAGCGTGTCGGTGCACAGGACGGTTCTGGCGTAGTGCTGTCCCTGAATCAAGGCGTCGTAGGTCGTGCTGTACGTCGCGATAGCCAGATCCCCGTGCACGCGCACTTTCAAGTCGCTGAGCGTCTGGCTCGTCGTCTTGTTGTTCTTGACATCCTTCATGTCTGCCAGCGTGGAGGTCTTGGTGTCCCACGTCCCGCGGCTCGTCCCGCCCGTGTAGTCACTGGCGAGCACCTTCGAGTAGAACGACGCATCGTTGGCCAGCGCGGCTTTGATGGACTCGTTCTCCACTTTGGTGACCGCCGCAACCGCCTCCGAATCGGCGGCCTTCTGCGCCTGGGCGACGACCAGCGCCGGCGCCGTGACCATCAATGCGAGAGCGCACGCGACAAGTGACTTCATCATGGCATCCTTCCAAATCCGCCGAAATTGGCGGCGATTTCGCGCCCCGCAGCCTGGAGATTCCGTACACCGCCAGAGACCGCACGGCGCACCTGTCTGGCGGTGTGCGCGCGATGCTTCAAGGCGGTGGCGGACGCGTCAAGCAGTTGGTCTGGTTTCTGTGTTGGGACGAGTGGCGCCAACTCTACCATAAAGCCGGTGGCGCCGGACCCTCGCAGCGGAAAGCGGAAAGCCGCCAGCGGGAAGCGGGAAGCGGTAGTGGCGGCAGCTCGCCGGCGTTCAGTGCTCCGCTCGGGCCAGCGCGGGGACCGTATCGAGGTGGGCGACGATCGGCGAGTGGTCCGAGGCGTTCGCGGCGTCGATGACGCCACCACCGAACGCGCGAACGTTCTTCACGAAAATCCAATCGATCGGATCACCCTGGCCGCGTGACGTTGGACCGCGCGGCCGGGTGTCGCCCAAGGCATCGGCGAACGCCGCGCCAACCAGCGACCACAGCACGGATCGGCCGCCGTTGAAGTCGCCGGCAACGACCACCGGGGCGTCCGCGACGGCGTGCCTGGATTGATCAGACACAATCTCCGTCATCTGACGACGCTTGAGCGGCATGTTCTCGCCGCTTTCGATGTGGGTGTTGTAGAGCAGAATCCCGGCGGTGCGCGCGCGCAGGGCGATCCGGCCGCCGCGCCGAGGTTGAACGGGATTGATCGCCCAACGCAAGCGGTCCTGGCTGGCGAATCGCAGCGCTTCCGCATCTTCGATCGGGAGTTTGCTGAGGATGGCCTGTCCGGTGAGCGCGGCCCGATCGGCGCCGGCCTCCCCGAGCTCCTGAAACTCACCCGCTGCCACCCAATTCATCTCGAGCGCCGCCGCGAGGTCGCGGGCGACGTCGCGGTACGCGGTGCGGCGACAGTGACGGTCGACTTCCTGGAGCAGCAGAATGTCGGCGTCCAGCGTGCGCAGCACGCTGAGCACGGATTCGTACTCCGCCCCACGCTCGATGTTCCAGGTCACGATCTTGATCTCGTGCCCGTTCGACCGGCGCGCGACGCGAGCTGGTTCGCCGATCACGCCGTGGATGTCTCGATCGGTGAGCCAGGGACCGCTGAGGAACCCGATCACGCGAAGGCCAGACAACCCCGACGTGAGCCACCGCTTGCCCATAGTTGACCACAGCGCTGAAGCGAGTCGGACGCCTCGACCCGTCCCGAGGGGACGCGTGGCGTGAGGATCCGGTGTGCGCGGACCCTGAAGCCGTCGGCAAGAGGCGTGTGCGCCGGATTATACGACCTCGACCATCCGTTGTCAGCTCACGGGTCACCGGGCAATGCGCCCCCGCGCCACTACGCGCCTCCAGCACGGCCGATGGGCAGCACGGCCAACGCGACCCGCGCCTTCCCCTGACAGCAGGCGGCCTGAAAAAATTGACGCTGCCGTGTAATAGTGCCCCGCCCCGTGCGTCAAGGTCAGTGAGGCGGACGAGGTGCACACAACCAGCAGACCACTCGGAGAGCTCCTGATTCCTGTGACTCCCACGATCGCGCGCCAGGGATTTGCCGAGCTGTACGAGCGCCACTCCGAGGCGGTGTTCCGCGCCGCCCTGCGGGTCACCGGCCGTGCCGCTGACGCCGAGGACGTCCTGCAGACCGTCTTCCTCCGCCTGTTGGCCCGGAGTGCCGACATCCTGGGGGTCGATCAGCCGGCCGCGTATTTCCGCCGCGCCGCCGTCAACGCGGCGGTCGACGTGCTGCGCCGCCGCGAGAGCCATGCCGAATCGGAATACGACGATCTGGCACCGCATGCGGCCGTTCAGCCGCCCTCGCTCCTGAAGGAACGGCTGCGGCGCGCGCTGGCCGCCGTGGACGCCGACGATGCCAGCCTGTTCCTACTGCGGCATGTCGAAGGGCTGTCGCTCGAGGAGCTCGCGGGGATGTTCCAGATCGAAAAGAACAACGTCGCCGTCAGGCTTCATCGCATCCGGCACCGGCTGCAAATCGAGATGAACCGCTAGGCGAGCCGCCGCTTTCCGGACGACGAGGGAGCGGAGGCGAGCACGCGAAATTACGAAGGAGATCGGCGATGTCCGACGAGCATTTGGAGCAAGCACTCCAGGCGATGAAACAGGAAGACGTGGACTCCGGCACGCTCCACGCAGCGCGGGCGCGCGTCTGGGAGGCGATGCGGACCGCCGACGACGGCACGTGTGCGGAGTTCCGGGAAGACTTTCGCGCCTACCTGGCCGGCCAGCTGGGCGGCGGCCGCCGGCTCCTCGTGGACGATCATCTGAGCCGCTGCCCCGCCTGCCGCCTCCGCATCGCCGAGCTGAAGGGGCATCGCACCGTCGTCGCCATGCCGCAGCGGTCCTCCACTCGATGGGTGCGCTGGAGCGCCATCGGGGCCGCGGCCGCGGTGCTGGTTGCGGCCTTGTATCTCGGACGCGACACCATCGACGCCATGATGGCGCCGGGCGGGCCGCGGGCCACTGTCGTCTCTGCGGACCGGGGTCTCTACCGCCTGACGTCAGGCGCCCTCGCCGCAGGCGCGGCGATCGGCGAGCGGGAGTCGGTGCGCACCGGTCCGGGCGCCCATGCCGTCCTGCGGCTTGCCGACGGATCGATCGTGGATGTGAACGAGGGGACGGAGCTGTTCGTGACCGCCGCCTGGAGCGGCCAGGCGATTCACCTGCAACGCGGCGACATCATCGTCAAGGCGGCGAAACAGCGCCGCGGCCACCTGCGGGTGCTGACCCGTGATTCCGTTGCCTCGGTGAAGGGCACGGTGTTCGCGGTGTCCGCCGGCATGGGCGGCTCCGTGGTTTCGGTGGTCGAGGGCTCGGTGGCGGTGAATCAGCCGCACAAGGAGGTACTCCTCAGCCCTGGCCAGCAGGCCGCCTCGAACCCGGCGCTGGCGAGCTCGGTGGCGGTCGCCGTGTCCTGGAGTCCGGACGCGGAGTCGTACCTGCAGCTGCTCGGGTCGTTCGTGAAGATCGAACGCGAGCTGGCGAAGTATCCCGCGGAGTTGCGAACGGACCCGGCCCTGCTCTCGTCGTTGCCGGCCGGCGCGATCGTCTACGGCGCGGTGCCGAATCCGGGTCTCACGGTCAGCCGCATTCTGGCCCTTGCCGACGAGCAGTCCGCGCAGAACCCGGCATTCGCCGCGTGGTGGAGCTCCGAGGCCGGACAGGCCTTGCGCCAGATGGTGGAGCGCGTCCAAACGGTCAGTCCGCTGCTCGGAGAGGAAATCGTGTTCTCGGCGAGCATCGGCGCCGGCTTCGCCGAGCCGGTGCCGATGGTGATGGCCCGGGTCAAGGCCGGTCAGCGAGCCGCCCTGACGAGTGCCCTGGAGGGACTCTTCGCTCAGGCGGCCGAAGCGCCCGGATCGTATTCGGTGTCCGACGACCTGGTAGTCGTATCATCCTCGCCGGCGTCGCTGGCGTGGGCCGTGGGTCACCTGGGTCAGGGTGCGGGCACGCCGTTCGCCGCGGCCATCAAGGAGCGCTACCAGCGCGGTGTCGGCTGGCTGTTCGCTGTCGACGCGCCGCCGGTCATCAAGGAGGCCGCCGGAGACGACGCCCCACCGATCGAGTTCGCCGGCATGGTCGGCATGAAGTACCTGTTCGTCGAGCAACGGGCGCCGGCCGGCGCGGAAGAAAACGAGGTCACGGTCGCGTTCGACGGGGCGCGGACGGGCATGGGCTCGTGGCTGGCGGACAGCGGCTCCGGCGGCGCCGCGGAGTATCTCCCCGCCGACGCCCTGGCCGCGGGCTACGTCTCGACCCGCGAGCCGTTGCAGGTGTTCGAGGAGCTCAGTGCCCGGCTCTCCGCGTCCGCGCCGGACTTTCAACGTGTCATGGCGACTGCGGATGAGAAGCTGGGTACGGGCTTTATCCAGAACCTGACCGCCGCGCTCGGGACCGAATCGGCGCTGGCGCTGACCGGATTCTCAATTGCCGGTCCGACGTGGGTCATGACGACCGTGGCCAACGACCCGATGGTGATCGACAGTTCCCTCCAGAAGCTCGTCGACGCGTTCAACGCCGAGCTGACGGCCGAGGAGCAGAGCAAGCGCATCGTGCTCAGTCAGGAGAGCGCGGGCGGACGGACGTGGAGCGTGCTGAAGCCCGGTGGCCTGCCGATCAGCGTGGTCTGGACCTACGATCGGGGCTACCTGGTGGCGGCGTCCGATCGGGGCGTGGCCGAGCGCGCGATCGCGACGCGGAACGGCGGCTCGCCGCTCGTCTGGTCGCCGGCGTTCCTCGGCCAGCTGCCGTCCTCTGCCGGCCTTCATCCGTCGGCGTTCGGCTGGCTGAACGCCAAGGGGACCCTCGGGACCGCTGGCAACGCTGGCCGGGAGCTCCGCACTGAATGAGATCGTGGCCGGCGGGGATCCGATCCTCGTGGTCTTCGATGGCACGCCGGAACAGATCCACGCCGCGAGCCGTACTCGTATCTCAGGGTTGATCATGCACGTGATGCTGATCGACAGCCTTGGCCGGGCGACACTGGGACAAACGTCGGACGTCGCACGGCATTGAGGCACAGAATCGGAGACGCGTGCACACGATCCCGGTCGTCGAGCTCGAGAACCTGAAAGTCAAACTGGGACGGCGGGAGATCCTTCACGGGATCACCTGCCGTCTCGGCGTGTCCGGCACAGGCAAAGCGGTCGGGCTCCTGGGACCCAACGGGGCGGGCAAGTCCACGCTCATCCTGACGCTGCTCGGGTTCCTCAAGGCGAGCGCCGGACGCGCCCGCATCCTCGGTGTGGACTGCCGCCGCAACATGGGCGAGATCCGCTCGAAGATCGGATACATGCCGGAGAACGACTCGTTCGTCGGAGACATGACGGCGGTGACGTTCGTGCGGCAGATGGCCGAGCTGTCAGGCCTTCCGCCGAAGGCGGCGCTGGAGCAGGCCCACGAGGTGCTGTTTCACGTGGGGCTCGGGGAAGCGCGCTACCGGGAGCTGCGCACCTACTCGTACGGCATGAAGCAGATGGCCAAGCTCGCCCAGGCGATCGTGCACGGGCCGGAGCTGGTCGTGCTGGACGAACCCACCAACGGCCTCGATCCGGCCGCCCGGCGGCGGATGCTCAAGCTCATTGTCGACATGAAGAAGGAGCAGGGCATGCACGTGCTGGTCTGCTCGCACCTGCTCCGCGACATCGAGCAGGTCTGCGACGAGGCGGTCATCCTGAAGGACGGCGCGATCGTGCACCACTGCAACCTCGAAGAAGAGCGGCGATCCAACCGGAGCTTCGTCGAGCTCGAGGTCACCGGTGACGATCGCAACCTGCGGGCGACGCTGCCGGATATCGGTGCGGAGGGCGTGTCCGAAGGGGCGGGGCGTTGGCGGATCGTGCTGCCGGCAGGCGTCGAGGTGGAGGCCATCTGGGCGCTCGCGGCGCAACAGGATCTGCTGGTGAGGAAGTTGACCCACCGGCGCGACACGCTGGAGGAAATCTTCCTGAAAGCGATGGGCCATCTGTCGAGCACGCCCGGCGAAGGCGCCCCCGACCAGGTGCGCGTGAAGGCGGACGCGGCGCCGTCAGGGATCTAGTCACCAGATGGCGGTCTACAAGCGGGGCTATCAGCGGTACACCGGACCTCTTACAGGACGCTGGACGAGGTTCATGGTCCTGCCCCGGTATGCGTGGCGCCGCCTCTACGAGCAGCGGCTGGTGCTGCTGCTCACGATGGCCGCATTTCTGTGGCCCCTGCTATGCGCCGGCTTCGTCTACCTCACGAATCACGCCGAGCTGCTGCAAGGTTTCGAACCGGAGTTCAAGGCGTTCATCCAGGTCGACGGCCGGTTCTTCGCCATCTTCATGTACGTCCAGGGCGCCTGCGCCGTCTTTCTCGCGGCGCTGGCCGGACCCGGCCTGCTCGCGCCGGACCTGGCCAACAACGCGCTGCCCCTGTATTTCAGCCGCCCCCTCACTCGGTGGAGCTACGCCCTGGCGAGACTGAGCGTGCTCGTCGGCATGTTGTCGGTCGTGACGTGGATCCCCGGCCTGCTGCTGTTCGGGCTGCAAGGCGGCCTCGCCGGCGGGTGGTGGCTCCTGGCGAACTGGGCCCTCGGCGCCGGCATCGTCGGCGGGTTCCTGCTGTGGCTGCTGGTGCTGAGCCTTGTGGCAATGGCCAGCTCCGCGTACGTGAAATGGCGGGTCGTCGCGGGGGCGGTCAGCCTCGCCTTCTTCTTTATCCTCACCGGCGTGTCCGAGATGATCAATCAGGTCTTCCGCGTAACGTGGGGACACGTCCTCGATCCCGCGTGGGCGGTCAATCGCGTGTGGGCCGCGCTGCTGGGCGTCGATCCGCTCGACGGTCCTGGCGCGGGGGCTTCACTGGCCGCGCTGGCGGCGTTCATCCTCCTGCTCGTGATGGTGATCGAGCGCAAGCTGCGGCCGGTGGAGGTGGTCCGATGACCGGCCACAGCTCTCCCGAAGGCTACGGCGAAGGCGGGGCAGCTGCGAACGCGCCAACGCCGCCGGCGGTCGTCTTCGACGAGGTCTCGAAGTTCTACGGCGAAGTGCTCGGCGTCAACCGTGTGACCCTGAACATTCCGCCGGGCATCACCAGCCTGGTGGGGCCGAACGGCGCCGGGAAGACCACGCTGATGAACCTGATGACCGGCCTGATCTTCCCAGATCACGGCCGCATCCTCATGCGCGGGATCTCGCCGCACGATCCCGAAGCGCTGATGCGGGTGACGGGCTATGCCACCCAGTACGACACGGCGCCGCGCTGGGCCACCGGCTTCACGTTCGTGACGACCGGGCTGCTGCTGTTTGGATACGGGAGGGCCGAAGCCGAAGAACGCGCGTGGAACGCGCTCGAGCGCGTGAGTCTGACGGAAGCGGCGACCCGGAAGGTCGCCGGATATTCCAAGGGCATGCGGCAGCGGGTGCGGCTGGCGCAGGCGATTGCCCACGATCCCGACGTGCTGGTGCTCGACGAGCCGCTGAATGGCCTCGACCCGCTGGTGCGTGCCGAGACGATCGCCATCTTCCGGGCGCTCGCCGATCAAGGCAAGCACGTCATCCTCTCGAGCCACGTGCTGCAGGAGGTCGACCTGATCAGCGATCAGGTCGTGCTGATTGCCAACGGGATGATCGTTGCCGAGGGGAAGATCCGCGACGTGCGAGACGAGATCGAGGAGCATCCCAGCCAGTACGTGGTCCGGTGCCGCGATCGGAACGCGTCGGGTGTCGCCGCAGAGCTCTTTCGCGAGGAGCACATCACGGAGATCAAGCTGCACGAGGACCGGCTCGGGATGCTGGTGATGACGCGCGACCGGCAGCAGTTCGCCCGGGCGCTGGGCCGGATTGCCGCTGGACGGACACCGCATCGAAAGCGTCGTCCCGGCCGACGAGAACGTCGACGCGCTGTACGAGTACCTGATCGGAGGTGAGTCGTGATCCGGCCGCCCCGCGGAGGTCGTGCCAGGCAGGCGTGGACCATCGCGCGGATCGAGTTGCGACGGGCCTTTTTCGCCAGGCGCTCGCTGTGGGTCTACGTGCTGGCGCTCCTGCCGGCGGTGATCTTCTTCGGGCACGGTCTCGACGCGAAGTTCCGCACGCAGCGGCTGGCTCGTCACGGGGTGATCAGCCCCGCCTTGATGGCCAGCGTTCGCGAGGGTGAGACGCCGGACGAGGTCAAGAAGCGGCTGGGACCGCCGGCCCAGGACGATCCCTACACGCGCAGCCGGCGCGTCCGCCAGCGCACCGCCACCGCCGGGGCCACCACGCACGTCATCGAACCGGCCGTCGACGCCCGTTTCATCCGCCTCAACGTCAATCGTCCGACCTACAGCGGCGAGCCGGTGGCGCGGATTTACGAGTTCGAGGTCTACGGACCGGACGGCAGCGTCAACCTCGCGCTCAACCGCCCGGTCACTTCGGGGCATTCGTGCAGTCCGGATCAAGGCCCCGAAAAGGCGGTGAACGGCAGCGTTGCCGGCGGCGAGTCCGATCGCTGGTGCGGCGACGAATGGCCCATGTTCCTGCAAGTCGATCTCGGGGCGGCCCGTCCAGTGACGCGGTTCGTCGTCAAACACGCCAGCGCGGGTGGGGAAAGTGACGACTCTGATACTCGCGACTTCAACATTCAACTGAGCGGCGACGGCAAGAGCTTCTCCACCGTCGCCTCGTCCAGCGGCGCGGGGTTCATCGACCAGCGCACCGAGTACCGCGACATGGTGTATTTCGACGGCCGGCGCGAGGCGCTGCTGCGGTTCGTCGACGGGAAGCTGCAGCCGCCGAACGCTCAGAACGTGCTCAACTTCGAGGAGGATCGGGCGATCTTCGCGGGTATCTTCCAGTACTTCTACGCGCGGCTGGCGATCTTCTTCGGCTGTCTCGGCATCTTCATGAATCTGTTCCGCGCCGAGATGAGCAATCGGACCCTGCACTTCTGGTTACTCGCGCCGGCGCGGCGCGAGGTGTTGCTCGCGGGCAAGTACGCCGCCGGGCTGATCGCCTCGGGCGCCATCTTCGGCGGCGGCACGCTGCTCGCGCTGGCGGCGATGCTCTGGCCGCACGACCCGGTCGAAGTCCAGGCCTTCTGGGCGGCGGGTGGCATGCACCAGCTGTTCTGGTATGTCGCGGCGGCGACGCTCGGATGCGTGGGCTACGGCAGCGTCTTTCTCGCGGTTGGCCTCTACGTTCGTAACCCGATCGTCCCGGCGGCGGTCCTGCTCGCCTGGGAGGCCGTGAACGGGATCCTCCCGCACGCGCTGCAGAAGATGAGCGTGTTGTACTACGTGCAGTCCCTCTGTCCCGTCCCGGCGCCGATGCCCGATGACGCGCCGGCCCTGATCCGGGTGCTGGCGGCACCGGCCGCGCCCGCGTCCGCTCCTGCGGCCATATTCGGGCTCCTGGTCCTGACCGCGTTCGTCCTGTGGATCGCGGCCGTTGCCGTCCGGCGGATGCAGATCTCCTACGGCGCCGAAACCTAAGCCGATCCACTCGAAAAACGGTCCTCCCCACAACCAGATGCCTGCCGAGGATGGAGCCGGCAGCGATCTGCTATGGTCTCCTGGAGTGCTGGGCGCGCTCGCCGGCTCGCTCCTTCGTGACGTGACGTCGGCGCGCCGCGGTCGCCGATTCAATCGCGAGACTGCACTCGGCGCACGATCGCCGCGCACCGGCAACGAACCTATGGCAGACCGGCATCTGATTGGCCCCGTTCGCTCGACCACGCCCGGGACGACGTCGGCGGGACGCGGGCGGCGAGCGCTGCCGGCCGATCTGCTCAGAGATGCTTCACGGCGGCTGGGCATCATGTCCCTGGTGAGCGCCGGGTTGTGGACGTTCGCCACATTGCTGGGCCATCTCGCGCTGCGTACCACCACGGCTGGCGACCATTGGCTCCGGCCCGGACCGGCCGACGCGATCGCCGGCGCCTCGGTGCTCGTCTCGTTAGTGCTGTTTGCCGACACGCGGAGAACCGACCGTGATCCGAGAACGGTGCTCGATCTCGGCCTCGCCTATATGGTGTTCACCGCTTTGGCGCTGGGGCTGACGTTTCACTGGGCCCTGATGCCGGAACACAACAGCACGGCGCCGATCATCTCCTGGATTGGGGCCGTCGTGCTGATGTTTGCCGCGATTGTCCCGAGCACGCCCGTAAAGACCCTGCTCGCCGGGTTTGTGGCGGTTTCCATGAGCCCGATTGCGATGTTGTTGGCGCGGGCGCGCGGACTCTGGCACTTCGACTCCGCAACCGATGCGCTCCTCATGCACTATCCCGATTACCTGCTTCTCGGCGTCGCCGTTGTCATCTCCCACATCGTCACAGGGCTGGGGCAGCAGGTCGCGAAGGCGCGGGAGATGGGCAGCTACCAGCTCGGCGAGCTCCTCGGCCGCGGCGGCATGGGGGAGGTCTACTACGCGACGCACCGGCTGCTGGCGCGGCCGGCGGCAATCAAGTTGATCCGCCCGGAGATGATCGACGCGACCGGTTCCGCAACCGCGCGGCTGGCCGTCTCACGCTTCCGCCGCGAAGCGGAGGCCGCGGCCAGCCTGCGATCACCCCACACGGTGGAGTTGTACGACTTCGGCGTCACCGAGGACGAGACGCTGTACTTCGTGATGGAACTGCTGGAGGGTCTGAACCTCGACGCGTTGATCCGGAAATATGGCCCGATGCCGGCGAGCCGTGTGGTTCACATCCTGCGCCAGGTGTGTGCGTCGCTCGAGGAGGCGCACGTGCGCGGCCTGGTGCACCGGGACATCAAGCCCGCCAACATCCACATCGGCAGGCTCGGACTCGTCTACGACTTCGTGAAAGTGCTCGACTTCGGCCTCGTCAAGCCGATGGCCGATGCCGGCCTGGAACATTCGAGCGCGACCCACGTCGGGTCGGTGATCGGCACGCCTGGCTACATGGCGCCGGAAACCGCGCTGACCCCGGTTGTCGACGGGCGGGCGGATCTGTATTCGCTCGGGTGCGTGGCGTACTACCTGCTGACCGGACGGCAGGTGTTCGAAGGCGCCACCGTCATGCAGGTGTTTGCGCAGCATCTCCAGACGCTTCCCACGCCGCCGTCACAGCTCGGACAGGTGACCGTCCCAGCGGATCTCGAGCACCTGATCCTGACCTGTCTGGCCAAGAAGCCTGAGGACCGACCACAAAGTGCGGCAGCACTCGACAGACTCCTCGCCACGGTCGATGTCGAGCCCTGGACCGATGTCGATGCGCGGCAATGGTGGGAGAGTTCGGGGGCGTTGTCCGACGACGGCAGGGTCGGGAGCGGCAGCGTCGACCAAACTGTGGGACAGAGCGCCACACGTCCGGCCGTCGATCTGAGTGAGACGTCCGCGGCGGAAGAACGCTAGCAATGCGTCGTCGCATTACCTCACCCGGCTCACGGGAGTCCTTCCGTCCTCGTCGACCGATGATGGTGCGGCTCGAGCACCCATGTTCGATGGCGGCCGCAGGGCGCGCCGTCATGTCAGCAATCGCAGAAGGAGCCCGACCGCCAGCGCTGCCACGAAGAAGAACGCGAACGTGACCGACGCCGAGCGGAGCGCCATCATCGAGGCGTTGCCGCGAAACGACCAGTTCCGCTTGTACTCGCCGTACGAAATGACGAAGGCGCACGCCCCGCCCAGCATACCGAACACCAGGCCCAGCACGGCGCTGAGTTCGAGGTTCACGCCACCAGTCTACCTGCTGGATCCCGAACGTCGGCGTCCCGCGTGGATACGTTGCGTGGATCGCACAGCGCCGTGATTGCGGGGTCTTGGCTTTGAAGCAGTCGGGAAACTTGCGGGTGCGCGTGCAGCGTCGAATGTTGGCTGGCGTCTAAAAAGACTTCCGGGGGGATCACATCGCGGATCGCCCCCGGCATACCCCGTCCGGTTACTTGCCTGGTTCGAGCGAGACGAGCATCGCTTCGGTCCAGACGATGTCGACTTTGTCGCCGACCTTCACCTTGGACAGCGCCTCGGTGTCCTGCACCTTGGAGCTGTACTTCCAGCCTTGTGGGCCGGTGAAGGTGATCGACGGAGTGGCGGGGTCGATCGCGGTGATCGTGGCGGTGATCGTCCGCTGCCGGGCCTTGGTGCCGCCGGGCATCGCCTGTTCGGACCCGGTCGTGCCCTTCGTCATGGTATTGGTGTCGGGCTCGCCCGGCGCCTTCACCCTGACGACGACGTTCTCATAGTAACGAGCGTTGACCTTCTGCCCGACTTTGAGCTCGCCGAACCGGCTGATGTCAGGGCCGGCGACCACCGTCACGTACGTACCATCCGCTTTCTGGATGGTGACGGAGCGGGTCTGCGCTTCGATGGCCGCGATGGTGCCGGTCTCGGTCTTCACCTCCGAGCTCACCGTTTTGGACTGCGCCATGGCCATGCCCGCCATCGGGCCCAGAACCGCCGCTGCGATAAGTCCTGCGATCACTCTCTTCATACGTCCTCCTTGATTGAACTACTTGGGTGTGATGCTGCTGATCTTGTTACCTTGAATCCCGAGCCCCGCCATCAGGCCCTTCTGCCCGAAAACGAAGGCATACACGTCGTCCTTGAGGGTCGAGGTGGTGGTGTTCTTCGCCATCCCCTCGTCGACCAGGACGATACTCGGTCCGACGCCGACCTCGAAGCCGCTCGCGTTGACGAACTCGTCGAGGGCCTTGGCGTTCATGAAGAACATCGCGTAGCCGTACTTCTGGGCCCCGGCCTGCAGGCCCATCGACGCGCCGGTCGTCTTGTAGTACCCGGCCGCCGTCCCCTTCTTCAGCAGCGTGCCTTCTCCATATTGCCCGCCAATCCCGAGGCCGGCTTTGGTCACCTCCGGGAACACCAGGATCGCCAGTGCCTTGGGTCCGATCGCCTTGGCCATCGGCGCGCTGGCGTACAGCTGCTGCAACGCTGCCTGTGCCTCACTGGCGAGCTCGGCGGCCGCGGTCTTCCCCTTGTCCTGG
The DNA here is from genome assembly GCA_963816725.1 of uncultured Acidobacteriota bacterium. GTDB lineage: Bacteria > Acidobacteriota > Vicinamibacteria > Vicinamibacterales > 2-12-FULL-66-21 > CAVSUB01. Next base: position 17,079 of record CAWFMC010000009.1, on the reverse strand, counting down.
GCAGGCGAGGGGTGTGCCGCCAAGAGGAGGGCGGCACCCACCACAAGGCCGGCGATGTAGGTCATCTTCATGTCAATGCTCCTCGCGACGCGCTGTTTGAACGACTGACGGGTCCGGCTTCCCTCGCCGCGACGTCCGGCGGACCAACCACCCAGCAGGACGGCTGAAAAACGCATCCTGCATGGCGGATGTCAGATGGAAGATGGCAAACCCCAGTGTTTTCACATCTGCCATTTGCCATTTCACATCAGGCCGCCCTTTCTCAGCGGCCTGCCTGGGTGTGCGTCGGCGCCAGCAGATCTTTCGACCCGAACGCCAGCGCGACACGGACTTGATGGCCTCCGGTGAAGGGGTGTCGGGATGTACACGCGTTCCCACCTGATACAGGTTGCACTCGCGACAGACCTGCACCGGTCGTTCGGAGGGAGCGACACCACCCCTGTGCCGCGACCGCCCGGCCCCCAGCGCACGTCGCGTGCCAGGGCCGGGGCCACAGGAATGACGGCTCTTTTCACTCTCCCTCCAGGTCGCATACTCCGGTCCAGCGGAGTCACTCCGAAACCCCGTGCGCTCGGCCTGAGGCCCCCGCCGGGAGGCGCCGTGGACGCAAAAACTCGCAGGTTCTGTTCCTCGTCGCCAACGGAACGGAGCTTGCTCGCCGGTCGTCGAGCCCGTCATTCAGAGCCGCTCTGATTCCGGACCGCGCCGGATGACGACGACAATCCAAGGGTTGGTCGACCATGTCCGCAAAATTTCTGACGCCAGCTGCGGGAATCGCGGTTGCTGGCCTGGTACTCGCCGTCCATGTGGCTGCCCAGAGCGACAGCCACATTGCGTTCGTGCACGTCGCGGGCCCCCAACAGCGGCTGCACTATCTGGCGACCGCCGTGATTTGGTCCGATCCCGGAGACATCACTCCCGAAATGCTGCGAGCGGGGCGGCCGCTCAAGCGTCCGTCCGAATCGCTCTCGGCGGCGATCCGCGGCGAGCCGCTCCCGTGCCATTTCGCGAAAGCCGGGAAGGCGCTCGGCGGCAACACGCCCAAGTTCTCGTGCGTGACCGCGGACGGTACCACAATTCGCGTGAAATTCAGCGACGGTACGAAAGACGGCAACCGGGAAATCTTTTCCGCCGTCGCTGCCGCGAAACTGATGTGGGCGCTCGGATTCGTTTCTGATCCGATCTATCCGATCACGGTCGACTGTCTCGACTGCCCGAACAACCCGATGTCCGGCGAGGGCACGCCCGCCAAACGCACCTATCTCGCCACGTTCCAGCCGGAGATGACCCGCCTGGTCATGGTCGAGGGCAACGACGCGGACCAGGGGTGGCGATGGGGCGAGGTCGACGAGGCGATCGCGAACCTGCCGGAAGGCCCGCTGCGCACGCGGCAGCGCACGCATTTCGACGCGCTCACGCTGCTCGCCGTGTTCATCCAGCATGGCGATCGGAAGCCGGAGCAGCAGCGGCTCGAGTGCCGCAGCGCGCTCGACCTCCGCGCCGGTGAGACGCATCCATTGGAGGGAAGCACCGGAGAAGGGGTGTTCTTCGAGCGCCCTGACAGCCCGGCCTGCAGTGAGCCGCTGATTGTCGTGCAAGATACCGGTTCGACGTTCGGCGGCGCCGGGCGGATGAGCAAGGCGACGTCGAAGATGAACCTGAAGGCCTGGACCAATCGCCCGATCTTCAAGCCGGCCAAGGAGTCCTCCTCGGGCGAGCCGGCGGAGTGCCGGGGTAATCTCACGGTTTCAATGGCCGCAGGCGACGGCGGCCGGGGCGACCCTCGCATCGGGGAGGGGGGGCGGGCGTTCCTGGAGGGGCGGCTGCGCCTCCTGACCGACGCGCACGTGCGCGCGCTCATGATGTCCGCCCGCGTGGACAAGCTCGCCGAAGACAGTGTCTGGCGCAATCCCGCCACTGGAAAGTCGTATACGGGGGCGGACGGGTGGGTCGCGGCCTTCGAAGACAAAGTGCGGCAGATTACCGAGAGGCGCTGCGCCCCGTAATCGGGCCGGCACTTGCCAGTCGACGCCCTCACAGCACCCCGCCGCGGCTTGCGGCGGGCTGACCTCACTTCCGCCACCACCCCGCCGCCGCCCGAGCTGTCACTGCCTGTTCCCGCATACCGAATACCGTGGGCACCACGGAATACCGTGCGCGAGTGGCCCCGAACGGCGTCGGGGCGTCCGTCCGGAGATAACGCCCGCGCCGCTGAGAATCGACGTGTATCTCGGCGCGATTGACGCAAGCGAGGCGGCCCGATCGTCTGGCGCCGCGCCACGGACGGAGTGATTGCGGCCAGTGACGAGCGGATCGGTTGTTGCTGTCCGCGGCAGTAGGAGGTCTAGGGATGGCTTTTCACACAATGTATGGTGCAACGGTCGTCGTCGCTGCGTTCACGCTGGTGTCGGTCGACCCGGCGTACGCGCAGCGTCGCGACGGGAACCTGCTGCCGCAGAATCAGGGCGGGCAGGTAACCGCGGTGGGATGTTTGGTTCGTGGCGAGACGATTAAGGGCGGAAAGGCTGGAAAGTACGTGTTGGCGCGCCCGAAGAAGGGCCCCGTCGCGAGCGTACCGGAGGCCTCGTGCACCGCAGAAAATACTGCGGATGCGCTGATGCTCGACAACCCCGAGAAAGCCTCGATGAAGGACTCGATGCTTGGCAAGTGGGTCGAGATCAAGGGCCGGCTGGAGAGCGAAAGCAGCAAGGATCCGGACAACCTGCGTGAGCTCGACGTCGCGTCGGCCAAGCTGGTGCCGGTCGTCCCGCCGACGCCTCCTTCTACGAGCGGTGCACGTCAGCCGGCGCCCGCGCAGATGGCCGAGCCGCGCCCCGCGGCGCAGCCCTCGGCGGCACCCGCGGCCACGCCGTCACCGGCAGCGCCAGCACCTGCCGAGCCTAAGAAGCTGCCCAAGACCGCCAGTCAGATTCCGGCGATTGGGTTGGCCGGGTTGCTCTTCCTCGCAGCCGGTCTGATGCTCCGCTCGTTCCGTCTCCGACAGCAGGTGTGAGGCGCTACACAGGCAGCGCGACCTCCAACCTGCATCCACACCTTTCGTAACGAGGGTCGCCCGACCTTCCAGTTTCGCACTCAGGACGGCATCGCGCCGCTCCTGAGTGCGGCGATTTCGCCACTACCCTCTTCAGAGAAAATGCGGCGGCGGCGCCACCTGACGCCGCCGCGCGTTGCGTTGCGGCTGAATCGAGCGCGTTCGCCGGGCAGTACCTGGCGTAATGCCCGCGTCGCGCCGGGACGCGCGATGCGCCCGGGCGGCCAATGGACTTAACTTGTCACTGACCGATGTCAGGCCGGGCGCCGCTGGCGGGCTGCAGCGGTGCGGTCCTCGAGCCTGGTCAGTTGGTGCGGTGATGGTGTCGCACGGCAGCGTTGGCTCGCTGCCGTGCGAAGGCGGGTCGTGGTCGCGCAGGAGGCCGCCGTTCAGGCGCGGCTGCGGCCGGCAATCGCCGGTTCGGCGACCGGCCCGCGGCCGGTGATCGCTGGTTCGGCGACCTGTCCTTCGAGCAGCGCCCGATGCGTAAAGCCGGCCAGCGCCGCACCGACCACCGGGGCCAGCCAGAACAGCCACAACTGCTGTACCGCCCAGCCGCCGACGAACACCGCGGTCGCCGTGCTGCGCGCCGGATTCACGGAGGTGTTCGTCACCGGGATCGAGATGAGATGAATGAGTGTCAGGGCAAGACCGATCGCGAGCCCGGCGAATCCAACCGGGGCTCGTTCGTGAGTCGTCCCGAGAATCACCACGAGGAACATGAACGTCATCACGATCTCGCACACCAGTCCGGCCACCAGCGAATATTCACCAGGCGAGTGCGCGCCATACCCGTTCGAGGCGAACCCGGCCGCCAGGCTGAAATCGGCGCGGCCGCTGGCGATCAGGTACAGGACGCCGGCCCCGACGATGCCACCGAGCACCTGGGCCACGGCGTACGGCAACAGCAGCGACGCCGGAAACCGACCGCCGGCCCAGAGACCGACGGACACTGCCGGATTGAAATGGCCGCCCGAGACCGGGCCGAGCGCGTAGGCCCCGCTCAGCACCGTCAGGCCGAAGGCCAGCGACACCCCCGCGAACCCGATGCCCAGGCTGGGAAAGGCGGCCGCCAGGACCGCGCTGCCGCAACCGCCAAGAACGAGCCAGAACGTACCGAGGAACTCGGCCGAGAGTTTAGAGAACACTGTGCCTCCTGTGCTGCCGGAACTCACATCGCCGGCGATCGGGGAACTTCAGGCGCCCGCCCCGCCGCACGGGTGATAAAGCCCCCGCTATTTCCGCTCCACCCGTCCGGCTCGGACGATGTAGCGTTGCGGTGCTGGGCCGATGTGGTAGAACGGGTAACACGTCACCAGCGTCAGCGAGCGGGTGGGCGTCGGGTCGAGGACCGCAACGTCTTCGGGTGACACCACCCAGATCGCGTCGATGCGGTACATCTCCTTTCCTCGCAGGGTTTCCAGCTCGATGTCGTCACCCCGGACGACATCTTTCAAGCCTCTGAAAAAGCCGTCGCGATGCCCGGCGATTCCGGAGTTGCCGTCCGCGCCCGGCAGTGCCGTGTCTTCGATGTGGCCGACCGCGCGGTTTAGAGTGAAGTCGTCGGTGCCGGGCAGGACCGGAACCTCGAGGTGGATCTTCGGGATGCGCAGGACGGCGAGGGGAGGCGGCGCGGGTTCGAGCGAGGCGCGGCGCCACGCGGTGATACGCTCCGAACCCCAGAGGCTCATGTCCGGCGGCCGGGGCGAGGCAACCGTCGCCGACTGGACCTGCGCAACACGCGCGAGCTCCTGCCGAGCGCCCACGGCGCCGTCGACGTGCATGACGCCGTACGTCAGCAGGCACACCGAACCGAACGTCCAGGCGACGCGCTCCGCGACGACACTAAGACGGCGCACAGTCAGGCGAGTGAGGTGAGCCGGTTGAACTCGTGAATCCTGGACATCTCGCACCACCCTCCGGTTCGGCGACACAGCGATAGCACGGCGACGGATCAGCGCCTCGCAGCTTGCGTGCCACGGGTGCCAGACCAGCCGCAATGCGCTTTCGCCCGGGTTCAGCGCAGGCCGCGCGGCGCGCCCGCTGAGGCGACTCCGAAATTCCGTGGGCCCGTCCGGCAAGCGGCCCGACTCCAGAAACGCGGGGCCACCGGTTCTGAAGCGGGTCGTGCCGCGAGCGTACTCGCCGCACGACCCGCTTCATCATGAGCGTGGGACTACAACGCCTTTGACGTGCGTGCCGCGGCGTCCCACCCCAGGACGCGGTTCTGCTGCATGGCTTCGAGCGCCAGCAGGCACGGCAGGGCCGAGTTGTAGCCGACCTCCATCGGCGCGGCGGTCTTGCGGTTCTTCGCCTTGAGGCAGTCGAGGAAATTGCGGGTGTGCACGTGCAGCGGGTAGTCCTCTTCGACCGCGCCCCGCGGGTTGATGTAGACGTTCAGGTCGACCGTCGGCTTGCCACCGCCGCCGCCCCGGCCGCCGCCAGGGCCGCCGGCGCCCCCGCGCCCGCCGCGGCCCGTGCCCGGCGCCGCCCGCCCCCGCTCCTGCCGCGGGCGCCGCGTTCGCGGTCCCCAGCTGTACGTTCCCGGCGCCGGGAGGCGCTTCGGGCCCGACCCTGTTTCGCGTCGTGGCAACCGGCGGCCGGAGGGCCCATCCCATGCGATTGACCTGCAGCGTGCCATTGCCGGCGAAGAAGAACACGCCCCAGCCCTCGATGTCGGGCGTCTTGGGATCGGCGAAGTTGGGACGCGGATAAACGCTGTTGGCAAACGTCACGATGTGCGTGTCGAACTGCCAGGCGATCGAGAACTGGTTGTAGACGCACTCCGGATCGATGTTCGGGTTGGAATAGAAACCGACCGCCGACGTCTTCACGGGCGCCTTGGCGTCGGCGTCCGTGAACCAGTTGGCGACGTCGACATGATGCGCGCCCCAGTCGCCGATGAGGCCGCTCCCGTACTCCCACCAGCCGCGGAATCCGAGGTAGCCCTGCTTGAACGGCTTCTTCGGCGCGTCGACCTGCCACAGATCCCAATCGAGACCGGCGGGCACCGGCACCGGATCCTGCTTGTTCGCCGAGTACGCCCCTGGCTGCTGGATGAGCACGTGCGTGATCGGATCGAGCTTCTCCTGCAGGACCCGCTTCGCTTCCTGGAAGTGATCCCAGCTGCGCTGCTGGGTCCCGACCTGGACCACCAGGTTCGAATACTTGTTGTACGCGTCCAGCATCATGTTGACCCTGGGGATGCTGTTCGAGATCGGCTTCTCGACGTACACGTGCTTGCCCGCGGCGAGTGCGTCGGCGGTGATCTTGGCGTGTGAGAAATCCGGCGTGCCGATCAGCACCGCGTCGATATCGTTGCGATCGAGCACGCGCCGGTAGTCGGCGACGATGGGAATCTGCGCGAGTGGCCGGTTGGCCGACTGGAAGCCCTGGAGCTTGGCCTGACTCACCTCACACCCGACCGTGAACTGGCAGTCCTGGTGCCGCGTCAGCGAGTCGAACACCCGCGCCGCACGCCCGCCCATGCCGATGACGCCCATCCGCACGCGGTCGTTCGCGCCCTGCCACGCGAAGAGCGGCTTGGCCGCCGCGACCGCCGCCGCCGCCGCGCCGGTCTTCAGAAAATCTCGTCGTTCCATCTACGACTCTCCTTTTCCCTGCTCCTATCGCTATCGCCGAGACGTGCGCTGCCCGCCGCCGCAGCCCACGAGTGATTCACTATTGACCGGCGCCGGCGGCGGCGCCCAGCGCTGCGAGGCGCCGCCGTTGCTGCGCGCTCTACTTGACGAGCGTGAGGCCCGTCACCGTGGCGTCGGTGTTGTGCGAGAACCGGATGCCGTAGACGCCATCCGTGGACTTCAGCTTGCCAGGCGCGACCAGGTCGGCCTTGGGATACGTCCCCACCACCGTGCCGTTGATGGCGCACTCGACACTATCGGGCTTGACCGTCACCGCGATGTCCTGCGTCACGGGCTGGCCTGGGCCGGCCGCCTTGTGCACCGCATCGTTCGCGGCGCCGCGCCCGGTCAGGCTGAACACCGTGTCCGTCGTGGCGTTCTCGGACGGGCCGAAGCCCCGGACGATGAAGTTGCCGTTGCCGTAGGCCGAGCAATAGAGGTAGCTCTGTTGCGGCGTGCCGAGGTCGTTGCCCGCGACCATGATGCCGTAGGGGTGCGGATGGCTGTTCGCGTTCATGTACTTGGCCTCGGTGAACGTGGCCTTGACCGTGTAGGTGCCGGTCCCGCGATTCGCCGGATTCCAGTAGGTCGTCGCCGGTCCCGTCTCGACGTGCAGCGCCGCCCCATCCTGCGACAGCTTGGAGTTGTTCAGCACCTGACCGTTGGCGGCTTCGGCCGCATCGACCTTGCCGGTCCAGCCCGGGACCAGCACTCCCCCGCCCGGGATGACCCGAGCCGGATCGGGGCCGCCGGCCGCCTGCCGGCCGCCCCCGCCGCGCGCACCGCCCTGCGGCGGCATGCCGCCTTGAGGCGGCGTCGCCTGCCCGCCCTGCGGCGCGGCTGGCGGGGGTCCCTGGGCCGCAGGGCCGGCCGACAGCGTGAACGCGAGAACCGCCGCCGACGCACTACCAATGAACACGCGCATGGCACAAATCCTTTCATCTCGAGTGTTAGCACACCTGGCAAGAGTGTAAGGGCGTTCGCGATTGGATGTTCGTCCCGCCTGTCGTCTTTCCCGGGCCGTTCACGATCTATAGGGCGAGGCGTCGTTTCACCGCGAGTATGGCGGACGCCAGCCACGACACCATTACGGCGTCCGCGCGCGCCACGATGCGGAGCCCCGCAGGCACGTGCATGGTGCCGGGCGCCGGGACTGACCGCCAGCCACCGCCGCGGGTCGCGAGATCGCGCCGCTTTCAGCCAACCGCCGCGGCCCGCGACCAGGGTGAAAATTCACCCTGGCCCTCGCCGGGACGCGACAGAACTTCGGAGATGGACCGTGACACAGCATCTGGAACAGCGCGCCGAGGTCGTAGGCGGGACGATTGAGCGCGATCACCTCTTTCCCTGGGTGATCGACGTGTCGGGGACGCTCACCGGCAAGGGCGTGCTCATCGCCCCGCTCTGGGTGCTCACCGCGGCGCACAACGTCGAAACGAGCTTCGGCGGTGTGCGCCTGTCGTACCACCGGACGAACCCGGCGTCCGGAGCGGTGACCAGCGGCTCGCAGACGACGGCCGGCGGATCGGTCAAGGTGCATCCCGGTACAGGGGCGGCAGCGCCGACCACGACATCGCCCTGGTCCGCCTGTCGGCGCCGTTCCAACCGGATCCGTTCCTGCAGCCCGCCGCGCTTCCGACTGCCGCGGCCGTCGTCGGCCAGCAGGCCGTCGTCGCCAGCATCAGCCACACCGCACCGCTTCCGGACGGCGCCGTGGCCGTCTGGCGCGGACCGGTCATCCTGGTTGGGGGGACGACGTTCATCGGCCGCTCCCCCACCGCATCGTTGTGCCCTGGCGACAGCGGCTCCGGTGTCATCATCGTCAGCAACGGCGCGCCGGTCGCTGCCGGGATCGCGGCGCAATCCCAGGTTGGCGATTGCAAGACCCCGAACATCGAGTTCGCGGCGGTCGACGTGTTCGCCCACCTCGAGTGGATCAGGACGACCATCGGACTCTACAACGCGGAGTTCTACACCACCAACGGATCCGGCGGCATCACGCAATTGCGCGGGCACAGCAACTGGAGGTCCAGCTGGGACATCATCGTCCCGGGCGACTTCGGAGGAGACGGCCGTACCGACCTGCTGTTCTACGACCGCCGCGCCGGCTACGGCGAGTTCTACACGACCGACGGCAGCGGGGGCATCAGGCTCCTGCGGACGCAGCCCGGCTGGCGAACCACGTGGGACATCATCGTCCCGGGCCAGTTCGGGGGCAGCGGACGCACCGATCTCCTGTTCTACGATCGCGAGACCGGCACCGCCCAGTTCTATGCGACCGATGCCGGTGCCATCCACCAGCTGCGGACCTACACCAATTTCCGCACGACATGGCACAGCATCATCCCTGGCGATTTCGGCGGTGACGGTCATACCGACCTGCTGTTCTACGATCGCAACGCCGGGTATGGCGAGTTCTACGCCACCGACGGCGCCGGCGGGATGCGGCTGCTGCAATCGCATGCGAACTGGCGTGGCTCCTGGGACCTGATCGTGCCCGGCCAGTTCGGCGGGGACGGCCACACCGACCTGCTCTTCTACGATCGCGCGGCCCGCCAGGGGGAGTTCCACAAGACCGACGGCCGCGGCGGCATCACGCAGATGCGCCTCTACGACGGGTGGCGGGATACCTGGAACGTGATCCTGTCCGGAAACTTCGCCGACGGCAGCGGCGCCGATCTCCTGTTCTACGACCGCGCCGCGGGCTGGGGCGAGTTCTACCGCAACCTTGGGGAAGCGCGGCTCACGCAATTGCGGGCGTTCGATAACTGGCGCCGAACGTGGTTCCAGATCGTCGCCGGGGACTTCGGCGGCAACGGCTGGACCGACCTGCTGTTCTACGAGCGACCGAGCTGAGGACGCCGGGGCCGGGGTCCGGACTCAGTGCCGCTGCTGGACAACTTCGCGGTGACGGGCGGGTCATGACGACACTCCTCGACCTGTGGCGCGCCAGCAGGTCTGTGTTGCGCGGCTGTCGCCTTCGCAGACCTGACGATCGCGTCCAGGTCACGTCGCTAAACGCCGCCTCGATGTTTGCTTCGGCGGTGGCATGCTCGCCGCGGTCGACGCCGAGAGGGGCCAGGTCGTCGGCAAGGCCGCCTGGCGGGACATCCGGAATCGTTTCAGTTGGAGCGGTCCGGGCCACGCATCTTCGTCAACGTGCCCTCCGCGGCGCAGGTCGCGGTGATCGACCGCGAGTCGATGAAGGTGGTGGCGACCTGGCCGGTCACCGACGCCGCCTCGAACTATCCGATGGCGCTGGACGAGCCGAATCATCGACTGTTCATCGGCTGTCGCCGGCCGGCCAAAGTGCTCGTTTACCACACCGCGACCGGAAAGCAAGCCGCCGCGTTCGACATCGTCGCGACACCGACGACCTCGTCTACGAGGTGCGAACTAGCGGTTGTACGTCACCGAGGGTAACGGCTTCCTCGACGTATATGACCAAGCAGCGCCCAGTTCACCCGTGTGGCGCACCTCCCGACCGCCGCTGGTGCCCGCACGTCCCTCTATGTGCCGGAGCAGAACCGCCTCTATCTGGCGGTCCCGCATCGCGGCAGCCAACGCGCCGAGATCAGGGTGTACGACGATCGTTGAGCGGGACTCCCGCGACGCCTGCGATCGCGACGCGGCGTCCTACGCGAAGGTGACGCCGATGCGATCGCCCACTGAACGGATGTAATCCCGGCCCTCGATGTATTCCTCCGCGGTCTGGAGGTGCTCGAGCATCAGCGGGGCGTCCACCGGCAGCTTGGCGATCTCACGGAGGTAGGTTGCGTAGTCGACCTGGCCGCGACCGGGCACGACCTCGCGGAAGTGCACGTTGTACTCGGGGACCCACGCAAGGTCCTTGGCGTGACAGGACACGATCCACTTCCCGAGCTTGGCAAAACACTCCGTGGTGAACTCCGCGTTGCGGTAGAAGCGCGTCGGCGAATTGATGACGTTGCAGACGTCCATATGAACGGCGAACGCCGGCCGATCCACCGCCCGAATCAGCTTCAGGTACGCGTCCGGACCATCCGGAAGGCTCCATCCCATCATCTCGATCGCGAAGGTCGTCGCTGCCGGCTTCACGGCATCGATCACCGTGCGGCAATTCGCCACCGTCGCCTCGAAGAACTCGTCGGACAGATTCTTCGGATCGGCGCCGTACCAGACGGTCGGATTGTAGGAGCCGGCGATATCGACGCAGCATCTCGCCCCGACGGCCTCCGCGAGCGCCAGTCGCTCGGTGACATAGCGAAGGTTCTCGGCCCGCTTCTGCGCATCGGGGTCCAGCATGTTGCGCCACGCTCCGACCTCGGCGATCACGACCCGCTCGGCCGCGAAGGCCGCCTTGATGGCGCGAATGCGATCGCCGTCGGTGACGGTCGCCGCCGGACAATAGGCGGCGCTGTAGCCAAGGCGCCGATGCTCGCGCGCCAGCTCGCCCGGGTCGTCTGATTTCAGGAAGATCGGCCCGCCCAGGCGGACGGGTCGCGACTGCGCGCCGACGCGAAACCCGGCGGCGAGCGGAACGGCGCACGCACCGGCCAGAAAGGTCCGTCTGGTTGGGTCCCCGGGGCTACGGTCCATGGCCATGCTGCATGGTAAGGACGGCCCTGCGGCAATGCAACGCCGTTCACCGCCACCGCCGCGGGGTCCGGAGATCGGGAGTCCGCGCTGCGATAGGCGGCGGTTCCAAGCCCATCCGGAGCATCGCTAATTATTCTGGTGCCCGCCGTGTCCAGCGCCTTTATCATCCGGGCAGGCGATGCGGATCCTCCTGCTCTCCATGCCGGATTCGTTCGAGCACACGTCGGTGATCACGACGCGCATGCCGAACGGCGCCCTGGCTTCGCTGGCCGGCAACGTCGACCCGCACCATGAGGTGTCGATCGCCGATCTGATCCTGGTGCACGGCCGCGTGCGCGCGACGATCGAGCGGTTGATCGAGAGCCTTCAACCCGACGTGGTCGGCCTGTCGGTGATGACGTTCCAGCGCCGCACGGCGCAACGGGTGGCGGCACTCGTCCGCGAGTTGCGGCCCTCGGCGACCATCGTCGTCGGCGGTTACGATCCGAGCCTGGCGATGGAGGTCTACGAGGATCCCTCCTGGGGCGCTGACGTGATCGTACGGGGCGAAGGGGACGTCACGTTCCGTGAACTGATCAGGGCCCTGGAGGCCGGGACGCCGCTGTCGGCGGTGGACGGCCTCTCCTTCCGCGAGGGCGATCGGTTCCTGCGGACGGGGCCACGCGCGGTCAGCTCGCTCGCCGGCGACGCGGTGCTGCCGCCCAAGCGTTCTGCGCGGGTGCTGACCGGCTACACCTTTCTCGGCCGCCCTATCGATGTGGTCGAAACGTCCCGCGGCTGCACCTACGACTGCAGCTTCTGCTCGATCATCGAGATGCGCGGGCGGAACTTCCACACGTGGTCGATCGAGCGCGTCGTGGACGATATCAGGGACGCGCGGACGCGCGGCGCGCGGGCGATTTTTCTGGTCGACGACAACATCACGCTGAACATCCGGCGATTCGAGGCGCTGTGCCGCGCGATTGTGGACAACGGCCTCAACGACATCGACTATCTGGTCCAGGCCATGACGTCGTCCATCGCGTCAGCCGGCGAGACGCTGGCGCCGCTGATGCGCGAAGCGGGATTCCGCTACGTCTTCCTCGGCATCGAGAACATCCTGGACGGCGACCTGGCGTTCCTGCGCGCGAGTGCGAAGAACGCTGCGCGCGAGAAGGGACGCCAGGTCGGCAACGCCACCGAGGCGGCGATCGACGTCCTCCATCGCCACAAGATGTACGTGGTGGGCGGCCTGATCGTCGGCAACCCGACGGACACGCGCGAGTCGATCGAGGCGAATCTCACGTTCGCCCGGGCCCAGGTCGATTGGCCGTACATCCAGCATCCGACGCCCTATCCCGGGACGCCGATGACCAAGGACTTCCGTGAGCGCGGCCTGGTGGTGAACGACCGCGTCGAGGAATACGACGGGACCACCGCAGTCGTGCGGACAGAGCATCTGGCGGCCGACGACATCGAGTTCCTGCGCTGGCGGGCCGAGCGATGGATGAAGCTGCGGCACTTCTGGCCGACGCTGTCGCACAGCCCGGGGTTCGTGCTGAAGCACGGTCCGGCGATGCTGCGGCACACGTTCAGGGGCAGCTCGCTGCGCTCGATCCTCGGGTTGGAGACAGATCGCCAGGTGTTCACGCGGTACCAGGCGATCCGGCGCATGGAGCGCCAGAGCTACGGCATCTGAGTTCGGTCACCTTCTGCGATATCCGCCAATCGCCCAGCCTAGAATTTCCCGCATGCGCGCGGGCGAGCATCGACCGATCATGGTGGCCGAAGCGCTGCGCTGCCTGCGGCCGGCGCCGGGCGACATCGCGGTCGATTGCACGCTCGGCGGCGGAGGCCATGCGCGGGCGATCCTCGAACGGATTCAGCCGGGCGGATGCCTGTTCGGCCTGGACGTGGATTCGATCGAGCTGCGGCTTACCGAAACCCGGCTCCGCGGCGCCGGCTTTGGCGCGGAGAGCTTCGTGGCCTGCCACGGCAGCTTCGCTGAACTGCCACAGCTCCTCGCCGCGGCGGGACTGCCTCCGGCCGATCTGATAGTCGCGGACCTAGGGGTGTCCTCGATGCAGATCGACGATCCGGCACGCGGGTTCAGCTACAAGGCGTCCGGGCCGCTCGACATGCGGATGGATCCTTCACGCGGCGAGCCGGCGTCGCAACTGATCGCCCGGCTCAGCGAGCCGGAGCTTGCGGCACTGTTGACCGGCAACGCGGATGAGCCGCATTCCGCGCTGATTGCGCGGTTATTGAAACGCGAGCCCGTGACAACCACCCGCGAGCTGGAATACGTGCTGCGCGTGGAGCTCGGTCGAGCACTCCCGGCGCTCGACAAAGGCGAGCTCAAGATGTCGAGCCGACGCACCTTCCAGGCGTTGCGCATCGCCGTGAACGACGAATTCGCGGCGCTCGAGGCGCTGCTCCAGTCCTTGCCGCAATGCCTGGCGGCCGGGGGGCGAGTGGCGATCCAGACCTTCCACTCGGGCGAAGACCGGCGGGTCAAGCACGCGTTCCGCGACGGCCGGCGCGCGGGTGTCTACGCCGAGGTGGCGGCAACCGTGATCCGCTCGAGCAAGGCCGAAACGTTCGCCAACCGGCGGGCCTCGGCGGCGAAGTTACGCTGGGCCCTGCGAGCCTGACCCTGAACGCCGCACGCTGCGCCGTGCCGGTATAGGATCGGGGATCTTCAACCGCTGCCCGCAACGGGCGTCGGCGTCAGTTGATTCCGGAGAGCAGGATGACAGCAGATCAGGCACAGGCGGTAGCGGCGGCGCTCGGCCAGCAGCTCCAGAGCGAATGGATGACGACCGTCAAGGTGATCGAAGCGATCCCCGAGGCCAACAAGAACTGGAAGCCGGAGCCAAAGTCGCGCTCGGCGTGGGAGCTCGCGACCCATCTCGCCGAGAGCGACGTCTGGTTTCTCGACAGTGTGGCGAAGCAGCAGTTCGGTGCACCGCAGCCGAGCGGCGCGCAGACCATCGCGGAGCTCGCGGCCTGGTACAAAGCCCAGATGCCGGCGAAGCTCGAACACGTGCTGGCCATGGACGGCGCGCACCTCGCGGCGATCGTCGATTTTTTTGGGATGAAGATGCCGAACGCGCAGTACCTCGTCTTCTGCGCGGTCCACGGTGCGCACCACCGCGGACAGCTGGCGGCGTATCTCAGGCCGCTCGGCGGAAAGGTCCCGAGCATCTACGGCGGCAGCGCCGACGAGCCCTATTCGATGTAGCGCTCCCGGGCTGGACCTCCACCCGCGTCTACGGCCGCCCGGGGTGTCGTAGCGCGGGTGAGGTCCGTCTCACGCCGCCCCTGCCGCACCTTTCCACGACCAACGCCGCGATGACCCGCGGCTTTCGTTACGCTATTGAGATGGTCACCTCCCGAGACCCACGCGTCGCGCTGGCGGCGCTGGATTCGCGGCTCAATGCCCTGTTGCCGCCCGAATATCAGAACGCCTACGACGACGTCCAGCCAGTGTCGATGGGGTCGGCGCCGCTGAAGATCGATGCCGATGGCGACGTGGCCTGGGACGAGATGTGGGGATCGTTCTGCGATCTCGCGATGGCTGGCGGGCCGCCCCACAAGGGCGCCTTGCTGCAACCCGGTACCGCCGCCGAGATCGCCGCCGATCCGTCGCGCTTCGCGGCCGTGGTCAACGAGATCGTCCGCGGGATCTGGATGGTCTCGCGCCTGGATGCCGGCGCGTCCGCGGACGCGGGGTGGATCCGCGTCGAGTGCCTGAGCGAAGCGATGGCCGGCTGGCTGCTGCGCGCGATCGTGATGGAGAACGTGGCGGTTCGCGGCGGCGTGACAGCGATTGGTCTTCCCGCCGCTCCTGCCTTCCGCCTCGAAAAGGAAATCAAGAACGTCATCACCGTCGTCGCCAAGACGACCCACTACTGGCTCGGCCACATGATGGCCGGCCAGCAACGCGCGATCGGGCGGCTGTTGGCGGCAATGGAAGCGCGGACGCCGCTGGTGGAACCGGCGATCGCGGGCGACGATGAGGATGCGGCGCGCGAACAGGCGCTGTCGATGCGCATCGCGGAGCAGGTCGCGCACGACACCGGGCTTCGGGGCAGCGGTACGCGCTACTTCGGTTGGCTGGGCCTGGAGTGCCCCAGCGTTCGCGTGGCCATCTGGTTGATGCGGGCGCTGGTGGTGAGCAACGTGCTGGCCAGACGCGAGGGCACGTCACTGTTCGTGCCCGTCAACCCCGACACCGACCCTGACGGCGAGCGGGTGACCAGCACCGTCGCGGACGTCCATCGGCTCGCAGTGATACGCCTGCAGCTCTGACAGGCATGCTGCAGAACGCATCCTGAATGGCGGATGTCAGATGGAAGATGGCAACGGCATCAGCAGCCTGACGACCTCTGGCAACAGCTCTTCGGCCCTGGCACGCACGTGCACCAACGAGGATCGCGCGTCCGCCGGCCGCTCGCCCGGATCGACGAGAAACACCGGCGCGCCAGTCTCACGCGCCGCCGACTGCAGGAACGACGTCACGCCAACGGCCAGCGACGTGCCGATGCACAGGAGGAGCGTCATGCGTGACGCGGCCGGCTCGACGACGTGCCAGCGATAGTCGGCGTGGCTGACGTACAGCTCGTCGAACCAGAGCACGTGCGGCCGCAGCAGGCTGCCACACGCGGGACAGGTCGGAATCGCGGAGCGCCGCGGCTCTCGCTCGAACTCCGAAAAGTCCACTTCGTCCAGACCAAGCGAGTCGACGGCCCCCAGACGGCACGCTGGGGTGGCGCAGCGGCATCGGTCGGCAGACCCATGCACTTTCGCGATGCGGGTGGAACCCGCGGCTTCGTGCAGCGTGTCGATGTTCTGGGTGACCAGCAGGAAGTTACGACGGCGCCTCGCCTGCCAGCGTTCGATCGCCGCCACGGCGTCGTGCGCCGGGTTCGGTTCGGCAGCCAGGATCCCGTTGAAGCGATGACGGTACCACCGCCACGACCCGACCGGGTCGGACGTGAAGTAGCCCAGCGTGGCCATCTCGGTCACGTCGTGCGCCCACACCGCTCCCGGGTCGCTGCCGCGGAATGTCGGGATGCCGCTGGCCAGGCTGATCCCGGCGCCCGTGAGCACCAGAATCAACCCGGTGCTGGTCTCGATGGCTGTGGCGAGCTGGCCGGCGTCGGTGGGCATGGTGGGTGTCGCGAGCGGTTCAGGCCAGCGGCCCTATGGTACGACGGGCCTTCACGTCTGCGCACGCCCTACCAACAAGAATGGGAGCGTCCTCGCACCGCGAGCTCAAATCCGAGCCGGTCAAGGCAAAGAATCGCGGGTCAGCGCTGCTGGCGCGTGTCGCCGCTGGCTTCCGGATCCTGCACCGGCTGGTCGCGCGTCGCATCCTCGTCGTCCAGATTGGTATAACGGTCGGTGCGGCCGAACGTGACTTCACTTCGCAGCTCGTCGCCATGCGGCGGCGTCACGTCGTTGTCGGTGGCGCGTGGCGTTTCGTCGTCTCGCAATGAGTCGCCGGGCCGGGATCGCTCGTCAGTCATCGTTGTCCTCCAGCGTGAATCCAAGCACACCCCGTGCCTCGTCCTGAGAGGCCGCACCCCGTGTTATGCTCGAGGTGTAGTCACGGGGAAAACAGCATGAGATACGCACTGCACCTCTTATCCGGGATCCTCATCGCGACCGGCCTGGCCTCGCCCGCGGCGGCGCAGGAACTCAAGGTCGGCGATCAAGCACCCAACTTTACGCTGCCCGGGACGGATGGCAAAACGTACACGCTGTCGCAGCTCAAGGGACATTGGGTCGTGCTGGCGTGGTTCCCGAAGGCGTTCACCGGCG
>CAWFMC010000008.1:0-632292 GCA_963816725.1 uncultured Acidobacteriota bacterium | reverse complement strand
GGGCGCACCACGCCAGACGGTTCGCGCGGCAGGAGCTCGGCCAGCACGGCGAGGCTGCGCCCGCGGGCGCCGCGATTGGCCTCGACCAGTGCACGAGCGGCGGCCCCGAGGCTCGCTCGGCGCACGGGATCGCCGAGCAATCCAATCAGTGCCGGCTCCAGCTCGCGCGCATCGGCAATCTGGATGGCCGCGCCGTTATCGAGGAACGTGCGCGCGATCTCGGCGAAATTCTCCATGTGCGGACCAAAGATGATTGGCTTGCCGAACACCGCCGGCTCCAGGATATTGTGGCCTCCAGCGTCGACCAGGCTGCCGCCGACGAACACCACGGTGGCGATCTGAAAGAGCTGTGCGAGCTCGCCAATGGTGTTGAGGATGACCACCTGCTCGCGCGGCTCGGCGTCGACGCGCAGGTCCTTGCTGCGGGTGACGGTGTAGCCGGCCGCGCGGGCCAGGCGCACGGCGTCTTCGAAGCGCTCCGGCTTGCGCGGCGCGATCACGAGCAGCGCGTTGGGCATCGACGCCCTGACGCGGAGGAAGGCCTCGAGCACCGGATCCTCTTCGCCTTTCAGCGTGCTCGCGGCGATCACGACCGGGCGCCCGGGGCTGACGCGGAAATAGCGCAGCACGCGATTGGGCCCGCGATCCGTCGTGCGCGCGCCGGCGTCGTACTGACCACCGAGCTCGGGGAACTCGAGCGAGTCGAACTTGAGCGAGCCGGTGACAGAGACGCGCTCGGGCGCCGCCCCGAGATCGATGATCCGGCGGGCCGACTCGTCGCTCTGCATGCAGAAGCGATCGATGTGCGCGAGGACGCGCCGGAACATCGGCCGGACCAGGCGGTAGCGCGGATACGAACGGTTCGAGATGCGGCCGTTGACCAGTGCGGTTCTGACTCCGGCGCGCTGGCAGGCGCGCAGCAGATTGGGCCAGATCTCGGTCTCCATCATGATGAACAGCCGCGGCTTGACCAGCCGCAGCGTGCGCTCGACGACGAACCCGAGGTCGAAGGGGAAATAGAAGACCTGATCGACGTACTGCAGCTGCTTCGCGGCAATCTGCTGCCCCGTCATGGTGGTCGTCGACAGGAAGATCTTCAAGCGCGGGTAGCGCTCGCGCAGTTCGGGCAGCAAGGCCCGCGCGGTCAGCACCTCGCCGACCGAGACGGCGTGGATCCAGATGGAACTGTCGCCATCCAGGTTGAACGACACGGGCAGATAGCCCATGCGCTGCTTGAAGCTGGCGATGTATTTCCGGTAGCGGATGGCCTGGTAAAGAAGGACCGGCGACATCACGACCACGAGCGCGACGATAAAAACGGTATAGGCCGCGTACATGGGTCGAGGGCCGGTACTGTAGTCCGCGGTTTGACCATGGTGCAAGCGGTTCACGAGTCCCTTGGAACCGTCATAGCTAGCAGAAGACCCGGAGCGCGGCGCCCGCTGGGCAAGGCGGGAGGAGCGAGCATATTGGGCATATGTGAGCGACGAGCAACGCCGCCCAACGGGAGGCCCCGCCCGGGGATTCTGCTAGAAATCACGGTTTCAGGGGACTACAATTGACGGTTTCGGCGTGGCGGTCGGGCGCATCCGACTGGCCAGCGCCGCGGCGGAGGGATTTCCGATGGCTGTGAAAGTTGGGATCAACGGGTTCGGCCGCATCGGCCGCAACATCATGCGTGCCGCCATGGGCGACAAGAACATCGACATCGTCGCGGTCAACGACCTGACGGATGCCAAGACTCTGGCGCACCTGCTCAAGTACGACTCGATCCTGGGGAACCTCAAAGCTGACATCGCCGCGCAAGGCGACAAGATCACCGTCGGCGGCGACGAGTTCCAGGTCCTGTCGGTCAAGGATCCCGCGCAGCTGCCGTGGAAATCGCTCGGCGTCGACGTGGTGTTCGAGTCGACCGGCCTGTTCACCAACCGCGACGATGCGGCGAAGCACATCACGGCCGGGGCGAAGAAGGTCGTGATCACGGCGCCGGCGAAGAAGCCCGACATCACCGTCGTGCTCGGCGTCAACAACGACAAGTACGATCCCGCCAAGCACCAGATCATCTCCAACGCGTCGTGCACCACGAACTGCCTGGCGCCGGTGGCCAAGGTGCTGCACGAGTCGTTCGGCATCACCAAGGGCTGGATGACGACCGTCCACTCCTACACCAACGACCAGCAGCTGCTCGACTTGCCGCACAAGGACCTGCGCCGGGCGCGCGCCGCGGCCCTGTCGATCATCCCGACGACCACCGGGGCGGCCTCGGCGGTCGGCGAAGTGCTGCCGGAGCTGAAGGGCAAGCTGGATGGCATCGCGATGCGGGTGCCGACGCCGAACGTGTCGGTCGTCGACCTGGCGGCTTTGGTGAGCAAGAAGACCAGCACCGAAGAGGTGAACGCGGCGCTGAAGGCGGCGGCTGACGGTCCGCTCAAGGGCATCCTCGAGGTACTCGACCGCGCCCCTGGTGTCGGTCGACTTCCGCGGCAACGCGCACTCGTCGATCCTCGATGCGGCCTACACCAGCGTGATGGACGGTGACTTCGTGAAGATCCTCTCGTGGTACGACAACGAGTGGGGCTACTCGAGCCGGTGCGTCGACCTGCTGCGGTTCCTCGAGCAGAAGGGCCTATAAGGGGTGGCCTCGCCACGGAACATCAAGGACCTGGATCTGCGCGGCAAGAAGGCGCTGATCCGGGTCGACTTCAACGTGCCGATCAAGAACGGCGCGATCCAGGAGGACACGCGGATCAAGGCATCGCTGCCGACCATCCGCTACGCGCTCGAGCACGGCGCGACGGTCATCCTGATGTCGCATCTGGGGCGGCCGAAAGGCAAGACGAACCTCGAGTTCACCCTGAAGCCGGTCGCGGAGCACCTCTCGACGCTTCTCGGCAAGCCGGTGCAGTTCGCGGCGGACTGCATCGGTCCGGCGGCGCAGGCGGCGATCGACAAGGCGGGTCCGGGCGGCGTCGTGCTGCTCGAGAATCTGCGCTTCCACGCCGAGGAAGAGAAGAACGATTCGGGGTTCGCCCAGCAGCTGGCCTCGCTTGGTGACGTCTACATCAACGACGCGTTCGGCTCGGCGCACCGCGCGCACGCCTCGACGGAGGGGATCGTCTCGCACGTCAAGGCCTCGGCGGCGGGTTTGTTGATGGCCGACGAGATCGCCCATCTCGGGAAGGTGCTCGAAGCGCCGGATCGGCCCTTCGTGGCGATCCTCGGCGGGGCGAAGGTGTCGGACAAGCTCGAAGTCATCGAGAACCTGATCCCGCGCGTCGACGCGCTGCTGATTGGCGGCGCGATGGCCTACACGTTCCTGAAGGCGCGCGGCGTGGCAGTCGGCAAGTCGCTGGTCGAAGCCGACCTGCTCGACACTGCCCGCGACGTCGAACAGCGAGCCAAGGAGCGCGGACTCCGGCTGGAACTACCGGTCGATCACGTCGTCGCGCCGAAGCTGGAGGCCGGTGCGCCGGCGGAAACGCTGAAGGTCGGTGACGAGGCGATCGGCGATCGCATGGGGCTCGATATCGGCCCCGATACGATCACGACGTATCGCGAGGTGCTGGCCGGCGCGAAGACAGTCATCTGGAACGGCCCGATGGGCGTGTTCGAGATCGACGCGTTCGCCCGGGGCACGATCGAGGTGGCCAAGGCGGTGGCCGACGTCAAGGGGACGACCGTGATCGGCGGCGGCGACTCGATCGCGGCGGTGGTCAAGGCCGGCGTCGCCGATCGGATCACCCACATCTCGACCGGGGGCGGCGCGTCGCTGGAGTTCCTCGGCGGGCGGACACTACCGGGAGTAGAGGCGCTGAAGGGCTGACGCCCTTCAGCGATAACAGACGTGTCATGGCAGATGTGTGATGGCAGATGGTAGATGTTCGGATTGCCGAATAATTACGACCGGCAGGCCGCGTATTTCCTGTGGCAGCCGACATTTCCATCTACCATCTGACATGGACAACGGCAAGCGATAGCTCAGACACTCATGCGTACCCCCTTCATCGCCGCGAATTGGAAGATGTACAAGACCGTCCACGAGGCGGTCGTGTTCGTCAAGGAGTTCCGCAGCATGGTCAAAGACGTCGCGGACGTCGAGATCGTGCTGTCGCCGCCGTTCACCGCGCTGCACGCGGTCGCCGAGGCGGCCCGCAGCTCGAATGTCGGGGTCGCGGGGCAGAACCTCCACTGGGAGCGCGAGGGGGCGTTCACTGGCGAGATCAGCGGCGGCATGTTGAAGGAGGCCGGCGCGGAGTACGTGATCATCGGGCACTCCGAGCGGCGGCGGCTGTTCGGCGAGACGGACCAGACCGTCAACCGCCGGCTGGTCGCGGCGCTGGGCGCGTCGTTGACGCCGATCGTGTGCATCGGCGAGACGCTCGACGAGCGTGAGGCGGAGCAGACGCTGCCGGTACTCGACCGCCAGATCAAGGACGGCCTCGACGGGCTGACGGCGGATCAGATGGCCTCGTTGGTCATCGCCTACGAGCCGGTTTGGGCGATCGGGACGGGTCGTAATGCGACGCCCGCGCAGGCCGGGGAGGCGCACGCCCACATCCGCGCGCGGGTCCGGCAGTGGTTTGGCGGGCCGGCGGCCGACGCCTGCCATGTGATTTACGGCGGCAGCGTGAAGCCGGACAACATCTCCGACCTGATCAAGCTCCCGGACGTGGACGGGGCGCTGGTCGGCGGGGCCAGCCTGGACGTCCGCGGGTTCTCGGATATCGTGCTCCGCAGCCGCCCGGGCGCGGTATAATCGGGCGTTATGCTCTACTACCTTCTGGCCGTCCTGTACGTCGTCAGCTGCCTGCTGCTGCTGCTCGTGGTGCTGCTGCAGCAGGGCAAGGGCGGCGACATGGCCAATGCGTTCGGCGGCGGCGGCAGCCAGGCGGCGTTCGGCGCCCGCGCGGGTGCGACGGTGCTGACCAAAGCGACCTCGATCCTCGGTGTGCTGTTCATGATCGGGGCGATTGCGCTGGGCGTGATTGGCAAGCGCGGCGAGGCGTCGTTGTTGGGCGGATACAAGGCCCCGGTGACGAATACGCCGGCTCCGGCTCCGCTGCCGGGCCCGAAGACGACGGCTCCGGCGGCGACGCCGCAGCAACAGCAGTCACCCGCGCCGGCCCCGGCCGGCAGCACGCCGGAGAAGGCACCGGAGAAGAAGTAAGGCCCTCGCGAAAGTGGCGGAACTGGCAGACGCACCAGCTTGAGGGGCTGGCGCTCGCAAGAGCGTGGGGGTTCGAATCCCCCCTTTCGCACCAACTCTCCGATCGTCAAGTGACCGTCCTCGTGACGGTCGGGCTCGGCCTCCCTCCACGCCACTCACGAATCAATCGGCGACGACAGTTCTCCTGACACGCTCGCGTTACCCGTGCGCAGGACCGCGAACACCGGCGGCCGCACGTATCATGTGCCATGCGCTTCGACCGTCGAGTGGCCGCGCTCACCGCAATCTGGGGCCTGCCGCTGCTCGCCTGCGGTGCCGCCATCCTCGCCGCCGATCGGCCCGCGCGAGTGATCACACCGCAAGGATCGCCCGTCTGGCTCGACCCGCAGCGCGCGCTGCTGTTCGACTCGCCGGCGGTCTGGGTGATGCGCCGGAACGAGTTCACAGCCCCGGTCAACTACGCGCTGCGCATCTGGGTCGTCGACGAGCACTCCAACGTCAAGGGCACCCAGGACTACTGCACCTACGACACGATCGACCGCGCCAGCCGGGGCGGTATCCTCGTTCCCCTCGAGATTCCAGCCGTGACGCTCCACGACCGGGCGGTGGTCGCGGTGTCCGGGGCGGCCTCGGAGCGGGTGTCGTGGACATTGCGCGAGACCGAGCGTGAGCAGCTCGACGCGGCACTAGCAGCCGCCAACGGGTCGGCCGATCGCCTGACGCTCGAACGCAAGAACGCCGCGCCTGGCGGATGGAGCTGTTCGTGCGACTGCACCGCTCGTGCAGCAGCGTGCGAGCGGCAATGCGGTGCCGGCCGGGCCGCTTCGACGTGCACCCGCACGTTCGACGGGGGCTGCTCGGCGACCTGTTCGTGCCGATAGGCCTCGCGGAACCGCCGCAAAATTCCTTGCCGCGATCCGAGTCGCTTGATGGCCTGGCGCCCAGACATCGGGCTCCGAACAGCAAACCCCGGCGTACCAACGGCAGCCCTATTGACGATGCGGCCACCGCGCTGAGTTCACGGATTCGGTGATCGAGCGGTGGTCCCGAGTTGCGCCAGCCGGTTCCACAAGATGGTGAAAGGTGCAGACGCGTCGGCGCCTGCCGGAATCGCGATCAGGAATCGGGAGCCGTCCGAGACGACGTCCCAGTCGCCATGAGAGCCGGTCGTTCGGAAGAGCACGTGCGGCGCGCCGACGGTGAGGTCCGCCCCGCCGCGCACATCCGCCGCCATCACCGCACCGTCGGGCGCGATGAAGAACAGTTCCCTGCCGTCGGCGCGCCATCGCGGCGCCGTGCCGCCGTTCGTCGACACGACAACCGTGTCGAGATCGGCCGGCCGCCCGTCCGGCGGCGCCACGAACCGCTGGATGAGTACTTCATGTCTCCCCGATTCGTTCGAGGCGTAGGCGACCCAGCGCCCGTCCGGCGAGAACTGCCCCTGATCCTGATCGAAGGCACGGCGAACGAGCGCAAACGGCTTGCGCTCGCCGGTGAGTGGCAGCACCCAGATGTCGCTGCGCGACTGGTCCATGTTCAGCGCGGTATACAGCAGAAATCGCCCGTCGGCCGACGCACTCGTCGGAGTCTTGTGCTCCAACGTCGTCGACAGGAGGACGCGGGGCTTCGGCTCTCCGTTGATGTCCTGCTCGAACAGGTTGCCGGTGTCGCCGCCGAGCGTAAATATGAGCCTCCGACCGTCGGCGGACCACACGGGCATGTCCTCGAGAACCGGCCCGAACGTCACTCGCGTGCTCGTGGGACGCGCGGTCTCCAGGATCCAGATGTCCCGATCCATCTTGGAGCCGACGACTTCCCTGGACGTGGCGACGCGAGCATCGTCCGCGGACAGCGCCACGCCAGAGTAGCGACCGACCTCACCGGCGGTGCCGATCTTGTTGCCCTGCCGGTCGAACCACGTCAGGCGAAAATCTTTGTCGGGCGCGCGAAAGGCAATCACGTCGTCGTGTGACACGGAGAAGAACCCGCCGTCGAGAAAGGACCCAACCGGACTCGCCAGTGCGACAGGCTCGCCACTGAGCTGCAGCCCGCGCTCGTCGAAAGCCTGGGCGAAGAGGGTCCCTTCGCGCAGGAAGACGACGTGACCTGTGGTGGTGCCCTTCGTCGGAATGTAGGCGGCGCCAAAGCCGCTGGCGAGCAGACGTTTCGACGGCGTCGTCTCTGGGCGGTCGGCCAATGAACCGACGTACACGCCGGAGCCCTCAGGGGCGTTCCTCGCGACCCTGACGTAGAGGAAGTGGCGCCCGTCAGGAAGGAACCATGGGAACAGGTGCGTGGTCTCGCCCTTGTCGCGATCGACCCGGGTCAGCTCGGACGCCACACCATCCGTCGTGGAGCACCGGAACAATCCGCTGCTCGGCGCACCCACGACGATGACGCCATCGGCATTCCACGAGCCGCCAACCGCGAGACCCGGAAGCGCGCATACCGTGCGGGTCGCGCCGTCGCGGAGGTCGAACCGTTTGAGCTGACCGGCGGCGTCGAACGCGATCGTCTGGCTGTCGGGCGACCAGAACATTGGCGGCGTCAGCCCGGCAAGTACCGCTTCGGTGCCGGGGAGCGGACGTGGCTCGTCCTCGGCAATGCGCCGAAGCCATAGCCGGATGACACCATCGGGCCCGCTACCAGCGAAGACGAGCTTCTGGCCATCAGGCGACAAGGCAAACGGCGATGCTTCGGACAGCTGGACGCCCGGCGAGATCTGCGCCTCGATCATCGGCGCCCGGCGGGTCTGTCCGCCCCCGCGTCACCAGGAGCACGCTCGCGATGCCGATCAGCACGCCCGTGCCAAGCCAGGCCGCCGCCTGCCGACCGGGCCTCGAAGCAGCCTGCGGGACGGGCGAAGCGCCAGCCGCGGGAGGGTCAAGGGAAACAGCGTCGATCGGCAGCCGGTTGAACGCGGAGCCGGTCTGGTCTGGAGCGGCTTCGTCGCCTGACGCGAGCGGTTCCCGATGAGCGGCCGCCAATGAGGTGACCGCCGCCGTGAACCGGTAGCCGCGTTTCGGAACCGTCGCGATCAGTCCGTTGTCGGCGGCATCACCCAGCGCCTTGCGGATCGCAAAGACGTGGTACGAGAGGTTGGCCTCCTCGACCGCCGTATCGTGCCAGACGGCCTGCATCAGCTGTTCTTTGGTGAGCAGCCGGCCGGGGTTTTCCGCCAGCACCAGCAGGAGATCGAACGCCTTTGGAGTCATCGGGACGGGCTGGCCGTCCCGCAGCACCACGCGCTCGTCCGGGACGAGCGTCACGCCGCCGAACTGCAAACGCGAGGCGGCGCCGCTCAGATGCACGGGGCATCATCCTCCGCCGACCCGGCCGCTCGCAAGCGGTGTCCGGCGGGTCCGGTCGTCGAGCAAATCGGCGCAAAGAACGCGCAAATCGAGAATCAAGCCGTTCTCAAGCCCTTTCCAAGGACCTCACCGGCGCGGCGCAGTAGGTTCTTCGACGGGACGGCGTCACCATTCCTCGCCGGGTGCGTGGAAGGCGTCCTCCCCAAGGAGAACCGTCATGCGATCCCACTTCCCGTTGACCACCCTCACAACAATGCGCTGCGTCACGCTCGCGGTTTGTGTCGTCGCGACAGCCTGTGGCCGTGCCACCGCGACCTCTCCGACGTCGCCGACGGGGGCCGGCGGCGGAATCGAGAACACCGAGGCACGGGGCGGTCAACAGCTGCCCTTCCGCGGATCATTACAGGCACAGGAGACAGATGTTGTGGCTCCGCCAAGTCTCCTCGTGACAGGGACGGCGACCGGCACCGCCACGCAACTGGGCCGGTTCGAGAACACGTTCACCGCGATCGTCAACCTCGACAACGGCAAGGCGACTGGCACCATCACGTTCACGGCGGCCAACGGCGACCGGCTGGACGCCACGCTCGTCGGACAGGGGACGCCGACGTCCGAGCCCAATGTCGCCTCCATCGTGGAAGTGGTCACGATCACCGGCGGCACCGGCCGGTTTGCTGATGCGACGGGCACCTTCACCATTCACCGCGTGCTCGATCAGAACAGTGGAGTGTCGTCGGGATCGTTTGAGGGAACCATCAACCCGAGCCGGTGATCATGGGACCGCGCCTGCCCCGGTGCTTCCGGGCTTGCGCGGTCTTCGCATCGCCAAGCCGTCAACGTCACCGGCCGCGGAGCCCGTCCGCCGTCACACACGCGAGCTGAGATACGATCAGGGCTCATCCTGCGAGTCGACTCAACGCGAGGACCTGGAGGAGCGGCACCCTCCGAACCCGTGCGAACGGCACTTCACTTGGACCCTGAGGAATGCCAGACGAATGCCATTCCACTCCATTTCCTTGAGCTGACGCGCCGGCTCGCTCCCCGTGTCCCGCGAGCCGATATTCTGTTGCGCATCACATCCCGACGGCAAGACGGCCCGCCAGGGAACGAAGGAAAGCAATCAAGTCGTTCCTTTCAACAAGGGAGAGATGCAATGGCCGGATCTCGCGATCCAGGCCTGGGTTCCGCCCGCCTCCGGCATCGTAGAAGTCGATCACGGCTTCCAGCGTTGCGAAGGTGCCGTCGTGCATGTACGGCGCGGTACGGCTGATTTCACGAAGCGTCGGCGTCTTGAATGCTCCGCGATCTGCCGGCGCCCGCGTGACCTGATATCGGCCCTCGTCGGTCACGCTTCCAGTACGCCAGGCCACCCCGGTGTTGTGAAACTGCTCGTCGGACAAAAGCGGGCCGGCGTGACACATGCTGCAACGCGCCTTCCCGCGGAACAGCGCGAGGCCGCGCTTCGCCCCTTCTGCCAATGCGCCTCGATCACCGGCCAGGAAACGATCGACTGGCGCGCCGCCCGACATGATTGTCCGGACGTATGAGGCGAGTGCCGCGCCGACATCGACGAGCGTCGGTTCCTTGCCGAATGCGCCAATGAATTGCCGCCGGTACTCAACGGACCGCGCCAGTGCGACGACGTCATCGGCAGTGGCGCCAAGTTCGTTCGCATTCAGAATCGGCCCGAGCGCCTGCTCCTCGAGCGTGAGCGCCCGACCATCCCAGAAGAAGCTGGCCCCCCACGCACGATTCACGAGAGTCGGAACATTGCGGCTGCCGCTCACGCCGTTCGCGCCGCGCGCCGTAGAGTGCGCGTTCGTAAACGCCCGCGCAGGGTCGTGACACCCCGCACACGACAACGAGCCGTTGAACGACAGCCGCCGCTCGTTGAAAAGCCGCCGCCCGAGTCTGATCTTTGGTAGAGTCAGCGGATTCGCGCCGGGCACCGGCCGGTAAAGATCGAGCCCGAGCGGCACGCCGCGATCCGAGGCGTCGACGATGCCGCCCAGGTAGACGCCGAGCGCAACGGCGATCAGGATCAGCCGCACCAGGACACCGCCTCAATCTCTCGAGAAAGACGCCGGCACCAGGTTCTTAATCGTCCAAAGCTCTTGCTTGCGTTTCAATCCCGTGAAGGCGAGCTGTTTGCCGTCCGGCGAGAGGTCCATCTTTCCGATGCCCTGGGTGGCGAGGTCAAGCCGGCGCGCCGGCCCTCCGTCCACCGGCACCGCCCACACACGAGTCCGCTGTTTGCCGTCTTCCGCCTTGATCAGAATGTGCTTGCCGTCGCGCGTCCACACCGTCGACTGAGGCTGCGGATTGGTGTAATCGCCGCGGTACACGATCACTGGAGTTCCGCCACCCGCAGAAAGCGTCAACAGGTGCCTTTGATTGGGCCCGACATTCGCCATGAAGGCGAGTTGTCGCCCGTCAGGTGAGATCGACAGCCCGAAGAACCCGACACCATCCGAAACCGCACTATAGAGTTCGGTTTCCGTTCCGGTGTCCACGTCGCGCCGCATAAGATGCAGCCGATTGTTGGCGGCCGGATCCCCTTCCGGCCCCACCGTCGTGTAGAAGAGCGATCGGCCGTCCGGCGCGATCGCGACGAGTGGCCAGATAGCCTGATAGGTGGCGTCGAACACCAACGTTTCCTGCCCCGTTTCGATATCGACGCGGCGAAACGTAGACTTGCGCTTGACGATATCCGTATCGGACAACAGAATCGAGCGGCTGTCTGGGAACCAGCTCACGCCGTTTTGGGTTGGAAACTGCGCGTCCATGATTTTGGCCGGCAACGTTCGTTCGTCGCCATCACCAACTGAGCGGATGACCACGCTCTTCGACCGCCGATCAGTTCCGCGCAGGAACGCCACGAGCCGGCCGTCGGGCGACCAGGTGGCTCCCGCGTTTGAGCCGACGAAGCGGTCGGTCAGAGGTGCAGGTTCTCGTATGACCGCGAGCGTCGAAGGATCGAGCGTCGCAACGTAGACGTCCGTCTCGCGATTGAGCGAGCCGTAGAAGAACGACCCGTCCCGTGTAAACCCCTGCAGCCAGATCTCCCCCACGTTTGGTCGAATCAATTCGGGTGATCCCTTCGGGGTCCCTCGATCGACGCGTATCGCCCACAGCGCCTGGCTGCCCGAGCGATCGCTCATGAAGATGATCGCCTTGCCATCGGGCGTCCATAACGGCTGCGTGTCATTCGACGGGCCTGGCACGACAACGGTTTCACCGCTGCCGTCAATCGCAATCGTCACAATGTCCCGATCGTCAGTGGTTGCACTCCGGCCAAGCGCAAAGACGAGAAATCTCCCATCCGGGGAGAATCCGCCAAGCTCCGGAGACCGCCACCCAGTGGACTTGAGCTGTGTCGTCGAGCCGTCGACCACAGAGATCAGGACGATGCGCGAAGTCTTGTCTCCTGCGTAGTCGGTGAAGGCCGCCGCGAGCCTGGTGCCATCGGGCGACCAGACCAGATCGAATGGGTAAAGTCCGGCTGTCTCGGGGACGAGCACGCGCAGTCGTGATCCGTCTACGCCGATCAGGCGCACCGAGTTGTGCCAGGTGTAGGCTACCGTCTTCCCCTCGGGAGACAGCACCGGGTATTCCGCATAGCCCTGCCCCATGTCCGGTGAGTCAGTCAGACGTCTGTTCTGGCCCGTGGTCAGATCACGAATGCCCACGTTGCCGCTTTTGGTGGACGTCCAATCGACGTACGTGAGATAACGCCCGTCCAGCGACGGCTTGCCTTCTACATCGACATCGGCGCCCGTCCACATCTGACGTGAGACGACGGCCGATTCGACCCGCTCTTCGGAGGTCGGTGCCACGGAGGCCAGATGGGCTTTGGCCTGCGCCACGAACACCGGCTGATCACTGAAATTGCGAACCACCGCTTCGTACGCCTCGCGCGCTTCCGGCCTGGAGAGACGCTCATAGCAGAAGCCCAGATGCAGTTGCGCCTTCGCCGCCGTCACTCGATCGTTTGGAAAGCGCTCGAGGACGTTCTTGTACGCGAGGATGGCTTTGTCGAGGTCACCTTTGATCTCTTCCAACTGCAGTGCGCTTTGATATGCGTCCGCTGCCGACTGTCCCTGCGCCAGTGTGGCGCCAGTCAGCATGCTGGCGGCGAGCGTCATGATCGTGATCAATCTCATGCCTGTGCTCCTCGTGAAGGTGAAGGATCACAGCGTAGGCAGTTCGATATCAAAAGTCGCAAACATAGTGTGACAGTTTGTGACGATCGGCCGGCCTACGGCACGAACGTGTATCCAACGCCGTGTACGGTCAGGAGGTGTTTCGGCGCCCACGGCGTTTCTTCGAGCTTCTGCCGCAGCTTCACGATGTGCGTGTCGACCGTTCTCGTATTTGGCGCGCTCGTGTATCCCCACACCGCATTGAGTAGCGCATCACGCGACACAACTGCGCCGGGCCGTGCGGCGAAGTAGCGGACCATCTCGAATTCCTTCGGTGTGAGCGCCAGAGGTTCGCCCCTTCTCGTCGCCTGATGGCGCTCGAAGTCCACCACGATGCCGGAGAATTCAACACGCGGCAACCTCGCGCTGGCACTCGCGGACCGCCGAAGCAGCGCGTCGATCCGCGCCACCAGCTCGGCGACCGAGAACGGCTTCCGCAAATAGTCGTCGGCCCCGAGCTTCAGGCCCAGGACGAGATCGTCTTCGCCTCCTCGCGCGGTCAACATCAGCACTGGCAGCGCCGGATCGACTTTCCGGAGCGCACGGCAGACGTCGTAGCCGTCTCGCTTCGGCAACATCACGTCTAGAAGGAGCAAGTCGGGGCGTTGCGCCAGGGCGGCCCGGTAGCCGGTTTCGCCGTCAGCCGCCAGGATGACCTCATAGCCACGCGCCTGGAGGTTGTACTGGAGCCCGCGGGCCATCTCCATTTCATCTTCGACGATGAGAATGCGCGACATAATTAGGCACCAACTCGCCTGGGATTGCTCGGGAGCGTCACGGCAGCCGCCAGCGTCGCGACGACGGGCAGCACCAGGGTGAACGTGCTTCCCTCGCCTGGAGCGCTCTGGACCTCGACACGCCCACCATGCGCGTCGATCGTGTGCTTCACGAGCGCGAGGCCGAGGCCGCTGCCGGCTGGCACTGCGACGGCCGTATGCGGCACACGGTAGTACCTCTCGAAAATCCGGTCGATCTGGTCCGCCGCGATGCCGACGCCTCGGTCGGCGACCGCCACCGACACCCCGGCATCGCTGCGTATCACCGTGACGCTCACGAACCGTGCGGTATCAGAGTATTTGATGACGTTCTGGAACAGGTTGACCAGCGACTGAATGACCGCATCGCGATCGATGGAAACGATAACGGGCGAGTCTGGAAACGTGGTTTCCACCCGGAACCCCATCCGATCGAACATCGGGCGATAGGCATCCAGCGCGGCTTGGGCCGTCTCGACCAGATCACGCGATCTGATGTCGTAGCGTTTCGTGCCGCGGTCGATTCGGTTCAGATCCAGGACATTGTCGATGAGATGCGTGAGCCGTTCACTCTCGCGGCGGATGATGCCGTAGAACTCGTCACGCTTCACCGGATCGGCGACGATCCCGCTTTCGAGCGTCTCTCCGAACATACGGATGAGCGCGAGAGGGGTCTTCAGTTCGTGGGAGACGTTGGATACGAAATCGCTCCTGGCCCGTGCGAGTGCCGTGGCTTCGGCTGACGCGCGCACCGTGAGCGTCACCCCCAGGCCCATCACGGCCATCATGCCGGCGACCAGCGCGCCGTACGTCCATCCTTCACGCGCCACGAGCTGCGGTATCGATCGACCGCCCTTGTCCAGTAGCGCGACCTGCCACTGAGCCGTTGCAGGTAGCAGTTGCGCTGTTGCGAGCGGGTTCGTAGCGGGCGTTTGACTGCTCAAACCGTCACCACTCGTGAGAGACACATGGAGATCGCTGCCGAGGTCGACAGTCTTGAGGACCTGCGCGAGCAGTGGGCCACTGACATAATCGAGACGCACGCGGAACGCGAACAGCTCGGGCAATGCCGGCCGTCCAGCAAGGTGAATCCGGTAGGCAATCAAAGTGGGATGCGCGGTAGCGATAACTGCATGGCGCCACTCGGTGGAGTGTGGTTCGGCGCCCCTCAGCTGCGCCACCAGTTGCGGATATACGTCCGTGCGAACCCACTCCAGTTCCGCTGACTGCCGCACCAGTGCGGCGACGCGCGCGCGCCCTCGCTTATCAGCCGGCGAAAGACCGTCTAGGACGCGGGTGAGGTGTTGCACATACCCGTCATCAACGTCCCACGGATAGTTGAGAACGCGGCCCGCGAGCTGCTGCTGGGCCTCCGCTACAGCCTCCGGCTGGTTCAGGGCGCCGTAACCGTCGATGACTTGCAGCAGCGCGATGAGAGCAAAAGGAAGACCGTTACCATCC
Source organism: uncultured Acidobacteriota bacterium (assembly GCA_963816725.1). GTDB lineage: Bacteria > Acidobacteriota > Vicinamibacteria > Vicinamibacterales > 2-12-FULL-66-21 > CAVSUB01. The sequence continues at coordinate 617,396 of CAWFMC010000008.1, read as the reverse complement.
AGCGCGTCTCCAGCCATGGATTCAGCGCGGCGATATTCGGAGATGCCTTCCGCAAACCGTTCAAGCTTGAACAAGGTGCGGCCAACTCTCGTCAGCAGGAACGCTCGCGCTGCCACCGAGGTTCCGGGCACTCGCGTCAGCGCTCGACGGTAGAGTGCCAGTGCCGTGTGCAGGTCGTTGCCGACGAACTCCTGGTGTTCTGCACTCCTCACCAGAGCGGCGACGGCCGCCATGCCGCCGGGCACAGCCGGCACGTGCGACGCCACTCCCGCCTGCAGCCTCGCCATTGTCACGCTGCGATCGCCGCGCAGGATGAACGGCGCTTCGAGCCAATCCTCCTTCGACTCGATGAGAGCCAGCTCGGACTGCCCGGACGCGAAAGGCACGGAGGATTCGAGACGCGTCAGCTCGGCGACGAGACGGTCACGGACGAGAGTAGTGGTGGCGTTGTAGTTGGTCCGGAGGCTTTGCTCTCGCTCCGCCAGCGTACGGAATCCAGAGTAGCCGAGAGCCAGACCCGGAGCCAGGATGAGGACAACCATCCCCCGCAGCGGCAGGCTACTCGCCAGTCCCCAGGATGTGCCCACGGCGAAGAGAATAGCGCCGTTCGCCCGAACCGCTTGTAAAACGGTGTGAAGAGGCTGGGGCGCTCGGACCCTGGTGGGGGCATGTCCCGCCGCATCGGCTAGATGCCGCCCATGGCCCATCCTGGAATCTGGCGGCCTGGGGGCGGCGGGGCGTGCGAGTCGGTGGCTCACGAAAGGTCCGCGGCGTGTGGTCGCCGCTCCCCCCTCTACTCCTGGCAGCGATACGACGCCGCGGCGTCCGGCGGACCGCTGACGTAGTGCGGATGCTGCGGGTACCCACACAGCGGCATCGACTTCTCACCCGCCTTGACGATGACGCTCGGAGGCGGCGTGACGCCGCGTTCGACCCAGTCCGTGAGGAGCGCGATCCTGCCGTAGGTGTTGGGAATCGGCGTGACTGGCTGGGCCTTGCCGTCGCCGTCCACCGCGGCGGTCCGGCCCTGGAGTCCGTGATTGGCCTGCGGGATGACGAACAGGCGCGCGAAGCCATCGACCGTGGCGCGGCCCATGCGATCGAGCACGGCCTGGTAGTAATCGAGTTGCGACCCGGGTGAGGCGAGGGTATCGTCCGTACCGATCGTGACGATCATCTTGCCGCCGCGCCGCTGGAACGCCGACAGGTCCGGATTGGTGCTGTCCAGCCACGCCGACAGCTCCTGCCGTCGGGCGTTCAGGGGTCCGCCCTCGACGTAACTCAGCGGATTCGCCGCTGGATCCTTCATCAGAAACCCGGTGACTCCGAGAACGCCCAGATGCGAATGCATGCGGGCGTCGGGGCCGGCACCTTCCTGGCCGATGAATCGCTGATCGACGATCAGCCCGCTGCCCGACGGATCGGTCGTCGGCACCCACATCCCGAACGTGCGAACGCCGTTGGCGAGCGGCGTGGCAAACGTGTAGCGCGAGTAGACCATCTGCAGCGTCGAGATCTGTCCGTCCGTGAGGCAGGCTGCCGGGGTGGTGTCCGTCGGGTTCGGATCGATGTTGTTCGGGCAGCGCTTGGCCGACCACGGGGATCGGTTGGGGAGGCCCTGGGCGACGTCGAAAATCGCCCGGCACGCGACGTAGTTGTTCATCACGCCGTCGACCAGGCCGTCGAGGCGGTCGCACTGTCGCACGAATTCAGCCTTGATTGCCTCTGTCTTCGCCCGCGTGACCCAGTTGGCCAGCGGCTTCTCGTGAATCCGGATCAGCTCCGGCCCGAGCATCAGCGACGAGAAGTTGACGATCGGCACGTTGGCGACGATGCCGTCGTAGTCGCCGGGATAGCGCTGCGCGACGGTAAGGGCCTCGCGTCCGCCCTGGGACGTGCCGACGTAATAGGTGAAGCGTGGCCGCGATCCGTAGGCGCGCTCGATCAGCACCATCGCGGCGTCATGCGTCTTCTTCATCTGCATGAAGCCGAGGTTCTTGATCGCCTCGTCGTTCGTCACCCAGTCCACCGACGTGTTCGGGCCCATCTGGTGGCCGGAGTCGCTGCCATAGGTGACGACCCCGCGCGCCGGACCATTGGGGCCCCCGTCGATCGCCCCGGTCAGGTTCGGGATGACCCCGTTCATTCCGCCGCCCCCGAGCTGCATGGCGCGTCCGTCCCAGGCCGCCGGCAGGACGACCCGGAACGTGATCGCGCGCGCCGTTGGTGCGGGATCGATCGGCGCCATCGAGCCGGTCACGGTGCAGTAGCCCGCGCCACTCACCGCCGTCCACGCGGGCACGCTCAATGTGACCGCCGACACGGGCTCACCGATCGCTTCGCGCGGGATCGCGGTCCCCAGGCGGTCAGCCGTACAGTCAGCCTCGGTCAACGTGCGGCTGGGCGCCGGCGCGACGGCGGTCTGCCCCTGGGCCCCGGCCGTACTCGTGATCTGCGATGTCGCCAGAAGCATCCCTGCGCTGGCGATCACCACCGCGCTCACACTCGTCATGCGCACAGACTCTCCTCGGTCACTCCGCGGCAATCTCGACGCGGAGCATACCGCCGCCTGCTGCGCTGCGCCAACAGTCCTTGCGGGAACCTCACTGATCCCGGCGCTGCTGTCCTCATCTCGGCGGAGGTGGCAGCGCGCTGACTCACGTCCGTTTCGAGCGCCTGCCGCACCAGGCGGCACGAACCGCCTCGGAGACCTCCGGGGCGTCCTCCTATTCGCGCGCCGGGAAGATGGCCACGCCGTGCGGGCGTGCGGGACCGCTGGGTATGTCGCGGTTGAAATCGAGGTCGAAGCGCGTATCCAGCTCCAGCCGGTCACCGTGCACGTCGATCACGTGGATCTTGTGGTCGCCGTCGACGCGCACGACGCCGCCGGGAGCCATGTCCTCGACCAGGAAGTAGTCGGTCACGACGAGACGCTTGTCGTCGTTCGTGAGCTGCACGTAATGCGGTCCCGAAGCGGGGCCGAGATCGATGGCACTCATCAGCTCGGGGTGATTGGGACGCGCGATGTTGAACATGAGGACCTTGCCGGCGCCGTTGAGGGTCACGAACAAACGCGTGCCCTGCTTGTTCATCCGGAACAACTGCGGCATGGCGGGCGCGCTCGGGGTCGAGAAGATGCCGAAGTCGAACACCGCCGTCGACGTCCCTTCCTGCAGATCCAGGAGATAGAGGGTGTCGTCGGTCATCCCGGCCGTGTAGGCCCGCAGCCGCTGATCGCGCGGAATCAACTGCACTTCCATGGTGCCGGCCGCATGTCCCGGGTGGCCGACGGGAATGGTCCTGGTGATGGTCCGACTGGCGAGGTTCCACACCCTGACGCTGCCGCGCAGGTCCGCCGCGTCACCGCCGTGGACGTGCAGCGTGCGCAGCGGACAGATGAAGTCGCTCGTCAGCATGAGATTGTGCGCCTCGTCAATGGCGATGCCGTGGGGATTGAAGCCGTCGGTCGGCAGTGTGGCCGGCCACGCCTTGACGAACGCGAGGTCGGCGTCATACTCCACGACCCGTCCCGGAGCGGAGCCGCCGGGTCCACCCATGAACGTCACCAGGAAGCCGCCGTTGCTGAGCGGGACCAGTTCATCGGTGATCGACGCCTGCGGCGGGTTGTTCGAGTGCAGGAACGTCGGCTGGCGCGGATCGCTCACGTCGAAGAAGAAGACCTGATCCTGCCCGCGCAACACGCTGAGCAACCCGCCCAGGGCCATCGTCCGGCCGTCGTGCGAGATGCCGACATGATGCGGCTCGTTTCCGACCGCGTTCGTGCCGGACAGCGGCACGGTATTCAGGAGCTTGCCGTAAGTCGGCGAGCGGCGGTCGAAGTCAATCACGGCGACGAAATCGGGCGCCAGATGCGCCTGGTCCGCCGCCCACACGAGCAACGTCTGCTCGGGCTTGTCGACGAACGCCATTGTCACGCCCAGCAGCAGACCTGCCGCGAGGAGACCGCTGATGACACGCGGCACGCGAGACGCGCGGCGTGCTGTGGTTGCTCCCATGATCAAGCTCCGTTTCTTGTGTGATTCAGTCCGAGATGTCGGCCAGCGATCGTCGCCCCCGTCGGTGGACAGCGTCCGACCGGTGCGTCACCGGCTACCCGGCGACACGCCCCGAGGCAGCCAGGGCCAGCAGCCGGCGTACTTCGAGCACGTCCTGTTTCAGCACGTACCCGCACGCGCCGGCGCCGGCCGCTGCCGCCCGCCAGTGGACGTCGTCGTAATCCGTCACGATGAGCACGCGCGCACGCGGGTCCTGGGCGATCAGGCGGCGCGTCGCTTCGAGGCCGCCTATCCGCGCCATCTGCAGGTCCATCAGCACCCAGTCGGGCCGCCGCGCGACGTAGGCGGCGACTGCCTCGTCGCCATCGGCACACTCGTTCACGTCGTCCGCGAGGCCGGCCAGAACGGTCCTGATCAACGCGCGAAACGCCGGGCTGTCGTCGACGATCAAGACGGTCATGCGACTGTTCCCTGCTGCCCGGGTCGGCGTGATGCGGGGGATGATGCCGGCTGTGGGCGGCGCTGAACACAGAGGTGTCTACCCTCGCGTCAGCGGTAGGTCTGCGAATTCGGCTCGGTAGTCGTACGGATGTCGCGCGAGAGCGTGGCGGCACGACACGACGCTGGAGGCACTCGAAGCGGATCGGACGCCACTCCCGAACCGGCCGCGAACACGGCCGGCGCAAGTGACGTGGCGTTCAGAGTGCGTTCGTCAGCCGCTACAGGTCTGATTGGTGCTTGATGGCGAACTTCGTGAGGGCATGGCTGCCGCGGAGCTCGAGCTTCACCGCGACGTTGTTCCGATGGTGCTCGACCGTGCGCACGCCGATGCCGAGCTGCGCCGCGATCCCGCGGCTGGTGAGGCCGTCGGCGATGAGCACGAGGATGCGGCGCTCGGCGGGCGTGAGCTGCTCGATCGCCGGCTTCTGCTCCGCCAGCGTGGCCGCCCGTGAACGGCGGCGGATGAGCAACGACGACAACGTCGGGCTGATGTACTCGCCGCCGCCCGCCACCGCCCGGACGCAGTCCACGATCTCGGTAGTCGCGTTGTCCTTCAGGACGTAGCCTCGCACGCCCAGATCGAGAGCGGCGTTGAGATAGTGCTCGTCCTTGTGCATGGTGAGGAAGACGAGCGCGGTCGGCAGCCGCCGCTCGCGCACCTGGCGCGCAACGGCGAAGCCGTCCTGCACCGGCATCGTGACGTCGAGCACCGCGACGGTCACGTCGCCGTGCTGGAGGCGGTCGAGCGCCTGTCCACCGTCCGCGGCTTCGCCAACGACCGTGAACTCCCGATGCGCGTCGATGATCAGGCGCAAGCCCTGGCGGAAGATCGGGTGATCGTCGGCGATGAGCACGCGGACGTCACGCATGATGCGAGGGCGCCGGCCGAGCCCTGTGCAGGCTGATGCGCACGGTCACCGTCGTCCCACGGCCCGGGCCCGAGTCAATGGTGTGCGTTCCGCCCAACATCTCCACGCGTTCGGCGATCCCCTTCAGGCCGAAGCCACGACGGTCCGTCGACTTGCCGTTCGTGGCGCCAGGCGCAAAGCCCTGGCCGTCGTCGTGAACGACTATCTCGACCTGCTGCTCCTGGCAGCGCACGGCGACGCGTGCCGTGCCGGCACTGGAATGCTTGACCACGTTGTTCAGGCTCTCCTGGATGATACGGTAGATCGTGATCTCGTCGGCCGGCGGGAACACGCCATCGACATCGTCGAGATCGCTGCTGATGACGATCGCGGAGCTCTCGCCGATGGTCTCGATCATCGCGCGAATCGCCGTCGTGAGCCCGAGCTGATCGAGGTGGTGCGGCCGCAGGTTGTAGGAGATGGTCCGCACCTCGGCCAGGGCTTCCGCCATCGTCGACCCGATCTCGGTGAACTGCCTGCGCGCCTCGTCGTCTTGTTGCGACTGCGCGCCGAGCAGGGCGCGATTCCGCACCACCAGCAGGTGCTGACCAAGGCTGTCGTGCAGCTCCGCGGCAATCCGCTGGCGCTCACGTTCCTGCGATTCGATCAACTGGCGCGAAAACGCCTGTTGCGCGCTCTGCGCCAGCCGCAGCTGGACGAGGCGCCGGCGCCACGAGAGCCACACCACCGTCAGCCCCACGGATCCGATTGCCGGGCGGAACCACCAAGTCTGATAGAAGCGCGGCAGCACCACGACCCGAAGTGCCGTTCCAGTCGCATTCCACACCCCTTCGCCATTGTCGGCCGTCACCGTGAAGGTGTAGGAGCCGGGCGGCAGGTGGGAGTAGTAGGCAGTCCGGCGGGCGCCGACGTCCACCCAACCACGATCGAGTCCGGCGAGCTGGAACCGGAACTTGATCGCGTGCGGCCGGCTCCAACTCAGGCCGGTGTAGTGGATCTCGAGATTCTCGTCGCCGGGCACCATCCGTATCGGCTCCTCGATGCCAACCGGCCGACCGTCCAGCGCGGCTCCTTCGATCGTCACGCGCGGCGGATCGGTGTCGACGCGCCGCGGATCGATGGTGACGATGCCTTTCGTCGTGGGAAACCAGAGGGTCCCGTCGCGCATCTTCGACCCGGCCAGCACGGCGCCGACGCCTTCGCTGCTCAACATGCCGTCGGCGGTGCCATACGCGAACGACTCCACGGCCGCGCGGCGGCCATCGGCGACCTCGTTCAGTTGCCGGATGCTGGTCCGCCAGATGCCGGTGTTGCAGTTCATCCACAGGTTGGACGCATCGTCTTCGAGGATCTGGAAGATGTCGTCGCTGTAGAGTCCCTGACCGACCGAGATGCTCGCAAAACGCCCGTCCTTGAAGCGGCTGAGACCGCCGCCGTGCGTGCCAATCCACAGCGTTCCGGACGCATCCTCGTAGAAGGCCTTGACGTGGCTGGCCGCAAGACCATCGCGAACCGACCATGACGTTCATCTTCGCGTCGGAGATGCGGGTCACACCGTTGCGAAGGGTTCCGACCCAGAGACTGCCCCGGCGGTCTTCGAAAAGGGTCAGCACGGAATCGTCCGCCAGGCCATCGGCAACGGTCAGGTGGGTTGGCTGGCCGTCCCGGACACGAAAGAGCCCGCCGTCATGGACGCCGACCCACAGCGTGCCGGCGTGATCCTCGAGTACCGTCGTCGCGCGGTTCCACGGGATCCCCGAGCCGTCCGGAACCCGAACGAAGCGGCCGGCGCCCCAGCGTGAGAGGCCGAGGTCCGAGTACAGCAGGAGAAAACGACCGGCACTGCTGCCCACGCCGAGCGGACCATCCGGCAGGCCGTCTTTCCCGGTGAGTATCGTGAAGGCGCCGTTGATAAAGCTCGTCAACCCGCGGCGCGTGCCGGCCCAGACGCGACCGTCCGCATCCTGGAAGATGCTGCCGCCCTCATCGCTGGCGAGGCCGTCGCGCTGGGTGTAGACCTTGAATCGAGGCGTCTTGAAGCGCACCAGGCCGCGGTCGGTTCCGATCCACAGGTCGTGATCAGCGCCGTAAGCGATGCTCGGCACACGCGGGCCGGGGAGGCCGTCCGCCTGACCGTAGTGCTCGAATCGGCCGGCACCATAGCGAAACACCCCCGCGATCGACGTCCCGACCCAGATCCGACCGTCTTCGCCGACGAGCAGTGATTCGACGCGATCGTTGGTGAGCCCGGCGGCCGGGCCAAACCGTGTGACGCCGTCGGCGTCGAGGCGATACAGTCCGCCCCCGAGCGGCGCCATCCACAACGAGCGATCCGGCGGCCGGGCCAGCGTGCGGACATCGGCGTTCACCACCTCCGCCGGTCCGGGATAGGCGGCCACCCGCCCCGCGACAATCCGCGCGATCCCGCGGCTCGTGCCGACCAGCAGCCCGCCCTCACCGTCGTCGATGATCGAACGAACCAGATTGCTCGGCAGGCCGTTGCCAGTCGTGTACACGGAGAAGCGGCCCTCGCGAAGGGCACTCACGCCGCCACCATCGGTGCCGATCCAGAGCGTGCCGCCGCGATCCTCGAACAGGCACGTGGTGAAATCACTCGACAGCCCGTCACGCATGTCGTACTGCGTGAAATGGCCGCCCCGCATCCGTGACACGCCGCCGCCGTACGTTCCCAGCCAGAGATCGCCGTCATGCCCTTCGAGCAGGGCGGCGACCATCGAGTTGCCAAGACCAGGCGTGTTGCTCGGGGTGAAGAGCGTGAAGTGGACGCCGTCGAACCGCGCCGCGCCTTCGTAGGTGCCGACCCATAGATAGCCGTCCCGGGTCGGCGCCACAGCGAGGACCGTATTCTGCGGGAGCCCGTCCCGCTCCTCCCAAGTGAGTTGCTGATACTGCCCGAACGCGTTTGCAAGGCCCGCCGGCTGGGCGGTGACCACCGCAGCCCAGCACGTGGTGGCGACGATCAGGACAAGCAGGATTCTCACGGTTGCGGGAAGGGTGCGGCTGGTCAGCACGCGTGCAGGGACAGCACGGAGGTGGGGCCTCAGCACCTGTGAGTTCTAGCACAGTCGGCGGCCGGGGCGTCCTCGACGGCCACGGCGGGCGGAGCGACCGCCATGGACGTGACGTCGCGAGCGAGGAGTCGGACGCCGGCGGCCCTCACAGGAGATCTCGAGAGGACAACTGCGCCGCAGCAACGAGGACAGCCGGGCAGCAGTGTCTACTCACGACCCGGTAAAAAGGGACGTCAGAGGCTGATTTCCGGGCTCTTTCCGCAACCATCCAGCGAAAACGACGTGGGCATGGACGTTGATATCAACGGAAGCGGGACGTGCCGCGACACGCGGCGCCCTCCAGACCTGAGAGAACAACGCAAGAACGGCCGACGGTCGGCGCCCGGGGGATCCTGTGCTGAATGCAAGCTGGACGGAACATGCGGAGGTCGTGCTCTGGCGGCACGCGGCGTGGCGCTGCGAGCTGTGGATCGTAAACCGCACACCGCGGCTCCGTCTCTACGAGAACGAGAATGTCATCCGCGATTTCGGCGTCACGGGCGCCCGCGAAGCGCTGCGGCTCGGCGACGCCTGGCGCACGACGGTCGCGACGGGGTCGGTGCCGGACAACGATGCCCCGCGCGTGGAATGATCCTGGGGTGCCCCGGATGAGGCCTGCCCTTACCGGAAGACCCACGTCGACGCGCTGCGACTCGCCCGGCCTGATCGTGACCTCGACGTCAACGGGTGCCCGGCCGTCGGCAACGCACTGAATCCGATACGTGCCGGCCACTGGCGCCGACAGCGTGAACTGGCCGCCGGCGCCGGTCAGCGCGGCCACGTCGGGCAAGGCGCCCGGTCCATCCGCGAACAGCACTCGCGCGCCGTCAACCGGAGCGCCGCTCGCGTCCCGTACGATGCCATTGACGATTGCTGGTCCACCCGGCACGCGACCTCCCTTTCAACGAGCCGCCTGGCGATAGTCAGGCCAGCCCCTCCGATCGGCGACACAATCGGCCGCTGCCCGTCTCGACCTACCTCTCCAGAGGATCGCAGGCGGTCGAGGAGCAGCGGCTCAGTGCGCGTGCACTTACGTCAGGCAACCCTCCGCGCCCGAGGGTCGCGCCGGTCAGTGCCGGGCTACGCCTTCGAGTTGTCGGCAGCAGTGATCAGGAGGGAGGCGTGCGCCCGCCAGGGATAGACGGCGGTGTTGGTGATCTGGACGCGGTTGTCGAGGCCGTGCACCGTCTCGAGCTGCGAGGGCGGACCGAACGACGCCTCGCCGACGTCGCGCAGGCCGCTGGTGTCCGGCGCCGAGACGTCGATGCGAGCGGTCGCTTCCAGCCCCTGGTGTCCGGGGACGTTCTCGGTCCCGTTGTCGCGCGGCTTGCTCGTCTTGACGTCGCTGCCCTCGGACGGCGCCTGTGACTCACTGCTCCTCACCTCGGGAAAATCGCTCTCGGCCGGCGCGTTCGATACCGGGGTATGCCCACCTGATGGAACGCTTGACTGCTTGGCCATGACGACTGCTCCATTTGCTGTCGGTGTGCGGGCACCGACGGTTCATACGTCCGACAGCCGGAGAAGGGGAGGCTCGCCGGTCAGTCGATGGCGACCTTCACGACCGCCCCGCCCTCCGGCGTCCAGACAATCGTCCCGCCCTCGAAGTCGCTGAAGCGGCCGTGACCGTTCGGCGGCGTGCGTTCGTCGCTGGTCGGGAATCCGAGTCGGCTGCGCTCCCAGCCGAGACTGGCCCATTTGTCGCGAATGGCGCCATGGACCTCGTGCGCGCCCGTCGCCGGGGTCCAGTAGATCGATCCATGTTCGAAGTGATTGAACCGTCCGCGGCCGTTCGGGGTGCCGGTTTCGTCGGTGAGCGGAAATCCCAGAAAGCCTCGCTCGCCGCCGAGACGTGCCCATTTCACCCGGATGTCGCCGTGGACCTCGTGCGCGCCCGTACCCTGACTCCAGTAAATGGAGCCGTGCTCGAAGTCGCGGCAGCGGCCGCGGTGATCGGCAGTGTCCATTTCGGCGCTGCCGGCGCCCGCATCCGCCGGACGGCCGAGAAAACCGCCGGGACCACCGAGCTGCGCGTATTTGTCGTCGATCGCACTCATCGTTCGCTCCCTGACATCTCCATAAACGCCAACGCCGCGCCGAATGAACACAGATCCGTCATCTCAGATCCGCGGTGTTCATCGCTGGCCCGTCGGGTTCGTTCCGTCGCTTCGCGGATTTGTCTGTCTGCAGCCCGGCAGAATGTCCCTCCCGCCGGTGACATTCCCGGCAGAGCGGCTGTAAGTCGTTGCCCGCGCACGGCACGCCGATTGGACCTCTGCCATGCGAGCCTGCGCGCCGCTGCCGGGACGCGTTTTCACCTCCCGTGAGATGCGTCCCTCCCCCACGGCCGCGGGCTCGCTAGCAGTCCCGCGTCCATCGCCCGCAGTGCCGACGATGTCGGTAGGGAGAGAGTGTGCCGTTTCAACCGTTGCCGCCGTCGAGGCCGATCGATCCGGCAGCCGACCCGCGCTGGCTCGCGCAAGCGACGCCCGACGAACTGCGCGCCGCGGTCATCCGCCTCGCCAGCCGCGTCAGTGCGCTGGAATGGGAGAAGGCCACGTTGGCATTCGCGGCGGAGACCTTCGGCGCGTTGGCCGAGCGCCTGAACCAGGCGTTGCGCGCGATTCGCGAGACGCCGCGCGTCTGACGCCCCTCGTCCCGGGCCGTGGCGCCGCTCTCGTTGAACGCAGGTGGCACGCTGAAGGGTAGAATGCTGGGCGCACCAGCATGGCGGACCCGACCGATCGCATCCGGTTCTACGATCGCGCCCTGACCCGGCTCTCCCGCCGGGAACTCCTGAACATTGCCTGGACCCTCGGTGCGGCGGCGATTGCCCGTCCGCTGATCTCGACCGGCCTTCTCGCGCAGCCGCTCTTCCGCAGCTACCCATTTCCGCTCGGTGTGGCCTCGGGCGATCCGCTCCCGGACGGCGTCGTGTTGTGGACGCGCCTCGCGCCCGAGCCCTACGACGGCGGCGGCATGCCGATGGCCAACCTGGAAGTGGCGTGGGAGGTCGCCGCCGACCGGGCGTTCCGCACCATCGTGCGCAACGGCACCGCGATCGCACGCCCGGAGCTCGGGCACAGCGTCCACGTCGAGGCGTCAGGGCTCGAGCCAGGCCGCGAGTATTTCTATCGTTTTCACTGCGGGCCGGAGGTCAGCCAGATCGGACGCACCAAGACCGCACCGCCGGAAGGGGCGGCTGTCGATCGTCTGCGCTTCGCGGTGTGTGGCTGCAGCCACTACGAGACCGGCTACTTCACCGTCTACCGACACATCGCCGCCGAGCAGTTCGATTTCGTGTTCCACACCGGCGACTACATCTACGAAGGGCGCGCCGACGCCGGCAAGTCCGCGACTGTCGTCCGCCAGCATCGTGGTGACGAGATCTACACGGTCGTCGACTATCGCAACCGCTACGCCCTTTATAAGTCGGACCCGGATCTGCGCGCCGCGCACGCCTCGGCTCCGTTCATCGTGACCTTTGACGATCACGAGGTCGACAACGATTACGCCGGCGATTCGGACGAGCACGACACGCCGCCGGAGATCTTCCTGCTGCGGCGCGCCGCCGCGTACCAGGCCTACTACGAGACGATGCCGCTGCGGCCGTCGACGCTGCCGCTCGGGCCGTCGATGCGGCTGCACCGGCGACTGCGCTTCGGCAATCTCGTTGATTTGACGGTATTGGACACGCGGCAGTACCGATCGAATCAGGCCTGCAACGGCGTCTCGGGGACCGGCTGCACCGACGCGGCCGCACCGTCGCGGACCATCCTCGGTTCCGATCAGGAGCGCTGGCTGTTCGATCAGCTGGCAGGGATCACAGCGACGTGGACGGTGCTGGGCCAGCAGGTGCCGACCTTCGCGCGCAACATGGTCCGGGCGACGCCCAACGCGCAGTACTCGATGGACAAGTGGGACGGCTACACCGCCTCCCGGCAGCGGCTCTACGCCCGCCTGCACGAGACGCGGGCACCGAATCCGATCGTGCTGTCGGGCGACGTGCACGTCCACTACGGCGCCGACCTGAAGGTCGACTTCACCGATCCGCGCTCCGCCACCGTCGGCGCGGAGTTCACGAACACCTCGATCAGCTCGGGCGGCGACGGGGCGGACGTCAGCGCGACGTGGGCGCAGATCCGTCCCGACAACCCGCACATCAAGTACCACAGCGCCCGGCGCGGCTACATTGCCTGCACCGCCACACCGGCGCTGATGCGGGCAGATTTCAAGGTGCTGGATCGTGTGACAGTGTCCGACTCACCCGAGCGGACCGGCGGTTCCCTGGTTGTCGAGGCGGGCAAGCCAGGCACGTCCGCCGGGTAACGCGAGCGGCGACGGAGGGCGGGCCACGCTGTCGCCCTGCCTACGATTGTCGGAGCGCCGCCATGGGATCCTGCCGGCTGGCACGCCGCGCCGGCAGCCACGCCGCGGCGATGGCACACGCGATCAGCACCAGCAGCGATCCCCCGAACGACACCGGATCCACCGGCGGCACACCGTAGAGCAGCCGTTCGGCAGCGCGAGCGGCGAGCAGCGCGGCGGCAACGCCCACCGCTGCCCCGGGCAGGATTGGCTTCAAGCCGTCGATGACCGCGAGACGCTGAACCTGGCGCGGCGTCCCCCCGAGCGCGATCCGGACGCCAAACTCACGCGTGCGTTTCGCAACCGAGTAGGCGACGGCGGCGTAGATCCCAATCGCCGCGAGGACGAGCGCGATGGCCGCAAAGATCGCCGTCAGCTGCGCGGTCAGCCGCTGCCGCCAGATCGCATCCGCCACCACCGCCTCCATCGTCGTCGCATCCGAGATCGGGACGGACCGATCGACTTCCGCGGCTGCCGCTGGAATCGCCGCTGCGACAGCGTCTGGGCGGCCCGAGGTGCGCAGCACGAACGTGAGACTGGACAGCCCGAATTCGGCCGACCGCTGCGCGAGCGCGACGAACACTTCGTCATCCGGCGCCGCGGTCCAGTCCCGCTGACGCGCGGTGCCGACCACCCCGACGATCGTCAAGGGTGCCTCCTGATTCCCTGGTCCGGGCAGGCGGAAGCGCCGGCCGATCGGGCTCTCGCCAGGCCACCGCCGCTCGGCCATGGATCGATTGACGATGGCGACGGGCATGGCACCGGCGCGATCCGCATCGGAGAAGTCGCGTCCGTCGACGAGCGGCAGGCCGATCGTCGCGAAGTAGCCGGGGTCGACGACGCGGTAGATCGCGGACCAGCGGTCGCCCGCAGGCGGTGCTGGCCGCCCCTCGATGGTGTAGCCAAGCGTCCACACGTCTCCCGCGATTGGCAGATGGTTCACCGCGCTGACCGAGATCACGCCCGGCAGTGCGGCGAACCGGTCCCGGAACCGCTGATACATCGGATACCGAGCGGCCGGCGCGGCGTAGGGCGTTCCCGCCAGGGACACACCGGCGACCGCGAGCCGCTCGATGCGGAATCCAGGATCGACCGTGGCCAGCGAGAGGAGCGTCCGGCCCATCAAGCCGGCGCCGACGAGCAGCACGAAGGCCAGCGCCACTTCGCCGGCCACAAGGAGGCGGCGGGTGCGCGTGCGGGCGGCGCCCTCGGTCGCTCCCCGCGCGCCCTGGAACACCGCCGACAGCTGCGGCCGTGTGATTTGCCGCGCGGGCACCAGGCCCGTCACGACGCCGGCGATGACCGTCGCGATCGTCGCGGCGAGATAGATGCGCAGGTCGAACCCGACATCCTGCTGCCGCGGCAAGCTGCCGGGGGGCAGCCGGGACATGAGCCAGGACACGCCCCACGACGCGGCGACGAGGCCGAGCACGCTGCCGGCCATGGCGAGCAGCAGACTCTCTGTCAGGAGTTGCCGCACCACGCGCCACGGGCTCGCCCCCAACGCCAGCCGCACGGCAACTTCCTGCTGCCGCCCAGACGCCCGTGCCAGCGTCGAGCTCGCGACGTTCGCGCACGCGATCAACAGCACGCAGGTGACCATCGCCATCAAGGCGAGCAGTGTCCCGCGCACACCGGCGACTACCTTGTCGAGCAGCGGCCGAATCGTGATCGCGATGCCGGTGTTGGTGGACGGATGCTCGCGTTCGAGCCGCGAGGCGATGGCCGTCATCTCCTGCTGCGCCTGCGCCAGCGAGACGCCGGGGCGCAGCCGGCCGAACACCCGCAGCGAGCGGCCGTCGCGATCGTCGCGCCGCGCGGTCAGCGCGAGCGGCGCCCAGAGCTCGGCCCGGGTCTGCCAGAACGGCGCGAAGCGGAACGACGGCGGCATCACGCCAACGACGGTGTAAAGCTGGCCGTCGAGCAGGATGTCGGAACCGACGATCGCCGGGTTGGTGCCAAAGCGACGCTGCCACAGGCCGTATCCGAGGACCACCACCCGTGCCCGGCCGGCCTCGTCTTCACCCGGCACGAACGTCCGGCCGAGCAACGGGGGCACGCCGAGGAGGTCCATCATGTCGGCCGAGACCTGCAGGGCACTCACCCGCTCCGGCCGGTCGCCGCTGCCGATCGTCACGCCCCATGCCTGCGCGGCCGAGAGTCCTTCGAACGAGCGCGCGTCCCGCCGGTAGTCGGCAAAGTCGGCGGGCGAGACCGGCGACGAGGCGTCCGGTCCGTGCAGGGCGACGACGAGGCGGCCCGAATCCTTGTACGGCAAGGGCCGCAGCAGGACCGAGTCGACAACCGTGAAGATCGCGGTCGCGGCGCCGATTCCGAGTGCCAGCGTGAGCACCGCCAGAATCGCGAAGCCGGGCTCGCGGGCGAGAAGCCGGAGGCTGTAGCGCAGGTCGCGAGTGAGCGTATGCACGTCCATTCGACGGTCGAAAGGGCCGCGCAGTTAGCCGTCACGCCTTGACAGCGTCGTGGAGGGCCGGGGAGACTCGAATCAGGGGCGAAACAGGAGATTCCGGGGCGAATGAGTGTGCTCGGCTGGTTGAAGGCGCGTCGGCGCCGCGAGGAACCGACCGCGCTGGCGGCTTGGCGGGCGCAATGGACCGCCGCCATAGAGGCGCAGGACGCCGGCCAGGTCGAGCCGCTGCGCGCGGCGTTGGCGGGTCTCGCCACCGCGGCAGACGACCTCGAGATCGAAGAAGAGATGCTCGAAGGCTTGACGGCGCTGGTCGATCTCACCGCCTCGCTTCGTGACGGCCAACTCCCGCACGTCGTCACCGGCCATCGCGTCGTCGGCACGGATGCTTGTGCGTTCAGTGCGCCGGCGTCCCTGCCGGACGATCCGGCCCAGCCGGCCGGGCGCGTGATGCTCACGGATCGGCGGGCGATTTTTGCCGGCGGCGGCCAGTCGGTGACGGCGGCATGGCACCGCGTCGGCTCGGTGGTTCGGGTCGATCGCGACCTGCTGCTCGTGCTCGGTGGCACCGGCACGGTGCATCGGTTCAGGTTCAACAGCTATGCGGACGCCCTGTGCGGGGCCGCGATCGCCCGGCACCTGACGCCGCGGCGCAACCTTGGATCGCGAGGTCTATAATGCCGGCCATGCCGACTGCCACCAGCGCCCGTCGTGCCGTCGTCTCGCTGGGCGTCGATCGCCTCCTCGACACCGATCGCGCGCTCATCAAGGGAGCCAGGGTCGGGCTGGTTTGCAATCCTGCCTCGGTGGACGCCTCGTTTCGACACACGGCCGACCGGCTGCTGGCGGACCCAGAGCTCCGCCTGGCGGCGCTGTTCGGGCCGCAGCACGGCTTCCGCTCGAACCTGCAGGACAACATGATCGAGTCGCCGCACGGCACCGATGCGCGCCGCCAGGTGCCGATCTATTCGCTGTACAGCGAGACGCGGGAGCCCACCGCCGACATGCTGGCGGATATCGACGTGCTGGTCGTCGACCTGCAGGACGTCGGCACGCGCGTCTACACGTTCGTCTACACGATGGCCAACTGCATGCGCGCGGCGGCCAGACACGGCGTTCGTGTGGTGGTCTGCGATAGGCCGAACCCGATCGGGGGCGACGCGGTCGAGGGGCCGGTGCTGCGCGAGCCGTGGACGTCGTTCGTGGGTCAGTTCCAAATCCCGCTGCGCCACGGTATGACGATCGGCGAGCTGGCCCGGCTCTTCAACGACGAGTTCGGCGTCGGCTGCGCCCTGGACGTCGTGCCGCTCGACGGGTGGCGGCGCGACATGTTCCTGGATGAGACGGGTCAGCCGTGGGTCATCCCGTCGCCCAACCTGCCGACGCTCGACAGCGCGATCGTCTATCCGGGCACGGTGCTGATCGAGGGCACGATGCTGTCCGAGGGGCGGGGCACGACGCGGCCCTTCGAGCTGATCGGCGCGCCGTGGATCGACGGCGAGCGGCTGGCCGACGCGATGAACGCGCGCGAGTTGCCGGGCGTGCACTTCCGCCCGGTGTTCTTCGAGCCGACCTTCCAGAAACATGCGCGGGAGACATGCGGCGGGTGCCAGATCCACGTCACCGATCGGGTCGCTTTCGAGCCGGTGCGTACGGCGGTCGAGCTCATCGCCGAATTCCGGCGCGAAGATCCGGCGCGGTTCGCCTGGCGGCAGCCACCGTACGAATACGAGCACGACAAGGAGCCGATCGACATCCTGTTCGGATCCGATGAACTCCGAACGACCGTGAACGTCGGCGGAGACGTGTCGGCGCTTATTTCGTCGTGGAGCGCCGATCAGGAGGCCTTCCAGCGCCTCCGCCAGCCGTTCCTGATGTACTGAGTTGCAGGTGCCGCGAGTCGCGGCCGGTTGTCGCAAGCGCTTCGAGAACCTGTCGAACCGACGAACCGTAGAACCCGCACCCGTCGAACCCGTCGAACCCCCGAACCCGTAGAACCGACTGCGAGGCTCTACTCTGCCTTCGCCGCGGCGTCACGCGCGGCGCGGATCTGGCGGGCGTGCTTGTGGGCGTGCGGTCCGTAGATCTGCAGCCACCGCTCCGCGCCGAACGAGCCTGACGTGGCGTGCACGCCTTCCCGAAGCCAGTCCGCCGGCGTCATCCGCTCCAGCAACTCGGCGGTCGCTTCTCGCGTGTAGCGGAACAGCTCGAGCGACGATTCGTGCGGGCGATCGTAATGCAGCCGTCGCGCGTACTCGTCCTGGTCCGACCGGCTGAACGCCGGGCGATCCTCGGCGAGGATCATCCGGATCCGCACGGCCGCGGCCATCTCGCTGTCGGCAAGATGATGCACGACCTCCCGCGCCGTCCACCGGCCTTCGCCGGGACGCGCGTCCAGTTCCTCCGGGGTGATCCGCAGGAGGGCCTCGGCGACGGCGCGGTAGCCATCGCGGTATTGGGCAATCAGTTTCTCGCGCTCAGTCGTGTCCATAGGTGATCGTCCGTCTGTCAACCACGAGTCTTGGCAATGCCGGGGGCGCGGGTCTCCTGCGCGGTCTGCGGCACCATGTGGTGGGCCGTGAGGAACTTCTGCAGTTCCGCGAACGCCTCGCCGGGTGAATCGACGCGGCACATCAGATCGAGATCTTTCTCGTCGACGGCGCCCCACTCGACCAGGGGGCGTACGTCGAAGACCTCGTTCCAGTACTCGCTGCCGTAGAGGATCACCAGCAGCTTCTTCGAGAGCTTGCGGGTCTGGGCGAGCGTCAGGATCTCGAACATCTCATCGAGGGTGCCGAAGCCGCCCGGGAAGATGACCAGCGCCTTGGCCAGGTACGCGAACCAGAACTTCCGCATGAAGAAGTAATGGAACTCGAAGTGCAGCTGGTCGGTGACGTACTGGTTGACGCCCTGCTCGAACGGCAGCCGGATGTTCAAGCCGATCGACTTGCCGCCGGCTTCGTGCGCGCCCCGGTTCGCCGCTTCCATGATCCCCGGACCGCCGCCGGAACACACCACGAAGCGGCGGCGCGTCTCGTCGAGCGACAGGCTCCACTCCGTCAGCTTGTGCGCCAGTTGCCGGGCATCCTCGTAGTAGCGCGACCACTCGACGGCCTTGCGGCTGCGCTTCAGTGCGGCGAGGTGGGTGGTCGTCCGCTTGTGTTTGGCGGCCCGCAGCATTCGCAGGGCGCTCTCGGCGTTCTCACGGCTGTGCACGCGCGCGCTGCCGAAGAACACGACGGTGTCCTGGATGTTCTCCTGCTTGAACCGCCTGAGCGGATCCATGTATTCCGCGAGGATCCGCAACGGCCGGGCATCAGTGCTTTCGAGGAAATCCTGGTCGAGGTATGCAAGCGGCCGCTGGTTCGCCATCTGCGAAAAACTGTATCATTTTCATCAGTTCAACCAAGGAGCGCTCATGGTTCATCGTTCGATCGCCACCCTCGCCGCTGTCTTCGCTGCCACGCTCGTCGTCACGGGCGTCGCCGCCTCGACTGCCGCACCGCAGGCCAAACCGCCCGCCGCGCCGGCACACGAGCAGAAGCAGAGCGGGAGCGGCGGCTGGACGCTGCCGCCTGACGCGGAATCGAAGAAGAGCCCGCTCACCGTCGACGCCAAAGTGCTGGCGGCCGGCAAGAGCGTGTTCAAGAGCAAGTGCGAGAAGTGCCATGGCCCGAACGGGCTCGGCGACGGCCCGGACGCCGATCCGGATCACCAGGAAGACATGGACCTGACCAAGTCCAGCCGCGCCGCGAAGAACCCGGACGGCGTGATGTACTACAAGGTGGCGAACGGCCGGAAGTCGCCCAAGATGCCGGCGTTCAAGGATTCGCTCAACGAGGAGCAGATCTGGTCGGTGGTGGCCTACGCCAAGACGCTGCGCAAGTAGCCCTCACAGGAGGCGAGTGATCAGCTCGCCGATCACGTACCCGACGGCCGCGACCCCGAACCCGACCACGAACATGTCGCGGCCGCTCGCCCACACGCCCCGCCCGGTGAACAGGCTGCGCGCCGCGCCGATCGCGAAGTGCGCCAGCATGCTCACGATCAACGACGCCCAGATGGCCGAGCCGTGGTCCATCACCACGAACGGCACGATCGGGATGAACGCCCCGATCGCGGTGGCGGTTCCGGTCACGAGCCCGTCCTTCAGGGGTGCGAGCTCCGCGGGATGGATGTTCAGCTCCTCGCGGACCATCGCGTCGAGCGCCTGCGCGGGATCGCGCATCATCGCTTTCGCCGTCTCGCGGGCGGTCTCCGGCGACAGCCCCTTGGCCTCGTAGATCACCGCGAGCTCGTCCTCCTCGAGATCAGGCATGAGGCGCATCTCGTGCCGCTCCATGTCGATCTGGTGCGCCTGGACCTCCGCCTCGCTCTTGGCGGCAAGATAACCGCTCGCGCCCATCGACAGCGCGTCGGCGATCGCGCCGGCCACCCCGCTGATGATCACGATGTGGGGCGCGACATCGGCGCCAATGACGCCGGCCACCAGGCCGAAATTCGCGGTCAGGCCGTCATTGAAGCCATAGACGATGCTGCGGAGGAAACCGCCGGCGCCGCCGGTGTGCCACGGCTCACCCTCGCGGCCCATGACCTCCGACAGCTCGCGGGCGTGGACCGCGGAGTCCGCGGCGATGTCGACCGCCGCGCGATGCGTCTGCCGATCGCCTGAGTGCCGCGCCAGGCCGAGATACGCCTGCACCTCACGCCCTTCCTCTGCGAGGATCAGCGGGAGGATGACGTTCGGGCTGAAGCGGCCGGCAATCCACGCCAGGGCTCGCGTCCGGGCCGCGGTCCGGTAGGGCGGAAGCGGACGTCCGCCCTCTCGAAAGAGCTCCTCCCAGCGGGCGGCGTGACGATCCTCCACGACGGCGAGCCGCTCGAAGAGATCGCGCCGGGTGGCATCCTTCTCGGCGGCCGCGAGGCGGCGGTACAGAAACGCGGCGTCCCGTTCGTCACGGTAGTGCTCGTCCCACGCTGCGGTCGGGGTTGGACGTTCCTGCTGCGCGATGGCCATGGCGTCATTGTAGGCGGCAGCGGTGGCCTGCGGGTCAGCCGCCGACGCGTGGCGCCAGCACGCGGCCCAGTCCGATCGCGAGCGGGGCGCCCGCGAAGCTCAGGAGTGCTCCCATCTTGATCTCGTCGAGCAGGCGGCCGGCCGGGAACGCCGCGGTGGCGAAGAACAAGGCCACAGTGAAGCCGATCCCCGCGGCAACGCCGACGACCGACATATCGCGATAGCGCAGCCCTCCGGGCGCACTGAGCCCGAACCGCACACCAAGGGCCGCGGTGGCGACGATTCCCACCGGCTTGCCGATCAGCAGGGCGAGGACGACCATCCACGTGCCGGCGCCCACGCCGCCGAGTGGCACACCAGCGTTGACGAGCCCGAAAAAGAACAGGATCAGCTGCACTGGCGCATGCCACCAGCGCTCGAACTGGTTCATGGTGTCCGGCAGTTCCCGCTCTGACGCATCGAACAGCCCGCGGTCGCGCTCGGCGTGCGGCATGAACGGCAGAATCGGGACGAGTGCGAGTGCCGGATGGACCCCGCCGAGATACAACGCCGTCCAGGCCAGGCCGCCGCCGATCAGCACGTAGGGCCAGAAGCTGCGGATGCCTCGCCGGGCCATGATCACCGTAATCGCGATGGCGGGGGCCATGAGTGCCGCGAACGCGAGCGGCGACAACGGTCCGCTCGGATAGAACACCGCCAGCAGCAACAATCCCAGGGCATCGTCCGCGACCGCGAGGAGGAGCAGAAACGGGATCGCGGGATGGCCGGCCGGGAAGATCAGGCGCGCTACCAGATATGAGAAGGCGATGTCGGTGGCGCACGGCACCGCCCATCCCGGCATCAGCTCCGGACGGCCGGCCAGCATCACCTGCGCTGTGAACAGGCCCGCCGGGACGGCCATGCCCCCGACGGCCGCCATCAGCGGCACCGCCGCCTCGCGCAACGAGCCCAGCGGACCGCCGGGCAGCGTCGCCTCGACGATCTCCTTGGCCGCGAGCGCGAAGAAGAACACCATGCCGACGTCGTTGACGGCGAAATGCAGGGCGTGGCTGACGTGCTCGTACGAAGCAAGGCTGGTGTTGGCCCACACCAGCGCCGTCACCGTGCCGGCGATCAGCAGCACCGAGTTGTCGATCACGAAGGCCCACAGTCCGGGCCGGGACGCGTGGGCCATGCGCTAGTCCCCTGGAACCGTGATTTCTAGGACAACTCCCGGGCGGGGCATCCCGCCGGGCGGCGTTGCTCGTCGCTCACATATGCCCAATATGCTCACTCCTCTCGCCTTGCCCGCCGGGCGCCGCGCTCCGGGACTTGTCCCAGCTATCACGGTTCCAGGGGACTAGCCGATCTGCTGCACGTTGAGGAAATTGGTATCCGCGCGGGTCAGGTCCGGCTGCACGCTGATGAAGACGACCACCGATCCCGGCTTCACCAGGCCACGCTCGAGGACCAGCACCTCGAGCTTCTCGACATCGCGCTCCGCGGTCAGGACCGGCGTCACTCCCCAGAAGAGCGCCAGCGATGAGGCGATGGCCTGATTCTCGGTCGCGGCGAAGATCGGGGTGCCCGGTCGCAGGGCGGAGAGCAGCCGCGCCGTCTTGCCGCCGCGCGTCACCGCGATGATCGCGTCCGCGTGCCCGGTGGTCGCAAGCGTCACCGCCGACTCGCACAGCGCGCGGCTGTGCAGCAGTCCGCCGGGATCGATCGCCGGCGCGAAGCGCACCGCCTGCGGGATGGACTCGGCGTCCCGGATGATGATGTCGAGCGCACGAACGGCCTCAACCGGGTACAAGCCCGCGGCCGTCTCGCCGGTCAGCATGATCGCGTCCACCCCCTCGTCGACCGCCTTGGCCGCATCACTGACCTCGGCCCGCGTCGGCCGTGGCTCGACTCGCATCGAGTCGAGCACCTGGGTGGCGACGATCACCGGCCGGCCCATCGTCCGAGCGCAGCGAATGATCTCCTTCTGCACCCGCGGCACTTGTTCGTAGGGCAGTTCGAGCCCGAGATCGCCGCGCGCGACCATCACCCCCTGCGCCACTTTGAGGATCTCCGGCAGATTGTCGATTGCCGCCGGGCGCTCGACCTTGGCGATGATCGGCACCGGGCGCTCGAGTCCCGACATGTGCGATGCCGCCATCCGCACGTCGTCGGGCGTCTGCACGAAGCTGAGCGCGACGAGATCGATGCCGAGGTGCAGTCCGAACTGCAGGTCGGCGACGTCCTTGGCGGTCAGCGCCGAGGTCGGGAGCGTCACGCCGGGCGCATTGATGCCTTTGTGCGCGCCGAGGCTGGTGCCGTGCACCACCACCGTCCGCAGCTCGCCGGCCGTCCGATCGATCACGTTGAGCTCGATCCGGCCGTCGTCCAGCAGGAGCCGGGCACCGGGTTGGGCCGAGCGAATCAGCTCGGCGAACGGCGTGAACACGAGGCCCGGCCCGCCCGGCGCGTCGCCTTCAGCGATCCGGAGCTCGTCTCCGGGCTTGAGCGCGATCGGGGCATTGCCGCGGAGCGGACCGGTGCGAATCTTCGGGCCGCTGAGGTCCTGCATGATGGCCACGTGCTGGCCGCAGGCGCGCGAGGCGGTGCGAATGCGCTGAAATGATTCGGCGTGTCCGTCATGGGTTCCGTGCGAGAAGTTCAGACGGAAGACGTTGACGCCGGCCTCGATCAGGGCCTCGAGCGTCTCGGGCCGATCGCTGGACGGGCCGACTGTCGCGATGATCTTGGTGTGACGCATGAGCCTCTCGGATGTGGGGCGGTGGTCCACGGCATGTCAGGACAGCCAGGAATCGATGGGCGGTGTGGTCAACCGCATCGCCGTGGCCCACAGACCTCGGAACAGGCGGTCCGCAAACAGCGCGCCGCAGGGCCGCAAATCGGAGGCCGCGACGTCGCGCACGACGATGCATTGCTCGGCGACGCCGTGACGGCGGCGAGGATGCGGTCGCTCACGTCGGGTACGATACCCTTGAACCCCGCCGGACAACCAGCGGAACAGCTTTGTATCCGGGCTATCCTCATGTTCTTCAGGGCTTGTGCGCTGGCGTTGTGTCTCGTGGCGTGGATCTCGACTGCCGCCTCGGCACAACCGTACCAGGAACCTAAACCGCGCCGGCAGTTCATCACCCTCACGCTCGATTGGCTGAACACGCAGCCGCTGCACTTCGCCGAGCACCCGCTCGAGGATCTGCTCGGTACCCAGGTGGCCGCGGCGCAGTTCCAGAACTACGACTACGAAACGCGCGACGGGCTGACCCGCATCGATGTGATCGAGTTCAAGCGGCGCGGGCGGGGCGCCGGGGTCACGGTCTATCCCTTCGGGGCGAGCGTTGGCAACGCGCTCGGGATCCGCGTCAGCGTCGAAGAGCTTCCGACGATCCGCGTCGAGTTCGACGGCCCCGGCCCGCTCGACAGCTATCAGCTGCTGGACGCGCATGCGTACGACGTCGGCGTGGGGTTGTTCGTCGTCGATCGCTCGCGTGGCTGGGGGCTCGGCAGCCGGGCATTCATCGTCGGCGGCGCCGGACGGATCCGCAGCAACCTCGGCGACGGCACCCGCGTGTTCGCCGAAGGGGGCGGCGGTCTCAGCTCGGGACCTTTCGGTGTCGAGCTGTCGATCAAGTTCGCATGGAACCGCCTCGAGGAGCCGGTGCCGCACAAGTTCATCACTATCCCGATCGCGTTGCGCGGTACGGTGAGTTTCTGATGGCGCTGCGCTCGGCAGCTCTCAGTCGGTTCGAACTCCTTGACCGAACCTTAAGGCCGAACCCTGAACCCTGAACCTTGAACCTTGAACCCGTAAACGAACATGTACATCGAAGACTGGCTCGCCGCCGCCAAAGCCGACGCGATCAAGCGCAAGATGCCGGAGCTCGTGCCGCTGCTCGAGGGTCTGGCGGCATCGACCGCGGCGCTGCGGAAGGCTGACGCGGAGGATCGCGACAGCGCCAAGTCCGAGACACCGCCGGAGCGCACGTGAGCGATCTGCGCACGATCAGCGAGATCGCGCCGCTGGTGCAGTCAGGACGCCTGTCCCCCGTCGATCTCGTGGCCGGCTGTCTCGAGGCCGCCCGCACGCGATCCAGCCTGAACGCGTTCATCACGCTGATGGCGGATCAGGCGAGAGCCGACGCGGAACGGGCCCGGTCGGAGATCGCGTCCGGACACTACCGCGGGCCGCTCCATGGCATTCCGATCGCGGTCAAGGATCTGATCGACGTGGCCGGAACGAAGACGACATCGGGATCGGCGCTGCCGGTGACCGCGGCGGCGGCGGACGCGCCGGTCATCACGAGATTGCGTGAGGCGGGCGCAATCATCATCGGTAAGACCAACCTGCACGAGTTCGCGTTCGGCACGACCAGTGACGAGACCGCGTTTGGCCCGGTGCGGCACCCGCTGGACGAGTCGCGATCCGCCGGTGGATCGAGTGGCGGGTCCGCCGTCGCACTCGCCACCGGCATGGCATTCGGTGCGCTGGGCACCGACACAGGCGGTTCGATCCGCATCCCGTCCGCCGTGTGCGGCCTCGTCGGCCTCAAGCCGGCCCTTGGCGAGGTCTCGACCGCCGGAGTCGTGCCCCTGAGCGGCACGCTGGATCACGTGGGCCCGATGGCCCGCTCGGTGGCTGACGCCACGTTGATGCACGACGTGCTGACAGCAAGTTCAAGCACCGCGTCGGCGCCTCAGGGTCCGCTGACGTTCGGCGTCCCCGGTTCGTACTTCTGCGATCTGCTGGATGCCGGCGCCAGAGCGGCGCTCACGCGTGTGCGCGAGGCCCTGGTCACCGCCGGGCACCGGGTCGTCGACATCACGATCGAGAACGCGGCCTGGACCCCGCACGTCTACCTGCACATCGTCCTGCCAGAAGCCACGTGCTATCACGCGCCGTGGCTGGAGCCGCACGCCGATGACTACTCACCTGGCGTGCGGATTCGCTTGGAGATGGGTGGCTACGTGCTCGGGGAGGATTACGTGCGGGCCATGCGTCTTCGCGACCGGTTGCGGTCGCACGTCGACCGCGCCCTCGCAGGTCTGGACGCCCTGCTGCTGCCCGCGCAGCCGATGGGCGCGCCGCGCATCGGCGCGGCCACCGTGGAATTTGAGGGGGCCTCTGTGCCGGTGCGGGCGGCCATGCTGCGCCTGACTCAGCTCTTCAACATCACAGGGCATCCGGCCTTGGCAGTCCCAGCCGGCCTAGGTGGCGACGGGCTCCCGCGAGGCGTCCAGATCGTCGGCCGCAGCAGCGCCGAAGTCCTGGCCATCGGCCGTGCAGTCGAACGCTACAGCTCAGGCGGGGACGGATCCGTCGGCGGCGGCACCGGATGAAGGTCCGGACCTGCTGACGGATCGTTGTCCCCCGGCGGTATCGGCGAGTTCACCGGCGGTGGCGTCTTGATGACGTCCGGCGGATGAGGTACGTCGGGCAGCGGTGGCTGTTCCAGCATCCGCTTCGCTGCTGCAAGCTGGCTGCCCGACAGCTATCCGCCTTCCCTGAGGCTACGGCGCGACTGGCGCCCGATCCCGGATCCCTGATCCCCGATCCCGATCCACAATCTCTCTTCATGGCCTTCGATGACATCACCGTGCGGGAAGCGCGCGAGAAGCAGGCTGAGGGCTACACCTACGTGGACGTCCGCTCCATTCCCGAATTCGAGCAGGGACATCCACCCGAGGCGGTCAACGTGCCGCTGTTCCATCGCGACCCGCACAGCGGTCAACTGATGCCGAACCGGGAGTTCCTCGACGTCATGCGCGCGAACTTCGCGTCGGACGCCAAACTGATGATCGGCTGCCAGGCCGGAGTGCGCTCGGCGCAGGCCTCGGAGATGCTGGTGCTGGCCGGCTTCAACGACGTGCTCAACGTCACCGGCGGATTCGGTGGTGCGCGCGATCCGATGACCGGCGCGGTCAGTGCCGAGGGATGGCTCCAGGCGGCGCTGCCAGTCGAAACCGCGACGATCGAGGGGCACGGTTACGACGACCTGCACGCCACGCTGGCGGAACGGGGTCCCGTCGCCGAGTGATCGCTCGCGCCTTTCATGGATGGGAGCGGCGGCTCGCCTCCGCTTCGACCGATCGCGTCGTCCGGCCCTTCGAGTGGGGCGTGGAGTGGATCGATCCGTCCGCGGCCGCCGTCTCTGATCCGGCCTCGTGGCTCGAGCAATGGGCAGATCGCACGGTGGCCGGCAGCGAGGCCTTCTATCACGCGCCGACGTGCGACGACTACGCGCTGGTGGGCCACGAGCTCACGTTCCCGAGCGCGATCGAGACGCCACATCCCGAGAACAACCTCGTGCGCGCGCGGTATTTTCCCGAGCAGTCGGCGCAGGGGCGCCGCCGTGCCGTATTGGTGCTGCCGCAGTGGAACGCGGACGCCGGCGGCCACATCGGCCTGTGCCGCCTGCTGAACCAGTTCAAGCTGTCCGCGTTGCGCCTGACGCTTCCCTATCACGACGAACGCCGGCCGCCGGAGCTCCGGCGCGCCGATTACATCGTCAGCGCCAACATCGGACGGACGACACAGGTATGCCGCCAGGCAGTGCTCGATGCGCGGCGGGCGATCGCCTGGCTGGCGCAGCAGGGTTACGAGTCCATCGGCATCCTCGGTACGAGTCTCGGCTCCTGCTTGTCGATGTTGACGACGGCGCACGAGCCGTTGATTCGGGCCGCCGCCCTCAATCACATCTCGCCCTACTTCGCGGATGTCGTCTGGAGCGGGCTGTCGACGTCACACGTGCGCGAAAGCCTCGACGATCGCATCGACCTCGATCGGCTTCGCCGCATCTGGATGCCGATCTCACCCTTCCCGTTCCTGGAACGCGTGCGCGGGCGGCTCCTGCTGCTCGTCTATGCCCGCTACGACCTGACGTTCCCGGTCGGCCTGTCGCGGCTCCTGGTGAACGAATTCCGCCGCCGGGGGATCGCGCACCAGCTGATGGTGCTGCCGTGCGGCCACTACAGCACCGGCGTGACACCGTTCAAATGGATGGACGGGTTGACGCTCTGCCGCTTCCTCGCTCGAGCGCTCTGATCTCGGCGTCCCGGTGTCTAAGCCACGCGGTCGACCCGCCGCGGACGATGCCGGACCTCTATCTCTCCGGCGTGAGAGCATGGCGCTAAGTGTCTCGTCCGTCGGCGGATAGCGGTCGGGAACCGGCGAGTGGCGGGCCCGGCGAGGAACCGTTCTCCGGCAGCGTCCGTCCAAGACACAGATTTACGCGCGTTATAGACTGCACCGATTGCCATGACCTTCGCCCGCGTCAGCCTCAGCCTCGCCGCAGTGGTCGGGATGGTGGCGCTCGCACTGGCCGCTGCCACCATTTGGCTGCTCGTGTCTCAGCCGGTCACGACGGCGGATGCCGCCGCGGATCTCGCGCGCGGCAACGTGTCCCCGCTGGCCCGGGCGCTGGCCGGCGTGCTCTACGACGCGTTGCAGGGTCTGCTGCGCTATCTCTGATCGCTCGCCACGGCTGGCGCACGCGAAAGCGGGCGCGCACGTCCTCCCATGCCAACCGTTCTAGTGTTCGAGCGGCCGTGCAGGCTGCCGCTCGACCGCTGTGACCAATCGCGCCGTGGGGAGTCTACGCGATGTGCAGGACGGAAGGCCCGAGCGTCTCGAGTGCGGGGCCCACCTTGTCACGGTCCCCGACGATCACCGTCAGCAGCCGTTCGGGATGGATGTAGGTCACCGCCGCACGGGTGACGTCAGCTTCGGTCAGCGACAACACGGTCGGCACGAACGTCGAGAAGTAGTCTTCAGGAAGGTCGTAGAGGGCGAGCTGCGCCGCACCGCGGGCGATCTGCTCGCCGGTTTCGAAGTTGCGCGGATAACCGCGGGTCAAGGCGGCGCGACCGAGCAGCAGCTCCTCGCGGGTGACCGGCCGCTCGCCGCGAATCGCCTCCAGCTCGCCGATCGCTTCCTTCACCGCGTCGGCGGTGGCTTCGAGCTGCACGCCCGCTTGCAGCACGAACGGACCCACGCCACGCCTCACGTCGAAGCTGGTACGTGCGCCGTAGGTGTACCCCTTCTTCTCGCGGAGATTCATGTTGATCCGGCTCACGAACTGGCCGCCGAGGATCATGTTGAGGGTGACCAGCGCGTGATAGTCCGGCGTGCTGCGGCTGACCGAGACGTGCCCGATCCGCAGCTCCGACTGCGCCGCACCCGGGCGGTGGACCATGACCAGCCGGTCGGCGGGCGGAGGCGGCGCCGGCGTGGAGCGATCGGCGCGGAGGCGATGCGGGAACGACGGCCAGTGCGCGAAGGCTTGCTCGCCGAGCGCGGCGAGCCGATCGTGGCTGCCGTCACCCACCAGAATCAACGTCGCGAACGCCGGATCGTAGCGCGTGTCGTGAAACGCCCTGGCCTCGTCGACGGTCAGCGCCGACAGCGACGCTTCGGTCCCGATCGACAGATGCCCATAGGGATGGCCGCCGTACAGCCGCTCGACGAAGACACGTTCCGCCACGGCTGACGGCACATCGCGCAATTGCGTGAGGCGATTGAGGCGCAGCTCGCGTACGCGATCGAACTCGCGCGTCTCCATTCGCGGCCTGATCGCCAGATCGGACAGCAGCGCCAGCCCACGATCGGCGAAGCGCTCCAGCATCGTCAGGCCGAGCAGCGTCGCGTCGGACCCGACCTCGGTGTCGAGGCTGGTGCCCATCCGGCCAAGCGCCTCGTGGAAATCGAGCGCACTCAGATCGCCGCAGCCCTCATCCAGGAGATCACCGGTGATCGCGGCGAGCCCGGGCCGGTTCGCCGGGTCATCAGCCGCGCCCGTGGGGAGCAGCAGCAGCGCGCTGATCACCGGGACATCGCGATGTTCGGCAGTCCACACGCGTAGCCCGTTCGGGAGCCGGCGGCGGACGATTTGTGGAAAGTTGAACGCCGGCTCGGGACCGAGCGCTGGCAGTCTGGACCGATCGACGGGCATCAGGCCACCGACACCGACGTCGAGCCCTCCAGCGCGAGGTCCAGACGGCCACGCGGGACGACGCTGAGGGTGATGCGGTGCGCAGCCTGCAGCGCGCGGGCCGCGGCATCCTGCAGGTTGGCCGGTGACGCCTGGCGGTAGCGATCGAGATCCTGGTCGAAGTAATCGGGATCGCCCAGGAACACGTTGTAGGCGTTCAGCTGATCGGACTTGCCGCCGAATCCGCCGACCGTCTGCAGGCGGTAGATGAAATGTGATTCGGATTGCGCCAGGCAGCGCTCCATTTCCGTCGCCGTCGGGCCGGCGGCGATGAAGCCGGCGAGCTCGCGGGCGATCGCGGCCTCGAGCTCCTCGAGCGAGCGGCCCGGGGCCGCGGTGGCCACGATCTGGAAGAAGCCGCCAATCTCGCGCGAGTTCTGCGACGCGGCGATCTCGGTGGCAATGCGCTGATCGTAAACCAGCGCCCGATAGAGCCGGGAGGTCTTGCTGCCAGCGAGGATCTCCGCGATCAAGTCCATCTCGGCGTCGCCGTCGGCGAACAGGCCGGCGGAGTGCCAGGCGAGATAGAGGCGAGGCAGCTCGACGCGATCCTCGAGCACCAGCCGTACCTCAGTCTCGGGGGGCACCGGCGCCGCTGCTTCGACCGGCGGCGGAGGATCGCCGGCATCGATCCCGCCGAAGTAGTCCTCGACCAGGGCGATCGCACGATCGGTGTCGATGTCGCCGGCGAGCGCCAGCGAGGCGTTGCGCGGCCGGTAGTAGGTCTGGAAGAACGCGCGCACGTCAGCGAGCTCGGTCGCGCGCAGATCGGCGGCTTCGCCGATGGTCAGCCAGTGATAGGGATGATCCGGCGGATACAGGGCCTTGACCATCGCCATGCCCGCGAAGCCGTATGGGCGGTTCTCGTAATTCTGCCGCCGCTCGTTGAGCACCACGTCGCGCTGGTTCTGGAATTTCTGATCCGTCAGCGCCGGCAGCAGGTAGCCCATACGATCCGATTCCATCCACAGCGCCAGCTCCAGCGCGTTGGTTGGGACGACTTCCCAGTAGTTGGTGCGGTCGGCGTTGGTCGAGCCGTTCAAGGTCCCGCCGGCTTCCTGCAACGGATGGAAATAGCCCTTGTCGTGGTGTTCCGACCCTTCGAACATCAGGTGCTCGAACAGGTGCGCGAACCCGGTGCGACCCGGCTTCTCGTTCTTCGAGCCGACGTGATACCAGACGTTGACCGCGACGATCGGGCAATCGTGATCCTCGTGGACCAGGACGTCCAGACCATTGGCGAGGGTCACGCGCGTGTGCGGCAGGGGCATGGAGGAAGGGCGACCAGGAGTGGGCCGCGCTACTGCATCGGGCGGAACTCGCCACAGGTCGGCATCGCCTTCCCGAAGTAGGGGTTCTGTAGCGAGTCTGCGGTCTGCAGCCACGTGTGCTTGACCATCGGGCAGTAGGCGAGCTTCAGGCCGCTGACATCGGTCCACCCGTCCGCCTTCGCGGCGGCGACCACCGCATCGCTGAGCGGCCCGAACGCTTCGCGCACCGCCTTCAGGTCGGCCGCCTTCTCGACGTTGGCGGCGGCGGAAACGATCGCGCTCCCAGCTTTCTCGAGCTTCGCCGCCTGCTCACCAATGGCGTGCGCTTGCGCTTTCACGGTGTCGATCTTGTCGCCGGCCAGTTGCTGCTGCATGTCGAGGTACGACGCCACGATTGCCTTCATCGGCTCGGACGCCTCGGCCCGCACGCCGACCAGCGCGAGCACACCGAGCACCGCCACCATCACGCCACGATTCCAGATGCGCATGCAGAACCCCTGAACCTGAACGTTGAACCTTGAACCCAACCTTGAACCCTGAACCCCATGAACCTTGAACCGTTTCAGGTTCCCTACCTCACCTGCATCAACGGAATCGCCCGCTTCGTGTAGCTGGCGATCGAGAGCTGCGCGGCGAGGCGCTCGGCGGTGGTGCGGAACGCCGCCGCGGCTGGCGCGTCCGGCTCGCCGATGGCGATCGGCACGCCGGTATCGCCGCCGATCCGGATCGGCTCGTAGATCGGAATCCGACCGAGGAACGGCACAGACAGCTCCTGGGCCAAGGTTTCACCCCCGCCTTTGCCGAAGATGTCACTCTCGTGGCGGCAGTTGGGGCAGATGAAATGACTCATGTTCTCGATCAGCCCGAGCGTCGGCACGTTCAGCTTCTGATACATCCGGACGGCGCGGCGCGTGTCTGCGAGCGATACGGTCTGCGGCGTCGTCACGACAACCGCGCCCGACACCGGCACCGTCTGACTGAGACTGAGCGCCACGTCGCCGGTGCCCGGGGGCATGTCGACGATGAGATAGTCGATCTCTTCCCAGCGCACCTGCCGGAAGAACTGCTGGATGACGCCGTGCAGCATCGGGCCGCGCCAGATCACCGGGGCGTCGTCGCCGGTGAGAAACGCCATCGAGACGAGCTTGATCCCGTACTGCTCGGCCGGAATGATCTTGTCGCCGTCGGTCGTGAGCTGGGTGTTGATCCCGAGCATGATCGGGACGTTGGGGCCGTAGATGTCCCCGTCGATCATCGCGACTCGGCCGCCACACTGGCTCAACGCGATCGCGAGGTTGACGGCGACTGTCGTCTTACCGACGCCGCCTTTGCCGGCGCCCACCGCGATGATGTTCTTCACGCCCGGCACGGCCTCTTTGCCGGCGTCCGGGCCGAGATTCGCGCGCACCTGTGCGGTCATCTCGATATCGACCGCGGTCACCCCCGGGATGCGGCTGACCAGATCGCGCGCCTGCTCGCGCATCTGATCCTTCACCGGGCAGGCCGGGGTCGTCAGCTCGATCGCGAACGAGACCCGCCCGCCCTCGATCCGCAGGTTCTTGATGAACTTGAGCGACACGATGTCGCGATTGAGGTCGGGGTCACGAACTGCCGTCAAGGCCTGGAGAACGGCATCCTCGGTCGGTGCATGCATGAAGATTTGATTGTACAGGGTTCAGGGTTCAGGGTTCGGGGTTCGGGGTTCGGTTCAAGGTTCGGCGACGAGCTGGTTAGCGGCACCCAGCGTCGAGCGTCGAGCGTCGAGCGCCGAGCGCCGAACCCCGGTCCAGAGTCCCGGGTCCCCTTACGATCGCTGCTCGGCGATGTCGCCGACGATGGGCAGCTTGAATCGCTCGCCCTGGTAGGCCTTGAACATCAGCAGCAGCCACACGATCGCCGACACCGGCGGAATCAGGATGAAGGAGATCAGCCAGCCGAGGAGCGGGATCGAGAGGAACAGGAACCACGCCAGCGACAGTATCCCGAACACGATCACCGACTGCAGGGCGTGGAAACGGACGAACCGATTCTGGCGCTCGGTGACCAGCAGGATCGCACCCGAGATCCAGCCCAGGAAATAGGCCAACGTCGCGACGACGTTGGCGTCGAGCCCGAGGCTGGTGCGGTCGGTGTTGTCAGGCATGGTCGGGTGTCAGCCTTGTGGAGACGGCTCGAAAAAGCCGCGCGTCTCGTTGTGGAGCAGCACCCACAGCGCGTAGATGCCCAGGGCAGTGCCGAATGGCAGGACGAAGAGGTTCGGGACCGCGAGCCCGAGCGTCGCCGTTCGCCCCTTCGGCTGACGGCGCTGGAGCGCGCGCCCCGCCCATGCGTTGGCCACGCCGCCGGCCAGCAGCGCGGCGGCGAAAATCGCAAACGCGAACCACGTCAGCGCGGCGCTGATCTCCGCTCCCGGCGAGGTCCAGCCGACGGCCGCGGCACCCACCGACAGCAGGAGCATCGAGACGCCCAGCATCAGCATGATGCCCCCCCACGTGAGCTGCAGAACGCTGAGCAGGTGGAGATGGGAACGCACCGGCCGCCGTCAGCGGATGCTCACGTGCACTTCGACCAGCGTATACGGGGCTCCCGGGGGCATGACGCTGAAGCGGAACCGCGCCCCTTCGCGGACGCCGGCCGGCACCCGCAGCTTCAACTCGTGCGACGAGGCGACTTCGCCACCTCCGCCGCAGGGCGCACACCATTCCTGCCACGTCTCGCCGCGGCCGCCGCACCGGCCGCAGGTGCGGCGCAGCGGCACGTCGAGCGGCACGGTGGTGCCCCAAAAGGCTTCCTGGGGACTCAGCACGATCTCGGCGCGCAGCCCCCGCCCCGGCACACTACCGAAGAACGACTGCCGCATCCGGTCCAGCACGCTCGCGACTGACGGAAAATCGATATCGACTTCATCGGTCAGCCATTCCGCCCGCGCCGGCCCGGCCCCGTGATCAGAGGATCGCTGACCGCTGTCGTACGAGCGTCGCCGCGCCGGATCGCTCAGCACGTCGTAGGCGCGCGACACCTCCAGGAATACCGCGGCGCGGTCATCTCCCGAGATATCGGGGTGATACCGCCGCGCCAGCTGCCGGTACGCGCGCTTGATCTCATCAGCGCCAGCGCCCGGCGACACGCCCAAAACGTCGTAATAGTCACGCATGCAGGCTGACCGGTACGCCGGTCCCTCAGCTACGATAGGAGCCGATCCGGGGTCTGTCAAGGAAGACAGACGCGCCGGCCGGAGACGCCATGAAGGAATGTCCGCTGTGTGGCGAAACGATGCGGCTGACCACGCGGGAGTTCCGCACCTCCGCCGTCGGGCCAGAGGGTCAGCTGGACGTGCGGCAGGTTCGCGAGTGGGTCTGCCCGGAGTGCGATTACTTCGAAGAGGTCGACGCGAGCGAGGAGTAGCGAAGCGACGGCGCGATCAGCGCGCGCCGAGCGTCAGCAGCAGTTCGTTCCGCACGTTTTCTTCGAACTCCGAGATGCTGAGCTCCTTCTCGCACTCGTCGCACAGCACTTCGATCACCGCCGGGCGGCCTTCTTCGTTCGCCTCGACGCGGGCGTCGTCGCGCACCTGGACGACGTGCATCTGCAGGGTCTTGACCAGAAAATTCCGGTCGTTCCCGCAGTTGGGACAGGTCAAAGCCATCTAAGCTGAACTCCTCTCAATCGCAAACCTTCGAATTGTACGGGTACCACTTTCCCGTAGCAATGAAGATCTTGCGGCAATCGACGCGAGTTGGAGGACCGAAGTCGGTTCGTGGGTGGGCGAATCGATCCCTCAACAGCGAATGGTGCGGCCGTCGAGGACTTGAAGAAGGGCGCCGCCGCGAGCGCGGCGCCGGCAGGTTTACTCGTCAATCTCCTCGTCGTCCGCCTCATCGAACTCGGACGGATCGCCGAGCCGCAGCACCTGTCCACTGGTATGCCCAGCGAGGATGCAATGCGGCCCCTTGGCCTCGAGCGAAATGACCGCCACGTCCCAGGGACGGGCGCGGTACGCCGCCGCGACGCAGCCGCACGGCAGCCCTTCAAGGGCCTCGAGCTCGAACACCGTCGTCGTACGCGTCACCGGGCTCGGCGACTGATATCCACCAGCAGGAACTGTCATCCCGCACCTCCGCGTCGGCTACCGTTAGGACTCTGCTTGCAATAACGGAGCCGCTCGATAACTTAGACCGCGGTCGTGCGAATTTGGTTCCTGCCGGCACGGCAAATCGATGAACCGCCGACAATTAGCTCGACTGATGGGGCGCGGATGCGAGGCCGGGGCCGTTGACCGGATCGGAGTACAGGTCCGACGGCGCGCCGTCCCCTGGCCGCTCCAATCCGTCAAATAGCTCAGGCCGCACGGGTTACGCCGGAAACCCGGGTGCCACCGGAGTCACCTACGGCGGGG
The DNA here is from genome assembly GCA_963816725.1 of uncultured Acidobacteriota bacterium. Taxonomy (GTDB): domain Bacteria; phylum Acidobacteriota; class Vicinamibacteria; order Vicinamibacterales; family 2-12-FULL-66-21; genus CAVSUB01. Next base: position 582,478 of record CAWFMC010000008.1, on the reverse strand, counting down.
CGGGGTGCGTCATCGGCTTCCCAGGGGATCGGAAGCGCGCGTTCTTTCCGTTAACGTAGAGCGCTCAGGACGCGTAGATCAGCCGCCCGCTGACGGGGGTACCGGGGAACATGCGCTGTGCGGCGCGTACGTAGATCGAAAGCTGGCGTTCGTGCGATGGCCGCGGCTTGCCCGTCTTGAATTCGATCACGATGACCGATCCGTCATACGACTGAACGAGGCAGTCAATCGTGCCCCGCAGAATCCGCCCGGAGGCTGCGTCATCGATCGAGAAGGGCACCTCGTGATGTACGTCCCCACCGCCGAGCACTGCCGTCACCTCAGGTTGCGCCCGCATGGCCTGCCATGCGGTGACCGCGTCCCGCACCACCTCGTCGAGGTCGTCGACCGCGACCCGCTCCTCGAGGGTCAGCAGCGATCGTGCGCGCTCGAAGGCACGGCTCTCGAGTCCGCCCTGACCCTCGTCACCATCTCCGCCATATTGGAAGAGCCGGTGCACGAGCCGGCCCGTCACGCGCTCGCGCGCTGATTCCTCAGGCGCGTCGCCTGCCTGCGCGGTCGGGTCGGCCGTGACGGAGACTGCGCTGCGTGAAGGCGTCGTGTTTTCGGCGGCGAGCGGGACTCGCAGGCGCACGGACGTGGCCCGGTGACGATGCTCGGCAACCGCGGGAGCGGTGCCGGCTTCGACCGGAGCTGCACGGCAGACACGGAACTCGAAGGTGCGTCCGGAAGCCCCGGTCCAGGCGACCGTGTCCATGTCGGGCAGCACGCCGTCGGCGCGCACGAACAGGCCCTTGAGGGAGTCCGGCAGCACCTCAGCGAGGCTGCCACGCCCGGGGACCAGCGCCCCCTCCTTCAACGCTGATGCGAGATACAGCCGGTCGCGGGCCCGGGTGAACGCGACATAGAGCAGGCGTCGCGTCTCGTGTTTCTCACGCGCGCGGTCGGCTTCGTCCAGCTCCGAGACGAATGGCCCGACGGACACCGACGCCTCGCCGTCGCCGCCGGCGATGACCCGAATCGGCTTCGGCGGGCCGGTCGCGCCCTTCGCCATGTTCACCACGAACACGATCGGGAATTCGAGCCCCTTGGAGGCGTGGACAGTCATCAGGTTGACTGCGTCGAGCGCTTCGATCACCGCGTTCGATTCGTCGCCGGCGGTGAGCGCGTCGATGTGCTCGGCGATCCGCGGCAGCGTGGCGTAGCCGCGATTCTGGATTCGCCGGATCATGCCGCGGATCTTCTTGAGGTTCTCCCACGCCTGATGCCGTCGCGGTCCGCGCAGCTCGTAGGCGTAGGCCGTCTCGTGCAGCAGCTGCTCGAGGAGGTCCGCCGGGGCTACGCGGTCGACGCGCGGCAGCCAGCTCGCGACCTGCGTCCGCGCGTGCAGGAACGCACGGCGATCGGCATCGGCCAGCCCGCTGACCGCCGCGGGCGGCTCGGCGCCCGAGAGCGCGATCGCGAGGCCTGGGGCGAGCTGCGCCAGAGCCGCATCCGAGAGGCGCACGAAGCGGGATCGCAGGAGCGCGGCGGCCCGCAGGTCCGAGCTCGGACGGGCCAGGTAGCGGACCAGCGCGACGACGTCCTTGGTTTCGTCGGCGTCGAAGAAGCCTAGACCCTTGTAGACGTAGGTCGGAATCCCGAGGCGTTCGAGCTCGTGCTCGAACTCGCGATGACTCGCTCGCGATCGGAAGAGGATCGCGATGTCCCCCGGTGTCGCCGCCCTGGCGACGCCGGTGCGGCGATCCCGGACCGTGTCCTCGCGCAGGATCCGTGCGATCTCCGCCGCGACCGCGGCGGCGGAGACCACGGGATCGTTCGCCACCGCAAGGCCCAGCGCGGGACCCCGCCGCCGGTCGCTCGAGAGGTCGATCGGAAAGTGATCGCCCGGCCCGTAGGTGAACTCGTCGGCGCGTGCTCCGGGCTGCGACATCTCCGTGAACGCGTCGTTGACGAAGGCGAGCAGCGTAGGTACCGCGCGGAAGCTGCGCGCGATCGAACGCCGGGGGCTGCCCGACGGCCGCAGCGCCTCGATGTAACGGCTGGCCTCGTGCAGGACGGCGACCTCCGCGTCCCTGAAGCGGTAAATCGACTGCTTTCGATCGCCGACGATGAAGACGGACGGGCGGGTCGCGAGCCCGAGGCCTTCACCCCAGGACTGGACCAGCAGCGACACCAGCTCCCATTGGGCGCGGCTGGTGTCCTGGAACTCGTCCACCAGCACATGGTGATACCGCGATTCGAGACGGTAGCGGCTCTGCGCGAACTCGTCCATCTGGCGCAGCAGGTCGAGGGCGCGTTGGAGCACGTCCGAAAAATCCAGCACCGAGCGCTCGTCGAGCGCCCGCCGATATTGCGAGAGCGCGATTCCGAACATGCGCTTGATGCCGCGCGCCATGATCGCGTTGAGATCGCGGGCGAAGCCCGACACCACCCGTTCGATCGCGGGGCCGAGCTGCGAGACCGCCTGGCGATGCCGGCGGGCCGCGTCCGCAGACGGATAGTGCTCCGCCTTGTAGGGATGGATCGCGCCGGTCGCGCGCGGCCGGCCGTCGCCCGTCAGGAAGTGCGCCGAGATGCGCTCGATCAGCCCACGGACCTCGGCATCGCTCGGCTGCTCCACCGCGGACAGCCGGCGGATCTCGCGGAGCAGCAGTTGGTACCGCGGGTGGGCGATGGGGCCCTCCTCGAGGAAGCGCGCCTGACCGCCAGGGACCGACCGCAACGTGTCCCAGAGCGCCGTCAACGTCCGGCGGCAGACCACCCCGGCGGTCAGGTCGGCCGGGCCGCGCTGGAGGAACCGATCGAGTGCGCCCCACGCCACCAGCCGGCGATCCAGCAGCGCCGCCAGCCCTTCACGCGTTCGCGACAACCCGAGCTGGGCCAGCACCAGCGCGATGTCCGGCTCGTTGCGGGCGAGGCCCGTGAGGATCCGCAGCGCCTGATCCAGCGACTCTTCGACCAGCCGCGGCACCTCGGTTTCGTCGGCCATCTCGAAGCCCGGATCGACGTCCGCCTCGAGCGGGAACTCACGCAGCAGCGACAGACAGAACGCGTCGATGGTGCTGATTGCAATCTCGCCGAGGCGATCGCGCAGCTCCACCCAGCGCCGGCGATCGAGCTCCGATCGCTCGGCCGCAACGCGCAGTTCCGTGACGATGCGCTCGCGCATCTCGGTGGCGGCCTTACGCGTGAACGTCATCGCCAGGATGTTCGCCGGCTCGACGCCGGCGCGCAGCAGGTTCAGATAGCGCGACACGAGCACCGATGTCTTGCCCGTGCCCGCGGAAGCCTCGAGGACGACGTTGTTCAGGGGATCCACGGCGAAGCGGCGTGCCGCCTCGTCGGGGTCGGCCGCGTCCGCCGAAGCCGGCGCTCCGGGTGCGGGTTCCTCGGGGATCAGCACCGCGGCGGCCGCGGCCGCCACGATCGGGTCATCGATCGGAACCGCTGCGGCGGGCGCCGCGACGGAAGCGTCCGGTGCCGGGTCGGCAGGCGCGTCGAAGAGGGAGGGCTGGTCCGACGAGGACCGGCTGCCGCGGCTACTCGTCGCCAACGTAGTCCTTCCGGCAGACGCTGGCGTAGCCGCAGCGCGTACAGAAGTACGGCTCGTCGGGATCCACGGGAAACGCACCACGCTCGATCGCCGCCACCGCGGCGACCATCCGATGCTGCCCGTCCGCGACCGCCGGCCCGATCTGACCGGAGTTGCCGCCGAGCGAGACGAAGGCGTTCTTCTCCTTGAATGCGAGATACCCGGCGCGCGACAGCGGCCACGCACGGCCGCGACGGTGTTCGAGCTGCTGTGACGCGCACACGCCGTAGACCGCGAGCTGCAGCGCCCGCACCGGTTTCGGCGCACGTCCGAGCTTGTAGTCCACCACCCGCAACGTCCCGTCGTCCAGGAGATCGATCCGATCGGCTTTCCCGCGGATCCGCATGCGAACCGGCTCACCCTCCGGGCCCTCGAGCGTGAACTCTCCTTCGAGGGTGTGCTCGAGCAAACGTTCGATGACGCCGGCGCCCTGCTCGATCTCGAAGGCGAAGGCGCGCTCGGCCAGCCCGGACGCCGCCGCCGACCCGAGAAGGTATGTCCGCTCCAGCGCCCGATCCGCGTCGGAAAACTGCTCGAGGCGGGTCTCGACGACGCTCTCAAACAGCTCGAGCGCCGCCTGAAGGGTGTCCGGCGTGATCGAGCGATGCCCCGCGACCTCCCAGGCTACGAAGAAGCGCTGGAAGACGTCATGGAGGAACTGTCCACGCTCGCGCGGGTTGAGCCCAGCCTCCTCGTCGCGCTCCTCCTCGAGCCCCAGGACGTAACTCGAGAAGTACTTGAATGGACAATCCAGGTACCGCTCGACGTGGCTCACGGCGTACTGAATCGCCGCGCGCGCGCCGGCCGCGCCGTGGAAGCCGGGATCGGTCGAGGCGATGCGAGCGACCCGCATCTCGAGCCAGGCCCGCTCGATCGAGCCGAGCGCGAGCGGCGCCGACTCCGGATCGGTGCCGCCCAGGACCGGCATGGCGCGCAGGGCTTCCTGCACGAACGGGATCTCTTCGTCTCCTGCCGATGCGAGACGCTCGACCGCAAGCCCGCTCGCGGCGATCTCCTCGAGAAACGTCGACGGCGACACGATGGCGTCGTCTTCGAGCGTGAACGTCGAGACCGACACCCGCCGGCGCGCCAGCCGCAGGAGATCCTGAAACCGCGCCCTGGCGGCGGTGAGCCGGTCGATCTCCTTCGGCCATCCAAGCTGGCCGAGGAGCGACATCGGGTAGAAGATGTTGCGCCGCGCCCGCTCGGGCCAGTCGCTGTCGGCCAGTCCCACCAGCCGAACCTCGTCGACATCGGCGTAAGCCGCGGCGCGCGCGTCGAGCAGGGTGACACCGGCGTTGCCGGTCCGGGGCGAGAACGTCTGACCCTCGATCCAGCGGCGTACTGTGTTGGCCAGCTCGGTGACCATCAGCGCTTCGTCATCGTGCGCGGCGTGCGCCTCGGCCAGCGCGCTCAGCGCGCCGAGGATCGCCGCCCTGGCGCGGGCATGATCGGCGGCCGTCGGGTCCGCGGCTGCAGGACGATGTTCGTGCCGGGTGATGAAGGCGACCAATCCGGCAATCTGCTCGGAGGCGGTGCGCGCTTCGATGCCCGCTTTGAGCTCCCGCGCCGCTCCGGCGGCGGCACGCAAAGCGCGATGCGCGCGCACTCGGGCGCTGCCGGGGCGGCCGGGAGAATCGAGCATGTCCGACGCGGCGAGGCTCTCGAGACGATCCCACCCCCCGAGATATTTGATTTCCCGGAGGTGGGCATCGAGCGCCGCGACGTCCGCCGCGTCGAGCGGCACGTCATCCGCCACGAACCGCCAGTGCGGCGAGGCCAGCAGATCGATCAGCGGCGCACGGCTCGCTTCCGACATGCCGACCTCGAAGGCGAGATCGAGTGCGGCCGCGAACGGCTCGGCGGCGAGCGGGCGGGCATCTGCCGCCTGATACGGCACTCGCGCGTCATCGAACACCGTCCGCGCAAGGTAGAGATACGGGAGCGGACGCTGGAAGACGACGGCGGTCCGATCCGAAAGCGAGCCGGGTGCCGCCGCACGGATCATGTCGGCGAGCTCCTCCTCGCGATCGCGGGACACGAACCACCACCGCCCGGGACCATCGTCCGGCACGGGCGGCGCGGCGATCACCGGCGTCGCGGACGCGGGCGCGACGCGTACTTCTTCGAGCCCGGGAAACAATTCGTGCAGACGCTGGTGTAGCCCGGTCGCCAGCACCTGCTCGGTTGCGAGCGCGTCGATGTGGTGAACGCCGGACATCTGCGACAACAGGGCGTAATCGGCGCTCCACAAGCCGCACGGATCGGCCGACTGATCGGCGATGGTCAGGATCACGCGCGCGTACGGTCCGGCGGTGGTCGCAGCGATCAACCGGGCGCGCAGGCCATGCTCGTCGAGCCGCCCGGTCGCCGCCACGCGCCGTTCGAGCTCGCGGAACACGGCGACGAGAAAACGAGTCTGGCGCAGCAGGCGCTCGGCACCGCGGTCGCTGTCGGCGCCGGGCTCGAGGCTCTCGATCATCAGTCGCTCGAACTGATCGATCGTGCGGCCATGGCGGCGCAGCTGGTCGTAGAGCGCGAGCATCTCGACGATCAACCCGGCGCGCAGCCGGAATGGTGCCGGCACGCCGGCGGCGCTGGCGAGGCGCGCGGCGCGGCGCACGAGTACCTCACGCTCGAACTCGGACAGCAGCGCCGGTGCCTCGGGCAGCTCGCGATGGAGCCGCGTGTAGAAGTCCTCGCGCGTCAGGATGTCGGGCATCACGACGGCCGCGGCCGGCGCGACGAGGGACAGGTTCTCGATCGTCCGGCGCAGCGCCTCGGCCGCGCCGCGGGTCGCCACCAGCACAGCGCACCGGCGCGCGGCGAGGGGTCCGCCCTCGGCCGCGAGGCGGGCGACCGTGACGTGCAGGGTCTGCAGATCGGGAAGGCGCAGCAGCCTGATGATGCGGGGCGTGATCACTTGATCGGCGGGCTCGTGAGCCGCTGGATGTCGTCGCGGGCGCGATCCAGCATCAGCAGCGCACCGGCCGCCGCTGACGACGCCTGCCAGGCGAGGCTCATGTCGTTGGTCCCAATCGCCTTCATGCGGATCTCGATCGCGCGGGCGGCCATCTGAAAGGCGTTCTGCAGCAGGCCGTGCACCTCCGCGGCATCCGCTGGCGGCTTGATGAGGGCCAGCTCGCGCGAGGCGAGGCCGGCGCTCTTCTCAACCTGGCGCAGCGTGCGCGCCGACGGGCCGGCGAGCGAACGAATCTGCTCGAGCGACGGCCGCGTCGCCAGCAGGGCGTCGATCGACGGACGGGCCTTCCGGACGTACGCGCGCATCGCGCCGACGCCGAGGGCCCACCGGTCCAGCGTCAGCCGCTGGCGCCGCGCCGCCTCCAATCGAAGATCCATCGTCGCCAGCAGTGCCGCGGTTTCCTGCGGCCGTTGCCGTCCCAGCTTGTCGTCCGCCTGGAGCACGCTGCGGATCAGTCCCTCAACGCCGGTGACGTCGGCGCGCCGCACGCGCTCGTCGGCGGCCTTGAGCATGCGCGCGCTCAAGGCGGCGTACGCCTGATCCGTGCGCGTCGACGTGACGAGGTCGGACATCGCCCGGGCCCGGAGCGCGGCTGCCCACCCGCCCTCTGCGGCGGGCCCGGCCAGCGCCTCGGTGATGCCTTTCAAGAGCGACGAGCGTTGCGCAGCGTCCTGCGAGGCGCGGCTCAGCGCGAACGCCTGCTCGACACTCTCGCGGGTCGTGGGCGGCGGCAGGAGCGGTACTGACGGCGGCAGTGAGGCGTTGGCCACCAGGGTGACATCGAACCGTGACTGCCCCGCCGCCACGCGCAACTCGGAGACGACCTCGTCGAGCATGTTGGCGAGTTCTGCGACGTCGTTCGCGCGATAGCCGTAGTTCCGGGCCGGCCAGTCCGCAAGCAGCCGGCGCGCGCGATCAGCCAACGCCACGCGCGCGGACGGGTCCTCGGTGAACGCGATCTGGTTCAGCGTGCCCGCCACGGAATCGCTCAAGCGGGAGAATTCGGCCTCCGCCCGGGTGTCGATGAAGTGGCGGGCCCGGGCGGCCTCGGCGTACGCGTCAGTCCGCGGCCAATCGACCGCTGATTCTGCCAGGCTGACCAGTTGCAGCTGCGGCGTGTCGCTGTCGAGACCACTCAGCGGAAGCGAAAACACCACCGTGCCGGCCATCCGCGCGTACTCGCCATAGCTGACCGCGCTCGTGCCGTCGATCATGAACAGTCTGTACAGGATCACGTCGCTCGCACGCAGCGGCGCGGCGAGGGCAAACACCCATATCAGGAAGACGCAACAGGCGCGGCGAGTGGTCAGCTCGCGCAGGGGTGCGAACATCGATATTCCAGCGTAGTGGCCGCGTTCTGACCCGTCAAGCCGCCCTGGCAAAAGACCGGGAATCCGCGGCGTGTGCACAACCTGTGGAAGATCGGTGGAAGCGCTGTTGATGTGACGATCACGCAAACTTTTTTTCGCCCATTCCGGCACGCGATCGGCGGCGGCGTGCACTACGAGGGTGCGCCTTCGATGGTCCTTTCGCTTGCCCGGAACCGGGGGGTGACTAAAATCCTTCTTCGTTCTCCTGCTCCACAACTTCAGACGACGGCGGGAATACTGTGATCCTTCACCAGTACGACCAGACCATCAACGGCCGTGAGTACCACATCGAGGTCGCGAACGTCGGTGCCGGGCAATGGCGCGCGCACATCAAGCGCACACCCGGCGGATCGGCGGCGCTGATGCCGTTCTATGGCAAGACGCCCGACGAAGCGGCCGGACAGTTGAGCCGCTGGTTGTCGATTGCGCATGGACGTCCCGCAGGGCAATCATAATGGTCCATGCGCCCCACGTCGCTGGTCTCGCTCGTCCTGCTGACGCTCGGGCTGCTGCCCCAGGCCGCGCATGCTCAGGCAGTCGCGACCGCGCCGCCACGCCCCGCCGGCGCCGCAGCGGCGACGGCCACGCTGCCGCGAGTCCGGCTCGTGGCGACGGGGGGCACGATCTCGAACCGCAATGGCGGACGGCTGAGCGCCGAAGAGCTCGTCACGGCCATGCCGGGCGTCGATCGTTACGTGCGTCCCGAGGCCGAGCAGTTCGCCAACACCGCCAGCAGCGAGCTGACGTTGAAGCAGTGGCTCGACCTGGCGCGCCGGATCAACACGCTGGTCACTGAAGACGCCGACCTGGCGGGCATCGTCGTCACGAGCGGAACCGACACGCTCGAAGAAACCGCGTACTTCCTGAACCTGACCGTGCGCTCGGCGAAGCCGGTCGTGGTGGTCGGCTCGATGCGCAACCCAAGCACCCTCGGATACGAAGGGGCCGCCAATCTCCTCGAAGCGTTCCGCGTCGCGGCCACTCCGGAGGCGCGCGGCAAAGGCGTGCTGGTCGTCCTCAACGACGAGATCAACGCCGCCCGCGACGTCACCAAGACCGACGCCCTTCGCCTCAACACGTTTCAGTCCCGGCCGTACGGCGTGCTCGGCGTGGTGGACAGCGATCGCGTGGTGTTCTACCGCGATCTCGTCAAGCGCCATACCGAGCGGAGCGAGTTCGACGTCGCCCGCATCGACGAGCTGCCCCGGGTCGACATCGTCATGGTCTATCAGGGCGCCTCGGGTGACATCATCAAGGCGATCGTGGATCAAGGCGCCAAGGGCATCGTGATCGCCTCGGCCGGCGCCGGCGCGACCAGCGGCACGCAGGCTGAGGGCATCCAGTATGCGATCGACAAGGGCGTGTTCGTGGTGACGAGCACGCGCACAGGCTCCGGCCGTATCGCCGCGCGGCGGCGTGGAACCGCCGCGCTGGGGCTACCGTCAAACGAGGGCGACCAGGCGCGGCGCGGCCGGCAGCCGATCGGCGCATCGCCGCGGAAGATCTCGCGCCCGTGAAGGCGCGCATCCTGCTGATGCTGGCCTTGACCCGCACGACCAGTGGCGCCGAAATCCAGCGGATGTTCACGGAGTACTAAGTCGCGGCACTTTCTGCACACCATCGGGTGCGAACGCGGAGAAGATATTCGTTATTGCGGATGACACGCCGGAACCACGCCGCGCTTCGCCAGCAAAATAGCGGACCTCACTCTGGCGGGATGTTTGCACCGGGATCACACCATGCGACGTGACTCCAGGCCCTCAGGGGCTCCGACGCGACAATCGGGCGCGCTCCCCGAAATCCGGCTGCAGGGCGAGAGTGTCGTGTTCTATCTGGATATCGCCACGGGCCGCAACGGCGCGCGCCTCGTCCTCCGCTGTGATGCGGACGGACAGGTCTGGGCCTCGATCGAGGACCATGCCTCTAGCGCCGGCGCCCGTTCTGACGCCGCGTAGAGAACGAGGTTCGAGGCGCGTAGATCTTCTGATTTCCTTCCGCTAGTCGTCCGACATTCCGACAGCCACGTTCCCGATCGCCGGCACTGGTCCGCGCCCAAGCGCGTGCGCTTCGCAGGCCGAGTACACCGCCCGCATGTTCGCGTAGAGGGCGGCGGCCGTAGAGTTGGGCGCGATTCGGCTCGTCGCAACAGGATCGGCGAGGCCGTGAACGATCTCCTCCCAGCTCACCGGTGCGCGATCCGATTCAGCGTCCGCCTCCGCCGCGCGTAGCGCAGCGCCCAGAGATGCGGAATTGCCGACCTCGAATTGGTACACCTCGGCGTTGAAGACATCCGCCATCACCTGCAGAATCTCGCGGTTGGCAGAGGCGCCGCCGGTCGCGTGGATGGTGTCCACTGCGACGCCCATCCAGGCCGAGTGGATCGCCATCGACAGCATCTGCGCTTCGATCACGCCGCGCACGTGGCCGTCACGATCGCCGGGCTGGAGGCCGTAGCGATGGACGCCGGCGGTGGGCACGTCGGGCGTGATCTCTGGTTCGTACCACGGCAGGAACACGCGGCCGCCGTTACCTGGCGGCGTCGCGGCGAGGATGCGCGAGAACTCCGGCCAGGACAGATGGAACTCGTCGCGGATGTGCTCCCGGGCCAGCGATCCGTTCTTGAAGCAAGTCAGACCCATGTACGCCCCGGTCGGCGATCCGAATACGTGACCCGTGCCGGTCGTATCGACACGCGGCTCCTGCATGAGCCCGAACACCGTGTCGCTCGTGCCGAGCGATACCGCCAGACGTCCCTCGCGGACCAGCCCGGTGCCGATCAGGCTGCAGGGATTGTCCCCTGACCATACGACCACCCGCGCCGCCGGGAAGCCGTGCTTCACCTGCCAGTACGACGCCAGCGGCCCCACCACCGAGGAGGCCGGCGCGAGCTCCGGCAGCTTGGCCCTCAGGCCCGGCGCCGTCGCGCTGGTGGCGGCATCCCACCACGTCGACAACGCGAGATCCATCAGGTTCATCCCCGATCCGTCACCGGGATCGATCGGGGCGTGGCGTCCGGCGAGCAGCGACGCGAGGAACGAGCTCACGAGATGGATCCGATCCGTCCGGGCGTAGGCCTCCGGCTCGTGGGTCGCGAACTTGCGAATCTGCGGCCCGGTGAAGCGCTCGAACGCGCGCGAGCCGGTGTGCCGGGCCAGGGTGTCGTCCCCGCCGACCGCCGCGGCAATCGCGCGGCACTCCGCCCCGGTGCTCGAGTCCATCCAGATCGGCGAGACGGGGCGCGACAGCATCGGCTCGACTTGCTGCGCCAGGGGACGCGCGGGGTCGAGCGCGGCCAGCCCCGCGGTGGCGCTCGCATTCAGGTACACACTGCCGTGCTGCTGGGCCGACCCGGAGATCGCGGCGATGCGGCTGACGTCCACGGCTGCGGCGACCCTCGCCATCATGGCATCGAGCGCGGCGGCCCAGAGCACTGGCGACGACACCGCGACGGAAGGATCGGTGCTCGGCAGCACGCCGTGATGCGTGCCGAATTCCGGAAACTGCTGGTCGAAGGCGAGGCTGTCCTCGAAGACGACGCGGCGGACCCCGCCGTCGACGGCGATGACGATGGCGCTGAGGCTCTGAGTACTGGAGTCGAAACCGAGATAGAGCGGCATGGCCACAGCCTACCGCATTCCCGGCTGAGGCTGTCCGGCGGGTCTACTGTTGCTGTTGCTGATCGTATTCCTGTTGCGCCTGCTCGTCGTCTTCGATGAAGAGCGACCACTCTTCGTCGGCCGCGAAATCCTCGCCAGGTGGCAGCAGGGTCTGCGACGGGGCGACGCGGACGCGCACCTGAAGCTCGGTCTCGGCCCGCCCCTTCATCGTGCCGAGAGTCGGCGGCACGTCCGAGTAGTCGCGGCCGACAGCGGTCCGGATGTGGCGGGCGCCCGCGATCAGGTCGTTGGTCGGATCGAACCCCACCCAGCCCAGGCCAGGCATCAGCGCCTCGACCCAGGCGTGGGTTGCCCCGTCCGCCGATCGATCGTTGTGCTCGTCCCCATGATAGAGGTAGCCGCTGACGTAGCGGCACGGGATGCTCAGCCCGCGCACGATGGCGATCATGATGTGGGCGAAGTCCTGGCAGACGCCCTGGCGGGAGCTCAGGCTGGCTTCGATCGGCGAGTTCACGGCGGTGCTCTTCCGCACGTAGGCGAAGGCCCGGTGTATGCCGCGGCTGATGTCGTGGACGAGCGCCAACGGATCACGGCCGTCCGGGCGCTCGACGCCGAGCTCGCGCGTGAGATCCTCGAGCAGCGGCGAGGTGGACGCGTAGTGGCTCGGCATGAGCATCGGCCAGTGGTCCCCCTCCGCGATCAGCCGTTCGAGATCCGCCCACGCGTCGCCCGGGAGCGATTCGGGAACCGCCGCCGGCGGCTCGATGTTGACCAGCGCGTCGGCGACGATCGCCAGCTCGCGATGATGCTGCGGCAGATCGAAGTGGTGCACCTGATTGCCGAGATGGTCCTGGAACGTGAAGATGCGCGCGCGCGGGTTGACCTGAAGCCGGAAGGTGAAACAGCGCTGGGTGGCCTCGCTGATGGGATGCATGCGCACTTCCATCATGCTCTGCCACACGGGGCGGTTGTAGCGATAACGCGTCAGGTGGCGGATGGCGTAGAACATCAGCTCTCGAAGGCCAGCTCGATCGGATAGTCGATGTAGGCCTCGTGGACCGCGAGATGCAGCGCGGCGCATTGTTCGAGCACGCCGTTCAGGAAGGCGTGCAGGTCGCCGGCCATGAGCTCCGCCATCGGGGTGAAGGCGAGCGAGGCCCGCAGCCGGCCGATGATCCGCTCGACCTTGGCCCGCTTGCGCGCCGAGGAGCTCGAGATGATCGCCTCGAGCGCCGCCTCCATCCGATCGACCGCGTAGCGCACCGAGTACGGGAACTCCGGGTGGACGAGCAGGAACTTGGCTATCCGCTCGGGCTGCAGGTCCGCCGTGAAGACGCGACAGTACGACTCGAACGCCGCACAGCTGGTCAGCAGCGTCACCCAATCGAGATCGTCGGCCTTGGTCGAAATCGAGAAGTAGGCATCGAGCATCAGCGACACCGCGCACGCGCGTTCGGTGAACTTGCCGAGATGCACGAACCGCCAACCTTCCCCGTGGCTCATCGTCGACTCCGTGGCGCCGTGGAAGGAATACGAACCCTCGCGGACCAGCGAGACCAGGCGCATCACTGCGGCGGCGTCCTGCGGATCCACTTCCGATTGCGCCACCTCGTGGAACAGGCGATTGAGCCGCTCCCACATCTCGGAGCTGATCTCTTCCCGGACCTGCGAGGCGTTCTCGCGCGCGGCGGCGATGCAGTTGACGATCGAGGCGCGGGTGTGGCGGTCGGCGGCGAGCCGCCCAATCGCCAACTGCGGGTCCTGATCGCGGACGTCGGCGGGCAGGCCGAGCCCGGTCAACGCCCGGTACCAGCGTTGATCGTGGGCGAACTCGACGCGGTTCAGCATCAGGCTGTGCGTCGCCTCGATCGCCCGGGCGCAGTTGTCCGCGCGCTCGAAGTAGCGGCCCATCCAATAGAGACTGTCGGCGACCCTGGACAGCATGGCGATCAGTTCTGCAGGACCCAGGTGTCCTTCGACCCGCCGCCCTGCGACGAGTTGACGACCAGCGATCCCTTGCGTAGCGCGACCCGCGTCAAGCCGCCCGGAACGATCGTCGTCTTTTCGCCGAACAGCACGTAGGGGCGGAGGTCGACGTGGCGCGGCTCGATCGCGCCGTCGATGAAGCACGGCGCGGTGGACAGGTTCAGCACCGGCTGGGCGATGTAGTTGCGCGGATCGGCCAGCACCCGCGCGCGCATCTCGTCGCGCTGCGCCTCGCTGCTGTGCGGGCCAATCAGCATCCCATACCCGCCTGACTCCCCGACCGCCTTGACGACGTAGTTGCCAATGTTGTCAGTGATCTCTTTCCGGGCCGCTGCGTCCGTCATCAGATGCGTTTCGACATTCGCGAGGATCGGATCCTGATCGAGGTAGTAGCGGATGATCCGCGGCACGTAGGCGTAGATCGCCTTGTCGTCGGCGACGCCGGTGCCGAGCGCGTTGGCGAGCGTCACGTTGCCGGCGCGATAGGCGCTGAACAGGCCCGGCGCGCCGAGGGCCGAATCGACCCGGAACGCCAACGGATCGAGGAAGTCGTCGTCGACGCGGCGGTAGATCACGTCGACCCGCTGCAGCCCGGTGGTCGTCCGCATATAGACGACGTTGTCGTGGACGACGAGGTCGCGGCCCTCGACCAGTTCGATGCCCATCTGCCGCGCGAGATAGGCGTGTTCGTAGTAGGCCGAGTTGTAGACCCCGGGGGTCAGCAGCACGATCGTTGGATCGCTTCGGCCGTCCGGCGCCAGTGAGCGCATCGTCGACAACAGCAGCTGGCTGTACTGCTCGATCGGGCGGACCCCGTACTTCCGGAACAGCGCCGGGAAGATCTGCTTCATGACCTTGCGGCTGGAGAGCATGTAGGACACGCCGCTCGGCACGCGGAGGTTGTCCTCGAGCACGACGAACTGGCCGTCGGGCAGGCGTACCAAGTCCGTGCCCATCACGTTGACGTAGGCGTCGCGCGGCACCTTGACGTTGGTCATCTGGCGCCGGAAGTGGCGGCAGGTGTAGATGACGTCGGCCGGAACGATGCCGTCGCGCAGGATGTGGCGCTCGTGATAGAGATCGCGCAGGAACAGGTTGAGCGCGGTGATCCGCTGGGTCAGGCCGCGCTCGATGACTTCCCAGTCAGCGGCGGAGATGATCCGCGGCAGGAGATCGTGCGGGAAGATCCGCTCGGTCCCTTCCTGGCGGCCGTAGACGGTGAAGGTGATCCCGGCGTTGAAGAACGAGAGATCCGCCTGCTGCTTGCTGCGCCACAGCTCCTCGGGGGTGAGCTTGAGCAGCTCGCGGTGCAGGCGCCGATAGGACTTGCGCGGCTGCGAGCGGCCGTCGAGCATCTCGTCGTAGATGCCTTCGACCGTGTAGCCCGTGAATGGGTCGGTGGTCGCGACGGCCATCAGCAGGTCGCCCCGGAGTGCGGTCTCAGCTCTGATCGTCCGCCGGTCGCGGCCGCCACGCGCCGGCGACGTGCTGGGCGCGATCCGGCTCGTCGAAGTGAATCTCCGGTAGCTGCTCGACGGCGCGGCGGAGCGACTGCTCCCACGAGGCGTGAATCAGGTTGAGATCCTGATCCATCGCCGCGAGCCGGCGGTGCCGCGACGCGGTGAAGGAGTTCTTGCGATAAATCAGCAGGTCGATGGGTGGGCCGACCGTGACGTTCGAGCGCATGGTCGCATCGAACGACAGCAGCGCATACTTCGCGGCGACTTCGAGCGAGGTCGCCATGTCGATGCCGCGATCCAGGATCGGCCGGCCGTACTTGCACTCCCCAAGCTGCAGGTACGGCGAGTCCTCCGTGGCCTGGAGCGGGTTGCCCTGCGGGTAAATCAGATACAACGCGGGCTCTTCGCCCCGCACCTGGCCGCCGAGGAGGAGATTGACGTTGAAACTGAAGCTGTCGCGCTCGAGCGCGGCGCGATCGATCTCGGACACGCTCCGCACGCACTCGCCGACAATCCGGGCGGCCTGATACATCGAGCGGGCCTGCGCCAGCCCCTGGCCGGCATCGAAGTCGGCCCGCAGGAGCGACATAATCGACTGGCTGATCGACAGGCTGCCGCTCACCAGGATGATGAAGACCCGCTCCCCTTCCTGAACGAAGCGGTGCATCTTGCGGCAGACGTTCACCTGGTCGAAGCCGGCGTTCGATCGCGAATCGGACGCCATTACGAGCCCGTCGTCCGTCACAATGCCCAGGCAGTAAGTCACAGTTCCTCGTGCGGTGGAAAGTCGATGGACACATCATACACGCCGGCCGCGCCACCCCTGGCAGCAATGCGCGGGCCACACGCGCGCCGCTCGGGCGTCGCGGGTCCGGGCTGCCGCCCACGCGCAACGCCGCTGGCCCGTTGCATGAATACGAGGGGACCATGCTGATCCGCCTTGGCTACGATATCCGGTTCACGATCGCGCAGCCGGTGCCGATCGTGTCACTGCTGTCAGTCCATCCGTCCCGCCGTCATGATCTTCAGGGGCCGGACCGCGTGACCGTCGATTCCGGCATCGAGGCGACGGAGTATATCGACGCCTTTGGCAACATCTGTACCCGGCTGGTCGCCCCGCCAGGGACCTTGCGGCTCACGAACTCCGTCGTGGTGCAGGACTCCGGGCGGCCGGACCCGATCGGGGCCGACGCTCGCGAGGTGCCGATAGAGGAACTGCCCCCGGACACGCTGCGGTTCCTGATGGCCAGCCGCTTCTGCGAAGTCGATCTGCTGTCGCCCATCGCGGTCGAATTGTTCGGCGCGGCGCCGCGCGGATGGGGGCGGGTGGCGGCGATCTGCGAGTGGGTCAACAGCAAGGTGACCTTCAGCTATCCGCACGCCCGTCCGACGCGCACCGCGCTCGACGTGTTTACCGAGCGGATCGGCGTCTGCCGAGACTTCCAGCACCTCGCCATCACCTTCTGCCGGTGCCTCAACATCCCGGCCCGGTATGCGACCGGCTATTTGGGCGACATCGGGGTGCCGCTCTCGGAGTCGCCGATGGATTTCAGCGCGTGGTTCGAGGCCTACCTGGAGGATCGGTGGTGGACCTTCGACGCGCGGCACAACGTCCCGCGCATCGGGCGCGTCCTGATCGCAACCGGGCTCGACGCCACCGACGTGGCGATCACCACCTCATTCGGTAGCGCCAAACTGTCGCACTTCGAGGTGGTCACCGACGAGATCGGCTGACCGCGGCCGGCCGCCGGCGGGCGCCGCGCGCCCCGCAAGTCGGTGTGGAGAGCTCGACATTTCTGCATCATCGAGAAATCCGCGATTCAACTTTGTGGGATCGCTTAATTCTCGAGTGTTTTTGACCGGATTGATAGCGCCGGACGCCGCGGCCGCGGCCCGTACAGCGCGAACCGCGTCCCGGGTGGGACGCGGTTCCGCCAAACGCACGATACGACGCGACGAAAGTGTCGGACGCCTGGCGTGGACCGCCAGCGTTGTAGCCTACTTCTTGGCCGGCTTCGACGACGAATGGGCCGGCTTCGCGGCCGCCGCCTTCACGTCGGTCGCGACGTGCTGGGTGCCCTCCGTTTTGTACATCACAGTGACGGTCGAGCCAACCGCCGGGTCGCCTTCCTTCTTGGTCGAGGGGTCCAGGACGTAGCTCACGTCCTTGCCCTTCTCCGTCACCACCAGGCTGGTCGCGTCCATGGACTTCACCACGCCCTTGGCCGTGTGGGTGTGGGTCGCCGCGGTGTCGGCCTTCTTCGTGGTGCTCTTGGACGCTGGCGCGGTCGCGGGCTTGGTCTGCGCCGCCAGGCTCATCGCCGGCACGGCCAGAACGGCTGCGGCCACTACGGCCGCCTGCAACATCTTCTTCATTGCTCGCTCTCCTTTGGATGACGTCGTCGTCATCTGTCGTCCATTTGACCGGACGGGGCTGAGCGGAACATGAAGCATGGATTAATTAAAGTTAACCCGGCGGCACCTGCACCGGCATCCGCACCGCCATGATCGTCCCATCGCCGGGCCGGCTGTCCACCGCGACGGTCGCGCCGTGCCGGTCGGCGATCCACTTCACGAGGCTCAGGCCGAGGCCCGCGCCTTCGGACCCGGCAGACCGCGCCGGGTCACCCCGGAAGAACCGCTCGAACACGTGCGGCACGGCGCCGGGCGCGATGCCGACGCCGGAGTCGTGCACCTGCAGCACCGCGTCGACGCCTTCACGCTGGACCCGGACGCCGATCCGGCCGCCCGACGGCGTGAATTTGATGGCATTGTCCAGAAGGTTCAGCAGCAGCCGTTCCAGCCAGCTCGCATCGCCCAGGACTGTCACCGGCGCGGGGGCGTGGACGGTGAGCGTGACGCCTTTTGCCTGCGCCACGGCCTCGACCTGATCGACCAGCGTCGCGGCGAGCTGCGCCAGGTCCACGGGCGCGCGCTGGAGCGGGATCTGGCCGGCTTCGGCGCGTGCCAGGGTCAGGAGCTGACTGATGAGACGGGCGAGCGTGTCCAGCTCCTCCAATTGGTCGGTCAGCGCCTGTCGATACTGCTCGACCGACATGTGCTGCATCAGGGCGAGCTCGGTTCGGCCGCGAAGGGCGGCGAGCGGGGTACGAAGCTCATGCGCCAGTGCGGTGCTGAACTGACGCATCTCCGCAATCGCCTGCTCCAACCGGCCGAGCGTTTCGTTGAAGGCGTGCGCCACCTCGTCGAGCTCGTCCTGTGCGCCGCGCAGCGGCAGCCGCCGTCCAAGGTCCGCGACGTCGATCTGCCGGGTCGCCTCGGCCATGGTGACGAGCGGGGCGAGGGCACGCGCCGCCATCCAGCGGCCGATGACCAACGCGAACAGCAGCCCCGCCGGCACGCTCCAGGACAACAGGCGCACGAAGCGCTGGAGCGCGTTGTCGATCGCCGTCAGCGGGATACCGACCTGCAGCACGTACGAGCGGCCATCGCCGGGCGACAGCAGGCTGCTCGACAGCCGGATGCGGCCGTGATCCGTCTGCATGTCCAGGATCCCGGGGGACTCGCGGAACGCCTGCACCTCGGCCGGCGTGTAGTGGAGCCCCAGCGGACTGAGCGCCGGCGACTGCACGACCAGCTGGCCGGTCAGCGCGTCGTAAATCTGGTAATACCTGGCCGGCCCCTCGACGAACGAGACCTGTTCGGGATCGGTGCGATCGTAAATCAGGGAGGGTCCGGCGTCGGCGAACCGGAGGTAGCCGTGCAGCGCGCTGGTGATCTCGTCGAGGTCGGCGGACGCGCCGGCATCGAGCTGGCGCGACAGCACCTGGTAGTACAGCACCCCCATGGCGGTCAGCAGGAGGGCGAGGATCGCGGTGTAGAACGCGGTGAGCTGCGTGCGCAGCGAAAGCGGCTTCACGGCGGCGCGTCCGTCAGCATGTAGCCGACGCCGCGCACGGTGTGGATCAAGGGCACGTTGAAGCCGCGGTCCACCTTGTTCCGCAGCGAGTTCACGTGCACTTCGACGACGTTGCTGACGCTGTCGAAGTGGATGTCCCACACGTGCTCGATGATCAGCGACTTGGTCACCGGCCGATCGCTGTGCCGCATCAGGAACTCGAGCAGCGCGTACTCCTTCGGCTTCAGATCGATCTTCCGCCCCGCGCGGGTCACCGTGCGGCGCACGGTGTCCATCTCGAGGTCGGCGAGGGTGAGGCGGGTCTCGCGCGGCGTGCCGCGGCGCAGCAGGGCGCGCAACCGCGCCGAGAGCTCGGCCAGCGCGAACGGCTTGGCCATGTAGTCGTCGGCGCCGGCGTCCAGACCGCCGACCCGGTCCTCGACCGAGTCGCGCGCGGTGAGGATCAGCACCGGCAGCGACGGCTTGCGGGCGCGCAGGTCGCGCAGCACCTGCAGCCCGGATCGACCGGGCAGCATCAGGTCGAGCACCACCGCGTCGTAATCGACCGTCCTGGCCTGGTCGCTCGCGTCGCGGCCGTCCGTGAGCAGGTCCACCGCATAACCCTCCTGCTCCAGGCCGGTGCGGATGAACCCACCGACCTTGCGGTCGTCCTCGACTACCAGCACGCGCATCACAGCCCTCTCGATCGGCGTCAGAGAAAGATCCGGCGGTAGCCGCCAGCCACCAGGGCCGACACGTCGGCGAGGATCCGCGGCAGCTTCATCCCTCCAGGGTATGCGAGATAGTGCGGCACCCAGACGGGATCGAACTTCTGCTTGTACGCCCGAAGGCCCTGGAAGTGATACATCGATTCGCCGTGGCGATAGAGGAACGCCCCGAGCCGGTTCCACAGCGAGGCGGCGGGCGACTCTTCGATCCCGGATAGCGGCGCCATGCCGAGCACGAACCATTCGTACTCCTGAGCCTTGGCCCACTGCAGCAGATTGGCGAAGAGCGCCTCCATCACGCCCTTGGGGGCTCGCTGATCGAAGCGCATCAGGTCGACCGATACTTCGCCGTGATCGGCACTCTCCCAGATATTGGCGAACGCCACCACCTCGCCCTGAAACCGCACGATCGCCACCGGAAATCGCGCCACGTACTCATCGTCAAAGAAGCCAAGGGAGAAGCCCTTTTCGGTGCCGGCGCGAGCCTTCAGCCAGTCGTCCGACACCGCGCGCAGCGCAGGCAGGAGCTCCCGGACGCCGGCTGCCGGGACGATCTCGAACCGGCCCCCATCCTTCTCGAGGCGGCGGATCGACTGGCGGTAGCGCGCGCCCCGCGGGCCTTCGAGGCTGAACGTCTTGAGGTCGACGCGCGCCTCCTCACCGACCTTGGCGAACGTCAGCCCGAAATCGGCATAGCGATGGAGGTGCGTGGTCCCGACCTCGTAGAACACCGGTATGCCGCCGAAGTCGTCGCAGCGCTCCAGGAACTGCCGGATCAAACCGCTGACCGCCTCCTCCGGTCCGACGGGATCGCCGAGCGCGACCCAGGTCCGCCCCTGAACACCATACATGACGAACCCGGTGCGGTCCTCGTTGAAGATCAGTCCCTTGTCGCGAAGGTAGACCAGGTGCGCTGACGTCCGCGGCTGGCGGGCGATGATCGCCCCCGCGTCGCGCAGGTCTTCCTCGGAAGGCTTTTCCACATCGTGCGGAGCGGGCCGCACGAGCCGGGCGATTCCGAACAGCAAGGCCACCACCGCGGCTCCGACCGAAGCACGCAGCGACCGTGAGGCCTCACCACGCAACGCGAACTGCCACCACAGCTCGCCCGAATAGTCGACGTGTTTGAAGGCGAACAGGCCGAGCCAGATCGACGCGCCGAGCGTGCCGAGCACGGTCGCCACCCACACCGCGGAGAAGCGTGTTTCGAAGAACGCGGCGCGGCGGTGAAAGGCCGGATGGGCCCTGAACAGGAACACCAGCACGCACGTGAGGAGGATGGCTTCCTCGTAATCGAGCCCCTTGAGAAGGGTTGTCACGATGCCGATGCCGATCGCCGCGGTCGCGAGGTAATACGCGGCATCGAGCCGCCGCGCCAGGCCCTGCGATACCAACAGCAGGACCACTCCCACGAGGCTGCCGGTGAAATGGGAGACCTCGATCACCCCCAGCGGCAGCCACCGCTCCAGACGCTCGAGGCGCCCCGGTGCGGCGGGTGTGGCTCCCGAGAACAGCAGGATCGAGCCGGACAGGAACGTCAGCAGGGCGAACAGGCGTGGCGTGATCAGCTCGGTGGCGCGCCCGATCACCGCCGTGACCCTGGCGGTCTGCGCGCGGCGTTGGTACAGCTCGTCGATCGCGAGCCCGATCAGCGCGATGGCGAACGGCAGCAGGTAATACACGGCGCGGAACACGACGAGCGCCGGCAGCACCTCGCCGGATGGCAGGTATGGCTTGAGCAGCACCACCATCAGCCCATCGAACACCCCGAGCCCGCCGGGCACATGACTGGCCATGCCGATGAGGATCGCGGCGAGGAAGGCGCCGAGGAACGCCAGGAACGGCACGGCGCCCTGGGGCAGCAGCACGTAGAGCACCGCACCGGCCAGCGCCCAGTCGACGACCGACAGCACGAGTTGCGTGACCGCGATGCTCACCGGCGGCAACGGGAAGCGGTAGGGTCCGAGGCGAAATCCCCCGCGGCCGGTGGCTGACACACCGACGTACGCCACTGCAGCCGCCGCCAGCAGCCAGCCGATCGGGGCCGCGACCCGCGCGCTCGTCGCGGCGACAGCGGCCACCGGGCTGACGGCCAGGCTGATGCCGCCCAGCGCCAGCAGCCCGAGCCAGAACGTCACCGAATACGAGAAGACGATGCGCGAGAGATCCTCGCCGGTCAGGCCCCAGCGACTGTAAAAGCGATAGCGCACCGAGGCGCCGGAGAGCATCGCGAACCCGATGTTGTTCGACACCGCGTACGACAGGAACGAGGCGAACGCGACCTGGGCCGCCGGCAGCCGCTTACCGATGTAGGCGAAGGCGAGGAAGTCGTAGCCGGTGAGGACGGCATAGTTGAGCGCGGTCAGAACCACCGCCAGGCCGAGGCT
Organism: uncultured Acidobacteriota bacterium; assembly: GCA_963816725.1. Lineage (GTDB taxonomy): Bacteria > Acidobacteriota > Vicinamibacteria > Vicinamibacterales > 2-12-FULL-66-21 > CAVSUB01. The sequence goes on along the minus strand of CAWFMC010000008.1, from coordinate 560,493 downwards.
GGACGGACGGACCCGGCCGATGGCGGCGGAGAGCTGGTGCCAGCTGACCCCGTGCAGCTCGGTACGCAGCACCCGCAGGGCGATGGCAAAAACGAGCAGGCCGGCGGCGACCGGGACCCACCGGCGCGCGGTGGACAGCATGACGCGTCAGTGCGCGGCCCGCTCGTGCACCCAGTCGAGGGCCTCGAGCAAGCGGGTATCGAATTCGCCGAGGTTGTTGCTGAACCCGTGATCGGCGGCGTCGATGGTCCAGAGGCGTTTCGGCTCCGCCGCCGCGGCAACGATGCGGGCGGTGTCGTCCGAGGTGACGAAGGCGTCGTGAGTCGAGCGGATCGCGGCGAGCGGCAGCGGCGCCACCCGGCTCACGAACGACGTGGCCGTGAACGTCGGCTCGTTCGGCACGGTGTGCGTCACGTAGATGAGGGAATCGCGCCAGCGCCACCCGAGCTCGTTGACCTGTGGCAGCCCTACCCCGACGACCCCCGCTGCCGCGGCGTGCACCCGAGGATCGGCGGCAGCCAGGACTGACAGCCCCGCGCCTTCGGAGACGCCCACGAGAACCGGCCTGACGCTGACGCCACTGGCCGCGTAGTCGAGCAGCACGCGGTAGTCGCCCGGCACATCTTCGGGGCGGAGAGGTCCGGTGGCCGAGGTGAATCCGGCGAGATAGCCCTTCACGTCGAAGCCCACCACGAAGAAGCCATGCGCCGCCAACACGTCGGCGATGTGCGGTCCGAGGTGCACCCAGCCGCCGTCACCGCTCGACACGATCACCGGACTCCCGCCGCGCCGGCCGTAGGTGTGCAGCGTCTGCGTCTGCCCGCGGATGACGAGCGTCTGCGTCACGTACGTACTGCCGGTCGCGGCGATCGAACATCCGATCGCCAGTGCCGCCAGCAGCACGGCGGGCAACGCTGTGCGGCCCTCGCGCCGACGGCTCACTGCGGCGGCGCCTCCACGCTGATCGCGGTGGCGATGCGCTGCTTGCCCTCCGTGCGATAGCGGATCTCGACGGTCACTCCGGCAGCGATCGCGCCGGCCCGCTGGGTCGCCGGGGTCAGCTGGAACGACGTGTCGACGCGCTTGCCGGCCGTCACGCGGGTAATCGTGATCGCGGACGAGGTCAGGCTCTTCACCACGCCCTTGGTGGCGTGCGTCGCGACTTCGTGCGGCTCGGCCGGCTTGGCGGGCTGCGTCGCCGGGGGCTTCTGAGCGGATCGCGGCGGGAGCGCCTGGGCCGGGGCCTGGACGATCAGCGCCCACAGCGTGAGCAGGACGGCCGGCGGCAGGCTCTTCATCGGGGCTCCCTCTACCCGATAATTGTGGCCCCGCGACGCTGAGCCGGACATGAAGTCGGCATTAATTCACGTTAATGTGCCGCGCACGGGAGTGCGGGTGGTGTTCAGCGGGAGCCCGTGAACAGCTTGAGGTCGACCGCTCCGGCCATCAAGGCGTAGCCCGGATTGGCGGGATGCAGCAGGTCCGGTGAATCCGCCTCGGGACGGAACCGTGACGGCGTCTGCGGATCCCGGGTTGCGGCGTCGAAATCGATCACGGCGTCGAAGCCCTTGCCGGTGCGGATCCAGGTGTTCACCGCCTGCCGAATCGCTTCCCCCTCGTCAGTGAACACATTCGACCCGCCATATGGTGTGAGCGTGCAGCCGATGACCTGGACGCCTTCGGCGTGGGCGGTTTCGATCACCTGACGGTAGGCCGCGATCAACGTCTCCGCGGTGAAGCTCTTACCCGCCTGGCCGGAGCGCGTCGCGCCGGTAATGTCGTTGATCCCCTCCATCATCGTCATCCACCGGACGCCCGGCACAGCGAGTACATCTCGCGCCAATCGAGCCACACCGCTGTTGTTGTCTCCGAGCACGCGGTTGCCGGAAATCGCCGCATTGACGACGCCGACCCCGGCCGTCGCACGATTGGCCTGCAGACGCGTGGCGAGCACCGCCGGCCACATGCCGAGCGTGTCAGGCGTCGACTGATCGCCGTCGGTGATCGAGTCTCCGAAGGTGACGAGTGCGCCGGCGCTGGCGGGCGCAGCGACGTCGACGCCGCTCAGCCAGTAGTAGGATTCCGCCGTCGTGGCGAAGTCGGTCATCGTCGCAGCGGCGGTCGTGTCGCCGGATGTCGAGACGTAGGTGGGGCGCAGGCCGAAGGTGTGGCTCGTGGGCGGGCCGGTCTCGCCCGGAAAGAACAGGCTGACGGCGAGATCCGACAGCGGGCGGACGTCGAGTGCGACCGGATCGCTGACGACCACCTGGCCGGCGTAGAGGGTCGTCGCCGGCTGACCGCTGAACGTCAGCACGCGATCGGACCCCGGTACGATCGAGGCGCCGTCGGCACGAACGCCGATGTGCGCGGCCCCGATCGTCACAGCGGGGGCGCCAAATGCCTGCGACAGCCGGACACGTACTTGCGAGCCGCCGATGCTGGTCCGCACGATCATCCGGATCGTCTGGTTGTTGAGTCCCGGGAGGCCCTTGGGAATGCCGAACCGCCGCTGCGGAGTGCCCGGGGCCGGTGCAGGCGCCGGTGTGGGGGGCTGCGCAGCCGGAGGTGTGGCGGGCGCGGGTTGTGCCGGTGTCCGATAGGCGAGTTGCGCCGTGCCCCACGTGGCCACCCAATGTTGTGAGGACGGCAGCCGCGACTGCGCGGCGGTGGTGGTCAGCAGGACGGCCGCGACGAGGAGTGCGGCGAGCGGTGCCGCGAGATTCCGAGGCGCCGTTCGCATCAGCGACCCGTCCCGCCGGCGTGCAGCTCCCGCGCGAACTCCTCGTACTGGTTGACGGCGACGAAATCGACCCCGGCACGAATCGCCGCACGCCACCGCGTCCGCACTGCGTCGAGCGATCCGAAGTTGTAGCTGGCCCCCCATCCGCCCGACGTGTCCGCCGGGTCGTACCCGTCGAGCGTGTAGTAGCGGATCCAGAGTCCGGCCGCATGGGCCGCCTTGACGGCCGTGGTGAGCCGCTGCTCGTCCTCAGGCGTCCAGGCACCAGCCTTGGGCTGACCGTCCGGCTCGATCTGCGTCCAGGAGTTGTTCCACCAGCGCCGGTAGTTCGTTCTCGCACCGGGCAAACCATCGGGCTGCCGGTGCACGGCTCCGAACAACCGGAGCGGCGTATTCGCGGGGATCCGATCGAAGAAATCCTGCTGCTGCGTGTCCTGCTCACCCGTCAGCACCAGCACCGGCGCCAGCCGCATCGGCTCGACCGCCGCCGGATCGGTTCCCTTCTTCGCGGTGCACAGCCACGTCTCGTACTCGCCGAGCAGCTTCCAGACCGCCGCATGATGCTCGGGCTCGTCGGACTTGAAGTCGAGATTGAGCGTGATGATCGGCCAGTCGTCGCGCCGGTTCTCCTGGAGCGCCTTCTCGACGATCGGACGGATGCGCTCGAAAAAGTACCTCGCGCATGCCCGGTTCGCGGCCGGTGAAGGGTTGCCCGTGACTCACCACCGAGCGCCCTTCGCCGCTGGCCGGATCCCGGTACCAGATGAGATCCTGCTCGATCGCCAGCGGCACGCCGGTGCCGAGCGCGCGATCGATCCGGTCCGCCCAGCGGCCGTCCTCAGGATAGGAATTGTGCGCGTCGAGCAGGACGCGCGTGCCGGGAACAAGGGCATCGAAGCGCGCCCCGGCCGGCACACTCAGGATGCACCACGTCAGGATGGACGTGAACAGCAGGCGGCGCATGCGGAGATTCTACAACCCGGATCGCGGATCGCCGATCAGGGATGGACAGGGACACCCGCTCTCAGCTGTCAGCCTTGAGCCGGTGGAACCTGCGCTGACCGAGGACAGGGATCATCACGCGAGGTGGAAGATTTCCTCGATTCGCTGCATCCCCTCATCAGGGCGGCCCTCGAGCCCGGCGAAGAACGGCTGCATGTCAGCCTGCCAACGGACGTTGATCGGCTCGGTTTCCATTCCGGCGAGGGCGCGGGCGAAGTCAGGCGTCTCCAGATAGCCGATCAGCATCCCGTCCGGGCGCAGGAACAGTGAGTAGTTCGTCCAGCCATGGCGGCTCAGCGCGCTGAGCATCTCGGGCCAGACCTCCGCATGACGCGCCCGATATTCCTCCAGCCGCTCGGGCCGGACCTGCAGCACGAAGCACACGCGCTCCATTGGTTCTACTCTCCTTTATCGCTTGCCGCTTGCCGCTTTCCGCCTTCGCCGAGACTACGGCAGACTGGCGCCGCTTTGATGATGCTATCCATCCCAACGCGAACCCCTGAACCGAACGGTGAACCTCTGAACCCGACCTTGAACCCTGAACCTTGAACCTTGAACCCGCTCCCAAAATGTACAGCGGAGCGCAATGTATATAATCCGCGTCGCCACTGGAGCGTGCCCATGCCGATGCTGGATCGCCGCGCGTTCGTCGAGCACTTGCTGTCGGCCGCGGCGGCCCTGCCACTCACCCGCCACCTGAATCTCGAATCCGCCGGGCAGTCAGCCGCGGTACCGACGCCGCTTCGACTCGAGTACGCGCGGGCGGCCCAAAGGTGGGTCGAGGCATTGCCGATCGGCGGCGGACGGCTGGGGGCGATGGTCTTCGGCGGCATCGGCACGGAGCGGCTGCAGCTGAACGACGACACGCTGTGGTCGGGTGGCCCGTCCGACACCGGCAATCCCACCGCTCGCGAGGTGCTGCCACGCGTGCGTCTTGCGATCACGGAGGGACGATTCGTCGAGGCGGACACGCTCGCGAAGGGCCTGCAAGGGCCGTACACCCAGACCTACCTGCCGATGGGCGATCTGGTGCTGTCGTTCGAGCACGGCGACATCGGCGCCGACTATCGGCGCATGCTCGACTTGCGCAACGCCGTCGCGACGACGCGGTTTCGCGTCAACACCGTCCACTACACGCGGGAAACCATCGCCAGCTTTCCCGCCCGCGTGCTGGTGATGCGCCTGACGACCGATCGACCGGGGACGCTGCGGTTCGCCGCGCGGCTGCGCAGCCAGCTGCGCTATGACACGATGGTCGACGGCGGGACGCTCGTGTTGCGTGGCCGCGCCCCGGCACATGTCGATCCGAGCTACTTCGCGCAGGACGATCCGGTCCGCTACACCAGCGACGGCGGCATGCGCTTCGAGATCAGGGTCGGAGCGGTGGCCGAAGGCGGGGCGGTGGACGCGTCGCACGACGCGCTGACGATCGAGAACGCGGACGCGGTCACGCTCGTCCTCGCGAGCGCGACCAGCTTCAACGGCTACGACACGTCGCCGATCGCCGCCGGGCGCGATCCGTCGGCGCTCTCATCCGCGGATCTCCGCGCGGCGCTGGGACGCTCCTGGAGCGCGCTTCTCGAGGAGCATGTCGCCGACTATCGCGCGCTGTTCGACCGCGTCGCGTTTTCCGTCGACACCGGCGCAACGACGCAGCCCGCCGCACCATTCGTCTCCACCGATCAGCAAATCTTGAAGCTCGGGGCGGCCGATCCCCTGCTCCTGGAACAGCTGTTCCAGTACGGCCGCTACCTGCTGATCGCCTCGAGCCGCCCCGGATCGCAGCCCGCCAACCTGCAGGGGATCTGGAACGACGAGCTGCGCGCCCCGTGGAGCTCGAACTACACGATCAACATCAACACCGAGATGAACTACTGGCCGGCCGAAGCGGGCAACCTGCCCGAGCTCACCGAGCCGCTCCTGTCCTTCATCCCGCAGCTCGCCGCCAACGGACGCAAGACGGTCGCGACGTACTACGGAGCCTCCGGCTGGACCGCGCACCACAACAGCGATCTCTGGCGGCACAGCGCGCCGGTCGGCCACTTCGGTCAGGGCGATCCGGTGTGGGCCTTCTGGCCGATGGCCGGCGCGTGGCTGTCGCAGCACCTCTACGAGCACTACCTGTTCGGCGGTGACCTGACGTTCCTGCGCGATCGCGCGTTTCCGATCATGAAGGGCGCTGCGGAGTTCTGTCTCGACTGGCTCGTTGACGACGGACATGGGCACCTTGTCACGTCGCCGTCGACGTCACCCGAGCACAAGTTCATCACCGCCGACGGCGGCCGTGCCGCGGTCTCGATGGCCTCGACGATGGACATGGCGCTCATCAGGGATCTGTTCTTCAACCTGATCGACGCGGCCGAGGTGCTGAAGGCCGAGACCGCGTTCCGCGCCCGGCTCGAGTCGACACTGGCACGGCTGCCGCCGTATCGCATCGGCAGCGAGGGGCAGCTGCTCGAGTGGTTCGAGGAGTTCAAGGATCCCGAACCGGATCATCGGCACTTTTCGCACCTGTTCGGGCTGCATCCGGGCCGGCACATCACGCCGCGGACGCCCGAGCTCTTTGCCGCGGTGCGGCGCTCGCACGAGCTGCGCGGCGATGCCGGCACCGGCTGGAGCCTGGCCTGGAAGGTCAATCACTGGGCGCGGTTGCTCGACGGCGATCACGCGCTCAAGATGATTGGCAACCTGCTGCAACTGGTCGACAGCACGAATCCGAACTATCGCAACGGCGGCGGGGTCTATCCGAACCTGTTCGATGCGCATCCGCCGTTTCAGATCGACGGCAACTTCGGCGTGACGGCGGGGATGCTGGAGATGCTGGTGCAGAGCCATGCCGGCGAGCTGCACCTGCTGCCCGCGCTGCCCGGCGCGTGGCGAGCCGGCGCGATCACAGGCGTCCGCGCGCGGGGCGGGTTCGTGGTCGATCTGGCGTGGCACGATGGCGCGGTGGCCACAGGCACGATCACGTCGGCGCTCGGCGGCGTGGTCCACCTCCGTACTGCCGTGCCGATCACCGTGAGCGGCGCTTCGTCGCGACCGGCCGCAGGGGCCAATCCGAATCCGTTCTTCAAGGTGCACGATCCCGGACCGCCCGCAGTGGCCGATCGGTCGAAGCTGATCGCGCCGCGCCCGGATACCAGCAGCGTCATCGAGTTCGCCACGACGCCGGGCGGCCGCTACACCTTTCGCGCGTGATCGCGCGACGACCTCCCGCACCAACCGCCGATCGCTCCAACGAATCGCGCAAGAAGCGTCGCGAACGCGACTGCGCTTCCGGATCGGGCAATGAACGGCCGCAGTTTCATCGGAGGCAGATAGTGGCGGAAGGGTGGCTCATCGTGTCCCCATCGTGACTGTCCTCCCCGGCGGAGTAACTGTCTCCCGTCGGTGGTCGGTAACCGCGAGACATCGGATCGCACGCGGGAATCGTTGGCCATTCGCGTGGCACCGCAATTGCTGGGCTTTCGCGTCGGCTATCCCGCGGAGGTTCTGCATGCCGCGTCGTCGTGTGTTGCTCGTGGAAGATGATCCAGCAAGTGATGATCTCCTGCCGCTGCATCTGGAGGTGGCGGGATACGAAGTCGTCCACATCGCCGACGGCGGCACGGCGCTGAGCCGCGCGCGCGACCTGCCGTTCGATCTCATCCTGCTCGACGTCGCGGTTCCGGGGCTGGACGGCTTCACGGTCTGCCGAGCGATTCGTGAATCGGGCGCCAACATCGAGACGCCGATGGTCATCGTGACGGCGCGGGCTGCCGAAGCGGACAAAGTTCTGGGGCTCGATTGCGGTGCGGACGACTACGTCACCAAACCGTTCGGAAAGCGTGAGCTGCTCGCGCGCATCGGGGCGCTGATGCGGCGCCATCCGCGACCGCGCAGCGCGTCACTGCGCCCGCCAATCGCATGTGCCGGCGTCGAGCTGGACAGCGATCGCCGCCGGGTCGTCGTCCGCGGCGATTCCGTGCAGACCACGCGGCAGGAGTTCGACCTCCTCTTCCATCTCGCCTCGCACCCCGAAACCACCTTCAGCCGCGCTGCGCTCCTGCACAACGTGTGGCACGATGACGACGATGTCACCGAGCGCACCGTTGACACCGTAATCAGCCGCCTCCGGCGCAAGGTCGAACGCAATCCGCAGTCACCGCAGTTGATCGTGACGGCGTGGGGCGTCGGTTACCGCTTCGCCGCCGCGGGGTGAAGCGCAGCGCTTCGCCGGACAGGCCGCAGGGCTACAGGGCTCAAGGCTGAGGGGTGATGGCTGTGAGCAGGCCCTGAAAGAGTCGCCCTAATCTGCAGTAGCAGGGGATGATGGCAGCGCGAACGAGCGGTTTCCCCTCTGCCCTCGGCCCTCTGCCATTCGGCATTCGCGGTCTGCCATCCACCATCCGTCATTTGCGATCTGCCGTCCGCGATTTGCCATCTGCGATCTGCGGTCTGCCATCTGCCCGATCTGCGGTCTGCCGGTTTGCCATTTGCGATGCGAGCCCCCACTCATTCCCGCTCGAACGCCATGTACTCCAGACGCCCCTCGCGCTCCACCTGAAGGACCACCGCGCCGCGGGCGGGCACGCGCTCCACCGCCTCCCGCAAGGCTGCCGGCGTTGACACCCGTGCGCCGTTGATCGCGCGAATCAGATCGCCGCGCTGGAGTGGCGGCGCGCCCGGATGTCCGGTCTCGACGCGGGCGGTCACCAAGACCGCGTCTTCCGGAGGCCCGTCGCCCGAGGACGGATCGTCCTGGTCCGGTGGTGGTGCACTGGCGAAGACCCCGAGCGGCTCGATCAACGCGTTCCGGACGTCGATGAGCGTCTGGCGATCGCACACGTGCGGGATCTCGACTGCGGTCGCGATCACGGTCTTCCGAGCGTCACCCCGGGCGAGATCGATCCTCACGGTCTGTCCCGAGCGCAGCGCATAGAGTCGCAAGGTACAGCTGCGCCATCGTCAGGCTCGCCACCGGCTCGCCGTCCACCGCGACGATGATGTCACCCGGCGTGATGCCAGCCGTGTCGGCGGGACTGCCGTGGGCGACATTCGCGGCAATCAGCGCCGCGTCCGCCGGCAGGTGCAACCCGCTCGCGAGCAACGGCGTGACGGTCTGGACGGTCAGCCCGATGAGCCCGCGGTGCAGGTGGCCGAAATCGCGCAGCTGCGGATACGCGAGCGCGATCAAGGCGCTCGGCAGCGCGAATCCGAGTCCCTCACTGCCACCGGATGCCGACTGGATGAAGGTATTGATGCCGACGACTTCGCCGGCGGCGTTGACCAGCGGTCCGCCGCTGTTGCCCGGATTGATGGGCGCGTCCGTCTGCACGTAGACGAGCGGACTGTCTTCGTCCACCTGTCGGGCCACCGAGCTCACCATCCCCATCGTCACGGAGTTGCGGAGCCCGTCAGGGCTGCCGAACGCGAACACCAGTTCGCCCTGCTTCAGGCGGTCGTAGTCGGCGAGCGTCAGGACGGGAACATCGGGAGCGTCGATCTTCAGCAGCGCGAGGTCGAGCTCGTCGGAGATGCCGACCAGCCGGGCGTCGACCTGCCGCGTCGTCTGACGACCAAGCGTCTGGACCGGCGCGTTGTCGAGGATGACCTGGATCCGTTCGGCACCTGCGACGACGTGCGCGTTGGTCATCACGTAGCCGGATTCCTCGACCACCACGCCGGAGCCGATGACGCGCCCGCGCCCCAGTGCGACTTCTGTGCGTCCGTTGGGATCGAGCGGCTGATACCCGCTCACCACGACCTGGACCACACTTTTCGAGACTCTTTCGACCAGCGCCTGGATCGACCCGCTCGCGAGCCGCAGCGCGTCGGCAGATTTCGCCGCACCGCGCACGTCCTGCGCTGCCGCCGGTGCGGCCGACGCCAGCGCCGTGCCCAGTATCACCACTCCGAGCACCGGGGCGAACCGTCGGGCGCCGGCACCGTGCCATCGAGTCATCATCTTCCTCCCCGAATCGGCGACGTCTCGCGCCGCACCTGACACTCTAGACGCCGCCGCAGCGCAGCGGCCGTGGCGTTGCCGTGACAATCTGTGAACGCCACGGTTGTCCGCAGACTGGCGACGTCCGCGACCGCTCACGACGCGCTGACCGCAAACCACTCGTCGAGCGCACATCCACGGCCGATCGTGGGCTCTGTGGGTTTGGACGTTGACGATGTTGCGAATGTGTGGCGGCGCCGTGACAGAACGCGGACGCGGGAAGTCAGCTCGTGAGGAAGACGACGGCGGACGAACGGACTGATTGCTGCGCCGCCTCGATGACGCGGAGCGTAGCCACCGCATCCCGTGGGTCGACGGGAGGAGCGCCACCATTGCGAATGGCGGTCGCGAGCGTGCGGTAGAAAGACGGATAGTCGCCTGGGACCGTGGCGATCGTGCGTGTATCGTCGCCGACGCCCAGGCGTCCCCACCTGGCCGGCGGTTCCGCCCCCCATCCGGCCGACCGCGGATCGAGCCCGGCGCGCAAGGCATCCTCCTGCACATCGAGGCCGTATTTTACGAATGCGCCGTCACTGCCGAGCAGCCTGAAGCGCGGACCGGGTTGTGCCGCCACCGATGACATCCACAGGTGCGATCGGACCCCGGAGTCATGCGTCAATGCCACGAACGTGTCGTCATCGACGGTGACACCGGGGCGGCGGGAATCGAGTTGCGCGTAGACGCTGCGGACCGGGCCGAACAGCAGCAGCGCCTGATCGATCAGGTGGCTGCCGAGATCGAACAACAGCCCGCCTGCTTCATCGGGCGCCGCGTGCATCCGCCAGCCGTCCTTCACGATCGGACGCCAGCGCTCGTAGCGCGACTCGAAGCGGGCGACGTCGCCGGCCGCACGTTCGGCGATCAGCCGCTGCAGCGTGAGAAAGTCGCCGTCCCAGCGGCGGTTGTGGAAGACGGTCAGGAGCGTGCGCTTGGCGCGCGCCGCGTCGATGACGCGCTGGGCGTCAGCCGCCGTGGCGGCGATCGGCTTGTCGATCACGACCGCGAGACCGGACTCGATGGCGGACATGGCGAGCGGAACGTGCGTGCGATTCGGCGTGGCAATGACCACCACGTCCAGCTCTCCGGCGTCGGCCCACAGCGATTCCGCGTCAGCAAGCAGCCCGGCGTCGGGATGCGCCGCGGCGGCCCGAGCGCGCCGGGCGGGATCCGCAGTCACGACAGTGGCCAGCCGCAGGCCCGCCGTCGCCGCAATCAGCGGGCCGTGGAAGACGGCCCCGGCATGACCGTAGCCCATGAGCGCGACGCGGAGTTCCGGGTCCGGCAACATCAGCGTGATCTATCACGAAGTGCGGTACGCTTGCTCCTTCGCGCAGCGGCCTGTCGTGCAAGTCCGGCGTCGCACCGAGACGCGCGATGCGCCCGCCCGGCCAGGCGCGCCGAGCGGGAATACGACCTGTATTTGACCGAGGTGCAACGCCGCCGGACGGGATGCAGCGCGCGTCGAACGCAGCGGGAGTTGCACCACGGACTGCTCGGCGCTCGAGGAGATCATGACGACAGACATTCAGCACACGCACACCCAATGGCCGGCGCTGCCGCTCGCGGACTGGCAGGACACGTACGCCACGCTGCATCGCTGGACGCAAATAGTCGGCAAGACGCGCCTGGCGCTGGCGCCGATGCAGAACCATTGGTGGCAGGTCACGCTCTACGTGAACGCGCGCGGACTCGGGACCTCCCCGATGCCGGCCGGCAGCCGCTCGGTCGAGATCGACTTCGACTTCATCGAACACCAGCTGATCGCCCGCACCAGTGACGGCCAGGTCGCGGCGATGCCGCTCGAGCCGATGACGGTCGAAGAGTTCTATCGGAAGTATCAAGCGATGCTCGCGTCGCTCTCCATCACGGCGCGGATCTGGCCCGTGCCGCGCGAGCTGCCCGACGCGCTCCCCTTCACCGAGGATCGCGAGCATGCCTCCTACGATCGCGATGCCGCGGCCCGCTGCTGGCGCGTGCTCATGCAAGCCGATCGCGTCCTGAAGCTGTTTCGCGGCCGGTTTCTCGGCAAGTCGAGCCCGTCACACTTCTGGTGGGGGGCGTTCGATCTGTCGTGCACGCGCTTCTCGGGCGCGCCCGCCCCGCCGCACCCGGGCGGTATCCCCAATCTCGCTGACCGCGTTACACGCGAGGCGTACTCGCACGCCTGCATCAGCGCCGGTTGGTGGCCTGGGACGCCCGGTTCGCCGGTCACCGAGCCGGCGTTCTACGCCTACGCGTATCCGGAACCGGATGGTTGTCCGGACGCACCGATCGCCCCGTCGGCGGCGCGCTACGATCTGACGCTGCACGAGTGGGTGCTGCCGTACGAGGCGGTCCGCACCGCACCAGACCCGGATGCCGTGCTGCTCGAATTTCTCCAGAGCACATACGAAGCGGCCGCCAATCTCGCCGGCTGGGACCGGACGGCGTTGGAGCGCACAGCCAGCTGAGGCTGCCGCTCCGCGGTGACGGGACCCGGGACTCGGGACTCGGGACTCGGCTGTCTAAGGAGTGATCCAAATAGAGCCGACAGGTTCACTCGCTGATCGACGGGCGCGGTCGCTCGCCGACTTCCCGCCTGTGGCGCAAGCACCCCAAAGTTCGCAGTGCCGGATCCCGGGTCCCGGATCCCGGGTCCCGTCTACTTGTCCACCCTCAACACCGTCACGCGCGCGATGCCCCACACCTCCGGGCCGGATGCGGTGCCCGTCTGCGTGATCCGGATGAACTTCGCCGTGACCGGCGTGAACGCGATCGTGGTGGTCGGCGTCTGGCCGGCGCCTTGCGCGACCGGGGTGCCCCAGGTGTTGCCGTCGTCTGAGACCTGGACGCTGTAACCAATCGGGCCGCTCGCCGGCGGGCCGCCGCGGCCGCCGCCGCGCCCGGCGCCTGGGGCTGCAGGTACGCCGGCGGCGGGAGCGGCAGCCGGTGCGGCACCTCCGGCAGCGGGCGCCGTCGCGCCAGTCTGTGATGCTGTTGGCGAAGCAGTCGGTGCCGGCGCACCAGTCTGTGATGCCGCTGACCCAGCGGCAGGTGCTGGCGCACCGGTCGGTGATGCTGCGGCCGCCCCCGCTGGCGCACCGGTTTGTGTTGCGGCTGGTGCCGCAGCGGACGCCGGCGGTGCGCCGCGTCCCGCGCCTGGCCCTGCGCCCGCGCCGCGACCGCCGCGTCCACCGCCGCCGAAGTTGAAGGGCAGCGCAGACTCGATTACCAGTTCGGACACGCGCGCCGGCTGCGGCAGCTCGATCTGGAACCACTGCCCGGGCGCCTGCGGCACGCCGGGATCCCACCGTGCGCCCGAGATCACGTTCGCCGCGGCGGCCGGATTGTGGCTCGCGGTGAGCTTCCACTCCGCCGCGTTGGTCAACGGCGCCGGGATCGTCGGCAGCAGCTCCGCGAACGTCCACGGCTGCGGGCGCTTGGACTCCTTGCGAACGACCGCGACCTGCGCCGGCGTGATGAAGGAGGCGCCGTTGCCGAACGAGTTGCGCACGTAGCTGGCGACGTCGGCGATCCACTCGTCGGTGTTCGATCCCATCGGGACCATCACCGCGGTGCCGTAGGTCTTGCCCTCGATGTCCCCGGTGAGCCCGTTCAGCAGCACCTTGATGACGTAGTCGCGGTGCCCGTTGACGCGGGCCGATCCCGCCAGCGGTGGGGCCAGCGTCGCCCCCGCGGCAGCCCCTTGCATCGGCGCGCCCTGCCCGTCCGCACCGTGACACGAGAAGCACAACTCCTTGTAGGTGCTCTCACCGCGCTGCAGCGCGCGGCGCTGCTCGACGGTCAGATTCACGCCACCGGCGCCGGTATCCGCGAGTGACGGCCGCTGCCCGAGGGAGTTCCCGCCCTTGAGGATCTGCGTGCCGATTTCCTTGATTCCGCGCACGCTGCTGGTCGAAGACGTCTGCTCGATCAGCGCCGCCGCTCCAGGCACCTTGTGCAGGTTCAACGTCAGCATCGCCTGGATGACGACGTTCGGATCGGGATCTTTCACGAGAGCCTTGTAGTCAGCCGCGAGTGACGTGTCGCCCGCCTTGTAGAGCGTTTCGCTCGCCCGGATGCCCTGAATCCGCAGCTTCGGATCGGCATTCTTCATCATCTCGCGGGCCAGCGCGGCGTCGAGCGATCCGAGGCCTTCGAGCGTCCACAAGGCGTGGACGCGCGCCAGCGGATTCGCCGAGGTCCGCGCCATCGTCTTCAGGGCCGGCACGACCGACTTGTCCTGCTTCAGCACGAGCAGCTTCTGCGCCGTGTCGCGCCACCAGCCGTTCGGATGGTTGAAGTGCTCGACCAGCTGCGCCGGCGTCTCCGAGTACATCTTCGGCTGACGCCGATCCGGGTCCATGCCCTCGTAGGTGATGCGCCAGATGCGACCCCAGTTGTGCTGCTTGTCCAACTGGTACTGCTCGACCTTGCGGCGCAGGTACGAGCCCGGGCCGACGAACTGCGCGTCCTGGATGATGCCGGTGTACATGTCCATCAGGTACAGCGTTCCGTCAGGTGCATTGACGATGCAGACCGGGCGGAAGAGAGGATCCGTGGACCGCACGAACTCCGACTTCGGGTAGGCGTTGCGCAGCTGCGTCAATCCATCGGTGACCACGACCTTCGCGCGGCGGACGATGCGGGCGACCGGCTCGTTGAAGAACAGGTCGCCAACCATGTCCTTCGGCAGGCGATCGCCACGAAAGATTTCGACGCCGGAGGCGGCCGTGAAGTGATTGAGCGTGCCGTCCGGCAGCCGCACCCGATTCATCCCGCCCTGCATGTCGGCGATGCCGCCGGGCAGCGGGTAGGGGACCTGGAAGTCCGGCTCGAAGTTGTCGGCAACGTTGAAGGCGCCGTAGGCGATCGGCGCCTGGATGTTGACGGGACCGATCTCGCCGCCGCCGTCGACCCACCACATCTTGCCGTAGTCGTCCTGCGCCGACCACCACTGGCCGCCGTTCGGCTCGGTCTCTTCGCGCAGCAGCTTGCCGTTCGGCGCGATGCGGAGCCGATACGGGTTGTAGGTCATGTACAGCCAGTTGTCGAGCGCCCACGTCAACCCGCCGGGCTGCCACTCCATGTTCGTGACCCGCCCGGCGCCGGCGTAGAACAGCTCCTTCTTGTCCGCGACGCCGTCACCATCGGTGTCGGTGTACTTGTACATGTCGCGGTTGTCGGTCTCGAGCACCAGCAGCACGCCGTCCTGGAGCGGATAGGCGATGCGCGGCAGGACCAGGTTGTCCACGAACACGGTGTGCTTGTCGTACACGCCGTCACCATCGGTGTCTTCGTGGCGCGAGATGCGGCTGATCGGCTGACGCGACGTCGAGCCGTCCGCGTCCTGCATGTACGATCGCATCTCGAGCACGTACATCCGGCCGTTGCCGTCGAAACTCACCCCGACGGGATCCTCGATCAGCGGATCCGTGAGCACCGGATCGATCTTGAAGCCTGGCGGCAGCACGAACGTCTGCTGCTCCGCCTCCGGCGACTGGCGCACCACCGGAGGACGCTTCAAGAAGTCAGCGCCGGGCGGATCGACGGCACCGCGGCCGCCCTGCGGAGCCTGGGCCGCCGCTGCTGGAGCGGCCGGTGTTGACGAGGGCGCCGGCGGCGGTGACGAGGGCGCCGGCGATTGGCTGAGGACAATGGATCCGCCCAGCGTGAGCGCGCCGACGACGGCAATGAGGTGAGTGTGAGTACGCATAGGAGGCTAGCGCGGAATGGTGTCCGCTGCCCCTTCCCGCTTTGATCTCGAGTGCCGACTCGGTCAAGCACGGGAAGCGGGCAGCAGGACGCGAGGTAGGCGCCGACCCTCAGGTCGGGCGCACGTTCAAATCAGCTACTTGAACAACAGCGGCGCCACATCACGCAGGTGATGCCGCCAGACCACCCATTCGTGCCGGCCTTCGCCGACTTCGAACGTATGCGTGATGTTGTGCTTCGTCAGGGTCTCGTCGAGCGCCTTGGCGCTCGGTCCCACCAGGTTGTCGTCCTTGCCCACGCCAATCCACAGCAGCTTGAACTTCTTGTTCGCGGCCGCCGGATCCTTGAAGAACTCGGGATAAGTGGTATCGGCGTTGTTCGAGCCGGCGCTCATGATCACGACGTAGCGGAACTTGTCCGGATTGGCGAAGGCAATAGCCGCGGTCTGGCCGCCGCCCATCGACAGGCCGCCGATCGCGCGGTTGTCGGCGCCCGGCAAGGTCCGGAACGTCTTCTCCGTATACGGAATCACGTCGTCCAGCAAATCCTTGCCGAACTGACCGCCGCCGACCTGACCGGCAGGTCCGGCCGGGGCCGCTGCCGCGGTGACCGGACCCTCCGGACCGGTGCCGATGCCTTGCCGCGCGTAGCCGAGCGGGTTGATGATGATCATCGGCTTCACCTTGCCTGCCGCGATCAGGTTGTCGAGGATGTAGTTGGCGCGGCCGGTCAGCATCCAGCTCGAATCGATGTTGCCGGACCCGTGGAGCAGGTAGAACACCGGGTAGCGCGTGTTCCCGCGCTCGTAGCCGGGCGGAGTATAGACCCACAGGGTTCGCGGCACGCCGAGCGTCTTCGAGTGGTAGGTCTCCATCCGCACCGTCCCGTGCGGGACGTCCTTCGCATCGTCGAAGTCGTCACCCGGGATCTCGACCATGCTGGCCGGCGGGAACGCCCCGAACCCAAGCTTGACCGACGGGTTCGCCGGGTCCATGGTGACGATGCCGTCGACGCGGAACTGGTAGTTGTAGACGTCGGGGGCGAGCGGACCGATCGTCGCCGTCCAGATGCCGTTCTCGCCCTTGGTCATCGGGTGTTCCTTGCCGTCGATCTCGCCGATGACGGTCACCTCCTTCGCCTCGGGTGCGCGGAAGCGAACCGTGAAGGACTTGTCGTTCACTTCTGGGGAAACGACCGGCCCGCCGCGGCCGCCGCCTCGACCCGCCGCGGGAGGAGGGCCTGTGGGTGCCTGCCCAGCGGGCGGCGCGGCAGGTGCCTGACCCGCGGGCGGGGCGGCCGGCGCCTGCGCGAACATCCCGATCGATCCGACGGCCACCAGCACCGCCGCGTACACAGCTTTTCGCAACATCAAGCCCCACTCCCTGTATGCAGGATCGCCTGCCCGGACCGGTATTTCCTGACGATATTCCACCGTCACTCGCGTGAAATGCTATCGCTGCATGCAAAGCGGTTGCAAGCAGCAAACCGGTGTTTCACAGACGGCCGGGATCGAGGTGCTTTCGACACCGAATGCGGCGGCCAGCGACACGGCCGTTTCGCATCGTGAAGCAAGGTAAGTTGGAGAGACCTCAGCTACCACCCATCAGCTGTCAGCCGGTTTAAGGGTCCGTCGCGTTGAACGCTCGAACCGGCTGATAGGCTGATGGCTGATGGCTGAAAGGTAACTGCTCGTAGCTCGTAGCTGCGGACGCTAGTGCGGATAAGCGGCGAGGTGCTCGGCGAGCAGGTCACGGCCGAAATCGCCGTTGAAGTCGCGCCACACCGAGTGGATGTGATTCCCGTTGTTCTGCACGTCGTCGAACTCAATCAGGAACGTCGGGCCCTGCACGCGGTAGTAGTGCTTCTGGCCCGGCGCGGTCTCGCCGCTCCAGGCGAAGCTGATCTTGTCGATACCGGCGGCCTTGAGCTTGGCCTGCCGCTCGGCGGCGGCGTCCTCCGCCATGCAGGACGTATAGACGTCGATCAGCTTCACCAGGAGATCGCGCTGGGGCGGGGTCATCGCGGCGGCGCTGATGCCGGCCGGATTCTGGGGATCCACGGCGACCTTGTTGCCCGTCACGATCTCGCCCGGCGTCGCGCCCGGGAGCACCGCCGTGGTCCGCTGCTCGTCGGTCAGCGCGAGCACGAGCGCGCGGCCGGCGTCTTCCTCAGGCGCCAGCACGCGCAGCCCCTTCTTCGGTCCGTCGAGCACCTGCGCCGGGTTGGAGCCGAAGAACGAGGGGGCACTCGCTACAGCCTTGCCGTCGTGCACGGTGAAGTGCAGCGAGATGTGATGGCCGTCGAGGCGCCACGCCCAGTTCCCCTGGTTACCTGGCGTGCCGTAGATCGAGAAGAAGTATTCGAGCGGATCGCGCGCGAACTGCTGGCGGGCGCTGCCCGCCGACTCGATCGCTCGCAGCACGTTCTCCAGGTCCATGATCGCTGTCGCGGTCATGTAGCCGCGCTGGCTGAGGCCGGTCTTGAGCAGCGCGTGCGCCTGGGCGCGCTGGGCTTCGGTCATGGCCTTGACCATCAGCCCCTTGCGGGGGAACGACTCGTTGGGGATGAAGTTCCAGCGCGTGCGCTCCTCGCTCTCGAACGGGAGTGCCGCCTGCTGGCGTTGTTCGGGCGTCAGGCCGGCGAGAAACGCGTTGGCCGCGGTGGCCATCTGCGCCGCCTGACGCTGCGAGGCGGTCAACGTCGTGACGAACAGCGCCCCAACCAGGCCCAGCCCCAGAATGGCACGCGGGTATTTCAGTACTGGCATGACGCCTCTCCGTCCTCTCCGAACGCTGAACGTTAAACCCTGAACGTTGAACCCTGAACGTTGAAAACCCTATCAACGCGCCGGCGCGGTGCTTCGGCCGGCCTCGCCCGACTGGAAGAGCAGCGGCGCGAACTCGGTGAGGTAGGCGCGCCAGTTCAGCCAGGTGTGCGCCCCGGGCGACTCCTTGAAGATCGGCTTGAAGCCGTGCTTCTCGAACAGCGCCACCGTCGCCTTCGTCGTGGTGATCAGGCCGTCGTCTTTGCCGGTCGCGAACCAGAACAGGCGGAGGCCCTTCTTCAAGTTGGCATCATCCAGCTTGGCCAGATTGGCCTGTTCCCACTCTTCGGCCGAGGGCCCACGCTGCGCGGTGGGTGCTGCCGGCGCCGCCGGTGCCGCAGCCGCGGGAGCGGCGGGCGGAGCCGCAACTCCGGGGGCTGCGGGCGCCGCACCGGGCGCTGCCGCCGGAGCCGCACCGCGGCCGGCCGGACCGGTCATGCCGGGAAACGCGCCGAGCAGGCCCGAGCTGTAGACCCCGATGTAGCCGAACTTCTCCAGTTGCGGAATGGCCACCTGCAGCGTCTGGTTGCCGCCCATCGACAGGCCGGCGATCGCGGTGTTGGCGCGATCGGTCAGCACGCGATAGTTCTTCGCCACG
Organism: uncultured Acidobacteriota bacterium; assembly: GCA_963816725.1. GTDB lineage: Bacteria > Acidobacteriota > Vicinamibacteria > Vicinamibacterales > 2-12-FULL-66-21 > CAVSUB01. The sequence continues at coordinate 541,649 of CAWFMC010000008.1, read as the reverse complement.
TACGGCACGACGTCGCTGTTGAAGTCGCTGACGAATTCCTGGGTCGCGTTGCGGCCGGCGGCCTGGCCGCGGAACGTGTGTCCGGCCGGCATCACCACGACCATCGGCTTGGCCTTCTTGTCGGCGATCAGATTGTCGAGGATGAAGCCGGCGCGCCCGACCGAGGTCCACGAGTCGTCGCTGTCGCCGGCGCCGTGCAGCAGATAGAACACGGGGTACTTGGTGCTGTTGACCTCATATCCGGGCGGCGTGTAGATGTGCATCCGCCGGTAGCCTTTGAGGGCGGTCGAGTAGTAGGTGATCGCGGCCACCGCGCCGTGCGGCACGTTGCGCGTATCGAGGTTGTCGGCGCCCGGCACCGTGACCATGCTCCACGTCCGCGTGTTGGACTCGCTGGTGAACGGGCTCGCGGGGTCGATCACAGTCACGCCGTCGACAACGAAGTTGTAGCGATAGGCGCCGGGCTCGACCGGTCCGGCGGTGGTCTCCCAGATACCGGCCTCGTTCTTCGTCATCTGCGCCACCGCCGCGACGTTCGGAACGTCACCGGCCGAGAGGCGCACCGCCTGCGCGTTCGGCGCGTAGACCCGGAACGTGATCCGGCGATCGGCGAGCACTTCCTGGGAGTTGACCGGCGGCGGCTGGTTCCCTCTTCCCTGCGGCGCCGCAGCCGGAGCCGCCGGCGGCTGAGGCGGTGGAGCCTGGGCATGAAGTGCCGGAATGACGCTGGCCGCGCTCATGGCGGCGATGACGGCCATCGTGGGTGCAAATCGCATTCGGTTTCTCCTTCGATTGTCAGCTTCCGGCTTCCAGCTTGCCGCCGTGAGTGTCAGACCTGCGGAGCGTAAGGCCGCCGACCTTTCGCGCCCTCAAGTCGCGTCTGAGTGGGCTGCCGCACGGTCATGCCCAGCGCCGCACCTCCCCCCGGCCGAGCGGGAGCGGGTATCGGGTAGCTACGTATTACCTGAATCTCCCCTGCAGCTTGTCGAGCTCGGCGCTGCCCGGGCACAACACCTCGTAGGGCAGCTGGGTCAGCGGCGTGGCGACGGTGTCGCTCTGATCGTGCATGTCGCGCGCGTCGGGCGAAAGATACAGCATCCCGGTCACCAGCTCGCCGTCGGCCTGGCGATCGCGGATGTAGGCGTAGGCGCGATCGCGGTCGGTCGGGTCGTAGTCCTCGGCAACCTTCCGCAGCCGCACCGTGCTGCCGTCGTGCATGGTCACGCTCTGGACCGAACCGGCATCGTATTCGGTGGTGATCGCGGTCGTGAACGGGACGAAGTCGGTCTGCACCAGCTCGACGTTCTTCTCGCGAGTGTAGGCGTAGCTCTTGGTCGAGCCCTCGTGATCGTTGAACGTGACGCACGGCGAGATGACGTCGACGAACGCGAAGCCGCGATGCGACAGCGCCGCCTCGATGATCGGCACGAGCTGCGCCTTGTCGCCCGAGAAGCTGCGCGCGACGAACGTCGCCCCGAGGGTCAGCGCCAGCAGGCAGCCGTCGATCGCCTGCATCGTGTTCGCTTCCCCCTTTTTGCTGGTCGAGCCGGGATCGGCGGACGCGGAGAACTGCCCCTTGGTCAACCCGTACACGCCGTTGTTCTCGAGCAGGTACAGGACGTTGACGTTGCGCCGGATGGCGTGGCACAGATGCCCCAGGCCAATCGACAGCGAGTCGCCGTCGCCGGAGATGCCGATGTAGATCACGTCGCGGTTGGCGGCGTTCGCGCCGGTGACCAGCGCCGGCATGCGCCCGTGCACGCCGTTGAACCCGTGTGCCTCGCGCAGGAAATAGGCCGGCGTCTTCGAGGAGCACCCGATGCCCGACAGCTTGGCGACCCGGTACGGCTGGATCGACAGGTGCCAGAAAGCGTGGATGATCGCGGCGGTGATCGAGTCGTGGCCGCACCCCGCGCAGAGCGTCGTGATGGCCCCTTCATAGTCGCGCCGGGTCAGGCCGATGGCGTTCTTCTGGAGCGCCGGATGGTGAACCTTGGGTTTGGCGATGTAGGTCATGCGGCGTGCTCCAACTTACCCTTCAACCCGGTCACCACGTGGTGCGCGCTCATCGGGAATCCGGCGTAGTAACGGACCGATTCCAGCTTCTCCAGCGGCACGCCGGTCTCGAGCAGCAGCAGGTTCCGCAACTGCGCGTCGCGGTTCTGCTCGACGACGAAGTTGGTGTCGTGCGACTCGAGGAAGCGGGTCACCTCGTCTCCGAACGGAAAGCCGCGAACCCGCATGTAGTCCACCGCCAGCCCCTCGGCGGCGAACAGGTCGAGCGCCTCGACGCAGGCGGCGTGACAGCCACCCACGGTCAGAAGGCCGACCTTGGCGCCCGGGGACAGGCGTGTGACCGGAGCGGGCAGGGCGCGCGCGGCGCGCTGGATCTTGCGATCGATCCGGTCGATCACCTCGGCGTACTCGTCACCATCTTCGGTGTAGGCGCCGAAGCGGTTGTGGCCCGACCCGCGGGTGAAGAAGGCGCCGTTCGGGTGCACTCCCGGCAGCGTGCGATAGGCGATGCCGTCGCCGTCTGGATCGGCGTAGCGATGGAAGGACTTGACCGCGTCGAGCTGCGCCGCGCTGAGGACCTTGCCGCGGTCGGGGCGATAGGTGTCGTCCCACGTGAGGCGCGGGATCATCCAGTCGTTCATCCCGATGTCGAGATCCGAGAGCACGAACACCGGCGTCTGGAAGCGCTCCGCCAGGTCGAACGACTGCGCCGCGAACTCGAACGCTTCGCGCGGATCGGATGGATAGAGACAGATGTGACGCGTGTCGCCGTGCGAGGCGTAGGCACACATCATCAGGTCGCCCTGCTGGGTCCGGGTCGGCATGCCGGTCGAGGGACCGGTGCGCTGCACGTCGAACACCACTGCCGGAATCTCGGCGTAGTAGGCCAGGCCGAGGAACTCGTTCATGAGCGAGATGCCGGGTCCTGACGTCGGCGTGAAGGCGCGGGCGCCGGCCCAGGATGCGCCCACGACCATCCCAATCGCCGCGATCTCGTCCTCCGCCTGGAGGATGGCAAAGCGGTTCTGGTTGGTCCCGGGTTCGCGCCGGTACTTCTGGCAGAACCCCTTGAACGCTTCCATCAGCGACGTCGCCGGCGTGATCGGATACCACGCGCCGACGGTCGCCCCGGCGTAAAGGCATCCCAGCGCGGCTGCGGTGTTCCCGTCGATCAGGATGGCGTCCTTCGTCTCGTCCATGGGCGACAGGCGAATGGGCAGCGGACACGCGAAGTGTTGCTCGACGTAGTCGCGCCCCAGCGCCAGCGCGGCCTGGTTCGAATCGAGCAGCGACGCTTTCTTCGCGTACTTCTCGTTGAGCATCGCGCTCAGCACGCCGCTGTCGATGTTCAACAGCCCGGCCAGGGCGCCGACGTAGGCGATGTTCTTCATCAGGATCCGCTCGCGCGCGCCGGCGAAGCGGGCGTTGCACATCTCGCTCAGCGGAATCCCGAGGTACGTCACGTCGGGCCGGGTCAGGCGCGAGTCGAACGGCCAGGTCGAGTCGTAGATCAGCCAGCCGCCTGATCGCACCTCCGCGACGTCCTTCTGATACGTGGCCGGATTGAGCGCGACCATCAGGTCGAAGGTCGGCGTCCGCGCGGTGTAGCCGCGGCGGCTCACCCGGATCTCGTACCAGGTCGGCAATCCCTGGATGTTCGACGGAAAGACGTTCTTGCCGGTGACCGGCACGCCCATGCGGAAGATCGCCTGCATCAGCAGGCCGTTGGCCGACGCCGAGCCGGTGCCGTTCGGCGTCGCGATCTTGAAGGCGAAGTCGTTGGTTCGATCCATGGATTCTTCAGCTACCAGCTTCCAGCTACCAGCTTCCAGCTGGTTTCAGACGGTGCTACGAGCGGCGGCTCGACACCGTCGAACGGTCATCGTTGCTGCCCTTCTCCCCAAGACGTAGGGTTGCCCCGGATCCAGCGGGACGCTGGAAGCCGGCAGCTGGCAGCTGAATGTCACACCGCCATCAGCGGGATCACCGACTTGTTCGCGTAGGGGATCTGCAGCACGAACTTGCGCATGTCCCAGGCGTAGGTCGGGCAACGCTCGGCGCACAGACCGCAGTGGAGGCACACGTTCTCGTCCTTGACCATCACGCGCCGGGTCTGCTTCAGCGGGCCGGACACGAACAGCGGCTGGTCGAGGTTCTCCGCCGGCGCCATCAGATCGCCGCGCAGGTCCGGCTCCTCCGCATTCGGCGTCATGGTCAAGCAGTCGACCGGGCAGATGTCGACACAGGCATCGCATTCGATGCACAGGGAGTCGGTGAAGAAGGTCTCGATATCGCAGTTCAGACAGCGCTCGACCTCGGCCCGGGTCTGCTCGGCGGTGAAGCCCTTCTCGACCTCCGTCGCCATGCTCGCGAAGCGGACCGGGAGGTCGACGTGGATCATCTTCTGCCGCGGCGAGGGATCGTAATTGTTGCTGTAGGCCCATTCGTGCAGGCCCATCTTGGTGCTGGCGAGCGTCATGCCCTGCGGCGGCCGCTCGGTGACCGGGATGCCGTGACAGTAGTTGTGGATCGAGATCGCCGCCTGGTGGCCCTGCTCGACGGCCCAGATGATGTTGGCCGGTCCGAACGCCGCATCGCCGCCGAAGAACACGCCGGGACGGGTCGACATGAAGGTCGTCTTGTCGACCACCGGCATGTCCCACTTGCCGAACTCGAGGCCGATGTTCCGCTCGATGAACGGGAAGGCGTTGTCCTGCCCGATCGCCAGCACCACGGTGTCGCACGGCAGGATTTCGCGGCCGATGACTTCCTGCTTCAGCCCCTGCGGCGTCTCGGTCGATCGGAACTTGTCGAACTCCATCCCCGTCAGCGTGCCGTTTTCGATGATGAAGCGCACCGGCTGGAGGTTCTCGATGATCTCGATGCCCTCTTCCTCGGCGTCCTCGAGCTCCCACGCGGACGCCTTGAAGTACTTGCGGGTCTTGCGGGCGATCACCTTGACGTCGGTGGCGCCGAGCCGCTTCGACGAGCGGCAGCAGTCCATCGCCGTGTTGCCGACGCCGATGATCAGGACGCGCTTGCCGACCGAGTCGACGTGGCCGAAGTGGATGGACTCGAGCCAGTCGATGCCGATGAAGATCTGATCGGTGTCGTGCCGGCCGGGGATCTCCAGCTCCTTCCCCTTCGGGGCGCCGGTGCCGACGAACACCGCATCGTAGCCGCCCTCGTCCAGCAGCGTCTTGAGGCTGTCGACCGGGGTGTTGTAGCGGACGTCGACGCCCATCCCGGTGATGTAGCCGATCTCCTCGTCGAGGACCTGCTCGGGCAGCCGGAAGGCCGGAATGTTGACGCGCATCAGGCCGCCGGGGCGCGGCAGCTTCTCGAGGATCGTCACCGTGTAGCCCAGCGGCATCAGGTCGTTGGCGACCGTCAGCGACGCCGGCCCGGCGCCGATCAGCGCGACCCGCTTGCCATTCTTCTCCTCGGGGGCGCGCGGCAGCAGGTGGTCGATTTCCCCCCGGTGATCCGCCGCGACACGCTTGAGACGGCAGATGGCCACCGGCTTGCCATCGACGCGCCCGCGCCGGCAGGCCGGCTCGCACGGCCGATCGCACGTGCGGCCGAGGATGCCCGGAAACACGTTCGACTCGCGATTGACCATGTAGGCGTCGGTGAAACGCCCCTGCGCGATCAGCCGGATGTATTCAGGAACATTGGTATGGGCCGGGCACGCCCACTGGCAGTCGACGACGCGGTGGTAGTAGTCCGGATGGCGAACGTCGGTGGGGCGCATCGGGCAGATTATAGGGCATCCGCTCGGGGCTGTATGCAAAAGGGGCCAAGCAGATTGCCATGCGAAACGGTTTGGGGAGACCACGTCGGTTCTAAGGTTCGAGGGTTCGATAGGTTCGACAGGTGCGTGTTCGACGAGGTTCTACGGGTTCTTTCGCTCTTCGCTTCGCGGTTCGAGTTTTCCCGCTACAAACCAGCCGGGAGGAAGCACCTTCAGAACCCGCGCACCGGTTGAACCAGCACCCGTCGAACCCTTAGAACTCTGAGCACCCGTAGAACCGAGAGCGAGGCGGCGAAGCGTTAGCGCCTGCCGAAGCAGTAGAGGATCCCCCGTGTCCGCACGTAGATGCGTCCCTCCGAAATCGCCGGGGTGGCGTAGATGTCGTCCTCCATGTCGTTGACGGCGACGGGATCGAGCGAGCCGTCGGTTGGGAGCACGGCGATCTTGCCGCGTTCGGAGGCCATGAACACCTTGTTGTCGGCGGCGACGGGAGAGGCGTAGAAGGCATCCGTCGCTCCCTTGAGGCGGCTCTGGGCGATGGTCTCGCCGGTGCCGGGGCGGAGCGTGGTCACGATCCCGCCGTCGTTCACCATGTACAACACGTCCTTGTAGACCAGCGGCGAGGGCAGCTGCGGCACGGACTTGTGATACTTCCACACGACATTGGTGTCGGTGACGTCGCCCTTGCCGCCGAGGCGAATCGCCAGCATCCCGTTCTCGGAAGCCATGGCCGCGCAGTAGTAGTCCCACTCCTCGGCGTTGATCGCGCCGTCGCCGTCCAGATCGATCCACGAGCGGGCGTGCTCCTTCGGCAGCTCGGTCTGGAGCAGCTGCTTGTCGCCGTTCTTGTCGTACGCCGCGAGGACCTCCGCGTACGGCGGGATCGTCCGCTGCGCGCCGGGCTGGTTCTCGGGCGAGCCGAAGCCGTTGATGAACAGGACCTCGCCGCTCACGACCGGCGTCGACTTGAGCTCGAACGACAGCCCGCGCACCCACCACACCTTGGCGCCGGTCCTGACGTCGTAGGCGGTCAACTGGAACGAGCCGGGCGCCAGGATCTGAGGTCCGCCGCTCTTCGGCTGATAGAGGATCGGCGTGGAGTGGCCGCTGCGAGCCTCGGGCCGCGCCGTCTTCCAGCGCACCGCCCCGCTCTTCTTGTCGAGCGCGACGATGTAGGAGTTGGTGCTCTGGTCGCACACCAGGATGACGAGATCGTCGACCAGCACCGGCGACGCGCCCATGCCGTAGAGGTTGTTGAACGGGCCGAGCGGCACGCGCCAGCGCTCCTGGCCATCCCGGTCGTAGGCGATGACTCCGAAGTCGGCGAAGAAGACGTAGATGTCGCGCCCGTCGACCGCCGGGCTCGGTCCGGCCGGGCCGTTGCGCGTGTCGAGCTTCTCGGTCCGCGGTCGCGGCGCCGGGCGCTCCCACAGAATCTTGCCGCTCGGCCGATCGAGCGCGATCGTCACGAGCTGGGTGTTGCGGACTGCCGTGAGATAGATGCGATCTTCGGTCAGGATGGGTGACGAGTGCCCGAACGGCAGCTCGGTCTTCCAGATCACGTTCTCCCCGGGCCCGAACGTCAACGGCAGGTCGGCGGTCTCGGCGATCCCCGACCCGTTCGGCCCGCGAAAGCGCGACCACTCCTCAGGCGCCGCCGCCCGCGTCTGCACCAGGCCCGCCGCCACGCCCAGCATCGTCGCGATCCCGACGACCCGCCGGATCCAGCTCGCCGCACTGCTCATTGCTGCTCCTGTGGCCTGCTCGCTTCCCGCTCCCCGCTTCGAGGATGCTAATCATCCCATCGTGAACCTGGAACCGAACGACGAACTTTGACCGAACGATGAACCTTGAACCGAACGATGAACCCCTGAACCCAACCGCCTGAACCCCATGAACCGCATGAACCGACACGGTTCATCAAAGCCTCCCAGGCGACTCCATCGTAGGTTCCGACGCGAGGTCCACCGGCGCTATCCGGTCATCAACTCCATGACGTGCGATTGCGTCGCGTCCTGACGGGTCAATTCCCCCGCGAGAGCGCCCTCGCGGAGCACGAGGATGCGGGTCGAGAGGTGCAGGACTTCCGGCAGCTCGCTGGAAATGAGCAGGACCGCGTGGCCCGATGTGGCGAGCTCGTCGATCAGGGAATGGATTTCGGCTTTGGCGCCAACGTCCACGCCGCGGGTGGGCTCATCCAGCATCAGGATCGTGCAGTGAGCGGCGAGCCACTTGGCGAGCACGACCTTCTGCTGGTTGCCGCCGGACAGCCCGGCGGCCGGCTGGTCCTCGGCCGACGCGCGGACGCGGAGCTTCTGGAAATAACCGCGCGCCAGCGCGCGCTCGGCGGGACGGCGGACGAAGGTGGCGCGGGCGAGGCGGGCCAGCACCGCCAGCGTCGCGTTGCTCCGGGCGCTCATGCCAAGGACCAGGCCCTGGCGCTTGCGGTCCTCCGGTACCAGGCCCAGCCCGGCGCGCATCGCGTCCTCGGGCGATCCCAACGGCAACGGCTGCCCGCGCACGAGCACGGTACCGGTGACTGCCGGATCGAGCCCGAACAACGCCTGGGCGATCTCGGATCGCCCGGCCCCGACCAGACCGGCAAGCCCGACGACCTCGCCGGCGCGAATCGAGAACGAGACGTCGCGAAAGCCCGCCGGGCTGGTGAGGTGCTCGACCCGCAGCATCTCCTCGCCGACGGGACCACCGACGTGCGCTGGAAAGTAGTCGTCCAGCGGGCGGCCGATCATCATCTGCACCAGCTCGCCCCGGGTCAGGCCGGCGGTCGGTCGCGTGGCCACGTGCCGCCCGTCGCGCAGGACGGTGATCGTGTCGCACAGCCGGAATATCTCCTCCATGCGGTGGCTCACGTAGATGCACGTCACGGCGCGCTCGCGCAGCCGGCCGATGAGCGCGTAGAGCGCCTCGGACTCGTGCTGCGACAGGCTGCTGGTCGGCTCGTCGAAGACGATGATCCGCGCCCCGCGGCCGACCGCGGCGGCGATCTGCAGCATCTGCTGCTGACCGATGCTCAGCTCCGCGACGCGCGTGCGGACGTCGATCGCGGCGCCGATGTCCGCCAGCATCCGCTCGGCGCGCCGCCACATCGCCGGCCGATCGACGAACCCTCCCCTGCGCGGCAGCGACTCGAGACAGAGGTTCTCGGCCACCGAGAGGTTGTCGCAGAACGCCAGCTCCTGGTGGACCATCCCGATCCCGACCGCGAGCGCGGCTGCCGGCGAGGCAAACGACACCGCCGTGCCGTCGATCTCCACCGAGCCGCTATCCGGGCGTATAGACCCCGGCGACGATCTTGCCGAGCGTGCTCTTGCCCGCGCCGTTCTCCCCGCACAGCGCATGACAGCTCCCCGCCTCGATCGCCACACTGACGTCGTCCAGCGCCACGACGCCGGGAAAGCGCTTGACGAGGTGGGAGAGGACGATCATGGATGGCTTCACGGGGTCAATGACAGCTTCCAGCTGCCGCTCCGGCTTCCAGCACGCGGAACCAAGGTGGTAGCTGGTAGAGCTGGAAGCTGGAAGCTACTTCAGATACTCCTGCGGCACGTCGGTGAAGCCCCAGTCCTTCAGCTGCCGGGCCCACTGACCCAGGTTGTCTTTCGTGACGCGCACCAGCTCCATCGGAATGATCTGCGGGACATCCTGCTTCAACTGGACCTTGTCGAAGATCCGCTGCACGCCGACGTAGCCCCACTGGTAGGTCGGCTGGGCGAGCAGGACGGGGGCGAGGCCCTTGTCGACGTAGGCAAGCTCCGCGGGCAAGCCGTCGACGGCGACGATTTTGACCTTCGCGGGATCGAGATCCTTCAGCAGCGTCTGGGTGAAGAGCGGCCAGCCGCCGATCATCGCCCAGCCTTGGACCTGCGGATAGGCGTTCTGGACCCGGATCACTTCGGCCGCCGCGTCCTGCGCCGTTTCGATGTGGTAGAACGTGCCGGCGATGGTGATGTCGGGGTAACGCGCGGCTGCGGCCTGCTTGACGCCGTCGACTCGCCGGCGCAGGTTGGGAGCGTTCTGGTTGCCGGCAAGGATGGCGATCGTGCCTTTCTTCCCCATCTGGGCGGCGAGCTCGTCCATCACGGCCTGGCCGGTCTTCTCGTCGTCCACGCCGTAGAAGGCGAAGCGCTGCGACTGCGGCGCGTCGCTGTCGAACGTCATCACCGGAACGCCGCGCTGCACGGCGTCGTTAATCGCACCGGTGACTTTCCCGGCATCCGAGCACGAGATCAGGATCGCACTGGCGCCCTCGTTGACGGCCTGCGCGATGCGCTGCGCCTGGACCTGGCCGTCCTCGCCGGGCGGCGTCAGCCAGACGATCTCGATGGGGACGTTGTGCTTCGCCGACAACTCCTTCGCTGCCGCCTCCGCGCCCGTCCGCGCGGAGAGGAACACCGGATTGGTCGACGCCTTCGCGATCATCGCGATCTTGAGGCCGCGGCCCGCACCGGCCGGCGTCCCCGTGGCGGGCGCGCCCGGTTCCGATTTCCCGCACGAGGCGAGGGGAAGGGTGCACAGGGCCGCGACGAAGACGCGGCGTGTGAGCGAGCTGGTCATGTATCGGATCTCCGGCATGGGTAAACGCAAGTGTCTTGTCATGCTATCAAGTCGGGACCCGGGACCCGGGACCCGGGACCCGGGGCGCGGCGCTGGGCGCTGGGCGCTGGGCGCTGGGCGCTGACCATGCGAACCCTGAACCTTGAACTCTGAACGTCGAACCGCCCCAGTCCCCAGTCCCTGGTCCCTGGTCCCTGGTCCCGAGTTGTCCTACCGCACCCTCGGATCCGGCTTGACGTCGAACGTCTGCGTGTAGGTCCGCCCGTTCACGGTCAGCTTGGCGGTGAACGGGCCGGCCGGCTTCGCGGCGCCACCGGCGCGTCCGCCACGCCCGCCACCCTGGGCAGCAGCACTAGACGGCGACCAGTTGACGCGGTGCATGCCTGCGCTGGTCGCGAAGGTCTCGGGCGCCGGACGCCACAAGGCGGACGTGTTCGGAATCCCGCCGCCGGCGCGCACCGCCGAATCCTCGGCCGCCCGCAGCCGCGGCGCCGGCACACGCCCGGGCCGTCGCGGCGTCGCTCGAAAACGCCGCGAGGCACGCGCCGCTGCTGTCCTGAATCTCGAGGGTCACGGGACCGGTTGCCGCGGTCTTCAGGTAATAGTCGATGGCGGCGCCGGCCGGCGGATTCGGCGCCGTCGGCTCGTCCTTCTGCGTGGGTGTGCCGTTGTCCCCGCCTTGCATGACGTCGATCGCGTCGGCCGGCTTGAACAGGAACGCCTCGGCGCGGGTCACCTCGTCGGTGATTTGCCGTAGCGGGCTGATGTCGTCGATCACCCAGAAGCCGCGGCCGTGCGTGCCGACGATCAGATCGTTGCCGTAGATCTCGAAGTCCCGCACCGAGGTCGACGGCAGGTTCAACTGGAGCGACTGCCATGTCTCGCCGTCGTCGAACGACAGGAACGCGGCGCGCTCCGTGCCCGCGAACAGCAGTCCGCGGCGGACCGGATCCTCCTTGACGACGTGGACGTAGCCGGCCGGCGGCAGGCCGTGCGTGATCTCCTGCCAGGTCTTGCCCAGGTCGCGCGTCCGGTAGAGATGCGGCCCGAAGTCGCCGAGTTGATGGCGGTCCACTGAGGCGTAGGCGACGTTCGCATCGGTGTGGGACGCCTCGATCGACGTGATCCGGCTCCACGGCGTCAAAGCCGCGAGGCGTCACGTCCTGCCACGACGTCCCACCGTTGGTGGTCACCTGAATCAGCCCGTCGTCCGTGCCGGCCCAAATCATCGGCGCGTTCAGCGGCGACGGCGCGACCGAGTAGATCACGCCGCGCGTGCCGTTGCGATCGATGTCGCGGGCGGCGACCTCGTCGAGGTTCGCGGGGATGCCGGCGTTGGGTCGTGTCAGGTCAGGACTGATCTGGGTCCACGTCTGGGCCCCGTCGGTCGTCCTGAAGAGGAACTGATTCGCGTAGTACAACGCCTTGGGGTCCGCCTTCGAGAACACCAGTGGCGCGGTCCAGTCGGTGCGGGCCGGCTCCGGACTCGACGGCTGCGTCGTCGGCAGCGGGAGATTGAGCTCGAGATCGAACCGGGTGCCGGCGCCGCCGAAGATGATCCCCGGGTGCAACGCGTCACCGGCCGTCATACCGCTCTCGCCACCGGCACCGATCGGCTCCCAATCCCGCATCGAGATGTTCGCGAACTTGCCGCGCGAGCGCACCGCCACGGCGCCGCTGTCCTGCTGCGCACCGGTCACCCAGTACGGAAAGCGATAGTCGACAGAGAGATGGTAGATCTGCGCGATCGGCTGGTTGAGCCATGAGCTCCAGGTGACGTCGCGCGGATCGTCCGCCGTGGCATTCCGGGTGAGGACCGTCCCCTGATCGCTGGCACAGATCAGGGTGTTGGAGTCGTCCGGCGAGATCCACGGCTGCTGGTAGTCGTCGCCGCCTGGCGAGCCGCGCAGCGGCACCCACGTCTTGCCGCCGTCCTTCGATCGCGACAGCGCCACGTTCGCGACGTACACCTGGTCGGCGTTCTTCGGATCGACGACGACGTGCTCGAAATACCAGCCGCGCCCCCAGAGCGCGGTGTCACTGGACAGCTTCGTCCACGTCGCGCCGGCATCGTCTGATCGGTAGAAGCCGCCCTGCTGCGGCGCCGAAACCGGCGCCGCCAGTTGCTGCCCCGCTCCGCGACCACCGCCGCCGGCGGCACCGCCGGCATTCACGGCCGCGCCGGCGCCGCGTCCAGGCGGCGCGCCGGGGCACGGCGTGTCGGCCGGTGCACCTTCCGGCAGGAAATCGTCCACGACCGCATAGAGCCGGCGTGGATTGCTCGCCGCGATCGCGATGCCGGTCTTGCCCACGCACGCGGTCGGCAGGCCGTTGGTCAGCTGGTTCCAGGTCGTGCCGCCGTCGGTCGATTTGAACAAGCCGCCGCCCGGCCCGTTGGTCGGCTGATACGTGTACCAGGTCGGCCGGCGCGTGTTCCACAGCGAGGCGTACACGATGCGGGAGTTGGTGGGATCGATCGTGACGTCGCCGGCCCCGACGCTGTCGTTCTTGAACAGCACCTTCTTCCAGGTCTTGCCGCCATCCTGGGTCCGGAATACGCCGCGATCGGGGTGGCTCTCATAGAGGTGCCCGATGACCGCGACGAAGACAATGTTCGGATCCTTGGGGTCGATGGCGATTTTGCCGATGTGCTGCGTGTCGTCCAGACCGATGTGGGTCCACGTCTTGCCGGCGTCGGTCGACTTGTACATGCCGTTGCCGTAACTCGTCGAGTCACGCAACGTCGACTCACCAGATCCGACGTAGATCGTGTCGGGCGCGGAGCGGGACACCGCGAGCGCACCAATCGACGCGACCGGCTGTGCATCGAAAATCGGTTTCCAGACCCGTCCGCCGTCGATGGTCTTCCAGACGCCGCCGTTGACGGCGCCGAAATAGAACTCGTGCGGCCGCCCCGCGACGCCGCTGACCGCATCGACGCGGCCGCCGCGGAACGGACCCAGCATGCGCCAGCTCAGACCGGAGTAGAGCGAAGGATCGATGGGCGCCGCAGCGCGGACGACCGGCCAGGCGAGCGCGCACGCGCACACGAGCGCGGCAGTGGTAAGGCGGGCCAGACCCGCGCGGTGCAGCAACATGACGACGTTCCTCTCGAAAAAGGCAAGGATACTATTCCCGATCCGGGATCAGGGATCCGGGACCCGGGATCCGGGCAAACGGCTGCGGCGCTCTAGCTGCGCGTCGCGGCCTGCGCCAGCCGCCGGGCCGCGAAGCGCGCGCTCGCCTGATCCAGCACCACCGCGACGATGATCGCGCAGCCGATGATGATCCACTCGTAGTTCTGATCGAAATGCAGCGTGCGGATCGACTGCCGGATCAACACGATCAGGAGCGCCCCCAGCATCGCGCTGACCGCGCTGCCCTTCCCGCCCGACAGGCTGGCGCCGCCGACGACGGCCGAGGCGATCACGTAGAGCTCGTAGCCGGTCGCGTCCACGCACGACGCGGATCCGTAGAAGCTCGCGCCCATGAACGCGGCGATCCCCGCAGTCAGCCCGGAGATGACGAACACGCTGGCCTGGATGCGCGGCAGCCGCAGCCCCGAGAACCGGCTCGCCTCGGGATTGCCGCCGAACGCGAAGATGTGGCGGCCCATCACCGTCTGCGTCAGATAGATGGCCCCGCACACGGTCACCGCGACCATCACCAGCATCGGCACCGGGTACAGCGACTGGGCGAGGCCGAGCGACGCTTTGGCGACGCGGGTCAGCGCCGGCGGCAGCAGGATGCTCTCGGCGCCGCTGACGACGAACGCCACGCCGCGCAGCACCCACATCGTCCCCAGCGTGATGATGAAGGGATGGACGCGGAGCCCGACGACCATGAGGCCGTTGATCGCTCCGCAGGCCAGCCCCACGCCGAGCGACACGGCCAGACCCAGGAGCACGGTGGCCGCGCCGCTCTGCGTTGCCGCGCCGCGCAGGACCAGCGCCATCGCGACACCGGACAGCGCGTAGATCGAGCCGACCGACAGGTCGATGCCGCCGGAGATGATCACCATGGTCGCCCCGACCGCCATCACCGCGAAGAAGCTGGCATCGGTTGCGGTCTGGATCAGCGTGTAGGAATTGAGAAAGTCGTTGACCGGCTGTCCGGTCGTGCGATCCAGATGCGTGCCGGCGAATGTCGACAGGACAATGCCGAGAAGGACGATGACGAGCACCAGGCCCGCCTGCTGCGACGCGAGGATACGGCGGATCATGTAACGAGTGCTGGACTCCCGGATCGTGCCCGCGCGCGCCAGACCGCATCACGGAGGCTGACGACCGCGGCGCCGCGGGTGCTCGATTGTGGCGCAATTGCTGCCGCCGGCGCCAGCGGCCGCGGTCCACAACGGATGTTGACGACTCGGAACGCCCGCCGTACAGTTCCGGGCAACATCATGACTCACACGACGCGCCCCCTCCTGCTGGTGTCGCTTCTCATCCTGCTGTGCCTGGCGGCTGGTCCGGTGCTCCATGCCGGCCGGGCGGTAGCCCCGATCGGGCCGGTCAAAGTCCAGGGCGGCGTGGTCGCCGGCGTCGCGGGTGGCAAGGCGGACATCACCACCTTCAAGGGGATTCCGTTCGCCGCACCGCCTGTCGGTGACAAACGGTGGAAGGCTCCGGAGCCGCCGGTCGCGTGGACCGGTGTCCGGCAGGCGGCCGAGTTCGGCGCGAGCTGCATCCAGCGGATCGTGCAGGAGAGCAAGCCGTGGACGTACGAGTTCATGACCCACGGCGCGATCAGCGAAGACTGCCTGTTCGTCAACGTCTGGACGCCGGCCAGGGCCGCCTCGGAGAAGCGGCCGGTCTTCGTCTACATCTACGGCGGCGCGAACACCGAAGGCTCGGGCATGGTGCCGGTCTACGACGGTGAGGGACTGGCCTCGAAGGGGCTGGTGGTGGTGACGTTCAACTACCGCGTCGGAGTGCTGGGCTTCCTCAATCATCCCGAGCTTTCGAAGGAAGCGCCATACCACGCCTCCGGCAATTACGGCCTGCTGGATCAGATCGCGGCGGTGAAGTGGGTGCACGACAACATCGCCGGCTTCGGCGGTGATCCAACACGCGTGACCGTCGCCGGGCAGTCCGCGGGTGGTCAGGGCGTGCACAACCTGACCGCCTCACCGCTCGCCAGCGGATTGTTCCAGCGGGCGATCATCGAGAGCGCGGGTGGCGGCAGCCGGCCGCTGGCCGACGGCGAGGCGGACGGGCTTCGTTTCGCCGAGGCCAAGGGAGCCGCGTCCATCGCCGCCCTGCGCGCGAAGACGTGGGAGGAACTGGTCGCACCGCTTCCGGCGCCAGCCGGCGGGCGCGGCGGCGGCGCCATCCGCTTCGGCGTCGTCGTCGATGGTTACGCGCTGCCGGCGAGCGTCGCGGACATCTTCGCGGCCGGGAAACAGAACGACGTGCCGACATTGACGGGCAACAACGCCGACGAGGGCGGCGCGTCACCGCAGCCGACGGTCACGGCGGAGGAGTTCGCGCGTCAGGCGAAGCAGCGCTACGGCGAGGCGGCGGACGAGTTCCTCAAGCTGTATCCGGCCGCCACCGACGAGCAGGCGAAGACCGCGCAAAACGACAGCGCCCGCGACATCGCGCGCACCAACCTGTATCTCTGGACACTGACTCGCGCGAAGACGGCGAAGACGAAGATCGTTCACCTACTTCTGGAACCACGCGCTGCCGGGACCCGACGCCGCGAAGTACGGCGCCTTCCACACCTCCGAAGTGCCCTACGTCCTCAATACCCTCGATCGCTCGGACCGGCCGTTCACCGACGTCGATCGGAACATCGCCGATTTGCTGTCGTCCTACTGGGTCAACTTCGCAACCAACGGGGATCCGAACGGCAAGGGCCTGCCGGCGTGGCCGCCGGCGGCCGATACGAGCCGGTGGCTGACGATGGAGCTGAACGAGCAGCCCCACGCGATTCCGGTGGCGGGCAGCCCCGAGAAGCGCGCCTTCATCGAGCGCGCCCAGGCGCGCCGGTAGCGCGCGTTGACTATCCCGGGCACCGCGGTCGATGCCGGCCGCCTGATCGACGACGGCCGGTGGGGCGGCTACCAGCGCTGGCTCGTGACGCTCGCCGCGCTGACGATCATCTTCGACGGCGTGGACAACCAGCTGCTGGGCGTGACCATCCCGTCGATCATGGCCGACTGGCACGTCGCCCGCAGCGCGTTCGCGCCCGTCGTGGCGCTCGGCTATGCCGGGATGATGATCGGCGGCGCGGCGGCGGGGCTCGCCGGCGATCGGTTCGGCCGCCGCGGAGCGCTCCTCTCCAGCATGGCGCTGTTCGGCATCTGCACGCTGGTGGTATCCGTCGTGTCCAGCGTCGATGCGCTCGCGGCCTTGCGCTTTGCCGCCGGGATCGGGCTGGGCGGCGCGATGCCCAACGCCGCGGCGCTCGCGGCGGAATACGTGCCGGCGCGCAAGCGCGCGCTGGCGGTGACGCTCACGATCGTGTGCGTCCCGCTCGGCGGCACGCTGGCCGGGCTGATCGCGATCCCCGCGCTTCCGGCGTTCGGATGGCGCGCCCTGTTCGTGACGGGGGGCATCGTCCCGATCGTCGCTGCGCTGGCGCTCCTCCGTGTGCTGCCGGAGTCGCCGCGGTATCTGGCCGCGCGGCCGGCCCGCTGGAACGAGCTTCGCGCGCTGCTGGCTCGCATGGGGCATCCGTTGCCCAATGACACAACGTTCGAGTACCGCCGGCACCTCGTCACCGCACGCGCCACGTTCGGCGACCTGTTCACCGCCGCGTTTCGCCGGGACACGCTCTCGTTGTGGCTGGCGTTCTTCACGTGCCTCCTGGCCGTCTACCTCGGATTCAGCTGGCTGCCGTCAATCCTGAGCGGCGCGGGACTCGGCGCGACCGTCGCCAGCACCGGGATCACCGTGTTCAATCTGGGTGGAGTGGCGGGCGCGATTGGCGGCGGATTGCTGATCGGCCGGGTCGGCTCGCGCGCGACGATGCTCACGATTACCGCCGCCGCCGTTGCCGGCGCGCTCGCGCTGAGCGCCACGGCGATCACGGCGGACGCCTCGGTGACGCGGATCATCGTCCTTCTCGCCTTCACCGGCGGCATGATCAACGCCGCGCAGACGACGATGTTCGCGCTCGCGGCGCACGTCTACCCGACCGCAATGCGGGCCACTGGTGTAGGGACGGCGGTGTCGATCGGCCGCGCCGGAGCCGTGCTGAGCGGCTACGCCGGCCCGTGGGCGCTCGGGCACGGCGGCAGCACGTCCTTCTTCAGACTGATGGCCGGGGCCTTGTGCGTGACGCTGCTCGCGCTGGCAGCGGTGCAGCGGCATGTGCCGCGGGGAGAGAAGCGCGCCGCCCCCGAACCGAACCTTGAACCCTGAACCTTGAACCCCCGTTACCCCCACACATCGCGGGCCACGGCGGTCACGAGCTCCAGCTTCTTGCGCTGGTCCGCTTCCGACAACGCGTTGCCTTCGTGCGTCGAGGCGAAGCCGCACTGCGGGCTGAGCGCGAGCCGCTCGAGCGGAACGATCGTCGCCGCCTCGGCGATGCGTGCTTTCAGGTTCTCGGCGGGCTCCATGCGCGGCGTCTTCGAGCTGATCAGGCCCAGAACGACGAGCCGGTTGTCGGGCAGGTAGCGGAGCGGCTCGAACGTCCCCGATCGCTCGTCGTCGTATTCGAGCAGGAACCGATCGAACTGGGCGCGGCTGAACACCTTCTCCGCGATGCGGTCATAGCCGCCCGACGCGTAGAACATGCTCCTGTGATTGCCGCGGCAGATGTGGATGCCGAAGGTGATCCCCGGGTGCCCCGCGACGATCGCGTTGTCGAGCTCGATGGTGGCGTCGAGCATCTTGTCCGGATCGCTGCCGCGCTGGCGGTAGCCCTCACGGATGGTCTCGTCGAGCAGCCCGGCATACTGCGGCGCGTCGATTTGCACGTACTCGCAGCCGAGGCGAATGAGCTCGGCGATCTCGCGCCGTGTGTAGTCGACCAGATCGGCGAGATAAGCATCGCGGGTCGCATAGGCGGCGCGCGATTTGTCGGGATCGTAGTAGGCGGCGGCCTGCTGCGCGCTGAGTAGCGTCACCTTGGCCGGCACCCTGGTGCGGCCGCGCAGGTAGGTGAACTCCTCCGCGCACATCTGCCGGCGCCACTTCAGCTTCTCGACGACTACCGGCCGCTCCAGCTGCGCCTTGTGCCCCTCCGAGTCGCGAAAGGTGATCGTCCAGCCGGCGCTGCTGTTGAACCCCTCGAGCGACTCGACCAGATGGGCGTAGAAGGCGGAGCGGCGCATCTCGCCGTCGGTGACGACGCCCAGGCCGCACGATTCCTGCAGCGCGACCGCCTCGTCTACGGCGCGATCCTCGATGCGTTTGAACTCGGGCGGGCTGAGCCGCCCGGCTTCGACGGTCCGCACGGGCGGTCTTGAGGAACTCAGGACGAAGCAGGCTGCCGACGACGTCGGTCTTTGCGGTAATCATGACGGTCAGGATACGACGACGGAGGGAATGGAGTTACAAGACACGTATCCGGACAGTTCTACAGGTTCGACAGGTTCGCAGGGTTCGCAAGGTGCGAGTTCCAAGGGTTCCGCAGGTTCGGTAGTTCGAGGGTTCAGTATCCGCGGCAGAGACCGACCGCCCAACGCCCTGCGCTCGATCTCTGGTTACCCGCCACGTTACGCCGGGGCGCGCGGCGCGCGCAGGGCGCGGCGGGCCTGGAGTTGGGAGAAGCCGTTCGAGAGTACCGCCCCGAGGCCGGTGGACCAGGCCAGGAACTCGAAGCCGATGCCGGCGGCGACGAGGAGGAACACGATCGGGCCGGTGAGGAAGCCGCCGAGACCGACGAGGCGGCCGATGAGGATCGGGAACAGGATCACGACGACCCCGAGCCAGACATCCGAGAAACCCGCGCCCAGCCCGAGGCTGAAGCGGCGGCGCGTCCACTGGCCGATCGCCATCGCGGTGCCGGTAAAGCCGACCAGTGCCAGCACCAGCAGGAACAGGATCACGAACGGCATCAGGAGCAGCAGCGGGATGCCGACGATGCTGATCGCCAGAACGATGCAGGTGAGGACCAGCACCGGAACCGCAAACACTTCGGCGGCCAGCCCGACGAGCGCGGCCTTGAGCGGATTGTCGCTGATGCGCTGCGCCGATCGCTCGACCGGACCGCGCGCCACGACCATCGCCAGCGACACGAAGATCAGCAGCAGGAACAGCCGGAAAATGGTGCCCAGGAGGCGCGGGAACGCGCCCCCGAACCCGTCGAACAACGACAGCATCCCGAGGCCGCCGAGCCACGGGGCCAGCCGGGCATTGGTGCTCGCGTCCTGCAACGACACCTCGGTCACGCCGCCGCGCACGTCGGCCCCTTCGGCGCGTCGCACCCGCCCGCCGACGCTGACGATGTCCCCGTGCACCACGGCCTTGGGGCCGAGGTCCACCGAGCCGAGCACCGCGACCACCTGGTCACCCACTTCGCCGTCGATCCGCACGGAGCCGAAGACGGCCACCACCTGGCCGGAAATCGTTTCACCTTCGCGCACCGCCACGTCACCGAAGATCCGCACGCGGTCCCCACCCGACTGGTGCGGTCCGCGCTCCCGGTCCCTATCGCGGTCCGGCCGGTCCGGAGCAGGCGCTGCGGGCGGTGTCTCCGGCCGGGCCGTCGAATCGCCGGCGTCAGCAAACACCGCGCGCCTGACCGCCGGGTCCAGATACGACAGCTTCAGGATCGTGTCCGCGTCCGCGCCGACCCGCTCGCGCAGCTCGCGCCCGGTGACCACGACGCCGTTGATCGAGATCGCATCCGAGACCTCGATCAGCCGGACGTCGCTGTTCGACGCCTTCGGCCTCAGGCCGATGCCGTTCGACAACGGCACGACGTCGTAGCGCGACTCGATTTCGGTCCGCAGCGCGCGATCCTCCGGCCGCAACTCCTGCGCGCCAACGGACATCGTCAACGCGGTGACGATGATGGCGGCGCCCAACGACAGCATTCTCATTTCAGCCACTCCCTCTCAGGACCGAGCAGGCGATGCAGCGCGGCGAGCGCCGCAACCGCAACCACCTGGAAAATCAGGATCGCGACGGTGACCCGCGAATCGGCGGCGAACGCCAGCGCGGCCCGCCCCAACCCGGTCAGCAGCGTCCACACCGTGCTGCGGACGTCGTGGCCGTTGGCGAACCAGACGACCATCGCCACCAGAAAATTCAGAACCGCGACGAGCCCTGTCGAGAGCGCCCAGAACAGCGCCCCAGCCCCGAAATAGAGGGCCAGCGCGCCGATCGGGATACCGGACCAGAGCAGTACCCGCCGCACCCGCCTGGCGTGTACCGCGTCCGCCACTGCGGCTGCTCCGATCGCGGCCATCGTGGTCTCGGCGAACCGGGCCGACGGCAGCGGCGCCGGCACGCACGCATCGAACAGCCGCTCGAACGAGGCATCGGCCTCGTCGTCATCTCCCTGCTCGTCTGCCTGGAGCCAGCGGCCGGTACTGTTCGCTCAGGTCGTCGCGCATCGTGCTCACTCAGGCTTACGGGACCCGGCGCCGGAACGTTGCAGCGCGGAACCCGGAGCCCAGCCCGCCGCGGTCATCAACCGCATCAGGTCCTGGCGCGCGCGATGGACGTGGCTGCGCGCCGTGGCCTCGGGGATGCCGAGTACCTGGCCGATCTCGTCAAATGAGAGGCCCTGTTCGTAGCGCAGCACGACCGCGGTCCGCTGGTCCGGGCGAAGCTCCGCCAGGGCGCGGTCGATCGCCTGGCCAAGTGCCCGGCGCTCGACCGGGTCGGCTGCGGGGGCGGCGATCAGCAGGTCGGGCGGCGCGGCCGCGTCGATGTCGACGGTCACCGGGCGAGCCTTGCGGAGCGCGTCGATGCCGGTGTTGTGGGCGATGCGGAACAACCAGCTGGACAGCCGGCGCCGGGTGTCGAACGCCGCGAGATTGCGGAACGCCTTGACGAACGCTTCCTGGGCGAGGTCCTCCGCCAGCGCGGCATCCCCGGTGAGACGGATCAACAGGCTGATGACGGGACGCTGGTAGCGGCGCACGATCTGTTCGAAGGCGGACTGCGAGCCGGCCAGCGCCTGGGCCACCAGTCTCGCCTCGGTCACCGTCTCGAGATCAATCGGGATGGGGGATCCTCGTTATCCTTACGGGACGTGCCGGCGCGGCGTTGCAACGCAGTACAATCATCGCCTTTCTCGCGGTCATTCAACCCATGCCCAACTTCGTCGCCTACACCGCCGTCGATGGCGTCGCCCTTCTCACCGTCAACAACCCGCCGGTGAACGCGCTCAGCCCTGGCGTGCCGGAAGCGCTGCAGGCCGGGATCGCGCGGGCCGTGGCGGACGACGGGATTGCCGCGATTGTGATTATCGGGGGCGGCCGGACATTCATCGCTGGTGCGGACATCTCGAATCTGGAAGAGGCGGCCTGGGAGGATCCCTCGAAGGCCATCGATCTTCATCAACTGCTGATGTGGATCGAGGACGTCGCGAAGCCGGTCGTGATGGCGATTCACGGCACGGCGCTGGGCGGCGGTCTCGAGCTGGCAATGGCCGGACGGTATCGAGTCGCCGTCCCTGACGCAGTGGTCGGTCAGCCTGAGGTGAACCTCGGGATCATCCCTGGCGCCGAGGGCACGCAGCGTCTGCCGCGGCTGGTCGGAGTCGAGAAGGCACTGGAGATGTGCGTCACCGGCAAGCCGATCAAGGCGCCGGAGGCGCTCGCGGCAGGGCTGATCGACGAGGTCATCACCGGCGATCTCGCGCCCGGCGCGATGGCGTTCGCGCGGAAGGCCGCGCAGGGCCCGCTGGCGGCCAAGACCCGCGACCGGAGCGAGCGCTTAGGGACCGCCGAGAGCAACACTCCGCTCTTCGACGCGGCGCGCGCGCTCGCCGCCAAGGTCCGCCGGCATCAGACTGCGCCGCTGAACGCCGTCGCCGCGATCGAAGCGGCGACCACCCTGCCCTACGAAGAGGGCTGCCGCCGCGAGCGCGAGCTGTTCGTGGCCTCGGTCAGCACCGAGCAGGCCAAGGCGCTGATCCACGCCTTCTTCGCCGAGCGGGCCGCCACGAAGCTGAAAGGCGTGCCGCCGGACCTCAAGCCACAGCCGATCGAACGCGTCGCGGTCATCGGCGCCGGCACGATGGGCGGCGGGATCACGATGGCCTGCGTCAACGCCGGCGTCCCGGTGACGATCACCGACGCGACTCAGGAGGCGCTCGACCGCGGGCTGGCCACCATCCGCCGCAACTACGATTCGTCGGTCAAGCGCGGCCGGCTCACCGCGGACGCCGTGACGAAGCGCCTCGATGCGATTACCACCTCGCTCGACGATGCCGCTCTCGCCGACGCGGATCTCGTGATCGAGGCCGTGTTCGAGAACATGGCGCTGAAGAAGCAGGTGTTCGCGAGAGTCGACGCGGTCGCCAAGCCGGGCGCGGTCCTGGCCACGAACACCTCGACCCTCGACATCGATGCCATTGCCGCCCAGACGCAGCGTCCTGAATCGGTTGTCGGTTTGCACTTCTTCAGCCCGGCGAACGTCATGCGGCTGGTGGAGGTGGTGCGCGGCGCGAAGACGAGTGCCGACGTGCTCGCGCGCGTTATGGCGTTCGGAAAGAAGCTGGGTAAGGTGCCGGTGACGGTCGGCAACTGCCCGGGCTTCGTCGGCAATCGCATGATGTTCCCGTACATGTACGAGGCGCAGTTCCTCGTCGAGGAGGGAGCCACGCCGGAGCAGGTCGATCGTGCGCTGACGTCATTCGGCATGGCGATGGGGATCTTCGCCGTCGATGACATGGCCGGCCTCGACGTCGCCTACCGCGTGCGGCAGGAGCTTCAGCATTTCACCAAGCCCGGCGAACGCAAGCCGCTGGTCGCCGATAAGTTGAACGAGATGGGCCGCGTCGGTCAGAAGGCCGGCAAGGGCTGGTACCTCTACGACGATCAGCGCAAGCCGACCCCGGATCCCGAGGTGGTTGCGCTGATTCGCTCGACGGCGCGGGAGGCCGGCATCCCGCAGCGGACGTTCAGCGACGACGAGATCGTCGAACGATGTGTCTACGCGCTGATCAACGAGGGGGCGCGGATCCTCGAGGAGGGCTTCGCCGAGCGCGCCTCGGACATCGACGTCATCTACCTGAATGGCTACGGCTTTCCGGCGTGGCGCGGCGGACCGATGTTCTACGCCGATCGCACCGGCCTCGGCAGGATCCACGGCCGGATCGTCGCGCTCCATCGCGAGCTCGGAGAGCGTTGGGCGCCGGCGCCGCTCCTGACCGCGCTGGCCGAGAGCGGCGGCACGTTCCGGGATCGCGATCGGCGTGGCTGACCTCCTCCCGTCGGAGACCATTCTCGAAACCGGGCCCGACGGCACGCAGTACGCCCGCTCGCCGTTCCCGCTCGGCCCGTATCCCACCAAGCTGACCGAGCGCCTCGACCACTGGGCCGCCGAGGCGCCCGACCGCACGTTCCTCGCCCGGCGCGACGCCGGCGGCGCGTGGGTGCATCTCAGCTACGGCGACACGCTGCGGCGAACGCGGGCCATCGCGCAGTCGCTGATCGATCGCCGGCTCTCGTCGGATCGGCCGGTCGTGATCCTGTCGGGCAACAGCCTCGAACACGCGCTCCTTGGCCTGGCGGCGATGTACGCGGGGATCATGTACACGCCGCTCGCGCCCGCCTATGCGCTCCTCGCCCGGGACTACACCACGCTTCGCGTGCTCTGGCAGGCGTTGCGGCCAGGGCTCGTGTTCGCGGCCGAGGGTGCGCTGTTCGAGCGCGCCCTGACGCACGTCGCGGCTGACGCGGAGATCGTGACCTGCACCCCGCCCGCACAACTGAAAGCAACGCCGTTCTCGGCGCTCGAAGCTGTGCGCGCGACCGCTGCTGTGGACGAGGCGCACGCGCAGGGTCGGGCCGGACACGGTCGCCAAGGTGCTCTACACGTCGGGTTCGACTGGCCGCCCCAAGGGCGTGATCAACACGCAGCGCATGCTCTGCGCGAACCAGGCGATGCTGCTGCAGGTCATGCCACTGCTCGGCGAGGAGCCGCCGGTGCTCTGCGACTGGCTGCCGTGGAATCACACCTTCGGCGGCAACCACAACGTCGGGATCACGCTCTACAACGGCGGCACGCTGTACATCGACGACGGCAAGCCGGTACCCGGTGCGTTCGACACGACGCTGGCCAACCTGCGCGAGATCGCCGCGACGGCGTATTTCAATGTGCCGCGGGGCTATGACCTGCTCGCGCCGCAGCTCAGAAGGGATCCCGCCTTCCGGGCGCACTTCTTCAGTCGCCTCAGACTGTTGTTCTGTGCCGCGGCGGCGTTGCGCCAGCACATCGCGGACGACATCCAGTCGATGGCCGTCGACGCGCACGGCCGGCGGATCCCGCTCGTCACCGGGCTCGGGGCCACCGAGAGCGCACCGTTCGCGCTGTGCGCCGGAGATTCCGATTTCAGCGGCGGCCGGATCGGCGTGCCGGCTCCAGGTGTCGAGTTGAAATTGGGCCGCGTGGGCGCGCAACTCGAGGCGCGTCTGCGCGGACCCAACATCACCCCGGGTTACTGGCGAGACGAGGCACTGACGGCCGCCGCGTTCGACGAGGACGGCTTCTACAGGATGGGCGATGCGCTGGCCTTCGTCGATCCCGAGAAGCCGTCGGAGGGGTTCACGTTTGAAGGCCGCCTGTCCGAGGACTTCAAGTTGTCGAGCGGCACCTTCGTTCGCGTCGGACCGCTGCGCCAGCGACTGCTCGCGCATCTCGGCGACCTGGCGCAGGAGGTCGTGATTGCCGGGCCCGACCGCGATGAGGTCACCGCGTTGGTGTTCCCGTCACTCGCGGGGTGCCGCGCTCTCTGTGGTGCGCCCGGCGAGCCGATGCCGATGAGTGCGGTCGTCGCGGATCGGCGGGTCCAGGACGCCTTCCGCGTTCGGCTCGACGAATTCGGCCGCCGTAATCCCGGCCACTCGACACGCATCGTCGCGGCCGTGCTCCTGGTCGAGCCGGCGTCGATCGATGCGCAGGAAGCGACCGACAAGGGATCGGTCAACCAGAAGGCCGTGCTCGCCAACCGTGCCCACCTGGTCGAGCAACTGTACGGCGGCGCCGGTGACGCAGTGATCGTGCGCGCCTCCGATCCAGGGGAGAATCACTGAGACCATGAGCATCGACACTACGACGCTGACCGCGATCGACGTCCACGTCCACCTCGAAGCGCCCGAACAGGACGCGGATTCGGATACCGCGGCGCGGCAGTATTTTGGCGACAGCGGCGCCGGTCGCGACGCCGCGTCGCTGGCCGAATACTACCGGTCGCGCAAGATGGCGTGCGTGGTCTTCACCGTCGACGAGCGCCTGTCGGGGCGCACCCAGGTGTCGAACGATCAGGTGCTGGAGTTCGCGGCGGCGAATACCGATGTCGTGCTGCCGTTCATCAGCGTGGATCCGACGCGCGGGCCCGAGGCCGTCCGCGAGGCGCGACGGCTGGTCGGCACGGGGAAAGTGCGCGGGCTGAAACTGCATCCGCCGCTCCAGCAGTTCTTCCCCAACGATCGAATCGCGTATCCGCTCTACGAGATCTTCGCCGCGGCGAAGCTGCCGGTGCTGTTCCACACCGGCCACAGCGGCATTGGCAGCGGCGCCCCGGGCGGCGCCGGCATACGCCTGAAGTACGGGCATCCGATGCCGATCGACGACGTCGCGGTGGATTTCCCGGAGATGCCGATCATCATGGCCCACCCGTCGTTCCCGTGGCAGGACGAGGCGATCTCGGTGTGCCTGCACAAGCCGACGGTCTACATCGACCTCTCCGGCTGGTCGCCGAAGTACTTCTCACCGATCCTCATTCAATACGCGAACAGCCTGCTCAAGCACAAGGTGCTGTTCGGATCGGACTACCCGTGGATCACCCCGGACCGCTGGATGGAGGACTTCAAGAAGATCGCCATCAAGGACGAGGTCCGGCCGCTGATCCTGCGCGACAACGCAATCAGGCTGTTCGGTCTCGGCGGCCGGTAGCGCGAGCGCGTCCTACTTCTCGGCGAACTCCGGCGGGATCGCGGTGATCGGCCGCATCTCGATGTCGCGGTAGAAGACCTCGGCCCCTTCCGACTGCAGGATGATCGGGCCCGAGGTGACCGGCGTCAGCGCCGCGGTGTCGATCCGCTGCGGCCCGTGCAACCGCATCACCACTTTCCCGTTCACGATGTGGATCGCATCGTCCTTGAACGCGATCAGCTCCACCGTGTTCCATTCGCCGGTCGGCTTCTCGTTGTCGGGTGATTTGATACAGCGCCCGGACGAGCCCTGGTTCTGGGTGAAGTAGGTCCAGTCGCCGGCCGGATCGTAGTCGTAGAGCGGCGGCGTCGTGCCGCGGCGGACCTTGGCGCGGACGGCGATCGTCGAGCCGATGGCGTAGAGATCGCCGACGTCGTGCTCCTGGATCTGGAGCTCGATCGATCGCGCCCAGGTCCGGCCGTCGACGCCGGGTTCGGCGTGGACGTGATACAGCAGGCCGCTGTCGCGCTGAGTCGTGGCGCCATCACGCGGCGGCCACTTCTTCTCGCCCCATTTGAATTGCAGGCGAAGGCGATAGTTCTTGAACGACTGACGGCTGCGCAGCTCGCCGAACACCTCGCCCGAGATGCGGATCGCCGGGCGACCGTCGACGTCGTTCACCACCGTGAACACCTGCAGCGGGTCCCGCCCCGACCCAATCGGCTCGAGGTACTTCCCACTCGCGTCGCGCTTCAGCCCCGGCACGTCGGACGTCGGCTGCGGCGTCTGCATCCAGGTCGTCCAGCCGTCCAGATTCTTGCCGTTCCACAAGGATGTCCACCCGCGCTCGGCGCGAGCGGAGCCGAGGGACACGACGGCCAAAGCGATGACGATCGGAAGGGTGCGCGTCATGGGCGACATCATAGTCGGTTCATGAACCTATGAACCAACTCGCGCGCCGGTCAGGCGGCGCGACGGTCCAGTCGCGGCGCTTCCATCGGCGTGTGGGCGTCGAGGAACAGCCAGCAGATCGCCCCCAGGCTGTAGACGGTCGCGGAGATGTAGAAGGTCAGCGTCCAGTTCTGACCGGTCCACGCCAGCAGGTAGCCGATCACCAGGGGCGACAGCGCGCCGGCGATGCTGGCCATCATGTTCATCGCCCCGGACACGGTGCCCGCGTAGCGGCCACCGACGTCCATGCATCCGGCCCACGCCGCCGGCATCACGAAGTCGTTGAACAGCCCGGCCATGCCGAGGACCAGCATCGCCTTGATCGGATCCTGGATCCCGGTGAACACGAAGACGCACGCCGACGCGCCGACGAAGCCGATCACGGCGATGATCCGCCGGGCGAGCGCGACGCTGCCGGTCGCACGGGCGATTTGGGGGATCAGTGCCGCCGAGATGAGGCACCCGACGCCGCCCAGGAGTAGCGGCAGGCCGGCCAGCAACGCGCCCATCTGCACGCTCGTGCCGCGCGCTTCACGCAGGTAGGTGGGCAGCCACGTCACGTAGAACCACCAGCCATAGCCCAGGCAGAAATACTGGATGCACAGGAGCCATACCGCCGGCTTCGACATCATCAGCGCCCACGGGATCCCGCCTTCGACAGTTTCGCGCTCGTGTGGCGGCGGCATCAGCGCGAGTTCGGCGCTGTTGACCGACGGGTGCGTGCCCGGATCGTCCCGATACCATCGGTAGAACACCACCGCCCAGATCACGCCGAGGACGCCGAACAGCTCGAACGCGCGACGCCAGGTCATGAACTGCAGGATGTAGGCGACCAGCAGCGGGGTGAAGGCGCCGCCCCAGCGCGAGGCGAGCCACAGCACGGCCTGCGCCCGCTCGCGCTCGCGATACGGCAGCCACGTGGCAAAGATGCGGGTCAGGTTCGGGTACGCCCCCGCTTCGCCGGCGCCGAAGAGCGTCCGGGTCACGATGAGCGACGTCGTGTTCCAGGCCCAGCCGGTGGCGGCGGTGAAGAACGACCACCAGATCACGATCCGCATCAGCACCCGGCGCGCTCCCATCCGATCGCCGAGCCACCCGCCCGGGATCTCGAACAGCGCGTAGGCCCACGCGAACACCGAGAACGCCCAGCCCATCTCGATCTTGGACAGGCCCAGGTCGTGCTGGATCGACGGGGCCGCCTGCGCGATGCAGACGCGATCGATGTAGGTGACCACGGCCAGCGCGATCGCGAACACGATCGCCGTGTAGCGCGCCCGAGAGGGCACCAGGCCGCCGAGCGTCGCCGCCGTGCGGCTCCTCAGGTCGGGCGTCGGAGTCGGAGGGGTCATGGGTTCAAGGGTCCTCGATGGATCGAGTCACGCCGCGGCGCCGGCCTCCCGGCGGTAGGCCGCGGCCATCAGCGAAATCGGGTGGACGACGCGGGCCTCGCTGCCCGAGTCGCGCAGCCCGCGGGCAATCTGCAACTGGCAGCCCGGGTTGCCGGTGGCGACCACCGACGCGCCGGTCTCGAGCACGTGCGACACCTTCCGCCGCAGCAGGAGGTCGGCCTGTTGCGGCTGCGAGAGCGCGTAGATGCCGGCGCTGCCGCAGCACCAGGATGACTCCTTCAACTCGACGACCGACACTCCTGGAATCAGCCGCAGCAGGGCGCGCGGCTCACGCACCACCTTCTGCCCGTGCGCGAGATGACAGGAGTCGTGATACGTCACCGTGACCGGCGTTTCGTACGGCGCTGTCCGCGGCGGGCGGCAACCGATCTGCCCCAGCCACTCGTGCACGTCACGCACCTTGGCATCCCACACGCGAGCGCGGTCACGGTACTGCGGATCGTCCTCGAGCAGCGGACCGTAGCGGCGCAGATGCGAGCCGCATCCGCCGGCGTTGCTGATGATCGCATCGAAGCGATCGGGCGGAAGCAGGTCGATCAGCCGGCGGGCCTGCGCTCGAGCGGCGGCCAGATCGCCGTTGTGCGCGTGCAGCGACCCGCAGCAGGGCTGGGCGGGTGGCGTGAGGACGGTGCAGCCGTTGGCGAGCAGCACGTCGGCCGTGTCGCGGTTCACGTCCGGATACACCAGGTCCTGGACGCAGCCGGTCAACAGCGCGACGGTGTAGCGCGCCGGGACGGGCGGCTCTTCGCGCGCGGCAATGAGCACGTCCGAGAAGTGCGCCGCCACTCGCGGCGCCTGCGGTTCGATGCGCCGCAGGCTGGCCGGCAGGAGCTCGATTGCGCCAGATCGCCGAACCAGCGACTCCAGCCCCGATTGCTGATAGAACCGCAGCAGCCGGCCCGCCGTGCGCAACGCGCGCGGGCGGCGGAACAGGAAATCCAGAGTCAGCGCGCGCCAGATCTGCCGCATGATCCCGGGCTGAACGGCAGCCTCCTCGATGTCGCTCCGGGCGGTCTCGAAGAGCTCGGCGTAGTTCACGCCGGCCGGGCATGCCGTCTGGCACGCGAGACATCCCAGGCAATAGCTCATCTCGTCGGCGAACTCGCGCGACACCTCAAGCTCGCCATCGGCGACGGCGCGCATGAGCGCGATCCGCCCGCGCGGGCTGTTCCGCTCGCGTTTGGTGGTGTCGTAAGTCGGACACGTCGGCAGGCACATGCCGCAGTGCATGCACTGCTGCAGGACGCTGTAGTCGATGGTTCGAAGCGTGTGCGCCATCGCCTAGTCGAAGATCTTCCCGGGATTGAGAAGGCCCGCCGGGTCGATCGCCCGCTTGACCTGCTGCATCAGCAGGTAGCTGTCGTCGCCCATCTGCTGGCGTAGCCACTGCTTCTTCGCCAGGCCGACGCCGTGCTCCCCAGTGATCGTCCCGCCAAGGGCGAGTGTCTTCGTCACGATCGCGTCGAGCGCGTGATGCACGCGGACGATCTCGTCGGTGTTCCGTTCGTCGGTCAGGAAGGTCGGGTGCAGGTTGCCGTCACCCATGTGGCCGAACGTCCCGATTTCGAGGCGGTGTGTCTTCGCGGTTTCGGCGATGAACGCCACCATCGTCGCCAGCTCCGTCCGCGGCACCGTGACGTCCTCCAGGATCGTGGTCGGCTTGCGGCGCGCCAGCGCGGAGAACGCGTTACGGCGCGCGGCCGCAAGCGCCAGCCCCTCAGCCTCGTCGCGCGCGGCGCGGACCTCGCGGGCGCCGTGCTCGCGGGCGATCACCGCCATCCGCTCGCTCTCGTCGTCGACCGCCGCGGGATGCCCGTCCGTCTCGATCAGCAGCACCGCGTCGCAGTCGGTCGGCAGGCCGACGTGGGCGTAGTCCTCGACGCATCCGGCCGTCATGCGATCGAGGAACTCGAGCGTGCAGGGAATGATCCGCGCCGCGATAATCGCCGAGACGGTGTCCGCCGCATCCTCGATCCGGTCGTACAGCGCCAGCATCGTCCGTCGCGCGGCGGGCCGCGGCACGAGCTTGAGCAGCACTTCGGTGATGATGCCGAGCGTGCCTTCCGAGCCGACGAAGAGGTCTTTCATCGAGTAGCCGGCGACGTCCTTGACGCACGGGCTCCCGAAGCGCGTGACCCGCCCGTCCGCCAGCACCACCTCGAGGGCCATCACGTAGTCGCGGGTCACGCCGTACTTCAGCCCGCGCAGCCCGCCCGAGTTCTCGGCGACGTTGCCGCCGATGCTGCTGATCCGCATCGAGCCGGGGTCAGGCGGATAAAACAGCCCATGCTTGGCGGCGGCCTCGTCAATCGTGATGGTCGTGACACCCGGCTGCACCCGCATCGTCAGGTTGCGTGGATCGAGGTCGAGGATCGCGTTCATCTGCGCGAGGCACATGACCATCGCCCCGTCGCTCGGCACGCTGCCGCCGCTCAGCCCCGTCCCCGACCCGCGCGTCACGATCGGCACGCCGGCCGAGGCCGCCAGCTTCACGCACCGTGAAACGTCATCGGTCGTGCGCGGAAACACCACCGCGTCGGGACGATGCTTGAGCGCCGCGGTCCCGTCGAAGCCGTACGGAATCACATCCTCAGGCTTCGTCAGCACGCGCGAGGCGCCAACGATCCCACTCAGACCGTCGAGCATGGAGGTGGAGAGGGGCATTCGCGGGGTTCAGGGTTCAGGGTTCAAGGTTCAGGGTTCGGTTCCAGGTTCAACGTTCGGTTCAGAGTTCGCGCGCGGGGATGGCTGGCAGCCCCGCGCCACCGTCGCCTCAGACCTGTAGCCTGTAGCCACAATCCTAAGCCGTGCGCCGTGCGCCGTCTGCTATCAGCGCTCAGCTACGACGCGCTGCTTCTGTTCGCCCAGCTTCTCGACGCCGAGGCGCACTTCGCTGCCGGCGCGGAGGTAGACCGGCGGCTTCTGGCCGTGGCCGACGCCCGGAGGCGTGCCGGTCGTGATGATGTCGCCGGGCTGCAGACTCATGAAGCGGCTGATGTAGCTGACCAGGTAGTCGACGCCGAAGATCAACGTCTTGGTCGAGCCGTCCTGACGCCGGCGGCCGTCGACGTCCAGCCACAGACCGAGGTTGCCCGGCTCGGGAATCTCGTCGGCAGTCACCAGCCATGGTCCGATTGGACCGAACGTGTCGGCGCTCTTGCCCTTGACCCACTGCCCCGTGCCTTCGAGCTGGAACGCCCGCTCCGAGACGTCGTGCACGACGCAGTAGCCGGCAACGTGCGACCGCGCGTCGGCCTCGCTGACGTACTTGGCCGGCTTGCCGATCACCACCCCGAGCTCGACTTCCCAGTCGGTCTTGTCGGAACCGCGCGGAATCACGAGATCGTCGTTCGGGCCGACGATGCAGGAGGTGGCCTTCATGAAGAGAATGGGCTCCTTCGGCACCGCCATGCCGGATTCAGCCGCGTGATCCGAGTAGTTCAGACCGATGCAGAGGAACTTGCCGACCTGCCCGACGCACGGGCCGATGCGCGGCGTCCCGGTCACCGCCGGCAGCGTCGTCGGATCGATCTCCTTGAGACGGGCCAGCGCGTCGGGCAGCAGCGTCGCGCCGGCAATGTCGGACACGACCCCGGACAAGTCGCGGATGATGTTCGACGAGTCGAGCAGGCCGGGCTTTTCCTGTCCGGCCGATCCGTAGCGCAGAAGCTTCAAAGCGAACCTCGAAAAGCTACCAGCTGCCAGCTACCAGCTGCCAGCATCAACCTGGCCTTCGTGTTGTGCCGTCCTGCAGCGTCCTTGCTTCTGTTCCGAGAGCTGGAAGCCGGAAGCTGGAAGCTGGCGGCTGTGAATCAGTGCGACTCGCGCGTGACTTCGTGACCGCGGCTGCCGACGAGAAAGTCGAGGTCGGCGCCCAGGTTGGCCTGCTGCACGTGCTTGATGTACAGCTGCGCATAGCCACCGGGCGGAACGACCGGTGGCGGAGGGGTCCACGCCGCCCGGCGCGCGGCCATCTCCTCGTCAGTGATGTCGATGGTGAGCCGCCGGCCGGGGACGTCGAGCTCGATCATGTCGCCGTCGCGCACCAGCGCCAGCGGCCCACCGTCCGCTGCCTCCGGCGACACGTGCAGCACTGCGGTGCCGTACGCGGTGCCGCTCATGCGGGCATCCGAGATGCGCACCATGTCCGTGACGCCGGTCTTCAGGACCTTCGGCGGCAGCCCCATGTTCCCGACTTCTGGCATTCCCGGATAGCCCTTCGGGCCGCAATTCTTCATCACCAGCACGCAGCTGGCGTCCACGTCGAGGTCCGGATCCTTGATCCTCGCGTTGTAATGCTCGATGTTCTCGAACACCACCGCGCGGCCGCGATGCGTCATCAGGCTCGGCGAGGCTGCCGACGGTTTGAGCACCGCGCCGGTCGGCGACAGGTTGCCCTTTAGTACCGCGATCCCGCCGCTCGCCGCGAGCGGCTTGTCGAAGGGGCGGATCACTTCGGGGTTGTAGTTCGTGGCGTCCTTGCAGTTCTCCCAGATGGTCTTCCCGTTGGCGGTCAGCGCATCCTTGTTGAGCAGACCGTGCTCGCCAAGCGTCCGGATCACGACGGGGAGCCCGCCGGCGTAGTAGAAGTCCTCCATCAG
Source organism: uncultured Acidobacteriota bacterium (assembly GCA_963816725.1). Lineage (GTDB taxonomy): Bacteria > Acidobacteriota > Vicinamibacteria > Vicinamibacterales > 2-12-FULL-66-21 > CAVSUB01. Next base: position 508,333 of record CAWFMC010000008.1, on the reverse strand, counting down.
GAACCGGCCTGATGGCATCAGGTCGCAAATGGTCGGCACGTCGCGCCCGAGCTGATCCCAGTCCTCCAGCGAGACCTTCACACCGACCCGGCCGGCCATCGCCAGCAGGTGGATGACGGCGTTGGTCGAGCCGCCGACCGCGCCGTTGACGCGGATGGCGTTCTCGAACGCCTCGCGGGTCAGGATTTGCGAGATCGTGATGTCCTGCTCGACCAGCTCGACGATCCGCCGCCCGGCGAGATGCGCCTGTGCGTAACGGCGCGAGTCGACCGCCGGAATTGCCGCGTTCTCCGGCAGCGACAGGCCCAACGCTTCCACCATCGAGGCCATCGTCGATGCCGTGCCCATGACGTTGCAGGTGCCGGATGAACGGGACATGCAGGACTCGGCCTGCATGAACTCCTTCATCGACATCGAGCCGGCCTTGACCTCTTCGCTGAAGCGCCACACGTCGGTGCCAGAGCCGAGCGGCCGGCCGCGATAGTTGCCGTTGAGCATCGCGCCGCCCGAGATCGTGATCGCCGGCAGGTCGCAGCTGGCCGCGCCCATGACCAGCGCCGGCGTCGTCTTGTCGCAGCCGCACAGCAGGACGACGCCATCGATCGGGTTGCCGCGGATCGACTCCTCGACGTCCATCGACGCGAGGTTCCGGAAGAGCATCGCCGTCGGCCGCAGGCTCGTTTCACCCAGCGAGGTGACCGGGAACTCGAACGGAATGCCGCCCGCCTCCCAGACCCCGCGCTTGACGTGCTCGGCGATCTCGCGGAAGTGGAGGTGGCACGGGGTCAGCTCCGACCACGTGTTGCAGATGCCAATGATCGGCTTGCCCGACGTGAAGATGCCTTCGGGCAGACCGCGGCCGACCCAGCTGCGATGGATGAAGCCGTCCTTGTCGATCTTGCCGAACCACGACGACGACCGGTACTTGCGCTTCGACTCTGTCATCTTGAATATGTCGTTTCCTCTGTGTCCGCGTCGTCTGCTAGCTGCCGGCGCCCGCTTCGCCACCACGACCTGGCCCGGCCGGCGCACCGGGCGCACCGGGTGCGCCAGGAGCCGTGCCCCGGCCGCCGCCGCGCTGCGGACGCTCGGTCATCAACGTGTCGATCGGGCGCTTCCCGGCCCAGGCAATTGCCCGCAGCATCATGCCTTGCACGTTGGGCAGCGCGAAGTTGGCGTAATTGTGCCCCTGCATCCACACGAAGGCCCGGTACGGCGACCCGGACGGGGCCGGCGCCAGCGACTTCTCGTACGTCCACATCTGCGGCACCACCTCGCCTTTGTGGGTGCCCGCGCTCGGAGTCCCGTCGATGACCGCAGTGGCGAGGACGTGCACTTCCGGCGTCTTCGACCAGGTCATGAGGAAGAACGCCTCGTCGGTAATCTTGAAGTCTTCCATGCCCTTCATGATCGGGTGGGCCTTGTCGACAATGGTGTACGGCACGTTCGCTTCGAGCGTGTAGTTGACCTCACCGTGCTTCTTCGCCCCGCCGACGATGTTGGAGAAGTAAGCGGTGTCGTCGCTGCAGAGCGCGTCGTGCAGGCTGATGATGCCGCCGCCCCGGCGCAGGTACTGATCGAGGTTGGCGCGATCCTCGAGGCTGACGTAGCCGGCGTCACCCTTGTAGATGATCAGCACGTCCACCCCCGACAGCTCGCGCGCGCTCGGGAAGTGCAGACCACCGTCCACCTCGGCGCCGCGGTTCTGGAGGATCTTGCTCCAGTCGGCGAGGAACTGCGGATAGTCGTGCTGCCCCTCGCCGTGCGTCTTGGGGCCGCCGTAGATGTAGACCTTCATCGGCGGCACATCCGGCACCGCGGCCGGTCCACGGCCGCCGCGGCCCTGGCCCTGCGCCCCGGGCGCACCGGCCGGAGCGCCGGCGGGTGCACCGGCAGGTGGCGCGGGCGGCGGCTGCTGTGCGAGCACGGTGGTGAACAACGCCGCGGCACCGACCGCCAGCAGGGACACGCGCATCTTGGTAACTCTCATCTTGACTCCTCACACGCCCGGCCTGGTGCCGGACCTACCTGGCGCGCGGACGCGCGGCGTACGTCTTCGTGAAACCGTTGCGAGTGTTGGTGACCGTGAACGATCCGTCCGGTCGGGCGGAGATCTTGATCATGTAGGCCGGCGAATGCGCTGCCGCACCGCCGCCACGGCCCGCACCGGGCGCACCCTGCGGCGCACCGGCCGGAGTCGCGCCGGCGCCAGCTGCCGGAGCCCCGGCCGGCGGCATTGGCGGCGGTGGTGCCGGCGCCGCACCAGCGGCGGGCGCCGCGCCCGTCGGAGCTGCGCCGGGCGCACCACCAGGAGCCCCGCCGGCAGGCGGACCACCAGCAGGCGGACCACCCGCGCCTGGACCCGCGGCGCCGCGGCCCGGGCCACCCTGACGCGGAGGCGCCGTCAGAATCCCGGCAATCGTCGCGTTGTCGTCGATGTTGGCGATGTACACCCCGGCGCTGTTCTGTTCGATCCCGGCGCCGTAGCTCCAGTGCAGCTGCCAGATATCTTCCAGGCCTGGCGAGCTTCGCAAGGTCGGCATCGTCTCGGTGCCGGCGCCTTTGCGGGTGCCGTTCTGCATCACCGCCACGCGCGGCTGGAGCGCCTGCACCAGCACCGGCGCATTCGACTGGTCCAACCCGTGGTGCGAGACCATGAACAGGTCGATCGTGCCGATCAGATTGTTCGGACACATCAGCTCGTGCTCCTTGTTCCAGAGCAGGTCGCCGAAATCCGCCGCCCGGAACTGGCCGAGGGTCACCACACTGCCGACCGACTGGGCGTTCTCGGGATCGTTGGTGATCTCCTTCGGCTTGAAGTCGGCACACAGCGGGTTCGCGCGCCCGCCGCCCGGCAGCGGCGTCTTGAGCACGTTTCCGCCGGCGGTCACGATGCGCCAGTCGAGGCCGGTGATCGGGATCTTGTCGCCCGGCTTCACCACGAGATGCTTGGCCTTGCCGTACAGCTCGGCATAGCTCGCCGCGAAGCCTTGTACCTGCTCGCGCTCTTCGACCGAGGGCCCGTGATCGATGAAGGTCCCGACCGGGATCCGCTTGACCAGCTCCGCCATCCCGCCGATGTGATCGACGTGGTAGTGCGTGCTGATCAAGTAGTCGATCTGCTTCAGGCCGGCCTCGGTCACGGCAGCCATCAGGCGATCTGTATCGCGGCCGCCCGGACTGCCGCTGTCGATCAACAGCGACTGACCAGTCGGCGAGACGAACAGCGCCGCCTTCCCGCCTTCGGTGTCGACGACGTAGATGTCGAGCGGCTTGGCGGCGGGCGTTTGCGCGACGAGCGTGGCGCCCAGCGCCATGGCGCTGAACAGGGCGGTCGAGAGACGCGTCATGAGAAATCCTCCGGGCCGGGCGCGGCGCTCAGGCAGTTACTTGATCGGCGAGAAATCGGCGGGGTCGGCGAACACCGAGACCGCCTTCTCGACGATCTTCCCGTCGGCTTCCGATTCGGCCTTCGCCTTCACCCATTCGGGATCGGCGTTGAACGCGGCCCAGTTCTTCTTGGCGTCTTCGCGGCTCGGGTGGGCGAGGACGTAGATGATCGTGTTCTCGTTGAGCGGCGCGTCCTGCGGGATGAAATACGCGATGCTCGTCATGTCGTGCTTGTTGAAGCTCTTGATGGTGTGGTCGCGGAAGCGCGTCTTCAAAGCCTCGAGCTTTCCAGGCGGCGCGGTGTAGGTGCGGATCTCGAACACCCGATTCGCGGCCGCGTGCGCCGCGAGCGCCGGCGACACCATCTCGTGAACCCCTGCTCCCGCGACGAACGCCCCTGCCACCGCCAACGCCACCGGCCACTGCTTCATCGTCATCACGCTCTCTCCTGTCGTTGAACGCCGACGCTCCTTCGCCCCAGCGTGTCGATTGTCGTGCGCGCTACCGAACCGTCCAGCCCCCATCGACGAACAGCGAGGCGCCCGTCATGTACGACGAGGCCTCGGAGGCGAGGTAGACGGCCGCACCGGCCAGCTCGTGGACCTCGCCCCATCGGCCCATCGGGATCTGGGCGACGAACTCCTTGTATTTCACCGGATCCTTCAGCAGCGGCTGGTTCATCTCGGTGCCGAACACACCCGGGCAGATGGCGTTGACGGTGACGCCGGTGCCGGCCCACTCCAGCGCCAGCACCCGCGTCATCCCCGCGATCCCGGCTTTCGAGGACGCGTAGGGCGTCCGCCCCGGCATGGCGATTACCGCGAGGATCGAGGCCATGTTGATCACCCGGCCCCAGCCTCGGGCAGCCATGCGCGGACCGAAGGCGCGCGCGCACAGCCACGGCCCCTTGAGGTTCGTATCGATGACTGCGTCCCAGTCGGCTTCGGACAGGTCCTGGATCGGACCCCGGATATTGATCCCCGCGTTGTTGATCAGGATGTCGGCGCGGCCGAGCGAGCTCTCGATGTCCGCGGCCAGCTTGTCGACGTCGCCCGCCTTGGTGACGTCGGCCTCGAACGCCAGCGCCTTGCGGCCGGTCTGCGTGCTGATTTGCGCCACCGCTTCGTCGCACGCGGCGCGCGAGCGGCCGGAGATCGCGATGTCCGCTCCGGCCTCGGCCAGCGCCGTCGCCATCGTGAGACCCAAGCCTCGCGCCCCTCCCGTCACGAGCGCTACGCGGCCGTCGAGGCGGAATGCGTCGAGGATGTTCCGAGGCTTACCAGTCGGCTCTGTCAATGCTGCCCTCCGCGGCCCGCGGCAGCCCCGCGGCCGCCTCGTCCCTGTTGAAGCTCGGCGTCCGTCCAGGGCTTCGTGCGGGTCTTGGTCAGACCGCGAATCTCCTGCACGTCCTCCGGCGCCACCGGCGGCGCCGTGTGTCCCCACTCGCGACGGATGTAGGTCAGCACCGAGGCAATCTGCTCGTCGTTCAGCGCGCCGCCGAGCGGCGGCATCAGCCCGATCGGCCCTTCCTTGCCGCCCAGCAGGATGCGGATCGGTGGGGTCGCGTCGCCCTTCACGTAGGGCGAGTCCACCAGGTTGGCGGCGAGCTTTTCCTTGCCCTTGCCGTCCGGCTGGTGGCAGCCGCTGCAGATGCCCTTGTACAACTCCGCGCCGGCATCGTACCGCTTCTGTTGCTCCGGCGTCAGCGGCGTGACCTCGACAACGGGTACCGGCTTCCCGGGCCAATCCAGCTTCGCGACGACCCGCTTCGCCATTGCCCCGGCGTCGTCGGTCGTCGCCGCGAGCGCGACCAGCGCCGTCGGCTCCGCCGCCAGCGAGACCGCCTTGGCTGGCGCCACCGCCCCGCGGCCTCCGCCCCCGCCGCCACGGCCGCCACGACCGCCGCCGCCCGGGGTGGGCAGCCCGGTATCGAGTCCCTGCAACAGCGCCGTGCGCTGCCACGCGGGAATCGCCGGGTCGGTCGCGCGCGCCACGATCGCCTGCACGTGCGTGAGATCACCACTCTTGGCCATCGCCGCGGTCAGCATCCCGACCGCGTCCGCCTCGCCCGCTGCGAGGTTCGGCTGGAGCACGCGGTTCAGGACTTCGGCCTCTTGCCCCTTCAGGCCGCTGATCGTCACGTCGACCAGAATGGGATCACTCCCGTATTTCGTCAGCATCGCGGCCGCCGGCTCGAGGCGCGCCGCCGCCGGCAACTCGCCGATCGAGGCCGCCAATTGACGCCGGACCGTCCAGGTGGGATCGCTCTGGAGCTTCAGGACCGCCACGGCGATCGGGCTGCTCGCGTCGGCGAGCCAGTGCTCGGACAAACGCACGCCGTTCGCCCGCACGTCAGGCGACGCGTCGGCAATCGCCTTCTGCACGACCTCAATCGGGAGGGCGTCGAGGCCATCGAGCGTCCACATGGCGTGCAGCTTCGTCTTCCAGTCGGGAGCCGACATCGCCAGCTGCGTCAGCTGCGGCACCACAGACTTGTCGCCGCGCTGCACCAGCAGCTGCTGCGCCTTGTCGCGATACCAGCCGTTCGGATTCGAGAGCTGCGCGACGAGTTGCGCGGGGGTCGCCTTCGACAGCGCCGGCCGCGGCTGCTTCTTGGTCGTGTCGTGCACGATCCGCCAGATCCGCCCCAGATGAATCGGCTGCTGCAGATCGTGGGTGCCGATGTACTCCTTCAGGAAGTCGGTCCAGTAGATCTGCTCCTGCACGATCCCGCGATACATGTCGACGACGTACATCGTGCCATCGGGGCCGCCGAGCAGGTTGACCGGGCGGAAGCGCTCATCCCACGAGGCCAGGATCTCGCCCTTCTTGTAGCCATCCACGGCGGTCAGCCGGCCCGTGCCGTCGTCCACGATCTTGTAACGGTGGACCAGGTTGGTCGGCGAGTCGGTGATGAACGCGTCCCCGTACAACTCTTTGGGTAACTGGTCGCCGCGATAGATGACCGGCGTGCCCACGCCCTGGATGGTCATCGAGCTGTCGTCAGGACGGAAGAACTGATCGCGGTAGCCGCGGTTGACGCCGCGGGTCGCGCGGACCGGCCAGACCACCGAGTCCTCACGCGCCAGCAGCGGCTCGTAGAGACCCCGCGTCCGCACCAGGTTCGGGTTGCGGCTGTAGTACTTCGCCGCGACGAAGTCGGCGAAGAGCGGGGCGTCGTTCACATTCCGAAACACCCGGCCCGCATCGTCCTGGGTTGCGCCCCACTGGCCGCGGGCGAGCGTCGGGAGGAGTTCGACCTTGCCGTTCTTCAGGCGCAGGTGGAAGTCCCCCTCGGACGTGTACATCACGTTGTCCATCGCCCAGAACAGGCTGTTGGCATTGTGCTCGATGGACGCCGCGGGCCGGCCGTAGTTATCGCTGACGAGATCCTTGGTGTCGGCCTTGAGATCGCCGTCGGTGTCCTGCATCAGCCACAGGTTCGGCGGCTCCCCGACGAGGACACCCTGATCCAGCACCTTCAGGGCGCGGGGCAGCACCAGCTTGTCGGCGAACACCGTGCGCTTGTCCATCACGCCGTCCCCGTTGGTATCTTCCAGGACGGCGATGTCGTTGATCGGCTCGCGCGAATTGGCGCCGCTCGGCTCCGACATGAAGCCCTGCATCTCGAGCACCCACATGCGCCCGTCGGCGTCGAAGTCGATCGCGATCGGATCGACCACCAGCGGCTCCTTGGCCACCAGTTCGGCGTGATAGCCGGGCGGCAGGACGAGGGTCTTCAGCTCCTCCTCCGCCGAGAGCGTCGGGGCCTTTTCGGGGGTCTTGCGCGCCGCCTCCGGCGGCCACGCCGCCTTTTTCTGCGGCACGGCGTGCACGCTCACGAACGACAGCCCGACGAGCCCGATCGAGGTGATGAAGGCGGCGCGAGAGGTGGGGATGCGCATGTTCGTCTATCCGATCGTCAGATCGCTACTGCGCGACGGGAATGAGCCGCGCCACCATTCCGGGGGTCGAGTCGGCAAGGCCCCGGCCCGGCAGCTGCAACGTCACGTACAGGTAGCCGTCGGGCCCGACGACCACGTCGTGGACGCGCCCGAAGGTATTGAAGACGACTTCCTGGTGGGTGACCTTGTCGTCGCTGACCTCGAGCCGGCGCAGCTGCTGACCGGCGAGGCTGGAGACGAACAGGTTGTTCTTCCACTGCGGGTAACGGTTGCCGCCGTAGAACACCATCCCGCTGGGGGCGATGGTCGGCGTGTAGTAGACGATCGGCTGCTCCATGCCTTCCTCGGATCGCTTGGTGATTCCCGGCTGCACGCCCATCGTGATCACACCCCACCCGTAGTTGTGGCCGGGCTGGATGATGTTGATCTCGTCACCGCCCGTCGGGCCGTGCTCCGATTCCCACAGCTTGCCCGTGACCGGATCCCACGCCAGCCCTTGCGGGTTGCGATGGCCGTAGCTCCAGATTGACGGGAACACATCGGGCTTCCCGACGAAGGGGTTGTCCTTGGGGATCGAGCCGTCGTCGTTGACACGGTGAATCTTGCCGAGCGGGTTGGACAGATCCTGTGCGTTCGTCATCTGCCCGCGCTCGCCGAGCGTGAAGAACAGATGCCCTTCGCGGTCGAAGATGAAGCGCGAGCCGAAGTGAACGTTGGCTGCGCTGTACAGCTCCGGCTTGGACCTGTAGATCACCTGCTGCTCGACCCACTCCCCCTGCGCGTTGATCTTGCCGCGGACGACCACCGTATTCGAGGTGTTGACCGCCGGCGCGTTGGCCGGAGAGGGCGCGACAGTCGCCGCCGGATCGGGCCGGGTGCCGCCGGGCGCGGCGCCAGGGGCCACACTCGGAGCGCCACCAGGCGGCGCGGCTCCGGCCGGGGCGCCGGGCGCTGCTCCCTGGGCGGGAGCGCCTGCCGCCGCACCGCCACCGCCTCCGCCGCCGCGCTGCGGGAGCAGGCCGGCTGCAGCCGCCGCGGCCATCGACGGAGGAGCGGTGTTGTTCGGACCGGGCTCGGCATACGACAGGTAGATCCACCCGTTCTGGGCGTAGTTCGGATGCACCTCGACGTCGAACAGGCCGCCGTCCTGACGCTCCCAGACCGTCGGCGTGCCCTTGACCGGCTCGGGCTGGAGCTGCCCCTTCGACCAGATCCGCAGTCGGCCCGGCCGCTCGGTGATCAGCAGCCGGCCGTCGGGCAGGAAGGCGAGGGCCCAAGGCGTCTCGAGGTTTCTCGCGACGATCTCGATCTTGAAGGTCTGCTTCTCTGACTTGACGACCTGCCCGTCCGGATCGGGCACGTAGACCGGCTTCTCTTTGAGGTTCGCGGCCTGCGTCTTCAGGTACGCGACGAGCTGCCAGATCTGCGCGTCGGTGAGCTGTTCCTTGAACGCGACCATCTCGGTGTTCGGCACACCGGTGCTGATCGTCCTGGCGATCGACTCGTCGTCGGATCCGTGGACCCAGGTGTCGTCGAACAGGCTCGGCGCCCGACCGCCGCCCTGATCGACACCGTGGCACCCGGCGCAGCGCTCCGTGTAGAGCGCGGCCGTCGCGTTGCCCCGCCCGCCGCCCCGGCCTTGCCCGGCCGGCGGTGCCTGCCCCCGCTCACCCGCGGCCGGTGGCGTGGCGGGCGCCTGCCCCGCCGGTGGTTGGCCCGCTGGCGGCTGTGCGGCCGGTGCCTGCGGGGGAGCTGCCTGACGCGGCGTGACGAGTGCCTGGGTGCTCAAGACCGACGCAAAAACGAGAGCCGCGGACACGACCACACGCGTGGAAGTCATGAAATGAAGGTCCCTTCCTGCCAGGCGCGGCAGCGGTCGGCAAGAGAATCGGAGCGGAATGTGGACGTCGCGCGATGCCAAATTGATTTCGCTAGACACAAGCCTGGTGGCTGTATGCAGAATCGGGATGTTATCGCTCGCTGCGCGCGTTTTTCAATCTCTTTCTGTGACATTTCGGCGACTCGCCCGGGGACGCTGCATACACGAGTCCGGGTGCGGTGATCCGGCGTCGGTGGCCTTCAGGCGGCGCGCCGCGCGGTGACCGGGCCTTCGATCGGGGTTTGGGTGTCGAGGAACAGCCAGCAGAGACCGCCCATCAAGTAGATCGCCGCCGAGATGTAGAAGGTGACGATCCAGCCGTCGCTGGTCCACGCCAGCAGGTAGCCGACCACCAGCGGCGAACACCCTCCCGCAATGCCGCCCATCATGTTCATCGCGCCGGAGACCGTCCCCGAGTACCGGCCGCCGATGTCCATGCAGGCCGCCCACGCCGGCGGCATGACGAAATCGTTGAAGAAGCTCGCCAGGCTCAGGACCAGCATCGCCGACATGGGGTCCTGAATCCTGGTGAACACGAAGCTCAGCACTGAGGCCAGCGTGAAGCCGGTGACCGCCAGGATCCGCCGCGCGACCGACACGCTGCTGGTGACGCGCGTCAGCACCGGAGTCAGCGCCGCCGAGACGATGCAGCCCAGGCCGCCGAGGAGGAGAGGGAGGCCGGCGAGGAGCGCTCCCTCCATCGGGCCCGTGCCGCGCGCCTCGCTCAGGTACGTCGGCAGCCACGTGATGTAGAAGTACCACCCGTAGCCCAGACAGACGTACTGCGCGCATAGCAGCCAGATCGCCGGACGCGAAATCAAGGTGCGCCAAGGCACCGGGCCGCGGACCACGGCGGTCTCCCGCGAGGGCGGCAGCATGGCAAGCTCCGACCGGTTGACCCCGGGGTGCGTGCCGGGATCGTCGCGATACCAGTAATAGAACGCGACCGCCCACACCATGCCGATGACACCGAAGAGCTCGAAGGCGCGCCGCCACGAAATGAACCGCAGCAGATAGGCGACGATCAGCGGAGTCAACGCGGCGCCCCAGCGCGAGCTGAGCCAGAGGATGGCCTGGGCGCGCTCCCGCTCCCGGACCGGCAGCCAGGTCGTGAACACGCGCGTCAGGTTCGGAAAACAGCCCGCCTCGCCGACGCCGAACAGGGACCGCGTGACCAGCAGCGAGGGCAGGCTCCAGATCCAGCCGGTGGCCGCGGTGAAGAACGACCACCACATGACGATCCGCATGAGCACGCGCCGTGGTCCGAGCCGGTCGCCCAGGAGCCCGCCGGGGACCTCGAACAACGCATACGCCCACACGAACGCGGTGAATGCCCAGCCCATCTGAATCGCGGAGAGGCCGAGCTCCTGACGAATGTCCGGCGCGGCTTGAGAGATACAGACGCGGTCGATGTAGGTGATGACCGCCAGGGTGGCCGCGAACACCGTGACCACGTGCCGGGCCCGCGTCGGCGCGACCGCGGAGGGGTGGCGATGCACTCGGCCGTCCGATCGCCGCTCGCGCATGCCGATCATCGGGAGTGGCTCGAACGTGGAGTGCGGGCCGGGCGGAGCGGCGCGGCGCACGGCGACTCGGTCCCGGGGTCGTGCCGTCGTGCAGTCGCCATATGACTCAGCATGGGACTACTCGCGGCGGGGCGATTCTGTTTACAACGCGTCCATCGGCACCGACAGGCGCAGCAGCGACGCGCCCGGCACCTGGTTGAACAACGTGCGATCCTTCAGCGCGCTGGCCAGGTTCCGTCGGCCGACCCGGGCGTGCTCGCGAGCCAGAGCTTCGGCGCGGGTTCCTTCACGGTTGGCGATCGCCTCGACAATCGAGCGATAGTGCTCGAGCGCGACGCTCCCCATCGTGCTCGAGCCGTTCACCTCGGCGTTGGTGAACACCAGCGCGCTCGGCGCCGCGAACGGGAGTGACACGAGGCTCTCGATGGTGCGGACCAGCATCGGGCTCTTCGCCAGACGCCAGAGCTCCGTGTGGAAGGCGTCGTTGACCTCGAGGTAGCGCACGAAGTTGTCGAGGTTCATGGGCAGGAGCTCATCGACCTGACGGCAGCAGAGTTGGAGCCGCGCCAGCTCGTCACGCCGTTCGAGCCGTTCGGCGGCGAAGCGCGCCGCGGTCCCTTCGAGCACGCCGCGCGTGTCGATCGCGTCCCAGATGTCGGCGATCGCGAACTCGCGCACCCGAAAGCCGCCCGAGGGCAATGCTTCGAGCACGCCTTCGCGGGCAAGACGGTCGAGGGCCAGACGGACCGGTGTGCGTGACGCGTTGAGGAGCCGGACCAGGGTGAGCTCGGCGAGCCGCTCGCCGGCCCGGAATTCCCCCCGGAGCACCAGCTCGCGCAACGCCAGAATCACCCGCTCGGTCTGCGAGATCGCGCTTCCTGCAATCGGTCGGAGATCCTGCATGGCGGATCATTCTACTCGCCTGTCTGGCGCCCCGGCGAGTTTTGCGCGCCCGGAAGGCCCCCGAGCGTCGCGCCGCTCGATCGGTAACTCGTTGCGACCGGCCCCGGGGGCCGACGACAAAATTGTCCTGACGAGCGGCAGGATATACGACTCTGTCCGAAGTCCGCGCCGGCGCAGCATCGGTCCGCCACCGCGCAGCGTGTTCGGGGCTACAGTGTTGGCGTTCGGCCGTCCCGACGGCTCCCCCACAGTCCGTGGTCTCCAGCACGCCCATTCCGATCTGTAGCTGCGAGCCTCTGCTGCAACAAATCTGTCTGGCCACCGAGGCCGAGCACCCTTCACGCACATACGAACATCTGTTTACGGCTCAGCGTGTTGCGCTGATCTGGCGGAAGCGAGTCCTGCCGCCGCGGGGAGCCCTGCAGTGGTCTGCCCTTTGCGACAGCGTGACGCAACGAATCAACGGCCGCGCGCACCGCACCCTGGAGCGCCAGCCTATCGTGCAACCTGGTTCTTATGGGCGGCTGCAATGAGGCGGCGCGACCCGCGGCGGCAGACGCCCTTGAAGCGTCATCCGCGGTATCCGCGCTGCCCGGCCGCATCACGACGAGGAGAGTGTGCCATGGCCAAGACTGCCCTGCCGAAATCCGACCGCCGCAAACCCGTGAGCCGCAAGAAAGAGGTCGCGCCTGTTCCGGTCAGCGACGAGACGATTGCCGCGAAGGCGTTCGAGTACTACTGCTCCCGCGGCGGCGGGCATGGCCGAGACCTCGAGGACTGGCTCGCGGCTGAGCGGGAGCTTAGGGCGACGTCGTAGGGGCAAAAGGCGGCTCAAGGCCCGCGAGCCGCGAGCCGAAGGCGAGCGTCCCGTCATACCCGCTCGATGATCGTCGCGATCCCCTGACCGACGCCGATGCACATCGTGCAGAGCGCGTAGCGGCCGCCCGTCCGGCGGAGCTGGGACAGCGCGGTCGTGACGAGGCGGGCGCCGCTCGCGCCGAGCGGGTGGCCGATAGCGATCGCACCGCCATTCGGGTTCACGTGTGGAGCGTCGTCGGGCAACCCGAGGGCGCGGGTGACGGCGAGCGCCTGGGCAGCGAACGCTTCGTTCAGCTCGATGACGTCGAGATCCGCCAGCGTCAGCCCGGTCCGGGCCAGTACTTTCCGGGTCGCCGGCACGGGACCGATCCCCATCACGCGCGGCGCGACGCCGGCGACGGCCGATGACACGACGCGCGCCAGCGGCGTCAGCCCATGCCGCGCGGCGGCAGCCTCCGAGGCGATCAATAACGCGGCGGCGCCGTCGTTGACGCCGGACGCGTTGCCCGCCGTAACCGTCCCGCCGGGCCCCAGAATCGGCGCCAGCCTGGCCAGGCCCTCCAGGGTCGTTTCAGGCCGCGGGTGCTCGTCCCCGGCAACCTCGATGGTCGTACCCTTCCTCCCGGTGATCGTCACCGGAGCGATCTCGTTTGCGAAGAAGCCTTCACGCGAGGCCGCCGCGGCGCGCTGCTGACTGCGGCAGGCGAAAGCGTCCTGGTCGGCCCGCGCGATCCCATGCTCGGCGGCGAGATGCTCCGCCGTTTCCGGCATGGTATCTACGCCGTATCGGGCACGCATCGACGGATTGACGAAGCGCCACCCCATCGTCGTGTCTTCGAGGGCCGCGCTGCGGGAGAATGCCGCATCCGCCTTGCCCATGACGAACGGGGCGCGGGTCATCCCCTCGACGCCGCCAGCCACAATCAGCTCCGCTTCTCCGGCGACGATCGCCCGCGCGGCCGTTGCGATCGCATCGAGACTGGATCCACATAACCGGTTCACCGTCGATCCGGGAACCTCCTGCGGCAGACCGGCGAGCAGCAGCGCCATCCGCGCCACGTTCCGGTTGTCCTCCCCCGCCTGATTCGCGCAGCCCAACACCACGTCGTCCACTGCACCCCAGTCGACCGAGGGGTGCCGGGCCATCAGCGCCTTGATCGGCCAGGCCGCGAGATCGTCGGTCCGTACGGTCGAGAGCGCGCCGCCATACCGGCCGAATGGCGTGCGAAGGGCGGCGCAGATGAAGGGGTGGGGCATCTGGGTTCCGTTCAGGGGTTCACTCGAAAGGGATTCCGGTGTAGTTCTCGGACAGGCTGGTCATCGCTGCGCGGGAGCTCACGAGGTAGTCGAGCTCGGCGATCTGCCGTCTCTGATCGAAAGGCGCGTCGGCAGGATTCCGGTGGAGCATCGACGTCATCCACCACGAGAAGCGCTGCGCTCGCCAGACCCGCCGCAGCCCGCGCTCGGAGTAGGTGTCGAGTAGATCCGTCTGCCCGCTCTTATAGAGCCGCTGGAAGGCCAGCGCCAGGCTCGCCACATCGGCCATCGCCAGGTTCAGCCCTTTGGCTCCCGTCGGCGGGACGATGTGAGCAGCGTCGCCCGCGAGGAACAGCCGGCCGAAGCGCATCGGCTCGGCCACGAAGCTGCGCATCCCGGTGATCCCCTTTTGAAGGATCGGTCCGTCCTTCGGCTGCCAGCCATCGCTCGTACGCAGCCGCACTTCCAGCTCCGACCAGATGCGATCGTCAGACCAGGTGTTCAGGTCTTCGTCCGGGGCCACTTGAAGGTATAGCCGTGTGATCGAATGGTGAGCGCATGCTGAACAGGGCGAAGCCCCGTTCGTGCAGGCTGTACACCAGCTCGTCGGAGGTCGGCGGGGCCTCGGCGAGAATCCCCAGCCACGCGAATGGGTAGACACGCTCGAAGATCCGCAGCTGGGACGCGGGGATCGCGGCGCGGGAGGGCCCATGGAAGCCGTCGCAGCCGGCAATCCAATCGCACGCCAACTCGAATCCCTGCCCCCGATCGAAGAACCTGATGCTCGGGCGGTCGCTGTCAACGTCGTGCAGTGAAAGGTCTGACACTTCGAACCGCAACGGCGCGCCCGAGGCGCGCCGCGCGTCGATGAGATCGCGGACGACCTCGTTCTGTCCATAGATCGTGATCATCCTGCCGCCGGTCAGCGCGGCCATGTCGATCCGGTGCCGGGCCTGGTCGAAGGCCAGGTAGATCCCGCCGTGCCGCATGCCTTCCCTTTGAAGGCGCGCGCCAACCCCGGTGATGCTCAGGAGGTCCACCGTACCCTGCTCGAGGACGCCGGCCCGAACCCGTTCGACGACGTGGGCTTCCGTGCGGCGTTCGAGGATCACGGAGTCGATGCCGTGCAGCTGCAGCAGGTGTCCCAGCATCAGGCCGGCAGGACCGCCGCCGACGATGCCTACCTGCGTCCGAAGCGGAGTGAGGGATGCTGCCATGCAGAATCCCGGCAACTGTACTTCGAAAGATTCCGCGTCGTCACGCCGTGCACAGCGGCGCCGAGACCACTTGACGGAGCCGCGGCCTTCGCGCCATTCTGGCCGCGGATGAGCGTGTTTCGCGAGCTGCCGGACGCGATCAGGGCGACGGTCCACGACGGCGACGTCGTGGCGATGGAAGGGTTCACGCACCTGATTCCGTTCGCCGCCGGTCATGAGGTCATCCGCCAGCAGCGCCGCGACCTGACCCTGGTGCGGATGACGCCGGACGTCATCTACGATCAGCTGATCGGCGCCGGCTGTGCCGCGCGGCTGGTGTTCTCATGGGGCGGCAACCCGGGTGTGGGATCGCTGCACCGCCTGCGCGACGCGGTCGAGCACGGCTGGCCCCGTCCGCTCGCGCTCGATGAGTTCAGCCACGGGGCGATGGCCGCTGCCTACGACGCCGGCGCCGCCAACATCCCGTTCGCAACCATTCGGACGCATGCCGGCTCGCTGACCGACGTCAACCCGCACTACCGCACGGTCACCTGTCCATTCACCGGCGAAACCCTCACGGCCGTGCCGGCGCTCCGCCCGGACGTCACGATCATTCACGCCCAGAAAGCCGACCGCGAAGGCAACGTCCTCATTGCCGGGATCATCGGGGTGCAGAAGGAAGCGGCGCTCGCCGCGCGCCGGGTGGTCGTCACCGTCGAGGAGGTGGTCGACACCTTCGACGGTGCCGGCGTGAACGCCTGCATCCTGCCACGCTGGACGATCGAGGCGATCGCGATCGTGCCGCGCGGTGCGCTGCCCTCGTACGCGTTCGGCTACTACGCCCGCGACAACGCCTTCTACCAGCAATGGGAGGCGATCTCGCGCACCCGCGAAGGCTTCACGGCATGGCTTGACGCGCAGGTCATGCGACGGGGTGCCGTTGCGGCGGCAGCGAGGCCGGCATGAGCGAGACCTGGACCGGCGACGAGATGCTGACCATCGCCGCTTCACGCGCGGTAACCAACGATGACGTCTGCTTCGTCGGGATCGGTCAGCCTTCGGCGGCGTGCAACCTTGCGCGTCTCACGCATGCGCCCGACATCACCCTCATTTACGAGTCCGGCACGATCCGCGCGCAGCCCGCGGTGCTCCCGCTCTCGATCGGAGACGGCGAGCTGTGCTCGACGGCGCTGACCACGGTGTCGGTGCCGGAGTTCTTTCGCTATTGGCTGCAGAGCGGCCGGATCACCGTCGGCTTCCTCGGGGCAGCGCAGCTCGATCGTTTTGGAAACATCAACACCACGGTCATCGGCCCGTATGCCTCGCCCAAGGTGCGCCTTCCCGGTGCAGGCGGGGCGCCGGACATGGCGGTGTCGTGCCAGCGGATCTTCATCGTGATGGCGCATTCGTCGCGCGGGCTGGTCGAACGGCTCGCTTTCGTGACGACGCTCGGATACGGGGAGGGCGGCGACGCGCGGGCTCGTCTCGGCATCCGCACCGCCGGGCCGACCAAGGTGATCACGGATCTGTGCATCCTCGAGCCGGACCCGGTCACCCGCGAGCTCACGGTGACGAGCCTGCACCCGGGCGTCGATCGGGAACAAGTCACGGCCGCGACGGGATGGCCGGTCCGATTCGCTGACGTGGTCACTGACACGCCGGCACCATCCGCGCGCGAGCTCGACGTACTCCGCACGTTGCGCGCTGCAACGGCCGACGCGCACAAGGCGTCATGACGGCAAGGAACGAGGCTTCCGTGGTGCGCACCTTTCCGCGGCCCGAACCGGGCACGCATCCGCCCAACGACTCGCCCGGCTATCGCAGCACCGCGCTCCGCCATCCGAAGGAGCCGCTGGTCGTCATCCCGCACACGCTCTCGGAGCTGACTGGCCCGGTCTACCCCTACGGCCGGATGGACGTTGCCGACAGCGACCTCACCCGGCAGCATGCCGCCGAGCCCCTCGGCGAGCGAGTCATCGTGGAGGGCCGGGTCCTCGATCAGGACGGCCGGCCGCTGCGGCAGACGCTGGTCGAGATCTGGCAGGCCAACGCCGCCGGCCGCTACACCCACCGGATCGACCAGCATGCAGCGCCGCTCGACCCCAATTTCTCCGGCGCGGGCCGCACGATCACGGACGACGAGGGGCGCTACCGGTTCGTCACGATCCGGCCGGGTGCGTACCCGTGGAAGAACCACCACAACGCCTGGCGTCCCGCCCACATTCACTTCTCCCTCTTCGGAACCAACTTCCTGACCCGGCTGATCACGCAGATGTACTTCCCCGGTGATCCGTTGCTGCCGCTGGATCCGATCTTCAACTCGATCCCCGACGAGCGTGCCCGCCGGCGGCTGATCGCCGACTTCTCGCTCGACGCGACCCAGCCCGAATGGGCCCTCGGCTTCAACTTCGACATCGTCCTGCGCGGAACGAACGCGACCCCGATGGAGCGCTGAATGGCCGGTCTGACGCCCTCGCAGACGGTCGGTCCCTTCTTCGATTTCGGCCTCGAGATCGCCGGCGGGGACGTCGTCGCCTCGCCTGCCGCGGGGGGCCTGCATATCGTTGTGCACGGCTCGCTGCATGACGGCGCGGGCGACCCGGTCCCGGACGCCATCATCGAGGTGTGGCAGGCCAATGCGGCGGGCCGGTATCGCCATCCGGCGGACGATCGGTCCACGCCGCTCGACGACGGATGCGACGGGTTCGGGCGGGTGGCGACCACGACCGAGGGTCGCTTCACCATTCACACCGTGCTGCCGGGCCGCGTGCCCGGGCCCGGCCCGGAGCAGTCGCAGGCACCGCATCTGCTGATCACGGTGCTGGCGCGCGGCCTGCTGACGCGACTCGCCACGCGCATGTACTTCGCGGACGAGCCGGCGAACGATGAGGATCCGATCCTGGCGATGGTCCCGCCCGAGCGCCGCGGAACCTTGATCGCACGGCGCACGGACCCCACCACCTTCGCGTTCGACATCGTGCTGCAGGGACCCGGCGAAACGGTCTTCTTCGATGTCTAGCGAGGACGCGGTCGCGCAGCTGTTCGGCGCGGCCATGCGCGTCCAGCGCATGCTCGACGTCGAAGTCGCGCTCGCCCGCGCCGAGGCCGGCGCCGGGATCATTCCGGAATCCGCCGCCGAGGCCATCGCCGCGGCCGCCGACGTCAGGCGCTTCGATCTCGACGGGCTCGACAGCGGCCTAAGATCGTCCGGCAACCTGGCGATCCCTCTCGTCAAGGCGTTGACCGCACTCGTGGCGGCGACGGACGAGCGTGCCAGCCACGTCGTGCACTGGGGCGCGACCAGCCAGGACATCATTGACACCGGGCTCGTGCTCCAGCTGCGCGAGGCGGTACCCTTCGTGGTGCGCGAGCTTCGCCGCGCGGCGACCGCCGCGGCGCGTCACGCACAGCAGCACGCGCGCACCACCATGCCCGGACGCACCTGGCTCCAGCAGGCGACGCCGATCACGTTCGGGTTGAAGGCCGCCGGGTGGGTGGACGCGCTGTCGCGCGTGACCACCGGGATCGAGACGGCGCTGCGCGCCGCGACAGTCCTGCAGTTCGGTGGCGCCTCCGGCACGCTGGCGGCACTCGGGGCTGACGGCCTCAACGTCTCCTCGCGGCTGGGGACGATCCTCGGCCTGCCCGTGCCGCCGGCCCCGTGGCACGCGCATCGCGATCGTCTGGCCGCGCTCGCGTGTGCGCTCGGGGTCGCCTGCGGCACGATGGGCAAGATCGCGCGCGATCTGTCGCTGCTCGGTCAGACCGAGGTGCAAGAAGTGATCGAAGCGGCCCGCGCGTCGGGCGGATCGTCGACGATGCCGCACAAGCGAAATCCCGTGCGCGCGTCCCGCATCCTCTCGGTGGCCCTGCGTGCGCCGGGGTTGGTGGCGACGATGCTGAGCGCGATGCCGCAGGAGCACGAGCGCGGGTTGGGTGGATGGCAGGCGGAGTGGGACGTCCTCCCGGAACTGGTCATCGTGACCGCGACAGCAGCGGCGGCAACGGCCGATGTACTAGAGGATCTCGAGGTCCGGCCGGAAGGTATGGCCAGCGATCTCGCCGTCACCGGCGGGCTGACGATGGCGGAGTCCGTTGCGATGGCGCTGGCGGCGCACGTCGGCAAGCCGGAAGCTCACCGGCTCGTGGAACGTGCAGCCGCGAAGGTCAGCGACGGCGGGTCATTCGCCGACGCGCTGGCCGCCGACCCTGACGTGACCCGCCACCTGGATCGTCAGGCAATCGAGGACGCGCTGGTGCCTGACGACTACCTTGGCGTCTCGTCGCAATTCATCGGCCGCGTGCTGGCGGCGCACGCGGCCAAGGAATCCGCATGAATGAGGTGTTGAGGACCGCTCGCGGAATCGCCTGGCGCGCGGACGGGCCGGCCGCCTCGCCCGCCCTGCTGCTTCTCGGCTCGCTGGGAACGACGTCTGACATCTGGCAGCCGCAACTCGCCGCGTTCACGCCGGCGCTGCGGGTCATCCGGCTCGATACGCGTGGGCATGGCGCCTCGGACAGCCCGCCCGGGGAGTACACGCTGGACGATTTGGGGGCCGACGCGCTCAGCGTGCTCGACGCGGCGGGAGTCGAACGCGCCGCGGTGTGCGGCGTGTCGCTCGGCGGGATGACCGCGATGTGGCTGGCCGCCCATGCGCCGGAACGGGTGCGCGCGCTGGTGGCGGTCAGCACCGCGTTGAAGATCGGCGTGCGGTCCACCTGGGACGAACGCATCGCCGTCGTGAAGGCCGGCGGGACTGAGGCCGTCGCAGACAGCTCGATGGGCCGCTGGTTCACCGCCCCGTACCGGGCAGCAAATCCGGAGATCGTCGGCTGGTGTCGCAGGATGCTCGCCGGCTGCCCGACGGAGGGATACACCGGGTGCTGCGCGGTCCTGCGCGACAGCGATCTCCATCCGGTCGCGCGGCGGATCGTCGCTCCCACGCAGGTCATCGTCGGCCGTGAAGATCCCGTCACGCCGCCGGCGGACGCGCAGGACATCGCCGATCACATCAGCGGCGCGCGGCTGCTGACGCTCGAGGCCTCGCACATCTGCGCCGTCGAGCGTGCCGCCGAGTTCAATCAGGCGGTCCTCGGCTTCGTGGCCGCGCACTGATCCATCGCCAGGCACCGCGAGCATCGACGGCTGATCATCATGGATGAACGCGAACGGCACAAGGACGGCGAGGCCATGCGCCGGCAGGTTCTGAGCGACGCGCACGTCGACCGGGCCGCCGTGCGTGCCACGCCGTTGACGACCGAGTTCCAGGACTTGATCACGCGCTACGCCTGGGGCGAGATCTGGACCCGTCCGGGGCTGGACGTCCGGACGCGGCGATTGGTGGTCATTGGAACGCTGGTCGCGCTCGGCCGGTTCGACGAGCTGCGCCTGCACGTGACGGCGGCGCTCCGCGGCGGAGTGCCGGCCGAGGACATCAAGGAGGTCCTCCTCCAGCAGGCCATCTATTGCGGCGTCCCGGCCGCGAACTCGGCGTTCGAGGTGTTCCGCGAGGTCGTCGAACAGATTGAGCGCGGATAATCGCTGACGGCTGATCGCGCGTCAGCACCGCGTTCACGCCGCTGCCTGGCGGGCCGCGGCGCAACGCCACCGCCTACTGTGCCGGTGGACCTTCCTGCTGCCAGCCGCCGCCAAGCGCGCGATACAGCTCGACGAACGCCGCCAACTCTGAACGGCGGGCATCCGCCAGGCCGATCTCGGCGGAGAAGAGCCGCGTGTCGGCATCGAGGACTTCCAGGTAGCTGGTCGCGCCCCCCTGGTAACGGATGTCCGCCAGACGTCGCGCGTCCTGCGCCGCCGTCGTCAGCGCCTCCTGTTGCGTGCGGAACTCGCGCCACTTGGTGTAGCCGACGATCGCGTCGGACGCTTCCCGGAATGCGCCCTTGACCGTCTGGGCATAGCGGAGCGTCGCTTCCTGCGTGCGGGCTTCGGCCAGCGCCACCTGGTTGCGCGTGCGTCCGGCCGTGAACACCGGCTGCGCGACACCGACCGCGGCGGTCCAGAACCCGGCGCCGGTGCCGAGCAGCGTGGCCAGCGCGGTGCTTTGAATCCCGCCGTTGCCGGTCAGCGTGACAGAGGGGAAATAGTTGGCGCGGGCGACGCCGATCTGGGCGTTGGCCGCGACGATTTGCTGCTCGGCCGCCAGGATGTCGGGGCGTCGGACGAGGAGGTCCGAGGGGAGGCCGGCGGGAATGTCCGGGGGATGCGGCTGGTCGATCAGCTCGCGTCCACGCGCGACGGCGGACGGAAAGTTGCCGACGAGCACGCTGATCAGGTTCTCTTCCTGGGCGATGCGGCGCTCGATGTCGGCGATCGCCGTACCGGCGCCGAAGACGAGTTGCTCGGCCTCACGCACGTCGAGGAGCGACGTCACCCCGCCGCTCTCGCGCAGGCGCGTGAGCTGCAGGGACTCCTGCCGCGAGGCCAGCGTCCGTCGCGCGATGTCCAGCTGCAGATCGAGCGAGCGCAGCGCGAAGTAGCTGTCGGCGACCTGACTCACGATCGTCGTCAGCACCTCGCGGCGTCCCCACTCGGTCGCCAGCAGCTGCGCGCGCGACGACTCGGTGGCGCGCCGCAAGCGGCCCCAGAAGTCGAGCTCCCAGGCCGCACTGGCGCCGACGCGTAACGCGGCTGCGGTGCGCGCCGGCGTCGTGCCCAGCTGTGGTGTTCGTCCGCCGCCGCCGGTCACATCCGCGTTCACGCTGGGATATTGATCCGACCGCGTGATCCCGAGCTGCGCCTGCGCCTCGAGCACGCGGGTCGCGGCCACCAGGACGTCCTCATTGCTCTGGAGCGCGGCGTTGAGCAGGTTCTGCAGCTGCTGGTCCTGGAAGACCTCCCACCATCTGGCGTCGCCGAACGCCGGTCCGGCGGTCGCCGACTCGGCGCCGCGGATGACGTCCGGTGAAGGCAGTACCGGCTTCTGGTAGTTCGGACCGACCAGGCATCCGGTGGTGACGAACCCGGCGAGTGTGACGACAGCGGCGGCCGCGTGCGTCTTCATGATGCGCTCGGTCCGGGCTCGGGCTCGGGCGTCATGGCACCGGCCCGCGATCGCGACCGCCAGGTGGCCAGCTTTTCGATCTGCACGTAGAGCATGGGAATCAGGAAGATGGCGAGGAGCGTCGCGGCCAGCATGCCGCTGATCACGACGGTCCCGAGAATGCGCCGCGACGCGGCGCCGGAGCCCTCGGCGATCCACAACGGCACGCAACCGAGGATGAAGGCGAACGAGGTCATCAGAATCGGCCGCAGCCGCAGCTTGGCCCCTTCGAGCGCGGCGGTGACCAGATCCTTCCCCTCCTCACTGCGCGCCTTGGCGAACTCGATGATCAGGATGGCGTTTTTTGCCGCGAGGCCAATCAGCATCACTACGCCGACCTGGGCGTAGACGTCGAAGTCGAAATTGCGCAGCAGCAGGCCGGCGAAGGCGCCGACCACCGCAATGGGCACCGAGAGCAGCACCGAGAACGGCAACGACCAGCTCTCGTACAGCGCCGCCAGGATCAGGAACACGAAGACGATCGAGAGCCCGAAAATCTGGAGGGCATTCCCCGACGCCTTCCGCTCCTGGTACGAGAGGTCCGCGAAGTCGTAGCTCATCGACGCCGGCAGCGTCGCTTTGGCGACGCTCTCGAGCGCGTCGAGCGCCTGCCCCGAGCTGTAGCCGGGCGCCGCCGTTCCGGTGACCTGCGCGGCACGATACACGTTGAAACGGTTGGTGTACTGGGGCCCGAACGTCTGCTGCGTCGATTGCAGCGAGGACATCGGCACCATGTCGCCGTCGTTGTTGCGGACGTAGAACTGGCCGATGCTTTCGGGACTCGTGCGCTCCTGCCCTTCGGCTTGCATGAACACCCGCCACTGGCGGCCGAAGCGATTGAACTGGTTCACGTAGAGGCCGCCGAGGAACGTCTGCAGCGTCTGGTAAACGTCGGTCAGCGCAATGCCTTCCTTGAGCACCTTGTCCCGATCGACGTTGACGAAGACCTGCGGCACCGCGGCGCTGAACGGCGAGTTGACGCCGGCCAGCTCCGGCCGCTTGCGCGCCTCGGTCAGGAACTTCTGGAGATTGGCATCGAGGTCGGCGACCGATCCGCCGGACCGGTCCTGCAGGAAGAAGGTGAACCCGCCCTGGGAACCCAAGCCGGGAATCGCCGGCGGCATGACCGCCAGTACCGTCGCCTCGGGAATCGCCTGGCGGAACGTCGCGTTGAGCCGGTTGACGATCGAGCGCGCGTCCATGCCCTCGTGGCGCTCGCTCCACGACTTCAACCCGACGAAATAGAAGCCGTTGTTCGGCGCGGTGACGCGGGTCAGCAGGCTGAACCCGATGATCGCGTTGTATGCGCCGAGGCCTTCGGTCTTCGACAAAATGTCCTCGACCTTGCGGCAGACGGCATCGGTCCGCTGGAGCGACGCGGCATTGGGCAGCGCGACGTTCAGCAGGAAGTAGCCGTAGTCCTCTTCGGGCACGAAGCTCGTCGGTAGCCGCCGGCCGAGCCCGCCGGCCAGCACCGTGAAGCCAGCGAGCAGCAGCAGGCCGATCGCCGCCTTCCGGATCAGCGCCCGGCTGACGGTGATGTACCCGTTCGAGGCCTTTTCGAACCCGCGATTGAACAGGTGGAAGAACTTGCCGAGGAACCGGCCTTCCTTGCGCGGCCGCAGCCACATCGCCGCCAGCGCGGGCGACAGCGTCAGGGCGTTGAACGCCGAGATGAGCACGGAGATCGCGATGGTGATCGCGAACTGCTTGTTCAGGCTGCCCTGAATGCCGCCCATGAACGCGACCGGGATGAACACCGCCGCCAGAATCAGCGCAATGCTGACCACCGGACCGGAGACTTCGTCCATCGCCCTGATCGTGGCGTCCTTCGGCGCCATCCCTTCCTCGATGTGGTGCTCCACCGCCTCCACCACCACGATCGCGTCGTCGACGACGAGGCCGATGGCGAGGACGAGGCCGAAGAGGGAGAGCGTGTTCACCGAAAACCCGAGGGCGGGGAAGATCATGAACGTGCCGATGAGCGAGACCGGCACCGCAACGACCGGGATCAGCGTGGCGCGCCAGTTCTGCAGGAACAGGTACACGACCAAGATGACCAGGACCATCGCCTCAGCGAGCGTGATGAGGATCTCGCGGATGCCCTCGGACACGGCGCGGGTGGTGTCGAGCGTGTACTCGAAGCGCAGGTCGGCGGGGAACCGCGATTCGAGCAGCGCCATCTGGTGCCGCACCCCTTCAGCGACCTGCAGGGCGTTCGAACCGGGCGCCTGGAAGACCGCGATCGCGCAGCCCGGCTGCCCGTTCACCCGGCCGATCTGTTGGTAATTCAACGCCCCGAGCTCGACGCGCGCGACGTCGCGCAGGCGGATCACCGAGCCGTCCGGGTTCGAGCGAATCGCAATCGCCCCGAACTCCGCCTCCGTCTGGAGACGCCCTTGCGAACGGACGGTGTAGGTCATGTCCTGGCCGGACGGCGCCGGATTGGCGCCGACCTGGCCTGACGGATTCACCGTACTCTGCTGCTGGATCGCGTTCCGCACGTCCGGCACCGTCAGCCCGAGCCGCGCGAGCAGGTCCGGCTTGACCCAGATGCGCATCGAGTAGTCGCCGGCGCCGAAGATGCGGGCCTCGCCGACGCCGGGCACGCGGTAGAGCGCGTCGAGGATGTTGATGTTGGCGTAGTTGGCGAGGAACAGCGCGTCGTAGGTCTTGTTCGGCGACATCAACGACACGATCAGCATCGGCAGGCCGGTCTGCTTGCGCATCGTCAGACCGAACTGGCTCACCTCGGGCGGCAGGTTGGGCTGCGCCTGGGCCATGCGGTTCTGGACGTTGACCTGGTCGATGCTCGGATCCGTATCGACGTCGAACGAGACGGTCAGGGCCATCGTCCCGTCGTTGGCGTTGGTCGACTGCATGTAGATCATGTCGTCGACGCCGTTCATCTGCTGCTCGAGCGGGGTGGCCACCGACTGCTCGATCGTCACCGCGTCCGCGCCGGGATACTGTGCGGTGACGGTGATCTGCGGCGGGACAATCGACGGGAACTGGGCGACGGGGAGATCGTTGAGCGCGACCAGGCCGCCCAGCACGGTCACGATCGCGATGACGATCGCGACAATCGGCCGGCGGATGAAGAACCGGGACATGTCAGTTGCTCTCCGCCGGCTTCGGGTTGACCGCGGTGCCGTCGCGCACCGTCGGGGCGTCGACAATCACGCGGTCGCCGGGCTGCAGCCCCTCTTCGACGATCCACCGGCTGCCGACCCGGGGGCCCAGCTTCACGGACCGCACCGCCACGTGGTTGTCGCTCTTCGCGATGCGGAGCTGGTACCCGGTCTGGAGCTCGGAGACGGCGCGCTGCGGGACCAGCAGCACCTGTTTGCGTACTGACGTCTGGGCGCGAACGCGTCCGTACTGGCCGGGACGCAGCACGTTGCCGGGATTCGGGAACAGCGCGCTGACGCGGATGGTGCCCATCTTCGGATCGACCTCGCGATCGATCGCGAGGACGCGGCCCTTACGCGGATAGATTGAGCCGTCGGCGAGCACGAGGTCCAGCCCGCCGCTCGCCTGCCACAACTTCGCCGCGGCATCCGGCGTTGCGACCGCGCCGGCAATGCCGAGATACTCCTGTTCGCTCAGCGGGAAGTAGGCCTTGATCGGATCCAGCTGCGAAACGGTCGTGAGGAGTGTCGTCGGCCCGACGAGGTCGCCGATCTGGGCGCTGGCGATCGCCGCGACACCGTCGATGAGCGAGGTCACGCGGGTGAAGCCGAGATTCAGTTGCGCGCTCTCGACCGCCGCCTTCGAGGACGACAAGGCGGCCTGGGCCGCGTCGTGCGCGCTGATGTCGTTGTCGAGCTGACTCTGCGCGATGGCCCGCTGCTCGGCGAGCGGACGATCCCGCTTCAGATCGCGGTCGGTCTTGGCCAACTGCGCTTCCGCTTCGGCATACCGGGCCTGGGCCTGCGACAGCGCCGCCTGAAACGGGCGGGCATCGATCTCGAAGAGGACCTGGCCCTTCTTGACGTAGGCCCCCTCCTGATAGGTCCGGCGCATCAGGTATCCGGACACTTGTGGGCGGATCTGGGCGTTGACGTTCCCGTCGAGCGTCGCGATCCACTCGCCGGTGATCGGCACCTCCTCCGGCGAGACAGTGACGAACGACACCGTCGGCGGCGGCGGATCGGCGGCCGCGGCGGCCGCGTCCTGGTTACGGCAGCCGGCGGCACTGGCGAGCACCGCGCCGGACAGGAGGAGCGTGATCAGTCTGTTCATGAAGTTGCGCCTGCGAGCACGAGCCGCACGATCTTGCGCACCCATTGCGGATCGAGGGGGCGAGGACAATCGCGCAGCCGGCCGTGAATGGTGCCGGTGAGAACGTCGAGGAGAAGCTCGACGTCGACGCGCCGAGGGAGATCTCCGCGCTGACGCGCGCGCTCCAGCACTGAGCGCGCCGGCGCGCGGTGCCGCTCTTTGATGACTTGGACGACCCGATCGACCTCGGGGTCTCCGCGTTCGGTGATGAGCGCCCGCACCACGCCGCGCCCCACGCTGGTCGAGCGCATCGTGGTCGCGGTCATCAGGGTGGCGTGGAGGTCGCACTCGAGGCGGCCGGTCTCAGCCGAGGCTGGCTGCGTCGACAGTGAGGTCAGCGCCGCGATCAGGAGATCGCCGCGCGTCGGCCAGCGGCGATAGATGGTGGTCTTGTTGACGCCGGCCCGGGCGGCCACATCCTCGATGCGAAGGCCGGCAAAGCCGTGCTCGCCGATGATCTCGAGGGTCGTTCTGAGGACGTCCGAGACGACGCGGGCACTTCGCCCGCCACGCCGGGCCTGGGTGGCGCGAACGGGCTCCGCCGAATCGCGGGGCTCTACTGCTGCAGTGCTCGAACGAAATGCCACAAACCAGCCAATCGCCATCCTAGCGCATAACTAACGCAACACAAAGTTGCTTTTAGTGGTGAGCTGAGCGGCCGCTCGGACGAGCTGGCCTCGGCAGTGCTACGATGCGCCGCCGCCGGAGTCCTTGCTGGAACCATCACCCTCGGCCATCGTCTCGGACGTGTTCCCTCCGGTCCCGACCGCCGGCGGCCGGGGCCACCCGGTCGCCGCCGGCGCTCGGCAGCTGCCAATCGACGCGCTCCGCGGCGTTGCCGTGCTCGGCATTCTGCTGATGAACATCGTCGGCCTCGGCCTGCCTTTCGCCGCCTACGCGGATCCGTCGATCCTCGGCAATCAGTCCCCGCTGGACTACTGGGTCTGGGCCGTCAATGCGGTAATGAGCGACGGGAAGTTCCGGGCAATCCTGTCGATGTTGTTCGGTGCGAGCGTCGTGATGATGGCCGCCCGCGCGGCGCGCGCCGGCGCGACCGACGCTGCTGACGTGCACCTGCGGCGGCATCTCTGGCTGATCGTGATCGGTGCCGTGCACGCCTACTTGCTGTTGTGGCCTGGGGAGATCCTCTTCACCTACGCCGCTGCCGGAGTGCCGCTCTTCGCGTTCCGACACGTGCGACCCCGCGTTCTGATTCTCCTCGGCACGCTCGTACTGGCGTCGCAGGCGCCCAAAATGGCCTTCGACAACGCGGAAGTCGCAGAGGCCGCACACACGCTGCGCCGCCTCGAGGCGGAGACGGCCGCGATCGGCGCCTACACGCCGGCGCAGGACGAGGCGCGCACGGCAGCGCTGAACAGGCTGTCCGAGGACAAGCCCTCGCGAGCACAGATCCAGGCCCAGATCGCCACCCGCCGGGGGCCCTACCTTGAGAACCTGGCCGATGTCGCCGGCACGAACCTCTATCTCGAATCGATGTACCTGTACAAGGTCGGGTTCTGGGACGCCGTCGGTCCGATGCTGATTGGGATGGCGTTGTTGAAGCGCGAGATCCTGTCCGCCGCGAGATCGACCCGCTTCTATCTGGTAATGGCCGGCGTTGGCTATGGGATCGGTCTACCGATCAATATGTGGGTCGTCGCGGACTGGACCAGGCACGGGTTCGAATCCGGGGCACGCTGGGTCAGCCTCGACGACCTGACCCGGATGGCCATCGCGATCGGCCACATCGCCGTGGTGATGCTGCTGTGCAAAGCCGTCTCGACCAGGCCCCTCATGAAGCCGCTCGCAGCGGTCGGACGGATGGCGCTCACCAATTACGTGATGCAGACGATGATCTGCGTGCTGATCTTTTCCGGCGTCGGTCTCGGCTGGTTCGGTTCGCTGGCGCGCCACCAGTTGTACTTCATCGTCGCAGCGATCTGGCTGGCGCAACTGATCGCCAGCCCCCTCTGGCTGCGCGCGTTTCGCTTCGGGCCGCTCGAGTGGGTGTGGCGCTCGCTCACGTATAAGCGCTGGCAAACGTTCAGGCGCGTTGCTGAAGATGCCCGGACAGTTGCGTCGGCATGACCCCATCACTACTCGTGACGCAGCGCGAGAATCGGGTCGATCCGGCTGGCGCGACGCGCCGGGATCAGGCCGGCCGCGGCCGACACCAACGCGAGCAGGATGACCGTCGCGGTGGCGACCCCGGGATCGCGGCTGTCGATCCCATAGAGCTGCGTCGACACGTATTTGCCGAGGCCGAAGGCCGCCGGGACGCCAATCGCCAGGCCGATGGCCAGGAGCACCAGCACTTCCTTCATCACCAGCCAGATCACCAGGCCAGGTTGGGCGCCAAGCGCGAGGCGGATACCGAGCTCCTTCTTGCGGCGCGCGACCGCGAATGCCATGACGCCGTAGAGGCCGATGGACGCGAGGAGCGTCGCCAACAGACCGAAGCCGGCGGACAGCAGCGCGATCAGGCGGTCGGTCAGGAGGGTCTCGTCGAGCTGCGATTCGAGCGTCTTGAGCGAGTAGACCGGCATCGCTGCGTCGAGCCGCTTGACCTCGTTGCGCACCAGGCTGTACGCGCTGGCCGCGGCGCTCTGGGTCCGCACGTAGAAGACCGCGCTGTTCTTCCCGTAGTTCGGCACGAACACCTGCCGCCGCACGCCCTCACGCGGCCCTTCGTAAAGCGAGTCGGCGACGACGCCGATGATCTCGATGTCCAACTTGGTTTTCGGGCCGGTGCCTTGTCCAAGGTGCTTGCCCAGGGCGCTGCCGCCCTTGAAGAAGTGCTCGGCGAAGCGGCGATTGACGATCGCGACTTTGCTGTGCGCCTTCAGATCGGCGACCTGGAAATCGCGCCCTTCGAGGATCGGGATCTTCATCGCTTCGAAGTAGCCCGGCGACAAGGCGTTCATGAACGCCTGCATGTCCTCTCCGTCGGCGGCCTTGTGGCCTTCGACGGACGTGCTGCTATCCCACTCGTCACCGGCCAGGATCGGCACGGTGGCGTAGGCGGCCGAGCGCACCCCCGGCGCCGACCGCAAGCGCTCCTGCAGCTGCTGGTAGAGCGCCACCGTCCGCGCCTCGTCGTAATCGCTGAGCGCCGGCGACAGCTGGAACGAGACCAGATTGTCGAGCGCGACGCCGGTATCCGTGGTCTGGAGGTTCTGCAAGCTGCGCACGAACAGCCCGGCGCCGAACAGGAGGAGGAAGCTGAGGGCGACCTGCGCGGTGACAAGTCCCTTGCGGAGCACCAGCGATCCGCCGGTTCCGGCGATCGAGCCGACCGTTTCCTTCAGCGTCACCCACGTGTTCAGGCGGCTGGCGCGGAGTGCCGGCAGTAACCCGAAGATGATGCCGGTCAGCGAGGTGAGCACGAGCGTGAAGCCGAGGATCCGCAGGTCCGGCTTGGCGCTGATCAAGAGCGGCGCCGATCCGGTCGGAATCAGCGCCAGCAGGCTCCGGGTCAGCGCCGACGACAGGAACACCCCCGCGATCCCGCCCGCGAACGACAGCACCAGGCTCTCGACCAGCAACTGCTGCACCAGGCGGCCGCGCGAGGCGCCGAGTGACAGTCGCACCGCGATCTCACGCTGGCGCATGAAGGCGCGGGCGATCAGCAGGTTGGCGACGTTCGCGCACGCGATGAGCAGCACCAGTCCGACCATCGACATCAGCACCAGCAGGGCGGTCGAGAAGTCGTTGCGCAGGCCGGAGAACCCCATCGCCGCCGGTTCGGCCCGCAACTTGCCCTTCATGAACTGATCGCGTGCATACTGCGACCAGTCCTTGGCCGCCGGCAGCTGCATTTCCTCGGTGCGGATTTGCGTGAACAGGCCCTGGAGCGGAGCTGCGGCGGACTCCACCGTCCAGCCCGGCTTCAGGCGGGCGAAGACCTGCACCCACCGCGCCCGCCGGTCGTCCATGTGCAGCCACCCCCAGTCCGGCACCATGACCGGCTTCATCTGGATCGGAACACGGATCTGCGGGGCTTGCGCCGGATCCAATCCGGCAAACCCCGCGGCCGACACGCCGACGATCGTCATCGGCGAGTTGTTGACGCGAATCGTCCTGCCGACGACGCCCGGGTCGCGCGCGAAGCGAGTAACCCAGTAGTCGTAGCCCAGGACGACGACGGGATGGCCCTGGTAAACCTGATCGTCCTCTTCCGAATTGAACACCCGGCCGACGGCCGGTTTTACGCCGAGCATCGTGAAGTAATTGCCGGACACCATTTCGGCCTCGACGCGCTCGGTCTGGTTGTCGACACTGACCGAGGCCGGCACCAGCCGCCGGCACAGCACTTCGGCCAGCGGCTCGGCCTTCTGCTGGAGGTCCTGATAGAGCGGATACGAATGCATCCGCGTGCCCATATTGCTGCCGTTGTGACTGCCCTGCTGGTACAGCATCACGAGCTCGTCCGGGGCGCGGACGGGCAGCTTGCGCAGCAGAATCTGGTCGATCAGCGTGAAGATGGCGGTATTGGCGCCGATGCCCAGGGCGAGCGACAGGACCGCGACAATCGTGAAGAGCGGGCTCCGGCGCAGACCACGGAGGGCCAGTCGGAGGTCGGCGAGGATGGAGGTCATCGGGCCATTAGACGGGCCCAAACACCGGAACGTTTGCTCCCGGACCCGCGATTTCAATTGATGGGATGCTTCACCAACCAGGGAAACAGCACGAGTATCGTGAGTACCACGAACGCGACGAGCAGCCACATGTCCCGCGTCCAGTTCTCGCGGAAGCGGATGCGGCGCAGGCGGCGACGCGAGCCGCGGTCGGTCAAGCTCGAACGGCGAGACGCCATGGACGATCCCTCAGACTTTCAGGACGTCGTCTTCGCGCGCGACCAGGACGTAGAGCACGGGCGCGAGGAAGATTGACAGCAGCAGCCGCGAGATCAGCCCGCCGACGATGACAATCGCGAAGGGCTTTTGCGAATCGCTGCCGATGCCGGTGGACATCGCCGCCGGGAGGAGGCCGAGGCACGCGACCAGCGCCGTCATCATGATCGGGCGCAGCCGCAGCAGCGACGCTTCGTAGGTCGCGACCTCGATGCTGTGCCCTTCGAGCCGCAGCTTGTTGATGAACGAGTAGAGGATCACGCTGGTCTGGACGGCGACCCCCATCAAGGCGAGGAAGCCGAAGCCGGACGACACGCTGAAGTGCGTGCCGGTCAGCTTCATCGCCAGCAGCCCCCCGACCGGAACGGTGATCACCACGCTGAACATGATGATGGCCGGGAACTTGAGGTTGCCGTAGAGCGCGAACAGGATCATCAGGATCAGCGCCGCCGTCATCGGGACGATGACGAGCATCTGCGACCGGGCGGCGAGGTACTCCTTGTACTCACCGCCCCAGTCGTAGGTGTAGCCGATCGGCAGCGGCACCGCCGCCGCCACCTTCTGCTGCGCCTCCTGCACCGCGCTCGCCAGGTCCCGCCCTTCGACGCTGAACTGGATGCCGATGAACCGCGAGTTGCTCTCGCGGTAGATGAACGAGGCGCCCTTGCTGACCTTGATCGCGGCAAACTGGCTGAGCGGCAGGTGCTGACCGTCGGGGGTCGCGACCAGCAGGTTCTTGATCGCCTCCATGTTCTGCCGGAACGGCTCCTGCAGCCGGACGACGAGATCGAACGATCGCTCGCCCTGGATCACCTTGGTGGCCGGCGTGCCGCCGACGGCCGTTTCGATCAGCGTGTTGATGTCGGCGACATTGAGCCCGTAGCGCGCAATCGCCGCGCGATCCGGCTCGATGGTGAGGCTCGGCTGCCCGAGCTCCCGCACCAGCGTGACGTCCTGGATGCCCGGTACTCCGCGGATCGTCGACTGCACCGCCTCCGCCTTCGCCTCGAGGACGTCGAGATCCGGCCCGAAGATCTTCACGGCGAGCGAGCTCTTCAGCCCCGTTTCCGCCTCGTCGACGGCGTCCTCGGCCGGTTGCGTGTAGTTGAAGATGATGCCCGGGAAGGCCTCCAGCTTCGCCTGCACGGCATCGGTCAGCTCCGCCTTCGTGTGAATGGCGCCGCTCCACGCCGGATCGTCGTACGGCTTGAGCCCGACGAAATACTCGTCGTTGAAGAACCCGATGGGATCCGTCCCGTCGTCCGGCCGTCCGAGCTCGTTGGCCACGGTCGTCACCTGCGGGAACGACAGGAGCAGCGTGCGAAGCTCGGGCCCCAGCTTCGACGCCTCCTCGTACGAAATCGTGTAGGGCATCGTCGCGCGGATCCACAACGAGCCTTCATCGAGGTGCGGCATGAACTCGGCGCCGATGAACGGCGCGAGCAGGAGAGAGGCCGCGAAGATCACCAGGCAGATGGTCATCGTGGCGGTGCGG
Source organism: uncultured Acidobacteriota bacterium (assembly GCA_963816725.1). GTDB lineage: Bacteria > Acidobacteriota > Vicinamibacteria > Vicinamibacterales > 2-12-FULL-66-21 > CAVSUB01. The sequence goes on along the minus strand of CAWFMC010000008.1, from coordinate 475,765 downwards.
TGACGCAGGCTGGCCTGCAGCATCCGCCCGTACGCGCCGCGGATGCGCTCGTAGTACGGCACTTGCGGCTCCTTGATCTTGCCGCGCAGGAAATAGGCGCAGAGGACCGGCAGCAGCGTCAGCGAGCAGAGGAGCGACCCGAGCAGCGCGAAGGACATCGTGTCGGCCATCGGACGGAACAGGCGGCCGGAGGGTCCGGTCAGTACGTAGATGGGCAGGTACGCCGCGATGATTACGGCAATCGCGTAGAAGATCGGCCGCTCGACGTCATGCGCGGCGTTGCGGATCACTTCGGTCAGGCTGTACGGCTGATCGTGACGCTCGGCCAGTTCGCGGAAGATGTTCTCCACCATCACGACTGCGCCGTCGACGATCATCCCGAAATCGATCGCGCCAATCGACAGCAGGTTGGCCGGGATGTTCGCCCAGTCCAGGCAGATGAACGAGAAGAGCAGCGCGAACGGGATCGTGATGGCGACGATCAGCGCGGTGCGGACGCTGAAGAGGAAGATGCCGAGCACGACCAGGACGAGGATCATGCCGCGCACGAGATTTGTTTCCACCGTGCGGGTCGTCTCTTCGATCAGCCCGGTGCGATCGTAGAAGGGCACGATCTTGACATCCGGCGGCAGCTCGGTCTTGTTGAGGACCTCGGTCAGCGCCTCGACCTTCTTCAATACAACTTGCGCCTGCTCGCCGACGCGCATCAGGATGACGCCCTCGACGGCGTCGTTCTCCTTCATGAACCCGAACTGCCCCAGCCGCGGCGCGTGCCCCATGGCAACCTTCGCCACGTCCTTCACGTACACCGGAATGCCGCCGTGCGTGGAGATGACGATGTTGCCGATGTCATCGAGGTTGCGGACCTGGCCGAGCCCGCGCACATAGAAGAACTGGCCGCCCTGCGAATAAAAGCCGCCGCCGGCATTGGCGTTGTTCGCGGCGAGCTGACCGGAGACCTGCGAGACGTTCACGCCGTACGAGGCCAGCTTGTTGGGATCGAGCTGGACCTGGTACTCCATTGTCGGTCCGCCCAGCCCGGAATCGTCTGCGACTCCCTGGATGGCCCGGTACTTCCGTTCGAGCACCCACTCCTCGAGGATCTTGAGGTCCTCGGCGGATCGATCGGGGCTCTGGAGCACGTACCGGTAGATCAGACCGCTCGGGCTGAAGAGCGGCGACATCGACGGTGTCACGCCGTCCGGCACTTCGGCGTCGGAGATGCGCTGGAACGCCTGGGCGCGCGCGAAGTACGGATCGGTGTCGAACTCGAAGTTCATCGTCAGCGACGACAGGCCGTAGAGCGAGATCGAGCGCAGCGCGTCCAGCTTCGGGATGCCGTTCATCTCGGTCTCGAGCGGGATGGTGATTTGGCGCTCGACTTCCTCGGCGGCGTGGCCGGGCCACTGCGTGACGATCTGGACGCGCGGCGGCGCCAGGTCGGGGTAGGCGTCGATCGGCAGACGCTGGAACGAGATCACGCCCCAGACGGCCAGGCCCGCCATCGCGATCAGGACGACGAAGCGCTGCGACAGGGCGGCGGCGACAATGCGGTTGATCATGGCCGGCCTATCCCTGCGAGCTGTTGGCGAACTGCAGGAAGATGCTGCCCTGCGCGACCACGTGATCACCCTCGCGAAGGCCCTCGGTGATCTCGACCTGGTCCTGCTGCTGCGCCCCCAGCGTGACCTTGCGTTGCGCGAAGCCTCCCGACGGAACCTGCAGATAGACGAACGGGAAGTTCTGATCGTCGTAGAGCACCGACGTCGTCGGCACGACCAGGACGTCGCGTTGTGACTTGTCCTGGATGGTCACGTCCAGGAACAGATCCTTCTTGAGCAGGTTGTCGCTGTTCGGGGTGACGATCCGCACCGGCGTCGTGCGCGTGGCGGGATCGATCATGTCGCCGATGTACGAGACCGTCCCGTGGAACACCACCGGGAACGAGGCGTTGCGCATCTCGACCTTGTCACCCGTATGCACGAACGGCAGGTCCTTCTCGTAGATGTGTCCCTGGACCCACAGCGTCGAAACGTCGCTGATGACGAACGCCGCGGTGGTGCCGGCCTGAATGAGCTGCCCGGGCAGCACCATCTTCTGGACGATCGTCCCGCTGATCGGCGCGCGCATCGCCAGCTCGGGGCGGATGCCGACGTTCTGGCGCTCGGCCTCGGTGAGGTCCGTCGCGGTGACCCCGAAGATCCGCAGCGCTTCCAGCGAAGCCTGTTCGTCGGTGGAGGCGTCGTTGTAGTCGGCCTGAGCCGACTCGAAATCGCGCTGCGAGATCGCCTTGTGCTCGAGCAGGTCCTTGTTCCGATCGAGGTTGTGCTGCGCGAGCTCGACGCGGTTCCTGGCCTTGCGATAGGCCGAAATGGCATTGCTCACGTCGGGGCTGCTGACGTACAGCAGGACGTCCCCCTTCTTCACGCGGGCGCCGGTATCCACGAGGATGCGGGAGATCGGGCCGCTGACCTGGGTGATGGCCTGGGTGGTCCGGTCGTTGTCCCAGTCCACCGTGCCCGTCGTGTGGAGCACCGTCGACCAGGTCGCCTTCGCGACCGGCACGAGCTGCACGTGAGACCGCTGCGCCTCCGGCACGGTGAAGTAACCGGCGGGCGCACCGCCCGGCGGGGCGGGAGCCGGTGTGCCGCCCGCGGGCTGGGGCGGTTTGCCACCGCAGCCCGCCAGCGTCAGGGCCAGCGCGAGGACGAGGGGCGCCGCTCTCATGGAATCACCTGCTTCCCTACCGCGAAGTTGATCTGCTTCAGACTGGTCATGGCGGCGGCGAGCGCATCGCGGTACGCCAGCTCGGTGCTGCGATAGGTACGCTCGGCATCGAGGAGATCGAGGAGGGTCCCGGCGCCGTGCTGATAGACGTAGGTCGTGATCTCGAGCGACTGCCGCGCCTGATCGAGATAGCCGGACTCGTAGAGATTGACGATCTTCTGGTTGGTCGCGAGCGCGGCGTAGGCGTTCACGACATCGGTGACCGCAGCAAACCGAACCGCGGCCTCGGCCTCGACCGCCTGGCGAACCGCGATCTGGCTGTGCGCGATGTTGCCCTGATTGCGGTCGTGAACGGGCAGATTGATGGCCGCGCCGAAGCCGACCGTATTGCCCGGGCCCGAGTGCGAATACGACAGGTTGCCGTCGAGATCCTGGGCGCGGTTGCCGAACTCCAGCGCGACCGTGTCACGCGCCAGCGTCACGCCGGCGCTGGCCGCCTGGACGTCGGGGCGGCTCTCCAGGGCTTGCCGCTTGAGATCCTCGAGGTCCACGACCGCGGGCACGAAGGCCAGGGCGCCGTCGACCTCGAAGTCCTCGGCGAGGCTCTCGAAGCCCATGAGCTGTCGCAGGGCGGCCTTGGCCTGAATCAGATTGAGCTGCGCGGCCGAGACATCCTGCTCGAATTGCAGCTTCTGCAGGGAAATGCGATAGAAGTCTCCCTGCGCCAAATCGCCGGCGGCGACCCGCTGGCGATTGATCTCGACCACGTCGGAGAAACTCTTGAGATCCTGCTGCGCGAGATCCAGGGCTGACTTCGCAAGCAGCGCCGAAACGAACGCCTGCTCCGCCTGGAAGCGCAGCTGCCGCTCGAGATCCAGCACGTTCTTGCGGGTGACGTCGGTCGTGTCCTCAGCCACCGTCGTGCGCTTGGCCCGCTTGCCGCCGCGTTCGAAGGTGTAGCTCAACGAGGTGCTGTAGCTGACCTCGTTGAGGAGAAAGTCCCAGGTCACCTGTCGCGGCGAGAACGGGGTAAAGCCGTCGACGCCGAACGCGAGGTTCGGATTGGGCTTGAGCGCCGCCGTCGTCTGATCCGCGATTGCCGCGTCGATCGTCAAACGCTGCCCCCGCAACGTCTGGTTGCGATCAATCGTCAGCCGAACCGCGTCCTCCATCGAGACACGGTTGACGGGCGGCGGCAGCCCCTGCCCCGCGACCTCCGCCGCCAGCGACGTCGTCGCCACCACCGCTGCGATGCCGCGGCCGATCAGTGGCCACAGCCACGTCCACGCCGATGCTCTGCGCCGAACCATTGCACTGCCCCTTGCCTCGCCAGATCAGCCGACGGGGATCGGCCATGGCGTCGCGGTGCTGCGGTGCAGCCCGGACCATGGACGAGTGCTCAGAGGTCAGGCGCACGGCATGCGGCTGACGACTCTGCCCCGAGTGAACGGATCAGGAAAACGAAGGCGACGGTGGTCCGCGGAATGCGGCTGGATGCGGGATCGGGCTCTTCGGGAAGGCGGCGACGACCGGGAGGATGGCCGTGGACGGCGCCACGGTCGCGGTGACGGCGACCGGAGTGTCTGCGCCTGGCGCAGCACGCTGCCACTGGCAGATGGCGCACGACGTCTGAGGAACGTGGTGAGCGCCAGCGCCCGGCCCGGCCACGGCCTGCCCGCCGTATTCCACCGCCGTGAGGCGGCGGCCCACCAGCGGGTGGACGTGGACGAACTCGGCGAGGATCGAGAGAAGGAGGTACGCGGCGCAGCCGATGAAGTGGAGCCGGCGCCAACGATCGGACCTCACGAGGTGCAGCAACCCTATACTCTCGAGTCACAGTGTACGGGACAGCGCGACAAGGATGCAAACGGGAGTGGTGAGATCCGTCAAACGGCTGCTGATGCACGCGGGACGCACCCGCGCCGAAGGCACCGCGGATAACGGCGACAGTGCCCCCTCTTGACAGCAGCCCCGCTCGGCCTACACTCTGCGCGGAGGTGCGATGGACCCAATCACCCGACGGGAGGCGTTGACGGCCGGCACGGCGGCCTTCCTCGCCGGCATGCCCAACGGCGCCACGGCGGCCCAGCCCGCGGGGCGGGCGGTCACCAAAGGCCGGCTCAAACAGTCGGTGTCACGCTGGTGTTACGCCAAAATCCCGATGCCGGAGTTCTGCCAGGCGGTCGCCGGGATGGGGCTGACCGCGATCGACCTGCTCGACGAGCCGGATTGGTCCGTGGTGCGCGATTTCGGCCTGGTGTGCTCGATGGGCAACGCCGGCGGCGGGACGATCCGGGACGGCTTGAACGTCAAGGCCAATCATGACGCGATCGTCCGCAACTTCGAGAAGTCGATCCCGAAGGCCAAGTCGCTGCAGGTGCCGAACGTGATCACCTTTTTCGGCAACCGGAAAGGGATGACCGACGAAGAGGCCACCGCGAATTGCATCGAGGGGTTGAACCGCGTCAAAGGCATCGCCGAGGCGAACGGCGTCACGATCTGCGTCGAGCTCCTCAACAGCAAGGTCGATCACAAGGATTACCAGGGCGACCGCTCGAAGTTCGGCGTCGACATCGTCAAGGCCGTCGGCTCGCCGCGTGTGAAGCTGCTGTACGACATCTACCACATGCAGATCATGGAAGGGGATCTGATCAGGACGATCAGGGACAACCATGAGTACTTCGCGCATTTCCACACTGGCGGCGTGCCCGGCCGGCACGAGCTCGATGGGACGCAGGAGGTCACGTGGAACGCGGTCGCGACGGCGATCGCCGACCTGAAGTTCGAGGGGTATCTGGCCCACGAGTTCGTCCCGACCCGCGACCCGCTCACCTCGCTCCGCGAGGCGGTCGTGCTCTGCGACGTATGAATCACCTGCCATCACCGTCCGTTGCCATCAACCCGAGTCACTGAGCGTCATCGAGATCATCCATGCGACATCACTTCCGTACCGTAGCCCTCCTCGCCGCGCCGCTGCTGGGCGGCCTGACCCTTGCCGTGACACCCGCGCTGTCCGAGCTGCGCCTGGCGGCCCAGGCGCAAACGCCGGCGGCACCCGCGGCGGCCCCCGCCACCCCGCAGGGGAAGCCGGAAGACACGGAAGTGTACGAACCCGTCCCGAAGGTGGTCACGCCGGGCCCGATGGTCGGTGCTCCGCCGTCGGATGCGATCGTGCTCTTCGACGGCGCCAACCTGGATCAGTGGATCTCGACCAAGGACAAGTCCCCGGCCGCATGGACGGTCGCGAACGGGATCCTGACGGTCAACAAGGCCGCCGGGAATATCGAGACCAAACGCAGCTTCAAGAACTACCAGCTGCACGTGGAGTGGCGCGTGCCCGAGGGCGTCACCGGCACCGGCCAGGCGCGCGGCAACAGCGGCGTGTTCCTCGCCTCCACCGCGCCGGGCGACGGCGGATACGAGCTGCAGATCCTCGACTCGTACGAGAACAAGACCTACGTCAACGGCCAGGCGGCGAGCATTTACAAGCAGAGCATCCCGCTCGTCAACGCCAGCCGCAAGCCAGGCGAATGGCAGGTCTACGACGTGATCTGGACGGCGCCGACCTTCAACGCCGATGGCACCGTCAAGACGCCGGCCCGGGTCACCGCCTTCCACAACGGCGTGCTGGTGCAGAACAACTTCGAGCTGAAGGGGGAAACGCTCTACATCGGCAAGCCGGTCTACAGGAAGTACGACACGGCGCCCATCAAGCTGCAGGCGCACGGTGATCCCAGCCCGCCGATCAGCTTCCGCAACATCTGGGTGCGCGAGCTCCCGTAGCCTGCGCCTCTGAGAATCGGTGCGGCCGTGGTCGCGGCCGCACCGTTCGTCCGGGCCCGTGGCGCGAGCAGGCGACGGCGACGGCGAAACGCACCGTATCTCACCGCGCCTGAGTTCTGATGGACCCCACGTGGCTCTTTCTGTCGCTCGTCCCCAGTGGAGTGGGGTTCGTGCTCCTGGCCTACGGCAAGAAGGAGGGCCGCTGGCCACAGCTCGTCGCCGGCCTGATCTTCCTGGTCTATCCCTACTTCACAGATTCGATCGCGGCGCTGATCGGTGTCGGCGTGGCACTCGGCCTGGGCTTGTGGCTCGGGCTCAGGTCCGGCTGGTGAGGCCACCCGTTGGCTGACGGATTGCTTCGCACGAGGCCAACGTCATGACCGAACCGCTCCCGATCGACATCTCGGGCAGAACGATCGTTCGCATTCTCGCCGTGCTAGCCGGCGTCTGGCTGTGGCTGCACCTCTGGGAATGGGTCCTGTTGCTGGTGGTCGCTTCGTTCCTGGCGGTCGGCCTCGATCCGGTGATCACGTGGCTCGACGCACATCATGTGCGGCGCCGCTTTGCCGCCCCGGTCCTGGTTCTGGCGATCGTGGTCGCGGGTGCGGTGTTCGTGTATCTCGCCAGCGCCGCGCTCAACGAACAGGCGTCGCTCCTTGGCGGGCGCGTCGACGACGTGCGGCACGCGATCGTGGAGCGGATGCCGCCCCGGGTGATGGAACTGCTGCCGAGCGGTGTCGAGGGCGGCCAGAAGCTCGGCACCTACCTCCTCTCGCTGGGCCAGTCGCTGGTCAATGGCGTGCTGTCGCTCGGCGTCGCGCTCGTGCTGACGGTGTATCTGCTGCTCGACGGACGCCGTACCTACGAATGGCTCGTCGCGTTTGCGCCGGCGGCGCACCGGCCCAGGGTCCGTCAGACGGCCATGGAGGCACGCACCGCAATTCTGGCCTACGTCCGCGGCAACATGCTGACCTCGGCCCTGGCCGGGATCTGCGCGTATGTCGCCATGCGGCTGCTGCACGTGCCAGCCGCCATGTTACTCGGGCTCATCACCGCGATCTTCGACCTGCTGCCGGTGATCGGCATCTTCATGTCGACGATCCCGGCGGTCCTGCTCGGTCTCACCGTGTCGACCTGGGTGGGCGTCGGCGTGGCGCTCTACCATGGCGCCTACAACATCGTCGAGAACTACTACATCACGCCGAAGGTCTACGGCCGCGAGCTTCGGCTGTCAGACCTGGCGGTGATCCTGGCGCTCGCGATCGGCGGGGCGCTGGCGGGCGTGATTGGCGCGCTGGTGTTCCTGCCGATCGTCGCGCTCTATCCGGCGGTCGAACGGATCTGGCTGCGCAACACGATCCCGCCGGAGACCGTCCAGGATCATCGCCGCATCGAGAACACCGAGGAGCACTGACGCGCACGGCGGGGCGACTCCGCGCGGCGCGGGACCTATCCGACCCTGACCACCATCATCGTCGCGTCGTCGAACGGCTCGGCGGTGCCGCGGAACGCCTTGACGTCCTTCTCGACGCGCACCAGCAGGTCGTCGGCGCCGGCCGAGGCGCGCAGGAGCGCTTCGAGGCGCTCGGTGCCGAACATCTCGCCTGTCTCACTCTCCGCTTCGACACAGCCGTCGGTGTAGAAGAACAGGAGGTCGCCGGCGGCGAGCTGCACCCGGTCCTCGTGATAGCCGCGGCCGGCCAGGAGGCCGACCGGCAGGCCCGACGACGACATCTGCTCGAGACGGCCGTCGGCGCGGAGCACGTATTGGGGATTGTGGCCGGCGTTGACGAACCGCAGCAGCCGCGTCACCGGATTCAACATCCCGACGAACAGCGTCGCGTAGACCGGACCCGGCGTGTTGCGCTCGATGTCGACGTCGATCTCGCGGGCGATCGAGGCGAGATCCTGGCCGAGCGCCAGGCGCGTCCGCAGCGACGCCTGGATGTTGGCCATCAACAGCGCCGCGCCCACTCCCTTGCCCGACACGTCGCCGACCAGCATCGCCAGGTCGCCATCGCTGAGCGCGAAGTAGTTGAAAAAATCGCCGCCGACCTCGCGGGCGGGAACGGACACGCCCTGGATCTCCATCGCACCCATGCGCAGCGGACCCTGCGGCAGCATGTCGTGCTGAATCTGGCGACCGAGCTCCAGCTCGCGGCGGATGCGCTCCTGCTCGACCATCGCGTGCTGATGGCGTTCGACGTCCTCGGCCATCTGGTTGAAGGCCCGCGCCAGCTTGCCGATCTCGTCGTTCGAGCCGACCTCCACCCGGGCGCTGTAGTCGCCTTCGGCGATGCGGTGCACGCCGTCGTTGAGCGTCGAGAGGTTGCGGGTCAAGCGGCCGGACAACGGCACGATGCCGATCAGTGCCAGGCCGATGCACGCGAGACCGAGCCCGGCATTGCGGACGCCGGCCCGCCGCAATTCATTCAGCGACTCCCCCACCGGGCGCGCGATGCCGAACTTGAGCCCGGAGCCGCTGGGGTCCTCCGTGGTCACGACGATCCAATCGGGCAGGACCGTCGTTCCCGGGGGCAGATCCGCCTTGACGATGCCGCCGCCGAGCGATTCGATCTTCTGGCGGTCCTCGCCGGTCGGCGTGAAGAGGCGTCCGTCCTTGGAGAACGCGAACGGCACTTCGCCGCGCTCGCGACGCGTGGTGGTGAACACCGTGGCGAGCAGGTTGGGAAGGTTGACCTCGGCGTTCGCCTCACGCACGACCTTGCCATTGCGCTCGACCATGACATCGAGGCGGCTGCCGGTGAACGCGGTGCGGCGCCGGGTCGGCCCGGATGTCGCGGCTGCATCCTTGCCTGAGGGGGCACTGGCCTCGGTCGCCGCGCGCGCGGCCGGCGCCGCCGCTGCCACCGCGCGGCTGTGAACGGCCGCTGCCTGCTTGGCGGCTGCCGCCATGCTGGCCTTCTCGTCAGCCGCCTTCTGCGCCTCGGAGACCTTCTTCTGCAGCTCCGCGGCCCCCATCTGGATGCCCTGGACGATGCCGAGCATCCGCTGGTTGACCTCGCCGATTACCTTCTGACGGTCCTCCTGCGAGAGCTTCTGCCACTCCTCGTTCGAACCGACCAGCTGCTGAATCATCTCGCGCCGGATCGGCATCATGTCGAACTGGATGCGATCCTTGTCGGGCTCCGCGGCGCCGGGCGCGGGGGGCGGCGGCGGCGCTCCGGGCGGGAGCGGGTTCGGGTTCGGGTTGCCGGTTCCGCGTCCGGCGCCGAAGTCGGGACGGACGCCTTCCACCCCGGCGTCGGGCGGCTGGCCGCCGCGCGCGAAATCCGGCCGGCCCCGCCCACGGCCGCGATCGAACCGGCCGTCAGGAGAGCCGGCGGTCGGCGCCGGGTCCGCTCCGGCCGCCTGCGGCGGCAGCGGTGCGAGAGGAGGGACGGGCGCCACCGCCGGGGCTGTCACGGGCGCAGGAGCCGGCGCGGGCGCGGCGCCGGGTGCACCGACCGAGGGGGCCGGCAAGGGCGCACCCACGACGATGTCCCCGCGGCGTCCACCACGGAAACCGCGGCCGCCGCCGGCGCCACGGCCGTCGCCAGGTCCCTGCGGCGCTCCCGGCGGCGGACCGCCCTGCCGAAGGCCGCGCACCTCGATGTTGTTCAGCAGCATGGCCACCTCGCCCAGGGCGGCGGCGACCGAGTCCTCGTGCGTCGTTTCGGCAGGTGTGGGAGGTACCGGCTTGGCGGGGCCGCCCGCGGCGGTGGGCGCCGCCGGCGCCGGCGGTGCCACGGCGGCCGTGCGCGCCGGCTGGGCGGCCTGGGCCTGCGCTTCGCGCTGCACGTCCATCAGGTGCTCGACGCGATCGCTGATCTGGGTCGTCACGAGTTGCATCCGCTGTGACAGATCGCCGGCGAGCGACTGCGCCTCGTGCCCGGCAGCCTCGCGGAGCGCCGCCGCGTTGCTGAAGTACGTGTAGAACGTCACCGCCCCCAGCGGGACGACCGAGAGGAAAAAGAAGGCGACGATCAGACGGAGGCGAAGGCTCATACGGGGCGCTCATTGAAGTATGGCCTGAGATGCCGTCCGATTGCTGGACAGGTCGGATCAGGGCACGAAATGGCGTTGGGACCGCCGCTGCTACGAGGCGAGCGCGCGCAGGCCCGCGACCAGTCGCCCGATCCCTTCCGCGACCGTCTGCGCGTCCAGCGCGCCGTACGAGATCCGGATCGAGCAGGGAGCGGCGTCGGCGAACGCGGACCCGGGGATCGCCGCGACCCGGTGTTCGCGAATCAGCCGCTCCGCGAGCGCCATCGAGTCGATCTTCGTATGCGCCCGAACCAGATAGTAGAAGGCCCCGTCCGCGGCTGGCACGTCGCACGGCACGTCGGCGGCACTCAACCTGTCGAAGATCAACCGCCGGGTGGCGTCGAGCGACGACAAGTGCGCCGCGGCGTGCGCCCGGCCGACTTCCAGCGCCGCGAGCGCGGCATGCTGGGACACCGCCGGCGGGCAGATCAGCAGCGTGTCCTGGACCTTGTTCACCGCTTCGTGCAACGACGCCGGAATCACCATGTAGCCGATCCGCCAGCTCGCCATCCCGTAGGCCTTGGACAGCGAATACAGCGAGATCGTGTGGTCCTCTGACCCGTCGATCGACCCGGGCGAGAATGCCGTCGCCGTCCCGTAGGTGAAGTACTGGTACGCCTCGTCGTGCAGGTGGAAGATGCCGCGCGCCCGGCACAGCCGGTTGACCGCCGAGAGGGCGTCCGCCGGGTAGACGGCGCCGGTCGGATTGTTCGGCGATACCGTCACCACGGCGCGCGTGCGCGGCGTGATCGCCCGCTCGATCGCCGCGATGTCCAGCTGATAGTTGCTGTCGGTCGGGACCCCGACGGCGTTTGCCCCCGCCATCACGATGGCCATCTCGTGGTTGAAGTAGTACGGACCCGGCAGGATGATCTCGTCCTCGGGATCCGTGATCGCCAGGACTGCATTGAGGAACGCCTGATTGCCGCCGGCAGTCACCAGCACGCGACTGCGCGGCCGCACGGTGATGCCGTTTTCAGCCGCCAGCTTGGCTTCGAGCGCCGCGACGAGCGCCGGCAACCCCTCCACCGGGCCGTAGCGGTGATCGTTCAGCGAGGTGCCGAAACGCTGCGACGCGGCAACCGCTTCGGGTGGCGGACCGTACGACACGACGCCCTGCCCGAGCGAAATCGTGCCCGGGGTCTCCGCGATCCAGCGCGCGACGATGGGAATGACCGGGAGCTGGACGGCAGCGAGGCGACGCGATTGGCTCGGCACGGCGACTAGTCCCCTGGAACCGTGATACCTGGGACAAGTCCCGGAGCGCGGCGCCCGGCGGGCAAGGCGAGAGGAGTGAGCATATTGGGCATATGTGAGCGACGAGCAACGCCGCCCGGCGGGATGCCCCGCCCGGGAGTTGTCCTAGAAATCACGGTTCCAGGGGACTAGCATAGCCGACGGCCATCACGGCTCGGGTGACAGCGACCAGCTACCAGCTACCAGCTGGTTCAGGAGGTTCGTCGCGCTCGGTAAGCGCTAGTCCCCTGGAACCGTGATAGCTGGGACAAGTCCCGGAGCGCGGCGCCCGGCGGGCAAGGCGAGAGGAGTGAGCATATTGGGCATATGTGAGCGACGAGCAACGCCGCCCGGCGGGATGCCCCGCCCGGGAGTTGTCCTAGAAATCACGGTTCCAGGGGACTAGCCGCGTGACGCGGCTGACGGCTGATGGCGCGTAGCTGAGAGCTGTCTATCGATAGCTCCCTACCACCCCTCCGTGCCCGGCTCTCCCTTGAAGGGTCCGACGATCTCCGGCGTGATCCAGCCGCCATAGAAACCGCCCGGCTGCGGGAGGGCGCGTGCGCCGTCGACCAGACACTCCAGGCGGCCGGGATAGAACGCGATGAAGTCGGCCAATGGCTCGAACTCAGCGAACGGGTGCGGGTATGACCACCCGACGCGCGACAGCCGCTGCCCGTTGGCGACTACCGTCCAATAGCGTGCTTCGCCCTTCCATTCGCACATCGAGGCGCCGGCCGACGGCTCGAGGTGCGCACGGTCGACGTCCCCCGGCGGCAGGTAGATCGTCGGCGGGCTGGCCGTCTCGAGCACGCGCAGGCAGTTGACGGAACGGCCGACGATCACCGTTCCCACGCGCACGATCACCTCACGCGGTTCAGCTGCCAGGCGGGGTGGACGCGGGTAGTCCCAGACCGACTCCTGTCCGGGTCCGGGCTCGACAGCGAAGGGCGGCCGGACCCGTCCGTCGTACGGCCAGCCGCTCCGTGCCCGCGTGACCCAATCGGAAATCCCCATTCCCTGAGTGTATCGGTCATTCGCCGCGCCGGCTTCTCTTGACAATCGAGAGAAGGCTTTGCTTTACTCTCGATTGTCCGGATGTAGGGACCGACTTCATGGCCAAAGCGACCGACCTGCTGCAGGGCACGCTGGACCTGCTCATCCTCAAGACCCTGGCGCTCGAGCCGATGCACGGCTGGGGCATCGTCCTCCGCATCCAGCAGATTTCCGGCGACGTGCTGCAGGTGCAGCCCGGTTCGCTTTATCCGGCGCTGCATCGCCTCGAGTATCAGGGCTGGATCGGCGCCAAGTGGGCCGACACCGAGGCCGGGCGGCGCGCGAAGTACTACTCGCTCACCCGCGCCGGCCGGAAGCAGCTCGAGAAAGAGACCGAGCAGTGGCGCCGGCTGTCCGGCGCGGTCACGTCGCTCCTCGACGCGGTGTAGATGATGGCGCGCGTCCTTCAGCGCGTCGCACAGGCGGTGCGGTCGTTCGTTCGGCGACGGACGGTCGAGCAGGAGCTGGACGACGAGCTCCAGTTCCATTTCGAACAGATGGCGCGCGCGGAAGCAGCGTGCGGCGGCTCACCGGAGCAGGCCCAGCTGCAGGCGCGGCGCCGGTTCGGCGGGATGAATCAGGTCAAGGAGGCCTGCCGGGACATGCGCACACTCCGCCCGCTCGAACACCTGCTCCAGGACATCCGGTTCGGCGTCCGCCTCCTGTCAAGAAGTCCTGTGTTCACGCTGGTGGCGGTACTGTCGCTGGCCCTGGGGATCGGCGCCAACAGCGCCATCTTCTCAGTGATCAACGTGGTCGTCCTGCGCTCGCTGCCGGTCGAGAAGCCGGGCGAACTGGTCGTCCTGCAGTCGTCGCGCGGCGACTCGGCCAGCCAGCGCTTCTCGTATCCGCTGGTGCAGGATCTCGAGGACAGCCTGCACGGCCGCGCCGAGGTCTGCGCGCAGAGCAGCGTGACCGGCATGAAAGTGTCGTCGCCGTCCGCCGGCGCGGCGGCGGATTCGGTACGGGTCCAGCTGTTCTCGTCGGGCTGCTTCGCCACGCTGCGCCAGCGCGCGCAGATCGGGCGGCTGCTCGACGCGCGGGACAACGCGGTGGCCCGGCCGGTCGCGGTCATCAGCGACAGCTACTGGCTCCGGCGCTTCAACCGGAATCCCGCGGCGCTCGGCAGCGATCTGATCGTCAACGACACAGCGCTGACGATCGTCGGGGTGACCATGCCGCCGTTCTTCGGCGCGGCGCTCGAGTCCCGTCCGCCTGATTTGTGGGCGCCCGTCACCATGCAGCCGGCGCTGCGCTACTCCGGCAACGTCAGCAACTCGAATGGCGACACGCACAAGCCCTGGCCGGCGCAGCGCGAACTGTCATGGCTCGCCGTCATGCTGCGGGTGCCGGACGGCCAGGCCGGCGGCCTCGGCGACGTCGTCAACGCCGCGCTGCAGCGAAACTACTCGCAAATGTCCGGATTCACAGACGATGCGGAGTTCCGGTCACGACTGATGGCCACGCACGTGACGTTGCGGCCCGGCAGTCGTGGCTTCTCCGGCATGCGCGAGCGCGTGGCTGCGCCGTTGTTCATCCTGCTCGCGATGGTCGCCGTCGTGCTGACTGTCGCGTGCGGCAACCTTGCCAGCCTGCTGCTCGCGCGCGCAACGCACCGCAACCGGGAGATGGCCGTGCGCCTGTCGATCGGGGCGGGACGCGGCCGCCTGGTGCGGCAGCTCCTGACCGAGAGCCTGCTGCTCGCGCTGCTCGGCGGCGCGGGCGGACTGCTCGTCGCGATCTGGGGCAGCGACGCGCTGGTCCGCTACAGCGACGGCGGCGGAAGCGCGATGACCGTCGATGTCCGGCCCGACTGGCGCGTCCTGCTGTTCACGCTCGGCATTTCGGTGGTGACCGGCCTGCTGTTCGGGCTCATGCCGGCGCTCCGGGCGACGCGCGTCAGCCTCGCGGAAGCGATGAAGTCCCAGGCCAAGTCGGTCGTCGGCGGCACCAGCTCGACGACCTCGCGGGTGCTGATCGCGGGGCAGATGGCCCTGTCGCTGCTGCTGCTGATCGCCGCCGGCCTCTTCGGCCGCAGCCTGCAACAGCTGCTCGCGACCGATGTCGGGTTCAATCGCGGGCAGGTGCTCGCCGTCCGGCTGAACCCCGAGGCATCGGGATATGCACTGACCGACCGGGATGCTCTGCACCAGCGGCTACTCGAACGGGTCGGTGCGCTGCCGGGCGTGGTGTCGGTGGCGATGTCAGGCAACGGCCCGTTCAGCGGCTCGCGCACGACCAGCGGCTTCGAAGTCGAAGGCTACACGCACACGCCGGACGAGCGCCTGACGACGCAGGAGGAGGTCGTCACCCCCCGCTACTTCGAGACGGTCGGTTTGAGGATCGTCAGAGGCCGCGGCTTCACCGATGCCGATGTCATCACCGGGCGCCGGGTCAGCGTCATCAACGAAACTGTCGCGCGGCGCTACTTCAAGGGCGACCCGATAGGACGCCGCTGGAGCTACGACAGCACGTTCGGCGACGAGGCGTTCGAGGTCGTCGGGGTCGCCGCCGACGCGCGCTACAACGATCTCAGGACCGAGTCCCTGAACATGGTCTACCGTCCGGCCCGCCAGGCCGATTGGTACCTCGAGAGCCTGGAAGTGCGCACCTCCGGCGATGCCGCGGCGGTCGCACCCAGCGTGCAGGCGGCCATTCGCGAGGCCGAACCGCGCCTCACCATCGGCATCGTCGAGACGCTGGACTCCCGGGTTGCCCGAACGGTGGGACCGGAGCGGATGCTGACGGTCCTGATCGTGGTGTTCGGACTCGTCGCGCTTGGGCTGGCGTGTCTTGGTTTGTATGGGACCGTGTCCTACGCGGTGACGCGGCGCACCTCGGAGCTCGGCGTCCGCATGGCCCTCGGCGCGGACCGGTCGGCGGTCCGGTGGCTGATCATGCGTGAGGCGCTGACCCTCGTGCTGTCCGGCCTGGCCGCCGGCGTGCCGCTGGCGCTCGTGTCTGCCCGCGCGCTCAAGGGCGTGCTGTTTGGCGTCAGCTCGCTCGATCTGCCCGCCTATCTTGCCGCCATCGCCGTGCTGCTGGCGATCGCGACGCTCGCCGCCTACCTCCCTGCCCGAAGGGCGTCCCGCCTGGATCCGGTGGCCGCGCTGCGCGCCGAGTAAGCGCGACGAACCGCGGCGGCTCTCGCGCATAATGCGAACGATGCCGCGGCGCACTCGACGCCTTTCACGCACCCCGCACGACGGAGCCAGGGAATCGCGGCGTCCGTCCGGCGTCCTTTCCACCCACACGGGATCCGCATGCCCTCAGTAAATCGCCGTCAGTTCCTCCAGGCCTCGGCCGCGGCCGCCGTGGCCGCCCCATTCGCGGCGTGCGGCCGGAGCCGGCGCCCGAATGTCGTGTTCGTGCTGTCCGACGATCTCCGGTGGGACGCCATGGGAGTCGCGGGGCACCCGTTTCTCAAGACCCCGAACATCGACCGCCTCGCCAACGAGGGCGTGCGCTTCAGGAACGCGTTCTGCACCAGCTCGCTGTGCTCGCCGAGCCGGGCCAGCTTCCTGAGCGGGCTGTACGCCCACAGCCATCAGGTGATCAACAACTTCACCGAGTTCCCGGCCAGCGTGCCCAGCTATCCGCAGCGCCTGCACGACAGCGGCTACAACACCGCGTACATCGGCAAGTGGCACATGGGCGAAGGGAACGACGAGAAGCGTCCCGGCTTCGACTACTGGGCCAGCCACAAGGGTCAGGGGCAGTACTACGACACCCCGTTCAACGTCGACGGCAACCGCCAGGTGATCAAGGGCTACTACGCCCACGTCGTCACCAACCTGGCGCTGGACTGGCTGAAGACCGCAAAACGGCCCTTCTCGCTCAGCGTTGGGCACAAGGCGCCGCACGGCCTCTGGATCCCGGAGCCGCGCTACGAGCACGCGTACGACAACATCGCGATTCACAAGCCGGAGACGGCTGCGCCCGGACCCGGCACGCCGGACTGGGTGACGCGGCGGATCAAGACCTGGCACGGCATCGACGGCCCGCTCTACGGCGCAAAGGACTTCGACACCTTCATCCGCACCTATCACGAAACGATCCTGTCGGTGGACGACAGCGTCGGCCAGATCTACGAAGCGTTGCGCGCGATGGGAGAGCTCGACAACACGATCTTCCTGTTCGCCGGCGACAACGGCTTCCTGCTCGGCGAGCACGCCTCGATCGACAAGCGCACGATGTGGGAGGAGAGCATCCGGATCCCGCTGCTGGTCCGCTATCCCGACGCAATCAAGACGCCGCGCGTCGTCGACCGCATGGTCCTGAACCTCGATGTCGCGCCGAGCGTGCTCGACTTCGCCGGTGCGGCGCCGATCGCCAACGTGCACGGCGCGTCGTTCCGGCCGCTGACCGAGGGACGCGAGACGCCGTGGCGGCAGTCGTGGATGTACGAATACAACTTCGAGAAGGAGTTCCCGTACACCCCGAACGTGCGCGGCGTCCGCACCGAGGAGTGGAGCTACATGCACTACCCGAACGGTGAGGGGCAGCCCGACACCGAAAAGGCGGAGCTGTACCACGTCAAGCTCGATCCGCTCGAGAAGAACAACCTGATCGATGCGCCCGAAGCGAAGGAGACGCTGGCCTCGATGCAGGCGGAGCTGCTCAAGATTCAGCGGGACACCGGGGGGCTGCCGGACAAGATGCCGATCAATCCCGAGCTGCGGTTCGAGATGCCGGACGCCGCGATTCGGTGAGAGCTTCCAGCTTTCAGCTTCCAGCTACCAGGTGGATGGTTCTTGCGACGCTGAGCCGATTGGAGCGGCGACAGCCGCCTTGCAATCACCACATCTGACGCCTGCTCGATCACGCCCCACGAGCCAACGCTGGCAGCTGGAAGCTGGCAGCTGGAAGCTGGAAGCTTCAAAGCCTCACTCCTGCCTGAGCGCCTGCATCGGATCGACGGCGGCGGCGCGGCGGGCGGGGACATAGCAGGCGGCCAGGGCGACCATGCCGAGCAGCAGCGATACGACCACATACGAGAGCGGATCCGCCGGCTGTACGCCGAACAGCTGACTCCGTAGCAGGCGTGTCGACGCGAGGCTGATCGGTACGCCGATCACCAGGCCGATCAGGACGAGGCGGCCGCCCATCGACAGCATCAGCCGGAGCACCGAGCGACGTGAGGCGCCGAGTGCCATGCGCACGCCGAGCTCGTGGGTGCGGCGCGTCACGTGGAACGACAGCACGCTGTAGATGCCGGCGGCCGCGAGCGTCAGGCCCAGCGCCGCGAAGGCCGAGAACAACGCCATGGTGAAGCGGGGCTGCACGACTTCCTGTCCGAAGACCTCGGCGAGCGTGATCGGCCGTCCGAGCGGCTGATCGGCGTCCATCTCGCGCACCTGGCTGCGGATCGGGTTCAGCAGGAGGTTCGGATCCCCGGCTGTACGCACCGCGAGCATGCGCTGTGCTGGCGCGGCCACGGAGTACGGAAGGATCAGCGCCGGGTTGGGTGGCAGCCGGAAACCGGCGTTTCTGGTGTCGGCGGCGATGCCGATGATGGTCACCTCGGCGCCTTTGCCCGGATCGGTCAGCAAGGTTCCCGGCGGATGTTCCAGCAAACCGAGCTGCACCCGCGCGCCGATCGGGTTCTCGCCCGCCGGCCATAGCCTCGCCGCTGCCTCGGTCACCAGCGCGACGCGATCACCCCTCAGGACCTCCGCCGGATCGAACATCCGTCCCCCCTTGAGCGGGATGCCGAAGGCCTTCAAGTGATCGGGCCCGACGAGATATAACGTCAGGCGGCGCTCTTCGACGCCCGGCTGACCGACGATCCGATACGTGCTCTGCGGTCCGCCGAACGGCACGCCGACGCTGGCGGCCTCGACACCGGGTAGTCGCGAGACGCGCTCCAGCAGGTCCTGGGTGAAGCGCGTGCGGCGCTCGTAAGTGTCGTACTTCTTGGGTGGCAACGGCACGCCGACAAACAGCACGTGCTCGGCATGGATTCCGGTGTCGGTCCCTTGCAGCGCGAAGAAGGTGCGGACGCTGAGCCCGGCGCTGACCAGGAGCACGACCGACAACGCCACTTCGGTGATGACCAGAAGATCCCGCGTCCGCCCGCCCTGCGCTCCGCCAGACGTGCTGCGGCTCGCCTTCAACGCGTCGGTGAGGTCCGGCTTCGAGAGCTGCAGTGCCGGAACGAGCCCGGCGATCACGCCGGTCAGGATCGAGACCGCGACGGAGAAGAGCATTACCGGGATGTTGATCGTGACCCGCGATTCGTTGGGCACGTAGAACTCAGGCATCAGCGCGACGATCGTCCTGGTGGCAATGAACGCGAACAGAATGCCGGCGATGCCGCCGATGACCGACAACACGACGCTTTCAGTCAGAAGCTGGCGCAGCAGGCGCCGGCGGTCGGCGCCGATCGACATCCGGACGGCCATCTCGCGGGCTCGCGCCGAGCCGCGGGCGAGCTGCAGGTTGGCGACGTTGGCACAGGCGATCAACAGCAGGAACGCGCACGCCCCCAGCAGCAGTCGCAGGCTGGACTGCATCTCGCCGCTCGCCACGGTGATATCGAGATAGTTCACGAGCCGGGTCGTGAAGCCCTGTGTCGGGAAGGTTTGCGGCTTCTCCTGGGCCAGCCGCTGGTGCAACGCCCGCAGCTGTTCCTCAGCGGCCTGCTTCGACACCCCGCTCGCGAGCCGGACGATCGGGTTGGTCCACGGCAGGTCCTCGCGCAACAACGACAGCGGCAGCCAGAAGCCGTCGTTCCCATACCACCCGAACCGCGGCGGCATCACGCCGACGATGGTGTGGGCACGATCGTTGAGACGGAGCGTCTTGCCGAGGGCGTCGGGGCTGCCTTGAAAGAGGCGCAGCCAGAGCGCGTGGCTGAGGACGACGACCGGCTCCGTGGTGCCGTCCGCATGCACATCGGACGGCTGAAGAGTGCGGCCGATGATCGGCGGGACACCGAGGAAGTTGAAGGCGTTGGCGGAGAGCAGGACGCCGCCGAAGCTCTCGGGTGAATGCTCGCCGGTCAGCAACACCGTCTCGACCGAGGTCGTCATCACCTCCGAGAAGGCGGGGAGCGCCGCCATCTCGGCGACCTCCCGCGGCTGATAGGTGTGCCCGCCGCGGTTGTCGACCGCCCGGACCTCGGGTGCCCAGATCTCGGCCGGTCTGGCGTACGGATACGGGTCGATCAGGACGCCGTAGATGACGCTGAAGATGGCGCTCGTCGCGCCAATGCCGAGGGTCAACGAGAGGATCGCGACGAGTGTGAAACCGGGGCTGCGCCGGAACGATCGCCCCGCGTAGCCAAGGTCCTGCGCGAGCTGCGCCAGCCACCGCATGGACGTCTCCCTTCCCCGATTCAATCGGGCTGTGGGTTAGACGGACCCGGCGGCTCTTTCGTTTGCCGGACCGGCTCAGCGGCCGCTGAGAATGGCCGTCAGCACCGTTCCGTCGGCGTTCGACAGCTCGAGGCCGAGCAGACGCGCCAACGTCGGCGCGACGTCGATGTTACGTACCGAGTCGAGCGTGACGCCAGCCTTGATCCCGCGTCCAGACGCGATGAAGATCGCGCCGAGCTCGGGATCGCTCGCGACGTAGCCGTGAGCGCCGAAGCTGCCTTCAGTCGCATCGGTGACGAGCGCGTTGCCGAGGGCCGCGGTGAACGCGTAACCCGGCTTGGCGGTGATGAACAGCGGGCCCATCTGATCGCTCACAGTCGGGACCGGCAGACCGTAGGACGCGTAGTCGGCTGGTTCGACCACCTTGTCCACACCTTCGAGCCCCGCGACAGCCGACCTGACCTGTGCCAGCTTCGCGCCGTCGGCGTCAGGCACGGTTACGTACGCCAGCGCGGATCCGCCCTCCGGGACGATCCAGGCGTCGGCGTGCGTCGCCTTGTCGTCCGTCACCTGCACCAGGCCGGCCTTCGCCAGCGCGACGTTTGGATTGATCAGACGCTTGACGCGTTTGAAGCCATGGTCGGAGACGATCACGAACGTCGTCTGATCGAGGATCCCGGCCCGCCGCACCGCTTCGACGATATCGGCCACCTGCGCGTCGAGATGCGCCATCGTCTCCTGCGCGGCGAGCGTGTCGGGCCCATATCGATGCTGCATCGAATCGAGCGTGAGCAGGTGAAACATCATCAGATTCGGTTTGTGCGCCGTGATGATGTGGGCTGCCGCGTCGGTCCAGATGCGATCGCGCAGCACGATGTTCCGGCTCGAAAAGTTGTCGACATCGTCCTGCGGCACGAGGCCGGCGGCGACCATCTCGCGGGAGATTGGATTGGCGGGATCGGGTCGCTCACGAAATTCCCATGTCACCGTCGGCGCGTTCCAGATGGCCACCCAATCCACTTGCGCCGTCGTCAAGCCCTTGGCGTGCGCGAGGTCATAGAGTGTCGGCGCGTGGACCATTTCCGCCTTGTCGCGCCACGGCTCGACCTTCGGCGGCATGCCGGGCTCGTGTACCAGCAGGCCGTTGAAGATCACTCCGTGCTTCGCCGGCGTCACGCCGCTGATGATCGACGTGTGATTGGCCCAGGTGACCGTCGGGTTCGCCGGCGTCATGACCTTCGCGGTGGCTCCGTCCTTTGCCAGACGCCGCAGCGTCGGCAGCGGCAGCGCCGGATCGGCGAGCGCCCGGGCCGTGAATCCGTCGAGGCTGATCAGGACGACGTGCGCCGACCTGTCTGGCCCGGCCGATTGCGCCGACGGCCGAAGTCCGGCGGGTGTCGACAGGACTGCGATGGCGACGACGAGCCAGCGGAAACGGTGGGTCATGCGCATCAGCATAGCGGGATCGGCACTCCGAGGTGCGACCCGCGTCGCGCAACGTCGCGTGCCTATTTGGGCGCGCCGTTTGGCGGCGGAAACGGCATCGTTTCCGGGAGGACACGAATGCCGGTCGTTTCCTTGAACGGATGGGCTCCACCGCTGGCGAAGGTCAGCTCGATGAAGAATGCGGTCCAGCCCTTCTCGGGGCGCGGGACTCGCGCCACCCAGGTGTTCGGGCCGGTCGGCGTCAACTCGGTCGCGGTGTAGGCGCGGCCGATTTGATCCAGGCGGAAGCTGCGTGCCGCCGGATTCGTCGCCTGCCACAGCTTCACCTGCTCGGGCCTCGTCCGGGCGACGACCTTGATCGACCCGTCACGTTCGAACGTCCAGGTGATGGCCGGGCGGGGCGTGCCGGACACGATCGCGGCGTAAAACGCGTGCACGCTCTCGAGCGCATCGGAACCGCCGAGCGAGTGATCGGCGTTGGGCACGTAGCGCAGGTGGGTCTCGCCGCGCAGATCCTTGACGTAGTACTGCGACGAATCCGGCAGGAAGAACTGGTCGCCCGAGGCGTTCATGATGAACTTCGGCATCGTCAGGCGATCGCGATACTCGTACGGCTCCTCGATCCGCATCAACGCCTTGAACTCCGGAGTGTAGAGACGATCCAGGACCTTCTGCTCGACGTAATCCTTGACCGCATTCGACCACGCGCCGTAGGCCTGCCAGTGGTGGGTGAACGACGGCACAGTGTTGAGCACGTCGATGACCGCCGGGGCAATCGCCACGACGCGGCGATCGACGACGGCGGTCGTCCACGTCGTCCAGCCCCGTTTCGAGGCGCCGGACACGACGAAGCGCTGCACGGCGCGTCCGCCACCGGCCGGCGAGGCCGTGAAGGCGGTGACCGCATCCATCGCCCGGACGGCGCTCTTGGTCATGGGGAGCCGGGCCGGCCAGCGTTCGTCGCCAGTCTTCAGGAAGTGATCCCACGTGTAGGCGATGAAGTCGTCTTCGGTGCGCGGCTTGTGCGCCGGGTCGTCCGTGAACACGACGGGCTGGTTCGGCACCAGCCGCAGCTCCGCGACGACGGTCCCGGTGTCCCGGGCCATGTCGGCGAGCCAGGCGGTCGCTCGCGCCGGAGGATCCCGGTCGAGGCTGCCGCCGCTGATGAACAGGAATCCGATGTCGCTACTGACCGTGGCCGGCCGGATGACGGTCAGCGAATGCGTCCACAGCGGCCGCTCGACCTCGGCTTCGCTGAGCCAGCGTTGCGAGGTCAGCTCGATCAGCGTCGCGGTCAGGCCCTCACCGGCCGGCATCTCGCGGACCGCCTTCCAAGCGAAGCTCGGGTCGGCGGCGGCCACGTAGCGATCGAGCGCGGTGGCGCGGGATGTCGCCCGCGCGGTTGCCGTTTGCGCGCCGAGAGGCGGGGCGGTGGCCAGCGTGAGCACGAGGGCAAGGACGGTGCGCATGGGGCGCGAGCATATCTCAGGGGACTCGGCGCTGCGCGCCTCGCTGGCGGGATCCGGGACTGGGGACTCGGGACCCGGCGGCGGGCGGTCGGCCTGACCATTCGCATTCGCCGACGCCCGGCGGACTGCCGTCGCTTCAGCGGACACGGGTCAGGTCGGGCGTGCTGAGGTGCTGAATAGCCTCACCCTCAGGCTGGGGAGGCTCAAGCGCGGCCGGCAACTCGCGCTGAGACCGAACCGCGAGGACAGCTGGCTACCGGGACCTGACGGCGATAATCTGTCAGTACTGTGTTTTTGAGCCCCGACCAAGTGCGCCGGCTCTGCCTCGCACGTGAACTACTGGGCGAGACACCGGAGACGCCGCGATCGATCGCTCAGATCGCCCGGTCGGTGGGCATCTCGCACTTTCACTTCATCCGCCAGTTCGAGGCGGTGTTCGGCACGACGCCGCATCAGTTCCGCATCGCGCGGCGGATCGATCGCGCCACGCGGCTGCTGGCGCTGGATGCCGGCTCCGTCACCGACGTCTGTCTCGAAGTCGGATTCTCCAGCCTTGGCAGCTTCAGCACCCTGTTCGCACGGCGGCTCGGCGAGTCGCCGTCACGCTACCGGGCACGCGCCCGCCGTCTCGTGCAGGTGCAGGCACTGTCGCGCTTCGATCCGACCCTGGGGTGTCTCTCCCTCATGACCCACCTGCCCTGGTCGGCGTTTTCGCAGTTTTCGAGAAGACGCGCCTGACGCCGCCGCGTCACAATCATCGCCATCAAGGAGGGCACTCTGGGCATTCGCATCAAGATGACCAGCCTGATGGTCGACGATCAGGACAAGGGGCTCGCGTTCTACACCGAGGTGCTGGGCTTCCGAAAGAAGCACGACATCCCCGTGGGCGACAACCTGCGCTGGATCACCGTCGTCTCTGCTGAAGGGCCGAACGATCTGGAGCTCGCGCTGGAGCCCAACCAGAATCCCGCCGGCCGCGCATTCCAGGAGGCGATGCTCGCGCAGGGCATCCCGGTTGCGGCGTTCGAAGTCGGCGACCTCGCGGCCGAATACGAGCGGCTCACCGCGCGCGGCGCCGCGTTCGTGCGGAAGCCGACACTCGCCGGTCCGATATCGGTCGCCGTGCTGGTGGACACGTGCGGGAATTTGATTCAGCTGTATCAGGTGAACTGACGCAGACGGGATCAGGGACCCGGGACCAGGGATCGGACATCAGGGACTCGGCGCTCGGCGGTCGGCGCTCGGCGCTCGGCGCTCGGCGCTCGGCGCTGGGGGGCTGACGCTCGACAGGCCGACGCGGAGGTCCGGCAGGAACGGGAACCAGCTGGTCGCTGATCGCTGATACGGAGAGCTGTCGCTGGAGAGCGAGGGCGTTCGACGCCCGACGTCTTGCTCAGCGCTCGACGGTCCTCGGCCCGTGAACCGCCGAACCATGAACCAGCTGGAAGCTGGAAGCTGGCAGCTGGAAGCAAAGCTGGCATCATGCAGCCATGACACAGACGTGGTCGCCCGCTGACTACCGGCAGAATGCCGCATTCGTCCCCGAGCTGGGGGCGCCGATGATCGCGCGGCTCGCTCCGACACCCGGCGAACGGATCCTCGATCTTGGCTGCGGCGACGGCGTGCTGACGGCGCAGATCGCCGAATCCGGCGCGACGGTGGTGGGCATCGACGCCTCGGCCGCCATGGTCGCTTCCGCCCGCGCGCTCGGTCTCGACGCGCGCATCGTCGACGCCACGGCACTGCCGTTCGAGGCGGAGTTCGATGCGGTGTTCTCGAACGCCGCGCTACATTGGATCCACGATGCCGACGCGGTCCTCAGCGGGGTCCACCGCGCCCTCAAGCCGGGCGGCCGGTTCGTCGCCGAGTTCGGGGGCCACGGCAACGTCGCCGCTGTCAGCGTCGCGGCGCGTTCGGTGCTGCAGGCGCGCGGCATTCCATTCCAGTGGCCGTGGTACTTTCCCACGACGACCGCCTACGCGGCGCGACTGCGCAACGCCGGTCTGGTGCCGAAGGATCTCGCGCTCGTCCCGCGTCCCACCCCGCTGCCGACCGACATGGCCGGCTGGCTCCGCACATTCGGCGCGTCGCTCTTCGCGCACGTCCCCGACGACGCGCGAGCCGGGGTGACCGACGAGATCGTCGAGCTGCTCCGTCCCGCGCTTTGCGACGAGAGAGGCGTGTGGATTCTCGACTACGTGAGGTTGAGGGTGGTGGCGGTCAAAGGCTGAACGCTTCAGGCTACAGGCTTCAGGCTTCAGGCCTGCCACACGTCCGTGCCAACAGCCCGCTCGGGGCTGCGCAAAGGCATCGAACCAAGAAAAAGGGCCGGCGTGAGCCGGCCCCTTCCTTGAACACTGAACGTCCGAGTCCCGGGTCCCGGGCCCCGAGTCCCGTCTATGCGCACCCGCTCGTGGTGCCGCAGTTCGCGCACTTGTAGCAGGAGCCCGAGCGCACCATGATCGACCCGCAAGTCGAGCACGGCGGCGCGTCCTCCTGGTTCTGGATGGCCGCGAAGCCGCTCGCCTTGAAGGCCGAGGCGATCCCTCCGGCGGGCGGCGCAGGCGCGTCCGCCGTCGCCTTGACGTCGAGCGCGAGCTGCTCCGGCGTCGACGCCGTGTAGTCCTCCCGCACGTTGACCCCGGCCCGGAACTGCGCATCCGTCGACAGGAACTTGGTCGCCATCCACCGGAAGATGTAATCGACGATCGACTTGGCGAAGCGGACGTCCGGGTTCTTGGTCATCCCGGACGGCTCGAAGCGGACGTGGCTGAACTTGTCGACCAGGTCCTGCAGCGGCACGCCGTACTGGAGCGCGTAGCTGATCGCCTGGGCGAAGGCGTCGGCGAAGCCCGAGATCGTCGAGCCTTCCTTCGCCATGACCAGGAAGATCTCGCCGGGGGTGCCATCCTCGAAGAGGCCGACGGTGATGTAGCCCTCGTGACCCTGGATGTCGAACTTGTGGGTCAAGGCGTGCCGCTCGTCCGGCAGCTTGCGCCGGCGCGGACCCGGATCGACGGCCGCCGCGGCCACCTTCTCCTTGTCGCGCGACGTGTTGAGCGGCTGCGTCCGTTTGCTGCCGTCGCGGTAGATCGACACGGCCTTGGTGCCCAGCCGCCACGAGTCGATGTAGGCCTGCTGGATCTCCTCGACGGTCGCGTCCTTCGGGACGTTGACGGTCTTGCTGATCGCGCCGGAGATGAACGGCTGCACCGCGCCGACCATCCGCACGTGGCCCATGTAGTGGATCGAGCGCACGCCGCGCGCCGGCTTGAACGCGCAGTCGAACACCGGCAGGTGCGCCTCCTTCACGTGCGGCGCCCCCTCGATGGTCTCGTTCTCGTCGATGTACTCGATGATTTCCTTGACCTGCTGCGCGGAGTAGCCGAGCTTGTCGAGCGCCATCGGCACGGTCTGGTTGACGATCTTCATCAGCCCGCCGCCGACCAGCTTCTTGTACTTGACCAGCGCGATGTCCGGCTCGACGCCGGTGGTATCGCAGTCCATCATGAAGCCGATCGTCCCGGTCGGCGCCAGCACGGTCGCCTGCGCGTTACGGTAGCCGTACTGCTCGCCCATCTCGACCGCTTCGTCCCACAGGTTGCGGGCGGCCAGGAAGAGATCCTTGGGGACGTGGGTCTTGTCGATGTCCTTGAGCGCCGCCCGATGCTTGCGCATCACCCGCAGGAACGGCTCGCGATTCGCCTCGTAGCCGGCAAACGGCCCGCCGTGATCGCGGGCGATCTTCGACGACTGCGCGAACGCCGCGCCGTGCATCACCGCCGTGATTGCCGCCGAGTAGTCACGCCCGGCCTCGCTGTCGTAGGCCATGCCGCGCGACATCAGCAGTGCGCCCAGATTGGCGTAGCCCAGGCCGAGCGGCCGGTAGGCGTGGCTGTTGTCGGCAATCGCCTTGGTCGGATAGCTCGAGTTGTCGACGAGGATCTCCTGCGCGGTGATCAGCGTGCGGCACGCCGCATCGAAGGCGACGTGATCGAACTCGCCGTCCTCGCGCACGAACTTCATCAGGTTGATCGAGGCCAGATTGCAGGCCGAATCATCCAGGAACATGTACTCGGAGCACGGGTTGCTGGCGTTGATCCGCGCCGTATTCGGGCAGGTGTGCCAGTCGTTGACGGTGGTGTCGAACTGCAGGCCGGGATCGCCGCACAGGTGCGTGGCCTCGGCGATCTGGCGCATCAGGTCGCGCGCCTTGTAGGTGTCCATCACCGCGCCGTCGCGCACCGCCCGGGTGTGCCACTCGCTGTCGTCCATCACCGCGCGCATGAACTCGTCGGTCACGCGGACGCTGTTGTTCGAGTTCTGGAAGAACACCGAGGCGTACGCCGGTCCGGTGAACGAGCCGTCGTAGCCGGCGTCGATCAGCGCCCACGCCTTCTTCTCTTCCTCGACCTTGCAGTTGATGAACTCGACGATGTCGGGATGATCGGCGTTGAGGATGACCATCTTGGCGGCGCGGCGCGTCTTGCCGCCCGACTTGATGACCCCGGCGAACGCGTCGAAGCCCTTCATGAACGACACCGGCCCCGAGGCGGTGCCGCCGCCGGCGAGCAGCTCGCGCGAGGAGCGGATCGTCGACAGGTTCGAGCCGGTGCCCGAGCCGTACTTGAACAGCATCCCCTCGGTCCGGGCCAGCGTGAGAATCGACTCCATCGTGTCCTGCACGGAGTTGATGAAGCAGGCCGAGCACTGCGGATGCTTCTCGAACCCGACGTTGAACCACACCGGGGAGTTGAACGCCGCCTTCTGATAGACCAGCAGGTGCTTCAAGTCGTCCGAGAACGCCGCCAGATCGTCTTCGCTGGCGAAGTACTGCTGGTTGCGCGCCCATCCAGTGATGGTGTCGACCACCCGCCCGATCAGCTGCTTGACGCTGCGCTCGCGTTCCGGCGTGCCGATCTGCCCGCGGAAGTACTTGGATACGACGATGTTGGTGGCCTGCTGCGACCAGAAGCGCGGCATCTCGACGTCGCGCTGCTCGAAGACGACCTGCCCCTTTTCGTTGCCGATGACCGCGGACCGCGTCTCCCATTCGACTTCGTCGAAGGGATCGATCCCGTCACGGCTGAAGAAGCGCTCGAATTCCAACCCCGGGCTCGCAGTGGGCTCGGAAGGTTGGGTGTTGGCCGAGCCAAGGCTCGAACTGACGGCTGCGCCTCTCTGCATCGTCCCCTCCGACAAACAGGGATCCTGGCCTGCCCCTGGCCACAGGATCCGAAAAACGATATGGGAAATGGAAGCGTGTAGCCGGCTTGCGCCGGGACGGGATCTGGGAAGGTCCCGTGGTCTATCGCGCTGATGCCCGGCCTTCGTCCCCTCGCCCTCATGTTGAGGTCGAGACGGCTCCGGCAGGTCTTGCCGGGGCTCAAACCCGAGATGTCAGGTGTGCGAAGGCGGGGACCAATATGGTCCTTGTTTACCCGGTTGTCAAGACCAGATCACACAAGATATTGTGGGCCAATTTTAGGGCAGGCGCAAGATGTGGGCTATTCACGCACACCGCTCAAGTTGAGCTCAGTCAGGAACTTGGCGTCCGGTGAGCAGCTTGGCGATGTTATCGGCGCGTACCGCGTGCTGCTTCGCCAGCACCAGATTTGAGGCCTTCAGCGCCGTTTCGGCGAGCGCCAGCGAGTCCTTGGCGCTCTCGTAATTCCCCAGCCGATCGTCGCTCAGCCGGCGGGTATCCATCCCGTCGAGCAGCTGCCGGGCGTGCCCGATGATCTCGTTGATCTGACGCTTCGCCTCGTCGGGGTTGGTGGCCTCGGGCCCGGTCCGCAGCGGCGGCACCGGCGGCGCAACGGGCGTCGTCACGGGGTCCGGCTCCGGCTCGGGCTTGGGATCCGGGCGCGTTTCCGGCCGATCGCGGTTCACTGGCCGTGACTTCGGTGCGGTCGCCGGCGCCGGAGCCTGGATCGGTTCCTCCGGGGGCGGAGCGGGCGGCGGATCGATCACCACTGTTTCGACCACCCGCGGCGGCACCGCCGGCACTTCGAGCGAGACCGGCTCGATTGGCGCCTTCGCTTGCGCCGAGGCGCACGCCGCAGCCGGCAGGGTCAGAGCGGCGAGGAGAAGCGTGCGATACATGTGAGTGGTGGTCAACCCTCGCAGCTGGCGTGCTTGGGGTTCGCCTGTAGTTTACGCCTGCGGGAACACCAGACGGAACCGGGTTCCGTGGCCGGGCGTGGACTCGACGGTCACCTCGCCATCATGCAGCTGGACGATGCGGTAGACCATCGAGAGGCCGATCCCGGTGCCGGTGGTCTTGGTCGTGAAGTAGAGATCGAAGATCCGACCGAGATTCTCGGGCGGAATGCCCTCGCCGGTGTCCTCGACGTCGATCTCCACACGCCGGCGCGGTGCCGTCCGGCACGACAGCTTGAGCGTGCCGCCGGCGGGCATCGCCTGACACGCGTTGAGCGCGAGGTTGAGCACCGCCTGCTGGAGCATCCCAGGATCGGCGTTGATCTCCGGCAGGCTCGCCGCGCATTCGGCACGGACCGTCACCCCGCGTTGCTCCGCCTCCGGCGCCGACATCGAGACCACCTCGCTGATGATTGACGCGA
This sequence comes from uncultured Acidobacteriota bacterium, assembly GCA_963816725.1. Classification (GTDB taxonomy): domain Bacteria; phylum Acidobacteriota; class Vicinamibacteria; order Vicinamibacterales; family 2-12-FULL-66-21; genus CAVSUB01. The sequence continues at coordinate 446,098 of CAWFMC010000008.1, read as the reverse complement.
GTTGCACGGGCTGAAGCCGCAGTTCCTCCGGCCGCGCGAACTTCAGGAAGCCGACGACGACGTGATCGAGGCGGCGGATGGCATCGCCGATGACCACGACGTGCTTGCCGGGATCGATCGCACGCGTGCCGCCAGAACCGTCGGGCACGACGATCGGCTGCGGCAGCGCCGCGAGTTTCTGCCGCAACAGCTCGAGGTGGATCGTCATCGCGTTGAGCGGGTTCTTCACCTCGTGCGCCACGCCCGCCATCAGCCGGCCCAGCGCCGCCAGCTTGCGCGAGTAATTGAGCGTGGAGTGTACGTGGCTGAGGAATCCGAGGTTGCGCGCCACCAGCATGACGCCGAGGAAGCGGCCGTTGGTGTCTTCGATCGCATGGCACATCAGGAGCCGCTCGGCGGGCTCGGGGTCCGATTCCGCGTGGGATCCGAGGGCAATCGACACCGGTCCCTGCGAGCGGCGGCCGGCCAGCGATCGCTCGACCAGCTGCCGCACCGGGTTGTCAGCCGGCAGCCGCGCGACAGCCGAAGCCGAGCCACCAGCGTCGGCGGCGAGGGATGGCAGGACGCCGCGCATCGAGGAGTTGGCGAACATCAGGTCGCCTTCCGGCGAGAACAGCGCCATCGCGTCTTCGAGGTTGTCCATCACCGACTCGAAGTCGGTGGCGGACGCCGGCAACTCCTGTGTCCGAACGGCGGAGAGCTGCGCGCTAATCGCTTCGAAGGAGCTCCCGAGGTCGCGAAACTCGTCCCCGGGCAGATCGAGCGCCACGTCCAGCTCGCCACGACCCAGCCGGCTCAGGCCGCTCTGGATGACGTGAATCGGCCGGAGCATCCATTGGGCGAGCAGCGTCGCGACGAAAGTGGAGAGGACCAGCGCGATCAGCGCCGTCGAGGCGGCCCGCCGAAGCACGGTTCTGATCTCGTTCGCGACCAGCAGCGTCGAGATGCCGACCCGGATGGCCGCAAACGGCTTGTCTCCCGCGAGAATCGGCTCGCGCACCTCGAAGCGCCGCTCGTGATACACCGCGCTGAGCTGCTCGATCGCGCCACCGTCGACCAGGCTCGCGAAATCCTCGAGCTCGGTGACCTCGGTCCCGACCAGCGTCGACGTGCTGTGGACCACCGCCTTCCGATCGGGTCCGACGATCGTGGCATAGAGCACGTAGCGGATGGCCGGCGCCGAGCCCAGCCCGGCGTTGATGATCGCCTTCAGCCCGTCGTCCTGCTGGATGGCCTGGTAGGGATCCTGGGGACCGGCGTTGGTGACGTCGAAGACGCGCTGGAACATCGCGTCCGCGAGCAGCTGCGCCACCGATTGCGCCTCCTGGAGGCGCAATCGGGTTACGGTGACCATGTGCCAGGTGCTCATGACCAGCACGACCACCACCACGAGGGTGGTCACGCCGGCGACCTGCTTCGCTTTGATGCTCAATGGTGTCAGAGCGGACCCGCGCGCGCCGTCGCCGGCGGCGGACCGCGCTCAGCTGCGCGCCACGATCTCCTGGCTGCGGCCCTCGCTCTTCATGCGATTGAGCTTGTTGTGCAGCGTCTTCAGGCTGATCCCGAGGATCTCGGCGGCGCGCGTCTTGTTGTTGCGCGTGTGATCCAGGGTCAACAGGATCAGGCGGCGCTCGGCCTCGTCAACGGTCGTGCCGGGCGACAGTGTGACCGTCGGCAGGGTTTCTTCGCCGCGCGAGACGAGAGTCGGCGGCAGGTGGCGGGGTTCGACGAACTCGCCTTCGGCCAGGATGGTGGCCCGCTCGATCACGTTCCGGAGCTCGCGGATGTTGCCCGGCCACTGGTAGCGCTCGAGAATGTACATCGCTTCCTGGCCCACGGCGCGGACTGACTTGCCATTACGCGTGTTGAACTCGTTGAGGAAGGTCTGTACGAGGAGCGGGATGTCCTCGCGTCGCGTGCGCAGCGGCGGGAGCTCGACCGAGAACACGTTCAGCCGGTAGTAGAGGTCGTCGCGGAGCTTGCCGGTGCGCGCCGCTTCGGTCGGGTCGACATTGGTGGCGGCGATGACGCGCACGTCGACCGCCTGCTCCTGACGTCCTCCGAGCCGGCGGAAGGTGCGCTCCTGGAGGACACGCAGCAGCTTGACCTGTGTGGCCGGCTGCATCTCGGCGATCTCGTCGAGGAACAGCGTGCCGCGATGCGCGAGCTCGAACACGCCCGTCCGCCGATCGTGCGCGCCGGTGAACGCCCCCTTTTCGTGGCCGAAGATCTCGCTTTCGAGCAGCGTCTCGGGAATCGCCGCGCAGTTCATCGCCACGAACGGGAACGTCGCGCGCGGGCTCAGCTCGTGGATCGTCTGCGCGACCAGCTCCTTGCCGGTGCCGGACTCGCCCCAGATCAGCACGGACGCCGCGGTCGGCGCCGCCTGCTCGATTACGCGATAGACCGACCGTATGCCGGCGCTGTTACCGACGATCCGACCGAAACTGCCCTGCTCGCGCAGCTGCCGACGCAGGTTGCGCACCTCGCGGAGCGTCTCCTGCCGCTCGACCGATTTCTGCAGGAGAATCTTCAGCCGCTGCGGGTCGACCGGCTTACTCAGGTAATCGTAGGCGCCGTCCTTAATCGCCTCGACAGCGCTCTCGACGGTGCCTTGCGCTGTCAACAAGATGAAGGTCAGGTCCGAGAGCTGATCCTTGAGTGTCTTGAGCAGATCGTGACCGCCCATCCGCGGCATCACCAGGTCGCTCACGATGATCGCGGGACGGAAGCTGGTGACGCGCCGCAGCGCTTCCTCACCATCCGCCGCTTCATCGGTCTGGAAACCCCAATTCTGCACGAGCTCGGCGAGTCCCGTGCGGGTAGACGGATCGTCCTCCACGATCAGCACCCGCTCGCCCGTTCCGTTCGCAAAAGAGTTCATGTCGTCCATGTATGTATATTGTCGTGGTCAGTCTATCACGTGCGGTAAAAATTACACAGCCTCGGACGTAAATTCGACACAAACCTGACGTTTGGACTGGAGATCGGAGACGAGTGTGCAATGCGCACGCCCGCTCGGACGGGCTCGCGACGCGCGCTCGAGTGTCGTGCACCCGCGCGCGCCAAAGGTTCGGCTGTGGAGCCCATGCGCGGGGAATTCTGCGGTCGCGGTTCGTGCGGCGGAGACATGCGGCTGGGTCCGACCGGCCGTTTGTCAGGGCGGCGGCCCTGCTGGAGAGCCGGGTCACGGCAGCGAGTGCCCGGACGATCCCGGTGTGCCCGCCCGGGCAATCGCGATCGAGGCTGCGCCGAACGAACCTTGTACAATTCGTGAGTGTACGAACAAGCCGCCGACGGGCAGCCTGGATCGCTGCCCGCCCCGGTCCTGGAGCCGGTCGCGCTCCCAACCCCCGCACCGTCGCCGGTCCACACCCGGGTGTCCGCCCTGATCGAAGTGATGTTGTGCTCGGGCTACCCGACGCAGCTGTCGCTGGTGCTGCTCATGACCAGCCTGGGTATGAGCATCCACACGTCGACCGGCGGGCTGACGCCGTCGTTCATCTTCATCCTGTCGCTGGTGGACGCGGTCCTGGTCGTCTCGCTGGTGTGCTTCTTCATTGCGGCGCGAGGGGAGCGCGTGAGCGCGGTGCTGATCGGTAACCGGCCGGTCGTCCGCGAGGCCCTCACCGGCATCCTGCTGATCCCGGCCGTCTTCATCGTGGTCGCCATCGTGCTGCGGCTGCTGCTGGTGGTGGTCCCGCAGCTGCACAACGTGCCGCTGAACCCGCTCGCCGCGATGGTGCAGAATCCGCGCGACGCGATCATCTTCGCGCTGGTCGTCATGGTCGCCGGCGGGGTCCGGGAGGAAGTGCAGCGCGGTTTCATCGTCCATCGTTTCGATCAGCACCTGGGCGGGGCGTGGTTCGGCGTGGCGGCGTACAGCGTCGCCTTCGGCATGGGGCACCTCGAGCAGGGCTGGGACGCGGTGGTCGCGACCGGCATGCTGGGGGCAATCTGGGGCGCCGTCTACGTTGTCCGCCGCAGCATCATCGCGCCGATGGTCAGCCACGCCGGGTTCAATCTGCTCCAGCTGGTCAGCTTTATCGCGCAGCGGTGACGGGCCACCTGTCCGCGCACACGCTGCTCCGCCTCACCCGGCGCGAGCTCATCGTCCTGGTGGTGGTGTTCTTGGCCTCGCTCCCCGCCGTGACGACGCGTGTTTATTCGTCCGACGAGATCGAGTATTTCTCGTACCTGCGGTCGATCTGGTTCGATCACGACGTCTCGTTCGAGAACGAGTACCAGTACTTCTACGACCGCAACGTTGCTCGCGCGGAGGGCTTCCACGAGACGTTCCTGGAGCTCGAGACGGAAGCGGGCCGGCGGCCGAACTTCGGCACGATCGGCAGCGCCCTGCTGTGGAGCCCGTTCTACGCTGTCGCCGACCTGAGCGTCCGCCTCCGCCGCGGGGCCGGGAGCGACGTGGCCGCTGACGGCTTCTCGCCGCCGTACGTCGCGGCCGTTGCCTACGGATCCGCGTTCTACGGATTTCTCGCGGTGCTGCTGACGATCGGAGCGACGCGGCGGCTGCTGGACCCCTCGCCGGACGTTGAGCTTCGGCGTGACGGGGCGGCCGCAATCAGGCATGCGGAGGTGGCGCCAGAGACGAGTCCCGCAATAGCGGACGCCTCGCTGGTCAGCAGTGTCGTTGTGTGGATCGGCTCGCCGCTGCTCTTCTATATGTACGTCGCGCCGCCGATGTCACACGCCTGCTCGGCGTTCGCGGTGGCGCTGTTCGTCGTCGTCTGGCTGCACGTGCGCCGGGCGTGGACGCCGGGGGGCGTCATCGCGTTGGGTCTCTGCGCTGGACTGATGGCCATGGTTCGCGAGCAGGACGTGTTCTTCGCGGTCGGGCCGGCCCTGGATTTTCTGCTGACCGGCACCCGCGGCCGAGCGTTCAGCCGCAGCGCGTTCGCCGCGCTGGCCGGGTGTGCCGCGTTCGGGCTGGCGATGCTGCCACAGCTTCTGGCCTACCAGCACCTGAACGGCATGATGCGGCCGTCCCGGCTGGTGCTGCGCAAGATGACGTGGACGGCGCCGCACGGTCTCGAGGTGCTGTTCTCACCCCGGCACGGGTTCGTGTTCTGGACGCCGGTCGCGGTGCTGGCCATCGCCGGCCTGGTGTGGCTGGCAGCTCGTTCGAACGGTGAACGGCGGCTGGTCGCCGTGCTGGCGCTGCTGATGATCGCGATCCAGGTGTATGTCGGCGGCAGCGTCGAGTCGTGGACGGTTGCCGGGGCCTTCGGCCAGCGCCGCTTCGTGGCGTTGACGGTACTGCTGGGGATCGGGCTGGCGGCGTTGGGGGAGGCGGTGCGGGGTACAGCGTGGCGTCCGGCCCTCTCAATCGCGATCCTGTTGTGCGTGTGGTGGAACCTCGCGCTGATTGCGCTCTTCGGCACCGGCCTGATGAACCGGCAACGGCTCGAGCTGAGGCGAAACGCCTACGACGCGTTCGTGACGATCCCGCGCCTGGCGCCGCAGCTCGCCTATCGTTACGTGTTCGATCGCCAGTCCTACTATCGCGCCGCGCCGGCGGCACGGGTTCCCTGACCTCGTGCGTATCCTCTATCTCGCGGACATCCGGTTCCCGCTCGAGCGGGCCAACGGCATCCAGTCGATGGAGACCTGCCACGCGCTCGCGCGACGGTCGCATGCGGTGCACATGGTCGTCCGTCCGGACACGGATTCGCCGCCGCGCGACCCGTATGCCTTTTACGGTCTGCCCCGGCTCGCGAGCCTGACGATCGAACGGGCGCCCGTCTCGGGCCCCGCTCCCGCGAAGCGGCTCGGCTACCTCGCTTTCGCGTTGGGTCGGGCGATCGGCCGGGACCGGCCGGATATCGTCTTCACCAGGGACCTCGGAGTCGCGGCGTTCCTCGCTGGTCTTCCCGAGCTGATTCGGCCGCCGGTGGTCTACGAGTCGCACGGCTACGCTCCGGACGTGGCGTCGGCGCTGCCGTCTCTGGTCGCGACCGCGGTCGCGCCGAGTGCGCGGAAGCTGCGCCGGCTGGCGAAGCGCGAAGCGGCAGTGTGGCAACGCGCTGACGGCTTCGTCACGCTGACGCGCGCGCTGGCGGACGACATGGCCGCGCGCTTCGGTACACGCCCTCGCGTCGCCGTGGTGCCCGATGGCGTGCGCATCGACCAGGTGCCCTCCGTCGCGGCGCCTTCCGGCCGGCCGATCGTCGCGTATGCCGGCCATCTGTACGCCTGGAAGGGTGTGGACATCCTGCTCGAGGCGCTCGCGGCGCTGCCTGATGTCGACGGCCTGATCGTCGGCGGCCACGAGCGCGAACCTGACCTGGCTCGAACGAAAGCCCTCGCGCAGCAGCTCGGCGTGGCTGCCCGTGTCACGTTCACCGGCCTGGTCGAGCCGCCGCAGGTCCGCGCGTGGCTCGCGCGCGCAAACGTCCTGGTGCTGCCGAATCCAGCCTCGGCGATCTCCAGCCGCTTCACCTCGCCGCTCAAGCTGTTCGAGTACATGGCCGCGCAACGGCCGATCGTGGCCTCGGATCTGCCGGCCCTCCGCGAAGTGCTGTCGCCGGACGAGAACGCGGTGCTGGTCACGCCCGGCAGCGCGCCGGCCTTGGCCGCCGGTATCCGTCGTGTCCTGGACGATCCGGCCCTCGCCACTCGCGTCGCCAGCCGGGCGCTGGACACCGTCACCGACTTCTCCTGGGATCGCCGGGCCGAGCGGCTCGAGGCGCTTTTCAACGACGTTCGAGGCCGATGATTTCGCCGCAGCTGCTCTCGCTCGTGCGCTGCCCGGAATGCCACGCCGCGCTGTCGCGCGACGGCGTCGCGATCACGTGCACCGGGTGCGGGCGTCAGTATCGCGCCGCGGCCAACGACTTCCTCGACCTCCGTCCGTCGGTCGAATACGCCGAGCAGACGAAGTATCTGGACCAGGCCCTTCATGCCGACGCGCGGCACGAGCGCGTCTCGCCGCCGCTGCTCGGGTCGAGGATCCGTAACGACATGCTCCGCTCCTTCCTCGCCCCGACCGCGGCGGATCGGGTCGTCGATCTCGGGTGCGGGAGCGGCCGGGCCCTGCTGTGGAACGCCGACTGGCACGCAACCAGTGTCGGCGTCGACATCAGCCCGTACTTCGCCGAGGAAGCGCGCGCCGGAGTGGACCTCCTGCTGGCGGACCTGCGTCGCCTGCCCTTCGCGGACGGGACCTTCACGAAGGCGTACTCGCTCGACGTCCTCGAACACCTGTCGCCGGAGGCGCTGCGCGGCATGCTTGCCGAAGCCGGCCGGGTGCTCGCGCCGCGCGGAGCCTTGTTCGTCTACTCGCACGTCCGCAAGAACGCGCCGATCGCGGCCGGGCTGCGCTGGATCAACGCGCTCGCGCGGCGGCTCGAGAAGCTCGGGCTGATCGACATGCGCCAGGAGCGGCTGCGCAAGTCGGACCACTTGAACCCGCTGCAGGACATCCCTGAGCTCGAGGCGGTCGCCAAGGGCGCCGGCTTCCGCGTGGCGCGGATCCGCTACTACACGCCGCTGGTCGGCGGCCTGGTGGAGAACATCGGCATGCGCATGGCCGAGCGCGCCCTGGCGAAGCGGGCAGCGAAGCGGCTGGCCGGTCAGGTCTCGGCCGAAACCGCCGATCGTGAAGCGATTCGCGAGGCCCGCACCGCCGCGAAGCGGCAGATTGCCAGGAGCCCGGCCACCTACGCGATCCTGCGCTGCCTGTCGGCGGCAATGCACCTCGACCTGCTGCTGTTTGGACGGATCAGATCCGGGCCCTTCTTCGCCTTGCTCGTGAAGGATTGACGCTGCGGATCCTGTACTGCGCGATCGATCAGGAGGTGCCGGGCACGGTGGGCGGCTCGGTGCACGTCACCGCTGTCGCCGAAGGCCTCGCCCGGCGCGGGCACGAGGTGCACGTGCTCGTGTCACCTGGCCGCGGCCCTTTTCCATCCGGTCCGGTCCGGTGGACGGCGATGCCTCCGCCGCTCGGCCGCAAGGAGCTGCGCTGGGCGCGCACGGGTGCTGTCACGCGACTCGCGCGTACGCTGAATCCCGATGCGATCATCGAGCGCTACTACAACTTCGGCGGCGAAGGGATTCTGGCCGGAGCGGCGCTCGGGAAGCGAACGATGCTCGAAGTCAACGCGCCGGTGATCGACTACCCCGGCTCGAACAAGGCGCGGCTCGATCGAATGCTGCTGGTCGAACCGATGCGGCGCTGGCGCGAGCGCATCTGCCGGCGCGCAAGCGTGATCGTCACCCCCAGCGCCGCGATCCTCCCGCCGGCAACGCCCTCGGCGAAGATCCTGGAGCTCGAATGGGGCGCTGACACGACGCGCTTCCATCCTGGCGCGAAGGGTTCCCTGCCGTTCAGCCGGCCGCCCGGCGTGCTGGCCGTCTTCGCCGGCGCCTTCCGGCGCTGGCACGGCGCCGAACGGCTGCTCGAGGCGATGCGACAGCTCCGCCATCGAGGCATCGAGGACGTGAACGCGGTGTTGGTCGGTGACGGACCGGAGCTGCCGCGGGCCAGGATCGCAGCGCAAGGACTCGATCGGGTGACCTTCACCGGTCCGGTCGCGCACGCCGCGATGCCGGCCTGCCTCGCGGCCGCTGACATCGGCGTGGCGCCCTTCACTCCGGACGCGCACGGCCCGTTGGCCCTCGGCTTCTACTGGTCGCCGCTCAAGATCTTCGAGTACATGGCCTCGGGCCTTCCTGTAATCGCGCCCGCGCTGCCCCGCATCGCCGGGTTGGTGGCCCACGAACGGGAAGGCATCCTGTATCCGCCCTCAGGGGCGGACGGCCTCGCCGACGCGTTGATCAGACTGCGAGATCCCGAGCTGCGGGCCCGTCTCGGCGCGGCCGCGCGCGAGCGCGCGGAGCGCGACTACAGCTGGGACGCGCATTGCCGCGCTCTCGAAGCGGCGTTGATCGGTGCCGGACGATGAGCGCGGGCCGGTGGGGGCTGGCCGGGTGAACGTGCTCGTCGTCACGGACGCGTTCCCGCCGGTGTGCGGCGGCAGCGGCTGGAGCACCTACGAGCTCGCGCGCGGACTCCGGCGCGTCGGTCATACCGTGCTTGTCGTACAGCCGCGCCCGGGCACCGCCGAGACCGTTCGCGAAACGTCCTACGACGGTTTCCGCGTGCTCGAATTCGGGACCCGCGCGCCGGCGGTGCCGTACGTCCGTAACTACTGCAAGAACGAGCGGCTCTACGCGCGGCTGACGGATTTTCTGACCCCGCTCATCCGTCGCGAGCGAATCGCCATCGTGCACGGGCAGCACGTGATGACGTGCCTGCCGGCCATCGAGGCGGCACGTCAGGCTGACGTGCCGTCGGTCTGCACCGTGCGCGACTACTGGCCGGTCTGTTACTGGTCCGACCTGATTCACACCCGCGACGACAGCGCGTTGTGCCCCGGCTGCTCCGCGGCGATGATGACCCGCTGCATCCGGCCGCGTGCCGGACGCGCGTGGCCACTGGCGCTGCCGATGATTCCCTACATGCGGGCGAACCTCGCCCGCAAGCGCACGGGACTCGCCCGCGCTGACGCGATCGTCGCGGTCAGCTCGACGATCGCCGCGGACATCAAGGCCCGCGCGCCTGAGCTCTCAGCCACGCCCGTCCACGTGATCCCGAACCCTGTCGACGTCGCCGGCCTCCGCGCCCGGGCCGCCACTCTCGCCGCCCCCATGAACGGACCGTACGCGCTGTATCTGGGCAAGCTGGCTCCCAACAAGGGGACGTCACACCTGGTCGGGATCGCCGAGCGCGCGAAGCTCGATTGGCCGCTGGTGGTCGCGGGGGACGGTCCCGACCGCGAACGGATCGCCGCCGCGGCCGCGCGATCCGACCGGGACCTCCGATTGATCGGCTGGGTGGACCAGGATGCCGCCGCGTCGTGGCTGGCCCACGCCTCGCTCCTGATCTTCACGTCACGCGGTCCCGAGTCACTGAGCCGAGTACTGATCGAGGCCAGCGCGCTCGGCCTGCCGATCGCGGCGATGAACACCGGCGGCACGCCGGACATCATCGAGGACGAGCAGACGGGCCTGCTCTCCCTGTCGCCGGAGGAGCTCGCCGACGACGTCCATCGCCTCCGCGCAGACGATGGGCTGCGGCGGCGGCTGGGCGCGGCGGCGAGTGCCCGGGCCCTCGAGCGGTTCGACGCGGCTGCGACCATCGCGCGCATCGATCGCCTCTATCGCGAGCTGCTCGGAACGGGCCGCACGTGAGCGCGCCGATCCGGGTCGCGGTGGTCGCGCGATCGGTCTTCCCGCTGCACGGACACGGCGGACTGGAGCGGCACGTCTATGACCTAGTCCGGGCCCTCTCGGGCGCCGGGCTGGCGGTGACGCTGATCACGCGGGAGCCGCAGGCGCGGCCCGGCGCGCCCGTCTCTCCGGCCGACATCCATCCGGACATCACGCTGATCACGATTCCGTACCGGACGTTCCCGGGCGCCGGCCGTCGCGGTACGACCGTGATCGACCGCAGCACTGCATATCCGCTCTTCGGCGAGCGCGCCGGACGGGTCGCGCTCGACTTGGTCCGCCGCGGCGCGATCGACATCGTCCATGGGCTTGGCGCGAGCGTGCTCGGTTACGCCCGCCAGCGGGCGACAACCACCGCGCCGCTGGTGATGAACCCGCAAGGCCTCGAGGAATTCGGGGCCACTGATCCGTCGCGGGCGCGGCTGAAGCGCCTTGCCTACCTGCCGCTCCGGGCTGCCGTTCGGGCCTGCGCTCGCGCCGCCGACCGCGTCATCGCGACCGATCGTTCGCTCGAACCGGCCGTGCGGGCGCATCTCGACCTGCCCGCGGAGCGCGTGGTCACGATCCCGAATGCGCTCGACCTGCACTGGCTCGACGGGCTGGCCACCCGAGGCGACGGAGCGCGCGTGCGGCGCGGCGCGGGCGTGGATGAAGACGAGGTGGTCATCCTGAGCGTGGGGAGGCTGGAGGAGAACAAGGGATTCCACGTGCTCGCCGAGGCGCTCGGCGCGCTACGCGATCATGCGGCGGTGCTCGCCGGCGAACGCTGGCGCTGGGTGGTGGTCGGGGACGGTCCGTATCGTCGATCGCTGACGCGCGCGATCGCGGACGCCGGCCTCACGCCGCGAACGCTCCTGACCGGACGGGTCGACGACCCGACGCTGCACGCGTGGTACGAGACGGCGCGGCTGTTCGTGCATCCCACGTTGTACGAGGGCAGCTCGCTGGTCACGCTCGAGGCCATGGCCCATCGTCTCGCGGTGGTGGCGACCAACGCCGGCGGGCTGCCGGACAAGGTCGTCACCGGCCGGAACGGGTGGCTCGTCGCGGCGGGCGATGCCTCCGCCCTGGCAGCGGCGATCAGCGGGGCACTGGGACCCGGCGTCGATCTGGACCCCCTCGGCGGGCGCGGCCGCACGATGGTCGAACAGGAGTTCTCGTGGGACGCGGCGGGCGCGGCGACCATCCGTCTCTACCAGGATCTTCTTGGCCGCCGGCGAAATTGACACACCTCTTTCTCGGGTTGTACGCTCGCAAAAACGGTTGAGCAACCGCTCGCGCGCGCCGGACCGGTGCGTCCCTGCCCTGGCCGTCTTCGAACGCATCGTACCCAGCCCTGACTGAATGAGACGACTTCAGCCCTTGTCGCTCGCGTGCGCGATCACCGCGACGGCGCTCGTCCTCCGGCTGGGCGGGATCGGGATCGCGTGGCTGCCTGGCGCCGCACCGATCGCAGGCGCACTGGCCGCCATGCTCGTCATCCCTCGCGTCGCCGCGTGGCACTCGCCCGACGAGTGGCGCGCGCAGCTGCGCGCTCACGGGTTCGCGATCGGGCTCGGCCTGATCGTCTGCCTCGCGGTCCTCATTCGCGTGCCGAACATCGTCTCCGACGTCGGGCACGCGCCGCTCGACATCGACGAGAACCGCCTGGCCGCCAACGTCGCGCATTTCTTCGCGACCGGTGAGCTTCGGCACGAGACCGTCGAGCACTACCCGGGCGCGGTGTTCTGGCTGTTCGCGCTCAGCGCGACGGTGGGCTACGTCGGCGGCCTGACGCGCGGCCTCGTGGCGGGACCGACGGCGCTGCCGGTGGAACTGTTCGTCCGCTACGCCCGATTCGCGAATGTCGCGGTCGGCGGGGGGATCGTCCTGTTCTCGGGTTTGATCGGCCGCAAGCTTGCCGGCGACCGGGTGGGACTTGCCGCCGCCGCGCTGGTTGCGATCATGCCGCTCTCGATCGAGACGACGATCGTGGTGCGCAACGATCCGGGCATGGTGCTGGCTGTCCTGGCGTCTGTGTACTGCGCGATGGTGGCCGTCGATGACCGGCGGGATGGCTGGGTCGTTGCGTCCGGAGCCCTGGCCGGCATCGCCGCGGGGATCAAGTACTCCAGCGTGTTCGCGATCGTGCCCGGCCTGATCGCAGCGGTAGTGGCGCCCGGCGGCACCGTCCGAGTCCGGCGCATCGTACGCTGCCTTGTGCCGTGTGTGGTGGCGGTGGCGGTCACGAACCATTTCGTGTGGGCTGACTTCCCGAACTTTCTCAAGCAGCTCGCCGATCAGGTGGCGATAACCGGGCGCGGGCACTGGGCGGCGAGCGACAACCCGGCGGCCTTTTACGTCAGTGTCCTCGATCGCTTCGGTCCGGGCTGGCCACTGCTCTGCCTGGCCGCAGGCTTCACCGTGGCGGCGCTCTGCGGCGGCGGCGCGCGTCAGCTCACGTTCCTCGGTTTTCCGCTGCTCTACCTCTGGTTCATGACGAAGCGGCCATCACAATTTCCGCGCTGGGTTTTCCCGCTGGTGCCGTTCGTGACGATCGCCGGCCTGACCGCACTGTCCTCGCTGCTGCAGCTCGCGGCGCGGGCGCTGCCGCGCTGGAGCCCGGGCCGCGTCCGAGTCGCGAGACTCGCCGCCACCGCCGTCGTGGCGGCCGTCCTCTGGCAGCCGGCGCGTGCCGGCGCCGTCTCTCTCAGCCGCCACCTGACGACGGCGACCCATGTACGCGTGGAACACTGGGTCCGCGACCACGCGGACGGCGCGACAGTGATCGTGATCGAGGACAAGTGGCTCGATCTGTCTGATGCGCCGGCGACGGTACGCCGGGTCCCGGATCTGTCAGCGCTGTTGGACGGCGGCGTCGAACGGCTGGCCGGAGCCAACTGGGTCATCGTGCCGGAGCCGAATTTCGGCCATCCGACTTTGAAGCGTCTGGGCTTCGTCGAGCGCTTCCACGCCGACACCACCTTCGCGGGCAGCGTCGGCTACGACTACGAGATTTACGCCATACCCGCCATCCCGGGCGTGACCGCCCGCGCTCCTGGCTCACGGTGACGGACCTGCGCTCCTCGCCGGTGCTGTCTCGCTACGGAGATCGGCTGGTCGCGCTGTCGGCAGCGCTGCTGTCGATGGTCGTCTACCTGATGACGATCTACCCGGGGCTATTCGGCCTCGGCGACGCCGCGAAGTTCGCCTTCGTCGGCAAGATCCTCGGAACGCCGCACGCGCCGGGCTATCCGCTCTACGTGATGGTCTCGCACCTGTTCTCGTACATCCCGGTGGGCACGCTGGCCTACCGGATGAACCTGCTGTCGGCGCTGTTCGCGGCGGTAGCCGTGGCGATCGTCTACTTCGCCGGCCGGGTGCTGGGGCTCGAGCGGCCTGTCGCCCTGGCGACGTCGCTCGCGCTTGGATTCGGTCACGCGTTCTGGTCGAAGGCTCTTTACGCGAAGGGCTACACGCTGAATGCTGCGTTGGTCGCCGCCGGCTTTCTTCTGTTACTGAAGTGGGGCCAGTCGCGCGAGCGTCGTCATCTGTACGCGGCCATCGCGATCTTCGCGCTGAGCAGCGGCAACCATTTGATCGTGATTGCGCTGGTCCCGGCGCTGCTCCTCTTCGTCATCGCGACCGAGCCGCGCACCGCGCTCTCGGTACGGACGCTCCTAATCACGGCCGGGATGATCGCCGCGGGTCTCTCGCAGTACCTGTTCGTCCTGATCCGGACCCGCCAGAACGCCCCGTATCTCGAAGCGCGCGCCACCACGCTGCGGGAGCTGCTCGACGTCATGCTGGCGCGCCGCTGGGCGCACGAGATCGGCGCCTATGCGTCAGCGGATCTCCTGCACGCACGAATCCCGCTGGTCACGGGCCTGGTCACCACCGAGTTGACGATGGCGGGGCTCGTGCTCGCGGCCGTTGGGCTGTTCGTGCTGGTCCGCCGGCGGCGGCGGGAAGCGACGTTGCTGCTGCTGAGTGCCGCGGGAGTCATCGCGCTCACCGCGAACATGAGCTCGAATGAGGATGAAGGGTTCCTGCTGCCCGCCTTCGTCGCACTCTGGCTGCTCGCGGGCTGCGGACTGCAATGGGTCTTCGCGATGGTGCGAGACATGTGGGCCCGGCACGGCAGCCGGCCGTCGTGGGGGGTGACCGCGGGGACGCTGCTGGCCGTCGCCGCACTGCCGGTGAGCCTGGTCGCAGGCAACTTCAGGACGAACGATCATCACGCCCGGACCTTCGAGATCCGCTACTTCAACTCGCTGTTCGAGATGCTGCCGGACAAGAGCGCCCTGGTCGAGGACCGCTACATCCTGAACATGATGGTCAAGTACAAGCTGCTCGGCGAGCAGGCCGCGGGCAGCCGCCAGATCGACGTCGCCACGCCGACCTACGAAAGCGTCAGCGACAAGATGCGGCAGGGCTATCGGATTTTCGCGTTCAGCGAGGGGCGGGTAAAGCTCGAGACGCTCGGCTACGAATTCGAGCCGGTGCAGCTGTACGACGTCTCGCTGCCCGCGTTCCTCGACGTCATCGGCCGGAACTGGACGGTGGCCATCGCCGCCACTCCTGACGTGGCCGCGCAGCTGCGGGCCAACCGCGCCGGGTGGAAGGGGCTCGGCGTCTCGGACAGCGCCATCTTCGAGCAGAAGGTCGGCACGCCGCTGGCGCTGGTGGGCGTGAATGGCGCGAGCGGCCAGGCGATTCAGTCGGCCGGCTTCCCGGAGGCGCGCGCCTCCGTGGCGTTGAACGCGCCCATCGGGACCACCGGACGGATGGCCGCGGCGGCGGTGGATGCCACGGCCAATCGAGACGAGGCGGTGGTGTCGGTGAACGGCGCGGCGCGCGTGCGCGTGCGGCGCGGCGCCGCCCTGGTCCTGATCGATCCCCGCGGCGGCATCGAAGCCTATCCCGTCGAGGGGGCGCGCAATCTCCGCGTGCCGTTCGACATGACCATCTTCCCGCTGTTCCGGGTGGCCGGCGCGGTGTCGTGCGTCGACGTGGGCAACGCTGGCTGGAAGGATGCCTCGACCATCCTCGCCCGGCAGATGGCGCTGCGGATCGACAACTACCGGCCGTACGAGACCTCGGCGGTGTTTTACCTGTCAGCCGACGAGGCGGCCGCACCGACGGTCACGGAGGTCAGCGGCAGTGGCGATCAGCACATCGCCGTCTCGACGTTCCGGATGGACAACGCCGCCGATCGCGAGAGGCTGACAGCCGCGCTGGCAGCCGACTCGGCACCTCAGACGATCGGCGACACGGGAATCGTCTCGCGAGTGGAGATCACGGTCCGGGATCAAGGCGACCATCGGGCGATTCGCCTCGACCTCGGGGTTGCGCCAGTGAAGGCGATGGTCCGCGCCACGGTCGATCTCAATAACCCCAAGCGCGCCACGGTGTGCGGAATCCGGCCAAGTCCCTGACCGGCAGGGCGGCCATGCGCGCGTGCCGGACAGCACGCGTCCTGCGGACTACCGCGCGGTGACGTAGAGGTCGGCGATCTCGGTCCTGCGGCGCAACCCTTCGAGCCAGTCGCTGATCAACGCCGCACGCTGGAGCGCGATCACTTGTGCCTGGATCGCGTCGTGTACCTCCGCGAACGGCCGCACGCCCGCAGGAGTGGTGTAGTCGGCCTGGTGAACGCGATAGTAGTCCTGCAGCTCCTGGTCCGACGGCTGCCGCGTCGAGCCGAAGCGCTGCGCGAGAAACGCCTCAATCCGCAGGTCGTCCCGCAGCCGCAGGCGAAGCTGCTCCTCGGACAGACCCGCCTCCGCCAGTGTCGTCGCGAACGCCTCCGGCGTGGCGGCGCGAGTACGGATCGCCTCGAGGCGCGCGTCGACCTCCGCGGCCGGCGGCTCCGGCGGCTGATAGCGATTCGCTTCGGCCAGTTCGAGCTGGCGCGAGATGAGCGCGTCGAGCGTGGTACGGACAGCATCGGTGCCTGGCGCCGGCGCCGGGACGAGCCCTAGCTTGAGCGCGGCCGTCGCGTCCGACAGCGTAATCAGCTCGCGTCCGACCACGGCGAGGATCCGGTCGATCACGTCCGCCCGCGAGCTCACCGCCGCGGTGATAGAAAGCAGGAACAGCGTCACAGCGACGTGCCGCCAACGTCGCATGGTCATTGTCGTGTCTCTGGACTGGCTCATGTCTGGACGGTCCGCCTAGAAGGCCTGGCCGATGCTCAGATGCCAGACCGCGCGCGGCTCCAGGCTGCCGCCCAGCTCGCGCCGATCGAGCTTGAAGCCGACGTCGATCCGAATCGGGCCGACCGGCGAGCGGTACCGCAAGCCGACCCCGATCGCGCCGTGCAGGTCGCCGAGATCCATGTTGGTCACGCGGTCGAACACGTTGCCGCCGTCGACGAAGAAGGCCGTGCCGAACTCGCGCCAGACCGGCACACGCAGCTCGGCGTTCATGATCAACACGCCGTTGCCGCCGAGCGGGAATCCGTTCTCGCTGATCGTGGGAGGCGTGCCGACCGTGTCGAGCGCGTAGCCGCGGATGGTCGTGTCGCCACCGGCGAAGAAGCGCTCGCTGGCCGGAAGGTCCTCGATGACGCAAGTGTCGCCGGGCTGAGCAGCGCAGGCCTCGTCACCGACCAGGTTGCCGGCCTCATCGTACTTGCTCACGACTCTCGGGAACCCATCGGCGAGTCCGACCGCGCCACGAGTCGCGAACACGATCGGACGCCGGCCCGGCAGCTGGTGGAACCAGTATCCCTGCAGGTAGGTCTTGAGGAATCCGACCTGCCCGCCCAGCGAGCGCGCCGCGAGCGTGCCCTCGGCGCTCAGAAACGCGCCTTTGTGCGGATCGATCACGTTGTCACGCGTATCGCGGGCCAGCGCGCCCGAGAGCGTTGACAACCGGACCTGCGGAAAGATGCGGTCGATGGTCGCCTGTTCCTCCTCGTCGAGCCGCTCGTCGAAGGTGCGGGTCGTGCTGAAGGAGTAGCGTCCGGACACCCGGATCGACGGCGTCAGCCGCCGCAGCAGGTCGGCGTTGACGCCCTTGCGCGCGAAGTTGAAGCTGGTGCGCACCCCCTGTTCGGTCGCCGCGGTCATGACCACGTCGCTGGAGAAGAGAGCACGTGGCTGCCGCATGGTGCCGACGACCCGGTACTCGATGAAGCCCAGACCCGAGCCGTCGCCGGTCGAATCGTTCGTGGCGTCCTGCGGTCGGATGCTGATCCGGGTGTAGAGATCGACGGTGCGGTTGCGCCCGCCGACGTTGCGCCGGCCGATGTTGAAGAAGCCGCGAGGCGCGAACTCGAGTTGCTCGCGCGCGTCCCCTTCGGGCCCGGTCGCCCGCAACTGCTGATTGGCCTCGAGGCCGCCGCCGTAACTAATCGTCGTCATCGGCGCCTCATCCACCGTGACCAGCACGTCCTGGCGCGCCCCGCTGCCGTGACTGAGCTCGGTGATCCGCACCCGCCGGAACAGGCCGAGCGCGCTGAGGGCGCGCTGGCTCTCGTCACGATCCTCGCGGCCCAGCGGCGCACCCGGCCTGAGCTTCATCTCGCGCAGGATGACGCGCTCGTCGGTGTGATTGTTGCCGACGATCAGGATGTGGTCGACGATCGTCTGCGGGCCTTCCTGCACCGCGTAGGTCAGGTCGACGCGCGTCCGATCGGTCGCAAAGGTCGGGGTGACGACCACATCGGCGCTGGAGAAGCCGTTGTTCAAGTAGTCGAGGATCAGTGCGTCGCGATCGGCGCTGACTTGCGGCGCATAGTACGGCATGCCCTCGGTCAGCTTGATGAGCGGTTGCAGCTCCGCTTCCGAGATCGCCGCATTGCCGGTAATCCGCACCGTACCGACCACCGTGCGGGGACCCTCCGATACCGTGATCGACGGGCGAATCAGGCCTTCATCCGCGTTGCGCGGATCCGTTTCGACGACGGCGTACTTGACCACCGCGGAGGCAAAGCCGCGCTGACGATAAAGCTCGGTGATGGCCGCGGTCGCCGTCGACAGGCCCGACTCGAGGAACAGGTCGCCTGGTTTGAGCGCGATCATTGCGCGCAGGTCGCCAGTGCTCAGCCGCTCGTTGCCGCTCAGCGCAACCGGTTCCGCGACGAAGTAACGCAACCCCTTCTTGATCTGGAACACGATGGCCAGCGCGTCGGCCGACTCCTCGCGCCGCCATGTCGCATCCGCCTTCCAGTATCCCTGCCGCCGCAGATAGGTGCGGATGGCCGCGACCGAATCCTCGAGCAGGTCCTCGGCGACGGAGTTGTCGCGCTCGACCGGAACCAGCTCCTTCAGCCGCTCGGCGGGCAGCGGATCGCCTTCGTACTTGACGGTGACAGGCGGACCGGAGCGGACGGTGATCACCAGGTGGACGGAGGTCTTGTCCTCGGAGACGACCGCGCGGTGGGTGCTGCTGGCCTCGTAGAAGCCGCGCTTGCGCAGCTTCTGCGTGAACTCGTCCAGCTTCCGCTCGAGCACCGGCGGCTCGTAGGCCGAGCCTCGTTCGATCTGCAACTGCCGCTCGAACGCCTGTCTGCTGGTCCGGACATCCCCCTCGAGCGTCACGTCGGCGATCTTCGCCTGCGGACCGGCTTCGACCTCGAAGGTCAGCACGGTCCCGGCCTCGCCAATGGCGCTGGCCGGCAGGACGCGCACCGTAGCGGTGAGATACCCGTGTTCGGCGTACAAGGCGGTCAGCGTGCGCGCGGCCTCGGCCGCGCGCGAGATCGGCGGCCGCGCCCCGTAGCGATCGGCGATCGTGCGGCGCAGCAGCCCGCGATCGAGACCGAGGGTACCGACGAAGTCGACCCGCTCGACGCTGCGCAGCGGCACCAGGTCGTAGCGCACGCTGACCCCGCCGGCCGCGGTCGCGGTCGCGTCGACCCGGACGTCCTGGAACCGGCCAAGGCTATAGAGATGACCGATCGATTCGCGGACGTCGGCCATCGACAGCGGCTGCCCAACCCGTGTCTCGACCAGGTCGAGGATCGAGCTCTCCGTCGTCGCCTGACCGTCGATGAACACCCGCACCTGCTCGAGTGGCTTGCCGATGTACGACGCGGCGGCGGCCACGGCCGGCGGCACCGTCGGCTGCGCCGTGGCGGTGCCGGCGCCGGCGAGCAAAGTAAGGTGGAGACCGAGAAGGAACCGGCGCATCAGAACCTGTGGCGGACCCTGAAGTCGAGTGCGAACGTGCGATCGCCGTTCTGCGTGACGACCCACCCGAGCCGATCGTTCTGATCGTATTCCAGGATGATGATCTGCTCGCGCTGGGTGCCGCCCAGCGCCCGCGCGAAGGTGAGGTAGGCGCGGTTCGAGAGGCGCCGACCGAGGATCAGCCGGGCCGACGGGGTGAGCGGGTCGCTTTCCGTGCCGAACGTCGGGGCGATCACGGTGTCGATGCCCAGCGTTTCTCCGAGCAGCCTGCTCACCGGCGCGGAGATCGGATTCGTCAGCAGCCGCGAGAAGGCCTGCCGCAGCAGGACCTCCTCGGACTGCTGGGCGGCGTTGGGGCGCAGCGCGCGCAGCTCCGCGTTGGTCAGGTCAGTCCCCTGGCCCAGGAGGAGCGACACGACGTCCACTTCCGGCAGCGGCGGATCCGAGTTGAGCGTGTATGAAAACCGGCTGGTCGTGCCGGTAACGCCGAGCGTGATGTTGTAGGTCTGATCCGGCACCCGCACCCGCGTCTCCGCCTCAATGTCGAACACCGGCTCGATGCGGGAACCGTTGAAGAAGTCGATGCCGCCGCGCGTGAGGATGTATCGATTGCCCTCGAGCACGAGGTCGCCGCGATCGATCTCGACATGGCCGAAGAGCTGCGGTCGATCGTACGTGCCCTGCAGCTTCAGGTCGGCGGTGGCGACCACCTTCGCGATGTTGTTCTCCATGCGGAGGGTCGAGGGGGCATCGATGTCGATATCGAGACGCAGCGGAAACGCCGACGGCGCGGCCGGTCCGGTCGGCAGCACCGGGGCGCTACTGCTCCCGCCGGTGAGGTTGAACAAATCCGGGGTCGCTTCAATTCGGCGGGATGACAGGGCGTCGCGGATCAGTACGTTGCCGCTGAGCAGCGGCGCCGCGACGGTTCCTGTCAGCGCGAGGCTGGCGTCGATCGTGGACACGAACCCTTCGGGGTAGCGGATCCGCATCCGTTCGCCGGTCGCGGTCAGGTTGAGATCGCTGAGGCTGAAGCCGCTGATTCCAATCCGCCCGCCGAACCGCACGTCCCCTTCACCGAGCCGCGCCGCCACGTCGTTCAGCCGGACGCCGGCGCCGTCGAACGAGATGCTCCCGTTGATGGCCTCGATCGAGTTGGGCATCGACGGCACGCGGATGCGCCCGTCGGTGATGTCTGCGCTGCCCGAAAACACCGGCTTGTCGAGCGGCCCGCTGATCTGCGCCTTGATCGCCGCCGTGCCGCGGCTGCGCAGGTCCCGATAAAAACCCTGCAGGATGCCGAGGTTGGCGTCGCCCGCGGCCGCCACCGAGATCTCGTTGCTGTCGAAGGCGATCTGCCCGTCGACCTGGAGCTCCGTGCCCTCCCCCGTCAGCGCCAGCTGGCCGACCTTCAGGACGTGCTGATCGAGCGACAGGTCGATCGGTCCCTTGTTGTGGAGGCGATAGTCGAACAGCTTCAGATCGAGGCTCTCGACGTGCGTCTCGACGACCAGGTGATCGACGTTGGCCAGCTCGCCGGCGACGCGGATCGTGCCGCCGGCGACGGCGTTCGTGAACGGTGAGAGGCGCGGCTCGAAGAAGCGGACGTACGGGTCGAGCGAAGTGTCGGCGAAGCGGACCGTGAGCTCCGCGTCCATCTCCGGCGTCAGCGCGATGCGCCCCGAGCCTGACACGACCAGACGAGGCGAGGCGGCTTCCATCTCGATCGTCAGCAGCTCGCCGCGCAGGGACAGCCGGCCGTTCAACTGGCCGATGCCCTCGTCTCCCGCGAACAGGTCGTCGGCGCGAAGCTTGACGTCGTATCTCGGCTCGTCGAACGTTCCCGCACCGGTCGCGTCGAACTGGAGTACCCCGGACAGCGGCGCCTGCGGAAAGTTGGCCATCTGCAGCGATTCAACCGGTATCCGCTCTCCGTCGGCATTGAACGAGTAGTCGCCGTCCCACCCGACGAACGCGGCACCGGTCACGCTGCCGCCGCCCTTCCGGATGTCGAGCGAATCGAGCCGCACGCCGTTCCCTTCGAAGCGCAGCGACGCCGTCGCGCGCTCGAAGCGCTCGCCATAGGCGATGCCCTGCTCGATCAGGAGGTTGCCGAAGCCGTACGGCCGCTCATACGGTCCGTAGACGTGGTAGTCGCCGGACACCAGCCCTTCCATCCGATAGTCGTCCAGCTCGAAGGCGTGCCGGAGGTCGACCAGGGGCCGCCGATTGAGCCGCACCCGCGCGTCGATCTCCTCGCCCTGGTCCTTGCGCGGGTAGCCGAGCGAGAACTTGCCGTCAGCGCGGATTTCCGATCCGCCCGCGGTCATGACCGCGTTGGCCACGAGGGCGTAACTGTTCTCGATCACGACGTCAGCGTCGGCGTGCCCCCAGACGACGTCCCAGGCGCGCAGGCGGTCGCCGGTGAACTTCCCTTCGATCCGCGGCTTGGAAAACGACGCCAGCATGGTGCCGTCGAACTGGCCGTTGCCGTCGATCGGCACCGCGCCGGTCGGGGCGCCGAACGTCGTCATGATCCCGGCGAGTACGCGATCGCTCTCCTGCCAGTCCAGGCTCGTGACGTGGAACGGGATCCGCGAGTCCTCGCCGTACGCGGTCTGGCCGTGGTACTCCACGTACGTGCTCTCGGTCGCGGTCCAGCTGTCGCCGAGCGTGATCGACTTCGGATCGAGCGCGTAGACGATGTGCCCGGCGACGGGCAGGTAGCCGAGCGAGAGATGCGAGTTGAAGGGGCCCGCCGGGACCGGCAGATCCGCAACCCGCGCGATCATGTTCGAGTCGAGCTCGCGGGTCATCGTCCGCACGCCGGGCGGCGCCTGAACGGTCACCTCGCCGCCGCCGCGTTTCTCGGCCCACTTGCTGAGGGGCCACTCCAGCCGGTTGCGCCCCGACGCGCTGCCTGTCAGCCGCAGGCCCTTCGTTTCGAGGAAATCCGTCAGCCGTGACAGGTCGACACTCTTGTACTCGACGTCCCAAGTGGCCTTGGTCGGCACAGCCGGATTGCCGAACGGCGCCATGACGTAGTTGAACCGCGCGGTCCCGCCATACACGCCGGCAGTCGTGTTGGTGATCTCCATGCGGTCCGGCACCCACAAGACCGAGCCGCGCAGGTTGGGAAACCGCCACGCGTTCACGCCGGCCAGCGGACTGGTAAAGGTGCCTTTCAGCTCACGGCCGCCCTTGAACAGGTGGAACGTGCCGGTGAAGTCGCCCTGCCCCGAAGCGGTGAAGTTCTGACCGTGGAAGAAGATGCCCTTCTGGGTCGCGAAATCGATTTTCGACGTGACGTGGTAGGTCTGCTCGGGCCAGTGCGCGAGATCCACGTCGCCGGTCACCGCCGACCGCGAGCCGTCGCCGGACAGGTCCATGTCGTCGAAGTGCACGATCCCGTTGTCGATCGAGAACCGTGACTGCATGTCGGTGCGGAACGACTCGTAGGACTGGATCTTGACCGTGCCGTTCGAGAAGCCCGCCCGGCCGACGTACTTCGTCGCGACCGGCGGCCGGTAGACCTGGACGTTGAGATTGGTCGCCGAGGTCGTCCACGGTGTGGCGTGATCCTCGTAGGTGAAGGCGCCGCGCAGCGCCACGACGCTCCGCAGCGTGGTGGTGAACCGGCTCGGCCCCTTGCTCGGCGTTTTCCGCGTGAACTTCGGGAAGTTGTGCCGCCCGTTGGCGTAAGTCTCGATCACCATGTTCCAGTCGGTCATGGCGATCGACTCGATGATCAGCTTCTTGCTGAAGATGGTCCACCACGGCACCTCGACGGTGATCGTCTTCGCCGTCAGGAACGGGCGATCCTGCGGGGTGAGCCCCTCGATGACCAGGTTCTCGATCAGGAAGGAG
Source organism: uncultured Acidobacteriota bacterium (assembly GCA_963816725.1). GTDB lineage: Bacteria > Acidobacteriota > Vicinamibacteria > Vicinamibacterales > 2-12-FULL-66-21 > CAVSUB01. The sequence continues at coordinate 422,858 of CAWFMC010000008.1, read as the reverse complement.
CCCGGCATCAGGCGCGCCGACAGCCGCCCGATGTGCATCGGCCGCTCGATGAACTTGCTCCCTTCGCTCTCCGCCCGCTTGCGGAGCGACGGCCCGAGGTCGACGGTGAACACCGACAGCAGCACCGCGACGACGATCGCGACCACGACGACGATGACAATCCGGATGCCATGGATGACCGACCGGACACGGCTGCGCTGACGGCGGGGCTCGGGCTCGACCGCGGCGTCCGACGACGGCTCGCCGGCGGGGAGCTCGTCGGGGAGAGGCGCCGGTGGGTCCTCGCGCTGATCGGCCATGAGGGATCGAACCTACTCGACGACGACCAGCACCCGGCCGCCCTCGACCGACGCGCCTTCCGTGACCGGTATTTCCCTGACCCGTCCGGCCTTCGGCGACCGCAGCTCGTTTTCCATCTTCATAGCTTCGACGACGATGACGGGCTGGCGGGCGGTTACCGCGTCACCCGGCGCGACCAGAATCTTGACCACCCGCCCGGGCATGGGGGCGACGATGGACTGCGCACCTTCGGCGTGGACCGCGGCGTCACCCCGATTGCGGCGGGCGCGGCGGCCGTCGACCATCGCGGTGGTGGCCTGTCCGTCCAGCCACACCAGGCTCTCGCCGGCTGGGCCAGGGACCACTTCGGCGTAGTGGCTGAGCCCGGCATCTCCAGCGACGAGCAGTGACAATCCGAACGGGCCGACGCGCACCGCGTCGACGACATGCTCAACATCGTCAATCGTGACTCGGAAACGGGTCCCGCCGGCGGGCTCGATCGCCACCTGCCGGCTGCGTCCGCCGAGCTCGATCTCGAAGGTCATTCGCGGAGCGCGGCTTTCCTGGCCGCGCGCAGCCACAGGCTGGGCGCGGCCGCCGCCGCACCTGACGCCGGGGACGCGGCGGACGCGCGGAAGTAGGCGTCGAGCCCGGCCGCGATCGTCATCAGCTCCTGCCCGGCGGCATCGATCTCGGTGAAGCTCTCGCCGCGGCGCTCGACCAGCAGACGATCGAGATACGTCGTATCGTACCGCCCTTCGCGATACTCCGCGCGCGCCATCAGCCACTGGAAGAACGGAATCGTGGTGCGGATGCCGAGCACCTGATATTCGCGCAACGCGCGGGTCATCCGGTCGATGGCCATCTCGCGGCTGTCACCCCAGGTGACGAGCTTGGCAATCAGCGAGTCGTAGTAGACCGGCACCTCGTATCCGGGACTCACCCCGCCGTCGTCTCGCACCCCTGGTCCAGACGCCGGGCGAAGGCCGCGGATCATGCCTGGCGAGGGCATGAACCCCTCGTCCGGATCCTCGGCGTAGATGCGGCACTCGATAGCGTGGCCGCGGGGCGTGAGCGCCCGGTCCGGATCGATGTCCAGCGCCTCGCCGCGCGCGATCCGAATCTGCCACTGCACGAGATCCAGGCCGGTGACCATCTCGGTGACCGGATGCTCGACCTGGAGCCGGGTGTTCATCTCCAGGAAGTAGAACGAGCCGTCGGCATCCAGCAGGAACTCCATCGTGCCCGCGCTGGTGTAACCCACCGCGCGGGCGAGAGCGGCGGCCGCCCCGGCCATGCGCCGGCGTAGATCCACGTCCACCGCGATTGACGGGGATTCCTCGACCACCTTTTGATGGCGGCGCTGAATCGAGCATTCGCGCTCGACGAATGGCAGGACCGTGCCGTGACAGTCGCCCAGCAGCTGGATTTCGACGTGCCGCGGGGCGGCGATGCGGCGCTCGAGATAGATGCTGGTGTCACCGAACGCCGCACCGGCTTCGGACCGCGCGGTGCGGATCGCGGCGGCGAGATCCTCGGCACGCTCGACCACCCGCATGCCTTTGCCGCCTCCGCCGGCCACTGCCTTGACGACGACCGGATAACCGATCGTGTCCGCCGTCGCGGCGATGGTCTCATCCGGCGTGCGAAGGTCGAACGGCTGCTCGGTGCCCGGCACGACCGTCACCCCGGCCCGGATCGCGGCGTTCCGCGCGGCGGTCTTGCTGCCCATCATGGCGATGACGTCCGGCGACGGCCCGATGAACGTCAGCCCGGCATCGCGACAGGCCCGGGCGAACGCGGCGTTCTCCGCCAGGAACCCGTAACCGGGATGCACGGCGTCCGCGCCGCTGCGCCGCGCCGCCTCGACGATCCCCTCGATGCGCAAGTAGCTCTTCGCCGCTTCGCTGGGCCCGATCGCGACGGCCTGATCCGCCTCGCGCACGTGCCGCGCGTGACGATCGCACTCGGAAAAGACCGCCACCGTGGGAATGCCCATCTCGCGGCATGCGCGCACGATCCGCACCGCGATTTCGCCGCGGTTGGCGATCAGGACCTTCACGACTTCGCTTCCAGCTGCCAGCTTCCCGCTTCCCGCTCGTGTCTGCGGGCACCAATCGGGTTCCGGGTTGAAAGCTTTCGTCTCAGCTGCTTCGACGCGCCCGCGACATCACTCCACGCGGCGTGTTGCTGCGATCGAAATCCAGCGGGAAGCTGGCAGCCGGAAGCTGGCAGCTGGGAACTCATAGCGGAATGTTGCCGTGCTTCTTCGGGGGATTGCGGTCGCGCTTGGTTTCGAGCGTCGCGAGCGCCGCAATCAGCCGCGGGCGGGTCTCGTGCGGCCGGATCACCGCGTCGACGAAGCCTCGTGAAGCGGCGATATACGGGTTGGCGAACTTCTCGCGGAACTCGGCGATGCGCAGGGCGCGCTGCGCAGCGGGATCCTCGGCCGTCTCCAGCTCGCGCCGGTAGAGCACGTTGACCGCGCCTTCCGGCCCCATCACGGCAATCTCGGCGGTCGGCCAGGCAAAGTTGACGTCGGTCCGAATGTGCTTGCTGGCCATCACGCAGTAGGCGCCGCCGTACGCCTTGCGCGTGATCACCGTCACCTTCGGCACCGTCGCCTCCGCGTAGGCGAACAGCAGCTTGGCGCCATGGCGGATGATCCCGCCGTACTCCTGACGGGTGCCGGGCAGGAAGCCGGGCACGTCCTCGAACGTCACCAGCGGGATGTTGAAGGCGTCGCAGAAGCGAACGAACCTGGCCGCCTTCACCGATGCGTCGATGTCGAGTGTGCCGGCGAGATGCGCCGGCTGGTTGGCGATGAGGCCGACGCTGCGGCCGCCGAGATGCGCGAACCCGACGATGATGTTGCGGGCAAAGTGCTGATGCACTTCAAGGAACTCGCCATCGTCCGCAATCGCGCGGACGAGGTCGTGCATGTCATAGGGTTGGTTGGGCGAGTCGGGGACCAGCCGATCGAGCGCCATGTCCTGACGGTCGACCGGATCCGTCGTCGGCCGACGGGGCGCCTCGTCGACGTTGTTGCCCGGAAGATAGGACAGCAGGTCGCGAATCAACCGCAGACACTCGCGATCGTCCGGGACCGAAAAGTGGGCGACGCCGCTGGTCTCGTTGTGAGTGCGTGCGCCGCCCAGCTCCTCCTTCGTGACGTCCTCGTGCGTCACGGTCCGAATCACGTCAGGGCCGGTCACGAACATGTAGCTCGTGCCCTCGACCATGACGTTGAAATCCGTGATTGCCGGCGAGTACACGGCGCCGCCGGCGCACGGGCCCATGATCGCCGAAATCTGCGGGACGACACCGGACGCGAGCGTGTTGCGGAGGAAGATGTCGGCATAGCCGCCGAGCGACATCACCCCTTCCTGGATCCGGGCCCCGCCGGAGTCGTTCAACCCGACCACCGGCACGCCCATCTTGACCGCGAGGTCCATGATCTTGACGATCTTCGCGGCGTTGGTCTCGGACAGCGATCCGCCGAAGACCGTGAAGTCCTGGGCGAAGGCGTAGACCGTGCGCCCGTCGATGCGTCCGTGGCCGGCGACCACGCCGTCGCCGGGGATGATCTGGTCCTCCATCCCGAAGTCACGGGAGCGATGGGTGACCAGCTTGTCGACTTCCTGGAAGCTGCCGGCGTCGAACAGCAGGTCGATGCGTTCGCGCGCCGTCAGCTTGCCGGCTTCGTGCTGGCGGCGGAGACGCTCCTCCCCGCCGCCGAGCTCGGCCCGGCGCTCCAGTGCCTCGAAGTCCATCAGACGCGCGCCGCCTGGGCCTTCTCCCAATCCTTGAGGAACTTCTCGAGGCCGATGTCGGTCAGCGGATGCTTGAACAGCTGCTCGATGAGCGCCGCCGGGCACGTGCAGATGTCTGCGCCCATCCGCGCCGCCTCGACGATGTGCATCGGGCTGCGGGTCGAGGCGACCAGCACCTCGGTGGTGAAGCTGTAGTTCTCGAAGATGTCGACGATCTCCTCGACCAGGTTCATGCCCGACCCCGAGATGTCGTCGAGCCGCCCGACGAACGGGCTCACGAACGTGGCGCCGACCTTCGCCGCGAGCAGCGCCTGCGAGGCCGAGAAGATCAGCGTGACGTTGACCTTCTTGCCCTCGGACGACAACGCCTTGCAGGCCTTGACGCCTTCACGCGTGAACGGCACCTTGACGACGATGTGCTCGTCGATCGCGGCCAGCTCGCGCCCTTCGCGAATCATCGCCTCAGCGTCGGTGGCCACGACCTCGGCGCTGGTCGGCCCCTTCACGATGCCGCAGATCTTCTTGAGGATGGCCTTGTAGTCGCCGCCTTCCTTCGCCAGCAGCGACGGGTTGGTGGTAATGCCGTCGATGATCCCGAGCGGCACCAGCGCCTCGATCTCCTTGAGGTTCCCGGAATCGATGAAAATCTTCATGTCGTACTCCTTGATGAATCCGTGCTGAGCTGAGGACGTTCGGCGTCCAACGCGAAGCGGGGAACCGCCCGCACCGCGCCTGATCCCGGCGCCGTGATCCCGCCGGCGGTCATCGCGCCGTCCCTTCGACGCGGGCCGATGGCGGGCTGGCGTTCCCGGCCTTGTCGACCGCGACCACCGCGTAGACGTATCGGGCGCCGGGCCGAACGGTCGTATCGCGGAAGGTGGACTCGCGGATGGGCGACGGCGTCAGCGGCCGCAGTGTGTCACCCGGCGCGTCGGCACGCAAGACGGTGTACCCGGCGATATCCGGCTCCGATCCGGCGTCCCATACCAGTTCGATCGCTCCGTCCAGCAGCAGCAGCCCGAGATTCTGCGGCGGCGCCGGCGGGAACACATCGCTGGGGGTGACGCAGGCGGTCGGGCTCGAGACGCTCTCGATGGCCACGTTCTGGACGACATGCACCGAGCGCACCGCAAAGCACTGTTCGGTGCCCATCGTAACGCCCGGCAACTCGAGCTTCGCGACGGTGAGCGGCGCCGGATTGAGCGGAGCGTCGGGCTTGGCGCCGGCCGCTGCGGCCGCCGCTGGCTGCTTGGCCGCGGCCGGGTCCGGCTTCGGCGCCACGCGATAGACGTTGAAGGCGGGCGGCGCGGTCTCACCTTCCACGGCAGGCGGCGGCGTCCACTCGATCGTCATCGCGGTCTCGGTGAACGTCGGCTTCGGCGCGCTCGGCGGCGGCGGCGGATTCACGATCGGCACGGTCAGCCGTGCGGACGGTGGTCCTGGGCGGCCACTTTTCGCGAGGCCGCGAATGGCGTAAATCCTCACGACCGTGGTCTGGACGGGAGCAGGCGGCGCTGCAGCCGGTGGCGCCGGTGCTGCTGCAGGGGGCGTCGTCGCAGTCGCGGCAGGGGTCGCCGGAGCCGCGCCCGATGGTACGGCTGGAGCCGCGCCCGCCGGCGGCGCAGCGGGCGTTGGCGCGGGCGCCGCAGCAGCCGGCGCTGGCGCGGGCGGAGCAGCAGGTGCCGGTGCACTCGGCGCACCGGCCGCAGGTGCGGGCAGTGCAGCGGCCGGTGCCGCCGTGCCGGGCACAGGAGCCACCGCCGGCAGCGGCGCGCCGGGCGCGCCGGGTTGCGCTGCCGCAGCGGCGGCGGGAAACACCGTCAGCCCCGGGATTAAGGCGATCGCCGGCAGCGGCGGGACCGGGGCATAGAGCTTCGCGTAGCCGGGCGGCACCGGGATCTTGGGCAGCGGCGCCGGCTTCACGCGCGCTTCCGTCAACTCCTCCGTGAACAACACCTCGTCTCCCGGACCAGGTCGCGTGTCCGGCGGCGTATTCTCCGGCGGCTCGGCACCACCTTCGAGGGGCGGCGGCTTGACCCCAATCGTCGCCACCGCGTAGGTCTTGGTCAGGAGCTCACGGTTGGGCGGAATCACGGTGCCGGGCGCCGCCGTCACCGCGTAGATCTCCACCCGGTCCAGATCGATCTTGCCGGGCCCGTTGGCGTTCGCGGTCGGGAGCTTGAAATGAATCTGCACGTCGTCGCCGACCCGACGCACCGTGACGTCGGACATCGCTGCCGGCACCAGCCGCAACGGCGCGAGCGGGGGGCCCTTCTTGCCGCACGCGGTCGAGCCGGCGACCGCCAGCGCGAGCATCAGCGCCGCCGGGCGCCCGCACAGTCCCCCACGTCTACTCACAGGACGTATCGCGACAAATCGTCGTTGTCGACGATGTCGGCGAGCATGCGATCGACGTAGGCCTCGTCGATGGTGACCTCCCGCTCGGTCATGTCCGGCGCGTCGAACGACACCTCGTCGAGCAGCTTCTCCATCACCGTGTGCAGCCGCCGGGCCCCGATGTTCTCGGTCCGCTCGTTGACCAGCGTCGCGAAATCGGCGATGCGCCCGATTGCACCCTCGGTGAACCGCAGCGTCAAGCCCTCGGTCGACAGCAGCGCCGTGTACTGCTTGATCAACGCGCTCTTCGGCTCGGTCAGGATGCGTACGAAATCCTCGCGGCCGAGCGCTTCGAGCTCGACGCGGATCGGGAACCGGCCCTGCAGCTCGGGGATCAGGTCGGACGGCTTCGAGACATGGAACGCCCCGGCGGCGATGAACAGGATGTGGTCCGTCTTGACCATCCCGTACTTCGTATTGACGGTCGTCCCTTCGACGATCGGCAGGATGTCGCGCTGCACGCCTTCACGGCTCACGTCCGGCCCCTGGCTGCCTTCCCGCCCGGCGACCTTGTCGATCTCGTCGATGAAGATGATCCCGGCCTGCTGGGCGCGTTCGACCGCCGCGCGGGCGATCGACTCCATGTCGATCAGCTTCTGTTCCTCTTCCTGCGACAGCGCGTTCAAGGCGTCGGGGATGCGCATCCGGCGCTTCTTCATGCGGCCCTGGAAGAGCCCTGGCAGCATGTCCTTGACGTTGATGTCGACCTCCTCGACCGACGAGCCGGCGATGATCTCGAAGGAGGGGAAGCTCTTCTCGCGGACGTCGATCTCCACGGTCTTCTGATCCAGCCGGCCGTCGCGGAGCTGCTCGCGCAGCTTCTCCCGCGTGCGCTGGGCCTGATCCCGCACCTCCCCGGCCTGTTCGTCGATGCTCGACGAGGACGGGAGCGGCGGCAGCAGCAGATCGAGGACCCGCTCCTCAGCCGCCTGCCGCGCCTTCTCGCGCACTTCGGCGATGCGCTCTTCCTTGACCATGTCGACCGCCAGCTCGGCGAGGTCGCGCACCATCGACTCGACGTCCCGGCCGACGTAGCCGACCTCGGTGAACTTCGAGGCTTCGACCTTGATGAACGGCGATTGCGCCAGGCGAGCCAACCGCCGGGCGATCTCGGTCTTGCCGACGCCGGTCGGTCCGATCATCAGGATGTTCTTCGGCGCGATGTCCTCGGCCAGATCAGCGGGCAGCTTCTGCCGCCGCGTGCGATTGCGCAACGCGATGGCGACCGCGCGCTTCGCCTGATGTTGTCCGACCACGTACTTGTCGAGCTCACGGACGATGTCGCGGGGGGTCAGCGCGTCGGCGGTCGTGATGGTCTTTTCGGAGAGGTAGATCGGCATGAACGCTTACAGGCTCTCGATCGTGATCGTGCTGTTGGAATAGATGCAGATGCGGCCGGCGATGGCCATCGACTCCTGGGCGATCTCGCGCGCGCTCAGACTGGTGTGCTGGGCCAGCGCCTTCGCCGCTGCGAGGGCGTACGCTCCGCCCGATCCGATCGCGACGATCCCATCGTCGGGCTCGATCAGATCGCCATTGCCGGAGAGCAGGTAGGTCAGCCGCGAATCCATGACGATCAGCATGGCCTCCAGGCGCCGCAGCATCCGGTCGCTGCGCCAGTCCTTGGCGAGCTCGACTGCCGACCGCTCGAGATTGCCTCGGTACTGCTCCAGCTTTGCTTCGAAACGCGAGAAGAGCGCAAACGAGTCGGCCGCCGAGCCGGCAAATCCGGCCAGAATGCGGTCGTTGTACAGCTTGCGGATCTTCTTTGCGGTTTCCTTGACGACGGTGTCGCCAAAGGTCACCTGGCCGTCGCTGGCCATGACGGTTTGATCGCGATGACGCACCGCCAGCACGGTGGTCGCGTGGAATGTGTGACTGGATAGCACTCGAACCCGAGTCTATCGTAGAGACGACGTTGGCGGGTGTCGGTCGAACAAAGACCACAGACCGAATCGGGAAGCCGGACGCCGGCTGTGCCGTGTCCTGACGGGGGCATGCGGCTGGCCTCGGAATGGGACAGCACGCTCGCTTCGCGAGGAGTAAAGTAGTTGTTGTGCAGGGAAATGCGCGATCGTGTTGTGGCAGCCCTGTTGCTGGATTCTTGCACTGAGGGTGGTGGAAGGTCCAGAGGAGTGCAGTCATGAAACGACAAGAATTTGCCATCGTCGCCCTGGCGGCGATGTTCGGATTGGCCTCGCCCGGCCGCGTCGTGGGCGCAAGGCCGGGGGGGCACGCCGGTCGGCACGGCAGAACCGCGTGGCGGCGGCGGTGGCGGAGAATCGAGCAGTGGTGGTTCGGCGGCGCCTCGGTCCGGCGGGGGTGACGGCGGAAGTTCCAGCGGCAGCAGTTCAGGGGGGGCCTCCTCCTCCTCGACCCCGAGCGCGCCGTCCATGAATCCGTCGTACACCCCGCCGAGCCCGTCCGCGGAACGGGTCTCGTACGCCCCGCAGCGGCGCGGCGGCGGCGGAAGCGGAGGCGGCAGCAACGGCGGCGGCGGCCAGGCCGTCCCTCGTGGTTCGACTGGCGGAGGCGAAGAGGCCCGGGCGGGCGCACGCGCGCCGTCGAGCTCGACCAGCGCCTCAGCGGGGGCGAACGACAACAATGGCGACCGACGGGCCGTTCCGACGTACAGCCGTCCACGGGGCGATCACCCAGTGACGGGTGAAGCCGTACCCCGGCCGCCAGGCAGCTACGGTTCCGGTAACACGTACATCGTTCCTTACTACCCGTACGGCTATTACCCCTACGGGTACTATCCGTACTATGGTGGTTACTGGGGTTCGGGCTACGGTTACGGGCTCGGCTACATGTACGACCCGTTCTGGAGCCCGTTCGGCTATGGCGGGTCCGGCTACGGCGGCTCCTATGGTTACGGCAGCCCGTACGACAGCGGCTACTACGTTGGCGGATCGTCGGGCGGCTACGACCGTACGACGCGCGACACCGGATCGCTGCGCCTGAAGATCAAGCCGCGAGAGGCGCAGGTCTACGTGGATGGCTACCTCGTGGGCGATATCGACAGCTTCGACGGCGCCTTCCAGAAGCTCGGCATCGAGTCGGGCGGCCACCGCGTCGAGCTCAAGGCGGACGGCTACGAGCCGCTCCAGTTCGACGTGCTGATCACCCCGGGTGAGACGGTCACCTACAAGGGTGAAATGAAGCCAATCAAGTAACGTCGCTATCTGGCACGGGGCCGCATCTACAATGCGGCCTCATGCTCTCCCTCATCGCGCTCATCTCAGGCCTCTACGACATCGTCGCGGGGGCCTTTTTACTTCTCGCCGCCGATCGGCTCGCCACATGGTTCGGCCTGCCGCCTGCCTCGCCCCGCATCTTCTCCGACCTCAACGCCCTGTTCCTGGTGGCCGTCGGCACCGGCTACGTACTTCCCTGGCGCGATCCGGCGCGCTATCGCGGCTACCTGTGGATCATGGGGCCGCTACTGAAGGGCGCCGGCGCAACGGCGTTCGTCCTCGACTACGCGCTGCGCGGATCGCCGCGCTCGTTCCTGCTGTTCGCGGTCAGTGATGGGTTGCTTGCCGTCGTGACGCTGGCGGGATTGCTGGCGGACAGGAAGCCGGGAGAGATCTGAGATCCGGCCGATCCGCACGGAATTGGCGCCGGCGTTATCCCCGCCGCCTGAATACGTAGTAGAGCGGAACCCCCAGGCCCACCACGATCAGACCGGCCGCGGCAGGACCCCACGCCGTACCCTGTCGGATCGGGACGAGCAGGTCAGTGTAGAGCGCGTTCGCGACGATGAGCGTGCTGGCGATGGCGAAGAAGGCCGGAGCGATTGGATACCCAAGCGCCTTGAACGGGCGCGGGGCGTCGGGCTCGCGGAAGCGGAGCACGAACAGCGAGAGCACCGCCACGCCGGCGAAGAGCACGACCGAGAACCCGGTGTAGCTGGTCAGCGCATCGGCGCCGCCCGACAGCACCAGCAGCCCGCTCCAGATCGACTGGCCGACGATGGAGATGGCAGGGGTGTGGAAGCGGGGGTGGATGCGGGCGGCGCTCTGGAAGAAGACGCCGTCGCGGGCCATCGCGTAGTAGACCCGCGGCCCGGCGAAGGTCATCGCGCTGATGCTGGCGGCGATGCTGACGATCGAGACCGCGGCCATGATGTCGCCGGCGCGCGTCCCCAGCAGTCCGTCGGCGACCACGTCCAGCACGCTGCCCTTCACCTTCGCCAGATCGCCGACCGGCAGCACGTAGAGGAACAGCAGGTTGAGCAGCACGTAGATCGCCACGACTGCGAGGGTCCCGATGGCCAGCGCTTTGGGCACGTTGCGCCCCGGATCCCGAATCTCTTCGGCCACGTACGCGGCGGCGTTCCAACCCGAATACGTGAACATCACCGGGATCAGCGCGAGCAGCCACCCGGTCGCGGCCACCGGGCCGGCGGCGCGGACCAGATGCTCGCCGGAGCCCGTGCCGATCGAGAAGCCGAGCGCGATGAAGATCAGGAGCGCGGACACCTTCAGCCCGGCGAGGACGTTGGTGATGAGCCGCCCCGGTCCGACCCCGCGCACGTGAATGAACGTCATGATCGCGATCGCGCACAACGCCACGCCGGCGCGGCGTGAGAACGTCAGCGGCACGAACGGCAGCGGGATCACGAATAAAGCCGTCGCGTCGTTGGCGGCAGGGATGAACCGGCCGACGTAGGCGGCGAGGACGACGGCGCTCGCCGCGATCGCGCCCGAGAAGCCGGCGATGAAGGAGGTCCAGCCGGTCAGAAACGCCGCCAGCCGTCCGAACGCCAACCGGAGGTAGACGTACTCGCCGCCGGCTCTGGGCCGGAGCGCCGCCAGTTCGGCATAGGCCATCGCGCCGGCGAACGCGAGCGCGCCGCCGGTCACCCAGGTCAGAAGGAACAGGCCCGGACTCGGCACCGCCGCGGCGACCTGTGGCGGCGTGAACAGGATGCCGCCGCCGATCACGTTGGAGACGATGATCGCGGCGGCGTCGAGCGGGCCGAGCCGCCGCTCCAGCGTCGGGGCAGATGATGTCGCGGCGGGGCCGTGCGCCGTCAGCGGAGAAGACACGACGGCGCTACGCCTTCGCCGCCAGCCGGCTTGGCAGGTGACCGAATCGACGCGCCGGCGGACAGACGGCAGGCGAAGCGCCGCATGCTGTCACGACGCGCCCGGGTGAAGTGTGACGCATCGCGATCGGCACGTTAACGGGTGATCAGAATGCGCGGCAGGTCGAAGCGGGCCAGCTCCACCCAGTTGGATGAGCTGTGCTTCGCGAAGAAAACGACCCGGAGATCCTGGAATTCCTTGTGCTTCAGCATGTCCGCGCGCGACTGGGGCGGGTCGGCGGTGTAGCCGGTTTCCGTGCGCACGGTGAGCGGCTCGCTGGTGTTGCCGTTGCCGAAGTTCACGCTCTGGATGTAGAAGTCGTCGAAATCTTCCTCGCCGTTCGGGGTGATCTTCTTGAACGCGAGGTTCAGCGCCAGGGGCCTGATCGCGTCATCGGTCGACTTCGTGACCCGGAACGTGACGCTCGGCGTGAGCTTGTTCTTGCCGTCCTTGATCCCAGCGTCGTACCACCCGCCGGAGATGTCGGTGATCTGGACCACCTGCTTGACGTCGATCGGCGGGCCGCAGCCGGCGACGCCGGCGAGCGACACGAGCAGGAGCGCCAACAGCGACGAGGTGGTGGCGCGGGCCATCATCGGCGAATTGTAGATCAGAAGACCCTGACGTCGACCTTCTGCCGGACGTCGGCGCGCTTGGTGCGATCGGCGACGTAGAGGGCCAGATCACTGCCCTTCACGCGCAGCACGATGGTCGAGACGTCATAGAGCTGGCTGTTGGCCAGCGGACCGTCGCTCTGCCGCGCGGCCACCGTCAGCCACTCCTCGGGCCCGAGATCCATCGACAGGCTGTGATCGAGCATCGCGTCGATGAGCGCGCTCTTCACGGCGTCGGTGTACTGCCGATCGGGGTCGTCCATCACTGGGGGCGTGTTCGCCGCCACCACGGTGCTGGCCGGCACGGCGCCGCCCTCCGAGCCGTCGCGCGACGGGGGCTGGACCGGTCCGACCTGGCGCGCCACACGCTGGAGCGCCTGCTGCGCCTCCTGGAGCTTCGGCCCTTCCGGCAGCGCCGCGATCGCGCGCCGCAGCGAGTCGAGCGAGGCCGCCACCTGGACGTCGCGCTGCACGGTCATCATCGACCATACGGCACTTGCCGACATCGGCGGCACCTCGACGTCGAAGAATACGCCGTAGCCCTCCAGCACGAACCCGCGCGCGCGCGCCTGTCCGGTGATCACGCTGATGGTCGGATCGATCGACTGCATGCGGCGGTTGACCTGCTCGGCGCCGAGACGTACGGCACGCGACAGCACGCCTTCCATCAGCTGGATTTGATCGCGCCGCCGCTGCTCGTCGGTCGGGCGCACCTGCGCCCCGATGACGATCGGCATCGCAAGCGTGGCCGCCACCGCGGCCAGGAGTCCTCTCTGCACGGCTACCCCTCTGGATTGAATGCGCATCACAGTGCCCGCTTACTTCGACTGGTGCACGACGCGCAGCACGTTCTCGGTTTCGCGCTGGCGGATCATCGTCGTGTCGACGACGCCCTGGACTTCGGCCAGGGCGCGCTGGGTCCGATCGAAATCGATCCGGCGGGCCCCTTCGACGTCACGCAGGACCTGCGTGATGCGGCGCGCCAGCACCTGTTCCTGCCGGCTCTCGCTGTCGGCGATCATCTGCCGCACGATCCGCAGGTCGTTCGGCGCTGCCGCCGGCGTGTGCACCGAGGTCAGCACCGCATGCGTGTTTCCGGCCGTCTCGAGGGCGCGCAGCCGATCGGCGACGTCGGCGAGCTGGCGCCGGACCTCGAGATCGCCGGGCGCGCTGACCGTCTGGATCGAACTGGCGGGCGCGGCACCCGCGGGCGTGACGGTCCGGGCTGCCCCGGTGCGGATGCTGAAGCCATCGGCGCTGTATTTGATTTCCACGTTCGCGACCGCGGTCGCGACCGAGAGCACCAGGAGCGCGGCCGCCGCCAGCCCCCACGCCGGGGACACAGTCCACGCGCGCACGCGCGTCACCGGCGCGGCAGCCGGCCGCACGAAGGGAAAGGCGACATCCGGGGTCGGCGGCGCCCACGTGCTCAACGTCGTGCGAGTGCCGCGGAGGCCGCTCAGCTCGCTCCGGCACTCCTCGCAGGTAACCAGGTGCGCGTCCATGACCCGGCGTTCGCCAGGGGCCATGTCGTCGTAGAGATATCCAACCAGCAGTTCCTTATCGCACATCGCATCCTCGAAGGTCACACCCACGCCGTCGATCGGGCCGGCCGCGCGCCGGGCACCTAACCATTGCCCGCCCGCAGCCGCCGGCCGGTGCTGTGCCCGAACACGTGCTCGACTCCGCGTTCGCGCAGCTGCGTCCGCAACACCGTCAGCCCTTGATACAGCCGCGTCTTGACCGTGCTCAAAGGGCACTCGAGCATGTCCGCGATCTCCTGGAAGGTCAGGCCGTGGTACTCCTTCAGGATGATCGCGGTCCGCTGCTCCTCGGGGAGCAGTGCCATCGCTTTCGCCACCGCCCGGCCAAGCTCCCGCCTCGAGACGAGATCCTCGATCGACTCGGACGGCTCGGTTTCGCCGGCCAGCTCGATGATGTCGATCCCGTCCGGCGCCTGCGATACCGGGGTCCGCCGCTCACGGCGAATCCAGTCCCGGCAGAGATTCAGGGTGATGCGGTAGAGCCAGGACGAGAACTTCGCCTGACCTTTGAAGCCGCCGAGCGCCCGATAAGCCCGCAGGAAGGTTTCCTGGGCGACGTCCCGAGCTTCTTCCTCCCGCCCGATGACTCGGTACGCCAACGCGTAGATCGGCCGTTCCCAGCGCACGACCAGCTGGTTGAAGCTGTCGAGGTCACCCGCTCTGGAGCGAGCGACCAGTTCCTCGTCTGTCGTCATCGCTCGATCAACGGGCGTTGCGGGCGGCCGGCGGGGTGGAGCGGGCGCTCCGGGGCTCCCCTGCTGCCGTTCTGTGGTTTAGACGCCGGCGAGTGTCACGCAGTCGGCCCTTGGTTACCTTTCGGTTCCTCCATCTTAGAATGCCTCGCCGCCCGCCGCCAGACCAGGAGCCTCTCTCCCGCCGGGCTGCCTTCCCACCGCATGTGTCACTATTCTCCGTGCCCGGCGGCCCCTCATCAGGCTGCGGGGCACCGCGCCCGGCGCGATCGAACCCGTTTCCAGGACCCTAGATGCCGCCGCCCTCCATGGTGCCCACTCCGCGCGGATTTCAGCAGCGGCTCGAGGCCTGCGGGCTCGCATTCGCGCGGCCGCCCGAGTTGCGGACAACCATGCCTCAGGCCCTGGCTGCCATGGCGGACGAAGCCGCGGCGCTCACGGATGCGGCGCGGGTCACCATCTGGCTGCACGACCGCCGCGCGCGAGAGCTGTGGCTGGCCGCCCGGTCCGGCCACCGGCCGGTGACGCCGACCCGAATCGCCGCCGACGAGACCTCCGAGCCGCCGGCGCTCGGCCTGTCGCTCGAACGCCCCGTGCAACTCCCCACCCCGCACGCGGGCCTCATCGTGGCCCCCCTGCGCGGCTGGCGCCGGGCGCTGGGCACGATCGTGCTGGAGAACGCGTCCCCGAGCGAGCTCACGGCAGACGAAACCTTGGACCTCGCGTCCCATGTCGCCCGGCACCTGTCGCGGACGATCGAGAACATTCAGCTGCTCGACGAAGTCGTCCGCCAGCATCGTCTGCTGCACGACTGCTTCGACTCGCTGGTCGATTTGGTGATCGTCACCGACCCGCACAGTGCGGTCGTCCAGATGAACGACGCCGCGCGCCGGCTGACGGCGAATGGTGAGCCGTTCGGGGCGCCGCTGGCATCCATCGCCGGAAGCGAGATCGCGGCGTGGATCGGCAGCCCCACCGAAATGCCGGCGGAACCGGCCGTGTCGGGGCCGGCCGCCGGACGGGCCCGCTGCCGCACGTTCACCGGCAGCCCGCTCGGCGGGACCGTGGTCGTCACGGTGACGACCTTGACCAGCGTCGACATGACGAACATGGGTCGCGTGATCGTCGCTCGCGACGTCACGGAATCGCGGCGTCTGGAAGCGGAACGTGAGGCCCTGCAAGCCAGGCTGGCCCAGTCCGAGAAGCTTGCGGCGCTCGGCCAGTTCGTCGCCGGCGTCGCCCACGAGATCAACAACCCGCTGCAGGGCGTCCTCGGCAACGTCGAGCTGTTGCTGCGATCCTCGACCGACGCAGGCCAGCGGGCCGACCTGCGTCGCATCCTGCACGAAGCGGATCGCGCGGCCAAGATCGTGCGCAACCTGCTCGTCTTCTCCGGCGTGCGGCGCACGGTTCAGCGTCGGCTGACCGTCGAAGGCCTCATCTCCCGCGTGCTCACGGGCCGTCGCGCCAGTCTTGCCGAACGCAATATCGAAGTCATCCGCCGGCATCCCGATCGCCGGCCATCGGTCCTCGGCGATGCCCTGATGCTCCAGCAGGCGATCCTGAACATCCTGGTGAACGCGGAGCACGCAATCGCCGATGCCGCGACCTCGGGCCGGATCGAAATCAGCACCGAGCTGGGCGCCGGCGGGCGGATGGTCGTCACGCGGATCCGCGACAGCGGGCCGGGGATCGACGGCGCCGTGTTATCGCGGATCTTCGATCCCTTCTTCACCACCAAGGACGTGAACAAGGGGACTGGTCTCGGCCTGACGATCGCGTACGGCATCGTCAAGGACCATGGCGGAACGCTGCTCGCCGCCAACCCACCCGATGGCGGGGCGCAGTTCACGATCGAGCTGCCGGTGGCCGAGCGGGATGCGGGCGCGCCGGGTCCGCCTGCCGCTCCCGCTGAGGATGCCTGACCGTTCTGAGTCTGTTACAGTCCGGTGCGATGGTCGATGGGCGCGACGAAGGGTTCCTGACGACGGAAGAGGTCCTCGACTACCTCCAGGTGAACCTGCGTACGGTCTACCGGCTGATCAAGGCCGGGAAGATCCCCGCCGTTCGGGTGGGGCGTCAGTGGCGCTTCCGTAAGCACGATATCGATGCCTGGCTCGAGAGCCAGCGATCCCGGCAAGTGCCGCGGGCGACCATCGCGCCGGCGCGCACGCCGGCCGTTCCGGTAGGGCGGCCGCGGGTCCTGGTGGCGGACGACGAGCCGAGCGTGCGCGACCTGCTGGCCAAAACGCTCGCCCTCGCGGAGTACGACGTCGACCTCGTGATCGACGGCCGCGCCGCGGTGGAGCGCCTGCGTGTGCTCTCCTACGACCTGCTGATCACGGATCTGAAGATGCCCGGGGCCGACGGGCTGACCGTGATCCGCGAGGCACGCCGGCTCAAGGCCGACATCCCGATCATCATCATCACCGGATTCTCGTCAGAGGCAAGCGCGATCGAGGCGGCCAACCTCGGCGTCGCCGGCTATCTCACCAAGCCGTTCCGCGTCCCCCGCGTCCTGGCGGTAGCCGCCCGCGCTCTCGGCGAATAGCCGGCGGCCCGGCGGCCGCGATCGGGCGTGATAAAATTACAGGTTTAGGCATCATGCGCGGGCCGTCGTTGAGGCCTGCTGCGTCGCTCAGGCCTGCCCCATCACGCAATGATTCAGCTCTCCGCGCTCAGCAAGTCGTTTGGCGACCGCGTCCTCCTCGAGGCCGTCAACTGGCAAATCGACGACCGCGAGCGGGTCGGCCTCAGCGGTCCGAACGGCGCTGGCAAGACGACCCTGCTCAAGATGCTCGCCGGCCTCGACGAGCCGGATGGGGGCCTGGTCGTCAAGCCCTCGGGGCTGACCATCGGCTATCTGCCCCAGGACGGCCTGGTGCACACCGGTCGGACGCTGCGCGAGGAGGCCGGGCTCGCCTTCAAGAGCCTGCTCGACATGCGCGCCGAAATCGCCTCGCTCGAGGACCGCCTCGCCGACGACGCGGTGCCGGAGTCGGAGCATGCGTCGATGCTGACGCGCTACAGCGACCTGCAGGACGAGTTCCGGCGCGGCGAAGGCTACAGCATCGACCTCAAGGTCACCACCGTCCTGCGCGGCCTCGGCTTCGCTGCGGCCGACCTGGACAAGCCGAGCGAAGCGTTCTCCGGCGGCTGGCAGATGCGCATCGCGCTGGCCAAGCTGCTGCTGGGGCGCCCCGGGCTGCTGCTGCTCGACGAGCCGACCAACCACCTCGATCTCGATGCCCGCAACTGGCTCGAGGAGTACCCTGACTGGATACCCGCACGCGGTCATCCTCGTGTCGCACGACCGCTTCTTTCTCGATGCGGTCGTCACCCGCATCACCGAGATCGGCCTGCGCAAACTGACCGACTACACGGGCAACTACAGCGATTACCTGCGTGAGCGCGAAGCACGCATGGAGCGGCTGCGGCAGCAGAAGCACGACCAGGACGAAGAGGTCGCGCGGATGGAAGCGTTCATCAACCGCTTCCGCTACCAGGCGACCAAGGCGGCCCAGGTCCAGAGCCGGATCAAGATGCTCGACAAGGTCGTGCCGATCGAGATCCCGGCCGAGCGGAAGCGCGTCCACTTCACGTTTCCGGCGTGTGCGAAGAGCGGCCGCACGGTGCTCGATCTGCGCGGCGTCACCAAGTCGTACGGCAGCCAGCGGGTGTTCGAGCCGACCAATCTCCTGATCGAGCGCGGCGACCGCATCGCGCTGATCGGCCCGAATGGGGTGGGCAAGTCGACGCTGATGCGGATGCTCTCCGGCGTGGAGGCGCCGGACGGTGGCACGAGGACCGAAGGCCACCAGGTCGTCATGCAGTACTTCGCGCAGGACGAAGCGACTCGCCTCGATCCGACCCGCAACGTCTACCAGACACTGGCCGGCGACGCGCCGATGCACATGGTCCCGGCGATCCGCAACATCCTCGGCGGGTTCCTCTTCTCGGGCGACGATGTGGATAAGCCGGTGCGGGTGTTGTCGGGGGGCGAGCGGACGCGGCTGGCGGTCGCGCGCATGCTGCTGCGGCCCTCGAACACGCTTCTGCTCGACGAGCCGACCAATCATCTCGATCTCGATTCCAAGGATGTCCTGCTGGAGGCGCTCGAGGACTTCGGCGGCACGTTGATCTTCGTGTCGCATGACCGTTATTTCGTCGACAAGCTCGCGACCAAGGTGATCGAGATCGGCAACGGGCACGCGCTGATCTACCCCGGAACGTACGAAGAATTTCTCTGGAGCCGCCGCCAGGCAGAGGCGCCCGCGCCTGCCGCGGCCGCGCCCCGTGCGAATGCGGCCAAGCCGGCCCCCACGCCTTCACCTGCCGCCCAGCCGCAGATTCGCGCCGGCTCGAATGGCCGCGGGCGGCACAGCGCTCAGGCAGCGACAGCCCGGCCGGCGAGCCCTCCGGCAGCGACGGACAAGGCGTCCGCGCAACAGTCCTACGACGACCGGCGGCGTGACGAAGCCGAGGCCCGCCGGATGAAGAAGGCCGCGGATGCCCAGCGCAAGCGCGTCGACGAGCTGGAAGCGCGGATCGCCGATCGGGAGCGGGCCATCAAGGAGCTGGAATCCACGATGTCCGCCCCCGGCTTCTACGACAATCGGGAAGCGTCGCAACCGGTCATCAGCAAACATCAGGCGCTGATGTGGGAAGTGGGCGACCTGATGAACCAGTGGGAGTCGCTGCAAACGAAATCGTAATCGGATGTCGATTTTGTAATCAGGCCGGCCAACGCGACCGCCGCTCATCCGCAGAACTCGCCGAAAACCACGTCCTTTCGCCTCTTCACGCGGGGCACGCCGTTTGCGCAACCGGCTGCGCACCCGACGTGTGAGCGCGCGACCGCCGCGCGAGGGCCGCCGGGCCCGGTCCTCCGGACCCTGGCTGAGGCGCTAACTTCAAGATGGGAAACAGCTTGGCTGAACACAGCGAGGCGATTACAATATCGTCTCCGGAGCCGACCAAGGCTCCTCCCGACCACGCCGTGCCGACATCGAAGCCCGCCGGGGCCGTCCGTCGCCCGCGTAAGCCCGTGCGTCGGAGCGCCGGTGTTCCGCTGCCCGCGGCGCCTGCACTCAGCTCTGAGCCCATCACCCCGGAAGATTTTTACCGCGATCTCGTTTGGAATCTGCGCAACGGCGTCATCGCCGTGACCGCCGACGGCAGCGTCGCGGTGATGAATCACGTGGCCTACCGGATTCTCGGGTTGAAGCCGCGGACAACGGACATCGGCCGTCCGTACACGACCGTCCTGCGGGATCAGCCGGACATGATCCGGATGATTGCCGGCGCCTTCGAGCTGTCACACCTTCCGAACCGCGCCGAGATGCGTCTCAAGTCCACCGGCAAGGTGATCGGCTACACCCTGTCACAGGTCCGTGATGCGAGCGGCAAGGTCCGCGGCGCGACCCTGTTCTTCAAGGATCTGACCCGGGTCGAGCAGCTCGAGGAACGCGAACGGCTGCGCGACCGGTTGGCGGCGCTCGGCGAGATGGCGGCCGCGATCGCCCACGAGGTCAAGAACCCGCTGGCCGGCATCGAGGTCATGGCCGGCCTCCTCAAGCGCCAGCTGGCCGACTCGCCGGATGCCCAGACCATCCTCGCCGACATCATCAAAGAGGCGAAGATGGCCAACGCGATCGTGCTCGAGGTGCTCGAGTTCGTGCGGCCGATTCGGCTCCAGGTCGAGTACGTCTCGCTCGGCAGCGCCATCGTCGACGCGGTCTCGCACTCCGAGGGTGTCGCCCGCGGGGGAGTGGAAGTGGATTTGACGATCCCCCACGACCTGCCGCCGATTCAGGGCGATCCTCACCAGCTGCGGCAGATCTTCACCAACCTGCTGATCAATGCGTACGAGGCGCTGAACGGCCGCGGCTCGGTCCGGATCGTGGCCACCACGTTGCCCGAGGAAGAGGTGCCCGGCACCACCGACACGGTCAACGGGCCATCCGTGCAGGTCGAGGTCATCGACAACGGTCCGGGGATTCCGCCCGAAACGGTCGATCGCATCTTCAGCCCGTTCTTCACCACCAAGCCTCAGGGTTCCGGGCTCGGCCTGGCGATCGTCCGCAAGATCGTCGACGCGCACGACGGCCGCATCGACGTCGCGGTGGGCGCGCGCGGCGGCACGACGTTCAAGGTGACGCTGCCGGTGACGGGAAGTCACGAGTTGTTCAAGAGGTAGACAAGGTTCTACAGGTTCGAATGGTTCCACGGGTTCGACGGGTGCGTGGTTCGACGGGTTCGACGGGGTTCTACGGGTTCAGCGGTTCAGTGATCGAGGCGGGGTCACGGGCGGCGCGGCGGGAAGTCCAATAGAAAACGAGGAAGAGCGATGGGCCGGATACTGGTAGCTGACGATCATGACTCGCTGCGGCGCGGCATCGTGCGCGCCCTGTCCGAGGCGCACCACGACGTGGACGAGGCTCCGAACGGCAACGTGGCCATCGAGAAGCTCCACGAGGGGCAGTACGACGTCGTGCTGAGCGACCTCAAGATGGGCGGCAGCGACGGCATGGACGTGCTGCGGACCGCGCGTCAGCTCCAGCCGTCCACCGCGATCATCCTGATGACCGCGTTCGGCACCGTGCACACCGCAGTCGAGGCGATGAAGATCGGCGCCTTCGACTACGTGCAGAAGCCGTTCGAGATCGAGGAGATGGAGCTGAAGGTCGAGAAGGCCCTCGAGCACCGCCGCCTCAAGCACGAGATCGAATACCTGCGCCACACCCAGCAGGACATCTACGACTTCGACCGCATCGTCGGCGCCAGCGGCGCCCTGCAGTCAGTGCTGACGATCGTCAAGAAGGTCGCGAAGAGCAACACGACGGTGTTGATCCGCGGCGAAACGGGCACGGGCAAGGAACTGATCGCCGGCGCGACGCACCACAACTCGCTGCGCTGCGGGCGAAACTTCGTGAAGGTGAACTGCGCGGCGCTCCAGGAGAACCTGCTCGAGTCCGAGCTGTTCGGGCACGAGAAGGGGGCCTTCACCGGCGCGGACAAGCAGCGCATCGGCCGTTTCGAGCAGGCCGACGGCGGGACCCTGTTCCTGGACGAGGTCGGCGACATGAGCCCGAACACGCAGGCCAAGATCCTGCGCGTGCTCCAGGAGCACGAGTTCGAGCGGCTCGGTGGAACGCGTACGCTGCGCGTCGACGTCCGGGTCATCACCGCGACCAACCGCAACCTGCCGCAGATGGTCGCGCAGGGGCTGTTCCGCGAAGACCTCTACTACCGGTTGAACGTCGTCTCGATCGACATGCCGCCGCTGCGCGAACGCAAGGACGACATCGAGCAACTGGCCAAGTTCTTCCTCAAGCGCTTCGCCGGCGAGTTGAAGAAGAACGTCATGGGCCTCTCGCCGGACGCGCAGAAGCTGCTGATGCGCTACAACTGGCCCGGCAACATCCGTGAGCTCGAGAACTCGATCGAGCGCGCGGTGCTGATGTCTGAAGGACCGCTCGTCACCAGCTCGGACCTGCGGCTGGGTGAGCTCTCGACGACCCAGGCCTCGGGCGACGCCGCACCGGTGGTCAAGATCCCGCCGACCGGCATCCCGCTCGAAGAGATCGAACGCCAGGCGCTGGTCGAGGCGCTGCGGATGTCGAACTGGGTGCAGAAGGACGCCGCGGAGCTGCTCGCGATCAGCCCGCGGGTGATGAACTACAAGATCAAGACGCTCGGCATCGACTTCGCGCGCGGGCGGCGGCCGATGATCGAGTCGCTGGCCAGCTAAGTACTACGCAGCTTCCAGCTTCCAGCTTCCGGCTTCCAGCTCCCAGCTAGGTTCCAGGGTTCGGGGTTCTGGAGTCCAGCTGGAAGCTGGAAGCTGGAAGCTGGGACATCGTCGCCCGCGCAGCGGGTCACGCCTTCGGATGCGCCTTCCGGTACGTCTCGAGCAGCTGCGCCGCGTTCACGTGCGTGTACCGCTGCGTGGTGCTCAGACGCGCATGCCCCAGGAGCTCCTGAATCGCCCTGAGATCCGCGCCGCGTTCGAGCAGATGCGTCGCGAACGAGTGGCGCAGCGCGTGCGGGCTGATCCCGAACCGCGTGCTGCAGGCCGCGACATAGCGTCGTACCAGCCGGTCGACGCTGCGCGTTGACAGGCGCGTGCCCTGATAGTTCAGGAAGAGGGGGTTCGCGCGTTTCCGCGCGCTCGCGGTTCGGGATCCGGGATCCGGGATCCGGGATCCGGAGGTTCTGGTTCTCGCAGCGAACGTCCGCAGGGCGACGGCGGGAACCTTCGTCGAGGCACCGGATTTTCGAGCCCCGAGTCCCGAGTCCCGAGTCCCGCCGCCGGCCGGCGCGGGTTCGGCGCCGGCCTCGATGATCGTCCCCCAGTCCTGCAGCCAGGCCCGGAGCGCCGCTTCGGTCGAGCGGTTGAACGGAACGATCCGCTCCTTGCGCCCCTTGCCCAGCACGCGGACCACCCGTCCACTCAGATTCACATCGTCGACGTCGAGACCGACGAGCTCACTGAGACGCAGGCCCGAGGCGTAGAACAGCTCGAGGATGGCACGGTCGCGGCGGCCGAGCGGCTGGGTCGCGTCGGGCATCTCCAACAGCTGCGACATCTCCGCTTCGCCGAGATGGGCCGGCAGGCGATGCTCGCGCCGCGGAGTACCGACGAGGGCCGCAGGATCACCCTCGACGACGCCTTCACGTCGGAGATAGCGGCCAAGCGCGCGAATCGCCGCGAGCTTGCGGGCCGCCGACGAGCGCGTGTTGCCGCGCTTGTGCAGGTCGCCGAGGAACGCGCGGATCTGCTGGTGGTCGAAGTCCGCCGGCAGCAGTTCGGCCCGGCGACGTCCCGAGGCTGCGGCGACGAACGCGACGAACTGGGCGAGATCGGATTCGTAGGCGCGCACCGTGTGCAGCGAGGCGTTGTCGTTGAGTCGCAGGTGTTCGAGAAAGGCTTCGATCTGCTCCTTCATCGAGTCGTCATTCACGAGCGGCATCCGTGGCGAGCGCCGCCTGTTCCACCGGCGCGGCGACAATGCCGCAGGCGTGCATCCAGGCGTCCAGATCCGCGAGCGCACGAGCGCCGTGCGCGATCTTGCGCGCTTCCTTGCGGCTCGGCCGACGTCCATCCGGAGTGCGGATGCGCCGGAACGTCGCCTCGTCCAGGTCGGGCATGATGCCGAAGGTGATGTTCGTCGGCTGGTAGTGCTTCGGATCGGCGTGCGACACGTAGTACGCCAGCGCGCCGAGCGCCGTCGTCCTCGGCGGCACCTGCAGCGCGCGTCCTTCGATCAGTGCCGCGGCGTTGCGGCCGGCCATCAGCCCCGAGGCCGCTGACTCCACGTATCCCTCGACGCCGGAGATTTGCCCGGCGAAGAACAAGTCGTCGCGCGTCCGCGTCTGCCAGGTCTCGCGCAGGACTGTGGGGCCGTTGATGTAGGTGTTGCGATGGATCATGCCGAATCGGACGAACTCGGCGTTCTCCAGGCCCGGAATCAGTTTCAGCACCCGCGCCTGCTCGCCCCATTTCATTTGTGTCTGGAACCCCACCAGGCTGAAGTGATCACCCGCGAGCGTGTCCTGCCGGAGCTGCACGACGGCGTACGCCTCGCGTCCCGTGCGCGGATCCGGCAGGCCGACCGGCTTCATCGGACCGAAGCGCAACGTGTCCACTCCGCGGCCGGCCATCACCTCGATTGGCAGACACCCCTCGAAGAACTTCGCGTCGTCGAATTCGTGCAGCGGGGCCTTCTCGGCGCTCATGAGCGCGTCGTAGAAGACCTGATACTCCTCGGCGGTGAACGGGCAGTTCAGATAATCCCCTTCCCCGTCGTCCGTCCCGCAGGCAGGGCCGGCTGGTGCTGGACCCGGCGAATCATTGCCGCGGAGGCTGCGGCCCCATCGCGACGCCCGGAATACCTTGCTCCTGTCGATGCTCTCCGAGAGCACTATCGGGCTGATCGCATCGTAGAAATAGAGATGGCCGGTGCCGATCAGGGAGGCGATGTCGGCCGAGAGCGACGGCGAGGTCAGTGGCCCGGTCGCCACGATGACCGGACCGTCGAGCCCGCTCGGAACGGCTGGAATCTCCTCGCGCACGACGGCAATACGCGGGTGGGCCGAGACCAGACGCGTCACCTCGCCGGAAAAGCGCTGCCGGTCCACCGCCAGCGCCGCGCCCGCCGGAACCCGGCTCATCTCGGCGGCGCGCATCACCACCGATCCGAGCCGGCGCATTTCTTCCTTCAGCACGCCGACGGCGTTATCCAGCTTGTCGCCGCGGAACGAGTTGCTGCAGACCAGCTCCGCGAGCTGATCGGTCTTGTGCACGTCGGTCGCGCGGACCGGACGCATCTCGTGCAGCACGACAGACACGCCCGCCGACGCAGCCTGCCACGCCGCTTCGCTCCCGGCGAGACCGCCGCCGATGATGTGAAGTCGAGCCATGATTCGTTGCCGGATATCCCGAACCGTCCTACGTTAACAGAAGCGCTGCCGCTGTCACGTTCCCGGAGCTCGCCCGAAAAGCCCGCCGGCGCTGATCACCTTGCCCTGCAGCTCGAGCTCGGTGAGGCGCGTGAGGAGCCGCGATCCTGTCAGCCCGGTCGCCTCGATCAGATCGTCGAGCCGGTAGCGCTCCCCTTCCTCCATCCGCGCGAGCACCGGGTCGGTCGTGCGTGCTGGCGTTGGCGTGGGAGTCGTCGGCGATGTGACCCACCCGAGACCGTCGAGGATGTCCTCGGCGGTTTCGACGATCTTGGCCCCGTCCTTGAGCAGGCCGTGCGAGCCGCGGTTGCGCCCCGACAGGACGCTGCCCGGCACGGCCATGACATCGCGCCCCTGCTCGGCCGCATAGCGCGCCGTGATCAGGGATCCGCTCTTCTCGGATGCCTCGACCACGACCACGGCCAGCGAGAGCCCGCTGATGATCCGGTTCCGCAGCGGAAAGTGTTCGGGTAGCGGCGGTGCGCCGGGCCCGAGCTCGCTGACCACGGCCCCTTGACGGCTGATCGAGCGTGCCAGAGACGCGTGCTCGGCCGGATACACGCGATCAGGGCCGCAGCCCAGGATCGCGACGGTGATCCCCGCCACATCGAGAGCGCCGCTGTGAGCCGCCGAGTCCGCCCCTCGGGCCAGACCGCTGGTGACGACGACCCCCTGGGTGGCGAGCTCGGCACCGAGCCGCCGCGCGACCTGCCGGGCGTAGTCCGTGGCGCCCCGGGATCCGACGATGGCGACCGCCGGCTTGCGGAGGACGTCCGGGTCGCCGCGCAGCCAGAGCACCGGCGGCGGGTCGGGAATGCAGTCGAGGAGCGCCGGGTAGGCTGGATCGAACCACGGAATCGGGAGGATGTCGCTGCGGGCGGCGGCGGCGAGGAGCGCGTCGGCCGCGGCCCAGGCAGCGTCGGCAGTGCCGTCCGGCAGACCACAGGCGTCAAGCACCAGGCGGAGTGCCAGATCGTCCGGTTCGTGCCGGTGTGCCTTGAACAGCGTGGCGACGCGGGTGCGTGAGGCGGGAATGAGAGAGGCGGCGACGGCGAGCGGCAGGGTCATGATGAGCCCGTCACGCCGCGCGGCCATGGGACGGCAGGCCTGTCCCGGGCTGCGCGATGCAGTTGGGGCGGCCCGACCTCTGTCCGGATTATAGGAGGGTTTGTCCGGAGTGGGAACGTCGGCGGGTTACGGGCTGCGGTCGGCGCCTTACGAAAACCGCCGGTATCCGGGGGGTTCGGCGCCCGTTCACGGCCGAGGAGGCGGGCATGCGGCTTGCTTTTCTTCGGCGCGAAACCGCTTGCGGCACACCGGAACGGTCGCTATAGTGGATGGACCTGCCATGTTTTTTCGAGCGATGATCGTTGCGGCGGCGGTCGTGGCGTTCGCACCCTCGGCGGTGGCAGCGGATGCGCGCTCGCAGGCGAAGGAACAGGTCGACTTCGGCATCAAGGTCGCGCAAAACGGCCTCTGGAAAGAAGCGACCTATCGCTGGATCAAGGCGACCGAGATCGATCCCACGTACGCCGCGGCGTGGAACAACCTGGCGATCGCCTACGAACAGCAAGGCAACTTCCCGGAAGCCCAGAAGGCTTACGAAAAGGCCGTGCAGCTCGATCCGAAGAACCAGATGATCCGGCAGAACTACGACCTCTTCAAAGAAATCAATGATCGCGCGAAACGCCGCACGGATCGTTAGCGTGGCGCTCGGCGTGGCCGTGTTGTGCGGCGCTGCCGCCTGCACGAACTTCTTCGAGATCCCGATCGAGACCCCGATCCAGCCGAAGATGGATGTCTCGCCGTTCACGCGCGTGCTGGTCGCCGGGTTCATCGGCGGCGGCACCGAAGACGTGGACGCGAACCTCGAGACGGTACGGCTCCTCCGCAGCCAGCTCCGATCGAAGTCCAACCTGCGCGTGATCGAGGCGGATGCCCTCGGCCTCGCCGCCCTCGCCAACGAGGGCTCGGGCCGCGAAACACCTGCTCCGAAGCCCTCTGCTCCGGGGTCGTCCGGCGGCGCCGCCGACGGTCAGCAACCCGCCCCCGTGGCGCAGCTCCCGGAGCGTCCGGCCGCGGCGGACCCGGACGCCAAGATCCGCAGCGAAAAGGATCTCGAGAAGTTTCAGGCCATCTTCGCGAATACCGCGTTCTGGAAGAAGCTCGGCGAGGAATATCAGAACCCGCTGATCGTCACCGGCACCGTGCTCTTCACGCCGACCCAGACGTCGGGGTTCGTGATGTCGGAGCGCGAGGAGTACGACCAGTTCGGCCGCCGCCGGGTCGTGCCCGTCCGCACCTTCCAGGAGCGCAAAGGATTCATCCTCCGGCCGAAGTTCATCTTCATCGACGGCCGCACCGGCGCGACGCTCTACTCCGAGACCTTCAACGAACAGGTCCTCTACAACGCGCAGCAGAACACGCCGGCGCTGTCGTCGTACTTCGAGTTGATGGACAAGCTGATCCCGAGCTTCCTGAACGCGTTGAGCACGCAAAAGGTGCGCGGCTCCCGGATCCTCCTCAAGTAGCACGGCCGGCTAGCGCTGACGGTGTCGGAACAACCGCCCGAACCGGCCGAACCTCGCGAGCTCCGGAACCAACACCCGTCGAACCATCGAACCCATCGAACCCTCCGAACCCTAGAACCCTGGTCCCCGTCGACTCCAACCGCGTTCCCGTGGTAGTCTTAATACTTTGCCGGTGGCGCGATCGCGCGGGCCGTGTGTACGGCCGACGGCGAAGGGGTGGACTGTGTTCGCAGTGATTCAAAGCGGCGGGCGCCAGGTCAAGGTGACGCCGGGCTCCGTGGTCACCGTTGATCGCGTGAATGCCGAGCCGGGTCAGGAAGTCAGCATCGACCGCGTGCTGCTGCTCGAGAAGGATGGCGGCGAGGTCCTCGCCGGCGCGCCGTTCGTCGCCAATGCCCGGGTGGTCGGTGTGGTCGACGGCGAGTCGCGCGGCCCCAAGATCCGCGTGTTCAAGAAGAAGCGCCGTAAGGGCATGCGCCGCACCAAGGGACATCGCAGCACCTACACGCTCATCCGCGTGAAGGAGATTCTGGTCTAATGGCTCACAAAAAAGGTCAAGGCAGCTCGCGCAACGGGCGCGACAGCAATTCGCAGCGCCTCGGCGTCAAGCGGTTCGACGGCAACATCGTGACCGGCGGCTCGATCCTGGTGCGGCAACGCGGCCGCCGTTTCAGGCCCGGCGTGAACGTGGGCCTGGGCAAGGACGACACGCTGTTCGCGAAGATCGACGGCACGGTGAAGTTCAGCGATCACGGCGCCCGCGGGCGCGTCATCAGCGTGCACCCGCTCGCAGCCGTCCAGCCGGACGCGCCGCAGTAACGCGTCAGTAATGCGGGGGTCAGCACCATCGGGTGCCGGCCCTCCACTTCGCGTGCTGCCCGACTGCCCCTCCTCCGCCGCACGACCCCTCTGCACCTGATATGTCCTCCTTTGTCGACGAAGTCGACGTTCGCGTAGAGGCCGGCCACGGCGGCGCGGGAGCGATGAGCTTCCGGCGCGAGAAGTTCATACCTCGCGGGGGTCCCGATGGCGGGGACGGCGGCCGCGGCGGCTCGGTCTTCATCGTCGCCAGCGCCAACCTGAATACGCTGCTGAACTTCCGGTTCCAGCGGCTGTTCGCGGCCGGCAAGGGTCAGCAGGGCCAGGGTTCGCTGCGGACCGGCAAGAGCGGCCCGGATGTGACCTTGCACGTTCCCGTCGGCACCGTCGTGTACGAGCGAGGCGACGATGGTGAGTTCGTGCAGGTCGCGGACATGACCGATGACGGCGAGAAGGTCGTGATCGCCAAGGGCGGGAACGGCGGATGGGGCAACGCGCGGTTCGCCACGTCGACCAACCGGGCGCCGCGCAAGACGCAGCCGGGCCTTCCGGGTGAAGAGAAGGACCTGCGGCTCCACCTCAAGCTGCTCGCCGACGTGGGGCTGGTGGGGTTTCCGAATGCCGGCAAGTCGACCATGATCTCGCGGATCTCGGCAGCGCGCCCCAAGATCGCCGACTACCCGTTCACCACGCTGGTTCCGAACCTCGGGGTCGTGGGATTGTCGGGGCACCGGTCGTTCGTCGTTGCCGATGTGCCCGGCCTCATCGAAGGTGCGCACGAAGGGCATGGCCTGGGGCACCGGTTCCTGAGCCATCTGGAACGAACAAAGGTGCTGGTTCATCTCGTCGACGTTTCGTCGACGACCGCCCGCGACCCGATCGAGGACTATGAGGTGATCCGGCGCGAGCTGCAGCTCTTCCCGGGCCGCGACGCGGCCGGCGATCGCCTCGCCGACAAACCGCAGCTGGTCGCGGCCAACAAGATCGACGCGCTGGACGAGCCGGACCGGCTCGCCCGGCTCGAGGCCTATTTGCGCACACGCGGCATTCCGCTTTACGCTGTCTCTGCGGCCACTGGTGACGGGCTGGACCCGCTCCTCGAGGCCGTGTGGCGCGAGGTCGTCGCCGCCCGCGAACGCGACGCCTCCGCTCTGCCGCTCGACGATGAGGCCGCCGGGCAAGACCGCGACACTGAATGATGTTCGCTGAATGAGCGTTGGCGCCCGCCTTGGCATTCTCGGCGGCACCCTCGACCCCGTGCACGTCGGGCACGTCGAGACCGCGCGTGCCGCACGCCACGCGCTCGGTCTCGATCGCACCCTGCTGGTGCCGTCACGGGTTCCGCCGCATCGCCCGACCCAGCCTGCCGCGTCCCCGTTCCATCGTTTCGCGATGACTGCCCTCGCCGTCAACGGCATCGATGGCCTTGAAGCGAGCGACGTCGAGCTCACCGCGCCGGGGACGTCCTACACGGCTGACACCCTGGATCGCTTCCACGCCGTGGGCCTGCGCGCAGCGCAGATTTTCTTTGTTCTGGGCGCTGACGCGTTCGCAGAAATCGAGACCTGGAACCGCTATCCGCAGGTGCTCGATCTGGCCAACTTCGCGGTGGTGTCCCGGCCAGGCTACGACACGGCGCGGCTCATCGAGGGCATTCCGGCCCTGGCCCCGCGCCTGGCACGACCAGGAGCGATCGACGGATCAGGACGCTTCGGAACGAGGATTTTCCTCGTGTCAGCGGACACGCCGGACGTGTCGTCGACCGACATTCGACGACGCCTTCGAACCTCGATGTCGATCGCCGGACTGGTCAGTAGCGGCGTCGAACAGCATATCCGTCAGCACGCGCTTTATCGGGACGGCGGATCGTCAACCTACACACGCACCGCGGCAGATCACTTGCATGGCCAAAACTGAACGACGAACGACCACCAGCAGCAGGAAACGACTGACCGGCGAAGTGGCGAAGGCGGTCCGCGCCGCACTCGACAAGAAGGCGGTCGATGTCGTCGTGCTCGACCTCCGTCACACGCCGGCGTTCACCGACTTCTTCGTGCTGTGCTCAGGACACAACCAGCGCCAGGTCAAGGCGATCGCCGATGCCGTCGAAGAGGCGCTCAAGGCCGCCAAGGTCCGCCCGGCTCACGTGGAAGGCTACGACCGCGCGGAGTGGATCCTGATGGACTACTTCTCGTTCATCGTCCACGTGTTCTCGCCGCAGACCCGCGAGTTCTACTCGCTCGAACGGCTGTGGGGCGATGCTGAACGGATCGACGTCAGCGACGAGCCCGAGGCGAGCGACAAGTCCGCCTGAGCCCACGCTCCTCCGCCGCGTCGCGGACAGCCTTGTCGCGATCCTGATCGCGCCATCCTGCGCGGCCTGCGCCCGACCCCTCGAGCGGCCGACGCTCGGTCCCGTCTGCGCCCTCTGCTGGCGCGCCGTCGTCTTCAACCGTCCACCCTTCTGCGCGCAGTGCGGCGATCCGCTCGCGACCTGGCGCGCCCGGGAGGCCCGATCGTCCTTGTGCCCGCGGTGCCTGCGACGGCCGTCCTCGATTACCGCGGCGCGTGCCGTCGGACCGTACGACGGCTCTCTGCGCGCGATTCTGCACGCGTTCAAGTACGGCCGGCGCCAATCGCTGGCGCGACCACTCGGCGCGCTGATGGCGGACGCGCCGGGCGAGATCTTCGACGGGATCGACATGGTCGTGCCGGTGCCGCTGCACTGGCGGCGCCGGCGGCAGCGCGGCTTCAATCAGGCCGAGGCGTTGGCGCGGGCTCTGGGCCTGCCGTGGCGCAACGCGCTCAGGCGAACACGCCGCACGCCGTCACAAACCGACCTTCCAGCCGCGCAACGCCATGCTAACGTGCGGAACGCCTTTGCACTGCGCCGGCGCGCCTCCGTGAGCGGCCGTTCGATCCTGCTGACAGACGATGTGGCGACCACCGGGGCGACGCTGGAGGCATGCGCCACGGTGCTGCGCGCTGCCGGGGCGCGGGAGGTGCGGGCACTTACCGTCGCGCGAGTCGCGAGCCGAGTGCCGTGACGACGTCGGCCTGCACGGCCTCGCGCGGACGATCGGCATCGAGGACTATCCAGTGGTTGGATGCCGCCGCCTGCCGGTGGTAGCTCTGTCGCACCCGCGACAGCAGCGCCAGATCGCTCTCGTAGCGATCGCGTCCCGTCTTTTTCCGGGCCGCAGCCGTTTCGGGCGCGATGTCGAGCAGGAGGCACAGATCCGGCGCGCGGCAGGAAGCGCTGGATCTCGTCGAGCCACGCCGCGTCGAGCCCGTGCGCCTCGCCGTAGGCGATGCTCGAGGCGATGTAGCGATCGCAGACGATCGCCACTCCGTCGTTCAGCGCGCTGACGATCTCCGGCCTCTTCTCATGCCGATTGGCGACGTAGAGGAGCTGCATCACGTCGGCGCCGTACTCGCGCTCGCCGTGCAGACCCCGCCCGATCTCGGCGCCGATGGGTGTGGCATAGTCCGGGAATGACAGCAGCCGGCAGGGCTGACCGGCCTCCCGGAAATGGCGCATCAGCGCTTCCGCCTGCGTCTGCTTGCCGCTTTGATCCAGCCCCTCGAACGCCACCAGGAGTCCAGGCGTCATCCACGCTCACCCTGATCGATATTCACCGGCAATCTCCTCCAGCAACACGTCTTCGTTGTCGTCGTGACTGATCGTCACGCCCAGCCGCGTGCCGATCACCAGCGCGAGCCGCCGTCCGGTTCGCAGCCGCACTTCAGGATCGAGCGCGGATCGCCGCGCCAGATACGCATCGACGACCGCGATCTCTTCGCCGGTGAGCCGGCGCGCGCCGTAGCGGCGCCCGCTCGGACTCCGCGGAGCCACCGGCCGTGCGATCGGGCGATCGTGAATCACCACCGTCCCGGCGGCCAGATCCCCGAGCCGCTGGTTGCGCTCGGTCAGGAAGATCGCCAGCAGCCCGACGGCATACATCCCCGGCAGCTGGTCGATGATGCGCAGCACATTACGCAGGACCGCGTCGAGGCCACTGAGCGGCCGGCCGGCAGCGACGATGACGCGGATTCCGATCACGCGCTTACCGGGAGTCTGTCCAGCCCACAAGGCCTCGAACAGAGCGAAGTATCCGTAGTACAGCACGAACGCGCTCAGGATCATCAGCGCGACCAGCCACGTGCCGAACGCCGGCATGACCGTGCGACTTACCGCGACGAGCGCGAGGGCGACCGCGCTCAGTGCGATGAACGCGCCGGCCTGCAGCAGGGAATCGATCGCCAGCGCCAGGAAGCGGCTGCCTGCTCCGGCGAGCGGGTACTCGAGCGCAATCTGCTCAGGAGTGTCGATGGTAAGCTGCTCGCGTGTCGACACCCGGGCTCTCCTCCCGCTGGCTCGACAGGCGCCAGCCATTCTGGGACCGGCTCGAAATCCTGGTGACGCAAGGGCGGCACGGGACCAGCGGCTTCACACACGACGAGCTGCGCGAGCTGGCGCTATTGTATCGGCAGACCGCGGCGGATCTTGCCACCGTCCGTGAGCATCAGGATGCGGCGCACCTCAGCGTGTATCTGAACCGCCTGCTCGGCTCCGCTCACAATCTCGTTTACGCCGCACCCCGTGCCCGGGCCGGGACGTTCGCCGCGTTCATCATCCGCACGATTCCGGCGACCTTCCGCCGGACGTGGCGCTACAGTGCTGCGGCGGCGGCGTTGTTCGCCGTCGGCGGCCTGGCCGGTGCGGTGCTGACGCTGGCCGATCCCGGCTTTGCGCGGTTCGTGCTGGGCGGCGAGATGATCGACACGATCTCGCGCGGCGAGATGTGGACCCATTCGATCCTCGCGGTGAAGCCGCTGGCGTCTGCCGGCATCATGACCAACAACCTGAGCGTCGCCCTCGCCGCGTTCGCGACCGGCATGACGATCATCGGTCCGATCTATTTCATGCTCTTCAACGGCATCATGATCGGTGTGGTTGGAGTCGCGTGTCAGCGGGCGGGGCTCGGCTTGTCGCTCTGGAGCTTTGTCGCCCCGCACGGCGCCCTGGAGCTTCCGGCCATCTTCATCGCGGGTGGCGCGGGCCTGCTGCTCGCCAGCGGGCTGGTGTTACCAGGGCCGCTCCCCCGCCGGGAATCCCTGACCGTCGCTGCCGGCACCGCGACACAGCTGATGCTCGCGGCATTTCCGTTGCTCGTGATCGCCGGGCTGATCGAAGGGTTTATTTCTCCCGGCGCGCTGCCGCCGATCCTGAAACTCGTCACCGGCGCGGGAATACTGACGCTGCTTGGGATGTACCTACTGAGCGGACGCGCGTCTCCCGGCGAGTCGTCGCCGACGGATTGGTAGCGTGTCGCGTCAGGCACCGGCGCGGCGCCACAGCACTAGAACAGGCCGCGCTCCTTCACTTCGAGGTACCGATCGACCAGTCCCCCGCCCAACTCCGCAGGCGTCGCCTCGAGTACCAAGGCGCCCTTGCGACGGAGGCCCGCCAGCAGCGTCTCGCGGCGGTCCAGCGTTTCCTGTGCGGCGACCGTCCGGTACATGTCCTGAGGCGATTCGGGGACCGCCGATGCGGTGGACAGCAGGTCGACGTGGCGAGGGACGGCAAACAAGACCACGTGCCGCGGGAGCATCGCCGCGCTCTGCTCGATGACCTCAGGCGTGCTGGCTGTTTCGGCGATCTCGGTGAGCCAGATCACGAGCGCGCGACGCCGCTGCAAGCGGAACAGCTCGCCGGCCGCCCGGGCGTGCGATGCCTCGACTGCTTCCGCTTGCACGTCCGCGAGCGCCTCGAGCAATCGCCGGAGATGGGCGCCGCCGCGCGACGGGGCCAGCCGGTGCTGGATGCCGCGGCCGTAGGCGATGAGACCGACCTTGTCACCGGCAGCGATCGCGACCTGGGCGAGCGTCAGCGCGCCGGTTACGGCACGATCGAGCATGGTCTGCGAGCCCGTCCGGGCCCGCGCTAACCGGCCGGCGTCCACAAGGAGCCACACGGCCTGGCTGCGTTCCGGCTGATAGACCTTGGTCACCAGGCGGCCGCGGCGGGCGGCGGCACTCCAGCAGATGTCGCGCGTCTCGTCACCCGATTGGTGGTCGCGGAGGCTCTCGAAATCGCGTCCGGCACCCGAGTGCTTCGCGCGGCGCTTCTCCAGCGCGATCTGACGGCTGCGAATCAGATACAACGACTCGCGGCGTCCTTCCTCGCGAGCCGGATAGACGCGGACAACCTGATCGAGTGCGGCGATGCCGCGCCGCTCGGCCAGCCGCCGCGGGCCCTGCCAGCGGATCGTCGCGACACCAGCGGCGACATTGCCCCGCTCGCGCGGCCGCACTTCATAGATCGCCTCTGCTGTCTGACCAGGTGTCAGCACCAGTACGGCCACAACTTCGCGCATGGTCGGCGAGGAATGGTCGGCCACCTCCACGGGTCCCAGCCATCGCCGCGACCGAAGCGTCAGCGCGATCGTCACGGTCGACGGCTCACCAAGTGAGAGGACGCCCGCCCATCGGCGTTCGAGCACGAGGTCTGAAGGAGCCGGCAGCTCGCGCAGTTCGAGCATCGCCATCGTCAGCACGGCGATGTCCCACACCAGCATCGCCGCGAGCGCGCGTCGATCGAACCATGCCGGAATCAGGAGGATCAGTCCCGCCCCCAGTAACCAGAAAGTGGTCGCGCCGAAGGCGAACGGGAGGCGGCCAAAGGGCCGCACCTGGGCGGCGCGCCGCGGCGGCGCGAGCCGGGTCTCGGTCATTTCGGAACGTCGACAGCCGCAAGGACGTCGGCCACGACCTGATCCGGTGTCACCGCGTCGAGCTCTGCTGCCGCTTCCAGGATCAGGCGATGCCTGAACACCGCCGGCGCCGCGCGCTTCACATCGTCCGGCACCAGGTAATCGCGCCCTGACAGCGCCGCCAGCGCCTTGGCGACGTGCAGCAGATGCACCGAGCCGCGCGGGCTGATCCCGAGCGACACGGACGGCCATTCACGCGTCCGTCGCGCGATCGCCGCGACATAGGCGAGCAGCGCCGGTTCGACCGTGACGGCCGAGACCTGCCGGCGCGCGGCGGCGAGCTGGCCGGCATCCAGCGCCTCGACATCGAGCGCGTCGACCTGCCGCGGATCGAACCCGGTGTGGTGCCGGAGCAGGATGGCCTCTTCCTCCTGAGCGGCCGCGTCGGGATAGTCGAGTCGAATCTTGAGCAGGAAGCGATCGAGCTCCGCTTCGGGCAGCGGATATGTGCCTTCGAACTCCACCGGGTTCTGTGTGGCGAAGACAGCGAACTGCCCGGAGAGAGGGTGGCTGACGCCGTCGATCGTGACCTGCCGCTCTTCCATCGCTTCCAGCAGCGCCGCCTGCGTGCGCGGCGGCATCCGGTTGATCTCGTCGACGACCAGGATGTCCGCGAAGATCGGCCCGTGGTGGAGCGTGAACGCACTCGTCGAGAGGTTGTAGACGTTCGCGCCGATGATGTCAGCCGGCATGAGATCCGGCGTGCATTGCACGCGCTGGAAGCGCAGGCGGAGGATGCGCGCCAGCGTGCGCACCGCGAGCGTCTTGCCGAGGCCCGGAACGCCTTCGATCAGCGCATGACCGTTGCACAGCACGGCAACCAGCATCAGATCCAGCGCGTGCCTCTGGCCGACGATCGTGCGGGCCAGATCGCGGCGCACCTGCTCTGCGACGGGCGCCAGCGCCCCGGTCATGGATGAATCGGGCATGCTCTCTCTCCGCGCTAACGTGACGCGCCTGCGTCCACCGGCCTGCCGGCGGTACGCTGCGGTACGGTGACCTGGTGCACGAGTCGCTGCAGAGCAGCCACGCGCCCCAACGCCTCCCCTTCAGTGACCGAACCCGTACTCTCCTCGAGCGTCGATCGAGTCTGCATCGCATCGAGGCCGAAACGGCGCTGCAGGGCGCCGACGAGCGCCTCGTCGGTGGTCACTGCCGACACGCCTGCCGCGGCGGCGAGCCGCCGCCGGGCATGCGATCGTGCCGTGGCGACCGCGGCTCCGGCCGCACGCGCACGTCCGTAGAGTCCCCCCATGGTCTCGACGAACTCGAGCGGGGACGTGCGTGGAATGACGTAACGTGGCCTGATCGGTCCCAGTCGCCGGGCCGCGGTGAACAATATGAGCAACGCGATGAGGCCGGCCTGCGCCAATCCCCAGGCGACCGGCGTGCCCGCGACGTAGGACCAGAACGTCCGGGCGAACCCGTGATAGTGCTCGTCCCAGACGATCGCGCGCTGCCCTGGTGGACCGAGCACGTTCAGCAGCAGCTGCAGGTGGCCACCCTCGGCGATGCCGGCATTCGAGAGCGGATACGCCGACGCCAGCCAGACCGAGTCGGCGGCGCCGCCGCGACTGATCATCACGCCCGCGTCCCCGTCCGACGCGAACGCCGTGACCCACGTCGCCGGGTTGGCGTGCACGGCTCGGACCGGCAACGGCATGCGCACCGAACGCACGCCACGCGCGAGCGCGGTCGGCGCAGCAGGGACGAAGTCCAGCGGCGCACTGCGCGTTGACAGCGCGTTCTCTGGAGGGGTCATTCCAGGCAGGAACGCGATGCTGGATGTCCCTGCGGCCAGGACGATGCCGCCGGCACCCATGAATCGCGCCAGGGCCAGGCGGTCCTGCGCCGATGGCCGGCTCCGTGGATCCGCGAGGACCAGCACCGTTCTGGCCGGGTTGGCACGTAGTGCCGTCAACGGCTCGATTGAACGCGTGGTCTGCCAGCCCGCTGCGCTGAGCAGCTCGAAGGCCGCCTTCGTACCGTCAGGACTCGCGTCGAAGCTGGAGCCGCTGGCGCCCGGTGCGGATGGCGGGACCACGGCCACGGTGAGCGCTGCCAGGCTCAGAAGCAGCGTCACGCTCCCGGCGATCACCTTCAAATCGAGGGTTGCTGGGCCGGTACGCATCCAAGGGTCTCGAGATCGCGGACAAAGCACGCCAGGTCGGCGGCGCTGAGGGAGCGGTGGCCGTAGAACACGCGCTCGAACTGCGCGGCAATGTCGGCGAAGGTCGGCCGCATCGCCTCGCCGGGCCCGAGCAGATCCAGATACTCACGCGCCGTCCTGGCGTCGTCCAGCCGCCAGAGGCCCCGCTCTGAAAACTGAACGATCGCGGCCTGGTATCCGGCTCGAACGGCTTCTGCGGCGTTGCCCGCGCGGGCTGCCGCGAGCGCTCGAAGGCCCCAGGCGCGAGCCGCCGTCGTGAATGCGGCGTCGTCCCGCAAGGCGGTGTGCGCAGGGCGCGCGCCCGTTCGGCGATACACGATCACCAAGGCGACGATCACCGCTGTCAGCACGCTCCACACGAGCACCGTGCCGAGGATTCCGGTGTCGAGACGATCCCCACCCAGCCGGTCGAACCAGGACATGAGCCATTCGCCGATCCGTTGACGCAGCGCAGCCCACCAGCTGGTCTCGCGGAGCCTCGTGTACTCACGCCGGTCGAGGATCGATCGCAGCCGGGGCTGAAGGCCGGCGCTGTCCGAAGTGACGGGCGCCGCAAGGAGAGCGGCCGCCTGCTCGCGGATCGCGTGCACCTGCCGTCGCGCAACTTGCAAATGGTAGGTCGCCTGCGAGGGGTCCGAGGCCAGGTAGGCTGCGAGCGGTTCCAGCGAGACCTCGAAGCGCTGATCACCGTGCTCGACGCGAATCACGCTCGGCATCGCGACCAGGACATCACGTACCGGGGCCGAGCTGTCGATGATCGTCTCGATGTCATCGAGCTTCGCGATGAACGTCTGGAGATCCAGCGTCGTAGCGCTCGCCGGAGCAACACTCTGCGCTCGCGCACAGGGGACGCAGAGCAGCGTCGCGAGCAGCAGAAGGCCCGCGGCGCGACGCCTCACTCCGCCACCGCAATCACCGATGCCGGGCCGGCAGGATCGATCGCGTCGATCATCAGCTCGAGGTCGTAGCCCTCATGACGCGCGCGGGCGTCGAAGTACAAGACGACGAGCGCCACCGTCGTCAGCGGCTGGGCCACCGCGCTCGCCAGCGACGCGGCGAGCGCCCCGACGATCGCCGCTCCGTAGCCGAGCGCCGTGTCAGGACCGGCGGCGATCATCGCGATGAGAAATGGCCCCTGCAACAACAGGCCGGCAATCTGCGAGATGACCACGCCGAAGACCACGATGACGAACGCCCGGCCCATCTGGCCTTCAACCAGGACGACGCTTCGCGCCAGCGCCTCGGACGCTTTCAGCGACTCGTTGACCCACGCCGCAATCGCGAGGGAGTAGCGAAGCGCCACGAAGGTGACGGCGATCATCGTGAGGGCCAGCAGACCGAGCGCGGCCGCCCCGCCCAACGCCGGACCGATCACACCGAGAGAGCCGATGGTAGCGCGGGCCAGCGCGATGAATCCGAAGACACCCAACATTCCCACACCGAACAGGGCTCCCAACCGCATCCCGACCAGCACAGCGAGCCAAATGACGCTGCCCAGCTCCGGGCGAACAGTCTCGATCACCGTCCGCACCGTGGCTGGTTCGCCGACGTAGGCGGACGACGCAGACGAGGTCACCACGGCGAATCCAATCACCTGCACGATGATGAGGGTGACGAAGAGCACCGGCATGAGCGCCAGGGGAACGGCCACACCGGTCATGATTTCGGGCGCTGCGCCGCCGGAGCTCGCTGCCGTGCGGATGACCGTCAGCACGACTGACAGCAGCGCATTCACGAACGCAAAGGGCAGCATCAGCACCACGAACTTCGGCAGGTGGGCGCGATAGAGGCTGAATGAGCGGTCCAGGAGCTCGCCGAGGGTGAGGGGACGCAGGTCGACAGCCATGGTGTATGGGACGGCGGCGCGCGCCGGTAGCATACCCCAGCGGGGCATCGTCAACCCGTCCCGCGGCTGGTCAGGCTTCGAGCGCGATCAGATCGTCGATCGTCTGCCGTCGCCGGATGACGGTATGACGGCCGTCCTCGACCATTACTTCCGGCGGCATCGTCCGCCGGTTGTAGTTCGAGGCCATGACTGCTCCGTATGCGCCGGCGTCGAGGACCGCGAACAGGTCGCCGGCCGTCGGCCGCGGGAATCGACGATCGCGGCCCAGGGTGTCGCTCGTCTCGCAGAGCGGGCCGACGACGTCGGCGACGACATCCGGCTGCCCGGACGCGACCACCGGTTCGATACGGTGGAACGCGTTGTAGAGCATCGGCCGCATCAGCTCGGTCATCCCCGCGTCGAGGATCACGAACAGCATCCCGCCCGGGCGCTCTTTCACGTCGACCACAGAGGAGACCAGCACCGCCGCGGGCCCGACGATGCTGCGGCCGGGCTCGAGGATGATCGAGAGTCCGGAGTCCTTGACCGCCGGGAGGAGCGCTGCGGCGTAGTCGCTGGCCGTCGGCGCCGGCGTGCCGTCGTAAGAGATGCCCAGGCCTCCTCCAAGATCAAGGTGCTCGATCGTGATCCCGTCGTCTTGCAACTCGCGCGACAGTCTGACGAGCGCTTCGGCCGCACGGGTCAGCGGCGTCAGGTCGGTGATC
Organism: uncultured Acidobacteriota bacterium; assembly: GCA_963816725.1. Classification (GTDB taxonomy): domain Bacteria; phylum Acidobacteriota; class Vicinamibacteria; order Vicinamibacterales; family 2-12-FULL-66-21; genus CAVSUB01. The sequence continues at coordinate 383,156 of CAWFMC010000008.1, read as the reverse complement.
TGCGAGCCGACGTGGCTGTGCAGCCCGACCAGCTCCAGCCCGGAATGTGCCGCCGCCTTGCGCGCGATCGATCGCACCTCGTCGAGCGCGATCCCGAACTTCGTGGTCTTCAGGCCGGTGGAGATGTGCTGATGACTGCGCGCATCGATGTCGGGATTGACCCGCAACGCAACCCGGACGCGCGTCCCACGGGCTCGCCCGATGGCGTCAATCCGATCGAGCTCGCCGTCAGACTCGGCGTTGATGGTGCTGACTCCGAGCGCAATCGCCTGCTCCAGCTCGGTGATCGTCTTGCCGACACCGGTGAAGACGATCTGCGGTGGCGTGAAGCCGGCCCGCAGCGCGACCTCAATCTCGCCGCCGGAGTTGGCGTCGGCGTTGCTGCCGAGCCCGCGCAACAGGCGCGCGATAGCCAGCGTCGAGTTCGCCTTCAACGCGTAGTGAATCGCGTGGGGATGGGCGGCGAAGGCGGCGTCAACCGCGTGATAGCGGCTGGCGATCGTCGCGGCGCTGTAGATGTAGAGGGGCGTGCCCACGGATGCGGCGATCACCGGCAGCGGCACGCCGTCGCACGCGAGCGTGCCATCGAGTCGGTGAAAGCCGGTCACGTTGGGTGAGCCGGCATTGTACAACGCGGAACGATCAGGCGCTAGCGTCCCGACCCCGTGATTCGCGGTATAACTCCCGGGCGGGCCGTCCGCGCGCTCCGAGCGCTTCGCGCCTCGCAGCCGCGCCCGCTCGGGATTCACTAGCGTCTCCAGTCAAAGAGTCGCCGTCCAATTCCTCAACCGGGCATCCGGCGCGGCGTTGGTCCGGCACATCTTCGATGTGCTCACGCTGCGTGCGCTGCTGATCCGGTCACCGCGCACCGGACTGGGCCAAGACGCTCTCACACCCGACACTGAGCGTAGGGCTTGGAGGCCAGGCATATCGCAGCGAGAGGCGCGACGCGGTCAGGCTGGGGATGTCTGGTCAGACGCTAGTGTCCCGAGTTCGTCGCCGCCACGGGCCGACACCGACGACCGTAGGACGGCCGAAAGCGCCGGGGAAAGTCGTGGCTAGGGGCTGTCGACGCCGGCGGATGCAGGCCGACAACACACCCATTCCCAGCAGCACGATGCTCGCGGGCTCAGGGATCGCGGCCCCGACCCGGATGTTATCGGCGGCGAAGGCGGCGCCAGCGGTGCTGAACGTCAAGTCGGCGCGCACGAAAGGGATCGTGCTCTGCAGTCCGAGAAAGCCGCCCGCAAAGATCGGATCCGATGCACCGGCGCCGCTCAGAGAGCCGACCAGCAGGCCGGACGCATCGAACAGCGACACGGTCGTGGCAGCGGGGACCGCACCCGTTGTCAACAGGGCGAATCCGTATCCCAGCTGCACTCGGGGCGCGTTGAAGCTCAATCGGAGGACAGCGCCGGCATTGCCGCTCAAATTGACGATGTTCGGCGGCAGCACGTTGTTCGTGGTGCCCGGACCGCCGTCAATGATCGCCGCCGTCGACGGGATCGAGCCCACCAGGTAGTTGAACGTCACGCCGCCGAGCGACAGGCCATTGACGACGGTGTTGTCGGGGATGCCGGCGAAGGTGATGGGGGCGACGCCCGCAAGGTCCGCCGCGGTCAGCGGGATGACGGCGGCATGAACCGGCGTTGCGGTAAACAGGGCCGTCGAAACGACCAGACAACCCAGGATTTTTGTCACACGTGGGGCGGGCATGGTTCTCTCCGGGTCCTGAACGTGCATTGGTTGAGCCATTCCCGGCGCAAGGTCGTCAGGTCCGATGAAGTTGTGCGCTGGCAGCACTTACGCACCGTTTGCGATGGAATGGACCAACAGCGCGGGCTCGGCAAAAACCGCGGGTACGCTGACTTTTATCGCCGACTCTGGCGGTGGGGTCCATACAGTACGGAGAACGCGCATCTGCTATGATTCCGGAGTCCCGCCCCATCTGCCAGACGCTGAAAATGCATGTCCGTTGACTCGCCCGCCGCGCAGCCGCTGACGCCCGACAGCTTGATCGAGCAGTGTCTGGCCGGCGATCAGGCGGCCTGGGACCTGATCGTCCGCCAGAACTGGCGGAAGGTGTTCAACGTCGCGTACAAGTTCGTCGGCAAGCACGACGAGGCCGAGGATCTGACCCAGGACATCTTCCTCAAGATCTTCAAGGCGCTGGCGAGCTTCGATCGGCGCGCCAATTTCCAGACCTGGATCATCAGCATCAGCCGCAATCTGTGCATCGATCACTATCGAAGCGTGCGGAAGGAGCGACAGACGATCGCCCGGGAGGTCGACACGACCGATCTCCAGCCGGCGTCCGCCGATCGGGGGCCCTATCACGCGGCCGAGCACCAGGACCTGCGCGGGCTGCTGCGGCAGGCGCTCCAGAAGCTGCCGCTGACCCTGCGGACCGCCGTCGTGCTGCGCGATCTGCAGGAGCTGTCGTACCAGGAGATCGCCGATCGGCTCGGCCTGCCCGAAGGGACGGTCAAGTCGCGCATCAATCGCGGGCGCATCGAGCTGGCGCACCAGCTGCGGCGCCTGCAGGACAAGCAGCCGTCTCCCCGGCGCAGGCGCGGAGCACCCGCGCGCGCGAGGACCCGGCGTTCCGGAGTTGCTGAATGAATCTGACCACCGAACAGGCCAACGGCATCGCGGTCGTCCGCGTCGGCGAGTCGCGCCTGATGTATCCGCTCCTCTCGGAGTTCTCGTCGACCGTGACGCAGCTCATCGCCGCCGGCGAGAAGAAGCTGCTGGTCGATCTCTCGTCGGTCGGGTACGTCGACAGCGCGACGATTGGCTGCCTGATGGATCTCTACCGTCAGGCCAACGCGGCGGGCGGCGCGCTCAAGCTGGCCGGGGTCCAGAAGCGGGTCGAAACCATGTTGACCATGACCGGCGCGCAGAACTTCATCGAGGTACACCCGGACGAGCCCAGCGCCGTCAAAAGCTTCGGGGCCTAGACGCATGCGCACGATCACGTTGACCACCGGCGCCGCGCTGCCGCTCGATGGCGATCTCCTGACCGTCCTCGAGACGCTGTACCGGGAGATGACCGCCAAGCGCGACCTCGAACGGACGTTTGAGGACACCATTCGCGAGATTCAGCACGTCATCGATCAGCTCACGGACGACGAGCGCCGCCAGTACTTGTCCGAGAGCCTGTTCCTCAACTTCGTGTCGTACGAGAACGAGCGGCTCGGCGCCTACATGAAGCGGCTGTCGAAAAAAGCGTAGCCCGACTGCGATCGGGCTGTCCGCCACCGAGTTCCCGTGTCCCTGAACTACCTCGCCACCCGGTATCGCTGCAGCTGGCCGTGGAACATCATGGTTCTGCTGTGCGACGGCCGAATGGTCTGCGGCTGCAGCGATCCCTACGCCAAGCGCGTGCTGGGCGACACGCGCAGCGAGACGGTGTCGGCGATCTGGACCGGCGATCGGGCGTCGGCGCTCCGCCGCGACCTCAATGCCGGCGGATCGGACTTCTGCGGCGATTGCGCGCTCAAGCTGCCGCTCCGAGACGACGAGCCGCCGGTTGTGCGGCCGCTCGACGTCGCACCACTACCCTCGCGTCTCTACATCGAGTGCACGGCGGCGTGCAATATCTCGTGCGCTCAAGCCTGCTGCGCTCCGGAGACCGGCATCACCCGCACGCGTCAGGCCGGGATGCTCGATTTCGACCTCTTCACGCGGGTGGTCGACGAAGCCGCGCCGTCGCTGGCGCGCATCGACTTCTTCAACTACGGTGAGGCGTTCCTCCACAAGCGCGCGGTCGAGATGTGCGAGTACATCAAGTCCCGGTACCCGCACGTCTATCTCTACACCAGCACCAACGGCCTCGCATTCACCGAGGACGCGGTCCGCCGCCTGGTGCACTCGGGGATAGACGAGGTCACCTTCTCGATCGACGGGGCGACGGCCGACAGCTATGCGAAGTACCGCCGCCGCGGCAACTTCGCCAAGGCGATCGGGAACCTGCGCGCCGCGGTCGCCGAGAAGCACCGCGCCGGACGGGACGTGCCGTTCATCAACTGGCGCTACATCCTGTTCTCGCACAACGACAGCGACGACGAGATGTCGCTGGCCCGGACGATGGCGGCGGAGATGGGGGTCGATCGCTTGTGCTGGGAGCTGACGGATCATCCCGAGGACATGTTCTCGCGCCGCTTCGCGACCGGCAGCCCGGCGCATGCCACGCTGCGCCACGAGATCTGGGACGACAACAACCTCGGTAATGCCATTCCCGGTGCGACCCCGCGCGCGGAGATCCGGGTCAAGGGTCCGCTGCCCGGCGGCCTTCCGGCGATCGCGCGCCCCGGACGCCCCGTTCCGCTGACCACCACGATCACCAATCGCTCGACGCGCCCGTTCGCCGCGCAGGCGAGCTACGGCCGCCGGCTGGTGCGGCTCGGGGCACAGTTGTGCCGGCCCGATGGTGCGCTCGTGAACCGCGACTTCGAGCGCGCGTGGCTGCCCGCAACGCTCCCGCCCGGCGCCTCGGTGCAGGTGCCGATCACGATTACCGCGCCGGCCGAGCCGGGGCGCTACCTGCTCAAGTTCGACATGGTCAGCGAAGGGATCGACTGGTTCGAGGCCTGCGGCTCACCGACGACGGTCAAGACGTTGGTCGTGATCTAGGTTCGTGGGTTCGAAGGTTCGAGGGGTTCGAAGGTTCGAGGGGTTCGAAGGTTCGATAGGTGCGGGTTCCAGGGCGGAGCACCCCGCTTCGTGCGGCCCGGAGCGAGCTCAGTTGGCGAGGCGGGCGGAAGCGGCGCCGGCCGAGGCGTGCGCCGAGACGCTGACGGCGGGTTCGGCCGGTGCTTCGACCAGCCGCCAGGCGTCCGCTTCTTCCAGGATCTTGGCGGCAAAGGCGGTGTGGAGCGCGTGCCCGCCGCGGTGCGCCACCAGGTGACCGACCACCGGGTAGCCGACCAGCGACAAGTCGCCAATCACGTCCAGAATCTTGTGGCGGACGAACTCGTCCTCGAAGCGCAGCGGGTTCAGCGGGCCGGTTTCGCCGAGCACGATGGCGTTGTCGAGCGAGCCGCCGAGCGCCAGGCCGCGCTGGCGCAGCATCTCGACTTCCTTCAGGAACCCGAACGTCCGCGCCGGCGCGATGTCCTCGACGAAGGTCTCCTCGGTGATCCGCATCGTGCGCGACTGGTGACGCAGGAGCGGATGGTCGAAGCTGATGCTGTAGGTGACCTTGAAGTGGTCCGACGGGTAGAGCGCGATCCGCTTGTCGCCGTGGCTCAGAGAAATCGGCCGGAGCACCTTCAGGAAGCGGCGCGGTGCTGTCAAACGTTTGACGCCCGCCTCGTTCAGGATCAAGTACACCCACGGCGCGGCGCTGCCGTCCATGATCGGCACTTCGGGGTGATTGAGCTCGACGATGGCGTTGTCGATCCCGAGGGCGGCGAGCGCGGCCAGCAGGTGTTCGACGGTTTCGACCGACACCGCTTCGCGCGTCAGGCCGGTTTGATACTGAATTCCGCCCAAATGCGTCACCGTCGCGGGAATCTCCAGCCCGTTCAGGTCAGCCCGCTGGAACCGGATGCCGAAGTCGGCCGGCGCCGGCTTGAGCGACAGCGTGACCTTGTTCCCGGAGTGAAGGCCGATTCCGGTACAGGAGACGGAGCGGCGAAGGGTGCGCTGGGCGTTCATAACGTCAGTCAATGTGCGGGCCGCACTCAGCTGAGCAAAGCCGCTGCCATAACGGCTGGCCCCCGGATGACCCACTTAACTTACTGATACAGAACGTGTTCCCGACGCGAATGTGACCCGGCTCGGCCGCGACCAGTTGGCGTAATGTGGCTGGCCAGCCACAGGACTGCACGGGTCTTTGTGTCTGAATTACCACAGTGCGGCGTCGAACCGCGTCGTGGCCGCTCGATTCACGATGCTGCCTGGGTCGGGGTTGACCCCAGGATGCCTGCGAGAAAGCGGCCCGTAAACGATTCTCGGCTCCGCGCGACGACTTCAGGAGTGCCCTGGGCCACGATGCGGCCGCCGCCTTCGCCGCCCTCAGGCCCGAGGTCGATCACGTGGTCGGCCGATTTGATGACATCCAGGTTGTGCTCGATGATGACCACGGTGTTGCCCTGGTCGACCAGCTTGTTGAGGACGTCCAACAGCTTGTGGGTATCTTCGAAATGCAGGCCGGTGGTCGGCTCGTCGAGGATGTAGAGCGTCCGCCCCGTACCACGCCGCGACAGCTCCTTCGACAGTTTTACACGCTGCGCTTCGCCGCCGCTGAGGGTGGTCGCCGACTGTCCGAGCTCGATGTACCCCAGCCCGACGTCCTGCAGCGTCCGCAGCTTGTTGGCGATGGGCGGGAAGTTCTCGAGCAGCGGCAGCGCCTGATCGACGGTCAGATCCAGCACGTCGGCAATCGACTTGCCGCGGTACTTCACGTCCAGCGTCTCGCGGTTGTAGCGCCGGCCCTTGCACTGTTCGCAGGTCACGTAGACGTTGGGCAGGAAGTGCATCTCGATTGCGATCACCCCGTCTCCCTGGCACGCCTCGCAGCGACCGCCTTTGACGTTGAACGAGAACCGGCCAGGCCGGAATCCGCGCGCCTTGGCGTCGGGCAGCATCGCGAACAGATCACGGATGAACGTGAAGAGCCCGGTGTAGGTGGCCGGGTTCGAGCGCGGCGTCCGGCCGATCGGCGACTGATCGATCTGGATCACCTTGTCGAGTTGATCGATTCCTTCGATCGCGGTGTGGGCGCCCGGTTCGTCGGCGGCCCGGTACAACTCACGCGCGAGCGCCCGGTACACGATCTCGTTCACCAGCGTCGACTTCCCCGACCCGCTCACCCCGGTCACCGTCGTCAGCACCCCGAGCGGCAGCGAGACGGTGATGTCCTTCAGGTTGTTCTCGCGCGCGCCTTTGACGACGATCGCGCCGCGTGAGGGCGTGCGCCGCGCGGATGGCGTGCCGATGGTCCGCTCGCCGCGCAGATAGGCGCCGGTCAGCGAGCCGGCGCCGTCAGCCAGGAGCTGCGCCGGCGTGCCCTGGAAGATCACCGTGCCGCCGTGTTCGCCCGCACCCAACCCGAGGTCGACGACATAGTCGGCGCTGCGGATCGTTTCCTCGTCGTGCTCGACGACCACCACGGTGTTGCCGAGATCCCGCAACCGGGCCAGCGTTGAGAGGAGCGCGCGGTTGTCGCGTTGATGCAGGCCGATCGACGGCTCGTCGAGGACGTAGAGTACGCCCGTCAGGTTCGAGCCGATCTGGGTCGCCAGACGAATGCGCTGCCCCTCACCGCCCGACAATGTCGCCGCGCTGCGCCCCAGCGTCAGATACCCGACGCCGACGTCGTCCAGGAAGTGGAGCCGATCGCGGATCTCGCGGAGGATGCGGGCGGCGATCAGATTCTCGCGGTCGGTGAGCTCCAGGCCGTCGAACACCTGCACCGCCTCGGAGATCGGCAGGTCGACATACTCGGAAATCGTGCGGCCCTTGACGCGCACCGAGCGGCTCTGCGGCTTCAAACGGTGCCCCTGGCAGGTCGGGCAGGGGCGAAGCGCGCGGTACGGCTCAAGCTCCTCCTGTTCGAGCCACGTGCCGGCCTCGTAGCGCCGCCGGAAGTTGGGGATCAGTCCTTCGAAGTTGGCGCCGAACGGATCGTCGACCTTGCGGGTCTTCTTCGCCTTGGCGTCTGCGGCCTCGCCCTCCGCGCGCCGGGAGCCGGCGCCGGCGGCGCCGAAGAACAGGAGATCGCGGAGCTTGCGCGGTAAGCGGCGAAACGGCAGCGAGAGATCGATGCCGAACGTCTTGCTCAGGGTGCTGAGCGCCTCGCGCACCAGCTTGCGATCGCCCTTGGCCCACGGCGCAATCGCGCCGCCCTCGAGCGACAGCGACTCGTCCGGCACGAGCCGCGCCGGATCGAAGTCGTACACGGCACCCAGCCCCTGACACTCTGTGCAGGCGCCATGCGGAGAGTTGAACGAGAACGCCCGCGGCGTCATCTCCGGCATGCTCACGCCACAGTAGGTGCAGGCGAGCCGCCGCGAGAACAGCCGATCGCCGCCGTCGTAGGTGTTGATGACGACGATGTCGTCGGCGAGCTGGAGGGCGATCTCGATCGATTCGGCGAGGCGTCGCTCGATACCCGGCTTGAGAATCAACCGATCGACCACGACGTCAATGGTGTGGTTGCGCCGCCGATCGAGCTTGATCTCCTCGTCGAGCGAGCGCGCCTGCCCGTCCACCCGCACCTTGGTGAAGCCGCGCGCCCGCAGCGCCGCCAGCTCCTTCTTGAACTCGCCTTTGCGGCCGCGGACGATCGGAGCCAGGACGTTCACGCGCTCGTCGTTCGGCGACAGCATCACCATGTCGATGATGCGCTCGAGCGATTGCGACGCGATCTCGCGCCCGCACAGATGGCAATGGGGCACGCCGATGTTGGCAAACAGCAGCCGGAGGTAGTCGTAGATCTCGGTGACCGTGCCGACCGTCGAACGCGGATTCGAGCCGGTCGTTTTCTGCTCGATCGCGATCGCCGGCGACAGGCCGTCGATGAGATCGACGTCCGGCTTCTCCATCTGCTCGAGGAACTGCCGGGCGTACGACGACAGCGACTCGACGTAGCGGCGCTGACCTTCGGCGTAGATCGTGTCAAACGCCAGCGACGACTTGCCGGAACCGGAGAGCCCGGTCAGAACGATGAGCTGGTTGCGCGGGAGATCGACGTCGACGTTCTTGAGGTTGTGGACGCGAGCGCCGCGGACCGTGATCCAGTCGTGCGACATGAGTAACAGTCGGGAAATCCTGCGACTTCCAAAACTGTTAGTTTATCACGCCGTTTCGCAGCCTGGAGTGCTTGAACCCGTAGAGGAAGTAGAGCGCCAGCCCCAGCAGGAGCCAGATCCCGAACCGCTCCCAGGCCGCGCGCGGCAGCCCCTGCATGATGAACAGGCAGCCGGCCGCTGACCCGAGGCAGACGGGCCACACGAACGGCACGCGGAACGGACGTGGCCGGTCGGGATCCTTGTAACGCAGAACCAGCACCCCGATGCTGACCAGCATGAAGGCGAAGAGGGTCCCGATGTTGGTCAGATCGTAGGTCTCGCCGGCGTCGCCGATCAGCGACCAGAGCGCGACGAAGATTCCCGTGAAGAGCGTCGTGACGTACGGCACCTTGGTCCTCGGGTGAAGCTTCGCCGCCCACTGCGGCAGCAGCCCGTCACGGGCCATGGCAAAGAAGATCCGCGGCTGCCCGTACTGGAACACGAGCAGCACCGCAGACATCGAGACGGCTGCGCCCAGGGCGACGATCCAGCCGACGGTCTGGAACCCGGCGAGCTGGAGCGCGCGCGCCAGCGGATCCGCCACCCCGAGCTGCTGGTACGGCACCATGCCGGTCAGCACGGCGCCGACGACGACATAGATCAACGTGCAGATCGCCAGCCCGCCCAGGATGCCAATCGGCAGATTCCGCTGCGGGTTCTTCGTTTCCTCCGCTGCCGTCGAGATCGCGTCGAACCCGATGTACGCGAAGAACACGATGGCCGCGCCCTGATGGATCCCGGTGAACCCGTTCGGCGCGAACGGGTGATAGTTCGCGCCATTGAGGTGGGTCAGGCCGACGGCGATGAACAGCCCCAGTGCCAGCAGCTTGATCACCACCATGATGTTGTTCGCCGACACGCTCTCGCGCGCGCCGCGCAGCAGCAGCCAGGTGATCAGCATCACGATCCCGAAGGCCGGCAGGTGGACCAGGATCGGGATGCCGGCGATATGCGGCGCCGACTGCAACAGACCGTGCACCGCGGGGTCCGAGCTGAGGAGCGCCGTTCGGTAACCCGTCGTGAGCCACACCGGGATCGTCAGATTGAACCCGCGCAGCAGCGTGTTGAAGTAGTCGCCCCACGAGATCGCCACGGCGACGTTGCCGACGGCGTACTCGAGGATCAGGTCCCAGCCGATGATCCAGGCGACCAGTTCGCCGAGCGTCGCATACGAATAGGCGTAGGCGCTGCCCGCCTGCGGAATCATCGAGGCCAGTTCGGCGTAGCACAACGCGGCGAGCGCGCAGGCCATTCCGAGCAGCACGAAGGAAAGCACCAGCGCCGGACCGGCGCCGAGTCGAATCACTTCGCCGGATGGGCCGATCTGGCCGGCCGCGGCGGTGCCGATGGCGCCGAAGATCCCGGCGCCAATCACCGCGCCGATCGCCAGCATGATCAGGTCGCCGGCGCCCAGAACTCTCCGGAGGCCGTGCTCGCCGCCCTGCAGGTCGGCGATCGGTTTGCGCGTGAACAGCTGGTGCATCTAGGAGTGTGCGTCAGCCTATCCGCGCGTGCCGTGCGAAAGCAAGCGGTGAAGCCCTCGCCTACGCGCGGGGCAGCCCCCGCAACGGGACGTCGAATCGATACACCGTCTCCGCGGACGCGACGACCAACCCGCCGGCGGGGGCAAACGCGAGCCCGATCAGCCCGCCGCCAAGCAGCAGCGGCTCGGCCTCAGCCGGCCGCGCAAGATCGATGCGAAACACACCCGAGTTCCCGGCCAGCGCGTCGACGACGTAGAGGCGACCGTCGGCGTCGAAGGCGAGTCCTTGCGGGCGTCCAAAGGACGGGCCGATCCGCTCCACGTCGCCAGCCGGCGAAACGCGATACAAGGTGTCCGACGACGAGATCGTCGGGGCCGCGACGTAGAGATGATCGTCCGGACCGAACGCGAGATGAAATGCGGCCACGCTCGGTGGCAGCGAGGCGAGGATCTCGGCGCGATCGCCGATCACACGAAGGATCGAGCCCGATCGATCGCCGACGAACAGCTCGTCGTTCTTGCCGAAGGCGATGCCGCAGGCCACGCCGAGATCGGTGGCGATCACTTCGGAATGACCGTTCGCGTCGACCCGGTGCACGCTGCCCTCGAAGCGGCTGGACACGTGAAGCCGGCCGTGACGATCGAAGGCGAGCGATGTGGCGTTCGATAAATCGCTCACGAATGGCACCCGCGCGCCGTCCACGCCGACCTTGTAGACCGACACGGGCGGCTGCTGCCCGCGCGACCCGCTGAAGGTCACATAGAGATTGCCCGCCGCGTCGAAGGCCGGGTTGTCGACCTGGTGCAGGCCCGTAGCGAGCGGGACGCCGACCTCGATGAACGCCGTCTCACCCTCCACCCCTTCCACCCTGATTGGCGTATGCCCCCCCTCCAGCCCCGCCGGCATCGTCGTCGTCAGGCTGCGAGAGGAGGCGGAGGCGACGTGGGCGCTCACGCCGCCGATGGTGACCGCAGGCGGACGAGGGTCGATCGCGAAGTGCTCGCCGAGCACCGTCACGCGCCCTCCCTCGATTGCCCAGAGCGGATGCACCGCGGTGATCCGGGTGGCGTGCAGTAGGTCCATCAATTGGCCGTGAATTGTCGCCGAGGAGGCGGGGAATAGGAAGGAACGGCGCACGGGGGCGCGCCGGACCGCGTCAGCTCTCGTCGAGCTCCATGTTCCAGTAGAAGTAGTCGCGCCAGCTGTCGGGCGCGTTCTTGAGGCCGACGGTGATGCGAATCGCGGGCGCCTTGTCGGGGCGCTTCGGCACCCGCTTCAGGTGCATCCCCGCCTCCGCCGGGGTCCGCCCGCCTTTGCGACGGTTACAGCTGATACAGCAGGTGACGATGTTTTCCCAATCCTTTCGGCCGCCCTGGGCGACCGGCACGACATGGTCGAACGTCAAGTCCGCTGTGGGAAAGACCTGGCCGCAATACTGGCAGGAATGGTCGTCCCGCGCGTAGATATTGGCACGCGAGAACGGCACGTAGTCGATATTGCGTTTGATCTTGATATAGCGAAGCAGGCGGATGACCGAGGGCAGCTTGAACCGGAACGAGACAGATCTCACCTCGCGGTCGTGGACGGAGATCACCTCCACCTTCCCCTGGCACCAAAGCGTCATCGCTTTCTGCCAGTGGACGACCTTGAGGGGCTCGTACGTCGCGTTGAGCAGAAGGGTCTGCTCCATAAGCTGAGTTATTTTGCCCGATCGCCGCCCGGACTGTCAACGGATCTGGCGCGTAAAATGCGTGTTTGCAGCGGCTTAGGACCACAGCCAAACACCGGCTTGGCGGCTGGCCGGCGCCCGGCCGATACTCGTGACGTACATGCCCGTGCGTTCCCCTTCGCTCGTCGTGCTGCTGGGGTGCCTCGCTGCCGGGGCGTGCGCCTCTTCCGGAGCAGTGCCGAGGCCGTTCCCGGCGCCTCGTACCGCAGGGGTCAAATCTCCAGGCGTGGCCAATGGAAGCGCACTCGCGGCTGCCAACAGAGCATTGGTCGCAGACGCCCTCCAGCTTCAAGGGGTGCGCTATCGCGACGGCGGCAGTGACCCGGGCGGTTTCGACTGCAGCGGCTTCGTCTGGTACGTGTTCTCGCGCCAAGGGATCGCCGTGCCGCGCACCGTGGCCTCGCAGTTCCATACCGGAGCCAGGGTCAGGCCCGACGCGTTGAGACCCGGAGACCTTGTCTTCTTCCATACCGGGAGCAGTCCGGCCTCACACGTCGGCATGGTGGTGGGCACCGACTTGTTCGTGCATGCCCCGAGCTCGCATGGCGTCGTGCGCACGGAGCGCCTGTCCGCGCCGTACTGGGCGAGCCGTTACGTGGGCGCGCGGCGGCTCACCTGAGCCGGCTACAGATGGACGAGCTCTCAGGCCGCGCGATGCTGGCCCTTGCGGGTCAGACGACGAGTGCTCTGTTCCGTGAACTCGCGGATGTGCAGGTCGTCTTCGGTGTAGAGCTCGGGCTGGGAGGCGGGCTTGAGCCGTTCGATGCGCACCAGCGGTTCAGTTGCCGGCATCTCGAATCGTTCCATGTAGCGTTGCGGAAACGAGGGAAAGTTCCGGAACGTGGTCGCGACGACGCCGCCGTGGCGAGCGGTCAGTGCGTTGAAGTCGTCGGCGAGAAAACGGAGCAGCGCAGGGTCCGGACGCGAGGCCAGGTATGCCGCGACCATCCGCGCCACCTCTTGATAAAAATTGGGACCATGTGCACGTTCGGATTCGGAGCCATCAGCGCACTTCACGCGGCGCAGCCCGGCCTGCTCGGGATCGATGTGATACAGCTCGTGGACGATGGTGTCCAGCTTGCCGACCCAGTCCGGCGCGCCGGGATAGAAGAGCGCTTTGCGTGAATGCCGCAGCGTCTGGTTACAGAAGCGCGGCACCACAAACGAGATCAGGTACTTGATCCGGCGCGCCCCAATCGTCACCCGCGGCGACTTCGTGATGAACCATTCCGACTGGCGCGTCAGCTCGCCGGTCATCCGATCGCGCCAGTAGAAATATCCGGGCTCACTCGTCGGCAGGGTCAGGCAATGGCAGGTTGCGAACGCTCCTTCCGCGTCGGCTCGCCCGAACCGGCCGAACACGAGCAGATCCTCGACGCGCACGCACGACAACGCCGGCGTTCGCCGAACGACATCCTCCATCAACAGCGACAGGTGCTCGGTGTAATTGATCATCGACACACGTCGGCCGGAGGCAACGAGCCGCAGGCACGCGTCCTCGCCACTATCAATGGGGAGCTGTGATGTAGCGTGAGCCGAATATAGGGACAAGTGTCGTCAGTGTCAAGGTGAGCCGAATGAACTAATTGCCGAGATATTTGTACTTACAGAAGTCGCCGTTGTACTTACAGAAGTCGCCGGCGTGCGCACGTTCCGCTCACTGCCCGCGCGGCCGCCTTCAGGTGCAGGTGGAGGGACGATCTCACCAGGCAGTGCGTCGGGCGGCGCCGCCGGGATACCGGGCAACTCGGGCACGGCGTCGGCCGGCGCGGCCTTCTCGTCCGGAGCCTGCGGCGGTCGGGCCAGTCCGAGACGGCCCAGAATCATCTGCTGCCGCCGGCGCAGCCGCGTCGAAGGGTGCCCGATATCGAAGTAGCGCGGATTGATGATGCCGGCCGCGAGCAGCGAGGCTTCCTGCGGCGTGAGCGCAGACGCCGAGGTGCGGAAGTATTGCCGCGCCGCGGCCTCCGCGCCGTAGATTCCGTCGCCCCACTCGATCACGTTGAGGTACAGCTCGAGGATCCGCTGTTTCGAGAGCTCCGCCTCGAGCCGTCTTGCGATCAGCACCTCACGGACCTTGCGCACCGGATCGCGATCGGGCGAGAGATAGAGGTTCTTCGCCAGCTGCTGGGTGATCGTGCTCGCGCCGCGCACGAACTCCAGGCGCTCCAGACTGACCTCTACGGCGTCGCGCAGTTGCGTGTAGTCCACGCCGTCGTGCTGCCAGAACGTGGCATCCTCGGCGACCAGCACGGCGCGCGTCAGGTTGGAAGAGATGCGGCTGTACGGCACCCAGCGCTGCACCCGTCGCGGCGTTTCGCCCTTTGCCGCAGCCTGGCGGGCCCGCAGCTCGATGAACGCGGTCGTCGGGGGGTTCCTGGTCCTCAGCGGGCGGACATCGGGCAGGGTGAGCCAGGTGTAGGCGGCGGCGCCGAAGCCGAACGCCATCACGCTCAGCACCACGCGACCCGCGATGTTGAGCCGTGGCTTTGCTCGCCCCCGGCGCGCCCTGGGCGTCAGCGGGCGATCGCCGCTTCGGCGGCCGCCGCAGCGCCTCCGGGACCGGCCTTCCGGTACCCTGCCTGACCGAGCACGCGCTCCAGCGCGGTCAGGAACAGCAGCACGTTGGTCAACGTCGAGCCGGCGCCCATGATGCCGACACGCCAGATTTTGCCGGCCAGGGGGCCGAGCCCGGCGCCGATCTCCATGTTGAAATCGCGCAGCAGCTGCTGGCGCACCGCGCCCTCGTCCACACCGTCCGGGACACGGACCGTGTTCAGCGTCCACAGCCGCTCGCCTTGCGGCGGCAGCAGCGACAGTCCGATCGCCTCGAGCCCCGCCGCGAGCGCCTCGTGGTGGCGCTGATGCCGGGCGTACCGCGCCTCGAGTCCCTCCTCCTCTATTGCCGACAGCGCCTCGTCCAGCGCATACATCAACGGCGCTGAAAGCGTGTGGTGATACTTGCGCTGGAGCCAGTAGTCCTCGAGCAGGGATAGATCCAGATAGAAGCTGCGGGACGCCACCCGCGCGCCGCGGGCGCGCGACGAGAAGGCGATCGGGGCGAGCCCGGACGGCGCCCCCAATCCTTTCTGCGAACAGCTGTAACAGACGTCGATGTCGCGCGGCCCGGTCTCGACTGGCATCCCGCCCAGGGAGGTCACCGCGTCCACCACCGTCAACGCGCCGTGCGCGCGGGCGATGCGCATCACGTCGGCCACCGGGTTCAAGACACCGGTCGACGTCTCCGCCTGCACCATCGCGACGATGTCGGCGGGGCGGCTGGCGAGCGCCGTCTCGACTGCCTGGGGATCGCAGGCGCGCCCCCACTCGACATCCACCCGCGCCACCTCGGCGCCGTATCGGCTGAAGATCTCCGCCAGCCGCGCGCCGAAGTATCCGGTCACGACCACCAGGACTTTCGCGCCTGGCGCGGTGACATTGGCAACCGCCGCCTCCATTCCCGAGGTGCCGGTGCCCGAGACAGCGAACGTGAACGCTCCCTCACCCGCCGCGAAAATGCGGCCCAGCTTGCCGCGCACCTCATCGAGGATCCGCATCATCTCGGGATCCAGATGGCTGAGCACGGGGTTGGCCATCGCGCGCATGACGCGCGCGGAAACGGGGCTCGGGCCGGGCCCGAGAAGGAGGCGTTCCGGAATCATTGGACGTGCAGCTCCATGACAGAAGGTCGGGGACGTGTGTCGACCGGAGGGTAGCGGTCGTTGTCCCGCGTTGTCAATGGAAGCACGGCTCATCGGACGGCTTTTCTCCCGGCGTCCGGCCGGACCGCTCCGACGCGAGGCGATGACGCGCCGAGCGGCCCCGCCGCCCGTTGTCCGGGCGGACTCGCCGCGCAGCTCTGTCGACCGGTCAGTGCAAAACGACGTCGAGCGGGACGCGGTGGGCGCGGCGCCAGTCGAGATCCTGGATCGTCCACAACACCTGATCGAGACGCTGGCCATCCTTTTCGAGGCTCCCCTCGAGGATCGCCTCGCGAGTCGCACCCATCTTCCGCAGCGCCCCGCTGCCGCGGCCGTTGGCCACTGCGGTGCGGGCTTCAAGGCGGTGCGCGCCGACGGCGGCGAAGGCGAACTCGATCACCATCTCGGCGGCGTCGGCGTAGGCGCCGCTGCTCCAGAAGTCGGAGCCGAGCGCGAAGCCCCACTCGGCGGTCTCGAACGACGCATCCAGCCGGCGGAGCTGGAACAGTCCGATCGGCTGCTCTCTCCCATGGGGCACGACGACGAAGCAGGCGTAGTTGCCGGCCGCACGCTCCGCGATCGTCCAGCCGATGAACCGCTCGAACCCCTCGACAGACGACGGGGGTGTGGCCATGAAGCGCGAGACCTCGGTACTCGCGAGCATCGACCACAGTGCCGCGGCGTCCGACAGCCGCGGCTCACGCAAGGTCACCACTGACCCGCGGAGAACCGGCAAGCCATGCCGCCAATCGATCGACGCGCTTTCGAATGGACGCGCCATCAGCGCCTGGACGCCGGGCGCGATCGGCGCGCCGTTCCCGACCGTCTGCTGCTCCATCACTGCCTCCCGTCCGTGCTCTGCACCGGCCGCGCGGCCGTCCCGAACAGATTCTCGAAGACCGCTCCGTTGTAGTTCACTGGCGGAACGTCGGCAGCGTCGAACATCGTCTCGTCCACCGCACCGGTCCCCCAGACGATATTGGTGCCCCACACGATGTTGGTCCCCCAGACGATGTTGGTGCCCCACACGATATTGGTGCCCCAGACGATGTTCGTGCCCCACACGATGTTGGTGCCCCAGACGATGTTCTGGCCGCTGACCGTGCCGGAATCCCGCGGCGCACCCCAGATCACGCCCTGGCAGTCGGCGCCGCCGCAGTCGGTGCCCCACACGATGTTTTGGGCAATGGGTCCCCACTGCACCAGGCCGGCCGGCGTCGCATCAGGCGCGAGGTCCGTCACCGCACCTGTTGCGGGGCCACTCTCCGTCGTCGCCTCCACCGCCGTCGTTCCCCACACGATGTTCGTGCCCCAGACGATGTTGGATGCCCAGGTCTGCCCGTCGCAGTCCGCGGCGGTGCACAACGTGCCCCACACGATGTTCTGCCCACTCATGGTCGAGGCCGTGCCCCAGACGATGTTGGCGGCCCAGGCGGAGCCGCGGGGGTCGAGCGCCCCGCCGATCAGACGCTGATTGCCCCAGATAATCTGCTTGCTCCAGGCGGCGGATGAGGGATAGCTCTCGCCCCGCCGCGCCGAGCGGAAGAAGGCCGACAGCTGTACCGCGCCCTTTGCATTGAGAAAGCCGGCGCCCTGCGTCAGCGGGTCGTAATCGTAGGACTCGGCGGTGTACTGCAGGATGGCTTTCACCAGGTTCGGGGTCAGCGCCGGATTCGCCTGCAGCATCAGCGCGACCGTGCCGCTGACGACCGGCGCGGCCATGCTGGTGCCAGACAGCGTGAGATAGGGCTTGTAGCTGGTGGCGACGCTGCCGTCCACGAGATTGCTGGCGCGCGTCGAGTAGAGCCGGCTCGCCGGATCGCTCAACGAGACCACGCCGGTGCCCGGGGCCACGAGGTCCGGCTTGGCCTGGAAGTCCACCGCTGAGGGACCGCGTGAGCTGTAGGGGGCGACCGTGTCGTCGCCGCGTTCGACCGTGCCGGCGATGTTGGACGCGCCGACGGTGAGCACCCACGGCGCATTGCCCGGAGCAGTGATGCCGCCGTACTGCGTTTCGCCGCGATCGTTGCGGCCGAAGTTGCCGGCGGCGGCGACGACCACGATGCCGGCGTCGACCGCGCGCTTCGCGGCCAGCGTCAGCGGGTCGGAATTGAACGATTCGGTGACGGCCGCACCGACGGAGAGGTTGATGACACGAATGTTGTGGGCGCGACGGTTCATGATGGCCCACTGGAACGCCGCGATGACCGAGCTGATCGTGCCCTGCCCGTCGGCGTCGAGCACCTTGAGGCTGACGAGCTGCGCGGCGGGGGCCATCCCGGCGCGGAGACCGCCGGTGTCGTAGCCGTTGCCGGCGATGATCCCGGCGACATGCGTGCCGTGCCCGTTGTCGTCGTAAGCCTCAGGTGCCCCGTTCACGAAATCGACGAAGGCGGCGACCCGCTGCCCGTCACGCCCGCGCAGCCGGCCCGACGTCGTGAGATCGGTGAGGTCGTCGTGCCAGCGCGTGACCCCCGAGTCGATGACCGCGACGCCGATGCCTGCGCCGTCGAGGCCCATGTTCGCCTGGACGTCGCGACCGCCGACCGTCACCGCGACGCGATTCAGATGCGCGAAGACGCGCCGGTCGTCGTGGATGCTCTCGACATCGGCCCGGGCCGCCAGCGCGGCGAGCTGGGCATTCGGCAGATCCAGCACCGAGCCGCCGACCAGGTCGAGCCGGCCGCGCAGAACGCCGCCGAAGCGCTTGCCATCGGTCGGTTCCGCGCCCGCCTTCATGACCACGATGACCCGCGACGTGCCGGAACTCAGGTCGGCACGTCGCCGGAGGGTGCGATCGAGCTTGTCCGCAGGGGCGGGCCGCGTATCCGGCGGCGCCGCGCCAGCCAAACCGGCGACGCCGGCCGCCAGACAGATCACCAGCGCCGTCAGGCGCATCGCAACTCTCGTCATCCTCTTCATCGGATCCTTCCCTGCCATGACCTTCCGGCTCTCCGAAAGTGGGGCTCGTCTTGTTCGTGCGTGTGACCCGCCCATTGAGGCGGTGGGTAAAACGGTCGGGCTCTGCTGTGTGCGTAACTATCGGTCGTAGTCGGCCCGAATCCACATCGTCTTTTTTCGAGAGAGCGCAGCCGAGCGGGGAGCAAGGGCAGGGCCACGATCCGTGTTCGCGCGCCAATTAGACTATAAATTGCTGATGCGGAAAGGCTTACTTCTGAGGCGAGGATTGGACCGTCAGGTGACGGACGCTCTGAAGTGATCTGAAATGCGACTGCGCACGCCGAAATGACCGGTACTTTTATCTATAACAGGTTATTTTACATTGACTTAATGATTAATGTTCCGTTAGTGCACATATACACTCAATGCACCGCTCTTGGTTCGCGTGATTGGTGTAACGCGCAAGTTGTTTCCAGTTAGTCACTTACGGGACTTATCCAGGCCTGAAAACGCAGAAATCGTACGTGCGCTGAGGAGGTTCACTGACAGGACTGTGATCGCAATTGCAATTGCCGGGGTGAGCAACCAGGGAGACTCGATGAACAGGCGCCCTTCTGCGGCTTCCTTGAGCATTACGCCCCAACTCGGCGTAATCGAAGGAAATCCGAGCCCAACATACGACAGCGTCGCTTCTGCAACGATGAACGCCGGGAGCAGCACGGTGGCCTGGACGGCGATGAAGCTGGCCGCCGCCGGCAGGAGATGGCGCAGCAGTAATCGCGTACGCCCGACACCGATCGCCCTCGCAGCTTCTGCGTACTCGAGGCGGCGCTCGCCGACGACGATCCCGCGGACGCCGCGGGCGACTGTCGGCCAGCCGGCGAGTGCGAGTACCGCTGTGATGATCCAGAACAGGACGGACGTGCTCAGCACAAGGGGCAGCGCCGCCCGCAAGCTCAAGACAACGTAGATTGCCGGAAGGGCGATGACGAGGTCGGCCGTCCTGGTCAGGAAGGTGTCGACCAGGCGGCCGGAGATCCCGGCCAGCCCGCCGATCAGGATGCCGAGCATCAAGGCCCCAGCCGTGGCGAGACCGGCCACGCCGAGTGACAATCGTGCGCCGTAGAGAAGGCGCGACCACACGTCGCGGCCAAGCAGATCGGTGCCGAGCGGAAACCAGAGCGCCGTTTCGACGGACGCCGCTCGGCCGGCGCGGAACAGCTCGATGGTTGCCGGTCGCGTCTCGTCCCGCGCGTAGCTGCGCGCCAGCCTGTCGGTCAGGATCAGCGGATAGACGAAGGGCGTGTGCCAGTGACCCGCCGCGTCGACCAGGCGCGGGCGCATCGGTGGGGCGAGGATGAAGCCGGGATGTTGGGTGGCCGGATCGTGGGGGGCCAGGACGGGGGCGGCGAGCGTGAGCCCGGTGACCGTCAGGAGCAGCCCCCAGCCAAGCGGATATCCGCGGCGCCGCGTCAGGAGAGCGGCTCCCGCCGCGGATCCACCAGCCGCAGGGCCAGGTCGGCCGCGAGCACGCTCACCGCGAGCAGCGTGGCCACGGCGAGCGCGCAGCCGGCCACGAGGTACAGGTCCCGCGCAGTGAGGGCTTCGTACATCAGCGCGCCGAGGCCCGGCCACGACATCACCACTTCTACGGCGAAGGAGCCGCTGAGCACCGCCGCGCCTATTACGCCGTAGACCGACAGCAGCGGCGCGAGCGACAGGCGGAAGGCGTGTTTCCAGAGCAGGCGGTCTTCGCCGAGGCCCCGGGCTCTGGCGGCGCGGATCGACGGCTGGGCCAGCGCGTCACGCATCGAGGCGGCCTGCAGCCGCTCGAGCGAGGCAGCCAGCGGCAGCACCAACGCCAGCACCGGCAGGACGAGGTACTGAGGCGCGTGGAGGATGCGCACCAGCGACGATCCGCTCCCGCTCGGAAAGCCTCCGACGGGCAGCCAACCGGTCACCGCGGCAAGCAGCAGCAGTCCGTACGACGTCAGCAGCGGCGGCCACGACAGCAGCACGATCGAGGCGGCTGCGACGCCTGACGCTGCGGCGGCGCCGCCGCGGCGGGCGCCGCTCAGGGTCCCGATGCCGACGCCGAGCACCGTGGCGAGCGCCAGCGCGATGCCGCCCAGAATCAGCGTGTTGACCGCGCGGCTCCCGACGAGCGGCGCCACTGGCCGCTGATATTTCACGGACGTGCCCAGATCGAGGCGGACCGCACGCCACAGCCAGTCCCCGTACTGGACGGCCAGTGGCCGATCGAGGCCGAGCCGGTGGCGTTCCGCGTCTGCAGACGCGTGATTGGCGCCGATCGCGTCGAACTCGTCACCGGGCGCGAGACGCGTCAGGACGAACGCGGCCGACGATACCAGCAGAACGAACAGCAGCCCCTGGGCGGCGCGCCACACGCCGGAAGTTTCGGTCGATCGCGGCCGTCGAATCACCGGGGTGGCGCATCGGGCACGGCGGCGATCGTGTCCGCGCTCCAAAGCAGCTGGGGCAAGAGCGCAACCGGGGCCGGGTTCAGGACGCGGGGCGAGGTCGCGACGCTGACCCGCGGCGCGACGAAGTAGATGATCGGCAACTCGTCGCCGAGAATCTCCTGGACCTGCTGTAGCAGGCTGCGGCGGGCCGCGGGTTCAAGCGCGTGCACCTGCTGCGTCATCAGATCGTCGATGCGTCGCTCCCATGCCGTGGAGGGGAACGGCTGACCGGGGTTCCACAAGTGCGAGTCGCCGCGGCTCAACCAAAAGTCCAGGTTCATCGCCGGGTCGGTGCTGCTGGCCTGCGTGCCGAAATAGATGCTGTCGTAGTCGCCCGTGCTGAAGCGACCGATGATGCCGGCCGTATCGAGCGAGACCAGGTCGACGCCGATTCCGAGTGCCTTCAGCTGCGCCTGCAGCGCTTCGGCGGTGCGGCCCCGCACGTGGCCGGCCTGGGTCAGCATCGAAAACCGCACCGGCGTGGAATCGGCGGCTTCGCGCAGACCGTCGCCATCACGATCCTTGAGATCCAGTTGGTCGAGGAGCGTGCGGGCTCTGGCCGGATCGTGCACCGGAGGCGGCGTCCCTTCCACATACCATCGCCGATTGCCGGGCGTGATCGGGCCGAAAACCGGCACCGCGGCTCCGAGGTACACCGTGTCCGCGAGCAGCTGCCGATCGACGGCATACGAGATCGCCTGCCGGAACGACTTGTTGGCCAGCAGCATCCGCCCGGGTGTCGGTCGTCCTTCCGGGGACAGGTTGAACCACAGCGCGTCCGGATCGAGGCTGATGCCGACATCGTGCAGGCGGACGCGGCCCTGGCGCTCGAGTTGTTTGAAGGCCGGGTAGTCCTGCGCGCGCACCTCGCCGTTAGCCATCAGGTCGATCTCGCCTCCCTGCAGGCGCAGCGCCTCCGTCG
Organism: uncultured Acidobacteriota bacterium; assembly: GCA_963816725.1. Classification (GTDB taxonomy): domain Bacteria; phylum Acidobacteriota; class Vicinamibacteria; order Vicinamibacterales; family 2-12-FULL-66-21; genus CAVSUB01. The sequence goes on along the minus strand of CAWFMC010000008.1, from coordinate 361,138 downwards.
TTTGATCGGGCGCGATGAGCATCGTGAGCGAATCGAGGTACGGCAGCGGCGTGCCCGTGGCGTCGCGGCGGAAGTAGTGCGGGTTGCGCACGAAGACCATCCGTTCGCCGGACGCGTGTTCGCGCAACACGAACGGGCCCAGGCCCGCGACGGTCTCGAGCGGCTGGCCCGGCGTCCAGCTTGCGGCCAACGTGCCGGCGGCAAGAGCGGCGCCGAGCTTGTGCTTGGGGAGGATCGGCAGGTTGTCGAGGATCCGCAATCCGGGACCGAAAGGGGCCGGGAACGTGATCACCACGGTCGACGCGTCCGGAGCGGAGACCTGCAGCGGCTGCGCGTCGACTTCGAGCGACGACTTCAGCGGGCTCTTCACGCGGTCGTCGTAAATGGCCTCGAAGGCGAAGAGCACGTCGGCGGACGTAAAGGGCACGCCGTCCGAGAAGGTCATGGCGCGCAGCGTGAGGGTGTAGGTCCGGCCGTCGGCGGAGGCCGTCCAGCGCTCGGCGAGCCAGGGCTCGATTTCGTCGGTCGTGCGATTGATGCGCACCAGCGGCGCCTGGGTGAGGAGCGTGACCAGATCGGTCCCGGCCGTCTTCTCGACGTAACGATCGTAGCTCCGTGCGTCCGAGCGCATCGATCCGATGAGGCTGCCGCCGCGAGCCACCGCCGGCGTGATCGGGCCGGGTTGGCGAGCATGCCACCACGCGATCGTCACGAGCGCGAGAAGCACGATCAGGGCGGCGCCGAGCGCCTTACGAGTAGTGGTCATTCCAGTTGGTCATTCCCTCAACCTGGCAGCCAACCGGTTGGCCGGTCTGACGGTGGCACGTCACGTCGGGGCCCGCCGATGCACTCGCCGTTGACCGGTACGACGCGCAGCGGCGCACCACGCTGACAGATTTCGCGATGCCGAGTTTGATCGCCGATTCGCGAAAACCGGCCACTTTTTGCGTGTGCGCCATCGACATCGGCGCGCACACACCCTCGTAGTGGCGTCGCAGGCGGCGCTGCGTGAAGCAAAGAGTTCCCTCGTGTCGCGCTGTCGGCGCCCACCGCGCGATGCAGATGAGGTGGCACGCCCCGTGCCTTTGTGCCTGGTAACCCGCGTTACCAACCAGTTCTTGCAAGGGTGCTAATTATGAGCCGAGTTCGCGTTCGCGCGTCGTCGTTCCGTTCGCTTCTCCTGATGGTGGCGGTTGTCCTGGGGACGCTCGGGCTGTCGACGACCGCTGATGCGCAGCCGCGGCAGGCGCGCCTCTCACGCGATCTGTTGGAGCGGCTCTCGAAGGCCGATCAGAGCGTCACCAGCATCATCGTCAGCAGCACGGCGCCGGTCGAGACGATCGCGACACGGTACGGAGCGCGGATCCTCAAGGTGCTCAGGCGGGGCGCGGTGCTGGAAGTGAACGGCGGCCAACTCGATGCGCTGAGCCGCGACGCGGACGTCGATCACCTGTCGGGCGACGTGCCGGTCCATCGCATGTCCGCTGAGACGACTGGGGCGATCGGCGCCGACCAGGTCTGGGCCGGGGTGTTGAGTAGCAGCGGGAAGTACACCGGCGCGGGCATCGGCGTGGCGGTCGTGGACTCGGGCATCGCGCAGGTCCCCTCGCTCAACCGCCGGGTCGTCGCCACCGTCGACTTCACGGGAGCGCAGCCGAAGCGAGCGGATCCCTACGGGCATGGGACGTCGGTGGCGGGTATCATCGCGAGCACGAATGCTGGGTATCCGGGTGTGGCGCCGGGTGTGTCGCTGGTGAATCTGCGGGCGATGGGCAATGACGGCTCGGGGGCGACCAGCAGCGTCATCGCGGCCCTCGACTGGGCCGTGCTGCACCGCGCGGAGTACAACCTCCGCATCATCAATCTCTCGCTGGGGCACCCGGTGCTCGAAGCGGCCGCGGACGATCCGCTCTGCCAGGCGGTCCAGCGCGCGGTGGACGCAGGCATCCTCGTCGTCGCGGCCGCGGGCAACTTCGGGAAGACGGCGGATGGGCGGCCGATCGTCGGCGGCATCGTATCCCCCGGGAACGCGCCGGCCGCATTGACGGTGGGGGCGCTCAACACCAAGGGGACGGTCCAGCGCTCGGACGATGTGATGGCCACCTACAGCTCGCGGGGCCCGACGATGATCGACGGCGTGCTGAAGCCGGAGCTGGTGGCACCGGGCAATCGGATTGTCTCGACCTCGTCGAACCGGTCGTATTTCGAGGTGCAGTACCCGGAGCGTCTCGTCCAGGGGGCCGGCGGCAACGCGTTCATCGAGATGAGCGGCACCAGCATGTCGGCCGCGGTGGTCTCCGGGGCGGCGGCGCTGCTGCTCGAGGCCAAGCCGGCGCTGACGCCGCGCGAGGTCAAGTTGCTGCTCCAGCTGACCAGCTCCCGCGTCGCGGGGGCCGGCCTGATCGAGGCGGGCGCGGGGAGCCTGAACATCGCGGCGGCCGTGGCGGTGGCGACGACGGGGAGTCTGGCGGTGGAGACGGTGGTGGGTGGGGAGAAGCACGCCCTTTCAGGGGTTCTCTACCTGCAGCAGCCCACAAGGACATTGGTTGGATTCGCCCCCATGGACGACCGAGGAGCCGCATGGTCCGCGGCTGAATCTGTCGTGTGGACGGACTCTGTCGTATGGACGGACAGTGTTGTCTGGACGGACAGTGTTGTCTGGACGGACAGTATCGTTTGGACGGACTCGGTAGTCTGGACTGATTCGGTCGTCTGGACTGATTCGGTCGTCTGGACGGACTCGGTGGTCTGGACGGACTCGGTGGTTTGGACGGACTCGGTGGTCTGGACGGACTCGGTGGTTTGGACGGACTCAGTGGTTTGGACGGACTCGGTGGTTTGGACGGATTCAGTCGTTTGGACCGACAGCATCGTCTGGACTGATGGAGTCCCAACACCCGATAGAGGTATGGAATGACGCCACTCGTACGGTCTGCCATCAGCTTATCGGACGTTCGGCGTGAACGAGCAGCGTCGCGGAGCAAAGGGGTGTCAACGATGCGTATAATTGTCTGGACCGACTGACGCGCCATTCATAGTGAGACCGTGCTATCACGGCCTCCATGGCTACTGATGACCCGCAAACTATATAGGCTGCAGACCCCAGGCACACGCCTGTACATTGCGCTCGTCGTCGCCACCGGCAGTTTCACAATTTTTCAGTCGGTCGTTGATCTCGCATCGGGCGGTACTCGCTGGAACTGGCTAGTCCTCAGCCGTACTAACCTTGGTGAGTGGATCAGCGACCGTAGCATTACCTTCTTTACCTGCAACCGTTTCGGTTTCCGAGACCTTTGTTTTCACGTCCGTAATCCTGTTTGGCCCGTCGGCTGGGACCGTCACTGTAGCGCTCGACGCAGCCATAATCTCCTTCTGGTCCTATCGAAAGGGTCAAGCGAGCTACAAGATTATCTTCAACATCGCCGCGTTATCCCTGACCATTTGGACTGCATCTCACCTGTTCTTCATTCTCACCCGGGCCGCTGCGGGCGGTCGGGTGGGAGCCGGCCTTCCGCTCTTCGGCAACCCTCAGCCCGCGACGATCAGTCAGCTACTCGGACCGCTCGTCGTCTTCGCCGTCATCTATTTTGGACTCAACAGCTGGATCATCGCGTTCGCAATTGCACTAGAGCGAAGACAGAACGCATTCACCATCTGGCGTCAGAATTTCCTTAAGCTGTCTTTGAACTATTTCGGCGGCGCTTCCATTGCGGCCATCTTCGTTAGTTACTCGAAGGACCTCGATTACACGTACCTCGCCATCGTCATTCCACTAGTAATAGTCCTCTATTTCACATTTTCTACTTCAATGGGCCGGGTGGAGGATGCAAACCGCCATTTAAACGAGCTCAACGCTTTGTACATGTCAACGATTGAGACGTTGGCAATGGCTATCGACGCTAAGGACCAAATCACCCACGGCCACATCCGCCGAGTACAGAAGTTCGCGGTCGGCCTCGCCGAACACCTCGGCGTCGTCGACGAGAAGATGATCAAAGCAATTGAAGCGGCGGCGCTTCTGCACGATATGGGCAAGCTCGCCGTTCCAGAATACATCTTAAACAAACCTGGACCGCTGACACCCGCCGAGTTCGAGAAGATGAAACTCCACGCCAGTGTTGGCGCCGACATCTTGTCGGCGATCAACTTCCCTTACCCGGTGGTGCCAATAGTTCGGCACCATCACGAGCACTGGGATGGCGGCGGCTACCCCGACGGGCTTAAGCAGACGGCTATACCGATCGGCGCAAGAATCCTGTCTGTTGTGGACTGCTTCGATGCCCTCACGTCTGACCGTCCGTATCGACCACGACTTTCAAATGCTGCCGCTGTTCAGATCCTTAACGATCGTCGCGGAACGATGTACGACCCCTTAATCGTTGACGCTTTCGTCGCCGAACACGAGAGGCTAGCCTCCGACATCTCGGAGGACGCGAATTCGTCGCCGATTGGGCTCGCCGCCATAAAGGACATCGCGCCTACACCGGACAATCCGGCTCAAGTTAGGGACAGTCTCGATCACATCAATGCAAGCACCGGCGAGATGGTGGCCCTGTACGACATCGCCTCTGAGCTCTCGACACAGAGCAGCTTTTCCGAAGCTGCAGAGTTGACCCTTCGACACGTGCGGCGTTTGATTCCGTGTTCCGTATGCGTTTTCTTCGCATACTTGAGTGATGTCGACGAACTCAGGCCTGAATATGTATCTGGCGAGTTCGCCGGCCATTTTTTTGATTTGCGGATAATCCGCGGCCAGAAACTCAGCGGCTGGGTTGCAGCCAACAAGCAGACAATAATAAACTCCGATCCTGTCCTAGATTTGGGCGAAGCCGCCAGAACAATGACACCTCGGCTCAGAAGTTGCCTGAGCACCAGTATCAGTCACGGCGAAGTGCTGGTAGGCGTAGTTTCGTTGTACTCTGCAACCGACAGAGCCTTTTCTGACGAGCACAGTCGCGTTCTGGAAGCGGTCGCACGCCAGGTGTCGAAGCCGATGAGCTACCTCCCAATCAAACGCGCGCACTCGGTTGGCAGATCCAAGCTCCCGTCGCATGCGCCGGAGTCTCCTTTACAATTGACACCTCGGACGAATGCTGTTCACGCGGGGTCCGTGATTGTGCTCGCGATCAGCACTGTCACCCCTCACATCGAGCGGGTGCTGTTGCAACTAGTGTCCGCAATGCGGGCGTGTCTCAGAGAGGGTGACCGTCTGCAGCAACTCGAGTCTAGAGTCATAGCCTATCTTCCGTCCACAAGCACGGCGCAAGCTGCGCAGATCATTGTGAGGATTCGCGACCGCATCTCTGCGAACAGCGAGTTGCAGACCCTCGGCGTCACCGACATAAACTTGGGCGCAGCGTCAGCTCCCGAGGACGGGTTGACCCTTGAACAACTTATCGCGAGTGCGGCGTTTCGAAGTAGCCCTGGTGGTGCGCCGCCCAGCCCCGGCACGTGTGTGCATTGAGCGGGCCATCAGCTAATGAGTGCCGCGGAACTGATTCGAATCGGGCGCTTCGATCAAGCATTACCACTACTCGAACGGGCTAGTCCAACCGACGAGCTGAACGCTGTGGCGCTGGCCGAGACGCTTTATGAGCGGGGAGCCGTAAGTCGCGCGCACAGTGCGGCCGAAGCCCTGCTAAGAAAGACGCGAAACCAATCGATAGCGTCGCGGTCTCTCCGAGTGCTCGCCTCTTGCGCGCGAGACGGGGCACAACACGCCGACACAATCTTGCTTTCGCAGAAATCCGTCGAGGCGGCGCAGGCCAGCGAAGACGAACGAGAGTTGGCCGTCGCGACCTTAGCGTTGTTGGAGTGTGTGTGCGACCGCGACGGTTTCAGTTCTTCCCTGCCGATGGCCGCTACTGCCCGCCGACTTGTGCGACGGGTCGGCGATCCGCAGTTGACGGCGCGGTTGCATATCACGTTTGGTCGCCTCGAGGGTCGCGCCGGGCACTTTGATCGAGCTTTGCGACACTTCGAGTTGGGCCATACCATGCTGGCTCTCGCCCCTAATTTCTGGCTTCAGGCTTCGGCTGATCTTGGTCTCTCGAGCATTTTTGCTCTCATGGGCAGTGTCCGTGAGGCAGTCGAACGCGCGACGGCGGGCGGGTCAGCAGCTTCGCAGAGCGGGTGGTCGCGCGGCAAGCTCGTGGCCGCGTGCAATTTGGCGTACCTCAATCTCGTCCTGGGAGACACAGACGAAACAGAACTGCAGCTGAAAGTGGCCGCCGACGAAGACACTGTCGGAAACTCGTACGGTCTCGTCCTTTTAGACACGCGAGCCCAGCTCGCCATGAAGAGAGGACACTTAAGAGAGGCCGAGGAGCTGCTTCGATCCCAGGAGACGCTGCCGCCGGCTGCGACTCCCTGGTACGCACTTTCAGTTCAGCTACACGCTCGTACGCGCTCTTCTTCTCCAGAACAAAGTCGGCGCGGCCAAGGAGGTGGCGCTCGAAGGCGAGAGTCGCGCCCGAAAGGCTCGCTATGACTCATTCGCGGAGGCTTTTCGTCTTTCCATCGTGGAGGCGGATGCTGTCTCATCTGGCGTCTCTTCGATCCTTGAGATGCTTGCGCGTCAGGACGGAACGCCGCGATCGCTTGAGACATGCAGCGCCGTGTCCGTAATACTAGCAACCTGGTATAGGCGAGCGGGGAAGCCGCGGCAGGCTCAGATCGTCCTTGGTCGGGCTCAGCGGACGCTTATGGGCGCCGCCAACGTCAATCTGGAGCTGGCCGCGGAGCATCTAGCCAAAGTTTCTATTGGGGGCCCCACGGCTCCCGCGCCGGCGACCCTCGACAGCGCGGTCGCGCTCCTCGAGCTCGCTGGGCATCCGCACATTCTCGGACGTGAAGCGTTCGCCATCCTCGACGGTACCGGGCTGTTGTGCCCAGCTCGCCCTGCTCACGGTAGGACCGACCATCGCCCGGGCAGTGGCGGTCGCCGGGTGGACGGAAGCGGAAGCGGTCGACAGCACTTGCCAGCGCCAAACCAGAGGAGATCACGCTGCTGGGCCCGCACCGTGACGACAGCTGGCAGCTGCTGGTGCGGCCCGGGCCGGACCTCGACGATCACTGCACGGTCGCCGCCGTGCGCCAGCTGGTCGACATCGCGCGCACCCTCGACCGCTACCGCCGCGACGAGCAGGAGCGCAACGCGCTGTGGCCGGCCGAATCCCTGGACGGCGATCCCGAGAGCATCTGGATCTCCGAACAGAGCATCGAACTGCTTTCAAACGCCCGCCGCATCGCCTCGAACCCGTCGCCGGTTCTCATCACCGGCGAGACCGGCACCGGCAAGGAGATGCTGGCGCGCGCGATCCATCGCGCCTCCCAACGCGCCGAGCGGCCACTCCAGGCGTTCAATTGCAGCGCGGTGCCGCGCGACATGCTCGAGAGCCAGCTGTTCGGCCACAAGCGCGGCGCGTTCACCGGCGCCGACACCGCCTCGCCGGGAGTGATTCGCGCGGCTGCGGGCGGCACGCTGTTCCTCGACGAGATCGCCGAGCTGAACCTCGAGCTCCAGCCCAAGCTGCTCCGCTTCCTCGATCGTCAGGAAATCCATCCGCTCGGCGAGCCGCACCCGATCACCGTCGACGTCAGGGTCATCGCCGCGACGAACGCCGACGTCGAACGCCTCGTCGCGGAAGGCCGCTTCCGCGAGGATCTCTTCCACCGCCTCAACGTGATCCCCCTCCGCATTCCGCCGCTCCGTGAACGCCGCGAGGAGATTCCACCACTGGTCGAGCACTACCTGCGGCGGGTCAGCGTCGAACAGAAGAAAGGCAACCTGTCGATCTCCGACGAAGTGCTCGAGTACCTGGTGCTCTACAACTGGCCCGGCAACATCCGCCAGCTCGCGAACGAGGTCCGGCGGATGGTCGCGTTCGCCGACCGGGACTCGACCCTCACACCGGCCCTCCTCTCGCCGGAGATCCTCGCCTCGCGGCGCACGATCGCCGCCTCCAGCACCGAGCCGGAGATACGGGTCCGCCTCGATCAGCCGCTACCATCCGCGGTCGATCACCTGGAACAGACAATGGTGCGGCACGCGCTGGAACGATCGCACGGCCGGGTCGAGGAAGCCGCGCGGCTCCTGGGCATCTCCCGCAAGGGACTGTTTCTCAAGCGCCGCCGGTGGGGAGTCCGAGAAGCGTCCTGACACCCGCGAGCAGTGCAGTCCGGCGGCTACCGCACGCCGCCGTAGAACGACGGCACCGGCATGTCCCGCATGGTGTGCAGGCCGGGGCTGACGGTCAGGATCTTGGGCAGCGAGTTGACCGCGATCGACGCCGTCGCGATGTCCCCGTGCACGCCCCCGGCGAGCTTCATCTTCAGCGCCGGCGACCCGGTGATCTCCACCGCATCGTACGACTCCGGCGCACCGAGATACGCCTCCATATGGAGCGTGATCACCGGCTCACCGTTGCGGTAGCCGATCCCGTCCTGGACGAGGCCACAGACCTGCCCTGCCGCGACCGACAGGAACTCGCTGGATACGGCGCTGTCGGCCATCTTCGGCTCGATGTCGTCGGTCACCTTGTCGAGGCTCCACCCGAGCGCGTCGGCAATCATCGTGATCGATTCCGCCAGCCCGACGTGGCGCACGCTGCCATCGTCGACCTTGGCCTGGAACTGCTCGCGCGTCAGCCCGGCCCCGATCTTCTGCTGGAACGGCAGCCGCCGGATGCGCGCGTCCTGGATCCGGTCGACCCGGATGGCTTCGACCCGCTCGCACACGCCGGTCAGCATGATCGGCAGCACATCCATCACGAACCCGGGATTGACGCCGGTGCCCAGCACCGCCACCTTCGCCTTTTTCGCGAGCTGATGGATCGCGCGCGCGTAACGGATGTTCCGCCTGGTCGGATACGCGAGCTCCTCGGTCGTCGACACGATCGGCACCTTCAGCTTCAGCACCGTCTCGAACTGCGGCAACACCGTCTTCAACGACGAACTGGTGCACAGCACCGCGACATCGGGCTTGGTCGCCTTAATCGCCTTCCTCGCATCGTCCATGACCGGGACCTTGAGCCGCTTGCTCAAGCCGGCGACCTCGCCCAGATCGCGCCCGGCCTTCGCGGGGTCGATGTCGACCGCTCCGACGATCTTGAATCCCTTCCGCGCGGCCACCTGCCGGACGATGCCGACACCGATGGGACCGAGACCGAAATGCAACACCCGGATGGGGCCTGACGTCGAAGCCATTCGCACACTCTCCTGACCCACTGCTGCCGCGCGACGATCACGCGATGATGACAGTCGCCGATTATATCCGCGCACCGGGGGCGGATCGGCGCTGGTGTAACATCCCGGCGTGCGCGCGCGGTGGCTGGCAGCTCTCCTTCTGGCCTTCGTGGCCGCCGTCGCCGGCGACGGCCTGCGCGCCGCGCCGGCACTCCCCCCGCCTCGATCGCCACGTATCGCCAGCTACACCATCGCCGCCACCCTGGATCGTCGTCAGCACACGATCACCGGCGAGGAGCAGCTGGTCTGGCGCAACGCCACCCGCACGCCGGCCCGCACGCTGCAGTTCCATCTCTACTACAACGCCTGGCGAAATGCGGAGTCGACGTGGATGCGCGAGCGGCGCCTCGCCGGCGACGAGATGCCGCATCGTTCCGCATCGGACTGGGGCAGCATCGATCTGACCAGGATTCTGTTGCGCACACCGAACGGCCCGACCACGGACCTCGGTCCCACGCTCCGCTTCATCGCGCCCGATGACGGGAATGCGGAGGACCGGACGGTGGCCGAGGTGACGCTCCCGGCGGCCGTGGCGCCCGGCGAGAGCACCACCCTGACGATCGCATGGACCTCTCACGTCCCGCGCACGTTTGCCCGCACCGGCGTCATCGGCGACTTCTACTTCCTCGGCCAGTGGTTCCCGAAGATCGGCGTGCTCGAGGACACGGGGTGGAACTGCCACCAGTTCCATGCCTCGACCGAGTTCTTCTCCGACTTCGGCAGCTATGACGTTCAACTCACGGTGCCGACCGGATGGACCGTCGGGGCCACCGGGACCGAGCAGGGGCGGCGCGACGCAGGCAACGGCCTGACCACCCATCACTACGCAGCCGCCGACGTTCACGACTTCGCGTGGACGACAAGCCCGGACTACCTCGAACGGACGGCGACCTTCACGCATCCGACGCTGCCGCCGGTCGTCATGCGGCTGCTGCTCCAGCCGGAGCACGCGTCGCAGGCGGACCGGCACTTCGCCGCGGTTCGCGCGACGCTGCGATATTACGGCGAGTGGTTCGGTCCCTATCCGTACGCGCAGATCACGATCGTCGATCCCGCATGGCAGAGCGGCGCCGACGGCATGGAGTACCCGACGCTCTTCACCGCGGGTACGCGGTGGCTGGCGCCGGTCAGCCAGGGAGAGCCCGAGGAAGTCACGGTCCACGAGGCCGGGCACCAGTTCTGGTACGGCCTCGTCGCCAACAACGAGTTCGAGCACGCCTGGATGGACGAGGGCGTCAACACGTTCTCGACCGCCAGGACGCTGGCGCAGAGCTCGACGCCGCTGTTCTTCGGGAAGCGCTATTTCGGCGGCTTCATCCCGTGGACGCTGCGGGCGGCCCCCCTGCGAATGCCGGAGGATGAAGACGGCCTCGCCGGCTATGCCGCCGAGCCGCACGGCGATATGCCGTCGATACCGAGCTATCGGTACTGGCCGGCGACCGCCGGGCTCGTCACCTACAGCAAGACCGGGCTCTGGCTGGCGACGCTCGAGCGCATGGTCGGCTGGGAGACGATGCAGCGGATCATGTCGACATACTTCGCGCGATTCACGTTCGAGCATCCGAAGCCGGCCGACTTCTTCGCGATCGTCAACGAGATCAGCGGCCGTGACTTCACCTGGTTCTTCGACCGTGTCTACCGGAGCTCGGTCGCGTTCGACTACGCCGTCGATGTGTTCACGAGCCAGCCGTACGACACTCGCGGCAGCCGCATGTTCCGCACGCAGGTCGTGGTCCGCCGCAATGAAGACGGCGTGTTTCCGGTCGACGTCCAGGTGCGCTTCGAGAACGGCGAGGAGGTGCGGTGGCACTGGACCGGCGAGGAGCGCTGGAAGGCCTACGAGGTCGAGAAGCCGGTCCGGGCGATCTCGGCGCAGGTCGATCCGGAGCACGTCCTCCTGCTCGATCGCAACTACACCAACAACTCGGCGACACTCACCAGCGAGACCGCCGGCCGCGCCGCAGGCAAGTGGTCGCTGACGTGGCTCCTGTGGCTGCAGGACCACCTGCTGACGTATGGCTTCTTCGTCTAATGTGACGGCACGAGCCGCGCTGCGGGACGGCATGCGCCGGGTGAACGCGGCGCCGGCCCTCATCGCCGGCCTGTACGCGCTCACGCTGCTGATCGGGCTGCCGCTCTCGTTCGTGCTCGCCGAGATGATCGCGACGCATCTGGGGCGGAGTCTTGCAGCCGACACCGCCGCGAGCGGCACGAACTTCGCCTGGTGGCAGGAGTTCTCGTCGCAGGCGACCGGCCTCGGTACCACGTTCGTGCCATCGATTGCCGGATTCGGCGCCATCCTCGACAACCTGAGCGCGCTCGCCGAGAACCAGGCGATGGCCACTACCGTCGCCGGGGTGACGACGGCGTGGCTGGTGCTGTGGTCGTTCCTGTCCGGCGGAGTGCTCGATCGCTACGCTCGACGGCGGCCGACGCGAGCAGCGGGCTTCTTCGGTGCCTGCGGACGGCACTTCGGTCGATTGCTCCGGCTCGGATGCCTGGGCCTGGTCGCCTACGCCCTGCTGTTCGAGGTGGTGCACCCGTGGCTCTTCGAACGCGTCTATCCCAGTGTGACTGCTGATCTCACAGTCGAGCGCGAGGCGTTCCTCGTACGGGTGGCGTTCTACGCCGCGTTCGGGGTGCTCCTCGCCGTAATCAATCTGTCCCTCGACTACGCGCGTATTCGCCTGATAGTAGAAGATCGCCGTAGCGCCATAGGCGCATGGATTGCCGGGGCGCGATTCGTACGTCTGCATCGCGGCGCGGTTCGGCTGTATATCCTGAACGGAGCGGGGTATCTTTGCCTCGTGCTGGCCTATGCGGTGCTGGCGCCGGGATTTCCGGGGTCTGGTGTGCGGATGTGGCTCACGCTGTTGCTCGGCCAACTGTACATACTTGTGCGGCACTACCTGAAGCTGCTCTTCTATGCGTCCGAAACAGCGTACTTTCAGAGCACGGTCGCGCACGCCTCGTATACGGCCGCGCCCCTGCTCGAATGGCCCGAGTCGCCCGCGGCGGAAGCAGTCCTGAATGCGGATTCAATCGCCTCGTGAGCCGTCGATTCCGGAGATGATGCAGGCCAAAGCCTTCAAGCAGGCCCGCATTCTGATCGTGGACGACGAGCCCGCCAACGTCGAGCTGCTCAAACGCCTGCTGGAGCGATCCGGGTTCGTCCACCTGCACAGCACCAACGATCCGCGCGAAGCGGCGCCTCTGTTCAAGGATCTCGCCCCGGACCTGGTGCTGCTCGATCTCCACATGCCGCACATGAACGGCCTGCAGGTGATCGACGAATTGAACGGCATGGGCCACGCCACCTACCTGCCAATCCTGATGCTGACCGGCGACATGACCCAGGAAGCGCGCCGTGAGGCGCTCTCCCGCGGCGCGAAGGACTTCGTCAACAAACCCTTCCACGCCGACGAGGTCCTGCTCCGGATCCGGACCTTGCTCGAGACGCGCTTCCTGTATCTGCAGATCCAGAGTCAGAACCAGGTCCTCGAAGCAAAGGTGCAGGAACGGACGCAGGAGCTCGAGGCGGCGCAAATCGAGATCATCGAGCGGTTGGCTCGAGCGGCGGAGTTCCGCGACGACAATACCGGGCAGCACACGGAGCGCGTCGGGCAGATGGCCGCCCTGGTGGCCCAGGAGGCCGGCATGGCGGCAGCGCAGGTGGCGTTGATCCGCCGGGCCGCCCCCCTCCACGACGTCGGCAAGATCGGGATTCCCGACGCGGTGCTCCTCAAGCTGGGCAAGCTGACGGACGAGGAGTTCGCGCTGGTCAAGACCCACACCACGATCGGTGCGCGGATCCTGTCCGGAAGCCGGTTCGGGCTGCTCAAGCTGGCGGAGGAGATCGCCCTCTGCCATCACGAGCGCTGGGACGGCAGCGGCTACGAAGGTCTGGCCGGCGAGCACATCCCGCTGCCGGGCCGGATCGTCGCCGTCGCTGACGTGTTCGACGCGCTGACCCAGAAGCGTCCATACAAGGCGGCCTGGCCGATCGGCGATGCGGTCGCCGAGATCGAGCGGCAGCGCCACCGGCAGTTCGACCCGGCGGTCGTCGATGCCTTCCTCCGCGTGATCAGCCGCAGCCCTGCCGTCCGCTGATCGATATCGACATGGATCGACGCGCCACGCAGATCTCCGGATGGCTCCGCGACCGCATCAGTGACGCCGGCGCACGCGGGCTCGTGGCGCTGGTCACCGGCGACATCGAGTCGGCCGTGGCGATTCGCCTCTGCCAGCTCGCCGCGCCAGGACAGACGCTGGCGGCCCTGCTGCCCTGCCACGACGACCCCGCCGACGAGCACGACGCGCGGCTGGTGGCCGACCACTTCGGCGTGCCGGCGCTCCGGGTCGATCTCGCGCCGGGGGTCGAGCGGCTCACCGAGGGCCTCCAGGCTGCCGCGGCGGACCTGCCCGCCCCGCTGCGTCCGCCAATCCTGCCGGAAGGCGCCGACCGCCGCGATCGCGGCAGCGCCGCGGAAGTCATCGCGCGGGTCCGCATGACGACCCTGTATGCGGTCGCCTCGGCGCTCGAGTATCTGGTCGCGGGGTCAGCGAGCCGGACGACGCTGATGGTAGGAACGATCGTCAAGCATGGCGACGCCGGGGTCGATCTCTTTCCGCTCGGCGGACTGCTGGCCAGCGACATCCGCACGCTGGCGACGGCGCTCGACGTGCCGGATGCAATTCTGAACAAGCCTCGCCGGACCACAGACGCACCCGACGCCGATGCCGTCGCCCTCGCGACCGATCTGGAGCGGTATCTAATGCGAGGTCCGGAAGGTGTCGCGCCAGCGCGGGCCCTGCGGCTGGAACGGATGATTCGCGCCAGCGAGCACAAGCGCAGTCCGGCACCGTCGCCGCCGCACGAGTAGGAGCTTCTCGGGGCTCGGGACTTGGGACGCGCCGCTCGGCGTTCGGCGTTCGGCGTTCGGGAGGATACAACTCGGGCAACGGGCCCGTGACGCGGCAGCGTCTAGCTATCCCGATCCCACGCCTACGGCCATCGACGCGGGCACCGGCTCCGGAGCAGTGACGGTGTCGGTCAGCCCCGCCAACCGGCGGCGCGCCTGCAGAACCGTCTGTCGCATGGCGGGATCGCCATTCTGCTCGAAGCGATCCAGCTCGTGCTCCAGTCCATCGAGCTGCAGTGCGCCGATCGCGTACACCGCGCAGGAGCGCAGCCAGGCGTCTTCGCTGGCCAGCAACGTCGTGACGGACTCCTCGGCTGTCTCGAGCGGCGCGCCGACAAGCGTGTCGGCGAGGGCGATCCGCTCCTCCACGGTGACGCTGCTGTCGAGCAGCGGGACCAGCAGCTGGCGGAGCTCGGGCTTCAGCACGTTGTCCAGGAACTCGATCGCATTACCGCGCACCATCGGGTTGGAGGAGCGCAGGCCCACATAGGCATCGTGCAGGCCGGCGTGCGGCAGCAGGAGCGCCATCACGCGGAAGATGCGCTCGAGCTCCTGCTCCATCGTGTTGCCCATTGCCTCGAGCACGGGATCGCCCGGACGCAGACGCTGCTGCAGCGGCCCGAGTACCTGATACGAACGATAGTGCCCGACGATCTCCGCCGCCAGCAGCAGTTCCACCGCCGCCGGATCCAGTCCCAGCTCCGGGTGCATCGTCCGCAGCTTGTTGAGCGAGGCGATGACGCGGTGCCGGAGCGTCGGGTCCGCGTGCAGCAGGCTGCCGATCAACACCTGCTCCGCTTCAACCGTACCGATCCTCACCAGCACGGCCGGCAGCTCCCGGCGCGCCTCGAGCGGCTCCTGCTCGTTGTCGAGGCGGCGGGCGATTTCGGGGACGACGCTGTTGCCGAAGCGGGCGAGGGCGGCGGCTGCAGCATCGCTGACCTCGGCGCGGCCCAGCGCGTCGAGCAGCGCATCGACGGTGTCCTCGCGGACCAGCACGCGCGCCGTTTCGATCGCGCGCAACGCCACCTCGGCGTCCCGGTCCGCGATGAGCGGCGGGAGCATCGGCGAGAAGGCCGGCACTAGCGCGATCAGGCGGGCGGCCTCGGCCCGCTCGCGTGCGCCTTCGTGCCCCGGGGCATGGATCATCGCCTCGAGAATCTGCTGCGCGGCCTCGAGGTTCTGGGCCGGTCCGGGGGAGGCGAGGAACGCGGCCATGCCGGCGCGGATCGAGAAGTCGGCGAAGTCCCCGAGCGTCTCGATCTGCGCGAGCGGATCGATGCCCTGCTCCCGAGACAGATAGAGCAGCGCCTCGGTGCGAACGCCGAGATCCGGATCGCGCAGCAGATTCACCGCGTCGGGGCCGATGTCGCGGTCGCCGGCGGCCGCGAGCAGGGCCAGGGCGCGCTGCCTGACGTCAGCCTCGGGGTGTGAGAGGAGCGCCCGAAGGGCTGGATGCCAGCTCTGAGTCCGTTGTCCTTCGAGGAGCCCGAGCGCATACCGGACGTCCGCTGGATCGCTCGCCGCGAGCTTGTCCCGGAGCGCGTCAGCGGCCGAGCGTTCGAGCACGACCGAGGAGGTCCGTTCGGTGTCCATGCGATGGCGATGGATGCTCTCCTGAATCGTGCGCACGTAGGCCGACCGCAGCCGCCACGCGACCGTCGTCCACGCGGCGATGAGCACCAGGTTCAGCATGGCGGTGCCGCGCAGATCGAGCCCGATGCCGTGGATCATCAGGAAGCCGACGGTCAGGATCCCGTAAACCACCGCCCCGACCGCGTCGGCGATGCGCGTCCCGATGATGTCGATCGCGTTCTTGAACGACAGCCGCTCCTGTGGCGGGAGGGGCAGATACAACAACTCGTAAGTCGGACGGTCGACGGAGAACCGGAACGCCTGATCGAAGGCGTTGGTGATGAGGACCGGCCAGATCGCCGGCATCAGCACGATCAGGGCGGAGCCAAAGCCGAGCGTCAACGGGAGCGCGAGGATCGTCACCGCCAGCCCGAACCGCCGCAGCGCCTGGCTGGTGGCGAACAGCTGCACCATGAAGCTGACCGTGCCCAGCGCGAGCGTGAAGGAGCCATTGAATCGGGTGAGTGCGGTCGCGTCGTTGTGGAAGTACCGGGAGGTCACGAGGCTGAGCTGTAGCCCCGTCCATTGCGTCACGATCGCCGTCAGGCAGACGACAGCGGTGATGAGCCGGAGGTACGGACTGGCCAGGATCGCGCGCACCGTTTCCAGCGCCCGCGGCGCCGTAACCGCCGCCATCCGCATCGTCCCGCGCCGTTGGATACGGGTATTGGCGACGGCGACGACCGCCGCCGCCAGCGCGATGAGCAACGTCACGACCAGCAGCAGGTTGATGGAGCCGCCGAGCGGATCGACCAGGGCGCTGGCCAGGAAGCCGCCGACGATGGCGCCGAGGGATGCGCCGGAGCCGATCAGCCCGAACAGGCGCTTGGCCTGGCGCGTGTCGAACAGCGAGCTGGCGTAGCTCCAGGCGTGCACCGGGGCAATCACGCCGAAACAGTTCACCCAGACGTAGAAGACCGCGGTCAAGCGCGCCGTCGGGTGACGACTGAAGGCGTACCACAACAGGAGGACATTCAGGCTGAAGAAGAGGAGGGTCCCGATGGTCATCCGGCGGGCGCCGAGGCGGGCCGTCAGCATCGCGTACGCCGGCACGAATAACGAGAGGACCACCGGACTCGCGGCCACGACGTAGCGCAGCGCGTACGGCCCGTAAGCCTGGATGAACAACCCGTTGCGGATCGCCTTGGCCAGCACGTAGGCGGCGATGACAACCCCGATGTAGGTGAAGGAGAGGAGGACGGGGAGGCCTTCGCCGGGCCGGATGTCGAAGAACCGCCGGAGCCGGGCAACCATGGGGGCGACCCGCAGTTTACTTCAGTTTCTGCATGGCTTAGGCTGTGCCCATGCTGCAGCGCGTGCTCTCTCCACTGGTCGAAGTTCGCCGGGAGGAGAGCCTCACGGCCGTCATGATGTTCGCGTACTCGTTCCTCGCGATGACGGCGTACAACATCCTGAAGCCGATCACGCGATCGAAGTTCATCACCGATCTCGGGCCCGACAATCTGCCCTACGTGCTGCTCGCGGCGGGCATCCTGATCGGCGTGCTGATGACCGGCTACTCGTGGCTGATGGCGCGGCTGCCGGAGCGCGGCGCGCTGCCGATCACCCAGACCGGCATGGCGCTCGTCCTCTATGGCTTCTGGTTCCTGTTCCAGACCAAGGAGACCTGGGTCTCCGTCGCCTTCTACCTGATGGCACTGCTCCTCGGGGTCCTCCTCATCAGCCAGTTCTGGACCCTCGCGAACCTGGTCTACGACCCGCGTCAAGCCAAGCGATTGTTCGGGTTCATCGGCGGCGGCGCGCCGCTCGGCGGCATCGCGGGATCGGCGATCCTGCAGTCGTACACCACCACCATCGGCACGACCAACATGCTGCTGATCAGCGGCACGCTGATGTTGTGCTGCGCCGGCATGGTCGCCGCCATCCTGCAGCGTGAACGCCCGGCCGCGTCGGCGATCCCGACGCCGAAGGAAGAAAAGGGGGTCAGCGCGACCGAAGCGTTCGACCTCCTGCGCAAGTCGAAACAACTGCAGATCATCGCGCTGGTGATCAGCTTCGCGGCAGTCGGCGCGGCGATCATCGAGCAGCAGTTGAACATGGCCGCGGCCGCCAACAAGGGGGCCGGCGCGACCGACTCGATCACCGTATTCCTGGCCAGCGTCCAGCTGTGGACGTCGATCATCGGCTTCGTGATCCAGGTCTGGCTCACCAGCAAGATCCATCGCTACCTCGGGATCGGGTTCGCCCTGATGATCCTCCCGGTCAGCCTCGGGACGAGCGGCGTCATCATGTTGCTGAACGGTGCGCTGTGGGCGCCGGGGCTGGCGCGCGTGCTGGATCAATCGCTGCGCTACACCGTCGACAAGACTACCCGCGAGATCCTCTTCCTGCCGCTGCCTGCCGACATCAAGCTCAAGGCGAAGTCGTTCGTCGACGTCACTGTCGACCGTGGGGCCAAGGCGGCCGGGGCCCTGCTGCTGCTGGTGCTGGTCAAGCCGTGGGGCCTGAACCTGAATTGGCAGCAACTGAGTTACGCCAGCCTGATCGTCACGGCGGCGTGGATCGTGATGGCGCTCTATGCCCGCCGCGGCTACCTGACCGCGTTCCGCCAGAGCATCGAGCGGCGTGACCTCGCCCCGGCCGAAGTCCGGTTGAGCGGCGGCGATCTCTCGACGGTCGAAACGCTGCTTCAGGAGCTCGCGCATCCTGAGCCGGCCCGCGTCGTGTACGCGATCGACGTGCTCGAGTCGCTGGACAAGCGCAACCTCGTGACGCCGCTGCTGCTGTACCACGAGTCCCCGGCCGTGCGGGCCCGCGCGCTGTATGCGCTCGGCCAATCGCGCAGCGATCTCTCGGGCCAGTGGGTGCCGCAGATCCGCCGGACGTTGTCGGACCCGGACGCCCGCGTCCGGGCCGCCGCGATAAGCGCGCTGGCGGCGATCAACGGTGAGGACGCCGTCTCGCTCGCCCGGCCGATGCTCTCGGATCCGGACCCGCGCATCCGGACCACCGCGGCGATCGCGCTGGCCGGCAGCACGCAGCCGGCCGATGTCGACCTCGCCGAGAGCGTCCTGGTCGATCTCGCGTCCGATTCCGGTGATACCAACCGCAAGGCGCGGCGTGACGTGGCAATCGCGATCCGGCACATCGCCGAGCCGCGCTTCCGCCGGCTGCTGATCCCGTTGCTCTACGATCCGGCGCCCGAAGTGGCGGACGAGGCCATGGAGAGCGTCCGTGCGGCCGGGACCGGCGACTTCGTCTTCCTGCCGGCGCTGATCACGCTGCTCCGCAATCGCGTCCTCAAGGGGCGGGCCCGCGCCGTGATCGTCAGTTACGGCGAACCCGCCCTCGATGCGCTGAACTTCTTCATGTGCGACGAGGGGGAGGACATCTGGATCCGCCGCCACATCCCGGCGACGATCGGCCAGATTCCAAGCCAGAGGTCAGTCGACGTGCTGGTCGCCTGCCTGAAGCAGCAGGACGGGTTCCTGCGCTACAAGACCGTCGCCGCCCTCGAGCGGCTGCGTCGCGGGCAGGCGACGTTCACCTTCCCGCGCGAGCCCATCGAGGCGCTCATCGTCTCCGAAGGGAACCGCTACTTCACCTATCTGTCGTTGCATTTCAACCTGTTCGGGAAGCAGGCGCTTCAGACCGACTCGCTGCTGGCCGACGCGCTGACCCAGAAGATGGCCCGGACCAAGGACCGGATCTACCGGCTGCTGGCGCTGATCTATCCGTGGAAGGACATTGCCGCCGCTGAGTGGACGCTGCAGCACGGCGACTCGCGCAGCCGGGCGAGCGCGTCGGAATATCTCGACAACGTCCTGGGCGGTAACCTCCGGAAGCGCATCATGCCGTTGCTCGAAGATCTGCCGGCGGCCGAAAAGGTCCGCCGCGGCAACGTGCTCATCAAGTCGCGCCCGCGCGACGTCGAGGAGTCGCTCCTCCAGTTGATCAATGACGACGACCAGGTCGTCGCCGCCGCGGCCATCGATGCGGTGCGGCAACAGCAAATGTGGGCACTTGCCGATGACATCGAGCACGTGCTCGAACACCGGGACGTGCGCGACTGGTACGTGTTCGAGGCGGCCTCGTGGGCCCTGGCGGAGAAACGAATGCCCGCCGAGCGCCGGCGTGAGCTGTGGCTCGAGCCGCTGCCGGCCGCCGAGCTCGCCGGCCGGTTGCGCCGGCTGCCGCTCTTCGCGTCCGTCACCGTCGACGAGTTGTTCCGCATTGCCGGCGCATCGCGGCAGGTCCGGCACGACCCGGGCAGCATCCTGTTGAAGGAAGGGACCGTCCCGACCAGCCTGCACCTGCTGCTGGACGGACGATTGGTCGCCACCGCCATGGACTCGGCGCCACGAACCATCGAGCCCCCGGCGGCGCTCGGCTTCGACGAGGCCCTTCAGGGCCAGCCGATGCGCGAGACGATCCGGACCGAGGAGGTCGCGGTGACCCTCGTGCTGACGGTTGACGAGCTCCGGACGCTGCTCGCCGACAACACCGATCTCCTGACGGGCCTGTTCGCCACGCTCGCCGCCGAAGATGGCTCCAGCCGCGGCCCCGTTCAGCCGACCTCCTTCGGCCACGAGCTCGGCGTGCTCGCCGCCGGTGGACTGACACCCATCGAGAAGGTGCTGGCCCTGCAGAAGGTTCCGCTCTTCAGCCGGACGTCGGTCGACGAAATGACACAGCTTGCGGCGGTCACGTCCATCGTCACCATGACGTCGGGCGCCTCGCTCTTCGCGGAGTCCGCACCACCGGCGCTGTGGCTGCTCCTCTCAGGCGAGATCGCTCTGTCGAGCAGCACCTCACAGGTCCCGATCCGCGGCCGCGGCGGCGACATCATCGGCGCATTGGAGATGCTCGGCGGCCAACCGCTCGGGCTGGCGGCGCGAGTGGTGGAGTCGGGGATCGCACTGCGAATCGCGCGCGACGATCTGTTCGAGGTGCTCGGCGAGCGTCCGGAGCTGCTGCGGCAGATCTTCGCGTCGATGTTCCGCCGCGCCGCCGGCCCGGCATTCGCGTCCGGCGTGTTCCGTCCCAAAGCCACGCAGTCGTCCATCGTCGACGCCCCGCAAGTCGGCGTCTGAACTTCAGGCTACAGGCGACAGGCTTCCGGACACGGGGTTCGGGCTTCCCGGCAAACACTCGCCGACCTGCGCCTGTCGGCGCTACCTACTTCGAATCGAGGATGCATTCCCTCATGCTTGTTCGCGTGTCACGTACCTTTCTCGCCCTCACGATCGCTGGCCTGATGCTCGGAAGCGGGACGCCGTATGCCGGCGCCCAGGCGCCGGGCGGGATCCCGACGCCAGAGCAGTTCTTCGGCTTCCGGATTGGCACCGACAACAAGCTCGCGCGATGGGACCGCATCCTCGACTACATGCGGCAGGTGGACACCGCGAGCGATCGCATCCAGATGCGCGAGCTCGGGAAGTCGACGGACAACAATCCCTTCGTGGTGTTGGAGATCAGCGCCCCTGAGAACCTGAAGAACCTCGAGCGCTACAAGCGGCTGGAGCGGAAGCTGTACTTCCAGGGCGGCGCGCCGACCGACGCCGAGCGGGAGGAGATCTTTGCGCAGGGCAAGCTGGTGATCGCGATCACGTGCAGCGTCCATGCGACCGAGATCGGCGCGACCCAGATGGCCGTCGAACTGGTTCACCGCCTGGCCACAGATGGCTCGCCGCAGGTCAAGAAGATCGTCGACAACGTCATCTTCCTGCTCGTACCGAGCTTGAATCCGGATGGCCAGGTGATGGTCACCGACTGGTTCAACAAGAATCTCGGCACGCCCTACGAGACCAGCTCGATCCCCTACCTGTACCACCCGTATGTCGGGCACGACAACAACCGCGACATGTACATGTTCACGCAGAAGGAGAGCCAGCTCACCGCCAAGCTGTTGTGGCACGACTGGTATCCGACCGTCTGGCTCGATGAGCACCAGATGGGGAGCAACGCGGCCCGCATCTTCGTCATGCCCGCCACCGATCCGATCAATCCGAACGTCCACCCGCTGATCTACCGGTGGAACGGGATCCTCGGGCAGTCGCAGGCGGCCGCGCTGGAAGCGGCCGGCAAGGAAGGGATCATTTACAACTCGACGTACACCAACTTCTGGGAAGGCGCGATGGCGTGGAGCGGCTGGTGGCACAACCAGATCGGACTCCTCACCGAAGTCGCGAGCGCACGGGTGGCGGCACCCATCGATCAGCAGCGCGCGGTGCCGGGGCGCGCTAATGACGCGCCGGCAGGCGAGGGACGTGGCGGCGGACGCGGGGCGGCTGGCGGCCCGCTCCCTCCACCCACCGACATCAATCCGCGCACCGAGTATCCGCGGCCCTGGATGGGCGGCCGCTGGACGCTCCGTGACATCGTCGACTACGAGTTGATTGCGACGATGGCGCTGCTCGACACGGTCGCGGATCGGCGCGAGGCGCTGATGCGGCAGATCTACGAGGTCAACCGCCTGACCGTCGAGGCCGGCACGAAGGGCAATCCCGGAGCGATCGTGATCCCCGTCGAGACCCAGCACGATCCGCACGAAGCCGTGCATCTCGTCGAGAAGCTGCAGATGGCCGGGGTCGATGTCTACAAGGCCGGCGCGGCGTTCGAATCCGACGGCCGGTCGTATGCCGCCGGGACCTTCGTGGTGCCGATGGGTCAGGTGTTCGCGCGCTACGCCAAGGACATTCTCGAGAAGCAGACGTATCCGGAGGTGCGCCGCTCCCCCACCTCGGCGCCGGAACCGCCGTACGACGTCAGCGCGTGGTCGCTCGGCATGCTGCTCGGCGTCGAGCATCGCATGGTGAACACACCTGTCGGTGCTGCGGCCAAGCTGGAGAAATTGACCGCCGCGCCGGCACTGGAAGGCCGCGTCACTGGCACCGGCGCCCGCTTCGTCTTCGATTACCGCGGCCCTGATGCCGCCAAGGCGCTCAACTCGCTCCTGAAACAGGGCGCCAAAGCGACGCTGGAGATTGGCGAAGACCGGGCCGCGCGGATCGGTGTGAGCAACGTGAGCCGGGCGCAGATGGATCAGGCGGCGACGACGTTCGGGCTGATTGCGAAGAGCGAGGTGGCGCGGACCGCGCCGGCGGCGACGCCCGCCCCGCTGCACATTCGGGCGCCCAGGATCGGCATGTATCAGCCGTTCGGGGGCGGCAACATGGACGAGGGCTGGACGCGCTGGGTGCTCGAGCAGTACGGATTCCAGTCGACCGCCCTCCACAACGCCGACGTCCGGGCCGGCGGGCTGAAGGGCAAGTTCGACGCGATCATCCTCCCCGATCAGGCGACCACTCAGATGGTGTCGGGCAGCACGGGCGCGAACATCCGACCCGAGTACAGCGGTGGGATCGGGCCCGAGGGAGTCGACGCGCTCAAGCAGTTCGTCGCTGATGGCGGGACGCTGGTGACGCTCGGCGCGGCCTCGGCGTTCGCGATCGAGAACTTCGCCGTGCCGGTCCGCGACCTGAAGCGCGGGCTGTCGCGCGATCAGCACTTCGCGCCCGGCACCATCCTCAAAGTGGAAGTCGACACGACGCATCCGGTCGGCTACGGCATGGCCGCCGAGACCTACGGCTTCTACAACAACAGCCCGTTCTTCGCGCTGGTCGAAGGGTTCGCGTCACAGCGGACGACGGTCGTCGCCCGTTATCCGAACGACGAGGTCGTGGCGTCGGGGTGGCTGCGTGGCGAGGAACTGATGACCGGTCGCGCCGCCGTCGTCTCGGTCGACATGAACCCAGGGCGGATCGTGCTATTCGGGCTGCGCCCTCAACATCGCGCGCAGACGCACGCCACGTTCCCGATGCTCTTCAACGCCCTCTACCTGTCGACCGTGGACGGAAAACCGTAACAGTCGACAGACGACGGCGCCGGCCTACAGCAGCGACTTGACCGCTTCGACGACGTGCTTGGCGGAGATGCCATAGCGTTCGAGCAACTCGTCGGGCTGACCGCTGCGTGGAATCTCGCGCACTGCGAGCCGATGCACGGCGAAACCGGCTGACGCGACCGCTTCGCTGACCGCGTCGCCCAAGCCGCCGGACGGGTAATGATCCTCGACCGTGACAATCCGTCCGCCAGTGGCCTGCCCCGCCGCGATGAGGGTGGCAGCGTCGATCGGCTGGAGCGAATACGCGTCGATGACGCGAACGTGCGTCCCCTCTGCGAACAACCGATCGTAGGCCTTCAGCGCTTCGAACACCGTGACACCGACACCGACCACGGTCGCAACGTCCTGGCCGCTCTGGCGCAGGACCTTCGATCCGCCGATCGGGAACTTCTCGTCGGGGCCGTAGGTCACCGGCGTCTTTGGCCGTGAGGTGCGCATGTACGCCAGACCCTTGTGCTGGGCCATCTCCGCCACGAGCCGCTCGGTGCTGACCGCTTCGCACGGATAGAGCACCGCGCAGTCCGGCACGGCCCGCATCATCGACAGATCCTCGAGCGCCATCTGCGACGGGCCGTCTTCGCCGATCGAGATGCCGGCGTGCGAGCCGGCCAGCTTGATGTTGCTGAACGAGATGCCCGCCATCCGGATGAAGTCCGCCGCGCGAGTCAGGAAGCAGGCGAAGGTAGAAGGGAACGCGACAGCGCCGCGCGCCGCGAAGCCCATCGCCGCGCCGACCATCACCTGTTCCGCGATAAAACCCTCGAAGAAGCGATCCGGGTGCGCCTTCTCGAACTTGTCGCTGAAGGTCGAGTTCTTGACGTCGGCATCGAGCGCGACGATCCGCTCGTCCACGCCGCCGACTGCAGCCAGGGCGACGCCCCACGCTTCACGCGTGGCCACCTCGTCTCCCAACTTGTAGTTGGGCGCGGGCAGCTTCGCGTAGTCGACCTTCTCAGCCGGCCGGTTCGAGGCCGCGGGCTTCTCGATCGCCGGCTTCGGCGCACCAGCCACGAACTGCTTCTCCAGCTCCGCGATCGCGTCGTCGGTTTCCTTGCCCTTCTTGAGCGCCTTGCCGTGCCAGCCTTCTTTACCTTCGATCGCCGCCAGGCCCTTGCCCTTGAGCGTGCGCGCCAGGATCATCGTGGGCTTGCCGGAGGTCCCTCGAGCGGACTTGAACGCCGCCTGCAGTGCCGGGATGTCGTGGCCGTCGACGACCAGCGTGTGCCAACCGAACGCGTCCCAGCGGCGTTCGAGGGCACTCATGTCGTGCCCGAACTGGGTGGCCTGGCTCTGGCCGAGGCCGTTGACGTCGATGACCGCGCAGAGGTTGTCCAGCTGGTAGTGCAGCGCCATGTTGGCTGCTTCCCACACGGATCCTTCCGCCATTTCCCCGTCGCCGAGCAGCACGTAGGTGCGGTAGGGCGACTTGATCCGCCGTGCGTTCAAGGCGGTGCCGATGGCGGCGCAGATGCC
This sequence comes from uncultured Acidobacteriota bacterium, assembly GCA_963816725.1. Taxonomy (GTDB): domain Bacteria; phylum Acidobacteriota; class Vicinamibacteria; order Vicinamibacterales; family 2-12-FULL-66-21; genus CAVSUB01. The sequence goes on along the minus strand of CAWFMC010000008.1, from coordinate 335,995 downwards.
CTGGCCGAGCGAGCCCGTCGCCACGTCGACGAACGACAATCGCGGCGTCGGGTGCCCTTCGAGATCCGTATCGATCCGGCGCAGCTCGAGCAGCTCCTCGCGCGGGAACAGGCCGGCTTCGGCCCACGCCGCGTAGAGGATCGGCGCGGCGTGCCCCTTCGAGAGCACGAACCGATCGTTCTCGGGGTTCTGGGGCGCATGCGGGTCGTAGCGCATCTCGTCGAAAAACAACGTCGCGACGATCTCCGCCGCCGACAAGCAGGTCGTCGGATGGCCGCTGCCAGCCTCGCTGGTGGAGCGGACGGAATCGATGCGCAGCTGCGTGGCGGCGTTCTTCAGCGTGTCAACGGAGGTCTCGGTCATGACAGGTCGAAGTGTATCACCGGGCCCGCGCCGCCCGCCGGGCCAGCAGGTAGTGGGCGGCGAGCGGACCGTGGCCCATTGCGTGCGGTGCCATCGACCCCAGTACGGCGTCAGCCGTGCCGGCAAACTCCGGGTTGTTGGTGGTCAGGGCGAGGCGATATAGGACGGCCGCCGCGTCACAATTGGCTGCGAACGGCACCAGCGGATCCGCAAGCCGGCCGATCGCCTCGGCCCCCTCGCCCGCCGCACGATCGACGAAGGCCTGGCGCTGCGGATCCCACAACGTGCGCATCGCGTGAAGCGCCAGCTCCTGCGCCATCATCTCGTAGACGATGTTGCCGGTCGCATCGTGGGCGTCCAGGCAGGCGGCCGCGACAGCGAACTGATCGTCGAGGAAACCGCCGGCTCGGGTCTGGCCCTCGACGTAGTGCGCGACGCCCTGCCCGGGGCGATAGCAGATCGCCAGCACGCGCTCCAGTGCGGTCAGGGCAAAGCGGCCGAGGGTGTCGTCTTCGAACGCGTGCGCGAGGTGCAGCGCGGTCGAGATCATCGTCCCGTTCCAACCCGAGAAGAGCGTGCGATCGACTCGCGGGGAGGTGGGCTCGGCGCGGTCAGGCTCTCCGATCGAGGTCGGCAGCTCGTACCCGCCCCAGCCGCCGTCGACCGGATCGGCGAGCCAGTTCTGGACGTAGGTGAGCGCGTCGCGGGCGCGGTCGGCATACCGCTGCACCCCCAGCAAATGCGCCGCCTCCACGTACAAGTCGATCAGCCCGGCGTTCACCTCGAGCAGCTTTTCCAGCTGCGGTTCGCGCCAGCCGTCGTCCGACGTGCAGCGATAAAAACCGCCGGCGGTGTCGTCGTAGAGCGCGCTCCAGCCCATCGCGTCGAGCGACAAGGTTGCGGCGTTGAGCGCGTCGTCGTCCGGTTGATCCCGATGCTGCTGGAGCATCAGTCGAACCGGAGCCACGAGTGGAAATTTCGGTGCGCCGCCGAAGCCGCCGTGGACCCGGTCGAACGTCGCGAGCACGGCGCGAAACAGTTCGTCGTCCGAATTCGCGGGCTCAGCGACACCGGGCGGATCCGAATCCGCAACGCGGCGCGATTGGGCGGTGAGCGTGCCGGCCCGAGCGGCGTAGGTCTCCGCCGCCCGCGCCAGCACTGACGCGAACCGGTCCGACGCGACGAACGTGCCACCCCCGATGAGCGCGCCGTCGCTCGTCAGGAACGCGGTCGTCGGCCAGCCGCCGAGCGAGTAGCGCTCGCTGATGTCGGGGCGGCGATCGGCATCCACGCGCACGGCAACGAACCGCGTGTTGATGAGGGAGACGACCGCCGGGTCGGCGTACGACGTTTCGTCCATCGCCCGGCAGGCCACCGACCATCCGGTGACGATCGACAGCAGCACCGGCCGCCGTCCCGCGCGAGCACGGGCGAACGGCACCGCGGACCACGGCAGCCAGTGAATGTCAGGCATCGGTTCGCGAAAGACGTCCTCGCGCGGCGGAGGCGCGGAAAGGCGGGCGCGGACCGTCAATTATAATGACCCGATGCTTGCGCTGCGGTATGCGTCCCTCCTGGCCCTGGTGGTCTGGGTGGGCGGCCTCCTCGCGCTCGGGGCCATCGCAGCGCCGGTGACGTTCGACGTCATCGCGGCGCGGCACGTTCCCGAGGGACGCGTGCTCGCCGGCGCGATCTTCGGCGTCATCCTGCGCCAGTTCCAGTACGTCAGTTATGCGTGCGGCGTGGTGCTGGGGCTGGCACTGTCCGCCCGCGCCGTCCTGGGTCCACGGCCGCGGCGATTCGCGCTCCGCCTGGCGATCGCCGCCGTGATGCTCCTGGCGGTGCTTTATTCGGGGTTCGTCGTCGCGCCGCGCATCGAGGCCCTGCAACAAACGATCGGCGTGGCGCCATCGAGCCTGCCTGACGGTGACCCACGGCGCGTGGAGTTCGGACGCCTCCACGGCCTGTCCACTGGCATTCAGCTCGTGCCGTTGCTGGGCGGCCTGCTCCTCCTCTTCCACGAGCTCAAGGACTGATTCGGCGATGTCTGCATCACGCAACGAGGTCACCCCGGTGAAGGATTACGGCGCCGTGCTCGAGCGGGTCACGACGGCCATCCGCGAGGCCGCGGACGGCCGGCGCGCCACCGCGGCCGCGGTGGGCGTGCTCAAGCGTGAGGTGCCCGATTACAACTGGGTGGGCATCTACCTGCTCGACGGCAACGAGCTCGTGCTCGGGCCGTTCGTCGGCAAGCCGTCGCCCCACACCCGCATCCCGCTCGGGCGCGGCATCTGCGGTGCCGCCGCGACAGAACAGACCACGATCATCGTTGACGACGTGAACTCGGACCCGCGGTACCTGGCGTGCAGCATCGAAACACGGTCGGAGATCGTCGTGCCGATCATGCTCGGCGGTGAAGTCCTCGGCGAAATCGACATCGACAGCGATCGCCTGGCGGCGTTCACTGGCGACGACCAGAGATTGCTCGAAGCGGTGGCGGCGGATCTCGCCCCGCGGATGAAGGAGTCCCGCTAAATGGCCCGTGCCATCACGCTCATCCCTGGCGACGGCATCGGTCCTGAGGTCACTGCGGCAGTGGTGCGGGTCCTGACCGCGGCAGGACTCTCGATCGACTGGGAACGCCACGACGCGGGAGTGATCGCGTTCAAGCGTCTCGGCCAGTCGCTGCCGACGCCGCTCCTCGACTCGATCAAGCGGACCAAGGTCGCCCTGAAGGGACCCGTGACGACGCCGATCGCGGAGGGCTTCACGAGCGTCAACGTCGGCTTGCGCAAGGCGCTCGACCTGTATGCCAACCTCCGTCCGGTGAAGAACCTGCCGGGCGTGGCCAGCCGCTTCACCGACGTGGACCTGATCATCGTCCGCGAGAACACGGAAGATCTCTACGCCGGGCTCGAGCACGAGGTGGTCCCCGGTGTCGTCGAGAGCCTGAAGATCATCACCGAGAAGGCGTCGACGCGGATCGCGCGCTTCGCCTTCGAGTACGCGCGCAAGGCCGGGCGGAAGAAGGTGACGGCGATCCACAAGGCGAACATCATGAAGTTGAGTGACGGCCTGTTCCTCAACTGCGCCCGGACCGTCTCGCACGAGTACCTCGACATCCCCTACGACGAACGCATCGTCGACGCCGCGTGCATGCACCTGGTGATGCACCCGGAGAAGCTGGACGTCCTCGTCCTGCCGAACCTGTATGGCGACATCGTGTCGGACCTGTGCGCCGGCCTGGTCGGCGGGCTCGGCGTCGTGCCGGGAGCGAACATCGGCGTGGACGCGGCGGTGTTCGAGGCGGTTCACGGCAGCGCGCCGGACATCGCCGACAAGAACCTGGCGAACCCGACCGCGCTGCTGCTCTCAGCGCTCATGATGCTCGAGCACATCGGCGAGAACGACGCGTCGGAGCGCATCCGCGCCGCCCTCGTCCGGGTGCTCGCGGACGGCCGCATCCGGACCCGCGACCTTGGCGGTCAGGCATCGACGACCGAGTTTACCGACGCGGTCTGCCGCGAGATCGAGAAGTGAGCCCGGGCGCGGGGCCCCGAGACTGGGCGCCGTCAGTCCCATTCGAGCAAGACAAGTCTGATATAGTTCGCCGGTGATGCTCGACGACATCACCCAGGCAGTACTCGCGCGGGAAGACGTCGCGCGGTACCTCCGGGGCGGTCATGGGCAGACCGAGCTGGAGGCGCGCGAGCGCATCCACGCCTATCTCGACGAGCTGCGGACGACGCAGCGGTATCCCATTTACCGCGCGCTCAAGCATCCGCTCTATCCGATCCTCAGGAAAATCGAGCGTATCGACGAAGGTGTCGAGATCGCCGACGCCCTGGCCGCCCGCGGCCGCACGATCTACATTTCGAACCACAAGAGCCATCTGGACTACCTCGTGGAGCCGCTGGCGCTCGACGAGAACGGCATCCGGCCGCCGATCATCGCCGCCGGCATCAACCTGTTTGGCGGCCCGCTGGGTCTGCTGCATCGCCATGTCACGGGCGCCATCCCGATCCGGCGCAACACCAAGGACCCGGCCTACCTGGTCACCCTGAAGGCCTACGTGTCGGAGCTGCTGCAGCGGCACGACCTGATGTTCTACATCGAGGGCGGGCGCAGCTACTCGGGTGAGATGAAGGCGCCGAAGACCGGCCTCCTCCACGCCGCGATGCAGAGCGGGCGGACCGACGTCTCGATTCTCCCGATGGCGATTGCCTACGACCTGGTGCTCGAGGATCACGTGCTCGCGCACCAGGGCGCGAAGCGGCGGCAGCGGCCGTTCGGCCGCGAAGTCGCGGAGATGGTCCGTTACGCGGTGGGCTATCAGTCGCGCGCGTTCGTCACCTTCGGCAAGCCGATTCCGCTCACCGGATGGACCGCCGATACGCGGCGCGACGTGATGGACCTGGCGAAGTTGGTGCACGACACGATCGGCCACCTTTATAAGGTGCTGCCGACGGCGGTCCTCGCCGCGGCGATGCGGCCCTCCATCGCCCAGCGCGATCTGGAACAGCGGGCGGAAGAGATGATCGGGATTCTGCGTGCGGCCGGCGCCAACCTCGGCGTGCGGTCGGGACGCGAGGCGGTCGAGCTCGGCACGCCGCCACTGGCCGACCGCGGCATCATCCACGTCGAGCGCGGCGGCGTGTTCCGGGTACGTGAACGGACGGTGCTGCGTTACTACGGGCGGACCCTGCAACACCTGCTCACGGGCCCCAGGCGCACCCCCCGCACGCACTGATGTTCGGGTCCGCCTCGAAGGCGTTCTTCACCGCGCTCGCCGGCAGCCGTCAACTTCAAGCTCTCGCCTCCCGTTACGGGATGCGCCAGCCAGACAGCTTCGCGCGGCGGTTCATCGCCGGTGAAACCGTCGAGGAAGCAATCGCCGCTGCCCGCGCCATCGAATCCGCCCGCCTGACCCAGACCCTCGACTATCTCGGCGAGAGCGTCGCCTCGATGGCCGAGGCCGACACGGCGACCCGCGCCTACCTCGGCGTCGTCGACTCGATCGCCAAGGCCGGCATCGGCCGCAACATCTCGCTCAAACTGACCCAGCTCGGGCTGACGGTCGACCGCGCGACTTCGGTCGACAATCTCCGCCGCGTGCTCGACGCCGCAGCCGCGCACGAGTTCTTCGTGCGCGTGGACATGGAGGGTTCGCCGTACACCGCCGTCACGCTGGACATTCTGGAGACGATGCACCAGCAGGGGTATCGCAATGTTGGCGCGGTGCTCCAGTCCTACTTGCGGCGAAGCATGGACGACGCCCGGCGGCTGAACGCGCTCGGGATGCGCGTCCGGCTGGTCAAGGGCGCGTATCAGGAGCCGAAGACCGTCGCCTACCAGGCGAAGGCGGAGGTCGATGGTGCCTTCGTCGAGCTGATGCAGCTGCTGCTCGCGGAGGGCACCTATCCCGCCATCGCGACGCATGACCCGGCGATGATCGCTGCCACCCAGGCATTCGCGGGTCAGCGCGGGGTAACGAACGATCGCTGGGAGTTCCAGATGCTCTACGGGATCCGCCGCGACCTCCAGGCGTCGCTGGTCGCGGAGGGGTACCGCATGCGCGTATACATCCCGTTCGGCCAGGAGTGGTTCCCGTATTTCATGCGGCGGCTGGGAGAACGCCCGGCCAATATCGGATTCGTGCTCGGAAGTCTGGTCCGCGAACGGTAAACAGTCTGGTCGGCGCGGGGTGGGCGCCCCGCCCAGGAGTATCGAAACGCCTACTTTCGCGGTCCCGTAGGGATGCGCTTCCATACCGCCCCGATTGCACTTCTCGTCACCCTCCTCGTAACTTGCTAACTGAGCAGGACATAGGGACCTCACGCGAGTCGTGGCATATCTATTGATATCCAACCCATGCGGAAGCCGGTTGGAAACGCCCGACCGGGCGCCGGCGTCCAACCACGAGGAAGTGAGGAGATGGGTTCCATGGTGACCAATTACGCCGAACAGCTTGCAACCACCGAAACGGCCGCCCCGGCGGCGCTCGAGGGCATGATGTCTCGGGTAGCCAGCCGATTGAGCCAGACGTTGTGCGGGCTCAGCGGCCATGACTCCGTGCTCCACTTCGAGGGTCCGCGGGTGATGATGCGGTGCACCTCGTGTGGGCACGACACGCCGGGGTGGGAAGTGAGCGGGCGCGGTCCACGGCGCCGGTTCGACGGTGATGCCAAGCGGCATCAGCTCGGCACCGAGCGGGGTTTGGTCGAGCTCCGGAAATCCGCCTGATCTGACGAGCGTCGCTCGTATTGCGCAGCTTGAACGAGTAGCAACTCCGGCGGGACTACCCGTCCAGCGGGGCTGACCCGCACCAGGCAGTGGCCAGCGTTGCCAGCACGTCCCGGCACGCGAGAACATCGCTCAGGACTACGTATTCTTCGGTGCTGTGGAGCCCGGCCCCGCCGGGCCCGAAAAGTAACGACGGGATCCCCGCCCCGCCGAGGACGGCCGCATCCGTCCAGAAGCTCAGGCCCGCGAGATGCGTCTGCACATCGTGCCTCCGGGCAGCCGCTGCGAGCGCCAATGTGACCGGGTGATCTTCCCCGATCGCGTACGGCGGTCTCGCAAAGTTGACCCGGTGCGATCCCGCGAAGTCGGCATCGCGCTCGTGTAACCGCGCCAGGATCGCCGCGAGCTCCTGATCCGGCGCGTGCTCGTGCTCGCCGGGAATCGTGCGGCGCTCCATGTCCAGCCGGCACGCATCCGGATAGCTGCTCAACTCCCTGCCGCCGCGGATGATCGACGCGTGGAGCGATGCGGTGCCGAGCCGCGGGTGCGGCGGACGCGCCTGCAGTTGCCGATCGAGCTCCGCTAGTTGCGCCAGTACGCGGCCCATCGACAGAATCGCGTCGCGGCCGTCGGCGGGCCGGCTGCCGTGCGCCGCGCGGCCGCGGGTTTCCACCTCGAGCCACGCAAAGCCCTTGTGGGCGACCCCGATCTGCAAGTCGGTCGGTTCGGTGACGATGGCGGCATCGGCCCGCCACTCACGCACGAGCGCGTCGGCGCCGATGCTGGCGTACTCCTCGTCGACGACGACCGCGATGATCAGGCGGCCGTGGCGAAAGCCCTGCGCCGCCGCAACGCGCGCGGCGTCGACCATCGCCGCCACGCCCCCCTTCATGTCCTGCGAGCCGCGGCCGTACAGCTTGCCGTGCTCGATGCGCGGTTCGAAGGGCGCCGCCATACCTTCCACGCCGACCGTGTCGATGTGGCCGCAGAACATCAGCGACCGGCCGGGGGCACCGCTGTCCAGCACGCCGATGACGTTCGGACGGCCGGGGGCGGCCTCCTGCAGCGTGACCGTGAGTCCCATCTCACGCAGGTGCGCCGCCAAGGTCAGTGCGGCGTCCTGTTCGCCCGGCGCGCCGGAGACCAGCGACGGGTTGACGGAGTTCACGCTGACGAGGCGCTGCAGGAGTGAAATGGCCGGGTCCATGAGAGTCGTCTTGTCGAAGGCCGGAACTCGAACGTCACGCGTGAGATCGCCGCTGACAGGCGAGGTGTCGTCTCGAACGGCTGCACGGTGACGTGCTGCGTCGGGGATCAGGTCACCCGGCTCGCGACTGACAGTATCATGCCCCAATGCCTCTGACCGGCCGCGTCGCGGTCATCACCGGCGCGTCCTCGGGCATCGGTCTCGCCTGCGCGGATGCGTTGTCCAGGGCGGGTGTCGCGGTCGTGCTCGGCGCGCGCCGCAGCGACCGGCTTCAGGCGGCGGTCGCGACCTTGCGTGCGGCCGGCGGCCGCGCCGACTCTGTGACGATGGACGTGACCGCGGAGGCGGACGTGCAACGGTTGGTCGACCACGCGCGAACGACGTTCGGGCGGCTCGACGTGGCGATCTGCAACGCCGGCTTCGGCTATTACGGAACGCTCGAAGGGACTCCGCCAAACATCATGCGGCGGATGATGGACGTCAATTTCCTCGGCACGTTCTACACCGCACGCGCGGCGCTGCCGATCTTCCGCGCCCAGGGCCACGGGCATCTCATCTTCGTGTCCTCGATCGTCGGACGCCGCGGCATCCCGCTCATGGGTGGGTACAGCGCCACCAAGGCGGCGCAGGCGGGGCTCGCCGAGTCGTTGCGTTCGGAGCTGACGGGCACCGGCATCCACACCACGGCGGTCTATCCGGTCTCGACCGACACCGAGTTCCGATCCGCGATGGAGCGCGACTACGGCTACTCCGTCTCCGGGCTGGGGCCCAAGCAGGCGGTCAGCGAGGTCGCGGCGGCCATCGTGCGCTGCATCGAGCATCCGTGCGCCGAGGTCTACCCGCACAGGACGTCGCGGGCGCTGGCCGTGCTCAACGCCGTCGCGCCTGCCTTGACCGACCGGCTCGTCCGCCGCTACGGCCGGCGGCGGGATGCGCAGGTAGGCGCGGCCGGGAGCGGTGGCAACTGAGCCCGTGGTGAACGCCGGCGCGCTGCGCGCGATCAACCAGGACCTTCCCGACACCGCGCGAGCGATCGCGGCCGCCATCGCGGACGCCGGCGGACGCGCGCTCGTCGTCGGCGGCTGGGTCCGCGATCGATTGCTCGGTCAGGATTCGAAAGACGTCGATTTCGAAGCGTACGGCCTGGAACCGACCGTGCTCCGTGAGGTACTGGCGCGCATCGGACGGGTCAACACCGTCGGCGAGAGCTTCACGGTTTACAAGGTCGCGGACGTCGACGTCTCGCTGCCCCGCCGCGAGTCGAAGTCCGGGCGCGGGCACAAGGCGTTCGCGGTGGTCGGCGATCCGTTCATGCTGCCGGCGGAAGCCGCGCGGCGCCGCGACTTCACCGTCAACGCGATCGCCTGGGACCCGCTGACCGGCGAGTACCTCGACCCGTTCGATGGGCGGGCCGACCTGGCGGCACGCCGGCTGCGCATGGTTGACGCGCGGACCTTCGGCGACGACAGCCTGCGGGTACTCCGTGGCCTCCAGCTCGCCGCACGCTTCGACCTCGAGATGGACGACACGACGAAGCACGTCTGCCGCCGGCTGCCGCTCGACGATTTGCCGGCCGAGCGGATCTGGGGAGAGGTCGAGAAGCTGCTGCTGCGGGCGCCGCGTCCCTCAGCCGGGTGGAAGTTGGCGCGGGAGCTCGGCGTGGTCGAGCAGCTCTTCCCCGAGGTCCAGGCGTTGATCGATTGCCCGCAGGAACCGGAGTGGCACCCCGAAGGGGACGTCTGGGTGCACACCCTGATGGTCCTCGATCAGGCGCGCACGCGAATCGACGACCTCCCGCACCCGAAGCAAGTCACCGTAATGCTCGGCGCGCTGTGTCACGATCTCGGCAAGCCGGCCACGACAGCATTCAGCGACGGACGCATCCGATCGATGGAGCACGAACAGGCCGGGGTCGCGCCGGCGACGACGCTGCTGGACCGGTTGAACATTCACAGCCTGGACGGCTTCGACGTGCGCGCGCAGGTGCTGGGGATCGTGGCCCATCACCTGAAGCCGCTGTCGTTCTTCAAGTCCGCCACCCCGGTCAGCGACGGCGCGTTCCGCCGTCTGGCGCAGAAGGCCGACCTCGAGCTGCTGGCGCGGGTCGCGGAGTCGGACTGCCTGGGGCGCGCCGGATCGTTCGACTGCAGCGGGATCGGCTGGTTCGTGGCGCGGGCCCGTGCGCTCGGCGTTGAGCATGCGCCGCCGGCACCACTGCTCCTCGGCCGTCACCTGCTGGCGCTCGGGCTCCCGCCCGGGCCACGGATTGGCGCCGTGCTGCGGCAGGTCTACGAACAGCAGCTCGACGGACGGGTGCAGAGTGTGGACGAGGGCATCGCCCTGGCGCGCACGCTGATCAGCGATGACGATTCACGACGACCGGCGAGGGACGAATGATCGGATGGCGTGTGTTGGCCGGGTGTGGTCTGGCGCTGCTGCTGGCGGCTCCGGCGGCGGCCCAGGCGGTCGAACCGATAGGGATCTTCGCGGCCGACGCGCGAGTCGCCTTTCCCAACTTCAAGCAACCGGACAGTGTCGCCGCGGCGCTGGGCGTGCAGACGCTCGACCTGCCCAACCGCGGCTTCGGCGTGGTGTTCGGCGCCCACTTCTACCCGCTGCGTCGTAGCGCGGTGACGCTGGGCATCGGCGGCGAGGTGATCGCCAGCCGGCGGGGGCGGACGCAGGAGACGACCGATGCCACCACCACCCCCGCAACGGTCATCACCCGGTTCTCGTCGGCGGCGCCGCAGATCTCGTTGAACTTCGGGGCCAAGCAGGGCTGGAGTTACATCAGCGGCGGGTTCGGCGTGGGGCGCTTTTCCACCGAGCTCGAATCGAAGCCGCCACCCGGCGCATCCGATCGGATCACGGTGCTCAACTACGGCGGCGGCGCGCGCTGGTTCGTCAACCAGCACACCGCTGTATCGCTCGACCTGCGCTTCTACGCCGTCAACGGGCAGGAGGCCACGGTTGGCCGTCCGGCCCAGCCGAAGATGACGATCCTGACCTTGAGTGCCGGGGTGGGTTTCAAATGAATCGTCTCCGCCGTTAAGCGGCTTCGCGGCCGCGACGCCATTCGTCGACGAGGCGGGCAGCATTGCCGGCGACGGAGTGGAGTGACGGCTGCCAGCCGATGGCGCGCGCGCGCGGGCTGCGGACGATCTGATCGAGCGCCAGCGCCTCCGCGTAGGGGCCCATCTTCTTCTTCGCCTCGGCCAGCGGCACCCGGCGGACGCTCGGGGTCGTTTTCACGTGCTCCCCGATCGCCGCGACGAGATCGTTGACCCGTTCGTCCCCTTCGTCGTTGGCGTGATAGATCCCCGCCGCCTTCGGTGAGGTCGCCAGCCGCACGTAGAGTTCACCGAGATCCCGGTCGTAGACCAGCGGCCAATGGTTATCGCCGCTGCCGATGACCCGCACCAGGCCGTTCGCCGCATCGCGCAGCAGGTCCCCGACGATCCCGCGTGACCCGCCGTAGACCAGCCCGGGGCGGACGACCACGGTCCGCAGCAGGTTGCTGGCTGCGCCGAGCACCATCGCCTCGTGCGGCGCGCGCCACGCCGCCTGCTCTATGGGATTGACCGGGGCGCTCTCGTCTGCGGGGCTCGGGCACGCGCCCAGGACCCAAACGGCCGATGTGTAGATCAGGAAGCGCTCTCGGTCGTCGTCCGGCGTCAGGAAGGTATCGAGTGCGGCGCGGTCGTTCTGCGGCCCGCGCGCCGAGTAGTCCAGCGCCGTGTGGACCACACCATCCGCCGCTGCGGCGGTCCGGGCATAGCTCTGGGCCTTGGCGAGGTCACCGAGGACCGGATGCGCGCCCCGCGCCTGGACCTGCGCGGCCTTTTCCGTGTTCCGCACGAGCGCGTCGACCCGGTGCCCCGCTCGCACGAGCGAATCGAGCACGGCCGATCCCAGATAGCCGGTCCCGCCGGTCAGGAAGATCCGCATGGCTGAGTTCACAGATGCTACCAGCTTCCCGCTTCCAGCTTCCAGCTACCAGCTTCCCGCTTCCAGCTCCAGCCCAGCTTCTGCTATCCAAGAACGGGCTTTGGCTGCTGCAACGGCACCGTGCCGCTACAGCCAGCGTCTGTCCTCGAGCGTTAGCTGACTCGGGCTGGAAGCGGAAAGCTAGAAGCCGGAAGCCGGAAGCCGGAAGCTGACGACGCCGCGTATGGCCCACGCGGCCGCCGCCTAAATATCCCAGATCCGTTCCTGCTGATCGTAGAAGGTGATCAGGCCGTCTTCGCTGACCTTGAGCACCGCGCCCATCCGGCCCGCGGCCATCGCCGCGGTGGTGCGGGCGCCTTCGACCGACAGTGACGAGTGCGGTTCCGGCGGTTCGGGGTGCAGCAGGATGGCGCCGATCGCCAGCAGGCGGCCGGTGGTGTCCATGACCGTCGCGCCATCGGTCCGGGCCAGCCCCATCAGCACCGCCCGATCGAGTCCAGTCGCGGTCCGCCCCCGCAGCATGTACATCATCTGCCCGCGGGTCGGCGCCTCGCCCGGCGTGCCGTGCGGCGCATCGAGCTGGTCTCCCGGCGAGACGAGCGTTCCGAGCGCCGACCGTGGATCCCGGAGCACGACGAACAGCGCCCCCTGCCGCGCGTCGGCGAGATCGATCGCGGTCTGAAACAGCCGCTCGGCGAGCGCCCGGTGGCCGACGGACGCCTCCCACATGTCGTACTTCGCCTTCATGTCGAGCAGGTGCCAGCGCGCATTGCGGAAGCTGAACACCTGCGCTCCCTGCGCGAACACCTTGATCTCATGCGAGGGGCTGAGGACGATGCAGATCTTCTGGTTGCCGACGGTGGCGAGGGCATGGGCCCGGTACGCCGTCGGGCACGGCACCTCGAGCGGGATCGCGCGAGCGTAGCGGGCAATGTCCACCACGTCCAGAACGGAGCCGCCATCGTTGACGAGGAACAGCGTGCGCACACCGTCGCACATCCGGTAGAAGCTCTTGATCCCGGTCAGCGCCTGCGAATACCGGTAGGCGAGATCGTCGCGCGGCGCCACGCCGTGCTCGCGATCCTCGTCCTTGTCGAGCAGCAGCACGCCCGAGGAGATGGCGTGGTTCTCGTAACTGGAGAGGGCTGCGACCCTCAGCACCTCGATCGCCGTCGCGAAGAGATCGGCGCGCGGCCGGTCGGGATCGCCGGGCGCCAGCGAGTCGAGAAAGGCGCTGACGTAGCGATCTTCAATCGCGCCCCGAAAGAGATCGGTGCGCTCGAGCATCTGCTTCGGATCGAAGATCGCGCGGTAGCGCAAGGCGAGGACGCCGCCGATTGCCTTGGCCAGCCGCACCTCGTGCGGCGTGAACGGCCGCCGCGCGGGAACGTGCAGGACATAGCGCGAGCCGAACCAGCGGACCGTCAGTACCGACGGATCGTTGGTCGGCTCGATCGCGAGACGCCCGTCGGACGACAGCGACGGGATCGGCTCGGTCTCGAACGTCGCCCGCGAGAAGAATTGCCGCAGCGCTGCCTGCAACAAGCTGTCGTAGAGCGCGCTGGCAGCGAAAACGGGCGGAAGCGCCATGAATTTTCAATCATAATTCAGCTCAGATGGCGCGGCGCACGCTGATCGACTTCTTCGCGGACGTCGCTCCGCTCTCCGGCGAATTCCTGGTCTACGACGATGGCTATCGGACGTGGTCGTATCGGTATGACGAGGTGGCCGCGGCGGCGCGGGCGTTTGCCGCACGCCTCGAGCAGGCGGGGATCGGACGCGGCCACACGGTCGCGATCTGGGCCGAGAACCGGCCGGAATGGATCATCGCGTTCTGGGGCTGCCTGCTGAACGCGGTCACGGTCGTCCCGATCGACTACCGCGCGTCGGGCGCCTTCCTCACCCGCGTCGCCGACATTGTCGACGCCCGCGCGCTGCTGCTCGGCGATGTGGTCGACCGCGCCACGGTGCAGACGACGCGGCCAATCTGGGCCCTCGCTGACCTGCGCGGGGGGCATGGCGCGGCTGGTCCAGCGCGGGCCATCGAGGTGACGCCGGACGATACCGCCGAGATCATCTTCACCTCGGGCGCCACCGCGGATCCGAAGGGCGTCGTCATCACCCACCGCAACGTGCTCGCCAATATCGTCCCGATCGAGCGTGAGGTCGCGAAGTATCGCCGCTACATGCGGCCGTTCCTGCCGATCCGGTTCCTCAACCTGCTGCCGCTCAGCCACATGTTCGGGCAGGCGATGGCCACCTTCATCCCGCCGATGCTGCCCGGCGTTGTCGTCTTCACCCGCAGCTACGCGCCCGAGGACATCGTCCGGCAGATCCAGGGGCGGCGGATCTCGGTGCTCGTGTGCGTGCCGAAAATCCTCGAGGTCCTGCGCGATCACGTCATCCGCGCCTTTCCGGAGACCGCGACCGACCCGCCGGCGGGCATGCACTGGGCCCGGCGGTGGTGGTTGTACCGGCGCGTGCACCGGGCCTTCGGCTTGAAGTTCTGGGCGTTCGTCGTGGGCGCGGCGCCGCTCGATCCGGCGATCGAAACGTTCTGGGGACGCCTCGGGTTCGTCGTGGTGCAGGGCTACGGCCTCACCGAGACCGCGCCGATCGTGACGCTCAATCATCCGCTGCGCGCGGCCAAGGGCGCGGTGGGCAAGCCGATCGCCGGCGTCGACATTCGGATCGCCCCGGACGGCGAGATCCTGGTGCGCGGCGACAACGTTACGCGCGGCTACTACAACGCGCCCGAGGAGACGCGCGCCGCCTTCCAGGACGGCTGGTTTCACACCGGCGACATCGGCGAGATCGATGCCCAGGGCCAGCTGCACATCCGCGGCCGCAAGAAGGAGATGATCGTCACGCCGGAAGGGCTCAACGTCTTTCCGGAGGACGTCGAGCGGGCGCTGAACGCCCAACCTGGCGTCAAGGATTCGGCCGTCGTCGGCGCCTCGGCGGCGGGCTCGACTGCCGAGCGCGTGCATGCGGTGCTGGTCGTGGAACCGGGAGCGGACGTCGACGCGATCGTCCGGGCGGCCAACGCCACCCTCGCCGATCACCAGAAGATCCGGGCCGCGGCCGTGTGGCCTTCAGGGGAGCTGCCGCGAACGGAAGGGACGCGCAAGCTCAAGCGCCGCGAGCTGCGCGGCTGGCTGACCGGGCACCAGACGTCCGCGCCACACGCCGCATCGTCCAGTGCGCGATCCGTTGCGTCCGTGCTCGAGCGCTTTTCGCCCGGACGCGGGATCACGCCGGAGACGACGATCGACGAGCTCGGATTGAGCTCGCTCGAGCGGGTCGAGTTGATGATGGCGCTCGAGGAGGCGTTCCAGGTCACGATCGACGAAGCACAGTACGCGTCGGCGAAGACGGTCGGGGATCTCGAGCAGATCACCAAGCCGCTCGACGCCGGCGCGCCGCGGCCGGTCGCACTGGTCGAGCCGATCGACTTTCCGGCCTGGACCAGATCGTGGCCGGCGCGCACGCTGAGACGGGCGAGCCTGGCGACCTGGATTCTTCCGCTCGGCCGCGTGTTCATGAGCCTGGAGGTACGCGGCCTCGAGCACCTCGAAGGGATCCCCGGGCCGGTGATCTTCGCCGCCAATCATCAGAGCCACTTCGACACGCCCGCGATCCTGCAGGCGCTGCCGCCCCGTTGGCGGTACCGGGTCGCGCCGGCGATGGCCAAGGAATTCTTCAAGGCGCATTTTTTCCCGGAGCAGTTCTCGCGCGGCGCCCGGCTGACCAACAGCACCAACTACTATCTGGCCGCACTCTTCTTCAACGCGTTCCCGCTCCCGCAGCGGGAATCCGGCACGCGGCAGACATTGCGCTATATTGGTGAGCTGGTCACGGCAGGCTATTCGGTCCTGATCTTCCCAGAGGGGCGCCGCGCGGGTGACGGGAGCATCGGACCGTTCCTGCCAGGGACGGCGATGATCGCCGCCCGGCTCGACGTTCCGGTCGTCCCGGTGCGCTTGGAAGGCCTGGACCGTATCCTCCATCACTCCTGGAAATTCCCCGTGCGCGGATCCGCACGCGTCAGTTTCGGGGCGCCGCTGCGGCTCGAAGGTTCTGACTATCCGGCGCTGGCACGGCGAATCGAAGAGCGGGTCCGGGATCTGTGAGGCGGGCCCGGGCGTCTGGTGGTGAGGAAGCCAGTCTGCACGGGGGACGACTTCTGTTTATGGTTGGGTTTGCAGAGAAGCGGTTCGATATGGCACAATCTTTGATTGGAAAGGGTAGCAATTGAGCAAGGACGATCTGATTGACGTGCAGGGCACGGTGGTTGCGGTTCACAGCGGCGGGTTGTACCGCGTGCAGTGCGACCAGGGCCACGAGGTACTCGCCCAGCTGAGTGGCCGCATGCGCCGCTTCCGGATCAAGGTGGTTCCCGGTGATCGCGTGACCGTGGGCGTCTCGCCCTACGATCCGGTCCGCGGCATCATCACCTTCCGCGCTCGCTAGATAAATCAGTTTGAATTCCCATACAACCCCTCATCAACCTTCGCGGCGACGGCGTCCACGTCGCAGTCCTCGCCCGAGCGCCGGCGCGCCGGACACCAAGCCGCGCTCAACTCCGCGCCCGCCCGTCCATCGCCCCCAGGCCGAGTACGATCCCAGCCCGGTGGCGTTCGACACGCTGGGCCTCGGGCCGTCGCTGCTCGAGGGCATCCGCATTCGCGGCTTCGTCACGACCACGCCGATCCAGAGCGCGGTCATCCCGATCGTCATGAACGGGGACGATCTCATCGGCTGCGCCGACACCGGCACCGGCAAGACGGCGGCGTTCCTGTTGCCGATCCTCAACCGGATGCTGCGAGCGCGCGAGGCGGCCCCTGAGGAACGCGGCTTCACCCGGGTCCTCATTCTGGCCCCGACCCGCGAGCTCGCCTGCCAGATCGAAGACGACGTCCAGGGGTTCACCTACCACACCGATCTGACGAGCATCGCCGTCTACGGCGGCGTGCCCATGGATCCGCAGGAACGGGCCCTCAAATCGGGCGTCGACATCGTCGTGGCCACGCCCGGCCGGCTGATGGATCACATGCGCAACGGTGCGGTGGCGTTCGCCAAACTCGACACGCTGGTGCTCGACGAGGCGGACCGGATGATGGACATGGGCTTCTGGCCCGACGTCCGCCGGATCGTCAATGCGCTGCCGGACTGCGCGGCCCGCCAGACGCTGCTCTTCTCGGCGACGATGCCGGAAGAAGTGATGCAGCTGGCGGACGAGGTCGTGCGGGACGCGCGCTTCGTGCAGGTCGGATCGGCCGGCGGCCCGGCACGCAGCATCACGCACGCCATCGAGGAAGTCGCCGCGGCCGAGAAGCCGGAATGGCTGGCGAAGTTCCTGCGCCGCACGGATGGTCCGGTCCTGGTGTTCGTGCGCACCAAGTCAGGCGCCGAGCGGCTGGCCCGGAAGCTCTCCTCCGGCGGGTTGAAGGCGGCGGCGCTGCACGCCGACCGCACGCAAGCGGAGCGGACCCAGGCTGTGGAAGGCTTCCGCAGCGGACGCTACCGGGTGCTGGTCGCGACCGACGTGGCCGCTCGCGGCCTCGACATCGACGGCATCACGCACGTCGTGAACTACGAAGTGCCCTCGAACCGCGAAACCTACGTTCATCGCGTGGGCCGGACCGGCCGCGCCGACGCGACCGGCACCGCGCTCACGCTCGTTGCGCCCGAGGAACTGCGCGCGCTGCACGCGCTCCAGCGGTCGGTCGGGCTCGAACTGCAGAACTAATGGACGACTTCAAGTACACCCCATCGCCCATGCCGCACGACACGGACCCGTTCGCCGATCCGCCCCTCGGCGACCCGATCCCAGGCCTCCAGACCGCCGCCGCCGATTCAGCGGCGGAACCGATCGCCGATCCGGCGGTCGAGAAATTCCGGTCCTGCCGCTGGCGGGCCACCCCGGACCAGGGGGACTTCTGCACCCACCGCGATGTCCTGCCGTTCGCCGGCAAGGAAGGCTTCAAACCGGAATCATGGTGCCCGGAATGCGCGTTCTACAAGCTGCGCCGCACGCCGAAGAAGCGCGAGAGGATCGATTACAGCTACTAAGCGGGTTCAGGGTTCATCGTTCAGGGTGCAAGGTCAGCGACTGGGTTCGACGCGCGACCCGAACCGGCTCAGCGAACGTTGCACCTTGAACCGTGCACGTTGAACGGACCCGCTCCCTCCTACTCCGCAAACTCCCTCGCCAACTCAATCCACTCTCCCTGCGGGGCGAGGTCCTGGTACGCCTTCCAGTGTGCCTTCGCGTCAGGGGACCGTCCCGTCTTCTCGAGCGTCACGGCCAGGTAGAAGTGTCCGTCGGCGTACGAGGGGTTCAGCGCGACGGCTTCGCGGTAGAAGGATAGCGCCTCGTCGAAGCGGCCCAGGTCGTGGTGGATGTTGCCGAGGTTGAAGTGGGCTTCGAAGCACTGCGGCTCGAGCCGGATCGCGCGCTCGTAGAGCGCCTGGGCCTCGATCATCTCGTCCCGCGCGTAGTGCAGATTAGCGAGATTGACGATGCCGGGGACGAGATCGGGATCGATGACCAGCGCCCGCCGGTAGGCCGCCGCCGCTTCCTCCATTGTCCGCTCGCTGCCGTCGTCGAGGCGTGAGGCTTCGATGAAGTACTGCGCCGCGAGTGCGGCCTGCGGATCGGTGAACGGGAATCCAAGATCCTTCATCGTCCCGGCTGACGCGGGAAGCGGAGACGCGGCGCCGACGCTCGGGGATTTCGGGCGGCGCGCCTGGAGCGTGACGACTTTGGGACGCGGCGCGTCGGTGCTGGCGTGGAAGTCGCCGACGAAGTCGAGCACCAGCTGGCCCTGACGTTCGGCGGCGAGCTCGCGCAGCACCACGCGCAGCGGTGTGCCTTGTTCCAGCTGCGCGGCCACGTGCTTGATCGTCGTCAGGTCGGCGAACGAGTACTCGCGTGGCGCCGCCGAGGCCCGCACCAGCCCCCACTTCTCCAGATAGCGCAGATGATTTTCGGTGATGTTCGGGTACAGGCTGCGGATCTCGCGCACCCCGAACGGTCCGCCGGAGGAGAACGGCATCGAAGACAGGATACGCCGAGAGCCGATCGCTGTCAGCTGCCCGGCGCGCGCTGCGCACGTTCACGGAGAGTGGCACCTGCGGGCTAGAATGGCGCATGTTCCTCGCAGGCGACATCGGCGGCACCAAGACGCTGCTCGGGCTCTTCGCGGCGGACGGAGACCAGGAACGGCCGACGCCGATCGAAGTCGGCGAGTTCGTCACGCTCGATTACGAGGGGCTCGAGGCCATCGTGCGCGAGTTCCTGCAGGCCCAGAATGTCAGCCCGCGGAAGATCGAGGTGGCCTGCTTCGGGGTGGCCGGCGCGGTCACTGACGACGTCGCGCGCCTGAGTAACGTGCCGTGGCTGGTCGACGTGCGTGCCGTGGCGGAGCGCAGCGGCCTGGCGCGGTGCATCCTCCTCAACGATCTGGAGGCGCTTGGGTACGCCGTCGCGGTGCTGGAGCGCAACGAGCTCGCCGTGCTGCAGCAAGGCGTGGCGGTAGCGGACGGCAACGCAGCGGTGATTGCCGCCGGCACCGGTCTCGGCGAGGCGCTCCTCCACAATCTCGACGGCCGTTTCGTGCCGGCCGCGTCTGAAGGCGGCCACGCCAACTTCGCCCCGCACGATCACCGGCAGATCCAGATGGCGGACACGATGATGAAGGTGTTCGACCACGTGAGCGTCGAGCACGTCCTCTCGGGCCCCGGCCTCGTCAACATCTACCAGTTCACGCACGACGCGTTCGGCTCGGCGCCGTCCTTCACACCCAGCACCGTCCTGCCCAGGAAGCTCTGTAGCGGCGTGGGCGCGGTGAAGGATCCGTCAGACCTGCCGGCTCTGATCAGTCACGCGGCGCTGGAGCAGCGCTGCCCGCAGTGCGTCGACGCGCTGCAGATGTTCGTGGCGATTTACGGGTCGGAAGCCGGCAACCTGGCGCTGCGCTACGTCGCGACAGGCGGCGTCTACGTCGGCGGCGGCATCGCGCCGAAGATTCTGCCGGCGCTGGAGAGCGGGACGTTCCTCGACGCCTTCCACGCGAAAGGTGTGATGAAGGATCTCGTCGCGACCATCCCGGTCTCGGTCATCCTCAACCCTGACGCGGGGCTGGTCGGCGCGGCGGTTCACGCCGTGGCGTCGCTCCACGACGACTGACCGTCCTGTTCCGAGCTCTGTCTCCCCAGGTATAATCACGAATCCCTGAGGAGGGTTTCCTGTGTTCCTACGTACAGCTCGCATTCTTCTGTTCGCGTGCGCGATGGCCGCGCTGGCCTTCGCCGGCCCTGGCGCAGCAGACCGGTTCGATCAGCGGCAAGGCCGTGGACTCGGCGGGCGGCGTGCTCCCCGGCGTCACCGTCGAGGCCCGCTCGGACGTGCTCCCCGGGCCGCGCGACACCGTGACGGGCGCGGCCGGCGAGTACCAGCTGCCGGCGCTTCCGCCCGGTAACTACACCATCACCTTCACGCTGTCCGGCATGCAGACGGTGACGCGCAAGGCCCAGGTCCAGCTGTCGCAGGACACCGTTGTCAACGCCGAGCTCGGCGTGCAGGGTGTCTCCGAGAGCGTCAATGTCACGGCGTCCGTCTCGATGATCGACAAGGAGACGGCGTCGATCACCAGCGGGCTGTCGAACGAGCAGCTGGCCGCGCTGCCGGTGGCGCAGGAATATCGCGATCTGATCCGGCTGATTCCGGCCGTGCAGTACACGCAGGACACGACGCGCGGCCCGAGCGCCGGCGGAAGCGGTCAGGACAACGTGTATCAGTTCGACGGCGTGAACGTCACGCTGCCGCTCTTCGGCACCCTGTCGGCCGAGCCGGCCTCTCACGATGTCGCGCAGGTGACGGTCGTCAAGGGCGGGGCGCGCGCGGTGGACTTCGATCGCTCCGGCGGCTTCTCGATCGATTCGGTCAGCAAGTCAGGTACGAGCCGGTACTCGGGCCAGGCCAGTTATCAGTTCCAGACCGAGTCGATGGCCGCCGACCTGACCAGCGGCTCCCAGTCGCGCTACCAGGCCGATCGCAGCTGGCTGGACGTCAACGCCGGCGGACCGGTGCTCAAGGACAAGTTGTTCTTCTACGGCTCCTACTACCGGCCGACCAACGATCGAAACACGCGTGCGAACCTCTACGGCCCGCTGCCGCCGTTCAAGAGCGATCGCAACGAAGGGTTCGGGAAGCTGACGTTTACTCCGACCCGCTCCGTGCTGGTCAACGTGAGCTACCGCGACTCGAAGCGGGAAGACACCAGCAGCTCCGACTTCGCCTCGAACCAGTCGGCCACGACCGGCAGCGGCAGCGACACGCGGCAGAAGATCGGGACGGCGGACGGCTCCTGGATCATCAACAATCGCAGCTTCGCGACGGCCAAGTACACGGACTTCACGCTGCGGGCCGATGGCCGGCCGGACTATGTCTCCAATGTCACCATCAACACGACCCCGGGCACGCAGCTCGACATCGCGAACCTCGACACGGTCGGTCTCGTGACACGTTCCCCTCCCGATTGCCGGGCAGACCGCCTTCAACACCTTCATCCAGCCGATCATCGACCGCTACGGCTACCCGGTCAACGGAGTGCAGACCGGGGGCGGCCTCGTCGGCTACAGCAGCCTGCTGTTCGACAACGACGATTTCTTCCGCAAGGCGGGCCAGTTCGGCTACAACCTGACGCTCGGCGGCGCGGTGCGGCACACGATTCACGCCGGCTACCAGCGCTACGTCGACTCGGAAGATCTCGAGCGCGGCTCGAACGGGTGGGGATCGCTCACCGTACCGGGCGGGCGACTCAGCTTCCAGGGCCGGCCCTACTACTACCAGGCGCAGGTGCAGGCGCCGGCGGTTCCTGGCGTCACCACGATTCACTCCGAGTACCAGTCGCAGAGCATCGAGCTGAACGACGCGATCGCGCTTCGCAACTGGTCGTTCAACGCCGGCCTGCTGATCAGCAACGACACCCTCTACGGCCAGGGCCTGAAGAACGACCCGTCGACGCGTGTCGGGATTCGTGCTCGCGACCAGCCCCACCGATCGCAAGTACAAGATGTACGAGATCCCGTGGAGCAAGATGGTGCAGCCGCGGCTGGGCGCGACCTGGGCCTACAACGGCAAGGACACGGTCTACGCCAGCTACGCCACCTATAATCCGGCGGCCAGCTCGCTTCCGCGCGCAGCGTCCTGGGACCGGAACGTCTTCGTCACGCTGAACGCCTACTTCGATCAGAACGGCGTGCTGATCGGCACCGACCCGCTCGGCTCGTCTTCCGGGAAGCTGTTCGTGCCCGACATGACTCCGCGGACGATCTACGAAACCCTGCTCGGCACCTCGAAGGAGATCAACCAGCACTGGTCGGCCCGGATCTATGGCCGGTACCGCAGCGGCAAGCACTTCTGGGAGGACACCAACAACACGGCACGCCTCTCGTCGACGCAGGGCGGCTTCGATCCGCCTCCCGGCATTCCGCGCGAGCTCTACATCCCGAACCTGATCGAGCAGCGCGCCCAGATCGGCAGCACCTTGCCGACGCCCGGACTGAGCGGCTCCAGCTACGTGATCGCGGAACTGGATGGCGCGTTCACGAAGTACTACGAAGGCACGCTCGAGACCGAGTGGCGCACGGAGAAGAACTTCGTCCGCGGCTCCTACACCTGGAGCCACTACTATGGGAACTTCGACCAGGACAGCTCCGGCGTCACGAACGACGCGAACGTCTTCATCGGCTCGTCGAACATCGGCGACGGTGCGGGACGTCAGCTCTGGAACAACCGTTACGGCGACCTGCGCGGCGATCGCCGCCACCTGGTCAAGATCTACGGCTATCACGCGCTGCCCTGGAATGCGACCGCCGGCCTCTACGGCGTTGCCCAGTCGGGACAGCCGTGGGAGGCGTGGAGTTACGAACCGTACCTGGCGCTGACGACGAGCACCAGCGACACCGCCAAATTCGCCGAGCCGGCCGGATCGCGGCACACTGCGCCGCACTGGCAGGTCGATCTGAATTACACCCAGAACGTGAAACTCAGCGGCCGCTATAACGTCCAGATCGTCGGGGATCTGTTCAACGTCGCGAACCGCCAGACCGGCTACAACTACCAGCCGGCGGTCCACAACTCCGCTTTCGACACGCCGCGGAATTACTACGACCCGCGTCGCTTCCAGCTCGCATTGCGCTTCCAGTTCTGACCGGGACGCCCCGTCACCTTCGGGTGGCGGGGCGGCTTCAGCTTCCCGCTGCCCACTTCGAGAACTGATAGCTGCTCGCCGACAGCTCGCACTCACTTCCCCTCGAACAAACGCTCCCGCTCGATCAACGGCCGCGTCGTCCCATCGGCGTGACGCCGGGCGGCGTCGATCCGCGCCTTCTGATCCGGCTCGCCGAGCAGTACGCTGGCCTGCGCGCGCTTGAACAGGGCCATGGGGAACTCGGGCGAGGACGCCGGGACGCGATCGAGCGCCGCCACAGCGTCCGGCAGCCGCCGCGCCGCGAGATACAAGACGCCGAGCTGGAGATCGTGAGTGAATGCCGCCGGGGACTTTCCGCGGGCCGCCTCGAACGCCTCGATGGCCGGCTGCGTCTGGCCGGCGCTCATCGCCAGCTGTCCGAGTTGCACCAGCTCGCCGGCCGTCGGCGTGCGCAGGCGGTAGATCCGCTGACGCAGGGCCACCGCATCGGCCGCGCGCCCCTGCCGCTCGCGAACGACCGCCAGCGCTTCGAGTGCCGGCAGACGTTCCGGCGACTCCGCGACGACCTGCTCCAGGAGCGGCGCAGCGAGCGCCCAATCCTTGCCGCGCGCATAGTGGAGCGCGAGGTATGTCTTCACGTCGGAGGAGCGCGGCGCCAAGGCTGCGGCCTTCTTGAAGAACCCTACGGCCAGCGCATCGTGGCCAAGCGAGGAGTGCGCGGTGGCGAGACGCAGCGTCGCGTCGAGATTGTTCGGATCGGCGGCGAGGATCCGCGTCAGCACCGGGATCGCCGCGGTGTAGTCGCCGCTGGTGAAGAGCGCGGACGCGCGTTCGAGATCGCCGAACAGCGCCGTCATGTCGGCTGGCCGCGGCGCGTCCCGGCGGACGATCGGTGCGGCGCCGGCGCTGACGTACCCCAGGCTGGCCAGTCGCCGCTTCGCCTCGTCGTCCAGCGTATCCGGGGCGCGCGCGGCCTCGGGCGATGGCACCGGGTACTCCTCGAGGCGTGCCCGGAGCGTTGAGGACAAGTTGACACCGGATCCCAGATCGCTCGCCTTCGCCCGGGTCGCGATCGAGATCGTAGGCCTCGACCTTGCCCGAGAGGATGGCCTTGCGGACGCCCTCGACCGCCATGACCTGCGGCTGCCAGCCATACTCGAGAAACGGCTTCATGCCTTCGCCGAGGACGACCTCGCCGTCCGGACGGCGCAGGCTGTGCTCGGACGCGAGCCCCGCAAAGTCGAGGATGGTGTGGAACACCCGGCGCGTGCTGACCGGCGTATCGTTCACCCCGGCAGTGACCCCGCTCCCGGCCACTACCAAGCGGTACGTGCATCGTCGATTGATAGACCAGATTGCCGTGGAGAGCCTCGCCATGATCGCCGAGCCCCTCACCATGATCGCCGACGAGGATCACCGACGGCCTGCCCTGGAGCGCTCTTCTCGAACGCCTGGACGACGCGCCCGATCTGCTCGTCCATGGCCGCCACTTCACCGAGGTACGGCGCGTTCGGGTACTGCGATCGATAGGGTTCCGGTGGTGTATACGGCGCATGCGGATCGTAGAAGTGCACCCACACGAACCGCGGACGGTCGGACGCGGCCGCCAGCTCGGCAAGGACGTCGTCGGCCGTCTCGCGCGCGGTTCGCTCTGAATGCCCAGCGGGCGGCTCGTCGTCGTACGTCTCGAATCCCCGCGCCAGGCCGAACCTGCGGGCCAGAGTGAAAGACGAGACGAACGCGGCCGTGTGATACCCGGCCTTCTGCAGCTGCTCGGCCGCAACGGGCGTCGTGGCGGAAAGCACCCGCGCGTTCTCATGGATGCCGTGACCGGCCGGGTACAAGCCCGTCATCATCGAGGTGTGCGAGGGCAACGTCTCAGGTACCGTCGCGTACGCCTGCCGGAAGCGCAGGCCGCGCGCGGCGATCGCGTTGAAAGCCGGCGTCTGCACGCCTCGAGCTTCCGGACCGATCGCGTCGGCACGCGTCGTGTCCATCGTGATGAGCAGGATCGACGGACGCGAGCCGGACGCGGTGGTGCCGGACGAAGCGGAGGATCGCGGCGCGCGCTCGTCGGTGCGGCCGCACGCCAGCAGAACGGCGGTGAGCCCGACCGCGCACACGCGCGAGAAGGTGGACATCTGCCGATTCTACAAGCCGCACGACGAGGCGGCCGCGACGTCGCCCGCCGGCGTCGCTCGGGAGTGGAATACGATTGGGGGAATCTTGTCGGACTCGGGACCCGGGACTCGGGACCCGGAGTAGGGCGAGGGACTGAGCGACTGGGCTTCTCGGCGAGGTTCGCGGCAGCCTCCGAACACCGACCCGCCGTACCCCAACCCTATCCCCAGTCCCTTGGTCCGACTGAGACCGGAGCCGTGATGCGTCTGCACGTCCTCATCTCCTGCGCTGCCGTCGGGGCGCTGTCGCTCGCGCCCGCGGCGCACCTCGGTGCACGGGCGCAGGGCGCGCAGCCGCTCGCCGACTTGAAGACCCGCGCCGAGCGCACCGACTTCCGCGAGACCAGCCATTACGACGACGTGGTGGCGTTTCTCGATGCGGTGGCGAAGGCGGCCCCGAAGACCGTGCATCTGACGACGTTCGGGAAGACGGTCGAGGGGCGCGCGCTGCCGCTGGCGGTGGTCGGCGCGCCGGACGCGACGCCCGAGGCGGTCAAGAAGACCGGCAAGCTGCGGGTCTACATCCAGGCCAACATCCACGCGGGAGAAGTCGAAGGCAAGGAATCGGCGCAGATCCTGCTCCGTGAGCTGGCCGAAGGCAAACACGCGGACTGGCTGCAGTCGATGGTGCTGCTCGTGGCGCCGATCTACAACGCCGACGGCAACGAGCGCTTCGCGACCAACAACCGCGGCCGCCAGAACGGTCCGGTCGCAGGTCAAGGCCAGCGGCCCAACGCGCAGGGCTACGACCTGAATCGTGATCACATGAAGCTCGATTCGCCCGAAGCGCGTTCGTTCGTCAAGCTCATGACCGACTACGACCCGCAGGTCGCGATGGACCTGCACACCACCAACGGCTCGCGGCACGGTTACTACCTGACCTATGCGCCGCCGCTCAATCCGGCGACCGACCCGTCGATCATCGACCTGCTGCGCAAGGACTGGCTGCCGTCGGTCACCAGGACGATCAAGTCGAAGTACAACTGGGACTACTACTATTACGGCAACCTCGAGACGCGCGATGCCGAGCGGGCGTGGCGATCGTTCGACGATCGGCCGCGCTTCAACAACAGCTACGTCGGCCTCCGCAACCGCGTGGCGATCCTCAGCGAGGCCTACGCTTACGCCACGTTCCAGGACCGCATCCTGGCCACCAGCCGCTTCGTCGAGGAAGTCCTCAACTATGCGAAGGCCCACGCCGCGCCGATCAAGAAGCTGACCGCCGACGCAGATCGCCGCAGCGTCGTCGGCTCCAAGGTGGGGCTGCGTGCCGAGATGGAGAAGTCAGCCGATGCAGTCGAGATCCTGATCGGTGACGTCACCGAGGAGAGGAACCCGATTTCGGGCGCAATGATGTATCGCCGCTCGGACGTGGTGAAGCCCGAGACGATGGCCGAGTACGGGACGTTCAAGGCGACCGAAACCGAGCGCGTGCCCGCTGCCTATTACGTTCCCGCCGAGCTCACCAAGGCAATCGACAATCTTCGTGCGCACGGCATCGTCATGACGCCGCTCAAGACCGCGCTGACCGTTCAGATCGAGCAGTTCACCATCCAGACCAACAAGGTGGCGGACCGCCCCTTCGAACAGCACTCCGAACGGACCCTGACCGGCACGTGGGGGCCCGGCGATCGCGAGCTGCCCGCGGGTACGCTGCGGATCGACATGAAGCAGCCGCTGGCCCGGCTCGCGTTCTACCTGATCGAGCCGCGCTCTGACGACGGGCTGGTGGACTGGAATCTGCTCGACGAGGCGCTCGGGGAATCGGTGGTCGCGTATCCGATCGTCAGGACCCGGAACTGAGGGCGGCGCCGAACGCGCGGACGGTCGGGAAACGATCCTCCGGAGTCGGCCGCAGCGCCCGCCGCACCGCGGCAGCAGCCGGTTCCGGGAGGCTTGGCTGCAGCGTCCGGGCATCGATCGGCTCACCCCGCAGCATCGTGCCCAGCAGCGCCGGCATCGACGAGCCGTCGTACGGCAGGGCGCCGGTCGCCATCTCGTAGAGAAGCACGCCAATCGTGAAGACATCGGAGCGGACGTCGGCGGACCGGCCGGTCATCAGCTCCGGTGCGACGTAGCGCAGCTCGGCGTCGGCCAGCCCGATCCCGCGCAGCGTCTGATCGTGCAGTGTCGCCAACAGATCCGCGGCCTGCCACACCCCCGCACTCGAAATCATCACCCGCTCGCCTTCATCGTCGGTCGCGATGCGGATGATGTCGGGATTCAGGCCGCAGAGGAGGCCCTTGCGCCGGTGGAGCATGTGCGCCGCATCGAACAGCTGCGTCGCCAGGCGCTGCAGCCGGTTCCATGGCAGGGGTCCTGATGCCTGCATCAGCTCGCGCAGGCTCGAGCCTTCGATGTAGTCGGTGACGAGGTAGACGAGCCCGCCTTCTTCGCCGTAATCCCGTACCTGGATGATCGAGGGATGCGCGATCTGGAGTGACTGTGCCTCGCGCAGGAACCGGGCCCGGGCCCCTTCCCAGTTGCGATCGCCCCCGCGCCGCAACAGCCGAATCGCCACCGGATGGCCCATCGCGCGGTGCACGCCTTTGAACACCTCGCTGCCCAGGCGTCCAGGGCCGATCCGTTCGCCCAGCTCGTAGGTGGCGAGCAGTCCTGATGCGGCGGGTGAAACCTGGATGCTCGTGGTCCGCCGCTCGCCTTCTGCGGCACACAACGCGCGGCCGAACTCGGCGATGTCGGTCCAGCGATCGTCCGGATGCTTGGCCAGCGCCCGACAGACCGTCACATCCAGCCAGGCCGGCAGCTCGGGACGGAGCGTCGACGGACGCGGCACCGGCGAGCTGAGATGGCCGTTCAGAACCGTGAGCGGGTCGTTCCCAGGGTACGGAACGCGCCCGGTCAGCATCTCGAAGACCATCGCGCCCATGCTGTAGACGTCCGAGCGCGCGTCCACCACTGCCGCGGACAATTGCTCGGGCGCGGCGTAGTAAATGGTCCCGATGAACTCGTGCGGCCCGGTGAGGCGCGCGTCCGCGGTGCTTTCCCGGATGTTCGCCAGCCCGAAGTCGACCAGCTTGTAGACCCGTTCGCCCGGCGTGAACTCGTGCGCCACCACGTTGGCCGGCTTCAAGTCGCGATGGACGATGCCGACGCTGTGCGCCAACTGGAGCGCGCTGCAGAGCGGCGGGATGATGCGGCGGACGTCCTCGATCGACATCTGTCCGGCCGCAGCCAGTTCGTCCTTGAGGCTGCGTCCATTGAGCAGCTCCATGACCAGGAACGGATGGCCGTCCGGCTCGATGTTGAAGTCGAAAATCGAGACGATGTTGGGATGGCGGAGCCGCGCCGAGGCCCGGCTCTCACGCATGAAGCGTTCGCGGGCTCCGGATATGCCCGACAGGCCGTCGCCGAGGATGATCTTGATCGCGACCTCGTCGCCGAGCAGCGTCCGCCGTGCCCGATACACCGCTCCCATCCCGCCTTCGGCGAGCGGAGCGAGGATTTCGTAGCGGCCGTCGAGGATCTGCCCGGTCGAGAGCACGGTCCCATTCAACCACAGCTCGACGCGTCGGGTTGACCAGGCGTTCGACAGCCGCAAACGCTGCTGCTCGATCGGCGGACGTCTGCTCTATCGGCGCTGGCGCCCACCCATCACCAGCATCGCGACGCCGCCGGCCAGCGCCAGGCCGCCGACGATCGGGGGCAGTGGAATGGTCTCGTGACGGGTGGCCGTCGCCTCGATCGGACCGATGTCGAGGACCTTCTCCTTCCGCGTGTAGCTGATGCCGCCATACGCGAGCGCCACGACCCCGAACACGATCAGCAGGATCGCCAGAATTTTCACAAACCACCTCCACGGGAGCTACCGGCGTGCTCAGCGACGACCGGCTGGGTCCAAGTTCCGCAAGGGCGATGCCGGGCGGCGCATCACTTGAAGATTCCGCGCAGC
Organism: uncultured Acidobacteriota bacterium; assembly: GCA_963816725.1. Classification (GTDB taxonomy): domain Bacteria; phylum Acidobacteriota; class Vicinamibacteria; order Vicinamibacterales; family 2-12-FULL-66-21; genus CAVSUB01. Next base: position 306,919 of record CAWFMC010000008.1, on the reverse strand, counting down.
ACGCGCTTCGCCATGCCCGAGAAGAAGCCTTCGACGGCGCGCTGGACGCGCTGCTTTACGGTGCCCTGGTGAACCGGGCAGAGCCGCGACGGGATCGCATCTCCCTTCTTGAAGTACTCGGTATATACCGGGCATCCTTCGACCGGCTTCAGATACGAGATGCGGCAGAGCGGCTCGTCGCGCAGCGTCTCCGGTGGTTCGAACGCCTGCGGCACCCGCAGGCGTGAGGCGCGGCGCATGAAGTCGCTCCAGATCGGCAGCGCGTAGCGCGAGCCGAAGGCCTCCCGGCCGATCGTTTTCGGCTGGTCGAACCCCACCCACACGCCGACCACCACGGATGAGGAGAAGCCGACGAACCAAGCGTCCTTGAACTCGTTGGTGGTGCCGGTCTTGCCGCCGACGGCGAAGCGCACGCCCTGGGCGCGGGCCGCGGATCCGGTTCCGCGGTCGACGACATCGCTCAGCATCGAGACCATCTGAAACGCCGTCTCTTCGGAGATGACCCGCTCGGTCCGCGGCGGATTGTCGAGCGCCGTACTGCCGTCTGCGTCGATGACCCGGACGATGCCCCGGGGCTGCGCCACCAGGCCGGCGGACGGGAACATCGTGAACGCGGCGGTGAGATCGAGTGGTGTCACCAGCCCGGTCCCGAGCGATAACGATGGCACATCGGGCATGTCGCGCAGGCCGACGTGATTCGCGAGGCTGAGGACCGCGCGCGTGCCGACGCGCTGCTGAAGGACCGTGGCGGCGCGATTATCGGACTCGAACAGCGCGGCCCGCAGCGTCAGCGTGTCGGGAGCGTCGGCTTCCGCATTGCGCGGCGACCACTCCTCCGGGCCTTGCGGCGCGACATGGCCAAGGTCGGAGAGCACCGACACCGGCGAGAAGCCGTGCTCGAGAGCCGTCGCATAGAGGAGCGGCTTGAATGCGGATCCAGGCTGACGCCGGCTGCGGCTCGCGCGGTTGAACTGCGACAGCTTGAAGTCGCGGCCGCCGACCATCGCCAGCACGTCTCCAGTCTCGGGATCGATCGCGACCAGCGCCGCTTGCAGCTCGGGGTCACCGAAGCGCCGCAGGCCGTCGGATACCGCGCGCTCCGCCATGTCCTGGAGCTCGGGCACGAATGTGGTCTGCACGTCCCAGTCGGGCGGATGGTCGCCGCCGAAGGAGTCGCGGAACAACTGACGGAGATAGTCCTTCGCGTAGCCGGCCTCAGACTCGACCGCGCCAGGATACGGCTGGACGCGGATCCTCGCGCGGCGGGCGGCCTGCTCCTGCGCCGGAGTGATGAACCCTTCGTCGCGCATCCTCGCCAGCACCACGTGACTCCGCGCGACTGCATCCTCGAGATGATTCCATGGCGACAGGGCCGCCGGGGCCCGGGCCAGGCCCGCAATCAGCGCGGACTCGGCCAGGGTCAGCTGCTTCGCCGGTTTCCCGAACAGATGGCGCGACATCGTCTCGACGCCGTATACGCCCGCGCTCAGGTAAATCCGATTGAGATACAGCTCGAGGATCTGGTCCTTCGACAGCTGGGCATCGATCATGAGCGCCAGCACGGCCTCGTGCAGCTTGCGGGCGTAGGTCTTGCGATTGGACAGGAACAGCGTGCGGGCGAGCTGCTGCGTCAGGGTCGAGCCGCCTTCGAGCGAGCCCGGGTCGGTCGCGTTTCGGAAGATCGCCCGGCCGAGCGCGATCGGATCGACCCCCGGATGATGGTAGAAGCGATGATCCTCAACCGCGACGAAGGCGTGCTGGAGATCGGCCGGAATGTCGCGCAGCGCGACGTCCTGCCGCCGCTCGTCCATCCGGAACCAGCGCCGCCCGTTGGCGGCGAGGAACCAGGTGTCACCGACGCCTCGCGTGAGCCGATGGATCGCGTAGCCCTGCCGCATCGACCAGGTGACTACCACGGCGCTCGCGATGGTGAGCAGGACGAAGACGATCGCCGCCAGGCGATCACGCAGCCGTCGCGGCCAGTACGCTGTCACGCTCGTGCCGGAACGGCAGGCCGGCTCCGCTGCAGCGCCAGGGAGAGGACGAGGTAGTACACGGGATACAGCAGCGAGACGGCGAGCCAGCCGGTCCGTCGCTCAGGGAGCGCCAGGACGATCAACACCAGCAGCGTGCCCCACGCCAGACCCGCCAGCACCGTGAACGTGCGGAGCACCGGCGTGCGCGAGGGATACACGTAGCCGATTCGCACGAAGACCAGCACGCTCAAGGCCAGCAGGATCATCGCGTTGATCCAGGGCGCCAGCCGCGCGACATGCAGGTAGAGCGCGACGATGTTCCAGTAGGACGGGAAGCCGGTGAAAAAGTGGTCGCTGGTTTTCGCATCCGTCGATCCGAAGCCGTACGCACTGCTCAACAGCACGACGGATGCCACGAGCCCGCCCCATCCCGCCGGAAGGTCGCCGGCGCAGTACAGCAGCAACGCCGGCAGGAACACGAAGGTCAGGTAGTCGACGATGTCATCGAGGCGCGCGCCGTCGAAACCTGGCAGGACCTCTTTGACGCGGCCATACCGCGCGAGCACGCCGTCGGAGGCGTCGACCAGCGTGGCCGCAATCATCAACAGGAAGCTGTCGCGGTAACGCCCGTTCACGGCCGCGAGGGTCCCGAAGAACGCCGCCAGCGCACCGCTCGCCGTATACGCGTGGACCAGCCACGCCAGGGTGCGGGACCAGGCAGACGGCGCCTGAACCGGGGCGATCGGCGTTGTCGGCGAGAAATTCGTCATTTACCAGGAATACAGAAGCGTTATATACTGTGAAGACATTCCCTTCCCCAGCGGAATGTTCTTCTCAAACTCTATCTAGACCGCCGCCCAGTTGTCCGGGCGGATTTCGCGCACGCAGCCGCGCTGTGCGACTCCCGGACCGGTCTGCGCGGCCATTACGAACACGGACACCTTGTGGCATTACCACGCTTCCGCTGGCCTCGTTTCCTCGGTCCCATCCTCACCTGTCTCCTGATCATTGCCGCTGGGACGACGTTCTACCTGGTCCGTCGGGCGCCGGCCACCCCGACTCTGGCCTTCTCCGATTTCCTCGGTCAGGTGGAATCAGACAACGTCACGCAGGTGCGTTTCGGCGACCCGTCGATTGGCGTGCTGCTGAAGGATGGCCGCGTCCTGCAGACCTTCGCACCGCGCGACTTCCTCGGCGCGAACTCGACCTTCGTCACCGATCTGGTCAAGCGCGGCGTCCGAGTCGATGTGCTGCCGCCGGCTGACCCGAGCGCGCTGAGCTGGACGGCACTGGGCACTGCGGCGGCGTTCCTTGCGCTGCTCGGCTTCACGGTGTACCGCACCACCGCTGGCCGCATCCCGTCGATGTCGGCGAGGGCGCGCGTGGCCGATCGGGGCGGCAATGTGATCACATTTCAGGACGTCGCCGGAGTCGACGAGGCCAAGGACGAGGTCAAGGAGATCGCCGATTTCCTGCGCGAGCCGGGCCGCTACTCGGCGCTCGGCGGCCGGATTCCGCGCGGCGTGCTGCTCGTCGGCCCGCCAGGCACGGGCAAGACGCTCCTCGCCCGCTCGATTGCCGGCGAAGCGGGCGTCCCGTTCCTGTTCGCCAGCGGATCCGACTTCGTCGAAATGTATGCCGGTGTCGGCGCCGCCCGCGTCCGTCGCCTGTTCCGTGACGCCCGGCGCCATCCCGCATGCATTATCTTCATCGACGAGCTGGATGCCGTCGGCCGGGCTCGCGGCGGCAACTCCCTGAGTCATGAAGAGCGCGAGCAGACGCTGAATCAGCTCCTGGTCGAAATGGACGGCTTCGAAGGTCATCGCGGCATCGTCGTCATCGCGGCGACGAATCGGCAGGACATCCTCGACCCTGCGCTGCTGCGGCCGGGACGCTTCGATCGTCAGGTCACCGTCGGCAACCCGGATCTCAAGGGGCGCGAGGCCATCCTTCGCGTCCACACCCGCAAGATCGTGGTCGACGAGAAGGTCGACCTCCGGTCGATCGCCCGCGGAACGCCTGGGTTCTCGGGCGCCGACCTCGCCAATCTGGTGAACGAGGCGGCGCTCTTCGCCGGGCGCGCCGGGCGTTCGGTGGTCGTCGATCACGACCTGCAGGAAGCGCGCGACAAGGTGCTGATGGGCGTCGAGCGCCGGTCGATCGCGCTGAGCGAGCTCGATCGCGTCAACTGCGCCTATCACGAAGCCGGTCACGCGATCATCGCGGCTCTCCTGCCCGGCGCGGATCCGCTGCACAAGGTCACGATCATCCCGCGCGGCCGCGCCATGGGCGTGACGATGCAGCTGCCCGAGGCGGACCGGCACACGTACACCAAGGGTTATCTCGAAACACAGGTCGCGGTCCTGATGGGTGGCCGGGTCGCCGAAGAGCTGTTCATGAATCACATGACCAGCGGCGCCTCGAACGACATCGAGCGCGCCACCGACATCGCTCAGCACATGGTCTGCGAGTGGGGCATGTCGGATCTCGGTCCGCTCGCCTTCCGCAAGCCGGGAAACAGCTACGAAGCCGACCGGCCGCACGCCGTCAGCGAAGCGACCGCGCAACGGGTGGACGACGCCATCCGGAAGGTGGTGCTCCACGGCTACGAGCGTGCGCGTGAAGTGATCGTCGCGAACCGCGAGGCGACGCGCGTCCTCGCCGAGGAGCTCCTCGCGCAGGAATCGCTGGACGCGCCGGAGATTCGCGCGCTGCTCGCCTCTGCCGGCGCCCGCACCGAAGCCGGCGTGCCGATCGAGGGCTAGCACCGCCGCATAGCGTCCGGGGGGTGAGACTAGAATAGGCCTCACCCCAACATGGCCGACCCGCGGGATCCCGCGCGCATCCGGCTCGAGCGACTGCCGGCCCACGCCTGGGCCGTCATCGTCATCCTCCTCCTCTCCGTCGTGTACGGCCTCATCGACATCGCACTGGTCCGACCGTACCTCTGGCCCGCGGGAACAGGCGCACTGGTCACCGCCGATCCCGCGTCGCGCTGGCCGCTGATTGCCCGTCCGCCCGACATTCGTCAGCAGGCCGGCCGCGCCGTGGCGATCGGGGAGGTCGCTCCTGGCACACCCGCGGCCTTCCAAGGTCTTACCCCCGGATCGGCACTGGAGCAGATCGCCGCTGCTGGCACTGTCGTCGATCTGCGACCGGCCGCGCTCGGAGACGCAGCCGCCGCGATCGACACGTGGCGGAGCCGCTACTGGTCCGGCGTCAGCGGTCCGGTCACGTGGACCGTGCGCGATGGCGGGCAGCTCCGGAGCGTCACGCTCGAGCGACCCCGCGTCGCCTCAGGTGTGATGGGTGGCTGGGTGCGCCTCCACCTCGGCATGGTTGTACAACTCGTCGTCTTTCTCGGTGGAGCCCTGGTGCTGCTCCTCCTGCGGAGCGACGATCGAGCAGCGGGACTCTGTGCCGCCGCCTTCGCTCTCAGCGCCGTGGCCGGCGGCGGGCCGCTCCTCGGGGCCGAAGGCAGCTTGCCGCTCGGGCATGTGCTCACGGTGTTCGCGTGGATCGCCAGTCCCCTGGCGTTCCCGACCATCGCGCTCGCCATCCTGCACTTCCCGTCCCGGTCTCCGTTGATCGTCCGCCGTCCGTGGCTGCAGGCGGTGCCGTTCGCAGCCGCGGGACCGATGCTCGCTCCGAGCCTCATGACCGGACTCTACCTCGCCGGCATCGATGCCGCCCGTAACGGCGCGATCTGGGACGCGACGCATCCGTCGATCTATGCCGCCTCGTTTGCCGCCGCGCTCGGCGTCAACCTCGCGGTGATCGCGGAGGGCGTGTATCGCTACCGCTTCAATCACGACGCCAGCCAGCGCCGCCGCATCCGCATGGCCGTCTACACCGGAGTGCCCGGCGTGATCGCCTACGCGATCAAGGACGGTGTGCCGATCGTCGCGATGCTGGCCGGCGCGTCCGCGCCGCGCGTGCCTGGACCGATCTACGTCCTCCTCCAGGGGCTCGTGCTGTTGCCGGCGTTCGGGCTGGTCTACGCGGTCGGCGTCTCTCGCGTGCTCGGTCCGCGAGTAGTCCTGCGCCGCAGCCTGCAGTACGCGCTCGCCCGCAAGACCCTGACGATTCTCGCGGTGCTGCCGGCACTCGCGCTGGTGATTTCGCTGGTCCGCGATCGAAGCCGCACGCTGGGCGAGATCGCGATGAGCAGCGCGGCGCTGTACGCCGGCCTCATCGCCGTGCTCGTCGCGGCGCTTCGCTACCGCGTTCGTGCGCGTCAATGGCTGGATCTGCACTTTTTCCGCGAAGAGTACGACGCGCGCAAGATCCTCGTCTCGCTGGCCAGCCGGGTGCGATTCGAGACCGATCCGGCGGACCTGGCGGCAATGGTCGTCGGCCAGATAGACGAAGCGCTGCACCCGATGATGCTGGCAATCCTGGTCGGCGGCCTCGAGCCGGGTCAGCTGGTGCCGGTAACGGTGCTGCACGGGAGCGCCGACTCGCTGCCGCTCGACGGCGGGTTGGGCGGAATGCTGCGGTGGTCGAACGAGCCGCTCGATGTGACGCTCACCGATCCACGCTCACCGGTCCGGCGGCTGCCGCCCGACGAACAGGAATGGCTGCACTGCACGGGCGCGGCGCTGCTCGTTCCGGTTGTCGCGCGGGACACTTCGTTGGCGGCGGTCATCGTGCTCGGGGAGCGGCGCTCCGAAGAGGCCTACACCGACGAGGACTGCACGCTCCTCGGCAGCATCGCGGCGCAGATGGCGCTTGGGTTCGACGTCGCGCGTCTGCGCCGCCGCGTCACGCCGGCCGACCTCGAGAAGCAGACGACGCAGCTCGCGGTCGCGGTGGGGACGCCGATGATGGAGTGCCCGCACTGCGGCCGTTGCGAGGACGTGACGACGGCCAGCTGCCCTCTCGACGGAACGCCGCTGAACCCGGTGGCCGGCGTCACACGGACCGTGGACAACAAGTACCGGATAGAGCAGCTGCTCGGCCGGGGCGGGATGGGTGCGGTCTATCGGGCGCGGGACATGCGCCTCGATCGTCTCGTCGCGCTGAAGGTTGTGCGCGCCGAGCTGCTCGCCGATCCCGAGGCGCGCCTCCGCTTCCGGCGCGAGGCGCAGATCATCGCGCGGCTGCACCACCCGTCCATTGTCGCGATCTACGACTACGGGACGTTCGCCGACGGCGGCGCGTTCATCGTGATGGAACTCGTGCACGGCGAAGATCTGCGGACGGTGCTGCAGCGGGAGGGGCGAATCGAGCCCGCCCGGGCCATGCGGATCCTCGAATCGGTGTGCAGCGCCATCGAGACCGCGCACCGTCAAGGCGTGCTGCACCGTGATCTGAAGCCGGAGAACATCCTGCTGCCAAACGGGACGGGCGAGGCAAAGGTGCTGGACTTCGGCGTCGCGAAGGTCGTCACCAGCGAGAGTCACGAGACGATGAGCGGCAGCGCCGGGGCGCCGACCCTCATGACCGCGCCGGGATTGATCGTGGGGACGCCGGCCTACATGGCCCCCGAGCAGTTCAACGTCGGGCCGACCGACGCCCGGACGGACGTGTTCAGTCTCGGAGTCATCGCCTACGAGATGCTCTCGGGCGCGCTGCCGTTCGGCCGCGGCTCATTGACCGAGATCGTGCTCGCGCACGCCCGGGGCGTTCCGTCGATGCCGCCGGGGACGGCGACGCCGGAAGTGGAACGGGCGGTTCGCTCCGCGCTGGAGCCGGATCCGGACCGCCGGCCGGCGTCCGCGCAGGCTTTCGCCTATCTCGTCGGCTCGGCGCTGGGGCAGGCCTAGCCGCCCGTGGTGCAAGTCCCGCGTCGCACCGAGACGAGTGGTGCGCCCGGCCGGCAAGGCGCGGCGAGTGAGAATACCGGCTGTATTTGAACGAGCCGCAACGCCGCCGGACGGGATGCAGCACTCGGCGAATGCAGCGGGACTTGCACCACGGGCTGCTACCAGCTCTACGCGGCGGTCCGCTGCTTACTTCGTGGCGAGGCGCTTGTCGATCTCGGCGATGGCCGCCGCGATCTGCTGCTGTCGCACCGGGTGCGTCGTCGTCTCCGACTGGCGCGCCAGTTCGGCACGCGCGAGCCGCAGCGATTCGAGCTGACGGACCCGCTCGGGATCGACCTTCGGCCCACCGCTGCTGCGGCGCCGGCGCTCGGCTTCACGCTCGTCGATCTGTTCCTGGATGCGCGCTTCGGCGTCGACCAGGCCCTCTCCGGAATCACCCATAGACACGTCTGGCTCTCAGTTCGCTAAGGAGCACGCACGAGCAGATGGCCTGGCGCGGTCCACTCGACCGGAAGGCCGTCGCTGCTCGAACGCGCGGGCCCGTACCACGTCGGTGTGTACGAGCGCTGGCTGGTGGAACACGGATATCTCATCATTCTGCCTGATTCCCGCTGGGCCGGCAATGGCTTTCGCGTGCGATTACGGTTGAGTACGAACGACGGCACATCTGATCCGCTCCGCCCGTGCTCATAAAATGGACGAGTGGCATCCCGCACCGATTCGTTCGAGCTGTTCCATCCGGCCGTCGCCGACTGGTTCAGGGACTCGTTCGAGAAGGCGACCCCCCCGCAGCGCCAGGGGTGGCCGGCGATCGCGCGCGGCGAGTCCACGCTGATCCTGGCGCCGACCGGCAGCGGCAAGACGTTGACGGCGTTCCTGTGGTGCATCAACCGGCTGATGTTCGATGCACCACCAGCGCCGGCCCGGCGCTGCCGTGTGCTCTACGTCTCGCCGCTGAAAGCGCTGGCCGTCGACATCGAGCGCAACCTGCGGGCGCCGCTCGCGGGCATCGCCAACCGCGCAGTGGCACGCGGCGATGCGCACCACGTGCCGGCGATCGCGATCCGCACCGGCGACACGCCGGCGGTAGAACGAGCGCGCTTCCAACGCGAACCGTCGGACATCCTGATCACCACGCCCGAATCGCTCTACCTGCTTCTGACGTCCAACGCGCGCGAGGTTCTGCGTTCCCTCGACACGATCATCATCGACGAAATCCACGCGCTGGTGCCGACCAAGCGCGGCGCTCACCTGGCCTTGTCCCTCGAGCGGGTCGAGCGGCTGCGAGACGCCGGCGCGCCCCCGATGCAGCGCATTGGCCTGTCCGCGACCCAGCGGCCGCTCGACGAGGTCGCGCGCTATCTCGGCGGGACGCTCCCCGCTGCGCCGGTCGCGCCGGTCAGAAAGGCGAAGCGTCAGACCAGACCCGTCGCCGGCGACGGGGCGGCGCCGGACGACGCGATCCATGAGGAGTTCGCGGTCCACGCGGCGGCGCCGGAGTTCCGGCCGGTCACGATCGTCGACACCTCCGAGAAGAAGCGCCTCGACCTCACCATCGAGGTCCCGGTCGAGGACATGTCCAAGATCGGCCAGATAGAGGAGATCCCGAGCGGCGCGGCCTCCAAGGGGCCGGTGCGCACCTCGATCTGGAGCGCGATCCATCCACGGCTCCTCGAGCTGGTGCTGGCGCACACGTCGGTGCTGATCTTCGTGAACAGCCGGCGCATCGCCGAGCGCCTGGCCTCGTCGCTGAACGAACTGGCCGGCGAAGTGCTCGTGCGCTCGCACCATGGCTCGCTGGCCAGGCATCAGCGGATCGAGGTCGAGGACAAGCTGAAGGCCGGCCAGATCCGCGGGCTGGTGGCGACCTCCTCGCTGGAGCTCGGCATCGACATGGGGGCGATCGACCTCGTGATCCAGATCGAGGCGCCCCCGTCCGTCGCGAGCGGGATGCAGCGAATCGGCCGGGCGGGCCACACGATCGGCGCGGCCAGCCGCGGCGTGATTGTCCCGAAGTTCCGCGGCGACCTCGTCGCCTGCGCCGCCGTGACGCGCGCGATGCACGAGGCGCGCATCGAGTCGACCCGCTATCCGCGCAACCCGCTCGACGTGCTCGCCCAGCAGATCGTCGCGATGGTCTCGATGGACCCGTGGCCGGTCGAGGAGCTCTACATCGCGCTGCGGCAGGCCGCTCCGTTTGCGGAGCTCGGTCGGGGCGCGTACGAAGGCATCCTCGACATGCTGTCGGGACGCTACCCGTCGGACGACTTCGCGGATCTCCGGCCGCGCCTGACGTGGGATCGGCTGGCCGGCACCCTGGTCGCGCGCGAGGGCGCCAAGCGGGTTGCGGTGATCAACGGCGGCACGATTCCGGATCGCGGGCTCTACGGCGTGTTCCTGATTGGCGAGCGCGGACCGGCCGCACGGGTCGGCGAGCTCGACGAAGAGATGGTGTTCGAAAGCCGGGTCGGCGAAACGTTCCTGCTGGGCGCCTCGAGTTGGCGCATCGAGGAAATTACCCACGATCGCGTGCTGGTGTCGCCCGCACCGGGCGAGCCGGGAAAGATGCCGTTCTGGCGCGCGGACTCGGCCGGCCGGCCCCTGGAGCTCGGTCGGCACATCGGTGAGATGGTCCGGCGCCTGCGCAACCTGCCGGCGCCCGCCGCGGTCGAGCGGCTGATGCAGCATCACGATCTGAATCAGCAGGCGGCGGAAAACCTGGTCCGCTACCTTGCCGATCAGGCCGCCGCGGCCGGCGTCGTCCCCGACGATCGCACGATTCTCGTCGAGCGCTGCCGCGACGAGCTCGGCGACTGGCGGATCTGCGTCCTGACCCCGTTCGGCGGGCGAATCCACGCCCCGTGGGCGATGGCCGTCGTCGAGCGCGCTCGCGCGGAGACCGGCGTCGACGTCGAGACCATGTGGACGGACGACGGGTTCGTGGTGCGGTTTCCCGAGACGGATGCGCCGCCCGACCCGGCGCTGATGATGCCGGCCGCGGACGAAGCCGAGGCGCTGGTCCTCCGCCAGCTGGGAGGCACCGCACTCTTCGCCGCTAAATTCCGCGAAGCGGCTGCGCGTGCTCTGCTGCTGCCCCGCCGTCGTCCGGGCGGTCGCAGTCCGCTGTGGCAGCAGCGCAAGCGCGCCGCCGATCTGCTGGCCGTGGCCTCGCAGTTCGGCTCGTTCCCGATGTTGCTCGAGGCCTATCGCGAGTGCCTGCGCGACGTGTTCGACATGCCGGCGCTCGTCGAGACGTTGCGGCGGGTCGAACGTCGCGAGATCAAACCGGTCACCGTCGATTCGACCGTGGCGTCCCCCTTTGCGTCGGCGCTCCTCTTCGGCTACGTCGCGAACTACATCTACAACGGCGATGCCCCACTGGCGGAACGGCGCGCCCAGGCCCTGTCGATCGATCAGGCCCAGCTCCGCGAGCTGCTCGGCGAAGCGGAGCTGCGGGAACTGCTCGACGCCGACGCGATCGCCGAAGTCGAGCACCAGCTGCAGCAACTTGGCGACACGCAGCGCGCGAAGACAGTGGACGGCGTCCACGATCTGCTGCTGCGCCTGGGCGACCTGACGAGCGACGAGGTCGCGGCCCGCAGCCTGGTCGACGCACCCGAGGCGCTGGCGGCGCTGGTCAAGGCACGGCGCGCGATTGTCGTGAACATCTCCTCCACCGCCCGGTTCGTGCCGGTCGAGTATGCCGGGCGGTACCGGGACGTTCTTGGTGTACCGCTGCCGTCCGGACTGCCGGAGTCGCTGCTCGAACCGACGCCCCACGCCGCTCACGATCTGGCGCGCCGTTATGCACGTACGCGTGGGCCGTTCACGTCGCTCGAGTTCGCCGAGCGCTACGGCATCGGGCGCGCGACGGCGGAAGCGCTGCTGAAGGAGCTTGCTGCCGCGGGAAGGCTGCTCGAGGGCGAGTTCCGTCCGGGCGGCTCGGGCCGCGAGTGGTGCGATCCGGATGTCCTCCAGTCGATCCGGCGGCGCTCGCTGGCCAAGCTGCGCAAGCAGATCGAGCCGGTCGATCCGCCGGTCCTCACCCGGCTGCTCACAAGTTGGCAAGGAGTCGTTCGCCGCCGCTCCGGGCTCGACGCGCTGCTCGACACGATCGACAACCTGCAGGGTGCGCCGATGGCGGCCTCGATCTTCGAACGCGAGATCCTGGCGGCGCGGATCGAGCGCTACAACCCGGCCGACCTCGACGCGCTGACCGCGGCGGGCGAAGTCGTGTGGTGCGGAGTCGAGCCGCTCGGTGAGCATGACGGCCGCCTCGCGCTCTATCTGTCCGACAACCTGGGCCGGCTCCGGCGACCGCCGGTGCTGACGGAGCTCGCGCCGCGTGAAGCCGCTATCCTCAAACACCTCGGCGATCAGGGAGCCTCGTTCTTCGCGGCACTGCATGAAGCGGCGGGTGGCGGATACCCCGGCGACACGATCGACGCGCTGTGGATGCTCGTGTGGCGCGGTGCGGTCACCAACGACACCTTCCACGCGCTCCGCGCGTTCACGAGACCCAACGATCGCCGCGCCCGTAAGCCAGGGTCGACCGGACGGGCCTTCCGCAGCCGCCGTCTGGCCCCGCCGTCAGCCGCGGGGCGCTGGTCGCTGGTCAGCGATCGCACCGGCGAGGCCGCGACAACGACCGAATGGTCCACGGCCACTGCGCAGCAGCTGCTGGCGCGCTACGGCGTGATGACCCGCGAAGTCGCTGCCGCCGAAAGCATCAGCGGCGGGTTCGGCGCGGTCTACGACGTCCTCAAGGCGCTCGAGGATGCGGGACGCGTGCGGCGCGGCTACTTCGTCGGCGGCGTCGGCGCGACCCAGTTCGCGCTGCCGGCGGCGCTCGACCTGCTGCGGGCGCTGGCGGTGATGCCCGACGATCCCGAAGTCGTGGTGCTGGCGGCCACCGATCCCGCGAATCCCTACGGGACGATCCTGAAGTGGCCGGCACTAGCCGGTGATGGCGAGGCCGGCGGGCGCGGTCCGACCCGCACGGTCGGCTCGCTCGTGGTAATCGTGAACGGGAGCCTGGCGGCGTACATCAGTCGAGGGGCGCGGCAGCTGAGCGTCTACCTTCCGGAGAACGAGCCGACGCGATCGGCAGTGGCACGGGCGCTGGCCGCCCGGCTGGCCGGACTCACCCGGCCTGACGACAGCCCGCTGCCGATCCTGATCGGCGACATCAACGGGGTGCCCGCGTCGGAGCACCCGCTCGCCGAGTTCCTGCTCGATGCCGGCTTCAGCCCCTCGGCGATGGGCTTCCAGATCCGGCGCCATGCCTGAAGGCGACACCATATTCAGAGCCGCGCGCACGCTCCATCGTGCGCTCAGCGGCAAGCCCGTCGTCCGCTTCGAGTCGGTCCTGCCGGCGCTGACCCGCGTCCACGACGATCACCCTCTCACCGGCCGCATCGTCGAAGAGGTGCGGTCGGTCGGCAAGCACCTGCTGATGCAGTTTTCCGGCGACCTCGTCCTGCGCACGCACATGAAGATGAACGGGAGCTGGCACATCTACCGGCCGGGCGAGCCGTGGCAGAAGCCCCGCATCGCGATGCGGGTGCTGGTCGCGACCGCCGATTTCGAAGCCGTCGGCTTCAGCATTCCCGTCGCGGAGTTCCTGACATCTCGTGAGCTGCAGCGGCACCGCGAGATGCGGGCGCTCGGGCCCGACCTTCTGGGCGAGCGCTTCGATGCCTTGGCCGCGTTCGCCCGGGCGCGAGAGCGGCCCGAGATGGAGATCGGCGATGCCCTCCTCAATCAGCGCATCATGGCGGGGGTCGGCAACGTCTACAAATCTGAAGTGCTGTACGCGTGCAGAGTCAACCCGTTCACGCTGGTCGCACACGTCTGCGACGCGGATCTCAGGTGCCTGATCGACACCGCGCACCGGTTCCTCCTGGCTAACGTCAGCACCGGCCTCGCGCCGATGACCACCTACACCGGCTATCGCCGCACGACGAGACGCGACGATCCCTCCGAACGGCTCGCGGTCTACGGCCGCGCCCGGCAACCATGCCGCCGCTGTGCCTCGCCGATCCAGGTCACGGCACAGGGACGCGACGCACGACTCACATACTGGTGCCCGAAGTGTCAGGCGGCGAGGGCTGACGTTTAGGCGCTCGGCGTTCGGCGTTCGGCGTTCGGCGGTTGGGTGGTTCAACGTTCCAGGTTCGCCTGGGCTGTTGCCTGGACTTCGCTGATAACGCGTGAGTCCGAACGACGCGGGAAGCGGGAAGCGGGAAGCGGGAAGCTGGAAGCTGGAAGCTGATGATTGTGTCGCTCGTGATTTGGATCGCGTTGGCGGGCGGCGTCGCGGCTGCTGCCGCGGCGTTCTACGGCCACTACCTCGACCTGCCGGCATGGATGACCGGGCCGGAGATCTGCCAGCTCGAAGGGGGCGGCTGCGCGGTGCTGTTCCGCAACCCGCGCTCGGCATTGCTGGGCGTTCCGAATGCCGGTCTCGGACTCGGGCTCTACGCCGTCCTGGCGTTCGGACTGCTGACCGGATGGCCGCCTCTCCTGCTCTGGGCGATGACGATTCCGGCCGTCGCGATGAGCGCGTTTCTCGGCTACAGCCTGATTGTCAACGGACACCAGTGCCGGATTTGCTGGACCGGCCACGTCGCCAACGCCATGCTGTTCCTGCTGCTCGCCGCGCGCGCCTTGGCGTGACGCTTGTTGCCCGGCAAGCCTAAACGTGATTCCGCAGCATCAGCTCGCGCGGGTGCGCTTCGAGGTAGGTCTGACCCGCGAGATACGCCACGTTGTGCAGCCGCACGTAATGGCGTAAGAGCGTGAGCGGTACCACCAGAGGGACGAGCTCGCGCCGGTACTCGTCGATGGCGCCCTGCAGCTCGCGCTTGGAGTCGGCGTCGATCAACCGCTTCAAGTGCCCGGCCATGTGCTGGAGGACGTTCGTGTGGCGCGCCGGCGTGGCGATCTTGGCCATCGTCGACATGAACAGCGACTCGTAGGCGTCGCGCAGCGCGGCCGGTTTCTGACCTCGCGCCCCCGCCACCAGCCGGCCCAGCGCCTGGTAAGCGGTGGTGGAGTGCGAGAGCAGCGACATCTTGTGCGCGGTATGGAAGCGAATGAGGTCCGCCGTGGTCCAGGTGCCGGCGAACACGTCGCGCAGCCGCCGATAGGCGAAGACCCGCTCGATGAAGTTCTCGCGCAGGCGCGGGTCGGACAGGCGACCTTCCTCTTCGACCGGAAGGTTCGGGAAACGCTCCATCAGCGCCGCGGCGAACAGCCCGCGCCCGGAGCGCTCCGGCATCGCCAAACCGTAGACCTTGACCCGCGCCATCCCGCAGCTCGGCGAATCCTTCTTGAGGACGTAGCCTGACAGCTGCTCGTCGCCCAGTTCCTCGACGCGCTCGGCGGCCCACGCATTCATGCCGGCGGTGTGATCGATATGAGTCCGCGTCGTGATCAGCCGGATCATCCCGTTGTCAGCGACGAGCCGCAGCGTCTCGCGCGGTGTGCCCAAGCCCATTTCGACCTCGGGGCACACCTTCACCCATTCGACGAACGGACCCAGCGTGTCGGTCAGAAAGCGATCGCGCTTGTGGCCACCGTCGAACCGGACCTCGTCGCCGAGGAGGCACGCCGAGATGCCAATCCGGATCGGCGTCCGGCGATCCATGGCGCGCGGCAGTCTTCACGGCTGGACCGCCGTCATCATGATCTCGACCAGGCCGTCAGACGCGAACAGGCCGGATTCGACGGTGGCGCGTGCGGGCAGCGCCGAAGCTCCGAAGTACGCGCGATAGGCGTCGTTCATCTCCGGGAAAGCGGCGACGTCAGTCAAATAGACCAGGCTGTCGACGATGTCGGAGCGGGTGCAGCCGGCGGTCTGCAACGCCCGATCGATCCGCGCCAGCGTCTCCGTTGTCTGTTTGCCGACCTCACCCGCCGTGTCCGTCCGGTTGCCGAGCATGCCGGAAAGATACACGCGCCCACCGCTGACGATTGCGGTGCTGAGGTTCGGGTTTGGCGCTCCGCCTGGGTCGACGATCGTGCGCGGCCCGGCCGACGCAATGAACGTCATCTCGACGAGGTACGGCGCGGAGGCCAGACCGGCCCGGACCGTTGCCCGCACGGGAGGCGCCGAGCTGAACGAGCGCCGGTACTCGGTGTTCATCGGCTCGAACGTCGACGCGTCGGGCAGGTAGACTCGCGCGCTCACGACATCTGACAACGAGCGCCCCGCCGCGGCCAGGATCTCGGCGGCGTTGTCCAGCACGGCCCGTGTCTGGGTCGTGATATCGCCGGCCACGACGCTGTTGTCCTTGCCGTTGCGGGCAATCAACCCGGACAGAAACACGACGTCCGCAGCCTGAATCGCGTAGCTGTACGGGCTCGGCGATCGCTGCCATCCGGACGGGTGGATCACCTGGCGCTCGCCGCCGTTCGGCACCGCCACCATCGTCATCTCCACGAGCGCGTCGGGGAGAACGAGGTTGGCGATCACAGTCGTGCGGGTCGGCGGGTCGGACGGCCAGTAGGCGCGGAACGCCTCGTTCATCGTGGCGAAGTCCGCGGCGGACTTCAGGTACACCATCACCGAGACGACCTGCGCCAGCGATGACCCCGCCGCCTCGAGCCGCTCGCGCAGGCGCTCGATCACGACCCGGGTCTGTCCCGCCACGTTCCCTTTGTGCAGGATCTGCCGCCCTGGACCATCGGCGAGCACGCCGGACAGATAGATCAGCCCGCGAGCCGACACGACGTGACTATACGGAGCGGAAGGCGGGGTCCCTACGTTGAGCGTCGCGCGAGCCGGAGTGTCCATGGGGACAGCGTACACCGGTCGGCGCTCGGCGTTCGGCGCTCACATGGCCCACGCCCGCCCTTAGGTCGGGCCTACGGCAAGGGTGGGGACGACGAGGTTCGACGTAGGCCCGACCTTCAGGTCGGGCGACCTCGGCGAGCGCTACCGGACGTGGCTCGCGACCGGCGCGAGCGCCTCCGATGTCCACGCGCACAGCGTGTTCACATCGGCCGCGGTGAGGCGCGCGTCCCGATGCAGGAAGCGTGTACGACCCGATCGGCATCGAGCCGGCGCGGGTCTCATCGCAGATGTCCTGCAGGATCTTGCGCGACTTGTCGGGCGCATGACTCGCCCAGTCCGAGTAGTTGAAATGACGACGGCCGCTGTTGACATGGTCAATCACCATCCACGACATCGGCGCAACGTTGCTGTACCACGGCCAGCGCGTGTCGTTCGAGTGGCAATCCCGGCAGGAGCGCTCGAGGACCGCCAGCGCCGGCGGCGGCACGGTCATCGACGCCGTCAGCGTCCGTGATCGATCAGTGGGCGGATTCGTGCGCGCCGGCCGGATCAACTGGATGGCCACCAGCACACCGACCCAGGCCAGAACGACGAGGCGGAGCAGGTTCTTCATTCAGTCCTGGCAGTCAGCGAACAGCCGTCAGCTCTCAGCCATTCGCGATCTGCCATCTGCCATCTGCCATCTGCCATCTGCCATCTGCCATCTGCCATCTGCCATTTGCCATTCTGCCATGAGTCCTACTTCCCATCCCACTCCCGCATCCAAATCCGCCACCACGACGCGTCGTCGAGGCCGAGCGCGTTCCACCAGCGGTCCGTGGCCCGGCGATCGCGGCGCAGGACGGCTTCCGGTGTCACCCCTTCGGGCGGCGGGACCAGCGTCGCCATGCGCGCATAGACCAGCCGGCGCTCCTCGATCGTGCCACGGGTCAGGAGATGCCAGAGCGTGAGCGCATCCTTGCGGCGTGCGGTCGAGAGCACCGTGTCGAGCGCCGCGGCGCGACCCGGACCATGGGGCGCGCCGAAGTCGAGGAGGCTGAGCGCAGCGGCATACCCGGCGGGCGCGTCCTCGTAGTATGGCGTCCCGGGTCCGACCTTCGGGCGGGTCGGACAGACGGCATTCTGCGGGATGAACGATTCCTGGCCGCCGTAATCGAACCCGACCCATCCCGACGTTACGCGCACGAGGCCGGCACCGGCCTCGTCCACCGTCAGCGTGTAGGCGCAGCCCAGATCGGTGGCGACGGCGGACGGCGTATCCACGACGAACGCCTTCGGCGGCGCCCAGATGAGGGCGTGGATCGTTCCCCGATCGAGCGACATCCGGTGCTCGCGGCCGCGCGGCGAGACGAGTTGCAGCCGGGTGTCGGGGTCGACGTCGACCAGTCCTATCTCGCCGACCCTCACCCGCGCCTTTCCGCCTGAGCCGGTCTCCAGCCAGGTGCCGCGCCGGAGCTCGCCCGCCGCGGTCAGCGCCTTGCCGTCGATCACGGGATCGCCGGCGAGCCGCTCCACTGCCCACCCGAGCTGCCGCTGCCCGATTGCGAACCAGCCGGCGCCCGCCACGAGGAGGAGGGCTGCGGCCGCAGTCAGCCCGAACACCGCAATCCGCAGGCCTCGGCGGGCCGGCACGCGCGGTGGCAGCGCCGGCATGGTGCCGCGGTGACGGAGCACGCCCAGCACCGCCTCGAGGTCCGCCACTGTCGCGTCAGCCTCGCCGCGCCCGTCCCACAAGTAATCGGTGCGTTCGTCGGTCATCGATCCAGTCTTTCCCGCAACAGTTTCATCCCTCGATGCAGGTTCACGCGCACGGAGGCGGCGGTCAAGCCGGTGCGCGCGGCGATTTCAGGCCCGGTCAAACCCTCGACCAGACGCAGCACCAGAGTTTCGCGGTAGGCCTCTGGCAGCGATCGGATGATCTCGAGTATCCCGCGAGCCTCGGCGAGTGCATGGGTCTCGTCGCGGGCTACCAGACCGTCCGGCAGCTCGACGTGATCGGGAGCGCGCCGATGGAAGTCGATCGCGCGGTTGCGGGCAATCATCGCCACCCAGCCGCCGAACGCTGCGGGATCGCGCAGGCCGTCGAGCCGGTTCCAGGCGGCAAGGAAGACGTCCTGTACCAAATCGTCGACGTCGCCATCCGGCACCCGGGTCAGGAGCAGGCCGTGGACGACGCGGGCATAGCGATCGTACAGGCGCGCGAAGGCACCCTGGTCCCCGCGCCGGGCCGCGCCGACCAGACCGGCATCTTCCGACGCGTGAGCCGCATCGAACCGCGCCGCCTCCGGCCTCGGGCCGGGCAGCACGGGACGCAACGCAACCTCCATCTGCAAGGGAGGACGCTCACCAGACATCGGCGTTAACCCGGTCTCGGGGCGGCACCATCTTCGCGGGGCGATTGTAGAGGCGCCAGCTGCCGAGCACCGTTGAAGGTTCGCGATCGTTTGCCGATTCCTGATCGGCCGCGGGCCGGCCCGCCGGGTCGGCGTCGCGCCGGCGTTACAATACGCTCGGTCTATCTGGGAGGATACATGAACCGTCAGTTCAAGGCCGGGACGCTCGCCCTGTCGCTCGTCGTGCTCGCCACGAGCATCTTGCACGCGGAGGTCAAGACCCGCGAACACACGCAGGTGAAGTTCGAAGGCATGCTCGGCCGCATGATCGGGATGTTCGGCGGCAAGGCGGCAAAGGAAGGCATTACTTCCAGCAATGCCGTCAAGGGCGATCGCAAGATGACGACGACCGACACCACCGGCCGGATCGTGGATCTCGGGGAGGAGAAGGTCTACGACCTCGACTTCAAGAAGAAGACCTACACCGTCGTGACGTTCGCGGAGCTGCGGCAGCAGATCAAGGACGCGCAGGAGAAGGCCCAGCGCGAGGCGGACAAGGCGGCGAAGGAAGAAGCCGGCAAGAAGCCCGAAACCAAGGAACCCGAGAGCAAAGAAAAGGCTCCCGAGATGGAGGTCGACTTCGACGTAAAGGAGACCGGGCAGAAGAAGTCGATCGCCGGTTACGACGCACGCGAAGTGGTCATGACCATCACCGTCCGGGAAAAGGGCAAGACGCTCGAGGACAGCGGCGGCCTGGTGGTCACCTCCGACGTGTGGCTGGGGCCCGAAATCCCGGCGATGAAGGAGCTGGCCGAGTTCGAGATGCGCTACTGGAAGGCGGTCGCGCCGGAAACGACCGGCGTCTCACCCGAGCAGATGGCCGCGGTGATTGCCAGCTACCCGCTCGTCAAGCAGGGCATGGAGCGGTTGAACCGCGAGAAGGTCAACCTGAAAGGCACGCCGCTCCAGACGGTCACCACCTTCGACGCGGTCAAGAGCGCGCAGCAGGCGGCCAAGGACACCGAGTCCTCCGCCGGCAGCGCCAGCGGCCTGAGCGGGATGCTGGCGCGCAAGATGATGAAGAAGGACGAAAGCAAGTCGCGCGCGACGATCTTCACCGTGACCGGCGAAACGCTCGAGATCGCGACCACCGTGAACGCGACTGACCTGGCCATCCCGTCTGACTTCAAACAGAGCAAGTAGTCGCCGTCGGGGCGTTGATGCCGATCAACGCCCCACTTCGGGCGTCGTCTCGGCCAGCGACGGCAGATAGATCGCGAAGGTTGCGCTGCCGTCCGCATCCAGGTACACCCCGCCGCCGCTCTGCTTGACGATCCCGTAGACGGTCGCCAGCCCCAGCCCTGTTCCTTTGCCCTGCTCTTTGGTCGTGAAGAAGGGCTCGAAGATATGCGGCCGGATGTCGTCGGGGATGCCCGGACCCGAGTCCGTCACCGTGACCAGCACGTAGGCACCCGGCTCGAGCCCTGACCGTCGCAACGCTTCTTCGGCGGT
The DNA here is from genome assembly GCA_963816725.1 of uncultured Acidobacteriota bacterium. Taxonomy (GTDB): domain Bacteria; phylum Acidobacteriota; class Vicinamibacteria; order Vicinamibacterales; family 2-12-FULL-66-21; genus CAVSUB01. The sequence goes on along the minus strand of CAWFMC010000008.1, from coordinate 286,530 downwards.
GACGAGCCGATCCTGCACCCGGATCTCGACCTGCCCGCCCTGCGACATGGCATCCCGCGCGTTGGCGCACAGGTTCATCAGGACCTGCTCGATCTGCCCTGGGTCCGCGCGGATCTTCGCGATCGGCGCGTCACAGCGCACGGCGATGTCGACGTGACGTCCGACCACCCGCCGCAGCAACGGCTCGACCGCGGCGATGACCTCACGCACGTCGACGACACGCGGTTGCAGCACTTGCTTCCTGCCGAACGCGAGCAGCTGCCGCGTGAGCGAGGCTGCGCGCTCGGCGGATCGCCGGATCTCGAGGACGTCCCCGCGCGACACGTCGTCCGGCAACTGCTCGAGCAGCAGATCGGTGTAGCCGAAGATCGCGGTGAGCACGTTGTTGAAGTCGTGGGCGATGCCGCCAGCCAGGCGGCCGACCGCCTCCATCTTGTAGACCTCGCGCAGGCGCTCCTCGCTGGCGCGCAAGGCTTCCTCGGCTTCCTTCTGCTGGGTCACGTCGCGATGGTTCAGCACGACGGCGCGCACCGCCGCGTTGGTCAGGTGGCTCGCGATCACCGCTTCCCCGAACCGCCAGGATCCGTCGCGATGCTGGAAGCGGTAGGCCAGCGGGTGCGGGGTTCCCGGATGATCGACACAGCTTGCGAACGTCTGCAGCCAGGACTCGCGGTCTTCTTCATGGATCAGGCGATCGACGCGCTGGCCTTCGAGCTCCTGCGGCAGGTAGCCGGTCACGGTCTCGACCGCGCGGCTGTGATAGATAGCGACCCGCTGCTCGTCCAGCAGCGTGATCGCCTCTTGGCTTTGATCAACCAGCGCGCGAAACCGCGCCTCCCGTTCGATCAGGGTGCGGCGCAGCGCTGCCCGCTCGCACGCATAACGTAGCGCCCGCGCGACGTGGGAAGCGTCCGCCGCGCTCTTGACCAGATAGTCCTGCGCGCCGGCGTGCACCGCCCCGAGCGCCAGCCCGTCGTCGTCGCTCGCCGTGAGGACGACGATCGGGGTGTCGCCGGCGGCGCTGGCAAGTCGCGCATAGGTGTCGAGGCCGGAACTGTCGGGAAGACCAAGATCGAGCAGGACGGCGTCGAATGGCCGCGCCGCGAGACGGCTGGTGGCGTCGGCCAGGCTGCGCGCCCGCTCCACCGAGACGCGCGCCGAAGACTCCGCCGTCAACTCCGCCTGCAGCATCGTTGCGTATGCATCGTCGTCTTCGACGAGCAGCGCCTGGAGATGCTGACCCTGCATAAGTGGATGAGCCAGTTTCGCATTCTATCGCGAAAGGCCGAGTCCGGATGTGTGGGCGGGAGTGGCGCACCCAGGCGGGCGCGCCACTTTGTAACTCGAGGAAGTGCCGCGTCAGCGGCGATCGGTCCTGGCCAGAGCCGCAAGCGCCTGACCCTGCTCGAAGGCGCCAAGACGGCTCGCGGCACTCACATACAGGTCGCGCGCGTGGCCGGTCAATTCGCGCTGAGGCGCCGCAGCTTGCAGCACCTGGGACGCCTCAAAGGCGCCCATGCTTTCGATCGCGAGCAGCACGCTCACCAGGACGTCCTGCGGCACGTCCGGCTGCTTGAGCACGGCCTGCAGCACGCGGCCGCGTTCGAATGCCGAGCCGACGTGCGACACCGCCTGGAAGAATGGCTCGCGCACCGCGCCGATCGAGCGCCGTCCGGCAATCTGCACGAGGAACGTGCCCTGTTCGAAGTCCGAGCCCAACGTCGCCGACGATGTCAGCATCTGCCGGACGAGGTCGTCGGAGAGATCGGTCCGCTCGGCCAGCGCAGTGAGGACGCGGTGGTGTTCGAAGTCGCTGGCAACTGTGTCGAGCGCCCGGAAGAACGCGCCGCGGGCGGAGCCGTCGAGCGTCGTCTGCTTCGCGACCTGGACCAGCAGGCTCGCCTGTTCGAAGTCCGAGTCGATTGAGGTGCTGGCCTCGAGCAGGTCCGTCAGCAGCGCCGGCGTCAGCGGGCCTTTCTCGACCGCGGCCGAAAGGACGCGACGCAGCTCGAAATCGGACTTGATGCGGCGGGCGGCTTCGAGGTACGCGCGGCGGGCGCCGTCGTCAGATACCAAGCGATCGCGCTGCTCGATGAGGAAAGTGGCAAGCTCGAAGTCCGAGTCGATCTCGCGTCCGGCCTGAGTCAGGACTGCGACCCGGGTCGCGGCGTCCAGGGCCGGCGCCTTCATCAACTCGTTGAAGTACGCGCGCTTTCGCATAGGCGCCGTCGATGAGCGAGATCTCCCGGAGGACCGCCGCCGGACCGCCCTGCTTGAGGATGCGCGCGACGCGGGCGGGAGCGCCGATGCCGCTTTGCCGGATGAACCCCGGCAACACTCGCGCGAGCCATTGGCGTCCCTCGGGTTCGAACGGCCGCTCGCCGCTGCCGTCTCGGTAGTGGCGCTCGATCGTGCCCGACGCGTCGGCCTTGAACTCGACGGTGTGACGGGTGAACCAGCCGCCGTCGGTGATGCGGAGCGAGCCATTCGGCGACATCCGCTTGATATCGAGATCATCGTCTGTGAACTCGAACTCCCCGTCGAAGCTGACCTCGAGCTTCTCGCCATTGTGCGACCAGCCGATCGTCCCGTGCTGCCTCGAGCCGCCGGACGACGTCTGGCTGGTGACGGTAGCGTCCTTGCGTGTGCTCTGCGCCGGGTGGTCGGCCGCAGCGGGCATGGACGGAGCCGACGAATCCGGGTGTACCGGCGGGTTCGGGGACGTCGAGGGTCGGTACGGGAGCGAATGCGGAATGGCATTAGGGCGCACGGCGGCCCTGACGGCAATGGCGACCGAGCGCGTGGCCTGCTGCAGCGCCAACCGCGTGGACCGCGCGGTCCGTTGAAGGTTGACGGCGATCTCGTGCACGGCGATGCGCGCCGCATAGGCCGCTTCGCGCGCCTCGCGCAGCGAACTGGTTGGAAGTCCCTGCATGGCGGAGGTGTCGCGCGTGCCGCGGGACGCGGCCGTTGGCGAGCGACGCTCCGACTGACGCCACTCGTTGCCTATGGCACCGAGGCCGACGCCGGCTATCACCAGCACGGCGACGGTTCCGGCCAGCCAGCCTGGCCCACGTCCTGCGTGCGACGGCCCGATGACCAGCCGCCGCACGCGTCCGAGCAACGACCCGCCGGTCGCGGCCAGCACGAGAGGAACAGACGGGGCGCGCAGGCCTTCGAGGTCCGCCAGCGCCCGCGCGTAGGTGTACGGATCGCCGCACAGGCTGACGGCCAGATCGTCGCAGCAGTGCTCACGCTCGGCACGGATGCGGCGCGACAGCCACCATACGGCCGGATGGTAAAACAGCAGCGTCTCCACGAGCGTCTGCAGCAGGTTCACGAGATAGTCGTGGCGGCGGATGTGCGCGAGCTCGTGCGCCAAAATGGCCTGCAGCTGCTCGGGCGCCAACCCCGCCAGCGCACTGGCCGGCATCAGCACCACCGGGCGCAGCCAGCCAATCACCGTCGGCACGGCGATCGACGCGGACTCGAGAAGTCGGACCGGCCGGCGGATGTGCAGCTGGCGCGCCAGCGTTTGCGCCGTGTGCTGCCAGCGCGCCGACACCGCCGTCGTACGATGCGACTTCAGGCGCTGTATCCACATCCATCCGGTCGCGAGGCGCAGTGACAGAATCAGCACGCCACAGAGCCACGCGGCGGCGAAAAGCGCGAGCCATGTTGCGCCCGTGCGGCCGTTCAGCGGACGTGCCGCGTCGACGCCGGGTGCGTTTGCGGAGTCTGCGCTGTCGGGCGCCGCGGTGAGCTCGCGGTCAGGATCGGGACTCGCCGTGGCGCGCGCCGTCGCAGGAGGGACAATCGAGCGCTCCTCCGGCGCGGCGATGTTTCGCCCGGCCTGGAGCGCGGTCACGATCGGCAGCGTGGCCATTACGGCCAGAGCGATGCTGGCGACGACGTAGCGGATGTCCGGCGCGCTGCGGCGCAGCGCCGAAAGCGCGACTGCCGCGATGACGCCCAGCACCGCGCCCTGCCACAGGAACTGGAGCAGGGCCCACCCGATAGCCTGGGCGATGGGCTGCCGGGTCAGAAGATCAATCACGCTCATCGTCTTCCTCCTGGCTGGCGGTTCTCGCCGCCGGGACGGCCGCCCTTGGTGCCGTCCCCGGGGCGACGCTCGTTGAGCACACGGCGAATCTCGCCGAGCTCCTCGGGGGTCGCGCGACGTGCCGCGAGGGCCTGCATCACGAGCTTGGAAGCCGAGCCGCCGAACGCCCGATCGAGCAGGTCTCCGACCAGCTGGCGCTGGGTCTGCCCTTCGGTCATCCGCGACGTATACACGTGCGACCGATCCGCGTCGTCTCGGCGAACGAGACCCTTTTCCGTCATGATCTGGAGCAGCTTCAAGGTCGTGGTGTAGGCTCCGGGACGATCCCGGGACAACACGTCGTGCACCTGCCGCACCGTGCTCGGGCCACGCGCCCACAACACTCGCAGGATGGCCAGCTCGCCGTCGGTCGGCCGCGGCAGGGTCAATTTCGGCATGCGGGACACTATCTACGAACGACTTCGTAATGTCAACGAAGATCTTCGTACGAAGGCGTGATGAGGCCGGCTCAGGCATCGGCGTTCGCCGCTCGGTAGACGGGAGCGACCGCGCGTTTGTTGGCTATAATCTCAGCCCACATCTCATCCGGTAAAAGGAGCTTATGGAACCTGGCGTCTACGCGCACTTCGACACCACCGAGGGTCGCTTCACCATCCAGCTGTTCGAGAAGGAGGCGCCGCAGACCGTCGCCAACTTCGTCGGACTGGCCGAGGGGACGAAGGAGTGGAAGGACCCGGTGACCGGCGAGAAGAAGAAGGCGCCGTTCTATGACGGCGTGGTCTTCCACCGGATCATCAACGGCTTCATGATCCAGGGGGGCGACCGCCTCGGTCAGGGAACCGGCGGCCCGGGCTACCAGTTCGCCGACGAGTTCCACCCCTCGCTGCGCCACGATCGCGCCGGCATCCTGTCGATGGCCAACTCCGGTCCGAACAGCAACGGCAGTCAGTTCTTCATCACCCTTGGGCCGACGCCGCACCTCGATCGGCGCCACTCCGTGTTCGGCGCGGTCGTCGAAGGGCTGGACGTCGTGCGCCGGATCGGCGGGGTTCCCACCGGCCGGCAGGATCGCCCGGTGTCCCCGGTGGTCATGAACAAGGTCACGATCGAACGAGTGGAGTAATGACGACAGGCCGGCAGCCGGACCCCGCGGTCAACGCGCTGCTGCCGCTCGTCTACGACGAGCTCCGGAGGCTCGCGGCCGCTTACCTGCGCCGCGAGCGTCCCGGACAGACCATCCAGGCGACCGCGCTGGTCCACGAAGCCTACCTGCGGCTGCTCAAAGACAAGCCGGACCGCTGGCAGAACCGGGCGCACTTCTGCGCCATCGCCGCGCACTCGATGCGCCAGATCCTCATCGAACGGGCACGGGCCCGCGGCGCCCTGAAGCGTGGCGGCGTCCAGGCCCGCGTCACGCTCGACGAGGGTCTGCTCGCTGCCGACAGTCCGCACATCGATCTCCTCGCCTTGGACGAGGCTCTGCAGCGGCTCGAGGCGATCGATCCCGAGCAGGCGCGGCTCGTGGAGCTGCGGTTCTTCGGCGGCTTGACGATCGAGGAGGCCGCCGAGGCGATGAACATCTCCGCCGCGACGGTCAAGCGGCACTGGACCATCGCGCGCGCGTGGCTCGCCCGCGAGCTCTCGGCGTGAATCCCTCGCGCTGGCGCGACATCAACCAGCTCTTTCACGAGCTCCTCGACGCATCGCCCGCTGAACGCGAGCGGCGCCTCGCCGCGATCGAGGCGGACGATGGGGGGATGGCCCGTGAGGTGCGGTCGCTGCTCGCGAGCCACGAGCGCGCGGGCGAGTTCATGGACGCGCCGGTGTGGGCTGCCGCGCCCGAGCTGCTGCTGGACGATCCCTCCCCGGTCATCGGACGCCAGATCGGCAGTTACCGGATCGCCGAGGAAATCGGCCGCGGTGGGATGGGTGTGGTCTACGCGGCGGAGGATCAACGGCTCGGGCGCATGGTAGCCATCAAGGCGCTGCCTCCCGAGTACACCCGCGATCCCGCGCGCCGGGCGCGGCTGACCCGTGAAGCGCGCGCCGCGGCGGCCCTGTCGCATCCCGCCATCGCCACCATCTACACGCTCGAGGAAACGGCGGACGGCCTCTACATCGTTGGCGAGCTGGTGCGCGGGCGGACGCTGCGTGAGGAGCTGGGCGACGGCCCTCTGCCGCCATCGCGGCTCGTTCCCACGCTGCTCGACATCGCCGGCGCGCTCGACGCCGCGCACCGGATCGGCATCGTCCATCGAGATCTCAAGCCGGAGAACGTGATGCGGCGCGACGATGGGCAGATCAAGGTGCTCGACTTCGGGCTGGCACGCTGGGAGCCCTCGCCAGACGCACCGTCGATGACGCGGCTCACGCAGGACGGCGTCGCGCTCGGGACGCCGGGCTACATGGCCCCGGAGCAGCTCGGAGGTGGCGCGGTGGACGCGCGAGCCGACCTGTTTTCGTTCGGCGTGGTGGCCTGGGAGCTGGCGAGCGGCGAGCATCCGTTCGGCGCGGACCCCGCCCTGGCCCTCTCGAACATGTCGGCGATCATGGAAGGGCGGGCGGTGCTGCCGGGCAAGGCGCTGGCCGGGCTGGACGCGATCGTCATCCGCTGCCTGCGTGCTGCCCCGGCGGACCGCTACGGCTCGGCCGCCGCGCTGGTCGCGGATCTGCGACGGCTCACGGCAGCGACGGGGCCCGCCTTGCTCGTGCCGCCGACGCCGGGCACGGCGGCCTTGTGGTGGTGGCAGTTCCACCAGACGTCTCTGGCGATTGTCGACGCGGCCACACCTGTGCTGGCCTTGTTGATTCGCCGCGCGATGGGTCCGCCCTATGGCCGATGGATCTTCCTTGGCGTGCTCGCCGTGGCGACGATCGCGGTGACGCTCAGGCTCAACCTGCTGTTCACGTCGCGGGTACACTCCTCGCAGCTGGCGGCACATCGGGGCCGGCTGTTTCCGTGGATCGCCGCGGCCGAGGTGATGCTCGCTGGCGTACTGCTGGGATCGGCGCTGCACCTCGGCGCGGATGCCGATATCACCGCGGCACCGCTGCTGAGCGTCGCGCTCGTGCTGGTCGCGTCGCTCGCCATCATCGAGCCGGCCACCACGCGTGGTGCCGGGCTCGCGCGTGAACGTGATGTGATGAGATGAGAGGTGCGAACCCGAAACGGTGATGGAGCCAGCGTGACCCCTCTTCGACCCGAGCTTGAACGGATCCTTCCTCCCGGGCGCATCCTCGACCGTCCGATCGATGTTGCCGCTTACGCGTCCGACGCCAGTTTTTACCGGCTCGTGCCGCGGGCGGTGCTGCGTCCGGAGTCCGTTGACGAGGTGCGCGAGATCTTCGCGCTCTCGCACCGCCTGCGCATCCCGATGACGTTTCGCGCCGCGGGTACCAGTCTGTCGGGGCAGGCGATCACCGACGGCCTGCTGGTGGACCTGGGCCATGGGTGGCGGGGGATCGAGCCCCTGGATGGCGGCAAGCGGGTGCGGGTGCAGCCGGGGGCGATCGGCGGCAAGGTCAATCGCACGCTCGCCGCCTTCGGGAGCCGCATCGGCCCGGACCCGGCCTCGATCGACGCGTGCATGATGGGCGGCATCCTGTCGAACAACTCGAGCGGGATGTGCTGCGGCGTCGCACAGAACAGCTATCACACGCTGGACTCGCTGGTGTTCGTGCTGCCGTCGGGCGCGGTGGTCGACACGTCAGCGCCTGGTGCCGCGGCTCGATTCGAGTGCGACCAGCCTGGCCTCGCCGCCGGTCTCATCGCGCTGCGAGACGACGTGCGGCGGCAGCCGGCACTGGTCGAACGGATCCGGAAGAAGTACCGGATCAAGAACACGATCGGGTATTCGCTGAACGCGTTCCTGGACTACGACTCCCCGCTCGAGATGCTCCGGCATCTGCTCATCGGATCCGAGGGGACGCTCGCGTTCCTCGCCGAGGCCGTGCTCCACACCGTCCCTGACCTGCCGGTGAAGTACACCGGCCTGCTGTTCTTCCGTCACATCGAGATCGCGGCCGAAGCGGTTGTGCCGTTGACGAGGGCGGGCGCCGCGGCGATCGAGCTGATGGATCGGGCCGCGCTCAGGTCGGTGCAGGCGATGCCGGGCGTACCTGCATTGCTCGCGACGCTCGCACCCGACGCGGCCGGGATTCTCGTCGAATTCCAGGCGCCGGCGGGCACACCGCTCGACACCCTGCGCGCCGCCGCTGACGCGGTGTCGGCGAGGCTGGAGCTGGTCGCGCCGCCCGAGTTCACCAGCGATCCGGCGCAGCAGGCGCGGTTGTGGAAAGTGCGCAAGGGCATGTTCCCGGCCGTTGGCGCGGTCCGCAAGCGTGGCACCAGCGTGATTTTCGAGGACATCGCCGTGCCCCCGGACGTGCTCGCGCCCGCCGCGCTGGATCTGCAGGCGCTCTTCCGCACGCACGGCTACGAAGACGGCATCATCTTCGGGCATGCCAAGGACGGCAACCTCCACTTCGTCATCTCGCAGTCGTTCAATGACGAGGCCGCGATCAGGCAGTACGAGGCGTTCAATCGCGATCTCGTGGAGATGGTGGTCGGGAAGTACGACGGGTCGTTGAAAGCCGAGCACGGCACCGGACGGAACATGGCCCCCTTCGTCGAGGCCGAGTGGGGCGGCGCGGCGTTCGACATCATGGTCCGCGTGAAGTCGCTGGTCGATCCGCAGGGACTCCTCAACCCCGGCGTCCTCGTCAACCACGATCCCGAGGCCCACATCAAGGATCTCAAGTCGCTGCCCGAAGTCGAGGCGGAAGTCGACAAGTGCATCGAGTGCGGCTTCTGCGAGTCGCTCTGCCCGAGCCGCGATCTCACGCTGACCCCGCGGCAGCGGATCGTCGTCCGCCGGGCGATGGAGCGGCCCGGCGCGGACGTCGCGGCCCTCCGCGAGGCCTACCAGTACGATGCCCTCGATACCTGCGCGACCGATGGTCTCTGCGCACTGGCGTGCCCGGTCTCGATCGACACGGGCCGGCTGACGAAACGTCTGCGTGCCTCGATGGCGTCACCGGCGGCACGGCGGGTCGCCGCGACGGCGGCCACACACTTCGCAACCACCCAACGGCTGGTCAGGACGTCGCTGCGTGCGTCACGGATGGCCGGTCCGCTGCGGCGCCTGGCCGCGGGCCGCGGGCCCGGATTCGGCGCCGATCTCCCTGCGCCTGCCGGCCCGCTGCCGGAGACGCGAGCGGCCGGTGCGGCGGCCATCCTCTTCCCATCCTGCGTCAGCCGGACGATGGGCCCCGAACCGGGTGAGCCGCTGGATGCCTCTGTCCCGGCGGCCATGATCGCGGTCGCCGCGCGGGCCGGCGTGGCCCTGCACATTCCTTCCGGCATCGAGCAGCACTGCTGCGGCATGCCGTTCAGTTCCAAGGGTTACCAGGAGGCACAGGCGATTGCCGCGAACGCGACGATCGACACGCTATGGGGCGCGTCGCAGCAGGGTGCGCTGCCGGTCGTCATCGACACCAGTCCGTGCGCCTACGCGCTCACGCACGCGGACGGCTTGAGCGACGAGAACCGCGCCCGCGTGGCGCGGATGCGCCTCCTCGACGCGGTCGAATACTTCCGCACCAGCGTGGTGCCCGCGCTGCCGCTGCGGCGGCGGGCCGCGTCGGTCGTGCTGCACCCGGTGTGCTCGCTCGTGAAGATGGGCAACGCGCCGCACCTGTCGGCCCTCGCCGCGGCATGCAGCCATCGCGTCTTCGTCCCGCCCTCCTCGGGCTGTTGCGGCTTTGCCGGCGACCGCGGTTTCCTGTTCCCGGAGCTGACCGAGTCCGCCACCCGCATTCCCGCCGCGGAGGTCCGCGCCGTCCCCGCCGACGGCCATTACTCGAGTAGCCGAACCTGCGAGATCGGCATGACCCGCGCCACCGGCCGTCCGTACCGCTCGTGGATCCAGCTGCTGGCGTGGGCGTCAGGGGACTGACGCAACTCGGGACCCGGGACCGGGGACCCGGGACCTGGGGAAATTGCTCGGGGCGCACGTCCCTGAACCTGGAACCCTGAACCCTGAATCCTGAACCTTGAACCACCCTGGTCCCTGGTCCCTGGTCCCCGATCCCGGAGTGCTACCATCACCCATGCGCCGGCTGTTGCTCGCGATCGCGACGGTGCTCGTCGCCGGCGTGTTGATCGCGTCAGCGCAGGACATCGCGCCCGTCCCGCCACTCCCGCCGCCGTTCAGCGAATGGCTGGCGGCGCTGAGGACCGAAGCGCTCTCGCGCGGCATCCGGCCGGAGATCGTCGACGCGGCGCTCGCCGACGTCGAAGAGCCGGTCGAGACGATCCTCGAGCGCGATCGCTCGCAGGCCGAGTTCACCCTGCAGCTCGATCAGTACCTGAAGCGCCGGTTGACGCCGCGGCTGATCCGTACGGCGCAAGACCTCTACACCCGGCAGCGCACCCTCCTCACCGAGATCGGCAAGAAGTACGGCGTCTCGCCGCGGATCGTGGTCGCGGTGTGGGGGCTCGAATCCAATTTCGGCCGCTTCGCCGGCGTTCGCCCGACCATCCCGGCACTGGCCACGCTGGCCTACGATCCGCGCCGCGCGACCTTCTTCCGTTCCGAGCTCTTCGCCGCGCTCGAGATCGTCAATCGCGGTGACATAGATTTGGCCAGCCTGAAAGGCTCGTGGGCCGGCGCCCTCGGCCAGCCCCAGTTCATGCCCTCCAGTTACCTGAAATACGCGCAGGACTACGACGGCGACGGTCATCGTGACATCTGGAGCTCGCCGCCGGACGTGTTCGCCTCGGTGGCGTATTACCTTCGCGAGCACGGCTGGTCCGAGCGGAGCACGTGGGGCCGCGAGGTGCTGGTGCCGAAAGCCGTGCGCAGCGTGGTCACGTCGGTACCGGCACGCGAGGAGGGTTGTCGCGCCGAACGCGTGATGAGCGTGCCACGCACGCTCACCGAGTGGAAGAAGAAGGGGGTCCGGGCGCTCGGCAACAAGCCGCTGCCCGCCGGCACGACGAACGCGTCGCTCGTCAGCGCCGGCACGCGCTTCTTCCTGGTCTACGACAACTACGAAGCCATCCTCGCCTACAACTGCGCGCACACCTACGCGCTCAGCGTCGCACTGCTCTCCGATCGGCTCAAGTAGCCAACTCGGTCGCCGCGCGCTGAGCCGATCTCGTGCGGAGTCGGCGCATTCCGCCAGCACCGGGCATCATCGGGCGCCGGCACCGACGCGCTCCGTGACCGAGACGGCTGATGCTTCCGATCCACCAGTCACTTCTGACGGTTCACGGGTCAGCGTTTCGCGGATGATTCGGTGCCGTGAACGCCGCGGGCGAGGGCCCCAGGGCGGCTGGCACGCATTCAAGCACGCCCGGCACCGGCCGATTCCCTGTGTGAACGGGGTATCTGCCCTGTCCGGAGAACGTGACATGCCATCGGAACACGACCCTCAGCATCTCGTGTACATCGCCCGTCAGCCCATTCTGGACGGCGCCGGCCAGGTGTTCGGATACGAGCTGCTCTACCGGGCTCGCGAAGAGGACGCCACCTGCGCCACGCCGGGCGACGTCGCCAGCGCCAACGTCTTTACCGACGCCATCCTGACGATGGGGCTGGAGATGCTGACGAACGGCCGGCCGGCGTTCGTGAACCTGACCCGGTCCCTGCTCCTGAGCGGCGCGGCCACCGTGCTGCCCGCCCCGTCCTGCATCCTCGAGATTGGTCGGGACGTCCACGTCGACGCCGAGGTCATCGAGGCCTGCCGGCGGCTTCAGGAGATGGGTTACACGCTGGCGCTCGACGACTATCAGGGCCAGGACGAACTTGCGGAGCTGCTGCCGTTCGTGAAGTTCGTGAAGGTCGACGCGCAGGTGACGGACGCGGAGACCCGCGCCGCCATCGCCCGGCGGGTGATGCATCGCGTCCGCCTCATCGCCGAGAAGGTCGAGACCGCGGAGGTGTTCGAGGAAACCAAGCGATCCGGCTACAGCCTGTTCCAGGGATATTTTTTCTGCCGGCCGACCACGATCAAGAGTGCGACGCCCCCGGGACGGCGCCTCACCTACCTGCGTCTGCTCGCGGCCATCAACCAGCCGAACGTGACGCTGGCCGACCTCGAGGAGCTGATCCGGCAGGACGTCTCACTGTGCTATCGCGTCCTGCGCTGCATCAATTCCGCCGCGTTCGGGCTGCAGATGGAGATCCACTCGATCCGCCAGGCGCTCATCCTGCTCGGCATCGGGCAGGTGCGCAAGTGGGCCTCGGTGTGGTCGCTGGCCAGCGTCGCGCAGGGGGGCGGAAGCGCCGAGGTGATGCCGGTGTCGATCATCCGGGCTCGCTGCTGTGAGATTCTCGGCGATCGGGCGGCGGGTCCGGGCCGCGAGTCCGGTCTGTTTCTGCTGGGCATGTGCTCGCTGCTCGACGCGATGCTTGGCCGGCCGATGCCGGCGGCCTTGGTCGACCTGCCGCTCGCGGGCGAGATTCGGGACGCGCTGCTTGGAAAGCCGAATTCGGCGCGGGCGATTCTCGACGCGGTGATCGCCTACGAGCGGGGTGACTTCGCCGGCGCGGAAGCCATCGCGACGAAGCTCGGACTTCCGGGCGATGCGCTGCTCGCGGCGTACGAGGATGCGCTGCGCTACGCGCGCGAGCTGTCGCGGGACGTGCTCGCGGCCTGAGTCAGCGGTCTTCGGCTCACGGACCGCTCGCGCATTCGCGCCGACGCGCGGCCGCGTATGGCCGCGGAAACCACCTACTCCTGACTCGCGCCGCGCAGCTCCGGCTGCAACTTCACCGTGACCGGCGTCCGGCGGTTGGCCACGACCGCGATCGCCCACGACCACCGCTCGTAGCCGGCGAGATCGAGACGAACGACGCGGCTGCCGGCTCCGAGATCCCGAATGACGAGCGGCGTGCGGCCATGGACCACGCCGTTGATCGACACCTCCGCCCCCTGCGGCTCCGACTTGACCAGGAGCGCCCCCCTCACCTTGCCTAGATCCGCGCCCGCCGTGCCGGTGACCTCGGCGGCCCGGACGACCACTGGCGTCGCATGCCCGTCCGCCACCGGCCGGCCAGCGGCCGCGGCGGGAACGGGCACGGGGGCGGCCGGCCCGCGCCGGGTGGTGACTTCGGCATCGGCGATGCCAAGGGCGCTGCTGGTCGGCGGCAGCGGCTGGCGTGGGACGCTGCCGACCACCAGGTCCATCGGATGGCCGGGCCCGTCCACCTGAGGCAACGACTCGCCTGGCGGTGTCGGGGACAGGGGAATCGTCGCCAGCGGCGAGGCGACGGGCTCGCTCCGGGCCGTCGTGGCCGCGGCGGCCGGCAGTTCGGGATTGTGCGCGGGCCGGGTCGAGGTCGCGAGATAAATCGAGCCCGCCGTGAACCCCACCGCGACCGCGGCCGCTCCGAACAACCACGCGCCCCAGACGCGTGGTCCGCTCGGGGCGAACGGCGTGCGAACGGTCAGGCCCGAGAGCCCGAACCGGCCGGGCGCGGCCTGGGCGAGACGGACCGCGGCGCCCACGCGGCGGCCTGCCATGTGCGCCAATCTGGTGCTCGCGGACCGTGCCAGGTGGAAGTGCCGCGGCGGCACTTCGTCACGCTGCAGCGGAATCGACACCGCCTGAAGCATCGGCGTGGCGGTCTCCGGCGGATCCGGGAAGAAGACGAAGTGATCGACGGCCGGCAGGTTCTGCCTCGTGGCCATCGGCAGAGCCGTCGGCGGCGGCAGCGCGATCGGCACCCGCGCCGCCGGCCGGGGTGAGAACGACCAACGCACCGAGAGCCGCAGCAGCGTGCGATTCGGTGACTCGCCGTCCTCCGGCACTTCGTCGAGCGCCAGCCCTTCCGCCCGTCCTCCCAGCCCGGCGAACGGCCCGGCCCGGTCGTTCAACCAGCGCAGGAAGGCATCGCGGAACGCGGCGACCATCTGGCGCTCAGGGACCCGCAGCTCCAGTTGCAACGACGCCTGCGGCGCCTCATCGGCGATGGCGGGTGACGGGCGCGATTCCGGGCTTTCCACAAGTCCTCCGTGCAGCGCAGTACGGGTCGCCGTCAATAACGCCACGGCAGTGGTGTGAGAACACCGCGCACGGGACGATCGGCCGACCCTTGCCGCGTCGGCCAGCCTGGAAACCGGCCCTGGGTTGACGCGTATGGTTCAACTGTATAGATCGGAGCCCATCCGGGGGTCAACTCGTTACGTTCGGCCTCCCCCGCAACCTGTGCCGATGTGCGCAGGGGGGCGAATGTTTTCGAGGGTTCGATAGGTTCGAGGGTTCGATGGGTTCGATAGGTTCGATGGGTTCGAGGGTTCGATGGGTTCGAAGGTTCGATGGGTTCGAAGGTTCGGTTGGTTCGACGGTGCGGTTCAGGGGTTCGCGGGTTCGAAGGTGCGGCCCACCGGGCGGATTCCCATCACGGCACCGATCGAACCATAGAACCGTCTCGAACCATTGAACCCATCGAACCGGTGAACCGAACCCATCGAACCCATCGAACCCTCGAACCCCTCGAACCCTCGGCGCCTTGTTCAAACCACCACGATCTGGCGTTTGATCCGGCAGCACGCGTCCATGGAGGGGCGTGAGGCGGGGGCGAGTGAGATCGCCCGCATCGCGCCGCGGCCGTGGCTCGCGGCAGGAGGACAGCATGGCGAAGAGGCAGAAGGCGGCGCCGACACTGCGCCGGTCGTGCGGAGCAATGGCGGCACACATGGCGCTGCTGGAGCAGTACCCGCAGTATCGCGCCAACCAGATGCGTCTGGAGGCGGAGACCAATCAGCGCCGCGAGCAGGGCGTCGACTTGAAGAAGGCCCGGATCGTCACGATCAAGACCGTCGTCAACGTGGTCTACGACACCGACGAGCACAACATCTCGCAGGCGCAGATCGCCAGCCAGTTCAAGGCGATGAATCGCGACTATCGGGCGACGAACCCTGACCGGTCGGGCACCCCCGCACCCTGGACCGGCCTGGTGACCGACGCGCGCATTCAGTTCAAGCTGGTGAAAGTCACGCGCACCAAGACGACCGAGACCGGCTTCACCTTCGACGACAAGGTGAAAAAGCCCGCGACCGGCGGCATCGCGCCGTTCCAGCCGGACACGCACCTCAACTTGTGGGTCTGCCCGCTCACCGGTGGACTGCTCGGCTACGCGCAGTTCCCCGGCGGGCCGCCGGCGACCGACGGGGTCGTCATCAACGTCAGCGCCTTCGGGACGATCGGCACCGCGCAGGTCCCCTTCGCACAAGGGGCGTACCGCGACGCACGAGATCGGCCACTACTTCAACCTGCGGCACATCTGGGGCGACACCCCTGACTGCAGCGGCTCGGACATGGTCGCCGACACACCGAACTGCGCCGGCCCGAACACCGGCATGCCGGTCTTCCCCGTGGTGACGTGCAACAACGGCCCGAACGGCGACATGTTCATGAATTACATGGACTACACCGACGACGCCGGGATGTTCATGTTCACCGCGCAGCAGGTGCTCCGGATGCGCGCCGCGCTCGAGACGTCTCGCGCCGGCCTCATGTAGCGGTCACGGGTGGAGCGCGTGCCGTCAGCGCGCGCTCCGCCAACCGTGCGACACTCTCGCTCGCGAGCCCGTCATGTCCACATCGAATCCGGACGATCGTCTGTTCACCACCCGATGGGTCCATCTCCACGAGCAGGACAGCGCTGCGGGCGAGGTCTACGTGCCGGAGGACGGACCGGTCCCGCTCTCCCGCCGGCCGCGCCAGCGCCTCGAGTTGCAGCCGGACGGAACGGCCACCGTGTATCACGGCGGCCCCGACGATCGACCCACGCCGACGGCAGCGCGCTGGTCGAAGGAAGACGATCACCTGGTCGTCCGGACCGAGACCGGGAACGCCACGTTACGTATCGTCGAGCGCAGCCCGAGCCGGCTCGTCATCAGGAGATCGTGACCATGGCATCCAAAGCTCGCGTCCCGGCACCGGTGGCCTACGAGATCAGCGACCGCGTTCCGCGGC
This sequence comes from uncultured Acidobacteriota bacterium, assembly GCA_963816725.1. GTDB lineage: Bacteria > Acidobacteriota > Vicinamibacteria > Vicinamibacterales > 2-12-FULL-66-21 > CAVSUB01. The sequence goes on along the minus strand of CAWFMC010000008.1, from coordinate 270,478 downwards.
AGGCACTCGTCCGGCCCTATCAGCGGGATCCGCACGCGCCGCTGGTCCGGCCTCTCCGGATCTACACCCTCGATCCGTCCGTGTCGGATCGCGTCGGCGGCGTGGCGACGGTCAACGTGCCGTACGAGAAGCTCGAACGCGGGCCGGTCGGCGCGTTGTTCCGGATCATCAGCGACGGCGCGCCGGCGCCGCTCGTCGCATCCGCGCTGGATCTCGACGATCCGACGCTGCTCCTCTCCAGCGGATTGTCCCCTTCACCGGCCAACGGCCTCTTCCACCTGCAGATGGTCTACGCCGTCTGCAGCCTGACTTACGCCGCATTCCGCAAGGCGCTCGGCCGGGAGATCGCGTGGGCCACCACGCCGATTGACGACGGGCCGCTGCGGCTGGCGGTACGGCCGTTCGGGTTCGAGGGCAGCAACGCGGGGTACAGCCGCGAGGCCGGCGACCTGTCATTCGGCTACTTCTCGGCCGGTGACCACGCCGCCGGATTCACGCTGCGCGACGGCCTGATCGCCACCGCGCTCAGCCACGACATCGTCGCGCACGAGACCACCCATGCGCTGCTCGACGGGCTGCGCTCGTCGTTCATGGATCCGTCGAACGTCGACGTCCCGGCGTTTCACGAGGCGTTCTCGGATCTCGTCGCGCTGTTCCTGCACTTCACCTACGCCGACGTGGTCGAGCGCGGCATCCGCGAGTCGCGCGGCGGTTTCGCACGGGGCATGCTGCTGACCGATCTCGCGCGCGAGTTCGGCTATGCGCGGTCCAAAACCGGCAAGGCGAACGCGTTGCGCTCGGGGGTCGATCTGGATGGCGTCGCGGCGTTCGACTCGGACACGCTGCCGCAGCCTGACGGCAGCCCGGCCGCGACCGCGCCGCTGGTCTACGATCCCAAGCTGGAACCGCACACGCTCGGCTCGGTCCTCGTCTCGGCGGTGTTCGAGGCCTTCGCGACCGTCGTCAAGCGCAAGACGGAGCGTTACTACCGGATCGCCGGCCTCGATCCGCAGAACCTCGCCGGCGCGGCGCTGAACGACGCGCTGCTCAAGGCGGTGGCCCAGGAGGCCAGCGACATCGCGGGGCAGTTCCTGGCGATTTGCATCCGCGCGATCGACTACTGCCCGCCGACCGATATGGAACTGGGCGAGTACCTGCGCGCGATCATCACCGCGGACAGCGATCTCGAGCGCAGTGACAAGTGGGGCTTCCGCGAGGCGCTGATGCGGTCCTTCCGGCGGCGCGAAATCTTCCCGCAGCACGTCCGCTTCATGACCGAGGACGCCGTCCGGTGGCAGCCGCTCGACGGTACGCTGCAGATACCGGACCTGGCGTTCCGGCGCCTGAAGTTCGACGGTGATCCGGGACAGCCCGCCGACGTTCAGGAGCTGATGCGCCAGGCGCACGCGCTCGGCAAGTTCGTCACGGATCCACGGCACGCCGACGCGTTCCATCTGATCCCGCCCGGGGCGCCGCTGCCGGCCGGCGTGACCCAGGCGTCACCGCCGTCGGTCCAGTCGGTGCGTGTCGCCCGGCGGGCGGCGCCGGATGGACGCGTCGTGTTCGATCTGGTGGCCGAAGTCACCCAGTCGTGCACCGTAAGCCGCAGCGGAACGCTGTTCGACATGAACGGTGGCTGCACGCTGGTGATCGATCCGCAGGGAGCGATTCGCTACGTGATCTACAAGCGCTTCGACAGCGACACCCGCCCCGATCGCCAGCAGGCCGCGATCACCGGTCCGCTCGCCCGCTTCTGGAGCAGGAAGGGGCGTCACCTGCAGCTGCGCCCCGAGATGCTGCGCCGACTCCACGGCTTACGTGCGAGCCCATCGGCGGGTCGTCCGGCGGCCACCCGCCGGCGCTCGCGTTCCCACTGATCGCCTGCGCCGGAAGCGCACACACGCTGCGTCGCGGGGCTCGAGGAATGCGCGTCACCGTTCAAGAGTGGGCCGTGCCGTGCCGATAAGAGTGAACGGAGCCCTCCCTCGACATGAGCACACTGTCCTTACCGATCGAATCCGATATCCAGCCTGCACTCACCTTCGTCGCGCGGCAGCCGATCCTCGACGAGACGGGTCGGGTCTTTGGTTACGAGCTGCTCTATCGCGACAGCGAGACGGACACCGCCTGCGTGATGGAAAGCGATGCCGCGAGCGCGCGCGTCCTGACTGACACGATCCTGAGCATCGGGTTCGACACGCTCACCGACGGCCGCAAAGGCTTCATGAACGTGAGCCGGAACCTGCTGATCAACGAAGCCGCGAGCCTCGCGCCCAAACAGAGCTCCGTCCTCGAGCTGCTCGAGACGGTGACCGCGGATCCGGAGGTCATCGACGCCTGCCGCACCCTGAAGTCCGGCGGCCATACGCTGGCGCTCGACGACTTCGTGCCGATGTCCGGGGCCGATCTGCTGCTGCCCTACGTCAAGGTCGTCAAAGTCGACGTGCTGACGACGAGCCCCGAGACCCGCGCCGCGATCGCCCGCCGGCTGCTGCCGCGCGGGATCAAGATGCTCGCCGAGAAGGTCGAGACCGTCGAGATGTTCGACGCCGCGCGCGCCGACGGGTATTCACTCTTCCAGGGCTACTTCTTCTGCAAGCCGAAGACGCTCACCGGCGCCGCCCTGCCGTCGTCTCGGATGATGCACCTGCAGATCCTCGCGGCCATCAACCAGCCGGATCTGACCGTGATGGCGGCCGAGGAGATCGTCAAGCACGAAGCCTCGCTGACGTATCGGCTGCTCCGCTGCGTGAACTCCGCCGCCTCGGGCCTGCACCAGGAGATTCACTCCATCCGCCAGGCCATCCTGCTCCTCGGCGTGGATCGGATTCGCAAGTGGGCGTCGGTCTGGGCCATGGCCGGCCTGAACGGACGGGGCTGCTCGGAGGTTGTCACGATCGCGGTGCTGCGGGCGCGGTGCTGCGAGCTGGTCGGCAACGCGATCGGGGAGGGCGCCGGCGGGGAGCTGTTCCTGCTCGGCCTCTGCTCGCTGCTCGACACGATGCTCGGACGTCCGTTGTCGACCGTCGTCGAAGGCCTGCCGCTGTCAGCCGACACCCGCGGCGCCCTGCTCGGGGACGACAACCTGTCCCGCCGGGTCCTGGACGCGGTCATCATGCACGAGCGCGGCGCGTGGGATCGCGCGCAGGAAGCGGCTGACCGGGCCGGCATCTCACCGGGCGACCTCGCCGTCGCCCACGCCGAAGCCATCCGCTGGGGCCGCCAGCTTTCACAGTCCGGTCTCGCCACCGCCGCGGCGTAAGCGCTCGTCACCCGTCGGCGCGCCGCTCATCGGGTCCGTCACTCGTCCCGCCTCGCTGCGCCCGCACCGGCCGCCTCCTCCGGCGGCCTGGGATTACGCATGGTGCGCCGGACGCATCATCGCGACGCCGAATCGCGCCATAATTCCACCGTCCCGGACGACTGGGCGGCACGAGCTGACACGGCCGGCCGCCGGCGCGACGATCGTCGCGAAGGAGGAGGATGCGGCGTTCGATCAGGAACGGTGTCGACCTGCCCCTGGCACTGCCCGCCCGCGCGTTGTGGCTGGCCCTCGGGCTGGTGCTCGCGGTCCTGTTCATCTCCGACCTGCGCGCCCCGCTCGGGGCGCTGTCCTCGATTCCTTACGTGATCGCGGTCGTGTTGAGCCTCGCGCTGCCGCGTGGCTACGAGCCGGTCGTGGTCGCGGCCTCCTGCACCGCGATCACCGTCGTCAGCCTGTTCTTCGCTCCCGAGGGCACGGCGCCGCGCAGTGCCTCCGTGCTCCATACGGGCCTGCCGGTGTTCGTGGTGTGGGCCACGGCGTGGCTGGCGCTGCGCTACCGGCGGGCCGGCCAGGCGGTGCGGGCGGCGGACGCGCAGATCCAGCTGGCCGCGCTGGCCGCCGGGCTTCGGCACGTTCGACTTCGATCCGCTGACCGGGATCAACCGCTGGTCGCCCGGGGCGCGGCGCATTCTCGGCCTGGAGGACGAGCCCTCCGTCTCGTTCGAGAAGCTGATATCAGTGATCCATCCGGACGATCGCGTGCGGGTTCTCGAGGCGATGCGCATCGGTGAGAACCCGCATGGGCCTGGCGAGTTCGAGGACGAGCACCGGGTCGTGCGGCCGGACGGCACCGTCCGCTGGGTCCTGGTCAAGAGCCGGACGGCGTTCAACGGCGAGGGCCCGCAACGGCATGCGGCCCGCGTGACCGGGGTGGTCGTCGACATCACCGAGCGGCGGTCCGCGGAAGAAGCGCTTCGTGACAGCGAGCAGCGGCTGCGGGTGCTGACCGATCGGTTTCAGACCGCGCTCGAGGCCTCGCCGGTCGTGGTCTTCAATCAGGATCGCGACCTGCGCTACACCTGGATCTACAACCCTCTGCTGGGTCACGACCCGGCCGCCGTGATCGGCAAGCGTGACCGCGACCTGTTCGAACGGCGGGCCGACGCCGACGTGACCGAAGCGATCACCCGTCATGTGCTCGGGACCGGTGAGGGACGCCGTGAGGAGGTCCGCGTCCTCCAGCGCGGCGTCGAGCGGGTCTTCGATCTCCTGGTGCGCCCCACGCGGGACGAGCACGGGCAGATCAGCGGCGTCACCTGCGCGGCGATCGACATCACCGAGGCTACCCACGCCGAGGCCGCGCTCCGGATCCGCAACGATCGGCTGCGGCTGCTTTCGACCACCGCGTCGCTGCTGGTGCTGCGCGGCACGGCGCTCGAAACGACCGACACGGACGAGACCCGATCCGAGGTCTTCGCCAACGTCGCCCGCACGCTGCGGGCCGAGATCCACTTCCATTACCGGACCACCGAACCGGGCGTGCTGCGGTTGATCTCCAGCATCGGCGTGCCGGACCACGTCCGTCGATCGCTGTCGACGATCCACACCGGGGACGATCTGCACGGGCGCATGGCGCAGAGCGGTGAGCCATTGGTGATCAATCACCTGGATACCAGCGACCTATCCGGCGCCGCGGACCTGCGGGCGCTCGGGGCCCGCGCCTATGCCGGATTCCCGCTGCGCGCCGGCGGCGAGGTGATCGCCACGGCCTCCTTCGCCACCACCGCCCGCGCGGCATTCGAGCTGGACGAGATCGCGCTGATGCAGACGGTCTGCGATCTGGTCGGCGCGGCGATGTCGCGGGATCAGCTGGCGCGGTCGCTGCAGGACAGCGAGGCCCGCCTGCGGATGGCCAACGAGGCGGGTGGGGTCGGGACCTTCGACATCGATCTGGTCGCGGATGTGGCGCGATACTCGCCGCAACTCTGTGACATTGCCGGCCTCCCACCGGGCACCGAGACGACCGTCGACGGGTTTCTCGCGTTCCTGCATCCCGACGACCGCGAGGCGGCGCTGGTGCAGTTCGCCGCGGCCGCGGCGCCCGGCAGCGACGGGGCCTTCGGATCCGAGGTGCGCATCATTCGCGCCGATCGCCGCCAGCGCTGGCTCGCCTGGCGCGGCCGACTGGTCATGGGCGACTTGCCGGACGGCCGCGGACCGGTCCGGGTGATCGGCGCCGCGCAGGACATCACCGCACGCACGCGGGCGCACGCGGCGCTGGTCGAAAGCGAGGCGCAATATCGCGCCCTCGCCGAGGCGATGCCCTACGTCGTCTATCGCACCGGCCCTGACGGGGTGGCGACCTACGTCAACTCGGCGTGGTACACCTACACGGGCGCCGACCCGGACGGTCCGGAACGGTTCGCGTGGATCGAGCGGATGCACCCCGACGATCGTGAGCGGGCGCTCGCCGCCTGGCACGAGGCGCTCGATTCAGGCCAGCCGTTCACCGCCGACTTCCGCCTGCAGCGCCACGACGGCGAGTATCGCTGGCACACCAGCCGCGCGGTGCCGATCACCAGCGCCGGCGAAACCCGCTGGATCGGCACGTTCGCGGACACTCACGACATCACCCTTGCTGCCGCCGCCCTCAAGGATGCCGATCGCCGGAAGGACGAGTTCCTGGCTACGCTCGCCCACGAGCTGCGCAATCCGCTCAGCCCGATGCGCATCGCCGTCACGCTCCTGAGCCGGCGTGAGCAGGACGACCCGGAGCTGTCGCAGCTGCGGATGGTGATCGATCGGCAGGTCGAGCACCTGACGCGCCTGGTCGACGACTTGCTGGACGTGTCGCGTATCACCCGCGACCGGCTGACGCTGCGCACGGAGCCGGTCGAGTTGTCGACGATCATCATGAGCGTCATCGAGGCGGCGCGGCCCGAGCTGGAACGGCACGAGCACCAGCTGACGGTTCGCATCACGCCGGAGCCGCTGCCGGCTGAATGCGATGTCGTGCGTATTACGCAGGTGTTCTCGAACCTGCTGAACAACGCCGCGAAGTACACGCCGCGGGGCGGATCGATCGCGGTGACCGCCGAACGTGACGGCGCCACGGCGGTGGTGCGGGTCCGCGATTCGGGCGTCGGCGTCCCCCCCGAACAACTGCCGCGGCTGTTCGAGATGTTCTACCAGGCGGATCCCGCGATCGATCGGCCCGACGGCGGACTGGGGATCGGCCTGACCCTCGTGCACCGGCTCCTCGAGATGCACCACGGCAGCGTCGAAGCGCACAGCGCGGGCGCCGGCCAGGGCAGCGAGTTCGTGGTGCGGCTTCCGCTCGGAGCGCCGTCGCAGGCCACGTCAGGGACCGAGAGGACCGCGCCGCATCCCCTCGCCGCGCCAGCCGGGCTGCGCCTGCTGGTGGTCGACGACAACCAGGACTCCGCGGAGATGCTGCGGGCGCTGCTCGAGGCGTGCGGGAACACCGTGTTCACCGCGTTCGACGGCCTGGCCGCGATCGAGGTCGCCGACGCCGAGCGGCCCGACGCGATCCTTCTCGACATCGGGCTGCCGGGGTTGAACGGCTACGAGGTCTGCCGGCGCCTGCGCGGGCGCCGCTGGTGCCGGGACACGCTGATCGTGGCGCAGACCGGCTGGGGACAGGAGCAGGACCGGGAACGCAGCCGCGAGGCCGGATTCGATCACCACTTCACCAAGCCCATTGACGATGACGCCCTGCTGCAGGTGCTGGCAGACTGGCGGCGCGGTCAGGCGGGCGATCGTGCACCTGCGGGTCGGGCCTCGGAGGGCTGACGCCCGTGCCGGGCCGCGCCTCTGCCGTGTCTGGGTTCGAGGGACGACGTGGTGCCGCGGGAGGCGCGCCTCACACCGCTTGCGTGCCCCCGGTCGCCGGCACAGAATGCCAGCAGCAGGCATGGTGCTCATCGCGTCCCTCCGTCGTCTCGCCGTCGCCGCCGCCATCGCCGCGGTCTCGGTGTGCGGCAGCGACGCGCAGTCGCCCGCCGCGTCGCGGGCGACCTTCGCCGGCGTCATCACCGCGCTGTCGGAGCCCAACGGCTACTTCGATACCGACAATCTGATCTCCAACGAACAGAGCTACCTGACGGTCCTGTCCGACATCGATCGGGCCGGGCTCCGCGGCGGCGCGTACATCGGCGTCGGCCCCGACCAGAACTTCTCGTATATCGCCGCGTCCCGGCCGGCCGTCGCCTTCATCGTCGACGTCCGCCGCGACAACCTGCTGCTGCACCTGCTGTTCAAGGCGCTCTTCTCGCTGGCGCGGACCCGCGTCGAATACCTGTCGCTGCTCTGCGGGCGGCCGGTCCCGCCGGCACTCGAGAGCTGGCGGAACCGAAACATCGAGGCGATCGCCGCGTACGTCGATCAGGCCGCCGTTCCGGACGCCGCCGCCGTCAACGCGCTGCGGGCACGGGTGACGTCGACGATCGCTTCATTTGGCCTCGCGCTCGGCGACGCCGACCGGGAGACGATCGATCGCTTTCATCGCCGCTTCATCGAAGCGGGGCTCGGACTGCGCTTCCAGAGTTACGGACGGGGCCCGCAGTCCTACTATCCGACGCTGCGCGATCTGCTGCTCGCGGGCGACAGCGGTCAGCGTCAGCAGAACTATCTCGCGTCCGAGGAGGGGTTCCAGTTCCTCAAGGACCTCCAGGCGCACGACCGCGTGATTCCCGTGGTCGGCAATCTCACCGGGCCCACCGCGCTCGTGGGCATCGGCCGCTGGCTGCGCGAGCACGACGAGACGCTGTCGCTGTTCTATGCGTCGAATGTGGAGTTCTATCTATTCCGGGAGGGGACGTTCGATCGCTTCATGGCCAACCTGTCGCACATCCCGCACAGCGATCGCGCGCTGATCATCCGGAGTGTCTTCGGGTACGGCGGCGGCAGCGTCTCCCAGACGCAGGCGGTGCCCGATCTGCTCGATGGGGTCGCGCACGGACGCTACCGGGATTATTGGCAGCTTGTCAGGTAGGGGTGGACGCGCGGCTTGCGACCGCGCGATGAGGCCTTGAGTTTCAGGCTTCAGGCTTCAGGCTTCAGGCTTCAGGCTTGGACTCCACGTTAGTGGCTGTCGCCGCCGTTCGAGCCCGGTGCCGCAAGATAAATCCGCCCGTAGCCTGTAGCCCAGAGCCTGTAGCCTCCTCTTCTTACTTCCCCACCGCCAGCGGCAGCGTCATGCGCACCGGAGTGCCGCTGCCGACCGGCATCTTGAGGTCGGGCATCGGCTTGGCCGCGAAGAGCCGCCGGGCGAGCTTGGCGATTGCCCGGGCCCGTTTTGCCGATCGGGCAACTCGGGCGCTGTCGGTCGTGATCCCCGTGTTCGCGTACATCTGCCGATAGAGCTTCGACAGCAGCACGAAAGCCAGGCGCGCCTTCAGCGACTTGACGCACGATGAGCGCTGCCAGACGAGCGGCAGGCTGTAGAAGGCGTCCCACGTCGACTGCGTGCCCTCGCGGATCTGATCCGACGTCATGGTCGGATGCGGCATGTAGATTTTGGGGCGATCGTTCGACGGGATGAGCCAGTAGCGCGACAGCGGCACCCCCTCGACGCTGACCGCGCTCGACGGATCCTTCTCCCACCGGCCGAAATCCACCGTCCCCGGCAGCGGCTGCAGCATCACGAACTGCGCGAACGAGATGCCCGCGCTCTGCGCGAGCGCCGCGGTGAGCGGGAACGTCGCCGGGTTGTCGGTCGGCAGGCCGAAGATGAACGAGCCGAGGACGTGGACACCGTGCTTGCGGAAGCGCTGCAAGCGGGTGACGAGTGCGTCTCCGGCCTCGTTGAAGTCCTTGTAGACCGCCTTGAGCCCCTCCGGCGTCACCGACTCGATGCCGACCAGCGCGCCGCGGATGTGCGCCCGGCGCATCGCGTCGAGGAACTCGGTGTCCTCCGCCGCTTCCATTGTGATCTGGGTGTAGAACACCAGGTCATCGGGCAGCTGCTCGAGACGCGCCATCAGCTCGAAACGCTCCTGACGGATCGCGGTCAGGTTGGCCAGCTGCTGCGGATCGCTCTTGCGCGCCGCCATCGCGAGATCGGTGCTGGTGACGGGATAGAAGTTGTCGTCGGCCAGGACGATGAAGCGGAAGCCGCGCTTGCGCAGCTCGACGACCTCCGCGACGACCGCGTCGACGCCGCGCTGGCGCGGTTTCTGGCCGTCGGTGCGCCACACGGAGCAGAACGAGCAATGCTTCGGGCAGCCGCGGACGGTCTGCACCGAGCCCCACATGTACTTGTCGCTCTGGAGCAAGTCCCACCGCGCCGATACGAACGAATCCCCGGCGACCCGGCCTCCTTCGTAGACGCGCTTGGGGTTGCCGGCCTCACAATCTGCGAGCACCGTGCCCCACACATGATCGCCGTCGCCGCGCACCGCCGCGTGCGCCTCTCCCCGGTCGTGGCACTCGTCCGGAAACAGCGTGGAGTGGATGCCGCCGTAGATCACCCAGGCGCCGCGGGCCCGCGCGATCTTGCCGACCTTATAGCCACGCAGGGCGTTGCCCGTGTGGATCCCGATCCCGACAACGTCGCCGGGGGCAATGGTGTCCGGATCCAACGGATCCAGCGTCTCGTCGACGAGAACCGGATCGCCATATTTGGCTGGCGTCGCTGACGCGAGGACGAACAGCCATCGTGGCGTGACCACAGCCGTACCGAAGGCGATGTCACTGGGATTGATCAGATGTACGCGCATCTTCAGCCTCGCGGGAAACGGAAATATCGGGTTACGGCGAGAAGCGAAGCACGGGCGGCGCTCAGAAGCCGCCGCCCACTTTCCGGCCCAGCCGCGAAAAGAAGCCGGCCGTGGCCACGGCGGCTTTGGTGGAGCTGTGACCGATCGTGACGCCGGCCTCGGCGGCGGCCGTCCCGGCTTTCTGAGATCCGCGGCCAATCGCGATCCCGGCGTCCGCGGCGGCGTCCCAAGGCGCCTGCGCGTCATTCGGGATCGATGGTTCGCTCACCGCCGGAGTCGTTTCGGGAGCGCTCGGCGCGGGCATCGCCAATCGCGGCAAGGCCCACTCACTACGGTCGAGAGCCGAGATGTCACCGGCAGCGATCGGCTCGCGCACATCGCCGGCGCGCGGCGTCGTCTCTGCCGACGCGTGGTTCACAGTTTCGGGCGGGGCGTCCGCGGACGACGAGGACTGACCGGCGTTCGGTGCGGATTCGGTAGACGCGGGCACACCCGAGGGCCGGCCATCGTCGGCTCGAGCGGCCGAGGCCGCGACGGGGTCCGCCGTGGTGGAACGCTGCTGGACGGCAGCCGGCGGCGATGCCGCGGCGACGATCTCCACTTGCGACAGGCTGGCCGCCAGCGCGACGAGCGCGGCCGCGATCGGTCCGAGCACGCCGCGGGCGCGCGCGGTCGACGTGTTGCGGTCGGGATCCAGCAGGCGCCGCACGCGGGTCGCCAGTTGCGAGGAGGCGAGCCCCGGGGCAAGCGGGGCAGCCATCGGCGGGGGCGGCACTTCGGCCAGCTTGGTGAGGCAACGGGCCAGTCGGCGCGCCGCGCCGGTCACGTTCACCGCGAAGTCGTCGCAGGCCGTCTCGCGCTCGATCTCGAGCCGTCGTCCGATCCACCACACCGCGGGGTGCAGGCCGGCGACGATCCGGACGCCAATCTGGCCGAGCCGGCTGAAGTCATCCCGGCGCTGGACGTGCGCCCACTCGTGCAGGATCACCTGATCGAGCTCGTCATCTGTCAGGCGCGCACAGATGGTCGGCGAAACGGCGATGATGGCCGGCCCGAGACCGAACACGGCGGCGGCCGGAATGCGGTCGCAGAGAGCCAGGCGCGCGGGGCGGCCGTGCGAACGAACCGCGGCCCAGTGCGTGAGGGCGGCCTCGCGTTCAGGCGGAAACGGGCTCACCCGGCGGCGCGCCGCGATTAGCGCCACGACCGACATCGTCACGCGCGTCAGGGATCCGGCGACCCAGCCGATCCAGCAGACGAAGGCGGCGGTCAGCGGCCAGGCCGGCAGATCCGGCAGCGGCACCGGCGTGAGCGGTGAGACGCCCGACGGCACGACCGCGGGCTCGATCAACCAATCGAATCGCGGCGCCAGCGGCAGCGCGAGCACGAGCACCAGGGTCAGCCACCAGACCAGATAACGGGTCGTGGCGCTCAGCCGGGGCGATCGATGGAGCACCAGTGTACTGACCGCGGTGAGCGCCATCCCTTGCCACAGCCAGTTGACGATCGCCTCCACGGTCCTCCTATTCGCCCTTGTCCAGGAGCTGCTTCAACCGCTTCAACTCGTCGGGCGCGATCGTTTCGTGCTCGAGGATGTTCAGCACCAGCAGACTGGGCGACCCGTTGAACAGCCGCGTCAGCAGGTGGCTGAGCGCATGACGGCGAGCCTGTTGCTGGTCGATCACGGGGCTGTACACAAACGCGCGACCCGCTTTGCGGTGCGCAACGTAGCCCTTCTTTTCGAGGATGCGGAGCAGCGTCTGGACGGTGCTGTAGTTCACCGGTCCCTGCGGCTCGAGCGCACCCACGATGTCGGCGACGGTCGCGGAGCTCCGCTCCCAGAGCACGGTCATCAGCCGGGCTTCTCCGTCGGTGAGCGTGGGCGAGCGTTTCCGGGCCATGGCGCTTAATAAATTAAGAGCTAGCGGCCGGAGTGTATCTATACGCGCAACGGTTGTCAATGAATGAATTAAGAATTGGCCGAGACCCGCCACCCGCCCGGTAATCCGGGCGGGTGGCGGCAAGCGTGACGAAGATTATCGGTAAAAGCTGTGCGCTGGAACGTAACGCGCGGCCGCCCGGCGGCGGCCCACGTTCCAGACTTCTCCGCAAGCAGCGCAGCGCCAGTAACTCGCGGCATTCACGACTTTGCTGGCCGTCGACACGTCAGGTGAGTGACAGGTCGGACAATGCGTCGGCGTGCCGGTGGCATCGTCCGCTTGCGGTACGTCGCGCATTACGCTCGCTTAAGCAAGTGTCACATGCTCGGCGCGCGGCCCCTTTGGCCCCTGGCCCTTTTCGAACGACACCGACTGCCCTTCGCGGAGGTCGTCGAACCGGACCCCCTCGCACGCGGACTGATGGAAGAAGTACTCGCTGCCGTCCTGAGCGGCGACGAAGCCAAACCCTTTGTCCGTTACCAGCCGCTTGATCGTGCCCTTGGTAGCTGCCATCGAAAACACTCCTGCGATACAGATAGGCGCGGCGCGACGCGAGATTGCGCCGACCGTATGGCTTTGATGAGTGCTGAGCGTCGTCGGGTGAGCGCCGGCGGAGCGACAGTCCCAGGAAAGCGCGCGAACATAGTATACGGTGACCGCGCCGACGGCAATCGAACTTTGAGCCGGGACGAATTCGACCCCGGCAGCCCCCCGGACCGGAACCGGCCGGCCGGGGGCAGACTGCCGCCGCCGCTTACTTACGCGCCGCGGCCTGCAGGGACAGCGCGATCTTCACGTCATCCCCGACCAGGAACCCGCCCGTCTCGAGGGCCGCGTTCCAGAGCAGGCCGAACTCCTTGCGATTGACCGTGAACTCGGTCTCGAGCCCCAGCTTCTCGTTCCCCCAGGGATCGATCGCCTTGCCCAGCACCGACACCGGCACGGTGATCCGCTTCGTCACGCCGCGAATCGTCAGGTCGCCGGTCACGTCGAAGCGAGCGTTGCCGGCAGGCGCGATCCGGGCGCTCGTGAAGGAGAGCGTCGGGTACTTGTCGACGGCGAAGAAATCGTCGGAACGCAGATGGGTGTCGCGGTTCGCTTCGCCGGTATCGATGCTCGCCGCCTCGATCGAGATCTCGACGGAGGACTGCTCCGGCTGCGCCTCGTCGTAACGAATCGTCCCGGTGAAGGTCGAGAAGCGGCCGCGGACCTTCGTCAGCAGATGGCGCACCTGGAAGGTAACTTCCGAGTGTGAGGGGTCGACATCGAACGTCCGGGCGCCAGTAAGAGTAGTCGTCGCAGTCATGGTCATGATCCTTTCGTCTGAGTAACCGTTTGTGAGTTGACTTACCGCGTAACGAGCCTGAATGTGGTGGCCCAGGGGTCGCGGACCCGCGCGTGCTCGCCGTCACGCTCCACCGCGTATCCGCTGCGCTCGAGACTGTCGATCGCGGCGGCGACGTCCGCCTCCGCCGGCAGCACGAGGTCCCACGACAGCAGCCGTGCCTGATCTGCCGCCGGCGGAATAGCCGGGGCCCAGGTGTTGGTGCCGAGGTGGTGGTGATAGCCGCCCGCCGAGAGGAACAGCGCTCCCGGGTAGTTCCACACCACCTTGTCGAAGCCGAGAGCGCGATGGAAGAACGCCTCCGCGCTGGCGAGGTCGCCGACATGGAGGTGCATGTGTCCCATGACCGTGCCGTCCGGCATGCCGGTCCAGGGCTTCCCGCCGCCGGCGGCCACGAGATCGCGGACCGCGAGCGGCTCGGTCGTCATCCGCAGCTGACCGTCGGCGTATTCCCAAGTCGAGCGGGGACGGTCGGCGTATACCTCGATTCCGAGGCCGTCCGGATCGTTCAAGTAGATCGCCTCGCTCACCAGGTGATCCGACATCCCCGCCGCCATCCCGATCGCCGCCAGATGGGCGACGAAGCGGCCGAGGGCCGCCCGGTCCGGCAGCAGGATCGCGAAGTGGAACAGCCCCAGCGCGCCGCGGCGGCCGATACCGCGCAGCCCGGGCGCGGTCTCCAGCCGGATGAGGATCGGCGCGCCGTTGTGAGGCGCCAGCGCTGCCGCGGTGGCGGAACGCTCGACCGTGCGCAGGCCGAGCACGCGTTCGTAGAACGTCACCGAGCGGTCGAGATCGCTGATCAGGAGCCGCACCGCGCCCACGGTGGTCGCCGCGGGGAGGCGGTAGCCGGGCGCAACAATTCCCTGGGGCTCCCTCGCGTCAGATTGGCGACTCATCGTCATGTTCAGTCCTCAGATGTTCTCACAACAGGTGTGATAACACTTATATGCGCAAAAAAATTTCGGTCAGCCCTCGACGCCGCTCCGCACGCTGGTCAGCAAATCGATGAGCTGTTTCAGGTGTTTGCCGTCCACATGCCCGAGCTGACGACGGTGAATCCGCAGGATCTCCTGATCGAGACGTTCCAGCAAGGCCAGCCCCTGCGGCGAGATCCGGGCGGTGACATAGCGGCGATCGTCGCCATCGCGCACGCGCGCCAGCAGGCCCGTCTCTTCCATGCGATCGAGCAACCGCGTCACATCCGGGACCCGGCGCACCAGCCGCTCTCCGACCTCGTTGCGGCACAGCCCATCGGCACCGGCGCCGCGAAGAATCCGCAACACGTTGTATTGCGTCGGCGTGATGTCGAACGGCTTCAGCGCCTGCACCAGCGCATGCTCCAGGACCGCTGCCGTGCGCGCGATGTTGAGGGTCGCCTCTTCCTCGAGGCAGCACCACGGCTTGTTCTGCTTGAGGTCGTCCTGTAGGCTGCGCGGCGTCACGAGAAGATAATACGTGTTATCACACCCATTGTCAAGAGGGATCGCGCGAACTCGTCTGGTTGGGCGACGATAGTCGCATGGAACGACTGGTGTGGATCTGTCTCGCCGGAGCCGCCGGCACCGGCACACGCTACCTTGTCGCGGTCTGGGCCGCACAACGATTCGGTAGCGCCTTCCCGTACGGCACCCTGATCGTCAATCTCTCCGGATGTTTCGTCATTGCCGCCCTCATGCACGCGGCGTTGGCCCTTGGATGGCCGCCGACCCTCCGCGCCGCCCTGACGATTGGCTTCGTCGGCGGCCTCACTACTTATTCCAGCTTCAATTACGAGACGATGCGGTTGTTTGAAGAAGGCGCACTGGCGACGGCAATGGTCAACATCGGGCTCACGCTGGTCGGCGGTCTTGTGGCCGGTGGGCTGGGCCTTGTCACGGCCCGCGAAGTCCTGGGACGGTGAAGCGGAGGGATCGCGATGCGCGTACTCGACGGCGATCGGTTCTTGACCCGGATATTTCTGGGCGAATCCGACAAGTGGCACCACACGCCGCTCGCCCGAGCGCTCCTCGAGCGGCTTCGATCTGAAGGCTTTGCCGGAGCGACCGTCATGCACGGGGTCGCGGGATTCGGCGCCAGCAGCGTCATTCACACGGCCGGACTGCTCGAACTGTCGACGGATTTGCCGGTCGTCATCGAAGTCGTGGACGACCAGCCGCACGTCGATCAACTCCTCCCCATTCTGGACGAGATGATCACAGGCGGGGCGATGGTCACCGTCGAACGGGTCCGCGTGTTGCGCTACGCCGCTGGACCGAAACGGCCGCGGTCCGAACCGGAATAAGCCGCGACAGTGTCAGCCGACCGCGGGCAGCAGCGTTCGCACTCGCAGCGTCACGACCGACGAGCGAGACTCCACTTCAGCAGCGGTGGCGTCGCCAAAGTCGTGACGATCTGCGACTGCGCAACCGTCGATCGACAACGACGTTTACGGGTTCGCATCGGGACGCACGCTGTGGCGCGAAGTGGTTGAATCGATGGTGCGCCGGCGGCCTGATCGCCGGCCTGCTCGGCCTCGCGTGCGCCAGGCAGATCATCGGTCACTGACCGTCTCGCCCGCACGCTGATCGGCAGCGGCCGGCGCGCCGGCCGTCGCGCCGGAGAGACCGAAGGCGTCCGCGAGCAGCTCGTACGAGCGCCGCCGCGCCTCGTGGTCGTAGGTGATCGTCACGACCATCACTTCGTCGACACCGTACGCCCGGGCCACACCGCGAATCTGCGGCACGACGGTCGCCGGGCTGCCGACGATCGTCCGGCGCTGGCGGACGACGGCGAAGGGATCGTCGATCGGGCGCGCGAGGAACTCGAGCGCGGTTTCGATCGGTGGCACGGGCCGCAACTCACCACGCTGGAACAGCGTGAAGGCCATGCGCGCGCTGGCCGAGATCCGCTGGGCCTCGGCATCCGTCTCGGCGCACAGCACCCACACCGCCACCAGACCACGCGGCGAGGCGTGCGGCGCGACCCGCGGCGGCACAAACGCCGCGGTGTAGCGGTTCATGATCGGGTCGCCCGCCGGGTTGATGAAGTCGGCGAAGGCGTACGGCAGTCCGAGCTCCGCGGCCCAGATCCCGCTCTGCGGCGACGATCCGAGGAGCCACGGCTCCGGACGCTCGACGGAGCCGTGCAGCGGCCGCAGCCGCGCGAACGGATGGTCGGGCGGCAGCGTGTGATCCACATGGCCGAGCAGCTCCACGAGCTGCTGCGGAAAGTCGTCCGGACCCGGCTGACGACGATCGCGCTGGAGCGCGTAAGTGGTGGCCGGATCGGTGCCGGCGGCGCGGCCCAGCCCGAGATCGATCCGCCCCGGCGCGAGCGCGCTCAGCATGGCGAACGTCTCGGCGACCTTGAGGGGGCTGTAATGCGGCAGCATGATGCCGCCGCTGCCGACGCGGATGCGCGTCGTTTCGCGCGCGACCGGCCCGATCAGGACCTCCGGCGCGGTGCACGCGAGCATCGGCGTGCCATGATGCTCGGCCAGCCAGTAGCGCGTGTAGCCCAGGCCGTCAGCGAGACGCGCGAGGTCCAGCGAGTGACGCAGCGCGTCGCCGGCACTGGATCCTTCCGAGATCGGCGACTGGTCGAGGACGCTGAGGCGAAGCGGAGTGGTCATGACGTCAGTTGGCCGCGTTCAGCGGAACCTGAGTGGCGCTATGGGCGGCGGCAATCTCCGCGAGGTCGGCGCTGGTCAGCCGGACCCGGCCCGCATCGATCCAGCCGTCGACCTGCGCCCCGGACCGGGCCCCGACGATCGCGCCGGTCACGCCGGGGTTCGTCAGGACCCAGGCGACCGCGATCGCCGACACCGTCACGCCGTGGCGGGCCGCGATCGGCCGCAACGCGTCACGCAAGGCGATGTTCGCCGACAGCTTGGGCTCGTTGAACTCCGGTGACTTCCGCCGCCAGTCGTCCGCTGTCAGGGCCGCGACGCGGGCGGTGCTGAAGGAATCGGTCAGGATTCCCGCCTGCATCGGGCTGTAGCAGATCACGCCGGTGTCGTGAGCCGCGGCCCATGGAATGCCGCGGGCCGCGATGTCGCGGCGGATCGCTGAAAACGGAATCTGCAGCGACTCGACGTGGTGGATGGGCTCGCACCGATCGAGGAGCGGCGGACCGAAGTTCGAGAGCCCGGCGAGCCGCACCTTGCCCGCTTCGACCAGCCTGGCCATCGCCCCCCATGAATCCTCGACCGGGATGCCGGTCTCATCCGGCCAGTGGAACTGGAAGAGATCGATCCGCTCGACACCGAGGCGGCGCAGCGATTCGTCGCACTCCTCGGCGATCCGCTCGGGGCGCAGCGATCGGATCGGCGTCAGGCTGCGGTCGTGCGGGTCCCATTGCAGGCCCCCCTTCGTGAACACGAGCGGCCGATCGGCGTCCGGCAGCGTCCGCAGGAACCGCCCGACGACTTCCTCCGAGTGGCCCAGCCCGTACACCGCCGCGGTGTCGATCCAGTTGATCCCGAGATCGATCGCCCGCCGCATCGCGGCGATCGACTCGCCATCGTCCTGCGGCCCCCAACTGTAGGCCCATCCGCCGCCACCGGCCGCCCACGCGCCGAAACCCACCACCGTGATGTCGACGCCGCTGCGGCCGAGGGGGCGACGAGGAAGAGTCGTGTTGGTCATGCTATGAGTTCTCTTAGGTTCGCGCTTCCCGCTTGCTGCTTGCCGCTTCCGCTTCTCGCCGTTCAGACTGCCGCCTTGAGTCACGCGTGGAGCTCGAACGGGGCTCGGGATGGATCTCGCAAATATGAAATGTCAGATGCCTGGGTCACGAGTGTCTTCACATCTGCCATCTGCCCTTTGCCATCTGCCATTCTGCCATCTGCCATCTGCCATCTGCCATCCAGGATGCGCTTTCAGCACCGTGCTACCGCTCCGCCAGCCGCGCCACGTACCGGCGCTCGTCCTCACCGAACCACGGCGGCGACCCGGCCGCGGCATTATCACGCATCCGTGCCGGCTTCGACGTCGCTGGGATCGCCACATGGCAGCGTGGATCGCTCAGCCCCCACTTGAGCAGCGCCTGCGGCCAGGTCGTCACGCCGAACGCCGCGAGCGGCGCGAGATCAGCCGCCGATGGCGTCTGCACGACCAGCCGGCCCTGACCGAAAGGACGCATCAGGATGACGCCCAGGTTCAGCTCTGCCGCCAGCGGCAGGATCCGCGCCTCGATGTCACGCTCGAGCGGGTTGTAGGGAATCTGCACGAAGGTGATCCGTCCACTCCGCATCACCTCGGCCAGCTCCGCGAACGCGCCTGGGCTGTAGTGCGTGGCGCCGATGGCCGTGACCCTTCCGGCGGCGCGCTCGGCGTCGAGCGTATCGAGGTGGGCGCGCCAGTTCACGAGGTTGTGCACCTGATACAACTCGACGTGCCCTCCGAACCACCCGATGGCGCGGGTGATTTGCTCGCGGCCGGTCTCGGTCGAGGGCGTCCACACTTTGGTCGCGACGATTGCCGCGCTCCGCCGGCCTTCAAGGCCCTTCGCCAGCACCTGCTCCGACTTCCCGTACATCGGCGACGAGTCGAACACGCGGGCGCCGCTCGCGAATGCGGCGTCGAGCACCGCCCGTGCCTCGGCCTCGGCGGCGCCGCCGCTCACGTCGAAAGTCCTCCACGTGCCCATGCCAATAACCGGCACGGTCAACCCGGTAGCTCCCAGCAGTCTCGTCTCCATCAACACGCTCACAAGGTCTTCTGCCCCGCGTCGACGACGACCGGGACGGGGAGGATGCCGCGCTCGATGTAGATCGGACGGATCAGCGTCCGGAGCAACGGCAGTTTTGCGTGGAACCACACCGACGCCACGGCACAGGCTGCACCGCCGAGCGCGATCGTCTTCGGCGCGCCCATGCGGCTGGCCAGCACCCCGGCGAGCAGACTGCCAAGCGGCGCGGTGCCGAGAAAGGCCATCGTGTAGAACGCCATCACGCGCCCCCGGAACCGGTCGTCGACGATGGTCTGGAGGATGGTGTTGGTGGCGGCCATCTGCGTCATGAAGCCGGCGCCGACCAGCGGGAGGAGCAGCAGCGACACCCACAAGACGCGCGACATCGCAAAAGCGATCAGGCTGAGGCCGAACATCAGCGTGGCGGCCGAGATCACCCGCCCGAGGCCAACGACCGACGGACGCGAGGCCAGGTACACCGTGCCGCCCAGCGCCCCGACACCGGTCGCCGTCATCAGCCAGCCGAGCGTACTCGGGCCGCCGTGCAGCACGTCCGCGGCAACCACCGGCATCAGCACCGTATACGGCATCCCCATCGTCGACACGATCGCCAGCAGGATCAGCGCGGTCCGGATCGGCACTGAGGCCGACACGTAGGCGACGCCGGTGCGCAACTCGTTGAGGAGGTCGGTCCCGGGCGTGGGGCGAGACGCCGCTGGCGAGAACCGCATCGCCAGCAGCGAGGCGATGACGAACAGGTACGAGATCCCGTCGATCGTGAAGCACCACGCCTCGCCCACCGCGGCGATGATCGCCCCGCCGATCGACGGCCCGATGACCCGGCTGCCGTTGACCATCGAGGAGTTCAGGGCAATGGCGTTCGGCAGGTCGGCGCGATCTTCGACCATCTCGACGACGAACGTCTGCCGCGCTGGCGTATCGAACGCGTTGATGATCCCCTGGGCGATCTGCAGCACGAGGACGTGCCACACCTTGATCACCCCGGCGAACGTCAGCGCGCCAAGCAGGAAGCTCTGGAGCATCGACAGGATCTGCGTCACCACCAGGATGCGCAGCCGCGGCCAGCGATCCACCAGGACGCCGGCAATCGGGGCCAGCAGCAAGGTGGGAATCTGACCGCAGAAGCCGACCACCCCGAGCAGCAGCTCCGAGCCGGTCAGGCGGTAGACCAGCCAGCTGGTCGCGACCCGCGTGATCCACGTCCCGACCAGCGACGTGCTCTGCCCGGCGAAGAAGAGCCGGTAGTTGCGGTGCTGCAGGGCGCGGGTGAGCTGTCGCGCGCTCGAGGCCATCCGACGATCTTACAAGCCCGCGCTGCGACCCTGCTCGGCCGGGCAAGCGATCCGGAGCGTCGAGACGCGGCTGACAGCGCGCACAGCCGCCATACTGCGGCAGAAATGCCTTCGTGCCTGGCACGGCCATGGCGCGCCGGTGGCGCACATGTGACAAGAGCATGGCATGGGCCCGGTACCCGCGAATTGCGTGAAGCGCGTGTCCCTCGGGCAGCGTAAATTGAGTGGTCGGCCACCACGGAGGCTGACCCAGCCACGAGGTTTTGCGTCATGAAGAATGCGCTGGCTGCCGCGCTCGGCGCGGCGGCACTGGCTCTCGGGCCGATGGGACCGGTCGACGCGCAGCAGGGGACTGTCGCCGGCGCCTGCCGGATCAGCGGCCGGGCGACGAGCGCGGCCACGCCGCTGCCCGGCGTGACCGTCACGGTCCAGACCGACGGAGCCGTCAAAGGTGCGACCTCGACGGACCCCGACGGCACGTACCACGTCAACCTGCCGCCCGGAACGTATCACCTGTCCGCCGAGCTGACCGGCTTTGGCAAGTTCGAGCGGGACGTCACGGTCGGCGACGCTGGCGTGCGCGCAGACCGTCGACGTCCCGCTCGCGCTCGCGCCACGCGTGCCGGTCGCGGCAGCGCAGCCCGGTGCTGCGCCGCCGTCAGCCACCGCAGCGAGCACTCCGCAGCCGGCCGGTCAGCGTGCCGCCAACGCGGGCGGGCGCGGCGCGGCTCCGGCCCAGGGCGCGGCGGCAGGACGCGGTCAGCGCTTCGAGACGCTGGCGGTCCAGACGCAGAACGCGGCGGCGGCCAGCCTCGAAGTGAATCCGCCCGAGCGCGAGAGCGAAGCGGCGGCGCTGCTCCTGCCGCCCGGCTTCTCCACCGAGGGTCCCACGCAGGCGGTCGCCATCAACGGCAGCATGGCCAGCGTCGACCGCGGCATGATGGGCGATCGGCTCGAGGCGATCGGCCGGGGCGAGTTCGATCCGGCCACCGGCGAGTTCGCGCAGGGTTTTGGCCCCGGCGCTCAGGGCGGATTCGGCGGCCGTGGCGGCCCCGGCGGTGACGGCGGGTTTGGTGGACGGGGCGGCCCCGGCGGCGGCCCTGGCGGCCGCGGTGGTCCCGGCGGCCCGGGCGGTCCCGGCGGGTTCGCGCTCGGTGGCCGCGGCGGGCGTCAGAACGCGTACTCCTTCACCAGCAACTACACGTTCGGCGGATCGATCCTCGACAGCGCGCCATACCAGCTGCACGACAACTCCCCGGTGACGCAGAAGCCGTACACGCGCCAGACCTACGGCGGCACGGTCGGCGGGCCGGTGAAGATCAAGCACGTTTATGACGGCACGCGCCGCACCAACTTCATGCTCACCTACAACGGGACGCACGGGGCGAACCTGTTCGATCAGTACGCGACGGTCCCGACCGACGCCATGCGCAACGGCGACTTCTCGGCCAGCAGCGTCCCGGTGATCAATCCGGCCACGGGTCAGCCGTTCGCCGCGAATCAGATTCCAACGTCGCTCTTCAGCCCGACCGCGCTCGCGTTCCTGCAGTACATCCCTCAAGCCAATCTGGCCGGCACGGCGCGCAACTTCCACTACGTAACGACGACGAGCTCATCGAACGACAACATCAATCTTCGGCTGACGCACAACTTCACGCCGGCCGCGGCCGGTCGTGGCGGCCGCGGCGGACCCGGCGGTGGAGGCGGCCGCGGCGGCTTCGGCGGGCCCGGGGGGCGCGGCGGACGCGGCGCGCAGCAGGGCACCAGCGTCAGCATGACGGGGCAGCTGCAGTACCGCCACAACGACAACGACCAGACCAACATCTTTCCGACGCTTGGCGGCCAGACGACCGGCTCGAGCCTGTCCGTCCCGATCACGCTCAACGTGGTGCACAAGCGGATCATGCACAACGTGACCGTGAACTTCGCCCGGACGGAGTCGACCGGGCTCAATCGCTATGCATTCGTCAACGATGTCACCGGCAATGCCGGCGTAACCGGGGTGTCGCCCGATCCGTTCGACTGGGGGCTGCCGCAGCTCTCCTTCTCCACGATCGCCAGTCTGCGCGACGTCACGCCCTCACGCCGCACCGACTCGCGTCTGACGCTCGGGTATGGATGGACGCATCCGTCGACGAAGCACACGTTGCGTGCTGGCGGCGATCTGCGTCTCGACAGCAGCACCAGCCGCACCGACAGCAACCCCAATGGCGCGTTCGTCTTTACCGGTCTGTATTCGTCCGGCGGGGTCCAGGTCCACGGCGGCGGGCTCGATTTCGCCGACTTCCTCCTCGGCCTGCCGCAGCAGGCGGCTCTCCAGTACGGGCCCGGGAACGAGGAAGTCCGAGGCAAGTCGATGAGCCTGTACCTGCAGGACGACTGGCGCAAGACGTCGGCCCTGACGTTCAACCTCGGCGTGCGCTACGAGCTCCTCTGGCCGTTCGTCGAGAGTGGCGGCCGCATGGTCAACCTCGATGTGAATCAGGACTTCACCGCTGCCGTTCCGGTGCAGCCGGGCGAAACCGGGCCCTTCTTCGGCACCTTCCCGAAGGGGTTGATCAACGTCGACACGAACAACGTCGCCCCGCGCGCCGGCTTTGCCTGGCGCATCAAGCCGGGCACCATCCTGCGCGGCGGCTACGGCATCAGCTACAACTCGGGTACCTACTCGACCATCGCCCGGCAGCTGGTGGCCCAGCCGCCGTTCGCCACCACCAACACCAGCCTCGGAACAGCCACCTCGCCGCTCTTCTTCACCGATCCATTCATCCAGGTGCCCGACGAAACGACGAACACCTTCGGCATCGATCCCAGGTATGGTCTGGGGCTCGTCCAGACCTGGAATGCGGATCTGTCGAAGGACTTCCGCCAGGCCTGGAACGTGAGCGCCGGTTACACCGAAACGCGCGGCTCCAGCCTCGACATGGTCCGTGCGCCGAATCGCGACCCTGATGGCTTGCGCATCGAAGGCGTGCAGGCGTTCCTGTGGGAGACATCGGAAGGATCGTCGATCCTGCACGCAGGTTCGTTCCGCCTGCGCCGCCGCCCGGTCAAAGGCATCGGCTTCGGCGCGTCGTACACGCTTGCCAAGTCCCGTGACAACGCCTCGTCGCTCGGGGGCGGCGCTACGGTAGTGGCCCAGAACGATCAGGATCTCGGCGCCGAGTGGGGGCTCTCGAGCTTCGACCGCCGGCACCAGCTGACCGCCGACACCAGCATCGAACTGCCGTTCGGACCGAACCGGCCGTGGCTGAACAGCGGCGGCATGTGGGCTGACCTGCTGCGGGACTGGCGCTTCACGATGACGCTGGCGGTGCAGTCCGGCACACCGCTGACAGCGCGCGTCCTGTCGTCGGCGAGCGATGCCGCGCGCGGCACCAATGGCACGCTGCGCGCCGATTACAACGGTGAGGACATCCAGCTCGCCAACCCCACCGCGGATCAGTTCTTCAACACCGCGGCGTTCTCGCTGCCGCCCCCCGGCCTATTCGGCAACTCGTCGAGAAACGTGATCATCGGGCCGGGCAGCAAGCAGCTGAATGCACAGTTCTCGCGAGACGTCCGCATGGGCGGCAATCGCACGGTCACGCTGCAGCTGAATGCGACCAACCTGCTGAACATGGTCAACTACGCCTCCGTCGACACGGTCGTGAATTCGCCGACGTTTGGCCAGATCCTGTCGGTCCGGCCGATGCGGACGATGACGTTCAATTTGCGGTTTCGCTTCTAGGCTTTGGGCTTTGGGCCTGAAAGGCGTGCGGATTGTCCCACGTCGCAAGCCGCCCGACCGAGCTGACCGCTGGCAGCTGGAAGCTGGAAGCTGGAAGCTGATATGACCTTTATGAAACGACTCTTTGTCGGCGCCTTCGTCGTGATCGCGCTGGTGCCCATCGGGCCGTCGGCGCAGCAGCCGCCGCCGCAGTCGCCACCGGCGGGCGGTGCCCCGGCGCCCGTCCAGGCGCCGGGCGGCGTCTTCCGCTCACGCCGTGAAGTGATCACCGTCGACGCCATCGTCCGCGACAAGAGCGGGGCGATCGTCCGCGGCCTCACCGCCGAGGACTTCGAGATCCGCGAGGACGGCCGTCCGCAGCAGGTCCTCAACTTCAGCTTCGAAGAGATCAAGGACAAGGCGCCGGCCCGGGTCGAAACGGCCGACCTGCTGGCCGGCGTCGAAGCGAAGCTCCAGGAGCAGACCCGATCGCCGTCGTCCGTCGCCGCGGCGCAGGCTGCCCCGCCGGCGGACGTGCCAACCTCAGAGTCGATGGCCGGCCGTCGCCTGATCACGCTGCTGTTCGACGTCAGCTCCATGCAGCCCGACGACGTGCAGCGGGCGGTGGACTCGGCGCAGAAGTACGTCAGCGAGAAGATGAGCAACGCCGACATGGTGTCGGTCGTGACCGTCAGCTCCACGCTGAACGTGCTGACCGACTTCACCGCCGACCGGGGCAAGGTGGCGAAAGCGCTGACCGCACTCGGGTATGCCGAGGGTACGGCCGTCGCGCCGCCCGACGCGTCCACCGCGGCCACCGACGAAGCGGCCGCCGCCGCCGACGACGCTGCGAGCGACACCTCCGACCTCGACATGTTCAACAACGACATTCGCCTGCGCGCGCTCAAGACGGTGGCCGACACGCTCGCGCCGATCGAGCAGAAGAAAGCCATCATCTACTTCAGCGCCGGACTGCAGCGCAGCGGGCAGGACAATCAGGTCGAGCTCCGGGCGGCGATCAACGCCGCGGTGCGCGGCCACGTGGCCTTCTACACCATCGACACCCGGGGTCTTCAGGCGGTCGTGCCTGGCGGGGACGCGCGGCAAGCCAGCGGGCGCGGCAACGCGATGTTCTCCGGCCGCGGCGTCGCCCAGCAGTTCGACACCCTCAATGCCTCGCAGGATACGCTGACCACGCTGGCCGCCGACACCGGCGGGCGCGCCTTCACGGACACCAACGACTTCGGTGAGGCGTTCGCGAGGGTCCAGAGCGATATGTCGGCCTACTACCTGCTCGCCTACAGCACCAGCAACCCGACGCACGATGGCCGCTATCGGCGTATCGAAGTCCGCATCAAGCGCTCGGGCCTGAAGGTGGAATCCCGCAGCGGCTACTACGCGGATCGCGACTTCACGCATACGAGCCGCGGCGATCGCGAGACGCAGCTGCAGGATCAGCTGTTCTCGGCGGTCTCGGCCACCGACCTTCCGGTGCTGGTCACCGCCGGCTTCTTCCGCGTGAACAGCGACAAGTACTACGTGCCGCTGGCGCTCGCCGTCCCTGGATACGCCGTGCCGGTGGCCAACGAGACGGACAAGGTGTCGCTCGACGTGCTGGGCATGGTCCGCGACGAGCAAGGGCGGCCGCTCGGCCGCTTCCGCGAGACGCTGCAACTGCCACCAGGGACCGGCAAGACCCTCGCCGGCAAGCAGGTTCTCTATCAGTCAGGCGTGACGCTCCCGCCCGGCCGCTTCTCAGTCAAGGCGGTCGTGCGCGAGAACGCTTCGGGCTTGATGGGCACCTACGAGTCCGCGATCACCGTGCCGGAGTTGAAGAAAGAGCCGCTGAAGATCAGCTCCGTCGTGGTCAGCACGCAGATGGAACCGGCGGCGAAGGGCAAGACCGACAACCCGCTGGTCCGCGACGGCGTCCAGCTGGTTCCCAACCTGACGCACGTTGTCGGCCGCGACCAGCCGCTCTTCTTTTATTACGAGGTCTACGACCCGTCGGAGGGAACCGGATCGACGCCGCAGATCCGCACCAGTCTCGCCTTCTACCGCGGCAAGGTGAAGGTGTATGAGACGCCGGTGGTCGAGCGCACCACGATCGACGCGCCCGACCGCCACGCGGCGCTGTTCCAGTTCGAGGTGCCGCCGCAAGCCTTCACGCCGGGGCTCTACACCTGCCAGATCAACGTGATCGACACCATCGGCGGGCACTTCGCGTTCCCGCGCGTCATGCTGTTCGTCAAATAGCGCCGGCCCGCGATCATTCGTAGCGCAGGGCGAGCAGCGGGTTGACCTTGCTGGCGCGCCGGGCCGGTAACCAGACCGCAAGCAGCGCCACCATCGTCAGCAGGATCGGCACGCTGACGAAGACCAGCGGGTCCCGCGCGGTCACGCCGTAGAGGAACGCGGCCAGGACGCGCGACAGCAGGAACGCCGTCGCCAGGCCGATCACGACCCCAACGATCGCGAGTCGCAGTCCCTGGAAGACCACCATCCGGCGGACCTGGCCGAGATCCGCCCCGAGTGCGAGGCGGATGCCGATTTCCTGGGTCCGTTGCGCCACTGAATAGGCCATCAAGCCGTAAATGCCGATCGCCGCCAGCAGCAAGGCCGCGGCGCCGAACACCGTCATCAGCCACATGTTGAAGCGATCGCGCGAGATCGACCGCGCGACGACCTCGCTCATGGTCCGGATGTCGGACACCGGCAGTCCGCTCGCCTCCCGCAGGGCTTCCTGAATCTGCGCACTCACCGAGTGCGGCTCGACGCGGGTGCGGACGACCCAGGCGATCGGGGTCAGGCGGACGTTCAACGCGTTGGCCGCGTCCGGCACCTGGCCCTGCGCGATGTACATCGTCGGCTGCGGATCGTTGTTCAAGCCGCCATCGCGGACGTTGCCGACGACGCCGATGATCTGGCGTTCAGGCTCGGTCGAGAACTCCTTCATGACGTTCCGGCCGATGATCAGGCGGTCGTTCAGCGGATCGCTCTTCGGCCAGAACTGCTTGGCCATTGCTTCGTTGATGATCACGACCGGCGGACTATTGCGCGTATCGCGCTCGGTGAAGGCGCGGCCGCGTTTAATCGGAATCTTGAACACGTCGAAATAGCCCGGCGAAATCGTCAGCCATCCGCCACCGCCGTGCGCGGTACCCTCGAGCGGCCGGCCGGCGATCACGAAGGGCAGCCCGTAGCCGCCTTCGAGCGGGACGCAGCATGTCGCGCTCGCGACCTCGACGCCAGGGATTGCCTGCAGACGCTCGACACCGTCCTTGACCATCCGCTCGACGCCCGCCGACTCCAGGAAGCGCGGCCCGCTCAGCGACATCCGCATCGTCAGCACGTTGGTGGTGTCGAATCCCGGGTCGACGCTCCTGAGCGCGACCGAGGTCCGAATCAGCAGCGCCGACCCGACCAGCAGCACCACCGCGAGCGCCACTTCGACGATCACCAGCACCGAGCGGGTCTTGTTCTGGCGGACGCCGGTCCCCGAACGGGCGCCGCTCTCTTTGAGCGTGAGTCCCAAGTCAGCGCGTGAGCCCTGGAGTGCGGGGATCAGCCCGAAGATGATCCCGGTGCCGAGCGAGATGGCGATGGTGAACGCCACGACGCGCCAGTCCAAGCCGACCAGCGCGCCGTCCTGTCCGATGCGCGGCAGGCCCGCGGTGTTGACGGACAGCAGCGCGCGGATGCCGATCATCCCGAGCACCAGGCCGAGCGTGCCGCCGATGACCGACAACACGATGCTCTCGGTCAACAGCTGCCGGACGATGCGGCCGCGGCCGGCGCCGATGGCGGCGCGGATGGCAATTTCGCGACGACGGCCGGTGGCCCGAACCAGAAGGAGGTTGGCGACGTTGGCGCAGGCGATCAGCAGGACGAAGCTGACCGCTCCGACGAGCACGAGGAGTGACGAGCGCACGTTGCTGACCATGGCCTCACGCAGCGGCTCCACGCTAAAGCCGGCGTTGGGGCCGAGCGCGGTCGGGAACTTCTGTTTGTACTCTGCGGCTGAAGCCTGCATCCGCGCCTTGGCCTGCTCGAGGGTGACCCCTGGCTTGAGCCGGCCCATGGCCCGGAAGTAGTGGCCTTGATCGGGCGAGTTCGGATCGAGCTGGAACGGCACCCACACTTCGGGCGCGGGGCCGAATTCCTGCACGTCGAAGCCGGCGCCGAGCACGCCGATCACGGTGAACGGATCGCCGCTCAACGAGATCGTCTTGCCGATGATGTCCGGGTTGCTCTCGAACCGGCGCTGCCACAGCTGCGCGCTGAGGACGACGACCTTTGGACCGTTCGGGCTGTCTTCCTCTGGCGAGAAGGTCCGGCCCCGCAGGATCGGCGCGCCCACCAGCTTGAAGAAGTCTGCCGACACCTGTCCCGACCGCAACTGCTCCGGGAACGAGCCGCCAGTCAGGTTGACGACACCGGTGCGGAAGGCGGCGACGTCCTGCACGATCCCGGATTGATTGCGGTAGTGCTGGAGTTTCGCCGGCGAAGCCGCCGGGCCGGAGCCCTGCGGTGAGGTGTTCATGAACATCACGATCCGGTCGGGATCGTGAAAGGCGACAGGCTTCAACATCACCGCGTTGACGACCGAGAAGATCGCCGTGTTCGCGCCAATCCCCAGCGCCAGCGCAGCCACCGCCGCGGCCGCGAACGCGGGGCTCTGACTGAACATCCGGAAGGCGTAGCGAAGATCCTTGCCGAGCGCTTCGAGCATCACACGTCCTCAGAAACAGACCTGCGCCAGCCACTCCCGCCGGCGCCCTGGGTTATTGGACGATTACTGTGCCGGATTCGTTGAGAAGTAACACCATCCTCAAGCCCAGCCGCGCAAAGCGGCGGGCGCCTGATGGCATCACGGACGAAGGACTCAGTTTCGTGCTGCGGCTCGCGGCTAGGAGGAACGCGGCACTCGACGTTCTGCTGTGGCGAGTGTCCGCAGCGCGCCGCTGACCAAGTGTCCGGGGAAAGCCTACGCGCGTCGGTGAAACGCCGTCCTGACGATGTCCCAGATGAACCGGTTGGACCGCCGATGCTGCCAGGTGCCCAGCGAAGCGAGCAGCCCGGCAAACGCGCCCATGATCGCCGTATCCGGCCACCACGCCATCGGCTGATCGGTCACGAAATGCGCGATCAGTGCGAACGCGCCGCCGAACCCGAGAAAGGCTGTACCGGCCACTTTCGCGCTGCGCCGAAGATCGGCCAGCTCGCGACCATTCCGCATCACTGGAGTATAGACCCGCCGCGGCCGGACCGATGGGATGCGGTCGGCGTGGCGCTGGCATTGATGGGTGCGGGGCTGGTGCTATATGCACCGCGCAGGGGGTGATTACGAGACGAACGCCCTGATCGTGCCGTGCGGCGTGTCGAAATGGCCGTCCACGCTCTTCAGCCTGAACGTCGACACCCGTTCGACGCGGGCGAATCCGGCGGTCAACGCCATCTGCTCGAGGCACCGCACCGTGGGGAGCCAGAACGCCTGCCCGTTCAGCCGGCCGACGAAGCGTGCACGCGGCCGCGCGAAGATCCACGCCGACTTGTCGATCCCGGTGCTGATGATGGCTTGCTGTCCGCAGACCTTCCGGAGAGCAAAGAGTGCCCGGAGCGGATCGGTCAGGTGCAGCAGGACGCTCGCACAGAACACCAGGTCGTAGGTGCCGACCCGCTCTGGCGTCAGGTCGTAGACATTGCAGAAGTGACGCCGCACCTGAGACTGGCGGGCCGCGATCGCGAACCCGAACGCACCCTGGTGGTAGGCGTTCCCCGCCGCGCCGGCCGCCTCGAACTGCGCGTGCAACGCCGGGCTGGCGTCGTGCTCGATCCAGTTCGGCAGTTCGGCAGTCGCCACCACGCCGCCGCGCCGCTCGAACTCGAAGGCGAAGAACCCGTGACCGGGTCCGACGTCGAGGACGGTCTTGCCGGTCAGGTCTTCCGGTAATCCATAGTGGCCGAGCAGCGGACGGAGATCGTACGAGCCCGGCGTCACGATCCCGTGTCCGAGATCGAGCCGGTGATACCACTCGAACTCGGAGACGCGGCGGCGGATGTCGTCTGGGGTCAACGGCGTGGTCTCGCGGCTCGCGTGCACGTGCGCGTAGTCTATCCCGCGCTCACCGATCCGAATCCTTCGCACGTGGCGGACACGGCGCAGGCAGCGTTGCAGCGGAGCCTAGCAGGCCGCTGAAAGAGGGCGGCCTGATGTGAAATGGCAAATGGCAGATGTGAAAACACTGGAGTTTTGCCATCTGCCATCTGGCATCTGCCATCTGCCATTGCCATGGCCATGGCGTCAGTTCCCCGCGCGATACCCCCACGGCGGCTGCGAGAACAGCCCGCCATCCACCCAAATCGTCTGCCCGGTGACGAAGGACGCGGCGTCGCTCGCGAGGAACGCGACCACGCGGGCAACGTCCTCGGGAAGGCCGATGCGGCGCAGAGGCGAGATGCGTCCCCACGTCTCCGCGTAGTTGGGATCCTCCAGGCGGGTGCGGGGGATCTCGATCGCGCCGGGCGCGACGCAGTTGACGCGAATGCCCAGCGGCCCCAGTTCCACCGCCGCGACCTTGGTGAACATCTCGATCCCGCCCTTGCTGGCCGTGTAGGCGACCAGGCTCGGGAACGCCACCTTGTTGCAGCCGGATCCGATGTTCACGATCGAGCCGCGGCCCTGGCCGCGCATCTGCCGCGCCGCCGCCTGCGTGCACAGAAAGCAGCCCTTGAGGTTGGTCGCGATGACCAGGTCCCACTCCTCCTCTGTGACGTCGAGGAGCGGCGTCCACGTCTGCACGCCGGCGTTGTTGACCAGCACGTCGATCGTGCCGCTGCGCTGCACGACCTGATCGACCATGGCTGTCACGTCCGCGGCGCTGCGGACGTCGCCGCGCACGACGTAAGCCTGGTGACCTGCCGATCTGATCTCCGCAACCGTCTCGTCCGCGCCAGGCGATCCCTCGAGGTCGTTGACCGCAACCTCGAATCCGGCGTCGGCCAGCGCCTGCGCGATGCCCCGGCCGATGCCGCCGCCAGCGCCGGTCACGAGCGCCGCGCGGGCCGATGTCTGATCCGTCGTCATAGCCAACGGATTATTTCATCGATCGCACGACGGGCCGGGTCAGCGCCAGTCGAGGCGTTCGATGTGGATGCCCGCCGCGTTCGTCCAGGCCGCGACGATCGCGTCAGCCGTCGAGACGGCGACAGGATAGCTGCCGTCCGCCACGCGAGCCGCACGGGTCAACGCGCCTCCGCCCGCGGCCGCACGCGCGAACGCCACCCGCTTCGATCCGCCGGCGGACTCGTCCCACGCCACGACCACCCCACCGTCCGCCGTTGCGGTGATCTGCGGATGATGCGGGAGGCCTTGGGTGGGCACGCGCTGCCTGGCGCTGAACGTTCTGCCGTCAGTGGAGATCGCGTGGAACAGGCCGAGCGTCTCCGCCCCCGCTGCGCTCTTCACCATCGTGGGCCACACCACGTGCAGACGTCCCACGGCGTCGATGGCCATCGCCGGGCCGTCGTCCGGGCAGGCGTTCAGCTTCCAGTTGTCATCGCTGACTTTGACCGGGGCCGAGAAGGTGGCGCCCCCATCTTTCGAGACGGCGAACGCGATGTCGCGGATGCCGCCGGGAAACACCTGACGCCACGCGGCGAACAAGGTTCCATCCGGGGCGGAGACGAGCGCCGTCTTGCAGCAGTAGCAGACACCGCTGGTGATCGACCGGGCTGTGCCCGCGCGCCCCACGACCGACGTATACAGCGCCGACTTCTGGGCCATCTCCACGCCATCGGAGGCCGGTCCTGACGCGCCATGCGTGTGCGTCTCCGCAGAGCCGGCCGACGCCGCCATGCCACGATGATCGAGCCAGAGCGCGTGCACGACACCCTTGTTGTCGGCCGCCGCGGCCTGCCAGCCGCGATTGCCTGCGGCGTCGCTGCCCGGCACGATCGCCGACGGTCCGAACGTTTTCCCGCCGTCGTCTGATCGCGCGCTGAGCAGGGCCGTCCCTGTCCTGCCGGCGCCGAGCCAGACAATGACGATACGCGGCGGTCCGGCCGGAGCCGGCGCCAGCGTCACGCGAGGTGCCTGCTCGCCATTGACTTTCGCGGTGCCGGCCGCGCTGCTGACCCGCACCGGTGCGCCGAAGGTCGTGCCGCCGTCGGCGCTGACGCTGGCGTAGATGTCCGTCTCCCCCTTCGCCGTCGCGGCCGACCACGTCGCCACGACGATCCGCCCCTCGGCGGCGAGTGAGACATTGGCGCTGGTTCGCGCCGGCACCGTCAACGTGACGGCCAGCGCAATCGTGGTCAGAAGCTCCATCGGGCCCCCAGCTGCATCTGTCGCGGATCGCCGGCCAGCGTGGGCTGCCCGAATGCCGGCAGCGGCGCCGGGCCGACGCCGAAGGTGTTGTTCACGTTGAGGATGTTGACGTGATTCAGGACGTTGAACGCTTCGGCCAGCAGCTCGAGACGGTTGCCACGCCCGAGCGTGAAACTGCGCGACAGCCGGAGATCCAGCGTCGAGCTGTCGGGCAGGCGTCCGGTGTTGCGGCCGACGCCCGGCGGCCGGTCGTTGTTGGTCGTGTCGTTGTTCAGATCGCTGCCGGCGACCACATTGAACGGCGCCCCGGTCGCCCACGAGAACAGGTAACCGAGCTGCACGCCGGCCGTAAGCCGCGCCCAGCGGCTGGTGCCGCCGCCGAACTCGCCGCTCGCCACGAGGCGATGCCGCTGGTCGTTGTCCGACGGCCCTTTCTCCGCGGCGATGTTGGCGTTGTCCTGTGGCGTCTGGAAGAACGCGTTGCCGGCGGTGTCGGTCGAGGTCGAGAGGGTGTAAGACAATCGCGTCCGACCCCAGGCCGCGTCTCGCGTCGAGAACGCGAGGGTCAGCCCGTCGTACCACGAGTCCCCGACGGATTGGTACTGGTTGTTATTGCCGAATCGGCCGTCCGGACGGCCCAGGTTTGGTATCCCGAGGGCCGCCGCTTGCGCCGGCGTCATTGTCGGCGCGTTGATGTTGCGCGACATGATGATCCCCTGGCCGCGAAGCCACGTGTAGCCGGCCGTCAGCGAGGCCGCGCGGCCGACCGCCCGCTCGATCTGAAGACCGAACTGACCGGTGCGCCCGTTCTGGATGTGGGGATCGATGCTGGTGATCGCCGTCAGCAGATCACCAGGGAAGGCAGCCAGCGGGCGCGGGAATACCGGCGCGCCCGGTTGGCCGAACGAAAGCACCGCGGTCTGATACGTGATCCCGTCGCGCTGAAGTGCATTCGCTGTCGCGCGCAGCGGAATGCGATCGAAATACAGGCCGCCGCTGGCGCGTACGACGGTCCGGCCGGCGCCCGGCGCCCAGGCCACGCCCAGGCGCGGTGACACGTTGTCGCCATCGAGCGCGATTGGATCCGGCAGGTCCTGCAGGTCGTAGCGGATCCCACCGGTCACGGTGAGTGCGGCCCGCGGCCGCCATTCGTCCTGCACGTAAAGACCGATGTTCGGATTCGACTGGCGCACCGACGTGTTGCCGAATGCCTGTTGATACTGCTGGTAGACCCTGCGCTGCAGGTTGGCCAACGACGTAAAGGTGTAGAGACCCTGCACCGGACCTGGAAAGAGGATCGTGGCGCGGTTGTAGAGAAGATCGCCGCCTCCCTTGATCAAGTGCGCGCCGTGCTGAACGGTGACGGTGTCAGCCACCTGCACGACGTCGAGGTCGCGGCCCGTCGGCGAGGTCGTCGACGTGCCGAACGATGCCACGCCCGAGACGTTGACCGCGGGGCCGATGACATCGTTGGGCGGAGCGTCGAGGCGGCTCCGAGTCGCCTGGGCGCGGACCTCGTGGAAGATCGACGAGGAGGGCGTCCACAGCATGCTGACGGCCGCGGTCTGATCGATGTCCTCCAGCGGCGTGCCGCGGCTCACATCGTTCAAGCCGCCAACGTTGCGCGCGTTGGCGCTGCTCACGTCGTAAAGGCTGTACCGCGCCTCGACTCGCGTTCCCTTTCCGCCCGAGTGATCCAGCCGGCCGAAGACATTGGTGGTGTCGTACCCGGTTGGAAACCCAGCCCGACCCGACGCGCGGCCCGCCATAGCCGAACGCGTCCAATGCCGCATTCACGGCGGCGGCACTGTCGGGCGTGATCGTCACGTATCCGGTCTTGTCCTGCTGCGTGCGCTCGACGTTGGCGAACCCGAACGTGCGATCCTTGGCGAGCGGCCCGCCCAGCGTCATTCCAAACTGCTGCTGTGACAGCGGGTCTGCGGCAGTCGCCAGCGCGTTACGGGCATCCAGCGCATCGCCGCGAAAGAACCCATACAGCCGGCCATGGACGTCGTTCGTGCCCGACTGCGTGACGATGTTAATCGTGCCGGCGGAGGCGCGTCCGAACTCGGCCGCACCGCCGGAGGTGATCACCTGGAACTCGCGGATCACTTCCTGGCCGTAGTAGGTCCCGGCCAGATCCGCGGCGTCATCGTTCGCCGACAGACCGTCGACGATGAAGGTGTTGCCGATGTTGCGCTGACCGGCGATGGTGATGCCGGTGCCGGGTACGGCAGAGGTCTCGGCAAACCGCTCGGCCGATCGCGTGTTGGTGCGCGTCACGTTCGGCACGAGCAGAGCGAGGTCCAGATAGTTGCGCCCGTTCAGCGGCAGCGAGGCGATTTCCTGTGGCGCGATCGTGTCGGACGACTGGGTCCGCGTGGTCTCGACCAGCGGCGCATGCTGGGTGATCTGCACCGACTCCGTCGCCGCCGCCGTCGTCAGCACGCAGCGGGACGTCGCGCGTCTGCCCGACAGTGAGGGTCAGCGGCACGCTGGCCGGGGCGAAACCGGGTGCTGTCGCCGTCAACTCGTATCGGCCGACCGGCACGTAGAGCAGACGGTAACGGCCCCGCTCGTCGGCGGCCGCCTCCCGGACCTCGTTCGTCTCGAGATTTTTCAGCCGAACCGTCGCCCCCGGCAGCACGCCGGACGGGTCCGAGACGATGCCGCTCACAGACGCCGACGCGACCGTCTGGCCTCCGGCCACCGGCGCCGCGAAACCGCACGCGGCGATGACGCCCGCGGCGACCACGCGCAATGTCCACTGCATGTTCCTACCCCGACACGACGAACACGCCTGCACGAATGCGCTGCGCCGCCCCGGCCACGGTACGTGGCGCGAGTCGTCGGCGAGCGCGCGAAGAACAGTGCGGGTCAGCCGCGCGGAGGCGGAGCTTCGGGGCGGGTCGAACGATCGCGGACGCCGAGGGAGAGGATCTGAACGGGGGCCGTTGTGCGTGAAGGCTCGAACATCTGAACGCGTGGGACGAGCGGGAAATTTGTCGAGGCTGAGAGGAGCGCGACCGGCGGCGTGGCAGTCTGGCGGATCGCGCAGTCGCGGTGATGCGACATCGGCGCCTTCTTACCGTGCATGGGGCATGTCGCCGTCAACGGGTGGCCGGGGCACTCGCAGTGCCCGGACAGCGTGCTGCGGGCCGGCAGCGCCTCGATGGCGCCGGCCGTCATCGCGACCATCGCGATCTGACCGACCAGCCAGGCTGCCGCGAGCCACCGCGCACAGGACCTGATCCGCAGCATGACGATCGTAGGCTATCACAGGGGTTGGGGGCGCAGCGCTGGGCGCTGGCGTCGCGTCGTGTCCGGAGTCCCCGACCGCCGACCGCCGACCGCCGACCGCCGACCGCCGACCGCCGACCGCCGACCGCCGAGGAGGTTACCCTCTACCGTGCTCACGATCGGCTCGTGGATGGCCCAGCTGCTTTTCTGGGTCCTGCTCGTCTGGAGTTGGGTCTTCGACGAGATGGGCCACCTCTGGCGAGCCGTATTCATCGTTCTGTGGGTGGTGAGCAACGTAGCCTTGCGCACGTGGCATGCGAGCGACCTCTTCCCGTCCGTCGTCGCCGTGCTCGACGTCATCCTGGTGCTGATCGTTTTCAAAAGCGACGTGCGCCTGACGTGAGGGTCGGCGGGCGCTGGCATCGAGTCGAGTACCGAGTCCCGAGTGCCGAGTCCCGAGCCCGAGGCCCGCGTCCGCCCCAGTCCCACCTGAATTACCGCTGATGTATCCTGCGATCAGGCCCTCACCCCATGCCCCAGGTGGTCGTCTCCGAGCTTCGCAAACGCTACAACGGCACCCTCGCCGTGGATGGCGTCAGCTTCGAGGTCGAGGCGGGCGAGATCTTCGGCCTGCTCGGCCCGAACGGGGCCGGCAAGACCACGACGGTCGAGTGCCTCCTCGGGTTGCGCGAGCCGGATGATGGCGCGATCACGATCTGCGGAATCGACGCGCGGCGGCGGCCACGCGAGGTGAAGCAGAGGGTCGGCGCCGCGCTCCAGACCACGGCCCTGCAGGACACGATCACCCCGCGCGAAGCGCTCGCGCTCTATGGCGGGTTCTACGACACCTGCACGGCACCGGCGCCGCTCCTCGAGCGTTTCCATCTGGCCGACAAAGCGGACGCTCCCTTCGACACGCTGTCCGGCGGCCAGCGGCAGCGGCTCGCGCTGGCCCTGGCGTTCGTGCACCAGCCTCAGGTTGTGCTGCTCGACGAGCCGACCGCCGGTCTCGATCCGCAGGCCCGCCGCGAGTTGCACGAGGACATCCTCCAGATGAAGGAGGACGGCCACACCGTCCTGCTGACCACCCATCATCTCGACGAAGCGGAGCTGCTCTGCGGCCGCATCGCAATCATCGATCGCGGCCGGGTGATTGCGGCCGGCTCGCCCCAGGACCTGATGTCGCGGTCGGCCTCGATGCCGACCGTGTCGATCGTCACCTCGTCGCCGCTCGCGCCCGCGGCCTTCGCGCCTATCGGCGACATCACGGGGCTGGCTGGTGACGGCCACCGCTGGACGTTCCAGTCCCCGCACGTCAACACGACGGTGGCGGCGCTGATGGGCGTGCTCGAAGCCGCCCGCGTCGACGTCGTCGAGCTGCACGTGCAACGGGCGTCACTCGAGGACGTCTTCCTGGAGCTCACCGCACGGCCATGAAGGGGCTCGCCGGTCAGTTCGCGCTCACCCTGCGCCTGCACTTCCGGAACCGGATGGCGCTCATCTACAGCTACATCTTCCCGACCATCTTCCTGGTCGCGTTCTGGGTCCTTTATCGATACGAGACGCCGCCGATCGTGCGACACATGGGCGAGCTGCTGACGGTGACGATCCTCGGCGGCGCCTGTTTCGGGCTGCCGACATCGATGGTCAGCGACCGCGAGCGCGGCGTGTGGCGGCGGTTCCGTCTCACCCCGGTGCGCACATTCAACGTCGTCGCCAGCACGGTTGCGGCGCGGTATGTGCTGCTGCTGCTCGCCGGGCTCGTGCAGCTGGGACTCGCGATGCTGATCGGGATGCCCGCGCCACGCCATCCGTTGGGGCTGTTCGTCGCGTTCACGTGCGTGTCGTTCGCGTTCCTCGGCCTCGGCCTGGTCATCGCGACGATGGCGGACAACGTGCCGGCGGTGCAGGCGCTTGGGCAATGCATCTTCCTGCCGATGTTGATCATCGGCGGCGTCGCCGTGCCGCTCGAAAGCTTGCCGGACTGGGCGCAGCACGTGGCCGCGTTCTTCCCGGGCCGCTACGCGGTCGAGGCGTTGCGCGCGACGGTGATGGGCGGAGGGCTGGGCGCGGCGAGGTTCAGCATCGGCGCGCTGGTGCTGATCGGAGCGGCCGGCTGTCTCGCCGGCGGACGCCTGTTCCGTTGGGACGCGCAGCAACGGTTCGCGAGGCTCGCCGGCAAGGGGTGGGTGGCGGTGGCCATCGTGGCGTGGGTCGCCGTCGGGCTGGCCGCTGAGACGAAACAACGCACGCTCGTCTCGAATACCGCCCGCAACGTGCCCGCACCTCGCGGTGCGGCCGCAGCGCCCACCACTGCAGCGCCGGCCGCAGCGACTGGCAGCAGGCCGCCCACGCCGTTGGTGGCCACACCGACCGCGGCCGAGCGAGCCGCCGCGCAGAGCACTACTCCGCCGCCGGCTGGAACCGCGGTCCCGTCGGCCGGCGCGCGCGGCGCCACGGCCAGGACCGACGCGGCGGCGGAATCAGCGCCGCCAGCCTCCCGGCCGGCACCGGCGCCGCGAGTCGCACGAAGGTCACCGAGTGCCGAGGAGCCCCCGAGTCCGCCCACGGCTACTCCGACCCCGCCGGCTCCGGCGAGCTCCGGCGCGACCGCGCCACCGGCCCCGGCACCCGCGCCTGACGACTGGCGCAAAACCACCGCCGCGGACATCGACCGCGCGATCGACTTCACCCGCCTCCCGCCCGACAGCGGCATCGTCACACCGATTGCGGCGCTCGACGAACAGCCTGATCCTGAGGTCAGTCAACAGCTCGACCTGATGCATTCGCGACTGCCAACGTGGGCTCCGGCGAAGGATCCGGACACCGTGCAGAGGGTCCGGAACCTGCTCTACGTCGCCGCGGTCCCTGACGTGCTCCAGACCCCGATCGAGCGGTTCGCGCCGCTCGAGATCTACGATCGCCTCGAGCAGGACGTCCCGCGTGAACAGCTGATCCAGGCGCTCTTCTGGATCGCGCTGCATCCCATGGACGGCGACCACTCGGCCATCGACCAGCTGCCGATCCTCGGCCTCGACTACGGCGGCGTCGACGTCGAAGAGACGCGCAATCGCGCTGCGTTCTACGCCGTGAAGCTGCTCGGCCGGCTCACCGGCAAAATCAAGGCGCAATAAGATCAGTGACCCCGACGTCCCGAGACTCACGTCAGAAGCGGAAACCCGAGCCAGCGTAGATCAGCGTGCCTTCGGTGCTGTGCGCGAGCACCGCGCGCAAGACGATGGCGGTGCCGACCGGCTTGAGGAGCACGCCGCCGCCTGCCGAGGGGTGCCAGCGCTGCGAGTCCTCACCCGAGAGCCACACGCGGCCGACGTCGGCGAACCCTACGAGCCCGAACCGGACCGGAAATATCGACGCGAATACCGGCGGCCCGATGTAGGTACGCAGCTCGACGTTCCCGTAGAGTGATCCGTCCCCGGCATAGCGGTGACTGCGGAAGCCGCGATCGGTGCGGCCGCCGAGGAAGGCGGCGTCGAACCAAGGATAGTCGCCGAAGAGTCGCGCGCCGCCAACACGCCCGGCCAGCTGGACACTCGAGGTGCCGACGTAGGCCGCGACCGACCCGTCGATCCCGCCGTAGCTGGTCGCCACGTCCATGAGCGCCGGCGCAACGAACGTGGAGCCCACGACCCGTATGCCCTTGCCGGGTGGCAGATCCGGACTCTCGCCGGTCGTGGTGCCCGTCGCCACGTCGAAGAGCGACGCGCGGGTCTTGTTGCGCGTGTCCCCTTCGATCGAGGCCCGAACCGCCAGCCGGTTGAACGCCCCGGTGCCGTAGGGTGACTGTTCGGCCAGGACGGTGCCCGGCTCGTCGCCCGAATTGGAGTAGAGCAACTCCGGGCCGACCGTGAGCGACAGCCGCGAGGAGCCGGCGCGGACCGCCGGCGTCAGCGAGAACACCGTCTGCTGCGACCGGTACTCCGAGCGGTGGACCTTGGCGGTCTCGTTGCCAAGACCGAAGAAGTTGATCTCCTCGATCCCCGAGCCGAACGCGTTGAGCGAGAATGCGCGGCTCGATCCGGCCCGGCGGAAGAGGCCGTCGTATTCGAGCTTCCCGCTCGTCGAGCCGAACGCATAGCCGCCGCGAATGGTCTGTTCCTTCGCCGCCGGCACGCTCCGGAAGCCATACGTGGTGTGCGTGAGGCTGGCGCCGAGGACGACCCCCAGGTCCGGCGCGTACCACGCGGTCGGCTGCCAGAGCGTCCATGTGCCGAAGTTCCGCGGCTCGAGCCAGGGGGCATCGGCGACGGGCGCCGGGTTGGTCCAGGTGCCCCGCCGTGCGACGCGCGTTCCTGTCACCTGGCCCGGATCGGCCCACACCTCCGTACGCGCCTCCTTCGAGTCGACGTCCTTCGAGCCGGGGCCGGCGATGACGCGGACATGAATGGATCCCGATGGCCCGGTGCGTTCGACGCGATCGGCACCGCCGTGCAGATAGATTCGGACCTCGCTCGTATCCTTCGCATTGAAGCGCCGGGTGTAATACGGAATCGACGCGTCAGCAGCCGTGGCGGTGACGGTCGTTCCATCCGCTCCCGTCTGCGATCACCACCCGGTCGTCCTGATCCGTGAGGTGCACGTCCACGCGCTCGGCCAGATAGCGATAGAAGCGGTGGACGTACGCCGGGAGGGCGGCGCGACGAGCCTTGAGCGCCTCGGCCAATGCGCCGTTGTCGAGCGCGCGCCATGGCTCCGGCAGATTCGCCGTTACGCGATTGATGACTTCGTCGCTCCAGGCCGCCTGAAGCTCCTTGGCCAGCTCGTCGTACACGCTCCCGTCCACATCGGCGAGCAGCCAGCGATCGACTTCCGCGGCGTTGCTGGTCGGGCCTTCCAGGTTGCCGCTGTATTTATCGGAGAACTCGAGCAGGCGCGGCTGACGAGATCGCATCGAGGCAACGATCAACCCGTTGTGGCGCACGAACGCCATGTCCGGATCCTCCGGCAGCGGCTGCCATCCGGTCTTACCGGGGATCCGCATCCAGCGCCACTGGCCGCGGCGGCGATCGTAGTTCTCGACGAACAGGTCGAGGATGCGGGCGCGCAGGAATGCCCGGCTGTCAATCCGATCGGACGCCCCCGCCAGCCAGCGCGTCCAGAGATT
Organism: uncultured Acidobacteriota bacterium; assembly: GCA_963816725.1. GTDB lineage: Bacteria > Acidobacteriota > Vicinamibacteria > Vicinamibacterales > 2-12-FULL-66-21 > CAVSUB01. Next base: position 229,802 of record CAWFMC010000008.1, on the reverse strand, counting down.
GGCGGTCGAGACGATTTCGGTCGCCCCCGCGAAGCCGGACCGTCCACCGGCGCCTGCTGTCGGATACTCCTCGAGCGTGCCGACCTGATTGGCAAACGTCTCGCGAAACGTGCCCAGCGCAGGGTCGTCGGGCATGACCACGAGGCGCGGGGTCGTGTGCGGGACCCCGGCGGCCTCGGCCAGGACGGGCAGCATCACGCCGGCGCCCGGGTGGGTTGCGGATGTCGCATCACGCAGCAGCTTCGCCGGCCAGCTGCCGCGCCATTCCTCGGGCAGCAGCCGTTCCGGTTCCTTGTGGAGCGACCGGAACGTGTACGACTTCCCGTCCGCGCCGCGCATCGCCAGGCCCGCGGTCTGGAGGCCGCCAACCTGTCGCACCGGCTCGAGCCCGCCGCCCTCGCTCGTCAAGTTGAGGACGGGCACGTCTACGGGCGTCGTCCACACATCCCGATAGCCTTCGCCGAACCAGCGCCGCAGCGTCGGCGTTGCCTTGTATTCCGGTCCTGCGGTGACCGATTTCTTCTCCTGAGCACCTGCCGGCGCCGCCAGGGTGCACATCGACATCACCACCGCTACCATCACGCCGCGCATCACGAACGCCCCCGGGTCTACTGCGATTTATGGCGCGTGATTCTGACGTCCCGGGCCGCCTGAGTCAATGCCCCGCACAATGCCTTACCATTCCCCCATGCGCCGACGCCTCGTTTTTGCCGCTATCGCCCTGCCTCTGTCCGTGTGCGTCGCCGGCTTGTCGCTCGTCGCCCGGCAGGCCGCTCCACCACCCCGCCGCCCCGGGCTGGTAGAACCCGGCATCACGCAGCTGCCGAATGGCTGGCGGATTGCGCCGGCGGGGCGTCATGCACAAGTCGGCGACCTGCCGCTCAACATGGTCTGGTCGCCCGATGGCCGATACCTGCTCATCACCAACAACGGCTGGGCGAAGCCGAGCATCACGGTCTTCGACACCGCCAATTTCTTCATCCAGTCGACGCTCCCGATCGATCACGCGTGGCTTGGTCTGGCCTGGCATCCCGACGGCAAACGGCTCTATTCGTCTGGCGCGGCGCAGAACGTGGTCAACGAGCTGACCTGGAGCGAGGCCACGCTGAAGGTCAGCGAGCCGATCGTGATCGGCAAGCCGGTGCTGCGGCCGACCTTCGAGACGCTGAAGGACTCGGGGTTCGTGGGCGGCGTGTCGGTCTCGCCGGACGGCAACCACCTCTACGCGGTCCAGGTGTTCGGCTCGGCGGTGTCGATGATCGATCCGGTGCAGCGCAAGGTCGAGCGGACCGCGCATCTGAGTGCGGAGCCCTACTCGACCCTGGTGTCCGCCGACGGGAAGTCGCTCTTCGTGTCGCTCTGGGGCGGCGCCAAGCTGCTGGTGCTCGATGCGGCGACACTGGAGTTGAAGGCGGATGTCCGGGTCGGCGAGCATCCCAACGCGATGGTCCAGTCGAGCGACGGCACGCGGCTGTTCATCGCCTGCGCGAGCACCAACGCGGTGTGGGCGGTGGACCTCGCCACCCATCGTGCGACCGAGCAGATCGGTGTCGCACTCTACCCGAACGCGCCGCCCGGGACCACGCCGAACGCGCTGGGCCTCTCTCCGGACGGCAAGACGCTGCTGGTCGCCAACGCCGACAACAACACCGTCGCGGTCGTGGACATCGCCGCGGCCGGCGCGAGCCGGGTACGCGGCTTCATTCCCACCGGGTGGTATCCGACGGGCGTCACGTTCTCGAAGGACGGGCGGCGGATCTACGTCCTCAGCGGCAAGGGGCTGTCGCCGGCCGCCAACCCGCGCGGCCCGCAACCGGGCCTCCTCGGCGCAACCGGCCAGTACATCGCGACGCTGCTGCAGGGCGCGCTCTCCGAGATCGCGCTGCCGGACGACGAGCAGCTCGCGGTCCTGACGAAGCGCGTCTACGACGTCACGCCCTACGACGACAAGATCCGGCTGACCCCAGCGGACGCCCCGCCTGATTCGCCGATTCCGGCGCAAGTCGGCGCTCCATCACCGATCAAGCACGTCTTCTACATCGTCCGCGAGAACCGTACGTACGATCAGATTTTCGGCGACATCCCCTCCGGCAACGGCGATCCGGAGCTGACCCTCTTCGGCGACGAGGTCACGCCGAACGCGCACGCGCTGGCCAGGACCTTCGTGCTGCTCGACAACTTCTACGTGGACGCCGAGGTCAGCTACGACGGCCACGCGTTCTCGATGGGTGCCTACGCAACCGACGCGGTCGAGAAGCTGTGGCCGACCAACTACGGGTCGCGCGGCGGCATCTACTTGAGCGAAGGAGGCGGCGGGCAGCGCAATCCGTACGGCAATCTCTCGGCGCCGCCGCAGGGCTACATCTGGGACATGGCCACGCGGGCCAAGATCAGCGTCCGCAGTTACGGCGAATTCGTGGACAAGAACGACAAGACCGGCAAGGTCGAGGCGAGCGTGCCCGGCCTGGAAGGGCGCTTCAACCCCGACTATCCGCCGTACGACGTCAACATCCTGGACAACACGCGCGTCGACGTCTGGCTGAAGGAGTTCCGCCGGTTCGAAGCGAACGGGGATCTGCCGCGGTTGAGCATCATCCGCCTGGGGAACGATCACACGGCCGGCACGCGCGCCGGGGCGCGGACGCCGCGCGCGATGATCGCCGAGAACGATCACGCGCTGGGCCGCCTGGTCGACGCGATCACGCACAGCACCTACTGGAAGGAGTCGGCAATCTTCGTGCTGGAAGACGATGCCCAGAACGGGCCGGACCACGTCGACGCGCACCGTTCGCCGGCACTGGTGATCAGCCCGTTCACCAAGCGCCGGGTTACGGACAGCACGCTGTACACCACGTCCTCGGTGCTGCGGACGATGGAGTTGATCCTCGGGCTCGAGCCGATGAGTCAGTACGACGCCGCGGCGCCGGCGATGTACAGCCTGTTCCAGCCCGTTCCGGACACCGAGCCGTTCGCGGTCGTCACGCCGCGCGTGTCGGTCACCGAGATCAACGCGCCCAGCGCCTTCGGCGCCGAGGCCTCGATGAAGATGAACCTCGAGGAGGCCGACATGGCCCCGGAGATCGAGCTCAACGAGATCATCTGGCGCTCCGTGCGCGGCGCCGACTCGCCGATGCCGCCGCCGAAACGCGCGGCGTTCATTGGCGAAAACAGAGACAAGCCCTGACCGGCCTCACTTGGTCGCGAGCGCCCGCCAGTCCAGGACGTAGGTGATCGGTGCCGGTTTCGGATGCACGTTGACCAGGAACCGTTTTCCGTCGCGGCTGACGGCGAACTCGTTCCCCACGCCGATCGCCACGTTGACCGAAGCGGTGAAGAGCTTTCGCGCGACCTCTGCCTTGAATACCCGGCCGGTCTCGACTCGCGCACTCATCAACGCGCTGCCCGCTCCGATGAAGAACAGCTCCTTGCCGTCGCTGTTCCAAGCGGGCTGGGTACCTCCACCGGCCGAGACCATGTGCACCGGGCCCGGCCCTGGTATCGGGGCGACATACACTTCCGGCCCCGCTCCTGAGATGTCGGATGTAAACGCCATCCATTTGCCGTTCGGGGAGAAATGCGCGTGCGCATCGTTGCCGGGCGCCACGTGGAACGGGAAGGGAGTGCGGGAGCCCGACATCGGCATGATCCAGATGTCCGTGTTGCCGAGGGCGGACTTCGTGTACGCGAGGTAGGCGCCGTTGCGCGACCAGTCGGTCGGCGCAATCATGCGGTTGGGCGGAACCGCATCGTCCAGCAGCACTTCCTCCTCATGGCCGAAGTCACTGGCCTTCAGGAATATCTGGTAGCGGCCGTTTCGCGTCGACGCGAAGGCGATCTGGCTCCCGTCCGGTGACCACACCGGGAACAAGTCATTGGCCCGCGCGGTCGTGAACCGCCGGCCGCTGCCACGTCGGGTCACGTCGAAGAGCTCGACGTCACCCCCGATGGAGGTCGCCACGCGTCCGTCGTCCGCGCTGAGTGCGACCATGAATGCGCGGTGGCTCACGATTCCGAGCGGGTTCCCGGCGCGATCGAGCCACGTCAAGGTCGACAATCTCGACGTCGCATGCGTGAGCACGGCCTTGGCCGAGACGGAGAACGAGGGCACGTTCTCAGCGATGGCAAACGACAGACCGGTCAGCCGGCGGGACGCCAGGTCGAACGGCTGCGCCCGCAGCGCGTCGTCCTGGATGTAGAGCAGGTGCCCCGAGCTGTACATCGGCGCCGAGTCGCCGCCACGGAGGCCTGTCGACGTTACCGCCTCGTTCGGATCGAGCGAACCGATCTGAATGTCGCCCGGGGTTGGTCCCCCGCCAGCCCAGAAGAGGAAGTGCTTCCCGTCCGGGAGAAACGACGGAAAGCGGTGCGTGGTGTCCTTACGCACGCTGTCCTTCGTCGTAACCGGGATTAGCGGTCCGCCCGACGCGTGGACCTTGACGAGCGTCGTATCGGTACCCGGCGCAAACACGATTTCATCCTGGCTGTTCCACGTCCCGCCACGGCCTTCGGGCGCATCGCAGACGACTTCGGCTCCCTGTGCGCCGATCCGCAGCTTCTTCAATTGATGTGAGGCAAAGAACCCCACGAACCGGCTGTCCGGCGACCAGAACGGACGGGACGCTCCTTCCGTGCCCATCAATTGCGTAGCGGTAGGGCTGTCTACCGCCTTCAACCAGATCGTGCGCACACCATTGGCGTCAGCGACGAAGACGAACTGGCGGCCATCCGGAGACACCGCAAAGCCTGGTGGTTGCGCGAACTCGGCGTTCTCGGGCGGCGAGATGGCAAACTGGGTCGCTTCTCTCGTCTCGTCCGAAGCCCGCCGCGTCCGGAGGACAAGGGCAAGGGTAACGAGCAGCGCCAGGGCCAGTCCGGCCGCCACGAACCACGCGAAGCGCTCCCGCAGCCGCCTAACGCCGTCAAGCGGGGCAGGCCTGGAGTGGCTGTCGTCCGCTGGCTCGGTTGTCAGGAATGATTCGGACGGCGCAACCGGCGGTACGGCTGATGGCGCCGGCTCGGGCCGGTTCTGGGTGCTTTGCGGCCTGCACGCGTCCTCGATCGTGGCGATGAATCGGTATCCGCGCCGCGGCAGCGTTTCGATGAACAGCGGCGATGCCGCCGAATCGCCCAGCGCTTCGCGCGTGCGCTTGACCGTTGCGTTGAGTCCCGCCTCGAAGTCCACGAAGGTATCGCCGGTCCACAGCTCGCGCTGCAGGGTCTCACGCGTGACCAGCTGTCCCCCTGCCGCAATCAGGATGGCGAGCAGGCGGAATGGCTGTTCCGGCAGAAGGACGCAGCCGCCGGCCTGTGACAGCTCCCCGGAACGCAGGTCCAGCGTGAACGCGCCGAATCGAACGATTTGAGGGGCCATTTCGACCGCCATGATCTGGGCGGCGTCGATGGTAGCAGAACCGCACGCGCGGTTTTCAGCCGTTTTTCAGCTGAATTTCCGCGCGCCGTCATTGCACCGGCCGGCTGTCGCACCGCAGCATCAGGCACCCATAACAGGAGGGTTCATGACGAAATCGGTTTGTCTCCGGTGCCCCTTACAGACCACCCGGCTCGGTTCTGGCCTGGCGGGCCTGCTGCAGATTGAGCGACGGGATCGTCGCACCTGAACCCTGAATCTGAAGAGGGCGGCGTTCATCGCAGAGCGGGAACGGCCGGGGGAACGCGAACGGCAGGGCGAGGGAGAGCGCGAACGCGAACGCGAACGGTGAGTGCTCTAGACCCGCACGAAATCCACGAATCCCCGCTCCGCATCGGTTCGGACCAGCCTGACGCGGAGGCGGTCGCCGACGTCGAGTCCTTCGAAGCCTCGATCGAGCTTGCCCTCGACGGGTGGGCGATCGAGGCGCACCCAGGTGCCTTTGTCGGAGGCGCCGGTCACCACCGCCGCGAACTCCTGGCCGATGCGATCGCCGAGCCACAGCGCGGCCGCGGACTTGCGGACCCGGCGCTCCACCTTGTTGGCCGCATCCTCCTGCTTCGTGCAGTGCTCCGCGAGGGGCGTGAGCTCGGCCAGCGTATACGGGACCGCGTTGCCGTCGGCAGCGGCCTTGACCAGCCGCTGCGTGACCAGATCCGGGAAGCGCCGGTTAGGCGCGGTCGAGTGCGTGTAGTTGTTTTCGGCCAGCGCGAAGTGGACGCTCCCAGCACCACCGGCGGGACTCTCGGCGACGTACTCGCCGCGGCCGAGCAGTTTGAGGATGCTCAGCGACAGATCGGGAAAGGTCTCGGGCTGCGCCGCCCGCTGCCCGCGCAGGAACGCTTCAAGTGCGGCGGCGTCGGGCTCGGCGGGCAGCGTGGTGCCGTGCGCGCCGGCGATCTCCACGATGCGCGGCCACCGTTTCGGCGCCCGCACGACGCGCCGGATCGAGGCCCAGCCCTGCGAGGTCAGGAACCGTGCGGTCACCCCGTTGGCGGCGATCATGAAGCTCTCGATCATGTCGCGGGCACGGTTCGAGGCGTCGACCTGCAGGTCCTTGACTACGCCGTCTCCCATCACCGGCTTGATCTCGGTGCGGTCGAAGTCCAGCGCGCCTTCGGCCTCGCGCCGCGTGCGGAGGAACCCGGCCAGGCGATCCTGGGTCCGCAGCTGGCGCTCGAGGCCGTCGACCTGACCGATTCCGGCGGGTGCACGACCATGGCCGTCGAGCCAGGCGGCGACCCCGGCATACGTGAGCCGCGCATGGTTCCGCACCGCCGCGCGATAAACCTCCGACTGCGTCACCGTCCCATCGTCGGCAACCGCCATGTCGACGACCAGCGCCGGCCGGTCCTCACTCTGATTGAGGGAGGTCCGATCGTTGGAGAGCGCTTCGGGCAGCATCGGGAACACCCGCGCCGGGGTGTAGACCGACGTGGTGTTGATGCGCGCGTGATCGTCGAGCGCCGACCCTTTCGGCACGAGCGAGTCGACATCGGCTACGGCGATCAACAGCCGCGCCATCCCGTTCGCCTCGATCACGACCTCGAGCTGATCGAGGTCCTTCGAGTCGTCGTTGTCAATCGACGACCACGGCAGCTCACGCAGGTCGCGGAGTCCGGCCAGCGGTGCCGCACCGAGGTCACGGACCTCGGCCTCGGCGTCGGCCGGCAGTTCGGGCTGCAGCCCGTAATCGATCATCGCGCGATGAGCAATGTTCTGAAGGATGGCGCGGGCGTCAGACATTCGCTGCGATCGTATCAAGGTTCGACAGGTTCGACGGTTCGATAGGTTCGACAGGTGCGAGGTTCCCATGGTTCCACGAGGTTCGACAGGTTCGTGAACCCGCGCGATCGCACCCGCCGAACCCATCGACCCGATGAACCTCCACCGGTCGAACCAGCCGCACCCCTCGAACCTTTCGAACCCGTTGAACGCGCACCTGTCGAACCCCCGAACCTATCGAACCTGTAGAACCCTTCCACCGGTAGGAGCGGCGCAGGTTACGACCCTGGCGAGAACAGCTGCTTGAGCGCGGAGAAATCGTAGCTCACGCCGACGAGGCCGCTGACGAAGCGTGGCTTGGCGACGGCATTCGGATCATTGCTGTAGATCACCGACACCGGGATGCGGCCGCCGCCGCGGATCGGGAACTCGAAGGTCGTGAACACCTTCCATGTGTTCTCGACCGGAAGGGGCAAGGCCGCACGATCCTGGAACATCACCCGGGTCGCGCCGGAGCTCCAGTCAATCGTCCGGCCCGCGACCATGCTGCCGGGGGCGAGGTGGGCGATCAGCGAGCCGGCGACGGTCCAACTCCTTGCGGTGAAGAGCTGATCGACGCCGAGGCTGATGTCGTTGGCCGCGGCGTACTGCACGTTCGCGGTCACATCGATGGGGCCCAGACCGGTATCGAACAGCGCAGCCCCGCTGTACCTGTTCATGCCGGGCTCCTTCGTCAGGTGGGTGCCGGCAAGCTTCACGCTCAGCTGTGGTGCCCGCGCCATGCGCGCCCGGACGTCAGCCACGCGCACCCCGAGTCGCGCGTTCAGCAGTCGCGCCAGGATCACCGCGTCCTCCGGCGTCGGCGCCAGGCTGACGATCAGCGCCGCTTTCTGCACCAGCAGGCCGGTGCGCACCAGCGTGAGCGGCGACCATCGCGCACTTCGCGGATCCTTGTCGCCGAGGACGCGTACCTTCACGTCCCAGGACAGCGCGTCGACGATCTTGTCGAAGTCCGGCAGGTTGCTGATGCCGGTGATCTCCTTCTCTGGCACCCGCGCGCCGGTCACGATCGTGCCGCTGATGCGGCGCGCGAGGTCGTGCCGTTGATAGTTCGCCAGCGCCGAGTACAGTTCCGGATCCTTCAGCGTGACGAGCGCCAGCGCGCTCAGATTGAGGGTGATAGCCGTCTTGTCGGCACTCACCAGGCTGGAGAGATCGGCGGCGAGCGCCGCAAGAGAGGTCGAGCCGCTGCGTTCGACGAGGCCGGCCGTCGCCGGGTTGGTGCTCGCCGCGTTGGCCGACACCGCCATGCGCGACTCCACCCGCTCGTCGACGAGGGACTGCACGTACGCGCGCGTGATCAGCTGTTCGAGATCGGCCTCGAGCGCCCGGCTGGCCATCGCATCGAGCGCGGCCTCGTACACGGCCTGCCGCTGCTGGACCGTCCCGGACAGCCGCCCGCCGGCGGCGGTCAGGCCGGCTCGCCCGGCCACGTCGGCCAGGACCGTGCCCCACTGCGCCCGCAGCGCAGCATCGATGCGCGCGTCGATCGCCGCTCTGTCGGCGGAGCCGCCGCCGCTCTGGGCCCGGGCCGGCGCGGCCAGGGCGAGCAGGCACAGCACGAGGGCGACCGGGAGGCTACGGTGTTCGCGCATACAGGTGATCGCGATGGCGCGCAGCGGCGCGCCAGGTACTGAAGTGGAAAGTCTCACGCGCGCACGAGCGCAACGCCGACGCTGTGATCCGTGTCTTTGGCCTTCTCGGAGCGCTGCTCGAGGACGACGATCGGAGCGCCGTTCAGCGAGTAGCCGATCGAGTGCCTCCAGCCCTTGACGACGTGTGCGAACGCCCAGGCGAGCATGTTCGATCCGCTCTTCACCGGCACCCGCTCCGCGCGATTGACGAGCGACTTGATCACTGTCGTGCCGTCGTAGGCCACCGTGTATGGAATGACCATCTCACCGACGTCTACCACCACTTCGAGGGTGCCTCCGGGAGGCACCTCGATCACCGGCACGCCGGCCTCGGTCGCGGCGACCTCCGCGGACACTCGGGCCGCAGCAGGTGCGTCCGCGATGACCGGCCGCCGGCGCGATCGCGCCTTTGCTTTGGCCATACGAGTCCTCTTTGTCGTGTGACACGGCGTTTGCCTCGTGTCGCCAATCACGAGCGCGCGCATCGTAATGGTCACGGCTGACTTGCGTCAACCGGCAGTGCTACGCTGACCGTTCATGGCCGGCCAGGACTGGACGGTGCCGGCGTCGGACGACGGCGCCCGTCTCGACAAGTTCCTCGCGCATCCCGAGCGGCTGGTCTCGCGCGCCAAGGCGTTCGCGGCGATCGATCGCGGCAAGGTCTACGTCAACGACGCCACGGTCACCGCGCCCGCCACCCGACTGGCGGGCGGCGACATCGTACGCGTCTGGATCGACAAACCCGGCAGCGCCAAACGGCCCGTCCGCCCCGGCCTCCGCGGAGATCTCGACATCGTCTACGAGGACGAGGTTCTCATCGTGATCAACAAGCCGGCTGGCGTCCTGTCCGTTCCGCTCGAGCGCAAACGGGATGTGCCGTCGGTCTACGACCAGGTCCAGGACTACCTGCGCCCCGCGGGCCGGCGGCGGCCGCATGTCGTGCACCGGATCGATCAGGACACGTCCGGGCTCGTGGCGTTCGCGAAGGATCTCGCATCGCAGGAGCGGCTCAAGGCGCAATTCAAGCGCCGCGAGCCGGAGCGCGTCTACTGGGCCGTCGTCTACGGCCATCCCGACCCACCCTCCGGGACGTGGCGGGATCGCCTGGTGTGGGACCCGAAAGCGCTGATTCAGAAGGCAACCCATCCGAAGGATCCGCAGGGCACCGACGCGATCAGCCTCTACGCCACGATCGAAACGTTCGCCGCCGCCAGCTTGATCGAGGTGCGGCTCGAGACCGGACGGCGGAATCAGATCCGGATCCAGGCGCGGCTGCGCGGCCACACGCTGGTCGGCGAAGAACGCTACACCTACGGGCCCGAGACGCTCCGCCCGATTGCCTTCGGCCGCCACGCGCTGCACGCGCGTCGTCTGGCCTTCCGGCATCCGATCGACGATCGCCTGCTGACATTCGAGGCCGCCCCGCCACCCGATTTCGCCGATCTCCTCGCGCGGTTGCGCAGACGGAGTGCGTCCGGATGATGGGGGGCGGACGCAAAGACGAGGGTTCGATAGGTTCGATAGGTTCGATAGGTTCGGAGGTTCGACAGGTGCGCGTTCTCGGGTTCAAAGGTTCTTGAGTTCGCATCCGACCGGACTTGCAAAGCCGGTGGAGGAAACCGTCGAACCCGAGAACCGGAGAACCAGCACCTGTCGAACCTTCGAACCCATCGAACCCGTAGAACCATCCTCCATCACCTTTTCTCGTGAACGAACACCGCATCGGCGAGCGGCAGCGCGCCGCGCACGGTGGCGATCGTCGCGGTGCGCGCGTGGTTCACCGGGATGCCGGCCTCGCTGGCGAGAGCGGCCATCAGCGGGCGACTCTCGTTGTGCAGCAGGATCCCACCGGGCGCCAGCATCCCGGCGATGTTCGCCACGGCGATGGTCAGGGCGGTGTCGTCGAGATACGGCAGAACGTTGGTGGCGACGACGAGGTCGAAGCCGGCGTCCTCGATTCGATCGGCGGCCACGTCGAGCGCCGCCCCGTTGACGGTGGCGGAGACATCCGGGCGGACCCGGATCGACTTGCGGAGGTGGCCTGCATAGGCGGCCGGCAGCGGCGGCGCGGGTCCGACGGTCCCGATCGAACGCCCGACCGCGTCGACGTACCGCCGGTAGCCCTCATCCAGCGTCACCGCGCCGACGTCGCCCACACCGGTGACGAGGGTCAGCGTGACCGCGCGGCTCCGGGCGCCCTCGAGGTGCGAGACGACCCGCGGGTTGACGTCGCCGCCGACGACGACGAGATCGTCGAGGCGGGAGAGCCCGAGCGAGACCAGGGCGTCGACGACGGCGTAGGGCTGGTAACTCTCAGGCGGACCGGCATCGATGAGCGCGGTACGGGGCGCGAGGTCCAGGCCCGGCCCGATGATCAACACGCGGCGGATGCGCCGCTGCGGCTCGGCCGCCTGGATCGTGGCCAGGCCCAGGTGCACTAAGTAGCCCGCCTCGACGGCCGTATCCGTGCTCAGGCCGCGACGTTGATACAGCGCCTCGACAGCTTGCGCGCCCCCTTGGCGCGGCGCCACGAACTCCTTCTCATACAGGAATCGCATCGCGCGGACGTACTCCCGGCGCAGGACAGCCGTGGCAGGGGTCGTCTGCTCGCGGTGCACGATCGCGCGGATGTAAGCGAGCCGGCTGAACGGATCGGCGGACGCTTTGGACGACGCGAGCGCGTCGAGGCGGGCCCGGGCAGCCGGCGGAATGCGCCCGGCGGGAACGTCCTCTCCGTCCAGATAGCGTCGACGGGTCTCGTCGTCCAGTGATTCGACGAACGTCCGCGCGCTCACGGCCGGTTCGATCGGCGGCAGCGACGTGAAGGTCGTGGACTGCAGCGCGTAGTAAATGGCCGCATCGAGATCGCCCTCGCGGACACGCGCGGTCGTGGCATCGCGGCGGGCGACCCGGGCCGGCTCGAAGGTGGACGCAGTGAGGCCGCCGGCGGCAAGGCGTTGTTGGAGCGCGGACGGAATGTCAGACCACTGCAGCGGGCGCGTGTGCCACGAGGAGGCGCCGCTCGTCAGGACGAGAGGAGCGAGAAGCGCGAACAGCGCGAGCCGGATCTGAACGAGGGTGGGAGCCAGGGGAAGAGAGTAGCCCGGAACGGCTGATGCCGTCCCGGGCCATGGCGGGTCAGAAGATCAGCCGGAATCCAAGCTGGATGAACCGCTGGAAGTTCGACTGGGCTCGCGTGTTCCGGTTGATGCGGCCGAAGTCCGCGTTCCCGGTGTTCTGCTCGTACTGGAGCTCGTCGTACTGCGGCGTGTTGAAGAGGTTGAACGCTTCGAGACGGATCTGAAGCCGCATGAAGTCCGTAATCGGCGTCGTCTTGGCGAAGTTCACATCCACCTGCCACAGCGACGGGCGTCGGAACTCGTCGTAGCGATTCATCGCGGTGCGGCGCTGGAAGGATCTCGCGGATGAGGAAGTACGGCTCGGTGCAGCCGTACGCGGTAGAGAGCGCCAGCAGCGTGTACTGTCCAGTCGTGGCGTTCCGCTGGCCGACGCACGGCTTCACCCCGTAGATGAACTGTCCTTCCTTCTTGCCTTCGAGCGCGATCTGCTTCAGGTCGACGCCCGGCGCAAGATCGACGTTGCCGGGCATGTCCCACGGCTGGCCGGACTGGAAAACCAGCAACGGTGACACCGTCCAACCGCCGAGCACATACCCGGCGATGCTTTTCTGATTCCGGAGCCAGGGCACTTCCCACACGCCGGACGCCGTGACGCGGTGCTTGCGCTGCGAGAAGTACGGCCCCTCATTCAGGAGACCCGAAACCGCGTCCACGTAGCCGCCGATCTCGGTCCACCGCGGCACGTAGGTGTAGCTGGCGTTCACGGTGAGGCCCTTGACGAACCGCTTGTTCAACACGAATTGGGCTGAGTCGTAGATCAGCTTGCCGATGTTGTTCTGGTTTTGGCTGAAGCAGTTGGTAGTTGTACCGGGGTTGCAGCCGCTGAACGCCGGGAACGGCCGGCTCAATTCGTAGCGGGAGAGCGTCGCGTTGGTGAACCGCGTCGTGCCCTCGAAGCCCGCCACACCGAAGAACGGGTTCGGCAACAGCTCGTCGCAGTAGCTCCGGCTGCCGCCCAGCGTGACATCGCACTGCGCCTGGAACGCTGCCGAGGGCTCGTTGTAGCCGTTGTAGCCCACCTCGAGGTCGTAGCTGCGGCTGCCCGCGTAGGTCATCTCGAGCGAGATGTTCCCGGGCAGCTGGCGCTGGACGCCGGCCGAGAACTGATGCACGTTCGGCACGACGAAGTCGGGGTTCGAGAAGCTTGGATTGCGCCCAAGGAACGTCTCCGGGCCCAAGGAGCTGCCCGGCGGGTCTTGGATCCCGTTGGGCCAGGGGTTCGACAGCGAGTACGTCGGCGTGCGGCCGCCGTCGTTCGAGCTGATGATCGGCGTCGTCAAGCTGAACCCGGCGTTATTGCCCTGGCTGGTCGGGTTGAGGAAGTACTTACCGTAACCGGCACGGATGACGGTCTTCTCGTTCAGCGAGTAGGCGGTCCCGACCCGGAACTGGTAGTTGTTCTTGTCAAGTTTCCACGGCCGATCCGGGGCGCCGTTCACCCCGACGAACCGGATGCCGCCCAACACCTGCTGACCGACCCGCGCTGACACCGGGTTGACGATGGTTGGGTCGAATGCGTAGTTCAGCTGGTTGTTCTCTTCCCTCACGGAGCCGTTCACGTCCCACCGAAAGCCGAGGTTCAACGTCCATTTGTTGTTGACCCTCCAGTCGTCCTGGACCCACGGCGCCGCGAAGAACCACTTGTAGTGCGCCACCGGGTTCACGTCGACTCCGCCGCCGCTCGGGCGCGCCGAGCAGGAACGAGGCGAAGGCGTTGCCTTCGAGCTCGCTGGTGCTGTTCAGCGTGCTGCGGGTGAAGTTGCGGTTGAACTGCACCAGCCCACCGGCGTTGTTGTAATTCTCGTTGTGGACGTTGATCCAGCGGATGTCCAGACCGCTGCGGATGTTGTGCGCGCCGCGGTTCAACGATACGTTCGGCTGGAGCGACCAGTTCCGATTCCGGTTGGGGCTCGTGCCGCGCGACAGCGATGCGTACTGGTCGAGCTCGACGCGCGGGAACAGGCCGCCGAGCGGGGCGCTGGGCAGCTGGTTGACGAGGCTGGCTGGCCAGAACTCGGTCGCATTGAAGTTGAACGCGTCGGTGTTCTGGCTCCACTCGAGGAAATATGTGTAGCCGCCGCGCAGGTTGAAGACCGTCCCGGTGCCGAAGATGTGCACCCAGTCGCCGACGACCGCGCGGTTGGAGCGGATGAGCGGCAGCTGGCCGTCCGCGGCCGGCCCGGTGCGGATCGCATTACTGAGATTGCCGATCTCGTGCCGTTCGTTCTCGGCCCAGCGGAAGAAGGTCCGGTCGTTGCCGCTGAAATTGTGGTCCACCTTGCCGACCCAGTTCCAGAACACGTCCTTATTGAAATGCTCCGCCCAGGCCAGGTTCCGTTGCCACGGAGCGACGGACGGGTCTGAGTTGTTGGCATCCGGGTAGTAGGCCATCATCGCCCGCGCGGTCGGATTGATGCGGTCCGCCGGGATGCGGTTGCCCGGGAACGCGTCGCGGGTCCACACGCCGTTCACGTCGTGCCCCGTCGCCGGGTCGTAAATTCGGATCAGGTTGCCTGAAGCGTCCACGAGATTGCTGAAATCACCGTTCTTGAATGCCGCCGTCGGCACCGTGCTGAAGACCGGCGCGGGCGTCCCTTCACGGTACTTCTCGCCGGTGAACAGGAAGAACGTCTTGTTCTTGATGATCGGGCCGTCGACGCTGAAGCCGTACTGATCGATGTACTGATCCGTCTTTGGGCTGTTGCGCGAGTTGAGCAGGAACGAGTTGGCGGCCAGCCCCTTCCGGCGCAGGAAGTCGTAGCCGACCCCGTGGAACGAGTTGGTCCCTGACTTGAGCGACATGTTGACGACGCCGCCGGCGGTGCGGCCGTACTGCGCGTCGTACGAGTTGGTGGAAATTTTCATTTCCTGCACCGCTTCTGCGGGCGGTACGTAGGCGATGTTGTTGCCGCCCTGGTTGGCGTTGTTGGGGACGCCGTCGAGCAGGAACTCGTTGTTGCTGCTCGATCCGCCGTTCATCGACCAGGCGGCGAGCGCGCCGTTGTCGAACGGCCGCAGGTAGACGGCCTGGGCGTTGTAGTTCACGCCGGCCACGAGCACTGCTAACGCCATTGGGCTGCGTGACTGCAGCGGCAGCTCGGCGATGCGGGCGCTGTCGATGACCGTGCCGCGATCCGCGTTGCTGGTTTGGAGAATCGGCGCGTCCGCGGCAACGGTGACCTCCTCCGCCAAACCGCCGACCGACAGCTGGCACGTTGATCTCGGCGATCTGACCGACCTCGAGCCGCACACCGTTGCGCACGTATTTCGAGAAGCCGGACAGCTCCACGGTGAGGTTATATAAACCTGGACGCAGGAAGGGCAGCGTATAGTTGCCGTCCGCGTTGCTGATGGTCGTCGCGACCTCGTTGGTCTCGGCGTTCGTCACCGTGACCGTCGCACCCGGCACCGCGGCCTTACTCGAGTCAACGACCTGGCCCTTGACGGTCGCTCTGAATTCCTGCGCTGTCGCGTACCCGGCCGAGGCGAGCAACAGCATCGCCCCGATCAGGATCCTATGTACCTGACACTCCTCATCGACATCCTCCGAGCTGGCTTCGAAGTCAGTACGAGCTTCACCCTCTATGACCGGGGTGAACCTTATAGATGTGAGTCAACCGAGTCAAGCGGGTTTACTGTTGCGATAAGCTCCGGCAGCGGCGGCGAGCTGATCAGCGGTCGACGAGTGGGCGGAACGAGACTGGGATTGAGCTGCTGGGCTCGCGCGAACGCCGCGCTGCGCGGCGTCCGCCTGGCCTGAGCAGACTGGAGCGTCCGACCCATTTGATAGTGCGCAGGAGCATAGGCCTCGTCTGCGTCGCGATCGCGCGGCGGAAGTCGTCGAGCGCGGCGACGAGTGCACCGCGGTCAAGTTTGGCGGCGCCGACCGCAGTCCAGACCAGCGCCTCGTGCTGGGCCTGACTTCGACGCCAGAGACGCTCGCCGTCCGCGATCGCGCGCCGGGCGCCATCCTGATCGCCTGACGACTGAAGCACGCGGGCAAGCGCGAAGTAGGGCCCGGGCGTGTCTGGCCGCAGGCCGATCGCGCGGCGCAAGCGCGGCGGCCGCACCGGCCCAGTCGCGGCGATCGCGAAGCACGCCGCCAAGCGCCTCGTGGCGCGCGCGCGTAGCCCGGCTCCGCCGTGATCGCGGCCTGCAGGGCCGCCGTCGCCTGTTCGAGATCGCCCTGATGCCAGCGGACCACGCCGAGGCTGTAGTAGGCCTCGGCCCGCGGCTCGGTGTCGATCGTGCGCTGGAGCTCCTTCGCCGCCTCGGCGAGGCGATCGGCGCGCTGCAGCACCAGCGCGAGATTGTAGCGGGCGCGGGTGTGCGACGGGGCGCGATCGAGGATGCGCCGGAACGTGCGAATGGCCTCCTCGACGTCTTGATCCGACAGCGCCAGGCCGAGCGCGAAGAGGCGATCCGGATCGTCCGGAGCCTCGGCGACGAGACGTCGCGCCTGCCGTAATGCCTCTTCGCCACGGCCAGCCTGCACGAGCGTCAACATCAGGTTGTTGGTGGCTTTCGTGAAGCCAGGCCGCGCCGATCGCGCCTGCTCGAAGGCCTCCACCGCCGCATCGAGCGCGCCCATCTTGGCGAGCGCTTCCCCAAGCCGGTTCTGCACCTCGGCGTCCCGCGGCGCCGCGCCCGCCGCCTGCCACAGCAGCGCCAGCGCCGCGGCGTCGTTGCCGCCGGCCTCGAGCGCCACCGCGCGAGAGTAGGCCTCCCGGGCACCGCGTACATCCTGCGCGGCCGCGCCTGACACGAGCGTCAGCGCGAGCACGACCGCCGAGAAAGGCCGGCACCGCTCGGTCATCGGCCGCCAATTGTGACATTCAATTCGGGATCCGGGACCCGGGATCCGCGATCCGGCTGGATGGGGATCGGCGCTGGGCGCTGGGCGCTCGGCGCGGGGCGTTCGGCACTCGGCGCTCGGCGCCCCCAGCCCCCAGCCCCCAGCCCCCAGTCCCGAGTCCCGAGTCCCGAGTCCCGAGTCCCGTCTTGACTATTCAAACAGTTGTTTCATACAGTTGTTTTTCTCGCGCCCGTTCCTTCTTCCGCTGGTGATGCCGATGGCCCGTGCCCGCCGCCTCGTGTTGCTCCTCGTGCTGGTCGCCGCTGGGGTCGCGATCTACCGCTACACCCAGCGACCACCGTCGTCGCTGGTCCTGTCCGGCCTGGTCACCACCAATGATGTGATCGTCAGCCCGCAGATCGCCGGGCAGATCGCCGAGCTGATGGTGAAGGAAGGCGATCGGGTCACCAAGGATCAGCGGCTCGCGGTGATTACGCCCGACGAGCTGAAGGCTGATAACGCGTATTACACGCAGGCAGCGGCCGGGGTGGCCGCCCAGGTGCGCGAGTCGCAGGCCTCGCTCCGTTTGGAGCAGCGGCAAACCGCCGATCACATCGCTCAAGCGGAATCCATGCTCGCCTCGACCGAAGCCCAGGTCGCGGCCGCGACCGCCGATCTCGAGAATGCCCGGCTCACCGCGACGCGCACCCAGGGGCTGGCGAAGCGGGGCGTGGCCTCGCCACAGGAAGCGGATCAGGCCCGTACCGCTTTCGACGCAGCCACGGCCAAGCTCGAATCGCTCAAGCGCCAGGTCGAGGCCCAGCGCGCCGCCGTGGCCATGGCCCGCTCCAACGCCGAACAGGTCGCCGCCCGCCGCAGCCAGGTGGAGAACACGCAGCATCTCGAGGCGGCCGCCGCCGCCCAGCGCACCAAGGCCGACGTCCGCCTCCGCTACGCCGACATCCTGGCGCCGATCGACGGCATCGTCGACGTGCGCGCCGCGCGAACCGGCGAATACGTGACGCCGGGGCAGCCCATCGTCACGCTGATCAATCCCGACGATCTCTGGGTCCGCGCCGACGTCGAGGAGACCTACATCGATCACGTGCGCGTCGGCGACACGATGACGGTCCGATTGCCGTCAGGGGCCGAACGCCAGGGGACGGTGTTCTTCCGCGGCATCGACGCATCGTTCGCGACCCAGCGTGACGTCAGCCGCACCAAACGCGACATCAAGACGTTCGAGATCCGGCTGCGCGTCGACAACACCGATCGCCGGCTCGCCGTCGGCATGACGGCGTACGTCCTGCTGCCGCTCCGGTAGCCGCCATGAACGCCATCGACGTCCGCTCCATCCTCAAGAAGTTCGGCGACTTCACCGCCGTCAACGGGATCAGCTTCGTCGTGGAGAAGGGGGAGATCTTCGGGCTGCTCGGCCCGAACGGCGCCGGCAAGTCGACGCTCATCCGCATGCTCACCACGCTGCTGCCGCCGACCGGCGGCACGGCGTTGATCAACGGCTTCGACGTCACCACCCACGCCGACGACGTGCGGCGCTCGATCGGGGTGATCCCGCAGGCCATGACCAGCGACCTCGAGCTGAGCGTCGAAGAGAACCTGATCATCTTCGCCAAGCTGTATAGCGTCCCGCGGACCCGCCGGCGGCAGCTGATCGACGAGCTGCTCGAGGCGGTGCAGCTCACCGAGTGGCGGCACGCGCCGGTCAAGAATCTTTCGGGCGGAATGAGGCGCCGGGTCGAAATCGCGCGCGGGCTGGTCCATGAGCCGCGCATCTTCTTCCTCGACGAGCCCACCACCGGCCTCGATCCGGTTTCGCGCGCGGCCGTGTGGGAGATGCTGCGGAAGGTCAAGGCCGAGCGCGATCTGACCGTCCTCCTCACCACCCATTACATGGACGAAGCCGACAAGCTGTGCGATCGCATCGCGATCGTCGACCACGGCGAGCTGAAGGCGCTCGATTCGCCGCTTCGGCTCAAGGCCTCGATCCCCGGCAACAACACCCTCGACGTCAGTTTTGGCTCGGCGCCGCCCGAATGGACGGCGACGCTCCGCGAGCTGCCCGGCGTCGACGCCGTGTCCGGCGCGGACCAGCTATTCCGGATCAGCACCCGCAACGGCCCGGCAACGACGCTGGCCTTGATGGAAGCGGCGGCGCGGGCGCAGGTGACCGTGGCGTCCCTGTCCGTCCAGAGCACCAGCCTGGACGATGTGTTCGTGCACTACACCGGCCGCGGCCTCCGCGACGCACTGCAGGAAGCGGCGCCGAAGGATAGTGCGTTCATGTTGAGGCGAGGCTGACGATGGGACGCACGTGGGCGATCATCGAGCGCGAGCTGCGACGATTCCGGCGCAGCCCGATGCTGATCATGGTGTCGCTGGTGTTCCCGATCGTCCAGCTGGTGGTGCTCGGCTACGCCTTCGGCGGCAACGTGAAGCACCTCAAGCTGGCGATCGTCGATCAGGATCACGGCGTCCCGGCGGTGCGTGTTCACGAGCTGGCCTCGGCCGCCGCCGCCGGCGCGCGGACCATCGACATCCTGGACTACACCGATCAGGGCCAGGCGATCGGCGACCTGCGCAACGGGCGGGTCAACGGCGTGCTGACGATCCCGCCGGATTTCTCGCGCCGCGTGCTCGCCAAGGACGCGCCGCGCCTGGCGCTGATTGAGGACAACACCGACAGCTTCGTCTCGGTCGCGCTCGCCGGCACGCTGGGCGGCATGATCGACGCCTACGCGGCGCCGGTCCGGGCGCCACGGCTGGCCGCCGCACCACGACTCGACGTCGTCGAGGTCTATCCCTACGTGCCGTACGTGCAGTACTTGCTGCCCGGCTCGGTGGTGATGTCGATCTTCATGATGGTGATGATCGGCGGCGGGATCATCTTCATCGACGACAAGGCCCGCGGCCTGCACGAAGGCTACCTCGTCACCCCGATCACCAAGTTCGAGCTGATCGCCGGGTTCAACATCTCCGGCACGATCAAGGCGGTGCTGGCCGGGATGTTCCTGCTGATCATCGGCTCGTTCATCGCCGGCATCCCCAATCCGCTCGACCCGGTGCGCCTGTTCCGGCTGCTGGTGGTGGTGGTCGTGACCGCATTCGCTCTCATCAGCCTGATGTTTCTGCTGATGGTGCGGGTCACGGATCCGCTGCTGCCGCGCGCCGTGTTCGGCGTGCTCAACACCCTGCTCTACTTTCCGAGTGGCGCCGTCTACCCGCAGCAGGGCTTTCCGGCGTGGATGCAGTACATCGCCATCGCCGATCCGTTCACGTATGCGGTCCACGCCTTCAAGAGCCTCCTGCTGAAGAACACGGGCTTCGAGGCGATCCTGTTCGACCTCGGGTTCCTGCTGATCTTCTCGGCGGTGTCGATGAGCGCGGCGACCGCGCTCTTCAAACGGACCCTATGAGTCGCGACCTCGAAACGCGTGAACGGCTGGTTCGGGCGGCCGAGTCGCTGTTTGCGGAGCGCGGCTTCAAGCGGGTCACGGTTCGTGAAATCTGCGTCACCGCGCGGGCCAACGTGGCCGCGGTCAACTATCACTTCGGCGACAAGCTGGGCCTCTATCGCGTGATCGTCCAGCGGGCGATCGACCGGATGTGCGAGACGACCGAGCTGGCGCGCCGCGCCGGCGATGGTCAGCCGCCTGAGGAGCAGCTGCGCCGGTTCATCAGCATCTTCCTGCAGCGCCTGCTCGGGCCGGGGCACAACGCCGTCCACCAGTTGATGGACCGCGAGATGCACGATCCCACCCCCGCGCTCGACGCCATCGTCGATCAGGGCATCCGCCCGCGCCTGGAATACCTGTCCGGGGTGATCGCGCGCATGACAGGAGGCGATCCCTACGATGACGTCGTGCTCCGGTGCGTGGCGAGCATCCAGTCGCAGGCCCTGTCCTACGTGCACACGCAGGTGGGCGAACGGCTGACGCGACTGGGCTTCAAGACGGAGCCGGCAGAGGATCAGGTCGAGGTGGCGGCGCGCCACATCACCGCCTTTTCGATTGCCGGCGTCTACGCCGCGACGCGGGCCGCGGCCGAAGCCGGTGCGAGCGCGCGCCCCGCCGCGCGGCGCCGCCGCCAACCGGCCGGCTGATTCGGCCGGCCACGTCAGCGGCGCGTCGGTGCGATACTCTCTCGGCGCCGCCGTAGCGCCCGGAGGTCAGCACCGTGCCGTTCATCAACCCGACATTCCTGCTCCACTCGGACGCCGCGCAGCGGCTCTACGACACCTACGCCGCACCGCAGCCGATCATCGACTACCACAATCACCTGCCGCCGAAGGACATCGCCGAGAACCGCCGGTTCGAGAACCTGTTCGAGATCTGGCTGGAAGGCGATCACTACAAATGGCGGGCGATGCGGGCCAACGGCGTGGAAGAGCGCTTCATCACCGGTGACGCGTCACCGTACGAGAAGTTCCTCGCCTGGGCCCGGACGGTGCCGTTCTGCTTGCGCAATCCGCTCTATCACTGGACCCATCTCGAGCTGGCCCGCTACTTCGGGATCGACGATCTGCTCGACGAGACCACGGCGCCGGAGATCTGGCGCCGGGCGAACGAGCGTCTCGCGTCCGAAGCGCTGAGGACGCACGGCATCCTGCGGCAGTTCAACGTCACCGCGCTCTGCACCACGGACGATCCCGCCGAACCGCTGCACTGGCACACCGCCATCCGCCAATCGGATCTGGCGACCAGGGTCTACCCCACCTTTCGTCCCGATCGCGCGATGGACGTTCACGTGCCCGATGTGTTCAACCCGTGGATCGACAAGCTGGCCGCGGTGTCGGACATCGACATCGTGCGGCTCGACGATCTGCTCGATGCGCTGCGCGCGCGGCATCAGGCCTTCCATGACGTCGGCGGCCGCCTCTCGGACCATGGCCTCTCCGTCTGCCCGGCCGAGCCGTTCGTCGATGCGGAGGTCGCCGCGACTTTCGGCCGCGCCCGCAGCGGCCGCACCAGCACACCCGAACAGGCGCGGGCCTTCGCCTCCTACATGATGGTGTTCTTCGGCCGGCTCGACGCGGAGAAGGGCTGGACCAAGCAGCTCCATCTCGGCGCGCTGCGCAACGTCAACTCGCGCGCGATGCAGGCGCTCGGGCGCGACGGCGGCTTCGATTCGATCGGCGACTGGCCGCAGGCCGAAGCGCTCGGCGCCTACCTGGATCGACTCAACCGGGAGGGCGCGCTGCCGCGGATCATCCTCTACAACGTCAACCCGTCGGACAACTACACCCTGGCCACGATGATCGGCAACTTCCAGGACGGCTCGCTGGCCGGACGGATCCAGTTCGGCAGCGCCTGGTGGTTCGTCGATCAGAAGGAAGGCATCGAGTGGCAGCTGAACGCGCTCTCGAACGCCGGGCTGCTCGCCCACTTCGTCGGCATGCTCACCGACTCACGCTCGTTCATGTCCTACCCGCGCCACGAGTACTTCCGCCGGGTGCTCTGCAACCTGCTCGGAGCGGAAATGGAGAAGGGCGAGCTGCCGGCGGACGACGAGCTCGTCGGACGGCTCGTCGCCGACGTCTCGTTCCGGAACGCAAGCCGGTACTTTGGGTGGGGGGCAGAACGGAGCTAACGGCCTCAGGCGTCGGGCTTGGGCGTTGGGCCGCGTCTGGCGATCGGCGCGCCTCGCAGCTCGCCAGCCCCGCAGCTCTAGATCTTGACGAAGATCCGTCGCCGATACATCCAGTAGAGAATCGACCAGAACACCAGCAGCACCGCCGCGCCGCGGAGAACCGGGACGAACGGCGGTCCGAATGCACCGAAGACCGCCGGGCCGAGATGCCTCATGAGCGCGCCGGAGATGAAGTCTTCGAGCGTCCAGCTGATGACGTAGATGGCAATCGAATTGGCGCCGATCACCAGGAACGGGAATGCCCAGCGCTTCCAGCCGCGCCACTCGATCACGGCGTAGAAGCCGGCCAGCACCAGGAGCACGAGCCCGCCGCTGTACAGGGTGTACGCGGACGTCCAGATCCGCTTGACGATCGGGCTGATGTGGAGCCATTGCAGGACGAGACCGGCCAGCGCGAGCAGGATACCGGCGGCGATCAGTCCCTTCAGCGTCTCCGTCTTGTCCCGTCCGGCCTGCAGCCAGCGCCCCGTCCACATCCCGATCTGCATCGTCGCCAGCGTCGGGATGAAGCTGAGGGTCGACCATCCACCACTATTGAACCGGAACGGCGCCTCGCGCGGAAAGAGATTCAGGAACCAGACATCGAACGCCCACGCGAGGTTCGAGTTCTTGTTGAAGTGCGCGAGGAAACCCGAATAGAGGTGCGGCCAGCCGGCGGGGACGCCGACCTTCGTGTAGTCGAAATCAGGGCCCGGCAGCGGATAGGCGGCGAACGCCGCCCAGAAACCGACAAGAATCGCGAGGAACACGACCGCCTGCACCCGCACCGACGTGAACGCGAGGAGGAACAGCGCCGTGTAGCCGAGGCCGATTTGGGTGAGCGTGTCTTCGAAGGTCCAGTAGGTCTGCGGCCGGTCGAGCGAGCGGAGGAAGATGCCGAGAAAGATCAGGGCAACGCTGCGCCACACCGCATGCGCGAACAGCCGCCCGAACGTCTCGCCGCGCGCCTGTCGGCTGCGGAGCGAGAACGGCATCGCGGCGCCGACCAGAAACGAGAACGCCGGCTGGATCAGGTCGTGCAGCGAGCAGCCCTGCCAGGGCACGTGCGTCGTGTTGTAAGCGACGACCGCCCAGAAGCGGCTTGCGGGAAACGCGTCGTGCAGGGTCCAGAGACGCATCGCCTCGGCGAGCATCAGGAACATCACGAACCCGCGAAACGCATCGATCGACGTGATTCGTGCCGCCGGCGGCGTCGCCACCGACGCGCTCCTCACCCGCTCTGGCGCCGCGACCGTGGTCATGATGCGGGCATTCTACTGCGCCCGCCCCTGACCTCGCGCTTCCCGCTTCCCGCTCCGCTTCGAACCTTGAACCCGGCACCATGAACCCTGAACCCCGCCGGAACCGCTATACCTCCCGGCGCAACGCCTCCGCCGGATCCACGCGCGCCGCCCGCGCCGCGGGAACGTACGAGGCAAGCAGCGCCGTCAGCCCGAGCCCGAGTGCGACGCCGACGTATGTCACCGGATCCAGGCGGCCGACGCCGAAGAGCAAGGTGGACATCACGCGCGTCGCGGCGCCGGCGACGACCAGCCCGATCGCGATACCGATCCCGGCGAGCACCAGACCCTGGCGCAGGAACAGACCGGTGACGTCACGGGTCGCCGCCCCCAGCGCCATCCGGATCCCGATCTCTTTCGTCCGCTGCGCCGCGATGTAGGCGATCACGCCCCAGATGCCGACGATGCCGAGGAGGAGCGCGACGGCAGCGGCGATCGCCAGCATGATCAGCGCGAACGAGGTCTGGGCCATCGACGCGGACATGATCTCGCTCATTGTCCTCACGTTGGCCACCGGAAGCCCGCCGTTCACCGACCACACGGCCTGCTGAATCTCTTTCAGCAGCGTCGGCGACTTGGCCCGTTCGGTGCGGAGCACGTAGCTGACGCTGCGCTGGACGTTGGTCTCCTCGTTCCAGAATTTCGGGATGACGAGTGGCCAGTAGACGATCGGCGTCGCCGGCTTGGCCAGGCCCTCGTCGCGCTCGTCGCCGATGACGCCGACGATGGTCTGCCACGCGGCGTCGGGGCGGTTGCGGATGCGCCGGCCGAGCGCCGCGGCCGGGTCCTTCCAGTATTCCCGCGCCAGGCTCTCGCTGATCGCCACGACGGGAGCCTGGGTGAGGCTGTCGGCCCAGGTCAGCGTCCGCCCGGCGACGAGCCTCGCGCCGAGCGTGCGGAAGTAGCCGTCCTCGACCATCTTGAACTTGCGGATGGGCGGAATCCGACCGCCCGGGCCCGGGAAGTCCTCGACGAAGATCGGATCGTGCTCGCCGCTCGCGTCCATCGGAACCGACGAGGTGAGCCCGACCGACTGCACGCCGGGGATCTGTTCGAGCCGATGCGCGATCTGCTCGTGCGTCCGCGCCACCTGCATCGGATCCTTGATCATCGTCTCCGGGATCGAGATCCGCAGCGAGACCAGCTGCGCGGGATCCCGGAAGCCGGGGTCGACGTGGCGCATGGCCTGGAACGTACGGATCATCAGGCCGGAGGCGACCAGCAACACGACCGCGAGCGCGATCTCGGCGATGACCAGGCTGTTGCGGGCGCGGTGGCGCTGCCGGCTGGCGGTGCCGGAGCGGCCGCCCTGGTTGAGCGTGGATGCCAGCCGCGGGGTGGCGAAGCGGGCCACCGGCAGCAGCCCGAACAGGAGGCCGGCGAAGAGAGACACGGCGAGCGTGAAGAGCAGGACCAGCGGATCGATCCCAATCTCCTGCAGCCGCGGCAGACCGCTCGGTGCCAGCGCGACCAGCCCACGGATCCCGGCGTAGGCGAGCCCCAGCCCCAACGCGCCGCCGAGGAGACTGAGCATCAGGCTTTCCGAGAGGAGTTCCCAGGCGATCCGCCGCGGTGCCGCACCGAGCGCCGCATGAATAGCCAGCTCCTGCTGCCGGCCTTCAGCGCGGATCAGAAACAGGTTGGCGACGTTCGCGCAGGCGATGAGCAGCACGATGCCGACCGTGCCGAGGAGCAGCCACAGCACGTGGCCGACGTCACCGATGACGTCCTGCACCAGCGGCCGCACGTTCGGCGCGAGCCTGATCTCCTGGAACATCTGCTTGGTGAAGCCGGGCGGCATCGGGAACTGCTCCATCACCAGCGGGATCATCCGGGCCACATCGGCGTTCGCCTGCGCCAGCGTCACGCCGGGCTTGAGCCGCGCGATACCCTGGTAGCTGAAGTTGCCGACGAACACTTCTGCGCGATTGAGGCCGAACGGCAGCACCAGCTGCGGGGTGTTGTCCAGGAAGGTAAAGCCCGCCGGCAGCACGCCGATGATCTCGTGCGCGCGGCCGTCGATCGTGACCGGCTTGCCGATCACCCCTGGGTCGCTGCCGAACTTCCGCTCCCAGTAGCCGTGCCCGAGCATCACCCGCGGCGGCGCCTTCGCAGCATCGTCTTCCGCCGTGAAGCGGCGCCCCAGGACCGGCTGCACGCGGAGCACGCCGAGCGCGCCATCGGTCACGACCAGGGCCGTCACCCGCTCCGGCTCACCGGCGCCCGTCACGGACACGGCGCTCGTATCCCACATCGCCGAGTCCTCGAACGAGTGCCCCTCTTCGCGGTACTCGTAGTACAAGGCGGGCGATTGGTTGAGGAGCGGCAGGCCGATCCCGGGCGCCGAGTGCCACAGGCCGACCAGCCGCTCCGGCTCATCGAACGGCAGCGGCTTCAGCAACACCCCGCGGATCACGCTGAAGATCGCGGTGTTGGCGCCAATGCCCAGCGCCAGCGTGAGCACCGCGACACTGGTGAAGAGCGGCGCCTGTGCCAGGCGGCGCGTGATTCGGGACACTCGGGCAGGTATCAGGGCCATGCAGTCCTCGTGAACCCTTCCTTAGACGGCGGCGTCGGACGACGCGTTCGATGCGGCGCGATTTGAGGTTGAGGTTCGAGTCGTATCCATGAAAACCTTGGACCCCTATGCACATCGACGGACAGTTCCGTACGCGCGTCCTGGCCCGCGAGTTCCTCGCCGGATCCTGGCTGAATCTCGGCTCGCCGATCACCGCGGAGATGGCCGGGATGTGCGGCTTCGATTGGGTGGTGATGGATCACGAGCACGGACCGGGCAGCGAGATGACGCTGATGGGCCAACTCCAGGCCGTCGCGACGACGCGGACTGTCGGATTGGTGCGCATCGCCGCCAACGACCCGACCCGGGTCAAGCGCGTGCTCGACGCCGGCGCCTGCGGCGTGATGGTGCCCTACGTCAGCACCGTGGCTGAGGCTGAAGCCGCCGTCGCGGCGATGCGCTATCCGCCTCGCGGCATTCGGGGCGTGGCCAAGCTCACCCGATCGACAGGCTTCGGGATGACGTTTGACGAGTACTTCGCCCATTCGCACGAATGGCTGGTGACGATCCCGCAGATCGAGACGGCCGAAGCGGTCGCCAACAGCGCGGCAATTGCCGCGATCGATGGTGTCGACGTGCTGTTCGTGGGTCCGATGGATCTCACGACCAGCCTGGGCATTCCCGGGGCCTACGAAGACCCGCGCGCGCTCGACGCCTTCCGCCATGTCGCGGGGAGCGCGAAGCAGGCCGGGAAGGCCGCCGGCATCCTGCTGCAGCAGCCCGCGCATGTCACGATGTGCCGAGATCTGGGCTACACCTTCATCGCGCTCGGATCGGACGGCGGCGCCGCGTCGGCAGGCCTCCAGCTCGCGCTGAAGGAGTTGCGATCCCGCTGAACGGGTTTGCATTCGATCGGGCCGCTGAGTATTGTGGGCGGCGACGCGTCGCGGCCACCTCGGTGCCAGGATCGGAGGCAATGCTCGCGCATGGAACCGGTCGTCATCCCTCTGCAGCCGCGCGGCTTCGGCACGACTCTGCGCCGGGACGCATGGTGGGCCCAGCCGCTCGTCACCTTCCTCGTGCTCGGGGCGTTCGTCGTCTACGCGACCTGGGCGGCGTTCCAGGGCGCGCACTACGAGTACGGCCCGTATCTCTCGCCGTTCTATTCGCCGCTGCTGTTCGGTGAAGGGCCGCACAGCTGGTTCGGTCCGTGGGCGCGGCCCGGCTGGTGGCCCGGCGCGTTGCCCTTCTCCGCCGCGCTGCTGATTCTCTGGGCCCCTGGCGGCTTCCGCTTCACCTGCTACTACTACCGCGGCGCCTACTACAAGGCGTTCTGGGCCGACCCGCCCTCGTGCGCCGTCGGCGAGCCGCGCCACGGCTATCGGGGCGAAGCGTCCTTTCCGCTCATCTTCCAGAACGTGCACCGCTACTTCCTGTATCTCGCGCTGCTCTTCCTGATCGTGCTGTGGCGTGACGTGTGGGAGGCGATGTGGTTCCCGACCGCCGGCGGCGGCACCACGTTCGGGATCGGCGTCGGCACGCTGGTGCTCGGCGTGAACAGCGCGCTGCTGACCGGCTATACGCTGGGGTGTCATTCGCTGCGGCATCTCGTCGGCGGCGGCCTCGATCGGTTCTCCGGCCGTCCGGCGCGGACGGCGATCTACGACGCCGCGTGCTCGTTCAACTGCCGTCACAATCGCTGGGCGTGGGCCAGTCTCTTCGGTGTCGCCCTGGCAGATCTGTACGTGCGCCTCTGCTCGATGGGCGTCCTGACCGACTGGAGGATCCTCTGACGTACGAGACGCACGAGCACGACGTGCTCGTCATCGGCGCCGGCGGGGCGGGGTTGCGGGCGGCGATCGAAGCATCGGCGGCGGGCGTGCGAGTCGGGCTGCTGTGCAAGTCGCTGCTTGGCAAGGCCCACACCGTCATGGCCGAAGGGGGCATCGCGGCGGCACTCGCCAACACCGACGATCGGGACAGTTGGAAGGTGCACTTCGCCGACACGATGCGCGGCGGCCAGTACGTGAACAACTGGCGCATGGCCGAACTGCACGCTCGCGAAGCGCCCGACCGGGTCCGGGAGCTCGAAGCGTGGGGCGCGGTGTTCGACCGCACCGCTGACGGCCGCATCCTCCAGCGCAACTTCGGCGGTCACAAGTACCCGCGCCTGGCCCACGTCGGGGACCGCACCGGGCTCGAGATGATCCGCACGCTCCAGGATCACGGGATCCATCGCGGCCTCGACATCCACATGGAGCTGACGGTCATCACGCTGCTGACCGACACCGGGCGCGCGTCCGGGGCGGTCGCGTACGACCGGGAGCGCGGCCGCTTCCGTGTCTTCAAGGCGAAAGCGGTGGTGCTCGCCACGGGCGGCATCGGACGGGCCTACCGGATCACCAGCAACAGCTGGGAAGGCACCGGCGACGGGCACGGTCTCGCCTACCGCGCCGGCGCCGAGCTGATCGACATGGAGTTCGTCCAGTTCCACCCGACCGGGATGGTCTGGCCGCCGAGCGTGCAGGGCCTGCTCGTCACGGAAGGCGTGCGCGGCGAAGGTGGTGTGCTCCGCAACAGCGAAGGCCGCCGCTTCATGTTCGACGACATCCCGGAGAACTACCGCAGCCAGACGGCCGACAATCCGGAGGAAGGCTGGCGCTACACGCAGGGGGACAAGAACGCCCGCCGCCCGCCCGAGCTCCTCACCCGCGACCACGTCGCGCGCTGCATCGTGCGCGAGATCAAGGCCGGGCGCGGCAGTCCCCACGGCGGCGTGTTCCTGGACATCTCGTGGATCAAGGAGAAGCTGCCCAACGCGGCGGAGCATATCCGCAAGAAGCTGCCGAGCATGTATCACCAGTTCAAGGAGCTGGCCGGCATCGACATCACCACCGAGCCGATGGAGATCGGCCCCACGACCCATTACGTGATGGGCGGCGTGAAGGTGGACAGCGATACCCAGATGTCGACCCTGCCGGGCCTTTTCGCGGCCGGTGAGTGCGCCGCCGGGATCAACGGCGCCAATCGCCTCGGCGGCAACTCGCTCTCCGACCTGCTCGTCTTCGGCAAACGGGCCGGCGAGTACGCGGCGGCGTTCGCGAAGGACAGCGGCGCCCCTGCTGTGGACGAGAGTCAGGTGACCGCGAGCATCACCCGCGCGCTGGCGCCATTCGAGCGCCAGGACGCGGCCGAGAATCCGTTCCGCATCCAGCAGGATCTCCAGGGCATGATGCAGGACCTGGTCGGCATCGTTCGCCGCGAGGACGAGATGCGTGAGGCGCTGGCCAGGCTCGACGCGTTGAAGCAGCGCGCCGCCCGCACCGGCGTGACCGGCCACCGCGAATATCACACCGGCTGGCACACGGCCCAGGATCTGGAGAACCTGCTCACCGTGTCGGAAGCCATCACGCGGTCGGCACTCGAGCGCCAGGAGAGCCGCGGCGGACACTTCCGCGACGATTACCCGCAGAAGGATCCCGCGTTCGCGACCTTCAACGTCGCCGTGCGGCGCACGGCGGAGGGCGCGATGACGGTCTCGCGCGTGCCGATTCCTCCGTTACCCGACGGGTTGCAGGCGGTGATCGAAGAGAACGGGTAACACGGGTTCAAGGTTCATGGGGTTCATGGGTTCAAGGTTGGGTTCAAGGTTCACGGTTCGGTTCAACGGTTCACGTTCGGTTCAACGGTTCGGCAACCAGGTAGCGAGCGGCGCACGGGACTGAGCGGGAAGCGGACAGAAGCTCTTAGCTGATAGCTGCGAAGCTGGAAGCTGGAAGCTGATAAGCGCGAGAAACAAACCATGTCGAGCGCAGTCTTTCGCATTTGGCGCGGCGACCGGCAGCAGGGCGGGTTTCGCGACTATCCGACCGAGGTCAGCGAGGGCATGGTCGTGCTCGACGCGGTGCACCGGGTCCAGGCCGAGCAGGCCAACGACCTCGCGGTGCGCTGGAACTGCAAGGCCGGCAAGTGCGGCTCCTGCTCCGCTGAGATCAACGGCAACCCGCGGCTGATGTGCATGACGCGCCTGGACACACTCGACTTGGCGGCGCCGGTCACTGTCGAGCCGATGCGCGCCTTCCCGCTGATCCGCGACCTCGTCACCGACGTCTCGTGGAACTTCCGCGTCAAGCAGCGCATCACCCCGTTCACGCCGCGCCGGCCCGACGCGGCGGACGGCACCTGGCGGATGTCGCAGCGTGAGGCGGATCGCGTCCAGGAGTTCCGCAAATGCATCGAGTGCTTCCTGTGCCAGGACGTCTGCCACATCCTGCGCGACCACCAGAAGTTCGATGACTTCATCGGCCCGCGCTTCCTGCTCTACAACGCCGCGCTCGAGATGCACCCGCTCGACACCGGCGACCGGCTCGGCGATCTCAAGAACACCCAGGGCGTCGGCTACTGCAACATCACCCGTTGCTGCACCAAGGTGTGCCCGGAGCACATCACCATCACCGAGAACGCGATCATCCCGCTCAAGGAACGGGTCGTCGACCGCTTCTACGATCCGCTGACCCGGCTCTTACGGGTCTTGCGCGGGTAGTGACGCCATCATCCCGACGGAGCGCCACATGCTGGATCTCAAGCCGCTCGATCCCGACGCCGTGCCGGCCGCCCTCGCCCGCGCCGAGCGCTATCGCCTGCTGAACGAACCGAGCGAGGCCGAGAGCATCTGCCTCGACGTCCTCGCGGTCGACGCCGGCAACCAGCCGGCGCGCATCATGCTCCTGCTGGCCCTGACCGATCAGTTCGAACAGGCCGCCGGCGCCCACAAGGCGGCGCGGCAGCTGCTGGCCGGCCTGACCTCACCTTACGACCGCGAGTACTACGCCGGGATCATCGCTGAACGCCACGCCAAGACGCAGTTCGCCCGATCCGGCGCGGCGATCAGTGCCGGCGTGTACGAATGGCTGACCGAGGCGATGCAGCACTTCGAGCGGGCCGAGGCGCTCCGCCAGCACGGCAACGACGATGCCCGGCTGCGCTGGAACGCGTGCGTGCGATTCATGCAGCGGCACCCGCAACTGAGCCCCTCGGGCGAGGAGCGGCGCGAGTTCGAAATGCTGGAGTAGGCACGCCGTGCCTTGACACGGCCTTCGGGCTCCACCGATCATCGACGTCTGTACCCCATCGCTTCGACCTTGCCGGCCCGGCTGCGCCTCGGCATCCTTGCCGCCCTCATCGCGTGCGGCGTGGTTGTCCAGGCGTCCGCCGGCCAGGCTGACGCGGCAGCGCTGCGCGATCAGCTCAGTCGCCTTGGCGCGGACGTCTACACCCGTCCCGATCGCCTGAAGCCGGCGATCGCCGAGCTGAAGGCGATCCTCGCCACCAATCCGGGATCCTCCGACGCGCACATGCTCCTCGGCGTCGCCTATCGCACCGTCGGCTCCCCCGAGATGATTGGCGAGGCGAAAGCGGAGCTGGTGCAGGCGGTGGAGCTGAATGGGGCCAACCTTCCGGCCCGCTATTTCCTCGCGAGTCTCTATCTCGAACTGGGACGGCCGGCGAAGGCGCGCGAGGAGCTCGAGGCGTCGCTCGCGCAGGCGCCCGGCCGGCCGCAGTTCCTGGCGCTGCTCGGCGAGGCGGAGCGTCAGTCGAAGAACCCGCAACGGGCGGTGGAGTTGACGCGTGAGGCGCTGCGCGCTGACGCGGGCTTCGCCCAGGCCCGCTACTATCTCGCGCTCGCGCTGTTCGATCTCGGCCAACGAGACGAGGCGATCGGCGAGCTCGAACAGGTGGTCGCCGCCGGGCCACCACTCGTGGATCCCTATCTGAGTCTCGGCACCGCGTATCTGGACGCCGGCCGTCCCGACCCCGCGCTGGCGGTCCTCGACGCGGCGCTCAAGATCGACTCCGCGCGAGCCGACGTCCACATCCAGCTGGCCCGTGCCTACCGTCTCAAGAACCTTACCGCCCGGGCGGCGCAGGAACTGCTGCTCGCCGCGCCCAAGACGTCCAACGCGGCATCGTCGGGCTACGCGCAGCAGCACGTCGATTTCGATCTCGCGCTGGAAACCGGGCTGCTGCGGCTGCAACAAGGCCGTCTGGCGGCCGCCGCCACGGCGCTCAAGAAGGCACTTGATATGGAACCGGACCACGGCCCCGCCAACCGGGCGATGGCCCAGGTGGCGATTCGGCAAGGCGCGTACGACCAGGCCGCCGACTACGCGGCGCGGGCGGAAAAAGCCGGCGCACCGCTCGCTGAGGCGGACCGCGCGCGGCTCGCCGCCCGGCGCATCGCGAAATGACAGGCACGCTTTGATCCGGCGCCGTTCGCTCGTGGCCCTGGCGCTGCTCTGCGCGCCGATCGCGCTCGCCGGCCAGGCGCCGAAATCGGCCGCCGACGCACGCCCGCTGTTCGCCGACGTGACTGCCGCCGCCAACATCACGTTCGTGCACGCCTCCGGCGCGACGCCCGACAAGTTCATGTACGAGACGTTCGGCTCCGGCGTCGCGGCGCTCGATTACGACAACGACGGCTTCCAGGATCTCTACTTCGTCAACGGCAAGCCGGACGCGCCGAACGCGCTCTATCACAACAATCACGACGGCACGTTCACTGACGTGACCGCCAAGGCGGGCGTCGCGGCGGTCGGCGGCCGCACCTACAAAACCGGTGTGGCGGTCGGCGACATCGACAACGACGGCTTCCTCGATCTCTATGTCACTGCGGTCGGCCCGAACATCCTGTTCCGGAACAACGGTGACGGCACGTTCACCGACGTCACGGCGAAAGCCGGAGTCGCGGGCGGCGCCGCCGAGTGGAGCACCAGCACCGGCTTTCTCGACTACGACCACGACGGTGACCTCGATCTCTACGTCGCCAACTACGTCGACTTCCGGACCGACGAGAACCCGTACTGCGGCTTCCGCCGCGACGGCTACCGGATGTACTGCAATCCGACGATGTTCGACGGGGTGGCGGATCGGCTGTTCCGGAACAACGGTGACGGCACGTTCACGGACGTGTCGAAGGCCGCCGGGATCGCCAACCCCGCCGGCAAGGGGCTCGGCGTCACGTTTTGCGATTACGACCGCGACGGCGATCCCGACATCTACGTCGCCAACGACATGGTGCGCAACTTCCTCTATCGCAACAACGGCGACGGCACGTTCACCGACGTCGCGTACGGCGCCGGCGTGGGCTTCGACGCCAACGGCAAGCCGCAGGCCGGCATGGGCGTCGACTGCGCAGACGTCGACGGCAACAAGCTGCCGGATATCTTCGTCACCAACTTCTCCGAAGAGCTGAACACGCTCTACAAGAACACCGGCGACGGGATCTTCGAGGACGTGACGACAGCGGCCGGCCTTGGCTCCGGGTTCGAGCCGCTGGGCTTCGGGACGAAGCTCTTCGACATGGACAACGACGGCGACCTGGACATCTACATCACCAACGGGCACGTCATCGACAACGTCCAGCTCTATCAGCCGAAGCTCACCTACGCCCAGAAGGATCTGTTATACGAGAACCTCGGCGGCGGACGCTTCCGGGACATCAGCGTCCAGGCCGGTCCGGCACTCCAGGCCACGCGCGTCGGCCGCGGGTTGGCCGTCGCCGACTTCGACAACGACGGCTCGCTCGACGTCGTGATCTCCAGCGTCGGCCGGTCGCCGGTCCTGCTGAAGAACCAGAACGTGAAGGGCGGCCACTGGCTGACGATCAAGGCCGAAGGGACCAAGAGCAATCGCTACGGCCTCGGCGCGACAGTGACCGTCACCACGGCGGCGGGCGTCCAGGTGCTGGAGATCAACAACGTGGCGAGCTACTTGAGCAGCAACGATATCCGCCTGCACGTCGGACTCGGCGCCGCGACGACGGTCCAGAAGATCGAAATCGCCTGGCCGAGCGGGACGAAGCAGACGTTGACCGATGTCGCGGCCAACCAGATCCTCACGGTCAAGGAGCCATGACCCTCCCCCGCTCCGCCCTCGTCGTCGTCGATGTGCAGCGGGATTTCTGTCCTGGCGGCGCGCTGGCGGCCGAAGGCGGCGAGCGCATCCTGCCGGCGCTCAGCCGGCACGTCGAACGGGCCCGCGCAGCGGGGATGCCGATCTACGCGACGCGCGACTGGCACCCCGAGATCACCAGCCACTTCACGGCCTTCGGTGGCGAGTGGCCGCCGCACTGCGTGCAGGGCACGGCGGGCGCGGAGTTCCATCCCGGCCTCCAGCTGCCGGCGGGGACGATCGTCGTCAGCAAGGGCATGGATCCCGATCATCCAGGCTACTCGGCCTTCGACGGCCGCACCCCCGATGGCGCGGCCTTCGTGGACGACCTCAGGGCGCATGGCATCGCGCGCCTCCTGGTGACCGGCATCGCCACCGACTACTGCGTGAAGCAGACGGTGCTGGATGCGCGGCGTGAGGGGTTCGAGGTAGCGGTGCTGCTCGATGCGATCACGGGGATCGATGCCCGGGCGGGCGACGTCGAGCGGGCGCTTGCGGAGATGAGCGCGGCCGGCGCCAGCCTGGTCGAGAACGGCGCGCCGCCGGACGCGCCGTCGATCGAACGCTGACTACTCGGTGGGCGCGCGGTCGGCAGCCGCCACGTACGACTTACGGGTCCGCGCGGTGAGGCCGGGGCGCTTCAGGCGAACCTCGATCGAGTGGGTCTTGTTATCGAGCTTGGCAGGGACGAAGCCGAGCGCGTACTGGCGGTGCAGCTCGTCGGCAACCCGCGCAAAGGTCGATTCCAAATCGCCGGTGGTCAGCTCGAAGTAGCCGCCGCCCGTCTCCATCGCAATCTTCGCGAGGCCTTTGTCGGGTTCCTGATCCACTGAGCGGCCGTAGCGGCCACCGCCATACCCGCCCATGCCGCCGCGCCCGCCGTACCCGCCGTACCCGCCGCGGTGGCCCCCGCCGCCATAGGGCATGTGGCTCGCGAGGCCGATCGCGTACACCATCACGTCCTCGTCCTGGGCGCGCTTCATCGCGTCGTGCAGACTGACGTTGTGGGTGCTGAAGTTCATCGGCCGGTCGACGCCGTCGGTGAACACCAGCACCACGCGCCGGCCCTCCTGCCGCAGGAGCGCCGTCATCGCGACGTTGATCGCGTTCCAGAGCGGGGTGGGGCCGTCCGGCTGCAGCTCGGTGCGCAGGATTCGCAGCAGCTCCGCCTGGTCGCTCGTGAACTCGCGTGGATCGACCTGGATCCGCGCGGCGAAGCTGCCGATGCGGGCCTTGTCGGCGGGCAGCAGTTTCTGCACGAACGCTTCACCGGCCGCCTCCACCAGGCGGTTGTTGGCCTGCATGCTCCCGCTGCGATCGAGCATGACGACGATCGTGATGGGCTGGGTGTCGTTCGAAAAGACGGAGACCGTCTGCAGCTTGCCGTTGTCGTAGACCTCGAAGTCGTCGCGGGTGAGATCCGGAACGAGGCGTCCGGCCGCGTCGGTGACCGTCGCGTAGACCGCCACCGTGCGCGCGCCGCTCTTGAACGGCTGCTGGCGCGCCGACAACGTGAGACCGAGCCCCACCGCCAGGCCGGCAGTGAGCAGAAGAGCCCGTGGAACAGACGGGGCGACGTTCATGACCAGATACCTCGGGAAGACAGCGGGCATCACGCCGTCTCCAGTGCAAGCAGCCTCAATCATCGTCTCACAGCCGAGCCTCTGGATGGCAAGGGGAAGGCGTCTGTCGTGCCATGGCTCGATTCACCGCGGCAGCGTGATTGCCGATGGAGGAGCGCGACGATCGCCGTGAGGCACGTTCGAAGCGGCGGTTATTGGCTGGCGCGCGCAATGCCACTGAGCGGAAGGATTGCATAGCGGCTGGACACGGCCTTCTGTTCCAGCGCGCGGCCGCGCGCAAACAGCTCGTCGGCATTCCCGTCGTCGCTGACGATCAGCAGCGCTCGAGATCCCTGCGCGAGCACCTCGGTGATCCCTTCGGGATTGAGATCCTCGAAATCTGGCGCGCGCAGCTTGACCGGCTGGCCTGTCTGCCCATCCCAACTCCACAACGTCGTGGCCGTATGTTTGCCGCGGCGCCAGGTGCCGGCGACGATGACGAACGAGCCGAGGGCCGACGAGTACGTCACATCGCGTACCCCTTCGCCGTCGAGATCGAGTTCGATCGGCGCGAGCAGTGAGGGCTCCTCACCGCGGTCGAACACCCCGTCCGGGTTCTGCAGCCACACGATCAGGGCGTGACGATGGCGTCGCGGGCTGCGGAAGCCAAGCAACAGGCGGTTGCTCGCAGGATCCCAGGCGATCCCTTCGATGTTGAGGCCGCCATGCTCGTGCGGCTCCTCCGCGGCGGCTGTTGCGAACACTGGATCGAGCTTGACCAGCGCCGGCTTCAGCCGCGTGCTGACCCGTACATCGACGAGGCGATTGCGCAGCACGTCGAAGCGCACCAGTTGCTCGCGGGAGGCCTTCTCGACCGCCTTCGCGGTCAAGGCATGGGAGGTCGTGGCGTAGACGTGACCGCGGCTGTCTGCCGTCAGCGCTTCGACATCGTTGAGCGGCCCGCCGCCGGCAGCGCCGAGCGCACGACTGATCTCGCGGGTGGTGAACGTCTTGCTCGCGCCGGTCGCGAAGAGATCGATGATGGTCAGCGGGTTGTACTGATCGTCCCCGGCGACGATCAGCCGGCCGTCCGCCAGCTGCGCCACACCAGAGGCGCCATAGATCGGCGCCGCGAACGGGTTGACGGCCAGCGACGACGCGGTGGGAACCGGCCCATCGAGGCCACTGCCCTGGCCGCCCGAAACGTTGTTGCACCCAATCGCCAGCACGACGAGTCCGACAGCAGCGCACGCGCGTGCCGCGGTGGAGGGCATCAGAGCGGCTCCTCGTCGTAGAACACGTTGACGCGGTCGACCTGCGGCAGGGCGGCGAGCTGCGAAGTCAGCGCCGCGGCCGTCCCCGGCGCCAGCAGTCGCACGTAATACGTCAGATCGAGCATCTCATCGTCGTCCGCCGAGCGGGCGCCGAGCAGGCTCGAATCACGGCAGAAGCGCGCCAGCACCGGGCCGAGGACGGTGGCGGGCTCCTCGCGCGGACCGCCGGCGTAGCGGAGCTGCACGACCAGCTCGCGCTGATCGAGCGCGCCGTAGTTCATCCGGGCCATGACGAAGATCACCGATCCGACGAACAGCGTCCCGCCGATCGCCAGAATGTGCAGGCCGACGCCCGACGCGAGGCCGACCGCGAGCGAGAAGAAGATGAACACCAGATCCTGCGCGTCCTTGACCGCAGTGCGGAAGCGGACGATCGACATTGCCCCGACGAGTCCGAAGGCGCGCGCGAGGTTGTTGCCGATGACGGCGATCACGATCGCCGTGATGATCGTGAGGGTGACCAGCGAGCGGTCGAAGGTCATCGAGTAGGCGGTGCCGCGATAGGTGTGGCGGTACAGCCAGGACATCAGCAGGCCGCACGCGAAGGCGGTCGCCAGGTTGCCGAACAACGGCAGGGCGCCGGCGATCTGATCCTCGATGGCGGCGGTCTGGAGAAAATCAAACATAGGGTACGGGCGCCTCGCGCCGCCTCGGGCTCGACATCCATTCGCTCATGGCGTGACCGCGGGCCCGTGAGTGGGGACGCACGACACCCCAGTCACTGATACAGGTCCAGTACTTCGATAGGGCTTCGGGGAAGAGCCGGTGCTCGGCCAGGAAGGCCCGCAGCCAGTACGGAAACCCGAACGGCACGTCGTACTTCACTTCGAGCACGAACGAGCGGCGGAACGAGCGGCGCGTCCCGTCGCACGCGAACAGGTCGTCGAGACGCGGATACATCACGCTCCGCACGCCGCGATCGAGCGTGACCCGCAGCGACGGCTCGAGCCGGCCGACATACGGCTCGCGGTCGTAGGTCTCCAGCAGCACCGGACGCAGGGCGTCGCGGTGCACGTGGAACAGGAACGTGCGCGCCGAGCGGCGGCTCTCGGGCAACCAGTTCGGTTGCGCGACCAGACGGTCCACCTCGCCGGTGTCCCACAGCTCGCCCAGCTGCTCGAACGGCACCACCGCCCGATCCTTCGACCCGACGGATCCGTAGCGGCGTTTGACCTCGAGAAACACCAGACCGCCAGGCTCGTGGCGGTCGTAGCCCCTGATGCGCGGCTTCGCCCGGACCTCGAGCCCGTCATTCTTCTCGAAGTAGCTCTTGAACTGGGCGTCGTCGAAATAGATGTTGCGGACGGTGTAGGTGCGGCCGCCGCGGCGCGACACGTGCGGGTCGAGATCGACGAACGGTTCGATGCGCCGGCGGACCACGTCCAACAGCGGCTCGGGCACCAGGAACTTGTGCTCGTAGCGCATCTGGACGGATCGGCCCCGCCCCGCACCCGACGGGGTCAATGTCGCGGGACCTCGAGGATCAGAAGACAGGACGTGCGCCCCCCCGGCCAGCTCATCTCCTGACGATCCCACAAGCCCGCGGCCTGGCTACGGCAAATGGGTGACGTTTCCGTGGCAGCGGGTCATCGCGATCGCCGCTCAGCGATGACGGTCACCAGGCGGACAATCGCGGCGCCGAAACACATGCCCGAGCCGAAGATCTGGAGCACGTCGGGGCCGCGATAACTCGCAACCTGCGGCCTCGTCAGCACGCTGGTCAGGCTGAGGATGCCGAACAGCATCAGCACCGCGACGGGAGCGATTCGACGGCGATCGGTCATGGATCCAGCGCCGAGGATACCACCGGCGGCGCCGGACGGGCTCGCAGGCACTCACCGATCCACGGGGCACGTCGGAGGCATCAGCGAAGCGCATTTCATAGAATAGCCACACGGTCCGCTCACGATGGGCGGCACGATGGCGAGCGCGCTGTGGAGCGGGACGCATATGGAACAGCGGCAGTTCGGGCAGTCGGGATTGAGCGTGTCGGTGCTCAGCTTCGGCACGATGACCGTCGGTGGACGCGATCGGTTCGGGAAGATGGGCAACCTCGATGCCGCGGACACCTCGAGGATGCTCGGGTTGTGCCGCGAGGCCGGCGTCACTACGCTCGACACCGCCGATGTGTATTCGTTCGGCGCGGCCGAGGAGATCCTCGGAGAGGCACTCCAGGGCCAACGCGACGACTTCGTGCTGGTGACGAAGGGCTACATGCGCATGGGGCAGGGTCCGCACGACGTCGGACTGTCGAGGACGCACATCATGCGCGCGTGCGAGGCCAGCCTGCGACGCCTGCGCACCGACTATCTCGATCTGTACATCTGCCATCAGCCTGATCGCCTCGTCACCGTCGACGAGACGATGCGGGCGTTCGACGACCTCGTGCGTCAGGGGAAGGTCCGCTACGTCGGGTGCTCGAATCATTCCGCGTGGATGACGATGAAGGCGCTCGCGGCATCGGAGCGGCTCGGGCTGACGCGGTACGTCTGCCAGCAGGTCAACTACTCGCTGATCGCCCGCGATGTCGAGCACGAGATCATCCCGCTCGGCCTGGATCAAGGCGTCGGCCTGATGGCCTGGAGTCCGCTGCACGCCGGGCTGCTCACCGGCAAGTTCCGACGAGACGCGCGCCCGTCGGTCAGCCGTCTCAACGAGCTCGAAGCGCCGGGGACGATCGACTTCGAGCGCGTCTACCGGATCGTGGACGTGTTGCTCGAGATCGCGGAGGCGCGGAGTGTGTCCGCGTCGCAGGTGGCGCTGAACTGGGTCATGAGCAAGCCAGGCGTCGACACGGTGATCCTCGGCGCGCGCGATGAAACGCAGCTGCGCGACAACCTTGCCGCCGCGTCATGGCGTCTCTCGGCCGAGGAGATGACCCGGCTGGACGAGGTCAGCGCACTGCCCGAGCCGTATCCGATGTGGCACCAGCACAAGTTCGGCATCGAGCGCAACGCGCGCCTCCCGTCGATGCGCGGGACCACATAGCGCGATTTCTCGTGATGCCCGACCTTCAGGTCGGGCGTGGGCGTCAGAGGCCCCGTCATTGCGGACCGGTCCTCAACACGCGTCGCAACACGTCACCAAGCTCCGACACCGCCCACGGCTTCGGCAAGGCATCGTCGAACCCGTAGTCGCGGAGGTGCGACATGACCGGCGCGTTCGAGTAGCCGCTGCACGCAATCAGCTTCGCCGCCGGATCGAGGGCCTTCAACCGCCCGGCGGTCTCGACGCCGCCCATGCCGCCGGTGACCGTCAGGTCGAGCAGCACGAGATCGAAACTCTGGCCGGCGGCGCGGGCCGCCTCATACAAGTCGATGGCCTCGGCGCCGTCGCGGGCGGTGCGCACCTCGTAGCCGAACTTCGTCAGCACGCGGTCGAGCAGCGTGCGGATACTCTCCTCATCGTCCATCACGAGCAGCCGGCCGGTGCCGTTGCGCACGAATGCGGAAAGCGTGGACGCCGGGGCCTCGCGGGCTGCCGACGCCGGCAGGTCGATGATGAAGGTGGTCCCCTCCCCCGGCTTCGACCGCGCGGTGAGATGCCCGCCATGCTTGTTGACGATGGCGTATGCCGTCGCCAACCCGAGGCCGCTGCCGGACCCCTTGGTCGTGAAATAGGGATCGAAGATCAGCGGCAGGATCTCGGCGTCGATGCCGCTTCCGTGGTCGCGTATGGTGATCCTGACGAGCGCCTCCGGCCCGAGCGGCAGATCTTTCCCGGATGGGATGTTCTCGGCCCGCACGTCGACGCTGCTACCGTCGGCGGACGCCTGTTTCGCGTTGAGCAGGACGTTGTGCAGCACCTGACCGATCTGCCCGGGGTCGACCTCGGCGCACCATAAGCCGTCCTCCACATCGAGGTTGATGGTGACCGACGCGCCCGCACGGGCCAGGTCCACCGCCTCGACGACCAGCCTGTCGATCGCGGTGACCCGGCGGATCGGGGCGCCCCCCTTCGCGAACGTGAGGAGTTGAGTGGAGAGCACCACCGCGCGCTGGCAGGCGCGCTCGGTCTGGCCGAGGATCTCATCGAGCGGTCCGTCCGGGCCCACGTGCAGCCTGGCGAGATCGAGGTTGGCCTGGACGACCGTCAGAAAGTTATTGAAGTCGTGGGCGATGCCGCCGGCGAGAACGCCGAGCGACTCGAGCTTGCGAGCCTGCAGCAACTCCGTCTCGGCCTGCTCGCGCTGGCTGATCTCCGCCCGCAGACGCTCCGCAACCTCCTCGAGTTCGGCCGTCCGCTCCTCGACATGGGACTCGAGCTGCGCATTCACCGCGTCGGTGTATCGCTTGGCCTCCTGCAACTCGTGGACGAGCTCCTGGTTCTCGAAGCCCAGGTGCAGAGAGGAGGCGATCGTGCGATGAATCCTCAGCGTGGAGACGAGCACCGCCCCCGTGAAGAGCGCCGCCAGCAGTCCCATGACGACGTGCGGGCTGTCGCCGCTAACCAGGAGCCGCGCCGCCGGCACGAGCCCGGTCGGGAGCAGAAACGTGAGGAACGCGTCGGAACGCGGGGCCAGCACCGAGGCTCCGCCGAGCATCATGCCGCCGACGATGAAGACCAGCAGAACCTGGTTCATCACCGGCGCATCCGGATAGAGCAGGATGCCCGCCGCGCCCCAGCCGAAGGCGGCGAGCGCCGTTCCCAGGAGAAATCTCGTGCCCCACGGTCCGGCCTCAGCCGGTCCTGGTGCGGCCCGCTCGTAGCGGCGCGCCTCGGCGAACCTGTATACCGAGGTCACGAGCATGTACGTCAACCATCCCGCCACCACGCGCGGCTGGATGACGCCCCACTGGCAGAACGCCAGCGTCGGGGCAACGGTGACGGTGACGGCGATCGAGGTGGGAACGTTGGTGTAGAGGAGTCGGATCTGCGCCGCCCGGACGTCCCGGGTCCGATCGTCCTGGAGGCGCGGCGCAGCCCGATCCGACGACGTGAGGGGCTCTCCAGCCACTGTCCTTCTCCATCTCGACGCCACAGGCACGAGCCCATGGACGACGAGCGGGCGGACTGGCTGGAACAAGCCGTGCGCCCGAAGCGCACACTGTCGCGAGAGACGAAGCGGATGCGAGTCGAGCGATGATCCGACAGCGCCCTGGGGCTGTCAATCACCAACGACGGAGGAGGGGATCGAGCGTCCGGCTGACCGCCGGCATTCAGGTTGTCCTGAATGCCAGCGGTCCATCCGTTGGTTAGAAGCGGAAGCGAATCTGCAGCTGCACCTGCCGCGGCGTTTGATAGGCATTCGCGACGCCGAAGCCCGCACCGTGCGGCAGCGAGCGTGACGCGACCAGGTTCCCGTTGGCGTCGTACGGCAGGTTGGTCGCCGTCACCGGGTCGCTCGGGTTCGCGAAATTCGACAGTCGTGTTGCGCCCGGTGATCCGATCCTCGTTGAGCGCATTGAACACGTCGGCGCGCAACTGGATCACCCGACCGCCGCCCACGTTGATGCTGCGCTGCAGCGACAGGTCGAGCGCGCTCTGGAAGCAGCCCTTCAGATAGTTGTTCCCGGACTCGAGACCGACGCTGCCGGGCAGCGGACCCTGGAACGCTGCCGCATTGAACTGGCGTACGGATCACTGCTGCAGCCGCTGCCGGTGTCGCCGACGATGCGGACGCGGCCGCCGTAGTCGGGTGAGCCGGTGATGTTCACGTTGCCGCCGCCGTTCTGTAGCTGTAACCGATCGGCGTACGCGCTGCCGGTCGCCGCCGTCCAGATGCCGGCGAGCTGCCAGTCGTTGACGATCACGCTGATCACCTTCTCCGCCGTCGTCGCGCCGTGCAGGTCAGGCATGTCCCACACGAAGTTGCCCTTGATGATGTGGGCCTGCGGGTTGTTGTCGCCGAGCAGCTCTGTCCGCCTCCGCCTGATCCGCCCGACCGAGAAGCGGCCGTCGGCGTTGTGCTGCAGCCGCGGTGTCGTGTTCTGGCGATCGTAGAGACCGATGGTGTCGTTGAACCCGAACGACAGGCCGTTGCGGAAGCGCCGCTGCAGCGACAGCTGCAGCGAGTGGTAAGTGCGCCCTGCCAGCTCGCAACGTCTGGGTGATCCCGCTGTAGCCGCGAACGCTCGCATCAGGTCGGTCGACCACCGCTGACGACCCGGCGTCGTGCTGGCGGCCAGCGACGGATCCTGATTCGCCGGCAGGAACGCCGCGCCGATGTCGACGCGGTTGATGTCGATGTTCTGCAGGATGTCGTACTGGTGCTGGCCGACGTAGGTCACGTCCAGCGTCATCGCCCACGGCAGCGCCACCTGCGATCCGGCGTTCCACTGGACTGCCGACGGGAGCTCGCTGTCGTACTCGAAGACGTTCAGCGCCGGCGGCGACTGCGTCGTCAGGCCGCGGTGCCGAGCGACTGCAGCTGTCGCGTAGCGAACGGTCACGTTGCTCACGATTCGGCGGATTCTGCACCTGGCGAACACCGAATTGCCGCTCGGCCGGTCGAAGAACAGCCCGGCGGCGCCGCGGAACACGATCCACTTCTGCGAGCCGGTGACGTCGTAGGCCATCCCGAAGCGCGGGGCGACGCCATCGGCGGGCCATTTGAAGGCGGTCTTCGTGATGCCCTGTCCGGCGACGAAGATGCCGTTCGTCGCGTTGCCGCTGTTCGGCACCAGCGCGCCGATCGCGACCGTCGTAGTCGATCCCAGCAACTGGCCGGTCAGCGGGTCCATCGCCTGACGATTGGTGCCGCGGCACGGGTAGATGCCGTCGACGCAACCGGCGATGTAGAGCACCGGCGCCGCGCCCGGCGCGTACGTGGTCCGGCAGGAAGTTCGACG
The DNA here is from genome assembly GCA_963816725.1 of uncultured Acidobacteriota bacterium. Taxonomy (GTDB): domain Bacteria; phylum Acidobacteriota; class Vicinamibacteria; order Vicinamibacterales; family 2-12-FULL-66-21; genus CAVSUB01. The sequence continues at coordinate 185,918 of CAWFMC010000008.1, read as the reverse complement.
CCTGGCCGGTCGTCTCGTACTGCGGCTGCTGGTGCACGAAGCGCAGGCCGTAGTCGAGCGTCAGCTGGTTGCTCGATCTTCCAGTTGTCCTGGATGTATGCCTCGTCGTTGGTGTAGATGTACTGCCCCTCGGCGAACCGCGACGCCTGGTTGTAGGAACTGAAGACTCCGAGCGCCGCATTGGCGTACCCGAAGCCCGAATCGATCGGGTTGTTCGCTGTCATTGCCGAAGTTGAGCGTGCCGAACGCGTTCGTCCTGGTTCTGCCGCTTCGTCCGCCGATTGCTTGTAGAAGCCGGTCTTCATCGTGTGCCGGCCCCAGACCTTGGTCAGGCTGGCGGCGAAGTCCCTGACCGCCGAGTAGTCGGCGAAGCCCGGGTAGACGTTGCTCGGAGGAGTGTTCGTGTGTTGGCGACGCGCTCGCCCCACTGGAACGACGGTGCGCAGCAACACTCGCGTGGCCGTCGAAGTTTCCTGGATTGACCTCGAGATGCGCGTCATAGTTGTAGAAGCTCGGGTCGATGACGTTGGCGTTCGGGAAGAGCGACCGGCAGCCCGCCAGCCCGTTGGTGGCCTGGTTTGGCGATCGGATTCACCGGGAAACCGGCGGTGCAGAAGTTCACGCCGCCGCCGTTCAGACCCGCAGCCCGCCTGGCGGTGCGAGGCGCGTCCGAGGTTGCCTTCGATGAAGGTCGTCGAATTCAGCGTGTAGTTCACCGTCGCCGACCACAGCGGCACGACCGGATCGTTCATCTGCGTGTCGTTGAAGCCGGGAATCGAACCGAGGATCGACGATCGTTCGGCTGACCCCAGGCCGCGTACTTGAAGGTCCCGCGCAACGAGGTGAACGGCTGGTAGTCGACGCGCACGACCGGCTGCCAGGCCGTGAGGCTCTGCTCCTGGCGGATCAGTTCGTAGTTGTAGTTCTGGCCGCTGGCGCTCGATGTTCGGCAGCGGAAGCAGGTTTAGGACGTTGATGTCCCGTCTGGTAGAGCCGATTCGCCGGGATCCGCCCGAGCACGCCGCCGTCAGCGAAGCAGCCCGCCTATCTGGTCGCCGAGCAGGCGGCGGATAGCAGCGGATCCTTGATGTACGGGAACGAGCGCGCCGTTGTTGTCGGTGGTCTGCGAGAAGTCGCCCGGCCGCTCGAGCGCGGTCGGCACCCGGAAGCGGACCGTGTCGTCGCCGGCGGTGCGCGGCTGGAACTCCTGCGCGTAGAAGAAGAACAGCTTGTTGTTGCCGCCCGGCTTGCCGACCGGCCCGCCGACCGAGTAGCCCCAGTCGCGCTGCTTGACGGTTGCCTTGGGATCGCCGTTCAGGATGTTGGTCTTGCTGTTCGAATACCAGTCGGAATTGCGCTCGACGTCGTACACCGAGCCGCTGAACCGGTTGCTGCCGCTCTTGGTGACCGCCGCAACCTGCAGCCCGCTCGAGCGGCCGTATTCGGCCTGATAGCTCGAGGTGAGCACCTTCACCTCGGCGATCGACTCGACGTTCACCGCCACCATCAGCCGGTTGCTGCCCGGCTCCATCGTCGACACGCCGTCCATCATGAAGTTGTTCGAGCCGCCGCCGATCGACGGCGAGTCGCCGGCGCGGTTGCCGTTGACGACGCCGGGCGTCAGATTGATCAGGTCGGCGAAATTGCGAGTCGCGATCGGCAGGTTGGTGACTTCCGCGGTGGTGACGCTGAACGAACGCTCGCCGCTGCTCGCCTGAACCTGCGGCGCCTGTCCTTTCACTTCGACGGTCTCGGCCGCACCGCCGACTTCGAGCGTCAGCGTGCCGAGCGAGAGCCGGGCGCCGGGGCTGACCGCGATGCCGGAGCGCTTCAATGTCTTGAACGATTCGAGGCTGACCTCGACCGTGTAGGTGCCCGGCGTGACGTTCGCGAAGACGAAGTCACCGGTTTCATTGGTCACGACCGGCGCGGACCGCGTCCCCTGCGCCTCGCTGACCAGCACCGCCGTCACGCCAGGGATCACGCCGCCCTGGGGATCCTTCACCGTACCCAACACCGTACCGGTGTTGACCTGTGCGGACGCCGGGCCTGCCGCAGCGACCAAGGCCCATACCGCGAGCATCCACACCCCTGCCCACTGTCGACGAATCATTCACGCCTCCTCAACCAACAACGCCCGATCTCGGTCAGAGACCGAAGCCCGCCGAGCGAACTCCAAATGAAATCGAATACTTCGAACCGGGAAGAACTGATACGCCCATGGGCGCCGGATGTCAAACCACACTCCGGCAACTCATGTCGCGAGAGCAGAATACGACTGATGTCTTCGGGGCCTCGCGCAGCTATTTGGGGTTCGTTTTCAAGGCCCCGCGCAGCTTGTCCGCGAGCGATCCGAGTCCGCCGCTCGGAGCGGTGTCCTTGCGCTGGGTGTACTCGCGGACTTCCTGGTTCTCCTGCGCCTCGAGGACGGCCTTGCGACTCAGCCGGATACGCCGCCCGGAGGGCTCGACTTCCAGGACGATGACCTCGATGTCGGTGCCGACCGGGAACGTCCGCGCGACATCCCCCTCGCGGTCCAGGCCGGTTTCGCTCATCGGGACGAGCCCGGTTCGTCCCGGTGCCAGGAACACGAAGATGCCGAATGGCTCATGACGCTCGACCTTGCCGGTCAGGCGGGCGCCCGGGACGATGGCCTGCGGACCCGATCCGGGAGCGGTGTCCGCCGCAGCGGCGCTCTCGCCGACCAGCGCGACGCCGATGCGCTTCTTGTCCGGCTCGATGCTGAGAATCTGGAACGTGGCGGTCATGCCCGGCACGATCGCCCGGCGCCAGCCGTCGGGACGGCCGGTCGGCGCGAACGTGGACGCATGCGCCAGGCCTTCGATGCCGGGCGCCAGCTCGACGAACGCGCCGAACTGTGCGACGCGCGTCACTTTCCCAGGCAGCACCTGCCCGACCTGATAGGTCTCCGTGACGGTCAACCACGGGTCGTCGGTCAGCTGCTTGAGGCCGAGTGCGATCTGATCCTTCTCCTCGTCGACGCGCAGCACCTTGACCGTGATCTCTTCACCGGGCGCGACGACCTGCGTGGTATCCGAGACGCGCGACCAGCCCATTTCCGAGACGTGCAGCAGCCCCTGCACGCCGCCCCCGAGATCGATGAACGCGCCGAAATCGCGCACCGAGACGACCCGGCCGGTGAGGACGGCACCGGGGACGATTGATTTCCGCACCACCGCGGCCTGGGCCTTCTGCTCCTCTTCCAGAAGCGCGCGCCTGGACACGACCAGATTCCGGCCGCCTTCCTTGTATTCGATGATCTTGAAGGCGTAGACGTGGCCGATGTGCTCCGCCGGATCGGCAGTGCGATGGATGTCGATCTGGGACATCGGGCAGAAGCCGCGCTGGCGCGAGATGCGCACCTCGTAGCCGCCCTTGACGACCTGTTCGACCTTCCCCTCCACCGGCAGACCGGCTTGGAACGCGTCTTCGAGCTGCCGGTCCGTCACCGCGCCGCGCGCCAGCCGTCTTGACAGCGTCAACCCGCCGGCCGTCGATACGACCATCGCCTGGATGCGATCGCCGACCGCCACCTCGAGCGCGCCGTCCGCGTCCCGCAGCTCCTCGATGGCGATCTGCGCTTCGCCCTTGCCACCAACGTTCACGAAGGCCACCTCGGATCCGATCGCGACGATCGTGCCCTCGATGGTTTGTCCACGCTCGAAGCGCGTCGCTTTGACGGACGCCTCGAACAACGCTGCGAAATCGTCCTCGGGGTCGATCACGGTATCCCTCAACTTGCGCGGGTCATCGGTCGCGTGCCGGCGGATCGCGTCGGACACAGCGCGGACGCCGCCCTGGCCTGCGGCCGGCACCACGTCCAACAGTTGATTATACGGGTCCGTGCGACGGGCCAGCCGGCGGGACTACGGCTGCGATGGCCGCTTCAGCTTCCAGGCTTCGTCGGAAAAGCCCTGAGCGGCAACGTCCAGCGGCAAGTAGCGGTAGTGTTTGCCGGGGGTTGGGCGAACCTCAGGTGCAGCGCGGCGCGATCGCCGGGCGCGAGATCGACACCAAGGGGTGGAAACTACGCCGGTGCCGGAGCGGCTGGTGCCGGTGGCTGCTGCCCGGTCGCCTCGAACGCGACCCGGTTACTAGCAGCGCCGCCCACGAGAGGAGGATCGCGGATCGGCGCATGCGGATCTAGCGGGCGCGGCCGCAGCGCTGGGCGCTGCCTGATGCGGCCGCCGCAGTCGCTGGCGTCACCGCCTTGGTGATCGCGAGCTGATCGAACGCCACCTGTTGCAGGGCCTTCACGTCGCGACGCGACAGGCCCAGCTCATACCCGGAGCACTCCGTTTCGCCGAGCGCGCGCGGATCGCGCCCGGTAAGCGTACCGAACACCATCAACGCCTCGAGGTAATACCCGTGCGTGCTGGCGTGATAGTGGTCGTACGCCCACAGGTCGATCTTGTTGGCCTCGATGCCGTCGTACGGATTCGGATCGGCGATCCCGGTCTGGATGGCGCGATTCCAGGCCTCGCCGACGGGAATCACGCCCTTCACATTCGGCACGCCGGCGGCCGCCGCGTCGTACGCGGCCCGCACATCCCGCGCCATCGCGTCGATCGGCTTCCCCACCCACGGGCCCTTGCCTTGGTATGTCTGGTCAGCGCGCGACCAGGTCGCGGTCAGGAAGATCTCGACCTTCGGATTGTGCTCACGAAGAAAGTCGGCCATCTTCCTGGTCGTCGCCACGAGCTTCGCCGGATCGCCCGGCTTGTCGAAGTCGAGCGTGCTCTGGCCGTGCATGACGACCTTGTCCCACGGCTTGCTGCCGATCGCCGCCAGCTTGTTCTCGAGATGGAAGTCCAGTCCGCTGCCGCCGCGCGTTTCGAACGACACGTCGTAGTCGAGGCCGGCCTGGGTGGTGAAGGACTTGAAGAGCGCAGGGACCCCGCCGATCCCTTCGTTATTGAGATCGGTCACCGTGTCGGCGCGATAGAACTGCACCGGAGAGTTCGCCCCGAAGGTGAAGCTGTTGCCGATGAACAGCAGGCTGGTGCCTGCGGCAGCGTGTGCGCCGCCAATCGCCAGCAGCACGCCAACGATGAGCGTCGATGCGAATCTCATGAGTCCTGCCCTCTCGGTGCGCAGATGGCGTGAAGCGGCCGCATCTTAGCACTACGAGCCAGGACACCGCTGAGCACGACACCGGTGCCTTACAATGCCCATGCACCATGGCGCAGCGCGACAACGCCCGCATCGTGTACTCGAGCGCGGCCGGGAAAATCTGCCGTAAGTGCGGGCAGCCCGAACGCGGTTGCCGGTGCGGTCAGGGTGCCAGCGAGGCCGTGCCCGAGCGTCCGGTCGCCAAGCTGCGGCTCGAGAAAGCCGGCCGGGGCGGAAAGATGGTCACGGTCGTGTTCGGTCTGCCGAACAACGCGGTGTTCCTGCGCGAATTGAGCCAGGACTTGAAGCGCGCGTGCGGCGTCGGCGGCACCACGACCGACGATGGGATCGAACTGCAGGGCGATCTGCGCGAGCGCGTCCGTCCCCTCCTCCTCAGCAAGGGCTTCGTCGTCAAGGGCTAGCCGATCGCGGCGGGTGGCTCGCCGCAGGCTCGGGTGGCAGTTCTGGTTTGGCAACCCGTTCGCGGCGACCGACCTGGTGACGGCGTCGAAACCAGCACGCGCCTAACGCGCGCCAAATTCCATTCGCGACGATCGGCGATCTGGCTACTGCACGTTCAGTGTGTGCTTCAGCCAGGCGATCATCTCTGGCTTGTAGTGCTGTTGATCGGCGTCCTTCCACGATCCCATGCCGTGGCCGCCCGCCTCGACGGTGATGATGTCGCACTGGGCGCCGACCTTGCGCATCGCGGCACACAGGATGGGCGACTGCTCGTACGGGACCTGATCGTCACGCGTGCCGTGGATCGCGAGGAACGGAGGCATCCCCTTGTGCACCGCGTGGAGCGGCGAGATCTCCTTCAGCTTCGCGTAGCTCGCCTCGTCATAGCCCTCGGCGCCGAAGAACCAGATGCTGCCACCGTTCTTTTGATGGCTGGTGATCGACGTCATGTTGAACCGCGCCGGATAGGCCTGCCGCTGGCGCGCGATCTTCTCGTAATCGACCGGCCCGTAGATGTCGACCACCGCCGCGACCTTCGTCTGCGGCGTTTCGTGGGTGGCCGCATAGTTCACCAGGAAACCGCCGGCCGATTCCCCGGCCAGCACGAGCCGTGTGGGATCCACCTTATAGGTGTGCGCGTTGGCTTTGACCCACACGATCGCGGCGTCCACGTCCTCACGCGCCTGCGCGAAGCGGAATTCCGGGGCCATGCGGTAATCGATGCTGAACCACGCGAAGCCGGCCTCGGCGAGCGGCTGGAAGGTCGGCGCCATGTTCGTGGCGCGGGTCCCCCCGTCGAACCCGCCGCCGTGTACCAGGATGGCTGCCGGGAACGGCCCCGGTCCGTCCGGCACGTGCAGGTCCAGCAGCAGCGCATGACCGCCGGGCTTGCCGTACTCGACGGCGGTCTGGTCAGGGGGGACGGCCGAGAACACGATGCCGCAGAGCAGTGCGAGAAGGGCTGATTTCATGAGCCGGCACTCTATCAGCGTCGGCGGGGAGAGGCACTGATATTGCTCAGATCCGTCGGGGAGGTGGAGCGTGAGAATGTCATGGGTCGCCTTGAGCTGTCTGCTCGCTACCAGCGTCCAAGCCCAGCCGCGTACGGCAATCCGCTTCTCGGAAATGGATGCCAACGGCGACGGCGTCATCACCCGAAACGAATGGCGCGGCAGCGATCAGTCATTTCGCAATCACGACTGGAACGGTGACGGCCGATTGTCGGGTGACGAGGTCCAGCCAGGCGCGCGGCGGCGCGCGGCCAGCCCGGGCGGGCAGTCCGATCCGTACGACTCCATCGACGAGATCGATGACTGGACCGCCGAGAACTTCGCCAGCCTCGATCACGATCGCGATGGCCGGCTCAGTCGAACGGAGTGGCACGCCTCGCGGGCGCTGTTCAACCGCATCGACGACAACCGGGACGGCTTCATCAGCCGGCAGGAGTTCCTCGGCGACAGCAGCATCGATCCCGATCGTGAGGATCGCTTCGCCGACCTCGACGTCAATCGGGACGGTCGCGTCAGCCAGGACGAGTGGCACGGGACGCGGGCCGTGTTCCTTGCCCTCGATGCGAATCACGATGGCGTGTTGACGCGCCAGGAAGCCGAAGGCACCGGGTGGAGCGGCGATCGTGACGAGTTCGCCTCGGTGGACGTCAACCGCGACGGATCGATCACGGCAAACGAGTGGCACTGGAATCAGGATGGGTTCCGGCGGCTCGACTCCAATCACGACGGTCGCCTCTCCCGCCAGGAATTCGAAGCCGTATCCGCGCCGGACGCGACTGCGTCACCCGCCTACCGCGCCGGATACGAGCGCGGCCGGCAGGACGGGGTTCAGGCCGGTCGTGAAGACAAGCAGCAGCGCGGGCGCTGGGACCTCGAGGGTCAGCGGGAGCTCGAACAGGCGGACGCCGGGTATGCGGCCTCGGTCGGCGCGCGCGACCAGTATCAGAGCGGCTACCGCACGGGGTTCCGGCGCGGTTACGCTGAAGGGTTCGGACCGCGATGACGGTCTGAAGGTCCCTGCGCTCTTACCTATCCGGGGCGGTTGATCAGGAAACTCGCCGTGTCGTGGAAGAAGGCCCGCAGCACCGCGTCCGCCTCCGGAGCTAGTGCGGCCTGGTCGAGCGCTCGCTCCATCAGCGTGACCCACCGTTCGCGGGCCGCCATATCGATGTGGAAGGGGCCGTGCCGCGCGCGCAGGCGCGGATGGCCCCGCTGTTCCGCATAGCGGGCCGGACCGCCGAACCTGAACACCAGAAAATCGCGCAGCCGCTCCTCCGCCCCGGCCAGATCGCCGCGCGGATACATGGGCCCAAGGACGTCGTCTCCGGGCACCTGCGCGTAGAACGCACCCACCAGCCGGGCGAACCCGGCCTCGCCAATCACGCCGTACACTTCGCTCTCGGTCACGTCGCCTGCGGTAGGATACGACCTTCCGAGGAGCACAACTTGATGAATCGTTCGACGGTCGTGGTGGCCGCGCTTGTCCTGGCCGGCACGTCGGCCGGCATCGCGCAACAAAAACGGGTGGTGACGACGGCTGATTACGATCGCGCCGTCAAGATGCTCGCGCCGAGCCTGACCGGGCTGGTGGTCGGCGACACCGTCGATGCCACGTGGCTGCCCGACGGCCGGTTCTGGTACGTCCGGACGACGGCCACTGGCAGCGAGAACATCGTCATCGATCCGATCGAGAAGAGCCGTGACACGGTCGCGACGCCGCCAGCAGGCGGTCAGGCGACTCCCGGTGCCGGCGGGCGTGGCGGCCGCGGCGCGGGCGGCGGCGGTCGCGGCGGCGCAGGCCGCGGCGTGGGCGTCGCGCTCGCGAAGACGTGCGGACCCAACGTCACCGGACAGACCGGGCCGCCACCACCGTCGATGTCCCCTGACGGGAGCAAGGCGCTCTTCATCTGCGACTGGAACCTGTGGGTCCGCGACGTCGCCACCGGCCAGGAACGCCAGATTACGACCGACGGCGCGAAGGACTTCGGCTACGCGACGAGCAATGCGGGATGGGCGACCAGCGCCGCGCCGGCACTGTCGTGGTCGCCCGACGGCAAGAAGATCGCCACCCAGCAGCAGGACGAGCGCAAGGTCGGCGACATGTATCTGGTAGAGACGCCGGTCAACGGCGGCCATCCGGTCCTCCGCGCCTGGAAGTATCCGCTGCCCGGCGATCCGGATGTCGCGATGATCAACCGGGTCGTGATCGACATCGATACCGGCAAGATCACGCGCCTGCAGACGCCGCCGGACTTCCACCGTGCGATGTCCGAAGACAACATCGACATGGGCGAATATCTCTGGAGTCCTGACGGGTCGAAGCTCGGCTACGTGTCCACCGATCGGTTCCACAGGAATTCCGTCGCCAAGCTCGCCGACACCGCGACCGGCGAAGTCCGCACGCTCTTCACCGAAACGGAAGCCACGCACGTGCAGACGCGCGTCCAGTGGCAGATCCTCTGGGACACGAGCGAAGTGCTGTGGTACTCGCAGCGCGACGGCACCGCGCAGATGTATCTCTACGACTTGAAGACGGGTCAGCTGAAGAACAAGATCACATCCGGTGCCGGGCCGATCACCCGCATCGCCAAGCTCGATCCCGCGGCCCGGACGATGTGGTACGAAGCGGTCGGCAAGGAGAAGGGGCAGGACCCGTACTTCACGCACCTCTATCGGATCGGGCTCGACGGCACGAACAACGTCTCGCTCACGCCCGACAACGGCACGCACGCGGTGCAGATCTCGCCGGACGGCAAGTACGTCGTCGACACTGTTTCCCAGCCCGACGTCGCGCCCGAGACGACCCTGCGCGATGGCGCGACCGGCGCGGCGATCATGCCGCTCGAAAAGGCCGACATCTCGAAGCTGCTGGCGACCGGCTGGAAGCCGCCGATGCAGATCAAGATGATGGCCGCGGACGGCAAGACGGAGATCTACGGCATGCTCTTCCGGCCGACGAACTTCGACCCGTCCAGGAAATATCCGATCATCAACAACGCGTACCCGGGGCCGCAGTCGGGCAGCGTGGGATCGCGCGCCTTCGCCGTGGCGCGTGGCGACAAGCAGGCGCTCGCGGAACTCGGCTTCGTCGTCGTCAGCATCGATGGTACCGGGACGCCGAATCGGTCGAAGGCCTTTACCGACGCCTACTACGGCGCGATGGGACGTCACAACACGATCCCGGATCAGATCGCCGGCATGAAGGAGCTCGCCAGCAAGTACCCGTGGATCGACATCGACAAGGCGGCGATGTGGGGCCATTCGGGCGGCGGATTCATCACCGCTGACGCGCTGCTGCGGGCGCCGTACAACGACTTCTTCAAGGTCGGCATCGCCGAGTCCGGCAATCACGACCAGCGGCAATATGAAGACGACTGGGGCGAACGCTACCAGGGACCGCTCGTGAAGACTGCGGACGGCACCGACAACTACGCGATCGAGGCGACGCAGACCCAGGCCGCCGGCCTCAAGGGGCATCTGCTGCTGATTCACGGCACGATGGACAACAACGTGCCGCCCTACAACACGCTCCTCGTGGCTGACGCGCTGATCAAGGCGAACAAGGAGTTCGACATGCTCCTCATCCCGAACTCGGCCCACGGCTACGCGCCGGCCAGCTACGTCATGCGACGGCGGTGGGACTACTTCGTCAAGTACCTGCTCGATGCCGAAGGGCCGAGAGACTACGTGATTCCGTCAGCGCCGGCGGGCGGCGGGCGTGGCGGTCGCGGCAGCGGCGAGGCAGGCCGGCGTTGAGCCAATCAACACGCATCCGTATACGGAAACTCTGGGAGCTCTGATGATTGCTCGTGTGCTCGGCGTTGGTGTGGCCTGTCTGGCGATGAGTCTCGCGCTCGCCGCGCAAACGAAAACCGTTCCCCGCCCGCCGGCAGGGCCGCCGCCGGCCGGCGATAGCGCCGCACCCGATGGCTACCAGCCGCTGCCGCAGTGGCTCGGACAGACGCGCGCGCCGGCCCCGGTCAAGCCCGTCCGCGTTCACGGTCGCGGCGTTCGCGAGCGGGACGAACGGCGCGGCGTTCCAGTTCCTGCCCGACGGCCGCATCCTCCTCGGCGAGCGTAACGGCGTCATCCGCATCGTCTGGTACGGACGGCAAGCTCTCGGACCCGCTCGCCGGCATGCCGCCTGATATGGCCAAAGCTGGTCAGAGCCTGTTCAGCATCGAGCGCGACCAACGCTTCGAGGCCAACCGCACGATCTACTTCACCTATGCCGTCGTGCCCGCAGGATCGTCGGTGATGCCGCCCGGCGGGGCCGCGTGCCGGCGACCGCCAAGCGCGGCGGCTCCAGCTCCGCGTGTGGTACTCATCGCGCGAGCAGCGCGGGCCAGTTGACCACGACGTGGATGGGGAGCGCCTGCGCATTGGGCGGTCTCATCGCTACGAGGAAGCGGCCGCAGTCGGCCGTTGCCGCGTAGTTGTTCACCGTCGGCGCCAGGGTCCGCTCCCACCGAATCACGTCGCTGCGGCGGAACAGCGGCGCGTGGTCACCGAGTTCGATCCCGTCCGCCGAGCCGCGAAACGGGACGACGGTGAAGTGGCGGTCGGCGGCCAGGTAGACGAGCTCTCTCTGATCGCACCACTGTGGCTCTGTGCCGCCGTCAGACGAGACCTGGCGGCGAAGCTTTCCAGAGGGGAAGCTGGCAACCCACACTTCCTCTCGTCCGCTCTGATCGCTCGTGTACGCGATCCACTGACCGTCTGGAGAGAGGCGGCCATCGGATTCATTCGCGTCCGTGTCGATCGGTACGCGTTCGGGCGGCCCCCCGGCCACGCGCTGCATTACGAGATCGTCACCTTCCCTCCTGCCCATACCCGCAATCGCGCTGAGCAGGTAATCCCCGCTCCAACTCGCCGCGAATTGAGGGCCGGGGGCAACGCCGAGCGAATAAGCGGCGCCTGCCTGTCTCACGTTCTTGATGAACAGCGTGGGCGGAGGGCGCTCGACGATTCCCGTGAACAGGAGACGAGAGCCATCAGGCGACCACCTCGGTGTGTACGCGCTGCCGTCGAACGTCAGCTGCGTCTCGACGCCGGTATCGAAGTTGCGGAGCCACAGATCCGGCCCATCGTTGCTGCCAACCCGTGAGAACGCGAGCTGCCGGCCATCGGGCGACAGCGAAAAGCCGAAATATTTGGCCGGCTCGTTGATTGCTGACGAGACGTCTCCGTCCCTCGCGATCCAGCGGAGAATGGCGGGCAGCCCGAAGGCGTCGGTTGAGAAGGCCAGAACACCCGTCGCGGATGCGGAGAATGGCGCGCGGCCCGGACCACTCACCGGAATGCCGTCCAGCACGCGCTGTGGCGCCCCGGCGAACTCCATGCGACGCTCATCGAACGGCCTGGCAAAGAGGACGCCGTCCTGGACGAAGAGGACAAACCCGGACACGTAGGCCAGAGCCGACACGTTCACCGGAAACGTCATCAACATTCGCCCCGGCCCGCCGGCCAGCGAACCTATGAGGAGCCGCCGTGGGGTGAACGACGAGTAGATGTAGTGCTCTCCGTCGGCGAGGAACTGCGGCCACAGATGAAAGTTGGTGTCATGCGTCACGACAGACACTTCCCCGCCGTTCGCCGAGACGCGGTGTAAGCCGCCGGGGCCGGGGAACACGATCACATCGTTCCGGCTCCATGCCGCCCCGCCCATCGTCGATGCAGGAGTGGCAATCACTTGGGCGATCGGGCTCGCGAGGCGGACCTTTTTCAGGCCGCCGGCCGCGAAGAAGGCCACCCATTCACTGTCGGGCGACCAGAACGGCGCATTGGCCCCCTCGGTTCCCGCCAACCGCCGCTGCTGCTCGGAATCCAGCGCTCGGATCCACATCTGTCGGACGCCGTCGTCACCGATCGCGACGAAGACGATCCAGCGGCCGTCGGGTGACAACGCGAATGGGATGTCAAAAGAGGATGGCACCGTCGTCGCTTCGGGCGGGGGAATCGAAAAGCGTGCGGCGCCCGCACTTAGGGGCAGAATCTCTCGCACGGTGCCCTTCCGCACCCACTGCCACACGCCAACCGCGAGCGACGCGGCAATCGCCGCCGTCCACAGGGCCCGGTTCACTCGACGTGAGCTGGCAAAGGGCCTCGAGGGCGACACTGGCGCCACGTTCGAGTCGGCGATCGTGCGCAACTCGAACAGCAGATCGGCAGCCGTCTGCCACCGCGCCTGGGGATTCTTTGCCAGGCACCGCGCAACCGTGCGCGCCAGCAGCGGCGGAACGTCAGGGACGGTCGCCCCGAGGGGTTGGGGGTCGTCCCTCAGGATCGCCCCGATCAGATCCGCCTGGCTCTCGGCAGTGAACGGCGCCGTGCCGCTGATCATCTCGTAGGCGAGGGCGCCGAACGCGAAGATGTCCGTCCGGGCGTCAGCCGGTTTGCCCTGCAGCTGCTCCGGTGACATATACGGCACGGTGCCCATGATGCGGCCGGTTACCGAGAGATCCGTGCCGCCCGCCGGGCCAAGGGCGGAGTCATCGGGCGCCCGTCTGGCGGCGAGGCCGAAGTCGAGCACTTTGGCGCCCGACGTCGTGAGCATCACGTTGGCCGGCTTCAGATCCCGGTGAACGATCCCTTGCCGATGCGCCACATCGAGCGCGTCGGCGATCTCGATCAGGTATTTGACCGCTTCAGCCCAATGCATCCGCCCGCGCTTCAGCCGCTCCTGCAGCGTCTGGCCATCGATATGCTCCATGACCAGATAATCGAGGCCATCCTGCGCGCCGACGTGGTACAGCGCACAAATGTGCGGATGGTTCAGGCTCGAGATCAGCATCGCCTCGCGCTTGAGGCGCTCGCGGCGTTCCGACTGATCCGAAAGGTGCTCGGGAAGGACCTTGATTGCGACCGTTCGCCGGAGCTGGGTATCGAAGGCCTGATAGACCTCACCCATCCCGCCGGCCGCAATCAGCGCCTGCACTTCATACGAACCGAACACACGGCCGGTCAGGCGGCCGGTCGGAGGGCTCAGCTGCGGACGCAGCTTCCCTTGCGCCTCACCGGTGCCAGCGGGCTCGGCGGATTCCAGGAAGCCGTCCGCTCTCGGCTGATATGCGAGCAGTGACGCCACTTCGCGGCGCAGGTCCTCGTCGGCGCCACAGGCGCCGCGGAGAAAGTCGGCGCGCTCGCCGGCATCGCACTCCAGGACCGCAAGATAGAGACGCTCGATGGCCCGCCATTTCTGCGGCGTCACTCGCGTTCTTCCAGTTCGCGCAGGAGCCATACTTTCGCCACGCTCCAGTCGCGCATCACGGTGACGGCCGAAACGCCCAGGGCTTCTGCGGTTTCGTCGACGCTCAAACCGCCGAAATATCTCAGCTCCACGACCTTGCTCTTACGCTCATCGAATGCGGCCAGCGCGTTGAGGGCATCGTCGAGCGCGACCACGTCGATAGCGGGCTCGCCGGAAACGATCAGCGCTTCGTCCAGTGGCACCTGAACGACGTCCCCCCCGCGTTTGCGCTTCTTCCGCGTACGAGCGACGTCCACCAGGACTCGCCGCATCAGCTGGGCCGAGATGGCGAAGAAATGCGCGCGGTTCTGCCACTGCACACGGCTCGAATCAATCAGCCGGAGATAAGCCTCGTTGACCAGCGCGGTCGTTTGCAGGGGATGGCCCGACCGCTCACTCGTCATGTAATGGTGCGCGAGGCGGCGGAGCTCGTCGTGCACGAGGGGCATGAGCCGGTGCAGTGCCCGTTCGTCACCGCCGTTCCACGCCAACAACAGTTGGGTAATTCCGGCTGATTCATTCATACAGCCACCGCGCCCCGGGCACCGCGGATTCTGTCATAGAACGCCGGGCTCGGCGTGAACCGTACGGGCGCTTCTAGCCTCCGCCTTCAGGCCGCCGCCGCCGGGATGATAGTTCTGACCGCCAAACGACGCCTTAAGAGACGACACCCGCAGCTTTCGTCGAGTGGAGGTTCCCGTGCACCGATTGAATCTCGTCGTGGTCGGCGTTGTCTGCCTCGCTTCCGTCTCTCTCGTCGCGTTGACGAGACCGGAGGACCGTTCTTCGGTGCGATCGCCGGTAAAGGGGTGGTGGCAGAGCCGCGGCAGGCAGGACGCCATGCGCGGGCAGGGCGAGCGTCGCCTGGCCGCTGCCATGCCGACTCGCCAGGCGCCATCAGCACGGACACTTCCAAAGGAGTCGGCCGAGGGCAAGAAGCTCTTCGAAAGTGAGACGTTCGGCGGCAACGGTCGCACCTGTCAGACCTGCCACAGCCGTGAGACCGGGACCGTGTCCCCGGCTGACGCCGCACGGCGGTTTGCCCTCGATCCCCTGGATCCGCTGTTTCTTCACGACGGCAGCGACGACGAGGACGGCGATGGCTTCGGCGACGGGGGACCTGTCACGCGGATGCTCGACAGCGCGACGATTCTCATGCGGATACCGCTGCATCCTGACGTCTCGGTCAAGGATCACCCCGAGATCACGGAGGTGACCGTCCGGCGAGGCATCCCGACGACCCTGAACACGCCGGCGCTCGATCCGGTCCTGATGCTGGACGGGCGCCAACCGACGCTGCAGGCGCAGGCGCTCGGGGCAATCACGCAGCATGCCCAGGGCACGCGCGCCGTAACCGGGCGCGAGCTGGATCTGTTGGCCCAGTTCCAGAAGACTCCACAGTTCTTCAGCTCGCCGGCGCTGCTCGCCTTCTTCGCCAGTTCAGGCCACCAGACGCCGCAGCTGCCGGAAGGCCAGACGGACGCCGAACGGCGCGGCCGAATCTTCTTCGACGACCTGCCGCCCGATTTCAGCGTCAATCCGCCAAACTTCAAGCCGGGCGCCTGCGCCGCCTGCCATAGCGGCCCGATGTTGAATCAGACCAACGAGTTTCTTCCCGTCGCGGTGCCTGCAGGCACGCGGTTCCAGTCCGTACTGGTGTCGGAATTCAATGACGCCCGGAATCCCGTGATGACCTTCGTCTTCAGGAATCAAGCGCACGATCTGGACCCGGCCACCAACCGGGACGGCTCAGCTGACGGCATCATCGAAGTGACCAGCCCGGACCCGGGCCGCGCCCTCATCACCGGCCGCGCCGACGACTTCTTTCCATTTCCGCCCGGATCCTTCGATCACCTCAACGCCTTCAAGATCCCGCCGCTCTGGGGCGTCCGGGATACCGCGCCATATTTCCACGACAATTCCGCGAAGACCCTGGAGGACGTCGTCGACCACTATCGTCGGTTCTTCCTCGTCGTGAGCGATCCGGACGGACCGGATAAGGAGCAAGATCCACTGATCGTCCTCACTCCTCAGGACATGAGCGACATCGTGGCGTACCTGAAGCTGCTGCGCTGACCGGTCTCGGGCACGCCGGTCGCGTAGTTGATGTTCGGGCAACGACAGGCACGAGTTTCACGGCTCTTTCGATCGCCGTCGGCACGTCATGGCCGCCAAGACGATCTGCGCCAGATTGTCGGCCGTAGGAAGGTGTGTCGAGGATCAAAGCCCAGTCGAGAACTACCAACTCCGGTTCGGGATATTGATCGCGCCGGATAAGACGGCGTTCCGGACGCCGTCGATGGTCCTCAGATTGCCAGGGGCGCTGGCGCCCCACTCGAATCGAGTCTCGGCCGGCGTCCAGTGGAACAGCACCACCTGCCACGTGTGGGCAATCCCGCCCCGCTCGTAGTAGACGAGGCAATGATCGGTCGAGCAGCCCGCCGCTACCAGCCGGCGGGTCGGCAGCCCGGGCTTGACGATCACGTCGGTGGCCTGAAACTCGGCACCAGGCTCCGCGATGGCCAGCGTCGGGGTGCCGAACAAGGTCTGGAGCCCTTCCCGAACGCCTAACGGCAGACCTCTAATAGAAGTCGCGAGCTCGAGACGCTCATTCTTCAGGTGGTCCCGCAACGCCCGGGGCAGTGCACCGTCCGGTGGCGCCTGGCTTACACCAATGACGGCCACCCAGAGCACCGGGACCATCGTGCGAAGGAGTGATTTGTCGCGCATCAGATATCACCGGACCGGCAGCGTAGATTGGGGGCACAAGGTGTCGACGGCACGACTCGCGGCGGACCGCCACCCGCAGCATGATCGCTGATATACACTGTTTCTCCCATGACCACCATCAATCGCCGCCTTGCCGCCTCGATCGACGGTGATTTCGTCGTCTTCATCATCGGCGCGCGGTTCAACCGATGGTGGAAGCTGCCGAACTATCTCTGGTTCCTGTCCACCATGCCGAAGATGCTCGCGGAGGTTGCGGCGCATCCGGACAGCGGTTTTCTCGGCTGGGAGCGGCTCGGTCTGGTGGTGAACGTGCAGTACTGGCGGTCGTTCGAGCAGTTGATCGCGTACTCACGCAATCGTGACCAGACGCACTATCCCTACTGGGTGAAGTTCAACAAGGAGATCGGCTCGAACGGCGACATCGGGATCTGGCACGAGACGTTCCTGGTGCGCGCCGGTGAGTACGAATGCATCTACAACAACATGCCGTTGCGCGGTCTCGCGAAAGCGGCCGGTCACGTGGACGCACTGCACCGTGCGGCGACGGCCGCAGGGCGGCTGGGACGCACGGACGGGCGCGATGCCCCGATCGAGACCGACGGAACCGAACGGCAGGCCTGATCCGATCCGGCGATCGTCTATCGGATCGTGAAGTCGAGCATGATCACCACCAGCACGTCGACCGGCGTGCCCGCGAGCCGGCCCGGCTCGAAGCGCCATTGCGCGACGGCGCTCACTGCGCGGTCGTCGAGCCCGGGATCGAGCGAGCGAACGACCCGAATCTGGGACGTGCATCCGTCGCGGGTGACCACGACCTCCAGCACCACTGTGCCTTGAATGCTGTCGAGTAGCGCCTCGGTCGTGTAACCAGGCTTGACCTGTTTGACAACCCGCGGGGACGTGACGGCTCCGCCCGGCCGGTAAACGCCGCCCCCAGTTCCGCCGCCGGATCCAGGCCCGAGCCCTGGCCCGCGGCCCGAACCGATACCCGTCCCGGTGCCAGTGCCGACGCCCCCGCCGGACCCTGACCCGGTGGACGTGCCCGACAACACGCCGCCACTCGGCAGTCCGATTTGTTCGAAGAGCCCCGACGCCAGCGGCTCTGCATCCAGCACGATCGATGGGACCGCCGGGGCACTCCCGACGGGCGCCTGAACGGCTGTCGGCGCGGGAATGGGTGCCGGCGCCGGCCGCCGCACTCGCAACGTGATGTCGTCCGAGCCCACGCCCTGCGCGCGACGGATTGGCCCTGGTTGCTGATTTCCGCCGCCACCCCCGCCGCCGCCGATGCGAGCCGAATCCGGCATCAGAAAGACGATCTGCTGAACGTCGGGGCTGCGCGGCCCGGGCCGCCGGACCTCGCCGAGTGATGGCGACGTGTTGCTGACCGACGCGAGGAGCACGAACAGACTGACGTGCAACCCCACAGACGTCGCGAGCTCGGCCAACGCGCCACCCCGGGTACGCGGTAATCGCGGAGTACATGGCGCCTGTGAGTCGAGATGAAGCACGACTCGATGTCAGGCAAACCGGATACCGGAGGCATCCCGTGTCGAGTCTGGACCACGTCCGCCACAATCGAGCATCGGGGGCCTGTTTTCGTCGGAACGGATGCTCTGGCCCGCCGCGGATTTCGGGCGTGCGTGGAAATCTCCGCAGGGCTGGGGTAATCTCCCGCCCCGTTCGCGTCCTTGCTGTCGCGACGTCGCTCCGGCCGGCGCTGAGTCAGCAAGCCATGGACCCAGATGCGATCGCGCGAAGCGGCGTCCAACGCGAAAGGTGATCCAGGTCTTGCTGGTCAGAACGCCTGCCCGATGCTGAAGTAGAACCGGCTCCGCTTCTCGCCGGAACGTGGGTCGAGCACCCAGCCGTAGTCACTGCGTAGCACGACCCACGGGGTACGCAAGCGGATGCCGATTCCCGCCGATTCGCGCAGGTCCGTGAACGAGAAGTCCTTGATCGTGGGATACACGTTGCCGACGTCGAGAAACACCACGCCGTCGACGATGCGGACGAGCGGCATCCGGAGCTCGTTGTTGAGCACCAGAGAAACATTGCCGCCGGCCGGCACGTTGTCCACGCCAACCGGGCCGACCGCGTTCTGTTCGAAGCCACGCAGGGTGGTGCTGCCGCCGGCATAGAAGCGTTCGCTCGTCGGCACGTCACCGCCGAGACCCTGTGCGAGACCGATGCGTGCTCCGGTGGCGAAAACCAGCCGGGAGCGCACGATCTCGTTCGTGAACGGCTTCGGCTGCTCCCGGTGCAGCGGGAAGTAGTGGAAGTACTGTCCGTAGTACTTCATATACGGTTGGTCGGAGCCGAGCCAACTCGGCGAGTACGCGAACGCCTGCGAGAAGAACGTGCCCTTGGATGCGTCGAGCACCTCGTCGCGCGTCTCGCGGGTGAGCGTCGTCGTCAGCGGCGTGACCCTGACGGTTTCCGTCACCCCGAGGCCAAGCGACGGCTCGAGTGTCTTGGCCAATTCATATCGATACCCGTAACTCCAGACGAAGATCTTGCGGAACTGCACCTCCTGCTGAATGGACGCGCCCTGGCGGCTGATGTCGAACGGATCGGTCTCCTCGGTGGGCGGGTTCAGGTCCTCCCGGAAGTACACGCTGGCCGTGGTCTTGCGCGGCCAGGACCGGAGCGCCGGCTGGCTCACGTAGAAACGGCCGTCGTGAATCTCGCTGTCGTACCGCCCCTGCATGCCCACGACGCGGGCTTTGCCGAGTGCGTTGTGGAGCGACAGGTCGAGGATTCCGCCCAGCCCACCCTCGGTGTCGTACGACAGGCCATACCGCAGCTGGACCGGTTGGACCTCGCGTACCGACACATGCAGGTCAACCGGCTTCTGAGCGTCGCTGTACGTGCCGGCGACACTTGCGCCCTCGGTCGCCGCGGCGGAGACCGCAGGTTCAACGTCTTCATGAGTGATCTCGGCGATCGAGAACGCGCCCGTGCCGTACAGGTTCCGCCGCGAGCGCGCGAGCCCGGCCAGATCGAGGGGCTGCGATGGCACCAGTTCCACCTGCCCGCGAACGAGCCGTTCACTGGTCTTTCGATTCCCCTCGACGGCGATGCCGGCGACGATGCTCTGGCGAGCTTCGGCGATCGTGAAGGCGACGTCCACCCTGGCGTCGTCGCGGTCGACCACCAGGGAATACTCCGAGCGCACGTCGTTGTAACCCTTGCGCCAGTACAGCTCGCGGATTCGCTCGAGCCCGAATTCCGCCGCTGCCGACACGAACGGGGCGCCTGGCGTGATGGCCACCGCGGCGAGAATCTCGTTCGCGGTATATACCGCATTCCCGGCGACGCTGACCCGCCTGACCGCGAAGCGCTGCCCTTCCCGAATCGTGAAGGCGATGCGTGCGAGATTCTCCTGGAAGTCGTAGCGCGGCGCGTCGACTTCGGCCGACAGGAACCCCTGGTCACGGTAGAAGCGCTGCAACAGCTTCGTGACGGTCTCCGGATCGGTGAAGATCTTAGGTTCCAGGTCCCGTTCGTCGATGACCGTCTCGAGCCGGCCCGGGTCGATCTGCGCGGCCCCCTCGAACGCGATGATCACCTTCTTGAACTTCGGCCCGGGCTGTATCCGGAACACCGCATGCCTCCGGGCACCGCTGTCCTCGACGGCGAAGTTCACGATCGGCTGCAGGTGCTCGTCGAGCAGCAGCCATTCCCGCAGGACGCGAATGCTGTCGTTGCCGCGCTGGGTATCGAACACGCCGCGGTGCCATGCCGTGCGCACCTTGCGCTGGATTTTGGACGAGGGTGTCGCGCCCTCGAACGTCAGCTCGACGAGCGGACCACTCGTTACTCTGAGTGTCAGGCTCACCGTGTCGCGGTCAACCGTGCGCTCCAGGCGTACTCGTGATTGCAGATACCCCGCCTCCAGGTACTTGGCTTCGATGCGGTCGAGACCGGTTCGTGCGGCAAAGAAGTCGTACGGGTCGCCGACCTCCAGCTTGAAACGTTCGCGCACGCGGGCCTCGTCGAGGCCGCCGTCGACGATCACGGAAAGGCTGGCGATGGTGGGCCGATGTCGTGGCTGGCGGCGCGGCGCCGGATCTCCCCCGAAGCGCAGATCGTGCCGAAAGTCGCCCCGATAGCTGTCGTCCTCCCGCTCGCGGATGGCGCGGATCTCGAATCGCCGGGTGACGTCGTACTCGGCGACCCAGATCTGGTCGTTGCTGTCGGCCAGGTTGGTCGAGTAAATCAGCTTCACCTGGTCGGTCACGTTCTGGCCGACCGTCAGCCGCGCGGTGGGATCCGTTTCGTTGGCGATGAGCACGGGCTCGATCCGCACTTCGCTGATCCCGGTTGCCTGCTCGATTCCGCGCCCGAACTTGGAGCCGACGCGGCCGGTGAGGTACGAGAGGGCCTGTACCTTGGCCACATCGGACTCCTCGCCGCGCATCTCGTCAACCGTGCGCCCGGTCACGACCAGCGCCATGATGTCCGGCTCGGGCAGCGGCGGATCCGACGTCCAGGTCGTCTGGGTCTTGCCCGGCGTCCCGGTCACGGCAATCCGGACGTCGTAGTTGCTGGCTTTGGTGTTGAGGAGCAGATCGAGGGATGGCACGATCCGGCGATCGTCGGCGAAGGTGATGACGCCACGCTCCACTTCGTAGCGGCGGGCGTTCAGCGTCAGCTGCCCTCCCTCGGCAATCGTGAGGCGTCCGGTCAACCCGGGCTCGTACGGCGTGCCGACGAAACGCAGATCCGCATCGATCCCGGCGGTGGCCAGGCTGTTGTCGATCATCATGGGTGCCGCGGTATCCACGTCGATGTTGAAGCGCACGCGCTCGAGCAGACGGTTTCGCGATTCGGTGAGACCCCGGGTCGGCGGCGCGGTGATGGCCGCGAACAGCCCGTCGTCGAAATCGATGTCGGTGGTCAGGCCGGCCTCGTTGATGGTCAGCTGGCCGGCGACCAGGAACTCTTCTGCCCGCCTGGTCACGTGGATCGTCGCGTCGGACAGGCTGCGCATATCCAGCGGCGCGTCGTAGGCGACGTCATGGGCCGACAACCGGAGGTCGATGTCGTCGATGGTGCCGTTGCCAAGCGTGAGGGCATCCCGAACCCTCGAGCGCCCCGCCGTTGAGTTCACCCGTGAGCTTCGCCAGGGCGGCCCGGGTTCCCGCAAGATCGAGGTGAGCATTGACGTTTACCGCCGCGACATTCAGGTCATCGCTCGCGACGGTGGCGTCCGTCAGATCGAAGGTGCCCGCGAGGTCCGGCTTGGCCGCCGTGCCGCGCGCGGACACCTTCCATGCCGCCGTTCCGTCGGTGCGGATTCTGTCGGTGAGCGCGGCCAACGCGGCGAGTTTGAGCGATCCCTCGAGGTTCACGTCGAGCGGGCGATCCCCCGCGAGTCCAACGGTGCCGCTGGCCGTCACGGTTCCCGCCGTCCCTGTTAGCGCCAGCCGCTCGACGCTGCCCTTGCCCGCCTGGATGCTGATCCGCGACGGCTCCTGCTGCGTCAGTGTGAGGCGGTTGAACGCGAGCTCGAGTTGCGGAAAGCCGATGCGTCCCTCGACTGCCGCAAGCTCGGGACGCGCGGCCGACGCCTCCAGGTCCAGCGACAGACGGCCACTGAGTCCAGCAGGGCTTCCCGGGATGACCGCGGGATCGAGATCACGCACCGCGGCCGTCACGGTTGCCGGACCACTTTGTCGCGGGAGCTCGACCGGTAATCGCGGCAGGGCGGCCATCGGCACGGTGCCCGACGCTTCGACCGTCGCACCGCCCCAACGGGCGGTCAGCCGCTCGACGGCGATCGCGCCGCCGGCGAGATGCGCGCGCATTTGCAGGTTGGACGCTCCAGGTCCAATCTGCGGGGCCGATAGCACACCGTTCTCGACCGTCAGCACGAGATCGGGATCGACCGAGGTCAACGTGCCGGTGACCGAACCAGTCAGGGTTACATCACCGTCGCCGGTGACGTTCGTGGCGCGGGTCACCAGCCGCGCCAACGTTGCGACGCGTGCGTGGCCGTCTACCGCGAGGTTGCCACTGCCGCGCGGCCGCCGCGAGCGGCACCTGGCCGTGCACGGCCAGGGACGACTCACCGGACGTCACCTCCAGCCGTGCGATATCGAGCCGCTGATTCTCGTATTCCAGGTCACGCTGACTCGTAACGCCGAACGGCTGTCCATTCCATGAGCCGGTCAGCGCCTCGAGGCTCGCCGTCGCACGGCCGCGCGATGGCTCCGCCAGGTTACCCGTCGCATGCACGCTGGCGCGCAGGTGGCCATCGAGTGGCGCGCCCGGCCCGAGCGGCAATCTGGACAGGTCGAGATCGTTCGCTCGGACCGTGAACGTCGTCGGCCACGGCCCGGCAAGGCCGATCGACGCGGTCGCTTCCAGCCCGAAGCGCTCGGCCGCGGCCGTCACGGCCGCCTCATGGTTCGGCGCGGTTGCCGCCGCCAGGACGACTCGTCCAGCCTGAAGACCGTCGATCTCCAGTGACTCGAGCGCAAGATTCACCGTGCCGGACGGCGAGCTCATGTCGCCCGCTCCCCTGCCCGAGAGTTCGACCAGGCCGCGAACCTGCTGCCCCGCCGGCAAGTGGAGACTCAGAAGCCGAACGTCATTCGAGCGCAGCTCGAACGTGTAGCGCCGTCGATCCAGGTCGTAGGAACCCGTTGCGTTGATGCTGCCAGGAGCGTCAGGCTGTGGCTTGTCGATCACCAGGCGCGTCAGCGTGGCCTGGGAACCGTCGAGAGCGGCATCTGCCGTCAGCGATCCGACCCGTTCACCAAAGGCCGTCAGGTCCTCGCCGCGAAGCGTGAGGCTCGCCAGCGGTTTCGCAACCGTGCCTCGGACGGTGGCGTGGCTGGTGACTCGCCCCGACACCTCGGCGCCCCACGGCCCGGCGCCTCGCGCCAGTTGTTGGAGGTCTCGGGTCTCGGCGTCGACAACGAGGTCGAGCGGCCGGTTGCGGGTCAGGCCGACGGTGCCGCTCATCTCCGCGTGGGCGCCATGCCAGGCCGTCTCGGCGCGCGTGATCATCACCGCCGCGGGCGTCACCGTCAGATCGGCGCCAATCCCAATCTCATTCGCGGCGCCCATGGAGACCGCGGGAGCGCTGACCTTTACCGAGGCGGTGGGCTCGGTGAGCGTTCCCGCGATCCGGGCGTCCAGGTGTGCCGCCCCCGTGACCGCTGCCGGCAGCAGCGATCCGGGCGCCCGCCCGAGAAACATCTCCGCGTCGGTGACGGTGCGACCCAGGTCGGGGACGGTGCCATTGAGCTGGCCCTCGAGCCGGCGGCCTTCGCCAATCCGTAGGCGACCGGTCAGCTGGGCACCGGCGGCGGTGAGTTGTTGCCACTCCGCGACGATCGTTCCTGCGCGGCCGCGGGCCGAGAGGTGCCCGCCGAGTGGCATGGTCCGCGCCGTCAGGCGTGTCTGGAGGGGAGTCAGGCTGGCGCTCGCTGTACCGGACGCCTCGGCGTAGTCGATCCCCGGCCACTCCGCAGCGAGTGACCCGTTCACTCTGGTACCCGCGACGTAGGGGAGGTTCAGGCCGCGCATGATGGCGGCGGCGTCCATGTTCAAGACTTCCGCTCGCACCCGTGACGTGCCGGTGCTCTGGAGGGCGAGTTCCGCGTCCGCCGAGAGCCGCCCCCATGGCGCCTGCAGGCGTGCAGACGATACGTACGCGCGCTGCTCAGAGCCATCGTACGCAGCGCGCACGTCAATCTCCGCGGCGGCGAGCGATCGCACGTTGACGGTGGCCCCGGATACGTGCGCGTCGATCCTGGGAGCAGAGAGCCGTCCGGATGCGGTTAGGTCCGCGGTAATGGTGCCCGTGACCGGCTCGCGGACATCGAGCAGCGCGGCGGTGCGGGCTCCGTCGACGGTCGCCCGCAGCTTCAACCCGAGCGCCGGTCGATCGAAATCCCGCACGTCGCCGGTGAGCTCGACCCGGGAGCCTGCTGCCTCGATCAGGAAGCGATCGATGTTGAGGTCGTCACGACCCAGATCGAGCAGCCCTGAGACGCGATTGACGATGTCGGTGCGGCTGCCGATCTGAATCGTGCCGTCGGTACTCTCGACCGGAAGGTGTAGTCGCGCGGTCGCCGCGTTCCCAGTGAGTTGCACCGGCAGAAGCGACACCGAGAGGTCCGCGTGGCGCGCCCGGTCCGTGTACCGGACCCGACCGTTCGAGATCGACAGGCTGCTGACGAGGTAATCGAACGATTTGCCTGGGTGGTTGGGATCGCTCGTCGGACGGGGAACATTGTCCCGACCGTCCCCATCCACCACGAACTGAAGGTCCAGGTCCTCCACAACCCCTGACTGCACGACGTAGCGGCCGTGGAGCAGCTGAATCAGGCTCAACTCGAGCCGGGCCCGCCCGACGCGCGCGAATGCCGGGAGGTCCGCCGCCGCCGCCGACCCGAGCCGCAGATCCCGCACGTCGATCGAACCTGTAAACAGGTTGTAGTCGAGCGAGCCCATCCGCAGGTCGATCTGGCGTGAGGACAGAACAGCGGTAATTCGGCGGCGTGCGAACTGACGAACCAACTCCGAGTGGCGGACGAGTAGCAGGAGGATCGCCAGGAGGCATACGCCAGTGCCGAGGGTCGCGAGCCTGCGGCCGATTCGCCCCCTGTGAGAAGGCGGCGTGGGGGGGGCCGTTCCCGGCGGAACTGTCACTCTGGACCGGGCAGAAGGCAATCACCGCACCATCCAGCGCACGCAACCCCACACCGCTGATTCCATGCCGCAGACCGCTCCTCGACTTGGCAACGCGCCCCCAATTGCGCACGCTCGCACGGCATGCCGGAGGCGGTAGCGGTCCGCCGGAGTTTTGGCGGGTGCACACGAGCGCACGCACTCGGATCGCTGCGGAAATCTCTCCTCCCGCCTCGTGTCCGCTGGAACGGAACTTGGTCTGCCCTGTCGAGTTCGGGTTTGCGAATCCGGGCGTTGTACGCCAAAAAAGGAGAGGCTTATGCAGTTCTTGGGTCGCGTCGTATTGACGGCTGGTGCGCTCGTGTGCCTGACCGCCGGAATCGCGCACGCGCAGACGACATCATCGGCCACGGAAACCAAGAAGTTCCAGGTGATTGCCGTGGACGGCAGCGATCTGGTGGTCAAGCTGCCCGAAGGCACGCGTGAGCTGACGGTGCCTGACGACTTCAAATTCACGGTAGACGGGAAGCAGCTGTCCGTGCACGAGCTGAAGCCGGGGATGGCCGGAACAGCCACGATCACGACCAGGACGACGGTGACACCCGTCACGGTCACCGAGGTCAAGAATGGCACGGTCAAGCAGGTGACCGGGTCGAGCATCATCGTGCAGACGCCGCAGGGATTCAAATCCTTCACGCAGGGCGATCTGGACAAACGCGGCGTGAAGCTGTACCGTGCCGGCAAGCCGTCCGATCTCTCGGAGTTCCACACGGGCGATGTGATATCGGCGACGATTGTCACGAGCAAGCCCCCGAAGGTGGTCACGGCAAAGGAAGTGAACGCGAGCCTCGCCACCAGCGGCGCGGCAGCGCCGGCCGCCAGCGGGGCGGGAGCTGCCCCGGCCGCGCGGCCAACGTCGGGCGCCTCCGGCTCGGCTCCGGCCAGGACGACGGCTGCTCCGAGTGCGGCAGCACCGGAGGCGGCGCCAGCGGCGGCACCGGCCAAGAAGCTGCCCAAGACGGGCGGACCTCTCCCGCTGATCGGGCTGATCGGTCTGCTCTCGATGGCCGGCGGCGCGGCCCTCAGCATCCGGCGGCGTCTGGCGCAGTAGCCAGCACCGGGCCGACCATCGGGCCGCGCTGGCCGTAAGCGCGGCCCCGTTCGCTCGTATGGCTGGCGGCGTCAGTCAGGGACAGGAGGCACATCCGCGTGGGAACGGACGCGACCCCGAACGGGGCACCGAATGGGCGTGCTCGCCGAGTCTGGACGATCGCGGAGCGCGTCGCCTGGACGACCGGCATCGCCCTGCTGTCCTACTGCGCCGTGTGGTATGTCGCGGGCATGACCGGGCGCCGCGCGGCGATGAATCAATTCGCGGAACTGCAGGCGGCCGCCCAGGCGCCGGGCGCGCTCGACCAGACGCTCTGGTCGCCGGAACGCATCGCCGCCTGGCGGAACGCGTCGCAGGTGCCGGGCGCGGCCCCGCTTGCCGTCCTTCGCATCCCGCGGTTACGGCTCGAGGCCCCCGTGCTGGAGGGCACCGACGAGACGACCCTGAATCGCGCCGTCGGCCACATCGAGGACACCGCGCTTCCGGGTGCGAACGGCAACTCCGGCATCGCCGGACATCGCGATGGTTTCTTTCGCCCCTTGAAGGACATCGTTGTCGGGGATGCCATCGAGCTCGAAACCGTGCAGCGGCACAAGGAGATCTACCGGGTCGAGCGCACCTGGATCGTCGACCCTGAGGACGTGTCGGTGATCGACCCCACGCCGGCCCGCTCGCTGACGCTGGTGACGTGCTATCCGTTCTACTTCATCGGATCCGCTCCGAAACGGTTCATCGTGCGAGCGGTCCTCACCCAGACCGGCACCGCCTCGCCGGCACGTTGACCGCGCGCCGCGTCACCTTCTTTCGAACGCTTCGCCACCCGATGTCAGGCCCGAGAACCCGGGTCGCGAGCGCGGAGAGCAGTTATCGCTGGTCTTGTCTTCGAGGCCGGTGGTCGGGGCTCATGGCCGCCTGATTTCCGGAACGTCCTGGTATAGACGGTTCACGATCGCGAAGAAGAACCCGGTCGACCATCCGCACATCAGGATGCCGGTCAGCGCTTCGACTGCGCCCACGAGCCGCCAGCCTGCGAGCAGCACGAGATCCCCATACCCCGTCGTCGTGTACGTGACCGCGCTGAAGTAGAGCGCCGAGGCGAGATCGGGCATCGCGTTCCGCCATACATAGAACCCGGCCCACAGCGAGATCTCGGCAAGGTGCAACAGGACGATCCAGGTGGAGACGATTACGAAGAGCCGCGTGCTCGTCCAGAATCGGAGCGCCACTCTGGGGACACTGCGAAGCCGCTGCAGGGCCCACGTCACGCCGGCGGCGTGAATCGTCACGCACAGGGCCATCAACGTCAGCGCTATGGGCAGGTGGGAAAACATGGTGCCGCCGCACAAGATCCAACCGTGCTATACGGTAGCCGAACAATATCCTAAGGGAAACTCGGACGCTCGACATCGCGGTTGTCACCGACCGACGCGGCGTCACACGGCGCCCGGCCGCTTGCGCCGTACTCGTTTCGACTCGTCGGACGTCGATCCGTAGTAGTAGTCGCGGGCGATGGCCTCGAGCCCGGCGACTGCGAAGCGTTGCAGGTGCGCGACCAGGACCGCCCGCGGCATTCGCCGCACCTCGTGCAGCGGTCCCGGCACGCTGGCCGGTGCGACGAACAGCATCAGACAGGGCGCAGCGACGTTCAGCAGGCACCGGGCAATCGCGGGATCGCCGATCGGAATTCCGGTCATCTCGCTGATCAGTTGCGCGATCACCCGCACCTTCGGCAGCGCCTCCCGCCGGACGAGCGCCTCGAGATTGGACGACGGCGCCATCAGCTCGCGGGCCAGGACGCGCGACTGCCATCCACGACCCTCGAGCGCCCCCTCCACCAAGGCCCCGATCAGCCGCTCCAACTTTGCGCGGGCCGGCGCGTCGGCGCGTTCGAGGCGCTCCAGCACCTCCAGCGCGATCAAGCGCCGGTGCGCTTCGACCAGCACCGCCTGATACAGGCCGGTGCGGCTGCCGAAGTGGTAGTTGATCGATGCCAGATCGACCCCGGCCGCCACGGCGATGGCTTTCCCGGTCGTTTCCGCATAGCCGGTCGCGGCGAACAGCGTTCCCGCACACTCCAGGATCCTGGCGCGCGTCACCGCACCGTCCGCGCGTCGGCGCCGCACCGGCGGCGATGTCGCAGGGCGTCCCGTCACGTCTTTCTTCCATGCTAGTCTAAACGGAATTTAAAGTCGGCGGCTGCGCGCCGACGCGCGCGGAAGAACCCTGACCTATGAAGAAGGTCCTCGCCCTGGCAGTACTCGCGATCGTGCTGGCGATTGGCGGCTATCTGTGGACCAGCCGCACGCCCGCCGCCTCTCCGTTCCTGGTGCTGCACGGCAACGTCGACATCCGTCAAGTCTCGCTGGCCTTCGATGGCAGCGGCCGCATCTCCGAACTGCACGCCGAAGAAGGCGACGTCGTCAAAACCGGCACAGTGCTCGCGCGTCTGGACACGCGAACGCTCGCCCTGCAGGCCGATCAGGCGGCCGCCCAGATCGAAGTGCAGGAGCAGATGCTCCGCCGGGTGCGCAGCGGAGCGCGGCCGCAGGAAGTCGAGCAGGCGCGCAGCCGGCTGGCTGGGGCGCAGGCGGACCAGGCGCGGGCGCAGCAGGATCTCGCACGGCTTCAGGGCATCAGCGGCAAGACCCAGGGCCGCGGCGTCAGCAGGCAGGATCTGGATCGCGCGGAGAGCGCGGTCCAAACCACGTCGGCCCGCGTCGCCGAAGCCCGCGAAGCGCTCCGACTCCTCGAGGCGGGGGCGCGCGTCGAGGACATCGCGACCGCCGAGGCGCAAGTCAAAGCGTCGCGCGCGCAGCTCGCCTTGCTGCGGCACCAGATTGAGCTCGGCGAATTGACTGCGCCGGTCGATGCCGTGGTTCGTTCGCGGCTCCTCGAACCGGGGGACATGGCCACGCCCCAGCGGCCGGTGTTCACGTTGGCGCTGACGCAGCCGAAGTGGGTGCGCGTCTACGTCGCCGAGCCTGACCTCGGCAGGGTGAAGCCTGGCATGGCCGCCCGGGTATTGACGGACAGCCAACCCGACCCCCTGACCGGCAAGATCTCGTTCATCGCCTCGACCGCGGAGTTCACCCCCAAGTCGGTCGAGACCGAACAGCTGCGCACGAGTCTCGTCTACGAGGTCCGCATCCTCGTGGACGATGCCCGGGATGTCCTCCGCCTTGGCCAGCCGGTCACCGTGCAGCTGCCGGCCGGTGACTCGTGACCGAGACGCAGACGACGATCGTCGCTGACGGACTCGGCAAGGTCTTCAGATCGCCCACCGGAGGCACGATCGCTGCCGTCGACAACGTCTCGCTGACCGTTCGTTCGGGCGCCCTCACCGCCCTGGTCGGTCCTGACGGTGCGGGCAAGACAACGCTGATTCGCATGATCGCCGGCCTGCTGACGCCAGATGCCGGACACCTGCGCGTGCTGGACGTCGACGTCGCGGCGCAGCCGCAGGCGGTCCAGGATCGGATTAGCTACATGCCGCAGCGGTTTGGGCTATACGAGGATCTGAGCGTTCAGGAAAATCTGGATCTCTACGCCGACCTGCACGGCGTCCCGCCGGCCATTCGCCGCGAACGCTTCGCGCGTCTCCTCGCGATGACCGATCTCGCGTCGTTCACCACTCGTCTCGCGGGCAAGCTCTCCGGCGGCATGAAGCAGAAACTGGGACTGGCGTGCACCCTGGTGCGGTCCCCCGACCTGCTGCTCCTCGACGAGCCGAGTGTGGGCGTGGATCCGCTCTCGCGCCGGGAGTTGTGGCTGATCGTCCAGCAGCTGGTCGACGCCGAGCACCTGAGCGTGCTCGTCAGCACCGCTTACATGGACGAGGCCGAACGCTGCGCCCAGGTGTTCGTCATGCATCAGGGGCGGATCTTGAGCGAAGGGACGCCGGCCACGCTGCGCACGCGCGCGCGGCGCTTCACCTTCACGGCCATGCCTCCGGCCGGTACCCCCGCCCGCCACTTGCAGGCGCGCCTGTTCGATGCGGCCGACCTCGTGCTCGATGCGGTGCCGCGAGGCGGAGCCGTCCGCTTCATCACCCAGCCGGACGCTTCTGACGATCGCGTCGACGCACTGCTCGCCCCCGCGCTCAGAGAGCCGCGATCGGAGGAGCTCGAAGACGCGTTCATGATGATGCTGCGTCAGAGCGAGGCGCAGGAGCCACGCGCCCCTCCCGCCGCGCCGACATTGAGCCGCCCGCACGCGGCGGGTTCCGGCGAGGTAGTCATCGCGGTGCGCGATCTCGTGCGCCGTTTCGGCGACTTCACCGCCGTCGCCAGCACCTCGTTCGACGTCCGCCGGGGCGAGATCTTCGGACTGCTCGGACCCAACGGCGCCGGCAAGACGACGACCTTTCGCATGCTGTGCGGCCTGCTGCCAGCGACCAGCGGCCATCTCGAGGTCGCCGGCGTCAATCTCCGGACCGCTCGCGCGCAGGCCCGGGCGCACATCGGCTATGTCTCGCAGAGGTTCGCCTTGTATGGCGAACTGAGTGTGCGCGAAAACCTCGAGTTCTTCGGCGGCGCGTACGGATTAAGCGGCCAGAGACTGCGCACGCGCATCGCCGCCACGCTCGCGCAATTCGATCTCGATCCTGGCGCGCGCAGCGGCGGCCTGCCGGGCGGCTACAAGCAGCGCCTGGCGATGGCCGTCGGCCTGCTGCACGAACCCGACATCCTGTTTCTCGACGAGCCGACGAGCGGCATCGATCCATTGGCGCGGCGGGCATTCTGGCGTTCGATCACCGCGCTGGCCGAGCAGGCAGTGACGGTCATCATCACGACGCACTTCATGGAAGAGGCCGAGTACTGCGACCGCATCGCGATTCAGGATGCGGGTCACCTGCTGGCGATTGGCACGCCCCATCAGGTTCGCGAGCAGGCCGGGGGCACCGTCGCCGACATGAACAGCGCCTTCATCGCCATCGTCGAACAGGCCCGGGCCGCCCATGGCGCAAGAGGGACTGCGGCATGAGGGCCTCGTCCTTCGGCCGTCGTTTCGCGGCGCTGCTGCGTAAAGAGACGCGGCAGGTGCTTCGGGATCGCAGCAACCTCGCTGTCGGACTGCTGCTTCCCGTGCTGCTGATCCTCTTGTTCGGATACGGGCTCTCGTTCGATGTGACCAACGCGCCGATCGCGGTCGTCCTCGAGGACCGGTCGCCTCAGGCGCGCGACGTGCTCGCCGGGTTGCAGGGCTCGCCCTACATCGCGCCGGTCTGGACGGCGGGCATGCCGGAGGCAGTGGCGGGGATGCGGGCGGGAGAGGTTCGCGGCATCGTTCGCGTTCCGGCGGACTTCTCCCGGCAACTGGCACTCGGGCAGGGCCGCCTGCAGTTGCTGCTGAATGGCGTCGACACCAATACGGCGGCGACGATCGAGACGTATGTGTCCAGCGCGATCGGCCTCTGGGGCGAGCGACAGGCCGACCGCGAGGGTCGCGCCGGCCAACGCGCCGGACGTGTCGTGGTCGTCCCGCGCATGTGGTTCAACGAAGCGTCGAGCAGCACGTGGTACCTGGTTCCGGGCCTCATCGCGCTCGTGTTGACGTTGATCGGCGCGTTCCTCACGTCGCTCCTGATCGCCCGCGAGTGGGAACGCGGCACGCTCGAGTCGCTGTTCGTCACGCCAGTTCGGCCACTCGAGCTCGTGCTCGCCAAACTGTTGCCGTTCGTCGTGATTGGCGCGATCGATCTGGCCATGTGCCTGCTGGCGGCGAGATTCCTCTTCGAGGTGCCGATCCGAGGCTCCCTGGTCGCGATCACGCTCGTCTCGCTCTTGTACCTGGCCGTGTCGCTGTCGTTGGGTCTGTTCATCTCGGGGGTGACGCGCAATCAGTTCCAGGCCAGCCAACTGGCGTTGCTCGCCAGCTTCATGCCGGCGCTGATGCTCTCGGGGTTCATCTTCGATCTCCGGAACATGCCGGCCGCGATCCAGGTGGTCAGCCAGGTTTTGCCGGCCACGCATTACATGCGCCTGATCAAGACGCTGTTCCTGGCCGGGGACAACTGGCCGATGGTCGCCAGGGAAGGTTCGATCCTGGCGCTCTACGCTGGTGTCTTGATCGCGGCGTCGCGCCGGAGCCTCCGCAAGCGGCTGGTCTGACGGGATGGGCCGATGCTGAACTTCGGGATACGAATCGCGTTTCTGTGTCGCAAGGAACTGCTCATGCTCGTCAAGGAGCCGTCCAGCCGCGCGCTGATCGTGCTCCCGGCCCTGCTGCAATCGCTCCTGTTCGGCTACGGCGCGACATACGACCTGCGGTATGCACCCTATGCCGTCCTGGATCACAGCGGCGGCGCGGCCTCGACGCGGCTGCTGGCGAAAATAACCGGAACCGGGGTGTTCGATCGCGTGGCCACGCTGCACGCCGCGCCCGAGATCGCCGACATCATCGACAGCGGTCAGGTGCTGCTCGTGCTCAGTTTTCCCGACGACTTCGAGACGCGGCTCGCGACCGGCCGGAGCGCGCCGCTGCAGATGATCCTGGATGGTCGCAACTCCAACACCGCGGGCGCCGCCGCCGGCCAGATCGGCGCCATCGTCGCCGCCTACAACCAGGACATCGGCGGCGTCCCGCCGATTACGATCGAGCGCCGTGCGTGGTACAACCCGAACCTGGAATCACGCTGGAACATGCTCCCGGCGCTGATTGCCGCGCTCAGCATGTTGCAGACGCTGCTGCTCGCCGCGCTGTCGGTGGCCCGCGAACGGGAGCAGGGCACGTTCGATCAGCTGCTCGTGACGCCCCTGACGCCCATGCAGATCCTGATCGGCAAGGCGCTGCCGTCGATTCTCGTCGGGCTCGTGCAGTCCACGACCATCCTGCTCATCATCCGCTTCTGGTTTCAGATTCCGTTCAATGGCTCGGTCTGGCTGCTCTACCTCGGACTGCTCTCCTTCACCACCGCCGCCGTGGGGATCGGACTCTCCATTTCGGCCCTGTCAGCCAGCATGCAGCAGGCGATGCTGTACACGTTTCTGTTGATCATGCCGCTGATGCTGCTCTCCGGGCTGATGGCGCCGGTCAGCAACATGCCGCGCGTCCTCCAGCTGGCCACCTACGCCAACCCCCTGCGTTTCGGGATGGATCTCGTCAGGCGCGTCTATCTCGAGGGGGCGGGCATGCACGAAATCGCCTTCGACTTCGTGCCGATGCTCGCGATTGCGGCTGTCACGTTGCCGCTGGCCGCGTGGCTGTTCCGCAACCGGCTGGCATGACGAAGGGAGACTGACGGTGACCACGACTTCGATCCTGCGACGATGCGACGTCGTGCCGTGCCTGATCGCGGCGGCACTGAGCGGATGCGCGAGCGGCGCGCCGCCGTATGTCAAGCCGCAGCCCCCGGCCCCGGCCGACTGGACGACGTGGCGCGCCGGGGACGAGACGCTGCGCGGGACGGGCGGCATCACGGAAGCGCTGCCGGAGAACTGGTGGGCCCCGTTCGAGGACCCGATCCTCGACCAGCTACAGACGCTCGCCGTCGCCGTGAGTCCTGATCTGCAGACGGCGGCGCTGCACTTCGCCCAGTCGCGTGTGCAGCGCCTGACCGTGAGTGCGCAACGCGGGCCCCAGGCGAACGTCACCGGCGCCGCGACGGCGCAGCGTCAGAGCGAGTTCGGCGCCGGGATCCGCCTGATCGACGCGATCGGCGCCGACCGCGACAAGATCGTGCCGCTCATCGCCGAGCCGTACGGCTTCTATCAGGTCGGCTTCGATGCCTCGTGGGAACTGGATCTCTGGGGACGGATCCGCTCGTCCGTCGAGCAGGCTGATGCCGACGTCGTGCGGCAGGGGGCGCTGCTGGATCTGGCGCGGGTCAGCCTGGCGAGCGACGTCGCGCGCAGCTTCTTCGAGGTGCGGACGACACAGCGTCAGAGCCGTGTGACGCGCGAGGAGATCGCGGCGATGGAGGACCGGCTGTCGATCATCGAGGCGCAGGTGGAGGGCGGCCTGTTCGACGAGCTGTTTCTCGAGCGTCAGCGCGCCGACTTGGCGGCGCTCAAGTCGCAGCTGCCGCCCTTGCTCGCCCGCGAGGCGGCGGCCGGCAACGAAATCGCGCTGCTCGTCGGGGAACGTCCAGGGGCGCTTCAGAACCGTCTCACAGCGCTGCCAACCGATCGCGCGGCAATTCTCCCGGACCTGACGCTCGGGCTTCCGTCTGAACTGGCCTCACGGCGTCCGGACATTGCCGCCGCGGAGGCCCGTCTTCGCGCCGCGACCGCGGGCATCGGCATCGCCCGCGCGCAGCTGTACCCAAGCATCCGCCTCGGCGCCAGATTCGGTTCGGAGTCGTATCTCGGCACCGAGTTCCTGAGCTGGGGCAGCCGTCTCTGGTCGATCGGTCCGAGTTTCGATCTCCCGATCTTCGACCGCGGCCGGCGCAAGAGCGTCGTGCAGCTGCGGGAGCTGGAGCAGCAGGAAGCTGCGGTGGCCTATCAGCGCACCGTGCTGGCGGCGTGGAAGGAGGTCGACGACGCCCTCACCGGCTATACGGCGGAGCAACAGCAGCGCACCGAGCTGGCGGCACGCGAGCAAAGCGCCCGGCGCGCCTACGACCTCGCGCAGGCCCGCTACGACGGCGGCGCCGTAGACTACGTCGCCGTCCTTGACAGTCAACGCAGCTATCTTCAAGCGCGCTTCGACCTGGCCGGGAGCGACGGTCGCCTCTTGACGCGGTACGTCGCAATAAATCGCGCGCTGGGCAATGCGCCGAAGCTTCAGCGCCCGGACTGACCGTTATGTCCCTTTGTCGGCCTTCATGGTCCTGCCGTAGGCCTGTTCCTGGGCGAGACGCTCAGCGACCTCCCCCTTCTCCGCCGCGAGCATGTCGGCTCCACTGACCCGGCCGAAGATGTCCAGGAGGCGTGCGATGACGCCTGTCCACCCGGTCTGGTGACTCGCTCCAAGGCCCGCGCCGTTGTCGCCGTGGAAGTACTCGTAGAACAGGATGAGATCGCGCCAGTGCGGGTCCTCCTGGAACTTCGCGCTCCCCCCGTAGACCGGCCGGCGGCCGTTCTCGTCCCTCAGGAAAATCTTCGCGAGTCGCCGCGAGACTTCGTGCGCCACCTCGAAGAGCGTCATGCGGTGGCCTGAGCCGGTCGGGCACTCGACCGTGAAGTCGTCGCCGTAAAAGGCGTGGAGGTTGAGCAGGCCGCGGACGATGAGCGCGTTCACGGGCATCCAGATCGGGCCGCGCCAGTTCGAGTTCCCGCCGAACATCCCGGTGTCCGATTCAGCCGGGAGGTACGAGACGCGATGGGCGTCGTGCCCGACCTGAAAGACGAAGGGATGGTCCTGGTGGTAACGGGACAGAGAGCGGATGCCGTACGGGCTCAGGAACTCGTTTTCGTCGAGCAGGTAGCGAAGGACGCTTTCGAGCCGCTTCTTCGAGAGCGGCGAGAGCAGCCGCCGTCCGGCGTAGCCGATGAACCCCTCCTCACTCGGCGCCACCTGGGCCACGACGTCGGGATAGCGCTCCTTGTACAGTTTGACCAGTTCCAGCAGCCGCGGGTGTCTGGCCAGGTCGTCCGGTCCGAAGATCGTGGAGGCGCACAGCGGGAGCAGCCCCACCATGGAGCGGACCTTCAGGCGGGTGGCGGATCCGTCCGGCAGCCGCAAGATGTCGTAGAAGAACCCATCGGCCTCGTCCCACATCTCGTCGTGGTTCTCACCGATCCGGTCCATCGCGTAGGCGATCCACATGAAGTGCCGGAGAAACGTGAAGGCCACCTCCTCGTAGATGGGATCGTGGTCGGCGAGGATGAGGGCGATCTCCAGCATGTTCTGGCAGTAGAAGGCCATCCATGCCGTGCCGTCGGCCTGCTCGAGCGTCCCGCCGGTCGGGAGCGGCGCGCTGCGGTCGAACACGCCGATGTTATCGAGGCCGAGGAAGCCGCCCGCGAAGACGTTGCGGCCCTCCGGGTCCTTGCGGTTGACCCACCAGTTGAAGTTGAGCGTGAGGCCCTGAAACGAGCGCTCCAGGAAATCGATATCCGCCCGCCCGAGCCCTCGCTCCACTTTGTAGAGAAAGAGCGTCGCCCACGCATGCACCGGCGGGTTGACGTCGCTGAAGTTCCACTCGTAAGCGGGCATCTGTCCGTTTGGATGGCTGTACAGGCTCCGCAGCATGAGGAGGAGCTGCTCTTTGGCGAAGTCGTAGTCGACGAGCGACAGCGCGAGCGTGTGGAACGCCAGGTCCCAGGCGGCGTACCACGGGTACTCCCACTTGTCGGGCATCGAGATGATGTCGCCGTTGAACATGTGGAACCACTCGGCGTTGCGGATCCGCTTCTTCGACCCGCCGAGGAGCGGATGCGCCTCGTGCTCCTTGAGCCAGGTGTCCACGTCGAAGAGGTAGTACTGCTTCGACCAGAGCATCCCGGCGAGCGCCTGGCGGTGGAGCCGACGCTCGTCCTCGTTCAGCGAGTTGGGCGCGACCCGGTCGTAGAATTCGTCCGCCTCCCGGATCCGCGTGGCCACTGTCGCATCGAAGGCCGTCCCGAACGGGCTCGCCGGTGTGGCCGCTGATAATCGCAGCCGCACCACCGAGGCGCCGCCGGCTGGTACGTCGAGGACGTACCGCGCCGCGGCCTTCGTCCCGGTCTTCTGCGGATTGACGGCTCCGGAGTTACCCGAGACGACGTAGTGGTGGAACGCGTCCTTGACGAAGGGACTCGGGTTCGGCTGTCCCCACAGATGCGAGGCGTTGCTCTCGTTCTCGGTGAACAGCAGCTCCTCGGCGCCCTCGCACGCGAGCGTGTAGTCGCCAAGCTCGGGATGAGAGGCGTGGATCGCGCCGCCGCGTTCGCGCAGCACCGGCTTGCTCCCACCTTTTCCCCACGACCACGTGTTGCGGAACCAGAGCGTCGGGAGAACCTGGAGCCGGGCCGCCTGGGGTCCGCGATTGTGGACCGTCACTTTGATCAGGATGTCTTCCGGGCCCTCCTTGGCATACTCGACGAAGACGTCGAAGTAGCGGTCATCGTCGAAGACCCCGGTGTCGAGCAACTCGTACTCGAACTCCGTCCGCGACCGCCCCCGGCTGGTCTCCACGAGATCCCGGTACGGGAACTCCCGCTGAGGATACTTGTAGAGATACTTCATGTACGAGTGCGTGGCGGTCGAGTCGACGTAGAAGTAGTACTCCTTGACGTCCTCGCCGTGATTCGACTCGCTGTTCGTCAGCCCGAACAGGCGCTCCTTCAGAATCGGATCGCGCTCGTTCCAGAGCGCGAGCGCGAAGCAGAGCCGCTGTCCATCGTCCGAGAGGCCGCCGAGGCCGTCCTCGCCCCACCGGTAGGCGCGCGAACGAGCCTGATCATGGGTGAAGTAGTTCCAGGCGTCACCGGACGCGCTGTAGTCCTCGCGGACCGTCCCCCACTGCCGCTCGCTCAGGTACGGTCCCCACTTCTTCCAGGGCGTGCCCGCCTCCCGGGCGTCGTTGAGACGGCGTTGCTCGGCGACGTCGACCGCGCGCTTGTCCGATCCCTGCGCCCGCTCCGGCGCGCCAGCGCCTCGTGGTTCCGATGCTCCGTTCGACATTCTCAAGCCTCACTCGTGGGCGGCACTTCTGGGAGCCGCACGAAATTCCGGTACGCCGTAGCTGCCGCTGAACCACGTGACCCGATCGCTGCCAAAGAACGTTATCACGTGCCTTGGCCTGGACTCGGAGATCAACAGGGGCTGTGGCCCGCAGATGCCGCAAAACCGGAAGGCCACCGGGAACGAGCGTCACGCGGCCGGACCGAACTGGTCCGAAGGTGTGTCAAGATCGAGAGTGCCAGCACGACTGCCACGCCGAGGCGGTGTTTCATGTCACGTCGTCTGAAGAGATTCGTGGTCGCAGGTGTAATCGCATTCATTCCATCCCACGCGTTCGCGCAATCCTCCGGTTCGCCATCGACCGGATCGGCTCGGTCGTCTGACGCAGCCGCGGGAGACGCCAGCCTGGCCACACCCACGGGGCATGAGTTCAGTTTCGAGGTGGGCGGCTACAAGTACGCCGAGCCGGGCGACACGAGCATCTCGATCCACGGCCCCAAGTTTGGAGGCGGCTATTCGGGTACGATGTCGCTCAACCGTGGTCAGCACTGGTTTCTCCAGGCTGGTGGCCGCGGGTTCGCCGGCCACACCACCTACGATGGCTGGTGTTCGCCCTTCCTGCTCACGCCTGACAGCACATCTCCCAACGGATACGCGCTGGATGTCGGTGACCCGTCGCCGTGCAACGAGAGTGGCGACAAGGACTGGTACCTCGAAGGGCGGGCTCTGGTCGGCAAAGATGTGATCGGCCGCACCTGGGGATGGTCGCCCGATATCGGCCTGGGCATCCGTCACTTGTCGAATGGGATCAACGGCGTCAGCGGCTACCGCACCGACGACTATCTCTATCTGCCCATCGGCCTGACGGCACGCACCGTCGTGGCGTCGCACGACTCGCTCAGCCTCAACGTGGAATACGACCACCTCCTGCACGGGTGGCAGACGACGCGCGATTCGCAATTGGGCGGCGGGGATGTACCGGCGACCCCAACGGCGCCGGCGTTCACGATCGAAGGGTTTTCCGACGTGTCGTTTCATCAGCACTCAGGATGGGCGCTGCGCGCCAGTGCGAAATATCAGGTCGGCCGGCAGTGGTGGGTGGAGCCTGAGTACACGCACTGGAACGTCGACGCGTCGCCGGTGAACTATGAGACGGCGACGTTCACGGTCCACAACATCACTGTCGAGCAGCAGCTGGGCGCGTATGAGCCGTTGAACAGGACCGACGAATTCCTCATGAGGGTGGGATTTCGTTTCTAGAAGGGGATCGGGCCCAACCCTCGTCAGCTCACTTGAACGGCGCGAGCGACAGCTCGCCCGTCGGATCGCCTCCCGGCGGTGGGCCGGCATACGCCGGGAGGTGCTCACGCCACCAGCTTTCGGCGCGCTCGGCGGACCACGGCGTCTCGACCCTGACCTCGGCGAGCTGATGGAACAGGTCCATCGCCGATGGCGGGCGCACCTTCGGCGACTTCTCGAGGCAGGCCAGCACGATCTGCTCGAGACGCTCGGGGATCGGCGCCGGCGCGAACATCGACGGCGGCTGCGGGGCATCGCGCACGTGGTGCAGCATCATCGCCATGGGATCGCCGGTGAACACCGTTCGTCCCGTCAGCATCCAGAAGCCGACGCAGCCGAGTGCGTAGAGATCCGAACGTTCGTCGGCGTCCCCTCCCTGCACGCGCTCAGGGGGCATGTAGGCCGGCGTGCCGGTGAGGATGCCGTCGCTGGTCAGGTCCGCGTTGCCTTCGCGCAGCGACTTGGCGAGGCCGAAATCGAGCACTTTGACGACGTCGAAATCGAGCCCGAGCCGGCACAACTGGAGGTTGTGCGGCTTGATGTCCCGATGCAGCAGGCCGGCGGCGTGCGCCTCGCCCAGCGATCGGCAAGCCTGCTGCAGCACGATCAGCGCGCGCTCCGGGGGAAAAGGGCCGAACCGTTGCACGAGCGAGGCGAGGTCGAGTCCTTCGAGCAGCTCCATGACGAAGTAGAGGCTGCCCGTTTCCGTCACGCCGAAGTCGAACAGACGCACGGTGTTGGGCGAGCTCAGTTGCGCGATGGTCCGCGCTTCGAGGCGGAAGCGCGCGATCGTCTTCTCGCGGTTGCTCTCGCCCAGTCGATCCGGCCTGATCACCTTGACCGCGCAGGGCCGCGCCAGCAGCTGGTGCCGCGCCCGCCACACCTCACCCATGCCTCCCTCGCCGAGCTTCTCCATCAGCCGATAGAGGCCTAGCGGGACGCCTTCGTCGAGTTGCGTCGCATCGATTTCGAGCACCGGCTCGCGCGCCGAGGTCACCGCGCGCTCCATCAGGCTCTGGAGCTCGCCGAGATCACCCGGCCAGCGATACTTGCGCAGCCGGTTGAGGGAGGCGGCTCCGATCGTCTCCACCACCGATCCAATCCGCCGGGCATGCTGGCGGACGAAAAACATCGCCAGGTCCGGCACATCGTCCGACCGCTCCGCGAGCGAGGGCACGCGCAGTTGACGTCCCTCGAGGAGTGCGAGCAGCTTGGTGTGGAACCCGCCTGCGGCGGACAGCGGCGCGGACGTGGAGGCGATGACGCGCACGTCGGGCTGCGCCTCGACGCCCCGGTCGCGCGCCGCCTGGGCGGCGTTGAGGACCGTGACCAACGCTTCCTGCACCTCGCTCGGAAGTCTCTGCACCTCCTCCAGATACAGGGTGCCTCCCGCCGATAGATCGAGGAGGCTCGAACGCGGAGCCGCATCCGCCGACGTCTGATCCGCAGCGCCCGTCGGTGAAGTCCTCGGGTCCAGAATGCCGGTTTCCCCCGGCGGCAGCAGGGCGCAGTTGACGTGGATGAAGGCCTGGCGGCTGCGCGGCGAGGCGTGATGGATGGCCCGTGCCGTGGCCTCGTGACCGGCCCCCGGCGGGACCGGTCAACAGAACCGGTTCGGCGTGAGTCGCATAGCGAGC
Organism: uncultured Acidobacteriota bacterium; assembly: GCA_963816725.1. Lineage (GTDB taxonomy): Bacteria > Acidobacteriota > Vicinamibacteria > Vicinamibacterales > 2-12-FULL-66-21 > CAVSUB01. The sequence continues at coordinate 145,088 of CAWFMC010000008.1, read as the reverse complement.
AATCGATTCGCGCAGCGCGCGGATCGCCGGGCTGTCGCCCATCAACGCAGCGTCGACGCGGCGACGGGCATCGGTCAGCATCTCCTGCGCCACTTCGAGCTCGCGGGCGAGCTCCGCGTTCCTGCTCTCCATCTCCCGCCGCAGGTGCTGCAGGGTGAGGTGGGTGTGGACGCGCGCCAGCAGCTCGTGGCCGTTGAAGGGCTTGCCCACGTAGTCGACGGCGCCGACCTCGAAGCCGCGCACGATGTCGGCGATATCGGTCTTCGCGGTCAGGAAAATGATCGGCAGGTCCCGCCAGCGCGTCGACGCTTTGATCCGCTCGCACGCCTCGTATCCGTCCATGTCCGGCATCATGACGTCCATCAGCACGAGGTCAGGCGCAACTTTCTCGATCACCTCGAGCGCCTGACGCCCGTTGGTGGCGGCACTCAGCTGAAAGCCCTCTTTCTTCAAGATGGCCATCAACATCTGGATGTTGGCCGGCGTGTCGTCGACGATGAGAATGCGTTCGCTCATGATGGGGACGTCTCGTTCACGGCCATCCCGCGCTGCCGGAGCGCCTCGTCCAGCAGGGCCTGCGCTTCGCCGAACGAATAGCTGCCGACGTGGCGCTCGAACGCCGTCAGCGTAGGCGCATCGAACAAGGCCTGGAACGCCGCGCGATCTTCCTCCAGACAATCGGCGGCCGCGGGATCGAACTCCGTCAGGCACCGCTGCATTCGGGTGACAGCCTGGCGAATCTGCACCGGATCGGCCGCCGGACGTTCTGGCGACGGCGCCGGTGCTGCCTCGCTGTGCGTGACGCCCGCGGCGGCGGCAAAGGCCGACAGCGCGCCTGCCAGCCGATCGCAGAGCGCCTCGGTGGGCGCGTGTTCCTTGACCGCGCGTTCGAGGTCGCCGGCGATCGCCTGAAGTTCTCGCGCGCCAAGACTTCCGGCGACGCCCCTCACGGTGTGAGCCATGCGTTCCGCGGTGGCGTGGTCCCCCGCCGCGAGCCGCTCGCGGATACGCACCACCGCATCCCGCTCGTCGTCTACGAACTGGCGCAACAGCCTGAGATAGAGCTTGCGGTTGCCGCCGACGCGCGCCAGGCCATCAGCGGTGTCGAGGCCGTCGACGACCGGCAGCGGATCCTGGGGCGAGGCCGTGGGCGGTGCGGTGTCAACAGGTGCGGCCGGCGCAGCCGCCGGTGCCGGATGGAAGTGGCGAGCGACGGTGTCGAAGAGGACGTTCGGGTAAATCGGCTTGGAAATGTGATCGTTCATCCCGGCGGCGATACAGGCGGCACGCTCCTCGGACGTGGCATGCGCGGTCATGGCGATGATCGGGAACGACGCGAAACGGCTGTCCGCGCGGATGCGCGCCGTCGCCTGATAGCCATCCATCTCGGGCATCTGCAGATCCATGAGGACCACGTCGTAGGGCGGCGGGTAGACGCCGCCCAGCAGCGCCTCGACGGCTTCGCGGCCGTTGTTCGCGACGGTCACCGTGGCACCGGCCCCCTCGAGCAGTTCGACGGCGATCTGCTGGTTGATGGCGTTGTCCTCGGTCAGAAGGATGCGTGTGCCGAGGAGCATCCCCGGCGCGTCGGGGACGACCGGCGTCTGAAGCGTTCCCGTCTCGGCCTCGGTGGCGAAGACGTCGACCAGGCTGTCCACGAGCATCGACTTGGTCACCGGTTTGACGAGGAAACCATCGAGGTGGAGCGCTTCGGCCTCCTCCCGCACTTCCTCCCGGCCGAAGGCGGTCACCATGATGATGGCCGGCTGCTTGCGGACGGTCGGGTCGTTCTTGATGAGCCGCGCCGCCTCCAGCCCGTCCATGCCGGGCATCCGCCAGTCCATGAACACGACATCATATGGGGCGTCGCCGCTGCGCTCCCTGATCGCCGCGATGGCCTCCGCGCCTGAACTGACGGCGTCCACGCGTTCGGTCAGGCTGCTGAGGGAGTCGACCAGAATTTCTCGGGCCGCCGCATTGTCATCGACGACCAGCCCGCGCAACGCCTGGAACTTGGCCGGGACCACGCGCCGCCCGGCGACCGCCTCACCGACCTCGAGCCAGATGGTGAATGCGAAGGTGCTGCCGACGCCTGGTTCGCTCTCGAGCCAGATCTCACCCCCCATCAACTCGACGAGGCGCCGGCTGATCGTCAGGCCCAGCCCGGTGCCGCCGTGCTTCCGGGTGGTCGACATGTCGGCCTGCGAGAACGGCTGGAACAACCTGGCGGACTGCTCGCGCGTCATGCCGATCCCGGTGTCGCGCACGGAGAACTTCAACTGCACCTTGGCGCCGGTCCGTTCGAGCAGCTCGATCTTGAGGCGGATCTCGCCGCGGTCGGTGAACTTCACCGCGTTGTTCACCAGGTTCGTGAGAATCTGCGACAGCCGAAGCGGATCGCCCCGCAGCTGCTCGGGAATCGACCGGGACACATCGGCCAGGAACTCCAGGCCTTTGTCGTGGGCCTTTTGCGCGGTGAGCGTCACGACCGAGCCGATGACTTCGTCGACCATGAAGTCGGTCGTCTCGATATCGAGCTTGCCCGCCTCGATCTTCGAGAAATCGAGGATGTCGTTGATGATCGCCAGCAGCGACGTGCCGGCATTGTGGACCTTGCTCACGTAATCGCGCTGCTTGGCGCTGAGCGGCGTCTTCAACGCGAGGTGCGACAGACCGATGATGGCGTTCATCGGCGTGCGGATCTCATGACTCATGTTCGCGAGGAACATGGACTTCATCTCGGTGGCTTCTTCAGCCTTCGCCTTGGCCCGCTTGAGGGCGCTCTCCTGTTCCCGGCGCTCCGTGATATCGCGGATCGAGACGGCCACTTGCGCCGCTTCACCGGCCCGGTCGGGCAGCGGGCTCAGCCCGATCTCGACCGGAAACAGGGTGCCATCCTTGCGGGCACCATGGAGCTCGCGTCCCGAGCCCATGGAACGCGATTCCGGCTCTCGGTGAAACGCCTCGCGCAAGGCCGGATGCCGGTCCCTCACCTCGGCCGGCACGAGCATCTCGACCTGCTGGCCGATCAGTTCCGCCCGGGTGTACCCGAACAGCTTCTCGCACTGCGCGTTGGCCAGCTTGATGATGCCATGTTCGTCCGTGACCATCATCCCGTCGGGCGCGAGCTCGAGGACGCTGCGGAAGAACTGCTCGGTCTCGCTCAGGCGCTCACGCTGTTCGGTGAGCTCATCCTGTTGCGCGAGCAACTCCTCTTTCTGCGACAGCAACTCCTGCTGGGACTGCGTCAGTTTCCCGGTCTGTTCTTCGAGCTGGCGGGCCTGTTCCTGCGTCTGTGCCAGCAGTTCGTCAGTGGCGAGATTGCCCTGCAGGATCTCGAGGCTCATCCCCACGACCGGTAGCAGTTCTTCGCACAGCGCCTGCTCGCGCCCGGTGAACGCGCGGAAGCCGGCAATCTCCAGGACGCCGAGCAGCGCCTGCTTCGCCATCAGTGGGAACGCCACCGCCTGCGCGGGCGCGGCCGCGCCCGTGCCCGATTCGATCCGGACGTAGGTGGACGGCAGGTCCGCGAGCGTGATGGTCCGGCGCTCGCGCGCGCACTGGCCGACCAGCCCCTCACCGACCGCGACCGTCGCGGCGGACTCGGCGCCAGCGGGGAGGCCGTAGCCGGCGATCCGGCGCAGGCCTTCCGGATGCTCTTCGTACAGGTAGAACGCGGCGATCCCGCCGCCGACCATGGGCACCAGGCCAGACACGAGCCGCTCACCGAATTCGGCAACAGAGGTCGCCCCCTGCAACGCGGAGGTCAGCCCGAACACGTTCGACTTCAGCCAGCGCTGGCCCTCGGTCGCCTCGGCGCCGCGCTTGAGCACGTCAATCGAACGCGCCAGACCACCGGTTTCGTCGGTCGCCGACGTGAACGGAACGGCCTCGGCGTAGTCGCCGGCAGCAATCGTCCTGACCGAGGCTTCCAAGTGCCCTGATCGGCGTGACGATGCTGCGAAATGTCAGGAAGCCGATGAGCCCGGACAAGGCCAGGGCCGCGGCCACCGCGCCCAGCAGGCTGGTCTGCGAGTTATCGATGGCGGTCAGCGCGGCTTGGCCGGCATCGGTGGAGATCTCCTCGTTGTACTTGATCCATTCGAGCGAGACCTTGCTGACCGTCACGCCCAGTCCCGCGATCGACGGACCGAACAAGAGCGCGGTCGCTTCCTCCTGACGCCCCGCGTCGGCCATCGCCATCGCCGCTTCGGCGTTTTCAACCCACCGCTCGCTGCCGGTTCGAAAGTCATTCAGCAATCGCCGCCCGTGATCGCTCGTGGACCGCCGGTCGGCGTAGTCGGCCAGCAGCCGCGACAGCTCGGCGCGATCCTCGTTGAAGGCGGCCCGCGCCCGCGCGCGCTCCGCATCATCCTTGGCGAGGAGCTGGCTCCGGAGATTGACGCGCAGTTCGGCAAAGCTGCGCGAGATGTCCCCTAACCGCGCCAGCGCGATGACCCGCGATTCGGCGACGAAGCGGGTGCGGTCCTCGATTCGCGCCAGCTGGGCGCGCATGAACAGGCCGAGGCCGAAGAAGGTCAGCAGCGGCACCGCGAGCAGCACGATCAAACGTCTGGCAATCGTCATGGTGGCAGCGCGTCTTCAACTCTCGTCCCGGGCCGCGGCTTCGAGCTGCCGCCGCAGCTCCTCACGGCTCACCATCATCGTCGTACCGGCGCGGAGCAGCTCGTCGCGCGCCTCGGTCGCCGTCCGCGTGTGCCGGGCGATCGGCCCGTGAACAGACAACAGCGGTGCCATCGCCGAGAACATTCGCGCCGGGAGGACGGTCTCGAGATACTCGAGGGCGGTCCCTCGCAGATAGGCGTCCTCGGTGGCCAGGGACCGGGCCGCGATGCGCACCGGCTCACGCTCGAGCGCCAGGGCGAGCAGGTTGAAGACGTGCTCGCGCAGGAGGTGCGGCTCGACGTCCCGGCCCACTTCCTGGAAGACGAGGTTCAGCACGCCGGGAAACGGTACCAGCAACTCGGGGCGTTCGTCGGTCAGTGCGATCAGAGCGCGGCCGCACCGGAGGCGCAGCTCGAAGACCGGGGACTCGAGGCTCGCCAGGAGGGCGTCGCGCGCGACCGGCGAGGGGCAGGACTTGAGCGCGAGGGGTAGCCGCCGCCTGACCACATCCGGTGCTCCGGGATCGAGCAGCACCCACGCCATCTCCCCCGCCGCGCGGGCGCCAAATCCCACGAGCGCGGTGACCGCCGGCCGGACCAACTCGTCGATCGCCAGGAGCGGCACCAGCGCGCCGATGAGCAGCGGATCGTGCGGCAGCTTGCGGAGGGCGGATCGAATGCGCGCGGTGTCGCGCGACCGGAGCTCGACGAGCGCGGCCATCACGGGATCCGCCGCGGCGGTGGAGTCGGCCGCCGGGGACGCTGCCGGTTTGCTCTCCGGCGTTCCAAGCGCACGCTGAATGGAGGCGCGATCGAGCCCGCCGAGGCCTCCCGCAATCGTGAAGTCGGCCATCGAATACTGCGGTACCGGGTCGAGCTCCTCGACCTGGCGGCGCAGTCCGCCTTCGAGCGCTCCGACGTATCCCGTCCGCAGCCGCCGCGCGACGACGAACTCGGCCCCGGCGACGACCACGACCGCCACGTTGACGGCCGCGAACGGATGCGCCGGGACGAGCATCGCGAGCAGGACAATCAGTCCGGCGCCGGCTCCTTTGCCGGCGCAATCGCACGCCACGTCCACGATGGACTTGGCGGACCGCTTGGTCGCCTCCGCCAGCGGCGTGTACAGGAGCTCGTAGCCGGCGCGGAAAATCGAGTTGCGGATCGCGATGTCCAGGCCGCGCGGCAGCACGCCCCACCACGCAAACGGCACCACGAACCCGGACAACGCGGCCGTGCCGACGATGACCGGGTGACTGGCGACGGATCCGCCAAGTCCGAGCCGCACCAGTACGGCACGCCCGATGGTGGATTGGATCAGGACCGCCGAGACGCCGGTGGCGGCGTAGAACAGTCCGAAGAACCGCACGAGCGGCTCGCCTTTTCCGAAGTAACGGACCGCCTCGACCTTGAGCAGGTAGTCCACCAGCGCCGCCACCACCGCCGCCAGTGCGATGACGAGGGCCAGATTCCACAGCAGGGGCTGACGGCGGATGTGGGTCCAGGCGCCGCTTTCGTCCGCCGCGCCAGCCCTCGTGCGCCGCGGCGGCGCACCCTCGCCGAGGGCCCAGGCTCCGGCAACGCAGGCGCCGCCCACCGCGGCGAGGACGAGAAGGAGCGCGCCGCGTGGCAGCAGCGCGGCCGCGCGCTCGGCCCCGAGGCCGCCGGCGAGCCCGCCGAACGTCGCGGCGCCGGCCACGCGGGTCATCAGCTGCTTGGCTGAATGTGCGTCGAACCGCTCGTTGAGGAGCGACCAGAACGCCGAGATCGCGATCGCCCCGAGCACGCTCGAATGGAAATAGAGGACGATCGCTGCCGCCTGCGGCAGCGAGCCGAGCAGCACCCACTCGGCGAGGAACAGTGCCCCGCTGGTCGCGAGCACGGCCGGGACGACGCGAATGGGGCCGAAGCGCGTGAGCAGACGTCCCGAGGCGTGCGCGGCGGGGACTGCGAGGACGGCGGCGGCAGCCATGAAATACGGCAGGCTCGTGACCGGAAAGGCGGACAGGAACAGCCCGTCCCGGAAGGCGTTCGATCCGACCTGCTGCGCGATGAGCGCGGCCGCGGTGAGGGGCGCGAGAACATACGCACGGCGCTCGATCACCGGACCGCCTCCCCGAAACCCCTCCTGTTGATGATCAATTCGCCGTTCCCTCGCTGGACGCGCTGCCACATCGTCCGCTGCTCGTGTGCCACGCTCAGCGCACGTTCGATGCCACACCCCTCGACGCCGGCTGGCACAGTCCTTCCTTGATGAGCGTTCGTCTCCCGCCCGGTCCAGTCCCACTGCATGTGCCTGACCGGCCGCCGTTTCGAGGCATGCACGTCACGCACATGCCCGGTAACGGTGGGGGAACTCCGGACGTTCCGTCACGGAACTCCGGGCGCCCGGCTCGCCCTCCGGTATTCCGGAGGGCTCGTGAGATTTCGTCGACGACGCGATACGATGACTCGTCGGCCGCCAGCACGCGGAAGGCGAGAGGAGAGGGAGTGTTTCGAACAATCGCGAGAGCGTCGCTCATCCCTGGCGTGAGCGCCATCATCGTCGCGTTCACGGCAGCGTCGGCCCTGGCCCAAGCCCAGGCCGAGCCGACGCGGGTGGACGCCATCATTGCCGACCAGCAGAAAAAGTCCGGCGAGCTGACGAAGTACGAGGGGTCGGAGGCCGAGAAGGTGCTGACCCACATCGAAACGACGTTCATCACCGGCATGGCGATTCACCCGTTCTTCGACAGCGCGCTCGCCGGCGGCGGATTCACGGTCGGAGCCGGCTATCGCCACTTCGTCGGCTCCTACAACACCTTCGACGTACGCGGCTCCATTACGCTGAGTGGTTATAAGCGGATCGAAGCGGAGTTCCTCGCTCCGCGCCTCTTCAATCGTCGCGGCGTCCTGTCGGTCATCGGCGGTTGGCGCGAAGCCACGCAGGTCGGCTTCTACGGTACGGGAACCGCGAACACGTCAGTCGACGATCGCGCGAACTACAGCTTCGATCAGCCTTACCTGATCGCGACCCTCGATTATCGGCCGACCCGCAGGTATCTGGTACTGGGCGCCACCGCCGACTACAGCCAGTGGAGGCAGGGACCGGGCGAGGGTTCCGCCCCGTCCGTCGAGGAGGTGTACACCCCCGAAACGCTGCCCGGTCTCGGCACCAGCCCGACCTACCTGCACGTGAGTGGCAGGGCCGGATTCGATTGGCGGACGTCGCCGGGGTACACGCGCACCGGGGGCTACTACGGGGTCGAGGGGCACGAATACTTCGATCCCGACGGCCGGCTCGGCTTCCAGCAGGCCAACTACACCGCGATCCAGCACATCCCGATCCTGCGCAATACCTGGGTGCTGTCGCTGCGCGGAGAAGTCGAAACCACTGTGCTCGCCGGCGACCAGACGATACCGTTCTTCATGCTGCCGGCCCTCGGCGGCGGCTCCTCGCTGCGCGGCTTCTCCAGCTGGCGCTTCCGCGATCGGAACAGTCTGCTGCTGTCCGGCGACTTCCGGGTCCTCGCCAACAACTTCCTCGACATGGCGCTGTTCTACGACGCGGGTAAGGTCGCCTCCGACACCGGTGACCTCAACCTGGATCACCTCAAGTCGGACTACGGGATCGGATTCCGCATTCACGGTCCGGCCGCGACGCCGCTCCGCATCGAGTTCGCCAGGAGCAACGAAGGCCTGGCGGTGGTCTTCTCGGCGAAAGCCGCGTTCTGACCTCACGACCATGTCGAGAAAATCGTTGATGAAAGAGCACAACACACGTGAAGCACGGCCGACGGCCCGGCCGCCGTATCGGACTCTGATCGCTGTCGTCATGCTGGCCGGCTGCGCCGTCGTCATGAGCGCGCAGACCACGGGACGGCGGTTCTATGCTGATGACCCGATCGCCCGAGTACCTGACAGCGCGGACGCCTCGGGGGCCAACCCACACGACGTCGGGCTCTTCTTCTCGCTCTCGTACAACCTGTTCGTCACCGGCCGCAAGTCGCCGGTCCTCGTGCAGGCCGGCAATCTCAACACCATCGACGAGGTGCCTGACTCGAGCTGGTTCACGAATCGCATCGGCGCCCGGGAGCTGTCGCCGGAAGACCTCGGGCGCGGACCGATCGCCGGGAAGCCGCCGGCCTCCGAGCACTGGACCATCACCCGCGAGAAGAGCGCCGGGTTCTCGCCTGGCTTCACCGCCCGTGATGCCAATGGCGAGACGTGGTTCGTGTCGTTCGACCCACCGTCGAATCCCGAGGGCTCGACCGGCGCGTTGGTGGTGGCCACGAAGATCTTCTGGGCGCTCGGCTTCAACCAGGTCGAGACCTTCCTGACGACCCTGCGGCCGGAGCAGATCGAGATCGATGCCAGCGCGACGGCGCGCCGGCCGTCCGGCGATCGCACGCCATTCACGCGTGACGACCTCGCCGCGGTGCTCGAGCGGGCCGCCCGCAATCCGGACGGTTCCTATCGCATCGCCGCGGGGCGGCAAGTGGCCGGGAAAGTCATCGGCCAGTTCGACTACCAGGGCACACGCTCAGACGATCCCAACGATCTCGTGCCGCACGAGCACCGCCGGGAGCTGCGGGCGCTGCGCGTGTTCGGGGCCTGGACCAATCTGACCGATATGAAGGCCGGCAACACCCTGGATACGATCGTCACCGAGAACGGCCACGGCGTCGTCAAGCATTACCTGCAGGATGTCGGATCGACGTTCGGCATGGGAGCCAATGGCCCGCATGATTGGGACGAAGGATGGGAGTACCTGTACGAGGGTGGCCCCACCCGCACGCGGTTGCTCACGCTCGGGTTCGCCCGGAGCCCCTGGCAGACCGCGGACTACGAGGAGCATCCGTCCATCGGACGGTTCGAAAGCGAGTCCTTCGACCCGCTGACGTGGAAGCCCCGGGCCCCGACAGCAGCCTTCATCAACATGCGCGCCGACGACGCGTTCTGGGCGGCGCGCCGGGTGATGGCGTTCTCCGACGATGCCATCCGGGCGATCGTCAAGACAGGCCAGTTCAGCGACCCAGCGGCCGAAAAGTATCTGGCTGACATGCTCATCGCGCGTCGCGACAAGATCGGCCGTGCCTATCTGACGCTCGCCAACCCGATCGTCGATCCGGTGCTGCACGACACGGGCGTGCTAGAGTTCGGCAACGCCGCGGTGCAGTACGGATTCGCGTCGCCGCCGGCATCCTACGACGCCGCGTGGTTCGTCTTCGACAACGCAACCGGCGCGTCGAAGCCGCTCGGCCAGAGTAACGGTGCCGCCACCGGGCTGCGGGCGCCCGGCGCGCTGCCGACTGCGCCTGGAGCGTTCGTCAAGGTGGTGCTGAGCGCCGGGAGCGGCGCGAACAACCCCGCGGCGCCGCCGATCCACGCCTATTTTCGGCGACTCCAGTCCGGATGGAAGCTCGTGGGCCTCGATCGCATGCCTCAACAGTCGTAAGACATTCCAGCGGAGCTCATAGTGATCAAGAATCGCGAGTCGTTCCTCAAGCGCTACGTGGTAGACGACGGACGTGACTTCAAGCTGAAGAGGCACGATCCGGCGGACACGCGCTCGATCAAGAAGGAGACGGCCAAAGAGCTGCTCGCCGCCGGGATTTCGAAGCTGGCCGGCCTGCAGGAGCGACTCTACGCCCAGGACCGATGGGGCGTCCTGCTCGTGTTCCAGGCGATGGACGCCGCCGGCAAGGATGGCGCCATCAAGCACGTGATGTCGGGGATCAACCCGCAAGGCTGCCAGGTCTTTTCGTTCAAGTCCCCCTCACCCGAGGATCTCGATCACGACTATCTCTGGCGCACGTCGAAGTCGCTGCCCGAGCGCGGCCGGATCGGCATCTTCAACCGGTCCTACTATGAAGAAGTGCTCGTTGTGCGGGTGCACCCGGAGTTCCTGACCAGGCAGAAGCTGCCGTCCGAGCTCGTCACCAAGAAGATCTGGAAGGAGCGCTACGAAGACATCAACGCCTTCGAGCGCTACCTGTCCCGCAACGGCTACGTCATCCGCAAGTTCTTCCTCAACGTGTCGCGTGACGAGCAGCGCCGGCGCTTTCTCGAGCGGCTGACTCTCGACGAGAAGAACTGGAAATTCTCCATGGCCGACGCCAAGGAGCGTGAGTACTGGGACGACTACATGTCGGCGTACGACGACATGATCCGCCACACCGCCACCGAGGAGGCGCCGTGGGTCGTCGTGCCCGCCGACAACAAGGCGTTCGCCCGCGTCGTCGTCGGGGCGGCCGTCATCTCCGCTCTGGAGTCCATCGGGCTGGCGTTTCCGAAAGTGGATGCGGCGAAGAAGCGCGAGCTCGATGCTGCGCGCGACGTGCTCGAGAATGAGAAGGGCGCGGGCCGGGACACCGGCCGCAAAGCCGGCCACAAGAAACAGGAATCGGAGCGGCGGGAAGGAGCGCGCCGATGACCGACATCGCGGCGAGCGAGGCGGCCGGGCGCCCGCCGACGATCGGCCAGCGCCTGCTGTCGCCGATCGCCGAGGTCAGGCGCGACGAGGTCATGAGCGTGATGTTGATGACGCTGCTCATGCTCTTGATCCTCGGGGCCTACTACGAGCTCAAGACGGCGCGCGAGGTCTTCATCCTCAGTGAGGGCGGGGCCGAGGTCAAGAGCTATTCATCTGCCGGCCAGGCGGTCCTGCTCCTGTTCCTCGTACCCGCCTACGGCGCGTTCGCGTCACGGGTCAATCGCGTCCAGCTGGTGCAGTGGGTGACGGCCTTCTTCGTGCTCCACATCGGAATCTTCCTGCTGGCGCTGCGCAGCGGATTCCACATCGGGGTCGCCTATTTCCTGTGGGTCGGCATCTTCAATCTGATGGTGATCGCGCAGTTCTGGGCGTTCGCCGCCGATCTCTATACGCCGGAACAGGGCAAGCGGCTGTTCCCCATCATCGGCATCGGCGCCAGTCTCGGCGCCTGGCTTGGATCGGTCCGCGCCGGCGACCTCATGGCCCGGGCCGGCCCGACCCGGCTCCTGGCCGGCGGGGCGGTGATTCTCCTGGGCTGCGTGCTCCTCGCCAGGATCGTCAATCACGTGACCCCGAAGAAGGAAGTGGCCGCCGCCTCGTCTCCGGAAGCGCCACTCGGCGGTAAGGGAGGCTTCTCTCTCGTCTTCGGCGATCGCTATCTCTTTCTCATCGCGATGTTGATGGTGGTGCTCAACGTCGTAAATACGACCGGCGAGTACCTGTTCGGCCGCTACGTGGTCCAGGCCGCGATCGCGATGCACGGCGCTGATCCCAGCGCCGCCGCCGCGCGCGAGACCTTCATCGGCACGACCTACAGCTCGCTCTTCAGCACTGTGAACCTGGTCGGCTTCGTCCTGCAGATGTTCGTGGTCTCGCGTCTGTTCAAGTTCCTGGGCGTGGGCAAGTCACTGTTCGTCCACCCTTCAGTGGCCATGGCCGGATACGTGATGATGGCCGTCATGCCATCGCTCTCGGCTATGCGATGGCTCAAGGTCGCGGATAACAGTCTCGACTACTCCCTTGGCAACACGAGCAAGCAGGCGCTCTGGTTGCCGACGAGCCGCGACGCCAAGTACAAGGCCAAACAGGCGGTCGACTCCTTCTTCGTCCGCATGGGTGACGTGCTGCAGGCAGCGCTGGTCTTCGCCGGCGAGCAGCTGGCCCTCAGCGTGGCCGCGTTCGCGCGGATCAACATCGTCCTGGCGGGCGTCTGGCTCGGGATCGTCGTGCTGCTCAACCGGCAGCTGCGCGCCAAGGCGGCGCAGACAGGCCGCTCGGAGCTGTGACCGTCTGACCATCGCCCGGTGCAGACGGCGGCTGGCAGCCTTCAGAGTCGAGCCCTGCGGCCGACCCTCTTCCATCCTGTCCGATAATTCTTGCGGCCTCCGGTCATTGAGGCGATGATTTGCGCGCCGTTCCAGGCATCTTGCGACCCGGCACCCGCCACGCGTAGCCCCAGACGATGACCATTCGCCTCGCGCTGTTTCCGTCCAAGCATCCGTCGGCTGCGCTGCTGTTCGTCCAAATCCTGGGGATCCTGATCTATCCGCTGATGGAGGAGACATCGGCGGAACGGGCCCTCTTCGGCGTGATCGGCCTCCTCGTGCTCGGGGCGTCGCTCTACGTCGTGAAGCGCGGGCCCTGGCTCACGGGCTTCGCCGTCGTGCTCGCCCTGCCCGTGGTTGTCCTTTCCATCTGGCTGGCGTTCGAGTTCGATCCGCGGATCATGCTCGGGCTCGCCGCGCTCGAGGCCGTGTTCTACCTGTACGCCGCGGGCAGCTTGATCGCCTACATGCTCGAGGATGAATTCGCATCCGTCGACGAGTTGTTCGCGGCCGGCGCGACGTTCACGCTGCTGGCCTGGGCGTTCGCCTATATGTACTTGGTGTGCCAGTCTCTGCTGCCGGGCAGTTTCGGGGGCCTCGCCCACCCAGGCCATCCCCGCACGTGGATCGAGCTGCTCTTTCTGAGCTTCACGACGTTGTCCGGCGTGGGGCTCGGCGACATCGTCCCTGTCCTGCCGATGTCCCGCGCGCTGGTCATGATCGAGGAATTCTCGGGCGTGATGTATCTTGCGCTGGTCGTGTCACGGTTGATCGCACAGTCCGCCACTCGCACGCGGTGAATCAGGCCTGAACGCTGAGGTCGCCGCTGGTCGCCGCGACGCGCCGGTCAATCGCCGGGCTGCAAAGAACGGCACGCGGTCGCAGGTGACGATTTACGTTGGATATCGGTTCGTGTCGGCCTGCGTGTCCCTGGACGCACCCGCTGCGGTTAGCTCCCGCGTTCAGAAGGGAGCCACCCGGTACGGCCGCTCGACGTACTCGAACCAGTCGAAGTCGGCGGGACAGCCTGAGCCGGACATGTCCTGGCACGCCATGCCGACGAACGCGCCCGTGAAGTTCGGCAGGCCCGGCGTCGTCGCCTCGTCCGACAGTATGCTGGCGTCGAACTGCTGGGGGAGCCACGTCCAGCCCGCAGCGCCCACCCGGTAGCCGAAATGCAGCCGGTCGTAATCGACCTCGACCCGCAACTCCACGGCGACGTCCGCCGGAATCGGAAAGGGTGGTGTGAATGCGTCGGCTTGCGGCTGGTCGGGCAACGCTGACATGACGCGCACGTGCCTGCCGGCGTCATCGTCCGTCGAGATGTACAGGTAATGAAATTTCGAGCTGTTGTAATAGCAAATGAGGCCGGCCATCTGCTGGAAGTGCGTCGGCTCGAACTCGACGATCGTGGACGCGCTGTAGCAGTGCGACTGTTGGCGGCGCGCCACTAGGGCCTGCCTGAAGAGGCTTCCCACCGTTTCGCGGCCGTACAACCGCAGGAATCCCGGACGCGCAGTCAGGCTGAACAACTCGTCGGGCCAGGGCGAGCGCAGCCACTGGAACGCGATGGGTAGCGACGGGCCATCGAAGCCCTCACGTGTCGGGGAGCTCGGCGCCGCGATCGCCGTATGCCCTGGCGCGTCGGTCTCGGCCGATGGCACCCCGCCGCCGTCGGCGGTCCGGAGCCAACCGTCGTCTCCCCAGACCATCTTCTGAATCGCCGTCTCTCGGCCGAGCGTGCACCTGCCCCGGTTCGGCAGCGGCCGGCCGCACAGGTACACCATGTAGGTGCTGCCGTCCGGCGTATCGACGAGATCCGCGTGTCCGGCACGCTGGAGCGGCAGATCCGGCCGATGACGTGCGGTCAGCACGTGCACGTCCGGGTGCAGCTCGTATGGACCGTCGATCGTGGTCGCCCGCGCCATGGTCACGGCGTGGCCCCAGGCGGTGCCCCCCTCCGCCGTTATCAGGTAGTAGTAGCCGGCGCGCTTGTACAGGTGTGGACCTTCCGTCAGACCAAGCGGCGTACCGGAAAAGACGACGTGCCGTTCGCCGATCAGGCGCTGCTCGCCAGGCGAGAACTCCTGCACCACAATGCCGGCGAAGCGGTTCCGTCCGGGGCGGTGATCCCACAGCATGTTGAGCAGGTACGTCCGCCCATCGTCGTCGTGGAAGAACGACGGATCGAAGCCGCTGCTGTTGAGATAGACCGGATCCGACCACTCGCCGGTGATGTCGGTGCTGGTGACGAAGTAGTTGTGGAAGTCCCGGAGTGACGCGCCGGACGCACCGGCCACCGTGGTGCGTCCGTAACGCTTGACGTCGGTGTAGACCAGATGGAAGCGGCCGCCGGCAAACGTCAGATCCGGCGCCCACACGCCGCACGAATCGGGATCGCCCAGCATGTTCAGCTGGCTCGGCCGTCTGAGCGGCCGCGTGACCAGTTGCCAGTTCACGAGATCGCGTGAATGGTGGATCTGGACGCCGGGGAACCATTCGAAGGTGGACGTCGCGATGTAGTAGTCGTCACCGACCCGGACGATCGACGGATCGGGATTGAAGCCGCGAAGGATGGGATTGCGGATGGTTGACGGCATCGGCCTCCGAGGCGCCGCAGTCGATTAGAGCACTGCCTGGGCCGGCGTGAAGTCGGGCCGCCGCTCGCGCACCAGCGTCCACAGCGCCAGCGCGCCGACGAGATCGAGCACGCCGAGACAGACGAAGAAGGGTGTGTAGCCGATCCGCGCGACCAGCGCGCCGATGATCAGCGAGAACACCAGTACCCCGGCATTGCCGCACGTTCCGGCCATGCCGGCCACCGTCGCGACCTCGTTGCGCGTGAACAAGTCGGAGGACATGGTGATTACCGTGACCGACAACGTCTGGTGCGCGAAGCCGCCGAGGCAGAGCAGCGCGATCGCCGAGTAGGGACTGCTCACGAAACCGACGAACGCCATGCCCGTCATCAGGAGAGCGCCCACCGTGAACGCGCCGCGTCGGGCGTTGATCAGGCTCAGGCCGGCATATTTCTGCAGCCACAGGGTCACGACACCGCCGAACATCGAGCCGAGATCGGCAGCCAGGAACGGCATCCACGCGAACAGCGCAATCTGCTTCAGATCGAAGTGCCGCACCGTGTTCAAGTACAGCGGCAGCCAGAACGTCAACGTGCCCCATGTCGGGTCCGCCAGGAATCGCGGCAGCGCGATGCCCCAGAAGTTCCGTTGGCGGATGATGCGGGCGATGGAGGGGCGCCGCCCGTCCCCTGCGAGGTGCTGCTCCTGGCCTGACAGGATGTACTCGCGCTCGGCCGCGGACAGTCTGGGATGACTCGAGGGCGAGTTGTAGAAGAGCAGCCAAAGCGTCACCCACACCAGGCCGATGGCGCCGGTGATCACGAACGCGGCCCGCCAGTTGTAGGCGAGAATCGCCCAGATGACCAGCGGCGGCGCCAGCATCGAGCCGACCGAGGCACCGAGGTTGAAGACGCCGCCCGCCAGGCCGCGCTCCTTCGCCGGGAACCATTCCGCCGTCGCTTTCATGCCGCCGGGATTGGCGCATCCCTCGGCGAAGCCGAGCAGCCCGCGCAGCACCGCGAACGCCGGCCAGCTATGCGCGAGGCCGTGCGCCATGCTCACCAGCGACCAGGCGATCGCGAACATTGCAAAGCCCGCTTTCAATCCGATGACGTCGAGGACGTAGCCGCAGATCGGCTGCAGCATGATCGCCCCCTGGAACGTCCCGACGATCCACGAGTATTGCTGGGCGGTGATGTGCAGCTCCTGGAGGATGGTCGGAGCGGCCACGCCGAGCGTGCTCCGCGTCAGGTAGTTGATGATCGAGCCGATCATCACCAGCGAGATCATCCACCAGCGCAGTGACTTCATGGGAGTGGCGGCGGAACGCTTACCAGTGCGTCAGGGAGCCGTCGAGCCGCCGCTGCGTGACGCCCGGAACGCCCTCGGTCATGGCTTCGACGAAGGTCAACTGTTTCTCGTCCACGCTGATGCCCAGGCCCGGGCGATCGTTCGGCCACACCTTGCCATTGCGGCACTCGAGGAATTCGGGAAGATACGGCACCGCACGCTCGCCCTGGTTGTATTCCATCAGCACCTGACCGGGAAACGCCATCATCGTCTGCATGTGCGCCGCGGTGGCGATCGGGCCGGTGAAGTGCGGAACGATCCCGACCCGGTGTGTATCGCAGACCGCCATGATTTTCAGCATCTCGGTGATGCCGCCGACGTTCGGCAGCGACGCGCGCGCGAAATCGATGTCCCGCTGCTCGACGAGCGGGCTGAACTCGGCCCGCGTGCCCCATTCTTCGCCGGGCGCCAGCGGCACCGTCGTGAGCAGCCGCAGCTTTGGAATCTGGGTGCGGAACTGCTCCTCGCGTACGGGATCCTCCACGCAGAACGGACGGTGCGGCTCCATCAGGCGGCAGACCTCCACCGCCTCGTGGAAGTCGAACTTCTGGTGCAGATCGATCATCCAGTTGCCGTCGGGTCCGACACCGTCCCGGATCTGCTCGACGGCCTCGATGATCAGGCGAATCCGCGACCGGGTATCGAACACCGAACCGCCACGCCCACCCTGAGCGCCCCGGCCGCCGGGCGCGGCCGTGTCACCGCCGGCTGCGCCCCGGCCACCCGCTGCGGCGGCGGCGGCGCCTCCCCTGCCGCCTCCCGTGCTCGGCAGGATGCCGCCGTCGACTCTGTAGACCCGGTACCCGGCCGCCATCGTCGCCGCGGCCCGTTCCTTGAGGCCCATTGCCGCGGCCTCCGCCGGGGGCACGAGGCCGACCGGCAGGCCTGACGTCGCGTACAGCTCGATGTGCTCGCGGGCCTTGCCGCCGAAGAGTTGATGGAGCGGAGCGTTCAACGCCTTGCCCTTGATGTCCCACAAGGCGAGATCGATCGCGCCGAGCGCGTGCAGCCGCTCCTTGCCGGGCGCGTAGAAGGCATCCATGTAGGCGCCCTGCCAGATCATCTCGGTGTCGAAGGCGTTCCTGCCGATCACGCTTCGCGCGACGTTACGCACGGTGTCCGGCGAGCCACCCTGCCCGATCCCGGTGATCCCGGCATCCGTGTCGACGAGGACGACCATGTTGCTCTGGGGAAAGGCCTGCGGGCCGTTCCTGTCGTAGTTGAGGGGATAGAAGACGCGAATCCTGGTGATGGTCGCGGGCGGGAGGCGGGTCTGCGCGCGCGCCAGTGCTGGAGGGGCTTGTGCCTGCTGCGGTGCCGGCGCCGCGGCCGCCTGCGGACGCGCCGCAAAGGCCCCGACGGCTCCGGCGAGCGATTTGGCAAAACCCCGGCGGCCCAGATTCATACGGTCAGACTCCTTGCCGGACCCGGCATTTGGTCAGGCGCCGCCGATCACTTCGCGGCCAGCGTCGCGGTCAGCCCCTTGATGGGGCGGTCGTTCTCGTCGAGAAACCGCGCGCAGAAATCTGTCGCTCCGCCCGCGTTCACGATCGCCGCTCGAATCATGTTCGCGCCCTTGTGCAACGTCAGCCGCTTCGACACGCCGTCGTCGATCACCGTCTGGCGATCGTTGTAGAGCGCCGTCGCTTCCGTGCCGTTGACCCACCACACCGAGGCGGCGTTCGAGCCGATGGCCAAACGCACCCCGTTCATCTCCCGTGGCGAGTCGACGACGGTGACGGCCCAGAACAGCACGTTCGTCGTCGGCTTGTTCAGCGCGTAAGCGAAATGATAGAGGTTGACGTTGTAGTTGAGCGTGTCGACGGCGTGCCACGCCAACTCGTTGTCCCCGACGTTGACGGTCTCGCCGTCGTGAGGGAGCTCCGTCGGCGCGACCGGGAAGTCCTTCTCGACCGCCGCCCGGACGGCCGGGGTCGTCAGCTGACCCGGTACGCGAATGGGCTCGAGGAGCAGCCATCGCTGGATGAAGCCGTTGGCGTCGGTCGGCTTCGGCGCCGACGTGGGTCGCGTCAGCGACGATGCCGGTGGCCGGGCACCGCCTCGAGCGTCCTGGCGCGCGGCCGCGAGCGGACTTATGAAAGCTCCCGCGCACCACAACGCGGCGAACAGCGCGAGCGGAACGATGCCCTGGGTGGACCTGCGGGTGCGGAAGGTCACGGCGTCTTGAGCTGCCAGCGTTGACGGTCGCTCTCAGGATCGAACTTGGAGAGTGTCGGCATGCTGCTGCCGACGGCCGACAGCGCCAGCGTCTCCTTGCTGTCCGGAATCGCCTTGGGCATCAGCCGATAACTGCCGTCAGCGAGCTGGTCGATCCGCCACAGCTGCTCTGGCGCGCCGGTGAATGCCGGGACGACCACGAGCTCGCGATCCGCCGTTGCCGCGAGAGCGCGCTCGGTTCCGGCAATCGTGAGCTTGAAGAATGGAGAGCCCGGGTAGCCGCCACCCTGCGGCGCCGGGGCGATCGTCCACTTCTGCTGCGCCTCCAGCAGGTATGGCGCCAGCCGCGCGTCTAACGGCCCTGCCGGCCAGTTCGCCGACACCTGCGCGGCCTCCTGAGGCGGGATGGGCGCTGGAGGCGGAGCGTCAACGGCGGCGGGGGCGCCGCGCCCGGCATCCGGCGGGGCGCCACGCCCGGCGGCATCGGGTGGGGCGCCGCGCCCGGCAGCATCGGGTGGAGCGCCGCGGCCGGGTGGCGGACCGCCTGCCCCCGGTGCGCCGCGGCCGCCGCGTCCACGGAAGCCGCCGACGGGGGATCCCTGAACCGCGAGCTCGAGCGCGGTGCCCGTCCGTGCCGACTCGATCTCGTAGGTGCCCGCAGTGACGTTCTCACCCGCGACCGGCCAGCCGTCGCGCCAGAGGAGCGGACGGATGTCGAGCACGCTGGCGCCGCCCCGGTCGAGATCGGCTTCGTAATGGCAGGAGAACTTCTGGACCCCGTCGCCGAGATCGAGCAGCCCGAAGTGACCGGGACCGACGTAGCGGCCGCCGGAGCCGAGGAACAGCTTGCCGCCGCCCTGCAGCATGTCGACGCCCATGTTGTCCAGGAACGGTCCCGACACTTTCTTCGCCCGGCCCATGCGGATGTTGTAGGTGGAGTTCGCACCCGCGCAGCAGCTGCCGTGCGTGACGAGCAGGTAGTACCACCCGTCATGAAAGATCATGATCGACGCTTCGGAATTGATCGCGACGTTCACCGGCTTGCGATCGGGATACAGCCGCGTGCCCGTCTTCGGGTTCAGTTCGACTAAACGGATGTAGCCGAAGTACGAGCCGTAGGTGAGCCACAGCGTTCCATTGGTCGGATCATGGAACACGCCGGGATCGATCGCGTTGCTGTCCTCGACGCCGTCGGACCAGACCACCGGTCCGGCGTCCTCCCACTTGTAGTCGGGTGAGGCCGGATCGAGTGTCCGGCCGACGAGGAGACCGATCGCCGCCTTCGGCTGCGTGCCCGGCGCCGCGTAGTACAGGAAGTACTTGTCGCCGACACGGATCACGTCCGGCGCCCAGGTGTTGTTGCCACCGCGGGCGATCACATCGGGACCCGGCTTGCCGCCCGCGACCGCCTGCATCACGCCGCCCGCCCGCCGCCACGTCCAGCCATCGTCGGACATGGAAACCGGCAGACCGTTGCCGGTCGCGTAGACGTAGTACTTGCCGTTCTCGGCGATCACCGTGGAGGGATCGTGCAGGTTCGGCTGCCCGTCCAGGGCGACGAGGCGAACGGTCACGAGACAGGCCGCCGCGAAGACGATACTCCACTTCATTTCAGGCTGCAGAGATTACCCGACGGATGTACGGAGATCAAGATCGGCGGTCCCCGGAGATCGACCCGTAACGACCCGGGCGACGACGGGCCGGCACCGCAGGTCGTCCGAACGTCCGGTCGCGGGACTCGTGATCCAGGGCATACAATACTCGCCGCAGGCGCCTGCCATGATGAAAACCACGACGCTGATCGCCGTATCCGTTGCCGTGCTCGCCACGACAGCACGACAGGAAGTCGCTCTGAAAGACCTCATGCCCGCCGGGATGGTGATCGGGGTCGCCATCAACCAGCGGCAGTTCGGCGGCGCAGATGCCGCCGCTGTCGACCTCATCACGAAGCAGTTCAACCAGATCAGTCCGGAGAACGTGCTGAAGTTCCAGCCCACGCAGCCGGCGGCGGACCGGTACGCGTTCGACGAGGCCGATCGATACGTGCAGTTCGGCGTCGATCGCCACATGCAGGTGATCGGGCACAACCTGGTCTGGCACTCGCAGACGGGCGCCTGGGTGTTCGAAGGGGCCGACGGCAAGCCGGCCGATCGCGACACGCTGCTCACGCGCATGCGCGAGCACATCCGCACCGTCGTCGGCCGCTACAAGGGCCGCATCCACGGCTGGGATGTCGTCAACGAAGCCATCGACGAGGATGGGTCGATGCGCAAGTCGCCGTGGCAGGTCGGCATCGGCGACGATTACGTGGCAAAGGCATTCGAGTTCGCGCACGAGGCCGACCCGGATGCCGAGCTCTATTACAACGACTTCAACCTCGAGAAGCCGGCCAAGCGCGCCGGCGTGATCAAGCTCGTCAAAGATCTGCAGGCGCGCAAGCTGCGCATCGACGGCATCGGCAACCAGGCGCACTGGCGGCTCGATACGCCGACGGTCGACGAGATCGACGGCACGCTGGTGGAACTGCACGGCACCGGCCTCAAGGTGATGTTCAGCGAGTTGGACATCAACCTGCTGCCGAACACGCCGCGCGGCGCCGATCCGGCTGCCGCCAATCCGTACCCGGACGGCCTGCCCGACGAGATGCAGCAGCAGCTGGCGCGACGTTACGCGGACGTGTTCGGGGTGTTCGTGAAGCATCGCGATGCCGTCACGCGGGTCACGTTCTGGGGCCTGAGCGACGCCGATTCATGGTTGAACCGCGGACGCATGAACTATCCGCTGCTCTGGGATCGGCAGCGCCAGCCGAAGCCGGCATTCGCAGCGGTCGTCGAGGTGCTGAAGCGTGCGCGGTGAGAGCCGCAACCAGCGGATCGTCAGCTTCGCTGCGGGCCTCTCGCTCGCGGCGGTCCTCGCTGCCGCCGTCGTGGCTGCCAGGCAATCACCGGCCGCGCCGCAGCTGACGGGTGAGGCGCCGCCCCCGCCGCGCCTCAGCCTGTGGTACCGGGCCCCCGCGTCCGATCATCCGCTGCTGCCTCCGGGCGCCTCGCGTGAGGCCCGGCAGGCCGGCACCGCCGAGTGGGTCCGGGCGCTGCCGGTCGGCAACGGACGCCTCGGCGCGATGGTCTTCGGCGGCGTTGTCAACGAGCGGCTGCAGCTGAACGAAGACACGCTATGGGCAGGCCGCCCCTATGACCCGGTGAACCCCGACGCCAAGGCGGCCCTTCCGGAAGTGCGGCGGCTGCTCGCCGAGCGCAAGTATCGCGAGGCGGCGACGCTCGTGGACGCGAAGGTCATGTCAAAGCCGCTGGCGCAGATGCCGTACGAGACGGTCGGCGACCTCGCGCTGACTTTCCCTGAAGTGGCGTCGGTCGAGAACTACCGGCGCGAGCTCGATCTGACAACGGCTACGGCTCGCGTCTCCTACACCAGCGGGGACGTCACGTTCTCGCGCGAGGTGTTCGCGAGCGCACCCGATCAGGTCATCGTCGTACGACTGACCGCCAGCCGTCCCGGCCACATCTCGTTCGAGACCCGGATGCGCACCCCGCAGCAGGCGACGGTGGAGGCGGCAGACAGCGACGTCGTGATGCGCGGCGTCAACGGCGACGGAACCGGCGCGACCGCAGACGGTCGTCCGATGAAAGGCGCCCTGCGCTTCGAGGCCCGGGTCCGGGTCGTCGCGACCGGCGGAACCCGCCGCACCAGCGGCGACGCCGTGGTCGTTCGTGATGCGGACTCCGCCACGCTCCTCATCGCCGCGGCCACCAGCTACCGGACTTTCGAGGACGTCGGTGCCGATCCCGCCGCGCGCGTCGCAGCCGCGCTCGATCCGGCATCGAGCAAGACCATCGAGGCGCTTCGCGCCGCGCACCTCCTCGATTACCAGCCGCTCTTCGACCGCGTCACACTCGACCTGGGGCCGTCGAAGAACGTGCCGACGGACGAGCGTGTGCGGGCGTTCGCCGACGGCGCCGATCCAGGGCTGGCCGCGCTCTACTTCCAGTACGGCCGCTACCTGCTCATCGCCAGCTCCCGCACCGGTTCTCAGCCAGCCAACCTTCAGGGCATCTGGAACGAGAGCATGGCGCCGCCGTGGGGCAGCAAGTACACCATCAACATCAACACCGAGATGAACTACTGGCCCGCGCTCTCGACCAACCTGGCCGAGACCATGGACCCCTTGACGGCGATGGTCTCAGACCTGTCGGTGACCGGGGCGCGAACCGCACGCGAGATGTACGGCGCGGGCGGCTGGATGGCCCATCACAACACGGATCTCTGGCGCGCCACCGGGCCGATCGACGGACCGGCATGGGGGATGTGGCCGACCGGCGGCGCCTGGCTGACGCTGCCGCTCTGGGATCGCTACACCTACACCGGCGACCGGACCTATCTTCGGCGCATCTACCCGCTGATCAAGGGGGCGGCGCAGTTCTTCACCGATACGCTCGTCGAGGAGCCCACGCACGGTTGGCTGGTCACCTCTCCGTCCCTATCGCCGGAGAACCCGCACCCGTACGGCACGTCGCTGGCCATGGGCCCGACGATGGACGGCGAGATCCTGCGCGAGCTGTTCGGCAACGCCCTGGAAGCGGCGCGCACACTCGATGTCGACCCCGACCTCCAGCAGCAGTGGCGCGCGACCCGCGGGCGGCTGCCGCCGCTGCAGATCGGCAGCGCCGGCCAGTTGCAGGAATGGCTGGAAGACTGGGACATGCAGGCGCCTGAGATTCACCACCGGCACGTGTCGCACCTGTTCGGCCTCTTCCCGGGGCACGACATCGACGTCCGCCGCACACCGGAGCTCGCCGCCGCCGTCAAGCGCTCTCTCGAGATCCGGGGTGATCAGGCCACCGGCTGGGCGACGGCGTGGCGGATCAACCTTTGGGCCCGGCTCGCCGATGGCAATCACGCCTTCGACATCCTGAAGTTCCTGCTCGGCCCCGAGCGCACCTACCCCAACATGTTCGACGCCCACCCGCCGTTTCAAATCGACGGCAACTTCGGCGGGACGTCGGCGATCGCCGAAATGCTGCTCCAGTGCGACCAGGGCGAGGTCCGACTGCTGCCCGCATTGC
The DNA here is from genome assembly GCA_963816725.1 of uncultured Acidobacteriota bacterium. Lineage (GTDB taxonomy): Bacteria > Acidobacteriota > Vicinamibacteria > Vicinamibacterales > 2-12-FULL-66-21 > CAVSUB01. Next base: position 121,475 of record CAWFMC010000008.1, on the reverse strand, counting down.
CCGCCGCATGGCCGGCCGGCCGGGTCACCGGGTTGCGCGCGCGCGGCGGATTCGAGGTCGACCTGACGTGGAACAACGGCGCGCTGGAGCGGGCGACCGTTCGTTCGCTGCTCGGCGAGCGGCTCCGTATCCGTCGCGGCGACACGCTGCGCACCTTCTCCACGCGGCGCGGTGAATCGCTGACGCTGTCCGGTGAGGACCTGCAGCAGGTGCGCCAGCGTTAAACGCGTGGTCCGCGCGCTCATCGCGGCTGCCGTTCGATCGACTTCCACGCTGCACAGCGTCAGCTCGGCGAAGGCCGCAGCCGTCCCCGACATGGGGCCGCCGGCGCTTCATGTTTGATTCCATTTCGTGTACCCTTCGGCCGCATCCAGGTGCATCGCTGTCAAGGAGTTGCCCGTGTCGGAACGCCAGGTGACCATGCTTGCCGTCTCGTTCGCCGCGACGATCGGCTCCCTCGCGCTCGCGGCGCAAGTGAAGACGAACGTCCCCGAGGTGGTCGCGGGCGCGCCGCCCGCCATCGTCGAGCGCATCAAGATCCATGGTCAGGCGCTCGAAGGCAATTTGGAAGGCAATACCGTCGACCGCGATGCGATCGTCTTCCTGCCGCCGGGCTATAACCAGAACCGCACGCGGCGTTATCCGGTGGTCTACGCGCTGCACGGCTACTCCATCGGCGCCGAGCAGTGGTCGCAGGAGATCCACGTGCCGCAGACGATCGAGGGCGCGTTTGCCGGCGGCGCGCGCGAGATGATCGTCGTCCTGCCCGACTCGAAGACGGTGCACAACGGGTCCATGTACTCCAGCTCCGTGACCACCGGCGACTTCGAGAACTACGTCGCGCGCGACGTCGTGTCGTATATGGACGCGCACTATCGGACGATCCCCACGCGGGAGAGCCGCGGCCTGGTCGGCCACTCCATGGGCGGCTACGGCGCGACGCGCATCGGGATGAAGCACGCTGACGTGTTCGGCAGCCTGTACATCATGAGCCCGTGCTGCCTCTCGCCGCGGGGTAGCGGGGCCGGGCGCGGCAACAACGCCGCGAACGACGAGGCCCTGGCTGCGGTGAAAACTGCCGCGGACTCGGCGAAGCTCCCCTTCGGATTGCGGGCGCAGCTGGCGTCGGCGGCGGCGTGGTCGCCGAATCCGAAGAACCCGCCGCTCTACCTGGACCTGCCGACCGGGGAGAAGGAGGCAGGGGTCCTGGCGAAATGGACGGCCAACGCGCCGCTGGCCTTCATCGATCAGTACATCGCCGACCTGCGGCGGTATCGCGCCATCGCAATCGACGTCGGCGATCAGGACGGCCTGCGCGTCGACGCCGGAAAGCTCCACGACGCGCTCGATCAGAACGGCGTCGCGAACACCTTCGAGATCTACCCTGGTACGCACACCAGCGACGTGGCCGTGCGGTTCCAGCAGCACGTGATGCCGTTCTTCAGCCGGACGCTTTCGTTCGAGCCGGTGAAGCGATGACGCGAGTCCGCCTCGCCGCCACCTCTGGCGTGTGGACGGCAGACAATTTGGCAGCCTTCGCCGCGCGCCCGACCGGGCGGGCGTCGGTCGGCGGGACGGGACTGTGCTGAGACCAAAACTGTTCGTATCGCTGCTCCTCTTCGCCGCCGCGACATCGACCCGGGCGGCCGGCCCCACCATCACCATCGACGCGGGTTCCTCCTCGGCCAACGTGAGCCGGCTGTTCTACGGGTTGATGACGGAGGAGATCAATCACTCGTACGACGGCGGCCTGTATGCCGAGCTGGTACGCAACCGGGCGTTCCTCGACGATGCGGGGTCGGCGGCGCACTGGGCAGCAGTGCAGGGGGACGGTGCGGCCGCGGCGATCGCGCTCGACAAGAGTCAGCCGCTGAACGACACCCTCCCCACCAGCCTGCGCGTCGAGGTGACGCAGGCTTCAAAGGGTCATGCGGCGGGCGTAGCGAACGAAGGCTACTGGGGCATCCCGGTGAAGCCGGACACCCGGTATCACGCCTCGTTCTACGCCAAAGCGGCCCCCGGATTCGGCGGCCCGGTCACCGTCTCGATCCAGAGCAACGACGGAACGACCACGTTCGCCTCCGGTACCGTCTCCGGTCTGGGCACGGCGTGGAAGCAGTACGAGGTGACGCTCCAGACAGGCCGCGTCACGCCGACGACGGCGGCGCGGTACGTGCTGACGGTCGAGCGGCCCGGCACGGTCTGGTTCAGCCTCGCGTCGCTGTTCCCGCCGACGTTCAACAACCAGCCGAACGGCTTCCGGCCCGACATCATGCAGATGATGGTCGACATGAAGCCGAAGTTCCTGCGCTTCCCCGGCGGCAACTTCCTGGAGGGGGATCAGATCGCCGACCGCTTCGAATGGAAGAAAACGCTCGGACCGCTGGCCGGCCGGCCGGGACACGTCGGGCCGTGGAGTTATCGGTCGACCGACGGCCTCGGCCTCTATGAGTTCCTGCTGTGGGCCGAGGACATGGGCGCCGAGCCGCTGCTCGCGGTCTATGCCGGGTACTCGCTGAAGGGAGTACACGTCAATCCCGGGCCGGACCTCGAGCCGTACGTGCAGGACGCCCTCGACGAGATCGAGTACGTGACGGGGCCGGCGACGTCGAAATGGGGCGCGCTGCGGGCCAAAGCGGGTCACCCCCAGCCCTTCAAGCTGACCTACGTCGAGGTCGGCAACGAGGACTGGTTCGACAAGTCCGGTTCGTACGATCAGCGGTTCGTACAGTTCAACCAGGCGATCAAGGCGCGCTATCCGCAGCTCAAGGTGATTTCGACCGTCGGGTTCGAGCAGCCCGAGGCGCTGCGCGTGCGCAGCATCAAACCGGACGTGGTCGACGAGCACTACTACCGCACGGTCGACGTGTTCCTGAAGATGGCGCGCGGCCAGTACGAGGGCTACGACCGGCGCGGGCCCGAGATCTTCGTCGGCGAATGGGCCGCCTATGAAACGCCCTTCGAGCCGTGGAATCCCAAGTCACGCGGCGAGCCACCCACACCGAACATGCAGGCGGCGCTCGGGGACGCAGCCTTCATGACCCAGATGGAGAAGAACTCGGACATCGTGGTCATGAATTGCTACGCGCCGATGTTCGTGAACGTCAACCCCGGCGCACGGCAGTGGCGCCCGAACCTGATTGGGTACGACGGCTTGCGGGTCTATGGCTCGCCGAGCTATCACGCGATCAAGATGTTCAGCAGCCAGATCGGGGATCGGATTCTCAAGACCACGGCGACCGACACGGACGTGCTCGTCTCGGTCACCCGCGACAGCCGGTCGGGAACGATCTACGCAAAGCTGGTGAACGCGACCGACGCCGACGCGCCGGTCCAGCTCGATATCAGCGGCCTGAGCACGCTCGCACCGAACGCCACGGCGATGACGCTCGCGGCGGATCGCACCGCAACCAACTCGATCGACGCGCCCCAGGCCGTGGTGCCGGTGACATCACGAGTCTCCGGGGTCAAGCCGGGGTTCACCTACACCGTCCCCGCGCATGGCATCGTGGTGTTGACGCTCGAGGCGCGCTGAGCCGCGCATGTGGGAGGAGCGCTGGCACCCGCTGCGCGAAGAATGGGTCATCGTCGCGGCGCACCGGCAGTCCCGTCCCTGGTCGGGCGCCGAAGTCGGGGCTCAGGCGCCGCGGCCGCCCACGTTCGATCCGGCGTGCTACCTATGCCCGGGCAACGCCCGCGTGAGCGGCGCTCTGAACGCCGTCTACAGCGGCACCTTCGTGTTCGACAACGACCATCCGTGCGTCGGCTCGGCCGCGCCGCATGAACTGACGTCCCCTGGCGGGCATCTATCGCAATCGTCCCGCAACCGGCGTCGCGCGCGTGGTCTGCTACAGCCCGCGCCACGACGTCGCGCTCGCCGAGCTCGACGTCGAGGCGGTGGACGTCCTGCTCGAGACCTGGCAGCAGCAGATGCGCGAGCTCGCGACTCATCCCGAAGTGGAGTTCGTCCTCGTCTTCGAGAACAAGGGCGCCGTCGTCGGCGTCAGCAACCCGCACCCGCATTGCCAGATCTACGCGACCAACTTCACCTTCAAGTACATCGAGACGGAGTTGATCGCCGGCCGCCGTCACGTCGAGCAGACAGGCCGTATTCTGTTTCAGGACATCCTCTCCGCGGAGCAGCAGGACGGGAGACGGATCGTCAGCCGTTACGGCAGCGCGATTGCGTTCGTGCCCTACTTCGCGCGATACGCCTACGAGACCTATGTGGCGCCGCTCCGGAGCGTCGCGACGATTGCGGATCTCGACCCTGATGAGCGGCGGGATCTCGCGACGGTGCTCCGCGACGTCGTGATCCGGTTCGACAACCTCTGGCGGATGCCCTTCCCATACGTCATGGCGCTGCACCAGGCCCCGGTGAAGGGCGACGCGACAGGCTTCCACTTCCATATCGAGTTCCATCCGCCACTTCGTCGCCCCAATCTGCTGAAGTACCTCGCCGGCCCGGAGATCGGCGGGGGGAACTTCCTGAGCGATACGTCTCCGGACGAAAAGGCGGCGGAGCTCGTCGCGGCCGGCGGCCCCCACTACCTCGCGCCATCGTCGTGACCGTCGCCCATCCGCTCCTCGCGCCGGTTCAGGCCCTGCATCGGCGGATCCGCCGGGACGTCGTGGACGCGTGCGAGCGGGTCGCGGCAAGCGCGCTGTCCCGCGTGGCTCGCGACGAGGACGGGGACACGATCTATGCGATCGATCGCGTGGCCGAGCATGTGCTCGTCGAGGAGATCGGGCGCACGATTGCGACGCCGGACGCCCCCGTCCTGCTCGTCGCCGAGGGGCTGCCCGGCGGCCGGGTGATCGTGCCGGCCGGCGCGAGCCGCGCCCCGGCGTGGACGATCATCGTCGATCCGATCGATGGGACGCGTGGGCTCATGTACCAGAAGCGTCCCGCGTGGATTCTGACCGGCGTCGCCCCCGGCGCGGGCTCGTGCACGCTGGCGGACATCGAGCTGGCTGTTCAAACGGAGATTCCGCTCGTCAAGCAGCACCTGTCGGACCAGCTATGGGCAGTCCGCGGTCAAGGTGTGGCGGCCGTCCGGTACAACCGGTTGACCGGTGAGCAGGCGTCGCACCTGCCGCAGCCGTCAACCGCGACGACCATCGCGCACGGTTTTGCGACGATCTCCCGCTTCTTCCCTGGCAACCGGGCGGAGCTCGCCTCGATCGACGACGAGATCGTGGAGGCCGTGCTCGGGCCTCCGCAACCGGGCAAGGCGCAGTCGTTCGAGGACCAGTACATCTGCACCGGGGGCCAGCTGTACGAGCTCATGTCGGGTCACGATCGTTTTGTTGCCGACCTGCGCGCGCTCGTCGAACGGCGACGCGCCGGTGGCGCCGCCCTGTGCTGCCATCCTTACGATCTGTGCACGGAGCTCATCGCCCGTGAGCTGGGCGTATCCGTCACCGACGAGCACGGCGGCCAGCTCGCGGCGCCGCTCGATGTCACGTCGGACGTGACCTGGATCGGTTTTGCCAACCACACGCTCAGAGCCGCGGTGGATCCGCATTTGCAGCACGCGCTGAGACGCCGCGGACTGCTGGCATGAAACCTCTGCTCCATCCGATGTCGGCGATCCCGGCCGACGTCCCGGATCTCGCGCGATTTGCCGCTGATGTCGCGGCGCGCGTGGACGGAGGCGTGTGGGCGCCCGCCACCGGCGAGGGTGCGGCTCCCGTCTTCGTCGCGCGAGCGCCGGGACGGCTGGACGTGATGGGCGGGATCGCGGACTACTCTGGCGCGCTCGTCCTGCAGTGGCCGATACGCGAGGCTACGCGCGTGGCACTGCGGCGCTGGCCGGAACGGCGCATCTCGATCGTCTCGGTCGGCACCGACGGTCACGAGCGGCGATGCGATGTGCCGCTCGACCTCGTCGCCGACGGCGATCGCCCGTATGACGCGGTGCGGAGTTGGTTCGCGGCAGACCCTGCCCGGCACTGGGCGGCCTATGTGGCGGGCGTGTTCCATGTGCTCGCGCGCGAGCACGCGGTGCGCTTCGAACAGGGCGCGGCCGTCCTCGTCGAGTCCGACGTGCCCGAGGGGAAAGGCGTCAGCTCGTCGGCCGCGATCGAGGCCGCCACAATGGAGGCGGTGATCGCGGCGTGGCCGGTACCGATCGAGCCTCGCCTTCGCGCGCTGAGATGTCAGCAGGTCGAGAACCTGATCGTTGGCGCGCCGTGCGGCGTCATGGACCAGATGGCGGCAATTTGCGGTGAAGCTGGCGGCCTGCTCGCGCTTCTCTGTCAACCCGCCGAGCTCCAGGGCAGCATCGGACTGCCCCGATCGCTCGGCGTGTGGGGTATCGACTCCGGCATCCGGCACGCCGTGACCGGGGCGGACTACGGTGCGGTGCGCGTCGGGGCATTCATGGGGTATCGCATCCTCGCGGAACTCGCCGGGTTGCGTGTCACACCCGGCGATTGTGCCGGGCAGGTGTCGATCGAGGATCCGCGGTGGCATGGGTATCTGGCGAATGTCGGCAACGCGACCTTCCGCCAGTTCGCGCCCGAGCTCCCGGAATCGCTCGATGGCGATGCCTTCCTGGCGCGTTATCAGGGCATCACCGATCGCGTGACGCGTGTCGATCCCTCGCGCCGGTATGGGATCAGGAAGGCGACGGCGCATCCGATTTACGAGCACGAGCGCGTGACCGAGTGGGCACGACAGCTGCGATCCCGTCCCGACGCGATGCGGCTCGGAGCGTTGATGTACGAATCGCACGCCAGCTACTCGGCCTGCGGGCTCGGATCGGCGGGCACCGACCGGCTCGTCGCGCTAGCGCGCGAGGCGGGTGTCTCGCGCGGCATCTACGGCGCGAAGATCACCGGTGGCGGCAGCGGCGGAACGGTGGCCGTGCTCGGTGATGCGGGCGCGCGTGACCGCGTCCGGGACATTGCGCGGCAATACAGGGAAGAGACTGGCCGCGACACCTTCGTGTTCGACGGCAGCTCTCCGGGCGCGGCGCACATCGGGGCGATTCGTCTCGACCCGGCCTGAGGACGCACCCAAGTGCCGGGCCGCGGGCGGCGGGCTCGAACCCACTCGTAGGAGAAGAGATGAAGATTCTTGTGACCGGGGGCGCGGGATACATCGGCAGCCACACCGCAAAGTTTCTCGCTGCCGCGGGCCACCAGCCGGTGATCTTCGACGACATGAGCCAGGGGCACGACTGGGCGGTGAAGTGGGGACCGCTCGAGCGCGGCAGCCTCTCCGATCCGGAACGCCTCGCGGACGTATTCGGGCGGCACGCGATCGAGGGCGTGGTCCATTTCGCCGCCAACGCGCTCGTTGGCGAGTCGATGGTCGACCCGGGCAAGTACTTCGGCAACAACACGGTCGGCACGCTCAATCTGCTCGAGGCCATGCACCGGGCCGGCGTCGGCACGATCGTGTTCTCCTCGACGTGCGCGACCTACGGCGACCCGGTCCGAGTCCCGATCGATGAGACCCACCCGCAGGCGCCGGTGAATCCGTACGGCGAGTCGAAGCTGATGGTAGAGCAGATGCTCCGCTGGTACGGCGAGATCCACGGGCTGCGGTGGATGGCGCTCCGCTACTTCAACGCCGCGGGAGCGGATCCTGACACCGAGATCGGCGAGGAGCACGATCCCGAGACGCATCTGATCCCGCTCGTCATCGGCGCGGCACAGGGCAAGCGTCCCCCGGTGAAGATCTTCGGCACGGATTATCCAACCGCCGACGGAACCGCGATCCGCGACTACATCCACGTCACGGATCTGGCGGATGCCCATCTCCGCGCGCTCGACCGCCTCGGCTCGGGAACGGCGAGCCAGGCGATCAATCTCGGCACCGGCCAGGGCCACTCAGTCCGGGAGGTGGTAGATACCGTGTCGCGTGTGGCTGGCCGTCCGGTTCCCGTCGTCGAGGCGCCGCGCCGGGCCGGCGATCCCGCGGAGCTCGTTGCTGCCCCCGGGCGGGCACGCGAGGTGCTGCAGTGGACGTGCCGCTACTCCGATCTCGAGACGATCGTCCGGCACGCGTGGGCGTGGCACGAGAAGCACGGCTGAGCGCTACGGCTGCTGACCGACGGCGAGCGCCATGATGCGCTGCTCGGTGCAGTCGACCCGTTCGACGATCCCGGTCAGGCGGCCTTCGTGCATGACGGCGACGCGATGGCTGACGTGGAGGATTTCCTCCATGTCGCTGCTGATCATCAAGATCGAGACGCCTTCGTGCGCCAGGCTGCGCAGCAGCCGGTAGATCTCCGCCTTCGCTCCGACGTCGATGCCGCGCGTCGGTTCGTCGACCACCAGCACCTTCGGACCGAGCGCGAGCCACTTCGCCAGCACCACCTTCTGCTGGTTGCCGCCGCTGAGGGTCGCGACCCTGACGTCAATGGACGGCGCCCTGACCTGCAGCTGATCGCAGACGGCCGCCGCGGCCTGCCGCTCCTGTGCCGCCGCGATGAGCCCGTGTCGCGAGTATCTGTGGAGGGCCGGGAGGGAGACGTTCTCGCGAATCGAGAAATCCACGACGAGGCCGGCGAGCCGGCGATCCTCGGGAACAAGGAAGATCCCGTGCCGAATGGCAGCCGCGGGCTGTTCGATCCGCAGCCGCTGCCCATGCAGGCTCACGGTTCCGCCAACCGGCGGCTCGATGCCGAATATCGCCCGGGCGATTTCGGAACGCCCGGCGCCAATCAGACCGGCCATGCCGACGATCTCTCCGCGACCGATGGCAAACGAGACGGCATGCTGCGGGTACCGCCGCGTGCGCAGCTCCTCGACGATGAAGTCGCTGCCGCTTTGTGCGCCGGCGGGCTCGTATTCCAGATTGATGTCGCGCCCGACCATCAGGCCGATCATCCTGTCGTGGGTCAGCTCGTCGCGCGCGAGTGTCCCGGCGTTGGCGCCGTCGCGCAGGACGACGGCACGATCGGCTACGGTCCGCACTTCGCCGAGGCGGTGGGTGATGTAGATGATCGCGACACCCCGGTCGCGAAGGGACGAGACCACGTCGTGCAGCCGGCTCGTCTCGGTGAGGGTGAGACTGGACGTCGGCTCGTCCATGATGATCAGCCGCGCGTCGAGCGACAGCGCCTTGGCAATCTCGACCAGCTGCTGTGCGGCGATCGACAGGGTCGCCATCGGCGTGTCCGGCGACACGTCGAGTCCGATGCGCTCGAGGTAGGTTCGTACCGTGTCGCGCATCCTGACGCGATCGATCAGCCGCAGCGCACCCCACTGCGTCGGTTCGCGGCCGAGCAGGACGTTGCCGGCGACGTCGAGGTTGTCGAGCGGGTTCAGCTCCTGATGGATGAAGGCGATCCCGAGATCGGTCGCGCGGTGGACGTCGCGCATGATCGTGGGCGTCCCGTCGATCAGCACCTCGCCGGAGTCCGGCTGCTCGATACCGCCGACGATCTTCATCAGCGTCGACTTGCCGGCGCCATTCTCGCCGAGCAGCGCGACGACCTCGCCGGCGCGGACGTCGAGGTCGACGCCGCGGAGCGCGTGAACACCCGGAAAGCGCTTCTGAATCGCCCGGAGCTGGAGCAGCGGCGCGCTCGTCACCGGCCGCGCAGCTGATTCAGTGTCGTGCGGAATTCGTCGACGCTGTTCTGCCGAATCACCCGCGTCGGGATGAACAACTGGTGGCTCGCCGGGATTCCGGAGCGATCTCCCTTCAATGCCTTCTCGAGCAGCGTGATCGACTGGTAGCCGAACTCGTACGGTTGCTGCACCACCGTGCCGACGATCGCTCCCGACTTGACCCCGGTCAGCGTTTCGTCGTCTTCGTCGAAGGCGATGATCTTCACCTGTCCCGTCTTGCCCGCATCCCGCACCGCGTTCAGGATCGCCGGCCCGTTATAGCTCCATAATCCCACCAGCGCGGTAACGTCCGGGTGGCTGACCAGCATCTCCGACACGTTCGCTTTGGCCCGGACCTGATCGGTGTCGTCCGTGCGGACGTCGATGATGCTGATGTTCGATCCGGCGATCGCCTCTTTGATGCCCTGCAGGCGCTCCTGAGCGTTGCGCGCGTCCAGCTTGCCGACGAAGATGGCGATCTTGCCGCCCTGCGGGAGCGCTTCCTTGATCAGGTCCCCGGCCTGCCGTCCGGCCGCCACGTTGTCGGTGCCGACGTAGCACTCGCGTTTGCTGTCCGGCGCGTCGCTGTCGTGCGTGAACACGAGCGCCTGCTTCGCCGCGTCGTTCAGCATCGCCGTCTGGTTGGCCGGATCGACCGGGCTGATCGCGATCCCGTCCACGCCTTTCGCGAGCAAATCGTCCACGATGCGCTTCTGCGCCGCCGTGGTACCGTCGCCAAGGCGGAACTCGACGACCACGTCCGGCAGCGCGGCGTCCGCCTTCTCCGTACCGCGCCGCGCGATGGTCCAGAAATCCGCGGCGTTATTGGTGATGAAGGCGAGCCTCTTCGTCGACGACTGCTGGCGCGAGCAACCAGTGACGACGAGCACACTGGCGCAAATCAGGACGGCGGTTCTCCTCAACGACATTCGACTCTCCCTCATGTTCGCCGCGCGGCGAGAGAAACACGGACACGTTGGTCATCCTACTCTGGGCCGGTCGGACACCGCTCGGCGGCGCTGTTCGAGTCATCGACCGCCTGGGGCGAGAGTCGCCTCGCCATGATGTCGTACCTGGCGGGCATTGCTATCGACGTGTGGCTCTAGTCCCGCTCTGCGGCGATGCGCTCGATACACACGGTATTCTCACTCTCCGTGGCTGGGAACGGGCGTGCCCGAAAGGGGTGCGACCCGGGACGTGCGCGACGACGCTAGCTCGCGCGGACCCGCACCGCGCGGCGTTGGAGAATCTGGTCGCCGACGACGCCAATCAGGATGACGCCGCCCATCACCGCGAAATTGAGCGAGCTCGGAATCCCGAGCAGGTTGACGAGATTCTGCAACACCTGCAGCAGCGTCGTGCCGAGCAGGATGCCGAGGACGGATCCCTCCCCGCCGCGCAGGCTGCAGCCGCCGAGCACGGCCGCGGCAATGCCGTACAACTCGAAAAAGTTGCCGTGAGACGACGGCGAGATCGAGTTCGTGTAGAACGCGAAGACGATCGCCGACACCCCGGTCAGGGCGCCGAGGATCACATAGGCGCCCACCACGACTCTCCGCGTGTTCACCCCCGAGTACCGCGCGGCGGTCTCGTTGCGGCCGGTGGCGAAGAGATGCCGCCCATATACGGATCGGTGCAGGACCACCCACATCACGACCGAGATGACGGCCAGCAGGACGAACGGGGTCGGGACGTGAAACAGGCTGCCGGTCGCGAGCCGCTGCAAGGTTTCGAACCCGACCGAGTCACCAAACCCTTTCGTCTCGTCGTCGGCGATGAAGCGGGCCAGTCCGCGATACAGGAGCAGCCCGCACAAGGTGACGATGAACGGCTGCAGCCCCAGGCGGGTGATCAGCAGGCCGTGCAGCCAGCCGAGCAGCGCGCCCAGCGCGAGGGTGATGAGCACGGCCATTGGCCAGGCAATGTGCCACGCCGTCAACATGATCGAGAGCAGCACGCCCATGAGAGCGAACGCCGAGCCGACCGACAGGTCGATGCCGCCGGTGATGATGACCAGGCCGAGACCGAGGCTGAAGATCCCGAACGCGCCGATCAGGCGGGCCGTGTTCTGGAGGTTCGAGGCCGACAGGAACCGCGGGTTGAGCGCGGTGACGATGGCGCACAAGACGACCAGCAACAGGAGAGTCGCGAGCTCTTTTTTCACGTTGAGGGGATTCTATCCCTGCCGCGCCATCAACCTGCCACGGGGCGCGCGCGACACCAGGTTTCGGCCATCTCGGCCGCAAGCGGGTGTCAGACCGGGGCGAGAAGGCAGCGTGATGCGCCGGGCCCTCAGGAGGCCCGGACCTCCCAACCCTGAGATGATGGCGGCGCTTTCTGACGCAGCCGTAGTCAGCTTCAGGATGGTCGCTGCGATCGGATGGCTGCGGTTCGCGCGGCATGAATGCGCGTCGGGGCCGAAATTTGGCAGCGGTGCTACAGTAAGGCCGCCTTTCGCGGTCACGTTCACAGGAGACTATATGAGACTCACAATCCGTTCCCTCTTCCGGTTAGTCGCGTGCATGGGATTGTCATTCTTTCTTGCCGGCTCTGCGCTCGCGCAAAGCGATTCACAGATAGGCGCCTGGACGCTGAATGTTGCAAAATCAAAGTACAGCCCTGGGCCCGTTCCGAAGAGCGCCACCACCAAGATCGAGGCCGCAGGAAACGGCACGAAGGTCGTCGTCGACCAGGTGCTCGCTGATGGAACGACGAGACACTGGGAGAGCACGGCGGCCTATGACGGCAAGGACGCTCCCGTCACTGGCAACAACCCCGACGCGGATACGATCGCGCGCACGCGCATCGACGCCACCACGGTGCAAACGATTCAGAAAAAGGCCGGTAAAGTCACCCTGACGCAGAGGTCGGTCGTGTCGGCTGACGGCAAGACCAGGACGGTGACGACCACTGGCACGAATGCGGCGGGGCAGCAGGTGAACAACGTCGCGGTGTACGAGAAGCAGTAGCATCGCGCGCCTCTCGCCTGTCGCTGCTCGGAGACTCCATGCACCGTGTGCTCGTCCTGCTGCTCGTCGCTGTCGGTGCCGTAGACGGACTCCTGCAAGGTGGGCTTGCTCCCGGCCCGGTGATCGCGCTGCCCGGCGTCAAAGGGCGCATCGATCACCTGGCCGTGGACGTTGCTGGCGGGCGGCTGTTCGTCGCCGCCCTGGGGAACGATTCCGTCGAAGTCGTGGACACGCGGGCTGGCGCGTGGCTGCGCCGGCTGGACGGGTTCCATGAACCACAGGGCATTGCCTTCGTCCCAAGCCCTGGGCTCGTTGCCGTGGCCAACGGTGGCAGCGGGGATCTCGTGCTCCTCGATGCGACGGACTATCACGTCGTCGCGCGAGTGGCGCTCGGCAGCGATGCAGACAACGTGCGCTACGACGCCTCAGCCAAGCAGCTCTTCGTCGGATATGGCAGTGGCGCGATCGCCAGGGTCGCACTCGACGGTAAGCGGATGGGCGAGGTCAAGCTGGCCGGACATCCGGAGTCGTTCCAGCTCGAGCCGTCCGGATCCCGCATCTTCGTGAACGTTCCCGATGCCCGGCAGGTGGCGGTCCTCGATCGCACGTCGATGTCGATGATTGGGACGTGGCCGGTGAGCGATGCGGCGGCGAACTATCCGATGGCCCTCGATGCCACGCACCACCGCCTGTATCTCGGCTGCCGACGACCGGCTGTGGTTTTGATTTACGACACGAACACCGGGAAGCGGGTCGGCTCACTCGATACGGTCGGCGATACCGATGACCTCTTCTACGACACCGAGCGCCAGCGGCTCTACGTGACCGGAGGAGACGGCTCCGTCGACGTTCTGCACCAGGACGATCCCGATCACCTCACCCGAATGTCGCGTCTACCCTCTGCGTCCGGCGCCCGGACCTCACTCTACGTGCAGGAGCAGGGACGCTTATACGTCGCGGTGCCGGCCCGCGGGACGCAGAAGTCGGCAGTCCGCGTGTATGACGTGCGCAATTGACTCGTGTGGGTAACGTGATCCTTCCTCCACTCAGCGTCGGCCCCGATCGCTGCGCGGTTGCGCACAAGGCGCTGCCACATCAACACGCCTGCAACCACTGAGTGCTGGCTCGTCGGGAGTCCGGGTTCCCTGAAGTCGGGTTGGAGGAGCGACGTTCTACTCCCTCCGACGCTGGGGCTCGTCACCTGAGTTGTTGTGTCTGGACGCTTCACGCGAACGCCTAGCAGCCCGTGGTGCAAGTCCCGCGTCGCACCGAGACGAGTGATGCGCCCGGCCGGCAAGGCGCGGCGAGCGAGAATACCGGCTGTATTTGAACGAGCCGCAACGCCGCCGGACGGGATGCAGCACTCGGCGAATGCAGCGGGACTTGCACCACGGGCTGCTAGGCGTTGCGCGGGCGGCGGATGCTCGTCTGCGCAGGCCGTGTGCATTGCGGAACAGACAGACGCTCCGCGGCGTGTCACTGTATGGGCCGGCAAATCAGGAGTGTTTGGCATGAACAGGTACGCGTCCCGTCAGCCCCGGAAGTATCGCGCCGCCCGGCGGAGTTCCGACAGCTGTGTTGCAAGACGACAAGCAAAACATTGTCGGATATCCGATGTGTCCCATGTGTCACACGTCCGCGCGGGTCACGCACAGCGCGATCGATGCCGGCGGCGAGTGGCGATGCGTCAGGTGCGGGCAGCACTGGGATGCCAGCCGTTTGGCGGCGGTGGCCGGCTACGCCCAATGGGCTGGTGATCGCGAACGTGTAGGCTTGCGGGGTACGGACAGTCCTCACAATGCGACGTCCCGTAATGCGTCAGTCGAAGGGCCGGGCGGCAGACCATGACGACTGCTACGGGCCGCTTGGACGGCCCGCCGACGGCCAGGTTCAAGGAGACCCGGCGGCTCTCCCTCCCGGGCCCGCTGCCGCGTGCCGCCGTAGTCGCCGGCGACCTGATTGGAGGGATGGCGCTCGCCGTGTGCATCCCCCTCGTGATCGTGGCCATCGGAACCCCCATCGCCCTGTGCCTGCGCCTGCTGTTGTGGGCCGCAGGATTGCTTTGACACCGGCGCGTGAGACGGCCGAGGAGTCCGCGGCGTTCTCCTGAGCGCAGCAACAGGTAAATGGCTGATGTGAGGCGTCAGAGCGGACGTCTCAGCGGCCCCGCACCAGACGTCGCTGGCGGGCCTGTCGCTTCCCGCAACCGAGTAGGACGATATCTCTTTCGCGTTGTCGCGCACATGAGACGCGGTTCTCCGCCGCGCCAAGGCGTTCGGTGGCTGTGGGTTTTTGCGTCCGCGTCAGCCGCGCCGGCGGCGGCGCGACCGGCCGACGAGAGCGGCCAGGCCGCTGCCCACGAGGAGTGTGCTCCCTGGTTCCGGCACAGCGCGGACCGTCGCGCGCGCACAGCAATCTGGATGCCTAACAGCTGAGGTTAAACTACCCGGCGGATTCCCCGAGCCAAGTCCAAGAGGCACTCGCATACGTCTCCTTCGCCGCGCAGGCGGCACGCGTCGGCGCGAATATCAGAGCCGTCTACGTGTCGTGGCGAGGGATTTTGGCGCCCAAATAGCTGACTTTCGGCGGCCACAGACGACTGTCGGCAAAAAGTGCGATGGCGCTCGCGCACTCGGCGCGGCGTCTCTGCTACCGGAACGGCGTCATCGTATGCTACGACTGCGATGGCCGCCGTTCGACAGCGCCAACCGCCAACAAGGCCCCGCAAGCCGCCGGGTGATCAAGAACGCGAGGTCCTGCTCAAGCGGGTCGGCGACCGGGCGCGTCAGCTGCGCGCGCGACGCGGGATGCCGCGACGCGTGCTGGCGGCACAGTCGCGAGTGTCCGAGCGCAACCTCGCGCAAGTCGACGGCAGCGGCGGCAACTTGTCGCTCATCATGCTCCATCAGATTGCGCAGGCGCTGGCGGTCTCGATGGAAAACGAGCAGTGATCATGGACCAGGCTGACCGCGCCCTGCCGTCGATCGATTACCGGACCGAACCGGAGCGCTACCGCCACTGGCGGCTCCTGTTCGACGGCCCGGTCGCGACGCTCCTGATGGATGTCCAGGAAGGTGGCGGGATCCGTCCAGGCTACACGTTGAAGCTCAACTCGTACGACCTCGGCGTCGACATCGAGCTGCACGACGCCGTTGAGCGGATCCGCTTCGAGCATCCGGAAGTGCGTGCGATCGTCATCGGGACGGCGAAAGCGCGCGTGTTCTGTTCCGGCGCCAACATCTACATGCTGGGCAGTTCCAGCCACGCCTGGAAGGTGAACTTCTGCAAGTTCACGAATGAGACCCGCAACAGCATCGAAGACGCGAGCCGCTTTTCCGGCCTGAAGTTCATTGCGGCGTGCAAAGGCGCGGCAGCTGGGGGCGGATACGAGCTGGCACTGGCCTGCGACGAGATCGTCCTTGTCGACGATCGATCGTCAGCGGTGAGCCTGCCGGAGGTGCCTCTGCTCGGCGTCCTGCCGGGCACCGGCGGCTTGACGCGTGTGACCGACAAGCGGCGCGTGCGGCGCGACCTGGCTGATGTCTTCTGCACCTCCCCCGATGGCGCGAAAGGCTCGCGCGCCAAGGACTGGGGGCTCGTCGACGCCGTCGTCAAGCCGGACGCCTTCGACGCGTACGTCGCGGACCGGGCGCGGGCCTGCGCGGCCGGAAGCGACCGGCCGCCCGGTGAGCGAGGGATCGTGCTGTCGCCGCTGGCGCGAACCGACGACGAAGCCGGATATCACTACGAGTATGTCGATGTCACGATCGACGCGCGGAAGGGGGTCGCCACCCTCACGGTATCTGCACCAGAGCAATCCGTCGCCGACACCGCTCGCCGACATCGTCGCCGCCGGCGCGCGCTGGTGGCCACTCGAGATGGCCCGCGAGTTGGACGATGCGATTCTGATGCTGCGCACGAATCACACGAGTGTCGGACTCTGGATCGTGACAACGCGCGGCGATCCGTTAGCCGTGCTGGCCAGCGATGCGGCGCTCCTGGCGCATCGGGAGCACTGGTTCGTTCGCGAGGTCGCTGGGCATGCTGCGGCGGACCTTCGCCCGGCTCGAGGTGTCCTCGCGGTCGATCTACGCCATCGTCGGGCCGGACTCCTGCTTTGCCGGCAGCCTCCTCGAACTGGCGCTGGCCGCCGATCGCGTGTACATGCTGGCTGACAGCGGCGCCCGGCTGACCCTGTCCGAAATCAGTTTCGGAAGCCTGCCGGCCGTCAATGGCCTCACCGCGACTCGAGTCCCGCTTCCATCAGGACGCGACGGCCGTCGCGGCACTGCATGCGCGGCTTGGCACACCGCTCGATGCCCGGGAGGCGGAGCGGCTTGGACTGGTGACGTCGGCGCCGGACGACATCGACTGGGACGACGAGCTGCGGATTGCCATCGAAGCGCGCCTGGCGTTATCGCCCGACGCGCTGACCGGCCTGGAGGCAAACCTGCGGTTTGGCCCGCATGAAACGCATGGCCTCGCGCATCTTCGGCCGCCTCTCCGCGTGGCAGAACTGGATCTTCATGCGGCCCAACGCGGTCGGGCCGTCCGGCGCCTTGAAGGTCTATGGCAGCGGGCAGCGAGTCCAGTTCGATCAGGAGCGCGTGTGAGCCATGGCAGACGACAATGTCATCAACTACGCGGACCGGATTCCCAATAACGTCGACCTCGCCAGCGATCGCACGCTGCAGCGCGCGCTCGAGCGCTGGCAACCGGCCTTCCTGAACTGGTGGCAGGAAGCGGGGCCGTCCAACAGCTCGAGCCTCCAGGTCTACTTGCGGACCGCCGTCAGCGTCGACCGTGATGGCTGGGCCAATTTCGATTACGTCAGGATGCCGGACTACCGCTGGGGCATCTTCCTCGTGCCTCGCGACGAGGATCGGCGGATCCATTTCGGCGCGCACAAGGGCGAGCCGGTCTGGCAGGAAGTGCCCGGTGAATACCGTTCCCAACTGCAGCGCCTCATCGTCACGCAGGGAGACACGGAGCCGGCGTCAGTCGAGCAGCAACGATTGCTTGGCGCCACCTGCCCGTCGCTCTACGACCTCAGAAATCTCTTTCAGGTCAATGTCGAGGAAGGGCGGCACCTGTGGGCGATGGTGTACCTGCTCCATCGTTTCTTCGGGCGCGAGGGGCGGGAGGAGGGTGAGGCGCTCCTCCAGCGCCGGTCGGGAGACGTCAACAACCCGCGCATCCTGACGGCGTTCAACGAGCAGACCAGCCACTGGCTGGCCTTCTTCATGTTCGCGTTCTTCACCGACCGCGACGGCAAGTTCCAGCTGTCGGCGTTGGCCGAATCGGCTTTCGATCCGCTGGCCCGCACCACCCGATTCATGCTGACGGAAGAGGCCCATCACATGTTCGTCGGCGAGTCCGGCATCGCGCGAGTGATTCAGCGGACCTGCGAGGCGATGCGCGACGAACCGGCTGACGGATGCCGACCCGGACGCGGTGCGCCGGCACGGCGTCATCGATTTCGACACCCTGCAGCGATTCGTCAACTTCCATTACAGCGTCACGCTCGATCTGTTCGGCGGGGAGATCTCGTCGAACGCCGGCAGCTCCTATACCGGCGGGCTCAAGGGCCGCTACGAGGAAGCGAAGGTCGGCGACGATCACGAGTTGTCGCAGACGGAGTACGCGGTGCCGCAGATCGACGGCGATCAGATCGTGATCCGGCGTGTGCCTGCCCTGACCGCCCTCAATGCCCGGCTGCGCGACGACTACACGGGGCGAAATCGAGGCCGCCATGGCCAGGTGGAACCGCATTCCAGAGAAGTTTGGCCTCGACCGCCGGTTGGTCCTGCCGCACGTCGGCTTCCATCGCAAGATCGGCGCCTTCGCGGGTCGTCACGTGAGCCCCGACGGCCAGATTGCTCACGGCCGAGGCGTGGGAGCGGGAAGCATCGCGCTGGCTGCCCACCGATGCCGACCACGAGTTCGTGAGTTCCTTGATGGGACGGGTGGTGGAGGCTGGCCGGTTTGCCGGCTGGATCGCTCCGCCGGTGCGCGGCATCAACAATCAGCCAATCGACTTCGAATACGTCCGCTTCAATTGATTCGGAGGGGCGAGCGATGGATGAGCGTTCTGTCCACGACATCATGGCTGACGCGCCACCGGACGCGCCCAAGCTGCTCGCGCTGATCGCCCGGCAAGCCCGGCGCGGACCGATTCATCCGAAGCCGCCCGGCGTGGCGACGCCGCCGGAAGTCCTGGAGGCCTGTGGGCTTGACGTCGGACACTTCTACGACCTGCTTCGGTGGCTCGTCGAGCACGGGGCTGATCCAGATGCAGGGCGATTATCCGTTCGAAGAGATCCGCCTGACACCTGCCGCCGTGGCGGAATTCGGCGGCGCGCGGACCGCCGCCTTGAGCATGGCCGCAGAGACGTTCAACGCCGCCAGTTACTTCATCGACCGCCACCTCGACGAAGGTCGTGGCGCCGCGGTGGCGATCGAGTGCGGCGATCGCCGCATCACGTATCAGCAGCTGCACGAAGAGGTCAACCGCGTCGGGACGGTGCTCGAAGGACCTGGGCGTCGACGCCGAGCAGCGCGTGCTGCTGCTGATGCTGGACGTGTCCTGAGTTCGTCTACGCGTTCTTTGGCGCAATCAAGATTGGCGCCGTGCCGGTGCCGCTGAATACGCGCTGGACGACCGCCGACTACGAGCACGTCCTGCAGGACTCGGGCGCCCGCGCCGTCATTGTCAGCGGTCCGCTCTATCAACAGATCGTCGAGACCGCTCCGCCGCGCGCCGACCGTCCGCCACGTCCTGGTCGCCGGCGCCGATGGCGAAGCCCCGGGGCCCCGGCTCGAAACGCTCGCCGGCCTCGCGTCGCCACGACTGGCGGCCGAGCCGACGCACCGGGACGCCCCGTGCTTCTGGTTGTATTCCTCGGGCAGCACCGGATTGCCGAAGGCCTGCGTCCATCTGCAACACGACATGGCCGGTGTGTGCCGAGACCTACGCGCGGACGGTGCTCGACATCCAGGCGAGCGACCGCTGCTTCAGCGTGGCGAAGCTGTTTTTCGCGTATGGCCTCGGCAACGCGATGTACTTTCCGCTGGCCGTCGGCGCGACGACCATCCTGTGGCCAGGGCTCAGCGACGACGCTCGCCGTGTACGACATCATCGAGCGTTATCGGCCGACGCTGTTCTTCTCGGTGCCGACGCACTACGCGATGCTGCTGGCGCACGAGGCACCTGGTCGTGAATTCGATCTGTCCAGCATCCGCTGTGCCGTGTCCGCCGGCGAGGCGCTGCCCCCGGCCTTGTTCGAGCGGTTTCGCCATCGCTTTGGGATCGAGATTCTCGACGGCATCGGCTCGACCGAAGTCCTGCACATCTTCATCTCCAACCGGCCTGGCGGCGTTCGGCCCGGGTCGAGTGGGCGTCGTCGTCTCCGGCTACGAGGCGCGGATCGTCGATGAGGACGACCGTCCCGTGCCCGCGGGCGAAATCGGCGATCTGCTGGTCAAGGGCGATTCGACGTGTGCCTTCTACTGGAACCGGCACGAGCAGACGAAGAACACGATTTCAGGACATTGGATCCGGACCGGCGACAAGTACCGGCAGGACGACGACGGCTTCTTCTGGTTTGCCGGCCGATCGGACGACATGCTCAAGGTCGGAGGCGTATGGGTCAGTCCCACCGAAGTCGAGCACGCGCTGCTCGAGCACCCGGCGGTCGAGGCGTGCGGTGTGACGGGACGCGAGGATCGCGATGGCCTCGATCAAGCCGATGGCTCACGTCGTGGCTCGTGCCGGCGTGACACCGGACGCCGAGCTGGCGCTGGAGCTGCAGCAGTTTGCCCGCACCCGCCTGGCCGAGTACAAGCGTCCGCGCTGGATCGAGTTCGTCGACGCGCTGCCGACCACCGCCACCGGAAAGATTCAACGCTTCAAGCTGCGCGGTCGATGACGACGCCTGCCGTCTCCCGAATATATTCAGGTTGAGGAGCGTGAACGCCGCCGATGTGCCTTCCGGCACGCCGGCGGTCGGACCTCGATCACCCGTCTATCGGAGTGCGCGGCACACAGGCTGGATGCCGGTATCATCCAGCACCCCACGGCGGTGCCGGGAGCGCAGTTGCGTTATTCTCCGGGCTTGACGGCCCAGCACGTGTACGGTTTGCTTTCGTGCCACACGAACCCGCTGTTCTACACGGTGCAGATATCCATGGCCTTCTTGAGACTGTCCATCGGATCGTGTCCTTCGGCCGGCGAGTACTCGTGGCTCACGAAACCCGTGAAGCCGAGGTCAGCGATCGCCTGCATCACGAACCGATAGTTCAGCTCCTGGGTGTCGTCGATTTCGTGGCGCCCTGGATTGCCGCCGGTGTGGAAGTGCCCGATCCACTGGAAGTTGTCGCGGATATTCCGGACGATGTCGCCGTCCATGATCTGGGCATGGTAGATGTCGAACAGGATCTTGACGCGCGGTGAGTTCACCCGCTTCATCACGTCCACCCCCCACGCGAGGTGGTCGAACATGTAGTCCTTGTGGTTCACCTTGCTGTTCAGATACTCCATGCAGATCGTGACGCCCTTGTCCTCGGCCTGGGCCTTCACGCGATTGAGGAAGGCCACGCAGTTGTCGGCACCTTCGGCCTCGGCCATGCCGCCGCGGTTTCCGGAGAACGTGATGAGATTCGGCACACCGGCCGCGGCAGCCTGATCGATCATCTCGCGCATCGAGGCCTCGATCTTGGCGTGGTTCTCGGTGCGGTTCAGCGCGGTCGGGATCGAGCCACCGCCTCCGCTGGCCATCGACGGGACGAGCCCGTATTTCTTCACCACCGGCCAGTCCGCCGGCGTGACCAGATCGAATCCCTGGATGCCGACGCTCGCCGCCTGCCGCAAGCAGTCCTCGAGCGCCACGCCGCGTCCGAAGACGCCGCGCGTCACGCCCTGCTTCAGGCGCCCCTTGGGTGCAGGCGGCTTGGGGGGCTGGTCCTGGCCCGCCGTTCCGGTTCGTGCGAGCGCCAGCGACGCCGTGACGGTTCCGAGAAATGCTCGTCGATTCATGGCAACCGGCTCCTTGCAGCCCGCGCCGTCGCCCCCCACTATGGTCGACTCCACTGGATCCCGGACGTGGCTCGCCGCCGGAGTCAGGCTCGGATTCGGACGCGCAGGCGATCGCCGCGCAGTCTAACACCGCTGAGCTCGCTCCTCTCACCTGGCACATCGATCTGGCCTCGGTCGTCGACCAAGCGCTCGAAGCGAGTGTGCCGCTGCTCGAGAATGCCGGCTTGCGCTACAGCGTGGGCTTGCCGGACGCGCCGATTTACATCGAGTCGGATGCCGGACAGTTGAGAGCGGCGTCGCCGGACGCCACCTCGAACGTCGGGCGAACTGCGGTTCAGCCGGCGTGACGACCGGCCTGTCGTTTACGGCGGGGGCCATCGTGTTTAGCACTCCGGGTGCATCGCACAATCGATCCCGCCGGCCTATCGCGGCTCTATACTCTCGCCATGATCTACCGTCGACTCGCCGTCGCTGGAGCCCTCGCCGCGGCAACGGCTTCGTTTTCCGCGCGCGGCATAATTACGCTCACGACTTGTGCGACTCTGGGTGCAGCAACGCTGGACCACACGAGTGTGACGGTCGCCGAGTCCGTGCCGGCTGGCTCTTTCAAACCAGCAGAGGGCGCGGCTCTGAACGTGGCGGTGCCTTTTTGCCGGGTAGCGCTGACGCTGACGCCGTCGGCCGACTCCATGATCAACAGCGAGGTCTGGATGCCGGCCGAGGGCTGGAATGGGAAGTTTCTGGGTATCGGGAACGGTGGTTTCGCGGGGTCCATTTCCTACGGGTCGATGGCTGCGGCGGTCGCCCGAGGCTACGCCGCCGCGGCGACAGACACGGGGCACAAAGCCGGTCCAGGCATCGACGCATCCTGGGCGCTCAACCACCCGGAAAGAACCAAGGACTTCGGCCACCGGGCGATCCACGAGACGGCGATGGCCGGTAAGGCGATCGCCGCGACCTTCTACGGCGCCGCCGCGAAGCGTGCGTACTTCAATTCCTGCTCGAACGGCGGACGCCAGGCGCTCATGGAGGCGCAACGGTTTCCGGAGGACTACGACGGCATCATCGCCGGTGCGCCAGCGAACGATTGGACACGCCTGATGAGCATGGCGGTCGTCAATTCTCAAGCGACGCTCGCCGATGCGGCCAGCTACTTTCCCGCGTCGAAGCTGCCGGCTATCTCCTCGGCAGCACTGGCGGCATGCGACGCCAACGACGAAGTGAAAGACGGCGTGATTGAGAATCCGGCAGCGTGCCGCTTCGATCCGGCCGTACTGCTGTGCAAAGGGCGCGAGAACGACTCCTGCTTGACGGCGCCGCAATTGACGGCGCTCGAAAAGATCTACCACGTGACGCGGACATCCACCGGGCAAACAATCATGCCCGGCTACTCGCCGGGTGGCGAAGCTGAAGCGGGTGGCTGGGCCAACTGGATTTCCGGTCCGTCCCCGACGAAAGGCGCGATGCACGGCTTCGGCACGCAGTTTTTCACCTACATGGTCTTCGCGAATCCCAATTGGGACTTCCGGACCTTCAATCTCGATCGCGACTGGAAGGCGGCGGTTGACGAGGTGGGGCGCGACCTCGATGCGGACAGCACCGATTTACGCGGCTTCCGCGCCCGGGGCGGCAAGCTGATCCTCTATCACGGCTGGAGTGACGCCGCCATTCCCGCGCAGCATACGATCGACTACTACAACGCGGTCGCCGCGACGATGGGGTCGGCAGACGCCGCCAGCTTCATCCGCCTGTACATGGTGCCCGGAATGCAGCACTGCGGGGGCGGCAGCGGTGCGACGGTGTTCGGCCAGCAGGCACCCGGCGCAGCCGGCGACCCGGAACATAACGTCAGCGCCGCGCTCGAACGGTGGGTCGAGCAAGGCATCGCCCCGGGGCCGATCGTCGCTTCCAAGATCGTCGGCGAGAACGTCACCGGGACGAGGCCTCTTTGCCCGTACCCGCAGACGGCCCGCTATAAAGGTGTGGGCAGCGCTGCAACTGCCGATAGTTTCATCTGCCGATAGGCGCACTGGCCTCCTTTTTTCGCTGACCGGTTGTCAGCGCCGGTGTCGACGTCATCCACCGCCTTGCGGGCGACGATGCGGTCACCTATCTCTCGCGGATGTTGGCGCAGGGTTGGAGTGGCTCGGTGCTCGGCGGCGGCGACTGGCAGGAGACCAACGACGTCGGCGACGATGCGCTAGCGACGCGAGATCCGTTGTAGGCAGCCGCGCATCGAGCCGATCCGCTGCTCGCGTGCACGGTCCTATAATGCGTCCGCCGAGGTCCCTCTCAGCCGGTCCACGTTCTGGGTCCCGGTATCGGCCTGGAGACGAGATGGCGCTGAACCGCGCTCGCCAACGATTCCTCGACGACCATCGTGACCTGCCCGCGAGCCAGGTCATTCCCTTGATTGGATCGCACCGGCGCGTGACGTGGCCGGCCTTGTGTCCTGCCTGCGGCGCCCCTGCGGCGACCCACATCAACGTGGCGAAGACGTTCGGCCGTCGTGGCCGGCACAGCGGCCCTTACCGTTACATCGTCCGGATGCGAATTCCGTTCTGCCAATCGTGTGCAGCTCGTCACCGCGCGCTGGTCAAGCCCGTGCCATCGCTGATCGGAAGCTTCTTCCGCACGCCCGCCCTGCTCTCGTTCATCGGCGCCATCGCGGTCGCGGCGATCCTGTGGACGATCTTCATTCAGGGTGGCGAAGGCATCAGTGCCGGCGCCCGGCTGTACGCCCTGGTTGGCATCGTAGCGCTGGTCGGGCTTGGCGTGGCCCTGACCGCGAGTGACGCCCGCTTCTTGCGCGTGCCTCCCCCGACCGAGATCACCCGAGCCTGTGATTTCAGCGACAACGTCGGCTTTCCATTCGGCCGCCGCCGGTTCTATGCCATCCGCCACCCGGCCTTCGCGCAGGCGTTCACCGCCGCGAACCAGCACCGGCTGTGGACCGACGCGATTCGCAAGCGGGACGACTGGATCTCCGGCATTGCCTTCGTGCTGCTGATCGTCGCTGCAGTGACCGCGTGGCTGGCTCGCAGGTGACGCCCGAGCGCAGGCCAGAAGCAGCCGTCGGTCCCTCTCAGGCGGAGCCGGTCACTTGTGGACTGCGCGACGCCACTGTTATCATCCGCCTTTCGATAGAACTGCCAGCCGCCGCGCGGCGTACCTGACGAATCCGGGCCTGCCGTCCTATGCCGACGATCGGCCGCTATGTCCTCCTCGAAAAGCTCGGCCAGGGTGGCATGGGCGTGGTGTACCGCGCCCAGGATCCCCTGCTGCAGCGGATCGTCGCGATCAAGGTCATCTCCACTCCGATTGACGCCGACGAGGAACGCCGCGAGCGGTTCTTTCGCGAAGCCCGCGCCGCCGGGCAGCTGTCGCACAAGAACATTGTCACGATCCACGACCTCGGCGAGCACGAGGGACAGCCGTATCTGGCCATGGAGTACCTCACCGGCCAGGACCTCGCGGCGCGGATGGCCGACCCGACGCGAATGAGCCTCCGCCGCAAGCTGGACGTCGCCTGCGAGATTTGCGAAGGACTCGACGTACGCCCACGCGCACGGCGTCATTCACCGCGACATCAAGCCGGGGAACATCTTCATCGCGGACACCGGGACGGTGAAGCTGGTGGACTTCGGGCTGGCGCGGCTCGTCACCTCGGAGTTGACGCGCAGCAACGTCATGATGGGGACCATCAACTACATGTCCCCCGAGCAGGTTCGCGGCGAGCGGGTGGACCATCGCGCCGACATCTTCTCGACGGCTGTGGTTCTGTATGAGCTCTTCTCCGGGCACCGCGCATTCGTCGGCGAGTCGTTCGCCGCGACGATGTACAAGATTCTGGAACTGCCGCCGCAGCCGCTGCTGGAGATCGACTCCTCGCTGCCGCTCGACGTCGTTCGGATCATCGAGAAGGCCTTGGCCAAACCGCGCGACGAGCGGTATCAGCAGATCGGCGACATGCTTCGCGATCTGTCCGCGTACCGGTTCGCGCTGACGGCGATGGACTCGCCAGCGGTGATACGGCGGGCCACCTCAGACGCGCGGCTGGCGTCGCAGACCCCCACGTCGGGCACGCCAGCGTCGCCGGTGGCGGTCGCCGTCGAGGAGGGCGGCTCTCAGCCACCCGCCTCCGGCAGCGCGGCTCCCGTCATCATCTCGTCGCCACGTCTCCTGGGAGGCGGAGCGGTGATCGTGCTCATGATGGCCGCGGCAATCCTGTGGATGACCGTCGGCCGGCCGCGACCTCCAGCCGCGGTCACGCCGGCGCCGCCGATCGTCGCAACCGAACCGCCGATCACGGATCTGATGCAGAAAGCGCTGAGCGCCTTCGCCGCCGAGGATTACAGCGCGGCCGAGCAGGACGCGCGCGCCGTCCTGGCCCGCGATCCAGGCCACACCGCGGCGCAACAGCTTCTGCAGCGGTCCCGGGCTGCGGCGGCCGCCGTCAGCGACGGGGTCAAGAGGGCCCAGGCGCTCCTGGACCAGGGCCAGTTCGAGGACGCCTCGCGCGCCGCTGGTGCGGTCCTGGGCGTCGCCCCCGGGAACGTGGACGCGAAGCGAATCATGGAAGCGGGGTCCGCTGGCTCGCACGGTCGCGGCGCTGAGGAAGCCAGGGCGCAGGTCGCGCGAGCCAAAGCCGCCGCGCGATCGGCCGGCGCGCCGCGGCTGTCGCCCAGGGCGTACGCCGCGGCCGTCGCCGCCGAACGCGACGCCGAGCAGCGGTATCGAGGGGCGCGGCCGGGCGATGCGACGGTGAAGTTCTACGAGGCCAGCGGCCTCTATCGCAGCGCCGAGGTCGCCGCCCAGAACGAGTCCGCCGCCCACGAAGCGCAGGCCCGTCCGGATCCTGCCCCGGCGCCGCAGCCGCCCGCGCCGGCGCCCACCGAAGCAACCCGGCCGCAGGACACGGCTCCCCTTCCGCAGCCGCCGGCGGGATCGTCGTCGTCACCCAGCGTGCCGCCGACGGTCACCACGCCCGTGGCGCCTCCCCCACCGCCGCTGCCGCCGCCTGCCGCAGCGCCGCCGGCACCCGCCGCATCGCCCACGGAAGCACCCGCGCGATCCACAACTTCGGAATCGGACCTCACTGATCTCTTGGGACGCTACAAGTCTGCGCTCGAGGCTCGTGACATGAGTGCGCTGCGGCGGATCTGGCCGAATCTCTCGGGGACGCCGGAAGCGAGGCTCCGGAGCGAGTTCGATCACGCCCGCCAGATCTCGGTCGACGTGCTCGAGCCGCGGATTGCCGTCTCGGGCAACACGGGGACGGTCAGTTTCCTGCGCCGCTACCTCGTCGTCACGACCGACGGCCAGCGGCTGCGGAATGACACCCGCGCGACCATGGACATCCGGCGAACGGGGTCAGCCTGGGTCATCGAGGGGATCCGCTTCGAGCCCGTCCGGTAGGAGGCGGGCCGACTTCTTCTGCAAAGGATGGACACATGCGAACGATTGCCGCGTCGTGCCTCTGCTGTCTCCTCTCGGTGGTTTCGGCTGCCGCCCAAACGCATCCTGAGTCGCTGGCCACCCTGTTCGAGGACGTCTACGGCCCGAACGGCCTGGTGCTGAACAGCGACGACGTGCAGCTCGATGGGATGACGCACGCGGCGCACTTCAATAGTGCCTTCCAGTCGGACTTCCGGCTGGTCAACATCGCGCTCACGAGCCAGCTGGCGGGCATCCCGCTACCCTCGCCAGCCTCCGGGTTTACGTACAAGTTCGATTCCAGCACGGGCACGTTCGTCAGGTCCACGAGCAGCTTCGGTCCGATCCTCTCGGACCGCGCCGAGACCATCGGCCGCGGGCGTGTCGCCTTCGGCTTCACCTCACAGTTCTTCTCCTTCGATCACCTCGACGGCGTGCCGCTCACGGACATTCCGGCGGTGTTCCGACACGACGCCTTCGAGACCGGCGGTGGCCGTACTGACGTCGTCTCGACGGCGAATACGATCCAGGCGAGCGTGAATCAGTTCGCCGGCGCGCTCACCTACGGCATCACCGACCGCGTCGACGTGTCGCTGGCGGTACCCTTGGTCAGCACGCACCTGTCGCTGCTCTCGAACGCGCAGATCTTCCGGCTGGGAACGGGAAGCGCCGTGCAGGTCCACTACTTCCGCGACGACCTCGCCATCGGCGGATATGGCTCCACGCACCAGTACTTCATCGAGGGATCGGAGAGCGGGATCGGCGATCTGTTCATCCGCAGCAAGGCGACGCTGCTGCGGGAGGGCACGCGCGCGCTGGCGACCGGCGTGGACGTCCGGCTGCCGACCGGAGACGAGCAGAACCTGCTCGGCGCCGGTGCCCTCGGGGTGAGGCCCTTCGCCGCGTTCTCGGCCTCCTACCGCGCGTTCGCGCCGCACGTGAACATCGCGTATCAGTGGAACGGCCGCAGCGTCCTGGCCGGTGACGTCCACGAGAACGTCAAAGCGCCGCTGCCGGATCTCTTCACCTATGCCGCCGGTGGCGATTTGAGCCTCAACAACCGGTTCAGCATCATCGTCGACGTCCTTGGCCAGCGCGTGCTGAATTCGCCGCGGCTGTCGACCTATACGCTCGACGCGAGCGGTGCCGCCGGCAGCGCGTCGCTGCCAGACATCCGGTTTTCCACCGGTTCGTACTGGTCAACGGACGGTGCGGTGGGATTCAAGGCGAACGTCGCGGCGAAAGTGCTCGTCGCCTTCAACTTGCGCTTCAACATCGTCAACAACGGCCTGACCGATCGCATCGCGCCGCTGCTCGGAGTGGAGTGGGCGTTCTGATGCGGGGTCGACCCGAGTCGGGCGCGCTTCTTTCCTGAGCCGATGCCACGGCCAGCGATCACCGCACACCTATGTACGTGACGCCGCTGGATTTTCGTGCAACCGCCTGCCATGTGCGCACCGAACTCGTGCACTAGTATCGTGCGCTATCGCTCCACGACTAGGTGCAGTGCCGCCGCGGTCGAGACGTGCTCCTTCACGCGGTAGCCGAGCGCGGGAAGGTCGATGCCTTCGAACAGGGGCTCGCCTTGGCCGAGCAGGACCGGCGAGATGGCGAGATGTAGCTCATCGAGTAGTCGGGCCTGCACGTACTGGCGGATGGTGGCCGCGCCGCCGCCGATTCGCACATCCTTCGCTCCAGCGGCCGCCCGCGCTTGGTCCAGTGCTGCCTCGATCCCGTCGGTGACGAAATGGAAGACGGTGCCGCCCTCCATTTCCAGCGGCGGACGCGGATGGTGGGTCAGCACGAAGACCGGCACATGGTACGGCGGATTGGCGCCCCACCAGCCCTTCCACTCGTAATCCGGCCAGGGTCCGCGCACCGGTCCGAACATGTTGCGCCCCATAATCCAGGCGCCGAGATTCTCGAAGGACCGTTCCGCCAAGTCGTTGTCGACGCCGGTCGTCCCGCCATCTCGCCCGAGGACGTTCCGCTGGAAGGTACGGGTTGGAACGAACCACTGGTGCAGGTGCTCGCCGCCGCGGCCGAGCGGTTGGTCCCGGCTCTGGTCGGGCCCGGCGCCGAACCCGTCGGCCGACACGGTAAAAGCGTTTACGCGAAGCTTGGACACGGGCCTCTCCATCACCATCGCTGAATGGCTTCTTGCATTGTGATGCCACACCGGTGGTGCGCGATAGCCACCCGATCATAGCGCTGCCGCCATCGTCCGTCGCGGCAGGGACGATGAGGTACGTCTTTGACCTCCGCCTGCGTCACGGCGGCGAATGAAGGCGACCGAGGGCCCGGCGCAGACCGTGAGGACGCAACACGTGAGCGTCGGGACTGACGGTCGGGGGGAGCCTCCCGTTGAATGCTACAGTTCAGGCCGTGCTGCGCTGAAGTGGCACTCTGGCCCTCACGCTGCGGCGCGATCACGACTGAGCTTCCAGGTTGACGGTCAGGCTCGAGACGGATGAACGGGGGAGACATGGACCGAGCCGGCAATGCAGGACGCCGCGAGTTTCTGGCTGGCATGGCCGGTCTGGCTGGCGCGGCCGTCAGGACGACGCGCCTGTCTGGTGCCGCGTTATCGAGCCATTCGACGGCCACGCAAGCTCCGGCAACAGCGATTCCGATCATCGACACGCACATCCATCTCTTTGATCCCACGCGTCCGCAAGGCGCGCCCTATTCGGGCGCTCCGGGAACGGGACCACCGCAGCCGGCCCTACCTCCCCGCTACCGCGCGCTGGCCGCGCCGCTCGGCATCGTGGGTGCGGTCAAGATCGAGGCGAGTCCGTGGGTGGAGGACAACCTGTGGGTGCTCGAAGTGGCCGAGCGCGACACGATTGTCGTCGGCGTCGTCGGCAACCTCGAGCCCGGCAAGCCGGACTTTGCCGAGATGCTGGAGCGCTATCACAAGAATCGGCTCTTTCGAGGGATCCGCTACGGCAACCTCTGGGGACGCGACATCACGAAGGAGGCGAACAACCCGGCGTTCATCGACGGCCTGCGGTTGCTGGCTCAGGCGGATCTGGTGCTGGATACGGCCAACCCGCGTGTCGATCTGCTCCAAGCGATCGTGAAGATTACCGACAAGCTACCGGAGCTTCGCGTCGTGCTCGATCATCTGCCGAGCCTGGAGCCGACGCTGGAGACGCGACAAGGCTATGACGCCGCCCTGGCCGAGCTCCACGCGCGTCCGCAGATCTACGTGAAGCTGTCAGCGGTGATTCATCGCGTCGATGGCAAGGTGTCGATGGAGCTGGCGCCGTACAAGGATCGACTCGACCAGCTGGTGGCGATGTTCGGGGAGAATCGCATCCTCTTCGGGAGCGACTGGCCCAACAGCGATGGCGTGGCGCCCCTCGACGAGGTGGTCGGCGTCGTGCGCGACTACTTTATGAGCCAGCCGCGCGCGATCGCCGAGAAGTATTTCTGGAAGAATTCGATTGCGGCCTACAAGTGGATCAAGCGCGAGCCGTCACAGCCAGGTCTTTGAGTCCACGTGCCCACGACAGCTCGCGTTGCCTGAGGACTTCTTCATCGTGGCGAACGGACGGGGCCGGGTTGCGGCCAGGCGATGAAGGTTCTCATCGACCTCGATCCATCGTCACGCACATCGCGATCTTCTGACGCGAGCATGGAAACTGCACGAGAAGATGACGGCGTACGACGCCATCTACGTCGCTCTGGCGGAGGCACCTGAACCTCAGTACTTGACGCGGTAGCCGATCCCCAAATCCCCGACGATTGCAGCTAACGGTTCGTCAGCCGTCCAGAGCTGACTGCCTGCGACGAGCGTCAAGGCAAGCGGGTGTGCATCGAGCCACCCGATGCCGCGGCCGTGGAGCCGTGGAGTTTGCGTACCCGGATAACTGGCACGATCTCGCTGTGAGGCAGCGACCGGAGTCTGGCCGTCCGCTCGTAGCTGGTGAGCAGCGTCTCCCGCCCCCCGCGGAGGCCGACCAGCAGCTCCCCGTAGACCGGTTCGTGACCGCCGCCGCGTGGTCAACCACCAGCCTGGCCAGTTCCGCGGCGAACCGGGCGCGTCGCGCGAGACCCGATTGGGTCAGACCGACCGGATCATCGTCAACAGCATCTTGAACCGCGTTCGCGCCACTACGGCGTGCGGCTGGTTGGCCGGCATCAACACCATCTCCCCCGCCGGCACCGTCACCGCCGTGCCGGCGATAGTGATGTCGGCTTCTCCTTCGAGGACGTGCGCGACCGCGTCGAACGGCGCCGTGTGCTCGCTCAACGACTGGCCTTCCTCGAAGGCGAACAGCGTGATGGTGCCGCCGGCGCGCTTGAGGAGCGCGCGGCTCACGACCGCGCCCTCCTGGTAGCCGATCAACCGCGGCGGCGCGACGAGTGTGGCGGCGGGCATTTCAGATTGAGTCGCCATGCTTTCCTTCTCAAGACCATCGAACGTCCGTTGTTGAACATGAACCATAGAGCAGCGCGGCCGTGTTTGACTACGTTGAGCTAGTCCCCTGGAACCGTGATTTCTAGGACAACTCCCGGGCGGGGCATCCCGCCGGGCGGCGTTGCTCGTCGCTCACATCTGCCCAATATGCTCACTCCTCTCGCCTTGCCCGCCGGGCGCCGCGCTCCGGGACTTGTCCCAGCTATCACGGTTCCAGGGGACTAGTGTCCATCCATCATCCCTCGCGCTCAGTTCCGCGCATGCTAAGTTTCGGGCATGGACCCTCTCACAGGTTCGCCGTGGAGCGATGCAAGCACGGTGGCGGGATTCGCGCAGTCGCCTCCGAACGCCGTCCTGATGAGGTTCGCGCAGGAGGAACTGCAGCGCTCCCAATGGGCGCGCGCGCTCGATGTCGGCTGCGGCGCCGGACGCAACGCCGTCCCGCTCGCGCGCCTCGGCTGGACGGTCGTCGGCACCGATCTGTCGTGGCCCATGCTCTGCGCCGCTGCCGCGCGCAGGCGGGAGGATCGACTCGACGACCGCCTGCACCTCGCCCTGGCACAGATGGAGAGCATTCCCGCGCGAGACGGCAGCTTCGACCTCGTGATCGCCCACGGCATCTGGAACCTCGCACGTTCCGCCGCGCAGTTCCGGCTGGCGCTCGGCGAGGCGGCCCGCGTGGCCAAGCCTGGGGCGGCTCTGTTCGTGTTCACCTTCTCGCGGAACACGTTGCCACCGCAGACGCAGCCCGTGGCCGGCGAACCGTTTGTGTTCACCCAGTTCTCTGGCGAGCCGCAGTGCTTTCTCACCGAGGCGCAGCTCGTCACCGAACTCGGTGGTGTCGGCTTCGTGCCCGATCCGAGCGTTCCCTTTAGTGAGTACAACCGACCGCAGCCGGGGGCACTCCCCACCGGGACGATGCCGGTGATCTACGAAGCGGCCTTCCGCCATGAGGACTGACTCCCGCGCACTCCGAACTCGTGGTCCCGCTGGTCGGATGCGGGCGCTCGTACCGAGCGGGGTAAGGGCAAGACCTGCAACGCCGGTCGGTCTGGTCGATCGCACATGACATCAAAGGCGCGCGGCCAGCTGCCGCCCCGCCTGCTCCCGGTCCTCTATTTCGGTGCGGCACACGTCGCACTCGCGGTCGCCTTTGGCGCGGTCGCGCTGGATCCGCATGGCATCTCGGGCTTCTTCTGCCCTCGCAGCACGAGATGCCCTGGCGCCGGGATCAAGCGCTCGTGTTCGTGTTGTGGCTGTTCGGCGTTCCCGCACTGGCCGGCGGCCTCACCTTCGATGCGATCCCATTCGTCAGCGCTGCAGCATGGTCTTTATTCATCGCCACCATCGTCGACACAGTGAATGTGATCCCGATTCTGCGCTACGCGTTCTGGGCGCCGTCTCCGGCTCGGCTCTGAACACGACGCGAACGGCGATGCTCACGCGGAACGACGGACGGGACAGGGTCGTTCACAAGCTCACGAAACGTCAACACCACAGGCTGAGGGTTCTACCGCCATCACCCCGGCCAGTGTCATCACCGCCAAGAAGAGCGGGTTCTGAGAGGCACCAGCACCGCCGGGCCCGTAGCGATCGTTTCAAAGCCTCAGCAGGCGTCGAATCGCATCAGTAAGAACGACTGGAAGCTGATCGGGTTTGCGGAGGACGGCAAAGCCGCGACGGCCGAAGACGCGCGCCGCATACCGCGGCGCCTCCCGATCGATAGTCAGACAAAAGACGACGATCCCCTGACGACGGGCTTCCGCGACCGCCTGGCGCGTGTCCTCGACGCCGTAGCGCCCCTCATACGCGTCAACGTCGTTCGGCTTGCCGTCAGACAGGACGAGCAGCAGCTGGTGAGAGGTCGGCAGGCGACCGAGCGCGGCGGTCACGTGACGAAGTGCGGCGCCAAGCCGCGTGTATCGGTCGTAGTCGAGGCCGGCAATCCGGCGGCGGACGCTGGCGCCGTTGGGTTCCTCAAACCGCTTCAGGCCCAGGACCGCCACATCGCCGGCCGACTCTCCTGAGAACGCAAAGATGCCGTACTGATCGCCGAGCGCATCCAGCGCGCTGCACACGACCAATAGGGCTTCCTTCGCAACGTCGATGATGCGCCGGTCCGGAGTCACCCAGGCGTCGGTTGAGGCACTGATGTCGACCAGCAGCGCCACCGAAAGCTCACGGCGAGCGGGCCGCAGCGTGACATAGAACCGTCCGTCCACGGCGCGGCCGGCGCGCAGGTCGGATGCAGCCGTGACATAGGCGTCGATGTCGATGTCCGCGCCATCGAGCTGGGCTGTCAGCCGCTCGCGTCTGGGCTTGAGCCGCTCGAATTTCGTACGCACCTCCCGCACCTGGCGAGCGTAACGAGACAGCGCGTTGGCCACCCAGGCCGGATCGCCAAGCTGCGGGGTGGGCTCGTGCACCACTGCGCCAGGTTCGCGGTACATGGCGGCGCGATAGTCCCACTCCGGATACGAAATCCCCTGTCGTGCCAGCGGGGCCGCTGCGTCCGTCGGCGCGCGAGGAAGGTGCTCGTCGCTGCGCAGCACTTCCCTGGGTTGGCCAGGTGTTCTCACGACACGCGCTTCCGGCAGTTCGGAAAGTGAATCCGCCAGTCCTTCCGTGTCCGCCTTGTCGTCTCGATCTGCCGGCCGCTGCATGCCGTACGGATCCTCGACACTCTCCTGTGGCTCGTCCGCCCGGATCACCCACACGCCCGTCCCCAGGTCGTCTTCGTCGTCGGCCGCGAGACGCGGCCTGGGACGCCGCCGCAGTTCGGCAACCCGGAACCGGCGCGCTGGTTCGTCGGGCGGTGGGGAACCCTGCCCTTCCGGCGTGGCACTGAGGCGAGTGGCCGCGATGAGCTTCCCGCCATACCAGATGGGAGCGACGCCCCGGTAGCGATCGGCGTCAGCCTCGGCCGCCATTCTCTCTGCCCATGCCAGGCATGCGACCCCGGATGCGTCGTCGCCAAGGCTTGAAAGCGCTGGTGTGGCCTGCTGGGCCAGGAGGGCGCGAACTTCGGATTCCAGCGCGTGCTCCCCCGTTCCCATGTTGTTGCTGCGTGGGCGCCTCGACAAAGCGTCGGCGCGTGCCGCGGTCAGCACCGGCCGCAGCCCGGGCGCCTCGCGCGCGATCCAGCCATCCACCGTCGCCGTCGTGGCGAGCAGGAACCAGTCGCGGGCGAGCGCGGATGCGGCCCGTGCCGCCACGCTCACGGTGCAGTGCCGGATGCGCGCCGCCTGGTGTACCGCCAGGAGCCGATAGAGAGCGGCGCCGTCCTGACCGGCCCATGCGAGAGGTACCGCCTTCGGCAGGAAGATGCGGTCACCATCAGTCCCGCACACGAAGGGCTCGCGGCGCGTATCGTACGGGGACCCACGTGCGATTCGTGCGAGCCACGTCGCCTTGGACGGGGGCTCGAATCCCGTAATCTGTATTGGGTAGCGAAACAGCGCCGTCACGAAGAGCTCGAGGCGCAGGCGCACCTCGGACAGCGGAACAGTCTCGATCGATGCCGGGGGAGCATAGCGGCGCCACACGCCGCGCACGGCGCGCGTCGCCAGGTGCGCGCCTTCGATGATCAGTTCTTCGGGTTCGGCCACGGACATTCATCCCTTGCACAACCGCTGGACTCCGGCTGCTGTGAAGGCCCGACGCGGAGGTCCGCGACCAGGGCTACATCGTTGCGGCCAACAGATCGTGCATGGCCGCCAGCAGATCGGGATCGTCAGTCAGCGGCCCCAGGAGGGCGGCGGCGCAGGCGGCGCGGATACCGATGCCGCTCGCCGCGAGCCGTGCCGTCGAGACGATGAGCCGCGTGCTCGGAACTTCGGCCAAGCCACGGTCGCCGAGCTCGCGGAGGCGGCACGTCAGCCTGACGAGCGCAACGGCCAGGTGCCGGTCGACACCTCCTTCGTGGCGCACGATCTCAGCTTCGACTTCTGGTGGCGGGAACCCGAACTCGAGCGCGACGAAGCGTTGCCTCGTGCTGGGTTTGAGATCCTTCAATCCGTGCTGATAACCGGGATTGTAGGAAATGACCAGCTGGAACCCGGGCGCCGCCTCCAGGATGGTGCCGGCCTTCTCCAGCGGAAGGAGCCGCCGATCGTCAGTCAATGGGTGCAGGATGACGACCGTGTCCTGGCGCGCCTCGACGATCTCGTCGAGATAGCAGATGGCGCCGTGGCGTGCCGCCTGGGTGAGCGGACCGTCGAGCCACACCGTCTCGTTCCCGCGAATAAGATAGCGGCCGGTCAGGTCGCTGGCGGAAAGATCATCGTGGCACGCGACCGTGACCAGCGGCCGGCGCAGTCGCCACGCCATATGTTCCACGAACCGTGTCTTGCCGCAGCCGGTCGGACCCTTGAGCATCACGGGGAGCCCGCGAGCGTGGCACGTTTCGAAGACACCGACTTCGTCACCGGTGACCAGGTAGAACGGCGCGTCCGGCCCGGGATAACGGAGGCCGTCGTGGCGGCGATTCTCGGCCACGTCGACCGGCCGCTGCGCGCCGGGAGTCACGACGCGGTCACTCGTG
Organism: uncultured Acidobacteriota bacterium; assembly: GCA_963816725.1. Classification (GTDB taxonomy): domain Bacteria; phylum Acidobacteriota; class Vicinamibacteria; order Vicinamibacterales; family 2-12-FULL-66-21; genus CAVSUB01. Next base: position 85,497 of record CAWFMC010000008.1, on the reverse strand, counting down.
CGGGCGTGACCGCCGTATCGCCGCCCAGGTTCACGCCGTGATGCTGGCGGACGGCCATGAAGAAGAAGTCCCACAGGAACAGCACCACTCCCGCGGTGAACAGAAGCCCGGTCGCAATCAGCATCAGGAAGTGCACCTGGATCTTGGCCTGCGTTTCAAGATATCCGAACCCGAGCACGCGCTCCAGATAGACTTGCCCTATTCCCGCTGCGGCAAACGACATCGTCATGCCGAACATGCCGCCGACTTGAAGCCAGAAGGCCCAGAGCCCGATCTTCGATTCACGCTCGGATTCCGGGTGGCCGAGCAGGGCGGGCATCGCGTAGCTGATCACCGCCAGGACGATCATGACGTACGCGCCGAAGAAGGCGGAGTGTCCGTGCATGGGTGTGATGAGCGTTCCATGTGTCCACCTGTTGACCGAGGGCCAGGTGTGCGCGAGGCCGAGAAGGCCGGCACCGAGCGCCGAGAACAGGGCACTTCCCACCGTCCAGTGGAGCGCCAGCGTGTTCGGGTGCGACAGCCCCGAACGCCGGATCGCCTGGTACGCGTAGACTGACATGGCCACGAACACGAGCGGCTCCAGTGCCGAGAAGAACCCTCCAATCGGCAGCCAGTATTGGGGAACGCCGACGAAGTAGTAGTGGTGGGCCGTACCGATGAGGCCCGAGATGAAGGTCAGGCCGACGATCACGTACAACCATTTCTCCATCACCTCGCGGTCGATCCCGGACAGCCGGATGAGGAGGTAGGCGAGAAACGCCCCCTGGATCATCTCCCACACGCCCTCGACCCAGAGATGGACGGTCCACCAGCGATAGAAGATGGCAATCGTATAGTTGTCGAACTCGAACAGCGACGGCAGATACAGGACTGCGGACAGCGCCAGCCCGGCCATCAGCACTCCTTCCGTGGTCGTGAGCCGCTTCGCCTTCCAAATGGTCATGCCGATGTTGTAGAGGAACAGGAGCATCACCACGACGATGGTCAACTTCACGGGGAGCGGCTGCTCGAGGAGCTTGTTGCCCGCCGTCCAGCGGAACAGGTAACCGACGATAGCCGTGACCCCGCCGAGTGTCCATAATCCGAGCGACCAGTACGCCAGCTTCGGGCTGTGCAGCTCGGTGCGGGACTCCTCAGGCACGACCCAGTAGGTCGCGCCCATGAAGCCGGTCAGAACCCAGACGATCAACAAGTTTGTGTGGATCTCCTTCGAGACATCGAATGGTAGCCATGTCTTGATCGGGTCCGGGCCCAGATATTTCACCGCGGCCAGCAGCCCGAACGTCATCTGCAGTCCATACAACAGAAGGGCGACGACAAAGTAGGGATAGGCAACGGCTTGCGTGCGAGAGCGCATCCGACACTCCTCTCACTTGAACGTCGCGAGGTACGCGACCAGGTGGTCGATATCTTCGGTCTTGAGGATGTCGCCGTACGGCGGCATCACCGACTGCCCTCCCGCGGAGTACGTGGGGCCGGGGACGACCCATTGATTTGGCGTCAGGATCGACTCGCGGATGTAATCGTCCGCCGTCTTTGCCGACCCTTTGTATGTTGGATCGGCGATTCGCTCGGCAGCCCGTGTGCCGATGCCGGCAAGAGATGGCCCGACGAGCACCACTCCCTCCTGTATGGAGTGGCAGCTGAAACAGGCCGGCGGCGACCGTCGGAACAGCGCCGCGCCGAGAGCGACGGGATCCGAGGAAGCGGCCTGCGGCTGCGCCGCCTCCAGCTGCACGCTCTGCGGCGTGCCGCTCACCAGGATCGGCCGGGGCGGCCAACCCTGGTTGTCGATGTGCGATACCCAGGTCAGGAAGGCCACCACGTTGGTGATGTCCTGATCAGAGAGGTTGGGGTTCGGCATCAACCGGCCGTTCCGCTCCTCCGAATAGTAACGCGAGGGATCTTTGAGAAAGCTGTGCAGGTAGGCGGCGCCGCGGTGTTGCGCGATCTTCGTCAGGTCGGGGGCGTAATAGGCGCCCTCACCGAGAAGCGTGTGGCAGTTGACGCAGTTGTTGCGGTGCCACACGTGTTTGCCCGCGATCACCTGGGGCGTGATGTTCTCCGCATGCGTGAGCGCGCCGAAGCGCAGATGGCTGTCGATGGTCAGGCCTACGAAGATGGCCGCACAGACGGTCGTGCCGACGATGAAGAACAGGCGGGTCTGACGTTTGGTCATGCTCACCTCGACATCTCACGAGCGACAGCACTCCGGACGGCGAACCCCGCGCGGACGCACCGGCCACGGGGAGTCGTGCGTCAGACCCCGATGCGCGAGTAGTTGGCGATCCAGATCCAGACTGCGTAAACCGCAGCGCCGGCAATCGTGGCCAGTACCACCAGGCAGAGTGCCTGCACCGCCTTGTGAGTGCGGGACGAAGCCAGTGTCATCGGCATGCCTCCTGGGCTCGGGTCCTACGCATGCGACGCAGACCGGACGCCCCAGAGCAATGGGCGCTGCATGCGGGCTAGATTCGCTGATATTTGACCGGGTGGAGCGGACAGTCAAGAGGATTGCCCCAACAGGGCGGGGCAGGAACCCAGGATTCGATCGAAACTGCGCATGGGCCAACGATCTTCCTGCGCAGGACCGGCTTGCAATAAATAGACGTTTACGTCTATATTGACCGGCAGTGCCTCTCGACGCGCTTGCCAATCGCCTCGTGCTGCCCCTCCTGGGACTACTGGTCGAACGCCCCGCTCACCCCTACGAGCTCGCCGCGCGGTTGAACGAGCGCTATCGCTTTCTTTCGACGCAGCGTTCCTCCGTCACGACGCTCGCCAAGTCTCTTGTCGCCGCCGGTCTGATTCGTCCGCAGCGTTCGAAGCGGGTCGGCAATCGCCCGGCGCGCAAGGCCTACGAGCTCACGGACGCCGGCATGAAGGAATTCCGCGCGCGCGTCACGGCACACATCGAGGAGGCTCCTGCGGCCTCGGCACGATTCACGCTCGGACTCGCGTACATCGGCATTCTCCCGCGCACCAAGGCGGCGGCGGCACTGCGCCGACGCGTGGTCTTACGTCGTGCGGAGCTCGACGCCATTCCGACGCGCTATCCGGACGGGATCGAGGTGCACATGATCGAGACGGCCTACTGGAAGGCTGTCCTGGCGGCGGAGATTCAGTGGCTCGGCACGTTCATCGATCGCCTCACGAGCTGTGACATGGCCTGGCCACTCGAGTCTCGAACGGAACGCTGACATGAGCTTTCTCTTTGGCGTCTATCCCGGGGGTGCGGCGGGCAATGATGCGGGTGGGCTGGCCCGCGGAGTTCCAGATGATCCCGCGTCGGTGCACGCGGTGCTTGACGATCTTCAAGGGCCTGACGCAAAGCCGCTGTTGGTCAGGTGCTATGCGCCGTTCAGGGACGACGCGGGACCGGGCCGAACAGATATCGCGGCCCCGACGCACGGGGAGTTGTACGCGGTCAACGGGCGGCTCCTCGATCTCGTCCTGCAGTACCAATCCCGATCCGGCGACATCGAGGGCTATGCGGAGTTCGTCCGCAACGCCATCCAGCGGTACGGCGCCATCACCCGAACCGTGCAAATCACCGAGGAGCCAAACGTCACCGGCAATGCGACGCTCGACGGCGACTATCCGGATGTCCTGCGGGCAATCGTCGCGGGCGTGCAGGCCGCCAACAGCGAAGCCAGTCGGCGCGGCTTCGATCATCTGCAAATCGGCACGAATACCACGCCGCTGTTCGGTCCGTCAGCCGGCTTCTACATGGAGCTCGTGAACGTCGGCCGCGCGACCCTCGTCAGCGGACTCCACTACATCGGTTTGGACATGTTTCCCGATGTCTTCAGGCCCCTCGGCGACCACACCATACGAACTGCCACGGCCGGTTTGCTCCGCTACCATCGCCGCAATGTGCTGGAGCCCGCAGGACTCGGCCACCTCCCGCTGCATATCACCGAACACGGGTGGCCGACGGGGCCGGAGCGGCCGCCAGACCGACAGGCGTCGGTCCTGAGGGATGTGATCGAATCCGTGCTGGAGCACCAGGACGCGTTGAACATCGCCGGCTACGAACTGTTCTCGCTTCGTGACGCCGCCACCAGCAATCCGGACATGTTCCATCAGTTCGGCGTCATGACCGATGCATACGTGCCGAAGGCGGCATACGGGGTCTTCAAGGATCTGCTGAGTCATCGCGGCTCATCCTGAGGGCGGCCTGAGAGCAGGCACCGGTGTTGCCGCCGGAGTGAGCTGGCGCCGAGCGGCCCGCGCCGGCGCGACGTTGACACCGATAGGTGGCCCACGCCGCCGACCGCAGGCTGAATCGTTACTTGTTCAATGCTCCCGGCCAATTGACGATGAGAGTGATCGGCGGTTCGGCCGTCTCTTCGAGAGGCCGGTTGATCAGAAACCGCTGCCCATCCGCGGCGACGGCGTACGGGAACGGCGTATTGCTAAAGCGCCCCTGGAAGAGCGGCGTGGCGTTACCGACGTCGATCGTCGAATCGCCGCCACCAACAGCAACGGACATCAACGTGTTGTTGTCGGTGAGGTAGAAAATCTCCTTGCCATCCTGGCGCCACCTCGGGTGGTCTCCCCCGTTCGTTGAAACCGGCACGGTCCTGCCAGGCCGCTGAAATGGCGCGATGTAGCATCCGGGGAGAATTGCGCCCAGTTTCCGCGAGTGCGCGCGGCGGCGAACGGCATCGGTTTGCGGTCGCCGGAGATCGGCAGGATCCACAGACCCTCGGTCCCTGCCTGGTACACAATGAACCGGCTGTCCGGGGACCAACTCGTCGGAATTTCCAGCGCCGACGTCGCAAGGAGCCGCTCTTCTGCATTTGTGCTCAGCGTCAGCTGATACAGGTTCAGGTCGTCGTCCCCAGGTCGCCTCGCGAGAAATGCCAGTCGTTCACTGTCGGGCGCCCAAATCGGCGAGGTCTCGTCGGCTGGATCGGCGGTGATGCGCGTCCGCCCGCCGCGCACCGTGTCGTATAACCACAGATCCAGGCTGCCGCCCGACGATGGCTGCACGGTGACGGCAGCGTGGCGGCCGTTCGGCGAAAGCTGAAGATAACTCAACTCGGCCGGGTCCCCCAGCACCGCGAGTTCCTTCCCGCGCCGATCGACCCAGACGAGCTGCGATCGTTGGGCGCTTGGGGGCTGATACACCAGCACACCGGAGTCCGAGACCGACAGGGCGCCGTTCAGCAACAGGGCGCCGCCCAGCCGGACCTGCTCCAACACCGGCATCGCCTCGCCACTCACCTTCAGGCGCTCCGCGTCGAAGCGGAGTGCCATGAGCGTCGTGCCACGCACCAACAAAAGAAAGCCGTTTGCGTACGCGTGGCCAAGAACGTCGACCTCGAGCTGTGTGCGCTCGTTCGAGTCCAGCGAACCCGCATAGAGCACGCCCGTTCCCACACCCTTGATCGCGCGATAGAGGAAATGCTTCGCATCTGGGAGGAACACTGGGCGCACGTGGTTCGTTTCCCCGCTGGCGGCATCGAGCGACGTCACGCGGGACGCGACGCCGCCGGCGGCGGGAATGCGAAGTATTGGCCCGCTTGCGTCACTGAAAAGGATCACGTTGTCCCGGTTCCACGTGCCGGGAAAGGCCCCTGCCCCCTCATGCAACGTTACCGGTGAGCCGCCCGCTGCATCGATCCGTTTCAGGCGTCCTTGGGAAATGAACGCGAGCTGCCGGCCGTCGGGCGACCAGAATGGTCCGGCAGCTCCCTCGGTTCCAGCCGAGCATTTGCGCGGAGCCGCCGTCGAGGGGCCTGACCCATAGCGCCGCTCGCCCGTCCGGCCCCGGCGCCGCGAACGCGAGGCGACGGCCGTCGGGTGAAAGCGCAAGACCGCGGGGAATACGCCGGGGCGACGTTCGCCCGTCAGCCGTCCTCGGATCGAGCGCGGGCGGGAGGATCACGCTTCGATAAACGGGCAGGTCGGCGGGTGTCGGCGCCGGCGACCACAACAAGACGCCTGCGAGCCCGATCGAGAAAGCCGCCAGGACCGCGGCGCCCCTCCAACCCAACGCTCTGCGTGGCGCGGCAGCTCGCTGCTCCGCCTCGACCAAGTGCGCGTCACGAATCTCGAGACGCGCATCCGCGATGTCGTGCAGGCGTTCGCGTGGATCCTTCGTCAAGCAGCGTCGCAGCAGCGTTCGGATGCCCACCGGCGTCTCAGCGGGCAACATGCGCCAATCCGGCTCGCTCTTGAGGATTGCGGCGATAACGTCCGACACCGTTTCACCCGACGCGAACGCCTGTTTGCCGGTCAGCATCTCGAACAGCACGCATCCGAACGACCAGATGTCGGTGCGACGATCGAGCGGCTTGCCACGCGCCTGCTCCGGACTCATGTAGGCGGCGGTGCCGAGAATGGCGCCGGCCAGAGTGCCCTGCACGCTGAGCGTGGGAGAGTTGGCCAGCGCCGAGGCACCAGGATCCCCCTGGATCATCTTCGCGAGGCCGAAGTCGAGGACCTTGACCCGTCCGTCCGGTGTGACCTTCACGTTGGCCGGCTTGAGGTCGCGATGAATCACGCCCTGGCCGTGCGCCGCTTCGAGCGCTTCCGCAATCTGGCGCGCGATCGCCAGCGTTTCGTCGATCTCGATGTGCCCCGAGCCGATGCGATCCGCCAGAGTCGGGCCTTCAACCAGTTCGAGGACGAGGGCGAGGACCCCGGCCGACTCTTCAAGGCCGTAGATGGCGCCGATCTGTGGGTGGTTCAGCGAGGCGAGGAATTGCGCTTCCCGTTGAAACCGGGCGATGCGCTCGGCGTCGCCGGCCAGCAGTTCGGGAAGGACCTTGATAGCGACGTCACGTCCGAGTCGAAGATCATGCGCGCGATAGACCTCGCCCATGCCGCCGGCCCCGAGCGGCGCGGCAATTTCGTAGAATCCGAGACGCGTTCCGCAGGTGAGCATTGATTTTCGAAGTCCCGATCTTACTCAGCAACATGCGTGCGCCGAGACGTCGCTCGCGTCGAATGCGATAGCTCCTAGTCCGCGAGCGCCGTCCCATCAGGGTAGCTGCGGCGGTGAGAGCAAGCCCAGACCGCAATGACGTGGTGGCCCCACAGCTTAATGGAAAATTCCACCGACCGCAGCGCCAGCACATTGGGCTGTGGAACTATTGAGAGGCAAGGCAGAAGACGCGACGAACACCTGAGCCAACCCGTCGATCGACTCGGATCAGGCCACCGCAGTATGCCTTCGCCTCAGCCAGATCAGCCGACCTCACCAACGGAACGCGAGCCGAGTGTCCGCTGATTGGCCGGATGTAGTATTTGCGGAGCACAAGTGTGATGCGCATCAAGATCGGAACCTTGTTGGCGTTGCCGTTCCTGGTGTGGGTGCTGCAGGCATCACGGACTCCGCAGTCGCCGAGCAGCGGGGGCCGCCCCGAACTGGCTGGTGTGCTGGATTTTGAGGCGGGGCCCGTGGGCGCCGTCCCGAAGGATTGGAGCGGCGGACCTCCGGGTACGTTTGCGATGGACGGACAGATCGTTCACGGCGGCCGCTGGGCGTTGCGGATCGAACGGAACGACGCGAGCCCTGATGGCTTCACGGCGGTCTCGAAGACGATCTCCATTGACTTCACTGGGCGACAGCTCGAACTCCGCGGCTTCCTGCGCACCGCAGATGTCTCGAATTTCGCAGGTCTCTGGTTGCGCGAGGACGATGACGGAGGCGCGGTCGCCTTCGACAACATGCAGAGCCGCCAGCTGAAAGGGACCTCCGCCTGGACGGAGTACGCCATCGTGCTCCCGCTGAACACGACTGCGAAGCGGCTGGTCTTCGGTGTCCTCGCGTCCGGAAGCGGGCGAGTGTGGGCGGACGATCTGCGCCTCCTGGTCGACGGCAAACCTATCGCCGACGTGCCGCGAGTGGAACCGGCCAAGACCGTGGTGGATCTCGACCAGGAATTCGACGGCGGCTCGGGGATTGTGGTGAAGGAGCTGACGAAGGTCCAGATCGCCAACCTGGCGCTGCTTGGAAAGGTCTGGGGATTCCTGAAGTACCACCATCCCCTAGTCACGGCCGGCACACGGCACTGGGATTATGAGCTCTTTCGCGTGCTGGCGCGCGTGCTGGACGCGCCAGACGCGCCCGCCGCACGTTCGACCATCAATCGATGGATTGCCGGTCTAGGCCCCGTGCCGCCATGTTCGCCGTGCGCAACGCTGGTCGACACCGAGCTGCACCTGCGCCCGCCGGTGAGCTGGTTGACCGACGATCTGCTTGGCGCCGAGCTCGGGGCGACGCTTCGGGGAATCTACCGTAATCGTCCGGCGGACAAACGGCAGTTCTATGTCTCGCTGGTGCCGAACATCGGCAATCCGTCCTTCGAACACGAGCCGGCGTATCCCACACTGAAGCTACCCGACGCCGGGTACCAGCTGCTCGCCCTGTACCGCTTCTGGAACATCGTCGAGTACTGGTTTCCTTATCGCGACGTGATCGGAGGAAGCTGGGATGACGAGCTGACCGCCTTTGTCCCTCGTATCGCGACGGCAGGCGACAGCGACACGTTCAAGCGGGAGATGATGGCGCTCATCGCCAGGGTTCACGACACGCATGCTAATTTGTGGAGCTCGCTCGATGCGCGGCCACCGACTGGGTCCTGCCAGATCCCGATCACGCTGCGCTTCATCGAGAACCAGGCGGTCGTCACCGGGTACGCCGACACGACCCCGGCGCCGTCCCTGAATCCGAAGCGGGGTGACGTTGTCACCGCAATTGACGGGGCCGCGGTCACCGACCTCGTCGAGCAGTGGTCACCGTACTATGCGGCGTCGAACGAGCCGACGCGCTTGCGCGACATCGCCCGGTCGATGACGCGCGGTGCGTGTGGACCGGCGACGATGTCCATCTCCCGCGACGGACAGCCGCAGGAGCTGAAGACCGAACGGATCGCGCAACCATCCGCGGGTGCGAGCGCCGGACGCACACACGATCGTCCGGGCGAGACGTTTCAAAAGCTGTCGGCCGACGTCGCCTATCTGAAGCTGTCTTCTGTGCAGGCGGCGCAGGCCGTCTCATATATCCAATCTGCAGCCCGCACCAAGGGCTTGATTATCGACATCCGAAACTACCCGTCAGAGTTCGTCGTGTTTGCGCTCGGGTCGCACTTCATCCAACGGTCAACGGCATTTGCGCGCTTTACGGTCGGAGAGCCGGCGAACCCGGGCGCGTTTCACTGGCAGGGCCAACCACTGACACTCGAGCCCGCCGCCCCGCGCTACACGGGGAAAATCGTCATTCTGACCGACGAGATCTCGCAGAGCCAGGCTGAATACACCACGATGGCGTTCCGGGCGGCACCGAATGCGACGGTCGTGGGCAGCACCACGGCCGGCGCCGACGGCAACGTGTCCACCATCCCGTTACCGGGCGGCCTACGATCCATGATCAGCGGAATCGGTGTGTTCTATCCGGATAAGAAAGCCACGCAACGCGTCGGGATCGTCGCTGATATCGAAGCGAAGCCCACCCCTCAGGGCATCCGGGACGGGCGCGACGAAGTGCTGGAAGTCGCGCTGCGGCTCATTCTCGGCCCAGAGGTACCTGCCGCCACGATTGAACAGATGGCCAGGCAATGAGTCCAAGGTCAACGGCCGCTGGCTTCCGGCCGCCGCCCCGATGGGTCTGATTCCTGCCCGATAGCGGTCGTCCGGGGTAAGGAGCCAGGCGGCTTTGAGGCCACGATCGCGTCGACGCGGTTCGGCCGGATCCACAGTCGTGAGCGCCTCGGGGGCGTGCTCAACTTCTACGATCGTGACGCCGCGAGGACGCGGCGCGAGTTGTCGCACACCACGGGATCGCGTCCCGTTGCCGACACTGCTGCCTCCACGCTCTAGCGGCCGTCTGCAGTCTCGGTAAAGCTGATCACGCCGCCGACACGCTACCGTTCACCAATCGCCGTTCTCCCGAGCGTGCGAACTCGCAACCTCTTCACCCATGGCCTGAAGCACGTTTTCGGCACACAATGGCGCATTCTGATACGGAGGCTTTGATGCCAGTTCGTTCCGTAAGGATCTTCTTCCTGGCCAGCGCGCTGATCCTCTCGTCCAGCTTGCCGAACGCGCAGCAGCAGACCAACCCGCCTGCGGCAAAGCCACAGAACCTCTATGAATCCACCTACAAAGCATTGCCGGCGCGGACCACGTTGATCCGCAACGCCACCATCCTGACTGCTGCCGGTCCCGCCATCGAAGGCGGGTCGGTGCTGCTGCAGAACGGGAAGGTGGCCGCCGTCGGCGCGACCGTGAACGCGCCGGCGGACGCCGTTGTCATCGACGGAACCGGGAAGTGGGTGACACCCGGGATCATCGATACGCATTCGCATCTTGGCGTTTACGCCGCACCGGGGATCGCGTCGCTGTCGGACGGCAATGAGATGACCAATCCGGTGACCGCCGAGGTATGGGCGGATCATTCAATCTGGCCGCAGGATCCGCAGTTCGAGTTGTCCCTCGCTGGCGGCGTGACGACGATGCAGATCCTGCCCGGGTCGGGAAACTTGATCGGCGGCCGTGGCGTGACGGTGAAGAACGTGCCGTCCCGCACGACCGAGGGGATGAAGTTCCCTGGGGCGCCGGCCGGATTGAAGATGGCCTGCGGCGAGAATCCGCGGCGCGTATACGGGCAGCGCAACCAGATGCCGTCGACCCGCATGGGCAACATCGCGGTGTTCCGCCGCACGTGGCAGTCGGCGGTCGATTATCGCGACAAGTGGAAAAAGTGGCGCGACGAAGGGGCGGATCCGACCAAGCGTCCCGATCGCAACCTGCAGATGGAGACGCTGGCGGCGGCCCTCGATGGCGAAATCCTCGTCCACATTCACTGTTACCGCGCCGACGAGATGGCGACCATGATCCAGTTGGCGAAGGAGTTTGGCTTCAAGATCAGTTCATTCCATCACGGCGTGGAGGCCTACAAGGTTCGCGACCTACTGGTCGCCAACAACATCTGCGCGAGCTTGTGGGCGGACTGGTGGGGGTTCAAGCTCGAGGCGTACGACGGGATCCGCGAGAACATCGCGCTGGTGAACGAGGTGAAGGGGTGCGCGATCGTCCACTCCGATGATCCGAACGGCGAGCAGCGGCTGAACCAGGAAGCGGCGAAGGCCATGCGTGCCGGGCTCGAAGCGGGGATGAAGATCGAGCGCGCCGATGCCGTCCGCTGGCTGACGATCAACCCGGCCCGGGCGCTGGGGATCGACCACGTGACCGGGTCGCTGGAGCCTGGGAAGAATGCCGATGTGGTGATCTGGAACGGTGATCCGTTCAGCGTGTACGCCAAGGCGGAGCGGGTCCTCATCGACGGCGCGGAGGTCTATGACCGTTCCAAGGGACTCGCGCAGCGGGATTTCATGACCGGATTGGAATCACGGCCTGAGGCGGATTCGTCGCGACCATCGAGGTCGCCGTTACCTGCCGCTGCGCCGGCGCCGAGTTTGGCCCCAAAACAACCCAATACGTTTGGGTCCGGCGCGTCTTCGAGCAGATTGAGGCCTGGCCCCGTTGCGAGCACGTCGAGACCTGACTCCGTAGCCGTGACGAACGGACGGATTTTCACGGTGTCCGGCGCCGTCATCGAGAAGGGGACGATCGTAATCGCAGGCGGTAAGATCATCGCCATCGGCGCAGACGTCAAGGTCCCAGCCGGCGCCAAAGTCATCGACGCGACCAACAAGATCATCACCCCGGGATGGATCGAATCAGCGACCAGCATTGGGATCGTCGAGATCAGCAGCGGCGCCGAGGGGACGGACGATCAAGCCACAACCGAGAAAGACCTGAGCGCCGCGTTCAACGTCGTTGATGCCTTCAACCCCTTGTCGACGGTGATCCCGGTGACTCGGGTCGAAGGGATCACGCGCGCGGTGGTCGCGCCCGCCGCGACCGGGAACGTGATCCTCGGCCAGGCAGCGATGTTCGACCTCGCTGGCGACCAGGTGCCGGCAAGTGTCACGAGAGCTCCCGTGGCGATGTTCGCAGCCCTCGGCGAAGCCGGCGCCGACCTGGCGGGCGGATCCCGCGTCGCCGCGGTCCTGCGGCTCCGGGAAATGCTGCAGGATGCGGTCGATTTCAATCGCAACCGCGTCGCCTGGAACGCTGCACAACGGCGTCCCTATGCGCGCGGACGTCTCGACCTCGAGGCCTTGAAGCCAGTGATCCTCGGCGAGATCCCGCTGGCCATCGAGGCCAATCGCGCCAGCGATCTGCTTGCGGCGATTCGGCTTGCAGACGAATTCAAGCTGAAACTGGTCCTGATGGGAGCCGCCGAAGGTTGGCTCGTGGCGCCGGAGCTCGCGCGCAGGAGCATCCCCGTCGTGGTCAAGCCGCTAACCGACATCCCGACCTTCGACGCGCTCGGCGCCTCGCTCGAGAATGCCGCGCGGCTCCAGAAAGCTGGGGTGACGCTGATCCTGTCGTCGTTCGGTACGCACAACGCGCGCAACCTGCGACAGGAGGCCGGCAACGCGATCTCCTACGGACTGGATCGCAACGATGCGCTGCGTGCGGTCACTCTGACGCCCGCTCGGACCTGGGGCGTCGGCGAGAGAACCGGGTCCCTCGAAGTCGGCAAGGACGCCGACCTGGTCGTCTGGTCAGGCGATCCGTTCGAGCTGACCACCGCGGCCGAACACGTGTTCATCGGCGGCCGCGAGATGTCGAAGGACACTCGCCAAAAGGCGCTCTTCGAGAAATACAGGACTCTTTCTCGCTGAACGGAGACACCTCCAATCGCCAAATCCGCCGTGTACGGCGGCAGAACGTATCCAGTTCTTCGCAATGACGGGCCTTGGTGTCTCTGCGGCTCGTATAATCCACAAGACGTGGCACTCGCACCCGGCACCCGGCTCGGCGTCTACGAAATCACTGCGCAGATCCTCCTCGAAGCTGTCGGCACTCCCGTCACGGCCATGTGGTCCCCGACAATGCGCGTTTGCGCGGACCGACTGGTCAGCAGACGGTCGTTATCTGCTGTACACGTTCAGCGGGTCGTTTCCGGCGACGGCGGACATATGGGCCCTGCCGCTCTTTGGAGACCGGAAGCCGTTTCCAGTGATGCAGACTGAGTTCACCGAGAGTCTCGGAGCGTTCTCGCCGGACGGTCGATGGATCGCCTACACGACCAACGAGACTGGCCAGCCCAACGTCTACGTTCAGCCATTTCTTCGTGCCGGCCAGAAATATCCGATCTCGCCGAACGGAGGACGCAATCCGCACTGGCGGGCCGATGGTCGCGAGTTGTTCTATCTCGATGCGGCTGGGACGATGATGGCGGTGCCGATCGAAGCGACGGATGCCTTCGCGGCCGGGTTGCCAAAGGCCCTTTTTCCGGCTGGGGTCGTCAGCGCCAACCAGGCGTACGCGGTGACGAAGGATGGACAGCGGTTCCTCGTCAGCACCCGACCGCAGAGTGCAGGCACCACACCGCCGTTGACCGTCATCGTCAACTGGACCTCGACGCTCCAGAAATAGCGCAATCGTGATCAGGTTGAGGACGGTTGCGAGCAACCCGATGACGCAGATCCACTTCCTGACGCCGATCATCCTGAACGGGATGCATAGTCGTCCGCCGGAGCACTCGCACACGAGGACCAAGTCGATGGCTGCCAGAAAATCACGCTCAAAGGCGACGACCGTGCCTCCAACCACCGTGGCCGCCTACCTGGCCTCACTCACTCCGGACAAACGGGCGGTGATCGAAGAGGCCCGCGCCCTCGTCCACAGGCACATCCCGAAGGGGTACGCGGAGTTCATGAACTGGGGCGTGATCAACTGGGGGATCCCGCTCGAAGAGTTCTCCAACACGCACAACGGTCAGCCGCTCTGCTACGTGGGCCTCGGCGCGAAGAAGAGCTACAACTCCCTCTACCTGATGGGCGTGTACGACAGCTCGAACGGCAAGTACACGACACCGTTCTCCGAGAGGCTGCTCGTCGACGCATTCAACAAAGCCGGGAAGCGGCTCGACATGGGGAAGTGCTGTCTCCACTTCAAGGAGCTCGATGATCTCGAGCTCACTGCCGTCGCGACGGTAATCGCGATGTCGACGCCGAAGGAGTACATCGCGTACTACAAGCGCGTGAAAGGCCTCGCGTAGGGCGCTGCGGCATCGTCCGGCACCGATGCTCTGTGTCCTTCTGAGATCCGCAATTTGACGGGGCACCGCGGACCTTCGATCATCGTTCTCGAGACACGCGCTAGAACCCGGAGACCTGCAATCGCTGGTTCCCGCGCGCTCCGACCTGAGGCAGGTAATAATCGAATCGTGCGAAGGTTCCTGGCAGTGGCGATACTCGTCGTGTTCGCGTCTTTGAACGCGATCGACGGAATCTGCTGCCCTGATGGCTGCACGCGCCAGCGCGAATCGGCCTCGCAACAACAAAGCGACCACTCGGGAGATGGCAGCTGCATGCTGTGCCTTGGCAGCATCGTGTCAGCCCCGGCACCCGTGCTCACACCGTCCGATCTCCTAACGACTCGCGCCGGACGCCCGCCATTGAGATCCCTCCTCGACGCGTTCGCAAACCCTCCCGACCACCCTCCGCGCGCATAGCGCGTTCCGCTTTCACAACATCTGATGAATTGAGGAATCGGTGCGTACAGATGCGCTGGCGGAGGTCTATGCGTTCCCTGATGGTCGTGTTAGGTGTTCTTGTTGTGTGTCAGTTCTCCGCAGCCGCCCAAGGCCAGACGGGCACCGTCCGTGTTCACGTCCAAGCGGCGCAGAAGCCGATCGAGAGCGCGGAAGTGCTCATCGCTGGCATCAGCCATCGCACCGATGCCTCGGGGACGGCGACGGTTGTGACCGGGGCCGGCAACGTCGACATCACGATCGTGAAGACCGGATTCGTCCCAGTGACGACATCCGTACAGGTGGGCGGTGGCGCGACGCAAGACGTGAACGTTGACTTGCAAGCGCAACCGGTCGTTGAGGAAAGCGTCACCGTCGTGGCCTCGACGCGGACCGACAAGCGTCTCGAGGATCAGCCCATGCGCGTCGAGGTGCTGGCGCGCGAGGAAATCGAAGAGAAGATGCTCATGACGCCCGGCGACATCGTCATGATGCTGAACGAGATGGGCGGCATGCGCGTGCAAACGACGTCGCCGTCCCTCGGCGCCGCCAGCGTGCGCATCCAGGGCATGCGCGGCCGATATACGCGCGTGCTCTCGGACGGGCTCCCGCTGTTTGGTGAGGTCGGCGGGCTTGGTCTGCTCCAGATCCCGCCAATGGATCTCGGACAGGTCGAGGTCATCAAAGGTGTGGCATCGGCGTTATATGGCGCCGGTGCGATGGGTGGCGTCATCAACCTTCTGTCGCGACGGCCAGGCGCTGAACCCGCGGAGGAGTTCCTGCTCAATCGGTCCACACGGGCCGCGACTGATGCCGTCACGTTTCTCTCTCGATCCTTCGCGCGCGGATGGAGCGGCTCATTGCTCGGTGGCGGCCATTGGCAGGAGACCAACGACGTTGATGGCGACGCGTGGGCTGATCTCGCAGGCTATTCGCGCGGGGTCGTGCGTCCGCGCGTGTTCTGGGATGGCGGCGGCGGTCGAACTTTCTTTGCCACAACCGGATTCACCTACGAGGATCGCCACGGCGGCACGCCGGATGGCGAGGTACTCCAGGCCACGGCCCAACCCTACATCGAAGCCCTCGAGACACAACGATACGACGCGGGTGCCGTGGGCCAGTTCCTGATCAAAGACCGCTACGTCGTGACGGCGCGTGCGGCCATTGCTCGACAGAGCCACGATCACCAGTTCGGCGAAATCTTCGAGCGCGATCGGCACGACACCGCGTTCGGCGAAGCCGCCGTTCGTGGAACCGCGGGTCGCCAGACGTGGGTCGCTGGATTTGCCATCGAGCGTGACGCGTATACGGCGCGCGACGTGCCGCGATTCGATTATGACTTCCTCGTGCCGGGCGCATTCGCGCAATACGACGTCACCGTATCTCCGAAGCTCTCGCTATCTGGAAGCGCTCGCATCGATCATCACAGCGAGTACGGCGCGTTCTTCAGTCCGCGCGTGTCGGCACTGGCACGTGCAGGACACTGGACGAGCAGGTTGTCAGTGGGGACCGGTTTCTTCGGGCCGACGCCGATCACTGAGGACACTGAAGCGGCAGGTCTGACGCGTCTGGAGATTCGACGGCCGCTCGAAGCTGAACGCGGACTGAGCACGTCCTTCGACGTGTCTCGTACGGATGGGCCTCTTTCGTATACGGCCACGTTGTTCGCCTCTCGAATCCGTGACCCACTCCACGTCGAACGATCGCCGTCGTACGTGCTCAGCACGCTACCGGATCCGACCACGAACGTCGGCCTCGAGCTGTTGGGTACGTGGCGGCGCGCGCCATTCTCGGTCACCGCCAGCTACACCTACGTACGAGCGCGCGAAACCGTCAACGCCGTTCAACACGATGTGCCGCTCACCCCGCGCCACAGCGCCGGTCTGGTCGGTATGTGGGAAGCGGAGGACGTGGGTCGCGTCGGCATCGAGTGGTACTACACGGGCACACAGAGCCTTGACGAGAATCCGTATCGCGTAACGAGCGAGCCGTACATGATTCTCGGACTTCTCGCGGAGAAACAGTTCGGACGCATTCGTCTGTTCGTGAACGGCGAGAACCTGACTGGTGTCAGGCAGACGCGATGGGATCCGCTGCTTCTCCCAACGCGCGCCGTCGACGGCCGCTGGACCGTCGACGCGTGGGCGCCACTCGAAGGCCGGAACATCAACGGTGGACTGCGGGTTCGTTTCTAAAACTCGAAGTCAGGCACAGTTAGTTGCGGACATCGTCCAGTGCGGCTCAGTCGCCTGGACGCACTGCTTCCGCGCAACTCGTTGATTTATTGAGCTTACAGGGCTGGCTCGCCGCGCTGGACGATTTCCGCAACTGGCTCATCCGGGCAGCGGCCTAATTTGACCTGCTCTTCGAGTCTTGAGCCTTACGACCTCTAGCGTTAGGAACCGTGACCATCACCTTGGACGCCGACAATCGACCGTCACCATCGGAGCGGAGGGCGAGGGGCGAGGTGCCAGGTGTGGACACGGACTGGGACATATCGTCGCGATCCAGGCCGACTACCGCGAAGTCGTCGCTCGCCTACAGTCTTCAGTGGTCGTCTAGCTACTGCCAGGTCATATCAGCAGGCGCCAAGTTGGCTGGTGCAATCGTCCTGCTTCCCTTGTACGTCGCACGCCAGCCCATGACGCACGGGACGTTGACGAAGTCGAGACCAGCCCACGCGTCACCAGTCTCCAAATACATCGCGACGTCGGTCCATCGATCCCAGCGTGCCAAGCCATCCGCGCACCGGGCGCTTGGCGCGGCACCGCCCCTGGTGCCGGTTGTCGGAGATACACCCTTCCACCTGCACACTTCGAAGAGCACCGACCCGTCTGTTGCCGGAAGGTGGTTGCTGTCCTCCACATGGACCATTACGAACACAGCTGAACCCGCACCCACAGGGAGAGTTGTGACCTCCTGACGAGAACGGTTCAGGAACGTCATCTGATAGAACCCGACGGGGAGTGACGACCCAGACTCAGGCTTCGCGGCGGTCGTTCCGGCAGCGGTGGATGCGTCGGTCGTTGGCGTCGTCGGACTCTGGGAGCACCCGGCAGCGATCAAAGTGGCCAGCAGCAACCCGGGGAAGCAGCAAATCTGAAAACGAGACATGACTCCTCCTTGGAGCTTCTGGCCGGCAGATTTCATGGCGAACGGGTCTCGAAGCCGTTCAACGATATCCGAGTCGATGTCAGGGCGACAATGGCGCGCTGCTGTTTTCTGCGTGACTGATCAAGTCGCTGCGAAACAAGGGGTTACCTGCGCGTGTGATCGGCATTCGCCGTGGGAGAACGGCGTACACTCCGCCTCCTACCTCGCCGAGAGCCAATACCAAAGGTCGGATCCGGACGACTCTTGCGATTGTGGTTTGCGGCAAGCCGTTGCCGACGGAGGTGCCAGGTGTGGACACGGACTGGGACATATCGTCGCGATCCAGGCCGACTACCGCGAAGTCGTCGCTCGCCTACAGTTCTTCATTGGTCGTCATTACCACCCGGGAACATGGACTGTCAGCCTTGGCCGCAACACAAGTCGGGTGCATTACGACATCGACTCGGCGTACTTCTTCAGTTATTTCGACAACATAGGTGAAGACGGCGCAGACGGAGAAGTGCCAGCGCTGACTCGCCTCAGGCTGATCACACGGCCTCGGCGACTCGCACACCCGCGCCTCGTCGGCGACGGCACCGTGACGTGCTGGGGCGCGAACCGCGACGGACAGCTCGGACTCGGCTGGCTGGTCACCCTCGCCACCCCTGTCCGCGTTCAAGGTTTGCCATAGCCGCTCCTGCGACTGGCGCTGAACGGAGTATGCTCGTCGAACGACAAGCGATGGCAAGCTTGCTACAGAATTTGAAAGGTATCGGCGCCGTCGGGGAGTCTCCGCTCCACTTGCGTGGAGACTTCGGTGGACGCACGCCGAATAGCCTTCTGAGCGCCATCGCCGGGATGACCGATCCCCAGGTGTCAGCTTGGTTGCACCTGGGGGTGGCGCTCGCTCGCGAGAACACGGATACATCCGGCAACGCCCAGGGTGCCACAACGGACGGCGACTTCTGGTACGTGGGGTCCAACACCAACGACGGGCTCGCACCGGTGATCGGTGTCTACAACGACTCACATCAGACGGTAAGTAAGCTTCACCCAACGTCGGCGATTCAATCAATGCTGGTCGGGGGCGGCGATGGCACTCCAAGCAACGTGCCACGACCCAGTTGCGGACATCGTCCAGTGCGGCCCATCCTCCGCAACTCGCTGAGAGAATCGGCCTTAATTGATCGAGGGACTGCGAGCGTCATCATTTCACTCAACGGGCGGTCGCGGCGTCTTGGGTCATCCGCTCGAGGGGCGGTCGCGGCACGCGGCAGGGCCGTCAGTCTGCGCCACCGGGTGCGAGCGTCGGGCAAGGCGCGAGGCGCGCCGGTGTCGGGCACGCGCCGGAGGCCCAGTATCACGGGCCTGCCCGCCGTTCACGCGAGCCAGATCAGGTTGCCGTAGTCCGCGCGGCAGAGCCGGCTCGCACGGTTGAGCCGGAATGCCGTCTCCTCGAAACGGGGTCGGCTCGTCATCGACGTCGAGGGCGAGCCCGGTTCGGAATGATCGATGTCGCTGCGCTCTACGGCAAGGCCGATCTCTCAATGTAGGCTCGCCCCCCGTCACTTCCGTCCGCATCTGCTGAGCACACGTCGCGTGATCTCCGCGGATGATGGGGGGGTCTCGCCCAATCCGAGCGTGTGGAGAATCTCGTGGATCAGTGAGGCGAGCACGTACTCCGGCTGGAGTGCCTGGATCCGTTTCACCTCGTCGGTGCAGACGCGCACCACCCGACCGCCGGGGATGGTGAGTGCGAGAGCGCCACCGGCGCATCGCCTGTGGCGTGTGTCGTCGATGAACGTGATCATCTTGAGGTAGGCGTGAATGTCAACCGCGACCGCCGATAATCGGTCCGCGAGGGATCGCCCATCAGCGTCCTCGAAATCCGTGAGAATCTTGCGGCACTCGCCGTCCGCGAGTCGCGCTGACGCTTTCTCGAGCGCGGTCACCGTGACTCGGCGTACCACCGGATCCGGAATGTGGATCAGGGGCCAGGGGTTTTGAGGCACAGCCGCTTGGCTGGTCGCAGCAGCCACGCTGGGCCGCCCTGCTGGAGCCCGCTCGCGTTGCGCCCCGGCGGCGATAGCCGAACCCGGCCAGCTGATGAGGGCAGCTAAGAACAGAGTGGCAGCCTGCGCTTGTGAGAGTCTGGTGAGCATCGGCTCCTCCTGAGCAGCCGACACTCGCCCGCCTCCACGTCTATCTCAATGACCGGCGGCGGGCATCTGTCTGAGACTCACCTGACACGGAGATGACATCGCAAGTTCGTGGATCCAGGGTGCTTGCCGTGTAGTAGGCTTCGCTCCTCGCTGGAGGTGCGTGCGATGGCCACCAGGCAGGAGACGGAAAACGGCTCCGCGGTGATGCGATTCGGCCCGTTCACGGTGGATGGCCAGTCGGGCGAGCTGCACAAAGGCTCCACCCGCCTCAAAGTCCCCGACCAATCCATCGCGGTACTTCAGGCACTGCTCGAGCGTCCGGGCGAGCTTGTCACCCGCGAGGCGTTGCGCGCACGGCTCTGGGCCCCCGACACCTTTGTCGACTTCGAAGCGGGCTTGAACGCCGCAGTACGCCGTCTGCGCGAGGCGCTCAACGATTCGGCCGATGCGCCGCGCTACGTCGAGACGCTGCCGCGCCGCGGATACCGGTTCATCGCGCCAATCGACGGAGCAACAATCAACCCTACCGGCTGCGCGTCGGCTCCAACGATCGCGGACGCGTCGGCGGGTCTGGTGTCTTCGGTGTCCGTGCGTTCCACGGTCGCGGTGCGACGGTTCCGGGGAGTGGGTGCCGGTCTGGCCATCCTCGCAGTGGTCGTGATGGGCGCGGCACTCTCATTCGGGCCGCGGAACAACCGAGCGCCCGTCTTCGGAAGGCCCGTCCCGCTCACCAGCTTCCCCGGACTGGAGCTCGATCCCGCCATTGCTCCCGCCGGCAACTTTGTCGCATTCGCGTGGGAGGGTGAGGGCGGAGACAACTTCGACATCTACGTCCAAGCCATCGATGGTGGCCGGCCGGTGCCGCTCACCACGGATGGTGCGGACGACCATGCACCCATGTGGTCGCCCGACGGTCAACGCATCGTGTTCGAGCGTGACCTGAACGGAACGCGGGTAATTTTCTCCGTCTCGGTTCTCGGCGGGGACGAGCGGCAGTTGTTCAAAGCCGGGGCGGAATGTGATGGCTGGCGCTTTGGGGCGTGGGCGTGTGGGCTCTCGTGGACGCCGGACGGTCAGCACTTGGTCTTCGGCGCGCAGAGCTCCTCCTCGTACCTTTCCTCGTCCGCGATTTATCTGTACTCGTTGAAGGACGGGACGAAGCGGCAACTGACGCGTCCACCAGCGAATCTCAGTGATATCCACCCGATGGTTTCTCCGGACGGCCGATATCTCGGCTTCGTTCGCCTGAACCCCCGGTCGCGTGGCGGCAACGTGTTTGTACAGCAGCTCGAGCAATTGCAAGTGGTGGGAGAGCCGAGACAGCTGACGTTAGACCGTGCCGTGAACGCGTTCGACTGGACGCCGGACAGTCGGAGCGTCATCCATGACGCAGGCCCGGTGGAGCCAGGGTTGTGGCGAGTCGGGGTCAACGGCGCGACCGAGCCCCTGTTGTCGAACATCAGGGCATTTCGCCCGTCCGTCGCGCGTTCCGGCGCTCGCGTGGTCTATCAGAACATGCTCATCGATTCGAACATCTGGGAAATGCCTACGCCAGCGTCCCCGACCCACCGCCCGTCAGGGGATGTGGCATTTCGGGTCATCGCGTCGACGGCCGGCGACTCGGACATGCAATTCTCACCGGACGGAACACGGATCGTGTTCTGCTCTGACCGGTCAGGTCACGGCGAGCTGTGGGTCGCGAACCGCGATGGCTCACGGGCAACCCAACTCACACACTTCGAGGGCGGCGGACGGGTGGGAAGCCCTAGCTGGAGTGCCGACGGCAAGCGCATCGCCTTCGACGCGACACTCACGGGCACCAGCAGCTGGAACATCCATGTCGTACCTGCGGACGGCGGCCCCGTTGTGGCGCGGACGGCCGGCGACTCCAATAACATTCGACCGAGTTGGTCTCCCGATGGCAGGTGGATCTACTTCGGCTCAAGACGAACCGGTGACTGGCAAATCTGGAGGCTGCCATCGACAGGTGGGACTCCAGAGCCGATCACACATCATGGGGGCTTGGAGCCGATCGTTTCGCCGGATGGCCGCATTTACTACGCGAAGGCCGCGCCCGAGCCGGGCATCTGGGAAGTGCGGGGCGGCGAGGAAGTCCAGATCATTCCCCGGGGGCGGCAGCTGTCGTTCGACGTCGCCGAGAATGGCATTTTCATGATGGACGCGTCCGCCAAGCCGCAGGTCACTGTCGAGATGTTCAGCTTCGCCTCACGGAGGATCATTCCGGTCGCGTGGCTGCCGCCGGGTGTACAGCCCTCGTACTTCACCGTCGCGCGCGACGGGCGCTCCATGCTCTACAGCCAACTCGATTCGCGGATGAGCGACATCGAGCTGCTGCGTGAGTCTCGGTGAAGGGGCCGTCACGGCGCCACGTGCCGACACAGCACATCGACCCAATCCGCGCGGTGCATCAATCGGCGCGAGGTCCGTCGGCGCATTCAGTGACTGCGTCCGGCGGTCCGTACTGAGGGAACGAATCGCCTCCGCCTGTGGGTCTCGAATTCTTTATTCTCGCGCTGATTCCCAGATTCGGCAACGTTGCGCCGGACGCGGCGTCTGGCCTACGCTGACTCCCGCATGAAGGACCTCCTGCTCACGCTGCTCCACCTCGCTGTCATGATCGCGAAGCTGTGTGGCCCCGGTGGCGTGCGAGCGGTGATCGCGGAGAACCTCCTGCTCAAGCAGCAACTGATCGTGCTTCGTCGCGGTCGCCGGCGGGCGCCCCGCCTGACGCTGAGCGACCGGCTCCTCTGCGGATTCGGTGCGCTCTTCCTCAGCCTCGGACGTATCCGAAAGGTCGCCATCGCCCTCCGCCCCTCGACACTCCTCGCATTCCATCAGGCCTTGGTGCGTCGCAAATATCGCCGGCTGTTCTCCTCCACGCCGTGCCCGAAGAAGCCGGGACCGAAAGGGCCGGACGAGGCACTGATCCAGGCCATCGTCGAGCTCAAGTCGCGCAATCCCCGGTTCGGCTGTCCACGAATAGCGCGCATCATCTCGCAGACGTTCGGCATCGACGTCGACAAGAACGTCGTGTATCGCGTGCTGACGAAACACTATCGCCCTGCTCCGGGCGGGAACGGCCCCTCGTGGTTGTCGTTCATCGGCCACGCCGCAGACAGCCTGTGGAGCGTCGACCTCTTTCGCTGCGAGTCGATCGTGCTCCGGAGTTACTGGGTGCTCGTGGTCATGGACCAGTTCACGCGACGCCTCGTCGGCATCGGCGTGCATGGCGGCGCCGTCACCGGTGCCGAGGTGTGCCGCATGTTCAACGCCGCGATTCACGGGCAAGGCGTGCCGCGACATCTCAGTACGGATCACGATCCGGTGTTCGAGGCGCACCGGTGGATGGCGAACCTGCGGATTCTGGAGATCGACGAAATCAAAACCGTCCCCCACGTGCCGCTGTCGCACCCGTTCGTCGAGCGCCTGATCGGAACCATGCGCCGAGAATTTCTCGACCAGGTGCTGTTCTGGAATGCCGGTGACCTGGAACGCAAGCGTGCCGAGTTCCAGACCTACTACAACGAGGCTCGCGGCCATGCATCATTGGACGGACACACGCCGCTGACGTTTGCCAGAGGGCATACGGTGGTCCCGGCCGATCTCAACGACCTGCGCTGGCTCTCTCACTGCCGGGGCCTCGTCCAGCTGCCTGTCGCCGCCTGACAACGAATTCGAGACCCACACGGTCCTGATGGACCGCAGCGTCGATCAGGGCAACGGTTGATCTGACTCCTCGTGGTCAGGTCCCTGCGTAGAGGGCGGCCAGGCAGCAACGACGGCATGCCCCGACTCAGTTCCCGGTCAGCACGGCGGCGAGGAATCGGAGTTCGGAATCGACATCGCCAAGGTCCGCGACCGTCTCGGCAATCTCCTGGCGGAACAATTCGCGATACCGCTTGCGCAACCGGTGAATGGCGACCTTGAGCGCGCCCTCTGACGTGTTCAGTTCACGCGCCAGCGCGGCATACGGCATGTCGGACGCGCCCAGCAGGCACACCTTCAGCCGCTCGAAATGTTCCTGCCGGCCGTGCTGCATGAACTCAGCCCGGAGTCTGTCAATGACCCGATCGAGCACCGACAGAGCCCAGCGCCGTTCGAAGATCCGCTCCGGCGTCTCCTCATGCGCCGGCTCGCGCTCATAGCGCTCTTCGCCAGATGACATCTCCAGCGACAGAACGGCCCCGCCGCCGCGCTTCAGGGCACGGACGCGGTCACCTTCATCGGCCAGGAAGAACTTCATGCAGGTCAGGATGAAAGCCCGGAAACGGCCCTTCTCCGGGTCAGCGCGTTCCAGATAGCGGCCCTCCAACACCCGTACGAAAAACTCCTGCGTGAAATCCTGCGCCTGGTCGGCCGGATATCCGCGGCGGCGAACATAGGCGTACAGGGGATACCAGTAGGCCTCGCACAAGGCGACGAGCGCCGAGCGCGCCTCATTTTGGTGTGAATCGATCGCGGCGGTCACCAGCGTCCACCGCGTGGTCGGAAACTGGGAGGGTCCACTCACCGTGTGCAGCGTGTGGCTGTTCGTCATATTCTGACACCCAGGTATCGCGCTACACAGAATAAGGATTTCCCTATCGCAACGTTACCTGGCGATTCGCTACAGCCTGCCGCGTTCTGCTCGGGCGCTTCTCAGGATTGGAACGGCATCGTCGAGACACATACCATTACCCTCCGGACGGGACGATTCACGGGAGCCCAGGGCCGAATCAGGTTCGATCGCCTGCACAAACTCGCCGCCAGTGACGACGGGACGCACCTGATCTTCGGCTCGCTTCAAGGAACCATCACGTTTCCAGGAGACACTCACTGAGGCAGCAGTCACACACCGACATCATCAGGGTCGGTTCTTCCGAGCGGAGGGATGCGCGAACCTGACCGGTCGGCCTGCGAAACTGGAAGGGGCTCCAACAGGAGCCGCTTGACCCGCACGCCCACCGGTATTGACACCCACCGTCAGGTGTATGGGCCTCACAAAGGACGTCGCGTTCGTCATCGATCGTCTTTGCGCGGCGCCTGGTGGGCTGGCGCGTCTCCGCGTCGCACCGAACGGACTTCGTGCTCGATGCCTGAAGAAGCCATCTACATCGGGGTCGGACGACCGCGCGATTCTTGATTGAAGTCGTCAATCCCAAACCGGCTGACGCCTTTCGCCTGACCGCGGCCAGCCTCCAGATGATGACGCGACCGGTGGTTTCTGTCCTAGACGACGCCGCGCCCCTACCTGGCGATCCTCGTGGGGCCTCGTCGCCGCTTGGGTGGCAGGTGTTCCCAACCATGGACGGCACTGTGATCGCGCACGGGGGAGACGTAGAAGGCTCCCACTCGTTTGCGGTTGCATCGGTCAGCCACCGGTCAGGCTACGTGGTCATGACGAACGGTGAGAACGGCTGGAGGCTGACGCACCAACTGATCACCGCCGCCGAGATGCACCGCCTGCTGGCGGCGTAAACAACGGACTGCCAACCCAGTCGCGGCCGTTCGGATCAGTAATGATCAACGCCGCACTGTCGATCCGGAAAAGGCCGAGCTGCATCTTGAACACTTGGCGACTTCCGGATACCGGCCGTGCGGCATACGGAAGACAGCGTAGCCGTCCAACTACCTGTTGTGCTTCGCAAATTCACCAGCGAGTGCCTGCCAGTCGGTCACGCGGCGCGGCGCGTCAGGCGATATTCATGGTGGAGCCCGCCCAGGATCGGCGTGGCGATCACCTCCGTGTGTGCGGGAAGCCGATGACCGGTGCACGTGACCTGATCCGCGTCCGGGACCGGCTGTGGAATGCCTGGTCCGAGGCTGGCGTGTGGGCGACCGCGATTGTAGTGGGTCATCCATTCGCGAAGGACCAAGCGGAGATGTCCCTCGTGAATGGGGATCAGCCAATCCAGACACTCCCGACGCAGCGTCCCGATCACTCGTTCGCAGAACGCATTGGCCTGCGGTGTCCGCCCTGGCGTCTTGAGCACATGCCGCCCCATCGACGCGATCGCCCGGCCAACGGATCAGCGTGTCGGGCTTGACGACCGTGAGGATGGACATCCAGTCCACCAGCCGTGAGAGGAGCACGAGGACGGCTCGCGTCTCAGGATCGGAGCGTCTCGGCTTGACTCCACGCTCGTGGTAGAGGGCCAGCTGCTTCCGCCGAAACAGGTTCTCCGCTGCCAGCCGCGCTCGAGGCGTCACCGCCAGACAGACCAGCGTGACGACATCGGATAGCAGACGGCAGATCGTGGAAGGACACGTACAGCGACGGCGTGCCATCGCACCAGTATGCCTCTGCGCCGGCTAGATCAACCGACCCCCCAATCGGGCGCCAGTCGCGTGTCAGCTGACCGGCCGGATGTAGTATTTGCGGAGCACAGGCGAACGCGGAGCGCGTGGCACGCGAGCCGCCTCGAGCCGCTCACGGCGTTTCGCGAGATCTAGTATGAAGTACCAGTTCCTCGTTGACAGCTACGAAACGGAGAGGCTGAAGGTTTTGAGCGCCTGGGCCGAGTTTCGAGACGACGATCTGCTCGTGCGGCCCAGACACGACGACGCTCGCGGACGGAGCGTGCGCGAACACATGGTGCACCAGTGCGTGAGCGAGGACGCGTGGTTTCGCACCATGCTCGATGTCGACGTCGGTGCGCCTCCCCTGCCCACACCGGAAACGCGGCTCGAGTTCATCACGCGGTACGCGGACGACAGTGGCAAGCGGCTCGACGTGCTTCGCCGGACGCTGGACGAGTGGTGGGAGGCGACCGCGGCGTTCTTCGACGTCAGGCGATCACGCGCGTGGGTGATGACCCGCAGGTTGACCCACACGTCGCATCATCGCGGCCAGCAGCTGGCGCTGTTGCGCATGCTCGGCCGCGACGTGCACAGCACGTATGGACCCACGGCGGACACCGGCGGCCTCATGCTCAGCCATGCCCCCACCATCTACGCCTACAGCAGTCTGCCCGCGTTGCTCGACGGCGAGCGCGGCGGAGGCGCGAAATCGCAATTGCCGGGCGCATCGGGCCATGCGGTGACCGAGCGTCCAGACTAACTCGATATGACTGGCTCATCGAGCTCCGGGCCAATCGCTCTCATCACCGGCGCCGCAGGTGGAATCGGCGGTGCGCTTCTTGCCGCGTTTCGCGCCGCCGGCTATCACACGATCGGCGTCGACCGAACGCTCCTGGACGGCGTCACAGCGCTGGACATCACCGACGCGCAGGCCACCGCCGCGTTCGTGGCGACCGTCGATTCGCTTGACGTGCTGGTCAATGCCGCCGGCGTGCTCCGGCTCCGTGAGGAGTACGATCTCATCCAGTTCGCGCGCGTCATCGACGTCAACCTGACCGGAACGATGCGGATGGCGGTGGCCTGTCGGCCGGCACTGGCGAATGCGAGGGGGGCCATCGTCAACATTGCCTCCATGCACGCGTTCTTCGGTGCACCGCTGTCGCCAGCCTATGCCGCCTCCAAGGCAGGCGTCGTGCAATTGACGAAGTCACTCGCGGTGGCCTGGGCCGACGACGGGATTCGCGTCAATGCCATTGCGCCGGGGTGGATCGAGACGCCAATGACCGTGCCGGCCCGCTCGGACGCCGCCCGCAACTGCGCCATTCTGGACCGCACCCCGCTCGGCCGATGGGGCACACCGGCTGACATCGTCGGCCCCGCGCTCTTCCTGGCGAGCGATGCCGCCCGTTTCATCACGGGCGCGGTGCTCCCGGTTGATGGCGGCTATTCGGTGAAATAAGGAGAACCTGGGATGCCCGTTCCTGACGGCGACTCCAACTCCCGTGTCGCGTACCGTCGGCCGCAGCCCGCCGACATGACACCCGATCTCCTGGTGGCGCCGGTGCTGCCGGCGGACGACCGCATCTGGGTACCGCAGGCGCCGAACGTCTGGTTCAGGCCGCTCTGCCTGTCCGTATCGCAGGGTTACTGGGTCAATCTCCTCAAGGTGACGCGCGCCGGCGTGCTCTCACGCCATCGCCACACGAATCCGGTACATGGCTACGTGTTGAAGGGCCGCTGGCACTACCTGGAACACGATTGGGTGGCCGAAGAGGGCGGCTACGTCTACGAGCCGCCGGGGGAGACGCACACTTTGGTCGTCCCGAATGATGTCGACGAGATGATCACTCTGTTCCAAGTCAATGGCATCATGCTGTACGTCGATCCGGATGGCAACGCGCTGGGGTACGAGGATGTGTTCAGCAAAATCGATATGTGCCGCGCGCACTACCGTACGTGCGGTCTCGGCGGTGACTATGTCGAGCAGTTTATTCGCTGAATGCCCGTGCTGCTTGTGCATGACATAGGTGCAGAGATTGCCGCGCGTCAGGACACGAAGGTGGTCGTCGAACGTCCGCTTCAGGCCGGCACCCGCTCCTTGATCACCTTCAACACGAGGACGTTCTGCTCTTTCGTGAGCGTGACGTCGGTCTTGTCGCTGTCCTTGTCGAGCGTTCGCGTCTCGGCGAACTTGAAGACCGGCTTGCCATTGAGCCACGCCTTGCCCTGATCGTTCGAGCTGAGTGCCAGCGGCACCTTCATCTCTTGGCCGGCGATCACGTACGCCACGGCGTAGCCGGCCACGTATTCGCCCCGCTTCGCGTCGAACGACTGCAGGAAATCGATGTAGTAATCGGACGTCTGGTGCGGCGTCCAGGTCAGCACCTTCCCGCCAATAGCGACCTTGTCGCCAGCGTTCGGCGCCGCGGACGTCTCGCCATTCAGAAACTCCTTGTCGATTTCGGTGGCCCCGGACTCTCCGTCGATCGCCATCGGCGCCAGCACGAGCCAGTTGCGGATGAATCCGTCCGCCTCCGGGCTGAACGTCTGCGGTGCCGGCAGAAGCATGGCACTCACGAGAGCTACGGCGAGAGCGCTTTTCATGGCGTCTCCTTCAGAGTCGGTGGACGTCTGGCGCAGGGTCAGCCAGGCGCAAGCGGACCCACACTGGCGCCGCTCGTTATGGAGCATCTATTGGTGAATCCCGTGATGTCGCCGTAGACTCTTGGCGTCCGAATCAGAGACGTCCCCAGCCGCTGACTCCAGAATCCGGCCTCAGGGCCCGTCGCTTGGAAGGTCATCATGCGAGCAATCATCGCTGCCGCCGTGCTGTTGACGATCGTCGTCGCGCATCCGTCCGTGCACACCGCGCAGACGCCGCCGCGCCCGCTGCGCGTCATCGCGTTCGGCGCCCACCCGGACGATGCCGAGCTCAGGGCCAGTGGAGTGGCGGCGTTGTGGGCCGCCGCCGGTCACAAGGTGAAGTTCGTGGCGATGACCAACGGGGACATCGGTCATTTCGAGAGCGCGGGTGGTCCGCTCGCCAAACGTCGCAAGGCCGAAGTCGCGGAGTGCGCACGGATCCTGGGTATTGAAAACGAGGTGCTCGACATTCACGACGGCGAGCTGATGCCGTCGCTCGAGAACCGCCGGACGGTGGCCAGGCTGATTCGCGACTGGCAGGCCGACATCGTGATGGGCCACAGGCCGTACGACTACCACCCGGATCACCGCTATACCGGCGTTCTCCTTGACGACGCCGCGGTCGTCGTAGCGGCGCCGTTCTTCGTGCCGGACACGAAGCCGACGGCGAGGAACCCCGTCTTCATGTACTACTCGGACAACTTCCAGGACCCGAAGCCGTTCACGCCCAGCATGGTGGTCGGCATCGATGCCGTCGCCGACAAGAAGTGGAAGTGCATCGACGCGATGCCCTCCCAGTTCGGCGACAAGGATTCCTGGCAGGCGAGAACCTTGCCCAACGTGCCGCAGGGCGACGGCGAGCGGCAGGCCTACTTGTTGGACATCGTGAAAAAGCGCGGTACTGCGGTTGCCGATCAGTATCGCGAGCGGTTGATCGCCCTGTACGGCCCGGAGCGCGGCAAGAAGATCCAATACGCCGAGGCATTCCAGCTGGGGCAGTACGGACGCCAGGCCTCCCCGGACGAACTGAAAGCGATGTTCCCAATTCAATAGTCGGGGCGGCGCCATCGGCCGGCGGCCGCGGGCAATCTGCTCGCCCGAGAGACCACGCGACGACGCGACAGCCACTGAATCGAAACTAGTACCCTGTGCGCCACGCGAAAACCATCCGCGGAATTCTCTCGATCCACTGGAGGGCAAGAAAAGGGCAACGTGGCCAGGATGGCGGGGCAGCACTCAGGCAAAAGCGATACAAACAGGCGCAAAATCGGCTGATTTTCCTCGCGGTGCCCCTCCGGCTGTCAACGGATGGCGACAAAACCGAGGTCGCCAACCCGAAGTGATTGTAGAAGAAAGAGATATGGCTCCTCCGGGAGGACTCGAACCTCCAACCCTCCGGTTAACAGGTTGATGCAGGTCTCTGGGCTCACGGGTACTTCGTGTCTGTAGCTCGGACCGGAACGCGCCAATGCCCGGTATTCGGGAGAAAATCGTTCACTGATTGTTCACGGCCTCGCTCGTGATGCCCCTCGATGCCTGTTGGTTCCTCGTGTTCGGGAACCGATTGTTCACCAATTGATCACAGCGCTGCAGGGCGCTCGAGGTAGTTTGCCGGCGGCAGGATGGCGATGCCGCGGAACGGGTGCAGCAGCAGCAGCAGGTCCGCATCTCCGCTGACGATGACGTTGGCCCCCCCGTTTACTGCCAGTTCCAGGAACTTGTCATCCTTCGGGTCGCGGCAGGCGCGTACCTGCTGGACGACTTCAACCCTCTCGACGCCGGGCGCCAGTCGGTCGAGCAGGGCTTCGCGCCGCGCGCGTGACACATAGCGATCGAACTTTGGCAACAGCAGTGTCTCGATCAGCTCACGCAGGGTCTCCGTGGACCCCAGGAGTTGGCCGTGGACGACCACCCGTTCGACGACCCGAGCCGGGGGCGATGTACTGGACAACAGGCCGCTGATGAACACGTTGGTGTCCACGACGATCCGCTCACGCGTCATCGTTCGGTCAGCAGTTCCTGGAGCCGTTCGTCGGTGAGCCCGGCCGCCCGCGCCTCGGCAGCGATCTCGTTGCGGAGATCCAGGAAGGCACCGACGTTGGCTGATCGGAGGCGGTCGTAGTCGGCCATCGAGAGCACGACCGCGATGTCGCGGTCCTGTCGGCGGATCACAATGGGCTCACGCTGGGCGGCGTCGAGGATCGTACCTAGGCGGTTCTTGGCTTCGGTAGCGGCAACCGTCTTCATATAGCCATTTTAGCCATTTTGGGTGTTTGCCAACCGGCGTGAACCTCGTGCGTTGCCATGACGAACCGAGACTCTCCGGAATGGCGCCCACTGGCCGAGTTCCGCGAATCATGCCTTCGTGGCTTGTCAGGACATGCAGTTCTGGCGCTGACGTTGGTCACCGGATGTTCGTAACTCGGCGGATGAAGCCGTCGCTCTTGGTCAAAATGTAGATCTCTCCGGCCTCATCTGTTGCGATGCGGAGTTCCACCCGCAATGGCCGGGGAGCCATTGCTGCACCTGCAGGCGTGGCCCCGGGGCCACCCGCACGCGCTGCCCCTGGTCCGGCCGTCGGCGGGGGCCCAGGCGTCGGCGCAGGCGCGGGCGTCGGCGGAGTCGTTGGCGCAGTCGCAGGCGGGCCGGGCGCCGGTGTAGCCGTCAGCGTAGTCCCAGGCGCGGCTGGTCCGGGCGCGCCCGCAGCTCCAGGCCCCCCTCTCCGCCCAAAGACCGGCGGCGGGTTCGGGTTCGCTCGGACGCGCTCCTCAGCCAGGGTGGGAAGGGTCGTCGTGATCTCGGTGTACGGCGCCAGCGTGGTGGGATTGCCGTCCGTGGCGGCGATGAGATCCGCCATCCGCGCGTAAAACAGCCGACCGCTGGTGATGTCGCCAAAGACAACGGCGCCCTGCAGTTGCGGCCACCGCTTGCCGCGATAGACAAAGCCGTTGGCGATCGCCAGCCCCTCGACCCCGGTCTTGTATGCGAGCGCCGAGTCCTGCATCGGCACGCGCTGCTCGAGCACGACCGTGTCGGAGATTCGCAACGGTAACGTGTTGTCGGCGCTGCGGGGACCAAAGACCGGGCTCTCCGGCTTGAATTCCGGTCCCTCTCGTAGCGGGTAGCCGTAGTTGGCGCCGCGACGGACGATGTTGATCGTCTCGTAGCGAACCGGCGATCCCATGTTGGAGCCGATCACAAACGCCAACAGGTTCACTTGACCTCCTGAACCGGCGCCCACATCCCAGGCGATACGATGCGGGTTGCGCATGCCATAGGCCCAAATCTCCTTGCGCGCGCCGGGCGTCGACACAAAGGGGTTGTCGTTCGGGATGCGGTATTGACCGTTTTCACTCAGCTGGCTCGTTGACACGTGCTCGCGCAGGTCGGGGACGATCCGGATGATCTTGCCGCCGAAATGATCGAGTCGTTGCGGATTGAGGCGAGCGACGTCGTTCTGTTCGCCAGTCCCCCCGTCGCCCGTCGACATATAGAGCACGCGCCACTCGGCGCCGCCCCGGGCCGCCGTCGGGTTGAAGGTCAAGTCGCTCGTCGGGTGAATGGCGTTCAGCAGTTGCACCCGCATCACCTCCCGCACGGTGCCTTCGAACGTCGCGTTCTTGATGTTGCTGTCGGTCCATTCGCTCAGCACCGCCTCACGGGTGAGGGGCCGCCCATTTGCGGGCATGCCAATCGGCGTCGTAGGGACGAAACGCAACGCATCGAGGCCTGGCAGCACACCGGCCTTCGGTCGCGCGTCCGCCGTGAGCGCCGGATCCTCCAGATGGATGGTGTAGAACATGCCGTTGCGTCGGTAATCCGGATCGAACGCAAAGCCCATCAGCCCGCTGACAAACCCGCCAGTCGGGGCAAACTTCGCAAACAGGCCCGGGCTGTCGGGGAGGCCGTTGAAGTTGATGTAGGTCACGGCTTTTCGAGTGGTCTTGTCGACGATGGACAGGGGCCCGGCGTGTTCGGCAACGAACAGCCGCCCGCTACCGGGCTCTTCGATCAGGACATTGACGCGCGCCGCCATGCTTCGGCCCTCGCCGGCGGGGGTGCGTGGCATCTCGACGAAGTCCGCGAGTTCCGCGACGAGCGGCGGTGGAGCCGGTGGAGCCGTTTGAGCGGTCGCAAGCACGCCAGCGCCACCGAGCGCCGCGCTCAGCGCCAACGTCCACGCCGCCTGTTGAACGCGTGACGTCGCGCGCTCGGAATCGACACGAGAGAATGCAAGAGGTCGTGACATGGAAACAGTTCTCCTATTGGTGGCGTACGCCGAACGGAATGAGGGGACTGGCACGGCTGCCGTCCAGTGGCAGCGGGCTGCTATCTGCCGAGCGACCTGGTGACCGCCGTGATGGCCTTGGTTGCCTTCGCCCACCCGGCGTAGAAGCCCAGGTGGGTCAATGCCTCGGTGATCTGCGCGCGGGTCATGCCGCTCTCGGCGGCGCGACGCGCGTACAGATCCAACTGGTCGTCGTCGCCCATCGCCGCGAGCGCGGCAATCGTGACGAGGCTGCGATCCCGCCCACTGAGATCGGGCCGGCGCCAGACGTCACCGAAGACAACATCGTTGGTGAGTTGCGTGTACTTCGGGGCGACGGTGCCGAATTCTTCGGTCAGGCTGTTGGCTCGCGCCGCATCCGACGCGGGACTTGGAAGGCGCGGCCCCCCGGCGCTGAGGGTACCGGCGTCGACCTTCCGGGCTGTGTACACCTGGTTGTAGACCTCGAGCGCCGAGACCGCGCTCGGCCAGCCGGCATAGATGGCCAGGTGCGCCAGCACGCCAGACGCTTCGCTGGGCAGCACGCCGTTGTCGAGGGCGCGACCCAGGTGCCCGCCAGCTGCGCCGGCTTGCCGGTCGCGATCAACACCGAGATGGTCACCAAACGACGGTCGCGTGGGGACAACTCGGTCCGCCGCCACACGTCGCCGAACAAGACATCATCGGTCAGCGTCGCCAAGCCGGGAGCGAGCCGTTGCTGCAGCGGCCCGGAAGGCCTGGTGGCCGCTGGTGCCGGCGTTGGTTGCGCGGCCGGCTGGGCGGGCGTGGCAGGCGGTTGTGCTGAAGGTCGTTCGCTCCCTGGTGAGCCGACTGGCGACCCGTTGTATTGCGCGTCGGTCACCTGTTCCATCCACTGCACGGCCGTGCCGTCTTGCAGCTCGGTGACCGCAAGGTGCGTCATCGCGGCCTGCGGGGACGCCCCATGCCAGTGCTTCACGCCGGGTGGAATCTTGACCACGTCTCCCAACCCCATCTCCTCACTCGGCTCTCCCCAGCGCTGGACGCGGCCGGTGCCGGCGGTGATGATCAGGAGCTGCCCACGCGGATGCGAGTGCCATGCGGTCCGGGCACCTGGCAAGAAGGTCACTGACCCGGCACTGGCGCGTGACGGGTCGAGCGCCTGGGGCAGCATCTCGACCCGCACCTCACCCGTGAAGTTCGCCGCCGGCCCTGGCCCGCCCACGCCAGATCCGCCGCGCGTGAGGATCATCGTCTGGGCCCCCGCGGCGATGGGCGTCAGGAGCGTCAGTATCGTGAGCGTCGCCGCGAAACGGATCATGTCAGCATCCTCGTTGGCAAGAGCGACACTCGACCAACCGGTGTCCACGGCATGCGCGCACGGCCACTCACTGCGGGCGGTACGGCACGCTGACCGCTTTCGCCCGCTCGACCAGAACGAGCGCATTGCCGCCGACGACGGTCACGCCCGTCGCGCCGGTTAGACCTTCCTGCAGCACGCGCACTTCCGCGCGACTGCCCTTGATCGTCAGCTCGGTGACCCGGCCCTGACCCTCGGCCTGGAGCATCGTCTGGGGTCCCACACTGCGCAGACCATCCGGACGGGTGAACGGTTGCGAAGTCTCAATCGGTTCCAAGGGGCCGGCGGTGCCGTCTGCCTTCACGGCAATCCGGAAGATCTTGCCGGCAAAGAAGGTGTTCACGTAGACCGACCCGTCCGCGAGAATCGCAATGCCATCGACACCAGCCAGCTGTGGATCCGCGGCCACCCAGAGGTCAAGCTCCTTGGCACCTGGCTTGAGGCGGTGAATGCGGTTGGCGAACGACTCGGTGGCGTAGACCGTACCGTCCGACGCCACGGCCATGTCGTTGCACACGCCGCCATTGCTCGGAAACGGGTAGCTGCCCTTGGCCGCACCGCTTTTCAGGTCGAACGATCGCAACGCCGTCTGGCCGACGACGGGTGCGGCGCCGCGGCCGCCGGTGTTGTTCTGGCAGACCCAGAGCGTGCTGCTCTTGTCGTCCGCGATTACGCCGAGAACGTTGGTCAGGCCGGCGGTCGTCGCCTGGATCCAGGGCTCGGCCTGCGCGGCGCCCGGTGCCGCACGATAGATCGTGCCTTTCGCCGTGCTGCCGAAGTAGACGGCGCCATCCTGACTGGACGTCAGGTTCTCGGCCTGCGTGCCGGTGTCGTTGATGGTGATCTCGGCGCGGGTCTGGGCATGAACCGGCATCGACAACGAGCCAAGGATGACAAGGGCGGCGGCGGATCGACGCATGGACGTGTGAAGAGTGGACATCGCGTAGTCTCCGTGGCTACTTGCCATAGCTGATCCGAATCAGGCGATTGCCGGTGTCGTCGCTGATCAGCATCGACCCATCCGGCAGTTGCAGCGCATCGGCGGGGCGGCCGCTCGTCACGCCCATCGCGCCGCGCCCGCCCAGCGCCGCCCCCGACGTCGGCACGAAGCCGTCGACGAACGGTTCGTACCCAGTCACGCGGCGACCATCGGTGAACGCGGCCATGACGCGATAGCCGCTCGGCGTCGATCGGTTCCACGACCCGTGCTCGGCGATGATGGCGGCGTTCTTATAGCGCGCCGGAAACATCGTGCCCGTATAGAACTTGAAGCCGATCGCCGCCACGTGCGCCCCCAGCTTCTGCACCGGCGGTTCGGCGGTGGAGCAGGCGCGCTGGGCGCCGAACTCGGGATCCGCCACGTCTCCTTGATGGCAGAACGGGAAGCCGAAGTGCAGGCCCGCCTTGTACACCACGTTGAGCTCGTCGTTCGGTACGTCATCACCGAGCATGTCGCGGCCGTTGTCGGTGAACCACAGTTCTTTGGTCACCGGGTGCCACGCAAAGCCGACGCTGTTCCGGATGCCCTCGGCATACGTCTCGAGTCCGGTCCCGTCCGGCTTCATCCGCAGGATCGCGGCGGTCTGCGGCGCCGGCGCGCAGATATTGCAGGTCGAGCCAATCGAGACGTAGAGCATGTCGTCCGGTCCGAACGCGATGAACTTCCAGGTGTGCCCCTGGTTCGGGTTCGGGAGGTTGTCGTAGACCGTGACCGGCTTGGGTGGCGCGTCAAGGTGCTTTTCGATGTCGTCGAAGCGGAGGATCTGGCTGGTGGTCGCGACATACAGCGCACCGTTGCGCATCGCCACCCCATTGGGCTGACTGAGACCGCTGGCGATTGTCAGGACCTGATCGGCCTTGTGATCGCCGTCCCGGTCGACCACGGCGTAGACATTGCCGACATACTGCGACCCGACGAACACGGTGCCCTGTGGGCCGAGCGCCATCATCCGCGCGTTGCCGACGTTCTCGGCAAAGACCTCGAACTTGAAGCCCGCCGGAACGACCAGGGCCCCGAGAGGCCGTGGCGCTCCCCGCTGGGCCGCGAGCGTCAAGCCGGCGCCCAGGGCACCCGCGCAGAGAGCGACGACGAACCGCCGTGTGGATGGCTTCATGGTGTATCCCTCAACTGTTGTCTGTGTGAGCGTGTGCGATTAGCGTTGCAGGACTGCCCCGAGCGTGAGGCCCTACCAGTGATCGTGGGGAATCCGCGCCGCGTCCTGGCGGGGGTCACTTGCTGGCTCCGGTCGGTTTGCTGACGCGCTCGTCGATCCATTTGGCGATCAGATCCGCGATCTGCAGGTTGTTCTTGTCCTGCATGATCATGTGGCTGTTGCCGCGCACGCCGGTTTCAGCCGGGCTCAGCATCTGCGCCTGACCGCCCGCGGCCTTGAGCCGGGTGATCAGCGCCTGACAGCTCTCGAAGGAGAGCTGCCACGAGGGCCGAATGCCGATGCCTGTCGGAGTGTCGCGGTGATCGCCGAACACCGCGAGTACGGGCAGCGTCGCCAACGTTTTGATCTGATCGTCTGTGTAATTCGATGGGCAGGCGCCCGGCTCGACGAGAATCAGCCCCTTGACGCCGGACGGGTTGAGCAGGGCCGCAGCCAACGGGAACGCACCCGACTGCGAGTGCCCCATCAACACGGCTCCGTTCACCTGGCTGGCCAGATCCGCCAGCGCCTTGAACGTGGGGTTCGGAGTGGGGCCACCAAAGCTCACGTCCGGGACGCCCTGCTTCGACAGTTCGTCCAGGGCGGTCAGCGGGAACTGACTATCCGCATAGGGCGCGTCTGCCTTGGACCCGAAGCGGAAGTTCGGCCAGACGACCTCGTCGCTGAACCGGATCCAGCGAGGGAGGGTGGCTGGCGGTACTGTCCCCGCACGAACGTCCTTGAACACTGCTTGATTGAACCCGGAACGGCCTCGCCCGACCTGATCGGGTACGTAGACGGAGTGGCCCTTGCGGACGAAGTATTCGTCCCAACCCATGCGACCGTCCGGGGTGGTCTCCCACGACTTGCCCGTCAAGGTGGCACCGTGCACCATCACCACGGGTACGCCGCTTCCAGTCTGCGGCACCATGTACCGCACGTACATCTGGTTCACGGTGATGTGACCCCCGGGACCGAGCTCACCTAATTCGACTTGCGTCTGCTCGACCGTCTCGCCGCCGACGAAGAAGCGGCCCTGTGCCTTGAGCACCAGCGGCGTATCGGCGGTCTTGACGTTCTTGAGCGGCTGCGCGCTGGCGTCGACGGTCATGCCTATCAGCGCTACGAGCGCGGCAGCGACGAGTGGCGACAATTGGCGGACGTTCCCTTGCGAACGGTTCTTCACGGGCTATCTCCTCAAACGGACTGCCGACGCGCGCTTGAAGGGGCGTCAGTCCGGGATCGTTTTCGTGTAGAGCTTCGTATCGATGGCCTCGGGGTCTGGACCGCCACGCACGCCAGTGTCCAGCGCATCGATCGCGGCCACCTCCGCAGGAGTGAGCGTAAAGGTGAAGACGTCGAAGTTCTCGGCGATGCGGGCGGGTTTCACCGACTTGGGGATCGCCGACACGCCGTGTTGCAGGTGCCAACGCAGGATGATCTGTGCCGGCGTCCTGCCATACCTCGCGCCGAGCGCGACGATGAGCGGGTCGACCAGCGGGTTCAGCGCCGCATCCGGATCGCGCGGCATGTAGACGTGCACGCCCCCGAGCGGCGACCACGCTTGTGTGGCGATGCCGAGGTGGGCATGCACGTCTCGCAGCGCCCGTTGCACGAAATACGGATGCATCTCGACTTGGTTCACTGCGGGCACGACCTGGCTGCGCGCGATGAGATCCTGAAGGTGCGTCTGGCTGAAGTTGCAGACGCCGATCGCGCGCACGCGTCCATCAGCCAGGAGTCGCTCGGCCGCGTGATACGCCGCCACCGTGCGCTCCCACTCGTTGGGCATCGGCTGATGCAGTAGGTACAGGTCAACCGAGTTCAGACCGAGCTTGCGCAGGCTGGTGTCGAATGCCTTCAGGCCGCTGTCGTAACCGTAGTCGCTGATCCACAGCTTGGTCTGCACGAACAGATCGTGACGCGCGATGCCACTCCGCGTGATCGCCTCACCAACCTCGCGCTCGTTGCCGTAGGCGGCCGCGGTGTCGATGAGCCTATAGCCGCAAGCGAGCGCGGATTCGACTGCGGAGGCGGTGTCTTCGGGCGAACTTCGGAACACGCCGAAGCCAAGCGTCGGCAACTGAACGCCGCTGCTAAGCGTGATGAATGGGTTGCCCACTCGGGTCATCGCAGACAGCGTACCCGACCAACTTCAGGTTCTCTTGCCTATTCCTAGGCGAAATCAAGTCGATCAGGCCTCGACGCCGCAGGTTTCGGCAAATCTCAGAGTATGCCTGCGTGTACCCGTTCTCGGATGCGCTCCCAGTCCAGCGACGCCCGTCTGCACGCCCCGCGCCTTCGGCCCGCGCCGGGCCTGGTGTCACGCGCCCATCGACGCACCGACGGAATCAGCCGACCGCCTCTGCGTCCTGACGACGATACGACCCTTGCGACGCCGGGCGCGCTGGCGCTCCGGCACCTGGCGAATCGACTGGCGCTGGCGGCGCCGCACGATGGGGCGTTTCAGTTGCGCCTTCCGGGGACCTGGGCCATCCGGCTGTCCCGAACAACGACCCAGGCCAGTTATGCGACCTTGGGTCCGGCCCTGTGCGTCGCCGCGCAAGGCGCCAAGGTGGTCATGCTCGGCACGGACGTACTTGAATACGACCCCGCGCACATGCTGGTCCTGGCGGTGGGACTGCCGATCTCGACGCAGGTCATACGCGCCAGTCGCAAGGATCCGTATCTCGGATTCCTACTCGACCTGGATCCCGCCCGCGTGTCGGAACTGGCGGCGCGCGTCTACCCGCGGGGCATTCCCAAAGCGCAGGATGACCGTGGGCTGTATGTTGGACCATCGAACGATGGTGTGGTCGGAGCGGTGACGCGCCTGCTGGATCTCATGGCCCAGCCTGAAGAAGCGGATCTGCTGGCACCACTCGTGATCGACGAAATCCTCATCCGCCTATTGCGCACCCCGGTTGGCTACCGATTCGCGCAGATCGGGCACCGCACATCGGGCGTGCAACGCATGGCCGACGCGGTCACCTGGATACGGACGCATTTTGCCGAGCCGGTCACGGTCGAGGAGATGGCGGCGGCCGTCCACATGGGCGCGTCCGCCTTTCACCAGCGCTTCAAAGCCGTGACGACCATGAGTCCGCTGCAATATCAGAAAGTCCTCAGGCTCCATGAGGCGCGCCGGTTGATGCTGTTTCAGGGCCTGGACGCGACACACGCCTGTCAGCGCGTGGGCTACTTGAGTGCCTCGCAGTTCAGTCGGGAGTACCGCCGCTTCTATGGTGACGCGCCGAGTAAGGATATCGCCCGGCTGCGAGACGAGGGATTCGGCATCGCCGTTGCCGACTGACTCGGGCGGCGAGTTCCAGTCGCCGGCGTCCCGGCTGCGGCGCATCTTGCCTCTTATTGCGCCACAACACTGATCTACCCGGCATCTCGCGCAGGCTTGGGCAAGGATTCCTGCCTTCTCGACCCTATCATCCTTCTGACGCTCCCGAGGAGCCGTCACGGCCCAGGCCGGTGACAAGGAGCGACGTCGGTCGCTCTAGACCTGTCGCTCGCCCCCGCTTCATGTGAAGCCATCGTTGCCGGACGACCTACACGCAAGAGCGAAAGAAGGACAGCAGAATATGCGCGCACAACATGCACGGACGGCGACGACGTGGACCATGGGGCGCACGCTGCTCTTGTGCTCGGTGGCGGTGCTGGCCGTGTCGTGGCGTGTTTCTCCCGTTGCGCTGTCGCAGGTAACCGCTCACGCGCGCCTGGACAGCGGCGAGGTCGAAGGCGTGGTCCAGGATGCCGTCGTCGCCTTCAAAGGGATCCCCTTCGCGGCGCCTCCAGTAGGCGACCTACGGTGGCGACCGCCGCAGCCCGCGGCCAAGTGGACGGGCGTGCGGCAAGCAACAGAATTCGGCGCGGACTGCATGCAGGGACGGTTCGGGCCACCTCCGGGAGCGGGCGCTCGGGCA
The DNA here is from genome assembly GCA_963816725.1 of uncultured Acidobacteriota bacterium. Taxonomy (GTDB): domain Bacteria; phylum Acidobacteriota; class Vicinamibacteria; order Vicinamibacterales; family 2-12-FULL-66-21; genus CAVSUB01. The sequence goes on along the minus strand of CAWFMC010000008.1, from coordinate 45,036 downwards.
GGCGCGCCACCGGCCCAGGGGACGGCGTCTGCCCCGCCGACCACTCTCCCACCCCCTGCCGTCGTACCAGTCGTTCAGGCGCCGTCGGAGGACTGCCTGTACTTGAACGTCTGGCGCCCTGCCGATACGAGCGCTCGCAGGCTGCCGGTGATGGTCTGGATCTATGGCGGCGGATTCACAGGCGGCTCGAGCTCCTCCCCCAACACTTCCGGCGCGCAGTTCGCCAAACAAGGCGTCGTCCTCGTCGCCATGAACTACCGGGTCGGGCGCTTCGGCTTCTTCGCGTTCCCGGCGCTCAGCAAGGAGCGGCCAGACGAGACCAAGGGTAACTACGCCTATATGGACCAGATCGCTGCCCTGCAGTGGGTGCGGCGCAACATCGAGGCGTTCGGAGGCGACCCGGACAACGTCACCATCTTCGGGTTCTCGGCGGGCGGCGTGTCCGTGCACAGCATGCTCGCGTCACCGATGGCACGAGGCCTCTTTCATAAGGCGATCGCCGAGTCCGGCGGCTCGCGGGACAGCGTGCTCACCGCCCGCCCGATGCGCGCGGACGGCGCCGATCCGAACTATCCGCTGTCGGCCGAAACGATAGGGATCACCTTCGCGAAATCAGTGGGGATCGAGGGCACGGACCAAGCCGCGCTGGCCAGTTTGCGTGCGCTCAGCGCCGACAAAGTGGTTCGTGGCGGGCCGGCCCAGCCGGGTGCCAGTCCGCCCCCCGAGACAACGCCAATCCTCGACGGCAAACTGATCACCGAAACGGCCGAGAGTGCCTACAAGGCCAAGCATCAGCCGCGCGTGCCATTGCTGCTTGGCAGCAACAGCGCCGACACCGCCGGCAACCGCATACGCGCGACCACCAAGGAGGAGTTCTTCGCACGCTTCGGTCAGTGGAGCGCTGAGGCAAAGGCTGCCTATGACCCTGACGGATCAACGGAGCTCCAGACCCTAGTGACGCGGGCCAATGACGACTTTGGTCAGGCGGAGCCGGCCCGTTTCGCCGCAAACGCATTCGCTGCGAACGGTTCGCCCGTTTATCTGTACCGCTTCTCCTACGTTCAGGCGTCGATGCAGGCAATGATGCGGGCCGGGGCCCCGCACGGCGGCGAAATCGCGTATGTGTTCGGCACTCTGTCGGCTGGCCGTGGCGGGGCGCCGACGTCGGAGGATCAGGCGGTCTCGAGGATGGCGCAACGCTATTGGGTCAACTTCGCCACAAAAGGGGACCCGAATGGGGCCGGTCTCCCGCCGTGGCCGCGTCACGATCCCAAGAAGGATGTGATCTTCGATTTCCGGGCTGATGGGTCTGGGGGCGCAGGCCCCGATCCGCGCAAAGCGCGCTTGGATGTGATGCAGAAGGCCACCGAGTCGGGCAAGCGGTCGGATTCGTAGCTGCGACCACGCCGTCGCACGGCGTTATTGCGCGCTAGCGGTTCGGGCAACGCGAACGGCTTGACGAGGTAAGGTCGGCCCACGTTGGGTCCGAGCACCGATCGTCAAACCCATAGCGGATCCGGGATCAGCCCGGGGTGGCGATGCGACGCTGCCCCCCATTAAAAGATCTCCAGGCCAGTGCGGCCAGGCCGGATCAAGACCAGCGCCACTGGTGACGCGTCAGGCGGCCTGCGCGCGAACCCGTATTCACCGGTCCGTACAAAGCCACGTCGTAATGCTCGGACTCCTAAAGTCGATGCGAGCAGGGCGCCAGTTTGCGCTCGTGCTTGCCGACCAGGATCCGCACTGGCCTACGCAGCGCGGCGCAGCTCGAACCGTGCGGCGATCCGACCGGCAGTTGGACGTGATTGCAAGAGGTGGAGCGTATCGCGGCGCATGACTGGGCGTCCGCTTGCCTTTTGCTCCCGGACGCCGACATATCGTCGAAGCCGTAAGCCCTTACGGCAGAGGCGCTTGCGCAATAAGTTCACTCCGGGTTTGACCGGATGACTCGACGGGCGAAATTGTTCACAGCGTCAATCGCTGTAAGTCATTGAAAAGATGGCTCCTCAGGGAGGACTCGAACCTCCAACCCTCCGGTTAACAGCCGGATGCTCTGCCATTGAGCTACTGAGGAACACGCGAACGCAGGAGCGCTCTGAAGGACTCCTGATCTTAGCGAAACACCTCTCCGCGCGCAACAACTCGTCAGTGGGCGCGTGTGAACAGGCCGATGCTGAGCGCCGCCCCGAGCACGATGACCCCGACCCGGAGGGCGCGCTCGTTGACCCGCGTCAGGAGGACGGTCCCGAGCAATCCCCCCAGTATCGCGCCGGCACCGAGGACTGCCGCCTCTCGCCAGTGGACGTCCTTCGAAAATAGGAATAGCACCACCGCCGACGCGTTCATGGTCGCGGCGAGGACATTCTTCGTCGCCGAGGCCGGCCGCACCGGCAGCCCGGCGACGGTCAGCGCCGCGAGCATCAGGAAGCCGATGCCGCCCCCGAAATAGCCGCCATAAATCGCGATCAGGAACTGCGAAACGGCGGCGCTGCCCGGCCGCGAGGGAGCTGCCCTTGGGGTGGGACGACGGAGGAACGACCCCCACGCGAACACCGCGGTCGCGAACAGCACGAGCCAGGGCACCAGGCTGGCGAAGAACGTGGACGGCGTGGCCAGCAGCAGGCCGGCCCCGAGCACCCCGCCGGCGAGGCTGATGCCGAACAGCGTGCCGAACGACAGGCGGGGCGTGCCGGTCGCGAGCGCCCGTCCGGCGTACCCGGTCGCGACCTGCCCGGGAAAGAGCGCAATCGTCGACGTGATATTCGCCGCCCGCGGATCGAGACCGGCAATCACGAGCATCCCGAGCGTGACGAACGATCCGCCGCCCGCCAGCGCGTTCTGGACGCCGGCAAAGATCCCGGCCGCGAGGAGAAGCAGGAGAACAGTCACGAGGCGGCGGCGCGAAGCATCAGTTCCGCTACTCTCCCATGCGACCGCGGGAGGAGTCCATTCGGCGGAGACCGAACACGGACTCGGGACTGGACTCGGGACTTGGGACTCGGGACTTGGGACTGGGGACTGGGAATCGGCGCTCGGCGGCCGGCGCTCGGGACTGTCGTTCAGCATCCGAAAGCAGAACCAAGCTGATAGATGACAGCTAAAGCTGACAGCTACTGAGGAATCGTGCGCGCTTGACAGCGGGTGTTATTAAAGATGAGATGACCACCCGCGCCCGTGCGCACATTCGTCCAACAGGAGAAACGCCCATGTTTCGTCATCTCTGGAGGCCAGCGGTCGCCGCCGGGGTCACCGCATTGGCCCTCACGCTCGTCCATCCCGCATCCGTCCGTGTCGACGCGCGTGCGACGTTGCAGGTGATCGCCAGCGGGCTGTTCAACCCGCGCGGCCTCAACTTCGGCCCGGACGGCGCGCTCTACGTAGCCGAGGCGGGCAGCGGCGGCACGGGACCCTGCATCGTCGGGAGCGACGGCTTGACGAAGTGCTACGGCGCCACCGGGGCCGTCACCAAGATCGTGCTCAACAGCCCCTCGGCCGCAACGCGTGTGGTCACCGGTCTGCCCTCGATTGCGCCGGCGGGCGGCGCCTTCGCCACCGGAGCACACGACGTCGACTTCCAGGGCCTTGGCAACGGCTACGTGACGATCGGGTTCGGCGCCGATCCCGCCAAGCGGCTCGATCCCGCGTTCGCCAGCGTGGGCGACAAGTTCGGCCGGCTCGTGCGCTTCAAGCCGAATGGCAAGTGGAGCTTCGAGGAGGACCTGGCGGGTTTCGAGGACCTCGCCAACCCGGACAAGGTGGAGCCTCCAGACTCGAACCCCTATGGCGTGCTGGCGCTGCCCGGACGCCAGGTCTACACCGATGCCGGCGGCAATTCGCTCAACGCGGTGGCAGCGAACGGGTCGATCTCGAACCTGGCGGTGTTCCCGCGCGGCGCCGCGCCATTCCCGCCGTACCAAGCCGTGCCGACGTCGGTCGCGCTCGGTCCTGATGGCGATTTCTATGTCGGCCAGTTGACCGGCGGACCGTTCCCGGCCGGTGCGGCGAGCGTCTACAGGGTGCCGTCCGGCGGCGGCACGCCGGCCGTCTTCGCGACCGGCTTCAACAAGATCATCGATGTCGCGTTCGGGCCTGACGGCCTCCTTTATGTCCTTGAGATCAAGGCGGACCCAGGAGGTCCCCCGGCGGCTCCGGGTGCCCCGGGCGCCCTGATCCGCGTCAACGCGGATGGCTCGAAGACGATGATCGTCGCGCCGGGGGAGGGCCTGTTCACGCCGGGCGGCATGGCGTTCGGCAGCGATGGGTCGATCTACGTGACCAACCGGTCGATCGACGCCGGCGGTGCGGGCACCGTCGTCAAGATCGTCCCGTAGCGCACCTGACGTGGCCGGGTGCGACCTCGCGTCGCCCCGGCTGCGGCTCTCGCCCGTACACGTCCACTCCGCCGTCGTCCACACGGCGGCGAGAGAACCGTGCCTCCGCCACGACCGGGCTCACTTCGCTCGAAAGAACCCGCAGCGCTCGATCAGATCGACGAACCGCGGATCCGTCCGGAACGGGTCCCATCTCGCATCCGTCGGCAAGTACATCAGGTGCACGTCACGCTCGACAAACGCCCGCTCGAGGGCCGCGAACGCCGCCTCGCGATCGCCAAGCCCCGCGTGCACCAGCGCGGTCGCATACGGCGGCACGTAGCGCTCACGCCCCCTCGCGTCCAGCTCACGGATCACGTCCCGGGCGGCATCAATCCGACCGATCTCGGCGAGCACGTAGCCGCGCAACGACGGCACCTTGCTGTTGCCGTTGGCAAACTTCGCGGCCTCGGACAAGGCATCCAGCGCCAACTCGGGCTCGCCGGCGCTGTCCAAGGCGGCGGCCAGCATGACGTGGCCGATCCAGAACTGCGGCGCGAGCAGGATCGCCCGCCGGGCATGCTCGATCGCGCGATCGAAGTGACGGGCCTGCGAGGCCACCTGGGACGACAGCCCTTGCGTGAGCATGTCGGTCGGATCCAGTTCACGCGCCCGCCGCATCGCCACCTCGGCTTCCTCGTGCCGCCCTGCCTGGGACAGCACGTGCCCGAGGAGACGGAGCGCTTCGGCGTTGCTGGGATCGAGGCCGATGGCGGTCCGCAGCCCCGCTTCCGCGCCTTTCCAATTCCACTCCAGCAGCCACCGCTCGTACCCGATGGCTTCCTGCGCTTCCGACAGCTTCGGGTTCGCCCGGACCGCGTGCTCGGCGGCCTCGCGAGCCAGCGGCGCGACCGCCCGGGGCGGCGCATCACCGTTAATGGAACTGGCCGTGTACGTGAACGACAGGTCGGCCCAGGCCAGGGCGTAGTCCGGGTCGAGTGCAATCGCCTTGCGGTATAGCTCGATCGCCCGGGCGTTCCCGTCAGCGGTCCGGCGATTCCGCTGGAAACGCGCCCGAAGAAACGCATCGTAGGCCTCCGCGTTCCGCGTCTGGCGCAGCCCGATATCGGCAGCGGCTTCAGGCGACAGCCGCAAGCGGATCTGATCGGCAATGGCACCGCTCAACTCCTGCTGCAGCTCGAGGAGGCCCTTGGACTCCCGATCGTAGGACTGCGACCAGACGTGCTGCTGGTCCGCCGTGCGAATGAGCGTCGTGGTGACGCGCAAGCGGCTGCCTTCGGCCTGGAGCGCGCTCTCGACCAGATAGTCCACTCCAAGCTCCTGCCCGATCTCGGCCGCGGTCTTCGTGGTGCCCTTGTAGCGCGCCGTTCGGCCCTTGACGCTCAGATGCGCCGGATCGACCTGCGCCAGCGATGCGCTCGTCTCATCCGTCAGGCCGGCGGCGAGGTACTCGCGTTCGGGATCGCTACCCAGATTTTCAAACGGCAGGACGGCGAGACCCACCGGCGCCGGTGAACGGCTGCGCCCAAACTGACGCGCGGCCACACTCCCGACGATCGCGAGCAGAACGAGACCAGCCGCCATGAATCCGAGCGGCAGACGTGGCGATCGCTTCGGCCTGCGCGGGGCCGGCGGTTCCGCCCGAGCCTCCTCCGCAACCACGAGTGCTGGCGCGACAGCGGCTACCGGCGCTCCAGCAATGGCTGGCGACGCTTCGACGGGAGCCGGCGCCAGGACGCCGGCCCTGACCTCCGCAATGAACCGGTAGCCCTTGCCGGCGACCGTCTCGATGTACGCCGGGGCATCGGCGGAATCGCGCAGCGCCTGGCGAACCTTGCTGATCGCCGTGTTGACCCCGGTCTCGACGTCCACGAAGACATCGGCACCCCACAGCCGCTCGACGATGTCGGTCCGCGAGACCAGCTGGCGTGGCCGTTCGGCCAGGAAGATGAGCAGGTCCATCGGCTGACGACCGAGCTTGACCCGCCGGCCCTTCCGGCGCAGCTCGTAGGCAGAGCGGTCCAACTCGAACTCGCCGAAACACAGGATCTCCGCGGGTGGGGGTGTCGACATGGATCGGACGCGCCGGTAGCGTGACACAAGTCGCTATCTCACCGCTACTTAGCCGTTCATATCGATTTCACCTTTTGCCAAGGTGGGGTCCATGGTTTGGCACCGTGCCGGCCGTCAGGATGTCGCTCCGGAGCCGGACGCCGCCACACCGACGACGATGCCGGCCCAAGGAGAGGCCCTGATGACCAGCACCTGCTCACCGCACTCGATTCTCCGCCGCGTCACGACGCTGTTCTCTCTGTCAGTCCTGCTACTCGCACCCGTGCCGGCCGTCGCGCAATCCACCCAGTCGGCTGCCGCGAACGGGCTCGCGGGCGTCTGGTTCGTGCAGGTCACGCTGCGCAACTGTGATACCAACGCCCCCCAGGGCACGTTCAACTCGCTCGGCACATTCCACCGAGGAGGCACGGTCAGCGAAAGCACGGTCAGCCCCGTCTTCGCGGTCGGCCAGCGGCAACCTGCAACAGGTGTCTGGGAAGCGGCCGGCCATGACACCTACACCCAGCGCATGATCGCGTTGATCGCCTTCGATACGGCCGCCAACCTGCCGGGTACGCCGGGATTCAACCCGGCGCTCCCGATCACGCCGGGGTTCTTCGCCGGTTGGTCGACGGTGACCCACACCGTCGAGATGAGCGATGCGAACCACATCGCGTCGTCGGGTACGAATGCGTTCTACAAGGCGGATGGAACGGAGTATCGAACAGGCTGCTCGACAGCGGTCGGCGTGCGCTTCGAGTGACGTGGATCGGCCGGGCCGAGATCGGCGGCCCGGCCACTATTTTGCCGCCGCCGGAGGAGCCGGCAGCATGTTCCGGATCGCGGCGATCCGCCAGGTGCCTGCTTCTTTGACCATCACGAATGTGGACCACATGCGCCGATCGCCGGCCTCCCCGCCGGTGATGGCGTAGCGTCCGTCGGCGATTGCGACGTCCTGCGACACCAGGCGCACGCGCTCGACGTCGATGGTCCGCTTGCCGCTGTTCTGCGCGCTCGAGGCAAGGCTGCCGGTCACGACTTGCTCGCGCCCCTGCCGCCACTCACCCGATGAAACGAGCTGGTCGGCCTCCGCAGTGAATAGGGCGGCGACCGCCTTTGCGTCCCGCGCTTCGCGCGCCTCGACGTAGCGCCGGACGACCTCACGCACGGCCCGATCGTCAGGGTTCGACACCGCGGGCGCAGGTGCCTGGGCCGCCAGCGCTCCGCTGACCACACACACGGCAACGGCGATGGGGATGATGCGCACGACTCCTCCCATGACGAGCCGCGCGAGGCCAGCCGCGCCGGCCTCGCCGGCCCGCCGTCTACCTGACCTCGGTCTCCAACTTCGATCTTCATCGTCCCGCGCAGCGCGTTCGAGATCGGGCAGCCGGCGTCGGCTTCCTTGGCCACCGCGGCAAAGTCCGCCTTGTCGATCCCCTGCAGCCCCTCAGCAACCACCTTCAGCTTCGAGGTCGTCAGCTTGATCCCGGAGGTGCCCTTGTCGGCGACCACCGTCGCGGTCACGTGCGTCTTGGCGATCGAGCCGCCCTTGCGCCCGACCGTACCGTTCAGCGCCATCGCGAAGCACGCGGCGTGTGCCGCAGCAACCAGTTCCTCAGGGCTGGTGTGCCCTTCGGGTTCGCCGATGCGCGCCGGGAACGTCACCGGCAGGTTGAAGGCGCCGGTGCCGGCCTTCACGTCTCCCTTGCCGTCCATCACCGATCCCGTCCACTCGACGTCCACGTGCCGTTCAAAAGTTGCCATTCATCAGTCTCCCATCTGTGTTGCGGTCATTACTTGCGGTCCTTGGCGGTGAGGCCGAGCTGCACCAGCGCACCGGCCACGCCGGCCACCAGCCACACGGCGATCACCCATCGCTGTCCTGGCGCGGGATCGAACGGATACGCGAGCCAGACGTCGTTTCGTGCCGCGGCGCGCCCCGCCGCCCGATCGCCAGCGAGCGCGAACCCACCGACAATCGCCGTCCACGCCCCGCCGAACGCGGTCGAAATCACGATTACGTAGCGTTGCAAGGCCAGCGCCCCCAGCGCCCCGACGATGGCCATCACGACCACGACGATGACCCCCGGCTCGCGGCCGAAGGAGGTCCAGATCGCGTTGGCCAGAAGCGCCCCGGCGCCGGCGCCGATCAGCGCCACGCCGACGAAATAGGCCAGGACCAGGATTGCGGCGCCGACCAGGCCGCCGGCCAGCGCCGCGACGATCATCGACAGCGTCTGGTCGGTTCCCATGAAGGAACTGGCCATGAGCGCGCCCAGGATGAAGCCGTAGATCCCCAGGACGACGCGGAAGACGCGGTAGCCAGCGAAGCATGACACCAGCCCGGAGACCACCAGCAGAAGCGCAGCGGGGGTCTGAAGCCAGGCGGGCAGCATAGCCGCCGATTATATGATCGGGAAATGCCCGACAGCCGCCGGCGGCGTCCGTTGACCGCCCTCGGTGTGCTCGCGACCGTCGTCGGCCTGGCGCTGTTCGTGTGGTGGATCCGGCGTATCGGGCTGGACGAGATCCGCAGCGGCTTCGCCCAGATCGGGTGGGGGATCGTCGCGATCGTGCTGCTCGGCGGCGTTCGCTTCGCCCTGCGCGCGTCAGCATGGATGCTCTGCGTCGAGCCGCCGCACACACTGCCCTTCCGCGAAGCATTCGGCGCGGTGATCGCCGGCGACGCGCTCGGCAACCTCCTGCCGCTCGGACCGATCGTCAGCGAGCCCACCAAGGCGGCGTTCGTGCGTCGCCGTCTGGCGCTCGGCCCGGCCGGCACGGCGCTGGCGATCGAGAACGTCCTCTACACGCTGTCGGTAGCCGCGATGATCGCGGCCGGCATGGCCGCCCTTCTGTTCGTGTCGGGCATCCCCGCGCGGTTGCGCGAAGTGAGCGAGGTGGCAATCGCCGCGGTCATCGTGCTGTTCCTGGTGACGCTCGCGGTCCTCTGGACTCGTCCGGCGGTGGTCAGCCAGCTCGTCGGACGTCTGCTGCCCGGCGTCCGAGGCGAGCGCCACGTGGCGACGATTCGCGAACTCGAATCGCGCGTCTATTCTTTCGCGAGCCGGCGCGGGAGAGTGATGGTGCCCCTGATCGGGGCTGAGCTGCTCTTCCACGCCCTCGGCGTGCTCGAGGCTTATCTCACACTGTGGCTGCTCGGCGACGGGTCGCCTCCCCTCCTGATCAATGCCTTCATCGTCGAGACCGTGAACCGCCTGATCATCGTCGCCTTCAAGTTCGTCCCCCTCGGCGCGGGGGTGAACGAAGTCGGAACCGCGTTCCTCACCGGGGTGCTCGGCCTTGGCACCGTCGTCGGCACGACGATCGGGCTGGTGCGCAAGGTCCGGATCCTCTGCTGGATTGCGGTCGGCACAGTCCTGCTGGTGCGGCGCGGCCTGACCGCGGCCCGCGTGCTCGAGGACGCACAGCTCGACAGCGTGCGCTGACGAGCGCTGTCGCGCCGGGATCTTCGATCCTTGTCGCGATCACCATTCCGGCCGGACGCTTGCATTGTTTCTCGACAAGGGACACTCGTTGTCCCTGTGCGTGCGGTACGTCCGCATCACAGGTTGGGCGATGCCAGTCCATACGCGCTTGCGGTCGAGGCAGCTCGACTGCCGCTGTGTCCGCGGTTACGGGCGAGCCGCACGTGAAGCGTTGGAGCGCCTCTACGGGATTGATATAGCGAGACGCTGGGCGGCGGCTTCGACCACCTCCTGGGCTCGTGAAAACGCGAGGTAGGCGTGTCATCAGATGAACGCGGTCCCGCCGGCGCCGTCCAGGACGCGCTCGTGCTGGCGGCAGGCAACGGCGATCGCTTCCACAACGGTTCGGCAGAATCGAAGCTCCTGCAGCCGGTGCTGGGGCGGCCGTTAATTCTTCGCACACTTCGACACGGCGTATCTCGCCGGCATCACCGCGGCGCACGTAGTCCTCGGCTATCGCCCGGAGCGCCTGCGCACGATCATCGAACATGCGGATCTGCCGATCAGGATCCGCTTTCACTACAACCCTGACTGGCATTTGGAGAACGGCCTCTCGGTGCTCGCGGCCCGCGCTGCGCTCGCCGGACGGCGGTTCGCGGTGCTGATGGGCGATCATCTGTTCGAGCCGTCGACCTTGCGACGGCTGCGCCATGCACCGATCAATCTTGGTGAATCTGTCCTTGCCGTCGACACGCGCCCTGCGCCGGCGGCTGTAGTCGCGGAGGCAACCAAAGTTCAGCTGGACGGAGGGTATGTCCGCGCGATCGGCAAGACGCTGACGCGGCACGACGCACTCGACACCGGTATCTTCGTCTGCGATCCCTCGCTCTTCGCGGCGCTCGAGGAGTCCATCAATGAGGGGGACACCACGTTGACCGGCGGGATCCGCCGTCTGGCAGCGCGCGGCGTCATGCGCGCCATCGATCTCGTCGACACGCCCTGGTTCGACATCGACACGCTCGAGGATCTCGAGGCCGCGGAGTCAACGCTGCAGACGGGCGAGCAGGCGGAGGTGGCGTGAGCGGGGATCCGTCACGACAACGGCTGATCCGCGGGAGTGCGCTGGCCATCGGTGCGGTGCTCTTCTGCGTCAGCGTCTACTACGTCAACTTCAGGGTCGCCGCCGGCACGATTCGGACCCTCGGGGTCGCGTTGCCCTTGGCACTGATCTTCAGCGGTCTCTGGCATCTGGCCCGCACCTGGGCCTGGGCCTGGTGCTTTCCGCAGCCGCGCACCGTGTCCTTTGCACGGCTCGCGCGCGTGCGTCTCGCGGCCGAGGCATTCAGCTATCTCACGCTGCGCGGCATCGCCGGCGAGCCGCTCAAAGTCGTCCTGCTCGCCGACCGCGTCGATCCGCGCGAAGCCACCGCCGCAGTCGCCCTCGAACGCATTGCCTACATCGTCGGCACCACGAGCATCGTCGGCATCGGATCGCTGATCGCCCTGGCCGCGTTCCCACTCAGCCACGTCTGGGCTCGCGTGTTCACCGCATTCGCAATCGGCGCCGGCGTGGTCGCGACGTTGACCGCGCTGGTCGTCGCCGGGCGCGGCACGTATTTTCAGGCGCTGCTGCGGAGTGCCGACGCGGCGTTCGGCACGAACGTAAGAAGCGGTCGCATCGCGCGCTTCGCCGCTGCCGTCGAGCAGCAGATTCTGGAGCTGGTACGGAGTCATCCGTCACGCCTGGCCGTGCTGATGACCGCCACGGTCGCCGCGTACGTGTGCATGGCTCTCGAGGCGTGGGTGATTCTGCGGGCCACATCGACCCCCACGAGTCTCGCCGGCGCGCTGACGATCGAGACGTTCTCGCGCGTGGCGAGCTTCGGGTCGGCGTTCATCCCAGCGAACCTCGGCGCGCTCGAAGCCTCGAGCCTGGCGGCCGTAGCGGCGGTCGGCGCGGTCGGCGGCGGTGCGGCGCTGGCGCTGGCGCGTCGGCTGCGCGGGCTGTTCTGGGCCGGTCTCGGACTCGCGATCTACCCGCGCACCGGCCGTACCACCACCGCGTCTCACACGCCGGATCGCCCCTCGACGACGGGCACCCGTACCCCGACGCTGCTCTTTGTGCCGTACGACCAAGGGGTGACCATTTCCCCTCACGCGCTGCTCGCGGGACTCCCTATTGCGGAGCGCGTGGTGCGTTCGGCCCTCAAGGCCGGCTATCGCCGCATATTCGTGCTGTTGCCCGACCGCATGGACGACCGGCTTGCCACGCAACTGCGTGCGGTCAGCCCGGCGGTCACGATCGTAGGGTCTGACCAGGAGTGGGTCGAGGCGGCGAGCCAGCTTGCGGGTGACGGCCTCACGCTGATTGGGGCGGGTACGGTGGTGTCACCCGCCCTACTTCGCGACGCACGGGAACTGACGCCGTTCGACCCAATCGTCGACGTCCCGGCCGGTCCCGACTGGCCCGTGAGCGGTGTGGTTCGCGCCAACGCCGCCGGCGCGGAGGCCCCGGTGGCTGCGCTGCGCGCGGCGCTGCAGGCAGCTGGCGGTAGCAAGAGCCCGTTGCCATCGGGGGTCGAGGTCGCCGACGGCAAGGCGCGGCTGGCGTTGCGGATGCGCCATCCATCTGACCTGCCGAATGCCGAGGCGACGATCCGCCGCAGCAGCTACAAAGACACGGACGCCACGCTGGCCCGCTTCAACCGGCGCATGTCGCTGCCGATCAGCGTCGCGCTGATCCGCACGCCGCTGACCGCGAACCAGCTGTCCGTGATCCTGGTGGCGCTCGGGCTCTATGCGGCGTGGCTGTTCAGCGTCGGCCACTACTGGACTGGTGTGCTCGGCGGGTTCCTGTCGCTCGCCGCGAGCGTGCTCGACGGCTGTGACGGCGAGATCGCGCGGCTCAAGTATCAGGAGTCGGCGCTCGGCTGCTGGATCGAGACGGTCGGGGACTACTCGTACTACATCGCGATCTTCGCCGGGCTCACGGTCGGCGCGGTACGGCAGACAGAGTCCGAGGCGTTCTACTGGGTCGGCGCGGTCGCGCTGGTCGGCCTGCTTCTCACCTTCGTCCTGCTGATCTTCCTGCGCAGCCGCATCACCCCCGGCCAGCCCGAGCGGCTGCACGCAGTGGCCAGCGAGCGGTTCAGGGCCGGGCGGTCCTGGTGGACGGCGATCATCTGGCGGATCTCGTTCGTGGCGACGCGTTCGGCGATGCCGTACGGAATCATGGCGTTCGCGCTGTGCCACGCCCTGCCCGGCATCGTGGTGCTCGCGGCGATCGGCGCCAACGTCTACTGGGTGAGTCTGATCCTGAAGCTGCGACACCTGCTCGGGAGCGACGCGCCGCTGCCGGCTTGATCGTCAGAGCTCGCGGCGTCCTTCCATGGCCTTGCCCATGGTGACTTCGTCGGCGTATTCGAGGTCACTGCCGACCGGCACGCCCATCGCGATGCGCGTCACGCGGACGCCTAAGGGCTTGAGCAGCTTGGCGAGATAGATCGCCGTCGCCTCCCCTTCGACATTCGGGTTGGTGGCGAGAATCACTTCTTCGACCCCGCCGTTCCCCACTCGCGTCAGCAGGCCGCGGATCTTGAGGTCGTCGGGGCCGACACCCTGGAGGGGCGACAGCGCGCCCATCAGGACGTGGTACCGGCCTTTGAAATCGCGGGTCTTCTCTACGCCGTTCACGTTCTCCGGCTCTTCGACGACGCAGATGATGCGCGGGTCGCGCGAGTCGTCGGTACAGAAGTAACAGGGGTCGGTGTCGGTGATGTTGCTGCAGACCGAGCAGTAGGTGACCTTGTCCTTCACCTCGCGCATCGCGTCGGTCAGGCGATCGACATCCTCGCGGCGGGCCTTGAGGATGTGAAAGGCGAGGCGTTGCGCGCTCTTCGCCCCGATACCCGGCAGGCGCTGTAGCTGCTCGACGAGCCTGCCGAGCGGCTCAGGACGCGCCATCAGAACAGGCCTGGGATCTTCATGCCGCCCATCATCCCGCTCATCTGCTGCGACATCGCTTCGTCGGCCTTGCGCGAGCCGTCGTTGATCGCCGCGAGGATCAAGTCCTGTAGCATCTCGACGTCATCCTTGGACACGGCTTCAGGATCGATCTTGAGCGACAGCACCTGCTTCGAGCCGTTCATCACCACCGTGACCATCCCGCCGCCCGCCGTCGCCTCGATCCGCATCTCGGCCATCTGCTTCTGCATCCGGTCCTGCATCTGCTGGGCCTGCTTCATCATTTGTTGGATGTTCATGATTTTCTCGGTTCAAGGTTCATGAGGTTCATGGGGTTCAAGGTTGGGTTCCTGGTTCGGGGGTTCGGTTCAGGGTTCGGTCAGAGGTTCGGGATGAACCCCATGAACCTTCATGAACCCTCATGAACCGACACCGTCATCGTTCTTCGACTTCCTTAATCTCCGTCCCGAACACGTCCAGCATCGCTTGGACGCTCTTGTCCGAGAGCGCCTGCTCGCGGAGCTGGGACTGGCGGTCCGGGGCGGCCGCGCCGGCGTTGGGCTGGTTCGGGCCCGGAGCCGCTGCGGCGGCACTCTCCGTAGTGATGACGGCCATGCGGCGGCCGGCGAGCTCGGTGGCGATCGCTTCGAGCGTCGCGCGCAGGGTGTCGACCTGCGCGCGCATGGCCTTCTGCTGCGGCAGGTAGGTGAGCACCAGGCGATCGCCGTCGACCTCGATCCGCTGCGCCTGCACCACGACGGTGTTGTAGAAGAACTTCTTGGCCACCTTCACGCGCTCGAGGAACGCAGACTTCAGGGCGGCTGGATCCGTGATGGCCGGACCGGCCGGCGCGTCGGAAGGAGCAGGCGCCTCGGGTCGCGCCTGTGCGGCCGGTGGCGGACCCGGCGGCCGCACCTGCTCGCGCCGGGCTTCCACGGCCTTCACTGTCGACGCGCTGGACGTCGGCGGCGCCGGTCTGGACAGCGGCGGTGCCGGCGCCACGCGTGATTCGGGAAGTGACGGGCGCGCGAGCGCCGTCGGGGCGACTCGGGAGGGCGACGACGCCTGCGTGTCGAGCCCCTGGATCAACGAGGACAGCGGCACCAGCTTGCGCAGGTGGATCCAGCGCAGCAGGGCCATCTCGAGGTGATAGCGCGGCTGCATCGACGAGCGGATATCGAGCTCCGCCTTCGTCAAGACGTCGAAGGCGCGCATGAGGTCCTCGGCCGAGAACGCGGCGCTGATCGCGAGGAGCCGGTCCCGCTCGCCGTCGGCGGCAATCTCGGGGTCACTGGCCCGCGAGTTGTCGATGCCGATCACCAGCAGGTCGCGCGTCAGCCGCGCCAGCTCGCGAATCACCAGGCGCAGGTCGTAGCCGGACTCGACCGCCTGCGCGGCCAGGGCGAAGGTGGTGGCGCCGTCCTCGCGGGCAACCGCGTCGGCCATGTCGATCAGCAGGTCGCGGCGCACCAGGCCGAGCACGGTGCTCACGTCGTCGGCCGAGATCGTCGAGCCGGCGAAGGCGATCACCTGATCGAAAGCGCTTTGCGCGTCGCGCATGCTGCCGTCGCCGACTCTCGCGAGCAGCATGAGCGCGGCATCATCGACCTGGAGGTTCTCGGCGTCGGCAATCCGGCGCAGCTGCTCGGCGATGGCCTTGACCCCGATCGTCTTCAGCTCGAAGACCTGGGACCGCGATTGAATCGTCGGCGGAACTTTGTCGATTTCGGTCGTCGCCATCATGAAGACGACGTGGGCCGGCGGCTCTTCGACCGACTTGAGCAGCGCGTCGAAGGCGTTGGCCGAGAGGCGGTGGACTTCGTCGATCAGGAAGATCTTGTACCGATCGCGCGCCGGAGCGGTGCCCAGCCCGCTGATGATGATGTCCCGGATCTTGTCTACCTGGGTGTTGGTGGCGGCATCGATTTCGAGCACGTCCATGTCGCGGCCCTGCGCGATCTCACGGCAGGCGTCGCACGTCCCGCACGGATCGGCGGTCGGCCCCTGCTCGCAGTTCAGGCAGCGCGCCAGGATGCGGGCGGTGGTCGTCTTGCCGACGCCACGCGGGCCCGAGAAGACGAACGACTGGGCGATGCGGCCGGCGGCGATCGCGTTGCGCAGCGTCTGCGTGACGCCGCGCTGGCCGATCACGTCGTCGAAGCGCTGTGGACGCCACTTGCGGGCGATGACCTGATAGGTAGACACGGTGGCTGGTGTGTGTGGTGCCGTCGTCGACCGGACTGCCGGCTGGCGCCGGCGCGACCCACCGCGACCCGGAGGGCCTGCGGCACATGTCAGGATCTGCTTAGCGCTGCTGCCTTCCGGCCCTGACGCGGTTCGCAGGCTGAAATTGCACAGGTTCCGGGCCGCGGTGCGGCACGCCGGCGGCCAGGCGGACGAGAGGCTGGCGCAGTCGCCGGCCGCTGGTCGAATCATTCGAGTGTACTCCGCCCGTCCGGCACGGGCAAGGGATGTGGAGGGTACGTCGGGGCTCGGGACTCGGCGCTGGGCGCTGGGCTCTGGGCGCTGGGCTCTGGCATTAAGGTTCCACTGGGTGGTTGGCGTCCTGAAAGCAATCTGACGTCCAGGCTGAGGGAGCCAGAAGCCTGTAGCCCTAAGCCCTAAGCCATCTTCCTCCGCTCGATACAATGACTCGTGCCCGAGCCTCGCACCGGTGTGCGCAATGTCATCCCGGAAGAGATCGAAGAGTACCGTGACGCGCGGTGGCGGCGTGACGTGACGTGTCAGGTAGAGAGCGTGGGTCAGGCCGAGCGGTTCGTCGAGCAGGTGGGCTTCGCCGCCTGCATGACCGACTCGCGCCGCGCCGGGACCGTCGCTGTATGTCGCGGTGTGCGGCCGCCGCGATGCGGTCATGCCGCGCAACGTTCAGAAGGATCCCGAGGCGTCGCAGACCTGGCATCTCAAGGATGAGATCCTGCGGCGCGGTCACGTCTACTACGCCAAGCTCGCGCGCGGCAAGACGATGTTCATCGCGCCCCGGATGGTGCCGTACTTCCAGGCGATCTGGGGCGTGCGGCGGAGTGCCGAGCCGCAGCGATTCAGCACCAACGCGCGCGCGGTCCTGCGCGTCCTGCGCCGTGAATGGGAGATGGCGACCGCCGACCTGCGCGCCGCCACCGGCATCCGCGATCGCGCCGCGGTAACCAGCGCGATCGACGAGCTCCAGGCGGCGATGCTCGTCGTCCCCAGCGAGGTGCTCTATCGGCCGAAGTTCACCTACATCTGGACGCTCGGCGTCGGCCGCTTCCCCGACCAGCTCCGCCGCCGCGTCTCGCGGGATGTGGCTCTCCGCGAGATCGCGCGCGCCTTCCTGAGCGGCGCGGGGCTCACCGTCCGCGGTGAGCTCGCCAGGGTGACGGGCCTGTCGCGCACCGAAGCCGGCCGCGGGAATCGCGCGCTGGTCGCCGAGGGGTACGCGACGATGCTGGGGACGGGCGTGTATCGGCTGGTCGCGTCGCCACAGGCGGAGCGGGAGGACCCACTCGGCGACGAGCCGTCCGACACCGAGTGATCGCTCGACAGGGTCTCGAGCAAGGGGTCGGTGCCGCGGGCCACGGCAGTGGGCGCCGCACCGCGTATAGTGCCATTGGACGGTGATGACGATGCGGGCGATTTATCTGGAGCGGACACCGGCCGGCGAGACGCGCCCGGCGGTGCGCACGATCGCGGACGACGAGCGCCCGGAAGATGACCGCGACACGGTGACGATCGACGTGGTCTGGTCGACGCTCAACTACAAAGATGCACTCGCGGTCACCGGCGCCGCGCCGGTGGTGCGGCGGTTTCCAATGGTCCCGGGCATCGATTTCGCCGGGCGCGTGACCGCGAGCAACGACAGCCGCTGGCAGGCCGGCGATGAAGTCGTGATGACCGGCTGGCACGCCGGCGAAACGCACTGGGGCGGGCTGGCCCAGCGGGCGTGGGTGCCGGCGGAGTGGCTGCTGCCGAAGCCCGCGTCACTGACGCTGTGGGAGACGATGGCGATCGGTACCGCCGGCTTCACCGCCGCGCTGTGCGTGCTGGCACTCGAGCAACACGGCGTCCAGGCCGGATCGGGAGAGGTGCTGGTCACCGGCTCGACCGGCGGAGTCGGGAGCCTCGCGATCATGCTGCTCGCCGCTGGCGGGTTCCGGGTCGTTGCCGCCACGGGTAAGCCGGATCAGGCCGCCTGGCTCCGCGCGCTCGGCGCCGTCGACGTCCTGGACCGGGCGAGGCTCGCCACCCCCGGCAAGCCGCTGCAGACGGAGCGCTGGGCAGCCGCCGTCGACACCGCGGGATCCCACACGCTGGCGAATGTCTGCGCACAAACCCGCAGCGGCGGCGTGGTGGCGGCGTGCGGTATGGCGCAAGGCCTCGAGTTCCCCGCCACGGTCGCGCCGTTCATCCTGCGCGGCGTCACCCTCGCCGGCATCAACAGCGTGTTCGTGTCGCAGGAGCGGCGCCTTGCCGCCTGGACACGCCTCGAGCACCTCATCAACCGCGATGTCCTGCACCGCATCACGCGGGAGATCGGACTCGAGGAGGTGATCGACACGGTGCCCGGATTTCTGCGCGGCGAAGTGACCGGTCGGATCGTCGTCGACGTCAATCGCTGACGGCGAGTCGGTTGCGTGGCGTCAACCGGCCATCATCGGCGCGTGCTGGGCGAGTCGTCGGCTTTCAAGTCGCCGAGCGCGTACTGGATGCCGGCGAGCAGGTGCTCGAGGATCGGGCGCATCGCGTAGATCCGCTCGCTGTGGCCGAGCGCCTCGTAGAACACGCGGCCCTGCCCTTCGCGCCGAATCCAGCTGAGGCCGAAATCGTGGTCGGCGCGAGGATGCTCCTCGAGCGCGCGATCCTCCGCGCTCATCTTCGCGTAGTCGATGCTCGTGAGCACGTGCACGTTCTCGCGCGACCACGAGTTGGCGGCCATCGTGTAGATCTCGTCGTGCACCACCAGCGGCGCCCCCTTGAACATCGCCGTCAGCGGGCTCGCGGCATCGTCGACCTTGACGGTGACCTGCTGCGGGTCGAGCCAGTGGAACTTGAAGTAGCCGCCGATCAGGCGATTGAAGTCCGGCCAGGTGCCGACCTCGTCGTCCGGGCCCTGGGGGACCTGGCTGGGAGTCTTCGGGACGAGGAGCGCAAAGAGCGCGAAGTCCGGCTGCGTGAGGCGATCGGTGCGCCGTGTGTCGACCGCATCGAACCAGGCGTCGGCCAGCCCGGCCACCTCCGCGCGATCGAGGCGCTGATTGCCGTTGCGATCGCCGTCGCGGATCATCAGCGGCGCGAGCGCCTTCCCGGCGGAGAAGGAGCCCAGCGGATTGGCCGCGGCTGCGCCACGGCCCGGCCCGGCGCCCCGCGCGTCGGCGCCACTCGCGTGATAGGAATCGGTGGCCGCGTGGATCCCCGCGAGGCCTTTCCCGCCGCGAACGAAATCGAGCAAGGCTTTCCGGCGCGCCTCGGTTGCGGCGGCATTCGCCGGATCGTCGAGGAACGCGCCGGTGGTGCTGGCGAGGAACACGGCGTCATACGACTTGAGGTTGTCGGCGTTGATGTCGTTCGCGTCGTAGCTGATCGTGGTGGTCCAGGCGCCGGTTTTGGCGCCGAGCGCCTCAATCGTTTTCGCGGCGAGCGGGATTGAGGAGTGGACGAACCCACCCGCCCGGGCGAGGACGAGCACCTTGCGCGGCTGCGCGGGCTTCGCCGGCGCGGTGGCCGGCAGGGCCGCCATCATGGCCTGCACGCTCTGCGGCTCGGGGGTCTGCGGCTGCGCCCCGCCGCCGCCCATGTTCATGGCCGTGGCAAGCGCGGACATCGGCATCGCGGTGTTCAGCGCCGGGACCAGCGCGTCGCTGGCGACGGCGCCGGTGCCGCCGGTGTCCGCCGCGGTGAAGATCCGGTCCAGCGCGGCTCGAAGCTCCTCGCGCGTGACCGCGTTGTCCTTGTTCGCATCCGCCGCGCCGAACAGAAGCACCGCGGACAGGAAGCCGTTCAGATCGGTACTCGTGCCGCGCGCGAGGGCACGTCTGGCGGCCTGTGCCGACACGAGTGAGGAACTGGCTGTCGGCACGAGGGCGGCGCACGCCCCGGCCGCGATCAGCGCAAGGACACGTGGTGAGTACATCAACATCTCCGTTTTATCGGCGGCGCGATCAAGGCAGCGCGCCCGACTTCGTTTTGGAGGTAACCACTTGGGCACGACCGAAGACTTCAGGAATGTCGCAAACGAGTCTAAATGGCACTCTGTGTCACAGTCAACACCAAATGCCATCAGTGATCCCGACCACGTGCGTTGCCGCGACAGCCCAGTTGGCGAGCACCTGAGAGCCACCCCGGCCAGTCCGCTTACGGCGAGGTGACGACGATGGCCGTGCAGACCCGGCCGCCGCTGCGGCGATACGCGTGTGGGAGCGTGGCGTCGAAGTAGATCGAATCTCCGGTGCCGAGCACGTGCTCGAGACTGTTGATGTGGACGGTGAGCGAGCCTTGAAGCGTGTAGATGAACTCGACGCCGGGGTGATCGTGCGGCTGCAGCTTTTCCGGGGGAACCGGCAGGAACTCGGCGAGGTAGGTATTGAAGCGCCGCTCCCCCGCCGGATAGTCGAGTGATTCGAAGTGATAGGCGACGTCACGCTCGCCGGGGCGGTCGGGCAGACGGACACGGTCGCGCTTGCGCACCACCGCGATCAGCGGCTCTTCGCGCGACCCCGCGAAGAAGTACTCGAGCCCGACGCTGAAGACGAGCGCCACCCGCAGCAGTGTCGGGAGCGTCGGAAACAGCCGGCCGCGTTCGATCTTCGACAGCAGCGCCGGCGACAGGCCGGTGTGCTGCCCGAGCTCGACCAGCCCCATCTTCTTCTTCAGCCGCAGCGCGCGGATCTTGGTGCCGATCGCGTACTCGCTCAGCCCCTCGCGCAGGGTCGCCGACAGCATCCAGGCCTCCTTC
The DNA here is from genome assembly GCA_963816725.1 of uncultured Acidobacteriota bacterium. GTDB lineage: Bacteria > Acidobacteriota > Vicinamibacteria > Vicinamibacterales > 2-12-FULL-66-21 > CAVSUB01. The sequence goes on along the minus strand of CAWFMC010000008.1, from coordinate 24,310 downwards.
TTTGAACCTCAGTCACATTTCGCATCAAGATTGTCGTCATACTCACACGACTTTCACTGGCGTTCAATTATTTACCCACGCTCAATGTTAATTGCACTAAATTCAAAGAACGGCGGCGACGGTGCCGCTAGTTTTCGCCGGCCGAGTGGCGCTGAGCGCTGACGGCGGGTGAAGGTGCAGGGCCGGACGGCCGGGTGTCGTTCGGCGGAACGAGGGCGCGCGTCGCGCGCCTCAACGAGAGAGACGAAGGAGCGAGAGATGTTGAAAGCACTTGCAGTCGGAACCCTGGCCGCGGTCGCGGTCGTCGCCGCGGCGGCCAACGCCGCCGCTCAGCCCAAGGACATCGTGCAGACCGCGGTCGCCGCGGGATCGTTCACCACGCTGGCCAAGGCGCTGGCGGCGGCGGGCCTGGTGGACACGCTGAAAGGACCTGGGCCCTTCACGGTGTTCGCGCCGACCGATGAAGCGTTTGCCAAGCTGCCGGCGGGCACCCTCGAAACGCTGCTCAAGCCGGAAAACAAGGCGAAGCTGGCCCGCATCCTCACCTATCACGTCGTCAGCGGCAAGGTCATGGCGGCGGATGTCGTCAAGGTGAAGTCGGCGAAGGCCGTCAGCGGCGACACGATCACGGTCACCACGCAGGGCTCCACCGTGATGGTCGACAACGCGAAGGTCGTCAAGACCGACATCCCGGCCAGCAACGGCGTCATCCATGTGATCGACACCGTCATCCTGCCGAAAGCGGAGTAACCGACTGGTACGCGGATGCTCAAGGCTGCCAGCGGCTGTCCTCTCCGATCACTCGGAGAGGGCGGCCGTGAGGCAGGCCACTCTAAGACGGTGGCATGAAGCGGAACACGCCGTAGGGACGTTTCCGGACGCTCTTGCCTCGGTTGAATGTTGCTGAGTGGTTGATGTGTGACGCGGTCACGTAGATCGCCCCGTCCGGGCCTTCGCTGAAGGTGTCCGGCCACTGCAGGCGGCGGTCAACGACCAGCCGCTCGATCGTGCGATCCGGCAGGAGCCGTGACACCGCCGTGTGGGTGATGTCGCTCAAGTAGATGCGATCCTTCGCGTCGATCCACAGTCCATCGACCGGGAAGGTCGAGGCATAGCGTTCGACCGCGGCTCCGATCGCCTCGGGTGACGCGCGTGGTGTCGCGCAGCACCTCGGTACGAATCCGGAACAGCGACGTCGCGGTGATCGGCTGGTAGTACAGCCAGGCCCCGTCCGTCGACAACGCGATCCCATCAGAGTTGAACTTCGGAGGCTGCCCCTGTGCGTCGAGGACGGGCTTGCCTTCGATCACGACCTGGACGCCGTCCTGCGCCATGACGGACGGGTGCCCATCCAAGGTCCGTCGCGCACGTCCGGTTGCAAGGTCGACGACAACGATGCCGCCCGCGCCGCTGTCAGTGATGTATCCCGTGCCGGTGCGGCGATCGATTCGCACGTCGTTGAGGTACGAGTCGTCGCGGATCACGTCAGGTCCAAAACGAATGACCTGGCTGACCTGATTGGACGCAAGATCGATCTGGACCAGCTTTGGCCCGTGGGGTACCGGCGAGGTGAGCATCGGCGCCGCCGGGTCGAGCACCCACAGACTGCCCTCATCGTCGGCGACCACGCTCTGCACGCACACGAAATGATCGGCCGCGGTATGCGGCTTCCGATCCCAGCCGTTCCACTCGCTGTCGGGGTACGGTTGGGCGATACCGCCGGGCAGGACCTCGACGACGGCATTCAGGTAGAGATCCGACCAGCGCGGGTAGTTGACGAAGATCCGTCCGTCTGGCGAGACGGTCACGCCGGTGATCTGGAAATCATTGTCCGAGAAGACCTCTTCGAGCGCGGCGTCGCGGCGCGTGCTCGCGCGTGCGACCACCACGGCTCCGGCGGTCAGCGCCGCCGACGCGGCAATCCATTTCTTCATGCGGGCCGACTTTGCAAGCGCCGATCCTTACCAGCATGTCCGTGTATTACGCGCCGCACGAATCAGGCGACTCATGCGGCGCCGATGGACATGACTCGTGGACGCATCTAGCCCGAGCAGATCGCGCAAACATCCAGCCGGGCCGCCATGGGGCCGGCCACGACCGACTCGGGTTGCCGCCCGCCCCTTACACGCGGGACATTCGATCGCCCGGTGGCACGCGCGACCCCTACTCCGCTCCTCGCGGTGATCCGGGATCCACATCAATCACGGTATTGTGGACGTGGCTTGGGCAGGTGCTGGCCACGCAGTGGACAGAAGGCGAGGCCACGGCGTTGCGAGCGTCTCCTGCAAGGAGGACACGTGTCCGCACGGACGTCTGCTGGAGATGTTGTGGCACCGGGATCCGGAGTCATCGAAGTACGCGTCGCCGAACTGCGGCAACTCTTCAACAGCATCGACCCGTCGCCATTCCGCGAGCGCGACCTCGACCCGCGCGCGGAGGCATTCATTGTCGACTGGGCCCGCGAGCTTCCGCACGACGCGCCCCTCGCGTTGTTGGTCCACCTCGAACGCGCCTGCGGACCGGCGGACGAAGCGGCGATGCTCGCGGACGCGATTCACGAATACTTCGCGCAGCGCGCCCTGGGTTCGCGACGACAGCTTCGGGAGTTGTTTCGCCGAGGCCGCATCAGTCTGGCGATCGCCGTGGTGTTCCTCGCCGTGGCGCTGGCAGCGAGCGACCTCATCGGCAGTATCAGCGAGCGTCGCTTCGCGGCGGTGTTCCGCGAAGGGCTGCTCATCGGCGGGTGGGTGGCGATGTGGCGTCCGCTGGAGGTATTCCTCTATGACTGGTGGCCGATCCGCGCCGAGGCGCGGCTTTCCGAACGCCTGAGCACGATGCCGGTCAGCATCGAACACGAGCCGAGGGCATCCGGCGACGCCTGGCGGTCAGATTGGCCGGCGGTCGCATCGGCTGATCGGCCGTTCGCGGCGCGTTGATCGTTCATCGGCGGAGCTCAATCACGTTGGTGAGCGGCTGGTGGAATTGCGCCCCGACACCGGACGGGTTCAGCTCCACGACGCGAGCGCCCTGCCGGCGCGGTGCATGCCAAGGCGACGCCGCCGCCGTTCTGGGTAGGCGGGCCGCGCCTTCCGCCGATCGACGGCCGGCTATCGCTGTCGATCCTCGCGTTTGAGCTGGCGGAGCAGGTCTCGCGTGCCGACCAGGTGGTTGTTGAAGATCTGCCGGGCCGTGTCGAGCAGCGTCCCGATGAGCGGATCGCGCACGGCATACCGGACGCTCACGCCTTCCTTGCGGCCCGCCACGATGTTGGTGGAGCGGAGTACGGCCAGCTGCTGGGACACGACCGGCTGCCCGAGGCCTAGCGCTTCTTGCAACTCCTGCACGCTCCGGTCTTGCTTCACTAGCAGTTCCAGAATGCGGATGCGGACCGGATGCGCGAGGGCGCGAAAGAACGCGGCCTTGAACACTTGCAAATCGCCCACTGCCGGATCGGCCGTCTGTCGCGCCGCGTGTGTGGTCATGGTCTGCACTGAATCCGGCCAGCGGCCAACCCGCTCGGGGCCCCCGGACCCGAGGTCTTGCCGGACAGCATCCATTATATAGTAATATATGAATATAATATTGCATGTTGCCCGTTCGGAGCACCCGTCCGGCCGCGACAGGCGCTGAATCGGCACGCTCGCCACGGAGCAGGTGATCGAAGGCCATGGCCACGCTCGCATCGGTACCGCTACCCAAACTCGTCGACACCCTGCGCCGGGGCTACTCCCCGGGTGCCTTCCTCAACGATCTGATCGCCGGGGTCACCGTCGGGCTCGTCGCCCTTCCCCTGGCTATGGCGTTCGCGATTGCCTCCGGGGTTCCGCCGCAGAACGGCATTTACTGCGCCGTCATCGCCGGGTTCGTCATCTCGGCACTGGGTGGCTCCCGCACCCAAATCGGCGGGCCGACGGGCGCCTTCGTCGTCGTCGTCGCCGGGATCGTGAGCGTCTACGGCCTCGACGGGCTGTTCATGTGCACGCTGATGGCTGGCGTAATCCTGATTCTGCTCGGTCTGACCGGGCTGGGCACCGCGGTGAAATTCATTCCGCGTCCGGTCGTGATCGGGTTTACGAACGGCATCGGCGTGTTGATCGCGAGTACTCAGATCCGCGACTTCTTCGGCCTCCACGTGACGTCGGTCCCCGGTGATTTTCTCGGCCGTGCCAAAGTGCTCATCGCGCACGCCGGGACAGCGTCGGGGACGGCCACGGCGTTCGCCGCGCTGACCGTCGTCTCGATCCTGGTGCTTCGTCGCGTGTCGCGCCGGATTCCAGGCAGCATCCTGGTGCTGCTCGTCGGCTCGGTGATCGCGCTCGCCGCCGGAGCGTCCGTCGAGACCATCGGGACGCGCTTCGGTGGGGTGCCAAGCGGCCTCCCCGTGTTCCACGTGCCCCGATTCAGGCCCGACCTGATCCTGACGCTGCTCTCGCCGGCACTGACCGTGGCGATGCTGGGGGCCATCGAATCGTTGCTGTCGGCGGTGGTCTCGGATCGGATGTCCGGAGATCGGCACGACCCGAACGTCGAGTTGACGGCGCAGGGGATCGCCAACGTGCTGTCGCCGCTCTTTGGCGGTCTTCCCGCCACGGGCGCCATCGCGCGGACGGCGACCAACATCCGCTCGGGCGCGCGTACGCCGATCGCCGGTATGACGCACGCCGTCACGCTGCTGCTGATCCTGCTGTTCGCGGCGCCGCTGGTCCGCCACATTCCGTTGGCCATCCTGGCCGGCATCCTGATGATCGTGGCCTACGACATGGGCGAGTGGCGCGCGATTCCGGAGGTGGTGAAGCTCGGCCCGGCCGAAGCGGCGGTGTGGTTCATCACCTTCGCCCTGACCGTCCTCGCCGATCTCACAGTGGCCGTCGAAGCCGGCATGGTCCTGGCGGCGCTGCTCTATATCCGCCGGGTCACGACCACCACGACGGTCGCGCTCGTGACTCCTGAGTACATCCATCACGGGCGAGCCCACAGCCTGCAGATGCACGATATCCCGCAAGACGTCGCCATCTATCGGATTCACGGTCCGTTCCTCTTTGGCGCCACGGACAAGCTGGTGGAGCTTGAAGCCGACGTACCGACACTGCCGAAAGTGGTGATCCTGCGGCTGCGCAACATGACCGCGATCGACGGTACCGGACTGCACGCCCTGGAACGCTTCGCCGACGTCCTCCACGCCAGCGGTCGCACCCTGATTCTCTGCGGGATGCGCGATCAGCCCGCTCGCATGATGGAACGGGCCGAGTTCCACCAGCACATGGGTGAGTCGAACCTCGCGCCGACCATCGAGGCGGCCCTGAGTCGAGCGCGTGGAATCCTGCGCCAAGACGATGGCTTGACGCCGGCGGCGTAAATCGCCGCCACCGGCACGCAGCCTCTTCACCATCACTGGCTGTCGGCGACTGCTCCCCTCAATCCTCATCGGGCAGGCGTCCGGTCGTCCGGCCACGGAGTGCCGTAGCCGGCTCCGGGTTTCTTCGTCCGCACGCCTCGCCCCTCTCTATTCACCGCCGGTTCACGCCCTTTTCGCGCCCGCGGCGAGCGGCCCGCGACTTGCACGACCGGGCGGTTTCAGCTGGAGACCACCCATGACACGACGAATTCGAGGCGGAATGCTGACGCGATCCGGGTTGGGGCTGCTGGCCGGCCTCACCCTGATGGCGTGCGGCCGCGCCGAGCCGACATCGGACGCCGATCGACTGGCTCGAGGCCGCCAGCTCGTGCAACAGATGAGCACGCGGCTCGCGTCGGTGAACGCCCTGACGACGTCCACCACGGAAACGCGTGACCGGGTGCGCCCCAGCGGACGCAAGGACTCCCTCGCCCTGACCGCCGTGTACTCCATGCGGCGTCCGAATCGTTTCTACACGAAGATGAACGGCGGTGGCGGTCTCGAGTCCTGGTACAACGGCAAGACGATCACCATTGCGCACCACCCGGAAAAGGTGTTCGCGCAGGCGCCGATGCCGGACACCATCGATCGCACGCTCGACGCGCTGGCCGAGCGATACGACATGGCGCTGCCGCTCGGGGATCTATTCTTCTCCTCACCGGAAAAGGCCCTGCTCTCCGACAGCACCACCGGCGGATACGTCGGGCGTGAGACGGTCGACGGCACGGCCTGCGTGCACCTGGCCTTCAAGGACGTCGGCAGCGAGTGGGAGCTCTGGTTGCCTGAGCAGGGCGAGCCGCTCCCCAAGCGCTTCAAGGTCGTGCAGACTCACCGGACCGGCCAGCCAGTGACGGACGTGACGTTCAAGGAATGGAATCTCACACCGTCGATCACCGACGCGACGTTCGTTCCCAAGGTGCCCGCCGACTATGAGGGGATTGCCGTCGTACAGCGGGCGGCCGCAGTCAAGCACATGGCCGCCGCAGATCCGCCGCCAGATCCGGCGGCACCGGCGACCAAGAAGTAGGACTGCGGACGGCACGACACCGAGAGAGAGGGAGCCGCGAACATGAGATATCCGACCCGCCGCACGCAGATGATCAGCGTCCTCGTCGCCGCGACGCTGCTGGGAAGTCCGGCGCTCGCGCCGCTTGCCGCGCAAGTGCGCGCCGGGCGCCGCGGCGCCGTCGCGAAAGACGATGATCGCGCCGCCGCTGCCGGGCCGCGCGGCGCGGCAGTGAAGACGGACGATGGTGGGGCCGCGGTCAGCCGACGTGGCGCCGCCGTCGCTGGTGAAGAAGGTTACGCCGCCGCCGGGCGCAACGGCGCGGTGGTCAAAGGCGACGAGGGCTACGCCGCGGTCGGCCGCAACGGCGCCGTGGTCACCGGCGAGGACGTCGACGTGCATGGCGGTGCGGTCGGCCGCCGCGGTGCGGTGGTCGTCGGCGAAGAAGGCGCGGCTGCGGTCGGACGCTACGGTGGAGTCGTCGTCTCGGACAATCGCTACGAGAGCTACGACGCGTGGAGGGCGGTGGCGGCCGTCGGCACCGGCATCGCCATCGGTACCATGCTGGCGAAGCCCCCGGCGGCGGCGACGACGGTCGTGGTGTCAGGATCGACGTATTACTACCACGACAATGCCTACTACACGCGGGTGATGAACGGCGGCGCGGTGTCGTACCAGGTCGTCGGCCCGCCGGCCGGCGCGATCATCGCCACGCTTCCCGCCAACTGCCAGAGCGTGCGGGTCGGCAATGCGTCCTACTCGCAGTGCGGCACCACGTATTACACGCGCGTCTCGAACGGATATCAGGTCGTGGTGTTGAACTGATGCGATGGGACCCGGCGGTGTTGCTGCCGGCAGCGCTGCTGGTCCTCGTCGCGGGCACCCAGGTGACGCTCGCGAGACGCGCCGGCCTGACCCCGTGGAAGGGCGGCGGCTTCGGCATGTTCTCGACCACCGACGACGCCGGGCGGCGGCGGGTGCGCGTGTTCGTCACCGCGCCTGAGCGATCCGAGGAGATCGCCATCGCTCCATCGCTCGAGGACGCGGCCCGCCGCGCCGCGGTCCTGCCGGCCGATTACGAGCTCGCGCGCCTCGCGCAGCGCGTCGTCTCGCGGGAGCGGCGCTACGCCCGTCCGGTCGAGAGCGTGCGCATCGAGGCCTGGCGCATCGACTACGCGCCAGTCACGCTCCTCGCCACCTCGCGTCTGATTCGCGAATACGTCTACCGTGTGGACACGACTGCTGCGCCCCGCCGGTGACGACGACGGTGTTGCCGACATCGTCCTCACGCTGACCGCCATCATCCTGCTGCTGCGACCGCTCGACGTGTGGTGGCTCGCCCCATTCGCGCTGGCGATCGCCTGTCTGGCGCTGGCCGTTCGTGCCATCCGCCGGTCCCCGCTGACGTGGATCGTGGTCGCCGCGCTCGTCGCCGCACGAGTGGTGGTCGTCTGGCCACTCGCCGACAATCACATCTATCTGCTCGCGTACTGGTGCCTGGCGATCGGCCTGGCACTCTCGGGCGCCGCCTCGGCGGCGACGCTCTCGAGGAGCAGTCGCTGGTTGATTGGCGCGTCCTTCGCAATGGCCGTGCTCTGGAAAGCGGTGCTGTCGCCCGACTATACCGACGGCCGCTTCTTCCGCGTGACGCTTCTTACCGACGAACGCTTTGCTGACGCGGCGCTGGTGTTCGGCGGCCTGTCGCGCGACCAGATGGCCACCAACCGGACCTTCCTCGAGCCGCTGCCCGAGGGCGCCGAACTGCTCGATCCGCCGCCATTCATCGAGCCGCCCCGGCTGCGCGCCTTCGCCGCGACCGCGACGTGGGGTGGGCTGCTCCTCGAGACCCTGGTCGCGTTGGCCTTCCTGCTGCCGGTGCGAGGGCGGCTCGAACTGTCGCGTCATGCCGCGCTGCTCGCCTTTTGCGTCGCGACGTATGCCCTGGCGCCGGTGGCCGGGTTCGGCTGGCTGCTCGCAACGATGGGACTCGCGCACTGTCGCCCGAGTCAGCGCGCGCTTCGCGGCGCTTACCTGGCGGTGTTCGTGCTGATCCTGCTGTACACCGAGTTTCCCTGGACGGCGGTGCTGGCCAGTTGGACGGCGGGCTAATTCGGCGTCACAGGGAGGCGCGAACTGACGCTGACGAACACTGCCGGAGACAGGCAGCGGAGGCGTGTATCCGCAGCCGGGCTCACCGGTCGTCCACGGGTGAGGCATTTGAGGGTAACGATCGATGGTCGCCCGGAACGGACGCGCCACGCGTAAACGCCGCTTGCGCGGTGGGAAGTATTCCGCGGCCAGGACGACGTCGGTCAGCGCGTGCCGGCTATCAGCGTCGTCGCCGTCGATCGCTGAAACGCGCTGAATGTGTGCCGTACGACGTGGCGCGTTCCATCGAGTCTTTCGCTTCATCCGAATCCAACCAGCGGTCGGCAGATCGATGCGATTCGATTGAGGTCAGCTCACTCGGTCCATGGCCGTGCGGCAAACGGCGCTCGTCAGAAGCTCCGCGACGACGACCGGATCTGCTGGTTTGGTGAGGTGGCGATCGAAACCGGCGGCGAGCGCCCGCTGCTTATCATCCTCCTGCCCCCAGCCGGTAAGAGCAATGATGGTGGCGCGGGCGCCGCACGGAGTCTGTCGCATGCGGCGGCAGGTTTCGTAGCCGTCCATGCCGGGCATCCCGATGTCGAGCAGAACGACGGCGGGCTCGAATTCGGTCAGGCAGCGGAGCGCGCCCGGCCCATCGATCGCGGTGCGCGATTCGCCGCCGAGATTCGCCACGAGCATGGACAGCGTGGCAGCGGCATCTTCGTTGTCGTCGACGACCAGCACCCGGCAGGCGATCTGAGCCGGCTCGCGAGACGAGTCGTGCGGGAGTCCGGCCGGGGCGGCGTGACACGCGGGCAGACGAATCGTGATCTGAGTACCGCGATCTCGGCCTTCGCTCGTCGCGGTGACGTGCCCGCCGTGCATCTCGACGAGCCGCCGCACGAGGGCCAGACCGATCCCGAGGCCTGCCTCCGTGTAGCCGGGGCCGCACGATCCTTGGGTGAAGAGATCGAAGACCCGCGGCAGCAGCTGCTCCGATATGCCCATCCCGCTGTCCGCCACAGTCAGCCGGAGCTCGCGCCCTGCCCGGCTCTCATCGTCGTGCATCGTCGCCGTGAGGTCGATGCGGCCCTCCGGCGCGGTGAACTTCGCCGCGTTGTGCAGCAGGTTCGAGAGCACCTGGACGAAGCGAGTTCGATCGACGTCGAGCACGCAGAGCTCTTGCGGCAGGTGAACCGCCAGCGCGATCTGCCGGCTGGTGATGAACGCGCGTGTGGCCTCGACGGCGCCGGCGACCAGCTCGGTCAGCGGCACGGGCTGCCGCTGCAGCTGGATCTTGCCGGAGGTGATGCGGGAAATGTCCAGCAGGTCGTCAATGAGCCGGACCATGTGGCCGATCTGACGCTCCATGATCCCGCGCACACGGTCCACGGACGCCGGCGTGCTGCCACCCAGGCGAATGAGCTCGAGGCCGGTGCGAATCGGCGCGAGCGGGTTGCGGAGTTCATGCGCCAGGGTGGCGAGGAACTCGTCTTTCCGCCGATCTGCTTCGCGGAGCTTCTCCTCGCTGGCCCGGAGTGCCGCGTCGCCGAGCGCGCGCTCGATGATGTCGGCCGCCTGACGGGCGAGGAGGTCGAGCAGGCGGAGCGATCTGTCGTCCGGTCGATGGCGGGTGCGGTAGTGCGTCGAGAACATGCCGAGTGGCCGCCCCGATCGACCAATCAATGGCGTCGACTGCACCGCACGGACGTTGGCGCGCAACTGGATGTCGAGCGCCGGGCCGGCGAACATCGGGCTGGCGGTGACGTCTTCGACGATCACGCGTTCACCGCGATCCAGAGCGACGCTGCAGCATCCCAGACCCGCGCCGACCTCGTCCCAGTACTCCAGCCACCATTTGTCGAAGCCCCGCTGCGCGGCGATACGCAGGCGTCCGGACGCCGGGTCGATCAGCTGAATGTTGCCGAAGTCGGCGCCGGCGATGGCCATTGCGGCGTCGACGATTTCGCCGAGAACGGGCTCGAGCTCGTCGTGGCCGACGATGAGCCAGCCCAGGCGCTGAAGCCGGGTCATCGCGTCGAGGTCGGCGCGCAGGCGCTGTTCGTCGAGTTTGCGCTGCGTGACATCGGTCGCGGCGCCGAACCATTCGATGATCGTCCCGGCAGCATCGGCGATCGGAATCGCCCGCGACGAGATCCATCCCTCCGTGCCGTCCACCCGAAGAACGCGATGCTCGAGCTCGAACACGCTCCTGTGCTGTACAGCCTGGTCGATCCACGCCTGGACATGGGCGTGATCGTCCGCAGGAATGTAGGTCTGGAGCCAGTTGCGGCTTGGCTCCAGGGTGTCGGCGACGAAAAGACGCCCCTGCAGGTATCGCAGTTCGCTCCAGTCGGCGTTCATGCAAAAGACGACGTCGTGCGTGGCCCGTGTGAAGGCACGACAGCGCTCCTCGCTCTGACGGAGTGCCTGGGCCGCATCGTGGCGCACCCGCGCCATCTCCAGATGCGTTCCCACACGGGCGACGAGCTCTCTGGCACTGAACGGTTTCGCGAGGTAATAGTCGGCGCCGGCCTCCCACCCTTCGACGCGTGCTTCCTCGCCGGCCCGGGCAGACAGCAGCAGCACCGGCACGGTACAGAGCGCGGCATCCGCTCGCAACGCGCGAAGCAGTCCGACGCCATCCAGCACCGGCATCATGACGTCAGCGACGATCAGATCGGGCCGGCGCCGGCGGGCCGCGGCGAGGGCAGCGGCGCCGTCTCTGACGAGCTCGACGTCGTACTGCGTGCCCAACAGGCGCGCGACATAGTCGCGCATGTCGGCGTTGTCGTCGGCCACGAGAATTCGGGCTCCGGTAATGTTGCCCGGCGCGTGGGGACGGCCGGGAGCAGGCGAGAGCACCAGGGCTGACGTCAGATCCCCGCTATCGAGCTCGGCCATTCTGTCAGGCAGCCATCGCAGCGCTTCTTCGACGTAAGGGGAGGCGCCTAACGATGACGACGTGTGGTGCCGAGCGTCACTGATGCGCTTCAGCGGCAGATGCCGGGTCCCGAGCGGCAGGGAAATGGAGAACGTGGTACCGCGTCCGGCAACGCTGTCGACCCTCACCTCGCCGCCATGGAGGCCGACCAGTTCCTTGACGAAGGCCAGCCCGATCCCGGTCCCTTCGTGCGTGCGGCCCGGCGTCCCTGCAATGCGGTGAAAACGCTCGAACACGTGCGGAAGCTCCGCTGCCGGAATGCCGACGCCGGTATCCGCGACGGCCACGATCGCCATGTCGCCATCCTGCCGCACCGACACGACGATCGATCCTTCCATCGTGTACTTGAACGCGTTCGAGAGCAGGTTCAGGACGATCCGTTCCCACATGTCGCGATCCACGTAGACCGGCTCACGGAGCGGTTCGCACCCGACGCGCAGCTCCATGCCGGCACGTTCGATCGCAGAGCGGAACGTACTGGTGAGATCCGCCGTCAGCGCGGCGAGATCCGTGGGCTCGAACGAGGCGCGAATTCCTCCAGCCTCGAGGCGCGAGAAATCCAGCAGCGTGTTGACCAACCTGAGGAGTCGCAGACTGTTGCGGTGGACGAGGGTGAGCCGCTCGTGATCGGCCGGCCGCGCCATGCTCTCGGCGAGCATGTCCTCGACCGGTCCGGTGATCAGCGTCAGCGGGGTGCGGAACTCATGGCTGATGTTCGAAAAGAACATCGTCTTGGCGCGATCGAGCTCGGCCAACGCTTCCGCGCGTTTCTTCTCCTGCTCGAAGGCGTGCGCGCTCGCGATCGCCGTGCCGAGCTGGTGCGCCACGAGGTCGAGAAAGGCCTGATACGCATCGTCGAATGGCCGGCGCGGGTTGAGTCCGACGACGAGCCGGCCGGCCGGTCCCGACAGGTTGGACGAGATGGCGAGGTCCCGCACCTGGGCGGCCGCGGCGTTGGCACGCCGCCGTTCTGCATCGGGTGTGCCGCATGCGAGCACGCCGTCCAGATATGCCAGTGCAAACACGATGTCGTCCGGATGATTGGACAGCGTGTTCATCGCCATCAGGCAGGCGTCGCGGGTCGTCGTGGCGAGTGCGGGCGGCGCAGCGAGGTCCTTGAGCAATGCCATGCGGCGGGCGGCGACGACCCGCTCCGTGGTCTCACTGACGATGCAGTACACACCGCCAACTTCGCCGGACTCGACCCGGACCGGGTCGTACGACACATCGAAATACGTTTCTTCGACGAAGCCGTGCCGTTCGAGCAAGAACAGGAGATCGGTCGCCCAGAACGCCTCGCCCGTACGCATCACACCGGCAAGCAGGTCGTGCAGCATCCCGTCCCAGATCTCACTCCACGCTTCACGACCCGGCCGGCCGAGTGCGGCCGGATGCTTGGCCCCGAACACTGGACGATACGAGTCGTTGTACAGAACCGTGAAGTCGGGCCCCCAGAACAGGATGATCTGGGCTCTCGAAGGCAACAGCATGCCGACGACGCTGCGGAGGCTCTGCGGCCAGTGCTCGACGGGCCCCATCGAGGTCTTGGACCAATCGACACCGCGCATCAGAACGCCCATCTCGCCGCCGCCAGCCAACACCGTGGTCTCATCCCCGAGGGCATGGTCATCGGTCACGTTCGCTGTCACCTCCTGGGTCGTGACGATCACGGCCGGCCGGTGCGTCGCGCGCTGGAGCATGCGCCGCTGCCGGACGTGCCGCGATGACGCCATCGCCGCTGTTCAATTGGACGAGGACCCGGCAGATCGCCACCTGACGCCGCGAGCCACTCTGTTGACAAATCCGGCCAGTGTTCGCTAAATACGGTGCGTGACGGGAACGGCCGCAAGCCAGGCGCGCCCACGGTGCCGATGAGCACATCCGTGCAAGGATGGGTGTTGCCACACCTCATCCGGTGGGTTGAGCAGCAGGGATTCGATAGCACGGCGATCCGGCAGCTGCCCGGGCTGGGCGATCTGGACGACCCTGACGGGCGCGTCCCCGAGGCGTCAGCGGAAGCCGCCTGGCGGCTCGCGGCGGGGATGACCGCTGACCGGTGCGTCGGTCTTCACGTCGCCGAGTCACTGCCCCGCGGCGCGCTCGATCTCGTCGAGTACGCCTTCAGATCGAGCGCCTCACTTGGCGCCGGATTGGAGCGTCTGGCCCGCTACGGCCGGGTGATCAGCGATCGCGTCGCGGCGAAGCTGGAAAGGCAGGGCGAGGCGCTGATTCTCGTCCTCCAGGACGCCGGCGCCTCTGCCCTGCATCCCGCCCGCGCCGAATTCGGCCTGGCGATGGCGCTGAAATTGGCGCGCGAGTGCACCGACACGCCGATCACACCGCTCCGGGTGTGCTTCGCGCATCCGGCGCCCGACGATTGTTCGGAACATCGGCGGTTTTTTCGCGGCCCGCTTTGCTTCGACGCGGGGACGAACTCCATGCTCCTGGACGGCGCCGATGGTGCACGGGAGATGCACGCCGCCGACGAGGCCCTGTCGTCGATCGTGCGGCGCCGGCTGGAAAAGGTCCTGGCCGCGCGCGAGGTCCACGCGTCTGCTCCGCTCAGCGAACGCGTGCGGCACCTGATCGTGAGCCAATTGGGCAGCCAGCGTCTGACGCCGGACGCCGTCGCGCGCACGCTGGCGGTGAGCCGCCGGACACTGAGTCGCCGACTGGCCGATGACGGCACGTCCTTCCGCGCCATTCTCGACGACGTCCGGCGCGACTTCGCCTGCGCCCTGCTCCAGGACGGCAGCTTGAGCATCGCCGACGTGACGTTCTTCCTGCAGTACTCCGAGGCGGCCGTATTCAACCGTTCGTTCCGGCGCTGGACGGGCCAGACGCCGCGCGAGTACCGGGAAGCGTCGCACGCGAGCGCGAACTGAAATATGCGAACGGTGTAACCGTTACGACCTCCGCCTCCGGAGCCTTCAGGCGGAAGGTGGCGCGATCGTCGGGACGAGAGCACTGGAAAGCGGGTGCAGACAACGTCAGGAGCGCCTGCTTCGGCTACCGAGTGGAGCGCGCGCGCGCGCGGACGTCCCGCGCTTCGCGGAACTGGATGCGCGCGTCCTGCCGATCACGCCGGCGCGACGAGCATCCCACGGCACGATGAGCACCGGCCAGTTGGCGCGCCGCAGGACCCGTTCGGCGACCGACCCCTCGCGCAGCCGCTGCCAGCCCCGGCGGCGGTTCGAGCCCAGGATGACGATGTCCACCTTTCGGGCGTTTGCGTGCAGCACGATGACGCGAGCGGGGTCGCCGTGCTGCTCCTCGACGCGCACCTTGACCCCGGCGGCTTCTGCACGCTCGCGGAGCTCGGTCAGATACTCGAGCCGTTCGTCCGCCCGCCAGGAGAATGGGACGTTCGCGGGAGTGGCATGAAGGATGTACAGCTTTGCGTTGCCGACCACGGCCAAGGTGAGCGCTCGGTCGAATGCTCGCTCGCTGGCCTTCTCGAGATCAATCGCGCAGAGAATGCGTCCAAGGCTATTCATGCGACCTCCGGAACGAAGCATCATCGGCCCTTCGTCTCACAGACGATGCAGTTGATCGGCCGTCGGCAAAGACCAGCCGCGCCGGATCGCCACGAGTCGAATCCCAAAGCACAGCGCGGCGCCTCCGATCGTCGACGCCGTCGGCGGAAGATTTACGAGGTGCCCGGCCACGACAACCGCCGCAGCACCGAGCGCCGCCACAGCGTAGAGATCCTCGTGGAGCACGGTCGGAATCTCGCTGACGAGAACGTCCCGCAACATCCCGCCACCTATGCCCGTCAACATCCCGAGCAGCGCCGCGATCAGCGCGTGCAGTCCGAACGCCAGCGCCTTCTGGGTGCCTGATACCGCGAACAACGCCAGACCGCCGGCATCGCACAGCAGGATTGGCGTACGGAGGCGTTCCAGCCGGGGGTGCCAGAAAAAGAACACCACGCCGGCCACCAGCGAGACGGTCACATGTCGCCACTCGGCAAGGGCTGCCGGTGGCACCGCACCAATCAGCACATCGCGCAGCATTCCGCCCGCATTGCCGGTGACGAACGCCAGGACGCACACACCGAACACATCCAGCCGGTGCTTCACCCCGACGGCGGCGCCGCTGACGGCGAACACGGCCGTACCAGCAAGATCCAGCGTCAGCAGCAGCGTGCTGATCTCGATGTACCGGCTCACGATCGCCGTGGGATCCGGCACGGCTCCCTCAAACACTCGCGGGCCGACGTCGAGGCGCGGTCGGCACACGCGCCAGGGCGACGATGAAGAGCGAGCGGTCCTCCTGGCGTCCAGCAGCCATCGAACCGGCGGTCATGCTCCAGCCTCGTGTCCCAGATAGGCCATGGCGGCGACCACGAGTGCCCGCGTGCCGGCGGACAACGTGGGTTGGATGACCGGCGCGAAGAACTGTGAGTGGTTGACCGGAATGTCCTGCTCCACGCGACCCGCCTCGGCCGCCCGCCGGTACACTTCCGGATCCGTGCAGCCGACGCCCCAATAGGTGTACGGCGTTCCCAGCGCGTCGGGAATGTGGCTGAAATCCTCGCTGGCCGTGACGCGGCCCAGTGGGAAGACGGTGTCCGCCCCGAAGTGGCTGGTGAAGGCGGACGTGACGCGCGCTGTGACCGTCGCGTCGTTGTTGGTGAGCGGATACTGGTCGTAGTACTCGAACTCCGGCGGGCTTGGGCACCCGGCGGCTTCGCATTCGGCCCGCACGATGCGCTCGACGCTGCGGATGACGCGCTCGCGGACGGCCAGGTCGTAGGTCCGCAGGTTCGCCAGCAAGACCGCCCGATCGGGAATGATGTTGCTCTTGGAACCGGCGGCGATGCTCCCGACCGTCAGCACGACGAAATCTCCGGGCTTCGTTTCGCGCGAGACGATCGTTTGCAACCGAATGACGACCTGTGCGGCGAGCACAACGGTGTCCACGCTGTTGTGCGGCATCGAGCCGTGCGCCCCTTTCCCGTGCAGCGTGATGCGGATGCTGTCGCCGGCCGAGAGCACCGGGCCGGTCTGGGTGCCGATGCTGCCGGCCGGGAACGCGAGCACGTGCTGGGCGAACGCGACGTCCGGCTTCGGAATCCGCCCGCGCAACCCATCGTCCACCATCGCTTTGGCCCCGCCCGCCACTTCTTCGGCTGGTTGAAACAGCGTGATGAACGTGCCGCGCCAGGCAGCGCGTGCCTGAGCCAGGAGTTCTGCTGCACCAAGCAGGCAGGCCACGTGCGCATCGTGGCCGCACGCGTGACTCACGTTGACGGTGGCGCCGGTCTCGTCCGGTGCCGTTGCCGTCGACGCGTATGCCAGGCCGGTGTCTTCCTTGACCGGAAGGGCATCCATGTCAGCCCTCGCCAGCACGGTACAACCCTCGCCGCGGCGCAGGATGCCGACGACACCGGTGCGCCCGATTCCGGCGAGCACCTCGTATCCGAGCGCCTCGAGCTTCGACGCGACCAGGGCCGCGGTCCGCGTTTCCTGAAAACTCAGCTCGGGATGCGCATGGATATCCTTGTAGAGTCCCTCCTGCCATGCGGTCGTCGACTGAAGCCCACCCAGCACATCGGTCAGTCCAGACATCGACGCTCCTTACTGGCGCGACCCAGGCTTTCGTGGTCACAACGTCTTTCGTGCGCCGGCGATCGACAGCCTGCAGAAACGCTCCGTAGCTCCATGACGACGACCAGGTCGTCCGATCGTCGGGCTGTGCCCCGACGGTCAGCCGCTCAGCGGCCGGTGATCCGCCGGATGCCGAGGGCGCTCGTCGATCACCGTCCCCTTCCAGAGCGGCGATCCGCTCAGCGCCGCGGCCCGCGCGATGACGTGGGCGGCGACGGCGGCGGTCAGCATCATGAAGCCGCTGATGCTGACGGCTTTGACCAGGAAGGACATCTCGGGATGCCGAATCACCATCGCCGCGAGCAGGCATCCCAGGCCCAGCGTCGAGGCCTTGGTCGAGGCTTGCATCCGCGTGAAGACGTCCGGCATCCGGAGCACCCCGATTGCGGCCAGCAACGCGAGCGTCGCGCCGGCCATCAACAATCCTGCGGACAGCCAGGCCGTCATGACTGTTCCCGCTCGATGTAGCGCGCATACGCCACGGTACCGACGAAGCTGATGAGTGCGAGGACCATCGCCACATCGAGAAATGCCTGTTGCGCGGTCGATTCGGCGACGACGACCAGGAGGCAGACGATCAGCACGCCGATCAGATCGATCGCGATGACCCGATCGGGCAACGTCGGGCCGCGCACCAGCCGGACGAAGGTCAGGACGGCGGCCACGGCCAGCACCGTGAGGGTCAGCGTAAACACGAGGTCCAACATCGCCGGAGGTCCGATCACCCGAGGACGTCGAGCACCCGGCGCTCGAAGCCGTCCTTGATCTCGCGGCGCGCCGCCTCAGGCGTGTCGATGTACATGACGTGAACGTACATCACCTTTCGATCGGGCGTCACGTCGAGCGCGACGCTGCCGGGCGTCAGGTTGATCAGCATCGCGAGAAGCAGGATCTCCGAATCCTTCGTTGCGTCCAGATCGATCGCGATGATCCCTGGTTTCATCTGGAACCGCGGCGTGGCGACGTCCACAGCCAGGCGCAGATTTGCCCGGACGAGCTCCCACACGAAGAACGCCGCCAGGCCCACCACCTTGTAGGCCCGGCCGATGTACGGCGACGGACTGAGCACGCCGCCTTTCGTCAACGCCAGCAGAATCAGGTATCCCAGCACCTGTCCGGTGATCAGGGTGCGCAGGGAGAATTCGCCCTCCAACGCCGCCCAGGCCAGGGCCAGGAGCAGGTTACCGAGCAGCACGAGGTGCGTCCTCTCCAAGTACGGCGTGGATGTAGCCGCGCGCATCGAGCAACTGGGCGGCCGCGCGCATCGACACACCATACGCCGGTCCGGCAGCGACCGTGAACCCCAGTGTGAGCGCGACCAGCCACGCAATCGGAGCGACGATGGCCACGCCAAGGCGCGGCAGGCTGGCATCCGTGGGTGAGGGCTTCCAAATCGCCTCATCCCACAGCCGGGCCATGGACAGAACGGTCAGCAAGCTGACCACGAGGGCGACCCCGGCCAACCAGTAGTGATTTCCCGCGAGCACGGCCCCGACGACGGCCAGCTTGGCGATGAAGCCGGACAGCGGCGGAATGCCGGCCAATGAGAAGAGCGGCACCATCGCGAGGCACGCGACGGCCGGCTGCGACCGATACAGGCCGCCAAGGGCGCGGAGGTCCGTCGTTCTCCTCTGCCGCAGGAACAAGCCACTCACCAGGAACAGGCTGGTGACAACCAGCATGTGGTGGAGCACGTACAGAATCGAACCGCCCAACGCGGCCGGAGTCCACAACCCGAGGCCAACGGTCGTGAATCCGATATGCCCGACAAGATTGAACGACAGCGTGCGGCGGAAATCGAGCTGTCCGATCGCGCCGAGGAGCCCCACCACCATGGTGACCGCCGACAGCACCAGGATGACGCCATACACACGGGCGCCCGGATCGGGAAAGAGCAAGGTGAAGACGCGAATCATCGCGTAGACACCGACCTTCGTCAGCAGTCCGGCGAGCAGCGCCGAGACCGCGGCCGGCGGGGTGTGATACGACGCCGGCAGCCAGAAAAACAGCGGAAAGAGTCCGGCCTTGAGGCCGAACGCGGTCAGGAACAGCATCGACAGCGCGGCATCGAGGCCCGGCGTGCGCCGCTCGGGCCAGGCGCGGGCGATATCGGCCAGATTGAGCGTTCCCGCCTGGCCGTACAACAGCCCGATGGCGGTCAGCAGAAAGGCCGACGACAGCAGGTTGAGACCTACATAGGTAAACGCCGCGTGCAGCTGAGCGCGCGTCCGGTGCAGCGACATCAGCACGAACGACGCAATCAGCATCACCTCGAACCAGACGTACAGGTTGAAGATGTCGCCAGTCAGGAAGGCCCCCGAGACCCCCATCAGCAGCACGTGAATCAGCGCGTGATAGCCGAACGCTTCGCGCCGCGGATCGACACCCGCAAACGAGGAGCCGGTGACCGCCACCGCGATGATCCCCACCATCAGCACGAGCAGCGCGCTGAACAGGTCCGCGACCAGGGTGATCCCGAATGGCGCCGCCCATGACCCGACCTGGAGGACCTGGATGCCGGCCGACTCGACGCGGACGAAGAGGGCAATCGCAGCGGCCAGCAGGGCGAGCGCGCCGGCGAACGCCACCAGCCGGAGCAGCCGCGGGCGATGCGGCAGCAGATGCAGGGCGATCGCCGTGGCGAGTGGCAGCAGGACTGGGAGCGCGAGCGCATCACACCGCGATCCGGCCCGATCGCATCGATGTCATCGGTGCCGACCGACCGGTGCACGCGATGCGCCAGCACCAGCGCAAACGCGAGCACACCAAACCCGATCACGATCGCCGTCAGGATCAAGGACTGCGGAACGGGATCGGCAAACTGATCGGCACGGACGCTGACGTCGGTAATCAGCGGCGGCTTGGCGCGTGTGACGCCGGCCGCGGCCAGGATCAGGACGTTCGATCCGTTCGACAGGAGGCTGAGGCCGATAATCAATTGCCCGAGCCGGCGCCTCAGCATCAGGTATAAGCCGGCCGCGTAGAGCACGCCCGCGACCACGGCCAGGAGCAGCTCCATGTCATTCCCCCCTGAGGCTCACGTCGGCGAGCGTGAACACGATGGTGACGACCACGCCGATCACGGCGAGGAAGACTCCGATATCGAAGAGCAGCGGCGTGCCCAGATCGATCGCCACCGGCCCGACCCCGACCTTGATCCACAGTGCCGTCAGGAACGGCCGCCCGAGCAGCACGGCCGGAATGCCGCTGAGCAGCGCGATGAGCGGTCCCCCGCCGAGGAGGGTCGACGGCTCGACCAGCAGCGCGCGGCGGGCGGCGTCGACCCCGTACGCGATCGAATACAGCACGAACGAGGCGGCGACGACGAGACCACCGACGAAGCCGCCACCGGGTTCGTTGTGTCCTCGCAGCAGGAGGAACGCCGCGAACAGCAGCAGAAGCGGCATCAGGACGCGGGTCGCAGTCTGCAGAATTGCGGACGTCACGGGCGCCGCTCCCGGCCGATCAACAGCAGCGCTCTCACACCAATCGCGACGGTCACGAGCACGGTCGTTTCTCCGAGCGTGTCGAACCCGCGGAAGTCGACGAGGATGACGTTCACCACGTTGCGCCCGTGCGCGAGGCGCGGTGCCGCCTCCGCGAAATAGGAGGACAGGCGCGACGTCGTCCCGGACGCGCCGATATAGAGGACCAGCGTGGTCACCAGCGTCCCCACGGCCGCGGCCAGGATCGCATCGCGCGTCCTCACGAGCGGCGACGAGAGATCCCCGAACCCGCGCAGCTGCGCGAACACCAGCACGAAGATCACGACAGTCAGCGTTTCCACCGCGAACTGGGTCATGGCCAGGTCCGGCGCGCCGAGCAGCGCGTAAGTCAGCGCCACACCGTAGCCGACGGCACCCAGGGACAGCACCGCGGCCATGTTGGTGCGGGCGACCACCGCTGACATCGCACCCGCCACGATCAGCAGGGCAACGACGCCCTCGTACCACTCGATCGGGGTCCACCGGCGCGGGGTCGGCAGCACGCGGCCGGTCGCCAGCGCCGCGACCTGCAGACCGAGGGCGGTGACCAGCACGGTCACGACGTACGAGCGGAGGGAGGCACTCTGCAAGGCGGGCGAGATTCGCCGGCTGAGGGCATCGAGTGCGCTGAGCGTCCCGGAGTACACACGCTCCATCCGCAAGGCTTGTGGCCACGAACCTCGCCACAGCACCTCGCGGTACACGTAGAGCCCGATCGCCCCGGCCAGCGTCACCACACTCAGCACGAGGGTCGGCGTCAAGCCGTGCCAGATCGCCAGGTCCGCGGCCGTATCGGCTCGTGTCACCGCACTGACCGCCAATCCAACGGGCCCTGCAATCAGACTCGGCCTGAGTCCGAGGATCAGCCCGGCGAGGCCCAGCGCCAGTGGGCCGAGCACCATCGCGCGCGGAGCGTCGTGAACCACTCGAGCAGACTTCGCCGGCCCACGAAACGGCGCGAAGCCGGCAATCAGGCCTGCCGCCCCAAGGCACGCGCTACCCGCGACCGCGACGCCGAGGATGATGTTCCTCCAGCCCTCAGGCGCGCCGAACGTCCTGGCGCTCTCGTAGAACTGCTCCTTCGCGATGAATCCGAAGAACAGCGGAATGCCGAGCATCGACAACGCCGCCAGTGTCGCGGCGACGGCTGTCGTGGGCATGGCTGCACGCAGCCCGCCGAGGGCCGACACGTCACGTGTGCCGGTTTCGTGCTCGACGGCTCCGGTGACGAGAAAGAGCGCCCCCTTGTAACAGGCGTGCGCGATCAAATACACGACGCCGGCCGTGACCGCCGCGCCGGTGCCGGCACCGAACAGCAGCATCAGCACACCGAGCGCGGCGATCGTGGAATACGCCAGCACGCGCTTGAGATCGGTCTCGAGCAGCGCCCGGCACGAGCCGAGGACCATCGTCGCCGCGGCGACCACCGTGATCGTTACCGTCCATGCGGTCGTGTTGCCGAGCAGCGGCGTCATTCGCGCGACCAGGTAGATCCCGGCCTTCACCATGGTCGCGGAATGCAGGTACGCGCTGACCGGCGTCGGCGCCTGCATCGCGTTCGGGAGCCAGAAGTGGAACGGGAACTGCGCAGATTTCGTGAATGCCGCGAACAGAACGAGACCCGCCAGGCCGGCGTAAACGCCGTCACGCGCCAGCGAGCCTCTGGCGATCAGCTCGGACAGGCTTGCAGTACCCCCAACACGCACGAGCAGGAGTGCCGCCGCCAAGAGCGCAAGACCTCCAGCGCCGGTGACGAGGAGCGCCTGCATCGCGGCGCGGCGGGCGTCCTGACGCTCGTGCTCGAACCCGATCAGCAGGAACGACGTGAACCCGGTGAGCTCCCAGAATACGAACAGGAGAATGACGTTGTCGCTCAGAACCAGACCGAGCATTGAGCCCATGAAGGCGAAGAGCGAAATCTGAAATCGGCCGGCGTGGGGGTGGCCTTCGAGGTACTGCACGGCGTACAGGACGATCAAGGTGCCGACGCTCGTAATCAGGATCGCGAACAGCAGGCCGAGGCCGTCGAGGTTGAACGAGAGCGCCAGATTGAGGCCGGGGGCCCAGGGCACCGTGACTCTGAGAGGGCCGCTGGTCTTGACCGACCAGAGCGCGTACGCGAAGTATCCGGCCAGAGCTGCCGGAATCAGCGCGAGGAGGTGTGCCCGCGTCCCGCCGCGCCCACCGAGCCAGCCCGCCAGCGGCATGGCCAGAAACGGCGAGAGCAGGATGGCGACCAGACCAGCGTCGGGCAACAAGAGTGTCTGATCCCTCTGGGCTCCTCGCGCGAGCCGTTGAGCATGCTGTCGGACATCATCAGCGGCCGTTCACCTGCGCAGCAACAGACGCACGAGGCTCAGCATACTGCACGTCCACGGCAGGTGACCACGCGAATCGAGGCGGCCCGCGTGACCATTGAACGGCGCATTCGCCAGCACGAATCAGAACATGGTGTTCGCGTTGGCGGACTCGTCCGGCACCCGCTGCAGCACGTCCCAGTGTTCGACGATCTTCCCGTCGTCATCCAGCCGGAAGATGTCGATCCCGGCCCAGTCGCCATCCGCCGGCCAGTGCTGATAGCAGTGCAGGACGACGAAGTTGCCCTCGGCCAGGACGCGACGAAACTCCACGCGCTTGCCGGGATATTCGCGGGCCATCTTCTCGAAGTAGACGATGAAGGCCTGCTTGCCGTCACCCACCGCCGGGTTGTGCTGCGTGTAGGTCGCGCCGACGTAACGGCGCACGGCTTCAGCCGGCTCTGACTGGTTGAACATCAGATCGTAGAAGGCCGTCACACTGGCCTTGTTGGTCTCGAGAGTCACGCAGCCTCCGGTATCAGCATCGCATCAAGCGGTGCGGATGCGCAGCATAGCCGAAGTCAGGCGCACTGGCCGAATCCGGTCGCTCCGCGACCGCGCTGGCCGTCAGCGCCAGCCGAGCGCGGGCGCGACGTACTTCAGGATGCTCTCGATCGCGTGGGCGTTGTACTCCACTCCGAGCGTGTTCGGCACGGTCAGCAGCAGCGTATCCGCAGCAGCTATCGCCTCGTCTGCGGCGAGCTCCTTGATCAGCGCATCCGGCTCGGCGGCGTACGAGCGTCCGAAGATGGCGCGCGTGTTGGTGTCGATGTAGCCGACCTGATCGCGGTCGCGCGCGTCCCTGCCGAAGTACGCGCGGTCGCGATCGTCGACGAGCGCGAAGATGCTCCGGCTCACCGAGACGCGCGGCTCGCGCCGGTGTCCGGCCGCCTGCCACGCCAGCCGGTACGCCTCGATCTGCTTGCGCTGCTGGACGTGTAACGGCTCGCCGCTCTCATCGTTCTTGAGGGTCGAGCTCTGGAGATTCATCCCCAGCCGGGCCGCCCATTCCGCTGTGGCATTGGAGCTCGAGCCCCACCAGATGCGATCGCGCAAGCCTTCCGAGTACGGCTCGAGGCGCAGGAGTCCGGGCGGATTCGGGAACATCGGACGGGGATTGGGCTTCGCGAACCCTTGACCTGTGATCACGTCCAGGAAGCGCTCGGCCTGCCGGCGCGCCATCTCGGCATCGCTCTCCCCTTCGGCCGGTACATAGCCGAAGTAACGCCAGCCCTCGATCACCTGCTCCGGGGAGCCCCGGCTGATCCCGAGCTGCAGCCGTCCGCCGGCGATGAGATCCGCGGCACCCGCCTCTTCGGCCATGTACAGCGCATTCTCATAGCGCATGTCGATGACGGCCGTACCGATCTCAATCGTGCGCGTCCGTGCGCCGACGGCCGCGAGCAGCGGGAACGGCGAG
>CAWFMC010000007.1:0-377091 GCA_963816725.1 uncultured Acidobacteriota bacterium | reverse complement strand
GAACACGGCGCTGGTGGACGAGGCGCCGATCTACGACCGCCCGACCGCACGTCCGGCGTATCTCGCCGACGTGCAGACGCTCGATCTCTCGCAGCTGTCGACGACGACCAGCGCGGCGGACGCGTTCACGGCGTTGCTCGCCTCGCCGACGATCGCCAGCAAGCGCTGGGTCTACCGCCAGTACAATCACATGGTCCGCACCAACTCGCTGGTGCTGGCCGGGATGGGCGCAGGGGTCGTCCGGGTCAAGGGTACAAACAGGGCGCTGGCACTCTCGACCGACGGCAACGGTCGCTACGTTTATCTCGATCCGCGCCGCGGCGCGATGCTGGCGGTGGCCGAAGCGGCCAGGAACGTGGCCTGCGCCGGCGCGGTGCCGATCGGCGCCACCAACTGCCTGAACTTCGGCAACCCGCAGCGGCCCGAGATCATGTGGCAGCTGGTCGAGGCGATCGAGGGCATCAGCGACGCGTGTGTCGCGCTGGACGTGCCGATCACGGGCGGCAACGTCAGTCTCTACAATGAGACCGACGGCAAGGCCATCTACCCCACGCCCACGATCGGCGTGGTCGGTCTGATCGAAGATGCCGGCCGCGTGGTCAGCCGCACGTTCCGCGACGCCGGCGATGCCATCGTGCTGCTCGGCGGGAATCTGGGTGAGTTGGGCGGGAGCGAGTACCTGAAGGTCGTCCATGGGCTGGTCAGGGGCGTGCCGCCAGCCCTGGACCTCAAGGGCGAGCAGGCGCTCATCACGCTGCTGACGACCGGGGCGTCACGCGGCCTGATCCGGTCGGCCCATGATTGCGCCGACGGAGGGCTGGCGGTGACGCTGGCGGAGAGCGCGTTCGACACGGCGGGCATCGGACTCGACGTGAACGTGCCGGCGGCAGAGGGGAGCGATGCCGCGTCGGTCATCGGCGTGGCGGCGACCCTCTTCGGCGAATCGGCCTCACGCGCCGTCGTGAGCGTCGCCCAGACGGACCGGACGGCTTTCCTGCAGCTGGCGGCAGAGCACGGGGTCCAGGCGGTGGTCATCGGCACGACCGGCGGTTCGCGGATCAAGGTCGCCATCGACGGCACTCCGGCGCTGGACGTCGTCTCTAAATGAGGCGGAGTCCGTATGGTCGGGATCGCTGGGCGGCTATTTCGTCCGGCGGGGAGATGGACGCGCAGCGTAGAATGTATCGTCGGTGACGGGCAGTCCCGCTCCCGGCCAACCCATCCATGCTCGACAAGTTCAAGGACGAGTGCGGCGTCTTCGGGATCTTCGGCCATCCCGAAGCGGCAAACCTCACGTACCTCGGGCTTTACGCGCTGCAGCATCGCGGCCAGGAGAGCGCCGGCATCGTCTCCGCCGATGGCTCGCGGATGTTCGCCTCACGGGCGATGGGGCAGGTCGCCGATGCCTTCAGCGAGGCCACGCTCGAGAAGTTGCCCGGCCATCTGGCCATCGGGCACACGCGCTACTCCACCGCCGGTGAAAGCAAGCTCGAGAATGCGCAACCGTTCCTGATCGATTGTGCGCACGGCCACATCGCCGTGGCCCACAACGGCAACCTGGTCAATGCGAACGAGTTGCGGGACGATCTGGTCCACAACGGATCCATCTTCGCGACCGGCAGCGACACGGAGGTCCTCCTCCACCTCTACGCGCGCTCGAAGGCGCCGACCGTGGAGGATGCGCTGGTCGAATCGATCGCCCAGATCCGTGGGGCCTATTCGTTGGCTCTGCTGACCCACAACCGGCTGATCGCGGCGCGCGACCCGAGCGGGTTCCGCCCGCTGGCGCTCGGACGGATGGGAGATTCGTGGATCGTCTGCTCGGAGACGTGCGCGCTGGATCTGATCGGCGCGACTTACGTCCGTGACGTCGAGCCGGGCGAGATCCTGGTGATCACCGAAGCCGGGCCGCGCTCGATCAAGCCATTCCCGCCGCAGCCGCTGTCGCATTGCATCTTCGAGCACGTGTATTTCTCGCGCCCGGACAGCTACGTGTTCGGCAGCAGCGTGAACGAGGTGCGGACCCAGTTCGGACGGACGCTGGCGCTCGAGTCCGGTATCGACGCCGATGTGGTGGTCCCCATCCCGGACTCCGGCGTGTGCGCCGCGATCGGCTACGCCGAGCAGGCCGGCCTGCCGATGAAGATGGGTCTCATCCGCAATCATTACGTCGGGCGGACGTTCATCGAGCCGGCGCAGTCGATTCGCCACTTCAGCGTCAAGGTGAAGCTGAATCCGGTCCGCAGCATCCTCGAAGGGCGCCGGGTCGTCCTGATAGACGACTCGCTCGTCCGCGGGACGACCAGCCGGAAGATCGTCAAGATGGTCCGCGCCGCCGGGGCGCGCGAAGTGCACCTTCGGATCAGTTGTCCACCGACCATCTCCCCGTGCTTCTACGGGGTCGACACGCCGAACCGCTCCGAGCTGATCGCCTCGAGTCACAGCGTCGAGGACATCCGCAAGTACGTCGCCGCTGACAGCCTCGCCTACCTGAGCCTCGACGGGCTCCGCCAGGCGGTTGAGCCGCGGCAGAATTCATACTGCACGTCGTGCTACACAGGCGTGTATCCGCTGGCCTTCCCCCGCGACCAGCACGCGTACCTGCAACTCGCCTTGAAGGCTGTCGACTGAAGCCGATGCGGGCGCTCATCGCGGCGGTGGCGGTCACGTGGACGGCGACCCTGACCGCCCAGACCAAGCCACCCGCTCCCCCGGCGCCGGCGCCGCCCGCGCGCGGCAGCGCGCCGGCGGATGCGCGCGACGCCGTTACTCCGGCCCAACTCGCCGCGGCGATCGACAAGCTCGGCACCGTCGAGTTCAGCGACCGCATGGCTGCGGCGCGGACGACCCGGCGGGCCGATCCGTCGATTGCCGTGCCCGCGCTGCTCAAGGCCGTGGAATCCCACCCGGACTCGTTCGTCCGCTTTCGCGCGCTCGTCCTGCTCTCCGGGTTCAACGACCCGCGCACCCGCGACGTCATGCGCGCCTCGCTGACGCAGCAGAACGATCGCCTTCGCTCGGTCGCTTACAGTTATTTCGAGCACAATCCCGACCCGACCGTCGTGCCCAAGTTGCTTGCCGCGCTGGTGACCGAGTCCTCCGAGTTCGTGCGGCCTGCCCTGACCCGCGCGCTGGCGGCCTACGGCACTGACCCGAAGGTCAAAGAGGCGATGGCCGGGCAGGTCATGAAGGGGCAGGCCTATTTCCGCAGTGCGCTGATCGAGGCGCTCGGCGACTACAAGGCGACCTATGCCGTGGGGCCGATCACCGAGGTCGCGAAGACTCGACGGGCCGCTTCAGATCGATGCCGCGATCGCGCTCGGCAAGATCGGCGACAAGGCGTCGCTGCCGGTTCTCGCGGGTTTGCAGCGAACCGCGCCGCGCGAGTCGCAGCCGGCCGTTGCCGCGGCGATTTGCCTGCTCGGCGTGAACTGCGAGTCGCATCAGGCCTATCTCGCCCAGACCTTGAAGTTCGCGATCGGGACGATTGGGTTCCAGGAGCTGCTCCGCGCGTCGGCTGCGGCGCTGGCCTCTCTCGCCGAGTCGGGCCACGAGGCAGCGGCCGTGGAGCTGATCCAGCAGGGCGCGCCGACGCAGCGATCCGGCGCGCGCCGCCATCGTGCTCTCACTCGGTACCGTCGCCTTGCGCAACACCGCGGTGATGCTGAAGGTGCTCCAGGCGCCAGGGGATGCTCGAACCGGGCGCGGACATGCTGCGGGAGGCGTTCGACATGCTCGAGGAGGACTTCGAGGAAGAGCGCTTCTTCGTGACGGTGCGACGGGCCTACTGGCAGGCGCCCGCGGGTTCACCGGCGCGCGCGGTGTGTGAAGCTCTCATTCGCAAGCTCGAGTTCTGACCGCCCGCTGACCGGGCCGGCCGTCCGGCGCCATCCCTCCGAAACCCACATGGACTACAAAGCCTCCGGCGTGGACATCGACGCCGGCAACGAGGTCGTCCGGCGCATTCGCTCGCTCGCCCGCGGCACCTACACCAGCGGCGTGCTCTCGGAGATCGGCTCCTTCGGCGGGTTGTTCACGCTTGGCGCCAACCGCGCCGGCGAGACGGTGCTGGTCGCCAGTGCCGACGGCGTGGGCACCAAGCTGCGCGTCGCGTTCATGACCGGCGTGCACCGCACGATCGGCATCGACCTGGTCAACCACTGTGTCAACGACATCCTGGTGCAGGGGGCCGAGCCGCTCTTCTTCCTCGACTACCTCGCCACCGGCCGGCTCGAGCCGGATGTGGCGGTGCAGATCGTCGAAGGCCTCACCGTCGCCTGCCGCGAGAACGGCTGCGCCCTCCTCGGCGGCGAAACCGCTGAAATGCCCGGCTTCTATCAGGACGGCGAATACGACGTCGCCGGCTTCATCGTCGGCAGCGTGGCGCGGGACCGGTTGATCGACGGCAAGCGGATCCGTCCCGGAGACGTGTTGATCGGCATGCCCTCGTCGGGACTCCACACCAACGGCTACTCACTGGCCCGGCGGATCGCGTTCGAACGGGCCGGCCTGACCGTCCGGTCGGCGGTGCCGTGGGACGCGGACCTGACGATTGGAGAGGCACTGCTGACACCTCATCGCTCGTATCTGGCGACCGTCCGGCCGCTGCTGGCGTCGGGCGCGATCAAGGGGATGGCCCACATCACCGGCGGCGGCATCACCGAGAACCTGCCCCGCGTGCTGCCGGCGGGCACCCATGCGACGGTCGACCGTTCGGCATGGCGAGTTCCGCCGCTGTTCGCCTGGCTGCAGCGCGCGGGTGAGGTTCCCGACGACGGACATGCTGCGTACCTTCAACATGGGCATCGGCCTGATCCTGGTCGTCGCGGCGGAGGATGCGCCGGCGGTCCTGAGCGGCGTGCAATCCGGCGATCCGGGCGCGGCGATCATCGGCACGATCGACGCGGGCGGCGAGGGTGGGTACCGCTGAATGATCCGATGATCCAGCCGGCGATGGCCTCGAGCACGGCCGGCGGCCGTCCACAGATTGGGGTGCTGATCTCCGGCCGGGGCAGCAACCTTCAGGCGCTCATCGACGCGATCGCCCGCGGCGAGCTCAGGGCCCGGATCGCCGTCGTGATCTCGAACCGCCCCGGGGCGGCCGGCCTGGCCCGGGCCGAGGCCGGCGGCATCGAGACGGTCGTCCTCGATCACCGGACGTTCTCCTCGCGTGATGCGTTCGACCGCGCGATCGCGATGGCGTTGCTGGACCGCGGTGTCCGGCTGGTGTGCCTGGCCGGGTTCATGCGGCTCGTCGGGACGCCGCTGCTCGACGCCTTTCCAAACGCGATCCTCAACATCCACCCGTCGCTCCTGCCGGCATTCCCCGGCGTCGACGCGCAGCGTCAGGCGCTCGAGCACGGCGTGTGCTTTTCGGGTGCGACGGTACACCTCGTCACGCGCGACCTCGACGCCGGCCCGATCGTGCACCAGGCCGTCGTGAGGGTCGAGCCGGACGACACGGTGGAGAGTCTGTCAGCGCGCATCCTGGTCGAGGAGCATCGTCTCTACCCGTCAGCCGTCCAGACCGTGCTCGACGGCGGCTGGACGTTGAAGGGCCGGCGGTTCGTGGCGCCTCACCAGAGTCCGGGAACGAGCCGATACGGCACGCGCGAGCGATAGTCGGCGTAGCCGTCGAGATTGGCGCGCAGGAACGCGTCCTCGAACATCACGCGACGCAGGATCAGCGCAGAGTAGAGCAGCCCCAGTCCGACCGCGAGCCACGACCCGAGCACGAGTCCGCTGCACGGCACCGACAGCATCATCCCCAGGTATCCGGGGTGACGCACCATGGCGTACGGCCCCGCGTCGATGACCCGATGGCCGCGGTCTCGCTGGACCCGCACCACCGCCGAGAAGTAGCGGTTGGCGATCATCGCCCTGAACACCAGCGCCGCCGAATAGTCCCATCCCGGCCAGTCCCGCGGCGCGGAGCGGCGTCGGGACCGCGAGCACGTGCCAGCGCCCCGCGTCGAGCGCGCCGACGACGATGTGGGCGAGGGCGGTGAGGCGGATGAAGCGGAGTGCGATGCGGTCAGCGCCGGGCTCGGGCGGCGTGAAGCGTTCTCGCGCGAGCTCCTCGCCGATCGAGCCAATCCCGTAGGCGAAGCCAGCCGTCCAGACCAGCAGCCAGGCCCAGCAGCCACGGATCCAGCCATCGGCCGCTCAGGCCGAGGGTCAGCGCGGCGGCAACGACCAGCATCAGCACCGGACGAAGGCGAGGGGGCATGTCTCGGCTCTCCTATTCAGTAGCTCAAATCATTAATTTTGAGTAATCAAAAATAACGCCGCCGACAGGCTCGGCGTCAAGCGGAAATGTCCGGCGCCGGACTCAGGTCAGGCGGCGATCGGACCGGCTGTATCGTCAGGATGACGACTTCCGGCGGGCAGTTCAGGCGCACCGGAACGTAGACCGTGCCGACGCCGCGGCTGACGAAGATCGAGGTGTTCGCGCGCTTGCCGGGACCGGCAATGACCGGGAACCCGCGCGCCGCGATCGGGCCGAGGCCGGGCATGACGATCTGGCCGCCGTGGGTGTGGCCGCTGATGACCACTGGAATGGCCAGGGTCGCCGCTTCGATCAGGCGCTTGGGGGTGTGCGCGAGCAGTGCGACGTTCGGGGAGGCGCCACGCAGGAGTTTGGCGATGTCCTCGATGCGGTGGGTCCAGTAGCGGATGCCCACGAGGTCCAGCGGCTCACCCCGGACGCGGATCTGGGTGCGGGCATCGCGCAGCACGGTGACGCCCGTCGCGTTCAACGCCGCGGCCATGTCGTGGTCGTCGTCGTGATTCCCGAGGACCGCGAACACTCCGGCCGGGGCCGACAACCCGGACAGCACCTCGGCGGCGGGGGTGACGTAGGCAGGGTCGGCCTGGGTCACGTAGTCGCCGCCCAGGACGATCAAGTCCGGGCGCTCCTGCATGAGCAGGTCGACCGCCCGGGCGCTGATCTCGCGGGTGCCCGTCTCGCTGCGGTGGAGGTCGGTCAGGAACCCGATGCGGAGTCCGGCGAGGCCCTCGGCCCATCCCGACGCGGGCAGCGTGGCGCGGGTCAGCTCGACGTGGTGGCGCTCGTACAGGAAGCCGTGCGCGCCGGCGCCGGCAAGCGCGCCGATGCCCGCGGCCGCACATCCCTTGAGGAAATCACGGCGCTCGATTCCGGTCGGCCGGCGAGCGCGGCTGTCCATCGTCCAGCCTATGTTAGCGCGGGCTGCGATCCCGCTATAGTTGCCGGGCGCGCAGCCGTGTTGGCCGGGCGGGCCGAAACGGCCCGGGTGTCGATGTCACTACCGATGTCTGTAGACGAGCAACTCGCGTATCTCACCAAGGGCTGCGTGGACGTGGTCCGCGCCGGCGAGCTCAAAGCCAAGCTGGAGCGCTTCGCGAACGGCGGCCCTCCGCTGGTCGTGAAGGTGGGGTTCGATCCGACGGCTCCGGATCTTCACCTGGGGCACACGGTCCTCATCAGGAAGATGAAGCACTTCCAGGATCTCGGGCACCGGGTGATCTACGTCGTGGGATCGTTCACCGCGCTCATCGGCGACCCGACCGGACGGTCGAAGACGCGGCCGCCGCTGACCCAGGACGAGATCGACCGGAACGCCGAGACGTACAAGACGCAGATTTTCAAGATTCTCGACCCGGCAAGGACGGAGGTCCGCTTCAACAGCGAGTGGCTCGAGCCGCTTGGCAGCGCCGGGTGGGTGAAGCTCGCGGCCAAGTACAACGTGGCGCAGATGATGGAGCGTCGCGACTTCAAGACGCGCTTCGAGGCCGGCCAGCCGATCGGCGTGCACGAGTTCCTCTATCCGCTGGCGCAGGCCTACGACTCCGTGTATTTGTCCGCAGATGTCGAGCTCGGGGGCACCGATCAGCTGTTCAACCTGAACGTCGGGCGGGACATCATGCCGGCGTTCGGCCTCGAGCCGCAGGTGGTGATGACGACGCCGCTGCTCGAGGGGCTTGACGGCGTCGAGAAGATGTCCAAGAGCCTGGGCAATTACGTCGGCGTGACCGATTCGGCGACGGAGATGTTCGGCAAGCTGATGTCGATTTCGGACGACCTGATGTGGCGCTACTACGTGCTGCTGACCGACCTAACGCCTGAGGCCGTGCTCGAGAAACGCGGTGCGGTTTCGAAGGGGACGCTGCATCCGAAGCAGGCGAAGGCGGATCTGGCGGCGGCGATCACGGCTGACTTCCACGGCGCCGACGCAGCCCGGACGGCCGCCGACGAGTTCGAGCGGCGGTTCGCGAAGAAGGAGCTCAGCCTCGACGAGCTGCCGGCGCTCGAGTGGACGCTGCCGGACGAGCCGAAGGCTTGGCGCTATCTTCTGGTGGGCTTGAAACTGGCGCACATCCGGTGGGGACGCGGACCGGAAACTCGCGCAGGGCGCGGTGCGTCTGAATGGCAGGAAGATCACCGACCCGCAGGGGCTTCAGCAAGCGGAGCTGAGCCGCGGCGAGTCGTATGTGCTGCAGATCGGGCGGCACGCGCACCGCCTGGTGGTCCGGTAGCAGGAATCTTCACGAAGATGTCGGCGAGGGGTTGACACGCGCGGGTCGGGGCCGTATATTTCTCTTTACCGAGCGCGACCCGCAAGACCGTTCCTTCAGGTTCGCCCTTCAGATCGCTTCCAGCCGCTTCGCGGGATCCAGCAACCGGCCGTTCGATACGGCGTGATGTTGGGCAGCGCGTCGGCGGTCAACAGCGGTCGGTGAGCGCAGCGAGAGGGACAGCGGGGCCGGCAAGAAAAAAGTGCCGGAGCCGAGAAAAGCGGTTGACAGTCGCGGGCGCGGTTAGTAAGATTGCAAGGTTCCCCAGACGACAAGAAAGCTGATGGGGAGCGCGGGCAAGTCGGTTCTTTGAAAACTAAATAGAACGTGCAAGCACATTGTCTTGACGAAGCCGAGCACCGCAAGGTGTGAGGTGGAGTCGGACAGCCCGTCGAGTATCAGCGGGTGGCGCAGTGCAACCCGGGTGTCGGAGGTGTAGTTCACCACTGGCGGCCGGCTGCGAACCACCCATAACTTGACGAACTGAACAACGCAAGAGAAGCCAAATCAACAGGCGCTCAGCGTTAAACGGTTTTTGCTCGCCGTCGCGCTGTAAGGCGTGGGGGCGGGGCGAACCACTTTAACTTGAGAGTTTGATCCTGGCTCAGAATCAACGCTGGCGGCGTGCCTAACACATGCAAGTCGAACGCGAGAGGGGAGCAATCCCTGATCGAGTGGCAAACGGGTGAGTAACACGTGGGTGACCTGCCTTCGAGTGGGGGATAACGTCCCGAAAGGGACGCTAATACCGCATGACATCCTGCTTTTGGAAAAGCGGACATCAAAGCTGGGGATCGCAAGACCTGGCGCTTGAAGAGGGGCCCGCGCCTGATTAGCTAGTTGGTGAGGTAACGGCTCACCAAGGCGACGATCAGTATCCGGCCTGAGAGGGCGGACGGACACACTGGGACTGAGACACGGCCCAGACTCCTACGGGAGGCAGCAGTGGGGAATTGTTCGCAATGGGCGCAAGCCTGACGACGCAACGCCGCGTGGAGGACGAAGATCTTCGGGTCGTAAACTCCTGTCGAGCGGGAAGAACGCTTCCCGGGTGAATATCCTGGGAAATTGACGGTACCGCTAAAGGAAGCCCCGGCTAACTCCGTGCCAGCAGCCGCGGTAATACGGGGGGGGCAAGCGTTGTTCGGAATTACTGGGCGTAAAGGGCTCGTAGGCGGCCAACTAAGTCGGATGTGAAATCCCCAGGCTCAACTTGGGAACTGCATCCGATACTGGATGGCTTGAATTCGGGAGAGGGATGCAGAATTCCAGGTGTAGCGGTGAAATGCGTAGATATCTGGAGGAATACCGGTGGCGAAGGCGGCATCCTGGACCGACATTGACGCTGAGGAGCGAAAGCTAGGGGAGCAAACGGGATTAGATACCCCGGTAGTCCTAGCCCTAAACGATGAATGCTTGGTGTGACGGGTATCGATCCCTGTCGTGCCGAAGCTAACGCATTAAGCATTCCGCCTGGGGAGTACGGTCGCAAGGCTGAAACTCAAAGGAATTGACGGGGGCCCGCACAAGCGGTGGAGCATGTGGTTCAATTCGACGCAACGCGAAGAACCTTACCCAGGCTCGAACGGCAATTGACATCCTGCGAAAGCAGGCTCCCGCAAGGGCAATTGTCGAGGTGCTGCATGGCTGTCGTCAGCTCGTGTCGTGAGATGTTGGGTTAAGTCCCGCAACGAGCGCAACCCTTGTCCTCTGTTGCCATCAGGTTAAGCTGGGCACTCTGAGGAGACTGCCGGTGATAAACCGGAGGAAGGTGGGGATGACGTCAAGTCAGCATGGCCTTTATGTCTGGGGCTACACACGTGCTACAATGGCCGACACAAACCGTCGCGATGCCGCAAGGTGGAGCTAATCGGACAAAGTCGGTCTCAGTTCGGATTGCAGGCTGCAACTCGCCTGCATGAAGTTGGAATCGCTAGTAATCGCGGATCAGCACGCCGCGGTGAATACGTTCCCGGGCCTTGTACACACCGCCCGTCACATCACGAAAGCTGGCTGTACTAGAAGTCGCCGCGCTAACCCGCAAGGGAGGCAAGCGCCTAAGGTATGGTTAGTGATTGGGGTGAAGTCGTAACAAGGTAGCTGTAGGAGAACCTGTGGCTGGATCACCTCCTTTCTAGAGTCGCCGAAGCTCCGGCACCGCGCGTCAGCGCGGGGTCGAGCCGACGCACTTGAAAATGATCGATCTGGTAGTCGACAGGTCGTGCGCGCACGTTCTATTTAGTTTTGAGAGAGTCCGTCTTGCCGAGGCAAGGCCGGGTTCTTTGAAACGTGGTGGATAGGCTCTGTGGAGATTTGGGCCTGTAGCTCAGCTGGTTAGAGCACACGCTTGATAAGCGTGGGGTCAGTAGTTCAAATCTACTCAGGCCCACCAATTTCGCAACCGTCTTCAAGGGGTGCGTATTGCGTAGTGCTTAAGGCGCGATGGGGTCGTTGACGAACCTGCCTGGTTTGCCTGCCTTCATCTCGCGCGACTGACACTGCCATCACGACGATTCGGGGAATTAGCTCAGCTGGGAGAGCGCCTGGTTTGCAACCAGGAGGTCACCGGTTCGAGCCCGGTATTCTCCACCAGGTTCTTGCCGCCGGAGCCGACGCGGAAGCGGGCTGCGGCTGGCAGAATAGATGTGGAAGGAAGCGGCCGCGCGAGCGGTCTTCCATCGGCCGGCACTCCGGTGCGGGCTGACGCTTCACACGGTTCTTTGACAACTGAATATCCTGCAAACGGTAGTTTTTTCCGACCACACACACGCAGTGTGCAAGGGACTATCGCGGGCGGCTGTCAGCGCGAGCTGGCGAGCGCCGGCGTTAGTCTCGAGTTTCTATGGTCAAGCTACTAAGGGCGTACGGTGAATGCCTTGGCGCTAGGAGTCGATGAAGGACGTGGTAAGCTGCGAAAAGCTTCGGTGAGCCGCAAACAGGCTTTGACCCGAGGATATCCGAATGGGGCAACCCGCTCAGGCTCATACCTGAGTATCGTCAACTGAATCCATAGGTTGACGAAGACAACCCGGGGAAGTGAACCATCTCAGTACCCGGAGGAACAGAAAACAATAGTGATTCCGCTAGTAGCGGCGAGCGAACGCGGACATAGCCCAAACCATCGTGCTTGCACGATGGGGTTGTAGGACCTGTTTGGCCGCAAGGCCGACGAGTTACCAACCAGCTTATTAGTCGAACGATCTGGAACGATCGGCCACAGAGGGTGACAGCCCCGTAGGCGACAATATGCTGGCTCGTTGGACAGGCACCTGAGTACCGCGGGACACGAGAAATCCCGTGGGAATCTACCAGGACCATCTGGTAAGGCTAAATACTCCCTGGCGACCGATAGTGAACCAGTACCGTGAGGGAAAGGTGAAAAGAACCCCTGCGAGGGGAGTGAAATAGTACCTGAAACCGTATGCCTACAAGCAGTGGGAGGGCTATGCCTTGGCTTCGGCCGAGGAATGCCTGACCGCGTGCCTTTTGCATAATGAGCCGGCTAGTTAATCTCAGTGGCAAGGTTAAGCGAAAGCGAGCCGAAGCGAAAGCGAGTCCGAAATGGGCGCGTAGTCGCTGGGATTAGACGCGAAGCGAGGTGATCTACCCTTGGCCAGGGTGAAGTACGGGTAACACCGTATGGAGGCCCGAACCAGTGTTGGTTGAAAACAGCTTGGATGAGCTGAGGGTAGGGGTGAAAGGCTAATCAAACCTCGTGATTGCCCGTTCTCCTCGAAATATCTTTAGGGATAGCCTCGAGAGGTCGGCGTTGGTGGTAGAGAACTGAATGGACTAGGGGGCTTACCAGCTTACTGAATCCAATCAAACTGCGAATGCCAACGACACGTATCTCGGGAGTCAGACAGTGGGGGCTAAGCTTCATTGTCGAGAGGGAAACAGCCCAGACTACCGGCTAAGGTCCCTAACTCTGTGCTAAGTGGTAAAGGATCTGGAGACGCTTAGACAACCAGGAGGTTGGCTTAGAAGCAGCCATCCTTTAAAGAAAGCGTAATAGCTCACTGGTCAAGCGGCTCTGGGCCGACAATATAACGGGGCTCAAGCACAGGACCGAAGCCGTAGACTGCACTGCCCTGCGGGGCGGTGCTTTGGTAGAGGAGCGTTCTCAACGCAGCGAAGTCAGACCGTGAGGACTGGTGGAGCGTTGAGAAGTGACCCTGCCGGCATAAGTAGCGAGAAGGGAAGTGAGAATCTTCCCCGCCGTAAACCTAAGGTTTCCTGAGGAAGGTTCGTCCGCTCAGGGTCAGTCGGGTCCTAACGCGAGGCCGAAAGGCGTAGCGGATGGATATCCGGTCAACATTCCGGAACTACCTATTCCACGTTATTACGATGGGGGGACGCAGGAGGCTAGGCAGGCCCACGATTGGACGTGTGGGTTGAGGCATGTAGGGGGATTCGCCAGGTAAATCCGGTGAGTCACATTCCCTGAGGTGCCATCGCGAGGGTCTTTGACCCGCAAAGCTGCTGACGCCACGCTGCCGAGAAAAGCCTCTAAGGAGTGGAGTGGGTACCCGTACCGCAAACCGACACAGGTAGGTGAGGAGAAAATCCTCAGGCGCGAGTGAGAATCCTCGTTTAGGAACTCGGCAAACTAGCCCCGTAACTTCGGAATAAGGGGTGCTCGATTACCGTCTATGGTCCTCGCGATCATGGGCGCGAACGAGTTGCAATAAAGAGGCCCAGGCGACTGTTTACTAAAAACACAGGACTCTGCGAAGTCGAACACGACGTATAGGGTCTGACGCCTGCCCGGTGCCGGAAGGTTAAAGGGAGAGGTTAGCCGCAAGGCGAAGCTTCGAGCTGAAGCCCCGGTAAACGGCGGCCGTAACTATAACGGTCCTAAGGTAGCGAAATTCCTTGTCGGGTAAGTTCCGACCTGCACGAATGGCGTAACGATCTGGGCGCTGTCTCAACGAGGAGCACTGCGAATTTGTGGTACCGGTGAAGACGCCGGTTGCCCGTGACTAGACGAAAAGACCCCGTGCACCTTTACTACATCTTAGTAGTGAATGCTGGCGTGTTATGCGCAGGATAGGTGGGAGGCTTTGAACCCGGGTTCTCGGACTCGGGGGAGCCAACGGTGAGATACCACCCTTAACACTCCGGCGTTCTAACCTCGACCTGTCATCCAGGTCAGGGACACTGCTAGGTGGGTAGTTTGACTGGGGCGGTCGCCTCCTAAACTGTAACGGAGGCGCGCGAAGGTTCGCTCAGGCTGTTTGGAAATCAGCCGGAGAGTGCAAAAGCATAAGCGAGCTTGACTGCGAGTCCTACAAGACGAGCAGGTGGGAAACCAGGCTTTAGTGATCCGGTGGTTCCGCGTGGAAGGGCCATCGCTCAACGGATAAAAGGTACGCCGGGGATAACAGGCTGATCTGAGCCAAGAGTTCACATCGACGCTCAGGTTTGGCACCTCGATGTCGGCTCATCGCATCCTGGAGCTGTAGCAGGTTCCAAGGGTCCGGCTGTTCGCCGGTTAAAGCGGTACGTGAGCTGGGTTTAGAACGTCGCGAGACAGTTCGGTCTCTATCTGTCATGGGCGGAGGAAATTTGAGTGGGGCTGTCCTTAGTACGAGAGGACCGGGATGGACGCACCTCTAGTGTACGAGTTGTCGTGCCAACGGCAGCGCTCGGTAGCTACGTGCGGACGGGAGAAACGCTGAATGCATCTAAGCGTGAAACCCTCCACAAGATGAGATTTCCCAGGCCGCAAGGCCTCTAAAGGCTCCTGGAAGATGACCAGGTGATAGGTCGGGTGTGGAAGCACAGCGATGTGTGAAGCTAACCGATACTAATCAGCCGTGAGGCTTGACCATAATCTCTCTTCTCTCTTCATCGAGAGAACAGTGCACGCATTCAGCTGCGTGTGCCGCCGCCTCCGGGTGGCGACCGTGGAACGAAGAAACTACCGTTTGCAGGATATTCAGTTGCCGCCGGCCCGCGCCGGCGCGACGCTCTTTACAGATTGTCTGGGACGATTCCACCTTCGCGCCTTCGGCGCTACGGTACACACGCCCGTCAGCGGGCCTGTCGCCGGAGCCCGTGTCGAGCACGCGGGCGGAGGAGGAAACCCCAGGCAGAACACGATTAGGCCTGCGGCTGTGGCAAGCTCGCAGGCACCTTTCCCGGTGGACATAGGAGAGGGGTCACACCCGTTCCCATTCCGAACACGGAAGTTAAGCCCTCTACCGCCGATGGTACTGCGTGGGTAACTGCGTGGGAGAGTAGGTCACTGCCGGGATTATTTCTCGCCCAAAAGGCCGCTGTGCAAACAGCGGCCTTTTTCTACTGTACGCGCCGCTGTGCAAACAGCGGCCTTTTCCACGTACCGCCGCTGTGCAAACAGCGGCCTTTTCCACGTACCGCCGCTGTGCAAACAGCAGCCTTTTCTACGGACGAGCGCTGTGACCGGCCGCCCTTCGCTGCGTAAGACCCTGCAAGCGGCGGCCTGTCGTACGTGGCGGCCATGAACGAGCACCAGCTCCGCGTGCTGGGTCTCCATCACTCCTCCAGGTGATCCATAATCGCCGCGCCCTGAGCGTGGGGCACGAGCGAACCATGGAGGCAGAGAGATGAGTCTCGGCAAAACGATGAGAACCGGCGTGCTCGCCGGAGTGCTGGTGTGCGGCGCCGCCTTGGACGGCGACCTGGCCGCGCAGGGACCCGCAACAACGCCGGTCGCGCGCGGGAAGTACATCGTCGATAGCGGCGGATGCCACGATTGCCACTCGCCGAAGAAGATGGGAGCCAACGGCCCCGAGATCGATCCCACCCGTCTCCTCTCGGGTTTCGCGGCCGAGACCAATCTTCCGGCGCCGCCGCAGCTCGCAGAAGGGCCCTGGGCGGCGGTGGTCACCTGGGATCTGACGGCCTGGTCAGGACCCTGGGGCCGGAGCTACGCAGCCAACCTGACACCGGATGTAACGACCGGCCTCGGCGCGTGGAGCGAGCAGATGTTCGTCGGCGCGATCCGGAACGGCAAGCACATGGGAACGGGACGGCCGATCCTGCCGCCCATGCCCTGGCAGACGATTGGCAAGCTGAACGACGATGACCTCAAGGCGGTCTTCGCCTATCTGAAGACCCTGAAGCCGGTGAAGAATCTGGTCCCGGCACCCACGCCGCCAGCCAAATAGCACCCGACGATCACCGTCCAGGCTTCTGCTCCGCCGTCGTCGCCGAGTCGAACCGCTCGGCAAACGGCGCGAAGGCAGGCGACGGGCCGTTCCAGCGCAGCGCGTCGATCGACTCGAACAAGGGAAGGTCGGCGCGCAGCGTCGCCAGCTCACGGAAACGGAGGGCCAGCTGCCGATCGCGGTTCAGAGTGCGCGCCAGCCCGCCCGCATTTGCCGCGTTGACCCGCCACTCCGACGGATCGTCGGGGATCTGCTCGATGTGCTGGAACTTCGCCAGCACCGCCGCCGCTGACTTCGCTCCCCAGCCTTGAAGGCCGGGGTAGCCGTCCGCCGCATCGCCGACCAGCGCGAGGTAATCAGGGATCGACACCGGAGGGACGCCGAACCTGGCCACCACACCCGCCTCGTCGACGATCTTGTTGCCCCGGCGGTGCCACTGCACGACGCGCGTGCCGCGGACGCATTGGGCCAGGTCCTTGTCCGGCGTGCAGATCAGCACCCGCCCGACCTCCGGGTCCTCACTCGCGATCCGCGCCGCCGCCGCCAGCGCATCGTCCGCCTCCTCTTCGACCATCGCCCAGACGGTGACGCCGAGTGCCGTCAGGGCCTCCTCGAGCAACCCGAACTGGCCGAGGAGTGCCGGATCGATCCCGGCCCCGGTTTTATAGCCAGGCCACATCCGGTTGCGAAACGACTCGATGACGTGATCGGTGGCGACCCCGACGTGAGTCGCGCCTCGATTCAGGAGCCCGAGCACAGACCCGACGACGCCTCGCACTGCCCCGACCTCGAGTCCGTTCGCATCGCGCGCCGACGGAACCGCGTAGAAATGCCGGAAGAGCTCGTATGTGCCGTCGATGAGGTGCACCTCCATCACTGGAGTATAATCACGCGCCTCAGGGGGATGGTGGCCGCGGTGGCCTCATGTCCGCGGTAGGGCTGCGGGGGAGGAAAAGATGCGAATGCTCGGATACTCGCTGTTTGCCGTCGTCACCGCCTGTGGGCTGGTGCAGGCGCAGGAAGTCGAAAAGGCGCGGAAGTCAGAAACCAAGATCACAGTCGAGGACGGCAAGGACATCAAGGCGACCGGCTGTGTGGAGCGCAACGCCGATGGCGGCTACATGCTGACCAACGTCGCCAACAAGGATGGCGCGATGGGGAGCTACGTCCTTGCGACCGATGACGACGACGACTTGAAGGACCACGTGGGCCATCGCGTGGAGATCAGCGGAAAAGCGGCGGACAAGGGCAACGGCAAGGTCACCATCGAGACCACCACGGAATCGCACGCCGCTGACGGGGACAAGTCGAAGACCAAGAGCAAAGCGGAGGTCAAGGGCGATCTCAAAGGCTTGCGCTACCTCGGTGTGAAATCGGTGCGGATGCTGGCCTCGGTCTGCCCGTAGCGACGCTCAGTACTTCAGGACGACACCCACAGTGCCCGTCCAGTACCGCAGCCTGACCGGACCGAGCGCGATCGTTTCGTTGGTCCGGCTCAGGCTGCTGTAGTAGCGCAGGTCGAAGCGCAGACCGGTGTGATCGTTGATGAACCCGATCGCGCCCCCGCCGACGTTGTAGCCGAGCAGGTCCTCGCTGAGCGAGAACACCGCCGGCGTGGTGCGCTGCGTCGCGTGCATCAGTCCCAGGCCGCCCGACACGAACGGC
Source organism: uncultured Acidobacteriota bacterium (assembly GCA_963816725.1). GTDB lineage: Bacteria > Acidobacteriota > Vicinamibacteria > Vicinamibacterales > 2-12-FULL-66-21 > CAVSUB01. The sequence goes on along the minus strand of CAWFMC010000007.1, from coordinate 359,716 downwards.
CGCAACCCGTACTCGTTCCAGCCCAGTGGTGTGGCCAGCACGACGTTGCCCATGAGCGCGTACGTGCGGCTGCTGGACACCGCGCCGACGTTCCCCGCCTCGAAGAAGTGCGGCACGACCAGTACGGTGCCTTCGACGCCGAGCGGGCCGCGCCCGATCAACGTGACGGTTCCACCCACGGTCCACCTGATTTTCAGATCGCCCCGCGCTTCCGGCGTGACCAGCGTCGTCTCGCCGTTGAACGAATAGCCGAAGAAGGGGGCGAACTGCCAGTCGGCGCGCGCCGGCGCCGGGTTGAGGAACAGACACGCGGCGGTGAGCAGCAGCCATCGGAACGCCGCGCGCGGAGCGAATAACGAGCCGCGGGAGAGACGCGGCACTTACGCGAAGAGGCGCAGGAAGAGCACGGCGAAGAGCGACTTGGTGACGTCACCAGACGCCAGGTCGAAGTACGAGCTCAGGCCGTCGCTGTTGGCCAGCAGGATCAGGGTCAGGCGTTGCGCCGGGATCTTCAGCATCAGCGACGAGTAGGCGTTGGTCGTCTGGCCGAACTGCCAGACGATCGTCTGGCCGTTGTACTTCTGGACGAACCATCCGAGGCCGGTGGGCATCGGCAAGCGGTCCCGGCCGATCGCGTTGGTCCAGGCCGCGGCCAGGGTGTCGTCGCGGACCAGCAGCGCGCTGTCGAGCGCCGCGTCGAACCGGGCCAAATCACGAACCGTGGAGACCACGCCGGCAGAGGCGCTCAGGGTCTCCGGCGGCAGCTCGGTATTGCGGGAGCTGCGGCCTTTCTTGTCGACCTTGTATGGGAGCGCGGTCCGCTCGAGGACGTCGGCATATCGCTGCTGCACCGAGGCCGCGAAGAGGTTTTGCGTGATCACCGCCTCGTCCTGCACGTCCCGGCCGGGCACCGAATCCTTCATCGCTAAGAACTCGAGAAGGCGGACGGCGATGGTCTTCCGGTACGGTTGCGGGACACAGGTCTCCACGACCCGCCCGAGCTGCGCGAAGCGGTCCGGGTCGTAGCGGAACTCGTCACCGCCGGAGGTGGGGTCCGCGTGCGTCAACAGCTGACGCACCGTGACCCCGGGGGGCGGCAGCGAGACGCCGTACGTCGCTGCGGGATCGTCGAGAAATACCCGCCGCTCCTCCGCGCACTGGAGGATCAGCGTGGCCGCCAGCGCCGCGCTCAGGTTGCTGATCGGGTAGGGGGTATCGGGGGTCGCTCGGATCCGTGCGTCGACGTTCTGGAACCCCAAACCGCGCTCCCACACGACCTCGCCGTTTTGGACGATGGCCGCGGAAATCGCGGGAATCCCGGCCTGCTGACGCAGCAGTTCCAGGTACGACTCAAAGGGGGATGTCGCGAGCGGCGACGGCGCCTGCGCGGCCACACCCGAAACGAGCGAGAGTGCCAGCACTGCGCTGCCGGCCAGCACTGAAGGCCGAATCATGGAAATTCCGGAACGCCCAGTGTAACCGATGAGCAGGGTCGCCGTGCAACCAGACCTGCTAACCGGCAGGTTTCGACGGCTGTATCAGGGGACCAGCTTGTCTACCTCGTCCATCACCCGGTTCATCTTCTGAATCGTCAGGTCGAGCGGCTCGTCGCTGGTCATGTCGACCCCGGCGTCCTTCAACAGCTCGATTGGATACTTCGATCCGCCCGAACCCAGGAAGGTGAGGAACCGCTCGGTGGCCGCTGGATCGCCACCCAGCACCATCTCGGAGAGCGCGGCGGACGCCGTGTACGAGGTGGCGTACTGGAACACGTAGAAGTTGCGATAGAAGTGCGGGATGAAGGCCCACTCGTGAGCGATGTAGTCGTCCACGACGCAGCCCCCGTTGTCGTGGCCGTAGTACTTGCGCGTGATCGACGCGTACAGCCCGTCGAGTGCGTCGCCGGTGAGCGGCCGCCCCTGCTGGATGGTCTCGTGCATGCGCAGCTCGAACTCGGCAAACTGCGTCTGCCGGAAGACCGTTCCCTTGATGTTCTCCAGGTAGCTCCCGAGGAGCGACAGGCGGGCGGCGGGATCGGTGATCTGCTGAAGCAGGTTCTCGATCAGCAACGCTTCGTTGAACGTCGACGCCACTTCGGCCACGAATGTGTGGTAGCCGGCCGTCGCGAACGGCTGCGTCCGGTTCGAGAAGAAGCTGTGCATCGTGTGCCCGAGCTCGTGGGTCAGGGTGCTGACGTCGTTGTACTTCCCGTTGAAGTTCTGCAGGATGTAGGGATGGACGTCGTAGGCCCCGCCGTTCGAATAGGCACCCGCGCGCTTGCCGTCGCTCGGGAAGAGGTCGATCCAGCGCTCGGAGAAGGCGCGTCTCGCGCCCGCCGCGTACTCGGGCCCGAGCGGCGCCAGCGACTCGAGGATGTGCGCCTGCGCCTCGTCGGCGGTGTAGGTCAGGTCGACCGACGCCACCAGCGGGGCGTAGAGATCGTAGTAGTGCAGCTGTGGAACGGCGAGTAACCGCTGGCGCAGTCTCAGGTAGCGGTGGAATGTCGGCAGGTGGCGGTTCACCCCGTCGATCAGGCGCGTGTAGACCGACGACGGGATGTTCGGAGCATCGAGGGCCGCGGCGAGCGCGCTGTCGTACTTGCGGGCCCGCGCGAAGAAGACGTCGCTCTGCACCTGCGCGCTCAACATCGCTCCGAACGTCGCCTTGTATTGTCCGAGCGCGGTGAAGAAGACCGCCATCACCTGCGCGCGATCCTCTCTCACCGGCGAGGCGCGATGGACGCTGTATGCGGCGTTGTCCAGACGCACCAGCGTGCCGTCATGCAAGGTGATCGTCGGGTACGGGAAGTCCGCGTCCGAGAGGATGCCGTAGATCGTGCCAGGGCCATTCGCGAGAACCGCAGCGCTCGCCAGCAGGCGTTCCTCGCCATCGGTGCCGGTATGCGCCTGGCGGCGTTGAATGTCGTCGAGATAGACCTTGAAGATCTGGAGCCGCGGCTCCTCGGCCAGGAAGCGCGCGATGGTCGTTGGGGGGATCTTCAGGATCTCCGGTTCCAGGTAGGCCGCTTCGGCGCCGAGCTCCGCGGCGAGCTGCACCATCTCCTGCTGCATGCCCTGACAGGTGCTGTCGCGGGTGTCTTCGTCCGACTTCATGCTGGCGTAGACGTACGCGCGCGACAGCTCCTTCGTGAGGTGGCTCGAGAGCTCCAGCGCGTCAGCCATGCGGGCGGCGCTGGTGGCGAGCCGACCCTGGAACACGCGCATCCCCGGCACGGCGGCGACCAGGGCGGCCTTCGCCTCGCGCCAGGCGGCGTCAGTGGGGTAGATGTCCGTGAGGTCCCACTTGAAGCGGTCCGGAATGCGGCGGCGATCGCGCGGCGGTGCCGACTCCGTCTGAGGGTTGGCGGACCAGGAGGGCCAGCTGTCGATGGCTTCGCGCCGCGTTCCGTCCATGCGTTGTTTCCCTGCGTTCACTGACCGCGCCGAGCGCCGCGCCGATCAGCGCCGGCGGTCGAACACACCCGCGGGTCCGGCCTTCTCGATGAGCGCGACGATCTGGTCGCGCCGGGCGAGCAGGGCGTTAATCTGGAAGTCGCTGACGAAGTCGCCGATCTCGCGCTTCAGGACGTCACGATTCAACGTCTTCAGCCCGGCGAGCACCTGGCGATCGCAGCGGGTGATGTTGGCGGTCGGCGGCAGGGTGTTCTGGGTTCGGAACGCGCGCGTGTGATCGATCGCCCAGACCTCCCAGTTCTTGCCGATCAGCAGGTTGCCGGCGTTGCGGTCGGTATTGGCAATCAGCTGATCGAACAGCCGCACCATCTGCATCTGTTCGTTCCAGATCCCGCTGTCGGGCGGCTGCTGCTGCGACTTGACCCGTGTGCCCTCGTCCATCATCACGTCATCGATCCACCACGTGAAGGCCGCGCGCTCGGACCTCCAGGTGCGGGGAACGGTGACCGGCACCATGCGCAACCCGATCAGCCGGTCGACCCGGTAGGCCGCGACGTTGAATCTCCAGCTGTCCTCGAAGTTGAATTCCCGGATCTTGCCGGCGTTGAACTCGGCCTTCTTCTCGTCGATCTTCTGAATCTGCGCGTCGTGGGTCAACGTGCCGTCGCTGAGCGTCGCGCGGGCCGCGCCGGTCACACCTGTGCCGATGCCTTTCGTCTTCAAGATCTTGGCGTTCTGGAGGAACTGTGCGATCTGCTCGTCGGTCAGCGCCGGGGCCGGCGTCGCGACAGCCGGCGGCGCCTGCGGCATCGGCACGGCCATGGCCGTCGCCGGAGACCACAGCGTAAGCACGAGGACGGCAAGCGGCGTGAGACGCATTTTTCGCAAGACTCCTTCACGACCAGACGCCCGCCGGAACGGCATGGCCGTGGCCAGCCAGCACGCGTGAGCGATTGAGTATACGTCTCAGATGGCGGGATCACGCTCCTGCCATCGCGATCACGATTCCGTTACGGGCGCCGACATAGTCTGGAAAAAGTCCGGTAAAACCGGCGGTTTTGCCGGGAACGGTCCTTGCGGACCGGTGCCCCATCACCTACATGTGTTCGGGAGGCAAGATGGAACGGATTGCTGCTGTCGGAGCGTCGGTCGTGATCAAGGGAGAGTTGTCGGCGCGTGAGGACGTCGTGATTGCCGGCCGCGTCGAGGGCACGATCAGCGTCGAAGGCCACCTCGTCGTCGTCGAGCCGGGCGGACACGTCGCGGCGGACGTCGTGGCCAAGGGTGTCGTCGTCGCCGGGACGGTGAGCGGCAGCGTGATCGCCGAGGAGCGCATCGAGCTGCGCAGCACGGCCCGCGTCGAAGGCGAGCTGTCGGCGCCGCGCATCGCCATCGCCGAAGGCGCTACGCTGAGCGGCCGGGTCGAGACCTCGGCCCGCAACACTGCACCGAAGCTCAAGGTCGCGTCGTAGCGACCGCTGTTCGAGCCGGTTCCGGCGCGGCACCTCCGCAGATGTCGGAGACCCGCGCGTCGGAACCGGACCGAAAAAGACGGGACTCGGGATCCGGGATCCGGGACCCGGCGCTCGAATTCGCCAGGCCTGCGCAGCGCGCGTCGACCGTCGCCCCGGCACGCTGAACCTTGAACCCTGAACGCTGAACCGTGACCCCCCGGTTCCCGGGTCCCGGGTCCCGAGTCCCGGGTCGCGTCAACGATCTACCATCTCCCCCATGACCATCGAACCGGAAGTCTGGCTTCGCGGCCCTGTCGAAGGCGTTCCCGCGGAACTGTTGCCGGCCGCGCACGCGCTGCTGCAGACCCTGGAGGATGTCGAGCATGCGGCGGCGGGGCTGACGCGTGACCAGGTGTGGCGGACCCCCGGAGGCGCGCCGTCGGTGGGGTTCCATCTCCGGCACCTCGATGGCAGCACGGACCGCCTGCTGACGTACGCCCGCGGCGAGCGGTTGTCGGCCGATCAGAAGGCTGCCCTGGCTGGCGAGCAGGCGCCGTCGGGGCCGGACGCCGGACCGCTGCTGGCGAACCTCCGCTCACGGATCGCGACCGCGCTCGATGTCTTGCGCGCGACCCCGGTATCGGCGATCTACGACGCGCGCACCGTCGGCAGGGCGTCGCTGCCGACAACGGTCATCGGCCTGCTGTTCCATGCGGCGGAGCACTCGCAGCGGCATGCCGGCCAGGTTGTCACGACGGCCAGGATCGTCCGTGGTCTCGAGGCCAGCGACGGCGCAGCCGAGCGCAGCGAAAGCGGAGCTTGATTTTGCCCCCGCGAGGTGCAGGATGATGAGCCATGCAGCCGCTCGATCCGCGCGTCGAAATCGGCCACGTCCGTCTCCGCGTCCGTGACCTCGATCGCGCCCTCGCGTTTTACGCCGGCTCTCTGGGTTTCGAGGTCACCTACCGGCACGGCGCGATGGTGGCGTTCCTGGGGGCCGGCGGCTTCCACCATCACCTGGCGCTGCACGCGGCTGCACCCGGCGAAGAGGCTGCGGCCCCGTACCGCTTCGCGATCCGCTATCCCGATCGCGTCGCGCTGGGCGATGCCCTCGTCCGGATCGAACGCGCCAAGGTCCCGATCGAGTCGGCTGTTGACGACGGGATCAGCGCGTCGCTGTTCGTGCGGGATCCGGACGGCAATCAGGTGGAGCTCTATTACGACCGCCCGCGGGCCGAGCAGGGGCGCGAGGTCCCGCGGAGTGGCGTCGCGGAGCCGCTCGATCTCGACGCACTCCGCGCGGCGGCCTCTCAGCCTCCGTCGGCGGAGCCCGGAGCGGCGCTGCCGGTTCCGCTCAGCGAGGCGAGCCGTCAGCGGTTGCGTGACCTCCGCGCCCGGCTGCTCAACCTGCACAAGGTCCTGCTCGACGACACCAAGGTCGCGTACGAAATGGATCGCGGACGGGTCGGATCGAGCGGCAACCTGCTCCAGCTGGTGATCAACGATCCGTGGTTCGCGTGGCTGCACCCGCTGTCGGAGCTCGTGGTGCGGATCGACGAAGCAGTGGAGCAGGGCTCGCCGGCAACGCAGCCCGACGGTGGCGCTCTGCTGGACGAGGCGGAGCGGCTGCTGACGGCATCGGAATCCGGTGATGGATTCGCGCGGCGGTACTACGATGCGCTGCAGCGCCAGCCGGCAGTCGTGCTGGCGCACGCCGACGTGCGGCGCACGCTGAAGAGCATGCGCTGATCGCCGGGAGGCGGCAGGGCGGGTGCTATGATCGCCCTTCTTGTCAGCAGATCTGTCGGTGAGCGCGCCGTCTCGAGCAGAACCGGTTCCGGGGTCGTCAGCGCTTCCTGCCGCACCACCCGCCCGCCGTTTCGACCGCTCAATCATCGAAGGGCCGATCGCCCACGCCGTCTGGAAGCTCGCCTGGCCGACCGTCCTGCAGAACGCGATCGGCGGCCTGCAGGGGATCATCGATCACGCGATGGTCGGGCACTACGTGGGCTTCACCGGCAATGCCGCGATCGGCGTGAGCTGGCAGATCTTCCTCGTCGTCATCGTCTTCATCAGCTCGCTGTTCACCGGCATGGGCGTCCTGGTGGCCCGCTACGCCGGGGCCAATCTGCCGGACCGGGTGAACCGCACGGTCTATCAGGCGTTCCTCACCGCCATGGTGATCGGGCTGGGCGTGCTGGCGCCGATCGGCTATCTGCTCTCGCCCTACCTGCTGGAGCTGGTGCACGCGACCCCGGAGGTCCGCGCCGAGGCGCTGCCGTTCCTCCGGACGATGTTCGTGTTCAGCATCGGGCTGCTGATGTTCTTCATGCTGGGAGGGGCGCTTCGCGCCGCGGGTGACGCGCGGACGCCGATGCGGCTCGGCATCGCGATGACGCTCCTCAACATCGCCTTCAACGTCGTCCTGATCCCGGGCTGGGGTCCGATTCCGGCGTTCGGCGTGCGCGGTGCGGCGATCGGCACGTCGCTGGCGAGCTCGCTGGTGTCGGGTGTCGGGATCTGGCTGCTCCTCAGCGGCCGCCTCGTGGTCACGTTCCCGCGCGGGATGTCGTGGCGTCCGGACTGGAGCATCGTCCGGGCGCTGTTCCGCTTTGGCCTGCCGGCGGGCGTGCAGGGTGTGGCGATGAACCTGGCCGGCGTCGCGCTGCTCCGCTTCATCGGCTCGCTCCAGCACAGCGCCGAGGCGCAGGCGGCGTATGCGGTCGGCTACACCGAGCTCTTTTCTTTGATCACCTGGACGTCGGTCGGGCTGATGGGGGCGGCAGGCGCGGTGGCGGGGCAGAACCTCGGCGCCGGCCACCCGGATCGGACCAAGCGGGCGGTGCAGATCGCGGCGCAGATCGGGCTTGGCGTGGCGGCCTGCGTGAGCGCGATGTTCCTGCTGATCCCGGCGCAGCTCCTGGCCGTCTTCGGTCTCAGGGATCCGATCGTGGTGGACCTCGGGAAAGAGCTCCTGCGCTATCTCAGCGTGTCCGGGTTCTTCATCACTGTCGCCCTGACTTACACCGGCGGTCTGCAAGGCACGGGGGACACGCGCAGCCCGCTCTATATCACCCTGGTGTCCCAGGTGGTGGTTCCCATCGGGTTGTGCGCCACGCTACAGGCGATGGGACGCCTCGAATCGTCCGGGGTGTGGACCGCCATCCTGCTCGGTCACGTCACGCGCTGCGTCCTGACGGTCGGTCGGTTCCGCCAGGCCCGCTGGCGCACCATCGTGGTCGACTAACGCAACGGGACGCGTGACAACCGGCATGAGTCCGGCGTGCGTTTCGCGACTGAGAGCCTCCGTCCATATATAGGCAACGAACCGGCGGACCCTGCTCGGACCCGTCCATAGAAATCGCTGGCTTAGGAGACTAAGCGCTCGGCTCATCTGGCGTCCGGTTTGCACATGTGCCGTCGGCACGTGATGCGTACAGGGAGCGACACATGAAGTGGACCAGCGGCGATCGCAGCAACATCGAGGACGCGCGCGGCAGTTCGGGCGGCGGCATGGGGATCCGGGCCGGCGGTCTGGGTGTCGGCGGCCTGCTCCTGGCGCTGGTTCTGAGCTGGGCGACTGGCATCGATTTCCTCTCGCTGCTCGGTGGTGGGGGCAGTGTGGTGCCGCCGTCGGCCGACGTCCAGCCGAGTGGTCCGCCCGCGAAGACATCGGCGGCCGAGGAGAGTGCCGTCGACATGGTCGACGCGGTGATGGACGACGCCCAGTCGACGTGGGAACAAGTGCTGGGAGGGCGCTACCGGCGGACGACCGCGGTGTTGTTCCGCGACGCCTACCAGTCCGGCTGCGGGTTCGCGCAATCCGCCACCGGCCCCTTCTACTGCCCCGCGGATCACAAGGTCTACCTCGATCTGGGGTTCTTCGGCGAGTTGCAGAGCCGATTCGGGGCGCCGGGTGATTTCGCGCGCGCCTACGTCATCGCCCACGAGCTCGGACATCACGTGCAGTCGCTTATGGGCACCGACGCGCAGGTGCGGCGAGCTCAATCAGCGCGTCCTGATCAGCAGAATGCGCTGTCGGTGGCGCTGGAGCTCCAGGCCGACTGCTATGCCGGTGTCTGGGGCCACCATGCCGCCCAGGGCGGTGGGGCGGGCAGCCACCGCGTCACGATCGAGACGGGCGACGTCGAGGCCGGGCTGAAGGCCGCGGCGGCAATCGGCGACGATCGGATTCAGCGGATGCAGACGGGCCACGTCGCGCCGGACCGCTTCACCCATGGATCTTCCGAGCAGCGCGTGACCTGGTTCCGCCGTGGTCTGGACTCCGGCGACCCGAACGCCTGCAACACCTTCAAGTAACCCGCCGGAGGTTCCCACCGCCGGGCGATCGGCTGTACGATCGCCGCGAATGGAAGGACCCCTCATCGGTCGATCCTTGCCGCGTCGCGAAGGCCAGGACAAGGTCACTGGCCGGGCGCGGTACGTCGACGACTTCACCCTGCCCGGCATGCTCTACGGGGCGACCGTGCGCAGCCAGATCGCGCGCGGCCGCATCCTCGGCATCGACTTCGCTCCCGGCATTCCGTGGGACGAGTTCACCATCGTCACCGCCGCGGATGTGCCCGGCCGCAACCGCGTCACGCTCATCGTCGACGACCAGCCCTACCTCGCGAGCGAAGCGATCAACCATCCTGAAGAGCCGATAGCGCTCATCGCGCATCGCGATCGCTTCCTGGTCGAGGAGGCGCGCCGGCACGTTCACGTGCGGGTGGCGGCGCAGCCCGGCGTGTTCTCGATCGACAGCTCGCTCGCCGCCGACCGCGTGGTCTGGGGCAGCGACAACGTGTTCAAGTCGTACACCGTGTCGCGCGGCGACGTGGACGCGGCCTGGGGCGGCGCCGCGCTGATCGTCGAGGGGGAGTTCGAGACCGGCGCGCAGGAACAGCTGTACATCGAGCCGAACGGCATGCTCGCCGTCGCCAGCCCCGAAACCGGGGTCACCGTCTGGGGCTCGATGCAGTGTCCGTACTACATTCACAAGGCACTCGCGTCGCTGTTCGGGCTCCCCGCCGACAAGATTCGCGTCGTCCAGATGGAGACGGGCGGCGGGTTCGGGGGCAAGGAGGAGTACCCGACGATGATCGCCGGGCACGCCGCGCTCCTGGCGTGGAAATCGGGCCGGCCGGTCAAGCTGATTTACGACCGGGCCGAAGACATGGCCGCGACCACCAAGCGGCACCCATCGCGGACGCGCCATCGGACCGCGCTCGACGCGGACGGAAAGCTGCTGGCGATGGACATCGATTTCGTCGTCGACGGCGGAGCGTATTGCACCCTGAGTCCGGTGGTGCTTTCGCGCGGCACGATCCACGCACCGGGGCCGTACTTCTGCCCGAACGTGCGGATTCGCGGCCGCGCGGTGGCGACGAGCACGCCGCCGCACGGTGCGTTCCGCGGCTTCGGCGCGCCGCAGAGTTTGTTCGCGCTCGAGCGTCAGATGGATCGCGTCGCCGCCGCCGCGGGGTTGACCCCGGACGAACTTCGCCGCCGCAACTTCATCACGCAGGGGCAGACCAGCGCCGTCGGTCAAACGATCTCGGAACCCGTCGACATGGCCGGTCTGCTCGATCGCGCGCTGGAGCTGTCGGGCTTCTGCGAGAAGCGGGCCCGCTTTGGCGCGGACCGGTCCGGTCCGCTGCGGAAGGGGATCGGCCTTGCGACCTTCATGCACGGCGCCGGATTCACCGGCTCGGGGGAGGAGCATCTCGCGTCCGTCGTGGAGGTCGAAGCGACAGACGAAGGCCGGGTGAGAATCCTGACCGCGAACACCGAAATCGGGCAGGGGACCAACACGATCTTCACGCAGATCGCCGCCGACGCGCTCGGCCTACCGCCGGACTCGATCGAGATCGCCCAGCCGGACACGGCACTGGTGCCGGACAGCGGCCCCACCGTCGCGTCGCGCACGTGCATGGTGGTCGGCAAGCTGGTCGAGGACGCCGCGGTCACGTTGCGCCGGCTGTTGACGGGCGCGGGTCTCCTGGAGGAGACGTTTTCCGCGGAGGCCTTCGCGGAGGCGTGCCGGACGTATCGCGCACGGGTCGGGCCGCTGAAGGCGAGCGCGCGGTATCACCCGTCCCCCGGCGTGCGGTGGGACGACGAGCGGTACCAGGGAGACGCATACGGGACCTACGCGTGGGCCGTGTACGTCGCGGAAGTCACCGTCGATCTCACCACCTACGAGATCCGCGTTGACGACTTTGTCGCGGTCCAGGAGGTCGGACGAGTGATCAACCCGGTGCTTGCCGCCGGGCAGATCGAGGGAGGGGTCGCGCAGGCCATCGGGTGGGCCCTCTACGAACAGGTGGCGTGGCGCGAAGGGCGGATGATCAACGCCCAGATGACCAACTACATCATGCCGACATCGCTCGACCTGCCGCCGATTCGGGTCTACTTCGAGGAGCGGCCGTACCTCGCCGGTCCCGGCGGCGCGAAGGGCATCGGCGAGCTGCCGATGGACGGTCCGGCGCCAGCGATCCTCAACGCCGTCGCCCACGCCACCGGCCTCGATCCCGTTCGCCTGCCGCTGACGCCCGAGTCGCTCATGGCGCTGATCGGAGCGGCGCATGCCTGATCCGATCGAGGTCCGCTGCCGCGTCAACGGTGCCGAGCAGGTCATGACGGGTTACCCGATGGACCGGCTGCTCGACGTTCTGCGTCACGGGCTCGGATTGACCGGAACCAAGGAAGGATGCGGCGAGGGCGAGTGCGGCGCCTGCTCCGTGCTCGTCGACGGCCAGTTGGTGAACAGCTGCCTGCTGCCGCTCGCGCAGGTCGCGGGCACGTCTATCACCACGATCGAAGGGGTCGCCGCCGACGGACATCTCGATGCGGTTCAGCGCGCCTTCATCGCGCATGGCGGCGCGCAGTGTGGCATCTGCACGCCCGGGATGATCCTGGCGGCGAAGACGCTGCTGGCGCGCACCCCGCACCCCTCCGAGATCGAGGTGCGCGAAGCCCTTGCCGGAAATCTCTGCCGCTGCACCGGCTACATGCGGATCTTCCACGCGGTGCTCGAGGCGTGCGCGGAGGCGGCGCGGCCTTGAGGTCCTACGTGCCGGCCTACGACCTCCGGGTGCCGGCAACTCTGGAGGAGGCGCTCGCGCTGATCGCCGAGTCCGGCGGTTCGTGGCGGCCCTTCGCCGGCGGCACGGACCTGATGGTCCTGCTCGAAGCAGGGAAGCTCCCGCAGACCCGCTACGTCAGCCTTCGCGGTCTGGACGCGCTCACCGGGGTCATCGTCTCGAAGGACGAGATCGTCGTCCGGGCGCTGACTACTTATGCCGAGATCCGGGGTCACGACGAGCTGGCGCGGGAGTTCCCGCTGCTCGGCGCCGCGGCACGTGAGACAGGCGGTATCGCGACCCAGAATCGCGGCACCATCGGTGGCAACATCGCCAACGCCTCACCGGCTGCGGACACGCCGCCGGCGCTGCTGGTCGTACGACGCGTCCCTCGACCTCGTGTCCGTCCGCGGCATCCGCCGCGTGCCCTACGCCGCCTTCCACACCGGTTACAAGACCATGGACCTGGCCGCGGGCGAGCTGATCGCGGCCGTACGGCTCCCGCGCGGCCGCGGCTGGACCCACCAGGATTACCGCAAGGTCGGCACGCGCCGCGCCCAGGCGATCTCCAAGGTGTGCTTCGCCGGCACGCTCAAGACGGACGCCGGTGTCGTCACCGACGTGCGGCTCGCCTTCGGCAGCGTCGCCCCGATCCCCCTGCGCGCCCGAACCGCCGAGGCCGCCGTGCGCGGCCAGCGCCTCGACCCCGACACGGTCGCCGCCGCCGAAGCCGCACTGCTGCACGACATCGCGCCGATCGACGACGTGCGCTCGACCGCGAGCTATCGCGCGGGGGTGGCGGTCAATTTGCTGACGAGATTTCTTACGGTTCGATAGTTCGAGGGTTCGACACGTTCGACAGGTTCGGTTCCATGGTTCGCAGGTTATTGGTGCGGGATCTCGAGCCTCCGCGTGACGTAGAGACGTGGCGCGGCAGGCGAGGGCTCGAACCACCGTCGTGTCGAACAGGGGTAATGGAAGCCAGCGAACCCGGAACCCAGGAACCGAACCTATCGAACCCCTCGAACCCTGTCGAACCCGTCGAACCGATCCCAATCCTCAGAATAACGACGGCCTCGATGACCCTCCGAGCAATGACGTGTTGATCGTCAGCGCGACGTGGTGACCCTCCGGTCCGCCGGTGGCGAACGACAGCAGGACGACCGGGAAGCCCCCGGCACGCAGCGTCAGGCCGGCCGAGAACGTCGCCCGGAACGCGCCGGCGTCGCCGTCCTCGAAGGACACCCGGCCCTGGTCCGACGCGATCCACACGCCGACGGGGGTCGAGCCGATGGCCCGCTCGATGCTCTCCTGGAAGAGCAGCGCGTTAGGACCGCGGAAGCGGTAGTCCTCGTAGCTGGGGAGTACACGGTTCCCGTTGATGTCGGACCCGCCCAGCGTCGGCTGGAAGTAGAACGGCACGCTCGCGGTATCCGAAACATCGGACCGCGCCATGAACATGCGCAGATTGAGGGTGCCGTAGCGGTTCCGCGACACCGGCAGGCAGCCCGCATCGGCCGTGCCGCGCGGGCAGTCGTTGGGGGTGAAGTTCTCGGGCGGCGTGGCCGTCACCGTGCCGCGGATCGGGATCTCGTGATTGAGATCCAGCGTCCAGCGCTGGAACGAATATGCCGAATCGCCGGCGACGAACTGCTGCCACCGCGTCATGTAGTTCAGCTGCAGATGGCCGTTCAGCAGCGATGGCTTGATTCGTACTCCTTCGCCGAACTGCCCGAATCCCGGCTGAGAGGTGAGGCCGGGTGCGGTCGCCTCGGTGTAGACCTGCTCGATCGACGGCAGGTTGTCCGCATCCGAGGAACGGATATCGACGCCGCGGTAGTTGATCTCCCCCAGCAGGGACAGGTTCAGCCCGCCGATCGCCGAAGTGCCAATGGGGTAGATCACACTGCTCCCGATGATGTGCTCGCCCATGCCGTAATACGACTTGCCGGTGCGGTCGCTCGAGGGGCCCAAACCGAAATACGCCAGCTTCGGCAGCGAGATCGTCTGGGCGTACACGTCGATCACCGGATACGCGTGAATGCCGGCATGCGAGGACGCGGCCGGGCCGCTCGACACGGTTGGCAGCTCGACCCCGGTGCGAACGATCTTCAGATATCCGCCGGCGCGCCACGCGCCGCTGATCGCGCCGACGACGTCGGCGCTCCAGTTGAGGCGCCAGTTCTCGTTGGGCGTGTAGTGCATGGCGAGCGCCGGGCCGAACCCGATGCCGTTCTGCGGCGCGAGCGTGCCGAAGGTCACGTGCAGCGGATGATCGGTCGCCAGCTCGATTGCGCAGTCACTGATCTTCTTGAGCGTGAACGCGCTGCAGCTCTCGCGGACCCGATTGCCCTCGCGGCGCAGCTCGGCGTGAAACGCGCTTTCGCCCTGCGGCGCAGCGGCTGGTGTCTGCGCGGCCAGTGGGGCGGCTGCCAGCAGCCAGAGGATCGTCACCAGGCGTTTCATCGTTGTCCCCTCCGGCTTCGCGTCTTCTTGGCGCGTCTGGTCGTCCGGCTCTTGGCCTTCGGCGCGGCGTGGCGCGCCCGTTTTGCCGCCGTCCGGCGGGTGCTGCCGGAGGAGGTGCGCCGGGCCCGTGGACGAGGGCTTCCTGCCGCCGGTGGGGCCGCGGTGCGGGTCCGCGTCGTGGATGTGGGCGTCGGCGTGCCGGCGATCGGCGGGGTCGGGTGCGGCACGGCGATCTCCGGCTCGACCTGGCCGTCGCGGGCGTAGATCAGCGCCGTGAGCTTCTGGATGTAGTCGGCCGACGCGGCCTCGGAGCGTTTTTTCGGTCTGGCTCCGGGCTTCTTCGGGAAGATACCTGCCGCCGCTTCCAGATGCTGGATCTGCGCCTGAATCAGGCCGGAAGCGATCCGGGCGGAGTTGTAGGCTTTCCTGGGCGCCTTGGGGACCGCGATCTCCGCCACGCGGCCCTGAGGCGGGGGAGCCTCAGCGACCCGGCGTTCCGCCGCGACAGCCGCGGCCGGGACTCTCGCCGCCGCCGTTCGCGCGGTGGCTCCCAGGTTGAAGTTCGGGCCGTCGGTCCGCCTCGTTCCGAGCGACAGCAGATCCAGAAATGTTTCGGCCGCCGCCTCACGCGGCGTGCGCTGGCTGTTGTCGAACCCGCCGATGAGCCATTTCGTCACCGTGGCCGGAATCGACGCGTGCTCGAACACCCGGCCGTCGACAACCGTGTTCTTCGGAACCCACGGCGACACGAGCACCGCCGGCACGCGGACGCCCAGACGGTCGAACATGAACGGCTTGTTGGTGCCGGTCGCGGCCGGCTGCGCGACGAACCCGTCCGGCGTGCAGTCCGGCGGCGGCACGTGATCGTAGATGCCGCCGTGCTCGTCGTAGGTGATCAGCAGCGCGGTGGATTCCCACAGCGCCGGGTTGGACTTGATCGCGTTGTAGATCGTCCCGATGAAGCGCTCGCCCTCGAGCACGTGGTGATCAGGGTGCTGATCGGAGGCGAGCAGCTCCCCGCCGTCGCTGTCGTGATCGCTGAAGTTCGGTTCGATGAACGAATACTGCGGCAGCGTCCCGCTCTGGCAGTCGTTCAGGAACTGATCGTAGGTCCCGAAGAACTGCGGCTGGTTCTGCAGCAGGTTGACGATCTCCATCGTCGAGCTCTTCTGATCGAAGTAGTAGATCTTCGCGGTGTGCCCGGCGTCCAGGAGCCGCTCATAGACGCTCTTGAACTTCTGGTTGGCGTAGAAGAGCTCCATGCCGACGTGCCCGAACGACGTGCCGTAGTGCGCGAACGCGCGGTTGCAGAGCGTCGGACCGGGGATGGCGGAGAACCAGCGGTTGAACACCGCGTACTCGAGCGCGAGCGTCGTGAGCACCGGCAGCTTCTCGCGCTTGAAGTAGTACATGATCTTTCGCGAGTGCGTCACGTCACGGCGCTGCTCGAAGTAGCTGGCGACGAACCCCTGCATGTTCGCGGTGGTGCCGCCGTTGAAGATCTGCTGGTTGACCGGCGCGAAATCGTGATTCGGGTCGGGGTCGAGCTGGCTTTGATACTGCGCCAAGGGGGCGACAAGCGCCTGGCGTCCCGAGGTGTCGAGATTGCTCTCGGTGCCGGTCAGACCGTCGATCCGCGGGTCGACCTGCTTGAGCGAGCCGAGCATGTGATCGAACGAGCGGTTCTCCATCATCAGGACGACGAGGTGCTTGAGCGAGTCGAGCCCTGGCGGCATGCAGTGCCCTCCGTGTGTGGCGTCGGCGGCGTGTCGGCGCCCGTTCCGTCGCAGTATGGCGCGGCGCACGCCGATCGTCCATGTATGGATGGACGGATCGCGGGCGCGCAGGACTAGAAACGCCCGTCGCCTCGGGATCGAACAGCCGGGCGGCACTCACGAGACGGACGGCCCGGCCGATCTGCTACACTCCGCTGGCGATTCCGCTCACAATCCGTGGTGCCGTTGAATGCATGTCTCTGCGATTGACCTGCTGCTGATCGCCTTGTACGGCGTCTTCGTCCTCGGCATCGGGTTCGCCGTGCGCCGCCGCATCTCGGGCAGCGGCGATTTCCTGCTGGCTGGCCGCGCCATCCCGGCCTGGGTCGCCGGCCTGGCCTTCCTGTCCGCCAACCTTGGCGCGCAGGAGATGATCGGCATGGCCGCGAGCGGCGCCAAGTACGGGATCATGACCAGCCACTTCTACTGGGTGGGGGCGATTCCGGCGATGCTCTTCGTCGGCGTCTTCATGATGCCGTTCTATTACGGCTCCAAGGCCCGCAGCGTCCCCGAATATCTCAAGCTCCGCTTCGACGAGAAGACCCGCGCCTTCAACGCCCTGACCTTCGCGGTCATGACCGTGTTCTCGTCGGGGATCAGCATGTACGCGATGGGGGCGCTGCTGTCGCTCCTGCTCGGCTGGAACATTCACGCGAGCATCCTCATCTCGGCGGTCGTGGTCCTGGTCTACATTTCGCTGGGCGGCCTCGCCAGCGCCATCTACAACGAGGTGCTCCAGTTCTTCATGATCGTCTTCGGCTTCGCGCCGCTGGTCTATCTGGGCTTGCGCGAGGTCGGCGGATGGGAAGGCCTGAAGGCGAAGATCCCCGAAACCTTCGCGCACTCGTGGACCAATCTCGGCTCACCCGCGGACAACCCGATGGGCGTCGAGTGGTTCGGCCTGGTGATGGGGCTCGGCTTCGTGCTGTCGTTCGGCTACTGGTGCACGGACTTCCTCGTCGTCCAGCGCGCCATGGCCGCCGACTCGATGAACGCCGCGCGCAAGACGCCGGTGATCGCGGCCGTGCCGAAGATGATCTTCCCCTTCCTGGTCATCGTCCCCGGCATCATCGCTCTCGGGCTGACCCTGCATCCCGTGAACGGCACGGCGCCGGTCCTGCCGCTGACGGCGAGCGGCGGTTACGACTACAACATGGCGTTGCCGATGATGATGGCGCGCTACTATCCGGAAGGCATGCTGGGGCTCGGACTGACCGCGCTGATGGCCAGCTTCATGTCCGGAATGGCTGGCAACGTCACCGCTTTCAATACCGTCTGGACCTACGACCTGTATCAGTCCTACCTGAAGCCGGGCCAGAGCGACGCGCACTACCTGAGCGTCGGCCGCGCGACGACGGTGGTCGGCACGTTGTTGAGCGTCGCCGCCGCGTATCTGGCGATGCGCTTCAACAACATCATGGACATGCTGCAGCTGATCTTCAGCTTCGTGAACGCGCCGCTCTTCGCGACGTTCCTGCTCGGCATGTTCTGGCGCCGGACGACGGGGCACGGAGCGTTCTGGGGGCTGGTCGCCGGCACGCTTGCGGCGACGATGCACTATGAGGTGACCGCGGTCACCGGGGGCGGCTCGCTGATTCCGAAGCTCGCGCTGGTGCACGACTACGCCTCCGACATGGCCCAGAACTTCTGGGGCGCGATCTGGGCCTGGACGGTCTGCTTCGGCGTGACGCTCGTCGTCAGCCTCGTGACCGCGCCGAAGCCCGAGGGGCAACTCGCTGGTCTGGTCTACGGTCTCACGCCGCACCCGTCCGAGACGGGGCTCGCGTGGTATCAGCGGCCCGCGCCGCTCGCGCTCTGCGTGCTGCTGCTCACGGCAGCCGTGAACGTCATCTTCTGGTGATATGAGCTTCGATCTCCGCCTCCCCATCGGTGCGCTCTTCACGCTGTTCGGACTGATCCTGGCCGCCGACGGGCTGTTCGCCGGCCGCCTGGTGCTGGGCGTCAACGTCAACCTGTGGTGGGGTCTCGTGATGCTCCTCTTCGGCGGGTTGATGCTCGCCTTCGCCGCGCGCGCGAAGAACACGACGTCCGCCGCACCGCACACTCCCTCCGCCCGGCCTCGATCGCACTGACGATTCGGGTCGCCAGCGTGCTGGTGATGCAGATCTGAAACATCGTCCGGCGCGGCCCTCCTGCCGCGCCCGTCACATGGTTACGATCTTGTTTCCGGCTCACCAGATCGTCTCCCGTCCTCCCGCGCTGCCGCGCGTCTGATCCTCGCCGTACAGCACCCTTCGGCAGTTTTACTCAGCATTTC
The DNA here is from genome assembly GCA_963816725.1 of uncultured Acidobacteriota bacterium. Taxonomy (GTDB): domain Bacteria; phylum Acidobacteriota; class Vicinamibacteria; order Vicinamibacterales; family 2-12-FULL-66-21; genus CAVSUB01. The sequence goes on along the minus strand of CAWFMC010000007.1, from coordinate 341,245 downwards.
GCCGCGTTCCTAGGCCACGTGCGAACCGGCACCAGCCTTGCCCTCATGTCGGCATCCCGGATCGAGCGACTTCTTTCCGACATGTTCCACGGGTGCAAGCCATGAAAGTGCGTAACCTCCTCACTGCGGCCGCCGCGCTGCTGCTCACGATCGCCGCCCAGCCGGTGTTCGCCGCCGCCGTCACGATCGCCTGGAATCCGGCCACCGACGCCGACGTCGCCGGTTACATCGTCAGATACGGCACCAGGCCGGGCGAGTACGCCGCGCAGGTGAATGTCGGCAAGGCCACGACCTTCAAGGCCGAGGATCTCGTCGTCGGCCAGACCTACTACTTCACCGTGCAGGCCTACGCTGCCGATGGCTCGACCAGCGCTCCGGCATCGGAGCTGCCGGCGGTCGTCATCGGCGCCTCGCGCGGTGTCGCCTCCCGTTTGCTGACCCCGGATCGCGACGCCACGAACGTGACTTCGGCACAGGTCTTTGCGTGGGAGCAGGTAGCCAACGCCGACGCGTATGTCTTCTCGATCGGGACCCGGCCCGGTGGCCGCGACGTGGTCGACAGCGGCGAGACGAAGCGCACGTGGTGGGTCGCCGATGCGCTGCCGCCCGGCGCGCGCCTCTTCGCGCGCGTCCGGACTCGAGTCGGTGAGCGCTGGTCGTCGACCGACCTGTCGTTCGAGTCGGCGCCGACCGCGCGCATGGTGTATCCGTTCGAGGGCGCCTCGGACATCAGCGCCAGCGAGCGCTTCGTATGGAGTGCGGTGACCGGCGCTCAGGCGTACCGGCTGCTGGTCGGGACGACCCCGGGCGGCAGCGATCTCGGTGATAGCGGCGAGACGGATGCCACCTCGTTCGCGCTGCAGGACATCCGCCCGGGCCAGACGCTGCACGCCACGCTGGCGACGAAGCTCGCCGGCGTCTGGACCACTGATGCCGTCAGGTTCACCACCTCGACGTCGGCGCGCTTCACCCGGCCAATGGCCGTCGACGGGTCGGATCTCGGTGGCGGCCTCGCCTGGACCTCGATTCTCGGCGCGGATGGTTATCGCGTGCGTCTCGGGACGACGCCGGACGCCGATGACCTGTTCGACTCGGGTGAGACGCTCCAGAGCACCGTCGCCACGCCGGCGTTGCCCGCGGGTGAGCCGGTGTACGCGCGCATCGCGACCAGCTTTGCGGGGGAATGGTCGGAGCGCGCCGTGACGTTGTCACTGGCGGGCGCGGCCCTGCTCGGGTCGCCAGACGCCAGCGTCGCGTCGGCGAATCACGTCTTCACCTGGACCAGCATCAGCAACGCCGAAGCCTACCTGCTGACCGTCGGCACCGAGCCTGGCGCGCGCGACGTGCTGACATCCGGCGAGATCCAGACCACCAGCTTCGAGGCCGCGCTCCTGCCGGCCGGCCGGTCGCTCTACGTCACGATCTGGACGAAGGCCAACGGGATTTGGAACGGCACGTCCACGACTGTGGTTGCACGGTAGATAGACCCGGCACCGGGGACCCGGGATCCGGGACCCGGCGTGCTCTTGACGAGCCTTTAGCCTGAAGCCTGTAGCCCGCGGGCGCTACGCCCGAGCCCGCGAGCGCGACGCCCGAGCCCGCGAGCTACCATCTCCCGATGGACTACGTGAAACTCGGACGCACCGGGCTCGATGTCTCGCGCCTCTGCCTCGGCTGCATGACTTTCGGCGTGCCCGACCGCGGCATGCATCAGTGGACGCTGGACGACGACGCCAGCCGTCCGATCATCAAGCGCGCGCTCGACCTCGGGATCAATTTCTTCGATACAGCAAACGCCTATTCCGACGGTACCAGCGAGGAGATCGTCGGCCGCGCCCTGGCCGACTTCGGCCGCCGCGACGAGATCGTGCTGGCAACGAAGGTGTTCTACCCGATGCGGCAGGCGCCGAATGTTGGCGGTCTGTCGCGCAAAGCGATCTTCGCCGCGCTCGATGCCAGCCTGCGGCGCCTCGGGACGGACTACGTCGACCTGTATCAGATCCATCGCTGGGACTACGGAACGCCGATCGAAGAGACGCTCGAGGCGCTGCACGACCTGGTCAAGTCCGGAAAGGTCCGCTACATCGGCGCGTCGTCGATGTTCGCCTGGCAGTTCAGCAAATCTCTCTACGTGGCCCGCGGCCGTGGCTGGACCCCGTTTGCGACGATGCAGAACCACTACAACCTGCTGTACCGCGAGGAAGAGCGCGAGATGCTGCCGCTCTGTGCCGCCGAGAACATCGGCGTCATTCCGTGGAGCCCGCTCGCCCGCGGCCGGCTGACCCGCGACGCCGGCGAGACGACGGTACGGGTCCGCACTGACGCCTACGGCAAGTCGCTGTACGACGCCCAGGAATCGTCGGATCGGCAGGTGATCGACGCAGTGTCGGCGCTCGCCGCGCGGCGTGGGCTGCCGCGCGCCCAGATCGCTCTCGCCTGGCTCCTCCACAAGCCGATCGTGGCGGCGCCGATCGTGGGCGCCTCGAAGCTCGCTCAGCTGGAAGATGCGGTGGCCGCGCTCGCAGTGGCCCTGTCGAAGGAGGAGATCGCGTCGCTCGAGCAGCCGTACGTGCCGCACCCGGTCGCCGGATTCGAGTGACGCCGGGGCGTTTGGAGTATCTACGCTAAGATCGGCGGATGGGTCGCTGGCGATCTCTTCTGCTGACGTGCGTGGTCCTGACGGTGCCGGGCGGTGTGGCCGGCCAGCAACGCGCTGCGCCACATCCCGCGCCGGCGGCCGCTCCGCAGGCCGCCCCGCCAGCCGGGGCAATCGACGACGCGCTGTCGAAGGTCGCCCCCAGCCTGGTGCGGATCCACGTCGTCAGCGTCGACCATCAGGACGGGCGCGAGATCAAGCGGGAGGCGGCCGGCAGCGGCACGATCATCTCGGCTGACGGTCACGTCCTCACGAACCATCACGTCGCCGGGCGCACGCGGGCGATTTACTGCACGCTGGCCTCGCGCGAAGAGATCCCGGCCGAGCTGGTCGGAACGGACCCGCTGTCCGACATCGCCATCCTCAAGCTCAAGCCGCCCGTTCCCCGCACGTTCCCTGCCGCCCACTTCGGCGACGTCTCGAGGCTCAAGGTCGGCGAGCGCGTGCTCGCACTCGGCAGCCCGCTGGCGCTGTCCCAGTCGGTGACGATGGGGATCGTCAGCAACACCGAGATGATCCTGCCGGGCATGTTCTGGCCGTTCAACCGGATGACGCTTGATGGCGAGGACGTCGGATCGATCGTCCGCTGGATCGGCCACGACGCGCCGATCTTCGGCGGCAACTCCGGCGGCCCGCTGGTCAACATGAGCGGCGAGATCATCGGCGTCAACGAGATCAGCCTCGGCCTGGCCGGCGCCATTCCCGCGGACCTCGCGAAAGAAGTGGCCGATGCGATCATTCGCGACGGCCGCGTCAAGCGGAGCTGGATCGGCCTCGAGGTCCAGCCGCTGCTGCAGTCCTCGAAGGACCAGCGCGGCGTGCTGATCGGCGGCACGATCGAAGGCTCCCCGGCCGACAAGGCGGGGCTCCAGTCAGGCGACATCCTTCTGAAGCTCGGGACTCAACCGGTGACGGTCCGCTTCGCGGAGGAAGTGCCGATCTTCAACCAGGCGATCATGCGGCTGCCGATCGGCAAGCCCGTGCAGCTGACCGTTCTGCGCGGCGGCGTCGAGAAGACGCTGTCGGTGACGACGATCGAGCGTGAGAGCGTCGAAGCGCCGACCACGGAGGTGACCGCCGCCGGGATCACCGCATCCAACCTCACGAGCTGGTCGGCCAAGGAACTGAATCGGAAGGACCGCGAGGGTGTCCGCGTCCGCGGCCTGCGATCCGGCGGGCCGGCCGACGAAGCCAAGCCCTCACTCCGCGACGACGACATCATCGTCGAGGTCGACGGGAAGCCGACCCCTTCGGTCGAGGCGCTCGAGAAGATTCTGACCGCCGCGACGAAGGACAAGCAGGACAGCGTGCCGCTGCTGGTGGCGTTCGAGCGATCGAGCCAGCGCCTGCTCACCGTCATCGACGTCGGGGAGGCCGGGCTCGAGGATCCCGGGCTCGAGGCCCGGAAGGCCTGGGTTCCCGTTTCCGTGCAGGTGCTGACACGGGAGCTGTCCGACAAGCTCGGCCTGGGTGAGGCGACGGGTGTCCGGGTCACGCAGGTGCTGGGCAGCGGGGACGCCACCGGCGGCCTCAAGGTGGGCGATGTGATCACCGCGGTCGACGGCGACCCGCTCGAGGCCTCGCAGCCCTCGGACGCAGACCTGTTTGCGACCCGGATCCGGCAATACAAGATCGGCGCGAGCGTGGAGCTGTCGGTCCTGCGCGGGAAGACGCCGCAGAAGCTGAAGGTCACGCTCGCCACGTCGCCCCGTCTGCCGCGCGAAATGAAGAAGTACGAGGATCCGAACTTCGAGTTCAGGGTCCGCGATCTCGCGGCCGCCGACCGCCTGGAAGAGGGTCTGCCTCCGGACCAGCACGGCGTGCTCGTGGATGCGGTGCGGGAAGGCGGCTGGGCGGCACTCGCGCATCTCGCCGTCGGTGACCTGCTGCTGTCCATCGACGGCCAGGCGGTCGACGACGTCGAGAAGGTGCAGGACGCGATGACGCGGATCTCGGCGGCGAAACCGGCGTCGGTGGTGTTCCGCGTCAAGCGCGGCATCCGCACGTTCTTCGTCGAGCTGCAGGGATCGTGGAAGAAGTGATCAGACAAGGAGCCCGCGTGAGATCGTGGATCGCCAGCCTGGCGGCGGTGGCCGTGGTGATGACCGCCCCGCAGATTGCCGCGCAGGACGCGCGCGCCGCCGCCCGAGACGTGGTCAAGAAATGGCAGGGCGCCGTCGTGAACGTCCGGGTCGTGCTCAAGACGCGCATGGCGATGGGCGGGCGTGAGATGTCTTCCGCCGACGACTCGGTCGACGCGGTCGGCACGGTGGTCGATCCCTCGGGCCTCACGGTGATGTCGCTCGGCTCCCTGAACCCCGGCGCGATGATGAACAAGATCGTCGGGGCCAGCATGGGCAGCGGCGGCAATGACAGCAAGGTCGAGATCTCGAGCGAGCCGAGCGAGCTCAAGATGCGCCTGCCCGACGGCCGCGAGCTGGCCGCCAAGATCGTCCTCCGCGACGAGGATCTGGATCTTGCGTTCATCCGCCCGACCACCAAGCCGGCGGCCCCGCTCGTTTCGATTGCGCTGGCGGAGTCGGCCACCCCGGCGCTGCTCGATCAAGTCGTGGTGTTGTCGCGGCTCGGGCGGGTCGGCGGCTGGGCGGCGTCGGCCGCGCTGGCCGACGTCAGCGCAATCATCGAACGGCCGCGGACGTTCTACGTGCTGGGCGGCGCCCCGTCGAGCATGGGCACGCCAGCGTTCAGCACGTCGGGCAAACTGGTCGGGCTCCTGACCCTGCGTCAGGTCGATCCAGGACGCGGGAGCATGTTCTCGATGATGGGCGGGTCCGAGGCGATGGGACTGCTGCCGGTGATCCTGCCCGCGGCCGACGTGCTCGACATTGCCAGGCAGGCGACCGAGAAATAGCCGGCGCCGGAGGTGACAGCGATGAAAGAAACGACCGAAACGTACCCCGTCACGAAGACCGAAGCGGAGTGGCGGGCGATCCTAACGCCCGAGCAGTATCACGTCATGCGCGAGCATGGGACCGAGCGGGCCGGCACCTGCGCGCTGCTGCACGAGCACCGCGCCGGCACCTTCAGCTGCGCGGCGTGCAACCAGCCGCTGTTCGTCGCCGATCGCAAGTTCGAGAGCGGCACCGGCTGGCCCAGTTTCTTCGCGCCGCTGGAGGGCGCGATCGGCGAGTCGACCGACACCGCCTTGTTCATGCGCCGCACCGAGGTCCACTGCAGCCGCTGCGGCAGCCATCTGGGCCACGTCTTCCCGGACGGACCGCCCCCGACCGGCCTGCGCTACTGCATCAACGGCGTCGCCCTGACGTTCACACCCCTGCCCTAGAACCGCTCCTCAGGTGGTTCACGGGCGATCAGCGGCGGCACTACAATAGCCACGGCCGCGGGTCCCGGGTACGCGCCCGGGCCTCCGCGCCATGCCTCTCGTCCGGCTGACACCCGGACTGCCAACGACAGCTGAAAGGACATGTTATGGGCCTGATGGATTTCATCAAGGGCGAGTTCATCGACGTCATCGAGTGGACCGATGACTCGCGCGACACGCTGTCGTACCGATTTCCGGACGAGGACAAGGCGATCAAGAACGGCGCCCAGCTGATCGTGCGCGAGTCCCAGCACGTCCAGTTCATCTACCTCGGGGAGTTCGGCGACACCTTCGGCCCCGGCAAGTACACGCTGACCACCGACAACATCCCCGTCCTCACCAAGCTGAAGTCGTGGAAGTACGGCTTCAACTCGCCGTTCAAGGCGGACGTCTACTACGTCAATACGCGCCTCTTCACCGGCAACAAGTGGGGCACGTCGAACCCGATCATGATGCGCGACAACGATCTCGGGATCGTTCGCGTGCGCGCGTTCGGCACCTACGACTTCCGGGTCAGCGACGTGAAGCTGTTCCTCAAGGAGGTCGCCGGCTCGGATCAAAACTTCCGTCTCGACGAGTTCACGGACACGATGCGCTCGCGCATCGTCAGCATCTTCGCCGACGCGCTGGCCTCGGCGCACGTGCCGGTGTTCGATGTCGCGAGCCGCTACGCCGAGCTCGGCGACGCGCTGCTGCCGATCATCAACCCGGTCGTGCAGGCGAAATACGGTCTCGAGGTGGCCAGCTTCATCATCGAGAACGTGTCGGTGCCACCGGAGGTCGAGACCGCGATCGACAAGCGTTCGAGCATGGCCGCGGTCGGCAACCTGAACGACTACGTGAAGTTCCAGATGGCGCAGGGCATGGAGAAGGGCGGCGGTTCGGGCGGCGCCGCGACGGAGCTCGCAGTGGGCCTGTCGATCGCCCAGCAGATCATGCAGCAGCAGGGCATGCCTTCGGCCGCGGCATCGAGCGCCGCCACCGCCGCCGTGGCGCTGCCCGACCTGCTCGCGCCCGCCGACGTCGCCAAGCTGCTCGGCGTCCCGGAGAGCGACGTGATGTCGATCATCGAGTCGGGCGAGCTGACGGCCAAGAAGATCGGCAGCTCGTACCGGATCAAGCGGGCAGCGGTGGAGGAGTATCTGGCGAAGTAGGTCTATCAGCTTCCAGCTTCCAGCTTCCAGTTTCCAGCGTCTCTCGTTGCGGCATCAAGCCAACGAGTGTCACTAGTCAGCTGGCGCTCTTGCCTGGTAGCCGAAGCTGGCAGCTCGAAGCTTTCCTCATGCCCGAGATCAGCGCTGTCGCCAAGTATCCGTGCGCCGCCTGCGGCGCGCAGGCGGAGTGGAATCCCGCCAGGCAGGCGCTGGTGTGCCCGTTTTGCGGTACCTCGACGCCGTTCAAGGTCGATGAAGCGTCCGGCGAGATCGTCGAGCTCGATCTGGCGAAGGCGCTGCGTGAGCTGCCCGACGACGAACGCGGCTGGCTGGCCGAGAAGCGGACGGTGCAGTGTCAGAGCTGCAAGGCCGTCACGGTATTCGACCCCGAACGGGTGGGGCAGAACTGCGAGTTCTGCGGATCGCCGGCGCTGGTCGACTACACGGAGATCAAGGCCCCGATCCGGCCGCAGAGCCTGCTCCCGTTCAAGATCACGGAGACCCAGGTCCGCGAGCAGATGCGCGCGTGGTACGCCAGCAAGTGGCTGGCCCCCAACGCGTTCAAGAGACGCGCCCTGGTCGATCGCCTGCACGGGCTGTACATCCCGTATTGGACGTTCGATGCGCAGGCGGTCTGTCCGTGGACGGCCGAAGCGGGGCATTACTACTACACGACCGAGACGGTCAGGACCAACGGGCGGACGGAGACCCGTCAGGTGCGTCACGTGCGCTGGGAGCCGGCCTCCGGCGTGGTCGATCATTTCTTTGACGACGAGCCGGTGCCGGGGACACAGGGCGTATCGCTGTCATTGCTCAAGCAGATCGAGCCGTTCCCGACCACCACCGAGCTCGTGCCGTACTCGACCGCCTTCCTGTCAGGCTTCGTCGTCGAGCATTATCAGGTCGTGCTGTTCGATGCCGCGGAGCGATCCCGGGCGGCGATGAACAGCGAGCTGCAGCGGCTGGCCGCGGCGCAGATCCCGGGTGACACCTATCGCAATCTCCAGATCCAGCCGACGTTCTCGAACCAGACCTTCAAGCACGTGCTCGTGCCGATCTGGCTGCTCACTTATAACTACGGCGCGCGCCCCTTCCGTCTGCTGGTCAACGGCTATACCGGCAAGATGGCCGGAGAGTATCCGAAGAGCGCCTGGAAGATCGCGCTGCTCGTGGTGCTCGCGCTGATCGTCGTGCTGATCGTGCTCTGGCTGCAGGACTGACCGGGATGGCTCGCGTGCTCGTCACCGGCGGCGCCGGCTTCATCGGATCGCACGTCGCCGACGCGCTGATCGGGCGCGGTCACGAGGTGGTCGTGCTGGACGATCTCTCCGGCGGTTTCCGCGACAACGTGCCGGCCGCCGCGCGTCTCGTGACTGCCAGCGTCAGCGATGCGGGCGCCGTGGATGGGCTGTTCGCCCAGACCTCCTTCGAGTACGTCTACCATCTCGCGGCCTACGCGGCCGAGGGGCTGAGCCATTTCATCCGCCGGTTCAACTACACCAACAACGTGATCGGGAGCGTGAACCTGATCAACGCGGCGGTGAACCACGACGTCAAGGGGTTCGTCTTCGCGTCGTCGATCGCCGTCTACGGCGGCACGGAGGGGACGTTCAGCGAGGACACGCCGCCGCATCCGGAAGATCCCTACGGCATCGCCAAGCTCGCCGTCGAGCAGGACCTGCGATGCGCCCGCGACATGTTCGGCCTCCGCTCCATCGTCTTCCGGCCGCACAACGTGTACGGACCTCGCCAGAACATCGGAGACCGGTACCGGAACGTGGTCGGGATCTTCATGAACCAGATTCTGCACGGCCGGCCGATGACAATCTTCGGCGACGGCACGCAGACGCGCGCGTTCAGCTATGTCGACGATGTCGCGCCGGTGATGGCGGAGGCGATCGAGCAGGACACCGCCTGGGATCAGGTGTTCAACGTCGGGGCCGATCAGCCGTTCACGCTGAACCAGCTCGCCATCGAGGTCGCCGCGGCGATGGGTGTCGAGCCGCAGGTCGTGCACCTGCCGGCCCGGTCCGAGGTCCGCGACGCGTATTCGAGTCATGAGCGCCTCACGGCCGTGTTCGGTGCGCGGCAGGCGACCACGCTTCAGGACGGGCTGGCCCGGATGGCCGCCTGGGCGCGGGCGCACGGCGCGCGGTCCGGGACTGTGTTCGACGGGATCGAGGTCGAGCGGAATCTGCCGGCCGCCTGGCGCAGCGTATGAGCGCCGCGGGCTACCACGACGTGCATCTCCCGCCGGATCCGGCGCGAGAGGTCGTCTGGACGGTGATTGCCGAGTACGTCCGCCGCTGGGTGCCGAAGGACGCGCGCGTGCTCGAGATTGGCGCGGGCTATTGCTGCTGGATCAATGCGCTCTCGGGCACACGACGAGTCGCCGTGGATGCCTGGCCCGAGGTCGCGCGTCACGCCGCCCCGGGTGTCGAAGCCGTCGTCCTGGATCTGTCGACCGGGCTGACGCAGTTCGCCGACGAGAGCTTCGACCTGGTGCTTGCGTCGAACGTGATCGAGCATTTCGAGCCGGACGCCGCCGCGAGCCTGATTGCGGAAACGGTGCGGCTGCTGCGCCGTGGCGGACGGGTGATCGTCATGCAGCCGAACTTCCGCTACGCCTATCGCCATTACTTCGACGACTACACCCATCGCTCCACCTTCACGCACGTGTCGCTGGCCAATCTGCTCCGGTCGAAAGGGCTGCGGATGCTGCGGGTCGAGCCGCGCTTCCTGCCTTACTCGATGCGCGAGAGCCGGCTGCCGGTGAAGCCCTGGCTGGTGCGCGCCTACCTGCGCTCACCGATCCGGCCGCTGGCCGGCCAGATGCTGCTCGTCGCGGAGAAGGGCTGACTGTGCACAGAGGCAAGACCGTCAGCGTCGTCTTTCCGGCCTACAACGAGGAGCAGTACATCCGCCCGGCGATCGAGGACTTCCTGATCAGCGATGTAGTCGACGAGATTGTCGTGGTCGACAACAACTCGCGCGATCGGACCGCCGCGCAGGCGGCCGCCACGCCGGCGCGGGTGGTCACGGAGACGCGGCAGGGATACGGCTTCGCGCTGCGGCGCGGACTGGCCGAGGCCACCGGCGACATCGTCATCCTGGCGGAACCGGACGGCACGTTCATCGGCCGCGACGTCCTGAAGCTCCTGGCCTACGCCGACGATTTCGACATGGTGTGCGGGACGCGGACGACGCGTGAGTTGATTTGGGATCAGGCGAACATGGGCTGGTTCCTGCGGATGGGCAACTGGACCGTCGCCAAGCTGCTGCAGGTCCTGCACGGCGGGCCGTCGCTGAGCGATTGCGGGTGTACCCTGCGGCTGACGCACCGCGCCGCCGTGGAGCAGATTCGCGCCGAGTTGACTGTCGGCGGGTCGCACTTTCTCCCCGAGATGGTGATCCTGGCGCTCCGGCACCGCCTCAAGGTGATCGAGATTCCGGTGAACTATCGCGGCCGGGTGGGCGAGTCGAAGATCACCGGCAGCTTTTCGGGCGCGCTCCGCACGGGACTCCGCATGATCGCGCTGATCGTGAGATACCGTCTGCGATGAACGCTGCCGCTCCGGATCGGCGCGGAACATCCGTCGCGTGGGCGGCGCTGGCGGTGTGCCTGGCGGCGACGCTGCCGTACCTGTCCACAATCAACAACTACTTCGTGCGTGACGACTTCGGGGTCGTCGCCTTGCTGTCGGGCAAGCCTGCCGGCTACTTTCCGCGCTGGTTCGTGACGTCGTGGATGGATCAGATCTGGGGGCACACGCCGGACGAGGTGCGGCCGTTCCCCGCGCTGTCCTACCAGCTCACGTCGCTGGGCGGGGCGGCGTCGCCGTTTCTGCACCACGTGCTGAACATCGCGCTGCACGCTGCGAACGGGCTGGCGGTCCTCGCGATTGCGTTGCAGGCCGCGCGTCTCACCCTGCCGGCCGCGACGCTCGCGGCCGCGATATTCGTGCTCCTCCCGGTGCACGGCGAGACCGTGGCCTGGATCACCGGCCGGGTGGACTCGATGCCGGCGCTCTTTTACATGCTGTCGTTCTGGGCGTTCGCGCGCTGGCGCGACACGGGATCGCGGGAGCGCGGCTGGTACGCGCTGTCGCTGGTGCTGTTGTTCGTCGCGCTCTTCACCAAGCAGACGACCATCACGATGGTCGCGACCCTGGCGGCGTGGGACCTCGTCGTCCTGGGCTGGCCGACGGCGTGGTGGCCACGCGTTCGCGCCTACCTTCCGTTCGCGCTGTTGACGGCCGCCTACCTGGCGCTGCGGCTGGTGCTGTTCGGGCAGGTGGTGCGGGAGAGCACGCTGAACGCGGCCGGGGCGCGCTACTTCGGGCTGCTGTTCCAGCATCACCTGGCCAACGTGCTCGTCGGCCGCGTGTCGGCGAACCTCGCCCCCTGGGCGGTAGTGATCGCGTGCGCGATAGCGGCGGTGATCCTGTTGCGGCGTCTGCCTCCGGAGTCGGGCCGGCGGGCGCTGGCGCTGCTGCTGTTCTTCGGGCCGCTGTGGTGGATCATCGGTGTGGCGCCGACCGCTGTTGCGGGTTACGAGTCACCGCGGCACGTCTACCTGGCCGCCGCCGGCTGGGCACTCGCCCTCGGCATTCTCGCGGACCTCGCGTGGCTCCGCGCCCGGACCCTCGGCCGCCATCGCCTGGTGAGTGCGGTCGCGGTCGCCGTCTGCGTGTTCTACGCCGTCCGCCTGACCGCGGTCGTCGGGGAGTGGAATCGTATGGCCGCCGTCTCACATCACGCCGTGGTCGACGTCCGGCGCGAGGTGCTGGCATCGCCGCAGGGGTCGCTGGTGATCGCCGGGGCGCCGACGCGCAGCTGGGAGTGGGCGGTGCCGTTCTCCGTCCGTCCGCCTTACACCCGGACCGATCTGACAGGTCGCGCGTTCATCATCACGCCGTGGCTGCTGCACTGCTGCCGCGGGCAGTGGCTGGACGACACGAAGCGCATCCTGCACGACTGGCACGCGCACCCCGGCCCGGTCGTGGTCCTGCGCTGGGATCCGGACAGCGGCCAGCTTTCGAAGGTCACCGAACGCGAGTATCCTGCCTTGAGGACCGTTGCCGAAGTGCTCCTCCAGCTGGACAGCCGGGAGGCGCTGGACGCTAACATCCTGCGAATGGTGGAGGAGTTGCCGGTTCCGGTGCCAATGGATCCCGGCTCAGCGCGCGAGCGTCGATAGAGGGGGAGCGGACCGTCAAAGCGTGAAGGTAAGGGCTAACGGCTCAGGGCTCAGGGCTCAGGGCGGGACAGGCTACAGGCTGCAGACGACAGGGTCCTCTGGTCGTGGGAGCCGGTTGAAAGTGCGGCCGCGGCGATCACTCGTGTTCGTGCAACCAGTGCTGGTCCGTAGCTTCAGCCTGAAGCCAGGCGTCAGACTGGCTCCCTGTGAGCTGGCCCGTAGCCTGAAGCCCGTAGCACCAAGCCGATAAGCGCAAGGAGATCCCAGTGTTCTTCGAAAAAACCAGAATACCCTCCAAGGACAAGGCGCTGCCAGGAAGGGCCGAGGCGATGGCCGTGCCCGAACGTCACTTCGTGAACGGTGCGCGCCTGACCGCGCCGTTTCCCGACGGGCTTCAGAAGGCCCTGTTCGGGATGGGTTGCTTCTGGGGCGCCGAAAAGAAGTTCTGGCAGCTGCCCGGCGTCTATTCCACGGCCGTCGGCTATGCGGCCGGCTATTCGCCGAATCCCACGTATCGCGAGGTGTGCAGCGGCATGACCGGCCACAACGAAGTGGTCCTGGTCCTCTTCGATCCGGCCAAGGTGTCGTACGACACGCTGCTCAAGACGTTCTGGGAGAACCACAACCCGACGCAGGGCATGCGCCAGGGGAACGACGTCGGCACCCAGTACCGTTCCGGCGTGTATTACTTCGACGAGGCCCAGCACGCCGCCGCCGAACGATCGCGCGATGCGTATCAAGCGGAGCTGGCCCGGCGCGGCTACGGCACCATCACGACCGAGATCCTCCCCGCGCCCGAGTTCTATTACGCCGAGGACTACCACCAGCAGTATCTCGCCAAGAATCCCGACGGCTACTGCGGCCTCGGGGGCACCGGCGTGACCTGCCCCGTCGGCGTAGCTACCACCGCGTAGGGCGCCGGCCTTCGGCCGCCGCCATAGGGACCAGGGACCGGGGATCTGGCGTTCAGGTTGTGGCGTCAAGGTCGAAACTTGGCGCGTTCACGCCCGAACGTTGAACCGCTGAACCTTGAACCCTGAACCTTGAACCCAGAACCCCCCGGTCCCTGGTCCCTGGTCCCCGGTCCCGAGTCCCTAGTGTTGTACAGTGTCCCCCTTGGGCCTGAACGCATTCGACTACGCGGTCGTCGCGCTCTACCTCGTAGGCGTCACGACCTTCGGGTCGTACTTCGCGCGCTTCCAGAAGACCACCGGCGACTATTTCCTCACCGGGCGGTCCGTGCCCTGGTGGGCCATCTGCTTCACCATCGTCGCAACCGAGACCAGTACGCTGACCTTCATCGGCGTGCCGGCCGCGGCGTATGCCGGCAACATGACGTTCCTGCAGCTGGCGCTGGGCTATGTCATCGGCCGGGTGCTGGTCAGCATCCTGTTCCTGCCCGCGTACTTCCGCGGCGATCTGGTCACGTCGTACGAGCTGCTGCAGCAGCGGTTCGGATCGAGCGTCAAGACGGTCGCGGCCGGACTGTTCCTGTTCACGCGATCGCTGGCGGACGGCATCCGCCTGTTCGCGACCGCGCTGGTCATCGCGATCGTGACCGGCGTGCCCGTCACCGCGACGATCATCACCCTGGGTGTCGCGATGATGATCTACACCGAGCGTGGCGGTGTCGCGGCGGTGATCTGGACCGACGTGGTGCAGATGTTCATCTACGTGGCGGGCGCGCTGGTGGTGTTCGGCGCGCTGCTGTGGAACGTGCCCGGCGGCTGGGCAGAAGTGGTGCGGCTGGGCATGCCGGCCGGCAAGTTCACGGTCTTCGATCTCTCCACGGATCCAACCCAGGTCTACACGCTCTGGGCCGGTCTCGCCGGCGGCGTGGCGCTGACGCTCGCGACGCACGGCACCGACCAGTATCTCGTCCAGCGCCTGCTCTCGGGGCGGTCACAGGCGGAGGCGCAACGCGGACTGATCCTGAGCGGAGTGATCGTGTTCGCCCAGTTCACGTTGTTCCTGCTCATCGGGATCATGCTGTTCGCGTATCACCAGCACGTGCCGCTGACCGCGGCGCTCAGCCGCAATGACGAGATCCTGCCGCGCTTCATCATCACCTCACTCCCACACGGGGCGATCGGCTTCATCGTGGCGGCAATCGTGGCAGCGGCACTGTCCCCGTCGCTCAACGCCATGGCCGCCACGACGGTGAACGATTTCTATCTGAAGTACGTGCGCCCCGACGCTGACCAGGCGACCTTGATGCGGCTGTCGCGGCAGGCGACCTACGGGTGGGGCATCGTGCAGCTCGCGGTGGCGCTCGGCGCGCAGTGGATGCGACAGTCGGTCCTCGACGCCGGCCTGTCGGTGCTGTCGCTGACGACCGGTCCGGTGCTGGGAGCATTCATGGTCGGCGTGCTGACGCGGCACGTCGGGTCCCGCGCGATGCTGGGCGGAATGGCCGCGGGCGCCATCATGATGGCGGCGATCTGGTCCACCGGCGCCCTCGCGTGGACGTGGTGGGCGCTGGCCGGTGCCGCGACCACGAGCGGGGTGGCCCTGCTGCTCGCGCTCTTCCCCGCATTCCGAACTGCGCCGGGCGGTCCGGTGGCGGCCGCGTAAACAACCCTGACATCCCTGCGCTCGCGGCGGACGATGGGACGCTGCGCGGTCGTCCGTCGCAACCCGTTCCGCCAGGCCCGTCATCCAGCCGTGCGTGCCGCGCGATCGCAGCGCGGTTATGTCGACGACCGCGGCAAGTCGCGCGGCGGTGGCGAGCGAGGTCGGACGAGCGCGGTCAGCGGCCCTGCAGCGTCTTGACCAGGCGGCTGACGTCGAAGCCGTTGCTCGCGGCGATCTCGACCGCCTGCCGGTACGCGAGCTCCGGCATCACCGGGGTGCGCGACAGAATCCAGAGATACGTGCGTGACGGATCGCCGATCACGGCAAAGCTGTACTCGGGCCCGAGCCCGAGGATCCAGTAGTCACCCCACACGCTGGGAATGAACGACAGGATGGCCGGAGCGAAGCGCACTTTCAGCTTCGCGCCCGAGGCGTCCTGGTCCGCCCGTTTGGCGATGCCGCGCGCCTCCGTCATCGTGCCTGCCGACGTCCGGCAACGATTGATGACGTCGATGCGGCCGTCCGCGCGGAGGGCGTACGTCGCGGTGACATCGCCGGCACACTGCGTCTGGAAGCGGTTCGGAAAGCGCGCGATCTCGTAGTAGGTGCCGGCGTAGGCGCGCAGGTCCACGCTCTCGACCGTGCGCGGTGGTGTACCGTTCGACTGCCCGCCGGCCATTGCCAGGACGAGCACGAACCCGGTGCTGAATGTCATAGACCAGCAGTGTAGTCTGCTGGCGCACGTCCGGGCCGTTGCCCAGAGTGGCTTCCACGACCGCCGGCCTCGAGCCGCTGCTGTACAATGGCCGGGCTTACATCATGATCATCGCCTGGTGGCACTGGCTCGGGCTCGGCCTGATTCTCGTGGCCCTCGAGATGGCCGCATCGGGCGGCTTCTACATCATCTTCTTCGGCGTCTCCGCCATCGTCCTGGCGGTCCTCCGGCTGGCCGGCGTCGGCGGCCCGCTGTGGCTGCAGCTGGTCCTCTTTGCGGTGATGGCTGTCGGCTCGTTGCTGCTGTTCCGTCACCCGCTCCTGCGCTGGCTGCAGCTCGATCGTCCCGGGGTGAACGTCGACTCGATGATCGGCGACGTGGCGGTCCCGCTCGACGACATCGCGCCCGGCGCGGTCGGCCGGGCCGAGCTGCGCGGGACGGTCTGGTCGGCGCGCAACAGCGCGGCCCGCGCGGTGGCGCGGGGCGAACGCTGCCGGGTGGTTACGATCGATCAGCTGATGATCCTGATCGAGCCTGAAGGAGCCCATTGATGGACGGTGTCGGCCTGCTCATCGTCGGCGTTATTTTCGCGCTGTTGGCGCTCGTGGTCATCGCCAAGACGGCGATCGTCGTGCCGCAGCAGAGCGCCTACGTAGTCGAGCGCCTCGGCCGGTACAGTGGGACGCTGAACGCCGGCTTCCACATCCTGATGCCGTTCGTCGACACGATCCGCTACCGCCACTCCTTGAAGGAGATCGCGGTGGACATCCCGGCCCAGGTCTGCATCACGCGCGACAACGTCCAGGTCGGCGTCGACGGCGTGCTCTATCTCAAGGTACTCAACCCGGAGCGCGCGTCCTACGGCATCACCGATTACATGTTCGCGATCAGCCAGCTCGCCCAGACGACGCTGCGGAGCGAGGTCGGGAAGATCGATCTGGACAAGACCTTCGAGGAGCGGACCAACATCAACACGCAGGTCGTCAGCGAGCTCGATAAGGCGACCGAGTCGTGGGGCGTCAAGGTGCTGCGCTACGAGATCAAGAACATCACGCCGCCGCACGACGTCCTCGCGGCGATGGAAAAGCAGATGCGCGCCGAGCGCGAGAAGCGCGCGGTGATCCTCACCTCGGAAGGCGCCCGCGACGCGGCGATCAACACCGCCGAAGGCGGCAAGCAGGAAGTGATCAAGCAGTCGGAAGCGCGCAAGCAGCAGCAGATCAACGAGGCCGAAGGGCAGGCCCAGGCGATCATGGCCGTGGCCACCGCGACCGCCGAGGGCATCCGGCGCGTCGCCGAGTCGATCACTCTGCCGGGCGGCTTCGAGGCGGTCCAGCTGCGGGTCGCCGAGCAGTACATCGGCCAGTTCGGCGAGCTGGCCAAGGAGAGCAACACCCTGGTGCTGCCGGCCAACGTCGCCGACGTCGGCTCGATGATCGCGCTGGCGATGAAGGCCATCAACCGGCAGAATCCGTAAGCCCTTTCGGTTCGTGACGCCGGACGCGGGTGCGATCGAGGAATTTGGCGGTGTTTTCGGTGTTGGACGTCGATTCTGACGGGCACATCGTTTGCTCGATTGTGAGCTGATCGGAGATCTCCGCCGTGCGTCTGTCAGCCTTCGCCAGGTTCGCTGCTGCCGTCATCCTTGCCGGCGCGGTGGCCACATCCGCCTCCGCCCAGACCGTCACCTGGACGATCGATCCGGGCCACTCGGCTGCGCAGTTCACCGTCCGCCACATGGTCGTGTCCAACGTGCGCGGTGAGTTCGACGGGCCCACCGGGACGGTGACGTTCGACCCGACGGACCTGCGCACGCTGAAGGTGGACGTCTCGTTCAATACCAGGAGCATCAACACCCGGAACGCGGACCGCGACAAGGATCTGCGCAGTGACCTGTTCTTCGACGTCGCCAAGTTTCCGAAGATGACGTTCAAGTCACGCCGCGCGGAGCCGGGCGCGGCGGGCCACCTGAAGCTGATTGGCGACTTGACGATCAAGGGGGTGGCCAAGGAAGTCACCCTCGACGTCGAAGGGCCGACCGCGGAGATCAAGGACATCTGGGGCGAGCAGCGCATCGGCGCCACTGCGACGACGACCATCGATCGGCGCCAGTTCGGGCTGGTCTACAACCGGATGCTCGAGGGCGGCGGTGCGGTCGTCGGCGACGAGGTCACGGTGACCATCGATATCGAAATGACTCGGAAGGCAGGCTGAGCGATCGGCCGAGGAGGCGCCGGCCGGCGCCTTCGGTGTGTGTGAAGCAGGAGTGAGCAGATGAAGATGACTCAGACGATCGGCGCCGTGGTATTGCTCGGGGCGAGTGTGGCCGTGTTCCAGGTCGGAGCGTTGGCATCGGGCAGCGCCGTCCCCTCAGCCCCGGCCGGGCCCTCGGCCCCGAATCGCTCGCCGGAAGAAATGGCGATTGCCTCCTACAACAGCGGCATCGACCACAAGGACAAGGGCATCAAGCTGGAACTCGCCGCCGCCGGCGTGACCGATCCGAAGGAGCGGGCCAAGGCGGATGACAAGGCGAAGAAGGAATACGAGAAGGCGCTGAAGGAGTTCAAGTCCGCCGCTGCCGGCTCGCCGCAGATGTACCAGGCCTACAACGGCATGGGCTTCTCCTACCGCAAGACCGGCGACTACGCGAAGGCGCTCGAGATGTACGACCGTGCGCTCGCGCTGAAGCCCGGTTTCCCCGACGCGATCGAGTACCGCGGCGAGGCCTACCTTGGCCTGAACCGGATTGAGGACGCCAAGAACGCCTACCTGGAAGTGCTCGCGGCCGACCGCAAGCAGGCGGATACGCTGATGGCGGCGATGCAGAAGTGGATCCAGGACAAGAAGGCCAATCCCGCGGGTGTCGACCCGGCGGTCGTCGGCGGTCTCGAGACCTGGGTGCAAGGGCGCGCCGAGCTGGCCCGCCAGACCGCGGCGATGGGCCTCAGCCACGGCCCGCGCTGGTGACGGCCGTTCGATGAACTGGTGGGCCGGGCTGGTTGCAGGAGCGGTGCTCGTCGGCACCGTGTCGTGCGCCCGGCCCGGTCCGCCGCCCGACCCGCCGCCGCCGGACGTTCCGTTCGTGTGGCAGCTGCCCCGCGGCCTGCCGCACCCCGCCGTACCCGCCGACAACCCGATGACCACCGTCAAAGTGGCGCTCGGCCGGCGGCTGTTCTACGACACCCGCGTCTCCGGCAACCAGACGTTCGCGTGCGCGACCTGTCATCAGCAGGCCCACGCCTTCACGGATGGCCGCGCCCGGGCAATCGGATCCACTGGTCAGGCCCACGCCCGCAGTGCCATGTCGCTGACCAATGTGGCGTATAACGCGTCGTTCGGCTGGGCCGATCCAAGCACGCGGAGCCTGGAGGCGCAGATCGCGGTGCCGATGTTCAACGAGCATCCGATCGAGCTCGGGATCGCCGGGCACGAGGCGGAGATCATCCAACGGTTCGCCACGCCCGCCGACGAGCCATGGTTTCGGGCCGCATTCCCCGCCGATGCGCATCCGGTCTCGCTCGAGAACGTCGTCCGCGCGATTGCCGCTTTCGAGCGAACGCTGCTCTCGGCCGACTCGCCCTTCGACCGCTATCTGTATCGCGACGACCGCACCGCCATCAGCGAAGCGGCGGTCCGGGGCATGAAGCTGTTCTTCTCGGAGCGTGTCGGCTGCAGCGGCTGCCATGCCGGCTTCAACCTCTCGGGCCCGGTGACGTTCAGCTCCGCGCCCGCACCCGTCCTCCGCTTCACCAACACCGGCTTGTACGACCTGGACGGCAAGGGCGCGTATCCGGCTGCCGACCATGGCCTCATGGAAAAGACCAAGTCGCCTGCGGACATGGGGCGTTTTCGAGCGCCGACGCTGCGCAACATCGCGCTCACCGCTCCATACATGCACGACGGCAGTGTTCCGAGTCTCGACGGCGTCATCGCCCACTATGCCGCCGGCGGCAAAGGGCCGCTGAAGGCGCCGGAGCTCAAACCCTTCACGCTGTCGGCCTCCGAAACGGAGGATCTCGTCGCCTTTCTCGAGAGCTTGACGGACCCGACATTCGTCACGAACCCCGGGTTCGCCGATCCCAGGGCCCGACCGACGCGTTGACCCAACGGAAGCCCGAGGACCTCCCCGATATACTGTCGCGATGGCGAAGTCCGACGCGTTCCCCGAGACATTCCGGACGCTTCGCGCCATTCTCGAGCGCCATCGCGGAAAGATGCTGGTGACGGCGGACACCCCGACCGACTATCAGATCGCCTCGCCGACAATGGTCGATCGAACGGGACGTCCGCTCTTCGCCGCGGCCGTGCAAATCAAGAAGAGTTACGTCAGCTTTCACCTGATGCCCGTCTACGCCAACCCGGCGCTGCTCGCAACCATCTCGCCGGCGCTGCGGAAACGGATGCAGGGGAAGGCGTGCTTCAGCTTCGTGACCATCGAGCCGGCCGACGCGCGTGAGCTGTCGGTGCTGACCAAGAAGGGCCTCGCCGGGTTCAAGAACCTGGATCTACCCTGGGCCCGGCCCGTCTGACAGATCCCGGAGGACACATGCGTCGTCGTTCGAGTTGGCCGGTTCTGATCGCTGCGGGGGTGCTGACCCTTGGCGCCCTTACGATGCCCGCGCAAACGCCGGCGCCCGCGCCGGCCGGTGTCGTCAAGGCGGACGCCGAGTTCTCCCGGAAGGCGTACGACACCTATCGCACGATGGTGCAGTCGTCGCCATATGGCAGCCTGCCGTGGCAATACCTTGGCCCGACCAACATCAGCGGACGCGCGACCGACATCGCCGTGGCCGACGCGAACGGCGCGCGGAGGATCTACGCCGCGTATGCGACCAGCGGCGTCTGGAAGACGGATGACGATGGCGCGACGTGGCAGGCCGTGTTCGAGAATCAGCCCTCGACCAGCATCGGTGACATTGCCGTGGCGCCGTCAAACCCGGACATCGTGTGGGTGGGCACCGGCGAATCGAACTTGTTCCGCGCCTCGATGCCGGGCGTCGGGATCTTCAAGTCGACGGACGGCGGCCGCACCTTCCAGCACACCGGACTGGCCGACACGCAGACCATCGCCCGTATCGTCCCTCACCCGACCAATCCGAACATCGTCTACGTCGCGTCGGGCGGACATGCCTGGACGGACAACGAGATGAGGGGTGTGTTCAAGACTACCGACGGCGGACAGACGTGGACCAAGGTGCTCTATCGCAGCCCGCGTACCGGGGCGATCGACCTGGTCATGGATCCCACGGATCCGGAGACGCTCTACGCAGTGCTGTGGCAGCGAGTGCGGCGCAAGTGGAGCGATCCGCGTGTCGAACCGGACTACAACGAGTCGGGCATCTCGAAAACGACTGATGGCGGGAAGACGTGGACCAGCATCGAACAGGGGCTGCCGGCACCCCAGTTCCGCGGCCGCACCGGTCTGGACGTGTCGCGCAGCAATCCGAACGTGCTCTACGCGTTCGTGGACAGTTACGAGGAAGGGCGCCCGGCCCGCGACGGCGAGCGTGACGCGTACGGCCGGCCGATCCAGGAGAGTCGCATCCGCGCCGCCGAGGTCTATCGCACGGACGACAAGGGCCGGACATGGCGCAAGGTCAGCGAGCACAACGACTTCATGACCCAGCACTCCGGCACATACGGCTGGGTGTTCGGGCAGATCAGGGTCGACCCGGCCGATGAGAACACGATCTACACGATGGGCCTCAACCTGAACGTCTCCCATGACGGCGGCCGGACCTTTACGGTGCTGCGCGGGATGCACGGGGATCATCACGGGTTGTGGATCGATCCGAAGACCTCGTCGACGCTCTACAACGTGAACGACGGTGGGTTCTATCAGTCGGCCGACGCCGGCAAGACGTGGAAGTTCGGGGTGGCGGCCGGCGGGTCGCAGTTCTACAACGTCGCGGTCGACACCAGCACGCCGGCATGGGCGTACGGATCGATTCAGGACGTCGGCAGCCGCCGCGGCCAGGTCGACCTGTCCAAGGGGCGTGACCACATCCCGGCGGTCGAGTGGACCGATGCGCCGGGTGGTGAAGGGTCACACCAGGCGATCGATCCGCGCAATCCGGCGATCGTCTACTCGCACGGCTTCTACGGGAACTTCACGCGGGAGGACACGGCACTCAGCCGCGCGCCGGGGGCCGCCGGCCGCGGTCGGGGCCAGCGCGGCGGTGTCACTCCGATTCGCCCAACCGTGGCTGCGGGCGAGCCCGAGCTGCGGGCCCAGTGGATGGCGCCCATCATCATCTCGCCGCACGATCCGGACACGATCTACGCCGGCTATCAGTACGTGATGCGCTCCACCAACCGCGGCGACAGCTGGCAGGCGATCAGCAAGGACCTCACCGCCAACGATCCCTCGCAGATGCTGCTCAAGAGCGCTAACGCGATTCCGTACCAGACGATCGTGGCGCTGGCCGAATCGCCGAAGACCAAGGGCCTCATCTACGCCGGGACCGACGACGGCCGGCTGCACGTGACGCGGGACGGCGGAACGACCTGGACCGAGCTGAGCGCAAACCTCCCGACACGCAAATGGATCTCGAGAGTCGTGCCGTCGGAGCACGACGAAGGCACGGTCTACGTTACCGAGCGCGGGCGGGAAGACGATGACTTCGGCGTCTACGTCTACAAATCGACGGACTTTGGCAGGACGTTCACCAGCCTCGGCGCCAACATCCCGGCCGGATCGGTGAACGTCATCCGCGAGGATCCGACCACGCCGTCGCGGCTGTTTCTCGGCACCGACTTCGGCGTCTTCGTCTCTACCGATGGCGGCAAAGCCTGGCGCGTGCTCGGCGGCAATCTGCCGTCGGTCCAGGTTTCCGACCTCCAGTACCAGCCGCGCGATCGCGTCCTCGTGATTTCGACCTACGGTCGCGGCATGTGGGCGTTGGATGCGGGGGGGATTAGGTGATAGTGGGCTGAAACGTAATTCATGAAGGGTGTCGGTTCATGAGGTTCATGGGGTTCATTGGTTCATGAGGTTCGCGGCCGGGTTCAAGGTTCACTGTTTAGGGTTCAGCGGCGGTTCGGGTTCGTAGGTTGGGATCGTCGGAGGCGGGAATCGCAAGGGCCAGGGTCCGCTGTGGCTCGACGCCGCAAAGCTGGCGGCAGAACCTTGAACCGAACCCATGAACACTCATGAACCCATGAACGTTCATGAACCCGCGCTTGAGCGCGTCGAGCGCGTGATTGTCCAAAATCCTCCGCACCTGTCCCCGCATCCAGACAGATTGCTTCGTCGGTGGAAGCTCGATCTCGTCGAATCGCTCGGAGAATCACACTCGAGTCGGTGGCACTTCTATTGCTCAGGCTGAGAACCGCGCGTCGCCTGTGCGGACGGAGGTTCTCCGGTGTCTCCCAAATTTCGTGTCCTGGTTCTGACCCTGTTAACAGCTGCTGCAGTGAGCCTGCTCGTCCCACGTGAGGCTGCCGCGCAGCGCGGCGGCGGCTCCGGAGGCCACTCGGGGGCCGCGGTGGCCCGGCCTTCGGGCGGCGGCCAGGGAGGTCACGGGGGGCCGGGAGGGCCCGGCCATTATCCGGCGCCGGCGCATTACTACGCGCCCCGCTACTACTATCCGGTTCACTACTACTACTCGCCGTTCTTCTACTCGCCGTACTACTACTACAACCCGTTCTTCTGGGGCGCGTGGGGCGGATACGGGTATCGCGTCGGATTCGGCTTCGGGTACGGGTATCCGGGCTATTGGCAGTACCCGTACCCGTATCCATACTACGGCGGGTACTACGACCAGACCGGCGCGGCACGTCTGCAGGTGTCGCCGAAGGAAGCGCAGGTCTTCGTCGACGGCTACTACGTCGGCGTGGCCGACGAGTTCGACGGAACGATGCAGCGGTTGCGGGTGGACGCGGGCCAGCACGAGGTCGAGCTGTTCATGGAAGGCTATCGCACGGTCCGGACGCCGATCCTGTTCCGTCGTGACGGGACGGTGACGATCAAGACGGCCATGGAACCGCTCGCGGCCGGCGAAACGAGTGAACGGCCGACGCCGCTCGGACCTCGTCCCGGCGAGCGCGACGACCCCAATGGGCCCGAGCCGCCGGCCGGCATGCGCGTCTATCCTGGCGATCGCATGCCCCCGCCGCCGCCGCGCGCGTCCGCCGGTCGTGAGGACTACGGCACCCTGGCGATACGCGTGCAGCCCGGGGATGCCGAGATCCTGATCGACGGCCAGCATTGGGACGGGTCCAACAACGGGAGCCGCCTCAGCGTCGAGCTCGCCGACGGCCAACATCAGGTCGAGGTGCGCCGCGAGGGCTACCGGCCGTACACCGCCAACGTCCGCATCCACCGCGGCCAGACCGAGTCGTTGAATATCAGTCTGACGCAGTGAGAAGGTTCGACTGGTTCGGAGGTTCGATAGGTTCGAGGGTGCGGGTTCGAGGGGTGCGGCGGTTCGCAGGTTCACAGAAGTGTGCTGAGTGCCGCACCGGCTCGACTCGCAACGCAACCTGTAGAACCTGGCGCGAAGCGCCAACCCCGGAGAACCCGGAACAGTAGAACCCGAACCGTAGAACCCGGAACCGTAGAACCCCCGAACCCGTTGAACGCGCACCCGTCGAACCCTCCGAACCCCCGAACCATCGGGTTCCACCCGTAGAACCCTTATCCGTTCACGCCGCGCTCCTCGTCGCGAACGCCGCGCACTCGGTGGTGAAGCGAACCACCAGCAGCGTGCGATCGTCGCGGCCATCCTGGCACGGCGCGAACCGGTCGACGTGTGCCACCACCGCATCGCAGATGCCGCGGGCGCTCGACGTGTCGTGCTCCCGCACCGCGGCGACGATGCGCTCGAGACCGAACTCGTCGTCTCGATCGTTGGAGGCTTCGGCGATGCCGTCGGAGTAGGCGACGAGGAGATCGCCCGGCGCCACGACGGTCCGGCCCGACCGATATGGTGCGCCTGGGATCACGCCCAGGATCGGGCCGCCGTCGTCCAGCCGTTCGACCCTGCGGCTGCCGGCGCGAATCAGGAAGGCCGGAGGGTGGCCGGCGTTGACATAGCGCAGTGTGGCGTCGGACGGATCGAACGTGCAGCAGAACAACGACGCGAACCGATCGCCCGACGTCTTGGCGAGCAGGATCTCGTTGACCGCGGCCAGCGCCCGCTCCGGCTCGTTGCTCGCCAAATCCGCAGCGCTCGCGGTCAGCGCCCCTTGCACGAGCCCCATCACCAGCGCCGCCGAGACCCCTTTGCCGGACACGTCGCCGAGCATGAAGCCGAGCCGCCCGCCGGCCAGGTGCAGGACGTCGACGACGTCCCCTCCGACGTGCAGGGCCGGTGAGTAGTCCGCGGCGAGCTCGACCCCGGGAATGCGCGCGTCGGTCATCGGCATGAGCTCGCGCTGCACCCGCCGGGCGGCATCGAGCTGCGCCTCGATCTGCTTGGCGCGGACGTAGCCGCGGAATCGCACCCCGAACGCGATCATCGAGGCCAGGAGTGCGCACGCGGTCAGCGCGTTGACGGCGGCCTGCCGTCGGACGCGGGCGAATGGCGCGGACAGTTTCTCGGGATACAGCGCGACCTCCACCATTGTCGGTCCGCGAGATGGCCCGGGCACGCGTCCCTGCTCCAGCGTCGCAGGCCACACGCCGTCCGGCCCGTTCCGTCGTCGGCCACCGACCGAGCATCGGCAGGGGAGCACGCTCACGATCACCGGGGCGCCGTCGTTCGCGATGCGCCGGGCAAACGCCTGATTCGAATCGAGCGCCTGACGCCGCTCCGCCGCCGAGGTCGTGACGCGATCCCGGCCGCGCGACGCGAGCACCTGGTTCTGATCGTCGATGACCAGGATCCAGGCGGCCTGACCGGGCATGGCCCGGTACACGTCGTCTACCGCGCTGCCGAGTTGCGCCGCATCGCGCTGCTCGCTGGTCCGCACCGCCTCCTCGATCTGGCGGGCGACGCGCTCGCCTTCGCGCCGTCCTTCCTGGAGCAGCAGGTTGCCGGTCACGTAGTGATAGCCGATCACCGTCTGGATCAGCATCGTGAGCGCGAGCAGCGCGCCACCGGCGACGAGCGCGTGGAAGCCGAGGGTGCGGACGCGGGCAGTAGGACGAGGCATGAACGGCGCGGCTCCGGACGGCCAGGGTGCGGTCCAGCACCGTCTCTGGCGTCACGGTATTGAACGAGGTGCGCGTGACCCGAAGATGGCGGAGGGATGAAGAAAGGGTGACAGTCAGGCCGCGCGGTCGCGGGCGTGCGCCGGCAGGACGATCTCGAACGACGCGCCGCCGCGTTCCGCATTTGCCGCGGTGATCCGGCCGCCGTGCCGCTCGACGATGGCCCGGACGATCGACAGGCCGAGGCCGCTGCCGGTGGTGGCCGCGCCGGCATGACGCGAAGGATCGACCTTATAGAAACGATCGAACAGCCGCGGCAGGTGCTCGGAAGGGATGCCCGGGCCGGAGTCCGTGACGGTGAGGTGGACGCCGTCCGGGCCGACGTGCGCGGACAACTCGACTGTACCGCCGTCCGGAGTGTGACGAATCGCGTTCGCGGCGAGGTTCTGCAACGCCTGTTCGAGGCGTTGCGGGTCGCCGGAGACCTCGAGATCCTCAGGCACGATCCGTCGCGACACCGTGATCTGGCGATCGCGGATGGTCGGTCCGTGCCGATCGACGACGCGGCCGAACAGATCCGCCACTGCGACCTGCTTGAAGGCGAGCGTGCCGCCGCCGCCTTCGAGGCGCGCGAGGTCGAGCAGATCGCCGATCAACTCCTCGAGCTTCTGCGTCTCTTCGCCGATGATCGACAGGTAGCGCGCCTTCGTCTGCTCGTCGAGCGCGAGGTTGGCCATGCCGAGCGTTTCGGTGTAGCCGCGGATCGCGGTCAGCGGCGTCATCAGCTCGTGCGAGACGTCGGCGAGGAGCTGCCGGCGGGCGCGGTCGGACGCCCCTAATGCCGCCGCTCGGACTTCGAGATCCTCCGCCATGCGATTGAACGTCCGGGCCAGCGAGCTGACCTCGTCGCCGCCGCCCTCCGCCGCCCGCACATCGGTGCGTCCCTGCCCGAGCGCCGTCGCCGCCTCCTCGAGCGCCCGCAGCCGGTTGTGCGTCGGCCGGAAGATCGCCAACGCCGTCACCGCTGCTCCGACACCGAGCATGCCGAGCGCGAACCAGGCGAGGGTCGGGCCGACCTCCCACACCGCGACGAATGTCGGAGGCGCCTCTGCGGGCACCAGCACCGTGCCGATCTCGGTGCCCTCGACGGTGATCGGCGCGCTCTCGGCGCGGCGCGGCCCGCCGCGGCCATCTCCGTCGGGCGGACGGTCTCCTCGTCCTCCTCCCGGCCAGTCACCGGGCGGGCGGTCCCCGAACGGCCGATCACCCGGCATGGGCGGCACGGCACTGGGCGGGCCTCCCCCGCTTGGCGGCTCGGGCATGCCACTACGCCCGGGCCCGTTCATTCGACCTGAGTCGGGCCGGCCAAAGTCGGGGCGGCCTGGATCGCCGCCGCGACCGGGATCACCAAAGCGGCCGCGCCGGCCGCGCGGCATCATCGATCGCAGGAACCCGGGTGGCAGACGGTCCCCTCGGTTGGAGCCGAAGCGGCCGTCGTTCAGCACCACGAGGAACGGCTGGTAGATGTGGCCGAACTTGTTGCGCAGATAGGGATCGAGCTGCAGGGTCGGGTCGCTGGACACCGCGGGACCGACTTCCGCCGCGATCGACGCGGCCAGCTGCTGCGGCGACTTGGACGACGGCCCGACGATGCGATCGGTCAGCCAGAGGAAGACCAGGACCTGGACGAGGAGCACAACCGCGAGCAGGGTGATGAACCCGAACGCGATGCGCCAATACAGGCTCCGGTACCAGACAGGATCAGACATCGGCGAACTTGTAGCCCGTACCCCAGACCGTCAGGATGAAGCGGGGCTCGGCCCGGTCGTCCTCGATCTTGCGGCGCACGCGCTTGACCAGCGTGTCCACGCTGCGGTCGGTGACGTGCGTGTCACCGCCCCACACGCGCTGTACCAGCGCCTCACGGCTGAACACGATGCCGGGATTGCTGGCCAGCAGATACAACAGATCGAATTCGTGCGCGGTCAGCTCGATGTCGCGCCCATCGAGCTTCGCGAGCCGTCGCGCCGGATCGACGTCGACGCCGTGCACCGAGACCGCCTTGACCTGGCTGCCGGCCGGCGAAGCGGCCAGCTTCGAGGCGCGCGGCCGGCGCAACAGCGCGCGCACGCGTGCGACAAGTTCGCGGATGCCGAACGGCTTCGTCAGGTAGTCGTCCGCGCCGCTCTCGAGCCCGAGGACTTTGTCGGACTCCTCCCGCCGCGCCGTGAGCATCAGGATGGGGACGTCGCCGTTGAGCGGCTCACGCCGGATCGCGCGGCAGACGGTGACGCCGTCGAGCCCCGGCAGCATCAGGTCGAGCACGATCACGTCGAAGGGCTCCGCCCGCGCATGCCGCAGCCCTTCGTTGCCGTCGCCCACCGCGACAGTGGTCAGCCCCTCGAGCCGCAGGTGCAGCGCGACCAGGTCGCGAATGTGCGGTTCGTCCTCGACGATGAGGACCCGCGCCCCCTCGGCGCTCTCCGACATTCCCGAACCCTCGGCGCTCACAACCCCAGTGTAGCGTTGCGATTTCACGCCACGTATCCTGCCATGCTTTCTTCACAGAACAGCCACGCCGTGGTCACCTCGGACCCGTCTTATAGGACAGAAAGACGGAGGCGCGTCGCGCCGTTCGAGAGTTCGAAGGGTTCGAGGGTTCGACAGGTTCTGGTTCCAAGGTTCGGGAGGTTCGTGAGGTCGCCGAACCACCGAACCGGAGAACCAGCGAACCAGCGAACCGAACCGTCGAACCAATCGAACCCTCGAACCCTCGAACCCCCGGATGGTCATAGAAAAATGAGACACAAACTCGCGGTCGTCGTCGTCCTGCTCACCGTGACCGGCTTGTCGGTCGGCGCTTCGTACTACACGTGGCGCGGCGAGGCGGCGCCGGCGATCGTGACCGGCGTCGTCACCCGCGGGCCGATTGTGACCGAGATTGCCGCGACCGGCACGGTCGAGGCCGTGAAGACGGTCCAGGTCGGGAGCCAGGTCTCGGGGACCATTCAGGAGCTGAACGCCGACTTCAACTCCATCGTCCGTAAGGGGCAGGTGCTGGCGCGGCTCGATCCGTCGCTGTTCCAGACGCAGGTCGATTCCCAGCGCGCCAACGTCACGAGCGCCGAGGCGGATCTCCAGCGGGCGCAAGTCACCCGCGCGGACGCGCAGGTGAAGGCCGATCGAGCCAAGGAGCTGGCCGAGAAGCAGCTCATCCCGGTGACTGATCTGGAAACGGCGCAGGTCGCGGCCCGGACCGCCGAGGCTCAGGTCCGCAGCGCGCAGGCGCAACTGGCGCAGGCGAAGGCCGCGCTCACTCAGGCCGAAGTGAACCTGCAGAAGACCATCATCACCTCGCCGATCGACGGCATCGTCATCGCGCGGTCGGTCGACGTGGGCCAGACGGTTGCTGCCAGCCTCCAGGCGCCGACGATTTTCTCAATCGCTGCCGACCTCAGCGAAATGCAGGTGAAAACCAGTGTGGACGAGTCGGATTTGGGGAACGTCCGCGACGGCCAGATCGTCAGCTTCCGGGTAGACGCCTATCCGACCAGGATGTTCAGCGGCAAGGTGACCCAGATCCGGCTGGAGCCAGTAGTGGCGCAGAACGTCGTCACCTACGCGGCGATCATCTCGGCCGCCAACCCGGGGCTCGAGCTGAAGCCGGGCATGACCGCCAACGTGACTATTGAGGTCTCGCGCAAGGACAACGTCTTGCGGGTGCCCTCGGCGGCTCTGCGGTTCCGCCCGACGGAAGCCACGCTGACAGCGCTTGGGCAGGACGTCAAGGTGCTGAATCAGGCTCGACCGGCCGGTGGTGCTCCGGCCAAACCGGCGGCTGGCGTCGTCTATATGTTTGACGGTCAGCTCCACCCGACTCCCGTGACGCTCGGCGCGAGCGACGGGGTCAACACGGAAGTCATTGGCGACGGCATCCACGAGGGCCTGGTGCTCGCGACCCGGGTCGCCGACGTGGCCGCCGCCAAGCCGGCGGGCGCTACGTCCAGCCCGCTGATGCCACAGCAGGGGCCGCCCCGCAGGTTCTGAGTTTGTCCGACTTCAGCCGACTATGACCCGGCTGAACGGCGCCGGCCGCGGGTGGTCCTCCTCCCCCCCGCGGTCGGCGTTCTTTTTTGCGCCCGCCCCTCGGCGAGGCGGTCAACCCAGGAGCGCCGTCACGATTTCGGTCCACTCCTGGTCCAGCGTCCCGCGGGAGACTGGCTTGCCGGCCCGCCGATACCAGTAAGCGGCGTTCGACTCGTCCCCTTCTTTGCGGTGCAGATAGGCGTGGATCCATGACCCGTCCGCGGAGGTGATCTCCTGGGCGACCGTATGGGCGCGGTCCCAGTCACCCTTGCCGTCGTGCCAGAGCGCGGCGAGCGGCGCGCTGAGTCCGGCGGGCGGTTCGTCCGAGTCCAGGCTCCTCTTGAAGTCACTTAATGTCATTGACCACAGAACATACCTCGGCGCGGGGGGCCAGGTGTATCCTCCGACGCAGAGCAGGAGGCACCAGCGGTGACCGTCGATTCCAGCCTCGAGGACCAGAGGCTGTGGCGATCGTCGTGTACCTGCACTGGCGACGCGACAAAGACACGCTGGGGGTCGCCGCGCCGGCGATCACGTCCGCGCTGCAGCGCTTCTGGCTCGAGCGGACGCGCAGCGCCCCGACCGCTGCCTCGCTGGGCGGGTGGTGACTGCTTCGCAAAGCTCGTGGCCATTCGGTACACTGATCTCGCGCGCTCGTTGCGTGTGGGGAGGCGGGCTGTGACGGCACGAACAGGCTCAGTCGTCGCGCTGGCGGCAGTGTTCACGCTGCTGTCGGGCGAGCTGCGTCTTGGGGCCCAGCGGGTGGCGCCGCCCGACCCGGTGCGCGCCACCGCGCCAGCAACCTCCCCTGCGCCGCCACCCGTCGACATCCGCATCAACGTGGTCGTCACCGACCAGCGGGGCCGGCCCGTCGTGGATTTGAAGGCCCGGGATTTTCAACTGGACGATAACGGCGTCACACAGTCGCTGGCCTCGGTGGAGCTGCGACGCGCGCCGGCCGGGCCCGCGGCCGCTTCGGTCACGCCGATCGTGACGGAAGAGGACGAGCGTGCCGCGGCGCAGGATCCCGCGGCTCGCGTCTTCGCGATCTTCCTCGACGAATTCAACGTCGCGCCGGGTATCAACAGCTCGCGCGTGCGCGACGCGGCGTCGAAGTTCGTGACTCAATCGATCCGTCCGGGCGATCTGCTCTACGTGCTCAAGCCGATGGATCCGGTGAACGGGTTCCGCTTCACGCGCGACCGCGCCGCGGCGCAGGAAAAGATCGCGCGGTTCGAGGGCCGGAAGGGGGACTATGCGCCGCGGACCGCCTTCGAGACGCAGTACATCGGCCGCACACCTTCTGCCGTCGACGGCGCGCGCGCGCAGATCGTCACCACCGGGCTGCGCGAGATGATCATGGCGATGGGCGAGCTGCGGCCGGCGCGCGGCGCGATCGTGCTGATCAGTGAGGGCTTCAGCGGAACTGTCGCGAACGAGCGCCGCCGGCTGCCGGACTGGGAGGGTCTCGCCCGCGCGTCCAGCCATTTCAACCTGCCGATTTACACCTTCGACCCGCGCGATCCGGTCCCCGCGCCGGCGCCGGAGGCGGCAGCAGGCGAGGCGCCTGTGGATCGCGGCGCCAACACCCTGCAGGCGCTGGCTCGCCAGACCGGCGGCGACGCGGTCGAGGACGCGCGTGGTCTCGACGCCGGGTTGGCGAAGGTGTCGAACGATCTCGATAGCTACTACGTGCTGACGTACCAGCCGTCGCAGCCGACCGACGGCCGCTTCCATCCAATAGTCGTGCGAACCGCACGGAAGGGTGCGCAGGTGCGCGTGCCGTCCGGCTACTGGTCGCCACTCAGCAGCGAGTGGCGTACGTGGCTCGATCGCGACAAGACGCCGATTGGGCCGCCGGCGCCGGTACGGGCGCTCAAACGCAGCCGGCTGATCGACACCTGGTACGGCTTCCAGCGCGGAGACGATGGGCGCGTGTCGCTGGTGTTCACCTGGGAGCCGACGGCCACCGGCAGCGCGCTGCGATCCCGGCCGCAGGTGGTGGCGCTCAAAGTATCGACTACGCAGGGCGCCTCGCTGCTGGAACGCGAGATCGCGCCGGCGTCGGATCCGAACCGTGACGCCGGGAGTGACCGCGCGCTGGTGCAGGTTCCACCCGGGCGGCTGCAGCTCGATCTCAGCATCAAGTCCGCCGACGGCGCCGTGCTCGATACGGGCGCCCAGGACATCGACGTCCCGACCGCGCGCGGCGCCGGCCCGATCCTGCTCCAGCCTCAGGTGCTGCGCGCCAGGACGGTTCGTGAGTTCCACACGCTGTCGGCCTCGCCTGAAGCGGCGCCAACCCCATCGCGCGTGTTCAGCCGCAGCGAGCGGTTGCTGGTCCGTGTGCCGGCGTACAACCCTGACGGCCGCGCGGTGACCACGGCGGTTTCCGTCTCGAACATCAAGGGCGCGACCATCCGGAGTCTCGAACAGGTGCCGTACGGCGGGGCGGCGCCGCAATTCGATCTGCCTCTGGCCTTCCTGGCGCCGGG
The DNA here is from genome assembly GCA_963816725.1 of uncultured Acidobacteriota bacterium. Lineage (GTDB taxonomy): Bacteria > Acidobacteriota > Vicinamibacteria > Vicinamibacterales > 2-12-FULL-66-21 > CAVSUB01. Next base: position 308,926 of record CAWFMC010000007.1, on the reverse strand, counting down.
CGAGTACGGTCTCGAAATCAGCGTCACGAGCCCCACCGGCACCGCTCGCCAATTGATCCGCTTCCGACTGACGAGTTGAGACCCCGATGCTCAAAACGCTCGCAAAGGCGCAACCCTGGACCTACCAGGCCATGCGCATCGTCGCCGGCTTCCTCTTCGCCTGTCACGGTCTGCAGAAGTTCGGCCTCCTCGGCGGCCGGATGGTGCCGCTGATGTCCCAGTTCGGCGCCGCCGGGATCATCGAAGTGGTTGGCGGCTCGCTCATCGCCCTCGGCGTCCTGGTGACGCCCGTGGCGTTCATCTGCGCTGGCGAGATGGCGGTCGCGTATTTTCAGGCGCACGCCCCGCGAGGGCTGTTCCCAGCCCAGAACGGCGGCGAGCTCGCGGCGCTCTACTGCTTCGTGTTCCTCTATATCTGTACGAGGGGGAGGAAGTAGGCCGACGTTGATGGCCCTAGACTCCTTTGAGTCTGTCCGCGGCGGCCATCAGCGTTTCCTCCTTCTTGGCAAAACAGAACCTCAGCACCTTCGGCGCTGCCGAGCGCATCAGGAACGGCGACGTCGGGATCGCGGCGACGCCGTGCTCACGGGTCAGGCGGATCGCAAAGTCCGCGTCCGCTTCGTCTGAGATCGCCGAGTAGTCCATCAGCTGGAAGTAGCTGCCGTGGGAGGGCAGCGGCAGGAATCGGGATCCCTGCATCAGGTCCAGAAACCGATCCCGCTTGGCTTGGAAGAACGGGCTGATCTCGGCCAGGCCGCGTTCCGTACCCAGGAACTCGGCGATCGCGTGCTGCATCGGCGTGGTGGTCGAGAACGTGACGAACTGGTGTACTTTGCGCAACTCCGCGGTCAGCGCCGCGGGGGCGGCGGCATATCCCACCTTCCACCCGGTCGCGTGATACGTCTTGCCGAACGAGCCGACGACGATGCCGCGCGCGGCCAGGGCGTCGTAACGGGCGAGGCTTTCATGGGTCAGGCCGTCGAAGATGATGTGTTGATACACCTCGTCTGCGAGCACGATCACCTCCGTGCCGTCGACGATGTCGGCGAGGGTACGCAGATCCGCGGCTGAGAGCACCGACCCGGTCGGGTTGTGCGGCGTGTTGATCAACAGGAGCCGCGTCCGCGCCGTGATGGCCGCTCGCACCGCATCCCAGTCCACCGAGTATTCCGGGTATCGCAACGGCACGGCGATCGGTACGCCGCCGCTGAGCACGATGGACGGGACGTACGAGTCGTAGCACGGTTCAAGCACGATGACCTCGTCACCCGGGTGGACGAGCGCCATCACGGCCGCGAAGATCGCTTCGGTCGCGCCGGAGGTGATGGTGATTTCGGTCTCGGGATCGTACGAGCGGTCGTGCGCCGACCGGTACATCGCGGCGATGGCGTTACGCAGTGCGAGCACGCCGGGCATCGGCGCGTACTGGTTGCGTCCCTCGCGCATATGGCGCGCCACCGCCTCGATCAGCGCGGGATCGCAATCGAAATCGGGAAAGCCCTGCGACAGGTTGATCGCGCCCACCTCCGCCGCCAGCCGCGACATCACCGTGAAGATCGTCGTGCCGACCGCGGGCAGGCGGGAGCGCAGCGGATTCATGACAGCGGCTCGAATACGCCGCGCTCGCGATTCTTGCGTACCTCGTTCCAGCGGAAGTGCTGGCCGTTCATCGCGACGTAGACGCCGGGCGGGAGGACCTGCGCGAACGACAGCGCGCTGCCCAGATTGAACAAGCCGTCAGAGCTGCCAAACGCATACGGCACCATCGCGCCGGTCAAGACGATGGTGCGGTCATCGAGCCGCCCCGCGGCCAGCGCTGCCGCGGTCTCGACCATCGTGTCGGTGCCGTGCGTCACGACAATCGAGCGCTCGGCGCGCGCGCGGCACCGTCGGACGATCATCGCGCGACCCTCATCGTTCATCTCCAGGCTGTCGACCATCATCACGGTTTCGACCGCCACGTCGAGCCGTGAGCGTCCGAGGCGGAGCATCTCGACGACATGCGTGTCGCGGAAGAACAGCCGTCCGGTGAGCTCGTCGTACTCCTTGTCGAAGGTGCCGCCGGTGACGAGGATGGCGAGGGCGTCGTGCATGTCCGTCTGAATCCGTAGCGTGCGGCCGGAATGGCGCACGAAACTGCAATCCGCGTCTCTATTCTGTCCGACCCAGGCGTGCGCCGCCAGCGCTGGCCAGGAGCAGACATACGCGCGAACCTGCGGCGGGAACACGCGTTAGCGTGCCTCGCCGGCCGCGGGCACTTTGCTTGCGTTCGCGCCCGGATGCGCAGGGCGCCTGCGGCGTCCGCAAAGGTCCGCCAGCGCGCAGCGTCAGACGGAGTCACCAGCTGCGTCGCTCGCAGGGCCTCGCGTTTCGGATCCGGAGAACCTCATGGCCTCACGAATCAGACACCTCGCGCTCGACGATGCGGCGCCGTATCGCCGGCTGGCCCAGTTCGCCCCAAAGGTCGAAGTGGCGGCCACACTGGCGGCGCCAGTGACCGCGCCACGGCGCATCCTGGGTCTGCCAGCCCGCAGGCCCGTCCTGACTCTCGTGCCGCAACGCCCAGTCAGCGCTCCCGAATCACAACTCGACGCGGCGTAACGGACCCGCGCCGGCCAAGCCTATCGGCGGACCCGTTGGGCGCGCAGGAGATCGTCGGAGGCAGACAGCAGCACGCGGCGCAGCCGATCCGGATAATCCGGCGGCAGCGCGGCGATGAAGCTCGTGACGATTTTCGCCGACGAGGCAGAGGCGTGACCGCTCAGGGTGGCATCGGCCCAGCGCTTCGGGAAGAAGATGTCTCCGGTCCGCTGGATCTCTTGAAGCATTCCGAGGCTCACCGCGATATAGCGCTCCGAGGCCGCGGCGCGCAACGGGTGGTGCAGATACGCCACCCCTTCGAGGACCCAAGGCTCGTGCCGGCGGTTCGCCGGATCCTTCAGGCTCTCGAAGAACGCGTCACGTGTCGCCTGATCCGGTGATAGCGCGGGCCGCACGAAGGCGAAGCGCGCTTTCCGGTCCGGATTCTGCGTTCGCGCGAGCTGCGTTTCGAGGATCTCCTGCCACGCCGGTACCTGGCGGACCGCGAGCTCCAACGCCAGCGAGATGTCGTCCGGCTCGGCGAACGGCAGGCCGGGCACGCTTTCGGTCTTGCGCCAGATCCGCTCGAGCCATTCAAGCACCGGCTGGCTGCGGGCGGTGTCCCGCAGCGTCGAGAACCACGCCGATTTCAGGCTTGCAGTGGTGGATCGATCCAAACCGGCGCGGAGCACGCGTTCGAGATCCGGCGTGATGCGCGTTCGAGTCGGCTCGTCGACGAACTTCCAGTACGCCTGCGCGGTGTAGCTGAGAACCCGGGCGACCGTCTGCTCGTCTGCCTCGAGCGGCAGTGCGCGCAGAGACAGGTCGAGCAGTGCCGCCGGGACGACGCGGCCGTCCAGCATCTCCTCCCACAACGTCACCCACGCCGCGCCCCGCGTCAGCGGATCGGAAATGTCCGGCAGATGCGCCAGCAGATACGCCCGGCTGCCATCGTCGAGCACGAAGTTGCCGTAGCCCACGCCTCCGCCGGAGGGCACGACGAAATCAGGCGCGGGCAGGCCGGCTGCGCCGCGCACGTTGACCGAAACGCCCGAGAGGGTAACCGGCAACGTGTGGACCTGGCCGGCGGCGGAGACCAGCACCTCCAGCCGTTGCGTCCAGGCGAGTCCGCGCCGCGCGATCGGATCCGCCTGTTGGAACGTGAGCGACGCAATCCTGCCGTTGGCGACGCGCAGTGCGGTGGTGATCACAGGTCGGCCGGCTTCTTCGACCCAGGCGTGGCTCCAGCCCGCGAGATCTTCGGGCGTCTGCGCGTCCAGCAGCGTCACGAGATCTGGCCAGGTCGCGTTGCCGAACGAGTGGTCATGCAGGTACTCGCGGAGACCGTCGCGGAACGGCGTCTCGCCGAGAATCTGTTCCAGCTGCCGCATGACGATCGGCGCCTTCTGGTAGATGATCGCCCCGTACAGCGTGCCCGCCTCGTCGAGATTCTCGAGCGGCTGGCGGATGGCGTTCGTTCCGGGGGTGCGGTCGACATCGTAAGCACTCGGGTAGTTCGAATAGAGGAAGCGCAGCTCGTGATTGATCGCCGGGAACGACGGGTTGACGATCTTGGCGGCCATGAAATTGGCGAACACCTCCTTCATCCACACGTCGTTGAACCAGCGCATCGTGACGAGATCCCCGAACCACATGTGGGAGGTCTCGTGGGCGATGACACTGGCCCGCCCGAGGAGCTGGTTCTGGGTCGCCGACTGATCGAGCAGCAGGCCTGAAGCGTTGTAAAAGATCGCGCCCGCGTGCTCCATGCCACCGAATTGGAACGACGGCACCAGCAGAAAATCGAACTTGCCCCACGGGTACGGGATCCCTGTGTACTGCTCGAGCCACTCCAGCGCGGACGCGTGCAGGTCGAAGATGGCCTCGCGATTACGCGCGACCTTCGCGGCGTCCGTCTCCCGGTGGAACATCCGGAAGGTCCGCCCATGGCGTTCGGCGGTCTCGACCGAGAAGCGCCCGGCGGCGAAGGCGAAGAGGTACGTCGAGAGCGGCGGCGTCTCCGCGAACGTGAGCTTCACCCGTCCGCCGGCTTCCGCGCGCGACGTCTCGGCGCCGTTGGCGAGCGCCTCCCACCCGACGGGCACGTCCAGCGCGAGCGTCCACTTCGCTTTCAGATCCGGCTGATCGAAGCACGGGAAGGCCAGGTGCGCGCGTGCCGGCACGAACAGCGTGTAGAGGTACTCGGCGTTGCGATTGAGCGACGCGTCCCCGGCCGTGAACGCCAGGCGGACCTCGTTCTCACCCTGCATCAGTGCGGTCGCCGGAAGCAGCACGTGGCCGGCCACCGACTGCACGGGCACGTTCCGGCCGTTGACGACGAGCGACGAGATGCGATCGCCCGGCTCAGAGAAATCCAGTGCCAGCGACGTCGAAGCGCCGGCAAGGGAGAAGCGGACCGCCTCGGTAGCGGTGACCGGCTCGGTGACCATCGCGGGGACTGTGACTCGCAGTTCGTAGCGCAATGCCGATACTCGCGCCGCGCGCGCCTCTGCCAGCGTCCGGGGCACGCCCGGGCCCACCGGTACGGCAGGCTGCATCATTCCGATCACCCACAGCGCGATTGCGCTCACCACTGCTGCCAGGGTTCGCCTCCGCGTCGATCCATCAACGCGTGAACAGGCCCGACGCGGCCTGATTCACCAACCCCGATCGGCCCACACGAAGGACGGCGTGGAGCGGTGAACGAAGATATCTTACGGGGTCATCGCCAGGCCGAGAGAACCACCGCGCGGCCGGCGCCGAAATCGGGGTGGCGGGAGCGCTCAGCCGCGATTGAGCGCTTTGAGCGGATCGAGCTTCGTGGCGCGGCGGGCGGGGACTAGACAGGCCACGATTGTCACGATCGAGAGGAGCGCGGTGATTGAGCCGAACGTGAGTGGATCTGTTGCCGCGGTCTGGACGAGGAGGGCTTGCAGCACGAAGGTCAAGCTCCAGGCGCCGAGGAGGCCGAGCGTCAGCCCGATCGCCAGCTGGCCCAGGCCGCTACGCAGAATCAGCCATGACACCTGACGCGGCTGCGCGCCCAGCGCCATCCGGACGCCGATCTCTGACGTCCGCTGCGTGACGGCGTAGGACGTCACCGCGTAGATGCCCACTGCCGAGAGCACCAGGGCCACGAGCGCGAAGATCGCGAACATCGATCCGAACACGCGATAAGGCCAGCGCTGCCGCTGGATGCTCTCGTCCAGCGTCCGGACCGCAAACACCGGCTGATCCTGATCGATCGTCCGCACCGCTTCTCGGACGGCACTGGTGATGACCGTCGGTGCGCCCGCCGCCCGCACCAGCAGCGCGGTCGAGGCGAACGATCGCTGGCGGAACGGCTGATAGATCACCGGGTCGGGATTCTCGGCTTGCGGATCGGCCTGCCGCACGGACGGGACGACCCCGACGATAGTGAGCCACGGATTGGGCTCTTTCTGGGCCGGCTCGGCGTGCGGTCGGAACCGCTTGCCCAGCGGATCCTCGCCCGGGAAGAATCGCTCGACGAACCGCTCGCTGACGACAACAGTCTCGGCGCCCGGCGTGCCGTCGTGGTCGGTGAGCAGGCGGCCACGGCGGACGGGGATGCCGAGCACGTCGAAATAGCCGGGGCTGACCCACAGCCGCGAGCCGCGCGGGCCGGTCTTCGGATCGACCGCCGGACGGCCTTCGACCTCCATGATTCGGCTGTCTGCCCCTTCCAGCGGCAGACGTGATGTCGTCGCCGCCGCGGTCACGCCCGGGAGCGTCGTCAGCCGGGCAATGAGGGCGTCATAGAACTGCTGGCGCTTTTCGGCGGTCGGATAGCGGACGTCGGTCAGCGTGGTCCGCATCGTGAGGACATGGGTGCTGTCGATGCCGAGCTGCATCGAGTACAGCTTCAGGAAGCTGCGGATCATCAGACCCGCGCCGGTCAGGAGGACCAGCGTGAGCGTCAACTCCGCAATCACCATCGCCGAGGTCAAGCGGCGCGCCTTCGCTCCGCCTGCGGTCCCGCGGCCCCCTTCCTTCAACGTCTCGTTGACGTTGGTCCGCGAGACCTGGAGTGCCGGGGCGAGCCCGAACAGCAGCCCTGTCGCGAGGCAGACGAGCGCCATGAAGCCGAAGACCCGGTAGTCCATGGTGAACCGGATCCAGTACGGCTTGCCGACATCCGCGACCGCGGCGTCGAAGAGCCCGATGCCAACGTACGACAGCCCGAGGCCGAGCAGGCCGCCGACACACGCGAGCAGCGTGCTCTCGACCAGCAGCTGACGGATGATCCGGCCCCGTCCGGCGCCGAGCGCGACGCGGATGCCGACCTCGCGCGTCCGCCGTGAGGAGCGCGCCAGGAGCAGGTTGGCGACGTTGGCGCAGGCAATCAGGAGCACGAATCCAACCGCCCCCATCAACGCCAGGAAGATCGTCCGGATCTTGCCGCCGTTGAAGCGCTCGTTGAACGTCATCACGCCGACACCGAGATCCTTGTTGGTGTCGGGATATTGCTGACGAAGACGGGCCGCGATCGCCGACAGCTCAGTGCCCGCCTGTGATTGCGTCGCACCGGGAGCGAGCCGGCCGAACACGCCAAGACCGCGATCGTCGCGCTTCGCGGCCTGCGCCGGCGTGGGGACGTATGGACGCCACAGATCCGCGTTGGTGGGGAAGCGCATGCCTTCCGGCATGACGCCGACGATCTCGGCGGCGCGGTCGTCGATTTTGATCGCGCGTCCCAGGATCGCCGGATCGCTGCCATAGCGATTCTTCCAGACCGAGTAGCCCAGAATGACGACCGGCGCCGCCCCGGGCTGGTCCTCATCCGGCGCGAAGTCCCGGCCCAGTAGCGGCGCCTGACGGAGCAGCTGGAAGGTGTTGGCGGTGACGTCGGCGCCGCCGATCCGCTCCGCCGGGCGGCCAGTGTCGCTGACGTTCATCTCGTGCTCGTCGAACGCCGCCAGGCCTTCGAAGGTGTGCGCCTGAGCGCGCCAGTCCTGCAGGTCCGCGATCGAGACGCCCTGCTCGTCGTTGGTGACGACGTTGCGCGTATTCAGGTAGAGGATCTGCTCGGCGTGATCGAACGGCAGGCCGCGGATGAGAACGGCGTTGACGAAGGTGAAGACCGTCGTGTTCAGGCCGATGCCGAGGCCGAGCGCGAGCGCCGCCACGACCGTGAACCAGGGATCGTTCAGCAGCACCCGACATGCGTAGCGGACGTCCTGGAGCAGCGTCATCTGCAGCTATACGAGTGCGCCCTTGCAGGGTTCCAGATCCGGCGCATGCAGCCCGCATGTTAGAGTGACGAGTGTTCACCGGAGCGCAATTTCAGACGTGAGCTGGCCGTTACTTCCCCCGTCCTACGAGCGGCAGCTGGGTCACGCCCGCCGCATCGAGCTCGCCAGCGACCGCCGGATTCGTGAGCGGAACAAGGTCAGATATCGGCTCTCGCACCTGCCGATCTGGATCTTCGTGTTCTTCATCGCGCCGGGGCCGCTGACGTTCGATTTGTTCAATCGCGGCTTCGATCGCCGCATGGTCGTGTGGCTCGGGCTGGTCCTCCTGGGCACCGGTCTCGCTGGCCTGGCTGGCAAGCTGCCAGGGGTCGAGCCGCGGCCGTACATCATCCGGTTCACCGAGGATCGACCCAACCCGCTCTACCGGCGCATCTGCTACACGCTGGCCTGGAGCGAGGTGATCGCCTTCGCCGTGCTGAACATCGCCGGCCTGGCGACGGCGGCTTTGACGGGGGCCTGGCGGCTCCGCCAGATGTACGATCTGGCGTATTTCCCGATCGTGGTCACGGTGTGGATCCTCGGCGCCTTCGGCCAGTTGCCGCGCGTCAAGGCCTCGACCCAGGGTGAAGGGCACGAGCGCCGATATTTTTATGGCTCTGTCTGGGCGGTGTGCATTGCCCAGCCGATTCTCTGGGCGCTCTGGAAGATCCTTCCTCACGCGCGCTGGGCTGACGGCCTCAAGCTGGCCGTGTTCGTGGGCGTGCTCGCCTACGTCGGCAACCTCGCCCGCCGTGGCCTCCTGCCGCGCACCCGGCCCATCGTCCCAGGCGAGCTCGCGGTCTCGGACTGAGCTTCGCGAGTAGGGACTCGGACTGGGGACTGGGCGGGTTCTAAGTTCGTGGGTTCTGCGTCGACGCGCCGCACCTAGCGCGGCTGTTCTGCTCCGCCGAACGCCGAACGCCGAACGCCGATCGCGGAACCTCCGAGTCCCTGCTCCCTGATCCCCGGCCCCCGATCTCCGTTACGATCGACCCATGTCTTCGATTGCCATGGACGAGAAGGGCGTCATCGTCAGTTGCCCGTCGTGCGGGCAGCGCAACCGGGTGCCGTACGGACGTGAGGCCAAGTGCGGCAAGTGCGGCACGGCCATGCCGGCCGTCAGCGAGCCGATCGAGGTGCCCACGGCCGCAGCATTCGACGCGCTGGTGCAGGAATCGAAGCTGCCGGTCGTGGTCGATTTCTGGGCGCCGTGGTGCGGTCCGTGTCGGATGGTCGCGCCAGAGTTGATCAAGGTCGCCGCCAACAACGCCGGCCGTTATGCGGTGGTCAAGGTGAACACCGATGCCCTGCCGGAACTCGGCGACCGCTTCCGCATCCGCTCGATTCCGACGATGGCGGTGTTCGACGCGGGGAAGGAAGTGGCGCGGACCGCGGGGGCGCGGCCGGCCGCGGAGATCGAGGCGTTCGTCCGGCAGGCCGCCGGCCGCTGATCGATGGACAGGAGTGGCCATGAGCTCTGGCAGCGCCGCCCCCGCGATCTCCAGCCTGTCACGCCGGCTCCGTCTGTTCGCCGCCGAGCGCTACCCGTTCGCTGCCCGGCCAGTCGCGGAGGCCTTCGAGGCCGTGGCGGGATCCGACGATCTGACCGAATCGGCCATCGAGGCGCTGCGGGTGCCATTCGGCACCGAGTTGCGGCGGCGGCTCGAACGGGATCCTGACCCGATCGAGGGAGAGACCACTCCTGGTATTCCCGCCACCCGCCGCTATGCGCAGGCGATCGACGACCTCGTCGAGGCGTGCGATGGCGTGCTCCGCCGCGTCGCACTCGCCGCCTCGCTGACCGCCGACGAGCGTCGCGAGATCCTGCGAGGGATGGTCCTGACCCGGGCCACCGACAATCGTCTCAAGACGTTCTTCACCAGCGGCGAAGTGCGCTTCGGCGACACGACCTTCCAGGGGAAGGGGTTCAGGTCCCTCGGCCAGGAAGCGATCTACGCTGCCGTCATCCGGCTGCGCCGCGGGGAGACGTACCGCATCGACGGCGAATGGCGCGGTGACGTCGTCTCGCCGATGATCCGCGACCTCGGAGCCAGCATCGCGATGCGGAACGAGCCGGAAACCATCCGGCGGGCGCTGTCAGCGCAGATGGGCAAGGCCGGGCCGCCGATGAATGGCAAAGACCTCCACACGGGGGATCTGGATCACGGGCTGCTGCCGGCGATCGCCCCCCTGGCGAGCGGCGCATTGACGATTGCCGGCATGGCGATGGCGTTTGCGCGCGAAGGTTCGGGCCGGGTCGCCGTCACGCTGCTCGGCGAGGGGGGCACCTCGCTCGGCGAGTGGCACGAGGCGATCAATCTGTGCGCGGTCCGACGCCTGCCGGCGGTCTTCTGCGTCCAGAACAACCAGACCGCGCTCTCGACTCCGGTCCGGGATCAGTCCGCCGTCCGGGTGTTCGCCGACAAAGCCAGCGGTTACGGCATTCCCGGCGTCACCATCGACGGCACCGATCCCGACGAGATTGCGGCGACCTTCGCCTGGGCTGTGGAGCGCGCGCGCGCGGGGCAGGGACCGACCCTGATCGAGCTCGTGTCGATGCGGATGTGCGGGCACGCCCATCACGACGACATGCTCTATCTCGGGAAAGATGTGGCCGGGTCATGGTCCTACCCGCCACTCGCCGAGTCCGGCTATGCGGACCGGGAGCGTCACGCGTTCTGGGCGGCGCGCGATCCGATTCCGGCGTATGCCGCCCGGCTTGAAACCGAGGGGATCATCGACGCGGAGCATCTCGCGTCGATCAAGCGCGAGGCCGAGGCGCTGGTCGAAGCGCAGGCGCAGCTGGTCATCGCGGCCGACTGGCCAGCGTCGGAAGCCGCAGGCCAGGGCGTGTTCTCGGACGAGTCTGGACGACTGCGCGTCAACGTCCTCGACCCGGCGGTCCGGCTCGCGGTCGATCTCGATCCGCCCCTGCCGGCGGTCGACGCGGGGCCGCCGTTCGATCCGGCGGGGCAGACGTTCCTCGAGGGCATCACGCTCGGTGTGGGTGACGCGCTCCGCGGCGATGCGCGGGCATTCGTCTTCGGCGAAGATGTCGCCGCTCCGTACGGCAACGCCTTCCTGCTGCTCCGGCCGCTGCTGGCCGAGTTCGGCGATCGCATCGTGAACTCGATCCTGGCGGAAGGTGCGGTGCTCGGGGTCTGCGTCGGCGCCGCGCTGGCCGGCCAGCGTCCGATCGGGGAGATGCAGTTCAACGATTTCGTGGCGACCGGCTTCAACATGCTGGTCAACAACGCCGCGAAGATCCGCTACCGGTGGGGCGGCGCGGTGCCGATGGTCCTGCGCATGCCGTGGGGCGGCCTGCGTCACGCTGGTCCGTATCACAGCCAGAACACCGAGGCCTGGTTCTACCGCACCCCGGGGCTCAAGATCGTCGTGCCTTCGACGCCGGCGGACGCGCGCGCGCTGATGGCCGCGGCGGTCGCGGATCCCGATCCCGTTCTCTACTACGAGCACATCGCGCTCTACCGGGATCCGCGGATCAAGCAGCGGCTCCGGCGCCGGTGGCCCCGGTTCCGATCGGCACCGCCGCCCTCCGCCGCGCCGGCAGCGATGTGGCGATCATCTCGTACGGCGCCTACGTCCACGCCGCGCTCCGCGCCGCCGCGCGGCTCGCCGCTGACGGCATCGAGGCCAGCGTGCTCGACCTCCGATCGCTCGTCCCGCTCGATCGCCAGGCGGTGTTGACCGTCGCGCGCCACTGCAGCCGCGTGCTGATCGTCCAGGAAGACGCGCGCACCGGCGGCATCGGCGAGAGCCTCGCCGCGATCATCCAGGAGGAAGCCTTCGAGTCTCTGGATGCGCCGGTCCGCATTCTCGGCGCGCTCGACACGCCGGTGCCGTACGCGCCGCCGTTGGAAGAGGCATACCTGGTCAGTGACGCGGAGATTGACGCGGCGATCAGGGGGCTCATGAAGTTCTAAGGTTCGGGGGTTCGACAGGTTCGACAGGTGCGCGTTCTACGGGTTCGACAGGTTCCATCTCGCCGCTTCGCGGTTCGGGTTCACGAACAGCGGGGGCTAGCCGTATCAAGTCAGCAAGGATGCTCCGAACCTGTCGAACCATCGAACCTGTCGAACCATCGAACCCGTCGAACACGCACCTGTCGAACCTCCGAACCCGTCGAACCCGTAGAACCGATCTGTGCTCTGTAGAGTGCTACAATCCCCCGCCCAATGAGTCGAGAGCTCGACGCGCTGACCGCATCCACCCTCAAGCATCTGCGCGAGCAGTGGTGGACCGACACCTTCACCGAGTTCCTGGTCGAGACGCTGCGCCCGCGTGCCGGAAAACGGATTCTCGACGTCGGGTGCGGCACCGGGATCGCCGAGGTGAGCCTCGCGCGGATGCGGCTGTCGCAGGTCGAGCTGTTCGGCGTCGACCTGCTGGTCGAGCGGGTCAAGGCGGCGGCGGCGACGACCCGCGGGGTGAACGCGCACGTGAGTTATGCGGCGGCGGATGCGACGCGGCTGCCGTTTGCCAACGGCGTATTCGACTCCACCTACTGCGTGGCCGTACTGCAGCACATTCGCGATGTGGGTGATGCGGTCGGCGAGCTCGCCCGGGTGACGCGCGAGGGCGGCCGCGTCCTGGTCGTGGAGCCGGACAACGCGGCGCGGTACTGGTTCAGCTCCGTGCCGAGTGGCAGGGACGTGTTCGCGATGGGCCAGCGTTTCTTCACCGCGCTGGCGATGGCGCGCGGTGAGTCGCCGGCTGCGCAGACGGGTCCGCTCGTGGCCGGCCTGCTGCGTGAGCACGGCATCCTGCCGGTGTCGGTGCAGGTCTTCCCGGTCACGGTCTCGCACCTGGGTCCTCCGGACGCCAAGGTGTGGAACGCGCGCCGCGAGGCGGTCCTGGCGGCGATGGCCAAGGCGCCCGACGAAGCGCTGCGCCGGCTCGGCGCCGACTACCTGAAAGGCATCGATCAGTACGCCCGCGACGCGGCCGCCGCCGGGCCCTCGTTCGTCGAAATCCAGAACACCATGTTGTTCGCGACAGTCGGGCAGCGGGCCGACTCTTGACCGTTCGCGACGGCGCCGCGGGCTGGGACGAATACGCCCCGTTCTACGACTGGGAGAATGCCCAGACGGTGGCGCGGCGGGACGTGCCGTTCTGGTGCCGGCTGGCCGCGGCGCAGCCCCCTCCGATTCTCGAGCTCGGGTGCGGCACCGGCCGGATCGCCCTGCCGATCGTCAAGTCCGGCGTACCGCTGGTCGGCATCGATCGCTCTGCCCCGATGCTCGAACGGGCGCGCCGGCGGCTGCGCCGGGCCCGGCTGACGGATCGGGCCCTGTTGGTGCGCGGCGACATCCGCGCCCTGCCGTTCCGCCGCCGCGCCGGGTTCGGCTGCGTGATGGCGCCCTACGGCGTGCTCCAGTCGATGACCCGCGAGCGCGACCTCAAGGCGGCGCTGGAGTCGGTCGCCGGCGTGTTGCGGAAAGGCGGCCTGTTCGCCCTCGACCTGGTACCCGACCTGCCGCGCTGGGCCGAATACGCGCGCCGCACCAGCCTGCGCGGCCCGCACGCCCGCGGCACCCTGACCTTGATCGAATCGGTGCGTCAGGAGCCGTCGCGCGGCCTGACGATCTTCGATCAGGAATACGTCGAGCGCCGCGGCGGTGTCCGCCGGTCGCATCACTTCGAGCTCGCCTTCCGCACGTTGTCCGTGCCGCAGATGACCCGCCGGCTCGAGAAGGCCGGGTTCGTCATCGACGCGGTCCTGGGGGATTACCAGGGGGGGCCGTGGGATCCCCGCGCGGACACGTGGGTCGTGCTGGCGCGGAAAAAGTAACGCGGCGTCGGTTCCAGGGTTCGAAAGGTTCGACGGTTCGACGGGTGCTGGTTCGCCGGTTCTTCAGGTTCGAAGGGTGCGGTGTATCACGGATGGCCTGTTGCGATTAGCCCCCCCAACCCGAGAACCCGAGACGCGAAGCGGCGAGAACGAACCGCGTGGAACCCTGGAACCCCGCACCGGTAGAACCCCTGAACCCGTCGAACCCGTAGAACCTGACGGCTCCGCCAAGGATCCAGCGGAGCCAAGCCCCTGTGATAGCATGTCGGGGCCTCTTTTTACTGCAATTACTGGAGTTTCTGCTATGTCCGGCCATTCAAAGTGGCACACGATCAAGCACAAGAAGGGTGCGGCCGACGCCAAGCGCGGCAAGGTTTTCACGCGCATCATCAAGGAACTGACCGTTGCGGCCCGCGCCGGCGGCGGCGATGTCGACAGCAATCCGCGCCTCCGGACGATCGTGGCCGAGGCGAAGTCGGTCAACATGCCGGCTGACAACATCAAGCGCGCGATCCAGCGCGGCACCGGCGAGTTGCCCGGCGTGTCCTACGACGAGATCACCTACGAGGGCTACGGCCCCGGCGGCGCGGCCATCATCATCGAGACGCTCACCGACAACAAGAACCGGACGGTCGGCGAGCTGCGCCACATGCTCGGCAAATACGGCGGCAACCTCGCGGCCGAGAACAGCGTCGCCTGGATGTTCGACAAGAAGGGCTACATCGTCGTCGACAAGACCAAGGCGGAGGAGGAGGCCTTGATGGCCGCGGCCCTCGACGCCGGCGCCGACGACATGCGAGACGACGGGGATTCGTGGGAGATCATGACCCCGGTGGACGCCTTCCAGAAGGTGCTCGAGGCGGTGAAGGCCATGGGCATCGAGCCTGGCGCGGCCGAGATCGCCATGTTGCCGCAGAACTACGTCAAGCTCGAAGGCAAGACCGCCCAGCAGATGGTCAGGCTGATGGAAGCGGCCGAGGATCACGAAGACACCAAGAAGGTCTGGTCGAACGCCGACATCGAAGAGAAGGAGATCGAGGCCTCGTTGGCGTGAGGATCTTCGGGATCGATCCCGGATCCGAGCGCACCGGCTTCGGCTGCATCGAGTCGGTCGACGGCCGTCACCGGCTCGTCGCCTGCGGCGCCCTGGGCGGGGCCGGGGCCGCGACGTTTCCCGAGAAGCTGAAGGCCATTCACGCCGGTCTGTGCGAGATGCTGGACCGGCACCGTCCCGACTGCGTCGCCATCGAAGACATCTTCTACGCCCGGAACGTCCGCAGCGCGCTGCGCCTGGGGCATGCCCGCGGCGTCGCGATCCTCGCGGCGTGCGAAGCGGGTCTGCCGATCGCCGAATACGCGCCCGCGGAGATCAAACGCGCGGTGGTCGGCTATGGGCGCGCCGAGAAGCCGCAGGTCCAGCAGATGATCAAGTTGCTGCTCGGGCTCGAGGCCGTGCCGACGCCGCACGACGCCGCGGATGCCTTGGCCGTCGCGGTCTGCCATCTGCACCACGGCACCGGCGCGATCGCCGAGCGCACCCGAGCCGAGCGCGTCCCGACGGCGGCGCGCAGCTGGCGCGCCTACCGCCCGTGACGTCATGATCGCCCGTCTGCGCGGCACCCTCCTCGAAAAAGCCCCGAGCCGCATCGTCGTCGACGTCGCCGGGGTCGGATACGACGTGCAGGTACCACTGTCCACGTTCTATCCTCTTGGCGAGGAAGGGTCGACCGTGCAGCTGCGCGTGCACACGCACGTCCGCGAGGATCTGCTTGCGCTGTACGGGTTCGCCACCGCCCTGGAGCACGATCTGTTCGAACGGCTGATTGCGATCAACGGCGTCGGGCCGAAGCTGGCCCTGGCGGTGCTGTCGGGCATCGAGCCGGAGGAACTGGTGCGCGCGGTGCGCGAGAGCGATGTTGCGCGGCTGACCCGGATTCCGGGGGTCGGCAAGAAGACCGCCGAGCGGATCGGGTTGGAGCTGAAGGACCGGCTGCCGCTGACGATGGGAGCGATCGAGAAGCCGGCGGCCTCGGACGCCGATCGACGGCGTGCCGACGTGCTGTCGGCGTTGACCAACCTGGGGTATCAGTCGAACGCCGCGGAGAAGGCGCTCGACAAAGTGTTCGCCGCCGACCCCGATGCGATGTTCGAGACGGCGCTTCGCGCAGCGCTCAAAGCGCTGATGCGGCCGTGACCCGGATGATCCTGGTGACATGCCCAACGATCGCCTAGTCGCCGCGGTTCGAGTGGACGAGGACGTCCAGTACGAAGCGGGGCTGCGCCCGCGCACGCTCGACGACTACATCGGCCAGGAGCGGGTCCGTGAAAACCTGCACGTGTCCATCACCGCCGCGAAGCAGCGTGGGGAGGCGCTGGATCACGTGCTCTTGTACGGGCCGCCCGGGCTTGGCAAGACCACGCTCGCCTACGTGATCGCCAACGAGCTGGGGGTGGAGATTCGGTCGACCGCGGGGCCGATCATCGAGAAGGCCGGCGACCTGGCGGCGATGCTGACCAACCTCAAGTCGCGCGACGTGCTGTTCATCGACGAAGTGCACCGCATGAGCCCGACGCTCGAGGAGACCCTCTATCCGGCGATGGAGGATTACGAGATCGACATCATGATCGGGCAGGGTCCCGGCGCGCGCTCGGTCAAGCTCGGGCTCCAGCCGTTCACGCTCATTGGCGCGACCACCCGCACTGGGCTGTTGACGTCGCCGCTGCGGGCCCGCTTCGGCATCGTGCACCGGCTCGACTACTACACCGATGGGGACATCGGCGAGATCGTCCGGCGGTCCGCGCGGATCATGAACACGCCGATCGAGCCGGCGGCGGCGGACGAAGTGGCCCGCCGCTCACGCGGCACGCCGCGCGTCGCCAACCGCCTGCTGCGGCGCATCCGCGATTACGCGCAGGTCCGGGCCGACGGCACGATCACCGCGGAGGTCGCCCAGCGCGCGCTGCAGCTCCTCGAGGTCGACGCGCACGGCTTCGACGAGATCGATCGACGGCTGTTGCGGACGATCATCGACAAGTTCGGCGGCGGTCCCGTCGGGGTCGCCAGCATCGCCGCGGCCATGAGCGAGGAGCGCGATGCGATTGAAGACATCTACGAGCCGTTCCTGATCCAGAACGGGTTCCTGGATCGGACGCAGCGGGGCCGGGTCGCCACGGCGCGCGCCTACGAATACTTCGGGCTGGCGGCTCCCGGGAGGGATCGCTTGTGGTAACCGCAGGATCAGGATTGACCGGCCCGCGCCGGCCGTTGCGCCCGGTCAGGATCTCGGGTCTGTCGACCTACGTCCCGCCGCGGACGCTGACCAACGCCGACCTCGAGAAGATGGTCGACACCAGCGACGAGTGGATCCTTCAGCGGACCGGCATCCGCGAGCGCCACATCGTCGATCCGGGCACGGCGACGTCGGACCTGGCCAAGATCGCCGCCGAAGGGGCCATCGCGCAAGCCGGACTCACCCCCGCCGACATCAGCTTCATCGTCGTCGGCACGACGACGCCGGACACGATTTTTCCGAGCACTGCCTGCCTGTTGCAGCACAAGATCGGCGCGCCACAGGCTTGGGGGTTCGATCTCGGCGCGGCCTGTTCGGGGTTTCTCTACGCGCTGACCACCGGGATGCAGATGGTCGCCAGCGGCGCGCACGATCACGCGCTGGTCGTCGGCGCCGACGTCATGTCGAGCATCCTCGACTATCAGGATCGCACGACCTGCGTGCTCTTCGGTGACGGCGCCGGAGCGGTGGTGCTCTCGGCGGCCGAGCCGGGCGAGCCGTCGATCATCGGGTACGAGCATCAGGTGGATGGGTCGGGCGGCCCCGCGTTGTGCATGCCGGCGGGCGGCAGCCGGATGCCGGCGTCGCACGAGACTGTGGACCGTCGCATGCACTACGTGAAGCAGGATGGCCACGCCGTATTCAAGTTCGCGGTGCGGAAGAGCGGCGAGATCTGCCGGCGGCTGCTCGATCGACACGGGGTCAACCCGGACAGCCTCGACTTGTTCGTGTCGCACCAGGCCAACCGGCGAATCATCGAAGCGGCCGCCGAGCGGCTCGGGTTGCCGTCCGACAAGGTCGTCATCAACCTGGAGAAGTACGGGAATACGACCGCGGCGACGATTCCGCTCGCGCTGGCCGACGCCGTGCGCGACGGCCGGTTGAAGCGCGACAACCTGGTCCTGCTCGCGTCGGTCGGGGCCGGGTTCACCTCCGGCGCGATGCTCCTCCGCTGGAGCCTCTAACAGGCAGGATGCTGAAGAGCGCATCCTGCATGGCAGATGGCGGATGGCGGATGGCAAATGGCAGATGGCAGAGGGCAAGCGCTGGTTGATTCCCGAATTGTCATGTGCCATTCCGCGCTCGGATCGACTTTCGGCGGCTTCCGCGTCTCCGGGGCCTAGCGCGCGTCGCGGGATATGCTTGGCAGCGGACCTGGCGCGATGTTCGCAGGCAGATCCGGGACACGCAATTTTGTTTGATGCGAGACGCGCGCGGCGCGCAGGAGAGAGGGCAACGACATGGCTGACGGGGCAACGCGGAAGGAACTGATCGAGGCGCTGAACGAGGATCTGTCGCGCGAGTACCAGGCGGTCATCGCCTACGTCGTGTATTCACAGGTGCTCAAGGGCGCCGAGTACATGAACATCGCGAAAGAGCTCGAGAAGCACGCCAGCGAGGAGCTGGCGCACGCGCTGATCATCTCCAAGCACGTGGACTATCTCGGCGGGATGCCGACCGCGACGCCGAAGCCGGTGAAGCTCTCGGACAAGGCGGAAGAGATGCTCCGGGCCGACTTGCAGAACGAGAGCGACACCATCCGCGCCTATCGCGAGCGGGTCAAGCAGTGCGAGGCGCTCGGCGAGTACGCCATTGCCGAAGACATCCGCGAGATTCTGCGGCAGGAGCAGGAGCACCTCGTCGACCTGGCCACGGCGCTGGGTGAGGATGCGCCAGACTTGTCCAAGTAACGGGCCGGTTCAGGGTTCAGGGTTCAAGGTTCGGGTTCGGGTTCGGGGTTCGCGTCAGAACCCCGAACCGGCGAACGCTCGAGAACGCGCGAACCCGCATCCGTCGAACCTCACGAACCCTTCGAACCTCCGAACCACTCATTTCGGTAAGACGTTCTGATTCACCCTGAAGAAGTTCGACGGGTCGTACTTCGTCTTCACCTCGACCAGGCGGTCGTAGTTGGCGCCGAACGCGGCTCTGATCGTGTCCGCGCCCTCCTCGCCAAGGAAATTCAGCAGATAACCGCCGGCGCTGTGCGGCGTCATCGCCGACGCGAAGGCGCGCGCCCACGCGACGTGGCGGTCGGAGTCGCTCCGATCCGCCCACTGGGCGAGGATCCCGAGATCGTACTGCGCCTGCCGCTGGCTGAACGCGGTGGCGTCCGGGCTGATCCGGCTGGCGGCGCCGCCGTATTGTTCGATCAGCACGGCCGTCATCGGTGACGTCGCCTGGTTGGCGTGCTGCACGATCGTGTCGATCGCGTCGTCGTTCAGGTCCTTGAGGAACGCGGACTTCCAGTAGTTCTGGCTGCCGTCCGGCACGGCGGCGTCGAGCAGCGTCTGCATCTGCGGGAACGGGATCGGCGCGATCACGTCCATCAGCGGTGACCCGGCCCGTCGCATCGGCGCGAGCACCTTCTCGCCCGTGGCCAGGTCGCCGTTGTAGCACGTCACGAACGCCGTCACCGGTGTGCCGTCAGGAGTGTTGATCAGGCCGAAATAGGTGCCCAGTTCGTCCGGCGCGTCGGCGGTGAAGTCCCGGAAGAACTTCAGCAGCTCGGTCGCGCGCTCGCGCGGGTACACCACCATGCCGCCCAATACCGTGCTGACCGGGTGCAGCTTGAACTCGAACGAGGTGACGACGCCGAAGTTGCCGCCGCCGCCGCGCAACGCCCAGAAGAGGTCCGGGTGTTCGTCGGCGCTGACCCGGCGTACCGCGCCGTCAGCGGTGACGATCTCGAACGAGATCACGTTGTCGCAGGTCAGGCCGTACTTGCGTACCAGCCAGCCGACACCCCCGCCGAGCGTGAGCCCGGCAATGCCGGTCCGTGAGACGACGCCGGCCGGCACCGCCATCCCGTAGACGTGCGTTTCGCGATCCAGCTCGCCGAGGAGCACGCCCGGCTGCACCCGGACCCGCTTCGCCTCGGCGTCGACGTGGATGCCCTTCATACGTGACAGGTCGATGACCATGCCCCCATCGCACAGGGCGCGTCCGCCGACGTTGTGGCCGCCGCCGCGAATCGCGACCAGCAGCTCGTGGTCACGGGCGAAGTTGACGGCGGCGATCACATCAGCCAGCCCGGTGCAGCGGACGATCAGCCCCGGCCGGCGATCGATGCTCGCGTTCCAGATCCGCCGGGCGGCCTCGTATTCCCCGTCCGCCGGACGGATCACGAGGCCCCGGAACGTGGCTTGGAACGGCTCGAGCAGGCTGTCGGCGATCGGGTCCCCGATGCGGTTGACGAGAGAGGCAGTAGACATGAGTTCTCCGCAAAAATGCGCTGACGCGCGTAAACACGAGAATGACGCCGTGAGGACTCGTCGTGACCCAGAGGGTGCGGACCCGATCAGGCGGAGCGAACGCTCGCAAGGATGCGCTCGATCTGCCGGATGTGCAAGATGTCGTGACCCGCGCTCATGCGGATCATGTGCGCGACGCTTTCCTCGCCGCGCTCGGCGTGCATTCCGACCCGCTGGCGATCGGATTCAGGCACGCGGGCCAGCAGCCGCAGGTTCGCGCCGCGCACCGCCTCGAAATCGGCCAGGGCCGGTTCGAGCGGTGCCTCGGCATAGCGCAGCCGCGTCGCCCAGGCGTCCTGGTCGTAACCGGTGATCGCCGGGCGATCGTGCGCGATGATCATCCGCACCCGCCAGCCCCACACCAGATCGCTGTCCGCGAGGTGCTGGGCGACCATCGCGATCGACCATTTCCCCGGCGCCTCCGGAGTCATCGCCAGATTGGCCGGCACGCCGTCGAGAATTGCCCGGATCGCCGCTGGCGTCTCGCGCAACACCTGCATCGGATCGCGGTCGCCGAGCAGACCGAGCAGGGCCTTCGTGTACTCGCCCGCCTCCTCGGAGGATCGGGCCGCCGGATTCGTAAAGATCGACATGCCCCATTCTGCACCACGAGCTCCGCCTCCCAGCGCGCATGCGCCTGAGGGCCGTGGGCGCGACGAACTGCACGGCGCAGGATGTTCGCGGCCAAGATCTTCCCGAGCCCCGAGTCCGCGAGTCGAGCCTCTCTAGTAAGATCGGAAACGGCTCCTCGAACCCGACACGGCCCTCGGCACACGCATGACACGCCTGTTTCTGCTCTCGCCGGCCAACTGCGGCGGCCGCCGCGCCGCGATGGTGATGTCCGACCGCGCCCGGTTCGATCTCGCGTTGCGCCTGCGCGACGACGGGGCATCCATCGGGGAGGTGTTCAGCTTCATGAGCGGCTTGTATTTCCGCGGCAAGCTCGCCTACGCCCGCGTGTTCGCGCGCCCGCCGGACGGCGACCCGGCGGTCCTGGGCTCCGGCATTTTCGTGGTGACGCCCACCGCCGGGCTGAGATCCCCCGACACCGTGGTCTCGCGCGACGCGCTGCGCGCCTTCGCCGGCGTCGAGGTGTCGGTGGGCAACGCCCGCTACCGCCTGCCGCTCGAGTCGAGTGCGCGCCGATTATCGGAAGAGATCGGACCGGAGTGCGAGGTCGTGCTGCTCGGCAGCATCGCCTCGGGCAAGTACGTCGACATCCTCGACGCGGTGTTCGGCGAGCGCCTGCTGTTCCCGTCGGACTTCGTCGGCCGTGGCGACATGAGCCGCGGCGGCCTCATGCTGCGATCCGCGGCGTCACGCGAGGAGTTGCCGTACGTGCCGGTCAGGGGAGCCGTCAGACACGGTAAACGGCCGCCGAAACTGGGGCCGTTTATCGGACGGTGACGGTTCTAAGGGTTCGATAGGTTCGAAGGTTCGACAGGTGCGCGTTCTACGGGTTCAACTGGTTCGAGGGTTCCTGGCCCGATGGCGACCTGTCGATTGGTTCGATTCAACTGCTCGACGCTGTGAAGCGAACCTGGAGCACTCGTGGAACCCGTGGAACACGCACCTTGAGCACCCCAGAACCTTGAGAACCAGTAGAACCTTATTCCACTCTGATAATCGCCACCGGCAGCGTAGCGAACAGCTGTCCTGCAAACATCCATGACTGACTGTCCGTCACCACCGGTGTGATCTCCGCGCCGCTCAGCAGGTCGCGGAACCCGCGGCCGGTCAGCTCCGGCGGGAGCAGGATGCGCGAGGTCTTCCAGCGGTCACGGCCGATCGGGAAAGGATGCTGCGGATCGACGAGCGTCGCGGTGAAGCGCGGGGCGACGAAGATCGCCGCGGCGTCCCCCTGCATGCGCACGAAGCCGACCAGCGACGCGCCGACGGTGCTCTCGGTGACCAGCGGCAGGTAGCCGCCGGTCAGGAACAGTTCGGGATGCTCGCGCCGGAGGCGGAGTCCCGTCGCCGTCACCAGCAGCTTCAGCCATCCGTCCTGCCAGGACGTGAGGTGGGCGGCAAGCTCCGGCGCCCGCGCGGGCGGCTCGAGGGCGAGGACGCGGTCGACGTCCGCGAGCATCTGCCGCCGCCGCTCGAAGTCGACCGGGCGCCGGTTGTCGGGGTCCACCAGGCTCAGATCCCAGAGATCCGCACCCTGGTAGACGTCCGGAATCCCCGGCGATCCCATCTTCAGCACCACCTGCGACAGCGAATTCACCATGCCCGCGACGGCGATGCGCGACTGGAACGGCAGGAACGATTCGAGGAACCCCGGATCGGTCAGCACCGACTCGACGAACGTCGTCACCGCGTTCTCGTAGTCCTGATTTTGGGTTAGCCAGCTGGTATGCAGCTTGGCTTCCTTCACCGACTTGATCATGTAGGCCTGGAGCCGCTCGACCAGCGGCTTGGGCGACAGCCGCACCTGTGCGTCCAGGTCGGCCGGCCAGACCCCGATCAGCGCCTGGTAGAACCGGTACTCGTCATTGCGATCCGGGGCCGGCTCGCCATCAACGACGGTGCGATAGTCGCGGTTCGCACGCATCCACAGCGCCACCGCGCGGGCCCAGTCGTCGGGCAGCTCGGACAGGACATTCAGCCGCGCCCGGACGTCCTCACCCAGCTTCGTATCGTGCGTGGACGTGCCGATCATCTCCCACGGCCACTCGCGCAGCCGGTCCAGGTTCGAGTCGTGGAACTCGGACACCGAGCGGCCGAAGCGCTCGGGATCGCCGCCGACTTCGTTCAGCGAGAGCAGCAGGTTGTAGCGGTAGAAGGACGTGTCCTCGACCCCCTTCGCCTGGACGGGCCCGGTGTATTGCTGCAGCTTCATGGCGAACTTCAGCCGCTCGCGCGCCTCGTCGGCGTCGGCCGGCGGGTAGCCGTCGCGTCGATCGTGCGCCCGCGGCACGCCAGTCTCGTCCCGCGCGAGCATCACCTCCCGGAAGAAGTCGAACAGCGAGCGCTCCATCGCCGGGTTGCGGAGCCGCGCGCGCGCGATCGCGCGCTCGACGATGGTCCGGTCGGCGGCGGTCCAGCCCTGCTCGTCGACGTAGGTGCGGTAGACGGGGAAGCAGGCGACCACCTCGGTGATGACGTCGCGCAGGCTCTCGAGCGTGAAGTCGCGTGAGCGCCGGTTGCCTTTGCCGATCCGGTTCAGCATGTGCGCCAGCACGTTCAGCTCGCTGGCCAGGCCGGTCTCCATGATCAGCCGCTTGCTCGCATACACCACGTCGTCGAACGGTTCCAGATGGCCGGTGAGCTTGGCGTAGGTCCGGCGCATGCGCCGGGCGTGCGCGCCGTTGACGAAGATGCCGTTGAGATCGTTGAGATAGTTGTAGCCGGTCGTGCCGTGCAGCGCCCAGCGCGCCGGCAGCCGCTCCTGCCCCGACAGGATCTTCTCGGCGACGACGTAGAGCGGGCGCGTGCTGCGGCTCCCATCCGTCTGCCGCTCGATTCCCCAGGCGCCCGCGGCCAGGTCCTGCAGCATCTCGAAGTAGCGCGCCGGCGCGAACAGGCCGTCGGGATGATCGATGCGCACCGCGTCGACGATCCCGTCACGGAGCAGCGTCTCGAGCAGCTTGTGCACCGCGGCGAACACTTCCGGCCGCTCGACCCGCAGACCAGCGAGCGTGTTGACGTCGAAGAAACGCCGGTAGTTGATCTCGTGGGATGCCGTTCGCCAGTAGGCCAGCCGGTAGGGCTGCGACTGCAGCAGTTCATGCAGTTGATCGAACGTCTCGGGCCTGCCCGGTTCGCCGTTGAAGCTGCGTAGCGCCAGCTCGATCTGCTCGCCGATCACCGGCGTTTCGGCGACCAGACGGCTCAGACGCGTCCGCGCCACTTCCTTCTCACGCTGCCGCTCGGCCATCAGCTCGGGCCGCTTCTCGGTGTACGGCGGCAGCTTCTGGAGTGAGCTGACGATGCTCTGGAACTCGTGAAGGGCGGGATTCTCCGGCCCGAGGATGCTGGTGAGCGGCTCCAGCAGCATCCCGAACACGCGCGGCGCCTGGCGCGGATTGATCGGCAGCGTGGTATCGAAATACGTCAACGTCAGCTGGCCGTCGTGGAAAGCCAACTTCAATTCGCCGCGCTCGAGCACGCGGCCGTACTGATCGCCGAGGATCGGCAGCAGCAGCTTCGAACGGAGCTCCTCGAGTTCCGGCGTCCACTCGATGTCGAAGAACACGGAGGCCGGCGAGCTGGGCCCGTTCTCGAGCACGTCGTTCCAGCGCGCGTTCCGCCCGTTGCCGATGCCCATGTGATTCGGCACGAAGTCGACGACGTGCCCGAGGTGATGCTGCGTGAGCGCGGCCCGCAAGTCCGCCAGCGCCTCGGCCCCGCCCAACTCGGGGCTGATCTCGTTGTGATCCTGAACGTCGTAGCCGTGCGTGCTGCCCGGCGCCGCGGTGAAGTACGGCGAGGTGTAGCAGGCGCCGATGCCGAGCGCGGCGAGATACGGGACGACGTCCCGTGCCGCGGTCAAGGGAAAGCCGCCATGCACCTGCAGGCGGTAGGTGCTGAGCGGAATGAAACGTGGGCGTTCGGATGTCACGGTCGCGTCAGCCATTCGGTCGATGTTCGAGAGGACACGGTCGGACGGGCCTCCGGATCGGCACGCGGTCGCGGGACATCCGTCGTGGACCCGGTCGACCCGGTCAGAGCAGGTCGAAGATACCCCAGAGCGGGATCCGCACCCAGTCGGGGCGATTGTTCAGCTCGTAATTGAGCTCGTACAGCGCTTTGTCCAACATCAGCAGGCGCAGCAGCGCGTCCCGCTGGGCGAGATCGGCCGGCAGGAAGGGCGCGTCGCCGGCGGTCTCGAAATAGCCGCGCAGGAACGCCGCCGAGGCCCAGGTCTGCCAGATGTGCGCCCACGGCTCGAGCCGCGAGAACTCCGCCGCGCGGCCGGCCGAGTACGAGAACAGGCCCGCGTAGGCGGCATAGCTGTAGGAGCGCAGCATGCCGGCGACGTCCTTCAGGGCGGACTGCTTCTGGCGGCGGTGCGCGATCGAGCGGGCCGGCTCCCCTTCGAAGTCCAGGATGTAGAAGTCCCCCTCGGCCCAGAGGACCTGACCGAGATGGTAGTCGCCGTGCACGCGCATCTTCGAGCAGACGAACTCGAAGCGCGGCGCCGACTTGATCCGTTCGACCAGCGCGTCCCTCGAGCCGGAGAGGCGTTGTGCCTGATCGGCGACTTCCGGGCTGCCCATGAGCGAGGTCGAGCCGTCCGCCGTCGCGTCGCTCACCTGTTGCAGGCGTGCGTCCAGCGTCTGGAACGCCCGCTGGGCGAGCCCGGCAGCTTCCGTGCTCAGCGCCCTGACGTCGTCACGCGTCAACGGCTCGGGCGCGAAGGCTGGGTCGCTGTCGTCGGCGGCGAGCGCGAGGTGCATTTCCGCGGTCCGCCGACCGAGCTTGTTGGAGAGGTCGAGGAACGGCTCCATCACCTCGTTGACCTGCGGCGGCACCGGCGACGTGGCCAGCTCCGTGAACCGGCGCGGCGTGGTGACGACCGGGGCCGGCACCGAGGCAATGTGCTCGTAGAACCGGCTCAGTTCGTCGGTCGCGTGCGACCAGCCGTCCCCCTGGCTCTCCACCAGCTGCTGGACCATCGCGAGCGTCGCGGTCTGCGAGCCGCGCTCGTATTCGATCGCCCCGGCGACCGCCGGGATTCGCGAGAAGCGCACCCGCTCGGTGAGCTGGCGGCCGATCTCGAAATCCGGGTTGATGCCCGGCTCGATTCGGCGGAACAGCTTCATGATCAACCGGTCGCCGTAAATGATCGAGGAGTTGCTCTGCTCTCCCTCGGGGCGGCGGATCCGCAGCCCGTCGTCGGGACCGCGCAGCTGGGCGAAGGCGGCGGTCTGGATCGCGCGCACGGCGGCCCGGCGGGTCTTCGCGTGCTCCTGAGTGCCGAGGCACTCGAGCAGCGTGGTGGCAAAGTGATCGTCGAGCGCGGCGTCGAAGATCACGCCTTTGCGCGCCCCGGTAACCGTCGCCAGCACGGCGTGCGGCGCGCGCTCATCGAGCCCGTTGGCCTCGCCGATCGAGCACACCGTGAGCGGCAGGAAGTACTGGTCGCGCGAGCCGTCCTCGTAATCGACCTCGGCCAGCGTCAGGAAGATCGGCTGTGGGTTGCGGCGCAGCACGCCCCAGTCGGCAAAGCGGGCCGCGCGCGGCTTGCGCGCCTTGCCGCCGAACCAGCGCTGCCGCTGCAGGAATGGCAGGAGCCGCTCGCGCTCGATCAGCGTGCGAACGTTGCCCTCGAGCAGCGTCTCCCACGCCGCACCGGCCAGCAGCCCGGGGGCTTGCGCGACCTCCAGCGCGGGCTCGGCGGCCCGCTGTCCCACGCTGGACGTGGCGGTCTGCATCCGGAACCAGTAGAACGCGTACGGACCGATGGTCAGGAAGTAGGGGAGCTCGCCGATGCGCGGAAACTCCGTCAGCCCGAGCATCTCGACCGGGATCATGCCCTTGAAGCGCGCGAGATCGATCTCCAGCGGCTGCACGCTGCGCGACAGGTTCGCCACGCAGAGGACGGTCTCCTCGCCGAGCTGACGGACGTAGGTCAGCACCTTGCGGTTCTGGGTGTGCAGGAATTCGATCGTGCCGCGGCCGAAGACGGTGAACTGCTTGCGCAGCCCCAGCATCCGGCGCATCCAGTTGAGCATCGAGAACGGCGAGCGGCTCTGGGCTTCGACGTTGAGCGCCTGGTAGCCGTAGACCGGGTCCATGATCGGCGGCGCGAACAGCCGCGCGGGATCGGCCCGCGAGAAGCCGCCGTTGCGGTCGCCGGTCCATTGCATCGGCGTCCGCACGCCGTTGCGGTCGCCCAGATAGATGTTGTCGCCCATCCCGATTTCGTCGCCGTAGTAGATCACCGGCGTGCCGGGCATGGAGAAGAGCAGGCCGTGCAGCAGCTCGATGCGGCGGCGGCTGTTCTCGAGCAGCGGCGCCAGCCGGCGGCGGATCCCGACGTTGATCCGCATCTGCGGATCGGCCGCGTAGGCCTGATACATGTAGTCGCGTTCCTCGTCCGTGACCATCTCGAGCGTCAGCTCGTCGTGGTTGCGGAGGAACATCGCCCATTGGCAGTTCTCGGGGATGTCCGGCGTCTGCCGCAGGATCTCGACGATCGGGTGGCGATCCTCCTGCCGCACCGCCATGAACATGCGCGGCATCAGCGGGAAGTGAAAGGCCATGTGGCACTCGTCGCCGTCGCCGAAGTAGGGACGGACGTCGGCCGGCCACTGGTTCGCTTCCGCGAGCAGCATCCGGTCCGGGTACGACGCGTCGAGCTCCTTGCGAATCTGCTTGAGGATATCGTGCGTCTCCTCGAGGTTCTCGCAGATCGTGCCTTCGCGCTCGATCAGGTACGGCACAGCGTCGAGACGCAGGCCGTCGACGCCACGATCGAGCCAGAAGCGCATCACCTTGATGACCGCTTCCAGCACCGCCGGATTGTCGAAGTTCAAGTCCGGCTGGTGGTGAAAGAACCGGTGCCAGTAGTACGCCTTGGCCGTGTCGTCCCACGACCAGTTCGACTTCTCGGTGTCGGTGAAGATGATCCGGACGCCTTGATACTTCTGGTTGGTGTCGCTCCAGACGTAGAACTCACGTTCCGGCGATCCGGCCGGCGCCCGCCGCGCGGCCTGGAACCACGGATGCTGATCCGACGTGTGATTGATGACCAGCTCGGTGATGACCCGCAGCTGCCGGCGGTGCGCCTCCTCGATGAAGCGATCGAAGTCGGCCAGCGTGCCATAGCTCGGGTGGATGTTCTCGTAGTCGGCGATGTCGTAGCCGTCGTCCCGCAGCGGCGACGGGTAGAAGGGCAGGAGCCAGATCGTGTTGACGCCGAGGCTCTCGACGTATTCCAGCTTCTGCGTCAGGCCCGTGAAATCGCCGACCCCGTCGTCCGTGCTGTCGAAGAACGCGCGGACGTGGGCCTGGTAGATGACGGCATCCTTGTACCAGAGGGGATTCGGCGTGTCGGCCATGCGCGGACTAATCCTCCATTGCCGGCTCCGGCGGCAGCGGTTCGTCCAGCTGCACAAGCAGGATGTGCGCCACGCGGGATCCGGGGTCGAGGCGGACGTAGTTGCGCGACCCTCGCCAGATGTAGTGCTCGTCCGACAGCAGATCGTGGACGTGCAGCTGATGCGACGGGTCACGGCCCCATTCGCCGAGGGGCACGTCGATGAACCCGTGCTGCATGTGGAACGGGTCGAGATTGACCACCATCAACAGCAGATCGGTGCCGTCCTCCGATCGTTTGCTGTAGCAGAGCAGCTGGGGATTGTCGGACGGGTGGAAACGGAGTCCCCAGTCGCGCTGGAGCGCCGGATGGGCTTTGCGGACCTGGTTGACGCGCGCGATCAGGCCGGCGAAGTTGCCGGGCTGCGTGTAGTCGCGGATCCGCACCTGATATTTTTCCGAGTCCAGGTACTCCTCGCTGCCCGGCTTCACCGGCACGTTCTCCGACAGCTCGTACCCGCTATAGATCCCGTACGAGGCGCCCAGCGTGGCGGCCAGCACGAAGCGCGCGATGAACGCCGGGCGGCCGCCGTGCTGCAGATATTCGTGCAGGATGTCCGGCGTGTTGGCGAACAGGTTCGGCCGCAGGTATTCGCGCACCGGCGTCTGGGTCAGCTCGGTCAGGTACTCCGTCAGCTCGGCTGACGTATTCCGCCAGGTGAAATAGCTGTAGGACTGTGAGAAGCCGCCCTTGGCCAGATGGCGCATCACCTTGGGCCGCGTGAACGCCTCGGACAGGAAGATCGTGTCGGGGTGCGCCAGCTTGATCTCGGCCAGCGCCCATTCCCAGAAGCGGAGCGGCTTGGTGTGCGGATTGTCGACGCGGAAGATCGTCACGCCATGGCCGACCCAGAACGTGATGACGTTCTTCAACTCGATCCACAGGGCCTGCCACGCCTCGGACTCGAAGTTGATCGGATAGATGTCCTGGTACTTCTTGGGCGGATTTTCCGCGTACTTGATCGTGCCGTCGGGACGGTGCCGGAACCACTCCGGATGCTCGCGGACCCACGGGTGATCGGGCGAGGCCTGGAACGCAATATCGAGCGCGATCTCGAGACCGTGCCGCTTCGCGGCGGCCACGAACCGATCGAAATCGTCCAATGTGCCGAGCCCCGGCTCGATCGCCGTGTGGCCACCGGCCTCGGCCCCGATCGCCCACGGGCTGCCGACGTCGTCCGGCCCGGCCTGCAACGAGTTGTTGCGTCCCTTGCGGAAGCTTCGTCCGATCGGATGGATCGGCGGCAGGTAGAGGACGTCGAAGCCCATCGAGCTGACGTATGGAAGGAGGCCTGCGGCTTCCGCGAACGTCGCGCTGCGGCTTGGATCGGTGCCTGCCGAGCGCGGGAACATCTCGTACCACGACCCGAAGCGGGCCCGCTCC
Organism: uncultured Acidobacteriota bacterium; assembly: GCA_963816725.1. Lineage (GTDB taxonomy): Bacteria > Acidobacteriota > Vicinamibacteria > Vicinamibacterales > 2-12-FULL-66-21 > CAVSUB01. Next base: position 279,308 of record CAWFMC010000007.1, on the reverse strand, counting down.
CGTTCCACGCGGACGCGGAGCACGCGGTCGTATCGCGTGGCCTCGCGCCGATCGGGTGACGCGGCCATGGCCTCGAGCAACGCGGCATCCATCGCCGCGGCCACACGATCCTCCGCCGAGCGCAACTGGTCTCCGATTTCCTCTACTGCCGACCGCAGCCGATCGGCGTACGCGCGCCCGCCCTCGGTCGCTGCCGACTGCTTGACCAGCTCAGCGCCCTCGAGAAGCTCGCTCGTGACCGATTGACCCGCGGCGACCTTCTTCCCGAGCTCCGTGCGCCAGGTCGTGAAGCGATCGATCCAGCCTTCAACCGTGTACTCGTAGGTCCCCAGTTGCTCGACCACGAACGACGCCTGCCAGCGATCGTTGCCAAGCGGCACCATCGCCGTCTCCTGCCAGCTGCGGCTTCCGTCGGGGCGATGCAGCAGAACCGCGGCCAGCGAATCGTGCCCGTCCGCGAACACATCGGCGCGAACGATCACCCGCTCGCCGACGGTCCGCGCGATCGGGAACCGGCCGTCGTCTACTGACGGCAGCACGTTCTCGATGACCACCCGCCGCCGCAGACTGACGTCAAGACTCGCCATGCGCTCCGCTCCGTCCTTCGCACGGGAGCACGACGACTCCCGGATGCCGACCCATTGTCCGACGCGTTCGACCGCTCTCAGTACACGCCCATCGGGCCCCAGTCGGACGCCCGCTGGACGTCGCGCTCGCGGGACCCCAGGCGCAGGACGGTCATCGATCGCGCTTGCAGGCGGAATCGATCCTTGGCCATCAACCACCGCACCGGCGCCCAGGGATCGGCGGTGTCGACGATCGCCTCCCACCGCTCGGTGGGTCCGGTCGCGGGTAGTGAAAACGGCACCGCGTCCTCACCCGCGTTGAACAGGATCACCAGGGTATCGCCGACGATGCGTTCGCCGCGCTCGTTGACTTCGTCGATCGCGTCGCCGTTGAGACGCACGCCGAGGCAGCGGACGTCCGGCGAGTTCCACGTCTCATCGGTCATCTCACGGCCCGACGGATCGATCCAGGCGATGTCGGTCACGTCGGCGCCCCGGATCCGCCGCCCCTGGAAGAACTTGCGCCGGCGCAGCACCGGATGATCGCGCCACACCCGGATCAACCGCCGGGTGAACTCGAGGAAATCCCGCTGATCCGCATCCAGCTCCCACGGCGTCCAGCTGATCTCGTTGTCCTGGCAATACGCGTTGTTGTTGCCGAGCTGTGTGCGGCCGACTTCATCACCGCCGCTCAGCATCGGCACGCCGACCGACAGCATCATCGTCGTCATCAGGTTGCGCCGCTGGCGGGCGCGGAGATCGAGCACGCGCCGGTCGGTGGTTGGGCCCTCGACGCCGCAGTTCCAGCTCAGATTGTGGTTCTCGCCGTCGCGGTTGTCCTCACCATTCGCCAGATTGCGCTTCTGCTCGTACGAGACGAGATCCGCGAGCGTGAAGCCGTCGTGCGCGGTGACGAAGTTGATGCTGGCGTACGGGCGGCGGCCACTCTGTTCGTAGAGATCGCTGCTGCCGGCGAGACGCGTCGCAAGCTCGGACGCACCGCCGAGATCGCCGCGCCAGAAGCGGCGGACCGCGTCGCGGTACTTGCCGTTCCACTCCGTCCATTTGGTGGGAAAGTTGCCGACCTGATAGCCGCCTTCGCCGAGGTCCCACGGTTCGGCGATCAGCTTCACCTGCGACAGGACCGGATCCTGATGAATGATGTCGAAGAACGCTCCCAACTTGTCCACTTCATGCAACTCACGAGCCAGTGCACTCGCGAGATCGAAGCGGAACCCGTCGACGTGCATCTCCAGCACCCAATACCGGAGGCTGTCCATGATCAGCTGCAGTACGCGCGGGCTGCGCATGTTCAGCGTGTTGCCGCAGCCAGTGAAGTCCTGATACAGGCGGGAGTTCTGCGGTTGCAACCGGTAGTAGCTCGCGTTGTCGATGCCGCGGAGCGACAGCGTCGGGCCGCGGTGGTTGCCCTCGGCGGTGTGGTTATAGACCACGTCGAGGATCACCTCGAGCTTGGCCGCGTGCAGCGCCCGCACCATCATCTTGAATTCGCGGACCACGTCGACCGGCGACGATGAGGCGGCGTAGCGGACGTCGGGGGCGAAGTAGGACAGCGTGTTGTAGCCCCAGTAGTTCGTCAGGCCGCGCTTGATGAGATGCCATTCATCCTGATGGTGATGGACCGGCATCAGCTCCACGGCCGTGACGCCCAGCGACGTGAGATGGCGGATGGCCGCTTCGGAGCCGAGGCCCGAGGTACGTGCCGCGCAGGCTTTCGGGGACGCGCGGATTGAGCTGGGTGAAGCCTTTGACGTGCAGTTCGTATATGAGCGTCTTGTGCCACGGCGTGCGGAGCGGCCGGTCGTCACCCCACGTGAACGCGTCGTCCACCACCGCGGCGAGCGGCGCGTACGGGGCGCTGTCGCGCTCGTCGAACGTGGCATCGTCCTCATCGAAACGGAACCCGAAGAGCGACTCGTGCCAGGTGCCCGGCCGGCCGACGACCTTGGCGTAGGGGTCCATGAGCAGCTTGTTGGGATTGAACCGGTGCCCGGATTCCGGCCGATACGGTCCGTGGACGCGATAGGCATAGAGCTGGCCCGGATGGATGTCGGGCAGATATCCGTGCCAGACCATGTCGGTCTGCTCGGGCAGCGAGATCGTGAGGCTCTCTACCTCCGCGTCACGTGAATCGAACAGGCAGAGCTCGACGCGCGTGGCGTGCTCGGAGAACAGCGCGAAGTTCACGCCGACACCATCCCACGTGGCGCCGAGCGGGTACGGCGTACCAGGCCAGACTCTCAGGCTGCTCTTGGGCACGAATCGGGGCTCAGGCGGGATCCGGTGACGAGATCGTGAAGCGGCTCAAGCAGGATTGAGTACCACGTTCAGCTGGTTCGTGGCAATCGGAAGCTCCGTGGCCCGGCCTTTGCTCTCGCTTTGGACAGACCAAAGAAGGAGAAGGAGAGTACAACGAATGGACAACACCAAGGTGATTTCGACGCTCAACTCGCTGATCGAAACGCTCAAGGACGGCGAAGAGGGATTCCGTACTGCCGCCGAGGGCTTGACTGATCCGCAGGCCAAGGCTGTGTTCCAGCAGTATTCGCGTGAGCGGGCGCAGATGGCCCAGGAGCTCCAAGCTGAAGTGCGCACGCTGGGCGGCGATCCCGAGCAGGCGGGCAGCATGTCGGGCTCGGTGCACCGCGGCTGGATCAACATCAAGTCCGTCGTGACCGGCAAGAACGACGCGAGCATCATCGCCGAGGCGGAGCGCGGTGAAGACATCGCCAAGAATGCCTACGCCGAGGCGATCAAGACCGCCCTGCCGCCGTCCGTCAGTGCGATCATCTCGCGTCAGGCGGTCAAGGTGCGCGAAGCGCACGACCGCGTTCGATCGATGGAGCGCGCCGTCACTGCGCACTAGCACGATGGTGAGCGAGCCGTTGGGCCGACCTTTCGAACGGCCCGCGAGTCCAGCGTCAGGCCGGGAGGGGAGCGATCCCCTCCTGACCGTTCCGATCCGCTCGAAGTCCTCTGCTACAGTCCGCACGATGCGCCTCGAGTCGCTGCGCCGGTGGGCGGTCGTGCTCGACAGTCTGTTCCGCGTGCCCGGGACCTCGGTCCGCTTCGGGCTCGACGCGATCGTCGGTCTGATCCCCGGCATCGGCGACCTCGCCTCGCCGGTCTACACCGCGCTCATTCTGATCGAGGGGCTTCGCCTGCGCGTGCCGGCCGTTGTCCAGGCGCGAATGGTCCTGAACGCCGCGCTCGACATGGGCATCGGCCTCGTGCCGCTGCTCGGGGACATTGCCGACGTCGCGTGGAAGGCCAACCTGCGGAACCTGGCGTTGCTCGAGCGTCACGCGCACCCTGGCACGCCGCCGCGGACGGCCGACTACGTGTTCGTCGCGCTGTGCCTCGCCGTCGTGGCGGCGGTCGCCCTCGTCCCGATCGTGCTGCTGGTGTGGCTCCTGCTGCGGTTCAAGTTGGTCTGACTCGGGACTCGGGACTCGGGACTCGGGACCCGGGTGGTTCAGGGTTCAACGAGCAGCGTTCAAGGTTCAGGGTGGAGTGTTCGAGGTTCCACCCGGCAATTGGAATGAGGCGCCGAGTCCCCGGTCCCCAGTCCCCAGTCCCTGTGCCGAGTGCGGACGCCCAGCGAAGCCGAGCGTCCCTCAGAACGTGACCCCCACGCGCCCATACAGTGACCGGCCGTTCATGCCGAACGGCGAGTGGCTGGGGAACGTCTGGATGCCGTTGAACGAGTTGACGGTCGTGTTGCGGTCCGGGAAGACGTCGAACAGGTTCTGCACGCCGGCCGCCAGCGTGTAGGCGCCGGTGCGATACGACGCTTCGAGGTCGGTGAGCCACTTGGCGCCGTACTCCTGATCGTCCGCAGGATTCAGCGTAAAGCTGCAGTAGTGGCCGTAGCGCGCCAGGTCGACGTTGAGGCCCAACCGCCGCCGGCGCCAGTCGCCGCCGAGCCGCACGCTGTCCTGAGGCTGGCCGCACTCGATGCGCCGCTGCTCGATGCGGTCGAACAGCACCGATTCGAATCCGGCCAGCTGCGGCGGGGTGGCGATGGAGCCGACGATCCTCGACCGCGTGTTGTTGTAGCCGGCGCGGAGACGGACGTCCCCGGCGGTGTCGAGCGCGATCCGGTAGTTGGCGGTCACGTCCACGCCGCTGTGTCACGCGTGTCGATCGCGTTGGTGAAGAACCGCGCGCTGTTGGCGCCGAACGGAGCGAGCAGGATGGCAATCGCCGGAGAGTTGAAGTTGCCGGAGAGGACGATGCGATCGTCGATCGCGATGCGATAGAAGTCGACGGTGATGTCCAGCGCCGGAAGCGGCGTGACGACCACGCCGGCGCCGGTGTGGAACGAGTTTTCCGGCTTGAGCGGGGCCGCGCCGAGCACCTGCGCCGCGGGAGAAGCGACCGGCAGCGTCAGCGACTCGACCGGCACGAGCCCCTGCCCGAGGTTCACGAAGTTGGTCGCCGTCGACGAGAAGAACGACTGGGCGAGTGACGGCGCCCGGAAGCCGGTGCTGATCGAGCCGCGGAAGATGATGCGCGGATCGAACTGCAGACGCGCGGTCAGCTTGCCGTCGACGGTGCCGCCGAAGTCGCTGTAGTGTTCGGTCCGCCCGGCGAGCCCGATGCGCAGCCACCGGATGACGTCTCCCTCGACGTCGACGTAGCCGGCCACGCTGTTGCGCGATTCATCGACCTCGTTGGAGGGGCGGAAGCCCGGGAAGACCTGCGCGCCGATGGCCGCCCGGCCGCCGAACTGGTTGGCGATCCCGCCGTCCCCGTAGGAATCCGGCTCACCGGCCGCGATCTGATAGTTCTCGTGGCGGTACTCCGCGCCGAACGCGACGTTGATCGGGCCTGCCAGCGCATCGAGTTTGAACGGACGGCTGATATCGACGTTGCCGACGAACTGATTCAGCTGCAGCGTGCCGGCGTCGAACTCGGTCTTGTTGGGTGGGAGGGTGGGACCGAGCGACACGTTGAGCGTGTCGCCGATCGTGAAGGCGAAGCTGTTGTGGCCGTACTGGCCGCTGCCATCGTAGTTCCATCCGCTCCACACGCCGCGCACGCCCATCGTGCCCGAGGCGTCGACCACCGTCGGCTCGATCACCGGGAGGAAGCCGAGCGGATAAATCTGCGGCCAGTTGCGGGCATCGAGAGCGCGGCGGAAGAACCCGGCGCTGTTGGCGGTGCGGCGGCTGTAGCCGCCGAAGCCATACAGGAACCGGGTCTGGCCCGTGTTGAGCGGCACGCTGCTGTTCACGAAGGTCATGACGTCGCGGGTGTCCGGGTCACCCCAGCGGTGATTCGGCTCGGGCACGACGTTGTTGCCGGCGTCGCCGGCGACGATCTGATCGCGCGGATCGAAGGAGGCCCGGTTGGTGCGGTTGTGGTGCCGGTACTCCGCGGCGACGGTCAGGCTGCCCTTGCCCAGCGCTGCGCCCCACGAGCCGCCGAGATCGAACAGCCCGCCGTCGGCGAAGTCGATGTCGTCGCCAACCGTGCACTTCAGGCCGTCCGGGGTGCAGCTGTTGCCGGCGAACGATCCCGCCGACATCCCGAAGCGGGACGTGATGTTCGGGCGCGCCGTCCCACCCTTCAGCACGATGTTGATCACGCCGGCGATCGCGTCGGAGCCGTACTGCGCCGCGGCGCCGTCGCGCAGCACCTCGATGTGATCGATCGCCGAGACCGGGATCGCGTTGAGGTCGACGCCGGTCGAGCCGCGGCCGATGCTGCCATTGAGGTGGACCAGCGCGCTCTGGTGGCGGCGCTTGCCGTTGATGAGCACCAGCACCTGGTCCGGGCCGAGGCCGCGCAACGTGGCCGGGCGCACCGTGTCGGTTCCGTCAGTGATCGTCGGGCGCGGGAAGTTGAAGGACGGCGCCAGCGACTGAATCACCTGGGCGGTCTCGGTGTAACCCGACGAGACGATCTCCTCGTTGCTGAGCACATCTACCGGCACCGCCTTCTCGGCCGCCGCGCCGGCGGCGCGGGACCCGACCGTCACCTGTTCCGTGAAGCCGAGGCTGAGCGCCACGTCGAGCGTCACCGTGGGACCCGAGACGACGACCTCGGTGATCTTGGCTGGGAGCCCGAGTGCCTCCACCTTCACCTGGAGCCGATCGCCGCGGACCAGCGACCGCGGTACGGCCAACGAGTATTGGCCGTTCGCGTCAGTGATCGCGCTTTCCGTGCTGCCGACCACCGACACCTGGGCACCCGGCACCGACAGGCCGTCCGCGCGCGTCGTCACCGTGCCTGATACGGTGACGATGTCCTGCGCCGAGACGAGCGGGGCGCCGGCGAGCAGGACGAGAGTCGCGTAGGTGAGACGGCGAATGAAACAGCCCATGAATCCTCCCGGATGAGCGGCGGCTGACGAGGCCACGCTCGTGGAACGACGCGTCTGCGGTCGAGCTCGGACACGCGAGCGCCTCTGTGAGAACCGGCCACGCGATCGCTGATTCCGCGGCCGGCCGGGCGTCGACGGGCCGCGTTCGGTTCATCGCCCGCAGTTTCGCCGACCCTCAAGAACAAGGAAGATAGACGACTCGATGCGGGTCGATGAATTTTCTTTTCAGCTGCCGGATGAGCTGATCGCGCAAACGGCGGTGCCGCGCGGGACGTCCCGGCTCCTGAACTTGAGCCGCGAGACGGGCGCGGTTCTCCATGGGCAGATCGGCGACCTTCCCGGGATGCTGCGGGCCGGCGACGTCCTGGTGGTCAACGACACGCGCGTGTTCGCGGCGCGTCTGCTCGGGCGCCGCGTGCCGAGCGGCGGTGCTGTCGAATGCCTCCTGCTCGGGGCGCCGATCGACCGGGCGCCCGATGGCTCGGCCCGCTTCGAGGCGCTCGTCCATCCCGGTCAGAAGTTGAAGCCGGGCGCGCAGGTGCGCTTCGACGGGCCGGCTGGTGGAATCGACGGCGAGATTCTCGAACGGCGGTTCTTCGGGCGAAGAATCGTGCGGCTGACCCCCGACGCACGGCCAGACGCTCGATGACCTGGTGGACGCGATCGGCCACGTGCCCTTGCCGCCGTACATTCACCGCGGCGACGAGACCGCCGATCGTGAACGCTATCAGACGGTCTACGCGCGAGATCGCGGATCCGTCGCGGCGCCGACCGCGGGGCTGCATTTCACGCCGGAGCTCCTCGAGGCGATTGCGGACCGCGGCGTGATCCGCGCCGCGGTCACGCTGCACGTCGGCTACGGCACCTTCAAACCCATTCGCACCGACCTCGTCGAGCAGCACGTCGTCGATCCCGAGCCGTACGAGATCACCGAGGAGACAGCCGCCGTGATTGCCATCGCCCGTGCCGAGCGTCGCCGCGTGATCGCGGTCGGGACGACGACGACGCGCGCGCTCGAGGACGCGGCGCGCCGTGGTGACGGGGTGATTCGTGCGGGTCGAGCGCAGGCCGACATCTTCATCCACCCGGGGTTCCGGTTCCAGGTGATCGATGGTCTGCTCACGAACTTCCATCTGCCCGGGTCGTCGCTGCTGATGCTGGTCTGCGCGTTCGCCGGCCGCGAGCGCGTCCTCGCCGCGTACGAGGAAGCGGTGCGCGAGCGGTACCGGTTCTACAGCTACGGCGACGCGATGCTGATTCTCTGAGTGGTAGCTTTCGGCGGTCGGCGGTCGGGCATCGGCGGTCGGCGGTCGCGGCTCGGCGATCGGGCATTGCTGTCAGCTGGTTCAGGGTTTGGTGACGGCATCCGGCTCACGCACGCGCTCAGTGCCAGCGGCGAGCGCCGAGCGCGCAGCGCCAACACCGACCGCCGACCGCCGATGCCCGACCGCCGACGCCCCACGTCCTCCCCGATCTATCCTGTCGCGTGCCTTTTCCCTACGAGCTCTTCGACCTGTCCGGGATTGCGACCTATCCGCTGGCCTCGCGCGACAGCAAGGCGCGGGTCGCCGACTTCGCGATGCCCTATCAGCCGGGATCGGGCGTTGCCGGCCTGATGGCGTCCCTGCCCGGGCTGCTGGCGGGATCGGACTTCCGCGCGGTGGTCACCGCCATCCGTGCGGCGCGTGACAACGGGCGAGGAGTCGTGTGGGGCCTCGGCGCGCATGTAATCAAGACGGGGCTGTCGCCGATCCTCGTCGATCTGATGGAGCGTGGATTCATCTCGGCGATCGCGCTGAACGGCGCCGGGATCATCCACGATTTCGAGGTCGCCCTCAGCGGCGCGACCTCGGAAGACGTCGACGCGGCGCTCGGCCCCGGCCGGTTCGGGATGGCCGAGGAGTCGGGACGCCTGCTGAACGCGGCGATCAACGAGGGCGTCGCGGCGGGGAAGGGCATTGGCCAGGCGGTCGGGGATCGTCTCATTGCGATGCAGCCGCCACACGCATCGGTCAGCGTCGTCGCATCCGCGGCCCGCCTCGGAGTGCCGGTGACCGTTCACATCGCGATCGGTACGGACATCATCCACATGCATCCCGACGCGTCCGGCGCGGCGCTGGGTGAAGGAAGCCTGCGCGACTTCCGCTACTTCGTCTCCAGCGTGGCGCGGCTGCGGGGCGGCGTGTATCTCAACTGCGGCTCCGCCGTCGTGCTGCCCGAGGTGTTCCTGAAAGCGGTGGCGCTGGCGCGCAACCGCGGGATCCCGCTCGACGGTCTGACCACCGTCAGCCTCGATTTCATCCGCCACTACCGCCCTCAGACCAACGTCGTGAATCGTCCCACCGCCGGGATCGGCAAGGGCTACACCTTGGTCGGCCATCACGAGATCATGATTCCGCTCTTGGCCGCCGCGCTGATCGAGACGTAAGCGCGTAAGCGCGCCGTCGGTTCTAGCGTTCGACAGGTTCGAACGGGTTCGACAGGTGCTGGTTCGATAGGTTCAAGCGGTTCGCGGGTTCTGTGCTCCGGGTTGCACCGATAAACCCCCGACCGTCGCACCGGCCTTCGACCGGTTGAACTGCCGCACATGGATCGCATTCTCGAGCCTGCCGAACCTTTCGAACTTCGAGCCTATCGAACCCTCGAACCCTCGAACCCTTCGAACCTTGGAACCTGTCGAACCGTAGAACGCGCACCTGTCGAACTGTCGAACCTCCGAACCCATAGAACCTCGGAATGCAGTAAAAGACCGTGTTAACATCGAAGATTCTGGCGGTGTAGCTCAGCTGGTTAGAGCATGCGGCTCATATCCGCAGGGTCCGGGGTTCAAGTCCCTGCACCGCCACCATTTCTCCCCTCGACATGGTTCTCGCCGATCGCGTCCGTGCGAGCGTGCGCACATACGGCCTGTGGCCGCGGGGCGGACGCGTGCTGGTGGCCCTGTCCGGCGGACCGGATTCGACGGCGCTCCTGCACCTCCTGCGCGAGTTGCAGGATGCGGACGAGCTCGAGCTCGCGGGTGTTGCGCATCTGAACCACGGCCTCCGGGCGGCAGCCGCAGACGACGAGGCGTTCTGCCGCAGCCTTGCGATGGATGCCCAGATCCCCATCCACGTCGAGCAGGTCGGCGTCCGTGAACTGGCGGGTCAGTGGCGGACGTCGGTTGAAGATGCCGGACGGCGGGCTCGGTATGCCTGGTTCGAGCGAGTCGCGACCGAGATCGGCGCGGACGCCATCGCGACGGGACATACCCGCGACGACCAGGCCGAGACGTTTCTTCTCCAGTTGCTGCGCGGCGCCGGGCCGCGTGGGCTGGCCGGGATTCGGCCCCAGCGCGGCCGCATCTGCCGGCCCGTGATCGATATTCGTCGCCACGAGCTGCGGGCCTATCTCGACACGAGACAGCTGCCCTTCCGAGACGACGAGTCGAACCTCGATCCCGCGTTCACCCGGAACCGCGTGCGGCACCATCTCCTGCCGGTGCTCGAACGCGAGTTCTCGGCCGGGATCGTCAACGTGCTGGCGCGGGAGGCGTCGATCGCCCGCCAGGACGAGGACCGGCTGGAGGCGGAAGCAATCGAAGTTGCCGGTTCTGTCGTCTTACCAACCAGGGACGGCGCCGAGATTGATGCCGCGGCGCTCAGGTCCCTGCATCCGGCGGTGGCGTCACGGGTCGCCCGGATGGCGCTGGGCCGGCTCGCACCGGATCGCTATCTCGGGTTCGACCAAGTGGAGCGCCTCCTGGTACTGGCGCAGGGGAACGAACGCGGGGCCGTGAGCCTGCCGGGGCAGCAGGCACGGCGGATCGGCGAGCGGATCGTGCTTCGGAAGATGTTCGCGGCCCCCTTCGCGAACTCTTTCCGTTTTCCGCTGTCTATACCAGGAGAGGTCCTGCTCGAGTCGCAGGGCTGGGCCGTGTCAGCCGAGATGGCGACAGGCCAGCAGGCGGGAACGCAACGTGAAAGCCTGACCGTGGCCGTGAGCCCGGCCGGGGTGGTGCTCCCGCTCAGTGTCAGGTCCAGGCAGCCCGGTGACCGGCTTCGTCCCAAAGGGATGAGCGGCCGGCGGAAGAAGCTGCAAGACCTGTTCGTCGACGGCAAAATCGCACGCCAGCAGCGGGATATGGTGCCGCTCGTCGTCGACCGGGATGATCGCATCCTGTGGGTCGTTGGAGCGGCCGTGACCGAGGATTTTGGGGTCACGGAGCCTTCACAAGGCGTGTTACTCTTGAAAGCAAGGCGGTTAGGAGGCCTAGGTTGAATTCGACCCTCAAGAGCCTGTTGTTCTGGATGGTCCTCGTGGTCGTGGGGGTCCTGATCTGGCAATTTTCGACGGGGCTTCGACCGAACCCGTCGCCCATTCCGTTTTCCCAGTTCCTGCAGAAAGTCGAAGTCGGTGACGTCGCCAGTGTCGTGATCACCGGCAACGAAATCACCGGCACGTACAAGGACGGCAACCTCGGCGACGGGTCGAGCAAATTCCGCTCGTACGCGCCGACGCAGTACGAAGGGCTTGCCAACAAGCTGGCCGAAAAGGGCATCGTCATCGAGGCGAGGGCCGAGTCGGCCAGCCCGTGGACGGCGCTGCTGTACTCCTGGGCGCCAATCCTGCTCATGATCGGCTTCTGGATCTTCATCATGCGGCAGATGCAGAGCGGGGGGAACAAGGCCCTCTCGTTCGGCAAGAGCCGCGCGAAGCTCTCCTCGAGCTCGCAGAAGAAGGTCACCTTCAAGGATGTCTCGGGAGTCGACGAAGCCAAGGAAGAGCTCCAGGAGATCATCGAGTTCCTGAAGGAGCCGCAGAAATTCCAGAAGCTGGGCGGGCGGATCCCCAAAGGCGTCCTGCTGATGGGCCCTCCCGGAACCGGTAAGACGCTGCTGGCGCGCGCCGTCGCGGGCGAAGCCAACGTTCCGTTCTTCTCGATCAGCGGCTCGGACTTCGTCGAGATGTTCGTCGGCGTCGGCGCGTCACGCGTCCGCGACCTGTTCGAACAGGGCAAGAAGAACGCCCCCTGCATCGTGTTCATCGACGAGATCGACGCCGTCGGCCGCCATCGCGGCGCCGGCCTCGGCGGCGGTCACGACGAACGCGAGCAGACGCTGAACCAGCTCCTGGTCGAGATGGACGGCTTCGAGTCCAACGAGGGCGTCATCCTGGTCGCGGCCACGAACCGTCCGGACGTGCTCGATCCGGCGCTGCTCCGCCCGGGCCGCTTCGACCGGCGCATTGTCGTCAACCGTCCTGACGTGAAGGGCCGCGAGGGGATCCTCGCCGTCCACACCAAGAAGATTCCGCTCGGCGACGACGTGAACATTCACGTCCTGGCCCGCGGTACGTCCGGCTTCTCCGGCGCCGACCTCGCCAACCTGGTCAACGAAGCGGCCCTCAACGCCGCGCGCTACAACCAGAAGGTCGTCCGCATGCTCGACTTCGAGTTCGCCAAGGACAAGGTCCTCATGGGCTCGGAGCGTCGTTCGATGATCATCAACGACGAGGAGAAGAAGGTCACCGCGGTTCACGAAGCCGGTCACGCGCTGCTGGCCGTGCTGCTGCCGCATGCGGATCCGGTCCACAAGGTCACGATCATCCCGCGCGGCATGGCGCTCGGCGTGACGATGCAGCTGCCGGTCGACGACAAGCACAACTACTCGCGCGATTACCTGAACGATCAGATCGCGATCCTCCTGGGTGGCCGCATCGCCGAGGAGATCACGACCAAGGGGATGACGACCGGGGCCGGCAACGACCTCGAGCGCTCGACCGAGCTCGCCCGCAAGATGACGTGCGAGTGGGGCATGAGCGACACCCTCGGCCCGCTGACCTTCGGCAAGAAGGAAGAGCAGATCTTCCTCGGACGCGAGATCGCGCAGCACAAGGACTACAGCGAGGACACCGCCATCCGCATCGATCAGGAGATCAAGCGGATCATCACCACCAACTACGAGAAGGCGCGGACGATCCTCGAGACGCACCGCGCGGCCCTCGAGAAGATCGCCGAAGAGCTGCTCATCCGAGAAGTGCTCGACGCCGAGCAGGTGCGCAACATCGCCGACGGCAAGGCGCTCGAGGAGTTCAAACCCGTCGTCGCGCCCGGCGCGCCGGACGACGGGTCGAAGCGGGCGCAGAAGGAACGGCCGTCGATGGTGCCGCCGCTGCCGCCGCTCAACAAGCCGCTGCCGCAAGAGTAGCCAGCCGGCGTCACCGGCTGCGATGCAATCAAAGGGCGGGGCGTTCAGCCCCGCCCTCGTCTTGTACACGCACGGATCGCCCATGATGCTCCCACGCCAGCGCTACAGCCTTCCGCTACCGGGGCGTGCGCCCCTGATGCTGGGCGAGCGCACGCTGGTCATGGGGATCCTGAACGTCACGCCGGACTCCTTCGCGGACGACGGCGTTCTCGCCGACCCCGCAGCGGCAATCGCCCGTGGCCTCGAGATGATCGCTGAGGGCGCGGACATCATCGATGTCGGCGGCGAGTCGAGCCGGCCCGGGGCCGAGATGGTGCCGGAGGCCGAGGAGCTCCGCCGGGTGCTGCCCGTCATCGAAGGGCTTGTGGCCGCTCAGGCGCTGGTCTCGATCGACACCTACAAGGCCGTGGTGGCCCGCGAAGCGGTAGCGCGAGGCGCGTCGATCGTCAACGACGTCAGCGCCCTGGCCTACGATCGGGGCTTGGCGGCGACCGTGGCCGAGAGTGGCGCCGGGCTCATCGTGATGCACAACCGGGGCAGGTCGCGCGAGATGTACCGCGAGGCGGCGTATACGTCGGTGACGGCCGAAATCAGCGAGGAGCTGCGCGACACGATGGCGGTGGCGATCGACGCAGGCGTCCGCCGCGAGTCCATCGTGATCGATCCCGGGTTCGGGTTCGCCAAGCACGCCCGCCACACCTACACCGCGCTCGCCGAGCTCGAGCGCTTCGCGGCCCTCGATCGGCCGATTCTGTCCGGACCGTCGCGCAAGTCGTTCCTCAACGCCGCGCTCGGACCTCGCCCGCCCGCGAACCGTGAGTGGGGCACCGCTGCCGCTGTTACCGCCAGCATCCTCTTCGGCGCCCACATCGTCCGCGTCCACGGCGTGCGCGAGATGGCCGATGTCGCCCGGGTCGCCGACCGGATCCTGGCTGCCGGGTCGATCGGAGCGTCAAGCCGCCACGCTGAAAAGCGGGAGCCGGATCGCTGATAAGCTAATCACCTCGATCGGCGAGTTCTACAGCCCGTCCCGGGGGCTCATCCCACGGGCCGCTCGTTGACGGATGCCCCTATGTTCAGCTCTGGCCTGGTCCAGCCGGTGCTCGGCCCGCCACGTGTGCCAGCTCTCGCCGCAGCACGGGGATTAGCGAGTTAATGCCCGATTACCTCACCAGTCTGTTCCAGCGGCCGGCACTGGGCTGGTGGGATCTGTTGGACATCGCGATCGTTTCGGTCCTGATTTATGAGTTCCTCAAACTCATCAGAGGGACACGGGCGGTCCAGATGGCGGTGGGCTCGCTGCTGATCATTCTCCTCTTCTATCTGTCCCGGCTGGCGCCGCTTCAGACGCTGAACTGGATGATCCGCAACATGCTCGTCTACGTCGCCTTCGCGGCGATCGTCATCTTCCAGTCGGACATCCGCCGCGCGCTGGCGCATTTCGGGCAGGCCCCGTTCTTCCGCTACTTCAACCGCCAGGAGGCGGCCGGCGAGACGATCGAGGAGGTTGTCGTCGCGGCGACGATGCTGGCGGCGCAGCGGACCGGCGCGATCGTGGCGATCGAGCGCGAGATCGGCCTGCGCAATTACATCGAGAGCGGCATCCCGCTCGACGCCGAGCTGACCTACGACCTGCTCGTCACCATCTTCCAGCCGGGCTCGCCGCTGCACGATGGCGCCGTGATCCTCCAGGAGGGCCGGGTGGCGGCGGCCGCGTGCTTTCTGCCGTTGACGGTGAACCCGAGGGTGAGCCGCGAGCTCGGGACGCGGCACCGCGCCGCGATCGGCTTGACCGAGGAGAGCGACGCGGCGGCGATCGTGGTGTCCGAAGAGACGGGACAGATTGCCCTGGCGCTGGACGGTGCGATCGAGCGCGGGCTGAGCGCGGACGAATTGCGGGACCGGCTGCGGACGCTGATCATGCAGCGCCGGACCGGGCGCCCGACGGGACCGGCGTACGACGTCTAGTCAATGGCGTACCACCCCTTTCGGCATCTCGGCCTCAAGATTCTCGCCATCGCCCTGGCGACCCTGCTCTGGCTCACCGTTGCGGGCGAGCACACCGTCGAGCGCAGCATGCGGGTGCCGCTCGAGTTCAGGAACATGCCCTCGCAGTTGGAGATCACCGGCGATCCCCCTTCGACGGTGGAGGTGCGCCTGCGGGGCTCGTCGGCGGTGCTCGGCCGGCTCGATCCAGGCGAGATCATCGCGGTGCTCGATCTCACGACCGGGCGACCCGGCTCACGCCTGTTCCACCTGCGCAACGATGAGGTGCGGGCGCCTTTCGGCGTGCAGGTGGCGCAGGTCCTGCCGTCCACCGTGTCTCTCGAACTGGAGCAGTCGGCAACCCGGGTCGTGCCGGTGAAACCGGTCATCCATGGGGATCCGGCGCCAGGATTCGTCGTGGGGCGGCAGACCGCCGAGCCGGCCACGGTCAAGGTCATTGGTCCGGAGAGCCGGGTCCGCCAGCTTGCCGACGCAACAACCGAGCCGGTGAGCATTGCCGGCAGCCGCGAGCGCGTTCGGGACGTCGTCACGGTCGGGGTTGCCGATGCCGCGGTCCGGCTCGACACGCCGACACGGGCCACCGTCATCGTCGAAGTGCTGCCCGCGCCGGTGGAGCGGGAGCTGACCGGCGTGCCTGTGCGGTTCCGGAACCTGCGTGCGGGCTTGCAGGCGCAGGTCGTGCCCTCGGTCGCCAAGGTCACCGTCCGGGGCCGGAAGGAGGCGCTCGACGCGCTGAACGCGGACGGGATCGAGGCCTTCGTGGACCTTGCCGGGCTCGGCACCGGCCGGTACAATCTCCGCGTTCAGGTTGATCCAGCCGAGCATTTTGGTCTCGACACGATCACGCCCGGCGTCGTCCGGGTGACGATCCGGTAAGCAGCGCCCGCGACGCGGTTCGCGCATCAGAGTCCCGATATCCATGCCGCAGCTGTTCGGTACTGATGGCGTCCGCGGTCGCGCGGGCGACTATCCTCTCGACCCGAAGACGGTGGCACGCCTGGGGGCGGCGCTGGTTCGCGCGATGCAGGCGGTCGATCGGCCGCTCAGAATCATCATCGGCCGCGACACCCGCGAATCCGGTGACTGGATCGAGCGCGAGCTGGCCCGCGGCGCCGGCTCGGTCGGCGCGGACATCAGCAGCGCCGGGGTCGTGCCGACGCCGGCGATCGCCTATGTGACGCGCGAGATGGGCTTCGACGTCGGCATCGTCATCTCCGCCTCCCACAATCCGTTTCACGACAACGGCATCAAAGTGTTCTCCGGCCGCGGCGAGAAGTTCACGCCGGCGCTGGAGCGCGAGGTCGAGGCGATCGTCGCAGCGGATGGCTGGGACGTACCGGACTCGGCGGATGCCCCGATCACCCAGGTCGACATCGCCGACGCGTACCTCGCGCATGCGCGGCTGTGCCTGCCCGACCCGGAACGCCTCGGGCCGTTTCATCTCGTGGTCGATACCGCCAACGGCGCGACGACCCCTGTGGCGCCGCGTCTCTTTCGGGACCTCGGTTTTCAGGTCGACCTGCTCGGCAACGAGCCTGACGGACGCAACATCAACCTCGATTGCGGATCCACGCATCCCGAACCGCTGGCGCGCCGGGTGCGCGAGTCCAAGGCACGGATGGGGATCGCCTTCGACGGCGACGGCGATCGCGCGATCTTCGTCGATGCGAATGGCGCGATCGTCGACGGCGACGCCGTCCTGCTGATGTGCAGCCGGCGCATGCAGGCCACCGGCCGGCTGGCGGGTAACGCCGTCGTCGCGACCGTCATGAGCAACATCGGACTGGAGATTGCGTTCCGCGACAGCGGCATCGAGATGATCCGCACGCCCGTCGGCGACAAGTACGTGATGGAGGAGATGGTGCGCCGCCAGCTGTCCATCGGCGGCGAGCAATCGGGGCACATCATCTTCTCCGAGCATCTCTTCACCGGCGACGGGATCGCGACGGCGCTGAACGTGCTGCGAGTGATGGCCGAGACCGGCCGTGAGCTCGCCGACCTCGCCGGCGAGCTCGTGACCTATCCGCAGGTCCTGCTCAACGTGCGTGTCCGGCAGCGCACCGATCTGCACGAGGTCCCGGAAATCAAGGCGGCCATGGCGCGCGTCGAGGATCGGCTCGCCGGGCAGGGGCGTCTGCTGGTTCGTTATTCAGGGACCGAGCCGTTGCTGCGGGTCATGCTCGAAGGAAAAGATCAGTCGGAGATCCATGCCTGGGCCTCAGAGATCGTCGCCGTCGTGAAGGATCAACTGGGATGACGCGGTCACGCACGCCGCGGCTGAGCGTCAATGTCAACAAGGTCGCGACGATTCGCAACTCCCGGGGCGGCACCGTGCCCAGCGTCGTCGACGCGGTGACGGCCTGTGTCGCCGCCGGCGCCCCGGGCATTACGGTCCATCCGCGCGCCGATGCCCGGCACATCACGACGGAGGATGTGCGCGCCATCGCCGCCGCGCTCCGGGCGCTGGGCGGTACTGTCGAATACAACATCGAAGGGGATCCGCGCCCCGACCTGCTCGAGCTGATTCACGAGGTCAAGCCGGACCAGGTCACGCTCGTGCCGGTCAAACCGGGCGAGATCACCAGCCAGGCAGGTTGGCCGCCCGAGACGCCGGCGGCCGAGATTCAGGCGACCGTGCGCCGTCTGCAGGACGACGGGATTCGCGTAAGCCTGTTCATCGATCCGGCCGCCGACGCGGCGCGGTGGGCCGCCTCGATGGGGGCGAATCGTATCGAGCTGTACACCGAGCCGTTCGCCCGCGCGTTCGCGGCGAGCCCCGAATCAGGCCAAGCAAGCTTCCAGCGATATGCGGACGTGGCGTTGTTGGCGCACGAGCTCGGACTCGGCATAAACGCCGGCCACGATCTCGATCTCACGAATCTCCCGCTCTTCCGCACGCTGCCGCATCTCGATGAAGTCTCGATCGGCCACGCCCTGGTCAGCCGGGCGCTGTTCGTCGGGCTCGATCGGGCAGTCCGCGAATACCTGGTCGCACTGGGCGCATGATCGCGCTGCCGGTGCCGTCCTGGTCATGACTCGCCGGGCGCTGATCCTGGCGCTGGTCTCGCTGAGCGCGAGCGCCGTGCCGCGCGTCGCCTTGGCCGCGCAGCGGGTGAGCTTCCGCACTGACGATGGGGTGACGATCGCGGCGACGTGGTACGAGCCGCCGTCGCGCGGGCCGGCGGTGATCCTCGTGCACATGCTCCAGCGCTCCCGGCGTGACTTCGAGGCGCTGGCCGTCCGGTTATCGAGCGAGGGCATCGGGGCGCTGGCGATCGACCTCCGGGGCCACGGCGAATCGCAGGGCTCGTACGGCGAGAGCTTCGCGCCGATGGTCGCGGACATCAAGGCGGCGCGCCGCTTCCTCGCCACTCGCAGCGACGTGTCAGGGCGTATCGGCATGCTTGGGGCCTCGCTCGGGGCCAATCTCGTGGCCATGGCAGCCGGCGACGATCCGAGTGTCGTCAGTGTGGCGCTGCTGTCGCCCTCGCTCGAGTATCGCGGCTTGCGGATCGACCCGGCGATGCGGAAGATCGGGTCCCGGCCGGTGCTGATGGTGGTCAGCGACGACGACGCGTATGCGACGCGGACGGCGCGGGACCTGGAGAAGGGAACGAAGGGGCGCGAGGTCATGCATCTGCAGGCCGCCGGGCACGGCACGATGATGCTCGACCGCGAGCCGGCGCTCGCCGGCGCGCTGGTGGACTGGTTTCGCCGGACACTGCTATGATCCTGGGCTGACCTCCCTGATTCCGGCCTGTACACGTGCGTAAAGATTCAGTCATATTTGGCGTCACCGGCGTCTTCTTCGGCCTGCTGGTCGGATGGATCATCGGCAGCCAGCAGGCAGTGAGCACGCCTGCGGCGGCCCCCCCAGCCACGACCGCGGCGGCCGCCCCGGCCCAGTCGGCCCCGGCGCTGGATGAGAATCGCGCCGCGAGTCTCCGCAGCGCCGCCGAACGCGACCCGCAGGACGCGGAAAGTCGGGTGCAGCTCGGGAATCTCTACTTCGACGCGGAGCGGTACACCGACGCGGTGAAGTGGTACGAGGAGGCGGCCAAATTGTCGCCGAAGGACGTCAACGTCAGCACCGATCTCGGCATCAGCTACTACTACACGAACCAGCCGGATCGCGCCCTGGCCCAATTCGACCACTCGCTGGCGATCGATCCTAAGCATTCGAAGACGCTGCTGAACGTCGGGATCGTGCGGGCCTTCGGCAAGCAGGATCTCGAAGGTGCGGCGAAGGCGTTCCAGCAGGTGCTGGATGTCGCGCCCGGCTCCGCGGAGGCGCGCGCCGCGCGCCAGGCGCTCGACGGGATCCGCAGCGCCCACCCCGACCTGCCCGGTGGCGCCGCAAAGCAGCCAGGTGCTCCCAACTAGGCGATGCTGCTGCTCCTTCGGCTCATCCTGCTTCTCTTCATCGTGCGCGCCGTGCTGATGCTCGTGCGGGGTGTCATGCAGGGGATGAGCGGCGAGGCCGGGGTGGCGTCGCGAGGATCGCGGCCGAGCGTGCAGTTGATGCGCGACCCCGTGTGCGGGGTCTACGTCTCGCCGTCCAAGGCAATCACCGAGCAGAGCGGTGTGGGGGTCGCCTACTTCTGCTCGGAGCGGTGCCGTCAGGAGTGGAGGCGCCGGTGAGCGCGTCCGAAGCCCAGCTCCGCGCCGACATCGTCGAAGTGGGGCGCAGGCTCTACGCCCGCGGGTACACGGCGTCCAACGACGGCAACATCAGCGTCCGGCTCGATGCCGGCCGGCTGCTCATGACTCCGACCAGCGTCTGCAAGGGGTTCATGACGCCGGAGATGATGTGCATCACCGACCTGGAGGGACGCAAGCTCTCGGGTGATCGCGGGCCATCGTCCGAGATGCAGATGCACCTCGAGGTGTACCGCCAGCGTCCCGACGCACAGGCGGTGGTCCACGCGCATCCGCCGACCGCCACCGGGTTCGCGGTCGCGGGGATCCCGCTGACCCGCGCCGTCCTGGCGGAAGTGGTGACGACGCTGGGGAGCATTCCGATCGCGGAATACGCCACGCCGTCGACCATGGCGCTGCCCGAGGCCGTCCGCAAATACGTGAAGGCTCACGACGGCATGCTGCTGGCGAATCACGGGGCGCTGACGATCGGGAAGGACCTCTTCGGCGCGTACTACAAAATGGAGACGATCGAGCACTTCGCGCACATCAGCCTGGTCGCGCGGATGCTCGGAGGCGAGCGGCTGTTGACCCAGCAGGAAGTGGATCGGCTGCAGGGCCTGCGCGACCATTACGGGATCACGTCGCCCGCTCCGATTTGCGCCGAGCCGTCGAATCAGGAACAGGCTGAGTGCCAGATCGTCGAGGCGCCGGCCGTGGCCGGCCGGCAGCTGGTCACCAGTGAGCGCCTGGCGGCGGTCCGCCGCTCCACGGCCGACCGCCCGATCGGCCCGGACGAGGAAATTCGACTAACATACCGCGAGCTCACGGCATTGATTGAGGATGCGGTCAGGCATTTGACGTAATAGCTTCCGGCTTCCAGCTCGGAACAAGGGCGGCCTGTGATTGCGGAACTTGGCTCGAAGCTGGCAGCTGGTAGCTTTCTAGGAGGCGAGAATGGGTGAGGCGCTCGGCATGGTCGAGACCAAAGGGCTGGTCGCGATGATCGAAGCGGCCGACGCGATGGTCAAGGCCGCCAAGGTGACGCTGGTCGGTTGGGAGAAAATCGGCGCCGGCTACGTGACCGCGATCGTCCGGGGTGACGTGGCGGCGGTCAAGGCCGCGACCGACGCCGGGGCGGCTGCCGCCCGCCGGGTCGGCGAGCTGGTCTCGGTCCACGTGATCCCGAGGCCGCACGCCAACCTCGAAGACGCGCTGCCGATCGGAAAGGCGAGCACGCCGGCCAAATGATCCTGGCGAAGATCGTGGGCACGGTCGTGGCGACGCGCAAGGACGAGCGGCTGGTCAGCAACAAGCTGCTGATCGCGCGCGGCATGGACCCGCACGGCACGCCGGAAGGCAACTTCCTCGTCGCGGTCGACACGGTCGATGCCGGGATCGGCGAGACCGTGCTCATCGTCAGCGGCAGCTCGGCACGCATGGCGTCAGGCCTGAAGGACTGCCCGGTCGACGCCGCCATAGTGGGCATCGTGGACACCATCGCCGTCCCGAGCCCGCAGGGCTGACATCCGATGCAGCTCGCGCGGGTCATCGGGGAGGTCGTCGCGCCGATCAAGGACGCGAACCTGACCGGCACGACCTTGCTCATCCTCCAGCCGCTCTCGACGACCGGTGAGCCGACCGGCCGGACGCTGGTGGCGCTCGACTCGGTCGGCGCGGGTGTGGGCGAGAACGTCTTCTTCGTCCGCGGCCGCGAGGCCGCCTTCCCGTTCTATCCTGCCGAGCCGCCCACCGACGCCGCCGTCATCGGCATCGTCGATCACTGGGATCTGTCGTGAGCCGGCCGGGGACCGCATGCAGCTAGCGAAGGTCGTCGGCACCGTCGTCTCGACCCGCAAGAACGGGAAGCTCGAAGGGGCCAAGCTCCTGCTGGTCCAGCCGATGACCCCGTCGGGCGAGGCGCGCGGAACCGCGCTCCTCACGATAGACTCGGTGGGAGCCGGCATCGGGGAAACAGTCCTGGTGGTGATCGAGGGCAAGGCGGCCGGCGACGCGCTTGGCAAGAAGGCCGCCGCGGTCGACGCCGCGATCATCGGGATCGTCGACGAGATCGACTATCGAGGTGACCTGTGAGCCTCCACGAAGACGAATTGCGGGCGCTGGTGCGGCAATCGGTCGCGCGCGTGCTCGGCCAGCAGGCCTTCGACGAGACCGCCCCGTCGCGGCCAGGTGGTTCCACCGATCGACACGCGAGCCACCATCGCTACGCGCTGCCCGAGGCCGGCGGTCCGTGTCTGATCGAGCCGACCGTGCCGTGCAATCACTGCGGCTACTGCCAGTCGCACGGCCACTGACCCGCGGCCGCCACGCGCCGCCCCAACTTTCAATGAGCTGTGCCGGTGCCATCTCCGTCAACTAGTGCACGCCCCCGCGTTCTGCTGACGCGCCGTATCCCGTCCTCGTCCTTCGCGCTGATCGAGCATCGCTGTGACGTGGAGGTGCATGACCAGCCCGGCGCGTTGCCAGCCGAGGAGCTGAAGGCCCGCCTCGCCGACAAGGATGGCCTGATCTCCGTCGTCACCGACAAGGTCACCGCGGAGGTCCTCGACGCCGCGCCGCAGCTCAAGGTCGTGTCCAACATCGCGGTCGGCTACGACAATATCGACGTCCCGGCGGCGAAGGCGCGCGGCATCGTGGTCACCAACACCCCCGACGTCCTCAACGAGGCGGTCGCGGAGCTGACCTGGGGGCTGATCTTCGCGATTACCCGCCGTCTCGTCGAGGGAGATCGCCTGATCCGGCGCGGCGCCTGGAAGGGATGGGCGCTCGACTTCATGCTCGGGAGCGAGCTCGCCGGCAAGCAGCTCGGGATCATCGGGCGCGGCCGGATCGGCGAGGCCGTTGCGGCCAAGGCGCCGGCGTTCGGGATGCAGGTCAGGTTCGCCGCCCGCGGCACCGGGCCGCGCGCGGACGACGAGCTGTCGCTCGACGAGCTGCTGGTCAGTTCGGACGTGATCTCGATCCACGCGCCGATGAAGCCGGCCAACCGCCATCTGATCGACCGCAAGTCGTTCGCGCGCATGAAGCGGACGGCGTTCCTGATCAACACCGCACGCGGTCCGATCGTCGACGAGGCCGGCCTGGCCTGGGCGCTCAAGGAGCGCCTGATTGCCGGCGCGGCGCTCGACGTCTACGAGCGTGAGCCAGAGGTCACCGAAGCGCTGCTCGCGCTCGAGAACGTCGTCCTGGTGCCGCATCTCGGCAGCGCCACGCGCGAGACGCGTACCGCGATGATCGACCTTGCCGTCCGCAACGCCGTCGCGGTGCTCGAAGGGCAGCCCGCGTTCACGCCGCTGTGACGCTGGGCCCGCAGCCCAAGGTGCCGCGCGGCGATGTCACGTGGGTGATGCGGCGGCTCGGCAAGGCGATCGCCGGACTCGAGGAGCCGGCAGTCGAGAAGATCGCGGCCGCGGAGCAGGAGAACGCCTTCGAGGTCCTGATTGCGACGATGCTGTCGGCGCAAACGCGGGATCCGGTGACCGCCGCGGCCTCGGCGCGGCTGTTCGAGGTCGCCCGGACGCCGAGTACGCTCGCGCGGCTGACGCCGGCGGAGATCGAGACGCTGATCTATCCCGTGTCGTTCTACCGCCACAAGGCGGTGCACCTGAAGGAGACCTGCGCGCAGCTGCTCACCCGCTTCGGCGGCATCGTCCCGTCGACGATGGCGGAGCTGTTGACGCTGCCGGGGGTCGGCCGGAAGACCGCCAATCTGGTGTTGATCCTGGCGCACCGGAGCGGCGACAACATCTGCGTCGACACGCACGTCCACCGGATCTCGAACCGCCTCAGGTGGGTCGCGACGCGAACCCCTGAGGAGACCGAACAGGCACTCTATCAAGCCGTCCCGCGGCGCTGGTGGCCGGTGGTGAATCTGTATCTGGTCACGTGGGGGCAGAATATCTGCCGGCCCGTGTACCCGTTGTGCGGCGACTGCGCCGTCGCCGCGCGTTGCCCGAAGATCGGCGTGCTCAAGATTGGGAAGAGGAAGCCATGAAACGTGTCTGCCTGCTGACCACACTGTCCCTGGCCGCGGCGTTGGTGATGGCGGCGTCCGCACCGCGCGCGGCCCAGACCTCGCCCGGCGCGGGTCCGGTCATCGTGCTCGACACGGCCCGAGGCGTGATCGAGATCGAGACGTATCCGGAAGACGCGCCGAAGACCGTGGCGGCGATTCTGGACTTGGTGAAGAAGGGCTTCTACAACGGCCTGCGGTTCCACCGCGCCGAGCCCAACTTCCTGGTGCAGATCGGCGACCCCAAGACCCGTGACATGTCGCTGCGTGAATGGTGGGGGCGCTACGGCAGCGGCAAGCCGATCGGGGTGGCCGAGATCACCAAGAAGCGCCGGAACATCAAGGGGGCGGTCGGGATGGCTCACACCGGGTCCGCGAAGGACGCCGACAGCCAGTTCTACATCACCCTGCGCGCCGCTCCGGAGCTCGACACCAAGTTCGCCGTCTTCGGCCACGTGATCAAGGGGATGGAGGTCGTCGCCGCGCTACAGAAAGCCGACGTGCTCAAGAGGGCTTCGGTGCGGGAATGAGCGGCGGCGGCAGCAGCTTGACCAGCCCTTTCAGGTCCGGATAGGTCTCGACGAACACCTCCGGATACTCGCCCGGCAGCTCTTGCCCGAGCTGGTGCTTGAGGATCGCCGCGTTGGCCACCGACTTTGCGGAGAAATGGTTGTTGGCGTAGAGATACGCCTTCTTGACCTCCCGCGACGCCGCCCGCGCCGCTGCCGCGAACGGCGACAACTCGGCGGCCGAATACAGGTAGTTGTAGCGGTCTTCCGAGTTCTGGTGCGTCCACCATTGCGCCGCGTTGCGGCCGTGCAGGCGCAGATAGTAGAACGTCGGCACGTTGGGCATGAACGACTGCCGGATCGACGTCCGGAACTTCGGCTCGTCGATCTGCGCCAGCGCCGCGCCGTACGTCCCGAGCAACTGCATCGTGTCCGCCGGGTCGTCGCTCCACGTGCGATGCCGCAGCTCGACCGCGATCGGATAGTCCTTGAACGCGCGCAGCAGCCATTCGAGATAGTCACGTGAGCCCGCGTCGTTCTTGAAGCTCGCCGGGAACTGCGCCAACAGCGCCCCGAGCTTGCCGGACGACGCAAGGGGCTCGAGCGCCGTGCGGAACTCGTCGACATCCTTGGCGCCGAGATCGAAGGGGTCGGTGCCCGTGGCCTTGTGGAACATCGCCGGGTGGGTGAACTTCTGAAACAGCTTGAGCGAGAACTCGAAACCCGGCGGCGTCCGCTGCACCCAGCCGCGAGCCATGGCGGCCGGCGGCACGCGGTAGAAGGTCGAGTTGATTTCGACGGTGTCGAAGTGCTCGGCGTAGAACGCGAGGTCGTCGAACTTCTCGCCGCGCCGCTTCGATCCAACCTGGTTGGGATAGAAGATCCCGTTCCAGGTCCCGCGACCCTTGGGATAGTTCCACCCCGACGTGCCGATCCGCACCTCGCTCATCGCGCCTTGGCGTACTTGGCTTTGTCGAACCCGAACGTCACCGTGCCGTTCCTGATCAGAATCGGCCGCTTGATGAGATTCGGCTGCTCCATCATGAGATCGATGGCTTCGCGCTTCGATTTCGGCAGCGGCCGCTGCTTGAACACCGGACTGCGCGTGCTCACGAAATCCAGGAACCGCTCCTCGTCTACGTGCTGCTCGAGAAAGGCGCGATCCGGCGGCTGCTTGTTGATGTCCCGCTCCTCGACCCCGACGTCCTGCTGACCCAGAAAACTTCTGGCGTTACGGCAGGTCGTTCAAGTCGGCTTCCAGTAGAGAATCGCCGTGGGCATGGAGGCGATCATACCGGGACCGGGGACCGGGGATCCGGGTGAGTCCTTGGCTCTTCGAGCTTCAGATTAGCTTGCGGGATGGTGCTCGTCCGCTGGACGCGTTACCCCCAAATCCAGCCGGGCCTGCGTCGGGTTTGTGCGCCGGGTCCCTGGTCCCCGGTCCCCGGTCCCGGTACAATCGGTTAGCGACCCGAATGCTGACCATCAACGAAATTTTCCATTCGATTCAGGGGGAATCGACCCACGCCGGACGCCCGTGCGTGTTCGTGCGGCTCACGGCGTGCGACCTCCGCTGCTCATGGTGTGATACGCCATACGCGTTCCATGAGGGGCACAAGGTCAGCGTGGATGATGTCGTCAGTCAGGTCACGGCGTTCGGATGCGAGTACGTCGAGATTACCGGCGGCGAGCCGCTGCTTCAGGCGGACGTGTATCCGCTGATGCGGGACCTCCTGGAACGCGGGCACACCGTGATGGTCGAAACCGGCGGGCATCGCAGCATCGCGCAGGTGCCGCCCGAGGTGATTCGGATCGTCGACGTGAAGTGCCCGGCGAGCGGCGAATCCGCGAAGAATCACTGGCCCAACCTGGACCTCCTGCAGTCGCACGACGAGGTCAAGTTCGTGATCCAGGATCGGGCCGACTACGAGTTCGCGCGTGACATCGTCCGGCGCCACGAGCTCGTCGGCCGGACGGCGGCGGTCCTGTTCTCGCCGGTGCACGGCGTCCTCGACTCGAAGCAGCTCGCCGCCTGGATCCTCGAGGATCGCCTGGCCGTTCGCCTCCAGTTGCAGATCCACAAGTTCGTGTGGGGCGCCGAGGTCCGGGGCGTGTGATGGCGCGGGCCGTCCTCCTTCTCAGCGGCGGACTCGACTCGTACACGGCTGGCGCGATGATGCGCGCGCAGGGCCTCGAGCTGTTCGCCTTGACGGTGCGTTACGGTCAGGTCCACTCGCGCGAGGTCGAGGCGGCGCGCAACGTGGCCCGGGCCCTCGGGGTCGTGCGGCATATCGAGCTGCAGGTCGATCTCGCCGCGTTCGGCGGCTCCGCGCTGGTCGGCGACGGCCGCATCCCGAAGGATCGCCAGCTCGATGACGAGGCCGCGATTCCGTCGACCTACGTACCGGCGCGCAATACCGTATTCCTGTCGCTGGCGCTCGCCTGGGCCGAAGTGCTCGGCGCCGAAACGCTGATCATCGGCGTCAACGCGCTGGACTACTCGGGCTACCCTGATTGCCGCCCCGAGTACCTCGAATCGTTCGAGCGCATGGCCACCCTGGCCACCAAGGCCGGCGTCGAAGGGCGGCCGCTGCACGTCGCGGCGCCCCTGCTGCGCCTCTCGAAGGCTGACATCATCCGCCAGGGTCTGGCCCTCGGATTGGATTACGGCCTCACCCACAGCTGCTACGATCCGCTCCCGGACGGCAGGCCGTGCGGCCGCTGCGACAGCTGCCGCCTGCGGGCCCGCGGGTTCGCCGAAGCGGGCGCCGCCGACCCGGTCGGCGCCACCTCAACACCGTGACCGAGCGCCTCTACTATCAGGACTCCTCGCTGATCGAGTTCGATGCCCGCATCGTGCGCCGTGTGGCGGCGCCGGACGGCCGGCCCGGTGTCATCCTCGATCGCACCGCTTTCTATCCGACCTCCGGCGGTCAGCCGTTCGACACCGGCACGCTCGGCACTGCCCGGGTCCTCGACGTCAGCGAGCAGGACGACGGCGAGCTCCTCCACGTCCTTGACACACCCATCGCAGACGATGCCGTGCACGGTGCGGTCGATTGGGCGAGGCGGCTGGATCATATGCAGCAGCACACCGGACAACACGTGCTGTCGGCCGCCTTCGAGCGGGTGCTTGGCGCGCGGACCGAAAGCTTCCACCTTGGCGCGGAGGCGTCGACAATCGACCTTGGCCGTGAGGTATCCGGGGATGAAGCCGCGGCTGCGGAAGACGAGGCCAACCGCGTGGTCTGGGGCGACCGGCCGGTCACGATCCGATTCGCGGATGCATCCGACGCCGCGCGGCTGCCGTTGCGGAAAGAATCGGGGCGCGAGGGCACGCTGCGGTTGATCGAGGTGGCGGATTTCGATCTGTCGGCGTGCGGCGGCACGCACGTGGCGCGGACCGGCATGATCGGACTCATCGCGATTGCCGGGATCGAGCGCTTCAAGGCCGGGTCACGGGTCGAGTTCGTCTGCGGCGGACGAGCCCTCCGCTCCCATCGCCGTCTGCGCGACATCGTCGCCGCCACGGGGAAGTTGCTGTCGGTGGGGCCCCACGAGGTGGCCGGCAGTGTCGAACGCGTTCAGGCCGAGGCCAAGGAGCTGCGACGGCAGATCAAGGAGTCACAGACGCGCCTGGCAGGGCATGAAGCGGCGGCGCTGGCGGAGGCCGCCCTCGTCGGGCCGTCCTACCGCGCGGCGATCGCAGTACTCGAGGGGTGGGATGCGCAGGGCCTGAAACAAATCGCCAGCTCGATCGTCGCGCGTCCGGGTCACATCGCGATTCTTCTCAGCGCACCGGCGCCGTCGTCGCTTGTCGTGGCCCGTTCCGCGGACACCACGTTCGACGCCGCAGCGGCGCTGAAACAGATGCTGGGGCGTTTTGGCGGCAAGGGTGGCGGTCGTCCCGAGCTGGCGCAGGGCGGCGGACTGACCGGCTCGCCTGACGACGTGGCTGCGTTCGCCCGGATGCTGGCAGGTCTATCGTAGGCCCGACCTTCAGGTCGGGCGCGTGGTGGCGGCGCCGCGTTCCTCTACTTCCCCCCGCTGATATTGACGATCGCCCGTCCCGCCTCCCGCGCGAGATCGGCGTCCTGATCGTTGGCGGCCTTCTTCAGAGCGGGCAGCGCTGGCGCGGCTTCGCCGCCGAAGGCGCCGAGCGCGGCCGCCGACGCCCGCCGCACCGACGGCTCCGGATCTTCCAGCGCCGCAGTCAACAGCGGAACCGTCGACGGCGGGTCCTCGTGCAGGATTCCGAGGTAGGTCGCGGCTACGCTGCGGACAGTGGGATCCGTGTCGGGCATCGCGTCGAGCAGGAGCGGCAGCACGTCCTCGGACGGGAGCGGCGCCCGGAACCGCAGCTTCCCGATCGACCGCAACGCCTCGCGCCGGACGATCGCCTGGTCGCTCTTGACGGCCCGGCGCAGCGGCTCGAAGGCCTTCGGGCCCATGAAGCTCAGCGCCGCCGCGGCGTCGGCCGTCAGCTCGGGATCGGGCAAGGCCGCCGCGACCTCGGGCAGCGCCGGCTCGGCGACCGGGCCGAGGATGCCCGCAGCGCGCAGAGCCGCCCGGCGGTGATTGTGCTCGGCGGCCGGGTCGCGCAGCGTCGCCTGAATCTGCGGCAACGCCTTCGCGCCGAGCGCGTTGACCTTCGCCGTCCCCTTCTCGGTGTCTCGCGGGTTCTGGCTATACAGATCCGACAGCCATGACTCGTCCACCGCCGCGGTCTTCGGCCCGGACGCGCTGGCCGGTGCCAGCTCGGGCTGGCGCCGGAGCTGATACCACGTCACGCCCGCGGCGATCGCCAGCAGCAGGCCGAGATACGCGATGAATTTGTTCACGCGTGCGTGCGTTCCAGCGATTACTCGCGCGAGAAGTTGGCCAGCGTTTCGACGGCCACGTCCGCGATCCAGGTAATGGTCGCGGACGGGATCACGAAGTCGTTGGCGAGGATCGAAAAGACCAGCATCTCACCATCGCGCGTCTTCACGAAGCCCGACAGTGAGCGGACGTTGGCGATCGACCCGGTCTTCGCGACCGCGTTCCCTTCCGCGTGCGTGTTCCGCAGCCGCGTCGAGATGGTCCCGTCGCGCCCGGCGATCGGCAGGGTGGCAATGAACGCGTCGCGGTGCCGAAGGTCGCGGTACATCCGCTCGAGCACGGCGACCATCGTTTCCGCGGTGACGTAGTTGTAGCGCGACAAGCCCGAGCCGTCGATCGGCACATAGGCGTCATCCGCGATACCCCAGCTTTTGAGCAGTCCTTTCAGCACGGTCTCGCCGGCGGCGACCGTGCCGAGGCCGCCGCGCGCCGCGCCGACCGTCTTCAGGAGCGTTTCGGCGTAGAGGTTCTGGCTGACCTTCATCATCACTGTCGCGATCTCACTCAGCGGGGGCGACTGCGTGGACACGAGCACGCGCGGCTGCGCCAGCCCGCCGGCCGCGACGATCTCGGCCGCCACCTCGTCGAAGTCAGCGGCCGGCCCGGAAACGGCGATGCCGCGGGCGACCAGCGCGTCTTTCAGTGATTGCGCGAAGAACAGCGTGGGGTTCACGACCGCGACGGCGCGGACGACCGGTGCCGAGCCGAGCGGTACCCGCCCCGTGACCTCGAGAATCGGCGCCTCGAGATGCCGCTTGTACTCGATGCTGACAGCGGTGCCGGTCGCGGCTGTCGCGGTCCGATTCAGCAACTGGAAGCCGGATCCCGGCTCGATGGTCACGCTTGCCGGCTGCCCCTCGGCCGTTCCGGGCACTACCGTCAACGCAGCGGTGTTCTCGTCGTACTGGAGCGCGCCCACTGGCGCGGCATAGCTGTATTGCAGGTCGTCCCACGCCCATCCCGCGCCGAGCCCCTCGTCATCGAACGCCTGATCGTTGCCGATGATGCGCCCGTCTATCAGGTAGATTCCGGCCGCGGTCAGCGCCGCGACCCATTCGTCCATGACCATGTTTCGCGCGCGAACCGCGCGTATTGATCGTCGGATCGCCGGTGCCACGCACGATGAGATCCCCATGCAGCATGCCACCGTCGATCGTGCCGGTCGTCTCGAGCGTCGTCGTATAGCGGTAGTCCCAGCCGAGGGTTTCAGCGGCGGCGGCCAGCGTCAGGACCTTCATGTTCGAGGCCGGCATCATCAGCTTGCCGGCATCATGGCCGTACAGCACGTCGCCCTTATCCAGCGAGCGCACCTCGACGCCCCAGACGCCGCGAGACGCCATCGGCGCTCCGAAGACTTGTCCGAGATCGGTTTCGAGCTGGCGCACCGCCTTCGAGGGGGCGGCGGGGTGGCCGGCCGCCTGTGGGGCGGCCGGGGCGCGGTGCGCGCCGCACGCGCCCGCCAGAAGGAGCGCGATCAGCAGGGCCGGGCGGCGACTCACGCCGGCGGCGATTACTTGATCTCCCCGAGCGCCGTGATCATCGCGTCGAGCGCCGGGACGTCGAGCTTGGCGGCGCCCGGCTCGCCGTCACGCACGGCGAAGACGTCGCTGCCGGTGCGGACGTAGGTGACTTTCTCCTGCCGCTTTCCGTCGTTCGAGAGGATCGTCACGATCAGTTCGGGCTTGTCGAGGGCGCTTTTCGCCGGCGCGTCGACAAACGACGAGGCGCGCGTCTGGGTGACCGCGGCGATCAGGTTGTCGACCTTGGTCTGATCCGTGTCCTTGGCCGTCGGTGCGACCAGCTTCCACACGTCCTGCTCTTGCCCGTCCTTGTTCTTCGACTTGGTCTTCTCGAGCGTGGTCGTGACACCGGCGTGGACCAGCTCGATCCGGGTGGCGTTGAACGCGCGCGCGTCGAACAGGTCCTTCTGGCGATACTCGCCGGGCGCCTTCTTCAGCTCGTCCAGCAGCGCGGATTCGACCGTCACGATCTGGGGCTTCGACAGATCGCGGGCGTAGACGGTGCCTTCGCCAGCGGCTTTGCCGACGGCGACCGTGGCCTGCGAGGATCCTGACCCGATCGTCGCGGTCGCGGCCGGCTTGTCGAGGCCATACTGCGCCAGGTCGGTGGCCTCCGGGGCGGCCACCGACTTCATCTGTAGCGTCGTCAGGCGGCCGACGAGGCCTTCGACCGCGCTGAAGTCGGCGCGGGCCGCAACCGGCTGCGTCAGCTTCCACTCGCCGGCGACCTTCTCCAGCCGCATCGAGCTCGCGGGCGTGGTCACCGCCAGCGAGCCGATCTCGTCGCGATTGACGGTCAGCACCGCCTTGTCGCGCAGGTCGAAGGTGCTGCGATTGAAGGTGGTGTCGACGTAGGACGGGATCAGCACCACGCGTGACTGATCGTCGAGGCGGGCGTAGAGATCGCTGCCCGGGGGCGTCTTGCGGCCGATCTTGACCGTGTGATCCTTGCCCGCCGCCTTGAACTGCACCGTCATTCGAGGCTGGGTGAGGTTGTAGACGCTCACGTCGCTCGGGCTCTCGTCGATCACCCGTTGAATCTCGAGGCCGGCGAGCGCGGAGGTGATGCCTGACACTTCGGCCGCATCCGCCTTGACCGCGGGCTCCACGAGCCGCCACTCATTGCCGGTCTTGCGGACCGTCGTCTTGTCGCCCTTCTCGGACGTGATCGTGAATTCCTCGATCTTGTCCGCTTCGACGGCGAACGCTTTGTCCTTCTTCTCGGCGTCGCTTCCCGCCGGCCGCTTGGACTCGACGAAGTAAAGGTACCCGCCCAGTGCGAGGCCGACGACGAGCAGTACCGCGAACGAGCGAACACCTCGCATCTAGCGTCTCCGCCACCAGGTCTGGATCCCGCCGAGCAGGACGAAGCCCGGGATGATCAGGACCGTCAGGAAAAAGATGAAGCGGTCCTGACCCGCGGTCAGGTTGACGCGGCGATCCTGCGGATCGCGCGGGCGGATCGCGATCAGGTTCTCCTGTTGCGCCAGCCAGTTGACGACGTTGAGGAAGAGGTCGCGGTTGCCGGCGAAGCCCAGGTAGTTGTTGCTGGCGAAGTCCGAGTCGCCGATCGCCACGAGGCGCGTCTCCGGCTTCGCCTGATCCGGGGCCTCGCCGGGTGCGGGCGGCGTGGCGCCGCCGACCGGCGCCGACATGGCCACTGCGAGCGAGACCGGACCCTGCACGTCACCCTTGTCGAAATCCGGCTGCGCCTGGCTTTCGGTGGTCAGCATCTTGAGGTCGGTCTCGGCCCAGCTGTTGCGCCCGCTCTGCACGAACGTGGTGACCGTGCGGCCAGCCGGCGGGTTCTCGGCCGGCTTGATCTGACGCGCGTATGGGAACCCGGTGATCATCCGGAACGTGCTGGTGATCGGATGCGAGGGATAGGGCGGCGCGGCGACCGGCACGGTCGGATCCGCGCCACGCAGCTGACTCATGGGATCGAGGATGGCGTTGGTGCCGACATCGATCGACCAGTCCTTGAGCAGCCCGATCAGGTTCGCTGGCGGCGGCGCGTCGGCCTTGACCGGAGGATCCAGCAGCACCAGCAGCTTCCCGCCCTTGGTCAGGTAGGCCTTCAGCTTGTCGATCTCCTGCGGCTGGAAATCGGACTTGGGGCCGCCAATCACGATGACGTTGGCGTCCTTCGGGATGTCCTGCTGGAGCAGGACCAGCGCCTCGGCGGAGAAATTGTCGGACCCGAGCTCTTTGGCGATGCCGCTGTAGCCACGCTCGTCGGAGCCCGTGGTGTCCGGCTCGCCGTGCCCCTGCGTGAAGAACACCTTGTGGGTCTGCCCCTGCACCACCTTGATCAAGCCGTTGGTGATGTCCTGCTCCGCGTCGGTGGTGACGCGCTGCACGCGGCCGTCGTACTCGAGCACGATCGTGCCGAGCGCCGTCTCCTTCAGCCGATCGGCGAGCTCGGGGCGCCGTTCCGGATCGACATAGTCGACCTGCATCTGCTTCGACTGGTACTGGTATTCGTTCAGCCGCGCCTTGAAGCGATCGAAGTCCGCCGTGCGGGCGAAGACGGTGGCCTTGACCGGCTTGGTCAGGCCCTGAAGGACCTTCTTCGTCTGGTCCGAGAGCGTGTATTGATGCGCCGCGGTGAGGTCCCATCGCTTGTTGTGGCGCCCGACCAGGTAATTGATGCCGATGAGGATCGCCAGCACGACGAGGACGCTGCCCGCGGCAAGCGAGCCGTAGCGCGCCTGCCGGCCGGACATCTCACGGCCGATCTCGCGCCACTGGCTCAGGACGTAGAGCAGCGTGCACACCAGGCCGGCGATGGCCAACCCGCGGAACCAGGTCCACTCCGGACGAAGCTGCGAGATCGCCAGCGCCGAGAAGACGAAGACGACGCCGAGCCAGCCGAGCAAGCCGAGAATGCGTTTGACCATATCAACCGCGCCAGCGTTCGGAATCGACCGACTTGGCGGTCAGGAAGAGGCCAAACGCAATGAAACTGAGGTAGTACGCGAGGTGCGTGGTGTCGATCATGCCTTTGGTGAAGTCGTCGAGGTTCTGGGTGATCGACAGGCGGGACAGGATGGCCTGCCCGGTCGGGCCGAGCGATTCGCCGAACCAGTCGATGATCCACAGCACGAGGAAGACGGCGAAGGTCATGAACCCGGCGACCACCTGGTTCTTGGTCAGGCTGGAGATGAGCAGCCCGAGCGAGATGAAGCAGCCGCCCATCAGCAGCAGCCCGAGGTAGCCGGCGGCAATCGGCCGCCACTCGGGGTTGCCGAGGCGGAACAGGATGGCGACGTCGATCAGGGTGACCAGGAGCATCGCGCAGAACAGCCCCATCGCTCCGACGAACTTGCCCATGATGATCTCGAAGTCAGTGAGCGGGGAGGTGAGGAGCAGCTCGATGGTGCCCGAGCGCTTCTCCTCGGAGTAGGTCCGCATCGTGATCATCGGCATCACGAACAGGATGATCACCGCGGCGTTCTGGAGGACCGGCCGGATCATCTGCTCGTTGACGTTGACCGTGGCCGAGCCGCCCATCATCGCCATCCGCTGGCTCTGCTCGACGAAGAACCGCAGCGAGGCGATGAAGAACAGGCCGAAGAGGATGCCGAACAGCCCGATGATGATGTAGGCGATCGGCGAGGCGAAGTAGGCTCGCAACTCCTTGCCGGCGATCGCCATGATGTTGCGCACGCTATGCATGGATGGTGTCCTCACGCGGTGCTGCGGTCTCGTGCGACGCGGCCTCGTCGGTGGTGACCTGGAGGAAGACCTCCTCGAGGCTCATGCGCATCGGCCGGAGCTCGAGCAGCCCCCAGCCGCGGGTGACGATCGCGCGGGCGATCTCGCGGCGCACGTCGGTGCCGCGATCGCTCTCGACCTCGAACCCGCCGCCGGCCGGACCGTCGGCGGCGCTGACCCGTGTCACGCCCGGGATCTGCGCCAGCGCCGGGCCCGCTTCTTCGCTGCCGGCGTCGACGTGCACGTACATCGTCTCCGCCCCCTTGAGCCGCGCGGTCAGGTTGTCGGGCGTGTCGACGGCGACGACCCGGCCGCGGTTGATGATGACGACCCGCTGGCAGGTCTGCGCGACCTCGGGCAGGATGTGCGTGCTCAGGACGATCGTGTGATCGCCGGCGAGCCCGCGGATCAGATCGCGCGTTTCGATGATCTGCTTCGGGTCGAGCCCGGCAGTCGGCTCGTCGAGGATCAGCACATCCGGATTGTGGATGAGTGCCTGGGCCAGGCCGACCCGCTGTTTGTAGCCCTTGGAGAGCTTGCCGCAGTGGCGATCGGCCATGTCGGCGACGTGGGTCCGTTCCATCACGGTGGTGACACGCTGCCGGCGCTCGGCGGACGGCACACCCTTGATGCGGGACACGAAGTCGAGGTACTCGCGGACCGTCATCTCCGGGTAGAGCGGCGGCGCCTCGGGCAGGTAGCCGATGCGGCGCTTGGCTTCGATCGGGTGCTCGAAGATGTCGAACCCGGCCACGTTCGCGCGCCCCTCTGACGCCGGCATATAGCCGGTGAGGATCCGCATGGTGGTCGTCTTGCCGGCCCCGTTGGGGCCGAGGAATCCCAGGATCTCGCCACGCTCGACGCGGAAGCTGACATCGTCGACCGCGGTCACGCGGCCGTAGCGTTTGGTGACGTGCTGAACCTCAATCACAGTGACTCCAGCGCGCGGCGCAGCCTGCGCGGGCCTTTCGTTGTCGCTCTCGGAACATTGTCGGTGGTCGGGCCGGGCCGCAGCCCTATTGCAAGGATTGGGCGACGGACGCCCGCGCCCCGATCCTTAGACGTAAGGTGTGGATAGAAAGCCGATTACCGACAGAGTTCGGATAGTAGCTACTGGGTCAAAAGTGTGTCAAGCCGCCCCGCTGTGGCGACCGCGCCGCGTGGACTCAAGAGCCGCCGGCCTCGACCGCGCCCGATCACACCTCCCTGCGTGTTAATATCTGAGCGTCTGCTCAGGTGTTCATATGTTTGCCACCACCCGCAAGTCCCCTCACGATGCGTTCGCCGACCCGTCTGAGGCCGGCCATCTGGGCGCCACCGGAACCGAGGCCCGCCGGCGCGGCCTGATGAGCAGCGACGCCGTGCGCGACATCGCACACACCTTCGGCATCCTCGGCGATCCCACGCGGGTGCGGATTCTGGACGCGCTGAGCGGCGGCGAGCTCTGCGTCTGCGACATCGCCACGCTGGTCGGGATCAGCGAGTCGGCGGTCTCGCATCAGCTGCGCCTGCTCCGCACCTCACGCCTCGTCACCTCGCGGCGGGTCGGACGCCACATCCATTACGCGCTCGACGATCGCCACATCCTCGACCTGCTGCGCCTGGCGCAGACCCACGTCCAGGAGTCGGCGTGACGACCTGCACCGTGTGCGAGCTGCACGCCGAGTCGGTCTTCCGGATCGAGGGCATGGATTGCCATCAGGAAGTGGCCGTCCTGCAGCGGCGCCTCACGCGCCTCGCCGGCCTCGAGGCGCTCGACGCCGACGTCGTCGGGCAGCGGCTCAGCGTGAAGTACGACGCAGCCCGGCTGACGACCGGCCACATCACCGCGGCGGTCGCCGAAACCGGCATGCGCGCGTGGCTCGAGGAGGGCGCGCCGCCGCCCGCGGCTGAGGGCAGCCGGGTTGCCGACGCGATGCTCGCGCTGTCCGCCGCACTCGTCGGGGTCGGGCTCGTCCTTCAAATCGGCGCGCGACCGCGGCTGGCGCAGGCGGCGTTTGCGATCGCGATCGTGGCCGGCGGAACGCGCACGGCGCGCCGGGCGTGGCAGTCGGTACGCGCCCGAGTGCTGGACATTCAGGTGCTCATGCTGGTCGCCGTGGCCGGCGCCCTGGCGCTGGGCCAGTGGTCCGAAGCGGCGTCGGTGGTCTGCCTGTTCGCCGTGGCGCAGTGGCTGGAGAGCCGGGCGATGGCGCGGGCGCGCGGAGCGATCCGGGCGTTGATGGCGCTCGCGCCGCGGACCGCGCTGGTCCGCCGCGGCGATGCCGAAGTCACGCTGCCGGTCGACGCGGTGCGGATCGGTGACCGCGTGATCGTGCGGCCCGGCGAGCGCATTCCGCTCGACGGCATCGTCGCGAGCGGCGCGAGCGACGTCGATCAGGCGCCGGTGACCGGCGAATCACGGCCGATTGAGAAGGCGGCGGGGGACACC
Organism: uncultured Acidobacteriota bacterium; assembly: GCA_963816725.1. Lineage (GTDB taxonomy): Bacteria > Acidobacteriota > Vicinamibacteria > Vicinamibacterales > 2-12-FULL-66-21 > CAVSUB01. The sequence goes on along the minus strand of CAWFMC010000007.1, from coordinate 242,466 downwards.
CTGTTTGCCGGCACCATCAACGGGCGCGCGTCGCTCGACGTAGATGTGACGCGACTTGGGCGCGACTCCACGATCGCGCGGGTGATTCACCTGGTCGAACAGGCCCAGGCGCAGCGCGCCCCGACCCAGGCGTTCGTCGACCGCTTTGCCCGCGTCTACACCCCGGCCGTGCTCGCGCTGGCTCTGGCCGTTGCCGTGCTGCCGCCGCTGGTGGCCGGAGCGGGGTGGGCCACGTGGATCTACCGGGCGCTCGTGCTCCTGGTGATCGCCTGCCCGTGCGCGCTGGTGATCTCGACGCCGGTCTCGATCGTCTCGGCCCTGGCCGCTGCGGCGCGCCGCGGTGTGCTGATCAAGGGCGGGGCCCGGCTCGAACCCCTCGCGAAGGTGCGGGCGGTGGCGTTCGACAAGACCGGCACGCTCACGACGGGACGCCAGACGGTGGTCGCGATCCTGCCGGTCCCAGGAGTTCGGGCATCCACAGTCCTGGCCGCGGCTGCCGCGATCGAATTCCGGTCCGAGCACCCGATCGGCCGGGCCGTGGTGGCGCGGGCGGCCGACGAGGGGCTGACGATCAGATCGGGTATCCACCATCACGCGTTGCACGGCCGCGGCGCGGAGGGAGAGGTCGACGGCACACACGTACTGGTTGGCAGCCCGCGGCTCTTCGAGGAGCGCGGAGTGCCGGTGGCGGAGTTAGCGGCCGCCTGCGACGCCGCCGAGCAGCGGGGGCATTCGATCGTGCTGGTGGCCGTCGATGGACGCGCGATCGGTGCGCTGGCGATCGCCGATCGCGTGCGGAACGGTGCGGCTGACGCGGTCGCCGGCCTTCGCAGGCAGGGGATTGCGCATGTCGCGCTGCTGAGCGGAGATCACGAAGCGGTGGCGCGATCGCTCGCCACTGCTCTGGCGCTCGATGACGTCAGGGCCTCGCTTCTGCCGGAAGAGAAGGTGACAGCCGTTCAGGAGCTCCGTCAGCGCTACGGTCTGCTCGCGATGGTCGGCGACGGCGTCAACGACGCGCCCGCGCTCGCTTCGGCCGACGTCGGGATCGCGATGGGCGGCGCCGGCGCCGGCGTGGCGCTCGAGACCGCAGACATCGCCCTGATGTCCGACGATCTCACCACCATCCCCTACCTCTTCGCGCTCAGCCGCGCGACGATGCGGAACATCCGGACCAATGTGGGGTTCTCGCTGGCGATCAAGGCCGCGTTCGTCGGCCTGGCGGTAGCCGGACACTCCACGCTGTGGATGGCGGTCGTCGCCGACACCGGCGCCTCGCTGCTCGTGATCGCCAACGCCCTCCGGCTGTTGCGGCGCTAGCAGGATGCTGAGCGCATCCCCATGGCGATGGCAAATGGCAGATGGCAGGGTGAAACCTAGCCATCTTGCAACGGCCGGTTCGCATGTGCGGCTTTTCAGCGGGCCGATGCGCACTGGCAGGCGAGCCTTACGGACGCACGGACAGCTACCGACCACCCGGGCGGGCGGCACCGGCAGCCGCGAGCTCTTCGTCGATGATCTTGGAGAACGCGTCGACCGGCTGGGCGCCGACCAGGATGCGGCCGTTGATGAAGAAGGTCGGCGTCCCGGAAACTCCGAGCGCGGCGCCTTCGTCGTTGCTGGCCTGTACCGCGGCTTTGTACTTGCCGGAGGTGCGGCACGCCGTAAACGCAGCGAGATCGAGACCGGCGTTTCTGGCCAGCCGATCGAGCGTCGCCGGTGTCGCGTCGGCGCCGATCGCGAACATCGCGTCGTGAAACTCCCAGAACTTGCCCTGGTCGGTCGCGCAGCGCGCCGCCTCAGACGCCGCCCGGGCCTGCGGATGCAGCACGTCCACGGGATAGTCGCGGAAGACCAGCTTCACCTTGTCGCCATATTTGGCGAGCACCTGGCCGAGCGCCGGCTGAACGGCCTTGCAGTACGGGCAGTGGAAGTCTGAGAACTCGATGATCGTCACCGGCGCGGTCGCCGCGCCGCGGACCGGCGCGCCAGCGGTCGAGATCGTGGCGCGAAACACCGGCGGCGGGGTCAGGAACGTCTCGATTTTCGCTGACGCGCGGAGCGTCGCGACGAACTCGTGCTGTCTGTCCTCGAGCCGCTGCGCCGTCAGGAGCGACTGGATCTGTTCACGCCGCGACGCCAAGTCGCCCTGGATCCTGGCCTTGTTCGCCGCGAAGAACTTCGCCGCGTCGTCAGCCGTGGCCGGGGTGACCTTGGACGTGATTTCGGTCTCGACGAGCGCGTCGAGCGTCACGCCGCGCCGGGCCGCCTCGCCCCGGAGCAGGGCCTGATCGATCAGCGCCTCGAGTTGCTTTTGTCGAAGGGCGTAGATCTCTTCCTGCAACGAAGCGAGGTTGTAGCCAAGCTTCGCGTCCACCTCTCCGGCCAGGATGGTGACCCCGTTGACCCGTGCCGCCGTGTCGCCGGCCTGAGGCGGGCGGTCCTGTGCGTGCACGAAGGACGTCGCCAGGACGAGCCCGACAGCGGCATACCACGCCCGGCGACTCGCGGACGCGCACATCTCTTGCACTGGGATAGTCCCTCGCCGCGATGATAGTCACCTCCTGTGGACCGCGCAAGGTGGCGGAATCGTCTCTTCCGGCCACGATCGCGCCACTTGGCGCAGGGGTACTTGGGTTTGCGCCCCGCCGAATCGCGTGGTACGTTCGAACTCACACAGACATGCACGTCTCCTTTACAGCGCTCGAGAGCGCAGCCGCGGCGCTGGTGTCTCCACCACTCGACCTCACGCCGGGCTTTGCAGTCGCGGTGATATGGGTGAAGGCGGGCGACTCGGTCAGCTCTGGCCGCAAGTTGAAGGCAAGCGCATGAGCCACCCACTGTGTCTGGCCGCCGCGGCCGCGGCGTGGCGGGTCACGATCGTTTCGACACTGCTCGTCGGCAGCGCGTGCTCCCGCCAGCCTGCCGCGGCGCCGGGATCCGCCCGGGAGACACAGCGCGGCGGTACGGTGGCGGAGGTGAACGGCGCGTCGATCAGCGCCGGCGATGTGGACGCATCGATCGCGCCGGCCCTGTCCAAGCTGCAGGACGAGATCTACTCCAGCCGCCTCGCCAGCCTCAACAGCCTGATCGAGGCGCGTCTGATCGCTGAGGAGGCGAAGAAGCGCGGCCTCAGTGCTGACGCCTTCGTGGCCGCGGAACTCGCTGGTAAGGCGACCCCCGTCACCGACGCGGACATCTCGGCGTTTTACGAGCAGAACAAGGCACGGCTCGATGGCGATGCGGCGAAGTGGCACGACCAGATCCGCTCGTATCTCCAGGAGAAGCGCGAGACCGCGTCCAGGGCGGAGTTGATGAAGCGGTTGCGCCAGAGCGCTGACGTCAAGGTATTCCTGACCCCTCCGGAGCCGTATCGCGCGACACTCGATTTGGCCGGGGCGCAGGTGCGGGGCGCGCGCTCGGCGCCCGTCACGCTCGTCGAGTTCTCCGACTTCCACTGCCCGTACTGTCGTCAGGTGCAGCCGATCCTGCTGCAGATCCTGCAGAAGTACGGCACGCGCGTGCGGCTGGTCTACAAGGACATGCCGATCGACGGTTTGCACCCGCAGGCGCGAAGCGTCGCGGAGGCGGCCAGGTGCGCGGCGGACCAGGGCCGTTTCTGGGAATTCCACGACAAGGTGTACGCGAACCCGCCGGACGGATCGGCGGTGAGGCTGCAGGATTACGCGTCGCAGGTCGGTCTCGATGGGCAGCGATTCGAGGACTGCCGGAGCAGCCGGAAGCACCAGCGCGACGTGCAGCGTGACGTGCAGGAGGGGGCTGACCTCGGGATCACCGGCACCCCGGCGTTCTTCATCAACGGCCGCTTCCTGTCGGGGGCGCAGCCGCTCGAGACGTTTACCAGAATGATCGACGAAGAGCTCTCGACGGGATCGACAAGCCCGACCAGATAGGACCTCGAGGCCCCGGCCGCCGTGCTCAGGCCTTGCGATTGTTGAAGAAGTGTTGATCGATGAACTGGTCGATCGCCGCCTGATCGGGCGCCTCGACCTTCTCGAACTGCAGCCCCATCCCGACGCGGCGGTCGGTCCACGCGATCCGCGACTCGGCTTCGACGTCCCGCTTCGATCCGGGTAGCCGGAACCGCAGTTTGACCTTGGTCGACGGCTCGAGCGGCGTCATCGTGCGGATCGCCACGCCCCCCTTGCTCAAGTTGAGCGTCAGCGCCGCGGCGATCGTGTTGCCGAAGCGATACGACACCGGGATCCCGAGGATCACCCTGGGGCTGCCGCGGCGATTGAAGTTGTCGGGATACAGATGCGGCGACAGCGACGGCAGGATATGTTGCACCGCGCTGTACTCGTTGATGTAGCCCGTCACGCCAAGCGCCGCCAGTTCGCGGACTTCTTCGGCGGCCGCAATCGTGCCGCTGAAGACCAGAATGGGCAGCCGACCGGCGTCCATCTTCCTGATCGCCCGGACGAGATCGACCCCGCCCGAGTGCGGCAGCCGCAAGTCGAGGATCACGAGATCCACCGGGCCCTGATCGCCGCGAATGCGGGCGAGCAGCTCGGCCGTGCTTTTCACGGGCAACGGGGTGTGACCGGCCCCCGTCAGCGCGCTGGCGAAGCGGTCGCGCACGAATGCCGTATCGTCGGCCACGACGACCCGCTTGGCGATGCTGACGGGAGGTGAAGTCACGCCAGGAAACCTGTTGGAACGCGCCGTCCAACAGCGCGTCCGTTGATTGCAGAATCTATCAGGTTCTCGCTATAATCCGAAGTTCCGGCCGGCGGCGCGATGGTGCGCGCGGAGCGGCTGTGGACTGCGAATCCGATCGTCGAGGAGCATGTATGGCGACCTGCCCGGAATGTGATGCCGAGATCGAAGTCGACGAGTTCGACGTCGACAAGGGCGACCTGATTAGTTGCCCGGATTGCGGCTCCAACCTCGAAGTGAGCAGTACGTCTCCTCTCGAGCTCGAGCCCGCGGACGACGAAGACGACGATGACGACGACGAGGACGAGGACGAGAAGGAAGACGACGACTTCGACGACGCCGACGACGACGAGCCGGATGACGAAGAGGACAGTACCGGAGAGGATTACGACTAGTGATGCCCGCGCGACCGGCCGGTGATCCGGTGGTCGCCTCGTCCGGCGGCGAGCGTGCCCTCGCGGACAGCAAACGCGATGCGCTCTACGCACTGCTTGCCGACCTGCCCAGCCTGATCGTCGCCTACAGCGGCGGCGTGGACAGTGCCTACCTGGCGTTCGCGGCCACGCAGGTACTGGGTCCGCGCGCCCTATGCGTGACCGCCAACAGCCCGAGCTATCCCGAGCGGCACCGCGCGCTGGCGCTCCGCATCGCGCGCGATTTCGGGCTGCAGCACGAGATCATCACGACCGATGAAACGTCGCGTCCGGAGTACCGCGCCAACCCGGCCAATCGCTGTTACTTCTGCAAGCACGAGCTCTACACGCACCTGGTGGCGATCGGCCGCGAGCGCGGGATCCCCGTGATCGCCGACGGCAGCAATGCGGACGATCGCGGCGACTACCGCCCGGGCCGCCAGGCCGCGCGTGAGTTCGGCGTCCGCAGTCCGCTGGACGAGGTCGGGCTCACCAAAAACGAGATCCGCACGCTGTCGCACGACGCTGGCCTGCCGACGTGGGACGAGCCGGCGTCGGCGTGTCTCTCGTCGCGCATTCCCTACTTCAGTGAGGTCACCGAGGCCAAGCTGCGGATGATCGAGCAGGCCGAGAACGTGCTTCGCGATCTCGGCTTCCGCGTTTGCCGCGTGCGGCATCACGACACGCTGGCGCGCCTGGAGATCGGCCGCGACGAGATGGCCCGCGCGCTCGACCCCGAGGTCGCCGATCGCATCGATCGCGAGCTGCGGGCCCTCGGCTACCAGCACGTCACGATCGATCTGCGCGGCTACCGCCTCGGCAGTCTCAACGACGTGCTGCGCCTTCGCGCGATCGAGTGACCGCCGATCGCGCCGCGCGGCGGATCGTGACGGCGATTGCTGCGATCGTCCTCCTCGCGCATCTCGCCACGCTCCCTTCCGCACCCGACGACATCGACGCGCTCAACTTCATGCTCGGCGTCCGCGACTTCGATGTCGCACGTCATCAGCCGCATCCGCCCGGCTATCCCGTGTTCATCGCGCTCGGGAAGGTGTCTACGCCGCTGCTGCGCGTGATCGGCGTGGCGTCACCGGAAGTGCGCGGCCTGGCGGTGTGGAGCGCCGTCGCAGGCGCCGCCCTCGTCCTCTTACTGATGACGTTGTGGCGGGCGATCGATCCGGATCCTGCGCGTGCTCTGGTCGCGACCGTGCTGGCTGTAGCCTCGCCCCTGTTGTGGTTCACGTCGTTGCGGCCGCTGAGCGACGTCACCGGTTTGTGTCTCGCGGTGGCGAGCCTCGCGCTGATCGTGCGTGCCCTGCCCGCTCCCTGGACCGTCATGACGCCAACGTCGTCCTCGCGGGCCCTTGTGGCCGGGGCGTTCCTCGCCGGCGTCGCGATTGGGATCCGGTCACAGACGCTGGTCATCACCGCACCGCTCCTCGTGTTCGCGTGGCTACTGCCGCGCTCGGGCCTGACGATGCGGATTCGCCTCATGTCGCTCGGCGCTGCCGCGATGGGAGCCGCGATGTGGGCGATTCCGTTGATCGTCGCGAGCGGCGGATTCGCCGGGTACCTGACCGCGCTCGGCAGCCAGGCGGGTGAGGACTTCTCGGGCGTCGTGATGCTGTGGACGACCCGCACCCCGCGAGTGGCGGTGCTGGCGCTCCTCAACACGTTCGTCCAGCCCTGGGGCTGGCCGGCGCTCGCCGGTGTCATGCTGGCGCTCGCAGGCGGCGGGGTCCTTTTCCTGCTCGGGTTGGGGCGCACGGGAAGCCGCGCCAGTCTGATCCCGATTGCGACCCGCTCGGACTCGAACGGATTCAGAGCGCTGGTACTGCTCGCGATCATGTTCGCGCCGTACGCCCTGTTCCACCTCGTGTTGCAGGAGACCCTGACCGTCCGTTACGCCCTGCCGATCCTCCTCCCACTCACATACCTCGCGGCCAGCGCGATAACCGCTGCCCGGCCGGGGCCGGGCCTCATCGTGGTCTGCACCCTGGTGGTCACGATGCTTTCGACGGCTGTGCCGGCATCCGTCGCATATGCGAGGACACCCAGCCCAATCTTCGGCGCGTTTGCCGACATGGCGGCGACGACCGATCGTCCGCCGATGGTGGCGATGCACCGCCGCGTGTGGACGGAGTCCAGGCGGGCGCGGCTCTGGACCGGGCAACCGTCAGGCAGGCTGCTGCCGGCGCCCCGCGATTACGAATGGCTGGAGCTCTCGCGCGCGTGGCGCGAGGGTGGCGCGAGGAAAACCTGGTTCGTCGCCGACCCGCACCGCACCGATCTCGCGTTGTTCGATCCAGCAAGCCGCACCACCGTGCCGTATCGCTGGCCATTCGACGAGGCCGCCTATGTCGGCGGCGCGCGCCCCGACGAAATCGATCTGGTGACGATCGACAAACCTGGATGGTTCCTCGACCAGGGCTGGTCGCTCACACCCGAAACCGCCGGCGTCACCCAGCGCGACGGCTGGGGCCCCCATCGTCGTCCCAGTATCGGGTGGATCAGTCGGCGGCCGGAGGAAGCCGTGATGATGATCGGCGGCCGTCACCTCGGCTCTCCCGCGGATCCGCCAGCGACCATCCACGTCACGCTCGACGATCAGCCGTGGCTGACGTTCGACGTCGCTCCAGGTTTCTTCCTCCGCTTCGAGCCGATGGCTGCCGGCCGGCTGTCGGGTGACGGCGCGTTTGCCAGGCTGTCGGTGACCGCCAGCACTACGGGTGGCGGGGCGGTGCCGCCGATTGCGATCGAGCAGTTCGACCTGCAGCCACCCTCGAACGTCGAAGTCGGATTCGATGCAGGGTGGCACGAGCCGGAATACAACCCGGCGACCGGCCGATCGTGGCGATGGATGAGCGAGCAGGCCACGCTGGCCGTCCATGGCGGGCAAGACGACGTGATGCTGCGCATCAGGGGAGAAGCAACGCGTCGTTACTTCCCACGCGCCTCACGGTTCACGGTCGCGGTCGCCGGTCAGGCCTTGACGACGGTCGAGATCGGACAGGACTTCGACCTCGCGGTGCGGGTGCCGCGCGAGTTGCTGGCGCGAGGTGACGGACACGTCTCGTTCGAGGCCGATCAGCTGTTTATTCCGGGCGATCGCCAAGGCACGGCGGACCGTCGCCACCTGGCCGTTCGGCTATATTCTGTAACCGCCTCGAGCCGATAAGATCATTAAGGGATGAGCAAGGCGCAGAGTGTGCGAGAGGCGCACACGATCGCGCCGGGTGTGCCGCGTCAGCCTGAACGCGGCTTCTCCGCGAGCGCCAGCAGCGAACTGCCGGCGGGCATGTCGACCAGCCTGAGCGCTTGCGCTTCGAGGGCCAGCGTGCCGGCGAGGATCGCGTTGACCGGCTGGCGCGGCACGGTGATCTCGATATCGGACTCGTGATGGCCGCCGAGGCGCTGCGCGAAGCGCACCGAGAGGACCAGGGGCAGCAGCAGGAAATTCGTATAGGTGATGCGCCGCACGGTGAACCCCGTGCGTTCCAGGTGATCGCGCAGTTCCTGCCGGCTGTAACGGCGGACCTCTCCGCCGAGGACGGAGTGGTTGCCGGTCAGCATTTTCAGCGCCGCGACGTTGATGAGGACCTGTCCCCCCGGCCGCAACACCCGATACATCTCATCGAGCGCCTTCCGTTCCACGGTGTCGTCGAGCGCGTACAACACGTCGAACGAGGTGACCAGGTCGAACTGCTCGCTGGCAAAGGGCAGGTGAGCGACCGAGGCGCGCGCGACACCCTGCTCGCCCTGGTTGCGGGCATGGACCAGGCCGCTCCACGTGAGGTCGATGCCCCAGGCGCGTCCGTATTGACGGAGCATCGACAGGTTGTGGCCCGTGCCGCAGCCGCAGTCGAGAATGCGCGGATTCGTCGTGCCGCGGGTGGCTTGGGCGAGCCAGGGATGGACGAAGCGGCGGAACCCATGAAACCAGAAGTGATCGCGCTCAGCGCGGGCCGTGGCCTCTAACAGGCGATCCATAGATAGTGTTTGACGTTTCCTATACTACCGACGAGGAGCTCGTTTGAGCGCCTCATTCTAGCCCGAGGAGAACAGCTGATGATGCGCAGGATTCCCATGTTCGCGGCACTCGTGCTGGTCACTGCACTGGCGTCGACCGCGTGCGGCAAGAAAAAGGTCGAGACTCCGGCGCCGGCGCCCGCGCCGCCGCCCGCTCCCCCGGCCACCACGCCGCCGCCACCGCCCGCTCCGGCCCCTCCGCCTCCGGCGGCCGCTCGGCCGGCTCCGACCGAGGACGAGCTGTTCGCGCGGATGACACTCGACGAGTTGAACGCCAAGGGTGTGCTGGCCGACGTCTTCTTCGCCTACGACTCAGTCGAGCTCAACCCTGCCGCGCGGACGATCCTTCAGAAGAACACCGATTATCTGAAGCGCTGGGCGAGCACCAAAGTGATGGTCGAGGGTCACGCGGACGCCCGTGGCACCAACGAGTACAACCTCGCGCTGGGCGAGCGCCGGGCCGGCGCGGCTCGCGAATACGTGGTCAGCTTGGGGATTCCGGTCGATCGCGTGACGATCGTCAGCAAGGGTGAGGAATCGCCGGTCTGCCGCGAACCCAACGAAGCGTGCTACGAGAAGAACCGGCGCGATCACTTCGTGTTCACGGGCAAGTAGGCCGTTTTGGAGTGGCCGTCCTCAGCGCGAGGACGGCCACTAGCTTGTCGGGGCGCGCATGTCGCCGAGGATCTGTTCCGCCGCCTGGCGCGGGTCGGCGGCGGCGATGATCGGCCGCCCCACCACCAGGTAACTGGCTCCCGCCCCCAGCGCTTCCCCCGGACTCATCGTCCGTTCCTGATCGTCTTTGCCTGACGTTTTCGCGACACCGCCGCGAATGCCCGGTGTCACGATGGCGAAGTCCGGCCCGCAGTGGCGCCGGATTGTTGCGGTCTCCTGCGGCGAGGCGACCACGCCGTCGAGGCCGGCGCGCTGTGTCATCTCGCTCAGCCGAAGGACTTGATCCAGCACGGTGCCGGCGACCCCCGTTTCGGTCAGGGCGGTGCCGCTCATGCTGGTCAGGACGGTGACCGCAATCACCAGCGGCGGTGTCCGGCCCAGTCGCGCCGCGGTGTCGTGCGCGGCATTCCGCGCTGCCTGCATCATCCGCATCCCGCCCGACGCATGCACGTTCACCATCCACACCCCGATCGTCGTCGCGGCCTCGACGGCGTCGGCGACGGTGTTAGGGATGTCGTGGAATTTGAGGTCCAGGAAGATGCGATCGCCTTCGGCACTGAGGCGCCGGACGATGTCGGGACCTTCGGAGGTGAAGAGCCGGCTGCCGATCTTGAGCCCGCCGGTGACGCCGCGCAGTGAGGCGGCCAGCCGCGCGGCCTGATCCCCGGTTGGTACGTCGAGCGCTATCAGGAGCTGATCCACGCTTGTTCCTTCCTGCTCGTATCGAGGCTGCCGGTGACGTCCGCCAGCCGGCTGATGCCATGGCGCTTCATGTACGCCTTCAGGCCGTCGAGCAGACGGGGCCAGATGAACGGATCGACAAAGTTCGCGGTGCCGACCTGGACCGCATTGGCTCCGGCAATGAGGAACTCGAGGACATCCTCAGCCGTCGCGATCCCGCCCATTCCGACGATCGGCAGCGTCACCGCGCGGCGGCACTCGTACACCATGCGAACCGCAATCGGGCGAATCGCAGGGCCGCTCAGACCGCCGACGATGTTGGTCAGCTTGGGCCGGCGGGTTTCGACGTCGATGGCCATGGCGAGGAAGGTGTTGACCAGCGAGATCGCGTCCGCACCGGCGTCCTCCGCGGCCCGCGCAAACGACGCCACGTCGGTGACGTTCGGCGTCAGCTTCGGGATCACCGGCAGCGTCGTCACCTTGCGGACGGCGCTGACCACCTCGTAGGTGCCGGTCAGGCTGCAGCCGAAGGTGATCCCGCCTTCCTTGATGTTGGGGCAGGAGATGTTCAGCTCGAGCGCCGCGACCCCATCGGCGTCAGAGAGGATTCGAGCCAGCTCCACGTACTCGTCAAGGGTGGTGCCGCAGATGTTGACGAACACGATCGCGCGGCGATCGCGGAGCTCGGGAAGGCGCTCGCGGATGAAGCGGTGGACGCCGATGCCCTGCAGCCCGATCGCGTTGAGCATGCCGGCCGGCGTCTCGACGATCCGCTGCGGAGGATGGCCTTCGCGCGCCGCCAGGAACAGACCTTTGACCGCCACCCCACCCAACGTCGACAGGTCGACCACGTCGCCGTACTCGACGCCGTAACCGAAGCAGCCACTGGCCGCGATGAGCGGGTTGGGGAGGGTCAGCGACCCAAGTGCTACGGAAAGGTCCATCAGTGGGCCAGCGCTTCCCAGACGATGCGGTCGGCATCGAAGACGGGTCCGTCGAGGCACGAGCGCACGAAGTGCGGCGCCTCGCCGGGGATGCGGGTCAGCACCACACAGCTGTAACAGCCGCCGAGACCGCACCCCATCACCTGCTCGAGTGACACGGCACACGGGCGGCGCAACTGTCGGGCGAGCACGGCCACGGCGCGCATCATCGGCGTCGGGCCGCAGACATACAGCTGCGAAGGCTGGTCGCCGGGTGTCTGCTCGAGGCCGTCGCGCAGGGCCGCGGTCACGAACCCTTTGACGCCGGCGCTGCCGTCCTCCGTGGCCAGCAGGATACGGATCCCGCGCCGCTCGAAGCGGTCGACGCAATGCAGATCCTCGGCGCGCCGGGCGCCGTACACCAGCGTGGTGGGTGTACCGCGCGCATGGAGTGCCTCCGACAGCGTCAGGAACGGCGCGAGGCCGACGCCGCCGGCAACCATCCAGGCGTGGGCCGGCGGATCGACCGGCACGAACGGCTGCCCCAATGGTCCGAGACACGCGACGCGTGCGCCCGGCTCGAGCTCGTACAGCAGCCGGGTGCCGACGCCGATCCGTTTGTTGAGGATCGAGACTCCGATCGGCGCGTCGTCTCGGTCGCGGAGGATTTCGAAGATCGAGAACGGCCGCCGCAGCAGCGGATCCATCCCGCGCGACGGCTTTACCATCACGAACTGACCCGGCTGGGCGACCGCGGCGATTTCCGGAGCTTCGAGGGAGACGACGCAATAGTCGTCTGACAGCCGCGTGTTCGCGAGAACCGCAGCGTCGACGTCGGACGGCATGAACGGATTATAAGCCGCCGCCGGCCGGCCTCACGGCCGGATCACGGCGGCTGGCGCCGGAGCTCGGGACCCGGGACTGGGGACTCGTGCACCCGGCGCTGGCCGGTCGCGCAGTCGCCACCGCCCGGCCGCTAGCCACACGGCGCAGCGAAGATTAGCGCGGCAGAACGCAACAGCAAGAACCCGGAAGTGGCACCCAAGTGCCGGGTCCCGAGTCCCGGATCCCGGATCCCGACGCTGGAGCGGTGCTATGATCACCACCGCTCTCTTTAAACGCGGTCCCGTGAGGCTGCTAAGAGGTGACGTGGTGACGTGTCCTGCCGCTTTGAAGCCCCGCCGTCCGGCGCGGGCCTGTTGTTCCCTGAAGGTGTTCGTCGATTCCGGGCCGTGGTCCGCGTCGCCGCGGCGCTGCGAGGAGGCCGTGTGCCGCAGGTAATGGACGCCGACCGCATGTCGCGCGCGCTGACCCGCATCGCGCACGAAATCCTGGAGCGCAATCGCGGGCTCGACGAGGTCGCGCTGGTCGGGGTGCGGACGCGCGGCGTGCCGATTGCCCGCCGGCTGGCCAAGCTGCTGCGCGAGATCAACGGCGACCATGTGCCGACCGGGTCGCTCGACATCACCCTCTATCGCGATGACCTGATGCGCAACGCCGTCGGACCGCAGCCGGTCGTGCGGAAGACCGAAATCCCGTTCTCGATCGACGGCCGGCGGATCCTCCTGGTCGACGACGTGCTCTACACCGGACGGACGACGCGCGCGGCACTGGATGCGCTGATCGACTTCGGGCGGCCGCAGGTGATTCAGCTGGTGGTAATGGTCGACCGCGGCCACCGCGAGCTGCCGATCAAGGCGGACTACGTCGGCAAGAACGTCCCGACCTCGGCGCGACAGAGCGTGCAGGTCCGGCTCCAGGAAATCGACGGCGCCGACGAGATTCTCATCGAGGGGGAGGCATGAGCACGCACATCGCCGATCGCACCCCGGACACCGCGCCGGTGGTGGAGTCCCCCGCGGTCCGGCTGCGCTCGCGGCACCTGCTGGGGATCGAGGGGCTGTCGCCGGAGGAGATCACCCTCATCCTCGACACCTCTGAAGCGATGAAAGAGGTCGGCAACCGGCCGATCAAGAAGGTCCCCGCGCTGCGCGGCCGGACGGTCGTCAACCTGTTCTTCGAGCCGAGCACCCGCACCAGGACCTCGTTCGAGATCGCCGAAAAGCGGCTCAGCGCAGACACCCTGAGCATCGCGACCGCGACGTCGAGCGTCACCAAGGGCGAGTCGCTGCTCGACACGGTGCGCAACCTCGAAGCGATGTCGCCGGACATGATCGTGATGCGCCACGCCTCGTCTGGCGCGCCGCACCTCCTGGCGCGGACATGCCACTCGGCGATCATCAACGCCGGCGACGGCATGCACGAGCACCCCACTCAGGCGCTGCTCGACGCGTTCACGATCCGCGAGCACAAAGGCCGGCTCGCCGGGCTCAAGGTCGCGATCATCGGCGACCTGCTGCACAGCCGCGTGCTGCGCTCGAACCTGACCCTGCTGAAGACGATGGGCGCGGAGCTCTGGGTGTGCGGGCCGGCAACGCTGTTCCCGCCGGGAATCGAACAGTTCGAGGTGCACGCGACGACCTCGGTGGACGAAGCCGTCGAAGGGGCCGACGTGGTGATGATGCTGCGCATCCAGAACGAGCGGATGCACGGACACTTCATCCCGTCGGTGCGTGAGTACTTCGCCCTGTTCGGGATGACCCCGGCGCGGCTGCGCCGGGCCCGGACCGACGTGATCCTGATGCACCCCGGCCCGATGAACCGGGGCGTCGAGATCGATTCGGAAGTCGCCGACGGCGCCAGCTCGGTGATCCTGGAGCAGGTGTCGAACGGCGTGGCGGTGCGGATGGCCGTTCTGTATCTGCTCGCCGGACGCGACACGGATTTGAGCGAGGTGTCATGAAGCTGCTGGTGAAGGGTGGCCGTCTGATCGATCCGGCCTCGGGACGGGACGGCGCGTTCGACGTGCTGATCGAGGATGGCCGGGTCGCCAGGGTCGGCCGCGATGTGCCGGTCGACGGCGCGGAGGTGTTCGAGGTCCCGAAGGGGGCGCTGGTCGTGCCCGGGCTGATCGACATGCACGTCCATCTGCGCGAGCCGGGCCAGGAGCACAAGGAAACGATCGCCACCGGCACCGCGTCGGCCGTCGCCGGCGGCTTCACCGCTGTCGCGTGTATGCCCAACACCGATCCGATCAACGATCACGCCGGCATCACCCAGTTCATCCTCAAGAAGGCAGCGGAAGCCGGGCTGGCGCGCGTCTACCCGATCGGCGCGGTGTCGCTCGGCTCGCGGGGCGAACAGCTGGCCGAGCTCGGCGAGCAGCGCACCGCCGGATGCGTGGCCTTTTCAGACGACGGCCGGCCGGTGGCGACGGCGCTCTTGATGCGGCGGGCGCTCGAGTACGCGGGCATGCTCAAAGCGGTGATCATCGATCACTGCGAAGATCCGTCGTTGAAGGGAGACGGGGTCGCGCACGAGGGCCACCGGGCCGCGACCCTCGGGCTGCGCGGCATCCCCGGGGCGGCCGAGTCGTTGATGGTCGAGCGCGACATCTCGCTCGCCGAGCTGACCGGCGCGCGCGTCCACGTCGCGCATATGAGCGCGCGGCAGTCGCTGCGGGCGGTGCGGGCGGGCAAGGCGCGCGGCGTGCAGGTGACGTGCGAGGTCGCCCCGCACCACTTCACGCTCACCGATGACGCCCTGGCCGAGCCGGTGCAGTACGACACCAACGTCAAGATGAACCCGCCGCTGCGTGAGAGCGCGGATCGCGACGCGATGCTCGAGGGCCTTGCCGACGGCACCATCGACGCGATTGCCACCGATCACGCCCCGCATCACGCGGACGAGAAGATGGTCGAGTTCGACCGCGCCCCGTTCGGGATCGTCGGCCTCGAGACGGCCGTGCCGATCGTGTTCGACCGGCTGATCCACACCGGCCGGATCACGCTGACGCGGATGATCGAGCTGTTGTCGGTGAATCCGGCACAGATCCTCGGGGTGCCCGGAGGGTCCCTTGCCGAGGGGCAGCCGGGCGACATCACGGTTCTCGCGCCCGACCTGCGCACGACCGTCAAGGCCAGCGCGCTGCGATCGCGGTCCAAGAACACGCCGTATGACGGCTGGCAGTTTCGCGGCGGCGTTGCGGCCACTATCGTCGGCGGCCGGGTCGTGTATCAGCAGCCGCAGTGATGACGCCCCGACCGGCGCACGGCCTCGCGGCGAGTCGCCAGGCGATTGGCCGCGTGCCGATGAAACAGCGAGAGATGCGGTCGGCGCTCGATCGGCTGTACGGCGACTACAACCGGGAGGATTCGGCGAGCGATCCGGTCCATCTGGTCCGCCCGTATGCGGCGCCAGGAGACCGCGAGATCGCCGGCTTCTGCGCCGCGGCGCTGGCGTTCGGGCGCGTCGCCAGCGTCCTCAACTCCATCACCACGCTGTTCCGGATCCTGGGGCCGCATCCGGCGGCTTTCGTGCGCACCTTCGATCCGTCCGCGCCGCACCCCGAGCTGCGGGCCATGGTGCATCGCTGGACGCGCGGCGAGGACATCGCCGCGCTGCTGTGGGTGCTGCGGCAGATGGTCGAGGAAGCTGGCTCCATCGAGCAGTTCTTCGCCGCCGGCCTCGACCCGCACGCCGAGGACATCGGCGAGGCCCTCGATCGTTTCTCGAGCCGGGCGATCGCCTTCGACGTCCGTTCGGTGTACGGCCGGCTCTCGAAACGTCCCGGAGTGTGTTACTTCTTCCCGCGGCCGTCGGCCGGCAGCGCGTGCAAGCGGCTCAATCTGTATTTGCGCTGGATGGTGCGGCGCGACGAGATCGATCTCGGTGCCTGGGCCTCGGTGTCGCCCGCGCAGCTCATCGTACCGCTGGACACCCACGTGATCAGGCTGGGCCGGTGCCTCCGGCTGACGAAGTACGTCAGCCCCGGCTGGCGGATGGCCGCCGACATCACCCGGGCGCTGCGCACGCTGGATCCCGAAGATCCGGTGCGGTTCGATTTCGCGTTGTGTCACGTCGGGATGATGGGCGCGTGCGGCGACGGCCGTCCGCAAGGGAACTCCCAGTGCCCGTTGAAGGGGCAGTGCCGCCCACGAACGACGAGGAGCGCTCGATGAAAAGGCTGTTGTGGTTCGTGCTGGTGCTAGCCATCGCGATGGGGGCGTTCTTTGCCGGCACCAAGCTCGCGACCCGCGAGACGCTGTTTGCCGCGTCCGCGGACGGCACGCATGCGGCGTGGGCCGAGAACCGTCGGTGCTGGAGCGGTCCGTGTCAGGCATTGTGGATTGGCGACGGCCGGGCCAATGCCGTCAAGGTCGGGGTGCTCGAGCAGAATTCGCGCTGCGACGAGATCGTGTGGACCAGGGATGGCAGCCGCGTCGCGTTCCTGATCGACGGCACCCAGCTCCGCTTCTACGACCCGGCGTCCCGTGCCCCGGCCGGACAAATCACGCTGGTGACCCCGCTCGCCGATGGCCGCACCCGCGCCGCGGTACGCGGGGTGACCTTCTCCGATAACGGCAAGGCGATCACGTTCGACGAGTGTCCGATTGGCCGCTCGGGGTGCCGCGCCGGGTTTGCCGCGGTTCCACGGTAGCGTCCTCCTTATTCTCCTGGTGCGGGTGCAGCGCGACGCGCTGGTAGACCCGCAGCGTGTCCAGCACCATACGGTCGACGCTGAAACGTTCCCGCGCGCTGGCCAGACCCGCCTCGCCCATCTGCCGCCGCAGGTCCGCGTCGGTCAGGAGGCGCACGATGGCATCGGCCATCGCGTCGTGATCGCGCGGCGGGACGAGGAGGCCCGTCAGGCCGTCCTCAACCACCTCGGGAATCCCGCCCGCGGTCGTGGCGACGACCGGCTTCCCAGAGGCCATCGCGTCGAGCAGCGACGTGCCGAGCCCTTCGGTCACCGAGCTCATCACGAACACGTCGAACGCCTTGTGCAGCGACAGCACGTCGGGGCGGAAGCCAAGCAGGGTGACGTGTTTCTCGAGGTGCTTGTCGCGGATCTGCCGTTCCAGCACCGGGCGGAGCTCGCCTTCGCCGGCGATCACGAACTGCGCGTCCGGTACGCGCTGGACCACCAGCGCCGCGGTGTCGATCAGGTGGCGCTGACCCTTGTGCGGGACGAGCGCCGCGACGTTGCCGACGATCGGCGCGTGCGTCGGCAACCAGAGCTCCGCGTGGAGCGGCGCCGCAGGCGCTGCCTCGACGCGCTCGAGATCGATCCCCTCGTTGACGACGACCGTTCGCGCCGGCGGCACGCCGTCGGAGATGAGCATCCGGCGAATGGCCTCCGAGACGCAGATGAAGCAGTCGACCTGGCGGTACTTCCAGCGCGAAAGAGCGCCGCCGCGGAGATGGAAGTCGACCCGGCGCGCGGCGATCAGCGGCGGCTTGGCCAGCTGGGTGCTCATCGACAGCGCGAGCGCGGCCATCGCGACGCCGTGGGGATCGTGGGCGTGCACGAGATCCGGCTTGAGGCGCTTGAGCAGACGCGACAGCCGCCATGCCGCGCTCAGGTCCATCTCGTTGGCCGGGGCCAGCGGGATCAGGTCGAGGCCTTCTTTCGCTCGCTCGCGCAGCTGCCCGCTCGGATGTGCCACCAGGGTCGCGCGATGGCCCAGCGCGCGCAGCCCCATGACGGTGACGAGCACCTGGTTCTGGCCGCCGCGCCAGCTCCGCGCCGTGTCGATGTGCAGCGAGAACATCAGGTCAACGCGCCGCGCCGGTCCGCTGCTGGCGCTCCCACAGCTTCAACAGCTTGATGAACACGTAGTACGAGTTCAGCGCCGACACCAGCAGGCCGGCGCCGCCGTCGGTGAATCCGCGGCGCAGGATGTAGTTGCGCATGAACGCGAACGGCAGGTGCAGCACGGCCGCGAGCGCGCTGGTGCGCCGTCCATCGGCGAGCGACTGATCCGCGGCGAGGGTGGTATAGCGATCGATCGTCGCGAGGTGATGAGAGACATCGCGGTAGGCGAAGTGCTGGAGCTCGTGGCGCAGCCGCCCGGGCCGGCTACCGAGCTCGACGCGCTCGTGCACCCGGCGATGGTTCCACGACGCGGCGCGCCGGTCGTAGAGCCGGAGCTGCAGGTCCGGATACCAATCGGTGCTCCGAATCCATCGTCCCAGGTAATACGTGACCCGCGGGATCCGATAGCCGCCCACCGCCGGCTGTTCGAGGGTGGCGCGAATCTCGGCCGCCAGTTCAGGCGTGACCCGCTCGTCGGCGTCGATCGACAGGATCCAATCGTGCGAGGCGAGCTCGCTGGCGTGATTCTTCTGGGCGCCGTATCCGGCCCACGCGTGCTGCTCGACCCGTGTGGCGAGCGGCCGCGCCTTCTCCACGGTTCCGTCGGTGCTGCCCGAGTCCACCACGATGATTTCGTCCGCCCACGCGACCGAGGCGAGTGCGGCTTCGATGTGCGCGGCCTCGTTCAACGTGATGACCGTGACGGTCAGCTTCACGCGAGCGAGTGTAACAGCAAGCGGCGGAGTCATCGGCCGCCGCGCCAATCCGCCGGCGAGGCGAGCTGAGGCAAGATAAGCGCATGTTTCCGAACCGGATCCTGGCCACGCTGATCCTGTCTGTCCTGCTGGCCATGGCCGGACGCGCGCAGACCCCGGGTCAGGCTGCGCCCACCGCCGCGGGCCGCGGAACCACGCCGGCTCCGGCGGCGCCTGCCGCGCCGGGCCCACCCGTGCCGACGCAGAAGCCGCCGACCCGTGCCGACATCCTGCGCGGCGAATACGGACGCTACCGCGCCAACAACGACCTGCTCTTCTATCGCCTCGACGTCCGGGTCGATCCGGTGAAGAAATCGATCGCCGGCACGAACACCATCCGCTTCCGGATGCTGAAGGACGACACCAGAATCCAGCTCGATCTCTACGCCAACCTCGATGTCGACCGCATCACGATGGGCGGCACGACCCTGAAGTACGAGCGCGACCTGAACACTGTCTACGTCGACTTCCCCGACACGCTCAAGGCGGGCCGTGAGTACGCCATCGACTTTCACTACTCCGGCCAGCCGAAGCAGCAGGGCCGGTTCGGCGGGATGGCGTATCTCAAGGATCCCGACGGTCACGACTGGATCTTCACGGCGTGCGAGGATGAAGGGGCAGCGGTGTGGTGGCCGAACAAGGATCAATGGCGGGACGAAGTCGAGCGGATGGAGATCAGCGTCGCGATCCCGAACGATCTGGTCGACGTCTCGAACGGCCGGTTCGTGGGCAAGACCGATCTCGGCGACGGCTACACCCGCTGGGACTGGCTGGTCCAGTATCCGATCAACAACTACGACGTCTCCCTCAACATCGGCAACTACGTTCACTTCGCCGACCGGCTCGGCGACCTGCCGCTCGACTTCTTCGTGACGCCGGGCAACCTGGAGGGTGCCAAGCGCCAGTTCGCGCAGGCCAAGCCGATGCTCGAAGCCTACGAGCACTACTTCGGTGAGTACCCGTTCAAGAAGGACGGCTACAAACTGATCGAGGTGCCGTACTCCGGGATGGAGCATCAGAGCGCGGTCACCTACGGCAACCACTTCGCCAACGGCTATCTCGAACGGGACTGGACCGGCGTCGGCACCAGCCTCAAGTTCGACTTCATCATCATCCACGAGAGCGGCCACGAGTGGTTCGGCAACGCGGTCTCCGCCGCCGACGTCTCGGATATGTGGATCCACGAAGGCTGGACCACCTACCTCGAGGCGCTCTACGTCGAGCACCAGTTCGGCCGCGACGAGGCGCTGCGCTACGTCAACGCGTACAAGACCAAGGTCCGCAACCGCGAGCCGGTCATCACCCAGCGCGGCATCCACCGATCGCCGTCGCAGGACATGTACTTCAAGGGCGCGCTGTTCCTGAACACGCTGCGGTCCGTCGTCGATGACGATGCGCGGTGGTGGAAGTTGATCCGGGACATCTTCCAGCACTTCAAGTACCAGAACATTCTGACCGAAGACATCGTCCGCTACGTCAACGCGCAGCTCGGTCAGGACCTCACGCCGGTGTTCGACCAGTACCTCCGCCGCGCGGAGTTGCCGGTGTTCGAGGTCTCGTTCAACGAGGCCGAGGGCACGATGGCCTACCGCTGGCGCGCCGACGAGCGGGCGTTCGCCATGCCGATCAAGATCGGGACGGCGGGGCAGTGGCAAACGGTGCGGCCGACGACTGACTGGCAGACGATGAGCACCACGCTGACGAAGGCGACGCTGGAGGTCGCGACGGATCGCTATTACGTGGCGGTGTTCAAGTAACGGGACTCGGGACCCGGGACCCGGCGCTCGGCGCTGGGCGCTGGGACGATGCGCGGGCCCGGTCGCCGGACAAAGCCAAAAGTCCAAGGCCCAACGCCCAAAGCCCAAGACCGCAAGGTCGCGGCCGCGAAGCGGAGTAGAATCGGCCGCCCGCGGCGGGACGCCGCTACTTCCTGGAGGTCCGAGATGATCACTCGTCGAGACGTGCTCGTCGCCCTCGTCGGCGCCGGACTCACCCTTGTCGCCGTCACCACGCTCGACGCGCGGCGGGGGGTGCTGGGGTCGGCGATTTTCGACTGGAACAGCTTCGTCGCGAAGCCGAACAAGACCGGCGCCGTGCGGACGGTGGTGCAGCAGCCCACCGCCACGCTCGACGAGCTCGAGATTCACATCACCACGTTGAACAAGGGGGAGTCACCGCATGCTCCGCACCAGCATCCCGACGAGGAGCTGGTGATCGTAAAGGAGGGGACGGTGGAGTCGCTGGTCAACGGCGAGCTGAAACGTGTCGGGCCGGGGTCGATCATCTTCCAGGCCGCGAACCAGCTGCACAGCATCCGCAACGTGGGCGACGGCCCGGCGACCTACCACGTGATCAAGTGGAACTCGCCGGGCATGCTGACGAAGAAGTAGCCCCGCCTATCGGAGCGGGACCGTCTGGACCGCTTCGAAGTCGACCAGCGCGCGGTTGTAGGAGATGATCGCGTTCAGCTCGTTGACGCGCTGGCGCGCCAGATCGCGCTGGGCCTGGAGGACGCGGAACGTGTCCGACAGCCCGACCGCCAGCCGCTTCTCCTCGGCCTGCAGGCTCTGTTCGGCAAGCTCGCGGGCCTTCTTGGTGGATTCGACCCGCTTCAGCGACGTGCTGACCTGTCGCCCGGCCTCGCGGACCGAGGCCACCACCTGCGTCTCGAGATCCTGCAGCCCGGTCGTCCGCTGATCGTGCTGCAGCTTGCCCTGGGCGACCGCGGCGTCCGCCACGCTGCGGCCGAGCGGATAGCTGACGTTCAGCTGCACGCTCCAGGTCCGGAACTGGTTGCCGAACACGTCGTGGAGCGCATCGCTGAAGGCCCGATTCGACTGATCGACGACGAACGGCACGCCGGTCACCGGATCCAGGGCGAACTGCCGCTGCGTGCCGGCGGTGCCGACCAGATCGTAGGCCGCGGTCACGTCGAGCCCCGGCAGCCGCTGGTTGCGGGCGTACTTCAGGCCGATGTCGGTCTGTTCGATCGACTTGCGCTGGCGCGCCAGGTCGGTGCGATTCGTCAGCGCGTTGGCGATGGCCGCGTCCACGTCGACCGGCTGCGGCGCGAGGGTCGGCTGCTCGGAGGGCTCGAGCCGCGTGGTCCAGAAGTCGGGCTGCGACGGGTTCATCACCAGCGTGCGGAGCCGATCCTCGGCGGTCCGAATCTGGCCCTCGGCGACGATCACCGCTTCTTCGTTGGCCGCGACCTCCGCCTGGGCCTGCACGATGTCGATCGGGGCCATGGTGCCGACGTCGACGCGCCGCTGATTGTTCCTGAGCGACGTTTGGGTCAGCTCGAGGGATTGCTGCGAGACCTCGAGCCCGGCGATCGCGTTCACGAGATCGAAGTAGGCGTTGCGCACCGCGCGCGAGGTCTGCGTCAGGGTCTGCCGCAGATCGATGTCCGCCACCTGCTGCAGCACCTGATTGAGCAGCACCGTCTGACGCGTGCTGTCGATGGTGAAGTTGCGCAGGAGCGGCTGTGTGTAGCCCGCCGAGAGGCCCGAGTCGAGCTGCGGATTGAAGCGGCTCGAGGCATCGGTGGTCGTCAGCTTGGAGGCATCCCAGGACACCGTGTAGCGGCCCCCGCCCCATGGCACCAGCTGCTGGAGCCCCGCATTCGTCCGCAGACTGTCGTTGCTCAGCGTGGTCCCCGTGCCGGTGAGGAAGTTACCCGGCGGCGTCGTGCTGCTCCGCGTCGATGTCGTCGAGAACAGGCTCGGCCCGTAAGCGGCGCGGGCCTGGGCGACCGCATACGTCTGGATCTGCGGGTTCAACTGCTCGGCGCGAATTCCGAGATTGTTCTCGAGCGCCATCTTCACCGCGTCGTCCGAGCTGATTTTTACCGTGCTTGCACCGGGTCCGGTGTCCTGCGCAGCGCCGGACGTCATGGGGGCCGGTCGGGCCGGTGGCGTCTGCACCTGCGGTCCCTGGACCGGCGGCGTCACCGCCTGTCCGAAAGCGGACACCCCGCTGCCGTAAGCGGACAGGGCGAAAGCGAGAGCCCCGAGCCGGAGCGTCCGGAAGGAGGCCGGTTTCTGCTGATCGAAGCGCATTGCCAAAGTTCTCCAGAAGCAATCTCAGTAAGGCGATGGTGCTGGAATAGCAAGATTCGATGCCATTCCAAGCGAGCTTGTTGCCGACGGCAGCGATTCAGGTGAAGACGGAACGCGCGGGGGCGGTGTTTCCAAAATGTATACTGGCGGCGGGTCTGACCGCCCTCACCCTCGCGCCGCGGCCTTCACTGTTTCCACGGGGTTAGACGTTCATGCGCCTCATTCGTCTTGTCGTCGCGGCCGCTGTCCTCGGCAGCTCGTCCGTGTCTACGATCTCTGCCCAGTCCGCGGCGGTCAGGCCGCCAGCAGTCGCGAAAACCGGGAACTTCGAGCTGACGGTCGACAGCATCATGCGAGGCCCCGACCTCGTCGGGTATCCGCCGACCGGGCTGCGCTGGTCGGCTGATTCGCAGCAGTTGTTTTTCGAGTGGCGCAAGCCGGGTGAGCGCGAAGCCGCGACCTACGTCGTCGGCCGCACCGGCGGAGAGCCGCGCAAGCTCTCCGAAGACGAGGCCCGGAACGTCCCACCCGCCAGCGGCGGACGCTGGGACGCCGCCCACAAACGCGTCCTGTTTGTAGACGACGGGGATGTCGTGATGGTTGACGCGTCGAGCGGCATCAGGCGTCAAATCACGCGGACGACGGGCAGCGAGTCGAACCCGCGCTGGGCACGGAAGGACACCGCCGTCACCTATGTCCGCGACGGCAACCTGTTCGCCGTCGCGCTGGACAGCGCGAGCCCTGCGCTGGTGGCGCAGCTGGCCGACGTCGGCCCGAAGAAGCCGGAACCGCGCCTGACCGACAGCCAGAAGTTCATCCGCGACGAAGACGAGAAGCTGATCGGCTTTCTGAAAGAACAGCGCGAGGACAAGAAGCGGGACGAAGAGAAGGAGCGGAAGCGCAAGCTGCCGGCGCTCGAACTGCAGGATCGGCAGAGCGCGGTCGATCTGCAGCTCGCGCCCGACAACGTTCACGTGTTCGTGATCGTCGCCGAGCGGCCCGTCGGAGCGAAGAACACCATCGTGCCGAACTACGTCACCGACAGCGGCTACACCGAAGACATCCCCGGCCGGACCAATGTTGGCGATACGCAGGATCGCCGGCTGCTCGCGATTCTGAATCTCGAGACCGGCAAGACGGCTTGGGCTGACGCAACCTTCGCCCCGCCGGTGGTCGAGGACACGAAGCCGGCGACCCCGGCAAAACCCACCGACGACAAAGACGCGCCGGGCAAGCCCGCATCGTCCGCAGACACTGCGGCGGCGACGTCGGCCGACGCGCGCACGCCGAAGAAGGCGGAGCGCGACGTGCGGTGGTCGATGCCGTCGCTGTCAGACGACGGCCAGCTGGCGATCGCCGGCGTGCGATCCGCCGACAACAAGGATCGCTGGCTCGTGACGATCGATCCGGAAACCGGCAAGACGAAGGTGGTCGACCTCCTGCACGACGACGCGTGGGTGCGGGAAGGGGGCGGGCCGGCGGCAGCGCCGGTGCAGTTCCTGCCCGGTACGCACCGCGCGTGGTTCCTGTCCGAGCGCGATGGCTGGATGCATCTCTACACCCTCGACGCCGGCCAGGGAGACGCGAAGCCGAAGCAGCTGACCAGCGGCAACTGGGAAATCGCCGCCGCGGAGCTGTCGCGCGATGGCAAGAAGTTCTATCTCACGACCAGCGAGGTCCATCCCGGCGAGCGCCAGATCTACACGATGGCCGTGGACGGCGGCGCCCGCACCCGCCTGACGACGATGACCGGCTCCAACGAGGCGGAAGTCTCGCCGGACGATGGCGCGCTCGGTCTGGTGTACTGGTACAGCAACAAGCCGCCGGAGGTCTACGTGATGCCGAACACGCCGGGTGCGACCGCTCGGCAGGTCACGATCACGCCGACCGCGGAGTGGCGCAGCTTCAAGTGGATCGATCCGAAGGTCATCACTTTCAAGGCGCGTGACGGCGTCGACGTCTACGCCCGCCTGTTCACGCCGGAGATGATCAACGCGCGTCGCGACCCGACCCGTCCCGCGGTCGTGTTCGTGCACGGCGCCGGCTACGCGCAGAACGCGCATCGCTACTGGGCGAGCTACTTCCGCGAGTACATGTTCCACAACCTGCTCGCGTCGCGCGGCTATGTCGTGCTCGACGTCGACTATCGGGCCAGCTCGGGTTACGGCCGTGACTGGCGCACCGCCATCTACCGGCACATGGGCGGTCGCGATCTCGAGGACATCGTCGACGGTGCGAAATACCTTGTCGCGCAGGAGAAGGTCGATGCGAAGCGGATCGGAGTTTACGGCGGCAGTTACGGCGGCTTCATCACGCTGATGGCGATGTTCACGACGCCTGACGTCTTCGCCGCCGGCGCGGCACTGCGCCCGGTGACCGACTGGGCCCGCTACAACCATGGCTACACCTCGAACATCCTCAATCTGCCGCAGAAGGACGCCGAGGCCTACCGTCAGAGCTCGCCGATCTATTTCGCCGACGGGCTGAAAGGGGCGCTCTTGATCTGTCACGGCATGGTGGACACGAACGTGCTGTTCCAGGACTCGGTCCGCCTGACGCAGCGGCTGATCGAGCTCCGCAAGGAGAACTGGGAGATCGCGCCATATCCGGTGGAGAACCACGCCTTCACCGAGGCGACGAGCTGGGCCGACGAATACCGCCGGATTCTCAAATTGTTCGAAGACAACCTGCGTCTCACCAGGGCCGGAAAGGCGACGAATTGATGGAGCAGGAGGCCGTACTCGATCTCTACCGCCAGTCGGGCGCGCTGCTCGAAGGGCACTTCAAGCTGTCCTCCGGCCTGCACAGCAACCGCTATCTGCAGAGCGCGCTCGTGCTGCAGTTTCCCGAGTTCGCGACCGCGCTGGGCGAAGCGCTGGCGGAGAAGAATGCGCACCTGCAGCCGACCGTCGTGCTCTCGCCGGCGCTCGGCGGAATCGTGATCGGCCAGGAAGTCGGTCGCGGACTCGGTGTGCGAGCGTTATTCGCGGAGCGTGTCGATGGCGGCCTGACGCTACGGCGGGGATTCGCGCTGGGCGGCACCGACCGCGTGCTGATCGTCGAGGACGTGATCACGACCGGCGGGTCGACGATCGAGACCGCGCGTGCCGCGGAGGCCGCGGGAGCGCACGTCGTGGGGGCGGCAGCGATCATCGATCGCGGTGCCGACGGGGCGACGCTCGGTCTGCCGCTCCAGTCGCTGGTCAAGCTGGAGGTGCAATCGTGGCCTCCGGATCGGTGCCCGCTGTGCGCGCAGGGTCATCCGATCACCAAGCCAGGCTCGCGGGCGTGATGCGCAGCCGGTAGCGCGGTGTCCCCACGCACCCTCAAGCTGACGATCGCCTACGACGGCACCGACCTGGTCGGCTGGCAGCGCCAGGCGGCCGGCGTATCGGTCCAGGCGCTGCTGGAGGACGCGCTGGCCGCCTTTGAGGGCGGCCCGGTGATGGTGCACGGCTCGGGACGCACGGACGCCGGCGTCCATGCCCTGGCGCAGGTCGCCAGCGTCACGCTGACCGCCACGCACGACCCGTCCGCGATCCAGCGCGGGCTGAACGCGGTCCTGCCGCCCGCCGTGCGGGTAACGGCGATCGAGGACGCGCCGCCGGGCTTCCACGCCCGTTTCGCCGCGCTCGGCAAGGTCTACGAATACCGTGTCGTCAACGCGCCGTTCGTGTCCCCATTCTGCGCGCGCTACGCCTGGCACGTGGCGCAGCCGATTGACCTCCTGGCGATGCGAGAGGCGGGCGCGGGGCTGATCGGGCGGCACGATTTCGCGGCGTTCCAGGGAACCGGCAGCGGGACCGAGGAAACCGTCCGCACGCTCGCCGCGCTCGAGTGGACCGACGGACAAGGTCCCGACCGGCCGCTGGTCATCAGGCTGACGGCGGACGGCTTTCTCCGCCACATGGTCCGCAACATCGTGGGCACGCTGGTCGACATCGGGCAGGGACGCTGGGCGCCGGACGCGATCCGAGACATCCTCGCGTCGCGCGATCGAGCTCGCGCCGGCCGGACGGCGCCGCCGCAAGGCCTCTTCCTGATCGCGGTGCGCTACGGCGCCGCGGATGCTTTATAATGCAAAGCACGCGGCCGCTGCCTTGCTGACGTCCCGGAGCAGCCTGTATCATCGAGGATTGATTTCGCCGACCTGAATGTCACTCCAAGACATCCTGTCCGTCGTGACCCCGGGCTCCGCAGAGGAGGGGCTGGTCCGCCAGGTCCAGTTCGATCGGCTGCCGCGCCATATCGCCGTGATCATGGATGGCAACGGACGGTGGGCGGCGCAGCGCCATTTGCCGCGCGTCGAGGGCCATCGGGCCGGGATCGAGTCGGTGCGCGATGTGGTCGAGGGCTCCGCCCGGCTCGGGATCGAGGTGCTGACACTCTATGCCTTCTCGGTCGAGAACTGGAAGCGTCCGGTGACCGAGGTCTCGACCCTGATGATGTTGCTCAAGCGGTATCTGCGGCTGGAGCTGAACACGCTGCTGCGCAACAACATCCGCTTCCGGGTGATCGGACGGGTCAGCGATCTCGCCACGGACGTGCGCAGCGAGCTGGCCGCGGCTGAGGAGAAGACCGCCGGGAATCCGGGGATGCTGTTCAACATCGCCTTGAACTATGGCGGCCGGGCGGAGATCGTCGAAGCGGCGCGCCGGCTGCTTGAGGCGGGGATTGCGCCCGCGGATCTGGACGAGGAGCGTTTCGCTGGCTGTCTCTACACCGCGGGTCAGCCGGATCCCGATCTGCTGATCCGGACCAGCGGCGAGATGCGGGTGAGCAACTTCCTCCTGTGGCAGATCGCCTACGCCGAGATCTGGGTCACCGAGACGCTCTGGCCGGACTTCCGCAAGCAGCACCTCCTGGAGGCGATCCTCGCCTACCAGAAGCGCCACCGCCGGTACGGTGGCATCACCCAGCCGGCGATCGCCGGCCGATGACCCCACCGATCGCGCCGGAGATTCGCCGGTGACGCGCGTCCTGAGCGCGGCCATCCTGCTGCCGGTCCTGATCGGCACGGTTGCCTACCTTCCGCCGCTGGCCACGCTGATCCTGGCGTTGCTCGCCGCGACGCTGTCGTTTGTCGAATATGCGCGGCTGGCGGCGGCGCTCGGGTTGCGCGTGCCGCGCGCGCTCGCGGGGACCGCGGTGCTCGCGGCGTGTGTGGCGGTGGCTTCCGGCTCCAACGCCACCGAGCTCGTGCTGCTCACCGCATTGATCACCATGGGCGCGCTCGCGGTTGCCTCCGCGCAGCCCGGGCCGGGCGTGCTGGCTGACGCGGCCGCGGCGCTCTTCCCGACCCTCTACATCGGCCTGCCGCTCGGCGCGCTGGCCGCGCTGCGGGTGGCCGGGCGTGACGTCGTCGGCCTCTTGGCGCTCGGGATCATCGTCAGCGACTCGGCCCAGTACGACAGCGGCCGAGCGTTCGGCCGGCATCTGCTCGCGCCGGCGATCAGTCCGAAAAAGACCGTCGAGGGAGCAGTGGGCGGGGTAGTGGTCGGCGGGGCGGCGATGGTGCTCGGCGGGATGCGTGTATTCCCCGACACCCGTCTGCCGCTGCTCGTCCTGATGGCCGCCGCCGTCGTGGCCGTCGGCATCGTCGGCGATCTGTTCGAATCGCTGCTCAAGCGGAGCGCGGGACTGAAGGACAGCTCCAATCTGATCCCGGGACACGGCGGCGTGCTGGATCGCATCGACAGCTGGCTGTTCGCCGGCCCGGTCTTCTACGTGTTCGTCCGCTACCTCCAGATCTGATGAAGCGCGTTGCCATCCTTGGATCGACCGGCTCGATCGGCCAGAGTGCGCTCGCGGTCGTCGATGCGCATCCCGATCGCCTGCGCGTCGTCGCGCTGGCCGCGGGCGGGAACGTGGCGCGCTTTGCCGAGCAGGTCGCCCGCTACCAGCCCGAGGCGATCGCGATGGCGACTGGCGAGGCACTCGCCGAGGCCCGAGCTGCCTTGCGCGACCTTGGCCGGCCGGAACCGCCGATTGCAGAGGCAGGGCGCGACGGCCTGATCGCCGTCGCGACCCATCCCGACGTCGACGTCGTGCTGTGCGCCTCGTCCGGCACGGCAGGACTCGACGCGGTGCTGGCCGCGATCGAGGCCGGAAAGGCCATCGCGCTCGCGAACAAGGAAGTGCTGGTGATGGCCGGGGCAGTCGTGATGGAAGCCGCCCGGCGGCGCGGCGTGGCTGTGCTGCCGGTCGACAGCGAGCACAACGCCATCCATCAATGCCTGCATGCGCGGACTACCGCGGAGGTCGATCGACTGATCCTCACCGCGTCAGGTGGGCCATTTCGTGAGTTGTCGGCGAAGGCGCTTCGCAATGTGACCGCTGCTGACGCCTTACGGCATCCGACGTGGAAGATGGGACCGAAGATCACCATCGATTCGGCCACCCTGATGAACAAAGGGCTCGAGGTGATCGAGGCCTACTGGCTGTTCGGGGTCCCGTCCGACCGCATCGACGTCCTGGTACATCCCCAGTCGGTCGTGCACTCGATGGTGTCGATGGTGGACGGCTCGATTATTGCGCAGCTCGGGGTGACGGACATGCGGCTGCCGATCCAATACGCCTTCTCCTACCCGGATCGCTGGACGGCGCCGCTGCCGCCCCTCGACCTGACCCGGTGCGGGACGCTCGAGTTCGCCGCCCCGGACACCGCGCGCTTTCCGTGCCTCGATCTGGCCTTTCGCGCGCTCTGCGGGGACGCGGGGCTGCCGGTCGTCCTCAACGCCGCCAACGAGGTCGCTGTCGCGGCTTTTCTCGCCGGGCAGTTGCCGTTCACGGCCATTCCCGAAGTCATCGCCGGGGCGATGGACGCCCACGACCGGAATGGAGCCGGCCCTATTTGTAATCTGGGTGACGTTCGCGTGATCGACCGCTGGGCGCGCGAGTTCGCCGGCCGGTCGGCCGCGGGGTTACAATGACGGATCTGCGGAGTTCTAAGTGACAAGCCTTCTTGCCTTTGTATTCGTGCTCGGCGTGCTCGTCTTCGTGCACGAGCTTGGGCATTTCCTCGCGGCGCGCCGGATCGGCGTCCGCGTGCTCACTTTTTCACTCGGCTTCGGACCGAAGCTGCTGTCCTTCACCCGTGGCGACACGGAATACGCGATCAGCGTCATCCCGCTGGGCGGCTACGTCAAGATGGCCGGCGAGAATCCGGAAGACAACCGGACCGGCGCGCCGGACGAGTTTCTCTCCAAGAGCAAATGGGAGCGGTTCCAGGTCCTGGTGATGGGCCCGATCATGAACCTGGCCCTGGCCTGGCTGGTCATGGCCGCCGTCCTCTACCAGGGCGCCCAGGTTCCGGCCTTCGATCGCGACCCGTCAGTGATTGGCGCGGTGACCGCCAAGTCAGTCGCCGAGCAGGCGGGGCTCCAGGTAGGGGATCGGATCGTCGCGGTCAACGGCCAGCCGGTCGGCAACTGGGAAGAGTTCTCGGTCGCCGTCCTGCCCAAGGCGAACCAGCCGATCACGCTGTCGATCGAGCGGAACGGCACCCGGACCGAGCACCAGATCACACCTCGCGCGATTGGCAAGTTCGACCTTGGCGAGATCGGCGTGCTGCCGATCATGCACCCCGAGATTCTCGGCACCAACGCCGGCGAGCCGGCGCACGACGCCGGTCTCCAGGTGCACGACACGATCATGGCGGCCAACGGTGAGCAGAACATTTCGCGCGAACGCGTGATCGAGCTGATCCGCGCTCACGAAGGGCAGCCGCTCCCGCTCGAGATCCTGCGCGACGGCAAGATGATTCCGCTCACGGTGACGCCGCACAAGGTGGACGGCACGGTCCGCATCGGGGCCCAGATCAGCCAGTTCCAGGTGCGCACGGTGGAGCCGGGTCCGGTCGAAGCGCTCAAACTGAGTGCGGAGCGCAACTGGGAATGGACGCGGCTCATCATCAAGACGCTGGGTGGTCTCTTCACGCGTGAGACGTCGGTCAAGCAGCTGATGGGCCCGGTCGCGATCGGTCAGCTGTCGGGCGATGCGGTCGAGCGGGGCTGGACGGAGCTGTTCGGCTTGATGGCGATGATCAGCCTGAATCTCGGACTGCTCAACCTGATGCCGGTCCCGGTGCTCGACGGGGGACACATCGCGATCCTCGCCCTCGAGGGCCTCTCTCGACGCGACTTCAGCATGCGGGTGAAGGAGAAGATGCTCCTGGCCGGCTTCGTGCTGTTGCTCACCCTGATGGTGACGGTCATCTACAACGACCTGATGCGCATCGAGTGGATCGAACGACTCGTGCCGTGGCGATGAGCCGCGGCGTTCTCAGTTCCCTCATCCCCGCGGCGATCATTCCGGCGATTCTTGCCAGCGATCCGGACCCCGGCCTCAACGGCCAGAGTTGGCCCAAGGAAGGGCGTCAGTTCGCGGTGATCGACGCGAAAGGCAACTTCGCCGCGCACACCGGCCCACAGGCGACTCCCTGGGCGGGGAACGCGAGTGGAAGTTCTGCACTGCGCAGGGGAACATCCTCGCGGGAGAAGCCGTCGTGACCGAGATGGTCCGCGCCTTCGAGGCGACGCCCGGCCATCTCTCGCTGCGGCTGATGGCGGCACTCGATGCCGGCCAGGCCGCCGGAGGCGACAAGCGCGGCAAGCAGTCAGCGGCGATGCTGATCGTCAAGAAGGACGGCGGCGTGTGGCTGCACAACGACGTCGTGCTTCGCCTGCAGGTCGACGACAACCCGGAGCCGCTCACCGAGCTCCGCCGCCTCGTCGAGATGAACGCCCGCCGCTTCTGCGCGCGCTGACCGCTGCTTCGCTACGTTTCAGCTCTCAGCCACCAGCTGGTTCTGCGTCCGCTTTCCCGGTTCTGAGACGCAAACCATCCCGACGCAGAACGCTGAACCGTCGAACCCTGGAAACGAACGTTGCACCCTGAACTCTGAACCTTGAACCAGCGAGCCCGGATCCCGGATCCCGGATCCCGGATCCCGTTAATATCTCCCACCCGTGTTCCCGCCCTTCCGCACCCTCCGTCCTGAGTTTCGTCCGATGCTGACGCTGGCCATGCCGGTCGTCCTCGCGGAGCTCGGGTGGATGACGATGGGGATGGTGGACACGTTGATGGTGGGCCGGCTGGGACCTGAAGCGATCGGCGCCGTGGGTGTGGGCAGCTCGCTGTTCATGGGGATCGTGATCTTCGCGATGGGCCTCATGCTCGGGCTCGATGCGCTGGTCTCGCGGGCGTTCGGCGCCGGCGACCTGGAGGCGTGTCACCGCTGGCTGGTGCATGGCGTCACCCTCGCGCTGGTCGTCTCGCTGCCGTTCATGCTCGTCCTCTTCCAGATTGGCGGCGCGCTGGAAGGATGGGGACTGGCGCCGAGCGTGCTCGCGTTGACCCGCCCGTATCTCGACGCGCTCACGTGGAGCGTGCCGCCGCTGCTCCTCTATTCCGCGTTCCGCCGCTACCTGCAGGGGATGGGCGTGGTGAAGCCGATCATGATCGCGCTCGCCGCCGCCAACGTCGTCAATCTCCTCGGCAATTGGATCCTCATCTACGGGCACGTCGGCGCACCGGCCATGGGCGTGCGCGGCTCGGCCTGGGCGACGGTGCTGGCGCGGATGATAATGGCCGCGCTTCTCCTCGTGGTCATCCTCGTACGCGAGCGCGGCCGCCGGCCCGGATTGTTCGAGACGCCGCTCAGAGTGGAGGCGCCGCTGATGCGCCGGTTGATTGCGCTGGGCCTGCCGGCCGCAAGCCAGATCACGCTGGAGGTCGGGGTCTTCGCATCCGCGACCGCGCTGGCCGGGCGCCTGCCTCCCGCGGCTCTGGCGGCGCATCAGATTGCGCTGAACATTGCCGCGTTCACGTTCATGGTGCCGCTCGGCGTGGCGTCGGCGGCGGCCGTCCGGGTTGGCCATGCGGTGGGCCGGCGCGATCTGGAGGCGGCCTCGCGGTCAGGCTGGACGGCGATCGTGGTCGGCGTCACGTTCATGATGTGCTCGGCGCTGTCCTTCCTGCTCGTCCCGAGGGCCCTCATCGGCGGGTTTACCAGTGATGCAGCGGTGATGGCGATCGGGGTGCGCCTGCTGACGGTGGGCGCCGTGTTCCAGCTGTTCGACGGTGTTCAGGCGGTGGCGACGGGCGCCCTCCGCGGTCTCGGTGATACCCGGACCGCCATGATCTGGAATCTCGCGGGCCACTGGTTCGTGGGGCTGCCGCTCGGTTATGTGCTCTGCTTCGGCGTCGGGGTCGGTGTCGTGGGCCTGTGGTGGGGGCTGACCAGCGGCCTGGTGATTTGCGGGATCTCACTGCTCATCGCATGGTCGAGGCGGATTGCTGCGGCACCCGGCTTGCTGTCCGGAGCAGACAGGAGGCATCCCCGCATGGCTGATCAGAATCGCGGTATCGACGACACCTCGGTCCCGCAGGAAGAAAACGCCGGACAGCGTCAGAGTGACGCCACGCCGGACCTGGTTGGTGGGCGGGAGATCGCGCCTACCGAGATGTCCGATCGCGCGGATGGCCGCGGCTCGGACGCCAACGGCACGCCGGCGTTCGATGAAGTCGAGGGTGAGCAGCGCCGCAAGCTGTACGAGAAGGGCGCCACGCTGGTGAGCAAGATCGACTGAGCGGCGGTTAGTGGGGCCTCCGCGGATACCTCGTGGCGACATAGTCGTCCACGAGTCCGCGGAAGGCGACGGAGAGCTCCTCGTAAGTGCCGCGCAAGGTCGTGAAGTGCTGGCCGTCGATGAACACCGGACAGTTAGGTGACTCGCCGGTCCCTGGCAGGCTGATGCCGATGCTCGCCGCCTTCGACTCGCCCGGGCCGTTCACGACACACCCCATCACGGCGAGGGTCATCGCCTCGACGCCGTCGTAGTCGACCTTCCACTGCGGCATCCGTTCGCGGATGTATTCCTGCGTCCGCTCGGCGAGCTCCTGGAACGTGCTGCTGGTGGTCCGGCCGCAGCCGGGGCAGGCGGTGACGCTCGGCGCAAAGGTGCGCAGGCCGAGCGCCTGTAGCAGCTCGCACGCCGCGTAGACTTCCTCACGGCGATCGCCGCCCGGCTTCGGGGTCAAGGAGACGCGGATCGTGTCACCGATCCCCTCGTTCAGCAGCACGCCCATCGACGCGGCCGACCACACCAGCCCTTTGGTGCCCATGCCCGCCTCGGTCAGGCCGAGATGGAGCGGCTGGTCGGTTTGCCGCGACAGCTCGCGGTAGACCGCGATCAGGTCGCGCGGGCGCGACGTCTTGCACGAGATGATGATCTGATCCTTGCGCAGTCCGGACTCGAGCGCCAGCTCCGTCGACTCGATCGCCGACGTGACCATGCACTCGTTGATGATCTCTTCGGACGTCAGGCCCAGCGCGCGGTCGGTATTCTCCTGCATCCGCGACACGACCAGTTCCTGATTGAGCGAGCCGCCGTTCACCCCGATCCGCACCGGCTTGCCGTTGTCGCCGGCGACCTTGCAAATCGTCGAGAACTGCTCGTCACGTCGGCGGCCGGTCCCGACGTTACCAGGATTGATGCGGTACTTGTCGAGCGCCACGGCGCAGGCCGGATAACGCGTCAGCAGCAGGTGGCCGTTGTAGTGGAAGTCGCCGATGAGCGGAGCGGTCACTCCGGCGTCGAGCATCCGCTGCTTGATCTCCGGCACCGCGGCGGCTGCTTCGGGCAGGTTGACCGTGACCCGCACCATCTCCGAGCCCGCCTCGGCCAGCTCGATGCACTGCCGAGCCGTGGCGATCGGGTCAGCGGTGTCGGTCATGGTCATCGATTGAACCACCACCGGCGCGCCGCCGCCGACCTGCACGTTGCCGACGCGCACCCCGACTGTCCGGTGCAATTTGACCACTGGCATGAAGGATCGATTTTATCACTCGGCGCTCGCGACGACCCGCGCCCCACAGCGGGTCAGGATCTCGGCACATGACTGCACGCCCGACCTAAAGGTCGGGCGCGGAGTCCCCAAAGCGGGAAGCGGACGTCAAGCGACAGCGAAGCTGCCACGCGCGCCTGTGCGTCTAACTCATCGAGAGGACGTGAACATCTGGTACCTGTCGTGCATCGACAGCTCGAGTGAGGGATATAGGTATGAGTGCAGAACGATTTCTGAAGGCGATTTTGGTAGCGACGGCGCTGATGGTGGCGGTGCCGGCAGCCGCCCAGACCGTCAGCAGCGCCGACCTGCAGCGCCTGCAGGACGATGTGTATCAGGCCAGCAGCGATGTGTCGCGGCTGCGCAGCACTGACGCGAACGCCGCCGCGCGGCTGCAGGAACAGCTCGACGACCTCCGAGACGAGGTGACCTATTTGAAGGTCAAGTTGCGCAAAGAGGGGTCGATCAGCCGCAGCGACTACTCCGACGTGCAGACCCGGCTGCAGGACCTGCGCGCCCGTGCCCATCAGAATGCCGGGACGTCGTCGTCCAGCTCGTATCCGTCGGACGCGGATCGCGGCCGCAACCGTACCGGGACCTCCGCGAGCGGCACCTCGTCGAGCAGCGACCGCACAGGCACGTCGTCGAGCAGCGACCGCACGGGCACGTCATCGAGCAGCGATCGCACCAGCACGTCGTCGAGCAGCGACGTCTACGACAACCGGCCGAGCGACACGCGTTCGGGCACCAGCAGCAGCCGGAGCGGACGCGGCAACGAGCTCGATGGCCGGGAGATCGACGTGCGACTCGAGCGCGAGCTGAACTCCGGCGAGGCGCAGGTCGAGGATCGCTTTCAAGCGACCACCGTCGTCGACATGTATGACGGCAACCGCGTGCTGATTCCGGCCGGCTCGGTGATGCGGGGCGTGGTCAGCTCGGTCGACAAGGCGACGCGGACCGACCGCAAGGGCAGCGTGACGGTCGCATTCGATCAAATCACGGTGCGCGGGCGCGACTACCCGATGCGCGGGACGGTCACGCAGGCACTCGAGAGCGAAGGGATCAAGGGTGAAGTCGCGAAAATCGGCGCCGGCTCCGCGGTCGGTGCGATCATTGGCGGCATCATCGGCGGCGCGAAAGGGGCCGTGCTCGGGGTCCTGATCGGTGGCGGCGGCACGATCGCCGCGACCGAAGGCAAGGACGTGACGCTGCCGCCCGGGACCATCCTCCGCGTTCGCTTCGAGCAGGCGCCCGATATCCACTGAGCGGGTCCGTCGGGTGAAGGAGCGACGACTCCTTCACCCTCAGCCCGCCGCCACCACCTTCATCGCCTTCCGCGCGGCCTTGATCGTCGCATCCACATCTTTTCGCGTGTGCGCTCCGGACAGGAACCACGCTTCGAACTGCGACGGCGGAGGGTAGATGCCGGCCTCGAGCATCGCCCGGAAGAACCGTCCGTAGGCGGCGGTGTCCGCGGTCAGCGCTGACTGATAGTCGCGCACCGGGTGACTCGTGAAGAACGGGGTCAGCAGCGAGCCGAACGCGTTGACCTGGAGCGCGACCCCCGCGTCGCGAGCCGCGTCTGCCAGCCCCGCCGCCAGCCGGCTGCCAAGCTTCGCCAGGTGCTTGTACAGGTTCTCCGACAACTCACCGAGCGACCAGAGCCCGGCGGTCATCGCCAGCGGATTCCCTGACAGCGTTCCCGCCTGATAGACGGGCCCTGAGGGTGCGACGAGGGCCATGACGTCCGCGCGCCCGCCGTAGGCGCCGACGGGCAGGCCGCCGCCGATGATCTTACCGAGGCAGGTCATGTCCGGCTTGACGCCGAACACCTGCTGCGCGCCGCCGGGGGACGCCCGGAATCCCGAGATGACTTCGTCAAAGACCAGCAGCGATTTTTCGCGGTCGCAGAGTGTGCGGAGGCCCTGCAGGAATCCCTCGATCGGGGTGACGAGTCCCATGTTGCCGGCGATCGGCTCGACGAACACTCCGGCGATCTCGCCGCGATGCGCGTCGAACAGCCGCTTCACCGAGTCAAGATCGTTGTACCGCGCGAGCAGCGTATCCGCGGCAACGACCGCCGGAACGCCGGGGCTGGTCGGCACGCCCAGGGTCATGGCGCCTGAGCCGGCCTGCACCAGGAACGCGTCGGCGTGCCCGTGGTAGCAGCCCTCGAACTTGATGATCTTGTCGCGTTTGGTCGCGGCCCGCGCCACCCGCAGCGCGCTCATCGCGGCCTCGGTACCCGAGCTGACGAAGCGCACCCGCTCCATCGACGGCATCAGCGTGGCGACCTTTCTCGCCAGCCGCGTCTCGAGCTCGGTCGGCGCACCGAAGCTCGTGCCTCGCGACGCCGCGAAGATGAGCGCCTTAATCAGTCCCTTGGGCGCGTGCCCGTGGATCAGCGGCCCCCAGGACATCACGTAGTCGATGTAGGTGTGGCCGTCGACGTCTTCGAGCTCCGCGCCCCTGGCGCGCTCGACGAAGATGGGCGTCGCGCCGACCGACTTGAAGGCGCGGACAGGGCTGTCGACCCCTCCCGGCAGAATCCGCGAAGCGGCCTCGAACAGGCGGCTCGACTTGGCGTGGCGTTTGGCGCGTCGGAACATCCGACGAGAGTAGCCTACTTTCCCCGAGCCCCGAGCGCCGAGCGCCTCCCGAGCGCCGAGTCCCGAGTCCCGAGTCCCGTATCCCGTCCCTGTCTACAATACGACTATGGCTACCAAGACTCTCGTCCCAGGAACCTCGACTGACGCGACGCGCGGATCGCGCCTCGATTTGCGCCGGCGGCCGCGCCGCCTGCGGCGCACGCCCGCCCTGCGCGCGCTCGTGCGCGAGACCCGTCTGTCGCCGGAGATGTTCATCGAGCCGCTGTTCGTCCGATCGGGTGAAGGCTGGCGTACCGAGATTGGCTCGATGCCGGGTGTCTACCAGCTGTCGGTGGACGAAGCGGTCAAGGACGCCCAGGCGATCAAGAGCGCGGGGATCCCCGGCGTGCTGCTGTTCGGACTGCCGGACGAGAAGGATGCGGTCGGCTCGGCCGCGTACGATCCGGAAGCGCCGGTGCAGGCCGCGGTCAGGGCGATCAAGCGCGAGGTGCCCGGCCTGCTCGTGATCACCGACGTCTGCCTGTGCGAGTACACCTCGCACGGCCACTGCGGCATCCTCGTCGACGACCAGGTAGTCAACGACGCGACGGTCGAACAACTCACGCGTACGGCGCTGTCGCATGCGGCGGCAGGAGCGGATATCGTCGCTCCGTCAGACATGATGGACGGGCGGGTCGGCCGCATCCGCGAGGTCCTGGACGAGGCCGGCTTCACGGAGACGGCGATCATGTCCTACGCCGCGAAGTACTGCTCCGCGTTCTACGGCCCGTTCCGGGAAGCGGCGGACTCGGCGCCAGCCTTCGGCGACCGGCGGTCCCACCAGATGGATCCGGCCAACGCCGAGGAGGCGCTGCGCGAGGTCGAGCTCGACATCGAGGAAGGGGCCGACATCGTCATGGTCAAGCCGGCGATGACCTACCTCGACGTGATTGCCCGGGTGAAGTCGGAGTTCGGCCTCCCGACCGCGGCGTACCACGTGAGCGGCGAGTACGCGATGCTCAAGGCGGCAGCCCGGAACGGCTGGATCGACGAGCCGCGCGCGATGCTGGAGACGCTGACCGCGATCAAGCGGGCCGGCGCCGACATCCTCATCACCTACTACGCGCGCGAAGCGGCGAAAGTGCTGAACCGTTGATGCATGGACCACGTGGGTTCATGTGGTTCATGGGGTTCATTGGTTCATGAGGTTGGGTCAAGGTTCCAAGTACGGTTCAACCCCATGAACCCCATGTACCCCCAATGCCCCCCCGAGCGCGCTTTACACGCGAGTTGAGAAATGCTCGATGAGCGCGTCGACCAGGTCCGGGATGGTGTAGCGGGCGGGCATCACGGTCGTGTGGATCCCGAGACGCTGTGCGGCCTCGGCGGTCACGGGACCGATGCACGCGACGACCGTCGTGCGCAGCAGATCGGCGGTCTGATCGGGGCCGAGGATGGTCGCCAGGTTGCGGACGGTAGAGGCGCTCGTGAAGGTGATCGCGTCGATTTGGCGATCCAGCAGCATCCGATAGAGATCGGCTTCCTCAGGATCGCTGCCGCCGACGACGGTGCGATAGGCGATCACTTCGGTGACCTCGGCGCCAGCGTCGCGCAGTTCGTCCGCGATGAGCTCCCGAGCGAGATCCGCGCGCGGGAGCAACACGCGCGCGCCCTTCAAGGGTCCACGGTCCTTGAACAACTGCACGACACCTTCGCCGCGGAACTCGGCCGGGGTGAGGTCGATGCGGAGCCCGAAGCGGGCCAGCCGGCCGGCTGTGGATGGCCCGACCGTGCAGATGCGGACCCCTTTGAGGTCGCGGATGTCGCCGATTGCGAGCAGCCGCTCCATGAAGTGGTCGACGCCGTTGGTGCTGGTGAAAATCAGCCAGTCGTAGGTGCCGGCCGCCGCGCAGGCGCGATCGAGGGCTTCGCCGTCCTCGGGCGGCAGGATCTGGATCGTCGGAGCGAGGATCGCCTCGGCGCCGCGGTCTTCGAGCATCTCGGCCAGCTCCCCGGCCTGCTCGCGCGAGCGGGTCACGGCGATGCGCTTTCCGAACAGTGGGCGCTCATCGAACCAGCGCAGGTGGTCGCGCAGACCGACGACGGAACCGACGATGAGCAGCGCCGCGCGATCCTGGTCGAGGTCGTCGGCGATTCGCCCGAGCGTGCCCTGCACGGTCCGCTGTGAGGGGAGCGAGCCGTCGTAGATGAGCGCGGCGGTCTCGTCTTCGTTGCGGCCATGGGCGACAAGGGCCTTGGCCGTGGCCGCAATCTGGCGCGCCCCGGCATAGCAGACCAGCGTGCCCTGGAGGCGTGCCAGCGCTTCCCAGTCCACGTCGGCCGACCTGTCGGTCTCCCCTTCGTGCCCGCGGATCAGGACGACCACGTCGCCGGCGTCCGGATACGTGATCGGCACACCGGCGTAGGCCAGCCCGCCGATCGGCGCGGGAATGCCCGGTACGACTTCGAAGGGCAGCCCCTGCTCGTGCAGGAACATCGCTTCCTTGCCGCCGCTGTCGAACACGAACGGATCGCCCCACTTGAGGCGCGCCACGGTGCGCCCTTCGCGCGCCTTCTCGG
Organism: uncultured Acidobacteriota bacterium; assembly: GCA_963816725.1. Classification (GTDB taxonomy): domain Bacteria; phylum Acidobacteriota; class Vicinamibacteria; order Vicinamibacterales; family 2-12-FULL-66-21; genus CAVSUB01. Next base: position 202,573 of record CAWFMC010000007.1, on the reverse strand, counting down.
CGATTAGAAACGAGATCGCGTCCTGATCGAGCGCGCGCGGCGCCGCGGCGCCGACGTCGATCCGCTCGGCGTCGGGCCGGGCCAGCCGGAGGAGTGCCGGGTGCACGCGATGGTCGTAGACGATCACGTCGGCGGCCTGCAGACAGCGTCGGCCGCGCACGCTGATGAGCGAGGGATCGCCGGGCCCGGTGCCGACCAGATAGACGCACGGGGTGTTCATTGGGAGCCCCTCACCGTTTCCAGGACCTCGCGCGCGCCGGCGCTGCTCAGATCCGCCGCCACTTGCCGGCCGAGCGCCACCGGTTCCTCGAACGGCCCTCGACGCCGGGCCCGAATGACCGTGGCGCCGTCGAGCGAGATCACCACTGCCTGTAAATCGAGCTCGCCGCCAGCATGGATCGCTATCGCGCCGAGCGGCAGCTGACAGCCGCCACCCAACGCTTCCACCACCGCACGCTCGGCCGCCAGCGCCGTCCCCGCCGCCGGATCGTGCAGGCGCTGCACCGCGATCCGCGTCCTCTCGTCGTCTCGACGGATCTGGATCGCGATGATTCCCTGGCCCGGTGCAGGCACACACGTATCGAAAGGCAGCGCCGCGGAGATCCGCCCGCCAACTCCGAGCCGGCGCATGCCCGCCGAGGCGAGGATCAGGGCGTCGAACTCACCGGCATCGAGCTTGTTCAGGCGTGTGTCGACATTGCCGCGGATCGGCCGGAACGTCGCACCGGGCAGCACGGGAATCAGCTGCGCGATGCGACGGACGCTGCTGGTGCCAATCGCCGCACGCTCGCCGAGCGCGGCGAGCGCCGACGCGAGGTCGGTGGCCGGACGATGGGCGGGCAGCACCAGGGCATCGCGCGGATCCTCACGCGCCAGCGTTGCCGTGATGTCAAGACCCTCAGGCTGATCGACAGTCATGTCCTTGGCGCTGTGGACCGCGACGTCCACCGCCTGGTCGAGCAACGCGTCTTCGATCTCCTTGACGAACAGACGCTTGGTGCCGGTCTCGCTGAGCGGCCGGGTCTGCAGCCGATCGCCGTCCGTTTTGATGGTGACGATCTCGACCTGCGCGCCGGCCTGCTCGAGGAGGGATCCCACAGTCGTGGCCTGCCAGAGGGCGAGGCGACTGCCGCGGGTCCCGATCCGAATCGGCGCGCCGCTCACGAACGCGGGGCCTTGCTCGCCGGCCCCGGTGCGGAAGCGGATCGCTGCTGTTCCTCCGCGGCCAGCCGGAACAGGCGATTCAGCGCCTCGGCGTAGGCCGCGATGGTCGACTCGTCGCTGACCGCCTTGAGCTGTTCGGTCGGCGTGAGCAGCAGCTTTTCGACAATCAGGCGGGTGACCTCGTCGACGCGGGCGCGGGCTTCAGGTGGGAGGCCGGAGAGCTTCGGCTCGAGCCGCAGCAACTCGGATTGGCGGATGGCCTCGAAGCGCTGACGCAGCGCGACCACTGTCGGTATGACCTCGCGCGACTGCATCCAGGATACGAACCGGGTCACCTCGTCGGTGACGATAGCCTCGGCACGCGCCAGCTCGCCCGATCGTCGCGCCAGGTTCTCTTTGACAATCGTCTGAAGGTCGTCAACGTTGTAGAGAAAGACCTGTTCGAGATCGCCGACGGCCGCCTCTACGTCCCGCGGCACGGCGATGTCGATGATGAAGAGCGGCCGGTGCGGCCGCGTCCGCATCACCTCTTCGACCCGGGCACGCGTCAGCACCGCGTCGGACGCCCCGGTGGCGGTGACCACGATGTCCGCCGTGCCGAGCACCTCGTCTACTGACGTCCACGGCGCCGCCGTCGCCCCGAGCTCCCCGGCCAGCCGTTCGGCCGACACCAGCGTGCGGCTCGCGATCGTCATCTGGCGTACCTGCTGGGCGCGCAGATGGGTCGCCGTCAGCTCGGCCATCTCGCCGGCGCCGAGGATCAACACGCCGAGGCCGGACAGCTTGCCGAAGATCTTCTTCGCCAGCGCGATCGCCGCGTAACTGACCGACACGGCACCTTCGCCGAGGCCGGTTTCCGTCCGCACGCGCTTGCCGGTCGCGAACGAGGAGTGGAACAGCCGGTTGAGAAGGGGCCCGGTGAACTGCAGGTCGCTGGCCGTCGTGTAGGCCGCCTTCACCTGACCGAGGATCTGTGGCTCGCCGACGACCAGCGAGTCGAGGCCCGCCGCGACCCTGAACAGGTGCAGCGCGGCGTCGCCGCCGATGCGGGTGTAGAGGTGCGCCGCGGTTTCACGGTGATCCAGCTGGTGATACTCGCTGAAGAACAGCGCCAGCGCATCGGCATCCGCCGCGGTGTCGGCCACGGCGTAGACCTCGGCCCGATTGCACGTCGACAGCACGACGGCTTCCTGGCAGATGCCGCGGTCGAACAGCGACTTCAGCGCGACGTCGAGGCCGCCCCGAGCGAAATCGACGGTTTCGCGCAGCTCGATCGGCGCGGTGCGGTGACTGAGACCTACAACCAGGAGTCGCATGTCAGAAATTGAAATTATGGCTCTTCGTCAGGAAGTAGCCGACCGGCACGAAGTTCAACAGCACGATCGCGAACGCGATCGCAGACAGCCAGGCGGCGCGTCGGCCCGTCCACCCGATCGCCCGCCGGGCATACAGGGCGAAAGAGTACACGCCCCACGAGACCAGCGCGACCAGGATCTTCGGGTCGGCCACCGACATCGCCTGGGCACGAGGATCCGGCGAGCTTCGCACCTGCGTGGCCCAGATCCCGCCGACCACCAGCCCGATGGTCAGGAACAGCCAGCCGATCGCCAGTACTCGCCCGTTCATCGCATCGAGCACCTGCAGCGAGGGTAGCCGGGCGTAGAAGAACCCCAGGTGCTTGGCCTTGATCTCCTTAAACAGCAGCACGTACGTGACGCCGAGCACGCACGCCAGCGCAAAGCTCGCATAGGCGAACAGCAGCGACGCGACGTGGATCGTGAAGAGCGGGCTGCGCAGCACCTCCGGCCGCGGCACCACGGTCGGGTTGAACGCCGGGATGATGTCGAGCACCGCCAGCAGCACCGCCACCAGCATGCCCATCGCCCGCTCGTCGGTCGTGAGCTCGGTATAGAGATAGGCCAGCGCGAGCAGCCACACGAATGCCGAAATCGCGGACGTCGTCCCAACCAGCGGGGCATGGCCCGCCTCCACCGTCTGCATCCCAATCAGGAACGTGTGCGCGAGCACGCCGGCGGAGAGGACGGCGGTGGCGACGCGGCCGGTTCTCGGCGCCCGGCGCGCGAAGTGCACCCCGTAGACGATCGCGGCGGCGGTGTAGAGGACGAGAGGGACCAGCGCCATGAGTCAGCGGTTGGTCGGCCCGTAGTAACCCTGGCGGGTGCGCGGGACCGCGCCCGGCCGCTTGGTGCGGACGATGATCCGCCGCCAGGCGCCGTTGCGGAGCGGGTTCTTCGAGGCGTAGGCGATGGTGTACTGGCTGGCCAGCTCCTCCGAGATCTGCTCGTAGATCCTGGGCAGCTCGTTCACCGTCGTCGGGAAGAACACCCGGCCGCCGGTTTCGGTCGACAGCTGGCGCAGCACGAACTCCGCTTCCTTGAACTCCTGGCGGCCGCCGATCCGCTCCGAGCGCAGGCCGATCGCGTAGATCGCCGTCTCCGAGCGCTTGGCGAGATCGAGCACCTCGTCGTACCCGACCAGGCTCGAGGTGTCGTCGCCGTCCGACAGCAGGACGATCGCCTGGCGGCGGATTTCGTCGGCCGATGCCGCCTTGACCTTCTTCAGCTCCTTCAGCGAGATGTACACCGCGTTGTACAGCGCGGTGGATCCGTTGGCCGTCGTCGAGCGGATCGCCTTCTCCAGCGCGCCCTGATCCGACGTGAAGGTCTGGAGGATGTGCGGCTGGCTGTTGAAGTCGATGACCTCCATCGCGTCCTTCGGTTTGAGACGCTTGGCGAATCCGACCGCCGCTTCCTGGGCCGTCGCCAGCCGTTCGTCCATGCTCGCGCTGGTGTCGAGCAGGACCGCCAGCGCGATCGGCTGCTGCTCGCGGTTGAACAACGTGATCGTTTGCAGCGCGCCGTCCTCGTAGACCTCGAAGTCTTCCTGATTCAGGTCGGTGACGTACTTGCTGCCGTCCGTCACGGTGACGTTCAGCGACACCAGCTCGACTCCGCCGCGGAATACCTGCGACGACGGCTGCTGTGGCGCCGGTGCAGCCGGAGTGGACGGCGCTGGCGGCGGCGGCTGTGTGCCGGCGGCGGGCGGCGGCGTCTGCGGCGGGGCCGGCAGCGGCTGCTGCTGGCCCGCCAGCGTCACCACGGCCGCCAGGACGAGCGATGCGAAGAGCGCGGGAAGGCGGGGACCGGTCATCACTTGTCCGCGGCGGTGGTGCGCGCCCGCACGGTGAGCCCCGGCTGGTTGACCGTGACCTGCACCTTCTCGGGCGGAATCAGCTGTTCGGGTCGGCCGTACTGCACGACGTATTGATTGGTCAGCTCGTCGGCGAGCTGCAGCATCCGATCCTTGAGGCCGAGCGGGGCCAGCACCTGATCGCGACGACCGCCCGTCTTGTCCGGTCCCTCGCCGATGACGATGTTGCGGTTGCGCATCTCGTCGGTCTGCGAGGACGAGGGCTGGCCCAGAGCGAGCACGTGCAGCGTCGCCCGGCTGCGGGTCAGGGCTTCGAGGACCTGCTGAAACGAACGGTTGCTGAACTCCGGACCGGACTCGATGGTGATGGCGACGATCGTCGGCCGTTTCGGGGCGCGCTTCTCGAGCCCCTTCGACACGTCGACCAGCGCGTCGAGGAGATACGCTCCCGCGCCGGACCGCTGGAAGATCCGTCCGACCGTGCGCTTCAGCGCCACGGTGCTCGTGGTGTAATCGAGCTGGATGGTCGGGCGCTCGCCGACCGTCGCGACGGCAATCTCCGCCTTCCCGTCGAGTCGCTCGACGAACGCGGTCAGGGCCTCGCGCATGTACTGAATCGCATCCGCGGCGGCTTCGCTGTCGTCGATCAGCAGGGAGATCGTCAGCGGTTCGTTCGCGGGGTGCGCGCTGAGCACCTCGCGGACGACGTTGTCCTCGCGCACCCGGAAGTCAGCCGCCGTCAACCCCGTCACCGGCTTGCCGTTGTTGTCCAGGACGCTGACGTAGATATCCCGCGTGCGGGCGTCGCTGGCGCGCTTCGAGCCAGCCGGATCCTGCACGGATCCGAAGACCGAGAGCGCGACCAGGGCGGCGACCATGAAGTGCTGCATGAAAGGGAGCCTCTTGTTCGCAGTATAGGCACGCGCCCTACCAAGCGTCAAGAATGGCCCAGGGCGAAAAACCCTTGTGACACAATTAGTTGCGCGATCACTCCGGCTCGCTTCCGGGTCGAGTTAAGGGCGCGGCGCCGAACAGTCAGTCGAGCGGCGCGGTTGGCGCGCCGACTCCGTGCATACTGAACGCATTCCGCACTTGGCAACCGTGCTCACTGCGCATCTGCTCTCGTTGCTGCTCTTGACGCCCCTCGCCGGCGTCGTCGTGATCGCGGCCGCGACTCGGGTACGGCCGGCGGTGGCCGGCCCGATCGCGCTGATCACGTCGCTGCTCGGGCTTGGTCTGGCCGTACTGGCATGGCTTCGCTACGATCCGGCAGGATCCCCCTTCCAGATCATCGAACGGGTTGGCCTCACCAGGTCCGGAGTTGGCTACCTCGTCGGCGCCGACGGTCTCACCGTGACAGCCCTCGTGGTGATCGAAGCGGTCGGGCTGCTCGCGATCCTGACGTCCTGGTCCGACGCGAGCGATGGGCGCCCCGATCGTCAGGCTAGCCTCCTGATCTTCCAGGCTGCGATGGTCGGGATCGTGATCGCCCTCGACGCGCTGCTCTTTGCCGCGTGTTGGGCAGTGCTCTTGACGAGCGTCGCCGCGGCCATCGAAGCGCGGCGTCCGACCCGCTGGGGGGGCGTCACGCTGGTCGCGGCGAGCGTCCTTGCGCTGCTGACGGGAATCCTGCTGATCCACGCGGCGGCTCGTGATGCGACAGGTGTTCTGAGCTTCGACGTCGCCAACCTCCAGCAGATCTCGCTGCCAGGTGAGCGTCAGACAGGACCGTTCCTCCTCCTCTTCGCCGCATTCGCCAGCGCCGCCGCGGCGCTGACCCTCGGGGCGGCGTTCCCCCGCACGCGTTCTCACGCCGCGCTGGTCACAGCCGCCCTTGTTCTCCTGCCCTCGTATGCGTGGGTACGCTTCAACTCCGCAATGCTTCCGCAAGCGTCGCGCGCGTTCGTTCCCCTGATCGCTGCGACGGCGATCGCCACCCTGCTGATGGCCGCGGTGCTGGCGTGGCGCTCTCGCGAGGGAAGTCGAGCATTGACCTGGGCCGCGGTGGCCCAACTGGGCGTGATCCTGCTCGGCGTGGCGGTGATCGATCCGCAAGCCCTGGGCGGCAGCCTGGTCAACACCGCCGGCTTTGCGCTCGCTGTCGCGCCGCTCAGCGTCCTCCTGTCATTTTCGTCGAACCGCACGCCGGCGATGGTCGCAGGCGGCTGGATCGTGACGCTGGCGGCGATCGGCGTGCCGGGGTTGATCGCGTTCACCGGCGGAGCAGCCGTCGTCACCGGCGCCTCCCACGCGCATCCGATGTGGGCGTTTGCCGCCGGCGTCGGTCTCCTCGCGATCGCGGCGGCGCTCGTCCGCGCGGCGCAGTTGACGCTCGCGCGTCCAGGCACGCCTGACCGCGGCGCTACCGGCGCGATCGCGGCGATCACCCTGGCATTCGCCGGTCTGGCGATTGTGATCGGCGTCGCACCGCAAGCCATGCGGGCACGGCTGGAGCCGACGATGGCGCGGGTGATTACGCGATTGGACGCAGGGTACGCGCCGGTGTTCGCCAAGGTACCTGGCTGTGGCGGCGGTTCCGTCCCGGCGCCGAGCGCGCCGGCCGGGTTCACCGCCATCGCCCCGTGCGACAGCGCCGCCTCGACGCCGAAGTGACGCCACCGCCCGCCGGCCGGCAGTCTTGCTATCATGGCGCCCGTCATGGCGACGCCCCCGACGAAGAAGCCGCTGTCCGACACGGTCCGGACGATCGGAGCGCTCAGCACCGTCGGCTTCTCCTTCGTCCTGGCGATCGTCCTCGGGGCGTGGCTCGGGTGGGTGCTCGACAAGCGGCTGGGGACCACGCCGTGGCTGTTCTTCCTCGGCTTCGCGATGGGGCTCGCCGCGGGTGTGCTCAATGTCTACCGGACCTCGAACAAGTTCCTGAAGTGAATGCCGGGTGAAGTCGACCCGCTCCTGCGGCGGCTCGAGCGGACCGCCTGGGTGGCGTGCCTGGTGATGGCCGTCGCGGCGTACGTGGTCAGCCGGGGGCAGTGGCGTCCCGTGTTCGGCGTGCTCGGCGGCGGACTGCTGATCGCGATCAGCTATCGCACGATCGGGAGCGGTGTGGCCGGCCTGGTCGAACGGGTCGCGCGGCCGTCCGGCGGCGCGGGACCGGCGCCCCCGAGCGTCGGGAAAACCGCGTTGCTGGTAACGGGCCGGTACGCTTTACTCGCTCTTCTGGCGTACGTTATGATTGCGCGTTTGCGCCTGCACCCATTGGGGTTGCTGGCAGGCGCGTCCTCGGTCGTGGCGGCGGCTGCAATCGAAGCCGGGCGCCAAATCACGAAGAAGTCCTGATGGGCGGGTCCCGGCTGCGGACAATCGACAGCTGTGCGCCGCGAGTCTGCCACGGGATACGGGATCGATGGAGAAGCTAGAACACCCGCTCTGGATCGTGTCCGTCGTCAACGCCGTGCTGGGGCCGCTGGTGCTCAAGGCCGGCGAGGCGATGGGCCATCATTTCGCGACGCCGCACGAGCCGATCCCGCCATTCCTGGTAATGGTGATGCTGATCGTTCTGGTGATGACGGCGCTCAGCCTGTTCGTCCGATCGCGCCTCAGCGTGGAACAGCCCGGCTCGCTGCAGGTCGTTCTCGAAGACGTGCTGCGCGCGGTGCTCGGCCTGCTCGAGGAGTGGATCGGCCCGAAAGGGCACCGGTTCGTGCCGCTCATCGCCACCCTCGGCATCTTCATCCTGCTCGGTAACTACATGGGGCTGGTGCCCGGCTTGATGGCTCCCACCAGCAGCATCAACGTCACGCTCGGGTGTGCGTTGACGATCTGGGTCTACTACCACTATCAGGGCGTGCGCGAGAACGGCATCGCCAAGTACATCGCGCACTTCTGGGCCCCGCCGGGCGCGCCGTGGTGGATCGGCTTCATCATGTTCCCGATCGAGTTGATCAGCCACACCTCGCGGGTGATGTCGCTGTCGCTGCGGCTCTTCGGCAACATTTTCGGCGAAGAGCTGGTCATTCTGATCCTCTTCAGCATCGTGCCGTTCATCGTGCCGCTGCCGATGATGATCCTCGGGCTCATCACCGGCGGGCTGCAGGCCTTCATCTTCGTGCTGCTGTCGATCATCTACCTCCAGGGCGCGGTTGCCGTGGAGCACGAACACGACGCGCACGGGCATGACGCGCCGCACGGCAGCCACGCGCCGGCGGCGGCGTGATCGACAGGCGCGCAATTTCGGTTCGTTGACAGCTCGTTGTTCGGTGTTTTCTTGCAGGAGGCTTTGGTCGTGAACAGACGTTCCGCTTTGACTTTCGCGCTGGTGCTGATCGCCGGCGCTACCGCGCCCCTTTACGCGCAGACCCCCGGTGGTGCAGAGGCTGGCGAAATCGCCAAGTGGTCGATCATCACCGCTGGTTTCGCTCTGGCGTTCGCGGCCGGGCTCGGCGCCCTCGCGCAGGGTCGCGGTGTCAGCGCGGCAGCTGAAGCGATTGCGCGGAATCCCGGCGCCGCCGGCGACATCCGCGGCTCGCTCATCCTCGGCCTGGTCCTGATCGAGTCGCTGGTCATCTACGTCCTGCTGATCTCGCTGATCCTGTTCTTCCTCAAGCCGTTCAGCGCATAACCGATCGCGGCACGCGAACCTCGCCGGCGGGGGTGGCATCGGGGCGCACGGCGTCCCGCCGCCATTCCTGCCCGTGACGAGGGCGCGTGTTCCACCAGGTCCGGCCCTCGCCGGCGGTAAACAGCCGTGATCGACCTCCTCCTGCTCCTGATGGCCGTCTTCTGGGGCACCAATTACTCCATCGTCAAGCACGCTTTCCGCGAGATCGATCCCCAGGCTTTCAACGCGCTGCGCCTGTCGTGCGCCTCGCTCATCTTCCTTGCGGTGATGATCGGCGTGCGCCTGCGGGCGAGCGCTGCGTCCCCAGCGCGGGCGGTGTTCTACACGCCGGCCAGCGTGACGCGCCGTGATCGCTGGGAACTCGCCGGCCTCGGTCTCGTCGGCCACTGCTGTTATCAATACTGCTTCATGGCGGGCCTGGCCCGGACCAGCGTGGCGAACAGCTCCCTGATGATCGGGGCCACCCCAGTGCTCGTCGCGCTCCTCTCGGCTCTCCTCGGGCTCGAGCGGATCGGACGCGTGCACTGGGTCGGCGCGGCCCTATCGCTGTGGGGCATCTACCTCGTGGTGGGGCAGGGATTCGAACTCGGCGCGCACGGCGCGCTCGGCGATGTGCTGATGTTCCTGGCGGTGTGCTGCTGGGCGATTTACACCATCGGTGCCCGCCCGCTGATGCGGCGTCACTCCCCGGTCGGCGTCACCGGGATGTCGATGATCGCCGGCACGCTGATGTATCTGCCGCTCGCCTGGCCAAGCCTGCGTCAGGTCGACTGGAGCCGCGTGAGCCTCGCGACCTGGGGCTGGCTGATCTACTCGGCGGTGTTCGCGCTGTGCGTGTCCTACACGATTTGGTACGCCGGGATCCGCCAGCTGGGAGTTGCCCGGACGTCCATCTACTCGAACTTCGTCCCGATCGTCGCGATGATCACCGCGGTCACGGTTCTGCACGAGCCACTCGGGCTGCGCAAGGTACTCGGCGCCGCCGCCGTGCTGGCCGGGGTCGCCCTGACCCGCCTCGGCGCCCAACGCGTCGTCGCTCCCGCGGCCGTCGTCGAGTCGCCAAGCTGCGGTTAACACGCCGCTGCCCGTTTCCCGCCTCTCGCTTCTCCGCTTCGGGTTCAACTCGCAATTCTGGCGCGCGGCTTCGACGGCGCCGTAGTTGTCGAGCTGGCCCTGCCCGGGAACCCATCGAACCGCGCACCTCCGAACCCTCGAACCCCGAACCCCCGAACCCCCGAACCCTCGAACCGTCCGTTAGAATGAGTACGACCTTGAAGCACCACCACTACGCTCAACACGCGGCGGCCCTGAGGGCGGAGCTGAGCGCCGCGCTGCCGCGGCCGGTGTTGCGTGAGCTGCACCGCAAGTCCGCGCCACGCCACCTCCTGATTACCGCCCGTCAGTTCGGTATCCTCGCTGTCTGCACCTGGGGGCTCATCCACTACGACCACCCGCTGGTCTGGATCCCGCTCGCATTGATCCAGGGGTTCACGGTCTTCAACTTCACCGTGATGCTGCACGAGGTCGTGCATCATACGGTGTTCGAGCGTTCCCATCCGGTTTTGGAGCGCATGCTCGCGCTGCTCTACGCCACCCCGAGCGGCATCTCAGCGACCCAGTTCACCCGCTGGCATCTCGACCATCACGCCGAGCTCGGCTCGGACGAAGACGATCCCAAGCGCGCGCATCTCTCGCCCAAGATCAACGCCCGGTGGCTGAAGCTGCTCTACGCGACGCCGGCGCTGTTCCCGATCTACTTCCGCGCCGCCCGCCGGGAATCTTCGACCTACCCGGCCGACATGCAGCGCACCATCGGGCGGGAGCGCTGGCTGTCGATGGGCTTCCACCTGGCGGCCCTCGGCGTCATCTGGTTCTTCTTCGGCGCCGCGGCGGCGATCCGGACCAGCATCATCCCGGTGTTCTTCGTGTTCCCGATCGCGTTCACGCTCAACCGCCTGGGTCAGCACTACGACATCGATCCGACTGACACGGCGAAGTGGGGCACCCTGATGCGCGGCCACTGGTTCTGGAACTTCGCCTTCCTGAACTCGAACTACCATCTCGAACACCACTACTTCCCGGGCGTGCCGTTCTACCGGCTGCCGGCCCTCCAGCGGGCCCTGCTGCCGTACTTCGCCGGCAAAGGGATGCGCTGGCAGACCTACCGCGGCCTGATCTACGGCTGGATCATCCAGAACCGCGCGCCGCATACGGACTGGTCGAGGGTTGACGAACCCGCGAGCGTCTCTGTGGCCCGGCAGGCGCGGTAAAGGGTTCGACATTCCTGTCGAGGTTCGACAGGGTTCGACAGGTTCTCGTTCGAGGGTTGCACGCGTTCGAGGGTTCAGCCTCCGGCGCGGCACGCCTTTGAACCTGTCGAACCTTAGAAGAACCCCGGAACACGCACCCTTCGAACCTGTCGAACCGCCGAACCCGTAGAACCGACACTTTCTACGCGCCTTGGCTCGTATACTGCACCGGGTCCTGAATGCTCTCGAAGCTGCTCTCGCCGGAACAGGACGAGCTCCTCAAAGAGGAGCGGCGCGTCCTGGCGCGTCTGCGGACCGCGCTGGCGCGGTTCGAGGCGGCGCCCGATCAGCAGGCCGCGCTCGAGCGCTCGATCGAACAGCTCGACGAGCTGTTCCTGCTCGTGATCGTCGGCGAATTCAACGCCGGTAAGAGTGCTTTCATCAACGCGCTCGTCGGGAGCAAGGTCGCTGAAGAAGGCGTGACCCCGACAACGGCGCAGATCAACATCCTGCAATACGGCGAGACGCCCGGTCGCGAGAGCCGCGAGCCATCACTCCTCATCGTCACCGCGCCGGTTCCGCTCCTCCGCGACCTCCACATCGTCGACACCCCGGGAACGAACGCGATCATCCGGGAGCACGAGCGGATCACCGCCGAGTTCGTCCCGCGATCCGACCTGGTGCTGTTCGTCACCTCCGCCGATCGTCCGTTCACCGAGACCGAGCGGGCTTTCCTCGAGCAGATCCGCGGCTGGGGCAAGAAGGTCGTGGTGGTGATCAACAAGATCGACATCCTCGACGGAGCGCCGCAGATCGACGAAGTCACCGACTTCGTGGCGACGAGCGCACGACAGCTGCTCGGGTTCAGCCCGGATATCTTTCCGGTCAGCGCGAGGCTGGCGCTCAGGGCCAAGCAGGGCGATCCGAGTGCCTGGCCGGGGAGCCGGTTCGAGGCGCTCGAGCGCTACATCCAGTCGACCCTCGATGCGCCCGGGCGCGTTCACCTCAAGCTGCTGAACCCCCTCGGAGTCGCCATGTCCCTGGCCAGCCGCCACACCGCGGTGGTGCAGGAGCGGCTGACGCTGCTGGCGGACGACTACGCGACGCTGGACGACGTCGAGCGGCAGCTGGGCGTCTATCAGCAGGACCTGACGCGCGACCTCGAGCTGCGGATGGCCGACATCGATCGCATCTTGATCCAGATGGAGCAGCGCGGCCACGCGTACTTCGACGAGACGATGCGAATCGGCCGGGTGATGGACCTGTTGAACCGGACGCGTGTGCAGGAGGGCTTCGAGCGTCAGGTCGTGGCCGACGCTCCGCAACAGATCGAGAAGAAGATCGGCGAGCTGGTCGACTGGCTGGTGGAGATGGATCTCCGCCAGTGGCAAGCCGTCACCAGCCACCTCGCCGAGCGCCGCCGCCAGTACCGCGAGCGCATCGTCGGCGACGATGCCGGCCGGTTTCACTACGATCGAACCCGCTTGATCGACGCTGTCGGGGGAGACGCGCAGCGGGTCGTCGACTCCTACGACCGGCGGCGCGAAGCGCAGGAGCTCGCCGACGGCGCCAGGAACGCGGTCGCGGCGGCAGCCGCGGTCGGGGCGGGGGCGGTCGGCTTCGGCGCGCTGGTCGCGGCGATAGCTTCCACCGCCGCGGCAGATTTCACGGGGCTCGTCATGGCCTCGCTCCTGGGCGCCCTGGGGTTCTTCATCATCCCCGCGAAACGCAAGCGGGCGAAGGAAGAGATGCGGACGAAGGTCGCGGCGGTGCGCCAGCGTTTGTCGACGTCGTTGCGCGAGCAGTTCGGGCGGGAAGTGGCGAAGAGCGCGGACCGGATCCGCGAAGGCATCGCACCCTACAGCCGGTTCGTGCGCGCTGAAGGGGACAGCCTGAAGGCCACTCAGAAAGAACTGGAGGATGCGACCGCAGCCCTCACCGGTCTGCGGTCGCGGATCGAGCGCGCTACTGCTCCTTCAACGGGGTCTTCCACAAGTACACCGCTCGCCCGTTGACGTCGAGCGTCCGGAGCGGCGGGTTCTGGGCCCCCATGTCGAAGCTCTGGGAGACGACGCGCGTCCCGGGCTTGAGTTCCTTGTTCAACTTCGGAATCAACTTCTGATTGAGCGAGGGCAGCAGATAGAGGGTCACCACCGTCGCCGGGCTGATGTCGGTCGTGAACAGATCCTGGTTGAGGATCTTGACCTTGTCGGTCACGCCGGCCTTGGTGATGCGGTCCGTCGCCTCCTTCACACGCTGGGGATCGATGTCGATGCCGACCGCATGCGCCCCGAACTTCTGCGCGGCGGTGGCGACGATGATCCCGTCCCCGCATCCCAGGTCGTACACAGTGTCGTTGCTCGTGACCTCCGCTGCCTTCAACATCGCGTCGACCACCTCCGGCGGGGTCGGCACGAAGATCACGTCGGGGTTGCGCAGCGGCGCCGTGGCCTGCTGCGCGCCAATCGGGACGGTCAGGCCGAGAGCGGCGAGGGTCAGCCCCAGGGTGAGCTGTCGAACGCGCATCGAATGCTCCTTGTCGAGTCAGCGGTCGCCGCAACCGCGACCGCAGGGTGTCTGAGTGCGCCTGCCGAGGCGCCAAGGCCGTAGCAACGCGCCGGTTGCACGATCCTCGCCGATCTATCAGCAATGGCGACGGTGCTGTGCTCGTGTGTCAGCTCCTCGCCAATCATGTAACTTTGTCCGATACGGTGCGCGACCTCATCCTGAAAGCTCGACAGCTGAATTCGATCAAGTCCCTCTCGCTGTGCATCTTCCACTGATGGGTTCGGCGAGGGAGTTGTGGCCTCCATCTTCCAGTAGCGGAAGCCATGAGGATGACGACGACGGCCCGGCGCTTACCGCTGCTGTTTGTCGCCGGCATGGTCTGGGTGATGCTGCTCCTGCCGAGCCAGACGGCCGAGCCCGCGCGTATCGAGGGCGTACAACGTGGACTTGCCTCGTATTACGGCCCCGGTTTCCACGGCCGCGAGACCGCCAGCGGCACGATCTTCGATCAGAGCGCGATGACCGCGGCTCACCGCACCCTTCCTCTGGGCACCGTGGTGCGGGTCACCAACCTGGAGAACGGCCGCGCGGTGACGCTCAAGGTGACCGACCGCGGGCCCTACGGGCGCAACTATCGCCGGGGTACGATCATCGATGTGTCGAAGGGTGCGGCCCGCCGCCTTCACTTCGTCCGTGACGGCCTCGTGCGGGTGAAGGTGGAGGTTGTCCGCCCCGCCCGCAGCGAAGTCGCTGACGGAAACTGAGGCGCGCGCTCCCGCGCGGGTTCACCCGCTTTAGAATCTGTGCGGATGCATCCCGAAGCGGTGTTTGCGGCCCTCGACGCACTCGGGATTGCCTACGAACGCTACGACCATCCGCCGGTGTTCACCGGCGAGGACGCGGCCGAGCATTGGGCCGCGATTCCGGCCCGCGGCGTCAAGAACCTGTTCCTGCGTAACAAGAAGGGGAACCGGCATTATCTGGTGATCCTGCCGATCGAGAAAGAAGCGGACCTGCGCCGGTTCGTGAAGGCGATCGGCGACGATCGTCTGAGCTTCGGCTCGCCGGAACGGCTGGCTGAGCACCTGGGGCTGACACCCGGGTCGGTGTCTCCCTTCGGGTTGCTGAACAACCCCTCACGCAGCGTCCAGGTATTCGTCGACGCCGAGTTGCGCGGCGACCAGCGGCTGATCTTCCATCCGAACCTGAATGCGCACAGCCTCACGATTGCGCCGGCGGATCTCGATCGGTTCTTCGCCTCCACCGGCCACCGGGTGACCTGGACGCCGCTCTGAGGCGGCGTCCGCGCGCAGCTTATTCCGCGGCCTTCTTCGGCCGCATGTTCTGCGCCAGCACTCGCTTTCGCAGCCGGATGCTCGACGGCGTGACCTCGACCAGCTCGTCGTCGTTGATGAATTCGATCGCCTGCTCGAGACCGAGCTTGCGCGGCGGAATCAGCCGGACCGCTTCGTCCGCGCTCGAGGCGCGCATGTTGGTCTGCTTCTTTTCCTTGCAGACGTTGACGTCCATGTCGCTGGCCCGCGCGTTCTCGCCGATGATCATCCCCTCGTAGACCGGCGATGCCGGGTCGATGAAGATCTCACCGCGCTCCTGCAGATTCCAGATCGCGTACGCGGTCGCCACACCGGCCCGGTCCGCAACCAGCGCACCCGTCGCGCGCACCGGGATCGCGCCGTGCCACGGCTCCCACTCCGCGAACAGGTGGTTCATGATTCCGGTGCCCTTGGTCTCGGTGAGGAACTGCGAGCGGAAGCCGATCAGGCCGCGCGCCGGGATGCGGAACTCGAGCCGGACGCGGCCGCTGCCGTTGTTGACCATCTTGGTCATCGTGCCGCGGCGCATGCCGCACTGCGCGATGACCACGCCCTGAAAGTCCTCGGCGACGTCGATGACGAGATCCTCGACCGGCTCCATGACCTTGCCGTCAACGACCTTGGTGACGATGTCAGGGCGGGAGACCTGGAGCTCGAAGCCCTCGCGGCGCATCATCTCGATCAGAATCGACAGCTGCAACTCGCCGCGGCCCAGCACTTTCATCTGCTCCGGCGTGTCGGTCGGCTCGACCTTGATCGACACGTTGCCGAGCAGCTCGCGATCGAGCCGGTCCTTGATTTGCCGCGAGGTCACGAATTGCCCTTCGCGCCCCGACATCGGCGAGGTGTTGACCCCGAAGATCATCGACACGGTGGGCTCATCGATCGCCGTTGGCGGCACCGCCAGGCGATGCTCGATGTCCGCGACGGTTTCCCCGATCGTGATGTCCTCGATGCCGGCCAGACAGACGATGTCGCCGGCCATGGCATCCGCGATGTCGACCCGGCGCAGGCCCTCGAAGGCGAACAGCTTGGTCACCTTGGTGTCGTGGAAGGTGCCATCCAGCTTGCACACGGTGATCGGATCGCCGACCTTCACGCGGCCGTTGAAGATCCGGCCGATCGCGATCCGGCCCAGGTAGTCACTCGAGTCCAGATTGGCGACGAGCATTTGCAGCGGCGCGTCCCCGTCGCCGCGCGGCGGCGGCACGGAGTCGACGATCGCGTCGAAGAGCGGGCGCAGGTCGGGTCCCTGGGCGGCGGCGTCGGTGCTCGAGGTGCCGGCCCGTGCGCTGGTATACAGCACCGGGAAATCCAGCTGCTCCTCAGTCGCGTCGAGGTCGATGAACAGGTCATAGACCTCGTTCAACACCTCCTGCGGCCGCGCGTCGGGACGATCGATCTTGTTGATCACGACCAGCGGCGTGAGCCGCCGTTCGAGGGCCTTTCGCAGCACGAACCGGGTCTGGGGCAACGGCCCTTCCGAGGCGTCCACCAACAGGAGGACGCCGTCCACCATCGACAGCGTCCGCTCGACTTCGCCGCCGAAATCCGCGTGTCCAGGGGTGTCGACAATGTTGATCAGGGTGTCGCGGTAGTGGACCGCGGTGTTCTTGGCGAGGATCGTGATGCCGCGTTCCCGCTCCAGGTCGGTGTTGTCCATCGCCCGTTCGGCGACCCGCTCGTTGTCACGGAAGATGCCGCTCTGATGGAGCATCGCATCGACCAGCGTGGTCTTGCCGTGGTCGACGTGGGCGATGATCGCGACATTCCGGCGCAGGGGGTTGGCGATCGTAGGAGCGGTTTTCTGGTGCGGAGACATCTCACCAGTATATCGCGAAGGTTCGAGGGGGCGAAGCGTTCGATGGTTCGAGGGTGCGGGCGGTTCGATGGGTGCGGTTCGGCGGTTCGAAGGTGCGAGTTCGGCGTATTAACGGTTCAGTCCGTGCGTGGCGTCCGAACGGGTGCGGGGGGGCGATAGGTTCGAGCCTGCGGGACGGTTTTTGCGATCAACGAACTGGACACCGGCTTCGTCCTATGGCTGTGACGGCACCCTGATGGTTGACGCGGACCTGATCACGCGCGCGGCCCGCGGCGACACGACCGCATTCCAGGCGCTCGTCGAGCAGCATCGGTCGATGGTCTATCGGGTCGCCTACCAGTTCGCGGGCAACCACTACGACGCCGAGGACATCACCCAGGACGTCTTCATCAAAGTGTATCGCTCGCTGCCGCGCTTCCGGCTGGATGCCCAGTTCACCTCGTGGATTTACAGGATCGCCATGAATGCGTGCATCGATCATCGCCGCCGCCAGCCGACCGCCGCGGTCGTGCCGATCACCGGGGCCGGCGGTCCGGACGCGGAGCCATGGACGATCGACACGGTGGAGGAACGACCCGGCCCTGAAACGTGCGCCTACGCCGGCGAGCTGGGCAGCGTGCTCGACGCGGCGATCAGGCGGCTGCCGGACGGGCAGCGGATCGTATTCGTCATGCGTCATCACGAAGGCCTGAAGCTGGGGGAAATCGCGGCGGCGCTCGGACTCGCCGAAGGTACCGTCAAGCGGCAGCTGCACGCCGCGGTGCACCGGCTGCGGAGCGCACTGCGGGCGGCGAACGTCACGGTGGGAGGCCGGGCATGACCGCCGGCGCACTGCACGACGAGGGGGTCGTCGAGCTGTATTTCTACGACGAGCTGCCGATGCCGGAGCGGACGGACGTGGCGCGTCACCTCGCGTCGTGCGCCGAGTGCCGGACCGTGCTCGAGGAGCTCCACCTGATGGGCGTCGCCCTAGCCGAGCGGCCACTCGTCAGCGCGCCGCCGGCCGGCGATTGGTCCGCCGTGATGGCGCGCATCGATCGCGCCATAGTCGTCGAGCCCGCGCGCCCGGATCCCATAGTCGTCCCGTCGTCCACCTCGCGAGCCGCGCGCAGGCCGCTCGCGACGCTGGTCGCAACGGCTGCGGTCGTGACGCTCGTGTCCGCGGCGCTCGTCTATCAGAATCTTGACCGGCGCCGGTCTGGCACCGAGCCGGGTGTCAGCGTCGCGTCCGCGAGTGAAGCCGGGTTGCCCCTCGCGTCTGCTGCCGCCGCGCCGGGCTCGATTGCCGCGGCGCGCCAGGACGCGGGCTTTGCTGCCGTCAGCGAGGAGCATTTCGAGCGTTCCAAGCTGGTCATCCTCGGCCTCACGACCCGCGACGCGCGGTCCGTGTCGCCGTCCGATTGGGCCTACGAGCGGCAGCTCGCCGCCGCACTCCTCGACGACACGCGCTTGTACAAACAGGCGGCCCAGGCGCGGGGCCTGGGGACGCTGGCCGGGGTCATGTCGGACCTCGAGCTGGTGCTGTTGCAGACGTCGTTGACCGAAGAGCCCGATGCCGCCACGCTCAACCGGCTGCAGCGGTTGATCCGGAAGCGGGATCTCGTCGCAAAGATGGAAGTGGCCAAATGGTTCTAGAGGTTCGAGACGTTCGACCGGCAGCGAAACGCCCGGGTGCGCGAGCGCTCCTGCGCACGAGCGCCGTCCTGCTCGCACTGCTGTGCACGAGCGCATGGCCGGCGAGCGCGCTGCCATCCCCTGCGCTGTCCGTCAGCCCGCTGCCCGCGCCGGCGGACTCGGCGCGGCTCGGGCGGGCGAAGGACTACATTGCCGACGAGCAGTGGGTCCGGGCCATCGCCGAGCTTCGGGCCGTGCTGGCGGATCCCAAGGAGAAGGCGAAAGACGAGGCGCTCTACTGGCTCGCCCACAGCCTGAACCAATCGGGTGATGCGGCCGCGGCGATCACCGCGATCCGTCGGCTCGAGCGCGAGTACCCGGCGAGCTTGTGGGTCAAACCGGCCGGCTCGCTGCGGCTTGACATCGCGGTCCACCTGCAGCGCAGCGACGTGCTCTGGGCGACCGCCGTGCCGCTTCCACCACCCGCTCCGCCCACGCCAGCGCTGCCCCCAGCCGCTGCGACGCCGGCCGTCGCGCTGGCTCCGCCACCCCCGCGACCAGCGGCCAGCGCGGCACCCCCACCGCCACCAGCGATGGCCCCCGCCGCGCCTCGAGCTCCGGGCGTGGCGCCACCCGCGCCACCCGTGCCGCCTGCACCGCCGGCGCCTCCCGGCGCGTGGCTGCCGGAGGCATACCGGCCCGACATGGACCTACGCATCCAGGCCCTGGGGGGCTTGATTCGCACGGATGCGGTCCGGGTCATTCCGATCCTGCGGTCGATTGCTCTGGATCCCAGCGACACGCGCGAGGCGAGCCGCGCGGTCTTCGTCCTCGCCCAGTCTGGGACGCCGGAGGCGCGCGAGACCGTGGTCCAGGTCGCCCAGCTGGCCGCCGAGCCGGTGCGCATCGCCGCGGTGCGCGAGCTGGGACGATTCGGCGGACCCGAGATTCCCGCCGAGCTGATGCAGGTCTACACCACCGCGAACTCACCGGTGAAGCTGCAGGTCGTGAGCGCGCTTGGCGAGCGGCTCGACCGCGGCGCGCTGTTGAAGATCGCCGAAGTGGAGACCGACGCGCACGTCAAGGCCCGGGCGTTCGTCACCCTCGGGCAGGCCGGCGGCGGAGCCCAGCTGCGGACCCTTTACACCCGCGCCAGGCGTGACGACAAGCGGCCGATCATCCTCGGGCTGTTCAACGCCCGCGCCGAGGACGACCTCATGTGGATCGCGGACCAGGAGACGGATCCGGAGCTGCGGGCGGAGATCCTGTTGCGGCTGCGCCTCCTCGGGACCCCGAAGGCCAGGGAGTATCTGCAGAAAGAGGGGCGGATCAGGTAACATCCGAAAGCACTTACGAATAGCGGAACGTCGGGCCGCGGCAGAGGCCGCCAGAACCGGCGTTTTTCCGGCGCTCGCCGCCACGGCCGTGATGGCCCCGCATTCGCAAGCTGCCCCCTCGTTCATGTCCCATCCTGTCGATTCGTCCGTGTCGCCGGGGCGCCGCCGCGCCCTCGTGTTGCTCGTCAATGGTGCGGTTGCCGCGATCGGCGGCGCGCTCACCGCGCTGCTTGGCGTGTTCGCGTTGAAGCCGGCGGCGGCCGCCAGCCGCGACCGCTGGATTCGCGCCGGCGCGCTCAGCGATCTCGAGCCGTCCGTGCCGTCCGTCCGGGTGCTGGTCGTGCCGCGCGTTGACGGGTGGTACCGGGCCCGCGCCCCACAGACCGTGTTCCTCGTGTGGGACGGGAAGAAAGACGTGCGCGCCGTCTCGGCGACCTGCACACACCTCGGCTGCCAGGTCCACTGGGACAAGAAGGACAGCAAGTTCCGCTGCCCCTGTCATGGCGGCGTGTACGATCCCACCGGCAAGGTGCTCGAGGGCCCACCGCCGCGGCCCCTCGACAGCCTCGAGGCGCGGGTCGATTCGGGCGACGACACCGTTCTGGTGCGGCTGTGATCGGACGTCTCATCGACTGGCTGCACGACCGCACCGGCCTCCGCACCATCCGCGAGATCCTGTTCGATGAGCCGCTGCCGCCCGGGACCGGCTGGTTCTTCACGCTCGGCAGCGTCCTGCTGGCGCTGATCGGCGTCCAGGTGCTGACCGGCGCGTTCCTGACGCTCTACTACGCGCCCACGCCGGATCACGCCTACGACAGCGTCCGGTTCATCAGCAGCACCACCGCCGGACGCCTGGTCCGGGGGCTGCACCACTTCGGGGCCAGCTTCATGGTGGTCGCCGCGGCGCTGCACATGCTGCGGGTCATCGGCTTCGGTTCTTACAAGCCGCCGCGCGAGCTGACGTGGCTATCGGGTCTCGGCGCCCTCGGCTTGATCCTCGCGTTCGCGCTGACCGGTTACCTGCTGCCCTGGGATCAGCGCGCCTACTGGGCGACGGTCGTCACGATCAACATCTCGAAGCTGGCGCCGGTTGCTGGTCCGGTGGTCGCGGGCATCCTGCAGGGAGGCTCGGCCATCGGCGCGCTCACGCTGACGCGCTGGTACGCGGCGCACGTCATCTTCCTGCCCGGCATCCTGATCGCGATCGTCGCGGCGCACCTGGTGCTGATGCGCCGGCAGGGCATCTCGGGTCCGGTACGGCCGCGTCAGGGTCCCGCGACGGCATTCTTCCCGGCCCAGACGGCGCGTGACGTCACCGTCGTGTCGATCGTGCTGATCGCGTTGTTCGTGCTGGCCTGGCGTGGCATGCCGGCGATGGAAGGGCCTGCCGACCCCACCGACGCGACGTTCATTCCGCGGCCCGAATGGTATTTCCTCGGGTTGTTCCAGCTCCTCAAGTACTTTCCGGGCAGGCTCGAGGTGATCGGAGCGGTCGTCATCCCGACCGCGCTGGGGGCGCTGCTCGCGCTGCTGCCGTGGCTCGATCGCGGACCGGAGCGCGACCCCCGCCGGCGCCGCGTGGTGACGGCCGGCGTTCTTGTGGGCGTGGTCGCAGTAGTGGCCCTGACCACCCTGGGTTGGCGCGACAGACCGGCCTCGGCGGCAGCCGCGGACACCTGGTCGATGCGCGCGATCGGCGGGCGGCAGTTCGCAGCAAATGCGAAATGCGCGCGCTGCCACTCGGAGAGCGGCATGGCCGACCCGCTCGAGCAGGTCTCGATGTCGCGCGGTCCGGAGTGGCTGACCGGGCACGTCGCTGACGCGGAGATGATCGCGCCCGGCCTGCGCGAGCCCCCGACCACCGTCTCCGAGCGCGAGGCTGCGGCGCTGGTCGCCTACGTCAAGCAGGTGACGCGCCAGCCGTACCCGGGCTACCCGCCGCAGATCGAAACCGCGGCCGGCGTGTGGGCCCGCTACTGCGTCGGCTGCCATGTCATCGATGGCGATGGCGGCTCGGACGGACCGGAGCTGTCGCACATCGGCGCCAAGCACGACGCGGCGGAGCTGAAAGGCTGGATCGCGGATCCGGAAGCGATCAAGCCGGAGACCGACATGCCGTCCTTCGGCAAGCGGCTGACTCCCCAGCAGCTCGATGCGATCGCGCAGTACCTGGCCAATCGGAAATAAACTCGGCGGATGGATCCTGTCGATCTGCTGGTCTTCGGACCGCACCCCGATGACATCGAGATTGGCATCGGCGGCACCGTCGCGAAACACACCGCGGGCGGCGCCCGCGTCGGCCTGTGCGATCTCACGGCGGGGGAGATGGGCAGCAACGGCACGGTCGAGGAGCGGCTGGCCGAGGCCGAGGCCGCCCGCGAGGTACTCGGGGCGGCGTGGAGGGTCAACCTGCGCTGGCCCGACCGCCGCATCGGCGGCGACACCGCGCACGGCCGCAGCGCGGTGGAGCTCGTGAGGGCGGCGCGCCCGCGCGCGGTCGCGATCCCTTACTGGTCCGATCGCCATCCCGATCACGTCGACGCGAGCCGGACGTTGAGCGACGCGCTGTTCGACAGCGGTCTGCGCCGCTTCGACGCCGCCGGTGACGCCTGGCGCCCCGAGTGGGTCTGCTACTACTTCATCAACGATTCGGTAACGCCCTCATTCATCGTCGACGTCTCCGCGCATTACGAGACCAAGCGGCGCGCGCTGGCGTGCCACCGCAGCCAGTTTACGGCCACCGCCGCGAATGCCGTCGGCACGCGTCTGACCAGCCCGAACTTCAATCAGCTCATCGAAAGCCGCGACGCCCAGTTTGGCGCCCTCGCCGGGATCCCGTTCGCCGAAGGGTTCGTAGTGCGCGAACCGGTGGTCAGGGACACGGTGTTCAGGACAGCTTTCAGCTTCCAGCTGCCAGCTACCAGCCAGAACCCTGAACCTTGAACCCTGAACCTTGAATCCATGAACCCTGAACCCAGAGAACGCCGATGAACATCGGCCTCCTCTGCTACGCCTCGATCGGCGGCAGCGGTATCGTCGCGACCGAGCTGGGGAAGGCGCTCGCGGACCGCGGGCACGAGGTGCATTTCATCAGCGCCGATCTGCCCTTCAGGCTGACCGAGTTCCATCCCGGGCTCTCCTTTCACCAGGTCCTGACGCCCAGCTATCCGCTCTTCCGGGAACCGCAATACATGCTGTCGCTCGCCAATCGTTTGGTGCAGGTGGCGCGCGAGTATCAGCTGGCGATCGTGCATGCCCACTACGCCGTACCGCATGCGACCGCCGCGCTCCTGGCTCGTCAGGTGCTCGCGTCGAGCAGCTCAGGGCCGGTCCCGAAAGTGATCACGACCCTGCACGGCACGGACATCACGCTGGTCGGGAGCGATCCCTCGTACTCGGAGATCGTCGCCTACTCGATCGAGCAATCCGACGGCGTGACGGCAGTGTCGGGCAGCCTGGCGGAGGCCACGCGGCGCCAGCTCAAAGTGCGGCACCCGATCTCGGTGATCCCGAACTTCATCGACTGCGCGCTGTACCGCCGCCGCCCCGATGCCCTTTTGCGCACGCGCTTCACGGAACACGGTGACGGGCCGCTGGTGATTCACGTCTCCAACTTCCGGCCGGTCAAGCGGATCGATGCGGTCATGCAGGTGTTCGCGCGGATCGCCAGCCAGGTGAATGCCCGCCTGCTGCTGGTTGGCGACGGTCCCGAGGTGAGCACCGCGCACCGGCTGGCCCGGGAGCTGGGGGTGGCCGATCGGACGCAGTGGCTGGGGGCCCAGGAGCTGGTCATTCCACTCCTGTCCGCGGCTGACGTGTTCCTGCTGCCGTCGGCGCAGGAGAGCTTCGGCCTGGCGGCGCTCGAGGCGATGGCGTGCGAGGTGCCGGTAGTGGCGTCGAACGTCGGCGGGCTGCCCGAAGTCATCGAGCACGGCGTGACCGGTTTTCTTCACCCGCCGGACGACCTCGAGGGCATGGCAGCGAGCGCGATCGCGCTGCTGCGCGATCCGGGGCTGCACCAGCGGGTGCGGCAGGCGGCGGTGGCTCGGGTGCGCCGCGACTACTGCGCCGAACGCGTGGTCCCGATCTATGAGGCGGCGTACTCGGACGTCGTCGCCGGCGAGCCGGTCCCGCCACGCGGGTGAGTGTCTGCCCTACCGAGTTGATCCAGAATAGCCGGAGTGCCGCCCACCAATCCGCTCCGCGACAATCTGCGCATCGAGGCCACTCCGGGACCGACCACGCTGGTCATCTTCGGCGCGTCGGGTGACCTGACCAAACGGAAGCTGCTGCCGGCCGTCTACCACCTGGCGCGCAACCATCGGCTGCCGCCGCGCTTCGCGGTGGTCGGCGTCGGGCGCACGCAGATGGACGACGACGGATTTCGCGGTCAGTTCAGGGACAGCCTGCGCGAGTTCGCCAAGGTCGAGGGTGACGACGAGGTGGCGAGCTCGCTCGCCGGCCGCATCTTCTACGTCGCCGGAGAGTTGGGTGACGCGGCGCTCTACCAGCGGCTCAAGGCGAAGCTCGACGAGATCGACGGCGCGGAAGGGGTGCTGCACTATCTGGCGATTCCGCCCGGCGTGTACGAGACGGTCATCGAGCACCTCGGGGCTGGCGGCCTGGCATCCGCCGAGGCGCCGGCGTGGCGCCGGGTGATCATCGAGAAGCCGTTCGGAACGGATCTGGCCAGCGCGCGCAAGCTGAACGCCGTCGTCCATCAGCACTTCGACGAGAGTCAGGTCTTTCGCATCGATCACTACCTCGGCAAGGAGACCGTTCAGAACCTGCTGGTGTTCCGCTTCGGGAACGGGATGTACGAGCCGGTCTGGAACCGGCGCTACATCGATCACGTGCAGATCACCGCCGCCGAGACCGTCGGCGTCGAGCGGCGCGCGGCGTATTACGAAGGGGCCGGCGCGCTGCGCGACATGGTCCAGAACCACATGATGCAGCTCCTGGCGATGGTCGCCATGGAGCCGCCGACGGCCTTCACGGCCGAGAGCGTCCGCGATCGCAAGATGGACGCGCTCGCGTCGGTCCAGCCGCTGGTCGAGAACGGCTCGAAGGGCGTCACCGTCACCGACGTGGTGCGGGCCCAATATGCGAGCGGGTGGGTGAGCGGCGAGCCGGTCGACGCCTACCGCAGCGAGCCGGACGTCGCGCCGGGGTCGACGACCGAGACGTTCGTGGCGCTGAAGCTTCAGTTGGACAGCTGGCGCTGGGCCGGCGTGCCGTTCTACATCCGCACCGGCAAGCGGCTGCCGAAGCGGACGACCGAGATCGCCATCCAGTTCCGCCGTCCGCCGCTCCAGATCTTCAAGCGCGTGAGCCCGTCGTCGGTCGCTCCGAACCTGCTGATCGTCAACGTGCAGCCGGACGAGGGCATCTCGGTGCGGTTCGAGGCGAAGCTGCCGGGCACCCGGATGCAGCTCGCGCCGGTGATGATGAACTTCCGCTACAGCATCGCCTTCGGCGGACAGGTGCCGGAAGCCTACGAGACGCTGCTCCTCGACGCGATGCTCGGGGACCCGACGTTGTTCGCCCGGCACGATTTCGTCGAAGCGTCCTGGGCCCTGATCACGCCCCTGCACGAGGCCTGGGCGCGGGAGGCGGCGCAGGCCATTCCCACTTACGAAGCGGGCGGCTGGGGCCCGCCGGAGGCCGACGCGCTGATGTCGCGCGACGGCAGACGCTGGAGGACGCTGTGAGCACCACGCTGATCGAGTCCGCCACCGGGGTGGCGTTCGGACAGATCGAAACCCAGCTCGCCCGCCAGGCGGCCGGCGGCAAGGAGGGAGCTCCGGCACGCGCGCTGATCGCGACCGTTGTCGCGGTCGGCCCTCCGGACCGCCTTCAGGACGTGATCGAGCCGCTGCAGACCCTGGGCCGCACGGGGGCGATTCGCGGCATCCTGATTCCGCAGGGGCCGAGTGACGCGACCGGCGCCGAGGTGGGCTGCAACGTCGTCGTCCTCAACGGCCTGCCGGACCACTTCATCGACAACGCGGTGGCCGCGCTTCGTCTGTCGAGCCTGCCGTCCGTCGTCTGGTGGCGCGGCGGGCCGATCGAGGTGCTCGGCAGCCTGATCAAACTGGCCGACCGCGTCATCCTCGACGCCGATCCGCCCGAGCCGGCGTGGAAGTGCGCGTACGAGAACCTGGAGCGCGCCGCGTTCAGTGACGTGCGGTGGACGCGGCTGACGCGCTGGCGCGCGCTGATGGCGCAGTTCTTCGATCTCCCCGAGGTGCAGGCCGCGATGGGCTCGTTCACGCAGTTGTGCATCGAAGCCTCGGACCACGCGGCCGCCTCGCTCTTTGCCGCCTGGATGCAAAGCGAGCTGCAGTGGGACGACCGGGTCAAGATCGAGATTCAGGACAGCGATCGGAGCGAGCCGATTACCCGCGTGTCGCTGACCGGCGGGATCGATCTGCATCTCCGGCTCGCGAAGAGCAGGAAATGCGTCGAGTCGGCAGCCACCGCCGGGCAGTCGGCGACCTCACGGGTGGTCTCGCTCGGAGACGAGAGCGTGACCGCGCTCCTCGTCCAGGACCTGCGGATCCGGTCGCGCGATCATGCGTTCGAGCGGGCATTGACGAAGGTGGTGGAGCAATGAGCGGCGCGCGATTCGGGGTCATCGGCCTGGGCACGATGGGCCGCAACCTGGCGTTGAACATCGAGTCGCGCGGCGTGCCGGTCGCGGTCTGGAACCTCGAAACGGCGTGGGTGGACGATTTCCTGCGCGACCATCCGGGTCAGGCGTTCACCGGCACGAAGTCGTTCGAGGAGCTGGCGGCATCGCTCGAGCGACCGCGCCGGATCCTGATGATGATTCCCGCCGGGAAGCCGGTCGACCAGACGATCGAGAAGATCAAGCCGGTGCTCGAAGCGGGCGACATTCTCATCGACGGCGGCAACTCCTGGTTCGAAGACACGCGGCGGCGGGAGGCCGCGCTGCGGCCGTCGGGGATTCATTACGTCGGCTGCGGCGTGTCGGGCGGCGAGGAAGGAGCGCGCTACGGCCCGTCGATCATGCCGGGGGGCTCCCCAGAGTCGTGGACCGCGCTCAAGGACGTGCTCGAGGCCATCGCGGCGCGGACCGACGCCGGGCCCTGCGTGACGCACGTCGGCACCGACGGCGCCGGGCACTTCGTCAAGATGGTCCACAACGGCATCGAGTACGGCGACATGCAGCTCATTGCCGAATCGTGGGACGTGCTGCGGCGCGGCCTCGGCATGTCAGCCGCTGAGACTGCCGACGTCTTCGACGGCTGGAATCGCGGCCGTCTCGAATCGTTCCTGGTGGAGCTCACCGCCCGCGTCTGCCGGGTCACCGATCCCGAAACCAAACAGCCACTTGTGGATGTGGTCCTCGACAAGGCCGGCCAGAAGGGTACCGGACGCTGGACAACGCAGGTGGCGCTGGATCTCGGCGTCTCGGTGCCGACGATTGCCGCGGCGCTCGACGCCCGCGGCATGTCGAGCCTGAAGGACGAGCGGGTTCAGGCATCCGGCCTGCTGAACGGGCCGGCTCCGACAGCCGGGTTCGGCGGCGCCGATCGCCAGGCGGTGATCGCGGATCTAGAGGCAGCGCTCTACGCCGCGCGCATCTGCGACTATGCGCAGGGCATGGCCCTGATTCGGGCCGGCGCGGCGAAGTACGGCTGGACCATCGACCTGGCGGAGATCGGGCGGATCTGGAAGGGTGGCTGCATCATTCGCGCGCAGCTGCTCGACCCGGTGCGCAACGCCTTCAAGACCAAACCGGATCTTGCCAACCTGCTCCTGGACCCCGCGATTGGCGATCTCGTCGAGTCGGCGCAAGGCGGCTGGCGGCAGACGGTTGCGCGCACCGCGGTCAGCGGCATCCCGCTGCCGGCGCACACATCCGCGCTCGCCTACTTCGATAGTTATCGCACCGCGCGGCTGCCGCAGAGCCTCACGCAGGCGCAGCGCGATGCCTTCGGCGCCCACACCTACGAACGGGTCGATCGGCCCGGACCTGTGCACAGCGACTGGTAACCCGACGGTCAGTAGCGCGTCCGCGGGGGAGAACCTCGCGACGCGGCTGTCCCGGAGAACCTCGATGGCTACGTTCAACCTCGCGTCCGTCCTCGAGCACACGGCCCGGCTGACCCCCGAACGCCAGGCGATCACCTTCAATCAGTCGCACCTCACCTACGGGCAGCTCGATAGCCAGGCGGCGCGCGTGGCGGCCGGCCTCGCCGCGCTGGGGATCGCGCCGGGCGACCGCGTCGCTCTGTCGTGTCCCAACCTGCCGTTCTTTCCGCTCGCGTACTTCGGCATTCTCAAGGCTGGCGCCGTCGTCGTGCCGCTGAACGTCCTGCTCAAGCCGCGCGAGATTGCCTATCACCTTCGCGACAGTGACGCCCGCGCGCTGATCGCCTTCGAAGGGACGGCCGAACTGCCGATCGGCTCGATGGCCCGCGCCGCGTGCGACGACACCGGCTGTCCGCACCTGGTGATCATCACCGCCAACCCGGCGGCCGCGACGACGATCTCGCCGGCGCTGACGCTCGGCCAGATCATGCACTCGCACTCGGGGCAGTTCGAGACCTGCCCTTGCCGGCCTGACGATACTGCGGTGATCCTGTACACCTCGGGCACCACCGGCCAGGCAAAGGGCGCCGAGCTCACCCACGAGAACATCGTGTCGAACGCGATCGCGTCGCACGAGATGTTCCGCCCGGCAATGATCGGCGGCGTCGAGCAGGACACGGGGTTGATCACGCTCCCGCTCTTCCACTCCACGGCGCAGACCTGCCTGATGAACATGGGACTCTACGGCGGGCTTCGGCTCGTCCTGTCGGCCCGCTTCGAACCTCGCACCTGCCTGGAGCTCATGGAACGTGAGCGGATCGGCTTCTGGATCGGCGTCCCGACGATGTACTGGAGCCTGCTCCAATACGTAGCGGAGCAGGACATCGATCCGGTTCCGATCGCGAAGCACCTCAAGCTCTGCGTCTCAGGCGGCGCGCCGATGCCGCACGAGGTCATGCGGCGCTTCGAGGACGTCTTCCAAGTGCGCGTCCTCGAGGGCTACGGGTTGTCCGAGGCGTCGCCGGTCGTGTCGTTCAACCAGCTGCAGCGTCCGAGCAAGCCAGGCACCGTCGGCCTGCCGATCTTCGGCGTGACCATCGCCTGTGTTGACGAGCACGACCGTCCGGTCGCCACTGGTGAGCGCGGGGAGGTCGTCCTCCGCGGTCCGAACGTGATGAAGGGGTATTACAACCGCCCTGCTGAGACTGCGGAGGCCCTACGTGGAGGCTGGCTGCACACCGGCGACATCGGGACCCTTGACGAGGACGGTTATCTGACGATTGTCGATCGACGGAACGACATGATCCTGCGCGGCGGGTTCAACGTCTACCCGCGCGAAATCGAGGAGCTGATGATGACCCACCCGGCAGTGGCGCTGGTGGCGGTCATCGGCGTGCCGGACGATCGCCTCGGCGAGGAGGTCAAGGCTCTCGTCGTGCGGCGACCCGGCATCGAAACCACAGAGCGTGAGCTGGTCGACTGGTGCCGCGACCAACTGGCCTCCTACAAGTACCCCCGCACGGTGGAGTTCCGGGAGGCACTCCCGGTCGGGGCGACTGGAAAGATTCTCAAGCGCGAGCTCCGAAGCTCAGCTTAATCGCCTCAGAAAACGTCCGGCTGCTGGCCGCAGGATTGCACAGTCCCGCCCGCGGCGACGACTGCCTCGTTGTCGACCGCGGATTGCGACCCGCCCAGGCGTTTCAGGAGAAGCTCGATGCCCAAGTGTAGAGAGGTGATGACTCCGGATCCGGTCTGCTGTGAACCCGACGACCCCGTCACGCGCATCGCCTCGCTGATGAAGAAGGAAGACGTGGGGTCGGTTCCGGTGGTCGAATCCCTGTCGTCCAAGCGGCTGGTCGGGATCGTGACTGACCGTGACCTGGTCACCAAGGTGGTCGCCGGCGGCCGCGCCGTCGAGCAGGCCACCGCGCGCGACGCCATGACGTCCAATCCGGCCAGCTGCGCCGAAGACGACGAGGTGAGCGACGCGATGACGCTGATGGCGCAGCGTCAGGTTCGCCGCATGCCGGTGGTCGACGCCCACGGGCGAGTCACCGGGATCATCGCCCAGGCCGACGTGGCGACGCGCATGAAGAGCGATAGCCAGACCGGGCAGATGGTCGAGTCGATCTCGGAGAAGCCGCTCAGCCGCTGATCCTCCGTCGCACCGTCGCATGAGTCGATCAGGCACGCGGGACCCCAGCCGCCTGCCGTCATGGCCGTGCCCGGATTGTTGGTTTTTGGGGGTAATATCGAGTCGGTGGCCGTGCCCGGGAGCGGGTGAGGGTCGCCGGTGTCAATCATGACGCAGACCGTTCAACCGCTCGTGCTCGTCGTCGAGGACTACCAGGATGCGCGCGAGATGTACGCCGCGTATCTTCAGTTCTCCGGGTATCGCGTCGCCGAAGCGACCAACGGCCTCGAGGCTATCGAGAAGACGGTCGAGCTCCTTCCCGACATCATTCTGATGGACCTGGCTCTCCCGCGCATGGACGGCTGGGAAGCGACCCGACGCCTGAAGATGGACGAGCGCACACGCCACATCCCGATCGTCGCCCTGACGGGTCATGCCCTCGCCGGGCACGCTGAAGGCGCGCGCCAGGCCGGTTGCGACTCGTTCGTCACTAAGCCGTGTCTGCCTGATGCGCTCGTCGCCGAGATTCAGCGGATGCTGAGTACGCGCGGCGGCGACTCCGGGGCAGCGGCTGGCGCCGCAGAAGCCGCCCGCCTGCCCGGGCGTGCCCCTTCGTAAGCCTCGCTCCGGCTGTGGAAGGCTGAGCACCCCGGGGTGACCAGCACACGTCGGTCACGCGTGAAGTACAGCGACCGCGGCGACACGACTCCCGCGGCGCGGAATTGCACCGTCCGGATCTTGTCCCCAGCAGTGTCGTAGACATAGGTGTACGGCACCGACAGCGAAATCCACAAGTTCCCGTCCGCGTCTGCCGCGGCCGCCCGCACCGCCGGCGGCACGATTGGCAGTTCTCCCTCATCGGTGCGGCGGCGCGGCCATGACGACGGTCGCGTCCGGACGTACTCGTCCATCTCCGGACCTTCGATGTGTCGCTCGAAGACCAAGGTGCCGGTTGCGTCGTACTTCCGGTACATCGGCTCGCCGGTCAGGAACACGAAGTAGAACCCGCCCCGTGGGTTGATCACCGGCAGCCCGGTGTTCAGCGCCAGATGGACGTCGCGGTCCGTTTCCTGGCCGGTCGGCCGCAGCGCCCCGATCGTGCGTGAGACGCTGCCATCCAGCGAGTACTCCGACATCAGCGACCCCAGCTCCGGCTGGCTGATGATCACCGATTGTCCCGTGAAGCCCAGCGACACCAGCCCGCTCTGCAGCCAGTTGTCGACGACCATGGTGGGCGTATCGCGGGTCGACAGCGTGAAGCCGCCGACGCGGGCGCCGCTCGCCAGGAACAGCTGGATGCGGCCACGCCGGTTCGGCGTGTCGGCGACGACGAAGCGGCCGTCCTCACCGAGCGCGAACGCACTGGGGGTGAGGAGGCGTCCGGGCTCGGCGCCAATCTGGACCAGCACCCGAGCCGTCTCGTACGGGGGGGACACCGCGTAAACCGCGTGCCCGCGGCGATCGAAGACGAAGTATTCCCCTTCAGGAGTCTGCTGACACGAGGACAGTTCGGAGAACTGTCCGGCGATGTGCGCGGGCAGCCCGCCGATGGCGGAAAGGGTTTCGACCGGCCGCGCTCTCGCTCCCGCACTCACCGCGACGGAGATCGTCACGAGGAGGGGGAGGCACAGCCGGCGCATGTGTGCGTTACGCGGTCGCGCGCGTCAGTACCGGGCGACTTCGCGGATCGCCTTCAGCACGTCCCCGGCCTGCGGCAGGATGGCCTCTTCGAGATCCGGGTAGTACGCGACCGGGACGTCCTTCGCGGCGACCCGCTTGACCGGGGCGTCGAGGTGCTCGAAGAGATGCTCCGAGATCCGGGCGGCGAGCTCGGCGCCGAATCCGCACGTCAGTTGGTCCTCGTGCGCGACGACGACGCGGTTGGTGCGCCTGACGGCGGTGGCGATGCCGTCCCAGTCGAACGGAGCGATCGTCCGCAGGTCGATGACCATGGCGCTGATGCCGTCCTTCTCCGCCTGCTGCGCGGCGAGCAGCGCGCGCTGGACGACTGCGCCGTACGTGATGACCACGACGTCCCGGCCTTCCCGCCGGATGGCCGATCTCCCGAACGGCACGGTGAAGTCAGGGCCGGGATACGGGCTCTTGTTGTAAGTCTGGCGGTAGAGATGCTTGTGCTCGAGGAAGATGACCGGATCGTCGCACCGGATGGCCGTGCGCAGCAGTCCCGCGGCATCCTGGGCGGTGGACGGGAACGCAATGCGGACCCCCGGGCAGTGGGCGAAGATGCTCTCGCCTGACTGGCTGTGGTACGGCGCCCCGCCCCGCAGATAGCCGCCGGTCGCGACGCGAATCACCACCGGGCACGAGAAGGCGTTGTTCGAGCGATAGCGCAGCATCGACATCTCGTCGCGGATCTGCATCATCGCCGGCCAGATGTAGTCGAAGAACTGGATTTCGACGACCGGCTTGATGCCGCGGGTCGCCATGCCGGTACCGCGCCCGACGATCGCCGCTTCGGCGAGCGGCGAGTTGAAGACGCGATCGTCACCGAACGCGCGCTGCAGGCCGTGGGTGACCTTGAAGACGCCGCCCTTGCCCGACACGCACGCCAGTGCCTCGGGCCGGCTGCAGTCGGCGACGTCTTCGCCGAAGACGACGACGCGCGGGTTGCGGGTCATTTCGTCCTTCAGCGTCCGGTTGATCGCTGCCACCATCGTGTCCGGCTTGCCGTCGGGCACCGGCTCCGCGGAGAAGGCGACCGCCGTCGGATCGATGTCGGGCGAGTAGACGAACAGTTCGACGGTGTCAACCGAAGGCTTGTCGGCGGCGAGGGCTCGATCCGCGGCCTCGTTGACCTCACGGTCGACGTCGGCGGCGATCGCCTTGAGTTCCGCGTCGCTGGCGACCTCGGCGGCCGTCAGCAGCTCGCCGAGCTTGACGATCGGATCGCGCAGCGCCTCCGCGGCACGCTCCTCGGCCGTCTTGTACAACCGCTCATCGTCCGAAAGGGAGTGGGAGTACGGGCGGGTGACGTGCGCGTGCACGAACGCCGGTCCGCGCCGCGACCGCACGTACTCCACAGCTTCCTTCATGGTGCGGTAGCACGTGGGAAAGTCGGTGCCGTCGATGCTGCGGACGAGCAGGTCCGGAAACGTCGCCACCAGCTTCGAGATGTCGCCGCCCGGGGTCTGCACGTCGACCGGGACTGAGATCGCGTAGCCGTTGTCCTCGACCAGGAAGATGACCGGCAGCCGCGTGAGGCAGGCGGCGTTCAGCGATTCCCAGAACTCCCCCTCGCTGGTGGCGCCCTCGCCGAGGGACACGTAGGTGATCTCGTCCGGCTGGAAGTGCCCCTGGCGATCGGGAATGTCCCTGACGCGTTCGTAGAGCCGGCCCGCCTCGGCGCAGCCGATCGCCTGCAGGCACTGCGTGCCGGTGGGGCTCGAGCCCGAGACGATGTTCAGAGAGCGATCGCCCCAGTGCGAGGGCATCTGCCGCCCGCCGGACGCGGGATCATCCTTCGATCCAACGGCCGCGAGCAGCATGTCGTACGCGGTGACGCCGAGCGTCAGGCACAGCGCGCGATCGCGGTAGTACGGATAGAACCAGTCGTAGGCCGGCTTGAGCAGCATGCCGGCAGCGGTGAGAATGGCTTCGTGCCCGGCGCCGCTGATTTGAAAGAAGATGAGGCTCTGGCCTTTGAGCTGGATCTCCTTGTCGTCGAGCCGCCGCGACAGCACCATCATGCGATAGGCGCGCAGCAGATCGTCCCGGGAGATCCCGTGCAGTGAAGCCGAGGCGTGCTCGGTCTCCGCGCTCGTGCCGTTGCTGACCGCCGATCCTCTCATGCTGCGGAACGGTCCTTTCGAGCCGCGGAGCGGCCGGCCAAGGGCCCCCGCACGACCGCCGGAGGCCCGCCGAATCCCGAAAAGTATAGCATTCGGCCTCGGTTCGCACGCACCCGCGTGACCCGGAGCCGGGTGCTATAATCGCCCGCTTTCACGACGAAAATCACCGTCGGCCGGCCCGCGTGGCGGTCCGCCGCCACCCTGCCCCGAGGATCAACGTGACGACCGCCGCCGTTCGGCTGCACCGCTGGGATGAGATAGCGCTCGAAAAGGTGACCGAGATGATCTCTCGGAAGATCGTCACCGGCGAGCGGATGATGACGACGCAGATCTATCTGAAGAAGGGAGCGATCGTCCCGACGCATTCGCACGAGAGCGAGCAGATGACCTACGTGCTGCAGGGGGCGCTGAAGTTCGTCATCAACGGCGAGGAGATCACCGTGCGCGAGGGGGAGGTCCTGCACATCCCGTCGTGGGTCGCGCATCAGGCGGAAGCGCTCGACGACACCTTCGAGCTCGATCTGTTCAGTCCGATCCGCCAGGACTGGCTCGATCACACCGACGCGTACTTCCAACGCGATCCAGCCGCGGGCACGCCGTAACCACTCCGGCGCCGCCGGGCAGTGGATGGGCCGAGATCCAGGTTTGCCCAAGACGGGCGTGAGTATCGCAGCGGCTCGACGAGCCGGCGCGGGAGCGGTCTGTCGTGGTGGGGAAGCGTGCGTCAGGACGGGAAGCTGGCGCGTGGAACTCGCGGGCCGGTCAGGCGCGCAGGTCAGTGAATGTTACGGTCCCAGCCTGAGCCCGAGCGGCCGCCCGAGTAGACGTCGAACTTGCGCCGCAGGCGATTCATCCGCCACTTCACGTAGCGGTATTTGAGCTCGGCGGTCAGGCCGCCACGTCCGCTTTGCAGGTAGATGTAGCCGGTGACGAGACCGCCCAGGTGCGCCGCGTCGGCGATCCCGCGGCCCGGCTGAAACGAGTTCAGGAACGCGATCGCGCCGAAGATGATCACGAAGATCCGCGCCGGCACCGGCACGATCATCATGATCAAGATTGGCCGTTCGGGGTAGTAGAGCGCGAATGCGAGGAGCAGGCCGAAGAGCGCGCCCGACGCGCCAATCGTCACCGAGGTGTAGGCCGGTGCCGTGGCCGCGAACGGCAGCAGGGACACCAGCAGCATGGTGGCGCCGCCACCCAGGCCGGTAACGGCGTAGTAATACGAGAAGAAGCGGGTGCCCCAGATCCGTTCGAGCTCGACCCCGAACATCCACACGCCGAGCATGTTGAACAGGATGTGGCCGATCCCGGAGTGCAGGAACATGTAGGTGCCGAGCTGCCAGATCCAGCCGTGGCGGAACACGTCCTCGGGAACGAGCCCGAAATAGAGGATGATCCGCGGCTCGATCAGGCTGACCACGAACAGCGCGACGTTCGCGATCAGGATCCACTTCACCGCCGGGGTGATCGGTCCGGGTCCGAACGACGTCATATAGCTCTGAGGTGAGGAGCGCGCGTAGCGGGACATCGTGCAGGCTTCCGGACCCTATCGTACCACAGGGGTCAGGAGGGCGCTCCGGGCTCGATCGGCTCGGCCGGCTCGCGGGGTAGGGGCCGGGTGGCGTCGAAGTCCTGCGCCCTCGCCGGCAGCGGCAGGGTCAGTGCCGCCGCGGCAATCGGCATCAGCGCCAGGCCGGCCAGGGTCGGGGCGATTCCCACCCGATCCGCGATCATCCCCACCAGCGGCACGCTGAGCCCGCCGGTACCCCAGGCGAATCCCATCATCAACGACGACACCGTCGCGGCGCTGACCGGCGCGAGCGACTGGCCGAAGACGACGTTCACCGGCAGCGTCGACTGCAGGAACATCCCGCCGATCGCCAACAGGACAACGAAGCTCCAGCCGGTGACGAGCGGAGCGGCCACGAGAAACGGGCTGGAGAGGAGCAGCGACCAGGCGATCACCCGCCGCGGGCCGAAGCGATCGGCGGCCGGGCCGCCGAAGAAGCCGCCGATGCCGCTGGCGAAGAGGAACCCGGCGACCGCGAAGCCGGCCTGGCCGACGGACAGCCCGCGGCGCGTCATCATCACCGGCACGAACGTCGCGAACGAGAGCGACGTCAGCGTGCGCAAGACCACGATCAGGTACAGCAGCGTCAGTGGCCGAGCGTAGGGACGCAGCGCGGCGATGGACCCCCGCTGCCCGTGCACGTGCGGGAACGGCGGCACGCGGCGGATGAAGAGCGCGATGACCAGCAGTCCCGGGATCGCCAGCAGCGGTGTCCATTCGAGGCCAAAGCGCTCGGCGAACGGCGCGAACACGAGCGGCCCCATCGAGAAGCCGAGCGTGCCGCCGGTGATGTGCACCGACATCGCGGTACCCGGACGATCGCCCCCGAGGCGGTGGGCCAGCGCCGCGGCCGGCGGATGAAACGCCGCGCCGCCCAGGCCGCCGACGAACAGGATGATCGCCAGCATGGTCTTCGTGGTGGCGAGCCCGACAAGGCTGAGGACCAGCACCGCGATCACTGGTCCGCAGACGACGAGCAGGCGCGGCCGCCACCCGTCCGCCAGCCGCCCGAAGCCGACCTGCGACACCGACGCGGCAATCTGGAACAGCATCGTCAAGGTTCCCGCGGCGGCAAGCGAGAGCCCGAGACGCGGGATGAGCAGCGGCAGTAGCGGCGCGTAGATGTTGCCGTAGCCGTCGACCATGAAGTGCGCGCCGGCCATCAGGAGAACGGTCGGGTGCAGGCCCAGGCGCTGACGAATCACGCGGCACCGTTCGCAGCGGCGGCGCGGCGCAGCACCCGCTCGAGCGCCTCGTCCAGCTCTGCGACTCGCAACAGCCGGGCGGCGGCGAGCAGGATCGCGAGGCCGGCGACGATCGAGAGCCCGAGCCGGACGGTGAGGTAGACATCGAGGTGCTTGACGATCGAGACGCCTGACGGCAGCACGCGCGCGAGCTCGCGATCGGCCAGCCATGCCGCGGCACCCATCGCCAGCGAGGCCATGACGACCTTGGAGAACCCCTCGACCATGGACGAGTCATCGGTGTGGCCGATGCGCCGCTGCAGCAGCCAGAGCAGTAAGCCGGCATCGAAGAGCGAGGCGATCGACGTGCCGAGTGCGAGACCGCGGTATCCGAGCACGTGGACCAGCGTCGTGTTCAGGCCCAGGTTGATCGCTACGGCGGCGAGGCTGGCGAGCAGCGGCGTGCGCGCGTCGCGCATGGCGTAGAACGTCGGCGAGGCGATCTTCACAATGGACGCGCCGATCATCGCGGGCGCATAGAACATCAACGCGGCGGCGGTGGCGGCCGTGTCATTCGCGGTGAACCGGCCGCGTTGCAAGAGCAGCTCGACGATCGGCCGGGCCAGCACGATCAGTCCGATCGTCGCCGGCACGTTCAGCATCAGCATCAGCCGCACGCTGCGGGCGAGGGTGCGCCGCATGGCGGGCAGATTGGCGGCCGCGGCATGCAGCGCGATCTCGGGCAGCGCGGCCGTCGCGATCGAGACGCCGAACAATCCGATCGGCAGGTACATGAGTCGGAACGCGTAATTGAGCCACGACACGGCGCCTTGCGGCTGCGTGGTCGCAAGGTAGGTGTTCACGAACACGTTGATCTGGATCGCGGCGAGCCCGAGCGTGCCGGGCCCCATCAGCCGCAGGATCTGGCGCAAGTCCGGATCGCCAAAGTCGACGACCGGCCGATAGCGATACCCCTCGCGGCGGAGTGCTACCCACTGCACCGCCACCTGCCCCAGCCCGCCGAGCACTGCGCCGATCGCCACCGCGGCGATCGGGGGCAGGCCGATCGCGGGCATCACCGGCGCGAGCAGCAGCGCGCAGGCGATCGTCGCGACGTTGAACATGGCCGGCGAGAGCGCCGGCACGAAGAACCGGCGCAGCGAGTTCAGCATGCCCATCATCGCCACCGCAATCGCGACGGTAGTGAGGAACGGGAGCATCAGTTGGGTAAGGAGCGTGGTGAGCTCCAGCTTCCCCGGGACGTCCGTGAACTCGCGCCCGGACGCCATCGCCCGGGTCAGCGGCCGCGCGAGCACGATGCCGACCACGACCAACAGGCTGGTCACGATGAGCAGCGCGTTGATCACCAGGTTGCCGAGACGCCAGGCGCCCTCACGGCCCCGCGTGGTCAGCGCCGCGGTGAACGTCGGCACGAACGCGGCCGTCATGGCGCCTTCAGCGAACAGGTCACGGAGCAGGTTGGGGATGCGGAACGCGACGTTGAAGGCGTCCATCTCCGGGCCGCTGCCGGCGCCGAAGATTGCCGCCATCACTGTTTCGCGGGCAACGCCCAGGATGCGGCTCGCCATGGTCGCGATGCTGATGAGGCCGGCCGAGCGCGCGATCCGGGAGCTCATCTAACGACGGCTGCGCCTGAAAAAGGTGTGATGGATGGCGGGACGGATGACGCCAGGGCTGATGTCAGACGGGGAGCGTAGCACAGCCGCCCTGGCGAGATTGGCGAGCGGCCGCGGTGAATTCGTCCGGATCCGGGAGGCGCAGGCAGCGCGGCGCCCGGATGCGGGATGACGGAGCAAAAAAAGAGGCTCCTGCCTTGTGGACAGGAGCCTAATGGAGGATGGATGAGAGGCTTGTGCGTGCCTTTCAAAGCGATTAGACGTGACGACCCCGTGAAAGGTTTGGCGCTTTTTCACGCACCTAGCTTGCGCCGCACCAGATCGTTGATCGTCTTGCCGTCGACGGCCCGGCCTGCCAGCTTGGGCATGACGACCTTCATTACCTTGCCCAGCTCTTTTGCCGAAGTCGCCCCCGATTCAGCAATCGCCTCCGTCACGGCACGCTCGATCTCGGCCGGATCCACCGGTGGCGGAAGGTACACCTCGAGCGTCGCGATTTCAGCCGCTTCTTTCTCTGCGAGATCTTCGCGGCCGCCCTTTCGAAACTGCTCGATCGAATCCCGCCGCTGTTTGATGAGGGCGATCATCACCTGCTCTTCCTCACCCTGTTCGAGTGCCCGCCCTCTCTCGACCTCGCGGTTCATCAGGGCGGCCTTGGCCATCCGCAGCGCGCCGAGCCGCGCCGTCTCGCGGGCCCGCATCGCTGCGGTCATGTCCTGGCTGATCCGTTCCATAAGACTCATCCGTTTACATCCTTTTAAGTGCGATCGCGCGTCGGCTGAGGTCAACCGATGGGCGCCCACCATCCCGACACGCCTTCGAGCACGGACCACGCCAGCAGCGCGACCGAGCCCAGGCGCACGTATCCGCCGGCTGCCCATCCGGCGCTCGCGCCAAGCCCCGCGGATATCGCCACCGCTGGGACCGCGCCGAGGTAATACCGCATGTCCACCGGGGTGACGATGCCGAGCACGAGGAACGCAAGGCAGGCGAGCGCCCAGCCGAGCATCGCGAGCGGCAGCCGCCCGGCCGCAGACCGGCCGGAGCGCGCGCACACAACGACTCCGGCGGCAGTCAGCACCAGTACCGGCACACCGAAATAGGACCACAGATACCGCGGCACCGCCGACAGCCTGCTGACGATGCCCCGGCCGCCGGCGTCGGCAGCCGACGCCACGGTCTCCGCGCCGAGGCGCGACAGCTGCGTCCGGTAGGTGTCGCCGAAGTGGGCGTAGTAGAGCGCGACGGCGATGGTGAGTGCGACGAGCAACGCGAGCGCGATGCCCGCTGCGTCGGCGCGGAGCTCGAGGCCACCGCGCCACCAGAACAGGATCGCGACGATCGCACACGCGGCCGCCAGAATCGCGAAGCTGCTGGTGTGCGAGAGGAACGCCGTCGTCACCACGATTGTGAAGAGCACCGTCATGCGCGCGCGGCGCGCG
This sequence comes from uncultured Acidobacteriota bacterium, assembly GCA_963816725.1. Lineage (GTDB taxonomy): Bacteria > Acidobacteriota > Vicinamibacteria > Vicinamibacterales > 2-12-FULL-66-21 > CAVSUB01. Next base: position 162,958 of record CAWFMC010000007.1, on the reverse strand, counting down.
TGCAGCGGCGTCGCGGACATCATGCCGAGCGCTACAACCGAGAGCGCCTGAGCGAACGCGTTCGTCAAGTTGCCTGCCGCGAGAGCGCCAAACGTCAGCGGGCTCAGCGCGTACAGTGCCACCGCGCATGCCCCTGCGAGCCGGTCGCCGCGCCAGCGGACGACGGCCGCGTAGAGCAATGTCCCGGCCGCGGCATCCGCCACGGCGGCGATGACGCGCAGCAGCGCCATGTCCCCGATACCCCAGGGCACCAGTCGCGCCACGCCGGACGCCAGCACGTAGAGCCCTGGCGCGTACGGAAAGAGGTAGTTGCCGGGCGCGATCGACGTGAAGTAGAGATTTCCGTCGAGCACCTGCTGGAACCGGTGGGCGTGGAACAGCGCGTCCCCGACCGGCATATCCGGATGGAGCAGCACGAGCAGCTTGACGAGGAGCGCCGCGGCGGATGCGATCACGGCGAACCGCGCTGTGTTGCGAAATGGCGACGCTCCGCTGATTCTGACGATCAGCGCGCCGAGCACCAGGACCGTTCCGAGGATTAACCCAGTCCGGGCGGCGAGCAGCGGATAGTCGGTGTATGGCCCGAAGCCGACAGCGACTGTCCGGGCGATGGCCGCCGCGAGCAGGATCGCCGCGCCGATCGCGGATCCTGCCGTGACACCGACCATCGCGACCCCCGCGCCCATGGCTGCCGCGGACGCCGCGGCTCCGGCGAACGCCGCGCGTGGCGGCACCACGATGCCGGTTGGCACGAGCTGGACGCGCTCGAGGATCACTCCGAGGGCGCGCGGATCGGATCCGCCCGGGACAACCGTCGCGGATGAACGGATCCCGAGCGTCAGGCCGCGCCGGTCAGGCTGCACCGGAATGGTGACGGTGACCTCCTGGAAGGCCGTGGTGGTCGCGATGCTCTCGAGTGCGAGACCGTCCGCCGAGAACGTCAGCGTCGGGTTGTCGCTGGCGGCCTGTCGTCCGCCGCGGACGCGCAGCCGCACCTGCCACGGCACGCGGCGATCGAGACCCGGCAACCGCAGCGTGACCTGCTCACCGGTCCACGCGAACGTCCCGCCGGAGACCGGGTCCCGCTCGCCGGGATAGATCCCCGAGAGGAGTCGCGGGAGCGACGCGCGCAGGTCGACGGTCAAGGCTGGACGCAGACCGTAGAACAGGGCGAGCCAGACAACCGCCGCAAGCGCGCCGAGCAGGCCGGCGGCGACGGCGCGGCCCACAGCCCGCGTCACTCGGGATCTCCGGCCAGCGCCTCGGTATAAAGGTCCCGGTAGCGGGCGGCGACCGCCGAGGCCCGGAAGTCGCGCTCGATGGTCTCGTGGGTCGCGGCGGTGGTGCGCCGCTTGTCCTCGAGGAAACGGCTGATCGCCTGCCCGAGCGCGATCGGCTGCTCGCGTGGCACGATCGCGACGTCACGCCCGAAGATGTCGTGCAGCTCGAGGCCGCCAGGATTGTCGGTGGAGAGCACCGGCGTACCGGTCGCCAACGCCTCGACCGCGACCGTCGGCAGGGCCTCGAGCTTCGACGGCAGCACGAACAGATCGGCTGCGGCGCAGTAGCTGGAGACCGTGGCGTTGTCGATCAATCCGGCGAACGTGACGTGGCGCTCGACGCCCGCCGAGCGGGCCACCGCGCGCAATTCGTCGAGCAGCGGCCCGATCCCGCAGATCACCAGGCGGGTATCGGGGTGGACGCGAATCACGTCGTTCATCGCCTCCAGCAGATCGCGCTGACCGGCCAGCGGGTGCAGCCGCTTGACGTTGATCAGCAGATGGCGGCTGGAGATGTTGAGCCGCGCCCGGACGGCCGCCTGGGCGTCCCGATCGTGGTACACGAATCGCGTCCCGACGGCCGGGTACACCGTCTCCATGCGGCGGCGGCTGAGGCCCAGCTCCCGGGCGCGAGCCAGCAGGCGGTCGCTGTAGAACGTGACGATCGTGGCGGCGCGGTAGGCCCGCGTGAACAGATCCGGCACCAGCCGCTTCGGCCGGTAATGCCAGATCTCCGTTCCATACATCGTCAGCACCACGGGCAGGCGTCGGCGCTGCGCGAGCAGCACGGCGACCTCGGCCAGCAGGCCGTTGCTGTGCACGTGGACGACGTCGGCGCGGGTGAAGGCGCGCAGGAGCGCCCGGCGGATGCGATACGCGCTGGTGATCGCGTCGACGCGCAGCAGCGCGCGAATGCGCCGCGGCGGGCGACGGGGAATCCACGTCACCGGGCCGGCCAGATCGGCGATGCCGCGTGCCCGCGGCGGGTGGGCGATGTACTCCACCGTGTCACCCGCCTGGAGGGCCCACGTTCCGAGTTGCCAGGGCAGCAGCGCGTTGGCGGCCTGATCCGGCGGCAGGTGCGGCGTCACGTGGAGGATATGCATGCGTCGCGGTCGGCGCCGTTCAGCGCGTTGCGCAGTAGGCGGCGCGGAACTCGGCGAAGGTCGCGGGCCTGGCGCCGAGCTCGGTCGTGGCCAGGGCGAGAAACCGCTCCAGCCGGTCACAGAACGCGTCGAGCTCCGATTGCGTGCGATTGTACGGGCTGCCGCCAACGATCGCCTCGCTCGAGTGGAACAGCAGATTCAGAATCGGCTCGCCGGCCCCCGAGAGGTCACGCGCCAGGCTGATCATGTCGGCGAGCGACGAGTACGACGGTCGCAGCCAGCGCATGCGCGCGATGCCCAGGGCCCGCAGGATTCGCTTGGTCATGTAGGGCTTCGGGGCGCGGGCGTACGCGTGACGGATCCAGGCCGGCAGCCGGCGGTTCAATGCCGCCGACACCGGCACTTCCAGCAGGTTGCTGGTGCCGGGCCGACTGGCGTTGTCGTAGGCGAGAAAGTACGGCCGCAGCGGCGCTTCCACGAATTCAGGGCCTCCCTTATGGGTCTCGGAAAAGAGCGGCGCGACGCTCGATTCGACGCGGTATCCATGCCGCTCGAGGGCCGCGACATGATCCGCGGAGAAGCCAAAACGACCGGAACGGTACGACACGGGCGCGACGCCCACCGCCGCGGTGATGGCCGCCGTCAGGCTGGCGAGCTGCCGATCGAAGCGGTCGCGCGGCAGCGTCGACGCGTACGCGTGGCGGGCAACGTCCTCTGGCGTGAAGGGGGGCGTTTCCCACACGTGATGATGCGCCCCGATCTCACAGTCGCCGCGAGCGAGGAGGGCGGCGAGCACGTCGGCGCCGCGCGGATCCGAGGCCACCGGGTGCGTGACGACGTAGGTCGGGCGGACGCCGTGGCGGGCGAACAGCGCGTGCAGCGTCGGAAGCGCGTAGATGTTGGCGAAGGTCTGGTGGGCCCGCGCGGCGGCGTCCCACTGGTTGTCCCCTTCGGTGTCGATGCCGACGAGCAGATGCATGCGGGAGCGGGTCAGCGGTCCTGGTCGGAGTCGCCGATCGTGACGTGCCAGCGCTCGGTGCGGGTGTAGAAGTCCGCCGGCACCTCGGCATCGTTGACCTTGACGACGAACTCGATCGTCGACTTGACGACGAAGTAGCCGGCGCGGCGCAGGATGCGCCGGAACTCGCCGTGCATCGCGAACGTGCGGATCTTGTCCGAGTCGGCGAGCCGCGCCTCACGATCGACCCAGCGGATCAGCGTGTCGAGCCCGGCCTCGTCATCCGGATCGGTGAGGAAGTCGGCGAGCAGCGTCACCCGCCCGCGCGGTTCACGCAGGTGCCGGTAGACAGCGTAGCCGACGTTGCGGTCGTCGCGCCGGAGCGCCGCGATCGAGTAGCGGACGTGCGGCACGTCGACGTACTTCCAATTCAAGTACGCGGCGTCGCGCCGGACTGCGAGATCGAACTTCGGCGCCAGCGTCTCCCACAGCGTGGTGAACGAGGCGTCGAAGCGCTGAATCAGCCGGACCTCCGCGCTCATCGGTCTAGGACGGGCCACGAGCTTGACAAGCGGCAGCGTGACGGCGGATACCAGCCGGTTGATGGGCACCGGCCAGTTCGGCCGCCGTAGCGCGCGCCGCGTCAGCGGCTTCACCAGGCAGGGGAGCGGCCCGACGTCGGGCCAACGCAACTTCTGGAACAGCCGATGAGACGACTCGGAGAGGCCGAGCCCGAGCGAGACGCCGACGTGGCGGTCCCAGGTGCGGAACAGCAGCTCGCCGAGACCCTGCCGCTGCCGCTCGGGAGCGACCATCACGTCCATGCCCCACGAGCCGCGGACCTCGGTCCCGCGCACCGACACGCGGACCGGCATGGTCGCGTACTGCCCGACGATCGCCTTGCCCTCCCGCGCGATCCAGATCTCGGGCTCGCGTCCGGGGTTGTTCGGGTTCCGGCCGTACTGCCACTCCCAGCGCAGGCGGCTCGACTCGGCGGCATCGTTGCCGAACACCCGTCGATACAACGCCTCGACGGCGCGCCGGTCTTCCGGACGGTAGGCGGTGATCTCGGCCACGCCTGTTACTCCGGCCACCTGCGTCGGACCTCGTCGCTCGATAGGGACATGTCAGTGTGCCGCCGCGCCCGACGGCTGGGCGTGGGCCAGCACGTATTCGATATTGCTGATGAGCGCATCCTGCGTCACCGGGCTATCGCGCAGCCAGGTGGCGATCGGACGCGGCAGCCGGCGGACGGTCGCGGTCGCGTGCAGCTCCTCGCGGACCACGCGCAGGCCGGCCTCGGCGATCTGCCGGCGCAGGCGCGTCACCCGGACTTTCTCGAGCAGGTCGTCGAACTTGCGCTCGCCGCGTTGCGCCGCCTTGATGAACGAGTTCTCGTGGGCCGGCTCCTTCAGCGTCCACGGCGCGTGCCGGGCCAGGAACTGGAACGTCGCGAAGGCCGCCTTGCGGCCGACCATCAGGTGCAGCGGCACCTGCACCTTCAGCCGCGGCAGGTGCGCGCCGGCGAAGGACAGGTACGGCGCCGTCGAGAGATAGATCCGGCCGCCGGGCGCGAGGACCCGCGCGCACTCGCGCAGGTAGAGTGGCGCGTCCGCAACGTGCTCGATGACCGCGTGCGACAGCACCAGATCGAACGTCGCCGCCCGGAACGGCAGATACATGCCGTCGGCCAGCGCGAAGACCAGGTGCGGGATGCCGCGTTCGCGGCCGAGCCGGACCCCGGCGTCCTGGAAGCGATCGGCGGGGTCGATGCCGACCACCAGCGCGGCCTCTTCGGCGAGCGACAGCGGCATGCCGCCGCCGCCGCAGCCGGCGTCGAGGACCCGGCCACGGATGGCCACCCCGGCCCGCTCGAGAAAAGCGATGACCTTGGCGCTGCGATAGTACTCGAACAGCGCGTAGTCGTATTCGGAGCGAAAGCGGAGATCGGCGTGCGCCTTGATGGCGCGCTCGTCAATGCTGCGCACGCCCGGTCACGCCCGCCCCGCCGGCGCTCGATCCAAACTTGTCGATGAGCGCCGCCCGATCGTGGCCGGTCGTGGTCTCTGCCACGTCGAACGTCATGATGGTGCGATGATCCGGATACGCGTCGAGTACGTCGAGGATTACCGGGTTCCGCGCCTGTGACTCCCACCCCAGCCCGGCGACACGTAGGTCAAAATATATCGCACATCGTCACGTGTCTTGCGGTCCTCGTAGTTGCCGAAGCCGCGGCCCACGAAGATCGGCTTGATACGGTTCTCCAGCGCCAACCCGTTCGCGAGCTTGCCGTGGACCAGCGTACCCGGCGGCAGCACGCGGCCGAGCTCGAGCGACGCCTCATAGTTCTTGTAACTGCGGCCCGCGGCCCACTGGACGAACTGCGCGAGTTGCCCGAGAACGACCAGGCCCACCACCAGCATGCCGGCCCGGGCCGTCCAGGGCGTGCGCGCACACCAGCGCGGGACGCTCGGCCAGCTGGCGTAGATGGTGGCGGTGGCGAGCGCCGCCAGGCCGGCCGCCAAACGAACGTTCGGGCCGACCTCGTAGAGGTGCAGCAGCCTGACGAGCGGTCCCATGACGACGTAGAGCGCGAAGAAGACGAGCGGCAGCGCGAGGAGAGCGATTCGCCGCGGCAGCATGGCCACCGCGTCGGGCAGGAGCACGCGGTCCCGGACCAGCGCGAGGGCGGCGAGACCGACCAGCGCGGGGACGAAGATCAGGAAGCGGCGTTCGTTGCCGACGTCATGCAGGATCAGCTCCGCGGTGCCGATCGCGAGCCACCACCCGAGCAGCCGCTCCGGCGGTGAGGCGTGGCGCCAGCGCGCCAGCAGCCCGACCGCCGCGGCAACGCCGACGACCACGGTGAACCACATGCGGGTGAAGATGTCGTGCAGGATCGGAAACCACGTGACGCGGTCGAGCAGGGACCGCGCGTCGTAGGCGGGCTTCCGCGTCACGGACATCTGCCAGTTGTAGAAGCGATAGTCGGTCCAGTGCGGCAGGACGAAGAGCGCCAGCGCCAGCCCGCCCCACACCACCAGCGAGAGCAGCGTGAGGAATCCCGCGCGGCGCGCCGCCGGCGTCTCCCGACCGGTCACGTTCAGCCATGCGAGCAGCGCGTCGAGACCGAGCGCGGCCACGAAGAACGCGGCTGACGCCTTGGTGAAGAACGCCAACAGCGCGCCGGCTCCGGCGAGCCACGCCCAGTGAGGCCGCTCCTGGGCGCGGACGTAGCAGTACCAGCTCGCGACCATGAACGCGACCATCGAGGCTTCCATCGTCGCGGCCCGGTCGTACATCACGTACACGTAGTTGGTTGCGAGCAGCGCGCCGGCCGCCAGCCCGGCCGGCCTGCCGCCGAGCCGTGTGACGCCCCAGGCGAGGAAGAGGACGGAAGCGAAGCCGGTCAGCTCGGACACGAGCCGCGCCTGCCGCACGCCGACCCCGAACAGCTCGAACGCGCCGTATTCGAGCGCGGTGAACACCGGCGCGACGAACATCGGATTCCACGCGTCGAGCGACCATGCGCCGAACAGGACCTTGTTACGGGCGTTGTGGACCCACGCCCCTTCGTCGTGCCACACCACACCGACACTGGGGTTCCACGGGGGATCCGCCGCCGGGAAGATCAACCGCAGACCGAGGGCGATGATCGCGATGGCCAGGAACGCCACGACGTAGCGGCGCCGGGCGCGGTCGTCGATCGACTCGATCACGAGCGGCCGTCCTTGCGGACCCACACGTCGAAGGCATCCGGGCCTCCGGTTCGGATGTAGTTCGCTTCGAGCCAGCCGGCGAGCGGCGCGGTGCGCATGAAGAACTCTGCCGAGTCGGTGACGTCGGGGGCCCAGTCCTTCCGCTGGAGCGCGACGAGGGCCGGCGCGTGCCGCTGCAACTCGCCCAACAACCCTGCCACGCCGTATCCGGGCCGATCGGCTTCGAAGCCGGCAATCACCGGACGGCTCCAGAAGAAGCGCGATGCGCTGGCGCGGTCCGCCTGGACGTACGCCGCGCAGGTGAACCCGAACACGTACACCGTCTCGCCCTCGTGCGTGCGGCTCCGGATCGTATCCGCCAAAGCCGCCGCCGAAAGCGCGGAGAACTTGCGGTCGTCACCGTAACGCGACAGGTAGGTCTCGCGATCGATCCGGCCCAGCGCGTAGCGCGCGTCGAACAGCGTCTGCTCGACCAGTTTCGGGAACTGATCCACCCGCCAGACCGCGACGGCGACGATGACGATGAGGGCAAGGCCGACGGCCGGGGCGTGCCGTGCGGCGCGAGCCTTGATGAGCGCCCACGCCTCGATTGCGCCCCAGCCCGCGGCCAGCGCCAGCGCCGGATTCGCCTGGACGAAGTACTGCGGCAGCCCGCGGCTGCCGTTGATCGCGATGGAGAGACAGGCCGCGGCGACCCACAGCGGAGCGACGAGTCGTTCACGCTTCGCCAGCGACAACGGGATCAGAATCAGGCAGCCCGCGCCCCCGACCGTCCAGAGGGCATCGACGCTGGCCCGCTCGATCGGGAAGGTGAGGAGATAGCGCACCACCGCGAACGGGCCGGCGTACGTCTCGCCCGAGTAGCGGAGGTTGTAGGTGATGGTTGCGTCATAGAGATCGCCGAGCGCACCGCCCGCCGTGAAGATCGCCAGCGCGACGATCAGGGGTAGCGCGAAGCCGCCGCCAAGCCACATCAAGTCGCGCCACGCGATCCGCCGCCACAGCCACGCCGCGAGCACGCCCGAGACGAGATAGATCCCGGCGTTGTACTTGAAGAGGAAGGCGAGGCCGAACAGTATGCCGGCGGCGAGGACCCTGACTGGCCTGGTGCCGGCGGTGCGATGGAGGAGCAGCAGCAGTCCGCCGGCGACGACCACCGCGATGAAGGTTTCGCACTGGGCGCGCAGACGGATGCCGCCGAGCCGCGTCAGTGAGGGATTCGACAGCAGCAGGAAGACCAGGGCGCTCACGGCACCCGCGGCGGACGACCCAGTCACCGTGCCAAGACGGTAGAGCAGCCAGGCCACCGTGCCTGCCGCCAGCAGATCGGCGGCGCCGACCGCCCCGTCGCCCGACCACGCGGCGCGCATCAGCGCATAGGTGTAGTGAATGGCCGGCGGCTTCTGATCCCAGGCGTCGCGATACGGCAGCTCACCAGCGAGAATGCGTTCGCCGACGTACGCGTACAGTCCCTGATCGGCCCCCATCGGCTGCGCGATCGCCGGCACGCGCAGCATCAGCAGCGCCGCGGCCACGATGAGGAGGAGACGCGTCGGCATTACGGCGCGGGCGGCTGGTTTATAGTGATTGCGAGACTCATACTTGCCCGCCCCCGAAGCATCTCCCGCAGCACTCTCGATCGTGGTGCCTACCTACAACGAGCGCGAGCGCCTGGCCGACCTGGTGCACGCGATTTTCCGCAGCTACGGCAGACGCCGGCGTCGACGGCGAGCTGATCATCGTCGACGACAACTCGCCGGACGGGACCGGAGCGATTGCCGACGACCTCGCGCAACACTATCGCATCATCGTCGTGCACCGCGCCGGCAAGCTCGGTCTCGGCACCGCGGTGGTCGAGGGCTTCGAGCGGGCCAGCGCGCCAGTGGTGGGGGTGATCGACGCCGATTTGAGCCATCCGCCAGAGATGCTGCCACGGATGCTCGCGGTCATGACCCGATCGTCGGCCGATCTGGTCATCGGCAGCCGGTACATCCCCGGCGGCGGCACCCGCAACTGGACGTTCTCGCGGCGGCTGATGTCGCGGGTCGCCTGCCTCGCCGCCCGCCCGCTCACGCGCGTGGTCGACGCGACCTCCGGCCTGTTCCTGATCCGGCGGGATCTCGCGCGCACGGTGAAGATTTCCGCCGGCGGGTTCAAGATCTGTCTCGAGCTGCTGGTGCGCGCCAGACCGGCGTCGGTGGTGGAAGTGCCGTACGTCTTTTCGGATCGCGCCGCGGGTGAGAGCAAGATGAACACGCGCGAGGCGCTCGGCTACTTCACGCAGTTGCGTGACCTGTGGAGCTTCCAGCGCGCCCAGCCGCCGCTGCGCCAGACCTACCGCCGAATCGCGCCCGGCGAGCTCACGTAGTCGTCGTTCCCGGACGGAGCGGGGCGCCGGCTGGCTTGATGTCCACGACTTTCGAGCCGAACACCGTCCGCGACAGCACCTGCCGGACGATCGCCTGCTTGCTCAGCGCCAGCTTGACGACGTCGCCGGCGTGCCGGGCGATGTAGCGGGGACGCAGGAAGAAGCGGCGCTTCGCCGTGTTGATCGCGTCCATCACGAGACGGTCGTTCAACTCCGGACCGCGCAGCAGGTAGTACCAGTACTCCATCTTCGACCAGTCCGCTTCTTCCGGACGGAGCAGACCGTCGCGTACGCACTTCTCGTAAAGCGCGGTGCCCGGATACGGCACGGCCGGATAGAAGTTGGCGAAGTCGGGATCCAGGTCGATCGCGTACCGGGTCGTCTGGTCCATCGTCTGGGCCGTCTCGCCCGGATAGCCGTAGATGAAGAACGCGAACGACTTGATCCCGGCCGCACGCATGTTGGCGAACGCGATCTCGATCTTCTTGCGCTCGAGCCGCTTGACCATGTCCTTGCGGATGTCCTCCGACTCAGACTCGATGCCGAGCGCGAGCATCCAGCAGCCGGCTCGCTTGAGGCGATGGACGAATGACAAATCGGTCAGGTTGTCGGCGCGCGCGTTACCGAACCACTGGATCGGCAGGTTGCGGGAGATCAGCTCGTCGCAGAACGCGGTGAACGACTTCACGTTGAGCGTGACGGTGTCGCCCCACAGATAGAAGAACTCGATGCCGAGCTCGCGATAGCTGCGCTCTATCTGATCGACCAACGCCTTGGCGCTGCGCTCGCGGAACTTGTGGCTCTGGTGGATCGGCGCGACGCAGAAATCGCACGAGTACGGACAGCCGCGGCTGGTCTCGACGAGCACGTAAGGCTTGTCCACCAGCGGCAGGGAGTAGCGATCGAGCTTCAGGAGATCCCACGCCGGGTAGGGGGCGTCCAGAAAGCCGGCGAACGTCCCGTGCGCACGGTGGGCCACGACCGTGTCCGCGTTACGCCAGGTGAGGTTCGGGATCTCGCCGAGCCGGTCGAGCGCGTCGAGTCCGGCGAGCTGCATGATGCCGTCCTCGGGCTCGCCGACCAGCATCCCGTCCACGGTGGCAGCGCGAGCCATCGATTCCGCCGGCGTCGTGGAGGCGTGCGGACCGAAGCAGAAGAGCGGCGCGCCATAGCGCGTCTTCAGGATCGTCATTGCCGCGACGTCGGCGTCCAGCGTCGGCGTGGTCGTCGGGAAGAGGATCAACGTCGGCCTGAAACCGTCCGCGTCGATGCGTTCCGCGACCTGTTCGATGTCGAGACGCTCGGCCGTCGCATCGATCAGCCGCACCTGGTGGCCGGCATTGCGGAGCATCGACCCCAGCAGCGCGAGCGTATAGGGTGGCTTGGTCGTCCCGAGGACGTCCTCGCGCTCCTGACAGCGGCCTTGACGCGTGAACGCCACGCCGTTGATCAGCGGCGGATTGATGAGCAGCGTCTGTCGACCGATCATCGCCACGTCAGCGCACCACCGTCAACGGAATGGCCCGGCGCCGCGCCGCCGTCGCGTCGGCGGGCACCGCGACCGGTACCGGCGACAGCTCCACCTTGCAGCAGCGGCGGCAGACCGGGAAGATGCCGTGCTCGACCAGCTGCTTCCGCATCGACACGTACTTCTCGCTGTTCCACACCTCTTCGAGCGAGGACGTCGTCAGGTCGCCGACTTCGACGCGGATGAACGGGCAGAAGTAGACCTTGCCGGAGAACGACACTCGCGCGTGCAGGAACGGGTACAGGCAGCGGCCTTCCAGCTCGGCGCCCGGCGTGTAGTAGCTGTCCATCAACTGCGGGTGGACCTTCGGCCGGAAGTCGAACAGGATGTTGCGCTCGCGGCACTTCTCCTGGAGCCGCGCGACCTGAGCCCGCACCCGGTTGATATCGAGCCCGGGATCCGGCGTGACGAAGGTGGCGATCTTCGATCCGTCCTCGAGGCCCAGCAACCGGACGGTCTCGGCGACCTCCTCGGGCGTGCTGAACATCAGGTGGTTGAGGCCGATCGCGTCGACCCCGAGCTCCTCCGCGACGTCGACCATCTGGTCGAGCGACTCGAGGGTCTCGTGCGCCACCGTCGTGTTGATGCTCACCCGGAGCGGCGCGTGCTTGCGTCGCGCCGCAGCTTGCAACCGGCGCAGCCCGGCGCAGGTCCGCTCGAACGTGCCCTTCAGGCCGCGGGCGATGTCGTGCAGCTCGCCGGGCCCGTCGATCGACACGCTGATGTGCTTCAGGAAGCCGGCCGCGGCGAGATCCGCGAGCGCCTCGGCGCGCTCCTCGCTGATGATCGTGCCGTTCGTCGTGAGGTACCCGCAGGCGTAGCCCTTGTCGCGGAAGAGATCGAGCACGGACATGATGTCCTTGCGCATGAAGATCTCGCCGCCGGTCAGGCTGACCTGAAACTCCGGTTGATCCGGGAACGCGGTCCGGAGCTTGTCGAGGGTCAGCTCCTCCCGCCACTCTCCTTCGATGTTCAGCAGGTCGCCGACGTAGCAGAACTCGCAGTGCAGGTTGCACCGCATGGTCGCTTCGTAGACGGCACCGCTCGGAAGACGGTCCGCACGGCCGCTCTTTTCGTCGAGGAACCGATGGATTCGGCGCTCGTACTTGAAGCGGCGGTAGCGCGCCCAGGCATGCCGCGCGAGCGGCAGTGCGCGCGCCCTTGTCGCAATCGATTCTCGCAGACGCGCCATCGGCGGCCTCACGGCGGCAGCTTCAGCCATCGAGCGCCTCGGCATGCGACGCAGCCGCCGCGACGAACACGCGTGGTTCGACGATGACGAGACCTCTCGTCTGTCGAGTCGAACTCACGCCGTCTGCTGCTCCATGGATCATGTGCGTTTGTGCCCGTCCGGCCCGTCCGCTAATGCCGGTTGAGCTCCCAGACCTCGAGCGGCGGCCCCGGTCGTTCGAGCGCGGCGTCGATCGGCGTGTCGGTGTTGTGCAGGAAGGGAGCGATGCGCGCCTGCTCCGCTTCGGTCGCGCCGCGGCGATACGGCGAGAATGCGGCCACCAGCCGGCCTTCCCGAGCGAGAGCGGTAAGGAACGGCAACGAGTCCGGATCCGCCTCATTGTATCGTTTGAAGACGATGAACGCCACGCCGAGGCGACGGAGGCGATCCAGCCCGTCCGGCGCGCTCACCTCCCGCATGCTGACGTAGCGCTTGTCCACATCCAATCCACCCGACCCGAGATACACGAGTCGATACGCAGGAGTTGGGTAGGGCGTGAGCCCCAGTTGCAACTGGAAGCGCTCTGAGGCGGCCGCGGTACTGCCAAGGTGGAAGGTCAGAGCCTCCTCGAGCGCTGGCCGGGACATCGTGAGCGGCACCGAATACGGCTGAATCAGGATGCCCGTACCGTCAGGAATCTGCGACTCGATGTAGCGGCGCGCCAGCGTCCGCGTGTCGTCCTGGCGGAAGAAGAAGTCTGTCCGCACGCTCGCGAGGGCTGCCGGGAAAGCGGCGGCGATGACCGCCACCCAGAACACCGCCGACCGTAGCCGAAGCGTCGCGGCGGCGCGGGTCAGCAGCCACGCCGCGAACAACGCGATGAATGGCAGCACCGGATTCAGGTAGCGGCTGGCGGGCGCCGTGTTCGTAATGAACAGCAGGAACGGGACCGGGAACGCCAGCAGCAGCACGGCACGCCGCCAGTCCACGACCGCCATCCACACGATTCCGCCAATCGCACACACGATCACCGGCACACCGACCGCGTCACGCCACAGCATGGCGGCGTAGTGCGCAGCCGGGCCGAACGGGCCGGACGCGACCGCGCGATCGACCACAATCTGCCGGTTGGCGACGATGTCGCGGAAGGCGGTCAGCGGCTCGACGAGCAGAAATGGGGAAAGCGCGAAGAAGGTGACGGCGCTGGCCAGCGCGGCGATCGCCAGCGGCTTGAGGACATCGCCCTGCTGCTCCCGCGCCCGCATCAGGATCACCCAGGTGAGCGGCAGGGCGAGGAAGATGCAGTAGTAGTGCGTCGAGAAGGCGATGCCGGTGACCGCGCCAGCCAGTAGCGACTCCCGAGTGACCGTTGTCTTGTCAGAAGTCCGCTGGGCGCGCCGTCCGGGCCAGATGCGCGTCATGGCCAGGTAGGCGGCGACGACGGCCAGAGTGGCTGGAACATCGTGCTTGACGTAATGGGAGTCGCGCACGTGCAGCGGCGCCACCGCCAGGAAGATCGCTGCCGCGGCCGCGGTACGCCGGCCACCGATGGTCGTGCCCAGGCGGTGCACGAGGCCGATCGTCAGGGTGCCCGCCGCGACGCCGAGCGCCCGGCCCGCGGTGAAGATCCCGGTGGGATTGGTGAAGTACAACTCCGAGAGTGCGCGCAGCGACGATACGCCGCCGGTCACCCACACGCTCGCGAGGTAGACGCCGACCCACGCAAAGAGGACGTAGAAGTACAGCGTCGGATACAGAAAATTGTGCGGGTTGAGCGAGCCCTTCGCGAACGCCAGGGCACGCGCCATGATCGCGACTTCGTCCGGGTTGTAGACCGCCGGCAACCCGAACTGCAGGCCGATCATCCGGAGCACCAGCCCCACTGCCAGGATCGCGATGAGCCCGAGCAGCCGTCGGTTCACGAATGCCGCGCCTCGGATCGACTGACCGCCGCAGGAGTCCTGGTCTCCTCGACGATGTCTGCATCGGCTGGAATGTCAGTGGTGACGAGCTCTCCGGCCATTTCGACCGTCTCAGGGCCGACTGGCGCCTGGCGCCGCCGCCGGATCGCCAGCAGGCCGCGCCACTCGTCGGACCGCAGGAAGCCGGTCAATCCGAGCAGCGCACCCATGACGACGATCACGGTGGTGCCACGCGAGACGACTCCCAGCAGAGGCCGCGTGTGGGGCAGCAGCATGGCGACGATGTAGGCGATCGCGCCGGCGGCCGCGACCCGGGCCAACCGTTCGCGCTCGTAGACGATCGGGTAGAAGCGTTGCGAGAACGCGTAGGCGACCACCGCCTGAAGGCCGTAAGCGGCCGCGTTCGCCCACGCTGCGCCGAGAATGCCGAACCGTGGGATCAGCGTCAGGTTCAGGCCGATGTTGCATGCCGCGCCGGCGATCGTCGAGACCGGATAGTACTGCGTGTGCTTGGTGATGTTGAGGCCGATCGAGGTGAGGAGATAGACGCCCTGGAGCAGCACGCCGACGGCGGTCCAGGCGATCACCGGGCCGCCGGCGGCATACGCCGGACCGACCACCAAAGCCAGGAGATCGCGCCCGATCGCGGCCAGCCCCGCGGTCAGGAGCACCAGCACGGCGAACACATACGTGGTCACCGCGCCGAACGTCCTGGCCCCGTCCGCCTCACGCGAGGTCGCGTAGTAGAAGGGCGCCCAGGCATTCTCGAAGGCGCTCAGGAACAACTTGGGGATGAGGCCGAAGCTGACGCTCATCGAGTAGACGCCGATGTCGGTCAGCGTGCCGAAGCCGCTCAGGATGAAGCGATCGCCGACGGCCATCACCTGCTGGGCGAGCGCGTGCGGGAGCCGCGGCAGACCGAAGGCGAGCGCCTCGCGCAGCACGGCGACGGAGAACATCGGACGGATCAGCGGCGCGAACCAGCGCAGCATCCACAGCATGACTCCCGCGGTGACGACGACGTCCGCCAGCACCACGCCCCAGATCCCGTAGCGAAGCCCCACGACGAGGAGGATGCGGAGGAGCAGGGTCGCCACCGAGCGCGCGAAGGTCAGCCCGCTGAACGCGCGCGTGCGCTGCTCGATGCGCATCACGTGAAACGGAATGAACGTGAACCCGATCGCGAAGGTGTTCAACAGGACCAGCTGCAGCGCCAGCGTGTAGCCGGGCGCGCCGAGCATCCGGATCGAGACGAACGGCGCCGCGGCGATCGACGCGATCAGGAGCGCCGCATTGACCGCCAGCAGGAAGAAGAAAATCGTGCTGGCCAGCCGTTGCCGCGCCGGCGCATCCTCGCAGTCGTACCAGAAGCGCATGAATGCGCCGTCGAGGCCCCAGCGGAAGAACAGCTTCGCCCCCGCTTCGACGCCGCCGAGCAAGCCGAGCACGCCGTAGTCGGCGGGCGACAGGAAGCGGACGTAGAGCGGGACGAGGAGGAAGCTGACGATCTGGATGGCGACGTCGCCGACGCCGTAGACCGCGAGGTTCTTCGAAAGCTCGCGAACCTTCTGCAGCAAGGGGTCAGCGCTTCCTGAACGTGAGCAGGTTCAGGAAGCACCAGCCGGGCACCGGCAGCGCACGGGTCAGGAACCGGTGCAGGGGCAGCAGGCGCCGGGGGTGCCGCCGGATGAGCCGCGTCACGAAGGGAACGGTCGGAAAGATCCCCTCCCGGCCGATCAACTCGAATCCGGCGCGCGCGGCGAGCTGGAGGTACTCGGCGATCGGCCTGTCGCCGGGGTGCTTCAACTCGGAGGCGGTGCGGATCAAGCGTCCCTGGAGCAGGAAGTGCACCCGCGACTGGAGGTGCGCGAGGTTCGGCACCGACACCAGCAGCTCGCCGCCGGGCCCGAGCACGCGATGGAGCTCGGCGAGTGCCTGCGGCTGCTCCTCGAAGGTCAGGTGCTCCAGCACGTCGAGGCAGAGTGCCCTCGCGAAGCTGCCGTCCGGGTAGGGCAACGCGGTCACTGATCCGGCCCGGACCTTGTCGGACGCATAGTGCTGATCGACACCTTCGATCGCCAGCCGCGACGCGAACTCGTCCACGAGGATGCCCTCACCACAGCCCGCGTCGAGCACCCGGGTGCCAGTCGGCAGCCGTTCGAGCCAGCGCCGCACCGAAGTGAGCTTCGCGACGTAGGTGGGGTAGTAATCCCAGGCAGGGTCGGGCGTGCGGTGATAGTCGCCGCGCGCGGCGTACTCACCGCCGCGCACCGCCTCGCGGCTCTCGGGCATCAGCAGATACTACCGCGCGCTTCGTCGATACGCGCGGTGCAGGAGGACGAGGGGACCAGGGACCAGGGCGGGACCAGGGGTTCTAGGTTCTGCCTCTGGCGATTGAGCCTGGGGGATGGTGCTGCCGCAGTACCGACAAGGGCCGCCCTTTTGGCGCCTGGTCCCTGGTCCCCGATCCCCTAGAGAAGCGACCCCGCTCCCCCCGGACCGCCGGGCGGGCGCGGCGTTGTCGGAACCGGCGCCGGATTCGGGTTGAAGGTCGGCGACGTCTGTCCGGGTGGGGTGCCCAGATACGGGTTCATCGTTGGCTGCGCGGCCGGCGGCGCGGGCAGCATGCCCGGGCGTGGGGCGGTCATCGGCCCCGCCGGTTGGGCCGGCGGCATGCCGGGCTGCGCCTGCGGCGCAATCGCGCCGGGTGTCTGCGCGAGCGGATTGATCACCGGCGGTGGATTGAAGTCCCCCTCGTCCTCGCCGTTGGGGTTGGGTTGAGCCTGCGGCGTTTGCGGCATCGGCCGGTTGGCGAACGGCGCCGGATTCGGCGGCGGCGCCATCGGCGGGCGGCTGGTCGCGAGGATCAGGATGCGGTCGTAGAGCGACGGACCGGGCGCACCAGCGGTCCGGGGCGCCATGACGTAGCCGGCAGCCGAGCGCAGGACGGTGTCCAGTGCGCGAGCTTCGGGCACGTCGGTCAACTCGATCGTGACAGGACCACCGGTCAGCTTCTCGGCATTGACGATTTTCGCCTGGCCGACGCGGGCCCACTCAGCGAGGATCTCGCGAACCGTGACGTCGTGCGCGATGAGCGTCACGCGGCCGTTCGACATGGACAGGCGCAGCTCACCCGCCGCCGCAGGGGCGGAGACGGAAGCTGCCAGAGCGGTCGCCAGCGCGCAGCGCAGGAACATCTTCATGGCTGAGGCTCCAAAAGCAGAGGAGTATCTTCCCAGTATACGCCTCGTCTCCGACGGGATCGACCTCGAGAACGGCGCGATCAGACGAGCTTCGTCACCCAGAGCGGCGAATCCTTGCGGGGCAGATCGCACGATCGGCAGATGTCGGGGCCACCGCTTTCGAGGTGGGCGCGACGGACGTTCCGGTACGGCTCCGCGTTCCAGATGTCCTTGATGCTCGAGGTGTTCAGGTTGCCCAAGATCGTGCGGCCATCGAAATCCGCGCAGCAGAGGGAAACCCGTCCGTCCCACAGCACCGTGAACGTGAGCCACGGCCGGTAGCACGGGTAGTTCACGTCCGACTCTTTGTTGAGCGTGCCGGCCCAATTGTGCAGGTCGGTGATATGGATCTTGTCCGCGACCTTGCGCCAGTGCTCGATGAAGGCCTGCTCGTCGAGCGAATTGTTCTGGCGCACGAACGAGAGAATCAGCTTGGGGCGCGTCTTGCCCAGCTCCTTGCGGATCTCGACCAGCCGCTCGATGTTCGCGATGACCTTGTCGTAGTTCAGCCCGAGACGCGTCGCGTCGAAGACTTCCTTGCCCGACGCATCGACGCTGATGTTGATGGCGTCGAGGCCGGCTTCGACCATGGCCCGCGCGACCTTGTCCGTGATCAGCGAGCCGTTGCTGATCATTCCGACTTCACGGATGCCGCGCTGCTTGGCGTAGCGAACCTTCTCGGTCAGCTGGCGATCCATGAAGGGCTCGCCGTAGTTGTGCATCCGGACGTGCGTGATGCCCAGCTCGGCGCACTCGTCCACGACCTTCTTGAACAGGTCGAACGACATCACGCCCTGTGGCCGCTGCATCTCGTCACGCGGGCAGAACACGCATTTCGCGTTGCAGAGGTTGGTGCTCTCGATCTGGACGATTTCGGGCAGGATCGGCGATCGGTCCCGGCCGGTCGCGATGAGCAGCCGGCGCAGTGGCTTGGCGTTGCGGCGCAGCAAGTGCTCGACCGCACCGCGCGCCCGCGCCTTGATCTTCAGGGACTGTGGCATCGCTTACTGCTGACGGGAGAACTCGACGACGCGCGTCAGGATCTCCTCGAGATCCACGGTCGGCATGTAGCCGACCAGCGCGTTGATACGGGAGATATCGGGCACCCGGCGCGGCATGTCTTCAAATCCCGCTTCGTAGGCCTCGTCGTAGGGAATCCGGACGATCTCGGAGCGGCCGCCGGTGAGCGTCTTGATGCGTTCGGCGAGATCGTTGATCGAGATTTCGGCGCCGTTCCCGATGTTGAAGACCTGGCCGACTGCACGCGGCTCGTCGATCAAGGATACCATCCCGCGCACGACGTCCCCGACGTAGGTGAAGCTGCGCCGCTGGCTCCCATCGCCGAAGACGGTAATCGGCTGACCGGCCAGCCCTTGCCGCACGAAGGTCGGGATCACCATGCCGTAGCGGCCGGTCTGACGCGGCCCAACCGTATTGAACAGCCGGATCACGATCACCGGCAGCTTCCGTTCCTTCCAATACGCCAGTGCCAGGAACTCATCGATCAGCTTGCTGCAGGCGTAGGCCCAGCGATGCTTCTGGGTCGGCCCGAGCACCAGGTCGGTGTCCTCCGAAAACGGCACGCTCAGGCTCTTCCCGTAGACCTCGGACGTCGAGGCAATCACCACCAGTTTCTTCTTCTTGTTGGCGTGCTTGAGGACGACCTCGGTTCCGTGGACGTTGGTTTCGATGGTGTGAACCGGCGCTTCGACGATCAACTTCACGCCCACCGCGGCCGCCAGGTGGACGACCGTGTCGCACTGGTCGATCAGCTCGGCCAGGAGCGGCTCGTTGGTGATCGTGTCGATGGTGTAGTGGAAGCGCGGATGCGGCTTGAGATGCGCGATGTTGTCGATCGAGCCGGTCGACAGGTTGTCGAGCACGAATACTTCATCGCCGCGCTCGAGCAGCGCTTCGGCCATGTGAGAGCCCACGAAACCGGCGCCGCCGGTGATCAACACACGCATCTGGTCCTGGACTCCTCAACGCCTCGAGGTCGAGCGGCGGTCCTTGGCGAGCTCGAGCACCGCCGCCGCGCTCCGCTCAGCCGCCTGCCCGTCGGGGTGAATCGCAAATCTGGCCAGAAACGCTGCCCGCGCGCTCGCCAGCTGCTGCCGAAACTCCTCATCATACAGAATCCGGTGCAGAGCTGCCTTCACATCACCCGTCGACCCGTCGGCCATGACCCCGGCGTCGACGAACGGGGACAGGTTGTTTGGCAGGCCCAAAATCAGGGCCGGGACGCCGAGGATGGCGGCATCCAGGGCGACGGTGGAGTTCACGGTCACGACCGCCCGGCTCGCGACCAGGAGCGGGGCCAGCGATGCGCTCGCATCCAGGACACGCACCCATGGCCGTGCCGCGGTGACGGCGGCATAGGCATCAGGTGTCTCGGCGGGATGCGTCTTGATCGCCACGCGAACCCCCTGGATGTCACCGGCGGCCTGGAGGAATCCCGGCAAGACCCGCTGCGCCTCTTTCCACTTCGTCGTGACCACGACGAGCGCCTCGCCGGCGTTTGCCCCGGCCTGGGCGCGGGCCATGGCCATGTCGGTCTCCGACAGTGCCGAGGCCGCGCGAGCAAGCCGGTCGAGACCGGGGCTGCCGGTAACGCGCACGGAGTCGTCCGGAAAGTGACCGTTCGCGATCAGGTGCTCGGCCGCGAAGTTGTCGAAGAGGAGGCTCAACGACGGATACGGAAACCCGCGATCCGCGGGGTGCTCCGGGTCGGGGATCATCTCGTCGGCGTCGTGCAGGTAATTGAGCCAGTGACGATAGATGAAGCCGTGCTGCAGCCCTGCGCTCGGCAGGCCGCGTCTCCGGCATTCCAGGATGATGGCCCTCCCCCAGCCGCCCGCCTCGGCGTAGGTCAGCGCCACTTCGGGATCGAGCGCATCGATCGCCGCGCCCGCTTCGTCCATCGCCCGCGCCGACCACGGCCACTGCAGCAGCGCGATCCCGGCGAGCTCGCTTCGGATGATCGGCCAGCAGTCACAGCCCTCGATGATCGCCGCGCGCCGCAGCTCGTCGCTCCCCCACAGCGCCCGCCGCATCGCGTGGCGCGTACGCCAGACACCGATCGACGGCAACACGCTGTCGATCCCGGCGAACGATTCGACGGCCGGCGCGTGGTCAGGATCCGCCCCGCCAACGACAGGATGCCACCACCGTCGCGCCCCGAAATTGGACGACGGCCCCACGCTGACGAATTGCAGCTCACCCTCGGCCACGCGGCTCTCGAGCGCCCGGAGCACCGGCCCGATATATTGCTCGGCGGCACCCTCGCCGCCGTCGCGCCAGAAGGCGCGGTGAACGAAGGCCAGCATGCGTCCGGCGCGGTGCACGCTGCGGGCCCGCCGAACGCGCGCGCCGATGGCTGCCGCCTGCAGCCAGCTGCCGCGGGCATCGAGCGCCGCGAGATCGGCGAGGGGCAGGACACGGGGTTCCGACCCGATGGTCCGCAGTCCACGAGCCCGGGCGAATTGCGCGACGATCGTGTGGACCAGGCGGTCACCTTCCGCGACCCCGATTGCCGACGGAGTCTCGCTTGTCACCAGCGCGTCGAGCGCGGCGATCGTGCGGAACACGTTCAGGATCACCTGCTGCTTGTGCAGGTACAGCTCCGCGAACCACCACAGCGAATCCTCACGGTGGGTGAAGCGGCGGCGCAGCGGTGTTTGATCGACGCGCAAGTGGCGCAGACCTTTGATCCAGGCGTTGGCGCGGTGGGCCGCGGTCTCCTCGAGCGCGCCGCTCAGATATGTCCCCAGCTGGACGCGGCGGCTGGCGGCACCGGCCTGGAGTGTGACGCTGGCGCGCGTCATGCGCGCCCGGCGTGCTCGCCGCGCAACGCGCCCGAGGCCGCCAGCACGCCGAGCGCGGCGTCGACGACCAGCGTGGCGGGCAGGAAGGACAGGCAGTCAGGGGTGTGCCCGACGCAGCGGGCCGGCGGCTGACGGATGCGGTTACACGGGCTGCACGGCAAGTCGATGCGGACGATGCGATCGTGCGGACCGCGCGGCCCGTATCGCGCAGGATCGGACGGACCGAAGATGGCGACCACCGGCGTGCCGACTGCTACCGCAAGATGCATCGGACCCGTGTCGCCCGTGACGAGCAGATCGAGACGCTGCAGGACCGCCGCCAGCACTGTCAGGTCGACGTCGCCCGACACGTCGATCACCGGGCAGTCGGCCAACCTCGATCGCACCGCCTCGATCAGCGGACCATCCTCCGGCGCCCCGGTCAGGACGATCGTCGCGCCCGTCGACGTGACCAGCTGACGCGCGACGTCGGCGAAGCGCTCGGGCTCCCACTGCTTGACCGCCCGGCCGGCACTGACGTGCAGCCCGACGAGCGGACCGTTGCCGGCTCGAGTCAGGCGCTGCGCCGCGTCGCGGCGCACGTCGTCGCCGAGACGGAGCGGCGGGGGGTCACGATCGGGCGAGCCGCGACTGATGACGCTGGCGATCAGCCGGCGCGCATTGTCGGTCGTGTGTGCGCGCGGATCGTACGCGAGCGCGCGATCCAGCACCGCACCGCCGCCGCCGCTGGAGAAACCGATCGTGAACGCCGCTCCGGAGGCCGCGAGCAGCAGGTTGCTGCGGATGTCCGGCTCGAAGTTGATCGCGAGATCGTACTGACGCTGCCGCCAGGTCCGCGCATGCCGGATCAGCGCGGGCATGGCCGCGCCACCAGGTCCGCGCGCCAGCCACTCGGCGTCCAGCGTCTCCACCCGCGACACGCCGGGGATCGTCTCCGCCAGGGAGCGATTCCAGCTGCCCACGACCAGATCGATCGTCGCGCCGGGCAGCAGCGCGCGGAGGTCGGCGATCGCCGGTACGACCATCAAAAGATCGCCGATGCGTTCCAGGCGCAGCAGCAGGATGCGATGCGGGGACGCTGGAGCGTCGGATGGACGCCACCACTTACGAGGCGCCGCGGCCAGCCACAGCAGCCGATCCGCGGCCGCCACGAGGCGCCGCTCGCGCGGGTCGGCAATGTGGAGCGCGGCCATTGCTGGGGTCATTTTACCGCCAGGCGATCGACCATCACCCCGAGGTCGCGATCGTCACCGCTGCCCAGCAGTTGTTGCGGATTCCACACCGGCGTGGCCAATTTCAGGCGCACGGGCTGGTGCGCGGATGCGGCAGTTTCCGACAGGTCTGGCGGAATGGCCACGGTGTAGGGCTCGAAGCCTGGCCCGACCCGCACGGTTCCGAGCAGGCGATCGACGCTGGGCGGCTTCCCCGCCTCGAATCCGAGCTGGAGCGAAATCGAGACGTCCGCCGGCGGCACCGCTCGCGGCCGCCCCCCATCGTCCATCCAGAGCGTCACCTCGCGGCTGCCGGCGGGCAGGCTGGGGAGCGAGATGTACGACACGTCACGCGACCACCGGTACGATCGGCCGTTGGCCGTCTCCTTCGCGTGGAATCGCAGGATGTGCAGGTCGTCCTCGGTGCCCACGTCCAATGCGAACGGTCCGGAGTCTCCGGACGCGTCCGCTGGCGGCACGAACATGTACAGGCTGTAGTCGAACTCCTTCTGATGCACCGTCCGGGGGTAGGTCGTGGTGGTGACCTCGTACTCCGGGACCTGAAATCGCTCGCCGGCGATCGGCCGCACGTCCCAGCGCGGTGACAGCAGCTCGGTTCCGCCGCCGCCCATGAACATCACCCGCGCGTATCGGGTGTGGGCCCAGTCGAGAAACGAGGCGAACGCCGACTTGTCAGGCACGCGCGATCGGAGCAGCAGGACGTTCCGGTCGTAGATGTAGGCCAGCGGAAGGCCGAGCACGTGGGTGTCCGAGGCGTCGCGCGATTCGACGATCAGGAGGTCGTCGTCGTGAATCGTGGCGGCAATCTGTTCGATCTTCGGAATGATCCCCGCATATTCGACGTGGTCGAGCAGCGGGTTCGCCACTCGTGCGTAGTGCAGGCCCAGCAGCGTCAGAAACACGAATCCGAGGCTGCCCCTCAGGAGCCGGGTCCGACGGCTTCCCGACTGCATTCCGGCCAGCGCCGCGCCGCACGCGAAGAGCAGGGTCGCCGGCAGGATGATTGGAACGAACCGGCGAGCCATCCAGAACTGCTCGGGGACAATGCGGATTTTGTAGAAGAAAAAGACCGCGAATATCGCGACTGTGACGAAGAGGGCGGGGTCGCGCCAGAACCGCTGGCGCGCCACCAGCGCATACCCGAACAGCGCCGCCAGGACTGCCGGTACCGTCATGTACAGGTAGGCGTAGGTACGGAGAGCGAAGGCATCGTAGTCGGTCAGCTTGCCGCCCGGCTGGCGCAAGTAGAGCGCATACACCGCGGCGGCACAGACCACAGCCGCAACGAGCGTCGGCGCATGGCTCTTCACGATGTGACTGAGAGCGGGACTTCTCGACCCGACGCTGAGTGCGCCGATCGCCAGGCCCGCGACGAGCACAAGGGCGGCGTCCTGCCACCACGGCAGGTTCGAGACGAACACGATCGGGAGGTAAGCGTAGGCGCGCATCGGCCCGAGCATGTAGGCCGCTGCGAGCAGGAGCGCCGCCAACAGCGTGACAACGAACGACCAGCGCAGCCGGCCACCGGCGACGACGGTCAGGCACAGCCCGGTCGCAATGCCAGCGACGCCAAGCACGGCGTCGAAGCGCAGGAACAACAGCAGACCAAGCAGGAGGCCGGCGATCGGGGCGAAGAACGCGTCACCATCGACGTGCGCGCGCGCGTTCGCGAGCAGCGCGCCGAAGAGCAGCGGCTGCATGACCATCTCGGCGTTCGGATATCGGCCGAACCACACCTCGATCGCATGCAGCGTCAGCAGGATCGCGGCGGCGCTTGCCGCCGGCCGTCCGATCAACCGCGCCCCCGCGAAGAGCACGGCGAGCACGCCGAGGATCGCCCACACGCCGACCGTCCGCCTCGCCCCGGTCAATCCGTCCAGCCCGTAACCGATCGCAATCGACGCGGGAAAGAGATGCGGGAATTGGCCGATGACGTGTCCCTGCTCCGGCTCCTGGATGTAAAAGCCCATGAAGCGGCCGCTGTAGTAGTCGGTCCGGTTCTCGGATGGGAAGAACAGATCGCGGGCGAAGTTGGGAACTGCTGCGACCGTCGGGTCAGAGGCGGACAGCGCCCCACGCTGTGCGATCTGGACGCCTTCGTTCAGATAGACGCCCGGGTCCTTGCCGCCGATGATGTACTCGGACGGCGGAAAGCACCGCCACGTCCCGAGCAGGATCACCGCGAGCGGCACCAGGCTCCACACCGTCGGCCGTCGTGCCATTGGGCCAAGCCGCAGGCGGAAGCGGGACACGACCGCGAGTACCAGGGCGATCGCGAGATCCGCGACCACCACACGGGGCAGGCTGTAACGCCCGAGCGCGGCAAGCGCCAGGGCCGCCGAGAGAGAGAGGGCCAGGCTGATCAGCACCTGCCAGAAGAGACGCTCGTCCGCGGCCAGACTGGCGCGACGGTCGCGCGCGAACCACGGCACGCGATAGAGCACCGCGCCCGGCAGCCAGCCGATGACGATGGCCCAGAGCAGCGCCATCAGCACGCGTCAGGTCTCTCGAGCATCGCCTGCGAGCATCGATGTGAGCGCCGCCTCGCCTCGAGGCGCGCCAGGCGCCCGACGTTCATGACGCGAGGAGGAAGCATATCGGGCATGTTCGACCGGCGAGCGACGCGCAGGGTCCGGATGTCGCGCGTCGAACACCGCGCACCGTCGACCGCGGGCCGCTGCCTCAGAACTGAAAGTAGATGAAGTCCGATCCGCCGAAGTTACCGAACAGCATGGTGAGATAGAACGTGGCGGCGTAGACAGAGTATCGCACGCCGATCGGCAGCTTCCGCACGACCAGGACATCGTTGAAGTAGGCTTCGCACGCATGCACGAGGAGCAGCGGCGTGGTGTACATCGCCAGCGGGATGAGCAGCCCGTTCACATTCGCGCTGGCGGGCGCGAAGCCGACGACGAGACTGCGCAGCATCGTCCCGAGCTGCTCCGCCGAGCGGGCGCGGAAGATCAGCCAGCCCAGACAGGTGGCGTGGAACATGATCACCCAGCCGAGGACGTGTGCGGTCGCCGACGGGCCGAGCAGCCAGCGTTGCGCGATGGCCGTGTCTTCGAGCCGGCGATAGGCGATCAGCAGGACGCCATGGAAAACGCCCCACAGCACGAACGTCCAGGCGGCGCCGTGCCACAACCCCCCGAGGACCATCGTGATCAGCAGGTTGCGATTCGTCTGCCAGCCGCGGCCGCGGTTGCCGCCAAGCGGGATGTACAGATAATCCCGCAGCCAGGTGGACAGGCTGATGTGCCAGTGGCGCCAGAATGCCTGCGGTGATCGGACGAAGTAGGGAAAGCGGAAGTTCTCCAGCAGCTCGATGCCCATCAGCTTGGACACGCCGCGGGCGATGTTCGAGTACCCCGCGAAGTCTCCGTAAATCTGAAACGCGAACGCGTAGACCCCCAGCAGAACGTTGATGCCGGTGGGATGCGTGCCCGGCTCGAACACCGCATTCGCCAGCGGCGCCAGATTGTCGGCGACGAAGATCTTCTGGAACAGCCCCCAGGCGATGAGCCACGCGCCGTCGCGCATCTGTTCCGGCGTGATGGTGCGCGGGAGATGAATTTGCGGGAGCAGGCGCGACGCGCGCAGGATCGGTCCCGCGACCAGGTGCGGGAAATAGGCGACGAAGACCGCGAAGTCGACGGGATCGCGAGTGGCGGCAATCTCACGGCGATACACGTCGATCACGTAGCTCATGGTCACGAACGTGTAGAACGAGATCCCGACCGGGAGCAGCACCCGGAGCGTCACGAAATCGAGCTGCCAGCCGAGCGCGCCGAACACGGCGTGCAGGTTATCGGCGAAAAAGTTGAAGTACTTGAAGAACCCGAGGAGCGTCAGGTTGAACGTCAGGCTCAGGCCGAGCAGCCACTTCCGGCGGCGCGGATCACCGGTCCGCTCGAGGAGTCGTCCGCACGAGTAATCCACCACGGTGGAGGCGATCAGCAGCCAGAGGAAGCGCCAGTCCCACGCCGCATAGAAGTAGTAGCTGGCGATCAGCAGCAGCCAGTTCTGACCGCGATGGGGCAACACCCGGTACAGGGCATAGACGACGAGGAAGAACCAGAGGAAGTGGAGCGAGTTGAAGACCATGGAGCCGGATCAGCGCGGCGCCGGGTCGGGCGACAACAGATGCTGCTGGTCGAGGAACGCCTCGAGCGCCGCGGCCACCACTTCATGGCCGCGCGGCGTCAGGTGAACCGTCTCCTGGAAGAAGAGGTCGGGCCCGGGCAGCGCCTGACGCAGCGCCGGCAGCAGGTCGATCTGCGGCAGCGAGAGCGGTGCGAGCGCGGCGGCGAACCGCTCACTTGCGGCGTCCCGCTGCAGTGACCCTCCCGTCGACGCGACCGTCTCCTTCAGCCGCCCGTAATCGGCATCATCGAGCTGGAATCGGGCGGGCATCAACGCGATTGCCGTGCGCGCGCCGTTCGCGGCGGCCAGCGAGCTGATTTCGCTGACGCACCGGCGCGTCACCTCGAGCCCCTCGGCGATGCGGGGGGCCGGATGCGCGGCGTAACTCTGAAGCGGTGGCTCGGGCGCGGCCATCGCCCCACTGAAACGCTCGGTCGCGGACACGACCCGCAGCCGCAGAAGCTGCAGCACCATGCTGCGTCGGACGACCCTCCTGATACGCGTGGTGAGGGACTCGGCGACGGCGCTGGTCGCCGGACGCGCGTCTCCGAGCAGGCGCGGCGCCGACCGCACGGCCTCCTCGGCATCGTTGCCGACGAACAGCGTGTCGAGAACGAGATCCGGCTGGAACCGGGCGGCGATGGAGCGGAAGAAGAGCAGTTCTTCGACCGGGCCGTAGCCCTGGACGCCAGCATTGATCACGCGGTAGTGATAGGCCGATCCGCGCGCATTGAGACGGCGCTCGAGCAGCTCGCCGAACGTCTGGCTGAACGGCACCTGCACCGACAGCACCAGCGAGTCACCCAGGAGGAGGATGCGCCGCTCGTTTGCCGGTCTGGGACCAATCGGCTCGTCGTCTCGGACGCCGTCGGCGTTGATGTGAATCTCGGTGTCGAACTCGGACGTGGCGAAGCGCACACGCGCGTTCGGCTTCAACCGGTACCCGGCCGACGCATCGGCGTCGAAGAGGCCCTGGAAGGCCGGCGCCGCTTCGGAGTGTCCCCACACGCGCAGGGCGCTCTCGAAGACGCCGAACTGCACGGCGAGGATGGCGGCGAAGATCGCAGCGTGGCGCGCCCGGCGCGAGACGGCGCCGCTCCCGTCAGCGCTGCGCGGCGCGTTCATCACGGCGGACGGGCGAGGCCGGCCCGCTCGCGAGTGCGTCCGCGACCACCTGAATCGCCGCTGGGTCGAGGCTCGGGTAGAGCGGCAGCGAGAACACTTCGCTACAGATGCGCGTGGCGACCGGGCAATCGGCCGGGGCTTCCGACAGGAGCGCGGGCTGATCCGGAATCGGCACCGGGTAATGGATCAGCGTTTCGACGCCGCTCGCTTTGAGGTGCGCCTGCATCGCCTCGCGCGCCTCGCTGCGCACCGGGAAGAGGTGATACACGTGCCCGGCGTCCGCCTCCGGCGGCACGACGATCGTATCGACATCGGCCAAGGCCGCGCGGTATGCGGCCGCCAGCGATCGCCGGGTTGCCGTCCACCCCGCCAGCAGCGGCAGGCGGGCGCGAAGGACCGCGGCCTGCAGCTCGTCGAGTCGCGAGTTCACGCCGAACTCGGCGTGGTGATAGCGATCGGTCTGGCCACCATTGCGTAGCCGTCTGGCCCGGGCGGCCAGGGCGGCATCGTCGGTGGTCAGCGCGCCGCCGTCACCGAGCGCGCCAAGGTTCTTGGTCGGGTAGAAGCTGTAGGCCGCAATCGTACCGAAACTGCCGACCGGGCGGCCGTCGCAGGTGGCGAGATGGGACTGGCAGCAGTCCTCGACGATCGCCAGGCCATGCCGTTCGGCAATGGCGGCGATGGCCGGCATGTCGGCGGGCTGCCCGTAGAGATGGACGGGCATGATCGCGGCGGTGCGCGGGGTGATCGCGGCGGCCACCGACGCAGGGTCGATGGTGATCCGGTCCGGATCGACGTCCGCGAACACCGGACGGGCGCCAGCCATCATGATCGCCAGGGCGGAGTACGCCGCCGACACGGGCGAGGTGATGACCTCATCGCCGGGGCCGATGCCCAGCGCGCGCAGCGCCAGCGCCAACGCGTCGGTCCCCGTGCCGACGCCGACCGAGTGGACCGCGGCGCTGGCCGCGGCGAACTCCGACTCGAACGCGGCGAGCTCCGGGCCCAGCACGAACCAGCCGCGCTGCAGGACGCGGTCGATAGCGGCGTGGACCGCGTCCGCATCCTGTCCAAGCGTGAGGGTGAGAAACGGGATCATTGCCGCACGCCTGCGGCCGGAAGGGGCGCGTCCACGTAATGCTCCATGTGCTGGCGATAGAACGCGACCGTCCGCCGCAGACCTTCCCGCAAGCTCACCGACGGCTGCCAACCCGTCGCGGTCCGGAACTTGGTGGAGTCCGAGTAGAAGCTGCCGATGTCGATCCGCTGCTTCTCCGGCGGCCACTCGACGAACCGCACCGTGCCCGATCCGGCGATTTCGACCAGCAGCGACACCAGCTCACGATGACTGATCGGCTGATCGCCGCCGACGTTGAACACTTCGCCGTCGCACGCGTCTATCGCGCCCGCCCGCAGGAACGCGTCGGCCGCGTCGTCCACGTAGACGAAATCGCGCAGCTGCGAACCGTCCCCGTACACCTGGATCTCGCGCCCTTCGATCGCCAGGCGGATGAACCAGCCGATGAAGCCCTGGCGGTTGTGCTTGATCAACTGGCGCGGGCCATAGACGTTGGTCAGGCGCAGCGAGGAGGCGCGCACGCCGAAGACGTTGTTATACAAGAGGTGGTAGTACTCGCCGGCTGCCTTGTTGACCCCGTTGATGTCGGTCGGACGCACCAGGTGCTGCTCGTCGACGGGCAGGCGGTCCGGACGTCCGTAGACCTGCCGCGTACCGGCATACACCACGCGCACCGACGGGTTGTGGCGGCGACAGGCTTCGAGTATCGAGAGCTGGGCACGACAGTTGATGTCGAGATCGGTCTGCGGGTCGCGCATGCTGTCGATGTGGCTCACCTGGCCGGCAAGATTGAAGATCGTGTCGCGATCCCGGACCACCGCGGCCACCGCTGTGTCGTCGCGCACGTCGGCGACATTGATCCGGACCGGCGGGACGAGCCCGTCGAGATTGAAGCGATTGCCGCCGTATTCCGGGTTGAGCGAGTCCACGACCAGGATGTCGGCGCCGGCCTCCGCCAGCAGCCGCGCGAGGTTGCTGCCGATGAAGCCCATGCCGCCGGTGATCAACACCCGCCGGGCGCGGTAGAAGTCGCGCAGCTCCGGCGTCACCGGCGATCTCCTGGCGTCGCCGCGGCAGGCGAGCTCTCGCGCTCGTGCTCGCGGCGCACCACCAGGACGAACCACAGCTTCATCACGTCGGCGGCGGTTCGCGCCAGGCGGCGGAAGTTGAAGAACTGCGATCGGCCGTGGGCGCGATGATAGTGATGGACCGGGACCTCCGCGATCCGGAAGCCGGCGTCCTGGATCTTCTTCATCATCTCGAGGCAGATCACGCCGCTGTTCTTCTCGAGCAGGACGCGGTCGAAGATCGATCGGCGCATCATCCGGAAGTCGCAGTCGACGTCGCGGACCTTGAGGCCGAACAACGTCTTGACGGTGTGATGATAAATCCGGCCGATCACGATGCGGTGCAACGGATCCGAGCGGCTGATTTTGTAGCCGTTGACCAGGTCGACGCCGTCGACCAGCGCGTGCCACAGCACCGTCATCTCGGCGGGGTCGTACTGGGCGTCGCCGTCGGTGTAGAACACCACGTCACGCGTGGCGGCGGCGAACCCGCTGCGCAGCGCGCCGCCGTACCCCCGATTCTTCGGGTGGTGGACCACGCGGACCTGCGGGTAGGTGCGGGCCAGCTCGTTCAGGATCTCGGCGGTCGCATCGGCACTGCCGTCGTTCACCACGATCACTTCGTAATCGTCCGTCAGCGTGCGCGCCGTGCGAA
Source organism: uncultured Acidobacteriota bacterium (assembly GCA_963816725.1). Taxonomy (GTDB): domain Bacteria; phylum Acidobacteriota; class Vicinamibacteria; order Vicinamibacterales; family 2-12-FULL-66-21; genus CAVSUB01. The sequence goes on along the minus strand of CAWFMC010000007.1, from coordinate 132,540 downwards.
GGGCGGAAATGACCAGACTCGCGATCGTCCCGGCGTCGTTGTACGCGGGGAAGAACACGCTGAGACCAGGCTTCCGCGCTGCAGGAGATGTCATCGGGGAACCCGAAATGTTATCGTCCGCCAGCCTTGTTCGCAACTGCGCGGCGATACGCGGCCTCGAACCGTTCGGCGGTGTGCCCCCACCCGAATCGCGTCTCGACCATGTGCCGGGCCGCCTCTCCCAGGCTCGACCGCAGGGCCGGGCTGCTCGCCAGCCGTTGCACAGCATCCGCGATCGCGTCCGGACGCCGTTCGGGGACGACCAGCCCGGTCCGCTCGTGATCCACGACCGTGCCGATTCCACCGGCCGTCGTCGCAACGACCGCCGCCCCGGCCGACAACGCCTCCAGGACGATGTTGGGGAGCCCGTCGACATTGCCGCTGTCGTCCCGGATCGAGGGAATGACCACGACGTCTGCCGCGCCGAGGTAGGCGCCCACATCGTCCTGCGACAAATTGCCGAGGAAGAGAACGCGGCTGGCGACGCCGGCGGCGCGTGCCCGTTCGCGCAACTCGTCGCGCAGGTCCCCGTCCCCGGCGATCGCCAGGATCGCGGCGGGACTGGTCTCGACGCGTGCCCAAGCGTCGATCAGGTGCTCGAACCCCTTCTTGCGCACGAGTCGCCCGGCGGTGAATCCGAGGAGCACACCGTCGGGGATGCCGAGGGCGGCCCGAATCTCGGCGCGCTTTCCCGGCTGCGGCCGGAACCGCCCGGCATCGACCCCGTAGGGCACGACCTCGATGGCCGCCGGGTCGGCGCCGAGCGCGATCGCGCGACGGGCCAGGTCGGTGCTGCACGCCGTGACCGCGCCGGCCCGTTCGAACACCATCCGCGCCGCGCGCCGCGCCGGCGCGAACGTCTCGGCGACGTACACGTCGGAGCCGTGCAGGCTGACGACCTGCGGCCGCAGCGGCGCCGCGGCCAGCGCGGTGAAGCCGCCGGGAATCACCCAGTGCCCATGCATCACAGTCGCACGATATCGACGGGCCACTCTCCACGCGGCGAACCAGCCGGCGGCCAGGGCCAACGGCGCGGCGACGTACGCGGCGCCCCGCAGCGAGACATCCGCGCGCAAGGCTGCGGCATATCCGAACACGTTCAGCGATCGCAACGGGGCGTAGCGATAGAAATGGAAGCGGACGCCCCCTTCCCGCGACGGCCGGGTGACGAGCGGGTGCCAGGGCGCGACGACGTGGACCTCGTGCCCTCGGGCGGCCACCGACGCGGCGATCGGCTCCATGAAAGTGCCGACGCTGTCGCCCGGGAAGCGCGGGTACGAGGTCGTCACCATCACGACGACCTCCGCCATGCTGCTCAGGGCGAACGGCGGAGGACCAGCCGCCAGGGGATGACCAGCGATTCGAGCAGGACCGGCGTCGACACCTTGGAGTGCCCCTGCGCCCGCTCGACGAAGATGATCGGCACTTCACCGATGCGGCAGCCGTGCCGGGTCGCTTCGTAGAGCATCTCGACGAGGAACGCGTAGCCGTCCGACACCATGCCGGCCAGCGGCAGGCCGGCCAGCGCTTCGCGCCGCCAGCAGCGATACCCGCTGGTGCAGTCGCGCGGGGTGAGCCGGGTGACCGCGCGAATGTACTTGTTGGCGAACGCGCTCAGGAAGATGCGGTGCAGCGGCCAGTTCACGACGCTGACGCCATTGAGGTAGCGCGAGCCAATCACCACGTCGTTGGTCGCCGCCGCCGCCGCGAGTGCCGGGAGATACTCCGGATTGTGCGAGAGGTCGGCATCCATCTGACAAATCAGCTCGGCACGGCCGTCCGCGATTGCCGCCCGGAGCCCGTCGATGTACGCCCGTCCGAGCCCACGTGGCCCGGTGCGATGCATCACATCGACGCGGCCCGGATACTCGCGCGCCAGATCGTCGGCAATCTGACCCGTCCCGTCCGGTGAGGCGTCGTCGACGACGAGCAGACGGTATCCATCGCGCGCCAGGACCGCCCGAACCAGGACGGGCAGGTTGTCGCGCTCGTTGTAGGTGGGAACAACGACGAGAACGTTCGGTTGCATGCTCACGGACGTAGGCGGACGACAGCGCCCGCCGCGCACACGATCAGCGCGGGATCGATTACCGGCGTGCGGTATCGCTCCTGCGGAAAGAACACCAGACAGACCAGGACTGCGGATCCGGCCAGCAGGAACAACGCGGTCGGCCGCGCGTTCCGCGGCATATGCCACAGACCCGCTAACGTGAACGGCAGCAGGAGCAAGTACGACACCACTGCCGCGAGGCGATATCTGGACGAGTGTAACGCATAGGATGCGCCCACCGGGACTGCCACATAGAAGCTCTTTCTGGCGAGCAGCGACACCCACCAGCCGGGATGCCCGACGATGTATCGCAACGACTCGCGGTAGTAAATGGGTTCGAGGGCCTCGGCAGTGAGGCCCGGGTGGGCCGCACGGAACTCGAGGTCGGCCTGCTTGATTGCCGGGTTCGCGGCCAGGTCACCCTCGCCGGTGGCGAGCGGGTGATTGCCAGTCCAGAAATTGACTCCGCCTGTCGCGGCTGCGAGCATGAGGCGCCCATGAAGACGCGCGTTGCGGATCGTCCAGGGGGCAACGACCACGAGGCACGCGATCACGACCGCGGCGGCCAGCGCGTAACTACGCCGAAGGATCAGCCATATCGCCGCCAGTGGCACGAAAAAGATCATGTCCGGCCGGACGAGGACTGCGGCGCCCATGAGGAGCCCGGCAGCGCCGGCGCGCGTCCATCGACCCGACGTCGAGGCGCCGCTGTCGACTGCCAGCTGTAACGCGTACGCGGCACCGAGCGCGAGGGCGGAATACAGCGTCTCGCTGAGCACATAGGCCGGCATCCACACCAACGGTGGATACACGGCCGCGATCGCCGCGGCGATCGCACCGCCAGACGTCCCCCAGGAGCGCCGCCCCCACGCGCCGATCACCCACACACCCGCGGCGCCGACCAGCGCCTGCACGATTTTGACGCGCGATGGCGCTGTCTCGAAGACCTGCCGGCCGGCGCCGATCGCGGCGAGAAAGACGGGATAGCCGGGCGCGCGGCCGAACTGCGCGCCCGTGCCGCTCTCGAGGGCGGCGTCGTAGACGAAACCGTGGCCGGCGGTCAGGCTGCGCGCCAGCGACAGATATTCCTGCTCGTCGTGCGTCAGCGGCTTGCCGGTCCAGTAGAGGAGCCCGAACGCGAGACGCAGCGCGAAGCCACCCACGACCGCCGCGATCATCAGCCGGCGGGCCGATCGGCCGTCGAGTGCTGCGCCGGTCAGTGGCGCCCCTCGAAGCGCAACGCCGAGATCTGTTCGGAGACCAGGCCGACGAGGAACACGATGACGGCCAGCATGATCAGCAGGACGGACGAGTTCGTGACGTGCGACTGGCTGATGATCGTCCAGACCGCGTAAGCGGCGCCGACCGCGAACGCAGCGAGACTGATCGGCAGGAACACGCGCAGCGGACTGAACAGCGTCACGATGCGGAGAATGATCAGGAGGAAGCGGACGCCGTCGCGTCCGAGCTTGATCTTGGAGGTGCCGACCCGTTTCCGCGCTTCCGCCGGCTCGAAGGTGACGTTGTAGCCGGCCTTGATGAATGCCAGCGTCGTCGTGGTCGGGGTCGAGAATCCGTTGGGCAACAGGTGCAGAAACTCGCGCAGGTGCTCGCGCCGGGCTGCCCGGAAACCTGACGTGAGGTCGGGAATCTCGCGCTCGGTAAGATAGCTGGCCAGCCAGTTCAGCGCGCCGTTTCCCAGGCGACGCGCCAGGGTTGCCTGGGTCGCACTGGAGCGCGCGCCGATGACCAGATCGTACTCGCCGAGCCGCGCGGCGAGGCGGATCGCGTCGCTGCCGTGATGCTGCCCGTCACCGTCCACGATCATCACGTACTCGCCGGTCGCGGTCCGGATCCCGCTCTTGACCGCGGCGCCGTTGCCCTTGTTGTACGGGTGGCGCACCACGGTCGCCCCGGCGGCGCGCGCGCGGGCGCTGGTCTGGTCCTTCGACCCGTCGTCGACGACGATGATCTCGCGCCACGGCGCCGAGGCGAAGAGCGACGCGACCACGTCGGCGATTACGGCCGCTTCGTTGTAGGCGGGGATGACGATCGATACCGCAGCGGGATCGGCCACAGGGTCAGCGATCCCAGCGTCGGGTCGATAGCCCGGCGGTGCGCGCCGGGGGAGCGGCCGGGACGTCGGCATCGCTGCGTTTCGGAATTTCCAGCGACCGCACTCGATAGACGAGATCCTCGAGCAGCTTGCGGTTGGCCGAGATGACGTCGGCGAGCAGGCCGATCAGGACGACCTGGAAGCCGACGATCATCAGCACCGCGGACAGAATCAGGGACTGGAGATGTCCGGTGCCGCGGTCGACGACCATCAGGTAATAGAGAAACCGCAGCCCGCCCGCGACGCCGAGCGCGAAGACCGAGAGCCCGATGTAAGTGAACACCTTCAGCGGCTCGTACATCGCGTAGATCCGCACGATCGTCGCGGCGGATCGCTTGATGTAGCCGAAGATGCTGTCGAACAGCCGGGACTCGCGGGTCCGCGGATTGGTCGCGACCTGGACGTGGGCAATCGCCATCCGCTTCTTGCCCGCCTGGATGATCGACTCGAGCGTGTAGGAAAACTCGGAGACGATGGTCATCCGCAGCGCGGCCTCGCGGGTGTAGGCGCGGAAGCCGCTGGTCGTGTCGGGCACGGTGGTGTTCGAGACCTGCCGCACCACCCAGCTGCCGAGCCGCTGCAGCTGACGCTTCCGCCACGACATGTGGCTCAGGCCGGCGATGTTGCGGTCGCCGATCACGATGTCCGCCTCGCCGCTGAGCAGCGGCTGGAGGAGGCGCGGGATGTCGTCGGCCGAGTACTGGTTGTCGGCGTCGGTGTTGACGATGAAGTCGGCGCCCTGCTTCAGCGAGGCGTCGATGCCCGCGGTGAAGGCCGCCGCCAGTCCCTTGTTCCGCTTGAGCCGGACGATGTGATCGACGCCGCACTGGCGGGCCACGTCCGACGTCCCGTCGCGCGAGCCATCGTCGATGATCAGCGTCTCGATGACGTCGATGCCCGGCACGGATTTGGGCAGATCGCGCAGCGTGGCCGGCAGCGTCGCCGCCTCGTTGAGGCACGGGATCTGGATGATCAGCTTCTTCACGGGCGGTCGGATTATGGCACTGTTGCGCGACCGCTGCCGACCAGCTTCTCGACCACGCCGTCCCAGGTGATCCGCGCGGCCACCGCGCGTCCGGCTTCCCCCATCGACGCCGCGAGCGCCCGTTTCCCGGCGAACTGATTGATCGCGACGGCAATGGCCTCGGCGGATGGTTCGCAGACCCGGCCGTTGACGCCGTCGTCCACGAACTCGGTCGGGCCGCCGGAGTCGGTGCAGGTGATCACCGGCTTGCGGGCGAGGAACGCTTCGAGCGTGACGTAGCCGAAGTCCTCGTCGAACGGGGGATAGAGGACCGCGAGCGCGCCGGCGTAGAGATCGAGCAGCTGGGGGTCGGTCGCCGCGCCGAGGAAGGTCACGCGGTGGGAGACGCCGCAGGACTCGGCGAGCCGCTCGACGTTGGCCCGCTGCGTGCCGTCTCCCGCAATCACCAGTCGGATCGGCTCGTCGACCTGCGCCATCGCCCGCACCAGCAGATCGACACGTTTGACCGATTCGATGCGGCCGACTGAGAGCACGTAGTCGCCATAAGGGCCGCCCTTCAACTGCGCCGCCAGACGCGGCGGGTGGTAGAGCGCCTCCGCAGTCAGGCCGTTGTACTTCGCCAGCCGCTGCGCGGTGTTGCGCGCGTTGGCGAAAATGGCCCGGCACTCGCCGAGCATCTCGGTATCGAGCTGAATCAGCCGATCGCGCAGGTTGACGTCCCGTTCGACGTGCTCGAAATCGCTGTACTCCGTGCCACAGAGCTCGTACGCGGCGCGGTATTGGTGGATCAGCCACGCCACCTTGTTGGGATGGCGGACGAAGTAGGTCGGGAACTTCGAGGCGATCACCAGATCGATGGGCTGGCCATTACTCTCGCTCAGGTCGAGCAGCCGCCAGGCCGCGGCGTGCGGCAGGATTTCGTCCTTCGGGTACCACTTGAAGGGAACGCTGACCAGCTCCGCCTGATGGCCACGCTCGCGCAGCTCGCGCACGAGCTCGCGAACGTGCACCTCGGCGCCGCCATGCACGAATGGCACTTGCGCTTCACAAACGATGATCCGGAGAGAGCTCAAAGGGTTCTACAGGTTCGAACGAGTTCGACGGGTTCGACAGGTGCGCGTTCAACTGGTGCCGAGGTTCGACCGGTTCGATCTTGCTGCTAGTTGCAGTCGCGAGGCGAACCCGCGAACCATTCGAACCTGTAGAACGCGCACCTGTCGAACCCTCGAACCCGCCGAACCCTGAGAACCAAGCCGATCGCTACCAGCCTACGTTGCGTGTCGGAAGTTGATGCAATCGCCGTCGAGCACGATGTAGTCCTTGCCTTCCAGCCGGAGCTCGCCGTGCTCGCGGCAGGCCGCGAGCGAGCCGCGGGCGATCAGGTTGTCGTAGCTCACGACTTCGGCGCGGATGAAGCCGCGTGAGATGTCGCTGTGAATCTCGCCGGCAGCGAGGACCGCCGACAGGTTGCGCGGGATCGACCAGGCGCGGCACTCGTCCTCGCCGACGGTGAAGAACGAGATGTAGCCGAGCAGATCGTAGGCCGCCCGGATCACGCGATCGAGCCCGGACTCGCGCAAGCCGAGGTCGGCGAGGAATGCCGCCGCGTCGGCGGCATCCAGTTGCGCGATTTCGAGCTCGATCTTGGCGCAGATCGCCACCGCCCGCGTCGCGGCGCCGGACATGAACTCGTCCAGTCCGGCCAGCTGCACCGCGTCGTCCACATGGGCGAGATCCGCTTCGTCGAGATTCAGGACCAGCAGCAGCGGCTTCGCCGACAGAAACTGGAAGCCCCGGAGTCGTTTCGCGTCGTCCGGATCGAGCTGCAGCGCACGCAGCGGGCGTCCTGCCTCCAGCGCATCTTTGAAGCGGATCAGCACGTCCTGTTCGCGACGCAACTCGGGCGTGCTGCTCTTCTTGAGGTCGCGTTCGAGGCGCTCGAGACGCCTCTCCACGACGCCGAGGTCGGCCAGGATGACCTCGTCCTCCATCAGCCGGACGTCACGCGCCGGATCGACCGAGCCTGCCGGATGCGGGACCGACGGGTCGCGGAACATCCGCACGACATGCAGCAGCGCGTCGGCGTTGCGGAACGGGGCGACGTCCAGGAGTGCCTGTGCGCCGGCCTTCGCCCCAGGCGCGCCGGAGATGTCGGCGAACTCGACCGTTGCGGGGACTCGCTTCTTGGGATTGAACAGCGCTGTCAGCCGGTCCAGCCGGTCGTCTGGAACCCGCGCCACCCCCACGTTCGCGTCACCCTTGCCGGGACGCGCTTCCTTCGCGCTGGTGAGGAGCTGGAACAGGGCCGTCCGGCCCGATGAGGGAAACCCGATGAGTCCGGCGCGCAGCATTCGAGGGTGCACATCGTAGCACGCCCTGGCACTGGGGTTACCGCTGAGGCACACGTGTGCTGGCGAAAATTAAGCGTAACTCCAGCCGTATCTAGCTTTTGCGTTGACAATCCGGGGCCGGTTCTCTAGTATCGCGGTGGAAATTTGTGGAGTTAAGTGGAAACCAACGCCATCCTACGCGGCAATTACGCCGCGAAAATCGATGACAAGGGGAGGCTCAAGATCCCGACTGCCTTCCGCTCGATCATCGAAGCTCAGCATGGGACCGAACTGTTCGTCACAAGCCTGACGGGCAACTCAGTCACGGTGTACCCCATGCCGGTCTGGGAGGCGCTCGAAGCCAAGCTGGCCAAGGTGCCCTCCACGCACCCCTCGCGGCTCAAGTATTTCGATCGGGTCCACTACTTCGGTCAGGTCGCCGAGATCGACACGCAGGGCCGGGTCGTGATCCACCCACGGTTGCGTGATGCGGCGGGGATGGCCGGCGAAGTCGATGTGTTCGGTCAGTACGACGTGCTGAACGTCTGGAACCACGAACGCTTCGTCACCAAGCTCCAGCAGGAAGCTTATACGGACGACGACGCGCGGGCGCTGGCGGAATTCGGGATCTAATCGATGTCTGAGCCTTCGCACGAACCGGTGATGGTCGCCGAAACGCTGGAGTTGCTCGCCCCGGCCCGCGGCGGGCTGTTCGTCGACTGCACGGTGGGGCTCGGCGGTCATGCGCGCGCGTTGCTCGAAGCGGGCGCGACGCGGATCCTCGGCCTCGATCGCGATCCCGACGCGCTGAAGCTGGCGGCGAGTGCGCTCGCCGAGTTCGGCGACCGGGTCGAGCTGGTGCACGCGGACTATCGGGACCTGCCGCAGGTGCTCGACCAACGCGGACTCACCGGCGTGGACGGCGCGCTGGCCGATCTGGGCGTGTCGTCGATGCAGCTCGAAGCCGAGGGACGGGGTTTCAGCTTCCGCCGCGACGATCCGCTGGACATGCGGATGGATCGATCGCAGGGAGAAACCGCCGCCGACTGGCTCGCCGCGATCGACGAGGAGTCGCTCGCCGACGTGATCTTCCAGTACGGCGAGGAGCGGTACTCGCGGCGCATCGCCCGGGCGATCGTGTCCAGCCGCAAGCTGACCCCCATCCGCACGACCGCGGCGCTGGCCCAGGTCGTGCGCGGCGCAATCCCGCGGCGCGGCTATCAGCGCATCGACCCGGCGACGCGAACCTTCCAGGCGGTGCGAATTTGGACCAACCGGGAACTCGAACGGCTCGATCGCTTCCTCGCCGAGACCGCGCAGCGGCTGCTGGGCGGGGCACGCCTGGCGGTGATCACGTTTCATTCGCTCGAGGATCGGATCGTCAAGCACGCGTTCCGCGCGCTGGCGCAAGCGGAAGCCGCGCTGCGGGTCGTGACGCGGCGCCCGACCAGCCCGTCGGACGAGGAAGTGGCCCGGAACCCGCGGGCGAGAAGCGCGAAGTTGCGCGCGATCGAGAGGCTCGCATGAACCCGATGGACTTCGAGTACGCGATCAAGAAGGACGTGCGGAACAACCCGATCGTCCGGGAAGTAGACGAAGCGCGTCAGCGCGCGCTGCTGCGGTCGACGCTCGTCTCCGCCCTCCTGGTCGTGGTGGTGTTGTTCTCGGTGTGGCAGAAGTTCCAGCTGGTGAGCCACGGCTATGCGATGGAGACGCTCCAGAAACAGCGCGCCCAGGAAGAAGAAGTGAACCGCCACCTGCGCCTCGAGATCGAAACGCTCCGTTCGCCCGGCCGGATCGAGGAGCTGGCGACCAGGAAGCTGCACCTGGTGCAGCCGCCGCCGGATCGGGCCATCGTGATTGAGCGCGTCAGCGCGCCCGCGCCGCCGTCGAAGTCGATCGTCGCCGCTCGGTAGGGGCAGACCGTACCGCGTCAGGGAGGATTGGGTGGCCGAGCAACCGGGCAGAACGTTCCGTCTTCCATGGCTCCGGCGCGGCCGCCGGTCCGAGCCTGTCGACTGGCGTACGACGGTGCGCCGCCGGCTCGCGGTCGGGGCCCTGCTGTTCGGAGTGTGGACGGTGGCCATCGAGGCCCGGCTGGTCTATCTCCAGGTCGCGCAGTACAGCACGCTCATGACGCGTGCGCAGAAGCAGCAGCAGCGCACCATCACCGCGCCGGCTAAACGCGGCGAGATCCTCGATCGCGGCGGCCGGGTCCTGGCCTACAGCGTGGACGCGGAGACGGTCTTCGCCGATCCCACTGAAATCGACGATCCGGACGCAGTCGCCGCGGCCGTGTGCGGCGCACTCGACGAGTGCGACGCGAACGACCGTCAGGCGATGGCCAAGAAGCTGCGCGGCGGCGGCCAGTTCACCTACCTGCAGCGCAAGGTCTCCCCCGACGAAGAGCAGCGGATCCGCGAGCTGAAGCTGAAGGGGGTCGCGTTCCTCAAGGAGAGCCGCCGCTACTATCCGAACAAGGAACTGGCCGCGCACGTCCTCGGCTACGTCGGCCTCGATAACGCGGGACTGGGCGGACTCGAGAACGCCTACGACTCGCAGGTTCGCGGCAAGGAAGGCAAGCTGCTGGTGCAGACCGATGCCCGGCAGCAGCGCGTGTACAGCCAGGTCGAGCGGCCGGCCACCGCCGGCGCGACCCTCGAGCTGACCATCGATCAGTACCTGCAGTTCGTCGCCGAGCGCGAGCTCCGGGCCGGGGTCGAAGAGAATCGCGCCGCCGGTGGCTCCGCGGTGATCATGGATCCGAACACGGGTGAGATCCTGGCCATGGCCAACTACCCGACGTTCAACCCGAACATCTACGGCCGGGTGCGCGAGGAGGGTCGCCGCAACCGCGCGGTCCAGGATCTCTACGAGCCGGGATCGACGTTCAAGATCGTCACCGCCTCGGCGGCGCTCGAGGAGCACGTCCTGCGCCCCGACGATCTGATCGACACCAGCCCCGGGCGGATCACGTTCGGCACCCGCGTCATCCGCGACACGCACCAGTACGGCACGTTGTCGTTCACTGACGTCCTCGTGAAATCGAGCAACGTCGGCGCGATCAAGGCGGGCATGAAGCTCGGGCCCGAGCGGCTCGGACGCTACGTCAGCCTGTTCGGGTTCGGCCAGGCCCTTGCCCCGGATTTTCGCGGTGAGAACGCCGGCATCGTGTGGAACCCGGAGCGGCTCGATCCCAGCGCGCTCGCCTCGGTGTCGATGGGATATCAAGTCGGCGTCACCGCTGTGCAGATGGCCACCGCGGTCAGCTCGGTCGCCAACGGCGGCACGCTCTACGAGCCGCGCATCGTCAGGGCGGTCACCAGGGACGGCAAGCGGGTCGAGGTCGCGCACAAGGCGCTCCACCGCACGATCTCGGAGAACACCGCGGCGCAGCTGACCACGATCATGGAGCAGGTCGTCGAGCGCGGCACCGGCAAGGCGGCGCAGATTCCCGGCTACACGATCGCCGGCAAGACCGGTACAGCCCAGAAGCTCGTCGAACGGCGCTACTCGCGCTCCGACTACAACGCCTCGTTCGTCGGCTTCCTGCCGTCGCGCAAGCCGGCGCTGACGATCATCGTGGTCATCGATTCACCCCACGCCAACGGCTACTACGGCGGCACGGTCGCGGCGCCGATCTTCAAGCGGATCGCGGAAGAAGCGCTGCGCCGGATGGGCATCGGCCCGACGATCAACCCGGCCCCGCCCGTCCTGGTGGCGCGGAACGAGCCGGAGGAGATGGTCGCGCAGCCGGTGAGCGCGTCGGACACCCACTCATCGCCGGCGGCCGAAGCGGCCCTGCCGAACGACGACGTGATGCCTGACCTGCACGGTCTCAGCGCGCGCGAAGCCTTGCGAACGCTGACGAAGCTGGGCATGACGGCGCGGATGACTGGTGACGGCGTGGTGCTCGATCAGGCACCCGCCGCCGGGACGCTGCTCGGCGGCTCCGATGCCGCCACGCTGACCCTCGGGCGACGCCCGGTTGCGGCGGCGGGAGGCCAGCCGCATTGACGCTGGAGACCCTCGTCCGCTCGGTCGCGTCGCGCCCGCCCTTTACCGCAGCGCATGACCTCGTCGTGCCTGCCGCGGCCCGATCGACGGAGGTGTCGGCGATCGCCTACGACTCACGCATGGTGACGCGCGGGGCGGTCTTCGTCGCCCTCAAAGGCGTGCACGCGGACGGCACGGCATTCGTGCGCGACGCGGCCGCCCGCGGCGCCTCGCTCGTCGTCTCGGAAGGCACCATGCCGACGGGATTCGCGTTGCCGTGGCTGCAGGTGGACGACGCGCGTCTCGCGCTGGCGTCGCTGGCCGCGGTCTTCTACGGCGATCCCAGCCACGCCCTGCGATTGATCGGGATCACCGGCACGAACGGCAAGACAACCACCACGTATCTCGTCGCCGCCATCTTCGAGGCGGCCGGGGTCATGTGTGGGCGTATCGGTACTATCGGCACGCGGGTCGGCGATCATGAGACCGAGGCGGCACGCACGACGCCGGAGGCTCCGGATCTGCAGTCGCTCCTGCGGCAGATGGTCGATCGCGGCGCCGGCGCCTGCGCCATCGAGGTCTCGTCGCACGCCCTGGCGCTGCGCCGCGCCGACGGACTCCGCTTTGCCGCCGGCGTTTTCACCAATCTCACCCGCGATCACCTCGACTTCCATCGCGACATGGAGGATTACTTCCAGGTCAAGCGGCGGCTGTTCGAGCTGCTGCCGCCCGGTTCGTTCGGCATCGCCAACCTCGACGATCGCCGTGGCGCCGAGTTCGCCGCCGCGGCGCCGCAGTCGCTGACCTACGCCATCGACGCTCCGGCGGACGTGCGCGCCGCGGCCTGTCGCTGTCGCTCGACGGGCTGGCCTTCGACGTCGAAACACCGCGGGGCCGCCTGCACCTCCGATCGCCGCTGGTCGGCCGCCCCAACGTCTACAACGTCCTGGCTGCCGCTGCCACCGCGGTCGCCCTCGACCTGCCGTTCAGCGCCATCGAACAGGGCATCGCCGCGCTGTCGAACGTGCCCGGCCGGTTCCAGGTCCTCACCAGCCCGATCGACGACGTCCGGGTGGTGGTCGACTACGCGCATACCGACGATGCGCTGAAGAACCTGCTGGAGACGGCCCGGCCGCTGGCTGCCGGCCGGGTGATCACGGTCTTCGGCTGCGGCGGCGACCGGGATCGCACCAAGCGCCCGTTGATGGGGGCGGTCGCGGCGCGTCTCAGCGACCTCGTGATCCTGACCTCCGACAACCCGCGCTCCGAGGATCCGGCGCGGATCATCGAGGAGATCAAACGCGGCATCGTGATGCCGGCCGATCGCGCGCCCAAGGGGCAGCCGTTGCCGCAGTCCACGCCGTGCCTGGCCATCGTCGATCGGGCCGCGGCCATCGAGAAGGCGATCCAGGAAGCGCGGCCCGGTGACCTGGTGCTGGTCGCCGGCAAAGGTCACGAGAAGACGCAGGTAATCGGCACGCGAACGCTGCCGTTCGACGACGTCGAGGTGGCGCGAAAGGCGTTGGAGCGCCGTCGTGCCCGGACACGGGTGTCGTGACGCCATGAGCACGGTGACGTTGACGGCCGGCCAGGTGGCGAGCGCATCCGGTGGCGAGTTGCTGCAAGGCGACCCGTGCGCGCCGATCGGGCGCGTGTCGATCGATTCGCGCAGTCTGGCTGCCGGGGACTTCTTCGTCGCAATCCGCGGCGAGCGGTTCGATGGCCATCAGTTCGCCGCCGAGGCGCTCGCCCGTGGCGCCGCCGGGGTCCTGCTCGATACGCTGCCGCCCGACGTCACAGTTCGCGCCGGCCAGGGCGCGCCATCGGTGATCCGCGCGAGCGATACGACTGCCGGACTTCAGCGGGTGGCCAACGATGTCCGTCGCCGCGCCGGCTGCCCGGTGGTGGCCATCACCGGCAGCGCGGGCAAGACCACGACGAAGGAAGTCACCGCGGCCCTTCTCGCCACGCGGTATCGCGTCTTCCGCAACAAAGGAAATCTCAACAACCACATCGGGCTGCCGATGTCGCTGCTCGAGTTGCGCGACGCGCCGGACGTCGCCGTCGTCGAGCTGGGGATGAATCACGCCGGCGAGATCCGCACGCTGGTCGGGATCGCCGAGCCGGACATCCGCGTGTGGACCAACGTCGGCGACGCCCATCTCGGCTTCTTCGCCTCGGCCGACGCGATCGCCGATGCCAAGGCCGAGATCCTCGAGGCCGCGACGAGCGAGACGCGGCTGATCGCGAACGCCAACGATCCGCGAATCATGTCCCGCATCGGCGACTTCCCCGGGCGGGTGACGACGTTTGGGATCGACGTGCCGGCGGACGTCGAGGCGGGAGATGTGCAGGCACTCGGTCTAGACGGGATGGCCGCCGAGGTCCGGACTCCGGCCGGGACCGCGCGTCTGCGGACGCCGCTGCTCGGGATGGGAAACCTGTCCAACGTGCTCGCCGCCACCGCCGTCGCTGTGAGCATGGGTGTGGCGCTCGAGGACATCGTGGCGGTCGCGGCCACGCTCCATCCGGCGGCGCATCGCGGCGAGCTGCTGCGCCTGCCCGGCGGCGTGACGCTCGTGGACGATTCGTACAACTCGAGCCCGGCGGCGTTGACGCGCGCCCTCGAAACGATTGGCGTCGCGACCGGCAGCGCGCGCAAGGCCGCGGTGCTCGGCGAGATGCTGGAGCTGGGCGCCCACAGTCAGGGCCTGCACGAGGCCTGCGGCCGGGCCGCGGCGGCCGCGGGCCTGAACTGGCTCATCACCGTCGGCGGGGCGCCGGCGAAAGCCATGGCGGACGCGGCAGTCGCCGCGGGGCTGCCCGCTGCGGCCGTCCACCACCTCGCCACGTCCGGCGAGGCCGCGGCCACGGCACTGAAGCTCACCCGCCCGGGCGATCTGGTGCTGGTGAAGGGGTCGCGCGGCATCGGTACCGACCTGGTGGTCGATCGGTTGAGGGTGGAGTTCGCCTGAATGCTGTACTACCTCCACAACCTCAGTAACTACTGGCCGGTCCTGAACGTCGCCCGGTACATCACCTTTCGCACCGCAGCCTCGAGCCTCACGGCCCTGGCGATAGGGCTGTTTCTCGGCCCGTGGATGATTCGCAAGCTGCGCGAGTTCCAGATCGGGCAGGTGATTCGTCAGGAAGGTCCGGCGACGCACCGCACCAAGGCCGGCACGCCGACCATGGGCGGTGTGCTGATCCTGACGTCAGTGCTGGTGCCGACGCTGCTGTGGGCCGATCTCGCGACACCCTTCGTGTGGGTCGCGATTCTCTCGACGGCCGCGTTCGGGGCGATCGGCTTCGCCGACGACTACCTGAAGATCGTCCGGCAGGATCATCACGGCCTGCGGCCGCGTTACAAGATGTTGTGGCAGGCGATCGTCGGGATCGCGGTCGGCGCGTCGCTCCTGGTCCTGGCCAGCCACGATCTCTACAACACGCGGCTGATCTTCCCGTTCTTCAAGCGGCTGATCCCGGACCTGACCTTCCTGTATCTGCCGTTCGCGGCGTTCGTGCTGGTCGGGTCGACCAACGCCGTCAACCTGACCGACGGCCTCGACGGGTTGGCGATCAGCGTGTTCGCCGTCTCGGCGGCGGCCTTCACGGCCCTGGCCTACGTGTCGACGCACGCGGTATTCGCCAATTATCTGCAGCTGATTCGGCTCCCGCCGGAGGCCGCGGAGCTGACCATCTTCTGCGGCGCGCTGGTTGGGGCCAGCCTGGCGTTCCTTTGGTACAACTGCTACCCGGCGGAGATCTTCATGGGCGACGTCGGGTCGCTCGGCCTTGGCGGCGCGCTCGGCACCGTCGCACTCCTGGTCAAGCAGGAGCTGCTGCTGCCGATCGTCGGCGGCGTGTTCGTGATGGAAGCGCTGTCGGTGATCATCCAGGTCGGGTCGTTCAAGCTGACCGGCAAGCGCGTGTTCAAGATGGCGCCGCTCCACCATCACTTCGAGCTCACCGGCTGGAGCGAGCCGAAAGTCATCACCCGCTTCCTGATTACGGCCATCGTCTTCGCGCTGTTCAGCCTGACGACCTTGAAACTGCGATGACCACGGGCGATCGCTTCACCGTGCGCGGCAAGCGCGTCATCGTCGTCGGGGCGGCCCGGAGCGGCGTGGCGGCGGCGGAGCTGCTGGTCCGTCGCGGCGCCGCGGTGACCTTGACCGACCTGCGGCCGCAGATCGCCGACGAGGCCCGGCTGCGTAACGCCGGTGTGACGCTGGAGCTCGGCGAGCATCGCGAGAGCACGCTGCGCGACGCCGACCTCATCGTGCTGAGTCCGGGCGTGCCGTCACGGCAGCCGGCGATCGACGCGGCGCGGCTGGCCGGCGTGCCAATCGTCGGCGAGCTGGAGCTGGCGGCGCGCTGGCTGCGCGGCCGGATCGTGGCTATCACCGGCACCAAAGGGAAGTCGACCACGACCACGCTGGTCGGCCGGATGCTCGAGGAGGGCGGCTGCCGGGTGCTCGTTGGCGGGAACATCGGCCACGCGCTCAGTGCGCAGGTCGACGAGTCGACGGACGACACGATTCACGTGATCGAAACGAGCAGCTTCCAGCTCGAGACCGCCGAGACGTTCGCGCCGTGGATTGCCGTCCTGTTGAACTTCTCGCCGGATCACCTCGATCGCCACGCCACCGTCGAGGAATACGCCGCCGCCAAGTCGCGAATCTTCGAGCATCAGGACGCGGACGGCTGGGCCGTGCTCAACGCGGACGACCCGGCGACGCTCCACATGGCGTCCGCCGCGCGGAGTCAACGGCTCCTGTTCTCGCTCCGCGGCAACGTGCCGGACGGCGTCGTCGTGTCCGGCAACGCGATCGTGCGACGGGCGGCCGGCGTCGAACAGCCGCTCGTGCCGCTGGCGTCGATCAAGCTGCTCGGCCCGCATCTGGTGGCCGACGTGCTGGCGGCCGCGGCGGTGGCCTGGCTCGCCGGCGTGAAGCCCGATGCGATGACCCGTGCGGTCGAAGGATTCACCGGGCTCGAGCACGCGCTGGAACCCGTCGTCGAGTGCGGCGGTGTCCGGTTCGTGAATGACTCGAAGGCGACCAACGTCGAGGCCGCGCGCCGGGCGATCGAGAGTTTCGGGCCGGGTCTGGTGGTCATCATGGGCGGGCGGTTCAAGGGCGGCGATCTCCATGCCCTGACCGCGCCGTTGCAGGAACGCCAGGCCACCGTGGTGGCGATCGGCGAGGCCAGGCCGCTGCTGCACGAGGCGCTCGCGGCGAGCGTCGCGGTGCGGGACGCGGACGACATGGGCGGCGCGGTGCGAACCGCGTTCGGCCTCGCCTCGCCTGGCAGTGTGGTGGTGCTGGCGCCGGCGTGCGCCAGCTTCGACATGTTCGCGGACTACGCGGAACGAGGCCGCGTGTTCAAGCAGGAAGCGATGCGGCTCGCGGCGGAGTGGAACGGCGCGCGCGAGCAGTGAGCAGTCGTCAGCCGGCTGGGGCGGTGAAGAACCGTCCGCTGGGAACGCAGGCTGCCCCGGTCTGCGAGGGTGGTGTCTTGGCCTCCCGGCCGGCTGACGACTGCTGACTGCTCGCGCCCTCCGTCTCTTTCGGTTGAGTCGGCGACGACCTTTAACCTCGGCTTGGACGCGCGAAGTATGGCCCGAAAACTCACGAGCGACAAATGGCTGTTCACCGCCACGTTGCTGCTCGTGTGCATCAGCGTGGTGATGGTATACAGCGCCTCCGCGGTCATGGCCATGGAGCAGCACCACGAACCGTACTACTACCTGTTCAAGCAGGCCGCGTGGGCGCTGCTCGGATTGGTTTTCGTGCCGATCGTGATGCGGATCGACTACCGCAACTACCGCCAGCCGAGAGTCATCTGGACGATGCTGGGACTGGTGGCGGTGGCGCTGGTGGCAGTGCTGTTCGGCCGTCCCGTGAACGGCGCGTCGCGGTGGCTGCTGCTCGGCCCGCTCGGCGTGCAGCCATCGGAGCTGGCCAAGATCGCGGTGATCTTCTGCACCGCGGCGCTGCTCGAACGCCGCATGGATCGGATCGACGAGATCGGCTACTCGCTGCTGCCGATCGGGATCACCGTCGGGGTGATCGTCGCGCTCATTCTGATCGAGCCGGATCTCGGCACCGCCGTCACGGTGCTGATGATCGCCGCGGTCATGGTGTTTGCGGCCGGCCTCAACTACACGTATCTCCTCGGGCTGTTCCTGACCGCGGCGCCGGCGGCGTATCTGGTGATCGCCACGTCCGAGTACCGGATGAAGCGCGTGACCGCGTTCCTCGATCCATACAGCGACCCGTTGGGTGATGGCTACCAGATGATCCAATCGATGATCGCGATCGGCACCGGCGGGATCACCGGGCGCGGGTTGATGGACGGGCTCCAGAAACTGTTCTATCTGCCCGAGCCGCACAACGACTTCATCTTCAGCGTGATTGGCGAGGAGCTGGGGCTGATTGGCGCGACCGTGGTCGTGGCCTGCTTCTGCATCATCACCTGGCGCGGGCTGCGCACCGCGATGCGCGCCCCCGACCGGTTCGGGGCGTTCGTCGCCATCGGCCTGACCACGATGATCACCTTCCAGGCGTTCTTCAATATCAGCGTGGTGCTGGGCCTGCTGCCGACCAAAGGGATTCCACTGCCGTTCGTCAGCGCCGGAGGCTCGTCGCTGCTCATCAACATGATCGGCATGGCGGTACTGCTCAACGTGTCGCAGCACGCCTCCACCACCCGCGTGGTCACCGCGGCCATGCCTCCGGCCAATGCATGAATCCGCTCCGCGTGCTGATCGCCGGCGGCGGGACGGGCGGGCATCTCTACCCGGGGATCGCTGTCGCCCGCGAGATCGTGCGGGTGCAGCCGGACGCCGTGGTCACCTTCGCCGGCACGGCGCGAGGAATCGAGGCCAAAGCCGTGCCGCGCGAGCGGTTCACGCTCGATTTGCTGCGCAGCAGCGGGCTCAAGGCGAGCTCCGTGCAGGCGCGGATCAAGGGCTTGTCGATCCTGCCGATCAGCGGCGTCGACGCCTGGCGGATCCTGTCGCGGCGCACGCCGGACGTCGTGATCGGGGTTGGCGGCTACAGTTCCGGGCCGGTTGTCGCGGCTGCTGCCAGCCGCGGCATCCCGACGCTCCTGCTCGAGCAGAACGCCGTACCCGGCCTCACCAATCGTCTGCTCGCCCGTGTGGTCACGAGTGCCGCGGTGACGTTCCCGTCCACGCTGCGCTTCTTTGGAGGGAGGGGATTCGTTGCTGGCAACCCCGTTCGTCCTGAGTTCTTCGACGTCCCGGCGGAGCGGGTCGCTGGCCCGCCGCGAGTCCTGATCTTTGGCGGCTCCCAGGGCGCGCACGCGATCAACATGGCCATGGTGGAGGCAGCGCCGGGTCTGGCAGCACGCCGCCTGCCGCTGGAAATCACGCACCAGACAGGAGAGCGCGATCTGGAAGCCGTCCGCGACGCCTACCGTGCTGCCGGCCTCGAGGCCCGCGTCGAAGCGTTCATCTTCGACATGGCTCGTGAGATGAAGCTCGCGGATCTGGTGGTTTGCCGGGCCGGCGCCACCACGATCGCGGAGCTGACGGCGTCGGCGCGTCCCGCGATCTTCATTCCGCTCCCGACCGCGGCTGACGATCACCAGCGCGTCAACGCCGAGGTCCTGGTGACGGCGGGGGCCGGAGAGCTCATCGAGCAACGCGACGCGACCGGCGAGCGGCTGGCCGACCGCATCGCCGCGCTCACGACAGACGACCTGAAGCGCCGGGAGATGTCGGCGGCGGCCCACAAGCTTGCCCATCCGGATGCCGCCGGGGCGATCGTCGAGCGGGTGCTCGATCTCGCGAAGAGGGCCGGCTGATGCTCGGACGGACGCGCCGCATTCACTTCGTCGGGGTGGGAGGGATCGGCATGAGCGGCATCGCCGAGCTCCTCGCCAACCTGGGCTACGAGGTGAGCGGCTCCGATCTCAAAGGCTCGGAGGTGACCGATCGCCTGCGCACGCTCGGCATCCGCGTCTCCATCGGCCACGCCGCCGCGAACCTCGGCCCCGTCGACGTCGTCGTCACGTCCTCGGCCGTGCACAAGGACAACCCGGAGGTGGTCGAGGCGCGGGCGCGCGCGATCCCGGTGATTCCGCGGGCGGAGATGCTGGCCGAGTTGATGCGGCTGCGGTACGGGATCGCCATCGCGGGAGCGCACGGCAAGACCACGACCACCTCGATGGTGGCGCTGATGATGGAGCGGGCGGGCATGGATCCGACCGCGGTGATCGGCGGCCGGCTCAGTGCGTTCGGCAGCAACGCCCGCCTCGGCAAGGGCGAGTACATGGTCGTCGAGGCGGACGAGAGCGACCGCTCGTTTCTCAAGCTGTCGCCGGCGATCGCCGTCGTCACCAACATCGATCGCGAGCACATGGAGGCCTACGGCACCTGGGACGCGCTGCAGCAGGCGTTCCTCGACTTTGCGAACAAGGTGCCGTTCTACGGCGCGGTGATCGCGTGCGCCGATGACGACGCGGTGGCGGCGCTGATGCCGCGGATGGAGCGGCGGGTCGTGTCGTACGGCCTGGCGGATCGGGGCGCGCGTCCGGGCGTGGTCGTCACCGGCCACGACGCCACCTTCGAGGCGTTCGGTTCGCGCTGCACCGTGACCTACCGGCCGGCAGGAACCGAGGAGCGGCCTCTCGGCGAGCTTCGGCTGGGTGTGCCCGGCCGTCACAACCTGCTGAACGCGCTCGGCGCGACGGCGGTCGGTCTCGAGGTCGGCTTGGATTTCGCGCGGATTGCCGCGGGCCTCGAAGGGTTCCGCGGCGCGGAACGGCGTTTCCAGATGCGCGGTGAGACGGCCGGCGTGATGGTGGTCGACGATTACGGCCATCATCCGACCGAGATTGCCGCGGTCATCGCCGCGACGAAGGCGATCAATCGCCGGCTGATGGTCGTGTTCCAGCCGCATCGCTATAGCCGCACCGCCGACCTGATGCAGGAGTTCGGCGCGGCGCTGTCGGGCGCCGACGAAGTCGTGCTGACCGACATCTACGCGGCCGGTGAGCCGCCGATCGACGGGGTGACGGTGGATGCACTGGGCGCCGTGGTCCGCAGCGCCGCTCGTGGCCCCGTGCACGTGATTCCGGCCCTCGACGCGTTGCCGGCAGCGGTGGCCGGCCTGGCCCGTGCGGGCGATCTGATCGTGACGATGGGTGCCGGGTCGATCGGCGGCGTCGCCGACCGCATCCTGGCGGCGATCGGCGAACGGACGGCGGAGCGATCGGGGCGATGAAGGTCAAGGCACCGGCGGAAAAGAACTTCAAGCGCGCGAAGGTGAAGCCGGGGCGTGCCAAGCGATCCCGCTCGCGCATCAAGTGGAAGGTGGCGCGGCACCTCGCCGCGGTCCTGCTGTTCCTCTACGCGGGCTATCGGGCGGTGAACCTGGTGGTCGGGGCCGCGCCGCTCCAGGTCGGCAAGATCGCTGTTACCGGCAACGCGCGGCTGTCGACCGCGGAAGTCGAGGCGCTGACCCGCGGGCTCTACGGCCGCAGCATCCTGACCGCGGATCTGGACGCCTACCGCCGGCACCTGCTGGAGTCGCCGTGGATCGCCGAAGCCAGCCTGCGGCGGGTGCTGCCGTCGACGATCGAGGTGCACATCGCCGAGCGCACGCCGATGGGCATCAGCCGGCTGGGGAGCCAGCTCTATCTGATCGACCGCACCGGGACGGTGATCGACGAGTTCGGGCCGCGCTACCGGGAGTTCGACCTGCCGATCATCGACGGCCTGGTCCGGTCGCCGAAGAAGGGGAAGCCGGCCATCGACGAGGACCGCGCCGAGCTCGCCGCGAGAGTGCTCGAGTCGATCGCGACCCGCCGCTCGATCGCCAAGCGGCTGTCGCAGGTCGACGTGTCGAACCCCCACGACGTGGT
Organism: uncultured Acidobacteriota bacterium; assembly: GCA_963816725.1. Taxonomy (GTDB): domain Bacteria; phylum Acidobacteriota; class Vicinamibacteria; order Vicinamibacterales; family 2-12-FULL-66-21; genus CAVSUB01. The sequence continues at coordinate 111,127 of CAWFMC010000007.1, read as the reverse complement.
CGTGCTGCTGGAGGGGGACACCGCGCAACTGCGGCTCGGCGACGAGCGCTTCGTGGAGCGCCTTCAGTCCTATCTCGAGGTGGCCTCGGCGCTGCGCGAACGCGTGGCGGACATCGACTACGTCGACCTGCGATTCGACGATCGCGTGTACGTGAAGCCGCGCGGTTCGGGCCGCCCGGTGGAAGCGGCCAGGCCGGCCACGGCACGCACACCGCATTGAAGGGGGATTCGTGGGGCGCAAGGAACGGTATCTCGTCGGTCTGGACGTCGGCACCTCCAAGATCACCGCCATCGTCGGTGAGATGACGGACGATGGGGGGCTGGACATTATCGGGATGGGGCTGGCGGACTCGAGAGGGATCCGGCGCGGCGTCGTCGTCAATCTCGAGGCCGCGGTGGAATCGATCAAAAAGGCGATCGACGAGGCAGAGCTGACCGGCGGCGTCGAGATCGACTCTGTGCACCTCGGGTTGTCGGGCACGCACGTGAAGGCGTTCAACAGCCGGGGGGTGGTGGCGGTCGCCGGCAAGAACCGGGAGATTACCCGCGAGGACGTCAGGCGGGCGATCGATGCAGCGAAGGCGGTCGCGCTGCCGAGCGGCCGCGAGATCCTCCACGTGCTGCCCCAGGACTTCGTCGTCGACGAGCAGGACGGCATCGGGGCTCCCCTGGGCATGACCGGCGCCCGCCTCGAGGTCAACGTCCACATCATTACCGGCAGCGCGTCCTCGACACAGAACATCGTGTCGTGCGTGAACCGGTCCGGGGTGAGCGTGCTGGACACCGTGCTGGAACAGCTGGCGGCGGCGGAATCGGTGCTGACCCAGGACGAGAAGGAGCTCGGCGTCGCTCTCGTGGATATTGGTGGGGGGACGACGGATTTCGCTATCTTCGAGCGCGGCAGCTTGTGGCACACTGGCGTCGTAGCAGTCGGCGGGGACCACTTCACGAACGACATCGCGGTCGGGCTTCGCACGCCGATCCCCGACGCCGAGAAGGTCAAGCGACGCTGCGGGTGCGCGTTGTCGGCCATGGTCGACGAGGACGAGACCATGGAAGTGGCGAGCGTCGGCGGCCGCAAGCCGCGGGTGATGGCGCGCCGGATTCTGTCCGAAATCCTCCAGCCGCGGGCCGAAGAGGTGTTCCACCTGCTGTGGGACGAGATCCGGCGGGCAGGGTTCGAGAAATCGTTGAACTCGGGGATCGTGTTGACCGGCGGCGGCTCGATGCTCGAAGGGGTTGCGGAAGTCGCCGAACAGATTTTCGATCTGCCGGTGCGCCGCGGCAGCCCTGCTGGGGTCGGTGGGCTGGCCGATCACGTCAACAGTCCATCGTTCGCGACCGCGGTGGGACTGGTGATGTATGCCCATCGCAACCAGGCCGGCGAGCCCGCCCGGGCGGTCGGCGCTGGTGCCTTCGGGCGCTTGTCGGGACGGCTGCGCACGCTCTTCAAGGAATTTTTCTGACGATCGATTCCGCGCGCCTGAGCGCGGCAGGGAGGACGAGGAATGGCTGATCTTCGACACAGGACCGGTGATGCCGAGAGCGAGGCGCTGCGCCTGACGCTCGATACCGAGATTCGCACCGGCGCCCGGATCAAGGTGGTCGGCGTCGGTGGCGGCGGCAGCAACGCCGTAAACCGCATGGTCGCCGCCGGCCTCGACGGCGTCGAGTTCATCGTCGTCAACACCGACCTGCAGGCGCTCAAGCTCAATGCCGCGCCGAACAAGCTCCAGATCGGCGCGAAGCTGACCAAGGGACTCGGGGCGGGCGCCGATCCGAACGTCGGGCGTCAAGCGGCCCTCGAAGACACCGACAAGCTGATCGAAGCGCTCGACGGCGCGGACATGGTGTTCGTCACCACCGGCCTGGGCGGCGGCACCGGCACCGGCGCGGCCCCGGTCATCGCCAGCCTGGCCAGCGAGCTCGGCGCCCTGACGATCGCGGTCGTGACCAAGCCGTTCCGGTTCGAAGGACGCAAGCGCCAGATCCAGGCCGAACGCGGCCTGGACGAGTTGCGCGAATCAGTCGACACGGTCATCACCATCCCCAACGAGCGGCTCCTCGCCACCATCGCCCGCTCCACCTCCCTCAACGACGCCTTCACCAGTGCAGACGATGTGCTGCGGCAGGCGATTCAGGGCATTTCGGACCTGATTCTGGTGCCGGGGCTGATCAATCTGGACTTCGCCGACGTCAAGACCATCATGTCGGGCATGGGCTTCGCCATCATGGGCACGGGCCTCGCGGAAGGCGAGGAGCGCGCGATGGACGCCGCCAACCTGGCCATCTCCAGCCCGCTGCTGGAAGACGCCTCGGTCAGCGGCGCCCGCGGCGTGATCATCAACGTCACCGGCGGCCCGGATCTGTCGCTCGTCGAGGTCAGCGAGGCCTCGGCGATCATCCAGGAAGCGGCTCACGAAGACGCCAACATCATCTTCGGAGCGGTCGTCGACCAGAAGATGGCCGGCAAGGTCAAGATCACCGTCATCGCGACCGGATTCGAACGGCCGAGCCTGTCGCCACAGGTCAAGCCCTCGGTGCCGGCGGCGACGAATACTCCGACCCCTGTCGACCTCAGCTCCTACGCCTCGTGGAAGCAGGACGGCGACCGGCCGGCTGCCCCAGGCGCACGGATGTCGCTGTCGCGGCGCTCGGTGCTCGAGATCCCGCCCGGCAACAAGCCGGCAGCGAACGGCTCGGAGCCGGCAACCCCGGGCGCCGAGTTCGAGCCGGTTTCGCCGCTCGACGTTCCGGCATTCCTGCGTCGCCAGTCGGAAGGGTAGTCACCCGGCGCCGGTGCGTCCGGCGACGAGCGTCCGCTCGCCGCCGGGCCGCCAGCCGCGCTGCACCGATCCTCCGGTCGAGGCTGGCCCGGCCCCCCAAGGGCACCCCGGTCCGGCTCGCGCCGACGTGCGTGGTAAACTGCATATATCCACGGCACCCGAGACCGTCTCCGCCGCAGGAGCAGCGGTCGCTCACCGGGGGGTTCACGGTCGCCCTTTCCAGCGGTGAAGGCCTCGAACGAGCCCGGCCGCCCGTTCGGATCGCAACACCTCGTTCTCCTTTCGGTCAGCGACACGTCACCCGGACCAGCGCCGGCGGATCCGCACCACGATTCATGAAAAACTGGGAACATCGCGAGCGCGCGCGGGCGACTCTCGACCGCGAGGTGGGGTACGTACGGAAGCCCCACGGCGGTCGTCTGCGCGTCGCCCTCGCCTTTCCCAACACCTACCACGTCGGGATGTCGAGCCTCGGCTTCCAAACGGTCTACCGTCTCTTCAACGACCTGGACGACGTGGTCTGCGAGCGGGTATTCCTGCCGGGCCGTCAGGAACTGCGGGAGCAGATGGAGTCGGGGCAGCCGTTGCTGACGCTCGAGTCGCAGACGCCGGTCCGCGACTTCGACGTGTTCGCGCTGTCCGTGTCCTTCGAGTGGGACTACACGAACGTCGTCTCGATGCTGAGGCTGGCCCGGCTGGCGCCTCGGGCAGCTGAGCGCTCCGGGCTGGATCCGCTGGTCGTCATCGGGGGCGCGGTGACGTTCGTCAACCCTGAGCCGCTGGCCCTCTTCGCCGACGTGATCGCGGCGGGCGAGGGGGAAGTGCTGATCCCGGCGCTGGTGTCGGCGATTCACGAGACGGATTCCCGCGGCGAGCTCTACGCCCGGCTGGGTCAGAGCCGCGGCTTCTACGTGCCGTCCCTCTACGACGTCCGCTACAACGAAGACGGGACGATTGCGGCGTTCGAGGCGAAACCGGGAGCCCAGGTGCCCGCGGTGGTCAAGAAGGCTGCGGTCAAGACCACCGAGGCGCTCGATCCGCCAGCGACGTCCATCTTCACGCCTGACACGGAGTTCGGTTCCCGGTTCCTGATCGAAGTCGTGCGCGGCTGCGCGAACCTGTGCCGGTTCTGCTGGGCCGGCTACAACTACCTGCCGGTCCGCGCGTTCCCGGCGGATCGGATCCTGGAACTGGCCCGCGCGGCGCGGGCGCATTCGGCCAAGGCCGGCCTGGTCTCGATTGCGCTCTGCGACCACCCGGAGATCGAGCGGATCCTCCATGGCCTGCTGGACATGGGCTACTCCATCAGCCCGGCCTCGCTGCGGCTGGACGATCTGACCGAGCCGATCGTGCGGCTGCTGCACCAGAGCGGCGAGCGATCGATCACCATCGCGCCGGAAACCGGTTCCGATCGATTGCGCCGGGTGATCAACAAGACGGTGACGAACGAGGAGATCCTGGCCGCCACCGAGCTGATCTTCGCCAACGGGATCGAGAACCTGAAGCTCTATTACATGATCGGCCTGCCCACGGAGACGGATGACGATCTCCTGGCCATCCGGGATCTGACGATCCGCATGCGCGACATCATGATGTCGCACGCAAAGAAGCGCGGCCGGGTGGGCCGGATCGTCGGCAGCGTGAACCCGCTGATTCCGAAGCCGGGCACCGCCTACCAGTGGATGCCCATGGAGGATCCGGCGATCACCGACCGGAAAGGCAAGCGGCTGCGGCAGCTGCTGGCCGGCCTCGACAACGTTTACTTCAACATCAAGTCGGAGCGGCATTCCTATTACCAGGCCCTCATGTCGCTCGGCGATCGCCGGGTCGCCCCGGCGATCGAAGCGGCGGAACGAAACGGCGGCAACTGGCGCGCCGCGGTCGCCGAGGCGGGTGTCGACGCGGACTTCTACATCTTCCGAGACCGCTCGGACGACCGGATGCTGCCGTGGGACATCATCGACGGCGGCATGAAGCAGTCGTTCTTCCGGGCCGAGTTGCAGAAGGGGCTCGCCGAGGAATGGACGCTTCCGCCGAAGCGGCAGAAAGAGAACAGCCGCTTCCTCCCCGTCCTGCAGTAGGCGAGCGGTCAGGCGGCGGGTGGCGCTCCGCGCCACCCAACCATCCGTTCGGCGGGGCGAGCGCTCACGACGCGACCGCCGCCTCCGCCTCGTGCTCCTGAAACGCCTGCAGAATCAGATCTCGGATTCGCTCCTGCGCGGTGGCGTCCTCCATCGGGCGGAGCAGGGCGAAGCTGCGGCGCTCGCCGTTGACGGAGTACTGACGCGCCGGGAAGGTCACGTTCCGTCCGTTGCCGGCTTTGCGCTCCCAGATGCCAAAGCCAATCAGCTTGAGCCCTTCGAGTGGCCCTGCGGTGAAGTGCAGCTCGGCGTCCGCCAGCTTGCCCGGAGGGTTGCCCTTCTCGTTCGGGACGATCTTGATCGTCACGGTGTCGCTCCTGTGATGAGGCCGGAATGATCATCCGGCGCGGTTCATCGCAGGCGGGAGCAAGGCGCCCGCCGATCCGCAAGAACGGGGACTCGTACATCGATGTGCATGTGAACAGAGCACTTCCAGCGACCGCTCACATCGCGTCGTCCGAAGCAACACTCGCGGATGCGCGAAACGGTCAACCGGAGGAGACGCGGATGGGCCGGGCGGGCACACAGGTTCTAAGGGTGCTTAGGGTTCCGGGTTCTCAAGGTGCGGGTTCTACGGGTTCCAGGGTTCTTCGGGTTCAGGCGACTGGTAGCGACAGGCGGTAAACTGCGGGCGACGGTACTGCGGCGACGGCTGTTAGTACAATGACGCGTCCATAAGGACGCCCCGGAGCTGGTCCACCATGTCTCGCGATGCGCGGCGGGTCCGTTGCATCGACGCCGGATGCCAACAACGTTCATACAACGACCTCAGCCCGCTGCCGAATTCGAGTGGGCCCAAGCCAGCGGCCTAGGCGCCGTGCTGCGGTGTGCGCCGCTCGCGCCGCACGCCCATCACCTCTTTACCTCGCACGATCTCGAACTGCGCGGAGACGAGAGGGAATGGCAGGCGCTCGCGGACGTGTTCGGTGTCCGGGGATCGCCGATCAGGCTGGTGCAGCAGGTGCACCGGTCCGACGTGGCGGTCGCGCGGCGTGGGAACGCGGCCGACTGGCCGACGCCCGAAGCCGACGTCATCGTGAGCGACGACCCCGAGGTCGTCATCGCCGTGCGGGTTGCGGACTGCGCACCGATCCTCCTGGCCGATCGGACGAAGCCGGTGGTCGGCGCCGTGCATGCCGGCTGGCGCGGAACGGTGCAGCGCGCGGTGCAGGCCGGTGTGGCGGCGATGGAGCACGAGTTCGGGTCACGCCCCGGGGATCTCGTGGCGGCGATCGGCCCCTGCCTGGACGTGTGCTGCGGTGAGGTCGGCGACGAGGTGGTCGACGCATTTCGGGCTGCCGGGCACGACGCCCGGGCCGTCGAGCGCTGGTTCAGCATCGGTCCAGGGGGGCGGTTTCACCTCCATCTGGCGCGTGCCAACCGGGATCAACTCGAGACGGCGGGCGTCGGCAGGGAGCGCATCCACGTGGCGGGGCTGTGTACCCGTTCCTACCCGGAGGTGTTTCATTCGTATCGCGCCGCGGGGCCGAACGCCGGGCGGATGGCGGCCCTGATCAGCCCCCGCGTCTGAGGTTGCCGGCAGCCGCCGGGTTGACTACACTCCACGCGCCACTCCGTCCGCGCCGTTACGCCGGCGCACGGACCGCGAGGACCTGTTGAGCACACCACGTTCCCTGTTGGCCGGCGCCGTCAGTCTCTGCCTGGCCGGGTGGGTGGCCTCGGTCCTCGCCGTCTCGCGGCCGGTCCCGCCGCCGGCGAGGTCCGAAGAAGCGCCGCGTCCCCCCGTGCCCGCGCCGAGGCACCCTGCAGGCGGTCGCGCAGCCAAGCCAGCACTGGTCGACTACCAACGTCAGGTCAAGACGATCATCGAGGAGAACTGCCTCGAGTGTCACAGCCGGGACAAGCGCAAGGGCGGGCTTGTCCCTGGCGACGTATGAGGACGTCCTCGAAGGCGGCCGCAGCGGTCCGATCGTCCGGCCTGGCAAGAGTCAGCGCAGCCTGATCGTCGATCGCCTGACCGGCGTGATCGAGCCGCAGATGCCGAAGGACGAAGTGGCACTCGATGCCGCGGATATCGACGTCATTCGCCGGTGGATCGATGAAGGGGCGCGCCCCACGCCTGACGCGCCGCCGGCCCCGCAGCCGTGGGAGGCGCCGCTCGCGCTTACACGTCCGGCAACACCGCCGACGGTCTGGCCGGCCTGGCAGGCGCCGCTGGATCGTTTCACCGCCTCCTATTTGGCGGTGCGCAAGAGTCCCCGGCCGGTGCTGGTCAGCGACGCACTCTTCGCGCGCCGTGCGTATCTGGATGCCTGGGGCTTGCTGCCGTCACCCGAGGCGCTCCAGGCGTTCATCGCCGACCGCAGTCCAGAAAAACGGGCGCGACTGGTGTGGACGCTGCTGGCGGACTCCACGAAATACGCTGACCACTGGATCACGTTCTGGAACGATCTGCTCCGCAACGAGGACGGGGTCAGTTATTTCTCGGAGACCGCGGGGCGCAAGAGCATCACGCCCTGGCTGCACTCCGCACTCGTCTCCAACCTGCCCTACGACCGCTTCGTCACGCGGCTGCTCAAACCGACCGGGCCGGCGGATCCCGACGGCTTCCTGATCGGTGTCAACTGGCGCGGCGAGACCAGCGCCGCGGTAAAGCCGTGGATGCAGGCTTCGCAGAACACCGCGCAGATCTTCCTCGGCGTAAACCTCAAGTGCAATTCCTGCCACGACAGCTTCGTCAGCAAGTGGAAGCTGAACGATGCCTACGCGCTCGCCGCGTACTTCGCGCCGGAGCCGACACTGCAGCTGTATCGGTGTGACGTAGCGCAGGAGAAATATGCGCAGCCCGGATTTCTCTTCCCGGAGTTGACCCGCGCGCCATTTTCCGACGCCCTGGCCGATCGGCGTGCTGCGGCAGCAGCTACCTTCATCGATCCACGCCTCGGCCGGCTGCCGCGCACGCTGGTCAACCGCATCTGGACCCGGCTGCTCGGCCACGGCATCGTCTCCAACCCCGACGAAATGGACGGGCAGCCGTGGAGCCCCGAGTTGCTCGATTGGCTGGCCAGCGACTTCGTCGCGCATCAGTACGACCTCAAGTACCTGATTCAGACGATCATGACCTCGCGGACGTATCAGATGCCGTCGGTGACACGCGCGGCCGAACCGCCCGACCGCGGGTATGTATTTGGCGGGCCCGAAATCCGGCGATTGACGGCGGAGCAGTTCGCCGATGCGATTGGCCTGGTCACGGGCGAGTGGGAGATTGATCCTTCAACGGGATCCCGAGGCGTACCGCCCACGAACGCGCCGCGTCCGCCGGGTTCCGCGCCGACGCAGGCCACCGCGGCGGGTACCTACGTCCGCGACTGGCGGGTGAGATCCACTGACCTGACCCGTGCCCTCGGGCGGCCGATTCGCGACCAGGTGATCTCTGTCCGCGCCTCGCAGTCCACGACCCCGCAGGCGCTGGAGCTGGTGAATGGCGAGACGTTGACGCGCCGCCTGTCGATTGGCGCACGACGTATGCTCGGCGAAATGCCGCCCGAGCCGGTCAGTCTGTATACACGCGTCGTCGCCGGCCGCACCCCGACATCGAGTGCGTTCGACATCGACATCTCGCACGTGTCCAGGCTGTGGCTCGTCGTCCAGGAGAACGGATCGAACGACGCGGAGCTGGTCCAGCCGGCCTGGGCACAGGCGGAGCTGGTCTCCGACTCCGGAACGACGCCGCTGTCCGCGCTCACACCGGCGGACGGCCGCGGGCTGCGGCCCGGGAGCGGTCCGATTACCGTCCCGGGCGGCACGGGGGCGGGTGTCCGTGTGCGCAACCCTTCAATCCTGGTCTACGACATCGCGGGGCGCGGCTTCGCCCGGTTCCGCGGCGTGATGGGGCTCGAGAACAAGATCAGCGATATCGGGTCGACCCTCAACCCGCAGGTCCGGTTCTTCGTGTTCGATACAGAGCCGAACATGGACCGCCTCGTTCCGCCGCTACCCGGCACGCCGCTGCCACAAGCGCCGCCAGTCCGGAATCGCCGCGAGGCGATCGACCGCGTCTTCTGGCAGCTGATGGGGCGTGCTCCGTCGCCGGCCGAGCGGCAGATCGCCGAGGCGACGCTGACCGACCGGTCCAGGCCTGACCGCGTGTCGCCGACGGGCCTGGCGGATCTGCTTTGGGCGCTGACGATGAAGCCGGAGTTCCAGCTGATTTATTGACCCGGGCGAGAGGCAGGGAAGGCCGGTATGGATACACCCGACGCGCCGCACATCGAACCGCACCTGACCCGCGAAGAACGGGACATCTTCGCGCGCGTGAGCCGCCGCACGTTCATGGGCGCCACCGCGGGGGCGACGCTGGCAGCGTTGGTCGGCCGCGAGCCGCAACGGCTCGATGCGGCGCAGGCGGCGACGCTGACCGCGACGGCCGATGCGGTGATCGTGCTGTGGATGGCCGGCGGGATGGCTCAGACCGAAACATTCGATCCCAAGCGCTACACGCCGTTCGAGCCGGGTGTCCCGATCGAGAAAGTTCTGAGCACGTTCCCGAGCATTCCGACCGCGGTGGACGGCATCCAGTTCACCAAGGGCCTCGAGCAGATCGCCAGCGTGATCGACCGCGGGAGCGTGATTCGCACGTTCAACGCTGCCGACCTGGGCTTCATCCTCCACTCACGCCATCAGTATCACTGGCACACCGGTTACATCCCGCCGCAGCCCATGGCGATGCCCCACCTCGGGGCGGTGATTTCGAAGACGCTCGGCCCCAGGAACCCTGACGTGCCGGCGTTCGTCGCCATCGGGCAGACGGTTGAAGGAGCGGGTGAGATCGGCACGCTGAAAGCCTTCCACACCGCCGGATTCCTCGGGACCGAGCACGGCCCGTTTCTGATCATCGATCCCAAGGACGCCGCGTCCGCGGTGCGGCCGCCGAAGGAGCTCGGTGAGGCCCGCTTCCGCAGCCGCCGGGCGCTGCTCGAGCAGCTGCTGGCGCAGGAGCCCGTATATCAGCACGGCGGCGATTTCCAGCGCGAGTCGCTCATTCGCTCGCTCGACGGCGCCGATCGGCTCCTGCGATCCCCGTCGGCCAAAGCGTTCGATCTGTCACTCGAACCGAAGGCCAGCTTCGACGCCTACAACACCGGCCGCTTCGGCCAGGGATGCCTGCTGGCGCGGCGGTTGGTGGAGGCCGGGGCGCGCTACGTCGAAGTCACGTCCGAGTACATCCCCTTCGTCTACTGGGACACGCACGAGCACGGGCACGAGCGGGCCGAGGACATGAAGAAGCTGATCGACGCTCCCGTCGCACAGCTGATCCGCGACCTCGACGAGCGCGGTCTGCTCGACCGCACGCTGGTCATCCTGGCGAGCGAGTTCGGGCGCGACGCGATGACGGAAGGGAAAGTCGGCAAGGAAGTGAAGGATCAGGCGATCAACATCCCGCCGGTGATGACCGAGATCCGCCATTACGGGATGCACCGCCACTTCACGGCGGCCGGCTCGATACTGATGTTTGGAGGCGGCATCAAGAAAGGCTTCGTTTACGGCAAGACCGCCGACGAGCGGCCCTGCACCACGATCGAGAACCCGGTGATCATGGAAGACCTGCACGCCACGATCTACCACGCGCTCGGCATTCCGCCCGACACCGCCTACGTGGTCGAACGTCGTCCCGTGTATGTGACGCGGGACGGCAAGGGCCGCGCGATCAAGGAGCTGTTCGCATGAACCGCCGCGAGTTCCTGGCCACCGCCGGCGTGGCGCCGCTGGCCGCGCCGATCCTGCTCGGAATGCAGGACAAGGCTGGCACCAAGGCGCCGGTGCTGGGCACGGGCGCGAACGTGTACGAAGCCATCCACGACTGGGGGACGCTGCCGCCCTCGATCCGCTGGGGCAACACCCACGGCGTGGTCGAGGACGCGCAAGGCTACATCTACGTCCATCACACCGTCCACGCCACCAGCGACAGCGCCGACACGGTCGTCGTCTTCGATGAGACGGGGAAGTTCGTCCGCTCGTGGGGGGCGGACTTCAAGGGCGTGGCGCACGGCCTGCACCTGCGCCAGGAAGGGAAGGACGAGTTCCTCTACTTGACCGCCAACGCCGCCAACCCGAAGATGACTCCGCAGCCGAATCTCCAGGCCGTCGTCGTAAAGACGACGTTGAAGGGGGAGGTCGTCTGGAAGATCCAGGGTCCGCCGGACATCGCGGCGTATCGGCCCGGCGCGGACGGGGCGGCCAAGCCCTACAACCCTACGAACATCGCGATCGCTCCAAACGGCGACATCTACGTAGGCGACGGCTACGGCTCGTACTACATCAATCAGTACTCCAGCAGGGCGGAGTACATCCGCACGTTCGGCGGTAAGGGGTCAGAACCGGGTCTCCTCGCCGAGCCGCACGGGATCTGGGTCGACACGCGCGTCGGCGCGCCGGTGCTGGTGGTCGCGGATCGCCGCAACAACCGGCTGCAGCGTTTCACCCTCGACGGGAAGCATATCGACTTCGTGCCTGGCTTCCGCCTGCCGTGCCACTTCGACGAGCGCCAGGGGATGGTGGTGATCCCAGACCTGCACGGACGCGTGACCCTGCTCGGCAAGGACAACGCGATCGTCGAGCATCTCGGCGACTCGAACGCCGCGGACTGGAATAACCCGCTGCGCCGCGAGCCGCGCGAGAAGTTCATCCCGGGCCAGTTCATCTGCCCGCACGGCGCCTGCTTCGATCACGCTGGCAACATCTTCGTCGTCGAATGGGTGGAGGTGGGGCGGGTCACGAAGCTGCGAAGGGTCTGACGCTGACGCATCTGCCATCTGCCATCTGCGATCCGCCATCTGGATGCAGGATGCGTGATGCAGCATCCTGCTGAGCGACTGGAGTGCGCGTGACCGAGAATCGGTCGGACAACATCATCGCGCCGTGGTTGTCGCTCCGTCACAGCAACACGGCGATGGAGTTCTACAAGGCGGCGTTCGGCGCGGTCGAGACGTATCGGCTCGACACGCCGGAGGGTGTCATCGCGCGCCTGTCGGTCGGCGGCGCGCAGTTCTGGATCAGCCCGGGCGAGCCCGCCGGAGAGGGGCCGGAGGCCGTCGGCGGCGGCACGATTCGGCTGGTTCTCGTAGTCGCCGATCCCGATGCCGTCTTCGCGCAAGCGATCGGCGCGGGTGCGACCGCAGTCTTCCCGGTCGGCGAAGCGCACGGCTGGCGTCTGGGGCGCCTCACGGACCCGTTCGGGCTGGATTGGGAGATCGGACACGAGCTCGCGTGACGGGGCGCTCGCGTGAGAGGGAGCGCTCGCGAACGGGCTTCAGGCTTCAGGCTACGGGCCTTGTCTGGCTTTAGGCCGTTCGCGACGCAACACTGACAGAGCGGGCCGCGGCGCCGATGTTCAACCCCGAGCGCCGCAAGCTGGCGGAGGCCTAAAGCCCCTAGCCTAGAGCCTAGAGCCCGTGACCGTCCCCTACTGCGGCGCCTGTGTCGCCGCCGCAATGGGGACGAAGTACAAGATCCGCGAACAGTTGTCGCACTGGATCAGCGTGTCCATCCGCCGGACCTCGTTGAACACCTGCGGGCGGAGGCGCACGTTGCACTGCACGCAGCCGCCGTTGCGGGCTTCCGAGAGCGCGACGCCTTTGCGGTGTTGCGACAGCCGTTCGAAGAGGGCGAGCGCGGCGGGGGTGATCTGGGCGGTGAGGGCGGCGCGGTCGGCAGTGTGTTTCTGAAGGGTCTGGTCGAGCACCGCGCGGTCGCTTTCGATGATCTTCTTCTCGGCGGCGATTTCCGCCTGAGCCGCGGTGAGCGCCGCTTCGGCGGCTTTCAACTCCGCGCTCAGCGTGTCCTGCTCCTCCATCCGTTCGAGCAGGCGATCCTCCTGGTCGCGGACCAACTGCTCCGCAGCCTGGATCTCGTGCTGCATCGCCTGGTATTCCTTGTTGGTCTTGACCTCCATCAGCTGGCCCTTGTACTTGCTCAAGCGGCCTTGCACCGCGGCCAGTTCCTTGTCGATGTCGCGGCGCGCCGATTGGCTCACCTCGATCCGGCCTTTGATGGCGGCGACGGCAGCGGTGCGCTCGGACAACCGGGAGTCCAGCGCCGCGACCGCGCCCGGAATGTCTGCGATTCGCCGCCGCACGCGTTCGGCGGCGAGGTCGAGATCCTGGAGCTGAATCAGATGTTGGAGATCAGGATTCAAGATGCCAATACACCTTCAGTCGAGAGATGCGTCCTGCCTGTCAGCGGAAGCTCACCGGCGGACAACATGTTGCCTGCCCTCGCCCAGCGCGCGACGGCGGGCATCCGACGCGTGATCCGAGAGCGTAGGATGGGCCCACCAGGATTCGAACCTGGGACGGGCCGGTTATGAGCCGGCGGCTCTGACCGCTGAGCTATGGGCCCACCTCAGACTATATCAGTCGGCGGCCGGCCGTCGAGATAGCCACGGCGATTCGACGCCTTTCGCGAGCGGCGCCGCTCGCTCACCGTACGAAAAAGGGCCGGGCAATCTGCCCGGCCCTCGAGTGTGTGCTGGCTACGTGCGTCCTTCGAGGAACGCCCGCAGCTTCCGGCTGCGCGAGGGGTGGCGCAGCTTACGCAGCGCCTTGGCCTCGATCTGCCGGATGCGCTCGCGGGTGACCGCGAAGCTCTGGCCGACCTCCTCGAGCGTGTGCTCGCTGCCATCGCCGACGCCGAACCGCATCTTGATCACCTTCTCTTCGCGCGGCGTCAGGGTCTTCAGGACCGACTCGGTCTGCTCCTTGAGGTTCAGGTTGATCACCGCGTCGGACGGCGACACGACCTGACGATCCTCGATGAAGTCGCCGAGATGCGAATCCTCTTCCTCGCCGATCGGCGTTTCGAGCGAGATCGGCTCCTGCGCGATCTTCAGGACCTTGCGGACCTTGGACACCGGGATGTCCATCCGCTTGGCGATCTCTTCGGACGTCGGCTCGCGGCCCAGCTCCTGGACCAGCGCGCGTGAGGTGCGAATCAACTTGTTGATCGTCTCGATCATGTGGACCGGGATCCGGATCGTCCGCGCCTGGTCGGCGATGGCGCGGGTAATCGCCTGCCGGATCCACCACGTCGCGTAGGTCGAGAACTTGTAGCCGCGGCGGTACTCGAACTTGTCGACCGCCTTCATCAGGCCGATGTTGCCTTCCTGAATCAAGTCGAGGAACTGCAGGCCGCGGTTGGTGTACTTCTTCGCGATCGAGACGACGAGGCGCAGGTTGGCTTCGACCAGCTCCTTCTTCGCCTGCTCGGCCTGGATCTCGCCGCGCGAGATCGTCTCCAGCGTCCGCACCAGCTGATCGGGCGTCTCCTCGAGCTCCTCCGCCATCGTCTTCACCAGCGCCTTCTGTTCCTTCTGGCGCTTGGCGAGGTTCTTCCGGTCGTCTTCCTTCAGCTTGCTCTTCTTGCCCCCCTTGGGGTTGAGCTGCCGCTCGATCTGATCGATCTCGCGGCGGACCCGCATCACCGCTTCGACGACTTCCTTGATTTGATCGATCAGCCGGCGCTTGATGTTCTCCGTGAACTCAATCTTGCGAATCAGCTTCGAGATCTCGACCCGCGCCCGCATGGCTTCCCAGCGGACCTTGCGGTACTTCTTCTTGTCCCGCGTGGTGGCGCCCTTCGGGGTCTTCTCGAGTTTCTCTTTGGCCTTGTCGAGACCTTGCCACGCCTTGCGGACCGCGTCGATCTGGCGCAGCACCTGGCGCTTGCGATCCTCGATCTTGTCGTCGGTGATCTCCTCGTCGTTGAAGATCACCAGCTCGCGGATGCTGCGCTCGTCGTTCTTGAGCTGATCGCCCATCTGCATGATGGCGCGGGCGACCGTCGGGGTCCGGGAGATCGACTTGATCACGGCGAGCTTGCCGCGCTCGATGCGCTTGGCAATCTCGACCTCGCCCTCCCGCGTGAGGAGCGGCACGGTGCCCATCTCGCGGAGGTACATGCGGACCGGATCGTTGGTCTTGTCGAGGGCTCCGGGGGTGAGGTCGAGCTCCATCTCTTCCGCACCCTCGCCGGTGCGGTCGAGCAGCTTGTCCTCGCGGTAGGTCTTCTCGGAGTCGACGACCTCGATGCCGGCGCTGCCGAACGTGCTGAAGAGATCGTCGAGCTCGTCCGACGACGTGATGTCGGCCGGCAGCAGTTCGTTGACCTCGTCGTACAGCAGGTAGCCCTTTTCCTTACCGATGGAGATGAGCTGCCTCACTTCATCGTATTTTTCTTCGATCGACAACGCCATGTCCTCCTGCGCTCCCCTCGGCCGTCCCGTATCCACCGTATAACTAAAACCGTGTCGTGCCCGCCGGCCTATCCCGCGTCCATCAACGCCTCGATCTGCTGCAGCAGCGACCGCTTGCGCGACCACAGCGAGTCGATTTCGGCCTCGTAATGCTCCGCGCCCTGCTCCTGCAACCGATCGATTTCCCGCTGCACTGCGGCCCGCTCGCGGTCAAACCGTAGACGCTTGAGGGTCCGGACGCAATCGGCGGCGGTGGCGGGGGGGTGGCTCTGGCGGCCGATTTCCGCCACGAGCGAGGCCTCTCCACTGGTTAGACGCGCAATCAGCGTGTCTGGTAATGACGCCGCGGGCCATTCTTGCAGGGATCTTGCCTGTTCGAGAATACTTCGCGTCGCCAGGCCATCGGTATCGCCAGTTTCCAGCTCCGCGAGCGCCTCCAGCCCCTGCTGCGGCTCCCGAACCAGGGCCCAAATCAAGCCGCGCTCGACCGTTTTCACCTGACCCATCCCGGGCGTCCGGCGCTCCGGGTCCGGCACGGTGGTCTTTTTCTGGACCGCAGCCCTCCGAATTTCGGCGCGAACAACCTCTTCCGTTATCTGCGCCCGATGCGACAACCGGTCGGCGAACTGGTCACGGGCGGCGGCATCGGGAATCCGCGCTGCCACCTCGAGCATTTGGGTCAGGAAGCCGCGGCGATCCTCCGGACGGGCCAAATCGTAGGCGGCGGCGGCGCGATCGAGCAAGTAATCGAGATACGGGCGGGACAGCCGCAACTGCTCCTGGTAGGCGGCCCCACCGTGCTTCTGGATGAAGGTATCGGGATCGTCCCCCGCCGGCAACACCGCGACGTTGACCTGAAATCCCTCGGCGACCAGCAATTCCGACGTCTTGGCGGCCGCACCCTTGCCCGCCGCGTCAGGATCAAAGCTGAGGACGACTTTGCTGGCGAAACGTTTCAACAGCCGGCCCTGGGCGGTGGTCAGCGCGGTGCCAGACGACGCGATGACGTTGCCGATCCCGGCCTGGATCGCCTGCGCCACATCGAAGTAGCCCTCGACCATCACCGCGTGTTTCGCTTTCGTGATCGCGGACTTCGCCAGGTGCAGCCCGTAGAGCGTCCGACCCTTCACGTAGATGGGCGTCTCGGGCGAATTCAGGTACTTCGGCTGCTGCCCTTCCTCCATGGCCCGGCCGCCGAACGCGATGATCACGCCGCTCTCGCGGTGGATGGGGATCATCAGGCGGCCTCGGAAGCGATCGGCCATCGACCCGTCGTCTCGCCGGACGACGAGCCCGCTTTTCTGCTGGAGCACGTCGGAAAACCCGTCGCGGGTCAGCCGCTGGCGCAGACCGTTGCCGGTCCGCGGCGCGTAGCCCATGCCGAGCAGATCGATCGTCTGCGCTGTCAGCCGCCGCGCCTCCAGCAGGCGGCGCGCAGGCGCGCCGGCGGGGGTGTTCAGCTGCTCGCGGAAGAACGCCGCGGCGACTTCATGTGCTTTGGTCAGCGCCTCGCGATCGCGCTGGGTCTCGGCGTCTTCCTTCGAGTCCTCCGGTTCCGGCACGGTCAGTCCGACGCGCCCGGCGAGCTGTCGCACGGCTTCCGGAAAGGTGATCTTGTCGTAGAGCTCGATGAACTTGATGACGTCGCCGCCCAGGCCGCAGCCGAAGCACTTGAACGTCCGGCGCTCTTCGTTCACGTTGAACGACGGGGTCTTCTCGCCGTGGAACGGACACAGCCCCTTCCAGGCGACGCCGGCCCGCCGGAGCGGCACGCGCTCCTGGACGATCTGCACGATGCTCGCGTGCGACTTCAGGTCTTCGATGAAGGATTCGGGGAAGAGCGGCATTATTCCTTCAGCTCCACCACCGTCACGCCGCCGCCGCCCTGTTCGGGCGGCGCGGCGCTGAAGTTCGCGACGAACGGCTGCGCCTGCAGGAACCCGGCGATCGCGCGCCGCAACTGACCGGTGCCGTAGCCGTGGATCAGGCGAACGCTGCGCAGCTCGCTGATCAACGAATCGTCCAGAAACTTCTCCGTCCGCGCCAGCGCTTCGTCCACCGAACAGCCGATCAGATTCAGCTCGGTCAGCGATCCCGCGCGCGGGGCCAAGTCTACGTTGACTCGGACCCGCGGCGGCGCCGCGGCGGCGCCGCCACCCGACGCAAGCACACGGAGATCGTCGACCCGCGCCCGGAGCCGCTTGCCCCGGACGTCGACCTCGGCGTCCCGATCGTGCAGCGCCTTGACCACACCCTCCATGCCGAACGGCCCGACCAGGACGCGATCCCCGACGACCGCGGCGCGATCCTCCATCGCGCGGCCGCTGGCCGGCACGGCCTCGGCCGAATCCGCGCCGCTGCGCAGGCGCTCGCCGATCGCATCGACGGCCGCCCGCGCGTCGGCCCGCGCTGCGCCGACAGCACCGGTCGGGACCAGCCGCGCGGCGCGCTGGTTGGCCCCGGCGGCGAGGGCCCCGGTCCGCCCCTTCAGCTGATCGACCACTGAATCGATTTGCCGCCGCGCGTCGCGCAGCCGCTCCTCGATCCGCTCGTCGAGCCGCTTCCGGAACGTCTCCTCCCGGCCGCGCAGCTCCAGCTCGCGAGCGTGGAGCTTGGCGGAGCTCTCGTGGAGAGTCTCGCGGTCCCGCGCCACCAGCCGGCGTTCGTGCTCGAGCGCTTGCACGTCGCGCTGCAGCTTGGCGAGATGCTCGGCGAGCTGCGACTCCCGCTCGGTCTGATGTGCCCGCGCCCGGGCGATGATCGAGGCCGGCAGCCCGAGCCGGGTCGCAATCTCGAAGGCGAGACTGCTGCCCGGCGATCCGTAATTCAACTGATAGGTCGGGGCAAACGTCTTCGGATTGAACCCGAAGCCGGCCGGCACCACTCCCGGGGTGGTGGACGCATACGACTTGAGCGAGTCGTAATGCGTGGTCGCCATCACCGTCGCGCCGCGCAGCCGGAAGTGCTCGATGATCGCCATCGCCAGCGCCCCGCCTTCGGCCGGGTCCGTGCCAGCACCGGCCTCGTCGAGCAGCACCAGCGCCGGCAGCGTCAAGGCCTTCTCCATCTCCACCACATTGGCGATGTGACCGGAGAAAGTACTGAGGTTCTCGGCGATCGACTGCTCGTCGCCGATGTCGGCGAACACGGTGCGGAACACCGGCAGCTGCGTGCCGTCCGCCGCCGGAATCAGCAGCCCCGCCTGCGCCGACAAGGCCAGCAGGCCGGCTGTCTTGAGGGCCACGGTCTTGCCGCCGGTGTTCGGACCGGTGACAACCAGCACGGTGACGGGCGGAATCAGCAGGATGTCCACCGGCACCGGCTCACGACCCTTGCCGGCCGGCCGATCGTCGTCATCCGCCGGTGCGGTCGACGCGGCGCCCAGGTGACGCTGGAGAGCCGGGATGAGCAGCGGGTGCTTGGCGGCGCGCAACTCGAGCCGCCCGTCCGCGGCGATCGCGGGCCGGATGCCGTCGACCAGCTTCGAGAAGCTCGCGCGCGCCTGCAGGACGTCGAAGCCCGTCGCCGCCTCCACCGTCCGGCTCACGTCCTCGAGCCGGCGGCGCAAGGCATCAGAGAGCTCGAGGAGGATGCGATGAACTTCCTCCGCTTCCTGCTGCTCGAGGGCGACGATCTCGTTGTTGATCTCGACCGTGCTGAGCGGTTCGAGGAACAGGCTGGCGCCACTGCCGGAGCTGCCATGGACGATGCCGGGGATCGAACCGCGATGCTCGGCACGGACGACGAGCACATAACGGCCGTTGCGGTCGGTGACGATCTGCTGCTGGAGATACTTCGCGGTGTCCTTGCCGCGTAGGTACGACTCCAACGTGCCGCGCAACCGCGTCCGCTGCTTGCGCAATCGATCGCGGATGCTCCGCAGCTCCGGGCTCGCATCGTCGACCACCTCGCCGCCGGGATCGATTTTGCGGCGGATGTCGGCGATCTCGGATTCGAAGCTGGCCGCGGTATTGGCAATTGCGCGCAACACCGGATAGGCCCCGCGGGCCCGCCGCACCGACGCGCAGGTGGATTCAATCGAAGCGAGGAAGTCGGCGAGCGTGAGCAGCTGGCGCGGATCGAGGGCGCGGCCTTCGACCGCGAGCGATTCGAGCGTCGACTCGAAGTCCTCGGGGGCGCGGAGCCCGATCTGGCTCTCCGCCATGAAGCGGACGGTTTCAGCCGTTGCGTCCAGGGCGGCCGACACGCTCCGGGGCTCGGTCAGTGGTTCGATCTGACTGAGCCGGGCCAGCCCGGCCGGCGTCTGCGCGAAGCGGGTAACCGCCTCGACGATTCGATCGAATTCGAGAGCCCTGAGGGCGCCGGAGTGCATGTGACGTAGAGGTCTGGCAAGACCGATCCCGCTTGGGGCAATCGCCAACTATATCGTATGGGAGGGCCCCCGACAACCGGAGGGGACCAGGGACCGGGACTGGGGATCTGGGACTAGGGACTCGGGACTCGGGAGTAGGTAGATAGGCTCCCGAACTGCAGCGCCGCCGGCTTGTCCTAGCCCTAGCAGGATGCTGAAAACGCATCCTGAATGGCGGATGTCAGATGGAAGATGGCGAAACCCCAGTGTTTTCACATCTGCCATTGCCTTCACATCAGGCCGCTTTTTCAGCGGCCTGCTAGTCCCCTGGAACCGTGATAGCTGGGACAAGTCCCGGAGCGCGGCGCCCGGCGGGCAAGGCGAGAGGAGTGAGCATATTGGGCATATGTGAGCGACGAGCAACGCCGCCCGGCGGGATGCCCCGCCCGGGAGTTGTCCTAGAAATCACGGATCCAGGGACTAGTCCCGGGAAGCGTCAGTCGAGATGATTTATCGAGCTGGCGATAGCGGCGGCGCCGAAGCCGTTGTCGATGTTCACGACTGACACCCCGCTGGCGCAGCTGTTGAGCATTCCGAGCAACGCGCTGAGCCCGCCGAAGTTCGCGCCATAGCCGACGCTGGTCGGGACGGCGATGACCGGCACGTCCACCAGGCCGCCGACCACGCTCGGCAGCGCGCCTTCCATCCCGGCGACCACGATGATCACGCGGGCCTCCATCAGGCGCTGATGCTCGGCGAGCAGGCGATGGAGTCCGGCGACGCCGACGTCATACACCCGGTCGATCCGATTGCCCATGATGTCGGCGGTCACGGCGGCTTCCTCGGCGACGGGCAGATCGGCGGTGCCCGCCGCCACCACGGCAACGATGCCTTTTCCGGGCGGACACTGACGCGGGCGGGTGATCGTTCTGGCCAGCTCGTGAAAGGTCGCGTCGGGCACTTTCTGCTTGACCGTATCGAACGCACGCGCGTCCGTTCGCGTTACCAACAGACTGTGGCCCGCTGCGACGATGCGCTCGGCGATGGCGGCTATCTGGTCGGGAGTCTTGCCCGCGCCGAACACCACCTCAGGAAAACCCTGCCGCAGCGAGCGATGATGGTCCACCCGGGCGAAGCCCAGGTCTTCAAACGGCGCTTGGCGCAGAAATTGAAGAACGCGGCGGTGGGCCTGTTCGGGCGTCAGCCGTTGCGCCTGCACATCGTCGAGAATGGCGCGGATGTCGGAGCCGTTCATAAGGTCTGGAAGGCGGCGCTCGTTGACGTACGCACGAGCCGGACAGTAATATGACCGTTTATGCTGAGTGACGGATTCATCCTCTTATGACGCTGCCCCAGACTCTGATCCTCGTCATTTACTTCTTCGTCCTGAGCATCCTGGCGATCTACGGGTGGCACCGCTATTTCCTCGTTTATCTTTACATGAAGAACAAGGCGAACCAGCCGGCACCCGGCTTGTTGCCCGCCTTGAGCCCGCTACCGCGGGTGACGATTCAGCTTCCCATCTTCAACGAGATGTACGTCGCCGACCGCCTCATCGATGCGGTGGTCGAGATGGACTATCCGGCTGAGCTGCTCCAGATTCAGGTCCTCGACGATTCGACGGACGAGACCACCGAGATTGCCGCGATGGCAGTGCGGCGCCATAAGTCCCGGGGCTGCAACATCCAGTATCTGCATCGGGTCGACCGCCGCGGCTTCAAGGCCGGCGCCCTAGAGGCCGGTCTGAAGGTCGCGACTGGTGAGTACATCGCGATCTTCGACGCCGACTTCATCCCTTCGACCGATTTCCTGATGCGGACGCTGCCGCACTTCGGCGGCGACCCGAAGGTCGGCATGGTCCAGGCGCGCTGGGGGCACATCAACCAGGACTACTCGCTCCTCACCAAGATCCAGTCGATGCTGCTCGACGCCCACTTCGTGCTGGAGCATGGCGGCCGCAATCGGGCCGGCTGCTTCTTCAACTTCAACGGCACGGCAGGGATCTGGCGGCGCGAGGCGATCATCAGCGCCGGCGGGTGGCAGCATGACACGCTGACGGAAGATCTCGACCTCAGTTACCGCGCCCAGCTCGCCGGGTGGCGTTTCAAGTTCCTGCCCGACCTGGTGGCACCGGCGGAAGTCCCGGTCGAGATGAACTCGTTCAAGTCGCAGCAGCACCGGTGGGCGAAGGGCTCGATCCAGACCTGCCTCAAGCTCCTGCCGCGGATCCTGCGCTCGGACCAGCCGCTCGGGGTCAAGGCGGAGGCCTTCTTCCACCTGTCCGCGAATTTCAACTATCTGCTCATGTCGGTGCTGTCCATCCTGATGTTCCCGGCGATGTGGGTGCGTTACAGCATGGGTTGGACGGAGATGCTCCTCATCGACGTGCCGCTGTTTTTGGCAGCGACCGCGTCGGTGGCCAATTTCTACGTCGTCGCCCAGCGTGAGCTCTATCCGGATTGGCGGCAGCGGCTGAAGTACCTGCCGTTCCTGATGTCAATCGGCATCGGCCTCTGTGTGAACAACACCCGCGCGGTGCTCGAAGCCATCTTCAACAAGCAGAGCGATTTCGCGCGCACCCCGAAATACGGCATCGAACGCGACAGCGACGAGTGGGTCGGCAAGAAGTACCACCAGTCCGTCGGCGTCCAGCCGATCGTCGAGGTGGCCTTGGGACTCTACTTCACCGTCACCGTGTTCTACGCGCTCGTCAATCAGATCTACGGCACGCTGCCGTTCCTGATGCTGTTCCAGGTCGGCTTCCTCTACACCGGCTTGCTCTCGATCCTGCAGCAGTTCACCGGCGACAACGTCATGCTCAAGTCGCCGGAGATCGCCAAGTAGCCGCTTCCTTCCGTTCTGTCCGGCAGCCGCCGCGCGGCGCCGGGCAGACCATGCGCGCGGTGGCTCCCGGCCGCACGTCTCCCTCTTGATATCATCGCGGCATGGCTGCTGACGAAAAGCCCAAGGCTGGTCTCGAGGACGTCGTCGCCGCGACGTCGTCCATCTGCTATCTCGATGGCGATCGCGGGGTCCTCGCGTACTACGGCTACGACATCCACGATCTCGCGCGCGGCGCGACGTTCGAAGAGGTGTGCTACCTGCTGTGGCACGGGCGGCTGCCGCAACGCGCGGAGCTTGGGGATCTCCAGTCGCAGCTGGTGGCCGGGCGTCAGCTCGAGGAGCCGATCCTGCGGCTGATGAAGCAGCTCCCGGCCTCGGACGGCATGGACTCGCTGCGCACGCTGACCTCCGCACTCGGCCAGTACGATCGAGACGCGGCCGACTCGTCGCCGCAAGCGAACTACCGCAAGGCCGTGCGTCTGACGGCGCAGATTGCCAGCCTGGTCGCGACCTACGGCCGCATGCAGCAGGGCAGTGGCCCGATCCAGCCGGACCCAGGGCTGGGACACGCGGCGAACTTCCTGTACATGCTCACCGGCAACCGGCCGAGCGCGCTGTCGACCCGCGCCTTCGACATCGCGCTGGTCCTGCACGCGGATCACGAGCTGAACGCCTCGACGTTCGCGGCCCGCGTCGCCGCCGCCACGCTGACCGATCTGCACTCGGCGATCGTCGCCGCCATCGGCACGCTCAAGGGCCCGCTCCACGGTGGCGCGAACGCCGACGTGATGCGGCTGCTGATCGAGATCGGCCAGGACGCGACGCCCGAGCGGATTGACGACGCGATCCGGTCGAAGCTGGCGCGCAAGGTGAAGATTCCCGGGTTCGGTCACCGCGTCTACCGCACCGAAGATCCGCGCGCGACGCACCTCCGGCGCATGTCCAAGGAGCTTGGCGAGCGGGCCGGCAACACGCGCTGGTTCGAGATGTCCCAGCGGATCGAGCAGCTCGTGACCGGCGAGAAGAAGCTGTATCCGAACGTCGACTTCTACTCGGCCTCGACCTACTACACGCTCGGGATCCCGATCGATCTCTTCACGCCAATCTTCGCCGTCAGCCGAGTGTCGGGCTGGACCGCGCACTGCCTCGAGCAGTACGCCAACAACCGCCTGATCCGCCCCCGCACGGATTACATCGGGCCGACGTATCCGCAGACGTTTCTGACCGTCGCGGAGCGGTAGGGGCGGCGCTCCGCTCCCTGACGGGACCGGGGACCCGGGACCCGGGATCCGGGCGTCAGCGGCGGTGGCTGGTTGCAGCCCCTGGCTGCTCATCGCAACGCCTCAGGCCCCTCGCCAATCCTTTGAGCATCTGGCCAGTTCGCGCGAGGCTCGGAACCAGCTCCCCGATGCCGTTTGAGGCAATGAAGTTCAGGCGGCACGCGAGATCGAGAAGGGTCTCGAGCTCTGCCTGCGAACCAATCGCGATGCTGACGTGATTGCGATACGCCTGTGGCGGCCGACCGTGCCCCTCGGCCAGGTTGGCAGGAATTGAACTTGCGGCCCGCCGAATCTGCGCGGTCAGTCCAAATCGCTCGGTCGCCGGAAAGGCATCCGTCACGCGATACACCTCGATGGTGAGTTCCATCGACACCCGCCAGACATCGAGGTCCCGATAGCTGCGAATCGCGTCCATCGCAGATCCTCCCCACGGTCTTTCGCGGCAGATCGCTGAAACAGCCGACTACCGCGCGTAAGTTGTTGTTTCGAAGCACTGCCGTCATGTCAGAGCAAGGGGTGAACCACCCCACTCGAACACCGGGTTGCCTCGTGACCGGCGCCGGGTCCCCGGTCCCCGGTCCCCGGTCCCGGGTCCCGGATCCGCGGAACGGTATAATCAGAGTTCCGCTTACCCAATGGACCAGCGCTTCATCCGCAACTTCTCCGTCATCGCGCACATCGACCACGGCAAGTCGACGCTCGCGGATCGTTTCCTCGAGCTCACCGGGGCGCTGCAGGCGCGGGAGATGGAGGCGCAGGTCCTCGACAGCATGGACCTGGAGCGTGAGCGCGGCATCACGATCAAGGCGCACGCGGTCCGGCTGACGTATCAGGCGAACGACGGGCAGACCTACGTGCTCAATCTGATCGACACCCCGGGACACGTCGACTTCTCGTACGAAGTGACGCGCTCGCTGGCGGCGTGCGAGGGGGCGTTGTTGCTGGTAGACGCCTCGCAGGGGGTCGAAGCCCAGACGCTCGCCAATGCCTACCTGGCCGTCGAGAACAACCTCGAGATCATTCCGGTCATCAACAAGATCGACCTGCCCGGCGCCCAGCCGGACGAGGCCAAGCGGCAGATCGAGGAGATCGTCGGTCTGGACGCGAGCCACGCGATTCTGGCCAGCGCCAAGGAAGGGATCGGCGTCCACGACATCCTCGAGGCGATCGTCGCGCGGCTGCCGTCGCCGGAAGGCGATCCGGCCGCGCCGCTCAAAGCCCTGATCTTCGACTCGTGGTACGACGCGTATCGCGGCGTGATCATCCTGACCCGCGTGATCGACGGCGCGGTGCGGGCCGGCATGAAGATCCGGCTGATGGCGAAGGGGCAGGAGTACGATGTCGATCAGGTCGGGGTCTTCTCGCCCAAGCCGACGGTCGTCCAGGAACTGGGCGTCGGTGAGGTCGGGTTCATCTTCGCCGGCATCAAGACCGTCACCGACGCGCAGATTGGCGACACCATCACCGAAGCCTCGCGCCGCACCGCGGAGGCCTTTCCTGGCTTCAAGGTCTCCAAGCCGATGGTCTTCGCCGGCCTCTACCCGGTCGAAGGCAGCGAATACCCGCAGCTGCGCGACGCGCTCGAGAAGCTGCGCCTGAACGACGCCTCGTTCTTCTTCGAGCCGGAAACCTCGGCCGCGCTCGGCTTCGGGTTCCGCTGTGGGTTCCTCGGCCTCCTGCACATGGAGATCGTCCAGGAGCGGCTCGAGCGCGAGTTCGACATGGACCTCGTCACCACCGCGCCGGGCGTCCTCTACCGGGTGACGACGACGGATGGCGTGACGCAGGAAATCGACAGCCCGTCGAAGCTGCCGGATCCGGGAAGGATCGAGCGGATCGAGGAACCGGTCATCACCGCGATGATGCTGACCCCGAGCGAGCACGTCGGGGCGATCCTGCAGCTCTGTCAGGAGAAGCGCGGCGTCCAGAAATCGATCGAGTATCTCAAAGCCGATCGCGTGCTCGTGACCTACGAGCTGCCCTTCAACGAGGTGGTGCTCGACTTCTACGACCGCCTCAAGACGATGACCCGCGGCTACGCGTCGCTCGACTATCACGTCACCGGGTTCCAGGAATCACCGCTGGTCAAGCTGGACATCCTCGTCAACGAGGAGCCGGTCGACGCGCTGTCGGTGATCGTGCACCGGGACTCGGCCTATACCCGCGGCCGGGCGCTGGCGTCCAAGATGCGCGAGCTGATCCCGCGGCAGATGTTCGAGGTGGCGATCCAGGCGGCGATCGGCAGCCGGATCATCGCCCGCGAGTCGGTCAAGGCCCTGCGCAAGAACGTCCTGGCCAAGTGCTACGGCGGCGACATCAGCCGCAAACGCAAGCTGCTCGAGAAGCAGAAGGAAGGCAAGAAGCGGATGAAGCGGGTCGGTCGCGTGGAGATTCCGCAGGAGGCGTTCCTCGCCGTCCTCAAGGTCGGAACGGAGTCGTGATGGCCGAGCCCTTCCAGAAATCGACGCTGCGCGAGTACTTCGAGTCGATCGTCATCGCCGTGATCCTGGCACTCTTCGTGCGCACCTGGGTGGTGCAGGCGTTCAAGATCCCGACCGGCTCGATGGAGAACAACCTGCTGATCGGCGATCACCTGCTGGTCAACAAGTTCGTGTTCGCGCCGAGCGCGGTCGACGCGGAGCGCGCGCTCATGCCCGAACGCGACATCAAGCGCGGCGACGTCATCGTATTCAAGTACCCGGACGAGCCGGAGCGCGACTTCATCAAGCGGGTAATCGGGCTGCCGGGTGAAACGCTGGAGCTCCGCAACAAGAAGGTGTTCGTCGACGGCCACGAGCTGAACGAGCCCTACGTTCATTTTCTCGAGCCGGCCTCGACGTCACAGGAAGTGACCTCGTTCGACGTCCGCGAGCGCTACGGACCGGTCCACGTGCCGTCCGAGCAGTACTTCGTGATGGGGGACAACCGCGACAACTCGCAGGACAGCCGCTACTGGGGCTTCCTGCCGCGGACCTACATCAAGGGCAAGGCCCTGATGATCTACTGGTCGTACGAATCAGGCAGCGCCGACTACGTGGACGGCGGGATCGGCACGACGATCTCCCGCCTGGCCTCGGTCGTCACCCACTTCTTCACCAGGACCCGCTGGGAACGGCTGTTCAAGCAGATTCACTGACGCGGATCGCTCCCAGCTGGAGGCCATCCCCGGTCAGTTCTCCTTAGCCACCCGGCGGCGGCCGGCCCAGGCGCGCCGCCGCGTCTGCGACACTGATCCCCCTCACCTCCACCACCTTGTCGCGTGAGCGCTCCCCGCTGACGATCGACACGTCACGCTTGGGGCGGTCGAGCAGCGAAGCGAGCAGCGCGACGAGGGCGTCGTTGGCGGCACCGTCGACGGGTGCGGCAGCGAGCTTGACGAGCAGCGCATCGCTGCGTTCGCCGGCAATGACGGTGCGGCCGGCGCGGGGGGTGACGCGGACCCGGAAGGTGACGCCGCCGGGCGTCGGCGTGAGCGGAATCACCGCGCCGCGCGGGGTGCGGCGCCGGCCGGGTCCTGGGAACGGACGAACTCGAGTGCCCGATGGAGTGCCTGGATGGTCGCCTCCAGCGCGCCTTCCGCGTCCCGCCGGCGCAGCCGCAGCTCGTTCACGCTGCGCTCGATCTCCTCGATCCGTCCCTGCGCCTTCTGGATCAACAGGTCGGCTTGCCCCTGCGCTTCGCGCACCACCAGCTCGGCCTCGTGCTGCGCCGCGGCCTTGATGTCGTCGGCGAGCTTCTGCGCGGTGACGAGCGTGTTGCGCAGCGTGCTCTCGCGGTCGCGATGCTCGGCGAGGATCACCTCGCTGCGGGTCAGGTCCTGGCGGAGGCGATCGAGCTCGCGAAGGGCGCTCTCGTAGTCCTCGGCCGCCTCGGTGAGGAACGCGACCACTTCGGTCTTGTCGTAGCCGCGCATCCCGGTCCTGAAGCGCGGCTGGCGCAGATCCATCGGCGCGATGCGCATCACCCGCGCTGCCGGGACCGATCCCTGACTCAGTGGGGCCGCTGCACTGGCTGCGTCGTCGCTCATGGAACTTTCGCCTCGCGTTTGCCGAAGATGGCCGTCCCGACCCGCACGATCGTCGCCCCTTCCTCGATCGCCGCCTCGTAGTCGTGGCTCATGCCCATCGAGAGGTGGCGCAGCGTCTGCGGATCGACGCCCTCGCGGAGCAGGCGATCGCGCAGCGCCCGCAGCTGCACGAACCAGGGCCGCGTCTGCTCGGGATCCTCATTCCACGGCGGCACGAGCATCAGCCCGACGATCCGGGCGTGCGTCAGCGACGCCGCTGCCCCGACGATGCGCTCGGCCGTTTCGGCGGGCGCGCCGAATTTCGTCTCCTCGCCGGCGAGATCGACCTGCACCAGGAGCTCAAGGGGCCCTACGGCTGGCGCGCGGTCACCGGCCCCGTCGTCCAGCTTGCGCAGCAGCTCCAGCGAATCCACTGAATGCACGCAGGCGAACGCGGGCGCGGCCTTCTTCGCTTTGTTCGCTTGCAGATGGCCGATCAGGTGCCATCTCAAAGAAGTGTCGGCCGGCTGGGCGATCTTCTGCAGGGCTTCCTGGACGCGATTTTCGCCGAAGTCACGCTGACCCGCCGCGGCGGCTTCGAGGACGGCTGTGAACGGAAACGTCTTGGAGACGGCGACGAGGGTGACGCTGGCGGGGTCCCGCCCGGATCGCTGCGCGGCGGCAGCAATCCGGGCCTGGACGAGGGCGAGCTGGTCGGCGATGGCCACCGAGCCGCTTTACTTCTTTATCGACGAAAGGATGCCCTTGGCCTGCTCGGCGTACTGACCGGTCGGGGCGAGCTTGAGGTATTCGTCGAAGTGCGGCACCGCCGCCTTCAGCGCGTCCGGCGTGCCTTCGTTGAGATTGGCCATGCCCAGCCAGTAGTGCGCTTCGGCCAGCTTCGGGTCGGCCTTCACCGCGTCTTCGAACTGCTTCTTGGCGTCGGCGATCTTGCCGGCGTTCCACAGGATCACGCCCTGGTTGAACGAGGCCGAGGCGTTGCCGCCGCCGCCACCGGCGGCGCCGCCCGCCGCGCCGGCCGCGGCCGACAGCTTCATCGCCTGCGCGCTGGCTTCGGCCGCCTGGTCGAACTTCTTCTGGGCGTTGTAGACGTTGGCCAGCCCGGTATAGCCCTCGGCCGAGTTCGGATCAACTTCGATTGCCTTCTTGTAACTTTCCTCGGCCTTGGCCCAATCCTTCTTCTGCGCGTAGTTGGCGCCGATGTTGGAGTAGCACTCCACGCACTTCGGGACAACGGCGAGCACCTCGGTGAACTTGGCAATGGCCTCATCGTTCTTGCCGGCATTGCTCAGGGCGACGCCTTCAGAGAACGCCGTCTTGACCTGGGCGTTCTTGGCCTCGGCCTTCTTGCGATCCTCGGCTGACACGTCACCACCGCCGCCGCCCGGCTTGAGGCTGAAGTTCACTTCCACCATGTCGAGGCTGACGCGCTGGTTGAGGGTCTGCGTCAGCGCGTCCTTGGTGGCGGTGATCTTGTACTGCCCCGGTTGGAGACCAATCTGGATGAAGTCGCCGCTCTTGTTGGTCTTCACCGTGAACTTGCGGCCACCCGAGTCACTGCCCTCGATGGTGACGACCGCGCCCTCGATCGGCTTGCCGTTCGCGTCGGTGACCTTGCCCTTGACCTGCCCCGTCTGCGCGTAACTCGGCGCCGCGATCGCGGTCAGCCCGAGCACGAACGCGCAGATTGCCAGCGATCGGCACCACGTGCGTGCGCCACTCATGCGAGCCTCCGTCTGCGTCTGGGTTGAATTCATCAATATATCCACGTGTTTCTACGTCGCTCCGAGCGAGTCAGTTTACACGAATCCGCCCGTCGCAGAGCCGGCGCGCCGCACGTTGGTGACGACGTATTCCCGCACCATCCCCCGCCCCGATGCCCGCGAGTTGATCGCCCGGCGGGCACGAACGGTGTGCGCCGCCAGACCTGCCGCTCTGGCCTCGGCACTCCGCGCATACAGCGCGCGTACCTCGGGAGCGTACGAATTGCTGAGCAGGACGAACACACCTGCCCCGGCCAGCCCGACCACCAGGCGCTGGAGGCGGATCTGGGCGTCCGAATCGAAGCCGCCGGCGGTATACGCCGTGAAGCTGGCTGTGGCGCTCACCGGTACGTAGGGAGGATCCAGGTAGACGAAGTCGCCTGCCCGCAGGTGCGCCAAAGCCTCGACGAAGCCGGCGCAGGTCAGCGACACACCCGGTGCGCCCAGCGCCCGGGACCACGCGCGCAGGTTTTCGGGATCGCAGATGCGTGGTGACGTGTAGCGGCCGGCCGGGACGTTGAAGGCGCCGCGAGAGTTGAGCCGGAACAGCCCGTTATAGCCGGTGCGGTTCAGGTAGATCAACATCGCCGCAAGCTCGGGCGTGTAGCGGCGTGACGGATCATCCGTGTCCCGGATCGTCAACCGATTGCGGTTGAACCGCTCGTCGCGGACCTCATAGAAGTGCGCCGCGCCGCCGGCCGCGTGCCCGGTCTCGAGCTGCCGCAGTGCCCTGATCGTCCCCTCCACGTCGTCGCGAACCATGCGGTAGCAACCGATGACGTCGGCGTTGGTGTCGGATAGATGGACTTCGTGCCCTTCCAGACGGCCGCTGTTGTAGCAGTCGAGGAACACCGCTCCGCTGCCGAGGAACGGCTCGACGAAGCGGCCGAAGGCGGCGGGGTAGAAGGGGCGCAGCGCCGGCAGCAGCTGCCGCTTGCCGCCCGCCCATTTCAGGATCGGGCGCACGGCGGGCGCGCGGAGCGAGACGTCAGGCCCGTTCGCCGGCATCGGTCTGGAAGAAGCGGGCGACGTCGATCAGCCGGTTCGTCACCGGGGCCGGCGGCAGCGACGCCAGGAAGCGCTGCCCGTAGCCCATGGTACGGAGACGCGGATCCAGGACGGCGAGCACCCCGCGGTCCTGGCGATGCCGCAAGAGGCGCCCGAGCCCCTGCTTGAGCGTGAGGATGGCCAGCGGCACCTGGTAGTCGCCGAATGCCGACCCGCCCTGCGCGCCGATGGCTTCGATCCGGGCCGCGGTGATGGGATCGCCGGGCGACGCGAACGGCAGCTTGTCGATGATCACGCAGCTCAGGGCGTCGCCGACGACATCCACGCCCTGCCAGAAACTCGACGTGGCCAGGAGCACCGCGTGTGGTGTCGCCTTGAAGTCCCGCAGCAGCGACGACCGCGGCGCGCTGCCTTGGACGAACATCGGGTATTCGAGCTCCGCGGCCGCGATGCGGTGCACTTCGCGCAGATTGGTGTAGCTCGTGAACAGCACGAACGCGCGCCCCTCCGTGCGCTTCAGGATCTCGATCACTTCGCCGGCGGCAGCGGACACGAAGTCCGGCGAGCGCGGGTCCGGCATGTTGCGCGGGAGGTAGAGGATCGACTGGCGCGCGTAGTCGAACTCCGAGTCGAGCCGGATCTCGCTGGCGGTTTTCAACCCGAGCCGGCCCCGCACGTAGGCGAACGAGCGGTCGACGGTCAAGGTTGCGGAAGTCAGCACGGTGCCGTGAAAGCGATCGAACAGCACGTCCTGCACGATCGTGGAGACGTCAATCGGTGAGGCGCGCAGGAACACGCCCCGGCCGCGGATCTCCAGGTAATAGACGTAGCCGGCATCGTTGGCCCGCAGGATGAACTTGAGATCATCGCGGATGTCGGCGGCGCGGCGGCCGAGGGCGAGCACGTCCTCCGACAGATCACGGGCGAGCGCGATGTCGGCCTCGAGGGCGTCGAGCGCGGACGTGAGCGCGCCCGCTTCGTCGACCAGTCGCGCGGTGTGCGCGGCCCGCATCCGGACCCGGTTGTCACCGCTGTTGCCCGCGCCCGGCATCTGGTGCCGCAGCAACTGCACGGCCGTGAAGAACGCCCGCGCCGTGCTCGTGATCCGTTCCGCGTCGTCGCCGAGTTGACCGGCGCGATCGCGATCGGTCAGCCGCTCCGCGACCACGGCCCGGACGACGTCCCGGGCAAAGTCCTCGAGCCGGTAATTGCTCACGGACAGCCCGAAGTACTGGGTCGCCACGTCCTCGAGCTGATGCGCCTCGTCCACGACGGCGAAGCGGCAGTTCGGGATCACCTCGCCGAACGCGCTCTGCCGCACCGCGGCGTCGGCGCAGAGGAGGTGATGATTCACGATCACCACATCGGATTCCGCCGCCCGCTGCCGCATGCGGACGATGAAGCAGTCCTGATAGCGCGGACAGTCGGTACCGACGCAGTTCTCGGTGGTCGCGGCGATGTCCGGCCAGAACGGCAGGTCCTCGGGCAGGTCCTCAATCTCGGCGCGGTCGCCGGTTTCGGTCTCACGCGACCAATGGTCGATGGTCTGCACGTGGAACGGGCTCGCGGCAGCCCGGGCCGTGCCGCCTCCCATGCCCGACACGACGGCATCGCGCAGCGTCTCGAAGCGGTGCAGGCAGAGGTAATTCGCGCGCCCTTTCATATAGGCGGCGGTGAAGGGCACGCCCAGCGATTCGCGCAGGACCGGGAGATCCTTGAAGTAGATCTGCTCCTGAAGGTTCTTGGTGCCGGTGGAGACGAGGACCCGTTGCCGGCTGAGGATCGCCGGCACCAGATAGGCCAGGGTCTTGCCGGTGCCGGTGCCGGCTTCGGCGAGCAGGGTGCCGCCCTCGGCGAACACCGTAGCGACGGCGTCCGCCATGTCGAGCTGCGCCGGCCGCGCCTCGAACCCGGGCAGCGCGCGCGCGAGCGGGCCCGCCGGCGCGAAGGCGCCAGCGACGGCGGCGCTCAGCTCCGAGCTTCGGGATACAGCGGGAACTTCCGGCACAGGGCCTCGACTTCTGACTTCACGGCTGCCAGCGCCGCGTCGTCGTCGGGCGTCGAGAGCGCCCGCGCGATGAGGTCGGCGACGATGTCCATCTCGGGCTCGCGCATGCCGCGGCTGGTGATCGCCGGAGTGCCGACTCGGATCCCGCTGGCGACCATCGGCGGGTTCTGGTCGAACGGAATCGCATTCTTGTTGACGGTGATCGCCGCCTTGCCGAGCGCCGCTTCGGCCACCTTGCCGGTCAGGCCGCGCGAGAACACGTCGACCAGCATCAGATGATTGTCGGTGCCGCCGCTGACCAGCCGGAAGCCGGCCGACGACAGGCCCGCGGCCAGGCGCCGCGCGTTGGCGACGAGCTGACGCTGGTACTCGGCGAAGTCCGGCTGCAGCGCTTCGCGGAAGCAGACCGCCTTGGCCGCGATGATGTGCATCAGCGGCCCGCCCTGAATCCCCGGGAAGACCGAGCGGTCGAGATCCTTGGCGTACTTTGTTTTGCACAGGACCATCCCACCTCGAGGCCCGCGCAACGTCTTGTGAGTGGTGGTGGTCACGAAGTCGGAGTGCGGGACCGGGCTCGGATGGACGCCAGCGGCAACCAGGCCGGCAATGTGCGCCATGTCCGTCACGACCGCGGCGCCGACATCGCGTCCGACCTTGCCGATGCGCTCGAAGTCGATGACCCGCGGATAGGCGCTCGCGCCCACCATGATCATCTTCGGCTGGTGCTCGTGGGCCAGCTTCTCGAGCTCCTCGTAGTCGATCCGCTCGTCGTCTTTACGGACGCCATACGGCACGATCTGGTACAGCTTGCCGGAGAAGTTGAGCGGATGGCCGTGCGTGAGGTGCCCGCCGTGCGCGAGGTTCATCCCGAGGACGGTGTCGCCCGGCTGCAGCAGCGTGAAGTACACGGCCATGTTGGCCTGCGCACCGGAGTGCGGCTGGACATTCACGTGCTCGGCGCCGAAGATCTGCTTGGCCCGTTCGATCGCCAGCGTCTCGGCAACGTCGACGAACTCGCAGCCGCCGTAATAGCGCTTGCCGGGATAGCCTTCAGCGTACTTGTTGGTGAGCACCGAGCCCGCGGCTTCGAGCACCGCCTGGCTCACGAAGTTCTCCGAGGCGATCAGCTCGAGCCCGCTGTTCTGCCGATGCACTTCATTGCCGATCATCCGGGCGATCTCCGGATCGGCGTCGGCGAGGGTGCGCCAGCGGGTGGGCGTGTCGATCTTCGTAGCCATGGACACCGGTGTGTTCTCCTGCCGGGACGCGCTCAGCGAGCGGCGTTGACCGGCGCGTGCTGTTGCCGTTCGATCTCGGCGACCTGATCGATCCGCCGCTGATGGCGGCCGCCCTCGAAGGGCGTGGCCAGCCAGACGGCCAGGATTTCGTCGGCCAGGCCGACGCCGACGATGCGGGCGCCGACGGCCAGGACGTTGGCGTCGTTGTGCTGCCGCGAGAGTCGGGCGGTGTAGAGGTCGTTGCAGAGCGCGGCGCGCGCCCCGATCACCTTGTTGGCGGCCATCTGCTCGCCCTGGCCGCTGCCGCCGATCACGAGGCCCCGGTCCGCGCCGCCGCCAACCACCGCGCGTGCGACGCTGGCGCAGATCGCCGGGTAGTCGACGGGCACCTCACTATCGGTGCCGTGATCGTCGACCTCGTGGCCCAGACCGAGCAGCGTCGACACGAGGTGCACTTTCAGGGCGAACCCCGCGTGGTCGGCACCGACGGCGATGCGCATAATGGTGAGATTATACCGGGAGTCGAGCGGGCCGTCCTGGCGCTCGGAAGGTTCGAGGGTTCGGAGGTTCGAAGAGTTCGAAGGTCGGGTTCGAACGTTCGAGGGTTCGACGGGTATGACGTTCCTAAGTCGCCGTAACTCGAGCCGCCGTTACTGAGCTCACAGAACCCGGGAACCAGGAGAACCCGCACCTGTCGAACCTTCGAACTGTCGAACCCTCGAACCGGCAGAGTGACGATCAAGCGATTACCCGGGTTCCACAAATCACCCAGCATCTGGCATTCACATTGACGAGCGTCACCATCTCCCCTCGCGGCGAAGACCGGCTGCTCGGCGGCCATGCCTGGATCTATCGGAGCGACGTCGCCAGGAACGACGCCGGCGCCGGCGAAACCGTCGAAGTCCGCTCGTCGCGCGGGCGTCCGCTCGGCTACGCGCTCTACAGCAATCGATCCGAAATCGCGATTCGGGTACTGACGCGCGAGGCCGAAGCGCCCACGCCGGCCCTCTGGCGGCAGCGTATCGCCGACGCGATCGGCTACCGCGCCTCACTGAACATCGAGGCCAGCGCGTATCGGCTTGTCCATGGCGAAGCGGATCGGCTGCCGTCGCTGATCGTCGATCGCTACGGCGATTACCTGGTGATCCAGACGCTCTCGCAGGGCACCGATCGCCTGTTGCCGGAGATCGTCGACGCGCTGGTGTCGCTGGTGCAGCCGGCCGGCATCCTGGCCCGGAACGACCCGCGCGTCCGCGAGCTCGAGGGGCTCGAGCGCAAAGTGGAGGTGGTCTATGGCACCGTGCCGGAGATCATCGAGGTGCGGGAAGCCGGCGTCTCCTATCAGGTCGATCCGTATCGCGGCCAGAAGACCGGGCTTTTCCTCGATCAACGTGAGAATCGCCAGGCGGCCTTGCGCTACGCGCACGGGCGGCTGCTCGACGCGTTCAGTTACAACGGTGGTTTCGCCCTGGCGCTGGCACCCCGGTGCACGGAGGTTCTGGCGGTCGACATCTCGGAGGACGCGGTCGCCCGGATCACCGCCAACGCGGCTCGCAACCAGCTCGCGAACGTCGAGGCGCGGGGGATGAACGTGTTCGACGAGTTGCGCGAGCTTGAACGCGCCGGCCGGACGTTCGACACCATCGTGCTCGATCCGCCGGCCTTCGCGAAGAACAAGGCGTCGGTGCGCAAGGCGCTCTCCGGCTACAAGGAGATCAACCTCCGCGCGCTCAAACTGCTGACGCGCGGCGGGTATCTCGTCACGTGCAGCTGCTCGTACAACGTCAGCGAGGCCGATTTCGCCGATGTGCTCGCGTCCGCTGCCGTCGACGCCCGGGCCGACGTGACGGTCGTCGAGAAACGAACGCAGGGGCGGGATCATCCAATTCTGATCACCATTCCGGAGACGTACTACCTGAAGTGCTTCATCCTCCGGAAGCTGTGACCACGGCGGCCGCGCGGCGCCGGCGGATTCGCTGGCTGGTGGTCGGGGTGGCGCTGGCGGGGCTCTTCGCCTGGCGCGCGCCGCAACTCCGGGCACCGCAGCCGCCCCCCGCGCCAGGTTGGCGCGATCGCTACACCGGGATGACGTTCGTCCGCCTCGGGCCAGGCACGTTCCGCATGGGCACGCCGCCGGACGAGGACGGTCGCGAGACGCAGGAGGTGCTGCACACTGTCGCGCTGACGCCGTTCTACATGTCTCGCTACGAAGTCACCCAGGCCGAGTGGCAGCGGGTGATGGGGCACAACCCCAGCCAGTTCCAGGACTGCGGGCCGCGCTGTCCGGTAGAGAACGTCAACTGGTTCGAGGTCCAGCAGTTCATCCGCCGATTGAACGCGGAGAGCCAGCCGGGCTTCCGGCTGCCCACCGAAGCAGAATGGGAGTTCGCCTGCCGGGGCGGCGGCGGCCTGCCGTTCGGCACGACCGCGACCCTCTCGGCGGCGGACGCCAACATCAACGGCAACTTCCCCTATCACGCCCCCAAAGGCGTGATGCGCGGTCGCCCCATGGCGGTCGGGCAGTTCGCGCCGAACCCCTGGGGACTCTTCGACATGTCGGGCAACGTGTGGGAGTGGACCGAGGACTGGACCTGCCCCTATTCCACTGACGACCAAGTCAATCCTGTCGGCCGCTGCGGGTCTGATACCAGGGTCATCCGTGGTGGCAGCTGGCTGTTCGATGCGGCCAGCGCGCGCTGCGGACTCCGCTATACGCACCACCCCCAGGACCGCGGCTACAGCCTCGGGGTCAGGCTCGCGCACGACATCTTTTAGCCGCCGACCGGGTGCTATAGTTCGAGCATGGGTACCAAACCGACGCTGCCACCGCTGCAATCATCGGATTTCGAATCCGCGTTCCCTGGATCGCGCAAGGTGCACGTGCGCGGCCGCGGCGTCGAGGTCCCGATGCGCGAGATCACGCTGTCGGGAGGGGAGCCGGCACTGCGGGTCTACGACAGCAGCGGCCCGCAGGGCGGAGACGTGCGGGAAGGGCTCCCGCCGTTGCGGCGGTCGTGGATCGAGGCGCGGGGCGGCGTCGCCGAGGGGCCACGCGCGTGGACGTCGAGCGGCTCGGACGCGCGGCCAATGCCGCCGGCGCTGGCCCGCAAGATGGCCACCGCGCTGCGCGGAACCGGGCCGGTCACACAGCTGCACTACGCGCGGCAGGGCGTGATCACGCCGGAGATGGAGTTCATCGCGGTGCGCGAGGGCTTCGATGCCGAGTTCGTGCGCGCGGAAGTCGCCCGCGGCCGGGCGATCATCCCGGCCAACATCAATCACCCGGAGCTGGAGCCGATGATCATCGGCCGCAACTTCGCGGTGAAGATCAACGCCAACATCGGCAACTCGGTGGTCAGCTCGTCGATCGAGGAAGAGGTCGACAAGCTGCGCTGGTCGACGTTGTGGGGCGCCGATACGGTGATGGATCTCTCGACCGGACGGGACATCCACGAAACCCGGGAGTGGATCGTCCGCAACGCCGCGGTGCCGATCGGCACCGTGCCGATTTATCAGGCGCTCGAGAAGGTCGGGGGGCGGCCGGAAGACCTGACCTGGGAGATCTACCGCGACACGCTGATCGAGCAGGCAGAGCAGGGTGTCGACTACTTCACGGTCCACGCCGGCGTGCTCCTGCGCTACATTCCGATGACCGCGCGCCGTCTCACCGGCATCGTCTCGCGCGGCGGCTCGATCATGGCCAAGTGGTGCCTGGCGCATCACCAGGAGAACTTCACCTACACGCACTTCCGTGAGATCTGCGAGATCATGCAGGCGTACGACGTCTCGTTCTCGCTCGGCGACGGGTTGCGTCCCGGCTCCATCGCCGACGCGAACGACGAGCCGCAGTTCGCGGAGCTCAAGACGCAGGGCGAGCTGACCCGCATCGCCTGGGAGTACGACGTCCAAGTGATGAACGAGGGCCCGGGCCACGTGCCGATGCACCTCATTCGCGAGAACATGCAGAAGCAGCTCGAATGGTGTGACGAGGCGCCGTTCTACACGCTCGGTCCGCTGACGACCGACATCGCCCCCGGCTACGACCACATCACTTCGGCGATCGGCGCCGCGCAGATCGGCTGGTACGGCACCGCGATGCTCTGCTACGTCACTCCGAAGGAGCACCTCGGTCTCCCGGATCGAGACGACGTGAAGGCGGGCGTGATCGCCTACAAGATCGC
This sequence comes from uncultured Acidobacteriota bacterium, assembly GCA_963816725.1. Lineage (GTDB taxonomy): Bacteria > Acidobacteriota > Vicinamibacteria > Vicinamibacterales > 2-12-FULL-66-21 > CAVSUB01. The sequence goes on along the minus strand of CAWFMC010000007.1, from coordinate 73,329 downwards.
CGCCCACGCGGCCGACCTGGCTAAAGGCCATCCGCGCGCCCAGGCATGGGACGACGCCCTCTCGAAAGCGCGATTCGAGTTCCGCTGGGACGATCAGTTCAACCTGTCACTGGACCCGGTGACCGCGCGGGCCTACCACGACGCCACGCTGCCTGCGGACGGCGCGAAAGTCGCGCACTTCTGCTCGATGTGCGGTCCGAAGTTCTGTTCGATGGAGCTGACGCAGCAGGTGCGGTCGATGGCCGAAGCCGAGGCCGGCATGGCCGAGAAGTCGCGCGAGTTCCGCGATAAGGGCGGGGCTATCTACTTGAGGCAGGAATAGGAATCGAAGCTGTCAGCCTGGAGACTCAGGGAACGACCGGCACGATCATGACGATCGTCTTGAAGCGCGCCGGCTGCGCGCCGCGCTTCGGGTTCAAGTAGCCCTTCGCACCGCCCCAGGTGTAATCCTTCACCGTCACCCCCGGCGGAAACGCCATGCTCTCCTCGCGGTAACGGCCGACATCGAACTCGTGCACCGGCGGCTCTTCGTAAATCAGCTCGCCGCGCTGCTTGAGGGCGGTGCGATAGTAGGCGACGACCTCGGTGAAGCTGGTGTTCGTGCCGAACAGGTAGTAGCGCTGCCCGCGCCCGGCGTCGTACGAGGCGATGAATTCCGCGCCCGCGAAGATCGGGACGCCGAGGAGCCGTTCGTCCGGCGCTGGTTCCGCGGGTGCCGCGGCCGCGGCGGTTGACTGAGGCGGCGAGGACGGCCTTGCAACTGGCGGTGCCGGGGCCGGTGCGCCGCCGCTCGGCCGGGGGAACGGCGCCGGCGTCTGGGCCGGCGACACACGCGCCGAAGCCAGCAGCAGCACCAGAGCCCCTGTCAACCGAATCGCACGCACCATCCGGCTATTATGACGCAGGCCGCGTCGCGCGGAGCCTTTACTCATGTCCGACTTGTCCGCTCTGCAGCGCTGGTGCGAGAGCGACGTCACCTGGCTGCGTGAGCGTTTGGAGACGTTCGTCAGGCTCGAGTCTCCGTCCGACGACAAGGCCGCCGCTGACCGCTGTGGCCGCGACATCGCGGCGACGCTGATGCAGCTCGGCGCCGACGTCACCATCATCCCGAATTCCCAGCGCGGCGATCACGTGCGCGCCGAGATCGGCAGTGCCGGACCCCAAGTCTTGATCCTGGGACACTTCGACACGGTCTGGGCCATAGGTCAGATCGAGCGGATGCCGCTCCGAGACGATGACGGCCGGCTCTACGGCCCGGGAGTCTTCGACATGAAGGCTGGCGTGGCGGTCGCGCTCCAGGCACTACGGGCGCTCCAGGCTCTCCCAGCCATCCCAACCCCGCGCGTCGTCCTCCTCTTTACTGCCGACGAGGAAGTCGGCAGCGGTACCTCCCGTCACCTCGTCGAGGAGGAGGCCCGCCGCAGCGGCGCGGTGCTGGTGATGGAACCGTGTCTGCCAGGTGGCGCGGCCAAGACAGCCCGCAAGGGGTGCGGCGAGTTCGAGCTGATCGTGCGCGGCGTCGCCGCTCACGCCGGCCTCGATCCCGGGAAGGGCGCCAGCGCGATTCACGAGCTGGCTCACCAAATCCTCGCGGTGTCGCGCCTCCAGGATGTCGAGCGCGGCATCACCGTGAACGCCGGGCTGGTCTCGGGTGGAACGCGGTCGAATGTCACTGCTGCCGAGGCCCGTGCCACGATCGATGTGCGGGCCGTGACGATGGCGGACACGCGTGAGGTCGAGAGCGGGATGCGTTCCCTCCAGCCGGTCGATTCCAGGACGGTGCTGGAGGTCACCGGCGGGTTCGAGCGGCCACCGCTCGAACGGAGCGCGGCCGGGAATCGTCTCTACCAAATGGCCCGCCAGGTGGCGCATGATCTGGGGCGTGACCTCGCGGAGGGCGCTGCAGGAGGGGGCTCGGATGGGAATTTCACCGCCGCTCTCGGGGTTCCTACATTGGACGGACTCGGTCCCCAAGGGGGCGGGGCCCACGCCCTCGACGAGCACGTCCTCGTTTCTGACCTTCCCTTTCGCACGGCGCTGCTGGCCGGATTGTTGGGCCGACTGGCGCTACATATAGATGGATGAACAGACCATGGCAAACGGATTGAAAACCGCGTTGCTGCTCGGCCTGCTGAGCGGCGTCCTGCTGGTGATTGGCGAGCTGGCCGGCGGCGCGAACGGATTGATCATCGCGTTCGGGCTGGCGGCAGTGATGAACTTCGTCTCGTACTGGTTCTCGGACACGATGATCCTGAAGATGTACCGGGCGCAGCCGGTCGGCCCGGAACATCCGCTCTATCAGATCACCGACCGGCTCGCGCGGCAGGGTGGCCTCCCGATGCCCAAGGTGTACATCATTCCGGACAGCTCTCCCAATGCGTTCGCCACCGGCCGCAATCCGGAACACGCGGCGGTGGCCGCGACCGAAGGCATCCTGCGCGTGCTGCGTCCGAACGAGCTCGAAGGCGTCATCGCCCACGAGCTGGCGCACGTGAAGCATCGTGACATCCTCATCAGCTCGGTGGCGGCGACCATGGCCGCGGCGATCATGATGCTGGGACGGATGGCGATGTACGCCGGCCTGTTCGCCGGCAACGGCCGCGACGAGCGGGAAGGCAGCTCGAACCCGATCGCGCTGCTGGCGATGATGATCCTGGCGCCGTTGGCGGCGGTGGTGATCCAGGGCGCGATCTCCCGGTCGCGCGAGTTCGCGGCAGACGCCGGCGGGGCGAAGATCGCCGGGAACCCCTACGGCCTGGCCGACGCTCTGCGCAAGATCGATGCGGTTGCGAAGCAGGTGCCGATGGACGCCAACCCGGCCACCGCGCACATGTTCATCGTCAAGCCGTTCAGCGGCGCGGGCCTCATGTCGCTGTTCAGCACGCACCCTTCCACCGAGGCGCGCATCCAGGCGTTGCTTGGCGGCAGCCGCTGAGGCACGCGCGTTGACCATTGTGGGGTCCTGAGCGCCCGCTCAGGACCCCGCGACACTCACTCGGTGGGCCGGATCCGGCCGGCCGGACGACCCCCCGGCCGCTCCCCTCCCTCTCTGGCCCTGTCACCTCCGCAATTTCCCGGCGTTTCCGGGTATCCCGCGCTGGATCGTGTCTTGCTCGCACAGCTTTCAACGGTGATTGGAGGCTGGCGTGGACGATTTCGAGATCCCCCAGAGCAAGCTCGCGGAGTCGGCGGAACGGGTGGTGGATCGGGCCCTCGATGAGGCCCGCCGGCGCGACCACGTGCACCTGACGAACGAACATTTGTGCCTGGCCTACGCCCAGGTCGAGTGGGACATGTTCGGCGAAGTGATGCGCGACCTCAGCCTCAATCCGCACGAAATCCTGCAGGCTCTGGAGGAGCATCTGCAGCTCCTGCCCAGCGTTCCCGGCAAAAATTTACGCGTGGCGCCGTCGACGCGGCTCCTGTTCAAGCTCGCGCTTCTCCATGCCAGCCGGTCCGGCCGGCAGTCGGTCGAGGCCACCGACCTGTTCTCCGCCATCTTCGAAGAAACGCAGGGCATACCCGTCTCCATCCTGCGGGGGCACGGCATCGAACCGGAAGCGATCGTCTCCAGGCTGGCGAGTCGGATGCGCGATAACGAGATGCGCGACGAACGGCTGCGCAAGCGGTTCGAGCTGCCGCCCTTCCTCAAGCACTTCGCCACCAACCTGAATCAGCTGGCCCGCCAGGACAAGCTCCCGCCCGTCTTCGGCCGCGATGCCGAGATGGAGCAGGCGCTCGAGATCCTGTGCCACCGCGAACGCGCCAACTCCGTGCTGCTCCTGGGTGAACCTGGTGTCGGCAAGACGGCGATCGCCGAAGGTCTTGCGCGGCGCATCGAGTTCGAGCCCGAGAAGGTGCCGGTGCGGCTGCGCGACTGCCAGATCGTGAACCTGCAGATGAACGCGATGGTCGCCGGCACGATGCTGCGCGGCATGTTCGAGGACCGCATCCAGAACGTGATCCGCGAGATCAAGGAACGTCCGAACCTGATCCTGTTCATCGATGAGGTGCACACGATGATCGGCGCCGGCTCCGCGCTGGGCGCCCCCTCGGATGCCGCCAACATCTTCAAGTCGGTGCTGGCACGCGGCGAGGTGCACATCATCGGCGCCACCACCCTCAGCGAGTACAAGCAGTTCATCCAGGAAGACGAGGCGCTGGCCCGACGTTTCCGGGCGGTGCACGTCGCGGAGCCGTCGATCGAGGAGACCCGCCACATCCTCTACAGCCTGCGGCCTCGACTCGAGCGGAACTACTCGGTTCGCATCAAAGACGAAGCGATCGAGACGGCCCTCGACATGGCGCCGCGCTATCAACGACAGCTCCAGCTGCCGGACAAAGTGATCGGTTGGCTCGACACCGCCGCCGTGAAGGCCGAGATCAGCCGCCGCTGGGAAGTGAGCGCCGGGGACGTGGTCAGCGTGATCTCCCAGGTCGCGACGATCCCCGAGGACATGGTGTTTCGCGAGGTGTCGGATCGCTTCAGCGGTCTCGAGGAGCGGCTCGCCGAACGTGTGGTCGGCCAACAGGCGGCGATCGACGCGGTGGCCCGCCGGCTGGTGTTGAACAAGGGGCCGCTCAAGGATGGCTTCGATCGTCCTGACGGCGTGCTGCTGTTCCTCGGTCCGACCGGCGTCGGCAAGACCGAGCTGGCGAAATCGGTCGCGGCGTTCCTCTTCGGCGACGAGAAGAAGATGATCCGCCTGGACATGTCCGAGTACCAGGACGGCGCGGTGGGCATCGACAAACTCATCGGCATGCCGCGCGGCATCGTCGGCTCGGATCGCGGCGGCGTGCTCACGAACCGGCTGAAGGACAACCCGTACTGTGTCGTGCTGCTCGACGAGGTCGAGAAAGCCAGCCCGACGCTGCTCAACCTGTTCCTCCAGGCGTTCGATGAGGGCTGGATCACCGATGGCCGCGGCAAGCGGGTCTACCTCAGTGACGCGATCGTCATCATGACCTCCAATATCGGGTCCGAGTGCTTCCGGAAGCTCACCAATCCGCTCGGGTTCCTGTCCAAGCAGGTTGGCGTCGAGCAGGTGCAGGGGGAGATCAACCGCGAGCTCGAGCGGCGCTTCTCGCCCGAGTTCCGCAACCGCATCGACGATGTCGTGGTCTTCCGCCCGCTCACCCGGGACGAAGTGCGGCAGATTGCGATCCAGCAGATCGAGAAGCTGCAGGCGACGATGAACCGCACCGGCCGCGAGCTGACCGTGACCTCCGAAGCTCTGGACCAGCTCGTTCAGGATGGCTACAGCCTGGCGTTCGGGGCGCGATTCCTGAAGCGCGTGATCGACGAACGGGTCAAGCTGCCGATCAGCCAGCGGTGGGCGGAGGGGACGAACTTCGTGGCGCGCGTGACCGAAGGTGCTGTGACGATCGAGGTCACGTCTGGCAAGGGCCGGCTCGCGCTCGCCGCGATAGCCTGACCTCCGCTCAGTTCCAGACGAACGTCGTCTGCTCTTCGGATACCGGCGCTGTGGCCTCCTCAGCGTCGACTCTGGTCGCGATTCGCGACGTTCGCCGCGCGACATCGTAGCGGTCACGGAGTGACCCGATCAGCCCGCGCACCGTTGCGACGTACGACTTGGGCGCATACGCGCCCGGGTACATCCGCTTGTAGCCCTCGAGCCGCTCGGGAAACTGCTCCGCGATGAAGTGGAGGAAGTGGTCCCGCGTCCCACCCTTCAAGTACATGACGTTGGCACCCATGAACGCCGCCCCGTGCTCGGCAATGGCCTTGATGGTCGCTTCGAGTCTGGCCGGCTGCGTCGTGAAGCCCGGGACAACGGGCGCCATCAGGACGCCGGCATTGATTCCGGCCTGCCGCAGCTGACGGACGGCGCGCAGCCGCTGCATCGGGTGCGCCGTGCCGGGCTCGAGCGCGGCCCACGCCTCCTCGTCGACCGTCGGCACGCTGACGCAGACCGTACACCCGGCCCGCTCGGCGAGCTGGACGAGCAGATCGATGTCGCGGACCACCATCGGACCTTTTGTCACCAGCCCAATCGGGGTGCGGGCGTCGCGTAAGGCTTCGATCGATCGCCGGGTCAGTTTGTAGTGGCCTTCAATCGGCTGATACGGATCGGTGGCGGTGCCGACCGCCACGACCTCGCGCGTCCACGACGGCTTGTCGAGTTCCCGGCGCAGGACGTCGATCAGGTTCACCTTCACGAAGATGAGCGACGAGAACTCGTCGCCGGGTCCCAGTTCGAACTGCGTCTGATACCGGCGTGCAAAGCAGTAATGGCAGCCGTGCGTGCAGCCGCGATAGGCGTTGAGCGTCCAGTTGAAGGGCATCCCCTTGACCGGATTCAGGGCTGACCGGCAGGTGATCTCCTGATAACGCGCCGCGTCGGCGCGAAGCTTTGCCTGATCCAGAGCCGTGGCGCCCCCGTGCTTGACGGTCAACGCGATGGCGCGGGTCGTCGGCGGAAGCGGGGGGCTGTCGAAAAGGCGTCGGGGTTCCATGGCGGCTTCGTGATTTCTTCGCCATCTTGTCTCCGCCGCGCGTGCTTGTCAATCAGAGCAGGTAGGCCAAGGCGAACCCGAGCTGGGCGACGAACATCATGCGGTACATGTGCGCCCACGAGACGTGGTTGGCTTCGACCGCGAGATCCTCCGGCCGGCGGAGCATGAGGTAGCACACGTAAATCCCGTACGTCGTCATGATGGCGGCGAGCAGGTGCAGCAGCGCGTGGTTTCCGGTGAGAATGCCGCTCGCGGCGCCGACGGCGATCAGCAGGAAGGGAAGGACGAAGGAAGGGGAGATCATCCACGCGGCACGGCGTACGCCGTATATGAGCGGCAGCGTCCGGCAGCCGCCAGCGGCGTCACCTTTCATGTCGGCGAAGTCCTTGGTAGTCGAGGCACCGAGGAGGAAGAGACCGAAGATGGTGCCGATGAACCACGGCTCGAGACCCCAGACCGTCTTGACGCATGACCAGCCGGCGACCTTCAGCAGGACGCCGCGCGGGATCGCGATCGTGATGTTGGCCCAGATGCCGTGCTGCTTGGTGCGGAGCGGCGGGCACGAGTAGACGAACGTGGCGATCGTGGCAGAGACGACGATCCAGAAGCATTCGTGGCGTCCCTGGGGCGCGACTAGCCAGGCCAGCGCCAGCGCGACGGCATATGTGATCCACGCGAACGTCCAGGCGTCCCGCCGCGACATCCGGCCGCTCGGCAACGGCCGCCCGGGCTTGTTGATGCGATCGATCTCGAGGTCGTAGATCTGGTTGAGGGCGTTGTTCGCCGCGTTCAGGGTGGCGGCCATCGCCGCACCAAGCGCGGTGTAGACGACCAGGGCGGTGCTCCAGTGTTCGCGCGGAGCCGCCCCCGCCGCGGTTATCGCCCCGGACACGACGCCCAGCGCCGGGGCGACCAGCGTGAACGGCCGCGAGAGCTCGAGGTAAAGACTGGTGCGGGGCGTCACCACGCCACGACCAGGGCAATCGCGGTCGCGGCCGCGATCCCGGTGTTCAGGAAATTGAGCACGTCATTGTTGAGGACGCCACGGTGTTCGAGCGTGGCGCCGAGCGCGCTCTCCGCGAATGCCCCAACTGTCGCACCGGCGACGATCGCGACGAGCGAAGTGACCGCCACCAGGCCGAGAGCGGCGCCAATCGATCCGAGTGCCAGCGCCGCGACCAAACCGGCGGCGGTCCCCTCGAGCGAGATCGCGCCGGGGGTTCCAGCGGCCACGGACCGGGCCGTGTGCACCATCCACGTTCGCCGTCCAAACGCCTTTCCGACCTCGCTGGCAACCGTATCGCTGCCTCCTGCGGTCAGTGCTGCCACGAACGCAATCGCCGCCAGCTCCGCCCGCGGCGTCGCGGCGGCGAGCACCGCCGCGACGGCGGCGACCCCGGTATTGGCGAGCGCGTTCCCCGCACCGCGACGCCCGCCACGGTCTTCTGCGATGCCGAGCAGCGTTTTCCGGCGCAGTCCTAGCCGCGACGTGGACGCGGCGGCCAGAAACGTGGCAATCAACAGCGCCCACCCCGACCATCCCACCGCGGCGAAGATCACGATCCCGATCATCGCGCCGACGATCGCTCCAGAGATCGAGACCGTACGGGCACGAAAGCCGCCATAAGCCACAGCGGCATTGACGGCCGCCCCGACTGGCAGTCGGTGCAGCAGGATTGGCAGCCATGCTGCCGTTGCATCCGCGGTGATCAGCGATCCCGCCCACAGCACGCCGGCCGCGGTGAACGGCACCGTCACGTTGTCGTCGAGCCTGATCGCCATCGTCTCGGCCAGGGCCGCGGCGGCTGCCGCCACGAACGGGCCGCCAAGCGAGAACCACGGCGGCGGCGGTATGTTCAGCGTGGGGCGGCACCACCACGCCAGCGACGCGCCGGCGAGGCCGCCGCACAGCCACAGCGCCGCGGTGCCGGCGACGCTCTTCTCGCGATTCCACGGGATCCGCGGTCCGCTCACCATCGACCCGACAATCGAGGCCATGCCGTCCCCGGCCGCCAGGATCGCCCACGCCGCGGCGACGATGTCGAGGCGGGTCGGGAAGACGAGAATCAGGATGAGGATCGAGAGCGGGTACAGGAGCATGCCCGCGGAGTAGCCGCGCGTGTGCTCGTGAGCACGATAGAGACGGCTGCCACCAAGCCGCGGCAACGCCAGCCCGTTCACGAGCAGGGCCGTGCCGGCGAGCAGTGCCGCCTGCCACCACGGGATGAAGCGCAGCAGCAGCGCGAATCCGCCCGCCGCGACGTGCACGGACTTGCGGAGCCGTTCGGCGCCGTCCACCGCGCTCATCCGCGGCCAGGCGGATCGGAATCACGCCGGCAGTCGTCGAGCAGGTCGCGGAGCGTCTGCTCGATCGGAATCCGGGGGGCCCAGCCCACCTCGTCGAGCACGCGCGTGCGGTCGCCGAGGACCACCGGATTGTCCGATGGCCGCATCCGCGCCGGGTCGCGCTCGATGGTGACCCGGACGTGGGCCATCGCAATGAGCGCGTCGAGCAGATCGCCGACGCGGTGGGCGGTACCCGAGCAGACGTTGTACGGCCGGTGCGTCCGGCCGGCGGCGATCAGCATCCGATAGGCGCGGACGACGTCACGAACGTCGGTGATGTCCCGGCGTGAATCGAGATTGCCGACATGCATCACCGGCGGCTGTACACCGCGCTCGATCTGGACGATCTGCCCGGCGAAGGTCGAGGTGACGTACTCGGATCCCTGCCGTGGTCCGGCGTGATTGAACGGCCTGGTCAGAATCGTCGGCAGGTCCGTCGCGCCGAGCGTCAACATCTCCTGCGCCAGCTTGCTCAGCCCGTATGGGCCGACCGGCGCCAGCGGCGCCTCCTCCTCGAGAGCACTGGTGGACGGCCGATACACCAACGCGGAGCCGGTGACCAGCACGCGAGTGTGGGGCGCCGCCTGCCGCACCGCCTCGAGCAGGTGCAGCGTGCCCACGGCGTTGACTTGCAGGACGCGGGTGGGCCTCGACCAGGATCCGCCAACCGAGGCGAAGCCGGCGCAGTGATAGACGGCCGAGGGCCGCAGATCGGCGAGCGCGGCGGTGACTGCTGGCCCGTCCAGCAAATCCACCGCGCGCCAGCGCACCCGGGGATCGTTGGCAGGAGGCGCGTGTCCGCCGGGGTTCCACCAGGCCGCGACGACCGGCTCTGTCTCGAGGAGATGCTCGACGAGATGGCTGCCGGCGAAGCCGGCGGCGCCGGTGACGAGGGGGATGCCCACGCGCTACGCGCTCCAGCCGCCCCGACCGGATCCCGGCCCCGAGGGCGAGTCAGGAACCCGGGCGAGGCAGGATGCGTTCTTCAGCATCCTGCTATCGCGCCTGCTGCCCGCCGAAGGCTCCGAAGAAATTGGAGAACGTGCCGATGCCGGCGAGCGTGAACGACAGGTTGAAGCGGCGATCCTGCGGCACCACGAAGTTCGAGACGCCGCCGAGATTGTAGGTCTGGTACTCGATATTGAGGCCGCAGCACTGCGCGTTGTAGAAGAGCATGATCCGCTGCTGGCGGAAGTTGGCGTTGCGCAGATCGTAGTTGAACGCGTAGGTCCCACCCAGATGGTTGCCCGGATTGCGGACCGTGGTCGTGGCGTTGATGTCGTGATTGGCGAGCGCCGGGTTGCTGAATTCGGGGAGCTCGGGAATCAGACGCCGGTCGCTCCAGCCGCCGGTCACCTGGAACCGCGTGCTGTTGTAGCTGCCGCTCGCCGTGTAGGTCGTGAACGTGTTCACCTGGGTGTTGAACTCGGTCGAGAAATCGGTCTGAAAGTGGTCGGTCGGAGCCACCCGCGACTGGATGCGAATCGGCGAGAAGCTGCTTGGCTTGGCCTGGCTGTTGAAGCTGTTCTGATAGTTCGGGTCGTACTGTGACGCCGTCGCGTCCGAGTAATACGTCTGGGTCACCGAGACCCCGACGATCTCGCGTGACGTCTGACGCTTCGCGTAGAGCCGGTTGTTCACACCGTAATTGATGCGTGTCACGCTGCCGGGAATGCGGTCGTTGCCATCGATCTGGACCACCCGGTTGAACACGTCGATCGCGGTGACCCGCTCGATGGTGAAGGTCGGCTCGATGACGTGCTTGAACTTCTGGGCGTACGCGTTGTTCGGCGTATCGAAGATCCGGTTGAACACCGGCCCGGTCATCCGCGCCTGGAAGTCGAAGTACCGGCGCCCGATGCCCTCGGGGATCTGCACCGCGAGGTTGGTGGGATCGAGGCTCTCGCTCCAGTAGGTGCCGCGCCAGGAGACGCTGGAGTTCACCGTCAGGAACGGCCACTTCGTGAACGGGATGCGCACCACCGGCCGCACGTCCACGCGCGTCAGGCCGCGATCGTCGCGGATCACGCCCTGATCTTCCGTCTTGTACAGCTGCGTCACGTACTCACTGTTGACGCCGAAATAGATCTTCGACCGGCCGATCGGGCGCTCGCCGCGGCTGAACGTCACCCGCGGCAGACCGCCGGTCGACGTCAGGCTGTCCTCGCTGTAGAAGGTGTCGGTCCGATCGGCGGTGGCGCTGAACACGTACTCCGACCAGTTGCCGGTGACGTTCGCGCCGATGTTGCGGCTGCGGTTGTTGATCTGCAGGATGTCCTGCTGGTAACGCTGCTGGACCGCCAGGCTGGAGGTGTAGTTCACGTTCGCGCGGGCGTGCAGCCCGTGGCCCAGCCCCTGCGTGAGGGCGCCGCGCATGAGGAAGCTCTGCGACTCTCCGATGCTCGCCACCGAACCGTCGGACTGCTGGTAGTCCGCGGCGTGTTCCTTCAGGATGTTGAAGGTCGCGTTGGCGCGGTTCCCGCCGCCGAGCTCGTACCGGTACTCGCCGCCCACGCCCTGACCGGTCTTCGAGTAGTAGTCGTGGGTGAAGGTCGCGTCCTGGCTGCGGTTGATGGCCCAGAAGAACGCATTACTCAGCGACTGGCCGCGGATCGTGGACGCTCCGTACATCGGCAGCAGGAATCCCGTCGCGCGGTCGTCGTCTTGAACCGGGTAATAGAAGATCGGCAGGTACATCACCGGCACGCCTTTGACCCGCAGGATCGAGTTGGTCATGAGGGCGTGGTCGTTGACCTTGAGGGTGACCGAGCCCGCGACCATCTCCCAGCGCGGCGTCGGCTGGACGCACGTGGTGAAGGCGCCGTGGACGATCTTGTACGTGTCGGGCGCGAGCTTGTGGATCTCCTCGCCGCGGAACATCGCGTCCGGTTCTTGCGTGCCAAAGAAGCTGCGATCGGCCCGGCCCTCCATGCTCAGCGTCCCGGCGGCGTTGTAGAAGGTCCCGGTGCGCGTCTTGGTATCGAACTCGAGCCGCTCGGAGGCGATCCGGTTGGTGTCCGATTCGAACAGCACGTTGCCGGTCGCAACCACCTGGTGGCCGTCGAAGACTTCGACTTGATCGGCGCTGAGGTGCATGTCATCGCAGTCGATCCGGACCGGACGGTCGGGCAGCCCGGTCAGGATCATCCGCATCACGTCGACGCCCTGCTCGTTCTTCACCACGAAGCGTGTGCCGGCGAGATTCTCGATGTGCGGGTTCTTGCAGTTGGCAAGATCGGTGTCGGCTTGTGCCCACGCCGAGGACGCGCCGCCGATCAGCAGGAGGAAGAACGCGAGCGCGAGGAGGAGGATGGACCGCTGCATCGATGGTCGGTGCACACGATGCGCGTGCGCTCGTGCGTGTGTGCCGGAAATCAGCGAAGAATACCACGCAGGGGGCCGACCAGAAAGATCGAGCCGGCGATCACGACATGCTCACCGGGCGCGCAGGCGGCCTCGGCCGCGGCCCGTGGCTCCGGGATCGCGGCGACCGCTGCGCCGCCCGGCCGCAGGCGTCCCACGACGTCGGCCAGGTCCGCGGCGGGCATCGCGCGCGGCGAGTCGGGGGTGGTGCAGATGACGCGTCCCACGACCGGCACGAGCGGCGCGAGAATGCCCGCGACGTCCTTGTCCCGCATCGCGCCGAACACCAGCGTCGCGCCCTGCCACCCGCAGGCCTGGAGGTAAGACGCCAGGGCCCGGCCGCCGGCCGGGTTGTGCGCGGCGTCGAGGAGCACGGATGCGCCGCGCCACATCAGGTGCTCGAGCCGCGCCGGCCAGTGCACCGCGCTCAGCCCTGTTCTCATCGCTGCGGCTGAGACCGGGAACCCGCGGTCGTTCACCGTCTCGAGCAGCCGCATCGCGACGGCGGCATTGTCGATCTGGTGCCGTCCCGCCAACGCGAGGGGGACTCCCTCCAGGGTGTGCGCCGCCGACCGCAGATCGACCAGCATCCTCCCTTCCACCACCCGCTGCTCAATCCGCACATCGTCGCCCGCGCGGATCAGCGTCGCGCCGCGCGCGCGGCACGTCTCCACCATCACCCTGTCCGCCTCGGGAGGCAGCGGGCCGCAGACCACCGGAATGCCCGGCTTGATGATCCCCGCCTTCTCGAAAGCAATCGAGGCGAGGTCGTTGCCGAGTTGGGCCTGATGATCGAAGTCGATCGAGGTGATCGCCGCGGCGATCGGAGAGACGATGTTGGTGGCGTCCAGGCGGCCGCCAAGTCCGACCTCCAGCACGCCGATGACGACGTCCGCTCGGCGGAACAGTTCGAAGGCGATCGCCGTGGCGCACTCGAAGAAGGTCGGCGGCCCGGCGAGCACGCCACCGCCGACCAGGCGCTCGACGGTCTGTTGCACGGTGCCGGCGGCGTCGCGCAGAGCGGCGGTTGCGACCTCGCGTTCTGCGATCACGAATCGCTCCTCGAGCCGCTCGAGATGGGGCGACGTGTAGCGGCCCACCCGGTGGCCGCCGGCGTGGAGCGCGGCGGAGGTCATCGCGGTGACCGAGCCCTTGCCGTTCGTCCCGCCGATGATGATCGGGGCGAAGCGTTGTTCGGGGTGGTCGAGGGCGCTGCACAGCGCGCGCATGTTCTCGAGCCCGAACTTCATGCCGAGACGCTCGAGACCGAAGAGGAAGTCGAGCGGATCCGTCACGGCATCTCCGGGGCGATCACCCGGACTGTTCGATGGGCTCGACCGCAGCCGCAATCGGCGGCGCTACCGCCACCGAGGTTTGTGGCGGCGCGGCCGGCACGGCCGCCTGGCGCGGCACGCCGAAGCGCAGGACTCGGGTGATGACGTCCTTCAGCTCGCGCCGGTCGACCACCATGTCGAGCATGCCGTGCTCGAGGAGGAACTCGCTGCGCTGAAATCCTTCCGGCAGTGTCTGGCGGATGGTCTGTTCGATCACCCGCGGGCCGGCAAATCCGATCAGCGCCTTCGGCTCCGCGATGTTCAGGTCGCCGAGCATGGCGAAGCTGGCCGTGACGCCACCGGTGGTGGGATCCGTGAGCAGCGAGATGTACGGCAGGCGCGCCCGCGCCAGCCGCGCCAGGGCGCTGCTGATCTTGGCCATCTGCATCAGGGAGAGGGCGCCTTCCATCATCCGCGCGCCCCCCGAGCAGGACACGATCACGACCGGTAGCTTGTTCGCGATCGCCAGCTCGATGCCGCGGGTGATCTTCTCACCGACGACGATGCCCATGCTGCCGCCGATGAACCCGTACTCCATCGCCGCGACCACGGTGTCGATGCCGTTGATAGCGCCGGTAGCGGTGATCACCGCATCCTTCAGCCCGGTGGCCGCGATGCTCGCCTCGAGTCGCTTGCGGTACGGCTTGGTGTCGGTGAACGTGAGCGGGTCAGTGGACGCGAGGCCGCGGTCGTGCTCCACCCAGGTGCCGTCGAACAGTGTCCGCAGCCGCTCGGTTGCGTTCAGCCGGAAGTGATGGGCGCACTTGGTACAGACACTGAGGCTGGCCGCGAGATCTTTGTGATAAATAACGTGGCCGCACGACGGGCACTTGACCCACAAGCCTTCCGGCACCCGGCTCTGCTTGTCGGGCGGCTCGATCGGTTTCCGCACCTTTTTGAACCACGCCATACGAGGACCAGACTAACACGCTCAGCTGGCCAGGCTTCGGCATCCTCGACGGCCGCTTCGCGTTCCGCTTTCCGCTACTCGTTGGTTCAAGGTTCCAGGTTCTTGTGTCGGTCTCGGAGGCGAGAAGCAGACCGCGAACCGCAGCCGGAAGGCTGACGGCTGGGGGCTGACGGCACAGGATCAGCCCCCCGTGCGCGGCACGTAATATCTCGTTCCCTTTCGCAGCGTCTTCATCTGCCGTTCGAGATCTGCCAGCGCATCGTCGCCCCAGGTCAGGTCGAACTGCGATGTTTCGACGACCAGCAGCGGGGTGGTGGTGTAGTGGAAGAAGAAGTGGTTGTAGGCCTCGTTCAGCTCCCGAATGTACGCGTCGTCGAGCCGGGCGATCTCCGGGTCCGCCCGGGCGGTCTCTCGCAGCCGGCGCCGCAGGAGGTCCGTTGGGGTCTGCAGATAGATCACCAGGTCGGGCACCGGGAGGTCGGGCGCGAGCAGCTCGTAGAGGCGCTGATAGATGAACAGCTCGTTATCGTCGAGATTCAGGTAGGCGTAGATCTTGTCGCGGTCGAACAGGTAATCGCAGACCGTCAGCTGGCTGAAGAGGTCGGATTGGCGCAGCTCGGTCTGCTGACGATGGCGGGCGAGCGTGAAGAACAGCTGTGCCTGGAAAGCAGCGCCGGCGCGCCCGGCCTGAGCCTCGGGCAGAAAGGGATTGTCGGTGTCGTCGAGGACGATCGTTGCGTCGAGGCGGGATCCGAGACGGTCGGCGAGGCGGGACTTGCCGACCCCGATCGCTCCTTCGATGGCGATGTACCGGAAATCCAAAGTCGCGCGCAGTATACAGCGCGGCCCGGCCGGGCGCTGCGGCAGGACTGCGGTAGCATTGTGCGGTGCGCATCGAGCGTCTCGAGTTGCGACGGCTGCGGCTGCCGCTGGTGCGCTTCTTCGAGACGAGTTTCGGGCGGGTGACGGACCGGGAGTTCCTGCTGGTCACCGTACATGACAACGGGGCGACTGGCATCGCCGAATGCGTCGCCGACGCGAACCCGTTCTACAGCGCCGAGACCACCCGCACCGCCTGGCACGTCCTCGCCGAGTTCATCGCACCGTTGGTTCTCGGCCGTCCTTTCGATCACCCGCGAGAGGTGTTCGGCGCGCTGGCCCGGATCCGTGGTCATCACATGGCCAAGGCGGCGCTCGAGATGGCGGCGTGGGATCTCTTCGCGCAGGAGGAGGGACGGCCGCTGGCCGCCGTGCTGGGCGGCACGCGCCAGCGCATCGAGGCCGGCGTGTCGATCGGGATCCAGGATTCGCTCGAGGAGCTCGTTGAACGGGTGCAGGTTGAACGGGCCGCGGGTTATCGGCGAATCAAGATCAAGATCCGGCCGGGCTGGGACGTCGCCGCGGTCGCCCGCGTCCGCGATGCGTGCGACGACGTGCCGCTGATGGTGGACGCCAATGCCGCTTACACGCTGAGGGATGCCGATCACCTGGCCGCGCTCGATCGCTACGACCTCATGATGATCGAGCAGCCGCTGGATTACGACGACCTCCGCGACCACTCGGCGCTGCAACGGCGGCTGGCGACGCCCATCTGCCTGGATGAATCGATCGACTCGCTCCGCGCCGCTGAGGACGCGCTGGCGCTCGAGGCGTGCCGGATCATCAACATCAAGCCCGGGCGGCTCGGCGGGCACGGTCCTTCGCTGGCGGTCCACGATCTCGCGGCGCGGCACGACGTCCCCGTGTGGCACGGCGGCATGCTCGAAAGCGGCGTCGGCCGGGCCCACAATATCCATCTCTCGACATTGGCCAATTTCACGCTGCCGGGCGACGTGGCCGCGAGCCGGCGCTACTATGCGCCCGATCTGATCGATCCGGAGATCGACGTCGCGCCCGACGGCACCATTGCGGTGCCTGCCGGGCCCGGGATCGGCGTGCACCTCGTGACCGATCGGGTCGCTGCGGCGACCCTGGAGATGCTGGAGCTTCCCACTCGACCATGACGCTACGATCAGGATCTCGCACAACTCGCCGGGTCGCCTTCGCACTCGCGATGACTGGCGCGCTGACCGCGGCACGGTGCAAGACCACGCCGACGGCGCCGGTGGTGACCGCCCCGACGATCAAGTACGAACAGAAGTTGTCCTGGATCCTCCAACTGGAGGACCGGCGGATCCTGAAGCTGCCGGACATCAGCCCGGCACCGCCGCCGCCAGCACCGGCGCAACCCGGCCGGAAGGGTGCAGCTGTTGCGCCGCCGCCCCCACCGCCGGCCCCGCCGGATCTCGCCGCACTGCTGAAGGACGCGGAGCCAAGGATTCGCCGGCGGGCCGCGCTCGCGATCGGGCGGGTCGGCCTGACGGACGGCATCCCGGCGTTGTCCGCGGCGCTGGCTGATGGTGACCCGGATGTCCGTGCGATGTCGGCGTTCGCGCTCGGGTTAATCGGCGACAAAGCGGCGGAGGCGCCGCTGACCGCGCTGCTCGCGGATCCGGCGCCGCTCGTCCGTGGCAGGGCGGCGGAGGCGCTCGGGCTGATCGAGGCGACGGGTGCCGCCCCGGCGATCAGTAAGGTGGCCGCGGAGTACGCCCGCAGTCCCGCCGTGTCCGCGATGACTCCTGACGACGAGACGTGGCCGGCGCCGCCGGAGGCTGAAGCCTTCAAGCTCGCGATCTTCTCGCTCGTCCGGCTCAAGGCCTTCGATCCGCTCGCGGCTGCCGTGCTGAACGGCGCACAGCCGGCCACGACCTGGTGGCCCGTCGCGTACGCGCTGCAGCGGATCGGCGATCCGAAGGCCGCGCCGGCGCTCGTGTCTCTGCTCGAAGTGAAGGGGCGCTACACCGCCGCGTTCGCGGCGCGTGGCCTCGGCGTGCTCAAGTACACCGCGGCCGCGCCGCGGCTGACGCGGTTCCTGGAGCCGAAAGAGAAGGCCCCACTCGAGGTCGTGGTCAGCGCCGTGCGCGCGCTCGGGCAGATGCAAGCCGGCGGCTCGGCGGCGAGCCTGGCGACCGTCGCGTCCGCGCCTGGCACCGATCCCAACGTCCGGCTCGAAGCGCTGACGGCGTTGGCGGCCATGAAGGCGAGTGAGGGGCTGCCGGTGGCGCAGGACCTCCTGACCGACGAGTGGCCGACGATGCGGGCGGCGGCCGTGCGCGCCGCGGCCGCGATCGATCCAGAGGCCTTCACGTTCGTGCTGTCGGGGCTGGAACCGGATCGCGACTGGCACGTGCGGGCGGCGATGGCCGACGTGCTCGGGGGCCTCGCGCCCGCGGTGGCGCTGGATCGCGCACGCCTCATGCTCCAGGACGAGGACAAGCGGGTGCTCAGCTCGGTGCTCGGCGCGCTGGTGCAATTGAAGGCGCCCGACGCCGGCGAGATCCTGATGCGCCATCTCACGGATTCCGACGTCGTCGTGCGCTCCGCGGCGGCGGCCGGCCTCGGCACGCTCAAGCCGCAAGGCGGAGCCGCGGCCTTGCGGGCGGCGTTCGAGGCTGCCCTACCCGATTCGGCTTACGGCACTCGCGGCGCGATCCTGCAGGCGCTGGTCGCGTATGGGCCGGACGAGGCGACCCCGGTGCTCAAGACCGCGCTGACCGACAAGGATTGGGCGATTCGCGTCCGCGCGGCCGAGTTGCTGAAGAAGATGGATCCCAGTGCCGATCTCAGCGCCATGCGTCCTGCCCCAGGCACGCCGCCGGGCCCCTACGACGATGTCGAGCTGATCGCGCCACAAACGTCACCGCACGCGTTCATCGAGACCGCCCGCGGCACGATCGAGTTCGAGCTGGCGGTGCTCGACGCGCCGCAGACAGCGCGCAACTTCATGAACCTGGCCCGCAAGGGCTACTTCAACGGTCTGCAGATTCACCGCGTGGTGCCGAACTTCGTCGTCCAGGACGGCGATCCGCGCGGTGATGGCGAGGGCGGACCCGGCTACACCATCCGCGACGAGATCAACGACCGGCCGTACCTGCGCGGGACCGTCGGCATGGCCCTCGACTGGCGCGACACCGGCGGCAGCCAGTTCTTCATCACTCATTCACCGCAGCCGCACCTCGACGCGCGCTACACGGTGTTCGGGCACGTGGTCAACGGGATGGACGTGGTCGATCGGATCCAGCAGGGAGACACGATCCAGCGGGTCCGGGTCTGGGACGGGAAGGGCTGGCAGTAGCACGCGCGTACAAGCAAAAGGGGGCGACGGCCGCCCCCTTTTTGCAGGAGAAGGGCCTACCGTTTCTTGGTGGCCTTCTTCTTCCCGCCTTTGGCCGTCTTCTTTGCCATGCTGATCCCCCCTTCCGGCTTGGTGTGTCGCGTGGGCGCTCACCGGATCGTGCAGCGCCGCATCCGACCGGATGCCGGCCCGCCTCTCCGATGCCCATCGCTCCGTTGCAAAACTCCCGCACCGCGGGAGGTGAGCATCAAAAAAGGGGGTGTCCACTGTCGACACCCCCGAGACCGGCGAGCGGCCCCTAGCGCTTCTTCGTCGCCTTCTTCTTGCCGCCCTTTGCAGTCTTCTTCGCCATTATTCCTCCTTGGAACTTGGCAGCTCAGCTTTGTTACCGGTTGTCAAGGGTCCCCACAGGTGGGCTGAGCGATCCACCCTCATACAAGATGTAGATTATGGATGAGAAAATTAGAGTGTCAAGCACAAATTCGCCCGCTTTGTCAAAAATGCGAACGGCCGAGAGTGTCGGCGTGTGCGGTGATGGGCTGTAGGGCGCCTAGCCGTGTGCGGCCCGCGTGTCAAGTGGGGCTCAACGCGGTCGTAGGGTTCGAGGGTTCGAGGTTCGAGGGTTCGATAGGTTCGATGGGTTCGACGGTGCGCGTTCGGACGTTCGAGAGTTCGCCGGGTGCGGTGATCGGGCGCGCTGAACCGTGGAACTCGCGAACGAGAACCCATCGAACCCATCGAACCCGTCGAACCTGTCGAACCTGTCGAACCCGTCGAACCCTCGAACCGCGCCCCCCGTCCTCAAGTGAGCGCGCAGTAGTCAGCGCTTCGTCAGTCGGGCGAGGGCGCGGGTGGCCGCGGTGCGCGTCTCTTGCGCCCCGCCGAACAGGGTCGTTGCGCTGGTGTAGGCGCGGACCGAATCGTCGCGCCGGCCGGCGCGTTCGTAGAGACGCGCGGCTTCGAGGTACGCGGTTGCGAGGATCGGTGCCGGACAGGTGCGAGCGTTGCGGATGCTCAACTCGAAGTGCGCCAGCGCCCCGGCGTCGTCGTGCCGCGCCGCGAGCACGCGCCCGAAGCGATAGTGGGCGACGGGCTCGTCGACGTTGAGCGCCAGCGAACGCTCGAGCGCCGCCGCGGCCGCGGGAAGATCGTGATCTTCGAAGCTCCGCCATCCCTCGAGCGACAGTCGGTACGCTTCGGCGATGCGCGGGCTCGGCGCGCGACGGATCAGCTCGGCCGCTTTCACTCGCACTTTGTACGGATCGTCGTCAGGCGCGGCCGCGACAGCGCCTTGATAGGCGCCGACTGCCGCCTCGCGCGACCCGAGTCGATCGTAGGCCTCGCCGAGGCGCAGCTGCGCCAGCGCCAAGGTCGAATATGGCGCCTGCGCCTGTCGGGCCACGAGCGCCTGGAGTAACTCGATGGCGCGATCGCTCTCCTGCAGCGTCTCGAGCTGGCGCGCGGCGCCCAGCCGGGCCTGGGCATCGGCCAATGCCGGAAGATTGACCCGCTCCTCGCGGGCGCTGGCGAGCAGCGCGCGCCAGGACTCGAGACTTGCCGCGACATCGTGCAGATAGGTGTCCTGGATCTCGGCCACCTGCGCCGGAAAGATCGGGTTGCCCGGATACCGCTCCTGCAGCCCGCGCAGCAGCTCGAGCGCACGACCCGGCTGGCGCTCGTACCACAAGTAGATCAGATGGAGCTGGTAATCGGCCTCGCCGTGGAGCAGGCGGCCGCCGTTGCGGGCTCGCAGCATCTGGGCGAGCCCTTCTTCCTTGTTGCCGCCAGGCAGCAGCAGCAGGAAGCGGAACACCTTGGCCGCGACCGGCGCAACGTCCGCGTAGTACTGGTACAGGCCGATGCCGAAGTACGCGTCCTCGAGCCCGGGCGCCAGCTCGACGGCGCGCTCGAGCGCCTGCTTGATCCGCTTGCCGTCGCGGGCCGCGGCGACGCGTTCTTCACGCAGCACTCTCCACTGCACGCGCGCCGCATACGCGCCTCCCAGATAGAACCACGACTCGGCATCATCGGGTGCCCGTGTCGTCCAGCTCTCGGTCGTGCCGATGGCCCGCTCGACCGCCGTGCTGAACTCGTCGTCCAGCGAGCGGTCGTACGGATCGGCGAGGATGCGCCACCACAGCGCGGTGGCCGCGAGCACGTCGCAGGCTTCGGGCGGCGCAGGGCCGCAGGCGCGCCGGAGCTCAGCGTCGACAAGGTCGAAGCGCGCGTCGAGAATGAGGTCGTAGGCGCGGATGAGGCCGTTCTCGCCCCGGAGGATGGGCGGACGATCGGGTGTGGCCGGCGCTTTCGCCCCCCGGCCGCGGCCGGACGACGGGCGAGGTCGCCGTTGTTGCGGGTCGGGCCCACTCGCGAGCGTCGCCACGACCGCGGCGACAACGGCCGTGGCCACTGCCGCCAGCCACCACGGACGCGGCGAGGGCCGGATCATGTGACGCTGGTGCGCAGCTGCTGTTTCTCCGCGTGCCGATCGGTCGCCAGGGTCAGGAGGCGATCGAGCAGCGGGCCGTACTCGAGCCCGCTGGCGGCCCACAGTTTCGAATACATGCTGATGGTGGTGAAGCCGGGGATGGTGTTCACTTCGTTGACGAAGATCCGGTTGCTGTCGCGCTCGATCAGGAAATCGACCCGGGCCATCCCGGCGCAGTCGATCGCCTGGAACGCGGCGATCGCCAGGCGCTGGACGTCGGCAACCGTCGCGTCGGGCAGCTCCGCCGGAATCAGGATTTTCGAGCCGTCGTCGAGGTACTTCGCTTCGTAGTCGTAGAACTCACGCGAGGGCACGACCTCCCCGGGGACCGAGGCGGACGGCTGATCGTTGCCGAGCACGGCGCACTCGATCTCGCGGGCGTTGGGGACCGCGGCCTCGATCACGATCTTGCGATCGAAGCTGCCGGCAAGGTCCATCGCCGCGGCGAGCCCGTCCGCATCCTTCGCCTTCGAGATGCCGACGCTCGATCCGAGATTGGCCGGCTTCACGAACACCGGCAGGCCGAGGGCGGCGATCAGGTCGGCCGTCACCTGCTCGCGCGCGGCTTGCCACTCGTGCCGCATCACGACCCGGTATGGACACACGGGCAACCCGCGGGCCGAGAACACCAGCTTCATGATCGCCTTGTCCATGCCGACGGCGGAGGCGAGCACGCCGGCGCCGACGTAGGGAACGTTCGCGAGCTCGAGCAGACCCTGGATCGTGCCGTCCTCGCCGTACGGTCCGTGCAGGACCGGAAAGATCACGTCGAGGTTGAGGCCGGTTACGACCGCCTGCCCTTGATCCCGTTTGTCGGACGTGCGCCGATCGATGGAGAGGATCGTCTCCTCGCTCGGACGGGCGACGAGATGGACCTCGCGGCCGCCGCGCACTGGCCGGGCGGCTTCGAGCCGGGCCTGTTCGATCACGTCGGCCGCGGACATCGCGGTCGGCGGGCGATCCGCAATCGCCCAGCGGCCCTCCTTGTCGATGCGGATCGCCACCGGCTCGTAGCGCCGGCGATCGAGATTGGCCAGGACCGCCGCCGCCGAGGCGAGCGACACCTCGTGCTCGCCCGACCGGCCGCCATAGAGGACTCCCACGCGCAAACGCTTCACCGGGAGAGGATACAGGAAGAGCAGGGGCTGGGGACTCGGGACTCAGGGACTGGGGTGGTTCAAGGTTCAGGTTCAACGTTCAGGGTTCAAGGTTCAGCGCCCAGCGCCCAGCGCCCGACGCCGAGCGCCGCGTCCCGAGTCCCGGGAGATACTTAGGCCGTGGAGAACTTCGGCTTCACGATCCTCGGCACGCAGGGAGCGGCCCGCCGCGGCGAGCTGCGCACGGCTCATGGGATGATCCAGACGCCGGCGTTCATGCCGGTGGGCACGCGCGGGGCGGTGAAGGCGGTCACGCATCGCGACCTCCTCGATCTGGATGCCGAGATCATCCTCGGCAACACGTATCACCTGTACTTGAAGCCGGGGGACGCGGCGATCGCGCGGCTCGGCGGCCTTCACCGGTTCATCGGATGGGACCGGCCGATCCTGACCGACAGTGGTGGCTATCAGATCTTCAGTCTGGCCGACCGCCGGACGATCAGCGATCGCGGGGCGGCGTTCCGTTCACATCTCGACGGGTCGCTGCACCTGCTGACCCCGGAGTCGGTGGCCGACATCCAGCTGCAGCTCGGTTCCGACATCGCCATGGTGCTCGACGAGTGCATTGCCACGCCGGCCGACGAGGCCGCGACGCGCATTGCGATGGAGCGCTCGATCGCGTGGGCCCGCCGGGCGCGCGACCGCTGGCTCCAGGTGCGCGACGATCCGCAGGCGGCCGGCGTGGTCGTCACCAACGCCGGTCAGGCGCAGTTCGGGATCATCCAGGGCGGCACGCACCCGGCGCTCCGCACCGAGAGCGTGCAGGCAACCCGCGACATCGGGTTCGAGGCCTATGCGATCGGCGGGCTGAGCGTCGGCGAGCCGCCGCCGGTGATGTACGACGTGGTCGCACACACCGCCCCGCAACTGCCCGAGGAGGCGCCGCGCTATTTGATGGGCAGCGGCATGCCCGACGATCTGATCGAGTGCGTCGCGCGTGGCATCGATCTGTTCGATTGCGTGCTCCCGACCCGCAACGCGCGGAACGGGCAGCTGATGACCCGCTACGGTCCGCTCTCGATCAAGAACGCGCAGTTCGCCGACGATTCCCGGCCGCCCGATCCGGAGTGCGGCTGCTACACCTGCCGCCGCTTCTCGCGCGCGTATCTGCGGCACCTGTTCACCGCCGGCGAGATGACCGCTGCGACCCTGAACAGCATCCACAACCTCTACTTTTATCTTGACACCATGCGGCGGATTAGAGAGGCTTTAGTGTTCGGCTCGTTTGACCAGCTCCGCCAGGAGTTCCATCAAACCTTCTCCCGCCGACCTCAGCACTGAATGTCTTCTGAAGCTGCGATGTCTGTGTTCGCGATGGCGTCAGCCCCCGGCGGGGCGGCCGGCTATCTCCAATTCCTGCCGTTCGCCATCATCCTGGCGATCTTCTATTTCCTTATTCTGTTGCCGATGAAACGGCGGCAGACGAAGATCCAGGAGTTCCAGAGCTCGCTGAAGGTCGGCGATCGGGTCGTCACCACGAGCGGCATCTACGGCCAGATCACGAAACTGAACGAGACGTCGGTGCAGGTCCAGGTCGCCGACAAGGTGCGGCTCGAGATCGCGCGCCAGGCGATTGGCGGACTACAAGGCCAGGAACCGGTCGTCCCGGAGGGCGGCCTCAACGGGTAACAGATGAACAAGAATCTGCGCTGGAAATTGCTGACCGTCGTCAGCGTCTTCATCATCTTCTTCGTGGCCGGCATCTATCCCCTGCTGGGCGCGCGCTACGGGTTGCCGGTTCCCGCCTGGCTGGCGGCCAAGCAGCTGAAGCTGGGGCTCGACCTCAAGGGCGGCGTCCACCTCGTCATGCGCGTGCAGACCGACGACGCCCTGCAGCTGACCACCACCACGACCAGCGAGCAGATTCGCGAAGAGCTGCGCACCGCCGGCATCCAGGTCGCGAACATCTCGAGCACGTCGCCGACGACGTTCCAGGTCGATGGGGTGCCGCAAGACAAGGACGCGCAGTTCCGGACCATCACCGACGCGCAGGCGGCGGCGAACTACGATCGCAATCCGGGCGTGAACGGTTCCTACACCTTCACGATGAAGCCCAACATCGCCAACGACCTGCGCGATCAGGCGGTGGTGCAGGCGCGCGAGACGATCGAGCGCCGGGTCAACGAGCTCGGCGCGGCCGAGCCGACGATTGCGCTCTACGGCCAGTCCCGCGACCAGATCCTGGTGCAGCTGCCGGGCATTGCCGACGTCGGCCGGGCCAAGGACATCATCCGGTCCACCGCGCTGCTCGAGCTGAAGCTGGTCGAGTCCGGACCGGCGCCGAGCCGCGAGGCGCTCCTGCAAGCCACCGGCGGTCAGGTGCCGGGTGACGCTGAGATCCTCCCCGACGCCAACGGGCAGTTCTACCTGGTCAAGAAGGTCGCCGCCGTCACCGGCCGCGACCTGCGCAGTGCGAAGCCGTCGCTCGACGAGAACAACCGGCCGGCGGTCAGCTTCACCCTCACCAGCGATGGCTCGCGCAAATTCGGCAAGGCCACTGGCGAGAACATCGGCAAGTCGCTGGCCATCGTCCTCGACAAGCGGGTCCGTTCGGCGCCGCGCATCGACGGCCGGATCACCGATCAGGGCACGATCTACGGCTCGTTCACCAGCGAAGAAGTGCGGGATCTGTCGCTGACGCTCCGCTCCGGCGCCCTGCCCGCGTCGCTCAGTTACCTCGAAGAACGGGTCATCGGGCCGTCGTTGGGGGCGGATTCGATTCGCGCCGGCGTCCTGTCCTCGCTCGCCGGCCTGGCGCTGATCGTCATCTTCATGCTGATCTACTACAAGCTGTCCGGCGTCAACGCGGTGCTCGCGCTGCTGATGAACCTGATCATCCTGATCGGGCTGATGGCCTACTTCGGCGCGACGATGACGCTGCCGGGCATCGCCGGTTTCGTGCTGACGATGGGGATTGGCGTCGATTCGAACGTGCTGATCTTCGAGCGCATCAAGGAAGAGTTCGAGGCGGGCCGCGGGGTCCGGGCGGCGATCAACTCCGGTTTCGACCACGTGCTCTGGACGCTGCTCGACACCCACGCCACTGCGCTCATCTCCGGCGGGTTCCTGTTCATGTTCGGCACCGGCCCGATCCGCGGCTTCGCGGTGACGCTGATGCTCGGCCTCGCGGCGAACCTGTTCACCTCGGTCTTCGTCTCCAAAACCCTGTTCGAGTTCGAGCTGTCGCGGCGCCAGTCGCCGGCGCTCAGCATCTGAGCCCGGTGGGCAGGGTCGGCACGTACAGGAACTGAGCCATGCACATTCTGAAGAACACCAACTTCGACTTCGTCCGCTGGCGCTGGCACGCCATCGCCCTCTCCTGGGTCATCGTGATCGCCGGCCTGATCGCGATTGGCCGATTCGGCGTTCCGCTCGGCGTCGAGTTCTCCGGCGGGTCGATCGTCATCGTGAAGTTCGATCGGCAGACCGACCTGCAGCAGGTCCGCACCGCGCTCGAGAAGTCGCTGCCCGGCGTGGGTGAGAACGCGGTCGTCCAGAGGTATGGCGATCCGTCGTCCAACCAGGTCATGGTCCGGGTGCCCAGCGTGGGCGCGGAGGCCGGCGGCAGCCTGAGCCAGACCGCCGACAGCGTCTCGTCTGCGCTGAAAGCCGCCAACCTCGGCAATCCCCAGGTGGTCGGCACCGAGATCGTCGGCCCGAGTGTCGGCCGGCAGCTGACCCGGCAAGGGTTGCTCGCGACCCTCTTCGCGCTGGTCGGGATCCTGTTCTACGTCGCCTTCCGCTTCCGTTTCAGCTTTGCGGTCGGCGCGGTGGTCGCGACCATCCACGACCTGCTGATCACCCTGGCGTTCCTGGCGTTCTTCCGCTACGACCTGTCGCTCAACGTGATCGCCGCGATCCTGACGATCACCGGTTACTCGGTGAACGACACGATCGTCATCTTCGACCGGGTCCGCGAGAACATGGGCCGCAGCCGCGGCAAGCCGCTGGCCGAGATCATCAACGCCTCGGTCAACCAGACCCTCGGCCGCACGATCATCACCGCCGGCACGACGCTCCTCAGCGTCCTCGCGCTGTTCTTCTTCGGCGGGGAAGTGCTGCACGGCTTCGCCTTCACGATGCTGGTCGGGATCATCACGGGCACCTACTCCAGCGTGTTCATCGCCGCCGGGATCGTGCTGATCTGGCAGGGACGCCAGCAGGTCACCGGCAAGGCCGCCGCGGCGCCGGTCGCCGCCCCCGCGCGCAAGCCCACGCGTCGCCGGGCGTCGTAAGCCGCGCCGCCTGTGCTGACCGCCGCGCTCCTGGGCGTCATCCAGGGACTCACGGAGTTCCTGCCGGTTTCGAGCTCGGCGCATCTGATCCTCGCGCGCTTCTACTTTGGCTGGGAAGCGCCAGAGTTCGGCCTGGCCTTCGACGTCGCGCTGCACGTCGGGACGCTGGCGGCCATCGTGGCCTATTTCTGGTCCGACCTCCTGGCCATGCTCGCGGCGCTGCCGTCGGCGCTCTCGGCCAACGCCGGGGTGCCAGGCCGCCTGATTCGGCTGATCGCCGTCGGCACCGTGCCGGCGATCGTCGCCGGCCTCCTCTTCAACGATTACATCGAGACCCAGCTGCGGACGCCGCTGGTCGCGGCGATCGCGCTCGCCGCCGGCGCGGTGGTGATGCTGATCGCCGAACGCGCCACCCGCACGACCCGCGACGAGGCCGGCCTGACCATGGCCGACGCCCTGCTGATCGGGCTGGCGCAGGCGTGCGCGCTCGTTCCCGGCGTGTCGCGCTCCGGCGCCACGATTGCGGTCGGGATGCTTCTCGGCGTCCGCCGGGAAGCAGCCGCCCGCTTCACCTTCCTCCTCGCCATCCCCGCGATCCTCGCCGCGGCGGGCAAGGAATCGATCGAGCTGCGCCACATGCACCCGGACGCGCAACTGCTGACCCTGTTCGCGGTCGGCGCCGGCGTCTCGGCGCTGGTTGGCTACCTGACGATCAAGTACTTCCTGCGCTATCTGACCCGCCACCGGCTGGACGTGTTCGCATACTATCGGCTCGCGCTCGCCGCGGTCACCCTGGCGCGGCTCGCGCTTTAAACGGTTCAAGGTTCAGGGTTCGCGGCAATACGCAGCGCCCCGACCGCCGACCGCCGACTTCCGACCGCCGACGAGTACCGTCCCGACCGCCATGTTCCAGTGGATTCGCCGCAGCTTCATCGCCGGGTTCTTCGTCACCGTGCCCCTGGTGATCAGCGTGGCGACGTTCGTCTGGATTTTCCGGCTCATCGACGGCTTCGTCGGGCCGTTCTATGCGGCGCGGCTGGGGCGGGAAGTGCCCGGGCTGGGGATCCTCACCACCGCCCTGGCGGTGCTGCTGGTGGGGGCGCTGGCCACCAACGTCATCGGCAAGCGGCTGCTGCAGCGGGCTGAGAGTTACCTGCTCCTGGTTCCGGTGTTCCGGACCATCTATGCCCCGGTCAAGCAGCTGGTCGTCGCCTTCTCGCCGGACAACGAGTACGGGTTCAAGCGGGTGGTGATGGTCGAGGACCGCTCGCGCGGGTTCGTGCTCGGATTCCTGACCAAGGAGTTCACGGTCGATCGTGGCCAGGGGGCCGAGGCGCTGATCGCGGTGTACGTTCCAACCAATCACCTGTATCTCGGCGACGTGCTGATCATGCCGCGTGAGAAGGCGGCGTATCCCGACATCACCGTCGAGCAGGGGATCCGGATTTTTTTGACCGGCGGCATGGCGCTCTCGAGCCGCATCCGGGCCCGCCGCGGCGACGATCGCGTGGACGGATTCCGGGTCTGATCGACGCGGGCGCGCCCGGTGCCACGCCGTCGGATCGGCTGCCGGCCGCGGTCCTTGTATGGTACGATTCCGAGCTTTTTCGCCCTGACCGGCCCCGTCCGGGGCGCGGTCAGTCTCAGGAGCTTTCGAGGAGCGCAATGTTCGACACGTCCTTGACCCGGTCCGTTCGCCTCAGCGTCATCGTCGCTTGTCTGTTGATCGCCGGGTTCACCGCCGTGCCGCACGCCGCGCAGGCTCCCGCGGCCGCTCAGCCCACCGCAGCCGGTCAGCCCGCCGCAGCCGCGCCCGCGGCGCAGCACCGCGCCGGCGGCGAAGCCAATCTCGTCCTCCCGGACCTGGGAAGCGTCGAGTTCCAGGGGATCAACGGCCGCACGCTGCTGATGGGCGGTCTGGTCGTCTGCGTGCTCGGTCTCGCCTTCGGCATGGCGATCTTCGTCCAGCTGCGCAACCTGCCGGTGCACGAGTCGATGCTGGAGATTTCCGAGCTGATTTACGAGACGTGCAAGACGTATCTGATCACGCAGGGCAAGTTCATCCTGATCCTCGAGCTGTTCATCGGGGTGATCATGGTCTTCTACTTCGGCGTGCTGCAGCAGTTCGCCGCGGTGAAGGTCGCGGTCATCCTGCTGTTCAGTCTGATCGGCATCGCCGGCAGCTACGGCGTGGCGTGGTTCGGCATCCGGGTCAACACCTTCGCCAACTCGCGCGCCGCGTTCGCCGGCCTGCGCGGCATGCCGTATCCGATTTACGCCATCCCGCTCAGCGCCGGGATGAGCATCGGCATGCTCCTGATCAGCGTCGAGCTGCTGCTGATGCTGTGCATCCTGCTGTTCATCCCGGGCGACTACGCCGGCTCGTGCTTCATCGGCTTCGCGATCGGCGAGTCACTGGGCGCCGCGGCACTGCGCATCGCCGGGGGCATCTTCACCAAGATCGCCGATATCGGCGCCGACCTGATGAAGATCGTCTTCAACATCAAGGAAGACGATGCCCGGAACCCGGGGGTGATCGCGGACTGCACGGGGGACAACGCCGGCGACTCGGTGGGCCCCAGCGCGGACGGGTTCGAGACCTACGGCGTCACCGGCGTGGCGTTGATCTCGTTCATCCTCGTCGCGGTGACCGAGCCGAGCGTCCAGGTCCAGCTGCTGGTCTGGATCTTCGTGATGCGCGTGATGATGGTCATCGCCAGCGGGCTCTCGTACCTCCTGAATGCCGCGTGGGCGAAGGCAAGCTTCAGTGAGGCGAAGTCGATGAACTTCGAAACGCCGCTGACCCGCCTGGTGTGGCTCACGTCGATCGTCTCGGTCGGCGCCACCTACGTGGTGTCGCGGCTGCTGATTCCGAATCTCGGCGGCAATCCGGATTTGTGGTGGCAGCTGTCGACGGTCATCACCTGCGGCACCCTGGCCGGCGCGATCATCCCCGAGCTCGTCAAGATCTTCACCTCGACCGAATCGGGGCATGTGCGCGAGGTGGTGATCTCGTCCCGCGAGGGAGGGGCCTCGCTCAACATCCTCTCCGGGCTGGTCGCCGGCAATTTCAGCGCCTACTGGCTCGGCGCCTGCATCGTCCTGCTGATGTCGATCGCCTACGGCGTAAGCACTTATGGGCTCGGTCAGCTGATGATCGCGCCGGCAGTGTTCGCATTCGGCCTGGTGGCGTTCGGGTTCCTGGGGATGGGTCCGGTGACGATCGCCGTCGACTCCTACGGGCCGGTCACCGACAACGCCCAGTCGGTCTACGAGCTGTCGACCATCGAGTCGCTCCCGAACATCGCGCGCGAAGTGAAAGCGAAATTCGGCTTCGACGTGAACTTCGAGCGCGCCAAGCACCTGCTCGAGGAGAACGACGGGGCCGGCAACACGTTCAAGGCGACCGCCAAGCCGGTACTGATCGGTACGGCCGTCGTTGGCGCGACGACGATGATTTTCTCGATCATCGTGGTGCTGACCGAGCGGCTCCAGCCGGAGTACCTGCGCTACCTGTCCATCCTCCACCCGCCGTTCCTGCTCGGGCTCATCACGGGCGGCTGCATGATCTACTGGTTCACGGGGGCGTCCATTCAGGCGGTCACGACCGGAGCCTACCGAGCCGTCGAGTTCATCAAGGCGAACATCAAGCTGGACGGTGAGGTCAAGAAGGCGTCGGTCACGGACAGTAAAAAGGTGGTCGAGATCTGCACCCAGTATGCCCAGAAGGGGATGTTCAACATCTTCCTGGCGGTGTTCTTCGCGACGCTCGGATTCGCGTTCCTGGAGCCGTACTTCTTCATCGGCTACCTGGTGTCGATCGCGCTGTTCGGCCTGTTTCAGGCGATTTTCATGGCCAACGCCGGCGGTGCGTGGGACAACGCCAAGAAGATCGTGGAGGTGGAACTGAAGGAGAAGGGGACGGCGCTCCACGCCGCGACGGTGGTCGGCGACACGGTCGGCGACCCATTCAAGGACACGTCGTCGGTGGCGATGAACCCGATCATCAAGTTCACGACCCTGTTCGGGCTGCTGGCCGTGGAGCTGGGCGTGCAGCTTGCAAGTCAGTACGGCTCGATGATGAGCCACCTGCTGGCCGCCGCGTTCATCGCCGGGTCGGCGTTCTTCGTGTGGCGGTCTTTTTACGGTATGCGTATCCGGACCAGTCGCGGGTGAGGGGAATTTCGATGGCAAACCAGGCCGTCGCCTGATAGCCAAATGCGTGAAAGCGGTGTCTAAGGCCTCCGAGGAATCGTTGACACCCGTTTTTGCGTCTGCATATAATTCGCGGTCTTACACCGCCGCGAAATGGGGTTAGGAGGGCTCAGCCGTGCCGCGTGACATGTTCGGCGACGTTGTCGATCCGTCTATCAAGCTCGGATCGCAGAAGTGGTACACCGTCCCTCTCTCGATCCTTGCGCACGTTGCGCTGTTCGCGGCGGTCATCATCATCCCGTTGATGGCGACCGACGTGCTGCCGACGCCGCCGTCGATGATGGCGTTCGTCGGAGCGCCGCCCCCGCCGCCGCCACCACCACCGCCGCCGCCTGCGGCCGCCGCGCCGACCCCGAAGGCACCGACCCCGGTGGCGAATCCGAATGCCGCGCCGATCGAAGCGCCGAAGGCCATCGTGCCTGAGACGCCGTCGGTGGGGGTGTCGGAAGGGGTGCCGGGCGGAGTGGAAGGCGGCGTCCCCGGCGGTGTGATGGGTGGCGTCGTGGGAGGCTTGCCGGAAGCGCCACCTCCGCCACCACCGCCGCCTCAGGCGCCGGTGCGCGTCGGCGGAGCGATCAAGCAGCCGACCAAGCTGAAGAACGTGCCGCCGGTCTACCCGCCGATTGCACAGTCGGCGCGGGTGCAGGGCGTAGTGATCATCGAAGCGACGATTGGCGCGGACGGCAAGGTGAAGGACGCCAAGGTCCTCCGCTCGATTCCGCTCCTCGACCAGGCGGCGCTCGACGCCGTCAAACAGTGGGTGTTCACGCCGACCCTGCTGAACAACGTGCCCGTCCCCGTCATCATGACAGTTACGGTCAACTTCACGCTGCAGTAGCTCGATTCGACACCGGTTTGACTAATTCTGGAGTTCCACTTCGGAGGATGGGCGAATGAATATTATTGAAATGTGGGGAACCATGGGCCCCGTGGCCAAGGCCATCGGCGTCATCCTGGTCATCATGTCCATGATCTCGTTTGGCGTCGCCATTGAGCGCATCTACACGTTCACGCAGGCCCGGAAGCAGTCGAAGCTCTATGCCCCGCAGGTCGCCAAGCATCTCAAAGAGGGGCGGCTGAAGGACGCGATCGCCATCTCCTCCTCGAAGAACTTCCGTTACAGCCACCTCGCCAAGGTCGTCCTCGCCGGACTGCAGGAATACCAGTTCCAACAGGAAAGCGGCGCCAACCTGTCCCGTGAGGACCTGGTGGACACGGTCCGCCGGGCCATCCAGCGCGCCTCCGCCCTGACCGCCAACGACCTCAAGAAGGGCGTGGCGGCGCTGGCGACCATCGGCGCGACGGCGCCGTTCGTCGGGCTGCTCGGCACGGTCGTCGGCATCATCACCGCGTTCCAGGGCATCGCGGCCACCGGGTCGGGCGGTCTAGGCGCGGTCTCGGCCGGTATCTCGGAAGCGCTCGTCGAGACGGCGCTGGGCCTGGTCGTGGCGATTCCGGCGGTGTGGTTCTACAATTATCTGACTGGCCGGATCGAGTACTTCAACGTCGAGATGGACAACTCGTCGTCCGAGCTGGTCGACTACTTCATCAAGAAGACGGCATAACAGTCGCCAGTTACCAGGTGGGAGTCGCTGCTCGCGCGTGGCGGTGCGACTGGCTCTCCCCTTGGGATGGACGACTTCCGATTGAATTCAGGGGGCAAGTACTATGGCGATGGACACTGGCGGCTCCAGAGGCGGCCTGAACAGCACCATCAATGTCACGCCGCTGGTCGACGTCATGCTGGTGCTGCTCATCATCATGATGTTGATTGCGCCGATGCTGCAGAAGGGCGTTCCGGTCGTCCTGCCGTCGGCGAACAACGGCACGCAGAAGCCCGACACGCAGGACCAGACGGTCGTCTCGATCGACTCGCAGAATCAGCTCTGGGTGAACGGCCTGCAGTATTCGAAAGAAGAGTTCGCGACCCGCGTCAAGGCCGCGCTCGAGGACAAGAAGGAGAAGGTCGTCCTGATCAAGGGTGACCAGGACGCGAAGTACAGCGCCGTGATGGCGGCGATGGACGCGCTGCGCGAGGCGCAGATCGAGGACATCGCGCTCATCACCGACCCGAAGAACCCGCCGCCGACGACCACGGGAGGCAAGTAAGCCATGAAGCACGCTCACAAGCACTTCGGCGCCGAGCGCGTCGTCACGGGCGAGGTGCCGCACGCCAGTGCGGACATGAACGTCACCCCGCTCATCGATGTGCTGCTCGTGCTGCTGATCATCTTCATGGCCGCGCTGCCGTTGACCCAGAAAGGCATGGACATCAACCTGCCGCTGGAATCGACCAACCAGGCGCCGACCGACAACAGCCAGCAGATCGTTCTGGAATACACCGCCGACAAGTCGATCGCGGTCAACAAGCAGCTCGTCACGCTGGCGAACCTCGAGAGCTTCCTGCGCGACACCTTCGAGACGCGCAAGGAAAAGACGATGTTCATCGTCGGCGACCCGAACCTGCGCTACGCCGAGATCGTCGCCGTCATCGACGCCGCCAAGGGCGCCGGCGTCGAGAAGGTCGGCATCGTCACCGAGGGCATGCGTAAGGCGGCCGGCGGCGCGGGCGGCAACTAGCCTCGCGCTGAGTCACAGACAAAGGGCCGGGGCCTTCGTTGGCTCCGGCCCTTTGCACGTACGAGCAGACGTTGGGCTTTAGGCTTTGGGCTTTAGGCGGGCTCGAGTCAGACGGGCCGTGGGCTATCAGGCATGCGGCCGCTTCGGGTGAGCAAGGCGGAACCGCGCCCGCCCGGCCGTCAGGCCAGGCGGGCACAACCGCTTACTTCTTCTTTGGCGCGGCGTCCGCCGCAGCCTTCGCGCCCTTCTGGATGGCGATGGCGTTGGCCCGGATGTCGTCCGCTTCCTTGATCAGCGCCTTCTGCTTGGCCGGATCCTTCTCGGCGTTGGCTTCATGGCGGAGCAGGATGTTCTTGACGATCATGGCGTCCACGTAGCTGGGATTGAGGGCCAGGGCCTTGTCCTCCGCCTCGATGCCCTTGAGCGAGTATTGCGTTTTCTCCGCCGGCGTCAGACGGAAGTCTTTGCGGACCTTCTCTTCGAAGAACGTCGCAATCAGGTGGAAGCCCTGCGGATTCTTGGGGTCGAGCTCCGCGGCCTTCTCCAGGTTGTCGATCGTCTTCTGGAAGTCTCCCTGGCGGTTGTAGTAGCCAGACAGCGTCGTGTAGACCAACGGGTCGTTCGGCTTGATGTCTCGGGCCTTGAGGAGCGCCTGCTCGGCCTCGTCGTAACGGCCGGCATCCTCGTAGAGCTTCGAGAGGCCGAAGTAGTTGGTCGGATCGTTCGGCTCCAGCTCCACCATCCGCTTCACGATCGGCTCGGCCTGCCCGGGGTCGGAGAGCTTTTCAGGCCCGTAGGCGGCGACCAGATACTGGAGCGCCAGCTTGCGGGTGGCGGGGACGGGGTCCTTCTCCGCGGCGATCTTGTAATGCTCGATCGCCTTCTGGATGTAACTGTCGTTCTGCGCCTCACCCTTGCGGGCGGGCTTGTACATGTTGTCGTAGCTGTTCGCGAGGTAGAAGTGGGCGGCGTTGTAGTTCGGGTCGTTCTTCAACGCCTCTTCGTACTTGGCGACCGCGTCCTTCCAGTCCTGCGCGGCGTACTTGGCGTTGGCGTCCTTGAACGCCTTGGTGGCCATCAGCGAGCCAGGGGAGTATTTGCCGCACCCGGCAGCTCCGAGCCCGACCCCGACGACCAGCACCACGCCGGCCATCGATATCCTGCGAAATCGCGTCGTCATGCTTACCCCTCAAGCGGCCCGCGCACCGGCCAGCGCCGCTCGCGCGTTCGGAAGTGAGTATTAGAATGGATCGAGTGCGCACCGACGGTCGGAGCTGGGTGCGCTGATTGCCGGTTCCCGAGCCGAGTCAGTATAGTGAACCCAAAAACACCGCGTCAACGCCGCTTCGGCGTGATGCGGTAGCCGGTCGACCCCGCTTCCGACGTTAGACACCGCCAACCATGATCCGGTTCGAGGACCTCGTGGAAAAGGTCCGGGGCAACAACCCCGAGGCCGATATCGAGCTGCTCAGGCGGGCGTACGTCTTCTCGGCCTTCGAACACAAAGGCCAGGTCCGCCACTCCGGGGAGCCCTACCTCGTCCATCCGGTCGAAGTCGCCGACCTGCTGGCGGACATGAAATTGGACGTCGTCGCCATCGCGGCTGGTCTGCTCCACGACATCGTCGAGGACACCCAGACCCCGATCGAGCGGATCCGGGAGCTTTTCGGCCACGACATCGCCCACGTCGTGGAGGGGGTGACCAAGCTGGGGGCCATCTCGTTCTCGTCGAGCGAGGAGCGCCAGGCCGAGAACTTTCGCAAGATGCTGCTGGCGATGGTCGACGACATCAGGGTCATCCTGGTGAAGCTGGCCGACCGCCTCCACAACATGCGGACGCTCCATCACCTGCCGGAGGAGCGCCGGCTCAAGATCGCCCAGGAGACCCGCGACATCTACGGCCCCATCGCCAACCGGCTGGGGATGAGCAAGATCAAGAACGAGCTCGAGGAGCTGGCCTTCAAGCACCTCGAGCCGAAAGCCTACGAATCGCTGCGGACCCGGGTGGACAGCCGGCGCCGGACCACCCAGGGGATGATCGTCGAGCTGAAGAAGACGATCGCCACCACCCTGGCCGACGCGCAAGTGCCGGTGATCGAGATCGACGGCCGCATCAAGCGCCTGTTCAGCATTCACCAGAAACTCAAGCGCCAGAAGATCGACCTCGATCAGGTGTACGACCTGGTGGCGATCCGGATCGTCACCGCATCGGTGCGCGACTGCTACGCCGCGCTCGGGATCATCCATCACACCTGGTCGCCGGTGCCGGGGCGGATCAAGGACTTTATCGCGATGCCGCGGCCCAACGGCTACCAGTCGCTGCACACCTCGGTGATCAGCGAGCGCGGGTTTCCGTTCGAGGTCCAGATCCGGACCTCGGAGATGCATCGGCAAGCGGAAGAAGGCATCGCCGCGCACTGGAAGTACAAGGAAGGACGAGTCGGGGCGGGCCGCGACGAGCAGTACTTCCTGTGGCTGCGCC
Source organism: uncultured Acidobacteriota bacterium (assembly GCA_963816725.1). Lineage (GTDB taxonomy): Bacteria > Acidobacteriota > Vicinamibacteria > Vicinamibacterales > 2-12-FULL-66-21 > CAVSUB01. The sequence continues at coordinate 37,568 of CAWFMC010000007.1, read as the reverse complement.
AGCTGCTCGAGTGGCAGAAGGAGGTGCGCGACCCGCAGGAGTTCCTGCAGAACCTCAAGATCGAGCTGTACCCGGAAGAGGTCTACATCTTCACGCCGAAAGGCGAGGTCAAGTCGCTGCCCCGCGACGCCACGCCGGTCGACTTCGCCTACGCGATCCACACCGATGTCGGTCATCAGTGCGTCGGCGCGCGGGTCAACGGGAAGATGGTCCCGCTGCGGACCAAGCTGCGGAATGGCGACATCATCGAGATCGTCACCACCGCGGGCCACAAACCGAGCCGCGACTGGCTGAACTTCGTCGTCACCTCGCGAGCGCGCGGCAAGATCCGGCATTACATCCAGGCCGAAGAAAAGGTTCGGAGCACCGAGTTCGGCCGCAAGCTGTTCGAGAAGGAAGCGCGGCGGTTCGGGCTGAACGTGAAGAGCCTGATCGAGCAGGACTCGTTTGCCAAGTCGGTCTCCGAATTCGGGCTGTCCAAGCCCGACGAGATGTTCGCGGCAATCGGCTACGGCAAACTGTCCGCCAAGCACGTGCTCTCGAAGCTCGTGCCCCAGGAACAGCTGAAGGAGGCGCCGGCCGAGACCGGCATCGCGTCAGTCGTTCGCCGCGTGCTCGGGACCGGCGAGGAGAAGATCCGCGTTCGCGGCGTCGACGACCTGATGGTGTTCCGGGCCCGCTGCTGCAACCCGATCCGCGGCGAAGCCATCATCGGCTACATCACCAGAGGCAAGGGCGTATCGGTCCACTCCGCGGTCTGTTCCAACGTCGTCAACCTGCTCTACGACCCGGAGCGGCGGATCGATGTCGAGTGGGACAAGGGCACCGATGTGCTGCCCTATACGGTGCGCCTCAGCATCCAGGTCGAGGATCGGAAGGGGATCCTGGCTGACGTCAGCGCCAAGATTGCCGGGATCAACACGAACATCCGTAACGTCGAGGCGACGGTGGACGATCAGATGGGGCGGATCGACATGACCGTGGAGATCAGCGATGTGAAGCACCTGCAGAAGGTGATCAAGTCGCTCCGCAGCGTCGATGGAGTGATGAACGTGGAGCGGGCGGCGCGCTGAGCGGCGCGCCGCGGGTGGTCAGGCCAGCGAGGCGATGACGTCGATTTCGACCCGGGCGTTCTTGGGAAGACCAGCCGCCTGCACGGTCGACCGGGCGGGAGCGGGGGACTCGAAGACCGTCGCGTAGACCTCGTTCATCGCTGCGAAGTCCGCCATGTCCGCCAGATAGACGGTGGTTCGCGCGACGTTGGCAAAGGACGCCCCGGCGGCCTCGAGAATGGCCCCGAGATTCTGGAAGACGCGCCGCGTCTGGGTCGCGATATCCCCTTCGACCAGCGCCCCGGTCTCTGGATCGAGCGGGATTTGTCCCGACAGGAACAGCAGGTCGCCGATCCTGACCGCCTGCGAGTAGGGGCCGATTGCCTGGGGCGCGTGGGGAGTCGAAACCGCCTGCCGCATGGGCTCAGGCGGCCTTGACGACCTTGTTCGACCGGATGCACCGCGTGCAGACCCGGAGGCGCTGGATGCCGCCATTGACCAGGGCCCGGACCCGCTGCAGGTTCGGCTCGAACCGGCGGGGCGTCACGTTGTGCGCGTGGCTGATGTTCCGGCCCACGACGGGGCCCTTTCCGCAAATCTCGCAGCGTTTTGCCATAAGTAGTCTCTGAAGGGAGCGGCCGATTGGCCTGCGACAAACCCCAGATTATAGCACGGTGGCTGGTGCTTCCGACCTCACCCTGGGATGATCAGCGGGCCACCCGCATTGGATCCGCCTTCGGCCTCGGCGTCGCCGGCCACAGCGTCGCCCGTCACCTCAGGCACCAGCCGACGGAGCACCCCGAGGTAGGGGGGTGGGGGATCTCCCTCGAGCGCGCCCGCGGCGGTCCGTGCGCCCTGCTCGATCCGGCGGAGCGCGATCGCGCTGTCCGTCTCCAGCCGGGCGAGGTTCGCGGCGCCCGGGTTCAGCGCCTTCAGCACGTCTCTGAGCGCCGCCGCCAACCGTCTCGCGGGGACCGTTGCGGCCTCATGCTCGTAGATCACTCCCTTGCGCGCCGTCTCCAGGGTGGCGGCAACGGCGGCTGCGGCCTCGGCGATGTCCGCGTCCAGCACTGCCGGCACAGCGTCGGCAGCATGGCGGACCACCACTGACTGCAGCAGGAGCACCAGACGCGACTGCGGCTCCGACAGGTCCGCGATCAAGGGAACGAAGAACTCGAGATCGCGATCGCGTCGCCGCTGGACGACCGCCGCGGGGTGGCTCCGCGAGCTGGCCAGATAGGGGCACGAGGCGGGACACGGGATCTCGACCAGCCGCTTCGTGCCGCAGCATACCGCGCAGATCATGTGCCCCACGCCGGGGCACTCGCGCTTTGCCTTGCGAATCCCGCACAGCGGGCAGACACTGTGGACCGCCATGGGCGCGCTCCCTCCCAAAGTTGTCAGTCCGGCTCCTCCGGCTGACGGAAGTGTCGGCGCGCGCGGAAGCTCGATCGGAGCGCCACGCCCTGATCGCGGAGCATTTCGTCGATTTGCGCGGCAATTCCGGTTGTCAGGGTCAGGAACATGAGTTGCACTCCCATTGGCTAGCCCGGCGCGCTCCGGACCCCTGACGGCCAAGCGGTCCCGGGTGAACGTGGAGGCAGGCTCATGGTACGCCCGATCCTGTGCGAGCAGACGACGACGGAGTATTTCCGGGAGCTGGTGGGTGAGGCGATCAGCGCGCGGCAGCTGCGTGCGACGGATCTCACCGAGTTCTACCTCGTAAACCTGCTCTGCCAGTACGTTCGCCCCGACCGCCGCGCCGATCACCAGGAGCACGACCAGCCGCTCGCATTCAGGCTCGGTCGGGCGCTCGAGAGCGGCGGGGTCGAACAGCGGGCCCGCCTCCGTAGCCTTGGCGATTTCTCGCTGTTCATGTCCGGCTTTTTCCCCGACAGCTTCCGCCGCAAGACCATCGACGTCGACTACTACAAGTCGATGGGCGAGTACGCGTATGGCTCGCTGGGCCGCTCGGAACACGACACGTTCGCCGATGTCTTCCGCGAGCTCGCGGTCAAGTTTGTCGGCTTCATGGACGTGCTCGCGTTGGTCAGCGAGCGCACCCACAGCGCCCTTCCGGCCAGTGGCGACACGCTCCGCCTCTATGAGAAGTGGCTGCGGACCGGCAGCGTGCGCGACGGACAACGCCTGATTGAGCGCGGCGTCGTTCCCAACCAGTCAATCGGCTCTCGATTCGTCCAGTAGCGCTGTCGTGCGGCCGACCCGGGGCCGGGAACCCGCCGTAGACAGTGTGGCGGATTTGCGACGGCCGCCATCCAGGGAGGACGTTCCGGACGTAGAGAGATCGTAGGGAACCTCGAGAACCGGTCGCCGTGAACAGGCGTCTAAACGGACATCATGCGGAGCTGGCCACGGACGATCGGAGTCAGGCGCGTGTAAACGGCGGTATTTTCAGCGTTTGTCCTCGTCACGGGCAATTCCCTCGGGCTTGCTTGCCCCCGCATGGCGCACTCCTGGCCACGACGCTGGGCACTTGGCCGGGCCCGCGTGCTCTGCCGTTCGGTCGGCTCGACGTTTTCCTGGTGGGGGCGGTTCGAATCTAAAGTGGCATTTCAATTGCATCACGGCCTGCGACGCGCGCGGCTGAGAGTGAGATAAGGAAGGAGCGGATTTATATGAGCGTTCATAAAGCGGCTGGCGACCGGATGGCTCGGGACCGTTATGCGGAGCTGAAGCGGATTCTCGAGGAGCGCCGGCGCGAGATCATGAGTGCGGTGCAGGACAAGATTCGCGACGTCCGGAGCGAGGGCGCGAACAACCCCACGCACGGCGTGCTCGACGCGGCCGAGACGTCCGAGTCGGACATCCAGGACGACATCGAGTTCGCGTTGATCCAGATGAAGGCCGAGACGCTCCACAAGATCGAGGAAGCGCTGCGCCGTCTGGACGAGAACACGTTCGGCTACTGCTTCGAGTGCGGCGAAGAGATCTCCGAGCGTCGTCTGCGCGCGCTGCCGTTCGCGGTGCGCTGCAAGGATTGCGAAGAGGCCCGCGAGATGGCCCAGCAGCGCGAGCGCGTCGTGGCGCAGCGCCGGGGGGCGACATCACTCTTCCAGGACATGTCGAGCTAGTCGAGCTCTACGAGCCACGCCCCCGCTCTTATAGGGGTCATGGCGCCGCGTTCGTGCTACATTTCGCAGGCTCCGGTGTCGGGGCCTGCGACCCCACCCCCCCTGTTTCGACCGTTCACCGCGGATACCCGCGCCGTTTCCCCGGGTCACTCCCGCGGTTCAGGAGGAGATCGCTGATGAGCGATCGAGACGATTCCCTCGTCGTCGTCGACGAGGCGTCAGCGGATCGCCCGCCGACGATCCCGCCCGACTTGCCGGTCCTGCCGCTGCGGGACACGGTGCTGTTCCCGAACTCGTTCATGCCGCTCGCCGTCGCGCGCGAGGCGTCGGTGCGGCTGATCGACGAGGCCACGACCGGCGGGCGGATGATCGGCGTGTTCACCCAGCGGGAGGCGTCCGTCGAGGAGCCGCTGCAGGACGATCTGTATCCAATCGGGGTCGCCACCCACATCCACAAGATGTTCAAGCTGCCGGATGGCAGCCTGCGATTGATCGTCCAGGGGCTGTCGCGGATTCGGCTGGAGCGGGTGATCCAGACCCGCCCCTATCTGCGCGCCGCGGTGACGGTCGCCGAGGAGGTGCTGCGGGACGAGGATCACATCGAGATCGACGCGCTGCAGCGCAACATCAAGAGCAACTTCCAGCAGGTGGTGTCCCTGTCGCCGCTGCTGTCGGACGATCTGCAGTCGCTCGCCGCCAACATCACCGACCCCGGCAAGCTGGCCGACTTCATCGCCTCGAGCCTTTCGACCATCGGCACGCCGGTCAAGCAGGAAGTGCTCGAGACGCTCGACATCCGCGCCCGGATGGACTCCCTCAACCGGATCCTGATCAAAGAGCTCGAAGTGCTCGAGCTCGGGTCCAAGATCCAGTCACAGGTGCAGTCGGAGGTCGGCAAGAACCAGCGGGAGTACTTCCTGCGCGAGCAGCTCAAGGCGATCCAGAAGGAGCTCGGCGAGGGAGACGACCAGGCCAAGGAGATCGACGAGCTCCGGGCCAAGATCGACGCCGCCGGGATGACGGAGAGCGTCCGCAAGGAAGCGCTGCGCGAGCTCGATCGCCTCTCCAAGATGCCGGTCGCCGCCGCCGAGTACACGGTGTCGCGCACCTATCTCGATTGGCTGATCGCCGTGCCCTGGGCGAAACGAACCGAGGACGCGCTCGATCTGCGGCGCACCAAGGAAGTGCTCGACGCCGACCACTCGGGTCTCGAGAAGGTCAAGGACCGCGTGATCGAGTACCTGGCGGTGCGCAAGCTGAACCCGGACGTGAAAGGCCCGATTCTCTGCTTCTTGGGCCCTCCCGGTGTCGGCAAGACCTCGCTCGCGAAATCGATCGCCAATTCGCTCGGCCGCAAGTTCGTCCGCGTCTCACTCGGCGGCATGCGCGACGAGGCGGAGATTCGCGGCCATCGCCGGACCTACATCGGCGCGCTGCCCGGACAAATCATCCAGGGCCTGCGCCGCGCCGAATCGAAGAATCCGGTGTTCATCCTCGACGAGATCGACAAGCTCGGTTCCGACTTCCGCGGCGATCCCGCGTCGGCGCTGCTCGAGGTGCTCGATCCCGAGCAGAACAACTCGTTCCGGGACCATTACCTCGACGTCCCGTTCGATCTGTCGGAGGTGCTGTTCCTCACGACGGCGAACGTCATGGACCCCATTCCGCCGGCACTCCGTGACCGCATGGAAGTGCTGGAGCTCGCCGGTTACACGGAGGAAGAGAAGCTCAAGATCGCCGTCGAGCACCTGATTGCCAAGCAGATCGGCAATCACGGCCTGACCTCTGAGCAGATCGTCTTCACCGAACCGGCCGTCCGCTCGCTGATTCGCAACTACACCCGCGAAGCCGGCGTGCGGAACCTCGAACGCGAGCTGGGCGCGCTCTGCCGCAAGGTGGCCAGGCGCCGCGCCGAGGGAGACGAAGCATCGGTCGTCATCACGCCCGACGTGGTCGTCGAGATGCTCGGCGCGCCGACGTTCCTGGACGAGGAGATTGAGGATCGCACCAAGGACCCCGGGGTTGCGGTCGGACTGGCCTGGACGCCCGCCGGTGGCGAGGTCCTGTTCATCGAAGCGTCGCGCATGCAGGGGGGCGGCAGTCTGACCTTGACCGGTCATCTCGGCGACGTGATGAAAGAGTCGGCGCGCACCGCGCTCTCCTGGTTCCGCGCCAACGCGCCGCGCTACAGCGTCGATCCGGCGTTCTACAAGGACTCCGAGATCCACCTGCACGTGCCGTCCGGCGCGATTCCGAAGGACGGCCCGTCCGCCGGGGTAACGATGGTCACCGCGCTGGCGTCTGACCTGACCGGGCGCCGCGCCCGGGGCGACCTGGCGATGACCGGCGAGATCACGCTGTCAGGGCGCGTGCTGCCGGTCGGCGGGATCAAGGAGAAGGTGCTCGCGGCTCGCCGCCACGGCATTACCGAGGTCATCCTGCCGCGCCAGAACGAGAAGAACATCAAGGAAGATCTGACCGAGGATCTCCGCCGCGAGCTGACCATCCACTATGTCGTGCACATCGAGGAAGTGCTCGCGATCGCGCTCATGCCGTCGTCTGCCCAGACCCATACCGGGCTGCCGATGAGCGCGGAGCTGAACAACGTCGGCGGTCAGCCCTCGTTGGCCGGCCGCTAACTCCGCCCGCTCCGATCGGGGACGGCTGGCTCGCACGGCGCGAAGCCAGCCGCGCCAACCCGTTCACAGCAACGTCAGGCCGGCGACCGTCTTCATGTCGACGATCTCGCCCCGCCGGATCATCTCCCGCACATCGCGCAGCACGAACGTCTTCGGCTCGATGTCCTCATCCTCGTCCGCGTGCGCCTTTTCGGTCGCCGTGCTGAGTCCCGACAGGCGATAGAAGATCATTTCCTCGTCGCAGAACCCTGGCGTCGGAAAGAGCGACGCGAGCCGGACGACCGTCGTGGGCACCTGGCCGATCTCCTCGTGACACTCGCGGACCGCGGCGTGCTCCGGCTCCTCCCCTTCGTCGACGCTGCCGGCCGGCAGTTCCCACAAGAACCGGTTGATCGAGTGACGGTACTGACGGATCAGGATGATGTGATTCGTCTCCGGTATGGGCAGCAGCACCACCGACCGCGGATGACGCACCAGGTCCATGGCCACTTCGCGGCCGTTCGGCAGCCGCACGCGGTCACGCTCGACCGAGAACACCTTGCCCTGAAAGATGCGCTCGGTACCGAGAGTCTCTGGTTCGGGCATGTGACAACCTCCTGATGGACTTGACGCGGGTTCCGCGCCCGTGCGCGCTACGCGGCCGGACGACGCCGCAGGTGATGATGGACTACAGAGGTTCGGCTGGTTCGGTTCGCGCCTCGATGTCGTCGATCACCGCCTGCAAATCAGGCGGTAGCGGCGCATCGAAGTCCACCCGCCGGCCATCGCCGGGGTGCGTGAACGAGAGGCGCGCCGAGTGCAGGAACGGCCGCTCCAGCCGCTGGACGGCGCGCAGGTCCGCGGTCGTCCGCCGATGGACGCCACCGTAGAGCGCGTCGCCGACGATCGGGTGGCCGATGGCATTGAGGTGGACGCGGATCTGGTGGGTTCGCCCGGTCGCGATCGCGACCTTGATCAGCGACACACCAGGGAAGTGGCGCGACCACGTCACCCGCGTCACCGCGCTGCGCGCGCGGCGGGCGCGGGTCGACATCTTCTGCCGCTGCTGCGGATCGCGGCCGATCGGCGCGTCGATGCGCTTGCCCGCGTGCACGACGCCCCACACCAGCGCGATGTATTCCTTCTCGACCTCGCGATCGGCGAACTGGCGCGAGAGCTCCTGGTGCGCCGCGTCGTGTTTGGCCACGACCATCAAACCCGAGGTCCCGCGGTCCAGCCGATGAACGATCCCGGGCCGCAGCTCACCGCCGACGCCGCTGAGATCCTTGACGTGGTGCAAGAGTGCATTGACCAGCGTCCCTGAACTGTGCCCGGCGGCCGGATGGACGACCATCCCGGCAGGCTTGTCGAGCACGACGATGTCCGTGTCCTCGTAGACGATGAGCAGCGGGAGCGGCTCGGCCTCGATGGTGGATGGCGCGGGCTCCGGTACGTCGACGCTGAAGGTCTGACCGGCGTGGACTCCGGTGCTGGAGCGGACCGCGGTGCCCCCCGCGGCGAGCACCCGCCCTTCCTTGATCAGCCGCTGGATCTGAGCCCGCGACAGCTCGGGCAGGAGCGCGGTGAGGAAGTGATCCAGGCGAAGGCCGTCGTGCTCGGCCTCGACCGTCAGCGTACGCCGCGGAATCGATTCGGAAGGCACGAGGTCAGGCCGTCCGCGGCCGTCCGAGCGCAGGCGTACGTGAGCCGGCGCTCCGGGCGAGCACGACCAGCATGATGATCGCGACCGGCGCCAGCAGGATCGAGACGAACTGCGAGGTGGAGAGCGAGCCGACCATGCCGCGCGGGTCGCCGCGGTAGAACTCGATGATGAACCGCGAGACGGCGTAGAGCAGCATGTACGCCCAGAACGTGCGCCCGGGGAACGGTCGCCCTTTACGCTCGAACATCAGCAGGAACCCCAGGATCAGGAGCTCGGCGCCGGCTTCGTAGAGCTGTGTCGGATGGAGCGGCACGTCGAGGGTGGTGCCGACGTTCTGGGCGGCGAACTCGTTATGAAAGGTGATCGCCCAGGGAACAGTTGTGGGCCGTCCGAAGCAGCACCCGGCGAACAGGCAGCCGAAGCGGCCGATCACGTGGCCGAGGGCGATGCCCGGCGCGAACACGTCGGTGACCGTCCAAATCGGCATTCGATGGCGCCAGAGGTACCCGAGCGCCACCACCACCGCGGCGATCAGGCCGCCGTAGAAGACGCCGGCGGAGCGGACCAGGTCCATCATGCCGGTGGTGGTCATCGGGAACTTGCCGCGATCGACGATCAGCAGGAGCAGCTTGGCGCCGGCCAGCGCGCTGATGATGATCCAGATCCCGAGGTCCATGATGCGGTTCGGATCGAGGCCGCGCGCCCGGGCGCGGACGAGCGCGAACTGCAGCCCGAGCAGGTAGGCGGCCGGCGAGCAGCAACCCGTAGGTGTAAACCGGGAAGCCACCGACCTCAAACAGAATGGGATGCATGCTGGCGCCCGAGGCCGATCATGTCGAGCAGGACGAGGATGGCGCCGATCGTGATGGCGGCGTCCGCGACGTTGAAGGCCCAGAAGTGAGCGCTACCCCAGTAGACGTCGACGAAATCCACGACGTGGCCGGCGAACGCGCGATCGATCAGATTGCCGAACGCTCCGCCCAGGATCAGCGACAGTCCGAACCGCGCGAGCCGCTCGTGGAAACCGAGCTGCGTCGCGTAGGCGGCGATGGCGACCAGCGCAATGCCGGCGATCCCGATCATCAGCAGCGCCTTGAACGGGAAGTCGGCGGCGTTCAACAAGCCGAACGCCGCGCCGGTGTTCTGGACATGAGTGATGTCCAGGAACCCCGGAATGACGGGGACATGATCATTGAGGTCGAGCGTGCGGCGGACGAGTGCCTTGGTCAGCTGGTCCGCGCCGATCACCGCGGCAATCGTCAGCAGCTCGAGCGGGCGGGCATAGCGGCTCGCCTTGGGGCCGGGTGCGGCCGGCGGAGCCGGGACGTCGGAAGACTCGGCTGGCTCGATCATGCGGTGGCCGCGACTGCGCCGACGCAGCGATCGCAAATGCCCTCGGTCCCGGCGTCGGACGAGATCCGGTCGACCACCCGCCAGCAGCGCGCGCACTTGTCGCCGTCGGCTCGCTCGACCAGCACCTCGAGCGGAGCGTCGACCGCACCACTCGTGTCCAGCGCGACCTGCGAGACGATGAACAGCATCGGCAGTTCGGCGCGATGCTGCTCGAGCAGCGTGGCCGTCTCACCGCCGGCGTGCAGCGTGACCTTCGCGCCGAGCGAGGTCCCGATCGTCTTGTCCTTCCGGCGGGCTTCGAGCGCCGCGTTGACCTCGTCGCGCACACCCTTGAGACGTTCCCACCTGGCCACCAGGTCGGCGTCGAGCATTGCATCGACCTCCGCGTCCGCCGGGAACTCCGCGATGTGCACGGACGCCTCACGCTGTCCGGGGAGGTGCCGCCACAACTCGTCGGCGGTCATCGGCAGGACCGGCGCAAGCAGGCGGACCAGCCCGTCGGCGATGACGTACATCGCGGTCTGAGCCGAGCGGCGCTCCGGCGACGCCGCCGCGAACGTGTAGAGCCGATCCTTCGAAACGTCGGCGTAGAACGCCGACAGATCCACCGTGGCCAGATGGTTGACCCGCTGGAAGATGGTCGGGAAGTCGTAGCTGCGATAGGCATCGAGCACCGAGCGCGCGACGTCGGCGTAGCGCGCCACGGCGTAGCGATCGACCTCCTCCAGACGGTCGAGCGGCACGCGATCGGTCGCGGGATCGAAGTCGTAGAGGTTCGCCAGCAGGTACCGGCAGGTGTTCCGGATCTTGCGGTAGGCCTCGACGACCCGGGCGAGGATCTGCTTTCCGAGCCGCACCTCCTCCCGGTAATCGACCATCGTCACCCACAGCCGGATGATCTCGGCGCCGCTCTCCTTGATGATGTCCTGGGGCTCGATCGAGTTGCCCAGAGACTTGGACATCTTGCGGCCGTCTTCGGCGACGATGAAGCCGTGCGTGAGCACCTCGTTGAACGGCGGCCGGCCGCGTGTCCCCAGACCGACGAGGAGCGAGCTCTGGAACCAGCCGCGGTGCTGGTCGCTGCCTTCGAAATAGACGTCGGCGGGCCAGCCCAGCTCCGGGCGGAAGGGCAGGACCGCCTCGTGGCTCGACCCTGAGTCGAACCAGACGTCGAGGATGTCCCCTTCGCGCTCGAAGGTGGTGCCGCCGCACGACGGGCAGGTCAGCCCCTCGGGCAGGAACTCCTCAATCGGGCGCTCGTACCACGCGTCGGCGCCGTAGGTGTCGAAGACCGCGGCCGCTTGATCGACCACCTCCGGCGTGAGCAGCGCTTCGCCGCAGGCGGTGCAATCGACCGCCGGGATGGGCACGCCCCAAGCGCGCTGGCGCGAGATGCACCAGTCCGGCCGGTTGGCGACCATGCTCATGATGCGATCGCGGCCGGTCGGCGGCACCCAGCGGACCTGATGATCGATGGCCTCGATCGCAGCCTGGCGCAAGGTACGCGCGCCGCCGGCAGGCGACCGCTCGCCGGCGGCACTCGATGCGGGATCCGGGATCCGGGATCCGGGATCCGACGAATCCGCGCGCGCGCCTTGCGCTCCCTCTGATCCCTGATCCCCGATCCCCGATCCCGTTCCGGCGCCCGTCAGGGCGCCATCCATCGCGATGAACCACTGTGAGGTCGCGAGGAAGATCACCGGGTTGTGGCACCGCCAGCAGTGGGGATACGTGTGGTGGAACGGCTCGCGATGCCACAAGCGGCCGCGCTCGGCCAATGCGGCCTCCACCTCCGGGTTCGCATCGAACACACGCTTCCCGCCGAACAGCTCGACGTTCTGAAGGAAGTGGCCGCCCGGACCGACCGGAGCGTAAATCTCCAACCCGTACTTCACACCGGTCTTGAAGTCGTCGCTGCCATGGCCGGGCGCGGTGTGGACCGCACCCGTGCCCTGCTCGACGGTCACGTAGTCCGCGAGCACGGCGAGCGACGGACGCGCGTAGAGCGGGTGCTGGAACCGGATGTGCTCGAGCTCAGCGCCCTTCATGCGCACCACGGGCGCGCCCAGGGGGCGGTTGGTCTTCTCCGCGACCGTCGCGGCGAGCGGCTCGGCCAGGATCACGATCCGGCCGTCCACGTCGTAGGCGCCGTAATCGACGTCCGGGTGGAAGGCGATGGCGAGGTTAGAGGGGATGGTCCACGGGGTCGTGGTCCAGATCAGTACCGAGACCGGACGGCCGGCCAACGCCGGCACTCGCGCGCCCAGTTCCTCGGCGCTCTCCTCCGCCAGCAGGAACTCGACGTAGATCGACGGAGAGGTGTGATCCTCGTACTCGACTTCGGCTTCGGCGAGCGCGGTCCGGCAGTGGATGCACCAGTGCACTGGCTTCTTGCCTTTGTAGACCAAACCCTGCGCGACGAACCGCCCCAGCGCGCGCGCGATCGCCGCCTGGTACTTGAAGTCCATCGTCAGGTACAGATGTTCCCAATCGCCGAACACGCCGAGGCGCTGGAACTCGACGGACATGACGTCGATGAACCGGGTCGCATAGGCGCGGCACGCCCTGCGGAAATCGGCCACCGTCATCTCGCGCTTCTTCGGCCCGAGCTCGCGATCGACCTTCAGCTCGATCGGCAGGCCATGGCAGTCGTAGCCCAGGATGTACGGGGCATCGAAGCCCATCATCGAGCGCGACTTGACCACGAGATCCTTGAGGATCTTGTTCATCGCGGTGCCGAGATGGATGCGGCCGTTGGCGTACGGCGGACCATCGTGCAGGATGAACCGCGGCCGGCCCTGACGACGCTGCTGGATCTGTGCGTAGAGGCCCATCTCCTGCCAGCGCGCCAGCGCCTGCGGCTCCGCGGTCGTCAGGCTCGCCTTCATCGGGAAGTCGGTCCGCGGCAGGTTGAGCGTGTCTTTCCATTCCGCCATGGGTATCCCGCTATTGTAGTGGGCCGTCCGCGGGAATTGTAAGGAGATGCGCCCGGCGCGCGGCCGGCTCACGAACGAAGGGCCGGCCCTCCGAAGGAGAACCGGCCCTGTCTGTGATGCACGCGATCGATGAGAACGCGAGGTCTATCGACGAACGGCTCCGCCTGCGCGCGCCACCTGGACCTGGAAGCTGCCCTCGTTGTCCTGCAGGTGACCGTCGTTCACGCCAAGGAACAACTGCCCCGCGGCGGTCATCTGCACGCGGTTGCGGCTGCCGATCAGAAACGCCGGGCCGTTGCCGATCTTGCCGACCAGCGCGCCCGCGGGGGCCGCCGCGACCGGCGAGTCAGGCGCGCGCGCGCCCGTCGTCACGCCATCCGCATTGGCCGTCGGGTTCCCTTCGCCACCGATCTTCACCTCGCCGGTGGTGCTGAACGTCACCCACTCGCCGCGACTCACGATGATGCCGGTGGGGCTCCACTGCATCTGCGACGAAACCGTCACGCCCTGCGCCGGGCTCGGCCCGGTGCTGCCAACTGCGGCCGGCGCGTTGGCAGCGGCGTTGTCAGGACGGGCCATCACGACACGTGCGACCTCGTTCGACGAGAAATCCCGCTCGCCCGACGCCGTCCGGAAGGTCAGGCGCAGCGGCGAGGTGCCGCCGATATCGGTGAGCTGTCCACTAATGGTCTCACCGCTCTTGAGCACGATCACCTGGCCACCACCGTTGAGCTTGTCCCAATCCGCATTGGACGCCGCCCCGCCGGTGAAGTCGATCGCTGCCACGTCATTAGTAGGAATCTGCTTGTCCTGCCCATCCGCCTTCACGGCTAAGCCGGAAGCGTTGAGATCGACGACCTGGACGGACATGGTCTGCCCGGACTTGGTGGTTACCGTCGCGCCCACCTGAGCGAAAGCCATGCCGGTCAACGACATACTGGCAATCGAGCACGCGAGAATTGTTTTCTTCATGATGGTATTCCTTCCTCCCCAGACGGGCCAGCCAGCCGGGCAGCCCATCTCTTCTATGAATGAACGGCCAATTAGGCCGTTCGACCTCAGGGCGATGTCCCCGCCACGACTGCATCCAAAGCAAAGCAGACGCCACCCCCCAACAATAGCTCTGCAATAAGTGGCGAACTTTCCCCAGATTCCGCCGAAATCCTAGGAAAATCGCCAACTATAATTGGGATATGCCCGCCATCGCTGCGCTGCCGGCTCCTGCTTCGGTGCACCAGCGTACGCTCGACAACGGCTTGCGCGTGCTCGTGCATCCGGTGCACACCGCACCGCTCGTGTCGGTGTGGTGCTGGTACGGTGTCGGCTCGCGCGACGAAGTGCCCGGCCGCACCGGCGTGTCGCATTGGGTCGAGCACATGAACTTCAAGGGCACGATCAACATTCCTCGCGACGACATGAAGGGCATGGTCGAACGTCTCGGCGGGATGTGGAACGGCTACACGTGGATCGACCAGACCACCTACCTCGAGACTGCGGGACGCGACGCGCTCGACCAGATGCTTTACCTCGAGGCCGAGCGGATGGCCAACGGCCTCTACGCGCCGGCTGACATCGAGTCCGAGCGCACCGTGATCATCTCGGAGCTGCAGGGCGGCGAGAACGACCCCGAGCAGCTGCTCGACACGGAGGTCACGGCGACAGCGTTCCGCTCACATCCGTACCGGCATCCGACGATTGGCTGGCTCGAGGATCTGCAGCGCATGCGGCGGGACGACCTCTATCAGCACTACCGCCAGTACTACATCCCCAACAACGCGACCCTCGTGATCGTCGGCGACGTCGAGCTGGACGAGGTGATGCGGCGCGTCGAGCAGCGATTCAGCGCGATTCCTTCAGGGATCAAGCCGGCACGGGCAGCCACGCACGAGCCGCCCCAGATGGGCGAGCGGCGCGTGGTCGTCGAGCGGCCGGGCACGACCGCCTACCTCAAGGTCGCGTGGCACGCGCCCGAGGCCACGCACCCCGACTTCTTCCCGATGCTGGTGCTCGACGCCGCCCTGACCGGCGCGAAGGGCGTGAATCTCTGGGCCAGCTTCCCTGGCCTGGTGCCGCAACGCAAAGCGCGGCTCTACACGGCACTGGTCGAAGGCGGCCTGGCCTCGTCGGTCAGCGGCGCACTGCTGCCGACCTCGCAGCCCTTCCTCTACTCGCTGTCGCTGACCGCCATTGAAGGCGTCCGGCTGCCGGATCTCGAATCGGCCCTGCTCGAGGCGGTCGAGCGGCTGCGGACGCAAGGCGTCAGCGAGGCGGAGACGGTCCGCGCTCGCAAGCAGCTGCGCGCCAGGCTCGTGTTCGAGAACGATAGCGTCACGAACGTCGCGCATCAGCTCGGCTACTTCGACACGGTCGTCGGCCCTGAGTTCCTCGCCGGCCTGCAGGCGGGCATCGATCGTGTGACCGCAGAGCAGGTCAGCGACGTGGCGCGACGGCGGCTGTCCCGCAAGACCCGGACGGTCGGCTGGTTCCAGCCGCAGGAGTAACGCCGTGGCGATCGAACTGCGGCGTGGGCTCTCGCCGACGCGCGAGGCGTTGGCGAATGGTGCGGTCCTGCTCGTGCAGCAGACCTCGATGGCGCCGGCCGTCACCATCGAGTGCGCCTTCGATGCCGGCAGCCTCTGCGATCCGGCCGGTCTCCCCGGCGTGAGCCAACTGGTCGGTCGCGTCATCGACCGCGGCACCGTTCGGCGGTCCGCCAACGCCATCTCCGATGCCCTCGACGATCGCGGTGTCGCCTTGCGCGTGACGACGACCCGCCACCGGCTGTCGATCTCCTGCACCTGCCTCACCGAGGACTTTCCCGACGTGCTGGCCATCCTGCTCGACGTGGCGCGCCGGCCGACTTTTCCCGAATCAGAGATCGAGCAGCCGCGGGCGGAGACCGTCACCGCCCTGCGGCAGGACGACGACAATCCGGCCGTGGGCGCGCTGGACGCCGTCGCGGCGCTCATCTATGGCGCGGATCACCCCTATGCGCGAAAGGCCAAGGGCACGTTCGCCTCAATCGAGCGGATTCGTCGCCAGGACTTGCTGGACTTCCACGCCGCCTGGGTGCGGCCGTCGTGTCTGACGCTGGCGATCGTGGGCGACGTCGAGCCGGCAATGGCCCTCACGCTCGCCGCGGCGGAGCTCGAGGATTGGACCGCCCCGCCGGCCGAGCACGTGCCGGTGACCCCTCCGGCTTCGATCGCGACCCGGAGAATCGCGCGGATCGCGATGCCCGGCAAGTCGCAGTCGGACATCGTCTACGGCTTCAATACCATTCGCCGCCTGGATCCGCGCTATTACGCTTACTGGATGATGAACAACGTGCTGGGACAGTTCGGCCTGGGCGGCCGCCTGGCGGACAACATCCGCGAGCGGCAGGGCATGGCCTACTACGCCTACAGCACCTTCGACGCGAGCGTCGGCGAGGGGCCGCTGCTGGTCCGCGCCGGCGTCGACCCGGCCAACGTGGAACGCACGATCGAGGCGATCGATCGCGAGGTGCGGACCCTCGCGGCTGAGGGACCAACGGCGGCCGAGGTCTCCGAGACCCGCGAGTACCTGGTCGGCTCGATTCCCCGCCTGCTGGAGAACAATCCGGGCATCGCGGCGTTTCTCCTTACGACCGAGCAATACGGCCTCGGGCCGGACTACGACCGTCGTCTGCCCGGACTGATCAGAGCGGTGACCGCCGACGACATCCACGCGGCTGCGGGCTCGCTCGACCCTGCGGCGGCTTCGATCGCCGTGGCCGGTCCAGTCGACGACGAGCGATGACCAAAGCGATCTTCTTCGACGTCGACTTCACGTTGATCTATCCAGGCCCCACATTCCAGGGTTCGGGTTACCGCGCGTTCTGCGCCCGCCACGGTATCGAGGTCGATGCCGCGGCGTTCGAGGAGTCGGTCGCGGCGGCCGCGCTGACGCTCGATGCGGGCGGCGGGCTCTACGATCCCGACATCTTCATCAGGTACACCAGACGGATCATCGAAGGCATGGGCGGCCGGGGTGAGGCGCTGGACGCGGCAGCGAAGGACATCTACGACGAATGGTCCGAGTGCGGCCACTTCACGATGTACGAGGAAGTGCCCGACGTGCTGCGCGAGATTCACGCGCGCGGGCTGAAGATCGGCCTGATTTCCAACACGCAGCGGTGCCTGACCTCGTTCCAGAGCCACTTTGCCCTCGACGGCCTGTTCACCGTCGCGGTTTCCTCCGCGGATCACGGGTACATGAAGCCGCACCCGAGCATCTTCGAGGCGGCGCTGCGGCAGGTGGGCGCCCCGGCGGCGGAAGCGGTGATGGTCGGCGACAGCCTCGCGCACGACATCGAAGGCGCCCGGCAGCTCGGCATGCGTGCCGTGCTGGTCTCTCGTGCCGGCAGGCCTGCCGCCTGCCCGCCTGAAGTCCCCGTCGTTCATTCCCTGCGCGACTTGCTCCCGCTAATCTAGTGTCCCGAGTCAGCGATTCGGGGACAAATTATTCTGGGCGCGGCGCCCGGATCGCAAGGGGCGAAGAGCGAGTTTATTGGGCATACACGAGCGATGAGCAACACCGGGAGGCGGGATGCCGCGCCCGGAATGTGTCAGCGAATCGCTGACTCGGGACACTGGTTCGGGATGCACATCCGTCCGCTGAGCACGCTCCACGACTGCCGACGCGTGGCGGCGATCGAGCGCCTCGTCTGGGGCTACACCGACGGGGAGGACGTCGTCCCGCCGGCCGTGCTGATCGTGTCCATCAAGCGGGGAGGGATCCTGCTGGGCGCGTTCGATGAGGGCGATGAGTTGCAGGGCTTCGTCTATTCGACGCCCGGGCTGAAAGACGGACGGCCGATGCAGTGGTCGCACATGCTCGCCGTGTTGCCCGGCGCCCGGCATGCCGGGCTGGGGCGGCGCCTGAAGCTGGCGCAGCGTGACGCGGCTCTCGCGATGGGGCTCGACCTCATCGAGTGGACGTTCGATCCGCTCCAGGCGCTCAACGCGCACTTCAACGCCAGGCTGGGGGCGATCCTCGAGGAGTACGAGGAAAACGTCTACGGCGAGTCGAGCAGCCCGCTGCATCGGGGCGCGCCGACCGATCGTTTCGTGGCCGCCTGGCGGATCGCAACGCCGCACGTCGAGCGCAGGATCGACGCCGCCGGGATGCCGACCGTCCGCGACAGCCGGGTGCTGTCGGCGCCAGTGGTGAATCCGTCGCGGACGCACGGCGGGTGGCTGGCCCCGGGGGCCGCCGATCTGACCCACGATGGGCCGCGGCTCCTGGTGGAGATCCCGACCGGCTTCGATCGAATGCTCGCTGTCGATCCACCCCTGGCGCTCGACTGGCGTCTCAGCACACGCGAGATTTTCCAGATCCTCTTCCGCCGCGGCTACCGCGTCGTCGACTTCCTGCTGGCGCAGGAGGCGGGGCGGGGGCAATACCTGCTCGCGAGGGCAATCGAGGACCAGAGAGCTGATCGTCCGACCTGAAGGTCGGGACTACCCCGGCGGCCAGGTCAACGTGCGGCCGCCGAGCACGTGGAGGTGGATGTGGAATACGGTCTGGCCGGCATCGGCGTTGGTGTTGAAGACGGTGCGGTAGCCACGCTCACCATGGCCGTGCTCGCGGGCCAGCGCTGCCCCGGTCCTCACCAGCGCGCCGACCAGCTCATCGTCCTCCGGGGTCAGCGCGTTGAGGCTGGCGATGTGCTTTCGCGGCACGACCAGCAGGTGAGTGGGCGCTTGAGGATTGATGTCCTTGAACGCCACCACTTGCGCGTCCTGGTAGACGATCGCTCCGGGAATCCGGCCATCGACGATCTTGCAGAAGAGACAGTCCTCCACGCTCACCTCCGTCCGGCGGGATGCAGCACCGCGACTCTCGGGATGCCCGCGAGGTCGTGGGCAATCTCGATCGACCATCCCAGTCGCTCGGCGGACCCGCGCAGCGCCACATCCTGACCCGCGCCGAATTCAACAATGAGATGGCCGCCCGGAGCAAGCGCACCCGCGGCGGTCTCGAGCAGCGTTCGCAGAATCGCCAGGCCCGCCTCGCCGGCAAAGAGCGCCGCCTCCGGTTCGAAGCGCGTGACTTCCGGTTGGAGTGCCGCCGCGTCAGCGCGATCGACATAGGGCGGATTGGAGACGATCAGATCCACGGGACCGGCAATGGCGTCGAGCAGATCGCCGCGAACCGGGTGAACCCGCGCTCCGAGCTGGTGGCGCGTGATGTTGCTGGCGGCTACCCCGAGCGCCTCTGCTGACCGGTCGACGGCGACGACTCGGGCGAATGGACGATCGTGGGCGAGTGCGATGGCGATGCAGCCGCTGCCCGTGCCGACGTCGACGATCGTGGCCGGCCTCTCGGCGCTGAGCAGGGCGAGCGCGCGTTCCACGATCAGTTCTGTCTCCGGACGTGGAATGAGCACGGCCGGCGAAATGACGAAGTCGAGGCCCCAGAACTCACGATGCCCGGTGAGGTATGCGACCGGTTCGCGGGCCGCCCGGCGGGCGATCAGCGCCTCGAAATCCGATTCGAAGTCAGCCGGAGGGGGAAGATGGATACGGGTGAGGAGTTGCCCGCGGTCCCAACCGAGGACGTGACGCGCCAGAACCTCGGTGTCGAGCGCGGCGTCTTCCGCAGTTAACCCGGCGTGGACGAGCGACGCCCGGGCCCGCAGGAGCCGCTCGCGGAGCGGGGCGGTCACTGCTCCTTGAGCTTTTCCGACTGGAAGAAGCTGGCCGCCTGATCGATCAGCTCGCCGATGTCGCCGTCGAGCGCGAGAGTGAGCTGATGCATCGTGAAGCCGATGCGGTGGTCGGTGATCCGGTTCTCGCGGAAGTTGTAGGTGCGGATCTTCTCCGAGCGCTCACCCGTGCCGACCTGCGTGCGCCGGTCCTTCGCTATCGCTTCCTGCTGCTTGCGCATCTCCATCTCGTAGAGACGCGAGCGGAGGACCTTCATCGCCTTCGCGCGGTTCTTGATCTGCGACTTCTCGTCCTGCTGCGAAACGACCAGGCCGGTCGGGATGTGCGTGATCCGGACCGCGGAGTAGGTCGTGTTGACGCTCTGGCCGCCCGGGCCGCTGGAACAGAACGTGTCGACGCGGAGATCCTTGGCGTCGACGTGGATGTCGACTTCCTCCGCTTCCGGCAGTACCGCCACCGTCGCCGTCGAGGTGTGGATCCGGCCGCTCGCCTCGGTCGCGGGGACGCGCTGGACGCGATGCACGCCGCTCTCGTATTTGAGACGGCTGTAGACGCGCTGCCCGTCGATGAGGGCGATCACTTCCTTGATCCCGCCGGCCCCGTTGTCGCTGAGGTTCAACACCTCGAGCCGCCATCCCTGCCGCTCGGCATAGCGTGAGTACATCCGGAACAAGTCGGCGGCAAAGAGCCCGGCCTCATCGCCACCCGTGCCCTGGCGGATTTCAAGGACAACGTTCTTGGCGTCGTTCGGGTCCTTAGGGACCATCAGGACCTTGATCTCGGCGAGAAGCTGGTCCCGGGATCGCTCGAGCTCCGTCATCTCCTCCTGCGCCAGCTCGCGCATGTCGGGATCCGAGAGCAGCTCCTGCGTGGCACTGATCCGTTCGACAACCTCCTTGTACTTTCGGAAGTGCTCGACCAGCGGCTGGATTTCAGCCAGCGCCTTGGAGTTCTCACGGAAGCGCGCGTTGTCGCTCTGCACTGACGGATCCGCCATCTCCGCCATCAGCTGCTCGTAGCGCGTTTCCTCGGAAGCGAGTTTGTCAAACATGATCAGTCAGTCGGGATCCGCCCTTGTCCAGTCGAAAACGTTGCGCCGGAGGATGTCGGCGTGAGCCTGTAGCCGACAGCGCAGTCTCACCCGCCGGACACCGGCGGCAGGAACGCGACCTCGTCCCCGTCCTTCAAGGGTGAGGTAAAACGGGCGTAGTCGGCGTTGATCGCGGCCGCCAACGACGAGCCGTAGGCGGCCAGCGACGGACACTCGTGCACGACCGCGTCCCACGCCTGCCGCACGGTGGCGTTCTCAGGCAGCACCTGGGGTATCTCGGCGCGGCCGGCCAGCTCGCGCAACCGGGCGAACAGCCGGACGGTCACGAGCATGCCCGTTCCATCGCCGTCCGCAGTGCTGCCTCGTCGTCTGGATCCGCGGTTGCTCCCTCGATCCAGACTGCGCCACCATCGAAGTGCTCGTGTTTCCAGACCGGCGCGATCTGCTTGACCCGCTCGATCGCGAAGCGGCACGCCGCGAAGGCATTGGCCCGGTGCGCGGACGCCGCGGCGATGACCACGCTGGCTTCGCCGATCGCTACGCGGCCCGTGCGATGGTGAATCGCCAGATCCGCGTCGGGCCAGCGGTCGCGCGCCTCGCGGCCGATCCGGGCGAACACGCGACGCGCGAGCGGCTCGTGCGCTTCGTAATCGATCCATCGCACGCGCTGGCCGGCGTTGTGGTCGCGCACCAGGCCGATGAACGTCGTCAGGGCGCCTTTCGCGTCTGACGACACGGATGCGGCAACGGCGGCCGGATCCAGCGGGTCGGACGAGATCGCGTGCCGATCGGCCTCGGGAGACTCGCGGTTCGCCGGGCCCTGGCTGGCTGGCTCGGCTGACTGCATCACCTCAGTATACCCGCCAGAAGTGCCCCAGCGGTCCGTGCCCACGGCCCAGCCCGGGCGCATTCCGGATGGCTCCATCGAGATAGTCGCGGGCCCGCTCGAGCGCCGCGCGGACATCCATGCCGAGCGCGAGGTTGGCGGCGATCGACGAGGACAGGGTGCAGCCGGTGCCGTGGGTGCTGGTCGTGTCCTGCCTCGGCCGGCGGAGCTCGAAGCTGCCCTCCGTCGTGACTGCGACGTCAACCGACTCAGCGCCGTCGAGGTGGCCACCCTTGACGAGTACGACGCGGGGCCCCAGACTCAGGATCCGCTGCGCGGCTGCCCGCATGTCGTCGACCGACGCGATGCGCATCCCGGTCAGGGCTTCGGCTTCCGGCACGTTCGGCGTCACGATCCGGGTGTGCGGCAGTAGCTCTCGCCGGATTGCGTCCACAGCATCGATCTCGAGCAGCCGGTCGCCGCCCTTGGCGATCATCACGGGATCGACGACCACGTTGGCCAGCTCGAGCTCCACGATCGTCGCGGCCACCGCCTCGACGATCGCGGCGTTGGCCAGCATCCCGACCTTGATCGCGCCGAGCTCGAAGTCGGCATCGACGGCTTCGATCTGCGCCGTCACGAGATCGGCCGGCAGCGCCTGCCACGCGGTCACCCCGAGCGTGTTCTGGGCCGTCACCGCCGTGAGTGCCGACGTGCCGTAGACGCCGTGTGCGGCGAAGGTCTTGAGATCGGCCTGGATCCCGGCGCCGCCGCCGGAGTCACTGCCCGCAATTGTCAGTGCTGTGCGCATACAGTAAGATGCCAGGGCTTATGACGGTTCGAGCTGATCGGATGAATGGCGGAACGCTGCTCGCGACGTTGGCCGGCGGCGCGGATCTCACGGTCCCGATGCGTCTTGCGGCCGTGTTGTTCGTCACCGCCCTGACCGCCGCCGCAGCCCAGATCAGCATCCCGCTGCCCTTCACGCCCGTGCCCTTCACGCTCCAGCCGATGGTGGTCCTGCTCGGCGGCGCCGCGCTCGGATCCCGTCTCGGGATGTCGAGCCAGGTGCTGTATCTCCTGCTCGGGGTGGCCGGGCTGCCGGTGTTCGCGGCCTCGCCGCTGCTGCCGCAGGGTTTTGGCCGGCTCCTCGGACCGACCGGCGGATACCTCCTCAGCTACCCGCTCGCCGCGTTCGCCGCCGGCTGGCTTGCCGAGCGCAGCTTCGATCGCCGCTATCTTACGTCGCTCCTCGCGATGGCCGTCGGCCTCTCGGTAGTGTTCGCCTGCGGGGTCGCCTGGCTTGCCTGGTTCGCGCAGCCCGCACCGGCGGGCCTCTCGGTGGCGCTCCGCACGGGACTCGTCCCGTTCCTTGCCGCCGATGCGATGAAAGTCGCGCTCGCCGCTACCGTGTTGCCAGTCGTCTGGCGCATCATCGGCCGCTGACCGCCTCGCTCTCCTTCGGCCCGGATTGACCCCCCACTCCCACGCGAGCCATCGCGGCGGCGCCCGCCGGGCAAGGCGAGAGGAGTGAGCATATTGGGCATATGTGAGCGACGAACAACGCCGCCCGGCGGGATGCCCCGCCCGGACGTTGTGCCAGACATCATGGTTCCAGGGGACTAGCGCACGTATCCCAGGCTCCGCAGGCGATCGATCATCTCCTGATCGAGCGGTTGGCCGGTACGCTCCGCTGCGCCGATGCGTGGCGGTCCGTATGTCGCGACGTATCGCACCGGGTACTGCCGGGCGAACGACTCGGTGAACAAGTTGACGAGCGGGTGGCCGGCGAGTGTTCGGCTGATCGGGAGACCGAGCGCGTAGAGCACGGTCGCCGCGACGTCGGTGTCGGTGGCGGACACCGAGGCCCCCGCACGGAATGCGTCACCACGGGCTGCGAGCCGCCCGCCCGCCGCTTCACCAGCGCGACCTGGCGTCGTCACGATGAAGACTGCCTCACCCGGGCCCGGTTCGACCACCGGCGTGAGGAGCGCGTCAAGGGCGACGTAGTACGTGTCCAGCGTCCCCGACCGGCTCGTGTCGCTGGCCACCGCACGCTGAGCGATGTCGAGCCCCGGCAGGTACACGGCCGTCAGGTCGTCCTTCCCGCTCGTGACCTCCGCCGCCAATACGAGGTTCAGCGCGTCGAGCTCCGCGGAACGGCGCAGGACGCTGGCGTCAGCCGCGCTCATGCGACTCGTGGACAAAGCGTTGGCGGCGCGCGTCACAGCCCGGTCCCGCAGTTCGGGCCAGCGGGCTTCGAGCGCCGGGTAGAGCGACGCGGGCGCAATCTCCGCGTCGAGCGGTCCGCCGTGCTCGAGCCGCAGCGTCGCGCGATCGCTCAGCACGACGCCGTTGGCGGACACCGCCGGCCACGTCGCCCACCAGTTGACGACGACGGTGCGGAGACCGGCGGCGGCGGCGACTTCCCAGAACGTCTTCTCCTGCCGTTCGGTGCCGCTGGCTATCGACGGGCGGGTCAACTGCAGCAAATCCGTCGAGACCCGTAGCAGCCGTGCGGCGCTCGAGTCATCGCCCGCGTGCAGGATGCCGCCGAGCCCGGCGACGCGGCGCGTTTCGAGGCTCTGCACGCCGTGAGCACGGGCCGGTTGTCCGGTCGCGATGGTGGTCCAGAGCCGCGCCGGATCCTCCTGTCCACGACCGCCGCCGTCACCAAGCGCCAGCCGCGCACCGGTCCTGTCGAGCGCTCCGGTGAGCGCGGGCACCTGGCCCGCCGCGGAGAGTCGCGCGAACACCGCCGGGTCGAACCCATCGATCGCGATCAGCCGCACGCGCGCGCCGCTCGACACGACGGTCAGTGGAGGAGGCGGCGCCCCGCGATCGATTGGTGCTCCGACACCTCCGGCGTTGAAGAGGACCACTGCGGCGGCAAACGCCGCCAGCCCCGCCCCCAGCAACCACCGCCAGGTTGCGCCCGGGACTCCGGGCGTCCGCATCGGCGTACCGGTGCCGGACACGATCAGCGCCAGCGCGGTCAGCGTGACGGCATGTCCGAGCAGCAGGCTAATCACGACCGCGACCGCGAGACCGATTGAGACCCAGAGGACTGGATGGCCCGCGGCCGACGCGCCGCGAACGGCGGTCCAGAGGAGCGTCAGATACGTGAGTGCGGCCAGGCCGACGGCGGCCCCGGCGATGGCCGAGACCATCCGACCTCTTCGGGCCAGCAAACCGCCCGCGCGCCGGGCGATGAGCGTCACGATCGATGCGGCCAACAGTGCGGCGAGAGCGATCGCCGCCCCGAACAGCACGGCCATGTAGATCGCCACGACGCCCGCGTCGCGAACGCTCGTGACCAGCGCCGGCAGCTGCAGCGCCAGGCCGATCGCCGCCGCCGGGCCGAGAAGGAGGCCGCCCAGCACGCCGATGCGCAGGCTGGCGAGCACCGCGATCGCCACGGAGCCTCGCGCGCTGTGCGCCGGGGCGAGGACGAAGCGGTCGACCCCCGCATCCAGGTAGCCGAGCGCCCGCAGACGATCGCGTAGCGCGTCCACTTCAGCGTCGGCGGCGATCCGCTTCGTGTCGATCACGCGTGCCGCCCGGCCACGAAGGCGGACAACGCGCGCAGGCGGTCGGCTCGCGTGCCGAACGGCGTCAGCGCGCGATCCGCGGTCTGGCACAGCTCGAGCGCGAGTTGGCGCGCACCGGCCACACCGCTGAACGAGACGAACGTGGTCTTCCTGGCGTCCGAGCGCACCGCCTTGCCGGTATCCTCCGGATTGCCCTCCACGTCGAGCAGGTCGTCGATGATCTGGAACGCGAGCCCGAGATTCTTTGCGAACGCGGCGAGCCACTGCCGCTGATCGCTGCCCGCCCCCGCCGTCAGCGTCCCGGCCGATGCCGAGGCGACGAACAGTGCGCCGGTCTTGCCGCGGTGGATCCGTTCGAGCGTCTCGAAGGTGATGGCCTGATCGGTCGCGAGCAGGTCCTCGGCCTGGCCTCCGATCAACCCATCCAGCCCAATCGCCTCGCTGAGCAACGCGGACAGCGCACCCGACAGGGACGCGTCATAGGCTCTCGACAACTCGCCGTAGGCGAGGTTGAGCAACCCGAACGCCGCCAGGATGGCGATCGCCTCGCCGAACGCGACGTGGTTCGACGCCCTCCCTCGCCGCAGCGGCGCGTTGTCCATGGCCGGGAGGTCGTCGAGGATCAGCGAGGAGGCGTGCACGAGCTCGATCGCTGCCGCCGCGGGCACGGCGCGCGTTGCCGATCCACCGCACAGCTCCGCGCAGAGTAGCGTCAGCACCGCGCGGACGCGCTTCGATGGCGCGTGGACGGTGTAGGCCATCGACTGCTGCACTCGGCTTCCCTCCAGCGGGACGAGCCGCCGCAGCTCCTGATCGACGCGCTGTTGATAATCGCGGAAGAACTCCGGGACCGCGATCATCGCGGCGCGCTGGCCACCGGCGCACTCGCCAGCCCGAAGACCAGCATGTATTGATAGCGGGGAAGATCTTCGCGCGACAACAGCCGCAGGCCGGCCTCCTCGGCGTTGCGGATCACTTGCTCAGGGTCGACGCGCTCGTTCATCGGTGGCCCGGGCCCGGCACCCTCGCTGGTGAAGTCGACGATGCCGATGCGGCCTTCCGGCTTGAGGGATGTGGCGAGATTGCGGAGCAGGGTCACCGGATGCTCGACCTCGTGAAACGCGTCGACGAACAGCGCGGCGTCGAGCGCCCGTTCCGGCAGCTTCGGATCGAGCGGGCTGCCGAGGACTGTCTTCACCCGTCCCGCGAATCCTTCGCGCTTCACGCGCCGCTCGATTGACTCGATCATCTGGCGCTGAATGTCCTCCGCGTACACGCGGCCGCCCGGACCGACGCGCCGCGCGAGCCGGACCGTGAACCATCCGCCGCCCGCCCCCATATCAGCGACCACACTACCGTCGGCGATGCCGAGGGCGTCCATGATCTGGTCCGGCCGCTGCCACGCGTCCCGATCCGGACCCTCCAGTGTGCCGAGGTCCTTCGGATCGAACAACCGCCCGTGTTGTGGCGCGTCCCCCCCGCTTGACGGGGTTTGCAGGCTGGCCGCTGCCAGCACGAGCGCCACGAGTGCCCGCGTGATCATCGGTCCTCGCTGTCGGAACATCGGCGGCCGCGCTCTGGCCCGGCACGCCCGGAGACGTCATGGCTTCCGCCGAGAGAATGGCGTCGAGCTGATCCCCGGGAATCAGCCCGCGCTCGCGCACGAGATCCCGAATCGCCCGGCCGGTGGCGACGGCCGTCTTGGCGATGTCGGCGGTCGCGGCGTAGCCGATGTACGGGCTGAGCGCAGTCGCCAGGGCGGTGCTCCGATCGAGGAGCTCCCGGCATCGAGCCTCGTCGACGCGAAGCCCGGCGACCGCGCGGTCCTGCATCACGCGCATGGCCTCGCGCAGGATGCGCGTCG
Source organism: uncultured Acidobacteriota bacterium (assembly GCA_963816725.1). Lineage (GTDB taxonomy): Bacteria > Acidobacteriota > Vicinamibacteria > Vicinamibacterales > 2-12-FULL-66-21 > CAVSUB01. Next base: position 10,870 of record CAWFMC010000007.1, on the reverse strand, counting down.
CGTGCAGCGCGTTCCACGCGATCACCGGCATCATCACGTTCAGCTCGAGCTGTCCGGCGTCCGCCGCCGCCAGGATCGCGGCGTCACAGCCGTAGACCTGATAGCAGACCTGATTCACCATCTCGAGGACCGACGGGTTCACTTTGCCCGGCATGATCGACGAGCCCGGTTGCACGGCGGGCAGCTGGATCTCCGCGATCCCGGCGCGCGGGCCCATGCTCAGGAGGCGCAGGTCCGACGCGACTTTGCCCACTTCCACGGCCAGGCGGCGCAGCGCGCCCGAGCAGGCCAGCACGTCGCCCATGCTCTGGGTGACGCGGAAGCGATCCGCCGCCGGACGCAGCGGCAGCGCGGTCAGCTCGGCGAGGTGGCCGATCGCCGCGAGCGTGTAGTCGATGCCGGCGTTCAGCCCCGTGCCGACCGCCGAGGCGCCGAGGTTCAACTCGCGCAACCCTTCCCACGCTCGCTCGACATCGTCCGCGGCGTGCGCCACGTTGGCCGCGAAGCCGCCCAGCTCCTGGCCAGCGGTGATCGGCACAGCGTCCTGCAGGTGCGTGCGTCCGGTCTTGAGGACCGCGGTGAACTCCGCGCTCTTCGCCGCCAGGCCAGCGGCCAAGCCGCGCGCGCTGCCCAGCAGCTCCGGCAGCATCAACAGCAGCGCCAGCCGCGTCGCCGTCGGATAGACGTCGTTCGTCGACTGGCCCATGTTGACGTGATCGTTCGGGTGGACGCGCGTGTACTCGCCGCGCCTGCCGCCGAGGATCTCGGACGCGCGGTTGGCCAGCACCTCGTTGGCGTTCATGTTGTGCGACGTGCCGGCGCCGGCCTGATACACATCAACGACGAACTGGTCTCGCAACTGTCCGGCGAGGATCTCGTCGGCGGCCGACACGATGGCGTCTCCGATCGCCGCGGGGAGGCGACCCAACTCGCGGTTGGCGAGGGCTGCGGCTTTCTTGATCAGAATGGTGGCGGTAACGAGCTCCGGGGGCGCGGTCAGGCCGCTGATCGCGAAGTTCTCCACGGCCCGCTGGGTCTGGACGCCGTAGTACGCCGCGGCGGGCACCCGGACGTCGCCGAGCGGGTCGCGTTCGAGGCGAAAACCGCGGCCGGCACGAGTGGGAGCAGAGGTCCGGGTGGGCATGATCGCTGAGCGCCGCAGGCGCATCGGGCGGTCAATTATACTGCTCGGATGCTCCCGGAATTTCTCGACAGCATGGTCGAACTGATCACCCGAACCTCCACCGATCTGCCGCCGGACGTCCGGGCCGCCATGAGCGTGGCGGTCGCCGCCGAGCCGGCGCGAACCCGGGGTGGCCAGGCGCTGACGATCATCGCCCAGAACATCGATCAGGCGGCATCGTGCGAAGGGCCGATCTGCCAGGACACGGGGATGCCGACCTTCGAGGTCAAGGTCCCGGTTGGCACCAACCAGATCGAGTTGCGCCAGCAGATTCGCGCCGCCGTCGCCGAGGCGACCAGGCGCGGCAAGCTGCGTCCGAACTCGGTGGACTCGATCACCGGCGAGAACTCGGGCGACAACCTCGGCCCCGGCACCCCGATCATCCACTTCGATCAGTGGGAAGGTGACGACATCGAGGTCAAGCTGATCCTCAAAGGCGGCGGGTGCGAGAACACGAACGCGCAGTACGCCCTGCCAACCGAGCTCGATCATCTCGGCCGCGCGGATCGATCGCTGGAAGGCGTTCGCAAGTGCATCCTGCACGCGGTGTGGAAGGCGCAGGGCAAAGGCTGCAGCCCGGGCGCGGTCGGCGTCTGCATCGGCGGCGATCGGACCTCCGGTTACCTGCACGCCAAGGAGCAGCTGTTCCGCACGCTCGACGATGTGAATCCGGATGAGCGGCTGGCGCGGATCGAAGCTGCAGTGATGGAGCAGGCGAACCAGCTCACGGTGGGGCCGATGGGCTTCGGTGGCCAGACATCGCTCATCGGCTGCAAGATCGGCGCGTTGAACCGATTGCCGGCGAGCTTCTTCGTGTCGGTGGCCTACGACTGCTGGGCGTTCCGCCGTCTGGGCGTCCATCTGGACGCGACCAGCGGCGCGATCACCAAGTGGCTCTATCGCGACGATACGACGGCGTCGATTCCCATGCTGTCTCCCGAAGCGGTGGCGCAAGGGTTCCCGCGCACCGGCCGGGAGATCGCATTGCAGGCGCCGATCAGCGAGGCGGACATTCGCGCCCTGAAAGTCGGCGACGTGGTGCTGATTTCGGGACGCATGGTCACCGGGCGGGATGCCGTGCACGCGCACCTCATGAAGCACGAGCCGCCGGTGGATCTGCACGGATCGGTGCTCTACCACTGCGGACCGGTGGTCGTGAAGGATGCCAACGAGTCGGGCGGCTGGCGGGTGACCGCCGCGGGCCCGACCACCAGCATCCGGGAGGAGCCGTATCAGGCCGACATCATCGAGCGCTACGGCGTGCGGGCGGTGATGGGCAAGGGCGGGATGGGCGCGAAGACGCTCGCCGGGCTGGCGAAGTCAGGCGCCGTCTACCTCAATGCGGTCGGCGGCGCAGCCCAGTTCTATGCCCGCTGCATCGAGCGCGTCTCCGGCGTCTCCTTGCTCGAGTTCGGCACGCCGGAAGCGATGTGGCACCTCGAGGTCCGCGACTTCCCGGCGATCGTCACCATGGATTCCCACGGCAACAGCCTGCACAAAGACGTCGAGGCAGACTCGGGCCGGGTGCTCGAAACGCTGCGCGGCTGATCGCGAGGTCAGCGAAGGGCGTCAGCGAACAGCTGCTCGAGCGCGGCCGGCGCGTGCGCCGCATCCTTGACGTGGATCCGGACCGTCCGCCGGTCGTGCGCCTCGAGCGTCTCCGTGTCGCCGAGCGCCTGGGCACGCTTCAGCGTCGAAAACGAGTAGCCCGCCTCCGGAATCGTCGTCTCCGTCTCATCGTCCGCCGTCAAGACGAAGGCGAGTGCGGTGTTCGGTCCACCCTTGTGATACTGGCCGGTGGAGTGCAGGTAACGGGGCCCGACTCCGAACGTGCTGGCGACGTGGAAGTGCTCGCGGATGCCGGCGCGAATCTCGGCGACCGCCTGGGCCACGGCGCTCCCGGGCGGCAGGTACGAGAGGAACGCAACGTAGTCCGGCGGAGCAAGCGTTGCCAGCGCCGCGCGGACCACATCCGCGGGGGATCTGCCGGTGAAACGCCCGCTGAACACGTCCACACGGTCGGACGAGGCGGTCGGGGCGTGGCCGGCGAGATGGCCCGACGCGTCGAGCGTGCCGAGGAGCGCCTTGGTCTTCTCTTTGGCCTCGGAGACGTTCGGCTCGTCGAACGGGTTGATCCCGAGCGCCGCGCCGGCGACCGCGGTGGCGAACTCCCAGCGGAAGAACTCGGCCCCAATCGCGTCCAGCCGCGTGCTGATCCGCATCACCGGATGACCAGCGGATTCGAGGGCGGCGACCGCGTGCCCGTCCACTTCGTCGCGATCCGTGCCGATCACGACGAACGCCCGATCCGCGCCGTACTGATCCGGCCGGCCGATCGGCTCGTCGACGACCGGCAGCGCGCCCTTGTCGTGCTTGCCGGTGCTCTCGGCGATCAGCTGCTCGATCCACAACCCCAGCGAAGTCAGTGACGGCGGGAGAAGGACGGTCAGCTTGTCCCGTCCGTTGCTCGCGGTCGCGCCGATGAACGCGCCGAGTTGCAGCCCGGGGTTGATCGCATTTTCCTGGCGGCAGCCGTCCGCGATCGTCTCGCCGGCATGGAGGAGAGCTTCGGCCGAGCGGCCAATAAGGGACGTCGGGACCAGGCCGAAGAGCGACAACGCCGAGAAACGGCCGCCGATGTCGGGCGGGTTCACGAAGATCTCGCGGTAGCCGCGCGAAGTGGCGAGCGTGTTCAACCCGGTGCCCGGATCCGTGATGGCGATGAACTGGCGGCCGGTATGCTCGCCGAGGACGGGCTGGACCTTGGACCAGAAGAAGCGCTCCATCGAGGCGACCTCGACCGTCCCGCCGCTTTTGCTGGACACCAGGAACCACGTCCGGGCGGGCTGCATCCGCGCCGCGACGGTCGTGATCGTCGCCTCGTCGGTGGTGTCGAGGACGTAAAGCTGGGGTGAGCCCTCCGCGACCCCGAGCACGCTGCGCAGCACCTCGGCGCACAGGCTGCTGCCGCCCATGCCGAGGAGGTAGACGGCCTCGATCTGCTCGTCCCGGGCCGCTCGGCCGAGCGCGGCGAGCCGCTCGAGATGCGGCCGCATGGTATCTCCCGTGTCGAGCCAGCCCAGGCGGGAGGCGATCGATTTGGCGTCGGCACTGCCGGGGGCGGCGCCCCAGGCGCCGATTTCGCGGGCCCAGATGCGCGACACGAGGCGATCCTGCAGGAATCGGTCGACCAGGTTGAGCGCGGGCTGGTAACGGGTAGACATGATTGGTCCGAAGTATGTGCGCGCGCGTGCGGCGGAGACAAGCCGCCCCCGGCACGCGTCCAATGACGTGGCGGTCCGGGCGGCTCCGGGTCGAGCCTGCCGACCGGTTTGCCGCCGGAGGTACCTGGCCAGTATAATTAGGGTTCAGGGTCCCTAGGAGAACGACTAATGATCAATGTGACTGTGGCTGCGGCCTCCAAGATCTCCGAGTTGCTGGTGGAAGAGAACAAGCCTGACGCCGGCCTGCGTGTGTTCGTGCAGGGTGGCGGCTGCTCCGGCTTCCAGTACGGCCTGATGATCGACGAGGGCGAGGGCGACGCGTCCACCGACTCGGTCATCGAGGTGAACGGCGTCAAGCTGATGGTCGATCCGATCAGCGCCCGCTACCTGTCCGGCGCCGAAGTGGACTTCGTCGACAACATCACCGGCGGCGGCTTCACGATCAAGAATCCGAACGCGAAGTCGACCTGCGGCTGCGGTTCGTCGTTCACGGTGTAACAGGCCAGCGCGCCCGTCGCCCCGTGCGACGGGCGCAGCTTCCCGGATGGATTCCTCCTCTGCCTACGTAGACAGCCTGCGGCCTGCAGGCAGCAAGCGCTCCAGCAAGCGCGACCTCATCGTCAACGTCTTTCTCCGGCAGGAAGGTCACCTCACAGCCGACGAGCTCGTCGAGCTGATTCGCCGTGAAGATCAGCGGATCAGCCGGGCTACCGTTTACCGGACCCTCCAGTGGATGGTCGAGGCCGGGATCGCCCGCAAGGTCGATTTCGGCGAGGGCCGGTTCCGGTTCGAGCATTCATATCGTCATCCCCGTCATTTCCATCTGATCTGCAAAGAGTGCAACCGCTCCTTCGAGTTCCTCAGCTCCGACATCGAGGCGCTGGTCGAGGAGGTGGCGGCGGCGCGCGGCTTCGCGCCGCGTCAGAGCGTGCTGCAGATCCACGGGACGTGCGAGGCCTGCCAGACCGGACGCCCGCAGGTCACCGACGAAGGGGTGCCGGAACTGCTGTTCGCGCGTGATGCGCTGCGCATCGCGATCGCGACCGAGCGCAGCGGCCTGGACTTCTACTCGCGAGCCGCCAGTGTCACGCGCGATGCCCGGGGCCGGCGCGTGTTCGAGAAGCTGGCGGAGGAGGAGAAGGAGCATCTGGGAACGCTCGAAGCGCGCTACGGCGAGCTCCTGCGCGAGGACCCGCAGCTCGAGTCCCGTCCGACCTTCCTCTTTTTCAAGGGGGCGGCGAATGGCTTGTTCGCGGCCGGCGCCGATCAGCTCGCCAAGGGCGTCGACGACCTGAAGGCCCTGATGATCGGGATCCGCTGCGAGCGTGGCTCGCACCGTTTCTTCAAGCGCTACGGCGAGCGCTTCGAGGACTCGGAGGGCAAGAAGATCTTCCTCGAGTTCGCCGACGAGGAACGGCAGCATCTCGACCTGCTGATTCGCGAGTACCGATCGCTCGTCGAGCGTCAGCGCAAGGGCGGCCGGAAGCACAAGGCGAAGCCCCGCGCCCACGCCACGACCTGACCTCGTGATCGATCTCCACCTCCATACGACCGCGTCCGACGGCCGACTGGCGCCGGAGGCGCTGGTGGCGCGGGCCGCCGGCCTCGGGCTCACGATCATCAGCGTCACCGACCACGACACCACCGCCGGCCTGGCCGAGGCGACCGCTGCCGCCACGCAGCACGGTGTGCGACTCGTCCCCGGGATCGAGATCACCGCGGTCGAACGCGGGCGTGACGTCCACGTCCTCGGCTACTTCATCGATCCCGATCACGCGCCCTTCGTCGTCGTTCCTCGATGCTCAGCGCGAAGACCGGCGCCGCCGCGTCGAGACGATGATCGCGCGGCTGGCGGAGCTCGGCATGCCGCTCGACGGTGAACGGCTGCTGGGCAGCGTGGCGCCCGGCAGCGGCCGCGCCATCGGACGGCCGCACGTCGCCGATGCGCTCGTCGCGGCCGGACACGCGGCGGATCGCGGCGACGCGTTCGATCGCTTCATCGCCGAGGGCCGCCCGGCATTCGTGCCCCGCCGCGGTGCGTCGGTCGGCGAGGTGGCGGCGATCGTCCGCGCCGCCGGCGGCGTCGCGTCGCTTGCACATCCCGGGCTGATGCGGCTGGACGATGCGATCCCCGGCTTCGTGGCGGATGGGTTGACGGCGATCGAGGTGTGGCACAGCGACCACGACGCGGAGGCGACCGCACATTACGAAGCGATCGCGCGCCGCCTCGGGCTGGGCATGTCCGGAGGCTCGGATTTCCACGCCGATCACTCCCATCACGCGTCGGGGTTCGGCAGCGTCACGCTGCCGCGCCACGCGTTCGAGGATCTCGAATCGCGCGCCGGCCTCACCGCTCGCCCTCGTTGATCGATTCATGACCACACCGGCCACACCGGTCCTCGAGCTCGAGGGCATAGAGAAGCGCTACCAGGGGCTGCGGCCGCTCCGTCTGCAGTCGCTCACGATCGCGGCGGGGGAGCGCGTCGCGGTGCTCGGCGTGGACGCGGCGGCAGCCGAAGTGCTGGTCAACCTGGTCACCGGGGCCAGCGTCGCGGATCGGGGAGTCGTTCGCGTGCTCGGGCGCGACAATGCCGCCATCTCCGACGGCGACGACTGGCTGGCGTCCCTCGATCGCTTCGGGATCGTCAGCCCGCGCGCGGTGCTGCTCGAGGCGGCGACGCTGGAGCAGAATCTGGCCATGCCGTTCACGCTTCAGATCGATCCCGTGGAACCGGAGACAGCGCGGCGCGTGGCGGCGTTGGCGGCGGCGTGCGGGCTCGGTGAGGGCGGCGCGGGACAAGCTGCCACGTTGCGGCAGCTGGCCGGAGAGATCTCACCCGAGCAGCGGGCCCGGGCGCATCTGGCGCGGGCGATCGCGCTCGGGCCGGCGTTGCTGGTCCTCGAGCATCCGACCGCGGACCTGCCGGACCCGGCGGTTCGCGCTTATGCGGCGGATGTCGTCGCGGTCGCCGAGGCGCGCCGGCAGGCGATGCTGGTGTTGACTCAGGACCAGGCGTTCGCGCAGCAGGTGGCGCACCGCGCGCTCAAGTGGAACCCGGCGACCGGCGGGTTGACGCCGGTGCGCCGGGGCTGGTTCTCCTGATCCTGCTACTTGGTGATCACGCCGCAGGCGACCCTCGGGCCGCCGCTCACGCCCGACTTGGGCTCGCCGGTAATACCCTGGTCCTCGTTGCCGTGGATGATCACCGCGGAGCCATCCGCGTCGAACAGCGACAGCGGTCCCGGCGACAGCGTCACGCGGGTCGTCACACCGGTCAGCTTACCGGTGCCATCGGCGCCGACCTGCAGGTTGGGGATGTCGCCCATGTGGAAGGGATGGTTGGCATCCGGATCCATGTTGCCGGCCGGACCGGGATCGAAGTGCCCGCCGGCGGCAGTGAAATCCGGCTCGCATTTGCCGACCGCGTGCAGGTGCACGCCGTGTTTCCCCGGCTTCAGGCCTTTCGCGTCGAGCGTGAACTCGACCACCGTGCCGCCGCCTTGCTGGCGTTCGGTAAGCGTCAGCGTGCCGGTGATGCCGTCACCTTTGATGTCCGCGTGCGCTTTCATCCCTGCCGTCTGCGCGGTGAGCGCCGCGGCGCCGGACAAGGCGATCGCGGTCGCCGCCAGCAGGACGTTCCGATAATGCATCAATCCCTCCTGCCGGCGATTGTAGATCGCCTGAGACCATGACCAAGCTCGTACTCTTTGATATCGATGGCACGCTCGTCCTCACCGGCCGCGCCGGGATCCGCGCGATGAACCGCGCCTGCGAGGAGGTGATCGGCCATGTCGGGGCGCTCGACGGCATTCCCGTCGCCGGTCGGACCGACTGGATCATTCTGCATGACGCACTCGGGGCCATTGGTCACGCGTTGGACGATGACCTGTTCGCGCGGCTGCGGGACGCGTACGTCGGGCACCTGGAGGAGGCGATCGCCGAGCCCGGCGAAGGCGTGAAGGCAGTGATGCCGGGGATCCGGCCACTGCTCGACACACTCGCAGCGCGGCCCGACGTCTTTCTCGCCCTGCTCACGGGCAACTTCGAGCGGAGCGCCCGCATCAAGCTCGCGCACTTCGATCTGTGGCGCTACTTCCGGTGCGGCGCGTTTGGCGACGATGCCGCGGATCGGAATGCGCTGGTGCCGTTCGCGCTCGAGCGGGCCAAGGGGTGCGGGCTGGAGGCGATACCGCCCGAGTCGATCTTCGTGATCGGCGACACGCCGCACGACGTCGCCTGCGCCCGGGCGGTCGGTGCCGTTCCCATCGCCGTCGCCACCGGCACGTTCACCGTCGATCAACTCCGCGCCAGCGGCGCCGAGATCGTCTTCGAGGACCTCAGCGACACTGATGCCGTGCTGCGCGTGATCGCGGGTTCATGAGGTTCATGGGGTTCATTGGTTCATGAGGTTGGGTTCCAGGGTTCAGCGTTCGGTTCACGGTTCGTCCTCGCTTGAACTTTGAACCCTGACCTTGAGCCTTGAACTCGCGCGTCACGAACGTTCATGAACCGCATGAACCGCATGAACCGACAGCTGTGACCGGTCAGGTTCAGATCCTCATTGACAGAATTGGCGGAAGCGCCTGGGAGTCGAACCCAGCCCGCTCGCGATCACGCGGGCAGCGACCGGTTTTGAAGACCGGGAAGGCCACCGGGCCCTGTTCGCTTCCATGAGGAATTGTAGGATCGGCGCGGGGTCGTGCGGATCGGGGATAGCGAGGGGAGGCGGGGCGACGGCGCCCCGCCGAATGCGACGGCGGTCAGCCCTCGATGAGCCGCACTTCCCCGGCACGCGGACCCTTGCCGGAATCCTCCGGCGCGAACTCCACGCGCTGACCTTCCCGCAGCAGCTCGAATACCGCGCCGCGCACCGAGCTGCGGTGGAAGAAATGCTCGATCCCGCTCTCGTCTCGGATAAACCCGAAACCCTTGTCGATCAACAGGCGAGCGATCGTCCCGGTTGGCATACCCGTGTCCTCCGATGAACGGTTCCCCCGGGATCATCCCGGAGGCAGACAAGCCGGCGCGAAGAAGAGGGCCGGGAGGACGCGGCCCGCGACAGCAGGAACGCCGACGACCTACCGAGTCTTCCGCGCCCTGCGCGCGATTTCACACCCTAATCGCACGCTGAGCTTGAAAACGGGGCCAAGTGTAGGCAGTTCGATCGGTGAAGTCAAGAAGTCCGGGGCGGTGTATACACCCTCTTACCGGCGCGCAGAAGCGCCGACCGCCGTCACCAACTCGGGTTCATCGTCAGGCTCGGCGAGTGCGACGGAGGTGAGAAGGCCCGGCAGCCCGCCGGGGCGCGGCACTCGTACGCGGGCGTACGGATCGGCCGGCCCTCCCGGCGGAAGGTCGTCCTCCAGCCGTAGCAGCTGTGCGAGCATCAGACGAAGCCGGCCGAACAGCGGTGATCGTTCACGCATCGGTTTGTCTCCGCGAGATGAAGACATGGGAACCGGCTCGGAGTAGCCCGGGCAACGGCTGCCGGCGAGTAGAGTATAGCTCGCTGCCGGCCGGCGGACGGCCACCCGCGCGTCGACGACGGCGAGTCGCCGCCGGCGAGCCCGCGGCCTCGAATGTATACAGATGACCCACTCGGCACGCGACCGGCTCTTGATTGCCGGGGCAATCCTCGCCTCGGGCTGGTCGCGACGGATGCGGCGACCGAAAGCCCTGCTGCCGGTTGGACCGGGCGGCGCCAGTTTTGTGCGGACGCTGGCCGCCACCGTTCAGGACGGCGGGATCGCCGATGTCCTCGTGGTCGGGAGGCCCGACGATCACGCGCTGCAGGCGGAAGTCGCGACGCTCGCCGGAGGCGTGCGCTTCGTCGACAACCACCACGCGGATGAGGGGCAGATCTCCTCGATCGTCGCCGCCGTCGACGTCGTCGATCACCCTGGCGTGCGGGGGCTGCTGGTCGTTCCCGTGGATCAGCCGCTCATCACCGCCGCCACCGTGGCGGCGCTACTTGCCGCGTTCGAGCGCAAGGCACCAGCCGTCGCCCGGACGACGTATCAAGGCCGGAACGGGCATCCCGTCCTGTTCGCGGCATCGCTTTTCGGGGAACTGCGCCGCGCCGACCGCGCGCTTGGCGCGCGTGCGGTCGTCCGCGCTCATGCCGCCGAAACCGTTCAAGTGGAGGTGCCGGACGCGAACGTCCTCGTTGACATCGATGATCCGGAGACGTACCACCGTGTGTTTGGCGTGCCGCTGCCTGAGTAGCCGTCGACCCCGGGTAGGGGCCGTGCGTGCAGTCACGCGGTTCGACTTCACGACGCCAGAAATCGCCCGTGGATGCCCGCTGCTGGCGCCGCGTTGGGTGGCCTGATCTCAGCCGTCGCGGCGTGCGCGCGTGTTACAATCATCGTTCTTCCGCCTGAGTGTGGGCCTGTGGCGCAGCTGGGAGCGCGCCTGAATGGCATTCAGGAGGTCACCGGTTCGATCCCGGTCAGGTCCACC
>CAWFMC010000006.1:0-364881 GCA_963816725.1 uncultured Acidobacteriota bacterium | reverse complement strand
CGTCGTGGCGTTCTGATCAGCGGCTCACCGCCGCACCTTCGCCTGCGCTTCCCGGTACTCCGGCCGCTCGGTGACCTTCGGATCGAGCGCAGTCGCCGCCTTCAGCATCTTCGCGGCATCGTCCAGCCGGCCGGCCGCGGCCAGCGCAACGGCGGCGTGCAGCTGGACGTCGACGTTAGTGGGCAGGTTCTGAGCCGCGAGCGTGAGCAGCCGCGCGGCCTCGACGTGATCGCCGAGCAGGTGCTTGATGTAGCCGAGCGTGTCGTAGATCACCGCGCTCCGCGGCGACAGCAGATCCGCGCGCTCCGCGAGCGGCAGCGCCTCCTCCGGCTTGTGGTGGCGGACCGCCAGACTGTAGGCGAGGTTGTTCAGCGCGACCGTGTCGTTCTGGTTGTGGCTGAGCAGCGTCCGATACGCCGCATCCGCCTTGTCGTACTCGCCGAGTTGCTCGTAGGTGGTCGCGAGCAGCCGTCGCGCGTCCGACAGGCTGTCGTCGAGGGCGAGTGCCTGTTCGAAGGCGTCGCGCGCTCCAGTGGCGTCGCCCCGCGACTGGCGGGCCAGCGCCAGGACCACCTTCACGCGCGCGGCAGGGTTGCTGGTCTTGACGTCGCTCGCGGCGATGCGCCGGGCAGAGAAGCGCGCCGGGAGCTCGGTGTCGGGATCGATCGGCGGATCGAGGTCGGTCGGTCGACAGCGCCGGCCGAGCAAACGGCGCGCAGAGCGGATCCCCGATCACCACCGTCTGCCAGCTGAGGGCCGGCATCGCCAGATAGAACGCCTCGGCGAGGTTCAGTCCGGAGAGGTAGGCGGGGAAGAGGATGTCAGGCCGGACCGAGCTATCGAGGTACGGCTCGGCCACCTGCCCGGATACGCCGGTCACGCCCGGCGCGGATCAAGTCGCCGGTGAGTGACTGCGGCGAGCCGGCGAAAAACATCCCGGAACCCTGGAAGCTCCCGGGTTTCCATGAGGCCGGCGGCTCGACGAAAGGTGCGGGCGTCGCTGCTCAGGAACATGCCGGCGATCGCCCCCGGCACGAACGTCAGATCGGGGCGCCGGCGCGGTCTGCGCGGGATCGTTCGAGCCCCACGAGTAGTAGCCGAGGACGCCATCCTGGTGATCGAGGACGCGGCTGGTGCTCTCGAGTGTCACGCGATCGCCAAAGCCGGCCGCTTCCAGCGCCTTCGCCGCCGCGGCGAGCCAGCCGTTCGGGACGTCGCCGAGTCCGGCGCGCTGATCCAGCAGGATCCGTCCGTCCTTGGCCGGCGCCGTCGCCCGATCGATCAGACCCAGGGCATCCTCGACGGTGAAGCCGTCGAGGCGTGTGACGAGATAGATATCGCCGAGCGCGTGGCTGAATCGGGGTGCGCCTTCGGCGGTGCCGCTGGCTGGGAAATACGGATTCTCGACCGATCCCGTCGGCAGCACGAACGCGCCCGTCATCCGGCGATAGAGAAGGGTCAGCTCCGAGTCGACGCTCGCGATCGTCCCGCTCCGGCCGATCGTGCCGGCGATCCGCAGCGGCATCCCCTTGGTGAGGACGATGTAGAGGATCCGATCCTGGGCCTGGTGGCGCTGCAGCCAATCGGCGATCGGGGCCTGGATCTGGCGCTCGAAATCGGGCCGCGTGATCTCGTCGGTGGTCACGGTCGTGACCCGCAGGCGCTGTTCGGCCGGGACCTCGCGGCGCTCCGCGTATCGTTCGGCGATCCGTGCCGAGCCGGGCACGGCGTCGTTGTACACGACGAGCACGTTCGCGCCCGTCTGCGCCTGTGCGTCGAGAGCGCACAGGGGCAGGAGCAGCAAGGCGAGCCCTGCGGCCAGGATCCGTCCAGACATCATGGATGAGTGTAGCAGGCCCTATTTTTCCAGGATCTTGCCGATCGAGTAGCGCAGATTGAGACGCAGCTTCGCCGGGGGGCCCGGGGCTGTGATGGGTGACGCGATAGACCGTAATCGGGCGGGTCGGTCCGGCGACCGCATCGACCCGCGTCGATCTGACCGGAACCAGCCGGTCGCCGGCCTGATCGATCACCGCCTGGACGTGCGACCAGTACGCCATGTTCCCGCGCTTCCGGGCTGCGGTCGAACACCAGGAAGTCGATGTGGAGGTCTTCGAGCTGCTTGAGGGTTTCGGCCGTCGAGCCGAACAGCGTCTGGAAGTTGTTGTTCATCCAGTCGCCGTCGGCCAGCAGCTTCGACCCGCGCACGACGGTCGGCGCGGGCTGGGGCTGGCGGATCGCGGTCTCGGTGACCATCGCGCCCTCGCCGTTTTCGTCGCTGATCACCAGGAGCCGCTGACCCGCAAGGCCCGCAACGCCGATGCCGTCCACGATCTGCGCAAAGCCGAGCGGGCGTCGCGCGGCAACGGCGGGACGCATGAGGACGACGCTCAGGACGGCGACGAGCAGGACAGCGGTGGTCGCCCGACGGTCCAGCACCGGGTAGCCGGCAATGTCGATCAGGACGGCGATGCCCGAGCGGCACGAGAGCGAAGAGCGGCGCGACGGCCATCGCGACGTAGCGGCCCGAGTAGTACTCGAGTGGCAGAAGCGTGTGGAACAGGACTCCAGCCGTGGCGAGTGCGACCAGCGCGGCCGGGCGCAATCGTGCGCAGGGCGGGCGGCCACGTCCAGGCCCGGCGGACCGCGACCACGGCGCCGAGCAGAGCGAGCGCGAACGGCACCGGCGTGAGCTCGTGGAACAGGAACGCCCCGAAACCGAGTCCACGGCTCAACGTATGGGTGGCGCCCGTGCCGGTGAAGTCACCCATGCTGTCGCACAGCCGATAACTGATATAGGCGAACGGGCCGGCGACGACCGCCACCATGGCCGCTGCGGTATAGAGGCCGCGGGTGCGCAGCAGGTGGGCGCGGCCGGTCGCGAGCATCAGCAGGACCGGGACGAGGGTGATCGCCAGGCCGTTGCCTTTCGTCAGGCAGCAACAGGTGGCGAAGAGTCCGAACAACAGGACGTGCCGGTGCTCGCCCGACACGTAATAGCGGGCCAGCCACCAGGTGGCTTCGAGCGCGAGGCCGATGAGGACGATGATCGACCATCACCGCGGTGCTCAGGTCGACGATGATCGGGCTCAGGAGAAAGAGGGCGGCGAGCGAGATAGCGACCGGGCGCGAGCTGTACAGCCGGACGAAGCGTGACAGGCGATAGGCGGTCAGGGCCGCGGCGATGGCCAGGAAGACGAGGGCGGCCTGGTGCGGCGGCCAGCCGGGCAGCAGAAACACCCCGAGGAGCGTGTGGAAGAACGGCGGCCACATCAGCGGCGCGATCTTCGGGTAACTCAGGTAATACTGCTCAGCGAACGCGAATGGGGCCTGCCCGAACGCGTGCGTGACGTAGTCGCGCAGCAGCAGCGCGTTCATGAAGTGCGCGGACTCGTCGGAGTAGTTGCCGGTTTCCGTCCGATACGCGCCGGCGAACACCTGGAGCGCCGAAGGCGGCCGTCAGAAGCAGGGCCAGCCACAGGGCGGCGCGACGCCGCTCGCTCATGCCGAAGTCGACCGGTTGCGTGAGCGCTTCGAGATTGGCGGTCTCTGAGAGGGCGGCCTCGCCGGACGCGTAGGCGTCGGGGGCTGGTGGCTCGTAACGGGTGTGCACGGGTGCTGTCGGCAAAAGCAAGGCCGGTGCCCGGACGGGGTGTTTATTTCCTAAGGAATTCGCGCCCCGTCGTCCGAGGCGTGTCAGGAAGTCAACCGCAGCGGGGACGAAGGGGCCGCGCGGACCAGAACCCGCGCTCCCGGAGCGGCGTTGCGAGCGTCGACCAGGTCAGGGTTTGGTGAGAGCGTGGGCGGTGATGGGGGTGGCGTCGAATTGCGCCGCGTCGTAGGCCTCGCCGGCGGCCGGGTGGCTGTGCTGGAAGACTTCCGCGCCGGTCGTTTCGATTCGCACCGTATAGGCGATGGGCAGCTGATCCAGGAGCGAGCCGACGGCCCGCAGCAAGGCAGGTGCGAAATGCGCCTCGTCCTCGGCGGTCAAGGTCGAGACGAAACGAATATTCATGCGCGACGCTCCAGACCACGGAAGGAAACGGCTGTTCGAAAGCTCCCTGGACGCTGCAACATACATTCCTTGCCCAATTTCCGCGTATACGCCACATGCAAACCCGTCTACTTCCGAGTAAAAATCCCGCTCTTCACGGATACCCGTGTCTTGTCGTGGCCAGACGGAAGGTCGCCGCTCGGGAGAAAAAAGGCGGCGCACAGTGGACATGAGTGAGGTCGTGATAGCGCAGGTGTGGACGCGGGTCGCCGCTCGTCTGACCGAGCTGACCGGTCAGCGATGCTATGTCCGAATCCCGGCGGACGGCTCCTGGCGGGTGGTACCGGAGGACGGCTGGTCCGACACATTGCTGCCGACGGCGGTACGACTACCGCTCGACGGCGGGGGCAGCTCGCAGGGCGAGCTGGTGCTGCCGGCCGGGACGACGGGTGGTCCGACCCTCGGGGCCTCGCTGGTGCCGACGCTTCTTGCGGAGCTGGCGGAGGCGATGGTGCGACTCACCGCCGCGACGGTCGCGGCAGACGAGGCGGTCGCGCGCGAGCGCCGGCTCGACGCGTTCGCCCGCGGGCTGCTCGACTGTGCCACCGCCGCGCAGATCCACGCCGTGATCGTCGAGCACATGGCCCGCGCGCTGGGCGCCGAGATTGGCGCGTTGGCCCTGCCGATCGCCGGGGAAGACGCGCTCGGCGTCACCGCCACCTTCGGGTATCCGGCGGTCGTCGTCGAGCACGTGCGGCAGGCGCCCGGGGAGGGCATTCTCGGCCGCGTGTTCGCCACCGGCCAGGCGGTGGTCGTCCGGGATGTCTCCGAGATGCCGGAGCATGCGCGCCGGCGGCGATACCGGAGCAGCTCCTATCTCGTCTTTCCGTTGACCGGACCTGCCGGCGTGCAGGCGGTCGTGGCGGTCACCGATCGAGCGGACGGCCGGCCGTTCGACGATCACGATCTGCACATCCTCGCCGCGCTGAACGCTTCCGCCTCGCTGGCGCTGACGTGCGAAGCCCTGCGCGAGCGCACCCGCGACCTCGCCCATCAGGCGACGGTGGACGGCCTGACCGCGCTCTTCAACCGGCGCTACTTCGAAACGCGGCTGGAACAGGAGATCCAGCGGCAACGGCGGCAGTTCGACGAGCTGTCGCTGCTGATGGTCGATCTCGATGACTTCAAGATGCTGAACGACTCGCACGGGCACTTGATGGGCGACCGGGTGCTGCGCGAGGTGGGCGACATCCTCCGCCGCGCGGTCCGCATCTTCGACGTGTGCGCGCGCTACGGCGGGGAGGAGTTCGCGATCCTGATGCCTGGCGCGAACGCCGCAACGGCGTTCCGCATCGCGGAACGGATTCGCCGGCAGATCGAGCAGCATTTCGTGTCCGGGGGGCGGGCCGGCGGTCCGATCCCTGTTACGGTCAGTGTCGGGGTGGCCAGCGCCCAGCCGGCGACCACGCGAGAGACCCTGATTGCGCACGCCGATTCGGCATTATTTCAGGCCAAGGCGAGGGGCAAGAACGTGGTCTGCGTGTATCCTTAAGGGTCACTAAGTTCGGGATAAGAGGTCTTTCTGGCGGACAAACTGGAGCCGGTCCCGCTCATCGGTCAAAGCAGCGCCCTGCAGCGGTTGCGCGAGGATGTCAAGTCCGCCGCACGTTCGGACGCGAAAGTTCTGATCACGGGCGAAAGCGGGGTCGGCAAGGAGATCGTGTCCCGGCTGGTGCACTCGATGGGGATGCGCGCCGCGTATCCGCTGGTGACGGTGAACTGCGCGGCGATCACCGACACGCTGCTCGAAAGCGAGCTGTTCGGCCACTCGCGCGGCAGCTTCACCGGCGCCTATCGCGATCGCGCGGGCGTGCTCGAGATGGCCCACCGCGGCACTGTCTTCATGGACGAGATCGGGGAGACCAGCGCCCGCATGCAGAGCCTGCTGCTGCGATTTCTCGAGAACGGCGAAATCCAGCGGGTCGGCACCACCCGCACCAACGCTCGCGTCGACGTGCGGGTCATCGCCGCCACCAACCGCGACCTGCTCCAGGCGGTGGTCGCCAAGACGTTCCGCGAGGATCTGTATTACCGGCTCAACGTGATTCATATGACGGTGCCGCCGCTGCGCGACCGTCCCGAAGATATTCCGTTCGCTCCTCGATCACTTCGTCAGCACCTTCGCCAGTGAGTATGCGACGCCGCGTCTCACGTTCACGCCCGAGGCGCGGGCGCTTCTGAGCCGGCTACCACTTTCCCGGCAACGTCCGCGAATTGAAGAACCTGGTCGAGCGGCTCACGGTCCGGCATGGCACGGACCGGGCGGTCGGTGTGGAGGATCTGCCGCAAGAGGTCAGGCACAACGTCGCTCCGGCGCCAGCCCCTGGCGCCGCGGCGCAGAACCCGGCCGAGACGCTGTTCCGGCAGCTGGTCGAGGAGCGGCAGTCGTTCTGGACGTTGGTCTACGGGCCGTTCATGTCGCGCGATCTCACGCGCGACACGTTGCGGACCCTGGTGAGCCTTGGTCTCCAGCGGACTGGCGGCAGCTATCGCGATCTGCTCGAGCTGTTTCACATGGCGCCGGGCGACTACAAGCGCTTCCTGAACTTCCTGCGGAAGCACCAGTGCCACATGCCGTTTCAGCAGTTTCGCGGTCCCGGCGTGCCGGATCCATCCGGCGGTCCGAACGGGCGCCCCAGCGGCCCCGTCACGGTTTAGCAGGCCGATGAAAAAGGGCGGCCTGATGTGAAATGGCAAATGGCAGATGTGAAAACACTGAGGTTTTGCCATCTTCCATCTGACATCCGCCATTCAGGATGCGTTTTTCAGCATCCTGTTTAGGTCGCTGCCGTGGCGCGCAGGACGTCTACGAGGGCCCGCCCGCCGACCGGTTTCACCAGGTAGGTCGCGCCGATGCGGCGCGCCTCTTCCTTCAACACCGGATCGTCGAAGCCGGAAATCACGATGACCTGCGCGTCCGGGCGGACGTCGCGCGCCAGGATGGCCAGCTGCAGGCCGTTGAAGGCGCCGAGACGGACATCGGTGATGACGATGTCCGGTCGGACGGCGGCGATGTGCTGCTTGGCTTCGTCGAAGACGCGGCTCGACGCCACGTGAAACCCGCTCTCCGCGAGATATCGGCTCAACGGCTCGAGCACGGACGGATCGTCGTCCACGATAAGGAGAGAGGGCACGCGAGCATAGTAAGCCGAAACTGCGGGTGCAAGCGGGAAAAGCTGCAGCGGCGGCCCGGCGCGGCAAGAATATACTGCGGCATGGGCCGAGCGCTGTTCCTGTCCGGGGTGGCGGCCCTGGCCCTGTCGTGCGGCGGTTCGGACACCCCGTCTGCGCCCAGCGGCGGGTCGGCCGAGGGGCGCACGATCACCATCACCGCGACTGGCGTCACGCCCGCGTCGCTCACCATCGCACCCGGCACGCGCGTGCTGTTCGTCAACCACGACACGCGCACGCACAACATGACATCGGACCCGCACCCCGAGCACGATGCCTGCCCGGAGATCAATACCGTCGGCTCGCTGGGTGCCGGTCAGAGCCGGGAGACGGGCAACCTCAATACGATTCGCACCTGCGGCTTCCACGACCACGACGACCCACCTCCGGCCGGAAGCCGGTGGACGGGATCGTTGGTGGTGAGGTGAATGCGCTAATCCGCTTCCCGCTTGGTGCGTACGAGTCTCGCGTCAGTGTGGTCGGTTCGAGGCGAGCCGGCCGCGGCGCGGCGGTTTCGGGCGAGCACTCGCGAACCGTCGAACCCGTGAACCGGAACCTATCGAACCCCTCGAACCTATCGAACCGTCGAACCTATCGAACCGTCGAACCTATCGAACCGTCGAACCCTATCGACCCTCGCCCCTCCCGTCTTATCGAATCGTTATGGTGCCCTGCAGGCTGGCGGTGCCGCTATTGAGGTGATCGTGATATCCGCACGTCCCGGCCGTCGAGAAGCCTTGGGTCAGCTTGGTCTGGCCGGCGCCCAGCGTGCCGATGCCGGCTTCGATCCCGGGGCAGGTGCCGTGCGTCGGGTGCGGGTCGGAGGCCATCTCGTGCGGCCGCGTGTCGTTGTTGACGAAGGTGACGCTTTGCCCGACGGTGATCGAGACCTGCGACGGGCTGACCCCCGCGGCGGTGATGGTGACGGTCGCGCCGCTCGGCCCCGTGGCGCCGGTAGACGGCGAGATGACCTGCGTCGATCCGGTCGGCGAGCTGGATCCGCCGCCGCACGAGACGAGTGCGGCCGCCGTGGCCGCGGTCAGTAGCGTTTTCAAGTACACGGACATGTCAACCCCTGATCGCTGAGCGCTGGCGCCCGCTCAGAAGAACTTTCGCGAGATGTTGAAACCAAAATACCAGTTGTCGTTGCTGATCCCGCCTCGGGCGACCTGCGCCAGCGTCGTTCCGAAGCCGTTCGAGAAGTTCAATTGGAAACTGTGGCCGCCGGCCCGCTTCTCGATCGCGAAGCTCATATGCGCGACGTCGGGGCCGAAGCCGAATCGCGGTGCCGCCTCCGCGACCACGTAGACCGTCGGCCGGATCCGGAGCCGCGCGCCGAAGCCGATGATGAACGTGCTGTTGTCGTCGACCAGCTCGCTCGGCAGGCTGTTGGTGTTGTTGACCCAGATCGGCTGGGCGTAAACCGCACCATGCCGGCCTAACTCGCGCGAGATCACCGCGCCGATGGACGGCGAGTAGCTGTCGTGGAAGTTGTTGGTGCCTTCGTCAGCCGCGATCGCGTCGACGCCGACCGGCGATCCGTGTCCCTGCCGCAGCACGTTCTGCTGGACGAAGAACTGGATCGTCCGATCGCTCGTGCGGTGCACGCCGACCTGCGTGCCGGCGAAGATCCCGAAGCGGTACTCGAGACCGATCTGTGCGCCGCTGTCGATGCCGAGCCCGTCCGACAACAAATCGCCGAAGTCTCCCTGGCCGAGCGGCCGGGTGAATCGGTGGGTGACCCGGAACGAGCTGCCGAACCGCGGAATCCGCAGCGTCGTCGGCAGCGCGATCAGCGTGAAGTCCGGTTGCGAGGCATCGACTGCGCGGTCGTTGACCGGCTTGTCGACGGCCTGGTCCGGCGCCGGTGCGGCGGCCGCCGGGTCGGCCGGCGGCTGCGCGGCAGCCGGCGCGGCGGTCAGCGCGAGCACGGTGGCCAGCGCGGTTACGGCGAGTGTCACGTTCCTCATTGGGCCTAGTCTCTGGGCGCGCCGATTTCGATCCAGCGGCGAATGACGGTTATTTGTCCGTCGGTCAGGTATGGAGGCCCGTTGCGAGGCATGCGCAGGCCGTTGATGTCGCGTCCTTCGAGCTTCCGAACCAGATAGCTCGACTCTGGATCACCGGGAATGACGAGCACTGCGCCTGGGCGCTGCGCGCTCGGGACGTCGACGAGTGCTGCGTAGGGATCGCCGGCCAGATTCAGGTTGCCGGCTGGCGGATGCCCGACGTTGGTATGGCACGTCACGCACGACGTGCGTCCGGCCAGATCGGTGGTCTCGAAGATCTCGGTCGAGATGCTGCTCAGAGTCGGCTGCAGGTTGGGGCTCGGCCCGGTGATGTCGCTCAACCGCTCGTCACACGACGCGACGGCGAGCGAAGACACGATGAGGAGGCCCGCCGCGACGCGGCGGAAAGGGTCCACGCGGAGATCGGTCATGCGCCGTGGCGTGCGCAAGGCGGGTGCCACGCGGTCGCGGCGCGACGTTCAGTCCTTTGCGCCCGAAACAGCGTCCAGAGGATGGCCTACGAAACAGCCGGGTTACGTTTCCCCGAAGCGCAATTACGCGCGGCGTAATCACTCGACGCGATGTTTGGCGAGGTAATAGCTGAGGGCTCGCTGGCTGATGCCCATCGCTTCCGCGGCATCCTTCTTCACGCCGCCGGCGCTGTCGATCGCGCGCCGCACCGTTTCGCGCTCGGTCCAGTCGATGTTCTGGCGCAGGTTCAAGGACGGCAGTCCGGGGGGCGGCGTGTTGACCGCATCGAGGATGCGGACCACGTCGGGTCCGATGATCGTGCCGGGGGACAGCACGACCGCGCGCTCGATGGTGTTCTCCAGCTCACGCACGTTGCCGGGCCAGTCGGACGCCTGCAGCGCGGCCACCACACCGGGTTGCAGGCCGTCGATCCGCTTGCCGGCGCGTTGCGCGTGTTTGGCGACGAAGTGCTCGACCAGCACGGGGATGTCGTCGCGCCGCTCGCGCAGCGGCGGCATCTGAATCGGGATCACGTTGAGGCGGTAGAACAGATCTTCCTGGAACCGGCCGTCGGCGACCATCTGCCGCAGATCGCGATTGGTCGCGGCGATGACCCGCACGTCGATCTTCTGCGTCCGCTCGGAACCGAGCGGCTCGAACTCACGTTCCTGCAGCACCCGCAGCAGCTTGGCCTGGAGCGCCTGGCTCATCGTCCCGATCTCGTCGAGGAAGATCGTGCCGCCGTCGGCCAGCGCGAACTTGCCCTTCTTGCCGTTCGTCGCGCCGGTGAACGCGCCGCGCACGTGGCCGAACAGCTCGCTCTCGAGCAGCGTCTCCGGAATCGCCGCGCAATTGACCTTGATCAGCGGCATTTCCCGCTGCGCGCTGTGATAGTGGATGGCCCGCGCGACCATCTCCTTGCCGGTGCCGGTCTCGCCGGTGACCAGCACGGTGCTCTTCGATTTCGCGACGACCTCCGCGGTCCGGATCACTTCGAGCATGCGGCGGCTGCGGCCGACGATGCCGTAGTGATTGAACTCGGCGTCGCGCTCGCTGATCAGGTAGCGATGCTGGAACTGCAGGCGCTGGTGCTCGAGCGCGCGGCGGGCCACGACCAGCAGCTCGTCCACCTCGAACGGCTTCTGCAGGTAGTCGAAGGCCCCCAGCTTCATCGCCTCGATCGCGCTCTCCACGGTGGCATGCGCGGTCATCATGACGATCTGCGGCCGATCGGCCGGCGGCAGCGCGGAGAGCTCGCGAATCAGATCGAGGCCGGTCAGCTCCGGCATCAGGTTGTCGACCACGAACAGGTCGAACATGCGTTGCCCGAGCAGCTTCTGCGCCTCGCGTGGGCAGCTGGTCGCGGTGACCTCGTGCCCCTCGCTCTTCAGCGCGCGCGCCAGCGCCGCGAGAATCTTGGCTTCGTCGTCGACGAGGAGGATCGATGCGTTCGGTGTCATGTCTATCTGTAACGGCTCCGGTCGCTAGCTGTCCCGCCTCCAGCACCACGCCGGATTGCAGCGGCAGCTCGATCCGCACGTCCGTTCCTTCGCCCTTGCGGCTCGATACGCCGATCGTGCCGCCCAGCCCTTCGATGATGTGCCGCGAGATCGCCAGCCCCAGTCCGGTGCCCGTCCGACGCGTCGTGAAGTACGGATCGAACACCCGGGCAGATCCTCTGCAGCAATGCCGATGCCGCGATCGTGGACCTCCACGGCGACCCGGTTGTCGCCGAGCCGCAGCGTCTTGAGACGGATCGGGTCGGGCGGCGGCGGCTCGCTCCGGGCCAGCACCGCGTGCCGGGCGTTCATGAGGATGTTCACGAGTGCGAGGCGGAGCCGCTCGGCATCGGTGGTGACGGATCCCAGCGAACCGTCGAGATCGCGGGTCACCGCGAGCGTGGTATCGACGCTCACCGCCTTCGCGGCATCGTCGCACAGCGCGTTGAGGTCGGCGGTCGCGAGATCGAAGTGGATCGGCCGGGCGAAATCCAGGACATCCGACACGATCCGGTTCAGCCGGGCGATCTCCTCGTCGATGTCGGCGACAGCCGTCTTGACCTCGTCCGGGCTGGCGGTGCCACTGCGCAGGCCACGCAAGGCGGTCTTGATGATCATCAGCGGGTTGCGGATCTCGTGGGCGACGACGGTCGACAGGCGGCCGAGTGAGGAGAGCCGCTCGCGCTGGGCCGCCTCGCGCTGGAAGCGGACGATTGAATCGGTCATGGTGTCGAACGTGGTCGCCAGCAGGCGGGCGTCCTCGTCTTCCCAGCCGCGCGGGGCGAGGCGAACGCGCCTGGTCAGATCGCCGGTCGCGGCCATCTCGCGCATCGTCGCGGTGATGCTGCCAAGCGGACGCGTGACGGTGCGGGCGACGCCGTAGCTGACCAGCGTCGCGGCGAGAACGGCCAGGACCGCCGTGCCGAGCAGGTCGCGATGGACCAGCGTGAGGAAGCGCAGTCGATCGGTGCGCGAGCGCAGGATGATCGCGGTCGGGAAGGCGCTGGCATCCACCGTCGCGCCTTCGCCGGTCAGGTTGAGAACCAGGGTGCGGCTGACCGCGACGTACTCGGTGTCGCCGATCGTCACCCGGTGGACCCCGCTCGCGCCGGCCAGGCCGGCGAGCGTGCTCCGTGGCCGCGTCGCGGCAGCGTCGATGCCTGGACCTCGCCGCCGACCACAAAGGCGATCTCGCTGTTGGTGAGGGCCTTGAACTGTTGCGCCGACTGCTCGTCGAGGCTGAACCCGACGCTCACCGTGCCGACCAGCACGTCCACCATCATGCTGGGCACCGTGACGACCTGGATCACGCCGCCCGGGTGCGGCCACAGCGACACGACTTCGTGGCCCTGCGTAGCGCCGGCGATCGCCGCCTGGGCGGCCGGCACGTCCGGCATCGACAGACGTCCGGCCTGGGCGAGCATCCGTCCCGTCGTGGTCGGTCACGACCAGGAGGTCGGCGCCGATCTGCCGCTGGTAGTTCAGCGCGATCGGCTCGACCGTCGGCGGGTGACCGGTGTCGCATCGCCGCCTTGAGATTCGACAGGTCGGAGATGAGGCGGGCCTCGCGCGAAGAAGTGGGCGAAGAGCGTGTCGCGATTCTCTTCGAGCTGCGTGCCGGCTTCCTCCAGACCGCGCCGCAACTCGTTCTCCGCCTGCACGGTGACCGCGACGTTGATTCGGTACACGGCGACGGCGATGGTCAGCACCGCGAGCGCAGCGCTGCCGAGAAAGATCCGGTTGGTCAGCGAAGAGAGGATCCTCATCGCCGCTCGAAGCGGAACGAGAGCTCGACCTCGCCGCCCCCTCTGGTACCTGCGCGGTGCCGGTCTCGCTGGGCATCGCTTCGTTCCAGGCCACGACGGTGTACTGGCCCGGCGGCACGTTGTCGATGTGATAGCGGCCGTCCTCGTCGGTCACCGCGAAGTAGCGATGGGCGAAGACCAGGATGAACGCGCTCATGTGCGAATGGATGTCGCAGAACACCCGGACGATCCCCGGCTGATCGAAGCGGATCGCCTTGGATCGCCCGGCGGAATAGCGCCCGAGGTCGAAGCTGCGGGTCTTCGACAGCGAGAAGACGTTGTGATACGTCCGATCGTTGTTGGGAAAGTCCACCACCGTGCCGGCGACGATCGCGAGCACGTGGGGCACGAACTGCTCGTCGCGCTGATCGAGGCGGACGTGCGGCTCCTCGCGCGCGTCGAAGGCGGCGCGCGGCGCCGGATCGAGGTAGACCACGCTGCGGCGGCGGTCTGCGGCGTCGTGCTGTCCGGGCATCGCCATGTCGGCGGGGTTGACCCGGCGGTCGCGCTCGGCCGGGGCGACCTTGAAATCGACACTGCCGCGGATCGTCCCGGTGCCCGGCCGCCGCCCGGGCGTCCGCTGCGGCGCCGCAGCGAGTTGCACGAGCGCGACCGCGGCAAGGCCGAGCGCGAGCCAGAGGCGGAGTGGACGCGGCAGGGGCATCAGAACCAATAGGCGAGCTGCGCCGCCAGATAGGTCCGGCGGCGGACGCGGCCGGCCTCGCGATCGTTCTTCTGGACGCCGACGCGCGCCGTCAGGTTGCGTTGGATGGCGTAGCTGACGGCTGCCTCGGCGCGGCGGATCGGGCCGTCCCAGGGCAGCGTGGCCGCGGCGGTCGTCACATCCGAGAAGCCCAGACGATCGGCGCGGAATCCGATCGAGACGCGCGGCGTCAGCTTGTAGCGGCCCTCGACCCACACCGCCAGCGCGTCGAGGTCCACGCCGTCCGGCGCGGTGGTGGCGAATGGCAACCGCCAGCGGTTCAAGACCAGCTCACTGCGCACCAGCCAGTGGTCCCGCGAGTACTCCGCGTCTGCGCCGAGGGCCTGCCTGATCGTAGTGGGAGGCCTTTCGATCGCCGGGCAGCAATTGCGCGACATCCTTGGACAGCCACGCGCCGCGAGCCGCGGAAGCCCCGAGGATCAGTCCAACCGCTGGTTCGAAGGACACGCGCCCGGACACCTGTGGCGAGTGGTTGTTGTCGGCCGCATGCGGATCGGACAGCGTTCCGGCGGTGACCGCGCCGGCCGCGTCCATGATCCCGGTGTGCCAGTGAGCCTGCACCCCGGTGTCCCAGCGGAACGCGCTGACCAGCGGCACACCCGGACTTGGCGTCGTGTTGCCGACCGGGAAGCTGGAAAGCCAGCCGCGGGCCCGCATCCGGGTGAGATCCTCGGCGGTGGCGGGCACAGCGTCCGGATGGATTGAGGTCAGATACTGGTAGGCGAGCGGGTACCCGATGACCGGGTTGTCGGTGGTGTAGGGCCGCCGGCTGAACACGCCGAACGTCGGTGGAATGCGTCCGATCTGCAGGTCGAACTCCCGCTCGACCCAGGGGCGTACCCGCACGTACGCGGCATACGCGTGCGGCCATTCCAAATCCTCCGAGCGGACCTCGCCGACGAACGCCAGCCGGCGCGCCGGCTGCCAGGCGCCGGCTCAGCGAGACCCGAAACAGACGGAGAGCGTTGTGTTCGTAATCGGTGTAGTTGAAAAATGCGGTTTCGTCATCGGCGGCGAACGTCGCGACCGCCTCGCCGTTCACGAGCACCTGCCCGTCCACTGCCCGGACCGGCCCGGTCGGCAGCGTCTGCGCGATCGCTCCCGCCGAACCCACGAGCAGTGCCGCCACTACGATCGCACCGAGACGATGCGGGGGCATCCAGGACCAACTTCCAGTGCGGTACCTCCGCGGTACCGGTACGCGCCGCCCACCGCGCGCGACAGGGGACGGGCGAATCGACTGATCGGATGAGCGAGAGGCCATTATAATCATCGGATGGCGACGCCGGAGACCCGCGCGATCTTCTCCCTGAACCAGGCCCGCGAGCTGCTGCCGCAGGTGAAGCACCTCACCGCCGACGCGGTGCGCCGGGCGGAGTCGCTGGCGGTCCAGTTGCACGGCCTCGCGGACGACGATCCGGAGCACGTCAGCCTGTCTGCCGCCCTCACGGCCGTGGTCGATGGATGGGCCGGCGAGGTCCGTTCCCTCGGCCTTGAAGCCAAAGGCCTGTGGCTGGTCGACTTCGACAACGGCGAAGGCTATTACTGCTGGTGTTATCCGGAGGAGACCGTCGGGCACTACCACGGGTATGACGACGGGTTCAAAGGCCGGATGCGCATCCAGTAGGTCAGGCCGGGCGCCGGGCGCGGCGCGGGATCGAACACGAGAGTTGATTGCTGAGCGCGAGGCTGCCCGCCGGGGTCCAGCCTCATTCATGTGGAGAGGGGTCGTTGGCGTACATCATCTGCGAACCGTGCATTGGGACGAAGGACTCGGCGTGCGTGGACGTCTGCCCGGTGGACTGCATCCACCCGCGCAAGGACGAGCCCGAGTTCGAGAGCCGCCGAGATGCTCTACATTCACCCGGACGAGTGCATCGACTGCGGCGCCTGCGTGCCTGCCTGCCCGGTTGAGGCGATCTTCGCCCTCGACGAGACACCCGACAAGTGGAAGGCCTTCATCCCGAAGAACGCCGAGTACTTCCAGAAGTAGGCGGGCGGTGAGCTGCCGCGTGGCGGTTGCGCGACGGGAGTATCGGAAGTAAATACTCGCGACCGGCGCTCGCGCCCTTCGCGCGGGCAGACGGTGGGGGACACCATGCGCGTACCGCGACTGGCCTGGCTCGTTATCTGTGCGGTGATGCTGCCGTTCGGTCTCCGGGCGCAGACCGCGCAGAGTGGCGCGAGCGCGGCGGATGTCCAGCTCCAGCTGGCCGACCTGCTGTTCACCGACGGCCGGTATGCGGAGGCGCGCGAGGCCTATCAGCACGCCGCCACGGCTCCGGATCCTGGCCTCTCCGCGCGGGCGGCCGCGGGTCTGGTGCTGTCGCAGCTTCGCGTCGGATCGTTCCAGCCGGCGCTTGACGATGCCCGGACGCTCGCGGCGGCGCATCCCGGTGATGCGCTCCTGACCGCGGTGCAAGGCGACGCGCTGTGGTCCTGCGGCATGTTCGACGAGGCGGAAGCCGCCTACGACGCGTCGCTGGCGCTGGACCCGGCCCAACCTCGCGGCCGGCACGGTCACGCGCGGTCGCTCTCGGCCCGCAACCAGCTGGACGCCGCGCTCGGCGAGGCCCAGGAGGCCGTCCGCCTCAACCCGCGCGAGCCGGAGTTCCACAGCACCGTCGGCGGCATCTACCAGCGGATGCACCGCTACCAGGATGCGGCGGCTGCGTTCGCCAACTACCTCAACCTGCTGCCGAATCGCGACCGCGGCGAACGCGCGCTGTGGGTCCGCGAAACCATCCGCTTCCTGGAGTCGTTCGACAAGCGCGTGCCGCTGGATTTCGGAACCGAGCCGGAGGACCGCGTGTGGAAGGTGCCGGTCCGCCTCCTCGGCGACAAGGTGTTCGTGCGCGGCAAGGTGAACGGCGTCACGACCGACTTCGTGCTCGATACCGGCGCCGAACAGACCGTCATCTCGCGCGATGTGGCGCGCCGGGCCGGCGTCGCGGCGATTACCTACACGGAGAGCGCCGGGGTCGGGGACGTCGGCTTCCGCGGCCTGCAGATCGGCCGCATCGATCGATTCGAGATCGCCGGGATGAAGATCGGCAACATCCCCGCGCTGATCAAGAATCCGCCGCTCGGCAGCATCCCGGGACGCGAACCGGACAGCTTCTCACCGCTCGCGCTGGGCCTCTCGATGCGCATCGACTACCGCCGGCGCGAGCTGACCATGAGCCGCCAGCTGCCGGAGGCCACCTACGCGACGCAGTTGCCGCTGCGGATGCACCGCCTGGCAACGGTGCGCGGCACGGTCAACGGGTCGCTTCCCGCCTCCTTCGTCGTGGACACCGGCGGGGAAGTGATCTCGATCAGCGGCGCGACCGCCGACCTGATGGATCCCCCCGAATCCCTACCGCCGGATTCCGCTCAAGGTGTACGGGACGTCCGGCTGGGACAAGGACGCGTTCCTGATGCCGTTCGTCGACCTGGCGTTCAGCGGGATCCACTTCGACCGCATCCCGGTCGTCGTGCTCAACCTCCGCGCCCCCAGCGCACTCCTCGGCTATCAGCTCGGCGGCATCGTCGGCCACAAGTTCCTGAGCCGCTACACCGTCACGGTCGATCTCAATCGAAGCATTCTGGGGCTGGATGTGCCGTAGGGGAATGCCCCGGTTCTATGGGTTCGAGGGTTCGAGGGTTCGACGGTGCGTGTTCCACAGGTTCGAAGGTTCGCGAGGTTCGATGCCCGCTCAACAGCGTGCGCCGGCTCGTCGCGCAATCGCACGGCGAGCATCTCATCGTGAAACCGTCGGAACCATCGCACCTGCGAACCCGTCGAACCGTCGAACCTCCGAACCTTTCGAACCTCGAGTTCTTCGCACCGTCAGTTCTGACAATTCCGACTGAAAAACACCTTGAGGTGGCAGCGGAGCTCCGGAGGGAGATCCTCGTCTTTGATCGATGACAGGAGGGACATCGTCGAGGCGTAGGTCTTGACTTGCGTGACGCAGCGGGGGCACTGGGCGAGATGACGCTCGAGCTCCTCGTGAACGTCAGCCGGCAACTGGTGCTCGACGTAGTCTGCGAGGAGCCCGACCAGGTGAGTGCAGCGCCGTTTCGGCCCGGAAGTGTCGGCGCTCATGGAATCAGCTCCCAGCTTCCGGCTCCCAGCTTGACCGAGCCGCCGTCAGCTGCATCCTGTCAGCTGTCAGCCTCCCGCCTCCAGGCTGCGCGTGATGCGAGCTGGAGGCTGGAAGCTGGTAGCTGGCAGCTCTCTAAAAGTCGTACCCGATCCAGACGCTGAACTTGACCTTGCGCAGCCACTGGCTGCCGGTCTGGCCGTCCTGCGCCCCCTGATACGAGTACAGGTAGTCTTCCCAATCCTTGTTGAACAGCGTGCGCCAGGACCAGTCGAAGTGGATCGGGAATCCCAGCGCGAACGTCTCCAGCCCCATGCCGTATGAAGCCCGGGCATCCTGCAGACGGAACCCCGAGATGGTGCGCGGGGGGCCGTAAACGGGAGCCGCCAGGCTCGGCGACGTCGGGTCGAAGGTGTAGCCGAGCAGCGGCGCCACGGTGACCGGTTTGCTGGTGGCGACGGTTGTCGGAACCCCCTCGTAGCCCGCGGCACCAAGGTTAAAGAAGAAGACGCCGCGAAGGCCGCCGACGACCCCGATCGGGGTAAGCGCGGCTTCGATGACCGGGAAGCGGAGCTCGGCATTGGTGAAGAAGCCCTTGTTGCCGAGGAACTCCAGGTAGTCGTAGCCGCGCAGCTCTGAGTTGCCGCCGAAGTAGATGTAGCCGGGGAACTCACCCCAGCTCTTGTAGCCGCGGCCGCGGAATGCGAGCACGCCGTTCGTGCCCAGGCGCAGGTAGTAACGGGCGTCGCCGTCGAACGTCTGGCGCGACAGCAGGCTGCCGAAGCTGGGCGCGTACTCGTAACCGAGCGACATCGTGTCCCCCGAGAGCGGCCCGTATTCGCGGAAGATCGTCGTCTCCCGCACGTAGGTCACACCGAGCGGCATGAAGGTGCCGTTGCTGAAGAGGTTGCGGCCGTAGAGCGACTGCTGGTAGTCGTCGGCGATCTGCTGCAGGCCGGGTTCGTCGTATTCCTGCTTGAACTGGAGCAGCCCGGCAGCTCAGCTGGAATCGCGCGTAGCGATTCAGCGGATAGATCGCCGACGCGCTGCCCCCCTGTTCGGTCTGGGTGGCGATCGCCGTATCGCGATCGATGAAGCCGTACTGGACTCCGTAGAGGGCGGCCGGGTCGTACCCGTAGAAGAACTGCTTCTGCGAGAACCCCTGGATGGCGTATTGGAACCGCCGTGACAGATTGATATAGGAACCGTTGAACGTCCGGTACTGCGAGACCGAGGCGGCGAAGAAGTTGAACTGCTTGTCGCCGAGCACGTCGGTGAAGGTGACCTGCGTGCCACCGAACACGTCGCCACCGCTCGTGACGCCGAGTGCCACCGGCGGCCGGCCTTCGAGGAACAGCTTTTCGAACGTGCCCTTCCGCCGCACGTTCTGCGGAACCATGGTGTGGCTCAGCGGCGGCGTGAAGTCGATGATCGGCCCCGGCGAGCCGAAGTCGGCGCTGGCCACGGTGTGGAGCGGTTCGTCGCGGGTCAGCGTGTGAATGCCGTATTCACCCTTGTAGTAGGTGACGAAGGCGATGCGGCCCGGCTTCTGGTCGCGCAGCACGACCGGCGAGACGTTGCCGGTGAGCGCGTCGGTGAACTGGCGCAGTTCGCCCGTCTTCAGGTTCAGCGTCCAGATGTTGTAGATGTTGCCGTTCCTGGCGACCTCGGCGTCGAGCGGCTGATTCGGATCGGTCGCGGTCGACGGGAACACGATCGTGTCGTCGTCGATGAACTGCACGCCGCCGTCGTCGTGCGTGCCGAAGGTGATCTGGGTCTTGGCGTTCTTCTCGAAGTCCCAGCGGAACAGCTTGTCGTTGCCGCTGACCCGCGACAGGTAGATCAGCGACTTGCCGTCCGGCGAGTAGGTCGGGGCGTAGTCGCCGAACTGATCGTTGGTCAGGTTGCGGACCTGCCCGGTCTCGAGGTTGGCGATGAAGATGTCGCCGGTCGCCGACTGCAAGGCCGCGAAGGCGACTTCCTTGCCGTCCGGACTGACGTCCGGCGACTCGGGCATGTCGACCGATCTTCAGTTCGATCCGCCGCTCGATCTTCCTGGTGACGACGTTCTGGAGGATCAGCGTCTTCTGCTTCTCGGTGCGGGCGAAGTAGGCGATGCGATCGCCGGCCGGGGCCCAGGACATCCACGGCACGGCGTTGTTGCGGAAGCCGCCGGGGGTCGCGATGTACTCGTAGCCGTGGTTCTGATTGAAGCCGCTGGTCAGGTTGCGAATGACCTTGCCGTCCTTGGTCGAGAGCAGGACGATGTCGAGCTCCTGATCCTTGCGGTTGCCGGCAGCCACCGCCATCAGGTCGCCTGACGGCGAGGGCTCGATCGAGACGACCACCGAGTACGGCGTCTTCTCGCGCTTCGGCGCCAGGTCACGGCCGTAGTCGGCCGGCCTCTCCTTGTCGCGGAACGGCTTGAAGCGGTCCTTCAGGTACTTGTCGAACTGCTCATCGAACTCCTCGGGCTTGAGGCGGAAGGCCTCTTCGTAGGCGCTGTCGCCGCCGCCGATCACGTTCTTGCGGAGGGCAAACAGGAACTGCCGCAATCCTTCCTTGCCCCATTTGGATTCGATGAACTCGAAGGCCGCGTGGCCGAGATTGTAGGGCAGCCGGCCGTCGGCGAACTGCACGCCCTCGAAGTCGCTCATCGACGGCACGATGTCGGCGATGGCCGCATCGCGGACCGTCATCAGGTCGAACGGATTCCAGTAGCCGGTCATGTAGTCCGACAAGCCCTCGTCCACCCATAGCGGGCAGGCCGCGCCGGAGCAAGGAGCGGGGAATGATGTCGAACTCGAAGATGTGCGTGAGCTCGTGCGTGATCAAGCGGTAAAGCGCGTCCGACGGCTCGTCGATCGGCAGGACCATGCGGTCGCGATACGGCTCGGCGAACGCGAGCACGCCTTCAGGCAGCTCACCCGGCTCGATGTTCTGCTGCTGGAACTCGGCCTGCGTCTTGTACAGCACGAGCGGGACCTTGAAGGCAAGGTCGTGCTTCAGATCGGAGCTGACCTGCTGATACGCGCTCTCGGCGTAGCTGGTGACGCGCTCGATGTGCTGCTCGATCTCCGGGTAGTAATAGATCTCGAAGTGATCGGTCGTGTAGATCGTCCACTTGAAGGTGTCGTAGCGAATCCGGTTCTTGCCGTAATACGGGACGTAGCCGGTTTGGGCGAACGCACCGGCCACCGAACCCGTCATAAACACCAGGGCCAGAGCGGCGGTGGCCAGCATCTGCACCAACCCGCGCGAGAGGACAGGGGGCGCGAGCGTTCCACGCGGGGTGCGCGCATTGCGCATAGTTCACCTCGGAAGCGGCAGCCTGGGGGCGCGGCTGCGCGAACGCGGCGACGTCAGGGCGTCGGCCTTCAGTCGCGATGTTACTGTAGCTAAGACGGTTGTCGCAATGCTCCGGTCCCGGACCGCGCCGGTCCGCGAGTCGGGCCGACAGCGCGCGGACGGTTTTCCGTCCCCCTGACCGGCATCCTGCCGCCAGCAAGCCGGGTGCCTCGCGTAAGCGGTTCAAACGCTGGCAATTCCGCGTCCCCGCCCGGCCGGCTGTCCTCGGGCGGCAACGCCTCCGTCACCATTTTCGGGCATTCCGCCGCACCGAGTACAATTTCAAGGAATAAAGCCGCCGCCCGCCGGTGTTACATCGACAGGGCGTCGTGGTAGTCATTGCCGATGGTCTTTCGACGACGCCCGTTCGCGCTGGCGAGTGACGCCGCTCCGGTCACCGGGCCGGGCGATGCCGCGGCTGACGTAGTGCGGCCGGGTCAGGCCGGCGCCCGGGAAGGCGAGGACACCTTTACGGCCGACGCGTTGTCGTACGTCGACAGTCTCTACGGGACGGCGCTCCGGTTGACCCGGCGCCCGCAGGATGCCGAGGACCTGGTACAGGAGACCTACCTCAAGGCCTTTCGGGCGTCACGCCAGTTCGAGCGCGGCACGAACCTGAAGGCGTGGCTGTACACCATCCTCCACAACACGTTCCGCAACATGCGCCGGCACGACGTGAGGAACCCGGTCGACGTCAACAGCGAGACGGTCGAGCAGGCGGCCGACCTGGCCGGCGAGGAGCAATCGCCGGAGCAGTTGCTGACGCGGGACACGCTGGATGCGGATCTCCAGGCCGCGCTCGACGCGCTGCCGGACAATTTTCGCCAGGCGGTCTGGCTGCGGGACGTCGAGGAGTTCCCGTACGCCGACATCGCCCGGATGCTGGACGTGCCGATTGGCACGGTGATGTCGCGGATCTCCCGGGGGCGACGGCTGCTGTATCAGCGCCTTGCCGGCACGCGGGCGGTCGCGAGGGCCGAGTGAGAACGCGGGCAGGGATGACGACATGGCGCTGAGAGGATTCACGATCGCGTCCGACCAGACGCGCGACGCGGGACCGGGCTGCACCCGTGCGGCCGGTGGATGTTTGAACCACACGCGACGAGGTTCGATCGGTGCCCATGCGTAGCTGTGAGGAGCTCGAGCCGCTGTTCGCGCCCTACGTGGATGGCGAGGGCAGCGCCGACCAGCGCCAGGCGGTGCAGGATCATCTCGAACGCTGCCCGACCTGCCGTCACGCGGTCCAGGCCGAACGCGTGGCGCGGGCCGCGTTGACCAGCTGTCGCACCCGGCTCTCTGCACACGCCTCACCGCGATTGCGCGAGCGCTGCGCCGCCTGCGCGTGCTCCCCCTCAGGCTGGTGGCGCCTGGCCGGCGCCCGCCGCGCCGCGACCCAGCGCTGGATTCCGCTGTCCTTCGCCGCGACCATGCTGCTCGCCGTTGTGGTCGTCTTCCTGATCGGGATCAACGGCGGGGACCGCGCGTTGGCGGCGCAGCTGGCGATCGATCACGTGAAGTGCTTCAAGTTCGCCCCCGACCACGCCGATGCCGATGCCGGTGCCGATCCAGTCCGCGCCGCTGAACGCTGGAAGGAAGTCTACGGCTGGCTGATCGCCGTCCCGCGCAACGCGCCGGAGGAGGAGTTGCAGCTGCTGGATGTCCGGCGCTGCATCTCGACCCAGGGTCTGCTCGGCGCACATGCTGTACAAGTGGCACGGACAGCCGCTCTCGGTCTACGTGCTCAACAGCGTGCCGAAATCGGACGTGCACGTCGAGCGGCTCGTGTCGAGCCTCGGCGAGCAGACGGTGATGTGGACGGAGGCTGGCCGGACGTACGCCGTCGTCGGCAAGGCGCCGCCTGAGGACCTCACGCACATCGCCCACTACCTCCGCCAAACGGCCCGGTAATCAGGTAGAACCACATCATGAACAAGCGTTGGATTCTCGCCCTCACCGCGGTCGTCGGCCTCGGACTGCTCGCCGTGCCGCTGTTCGTGCGCAGCCGGCCGCCCCAAGCGACCACGCACCGCCGCGACCAACCCGGTCGATCCGCCGTCGATCGATTCTGCGGAGGGACCGAAGTGCGCGGATAAGGTCGACATCTTCACCCAGACCCTGAAGGACGCGAACGGCGCCCCTCTGCGCCTGGCGGATTACAAAGGGAAGGTCGTGCTGCTCAATTTCTGGGCGACGTGGTGCGGCGCCGTGCAAGGTCGAGATCCCCGAGTTCGTCGATCTGTATGCGCAGTACAAGGATCGCGGGTTGGTGATCCTCGGCGTGCTGTCGCAGGATACGCCGACCGCCGATCAGTTGCAGACGTTCATCCACGACAACAAGATGCAGTACCCGGTCGACCTATCCGAATGAGAAGGTCGAGGGGGCGTTCGGCGAGTTGTACGCGTTGCCGACCTCGTTCCTGATCTCACGTGACGGCGCGGTCTGCGCGAAGCAG
The DNA here is from genome assembly GCA_963816725.1 of uncultured Acidobacteriota bacterium. Taxonomy (GTDB): domain Bacteria; phylum Acidobacteriota; class Vicinamibacteria; order Vicinamibacterales; family 2-12-FULL-66-21; genus CAVSUB01. The sequence goes on along the minus strand of CAWFMC010000006.1, from coordinate 341,259 downwards.
CTGGGGCCGGTGTCGAAGGAGGGCGCGGAGCGGTCGATCAAGGCGCTCCTGTAGTATGATCGCCAGACGATGTTGAAAGGGTTCACGCACGCGCGTCTGGCTTGCGGTTGCCGCATCGGCTTCCGCGACGGCGTCGAGGGCAGCCCGGTCACGGTCGTGGTCGTCGAGAAAGCAGCCACCTGCCCGTTGATGATTCACGTCCGCGATCTTCCGCTCTACGACTACCGCGAAGCGCTGCGTCCGGCGACTCGCCCGTTGCCCCCGAACGAAGAAGAGTACGAAGAGTCCTAGCGTTTCTTGCCGGCGGGAGGCCGCCCGTCCTTCAGCCTCCCGCTGTCCGCCAACGCCTTCCGCAACAAGAATTCGATCTGGCCGTTGAGGCTGCGCAGGTCATCGTCGGCCCAGCGCTGCACCGCGTCGAGCACCGTCTTGTCGATCCGAAGCAGGAACGGCTTGCGATCGGCCACGACGGCTACTGATAGATGGTGCCCGTGTTGATCACCGGCTGGGTCGCCCGCTCACCGCACAGGACCACCAGCAGGTTGCTGACCATCGCCGCCTTGCGCTCGTTGTCGAACTCGACGATCTCCCGCTTCGACAGCATCTCGAGCGCCATTTCGACCATCCCGACCGCGCCCTCGACGATGCGCTGACGCGCGGCGATGATCGCGCCGGCCTGCTGCCGCTGGAGCATCGCCTGGGCGATCTCCGGCGCGTAGGCGAGGTGGCTGATCCGCGCTTCCATCACCTCGACGCCGGCGGTGGCGAGACGCTCCTGGATCTCCTGCTTCATATGCTCGGCGACTTCGTTGGTGTTGGCGCGCAGCGACATCGTGTGGTCCGTCGTGGGTGTCGTAGGTGTAGCTGGTGGCGAGGTTGCGCACCGCCGATTCGGTCTGCACCTTCACGAAGTTCTGATAGTCGTCCACCTGGAACACCGCCTCCGCGGTGTCCACCACCCGCCACACCACCACCGCGGCGATCTCGATCGGGTTGCCGTCGTGATCGTTGACCTTCAGCCGGGCGCTCTCGAAGTTTCGCACCCGGAGCGAGATGCGCTTCTTGGTGTAGAGCGGATTGGCCCAGCGCAGCCCGGGCGTCTTCACCGTGCCGGCGTAGTCGCCGAACAACTGCAGCACGCGTCCCTCGTTGGGATTGACGACGAACAAGCCGGCGAACAGCAGGAGATCGAGCAGCGTCAGCACGCCCAGCCCGATGGTGAGGATCGCCGGACGCACCGCGGCGCCGGCGATCAGGGTGTAGACGAGCCCGACCAGGACCACGAAGAACAGGATCGCCATGGGCGGGCCGGGGACGGTTCCGAGTTGACGTTCGCGCATCATCGCTGGGCGACCTCCGCGCCTCTGATGTCAGAGTGATATCATTGTGATACCGAACAGTCAAGTCTCCAGCTTCCGACTCCCGGCATCCAGCTGCTCAGAGTTCAAGGTTCGGGGGTGCAGGGTTTCGGTGTGTGCGCCGGCCGCCGCCGGCTGCACGATGCGAGCGCGCGAGCGCGCCCGAACCCGCGGCAAGCTGGAACCTGGAAGCGAAACTGGCACTCGGCGAGCGCGAAGCGCGAGTCCCTGACTGTGTCTGCTTAGAACCCGATACGCAAATCCGCGACGAGCGGCAGGTGGTCGGACGCCATCAGCGCGAGGCGCGTGCGGGGCATCGACAGCTTGCGGACCTCGACCTGACCCTCGTAGTAGATGTGATCGAGATGGAGGACCGGGAAGATGCCCGGATAGGTCCGTCGGCGGCGGAGGTGGGCGCGGATGTCGATGCTCTCGAACAGCGAGCTGAGCGTCTTGGTGGCCAGACCGCGCATCCACTCGTTGAAATCGCCGAGCATGATCTTCGGGCCCGGTGACGCGGCGGTCGTGGACGTACGACGCGAGACGCGGCGCCTGGTAGCGGCGTTCGAGGACCGCGGTACCCAGGTGGACGTTGTAGACGTGCAGCGTCTTGCCCGGAGCGATCTCCAGATCGACGCGCTGGCAGGCGCGCGGCTCGCATGTCCGCCACGACAGATCGTACTGGCTGTGATGCGTGACCCGATGACGGCTCAACACCACGTTGCCGAACAGGTGGTTGCGGAGGTGGCGCACTGAGGCCATGACCCACCCCATGCCCAGGCCCGCGCCAATCGCTTCCGCCTGCCCCGATCCGGTCGGGCCTGCGCCGATGACTTCCTGCAGCGCGATGATGTCGGCGTCCACCTCGCACAGCACGTCGACGATGCGCGACGGGATGACCCGGCGATCCATGCCGCGGCAGCGATGAATGTTGTAGGTGGCGATTCGGATGTCGACGAAGGACTTCGCCGGCCTGGGCTCGGTCACCAGCTACCCCGCGGGCCGACGATGCGCGATGGACGGACCGTCAATCGACGGGATTGACGCGGATAGGGCGCCGCGGACCGGCGCGTGAGCCGCATGCGGCTATCATATCCGGATGACGGTCCCGGCGCGTCCGCTCGTTCGCCTCGTCGTCATCGCCGCGCTCGCGCTCGCGGCCTGCTCATCCGGGCGAGCCCCCGTTCGTGTGGAAGGGGACATCGTGGTGGTCGAGAACCAGAGCGCGCAGGAGTGGCGCAACGTGGTCATCACGGTGAACGATCACTTCCGCGGGGGCAGCCCGACGCTGGCGCCTGGTGGAAGGTTGACCGCGCCGCTCAGCGGATTCCAGACCGCGTTCGGCCAGCGGTTCGATCGGGCGCGCCAGAGCGTCACGAAGATCGAGGTGGCCGCGACCGATGCCGCCGGTGCGCCGGTCACGCTGAAGTGGGCCGGCGACCGCGCGAAGTGACAGCGGAGATGCGGAAGAGAGGTCGCCAATGAGTCTCGAGTCCGAGTTCCAGGCCGTGTGCCCGTGCTGCCAGTCCACGCTGATCATCGACGCCAACCTGCGCCGGGTGGTCGGACACGAGGACGCGACGCGGGCCGATCGCCCCGAGCTGTCCGACGCTCAGCGCATCCTGGCCGACGAAGCGGCGCGGCGCGAATCGATCTTCCAGCAGTCCGTGGCCGCCGAACGCACGCGCGGCGACGCGCTGTCGAAGCGTTTCGAAGAAGCCCTGCGCCAGGCCAGGACGGAGCCGATTACGAAGCCGACGAGGGATTTTGACCTCGATTGACGGAGCGGATCGGACCGGTTCGAAGGTTCGACGGGTTCGGAGGGTTCGACAGGTGCGCGTTCCACGGGTTCGCGGGTTCTACGGTGAGGTTCGGCCGGTGCTTCGCACCGGCGAACCCCGCAGCCGTTCGAAACCAGCGTCGATGAACCCTCGAACCGCACCTGTAGAACCTCGACAGCCGTCACCGGTAGAACCCTCGAACCAGCACCTGTCGAACCCCCGAACCATCGAACCTAAGAACCTTTCCCCGTTTCCCTTCTTCTGCTCGTGACCTCTTTCTCCACGTCTCTCCATTCCGGGGGCAGAGGCGTCCACCGTTCGCGGCCGCGGTAGTAGACCGGCTTGAGATCCGGGAACTCCTGCTTGAACGCCCGGTACTTCTTCCGCAACGCCGCGAAGCGCGTGTTCGAGGTGCGTATCCGGCGGTGCGGGTAGTCGAGCAGCATGCGCTCGACCTTCCAGACGTTCCTGTCCGAGAGGCGCCAGTCGTAGCCGCCCATGATCCGCAGGTCGACGACCGCGTAGGCCTGCACGCGGCCGGACAAGTCGACGTAGGGGTCGACATAACTGAGAGCGAGAGCTCGCGGCGTGGCGAAGACCGGACGGCGCCCGTGCAGGCCCGGATCGCGCGACCGCGCGACCGAGCCCCATCGGCCGCGCCAGCGGTAGACGAAGATCACGTGATCGAGGCCATCGACCGATTCGAAACTGAGGACCAGCGGTGGCAGCCCGTGCTGCTCCATGATCACCGCGGCCGCCAGTGCCGCTTCGAGGCAGTGCGCGCGGCGGTGCCGGACCACGCCGCGGAAACTGCGCAAGGTCTCGCCCTGAGGTGGCGGCTCGTGATTGTAGGGCAGCGCGTTCAGGTACTGCTGCACCGCGAGCGGCGATCGACAGCGTGCGAGGACGTGACGTTCGGCCGCCGTGAACGCGCTCCGCGGCGGCGCTTCAGTGCCCCTCGATGGCACGCCGCAGCTCCTTGATCGAGATCCGCCGGCCGCCATTCGTTGCCAGTCAAGACGGTGCTCAGTTTGCCGGCGGGATCGATGATCGCGGTCCGCAGGTTGTGGACGATCCCTGGTGACGATGGGTCGGGAGGCAGGACCGACAACCCGAACTGGGCTCCGAACCGCTCCAAGTCGGCGGGTTCGCCGGTGGCGAACGTCCAGAGCTCCGGCCTGGCGCCGACGCGCCGGGCGTGCTCGAGCAGGACCGGCGGCTTATCGTACGCGGGGTCCATCGTGACTGACACCAGGTGGACACGGTTGGCGAGCGCCGGAGTCGCCGCAACCTCCTGCTGCACCGCGGCGAACTGGCGATCGAGCAACGGGCAGAAGTCCGGCATCGGGCACCGCGTATAGATGAACGTCACCGCGACGGCCTGCCCGCGCCAGCCCGACACCTGACGTGGAGCGCCGTCCTGGTCGATGAGCCGCACGTCCGCCACCGGGGACCCGGGCATCAGCACATCCGCGGCCGGCGGTGCCGGCGGCGGCTCGGTGAGCGCCGCGTGTCCTGTCACGGTCACCTTGGTGAGATAGCCCTGACTCTCCTCGATCACCAGCTTCGCCGTCACCAGATCGCCGACCGTCTTGCCGGCCATCATTGACGCGTCCTTCACCTTGAACGCCATGGTCATGCCCGGCATGAAGCCTTTGATGTCTTCGTGCTTGATCGTCAGTTCCTGACGGGCAGGGTCCACCGCCACGATCTGTCCGCGCAGATCGTAGGTGGGCGATCGTGAACAGGCCGCCAGACTCAGCGCGATGAGCGCACGACACACACTGGACGAGACGCGACGCATTCGTGCACTGTAATCGTGACTCGCCGCGCCCGTAAAGGGCTCGTCCGTCGCCCGGAATGCGGCACACATTCTGCTATACTCCGCCCGCAGTGGGAGCCCCGCCCCTTGCCCTGCGCAGGCCAATGACCCTTCCGCATCGCAACCCGCGAGTGCTTTCCGACCGGCGTCCCCGCATCGTGCGCGTGGGCGGGCCGCCCCAGGCACAATCGCGCGCTATTTGGCAGGAGTAATCCACAGCATGGGCAGGAGACTTTACGTCGGCAATCTTCCGTACTCGGCGACGGAGGACCAGCTCACCGAGCTGTTCGGTCGCGCCGGCAAGGTCGACAGCGTGCGGGTGATGCGGGACATGGCGACCGGGCGGGCCCGCGGCTTCGCCTTCGTCGAAATGAGCACTGACGAAGAGGCCCAGAAGGCCATCGCGGAGTTCCACGAGCAGCCGATGGACGGGCGCGCGCTCGTCGTCAACGAGGCACGGCCCAAGCCCGAGGGTGGCTTCGGCGGTGGTGGCGGCGGCCGCGGCCGGGGCGGCTTTGGTGGCGGCGGTGGTGGTGGTCGCGGCTACGACGACGGCGATTTCTCCGGCGGCCGCCGGAAGGAACCGCGCTGGTAGGATGTCGGCAGAACGGTGATCATGGTAAAGGGTCGGCGCTTGGCGCTTGACCCTTACCATCCATTAGCACTCTCCCAATCCTGGTCCGGCCTCTCACCTACCCCTCGACAACCCATCCGTCCCGCAGCTGGATGATCCGCGTACCGTAGGCGGCATTCGCTTCGGAATGCGTCACCTGGATGATCGTGGTCCCCGTCTCGTTCAGCTTGCGGAACAGCTCCATGATCTCGCGGCCCTGGCTGGTGTGCAGGTTTCCCGTCGGCTCGTCCGCCAGGATCACCTTCGGATTCGAGATCACCGCACGCGCCACCGCGACCAGCTGCTGCTGACCGCCTGAGAGCTGGTTGGGATAGAGATCCTTCTTCCCGACAATCGCGAACTTGTCGAGGATGTCGCAGACCATGCTCTCGCGCTCGGACTTTTTGATGTCCCGATACGAGAGGGGAATGTCGAGGTTTTCGTAGACGGTGAGGTGATCCAAGAGGTGGTAACTCTGGAACACGAAGCCGATGTACTGCTTGTGGAGCTTGCCGCGGTCCTTCGCGCCGAGCTTGTGCACCGGCTGGTCGAGAAAATAATACTCGCCCGTCCACGCGCTGTCGTGCATGCCGACGATGTGGAGGAGCGTCGACTTGCCGGCCCCAGAGGGCCCCATGATCGAGATGAACTCGCCCTCCTTGACGTCCAGGTTGATGCGCCTGAGCACGTAGGTGCGGCTCGTCCCGTGGGCGTACGATTTCTCCAGGTTGCGCAGTCCGATGAGTGTGTTCGGCGCCAAGGCGACGTCGGACGGGGGAGGGGTGTCGATCTGCGGAGCAGCAGGGCGAGAAAAGAACGACATGGTTGACCTCAGGTTGGACGGGATCCACCCGTCCGAGGGTTCCTGGAGATTATAGGCGCGCGGCTGACTGGCCGGGTTCCGGCCCCCACATCGGCAGGGGAGGACCTGGACCGTCCACAGCGATCAGTGTGCCGTACTGTTCCGAGCGGGAATCCGGCATACTTGATGGATACTTGGCAGGTACCCGGCCATCGCCCGTTCAGGCCCGGACAACCTCGTCCCAGCACTGAACATCAGCCGGATCGAGCTGAGAGGCTCGATGCATCGTCTTAAGGGTGTGAGCCGCCGCCGATGACTTTCTCGCTGCTCGCGGTCGTCGTCGCACTGACCATGGGCGTGGCCCAGACTCCCAGGGTAACGCCCGCCCCCGATGGCAGTGCGACGGCATCGCAGCCGGCGCCCGCTCCCGCCGAGCCGCCGGTGACCGTCGATCCCAACGCGCTGCCCATCTCGATCGATCGGATCCAGAAGGCGGTCACGAAACCGCAGGCGATCAAGCTCACCGAGACCCGGAACGTCTACCGGGTCGAGGTTTTCGGCAACAACCCCTCGATCACCGACATCCTCGGGCCGGATTTCCTCCGGGGACCGGTGCCCTACAGCGGAATGACCCATCAGGAGTTCCTGGATATGGTCACTCCGAAGGACGTTCAGGGGTATGCCGCGTTCTCGAACCAGCAGGGGATGATGGTCGCGGCGACCTCGCTTGGCACGAGCGCGCTGGTGTGGGCGGTTCAGAAGGCCCTCGACAAATACAAGGAAGCGCGCAACGACCGCGCGAAGGCGGCCGCCACTCGCGAGGTCGAGGAGGCACTCGACGCGCTGCGCCGGGCGAGGCGCGACGCGGGCCTGCCCGACAAGTAGCGCGCCGTCCCCCGACCCTGCCCCCCTGGTCAGCGCGCGGACGCGATACCCGCCGCCTGGTCGCTTGCCGGCCTCCTGCACATCTCTGCACCCGTCTTCCCTCCCTCGGCCACGCCCACGCCCACCGGAACAGGCCCTGACTCCGCCATTCACCGCCCGCGGGCGCGTGCTCGCCGGAAAGCGTGCCCGCCACGGCTGACGCCGTCGTATGGTCAAGGCATGGAAACGCCGGACACCCGCACCTCCCGGCGCGCCGACTCGAGGCAGATCGTCATCGGCCTGATCATCCTGTCGATCGGCGCCATGCTGCTGTTGGATCGGCTGTCGCCCGGCACCGACGCGCTGCATGCGTGGTGGCCCTTCGTGCTGATCGTCATGGGCGCCGCCCGGGTCGCCGAGAGCTCCGACCGAACGCGCCGGTGCGGCGGGAAGCGCCGATCCGGCGTGTGGCTGATCGTGGTCGGATTGTGGGGGCTGGTGAACGAGTGGCGCGTGTTCGGCCTGACGTACGGCACCTCGTGGCCGCTGCTGGTGATGGCATCGGGCGCCCTGATGGTGTGGCGGTCACTGGATGACCGCACTGACGCAGCGACGACACGGGAGCGGTAGCACCATGGCGGATATCAGCTTCCCCCAGCCGGATCGTCGTCGCGGCTCCGCCGCCTCGCAACTCCTCATCGGCGTCCTCATCATCGTCGTCGGGCTGCTGTTCACGCTGGAGAACCTGGGCGTGGCGCACGCGACGCAATATCTCAGCTACTGGCCCGCCGGTTTGATCGCGATCGGGCTGGTCAAGCTGTGGGACTCGCGCGAAGGGCACGGCGGCGGGCTGGGCGGCTTCGTGATCACGCTGGTCGGACTCTGGCTCCTGCTCGAGTCGATCGTCGACATCCGCATCAGCTTCTCGGACATGTGGCCGATGCTGCTGGTGTTCCTGGGTGGCTATCTCGTGTGGCGAGGACTGACTGGACCACGACGCCTGGCGTCCACGGACGATCATTCCGTGCTGTCGGCGATGGCCATTCTCAGCGGGGTCAATCGCGGCAACAACTCGCCCGCGTTCCGCGGGCGGTGATCTCACCGCGGTGATGGGAGGCTGCGAGATCGACTTGCGTCAGGCGGCGATCAACGGTGACGCGACCATCGACGTGTTCGCGGTGTGGGGCGGGATCGAGATCCGCGTGCCCGAGAACTGGACCGTCGCCTTCCATGTCACGCCGATTCTCGGCGGGGTGGAGGACAAGACCCGCCCGTCTCTCGGGTCGACCGCGCACCGGCTTACGATCCGCGGCGTGGTGGTGATGGGGGCGGTCGAGGTGAAGAACTAGCCGCTGGACGCCAGTGCGAGGACTCAGCTCTGACTCGGGACACCAGCGCATGATGCATCCGATTCTCGCGCGCAGCGCGCGGCTGGCGCTGTATCTCGCGCTATGGCTGGCGATCGGCGCGCTCCTGGCGGTGCTGCTGGCCGTGCAGATCGGTCTCCGCTGGGCGCCGGCGGCATTGCTGGCGCTGCCCATCGCCATCCTCTACGCCTTCGTCTGCCTGTCCGCGTGGTATGTCTCGCGCGGGATGCCGCTGGCCGCGACGGGCGCGATCCAGATCGTCGCGACGGCACTCACGGCCAGCTCCATCGCGAGCGCGATGTGGGTCTTCGCGGCGCGGCTCTGGGCGGATTGGCTGTCCAGGCGCGGTATCATCCCGCCGCTCGAGCGCGCCGCCGGCGCGTATGCACTGCTCTCGGCGCTGGGGCTGCTCTTGTACCTGCTGTCCCTCTCGATCAGTTATCTGGCCGCGATCTTCGAGCGCACCCGCGAGACCGAGCGGCGCGAGTTGCAGGTGCAGGTTCTGGCGCGCGAGGCGGAGTTGCGGATGCTGCGGGCCCAAATCGACCCGCATTTTCTCTTCAATTGCCTCCACTCGATCAGCGCCTTGACCGCCTCGAATGCCGCCGCGGCACGGCAGATGTGCGTCCTGCTCGCGGATTTCCTGCGCGAGAGTCTGGCGCTCGGCATCGAGGACCGCATCAGCCTGGCCCGCGAGATCGCACTCGTCGGGCGATTCCTCGCCGTCGAGCGGGTCCGCTTCGGTGCTCGTCTCGCGGACGCGATCGCGGTGCCCGACGAAGCCGGTTGCTGCCTGGTGCCGCCGCTCCTGTTGCTGCCGCTGGTCGAGAACGCGGTGACCCACGGCGTTGCGCACATGCTTGAGGGAGGCACGGTGAGCGTCAGCGCCGTGCGGATCGGCAGCCGGCTGCAGATCACGGTCCAGAATCCTTGCGATCCCGATCGGCCGCGCCGGGCCGGCGGGGGAGTCGGGCTGACCAACGTTCAGGCCCGGCTGACAGCGCTGCACGGATCCGACGCGCGGCTCACGGCGGGGGAGCGCGACGGCATGTGGCACGTGGAAATGATCATGCCGGCCACAGACGATCGCGGCTCGACGCCCGGGCAGCAGACGACCGCGCGGGAGGCGAGCGCCCTCGCCGGAAGCTGAGAGTGTCCCAACGATGGCCGAGCACCTCCGTGTCGTAATCGTCGACGACGAGCCGCTGGCCCGCGCCGTGGTCCGCGAGTATCTGTCGGGTCACCCCGGAATCGAAGTGATCGCCGAGTGCGCCAATGGCTTCGAGGCCGTGAAGGCGGTCAGCGAACTGTCGCCCGACCTCCTCTTTCTCGACGTACAGATGCCGAAGTTGAGCGGCTTCGAAGTGCTGGAGCTCCTCGGCCGCGAGGTGCCGGTGATCTTCACGACCGCCTACGATCAGTACGCGCTACGCGCGTTCGAGGTGCACGCCGTCGATTACCTCCTCAAACCGTTCAGCGAGGATCGCTTCGCCGAGGCGCTGTCGAGGGCCCGGGAACGCCGCCAGGCTCGCGCGCAGGGCACAGCCGACCCCCACGTCGAGGCGCTGACTGAGGCGACCCGCGCGAAAGGCCCGCTCGAGCGCGTGCTGATTCGCGACGGCGCGCAGGTGCACGTACTGCCGGTCGAGCGTATCGACTACGTGGAGGCGCAGGACGACTACGTGTGCTTTGCTGCCGACGGACGGCAGTACCTGAAGGATCAGACGCTCGCGACGGTGGAGGCGCAGCTCGATCCGGCGCGCTTCGTGCGCATCCATCGGTCGTACTTGCTCAACATCGAGCGCATCGGCCGTGTCGAGCTGTACGCGAAGGACAGCCGGGTGGCGATCCTGCGCGACGGCCGGCGTCTGCCGGTCAGCCGCGCCGGGTATGCGAGGCTCGCGAAGCTACTCTAGTCCCCTGGAACCGTGATAGCTGGGACAAGTCCCGGAGCGCGGCGCCCGGCGGGCAAGGCGAGAGGAGTGAGCATATTGGGCATATGTGAGCGACGAGCAACGCCGCCCGGCGGGATGCCCCGCCCGGGAGTTGTCGTAGAAATCACGGTTCCAGGGGACTAGCGTTGCACGAAGCCCAGGCCCGCTTTGGCCGCCTCGGCGTTGAGCGCGTCAACATCGCGGGTCAGGAACAGGCTGGCGTCAGCTTCGAGCGCCGTGAGCTCCTTCTCTTGAGCCTCCAGCACCTGAACCATCCCGGTTGTCGGTGGTCCTTCGGACTCGGTCGCCCACATCTGTAATGGGGCGAGCCGCGAGTAGAGCCTGGACCCGCCACGCATTGCCAGGATGTCGTACACGACCTCGGCCGTCGGATTGTGGAACGTGGCCTCGAGCGCGTCGGCTCGGTCGATCGCCGTCTTGGCGACCGCGACGATGGCCGCGATCGGCGCCTCGCTGGCGCGCGGCTGCAGCGCCTTGACGCGAGCCTGCAGCTGCTCGCGCACGGACTGCAGCTGATTGACGAGCCGCGTCAGCCGCGAGATGTCGTCCCGCACCCGCAGGGCGAAGGCGAGCTGCGCGTCGAGGTCGGCCTGTGACGTCACGTTCTCAGGATCGGGCAGGATCTTGAGCGGCGTCGTGAATGTCTGCCCGTCGACGGTCAGCTTGACGGTGTAGGTACCGGGCACAGCACGCGGCCCGGCAGCCGGATCGCCGGTGTCGATTTTGCCGTTCTTGATCTTGACCGCTCCCTCCCAGGCGAGATTCCAGACGGCGCGCTGGACACCCGGATCCACCGGCAGCGCCTGCTTCTTGAGGTCTTCCGCGCGCTCGTTCTCGCTGCTCATGTCCGGCTCGCGCGGCAGGCTGCTCAGCGTCCGCACGAGCCGATTCTGTCCGTCGAGGATCTCGATCCTCAGCTCGCCCTTCGGCTTCTCCTTCAGGAAGTAATAGATCGGAGCTCCGGCCGGCGGGTTCGGATACCGCGCGTAACCCGATGCCCACGACCCGTCGCCGATGCGCCAGCGCACCGCGTCCGGCGCCGGCATCAACGTGACGTTCGATCCGCGCACCTGCGCGTCGAGGCTCCGCACCGCCTGCAGGTCATCGAGGATCCAAATGGAGCGGCCGTGAGTGGCGAGCACCAGGTTGTCCCCCTTGACCACCAGATCGTGCACCGCGACCGTGGGCAGATTCAGCTGCAGCGGCTCCCACGTCCGACCATCGTCACGCGAATAGACCATGCCACGCTCTGTGCCCAGGTACAGCTGCCCGCGCCGCGCCGGATCCTCGCGCACGGCGTGCAGGTAGACGTCCTGGGCCAGTGTCGCATCGAGGCGCGTCCACGTCTTGCCGAAGTCGGCGGTCTTGAAGAGATACGGCTTCACGTTGTCGAGCCGGTGCGCGTCGACGACGACGTAGGCGGTCGCGGCGTCGAATGGTGACGGTTCGATCAGGCTGACGGTGCCCCATTCGGGGAAGCCGGCCATTCCCGCGGTCACGTTCGCCCAGTTTCGACCGCCATCGCGGGTCACATGGACCAGCCCGTCGTCACTGCCGGCCCAGATCACGCCGGCCTGTCTCGCTGACTCCGCGATCGCGAACACCGTCCCGTAGGTTTCGACGCCGGTGTTGTCGCCGGTGATCGGACCGCCAGCCCACTTCTGCTTCGATCGGTCGTTGCGGGTGAGGTCCGGGCTGATCACGTCCCACGACTGGCCGCCGTTGGTGGTGCGGAACACGACCTGCGCGCCGTGGTAGATGACTTTGGGATCGTGCGGTGAGGCGGAAATCGGCGCCGTCCACTGGAAGCGGTAGCGCATGTCCTCGCCACCGTGCCCGGACGGATTCTCCGGCCATGCGCTGACGTTACGTGCCTGTCCGGTCCGCTGGTCGTACCGGGTGATGATGCCGAGGTACTCGCCGGCATAGACGATGTTCGGATCGCTGGCATCGGAGACGACGTAGCCAGCCTCGCCACCGCCGACACCGTGCCAGTTGGCCAGGGCAATCTGTCCGGTGCGGCTGAGACTCGGGCCTTGGGCGGTGCCGAGATCCTGCATCGCGCCGGCGACCTGGTACGGCGTCCGGTTGTCTGTGCTGACGTGGTAGAACTGCGAAATCGGCAGCGGCGGGGCATCCCACGTCTCGCCGCCGTTGGTCGAGAGGATCACGCCCCCGTCGTTGCCGACGATCATCCGGTGCGGGTTCTCGGGATCGATCCAGACGTCATGATTGTCCCCGTGCGGGGCATCCTTGATCACCTGCAGCGTCCGGCCCGCATCAATCGAGTGGAGCAGCGGCACCTGGGGGAACCACACGTCGTTGGCGTTCTGCGGGTTCACCGTCAGCGTGCTGTAGTACCACGCGCGCTGGCGCAGCTGGTGTGACGGGTTGATCAACGTCCAGTTGGTGCCGCCGTCGGTGGACTGGAACAGGCCGCCGGCCTCCGCTTCGATCAGCGCGTAGACGCGCTGGGGATCGGATGACGCGACGGCGACGCCGACTTTGCCCCAGATGCCTGCGGGCAAGCCATTGCCCGTCAGCGCCTTCCACGTGTCGCCGCCGTCACGCGAGACATACAGGCCGCTGCCCGGACCACCGCTGACGAGATCCCAGGGCAGGCGGCGAGCCTGCCACAGGCCGGCGAAGAGGATGGCCGGATTGGAGCGATCCATCGCGATGTCCGAGGCGCCGGTGTCGGCATCCTTCTCGAGCACGCGCTGCCAGGTGCGTCCGCCGTCGATGGTCCGGTACACGCCGCGCTCGACGTTCGGGCCGAACGCATGCCCCAGCACCGCCGCGTAGGCGATGTCGGGATTGGTGGGGTGGACGACCATCGTGCCGATCTGACCGGTCTCCGTCCACACGTGCGTCCAGGTGTTGCCGCCGTCGACCGACTTGTAGATGCCGTTGCCGGCGGCGACGTTGCCGCGGATGTTCGCCTCGCCGGAGCCGACGTAAATGACATTAGGGTTCGAGCGCGACACCGCGATCGAGCCAATCGAGGACACCGGCTGATCGTCGAAGATCGAAGCCCACGTCACGCCACTGTCGGTGGACTTCCACACGCCGCCGGAGGCTGTCGCCGCGTAGTACGTGGTGGGATCGCCCGGAATACCGGCAACGCGCGAGACCCGCCCGCCGGCTGCGGGGCCGATCAGCCGGTATTTGATGGCCTTGAGCTCCGGGGGGCCGGTCGGCCGCTCGGGCGCCGTGGTCTGACGCGCGTTGAGCGCGGGACCGGCCGCCAGGCACGCCAATACCGCCACGAGCGCCCGACGCGATGAAGTCATGGCCCGGCATTTTAATCCGCTCGCGATCGACGCGCTTGCGCGAGCTGTTCGACCGCGGCCGGATCACTCCTGCCGCAGCGCCTCGACCGGCTCGATGCGCAGCGCGCGCCGCGCCGGCACCCAGCTGGCGAGGCCGGCGACCGCGACCAGGATCAGCGCCACGGCTCCATAGGTCACGGGATCGTGCGCGGTGACGCCGAAGAGTAATGACGACGTCCACGTCAGCAACACGGCCGCGCCCGCAAGCCCCAGCGTCACGCCCAGCAGCGCCAGCGCTACCCCTTCGCCGACGACCAGCCGGACCACGTCGCCGAGGCGCGCTCCGAGCACGCGCCGGATGCCGAGCTCGCGCGTGCGCTGGGCGACACCGTACGAGACGACGCCGTACACGCCGATCGCCGCCAGCAGTAGCGCGAGCAGCCCGAACGCACCCGTCAACAGCGCGGCCACTCTCGGCTCCGCGACCGACTCGCGCAGGACGACCTGCATTGGCTGGATGTTCGCGGCAGTGCTCCGCGGCACGGCCGCGGGGACAGCCTGCCGCACAGCCGCCGTGAGTGCGCCCGGGTCACCGGTCGTGCGCACCATCACGTAGGCCCACAGGAATGGCGTCTGCGCGAACGGCGTGTAGATCGCTGGCTCCGTCTCACCTGCGGCGCCCTGGTAGTGAAGGTCGCCGACGACCCCGACGATGGTGCGCCAGTCGCCGGACTGATCGGGATTGATGAGCCTGATCCGCCGGCCGAGGGCACTCGTTCCGGCGAAGATTGTTTCCGCAAAACGGCGGTTGACGATGACGACAGGGTCGCTGCCGGCGGTATCGCGCGCCGTGAATGCGCGTCCTTGCCGCAACGGCGTGGCCAACGCCCGGAAGTAGTCCGGTGTCGCCGCCATGAAGAACGCATTGTCCTGATCAGCGGTCAGCGATCGGCCGTCGACGGCGAATCGCGTGCCGCGCTGGGCAGTCACGATCGGGAAGCCGGACGAGCCGCCCACCGCCTCCACGCCCGGGATCGAGCGAAGGCGATCGAGGAGCGCTTCGATCGCTCGGGCCCGGGCGGCGCCGTCAGGTTGGTTGACCACCTGCACGTTGAAGGTCAGGAGGTGTGCCGGTTCGAACCCGGGATCGCGCGTCGTCAGGGCCGTGAAGCTGCGCAGCATCAATCCGGCGCCGACCACGACGATCACGGCGAGCGCGATCTCCAGGACGACGATCGCGTTGCGGAGCCGGCGCGCAGCTGGAGGAGGCCGACGCGGCGCGGGTGCCTTCCTGCAAACCCGTCTGCAATCGCACGACACCGTACACCATCGGTGTGAGGCCGAAGAAGATCGTCGTGAGCAGGGTCGCGGCGACGGCGAACCACAGGACCGCCGCGTCGATGTGAATGCCATCGGCGCGGGGCACGCGATCCGTCAGGATTGCCGGCAGGAGGTCGACACTCCAGACCGCGAGCAGGACGCCAATCGCGCCACCGGCGATGGCGAGCACGAAGCTTTCGACAGCGAACTGGCGCGCCAGCCGCAGGCGTCCGGCGCCCAGCGCGACGCGGATGGCGAGCTCCCGCCGCCGTGCCGTCGTCCGCGCGAGCATCAGGTTGGCCACGTTGGCGCAGGCGATCAGAAGGAGCAGCGCGACGGCGCCGAGCAGCAACAGCAACGACTCGCGGATGTCCCCGACCAGCCGCTCGCGCAGCGGTGTCAGCCGCAGCCGGACACCCGCGTTGCTGTCGGGGAACTCCTTTTCGAGCCGGCCGCCTGCCGCGTCGAGCTCGCCTTGCGCCTGCCGCAACGTCACGCCGGGCGACAACCGCGCGAGCAGGTTGAAGATCCGCAGCGATCGGTTCTCGGCCTGGCCTGGCGTCTTGGCTTGGGCTCCACCCAGCGTGGTCCACAAGGCAAACTCCGCCGACGGGAACCGGAACCAGGGTGGAGCGACGCCGACGACCGTGAACGACGTTCCGGACAGCGTGATCGTCCGGCCCAGCACTGTGGGATCGCCGCCGAAGGCGGACTGCCACAAGCCGTAGCCGAGGATCACGTTGTCGGTGCGGTTGTCGTCAGGCGTGAAGCTGCGGCCGAGGAGCGGAGTCACGCCGAGCATCGGGAGAATCTCAGGCGACAGCACCGCGCCGCGCACCTGCCGGCCGTCGCCCGTCCCATCCAGCGTATAGAGATTCGAGGCCCAGACGCCGGTCGCGGCAAAGGCGCTGCTCTGGGCCGCAGCATCGCGGAAGTCCGGCAGCGACCCGCGTGCCACCACCAACCGGTCAGGATCCGCATAGGGCAGCGGCCGCAACAACACCGCATTCACCACGCTGAAGATAGCGGTCGTCGCGCCCACGCCGAGCGCGAGCGTGGTAATCGACAGTACCGTGAAGCCTGGCACCCGGGCAAAGGCGCGCAACGCGAAACGGAGGTCTTTGATCATGGTGGCTCCCGAGGTCAGTCGGCACGAAGCGCCGCCATCGGATCGACGCGCAGTGCCCGGCGCGACGGGATGTAGCTGGCGGCGAGGGCAACAAGGAGGAGAAGGAGAGCCACCGACCCGAGCGTCATAGGGTCGGAGGCGCCGATGCCGTAGAGGAACGAGGCGATGACGCGGACCGCCAGGAGCGCGCCAATCAGTCCGAGACCGATGCCGGCCAGAGCGAGCACGAGCCCCTCACGCACGAGCGCGCCGAGCACCTGACGTGGCTGGGCGCCCAGCGCGATCCTGATGCCGATCTCACGCGTCCGTTCAGTGACCGACTGACTCACCAGGCCGTACACGCCGACCGCCGCGAGCAGCAGCGCCGTGACCGCGAACGCGCCCAGCAGGGTGGCCCGGAATCGCGGCTCATCGACCGACCGATCGAGCACCGTCTGCAGGGTGGTGATCTCGTCGGCCGGCAGATCGGGATCGAGCGCCGCGACGGCGTTGCGCAGGATTCCGGCGACGGTTCCCGGCGCCGCCATGCTCCGCACCACGACGTTGGTGAAGGGGACAGGAAATTGAGCGTACGGAATGTACAGAATTGGCGGCGGATCCTTGTCGAGACCGTACTGACGGACGTCGCCCACGACCCCGACGATGGTGATCCAGGGGGATTGGGGGTCGAACCGCACGCGCTTGCCGACCGCGGTCGCGCCGGGCCAGTAGGTGCGTGCCAGCGTCACGTTCGCGATCGCGACGGGCGCGGCCTTGGCGTCGTCTCGTTCGTCGAAGGTGCGTCCCTGGAGAACCGGGATGCCCATCGCCTTGAAGAAGGAACCGGACACCGAACCGATGCTGGAGTGCGGCTGATCTGAGCGGTCCGTGGACGGTCGCCCGTCGATCACGAACGACCCGCTGGCGTTACTGCCGCGGAGCGGCCCCGGGAATCCCACAGCGACCGCCTGCATCGCGGGTTGGGCTGACAGGAGATCCAGCAACCGCCGATAGGCAGCTGCCTGGGACGCTTCGGTCGCGTAACGAGACGACGGGAGCGCGAGGTCCAGTACCGTCACGTGCTCGGGCCGCATGCCCGAATCGACGCCGCGCAGCCGGAGGAAGCTGTTGAGGAGCAGGCCGGCGCCGCTGAGGAGGATCAGGGTGAGCGCGACTTGCGCGATCACGAGTGCCGCCCGTCCACGCGTCCGCGCCGAGCCGCCGCGATCGCCACCCGATGTCAACGCCGAGGCTGCATCGGCCCTCGAGGCCTGCAGCGACGGCCCGACGCCGAACACGCCCGCGGCAACCAGGGCCATGGTCAGTGCCACGGTCGCGACGATCGGGTCGATGCCGATCTCGCCCGTGCGGGGCACCGCTTCGGGCAGGACGGCGGCGATAGCGCCGATCAGCCAGGTGGCGAGCAGCAGACCGGCGAGGCCGCCGGCGGCGCCGAGCAACAGGCTCTCGCTGAGGAGCTGGCGGACCAGCCGCAGCCGTCCCGCGCCGAGGGCCGCACGAACGGCCAGCTCGCGCCGCCGGCCCGATGCGCGTGCGATCAACAGGCTCGAGACGTTGGCGCAGGCGATCAGCAGCACCAACCCGACCGCGGCCTGGAGCACGAGGAGACCCCAGCGGATGCCCTGCACCATGTCGTCGTAAATGGGAGCGATCCGAAGCGTCCGGCCGGCGGCCGTTTGCGGGTGGAGCCGTTGGATCGTCGCCGCGACTCGATCGAGGTCACTCTGCGCCTGCGCCAGACTGACCCCCGGCTTCAGGCGGGCGATCGCGGCGAAGTAGCGCACGTCACGATCGGCACCGGGCTCGGTGGTCGCGAGTGGAGACGGTGGTACCGGCTTGGCGGACAGCACCCAAATCTTCGACTCTTCCGGCAACTCGGTGCGGGACGGCAGGACGCCGACGACGGTATGCGCGACCCCATCGACGCGGACCTGGGCGCCGACCGCGTCGACGCTGCGATCGAACAGCTGGCGCCAGGCGGCATCGCTCAGAACCACCAGGTTTCCGCCCCCGGCGCCGTCGGTCGCGCGCGAGAAGAGCCGGCCGGCCGCCGGGGTCGTGCGCAAGACGTCGAAGAAATCGACAGTGACGTAGGTGCCTTCGAGACGAGCCGGTTCAGCCGTGCGGCCGACGACCGTGAAGAACGCCGACCGATACCCCGCGATCCCGCTCAGGGACTGGTTGTCGCGGCTGATATCGAGAAAGTCGGCGGCGGAGTGATTGTCGTGGGGCTCTTGGGCTGTCGCGGTCCAGACGTTCACGATTCGCTCTGGATCCGGGAAAGGGAGCGGCCGCAGGAGCACGCCGTTGACGACGCTGAAGATGGCGGTGTTGGCGGCGATGCCGATGGCGAGGGTGAGGACCGCGATGAGGGCGAAGCCCGGGGTCCGTATCAGCGTCCGGGCACTGTAGCGCAGGTCCTGCAGCAATCGTCCCTCCGCGAAGAAGTCCTGCAGGAGAAGCGGAAACGCTGCCAAGCGACCCGTGTCGGCTTAAGTTCCTGTCGTCGAAGGCGATAGCCACCCATACCCCGGCCCGCGCCGGCCGGCCGCGTCGTCCGCCTGTGGGACGCCGTGTGCGCAGGAGAACAGCCGGGGATCGCGCCTCGTTCCGCTCGGCTACACTGACCGGATGATCGAGCGCATCCTGGTCGGCACCTCCGGCTACAACTATCCCGAATGGCGCGGCACGTTCTACCCGGAGAAGTTCAGCACCGCCAAGATGCTCGAGTTCTACGCCGCCCGCTTTCCGACGGTCGAGATCAACTACACGTTCTACCGGATGCCCAACGAGAAGCTGCTCGCCGGCTGGGCGGCGGGGACGCCCGACGGGTTCAGCTTCACTCTCAAAGCGCCGCGCCGCATCACGCACGACAGCAAGCTGCAGCGGTGTGAGGAACTCCTCAAGACGTTCTGCGCGGTCGCGGCGACGCTCGGGCCGAAGCTGGCCACGCTGCTGTTCCAGCTGCCGCCAACGATGAAGAAGGACGCGGACGTGCTGCGCGCCTTCACCGAGCTGCTGCCCGAAGGTACACGCGCGGCATTCGAGTTCCGCCATGTGTCCTGGTTCGACGCTGACGTGTTCGAGGCGCTACGCGCGCGCAACCTCGCGCTGTGCATCGCAGACAGCGAGAAGCTCAGCACGCCCGTGGAGATGACGGCCGACTACGCCTACTTCCGTTTACGGGACGAAGGATACCAGCCAGCCGACATCGATCGCTGGGCGGCGTGATCGCCGGACTCCCGGTGCGCGAAGGATTCGTCTATTTCAAGCACGAAGAGCAGGGGCTCGGGCCGGCCTTCGCGGCGGACCTCATGGCGAAGCTGCCCGCGCTGACGGCGAGGCGGTAAGAACGTCGAGAGCGGCAAGCGGGGAAGCGCAACTACGCGCATACCTCCGCTGCCATCCGCACGATCTGCGTTTCAGCCCAATACCCGTCGTGTCCCGGAGCGGGTTCGGTGATGAAGCCGCAGTGGCCGCCGTGAGGGGTGAGCACGACGTGGACCTTGGGGTTCGAGGTCACGGCCGGGTCTGCGAACGGGCCCGGCGGGACGAACGGGTCGTCCATCGCCGTCACGATCAGCGCCGGGACGCGGATGCGATCGATGACCCGGAGCGCGCTCGCGCGGTAGTAGTAGTCCGCGGCGCTGGCGAAGCCGAAGTGGGGCGCCGTGAAGGCCTCGTCGAAGGACCGCACCGTCCAGACGCCGGCGAGCCGGCCGACGTCGTACTGTCCGGGAAAGTGCGAGGCCTTGCGGCGCATGCGGGCGCGCAGGCCGCGGACGAAGTTCCAGTGATACGCGATGTTCTGGCGCACGCTCGAGCGCCGCGACGCACGCGGCCAGGTCCATCACCGGTGACACGGCGGCCACCCCGCGCAACTGCGGCGGCGCAGCGTCCCCATATTCCCCCGCCAGCTTGAGGGCCAGATTCCCGCCGAGTGAGTAGCCGGCCACGACGACGCGGGTGATGCCGTGCGTGTCGGTCAGAGCCTTGAGCACGATGTCGGCGTCGCCGGTGAGGCCGGAGTGATAGAGTCCCGGCCCGTGTTGTTCCGTTCCGCCGCAGTTGCGCTGGTTGAGCAGGACGACGTTGAAGCCGGCACGAAAGGCCTTGT
Organism: uncultured Acidobacteriota bacterium; assembly: GCA_963816725.1. Lineage (GTDB taxonomy): Bacteria > Acidobacteriota > Vicinamibacteria > Vicinamibacterales > 2-12-FULL-66-21 > CAVSUB01. Next base: position 320,859 of record CAWFMC010000006.1, on the reverse strand, counting down.
CCGCGAGCCCGCGCATGTAGTGAGCCTGGCTCGACCCCTCGAGACCGTGCAGCGCCAGGAGCGCCGGATGACGCGACCGGTCTCGCTGCCAGTGGCAATGGGCGAGGACGCGGGTGTCCGGGGTGACCTGGAAGAACAGCGCCTCGGCGGGAGCCAAATCGGGGAACTCGCGCCGTCGGCCCCAGGCCCACAGGGTCATCAAATGACCGTTGCGGAGGCCGCGTCGCGGGGTGAAAATCGTGGAAACCGATCGAAAACTCACGTCCGTGGCAACTATTTTCACTGGATGACTGGAAAAGTGTACCGCACGTACCGATAGACCGGCGAACAGGAGGCTCTGGTGACGTACGAACGGCTGCGACTGGCGCGTGAGGAGAAAGGCTGGACGATCGAGGAGGTGTCCCGGCGAGCGGGGATCCGGCCCCGGACCATCGAGCTGATCGATCGCGGCGAGTTCGCTGAGCTCCCGCCCGGACTCTACGGCCGGGCTGCCGTCCGGAGCTACGCAACCGTTGTCGGCCTCGACCCCGCCGGGATGGTCGATGCCGTGACGACCGCTGCTGCCATCGGAGGGGGACCCGCTTGGCGCGCTGGCGCGCCGTTGCGGCCACACGCTCAAGGCCGATGCGCGGTCGCCGGAGGCGGCGACACGTGTCGGGACCACCGTGGCGGCCAGCGCGGTGATGAGCCGTGCGTCCGCCGCGCCGGCCGCCCCCATGCCGGAGCTTGCCGTCCGCCAGGTCGACACGCCAGGGCCCGTGCCAGTCGATCTCATCGCGCCGGAGCCGGCCCTGATCGGCGAACCCGTGACGGCGACGGTGATGTCCTTCGAGGCCGTGGACCAGCCCGAACTGATCGCGGTCGCTCGGTTTGCCGCGGAGGCCCTGGACGCGCCCCTGCACTTCGACGTCGCGGCGCCGCAAGAGATCGACTTCGACGGCCTCACCCTCGCGGGCGTGGAAGAACCTTCCGCCGAGGACTGGGAGATTGTGAGTCGCCCGATCGCCGCGGAGCCGGGCCGCGAATGGTGGCGGCCCGCGGCAGCCTCGGCGATCGACGCCGTCGTCCTTGTCGGCATTGGCGGCGGGCTGGTCTGGCTGACGGCGCTGGTCGGCGCGACCACAGTGCCGGTCGTCCTCCGTTCCGCGGCACCGGGCATCGCGCTGGTCTTCGCACTCATCGTCTCTCTGTACTTCGTGCTCTTCGGCGGCGTCGGCAACGGCACGCCAGGCGGCTCGCTGATGCGGCTGGAGGCCCGCCCGTCGGGCCGGACGATCCTGAACGCGCGCGACGTGTTCGGTCGCGCTGCCCGGGCAATCTACCGGGACGATTCGCTGGTCGCGGACTGACCGCGGTCACCGCAGCCGATACACCGTCAGCGCTCCAGACGCGAAGGCGATCGGCAGTTCGAGGCGATCGGTCGTGACCAGATAGTCCAGATCGTGCGCGGTCGCGAGCTGTCGCGCGCGCTCCGGCGTCAGCGAGTGAAACTCGCCGAGCTCCGCCAGGCGATCCCGCGTCCGCATCGCTGTTGGCCGGTCGTACATGCCGATCGCTTGATCCTTCGAGATTTCCACGAACACGTCACGTTCGCCGGCGACGCGCAGGCTGCTGCCGTAGAGGAACGCGTGCGCGGGATCGGCGAGCCAATGGCTCGAGACCGCTGACCCACGGGCCCATGCCATCGCCCGGCTCCAGTCGCCGTCGGGCAAACCGATCGCAAACATCGGTCGGGCCGGGAACTCGACGAAGGCGATGTACGCGCTGCGTCCGGCCGTGAAGAGTCCGATCAGGACCGCCACGATGACGCCCCGGCGCCGAGCCGCTCCTCCACTCTCGACCATCGCCCACACCACATAGGCCGTGGCGAGAAAGTCCATCATCCAGAACACGCGTCCGGGTTGGAGCTGGATGGCCAGCTGCACGCGCGCCGCCTGCAACGGCAGCGCCGCCAGGAACACCACGAGCAACGCCAGATTCCCAGCCACCAGCGCCGCCTCGCACGGCACGAGCCGGCCCTCGCGGCGGCGGCGCAGGAAAACCAGGAGCACCAACGCCGGCGACAGCAGATTGATCAGCCACACGCTCCACCGCCAGGCGAGCGGGAAGAGATAGGTCTTACTGCTAAGCGTGGCGAGCCACTCGGGGTCCATCGTGTCGAGGCGGCCGGCCAGCGGTCCGCGCGTGAGGGCCCAGGCGGCCGCCAACGCGCCGATCAGCAGCACGACCGCTACGCGGATCATCCTGCGCCTGTCGCCAACGCTGAACGCGACGGTCAGCCAGATGATGAACCACAGCGCGGTCGTCGGGTGGATCAGAGCGGCCGCCGCCAGCGGCAGCGCGGCGAGCGCAGGACGGCGCCGCAGAAAGCCCGCGATCGCCCAGACGCCAAAGGCGAACGCAATCTGCCGCGGATGAAAGTAGCCCTCGAGCGTGTTGGTGCCGGTCTCGGCGATGGCATGACGCAGAGTCAACGCGGCGAGCAGCGTGACCGTGGTCAGCCCCGAGAACGCCAGCGATCGGCTGACGGCCATGACGCCCAGTGCGAAGAGCACGAGCCCGCCGGCATAGAACAGCGCGAACGCGACCGGCAGTGACAGGCCGCTGGGGCGAATGAGCGCGGCGGTGACCTCGTCGACCGCGGTCAGGCGGGCCTGGGCGTCGATGAGCGGCGCGTCGTGGGGATAGTAGTCGGGGTGCAGCGCTCGAATGACGGCCGGTGCGTAGAACGCCTGGTCAGACGCGCCGTAGCGGTAGCCGGCGGAGTTGAGCGTGCACAACACGACGAACAGGGTGAGCCCGGCCGCCAGCAGCGGCACGCGCCCGAGCCCCGCTGGCCTCGTCATGCTTCATCGGCGGTGGGGCCGTAGATCGACGGCAGCGCCACGTCGTTCAATCGAAGGTAGACGCTCAACTGCCCGCGATGGTGAATCGTGTGATTCAGCACGAAGCTGCGCAGCGCGCTGAATCGCGGCATGGTGAACACCTCGTGCGCGCCTTGTTTGAGCGTCCACGGCACCAGGTACTCCGCGTCCGTCCGAGCGGTCATGTCGGCGCGCGCCGCCTTGACGCTGGTGTCGAACGCCTGCACCACCGCTTCGGTGGATACCGGATCGGTCAGCCTGAACGTCGGATCAATCGTCGCCAGGTCGTAACGGGTGGTGGCGAGGATCAGGTTGACCCACGACGTCAGCTTGCTCAAGTGATCGCTGAGTTGCCCGAGCGACATGGACTTGGCGTGCGGCTTCCAGCCAAGCGCGGACGTCGGGACCCGCTCCAGCAGCCGGCGCGTCGTCCCCATCTCGTGATCGAACTCCGGCAGCAGGAAGTCGTTGAACGGCATCGCAGTCCTACTGCATGAAGGTCGTGTCGGCTTCGACGACGACCGTCTTCTGAGCGACCACCTTATCACCGACCATCAGCTTCACCAGATACGTGCCCGGCGCGACCGGCTGAACGAAGCCGCCACGGCCACCGCCGCCCCCGCCCTGTCGACCCTGGCCTGCCGCTGTTGCGCCAGCAGGAGCAGCCCCGCCCGCCGCTGCAGGTGCGGCGGGGGCACCGGGAGCCTGAGTCCCAGCAGCCGGCGCCGCACCTGCTGGTGCCGTCGCCGCTGGCGCGCCACCGGCTGCAGGTGCTGCCGCGGCCGGCGCACCCGCGCCACGTCCGCGACCCGCGGGGGGGGTGGGCGTGAGATCCCACTGGACCCGGTTGAGTCCGGCGTTCTTCGTCCCCTCGATGGTCCGGATCTCCCGGCCGGTGACGTCGGCGACGCTGATCTTCACGTCACCCGCCGGCGCGCTCTTCAGCCAGTAGCTGATCGCCGACCCGCGGGCCGGGTTCTGGCCGCGGAACACCTTGGCGCCTTCGACCAGGACCGCCTTCTGGACGTCGGTCGCGTAGGCGGTCGCCGGTCGGATGTCGAACAGCGTGGCGTCGGCCGTCTGGACCGCCGGTGTCATCTGTTGCAGCGCGGTGATGTCGTCGATGATCCAGATGCTGCGGCCGTGCGTCCCGAGAATCAGATCGTTGTCGCGCGGGTGGATCAGGATGTCGTCGATCCGCACCGTCGGCAGGCCGTTCATGAACCGCTTCCACGCCTTGCCGCCGTCGAGCGAGATGTAGAACCCGTACTCGTTGCCGAGATAGAGCAGGTTGCGATTCTTGGGGTCCTCCCGGATCACGTTGACGTTGGCCGCCGGCAGGTCACCGGCGATCGACGTCCACGTGTCGCCGAAATCGGTCGTCTTGAACACGTACGCCTTGTGGTCGTCGGTGCGGTGGCCGTCGAAGGTGACGTACGCCGTCCCGGCGTCGAAGTGGGAGGCCTCGACGCGTGACACGTGAGTTTCCTTCGGCACGCCGGGCACTCTGTCCTGGACGCCCCTCCAGGTCGCGCCGCCGTCGCGGCTCACCTGGAGGTTGCCGTCGTTGGTGCCGACCCACAGCAGGCCGGGCACCACGTACGATTCCCCGATCGTGACGATGTTGCTGTAAGAGGCCGCGCCGTCGTGCTTGGACGCCATCGGCGCCTTGCCGTCCACACCCATGATCGGTCGATCGTTGCGGCCGATATTCTTCGTCAGGTCCGGCGAGGCGAGCCAGGTGTCTCCGCGGTTGTAGGAGCGGAAGAGTCGATCGCCACCCAGATAGATCGTCGCCGGATTGTGCGGCGAGAGCACGAACGGCGTATTCCAGTAGAAGCGGAAATTCGTGTCCGGCGGCGGCGCGGGCACGACGTTGCCGTTCGGATTGCCGCGGCCACCGCCGAACTGCGCCTGGAGCGGCTGGATCTGCTCCGGGTTCGCCCCTTCGGGCACTGGCTGGTTGCCCCGGCCCGCGGGCTGCGGTCCGCTCGGGCGGATGCTGTTGGACCGGCCGGTGCGCAGGTTGTAGCGGCTCGTCGCGCCGTCCTGCGACTCGGAATAGAGAATCGTCCAATCGCTCGGATCGTTCGCGGTGTAGAAGCCGTCGCCGCCGCCGACGCGATACCAATCGGAGTTGAGGATGCCGTTCTGGGTGCGCGTGGCGCTCGGTCCGCACCAGCTGCCGTTGTCCTGCAGCCCGCCGCACACGATGTACGGCTTCCGCATGTCGGCGCTGATCGCGTAGAACTGTCCGACCGGCACGGTGTTCACGTACTCCCACGTCTCAGCCTGGTCGTAGGTGACGTCGAGACCGCCGTCGTTGCCGAGCAGGATGTGATTTCCGTTGTGCGGGTCGATCCAGATCGCGTGATGATCGCTGTGCGGGATGCCCTGCACCTGGGCCCAGTGCTTGCCGCCATCCACCGTCTTGAAGAAAGGCGCGCCGCCCTGATACGCGATCTCGGGGTTGCTCGGGTCGATGCGGACCTGGCTGTAATACATCCACCGGTCGCCGGTGTTGGAGACGCACCGCCACGTCTTGCCACCGTCGTCCGAGCGCCACACGCCGCTCTTTTGGATTTGGTGGGGGGGGCGGCTCATTGCCGCTGCCGGCGCCACGGCCTCCACCTTCCGCGTTACCGCCGCGTCCACCCGGTGGAATCAGCGTGCCGTCGTCGTTCACGCCGGCGCCGGTGCCGCCGCTGGGCCCGACCTCGAACGAGGCGTAGATGGTGTTCGGCTTGGAGCGTGAGATGTCGAGGCCGATGCGGCCGATCATCGGGTTGTCCGGCAGACCGTTGCCGGAGAGCCTGGTCCACTTCTTCCCGCCGTCGGTGGTCTTCCACAGCCGCTGCCCGCGCCGCCGCCGTTGAAGCCCCACGGCGTCCGCCGGCGCTGGTAGGAGGCCGCGAACAGGATGTTCGGGTTGGACGCGTCCATCGCCACGTCGGTGAAGCCGGTGTCGTTGTCGATGAAGTTGGTGTTCGTCCACGTCTTGCCGCCGTCGGTGGTCTTGAACAGGCCGCGCTCGGGATTGGGCCCGAACAGGTGCCCGAGCGCCGCGACGTAGGCGATATTCGGATCCCTGGGGTGGACGACGATGCGGGCGATGCTCTGGGTGTCCTTCAGACCGACGTACTCGAACGTCTTGCCGGCGTCGGTCGACTTGTAGACGCCGCCGCCGAACGAGGAGCTCTGGCGGTTGTTTGCTTCACCGGTGCCGACGTAGATGATGTCCGGGTTGGACGGGGCAATCGCGATGTCGCCGATCGACGACACCGGATACTGATCGAAGATCGGCGTCCAGGTCGTGCCGTTGTTGGTCGACTTCCAGATGCCGCCGGTCGCAAAGCCGACGTAGATGATCGAGGGGTTGCTGTCGACGACCGCGATATCGTCGACCCGGCCGCCCATGTTGGCCGGGCCGATCGAACGCCAGACGAACGGCCGGAGGCTGGGATCGTCCGACAGGTTGATGGGCGGCGGGAGCGGGGGGGCCGGTGCCTGCTGCGCGAGGAGCCCGCGGCCGCCCACCACACACAGACCCACGCCGATGATGCCAGTCAGCAGTCGTACACGAAAGAGTCCTCGGATCACGCCACGCTCCTTGAAGCCCTACGGGAGATAGTGGCGCCAGTCTACAACAGCTGATCGCCCGGCCGCCGCTCGTGCGGCCCGCTTCCAAGCGACGTTTTCGTCGCTTGCCGCCGTGAGCACGACACTTGTGGCGCTTCAGCGTCCGAAGTTCACCTTGGGTGCGGCCTGCGCCTCGGGCGGGGCGTTGAAGTACGGGTACTCTTTGAATCCGAACGCCTTCGCCGTCACGTTCGACGGAAAGCGACGGCGCTGGGTGTTGTATTCCTGGATCCGCTCGTTGTAGCGCATCCGCTCGGTGGCCAGCCGGTTCTCGGTCCCGGAGAGCTCGTCCATCAGCCGGTTGAACTGCTCGTTGGCTTTGAGGTTCGGATAGTTCTCCACCACCGCGAGCAGCCGGCCGAGCGCGCTCGACTGCTGGTTCGAGGCCTCGATCGTCTCCTCCGGTGACTTCGCGGCCAGCAGCTTGGACCGCGAGTCGGCGATCTCCTTGAACACCGATTCCTCGTGCGTCGCGTAGCCCTTCACCGTCTCGACCAGGTTGGGGATCAGATCGTTCCGCCGCTGGATCTGGTTCTGCACCTGCGCCCACTGCGCCTTGATCGCCTCTTCCTGGGTCGTGAAGGTGTTGTACGAGCAGCCGGACAGGCCGATCGCCACGGCCACCAGCACCGCCGCCTGCGCGCTTCGCCGAATCACAGTCGTCATGCGTCCTCGCTTCGTGTTCATCGCCTGCTGTTCAGCAGCCCGGTGCACGTCCGCCCGAACCCGACGGGCGCTCGTCCCGGGCAATGCGTTGCTGCTCCTCACCCTGCGCGCGGAGTCGAGTGGCTCGGCTCGATGCGCCAAACGTTCATCGTGAGCTGGCCGGGCCGGCATCACCAGCCTCCGCTCGCGCCGCCGCCGCCGCTGCGGCCGCCGCCGAACCCGCCGAATCCTCCGCCCCCGCCACCGCCCCCGCCACCCCCGCCGCCAAATCCGCCGAAGCCGCCGCCGAAGCCCCCGCCGAACGGGCCGACCCCGCTGCTCCAGCCGCTCCACGGCCCGCCACCCCAGTAGCGTCGGCGCCGTCCGCCGCGCCGCCGGCTCATGATCAGGAGGAAGATGAAGAAGATGATCGCCGGCAGCGGGATCTGCAGCGACGGCCGTCGGCTCGTCGGCGCGGTCCGCTGGACGTCCTGCAGGCTGACGCCGCGTGCGTCGGCGATGCGATTGATGATCCGCGTCACCCCGGCCACCAGGCCGGCGCCGTAGCTGCCGTTGCGGAACTCCGGCAGGATCGTCTCGCGAATGGTCTGTCCGGCAAACCCGTCGGTGATGTACTCCTCGAGGCTGTAGCCGACCTGGATCGCGACCTTGCGGTCCTGAACCGCGACCACCACCAGCACGCCGTTGTCCTTGCCGCGCTGACCGATGCCGGCGCCGCCGTTCTCGAACATCTTCACCGCATACGAATTGATGTCGCCATACGGCTGGAACGTCGGCACCGTCGCCACGGTGACGACGTCGCCCGTGGCCGTCTGAAGCGCCCTGATCAGCCGTTCGAGTTCCTGCTCGCTGGCCGGATCGATTGCGCGGGCGAAGTCGTTGACGGGAGCCGTCAGCACGGGCGGCGCGGGCTGCGCCCCGGCGCGCAGCGCGCTCGCGACGATCAGGATCCCGGCCAGGGCCAGGCGTCGACGGCTGGTCATCGGCGACGCCATCCGTCGACGTACTCCCAGATCCGTTCCGTGGCGTTGACGTAGCGGCTGAACAGGCCGCTCGGGTCGGCGATGGACCCGGCCGCCGCCTTGAACGACAGAATCTCGCGGATGAGCGAACCCGGCACGCCAATCGTGCGCTCGGCGAACTCGGCCAGCGACGCGTCGCCCCGCTCCGCTCCCCCGGGTCCGGCGACCCCGCGATCAAGCCGCGCGATGTTGCCGAGCAGCGCCCGGAACGCATGCGTGGACGAGGCGACCAGGTAAACCGTCTCGCGCGGATCGCCACCAGCTTCGAGATAGCCCTCGCGCAGATGGATCAGGTGGCTCTTCGCCTGCACCTCGCACGACCGCCGCAGGTCGGCCTCCGCGATGGTGGCCCCGGCAAACGGGTCATGGCCGACGATGGTGACGTGATTGGCCACGATCTCGCCATACTCAACCGGGAAGACGTCGAGGGAGCGGTGGAATTCGGTGCGGGACAGGATCAACGGAACGGCCAGCCCGATTTCGCGCCAGCGGTGCACTGCCGGGGCACAGGCGTTGAGGTCCGGGAAGGTCACTTCGTCCACCAGCGCGAGCGTGTGCAACAGCTGATCCGGACCAACGAGGCCGTAGGCGACCAGCGCCTCGAGCCGCGATCCGAAAATTCTCTTGAGATCTGCGGCCAGCGTGTTACCCGCCGTCCGCTGATCCGCGCTCATCGTCGGCGGCATCGGGGCGTCCATCCGAGCATTATCTGCGATTGCCGAACGTTCCACCGACCGAGCTGATCCGGTGGCTGCTTCCTTCCGACCGCTGAGCCCGAACCACGGCGATTGACATTCCGGTGCTGCGCCGATGGAATGGGCGGGCATGCAGCTGCGCAAGCTGAACCTGGGGTGCTTCGGCGGCGGAACCGGTCTCCCGAGCCTGCTCGGCGGCTTGAAAACCAATCCGTGGCTCGAAGTGCACGCGGTCGTGACGATGTTCGACAGCGGTGGCAGCTCCGGACAGCTGCGCGACGAGCTGGGCGTCCTGCCCCCTGGGGACGTGTTGAAGTGCGCTCTGGCCTTGGCCCGGAACGAGCGTGAGGCGCGGCGTGTGCTCCTGTCGAGGCTGCCGATGCCCGAGCACGAGCGGCTGCGCGGCCACACGGGCGGCAACCTGCTGCTGTCGATGATGGAGCAGTACAGCGGCGACTTCCTCGCCGCGGTCGATGGATTGCGCTCGTTGCTGGGGTGCGCAGGCCGGGTGTGGCCGGTCAGCACCGAACAGGCGAGCATCTGCGCGGAGTACGGCGACGGCTCGCGCACCCGCGGTGAGGTCGAGGTCGACGCCGGGCAGAGCAGCGGCCATGCGATCTCGCGCCTGTGGCTCGAGCCGGCCGCACAGATCCGTGAGGCGACGGCCAGGGCGATCCGCGGGTTCGATGCCGCGGTGATCGGGCCCGGCAGCTTCTACACCAGCCTCATGCCGATCTTCCTGGTGCGCGGCGCAGCCGAGGCTATCCGTGAAATGTCCGGGCCGATCATTCTGGTCGCGAATCTCCTGACGGAGGGGCGCGGCATGTGGCAGTTCACGGCCGGGGAAGCCGTGCGGCTCCTAAGCGACGCGATCGGGCGGCCGATCGACGTGGTCGTGATGAACACCGCGCAACCGGCCCCCGAGAACCTCGAACGCTACCGGGCCGAGCACAAGACCCCGCTCGCGTTCGGCGACATTCCCGCGCACTGCGAGGCGGTCACCGGTGAGTTCTGGTGCGGCGACATCGCCCGGCACGACCGGCGGCGTCTCGCCCAGGCCGTCTGGGCGGTGCTGGCGCGCCGCTTGATGTAACCCGCGCCGCTGTTACGATGGCGGCTGCGCCGCCGCGCACATCACGCTCATGTCCCTCCTCACGCTCGATCATGTCTCGCTGGCCTATGGACACTTGCCGCTCGTGGAGGACGCCGATCTCCGGATCGAGGCGGGAGAGCGCATCTGTCTGATCGGCCGCAACGGGACCGGCAAGTCGTCGCTGCTGCGCGTCATCTCGGGCGAGACGCCGCCCGACGGCGGGGTCATCTGGCGGGCCCCAGGACTGCGCATCGCGCGGCTGGATCAGGAGGTGCCCGGGAGCCGCGATCGCACCGTGTTCGAAGAGGTCTCTGACGGCCTGGGCGAGCTCGGCGCGCTGGTCGCCGCCTATCATCACGCCGCCATCGACGCCGCCTCAGGGCCGGCGGCGCTCGAACGGCTCGGTGTGCTTCAACACCAGCTCGAAGAGCGCGACGGCTGGCGCCTCGAACAGAAAGTCGAGCTGATTGTCTCGCGCCTCGATCTCCCGGCCGATCGACGGATGGGCGAGCTGTCGGGCGGGTGGCGCCGGCGCGCCCTGCTCGGCAAGGCGCTGGTGTCGTCGCCCGACCTGCTCCTCCTGGACGAGCCCACCAATCATCTCGACATCGAGGCCATCCGCTGGCTCGAGTCACACCTGCGTGACTACGGCGGCACGCTGCTGTTCGTCACTCACGACCGGGCCTTTCTCGACGCGCTGGCGACGCGGATCATCGAGCTCGATCGCGGCCGGCTGACCTCGTGGCCGGGCAGCTACGCGGCGTACCTCGATCGGAAAGCGGCAGCGCTCGACAACGAGGCCCGCGATCTCGAACGCCTGGACAAGAAGCTGGCGCAGGAGGAAGCCTGGCTGCGCCAGGGGGTCAAGGCACGGCGCACCCGCAATGAAGGGCGCGTCAAGGCCCTCATGGCGCTGCGCGAGGAGCGCGCCTCGCAGCGGGCCCGGCTCGGCCAGGTGCGCATGTCGATTGATGCGACGCAGACGTCCGGCAAGCTGGTGTTCGAGGCCGAGGACGTCAGCAAGTCGTACGGCGGCACGCCGGTGATCCAGCACTACTCACAACGCATCCTGCGCGGCGATCGCGTCGGCCTGATCGGGCCGAACGGCTCGGGCAAGACGACGCTGCTGCGCTTGCTGGTGGGAGAGCTGGAACCCGATCGCGGCACGATCAAGCGCGGCGCACGGATCCAGGCCGCCTACTACGATCAGCAGCGCGAGCAGCTCGATCCCGACCGCACCGTCGTGGACATCGTCGGCGACGGGAACGACACGGTGGTCATCAACGGGCAGCCGCGCCACATCATCGGGTATCTTGCCGACTTCCTGTTCCCGCGCGAGCGCGCGCTGTCGCCGGTCCGGGCCTTGTCGGGCGGCGAGCGGAACCGGCTGCTTCTCGCGCGGCTGTTCGCGCGGCCGGCCAACCTGCTGGTGCTCGACGAGCCGACCAACGATCTCGACATCGAGACGCTCGAGCTGCTGGAGGAGCTGGTCGGGGACTTCGAAGGCACCGTCCTGCTCGTCAGCCACGATCGCGTGTTCCTCGATCGGGTCGTCACCAGCACGCTCGCCTTCGAAGGCGGTGGCGTCGTCACCGAGTATGTCGGCGGCTGGGCCGACTACCTGCGGCAGAGTGCCGCCGCTCAACGCGCGAGTCAGCCGTCCGAGAGCAAGGCGATGCCGCGAGCCGCCGTCGTCACGTCGCCTCCTGCGGCGGTCGCGGCGACTGCTGTCAAGCGGAAGCTCTCGTACAACGAGCAACGCGAGCGCGAAACGCTGCCCGCTCGAATCAGCGCCCTGGAGGAAGAGCAGCGTACGTTGCGCGCGCTGTCAGAGTCGGCCGAGTTCTATCGTGAGCCCGCCGAACGGATCCGCGAGACCATCGCGCGGCTCGAGGCGATTGCGCCGGAACTCGAAGCGGCTCTCGAAAGGTGGATGGAGTTGGAGGAGAGGGGGTAAGCGGGGAACATCGTCGGTTCATGCGGTTCATGCGGTTCATGGGGTTCATGCGTGCAGGGTTCGAGGTTCAGGGTTCAAGGTTCAGCGAGGGCCGAACGCCGAACGCCGAGCGCCGACCGCCGGAGCCCTGAAGCGTGGAGCCTGAAGCCTAGAGGAGCCCTCCGATGCGGGTCGGCGTGAACTATCCGTGGGTCGACTACGGCTGGGACTTCGGGGTCGCGCCGCCGTCGTGGCGCGGGCATGACGACGATCCGCGGTGGATGAGCGTGATCGATGAGGACCTGCGCCGCTTTCAGGCGCTCGGCGTCACCGTGCTGCGCTGGTTCATTCTCGCCGACGGCCTGACGTATGGCAGCGGCACCGGCGCACCCTGGCTGGATCCGCTGACCGGACGCTGGCACTTCGATGCGCCGCGGCTCAGCGCCGAGGCGCTGGGGCACTTCGAGACGCTGCTGCTCCGTATCGAGGCGGCCAACCAGAGTGGGGCCGAGCCGCTTCAACTCCTGCCCGTGCTGATCGATTTTCACTTCTGCGAAGCGGGTGCGATGCCCGTCACCGTCGACGACGCGGTGGATCCTGACTGGGTGAAGGGCGGGCGTGCCGAGGCGATCGCGGAGGCGGCCAATCGTCAGCGGTTCTTCGACGGAGTCCTCGATCCGCTGCTACGCGTCTCGCAGGCGCACGCCGGGGCGATCATCGCGTGGGAGCTGATCAACGAGCCGGAATGGATCACGAGCGGCTGGCACCCTGACGGCCAATCCACGCATCCGGTCGACGCCGCGGCCATGACGTCGTTTCTCGCGGAAGGCAAGTCCCGGATCCGCCAGTTCGCGATCAAGCCGACCATCGGGTTCGCGATGATCGACACGCTTCGCCGCACCGGCATCACCGCGGAGATCAACCAGTTCCATCACTACCCGAACGGCGCCCGGGCCTTGGAGCGGCATGTCTTCGACCCGCGCGCCCCGGGCATCGTCGGCGAGTTCGCCACGGCCGCGACCGATCGGTGGCCGGAGCTGCCGCGCGATCGACAGACGGTGCTGGATCGATTGCAGGTCGCGTCGTCGTGCGGCTACCCGCTCGCCGTGCCGTGGTCGTATCGGGGCGTGGACCGTCACACCGCCTGGACGGCGGAGGTCGAGCGCGATCTCATGGCCTTCGCAGGCCGACAGGCGAGGAGGCCGGCCGCGATGCCGGTCGACTTGCCGGAAGCCAGCCTTGGCGACGTTCGCGCCGTCGGCACTCCCTCACAGTCGCGGTGCGCCGCAGAGACGTCGTCCGGCACGCGTTGCCGGCGCCGCCCCGTTGCCGGCAGCACCCGCTGCTGGCAGCACCAGCCGGATCATCGCGCGGTCAGGATCTCTCGAAGGAGGCGGTAAAGAGCGCCTCTATGGCGCGCTTGCCATTGTCGTGGATGCCGCGGGTACCGGTGCCGGTGAAGTGCGGATGGCTGATCACCGGCGTGTCAGTCCGTGCCGACCACGCGTCCCCGGCCCACTCGAACCAGCCGTCCTTCTCTTGATCGAAGACGAACAGCGGCTTGTTGCACAGCTTGGCGAACTCGGCGCCCCAGCCCGTTCCGCCGCGCACCGTGCCATCCTCCTGGATGACGCCGATGACGTAGATCTCCTGGCCGTTGTTGACCTGATACCAGAGCGACTGCAGGACCTTGCGAATGAGCGGACTGTCCGTGTAGCGGCGGTGCATCAGCCGCGAGACGTAGGCCAGGCTGACGTCACCAGCCTGGAGCTCCTCGTGATTCAGCACCCGCACGCCGCGCCGGCGCGCTTCGGTGTGCCCCTCGAACGTGAAATTCACTTCCTCGATGCCATGACGCTCGGCGCACGCGCCGAACTCCGCCTCTGCGCCCGGGGCGCCGCCGCTGAACAGGATGAAGTCAGTTTTCTGCATGGTCACGCACGCCGTCAGGAGGTCCGCGCCGATCTACGCGGACGGTTTCGCTCGCTTCTTCGCGGCGGTGGCTTTCGGGGCCGCGACCCTACGCGCGCCGCCCTTCGCGGCGGCGGTCTTCGAGGCGGTCTTCGGGGTCGTCTTCCTGCTTGCTGTCTTGGCCGGGCGCGCCGATGTCGCGGCCTTCGTTGACGCCGGCGCGGCGCTCGGAGCGCTGCGCGCGACCGGCTTTCAAGGCCGCAGCCTTGGCGATGATTGCTTCCAGCATCTCGCCGGCCTCGCCTCCCTTGGCCGGCCGATGCGATTGCCACACGTCCGGCTTGTCGGCCGCCAGGATGTCCTCGAAATCACCATTGCTCTTGACGCTGCGCGGCGCGAACTCGGCGATGTCGAGGTCACCGGCCCACTCGTCCTTGTGTTTGATCAGCAGCCAGCTGCGGTCGCCGCCGCCGCTGCCGCGCGATCCCCAGCGGCCGCCGGTGCGGACCAGCACCCATGACCCTTTGAGCTTGTAGCCGTCGAGGGTGAACTTGAGATCCCCCTTCTTCAAGGCCGCGTCGACGTCCTCGGACTCCGGCGTCCACGTCCCCTGGTCCCAGAGCATCACGATGCCGGCGCCGTAACCTTCCGGGATGACCCCTTCGAAGGTGCCGTACTCGTAGGGATGATCCTCGACGTGCATCGCGAGCCGCTTGGTCTTGGGATCGAGCGAGGGCCCTTTCGGCACGGCCCAGGACAGCAGCACGCCTTTGTGTTCGAGCCGGAAGTCGTAGTGCAGGTGGCTGGCCAGGTGCTTCTGTACGCAGAAGAACAGCCCCGACCCCGATCGCCCTTTAGAGGCACGCGCCGCGGCGACCTCGGGATCGCCGGCCGGTTCCGGCGTGCTCGTGAAGTTGCGCTTCTGTTTGTATTTCTCGAGGACCATGAGGACCGCCCGTCAGTGACTCGTCTCGGTCAGGCGCCGGATCGGTTTGACCAGCACCAGGAGCACCAGGCCGGCGACGATGCCGAAGGCGGCCACCGCGCCGAACAGGCTTGGCAGCGGCCACGATTCGTAGAAGGAGGACACCCGTCCGCCGATGTAGTTGCCGACCGAGGTCGCCAGGAACCACACGCCCATCATCAGGCCGACGATGCGAACCGGCGCGAGCTTGGTCATGGCGCTGAGGCCGACCGGGCTGAGCGTGAGCTCACCGCAGGTGTGCAGGAGGTAGACGACCGTCAGCCACATGGGGCTGACCTGCGCGCCGTTGGCCGACAGTTGTGCGGCGACGACGAGGACCGCGAAACCCGCACCGACCAGGATCAGGCCGATGCCGAACTTGGTGGGGCTTGACGGATCGTTCTTTCCCATTCGCAGCCAGATCCACGCGAAGACCGGCGCCAGCATGAACAGGAAAGCGGAGTTCATCGACTGAAACCAGCTGCTCGGAAAGTTCCAGCCGAACACCGACGTGCGCGTGCTGCGATCGGCGAACAGATTCAGCGTCGAGCCGGCCTGTTCGAACGCCGACCAGAACAGCGCGGCGGCAACGAACAGGATGGCGATGACATAAAGGCGGCGGCGCTCCGCCGGCGTCCACTCGCCGGCGAAAAAGAGCCACCCGAAGAAGCCGAGGGTGAGGAACAGCAGGAAGTAACCGGCCGCGTCGGCCAGCTGCGCGGCGGTGATCGGAATCGTCCCGGTCGCCATGCCGACGCCGAGCACCGCGAGCACGATGAACGCCAGGCTGCCCCAGATCGTCGCGTTGCGCCGCAGCGCGGCGGCCGCGCTCGGCGAGGCGGCTGGCGTCGGGTGCAGGCCGGCCTCCCCGAGGTACTTGGCCCCTGCCAGGTATTGGATGATGCCGACCACCATCCCCACGCCCGCGGCGGCGAAGCCGAGATGCCAGTTGATCTTCTGCCCCAGGTACCCGCAGACGAGCGGCGCGAAGAAGGCGCCGAGGTTGATCCCCATGTAGAAGATCGAGAACCCGGCGTCGCGGCGCTGGTCCTCGGGCGAATAGAGCTGACCGACGATCACGCTGACGTTGCCCTTCAGCAGGCCGGTGCCGAGCACGATGAGGAACAGCCCTAGATAGAAGGTCGTGGTGACGGGAAAGGCCATGCTGAAGTGGCCCATCGCGATGAGGATCGCGCCATAGAGCACCGCGCGGCGCTGCCCGATGAGCCGATCGGCGATCCAGCCGCCCGGCAGGCTGGTCATATAGACCATCGACGTGTAGAGGCCGTAGATCGCCCCGCCGCGGGCTGCATCCAGGCCCAGGCCACCCGCCGCCAGCGGGGCCGTCATATAGAGAAGGAGCAGGGCGCGCATCCCGTAGAAGCTGAAACGCTCCCACATCTCGGTGAAGAAGAGCGTGGACAGCCCGCGGGGATGCCCGAAGAAGGCGCGATCGAGTGGAACCGTCGCCGCCCGCCCCAGCGTTTGCGAATCCAGCGGCAGCGCTCCGGCGACGGGATCGGACATGGCATCAGCATACGACACTCAGGACTCGACACACGGGGCTCCGACTCGGGACTATCTATGCAGTGAATTGGCGAATGAAGCCCGGTACGGCTGATCGCTGGACTTCGATATGCTGAGACCTTGATGCCATCTGTCCTGCTCATCTCCACCTATGACCTCGGGCGTCAGCCCTTCGGACTCGCCTCGGCAACGGCAGCACTGCGGGCCGCAGGAGCGGAGGTCGCCTGCGCGGACCTGTCGCGGGACCGGCTCACGCCGGAGCAGGTGGAGGCGGCCGACATCGTGGGCTTCTTCCTGCCCATGCACACGGCGACGCGGCTGGCCGTGCCGGTCATCGCCCGGGTGCGAGAGCTCAATCCAACCGCGCGGCTCTGCGCGTTCGGACTCTACGCTCCGATCAATATCGGGTGGCTGCGCGAGCGCGGGGTGGACCACGTTCTCGGTGCCGAGTTCGAGGACGATCTCCAGCGCCTGGTGACGGGAGGTGCGTCCGAGGTGGATCCGACGGTCGTGCCGCGGGTGACGTTTCGCGTCCCCGCCCGTGACGGCCTGCCGGTCCTGGCGCGTTACGCCACGCTGCGGATCGACGGCGAGACGAAGGTCGTCGGGTACACCGAGGCGAGCCGGGGCTGCAAGCATACGTGCCGGCACTGCCCGATCGTGCCGGTCTACGACGGCCGTTTCCGGGTCGTGCCGGTCGATCTCGTGCTTTCCGACGTGCGGACGCAGGTCGCGTCGGGCGCGCGCCACATCACCTTCGGTGATCCCGACTTCTTCAACGGGATCCGCCATGCCATGGCCGTTGTCCATGCGCTGCACGCCGAGTTTCCCGACCTCTCGTACGACGTCACGATCAAGATCGAGCACCTGCTGAACCATGCCGACCGGCTGCCCGAGCTGACTGCAACGGGCTGCGCGTTCGTCACGAGCGCGGTCGAAGCGGTCGATGACGGCATTCTCGAACGGCTGGCCAAGGGGCACACGCTCCGCGACTTCGAAACCGCCGTGGCGCGCTGTCGTGAGGCCGGCCTGTCGCTCGCTCCGACCTTCGTTGCCTTCACGCCCTGGACGACGATGGAGGGATACTGCGCGCTGCTGCAGACGATCGATCGGCTCGGGCTGGTGGACCAGGTGGCGCCGATTCAACTGGCCATCCGCCTCCTGGTGACCGCCGGCTCCCGACTTCTCGACCTGCCCGACATCGTCGGACTCGCCCCGGTGTTCGACGCGGAAACGATGACCTACCCGTGGCGTCACCCGGATCCCGCGGTCGATCGGCTCCACGCCGACGTGGCGCGCATTGCCGGCGATCGCGGCTCGGACAGCCGGCGCGAGACCTTCGACGAGATCTGGCGGGCCGCGCACCAGGCCGCCAGCCTAGTTCCGCCGGCGCGCGCGCTGAGCATCGCGAGCGCCGGACCGATCGCCTACATGAGCGAGCCGTGGTACTGCTGCGCCGAGCCGACGCCGGCTCAGGAAGCGCTCATCTGATCATGCGGGCGGCCGCTGACGAGACCGGTGCGCCGAGGGTCCTCATCCTCTCGGCAACAACCGGTTATCAGCTGCGGTCGTTCAACGACGCCGCGGATCGACTCGGGATCGCCCTGGCCTTCGCGACCGACCGATGCCATGCCCTCGATGATCCGTGGCAGGACCAGGCGGTCCCGGTGCGGTGGCATGAGGAGGAGGCCTCCGTCGCGCGCGTGCTCGCCGCCAACGCGGAGCGGCGCTTCTCGGGCGTGCTGTCGGTGGGGGATCGGCCGGCGCGGCTCGCCGCGCGGGTCAGTGAGGCCCTGGGTCTGCCGGGACACTCCCCGGAGTCCGTTGTCGCCGCGACCAGCAAGCTGCGCGCTCGGCGCCGCTTCCAGGCCGCCGGCCTGGCGACGCCGTGGTTTTTGGTTGTCCCGGAGACGGTCGCTGCGGTCGATATCGCGCGTGACCCGCAGGTGTCGTATCCCTGCGTCGTCAAGCCGACGGCATTGTCCGGCAGCCGGGGTGTGATTCGCGCGGACACGCCAGAGGAGGCCGCGGCGGCGATCAAACGCATCCGCTCGTTGCTGGCCCGTCCTGACATCCGCGCGCTCCGCACGCCGGGCGGCGACCAGATCATCATCGAAGGCTTCATCCCGGGCCGCGAGTACGCGGTCGAAGCGCTGATGACCGGCCGCCGTCTGCAAACGCTGGCGATCTTCGACAAGCCCGATCCGCTGGACGGCCCGTTCTTCGAGGAGACCATCTACGTCACACCGCCGCTCCTCGACGAGCGCGAGGAGCGCACGATCCTCACGACAGTGGAGCAGGCGGTCGCCGCCCTGGGGCTCTTCCACGGGCCGGTGCACGCCGAGTGTCGAATGGACGCGGGACGGGTGGTGATGCTCGAGATTGCTCCGCGTCCCATCGGCGGTTTGTGCTCGCGCGTACTGCGTTTCGTCCGTGGCGCGTCGCCCGACCCCGCACCGATCTCACTGGAGGAGCTGCTGCTGCGCCACGCGATGGGCGAGGACGTGACGTCGTGGCGGCGCGAGGCGGAAGCGGCGGCGGTGATGATGATTCCCATTCCGCGCCGCGGACATTTGCGGCGGGTCGAAGGGGAGGAGCTGGCGCGCGCGGTGCCGCTCATCGCGGACGTGCGTATCACGGCACGTCAGGATCAACTGCTGGAGCCACTGCCCGAAGCGGGCAGCTATCTCGGATTCATCTTCGCGCGGGCGTCGACTCCGTCCGCGGCGACGCGAGGCGCTGCGTGACGCCCACGCCTGCCTCTCGTTCGTGATCGACGCACCGATCGGCGTGCGCCCGGCTTGAGGCGGGACTACTTCGCCTGTTCCGGCACGTAGCCGGGGGGAAGCGCGGCCCCTTCGCCGAAGAAGAACTCCTCCATGTGTTTCGCGACCAGCTGCTGGGCTTCTTTCTGCCACGGCATCAGCCGGTACTCATTGAGGATCATCTTCATGCGCTCTTCCCAGAGCTTCCACGCTTCCGCCGAGACGTTGGCGTAGATCCGCTCGCCGAGCGGCCCGGGCCAGGGCTGCTTCTCGAGTCCGGGCAGCTCCTTCTGGAACTTGACGCAGAACACCTTGCGGGTCGACGCATTGCCGGGTGGCGGCGTCGGAGGAGGCGGATCGCACGTGGCCATGCAGCGATATTAGCAGAGGGCCGTAGTAGGTATCCCATCCCCACATTCAGGTCGGCTACAGTGTAGCGATTCACTTCAACCTGGGCTGCCAGGCTGACGGACGCTCCGCGCATCCTGCAAATAGACAACGATTTGCGGGCAACGAGGGCAGGCCGACCAAGAGGGCTGTGGCATACCGTTTGATACCAGAGCTTCCAGAGAAGCTGTCCAGTCCAGGAGGTGTGATGCCGTTTTCCGACCGCCCGCGCTTCTCGGTGAGCGACGACGACGCTCCGGACGATGCGCCGGACCTCCCGACGGACGAACCGCAACCAGCCCCGGTCCAGGACCCTCCGGCGGAGCCGGATCCGACACCGTACGTCGTCGGGGCCCTGTGATCGTCGGCCCATTCCCAGCGAGGGAGCGAAATGAACGATTTTGATCACGCACGCAACGCCAGCGAGCGCAGGGAGCGTCGCGGGTTTGCCTCCATGTCACCGGAAAAGCAGCGTGAAATTGCCAGCAAGGGCGGGCGCGCCGCGCACCAGAAGGGCACTGCTCACGAGTGGACGTCCGAGGAGGCCCGGTCGGCCGGCCGCAAGGGTGGACAGATCAGCCGAGGTGGCCGTGGCCGACTCGTCGAAAATCCAGTTGCTGATGCTCCGCACCAGTCGGAGTACAATGTGCCGGGCAATTCTGAGCGCGGGGAGTAGTTGACACGGGAGGCGGAGCGTATGCGGAAACGGGTAGCGGTGGCGATGGTGGTGGCGCTTGCCGGGGTCGCCGTAGCGTCGGCCCAAAGCACGAGCGGGCAGACACCTTCGGCACCCTCGGGAGCGGCGGCCTCACAGTCGACTCCAGCGAAGACGTCGGAGCCGGGCGACACGCGTCCGGCAACGACGACCTTCATGGGCGACACGGGGCTCTGGTTCGTACCTACAGGTGAAGTGCTGCCGGCCAAGAGGTGGTCCGGAAGCGCCTACTTAGTGAACTACGACTACAACCAGGGCTTCACCGACGTCGCCAACTGGCCCGCGACGTTCGCCTTCGGTCTTGGCGGTCGGGCGGAAGTGTTCGGTGCCTTGCAGGTCCTCCGCCGCATCGATCGCGACGTCCGTCCGCTCTTCCTGCCGTCACAGCCCGAAGCCGGCGGCGTGGTCAATGACTACCCGTTCGTGCGGCAGGGCTGGTCGGGTAATCAGATCGGCGATCTGTGGCTGGGGACGAAGGTCAACCTGCTCACACAGGCCCACCAGAACCCGGTGGGGCTGGCGATCCGCGGGATGGTGAAGATCCCGACCGCGAAAGACGACGGCGAAGGGGTGGGCACCGGCAAGGTCGACTTCGAGTTCGACGGCATCGTCAGCAAGGAAATCAACCGGCGCGTCGAGGTGTCAGGGTTCGGCGGGTGGATCTTCCGCGGCGATCCGAATGACTTCGACCTCTCCGACGGGTTCCGCTGGGGCATCGGAGCGGGGTTCCCGAGCCGGGCGCATCTGCGCCTCACGACGGAGCTCCACGGCGAGCAGTACTTCGATGATTCGGTCACCTACACCGGCACCGGGTTGATTGCCGACGACGGATCGCTGCCGCCATCGATCACGTCGATCAACTCGCCACTCCACGGCACAGTCGGCCTGACGTGGCAGGCGAAGAACTGGTTCGCGGGCACCGCGATCGACTGGAACTTCAAGGTCGATGGTCGCAGCGAGTTCGGCGCGTTCGAGGATCGCACCGGGGACGGCGCGGGCTTCCAGCTCCGCATCGGCTATCACCCCGGAGTGCGGGTCTACAATCCGCCCCCGCCGCCAGTCGTCGCCGCGCCAGAGCCGCCACGTCCGCCCGCGAACCGTCCGCCAACGGTGACCGCGCGTTGCGAACCCTGCACGGTGGAAGTAGGCAAGACGTCGACCGTGACGGCGGACGCGAGCGACCCCGACGGCGATCAGCTGACGTATCGCTGGACGGCTCCGACCGGCACCTTGACGACGGCAACCGCCCGCCAGACGCCGTGGACCGCGCCGAACCAGGAAGGCCCTGTGCAGCTCACCGTCCAGGTCAACGACGGCAAGGGCGGCACTGCCGACAGCTCGGTGACCATCCAGGTGATTCGTCCGGCGGTCAAGGAGATCGTCTTCGAGGACGTGCACTTCGACTTCGACCGCTACTCGCTGCGGCCGGAAGCGACGCGCGCGCTCGATGAGGCGATCAAGAGCCTGCAGGACAACCCTGGCCTCCGCATCGAGATCGAAGGCCACACCTGCAACATCGGCACGGCGGAATACAACCTGGCGCTGGGCGAGCGCCGCGCGAATGCCGTGCGCGACTACCTCACCAGCCGCGGGATCGGCGCCGATCGGCTCCGTACCGTCA
Organism: uncultured Acidobacteriota bacterium; assembly: GCA_963816725.1. Taxonomy (GTDB): domain Bacteria; phylum Acidobacteriota; class Vicinamibacteria; order Vicinamibacterales; family 2-12-FULL-66-21; genus CAVSUB01. The sequence goes on along the minus strand of CAWFMC010000006.1, from coordinate 299,054 downwards.
GCTACGGCGAGGAACGGCCGAAGCACGACAACTCGCGCGAAGAGACCCGGCGGCTGAATCGGCGTGCCGCGATGGTGGTGCGCGTCCAGCAATAGGGTGACGACGTGCGATTCGTACACCTGTATCTGATTGGCTACGCCATCCTGGTGCTCGGCGCCCTCGCCGCGCTCTGGAATGGCGGTATCCTTCAGCGGGTGTCGGGCACGTGGATCGCCATCGCCCTGGTGATTGCCGCGGGCCTCGGGGTGATGCTGGCGACGACCGCCGGAAAGCCTGCAATCACCCGCGAATAGGCTATTCGCAATCGACCGGAGCACGACACGGCCGGGGTCGCTGAACACGACTCCGGCCGTTCTCTTTTCACCCTCGTTCCCATTGGCGCGGCCTCCGGATTCTTGGCACAAGACGTGATACGCAGGTGGCATGAAGCGCCTCGCCTGAGTGACGTCTGTGATCCCATCCAGCCTTCGACCGTCCCTGATTGCGCCAGCCCTCCTGGCCACGCTCGTGCTGGCTCTCACCGCCTGCAAGGAGGACAGCGGCATCAAGGTGACCCGCTTCTCCTTCGTCGGGGTGCAAGCGGTCACCGAGGCACAGCTGCGCTCGGTCCTGGCGACGGCGCCGAGCTCGAAGCTGCCATTTGGCCCGAAGCAGTATTTCAGCCGCGACCAGTTCGAGGCGGACTTGAAGCGGATCCAGGCGTTCTACCTCGATCGCGGGTTTCCTGACGCGAAGGTCACGTCCTACGACACGCAGCTGAGTAAGGACCAGTCGTCGGTTGCGATCACCGTCACCATCTCCGAAGGCGAGCCGCTTCGGGTCGAACGCGTGGCGCTGGAGGGGCTGGAGGTCCTGCCGCCCGAACACTTCCAGGCACTCGAAGCGAACCTGGCGCTCAAGGCCGGGCAGCCGTTCGATCGGGCGGCGCTGCAATCGAGTCGTGAGGCCGCCCTCGACGAGCTCAAGGATCACGGCTATCCCTACGCAACCGTGAAAGTCGTGGAGGAGAACGGGGCGTCGGACCGGCAGCGGGTGGTGACCATTCATGCCGAGCCCGGCCCGCTGACCCACTTCGGGCGGATCGAGATCAGTGGAAACGAGAGCGTCGAGGATCGGATCGTGCGCCGGCAGCTGACGTTCAGGCGGGGCGACCTGTTCCAGCAAAGCAAGGTCGTGGACAGTCAGCGGCGCCTCTACACACTGGAGCTGTTTCAGTTCGCCAGCGTCAAGGCGGATACAACCGAGCAGGCGACGGAGATTCCGACCAAGGTGGTCCTGAAGGAAAGCAAGCACCGGAAGTTCAACTTCAGCCTCGGATACGGGAGCGAGGAACGGGCCCGCGCCGAGCTCGATTACCGGCGGCTCAATTTCCTTGGCGGGGGGCGAATCGGGCAGGCAATCGTTCGCTACTCCGGCCTCGACCGGGGCGTAAAGCTCAACCTCACAGAGCCGTACTTCCTGAGCCGCAATTACGCCCTCACGTTCTCAGGACAGTTCTGGCACTCCGACGAACCGGCCTATGTGCTCGATACCACCGGCGGACGGGTGACGGTCACGCGCCGTTTTGGGCGCGCCTCGGGACCGCTGTTCGGGCCGAGCAAGAACGCGCAGACCAGCCTGTCGTTCACTTACGCCAACGAATACGAGAGCTCCCGGATCACCGAGGAGGCACTTGCCGACCTGTCGTTCCGTGACGAGCTCATTGCGCTGGGGCTGAACCCCACCGGAATCGGGCAGGAGGACCCCGGCGTCACGAAAGGGCTGCGCTCCGCGTTCTTCCTGGACGCCGGACGCAACACCACCGGTAATTTGTTGGATGCGCGCCAGGGTTACGTCTTCACTGTCCATGCGGAACGGGCCGGCGGATTCCTACAGGGAGACTACGATTACACCGAGCTGACCCTCGAGGGTCGCTACTACATCCCGGTGGGGAGCCGTGCGGTGCTGGCCGTGCGAGCCAGGGGTGGATCGATCGGCGGGCTGGGCGGCGGCGACAACGATGTGCCGGTCCCATTCTTCAAGCGGTACTTCCTTGGCGGCTCCACCAACCTGCGGGGCTGGGGGCGGTTCGACGTGTCGCCATTGAGCGGCTCCGGCCTGCCGATCGGCGGCAAGACCACGATGAATTTCTCGACCGAGCTCCGGATGCCGGTATTCGGCAACCTGGGCGGGGTCGTGTTCCTCGACGGCGGCAACGTCTGGCTCGGCTCCTGGGACTTCAACCTCAACAACATGCGCTATGACGTCGGGCCCGGCCTGCGCTACGACACGAAGGTCGGGCCGATCCGCGTCGATCTCGGCTACCAGCTCAATCCGATTCCGGGGTTGCTGGTGAACGGCAAGCCCGAGCCGCGCCAGTTCCGGCTGCATTTCAGCATCGGCCAGGCATTCTAGCCTCGCGCGAGACATGGGAGACAGAAGCGGACGATGCTGAGTATCCGTCGCGGGCTGCAAGTCCTGGCCTTCGTGGGCACGCTGCTGGTCGGGACAGTGGCCCTTGCACTGATCGTGTCGCAGACCGCCTGGTTCCGCGACTGGCTCCGCCGCTTCGTGGTCCGCGAGTCCAAGCAGTATCTGAACGGGGAGCTGTCGATCGGCGGGCTGACTGGGAACCTCCTGTTCGGGATCGGCCTGACGGACGTCGCCGTCGACGTCTCCGGCCAGCGCGTGGTGGCGGTCAAGGCGCTGCAGGTCGACTACAGCGTCTTCCAGATCCTGTCGAGCGGGATCGTCATCGACGACATCAAGCTGGTCTCACCGAACATCGTCCTCGAGCGTGATGCCAACGGCTGGAACCTTGGCCGCCTCGTGAAGAAGCAGGCCGAGGAAGCCGACCGGAAGGGGCCCGGCCGGCCGATCTCGCTGCCGTCGATCGAGCTCACGGACGGTACCGTCACGATCGACGACAAGGTCGGGTCGAACTCGTACCGGCTGCCGTCGCACATTGACGGCCTGCACCTGAAGGGACGGTTCGAGTACGCGCCCGTGCACTACACCATTGGCGTGGACGACCTGCGATTCCGCGGCACCGCGCCCGACCTGACCCTGCAACAGCTGGCCGGCGGGTTGTCGCTGCGCGACGACAATCTCTATCTCGACAAGCTCAACGTGCGCACCGGCGAGAGTGCGGTGTCGGTCGACGGCGTGATCGAGCAGTATCTCAAGACTCCGGTGTTGAAGCTGGCGGTGAAGGGGCATGCCTCGCTGCCGGAGCTGGCGCGGGTAGCCCCGGCGGTCGACGGCTACGACCTGAAGCCGGAGTTCACCGTAACCGTCAATGGCCCTGCCGATCGGCTCGGGCTCGACCTCGACGTGGCCTCGGAAGCCGGCAACGTCAAGGGCCAGGTCACGGCCGATCTCGCGGCTCCGGATCTCGGCGCGAAGGGCACGGTCGACCTGACCCGCCTCAACCTGGCGCCACTCGTCAAGGATCCCGCGCAACACAGCGACCTGACAGGGCGGGCGACTTTCGATCTCGTGTTCGCGTCCGCGCCGGAAGCGGCGCCAGCGCTGGACCGACTCCGGAGCACCTTCGCCTTCGAGGGGCCGACTGTCGTCGCGGCGGGCTACTCGGCGTCCGACGTCAAGGTCTCGGGTCAGCTCGCCGGGCCGCGCATCACGCTGGACGGACGCGCGGCCGCCTACGGCGGCACGGCGACCGCCGACGGGTTCATCGTGCTCCCGGCGAAGGGGCGGGCGCTGGCGTTCGACCTGAAGGGGCGCGCCGCCGGGGTCGACCTGCGCAGGCTGCCGGCGTCGACCGGGGTGCCGAAGCTCGCCAGCCGCCTGGCGGTCTCCGCCTATCACGTCACCGCCGCCGCCGGCCGCATCGAAGGCTCTGCCACACTCCTGCCTTCGACGGTCGAGGGCATCACGATCGCAGGCGGAACGACCGCGGAGTTCGCCACCTCGAAGGGAAACGTGTCGTACGCGGCACGCGGCGAGGTATCGGATGTGAACCTGCAGCGGGTCGGGCAGGTGTTCAAGGTCGCGGCCCTGGACGATCCGCGATATGCCTCACGCCTCAACGGCCCGTTCGACGTGAAGGGGGCGGGGACAACGGTCGACAGCATGACGCTCGACGCGACGGGCACGCTGCGCGACTCCGATCTCGTCGGCGCCCACCTGCCGGAGCTGGACTACGAGGCGCACCTGAACGCCGGCGCCCTCGACGCCCGCGCCAAAGGACGGTTCGAGCACCTGGACCCCGGGCACATCGCCGGGAACCCGCAGCTCAATGGATCGGTCACCGGGACCGCGGATGTGCACACCCAGATTGCCGACATCAGCGCACCGATCACTCCTGAGACGATCAACGCGGACGGGGTCGTCAAGCTCGAGTCATCCAAGGTGGGCGAGCTGCAGATCGACACTGCCGCGGTCGAGGGGCGTTACGCCGAATCAGGTCGGGGATCTGACGCGCCTCAGTCTGGTCAGTCCGGACGTCAAGGTCGAAGCTTCAGGGAGGGTGGCGCTGGACGCGGCGGCCGCGTCAGACCTCAAGTACCACGTCGATGCGACCAACCTCGCCGCCCTGGCGACGCTCGCCGGACAGGAAGGGGTGGCCGGATCGGCGGTCCTGGACGGCACGCTGACCGGTAACCGCGCCTCGCTCAAGACGACCGGGACGATGAATGGCAGCGGGCTGGGCTACCAGGAGAACAGCGCGCTCGACGTGAACGCGCAGTATACGGTGACCGTGCCCGACCTCCAGTTCGCGAAGGCGCAGGTCACGTCGACGACCGCAGCCACGTTCGTCAAGGTCGGCAGCCTCGAGTTGAACGAGGTCAAGGCGACCACGACGTATCAGGACACGAAGCTGGATTTCGCGGCCAATCTGAAGCAGCCGGATCGCGAGGTGGACGTCTCCGGCGACGTGGTCTTCCATCCAGACCACCAGGAGATTCACCTGCCGTCGCTCGCGCTCCGGACCCAGGGTGTCGAGTGGCGCACCGCGCCGGGCAGTGCGGCCGCGATCCGGTACGGGAACGATCGCGTCGAGATGCAGAACGTGAAGCTGGTCAGCGGCGACCAGTCGGTCGACGTGGACGGCGCGTTCGCGCTCAAAGCCCCGGCCGCCGCCGACGGCTTGCGTATCCAGGTGCGCAACGTGGACATCGCCCAGATCGAAAAGCTGGCGATGATCGATCGCGGTCTCACCGGCCGGGTCGAGGCGAACGCGATCGTCAACGGCACGAGTGACGCGCCGGTCGTGAGCGGCACGGTCGCGGTCGACAAGGGCGGGTTCCAGACCTTCACCTACGATTCGCTCAAGGCGAAGGTGGACTTCGACGGGAAGACGATCGGGCTTGACGCGACCCTCCAGCAGAATCCGACGCAGGCGCTGACAGCGCAGGGCAAGATCCCGATGACGCTGTTCCAGCGCAGCCAGGCCGGCCACGTCGCCCCGACCGCGGGCGACGAGCTCGACCTGCACGTCACCTCGACGCCGCTGAGTCTCGGGATCATCCAGGGCTTTACGACCGCGGTCTCCGACGTCACCGGCCAGCTGGTGGTGGACGTGCGGCTGACCGGCGCGGGCGAGGACCCGCACGTCGAAGGCATCGTGGACATCCAGGGCGGCGGGTTCGCGGTGCCGCTGACCGGCGTCTCCTATTCCGGGCTGTCGACGAGCATCGCGCTGTCGCCGGATCGGATCACGATCCCGAACCTGCAGATCGTCGACGAGGAGGGGGAGCGGCTGACGATCAGCGGCTCTCTCGGCGTGCACGCGCGGCAAGTCGGGGCCGTCGACGTGACGGTGCAGTCGAGCGACTTCGAGCTGCTCGATAACGAGCTCGGCAAGGCCGCGATCGCCACCGACGTCAAGCTGACCGGCGAGCTGCGCCGGCCGAAGATCGTCGGAACCGCCCGGCTGCCGTCGGCGCGGCTCGAGGTGGACAAGATCCTTGCGCTGTTCTACGACCCGTATGCGGTCACGGCGATGCCGGACGTGGCGGCCCCCTCGACCGCGGCGGCGTCCAGCGCCGGCGCCGAGGACGCGACCCGGCAGGCGCTGTCCCGCGCCGGGAACGGTGCGATGCCTCCGGCGGCCCCAACCGCCGGGGCAGCCACCCCGAACGAGCCCACGCCCGCTGACGCAGAGCCCGCACCCGCATCGGCCGGCGCGTTCGCGCCGGTGGAGATGGACCTGAAGCTGACGATCCCCGAGAACCTGGTGCTGCGTGGCAAGAGCATCCGGCCGGGGGGGCCCACCGGGACGTCAGTGGGGGACCTGAACATCACCGTCGGCGGGAATATCGACGTCACCAAGGCCGCGGACGCGCCCCTGATTCTGCTGGGGGAGGTCGACACCGTGCGCGGAACCTATCAGTTCCAGGGCCGCCGATTCGACCTGGTGCGCGGCGGCACGATCCGGTTCACCGGCGAGGAACAGATCAACCCGCTCCTCGACGTCACCGCCACCCGCCTGATACCCAACACGGGCGTCGAAGCGCGCGTCCACATCACCGGCAGCGTCAAGGCGCCGGAACTGGAGCTGACGAGCGACCCGCCGCTCGACGAGTCCGACATCCTGGCGCTGATCGTGTTCAATCGTCCGGTCAACGAGCTCGGTTCGGGCGAGCGCACCTCGCTGGCGGCGACGGCGGGCGGCATCGCCGGCGGCTTCATCGCCTCGCCGCTCGGCGAGTCGATCGGCAAGGCGCTGGATTTGGATCTGTTCGAGATCACCACCACCACTGACACGGGGGACCTCGGCGCCGGGATCACCGTCGGCCAGCAAGTCGGGGACCGCGCGTTCCTGAAGCTGCGCCAGCAGTTTGGCGAGCGCACAACGACCGAGTTCACGCTCGAGTACTCGCTGACCAGCTTCCTGCGGATGCAGGCCAACGGCGCGCCCGAGACCTCCGGCACCGCCAACCGCATCGGCCAGCGCCGCATCGAGCGGGCGGGGATCGATCTGATCTTCTTCTTCAGTTACTGAGGAGAGCGGCGCTAATGTCTTCCCAACAAACCCACCTGCACTCTCGCGTCGTTGAAGCAGGCGCCGCCGCCGAGATCGGTGAGCGAATCAGGGACGAGCGCGTTCGAGGTCGAGCCGTTGTAGCTGCTCCGCCGCCACAGGCCTTTCGGCAGCGATACCGTGCCGGGCTTGATGTGCGGGTTCAGCGCGACGGGGCACTGGACTTCGCCGAGCGCGTTGAAGACGCGCACCGGGTCGTCGTTCGAAAGGTGACGGGCGGCGGCGTCGCGGGGGTGCATCTGCAGCACGCCGGCGCGCTCGCGGAGCTCGCCGAGCGTCGAGGAGATCGTCTTCTCGCTCGCCGGTGAGATCAGCGCGAGCGGGTACTGCTCGGTCTCGGGATCCGGCTGGTAGACGTAGAGATTGTCCTCCGTGTGCGCGACCAGCGCCTCCGGATAGAGATCGATCTTCGCATCCGGAGTGAGCGGGAAGACGTCCACGAACTGGACCGGCGCGCCGCCGAACGGCGGCTGCGCGGCACCATCCTGCATCAGCGTCGCGGAGACCTCCGCCGGTAGCCGGCCGACGACCCTGAGCAGGGTGTCGGTCTCCTCCTCGGCCTCGCCGATCCCAAGGCGGCTGGCCAGCTCGGAGAAGACCTCGGCGTTGGGACGGGCCTCCCCCGACGGTTCGACCACCGGGCGTACGAGCTGCAGGCTGATGGGCCCGTAGCCCTTGGCGATATCGTAGTTCTCCAGGAATGTCGTCGCCGGCAGGATCACGTCTGCGTAGCGTGCAGTGTCCGTGAACACCTGCTCGTAGACAACGGTGAACAGATCCTCGCGCTGCAACCCTTTCAGCACCCGGTTCTGATCCGGCATCGTTGCCAACGGATTGCAGTTGTAGACGAACAGCATCTGGACCGGTGGGTCGTTGTAGTCCAGGAGCGCGCGCCCGAGGTGGTTCATGTTGACCAGGCGGGTCGCCGGCTCCGGCGTGTCGTTCATCCACGCCGCCGCCGTGATGCCCCAGGCCGAAGAGTTGCTCATTGAGAAGCCGCCGCCGCGCACGCCGAACTTGCCGCCAACGGCGGGGAGCGCCATGATCGCCGCCGCCGCGGCGCCGCCGTTGCGATTGCGTTCCAGACCCCAGCCGCAGCGGATCAGTGCCGGCGACGCGGTGGCGTAAAGCTCCGCGAAGCGGGCGAGATCGCCAGGATCGATCTCGCAGGTGCGTGCGGCGCGTTCGATCGTCCACTCGTCGGCCCTGGCGCGGAGCCCTTCCACGCCGCGGGCATGGGCGGCCAGGAACTCGGTGCCCGCGCCGCGCTGGAACAGATCGCGGTGCAGCGCGAGCGCGAGCGGCAGATCGGTGCCGGGCCGGGGCGCGATGTGGAGATCGGCCTGTCGCGCCAGCGAGGTCGCGCGGGGATCGATGACGACCAGCCGGGCGCCGCGATTACGCGCGTCCTTGATGAACGGCACGAGGTGGATGCCGGACGCAGCGGGATTGACGCCCCACAGCACGATGAGCCGGGCGTGGACGTAATCCTCGTACGTCACGCCGGGCATCTTCCCGTACAGGGCCTGGTTGGCGGCCCCGGTCGGCGCCGCGCAGACCGTGCGCGCCAGCCGCGACGTGCCGAATCCTCGGAACAGCACCGCGTCGTTGGTGTCCTGCGTCAGCAGTCCGTTCGATCCCCCATAACAGAACGGCAGGATCGCTTCCGCGCCGACGGTGTCGCGAATCGCTTCCATCCGCCGGGCGATCTGATCGAGCGCTTCGTCCCACGTGACCCGGACGAAGGTCCCTGCGCCCTTGGCACCCGTGCGTATCGCCGGGTAGAGCAGGCGATCCTCACCGTACATGCGCTCGGCGAAGCGGCGAACCTTGCCGCAGATGTAGTTGCGGGTGACGGCGTTCGCATCACCGCCGTCAATCTTGACCACCCGCCCTTTTTCGACCGTGACCTCGAGCGTGCAGGAATCGGGGCAGTCCAGGGGACAGGCCGTCCGGACCGTCGAGTGACCCCAGCCGAGGTCCTCAGGGGGAGACGTGCGTGCCATAAGAGTCCTACGAGTGTAACGCCTTGCCCGGCACGGGGGCGAGCGGGAAGGCGCGTGAGCTCGGCGGATTGTGGACACGGACGGGGCGCGCGCCTTCGAAGAATCAGCTGTGTCGAGCGAGGGAGGAGGACTCACCGCAGGCGCACGCATGCGGCGAGTCCCGTGTCGCGGGTTACTCGATGTCGGTGCCGGTGCCGCCACTGCCCATGTCGATGCTGGTGGCGCCCGCCGTGCGGTCGGGTGTCCGGTCGGTCGCGAGCTCGTCGGACGCGTCGTGCATCCGGCTGCGGCGCCGCGCGACCGACTCCGGATCGTACTGCGTGGACGGATCGTCCGGCCCCTTCGCGATCGGCCCGCTGCCGAGCCCGAGAATGTCGCCCGTGCGCTCGTCTGCCGCGCCGCGCTCCACGTCCCGGTCGTCGCGCGTGAACTCGTCTTTGCGATCCATGTGTGAGACCTCCGGTGGCGAATCAGCAAGCGCGATGCCACGGCCGGGCCGCCCCTCCGGACGAGTCGGGTTTGCTACACTGTGCCCGCCGGCGCGCGCGCCGGGACTGGAGGCGTGGATGGCGAGTTTTGGCGAGCGCGTAGTCGGGGCGATGCGGCTGGACGCGAACACCTTCGAGGAGATCGAGCGCGACCCGACCGCGATGGGCCAGGCGGCCGGCGTGATCGCGCTGGCCGCGGTGTCGCTCGGCATCGGCAACGTGTGGTACGGCGGGATGTCCGGGATCGTGTCGCAGGTGATCATCTCGATCATCGGCTACGCCGTGTGGGCCGTGCTCGTGTGGCTGATCGGCACGAAGGTGATGCCCGATCCGGCGACCAAGGCGGACTTCGCGGAGGCGTTCCGCGTCATCGCCTTCGCCGCGGCGCCGGGCGTGCTGGGCATCATCACGATCATCCCAATTCTGGGCTGGCTCCTGCTCATCGTGATCTGGCTGTGGCAAATGGCGGCGATGGTCATCGCGGTCAAGGCGGTGCTCGACTACGACACCATCGGCAAGGCGATCATCGTGGTGGTCATCGGGTTCTTCGTGAACCTGTGCGTGACGGTGCTGCTCGGGATGATGTTCATCGGCTCGGCCATGATGCGCGGCGCGATGCGCTGAGCGCTGCGCGCCGGCCGCAACGGTCGGCGTTCAGCCGCACGCTGGCAACTCTCCAGCGTGGACCGTTGTCCTCCGCCGCCTCCAGCGCTGCGGCGGAGGAGAATACTCGTGCCAGTCCGTCGCCGACGCTTCATACCGCGATGTTCGCCCGCCGTTCTACACGGGGCTCAGGAACAACCGCATCCGCTCGATCTCCTCGTCCAGCGCGCGCCTGAACATCCGTTCACGCGGTCTCGCGCCCGCGGCGTATTGGACGTTTACGTCGAGATCACGTCCGCCCGGAAGGTCGGCCCGGCGTGACGCGCGGGATCCAGCCGGCGTGCCGTGCCGGGCCTGCGCCTCGGTGGTGGCCGGCGAAGACGTGACGTTCGCCCAGCCCACGATCCGATCCCGCCACAGCACCGGCAACGCGTAGTACCCCATCGTCCGTTTGGCTGCCGGCGTGTACGCCTCGAAGCGGTAACGCCAGGACCAGAACAGCTCGAACCGGCGGCGATCCCACACCAGCGGATCGAACGGCGCGAGCAACCGGACAACGTCCTTCACTTCGCCGTCGGTCGCTTCGTGTGCGGCCCAGTACCAATCGCTTCCCTCGACACGCGCGTGCGACAGCCGCGCTCGCGCTCGTTCGAGCGCCGGCGTCAGGGTCGATCGCCACTGCGGCGCGGCCAGCTGCAGGCGCCGCACCAGCCATGACAGGCTCGGCCCCGGCAGCGGCGCGTAGGTCGCCACGACGACATCGATGAGCGCGTCGACCCGCGCCCGCCGCGCCGCCGCATCCAGCTTCTCGACCGGCTGGTCGCGGGCGGCATAGATCCTGACGCCTCCTTCGCGCCGCGCAATCCGCAGCAGCCCGCGATAGTGCATCCCGTCCAGCAGGTGGGTGGTGGCGCTCGACGCGCCGCCCCAGTAATTCGTCACCGTCCCGTGGGCGAAGTAGGCATCGACCTCCCGAGGATGCACCGTGCCTCGCTCGCGCACGAACGCCAGCAGCGCGTCCGCCCGCGTGCGCTGTTGTCGTGACCACCTGGCCATCGCCGATCGCGGGTGCATCAATGCCTGGACGGCCCTAGGAAGGAAGCCGTAGTTGACGAAGAAGTCCTCCTCGATCGGCAGCGTGGGATAGCAACGTTCCAGATCGCCGGCGCGATACCCTTCGACCCGATGGCGCAGCGTCAGATCCTGCGCCCGCGCCGGCGCCCGGATCGGATCGGCCTGCACGAACCCGAACCGGGCCACTGCCTGCTCGATCGTCGTCGGCGCGAAGAACGTCCGCGCCACCGCCAGGCGGCGCAGCCCCGCGAGATTCGCGGTTCTTGCTCGCGTCGTTACAGCCATCGAGCGAACGGGGAGTGCGCCAGGGAAATCACGCCGCCGAGGTGTAGCCGAGGAAGATCGTGTGACGCGGCCCGCCCCGCTTCAACCGCGCGCGCACTCGCTCGACCTTGACCCTGAACTGGCCGTAGCGGAGGCGTTGTTCGAACTTCCGATCTTCCCACGCCGACCACACCGCGAGCACACCGCCAGGCTTCAACGCACGGTGGATCAGCGCCAACCCGCGGTCGCCGTAGAGCGCCCCGTTGGCGGGCGAGGTGAACGCCGCGGGCCCGTTGTCGACATCGAGGAGCACGACATCGAAGGCGTGCCGATGGGCGCGGAGCGTCTCCGATACGTCGCCGAGCGCGACGCTGACGCGCCGATCGCGCAGCGGCTCGCCGGCCAGCGGCCCGAGCACGCCGCGGTTCCAGTCGACGACCGCCGGCAGCAACTCCGCGACGATCACAGTCGCAGACGGCGGGAGGGTATCGAGCGTGGCGCGGAGCGTGAATCCCATGCCAAGCCCCCCGACCAGCACCGAGGGTGCGTCGAGGAGTCGGGCCTGGGCGCAGGCGAGGGTGGCCAGCGCTTCTTCCGAGCCGTGCATGCGGCTCGACATCAGCGGCTTGCCGTTGGCGAAGATGACGAGCTCACCGCTGCGTTGCATCAGCGTGAGCTCGTCTCCGTCAGGCGTGGCGGTGCGACCGAGCAGATCCCAGGGCTTCACCGCAGTCGGACGCTACTGGCCGGCCTTGATCTCCGGGGCGACCGAGAGATAGAGGCCGTTGAAGAACAGCTTGTAGTTGCCATGCGGCTGCGATCTGAAGAGCACTTCTGGAGCCATGATGAACACCCGGCCCTGGCCCATGGACGTCTCCATCATCACGACACCCTTTTCGAGGTACTGCTGGCCCCACGCCCAGCCGCTGCGGAGCGGCGTGGCGTCGGCGAACCAGGCGACGCGGCGCAGCCCCTTCGCGGCGGCATCCGGCGCCAGCTTGAACACCGGGTTGTTGTCGAAGAACACGTCGAGCTCCTTGCCCAGCCCGGCGGCGAGCGGGTTGGTGTCGTCGAGCGCGACGCGCAGGACCGCGCCTGGCACATAGAACTTCTCGCGCGGGAGCGGAACCTCGTTCTCGACCAGATGGTTGGTTGCGGGCAGGCCGAACTGCTGCACCGCGCCACCGGCGGCGGAACCGATGGCGATGACCGTCCCGCCTTCCTGCACGAACTGCTTCACCGCCGCGATCGTCTGCGCCGACACCTGACCCTGCCGCTGCGCGAACTCCGCCGGGATCGGCTCCGGCGTGAATCCGCCCCGCCCACCGCCGGCACGGCCGCCCCCGGCTTCGCGTCCTCCAGCCTGAGGCGCGGCACCCGGCGCGCCAGCCGCACCCGCCGCGCGTCCGCCGCCCGCCGTCGCGCCCGGCGCATCACCGCCCGGGGCCGCATCTCCGCCGCCACGCCCTCCCCGGCCACCCCCGCCGGCGCCCTGCAGCCCCGCACCGTTGAACACGAGGACGTCGAACCTGGCCCGGAGATCACCCTTGTCCAGATCCGGCGGGTAGACGCGCTCGTAGGGGAACTCGAAGTTCTCGAGGATCAAGCGGGTCCAGCCCGACGGCATGCCGCCGCCATAGGTGTCGAACAGGCCGATGCGCAGCTTCTTCAAGTGCGACATGGTGCCGGTCGGCGCCGTCGCTGCCGACTCGAAGCTGATGCCCAGGTCCGTCGCTGCCTTCTGCAGCAGCGGACGCGTGGTCGGCTTGGCCGCGACGTAGAAGGTCCCGGGACCGAGCGGCCCGGTCTGCAGCCACGACACGTCCTCACCGGCCGCGAGCAGCCGGTTGACGACGGTGAAGCTGTCGTTGGCCTGGTGGGTGAAGTAGTAGCCGGCGGGGGCCTGCGCCGCGATCTTCCCGGCCGGCACCTTCGCGAAGTCCGTCAGCTTCTCGAACGGACCGGTGAAGTCGTCGAGGATGCGGTCGAACTTCACGCCCATCTGGAAGGCGAGCGTGTATCCGGTCGCGTCGTAGGGCGGAGTGGGCGGGCCGCCCGGGTAAGGGATGTCGTCCGGGTGATCCTGCGGCTCGAACATGTCCATGACGTGCGGACGGAACGCCTGCGCCGTTTTGACGACGTAGGAGTTCGCCGGATAGCTCTTGCCGCCGACGGTGAACGGCGCGGTCGCGCGGTGGATCACGATGCCGGTCTTCATCAGCGTGTTGACGAACTTCGTGGCGGTCCCGAAATCGGGCTGGTCGGCCGGCAGGACGAAGCCGCGCGGGTCGCGCAGTTCAGGGGAGGTCAACGCCGCGTAGAGCGGGTTGGTGCCGCCACGCCCGGCGCCGGCGAATCCGCCCCCGCCGCCCCCGCGCCCGCCGCGACCGGCGGCGCTGGTCGAAGCCGCCCCCGGAATCTCGCTCGGCGCGATGTCACCCTTCGCGACCAGGCCTTCCTGAACCCGGGCCATCTCGTGCGGCGTGAAGGTCCAGTGGTCCTCGCTGCCCCACTGAATCTCGTCGCGGCCCATGCGGTAGATGTTGTAGAGCACCTTCTCGCGGTAGCGCGAGGCATAGTCGAGAATCGCCCGGTTGGCGGTCATCGAGTACTCGATCGACTGCCGCATGTGCCACTCCGGCTGCGGCTTGATCGGGTACCACAGGTTCGAGTCGCCCATCGCCTTGGTGGTCACGAACGGAATGCTGATCGGATCCGGGCTGCCGATCGTTTCGGTCAGGATGCCGATCATGTTGTGGAAGTGCGCGGTCGTGCGGAGGCCGCCGTTGAACCAGGTCGAGTAGGGCGCGCCGCGCCGCTGCGTCACGCCGGGCTTGCCTTCCGTCAGAAAGCGCTCGAGCATCATCGCGCCGACCACGTCGATGCCGGCGATCGCGTACGGATGCTGGTAGTAGTTGTAGGGATCCCGGAACGGCGCCGCGAACATGACCGTGCCCTGCGGGCCGGTCTGGTGATGGTTGTACATGATCTGCGGGTACCACTCGCGGTACATCACGCGATCGATGTTGGTCGACTCGGCCAGTGCGGCCATGTAGAAGTCACGATTGTCGTCGTGGCCGGCGTACTTGTTGTAGAGCACCGGGATCTGCATGTTGCCGTGCTTCATGTACCAGTCCGAGACGAGATCCATCCCGTCCGGATTCACCAGCACGCACAATTGGATCACGTCGTCGAGGAAGCGCACCGTCTCGGGGTCGGTGCGGCTGGCCATCTGCCACACGTGCTCGAGGAGCTGCTGCGCGCCGAGGGTCTCGGTGGCGTGCAGGCCGCCGTCGATCCACACCACGGCCTTGCCGTCGCGCGCCAGCGCGCGGGCCTGATCGTCGGTCAGCCCGTCGGCATTGGCCAGCCGGCTGGCGATGCTCTTGTACTGCGCGAGCTTCTGATAGTTCGCCGGCGCGGTGATGATCGCCATCATCATCGGCCGCCCTTCGGAGCTCTTGCCGATGTCCACCAGGTGGATGCGGTTCGACTCCTTCTCCAGCTTCTTCCAGTAAGCCAGCAGCTGCTGGTAGTTCACCAGGAAGTAGTCGTCGCCGATGTTGTGGCCCCACTCCGCCATCGGCGTCGTGAGCGGGACGGCCGCGCGCTGGGCGGGAGCGGGCGGCGCCGCCGCGCGGGTCTGCGCTCGCGGCGTGCCGCCGGACAGGGTGACGGCGAGCAGCACGGCGAACACGGCGGGCAGTCGTCGAAACGTGAACATCAAATCCAGCCTCCTCAGGCGGAACGTGTGGGCTACCGATCGTCTCGACGTGACAGCTTCGAGAACGCGGCGCCCATTGAGGTCGCCGGGGTCGAGGGACGCGGCGGCGGAGCGGCCGGAGCCGGACGCGCGGGTCGTGCGGTCGGCGTTGACGCGCCGGCCGCTCGCTCCTGGAGTTTCATACTGAGCGCGATGCGCCGCCGTTTCAGGTCGACCTCGACCACCTTCACCCGGACGACGTCGCCAGCTTTCACGACCTCGCGCGGATCCTTGACGAACCGGTCAGCCAGCTGCGAGACGTGGACCAGCCCGTCCTGGTGGACGCCGATGTCGACGAACGCGCCGAAGTTCGCGACGTTGGTCACCACGCCTTCGAGCACCATGCCCGGCTCGAGATCGCCGATCGCCTGCACGCCCTCTTTGAACGCCGCCGTCTTGAACGCCGGCCGTGGATCGCGCCCAGGCTTCTCGAGCTCGGCGAAGATGTCCTTCACCGTCGGCACGCCGAACTGCGCATCCGCGAAGGCCTCCGCCGTGAGGCCGCGCAGCACCGACTCCTTGCCGATCAGCTCCTTCACCGGCACGCCGGTCCGGGCCACGATCCGCTCCACCACCGGGTAGGCCTCGGGATGGACGGCCGACGCATCGAGCGGATTGTCCCCGCCGACGATGCGGAGGAAGCCGGCGGCCTGCTGGAACGATCGTGCGCCGACGCGCGGGACCTTGAGGATCTGGCGGCGATTACGAAATGGCCCGTGCTCGTCGCGAAACGACACGATATTGCCGGCCATCGTCGGCGTCAGCCCCGAGATCCGGGCGAGCAGCGGCGCGGACGCCGTATTCACGTCTGCGCCGACGGCGTTCACGCAGTCCTCGACGACGGCGTCGAGCTTCCGGGCGAGGAGCGGCTGACTGACGTCGTGCTGGTATTGGCCGACGCCGATCGCCTTCGGATCGATGCGCACGAGCTCGGCGAGCGGATCCTGCAGCCGCCGGGCGATCGAGACCGCACCGCGCAGGGACACGTCCAGATCGGGGAACTCACGCGAGGCCAGTTCCGACGCCGAGTACACCGAGGCGCCCGCTTCAGAGACGACGATGCGGGTCAGCGGCAGGCCCGGGTTGCGGGCCATCAGATCGGCGGCGAGTTTGTCGGTTTCACGCGACGCCGTGCCGTTGCCGATGGCGATGAGCTGCACGTCGTGCCGTGCGCACAACGCGGCCAGCGTGCGCAGCGAGCCGTCCCAGTCCTTGCGCGGCTCGTGCGGGTAGATCGTGGTTGCCTCGAGCAGTTTGCCGGTGCCGCTGACGACCGCGACCTTGACGCCGGTACGAATCCCCGGGTCGAGCCCCATCGTGACCCGCTGGCCGGCCGGCGCGGCCAGCAGCAGGTCGTGCAGGTTGCGGCCGAAGACGCGGATCGCCTCCTCCTCGGCCTGCTCGCGCAATTTCTGTTCGATTTCGTGCTCGAGGTGGGCGAGGAGTTTGACTTTCCAGGTCCACCGTACTGTCTCGGCCAGCCACGCATCGGCGGCGCGGCCTTGATTTGTGATCCCGGCGCGCCCGGCGATGCGCCGCTCCGCTTCCGTCCGGCCGGAGCCGTCGTCCGGCAGCGTCAACGCCAGGCGCAGCACACCTTCCTTCCGACCCCGGAGCAGCGCCAGCGCCCGATGCGAGGGAATCTGTTTCACCGGCTCGCTGGCGTCGAAGTAATCGGAGAATTTCGCGCCGGTCTCTTCCTGTCCGGGAACGACCGTCGATCGGAACTCGCCACGATTCCACAACAGCTCGCGGAGCCCGCCGACCAGCTCGGGGTCTTCGGCGAACGTCTCGATCAGGATCCAGCGCGCCCCTTCGAGCGCGGCCGCGGTATCGGCCACCCCGCGATCCGCATCGACATAGGCCGTGGCGGTCGCCGCCGGATCGAGCCGCGGATCGTGGAGCAGCGCCAGCGCCAGCGGTTCGAGCCCGGCTTCGCGGGCGATCTGGGCGCGGGTCCGGCGCTTGGGCCGGTAGGGGAGATACAGATCTTCGAGCCGCGCTTTCGTCTCGGCCTCCCGAACCGCGGCGGCGAGTTCCGGAGTCAGCTGGCCTTGTCCCTCCAGGCTGTCGAGAATCGCCTGCCTCCGGTCCTCGAGCTCGCGCAAATAGCCCAGCCGCTCCTCGAGCGTGCGCAGGTGTGTGTCGTCCAGCCCACCGGTTGCTTCCTTGCGATAGCGAGCGATGAAGGGCACGGTGGCCTTGTCGTCGAGCAGTGCGACGGCAGCTTCCACCTGCGGAAGGCGTACGTGAAGCTCCTCGGCGAGACGTTCGGCAACAGACTTCATGCGGGATGGTGTGGGACGCGCGGTATTGTATCAACCGCAGGGAGCGGCGTCGCCCGGCGTTCATGCACTTTTGTAACATGCGGGTCGGATGCGCTCGCGGCCACGCCCCGGAAAGCGAGAACTCGTGACCAGCCGTGTGCGCCGTCGCTCCGCGTGCGTCGTCGTCGCGATCGCGACGGGCTTGTCCGGCATCGCGCTCATCGCTGCCGGACGTGGAGGACGGCTCGTTCAACAGCCGGCTGCGGCACCGGCGTCGACCGTCGAGCCGGGACTCGAAGCCGTCGTCCGCGCCTTCTTCGCAACCCAGGAGGCGGAGGACGCCGCCGGATATCTGGCACTGTGGAGCCGCACCGCTCGTGCCCCGTCGGCGGCGGCGCTCAAGTTCATCTTCGACAGCGGCGACGATCGCTACAACGACATCAGCATTCTTCGCGCCGACACGATCGGCGTCGTGACCCGCGTTCGGGTGACCGCGACCCGCGATCGCACCTTCGTCACTCCGGCCGGACCCGGGCCGACGATGCACACTCAGTACGTCGCCAGCCTGCTGATGATCAAGGAGGACGGCGAGTGGCGGCTCGTGGGGGAGGGCTCGGCGGTCGACGATTTGGCCGGGGACCTGCTCTCGGCGCCGGACGCCGCTGCCCGCGAGACCCTGCTCCGGGAATCACCGACGCTGATCACGCGCCAGCTGGTCGACGCCATCTCACGGCGTGCGAACGATCTTATTCGCGGCCGCCAGTTCGCGGCCGCGCAGACCGTATTCGAGCGGGCGCTCGAGATCGCCCGGCGCATCGGCGACCGCAAGGTCGAAGGCGAGGCGCTGCAGAACCTTGCCAACGCCTTCTACTTCCAGCGGAACTTTGCCCGCGCCCTCGAGGTGAGCGAGCAAGGTCTGTCGCTCGAACGCGAGCGCAACGATCCCGAAGCGATCGCCTCGGCGCTGGTGGGCGTCGGCAACGTGCGCTATGCGCTCGCGGAGTACGCGACGGCGCTGTCGAAGTATCGCGAGGCGCTGACGCTCCAGGAGCCACTCGCGGATCATTCCGCGGCAGCGTCGACCCTGATCAATACCGGCAACGTCCGCTATCTGCTCGGTGACTACCCGGCCGCGATCGCCGACTACCACCGCAGCCGCGAGTGGTATCGCGAGCTCGGCGACAACGCTGGGGCGTCGTTCGCACTGGGTGGCCTGGGCCGCGTCTACGCGGCGCAAGGGGACCTGGCAGCCGCCATCGAGGCATTCTCAGGCGTGCTGGCCGACGGCAAGGCGCGGAACGACCGACCCGCGCAGGGTTCGGCGCTGATGAGTCTCGGCGACGTGCACCTGCGTTTGGGTAACCTGAGCGCCGCCCGGTCCGCACTCGAGGAGGCGCGTGGCCATTTCGAGGCGCTCAGCGACGGCGCCAATCTGGGGCGAGCGTGGCAGTCGATCGCGATGATCGATCTGCTGGGCGGCTCGTATGCGGCTGCCGAACGCGGCTATTCGCGGAGCGGCGAGATCTGCCGCAACGCGGCTGACCTCGAGTGCGCGGCCAGTGCGGCGGTCGGCCTCGGCTTCGCCCAGGCAACTCAGGACAAGTTCTCCGAGGCGGTCGCGTCGTACACCCAGGCGGTCAGCGCGTTCACCGCCCTCAAACATCCCGAGCAGGCCGCGCGGGCCGAAATCGGGCTCGCCCAGGCGCAGACTGGCCTGGGGCGGTATGACGACGCCCTCGCGGCCGCGGCGCGGGCGCGACAGACGGCCATCTCGCTGTCACTGGATGACGTTTTGTGGCGCGCGCAGATCGCCGAAGCCCAAGTGCACCGGAAGAGCGGTGCGATCGATCGCGCGCTCGGTGCGGCGCGGGCGGCCCTTTACGCGGTCGACGAATTGCGCGAAACGGCTCGGGCCCAACCTGGCAGCCCGCTGCCACGCGACACGACCGCCGCCTTCGCGATGCTGGCGCGGCTGCAAGCGGACACCGGCGATGCGGCCGGCGCCTTCGACACGTCAGAACGGATGCGGGTCCACGACCTGCGGGCGGCGCTGATCGGCAACGAGCGTGAAATTGCTCGCGGCATGACGCCGGTAGAACGCGATGCCGAACGCACCACCGCCGCCGAGATCATCTCCATTCGCGCGCAGATCACGCGCGAGCGTGGCCTGCCGCGCCCTGACGCGGCCCGGCTCGCCGAATTCGAGCGCCGGCTGACCGCCGCCGTCAGCGCTCGGGCGACGGAACAGGAGCAGCTATTCACCAGGTTGCCGGACCTGGCCGGCTGGCGCGGGATGTTCGCGCCGTGCACCATCACCGACCTGACACAGGTCCTCGGCTCCGGCGAGGTGCTGCTCGATTTCATCATGGACGAGGATGCACTGGTCGGCCTGGCCGCGTGGGTCGACGAGGGTAAGGTTGTCGCCGTTGCCCGGACGTCGACAATCGGCCGGCGCGCGCTCGGCGAGGCGGTCGCGCGCATGCTGCTGCCGGCGACCTTGAAGGACGCCGCGATCTGGCGTCAGGCGATCGCGCCAGTGTTTGACGCCCTGCCGCCGCAGGCACTCGAGCGTCTGGCGAACGCCCCGCGGGTGTTCGTCGTTCCGCACGAGTTCCTCTGGCGCGTTCCTTTTGAGGCCCTGCCGATCGGCGACGAATATCTCGGCCAGCGCGCAGCGGTGACCTATCTGTCGTCGCTCTCCGCGCGGCTGGGCGCCGGCGGGGCCGATGCCGGGCCGGTCATTCCTCTGGTCGCCATCGGCGCACCCGACATTGCGCCGGCCATGTCGCTGCAGCTGGCCCAGACCGCGCCCGACTGGACGATCCGATCCGCAGACGCGGCCACGCGGGAGCTCGACGCCGTAAGTGCCGGACGCGATTCGGAGCACGTCGTTCGGCTGTCCGGGGCGACGGCAAGGAAGAGCGCGGTGCGCGAGAGCCTGTCCGGTGCCGGCGTGATCCACTTCGCGACGCCGTTCCGCCTGTCACGCGGCAGCGTCTTGTTCTCGTCCATGCTTCTGACGCCGCCGTCCGGCGAGCCGCCGCCGGCCGGATTCGCTGCGGCCGATACGATGTTCGATCTGCGTGACGTCATGAATGCCACATCGAACGCCCGGCTCGTCGTGTTCTCCGACGGCGGTGCGTTGTCGCGGCGCGACGCCGCGTCGGAAGCGGGAACGCTGCAGTGGGCGTGGCGGGCCGCCGGTGTTCGGACGGTCGTGCTCTCCCGCTGGACGAGTGAGGACACCGCCGACGCAGCATTCCTCCAGGAGTTGCATCGGCAGATCGCGGACGGACGGGCGGTGCACGAGGCGGAGTTGAAGGCGCGGCAGGCGGTGCGCCGCTCAGCGGACTGGGCGGCGCCGTTCTACTGGAGTGGATGGATCGGGATCGGTCAATGATCCGCGATGCCTACCCCTGGTGCCCATTGGAGGCAAGAAGTCAGAGTGCCCCGGCGGCGCCCTTCGCTCGGGCACCCGCTGACGTAGCCTGGTTCTTGAACCCTCCCGTTTATCGGCCGACAGGCGGCGCAGGGCGGCGATCCGGAAAGAAGTCCTTCCCCCGGGCTAGCTCGACCACGTTCTTCGCGGCCCCAATCAATGGCACCGCGTTGAGGCCAGTATCGAGCGTTCCGCCCACCACGCCCTTCCGGCGGATCGTCGAGAAGACCGTAGCGACGGCGATCGCACTGCCGACCCACGGTAGCGAACGCCTGAGGCGTCGCGAGAGGCGCGCTCCACCCCAACGGACGACACGATTCGATAGAGTCATGGACGAGGCTGCTGCAAGTCACACGCCATCACCTGATGCGGATCAATGGTCCCGCAGTCGGGCACGGTTGGTGGAACCGGGCACCGGGTTGCTGCTATCGTGAACCGAAGCGGCCACACGCCGCATCTCACTCTGTAATGGCCGACCCACGCATCGTCATTGTCGGCGGCGGATTCGGCGGGCTCTACGCCGCGCGCGCGTTGCGCCATACAGCGGCGCACGTCACGCTCGTCGACCGGCGCAATCATCACGTCTTCCAACCGCTCCTGTATCAGGTGGCGATGTCGGCCCTGTCCCCAGGGGACATCGCGTCACCGATTCGATGGATCCTGCGTCGTCAGAAGAACATCGAAGTGCTGCTGGCCGATGTGGTGCGGATCGATCCTGACGCAAAGCAGCTGCAACTGACCGACGGCGTCCTCGCCTACGATTACCTGATCGTCGCCGCGGGCGCCACGCACGCTTACTTCGGGCATGACCAGTGGCGGACTGTCGCGCCCGGACTGAAGAGCCTGGAAGACGCCCTGGAGATCCGGCGGCGTGTGCTCCTGGCATTCGAGCGCGCGGAGCGGGAAGTCAGCGAGGCGCGGCGGCGGGCGTTGCTGACGTTCGTGATCGTGGGCGGCGGTCCGACCGGCGTGGAGATGGCCGGCGCCCTCGCCGAGATCGCGCACGAGTCGCTCGCTCGTGACTTCCGCCATTTCGACCCGAAGTCCGCGCGCATCGTGTTGATCGAGGCAGGTCCCGCGGTGCTCGCCACGTTTCCGCCGCCGCTGCGTGCCTCGGCCAGGGCCGAACTGGAACGTCTCGGCGTCGAAGTGCGGACCGGGCAGGCGGTCACGCAACTTGGACCGGGGGTTGTGGAATTGGGGATCGAGCGCCTGGAGGCGGAGACCGTGTTGTGGGCGGCCGGGGTCGCGGCCTCACCGCTCGGTGCCACGCTCGGCGCGCCGCTCGACCGCGCCGGACGTGTGCGCATTCAGCCGGACCTCACGATCCCCGGGCATCCCGACGTCTTCGTCATCGGCGACCTGGCCTCCCTCGACGGACCGGACGGGAAGCCGTATCCGGGAGTCGCCCAGGTCGCGATTCAGATGGGGAAGCACGCTGCCGCGAACATCACGCGGTCCATCGAGCACCAACCGCTGGCGCCGTTCCATTATCGAGACCTTGGCAGCATGGCGACGATCGGCCGCGCATCGGCAGTTGCCGACTTCGGGCGGCTGCAGCTGAAGGGCTATTTGGGCTGGCTGTTCTGGGCCTTCGTCCACATCCTCAACCTCATTGGCTTCCGCAACCGGCTCGTCGTCTTTGTGCAGTGGGCGTGGGCCTACTTCAGCTACCAGCGTTCCATCCGCCTGATCACGGGTGTGCCGGAGACCGCGCCCGAGGCGCATGCCGCCTCGCGTTGATGGCACCTCGCGGAGCCGGGCGATGGCCGCCGTGATCGTGCTGGCGGCGTTGGTTGCGCTGATGGCGCCCCTGCCGTCCTCCACGATCGAAGCGTGGTACTCGCGCGGACTGTATCCGCCGCTCCAGCGTGCGCTGACGGCGATGTCCAACCTTGCACCGTTCGCGCTGCTGGACGTCGCCGCACTTGCGGCGTTGGCGGCGTGGGTCGCCGTTGTCGTCGGCATCCTCCGAACGAACCGCCCGGCCGGCGCGCTGGCGGCGATCGCCGTGCGGCTCGTTGTCTTCACGGCCGTCAGCTATCTGGTGTTTCTCGCCCTGTGGGGGCTCAACTACCGCCGCATTCCGCTGGAACGGAAGCTCGACTTCGATCAGGCGCTGGTCACTCGCGAGGCGGCGCGCACGCTCGGCTCCGAGGCCGTCCGGGTCGTGAACGCAACGTATGCGGGCGCCCACGCCGCTCTGCCGCAGCCAGCGTCGCTTCAACCACCATTCGCGGCCGCTCAGCAACTGCTCGGCGCGACCGAGACCGCTCGTCCTGGACGGCCCAAGCGCTCCGTGCTTGGCCTCTATTTCCGCTGGGCGGCGATCGACGGCATGACCGACCCGTTCTTCCTCGAGGTGATCCTCAACCCTGACGTGCTGCCGATCGAGCGTCCCTTCGTGCTCGCGCACGAGTGGGCGCACCTGGCTGGCTACGCCGACGAATCGGAGGCGAACTTCGTGGCCTGGCTGACGTGCACCCGCGGCGACTCTGTCGCGCAGTACTCCGGCTGGCTCGCGCTCTACGCGCACGTCAGCGGCGCATTGCCGCGCGACGACCGCCGGGCGCTGGCTGAACGTCTCGACCCTGGCGTGCGCCAGGATCTGATCGCGATCAACGCCCGCATCCTCCGCTCCGCCCCGGTGGTACGCCGTGCGGCGCAGGACGTCTATGATTCCTATCTGAAGGCGAATCGCGTCGAGCGAGGGATCCTCAGCTACGACGCGGTGGTCAGGCTGGTGCTCGGCAGCCGGTTCGAGCCAGGCTGGACGCCGCGGATTGGCCGCGCAGGCTGACCTCAGCGGGTGCCGTGTCGCTCGGCCTGTGAATTGCAGCCGCCGCGAGACATGAGCGCCACCGCGCAGGTTGCCGTCAAGCAGTTGCCTAGATCGTGGCGTCCAGTACGGCAGCGCCTGGCCAAACGGCTGCCTATCCCGGCCGCCAATCGTCCGGCTCCGGTGGAGTCGGCGCGGCACGCGGGGCTCCGCTATATCTCGGACACGGGTCCCGGCATTACCCGGCGGAAATCGAAGACGGGGTTCACCTACCTCACTCCCGAGGGCCGGGTGCTGCGCGATGTCGAGACGCTGCAGCGGATCAAGTCGCTGGTGATCCCGCCGGCCTGGACTGACGTGTGGATCAGCCCGGACCCGCGTGGCCACCTGCAGGCAACGGGGCGGGACGCGCGCGGCCGGAAGCAGTATCGCTACCATCCGCGCTGGCGCGAAGTGCGCGACGAGACCAAGTACTACCGGTTGATCGGGTTCGCCCAGGCGCTCCCGGCCGTGCGGCGCCGGACCGCCGCCGACCTGAGCAAGCCGGGACTGCCGAAGGAAAGGGTGCTTGCGGCGGTCGTGCAGCTGCTCGAGAAAACTTTGATTCGGGTCGGCAACGATGAGTACGCGCGCCAGAACCGCTCCTTCGGACTGACGACGCTCCGTGACGGCCACGTCGCCGTGTCGGGGCGCAAGGTGAAGTTCTCGTTCCGAGGCAAGAGCGGCGTCGAGCACGAGGTCGATCTCGACGACCGCCGCCTCGCCCGCGTCGTCAAGGCCTGCCGCGATTTACCGGGCCAGGAGCTGTTCCAGTTCGTTGACGACGACGGGAAGCGGCAGACGATCGAATCGGCGGATGTGAACGAGTACCTGCGGGAGGTCACCGGCGAGGACTTCACGTCGAAGGACTTCCGGACGTGGGCCGGCACGGTGCTCGCGGCGCAGCTGCTACACGATTTCGAGCGGTTCGATACCGAGGCGCAGGCCAAACGCAACATCATCCGGGCAATCGAGTCGGTAGCCAAGCGGCTCGGCAACACCAAGGCGGTGTGCCGCAAGTGCTACATTCATCCGGCGGTGCTCGACTCCTACATGGATGGATCGATGCTGGCCACGGTGGCCCAGCGGGCCCGCCGCGTGGCGCAGGGCGCCGATGCCCTCACAGCCGGGGAGGCGGCGGTGCTCGGATTGCTGCAGCGCCGGCTGGCCCGCGAAAGCCGCCGGCGCGCCAGCTGACCGGATGTTTAGCGCGCGCTGATTTTGATCCCGCCGTTGGTGCCCGAGATCTTGATCGTCGGGCCCCCTCCATTCATCCGCGCTTCGAGGCTGCGCCGGGAAGACTCCGTCTTCTCGAGTTGCATGCCGTCGGCATCAATCCCGCCGTTCGCGACGCTCGCGGAGATCGTCGCCGCGGCATCGGACGGCAGCCGCAGCTTGATCGCGCCGTTCGTGCATCCCAGCTTCACGCCGCCTTTCGCCACTGACGTCAAGTCGACGTCTACGCCGCCGTTGGTGGTCGTGGCTTCGATCGGGCCGCTGATCTCTCGGGCGACGATTCCACCATTGACGGTCTCGGCCTCGATCTTTCCGCTCAGGCGCGACAATTCGATGCCGCCGTTGACGGTGACGAACTTGACTTCGGCGCCGGCCGGTACGCGCACGCTGTAGGACACCTCGGTCGAGCCACCGAGCATCCCGTTCGAGCGAGGCGTCTTCGTCTTGACGTGAATCGTCGAACCCGAGACGGTGTCGGCGATCTCGATTTGACCGAGCGCCTCCTTGGCGGCGTCCTCGGAAACGGCCTTCGCCTTCTTCTGCGCGACGATCTCGATTTGGCTGTTGTCTGACGGCGTGACGTGGATGCGGCCGTTGACGTTCTCGATCTCCAGCCTGCCGCCGGGCTCGAGGCTGAACGTCTTCCGCCAGTCGGCGGTGGCCTGCGACTTCAGGTCCGCGGTGACGATGTCGCAGGCGGAAGTGGCGGCGATGGCGAGCACCGCGAGCGCGAGCAGGATCGGATGCGATCGTCGGGACGGATTCAGCATGCGCCGGTTCTCCTGAGGCCGATATACGCCGGTTCTGGGGGTTCCGTTCCAGACCGGCACGTCCTGGGGCGCGCGCGCGACCGGGCGCGCACGGCCGCCGCGTCCGCACTATAATCGCCGCCGCACCCGCTCAGCAGCGAACCGGAGGACCATGTCCGAACGCAAATATCGCCAGCGCGGCTATCAGGACGAGCCGCGCGCGCCCCGACCCGAGCAGCGGCCGGTAGAAAAGAAGGAGTACGCGCCGCGCGGCCAGCCGCCGACGACTCCGAAGACCTTCGCCGTGCCCAGCTTCCGTGAGGCGGTGAAGTGCACCCGGTGCGGCAATGAGCTGACCGTCGCGACGGCGTGGTCGGAGGACGCGCGGTGCAATCGCTGCGGGGCCGATCTCCACGCCTGCGCGCAGTGCGCCAACTTCGACACCAGCGCCGCGTTCGAGTGCATCAAGCCGATCCCGGCCCGCATCAGCCCGAAGGATGCGCGCAACAGCTGCCCGCTGTTCGAGCCGCGCACGACGGTGTCGCGCGAGACCAAGACCACGGCGCCGTCGAGCGCACGTCAGGCGTTCGACGATCTGTTCAAGTAGCGAACGGGCCGGGCCGTCTTCGTCAGCGGCGGCACCCGGCGACGTCGGCTCTCCACGAATGGAAGCGCTCCTGGCGCGCGGGCACACGCTCCGCGCACTGACCCGCGACCGGCGGTCATTGACATGATTCTGCGCGGCATCGAGTCGCCGCCGGATCACCTGACAGTGATCGAGGCGCCTGCAAATCACCGGCGCGTCGCGCGAGTCGTGGTGCCGCGCGGTCAGCGCCCGGCGTACGCTGAGCAGCGTCCGCTCCAGCGACTCGCGGGCGACGCCCTCCACGATCCCCGAGATGAACGGCCGAAGCAGCGACGGCGCCGCCCGGCTCAGACTCACGGACTCACACTCGATCAACACACCCCCGCCGGCCTGTTCGAAACGCCAGTAGGCATTGAGCCGCCACAGATACCCGCTGTCCTCGTCGGGTGTCTTCTCGCGCTCGGTTGCCGTGCCGGCGTCGGCGAGCTCCACGATCCGAGTAGCGACGCTGCGGCTCGAGCCGCGCGTCGCCTCGATCCGCCGATACTCGACGCGGTGCTCGGTGTTGTAGGTCGCGGTCACGATCTTCGTCCGCCGCAGCTTCAGGAAGACGTGGACGCGATCACCATCCCGGGACAGCAGCCGCGACGCGATCACGTCGTCGTAGGCGCCGGCTTCGCGGCCCGCCTGAGCTTCGAGCGAATCGATCACCTCCGCGACCGTCCTGCCTGGCACGAACGTCGCCCCGACCCAGTGATGGATCCGGCCGTCCGGCACATCGGGCGCGGCCAGGCCGGCGGCCGCGGCGCGGGCCTGGAACATCGGCGTTGCGCCAGCGAGCGCGTCCGGCCGCCACGATCCCGGTCCGCCGAGCGTGTCGGCGGCAAAGAAGGCGGCCCCTGTGTCGCGGGTGTAGCGCGCGTCCACCTGGCGCTCGTACGCGGTCCACGCCACCAGCGTTGCCGGATGCACCGGCCCGCTGTCACCGGCGAGATGCACCGGAAGCAGCGCGACAGCGAGCGTCGCGATCAATGTTGGCGCCGCAGGGTACGGAGCGGGTGGCCGGCAGCGATCGCCAGTGCGCCCGGTCGCGTCCTCGCCGCTCTTCGGCGCGAGGCGCGGAACCTCCACGGCGCCTCGCCGAGTGGTCGCGAAGACGAGCCGGTCGCTGCCGACGAAATTCAGGAGCGAGCAGGCGGCGATGGCCAGCACGTTCGCGAGGATCGGGTCGAGACCGAGCCGGCCGGCAACGAGCCACATGATCGTCACGTTGCCGGCGAGAGACACCGCGCCGGCGACACCATGGAAGCGTGCCGCCCGGACCAGCCGCGCGCGCGGCGACCGCGCCGGCCGATCGCGCCACGTCCAGCCTTCGTGCCAGGCCAGGTTGTGCAGCACGGTGAGCTCGACGGCCACCAGCGTCGCCGGGAGATACGGCCAGCCGGCGACGCGCGTCAGCAGCGCCAGCAGCCCGAGCTGCAGTGCGATGCCAGTCGCCCCCACGGCATTGAATCGAAGCCAGCGCCGGAGGTGAGGACGAACTGCGCGGTCCCGCATACCTCGGAAGGCGTGAACGGTAGTCAGGATGGCTCAGGCCCGAGACGCTCGCGACGGGCCTCCAGCTGATCGAGCGTGCGCGGCCAGTCGTCCTTCAACAGGCGTGACAGGGCGCGATCGGACAGCAGCCGCCCGCCGGTCTGGCATCGGCTGCAATAGTTGGCCTCGTTGGTGGCGTAGACGATGCGCTGAATCGGCGAGCCGCAGACAGGGCACGGCTTGCCGTAGCGGCCGTGGACAGCCATGCCCTCGCGGAAGGCGGTCACCTTCTCCGGAAACGCGACACGGGCTTCCGCGCTAAGGCGCGCAATCCATGAGTTCAGCGTCGCACGTGTCGCCTCGAACAGCTGGGCGATTTCCGCACGCGTCAGGCTCGAGGTCAGCTTCATGGGTGAGAGCCGCGCGGCGTGGAGGATCTCGTCGGAGTAGGCGTTGCCGATGCCGCTGAAGATGTGCGGGTCGGTGAGCGCCCGTTTGAGCGTGTGATTGTGGCGCGTCAACCGGGTCTCGAACTGCTGGAGGTCGGCGTCGAGCACTTCCAGGCCTCCCGGGTTGAAGTCCGCCAGAGCGTCCACCCCTTCGACAATGTGGACCGAGGCCTGGCGCCTGGAACCGGCTTCCGTGAAGAGCAGCGTGCCGGTCGGGAAGTCGAACGCCGCGAGGCCCAGCTTGCCGGGAAGGGCCGCGCCGCGCGGGCGCCACCGGAAGCGACCGGCGATCATCAGGTGCACGATCATGTAGAGGTCCGCCTCGAAGGCGAACACGATCCGCTTGCCCAGTCGATGCAGACCTTCGACGCGGTGCCCGACCAGCTCCTGCGGCTCGGGCCGGATCGTCCGGACCAGGAACGGGTTTCCCAGGCGCACGCGTTCGAGCGGCTGACCGACGACGCGCGGTTGCAGAGCCTCGAGGTAGGCGCTGATGTCAGGGAGCTCGGGCATCTCGCGTCACGCCTCCGCACAGCGGCGCTGGCGGCGCGCTGGTGCATGATATCGTCCCAGTCTACGCGTGAAAGGGGCCGGCTTCCTTCTCCTCGCTTCGATGTTGCTTGGTGCGTGCGCGGCGCTCGCGGCAACGGCGATCGCCGTGTTGACCGGGGCCACGCTGTCGCCAGCCGGCGGTGCCGTGCTTGGGGCGGCATTCGGCCTGAGCGGCGGCTTTACGAGCCGCCGGGCGCGCGGTCCGCGGGTGCTGACGGCTCTGGCGCGCGCGGTGCTGGCGGGCGCGACCGCCGCAGTCGTGGTGACCATGCTGCAGCACCCATGACTCGGAGACCGCGGCTCCGGTGATCACCCGCTCCCGAAACGACTCCATGACCGTTCGCGTTCAGGGCCGCTCCGCGGCCATCGTGCGCCTCGCCGCCCTGACGCTGGCCTATTACGTGGCCGGGCGGGTCGGCTTGAGCCTCGCCTACCTGAACGCCAGCGCCTCACCGATCTGGCCGCCGACGGGCATCGCCATCGCCGCACTGGTGCTGTTCGGACGGGACTTGTGGCCGGCTGTCGCGGCCGGCGCGTTGCTCGTCAACCTCACGACGTCCGGCACGCTGTGGGTCTCCGCCGTGATCGCGGCCGGCAACACCTGCGAGGCGCTTGTCGCCGTCTATCTGGTCGAGCGCTTCGCCAACGGCGCCCAGGCCTTCCAGCGGAGCCGCGACGTGTTCTTCTTCGGCGTCGGCGCGGCGATCATCGCGCCGATCGTGAGCGCGGTCGTCGGCGTGTCCGCGCTGACCCTCGCGCACCTGTCCGATCCAGGCCTGTTCCGGGTGCTGTGGGTGACGTGGTGGATGGGGGATGCGCTCGGCGCGATCCTCTACGCCCCGGCGCTGATCCTGCTGTGGACCGATCGCAGGCCGCGCACCCGGGTCGAGCACATCGAGGGCCTGCTCGTCACGTTCGTGTTGGTCGCCGTCGGCGCCGCCGTTTTCCGCTATGGTGGCCAGCCGGCGCGTGCGTCCTATCCGCTCGGGTTCCTGTGCATTCCCCTGGCGTTGTGGCCGGCCTTCCGGGTTGGCCAGCGCGAAACCGCGGTTGCCTCGGTCGCGCTATCGATTGTCGCCGTCTGGGGCACGCTCGGCCGGTATGGGCCCTATGCCGCCGATCTCCCGAACCGCGGGCTCCTGTTGGCGCAGACCTTTGCCGGCGTGGTCGCCGTCACCACCGCCGCGGTGGCCGCGCTCGTCGGTGAGCGTCAGCGACTCTACGACCAGCTCGAACGGCGTGTCTCGCAGCGCACCGATCAGCTGAAGCTGACCAACGACGAACTGCACGTCGAGATCGCCGCCCGCGAGCGGGTCCAGGGGGCGCTGCGCTCGAGCGAGAGCCGGCTGCTCGAGGCACAGGCGCTGGCCCACGTGGGCAGCTGGGAATGGGACGTAGAGGCCGACCACCTGCGTTGGTCCGACGAGGTCTACCGGATCTACGGCGTCGAGCCGGGACGTTTCGACGTCAACTATCAAAGCTTCATCAACATGGTCCACCGCGACGATCGGGCCCGCCTCGAGGAGGCCGTACGCGAGGCGCTCGCGACCGGCGGCCTGTTCGAGGTGGAACACCGGATCGTCCGTCCCGATGGGACCGAGCGGACCGTGGCGGGCCGCGGCCGCACGGTCTGCGATAGCGATGGGCGGCCAATCCTGATGCTCGGCACGGAGCTCGACATCACCGATCGCAAGCGCGCCGAAGAGCAGCGCCGCGAGCTCGCCGACGCGCAGTCGGCGCGGCGTCAGGCCGAAGCGGCGAGCCGGATGAAGGACGAGTTCCTGGCGATCGTCTCGCACGAGCTGCGCACGCCGTTGAACGCGATCCTCGGCTGGTCGCACATGCTCAGCGTGGGCTCGCTCGATGGTGCCGGCACGGCGAAAGCGTTGGCGATCATCGAACGCAACGCGCTGCTGCAGGCGCGGCTGATCGACGACCTCCTCGACGTCTCCCGTTTCGCGACCGGGCAGGCGGTGGTCCACGCGGCTCCGGTCGCGATCGGCAGCCTCATCACCACGGTCGTGGAAGCGATCGAGCCGTCCGCGGCCACGCGGCGGATCGTAGTGGCGCTGACGATGGCCGACCCGACCGTCGTCGTCGAGGGGGATCCGGCGCGGCTGCAGCAGATCGTCTCGAACCTGCTGTCCAATGCGGTGAAGTTCACCCCGGAAGGCGGCCGGGTCGCGGTCGATGTGGTCTCGAACGCGACCACCGTTGCGATCAGCGTGACCGACAGCGGCCGCGGTATCGCCCCGCACGATCTGCCGCGGGTATTCGAGCCGTTCTGGCAGGCAGACACGACGCTGACGCGTACAGACGGCGGCCTCGGGCTGGGTCTGGCGATCGTGCGATCGCTCGTCGAGGCTCATGCGGGTACCGTCCGCGCCGAGAGCGACGGCATCGGCCACGGGGCGCGGTTCGTCGTGGAGCTGCCGCGTTCGGTGCCGGCGCGTCGCGCCGCCCGGCCCTCGCAACAGCCCTGAATCAGACCCCGGCGGACGGCTTGGCGCGCAGCACGCCGACCTGCACCAGCAGGCCCGTGAAGTCGAGTACCCGCCGCTCGTGGACGATGAGGCCGTCCTCGAAGCGGAAGAAGCAGCCGCAGGCGATGTCGATGCGGCGACCCGTAGCCGGCATGCCGAAGAACTCACCCGAGTGCTTTCCCGTGACGCGGCCGAGGAGCGCGACGCGGTCCCCCTCGATGATCAGATCCTCGGTCCCGAAGACGAAGTCGGCGAAGGCGGTGAACCACACACGGTAGATGCGCTCGATGTCCTTCCGGCCTTCGAGGACGCCGCCGGTCGGGCTGATCACCACGCCGTGCGGGGCATGGTCCGCCGCCAGCGCGACCGCATCGCGTTCGCGCCAGGCCGCCTCTCGCCGTTCGAACAGAGCGACGATTTCCTCGCGCGTCATGACTCGCCTCCTGAGGCTCAGCCGCGCGATTATAGCGCCGTCCGCACGGCTGGCAGGGCAAGGCCCGCCGGGATCAGTGCTGGCGCAGCGCCACCGCCGCTTCGATGCGCACCGCCCGCCGTGCCGCGCCGAGGGTCGCCAGCGCGGCGACCGCCGCCAGCACCAGTGCGACGAGCACGAGGGTGGAGACGTCGGTCACGCTCGCGTCGAACAGGAGCGTCGCAATCAGCCGGGCCAGCGCCGCGGCCCCGAGCACGCCGACGGCGATGCCGATCGCGGTCAGCCGGGCCGCCTGCCCGAGCACCAGCGTCAGGATCCGCAGCGCGCTGGCCCCGAGTGCCACCCGGACGCCGATCTCGTGGGTCCGCTGCCGCACGCCGTAAGCAATCACGCCGTGCAGGCCGAAGGCGGCCAGGAACAGCGCCGAGAGAGCGAAGGCGTTGATCAGACGCGTCGAGAAGAGCCGTGGCGCGAGCTGCGCGGCCAGGAGCTCACTCCCGCTGCGGACCGCATAGATGGGAAGGCGCGGATCCGCATCCTGCACTGCGGTCCGGATCTCGCTCAGGGAGGGCGTTGCGTGCCGGCCTTTGACGACCAGCGCCAACCCCAGGGTCGAGACCTGCCAGAGGGACTGATAGATCTGCGGACGGATGGGCGCATCGACGCCGTCTTCACGGACGTCGCGCACGACGCCGACCACCGTGAGCCACGGCGCGTCGGCGGGGACTTGCCCGCGCCTGCCGATGAACCGCAGCCGCCGCCCAACGACTGCGCCGTCGCTCAGGTAGGTCCGTGCGAACGTCTGGTTGACCACCACGGCGCGCCGGGTCGCGACATCGTCGTGATCCTCGAGGAGCCGGCCGGCGACCAGCGGAATGCCCAAGGCGCGGAAGTAGCCCGGCGTCACGGAAACGGGCGTCGCGCTGGCCAGGTCGCGGCGGTCCGGCGTCCAGCCTTCGATCGCGAACGGCGCGCTGCCGCTATCCGTCGTCGCCGGCAGGGCGGTCGTGACGCCGGCGGATTCGATACCCGGAATCGCCGAGAGCCGATCGAGCATCGCGCGCATCAAGACAACGCGGGCACGGTGATCGAAGTATGGCCCGCTCGCCGGATCGTTCGGCTGCGGCAACCACACGCGCGCGGTGAGCAAGCCGTCGGTCTGGATCCCGGTCTCGACGGTCTCGATGTTCCACAAGCTCCGGACCAGCAGTGCCGCGGCGGTCAGCAGGATGAACGCGACGGCCATCTGGATCACGACGAGCCCGTTGCGCAGGCGCACCCGGCCGCCGGTATGGCCGCGGCCCGCCGCTCCAGCCGCCTTCAGTCGCTCGATGACGTCCGCCCCGGCGCACTGCAGCGCCGGTACGAGCCCGACGAGAAGCCCCGCCGCGAGCGAGATGGCGAGCGTGAACGCGAAAACGCGCTGGTCGACGTGGATCTCGGCGATCCGCGGCAGGCGATCCGGCATCAGGCTGACGAGCAGGTCCACGCCCCACAGGCTCGCCAGGAATCCCACCGCGCCGCCGACCACCGCGAGCACCACACCCTCGACCAGCACGCTGCTGAAGACACGCGCCCGTGACGCCCCGAGTGCGCGCTGGATCGCCACTTCGCGCTCCCGCTCCACCGCGCGGACCAGCAGCAGGTTGGAGATGTTCGAGATCGCGATCAGCATCACGCAGACGATGCCGGCCATCAGGAAGACGAGCGCGGGACGGATGCTGGCGACGAGATCGTCGGCGAGCGGGCGGACCCGAGGCGTCCAGCCAAGGCGCGGGGGGTACTCGTCAGGATGCTCCGTGGCCAAGGTCCGGGCCAGACGATCGAGACCGGCGCCGGCGGCCTCGGCCGTCACACCGGGAGCGAGCCGCGCAATCGCGGCGGCGACGAACCGGGCGCTGTAGCCGGGCGGCGGAAACGGAGCCGCCTGCCATCCCGACGGGGCCCACACCTCGACGTCCGTTTCGAGCGTGGCGCTGGGATGACGGAAGGTCGCGGGCATCACGCCCACGACCTCGTAGACGTCCTCGTCGATGCGCAGCGTGCGGCCGATGATCGCCGGATCGCTGGCGAAGCCGCGGCGCCACAGGCCGTCGCTGATGACGGCGACCGTCGCGATACCGGGGACGGTGTCGTCGGGCGTGAAGATGCGGCCCAGCGCGGCGTGGGCGCCGAGCACCTGGAAGTAGTTCGGGCTCGCGAGCAGGACTTCGACCCGCTCGGGGCGATCGGTGCCGGTGAGATTGGCG
Source organism: uncultured Acidobacteriota bacterium (assembly GCA_963816725.1). GTDB lineage: Bacteria > Acidobacteriota > Vicinamibacteria > Vicinamibacterales > 2-12-FULL-66-21 > CAVSUB01. Next base: position 265,074 of record CAWFMC010000006.1, on the reverse strand, counting down.
CTGATTGGCCAGATGCCGGTAATCGACGCGAACACGCCGGCGCGCCGGGCGAAGTCGTCCAGTTCCGGCTGCGAGAACGGCACGTCGCGTAGCCCCTGCGCCGAGTACTCCGCGGTCACCCGGACCAGTGCCCGCGAATCGGGGAACGGGAGCGGCTTCAGGAGCACGCCGTCGATCACCGAGTAGATCGAGGTCGTCGCGGCGATGCCGAGGGCGAGTGTCCCGATCGCGGAGAGCGCGAACAGCGGCCGTCGCGTCATCCGCCGCAGCGCCAGCCGGATGTCCTGGAGCATGTGACCTCCGGCCACGCCGCGTTGCAGCCGTCATACCAGGCTGAACCGAAAAAAGGCCCGCAAAACCACGTGCCGTGTCGCATCGGCCGTCCGGAACTGGGATGTCGTGCGCGGCGGCGGGCAGGAACGCGCCCGCGCTCACACCCGCCGGCGCGGTGCCCGGCTACTGGTTCAACGTCGCCATCCCGCCCTCCGTATACCGCGTGCCCGCGGCGACGCCGCGCGGTGCGGCGGCCGCGAGCTCGGCGAGTTCGTCGGCGCTCAGGACGATATCCGCCGCGGCCGCGTTCTCCTCCAGGCGCGTTCTCGCCTTGGACCCGGGGATCGGCACGATGTCGTCGCCTTGGGCGAGCAGCCACGCGAGCGCCAGCTGCGCCGCCGTGCAGTGTCGCCGCGCGGCCAGCGCCTCGACCCGGCGCACGAGGTCCAGGTTGGCGTAGAAGTTCTCTCCCTGGAAGCGTGGGTTGTTGCGGCGCCAGTCTCCCTCGGGGAGATCGTCAGGCGTTCGGAACCGGCCGGTGAGGAACCCGCGGCCGAGCGGGCTGTAGGCGACGAACGCGATGTGCAGATCGCGGCATGTAGCGAGAAGGGCCTCTTCAGGATCACGGGACCACAGCGAGTACTCGGTCTGAAGCGCGGTGATCGGATGCACGGCATGGGCTCGCCGGATCGTCTCCGGCGCGGCTTCGGACAATCCGAGATAGCGGACCTTGCCGGCCGCGACCAGGTCGTGCATCGCGCCGACGGTGTCTTCGATCGGGACCTTCGGGTCGACCCGGTGTTGGTAATACAGATCGATCGTGTCGATGCCGAGCCGTTGCAGCGACGCATCGCATGCCTTGCGCACGTACGCCGGCGACCCATCAATCCCCAGGAACGCGCCGTCCTCCGTGCGGACGTTGCCGAACTTGGTGGCGATCACCGCCTCGTCGCGGCGTCCGGCGAGGGCTCGTCCGAGCAGCCGCTCGTTGGTGAACGGGCCGTAGATGTCTGCGGTATCGAAGAAGTTGATCCCGATCTCCAGCGCCCGGTGAAGAGTCGCGATCGATTCCTCCTCGTCGCGATCCGCGTAGAAGTCGGACATGCCCATGCAGCCCAGTCCGATCGCTGAGACCTCCAGCGCGGACGAGCCAAGTCGTCGAGTCTTCATTTCCGTAACGCCTTTCTGCTGAGTCACCAGTAGCGGTTCCGCATTATGACGCTGTCCGTCTGACGCCGGTTGTGGTCAAAGACAAGAGGATTGAAACAGTCGAGAAGGGGCCCGGACATTTTTACAGTCAGCCATTAGACATCTGTGTGGTGAGATTACTCGGCTGTTGCCCTCTTTGTGCGCGGTAATAGGAAAACCACACGTTGCGGCGCGGCAATCGGTTTGCACGAAGATGAACCGACGTACGCACTCGACTCGGCGCGCCGGGGCGCGGCCTGATGAGTGCGATTGACTTGGAGGCATCAACGGGAGGCATACGCATATGAAGCGCAATGTTCTTTTCGGAACGGTTCTCGCCGCGGCGCTGAGTGTCGGCGTCGGCGCACAGAGTGGGCAGACCGGCAGTAGCAGCACCCCCTCGCAGAGCGGCTCGAGCAGCCGTTCGAATCAGTCGGTCACGGTCACCGGGTGTCTGCAGTCCGGCAGCGGGCCGTCGGCCACCGGGACGAGCGGCAGCGCCACGGCTGGCGGCGCGTCGAGCGCGGATACCTTCATCCTCGCGAAGGCGTCGATGGGGGCCGGTTCGGGCAGCTCCGCCGGATCCTCGAGCGCCAGCTCCAGCACCAGCCCGTCGAGCTCCAGCACGAGCCCGTCGAGCAGCGCGTCGAGCTCGAGCACCAGCCCGTCGAGCTCCACAGCGGGCACCGGCGGGTCGGGCATGGGCGCCTCGGCCACCCAGTACAAACTGGCGGGCGGCAGCAAGGATGAGCTCCGCCGCTATGTGAACAGCCAGGTCGAGATCACGGGCAAGATCGAGAACGCTTCGTCGTCGTCGAGTGGCGCGACTGGCAGCACGTCGACCGGCAGCACCGCGGGCGGCAGCGCGACCGGCAGCACCGCAGGCGGCAGCGCCAGTGGCAGCGCTTCGCGCGGCAGCGACTCCGGACCGACGCTGCACGTCGACTCGGTTCGCCAGGTGTCGCCGAGCTGCTCGGCGCAGTAGCGCCTTTTGGCAGCGGGGAACCGGCCGCCAGGCCGGTTCCTATTTTCCCGCCAACACTTCTTCAGAGTCTTCGTATATCGCGGTGACCGTGTCGCCCGCGATCTGCAGCGCCGACGCCCTCCCGCCTTTGAAGTACGTCGACAGCATGCCGGTATCGATCACGAAGACCCGGTTGTCGAAGCGCGTGGAGATGCGCCCCGGCAGCTGCGGCGTGTGGGCGATGACGAGGCGCGTGACATTCAGTCGCCGCAGCAGTGCCGTGACCTCGGCATCCGTCTCGTCGGGAGGGTTTCGCGACAGGCCGCGGAACCACATCGGGCCCTCGGCCGCGAGCAGAGGCGATTGACCCACCTGGATCACGCTTCGAAGCTGATCGATGTAGCCGCTCGTCACGCGGTCATCGACCGGTTCGCCACGCTTGACGGCAGCGGCGATGCGTTCGAGATCGGCGGCGGCCGCTTCGCCGGTTTCCTGCAACGTGGAGTACGGGGACGCGAGTCGCTCCCGCACGAGCGTGTCGGTCGCCTGATCCCAGGCCGCGAGTGCCCGCGCCACTTCTTTGTTCATTTCGTCGACGTCCTCGGTCGATGACGACGACAGGCCGGCATGCATGAACGCGGTCGTGGCGATGCGGACGGCCGGTTTGTGGTCGCGCAGCCACTTGCCGTAGCGGCCGCGCGGGCCCATCGCCTCGACGTACTCCACGAAGCCCGGCGGATGGGTGGCGGTCCACGTTCTGCGATCGCCCGGGGCCGGCGCTCCGCTCCGCTTCGCCGCTGCTTGCTGGGTGTCGAATGCTTTCTTCAGCCGGTCCGCGGAGCCCGCGTCGGCGAAGCTGGCGTACGCCTCGGGCGAGACATCGCTGAGCACCCGCAACATGTTCATCACTTCGTGATTGCCGAGGAGGACCTCGACCCGGCCGCCGGCCGCTTTAGCTTCGCCTTCCAGCCGCATCAGAAGGTCGAGGACCTGCCGAACGCCGCCGCCTCGATCCAGATAGTCGCCGGTCTGGACCAGGGTTGCCGTCCCTCCCGACCAGTGCTGCGAGGCGTCGATCAGCCCGGCCTTTTGAAGGATCCGTGCGAACGCGTCGGCAGCGCCATGGATGTCGCCGATCGCCACCAGCCGCACCGACCCGGCAGGTTGCGGCACGCGCCCGCGCAGGACCGGCGCGGCCGCGAGCAGGGTGGCAGTGAGCAGGGGCGCGAGCAGCAGCAGGCGGCGCATGCCGCGCATCATATCGCCGTGCCGGCCTGTGCGGGCGTCACGAACGCACGTGATAGCATCGTCTGATCCGTTTCACGAAAGGGACCTTGATGACGCCGCGCCGGTTCATGCCCGCGCTGTTGCTGCTGTTCGTCGGCAGCGGCTGCGCCGCCCTCGTCTACGAAATCGTCTGGTTTCAACTCCTTCAACTGGTGATCGGATCGTCGGCGGTCTCGCTGGGCGTTCTCCTCGGCACGTTCATGGGCGGGATGTGCCTGGGCAGTCTGCTGCTGCCGCGCTATGTCTCAGACCGCCAGCATCCTCTGCGCGTCTATGCCTGGCTCGAAATGGGGATTGGGGTCATCGGGGTGGCGGTGTTGTTCGGGATGCCGCTCGTGTCCGGCATCTACACCGCGTGGGCCGGCACCGGCGTGGCCAGCATCCTCCTGCGCGGCATCGCCGCCGGCATCTGCCTGCTCCCGCCGACGATGCTGATGGGGGCGACGCTGCCCGCCGTCTCGCGCTGGGTGCGGACGACGCCCGACGGCGTCTCGTGGCTCGGCTTCTTCTACGGCGGCAATACCGGTGGGGCGGTCATCGGCAGCCTGCTCGCCGGCTTCTATCTCCTGCGCGTTCACGACACCGCGTTCGCGACCTTCGTGGCTGTGGCGCTGAACTTCGCGGTCGCGGGGATCGCGCTGCTGGTGGCGGGGGCCGTCCCCTACGAATCGCCCGGGCAGGAGCCGCGCGGAGGCACCTTCGCCGCGACGCCCGGCGCGTGGGCGGTCTATCTGACGATCGCGCTGTCCGGCCTCACCGCGCTCTCGGCGGAAGTCATCTGGACTCGCATGTTGTCGCTCCTGATCGGCGCGACGGTCTACACCTTCTCGCTGATTCTGGCGGTGTTCCTGCTCGGCATCGGCATCGGCAGCAGCATCGGCTCGGCGATGGCCCGCAGCCTCCAGCGCCCGCGCATCGCGCTCGGCTGGTGTCAGATGCTCTTGTGCGGAGCCATCTTCTGGGCCGCCTACATGTGCACGCAGTCGCTACCCTGGTGGCCGGTCAACCCGTCGCTCGCGACCAGTCCGTGGTTCAATTTCCAGCTCGATCTCGTCCGGACGATGTGGGCCGTCCTGCCAGCCGCGATCCTGTGGGGCGCCAGCTTCCCGCTCGCGCTCGCCTCGGTCGCCAGCGAAGGCCAGGATCCCGCGCGGCTGGTCGGCGGCGTGTACGCCGCCAACACCGTCGGCGCGATCATCGGCGCGACGGTCTCCAGCCTGCTGCTCGTCAGCTGGATCGGCAGCCAGCGCTCCGAGCAGTTACTGATCATCATCGCCGGGCTGTCGGCGCTGCTGGTCCTCGAGGCCGCCCCGTCCGCCGACACTGGCGGCCGCCGCAACGCGTTTGCCGGCACCCTGCCGATCATCGTCGCCGCGGTGTGCGCAGCGCTGCTGGCCCGCAACGTCCCGGCCATCCCGCCGCTCCTCATCGCATACGGCCGCTACGCCGTGACGCGCATCGGCCAGGCCGACATCATCTACTGGGGCGAAGGCTGGAACGCGTCGGTCGCGGTGTCGCGTCTACCGGGTGGCGTCCTCAACTACCACAACGCCGGCAAGGTGCAGGCCTCGAGCGAGCCGCAGGATATGCGCCTGCAGCGGATGCTCGGCCACATGACCACGCTCATCCCGAAGGACCCCAAGCGCGTGCTGGTCATCGGCTGCGGCGCCGGTGTCACCGCGGGGGCCGCGTCGATCGATCCGCGCGTCGAATCGCTGACCATCGCCGAGATCGAGCCGCTCGTACCGCGGGTCGTCTCCACCTACTTCGCCGAGCACAACTTCAACGTCGTCAAGAACCCCAAGACGACCGTGCACCTCGACGACGCGCGGCACTACCTGCAGACGACCGGCGAAAAGTTCGACGCGATCACCTCGGACCCGCTCGACCCGTGGGTCAAGGGCGCGGCCATGCTCTACACTCGCGAGTTCTTCGAGCTCGCCAAGCAGCACCTCAATCCCGGCGGCGTCGTGACGCTGTTCGTGCAGCTGTATGAGAGCAATACGGAGGCGGTGAAGAGCGAGATCGCGACGTTCATGGAAGCGTTCCCCAACGGTGTGGTGTGGGGCAACACGCAGGAGGGCCGGGGGTATGACCTCGTCCTGCTCGGCCAGCTGACCCCGACTCCGATCAACGTCGACGAGATCGAGCAGCGTCTCCAGCGACCCGAGTACGCGCAGGTCCGTCTCTCGCTCAGCCAGATCGGCATGAACTCCGCGGTCGACCTGTTCTCGACCTACGCCGGCACCGCGGCCGAGCTCCAGCCGTGGCTGAAGGACGCGAGCATCAACCGCGATCGCAACCTGCGTCTCCAGTACCTCGCGGGGCTCGGCCTGAACCTCTATCAGAGCGAGTCCATATACGCCAGCATGCTGGCGTATGCGAGCGGCTATCCGAACGGCCTGTTCGTGGCCTCGGACGCGACGACCAACGCGCTCCGCGCCGGGATCCGCAGGGAGCAGGGGCGGTAAGGGGCTCGGGGCTCGAGAGTCGGAACCGGTTCAGGGTTCAAGGTTCAGGGTTCAAGGTTCGGTTCAGGGTTCGTTGGGTCGGTTCAGGGTTCTGCTTCGGGATGGTTAGCATCAGCGAAGCGGCAGGCGGCACGCAGTAAAGGTGTCACACGACCGGCTCGTCGGCGACACGGCCGTCGAACAGGTAGATGTGACGACCGGCCTGAGACACGTATCGCGGATCGTGCGTCGCGATGCAGACGGTTGCGCCATCGGCGTGCAGCTCGGCGAGCATGTCCATCAGCGCATCGCCGCTCTTCGAATCGAGGTTGCCCGTCGGCTCGTCGGCGAGAAGGATGGGCGGCCGTCCGGCGATGGCCCGGGCCACGGCGACGAGCTGCTGGTGACCGCCGGATAGCTGCCCTGGACGCTGCCGCGCGCGCGACGTCAGCCCGACGCGGTCGAGTGCCGCGCGGACGCGGTCGGCGCGCTCGCCGTCCGAGGTGGCGCGCAGCGTCAGCGGATACTCGACGTTCTCCTGCACGGTCATGTCACCGATCAGATTGAAACTCTGGAACACGAGCCCAATCTCGATGTTGCGGACGCGCGCCCGCTCGCCGGGCGACAGCTGATCGACCGGACGGCCATTCAACCAGTACCGGCCGGCGGTCGGCGATTCGAGCAGCGCCATGATCGCCAGCAGCGTCGACTTGCCGCATCCGGACGGCCCCGAGACGGACACGTATTCGCCCTTCCCGATGTCGAGCGAAACCGCCCGCAGCGCGTGCGTCTCTTCGTCGGCGTCGCCGGGGAAGGTCTTGGTGATGCCGGCCAGCCGGATGAGCGGCATCGAGGCATCGGTCGTCGCGTCCGCGGGTTTGCTCTGCCGCCGCCAGAACATGGAAGGCTCCTCCACGACGCGGATAGGACGAAGGCCCGGGTCGCGATCACGACCCCGGCAGATCGCGCCCTGGGACCGGCGCGCCTGCGGTGTCCCGTTGTCAGACGATCCGCGACCGGGTTTGGTTGCGCGAGTTTCGCCGGGGCGGTCGGAACTTCGCTATGATGCCAGCCAGTGATCGCCACCCGCGCCGTCCGAACGTTGCTCGTGTCCGCCTGTCTCGCCGCCACACCGCTGCCGATGACGGCGGCGCAGGGATCCGCCATGTCGCCGACCGAACACGCCATCGTCGAGCACGCACGCGCGCACGCCCCGGAAGGTGTGGCGCTGCTCGAACGGGCCGTCAACATCAACAGCGGCACGCTGCATCTCGAGGGCGTCCGCGCCGTCGGCCAACTGTTCGCGGGTGAGCTCGCATCCCTGGGATTCAAGACCCGCTGGGTCGACGGCGCGGCGGTCAAACGCGCCGGACATCTGGTCGCGGAGCACCCGGGTTCCGGCCCGCGGATCCTGCTGATCGGCCATCTCGACACGGTGTTCGAGCCGGACAGCCCGTTCCAGAAATTCGAGCGGGTGAGTCCCTCGTCTGCGCGGGGACCGGGCGTGCTGGACATGAAGGGAGGCGACGTCATCATGATCCAGGCGCTGCGGGCGCTCGACGCCGCCGGCGTGCTGACGGACATGAGCGTCACCATCGTGATGACCGGCGACGAGGAGTCGTCTGGCGACCCGCAGTCGGTCGCCCGCGAAGCGCTCGTGGCGGCCGCGAAAGGGGCGCAGGTGGCGCTGGGCTTCGAGGATGGCGACGGCCACCCGCAGCACGCCGTGATCGGCAGGCGCGGTACGGCGAGCTGGACGCTCCGGGTGAAAGGGACGCCAGCGCATTCCTCGCAGATCTTCCGCGAGGATATCGGCTACGGATCGTTGTTCGAGGTTGCGCGGATTCTCGACACGTTCCGCGAGAAACTCGCCGGCCAGGAGCACCTGACCTTCAACCCGGCGGTGATCGTCGGCGGAACTCAGGTCAGCTACGACGCCGCGCAGTCACGCGGCACGGCGTTCGGAAAGGACAATGTGATTCCCGAGGAGACGATCGTCACCGGCGACATGCGCGCTCTGTCGGCGGAGCAATTCGCCGCGGCGCAGCAGGCGATGTCAGCGATCGTCGCGCAGTCACTGCCGCACACGCAGGCGACGATCGCGTTCGACGAGGGATATCCGGCGATGGCCCCGACAGACGGCAACCGCCGCCTGCTGGCGCTGTACGATCAGGCCAGCCGGGACATCGGCGCCGGCGAGGTCACGGCGGTCAATCCGGATCGTGCGGGCGCCGCAGACGTATCGTTCGTCGCCGGCCAGGTGCCCATGATTCTCGACGGCATCGGCATGCGCGGCGACGGTGGCCACACCGTGAACGAGACCGCCGATCTGGCCTCCTTCCCGACACAGATCGCTCGCGTCGCGCTGCTTCTCTCGCGACTCCGGGCCTCCATCCACCCCTAGCGGCCCGCGGTGCAAGTCCCGCTGCATTCGCCGAGTGCTGCATCCCGTCCGCCGGCGTTGCGGCTCGTTCAAATACAGCCGGTATTCTCGCTCGCCGCGCCTTGCCGGCCGGGCGCACCACTCGTCTCGGTGCGACGCGGGACTTGCACCACTGACTGCTAGAACCGGGCGCGCCGAGAGCGTGCCGCGCGACTCGTGCGCCGCCCAAGTTGAGATACCTGCGTCTCTGGATTCTTAACCAGCGAGTTAGAGCTAGTAAGAACCGCTGGATGTGCTGCTTGATGAACGGTGCCCTTCTTTGCGCGTAGTATATGGCCGGCGGAGCAGTCGATGATTGCCGCGGACGCTGCCCGCAGGTCAGGTTTGGCCGCTGATTTGGGTCCCAACCGATTGTCGCTGACACTCGTCTAATGACGCGTTGGCGCCGGAAGTCCGCTGCGAGGAGGCGGTCGATGCGCGTATTGCCCCACAAGATTGTCGTGTACGGCCTCGCGGCTGCCGTGTGCGCACCGCCGCTGTGCGCACAGTCCAAGGATCCCGCCGCGATCCTGGCCAGTGCGCGCCAGGCGATGGGCGGCGACGCGAAGCTCGCGGCGGTGAAGTCGTTCACCGCGACCGGCCGCACCCGTCAGGTGCGCGGCGACAATCTCGTGCCGATCGAGTTCGAGCTGTTTGCCGAGCTGCCCGATAAGTACGTGCGCAAGGACGAAGTGCCGGCTCAGGAAAGCGGGCCGACCGCGACCGGCTTCAACGGTGACGAGCTGCTGGTCGATCCTCCACAGGTCACCCCGCCGGCCCCGCCCGGCGCGGCGCCGCCGAATCCCGCCGCGCTCGAAGCCGCGCGCAAGGCCCGGGTCACGACGCTCAAGCAGGATTTCGCGCGGCTGGCGCTGGGCATGTTCGCGACTTCGTTCTCCTCGTATCCGCTGACGTACACCTACGTCGGTGAGGCGGAGGCGCCGCAAGGCAAGGCCGACGTGATCGACGCCAAGGGACCGAACAATTTCACGCTCCGGCTGTTCCTCAATCAGCAGACACACCTTCCGATCATGGTCAGCTGGCAGGGCGCGCCGGCCGGCCGCGGGCGCGGCCCCATGCCCGCGGGCGCGGCTCCCGGAGGCGCCGGTCCGGCCGCCGGGCGTGGTGCAGCGCCAGCAGCCGCCGCTTCGCCTGGTGAGCGCGGCGCGCCGCCAAGCGCGCCTCCGGCGACGGCCGGTCCGCCGAGTGGTACTCCGGCAGGCGTTGCGCCGCCGGCGGGCGCTCCGTCGGGCGCGCCACCGGCCGGCAGCCCACCGCCATCGGGTAACCCGCCGCAGGCGTCCACCTCGCAGGTCCCCGGCGGTCGCGGCGCCGCGCCGGGCATGCCGGCACCGGTGGAGAACCGCTTGTACTTCGCTGACTACCGAGAGACCGATGGCCTGCAGTTCCCGTTTCGGTTACGCCGGGCGGTAGGGCCCGACACGATCGAGGAGACGACCTTCGATCGCTTCAAGATCAATCCCAAGATCGATCCTCGTCGCTTCGAGAACCGAAAATAACGCGCCCCCGTTCCGGAACGCGCGCCAGAAAGCCAGGCTGCCATGGTCACCGTGCTCGTCGCGCTCCTTGCCTGGGGCGCTGCCGCCCAACCCGCGCGCGACGCCCGCGCGACGATTACCGTCGTCGATCAGACCGGCGCGGTGATCCCCAATGCCGTCGTGACGCTGACGCCCCTGGCGGCCCCGGCGACGCCGCTGTCGCCCGTGCAGACGAGCGACAAGGGCGTTGCCGCCTGGCCTGTGCTGGCGCCCGGCCACTACACGGTGAAGGCGGAGTTCCCCGGCTTTGCGGCCGGCATCCTCAAGGACGTTCAGCTCAAAGCGGGCGACAACAAGCACGTCGTCGTGCTCGCGCTCGAAGGCGTGCGGGATTCGGTCACGGTGTCGCGGGACGCGCGCGAGGCCGCCTCCGATCGGCGCGCGACGTTCGGCACGGCGATGACCCGCGAGCAGATCGACGCGCTCTCCGATGACCCCGACGAGATGGCGCAGCAGCTGCAGGATCTGGTCGGCGGGAATGCCGTCATCCGGGTCGACAGCTTCGAGGGCGGACGGCTGCCGCCCAAGTCGGCGATCAAGGCGATCCACATCACGCGCGACGCCTTCGCCGCCGAGAACCACTATGCCGGTGGCCTGTTCATCGACATCATCACCCAGCCCGGCATCGGCCCGCTCCGGACCAACGTCCAGATGCGGATCCGTGACGGCTCGCTGAGCGGCAAGAACGAGCTGGCGGCCGAGAAGGGACCGGAGCGCACGCAGAACTACAACGGCGGCATCGGCGGGTCGCTGATCAAGCAGAAGGCGTCCTTCTCGGTCAACCTGAACACGTCGACGCAGTTCGAGACGCCGGTCTATCACCTGCACACGCCGGACGGCACCCTGATCAACTCGCTCGGCCCCCGCAGGCCCGGCGACAACACCTTCATCTACGGGCTGTTCGACTACGCGCTGACCCGCGATCAGACCCTGCGGATCAACTACAACCGCAACCACTTCAAGACCAAGAACCTGGGCATTGGTGGCTACGATTCCGCTGAACGCGGCTATTCATCGGAGGAATCGTCCGACACCATCCGCATCCAGGAAGCGGGCCCGCTCGGCCGCCGATTCTTCATCAACACGCGTGCGGCGATCGGCTGGTCCGACAGTGCCTCACAGTCGGTGTTCGAAGGCCGGACCGTCAGGGTGATCGAGCAGTTCACCATCGGTGGCCAGCAGCTGAGCGGCGGCAGCCGGCGCAAGACGCTCAACCTGCAGTCGGATCTCGACTACGTCCGCGGGATCCACTCGGTGCGAACGGGGCTGCTGTTCGACGGCGGCAACTACCGGTCGGATGACGCGAACAACTATCTCGGCACCTACACGTTCGAGAGTCCTGAGGCGTATCTCGCGGGCACGCCGGGCAGTTTCACCCAGCGCGTCGGCGACCCGAACATCGCCTACAAGAACATCCAGGGCGGCGTCTACATCCAGGACGACATCCGCGTCCGCAAGAACCTCACCCTCAGTCCGGGCGTGCGCTATGAGCTCCAGACGCATGTGTCCGACGTCAACAACCTCGGCCCGCGGTTCGGCATCACGTGGTCCCCTGGGAAGGCGGGTGCGACCACCCTGCGCGGCAGCGCCGGGATCTTCTACGACTGGCTGCCGACCGGCACCTACGAGCAGACGCTCCGGGTGGACGGATTCCGCCAGCGCGAGATCAACGTCACCAATCCGACCTACCCGACGACGCCCTCGGATGGACCGGTGCTGCCGACGAATCGCTACCTGCTGGCCGAGGACCTCGCCATGCAGCGCTCCACCCGCTACAGCGCCGGCGTCGATCGGGCGATCACCAAAGGGATCCGCATCAACGCGATTTACGCACACATGAGCGGTGACCATCTGCTGCGCGGCCTCAACCTGAACCCCCCGATCGGCGGGGTCCGCCCCGACCCGAGCTTCAGCAACGTCGTCGAGGTGGTGGACGATGCGCGCTCGCGGCAGGACAGCATCAACATCGGCGCCACCATCAACTTCAATACCGCAACGCCCGGGCCGACGATGCTGGGCGGCGGCGCGATGATCATCATGAACGGCGGAGGCCCCGCCGGCCCCTCGACGTCGCGCTGGAATTGGCGGCGCATGAATGTCTTCACCAACGTCTCGTTCGCGCGCAGCCGCAACAACACCGAAGGGGCCTTCAGCACGCCGGCCACCGGCTTCGTCCGGGACGACTGGGGACCCTCCAACCAGGACGTGCACCGCCGTTTCAACGTCGGGTTCAACAGCAGTCAGCTGCGCAACTTCAACGCCAACCTCAACGTGAACATGTCGAGCGCGCCGCCCTACACCATTCGCACCGGCTTCGACGAGAACGGCGACCTGGTGTTCAACGATCGGCCCGCCGGTGTCGGACGCAACACGCTGCGGGCGAGCGGTCAGCTGAACATCAACGGGTTTTTCACCTACGGATGGAGCTTCGGGAAGGCGGTCGAGCGGCCCGGCGGGATCAATTTCCGCTCGGACGGCGGAGCCATTGCGGTGTCGCAGGGCGCCGCGCAGAGCGCCGGCCGCTACCGGCTGTCACTCAACGTGAACGTCCAGAACCTCACCAATCACGGGAACCTGATCGGCTACACCGGGGTGCTGACGTCCGACAACTTCGGCAAGCCGACAACGGTCGCGGGAACGCGCAAGGTCGACATCGGAGTCGGCCTGTCCTTCTGACGCTGGGACTGCGCCCCTGAGGGCTGACCGATCTACCGGGTCTTCTTCACCGGACTGCCCACGTAGCCATTGCGCGCGCGTACCCGGTAAGCCGGGTCGCGCATCGCCACCCGGATGCTGTGGAACTTCCCGTCCGTGCTCTTGGGCGACGAGTAGCCGAGCACATACTGCTTGTTCAGCTCGTCGGCGATCTTCGACGTCGCCAGATTGAGCCCCGCACCGTCGTGGACCACCTCCGTGCGGCCGCCGCTCTGGCCGGTAATCTCGCTGAGCGCCGCCGGATTGACGCGGGTGTTGATCGGGAACCCGTCGGGCGAGTCGATGGCGATCGCGTAGACGAAGGCGTCGCTCCGCAGGAGCGCGGCCCGCACGTCACGCAGCGTCGCGTCGCTGGCGGTATCGGCCCCGTCCGAGATGATCAGCAACGCGGCGCGTTGCCGGTTGCGCCGATCGATCTGCGGCATGGCGTTCACGACCGCATCGTAGATCGCCGTCCCGCCGGAAGGCCGCAGCGCGGCAAGCGCGTCGCTCACCACCGCCGGCGTGCTGGTCCAGGGCGTCAGCGCCCGCGGCCGGTGATTGAACACGTTGAGAAAGAACTCGTCCGCCGGATCAAGGAGGGTGAACAGGAACCGCTCGACCGCCGCCCGGGCCTCGACCATGCGTTGCCCGAACATGCTGTCGCTGGCGTCAAGGAGCACACCGAGGCCGACCGGCATGCGCTCGTTGGTGAAGACGGAGATCGTCTGCTCCAGGCCGTCTTCCCAGATCCCGAACGCCTCGCGCGGCAGGTCGGTCACCAGGTGCCCCTCGGCGTCGAGCACGGTCGCCGTGACCATCACCAGGTCCACCCCGGACTCGAGCCGGCGCGGGTCGCGGATGATCTGCGGCGAGGCCCCGAGCGTGACGATCAGGGAGACGCCGAGCGCGGCTGCGACCGCAGCGCGGAACAGGGGCATGTCCTATCGTAGTGGACGCGAGCCGCTTCCGCCTGCTGGCCTCGTCATGGCGCCGGCGCCGCGGGCGGTCGCGGCAGGACGCCAGAATCGTCAGCGTGCCTGCACATCGGTAAGCACGATGCAGCCTGACCTCACGAGATCCGGCCGTTTTCGCGTGACCCGGCACTTGCACAGCGAGCCGGGATGTTCCGACCGGGCATGCCCGTGCTCCTGTTGTGCGCCGCTGTCGCGTGTGGCGGTTCGTCGTCTCCGACGACGCCGTCAGCCGCCGCCGACGGTTCTGCCCCGACCGCATCTGTCCAGGGCCAGACAATCGACGCCTTGACGGGCACGCCTGCCGGCAATCTGTCTGTGGTCGTCGGCAGCTACCGCGCCGTCACGACGGACGCGAACGGGATGTTCTCGGTCGAGAGCGCGCGCCTCGGCACCTATCCGGCGGCCTTGACCGGACCCGGCATCGTGCCGCGCGAGACGACCATCAGTCCGAGCGCGGACCCGATGCGCCTCTCGGTGATCCCGTCAGGTTTCGATCTCGTGTCCTTCAACGAGATGTTCCGGGGCGAGAACGCCCGTCTGCAGCGCTGGACCACCCGGCCATCGCTCGTGATCATCGCCTCGACGATGGCGTTGGGAACACTGTCTGCGGAGACGTTCACCGCCTCGAGCGAGCAGATGTCGAACGACGAGGTGAACCAGATCGTGGCGCATCTCACCGAGGGTCTGAGCCTCTTGACGGCCGGGACCTTCACCGGCTTCGCGTCGGTCGAAGTCGAGCGGCCGAACGCCGGCACCAAGGTGACTTCGATGCGCAGCGGCACGATCACCGCCGGGCGCTATACCGGCATTGCCAGTCTCGCCAACACGATTGGCTACGGCCGCTGGCTGACGACGGGTGACGGCACGGTCATCGGGGGCGCGCTGTTCCTCGATCGCGACTTCGATCACAACGATGCCCGCCGCCGCCTGTTGCGAATCCACGAGCTGGGGCACGCGCTGGGCTATCAGCATGTGGCGAGCCGGACCTCGATCATGAACGCGTCGATTGGCCCCGAGCCGACCGACTTCGACCGGGCCGGCGCGACGATTGCCTTCCAGCGGTTGCCGGGGAACCGTGCGCCGGATGCGGATCCCGCCGGCGTGGCGCGGATCGCCAGCGTGAGCGAAGGAGGCGGACGATGGTCCGATCCGTCCGTCTGCCGTTGAAACGAGCATGATCAGCGCCGGTGACGGCCGTGCGCGGCGAGCCAGCGCCTGACGAACACCGTGCTGGCGATCACCGCGGTCAGCGGCCAGTAGAGCACCGCCAGCATGCCCATCGCGCCGGCCGTTCCGACGTTGCGGCTGGACAGCATCGAGAGGCCTAGGGTGGAGAACGGGTTGTCGTTCACCAGGTAGGTCCACGTCGCCGACGACCCGCTCAGGCCGGCGGATGCCAGGTCGATGACGCCGTCGACGACGCGGAGGCGCCTGAAGCGCTCGGCCGTCTCGCGCCGGACGTCCCCCATGAGCGATCCGAACCCCTCGACGATCTGCCGGTGGAACTCGGTGACGGGCTCGCGCCCGCCGAGCCGCTGCAGATGGATCCCTTCCCGCACGTCCTCGATTGCTGCCAGGTGATCGGCCCAGCGATCGTCGAGTACGCGGATGGCGATGCGCTGCTCCGCGTGCTGGACCGCATCGCCGCCGGCGGTGCTCAGTGCCGCATAGTGCTCCGGGCACGCCTCAGCACAGATTCCCGGGTCCGCCTCGCCGGTCAGGAGCGCCTGGCGCCACTCGGCGACGATCCGTCGCTGCTCCTCGACGAGCGCGGAGTACTTCCACAACGTGCGCCGGATCTCGAAGTTCTGACCCTCGACGATGCGCTGGGCCCTGGCGATCTCACGCGACACGATCGGATCCGCCACCGGCTCGGAGCCTGGGGGCGGCCGGTGCGCGGGCGGAATCAGCCCCACGACGCCGTAGCGCTGCATCAGGTCGTCCTGCAGGCTGATGAAGAAACGTGATGTGCCGGGGTCACCCTGGCGGCCCGCCCGGCCGCGCAGCTGATCGTCGATGCGGCGGCTCTCGTGACGGTTGGTACCAAGGACGTAGAGGCCGCCAAGAGTCTCGACCAGCCGGCGTTCGGCGGGATCCCCGCCGCCGAGGACGATGTCGGTGCCGCGCCCGGCCATGTTGGTGGAAATCGTGACCGCGCCGAGCCGCCCCGCACCCGCCACAATCCGCGCCTCGTCAGCATCCTGCTTCGCATTGAGGATGGTGCACGCAATGGCTCGCGCGGTGAGTGCGGCCCCCAGCGCCTCGGACTCACGCACCGTCGTCGTGCCCACGAGGAGGGGGCGGCCGGTTGCGTGAACGCTGGCGATTTCGTTGACGATCGCGGCCTCTTTGGCAGCCCTGCTCGCGAACACGACGTCGGGCTCATCGACCCGGCGGCATGTTTGATGCGGCGGAAACACGGTGGTGCCGAGGCCGAAGAACGAGGCGAGCTCCTCGGCGGCGGGCACCGCGGTCGCCGTCATGCCGGCCAGGTGATCGTACAGCCGGACGAAGTGCTGCATCGGGATCGACCCGAGCACGCGCCCTTCCGCACGGATCGCGACCTGCTCCTTGGCTTCGACGGCTGGTTGAATTCCGTTCGGCCAACGGCGATTGTCCGCGACCCGCCCGGTCCACTCGTCGACGATCTCGATCCGTCCCTCGCGCACCACGTAGTCGCGGTCGCGATGCAGCAGCACTTCGGCGTGCAGCGCGACGTGCACCGCGCTGAGAAGCAGGTGATGAGCGGGATCGTCGAGCGCCACGCCGAGCGCCTGGCCGGCGCGCGTGAAGCCGCGATCGGTCAGCACCACCGTACGCGCGTATTCGTCTGCGCCGTAATCGACCCCGCTACGCAGCTCGCGCGCCAATGCGGCGAGCCGGAGAGGATCGAGACCGAGCGGTGGCGCGTCACCGGCGATCACCAGCGGCACTCGCGCCTCGTCGACGAGAATGCAGTCCGCCTCGTCGACAATGGCGGCATGATGACCGCGGTGCACACAGGCGCGCGGGTCGAGCGCGGCGTGATCGCGGAGGTAGTCGAAACCGGCCTCGCGGGCCGTGACGTAGGTCACATCGGCGGCATAGGCGTCGCGCCGCGCCTCACGGTCCAGGTGTTCCGTCACCGCGGCACAACGGAGTCCGAAGCTGGCGTAGAGCGGCGCCATCCACTCGGCGTCACGCTGAGCCAGGTAATCGTTGGCGGTGAAGATGTGGACGCCCTGGCCGGTCAGCGCCCTGAGGATCGCCGG
Organism: uncultured Acidobacteriota bacterium; assembly: GCA_963816725.1. Lineage (GTDB taxonomy): Bacteria > Acidobacteriota > Vicinamibacteria > Vicinamibacterales > 2-12-FULL-66-21 > CAVSUB01. The sequence continues at coordinate 248,009 of CAWFMC010000006.1, read as the reverse complement.
CAGCACCGCCGCGAGTGTCTTGCCCTCACCAGTGGCGAGCTGCGCCAAACGGCCCCTCGCCAGCGCGACGCCGGCGGCCAACTGGACGTCGAACGGGCGCAGCCCGATGGTGTGATGCGCCAGTTCGCGTGCGACAGCGAACACCTCGGTCAGGAGCGCGTCGAGCGGCTCACCGCTGGCGCGGGCGCGCAAATCCGCAGCGCGCGTGGTCAAGGCCGCGAGAGACAGCGCGCCGGCATCCACCGCTTCGATCCGAGCGAGCGCGGCAAAATACGGCCGCACGTCGTGTTCGACAGTGCTGCCGGCGGCGCGGCGATAGCGCTCGGCAAGGGCGTCGGCCGCCGACCATCTGGGCATCGACGACATTTTCCCGAAGTGTAGCGCCAGCGGCTCCGGGTGGCCAGCCGTCCCCGCGCTCGTCACTTGGTGCTAGGTACTTAGCATTGGCAGTGCTACTGTGCGCGGACCGGAGAGGAGACGCGCCACATGTTCGCAGAGGACGTCCGACACGCCGCCCGGCTGTTCGTCAGCAACCGCAGCTTCTCGGCCATCGCTGTTCTGACGCTGGCGCTCGGCGTGGGCGCCGGCACCGCGATCTTCAGCGTCGTCGATGCCGTGCTGATTCGCCCGGCCCCGTTGCCTGGGGCGGCGCAACTGGCCGTGATCTGGGAGACGGACCGCCAGAGCGGCACGACCCGGGAACCAGGATCGTTGCCGGACTTCCTCGATTACCGCGATCGGACGCGAACAGTGATCGGTCTGGCCGCGTTCCTGCCGTCGGAAATCAATTACACGCCGATCGGTCGAGAGCCGCAGCGGCTCCAGGCCGTGTCGGTGACAGACGACTTCTTTTCCACGCTGCACGTCCGGCCGCTCGCCGGCCGTACGTTCACGAAGGACGACATCGGTCCGGGACGACCCACCGACGGTGATGGTGAGCGCCGCGCTCGCGCAACGGGCTTTTCCCGAGCTACCCGACGTCGTCGGGCAGTCGCTGCGCATCGACGGCCACCCCGTGACGATCGTCGGAGTGATGCCAACCGGTGCGGAGTTCGGCCTGTTCCAGGTGCTGCGTGCCGCGGCCTACTCCCGTTCGTTTGCCGATCGGGCGGCGCGGCCGGGAGTCGACGTGTGGCTACCACTCCGTGACACGCCGGAGACGCTGCCGCGCGATACCCATCCGATCTTCATGATCGGGCGGCTGGCTGACGGGGCCGGTGCGGCGCAGGAGGAACTGGCGTCGATCGCTGCCGATCTCGAGCGCGCGTACCCGGCCAACCGGGCCCGCGGGATCTCGGTCGAACCGCTCGAGGCGGTGGTATTCGGGCCGGTGCGCCCGGCGCTCCTGGTCTTGCTGGCGGCAGTCGCGCTGGTGTTGCTCGTCGCCTGCGCCAACGTCGCCAACCTGCTGCTGGCCCGCGGGACGGCGCGTCGCCGGGAAGTGGCCGTCCGGCTGGCGATCGGCGCTTCACGTTGGCAGCTCGCGCGGCAGTTTGCCGCGGAGGGCCTGATCCTCACCGTGGCCGCTGGCGCTCTCGGCACATGGCTGGCCACCTTCGGGGTCGCAGCGCTGGTGAGGCTGGCGCCCGCCGATCTGCCGCGCATCGCCGACGCCGCGGTGAACCTGCGCGTGCTCGCGGTGACGCTGCTCGTCACCTTGGGCGCGGGGTTCGCCTTCGGACTGGTCCCGCTGCTGCAGGCGCAGCGTGTGGATCTGCAGGATGCGCTGAAGTCTGACGGCGGCCGGGACGCTGACGGCTCCAGCGGACGCTGGATACGCTCGGCGCTGGTGGTCGCCGAGGTGGCGCTGGCGGTGATGCTCGTGATCGGCGCGTCGCTGCTGATCCAAAGCTTCTGGCGGCTGCACCGGACCAACCCGGGCTTCGATCCCACCGGCGTGATCAAGGCCGAGTACCAGCTACCCCCAGATCGCTATCCGGTGGACTTCCGGAAGTATCCAGCCCTCGTCGAGATGCAGGCGTTCTCGGCGGGCCTGCTGGAGCGCGCCAGGGCGCTGCCGGGCGTCCGTGCGGTCGCCATCGCCGGCAACCATCCGATCGATCCCGGTAACACCAATTCGTTTTCGATCGTCGGCCGGGAAACAGAATCACGAACTTTCCCGGAGGTTTCCGTCCGGCGCGTCACGCCGGGGTACTTTCCGACGATGCGGGTACCGCTGGTGCGCGGACGGTTACTGCGCGACGCGGACGCGACGCGCGCGCCAGCGGTGCTCGTCGTCAACGAGGCGGCCGCCGCCCGGTTCTTCGCCGGCCAGGATCCGATCGGCAAGCAGATTCGCTTCTGGGGCGCCGCCCGCACGGTCGTCGGCATCGTCGGCGACGAGCGATTTCACGGGATCGCCTCGGCCGCCCCGCCAGCGGTCTATACGCCACTCGCGCAGACTCCGTCCGCGGACGGGTCCGGCGTGCTGCTGGCTCGCGTCGACGGCGATCCGTCCGCGATGGCCGGCTCGATCCGCGAGGTAATCCGGCAGCAGGATCCCGAGCTGGCGGTGTTCGGCCTCGAGTCCATGGACGACGCGATCGTCCGCTCCGTGGCAGAGCGCCGCTTCACGATGGTCATCCTCGGGCTGCTCGCGGGTGTGGCGCTGCTGCTCTCCGCGATCGGGATTCACGGCGTCTTGAGCTACGCCGTCGGACAGCGCACGCGGGAGATCGGGATCCGCATGGCGCTCGGGGCGAGGCCGGGCCGCGTACGCGCGCAGGTGCTGATCGACGGGGTCCGCCTCGCCGCGCTTGGTGCAGCGTTGGGCGTCACCGGCGCGCTGGTCCTGAGTCGCGTGCTCGCGAGCCTTCTCTACGGCGTCGGCGCCACGGACCTGCGCACGTTCGTGGCGGTTCCGGTCGTCCTCTGCCTCGTCGCCCTGGCTGCGAGTTACTTCCCGGCCCGCCGCGCGACGAGGGTAGATCCGGTCCTCGCGATGAGAACTTAGAGGAACCAGGGTTCAAGGTTCAGGGTTCAAGGTTCAGCGTTCAGGGTTGGGTTCAACGTTCACGGTTCGGTTCAGGGTTCACGAATCGGCTGGTTAGCAGCGGCTGAAGCGGGAAGCGGGAAGCTGGAAGCGCTGTTCACAAGCGCGCGAACGCGCTGGCGAACAGCTGGCAGAGCAGGGCGCCGACGACGGCCATGGCGAGGCCCCAGAGCATCAGCCGGCGGAACAGATCGCGGGCGCGATCGGGGTCGGCGAGCGCCGCGACGCACAGGGCGCCCAGCGTGGAGAGGGGAGACACGTCGACGAGCGACGACCCGACGTTGATGCTGAGCGCCACGGCGAGAGGGTTGCCGCCGCCGACCTGCTCGACGAGGCGCGGGGCCAGTGGCAGGAAGGTGGGCAGCACGACGCCGGACGTGCTGCTGTAGATCGAGATCGCACCCGTGACGAACGCGATCATGCCGTTGACCGTCCCGGGTGTGGCGAGGCGCGCCAGCAGCAACGTGAAAAGATCCATCCCGCCCGCCTTCTCGACCACCGCCACCAGCATCGTCACCCCGGTGACCATCACGATCGCGGACCACGGCATGCGCTTGATCGCCGGCGACTCGTCGGCGGCGCGGAGCACCACGATCGCCGCGGCAGCGGCGAAGGCGGCGAGCCCGATCGGCGCCCGCAGGAAGACCACCGACGCGACCCAGATGAGGACGATGGCGAGGGTGAGCCATTGCGGCCGGGAGAGCCGGGCTGCGTGATCGTCGAGCGGATCGGCCGTCCGGGCCTCGGCTCGGCGGACGAGGAGCACGAACGGGACCGCCGAGACCAGCACGTGGGCGAAGAAGTTCGCGGCGAACACCTTCCACTCGTGGGCGCCGAGTCCGGCCGCGGCCATGCGGGCGTTGGCGATAACGCCGACCGCACTCAGGGGCGACAGGTTGCCGGCATTCGCGCCGTTGGCGACCATCAGCGCGGTCAGGAACGGCGGCAGGCCGGTGCGATCCCCAATCACCATGGCGAGCGGCGCGACCAGCGCCACGCTGGCAATCGCGCCCGGACCGAGCATGGAGATGATCCCGGCGATCCCGAAGATCAGGATCGGGACGATCCGGACGCTGCCCCGGGCCGTATGGACCAGCCGATTGGCGAGCAGGCCGATGGTGCCGTTGACCTCGGCCAGACTGAACAGCAGGGTGACGCCGGCGAGGGTGACGAAGAGCGAGGCGGGAAATCCGGCGAGGACGGCATCGGCCGTGCGGCCGGTGTAGAGCCCGAGTCCCCACGCCAGCGCCACGGCGATCATCCCGACGTTCACTTGCGACGTGCAGCTGATGACGATCGCGGCGAGCAGTGCGGCGAGTGCGGCGGCGGCCGGGCTCACGGCGTAGCGACAGCGGTTCGGCGCGGCGCGCGGCGTCGCGGGGCCGGGACGTCAGGATTCACGTGCCGACGAACGCGAGCCGCCGGCACGTGAGGTATTGGCACGAAGACCGATTAGGTGACCGTCTGCCCGGGGATCGAGGTGGGCGGGTGCTCGACGAGCCCTTCCTGGAGATCCAGCGCGAGCGGCGGCGGTTCGAGCTCGATCAGGTATTCGAACTGCTTGCGGAAGTCCTGGAGCGACACGCCGGAGGTGGCGGCGAACTTGGCGAGCTCGTGCGGATCCTCGAAGTCATCGCGGCGCAGGCGGACCATGTAGCGCCGGGCGATCGCATAGCGGGTCGAGTTGATGTTGACCAGCCGGACGCGCGTCCGTCCGGTCTGGCTGTCGATCATCTCGCTGAACGGAATCGGCACGAAGTGGCCGCCCTGCATCGAGATCATCGCGGCATTGCCGCCGCCGAGGAGATACTTCGCCGCGCAGTAGCCGAGGTCGCGCGTGTACTCCATGTCCGACGGCACCGGGTCGGCGCAGCGCAGCTCGTAGCCGATGTTCTTGGCCGCGATGGTCGTCTTGATCCCGAACTCGCGGAGCCGGCTCTGCACTTCGGTCTTGAGGATCTCGCCGATGTTGACCTCGGCCAACCGGACGTGGCCGTGGGCGTCACGCTCGACATCGTGCAGCTGCGCGAGATCCTCCGGATCGAGGTCGATGACCAGCCCTTCGGCGATCACCGCGACGCCGTCGCGGCGGCCGTAGCTGAGGCGCTTGACGATGGCGCCGACCAGGGTGTCGACGATCGCCTTGAGCTTGATCTTGCGACCGGAGAACTCCTCGGGGATAAGGGTCAACGTCGCGCCGGCCGCCTTGCCCATGCCGAGCGCGAGATGTCCGGCCGTCCGGCCCATCGCGATCACGAAGTACCACCGCGAGGTCGTCTTGGCGTCGACCATCAGGTTCTTGACAATCTCGACGCCGTGATGCCGGGCCGTCTGGTAGCCGAACGTATCGACGTGCGGGGGCAGGTCGAGGTCGTTGTCGATCGTCTTTGGAACATGAACGACGTGGATGCGGCCGCCGGCTTTCTCTTCCAGCTTCATCGCCGAGAACGCGGTGTCGTCCCCGCCGATGGTGATCAGCATCGACACGTTCAGGCGGAGCAGCGAGATGACCGCTGCTTCGAGCAGCTTCGGGTCTTTGGTCGGATTGGCGCGGGCGATGCCGATGAACGAGCCGCCGCGGAAATGGATCCGGCTGACCTGGTCGATCTCGAGCGGGATGATCCGATCGATGTTGCCGTTCATGATCCACTCGAACCCGTCGCGGATCCCGACGACTTCCACTCCTTCGAGACGGCCGCGGATGGTGGCGGCACTGATCACACTGTTGATGCCGGGGGCGGGGCCGCCGCCGACGAGTATCGCAAGCCTCTTGGTCACGGCCACCATGGTAACGCAACCGTTGACCGACACCACGCTCGGCGCGGCCAATCGGCCCCGCGGTCCCCGGCGCGGCCGGCTGTGGCAGAATGACGGCCATGCTGCTCCTGCTCGCCGTGGCCTGGCTCTCCGCGCAGTCTCCCGCGCCGGCGGCTCCGGCCACGGACGTGTCGTCGATCCGCAATTTCATGCGTGTCACGCCCGATTTCTGCACCGGCGGCCAGCCGCGGCTCGAGCACTTTGCGAGCCTCAAGGCCGAGGGGGTCAAGGCGGTGCTGAATCTGCGCACGCCGGGCGAGCATCGCGCCGCCGAGGAGCAGGAGGCGGTCGAGAAAGCCGGCCTCAAGTACTTCAACATCCCGGTCGAATACAGCAAGCCGTCGCCGGACTCGGTCGACGAGTTCCTGCGCATCACCGACGATCCTGCCAACCGTCCGATGTTCATCCACTGCACGGCGGCGATCCGCGTCGGTGCGTTCTGGATGATTCGGCGCGTCCTGCGCGACGGCTTCACCCCTGACGCGGCGCTCGAGGAAGCGCGCAAGGTCGGTCTCGTGCCAACGCCGCATCTCGAGCAGTTCGCCCGCGAATACATCGACAGCCACAAGGGCAAGCCGCCCGCCGGCGGGACCGGCCGCTGACTCCGCCGGCCGCCGCGGTGCTCGCGTTCGAGCGGGTCGAGAAGCGGTATGGCGAGACCGACGCGCTGCGCGGCGTGACCTTCGACGTCCCTGGCGGAGAGATCTTCGGCCTGCTCGGGCCGAACGGCGCCGGGAAGAGCACGCTGATCCGGATCCTGATGGACATCATCCGGCAGGACGCCGGAACGGTCCGTGTCTTCGGTGAGCCGCGCCGGCGCGAGCACCTCGATCGGCTTGGCTATCTTCCGGAGGAACGCGGGCTCTACACCAAGCTGAAGGTGATCGACGTGCTGGCGTATTTCGGCGCGCTCAAGGGCCTGACCCGCGCCGACGCCAGGCGCCGCGGCCTCGAGTGGCTCGAGCGCGTGGAGCTGCCGCACGTGGCCGCGTGGCGCGTCGATCGCCTGAGCAAGGGGATGTCGCAGAAGGTGCAGATAGCCGGCGCTCTCCTGGCCGACCCTGAGTTGTGCATCCTCGATGAGCCGACGACCGGTCTCGATCCCGTCAACGTGCGCCTGGTGCAGGATCTGCTCCTCGAACGCCGCCGCAGCGGGCGCACCACCATTCTGTCCACCCACCACATGAACCAGGTCGAGGCGCTCTGCGACCGCGTCGCGCTGATCCACAAAGGGCAGCTGCTGGTCTACGGCGCGGTCGACGAAGTGCGGCGGCGGCACTCGCTGCCGGAGGTGATCGTGCACGCCCAGGCGCCGCTGCCTGCGGTGCCGATGGCCGTGGCGATGACGCCCGAGTCCGACCGCGTCACACGGGTGCGGCTCGCGCCGGACGGGGATGCGGCGGACCTGCTGGCCGCGCTGGTCGCCGCCGGGGCCCGCATCGACCGCTTCGAGCCGACGCTGGCGCCGATGGAAGACATCTTCCTGCGGGTGGTGGGGGAGGCACGGTCGTGATCCGCTGGCACAAGGTGAGGACGATCGCCGCATTCGAGCTGGGCTCGGCGGTCAAGCGCACCGGTTTTCTGGTGATCACCTTCGGCATGCCGCTGTTCATCGCCGGCTACGCCGCACTCGTCGCGGTGCCGGCGTACTACGCGGCCAAGCGCGATCGCGAGCAGCCGGCGATCTTCGGGGTGGTCGATCGGCCGGGCGTTCTCGACCTGCAGGGAGACATCGCCCCGCCCCGGACGGAGCTCGACGAGGACACGCGCCGCCTGCTCGAGGCCACCGGCCAGACCGCCGCCGTCGATCGGGCCCTGCCGCGTTCGAGCCTGCTGTTCCGCCCGTTTGCCTCGGCCGTGACCGCGCGTCAGGAACTGGCGGCCCGCACGCTGCGCGGCTACTTCGTGCTCACCGACGATTACCTCCGCACCGGCCGCGTCGAGAGCTACGGCCCGGACACGATCGGCGGCGGCAGTGGCGACGCCCGCGCCGCGTTGGGCATTCTCGTGCGCGAGCGGCTGGTGCGCGGCCGGACCGAGCCGGATGTCGCCGCCCGCATCATCGCGCCGATGCCGGACGTCAGACGATTCGCGGTGACCCGGAGCGGCGAGATCAAGGACGGCGGGAGCGTCGCCTCCGCGGTGCGGGTGGCGATTCCGCTGGCGTTCACCGTCCTGTTCCTGATGTCGGTGCTGATGACGTCAGGTTATCTGCTCCAGGGCACCGCGACCGAGAAGGAGAACAAGGTCGTCGAAGTCCTGCTCGCCTCCGCCAACCCGGATGAAATTCTGGCCGGCAAGTTGATGGGACTCGGCGCGGCGGGGTTGATCCAGGTGGCGGTGTGGATGGCCATGCTGTTCGTGACCGGCTTCGGTGCCATTCCGCTGCTGTTCGCGGCGCAGGTCGAGATGCCCTGGCGGACGCTGCTGGTCGCGCTGCCCCTCTTCATGCTCGCGTTCCTGTTCTTCGGCAGCCTGATGCTCGGCACCGGCTCGCTCGGCTCGAACATGCGCGAAGCGCAGCAGCTGTCGATGATGTGGTCGCTCACCGCGGCGCTGCCGCTGATGCTGATGAGCGTGCTGCTCCGCGAACCGCACGGCCTGGTGGCGCGCGCGATGACGTGGCTGCCGCTCACGGCGGGCCCCGGTGATCGTCATGCGCTCCAGCCTGGACGCGGACTCACTCGCCTGGTGGGAGATTGCCGGACCGATGCTGCTGCTGGTCGGCGCCACCTGGATCGCGATCCGGGCCGGCGCCCGCCTGTTCCGCGTCGGCCTCCTCAGTGCCGGCGCGCGCCCGAGTTTCCGCGAAGTCATCCGCCAGGCGCGGTTGGGGGAGCGCTAGTCCCCTGGAACCGTGATAGCTGGGACAAGTCCCGGAGCGCGGCGCCCGGCGGGCAAGGCGAGAGGAGTGAGCATATTGGGCATATGTGAGCGACGAGCAACGCCGCCCGGCGGGATGCCCCGCCCGGGAGTTGTCCTAGAAATCACGGTTCCAGGGGACTAGCGCGTTGCGCGCAGCGCTGGCGCGCTGGCGGGCGCCCGGCGGTGCTTTGTCGCTTGCTCGTACGCGTAGGCGAGGCGAATGAGCGTGGCTTCGTTCCAGGCGCGGCCGAAGAAGGTGATGCCCGCCGGGAGCACCTCGCGCGTGTAGCCCATCGGCACGGTGATCGCCGGGAACCCGGTGGTCGGCGAGAAGAACTGGCTGTTGTCGCCGTGCGGCGTGTTCAGGTCGCCGATCAAGCGTGGCGGATTGCTCCACGTCGGGTAGACCATCGCATCGAGCTTCCCCTCGTCCATCGCTTTAGCGACTGCGCCGCGGACCTGCGCGCGATACGCTGATTCCGCCTGGCAGGCCGGCGTCTCAGGGCCGTTGTCGCTCCCGTCCTGCGCCTGTTGCAGCCGCAGCTGCACCGACGGATGGAACCGGCGCGAGCGGATGATCTCTTCCAGGCTGTGGACCGGCACGCGGTCGCCCTGCTGAGCGAGGTAGCGGTTGATGTCGTACTTGAATCCGCCACAGGTGCCCGCGCTTTGCGCCCGGCGGATTTGCTCGAGGTCAACCTTCACCGGATCGACGATGATCGCGCCGGCCGCGCGCATCGCTTCCATCGCCGCGGTGAACACCCTGACGATCTCGGCATCCGTGCTCTCTCGTTCGTAAGCCTGGCGCAGCACGCCGATCCGCGCCCCGCGCAGGCCGTCGCGCGTCAGCGCTGCCGCATACGAGGTCGGGACCGACACCGGGCGGCCGCCCGGGGCGAACTGCGTCGCGAGCGGTGAGCCGTCGATCGTGATCGGGTCGTCAGGATCGGGTCCGGCCACCACCGTGAGGACCGCTGCCGCATCCTCCACGGTGCGGGTGATCGGGCCGGCAATGTCGGCCAGCAGGCTGAGCGGAGCCACGCCGCTGCGGCTCGTCAACCCCATGGTCGATCGGATGCCCACCAGCGCCTGGTGAGAGGCCGGGCCGCGGATCGAGTTGCCGGTGTCCGTGCCGAGACCGATCAGGCCGAAGTTCGCCGCCACGGCGGCGGCCGTCCCGCCGCTCGAACCGGCGGTGACCCGGTCGAGCGCGTAAGGGTTCTTCGTATAACCGGGCAGGATCGAGCTGACCGTCTCGTACGGCGTGAACGCGAACTCCGCCATGTTCGACTTGGCCAGCACGATCGCCCCGGCCGCCTTGATCCGCCGGACCAGGAACGCATCGCGGTTGGACACGAATCCCTGCAGCGACAGCGAACCGTCCGCGCTCTGCAGCCCGATGGTCTCGAAGTTGTCCTTGACGATCGCCGGCGCGCAGTGCAGGGGCCCGATCGGACCACTCGCCGCGAACCGGCGGTCCAGCTCGTTCGCCTCGTCGAGTGCGTGCGGGTTGGTCACGACGATCGCGTTGATCGCCGGGCCACGCTTGTCGTACGCCTCGATGCGCGCCAGGTATTGCTGGACCAGCGCGCGGCAGGTGAGGCGGCGGGCACCGATCGCCGCCTGCACCTGCGCGATGGTCGCTTCTTCGATGCGGAACGGCGCGGGCGCCGTGGGTCGTGGCCTGGTCGCCGGCGCCTGACGCGCAGGCCAGCGCCGGGACGGACGCCAGCGCGATGACGAGGGCAACCGCGACGCGCCGCACGCTACTTCTTCAGCTCGGCGTAAATCTTGGTGACGTTGTCCTTGACGCCGCTCATGTTGTACTCCTTGAACTTGTCCGGCATCTTGAACGCCGCGATCGTGTCGTCGGCGCTCTTCCCGGACTTCATCGACGCGGTCGTCGCATCGAGGAACGCCTTGTTGAACTCGGCATACTCGGCCACGGCGCTCCACGGGAACACGTCGCTGTGCCCGGTGATCACGCTGTCGACGTTCTTGATCTTTTTGGCCGCGTTCTTCACGGTTTTGGGATACGCGACGCCGCTGCCGCCGTTGTTGGTGTCGATGAGCGGGGTGCCCTTGCGCGCGAACAGGTCGCCGATGTGCGCAACCCGCAGCGCCTTGAACACCACCACGGCGTCGCCATTCGTGTGGCCGGCACCGAAATAGTACAAGTCGATCTGGTCGGCGCCCGAGAACAGCGTCAGCTTGTCCTTGAACGTCTTGTCAGGCAGGAACTGCGCTTTGTCCCCCTTGAAGGCGTCCATCTTTTCCATGTTGGCCTTGGTGTTCTCCTGCGCCACGACCTCGACCGACGCCGGGAAGAACTCGTTGCTGCCGGTGTGATCGCCGTGCGTATGCGTGTTGATGATGGTCGTCACCGGCTTGTCGGTGACCGAGCGGATCTGATCCATGATCCGCTGGCCCCATCCGGCGAGCTTGGTATCGACGATCACGACTCCTGTCGACGTGACGAACGCCGCGGTGTTGCCGCCGCCACCCTTGATCACGAACAGGTTGTCTTTCAGCTTTTCGATCGTCGCGTTCTGCGGCTGCGTCGCCTGTCCGCCCGGCAGGCGGCTGCTGCGCTGCAATTCCGATGGCTCCCGCCGTCAGCAGGATCCCGAGTAACACTGCACGTCTCATTCGCATCTCCTCTATGACTGAGCTTCCAGCTTCCAGCTTCCAGCTTCCAGCCAGAACGCCGCTAGCCAGACCCGGCACCTGTCGAACCGTGGAACCTTGGAACTCTCGAACCCGCACCTGTCGACCTATCGAACCCTCGAACCTATCGAACCCGTCGGATCACCAGACCCTCTCAACGAACCAGAACGCCCCCGCCAGCAGCACGACGACCGAACCGGCCGTGGCGACCCGCGCCGCCAGGAGGGCGTTGTGGCTGCGCAGCAACTTCAGCGCGGAGGCGACGGTGACGACGATCGCGGCCTGGCCGATTTCGACGCCCAGATTGAAGGAGAACAGCGACAGCCCGAGCGCCCGCGGCGGCAGACCCGTCTCGCGCAGGACGCTGGCGAATCCGAACCCGTGCACCAGCCCGAAGAACAACGCCACCCACGGCCGGACGTCGCGCCCGCGGCTTCCGACGAGCAGGTTGTCCGCGCCGACGTACACGATGCTCAGGGCTATCGCCGGCTCGACGAGGCGGGCCGGCGGAGCGACGATCTGGAGCGTCGCCAGCGCCAGCGTCACGCTGTGTCCGAGAGTGAAGGCTGTCACGATCGCCAGCAGCCGCCGCACCGATCCACCCAGGAGCAGCAGGCCGACGATGAAGAGGATGTGATCGGGACCAATCGCGATGTGATGGATCCCCGAGGCGGTGAACGCCAGGAACACGGCCCAGAGTCCCTGTCGCGTGCCGGCGTAGACCAGCAGCGCCGGACGGGTGGCGTTCAGCACCTCCTGGCGAACCAGGACGCCAGACTCGTAGACGTTGAGGAACGTCTGATGATTCGGATCGTATGGAAAGATGTCCGCCCGGAACTCGGCCCGCCCGGACACAACAGCGGGCGTGGTCCACGTCATCTCGACGGCGCCTTGATCGGCGAGGGGTTTGACCGCCGCGGCCTGCCACTGGACCGGCCGGCCGTCGACGAGCAGGACGAAGCGGTCGCGCATCAGGGCGGCGATCGCGTCGGCGTGGGCCTGGACGCCCGCTTGGGTCGCGAGGCTGTCCGGCGAGGCAAGTTTCAGATCGTGAGCGAGGTCGAGATCGTGCAACACCAACCGGCCGCGCAGCACCCCGTCGCCGAACCTGGCATCGAGATAGCTGAACGGAGCGGGATGCGCCTCCACGGGCCGCGCGAGCATCGCCGCACCGCACAGGCCGAGGAAGACGATCAGCGTGCGGAACGGGGCCGCAGATCCGCGGGGACAGTGCCTGAACACCCCGCGAATCTTGACAGCGCCGGCCCGCGGCCCGCAAGTGAAACCGCCGCGCCCAACCAGCTTTGACGCCTGCGCCTGCGCTTCGCTAGACTCGAAAACAAGAGCCGCCCGCGCCTGCGCGCGTGGCGGACTGGAGGCTTCAGACATGTCGATTTACGGTGGGACGCAGCTTGCGTCGTCATTTCGGTCGGTGCGCGCCAACACGATCACCATCGCCGAGGAGATCCCGGAGGATCAGTACGGCTACCGGCCGGTGGCCGACGTGAAGAGCGTCGGCGAGCAGCTGGCGCACATCGCGGTCGCGACCGGCTGGCAGATCGAGCTCCACACGACGCGCGTCGGGCACGTCGACTACGCGATGTTCGGCGCGCATGTGGCCAGGAGCGCGTCCGAAGAGCAGGGCTTGAATTCGAAGGCCGCGATCCTCGAAGCGCTGCGCACCGGCGGCGAGCGCTTCGCCACCTTCCTCGAGGGAGTTGACGATGCGCTGCTCGAACAGCAGGTGACGTTCCCGCCCCAAGTGCAGCCGTCGCTCCGGACCCGCTTCGAGATGCTCCAGGCGGTGAAGGAGCACGAGATGCACCACCGCGCCCAGTTGATGGTCTACGAACGCCTGCTCGGGATCGTCCCGCACCTGACGCGTCGCCGCGCCGCGGCCGCGGCCGCCGCTACGCCCGCGACGGCTGGGGCCGCGCGCTGAGCGTCACCGCCTGTCCGCTCTTCGCCGACGCATACATCCCTTCGATCAGCTCGACGCTGCGACGGCCATCGGGGCCGTCGCAGATCGGCGTCCCGCCCGTCTCCACCGCCCGCACGAAGTCCCGGATGATGCGCTGATGCGCCCGCGTGTCCGAGACCTTGGCTGACGAGGCGCTGGCGTTGGCGTCGCCTGCCGCGCTCGAGACCACACCTGGCTCACCCGACCGCAGGTCCGAGCTGATGACCCGATCGTGCTCGATGACGATTGTGCCCTCGGAGCCGGTCACCTCGACGCGCCGGCTGAACCCCGGATAGACCGAGGTCGTGGCTTCCATCGACCCGAGCGCGCCGCTGGCGAACTCGATGGTCGCCACGGCCGTGTCTTCCACCTCGATGTCATGGACGCGAGTGGCGGTGTTGGCGTAGACCCGCGCGACCGGACCGAACAGCCACAGGAGCAGGTCGACGGTGTGGATCGCCTGATTCATCATCGCGCCGCCGCCATCGAGCGCGAACTTCCCGCGCCAGCGCGAGCCGCTGTAGTACTCGGGCGCGCGATACCACTTCACCCGGCCCGACGCGAGCACCGGCCTGCCGAGCCGCCCCTCCTCGATGAACAGCTTGGTGGCGTGAATGTCCGGCTGCAGCCGGTCCTGGAAGCACACGCCAACCGTGACACGTGCCTTGTCCGCGGCCTCGAGGAGCGCGTCGATCTTCGCGGTGGTCACGTCGATCGGCTTCTCGATCAGCAGGTGCAGCCCGCACCGCGCCGCCGCGATGCCCTGTTCGGCGTGGAGCGCCGACGGGCTGCCGATGATCACCATGTCCAGCTTGTGAGCGAGGAAGCGATCGAGGTCGTCGTATGCCGTGGCTCCGACATCGGCGGCCAGCGCCGCGGCGCGGCCGGCGTTCGCGCCGTACACCGCCTCGATCGTCAATCCGTCAATCGCCTGGACCGCCCGGGCGTGGGTCTCGCTGATGCCGCCGCCGCCGATGATGCCGACTCGCATGGTGTGATCAGGACCCGCTGAAGGCGCGATACAGCGCTTCGACCTGGTCTGCCGTCGCCGTGCCGCTGAGGATGGCGATGCGGTGGTGGAAGACGACCGAGGCGCCCGGCTGAATGGTCAGGTCGAACGATTTCTTCCCCTCGGTGAAGACCTTCTCGCCCATCGGGTTGGCGGCGAACAGGCCGTAGCCGCGAGCGTGCCAGTAGGTCGGGAAGCCCGGATTCCCTGGGTGATCCAGGATCGCCAGCGTGACCGGCTCCGCGTCCACCGTGCCGGTCAGCATCGTCCAGCGTCCGCGCGTGCCCCAGACGGCGTCACCCTTCAGCCCCTCGCTGCTGGTGTACTGGCCGGACACGCCGGTATTGTCGACGACTTTGGCCGGCGCGGGTTTCGCGTTGGCGTCGAGGAAGGTGTCGGCCTGGGTGGTCGGCTGTTCCAGCCCGCGCGCCACGCGCAGGCCGATCACGCCTTCCTTGTTGTCGTTGAAGACCACCTTCTCGCCCAGCGCGGTCAACGTGGTGACGCGGTCGATGGTGCGCGAGGTGCCGTCGGCACGGAACACGAACTCGGTGCGTTCCTTCAGGAGCGTCGAGCCGTCCGGCTTCTTCCACTCGCTCTCGACCGTCAGCGACCCCTGTCCGCTCCCGCTCTTCGCCTCGACTACCTTCTGATGGACGATGGTGCCCATCTTGGGGGCCTGGGCGGCGGGGATCGCGTCGGAGTTGTTCCAGAAGTCGAAGCCGTTGACGTCTCCGTGGTTGAACCACAGGCCGACGTGGTGCGGGTGATCGGCTCGCTCTCCGGGATGCGGGTCGAGCGGGAAGCCGCGGGTCACGACCGTCCCCTTGGCGCTCCGTAACGGATACAGCACCGGCTTCTTCAGGGTCGTCGGCCAGATGTACGAGGTGAACGGCTTCCCGTCGACGGTGACGTCCACCTTGCGGTGTGCCTCGTCGGGGACGACCTGCACGCGCGCTTGCGCAAACGCGGTGGCCGCGAGCAGCGGAAGGATGGCGAGGATCGCCGCCGGACGAGTGCGCCAGCGCATTACCGCGCTCCCGCCGCGGTCGTCGCGGTGCCCGTCAGCGGGCGAATCCGGATCGACTTGAACCAGACCTGATCACCGTGGTCCTGGACCAGGATGTGCCCCTTCTGCGGCGTGCCGAAGCGCGCCACGTCCTTGAACTTGCTCTGGGCGATTGCCGCCTTGAGCGCCGGCGAACCGAGCTCGTACGACAGCACCTTGGTACCGTTCAGCCAGTGTTCGACGGTCGTGCCGCGCACGACCACGCGGCTGGTGTTCCATTCGCCGGCCGGCTTGAGCGGGCGGTCGGCGGCTGCCAGCACGTCGTACAGCGCGGCGGTCTGACGCTTCGGCCCGACCTTCGCGTCCGGGTGCCGCTCGTCGTCGATCATCTGGTACTCGTGCCCGATCGCGGAGTCCATGTCCTCGAGGACGAAGTACTTCACCCCGCTGTTACCGGCGAGTGCGATCTTCCACTCCCATTCGAGCTCGAACTGCTCGTAGGTGTCGCTCGAGATGAGGTCGCGCGCTCCCCGCGTGTCCTTCCCGTCGTTCTTGGGCAGCGTGAGCATCCCGTCTTCGACGGCCCACCGCGAATCGGTGGCGTCGGTCTTCTTGTAGCCGCGCCAGCCGTTGAGGGTCTTGCCATCGAACAGGTTCTTCCACCCGGCCTGCGCCGCGGCGGGCTTGGTGGCGGGTGGCTTGGCGGTTCCCTGGGCGTGGAGACTGGTCATCAGCAGGGCGCTGAGGAACGCGAACGCGAGAGGGGGGGACGTGTGTCGAGCCATGGATGTGCCTTTCTGTGAAGCCGGCAGGATCAGACTGTCAGCGTTCGGCGGTTAGAGACCGAGATGAAGCTCACGCTGTGCGTACTCGCGGCTGATCATCGCGCAGTCCTTCGGCGTGCGGGACGGATCGGGCACCGCGTCCAGCTCGATGATCGCCCACCCCTGATAGTTGATCTGGTCGAGTGCGGCCACCACGCCCTTGAGGTTGACGGTGCCGCGACCGAGCTCCACGAACTGGTATGGCCTTGGCGGCGCGCCGTTGACCGATGGGCCCGGGCTGACGACATCCTTCAGATGGACGACACCGACCCGGTCGCGATACTGCGTCACTGCCTTGACCGCGTCACCGCCGCCCTGCTGGAAGTGCGCGACGTCGAGCAGCAGCCGCACGTACTTCGGATCGCTCGCGTCCATGATCGCCGCGGTGCCTTCCGGCGGCTGGCTCATGCTGTTCATGTGGTTGTGATAGACGAGCGGGATACCGAGGGCATCGGTTCGCTTACCCAGCTCGGTCAGGAGCCGTCCCATACGCTTGAAGTCGTCCGGCCCGAGCGTCTTGCCCTTCGGCGGCTCGTCGATCACCTGCAGATGCAACCCGCCGACCGCCTTGACGAACTCCGCGTTCCTGGCGTGCTTGGCGAGATCCTCCGCCTCGAACGCCGGATCCAGCCGCAGGTTCCCGCTCGACAACACCGCCATCGTCAGATGGTGCTGCTCGAGGAGCGCCTTGAGCTCCGCCGGCTTGCCGGCGAAGCGATCCACCGCCGACGATCGCAGCTGGATCCCCTTGAACCCGAGGGAGCCGACGTCCTCGATCGCCTGGACGTCGTTGCCGCCCCAGGTGATGGCGGCGTAGCCGACCGTCACCCGCGCCGCGGCGCGAGGCAGGACCGTCGCGCCGGCGACAGCGGCGGCGGTGGTCATCAGAAAGTCCCGTCGGGTCAGCATCACCCCTCTCCTCGAGCACGCCTCATCACCCAGACGGGCGCCGTCGGGCGCATGAACTGTACTTGCAAAACCGCGGCGCCTCAAGCGGTGGGGCGAATGGAAAGGTTCTATGGTTCGGAGGGTTCGAAGGTTCGACGGGTGCTGGTTCGCGGGTTCAGGAGTTCGAGGGTTCGTTGTCCGAAGTCGCGGTTCAGCGCGCAGAACGCGGCGACTTGTGCGCTGAACCGTAGAACCTGAGAACCCCGAACCCGCACCTTTCGAACCTTCGAACCCGCTATCGAACCCATCGAACCCTCGGACCCTTAATCGACTCGCAGCCAACGGCGTATGATGTGGCGAGCGTGGGTCGCGCCCTGGCGCGAGTACCGGCGCTGCCGTCTGACTTGATGATGCCGCTCAGCCGCCGAAGCCTCTTCGCCCTCGACTTCTCCGGCCGGCCGCGGCCGGCGGCCGCGGCGTTGCGCGTGCACCGCTACGCCATGAGCTGCCGTTTCGAGATCAGCCTGCCGGCGACCGACGCGGCGCGCGTCGAGGCGGGCCGCACCGCGCTCGAGGAGGCGGAGCGGGTCGAGGCGATATTGTCGCCGCAGCGCGAGACCAGCGAAATCAGCCGCCTCAATCGGCAGACCTCCAGCGAGCCGCTGCCGCTCTCCGCTGACCTGTTTGCCCTCGTGCAGTACTGCGCGCGTTTGCACGCCGACACGAACGGGGCTTTCGACGCAACCTCGGCGCCGCTGGGCCGCTGCCGGGCGATAGCGCGCCGCGAGGCTCGCCAGCCAACCCCGGCGGAACTGCGCGCGGCCATGGCGCTCGTCGGGTTCGATCGGCTGCAGCTCGATGCCGCCGAAGGCACGGTCCGGATGCTGACGCCGGGCGCGAACCTCGGGCTCGGCGCCGTCGCCAAGGGCTACGCCGTCGATCGCATGGGCCAGGTGCTGCGCGCGCGCGACGTGCCGCAGGCGCTGGTGTCGGCCGGTGGCAGCAGCGTGCTGGCGCTCGGCGGCCGCGACAAGGGCACGCTCGTCACCGTTCGGAGCGAGGCGGGCACGAAGCCGATCCGGTTCTGGCTGCGCGAGGCGGGGCTCGGGACCAGCGGCTCGGGCGGGCAGTTCGTGCTGCTGAACGGGCAGCGCCACGGCCAGGTCGTCGATCCGCGCACCGGTCAGGAGCCGCGGCTGGTCCGTCGCGCAACGGTCGCGACGGCCGATGCGACCACCGCGGATGCGCTGTCGGCCGCGTTCGTCGTCGGCGGGCCTGCTCTTGCGGCGTCCTATTGCGCGCTGCACCCCGGCGTGCTCGCGGTGTTGACGATGAACGACGCCGCCGCGACCACGCATGTCTTTGGGTCGTGTACCGGCGCGACGCTGGCCTCGCGCAGCGACGGCGCAACCGCAGGATGACCTTCCCCCGCATCGCCTCGCTGAAAACCGCGGCCGCCTTTCGCGCCCATCTCGCGCAGAGCGGGATCGATCTGCCCTTCGACGACAAGCTGGCCGCGCCCGCCCAGTCGCCGCTGGCGCAGCCGATGACCGTGGACGGACGCTCTGTCGGCAATCGCTTCTGCATCCTGCCGATGGAAGGCTGGGACGGGACCGCCGCCGGCGAGCCCAGCGACCTCACCATCCGGCGCTGGCGCCACTTCGGCGTCAGCGGCGCCAAGCTGCTGTGGGGCTGCGAGGCATTCGCGATTCGCCATGACGGCCGGGCCAATCCGCACCAGTTGATGCTGACGCCGCGCACGCTGCCGGCCGTCGTCCGGTTGCGGACTGCGCTCGTCGACGCGCATCGGGAGCGGTATGGCGCGACTGCCGATGCGGACCTGCTCGTCGGCATCCAGCTCACCCACTCGGGCCGCTACGCGCGTCCCGACGTCTACGACCGGCCGGCACCGCTCAGCGCGACTCGGCATCCCGTGCTCGATCGGCGCTTTCCGAATGGTGTCCGCGTGCTGACCGACGACGATCTCCAGCAGCTCGTCGGAGAGTTCATTGCTGCCGCGAAGCTGGCGAGCGACGCCGGGTTCGCGTTCGTCGATCTGAAGAACTGTCACGGCTACCTCGGACACGAGCTGCTCGGATCGCGCAGCCGTCCCGGCCGCTACGGCGGCTCGCTCGAGAACCGGACGCGTTTCCTGCGCGAGATCATCGAAGGCATCCGCGCCGACGTGCCGGGCCTGATGATCGGCGTCCGGCTCTCGGTGTTCGACACGGTGCCGTATCGGCCGGGAGCGGGCCGCGTCGGCGAGCCCGAGCCGGACGATCCCGGTGGTTTCGGGTTCGGGGTGCTGACCGGCCAGGGCATGGACGCGGCGCTCGAGGATGCCCGCTTCGTCATCCGGCTGCTCACCGGGCTCGGCGTCCGCGCGATCTGCGTCAGCGGCGGCACGCCGTACTACAACCCTCACGTGCAGCGGCCGGCCCTGTTTCCGCCGGTCGACGGCTACGAGCCACCGGAGGATCCGCTCCGCGGCGTGGCGCGGCAGATCGACGCGACGGCCCGTCTCAAGGCGGACTTCCCGGACGTCGCGTTCGTCGGGTCCGCCTACAGCTACCTTCAGGAATGGCTGCCGCACGTGGCCCAGCGGGTCGTCGGCAGCGGCCTCACGGATTTCGTCGGCCTGGGGCGCATCGCGCTCTCGTATCCGGAACTGCCGGCCGACGTGCTCGCCGGCGTGCCGCTCAAGCGCAAGTTCATCTGCCGCACCTTCAGCGACTGCACGACGGGACCGCGGATGGGACTGGTGTCCGGCTGTTATCCGCTCGATCCCCACTACGCAGCGACGCCGGAAGCGCCGCGCATTCTCGCGGTGCGCACGTCCCGAAGCGCCGAGGCCAAGGAGTCCTGACCGGCGCCATGCGCATCGCCGACGCGAAGGTCATCATCTGCTCGCCCGATCGCAACTTCGTGACGTTGAAGCTGGTCACCGAGGACGGCGTCTCCGGGCTTGGGGATGCCACGCTCAACGGCCGCGAGCTTGCCGTCGCCGCGTACCTCTCCGAGCACGTCGTGCCGCTCCTCATCGGCCGTGATGCCCGCCGCATCGAAGACACCTGGCAATATCTCTACAAGGGAGCGTACTGGCGGCGCGGCCCCGTCACGATGACCGCCATCGGCGCCGTCGACACCGCGCTGTGGGATATTCGCGGGAAGACGCTCGGCGTGCCGGTTTACGAGCTGCTCGGCGGCGCGTCGCGCGAAGCGGTCATGGTCTACGGCCACGCCAACGGCGCGACACTCGACGACACCGTCGCCGCGGTCGGCCGATTCATGGACGACGGCTTCAAGGCGGTCCGGGCGCAGTGCGGGGTTCCCGGCGTGCCCCAGGCGTACGGGATCCCGCATGACGGCAAGCCATATGAGCCGGCCGCGAAGGGGCTCCCGGCCGAGACCCTCTGGAACACCGAGGCCTACCTGGATTTCATCCCCGGCGTTTTCGAGCGCCTTCGCCGCGAGCTCGGTCCAGACGTCCATCTGCTGCACGACGTGCATCACCGCCTCACGCCAATCGAGGCGGCGCGGCTCGGCAAGCGTCTCGAGGCGTCGCACCTGTTCTGGATGGAAGATCCCGTTCCGGCCGAGGTGCAGGGCGCGTTCAAGACAATCCGCCACCACACCACCACCCCAATCGCGGTCGGCGAGGTGTTCAACAGCATCTACGATTGCCAGACGTTGATCGAAGAGGAGCTCATCGATTACCTCCGGATGACGGTGGTGCACGGCGGAGGGATCTCACACCTGCGCAAGGTGGCGGCGCTGGCCGAGCTGCACCACGTGCGAACCGGGTGTCACGGGGCCACCGACCTGAGCCCGGTCGCCATGGCGGCGGCGCTGCACTTCGACCTGAGCGTGCACAACTTTGGTATCCAGGAGCTCATGCCGCACACCGCGACGACCGATCGCGTGTTCCCGCACGCCTACCGGTTCGAGGCGGGCATGATGCACCCCGGCGACCGACCCGGTCTCGGCGTCGATCTCGACGAAGCGCTGGCTGCGACATACCCGTATCAGGCTGCGTACCTGCCGGTCAGCCGCAAAGCTGACGGCACGTTGCACTCCTGGTAGCTCCGCCTCCCCGCGATCCCTCGGACGCGCCCGCCCCGGCCGCAGTTGGCAGTCGCATTGCTGTGTCCCGACCCGATACGAAACGACGCACACGGCTAAGGGCGCGGCTGCCGTCGAGCCGCGGATGACCCAGTGGAGTGAACACGATGAGTGACGATTTGAACGCGCTGTACGAGATGGTCGACAAGCTCGAGGTGGCGATGATGACCACCAGGCGCCAGGATGGGCACCTGGTGTCCCGGGCGATGGCCAATCAGAAGCACGCTCCGGGCGCGGACCTGTGGTTCGTGTGCTCGGAAGGCACGCCGAAGCTGGCCGAGATCAGCGCCGACCCGCACGTCAACCTGGCCTACTACAAGGACCGCACGCGCGAGTGGATCTCGGTGTCCGGGCTGGCCACGATCTCGCGCGACCGCGCCACGATCAAGACTCTCTTCGCCGAGGACTGGCGCGCCTGGTTCCCGAACGAAGGCGATCCGCGCCACGGGACCCCGGACGATCCCCGGATGGTGCTGATCGGCGTAAAGGTGCACTCCGCCGTGTTCCTCGAGGTCAACAAGCCGCAGCCGGTCGTGTTGTTCGAGATTGCCAAGGGGTGGGCGACCGGAACGATGCCGGACATCGGCACCATGCACGAGGTCAAGGGCGCCTGATCGCACGAGCGACCGGCTACAATCGATCGATGCGCACCCTGCTTGCCGCCGGCGCCGTCGTCTGGGTGCTGGCGGCCGTTCAACCCGCAGGGGCGATCCGCGTCGACCCCGATCAGATCTTCCGCGACGTCCAGGTGCTGGCCGCGGACGACATGCAAGGGCGCCTCGCCGGCAGTCCGGGCGGGGACAAGGCGCGGGCCTACCTCCTCGACCGCTTGAAGCAGGCCGGTGTGCAGCCGATCGGCGACTCGTTCGAGCGGCCGTTCACCTTTGCTCCACGAACCGGCGGCGAACGCCACGGCACGAACCTGGTCGGGGTGATTCGCGGCACGCGGCAACCCGATCGTTACATCGTGCTGAGCGCCCACTACGACCACGTCGGCGTGCGCAACGGGGAAGTGTTCAACGGCGCCGACGACAACGCGTCCGGGGTGGCGGCGCTGCTCTCGGCCGCGGCGCACTTTGCCGCCGCGCCGCCGGAGCACTCACTCCTGATCGCGGCGCTCGATGCCGAGGAAGCCGGCCTGCAGGGAGCTCGCGCCCTCATGCGCAATCCGCCCGTGCCGGTTGCGTCCATGGTCATCGATCTCAACATGGACATGGTCGGGCGGGATCCCGGCAACAAGCTGTTCGCCACCGGGACCTATCACTATCCCTACCTCAAGCCGCTTCTCGAGAAGGTCGCGCAGCCGCCGGTCGTCCTCGCCTTCGGCCACGACACGCCCGGCGAGAAGGAAGACTGGACGAAGGATTCCGATCACTACGTCTTCGGCGAAGCCGGCATTCCGTGGATCTACTTTGGCGTCGAGGACTTCGATCAGCACCACAAAGCGACCGACGATGCCGCGACGATCGATCGGGGGCTTCTCGCCGGCGCCGCGGCAACGGTGATTGCGGCGACCAAGAGCATGGACGCGCACGTCGACGAGATCGCCGCCAAGCGGATCAAGAAATAGCTAGCTCACTCCGTCGTCCGGCAGCAGCCGCTTGACGTTCTCGAGCGTGTCCGCTTCAGCCGCCGGCTTGTCCTTGCGCCACCGCAGCATGCGTGGGAAACGCACCGCGATTCCCGAGCGGTGCCGTCCCGATCGGGCGATTGCCTCGAAACCGAGCTCGAAGACATGGAACGGCTCGACGTGCCGGACCGGGCCGAAGCGCTCGCGGGTATGGCGGCGGATCCAGCGGTCGACCTCGGCGATCTCCTCGTTCGACAACCCTGAATACGCTTTCGCGAACGGTACCAGCTCGCCGTTGTCCCAGACGCCGAAGGTGTAGTCGGTCAACAGGCTGGCCCGGCGCCCGCTCCCGGGCTGCGCGTAGATCAGCACGGCGTCGACGGTGAACGGATCGATCTTCCACTTCCACCAGTCCGCGCGCTTGCGCCCGACGCCATACGTTGACGTCCGGCGCTTGATCATGAATCCCTCCACGCCGCGCGCGCGCGAATCGGACCTCAGCGCCGCGAGCTCGTCCCACGACGACGCGGCGACGATGGGAGAGAGCCGCAGCACGCCGCCGGGAGGACCGCCATCCTCTGCTCCGAGCAGCGCCTCGAGCCGGGCGCGACGCTCGGCAAGCGGGACGTTCCGCACGTCTTCGCCGGCCAGCTCCAGCACGTCGTACGTCATGAACACGACGGGGACGGAGTGCACGAGTTGGGCGACCTGCTTCTGGCGCCCGATGCGCTGCTGGAGTGCGGAGAACAGCATCGGCCGATCGTCGCGGAACGCCAGCACCTCGCCGTCGAGGACGGTGCCGCCAGGCAGGCGGGACGCGGCCGCGGCGATCTCGGGGAACCGGTGCGTGATCAACTCCTCGCCGCGGGACCAGAGGTGGACCACGCCGTCTCGCTGGATCAACTGCGCGCGTATCCCGTCCCACTTCCACTCGATCTGCCAGTCGTCGAGATCGCCAAGGCTGGCGGGATCGTCCTCCAGCGGAGCCGCCAAAAAGAAAGGATACGGCCGCGACCGGTCGTCGCTCGACTGTTCGGCGGAGAGCAGCGCGCCGAACCACTCGGCCGTCGGCGTCCATTCGCCCATCAGCCGCGCCGCGACGGCGGTGGTCTCAAGCGACGCCGTTTCCGCCAGCGCCCGGACGACCAGCGTCTGCGACACGCCGACGCGGAGCTCGCCGGTCAGCAGCTTGAGCAGGATGAAACGCTGCAGCCGATCGAGCTCGCGAAACCACGCCGAGGCGCGCGCCTGCTGCGCCGCGGGGTCGAGTTGACGCAGCGGCAGGATCCGCTCGTCCAGCCACCGCGCGAGCGACAGGTCCTCGGTGGGTTCCGTCGGCAGCTGATCGAGCACCAGCGCGGCGACCTCGGCGCCATCCCCGGCGACGGCGTAGCACTCGCCGAGCATCCACTCCGGCAGGCCGGTGGCCGCCAACGTCCAGTCCCGGATCGCGGCGGACGGCACGAGCCGCTTCAACCGGCGGCCGGTCAGGAAGAACGTCGCCCACGCCGCATCGGCGTGCGGCGCGCTGGCAAAGTACGCCCGCATCGCCGCGACCTTGGCGTTGGTCGAGGTGGTCCGATCGATCTCGTCGAAGAGTTGGGCGAAGCGGAGCATCGTCAGGCTTCAGGGATCAGGCTACGCCAGGTTCTGTGTCGCAAGCATTCATCCGAGGCCCGACCTGCCTGCCCGTGCGAGTCATGTCCTGACGCCCCGCAGGCTGCCGCTTGTGGCCCAGGGACCTACCGTGAGCTGTCAACGTCACGCTGACGCTTCCGCTGCAGGGGCATCGTCCGCCTCGCCCTCGCCCTCCCAGGCGGTTTTGATCACACCCGCCTCCAGGCCCGATTCGGTCAGATAGCGGGCCAGCGGTGCGGCGTGGCCGTGGCTCGCGAGCACGCGCGACGCGCCGGTCTCGCGGACGGTGCTGAGGAGTGCGGGCCAGTCTGCATGATCGGACAGCACGAAGCCGCGATCGAAGGCCCGCTGGCGGCGCACCCCGCGGACTCGCATCAGCCCCGAAGCGAATGCGTCCGAGAACTCGCCGAGCCGTCGCATCCACGGCGTGCCGCGCGCCGACAACGGCGCCAGCACCAGCTCGCCGGCGAAGGAGGTGCCGCGCTTCCGTTCCGTGACGACGCGGACGGGCGACATCGGGATGCCGGCGGCTCGATAGACGTCGATCATGCCGAGCATCATGCCGTGGATCAGCACGGTCCGGTCCGTCACGGCTGCGAGTTCCGCGAGCAACCGCTGCGCCTTGCCCAGGGTGTAGCAGAAGAGCACCGACGTCCGCCCCTCGTCGCGGTTGCGCTGCCACCACCCGAGGATGTCCGCGATGACCGACGCCGTCGCGTCCCAGCGATAAATCGGCAAACCGAACGTCGATTCGGTGATGAACGTGTCGCAGCGGATCGGCTCGAACGGCGCGCAGGTCGGATCCGCGGCGCGTTTGTAATCTCCGGCGGCCACCCACACACCTTCCGGCCCTTCGATCCGGATCTGCGCCGAGCCCAGCACGTGCCCCGCCGGATGGAAGCTCAAGTCGACGCTGCCGATCCGGCGGCGCTCCCCGTACGGCAGCGTCTCGATCGGCACGTCCGGGCCGAAGCGGCGACGGAGCACCGGCCCGCAGGGCTCGGCGCACAGATAGCTCGCGCTCCCGAGACGGGCGTGATCGCCGTGCGCATGCGTGATCACGGCGCGCGAGACCGCGCCCCAGGGATCGACGTGGAAGTCTCCGGCGGGACAGAACAGGCCGGCAGCGGACTCGATGAGCACAGCGATCGATCTTATCGAATCGCGCGTCGCCGTTTGCGGCAACAAGCCCGGTACTACAATGAAGAGGATGTACGTGGCGTTGACCAGGGCCGTGCCGCCGACGTTTGCCGACTGCGAGCTGACCCACCTCGCTCGCGAGCCGATCGACCTCAACGTTGCCGCCGACCAGCATGCGCAATACGAGGCGCTCCTGCGGTCACTCGGCGTCCGCGTGGAGCGCGTCGCTCCGGCTCCCGGCCATCCGGACTCGGTCTTCATCGAGGACACGGCGGTCGTCCTCGACGAGTTGGCCATCGTCTCGCGTCCCGGCGCGGTGTCGCGCCGCGGTGAGGTCGATGCGGTCGCCAACGCGCTCGCGGTCTATCGTACAGTTCATCCGATCGACGCCCCAGCGACGCTCGATGGCGGCGACGTGCTCGTAATCGGCCGCCGGGTATTCGTCGGCCAGACGAGACGCACCAACCCGGACGCCCGCCGGCAGTTGGCGTCGATGCTCGAGCCGCTCGGCTATGTCGTCATGGGCGTGCCCGTCACGCGCTGCCTGCACTTGAAGTCCGCCGCGACGGCCGCGACGGACGATCTGATCGTGTACTACCCTGGTTGGATCGACCGCGACATGTTCGACGGGCTGGAGTGCCTCGCGGTCGACGAAAGCGAGGTCGCGGCGGCGAATGTGCTGCGGGTCGGCGAGGCGATTGTCTGCCCGGCCTCCGCGCCAAGGCTGGTCGCGGACCTCATCGCCCGTGGTCTCGAGGTCCACACGCTCAATGCCTCTGAGCTGGCCAAGGCCGAAGGGGCACTGACCTGTTGCAGCCTGATCGTTCGCGAGGTGGATTGACGTGATGATTGTTCGAATCGCCATGTCCCGGCGGATTGCCGCTCGCCCGGAGCCGATCCGTGCGGTGATCGCCGACTATCACGATGGCCACCGGCGCATCGTCCCGCCCCGGGTGTTCAAGTGGCTGGCGGTGGACAAGGGAGGCGTCGGCGGCGGCACCGAGATCCGGTTCGCGATGCGCGTCCTCGGCTCGACGCGTGTGACCCGCGGCATCGTCACGGAGCCGGATCCAGGACGTACGATTGTCGAGACCTATCCTGAAACAGGCGTCGTGACCACGTTCATCATCGAGCCGATTGGAGCCACCGAGTCGGTGGTGACGATCGCCACCGACATGCCGGTGCCCGGTGGCCCGCTTGGGAAGGTGCAGGGATTCTTGACCGGACGGGTGCTGCGGCCGCTCTATGTGGAAGAATTGCAGCGGCTGGCCGACATCGTCGAAGGCCGCCGCCAACACGATCCCGTGCCTACCCATCCTGGAGCCTGAATGTCCGCCTACGTCGTCGCGCACGTCGAGGTGACCGATCCGGTCCGCTACGAGGCGTATCGTGCGATGGTGCTCGACACCATCATCGCGTTCGGCGGCCGCTTCCTGGTCCGTGGCTCTCCTCCCGACGTCCTGGAGGGCTCGTGGGATCCCAAGCGATTGGTGATCATCGAGTTCCCCGATTCCGATCACGCGCGGCGGTGGTGGGCCTCGCCCGAGTACTCCGCGGCCAAGGCGATCCGGCAGGCCACCTCGGTCGGCACGCTCGTGCTCCTCGAAGGCGTGTCTCGCTCGTGACATCGACCGACACGACGAGCGCCGATCTCCAGCAGGTCCTCGAGCGCTACTGGGGTTACACCTCCTTCCGTCCGCTGCAGCGCGAGGCGATGGATGCGATCGTCAACCGGCGTGATTCGCTGGTGGTGATGCCGACCGGCGCCGGCAAGTCGCTCTGTTTCCAGGCCCCGGCCACGCTCGGCCGCGGCCTGGCCGTCGTCGTGTCGCCGCTGATCTCGCTGATGAAGGACCAGGTCGACACCCTGGTCGGCAACGGCGTGCCGGCCGCCTGCTACAACAGCGCCCAGGCCTCGGATCAGAAAGCGTCGGTTGCGGCGGGGCTCCGCGAAGGGCGCTACCGGTTGTTGTATGTCTCGCCAGAACGTCTGGCCGGAGAGGGCAGCGACGGGTTCCTGGCGATGCTGGGGCGTTGCCAGGTCACGTTCATGGCAGTGGACGAGGCGCACTGCATCAGCCAGTGGGGGCACGATTTCCGGCCGGAGTACCGTCAGCTGGGTCGTCTCCGCTCGCTCTTCGCCGACCTGAGTCTGCACGCTTACACCGCGACGGCCACCGCCCGCGTCCGGCGCGACATTGTCGGCCAGCTCGGGCTGCGTAACCACGTCGAGCTCATCGGATCCTTTGATCGGCCGAACTTGATCTACCGGGTCCTGGCGCGCTCCGAGGTCAAGCGTCAGCTGACCGACATCCTCTCGCGGCACCGCGGGCAAGCGGGCATCATCTATTGCAACTCACGGCGCGAAGTGGACGCGCTCACCGCATGGCTCGTCGAGTCGGGCTTCCGAGCGCGCGCATATCACGCCGGCCTCTCGGACGACGAGCGCAGCCGAAACCAGGACGCGTTCCTCGACGAGCACGCGGACGTGGTTGTCGCGACGGTGGCGTTCGGGATGGGGATCGATCGATCCGACGTGCGCTTCGTGGTCCACGCCGGGGCGCCGCAATCGCTCGAGCACTACCAGCAGGAGTCCGGCCGGGCCGGCCGCGACGGGCTCGAAGCGGAGTGCGTGCTGATCTACTCGACGTCCGATTTCCTGAAATGGCGGATGCTGCTCGAGCGCGGCGGCGAGCTGACCGACGCGCGGCGTTCGCTGCTCCGCGACATGGAGCGCTATGCGGCCAGCGTCGGCTGCCGGCACAAGCATCTGATCGGCTACTTCGGTCAGGACCTGGGCAAGCCGTCCTGCGACGCCTGCGACGTCTGCCTGGAGGAACTGGAGCCGATCTCCGATCCGGCGACCCTGGCGCGCAAGATTCTGTCGTGCGTGGCGCGCGTCGGCCAGCGCTTCGGCGCGGCGCACGTCACGAGCGTGCTGCGCGGGCAGAGCACGGAGGCGGTTACCAGCCGCCGTCATGAAACGCTGACTACCTTTGGCCTGTTGGCAGACGCCGGGGTGGCCGAGGTGCGCGGCTTCATCGAGCAGCTTTCAGGTCAGGGTTTCCTGCGCCAGGTCGGCGACGAGTTCCCCGTGCTGGCACTGACGGATCGCGGGGTCGCGCTTCTCAAGGACGGGACCAGCGCCCCCGACCTTGCGCTGGCCCGCCAGCGGCGGCCGGTCAAGGGCGGCCGCTCGACGACGAAGGCGAAGGTGGAGACGGAGTCGTGGGAGGGAGTGGACCGCGTGCTGTTCGAGAACCTGCGGGCGCTCCGCCTCGAGATTGCCCGGTCCCGCGGCGTGCCGCCGTACGTCATCTTCCACGACGCGACGCTGCGCGAGATGGCCCGGCTCAAGCCGACGACAGCGGATCGTCTGCGCCACGTCTACGGCGTGGGCGAGCGGAAGGCAGCGGAGCTGGGCGACGCCTTCCTCGCCAAGATTCGCGAAGCAGAGTAGTCGGACGCGTCAGGGCAATTGGATCGACAGCGCGTGCCGGAACACGTTGCGCGGATCCCAGCGCGCCTTGATCTGCTGCAGCCGCGGGTAGTTGTCCTGGTAGTAGATCGTGGACCACGGTACGCCCGAGGTGTTCATCGATCGATCCGCGTGGTCGGTGTCCGGATGGTTGATCAGGCTGCCGTCGTATAGCGCCCCTGGGACCGGCACCCCACCGGTGTCGGTGAAGAGCGCACGATAGAAGTCGCGCACCCAGGCGAGGTTCACCTCGGCAGCAGCAGGATCGACCCATCCGGTGTTGCACGCCATGTCGAAGATCGCACCCCGCTGCACAGCGGCGGTCGCATCCGCCGTCGCCGCGTTCACGCGTCCCCCATAGCTGGCGAAACCGAGCATGCCGATGGCGCCCGGATGACGGCCGCCGGTCAGGAAGTCGAACGCCGTTTCCGCCTGACGCGCGGTGAACCGGCGTCGTAACAGGGCGTCCTTCACCTTCGAGCTGACGCCCTCGGGCGGCGCGCCGCCGAAGAGATCCGGAAACGGATTGAGTGCGAAGTCGAGCCAGGGCAGTGCCCGAGGCTCGAGGCCGTGGGGCGGCGGGAGACCTGCGCTCACCGCGGCGACGTGCTCCTTGATCAACTGCTCGGCGTCAGCCCCAGCGGTGGTCAGGCCGCGGATGACGATCTTTCCGGCCGGCTGCCGATGCAGCTCCAGCAGCGTCCACAGGGCGGTGCCGGGATCCTGCGGGCCGCTGTGCGCCTCGCCCCATCGCCCGTGGTTCTCGAGGAGCCGCACGAACGCGGCACGATCGAACGCGCTCCACTCCCATTCGGCGCGGAACGTCGTCACCGATGCCGGCGCGCGGGGCAGCAGCCGCGACGGATCGCTGCCGGCCGCATCAGGCGAACGGAACCAGTAGCGGGTGACAATCCCGAAGTTCCCGGCACCGCCTCCGGTGTGGGCCCACCAGAGGTCGCGGTTCGGATCGTCACGCTCAGCCGAGGCGAACACCGCCGCCGCCTGACCGTTGCGATCCACGGTCACGACTTCAACGGCGTGAAGATAGTCGGCCGCGAGACCAAGCTCGCGACACAGGAACCCGAAGGCGCCGCCGGCGATGTGGCCACCCATGCCGATGTGCGGATACTCACCGAGCGGGACGACCGTCCCCCAGCGATCTGCCAGGGCTGTGAACGTCTCCCCGACCGTTGCGCCAGCACCAACGGCGATCGCGCCTCGCGCAGAATCGAACTCGATGGCCTTCATCGGCGACACGTCGACGATGACCCGGACATCGGGATCGGAGACGAAGCCTTCGAGACAGTGCCCGCCGCTGGTGGCCACGACCCGCAGGCCCGCCGTTACCGCCTCCTGGACCGCACCGACGACCTCCGCAGTGGTGGATGCGAGTACGACGTAGTCAGGGCTGGCCTTGAAGCGCTTGTTGAACTGTTTGTCGAGAACCGCCTGATAGCGGGGGTCGCCCGGGCCGACGTGCGCTCCAGCTTCGACGGAGGATTGATCCATCACAGTATTCGTCGTCCGTTGACGAACGCCGGTTTGTCGGCCGGCGGTACACATGCAGCCTCTTCCGCGACAAAGGGCGACGAGTGGCAAACGACCTGCCACTGGCGTGATGTCTTCATCTGCCATCTGCCATCTGCCCTCTAGTTCCCGCCGGTGCGCGCCGGCGGTGGCGCCGGCATGTCACCCGGGCTGAGCCGCGGCAGCATCTCGTCGCGCATGGCCAGCTGATACAGCAGCGTGGCGACGACGACCGCCGAATCCTTGACGTCGTCCTCGATCACGCGCTCGTAGGTGTCGAGGTTGGTGTGATGGGTGTGCGAGTTGTACTCGATCGAGTCCTGCGCGAATCCGATGCCCGGCAGGCCGGCGTTGTTGAACGAGGTGCTGTCGGTGCCGCCGACGTTGCGGCTGGTCGTGACCGTCGCGCCGCCGACGCCGAGGTCCTTCACCGGCGCGAGCGCGTCGCGGAGGATCTTGCCGGCCTCGGGCGGGCCAAAGACGGACGCGCCACGTGCTTTCCCGGTGCCCGTGTCGATGTTCAAGTAGCCGGCGAACTTGGCGAACTCCGGCTTCGGATTCTCGGCGGAGCCGAAGTGCTCCTTGACGTAGGCCAGCGACCCGAGCAGACCCTCCTCCTCACCGCTCCACAGGGCGACACGGATGGTGCGGCGCGGCTGGACCCCGATGGTCTTCAGGATGCGCGCGGCTTCCATCATGATCGCGCAGCCGACCGCGTTGTCGGTGGCACCAGTGGCGGAGTGCCAGGAATCCAGGTGGCCGCCGAGCATGACGACCTCGTCCTTCTTGTCGCTGCCGGCGATTTCCGCGATCGTGTTGTACGACGTCCTGCCTTCCGGATACGTCTTGTTGACGATCTCGGCCTGGATCTCGACGGGCGTGCCGTCGGCGAGCGTGCGAGCGATGCGGCCATAGTCCTCGTTGCGCATCACCACCGTCGGCACGGCCTTCGAGGTGTCGTAGCCGCGGCTATTGAAGGCGACGATCTGCCCATGCGGCCGCCCGGCATCGTTGATCCGCAGCGCCGCCTTGCTGTCGAAGAGGAACTTGTCGACCTGCTCGGCGACTTGCGCCGTGGTCAGGCGATCGGTGGGCGTGGCTGCGCCGCGGCCGGCCGGCGCCCCGCCGCCCCGCTGACCGAAGCCGCCGCGCGCGTTGGCGCATTCCGGTAGGCTGGCCGCGTACTCGTCGAAGCGGCACTTGACCTGTTCGTCCGTGAGGCGCCCGGCGGCCGGGCTCAGGTTGACGGGGACGAAGATCGGCTTGCCGACCAGCACGGCGCCACCCGCCACCTTGCTCTTGACGCTCTCGAAGTAGGCGGTGAGCTCGGCCTGTGTCGGACCCAGCCGTGCCGGACCCCGGCCGCCGCCGCGTGCTCCCGCGCCTGCCGGCGCGTTAGGGCTGGGGGGAGCTTCCGGCCCTTCCGGCACGATCAGGTTGAACGCCTTCGCGTTGACCTTCCCCGGAGTGCTCGGCGTCCAGCCCAACGCCTCGACGACCATCGCGTCCTTGAACGGCGCGGTGACGTGCACGGCCAGATATTCATTCAGCCAGCCCTCGCGGCCGAAGTCCCACGGCTCCAGGTGCCCGTTCGTGAAGCCCCAGGTGGTCATCTGGTTGACCGCCCATTCGGCTGCCGCCTTGTGATTCGGCGAGCCGGTGAGGCGCGGGCCATAGATGTCCGAAAGGTAGTGCAGGGTGCGCATGATCTGCGAGTTGTTCATGGCCTCCTGACGAATCCTGGCGTTGATGTCGGTGGTGTTCGGGGCCTGAGCCGCAAACGGCAGGACGGTCAACGTCACCATGCCCGTCGCGACGGCGAGAGTTCTCACGTTCATACGCTCTCCTCCTCGAGAGAAGCCGCGATTATACCGGCATGATCAGGGCCACTGATGGCTGCGTGATAGATTCACGATCATGCGTCACCTGCTCCGGCGCCGCACCGCGAGCGACCCGATCGCCATCGTCGCAGCCGTCATCGTGCTGGCCTCGACGGCCGCCCTGACCGCGCAGCGAGCCGCCCAGCGCGCCCCCGCCTCTGCGGCGTCCGCACCCGTCTCGAGCTACCGGATCGTCAAGATCTACCCGCACGATCGCGCTGCATTCACCGAAGGGCTGTTCTTCCAGGAAGGCGTGCTCTGGGAGAGCACCGGTCAGAACGGCAGCTCGTGGATCCGCAAGGTCCGCCTCGAGAACGGCGAGGTGCTGCAGCAGATGCCGCTCGAGCCTCAGTACTTCGGTGAGGGGATCGTGGCGTGGAAGAAGTCGCTGATCCAGCTGACCTACAAGACCGAGATCGGGTTCGTCTACGACATCACGACGATGAAGCGCCTGCGGTCGTTCAACTACACCGGCGAAGGGTGGGCGCTGACCCACGACGGCACGCGCATCATCATGAGCGACGGCTCGTCGTCTCTCCGCTTCCTCGATCCGGAGACGCTCAAGGAGACAGGGCGCCTGCCCGTGAAGGACGCCGGGAAGCCCGTGCTGGAACTGAACGAGCTCGAGTTCGTGAAAGGCGAGATCCTGGCGAACGTGTGGAAGACCGAGCGGATCGCCCGCATCTCGCCGAAGACCGGCCAGGTGATCGGGTGGGTCGATCTGGCAGGGCTGCTCGATCCGCGCGATGCCGCGGGCGTCGACGTCATGAACGGGATCGCCTATGACGCCGCCGGCGATCGCTTGTTCGTCACGGGCAAGCTCTGGCCGAAGCTGTTCGAGATCCGGATTGTCCCGCCCGCGCCGGGGCGCTGACCCGATCAAATCACGCCGCGGACGTTACCGCGGCAAAACGACAAAGGGGAGCGGGCAAGAGTGCGTTCTTGCCGTCTCCCCTTCGATGTGCGCGCTGGCCGAACCGTGTCAGGGCTGGGCTGGCTCGACCTTCAGCTCACCGAGCTTGGCGGCCATGTCCTCGGCCGACGTCGCGACTTTAATGGTCTTGTCGATCGCCAGGATCCGGCCGTCCTTGCCGATGTAGAACGTCCAGCGGTTGGCCACGCCACCCTGGTTGAGAACGCCGTAGGCCTCCGCCGTCTTCTTGCTCTCGTCACCGAGCAGGGGGAAGTCGGCGTTGTGCGCGGCGGCGAAGGCCTTGTTGCCCTTCTCGCCTTCGACGGGATCGACGCTGGCCATGAAGTACTTGACGTTGTACTTCTTGATCATGTCGCCGTGCTCGGCCAGCGACTTGCACTCGATCGTGCAGCCCTGCGTGAACGCTTTCGGGAACCAGGCGATGACCACTGCCTGCTTGCCCTTGAAGTCCGAGAGTTTGTAGGTCTTGCCATCACTCGCGGGCAGGCTGAAATCGGGCGCCTGGTCGCCGACCTTCAGTTCCGGAGCGGGCGTCTGTCCGTGACCGGCCGTTGCCATCATCAACATCGCTGCCACCACCATTGCACTGCGCATTCAGATCCTCCGTGTCGGGGCATGATAAGGCGAGATCTCATTAGACGCGATGACCGGCGCCAGGGATCCCTGGCCGCCGCGCCAGCCGGTGAACCTCCCTCGCTGGCAGGTACACCTCGGCCGGGCGGTCCCCAACAAGTAGGATTACCCATGCATCGCGCCGCCGTTCTTGCTCTCGCCCTCGCCGCCGCCGTGCACGCGCAGGCGCCGGCCGCGCCAAAAACGCATCGCCTCGAGGCGACGCCGCAGACCGTCGCCTATGGCTACTACTGGTCGGAGGCAAAGCCGGTCCTCACGATCGCCTCGGGCGACATCATCGACGTGGACACGCTCCTGACCAACACGCCCATGCGGCTCGAACGGTCGGGGGTCAAGCCCGAGGATATTCAGCCGTCGTTACGCGCGATCGTCGATGGGGTGACGGACAAGGGACCCGGCGGTCACATCCTGACCGGACCGGTGTTCGTCGACGGGGCGCAGCCGGGCGACGCGCTGGAGGTGAAGGTCCTGTCGATCGACCTGCCAATCGCCTACGGCTACAACGGGTGCAGCGGTTTCCTGCGCGACAACTGCACGGCGGGCGCGACGACGATGATCCTGCCGCTCGATCGCACGGCCATGACCGCGACATTCGCGCCGGGGATCGTGATCCCGCTGAAGCCGTTCTTCGGCAGCATGGGCGTGGCGCCGCCGCCCGAGGCCGGCCGCGTGAGCAGCAATCCGCCCGGCACCCACGCCGGCAATCTGGACAATCGTGAGCTGGTGGCCGGAACCACGCTGTGGATTCCCGTGCACGTGGCGGGTGCGCTGTTCGAGGTCGGTGACGGCCACGCCGCGCAAGGGGACGGCGAGGTCGATCAGACCGCGATCGAGACGTCGCTGCGCGGCCGGCTGCAGCTGACGGTCAGGAAGGGGATGAAGCTGGCGTGGCCGCGGGCCGAGTCGGCCACCGACTACATCACTATGGCCACGGACCTCGACCTCGCGCAGGCCACGCGGACAGCCATTCAGGAGATGATCGACTTCCTCATCGCGACGCGCGGGCTCGACCGCCAGGCCGCGTATCAGCTCACCAGCATCGCCGGCAACGTCGCGATCACCCAGCTGGTCGACGGGAAAGTCGGGGTCCACGTGAAGATGCCCAAAGCCATCTTCCGGCAGTAAGCGGAGCCGGCCGCCGGGGCGTATCGACGTATATCGGATTTTTCCCGCCTGCAGTGGTTTTGGAGGATTTGCCTGTCATGCGCTCACGCCGTTACCTGATTCCGACTCTCGTCCTGACCGTGGCGACGGTGCTCGCCGCGCAACCGGCGACGAAGGGCGGCATCAATTCCATCCAGCCGGACGAACTCAAGGAGTGGCTCGGCTACATCGCGTCCGACGACCTCCAGGGCCGCCAGATCTACACCGAGGGCCTGGGCCTGGCCGCGGCCTATATTGCCGATCACTTGAAAGAGTGGGGCGTCAAGCCGGGCGGCTGACAACGGCACCTACTTCCAGACGGTCAAGGTCGTCGGCGTGAAGACCACCAGCCGGGCCAGCGTCACGGTCGACGTCAACGGGCAGTCGAAGACCTTCAAGGACGGGGAAGGGGTCACCTTCGCCAAGAACATGGGCGCGAAGCAGACGATCACCGGCGACCAGATCGAGTTCGTCGGCTATGGGCTCCAGATCCCGTCCGCGAACATCGACGACTATGCGAAGACGGATCCGAAGGGGAAGATCGTGGTGTGGCTCGGCTCCAACGGGCCAAGTACTGTCGGTCCGGAGTCGCGGCGCCTGCTGACCGCGCGCAGCCGTCTCGCCACCGACAAGGGTGCCCTCGCGGTGTTCGCGCCGGCGTCGGGATTCGGCTTTGGACGGGGGGGCGGTAATGCGGCGCCGCCAGCGGGGCCTGCGGGATCTCCGGCCCCTGCCGCCGCGCCGACCGGAGCACCGAGCGC
Source organism: uncultured Acidobacteriota bacterium (assembly GCA_963816725.1). Classification (GTDB taxonomy): domain Bacteria; phylum Acidobacteriota; class Vicinamibacteria; order Vicinamibacterales; family 2-12-FULL-66-21; genus CAVSUB01. The sequence goes on along the minus strand of CAWFMC010000006.1, from coordinate 212,152 downwards.
CGCCGCGCCGACTGGGGCACCTACCGTTACCGCACCGGCCGCCGCGCAGCCCGCGGGTCGCGCTCAGGGTGCGGGCGGCGGTCGTGGCGGCGCTGCCGATTCCAGCGACTTCATCACCGTGCAGCGCTACGACCAGCCGGTCGCGCCGGTCGTCACCGCGCAGGATGAGTTCTTCGAGTTCCTCTTCAGCGGATCGGACGTGAAGTACGCGGCGATCAAGGATGCCGCCGCCAAGCGTGAGCCACTCGCTCCCTTCACCCTCAAGAACGTCAAGATCACGGTCAACGTGGACGCCGACTACGCTGTTGTCAGCACGCGCCTCACGCGCAACGTGGTCGGGATCATCGAGGGCAGCGACTCACGCCTCAAGGACACCTACGTGCTGTTCGGGGCGCACTACGATCACATCGGCTACTCGGTGACCCCGCCTGCCGAGGGCCGGGGCGGGGCTGGCGGTGGCGGTGGCGGCGCGACGGGCGCCGGCGGCTGCACGGGCCAGACCCGCGACACGCCCCGGCCGGGCGACGTGATCAACAACGGCGCGGATGACGACGGCTCCGGGACGGTGTCGGTGATGGCGCTGGCGCGGGCGTTTGCGCTCGGGCCGAAGCCGAAGCGCTCACTGATGTTCGTGTGGCACTCGGGCGAGGAGTCGGGGCTCTACGGCTCGCGCTACATGGCCGATTATCCGGTCGTCCCGCTCGACAAGGTCTCGGCGCAGCTGAACATCGACATGATCGGCCGCAACCGCTGCGATGAGCCGTCCGAGGCGAACACGGTCTACCTGGTCGGCTCGGATCGGATCAGCACCGAGCTGCACAACGTCAGCGAGGACACCAACAAGAAGCTGCCGGCACCCCTGAAGCTCGATTACGAGCTCAACGATCCGGCCGATCCCGAATCGATCTACACCCGCAGCGACCATTACAGCTACGCGGCGAAGGGGATTCCGATCATCTTCTACACGACCGGGCTGCACAAGGACTACCACTACGTCACCGACGAGGTCAGCAAGATCGAGTTCCCGAAGATGGCCCACATCGCGCAGCTGGTCTACGAGACTGGCTGGAATCTGGCCAACCTGGATCATTTCCCGACGCGTGACAACAAGGGACCGCGGATGGGGAAGGGAACGAGCGGTCCGATCAAGTAAGACTCACACCAGGCGTACATGGCGAGCGGTGGGGCGCACAGTCCGCAGCCCCACCGCTGAACCAACCGTCGAACCTCCGAACCCTCGAACCGTCGAACCCCTCGAACCCTCGAACCCTCGAACCCTCGAACCGTCTTACTGCTTGACCAGCTGTCCGCGGACCGCGCCGCCCGGGTTGAGTGACGTGTGGACGTTGAAGTAGTACCCCGCCGGATTGGACGCGATGTTGGTCGCGTCCGTCTGCGAGATCGGGATGTTGCTGATGTTCAGGTTGCCGCTGCCGTTCGCGTCCATGACAATCGGGCTGGCAGCCGAGAGGTTGGTGTTGATCAGCACGGGCCCGGCAATCCCCGCCGCGCCGGTGTGAATGTGGGCCAGGATCGCCGGCGTGCCGGCCGGGAAGCTGGCGAGCTGGGCCACGAAGGTGACCGTTCCCGCGCCGGTGACCGCGCCGCTGGCGTCACGAGGGACGTTGAACGTGATCGTGACCGTGCCGCGGGCGTTGGCCTCGGCGTTGGTAATCGGCGGCACCTCGTTGGCGGCATTGAGGTTGGCCGTGAAGGTGATCGGTCCGGTATTGCTTGGCGTCGTCGGGCTGTCGCTCCCGCACGCCGTCGCCATCAGTAGTGCTGCTCCAATCGCTGCCCATCGCTTCATCGTGTCTCCTCTGAGGTCCCTGGGTTTCCACACGCCGACGGGTGCGCAAGACGACGGCCGGTGCCGAGGCGGCGAGTCCTCCCTTTGCCCCGCCGCTCCGATGACCGTCAGCAGCCGTCCCGCGCACCCACGCTCAACGGACTGCACGCAATCAGAACCGCCGAATCAGGTTGAAGCCGAGATACACGTCGTGCGGGCTGCCGCCCCGGGCGATTTCCCCGAGCGTGGTCCCGAACGAGTTCGTGAAATTCAGCTGCAACGTGTGACCCGCGGTCTGCTTCTCGATCGCCACTCCCCACGTGCCGCGCCCGGGATCGTGGCCCGCGACACGCGGCGAGTACTCGCCGGCGACGAACGCCGTCGGCCGGATCCGGACGCGGGCTCCGACGCCGATGAAGGTCGTGCCGTCGTGACTGTCGTGATCGTCGACGTCTCCCACGATATCGCTATGATCGTGCCCCTCGTGCCCGGCCAGCGTGTCGGCGGCGCGGGTGTGGGCGACGAACGCCGGCGTCGTATAGAGATTGAGCCAGCTGCCCACGCTGCGCGAGACCGTCACCGCGAACCCCGGCTGATAGTTCTGGTGAAAGTTCGCCAGGCCTTCGATCGAGCCGGTGATGGAGAGGCCGACCGGCGAGGCGCCGCCTTGCGCCAGGGCATCGTAGCGGCCCGTGAACTGAATCGTCTTGCTGAGGGTGGTGCGGTGGACGCCGGCCTGGAGGTGGCTGGTGATGCCGAATCGGTACTCGAGGCCGATGACCGCGCCGTTGTCGAGGCTGAAGAAGTCCTCCGCCAGCGAGCTGAAGTCGCCGCGCCGCAGATCGCGCGCGAACCGGTGCGTCAAGCGGAAGTAGCTCTGATGCCGGTTCAACGAGGTCGTCGTCGGCAGGTTGATCAGGTTCAGCTCGGCGGGTGGTTCCGGCGGCGTGCTGACGTCGGGCACGTCAGGCTCGGTCGTGGCGGCCGTGGTCGCGGGCGGTGCTGCCGGTGCTTGTGCGGCCGCGGCGACGGCGTACAGCAGCACGACGAAGGACACGACGAGTGGTGCGGCGGCCTGAGCGGGGCGGCGTGAGCGTGTCATGCGGATGACCCGCTCGTATGGCAAGCGCCGTGCCCCGCGGCGTGACGCCTTTCGTCAGGAAAACGTGGACCCGCGGCGCGCGCACGGATCCGTCATTACTGATTGAGTAAAAAGCTTTCGGCTCGTGTAACGTAGACAGCGCATGGACGACTCTCCGGGCGCCTCGCCCTTGCCGCCGGCCGGCGCCAGCGATCCCTACGCGGGGCTGGACGGATGGCGGCAGGCTTCCACCACCGTCAGTCTTCCCGAGGCGCATGGCACCATTCCGGTGCCGGATGGCGGCAGCTTCTGGCGGAAGCTGTTCGCCTTCGCCGGTCCGGGCTACCTCGTCGCCGTCGGGTACATGGATCCGGGCAACTGGGCCACGGACCTGGCCGGCGGATCGCGCTACGGCTACACGCTGCTCAGCGTGATCATGGTCTCGAACCTGATGGCGATCCTGCTGCAGGCGCTGGCGCTGCGGCTCGGCATCGCCAGCGGCCGGGATCTCGCGCAGGCCTGCCGGGACCACTACTCCCGCCCCACCACGATCGTGCTGTGGCTGCTCTGCGAGCTGGCCATCGCGGCCTGCGATCTCGCCGAAGTGATCGGCTCGGCGATCGCCCTGCAGCTGCTGTTCGGGCTGCCGCTGATGTGGGGTGTCTGTGTGACCGCCCTCGACGTGCTGGTGGTCCTGTACCTGCAACAATTCCAGTTCCGCTACGTCGAGGTCCTGGTGGTCCTGCTGATCCTGGGGATCGCCGGGTCGTTCGCGGTCGAATTGGCCCTCGCCCGGCCGGATCTCGGCGGCGTGCTGCGCGGCCTGATCCCGTCGCCGGAGATCGTGTCCAACCCCGACATGCTCTACATCGCGGTCGGGATCCTCGGCGCGACGGTGATGCCGCACAACCTGTACTTGCACTCGTCGATCATCCAGACGCGGAAATACGGCGACTCGACCTCCAGCCGCCGGCAGGCCGTTCGCTTCGCGACGATCGATTCGACGGTAGCGCTGATGTCGGCGCTGTTCCTCAACGGCGCGATCTTGGTCATGGCCGCGGCGACCTTCCACGGGTCCGGTCACGAAGGCGTCGCCGACATCTCCGACGCCTACCTGCTGCTCGCGCCGCTGCTCGGGACGTCGCTGGCCAGCACGCTGTTCGCGCTGGCCCTGCTCTTCTCCGGGCAGAACTCCACCCTGACCGGCACCCTGGCCGGGCAGATCGTGATGGAAGGATTCCTCAACATCCGGCTGCGGCCGTGGCTGCGGCGGTTGATCACCCGGCTGATTGCGATCATCCCGGCACTGCTGACCGTGTACTTCTATGGCGAGCGGGGCACCGGTGCGCTGCTGATCCTCAGTCAGGTCGTCCTCAGCCTGCAGCTGCCGTTCGCGGTCTTCCCGCTGGTGCAGTTCACCGCCGATCGCCGCAAGATGGGGGACCTGGTCGCGCCGCGGTGGATGGTCGCGCTGGCCTGGCCGGTCGCCTTCCTGATTGCCATCCTGAACGTCTGGCTGTTGTGGCAGACGTTCGCGTGAGACCCATGTACAACCACATCCTCGTCGCGATCGAACACTCGTCGGCCGACCAGGCGGTCCTCACGCACATCGAGCAGCTCGCCGGATTGACCCGCGCCCGCCTGCTCCTGGTGCACGTCGCCGACGGGTGGGCGGCCCGGCACTTCGACGATCTCAAGCTGCGCGAATCGGAGGAGATCAAGGACGATCGCGCGTATCTCGAGGAGCTCTGCCAGCACTTCACCGCGCGCGGCGTCGATGCCCGCGGCCGGCTGGCGCTGGGCGATCCGGCCACCGAGCTGATCAAGGTGGCGCAGGAGGAGCAAGTCGATCTGATCGCGATGTCGACGCACGGCCATCGTTTCCTGAACGACCTGCTGCGCGGCAGCACCGCCGACCGGGTCCGGCATCGGGTCACGGTGCCGGTGCTCATGGTCAGGAGTCTTGGGTGACGCTCGGTTCAAGGTTCAAGGTTCAAGGTTCGCAGAGGAGAGTCGATGAGAGTACGGACCGCCGGCGTGTGTGCCGCCGTGTGTGTGTGGGCGATATCGAGTGTGCCGGCGCAGGAGCGAGAGGATCGGACCCTGCTCACGTCGGAGCAGATGCGCGCGATCATCAACGAGGCCTCGGGCGAGCGGGCGATGCACCACGTGCTCGAACTGGTGCCGTATCAGCGGGTCCGGCCGGTCAGCGAATATGCCGGCAACCTGCGCGAGAGCGAGGTGATGGCCCGCTTCGCGAAGGAGTACGGCTACAGCAACGTTCGGGTCGAGACGTTTCCGCAGCCCGGACAAATCTACCAGGCCTCGGTCGGCGAGCTGTGGACCACCAGTCCCGAAAGCCGGAAGCTGTACGACATCCACGATGTGGCGCTTGCGCTCGGCCAGGGGACGCCGAGCGGTGACGTCTCGGGCGACCTGGTCGACGTCGGAGCGGGCCGTCCGGAGGACCTCGAGGGTAAGGATCTCACCGGCAAAGTGGTGCTCAGCTCGAGCGGCTTGAACGGATTCGCGGCGGCCCAGCAGAAGGGGGCGGTCGGGATCATCGGCTACACCGCGCTCCGCCCCAACGACTACACCGATCAAATTCCCGATACGCGCTTCAATCCACCGACGGGCGCCACGACGCCGACGTTCGGCTGGGCAGTCGAGCCTCGCGTCGGCCGCGATCTCGCGTTGCGCCTCGGCCGAGGCCAGAAGATCACCATCCGCTCGATCGTGAAAGCCGAGATGCTGCCAGGCAAGATGGAGATGGTCCACGCCGAGATCCCCGGCGACGGCAGCACGACCCAGGAAGTCGCCATCTCCGGTCACCTCTACGAGGGCTACATCAAGCAGGGCGCCAACGACGACAACTCCGGCTGCGCCCTCACGCTCGAAATCGGCCGGACGTATCTGAAGCTGATCGCCGAGGGCAAGCTGCCGAAGCCGAAGCGCACGATCAACTTCCAGTGGGTGCCCGAGATCAGCGGCACCAACGCCTGGCTGAACGCCCATCCTGAAAAGGAGAAGGTAATCATCGGCGACCTCAATTTCGACATGGAAGGCCTCCGTCTGAGCCTGAGCCGCAGCTACTGGATCATGCAGCGCACGCCGGATACCTTTCCGTCCTACATCAACGACATCGGCCAGAGCATGATGGAGTACGTCTCCGAGCTCACCCGCGAGCGCGTCCGCTATCGCGCCAACGGCTACGTCCCGAGCGTCGACATCAGCGCGCCCACCGGCAGCCAGGACGCCTTCTACATCAAGATCGACAAGCACTACGGCTCGAGCGATCACGTGACCTACATGCAGCACGGGATTCCGGCGGTGATGTTCATTACCTGGCCGGACATGTGGTACCACTCGTCCGGAGACACACCCGACAAGCAGGACCCCACTCAATACAAGCGCGCCGCCGTCGTCGGCACCGGTGCCCTGGCCGTGATCGCCACGGGCGGTGATCAGATGGCCGGCCGCGTCACCAGCGAGAATCTCGGACGCGGCAGCGAGCGGATCGGGGATTCCGAGCGGAAGGCGGTCAGCTATCTCGCCGACGCGACGACGCCGGACGCGCTGCTGGCGGCGTGGAAGGATGCCAAGGTCACGATCCGTCATCAGGCGGAAGTGGAGAAGGCCGTCATCCGATCGTCGGCGGTGCTCTACGCGGATCCGGCCGCGGCCGTGAAGCCGCTGGCCGCCATCGAGTCCGCGATCGATCGAAAGACGATGTCGCTCACGGAGGAGGTGCGCGCCGCGTACCTTCTTCACGCGCAGCGGCTGAACACCACGCCGGTGCTCGATCCGCCCATGAGCCCCGAGGAGAAGGATGCCAGCAACCTGATCGTCGAATGCGTGAACGCGCCGACCTTCTCGGGGTGTGGCGGCAGCGGCCGTGGCGGGCCCGGCGCCGGCGGACCAGCGGTCGCTCCCGTGGCGCCGGGAGCGGCGGCGGGCGGCCGCGGCGCGGCAGCGGACGGCGGTGGCCGTGGCGGGGGTGGGCGTGGGCAGGCCGGACCGACCCTGCCGCAGCACATGAACGCGGAGCTCACGATCCTGCTCGGGAAGAAGAAGACCGCGCTCGAAATTCGTGACTTCCTGTCCGGCGAGTTCGAGCCCGTGCCGCTGGCCGACGTGATGGCCGTGCTGCACGCGCGCGAAGCGAGCGGGCAAATCAAGCTCGTGCCCAAACCGGAGCCGGTGCCGGTCCGGAAGAAGTAGGCGCGCATGACTCCGGGGCGGGCCGGGAGCGACGGGTGGCTGCCCCGATGGGCACGCCGGGACCGCCGCGAGCTCGCCATCCTGCTCGGCGGGGTGGCGGCGCTGCTGCTGGTCGTCGCGTTCTTCGTGCTCGCCGCGAAGGTGATCGACGGCGATACGCAGTCGTTCGACGCCCGCGTGCTGTGGTCGCTGCGCCGCGCCGACGATCCCTCAACCCCGATCGGTCCTGCCTGGCTGCGCGCCGGCGCGCTCGACATCACCGCTCTCGGCAGCCCGACGGTCCTGGGGCTGGTGACGCTCGCGATCTGCGGCTTCCTGCTGCTCCAGCGGATGGCGCGCACGGCGGCGTTCGTATTCGTCGCGACCACCGGCGGATGGGTCGCGAACAGCGTTCTCAAGGATCTGTTCCAGCGTCCCCGGCCGGAAGTGGTGCCGCACCTCCGCGACGTGATGTCGCTCAGCTTCCCGAGCGGCCACGCGATGACGTCGGCGGCGGTCTACCTGACCCTCGGGGCCCTCACCATGCGGGTCGCCGAGCGTCGCGTCGCGAAGTTCTACTGCATGGCGGTCGCGATGGGCGTGTCGTTGCTGGTCGGCGCGAGCCGCGTCTTCCTCGGTGTCCATTACCCCACCGATGTCCTCGCCGGGTGGCTGGCCGGCATGGTGTGGGCCCTGATCTGCTGGACGGTCGAGCGCCGGATCGAGCGTGCGGCGGGCCTTCGCCGCGAAAGCCAGGCTGCTGCCGCCGCGGAATCCACATCGCGCACAAGTTGAGATAAACCGCACAACACGAGCCTGCGGCGTCATGGCCGAGGCGGAGCTCGCTCTGCAGCGTTCAGTCAGATCGGCGTGGCCGTGAAGTTGCACGAGCGGCACTGGGGAGGAGCATGACCACGCCCGGCGATCTCCCGTCCGCAACGATCCTGCTGGTCGAGGATGAACCGGCCGTCCGCCGCCTGGTGGCGACGTCGCTGACGCGTGCCGGCTATCGCGTGCTCGAAGCGGCCGACGGGCTTCAGGGCATGGAGCTGTTCGAGGCCCACGCAGAGGCGATCGATCTGCTGATCACGGATCTTCGCATGCCCGAGATGGACGGGGAATCCCTCGTTCGCGCGCTGCGCGGCCGCGACCCGGAGTTACGGGTGCTCTGCGTTTCAGGCTACCCCGGACGCGCCAGTGGCCTGGCGAGTACTGAGCACTTTCTTGCCAAGCCGTTCTCCAGGTATGAGCTTCTTGGCACGGTGCGCAAGGTGCTCGACAGCGCGGGCTGATCTCGCGCGGTTGCTGCGCGTGAGTCCAGCCGTTAAGATCCTGCGCGTATTGCTGCCGGTCGGACCGGCGGCGATTCTGAGACAATGCCGGACTCCCATCGCCCCGTGACAGCGTTACGAGTGGGCATCGCGGCGGCGGTGTGCGCGTTGAGTCTCTCCATCTCCGTGTCCGCGCGGCGAGGCGGGTCGCAGGCGACTGATCCCTCTCCGCCACAGACGGCCTCCGCGCCGGTGTCAACCTCGGCGCCGGCTCGCGGCGTCGTGGCGGTGATGCGGCGTGACGGCCTGATGGTCCCGTTCGCGTCGTTCAAAGGGACGCGCTGGTCCACGCCGTGGCCTGCCAGCACGCGTCTCGTGGAACTGCCGGTCGATGTCGACAGCGTGCCCGAGGATTGGTGGGGCGGCGACCCGCCCGGTCCGCTGACCGTGCACCTGCCCGGCGGCGTGATACGCCCGGTCACGATGCGCGCCCCACGCGTGTATCGGTCGTTCTGCCAGACCCGGATTGGGATGGTCACCGACTACCGATCAGCCGAGCCGATTCCCCTGCCGCCACCCAGCCCGTATCCGAAGGACGGCCTGGTGCTGCCGGCCGGCATGGAACTGCTGCCGATCGACAGCATCAGTCCCGCGGCGCCCGACACCCTGGCACTCGCCCAGAGCCTGATGCCGGCGTTCGACAAGGCCGAAGACCAGACCCTGGCGACCATCCACGGCGCCGAGCAGTGGGTCCACCCTGTGAACGGCGCGGCACGGCACGCGCGCCCGGTGGTGATCGAGGCGTGGTACCGCGCGCCGATGGACGAGCCGGGCTGGATCGCCTCGTACATCGAGGCCGCGCGCGTCTACGGCCCCGGTCTCGTGCCGGGAGACGCGGGCTGCGGGCTGGAGACGGTGTTCACCGGCTGGGTGCACACCAACACGGTCGATCCGAAAAAGAGCCGCTGGCAAATCACCGCCCGCGTGACCTACTGCGATCGCAACGGCGTGAAGTACATGTTGCCGTTCGGGCGAGTTCACGTCGGTGGCCAGCTCTATTGGATCTATCAGTTCTCCAGCTTCAACGACGAATGGTATGAAGTCGCGCGCATGACGCCGGTCAAGATGGCCTTCGTCGTCGAATCCTACGGCGGCGGCACGCGCGGCTGCGCGCAGAGCGCGCCCGGACGTTAGTTCACCGTGCCCTTCAGGGTGGCGACCACGTTTGCCGTGACGCGCTGCTTCTCCCGACACGGATGGTGGTAGGTGGTGGTCGCGCGGGCGGCGCCGGTGCTTGCGGGGCTGGCCGTGGACGCGGCGGCAGCTAGCTGGCGTTCACCAAGACCGGTGTCTTGTCGCCCGCGCCTGACGTGATCGCGCTCGCGGCACGCGCATCGCTGGCGCGGTAGATCTGCTGCGGCGCGCCTGCGGCAGCCTCGGCTCCCGAGAAGAACACGGCTCCGCCAGGCCCCATCACCAACGACGCTTTCGCCAGGTTCTCGACGGCGATCGCCGTCTCGCGTCCGCTCGCCAGGTCGCGCAGCGCGATCGTCGACGTGGCCGCGAGCCGATTGTTGAGCATCGCGCGGCGCAGCGCACGCTCCGCAGCTGGTGCGCGACCGACAACGGCGGCCGCCGCGTTGAGCTCCGGCGACGGTGTAATTTTGAGATAGGCGACCGTCGCGCTGTCTGGTGAGAAGACGGCACCATAGCCGGCGAGATCCGCAACCGGGCGCACCGCCAGGGCGGCTTCATTCGACCGGTTCGCGAGCGACACCACATGGGTAACGCGCGTCCCTCCCGTGCCTGTCTCATGGGTGGCGTACTGCCCACTCGGTGCGAATTGCGGCGCGGTGCCGTCGACCGTGAGCTCGGTCGTCCGATACAGCTCGCCGTGCAGTGCGATTGGTCCCAGGAGGCTGTGGGCGTCAGGCGACGTGAGCAGCTTCTGATATATGTGGTCAGCGCGGCGACGTAGTCACCGCGATCCCAGGCGAGCGCGGCGTTCTTCAGCGCTGTTTCGCTGGCCGGACCCGCGCCGCGCGCGGCAGGAAGCAGATGATGACGAGCAGGGCAGTGGCGCCCGCGAATCGGGTCGCGTCGGTCGGTCCTCGACGGTGTGGCGGAGCATAACAGACCGATTCGACACAAAAAAAGCGAGAGCCGGGACCATCCCGGCTCTCGCTCTGTACCGATCGTGACGAGCGTGGCGGGCGCTTACTTGGAAGCGCCGCCGCCGGCGGCCTTCTCGAAGTCCTTCAGGTGCGCACGGAACTCCGTGAGCTTCGCCTTCACCTGCGGATCGATCGAGGCCGCCGCCGTTCCGGACGTCCCGACGCTACCGGACGTGCCGGTCGCACCGGCGGTTCCTGCCGTGCCTGCCGTGCCTGCCGTGCCCGCCGTGCCTGCGGCCTCTGCGGTTGCTGCAGGAGGTGCGGCCTTCGGCTCGTCAGTCGCGTCGCCGCTGCCGATGAGCGCATTGAGATTCGCCTCGACCTTGGCGTACGACGCCTTCCATTCGGAGTTCGTCGTGATCAGCTCGTTGAAGTTGGCAATGAGCTGGGTAACCTGCGTGCGATTCTCACCCGAGAGCTGCTGGGCGGCCGGCAGCTGCGTCATCTGGCTGAGCGAGTCGCGCGCCGCGGTGAGCGCCGCCTTGGCCGCGTCGGCGTCGGCCTTCGCCGCATTCGGATCCTGCGCGGCCGGTGCGGCGCTGGTCGAGGGCTGCGCAGGTGACGCGCTGGCGGGCGGCTGCGTCGGCGAACTCGGCTCGGCCGGCGCTTGCGCGGTCGGCGATGCCGGAGCAGTCTGGCTGCTCGGCGACTGAGTCGAGGCTGGCTGGCTGGCCGGCGAGGAGGTCGGCTCAGACGGCTGTGCAGCCGTTGACGCCGACGAGGACGTCGGCGCGGCCGGCGAAGCGCTCGCGGTCGCCGTGCTGGATGGCGCGGCAGCGCTCGAGGTGGTCGCGGCGCTGGACGGAGTCGCTGTGCTGCTCGTCGCCGATGAGGACGACGGGCTGGCCGACGCGGCCGGGGCCGCCGCCGATCCGCTCATCGCGGAGGCGAACGCCATCAGGTCGGCGCGTGCCGCCGTCAGCTTGGCCTTGGTTTCGGCATCCAGGCTCACGGCCGCTGTCGCCTTCGAGGCGCTCGTTCCCGACGTCCCGGTGGGTCGCGCCTCGGTCGCGGTGGTCGCGCCGCCCGTTCCCGTTGCTGCCGAATCCGTTAACAGCTCACCGAACACCTTGTCGGCGGCTGCTGCTTCGCTCGCCCACTTCGTGCTGCTCGCGCCCGCGGTCGCTTCGCTGCCGACCATCTTCTGCAGCGTGCTCATGTGGCGCTTCAGCTCGGCAATCTGCGCTTTCGCCGGGCCACTCACGGCACCGGCCGGGATGCTGTTCACCGCGGCATCGGCCTTCTGCAGGTGCTCCTGCGGCGTACCCTGCGCGGCCGTGCTCTGGCTCGGTGCGGCGCTCGTCGTCGGCGCGGCAGTCGTCTGTGGCGTCTGCGCAGCTGCCGGGACCGCGAGGAAACCCGCGACCAGAAGCGCCGCCCAAGTAGAAGTCCAACGTTTCATCTTCGCCCCCTTCTGATGCTTTTCAATCTCACTGGCCACCGATTCAGCAAGCGCGGTGCCAGCTGGCCTCTGCGGGGGACGCTGCAGGGCCTTCTATAAGGAAGAAAGTTCCTTGCTGGTGACGGTCGGGCTGAGTCGTGCAGAATGTGCTCGAAGATGGTTGAGGCTGTGCCTCTCTCATCAACACTGACCGCCGGCGTAGCGTATCCGGCTCAGCCGGGTATCAGGAAGAATGCGAGCGCGAGGATGACGTAGACGGCGAGGAGCTGCAGCCCCTCCAGCCAGTTGCTTTCGCCGTCGTGCGAGACCATCGCGATCGCCAGCACGGAGAGGCCGATGGCCGTGATTTCGAAGGCGTTGAAGACCAGCGACATCGGATGCCCGAACGCAAACGACAGCAGGATCAGCAGCGGCGCGACCATCAAGGCGATCTGGGCGCTGCTGCCGACGGAGATCTCCAGCGCCAACGTCATCTCGTTCCGCCGCGCGGCGCTGACTGCGCTGTAATGCTCCGCGGCGTTGCCGACCAGTGCCACGACGATGACGCCGGCGAAGAGCTCGGACATGCCGAGTGCCTTGAGCGCCGGTTCGAGCGCGACCACGAGGACCTCGGCCTGCACCGTCGTCAGCAGCGTGCCGATTGCCAGCACCGTCAGCGCCGCGCCAATGCTGACGTGCGATCCCTTCGACGGCCGATGGCCGCCGCGGAGCGGGTCGCGATTGTTGCGAAAGCTGAAGATCAGTCCGGCGACGTAAACGACCAGCAGGACGATCGAGGTCCAGAAGCTGAGACGATCGATTTCCTCGGGATGCGCCTGTAGCGAGCCGAAGCTCACCAGATCGACGACCGCCGGCATCACCAGGGCGACCGTGGCGAGAAACAGCATGACCGTCGCGGTGCCGGCCGACGTGCGGTTGAACTTCTGCGAGCCGTGGCTGAACCCGCCGACCACGCAGGACAGGCCGAACACCAGGAGCAGGTTGCCGATGATGCTGCCGGTGATCGAGGCCTTGACGACCGCGGTGTGGTGCGCGCGCAGGGCGGCGATCGCGATGATCAGCTCGGCGGCATTGCCGAACGTCGCGTTGAGGAACCCGCCGAGTGTCGGCCCGGCCCGTTCCGCGAGATGTTCGGTGGCGGTACCGATCAGCCCGGCCGCGGGGATCAGCGAGACCGCCGAGGCCACGAAGATCCAGGTCGGCGCCGCCGACTGGGAGTCCAGCCACCAGCTGATTGGCGCGGCCACGAGCAGCACGTTGAGCCAGCTCGAAAAGAGCGTTTGACGAAGATGCGCGACGATCGACACGTCGTGATCCTAGTCGAAGCCCTCGCCACGCTGATAGCGTACGGAGCGCCGTCGATCGAAGTCAGCGTTCAGCGCGTGTCGTGGAAATCCTGTGGGTCACTTGCGGCAATCGCACAGTCAGGCAGCGAAGAGCTCGTTCAAATCGAGCGGCCGGACTGGCGTGACCGTCTCGATGATGTGGCGGAGGTACGCCCCCGTGTGATCGCGGGCACTCGTATCGACGTCGCCTGGCAGACGCTCGTAGTCGGCGGACAGGAGCGCGATCACCGGATGCAGCGGCTCACCCTGAGTCGTGCGGATCACGACGCCGAGCTCGCCCCGGTCGGTCCTGACCAGCGAGCCGAGCGGAAAGAAGCTGATCGCGTTGACGAAGGCCTTCACCAGCGCGGTATTCAGCTTCGTGCCGGCGAGCCGGGCCAGGATGAGGCACGCCTGCTCGGGTGTGCCGGGCGCCTGATACGAGCGGGCCCCGGTGATCGCCTCATAGATGTCGGCGACCGACACGATCTGGCTCAGAAAGTGCGGTATGGCGTGCTCGCCGAGATCGGGGTAGCCGGCGCCGTCCACGCCGCGATGGTGCTCGAGCGCGACGGTGGGGGTCAGCGGCCGCAACCCGTCGACTTCGACGAGGATCTCCGCGCCAAGCGTGGTGTGGGACTCCATAATCGCCCGCTCGCGGCGATCGAGCGCGCATGGCTTGCGCAGCACGTCGAGCGAGATGCGGGTCTTGCCGATGTCGTGGAGCAGCGCGGCTTCGCCAAGGGCGGCGATCGCCCCATCGCGAAACCCGAGCTGCTTGCCGATCAAGAGGCTCAGCGTGGCCACGTTCACCGAGTGGCAGTAGGTCAGGTTCTCGTACAGCTTGACGGACAGAATTTGTCCGAGGGCCGCGCTGCTGCCGGCCACCTTCCGCACCAGCAGCTGCACGATGTCGCGGACGGTGACCACGTTCATCCCCCGTCCGCCCGACACATCGTCGAACGTGCGCTCCGTGAGCGCGAGCGACTCGGCGTAGTCCGGATCCATCGGCCCTTCGGGAGCGTCGGGATAGAGCGCCGCGTGCCACCGCGTGTCGAGCGGCACCAGGCGCCCCAGGCTGACGTGGTGGACACCGCGCTGCGCGAGCAGCGAATCAACCGCTTCGCCCGACGGGACCTCCCGGAGAGCCCACAGGAACTCGGCCAGCGCGTGCAGCTCCTGCCGCGACACGCCGGGAGCAATGTGGATGCTGTCGATCCCGAGATCGGTCAGCTCGGTGAGGATCTGCGCCTGGGTGTCGCTTTCGTTGCGGTAGGAGACCCCGTCGAGATGGGCCATCCCGTGGATCACGTCGAGCCGCAGGTGCGACGCGTCGCGCAAGTGGCTCTGTACCGCGCCGTCGATCTCGCCGAGCTTCTGCTCGATCGCCGGATGGCCCGGCGGATACATGCCGGTGAGCCGCCGCAGGCTGACGAGGCTCTTGAGCAACGCCAGCGGATCGGTGGGCGAGAGAAGCGGCATCGAGGGCAGTGGGCGAGTGGCCATGGCGATCAGGAGCGGAGCAGCGCGTGCGCGCGCCGGCCCACACGGGCAAGCGCCGGGCTCCAGACGCGGTAGCGCAGTGGCACCAGCGTCGCCAGCACCGGCGGCAGGCCGTCCGGCCCGAGCTGCGCCGCGCGATCGAGCAGCCTGGCCGCGAGCGCCGGGTGCTGCAGCACGAACATCCGGTGCGAGAGGAGTTCCAGCACTTGCTTGCGCGCCACCGCCGGCGGGAACTGCCACAAGGTATCGACGGCCGCACCGGAGAGCCAGGTGGTCGCCGGATCGACGGCGCCGCGGACCAGCGCGGCGGCGCGAGCCGTGCCGATCCGCGCCAGACACCGGAGCGCTTCGCGCCCGGTCTGTTCGTCCGCACTGCGAAGCTGGGTCGCGACCATCGGTTCGTAGCCGGCACCCGCGACGCTGAGCATCCGGATCAGCGCCCGTGCTACCGAAGGCGCGGCGGTGTGGAGCGCCTCGGCGACGGCAGGCGCGAGCAGCGGCGCGTGCTCACCGAGCAGCTGCTGGCCGGAGCGGCTCATCACCTCGCGGCCGTCGGCGCCGCGGGTCGTGGAGGCGATGGCCAGCGGCGGTCCGATCGCCGGGCCGAGGGCGGTGATGATCGCGCCGGCGGCGGCGCGCCCCTCGTCGCCGCGCGCCGCAAGCTCGATGAGCCGCGCGGCGCGCGCTACGGAGTTGAACTCCGCCATCCGCGGCACGATCACGTCGCTCACGTCCGGCCGGGTCGGGCGAAGAGCCGCGCCAAGGTCGGCGAAGCGGCCGATCCAGTAGCCGAAATGGGCCCAGCGTCCCTCGGCGTCGAGCCGATCGATCGCCGCGACCGCTCGGGTCATGAACCGGGCGGCGAGATCCGGGTTGGCCTCGAGCCGGACCAGGTTCCACAGGCAGGCGATCTGGTCGCTGGCCACATCCGTGCTGACGATGGCGTCGCGGATGCGGATCAGGGCATCGAGGGCGTGCTCGTCGAGCGCGAGATCGAAGGCGGCGAATTCCGCGTAGCTGCGCGACTGCGCCCCGTCAATCGCCGTCAGCTTGCGGGCGTGAGCATCCAGGCTGGTTTCGCGGGCGTGGCCGGCGCGGGTCTGCAGCCGCTCGCGGATGAGCGGCAGCACCGCGTTGTGGCGCTCGGGCGACAGATCCAGCTTGGCCAGCGCGGTCGTCACGACCTCCGGCGCCGCTGTCTCGAGGTCGAGCAGGAGGCACAGCGAATCGGCCAGATCGAGATTCGGGAAGTCGCGCAGGACTTCTCCCTCCATCCGGCCGTCGAGGAGGCCCGGAAGGATCGTGCGCCGCAGCAGGTTCTGGCGCCGGCCCGGGTCCAGATCGAGCACGGCGTGCGCGAGGCGCGAGAACATGACCCGCGCCACGCTCGGATCGAGCGCGGCAAAGAGCGTCGCGACATCGCTGAACTTCTGCGACAGCGCATCGTGCGGCGAAGTGGCCGAGTCCTGATCGTCGGTCAGCCTCAGCAGCATCGCAGCGAGCGAGGCGGGGTTGTCGACCAGCAGGGCGAGATCGACCAGCGACACCGAGGCAAAGCGCGTCGAGGGATCGAGGCGCACCCAGCCCTTGTCGGGCGGATACAGGTGATTGATCGGACCGCCGCTGGCGAACATCGCCTCACGCCGGGCGCGCTGCTCGTCGACCAGTGCGGCGAGGGGTTGCGAGGGGGGATCGACCGGCATCACTTCAGGCCGGTAGGCCGGCCGCAGGGTGATGCGCGAGACACCGTGCTCGGCGAGCAGCTCAATCAGATCCAGGTGCTGGTGTCGGCGATCGCTGCAGGACAGCAGGTCGAGGCAGAGGTGCGTGAGCTCGCGCGGAGACGCGTGGCGCTCGATCGTGACCTGCGCGATACCCGCGGCGTGGA
This sequence comes from uncultured Acidobacteriota bacterium, assembly GCA_963816725.1. Taxonomy (GTDB): domain Bacteria; phylum Acidobacteriota; class Vicinamibacteria; order Vicinamibacterales; family 2-12-FULL-66-21; genus CAVSUB01. The sequence continues at coordinate 195,519 of CAWFMC010000006.1, read as the reverse complement.
GCCGGCGGGCCAGCTCGGTCTCGATCACCGTTCCCCGGCCGACCGCCACTTCGTCGATGGTCAGCTCCGCCGGCGCGACCCTGAAGTCGAGCGGTTCCCGCTGCGCAGACCCGCTGAGCAGACGATGCCAGGCCGCGATGGCCTGGCGGCACAGCGGGCTGGCAGGTGGATAGGTGTGGAGCTGCTGCACGGCGCGCGCGAACAGCAGCAGTGTTTCCTCGCCTGGGCCGCGCAGCGCGCGGGCGCCCGGCCCGGCGCCGGCCTGGTTCACAATCGTCACGCCGGCGCCAAAACTGTCATCGCCACCGCGGGCGGCACGCGGCCGGCGGTCGCGCGCAAGCGCTTGCCCGGCGAGCACTTGCCGGCTCGGACGGTGCTGCAGGATGCCCGACAACTGGACGTGGCCATGACGCTGTGGTTCTGGCCGGGGCAAGAACCGGGCCTGCCGCCGCTCGCATTCGTTCAGCGATGGGTGCCGTATACTGGACGGACCCTCCTCGTGCGCCGGAGTGGTGAAACTGGCAGACGCGCGGGACTCAAAATCCCGTGACCTTCGGGTCGTGTGGGTTCGATTCCCACCTCCGGCACTATTTCGAATCAAGCACTTGCGCTACTCGTCCGGATCGGGCTGACCGTCGTGACTCGGTCTCTGTGCCCGCGCGTCGAGAGGTTATCGATTTGGACAAACAGTAGTCACTGGACACCCCCGAGGCGCGCCTTCGTAAGGCCCGGAGGTCGGCGGTCCTGATGTCCCCCATCCAGCGCCCGCGGAATACCGAGGTCAGGTGCAGATCGATCCGGCGCTTCGTTGGTCGTGCGTCTTCCGGCCGTTCATGGCGAAGTCGTTCAAGACGTCGGCAACCGTCTCAACGAATCGCAGCTTGCCGGCCCGCAGCAAGACGGGGACACCTTTGGCGATGTCCCCTCGTTCACCCGCAACAGGTCGGGCGCCTCGTCCTAGCTGGTGGTGCGTGAGCTCTCCTCGTACCGCCACCCGTTCCGGCGGCCGCACGATCGATACAGGCGCCAGCATGTACCGTTGGGTCGTGCGGGCTCGATGAGAGCGCGGCTCGCGCCGCCGACCATCGGCGATGGCAGCAGCAATGCGGCATGCGACGATCCGGCTTCCATTGGCGGATGGGAGTGCCCAGCTAATCTACTTGTCGAAGCGGCTCGATAGCCCTCACGCTGAATAGGACTCCGCCCATCGTCCGGCGCCGCTACAGCCACCCAATCTCCCTCAACGCATACCCAGAATTCCAGATCTTCGTCAGGTGAGCGATCTTGCCGTCCTCGAAGGACATCACGTACACGTAATCGGAACGGACGCTCTTCCCCGTCGGCGGGCAGGGGCCGCCTTCGCCGGTATGCGTCCCAAAGAAGACTGCATAGCCGCAAACGTTGTTGCGTTCGGCGTCGACGCCCCAAGACTTGAGGTCGTAGCCCGCATCCGGCATGAGCGTATAGAGCCCCTTCATCCAATCCGTGTAGGCTTGGAGCGTCGTGACGTCGGCCAAGGCTTCGGCCTGCGCCGCGAAGGACGCATCTGGCTTGCAGTACCGCGAGCACCCTTGCCAGCCCTCTCCGCCCTCACAAGCCTCAAAAAAACTGCGCGCGGTCTGTTCCATCGAACTATTCATCGGGTCGCTCCAGCAAGAAGATACTACTTCGGAGATTGTTCAAGACGTTGGCGAAACGTCGATTTGCTGTCAAGGTCGCCGCGTGTTCGGCCATATCCGGAGGTTGAGGTCAACTCCGCGAGGAGCCCTGCTTCATGTCATGAGGATCGGCGCCATATCGGAGCAGTAGCTCCAGGATGGCTTGCTGCTCAGCGTGCGCCCCCTTCGTGCCACTCGCCCCAGTCGAACGTGCGGCAAGGGAGAGCGTGGTCGTGCGGCGCCTGCCATGCGTCGCGGTCACACGAGCGCCTCGCTCGAGGAGGCAGCGGACAGCTTCTACACCTCGCGCGCGGATGGCGCGATGCAGCGGCGCCGCGCCAGCCTTGTCCTGGTGCTCGATGTCAGAGCCCGCGCCAACGAGGAGCTCGATCACCGAGCGCTGCTTCGACGGATTCCACGTCGGGGCATTGGGCCGGGCATCGCACGCGTAGTGCAGCGCGATGGCGCCGCGCCGATTCTCCGCGTTCGGGTCGGCTCCAGCGTCGATCAGCGCCTTGACGACGAGCGGCCGGAGGGCAGCGGCCGCCAGGTGAAGCGCCGTGTCTCCGGCGTACAACTGGTGCGGCACGTCCTCCACCAGACGTTCGTTGACGACGCGCCCGCGCGCGATCCCGGGCGTCGCGCGCACGAGCCGCACCGCCTCGGCCTCATCGGCAACGATAAGGGCGAGGAGGCCGACAAAGGCGGTGGACCGGTCCGACTTGGTCATCGCGGCACACTGAGTGTACGCTCCCATCAACCCGCCGTGTTGGACTGCGCCGGACGGCCGGTCCGCGTTGTTCCCCGGTCACACACGAAGGAGGTTGTCCGTGCGTGCAGTGCTTCTCGCGTCCCCCCTCATGCTCCTCCTGGCCTCGGCCGCGCCTGCGTCCGCGGCGACGATCACCTTCGATAATCTGACGGCCGCCGGCAACTTCGGTCCGTACACCGAGGCCGGATTCGCCGTCACGCCGACAAGCGGCAACTGGATCACCTCCAACACGTTCGGGCACCCGGCGCCATTCATTCAATTCCTCGGCATCGCGGGGACCACCGTCACCGCCGACGTGTCCGTCACGCACGGCGGATCACCGTTCCTGTTCACCGCGATCGATTTGTACTCGAGCGTCACGCCCATCCCGTATGTGTTCACGGGCCTGCGCAATGCCACGGTCGTGTTCACGCAGTCCGGCACTGTTCCGAACACATTCGGCAACTTCGCGACGGTCGCCACGGACAGTGTGCTGCCAATCGACACGCTGCTCATCAGCCTGTCGAATCCCGCCATCGGCCCGTTCTGCTGTGGGTCCAACCCGGTAGGTCTCGACAACATCGTCGTGAACGCGGTCCAGGTGCCGGAACCGGCAGCGGCGCTCCTGCTCGGTGTCGCGCTGGCCGCGCGTCGTGCCTGGCGCCGCCGGGCTGACTGATCACGCACCCGCTGCTCCGTCAGGTCGAACGTCGCGCCGACACGCGAGTGACGATTCCGGTGGCGCCGTGGCGGCGAGCCCCTGGCGATTACCGCGCGAAGAACACACGGCAGCGGCATGCATGACACACGAATTCGTCCGTCGTTGCAGTGACGCGGATCCAATGCAACATGTCGCGCCGGCCGCAGCCATCGCATGCTCCGGTTGCGAGACGGCCGCCGCGATCCGTGGCGCGTCGTCCGCCCCGCGCAACGGAGCGCCGGTCGGGCTCACGCCTGCGCCGGTCGACCTTGGACACCACGCGAACCCGGGCCATCGTCGCGCCGACCGTGCAGAGACGATGCCGACGGCAACGCGCCGAATTTAAAGGACTCCGAAGGTTCCGAGCCGGGGTTGCCCCCGTGTTGCCGTCTTTAATCTGTTGATTTCCGGACTTGCGGGACGGGCACAGTCGCGACATGCGGCCCCACTCGAGACAGAGTGACGCCGCGGCGGGCAGCGGGACAGCCGATGTGGGGCGACTCGCAGCGTCGTGCTGAACTTGCTATCGCCGGCTCTGGTCGGGGCAGCCGCCGCTGATCATGCCAAGGAAGTGGCGGTTCTCGCCCGACGACGGATCGGCGAGCCACTTCAGGAGGTCGCCCAGCTCGACGCCGATCACGCGCGGCCCGCAGGGCGTCTCCTGGGCGATGTAGATCGGCGCGCTCAACGGCACCTCACGCCTGAACCCGACGGTGATCCCGTCGTCAGTAGTGGACAGCCAAACCGGTGCGAGCGGTCGTTGCACCGGTGCGGGGCCGGGGCGCGCCGGCGTCGACGATGCCGGCAGGGCGAACTCTCGCTGGGCCACGCAGGTGACGGTGCTGTCGGCGCGCAGCGGCTCGCTTCCGACATAGGTCGTGGACACTTCACCTCCGCGCAGAGCCGCCGCCGTTTCCTCCACGCTCATCCACCCGGGCGGGCAGCCGAACTGGGCGAAGTCACCGGGCTTGACGTAGCCGCGCTGAACCGCCGCGCTCTCAACCCACGCCGATCGATCCAATGGTTCCCGGGTGGCGGTTGGTGCGTTGCTGTGGCACGCCATCAGCGGTATCTGACAGAGCACCGCACCCAGCAGCGTCATCAACCGTACGGTGTAGTTTTTGTTCGCCGCGCGGCGGAGCTTCGCGTCTCGGGTCCCAATGAAGATGTGCATAGCAGCCATTGTCTCGATTGAAGGGAAGCAGTGCCACGACGCGTCACGCTCGCCGACGATTATCGCGAACACGACACCCCCGCCGGCGCGCCGGTGGGAGCGCCCATCCGGACCGCGGCGGATGCCAGCTTCTCGAACGCGAGGTGCTGCAGGCTCGGCGGCTGGGTCGGCGCCAGGGTGAAGAACGCCCCGACAACCCCGTTCGCGCACGTCAGGTTGAACTGACCACGCAACCAGTTCTCCGGGATCAGCGGCCCGGCAACGGGGCACTCGCCGACCTCCTTCTTCAATGCCGCGATCTCCGCCTGCCGTTGCGCCGACGGCGCGTCGAGGAAGAAATTGACTGCCGCGATCCGCTGCGCGTCGTCATCGTCCCAGCGCTTCCACAGATTGAAAATGTGATCGCGCATCTCGGTCTGCAAGGTCGTCGGCGGGAGCTGACGCTTCTGCAGCCCGCCGGTCTCGAGCAACACGTTCCACGCCTGGCTGATGGGTTCGGACGGACCGGAATACGTCAGCGTGGCCATCGCGAACATCCCGACACCATACTCGGGCAGCCACGCCATGTACGAGCCGAATCCCGGCAGGCCGCCGCCGTGGGCGACGATGTGCTCGAAGCGGCAGTCGGCTGTGACGCGGAGGCCGAAACCATAGCCGGCCTCCGACGCCTGCAGCGTGCCGTCCACGAGACGCGCGGTGAGGTTCGCCGGCGTCCACAGGTGGGCCATCTCCCGGACCGACGCGCGCCGCACCGGGCCATCGTCTTGGTCATCCCGGGGCGGCCACGCGGAGAGATGGAACGCCACATACTTTCCAAGATCCGTCGCCGTGGTCAGCAAGCCGCCCATCGCGCCAAACACGCCGTGGGGAAGTGGCGGTTCCTCCGCATAGGTGCCATCGGGCTTCAGACGGTAGCCGACGGCGCGACGCGCAGGCGGCACGTCCGCGAACTGGAACGTGGATCCATCCATGTGCAGCTTCGCCAGGATCTCATCGTGCGCGTACTGCTCATACGGCACGCCCGATGCCTTTGTCACCACCCGGCCCAGCAAACCGAACGCGTAGTTGGAGTACTCGTATCGCGTGCCCGGCGGCGTGGAGAACGGAATGCCTTTCTCGAGCCAGGCATCCATCATCGCGTCGGTCGCGCTCAACTGCTGATCGCCCCACGGATTGTCCTCCGGCAATCCGGCGCTGTGGCTCAGCAACTGACGAATCGTCAGCGGCGGCGTGTCGCGAGTGGGCCGCTCCATGCGCGCGAACTGCGGGATGAATCTCGACACCGGGTCCTCGAGCGACAGCCGCCCGTCGTCTCGCAGCTTCAGCACCGCCAGCGCCGTCACGCTCTTCGTCATCGAGGCGATGCGGAACGCGGTGTCCGGCGCGATCGGTGCCTGTGAAGCACGGTCGCGGACGCCTGCCGACGCGACGTGCGCCAACTGCCCGTCGATGACCACGCCCCAGATCATGCCGGGGACCTTCTTATCGGACGCATACGTCCGGAACAGGCGATCGACGGCCGGCATGGCGGACTGCAGTTTAGCCACGCGGTCCGGATCGGTGAACCGCGGCGGGGGATAGGTGCCGGCCGGTTGCAGCATTGCGGCCGTCAGGATGGCGAAGAGCGTCGTCAGTCGCATGCGCGCCAGTATGCGATCGATTTGGGTGCCACGGCGACGCTGCTTGCACCTTGCACCTTGAACCCTGCACCTTGAACGTGGAACCACTCCGAAGCGCTACACTGCCCCCCGGTGCACGCTGTCCTGACGACCACCGGGCTGACCAAACATTACCGGCATCGCTCTCTTCCATTCGGCAGGCCCATGCCGCCGATTCGCGCCCTCGAGTCGCTCGACCTCGCGGTAGCGGAGGGAGAGATCTTCGGATTCCTGGGCCCGAACGGCGCGGGGAAGAGCACGGCCATCCGGCTGCTGCTCGGATTTCTGCACCCGACGGCCGGGACCGGTGCGCTGTTCGGTCTCGACATCGTCCGCGACAGCGTGGCGATCCGCAGGCGGGTTGGCTACCTGCCGGGTGGGATCGCGCTGTACGACTCGATGACGGGTGAGCGGCTGCTCGACTATCTCGGCGAGCTGAGTGGCAGGAGGCCGGTCCGGCGCGCCGAGTGGTGCGACCGGCTCGAGCTGTCCTCGGCCACGCTGCGACGGCTGGTCCGGGATTACTCGCGCGGCATGCGTCAGAAGATCGGGATCATCCAGGCGCTCCAGCACGATCCCGAACTGGCCATTCTCGACGAACCGACCGAGGGGCTCGATCCGCTGATGCAGCGGGCGTTCTACGACATCCTCGACTCGCTCAAGGCCGAGGGCCGCACGATCTTCTTCTCGTCGCACGTCCTCTCCGAAGTGGAGCGGGTCTGCGATCGCGTCGCGATCATCCGGCGTGGACAGCTGATCACCACGGACACCGTCCCCGCACTCCTGGCGCGCCGCAAGCGCAACGTCGACATGCGCGTCTCGGGTCCGCCCCCACGGCTCGAGGGAGTGCCGGGCGTTTCCAGCCTCACGGCCGCTGACGGTCGCGTGACCTGCCGGGTCGAAGGTGACATGCGCCCGTTCCTGGCCGCGATCGAGGGAGCGGCGATCATCGATCTCACGATCCAGCCGGCCCATCTCGAGGAAGCGTTCCTCGAATTTTACGAAGGGGCGGACGCGTGAACCGGGCCTTGTTCGGACAGACCTGGCGCGCGCAGGGCATCAAGCTCGCCCTCGTGTCCGCAGCCCTGGCAATCTGGGGCTTCCTGATGCCGGTGATCTACGCGCAGTTCGGCTCGCAGTTCCGGGCGATCCTGGAGAGCGGGATCCTGCCGGCCCAGTTCGCCAAGCTGGGAGGCGGCGACATCTTCACGCTGCCCGGCTCCATCGCGCTCAGCCTGATCCACCCGATCGCGATCATCCTGACGTCGGTGTTCTCGGTGGGCTTCTCGGCGACGGCGATCGCCGGCGAACGCCAGCGAGGGACTCTCGAAGTGGCGCTGGCCCGACCCATCGCCCGCCAGATCTTCTATCGCACACTCCTGGCGGCGTCGTTCAGCTTCGTCGCGGTCACGGTCACCGTGCTGCTGGCCGGCGGCATCGCCGGCGCCGCCTTCGCGGGCGTGACCGGCGAGTTGCCCATCCGCCACTTCCCGCTCCTGTGGCTCAATGCCATCCTGTTGTTCGGCGCGATCGCGGCTATGGGCCTCGCTGCCTCTTCGTCATTCGATCGGGTCGCCCCGGCTCTCGGCGTGACGCTCGGCTTCGTGATCGTGATGTACTTCCTGGAGATCCTCGGGTCGCTCTGGCCGGCCGCCGCGCCGCTCCAGCCGTACTCCCTGTTCCACTATCTCAAGGCGAAGGCGATCCTGCTCGGCACGCCGGTGTTCCTGGACGACGGGCTGCTCGCGGCGGTGATCGTGGCTGGAGTGGTGTGGGCGCTGGTCGTGTTCCCGCGACGCGATCTCGCCGCGCCAAGCTGATTGAGCCTCACGCTCACGTAGGGAGCGCCGGCTTCGCACGGGACGTGGATGGAATGCGACATGCTAAATGTGCGCCGCGTATGCAGGACACAGACAGGACGGATACACCGATGACACAGCCCGCCACGGACGACCTTCCAGGTCGCCAGCCCGCACCGCCGGAGCCGCCGCCCCTCGACCATGCCCCAGTGCCGCCGCTGACCTCGCCGGAGGAGACAGAAGGGGGCTAGTGTAGGATTTACCGGATGAATTTTTTGCGATCGCGCCGCCATCTTGCGGGCGCCGTCTGTTTGGTCGGTCTGCTCGTGCTCAGCGCCGTGACGTATGTCGCCAAGGCCGACGGGCAGGCAGCGCCGCAGCCAACGGCTCCGTTCTCTGACTATCGCGTGGAGAAAGCGGGCGTGATGCATCGCATCACGGTCGCCGATCTGCCCAAGCCGTTTGCGACCGAAGCGGCGAACAACGGTCCGAAACTGGTGCCCCGGCCCGAAGGGGCGACGCCCGTGGGCCTCCCCGGGTACACCGTCTCCCTGTATGCGGACGGCCTCGAGAATCCGCGACTGATCCGGACCGCGCCCAACGGCGACCTGTTCGTGGCGGAGACCGGGCCTGGTCGCATCCGGGTGCTGCGCGGCCGGGACGCCGCGGGCAAGCCGCAGGAGATGGAAGTGTTCGCCGCGGACCTGAACCGTCCGTTCGGGATCGCGTTCTATCCGGCCGGACCGAACCCGCAGTACGTCTACGTCGGGAATACCGACTCGGTGGTGCGCTTCCCGTATCAGAACGGGGATCTCAAGGCACGCGGACCGCAGCAGATGATTGTGAGCGGCGCGTTCCCGGGCGGCGGCCATTCGACCCGTGACGTGGTCTTCTCGCCCGACGGCAAGAAGATGTTCGTCGGCGTAGGTTCGCGCTCGAACGTCGACGATCCCGACACGACGCCGGCGGAAAAGGATCGCGCCACGGTGCTCGAGTTCAACGTCGACGGATCGGGGCGTCGCGTCTATGCCAGCGGCATCCGCAACCCTGCGGGGCTCGCGGTGCATCCGACCACGGGGCAGATCTGGGTGTCCGTCAACGAACGCGACAACCTCGGCGACAACCTGGTGCCCGACTACCTGTCGCACATCGAGGACGGCGGCTTCTATGGCTGGCCGTACTACTATCTCGGTGGCAATCCCGGATCCGCGCCTCGAGGGCAAGCACCCGGAGTTGAAGGACAAGGTCAAGGTGCCGGACGTGTTGCTCCAGCCGCACAGCGCGCCGCTCGGCCTGGTGTTCTATAGCGGCAGCCAGTTCGCTCCCGAGCATCGCTCCGCCATCTACGCGGCGTCGCACGGCTCCTGGAACAAGGGCACGCGCACCGGCTACAAGGTCATTCGTGTGCCGCTCAACAACGGCGTGCCGACCGGCGAGTATCAGGACTTCGTGACCGGGTTCGTCACGCCGGACGGGCAGGTCTGGGGACGTCCGGTGGGCGTTGCGGTCGCCCCCGACGGCTCTCTGATGGTGAGCGACGACGGTACGAACTCGATCTGGCAAGTGCGGTACACGGGCAAGTAGCCACGGATGCGTTCGACCAGCGGACCTGAGCGTCCGCCCATCTGGGTGCGCGTGGCCGACGCGGCCGCGCTCGTGTTCCTCCTCCTGACGGTCATCGTGTCGGCCTCGGACGGCTTCGTCGTCCGGATCGCCGGGCTGCGCCTCTCCTTCCGGTCCGAGTGGCGTCTCGCCGTGTGGGCCATCGGCCTGCTCGTGGTCCGCCATCTGGCGTACCGGCAGTTCCCTCTCCATCGGCGCGTGCGTGACGGCTTCATCACGGCGGCGCAGAGTCAGGCCGCTCTGCCGCGGGATGAGGTGAGCGTCGCGTCGTCGACGCCGCACTCCCGCGTGTTCGCGATCGGACTCGCGGTGATCACGCTGTTCTGGGCGCTGACGTTTGCGATGACCTGGCCGCAGGCGAACCTGCTGAACCGGGGGATTAGTCCCGACATCGGCGATCCGCTCCTCTCGACGTGGCGGCTGGCGTGGGTCGCGCATCAACTGCCGCGCGATCCACTCCACCTGTTCGACGCCAACATCTTCTATCCGGCCAAGCACACGCTGGCGTTTTCCGACGCGATGCTGGTGCCGGCCCTCACGGCGGCGCCCTTCCTGTGGCTCGGGGTGCACCAGCTGTTCGTCTACAACGTGATGCTGCTCTCCGGCTTCGCGCTGTCGGGTGCGGCGATGTTCCTGCTGGTCCGCTCGCTGACCCGACACACGGGCGCGGCGCTGGTGGCCGGGTTCGTGTTCGCCTTCCTCCCGTACCGCTACATGCACTACGCCCATCTGGAGCTGCAGATGGCCCAGTGGATGCCGATGACGCTGTGGGCGTTGCACCGCACGTTCAGCGGCGGGCGGATGCGCGACGGGATCCTCACCGGCCTGTTCCTCGCCTGCCAGACGCTGTCGTCCATGTACTACGGGATCTTCTTCGCCACTTTCCTGATTCCCGTCGGCCTGGCGCTGCTGTTGTCGGCCGAGCGATCGCGGGTGTGGCCGGCGCTCAAGGCGCTGGCGGTTGGCGCCGTACTGGCGGCTATCGTGGTGGTGCCGGTCACGCGTCCGTACTTCGCCGCGCGGGAGTCGGTCGGGGAGCGACCGATGTCGGAGGTCGAGTTCTACAGCGCGCTACCCAAGGACTACCTCGTCGCCCATCCGCGGAACGTGCTGATGGGACCGCGTTCGGTGGGCCTCGGCTCGCAGGAGCGCGAGCTCTATATGGGCGTCGTCACACCGGTCCTGGCGATTGCGGCGCTGTGGCCGCCAGTCTCGGCGGCTCGCATGGGATACGCGGTCGGCTTGGCGGTCGCCTTCGAGCTCTCGCTCGGCACCAACGGCAAGCTGTACCCGTGGATGCGCGCCCACGTGCTGCCGTTCCGCGGTCTCCGCGTGCCCGCCCGCATGGCGATCGTCGTCGGCCTGTCGTTGGCGGTGCTGGTGGGCTACGCCGTGGCGCGGATCTCGAGGGCTCGCCGTTCACGCACGGCGCAGATCGCCGTCATCGTCGTGATTGCCGTCGCGATCGCCGTCGAGTACCGATCCCGGCTGCCGCTGCGCATCGTGTGGCTGAAGCCGGCGCCCGTCTACGACACGTTGACGTCGCACCCTGACGCCGTGCTGCTCGAGCTGCCGCTGATCGCGCCGGACGTGGCGCTCGAACCGATCTACATGTATTTCTCGACCTTCCACTGGCACCCGCTCGCGAACGGTTACAGCGGCTTCAGCCCGCCCGCCTACGGCGAGTTGCTGCAACGCATGAAGCAGTTTCCAGACGATCCGTCGCTCGCAACGATTCGGGATCGCGGCGTGGATTACATCATCGTGCACGGCGCGCTCTACTCGCCGGGCGAGTACCGCCAGTTGATCGAGGCCATGGATCAGCGCGCCGATCTGCGCCTCGAGAGCCAGACCCGCTGGGAAGCGCGCGAGACGCGGGCGTACCGGGTCATCAAGTAGGGATCAGGGATCGGGGACCAGGCGCTCGGGACTCGGGACTCGGCGACTCGGGACCGGATCGGGACTGGGGACTGGGCACTGGGGCGTGGGATCAGGTGGTTCGAAGGGGTTCGCACCTGCGAGCTTCACACGACCGCCCTATGCCGATCGCCGATCGCCGATCGTCCAGTCCCCAGTCTGCTATCCTCCTCCCACTCCGTGTTCCCGGCCCTCCAGCATCGAAACTTCCGCCTCCTCTGGGTCGGGCTCCTCATTTCGTTCTCCGGCAGCTACATGCAGTCGGCGGCGATCCTGTGGCACGTGTCGCTGCTCGTGCCGGACGACCGCCGCGCTCTCGCGCTGGGGATGGTCGGCCTCGTCCGCGTGGTACCGATCGTCGTCTTTTCCTTGATCAGCGGGGTGGCCGCCGACGCGCTCGATCGCCGCAAGCTGATGCTGCTGACGCAGTCGACGATGGCGGTGCTGGCGGCGATCCTCTTCGCGGTGACGTACCACGGGCTGGCTGTTGTCTGGCCGATCTATGTGCTGGCCGCGGCGAGCTCCGCGGCCGGCGCGTTCGACCTGCCGGCGCGCCAGTCGATGGTGCCCAGCCTGGTGCCGCGTGAGCATCTGCCGAACGCGATCAGCCTGAACACGAGCATGGTGCAGGTGGCCTCGGTGGCCGGCCCGGCGTTGGGCGGGGTGGTTATCGCCACTGCCGGCGTGGCCTGGGCCTATGCCGGCAACGCGCTCTCGTACCTGGTGGTGATCGTCGCGCTGTTGATGATGCGGGTCGACGAGAGACGGGAACCGGATGGACCAGGGCCGCTCGCCGGACCGCCGCGGCGGCGCAGCGACTTCAGCACCGATGCGGCGCTCGAAGGCCTGCGCTTCGTGTTCCGCTCGCCGCTCATCCGCTCGACGATGCTGCTGGATTTTTTCGCGACGTTCTTTTCGTCAGCGACTGCGCTGCTGCCGATCTTTGCCCAGGACGTGCTGCACGTCGGCGCGCGGGGGTACGGCTGGCTCTATTCCGCGCCAGCAGTCGGCGCCGTCGTGGCCAGCGCGATCATGGTCCGGGCGGTTGATTTGATCGAGCGCCGGGGCATCGTGCTGATCGGTGCGATTGCGATCTACGGTGCGGCGACGGTGGCGTTCGGCTTCTCGCACTGGTTCTGGCTGACGTTCTGGTGTCTTGCCGCGACGGGAGCGGCGGACACCGTGAGCGCCGTGTTCCGGAACCTGATTCGCCAGCTCGAGACCCCTGATGGCCTGCGCGGCCGGATGACCGGAGTCAACATGATGTTCTTCATTGGCGGGCCTCAGCTCGGAGAGCTCGAAGCCGGCCTGCTCGCGCAATGGGCCGGTCCGGTGGTGTCGGTCGTCAGCGGCGGCATCGGCTGCTTGATCGCGACCGCGTGGGTCACGGTCGTCACGCCGGGGCTCCGCGCCTATCGTCGCACGGCGCTGCCGCTGGTGCCGGCAGAAGACGATCGACGCGAGGGGCAAACCGGTCAGCTATAATCCCAGCACTTTGGGCACACTGAAGGTTGCCGTCCTCTACGATCGCTGGGAAGCGCCCGAAGAGGCCGCACCCTCCGACAAGGCGCCGCTTACGCGCACCCTCGACAAGAAAGAAGTCGAGGACGAAGTCGCTGAGGCGCTGGGCAAACTCGGTCACCAGGCCGATCTCTACGTCCTCGACGGATCGATCAAGGGCCTGCACGGCCTCGCGAAGCTGGACGTCGATCTCGTCTTCAACCTCGCCGAATCGTTCGCCGGCAACGACACCGCGGACTACTGTCTCGCCGCGTACCTCGAACTGCTCGGCAAGCGCTTCACCGGTTCCGGCTCGCACGGCCTGCTCTACGCGCAGGACAAGGCGGTGGCGAAGAAGATCCTCGAGTTCCACGGCATCCATACGCCGGTGTTCGCGCGCTCGTTCCGCGGCCGGCTGGATTTCTCGCACGACCTCGCGTTCCCGGTCATCGTCAAACCGGCCCGCGAAGACGGATCGATCGGCATCGAGTTCAACGCGGTCGTCAATTCGATCCGCGAGCTGATGGAGCGGATCGACTGGCTCCACGCCAACTTCAACTCGCCGGTGCTGATCGAGGAGTACGTCGAGGGGCGCGAGATCTACGTCGGCGTGATCGGAAACGACAACGCCACCGCCTTGCCCCCAGTGGAGCTGGACCTGTCCAAGCTGCCGGCCGGCACGCCCCGCATCGCCGGGGCCGAAGTGAAGTGGGGCAAGGGCACCGGCGCGTACCGCGACACGAAGTCCGCGGTGGCCGAGGATCTCCCGGAAGAGACGGTCGCCCTCCTGCAGAGCACGGCCGTCGCGGTCTATCAGGCGCTGGAGCTGCGGGACTACGCCCGTATCGACATGCGGCTGAGGCCGGACGGTCGGGTAGCCGTCATCGAAGCCAATCCGAACCCCTGGCTCGCCTCAAAGGCCGAGTTCGCGATGGCCGCACGTAAGGCCGGACGGACGTATAACCAGCTCATCGGTGAGATCCTGGATCTCGCCTTGGGACGCTATGGCGGCGCCTGAAAATGCTGGTCAGGACCAGACGATCGCCCCTCGGTCATCCGGCCGCAACCCCTTGCCGGCGATGCGGTTACGCTCCGCCCGTCACTGAGTTCAGAGCTCAGCGTTAAGCCCACCGATGCGGTCCGCAAACCCGCGATCCGCGAAAACCGGCCTGTTTACGGGCTTTTTCGTTGCTTCTGGGAGGAAGGTTGAAGTATACTTTCTCTACTGCTCGTCGGGCGCACACCTAACCTACTCACCTTACTTAGTGGGGGACACGTGACATTCCAGGTTGGTGACAAGGTCATCTACCCAAACCACGGACTCGGCGTCGTGCAGGGCATCGAAACCAAGACAATCCTCGGCACCACCTGCGGGTTCTATCATCTCCGGATGGTCGCGAACGAAACGACGGTGCTCGTCCCGGTCGACAACGTCGACGGCGTCGGGCTTCGGCGCGCGATCAGCGACGAAGAAATCGAGCGTCTGTTCTCACTCCTCGGCGACGGCAAGATCGACAATCACCAGAACTGGAAAGGCCGCTTCAAGGACAACTCGGACCGGATGCGCACCGGCTCCATTTACGACGTTGTCGAAGTCCTGAAGAGTCTGACCTTCCTGGCGCGCTCGAAGAACCTCTCGTTCCGCGAAAAGCGCATGCTCGATCGCGCCAAGTTCCTGGTTGTCTCCGAGATTTCCGAAGTCTCGCACGAGATCACCGTGGCCATCGAAGAGAAAGTCGACAAGGCGCTCGAGCGGTGTTTCACCGTGAAGACCCGCTCGATTGCCAAGGCGAAAGCCGCCAAGGCCGCGCCCGTTGCGCGCGTGCCGGCGCGCCGGGCCGCCAAGGCGTCCTAACCCGGTTGCTCGCCTCCGTGTGTCATCGGCCGGGAGCCCGTCGGGCTTCCGGCCTTTTTCTTGTCCGAACCTTCGCCCACAGCCGATGCGCCTGATCGCTGCCGCGCGATCGATCGCCACCTATGTGGCGGTCTCGCTCTACATCGCGATCATCGGCACGCCCTTCGTGCTGATCGCGACTCCTCATCCGCAGCCCGATGCTGGTCTATCAGATCGGGTTGTTCGGGGTGCGCCTCGGGCAGTGGCTGAGCGGCATCCGCGTCAAGATCGTGGGCGGAGAGCGCATTCTGCTCGATCGCGCCGCGGTCTATGCGGTCAATCACACCAGCAACGTCGAGCCGCCGATTCTCTACGGCGCGCTCAGTCAGTTGTTCCCTCGCCTGCGCATTCGTCTACAAGGCGGAATTGCGCAAGCTGCCGATCCTGGTCAACGCGTTCGACCTGGGCGGCTTCGTGCCCCTGCAGCGCGGCAACCCGGAACAGAGCCTGCCGGCCATCGAGCAGGCCGCGGAGGCGCTGCGTGACGGGAACTCGTTCCTGATTTTCCCGGAGGGGACGCGCAGCCGGACCGGCGCGCTACTGCCGTTCAAGAAGGGCGGCTTCATCATGGCCCTGAAGGCGCAGGCCCCCGTGGTCCCGGTCGCGATTGTCGGCGCGCGCGCGGCGATGCGGAAGGGCAGCTTCGTCATCAATCCCGGTGACGATCGAGGTCCGCTTCGGCGAGCCCGTGGAAACGCGCGGGATGGACCTGACGGAACGGGACGCACTGGTCGCGGCTGTCCGGTCGCGGGTTGCGGCGCTGCTCGAGTCGCCGAACTGAGGTTACACTCGATCTTTGCCGCCGGCGTCCGCCGGCCACGGTTCAGACGCGAGGCACCGTGTTCGATCTGTTGACCACGCTCGGCCGGACGATGGGCTTTTCGTTCGCGGCCGGGATCAACCTCTACGCCACCGTCGCGATCCTCGGGCTCGCCCAGCGCTTCGGCTGGGTCCAACTGCCCGATCAGTTCCGCGTCTTCGACAACGACGTCGTCATCGGCGCAGCGCTCGTGCTCTATCTCGTCGAGTTCGTGGCCGACAAGATCCCCTGGCTGGACTCGCTGTGGGATGCCGTCCACACCCTGATTCGGCCGGTCGGCGGGGCGCTCATCGCCGTGGCCGCGATGGGCCACGCGAGCCCCACGATGCAAGGCCTGGTGGCGCTCCTCGGCGGGTCCCTGGCGGCGGGCAGCCACTTCACCAAGGCCGGAACGCGCGCCGCCGCGAACACCAGCCCGGAGCCGTTCTCCAACTGGGCGCTGAGCCTGGCGGAAGACGCGTTCGTGATCGGACTCTCGACGCTGGCGCTCAAGTTTCCACTGATTGCCGCGGCGGTGGTCGTCATCGGCGTCGTGATCATCGTCACGTTCGCGACGTGGATCGTCCGGGGGATTCGCCGGCGGTGGGGAAGAGGGCCGACGGCAGCGGGACTGCCCGCGACCCGCTAGGGTCGGACACCGGCGCTATTTGGCGCCGACGCTGAACGTCATCGACCACGGCGCCAGCGGCTGGCCGTCCATCGCGGTGATGCCCTCGAGGAGCTCGACCTTCACGTTCTGGAAGCGCTCGAGCGGCTGGGCGAACTTGATCTCCACACCGCGGTTGGCTTCGCGATACGTCACCGTCATCGGCGGGATCGCGCCGGGCGGCGGCGCGGCGGACGCACTCGGCAGGTAGCTGACTCTCACGTGTCCCTTGAACGTCCGGCCGTCCATGTCACGCGAGAACTGCACCCGAACCATCGTCGATGGCGCGACGTCCGTTTCGTCGGCGAGCGGGGCGGTGAAGATCACCGCCGGCGGCGCTTCCTTGATCACCGGGGTCGGCGTGACGAGATCGTCAGTGTCGCTGGGCGGCCGGCCGGCGCGCACCGATTCGCCGGCAATCCAGACCTTGCTCCCCTCGACGTGCACCGTGCCCGAGACCTCGAGGAAACGTCCGGTGTCCATCTTGGCGCCGGCGTCGAGCTCGAAGCCCTGCCCGCGTGGCCGCACTCCGCTGATCCAGATCGCCGCGTCGCTCGACTGCATCACGAAGTCCCAGCGCGAGAGGTTCAGCGCGTTCGGGAGATCGCCGAAGAGATTGCGGCCGCGGAAGCGCCCGGAGACGGTGACGCCGCGGTCGGCAAAGCGCGCCGGCGTCATCACGATGCTGCGGATGGTCGGGGTGTTGGAGTCAATCGCCTCGATCAGGCTGGCGCCGAGGACGACGAAGAGCTCGTCGCGATTGGGCCAGTGCCCGCCATTCACGGCCTCGAGCATCGGCTTGAAGTCGTAGCCGGTGAACCGGCTGTCGTCCTCGCGCAGCCGCCCCAAATCCCAGAACTCGCCACGGATCTCGCCGTCGCTCCTGGTGGGCGCCTGACGCCAGTAGACGAACACGGGATAAGCGCGCGGCGGCGCCGTCGTGGCGGCCGCGGGAGCGGTGCTGTCGGTCACGGCCAGGCGGGTGCCGCCACGCTCCTGCACCAGGGCCGAGCGGAACGCCACCTGCCGCCCGTGGAAGAAGGCCGGCTCGGCCAGCAGCGCCTGGACGGTGGTGGCGACGCGGCCGGACTGCTGCGCCGCGACGGACCAGGCGAGCGACGCGCCGGCGATGAGGGTGAGGACAACGAGCGGCCGGCGAATGGCGAAGGGCACGGGGTTAGGTCAGCTTGCGTTGTCCCATTCGTGACAGCACGACGCCGAGCGCGAAGAACAGCAGGCCCCCGGCGACCATTCCGGCCGTGCCGTCGTGAATCGACGGGATCAGCCCTGCCGCCCCCTCGGCGTCGTGCACGATGCCGTTGCCGAACAGCACCGCATAGAGGATGCCGGCCAGCGAGCCGCCGGCGATCAGCCCCGAGCTGAAGAGCGTACCGGACCCCACTTCCGATTCTTCGACAACCCCGGTCTTCCGTTCGACGTACGCGCGCACCAGCCCGCCGGCGAAGATCGGCGCGGTCGTCGCAATCGGCAGATACGAGCCGACCGCGAACGACAGCGACTGGATGCCGCACAGCTCCAGCGTAACGGAGATGAAAACCCCGACCAGCACCAGGCCCCACGGCAGGTTGCGGCTGAGCAGGCCCTTGATGATCGTGCTCATCAGCGTGGCCTGCGGCGCGGGTAGCGCGTCCGAGCCGATCACCATCACTTTGTGCAGGTAGAGGGTCGTGTAGCCGATGATCAGCGACGCCACGACCACCCCGATCATCAGTCCGTACTGCTGGTACTTCGGCGTGGCCCCGACGATGTATCCGGTCTTCAGATCTTGAGACGTCGCGCCGGCGTTGGCGGCCGCAATCGCCACGACCGCGCCGACGCATAACGCCACCGGCGAGTACCACTCGCCCGACCACCCGACCGCGATGAAGATCGAGCAGGTCAGGATCAGGGTGGCGATGGTCATGCCCGAGATCGGGTTCGAGGAGGAGCCGATGAGTCCGACGATGCGGGACGAGACGGTAACGAAGAAGAAGCCGAAGACGACCACCAGCAGCGACGCGAGCACGTTGCCCTGCGTGGGCATCCGCGGCGCCACGGCGAGGAAGATCGCCAGCAGCACCGTTCCGCCGAGCACGACCGTCAGCGGCAGGTCCTGCTCGGTGCGGGCGCGGCCGCCGGCATCGCCTTTGGCCGAGAAGTCCTTCACGCTCTCGCGGAACGAGGACACGATGGTCGGGATGGTCCGGGCGAGCGTGATCAGGCCGGCCGCGAGCACCGCGCCGGCGCCGGTATAACGGATGTAGGCGCTCCACAGCTGACCGGGCGACATCTGATCGATACGCAGCCCGCTCGCCGGCACCGGCGGGAACGGCACCGTCATGTAGTTGCCCATGATGCTGAGGAGCGGCAACAGCACCAGCCACGACAGCACACCGCCGGCGAACATGACCCCGGCGATCCGGGGGCCGATCACGTAACCCACCCCCATGTACTCGGGTGAGATGTCGATGTTGAGGGTGCCGTTCGGCAACACACCGGTGCGGCTGATCGAATGGCCGATGGACGTGCGGAAGATCTGGAAGATCCAAGACAGGCTCTTCCACAGGGCGCCAACGCCGAGCCCCATGAACACCGTCTTCGCGAGCTCGCCGCCGCGCTCACCCGCGACCAGCACGTCCGCGCAGGCGGTCCCTTCGGGGTAGGGGAGCACCCCGTGTTCCTTGACGATCAGGGCGCGCCGCAGGGGCACCATCAGCAGCACGCCGAGGATGCCGCCCGAGAGGGCGAGCAGCGTGATCTGGAAGTAGTTGAAGAACGCCTGGCCGCGCTCGCCGAAGAAGATCAGCGCCGGCACCGTGAACACCACGCCCGCGGCCACCGACTCGCCGGCGGAGCCGATCGTCTGGACGATGTTGTTCTCGAGGATGGTCGACCCGCCGAAGCGCTTGAGCACCGAGATGGCCAGCACCGCCACGGGGATCGAGGCGCTCACGGTGAGACCGGCGCGCAGTCCCAGGTACACCGTGGAGGCACCGAAGATCAGGCCGAAGACGGCCCCCAGCACGATTGCCCGAGGGGTGAACTCGGCGGGTGACTGGCTCGCCGGCACGTACGGCTGGAACACGGGCTTTGCGGCCGCGTCCCGGACCGCGGCTGGACGTGGGTGAGCCATAAGTGCGAGATGTTAGCAGATCGGGTCCGGTTGGCCGGGCGCCGGAGGGCCTCTGTTACAATCCCCGGCTTGTGAACAGGGGGAACAAAGTCGGTCAGCCGCCCCGCGACAGCGCGGAGCCGGTCTCGGAGCTGACGACCAACCGCCTCTCGGTGTATCTGCGCTGTCTGACCACGCTCGAGGGCGCCGGGGTGCGGAGTGTGTCCTCGCAGGCGCTCGCCGAACAGTTCAATCTCAACGCGGCGCAGATCCGCAAGGACCTCGCTCACTTCGGCGAGTTCGGGGTGCGGGGCGTCGGCTACTACGTCAAGGATCTCCGCCGGCATCTCTGCCAGATCCTCGGCCTCGATCGCCGGGTGCGGGTCGGAATCATGGGGGCCGGAAACCTCGGTATGGCACTCGCGGACTACGCCGGGTTCAGCGGCGAAGGATTCGAGATCGCGGCGCTGTTCGATACCGTCCGCGAGAAGGTCGGCCGCCGATCCAGATCGGGGGTGCCGATCTATGACGCCCGCGACTTCAAGCGGATCGCCCGCCGCGAAGGGATCGCCATCGCGGTGATCGCCGTCCCCGCGGAGTCGGCCCAGGCGGTGGTCAATTCCGTCGTCGCCGCCGGCACCCGCGCCATCCTCAACTTCTCACCCGGGACGCTGAACGTGCCTGCGGACGTCAAACTCAAGAGCGTCGATCTCACCGTCTCGCTCGAGAGCCTGTCGTTCTTTCTGGCGCAGAACGAGGGGGGGCAATGAGCGCGAAGCGCACGCGCCGGCCGGCGCTGTCGCATGTCGATGCCGAAGGACGGATCCAGATGGTCGACGTGTCGGCCAAGGCCGTCACGGCGCGCGAGGCGATCGCGGTCGGCCGCATCACCATGTCGGCCGCGGCGCTGCGTCAGATACGGGCCGGAACCTTGAAGAAGGGCGACCCGCTCGAGACCGCGCGGCTGGCCGGGATCATGGCCGCCAAGCAGACCTCGTCGCTCATCCCACTGTGCCACCCACTGCCGCTCTCGCACGTCGACGTGCAACTGCGGCGGCTGAAGGACGGGTACGAGATCACCGGCCGGGCCCGAACGTCGGCCCAGACCGGCGTCGAGATGGAGGCGTTGACGGCGGTAGCGGTCGCCGCGCTGACGGTCTACGACATGGTCAAAGCGGTCGACAAGGCGATGGTGATCTCGGACATCCGGGTCGTCGCGAAGCGCGGCGGCAAATCCGACTATGGAACCTGACGTCCGCACGATCGCCGATCTGCCGTTCCACGTGATGGGACGGTTCCAGAGCGCGCCGGTCATCGGCAGCGCGCGCGGCGGCGAGGTGCACAGCCTCACCGGCAAGGAGTTCTTCGACGGCATCCGCGAGACCTCCCTCGGCCTGACCGCGCTGGGCATGGAGGCCGGCGCGCGTGTGGCGATCATGTCCGAGAGCCGGCCGGAGTGGCTCACGGTCGACCTCGCCATCATCGCCGGCGGCGCCATCCCGGTGCCGATTTATCCCACGCTGTCGGCCTCCCAGGTCCGCTACATCCTCGAAGACTCCGGCGCCACGATCGCGGTGGTCTCGACGCGGCTTCAGCTCGAGAAAATCCAGCAGATCCGGCATCAGCTGCCCGCGCTGCAGGCGGTGGTCGTGGTCGACGCGGCCGCGGCCGGACAGACGCCTTCGGTGATCGCGCTGGCCGACGTCGCGGCACGAGGCCACGCCCGGCTGCAGTCGGAGTGGGGCGCGGCGAGGAAATTTCAGGAAGCGATTCGCGCCGTCCGGCCCGAGCAACTCGCGACGATCATCTACACCTCGGGCACGACCGGCGAGCCGAAAGGGGTGATGCTGACGCACGCCGCGCTGGTGTCGAACCTCGTCGCCGCCGCGCGTGTCCTCGACGTCTCGCAGGCGGACGTCGGGCTGTCGTTCCTGCCGTTGAGTCATGCGTTCGAGCGCATGGCGGCGTGGGTGTATCTCCTGTGCGGCGTGCACATCGTCTTCGCGGAGTCGTTCGACACCGTGGGCCGCGACATCGCGCTGGTCAAGCCGACGGTGCTGACCGGGGTGCCCCGCGTCTACGAGAAACTCCAGGCCCGCATCCTGTCGAAAGCCGCCGCGGCGCCACCCGCCCGGGCGGCAATCTTCAAGTGGGCGATCCGGGCAGGGGAGCGGCGGGCTCGGGCGGTGCTCCGCGGCCGTCAGCCCGGCGTCCTGGATCGCTGGCAGGCGCGGCTCGCGGACCGGCTCGTGTTCGGGACCGTGCGGGAGGCGTTGGGCGGCAGGGTTCGCTATCTGGTGTCCGGCAGCGCGCCGCTGGCGACCGACGTGGCCGAATTCTTCTGTGCGGTGGGGCTGCCGATCGTCGAAGGCTACGGTCTGACGGAAACGGCGCCGATCCTCTCCGTCAACCCGCCCGACGCGCCCCGCGCCGGCAGCGCGGGCCGCAGCCTGCCCGGCGTCGAGCTCCGCATCGCCGACGATGGCGAGATCCTGGCGCGCGGTCCAAACCTGATGACCGGGTACTACAACAAGCCGGCGGCGACCGCCGAGGTCCTGCGCGACGGCTGGTTCCACACCGGCGACATCGGGGCCATCGATCAGGACGGCTATCTCTCGATCACCGATCGCAAGAAGGATCTGCTCGTCACCTCCGGCGGCAAGAAGGTCGCGCCGCAGCCGATCGAGGCGACGCTCAAACGCAGCCCGCTCATATCGGAAGCGGTCGTCCTCGGCGAGCGCCGCAAGTTCGTCGCGGCGCTGATCGTGCCGGACTTCGCCGCGCTCGAGAAGCGGCTGCAGTCGCTGGGACGTCCACCGGCGCCGGCCGAGGCGTTGATCGTGCGCGAGGATGTCCTGTCGCTCTATCAGGAGATCGTCGACGCGCTCAATCGCGAGCTCTCCCAGTTCGAGCGCATCAAGCGGATCCGTCTTCTGCCGCGCGAGTTCTCGATCGAGTCCGGCGAGCTGACACCGACCCTGAAGGTCAAACGCAAGGTGGTCGAAGAGCGGTGGCGCGCCGAGATCGAGGCGCTGTACGGGGAAAATTGAACAGCGACCGAGCGTCCGGGCCGACCGGATCAGGGCTTCGGGGCCGAGGCGTCGGCCTGCGGAATCTCGGCTGGTGGCGGTTCGATGTGGATGATCGCGTCGGCGATGTGCGGGTAGGCCTGCATCAGCCGATCCTTGACGACATGCGACAGCCGGTGGGCCTCGTGCAGGGAGGAGCTGCCGCGGAACCACACGTGCAGATCGAGGAACGCGTAATCGAGCGACCCGCGCGACCGGATCTGATGACAGCCGACGACCCCGGGCACGCTCATCACCACGGTACGGATCCCGTCTTCGTTGAGGACCGCCCGGTCCGCCAGGATCGGCGACGTCTCACGGGCGATCTCGAGACCGGTGCGGGCGATGAAGACGGCCACCACGATCCCGCCGACCGGATCGAGGAGCGGATATCCGAGCCGCACCGCAAGCAGCGAGATCAGCACCGCGCACGACGTCAGGACATCGCTGCGCGTGTGCAGCGCGTCGGCCATGAGCAGCTCGCTGTGCAGCGCGCGCGCCCGTCCGGCTTCGTAGCGTACGACCAGCAGGTTGATCCCGAGCGTGACCAGCATCACCATGAAGCTCAGGCCCGTCACACGAGCCGGCGGCCCGCCCGACAGCCGTGACAGTGCGGTGCGCAGCACCTCGACGACAACCAGCAGCAGGAACACGAAAATCCCGGCCGCGGCCAGCGTCTCGTACTTGCGATGGCCGTACGGATGGTCGTCGTCCGGCGGCTTGCGCGCGGCGCGCAGCCCGACGAGCCCCATGATGTTCGAGGCGGAGTCGGTGAGGGAGTGGAAGCCGTCCGAGATGACGCTGACGGCGCCGGTGGAATAGCCGAGAACCAGTTTGGCGCCTGCGACGGCGACGTTCAGCACCAGCACGCGGAGCAGGACCACGCCGACTTCGCGCTGCCGCGCGGCGGCTCCACTGGCACTCGGCTGTGTCACCGGTCAGCGCTCATGTGACCCAGCAGGATGGAGGCAGGCCGGCCGGGAGCCGGCCGGATCGGCGTCAGAATACCCGCGCGTGCGGCAGGGGCCACCAGCGCAGCTGGACTTTGCCGATGATGTACTTCTTTGGGACGAAGCCCCAGTGCCGGCTGTCGGAGCTGTTGTTGCGGTGGTCGCCCATGACGAAGTAGTAGCCCTCGGGCACGACCTGGGGTCCCCAGTCGTCGTGACTGCGGTACTCGTTCGGCACGAAGGCGTCGTCCATCGGCACGTCGTTGCGGAACACCCGGCCGTCCACCACCCGCACCTGATCGCCTTCCTCGGCGATCACCCGCTTGACGAACGACTTCTCGGGATTGAGCGGGTAATAGAGCATGACGATGTCGCCGATGTGCGGCTCGCCGATGCGATAGGCCAGCTTGTTGACGATCAGGCGATCCTGATCAGCGAGCGTCGGCGCCATGCTCAGGCCTTCGACCCGGGCGACCTGGAACCCGAACGTGACGATCAGGGTGGCGTACACCGCCGCCGAGGCGAGCGTCTTCAGCCAGGCCACTACTTCCTCGACCACGCGACCGACGCCGATGGAGCCGGCATCCTGCTGGACGGTCCGCGCGTCACCCGGCCTCTGGTTGCCGGTCAGCGGCATCGAGTCCGCCGAGACCATGGGCTCGGGGGCCGAGAAGGCATCCGGCGCCACCGGCTGCGGCGTGGCGTAGGTGTCGGATATCGACGACACCGGGGGTGCGTAAGGGTCGTAGTTGGTCTCGCTCATGAGCGTCAGAGCCTCAAATACTCGCGGAGCCGTTTGGTCTGCGATCGGCTCACCGGGATCTCGGTACCTTTCGGGTCCCGCATCTTCAGCAGGAAGTTGCGGCTGAACCAGGGCACGATCTCCTTGATCTTGTTGATGTTGACGAGATGCGACCGGTGCACCCGCCAGAATACGGTCGGGTCGAGATGTGCCTGCAGTTCATCCAGTGTCCGATAGTTGGACGTTCCTGACAAGCTGTTCGTTTCGACGGTGATGACATCGTCTTCTACTGAGGCGTGGATGACCTCGTCGGCGTGAATGAGCAGAAACCGGTCGCCGACCTTCAGCGCCAGCTGCTCGCGGCGATCGATCCGGTCGCCGAGGCGCTGCAACACGCGGTCGAGATTGGCCCCGTTGGTCGACTTGCCGGGCACCCGCTCCGCCTGCAGCCGCTTGCGGACGCGTTCCACCGTGGTCGCCAGCCGTGCCGGTTCGACTGGCTTGAGCACGTAGTCGACGGCGTTCACCTCGAACGCCTCGATCGCGTACTGGTCGTAGGCGGTGACGAAGACGACCTGCGCCTCGCCGCCTGACGCGAGCAGCCGCCGCGCCACCTCGAAGCCGGTCAGGCCGGGCATCTGGACGTCGAGCATGACCAGATCAGGACCGGCATCTTCGATGACCTTCAGGGCTTCGATCCCGTTGGTCGCCTGAGCGACGACGTCCACGTCCCCGATCTGCCCGAGCAGGAAACATAACTCCTCCCGGGCCAGCTGCTCGTCGTCTACAACCACCGTGCGGATCGACTCCGGGCTGTCCATCTCAGGCCGTGATCCGGGCCGGCACGATCATCTCGGGGATCACGATCCGCGCGCACGTGCCCTCACCGGGAACGCTGTCCAGCTGCAGCTGGTAGTTGGCGCCGTAGATCACCTTCAGCCGTTCGTTGACGTTCCGCAGCCCGATCCCGGCGCCGGTCTTGACCCGCTCGGCGTTGCCCGGCGCGACCCCGACCCCGTCGTCGATGACGTCGATGATCGCGTGGCCGTTCTGCATCACGCTGCGGATGGTGATGCGTCCTTCGCCGACCTTCGGGGTGAGCCCGTGCTTGATCGAGTTCTCGACCAGCGGCTGCAGCAGGAGGCTGGGGATCACGATGTCCAGCGTGTCGGGGGCCAGGGTCTTCTCGATCCGCAGCTTCGTGCCGAAGCGGACGGCTTCGATGTCGAGGTACTCGTCGATCGCCTCGATCTCCTCGCGGAGCGTGACGAAGTGCTCCTGGCTGCGCAGCAGCCGCCGCAGCAGGCCGGACAGTTTGACGATCAGCATCCGCGCGGTCTCGGGCTGCGAGCGGATCAGCGACGAGATCGAGGTCAGCGTGTTGAACAGGAAGTGCGGGTTGATCTGGCTGGCGAGCGCTTCCATCTGCGCCGTCATCAGGAGCTTCTCCTGCTCCTGGAGGCGGTGTTCGATCCGGGCGCTGTTCCAGATCTTGATCGGGATGGTCACGCACAGGACCGTGGCGAGGAGCACCAGGACGTACAGCCACGGCGTCGGCGCCTGCAGGTAGAAGATGCGGATCACGCCGATATCGGGATGGTTGAAGCGGTCGCCGAGCGTCTGGCGCAGGATCTCGAGTCCGATCGGCGCGGCGAGCAGGATCACCACCCACTCCACCTGGAACCGGCTCACCAGGCGCCACACCTTGCGGTGCAGATCGGTGAAGAAGAGCGGCGAGAAGTGCCAGATCGCTTCCTTGGGGCAGATCTCGCGCAGGCCGCCGCCGGCGAAACCGCAGCCGATGGCGAACGGCAGCGCGATCCACTCGCCGTTCATCACGGCCGGAATGCCGACCATCGTCCCGACGATGGCGCCGGCGTACGGGCCCGCCAGCAGGCCGGTGAGGAACGAGCCGGCGAGGGTCAGGTCCGCGGCGTTGTAGTTCAGGAGCAGCCGCGCAACGACCCCGGCAGTCAGCGGCAAGCCGAGGCTGGCGGCGAAGATGAGCCGCTCAGGCCAGTCGCGCTTCTCGGTCAGCAGGATCCGTCGGAACCACGGGAACCGCACCAGCATGGTCGAGAGGATGGCCACCACCGCCAGCTTCACCATCAACGTCGTCAGCAGATACTGATCGGCGGAGAGGAGCTTGGTTTGGTGGGGCATGTCGTGGACCGGCGGGGTCGGAACTTCGTAAGTATAGCATTTGGCGCAGGTTGGCGGATTTTTCGAGTCCCCTCAGGGTTCCATTCGCGGCTGAGGCTTTGATATGATGGCAGGATGATCCGTCCGTTCATCATCGGGTTCGCGACCACCCTCAAGCACATTTTCAAACGGCCCATCACCGTCAACTATCCTGAGCAGAAGGTACCGGTGTTCCCGAAGTGGCGGGGCAAGCAGGTGCTGATGCGGGACGAGAACGGGCTGGAGAAGTGCGTCGCCTGCGGGTTGTGCGCGGTGGCGTGCCCCGCCGACGCGATCTACCTCGAGGCCGCCGAGAACGATGGCACCGTCCAGGCCGGCCCCCGCTACGCGAAGATTTACCAGATCCACAAGACGCGGTGCATCTTCTGCGGCTACTGCGAAGAGGCGTGCCCGGTCTCGGCCATCTTCATGGGCAAGGACTACGAGCTCGCGGTCTACAGCAACAAGGACTTCATCTGGGACAAGACGGACCTGCTGGTGCCGGCCGAGACGTCGAAGGCCTGAGCGGGCCGTGTCGGCATCGCCTGCCGCGACCCGGAGCCGGCGGTCATGATGATCGGCGCTCTCGGCGATATCCATGGTGATTTCGCGAGCGTCCGGCAGATTCAGGCGCAACATCCCGAGGTGGCCCTCTGGCTCTGCGTCGGCGATGTCGCCGACGAGGACTGGCGCTACGAACCGCTGCCCGTGCCGGTCCACTTCATCAAGGGCAACAACGACGGCTACGACGCAATCGCCAGTGGCACGCTGCCGGACAACCTCCACTTCATCGAGAACGGCCGGTTGACGCAGCTGGCCGGGCTACATGTCGCGGGTCTCGGCGGGACGTTTGCGCCGACCTGGTACGACACGGCGGCGCGCGACCTGCCGCATCCGGTCAAGGGGACGCCGAAGGCGACCGCGCAGGCCGACAAGCGGCGGCATTTCGTGCGGGAAGAGGTAGTGGCGTGTCAGGCGCTCACCGGGATCGACCTGTTCCTGACACACGAGGCGCCGCGGCCTTACATCGTCGGCGGCCGCGCTGGCCGCCGCGGGGTGGACGCCGGCAAGACGCCGATCAACGAGGTGCTGGCGGCGATGCAGCCGCGGCTGCACCTCTTCGGGCACCATCACCGGTTCAGCGAGCAGGAGCGCCAGGGCGTGCGATCCGTCGGCCTCGACCTCGCGTCACAGTCCTATCTGGTGATCGATCCGGCGCGGTTGACGTACACCGTATCCTCGATCGATCGGAGCAAGCATCGGTGAACGTCGCGCGCAAACCGCCGTTTCTCGAGGAGCTCGAACGCCGCGTCCTGGTCTGTGACGGGGCGATGGGCACGATGCTGTACGCGCGCGGAGTGTTCCTGAACCGCTCGTTCGACGAGCTGAACCTGACCCAGCCGGAGCTGGTGGCCGACGTGCACCATGCCTACGTCCGGGCCGGCGCCGACGTCATCGAGACGAACACTTTCGGGGCCAACCGGGTCAAGCTCTCGGCCTTCGGCCTTGCGGCTCGGACGGCCGAGATCAACGTCCACGGGGCTCAACTCGCGCGCCGCGCGGCGCGGGACGCCTACGTCGCCGGATCGATCGGTCCGCTCGGCGTACGCATCGAGCCCTGGGGCAAGACCGGCGTGGACGAGGCGCAGGCCCACTTCGCGGAGCAGGCCGCGGCGCTGCTCGAGGGGGGCGTCGACCTCTTCGTGCTCGAGACGTTCCGCGATCTCAACGAGATCGGTGCGGCGATCCGGGCGGTGCGGAGCGTGTGCTCCTTGCCGATCGTCGCGCAGGTCACGACGGAAGACGATGGCAACACGCTCGACGGCGCGGCGCCGGACCTGTTCGTGCCCGAGCTCGAACGCCAAGGCGCGGATGTCGTCGGCCTGAACTGCAGCGTCGGGCCGGCCGCGATGCTCGAGACCCTCGAGCGCATCTCGCGGGTGGCGAGGGTGCGTCTCTCGGCGCAGCCGAACGCCGGACGCCCGCGGGAGGTCGAAGGGCGCAACCTCTATCTCTGCTCGCCCGAGTACATGGCCTCGTATGCCCGGCGATTCGTGAACGCCGGTGTGCGCCTGGTGGGCGGCTGCTGCGGGACGACCCCGGACCATATCAAGCAGATTCGGCTGGCGGTGCGCGCCGCCAAGCCCGCCGCAGCCCGCCCCGTCGACGCGGCCAGCAGTCCCGCGCCGGTCGCGGCGCAGCCGGTTGTGCCGCGCGCCGAGCGGTCGCGGATGGCGCACGCGCTCGCGCGGGGCACCTTCGTCGTCAGCATCGAGCTGCCGCCGCCGCGCGGACATCGCACGGAGGAACTGCTCGACGCCGTCCGGCAGCTGCGCATTCGCGGGGTCGATCTGGTGAACATTCCGGATGGGCCGCGGGCCAGCGGCCGCATGAGCGCGCTGGCCACCGCGCTGCTCGTGCAGCAGGCCGGACTCGAGACGATCCTCCATTACACCTGCCGCGACCGGAACCTGCTCGGGATGCAGTCGGACCTGCTCGGGGCGCAGTCGATGGGAATCCGCAACCTGCTGATCGTGACCGGCGATCCGCCCGTGATCGGCGACTATCCGGATGCGACCGCGGTCTTCGACGTCGACTCGATCGGCCTGACCAACGTCGTGTCGCGGCTCAATCGCGGCATCGATATCGGCAGTCAGCCGATCGGCGCGCCGACCGCGTTCCACATCGGCGTGGCCGCCAACCCCGGTGCGCTCAATCTGGACGACGAGGTCCGCCGGTTCCGCTACAAGGTCGAAGCGGGCGCCGAGTTCGCGATCACGCAGCCGGTGTTCGAGGTCGGCGCTCTGGCCGGGTTCCTCGACCGGGTTGCCGACGTGCGCATCCCGGTCCTCGCCGCCATCCTGCCGCTGGCCAGCCTGCGGCACGCCGAGTTCATGGCCAACGAGGTGCCCGGAGTGAACGTGCCGGACATCGTGCTCGACCGTATGCGCGAGGCTGACGCGGCCGGCCGGGCTGCCGACGAGGGAATCGCGATTGCCCGAGAGGTCATCGCCGGTATACGACCGCTCGTGCAAGGGCTGCAAATCACCACCGCAGCCGGCGCCATCGAGTCTGCGCTCGACGTGCTGGAAACCGCCGCGACCTAGCCGATGTGGCGTTTGGCTTGCTCCGGCTGGGAGGGACGCGCTATAGTCGCTCGGCTGCAACTGGTCCGTTCATAGGCACTTGGCTTGCACGATGCGCGGCGGTGATTGAGGACCGGAGACGACAACCTGATGGCCATATTCGAGCGAAAAGCCGAACGGGAAGATGAACTGGTCGCCGGCGCGGACGCCGCGACCCGGGCCTTGTCGGCTACCGCCGTCGAGAACGATTTCGTCGAAGCGGTATACGACAAAATCGCCAAGGTTTACGACCTGTTCTTCGGGCCCACCCTCCACCCCGGCCGGCTCCAGGCCATCCAGCGGATGAACATCCAGCCGCGCGAGCGCGTGCTCGAGGTCGGGGTCGGCACCGGGATCAACCTGTCCCTCTATCCGCGGGACTGCAGCATCACTGGAATCGACTTCTCCGGCTCCATGTTGGAGAAGGCCCGCGAGCGGGCGTCGCGCAAGGAGCTCCAGGTCCAGGGTATCCGCCTGCTCCAGATGGACGCCGCGGACCTCAAGTTCGCCGACAACTCGTTCGACATCGTCTACGCGCCATATCTGATCAGCGTCGTCCCCGACCCGCTCCAGGTCGCGCGCGAGATGCGCCGCGTCTGCCGGCCCGGTGGACGGATCATCTTCCTGAACCATTTCCTCAGCCCGAATCCGCTGCTCTCTCGCACCGAGCGCCTGATTTCGCCGTTCACGATCCACATCGGGTTCAAGGCTGACCTCGACCTGCCGGCATTCCTCGCCCAGGCCGACCTCCAGCCGGTGTCGATCGAGAAGGTGAATATCCCGCGCATCTGGTCGCTCGTCACGTGCGTCAAGGACTGAGCCGGCCCTTCTGGCTGGCTCTGGTCATCGCCACATTCTGCCTCCCACTCTTCCTCGGTCTCGGCCGCTCTGACGTCGAGAACGACGAGGGCATCTATTCATTCGCCGTCGACGGCATCCTCGCCACCGGCGACTGGCTCAATCCCCCCACCAGCCCGCGCGACGACGCGGTGTTTCTCGAGAAGCCGCCGCTGAAGTTCTGGATCGTCGCGGCGCCGATCCGGCTCGGACTGTTGCCGCACAACGAGTTCGGCCTGCGCTTCTGGGACGCGTTGTTCGGCGCGGTCGCCTTCCTGTACGTCTTCACCATCGGCCGCCGCCTGGCCGGCGTGGTCTGCGGCCTGGTCGCGGTCATGGTGCTGTTCGTCTATGAGCCGCTGCTCTTCGATCACGGGATCCGCGGCAACAACATGGAGGCGCCGCTCTTCCTGTGCTACTGCGGCGGGATCTATCACTATCTCGCGTGGGCCAGGGAGGGCGAGGCGCGCCTGCGGCGCCGGCACATCGTCGCGGTCGCGCTGTATTTCTACCTGGGCTTCATGACCAAGTTCGTGGCCGCGCTCTTCCTGCCGGTCACGTTGATCGTGCCGACACTGCTGCTGCCGCAGCCGCGGCGGGCGGTGGTCACGGATTTCGGCCGGTGGGTGGCGGCTGGTGCGCTGGTCGTCGCGCTGGTAGTCCCGTGGTTTATCTACCAGCACTTCGCGTCGGGCGGCGCGGTGTGGAGCATCATGTTCGGCACGCACGTGCTGACCCGCTTCACGGCATCCCTGGATGTCTCGCACGTCCATCCGTGGAACTACTACTGGGTGACCATCTGGAACGAGCTGTTCCATATGGGCACCGCCTGGCTGGCGGTTGTAGGGGCGGCGCTGCTGACGGTGGAGGCGTGGCGCGAACGGCGGGTCGATGCGGTGACGGTGATCGCCTGGCTGGTCGTGCCGCTAACGCTGATGTCGCTGGGCACGTCCAAGCTGCACCACTACGCGTATCCGTTCCTACCACCTGTGGCCCTCATGGTGGGTTTCGGACCGGGCTGGCTGGCGCGGACGGGCGCCGGCCATCTCGAGCGCCTCCTGGTGATGATCCAGTCGCGGCTCACGGCCACCAGCACGTGGAGCCGGGTCCTGCGGCAGGTACTCCTGGCCGTGGCGGTCGGGGCGGCGGTGCTGGCGCTGGCGACACTCATCACGGGTACCGTGCTCTGGAAGGTGGGGGACGCCACGATCCTGCGCAACACGCACGTAGCGCGGCCGCTGATCGTCGCCGTGCTCCTGGCGACATTGGCCGGACGCGGCGTAATGGCCGCACGCGTCCTGTTCCCGGCCGCGGTGCTGATGCTGGTGCTGCCGATGAACGCCTACGAGGACGTGTTGCGGCGCGCGCGAGCCGACGTGCATCCGCTCCGCTCGGCGCGTGACTGTCTGGTCGGCGTGCGCCGCGGCCTCGAATCGTCAGGCGGCCACCCGCCCGGCGTCTATTCGATCGGCGAGCAGCGCTGGTTCCTGCACTCGTACTTCTACTATCTCCATCACGCCGGCGGTTGGCAGCGGACCGAGGTCCTCGATGACGCCGCTCTGAACGCGGCGCTCTTTACACCCGGACAGCAGCGGCCCGTCCTGATCGACGAGCCCGATTACCGCGAGTTCAAGCGAGCGCACGAGGCTGCGCTCCCTGACGTGCCGGCCCTCCCGTTGCGCGAGGTGCTGCTCCTGTTGCCGGGGCCGTACGCGGTCTGCGGCCCGAGCGTCACGACCCGCGCGCCCCGGCCCAGCTGATTCCGTGATGACATCCGCCGTGACGCTCTCGGTCGTCGTCCCGGCCTTCAACGAGGAAGCGCGTCTCGGCGCGACGCTCGTCGAGCTCTGCGCGTATCTTCACGATCAGCCCTGGGACTGGGAGATCCGGGTCGTAGACGACGGGTCGACGGACCGGACCCGCGAGGTTGCGGCCCGGCTTGCGGCGGGGGAGCCGCGCCTGGCGGTGCAGGCAGAGCCGCACCGCGGGAAAGGCGGTGCGGTCAAGGCCGGCCTGCTCGCGAGCCGGTGCGCGTACCGGTTCATCTGCGACGCGGATCTGTCGATGCCCGTCGGCGAGCTGCCACGGTTCCTGCCGCCCGTGCTGACCGGGTTCGACGTCGCGATCGGCAGCCGCGAGGGGCACCTGGCGCGGCGGATTGGCGAGCCGATGATCCGCCACGTCGCCGGCCGCATCTTCAATTTCGGCGTGCAGCGGCTGATGGTGCCGGGCATCAACGACACGCAGTGCGGCTTCAAGATGTTCACCGCCGCCGCGGTCGAGGCGATCTTCCCGAAGGTGCAGGTCGACGGTTGGGCCTTCGATATCGAGGTGTTGTATCTGGCCCGCCTGCAGCGGCTGCGGGTCGTTGAAGTCCCCATCGAATGGCACTACCGGCGGGAATCGCGGCTGAGCCTGGTCCGCGACGGCGCCGGCATGCTGCGCGAGCTGTTGTCGATCCGCGCCCGCGCCGGGCGCCGCGGCGACCTGGGTCCGCGCGCGTGACGTCAGCACCGGGCCCGGTTGCCGCCGCGGATCGGTCGCGCCGCGGCAGGGTGCTCTGGATTCTGCTGCTCTATCTGCTGACGGCCGCGATCTACACGCGTCCGCTGCTCGAGCAGAGCACGACCCGCATCGCCTACGACCCGTACGATCCCATCCTGAACGCCTCGATCCTCTGGTGGAACGCGACCACGGTGCCGTTCTCCAGCGAGTGGTGGAATCCACCCTACTTCTATCCCGGGAAAGGCATCAGCGCCTTCACCGAAAATCTCGTTGGCGTGAGCGTCATTGCGAGCCCGGTGTACTGGATCACGCGCAATCCGCTCGCGGCCTACAACATTGCGTTCTTCCTCACCTGGCCGCTCTCGGCGTTCACTGTCTTCCTGCTGACGCGGGATCTGACGCGGCGAGACGACGCCGCGTTCCTGGCCGGGATTGCGTTTGGCTTCACGCCGTACCGGACCGCGGAGATGGGCCACATCCAGATGCTGTCGGCCTACTGGCTGCCGCTGGCGCTCCTGGGCCTGCACGGCTATCTCACCGAGCGCCGGGCGCGGTGGCTGGTTCTGCTTGGTGCCGGATGGCTGCTGCAGGCCCTCGCGAACGGTTACTTTCTGTTCTTCGGCGCGGTGCTCATCGGCCTGTGGCTGCTGTATTTCGGATCGCCGCGGCGCGCCTGGCGGGCCTGGGCACCGATCGCGGCGGCGCTGATTATCGCCAGCCTGCCGCTCGTGCCGGTGCTGTGGAAGTACTACGTGATCCACGAGCAGTACGCGCTCCGCCGGCTGATGATCGAGACGATCTACTACAGCGCGCCGACCCACGCCTGGATCGAAGTGTCGCCGTCGGTGTGGCTGTGGCCGCACGTGCTGCCCTGGTCCAAGGACAACCTCTTTCCGGGAATTACGGCGATCCTGCTGGTGCTGGGCACGCTGGTCTGGTTGCTCGCGAGACACGCGCCGGCCGATCCCGAGACGCCGGCGAGAAGACGACTGCGGCTGGGCGGAGGTGTGCTGGCGCTCCTCAGCCTCGCCGCCCTCATGGCCATGTTCATCGTCGGACCCTGGAGTGTCACGCTGGCCGGCATCGTCGTGCGCATGACCGATCCGCGCCGCGCCATTTTCCTGCTCGCGCTGGGCGGCGTGCCGTTCCTGTGGTGGACCCGCCGCACGCGCGAGGCGCTGCGGCGGCGGAGCCCGCTGGTCTTCTACGCCGCCGCGACGGTGGTGATGGCGATCCTTTGCTACGGCCCGGTGATGCGGGTGGGGGAGGCCGTCATCCTCGATCCCGGTCCATACGGCTGGCTGATGCACGTGCCCGGCTTCGATCAACTCCGGGTGCCGACGCGGTTCTGGATGGCCGGCACGATGTGCCTGGCTGTCGCGGCGGGGCTGGCCTTCGCGCGTCTCGTTCCGGCGCGCGGCAGCATCCGGAATGCCTCCTTCGCGCTGGTGTTCGCCGGCCTGATGCTCGACGGCTGGATCCGGCCCGTCAACATGGCCGAGGCGCCGCAGATCTGGGCCCGGGTCGAGCGCCGCGATCGGCCGCGCCCGGTGATCGAGCTGCCGCTCGGCCCGGAGTGGGATGCCGCGGCGACATACCGCTCGATCTGGTCGCGGCGTCCGGTGGCGAATGGCGTCAGCGGTTACGACCCGCCGCACTACGCCCCGCTGATGGACGCCCTCGAGGCGCACGATCCGGCGATCCTGGTCGCGATGGGCTCGCTCGGGACGTTCGACGTGGTGGTCAATGGCGCCCAGGATCCACGCGGCGCGCTCGCGGCGTACGTGATGAGCGTTCCCGGCGTCCAGGTGGTCGCGACCGACGGCAGCCGGACCGCGTATCAGGTGCCGGCGATGCCGTCTCCCGAGATGACGGTCGGCCCCGCCCTGCCGATCAAGGGCGTGTGGGCCAACGCGAAGGATGCGACCGTGATGGTCGACGGTGACCTCGACACCGAGTGGAACGACGGTCCGCAGAAGCCGGGGCAGTGGGTGGTGGTCGACGTCGGCGCGGACCGCGAGGTCGGCGGGATTACCGAGTCGCTGGGCGAGTTCGCGCGCGACTTCTCGCGCCGACAGGCGATTGACGTGTCGGACGACGGTGAGCACTGGGAGGAGGTGTGGCAAGGCACGACTGCCGCGGAGGCGTTCCTCGCGGCCGTGCGCGGCCCGCGTGAGGCGGCGATCCGGATCGCGTTCCCGCCTCGGCGGACCCGCTTCGTGCGCCTGCGCCAGATCGCCACGCACCGCAATCTGTGGCGGGTGGCCGAGCTGAGGATCAACGGGCCTACGAGCTGACGCTGACGGGATCAGGGATCCGGGATCCGGGATCCGGGGACCCGGCGACTGGCCGTGGAGCGCGCACCAGAGCGCTCCCTGCCACTGCGACCGGACGGATATGAGCGCGGCGGTGCCCGATTCTCTCTGAACGTTGAACGGTGAACTTACGCCCTGAACCCTGAACCCTGAACCTTGAACCCTGAACCTTGAACCCCCGATCCCGGATCCCGGATCCCGGATCCCGTCTTGATACAATCCCCCCACCCCTTGTCCCGCCTGCGGCTCGTTCTCGTCCTCGACTGGCTGATCGTGGCGTTCGCCGTGCTCGCGGTGTTCATCGACACCACCGGCGGCTTCTACACGCAGATTGGCGGGATCCGCATTTCGGCGCGGCAGACCGATCGCGCGGTCCTGGCGGCGCTGGCGGTATGGCTGGTCCGGTGGCGGGTGGGCGCCGGAATCCGGCCGCTGAACGGACGCCTGGCCTGGGTGCGGTCGGTTCGCGATCGGCTGTTCGACCGCCATGCCGACCCCGAGCCGCCGCTGACGCCGCGCCCGCACTTTCTACGCCACCTGCTCTATGCGGTATTGGGCCTGATCGCCATCGGTGCCGTCCTGATGCGCACGCAGCTCGCGCAGATGGACGGCGTGCCGGACCTCGGCGACCCGCTGTTCTCGATGTGGCGTATGGGCTGGGTGTTCCACCAACTCGGTGGCGATCCCCGGCCGCTCTTCGATGCGAACATCTTCCATCCCGAGCCGCTGACGTTCACGTACTCGGACTCGATGCTGCTGCCGGCCGCGATCGGCGCGCCGCTGCTCGCCATCGGCCTGAGCCCGGCGGTCGCTTACAACCTGTTGTTCCTGTCCGGGTTCCTGCTCTCGGGGATCGCGACTTACGTGCTCATCGAGGGGCTCCTCGGCTCGCCGCCGGCGGCGTTCGTCGGCGCGTTGCTGTACGCGTTCTACCCGTACCGCTTCGAGCACTACAGCCATCTCGAGCTCCAGATGACCTACTGGATGCCGCTGGCGTTGCTGGCGCTGCACCGCCTGTGGCAGACCTGGCACATGCGGTACGCCGTCGCGCTCGCGTTGTGCGGAGTGGCGGAGCTGTACTCGTCGATGTATTACGGCGTTTTCTTCCCGCTCTACGCCGGTGCGGTCCTCGGGACGCTGCTCCTCGTGTCCCGTCCCGAGAGGCGCCGCATCGTACGCCCGCTCGCCGCCGCCGGGCTGATCGCGGTGGTGCTGTCGGTTCCGCTGGCGCGGCCGTACTATGCCGCGGCACCGATCAAAGGGGAGCGCGACATCCCGACGGTGACGTACTACAGCGCGACCGCATCCGACTACTTCCGCGCCCACCCGCGCAGTGCGTTGTACGGCGGCCGGCTGCTCGCCGACGAGTACCCGGAGCGCGCGCTGTTCCCCGGCGTCGCGGCGCTGGCGCTATCGGTCGTCGCCCTGGCGCCGCCCCTCGGCGTGACCCGCCTGGCCTACGCCGCCGGCCTGGTTGCGGCGTTCGATCTGTCCCGAGGGCTGAACGGGCGGACGTACGGGTACCTGTACGACTGGCTCTCGCCGATCCGGGGCATGCGCGTGCCGGCCCGGGTCAGCGCGATCCTCGCCATCAGCCTGGCCGTGCTCGCCGGCTTCGGAGCGAGGCGGCTGATCGCCCGGCAGCAGAGCGCGCGGGGCCGCTCGATCGCCTTCGCGGCGCTGGTCGCGCTGGTCGCGATCGATCTCCATCCGACGCTGGAGCTGGTGCGCGTGTGGCCGGAGCCGCCGCCGATCTACAGCGGCCTCGCCGGTGACGGACGGGTGGTGTTGGCGGAGATACCGTTCAAGACCAAGGTGCCGGGGATCACCGACAACATTCAGTACATGTACTTTTCGCTGTGGCACTGGCGGCCGATGATCAACGGCTACAGCGGCTTCACGACTCCCGCCTACCAGCAGCTGCTCGAGGACATGGCCGACTTTCCCGGGCCGCGCGCGACCGCCGCGCTGCGCGCCCATGGCGTCACCCACGTCAGCGTCAACTGCTTCTTCGTCGGCGCCAGCTGCTCGGCGCTGCTCGACGTGCTCGACTCCCGCCCGGACTTCCACGCAGTTGCGACCAGCCGGTGGCAGGGGAGCCCGGTGCGGTTGTTCACGTTCGCGCCCTGACGGGCCGATCAAGGTCGCATGCAGATGGCAGATGGCAGATGGCAGACATGGCAGATGGCAGTTGTGAAAACAACCAGCTTGGGCCTGCTTTGTTCCGATTGCCATGCATGATGCGTTTTTCAGCATCACGCTGAGCGGTCAGAGCCGGTCGAGCAGCATGCGCGCGGTGACCTCCGCGCCGTCCGTCCGGGGGTGTTCGGGCGGCGCCGGGGACGCGAGCAGCGCCTCCAGCGCGGCGCGCCACCGGCCGGCGAACAGATCCTCCTGATCGAGATACCGGCATCGAAGGTAGCGCGGCATCTCCCGGACCAGCACGTCGTACTCGGCGAACCGGCCGCGCGAGGTGTAGAGCACCGCGGTGTCGTTGGCCACGCACTCGGAGATGATCCCGTAGCCGGGCTTCGTGATCACCACGTCCGCGGCGCCGACGAGATCTTCGTAGCGAAGCCCGGAGCCATACAGGTGTGGCTCGGAGACAAGCGCGACGCCTTTGGGCACTGCGTGATCCACGCTGCCATCGTGCATCAGCACGACCGTCACCGCCTGGCGGCAATCCAGCCGGTTCACGTCGACGTCCCGCACCCCGTAGCCGCCGAACGACAGCAGCGCGAGTGGCCCATCCGGTGGCAGCCCGCACACGCGTCGCACGTGCTCTGGCGCATGTCGCCCGTGGCGCGCGACGAACGGCAGATCCAGCAGCGGCGCGATGGTCTCGAAGCCGCCGTACATCGGCAGTCGCCAGCCGGCGGCAGCCAGCTCGTAGGCGCGGCGCAGCGTGTCGCGGAGCTCGGGCGCGCTGCGAAGTTCGTCGGCGTAACCGTCGTAAATCCAGTCCCAGGTGAAGTTCGAGATGACGATCGACTCGATGCCGGCGGCAGTCGCAGCAGCGCACCCGAGCGGCGGTGCGTCGGCGACGACGCAGCTGATTTGGTGGGCGCGGAGGAGATCGCCTTCGGCGCGGGCCCGGTCGTCGAGCCTCTCATAGAACGCCGCGGCGCGCCGGATCGTTTCGGCCGCGTCGAGATGGAGGCTGTCGATCTGGACGACGCCGGTGTCGATCTCGCCGGACACGAGCGTGGCCTCGACGCGCAACGTGCGCTCGAACAACCAGCGCGGCGCCGACGTGCGGATCAGGATCGACGTCGAAGGACTCGCCGCGCCGAGCGCGTTGACGATCTCGATCTGGCGGGACGCATGGCCGAAGCCGTGGCCGGAGATGTAGAACGCGACGCCCGCCACGGTCAGGCGGGCGGGAGCGCGACCTTGAGGACGTCCTCGAGCGTGCGGGCCGGGACGAACGTCATCTCGTTGCGGACTTCGGGCGGCAGCTCGGCGAGGTCCGGTTCGTTCATCTGCGGCAAGACGAACGTCTTGATGCCATGACGACGCGCGGCCATGGCCTTTTCCCGAATCCCGCCGACGGGCAGGACGAGGCCGGACAACGTGATCTCGCCGGTCATCGCCACATCGGGATTCACCGGGACACCCCGCGCCGCCGAGACCAGCGCCGTCGCCATCGTCACACCCGCTGACGGGCCGTCCTTCGGGATGGCACCCGCGGGCACGTGAACGTGGAGGTCCTGCTTGTTGAGGAACTCGGGCGGAATCCCGAGGCCGTTG
The DNA here is from genome assembly GCA_963816725.1 of uncultured Acidobacteriota bacterium. GTDB lineage: Bacteria > Acidobacteriota > Vicinamibacteria > Vicinamibacterales > 2-12-FULL-66-21 > CAVSUB01. The sequence goes on along the minus strand of CAWFMC010000006.1, from coordinate 156,794 downwards.
GCGTTCTGGCGGATGTGCGAGAGCGCCGCCCGCGCCGATTCCTGCATCACGGCGCCGAGCTGCCCGGTCAGCGTGATTTGACCGTTGCCTCCGGGCAGGAGCGCGGCCTCGATGTAGAGCACGTCGCCGCCCGCCTCGGTCCACGCGACGCCGGTGGCGACGCCGGGGCGCGAGGTGCGGAACTCGTTCTCCGAGCGGTTGCGGGCCGGGCCCAGATAGTCCGCGAGATTGTTGGCATCGACGGTGGCGCGCTCGATGGTCCCGGTGGCGATCTGGGCCGCGACCTTGCGCGCGATGGTGCCGATCTGCCGCTCGAGATTGCGCACACCGGCCTCGCGCGTGTAATCCGTCACGGCGTGCCGCAGCGCGTCGTCGGTGATCGACAGCTGGCTCCCGTCCAGCCCGTGCTCCTCGAGCTGCCGGGGCACCAGGTACATTTGCGAGATGTGCACCTTCTCTTCCTCGGTGTAGCCACTGAGGTTGATCACTTCCATGCGGTCGAGCAGCGCCGGATGGATGGTGCCGAGCTGATTCGCGGTGGCGATGAAGAGCACGCGCGACAGGTCGAGCGTGATCTCCATGTAGTTGTCCCGGAAGGAATGGTTCTGCGCCGGGTCGAGCACTTCGAGGAGCGCCGCGGCCGGATCGCCCTGGACGCCGACCGAGATCTTGTCGATCTCGTCGAGCATCAGCACAGGATTTGAGACGCCTGCCGTCTTCAGCGCCTGGACCAGGCGCCCGGGCATCGAGCCGATATAGGTGCGCCGATGCCCGCGGATCTCGGCCTCGTCGCGGACCCCGCCCAACGAGATCCGCACGAACTTGCGATTCATCGAGCGCGCGATCGATTGGCCGAGTGAGGTCTTTCCGACGCCGGGCGGCCCGACGAAGCACAGGATCGGCCCGCGCATCGACACCGCGTCGGCGCGCTTCGCGCTGACGGCGGGCGCGACACTCGCGCCGGCGCTGCCGGAGGGTGTCTCGGCCATCGGCGACGGCGCCGGCGCGGAGCCGTCAGGAGGCGCGGTGCGCGCGGCCGCCGTTGCGTCACGGCTCTGTCGGAGCTTCTGGACCGCCAGGTACTCGACGATGCGTTCCTTGACCTTGTCGAGATCGTAGTGGTCCTCGTCGAGCACGCGCCGCGCTTCAATTGGATCGAGACGATCCTCGCTCGGCTTGTCCCACGGCACATCGAGCAGCCAGTCGACGTATGTCCGGATCATCTGGTACTCGGGCGACGCCGGTGTCATCCGCTCGAGCCGATCGACCTCCCGCATCGCGACCAGCTCGATCCGCTCGGGCAGATGCGCCTCCGCGACCCGGGCGCGGATCTCCTGCACTTCGCCGGGCCCTTCACCTTCGCCCAGCTCCGTCTGGATCGCCTTCATCTGCTGGCGCAGCAGGTACTGCCGCTGCGCGTCGGACATCTCCTTCTCGGCGCGCGATTCGATCTTGCCCTTGAGCTCCAGGACCTCGATTTCACGCGACAGCGCCATCGACACCGCGGTCAGCTTGACGAGCACGCTGTCCTCTTCGAGCAGCTTCTGCTTGTCTTCGGCCTTGCTGTCGAGCAGGCTGGCGAGCAGGTACGCGAGCCGCAGCGGGTCGTCCAGGTTGGCGACCAGCGCCTTGATGTCCGGCGAGAGACCGGTGGAGAGGGAGAAGGCCCGGTCCACCAGTTCATGCAGCCGCCGGACGTGGGCATCGATCTCGATCGACCGTTCGGACGACTCCGGCGCGGCCGTCACCTGGGCCTGGATGAGACCGTGATCGCTCGTGAGCTCGGTTGCCCGGGCCCGCACGATGCCCTCGACCAGCACCCGCATGCCGTTCGGCCCCTTGGCCATCTGGCGGATGATCGCCACCGTCCCGACCTTGTACAAATCGGCCGGACCCGGCTCATCGGCCTCGCTCTGCTGCAGGAGCAGGAGGACCATGCGATCCCCCGCCAGTGCGCGGTTGATCGCCTCGACAGACATCGGCCGGTTCACGCCGAGCGGCGCGACCGTCAAGGGCAGCACGACCGTGCCGCGGATCGGAATGACCGGGAGTTCGGCAGGAATCGGCGGAGTTTGTGGGGTATCCGGCATCGTGAGGCCTGTCGTGCAGTGTAGCCCACCACCTTCGTCAACGCCCACGCGCTGCGGACGGCCCTCAGTAGATGCCGGGGAGCATGCGCCAGCGGACCCGGCGGCGGTACGCTTCGTAGTCCACGCCGAAGATGCGGATCAAGCTCTGCTCCTCCCACGGGATGGCGACGGCGAGATACCCGGTGCTGAGGATCGCGAAAGCGAGCTTCGTGCCGGTCATCACCGGGGTGCCGAACACGAGCAGGATCCACGCGAAATACAGCGGGTGCCGGACGAAGCCATACACCCCGTCGGTCTCGAGCGCGACATGACGCGGGTGGGCGCCGTGCGCGCCTGCTGGACCTGCCGGACGCCGGCGAGGTCGAACACGTCGAGCCGGGCCGAGCTCTGGATGGTCAGAATGACGCCGGCGCACTGCACGATATAACCGGCGCCGCGCCACGGCTGATCGAGCGCGTACAGCGTGACCGCGATCGGCTGCCACCACCGACATGTCGCGAGGAAGAGCAGGCTGGCCGTCCAGGTGTAGATCGATCGCTCGATCGCCGGTCCCGCCCGGCGCGCCACGGCGGCTTTGAACCCGGGTCGCGCCAGCAGGCTGTGATGCAGTGCGAACGTGGCGAAGAGTGCGACGTTGCACGCCACTGCGGCCGGCCACGAGAAGCGGGGTGGCAGGTGATCGAAACGAACTGCGTAGGAGTATGCGGCGTAGAGGAGCGACACCCCGAACACCGCCGCGCCGGCCCAGGCGAACGCCAGCGAGCCCGCGTACCGCGTCTGCGCATCGTCGGGCATGGAGTTGGCAACATAACATAGGGACATGACGCCGACTGGCACTCCCCGCGTGGTCATCACCGGCATCGGCGTGGTCTCTCCGTTTGGGGTCGGGCGCGAGCGGTTCTGGCGTCACGTCAGCCGCGGCTGCAGCGGGACGCGGACGATCGTGGATTTCGATCCGTCGCCGTTCCCGTGTACCGTCGCCGCGCCCGTGCCGGCGGTATCGATCGCCGACGCGGTGGAGATCGAGGAGCGGGCGCCGCAGGCCGGACCGGAGCACGGCCGGCCCGACCCGAAGCGCTATTCGAAAGCCTCGCTGATCGCGGTGATTGCCGCGACCGAAGCCTGGCATGATGCCGGTCTTCGGCGGGCCGAGCCCGATGCCGGCGTCCTGGTCGGGTCTGGCGCCGGCGGGATCGATGTCGCCGAGCGGCAATACGCCGAGTTCTTCGGTGACGGGTGGAAGCGCATCACGCCGTACGCCATCCCGATCTCGATCGTGGGGATGATCTCGAGCGAGATTTCGATCGCCCTCGAGTTGCACGGGATCAGCCACGTCGTCTCGACCGGGTGCACCAGCTCGACGGATGCGATTTCCTACGCCGCGTCGCTGATCCGATCCGGTGACGCCGAGGTGCTGCTGAGCGGCGGCGCGGACGCCTGCGTCACGCCGGGGATGATCTTCGGGTTCTCCCGGATGCGGGCGGTGTCGACGCGCTACAACGATCGGCCGGCCGCGGCCTCGCGGCCGTTCGACGCCGATCGCGACGGATTCGTGCTCGGCGAAGGCGCGTGGATGGTGGTTCTCGAGCGCGAGGATCGCGCCCGGGCCCGCGGCGCGCACATTTATGCCAGCGTCGACGGCTACGGCTCTACCTGCGACGCGTACCATCGCGTGCAGATGGATCCGGACGGGCGAACAGATCGTGCGGGCGATGGCGCTCGCGGTCGAACGCTCCGGCCGGCCACTCGAAGAGATCGGCTACGTGAACTATCACGGCACGTCGACGGTCCTCAACGATGCCGTCGAGGCGCGCTGCGTCCGCCATCTGTTCGGCGCGGCACGCCGAGCGCCTGGCCGGATCGGCAACCAAGTCGATGATCGGACATCCGCAGGGCGCCAGCGGCGCATCCGGGATCGTCACCAGCGCGCTCGCGCTCCACCACGGTTTTCTGCCCCCGACCATCAATCACGAGACCAACGATCCGGGCTGCGACATCGACGTCATTCCAAACCGCGGACGGCCGGTGCAGGTCGAAGCGGCGCTCTGCAACTGCCTTGGCTTCGGCTCGAAGAACAGTGCGATTGTGCTCGGCCGCGTCGGCTGACGCGGGCCGGTGACGATGAGGGATACTGCGGGGATGACAGACGTGGTGATCTGCGGCGCGGGTCCGGCGGGCACGATGGCGGCAGTGATCCTCGCCCGCGCCGGCGTCCGCGTCCGGTTGCTCGATCGCGCGCGGTTCCCGCGCGAAAAGCTCTGTGGCGATACGCTCAACCCCGGCGCGCTCGCGGTGCTCGCCCGTCACGGCCTGCTCGAGGCCACGCGGAGCGCCGTCCCCATCTCCGGCATGGTCGTCACCGACGCGGCCGGCGTGCGCGTGGAAGGCGCCTACGGCGACGCGATCACCGGGCGCAGCCTCCCCCGAACCGTCCTGGACCTCGCCCTGCTGCGCGCGGCCGCAGCGGCCGGCGCCGCGATTGACGAAGGGCAGCTGGTGCGCGCGCCTCGCCGCCAGGGCGGTCGCGTGACGGGCGTGGTCGTCGCCGGTCGCAACGGCGCCGATCTGCCGCTCGAAGCGACGCTGACGATCGCCGCGGACGGCGCCAGCTCGCGGCTGGCCCGGGCCTTGTCACTCGCGCACCACGCGCGACGGCCGAGGCGCTGGGCGGCTGGCGCGTACTTCGATGACGTGGCCGGGATGAGCGGATACGGCGAGATGCACGTCCGCCCGCAGGGGTACATCGGCGTTGCCCCGCTGCCCGATGGGCTGGCCAACGCCTGTGTCGTCACCGCGGACCGTCCGGCCGCGGCCCGGCCCGAGGCGTTGCTGGAAGACACGCTCCGCCGCGACCCGGTGCTCGCTGGCCGGTTCGCGCGAGCCCGGCGGGTGACGCGGGTGGTCTGCCTGGGGCCGCTGGCCGTCGAATCGAGCGGGTGCGGCGTGCCCGGGCTGGTGCTGGCAGGTGATTCCGCCGGGTTCATCGATCCCATGACCGGCGACGGCCTGCACTTCGCGCTCCGCGGCGCCGAGCTCGCGGCCGCCGAAGTGATCGACGCGCTGGCCCACGGGCGCACCGACGCGCACGTCCGCCTCGCGGCCGCCCGACGACGCGAGTTCACCCGGAAGTGGATGTTCAATCGCGCCCTGCGCTCCCTGGTCGGCTCGCCGCTGGCGGTCCGTGCCGCCGCCCTTGGTGCACGGTGGTCACCCGGCTGGGTGCACCAGACGATCCGCTACGCCGGCGATCTGCGCGCCGCCTGAATGCTCGGCGCCGCGCTGTTCCTCCTCGTCTTCATTCCGATGCTGCTGGAGGCGCGCCGGTCGAACCGGAACGACCGCGTGCTGCGCGCGGCCGGCGCCGTCGAGCCGCGCGGCGACGTGTATCAGGCGATGCAGATTGCCTATCCGCTGTCCTTCCTGCTGCCCATGGCCGAGGGATTTCTTCGTGCCGGTGCCGCTTCACTGCTCACGGTAATCGGCTTCGTCGTGTTCGTGCTGGCCAAAGCCCTCAAGTACTGGGCGATCGCCACGCTCGGGGAACGGTGGACGTTCCGGATCCTCGTGCCGCCGCAGTCGTCGCGCACGATCGCCGGTCCGTATGTGTATCTTCGCCATCCGAACTACGTTGCCGTGGCTGGAGAGATCGCCGGCGTGGGTCTGATGACGCAGGCCTGGATCGCTGGTCCTGCCATGCTGATCGTCTTCGGGCTGCTGATGCGGGCGCGAATCCGGGTGGAGGAGCGGGCACTGGGGCTGCGGCAGGAGTGACTGCCTTCAGCGTCGCCGAAGGATTGAAGCCCAAGGTCGATAGAGCTCTCGACGATGCGTTGCGGACCGTCCCGAGCGCGGAGCGCCGAATCCCGACCGTCAACCTCTTGCTGTTAAGATCCCCGGCACTTGCCTGAGGTCACTCAAACGCGCGCGCGAGCTCCGCTCGTCCTGGACTGGCTGATCCTGCTCCTCGCGAGCGTGACACTTCTCATTGTCCTGAGCGGCGGTTTTCGTGTCGTGCTCGGCGGTGTGGTGCTCTCGGCGCGTGCCGCTGGACGGCCGTTCGTGCTGGCGCTGGTGATGGGCGCGCTCCGCCTCTTTCTCGCGCCGCGCGTTCCGTTCCTCGGGAGCCGGGCGGACGATTGGCGCCGCCGCCGCGACCGCGTGTTCCGCCCCGATGCCGATGCGGTGACGACGTCAATCAGCTGGCGGTCCAGCCTGGTGGTGGCGGCGGGGCTGTGCGTCGTGACCGTGATCCTGCTGTTCCCGCAGCTGCGCCAGATGGACTCGGTACCCGACAAAGGCGATCCACTGCTGTCGATGTGGCGGGCCGGATGGGTGTTCCATCAGCTGCAGGGCGATCCTCGAGGCCTGTTCGACGCCAACATCTTCTATCCGGAGCCGCTCACCCTCACATATTCCGACTCGATGCTCCTGCCGGGGCTGACGGCGGCGCCGCTTCTCGCAGCGGGCGTGCATCCGGTCACGACCTACAACCTGGTGCTGATGTCCGGGTTCCTGCTCTCTGGCATCGCCGCGGCGTTGCTGGTGGAGCGGCTGACCGGGTCATCGGCGGCCGGCTTCGTCGCCGGCATCGTGTTCGGCTTCTATCCCTATCACTTCGAGCATTACAGCCATCTCGAGCTGCAGATGATGCAGTGGATGCCGCTGTCGCTCCTCGCGCTGCACCGTTTCGTCGAGACCCGGGCTGTGCGCTATGCGATCGCCGCCGCGGTCTGTGCCGCAGCGCAGCTCTACTCGTCGATGTACTACGGCGTGTTCTTCACGATCTATGCGGTGGTGGTGCTGGCCACGCTGGTCGCGACCCGCCGACCGCCGCTGAAGCGGATGCTGGGTCCGGTGGCGATCGCCGCCGGGATCGCGCTCCTGATCGCGCTCCCGCTGATCAGGCCGTATCGCGAAGCGACGAAGACGAAAGGGGAGCGCGGCCGCTTTGAGGTGGCCGCTTACAGTGCGACGCGGCTGGACTATCTTCGCGCGCATTTCCGGAGTGCGCTCTATGGCGACCGGATGCTCGCCGGGCGTCAGCCGGAGCGCGCGCTGTTCCCCGGCGTCGTGCCGATCGTCCTCGCGGTGGCCGGACTCACGCCGCCCCTGGGCGCCGTGCGGCTCGCCTACGTTGCCGGGCTGTTCGTTGCGTTCGACGGCTCGCTTGGCTTCAACGGTTACACGTATCCATACCTCTACGACTGGTTCTCGCCGATCCGCGGCCTGCGCGTGCCGGCGCGCTTCAGCGTGCTCGTCGGCTTGAGCCTGGCGGTGCTGGCCGGCTTCGGCGTGCGCCGCCTCATGGCCTTGCCGCGCCACCGCCGGGGCACGCACGCCGTCTTCGCCCTCGCCGTCCTGACCAGCATCGTCAACGTCTGGCCGGTGCTGCCGCTCGTTCCGGTGTGGCGCGAGCCGCCGCCGGTGTACGGCGCCCTCGCCGGTGCCCGGCACGTCGTGCTCGCGGAATTCCCGGTCTTCCCCGACTACGCCTACAACACGCCCTATATGTACTTCTCGTTGTGGCACTGGGCGCCGATGATCAACGGCTACAGCGGCTTCATGCCCAAGAGCTACGAGGAGTATCAGAAGGGCGTGGCTGATTTTCCCGGGCCGGTGTCCTTCGCCACGATGAAGCGCCTCGGCGTCACCCACCTCACCGTCAATTGCGGTCTGTACCGCGGTGGCTGCCCGGAGCTGCTGGCGCGGCTCGACACGATTCCGGGCCTGCGCCGGGTGGCCGAGGGGCTGTGGCAAGGGCAGCCGGTCCGACTGTACGAGCTGGCGCGATGACGTCGCCGGTGCCGCCCGGCCGGATCGCGATGGCCCTCGACGCCGTCGCGACGGTTGCCGCTGCCGGCGCGGTCCTCCTCGCGATCACCGGGCCCTACCGGGAGGCTCTCGCCGGGACGCCCGTGTCGATCGGCTGGCTGCACGCGGCGTTTGCTGCGGGGGGGCTCGCGGCCATCCGCCACGCCGCGATGCCCGGGCCGACCTGGTTCAGCAGCGTCCGGCACTGGCGCGTTCTCCTCGACCGGCACGCCGGCCCTGAAGGACGCGCTCCTCGTGACCGCCTTGCTCCGGCTTCCAATCGTGCTCGTCGGCCTGCTCGCCACGAGCGCGATCGGGATCCCGGCCGACGCCGTCGACGCGACGCCGATGCGCGATCCTGTCCGGGCGCTGCCAGCACGGTGGGACGCGCAGTGGTACGCCGGGCTTGCCGCCCACGGTTACGAGTGGCAGCACAGCTTCGATCCGCAGCAGAACCTGGCATTCTTTCCCGCCTATCCAGCGCTGATCCGGGCGCTCGGCGTGGTAACCGGAGCGTTCGCGGTCGGCCTCCCCGAGGACAAACAGATCGCACGGCTGACCTGGTGCGGCCTGGGCGTTGCGCTCGCGGCCTTCCTTGGCGCGGCGTGTTATTTCGGCGTGCTCGCCCGCGAGCTGATGGACGACCACCGCGCCCGCGCCGCGCTGTGGCTGCTCGGGGCTTACCCCTTCGCGCTGTTCTACAGCGCGGCCTATACCGAGTCGCTCTTCCTCCTTGCTGCACTCGGGACGTGGTTCCACTTCCGTCGCGATCAGAGCGCCGCCACCATCGGCTGGGGCCTGCTCGCGGGACTGACGAGGCCGAACGGGTGCTTCCTCAGCATTCCCTTGGGGCTGCTGGCGCTCGGCATCCGCGATGCCGGTGCAAGCCACTCTCGCGGACTGTCGTGGCGTCGTCTCGCCCTGGCCGCGACGCCTGGAATCGGGATGCTGCTGTTCACCGCCTACGTCCACCAGATGACCGGGATCTGGTTCGCGTGGGCCAGGACGCATGCCGCCTGGGGCCGGGTCGTCGGCGGCGATGCGGCCTTCAGCGCCTTCAGCGAGTTCGGATCCGGCGGCCTCGCGTCATTCGCCGCGGCGCATCCCTACGACCTGATGAACGCGCTCGGCCTGCTGTTCGCTCTCGGCTGGCTCGTCAGGGTCTGGCGGCTCAGTCCCGCCTGGGCGGTGTTCGTCCTGATCGGCGTCGGGGTGCCGCTCTCGGCTGGTGGGCTGCTGTCGATGGGGCGCCTCACCTCGACGCTCTTCCCGCTCTTCATCGTCGTCGCGCTCACCCTGCCGGCGGGCGTGGTCGCCGGCCTGACGACGAGCTTCGCGCTGATGCAGGGGTTGCTTGCGGCCCTGTTCTACACGTGGCGCGCCGTTTACTGAGACGCAGACCGAACTCGCCCCGCATTCATCACCGCTGAGCGCAGTCCCGGAGACCAGACGAGTCCGCTCGTGGTCTTAAGGCAGAAGCGTCACTGCCGCGCGCGTCCTTGGTGGGGTGCGAGCCGTGGCCCCACGGCTATAATCGGCTCGAGGCCCATGAACGACACAGTTGCACGCCCGCGTTTGGCGGTTCTCTGGCGCCGAGTCGCGCTCGTCGCGCTCTCGCTGGTCGCTGTCGTCCAGAGCTCGTCGGTGCGCGGCGCCCAGGGCGGGCAGACGAACGAACCTTTCCCGCGCGCCGCACGGCGGGCGCTGGCGCACGGCCGGCCCGCCGAAGCGGAAGCGCTGGCCAAGGCCCGCCCGGCCAACGATCCAGCCGCGGCGGCGGTGCTGGGGCGTCTCGCAATCAATCGCGGCGCCTACGAAGACGCGCTCAAGATCCTGGAACCGGCGGCGGCCGCCGACCCGCGCAGCGACGCGGCGCTCGAGCTGGGGCTTCTCAGTCAGCGCCTCGGACGGAATCAGCAGGCGACGCGGCTCCTCACCGCGCTGTCGCGCCAGGTTGGCCCGTCCGCCGATCTGGAGACGCTGTTCCGTGCCGGGCGCGCGGCCCACGCGCTGGCGCTGCCCCACGACGCCGACGCGTATTTCAAGGCCGCAGCGGAGCGCGGCGTCGATCCGGCGGTCCAGACCGAATACGGGTCGATGTTCCTCGACATCTTCTATGCCGCCGATGCGCTGAAGGCGTTCCAGGCGGCCGTGGCGGCGGATGCCCAGTGGGCGCCCGGCTACGCCGGCGTGGCGCGCACGCTGGCGGACGAGAACCCGACCGCCGCGGCGGAAGCGGCCAACAAGGCGCTCGCCATCGATCCGACGCTGGCCGACGCGCACCTCACGCTCGCGCAGATGGATCTGGACAGCGCCCGCTACGATGCGGCGCGCGAACGTATCGACAAGGTGCTCGCCGTCAACGAACGCGATCTCGATGCACGCTCGCTGCTCGCCGCGATCGCTTACGTGCGCACCGGACGCGAGGCCTTCGACATCGAGGCGAAGAAGGTGCTGGCGGTCAATCCCACGTTTGGCGAGGTGTACCGCGTCGCCGCCGACCTCGCCGCGAGGAACTACCGGTTCGACGAAGCGGTCGCGTTGTCGCGGGAAGCCGTCGCGCTCGACCCATCGAACACGCGGGCGTATGCCGATCTCGGCCTGCAGCTGATGCGGACCGGCGACGAAGGCGCGGCGCGCCCGGCGCTGGACCGCGCGTTCAGCGCGAACGGGTTCGACAAGATCACCAAGAACCTGCTCGACCTGCTCGACAGCCTCAACAAGTTCGACGTCGTGCAGGACGCGGACGTCACGTTCAAGTTCAGTCCCGAAGAGACGGCGGTGATGCGCGAGTACGCCATCCCGCTGGCGCAGGACGCGCTGAAGAAATTGTCGGCAAAGTATCAGTTCACGCCCAAGGGGCCGATCCTGGTCGAGATCTTCCCGCACCATGACGACTTCGCGGTCCGCAATCTCGGCCTGCCCGGGCTGATCGGCGCGCTGGGCGCGTGCTTCGGCCGGGTGGTCAGCATCGACTCGCCAAAGGCCCGCGAGCCTGGCACGTTTTCCTGGCAGGAAACGCTGTGGCACGAGCTGACCCACGTCATCACGCTGCAGATGTCCAAGCAGCGCGTGCCGCGATGGCTCACGGAAGGGGTGTCGGTCTACGAGGAGGGGCAGGCGCGTCCCGAGTGGGGCCGCGAGATGGAGGTCCCGTTCGCGATCGCGATGGAGCAGGGGAAGGTCCTGAAACTCAAGGATCTGAACTCCGGCTTCACCAAGGCCGAGACGATCGCGCTCGCCTATTTCGAAGCGTCACTCCTGGTCGATCACATCGTGAAATCGAAGGGCGAGGCGGCGCTCCGGCAGCTGCTGCTGACCTATGGCGACGGAACGGAAGGCGATGCGGCGATCCAGAAGGGTCTCGGCATCACCATCGATCAGCTGCAGACCACGTTCGACGCCTCCCTTGACGCGCGGTTCTCATCGATCCGCGCCGCGCTCCGCGACCAGCCGCAGGGGCGCGAGCGCGACGTCAACGCGTTGCGGCTCGCCGCCGGGACCATGCCCGGCAGCTATCGCGCGCAGATGGCCTACGGCCTGGCACTGGCCGAGCAGGGGGATAAGGCAGCGTTCGAGCCGTTGGAGAAAGCCGCCGCGTTGATCCCGGTGGCGATCGGCGAGGAGAGCCCCCACGCGGTGATGGCTCGGCTGGCCGAGAAGCTCGGCGACACGACCCGGGCGATCGCCGAATACCGTCTCTTCCTCGCGAACGATCACACGGACGTCGCTGCCGCCCGTCAACTGGCGACGCTGGCGGAGAAGGCCGGTGACGAAGAGGCCAGCACGCTGGCTCGCGAGCGGGTCGTCGCGCTCGACCCGTTCGACGCGGAATCGCACACGGGCCTCGGGCGCATTGCGCTCAAGCGGAAGGACGCGACCCTCGCGCTGCGCGAGTTCAAGGCCGCGCTGGTGACCGGCGCGGCGGACAAGGCCTCGGCCCACTGCGATCTCGCCGACGCGTATCTGCTCGCCGCCAAGCCGGCCGAGGCAAAGCGGGAAGCCTTGGCGGCTCTCGAGATCGCGCCGAGCTTCGAGCGTGCGCAGGATCTCCTGCTCAAGTCCGTCGAGGGCAAGAGCGGTCAATGATCGAGCGAGGGCCCGCGACGCGCCCGCGCGCCCTCCGCCCGGTCCTCGCTGCGGCCGGCGTCGGGATTGTCGCGATCCTCGCGCTGGCAACAATCGCGAGCCGGCGCGTCGACGGCCAGAACGTCCAGCCGCCCGATCCGCGCTTCGCCAGCCTCGAGTGGACCTTCGCCCGCATCCGCTACGACGCGTGGACACTCCCGCCGGGCCGTCGCTACGACATCTTCGACGAGCCCTGGACGATCGATTTCCCAGCCGCCGATCAGAACCTGTCGAGGCGCGTGAGGACTGTCACTTCGATCCAGGTCCACGACCCGGTCGTGCTTCGCCTCGAAGATCCCAATCTCTGGAACTACCCGTGGATCTACATCGTCGAGGGCGGGAACCTGCGGCTGCGTGAGACGGAAGTGCCGATCCTGCGCGAGTTCCTGTTGCGCGGCGGCACGCTGACCTTCGATGACTTCCACGGCCCGATCGAGTGGTCCAACGTCGAGCAGGAGTTGAAGCGTGTCTTCCCGGATCGCAAGATCATCGACCTGCCACCCGAGCACCCGATCTTTCACTGCTTCTACGAGTTCTCGTCCTTCCCGCAGACGCCGGGGCTGGGCTCGTTCCTCCAGGGCCGCACCTGGGAAAAAGGCGGTTTCACCGCGCACCTGCGCGCGATTGAAGACGACGCCGGGCGGGCGATGGTGCTGATCAACTGGAACGTGGACATGGGCGACGGCTGGGAATGGTCGAACGCGTCCGAGTACCCGGGCTACGTCAAGTTCACCGCCCAGGCCTACCGGATGGAGATCAATGAGATCATCTACGCGCTGACCCACTGATCCTGATGACCCGCACTTCAGAGCCCGACATCACCGACGCCGCCGCCCGCGTCGCCGAACACCGCGCCCGCATCCTGGCCGAGATCCGAAAAGTGGTGGTCGGGCAGGACGAGGTGATCGATCAGGTCTTGATGGCCGTGTTCACCGGTGGGCACTGCCTGATCACCGGCGTGCCCGGACTGGCCAAGACACTGCTGATCAAGACGGTCGCGCAGATCCTCGATCTCTCGTTCAAGCGCATTCAGTTCACCCCGGATCTGATGCCGGCCGACATCACCGGGACCGAGGTGCTGGACGACGAGGGCGGCCATCGCGTCCTGCGCTTCGTGCCCGGGCCGATCTTCGCGCAGATCATCCTCGCCGACGAGATCAACCGCACCCCGCCGAAGACGCAGGCGGCGTTGCTCGAGGCGATGCAGGAGTACCACGTTACCGCCGCGGGCCGCACGTATCCCCTCGAGCAGCCGTTCTTCGTCCTCGCGACGCAGAACCCGATCGAGCTCGAAGGCACGTATCCGCTGCCCGAGGCGCAGCTCGATCGCTTCATGTTCAACATCGTGATGACGTACCTGGCGGAGGACGAGGAGGTCCGGGTCGTGACGCGAACGACCGGGGTCGCCACCGAGCCGCCGTCGCAGGTGTTGAGCGGCGCGGCGATCGTCGAGATCCAGCACCTGGTGCGGCAGGTCGCGGTGGCGGACGAAATCGCGCGATACGCGGTGCGGCTGGTCGATTCGTCGCGGCCCGGCCGCCAGGCCGATCACGCATTCGTGCGCGAATGGGTCAAGTGGGGCGCCGGGCTGCGTGCTTCGCAGGCGCTGATTCTCGCCGGCAAGGCACGGGCCCTGCTGCACGGCCGCTATCACGTCTCGATCGCCGACATCCAGGCGCTGGCCAGGCCCGTCCTCCGCCACCGCATCATCCCCAACTTCTATGCCGAGTCCGAGCGCGTGACGGCCGATCAGATCGTCGACCGGCTGCTCGAGGCCGTGCCCGTCCCGCGCAGCGGCATGTAGCGATGGCCGCCTCCACGCCACGCGACGTACGCTTCCTCGACCCCGCGGTCCTGACCAGGCTGGGGACGATGGAGTTGAAGGCGCGGACGGTGGTCGAAGGCTTCCTGTCGGGCCTTCATCGCAGCCCGTACAAAGGTTTCAGCGTCGAGTTCGCGGAGTATCGCCAATACCTGCCGGGCGACGATCTGTCGACGCTGGACTGGAAGGTCTACGCCCGCAGCGATCGGCACTACGTCAAGAAGTTCGAGGAGGAAACGAACCTCGAGTGCCACCTGTTGCTCGATGTCAGCGCCTCGATGGGTTATCGCGGCGCGGCCCCGATGAGCAAGAAGGATTACGGGGCGGTGCTTGCGGCCTCGCTGGCGTTCCTGATGAATCGCCAGCGAGATGCGACCGGCCTGATGGCCTTCGATCACCGTATCGTGTCGCGGCTGCCGCCCGGAGCGCGGCCCGGGCATCTACACGCGCTGTTGCTGGCGTTGGAACGGCTGGAGCCCGGAGAACAGTCGGACCTCGGGCGTCCCCTGCGCCAGCTCGCCGCCTCCGTGCTCAAGCGCAGCCTGGTCGTGCTGATCTCTGACTTGCTCCACGATCCCGAACCGGTGATCAGCGGCCTCCGCCACTTGAAAGCCCGGCGCTGTGATGTGATCGTGTTTCAGGTGCTCGATCCGCACGAGCTGACGTTCCCGTTCACCGGGGCCCGGCGCTTCCGCGATCTGGAAACCGCCACCGAGCTCACGGCGGATGGCGCCTCGATCCGCGCGTCGTACCTGCGTGAGCTGGCGGCGCTGACGGCGCGATACGATCGCGAACTACGCGGTCACGGCATCGATTTCGTCACGATCGATACCTCGAAGCCGCTGGATTTCGCGCTGCTCGCCTACCTGTCGGCGCGCAGCCGCCGCACGTGAGCGGCATGGACCGGCCATGTCGTTCCTGTTCCCTGCATTCCTGATCGGCGGTCTCGCCATGGCCGTGCCGATCGTGCTGCACTTGTTGCGGCGCGACGTGGCGCCGGAGGTGCCGTTCAGCGCGGTCCATCTCCTGCACAAGACGCCGATTGAGCGTTCGAAACGGCGCCGCCTGCGCGACCTGCTGCTCCTGGCCGCCCGGATCGCGGCGTTGCTGCTGCTGGCGGCGGCATTCGCCCGGCCATACCGGGCCGGCGCCACACCACCGTCCCGGATCGCGATTGTCGCCGTCGATCGTTCGTTCAGCCTCGGCGCGCCCGGGGCGTTCGATCGCGCGCGGCAGCTCGCGCGAACGGCGGTGGACGAGGCAGGCTCGGCGCGGGTTGCGGTGATCGCCTTCGACGAGCGGGCCGACGTGTCAGCTCCGCCCGGCAGCGCGGCGGATGCGCGTGACGCGATTGACCGGCTCACGGTCGGCTTCGGGGCGACGCGTTACGGCCCGGCGCTCGCCCGCGCCGCGGAGCTGGCGGGAGGCGACCCGGGACAGGTCACGATCGTCACCGACCTGCAGCGGGCCGGCTGGGAGGGAGAGGAGCGGGCGACGCTGGCCAGCAATCTGGACATCGCGGTTAAGGATGTCGGCGCGCCGGCCGGCAATATCGCCGTCAGCGAGGTTCGGCCGCAGCCGGCGACGGTGGTCGTGACGATTCGAAACGAGGGACGCGCGCCGTACCGGGGCGCCGCGCGCCTGACGCTGGACGGCCGCGAGGTGGCATCAGAATCGGTGGCGCTCGCGCCCGATACGAGCCGGGATGTCGTCATCCCCTATAAACCGCCGGCGGCCGGCACGCTGGTCGCCTCGATCGACGACCCGCAAGGGATGCCCGCCGACAACCAACGGACCGTGCTCCTCGGTTCTGCCGCGCGAACGAGAGTGATCGTCGTCAGGGGCGGCACGGGAGAGGGGCCGAGTGCGGGAGGCTCGGCGGGTCTCTATCTCGATCGCGCACTCGATGCCGCGTCGTCCGAGCTGCCGGCGCTCGAGCCGGTGTTCGTGGATGGCGCACGGTTCACGAAGGAGCGGCCGAGCCTGCTGAGCGGCGCGGCGGCCGTGGTGTTGTTGTCGACGCGCCAGCTCGATCGTGGTGCACGCGACGCCTTGCTGGCGTTCGTGCGCAAGGGCGGCGGACTGATCGTGGCCGCGGGACCGGATGTCGATGCCACTGTCCTGGCGGGCATTCTCGGCACGACAACAGTCATCCCTACCGAGGAGCGCCCTCGCATTCTGGCGGTGACCGACCTGCGGCATCCGATTTTCCGCCCGTTCGGATCGCTGACCGCCAATCTCGGTCAGGTGGCGTTCACCCGCGCGTGGCGCCTGCCGGCGGCGGGCTGGGAGATCGCGGCCTCGTTCACCGACGGCGCGCCGGCGCTCATGGAGCGGCGCGAGGGTGACGGCCGGGTCTTGTGCTTCGCGTCGGACCTCGATCGGCGCTGGAACGATTTTCCGCTCCACCCGGCGTTCGTCCCGTTCGTGGTCGAGTCGGTCCGCTACGCGGCGCGCGCGACGGCAGCGGATCGCGAGCGGACGATCGGCGAGGCACCTGCCGACGTGCCGTCGACCCCGGGTGTGCACGTGCTGCCGGACGGCCGCCAGGTCGTGCTCAACGTCGATACCAGAGAGTCGTCTCTGTCCCGGATCACGCCCCAGGATTTTACGGATATGCTCCAACGAGTGGACGCCGCACCGTCCCGGGCCGCCCGCATCCGGGCTCAGCTGACCGAAGCGCGCCAGAGCTATTGGCAGTACGGCCTGGTCCTGATGCTGGTCGTGCTGGCCGCCGAGTCGGTCATCGGACGGGCGTCCCGATCCTCATCCTGACGGAAGACCCGTGATGTCGGACCCGCAGCACGAGCTCTCGACGTTCATCGGCGCCGTCCGGCGCCGCTGGCAGCTCTGTACGGTCGCTCGGACCGTCGGTGCCGCGACTCTCGCCGCCGCACTTCTGCTCGCCGCCGCGGTCCTCGCCGACCGCGCCCTCCAGCCGCACGGCCGCGCCCTGATCTTCCTCGCCTCGTCGTCCATCCTGCTCGGGCTGGCGCTCGTGGCGGCTGCCTGCTGGCGCCTGCCGCGCCGGCCTGACGATGTCCGCGTCGCGCGCTTCATCGAAGAACGGGTGGCGGCGGATCCGGATCTCGAGTCGCTCGACGATTCGCTCGTGACGGCCGCGTCGCTGCACTCCACGCATCGGCAGGCCAGCGCGTTCGATTCGCAGCTCGCGCTCGCCGCCGCGGGCAGGCTTCGCGGCTTGTTGCCGTCAACGATCGTGCGACCGGCACCCCTCCGGCGCGCCGTGATGACGGCCGGCGCAGGGCTCGTCGCGCTGACCCTGGCCGTCGTTCTGGCGCTGCCGCTGTTCGTCTCAGCCGGGGAGGCCGCGTGGCTCGCATGGGCCCCGCAGTCAGTCCGGATCGAGGTGTCGCCCGGCGACGCGCGCGTGCCGATGGGAAAACCGCTGAAGATTCGCGCGGTGGTTCGGCTCCGGGACCGGGTGGTCACCCGGGTCGCGCCGACGCTGGTGCTGTCTGCCGGGGACGACCGCCGCGAACTGCCCATGAAGGCTGATGGAGACGGCTTTACGATCCCCATCGAGGCGGTCGATCGCTCGTTCGTGTATCAGATCGTGGCCGAGCCGCAGGCCTCACGCCGGTTCACGGTGTCGGCGCTGGTTGCGCCGAAGGTGAAACGGATCGACGCGCACTACGAGTATCCGACGTTCACCGGCCTGGCCCCCCGAGACGAGCAGGACAGCGGCGATGTGTACGCGCCGGCCGGGACGCGCGTACGGCTCCGCGTGCACACCGATCGCCCAGCGACGACCGGCGTGATGGCGCACGGAGAGCGTGCCACGCCGGCGCCGCTGCGGCAGGTCGGCGCGACGGTGTTCGAGACCGACCTGGTCGTCACGAAGGACGATGCGTATCGCCTGCAACTGGCAGATGCGGATGGCCTGCGCGGTGGGGGTGAAACGGAATACTTCATCCGCGTGATGGACGACCGTCCCCCGGAGGTGCGCATCCTGCGCCCGAGCGGCGACCAGCAGATCACCCCGCTCGAGGAGGTCGCGATCGAGGCGCGGGCCGACGACGACTACGGCATCGGCTCGTTCGATCTGGTCTACGCAGTGGCCGGTCAGCCCGAGCACACGACACCGTTCAACAAGGTGTCGGGAACGGCGGTCGCGAAGATCGGCGGGCATCTACTGCCGGTCGAGGATCTGCACGTCCAGGCGGGTGACGTGATCACGTACTACGCGCGCGCCCGCGACGTCGCGCGAGGCAAGCGGCCGACCGAGACGAAGAGCGACATGTTTTTCCTCGAGGTCCGCCCGTTCAACGAGGAATTCGTGTCGGCGGAGAGCCAGGCGATGGCCGGCTCGGGCGATCCGCAGCTCGAGACGCTGATCGCGGCGCAGAAGGAGATCATCAACGCGACGTGGAACATCGAGCGCCGCTCGACGGCGGGGCGGTCGTCGGCGGACGTCAAGGCGGTCTCGCAGGCGCAGACCGAGCTGCGCGACCGCGTTGCCAAGATGATTCGCGAGTCGGGGCGGCCGTCGACCTTCCAGGTGCCGCAGCAGATCGGCGGCTTCAACCCCGGGCGGCGCCGGCCGGCCGGCGCGGACGCGGTGGGCGTGGCGGTCACGTCGATGGGCCTCGCAGCCCAGCAGCTCGGGCTCGAGAAGACCAAGGAAGCCATCCCGCACGAGATGGCCGCCTTGCAGGGCCTCTTGCAGGCGCAGGCGGAGATTCACCGGCGGCAGGTTGCGCAGCAGCAGGCGAGCGGGTCGGGCAACGGTGGCGGGCGCCAAGGGCAGGACCTGTCGGCGCTGTTCGACAAGGAACTCCAGCGTCAGCAGCGCAACAACTACGAGACTCGCTCACAGATCGATCAGCGTCCGGATGCTGATCGCCCCGCGGGTGATAGCGCACTCGATCGCATCCGCGATCTCGCGAAGCGGCAGGAGGATCTCAGCGCTCGCGAACGCGAGCTGGCGCAGGCCAACGTGTCCGCCGAGGAGCGCAAGCGGCAGCTCGACAAACTCGCGCGCGAGCAGGAGGAGCTCCGGCAACAAGTGGAGCAGGTCGGGCGGCAGCTCGAGACGTCCGGGCAGTCGCGCGGGGGCTCTACGGGGCGACAGGGTGGAGAGCCGCAAAGCGCCGGCGCCCGCGGCGCGAGCTCTCCGCCGGGCAGCAGCGCTCCATCTGGCGCGGCGATGCACGAGGCGGCGCAGGAGATGCGCGGATCCACATCCGACCTGCAGCGTCAGGACCCATCGTCCGCGGCGGCCCGCGGCGCGCGTGCGGCCGACCAGTTGCGCGAAATGGAACAGCGCCTGCGCAGCGGGTCGGCGGCGGGGCGCGAGCGTGCCAATGGCGACTTGCGCATCGAGGCGCAGCAGCTGGTCGACAACCAGCGGCGCATCGCGTCCGAGGCCGATCGACTGTCGCAGACCGGCGCGGGTGACACCGCGGCCGCGGATGCCCGCCGGCGTCTGGCGGAGCAGAAGGAGCAACTGGCCGATCGCGTGGACGCGCTCGAACGGGCGGCCCGTTCGGCTGGCAGCGCCGGCAAGGCTCAGGCTGCCGGGTCAGGCGACGATGCTCGTGCCGCGGCGGATGCGGCGGCCGATTTGCGAAAGCAGCGCATCGCGGAGCGAATGCGCGCCTCGGCCACGGCGGTGCGGCAGGGGAGCGGTGGCGGTCGCGAGCAGGCGGCCGCGGAAAAGGAACTGGCGCGGGCCCTCGACAAGGCGGTGTCCGGCCTCGGCGAGCGGCCGGGCGCTGACGCGCGGCGGCTCTCGCAGCAGCTCGATGAGACGCGCGCCTTGCGCGATCGCCTCGACCAGCTCGCCGAGCAGATCCGTCGAGCCGAGGCCGCCGAGCGCACGGCGCAGAATGGGGGACGACAGGGCCCGGCCGCGGCTGGTGCGCCGCAGGCGGGTGGGCCGGGTTCCACCTCTCCGTCGCTGCAGCAGCTGCGCGAGCAATATGCGCGCGAGCTGGCGCGCGCTCGCGACAGCCTCGGTCAGCCGGCACAGGGTGGCCGGCCCCCGAACGATGACCGCGGCGGCGCGACACCAGAGGAACAGGTGTTCAGCCTGTCGGCGCCGGGTAACCAGGCCTACAAGCAGGACACCTCCAGCTGGGACTCGCTGCGCAAGGACGTCAATCTCGCCCTCGAGCGCTACGAGACATCGGTTTCGCAGCGGCTCGCCCGCAAGCTCGCCGAGGATCGCCTGAGTGCGGGAGGCAGCGATCGCGGGGCCGAGGCGTACGACCGGCTCATCGCCCGTTACTACGAGTCGCTCGCCCGGACGAAGAAGTAGTGTCCCGACCGCGCGATTCGCGGCATAACTCCCGGGCGGGGCATCCCGAGTGCCGGCGTTGCTCGTCGTTTACAAATGCTCGATTTGCGCACTCCTCGCGCCTTGGCACCCGGGCGCCGCGCTCCGGGATTTTCGCCCCGAGTCACGCGCTCGGAACACGCGCGTGACGTTCGCCAACCCTCTCCCCTGGTGGGTGCTCGTGCCGGCGATCTGCGCGGCGGCCGCGCTCGCCTGGCAGGCCTACCGTCGTCTAGCCGCGTCCATCGCGCGGCGCACCACGCTCTCGCTCCTCCGGTTCGTCACGCTCCTCGCCATTGTCCTCTTCCTCATGCGCCCAGTCGCTCACGTCGTCGACGCGAGTGGACGGGACGCTGTCGTGGCGATCCTGGTGGATACCTCGCGGAGTATGGGAATCCACGACATGGGCGGCAGTCGGATCGACGCCGCGCGGCGGATTGTGACCGACCGGCTCGTCCCCGGTCTCGAGGACCGATTCCGGATCGAGACCCTGGGATTCGGTGAATCACTCGAGCCCAAGCCGGTCGATCAACTATCCGCCACGGCCCGGCGCAGCGACCTGCGCGCGGCGCTCGAAGCGCTGCGCGAGCGATACCGCGGTCAAGTGCTGGCCGGCGTCGTGCTGCTGTCGGATGGCGGGGACACCAGCGCCGCCGCGGAACACACCGCCGCCGAAACGGGGGTCGCCGTGTTCCCGATCGGACTCGGCGCGGCGAACGTCCCAGGGGATCAGGAAGTGCTCAGCGTCACGGCGGCCGAGGCGGTCCTGGACGATGCGCGGGTGGACATCGGGGTGGCGGCGGTATCGCACAGCGGGGAGAGGGGGGCGATCGATCTGCGGCTCCTGGAGAATGGTCGCGTGATCCAGACCGCGCGGGTGAACGCGAGCGCTCCGGACACCCCGGTGCGCCATGTTTTTCGCGCCTCGCCGCCTGCCGGATCGCCGACCGTCTACACGGTGGAGATCCCGACCGGTGCCGGCGATCCTGTCCCGGAGAACAACACCCGCAGCGTGCTCGTGCCGGGGCCATCCCGTCCCCGGCGGATCCTGCTGATCGAGGGGGCGCCCGGCTTCGAGCACGGGTTCCTGATGCGTGCCTTGACCGCCGATCAGGGTCTGGCGGTGGACGCCTCGATCCGGAAAGGGAAGGACGATCACGGCGCGAACACGTATTACGTCCAGGCCGCGCAGTCACGCGCGGACGCGCTGGTGTCCGGGTTTCCCGAGCGCGCGGACGCACTCGCCGCGTACGATGCAATCGTGCTCGCGAACGTCGACGCGTCGATGCTGACGAACGCGCAGGTCGAGGCGACGCGACAGTTCGTCTCGCGACGTGGCGGCGGCCTGCTGGTCCTCGGGGCTGCTTCGTTCGCGCGCCAGGGATTGTTGGGGAGCGCTCTCGAGGACGCGTTGCCGCTCCAGCTCAGTGGCCGCGATGGCGGCGCGATCGCGTCAGCCAACGGCGCCGGCGTGAATCGCGTCACGCTGACCAGCGAGGGCGCGGTCCACCCGGTCATGCAGATCGCCGACGATCCGGAGGCGAGCCGGGCCCGCTGGTCGCAGGTGCCCCCGCTGGCGACGGTGGCGCAGATCGGCGGTCCACGGCCGGGAGCGAGCGTGCTCGCGCTGGCGGACAGTGCTGGCGGGACCGCGCGCGCGCTGGTGGCGGTCCAGCGCTTCGGTCTGGGACGGACGATGATCTTCACCGGCGAGGCGTCGTGGCGGTGGCGTATGCACCTGCCGTCGTCCGATCGCACCTACGAGACGTTCTGGCGTCAGGCGGTGCGATGGCTGGCGCTGCCGGCCGGCGATCCTGTCCAGCTGACGCTCCCCGCCGACGCGTCAGCCGGCGACACGATCCCACTGAAGGTGCTGGTCCGCACCGCCAGCTTCGAACCGATCAGCGACGCCGAGGTCGACGTGCGTATTTCGGCGCCCGACGGGCGGATGGAGCAGGTCAGGGCGGCCCGTTCGCGCGGCGACGCTGAGGCTCCCGTCGAAGCGACATTCCGCCCGGCGGCGTCGGGCGTGTATCGCGTGACCGCCGAGGCGCGGCGTGGCGGCACGCTGGTCGGCA
Organism: uncultured Acidobacteriota bacterium; assembly: GCA_963816725.1. Taxonomy (GTDB): domain Bacteria; phylum Acidobacteriota; class Vicinamibacteria; order Vicinamibacterales; family 2-12-FULL-66-21; genus CAVSUB01. Next base: position 134,564 of record CAWFMC010000006.1, on the reverse strand, counting down.
GCGCGACGGGCTCGCTCCTGGTCGGTGGCGCGGATTTCGAGATGACCGATCCCCGCCTGAACATGCCGCTGCTTCAGCGCGTCGCCCAGGCATCCGGCGGACGCGTGCTCGGCGAGAGCGACGTCCCGGCCCTTGCCGACAGCCTGCGCTCGCGGCTCCCCGCGGCGGCGCTGGCCGCCACCCGCGATTTGTGGAACACCGGATGGTCCTTTGCGGCCATCGTGCTGCTGCTGACGGCGGAGTGGGTGCTGCGGCGCCAATGGGGGCTTCGATGACGCGCATCGTCGCCTTGACGATTGCCGCGGTGTCGCTGCTCGGGGCAGCCCGCGCCGGCGCGCAGGAGCGCTACGCGCTCGTCGTGTCCGGGGCCAGCGGCGGCCCGGCGTACGCCGAGCAGTACGGCGTGTGGGCCGACGACCTCGCGCGGATCCTTCGCGAGCGGATGAAATTCGCGCCAGCCAACGTGACGGTCCTCGAGGAAGAGGGAAGCGCGGCAGGTCAGTCGACCGCCGCGAACGTGCGCCGCAGCATCAGCACCGTGCGCGCCAGGATGACGGCGCGCGATCTCCTCTTCATCGTGCTCATCGGCCACGGCACGTTCGACGGCACCGACGCCAAGTTCAATCTCGTCGGGCCCGATCTCGAATCCGCCGAGTGGGCGGCGCTGCTCGATGGTCTGCCCGGACGCGTGGTGATCGTCAACACCGCGTCGGCGGGGTTTCCGTTCCTGCAGAAGCTTGCCGGCCCGCGCCGGATCGTGATCTCGGCGACCGACAACCCGGCACAGCGCTACGACACCGTCTTTCCCCAGTTCTTCATCCACGCCTTAGAGGATCCCTCGAGCGACATCGACAAGAACGGCCGCATCTCGATCTGGGAAGCGTTCGGAGCGGCAGCGTCCGCCGTCAACCGCTATTACCAGCGCCAGGGGCAGCTCGCCACCGAACGTGCGCTGCTCGATGATTCCGGAGATGGCGTCGGCCACGAGCCGGGCGGCTCGAGCGACGATGGCACGATTGCCAGCACGATCTATCTGGACGTTCCTGATCCTGGTGCGCCGCCGACGGATGATGTGCTGGTGCAGCTGCTCCAGCGCCGCGCCGGACTCGAACGCGAGGTCGAGGACTTGCGCATCCGGAAGCAGTTCCTGACGCCCGCGGAGTATCAGCAGGAGTTCGAGCGGATCATGGTCGCGCTCGCGAAGGTCCAGCGCGAGATCCGCGATCGACGCGGCTCGCTCTGATCGGGTCGCGCTACCAGTAGCCGGGCCGCATCGCGTCGCGCCACCGGCGGAACAGCCCGAAGGTCAGGCCGGTGACGAAGCCGGACACGTGCGCCCAGAACGCGACGCCGCCGCCTGCGGCGGACGCGCCGATCGATCCCACCCCGCTGAACAGCTGCATGAGGAACCAGATCCCCAGGAAGAAGACTGCCGGGATCTCGATCAGGTCGATGAAGAAGATGATGAACACCGCGGTCAGGACCCGGGAGTGGGGGTACAGCACGAAGTACGCGCCCATCACTCCGGCTATCGCGCCGCTCGCGCCGATCATCGGGACGAGCGAGGCGGGGTGAACCGCGACCTGCCCGAACACCGCGATCGCGCCGCAGAACAGATAAAAGGCGAGGAACCGGCCGTGCCCGAAGCGGTCCTCGACGTTGTCCCCGAAAATCCACAGGTACAGCATGTTGCCCCCGAAATGCAGCCACCCGCTGTGCAGGAACATGCTGGTGACGATCGAGGACACTGAGAGATAGGCGGGCACCGCGCCGTAAATCATGAGAAACCGCTGCAACTCGCGGTTGCTCATGGTCAGTTCGAGGAGGAAGGCGAGGCTGTTGAGAGCGATGAGGCCGATCGTGACGTACGGCGTGGTGCGCGACGGAATGACGTCGCTCACGGGGAACATTCGGGTCAGTATAACGTGCGGTCGAGCTGAGCTTCGTTGCCCCTCCAGTTGCGCGGTCCCATATAATCAAGGCAGTGGTATCACCTAGGCAGCGTGTTCGTCGCGCGCCACGGACCCTGCGCCTGCGGGTCCTGCTTGGGCTGTACATCGCGGCTGCGGCATTGCTGCCGTTCGCCCATCACGACATCGCCTGCCACTTCAAATCCACCACCCACTGCACCAGTTGCGTCATCGGGGCGGCCGGCGATCTCGCCTCAGACGCATCCGGTCTGGGGCGCACGCGCCTCGACGGGGCGGGTCTTCCGGCACTCGAGCCGGAACAGCGGATTGACTCGCTCTCGCTGCCCTCGGCGTCCGGCCGCGCCCCGCCTCTCGTCTGACGCACCGTCCTCAATTCATCTAAGAGGCGCCGACGACGGAACCCGTCGCCGGTCCGTGTGTTCGTACGAAAGGAGGGGACCTCGTGTCCGTCGCGTCACTCTTCTGGCAGCGCACGTGTGTTGCCGCAGCGGGCGCCGCGCTTGTGCTGGCTGCCCAAGTCGTCCAAGCCCAGACGCCGGCCGGTCCGGTCGCCGCAGAGACGGCGGCCCCGGTTCAGGCCGCCGCGCAGGACGCGGCCGCGCAGCAGATCCGCGTCGAACTGGACCGGCTGCGGCAGGAGTTCGAGTCGGTGCGCGACACTTACGGCGCCCGACTGAGCGCGCTCGAAGCGAGGCTGGCGCAGCTGCAGGGCGGCGCCGCTCCGGCCGCCGCGCCTGCGCCGCCACCGCCCCCAGCGCCGGCGCCGCCGGTCCCCGCCCCACCCGAACCTCCACCACCCGCCGGGCAGCCGCCGGTACCCGCACCAGCCGAGGCACCGCCGCCGGCGGGGCAGCCGCCGACGGCCACCCCGAGTCAAACGGTGCCGCAGGGTGCGGCCGGTGCGGGTGGTCCGGAGGGGGCGCTGCCGGTCTACAGCAACACGTCGGCGCTATCGAAGGTCTTCAATCCTGACATCGCGGTCATCGGCAACTTCACCGGTGCGGCAGGCAAGAACGACATCGATACCCGCGCGCCGCTCGAGATGGGCGAGTCCGAAGCAAGCTTCCAGGCGATCGTCGATCCCTACGCCCGAGCGGATTTCTTCTTCTCGTTCTCGCCGGAAGGGGTCGAGGTGGAAGAGGGGTTCCTGACGATGACTTCGTTGCCGTGGGGGCTGCTGGCCAAGGTCGGCAAGTTCCGCGAGCAGATCGGGAAGGTCAACACGATGCACGCGCACGTGTTGCCGTGGGTCGACGAGCCGCTGGTGCTGAAGAACCTGTTGGGGAGCGAGGAAGGGATCTCAGACTCGGGCGTGTCCGTGTCGAAGCTGCTGATCAACCCGCTGTTTTTCCTCGAGGCCACGGGTGAGGTCTACCAGGGGAACGCCGGGCTGTTCCAGGCGCACGAGCGCAGCGATTTGAGCTACGTCGGGCGGTTGCGTGGCTATCGCGACCTGACGGAAGGCACCAACCTCGATCTCGGCGTGTCCTACGCGCGCGGCCACAACGACGCAGGACCCGACTTCTCGACCGGCCTGTTCTCGGTCGATGCGACGGTGCGCTACCGCCCGCTGCGCCGGGCGATTTATCACCGGATCATCGGGCGCACCGAGCTGTTCTGGAGCGACCGTCAGCAACCCGTCGCCAACGCCTCCGCGTTCGGGATGTATGCGAGCGGCGAATACCAGCTCGGACGGCGGTGGTTTGCCGGCGGCCGCTACGACTGGTCGGAGCGCGGCGCCGATGCATCGCTTCAGGACCAAAGCGGGTCGGCGCTGCTGACCTACTGGCCCAGCGAGTTCAGCCAGATCCGCGGGCAATACCGCCGCACGCGATACGCGGAAGGCGTGACCGCCAACGAGTTCCTCTTCCAGTTCCTGTTTTCGATTGGTGCGCACGGCGCGCACGCCTTCTGATCCGGAGGATCCATCGTGAAGAGATATTTGTCGATTGCCGTGTTGCTGGGCGCCGCGCTCAGCGCGAACGCCACCTCCGCCTTCGCTCAGCTCAATGTCATCACCGCCACTGAAGATCTGGCCTCGTTGGCGCAGGAGGTGGGAGGCGACAAGATCAAGGTCGAATCGCTCGCGCGCGGCTACCAGGATCCGCACTTCGTCGAGGCCAAGCCGAGTTTCGTGCTGAAGTTGAACAAGGCCGATCTCTTGATCGTGGTCGGTCGCGAGCTGGAAATTGGTTGGCTGCCGGTCCTGATCACCCAGAGCCGCAACAGCAAGATCCAGCCGGGCGGGCCCGGGTATCTCGATGCGTCCCAGACTGCGAAGATCCTCGAGCTTCCGACCGGACAGATCACCCGCGCGATGGGCGACGTCCATCCCATGGGCAACCCCCATTACTGGCTCGATCCCGAGAACGGCCGGCGCATTGCCAAGGCGATACTGGAAAAGTTCTCGCAGATGGACAGCAAGAACGCCAGCTACTTCGCCCAGCGTGAGGCGGACTTCGAGAAGCGGCTGACCGAGGCGCAGGCACGCTGGAAGGCGGCAATGGCACCCTACAACAAGGTCAAGGTGGTGACCTACCACCGCTCGTGGGCCAACTTCGCCGATGCGTTCGGCCTTGACGTGATCGGCTACGTCGAGCCGAAGCCGGGCATCCCGCCGACGCCGCAGCACACCCTCGACGTCATCCAGGCGATCAAAGCCCAGAACGTCAAGGTGATCATCGTCGAGCCGTACTTCGACACCAAAACGCCCAACTCGATCGCCGCGGCGACCGGAGCCAAGGTGCTGGTCATGCCGCCGTCGGTCGGTGGCGTACCGGCCGCGACCGACTACTTCAAGCTGTTCGACACCGACGTGAACATGCTCGTGGCGGCGATCAAGGGCGCAGGAGGTCAGCCATGAACATGACCGTACTCGAGTTCCTCGCGGCGCCATTCGTCGCGAGCCTCATCCTGACGGGCATCCATTCCTACCTCGGCGTCCACGTCGTCGAACGGGGGGTCATCTTCGTCGACCTCTCGCTCGCCCAGATCGCCGCGCTTGGCGCGACCATCGCGCTGCTGCTGCCGTATTCGAATGGCGATCCGCACGCGCCGTTCGTCTACTGGATCAGCCTGGCGTTCACCTTCATCGGCGCGGCGATCTTCGCGACCATCCGCGTCCGTCACGCCCGCATCCCCCAGGAAGCCATTATCGGCATCTGCTATGCGGTCGCGTCTGCGGCGGCCATCCTGGCGATGAGCAAGGCAACTTCGGAGTCCGAGCACCTGAAGGACATGCTGGTCGGCAACATCCTCGCGGTGTCCTGGCACGAGGTCACCAAGACGGCGCTGCTCTACGGCGCGATCGGGCTGTTCCACTACATCTTCCGCAAGCCGTTCCTGGCGATCTCGATGAGCCACGAGAACGCCGAAGCCAGCGGCCTCAACGTCCGGCTGTGGGACTTCCTGTTCTACGCCTCGTTCGGGTTCGTCGTGACCTCCTCGGTGGCGATTGCCGGGGTGCTGCTGGTGTTCTGTTACCTGATCGTCCCGTCGGTCGCGGCGATGCTGTTCGCCGAGAACATCGGCCCGCGCCTGGCGATCGGGTGGACGATGGGCACCGTCGTATCGGGATTGGGCGTGTGGCTATCACTGCAGCTGGATCTGCCGACGGGCGCGACGATCGTCTGCACCTTCGGCCTTGCCCTCGCGGTCATGGCGATCGTCCGGGCCTTGATGCCGCGCCGGGCGACGCACACCGCCGGCGTGGTCGGGACGCATGGCGCAGTGAGCTAGAAGGGTTCTACGGGTTCGACGGGTTCGAGGGTTCGACAGGTGCGCGTTCTACGGAGCTGACGCTGACCGGTTCTACGGGTTCGACGGGTTCAGAATTGCTACGAGCAGCGACATCTCGAACCCGGCAAGCCCGGCAAACCCGGCAAACCCGGCAAATCCGGCAAACCCGTCGAACTCCCGAACCCGTCGAACCCTCGAACCCGTCGAACCATCGAACCCGTCGAACCATCGAACCCGTCGAACCATCGAACCCGTCGAACCATCGAACCATTCGAACGTCGAACTCTCGGAACACGCACCTGTCGAACTCCAGAACTTCCTGAACTTGTAGAACCCTCGTGAACGCCGATCCATAATCACCTGATGCAGTGTCGGAATTGCGGGACGGAGATCGCCGACAAGGCGATCATCTGCTTCCGATGCGGCCATGCGACGACGGATCCGGTCCGCAAAGCGGTCCCGATCAAGCCGCGCCGATCGCCGCTCGTGCCCTTGGTGCTGATCGTGATCCTGGCGGCCTCCGGGCTGTATCTCGGCGTGGAATCGCGGACGGCGGCCAACCCGGAGCCGTTCGAGCTGGCCGCCGGTCTGTGCGCCGGCGCGGCGCTGACGGTACTGCTTCTGACGGTGCTCAGGCGCCGGTGAGGCGATCTTTGCAATCCTTACGTCCTCCAGTAGACTCTCCGCCATGCCCGACGCCCGACTCGAAGTAACCGACGCCCTCGGCCGTCGCATCGTGCCGATCGCGAAAGGGCAGTTCGAGATCGGCCGCCGCGAAACCAACGACCTGCGTCTCGCCGGCAGCGAGGTGTCGCGCGATCACGCCGAAATCGCCGTTCAGGACAACCACTTCGTGCTGCGCGACCGCAATTCGCGCTACGGCACCTACGTAAACGGCGAACAGGTCACGGAGCGGACACTGGCCCATGGCGACCGCATCCGCCTGGGGCGCACCGGCGGGGCGGAGATGGTGTTCCTGCTGGCCGATTCGCCGGCCCCCGTCGAACGCGCGACGACCACCGCGGTCGGGGATCTGCGGCAGATCGCGGTGCTCCTCGAAGGCCTGCGCGCTCTCGGGTCGGGCCGGGTGCTGGACGACGTGCTGTCGCTGGTGCTGGATTCGGCGATCGAGGTGAGCGGAGCGGAACGCGGCTTCATCATGCTGGCCCCGCCAACCGGCGAGCTCGAGTTCAAGATGGCCCGCGGCAAGGGGCGGACGACGCTGCCGGGCAGCAGCTTCGCGACCAGCCGCAAGATCCCCGAAGAAGTGTTCCGCACTGGTGAGCCGCGCATCGTCGCTGACCTGCTCGATGGCGAGCTGGCGAACATGCACACCGGCACCGTCGCCTTGGGGATTCGCCACGTCCTGTGCGTGCCGCTGCGCCTGGTGCGCTATCTGGATCGCGCCGAAGCGGCTGGCGAGGAACGGCGGATCGGCGTGCTGTATCTCGACAACCGTGAGAAGGGCACGCTGCTGTCCAACTCGACCCGGGCGGCACTCGAGACGCTGGCCACCGAAGCGGCGGTGGCGATCGAAAACGCCCGCCTCTATCGCGAGACGATGGAGAAGGCGCGGATGGAGCAGGAGATGCGGATCGCCGCGGAGATCCAGCAGGCGCTTCTGCCCAAGGCCGGCCGCAGCGGGGTCTTCTTCAAGGCGGCGGCGGCGTCGCTGCCATGCCGCTCGATTGGCGGCGACTTCTACGACTACGTCGACCTGTCCAACGGCTCGCTCGGCTTTGCGCTGGGTGACGTCGCCGGCAAGGGGCCACCCGCGGCACTCCTGAGCGCGATGATGCAGGGCATCTTCGCGGCCCAGGCCGCGTCGAGCGATCCGCCGTCGCAGACGGTCAGCCGGGTCAATCTCGCCTTGTACCGGCGGGGCATCGAGTCGCGCTTCGTCACGCTGATGTACGGCGCGCTCTATCCGGACGGACGCCTTCAGTACTGCAACGCCGGGCACAACCCGCCGCTGGTGGTCGGCCCTCACGACTTCCGCCGCCTGGAACGCGGCGGCCCGATCGTCGGGCTGTTCGAGGGGGCGATCTACGAAGAAGAGACGATCACGCTGAATGTCGGCGACTGGCTGATCGTTTACAGCGACGGCGTGTCGGAGGCGCTGTCGACCGAGGGCGAGGAGTACGGCGAGGAGCGGATCCTGGCGTGCGTGCGCAAGAATCTCGACATGGAACCGCAGGCGCTGCTCGAGTCGATGTTCGCCGACGTGCGCGACTTCAGCCGCGGGGCGGCCCAGGGGGACGACATCACCGCGATGGTCCTGAGGTTCCGGTGATCCCGCGCACCCGGGGGGAGCGGCGTGCCGCGATGCTGTGGGTGCTGCTCGCGATCTTCATCGGCAACGGCATCTACGACGTGCTCGTCGCCCGCGGTATCAAGGAGGTGCTGTACCAGCACGCCTTGAGCGAGGGGTCCTCAGGTGGCATCGTGCCGCTGTCCGCGATGATGCGCACGACAGTCCACCACGCCACCGCCGTCGGCCTGCTCTGGGCCGGCATGATCCTCGCTGTCGGTATCGCCACCGTCCGCCTGGTGCGGCCGTCCGAGCGCGCCTGATCCATGTTCCGCCCGACCTGCAGGTCGGGCCTACCGATGGAGGGTCCTGCCAGGCGGAAGTGCGTCCGGTGTTCCGCTCGACCTTCGACGAAGAGCCCCGCCGACTAGAAGGGCATCGCCTTGCAATCGCGTGTAGGCCCGACCTTTAGCACGATGCTGAAAAACGCATCCTGAATGGCGGATGTCAGATGGAAGATGGCAAAACCCCAGTGTTTTCACAGCTGCCATTTGCCATTTCCCATCAGGCCGCCTTTTTGAGCGGCCTGTTAGGTCGGGCGTTCAACGGCAGTCAGGCGCCCGACCGCGCGTCCGACCGCCGACCGCGACCGCGCATCCGACCGCCGACGGCCGGCCGCCGACCGCCGCCCGCGTCCGGACTGCCGGGTCCCGGATCCCGAGTCCCGCCGTAAAGTACCCCCATGCATCCGCTCATTCACGACTGGAACGGCACGGCGACGCGGCCGGCGCATCCCGTGCAGCTGAACGACGAGACCCTGCGTGACGGGCTGCAATCACCCTCGGTGCGCACGCCGACGATCGACGAGAAGCTGCACCTGCTGCACCTGATCGATCGCCTCGGGATCGAGACTGCGGACATCGGCCTGCCCGGCGCCGGGCCGCACGTGGCCCGCGATGTCGAGCGGCTGGCGGGTGAAATCGCCGCCGCGCGGCTGTCGGTCCGGGCAAACTGCGCCGCCCGGACGCTGATCGCCGACATCGCGCCGATTGCCGCGATCACCCAGCACACCGGCGTACCGATCGAGTGCTGCGCGTTCATCGGCTCGAGCCCGTTGCGCCAGTACGCCGAAGGGTGGGCGCTGGACCGGCTGCTGGCGCTGACGGAAGAGGCAATCGGGTTCGCGGTCCGTGAAGGACTGACGGTGATGTACGTCACCGAGGATACGACCCGCGCCGATCCCGAGACGCTGCGCCGGCTCTACTCGGCCGCGATTCGCGCCGGCGCGTCGCGGGTCTGCATCTCCGACACGGTCGGCCACGCCACGCCCGCCGGAGCGGCGGCGGTCACACGCTTCATCGGGGAGGTGGTGGCCGAGTGCGGCGGCGGAATCGGGATTGACTGGCACGGGCACCGCGATCGCGATCTCGCGGTGATCAACTCGATCGCCGCGATCGACGCCGGCGCCACGCGGGTGCACGGCTGCGCGATTGGCATCGGCGAGCGCGTGGGCAACACGCCGATGGACGCGCTGCTCATGAACCTCGTCCTCATGGGATACATCGAGCGCGACCTGTCCGCATTGGTGGAATATTGCGAGCACACCGCCGCCATCACCGGCGTGCCCATCCCGCCGAACTACCCGATCGTCGGCCGCGATGCCTTCCGCACCGCGACCGGCGTACATGCCGCGGCGGTGATCAAGGCGTTCCGCAAGCAAGACTACGAGCTCGCCGACGCCGTGTACTCGGGGATCCCGGCCAGCCTGATCGGACGCGAACAGGAGATCGAGGTCGGCCCGATGTCGGGAAAGTCGAACGTGGTGTTCTGGCTGGAGAAGCGTGGCCTTCCGGTGAACGACGCGCTGGTCGAACGGATCTTTGCGCGCGCCAAGGGGTCGGTGACGGTGCTGCGCGAGGACGAGATCCGGCAGCTGCTCGACGCGCCGGCCGAGTGAGGTGCGGCTACGGCTTCGTGCTGCGCGCGGCGATGTCGGCGAGGGACGCGACCACCACGTCGCCGACCGACTGGAGCGAGGCAGCCGACAGCTTGTCCATCGTGTCGTCAGCCCGGTGCCAGGCCGGGTAGTCGAGATCGATGATGTCGACCGACGGGACGCCGGCCTCGAGGAACTCGAGGTGGTCGTCCTCGACCGTCGTGACCTCGCTCACGAACTCACGCTTGCCCAGTTTCCTGGCGGCTGCCCACACCGTGTCGGTCAGCCACGGAGTCGAGTTCGACTCGCGCATGATGCGCAGGTCCTTGTCACCGATCATATCGACCAGCACGAACGCGGCGATGGTTTTCAGGGTGCCGTCGCTGCGGGCGGCCTGCACGTAGTGACGGCTGCCATACGTGTGATCGTTCCCCTGCCACTCGCCGACCGCTTCCTCGCCGTCGAGAAAGAGCAGCTCGACGTCCAACGGCAGGGTCTTGGGCTTGAGGGCGCGGGCCAGCTCGATCAACAGCGCCGCGCTCGAGCCGCCATCGTTGGCGCCGACGAACGTGAACTCCTTGAACAGCTTGGTGTCGTAGTGGCCGCCCACGACGATGCGCTGGCCGCTCGGCCGGGTCCCAGCCGCGGCCGCACCCGGCACGACCGCGATCAGGTTGATCATGTGGACCGTGCCGCGGGGCGTGGCGGCATCGAACGCCTGCTCCCGCGCGGTCAGGCCGGCCGCCTTCAATTGCGCGGTGATGTACGCCCGCGCCTTGGCCGCGCCGGAGGTGCCGGCGACGCGCGGTCCGATCGCGACCAGCTGCTTGACATCGGCCAGCGCGCGCGTGCCGCTGAACGGCTTGGCCGCCGCCGCGGTCTGCGCCGCGGCAGGGGGCGCCATCGCCGCGGCCAGCACGAGCGCCGCCGCGACTCTGGTAAGGACCGTGCGGATCGTCCGCATCGCGGCTACGACCGTGCCCCGGTGGGATAGTCGCGGCGCTCGGACCCGACGTAGATCTGACGCGGGCGGGCGATCTTCTGCTCCGGATCGTTCAGCATCTCGTCCCACTGCGCCAGCCACCCGGACGTCCGCGGGATGGCGAACAGGACCGGGAACATGTCGACCGGAAAGCCCATCGCCTGATAGATCAGGCCGGAGTAGAAATCGACGTTCGGATACAGCTTGCGCTTCACGAAGTAGTCGTCTTCGAGCGCGATCCGTTCCAGCTCCAACGCGATGTGGAGGAGCGGGTTCTTGCCGGTGACCTCGAACACTTCGTCGGCGACCCGCTTGATGATCTTGGCGCGCGGGTCGTACGACTTGTAGACCCGGTGGCCGAAGCCCATCAACTTGCCTTTGCCGGCCTTCACTCGCTTGATGAAGTCGGGGATGTTCTGCAGCGACCCGATCTCCTTGAGCATCCGCAGCACGGCTTCGTTGGCCCCGCCATGGAGCGGGCCGTACAGGGCCGCCACCGCCCCGGCCAGGGCGGAGTAGGGATCGACATGCGAGCTGCCGATCCCGCGCATCGCATGCGTGCTGCAGTTCTGCTCGTGATCCGCGTGCAGGATGAACAGCACCTCGAGCGCCCGTTCGAGCACCGGGTTCGGCTTGTACTGGAGCTCGGTCATCTTGAACAGCATGTTCAAGAAGTTGCCGGTGAACGTCAGCGCGCTGTCGGGCATCACCAGCGGCCGATTCGTGGTGTGCCGGAGGGCATAGGCCGCGACCGTCGGGGCCATGGCGATCAGCCGGATGCTGTGCTGGCGACGCGTGTCGGCATCGCTGATGTTCTTGGCGTCCGGGTAGAACGTGCCGAGCGCGCCGATGGCGCTCAGGAACATGCCCATCGGATGCGCGTCATGCCGGAAGCCTTCCAGGGTCTTCTTGAGCCCTTCCGGCACGACCATGTGGCTGCCCACATCGCTGGTCCAGGCTGCGAGCTGCGCCTTGTCCGGCAGTTCGCCGAACAGCACCAGATACGCCGTCTCCAAGTACGGTACTGTGCTCGGCCAGCTGCTCGATCGGGTAGCCCCGATACATCAGGACGCCCTTGTCCCCGTCGATGAACGTGACGCGGCTGCGGCAGGCGGCGGTGTTGGTGAACGCCGGGTCGTAGGACATCAGGCCGAAGTCTTCGCCATCCTTCTTGATCTGGCGAAGATCCATCGCGCGGATGGTCCCGTCCTCGATGGGGAGGACGTACTGCTTGCCGGTGCGGCTGTCGGTGACGGTCAGGGTGTCGGCCATGCAACGTATCGGGCGTGAACGGGTTACGGATCTCCGGGCTCTTCAGGATCGCCGGCCGGCGGCTCCTCGTCGGGCACCCGGTACTCTTCGCTCAACCAGCGATCGAGGTCGGCGAGCTTGCATCGCTCGCTGCAGAAGGGCCGCCACGCCGGCTCGGCCTGTCGGCGACGGCAATACGCGCACCATGCCTCTGGTTGCGTCAAATCGCGCCCATTGTATCAACGTGAGGGTGCGGGCGCATCGACCGCGCGCCCGGTCAGGGCCGGAGCCAGCCGCGTCAGCGGCAAACCTAGCGCCGCTCGGCGCGAGCTACGCGCCGACTTCGCCGGCGTGGTGGCGGACGTCGCGGGCCGAGACCATGAAGATGACGTCTTCGGCGACGTTGGTCGCGTGGTCACCGATCCGCTCCAGGTGGCGGGAGATCAGGATCAGATCGAGCGCCGGCTCGATCGTCGCGGGATCCTGCAGCATGCAGGTCAGCAGGTCGCGGAACACGTGCGTCTTCAATGCATCCAGCTCATCGTCCTGATTGAGCACGCTCTGGGCCAGCGCGATGTCGCGGCGGACGTAGGCGTCGAGCGCGTCGCGCAGCATCGATTGCGCGATGCCGGCCATGCGGGGGATGTCGATCAGCTCCTTCACCGGGGCGTGGCGCATGTAGCGGCGCACCGCTTCCGCGATGTTGATCGCCAGGTCGCCGACGCGCTCCAGGTCGGTGTTGATCTTGACGGCTGAGACGATCGCCCGCAGGTCGACGGCCATCGGCTGATGCAGGGCGAGCAGCTTGAAGCAGCGGCTGTCGATTTCGATGTGGAGCTGGTTGATCGGCACGTCACCCGTCAGCACGCGGTCGACCACCGCCGTTTCGCGCTCCACCAGTCCCTCTACCGCCGAGCGGACGCGGTCCTCGGCCAGCCCGCCCATTTCGAGCAAGCGCGTCTTGAGCTGTTCGAGCTCCTCCTGAAAATGCGGCACGTAGCGGTCGGGCATTGCGTTTCCTGAGCGTTGACGGCCCGGCGGTTCGGGCGGTGATGATCAAGCCGATGGCGGCGCGCCGGGGCGATCGCGATCTAACCGAAGCGGCCGGTGACGTAGTCCTCGGTCAGCTTCTCCTCGGGGTTGGTGAAGATGCGATCCGTCGGCCCGTATTCGATCAACTTCCCGAGCCAGAAGAACGCGGTGTGGTCCGAGACGCGTGCCGCCTGCTGCATGTTGTGCGTGACGATGACGATCGTATACGTCGTCTTGAGCTGATAGATCAGCTCTTCGATCCGCTGGGTCGCAATCGGGTCGAGCGCCGACGCCGGTTCGTCCATCAGCAGGATGTCGGGCTTGACCGCGAGCGCCCGGGCGATGCACAGCCGCTGCTGCTGTCCGCCGGAGAGGGCCAATGCGGACTCGTGCAGCCGTTCCTTGACCTCGTCCCAGATGGCCGCGCTCTTCAAGCTCTCCTCGACGCGGCCGTGCAGGTCGGCGCGCGACGCCGCGAGCCCGTTGAGGCGAATCCCGTAGGCGACGTTCTCGAAGATCGACTTGGGGAACGGGTTGGACTTCTGGAACACCATCCCGACCCGGCGGCGCAGCGCCACGACGTCCGTCCGCGCCCCATACACATCGTCACCTTCGATCAGCACCTGGCCTTCGACCCGGGTGCCGGGGATGATGTCGTTCATCCGGTTCAGCGTGCGCAGGAAGGTGCTCTTCCCGCAGCCCGACGGCCCGATGAACGCGGTGACCAGGTTGCGCCGGATCGCGATCGAGATGTTCTCGAGGGCCTTCTTGGAACCGTAGAAGAAGTTGAGGCCCTTGACGTCGATCGAGACGGGGTGCGCCGCGGCAGGAACGGGCGTCGCGCGGGCGGTCACCGTGATGGGCGGCGGGGCGACGGGCTGGAGCAGTGGCATGCCTGTCCCCAACGGTATCGCCGGGTGATTTCGCGCCAGTTTCGCCGGCGTAAAATCGGTGTAACGCCCGCTATGACGCGGCCGCGGGGGCGGCGGATTTGCGATGGCGCTTCTTTCCATCCCGTCCCGCCTTGCCATGAGCCCGTGCGGCGCGCTTGCCGTCGGACCCTTTGACCGGGGGCACAGGGGCCTCGCCGGTTGCGACCTCGAAGCGCAGCGGCTTGCCGAGCACGGCCTCGAGCGGGCCGACGTGGCGGTGGGCCGCCCAGAGTTCCAACTCCGCATCGCCGGCGGTGCGCAGGCGGACCAGGTAATCGTCGGCCCGCGGATACAGGTCGAGGCCGCTCAGGGCCTGCGCGTGGCTCCGGTCGAGCCCCTCGGCCAGGCGCACCATCGCGGACAGTGCCCGGACGGTGCGGCGTAACGAGCCGCGCAGGTCGCCGTATCCCTCGTGGCTCTTCTTCGGCGTCGCCTGCCGGTGATAGCGGGCGATGAGCGCCATGACCTCGATCTCCTGCGGGGCAAAGCCGCGCAGGTCGCCGTTCTTGATCAAGTAGTACGAGTGGCGGTGATGGCGCTCGTAACTGATGTGAACGCCGATGTCGTGCAGGAGCGCGCCGTACTCCAGCCACTCGCGCTCGGTGTCGCTGAGACCGTGGACGCTCCGGGTCTGATCGAAAATGTTCAGGGCGATCCGGGCGACCTGCTGGGCGTGTTCCGGCCAGTATCCGCATCGCTCGCCCAGCTCGATGATGCTCCGGCGGCGGATGTCGGGGTAGCGTTCAACTTTCCGAATCCGGGCGCCGTTGCGCCGGATGTAGTCGAGCACGAGTCCTTCGCGCAGCGCGAGGTCGCACAGCGTGAACTCGTCGGCACCCAGCCGGCGGACGATGGTGTCGAAGAGCACCGCGCCGGCGACGGAGAGATCGGCACGTCTCGGATCCATGCCTGGAATGCGCAGCCGCTCGGCGATGTCCGCCTCGACCAGCCGCTTCTGCAGTCGGCGCAACGCCTTCGCCGGCACTCGCCGGTTGCGGACGTCCTCCGGCACCTCGCCTTCTTCCGCGACCGCCATCGTACCGAGGCTCAGGATCGTGCCTGACGTGCCGATCAGCCGTTCGAACCCGCGATTGGCGACCTGCTCCAGGTACGGCCCCATCTCCTTGCTGACGAACTTGACCAGACGGCGCTGATCGTGGCGGGTGAGCGGATCGGTCCGGACGAACCGTTCGGTCAGGCGGATGACGCCAGCCTTGAAGCTGCGCCCGAGGGTCAGATGCGTGGCGTTCCCGAGCGTGACCTCGACGCTGCCGCCGCCGATGTCGACCACCACGGCGGGAGAGGACCCCACGTCTACGCCGTACGCCGCGGCCAGATGGATCAGCCGTGCTTCTTCGGTGCCCGAGATCACCTTGATCTTGATCCCAATCTCGCGGTCGACCTGGGCGATGAAGTCGCCGCCGTTCTCGGCCTCGCGGGTGGCGCTCGTCGCCGCGGCGATGATCTCGTCGACCTTGTGCGACTCGGCCAGGCGCTTGAACTTGGCCAGCGTTTGCATCGCCGCCGTGATGGCGGTCGGCGTCAGGCTCCGGCCGTCCAGTCCGCCGGCGCCGAGCCGCACCATGTCTTTTTCACGGTCGACCACTTCGAAGGACAGGTCCGGCCGGACCTGCACGACGATCATGTGAATGGAATTGGTCCCGATATCGATGGCGGCAATGCGCATGCGGGTGGGGTGATGGGCTGGCGGACCCGTTTACATCGTCGTTATATACTGCCTGCAGAGCGTCAGCCTCTGCAGTAGAGGGTCAGCCGCGCATCCTACCATGAAGCCTTCCGCGTCCCGTCCGACCCGCCTCCTTCTGGAAGCCCGTGCGAAGGCCCTGAAGGAACACTTGCCGAAGGCCATCGACGGCGACGGGATCGGCGTCCATCACGCCCGGGTGGCGTCGCGGCGGCTGCGTGAAGTGGTCCCCGTGCTGGCAGAGGACCTCAAGGGTAACAAGCCGCGCAAGGCCGAACGGAAGATCCGCCGCCTGACCCGGGCCCTCGGCGCCGTTCGTGAGCTCGATGTCACGCTGACCGTGCTCGACGAGCTGGCTGCCCGCGACACGCTTCCGCGCAACGCTCTTGAAGACGTCCGGGCCCACGTCGTCGCCGAGCGCGAAGCGCGCCGGGCGACAATGCTGAAGCGGATGGAGAAGGTCAACTTCGACAAGCTGGATCGGCGGTTGGCGTCGGTCGCCGAGGCGCTCGACAAGTCCGAATCGGAGGAGTGGCGGAAGGCGCTCGGCGGGCGATTGGCCAAGCGGGGCAAGTCGCTGCTCGCCGCGATTCGCGACGCCGGGCAGCTGTACAACCCGGAACGCCTGCACCAGGTCCGCATCGAAACCAAGAAGCTGCGCTACGGACTGGAGATCGCCGCCGAGAGCGGGATCCGCTCAGCCGCGCCGTTGGTGCGTCAGCTCAGGAAGGCGCAGGACACGCTCGGACGGTTGCACGATCTTCAGGTCCTGCAAGAACACGTCGCGGCCGTTCAGACCAAGCCCCCGACGCGGCAGGTACCGAAGGGTGGGCTCGCGGCCGTGGCCAGCCTGCTCGAGGAGGAGTGCCGGCATCTACACGGGCGCTATCTCGCGCTTGCCCCGACGTTGACGTCCGCCGTCGATAAAGCGCGTCAGGTCGTGACCGACATGGTCCGGGTGTCAAGCCGCCGCGGCGGCTTGACTATGGCGAAGATGGCGCGCCCGCGCCGGACGACGGCGCCGGCAGCGCCGACTGTTGCGACCGCGCGAGGGCATCGATAACATGGCGGGCGTGCAGCTGTATCTCATCCGCCACGCGATCGCGGCTGAACGCGGCGACGCCTACCCTGATGATTCGAAGCGGCCGTTGACGCCGGACGGCATCTCGCGCATGCGGAAACAGGCGAAAGGGTTGAACGCCCTGGGCGTGACCCTCGACCTGATCATCTCCAGCCCGTTGGTGCGGACCCGGCAGACCGCCGAGATCGTCGCCGACGCGCTCGACGCGAAACCGGACGTCATCCTGTCGGACGCGTTGGCTCCTGACGGCACTGCGGACGCCGTCATCCAGGCACTGTCGAAGCATGCCAAGAAGCGGGCGCTGGCGCTCGTTGGGCACGAGCCGAATGTCGGCGAGCTGGCGGCGCGGATGATCGGAGCCACGCGCCCCTTGGAGTTCAGGAAGGGGGGCGTCTGCCGAATCGACTTCGAGACGCTCCCGCCGAAGGGGGCCGGCAGCCTCCGCTACTTCTTGCCGCCGCGGCTGCTGCGCCAGCTCGCCTAACCGCCTCCGCCTCCGCCTGGTTACCCGACCAGCTCGCGTCTGACCCGCCGACCGGTGTTCTGGGCGGCGCGTGTGTCGAACGTGTGGACCATGCCGCCGCGCTCGCCGATCCGCTCATAGAGTTGAATCAATCCCTGCTGATCCCGCACGTCCGGGGCGGCCGCCACTTCAAGCGCGTGGCGCAGCTCGTGGCCGATGAGCGAAATCGTCTCCTCAGGTGACAGGTGATCCAGCACCTGGATGCGCAGATAGCGTTGCGCGTTCGGGACCGGGACGATCATCAGCTGGCCCGCAATCGTCGGCCCGAGCCGATCGACCCGCTGGATGTAGACGATCACATCGGTGGCGTTGACCGCCGCGACGAGATCGCCGAACGTCACCGATCGCTTGACGCCCTCCTCGAGCAGGCGCTTGATGTGGTTGTCCGCCGCACGCACGCGCCGATACACATCATTGAGCATCGCCCCGTACGGGACCGGGACGTCGTTCACCGCGACGGCCGGCGCCGCCGCCGGAGTCGTCGGCCCGAGCAGCAACGCTCCGCTCACAATCACGGGCAGCCAAACGATCATGCTGAGCCTCCCCAGGCGAAGGAAGCCCGCTCATCCCGCCGCGCGTCGTGGACGCGTGGCCGGCTGCCGCCCCCTCCAGGGCGGCAACTCGGAGCGTTAGACGAGCGCGTTGCGGAATCAGTTTAGAGTTGTGCGCCCGCGGGACGGTCGGTCACTTTCAGTGACCAGCGGCGGGACGAACGCGAGAAAAGCGCGTAAATATGGGAGGTAATGCGATACTGCGAACCGCGGCGAGGCTCGCCCCGCGCATCCGTACCGACGAGCGCCGTGGGGTCAGAGCGTGAAGCCGGCGGGAATCTGCGCGCCCTTCGGCACGATGATGATGCCATTACGAATGTGGTAGCCGGGCCCATCGGCGTGGTCGATACCAGCCGTGTTCACGAGCCGCACGCCGTCGCCGATGCGCGCGTTCTTGTCGACGATCACCCGATCGAGCACGGCGTCGCGGCCGATGCCCAACGGAATCGCGGTGGCGCCCGTCTCTTCTTCGTACGAGTCGGCACCGAGCAGCACCGACCGCGCGATCCGCGTTCCGGGACCAACGTGGGTACGAATGCCGACCACCGACTCCTCGATCGTGCACTGATCGAGATAGCACCCCTCGGCGACGATCGAGGACTTCAACGTGGTGGCATAGGCCCGCGTCGCCGGCAGGAAACGCTGGTGGGTGTAGATCGGCCAGCGCGGGTGGAAGAAGTTGAACGGCGCGCCGCGGTGGGTCAGGCTGACGTTGGCGTCGTAGAACGCCTGGATCGTGCCCAGGTCGGCCCAGTAGCCGCGGAAGATGTACGAGTTGACCTTGTTCGTGGCGAGCGCCTTGGGCAGGATCTCGCGCCCGAAGTCGATCCCCGGCTGCTCGAGGATCTCGAGCAGCACGTCGCGCGAGAACACGTAGATCCCCATTGAGGCCACGAACGGCTTCTCTGCGGTGATGCCTCCCAAGGTCGAGCCGCGCGGAATGCTGCTGCCCATCTCCGCCAACCGGGGTTCACTCGGCTTCTCCTCGAACGCCACGATCTGCCCGTCATCGTCGAACCTGAAGATGCCCATCTCGGTCGCGTCGCTGCGGCTCACCGGCTGCGCCGCGATGGTGATGTCGGCGCCACCCTCGATGTGGGACTCGATGAGTTCGCAGAAGTCCATCCGATACAGATGATCGCCGGCGAGGATCAGGAAGTAATCGGCGTCGTAGCCGACGAAATGCCGTGCCGCCTGCCGCACCGCGTCCGCGGTGCCCTGGAACCAGTTCGAGCTCTCCGGGGTCTGTTCCGCCGCCAGCACCTCGACGAACCCGTCGGAGAAGACGTCGAGCCGATACGTCTGGGCGATGTGACGATTAAGAGAGGCGGAGTTGAACTGGGTCAGCACGAAGATCCGCTTCAGGCCCGCGTGCAGACAGTTGCTGATGGGAATGTCAATGAGCCGGTACTTCCCGCCGAGCGGCACCGCCGGTTTCGATCGCATGTGGGTAAGCGGATAGAGCCGCGTGCCGCGACCGCCGCCGAGAATCAGGGTCAGAACGTCGTTCATGGCCTCATCTTACCTGCCCAGGCGCGTCTCTCTCGTCGAGGTGGCGGATGGGGCAAGTACCTGATGCGGAAGGGCTTACCTGCTGAGTCGAGATGTTTACGTGGTGTTTACACGGCAGTCGAGCGGGCTGGAGTACAACTGGGGAGTCACTAGGGCCGACAACGAGTCATCCAGATGTTCGAGAAGAAGCTCACCCATCGCGGTCACACCACCAAGTTCAGCGTCTCGGAAGGCGGCGACGGTTGGGAAGTGCGGGTCGAAGAGGACAGCCGTCTGATTCGGCGCGTCTGCTACACCGACTGGCATCGGGTCGAGCGTGCCGTCTCCCAGATGCGGATCGAAGCGGACGAACTGGAGCAGAGCGGCTGGCGCGAGCCGGTCGAGCGCTGACCGGCCTCGCGCCGGCTCATTCGACGAAGCGGTAGCCGAGGCCGACCACGGTTTCGATCTGCCGGCCGGCGGCGCCGAGTTTGGCCCGCAGCCGCCCGACGTGCACGTCCACCGAGCGCGTCTCGATGTAACGGTCGTACCCCCACACCCGCTCGAGCAGCCGATCGCGCGAGATGACGCGGTTGCGGTTCTCCACGAGAAAGCGCAGCAGCTCGAACTCGCGCCGCGTGAGGCGCACCGCCTCACCGTCGACCGAGATGGCCACGGCGTCGAAGTCCGCGGTCAAGTGCTCACCTTTGAAGAGCCGCGCTGCGGCGGTGGCAGTCTGACGTCGGCGCAGCACCGCGCGCACGCGAGCCGCCAGCTCGCGCAGGCTGAACGGCTTCGTGACGTAGTCGTCGGCCCCGAGATCGAGGCCGGTGACGCGGTCCGACTCGCCGGTCCGCGCCGTCAGCATGATGATCGGGATGCTGGCCGTCTCGGGACGGCTGCGGACGATCCGGCAGACCTCCGTGCCGCTCAGGACCGGCAGGTTCAGGTCCAGGATGATCACGTCGGGGACCTGCTCCGCGATCGCGCGTAGCGCCGCGTCGCCGCTCGAGACGATGTGCACCTGGCCGTCGCCGGCGCGCTCCAGCGCGTGCTTGATCAGACCGGCGATGTCCTGCTCGTCCTCGACGACCAGCACTCGCGGCGGGCGATTCACTGGCGTTCGCGTCGGCTCCGTCATCCTCGTCGCCGAAGAGTCATGCGGTGTGATGTCCATGTCGTGCTGATGAACGTAACGCGCCAGCGTTGCGCCGTAGTGACGGCACGGTTAATTGTGGGTTACGCGCCGCGGCGTAGGCGGCTCATCCGTGCGGTCGCCGCTCGCGCGAGCAGCGAACAGGTGAGTACGATTCCTACCAGCACGAGTGCACCGGCCCACGCTTGGCGATGCCAGTCCTCGTAGGGCGAATTGGCGTAGGTGTAGACCTGGACCGTCAGGGTCGAGATCGGCTGGCGCAAATCGGTCGAGAAGTACTGGTTGTTGAAGGCGGTGAAGAGCAGCGGCGCGGTCTCACCCGAGATGCGCGCCAGGGCCAGCAGGATGCCGGTCATGATCCCCGGCAGTGCGGCCGGCAGGACCACCGTGAACACCGCGCGCCCGCGGGTCGCTCCGAGCGCCAGCGCCCCTTCCTTCAAACTGCCCGGCACCAGCCGCAGCAGCTCCTCCGTCGTCCGCATGATCAGCGGGATCATCATGATGCCCAGCGCCACGCCGCCGGCCATCGCCGAGAACTGCTTGAACGGCAGCACCGCGATACCGTAGGCAAAGACACCGATCACGATCGACGGGACGCCGTTCAGCGTATCGGCGGCGAACCGCACCGCTCCCGCGAATCGTGTCCCCGCGTACTCGGAAGCGTAGACGCCGCTCAGGATACCAATCGGAATCGCGAACACCGCGCCGACCGACACCACCAGTAGCGATCCGACGATGGCGTTGGCCATGCCGCCGCCCGGCTCGCCCACCGGCTTCGGCATGTCGACCAGGAAGCTCCAATTCAGCGACGTGACCCCCTGGGTCAACACGTAGAAGAGGATGAGCGCCAGCGGCACCAGCGCGGCGAGGACGGACAGGCCACAGAGGCCCATCACGACGTGCGAGACGACCCGCCGATATCGATCGCGCATCACGCCGCCGCCTTGAGCGTACCCGGTCGAGCGCTCGGCCGCGGCTGCCGCGCCATGGACCAGATGAACACGCGGGAGATCATGTTGATGATCAGGGTGATGACGAACAGGACCAGGCCGATCTCGATCAGCGCGTGCAGGTGCAGCTCGGAGCCGGCCTCGGAGAATTCGTTGGCAATGACCGCCGACATGGTGTGCTGCGGCGCGAACAGCGACCAGGTGACCTTCGGGCTGTTGCCGATCACCATCGTCACGGCCATCGTCTCCCCGAGTGCGCGGCCGAAGCCGAGCATGACCGCGCCGATGATGCCGGTGCGGGCGTAGAAGAGGGCCATGCGGATCGCTTCCCAGCGCGTCGCGCCGAGGGCGTACGCGCCTTCGCGCTGCGCCTGCGGCACGGCGCGCAGGACCTCGCGGGCGATCGAGGAGCTAAAGGGGATGATCATGATCGACAGGATCAGCGCCGCGGCCAGCATCCCGATCCCCAGCGGGGGACCGCTGAACATGGGCAGGCTTCTAAGGAGCGCCGGCGTCGCCGCCTCGAGCTGACGAACCGCCGGCACGAGCACGAAGACTCCCCACAAGCCGTAGACAATCGACGGGATCGCGGCGAGGAGCTCGGTCAGGAACACCAGCGGGGCGCGGGCCCAGTCAGGCGCGAGCTCCGAAATGTAGATGGCGATGCCGAGCGCGATCGGCGTGGAGATGGCGATCGCCAGGACTGACGAGTAGAGCGTGCCCCAGATGAACGGCCGGGCGCCGAACTCGCCGGAGACCGGATCCCAGGTGTCGGTCTGCCAGAACTGCCAGCCGAACTCCTGGATCGACAGGCGTGACTGGCGATACAGCTCGACGCCGATTGCCAGCACGCCGATCAGAAGGATGGCGGCGAAGAAGCCCGTCCCGATGCGAAACGCGAGCTCGTCGGGGCGGACGTTGAAGCGGGGTCGGGCCATCTACTGCGTCTTGATGGTAGCCAGCGCTTTGAGCTCGAGATCGACCACCGCCTTCGGCAGCGGCGCGTAGCCCATTTCAGGAGCGAACTTTTGCCCGTCCTGGAGGGCCCACGTCAGGAAGCCGACCATCACCTTGGCCTGCGTCTTGTCGGACGGATTCTGGTAGAGCAGCAGCCAGGTGAACGACGCGATCGGATATGCCCCTTCGCCCGGCGCATTGGTAATCGACACGCGGAAATCGGCCGGCATCTGCTTCGCTGCGGCATCGGCCGCCGCGGTGACCGACTCGGTCGATGCCTTGACGTATTTCCCGGCCGAGTTCTTCACGGTCCCGTACGCGATCTTGTTGGTCAGCGCGTAGGTCAGCTCGGTGTAGCCGATCGCGCCCGGGGTCGATTTGACCTGGCCGGTCACGCCGTCGCTGCCCTTGCTGCCGATGCCCGTGGGCCAGTTGACCGAGTTGTTCACGCCCACCTTGCTTTTCCATTCGGGCGACACCTTCGCCAGGAAATCGGTGAAGATGTAGGTCGTACCCGAACCCTCGGAGCGATGCACGACGACGATGTCGGTGTTCGGCAGCTGGACGCCGGGGTTCTCTTTGGCGAGTGCCGGGTCGTTCCACTTCGCCACCTTGCCGAGGAAGATGTCGGCGAGGAGGGGACCGCTGAACTTCAGCTCGGCGTTCAGCCCGGGCACGTTGTAAATCGGCACGACGCCCCCGAGGACGGTGGGGAAGTGCAGCAGCTTGCCGTCAGCGGCGAGGAGCTGCTCGCTCGTCATCGGGCCGTCGGTCGCGCCGAAGAAGACCACCTTCTTGCTGACCTGCTGGATACCACCGCCGGAGCCGACCGGCTGGTAATTGATGCGCACCTCGGCGTGCAGCTTGTTGTACTCGGCGAACCACTTCTGATAGATCGGGTTGGGGAAGGTCGCCCCCGCACCGTTGATGATCGCCTGCGCGGTCAAGGTCGTCCCCGCGAGCAGGGTCGCGGTGACGGCGAATGTGAGCGGTTTCCAAAGCCTCATAGGTGATTGTTCTCTCTGGCTGGCTGACGGTATGGTCGGTGGATCAGAAGTTGAGGAGCGCGTGCACCGCGTAGCGGCGCTCGTTGGGTCGCACCGGTTCGAAGTTGGTGTTCTCCACGTTCTCGAAGTCGAGCAGCAGCGCCGTCGAGACGCCACCCTGATGCGGGAACCAGTAGGCGACGCCGAGGATCGTTCGATTCCGTCGCGCGTCGAGCGTCTTGTTCGGCTCCAGGTGATCGAAGCGGATCAAGCCTTCCCAGCCGATGTTGTCCGGGGTCTTCGGGGTGGCCCAGAACGACCACCCCTTGCCGTCGATCTTTGGCAGGCTGGCCCGGGTCTGATCCTGGGCATCGAGGTACTCGATCGACGCATTCACGTAGGGGTGCTGGAAGGTCGCGGCAACGATGCCGCGCTGCCGCTCGCCGTCCTTGACGTAGGCGTCCTGATCCCAGAAGCCTTCGAGCCGGAGGCCGCGCAGCAGCGGGCTCATAGGGAAGGGCCGGAACGCGCCGCGCACCATGAAGCCCTTTTCCTGGTTCACCTCGGGCTTCGAGTAGGTCTCGCCGTTGTAGACACCGGCGTGCACGTCGCCGTAGTTGCCGGGCAGGTTGTAATGGAACGAGGCGCCCACATCGGACGACGACAGGTAGCCTTCGCGTTCGGCAAACACCGTCCCCTGGAACCGATACCGGTAAATCGATTCCTCGTCGTCGACCCACGGCGTCTGTTGCATGCCGAGCCGCGCCCACGTCCCGCGAGTCATCCATTGATCGAGGTTGAACTGGGCGAAGGCGTATTTCAGTCGAAAGGTGTAGCTCCCGCTCAGCGAGCTGCCAGTACCAGACTCGCGGGCGATATCCGGCGTCACGCGGAACGAGATGACGTGCGAGATGTTGCCAGTGACGTTGATGTAGGCTCGGCCGATGTTGAAGGCATTCGGCGTGAACTCGTTGCCGTCCGCATCGGTCCCCTTGGGCTTGTCGGTGATCGTGTAGTCGCCGAAGATCGTCGTGCCGAGTCGGATGGACGGCGTGTCGTCAGGCGGCGTGTAACCGGCGGCCGGAGTGACTTGGGCCGCACAGGGTAGAGCGACGAGCGTCGAGACCGCAACCATTGCTGCGAGCCTGCCGAAACGAACCGTCAAGAAAGCCTCCTCTGAAGCGCGATGCATCCAAGCGCAGCTTAGAAGGGCTGGGTTATGGGTAGGTAACGCCGGCGTTTCCGGATTGTTAAATGTCGCGCGCCGCCCGCACACGCCCACCGGGCCTTGACGTCAGCGGCGACAGCGCCGCGACGGCGGTGTAACGGAAGGGTTAAATCTGAGGTGATCTGCTACCATCTTCAGGCTGCAGAAGCGGAGGTTGGGTGGCCTTTCGACTGATTCCCCGGGAAGAGCGGTTCTACGACGATTTCGTCGCCCTGGCGCGCCAGATCCGCCACGGCGCCGGGCTGCTGGAAGAGATGCTGGCGCCGGAACGGCCCGTGTGGGACAAGGCGGAGGAGATCAAGGAAGTCGAGCACGAGTGCGACACCCTGACGCACCAGATCATCCAGCGGCTGCACCGCACCTTCGTGACCCCGCTCGATCGTGAAGACATCTTCGGCCTGGCCCGTTCGCTCGACGACGTGATGGACGCCATCGATGCGACCGCCGCGATCGTTCGGCTCTATCACATCGAGGCCGTGCGTCCCGACGCCCGGGTGCTGACCCGGATCATCAAGGACTCGGTCGATCAGCTCGTCACGGCGCTCCAGGCCCTCGAGAGGAAGGTCGGGGTCAAGGAGCCGGCGGTCGAGATCAACCGGCTCGAGAACGAGGCCGACCGCGCCCATCAGGCGGCGGTGCGCCGCCTCTTCGAGGAGGAGCGCGACCCGATCGCGATCATCAAGTGGAAGGAGATCCTGGATTTTCTCGAGGATGCGACCGACCGCTGC
This sequence comes from uncultured Acidobacteriota bacterium, assembly GCA_963816725.1. GTDB lineage: Bacteria > Acidobacteriota > Vicinamibacteria > Vicinamibacterales > 2-12-FULL-66-21 > CAVSUB01. Next base: position 109,155 of record CAWFMC010000006.1, on the reverse strand, counting down.
GAGGACGTGGCCAACGTGCTCGAGGGCGTCGTCGTGAAGCACGCCTGAAAACCGGATGGACTCCAACTTTCTCGCCGTCGCAGGGCTGATCTTCGTCGCCCTCGTCTTCGATTACATCAACGGCTTCCACGACGCCGCCAACTCGATCGCGACCGTGGTGTCGACACGGGTGCTGTCGCCGGGCAAGGCGGTCGTCTGGGCGGCGTTCTTCAACTTCGCCGCAGCGTTTCTTGCCGGCACCGCCGTGGCCCGGACCGTCGGATCGGGCATGGTCGATCTCTCGGTCGTCACCTTCTCGGTGATTTACGCCGGCCTGCTCGGGGCGATCGCCTGGGATCTGGTCACCTGGTACTACGGGCTGCCGACCAGCTCCTCGCACGCGCTGTTCGGCGGCTATGCCGGTGCCGCGATCGCCAAGGCCGGCTTCAGGGCGATCATTCTGTCTGGCTGGACCAAGACCCTGGTCTTCATCGTCCTGTCGCCGCTCATCGGGATGGCCGTCGGGCTCGGCCTGATGACGGCCATCTTCTGGGTGTTCCGCCGCGTGCCGCCGGGCCGAGTGGATCACTGGTTCCGCCGCCTGCAGCTCGTGTCGGCGGCCGGCTTCAGCCTGATGCACGGCGCCAACGATGCGCAGAAGACGATGGGCATCATCGCCGGCGCGCTGGTCACCGGTGGCTATCTGGGCGTGGTGAACGGGCAGCTGCCGATCCCCTGGTGGGTCGAGATCGCCGCGTACACCGCGATCAGCCTCGGCACGCTGACCGGCGGGTGGCGGATCATCCACACGATGGGGTCGAAGATCACCAAGCTCTCGCCGATGGGCGGCTTCGCCGCGGAGACCGGGGCAGCAGTGGCGATTGCCACCGCCACCCACTTCGGCGTCGGCGTGAGCACGACCCACACCATCACCGGCGCGATCGTCGGCGTCGGCGCGACGCGCCGGTTGTCGGCCGTTCGCTGGGGGGTAGCCCGGCAGATCGTGTGGGCCTGGCTCCTCACCATCCCTGCCGCCGCGGCGTTCTCGGCGACGATCTATTGGATCATCGCGGCGATCGTGGCACGGTAGGGGCTCAGGGCTCAGGGCTCGAAGGCTCGAAAGGCTACAGGCTGAACCGGCTACCGGCTCCAGGCTACCGGGCCGACCTGCTCACAGCGCAACAATGCCTCGGCGACAGCTGACGGTTAGCTGCTCGTGTCCGGCAACTCGATCGTGAAGACCGCGCCTCCGCCAGGACGATTCGCCGCCGACACGGTCCCGCCGTGCAATTCGATCAAGTGCTTGACGATCGCGAGGCCGAGCCCTGTGCCGCCGGGATCACGCTCGCCGCGTGAGCGGGCCTTGTCCGCCCGGTAGAAGCGCTCGAAGATGCGCGGCAGATCGGCCTCCGGCACACCCGGCCCGCGATCGCTGACGGTGATCCGGATCCGGTCATCATGGCGGCTGGCGGCCATCACGATGTGGCCGTCCGCCGGGGAGTAATTGGAGGCGTTCTCGAGCAGGTTGCGCAGCGCGTCGTGCAGCTTCGCGGCATCGCCCAGCACCGTTACGGCGTCCTCGGCAATGTGCCGCTCGACGACCTGCTCACGCCCTTCGAGGGCGTCCGCCAGCTCGGTCTCCACGCCGTCGAAGAGCGACGCGACCGACACCGCCACGTGCTCCAGCGGCTCCTGTCCGGCGTCGAGACGGGCCAGGCGCAGCAGATCGCGGACGAGACGTTCCATCCGCAGCGTGTGCCGGCCGATGATTTCGAGAAAGCGGCGCGCGTCGGGTGTATCGGTGCCGTCATCGAGCAAGGCCTCGACGTAGCCGCGAACCGCGGTCAGCGGTGTGCGCAGCTCGTGCGAGACGTTGGCCACGAAATCGCGCCGCACGCGATCTGCCTGGCGAAGCTCCGTGATGTCGTGCAGGACCAGCACCGCCCCGCGCGCATTCGCGGACACAATCGGGGCGCTGCGCGCGATGATGCTGCGGTCGGACTCGCGGGGTAGGACCAGCTCGAGGCCCGCGGTGGTGCTGCCGGCGAGGGTCGCTCCGAGCCGCGCGGCGACATCCGGGTGGCGAATGATCTCGAGATAGTGCCGGCCTTCGACCGTCCCCTGGAGCCGCAGCATCCGCCCCGCCGCGGCGTTCACCAGCTGGACGCGCCCCTGCTCGTTGACGACCAGGACCCCTTCGATCATCCCGCCCAGGATGGCTTCCATCCGGGCCCGATCCGACTCGAGATCCACCGCCCGGCGCCCGAGCTCGCGCACCGAGTCGTCCAGCGCGCGGGCGACGATGCCGATCTCGTCGGCGGCGTAGTCGCGCGACGGCCGCGAGAGATCGCCGGCGGCATAGCGTTGCGCGACCGCGGCAATCGCCTGGAGACGGCGGCTCAGGACCTGCGACGCGGCCCAGGCCAGGCCCAGCGCCGCCACCAGGCCGGCACCGAACGCGACCAGGGCCGCGTGTCTCACGGCGGCGAGCTGCTGGCTGATGCTGGTCAGCGGGAGCGAGAGCCGCACTTGGGCGATGAGCGGCGCGTCGGGGTTGTGGACGCTGACCGCGACGTAGAGCATCGAGGTGGTCAAGGTGGTGCTGTAGCGCCGGGCGATGCCGACGCCCTCGGCGCGCGACTCGACGATCTCCGGACGCGTGCTGTGGTTCTCGAGCGATCGCAGCGCCGGCGCATCGAGCTCCGAATCGCCGACCACCGCGCCGTCGGGGGCGACGAACGTCACCCGCGCGTTCACCAGTCGACCGAGCGCGTCGGCTTCGGCGTCGAGCTCCTCGGGAGTCGCGGCGCGGCGATGGGAGAGCGTCTCGGCGGCCAGGCGCGCTTCGTTGACGAGTCCGGTCTCGATGGTGGCGTCCATCGTCTGGCGCACCGACCAGGAGACGAGCAGGGTCGAGATCGACAGCGTGAGCGCGGTGGCGGCGAGCGAGGCGGCGAAGAGCCGGGTCCGGAAGGTCACGGTCGATCGGCCAGCTTGTAGCCGAACTGCTTGATCGTTTCGATCGCCTCGGCCAGCACCGGCAGCTTTTCGCGCAGCCGCCGGACGTGGACGTCAACCGTGCGCGTTCCGCCGGTGTACTGGTATCCCCACACGTCGCTGAGCAGCAGGTCGCGCGACAGCACGCGCCCACGATGCTGCACCAGGTATTGCAACAGCAGGAATTCCTTGGCGGTGAGCTTGACTTCCGCGCCGTCGAGCGTCACCTGATGGCGATCCGGATCGATCACGATCGGACCGTAGTGGGCCAACGCGGTCGTCGGCCTCGCCACCCGGCGGAGCAGCGCGGCGACGCGCGCGACCAGCTCCTTGGGACTGAACGGCTTGGTGACGTAGTCATCGGCGCCGCGTTCGAGCCCCGATATCCGATCGGCCTCTTCACCGCGGGCCGTCAACATGATCACGGGCACCGCCGCCGTCCGCGGATCGGACCGCATCGCGCCGCACAGCTGCAGCCCGTCCATGCCCGGCAGCATGATGTCGAGGATCACCAGGTCGGCCGGCGCTTCGTGCAGGCGGCCCAGCACGTCGCGGCCGGACGTCAGCCGCTCCACGCTGTGGCCGGCCCCGGTGAGGTAGTGTGCGATCAGGTCGGAGATGTCGAGATCGTCCTCGACCACGAGAATCCGGGACATGCGTGGTTCGGATTTTACCGGCTTCGTATGACGTTGCGGGCAGGGCCGCTCACGAGCGCCCCGCGGCGGTGCCGCGCAGCCACTCGATCGTGGCCGCAGCGTAGGCCGCGCTGAGCTCGGCGTCCGATCGATACGGCTGGCGCGGGATGCGGCGGGCTTCGACGGTAATGTCGATGATCTGACCTGCGAACGGGTCCGGCGTAACCGTCAGCATGTCACCATCGCGTCTGATGAAGTGCCCGTCGTGCTCGTACGGTTGACGCCAGCCGCCACAAAAGATGAGGGACAGGATGTCTCCCATTCGAAGGAAGCGGTAGTCCTGGTCGATGGCCGCCGCTGTCGCATCGTCGCAGCGGGCGAGGGTGGCTTTGCGAAGATCGGCCATCCCAGCGAAGAATGCCTGCCATTCCGGCTTGCCCTGATGATCCACGTAGACCGTGAGCGCATGCTGCGCGACGAGCGCCGCGGCATAGGGGTGGTCGCGGGCCAGCGACGCGACGACCCGCGGCCAGACGCGTTGCTTGACGGCCAACTCCGCGGTGATGAAGTCGACGGGGCGGCTATCGGCGCTCACGATCGGCGCGGCATCCTCTTCGATCCAGCCGTCGTCATGCGCGGCCGTTGACGCGAGGATCGTCTCGCGCCGCGGATTGGCCGGCAGCCCGCCGTCCTGCCACGCCGCCATCAGCCGCGCCGCGAGCCGCGCATGATCCGGCTGCCGAATGAGCACGAAGTCGGTTTCGGTCGTCTGCACGATCATCGGGGTTCCTTCAGGAGCTGGGGACTCGGGACTGGGGACTAGGCGGACTGTGCTCGCGGATGCGGCGCTGAACGCTGAACCGTGAACCCCCGGTCCCCAGTCCCGAGTCCCCAGTCCCGAGTCCCGAGCCCGTTGTCCCCTGTCCCCTATCCAGGACGGGCCCTCACCGACTCTACCGCCAAAACAGGCCTGAAATCGACTGGTGTGACGCCCCAGGCGCGGCACGCCGCTTGGATTGGTGTCCGCTGGAGGTGAGGGATGAGGGCCATGGACATGACAGGACGATGGCGGCGGGCGGTATTGGCGGCCGGCAGTGTGGGACTCGCGATCGCGAGCGCGGGCTGCGGCGTCACCCGCGAGGCCACCAGCGCGCCGGCGCAGGCCATGAGCGCCGCGGCGGGTCAGAGCGGGCTGCCGATCGTGGTCAGCTGCGAGCCGACCCAGCGCACCATCGTCCGGCCGACGATCGTCAACGGGGCGGCGATGTCGCAGGTCGAGTGCGTCGCCGGCGAGAACCAGGCGGTCGCGTCCGCGGCGCCGGCGGCCCTCGCGGCGAGATCAGAACCCGCGGCGGTGCGCACGTTAGCCGCGCAGCCGGGGTATCGGGATATCGCCGACACCGAGGTCGTGCCGGCTCCCACGCGCGCCTCTGGTGCTGGTCCGGTTCGTGCCAGTCAGGTCGTCTACGACGAACGGCATACACCGCGGCGCAGCGTCAAGAAGAGCGCGGTGATCATCGGGTCCTCGGCCGGGGTCGGCGCCGGGGTCGGCGCAGCGATCGGCGGCAAGAAGGGGGCGCTCCTGGGCGCTGTGGTCGGCGGCGGCGGGGCGACCCTCTGGGACCAGGTGACTCGTCGAAAAAACTGACCCGCCCGATGCGCCGGAGCTCCGGCTCCGGCGCATTCCCCACCTCGACACATGTTGCGCAGTTCACAACGGCGCGGAAGTCTGCGTCATGCGCCGGCCGCCGGCCTGCCAGTTCTCACCCGCGCAGCGGCCCAATTCCTTAGATTTTCGTCCCCATGCCTGTCCCGGCCTCACCGGTCACGGTCCCCTAGCATTTCGTCCCGTCAAATCTACGATTGAACGACAGCTACCTCCACGTTAAGATGCCGCCACCCGCAGGGTGCCATTACTTTTTCAGTGGAGGAGGAGCCAATGAGAAGGCTTGCGGCCTTAGGGCTGGCGGTCGTGCTCTACGCGTTGCCGGTGCACGCGCAGGAGCAGAGCGGTACGATTCTGGGCGTCGTCAAGGATACATCCGGGGCGGTGCTGCCGGGCGTGACAGTTGAAGTGCGCAGTGCGGCGCTGGTCGGCGCGTCGACAGCGATCAGCGAGGCGGATGGCAGCTATCGATTTCCGGCGCTGCCGCCCGGCACGTATGAGGTGACGGCGAAGCTGCAGGGGTTCGCGGACAAGCGGCTCCCTGAAGTGCAGCTGGCGCTGGGGCAGGTGCTGAAGATCGATCTGCCGATGGCGGTCGGCGGGGTCGCCGAGACCGTCACCATTTCCGCCGAATCGCCGCTCATCGACGTCAAGCAGAACGCCGCCGCGGCGACGATTTCGAAGGAAGTCATCGATCGCATCCCCAAGGGCCGCGACTGGACCAGCGTCATTGCGACGGCACCTGGCGCGAACAGCGAGTCGCGGGCGGGCGGCTTCCAGATTGACGGTTCCAGCGGCTCAGAGAACCGGTTCATCGTCGACGGCATGGACCGCACGAATCTGCGGACCGGCACCTCGGACGCGCAGAACGGCAACGCCACGGTGCTGGTCGACTTCCTCGAACAGGTCCAGGTGAAGTCGTCAGGATACGCGGCCGAATACGGCGGCGCGACGGGCGGCGTCATCAGCGCGATCACCAAGTCCGGCAGCAACCAGTTCCGCGGCAGCCTCGGCACCTACTACCGCAACAACGATATGCAGAGCGCGCCGCGCGCGGGCTGGCGGATCAATCCGTTCAGCGACTGCGCGACTTGCACCGGCGTGCCGGAGTTCCTCTCGACGCCCGACACCAGCTTCGACAACTGGAACCCGCTGGGCGACCTCGGCGGCCCGGTGCTGCAGGACCGTCTCTGGTTTTATCTCGGCGCCAGCTACAACCGGACAGACAACCAGCGGACGACGACCTTCAGGAACTCTCCGGCGCCGTACGTGACGAAGGACATGTCCAGCTGGAGCGACGCCAATTACTACAACTGGAACGGGACGACGCAGCTGTCGCGCGACCTGCGGCTGCGGGTGAGCGGCTCCAACAGCCGTTCGGCGAATCGCGGCAGCATCGCCGACAACCTGCAGCCCGATGGGTCCACCTTCGCTGACGGCACGCCCACCAACGGCTTCAACACCGCGACGTGGGATGCGGATCCGGAGAAGTTCAAGGATCGCTGGGAGCGGACCGGCGCGAATGGGATGAACGACACCTACGCGGCGAACGTCGACTGGGTGGCGACGCCGAAGTTCTTCGTCAACCTGCAGAGCGGCTACTACGTGTATGACAGCACCTCGCCGGCAGAGTTCGCCGGCACGGCGCTCATCCACAGCTTTGCCCAGTCGAACACGTGCACCGGCGCGGCCGGCTCGGCGACGTGCCCCTTCCCCGAGATCCCGGCCAACCTGCAGCAGATCAGCGGTTATGCCGACAACAAGTCGACCAGCCGTACGTTGCAGGACCGCTACGATCGCGCTTATTTCAACGTCAACACGACCCTCTTCAAGTCGCTCGCGGGTGAACATCAGTTCAAGTTCGGCGCGCGCTACGAGCGTCTCGGTAACGACGTGGATTCGGGCGCGCAGCTCCCGACCGTGTCGTTGAACTGGAACCGCGCCTTCACCACTGCAGATGGCCGGACGATGCGTGGCGCCTACGGCTATTACACGATCACGCGGTCGTACACGCAGGGCGCGGTCAGCTCGAACAACTGGAGCTTCTGGGCGCAGGACAGCTGGACGATCAAGAGCAACTTCACAATCAACGCCGGCGTGCGCACCGAGAACGAGCATGTGCCGTCGTACAACCCGGCCGATCCCGGGATCGAGTTCGGCTTCCGCGACAAGATCGCGCCGCGGCTCGGCTTCGCCTACGACGTCAAGGGTGACGGCAAGTGGAAGACCTACGGCAGCTTCGGCCGCTATTTCGACATCACCAAGCTGGAGATGCCGCGCGGCTCGTTCGGCGCCGATCACCGCATCACCTACTACTACACGCTCGACACCTTCAATTGGCCGGCGATCGACTGCGCCGCGGCCGCGACGGGCTGCCCGGGCACCTACATCACCGAGGTCGATCTGCGCCACGCCGCCAACCAGGCGGATCCGCGCCTGACGGCGTACTTCGGCCGCGAGCAGAACACCATCGATCCCGACCTCAAGCCGGTGCAGACCGGTGAGGTGACGTTCGGGTTGGATCACGAGCTGGGCCGGCGCACGTCGGTGGGCGTCCGCTACACCCACAAGTGGCTGGATCGCACCATCGAAGACACCGGCATCAACGTCCCGAACGTCGGCGAGGTCTTCTTCATCGCCAACCCGGGGTTCGGCGTGGCCAGCCAGATCCTGCCGGCGCCGTCCCCGCTCATGCCCAAGGCGCAGCGCGACTACGACGGCGTCGAGTTCCGCTTCACGAAGCGGTATGCGGATCGCTGGCAGTTCATCAGCAGCTATCTGTGGAGCCGGTTGTACGGCAACTACGGCGGTCTCGCCAGTTCGGACGAGAACGGCCGCACGTCGCCGAACGTCGACCGCTACTTCGACGGTCTGTACTTGCTGTTCGACTCGAACGGCCAGCCGGTGCTCGGCCTGCTGCCGACCGATCGCCCGCACTACTGGAAGGGCCAGCTGACCTACGACACGCCGTGGGGCACCACCGTCGGCCTGAACTCGCAGGTCTCGTCGGGCAACCCGGTCTCGACGTCGATCAACCTGCTCGGCTACAGCCCGACGTTCATCAATGGCCGCGGCGATCTCGGGCGCACGCCGGTGACGTCGCAATTCGACCTGTTCCTGCAGCACGAATTCAAGGTATTCGGGCAACAGCGGTTCAACGTGAACCTCAACATCGACAACCTGTTCAACCAGGATGCGATTTTCAATTACACGAGCACGCCGTGGCGCGACCAACTCTCCGTTCCGGGGCTGTCGGGCACCGCTCCACCCGGCGTGCTGTCACCGCGCGATGCCTACCTGCTCAGCGGCTACGATCCCGCCGGTCTGGTGAGCGCGCTCCGCGCCGCCGGCACCAACGTCCGCGACAACTCGCTGTTCGGCAAGCCCTCGAGTTATCAGGGCCGCCGACAGTTGCGGTTCGGCGTCAAATACTCGTTCTAACCATGGCCGTGGGACCCGATCATCTGGTCGGGTTCCACGCCGCTTCTCGGGCCCCGCCCTTCCGCGTTCGCCAAGGCTCCGCCGGACCGCCGTAGCTTCAGCGGAGGCTGGTCAGGTCGAGCGGCACATTTCCGTTCACATCCTCGAATCCACTCATACGAGCGACGGTCACCGCGGAGCGTAGTACGATGCTCGCGTCATGACCATGCCGCGACGAGTACTGTGGAGCGCGTGTCTGTCGCTCGGACTCCTGCTGGCGTCGCGCCCGGCGCCGGCGCAGTCCGGGCTGCCGGCGGGCCTGGTCGATCCGTCGGCGCCGATTGAGACCGCGCATCTGCGCGTCAAGATGGCCGGAGCCGAGGCGCCGGTCGCGGCCGGGGCACGTGTCGCCCTCATCCTCGAGGTCGAGCCGAAGACGTCGATGCACGTGTACGCGCCGGAGCAGAAGGGATTCATCCCCGCCTCGCTGCGGCTGGAGCCGAATCCGAAGATCGCCGCCCGGCCGGCCATCTTCCCGAAAGGCGAGCCGGTCACGGTCGCGGGTGAGACGCAGATCGTCTACAGCCGGCCATTCCGCGTCGAGGTCCCCGTCACCATCGCCGCCGGCCAGAAGGCCGGGCCGGTCGTCGTCTCCGGCACGTTCGAGTACCAGGCCTGCGACAATCGAGTGTGCTACGCGCCGAAGAAGGTCGCCGTGTCCTGGCCGCTGACGATTCGCTGAGCGCGCGATCATGCTGCTGCTGACATCCGCCCTCGCGCTCGGTTTTCTGCACGGCCTGGGCGCCGATCATCTGATGGCGATTGCGGCGCTGTCGATGGGCCGGACCGGCGACGCGCCGGCCGTGCGGCGGGCGCGCGCGATGGGGGTCGCGGTCCGCTTCGCCGCGGGGCACGCGGTCCTGTTGACGCTGGGCGCAGGCGGGCTGATCGTCCTCGGCTGGTCGTTGCCGCTCATCGTCGAGCGGCGCGGCGAAATGCTCGGCGGCGTGCTGCTGATCGTGTTCGGGGTGATCGGGTTGTGGAGCGTCGCCACCGACCGTGTCTACGGCCACACGCACGTGCAGGGGCACGATCACCACGCCCATTTCCACCTGCACGTCGGCCGCCGCGCCAAGCATCCGCTCCCGTCCGCCCACTCGCACCTCCCGACCTTCGTCGGCGCCGCGTTCGCGGTCAGCAGCCTTCGCGCGTTGACGATGCTGGCGCCGTTCGGGCATCGGGTCGATACCGCGCCGGTGGCGACGTTGCTGGTGCTGATCGTGGTGTTCGCGGTGGGGATTCTGCTGTCGATGTCGCTCTTCGGTGTGGCCTTCGCGCGCTTGATGTCCGCCCGCGTCGTGCAGCGCCTCGGCCGCGCCGGCGGCGCCGTGGTGGCTGCCGCGTCAATTGCGCTCGGGGTGTACTGGGTGGTGGGGGGCTGACGCTGACGGGCTTTGGGCTTTAGGCTGTGGGCCTGACGGGCTACAGGCTGGAGGCTACAGGCTTGGTGGTTCGAAGAACTGAGTGAAAGTCGGTCGCCTTCAACCCCCAAAGTAACAATGCATGACGGCCTGAAGCCTGAAGCCTGAAGCCTGTAGTCCTATAGCCCAAAGCCCTTGACCGTGAGCCCCCCTACAACTTCCTCACGCCCGGACTGCGCAGGAGAAAGTACACCGCCAAGAGTGAGACCAGGCCGCCGTTGATCGCCAGCACGTACGGCACTGAGGTCAGGCTGGCGGCCCAGCCGCTCGCCAGGCTGCCGAGCGGCATCCCGCCCCGGAACGCCACCATGTAGATGCTCATGACCCGGCCGCGCAGGTGATCGGGGACGAGCAACTGCACCAGCGACGCCGTCATCGAGAACACGCATATCAGGCACGCGCCGGTGCCGAACAGCAGCACGTTGCTGAGCCAGAACACCCGCGAGAACGAGAAGGCGACGATCAGCAGGCCGAAGACGACCTGGACGAGGAGCAGCGTCAGCCCCATGTGACGGAAGCGTCCGAGCCACGCGACGACCAGCGCGCCGACGACCGCGCCCGCGCCCGAGACCGACAGCATCCGGCTGTAAGTGCCGACGTCGCCGTGAAAGATGTCGTGCGCGACGACCGGGAGGAAGGTCAGGAGCGGCAGCGCCAGGAACGTAGTCATCGAGGCGAGCACGGTGATCGCGATGATCGACGGCTCGCTGCGGGCGTAGCTGAAGCCGCCCTTCATCTCCTCGAGTATCGGCTTGCGCTCGGCGGGCGGCAGGTGCTTCACCGACAGCGACATCAACGCGACGATCACCACCAGGAACGACAGCCCGTTCAGCCCGAAGCACGCCGCCGCGCCGAACGCGGCCATCGTCGTGCTCGACAGGATCGGACCGAACACGCGCGCGAGGTTGAACTGGATCGAGTTCAGCGCAATCGCGTTGGGCAGATCTTTCTTGTGCACCAGCGTAGGCACCAGCGATTGATACGCCGGACCGCCGAAGGCCTGCGCCACGCCGGTGACGAACGACAACGCCAGGATCTCCCAGACCACGATGTGCTTGGTGAGGACGAGGATGGCGAGCAGGAATGCGTTCGCCATCTGGATGTATTGGGAGCCGAGGATCAGCTGACGACGGTCATGGCGGTCGGCGATGACCCCGCCGATCACCGTGAAGAGCAGGATCGGCAGCTGGCCGAAGAAGTAGTCGAGCCCGAGGAAAAACGAGGACTGCGTGAGGTCGTAGACCAGCCAGCTTTGCGCCACCTGCTGCATCCAGGTGCCGACGGTGGAGGTGAAGGCGCCGAACCAGAGGATGGAGAAGTCGCGGTAGGTGAACGCGGCGAATGCGCGGTGCAGAAACGCCGAGCGAAAGGGTGCGGGCGACGCGTCGATCGGCGGCGCCTTGGTTTCGAGCGGCGTGGACACCAGAGTCCGATCTTAACATCCGCTCTGCCAACACTTACACGGATGGGACAAGCGCCGCTTGATCCTGTGTGGCCAGGCCGCTATACTCGCGTCGCTAGCGAAGATAAAGCGAAACTCATTCGATCCCTCCCATGTCCGCTCTTGCCCATCTCGAGTCTCTGCTGCGTGATCGCCACCTCGATCTCACGCTGACGACCTCGGCGCTGTGGAAGCAGAGCGGCGGCGATCGCGCCGCGCTCGGCGTCCCGCCACTCGATGCGGCACTCGGCGGCGGTTTACCGCGCGGGCAACTGTCGGAGATCGTCGGCGCGCGATCGGCTGGCCGGACGACGGTGCTGTGCCACGCGCTGGCTGCGAGTGCGGCACGTGGCGAAGCGATCGCCCTAGTCGATCCGTCCGATCGATTCGACCCGGGATCGGCGTCCGCGATCGGGCTCGATCTCGGGCGCCTGCTGTGGGTCCGCGGCACGGGCGATGCCGCGAGCGCCACGACCGCGCTCAAGGCGATGAACCTGGTTCTCCAGGCTGGCAACTTCGGATTGGTCGCGCTCGATCTCGCGGACGTACCGGCCCCGGCGCTCCGAGCCTTTCCGTTCACGACCTGGCTGCGCCTGGCGCGGGTCATCGAAGGGACGCAGAGCGTGGCGCTGCTGCTCGGCGCGGCCCACCTCGCGCGCAGTGCCGGCGGCGTCACGCTGTCGCTCGATCGCCCCGCCGATCGCACGCACGTCACCTGGCGCGGCGCCTCACATCGCGCCCGCCTCCTGAGCGCGATCACGCTGCACGCCCGGCTCATCACCGCCCGTTCGGTGAACCCTGAACCTTGAACCTTGAACCTGAACCCTGAACCTTGAACCCTGAACGATGAACCCCTTGTTCGCCTGTGTTCGCGCCGCGCGTCCGACCCCGGTGGTCGTCGAGCTCGCGCGCGAGTTCTCGCCGCGCTGGCAGCGCCAGGGACCCGGTTGCGTGGTCTGCGACGTATCCGGGCTCGAACGGCTGCTCGGGGAGCCGGCGGTGATTGGCGCGGAGCTGGCCCGTGCCGCCGCGGTGTATGGGCCGGCCGTGCGGGTGGCGATCGCGCCGACCATGACGGCGTCGATGCTGCTGACACTGGCGTACGCCGAGCTGACCGTGGCGCCGTCGGATCCCGCGGCGGTGTTGGTGAGCCTGCCGCTGGTGCACCTGCAGCAGCTGGTCGCGGAGGCGACGGGGACGACGCTGCTGCGGCCGGCGACGCGCGCCGGGCAGGACGCGGCGCGGCAGCGGCACGAGCGCGCCTTCGACATGGCGCGCCGCTGGGGCGTGACAACGATCGGCGCGTTCGCGGCGCTCGACGCCGGCGAGTTGTCGGCGCGCATGGGGCAGGAAGGGCTGCGCCTCCAGCAACTCGCGCTGGGCCGCGATCCCGGGCCGCTGGTGCCGGATCCCGACGTGCCGCGCTACGTCGAGCGGATGGAGCTCGAATGGCCGCTCGACACGCTGGAGCCGCTGTCGTTCGTGCTCGCGCGATTGCTCGATCCGCTGGCGATCGCGCTGGAGCGTGCCGATCGCGGCGCGGCGGCGATCCGGCTCGATCTGCGGCTCGTCGATCGGACGATGCACAGCCGGGTCGTGCCGCTGCCGGTGGCGCTGCGCGATCCGCGCGTGCTGCGCACGCTCCTGATGCTCGATCTTGAATCGCATCCGCCCGCCGCCGCGGTCGACATCGTCAACGTCGAGATCGATCCGGCGCCCGGGCGAGTGGTCCAGTACTCGCTGCTCGAGCGGGCGGTGCCATCGGCGGAAGTCGTGGCCACGCTGACTGCCCGCCTGTCCGCGCTGGTGGGCGAGACGCGCTGTGGATCGCCGGCGCTGCTCGACACGCACGGACCCGACGGCTTCGAGATGCGGCGCTACGAGGTCACGGAGGCCGCTATGCGTCAGGCGCCGCGCGAGCCGATGCCGGTCGGGCTCACGGGAGACGGCAGCTCGCGACGCGAGGAGCCGGCAGGCCCGGACCGCAGCGGCGCGCCCACGTTGCCGCCGGTGCTGCGCCGCTTCCGCCCGCCGGTCGCCATCCGCGTGGCCGTCGATCGCGGCCGTCCGGTCCGCCTCGCGCTCGATCGCCGTGGCATGCCGGGCGGCGCCGTCGCCCGCAGCGCCGGCCCGTGGCGCACCTCCGGCGCATGGTGGACCGGGCCCGGCCACTGGGATCGCGACGAATGGGACATCGCCCTCGACGACGGCACGATCTGCCGGCTCTTTCAGCAGCGCCCGGATGGGGGGTGGTTTATGGAGGGGGTCTTGGACTAGAGGGGTTCATGGAGGTTCATGGGGTTCATGACGGTTCATGAGGTTGGGTTCAACGTTCGTGGTTCGGTTCAGAGCTCGTGGTTTGTTCACAGTCCTATGAACCTGACCTTGAACCGAACCGCGCTGAACCTCTGAACCCAACCGCATGAACCCCATGAACCTCATGAACCCGATGAACCGAGGTTTCAAGATTCCCATTGTTCGAACTCCACTCGTCCTCGTCGTTCTCGTTTCTCGACGGCGCGTCGCTGCCGGAAGCGCTCGTGGCTCGCGCCGCGGAGCTGGGCTACTCGGCGGTGGCGCTGCTCGATCGCGACGGCGTGTACGGGGTGCCGCGGTTTCATCTCGCGGCGAAGCGGGCCGGGCTGCGGGCGATCGTCGGCGCGGAGCTGACGGTCGCGGTCGCTAGCCGTGAGATGCGGCCCGCGGCGGGCGGGCGAAGCGCGCCGGCGCCGGCCTGGAGCGCCGACACCGGAGCGCGCGTCTTTCCGTTGCCGCTCCTCGTCGCCTCACGCGAGGGCTATCGCAATCTGTGTCGGCTGATCACCCGGATGAAGCTGCGCTCGCCGAAGGGAGAAGGCGCGCTCACGCTGCAGGATCTCGATGGCCACGTCGGCGGTTTGGTGGCGTTGGTCGGACGGACGGCGATCAACGGGCCGCGCTTCGGGGTCGGCGGGCTGGTGGATCGGCTGGTCGGGGTGTTCGGGCGGAACGGTGTGGCGATCGAGCTGCAGCGCCACCTGCTGCGCGACGAGGAGTCCGACAACCATGCGCTGATCGATCTCGCGTCGGCGTTCCATCTGCCGCTGGTCGCCACCAACGGGGTGCGCTTCGCCGAGCCGGCCGATCGGCCGCTCTACGACGTCCTGACCTGCATTCGCCACAAAACCACGCTGGCCCGCGCCGGGCGACGGCTGTCGTGCAACGCCGAGCGTTATCTCAAAGCGCCCCAGGCGATGGCGCGGTTGTTCAGCGATTTGCCAGAAGCGATCGCCGGCGCCCGCGACCTGGCCGAGCGGCTCGAATACACGATGGCCGATCTCGGCTATCGCTTTCCGGAGTATCCGGTCCCGTCCGGCGAGACGATGAGCTCGTTCCTGCGCAAGATGGCCCAGGCCGGGGCCCGCGAACGCTACCGGCCGTACCACGAGCGGGCGCGGCGCCAGGTCGAGCGCGAGCTCGATCTGATCGACAAGCTCGATCTCGCCGGCTACTTCCTGATCGTCTGGGACATCGTCAACTTCTGCCGTCAGGAGGACATCCTCGTGCAGGGTCGCGGCTCGGCCGCCAACAGCGCGGTGTGCTACAGCCTCGGCATCACCGCCGTCGATCCGGTCGGCATGGACCTGCTGTTCGAGCGCTTCCTGTCGGAAGAGCGCGGCGAGTGGCCGGACATCGATCTCGATCTGCCGAGCGGCGATCGCCGCGAGCGGGTGATTCAGCACATTTATCAGAAGTACGGGACGTTCGCGCGGAGCACGGGCGAGCGCGAACGCGAGTCGAGGCTCGGGACTCGGGGACTCGGGACTCGGGGCTCGGGGCTCGCGCCGCGAACCCAACGAGCCGCGTCCCGCCGCCGGGGACGGGCCGCGGGTGGCGATGACCGCGAACGTCATCACCTATCGCGGCCGCAGCGCGGCGCGCGAAGTCGGCAAGGTGCTGTCGCTCGAACCGGCGCAGGTCGACCGGCTGGCCAAGGTGATGAACCGGTTCGAGTGGGTCGACCCGAAGGAGACGCTCGATCGCAACCTGCGCGAGGTCGGCCTCGACTTCCACGATCCGACCATCCAGCTGTTCGGGCGCCTGTGGCAGCAGGTCCAGGATCTGCCGCGCCACCTCGGTCAACACTCCGGCGGGATGGTGATGTGCCACGGCCGCCTCGACGACATCGTGCCGCTCGAGAACGCCAGCATGCCCGACCGGGTCGTCGTCCAATGGGACAAGGACGACTGCGCCGATATGGGCCTGGTCAAGGTCGATCTGCTCGGCCTCGGGATGATGGCCGTGCTGCAGGATGCGTTGGAGCTGGTCAATCAGGGGGACCGGGGACCAGGGACCAGGGACCCGGCGCAGCACATCGTCACGACTGCGCCAAACCTTGAAGCGACTCTCCCCGAGCGACGCAATTCGAGCCTCGGTTCCAACGCCCAGCGCCCAGCGCCCAGCGCCGATCCGAACCCCAGCGCCCAACGCCCAGCGCCAAGCGCCGGGTCCCCGGTCCCCGGTCCCCGGTCCCCGGTTGTCGATCTCGCCCACCTGCCTCCCGATGACCCGGCGGTGTACCGGATGCTGCAGGAGGCGGACACGATCGGGATCTTCCAGGTCGAGTCGCGGGCGCAGATGGCCACCTTGCCGCGGCTTCGTCCCGAGCGCTTCTACGACATCGTCGTCGAGGTGGCGATCATCCGGCCGGGACCGATCGTCGGGCAGATGGTGCATCCGTATTTGAAGCGGCGCCAAGGCGCCGAGCCGGTGACCTACCCGCATCCGTCGCTCGAGCCGATCCTGGCGCGAACGCTGGGCGTGCCGCTGTTTCAGGAGCAGCTGCTGCGGATGGCGATGGTCGCGGCCGGCTTCAGCGGCGGGGAAGCGGAGGAGTTGCGACGGGCATTCGGCTTCAAGCGATCCGAGAAGCGGATGCAGCAGATCGAGACCAAGCTGCGCGCCGGGATGGAGCGGCAGGGGATCGTCGGCGACGCCGCCGAGGAGATCATCCGATCGATCACCTCGTTCGCGCTGTACGGATTCCCCGAGTCGCATGCCGCCAGCTTCGCGCTGCTGGTGTATGCGAGCGCGTATCTGAAAGCGCATTATCCGGGAGCGTTCTTCACCGCGATCCTGAACAACCAGCCGATGGGGTTCTATCATCCGGCGACCCTGATCAAGGACGCACAGCGGCACGGCGTCCGCTTTGCGCCGATCGACGTGCAGGTCTCCGACTGGGAGTGCCGGGTCGAGCCGGATGGCCGCATCCGTCTCGGGCTGATGTACGTGAACGGTCTCCGCGAAGCGGTCGGCCGGGCGATCGCCGCGGGGCTGCCGTCGCCCGTCGCGGCGGCGCCGCGCGACGCGGTGCAGGTTCTGCCATCGAGCCGATCGCACCCCAAGCGCTGCCCGAAGTGCGGATGCGACGACGAGTCGATGCTGGAGGAAGCGCCGGAGGGGAGCTTCTGCAACATCTGCGCGCACGAGTGGGGCAGTCCGGCGCGCGGCCGCGCACCAGCGGTGGCCGATCCGCCAGTGGAACCGGCAGGTCGCTATCGCTCGATCGAGGCCCTCATCGCCTGCACCGGCGTGCGCCGCGACGAACTGGCCACGCTGGCCGAGATCGGCGCGCTCAACGCCTTCGGCCATCACCGCCGCAGCGCGCTCTGGCAGATCGAGCGGGCCGTACGCCCCTCAGGAGAGCTGTTCGTTGAAAACAGGGATCAGGGACCGGGGATCGGGGATGCGGCACATCATGTCGAAGGGGATCAGGGACCGGGGACCAGGGACCAGGCACACGAGGCTGCCGCTACCAGCTCGAATACGCCGGGTGGATTCCCCCTCAATCAGCTGCACGTAGAAAGCGTCCGCCGAACGCCGAACGCCCAGCGCCCAGCGCCGAACGCCGAGTCCCGGGTTCCCGATCCCGGGTCCCGGCACGCGTCCGCCGTCAGCCCCCTTGCCCCCATGACGCCGTCCGAACGGCTGCTGGCCGACTATGCGGGTTCGAGCGTGACCATCGGTCCGCACCCGATGGCGCTACGGCGCACGGAGCTGGCGTTGCGAGGCGTGCTGCGAGCGCGCGACCTGCCCCACGGACGGCACGGCCGACGGGTTCGTGTGGCCGGCGCGGTGATTACCCGTCAGCGTCCCGGGACAGCGAAGGGGTTCGTGTTCCTGACACTCGAGGACGAGACCGGTATCGCGAACATCATCGTGCGGCCGGATCTCTTCACCGACCAGCGCGCCGACATCCTCGGCTCCCCCTATCTCCTCATCGAGGGCACGCTGCAGCTCCAGGAAGGGGTGACTTCGGTCAAAGCCGAGCGCGTCCTGCCACTGATCGGCGACTCGCCCGAGCCGCAATCTCACGATTTTCGGTAAGATAAGCTAACTCATCCATGCGTGGATGAGCTGTGGCGCGTGACTTGCACCTGATGCCGAGGTAGGTCATGGCGTTTCCATGGCCAAGAGGAGTTCCAGACAGGATGACGGGCGCCAGTGTCCCGGGTTTTCCCCTTCGCCTCGCAGTACCCGTGCTGCTGGTCCCGCTGGCCGCTCTGGCCGCCTGCCACCCGGTCATCAAATCGACCAGTCCCACCCCGCCCACCGCTGCGCAGATGGCCGAGCTGTGGGTCCAGCCGGACCGCGCCCGCGATCTGTACTGGGGCGTCGGCGGCCAGCGGCTCGCGCCTACGGCCGGCGCCAAGTACACCGTCATCGAGATCAAGCGCTCCGGCTTCAGCCAGGGCTACACCGTTTCCGACAAGCGCGGCCACTGGAGCGTCAAGTTCCCGCCCGAAGCGGCCACCGAGGTCGTCGCCTCGCGTATCCACTGGGGCATCGGCTACCACCAGCCGCCGGTTTATTTCGTGGCGGAGTGGACTGCCGAGAAGGCGATTACGCCGAACCCGCAGCTGCCGGCCCGGTTCCGTGAAGCCAAACCGGACTTTCACGGCCTCAAAGCCGACGGGACGTGGTCCTACTACCACAATCCGTTCGTCGGCACGCCGCAGCTGCAGGGCTTGCTGATCCTCCAGGCCATGCTCGGCAACTCCGATCTGAAGGACGACAACAACGCGATGTACGAGCTCGCCGAGCCGCTCGAGGGTGCGAAGCAGTGGTACGTGGCGCGCGACCTGGGACACACCTTCGGCCGCACCGGCGTGCTCACGGCGCCGCGCGGCGACATCGACGTCTTCGAGCAGACGCCGTTCATCACCGCGGTCGTCAACGGCCGGGTGAAGCTCGATTGGCGCGGCCGCCACGACGCGCTGTTCACCGACATCAAGCCGGCCGACGTGCGCTGGATCTGCGCCCGCCTGCAGACGCTCACCGACGCCCAGTGGCGTGATGCGTTCCGGGCCGGCGGTTTCGACCAGGAGACGACCACCCGTTTCATCACCCGCCTGAAGCAGAAGATCGCCCAGGGCCTGGCGCTGGAAGGCTGACCGATGCTGCTCATGACCCGCCGCGTGCTGATGGCCGCCCTCGCCGCCGCCGCAGTTCTCTCGCTCGGGTTCCCGCGTCCACTGCTGGCCGCGCAGGACGCGCCGCTGCCCGCGGCCCTCCAGAACAACGAGCAGTCGCAACAAACCGCGGACGATCACGCCATCCATCCACTTCACGAGATTGGCGATGCGATGGTGCGTTTGCCGCTCGCCGCGGCCCTCGGCGCGGCCCTCGCGCTCCGTCCCAAACGGCGCGGCACCCCGCCTCGTACCCCGGCGGTGGTCCAGACGCAGATCGTCCTGTCGCTGGTGGGCGCGATCGTCATGCTGGTCGTCGGCGCCAGCCTGGCCCGCGCCTTCGGCATCGTGGGCGCCGCCAACCTGGTGCGCTATCGATCGAAGATCGATGACCCGAAGGATGCCGCGGTCATGCTCTGCGCGCTGTCGGTCGGCCTGGCTTCCGGTGTCGGGCTCTACGCGCTGACGATCTTTTCGACCGCCTTCATGGTCGCGGCCTTGTGGGTGATCGAATCCTTCGAGCCGGAGTCGAGGAAACCGTTCATGCTCCACATCAAGGCGCCCGACTCCGACGCCCGGCGCGACCAGATCGAGCGCATCCTGCAGTCGTACAAGCTGCCGTTCGAGTTGCGCAGCGCCTCCGACGAGGAGGTCTGCTACGAGCTCCAGGTGCCGATGGAAATCCACACCGACGACGTCTCCAACCGGATCCTGACGCTCGATCCCGACGGCCACCTCGCGGTCGAGTGGGAAGAGAAGAAGGCGAAGAAGTAAGCTGTCAGTGGACGCCACACTGTGAAGCTGATCATCCAGCCCGACGACGGTCTCGCCCCTCTGCTGAAGGCGGTGCGTAAAGCCCGCAAGACGATTGACATCGTCATCTTCCGGTTCGATCGCGTCGAGCTCGAGAAGGCGCTCGAAGCGGCCGTGGCCCGCGGTGTGGTGGTCCGGGCGCTGATCGCGCACACCAACCGCGGCGGCGAGAAGAGCCTGCGCCGCCTCGAACTGCGCCTGCTCAACGCCGGGGTCACCGTGTCGCGGACCGCCGACGACCTGCCGCGCTATCACGGCAAGCTGTTCGTGGTCGACGACGTGCTCTACGTGTTCGGCTTCAATTACACCAAGCTGGATATCGAGAAGAGCCGGAGTTTCGGGGTGGTCACCGGCGACAAGCGGCTGGTCAAGGAAGCGTCGTGCCTGTTCGAGGCGGACTGCAACCGGCAGCCCTACTCGCCCCGGCACGACCGTTTCGTGGTCAGCCCGGAGACCTCACGCGAGCGGCTGACCGCGTTCATCCGCCAGGCGAAGAAGCAGCTGCTCATCTACGACGCGCAGGTCAGCGACAACCTGATTCTGCGCGTGCTGCAGGATCGCCTGCGGGCGGGGGTCGACATCCGGGTCATCGGAAGCATGGAGAAGAGCCTCCCCGGCGTCGAGGTCCGCAAGCTCGCCGATCTGCGCCTGCACGTCCGCGCCATCGTCCGCGACGGGACCGCCTGCTTCGTAGGCAGCCAGAGCCTGCGCAAGCTGGAGCTCGACGGCCGCCGCGAAGTCGGGATGATCGTGACCGACGCGCGGATCGCCGGTCAGGTGCGAGGGGTGTTCGAGGCGGACTGGACCGCATCAGCCCCGGCCGCGAAGCCGGCCGCCAAAGACAAAGAGAAAGACAAAGAGAAGGACAAGGAGAAACCGAAGGACGCTACGGCTTCCGTCGCTGGATGACCCCCGAGTCCACCACCGCACCGGTCCGCGAGATCACGTTGAAATAGAGCTCGTCGCGATCGATCTCGGCCACCAGGAAGGCGCGGTCGGTATCGAAGCCGCTGGCCGTCAGACCGGTCCGCCGATCGATGTTCCCCCGCCGCAGCTGTCCACCCGATCCGGTGACGAAGTGGACGATCCCTTTCTGCGGCTTGGTGCGCTCGTAGAAGTGGTCG
Organism: uncultured Acidobacteriota bacterium; assembly: GCA_963816725.1. GTDB lineage: Bacteria > Acidobacteriota > Vicinamibacteria > Vicinamibacterales > 2-12-FULL-66-21 > CAVSUB01. Next base: position 88,148 of record CAWFMC010000006.1, on the reverse strand, counting down.
TGGCCGGCAAACACCACGCTGACGCCGTGCTTCACGAACAGCGGCTCCCACACCTCGCGCAGGCTCGGCGTCGATCCGTGCCGCTCGCCTGACGAGTACAGCGGGTGATGGAAGTACGGGATCTTCCAGTCGTCTCCCGAAGCCGCCAGCTCCTTCTCCAGCCACGCACTCTGTTCCGGATCTGGATAGGTGCTGTCGAGCGCGAAGAACCGGACGCTCTGCTTCGGCGCCTTGAAGGTGTAATACAGCTTGCCGTTCATGTTGAACAGCTTGTAGTAGCGCTGCCCCTCGCGCTCGTCGTGATTCCCGAGCGAGGCGTAGAACTTGACGCCGGCCTCGAGCACACCCTGGTAGGGGAGCTCGAACTTGGTCTGGAAATCCTTCGGCCGTTGCGAGCCATAGAGGTTGTCGCCGACGGTGATGACCAGCTCGAACGGGAAGCGCTCGTGGGCCTTGGCCATCTGCGCGCCGAGCTCGTACTGTTCGCGCTTGCCGGTCCCGAAGTCGCCGAGCACGGCGAACTTGAGCGAGCCCTCACGATTCGGGAGCTCGACTCGGGCAGCGCTTGCCGCGGCCGGGGCCTGAGCGGCGGCCTGGACTGTCGACGTCCTGGTGCCGGCGGCAGGCGCCAGCCAGAGAAGCGCGACAGACAGGCCGAGAGAGGCAGCGACGCGGCGCATCATGACCGACGCCGTGCCTAGTGCGGAATCGCACCGTCGATGATATCGACGATGGTGTGGGCATGGATGTCGTGCAGGATCAGGCGATCCCCGATGAACCGATATTCGAGATCGTCGGGCAGCTTGGGGAGCGCCTGGAGCACCTGCGGCGGCACCGTCGTCACCGGAATGGATTCGGGATACCGGGCGTTGATGTGCAGGCTCAGACGGCCGGGATTCTCGTCCATGATCGAAGCCCTCAGCTCCCGGCCCTGCGGGCCGTCGAAGACGCGCGCCAGGTATCGGCGGAAGAGCGCCCGCGTTTCTTTCGTGAAGATGTCGCCCGGCGCGGCCTTGGCGCGGGTCTTCGCAATCAAGGCGGCGAGGGCCAGCTCGCGGGCGTCGATCTGCTCCGGAGTGGGCTGCTTGGGCAGCGCGGGGATGGTCGCTTCGAGCTCCCGATGGAGGGTGCTGTAGGCCTTCACCCGCTCTTCGAATTCGGCCATTATCCTGGCGTCGCGGTTGACCGGCGGGCCCTTGTCGTTCTGCGCCGTGGGAACGCCGGTCGGCAGGCCCGCGCGCGCGGCCGGCGCGGCCAGCAGCATCGTCAGGGCGAGGGCGAGTGCCGTGGCTGCCATGGTTCCTCCGCCCTCAGCTGCGGTAATTGCCGAATTGGAGTGCGACGCCGAAGTCGTGTTCCCTCAGAAGCCGGATCGCCTCCTGGAGGTCGTCCTTCGAGGGCGACGAAACGCGGACCTGATCGGCCTGGATGCTTGCCTGGACCCGCTTCAACTTATGGTCCTTGATGAACTTGATGATGTCCTTGGCCGCTTCGGTCGGAATGCCTTGCTGCAGCGTGACGACGCTCTTGACCGTGTCGTTGGCGGCCCGCTCGATCTCGCCGCGGGTCAGATTCTTGGTCGGGACACCCCGGCGAACCAGGCGGCCTTGCAGGATCTCCCAGAGCGCGTTCATCTTGAAGTCGTCGTCCGCGACGAGGACGAGGGTGTTGTCCTTCTGATTGAGCTCGATCGAGGCCTTGGAACCTTTGAAGTCGTAGCGCTGCGCCACTTCCTTGCGCGCCTGATTGACTGCGTTGTCGACTTCCTGCAGATCGACGTTGGACGTGATATCGAACGAGACGGGATTGGGCATGCGAGATCAGGACGCTTCGCTGACGGAACCCTGCGGGACGCCGGGCTCCTGCTTCTGTGGCTTGCGCCAGAAGTCCATCCGCGAAACACGGTGGACGCAGCCGATGGTGCAGAGCGGCGCACACCACTTCGGCGCGACCAGCTCGCGACGGATGTCCTCGGTCGTATAGCTGGCGAGCGGGACGCCGGGGACGCCGCGCTGCTGCGAGCACCAGTGGACCAGGCCGTTCTCGCATACGTACAGGTAGCGCGCGCCGGCCCGGCAGCTCCACTCGTTCGGCTTCCCGTCGGCGAGATTGGCCTGGAAGCTGCGGATGCCCGAGTACAGGTTCTTGAACACCTGTTTGCGTCCGCTGATCAGCCGCATCACATCGTCGAACACCGCCCGCTCGGGGCCGCCGAGCGGTTTGAGGATGCCGGAGCCGTCGTGGATGATGCCGATCGAGGTCGAGAACCCAAGCTCGCGGGCGCGCGTGTTGATCGTGCGCGCGTCCTCAGGATTCTTGATGCCGCCGCCGACCACCGAGTTGATGTTGATGTCGAAGTGCGCGTGCTCGGCGAGCCACTGGAGCTTGGTGTCGAGCAGACGCAGGCTCTTCTTCGAGACCTCGTCGGGCTCGACGTTGTCGATGCTGATCTGGAGATAATCGAGACCGGCGTCGTTGAGCGCGGCGATCCGCTTCGGCGACAGCAGGTAGCCGTTCGTGATCAGCCCGGCGATCATCCCGCGCGATCGGATCCGCCGGATCAGCGCGTCGAGGTCGGGATGGAGCATCGGCTCGCCGCCGCTGAACGCCACGACCGACGTGCCGAGCGTCGCGAGCTTGTCGATCCGTGCCAGCATGTCGTCGAGCGGCACGGGCTTGGAGACCTTGTCGTACTCGTTGCAGTAGCCGCAGTCGATGTTGCAGCGGCGAATCGGGACCAGATGGACGAGCAGCGGATGGTCGGTGTCGGCGAGTCCGCGCGCGAACTCGCGCACGGACCGTACGGTTCGGCTCGCCTTCCGGAAAGTTCGCATCAAACCCGAAAGTATATCAGGATGCAGCCGAGGTTCGCAGCCGCCGTACGCCCCGGCCAAGCCGGAGCGAATGCTCGAAAATCGCCCCGACGCGCAGCCCACCGGGCAGGCGGTGGCGGGCGATGGCGTCCAGACCAGCTGACGCGATGCAGCCGCAGTTGGAACAGTCGGGGTTGCCGCCGAACTGACACGGCTCGATGCGGTGCTCGAAATCCGCCGACACGCAGGTCGTGGTCTGCGCGAACGTGCACTCGGCCGGGCTCTTGGGGGGCTTCGCGTACACCTTGATCATGCCTTCCGGCATCCGCAGCTTTGGGAACGACTTGCGCAGCGTCATCAACGCCGCGACCACTCGTTCGCGGTCCTGAGGCTCCAGGCGTTCCTCCGAGACCTCGCCGACCTGCGGGGTGTACAAGCTCACCCAGATCTGGCTGACGTCGGCATTGTCCGACCAGATGCGCATGAACTCTTCGAGGTAGCCGTCGCGCCGCACCTGCTGCTTCGTCACGGTGCAGTGCACCGTGATGCTGTGTCCCTTGATGTGCTTGACGATGCGGTCGTAGGTGGCCGGCTTGCGGCGCTCGTCGTGCTCCGGCTGGAGCCCGTCGATCGAGACCACCAGCTGCAGCCGCCGCAGCGCCGCCCACTCGATCGGAATCGGGCGCACCGCGCTGGTCACGAGCTGGGTATAGATGCCGCGGTCGGCCAGCCGCGGGAGGATCTCGTTCAGCTCGCGGAAGCGCACGAGCGGCTCACCGCCGACGATCGAGAGATGCAGCGGTTTGTGCTGATCGATCAGGCCGAAGAAGCGATCGATCAGCTCCTGACCCTTGAAGTCGCTGACCTGACGCAGCGTGACGCCGCCGCCGAGATGTTCGTCGCCATAGGCGTAGCACCCGGGGCAGCGCAGCGGGCATTCGCGAGTGATTTCCACCGACAAGGACGGGCGATAACCCGCGAGGATACGGCCCCAGGCCGTGAAGATACCTTCCATCTCGCGACTATATCATCCGATCATCGGCGGCTGCCCGCGCCGCATCGATCCTCAGTGCCGCCGCAGGCGCACGCTGCCGTTGACCGTCTCGAGATCCAGCCGTCGGCCGCCGCTCCCGATGGTGCCCTGCACGTAACGGCGGCTGAGGCGCCCGGTGACGGCGAGCGGGAAATCGGTGGAGATCTCGCCGTTCACCGTCGTGGCGCGGACCTCGGTACTGAGATCCGGCGGCAGGTCAAGCGTGATCGTCCCATTGACCGTCTTGAACGCCAGGCCTTCGGACCAGTCCGACGCGCCCATCGCGCCGCGGATGGATCCGTTCACCGTCGAGGCCTCGCCGTACGATGAGGTGGAGAACCCAGTGGACCCGTTCACGGTGGCGAGCAACACCGGGCCCTGCAGGCCCTGCGCGTCCACCTCGCCGTTGACCGTTCGCCCGGCGAAACGGATCCCGGGTGGCACCTGCACGGTGAAGTGCACGCGAACGTCGTTGTTCTGCACGTTCATCCGCCCGTCCGTGCCGGGGCGGCATTCGTTTGGCCGGGACGCATCCCGGCTCGGGTACACCGCGCAAATGGTGACGCCGCCGGCGTGCTCGACCACCTCCAGCCGCACGCTCTCGGGGTCGGCCCGTCGTCCGGACCGCTGCGCGGTGACCTGCCCCTCGGCGCCGCTCGAGAGAGCTGCGGTGACGTCGCCATTCACGCCCTTGACTTCGAGGGTCGCGCCAGGCCGGAGAGCGCCGTGCCAGGTGAAGTCGTCCGCGTTGCGAGGCACAACGCGCGGCAGGTTGATCACGCCGCGGGTGGCCCGGGTGATGTCTTCCGCGCCAATCCCGAACGCCAGCGCGAGCGCGATGACAACGGCTGACCCGGCAATCGGATTCCGACGCATGTGGCCTCCAGATGAGCGGCAGGTTCGAGCCTTTGACGGACCCGCGAGGGCGAAGGTTGCGCAAGCGGCGGTCGCGCGGCCAAGCTTGAGCGTTTGAGACCCGTGTGGTCCAATAGATCTACACATGGCATCGCGCTCCCTCACGTCACCGTCGTGGACGAGACGATCGTTTCTGGGTGTCGGCGCCGCGGCCGCTGCGGCTGCGCTTACGCCCGCCCGGGCCGCGGCTGCGACGCGCGAGGCCGCCGGAAGGCCCGAGCGGGTGCTGTCCTTCTTCAACATCCACACTGGCGAACGGCTCACCACGGCTTATTGCTGTGGCGGCGCGTATCAGCCCGAAGCGCTCCAGCAGATCAACGCCCTGCTGCGTGACTTCCGGGCCAACGAGATCAAGCCGATCGATCCCGCCCTCCTGGATCTCCTGCACGAGCTGCACGGCACGCTCGGCGTCGATCAGCCGTTCCACGTGATCTCGGGGTACCGCTCGCCGCAGACCAACGCGATGCTGCGTGCGCGCGGCGGGGCCGATTCCGGCGTCGCGTCGGGCAGCCTGCACATGGTCGGCAAGGCGATTGACATTCGCGTGCCCGGCGTGGCTCTCGAACAACTGCGTAGCTCGGCGCGGGCGCTCAACCTCGGTGGCGTGGGGTTCTATCCGAGCTCGAACTTCGTGCACGTCGATACCGGCCGCGTGCGGTTCTGGTGAACGCCGCGGCGCCCGATCGATCGTTCGAGACAAGACCCGTCCCGCCGCAGTTAGAATCCGTCGGTGCGCTGCGGCGCGTTGTTCATTGTTCTCTCCTCCCTCGACCCATGATCGAAAAGCGGCGCTCCCGGATTCAGGGGTGGGGTGTTTTCGCGACCCAGCCCATCACCAAAAACACGCGCATCATCGAGTACACGGGCGAGAAGATCAACAACCGCGTGAGCCTCCAGCGAGAGATTGAGTACCTGAAAAAGGGGCACATCTGGTGCTTCAAGCTCAATCGCCAGTACGTCCGCGACGGCGCGGTCGGCGGCAACATCTCGCGGTTCATCAACCACGCCTGCAAGCCGAACTGCTACACCCAGATCATCGGGCAGACGATCTGGGTCCGCGCCGCCCGCAACATCGCGAAGGGCGAAGAGCTGACCTACGACTATTCGACCGACGGCGAGAAGACCATTCAGTGCCGCTGCCGCCCCGGCTGCAAGACCAGGCTCTGAGCGCGTGCGCCTGATTTACCTGCACGGCTTCGCCTCGTCTGCACAGTCGTCCAAAGCGGGGTTCTTCCGGCAGAAAGCCGCGGCGCGCGGCATCGACCTCGTCACCCCGGACTTCAACCAGCCGGACTTCGCCAGCCTCACGATTTCGCGGATGATCGCGCAGGCGTCGGAAGTGATCGCGGCCGCGCCGGAACCGGTGGTGCTGATTGGATCAAGCCTGGGCGGGTTCGTCGCGGTGCAGGTCGCGGCCAGTGAGCCGAGCCGGGTCGCCCGAGTGATTTTGCTCGCGCCGGCACTGGACTTCTCGGCCAACCGTCTGCGCGACCTCGGCGATCGCGGGCTCGACGAGTGGCGCCGGACCGACACCCTCAACGTCTTCCACTACGGTTACGGCCGGATGATGCCGCTCCGCTATAACCTCTACGAGGACGCGACGCGCTACGACGCGTTCGGCGCGCACCTCCGTCAGCCGATGCAGATCTTTCAGGGAACTCGTGACACGGCCGTCGACCCGGACACCGTGCGGCGATGGGCCGCGGCGCGCGCGAACGTCGAGCTCCACCTGCTCGACGACGACCATCAGCTGATCGCGAGCCTGGAGCCGATGTGGCGCGAGATGACGCGCTTTCTGGGGCTGTCCGCCGAGCCTACACCGCCGGCGCCGCAGTAATGCGCTCGGGGTGCGGCGCCCCGAGCCGGAACACGTTCGGCGCGGCCACCTTGATCGCGTTGCGCGTGTCGACGATCAGGTCGGCCCCTTCGACCATCGCCCGGTAGTCGAACGAGCGGTGGTCGGTGATGATCACGACGCAATCGTACTGGCCGAACGATCGCGTATCTGCCGGGGCGCCGGCGATCGCGTAGCCGCCCGCCCAACTCCTCGCTTCGATCGACGGGATGTACGGGTCCATGTACGCGAGCTGTGCCCCCTTGGCGTGCAGCAGGCCCATGACGTCCAGCGCCGGCGATTCCCGGAGGTCGTCGATGTCACGTTTGTAGGCCACGCCCGCGACCAGGATGGACGATCCGTTCAGCGCCTTGCGCCGCGAGTTCAGCGCCTCGACCACCTTGTCCACCACGGCGTGCGGCATCGCGCCGTTGATGTGGCCGGCCAGCTCGATGAAGCGCGGCTCGAAGCCGCTCTGGCGGGCCTTCCACGACAGGTAGAACGGATCGACGGGTATGCAGTGGCCGCCGAGGCCCGGCCCGGGGTAGAAGGCCATGAACCCGAACGGCTTGGTCTTCGCCGCGTCGACCACCTCCCAGACGTCGATGTTCATCCGGTCGCACATCATGGCCAGCTCGTTGACCAGGCCGATGTTGACCGCGCGGAAGGTGTTCTCGAGCAGCTTGACCATCTCGGCGACGCGCGTCGAGCTGACCGGGACGATCGTTTCGATCGCCGCGCCGTAGAGAGCACTCGCCAGCGCCGTGCACTCAGGGGTGATCCCGCCCACGACCTTGGGCACGTTGTGGGTCTGGAATGTCGGGTTGCCCGGGTCGACGCGCTCGGGCGAGAAGGCGAGAAAGAAATCCTCGCCCGCCTTCAGACCGCCGGCCTCGAGCAGCGGCTGCACCACTTCCTCCGTCGTGCCCGGGTAGGTCGTCGACTCCAGCAGCACCAGCGTGCCTGGCGTCAGATGCTTGCCGATCGATTCGACCGCCGACACGATGAACGACATGTCGGGGTCTTTGGTCTTGCGCAGCGGAGTCGGCACGCAGATGTTGACCGTATCGAGGTCCGCCACGATCGCGAAATCGGTGGTCGCGTCTAGGCGGCCCGCGGCCCGGAACTGCTCCACGTCGGCTGACGACACATCGGGGATATACGACGTGCCCGTCATGATGTCGGCCACCTTGCGGGCGTCGAGGTCGATGCCGGTCGTGTGGAACCCGTTGCGGGCGAGTTCGACTGCCAGCGGCAGTCCGACGTAGCCGAGGCCCACGACTCCGGTCCGTGCGCTGCGTGAGGCAATGCGTTCGCGCAGACGGGTGGCAAGTACAGACATGATCGACAACTCCGTGGAACGGTGAGGACGGCGCCGCCGCGGCCGAGAACCACAGCGGGCCGCATCAGATTACCCGAACCCGCAGGGCGTTGTCATGGGAGTGAGAGCCGCAGCACGGTGGAACCGCAGGGCTAGGCCGCTCGTGCGGCGCGATCGCGAGGCGCGGTGCCGCCGCCTCGCCGCGGAGCGTCAGGGAACGCCAAAACCGTCCCGTTCGAGACGGGCGTCGGTCGCGCGTTTGAGACTGTCGATGTCGGTGCCGTGCGTGGGGCAACAGGCGACCCCGATGTCCAGCTCGATCGGCGTGACGAATTCGTAATGACCGAACCGCGCCAACAGTCGATCGAGCACCGACATCGAGCTGCGGAGATCGGTGTCGAGCAGCAGCACCCAGACCCGGCCGGCTTCCCCTTCGGCGACGAGATCGGTCTCCCGGACATCGCTACCGACCAGCCGTGCCAGCTGACGGGAGACCGTCGGCCGATCGGTCTTGGCCACCGGCGACGGCTCGACCCGCAGTAGCGTCAGGAAATTCTGCGCTCGCACCGCGCGCTTCAGTTCGTTGCGGAAGATGAAATCGAACGCCTCGAGGGTGACGACCCGCGAGCCATCGTCCAGAAAGGGATCGGCGGGGCTCACGGCGCCCCCTCCGGCTCGGCGCGCTTGATCTTGTAGAGCAGCGCCTTGTAGCTGACGCCGAGCATCTGCGCCGCCTCCCGCCGGTTCCAGCGCGTCTGCTGCAGCGTTCGGAAGATCAATTCACGCTCGGCTCCGTCAGCCGCTTGCCGGGCGATTTCCTTGAGCCGCACGGCGGACCCTGGGCCCGCGGGCGGAACACCTGGATCCCCGGCCGCAACCGCGCCACTGGCCCCCACCGGTGCCGGACGTTCCGGCGCACGCTGACGCGATTTTTCCGTGCCTTCGGTCGCCAGCAGCTCCTCGCGCGCCGTCGCATCGGAGCCGAGCATGACCAGCCGATTGACCACGGCTTCGAGCTGCTGGAGATTGCGCGGCCAGGCGTAATCCTCGAACAGCCGCAGCGTGTCGGCGGATAGCGCGATGAGCGGCTTGTTGTAGTGCAGCGCGTATTGCGCCAGAAAGAACTCGGTCAGCTCACGCAGCTCGTTGCGTCGCTGCCGCAGTGGCGGCAGCGTGAGGCACACCGCATTTAGGCGGACGAACAGGCCTTCCAGGTACCGTCCGTCGGCAACGAGCCGTTCGAGATCCTGCTGTGAGGCGGCAATCAGGCGCACGTCGATCCGTACGGGATCGTGGGTGCCTGGCCGGGTGAACCCGTTCTCTTCGAGGGCCCGCTGAAGACGGAACTGGAGTGGCGGGGCGAGCTCGCTGACGTGATCCAGGAACAGCGTGCCGTGGTGGGCGAATTCTAGCCGTCCGGGCCGCAGCGGCCCGGCACCGCGCTCGGAACCGAACAGCTCCGCCTCGACCACGGAAGAGGTCGCTGCACAGTCGATCTTGACGAAGGGTTTGTCGCGACGCGCGGAGGCGTCGTGGATGGCTCTGGCGACCAGCGCCTTTCCGGTTCCGCGCTCGCCGCGGAGGAGGACCGGGACCTCGGTATCCGCAACCCGGCCGATGACGTCGGCGACCGGCCCGAAGGAGGCACGGCCTCGCGCGCTGGGCCGCGTCCCGTGTAGGACGCGGAACGTTGGTCCGCTGACGCCGATACCTCGCGGCTCGTGCTCGGTCATCAGCGTCTCGGTGATGTGGGAGCGACGCTCACCATTCCTCCAGTCGAGCAAGCGTGGTGCCACGCGACGATCATGCCCGGCTGATGCCCGACTCCTTGATCTTGTTGAGCAGCGTCTTGTAGCTGACGCCGAGGATCTGCGAGGCCTTCCGGCGGTTCCAGTGCACTTGCCGGAGCGTGTGCTCGATTGCGGTGCGTTCCGCTTTCATCGCCGCGGCCTTGGCCACCGCCGCCAGCGACCCTCCGCCCTCAGCGGCCTTCGCCGCCTTCCTCTCCGTCGTCTGCCGCGTCTGCGTCCGCCGGCACCGCGGTGCCGGCTCCGGTGGGAAGCGTCATCCCGGGAGGCATCGTGCCGGGCAGCATGCCGGGAACCGTCATTCCCGGCATCCCGAGTCCGGCGCCGGCAACGGCCATCGCCGGCACGCCGGCTGCGACCGCCATCGGCTGGGCCACGCTCGCCGCAAGCTGGGCGGCGGCGGTCCTTTCGATGTTGCGGCGGATCTCCGCGATGACCAGTTGCTCGTCCTGGAGCACGACCATGCGCTTGAGCATGTTCTCGAGCTCGCGGATGTTCCCCGGCCAGTCGTAGGTGAGAAAGAGTTGACGCAGCTCTTCGGACAGCCCGCGTATGGGCCGGCCGTACTTCCGTGAGTAGCGCGACACGAAGAAGTCGGTGAGCGGCTGGATCTCGTCCCGTCGTTCCCGCAGCGCGGGCACGGTCAGCTCGATGACCTTCAGGCGGTAGTACAGGTCCTCGCGGAACTCGCCGCTGACCATCATCTTCTCGAGGTCACGGTTCGTGGCGGCGACGACCCGGACGTCCACTTCGATCCGCTTGTTGCTGCCAAGCTTGGTGAACTCGCCATCCTGGAGCACGTGCAGCAGCTTGGCCTGGAGCGCCGGCTTCAATTCACCGATCTCGTCGAGCATCAGCGTGCCGCCGTCGGCCTGCTCGAACTTGCCGATCCGGGTGGTCGCCGCGCCTGTGAACGCCCCCCGCTCGTGACCGAACAACTCGCTTTCGAGCAGGTCGGCCGGCAACGCCGCGCAGTTCACCTTGACGAACGGCCGGTCGCGCCGCGTCGACCGCTGGTGGATGGCCCGGCAGACCAGCTCCTTGCCGACGCCGCTCTCGCCCCGAATCAGCACCGTGACGTCACTGTCCGATACCTGGTCGATGACCGTGGCGATGCCGCGCATCTTCTCCGTATTGCCCCAAACCGCACGGTCCTCGTCATCGCTCAGTTGCTGGCGCAGGAGCGTCACCTCCGATACCAGACGGGTCTTCTCGATGGCGTTCTTGATCGCGACATCGAGCGCGATCTCGCCAAGGCCTTCAGGGTCGTCCGGTTTGACGACGTAGTCGGCGGCGCCGAGCCGGACAGCCTCGACGATCGTCGACACCTGGTTGCGGCCGGAGAGCATGATGACCTGCGCGTCCGGGCGGCTGGCCTTGATTGCCTTCAGCGTCGCGAGGCCGTCGAGACCGGGCATCATCACATCGAGAAGCACCACGTCGGGCGCTTCGCTCTGCTTCATGGACGCCAGCATCTCGTCGCCGCGGGTGTAGCACCGGGCTTCGTAGCCGCGCAGCGACAGGAACGTACGAAGGTAGGCGGAGAAGGCCGAATCGTCATCGACGATGGCGACGTAAGGCTTTTTCATTCAATGAACCAAAATGAGGACATGGCGAAGCTCAGCAGGGAACTACATGGCTACTGAGTATTCAATATTCTATCGCACCCCGACGTGGCCGTGGAACCCAGCCACTCTTTATAGGTAACTGGATTCTGTACAGGCCTTGACCTGAATCAGGACACAATAAGGCGAAAGTCGAGTGAGATCGGACGTTATGCTAGCGGAAGGGCAAGAACTGCGCCCGCCTTGGCGTCGGCGGCAGGCGACCAGATGCGGCCGCCCTGAGCTTCGATCACCCGGCGCGCGACCGCGAGGCTGAGGCCGCATCCGCCACGCCATTCATCGAACGGACCGAGCGCGGCCTCGTCGGCCGCCAGAACGGCGTCGATCCGCTCCGGATCGGCGATCGCAATCCACGCCGCCCGACGGCCCTCGAGATCGGCCGGCCGTTCGCGAACGGCCAGCGTCATGCTGGTTATGAGCTCGCGGCGGAGCGCCGTCAGGACCGCGGCGAAGGTGGCCCGCAGCCGCACCGGGTCCGCCTCGACCATCGCCGGGCCTTCACCGGTCTTGATCTCGATGGTCACGGGACGGTCGGCGAGCTCTGGCAGACCGGCGGCGGCCTCCTTGAGGGCGGTCCGGACGTCGAGCGGCGCGCGATTGAACGTGGCGGTGCCGGCCTCCAGGCCCGACAGGTCGCTCATCTCGGCGAGCAGGGCGGACAGGCGGCCGCAGGACTTCTCGGCCTCCTCGAGCAGCCGCCGTTGCGCGTCTGGAATCGGTCCGGCCCGCTCTTTGAGCAGCATCCGGATGTAGCCGGCGACAACGGTCGTCGGCGTGCGGAACTCGTGCACCGCCAGCGAGAGGATTTTGGGCCAGCGCGGCTCCACTGGCGATTGCGGCATGCCGCATTCTAACTAATATGGAGGGCAGGCCGGCGCGGCCCACCCTGCGCGGGCCGTCCGGCATCTAAAGAAATATGTGGATCAATCGCCACCCGAGAACGCCGTCATCCGAGATCACCGACGAACGCATCTACCTTCGCCGCCGCGAGTGGCTGCGGATGGCCGGCGTGGCCGCGCTATCGATCGCCACCGGCCCGGTGCTGTCCGCTTGCGAGAGCTCGTCGGCCGACGACGGCCAGATGCCGCTCTCCGGCGTCAAGCCGAACGTCGTCACCACCGATGAACCGCGGAATACGTTCGAACAGATCACCACCTACAACAACTTCTACGAGTTCGGTACCGGCAAGGGCGACCCGGCGCGTTACGCGGGGTCGCTGAAGACGAGCCCGTGGAAGGTCAAGATGGACGGCCTGTGCGGTAAGCCGGCCGACTACCAGCTCGAGGATCTGATCAAGCCGTTTGCGCTCGAAGAGCGGGTCTATCGACTGCGCTGTGTCGAAGGCTGGTCGATGGTGATCCCGTGGGTCGGGCTCCCGCTGTCGGAGGTGCTGAAACGCGCCGAGCCGACGGCGAAGGCCAGCTTCGTCGAGTTCACGACGCTCTTCCGTCCTTCCGAGATGCCTGGGCAAGCGGAGAGCTCGCTCGCGTGGCCCTACGTGGAGGGGCTGCGGCTGGACGAAGCGATGCACCCGTTGACGATCCTGGCGGTCGGCCTGTACGGCAACACGCTGATGAACCAGAACGGCGCGCCGCTGCGCCTCGTCGTGCCGTGGAAGTACGGCTTCAAGAGCATCAAGTCGATCGTGCGCATCCGCTTTACCGACAAGCAGCCACGCACGGCGTGGCAGACCGCGAACCCCGGCGAGTATGGGTTCTACTCGAACGTCAACCCGGAAGTCGATCACCCGCGCTGGAGCCAGGCCCGCGAGCGACGCCTGCCCGACCTGGGACGCCGGCCGACGCTGATGTTCAACGGCTACGGCGACCAGGTCGCGTCGCTCTACGCCGGCATGGATCTCCGGAAGAACTTCTGAGCGGCGCCGATTGATGTTCGCCCGCATTCAGAAAGTAGTCGTGTTCCTGCTCGCGCTCGCGCCGGCAGGATGGCTGGCGTGGCGCACCGTCCACGACGCGCTCGGGGTCAATCCGGTCGAGGAGCTGGAGCTCACGACCGGCATCTGGGCGTACCGGTTCCTGCTCCTGTCGCTGGCCATCACGCCGCTCAGGCGGCTCTCGGGCTGGAATACGGTGATCCGCTTCCGGCGGATGCTCGGCCTGTTTGCCTTCGCCTATGCGACGGCCCACTTGCTCATCTATGTCGTGGTGGATCAGGGTCTGGCCGTCCGCTACATCCTCCAGGATGTCGCGAAGCGCCGCTTCATCACCGCGGGGATGGTCGCGTTCATCCTGCTCGTGCCGCTGGCGATCACCTCAACGAAGGGGTGGATCCGGCGGCTGGGCCGGCGCTGGCAGGCACTGCACCGCCTGGTCTACGTGAGCGCGGCGGCCGCGGCGCTGCATTTCATCTGGAAGGTCAAGGTGCCGATCGGCGAGCCCGTCTACTACGCCGGGTTGTTGGCCATACTCCTGGCCGTCCGGCTCCTCTGGCGGCGCCGGCCGGTGGTCGCGGCTCGACGGCAACCTGCACAGGCGTAACGTCTTAGCCCCGCGGATGGGTGGTGCGGTGAGAGCCTTTGGCCGCAGATAACGCCCGTTCACCCCCGCTACCGCCCGTCTGCCTGTTTTTCGGCGCGCCGCGCCTACCAGATTCGTTATCGTGCGACCATGCACAAGCCGATTAAGTACGTCGAGAAGGGTCTGACCATGGTGGCGCGGGGCGCCTGGGCTGCCTTCGACACGGTCAACAGCCTGAAGCCCAAAGGCTCGTTCACGCCGAAATGGTCCGACCTGCCGCTCCAGAAGTCATGGCAGAAGGTCAAGCCGCCGCTCGGCTGGCCGCGCGAGACCGATTCGCTGTGCCCGGTCTGCGTCCGCGAGGCGCGCCAGGAGATCGTCGACGGCAAGCGTGACTACAAGATCCTCCTCAACGAGAAGGTCGGCGAGATCAAGGCGACGATCATCGAGCGCGACGGCAAGATCCTGATGGTGAAGGATTGTCCGCTGCATGGCCACTTCGAAGACGTGATGGCGATCGACCCGGCCTTCTTCAAGCACCTCGAGGACACGTTCCCCGGCAGCGACATCCGCGCCCACAACGACGAGAAGCTCCACAATCACGGCAGCAGCACGATCAAGTACGGCCGCGGCTCGGTCCTGACGATCGACCTGACCAACCGCTGCAACATGATGTGCGACCCGTGCTTCATGGACGCCAACCAGGTCGGCTTCGTCCACGAGCTGTCGTGGGAAGACATCAAGACGATGCTGGACAACGCCATCTCGATCAAGCCGCGCCGGCAGATGTCGGTGCAGTTCTCGGGCGGCGAGCCGACCATGTCGCCGCACTTCCTCGACGCCGTCCGCTACGCCAAGAAGGTCGGCTACAACAGCGTGCAGGCGGCGACCAATGGCATCGAGTTCGCGAAGAGCCCCGAGTTCGCCAAGGCCGCCTTCGAGGCCGGTCTCCGCTACGCCTACCTGCAGTTCGACGGCATCGGCAACGCCGCCAACTCGCACCGCCTGGTCGGCAACCTGTTCGACGTCAAGCTGCGCGCGATCGAAAACCTGTGGAGCGCCGGCGTCGACATCGTCCCCGTCGTGACGATCGTCAACGGCGTCAACAACGAGCAGGTTGGCCGGATCATCCAGTTCGCGCTCGACAACCCGCGCAAGATCAACTTCCTGTCGTTCCAGCCGGTCTCGTTCACCGGCCGTGACGAGGAAGTGACGCCCGAGCGCCGCGCCGCGCAGCGCTACACCCTGTCGCACCTCGCCCACGACGTGAAGAACCAGATGAGCATCGGCGAGCCGGTCCGCGACTGGTTCCCGATCTCGTTCATGGGCACCTTCACCGACTGGGCCGACCTGGTCCATGGCCCGACGGCCGAGTGGGGCAACCTGACCTGCGGCTGCCACCCGAATTGCGGCATCGGCATGGCGGTGATGATCGACAAGGAAACCAAGGAAGCCGTGCCGGTGACGGCGTTCCTGAACGCCGGCGCGCTGGCCAAGGATCTCCAGAAGGTCAACGACGCGGCCCGCGGCCGGGCGTTATCGGTGGCCGGCATGGCCCTCGCGCTGATGAAGAACTACGATCCCTTCAAGGCGCCGACGCACTTCAAGCTCGTCGACCTGATGAAGAAGTTCGACAAGACGTTCGGGGCGAGCGGCCACAACTACGGCAAGGTGACTGCCGACCGGACCGTCGCGGACATCCATCAGCGCCGCGGCGATCGCTGGAACTTCCTGTTCATCGCCGGCATGTGGTTCCAGGATCTGTTCAACTACGACTTCCGCCGCACCGAGCGCTGCATCATCCCGTATGCCACGCAGGAAGGGGAGATCTCCTTCTGCGCCTACAACACCGGCATCGGCTGGCGGAACATCATCGAGAAGATGCACATGACCGCGACCCTCACCAAGTGGTACGAGGAGCACGGTCGTCACGAGATCTTCGCCGGTGGCAAGAAGGTGGCGCTGTCGACCTCGGAGCACCGGCTGGTGCTCGATCCCGAAGCGGTGGCGGCTGGGAAGCAGACCGACCTCGACGAGCTGGGCATCGCCAAGAATGCCCGCGAGGAGAAGCTGCGCGCCCGCGCCGACCAGAAGAAGCTCGACCTCGAGAACGAGCGGATGGCTGCGCTCTACCGTCAGCAGGTGCTGAAGGAAGCGCCGCCGGAACCGGTCATCCAGATCCGCGGGCTGGGTGGTTCCAAGAAGCCGAAGGACGTGCAGGAAGTCCTGCACAAGCCGGTGCAGTAGCCCTCGTCCGTCGCCCTCGTCACGGCCGCGCAGCCTTCGGGCGCGCGGCCGTTCGTTTTCCTCACCTGATTGCCTCATGCACAAGCGGACCATCGACCGGTCTCGGGCCGTACTCTGGGACATGGACGGAACGCTCGCCGACTCGGGCGAGCAGCACTGGGAGGCCTGGCGTGAAGCCATGGCCGCGACCGGCCGGACGCTGACCCGCGAACAGTTCACCGCGGCCTTCGGGCAGCGCAACGAAAGCTTCCTGCGCGAGTGGCTGGGCCGAGAGGTCACCGCCGAGGCCATCGCACGCTTCGGCGACGACAAAGAGGCCGTCTATCGGCGCCGGATTGCAGCGGACGGCCTCCGCGCGCTGCCGGGCGCGGTGACCTGGGCGACCCGCCTGCGGGACGCCGGATGGCGTCAGGCCGTCGCCTCGTCTGCCCCGCGGGCCAACGTCGAGGTCATGCTTCGGGCGATTGGCCTCGACGCGGTGATCACGGTGATCGTAGGCGCCGAGGATGTCGTCCACGGCAAGCCCGCGCCGGATGTCTTCCTCGCCGCCGCGCGGGCGGTCAACGTGCCGCCGGATCGCTGCGTGGTGGTCGAAGACGCCGCTGTCGGCGTCGAGGCGGCGCGGCGCGCCGGGATGCGCTGCATCGGCGTCAGTGCGACAACGCGGCTCTCCGCGGACGTGGCGGTCGGCTCGCTCGAGGAGTTGGCGCCTGACGCCTTCGACAGCCTGCTGCCGCAACCGGCCGGGGTCTAGCCTCTCGTCCCGCCGGGAGGGCAGGTCCGTAGTTCGTCTTCACACAGGATGACCACGATGCGTGTCGTATCTCAACCGACGGCGGCGGTGTGTCTGGCGGCGGCAGCGATCCTCGCGGCGGCTCCTTCACTCTCCGCGCAGGCAACTGCGGTCCAGGCGCCGCCGGCGGCACACGGGGTGGCCGGGCTGAGCGAACTGTCCCATTCGCTCGAGCAGCTCGTCGAGCGCGTCAGCCCGAGCGTCGTGCAAATCTTCGTCACCGGCTACGTTCCGCCCGACGAGGAGGATCAGACCGCGACCGGCGAGCCGGCGCTCGAGCGGAGTACCGGGTCCGGCGTGATCCTCGATTCAGACGGCTACATCCTGACGAACGCCCACGTCATCGAATACGCGACGCGGCTCGAGGTCGAGCTGCCGCTCGCCGCGACCGGCGGGGCGCCCGGGCGATCGATCGTGCGGCGGCGCGGCCGGAACGTCGGCGCCCAGGTGGTGGCGATCGATCACGAGACCGACCTCGCGGTGGTGAAGGTCGAGGCCAAGGGACTGCCGGCGCTGCCGATCGGTGATTCGGACACGCTCCGTCCGGGCCAGCTGGTGCTGGCTTTCGGCAGCCCGCTCGGGCTCGACTCGTCGGTCACCATGGGCGTGGTGAGCGCGGTGGCGCGGCAACTGAACGCCGACGATCCGATGATCTACGTGCAGACCGATGCGCCCATCAACCCGGGCAGCAGCGGCGGCGCGCTGGTCGACACGGAAGGCAAGCTGGTCGGCATCAACACGATGATCTACAGCCAGTCCGGCGGCAACGAGGGGATTGGCTTCGCCGCGCCGAGCAACATCGTGCGCAACGTGTTCACGCAGATTCGCAAGACCGGGCGTGTTCGCCGCGGCGAGATCGGCGTCAACCCGCAGACGGTGACGCCGTTGATCGCCGAGGCGCTGAAGCTCGGGCCGGACGCCGGTGTCATCCTGTCTGACGTCACCCCGCGCGGGCCGGCCGATCGCGCCGGGCTGCGGCCCGGCGATGTCGTGCTCGCGGTGGACGGCAAGCGGATGGAGAACGGGCGTCAGTTCCGGGTCAATCTCTACACGCGCGCGATCGGCGAGCAGGTCGCGATCGAGATCCAGCGCGGCGAGCGGAAGCTGACGCTGCGGGTTGGTGTCAGCGAGCGCGCCAACGACATGGGCCGCCTCGCCGATCTCGTGTCGCCGCAGAATGCCATCAAAGACATCGGCGTCTACGGCGTCGACTTGAATCCGACCCTCAACGCGCTGCTGCCGGATCTGCGCGGCGACAAGGGCATCGTCGTCGCGCTGGCGGCCGCCGGCACGCCGGTCTCACAGCAGGGGCGTCTGCAGGCCGGCGATGTGATCTATGCGATCAACGGCACGCCGGTAGAAAGTGTCGTGCGGCTGCGCGAGCGGCTCGCGGCGTTGCCGGCCAACGCTCCCTTCGTGCTGCAGGTCGAGCGCGAGGGCGTGCTGCAATATCTGTCGTTCAAGGTCGAAAAGTGATGTTGAAGTTTCGAGACTGCAAGTCAACCTCGAGGCGTCATCGCTGAAACGTCCGGCGCATGCGGTGAACGGACCTGATCCAGCGCACGTCGTGTGCGCAGCGGGTGCCGTCAATAACGCTTTTCGTCAGCGTCACGACTGAAGTCACTACACCCCCGCGCGAAACGTCCGTCATTTCTCACTGGCGTACATGTTGCTCACCTGAGGAACCGAGGCCGCCCCCCAGCAGTACTCACGCTCCTCTGGTATCAGGCAACGACATGTACCGAGTGAGTCTCTCGCGCGTACTGCGCCAGCTGTCCTTCATATTCGCCGTCGCTGCCGTTTCGACCAGCGCCTTCGCACAAAGCGCCTTGAATCCCAGCTGGGTGGAGTTCACGCCCTCGCCCGACGATGCACTGACGTCCGCAGACGGGAGGGCGATCGTGAGCGAGTATCAGCTGGCGATCTACGTGGTTGGCCAGTCCAGTGCTGTCCGAACGATCAGCCTCGGCAAGCCCGCGGTGGATCCGGATAACAAGGTCCGCGTCGACTTCAGGTCGTTGATGGCGCCGTTTGCCTCGGTCGGCGTGACGTACGAAGCGCGCGTAATGGCCAACGGGCCTGGCGGCTCCGCGGTGAGCGCGGTCTCCAATCAGTTCCAGTACACCAGCTGCACCGCCACCTTGAGCGCCGGTGCGTTCTCGGCGCCAGCCGCGGGCGGCGCGACGAGCACGTCGGTGACGGTCGACTCCAGTTGCGCGTGGACGGCGACAACCGATGCGAGCTGGCTGAACGTGACCTCGGCGGCAAGCGGCATCGGCGCCGGCACGGTGAGCGTTGCCGTTTCACCAACCAACACCCAGAGCAGCCGCACCGGTGTCCTGACCATCGCGGGCCAGGCGTTCACCGTGACCCAGGCTGGCGCGGCGTGCACCATCAGTCTCGCTTCGAGCAGTGCGCCAGCGGATTCGGTTGGCGGCAACGGCCAACTGACAGTCTCTGCGCCGCTCGGGTGCCCCTGGACCGTCTCCAGCAGCGCGTCATGGCTGACCGTGAAAACGCCGTCGGCCAGTAGCGGGGCCGATGTGATCGGGTATAGCGCCGCGGCCAACACAACCCTCTTCCCGCGGACCGCCGCGTTGACCATCGCTGGTCAGACGTTCACGGTGACGCAGAGCGCGGCGAGCTGTTCGATCGGCCTTGCACCGACGCTCCTGCCGCTGGCGGCGCAGGTCACCGTGTCGGGCGTTTCGGCATACACGTGGGCCGCCTCGACAACCGATGTGGTCGCGCTCCAGCGCTCGGCCGCGACCGACCGGCTGAAAGCCGCCTGGTATGGCGATGCGTTCAGCATCGACGTCAACGTCGGCGCGGGACGTACCGAGCAGATCGCCCTCTACGTCGCCGACTACGACAACAACGGCCGCGTTCAGCGGTTCGACGTCGTCGATCAGAGCGGCGCGTTGCTCGACACCCAGACCGTCTCCGGTTTCGGCGCCGGGAGATATCTCGTGTGGTCGGTCCGGGGGCACGTGACGATCAACGTCACGAAGGTCACCGGCGCGAACGCGGTGGTCAGCGGCATCCTGGTCGGTTCGGGATCGGCGAACGGCGGCGCGGCGGCGGCGAGCTTTGTCAAGGCCGACAACGGAACACAGGGATCCTGGAAGGGCGTCTACGGCGAGGACGGATACACGGTCGCCGGAGATGCGGCGAGCCAGCGCCTGGCTGCCTCGGGCGGATCGGGTTCGGCTGCCGTGACGACGGCGACCGGGTGTGCGTGGACGGCGGAGAGCAGCGCGCCGTGGCTGACCGTGACCGCGGCGAGCGGCAGCGGTTCCGGCACCGCGACCATGAGCGTGGCGCCGAACACGACCGGCGTGTTGCGGACGGCGACGCTGACCGTGGGCGGCCAGACGTTATCGATGACTCAGGCGGCGCAGGTCGATCCGCTGTGTTCGGTGGCGCTCGCCACGACCGCGCAGGCCGTCGCCGCCGCAGGAGGAACCGGATCGGTTGCCGTGACGGCGGCCGGCACCTGCAACTGGACCGCGAGCAGTGACGCGGCGTGGCTGACCGTCACTTCAGGGAGCAACGGCACCGGCAACGGCACCGTCGCGTTCAGCGCCGCCGTCAACCCGACGGCGCCCGGCCGCATCGCTAACGTGACCATCGGCGGGCAGATCTTCACCGTCACGCAGGCGGCGGGCCCGGTCGTGAATTGCACGGTGAGCCTCTCGACCAGCAGCCAGGCATTTGTCGCGGCGGGCGGCAGCGGATCGGTCGCAGTCAGCGTTGGAAGCGGCTGCGGGTGGACGGCGTCCAGCAGCGCGGCATGGCTGACGGTGACGTCAGGCGCGAACGGCAGCGGACCCGGGAGCGTCGCGTTCAGCGTCGCGCCCAATGCGGGTAGCAGC
This sequence comes from uncultured Acidobacteriota bacterium, assembly GCA_963816725.1. Lineage (GTDB taxonomy): Bacteria > Acidobacteriota > Vicinamibacteria > Vicinamibacterales > 2-12-FULL-66-21 > CAVSUB01. The sequence goes on along the minus strand of CAWFMC010000006.1, from coordinate 67,407 downwards.
TCACGGTCGGCAACGCTCACGATCGGCGCGCCAGAGCTTCACGGTCACGCAGACAGGTGTCAGCTGCAGTGTGGCCATCACGCCCGCAGGATTGCCGGTCCCGGCGAGTCTCGCCGTCAACGGCGCGAGCTCATGGACCTGGCTGTCCGGAACCTCCGAGAGCGGCGCGCTGGAACGCGCCACAACCGATCGCGTCATGGCGGCTTGGTACGGCGATACGTTCACCATCGACGTGAACGTCGCGTCCGGCCGGGCGCAACAGCTGGCCGTCTACGCCATCGACTACGATGCCGACGGGCGCGAGCAGCGGTACGAGCTGCTCGATCAGAGCGGCGTGACGCTCGATGCCCGGAGCCTGACCAGCTTCTCCGGCGGCAAATACGTGGTGTGGACGGTCACCGGCCACGTCACGCTCCGGGTTACCAAAGTCACAGGTACGAACGCGGTGGTCAGCGGTGTGTTCCTCGGCGAGCCGCCAGCTGGAGCGGCGGCGACCGGCACGAGCGCGAGCTTCCTCAAGACCGACGACACGACTGCCGGCAGCTGGAAGGGCGTCTACGGCGCGTACGGCTACACCATCGCGTCGGACAGCGCGGCTCAGTTCCTCGATCCACGCGGCGGCACCGGCTCGGTCACCGTCACGGCGGGATCGACCTGCGCCTGGACCGCGACGAGCGACGCGGCCTGGGTCACCTTCAGCACGGGCACGGGCACCGGGTCGGGGAACGCCGCCTTCACCGTGGCGCCGACCACCAGCACCAGCGCCCGAACCGCGACGCTGACGATTGGCGGCCAGACGCTCACGCTGACGCAGGCGCCGCAAACCGCATCGCCGTGCAGCTACTCGTTGTCGACGACCGCCCAGTCGGCAACCGCGGCAGCGACGAACAGCTCGATCACCGTTACGGCCTCGAGTGGCTGTTGGTGGACTGCCGTCAGCAACGCCCCGTGGATCACCGTCACGGGCGGGGCGAGCGGCAGCGGCAGCGGCGCCGTCAACATCACGGTCGCTGCGAACCCCACGACCACCGTCCGCGTCGGCACCGTGACGATCGCCGGCCAGACGTTGACCGTCACCCAGGCCGCCGCGCCGTGCACTTACGTGCTGGCGACGACGGCGCAGTCGTTCACGGCCGCGGCCGGCACAGGCTCGGTGAACGTCACCGCAGCGACTGGTTGCGGGTGGACGGCGACGAGTAACGCGGCGTGGATGACCGTCACCGCCGGCGCGAGCGGCGCCGCGAACGGGACGGTGACGTACAGCGTGGCGGCGAATACGACGGCGACCACCCGGACGGCGACGTTGACGATTGCCGGTCAGACCTACACCGTGACGCAGGCCGGCGTGCCGTGCACCTACACCATCTCGGCCACGAGTCAAGCGTTCGCCGCGCCCGGCGGCACGGGGACCGTGACGGTAACGGCTCCTGCCGGCTGCGCCTGGACCTCGTCGAGCAACGCCAGCTGGCTCACCGTGACGTCGGGCGGCAGCGGCAACGGCACGAGCACGCTGACCTTCAGCGTGGCCGTGAATACCGGCACCACGGCGCGGTCCGCGGCGCTGACCATCGCCGGGCAGACGTTCACCGTCAACGAGGCGAATACGCCCTGCACGTTCACCGTCTCGGCGACCAGCCAGTCACTCACCACCGCCGCTGGCGGCGGCACGATCACCGTGACCGCGCCGTCCGGCTGCGCCTGGACGTCGTCGAGCAGCGCGAGCTGGCTGACCGTGACGTCGGGGGGCAGCGGCAACGGCACCGGCACCCTGACCTTCGCCGCGACCGCGAACACCGGCCAGACGCCGAGGACGGCGACTCTGACCGTCGCCGGTCAGACGGTGACCGTGACCCAGGCCGGCGCGCCGTGCACCTTCACCATCTCCACGGCAAGCCAGTCGTTTACGGCCGTGGCGGGCAGCGGGTCAGTCGCCGTGACGGCTCCGGCCGGCTGCGCCTGGACCACGACCACCAATGCGGTGTGGCTGACCCCGACCGCAGGAGGCAGCGGCACGGGCCCCGGCACGGTGTCGTTCAGTGTGGCCGCCAACACGTCGACGACCGCGCGCACCGCGGCGCTCACCATCGGCGGTCAGACGTTCACGGTGACGCAGGCCGGCGCGCCGACCTGCGCCGTGACGGTCAGCCCGGGGACGGTCGCGATCAACTCGAAAAAGGCGAGTGGCAGCGTCTCGGTCACGAACCCCACCAGCTGCGCCTGGACCGCGACCTCGTCCGCGGCGTGGTTGACCGTGACCAACGCACAGGTGTTGCAGGGCACGGTGAGCTACGGCGTGACCGTCAACAACACCGGCGCAAGTCGCGTGGGCGTCATCACGATCGGGAGCGCCACCTTCACCGTGACGCAGAGCAACAACGGCACGCCTGCCGTGGTCACGGGGCTGCGCGTTGTCGCCGAGGGGCAGTAGGGCCGCCGGGCGCTTGGGCGCTTGGCGCTTGGCGCTTGGCGCTTGGCGCTCGGCGCTCTTCTGGGACACCGAATGTGTGAATTCGGACGACAGTGATGCCGGAAGAGTCGATCCGCGATCGGAGATCAAGATGACGCCCGACCTGAAGGTCGGGCCTACGGATGTCATCGCCACGACCGGCGCGAGCACGAGTCCCGTCGCAGAGGCCAGTCCTGTGTAGCAACCCAGTCGCGCGTAGCACCCAGCTTTGCGTAGGCCCGACCTTCAGGTCGGGCGCGTGTCAGCAACCGCTCTCGCGTGCGGGACTAGCGTTTCAAAGCGGAAAGCGGAAAGCGCTACCCGCCCCGCGTGTGCATCTCGAGATGGGCGTCGCGGCGCAGCGCGGCGATCGGGATCAGCGTCTCCCGACGATCGAGCGCAAGGCGTTCTTCGGCACCGCGGTCGGCGCGCGACGACCAGACCGTGGTGATCAGCCGCGACAGTTCCTCACTCGTGGCTCCGGCTCGGAGCGGACGCCGCAGATCGGTGCCGGCCCGCGCGTAGAGGCACATCAGCCACACGCCGTCGGCCGTGAGGCGCGCTCGATCGCAGGTGGCGCAGAATGGCTCCGTGGTCGACGGGATGATCCCGAACGTCAGCCCATCGGGCAGCTGGAAGCGTTCCGCCGGGGCCGCCGTTCGTGGACCCACCGGCTGGATCTCTCCGTAGACCTGCGCCAGTTGCGCCAGCATCTGCCGGCGCGAGACGACCGCGTCCGGCGACCAGCGGGTCGCTCCGCCGACGTCCATGTACTCGATGAAGCGCACTTCGGCGTGACGTGACCGGCTGAACTCCAGGAGCGCCACCAGCTCGTCGTCATTGACGCCGCGGATGACGACGGTGTCGAGCTTCACCCGGCCGAACTCGGCCACCGCCGCGTCGATGCCCGCCAGCACAGCCGCGTGCTCGTCGAAGCGGGTGAGCGCCTCGAAGCGATCGGGATGGAGCGTGTCCAGGCTGATCGTGATCCGCTGGAGGCCGGCGCGCCGGAGCTCCGCCGCATGCCGTGCCAGCAGCACGCCATTGGTCGTCAGTGCAAGATCCTGGATCGCTGGTTTCACGGCGAGCGTTTCGATCAGCGACGCCAGGTCGCGCCGCAACAGGGGCTCGCCGCCCGTGAGCCGCACCCGATCGGCGCCGAGATCGGCGAACACATCCGCCAGCAGTCGCGATCTCCTCGAAGCTGAGCACACTCTCGCGCGGCAGCCACGCGTAGTCTGTCTCGGGCATGCAGTACTGGCAGCGCAGATTGCACCGGTCGGTGACCGAGATCCGCAGGCTGCGTAGCGGCCGTCCGAAGCGATCGGTGAGTTCCATCCGAAGCTCCATTATCCGTGAAGTTTGCTATCCTCGGGCGCTTCAGTTGCACAGGGGAGGAGACCCGGATGCCTCGACGCCAGTGGATCAGTGTGCTTGCGGTCTGCGCCGTGCTTACGGCCGCGCCGCTGGCGCAGAATCGCCCGGCCCGCCCGGCGGACGGGGTGCCGGCTGCCGCGCTTACGCCGGACGATGATCGCACCCGCGGGCTGAAGGCCGAGGCAGTGGCCGACGTCGATCGGATGCAGACGTTCACCCAGCAGATGATCGATTCAATCTTCAGCTTCGGCGAGCTGGGCTTTCAGGAAATCGAAACCAACCGCTACCTGATCGACGCGCTCGAGAAGAATGGCTTCACCGTGCAGAGGGGCGTGGCCGGTGTGCCGACGGCCTTCGTCGCCACCTGGGGCTCCGGCAAGCCGGTGCTCGCGCTCGGGTCCGACATCGACGGCATTCCCCAGGCCTCGCAGAAGCCGGGCGTGGCCTACTACTCGCCGATGATCGAAGGCGCGCCGGGACATGGCGAAGGCCACAATTCCGGTCAGGCGCTCAACATCACCGCGGCGATTGCGGTGAAGAAGATCATGCAGCGCGAGAAGCTGCCGGGCACGATCCGGATCTGGACCGGTACCGCCGAGGAACTGGTCGGGACCAAGGCGTACTACATCCGCGCCGGGCTCTTCAAGGACGTCGATGTCGCCCTGTTCAGCCACGTGGATGACGGGTTCGGCGTGTCCTGGGGCGAACGCGCCGGTACCGGCCTCGTCTCTGTCCAGTACTCGTTCCGCGGCCAGACGGCGCATGCCGCCGCCGCGCCGTGGCGGGGCAGAAGCGCCCTCGACGCGGTGGAGCTGATGGACATCGGCTGGAACTTCCGCCGTGAGCACCTGCCGCTCGAGCAACGCTCCCACTACGTCATCACCGACGGTGGCGACCAGCCCAACGTCGTTCCGCGCACCGCCTCGGTCTGGTACTACTTCCGCCAGACGACGTACCCGAAGATCAAGGAGCTCTGGCAGATCGGAGATGACGTCGCAAAGGGGGCCGCCCTGATGACCGGAACCGAGCTGCTGCCCTCGCGGGTCCTCGGCAGCGCGTGGCCGCAGCACTTCAACAAGGTCGTCGCCGAGACCACCTTCGCCAACATCCAGGCGATCGGGCTGCCGACGTGGAGCGACGCCGACCAGACTCTGGCCAAGGCGCTCCAGAAGGAGCTCGGATCGCGTGAAACCGGTCTGACCACCCGACTGGCCGAACGGCTTCAGGGGCCGGTCGAGAACAATCAGGGCGGCGGCTCGGACGACATCGGCGACATCTCGTGGAACGTCCCGACGGTGACGCTCCGTTATCCCTCGAACATTCCCGGCCTGCCCGGGCACAACTGGGCGAACGCGATCTCCATGGCGACGCCGATCGCGCACAAGGGCGCGACCGCCGGCGCCAAGGTCCAGGCGATGACGATGCTCGACCTGCTGCTGAAGCCGGCGCTGGTCGAACAGGCGTGGACGTACTTCCGTGACGTTCAGACCAAGGAGGTCAAGTACGAGCCGCTGATCCGCCCGGAGGACACGCCGGCGATCGACCTGAACAAGGCGACAATGGAGAAGTACCGTCCGGAGATGCGGAAGTATTACTACGACCCGGCGAGGTACACGACCTACCTCGAACAGCTCGGGATCACCTACCCGACAGTCCGGAAATAGCTGCCGGCTGACCTATAATCATCGGATGCAGTGGCGGCGGAATCGGTTCCTGGAGACGTGTCGGCGCAAGGCGGCGAGACCCGGTTCCGGCGCGGCATGGGTGCCGGGCCGCTGATGGCGGAGCACACCCGGCCGGCGCGCGGCATGCGCGACTTCCTCCCCGACGACGTCCGTCGCCGAGCATTCGTGGTCGGCGTCATCGAGCGGACCTATCGCCGGTACGGGTTCGAGCCGCTCGAGACTCCGGCCCTCGAGAACATCGAGACGCTGACCGGCAAGTACGGGGAAGAAGGCAACAAGCTCATTTTCAAAGTGCTCCGCCGCGGCGAGCACGAGGCCTCGGGCGAGACCGATCTGGCCTTGCGCTACGACCTGACGGTGCCGCTCGCGCGGGTGGTCGCCGAGCATCGCGGCAAGCTGCCGCGGTTCTTCAAGCGCTATCAGATCCAGCCGGTCTGGCGCGCCGACCGGCCGTCCCGCGGCCGCTTCCGTGAGTTCTATCAGTGCGACGTCGACGCCATCGGCTCGACCTCGCCGGTTGTCGAGGCGGAAGTCTGTAGCGCCGTGAGCGACGTCCTGGGGGAGCTCGGGTTCACCGACTTCGTCATTCGCATCAACCATCGCGGTCTGCTGCGCGGCATGCTGGAGACGTTCGGAGTGCCTGCAGGTCTCCACGACCAGGCGCTCATCGCGGTCGACAAGCTGGACAAGATCGGGCGCGAGGGGGTTCGCGCTGAACTGGGGACGCGCGGAATCGGCGAGGCGGCGGCCGAGCGTCTGCTGACCGCCTTCGATCATCCGGCGACGTCGTCGACGCATCCGGATCCGGCCGGCCACGAATCGATGATTGCCTGGGCGCGGGAACAGGTCGGCGAGCATCCCGAGGGGATCGCCGCGGTCGGCAACCTGGCCGAGATTCTCCAGCTCTGTCGCGCGACCAGCGCGGGCGCGCACGTCACGCTGGATGCGTCGCTGGCGCGCGGGCTGTCGTACTACACGGGCGCGATCATGGAGGTCGCGGTCGCGGATCTTGCCGGCAGCCTCGGCGGCGGCGGACGCTACGATGGCCTGATCGGGATGTTCAGCGGCGAGTCCATTCCGGCGTGTGGGTTCTCGCTCGGGCTCGAGCGGATCCTCGTCGTCATGACGGAGCGGGATATGTTCCCGGCCGGTTTGCAGCGGGCGGCGGCCGACGTGCTGGTCACGCGCTTCGAAGGGGAGCCGGTGGAAGACGCGCTGCGGCTCGCGGCCGATCTGCGCGGTGCCGGGCTGCGCGTCGAGGTCTATCCCGATCCGGACAAGCTGGGGAAGCAGTTCAAGTACGCCTCGACCCGCGGCATCCCGGTCGTGACCGTCGTCGGTGGCGACGAACGCGCCGCCGGGATGGTCACGTTGAAGAACATGGTGGACGGGCAGCAATCGTCCGCACCGCGCACCGGCATCGCGGCGGCGGTTCAGGCGCTGATCGCCCATCGCCGGGAGCCGGTCGCTGGCAGCTGACAGCTGATCGCCGTCAGTCTCGAGGACCGATACACAGGACTATGAATCACCCGCTTGGTCAATTGGCGCGCACCCATACCTGTGGGGCGCTGACACGTGAGGACGTCGGCAAGGAAGTGGTGTTGCTCGGCTGGGTGCACCGCGTCCGCGATCTTGGATCGCTGGTGTTCCTCGACATCCGCGACCGCCATGGCATCACGCAGGTCATCGCGCGAGACGACGAGAAGGTGCTGGCGGACGCCAAACGGGTGCGCCCGGAGTACGTGGTCGCGGTGCTGGGAGAGGTGGAGCTGCGTTCCCCCGAGGCGGTCAACCCGAAGGTCAAGACTGGCGAGATCGAGGTCGCGGTCCGCGAGCTCCGCCAGCTGAACGACGCCAAGACGCCGCCGTTTCCCATCGCGGACGAGTCCGGCGTGGCCGAGGATACGCGCCTGAAGTATCGCTACCTGGATCTGCGCCGCGCGCGCATGCAGCACAACATCATGCTGCGTCACCGCGCCACGATGGAGATCCGGAAGCACTTCGACGCGCTGGGTTTCCTCGAGATCGAGACGCCGATGCTGGCGAAGTCGACGCCCGAAGGCGCGCGCGACTACCTGGTCCCGAGCCGCGTCCATCCCGGTGAGATGTACGCGCTGCCGCAGTCGCCGCAGATCTTCAAGCAGATCCTGATGATCGCCGGGCTGGATCGCTACTTCCAAATCGTGAAGTGCTTCCGCGACGAGGACCTGCGCGCCGATCGCCAGCCGGAGTTCACGCAGGTCGACCTCGAGATCTCGTTCGCCACTGAGGATCTGGTGTTCTCGACCGTCGAGCCGTGCATGGAGCGGCTGATGGCGCTCGTGGGCCACGTGCCCCAACGCCCGTTCCGGCGGATGCCGTACGCCGAGGCGATCGCGAGGTACGGGTCCGACAAGCCGGACCTCCGCTGCGGGATGGAGATCGTCCCGTTGTCGGCGGCGTTCGCCGAAACCACCTTCGCGCCGTTCCGCGATGCGATTGGCGCCGGTGGAGAGGTGCGCGGCTTCGTCGTGCCCAACGCCGGCAAGTACTCGCGCCGGGAGCTCGATGAACTCGCGGAGCAGGCGAAGCAGCTCGGTGCCGCGGGACTGGTGTGGGCGCGCGCGGGAGAATCCGGGATCCAGAGCCCGGCGCTGAAGGCGGCGGGCGAGCCGGCGATCCGGCAGGCGCTGGAGCTGTCGAAGGCCGGCCCCGCCGACCTCCTGGTGATGGCGGCCGGGAAGCCCGAGGCGACCTCGCGAATGCTCGGCGCGCTGCGGCTGCAGCTCGCCAAGAAGGAGAATCTGCTCGACCCGGCGAAGTTCGAGTTCCTGTGGGTCGTCGACTTCCCAATGTTCGAGTGGTTCGAGGAGGAGCAGCGCTGGGAGTTCATGCATCACCCGTTCACGTCGCCGCTCGAGAGCGACGCCGGGCTCCTCGAGACTGAGCCGGGTCGGGCGCGGGCGCGGGCCTACGATCTCGTGCTGAACGGCAGCGAGATCGCCGGCGGCAGCATTCGAATCCACGATCAGGCGCTGCAGCGCCTGATCTTCAAGCTGCTGCAAATCTCCGACGAGGAAGCGAAGATGCGCTTCGGTTTCTTCCTCGACGCGCTCGAGTACGGCACACCGCCGCACGGCGGCATCGCGCTCGGCCTCGACCGCATCGTTGCGATCCTGTGCGCAGAACCCTCGATCCGGGACGTCATCGCGTTCCCCAAGACGGCGCAGGCGGTGGACTTGATGGCCGGCGCGCCATCGAGCGTCAACCCCAAGCAGCTGAGGGACTTGCACATCAAGGTCGCTGGCTCGTAGGGTTGGCATACGCGCGCCCGGACACTCGTCGGTGCGGCCGATCGCTGTAGTACACTGAATCGACCCGGTATGCCCGGGCAGGAGTCATCGCCATACCTTCCGCCACCGTCGTCCGTAAAGTCATCGTCCCTGACGAGCACGTCGAAGCGCTGTTCGGCAGCTACGACGAGAACCTCAAACATCTCGAGTCGCAGTTCGGCGTCCGCATCCGGACCAACGGCCACGACGTCCTGGTCGAAGGGGACGCGGCTGACGTGGCGCGCGCTGAGCGCGTGCTGGAGCAGCTCGCCGCGTTAATGGGCGGCGGGTACCGGCTGGTCAGGGGGGACGTGAAGACCGCGGCGCAGATCGTGTCGCAGGACGAGAGCGTCTCGCTGGCCGATTACTTCACCCGCGGCGCGCCGCGGACCTCGGGCAAGCGCCAGGTGACCGCGAAGAGCGTCAACCAGCGCCGCTACCTCGAAGCCATCGATACGCACGACATCGTGTTCGGGATCGGGCCCGCGGGCACCGGGAAGACGTACCTTGCGATGGCGCAGGCGGTGTCGTTCCTGCTGGCCAAGAAGGTGAGCCGGATCATCCTGGCGCGGCCGGCGGTCGAAGCGGGCGAGAAGCTGGGGTTCCTGCCGGGCGACCTGCAGGAGAAAGTCAACCCGTACCTGCGGCCCCTCTACGACGCGCTCTACGACATGCTCGAGATGGACCGTGCCGATCGGCTGCTCGAGCGTGGCACGATCGAGGTCGCGCCGATCGCCTTCATGCGCGGCCGCACGCTCAACGACGCGTTCGTCATCCTCGACGAAGCACAGAACACGACCTCCGAGCAGATGAAGATGTTCCTGACCCGTCTCGGGTTCGGATCAAAGGCCGTGATCACCGGGGACGTGACGCAGATCGATCTGCCCATCGGGCGCGCCTCGGGCCTGGTCGAAGCGGTCAAAATCGTCGGCTCGATCGAAGGGATCGCCTTCGTGCGCTTCGACGACAAGGACGTCGTGCGCCATCAGCTCGTGCAGCAGATCGTGAAGGCCTACGAAGCATACGGTGGATCCCGACAGTAGACGGCTGCGCGTCGCGATCACGGACGGACAGGGCCGTCCGGTCCGTGCGCCAGGCCTCGGCCCGTGGCTCGCCTCGGTGGCTCCGGCGCGGGCACGCGGCGAGGTGGTGATCGCCCTCGTCAGTGACGCCGAGATCCGCGCGCTCAACCAGCGGTATCGCCGCAAGCACCAAGCGACCGACGTCCTCTCGTTCCCCGCCGGACCTTCCGACTCGCGCGAGGCGGTGTCGGCTGACGCCCGGTCACTCGGCGATCTGGTGATCGCGACCGGGGTGGCGCGGCGCCAGGCCGAGGAGGCGGGACACTCCTATGCAACCGAGCTGAAGGTGCTCGCGCTCCATGGGCTGCTGCACCTGCTCGGCTACGATCACCACGCGGCCGCCGATCGCGGCCGGATGGCGCGTCTCGAAGCGCGTCTGCGCCGCAAGGGCGGCCTCGACGCCGGGCTGATCGAGCGCGCCCACACCCGATGAGCGCACTGCTCCTGCTGCTGGCGCTGGCGGCGATGTACGTCGGGATCATCGAAACGGCGTTCAGCGCGCTGATGCGGCTGTCCCTGCGGCTCATGGCCGAGCGCGGCGGCCGCAGCGATCGGCTCGGGTACTACCTGGACGATCCGATCCAGCTGTTCCTGCCGGCGCGGCTCCTGCTCGGGCTGATCTTCTCGCTCGCCACCGTCGTGATCGCGGTGCTCACCGGGCGGACGGGATTCAACGCGATCGGCATGCTGCTGCTGTTCGTCGCGGTGTTCATCCTGCTGTTCGAGCACGTGCTGCCGATGTTGATCGTGCGCCGCAACCCGGAGCGGGTGCTCGAGTTCGTCCTGCCGCCGTTCGACTACGTGGCGCGTGCGCTGCATCCCCTGACCGGCACGCTGGTGCGGCTGCTGGTCGAGGCGCGTCGCGATCGGCAGGCTGCCCAGGCGACGACCGTGAGCGACGAAGAGGCCGGCGAGGCCGCGCACGCCTATCTCGAAGCCGGCGAAGAACAGGGGCTCATCGAACGGGACGAGCGGCGCCTGCTCCAGTCGATCGTGGACTTCGGGGACACGCTGGTGCGCGAGGTAATGACGCCCCGGCCCGACATGGTCGCGATCCGGGCCGATGCGACGCTCGACGAGCTCCGGGCGCTGTTCCGCGAGCAGGAGTACTCGCGCATTCCGGTCTTCACCGAGAACCTCGACAACATTCTCGGCGATCCTGTTCGTCAAGGACCTGATCCAGCTGACCGGCGCGCCCGGCGAGACGCAGGCGATCGCCGGGCTGGTGCGGCCCGCCGCCTTCGTGCCCGAGACCAAGCGGGTCCCCGAGATGCTCAAGGAGTTCCAGCGCAAGCAGGTCCAGATGGCGATCGTGGTCGACGAGTACGGCGGCACCGCGGGCCTGGTCACCCTCGAGGATCTGCTCGAGGAGATCGTCGGCGAGATCCGCGACGAGTACGACGTCGAGACCGAACCGGTGATAGACGAGGGCCATGGCGCATACGTCTTCAGCGCCAAGGTCAACATCGACGAAGTGCGCGAGCGGCTCAACGTCGCCATCGAGGCCGACGGCTTCGAGACCGTCGGCGGCTACGTCCTGTCCCGCGTCGGCCGCGTGCCGTCGGTGGGGGAGACCTTCGAGCTCGACGGTCTCGGCGTCGAAGTCCTCGAAGCCGAGCGCCGCCGCATCCACCGCGTCCGCTTCCGCAAGCTGTCGCCTCAACCGGCGTAGGGGGAGCGCTCGTCGGTTTCATGGGGGTTCATGTGGTTCATGGGTTGGGTTCCCGGGTTCAGCGGGTGCATCGTTCGGTCGCCATCGGCGAGGGCATTTCGAACGCGAACCTTGAACCCTGCACCTTGAACCTTGAACCTGAGAAGCGAACCCCATGAACCCGATGAACCCATGAACCTCATGAACCCGTAGTACTCTCCCCCGTGCCTCACGCCGGATACGTCTCACTCATCGGACGCCCGAATGCGGGCAAGTCGACACTCCTCAATCGCCTGATCGGCGCCAAGGTCGCGATTGTCTCGGACAAGCCCCAGACGACCCGGACCCGCATCGTCGGCGTCAAGAACTACGACGACGGCCAGCTGGTGTTCGTGGACACACCGGGCATCCATCGGCCGCTGCACCGGTTGAACGTCCGGATGGTCGACGCCGCGGTCGAGACGTTGCGCGAGGTCGAGGTCGCGGTGCTGGTCTTCGACGCGTCGACGAAGCCGGGGCGCGGGGACGAGTTCGTCTCGGGACTGCTGCGGGACGTCAAGATGCCCGTGGTACTGGTCCTGAACAAGGTCGATCTGATCGCGAAGAACTCACTGCTGCCGTTGATCCAGGCGGCCCAGAGCTGGCACCCGTTCGCGGCCATCGTTCCGGTCTCGGCGGCGACCGGCGACGGCGTGCCCGAGCTCGAGAGGCTGCTGCTCTCCTTGGTGCCGGAATCCGATCCGCTGTTTCCTGAGGACTACCTGACGGATCAGCCCGAACGCGCGCTGGTCGCGGAGACGGTCCGCGAGAAGGTGCTGGAGCAGACGCGGGCCGAGCTGCCGTTCTCGACCGCGGTGATCGTCGACCAGTTCGACGAGAGCGAGCGGGAGCAGATCCTCCGGCTGTACTGCACGATCTTCGTCGAGACCGAATCCCAGAAGCCGATCGTGATCGGCCGCGGCGGCGAGATGATCAAGCGGATCGGGACGGACGCCCGCCGTGACCTCGAAGCGTTTTTCGAAACGAAAGTGTTCCTCGACCTGCGCGTGAAGGTGAACCCGGACTGGCGCGACAACGAGCGGGCGCTCGACGAGATCGGCGTGCCGAAGACGGCGCGACGGCCGTCGAAGGCCAGGCCGCCGAAGCCGAAGCGCCGATCCTGATCGCTACTTCGACCCGCCCTGCTGCTTGGCGAGCTCCGCGAGGAAGGCCTTCTCCGACCGTTCGATCGCGACGCGGCACCCGTCCGGATCGATGAACGCGGCATCACCCTTGCCGGCCGCGGCGGCCGCCGCTTTCGCCGGTCCATTGAATTGCGAGCCGTGCGCCGCGAGAAAGACCTCGCAGGTCAGCCGCTTCTCGACCTCGAACGCCCGCTTGTAGTCGGCTGCGATGCCGGGATAGTTCGGGTTGTCGATCAGGATCGTTCCAGGATTGACCGACGTGCTCCCCAGGAAGACGACATGTCGTGTCTTCCCGCCTGAATCCGTCACGTCCATCGTCCAGGTCGTGTCCCCTTTTGTGTGCCCCGGCGTGAGGTGCGCGGTCAGCGCAATCGGGCCGACGGTCACGACCTCGCCGTCCTTCACCGTCGCGTCCACCTTCGTCGCAGGAAAGTAGAACTCAGGCCCGAACAGGTAGTCGCCCTTGCCGCCGCCCTCGACGAGCGGAGCGTCCGCCACGGACACGACCACCCGCGCGCCGGATGCCGCCTTCAGCCGCGCGAACGCCGCCACGTGGTCGTAATGGGCCTGCGTCGTCAACATCACCCGGATGTCCTTGACGTCGAAGCCGAGCGCCTTGATGTTGGCGAGGATGGCCTCAGCGTTCGCCTCGACGCCGCTATCGATCAGGACGTGCCCCGCCGGGGACGTGATGAGGAACGACGACAGGTCCAGCGTCCCGACGTAATGGATGTTGCCCATGACCTTGAACGGCGCCACCCGTTCCGTCCAGGGGTTGTTGACGGCGGGCGATTGGGGAGGCTGGACGAGTGCGAACGACGTCAGGAGGGCTGGCAGCAGCGCTCGATACATGGGGACCTTCAGGTGCTGATTCGTGGAACTTTCCGGCTCCGCCGACGGAATATCTGGTGACGGCGTCGAAACGTTAACACATGACCACCCGCGCATCGAACGATCCGGACGTAGATGATGACCTGATCGCCCGGGTGGCGCAGGGTGACGCGCACGCGTTCGCGCGACTCTTCAACCGGCGTCAGGCGGAAGTCTACCGCTTCGCCCTGCACATGACCGGTGCTCCGGCGGCGGCTGACGACGTGACGCAGGACGTGTTCATGGTGGTGATGCGGACCGCGACGCGCTACGAGGCCGGTCGATCGGGGGTGGCGGCCTGGCTGTGCGGGATTGCCCGCAACTGCGCGCGCCAGCGGCTCGGGCGCGAGCGTCCGTTCCAGCCGCTCGATGACCTGGACGAGGGTGCGATTGAGGACGTCGAGGGTCCCGTCGACCCGCTGGCCGACTTGACCCGCGCCGAGGGCATTGCCCGCGTCCGGCGCGCGGTCCTCAGCCTGCCGTTGCGGTACCGCGAGGTCGTGGTGCTCTGCGACCTGCAGGAGCTCAGTTACGCGGAGGCGGCGGAGGCGTTGGCCTGCGCGGTGGGCACGGTGCGGTCGCGGCTGCACCGCGGGCGTCAGCTGCTGGCCACGAAGCTGTCCGCACTGGAAGGTGAGACGTCGCGCGAAGCGCCGGCAACTGGCGCGGATCCGACGACGGTCCAGGAAAACGCGCCCGTCCAGCCGATGAAGCTGCGCGGCTCGAGGAGTTGGGCATGACCTGTCTGGAGTGCCGGGATCTGACGCTGGAGGTCGCCCGGCGTCGCGCGGCGCCGTTCGTGGAGCGCGCGGTGCTCGCGCATGCGGCCGGCTGCGACGCGTGCCGAAGCCGGCTCGCGCGAGAGCAGGCGTTGACCGCGGCACTCGCGCAGGTGGCCCGTGACACCGGCGCCACAACGGCGTCAACGGAGGTGGAACATCGGCTGATGGCGGCGTTCGCCGCGCAGGCGGTCCCGGCGCAGGGCATGTCGCGCTCGTTCCCGACAGTCGTGTCCCGCTGGGTTCCGGTGGCGGCAGCGCTGCTGCTCGCGGCCGGTATCGCGACATGGTGGGGCACGCGCGCAGGGCGCGTGGTTTCGCCTGCCTCGCCGCTCGCCGCAGTTTCGCCCGTCGCGATCCCGACCCCCCAGCGGCCGGCGCCGCGGCAGGCGATGGCGGAACCCGCTGTTCACGGAACAGCGCCGTTGGGGGAACGCGGAAAGCCGCATGTCACACGCCGGCCGGCCACGGCGGTGCCACTACCGCGTCCGCCGGTCGAAGCGGTTGGCTTCGTGCCGATCCCGTCGGCCGCCGGACTGCCGGCGTTCGAGAGCGGGGAGATCGTCCGGCTGGGCATCCCCGTCACCGCTTTGCCCGGCTACGGCATCGACATTCCGGCCGGCGCGCAGGCCGCAGTGGAAGCGGATCTTCTCATCGGGCAGGACGGGCAGGCGCGCGCCATCCGATTGGTGACGACCAGCGGTGATTCGCCGCGGCCTCGCCAGTAACGCACTTACGTCGCGGCGCTCGAGCGCCGCTCGACCATCAGCAGCAACGGGTCATCGACCCAGGAAAGGATCAGACACCATGCGATATGTGATCACGGCCGTCGCGCTGTTGAGCGCGGTGGCGCCGGCAGCCGCGCAAAGTCCGGAAGCGGCGGTCCTCGTCAAGCAGGCTGCCGAGCACCAGGCGACCGTCGAGCGCAGCGTCCAGAACGTGCGGATCAACGTCGAGGCGAAGCAGACGAAGGGGGCGCCGTACTCCGCTGAAGCGACGACCGAGTCGACCCAGGTGCTGGCCGACGGCAACCGGATCGTGACGAAGAGCGGCACGCGCGTTTATCGTGACAGCGACGGGCGCACGCGCCGCGAGCAGCTCAACGCCGCCGGCACCGACGCGATCGCGATCAACATCTCCGACCCGGTCGCCGGCAATACGTTCGTGCTCGATCCGTCCTCGCACACCGCATATCGCAACGGTCTCGTCTTCGCGACCGTCGGCGACTCCCCCGGCGGAATGACCTTCGCGCACGTCGGGCCGGGCAATGTCATCACCGAAACAACCCCGCGGATCGAGGGTGGGGCGGTCGTCATGACCCGCGAGCTGGCGAGCAAGGAAGCCGCCGAGGCCGCGGTCGCGGAGGGCAAGCAGGTCGCCGAGATCAAGACGCGCGTGGCGAGTACGATCGCGGCCGGCGGGGGTGGCGGCATCGTGGAGTTCGTCCCGGGTCCTGGCGGCACCGTTACCTCCGGGATCATGCGGCCGCGGATGGCGGAAGGCGCCGGCACGACGACGCGTGAAGACCTCGGGCAGCAGACCATCGAGGGCGTGACGGCGACCGGCACGCGCATCACCACCGAGATTGCTGCCGGGGCGATTGGCAACGAGCAGCCGATCAGGATCGTGTCGGAGCAGTGGTTCTCGCCCGAGCTCCAGGTGCTGGTGTTGACCAGGCACAGCGATCCGCGCAGCGGCGAGATCGTCTACCGCCTGACCGGCATCGTCCGCGCCGAGCCCGCACGCTCGCTGTTCGACGTTCCGCCCGACTACTCGCTCCACGAATCGGCGATTCGGCGGCAGGAGTAGGGGAGCGCGGGCGGCTTCGCGGCCCCCGCGCACTCACAGGCTACAGGCTTCAGGCCAGACGGGCTCACGGTTCACGGCTGAAGGCTACGGCTGAACGGTTGCGGTGGTTCGATCGCCCGGTTGAAGCTGTGACACCCTGTCGCGCGTTTCAACTCGAACCCGCGAGCAGCGGGGACCTGTAGCCTGTAGCCTGCAGCCCGTCGCCTGTAGCCGATCCCCCCGTGCTACATTGAGCAGTTCTCGATCTCCGGACCGGACTGCTCATGGCCCAGCGCAAGCTCGATGTCGTTCTCGACTCGGTGAAACGCCTCCAGCGGATGGGGGCCACCGCCAATCTGGTCAACCTGCTCCAGAAGCAGCACCCGGCTGACCTCGCGCAACTGTTTTCCGAGCTGACCGAAAAAGACCGCCAATCCGCTTTCTCGCTGCTCGTCGAGCGCAACAGCCGCCTCGCCATGGAAGGCCTCAGCGAGCTCGGGCCCGAGAGCGGCGCGCGCCTGCTGGCCGAGCGCTCGGCCGACGAGATCGTCAAGCTGCTGCAGGACCTCCCGTCCGACGATGCCGCGGCGCTCATCGACTATCTGCCTGAAGATCTCGCGGCGGCGGTCCTCGAGCAGATGCAGAAACGTCCGGCGGGCGGCGATGTCGGCGAGCTGCTCGAATACCCCGAGCAGACGGCCGGCCGCATCATGAACCCGAAGGTCTTCGCCCTCTCCGAGGACATGACCGCCGGGGAAGCCATCACCGCGCTGCAAGGCTCGCGGGACGTCGAGGTGGTGTTCTATCTCTACGTCATCGACGCCCGCCGGCACCTGGTCGGGGTCGTCTCGTTGCGCCGCCTGCTCCTCATCTCGCCGCCCACCCCGCTCAAACGGATCATGACGTCGGACATCATCAGTGTCCGCGTCGATACGGACCAGGAGGAGGTCGCGCGCCAGGTCGCGTCGTACAACCTGCTCGCGATCCCGGTCGTGGACGAGGAGAACAAGCTCGCCGGCGTGATCACGGTGGACGACGTGATCGACGTCATCAAGGACGAGGCGACGGAGGACGTCTATCGTCTGGCCGGCCTGACCGGCGACGATCGCGTCTTCTCGCGTCCGTCGGAGTCGCTGCGCAAGCGGCTGCCCTGGCTGATCGTCAATCTGGCCACCGCGTTTCTCGCCGCCTCCGTTGTCGCGCTCTTCCAGAACACGATCAGCGTGGTCACCGCGCTGGCCGTCTTCATGCCCGTCGTCGCCGGCATGGGCGGCAACGCGGCGACCCAGACGCTCACGGTGATCGTCCGCGGCATCGCGCTCGGCGAGCTGACCTGGAGCAACAGCCGGAAGGCGCTGCTCAAGGAGACGCTGGTCGGGATTGGGAACGGCATCACCTGCGGGCTGGTCGGTGCCCTCGTCGTCTTCGTCTTCAAGGGCGACTACTGGCTCGGCGGCATCCTGGCGATGGCGATGGTCATCAACATGTTCGTCGCGGCGACCGCCGGAACCCTGATTCCGCTGGCCCTCCGGGCGATGAAGATCGACCCGGCGCTGGCCTCGTCCGTCTTCATCACGACCCTGACGGACGTCTTCGGCTTTTTGTCCTTTCTGGGGCTGGGCACGTTGTTCATCAAGTACTTGCACGTTGCGGGGTAGAATGAGGGCCGCTGGTTTCCAGCGTTCGGCCGCAGATCAGTTCCAGGATGCCCGTCTACACGTCCGAAGCGCTCATCCTTCGCACGTACAAGCTCGGCGAGGCTGACCGGATCGTGGTCTTCCTGACCCGCGATCGGGGCAAGAAGCGGGGCGTGGCGAAGGGCGCCCGGCGGGTTCGTTCGAGGTACGTCGGAGCACTCGAACCGATGACCCGCGCCGCCGTCGCCTACTACGAGCGCGAACAGCGGGATCTCGTCCGGCTCAACTACGTCGAGCCGCAGCGGTCCCCGCTGTCCGGCCTCTCGGGCGATTTGCTCGGGCATGTCGGCTACTTCGCCGAGCTGATCGACGAGTGGGCCCCGGAAGCGCAGGCCGATGAGCGGCTGTACCGACTGGGGTCGGCGGCGGTCGACGCGATCGCGGCCGGAGCGCCGGTGGACGCGCTGGCCCGGTACTTCGAGTACTGGATTCTGCGTTTGCAGGGTGTCTATCCCTCGTTCGGGTGTGCCGCCTGCGGGACCGGATTGTTGCCCGGCCGGCCGGCCGCAGGCGCGGACCGGCCCACCGTGGGATCGGGGGCGATGATGCCGCCGCGGGACGCGGTGTTTTTGTGCCGGTCGTGCGCGCCGGCGGGCGGATTGGCGGTGTCGCCGCCGGCGCTGCAGTTCCTGGCCGCCGCCGGAGCGATCGCGCCGGATCGCCTGGCCGACGCGGGTCTGACCGGGCGCGCGTCGCGCGAGCTCGAGGCGGTGCATCGGCGGTTGCTGGCGCTGCACCTGGACAAGGATCTCAAGTCCGCGCGGGTGCTGCGCGAAATGCGGCAGGCCCTGTAGGCCGGCGCGAGGATAGACCCCGGGGGCGACCCCGTCATGTCATCGAATGGTCACGCTGCAACAACTCATCTTCAAGCTCTCGGAGTTCTGGACCTCTCGCGGCTGCCTCCTGCACCAGCCTCTCGACATCGAGATGGGCGCCGGGACGATGCACCCGGAGACCTTCCTGCGGGTGCTCGGACCGCAGCACTGGAACGTCGCCTACGTCCAGCCGTCCCGTCGTCCCGCCGACGGGCGCTTCGGTGAGAACCCCAACCGCCTGTTCAAGCATCAGCAGTTCCAGGTGATCCTGAAGCCGGCCCCGGACGACGTGCAGCAGCTGTATCTCCAGAGTCTGGAAGCGTGCGGCATCGATCTGCGGGCGCACGACGTGCGCTTCGAAGAGGACAACTGGGAGTCGCCGACGCTCGGCGCCTGGGGCATCGGATGGCAGGTGCTGTTCGACGGCCAGGAGATCACCCAGTTCACCTACTTTCAGCAGGCCGGCGGGATCGACCTGTCGCCGATCTCGGTCGAGCTGACCTACGGCCTCGAGCGGTTCGCGATGGCGCTCCAGGACGTCGACAACGTCTACGATCTCGAGTGGGGCGCCGGGGTCAAGTATCGCGACGTCCGGCATCGTGACGAAGTCGAGCAGTCGAAGTACGCGTTCGGCCAGATCGACATGCCGGCCGCGGAGCTGCACGCCATCCATCGCTCGCTGTTCGAGCAGTATTACGGGCTGGCTCAGACGCTGCTCCGGTCGGGACTGGTGCTGCCGGCCCTCGACTACTGCCTCAAGTGCTCGCACATGTTCAACCTGCTCGACGCGAGCGGCGGCATCGGCGTGACCGAGCGCACCGCCTACATCCTCCGCGTCCGCACGCTCGCCGTGTCGATCGCGAAAGCGTGGGCAGGGGAGTCGGACGCCCCTGTCGCTGCGGCCGCAGGAGAACCCGAGCGCCCAGCGCCGAACGCCTAGCGCCCTTGTATTTGCATGGATAGAGAGCTCCTGATCGAGATTGGCCTCGAAGAACTGCCCGCCGGCTGGCTGCCGGCGTTGAACCGGCAGCTCGCCGAGCGCGTGACGGCACGGATGACGGAACTGCGGCTGCCGCCAGGTGCGCCGATAGAAACCTTCAGCACGCCGCGCCGCCTGACGGTGCGCATCGCGCGCATCGCCGAGCGGCAGGAAGACCGCGACGAAGTGATCACCGGGCCACCGGTGTCCGCCTCGAAGGCGCCTGACGGGCAGCCCTCACCGGCCGCGCAAGGCTTCGCCCGCAAGCAGGGCGTGCCCTTCGAGCAGTTGACCCGCGTGCAGACTCCGAAGGGCGAGTACCTCGCGTATCACCGCCACCTGCGCGGCAAGAGCGCGGTCGACACGCTGCCCGAGCTCCTCACCGGAATCCTCCGCGACCTCGCCTTTCCGAAGCAGATGCACTGGGACGCGACCCTGGACGACGGCCGCGGTGAGCTGCTGTTTGGCCGCCCGATCCGGTGGCTGCTGTTCCTCTACGGCGGGCGCGTGGTGCCGTTCACGATCGGCCGCGCCGCGAATGCCGCCGGGGCGTCGGTGCAGGACGTCGAGTCCGGCGCACTCACCTACGGGCATCGCTTCCTCGCCACCAGCGGCCGCGCAGGCCGATCGATCAAGGTGCGCAGCTTCGATGAGTACCAGGCGCGATTGGCCGAGCATTTCGTGGTGCTCGCGCACACCGAGCGCCGCGATCGGATCGCGCGCGATCTGGATCTCCACGCGCGGCGCCTGGGTGGCCGCGTGCCGCTCAAGGATCATCACGGACTGGTCGAGGAGGTCGCGGATCTGGTGGAGTTCCCCGGTGTCGTCGCCGGCTTCTATCCGGCGGCCTTCCTCGAGCTGCCCCAGGAGGTGCTCGCGACCACGCTGGTCCACCACCAGCACTACTTCCCGGTGGTCGACGATCACGGCGCCCTCAAGGAGGCCTTCCTCGCGGTCGTGAACACGCGGCCGGGAGACGAGCGGGTCATCGCCAAGAACGCCGAGCGCGTCGTCGTTGCGCGGCTGCGCGACGCCAAGTTCTTCTGGGACGCGGACCGGCAGGTCCCCCTGGAGTCGCGGCTGGACCGCCTGCACACGTTGATCTTCCACAAGCGGCTCGGGAGCTACCGCGACAAGGCCGAGCGGATTGGGACGCTGGCGCGCTGGATTGCCGGTGAGGTGTTCGAGCGTCCCGACGCCGCGGAACACGCGGCGACGGCGGCCCGGCTGGCCAAGGCCGATCTCGCGACCGACATGGTGTTCGAGTTTCCCGAGCTGCAGGGCACGATGGGCGGCATCTACGCGCGCGAGAGCCAGCAGCCCGAGGCGGTGTGGAAGGCGATTTATCACCATTACCTGCCGATCGCGGTGGAAGCCGACGCGGCTCCAAGCAAGGCGCAACTCGGAGAGGCCGCGGTCACCTGGGCGGCGGCGTCGCTCGCCGACAAGCTCGATACGATTGCCGGGCTGACGATGGCCGGTGAACGGGCGACCGGCTCACGCGATCCCTTCGGGCTGCGGCGCCAGATGCACGGCATCGTGCGCATCCTGATGGATCTGCCCGAGCTGGTGGGCATCGATCGGGAGGTCGGAATCCGGGAGCTCGCCGAGCGGGCCGCGCAGGGCGTTCCGCCCGCCGCCGGCGACGCCGACGTGCCCGCAGTCGTCAGCTTTGCCCACGAACGCGTCCGCTTCGTGCTCGAGCATCGCGGGTTACCGGGCGACGTCGTGCGCGGGGCCACCGCTGTCGCGGTCGACGTGGTGCCGCTCCGGGCCCGCCGCGTCGCCGAAGCGCTCCAGGCGCTGCGCACCTCGGCGGACTTCCAGGCGCTCGCGGTGCTGTTCAAGCGCGTGAAGAACATCGCCAAAGAGCTGGTCGGGCGCGCCGATCTGGATCGCGGCGCCTTGACCGAACCGGCCGAGCAGGCGCTGCTCGCGGCGCTCGACGCATGCCGCCCGCAGGTCGAGGCCGCGGTCGCCCGCGCCGATTATCGGCGGGCGCTCACCGTCATCGCCGGACTGCGCCCGGCAGTCGATCGCTTCTTCACGGATGTGTTCGTCATGGCCGACGACGAGCGGGTGCGAACCGCGCGGCTCACGCTGATGGCGGACCTCCGGGACCTGATTCTTTCGCTCGCGGACATTTCGGAAATCGTTTCTCAGACGGAGTAGACGTCATCGATGGCAAAGAAGCTCGCACGCACGAAGTCCACCGCCAGGCCGGCCGGCCGCGCCGTAGCCCCCGTCAAGGGGCAGACCGCCGCCAAGGCCGCGCCGAAGCAGGCGATCGCGAAGACCCCGGCGGCGAAGGCGGGGAAGTACGTCTACGCGTTCGGCCGCCAGACGGACGGCAACGGCACGATGAAGCCGCTCCTCGGCGGCAAGGGGGCGAACCTCGCCGAGATGTGCCGCATCGGCCTGCCGGTCCCTCCGGGCTTCACCATCACCACCGAGGTCTGCACCTACTACTACGCCAACAAGCGCACCTACCCCGCGGCGCTGCGCGCCCAGATGGAAGCCGGCGTGGCCGCCCTCGAAAAGCAGACCGGCAAGAAGTTCGGTGACCTCAAGGATCCGCTGCTCGTCTCCGTCCGCTCCGGCGCGCGCGACTCGATGCCGGGCATGATGGACACGATCCTCAACCTCGGACTGAACGACAGGACCGTCGAGGCGCTCGCCGCCAAGACCGGCAACCCGCGCTTCGCGTGGGACTGCTACCGCCGCTTCGTCCAGATGTACGGCGACGTCGTGCTCGGCGTGCAGAAGCGTCCCGACGAGGACCACGAGCCGTTCGAGACGGTGATCCACGAGCTGAAGCACGAGCGGTATCACGAGGACATCGAGGACACGAAGCTCACCGTCGACGATCTGAAGGAGTTGGTCACGCGCTTCAAAGCGCTGGTCAAGGATCGCGTCGGCAAGCAGTTTCCGGACTCGCCGTGGGACCAGCTGCTCGGTTCCGTGGGCGCGGTGTTCGGCTCGTGGATGAACGACCGCGCGATCGTCTACCGGCGGAAGTACAACATCCCGACCGAGTGGGGCACGGCGGTCAACGTCCAGGCGATGGTCTACGGCAACACGGGTGAGAAGTCGGGCTCGGGCGTCGCGTTCACGCGGAACCCGGCCAACGGCGTGAAGGAGTTCTACGGCGAGTTCCTGATCAACGCCCAGGGCGAGGACGTCGTCGCCGGCGTGCGCACGCCGGAGCCGGTCGCCGAGTTGAAGAAGCAGATGCCGAAGGCGTACGCCGAGCTGGAACGTATCCGCCAGACGCTCGAGAAGCACTTCAAGGACGTCCAGGACTTCGAGTTCACGATCGAAGAGGGCGTCGTCTACATGCTGCAGACGCGCAACGGCAAGCGGACGGCGATGGCGGCGCTGAAGTTCGCCATCGACATGCAGAAGGAGAAGCTGATCGACTGGAAGACGGCGATCCTGCGCAACCCCGCCGACCAGCTCGAACAACTCCTCGCGCCGGTGTTCGACTTGACCGAAGTGGCCAAAGCCAAGGTGATCGCCACCGGCTTGCCGGCCGGCCCCGGCGCCGCGTCCGGTCAGATCTACCTGAACGCCGATCGCGCGGTCGTCGCGGCGGACAAGGGGGAGAAGGTCCTGCTGGTCCGGATCGAGACCTCGCCTGAGGATCTGCGCGGCATGATCGCCGCGGAAGGCATCCTGACCGCCCGCGGCGGCGTGTCGTCGCACGCCGCGCTGGTCGCCCGCCAGATGGGCAAGGTCTGCGTGTGCGGCGCGGCGGCTATCGAAGTCGACTACCAGGCTCGGACGGTCCAGGTCGACGGTCAGACCTTCAAGGAAGGGGACTGGATGTCGATCGACGGCACCATCGGCCGCGTCTACGCCGGCCAGGTGAAGACCGCGCCGTCGGAGATCGTCGCCGGCCTGATCGAGGGAGACGAGGCCGCCAAGAAGACCGAGAAGTTCCGCAACTTCCAGCAGCTGATGAAGTGGTGCTCGGAGGCCACCCGGATGGTCGTCCGCACCAACGCCGACACGCCCGAGCAGACCGCGAACGCGCTGGCCTTCGGCGCGGTCGGCATCGGTCTCACCCGCACCGAGCACATGTTCTTCGAGGGCGACCGCATCGACGCGATGCGCGAGATGATCCTGGCCGAGAACCTCGACGAGCGGAAGGCGGCGCTGGCCAAGCTGCTGCCGTATCAGCGCGACGACTTTGCTGGCATCTTCCGCACCCTCAAGGGTTATCCGGCGACGATCCGGTTCCTCGACCCGCCGCTCCACGAGTTCCTGCCGCACACCAAGCAGCAGCAGGAGGAGCTGGCCAAGAAGATCGGCGTGGCCGCCGCGCGCATCCACCAGCGCGTCGAGGGGCTGCACGAGTTCAACCCGATGCTCGGCTTCCGCGGCTGCCGTCTCGGGATCGGCTATCCGGAAATCTCGGCGATGCAGGCGCGGGCCGTGTTCGAGGCGGCGGCGATCGTCCAGAAGGAGGGCATCAAGGTGCGCCCGGAGATCATGATCCCGCTGGTCGGCTTCAAGAAGGAGCTGGACCTCCAGATCGAGGTCGTCCATCAGGCGGCCCGCGAGGTCCAGGCCGAGCAGAAGGTGAAGCTCAATTACATGGTCGGCACGATGATCGAGATCCCGCGCGGCGCGCTGACCGCCGACGAGATCGCCCAGTCGGCCGAGTTCTTCAGCTTCGGCACCAACGACCTGACGCAGACCGGCCTCGGCATGTCGCGAGACGACTCGGGCTCGTTCCTGCCGCAGTATCAGGAGCTGGAGATCGTCAAGAAGAACCCGTTCGCGACGATCGACGCCAGCGGCGTGGGGCAGCTGGTGGAGATTGCCGTGACCAAGGGCCGGTCGGCGCGTCCCGGCATCAAGCTGGGGATCTGCGGCGAGCACGGCGGCGATCCCGCCTCGATCCAGTTCTTCGAGAAGGTTGGACTCGACTACGTGAGCTGCTCGCCGTATCGCGTGCCGGTCGCTCGGCTGGCGGCGGCCCAGGCCGCGCTGCAGAGCAAGACCAGCTAGTCATCGCTTCCCTCAGGGTCGCGCGTGATCAAGGTCTATAAGTACGAGGCCGGTCGCACTACCCGGGTCGACGCTGTCGATCCGGCGTGGCTGCGGCCGGACGGTCAAATCCGGGTGTGGGTCGATCTCGACAACCCCACCCCGGAGGAATCCCGCATTCTCAGCGATGTCTTCCACTTTCACGAGCTGGCGGTGGAAGACGCGCTGGCCGCACGCCATCATCCGAAGCTGGAATCGTACGGCGACTATCTCTACCTGATCCTGCACCGCATCGACTTCAAGGCGAACGAGCACGAGTTCCGTACCCAGGACGTCGACTTCTTCGTCAGCGACCGCTACCTCGTCACGGTGCACCACGGCGAATCGCGCTCGATCGGTCGTATCGGGGAGGTGTGCACCCGCAACGATCTCCTGCTCGGCGAAGGGCCGGCCTTCCTGCTGCACCGCATCGTCGACGCGATGGTCGACAACTATCGCCCGGAGGTGGATGAGCTCCAGGATCGGCTCGACCAGCTCGAGAAGGAAGTGTTCGAGCACTCGCAGCCCGACCTGGCGCGCCGCATCATCGATTTCAAACGGGACGTTTCCTCCCTCCGCCACGTCGTCCAGCCGCAGCGCGATGTCGTCGGCCGTCTGGCGCGCCGCGAGTTCCCGCTCATCACCGAGCAGCTCGGGTACCGCTTCCGCGACGTCTACGATCACCTGGTACGGCTGACCGACGAGTCGATGTTCTTCGGCGACCGCATCACCAGCCTGCTCGACGCGCACCTCTCGACCGTGTCGAACCAGCTGAACTCGGTGATGAAGATCCTGACCGTCATCGCGACGATCTTCATGCCCCTGACGTTCATCACCGGCCTCTACGGCATGAACGTCGACCTCCCGCACTTCGGCCTCGGCCCGACGCTGTTCTTCTGGGTCCTGGTGGTCATCATGGTCGCGATCTCGCTCGGCATGCTCGTCTTCTTCCGGATGCGCCGCTGGATTTAGGCGGCGCCGCAGAAGGGAGTGAGGGACGAGGGAGTGGGGACTGGGCGGATGGCCACAAGCTAGCTTTCGCGACGAACTTTGAACCGAACGCTGAACCCATGAACCCAACCTTGAACCCCATGAACCCTCATGAACCCTGAACCCCGGATCCACCGGCTCCCCCTTCACCTCGCGAATCAGATCGCGGCGGGCGAAGTCGTCGAGCGCCCGGCATCGGTGGTGAAAGAGCTGGTCGAGAACGCGCTCGACGCGCACGCGCGGCGGATTACCGTGTCGACCGAGCTGGGTGGCAAGAAGCTGATTCGAGTGGAAGACGACGGGGACGGGATGGGGCCCGAGGATGCGCGTCTGTGCATCGAGCGGCATGCGACCAGCAAGATCGCGAGCCAGGACGACCTCGGGGCGATTCGCACCCTGGGTTTTCGCGGCGAGGCGCTGCCGAGCATCGCCTCGGTGTCGCGGTTCCTGTTGCGAACGCGGGCTCACGGAAGCGCGTCGGGGACCGAGGTCCGGGTCGACGCCGGGAGTGTCGTTTCGATCCGCGAGGTCGGCGCACCCGAAGGGACGTGCATCGAGGTCGGGGATCTCTTCGTCAACCTGCCGGCGCGGCGCAAGTTCCTGAAATCGGATCAGGCCGAGTCCGCACAAATCTCGCGCCTCGTGACACAGATGGCGCTTGGCTATCCGGGCGTCGGGTTCACGCTGATGAGCGGCGGACGCCAGGTGCTGGAGTGTCCACCCGCGGCCGGGATCACGGAGCGGTTCTTTCAGCTGTTCGGCGAGCGCGCCGACCTGATCCCGATCCACAAGGAAGCTGGCGGGATCCTCATCGAAGGGTTCGTGGCGGCCCTCGGCGACGCCGGGCCGGTTCGCGGCCAGCAGAACGTCTTCGTCAACCGCCGCATCGTCAAGGACCGGACCATCGCGCACGCGATCATCGAGGCCTACAGCGTGGCGACGATCAAGGAGCGCAGCCCCGAGGTCCACCTGTTCATCCAGATACCGCCGGACCGTGTCGACGTCAACGTGCATCCCACGAAGGCGGAGGTCCGGTTTCTCGAGCAGTCGCTGGTCCACGAAGTGCTGCGGCGGGGCCTCGCCGACGCGCTGGGGCAGGGCAGGGCGCCAGAACTTCAGCTGACGCCCAGCTTCGGATCGCCCGCGGAGCCGCGTCCGATGACGATACCTGGTGTCCTCGCCGGCGCTTCGGTTGGCAATCGGTGGAGCCCCGAGCACGACGCCGCACTGCGGACATTCCTTCCGGCTGACGGTCCCGTAGGCCCGACCTTCAGGTCAGGCGACGCGGGCGGAACGATCCCCGGGTTCGCATCCAGCGCCACGCCCGACCTGACGGTCGGGTCTACCGCAGACACCATCGGCGCGCGAACCGACATTACGCCCGACGACGTGCGGCCGATGATCCCGCTCGGGCAGTTTCGCGACACCTTCATCATCGCGGTCGACGACGAAGGGGTGGCGATCATCGATCAGCATGTCGCCCACGAGCGGATCCTGTTCGAGCAGATTTCCGAGCGGCTCACCGCCGGCCGGCTCGAAAGCCAGCGGCTGCTGACGCCCCTGATCGTCGACCTCTCGCCGGCGCAGCGGCAGGCGCTTGCCGCGCACCGGGAGACGCTCGACAGGTTCGGGATGGAAGTGGAGGAGTTCGGTGGCGACAGCCTGCGCCTGTCGGCCGTGCCCACGCTCCTCGAGCCGGGCGAGTGCGAAGCAACGGTACGGGCGTTGGCCGAGGATCTCGAGGGTTTCGACAAGGGCTCGGCGGCCCGGGATGCGCTCGGACGCGTGGCCGCGACGATGGCCTGCCACGCGGCGGTGAAGGCGAACTACCCGCTAACGCTGACCCAGATGCGATTCATCCTGGACGAGCTCCGCCGCACCGCCTATTCGAGCGTCTGTCCGCACGGCCGCCCCGTCGTCCTGCGGCTCTCGCGCCGGGAGATCGAGAAAAATTTTCACAGAATTTGAGTGAAGAAGTGGTCTCTGGAGGCCGATATGTACGGATCGCATGCGATCCAGCTGGACGTTAAGCCGCTGATTGCGTAAGATTTGACCTTGACAGTTCACATCCCTGCCAGTTACACTTTTTTCATCCCAGCAACTCGGCTCTGAACAGTTTCCAAGCGAAAAGGCAGCCCCGGACTTTGGGGTGCGCAAAGCTGTAAGCTCCGCTCACGCGGGGTGGTTTAGCTGCCGAACTTGGAGTAGCCATGTCAACCCGTCGCGTATTTCCGGCCGTTCTCGCCTCCGTATTCGCGCTGTTGTTCTTCGGCCTCGGCAACTATCTCGGGGCCCGTGCCAGCGCGGACAGTGACGTTCGTCTGGCCGAGCTCCGCGCCGAAGTCGAGCTGCTGCGCAAGCGTCCGACCCCGGACGTCGCCGGCACCTCTGGTACCGCGCGCGCCAGCGCCATGGCCATGATGGACGACGCGAGTCGGGCCTCCTTGATCGCGGACGTGAAGCGTCAGCTGTCCGACGAGATGGGGCTGCTGCCCGTCAATCTGCTTCGTGAGCGCAGCGAGAGCTTCGTCGAGCTGTATTCCTACGACGACCGTGGCTCGAGCAGCTACGGCACCGCGGGCTACGTCGGCAACGGCTACTTCATCACGGTCAAGCACGGCGTCATCGCGCTGGGGCAGGACGGCCTGACCGAGCCGCGCAAGATCGTCTCGGTGAAGGTGATGTACAAAGGCCGGGCGCTGGCCGCCAAGGTCGTGGACGCCGGCGACGCCAAGGTCGAAGTCGACTCGGGCGACTGGGCGATCGTGAAGGTCAAGGAGCCCATCGACCTGCCGGCGTTGAACGTCAACCTGGCCTACCACTTCGATTTTGCCGACCCGATCTTCCGGCTCGGCAACGACTACTCGAAAGGCATCATCCTCTCCACCGGCTACGTCGGCCAGCGCACCTCGAACAACCTGGTGACGTGCCTGACCGATGGCCACCCCGGCGTCTCGGGCGGCGGCGTGCTCAATCGGAACGGCGAGCTGGTCGGCATCCCGATCGGCCGGATGCAGGGCGACTTCCGCTTCTCGTTCATCCTGCCGCTGCGGCAGGAGATGTTCAAGAAGATCGCGCACTTCAATAACTGACGCTGACGGGACTCGGGACCCGGGACTGGGGACCCGGCAGCTTCAAGTCGAACGCGCCCGGCCCTCATGGTCGGGCGTTTTCTTTTTCTCGGGATCGGGGATCCAGCGCCGGCTCTGCGCCACCGCAGCTGTAAGCCCTGGCCGTGATTACCAGGTCCCGAGTCCCGGGTCCCGAGTCCTACTTGGCCCGTCTCTCCCGCAGCGCCGTCAGGCGTTTCTTCAACTCCGTCTCGAGCCCCCTTTCGACCGGCTCGTAGAAGCGTCGGCCGCGATGGGCCGGCGGCAGGCATTCCATGTCCGCGACCCCCTCCGCTTCGTCGTGCGCGTACTTGTAGCCTTTGCCGTAGTCCAGTGACTTCATGAGCCCGGTCGGGGCGTTGCGCAAGTGCAGCGGCACCGGCTCGGCGACGTCCGTGGCGGCGGCCTCGGCGGCAGCGGAGTAGGCGCGGTAGACGGCGTTGCTCTTGGGGGCGAGCGCCATGAAGATCGCCGCTTGCGCGAGCGCGGTGTTGCCCTCGGGCATGCCGAGGAAGTGGACTGCATCCTTGGCCGCCATCGCCACCGTGAGCGCGCGCGGGTCGGCATTCCCGATGTCCTCCGACGCGAAGCGGACGAGGCGCCGCGCCACGTAGAGGGCGTCCTCGCCCGACTCGATCATCCGCGCCAGCCAGTACACCGCCGCGTCCGGATCGCTGTTGCGGATCGACTTGTGGAGCGCGGAGATCAGGTTGTAATGCTCCTCGCCGGTCTTGTCGTAGAGGAGCGCGCGGTTCTGGGCGATATCGGCGACGCGTGCCGCGTCGAGCCGGCCGCCGCTGCCGATCGTCGCCGCGGCGAGCTCGAGCATGTTGAGGGCGACGCGCGCGTCCCCATTCGCGTATCGCGCGATGCCGGCCAGCGCATCGGCGTCGGCCGTGATCGAGAGGGCGCCCAGGCCGCGGTCGCGATCGGCCAGCGCCCGCTCGAGGATCATGACGACCGTCGCCGGCTCGAGCGGCTTCAGCACGTGAACCTTCGACCGGGACAGCAGCGCCGAATTCACCTCGAAGGACGGGTTCTCGGTCGTCGCCCCGATAAGGACGATGTCGCCGGCTTCGACGCGGGGGAGAAAGGCGTCCTGCTGCGCCTTGTTGAAGCGATGAATCTCGTCGACG
Organism: uncultured Acidobacteriota bacterium; assembly: GCA_963816725.1. Taxonomy (GTDB): domain Bacteria; phylum Acidobacteriota; class Vicinamibacteria; order Vicinamibacterales; family 2-12-FULL-66-21; genus CAVSUB01. The sequence continues at coordinate 37,473 of CAWFMC010000006.1, read as the reverse complement.
AACAGAATCGTGCGGCGACCGCGCAAGCGGCGCGCCTCCTCCGCTTCCGTCATGACGGTGCGGATCTCCTTGATCCCCGAGAGCACCGCGCTGAACGATATGAACTTGGCCCGCGTCGCTCCCGCGATGAGGCGCGCCAGCGTGGTCTTGCCCGTACCCGGCGGACCCCACAGGATGATCGAGCGCAGGCGGTCCTGATCGATCGCCTCGCGCAGCGGCCGGCCGGGCGCGACCAGCGCGTCCTGGCCGACGATTTCATCCAGCGTGCGCGGCCGCATCCGCTCGGCCAGCGGCGCCCGCGGATCGAGCGCCGGATTCGTCGACGGGCTCCGGCTCGTCGAACAGCGACATCAGGATCCCTCCCGCTGGCGGGCGGCTTCGAAACAGATCAGCGCCGCGGTGATCGCCACGTTGAGCGATTCGATTGGTCCGTGCATCGGGATCGTCAGCCGTACGTCCGCCGCGCGCGTCATCGCCTCGTCGAGGCCCGGACCTTCGGCGCCGAGCAGGACAGCTATCGGTTGTCGAAGATCGCAGCAGGTCATCGGCGTGCCATCGCGAGGAACGGTAGCCACGATCGCGAGCCCCATCGCCCGCGCGCTCGCGAGGATTCCGGCGACCGGCTGGCGGACCGCAATCGGCAGCCGCAGCGTGCTTCCCATGCCGCCGCGCAACGCCTTCCAGCCGAACGGATCGGCGGTGCCTTCGGTGCAGATGATGCCGGTCGCGCCGCCTCCTTCGGCGGCCCGGATGACCGCCCCGACATTGCCGGCGTCCTGCACGCCCGAGAGCACCAGCACCAGCGCCGGGTGGCCGGCCCGAAGCACGTCCTCGGCGCCGCGTCCGTGGAGGTGCGCGATGGCGACCACGCCGGAGGGATGGGTGACCGGGCTGATCGCTGCGAGCACGCCCGGCGTGATGGCGATCACGCGAACGCCTCGCCGGGCCGATTCGTCCACCAGCGCCTGGGCTTCGGCATCGGCGTCATCGGCAATTGCGACCAGCTCGACGACCGTCGTCCGACCGTAGCGCTTCGTCCAGCAGGTGGGGGCCGTCGAGCAGCGCCGCGCCGTCGGTCGTCGGGCCGCGGGCGAGCTCGCGGAAGCGTCGCACGAGCGGATTCTGGCGGCTCGTGACGCGTTCCATCGGTGGGATTGTACCCGCAAGTCTGTTACCATCACGGTCGCGGAGAGAGCCGCGCACAACCATGAAAGCCCGTCTGCTCAAGAAGTTCGAAGACGAGATTCACCAGCTGGATCGTGAGCTGAAGACCGAGCTGCCGAAGGAGATCAAGCGCGCCCGGGAGCTGGGCGATCTCCGCGAGAACGCCGAGTATCAGGCGGCGAAGGAACGGCAGCGGCTGGTCGAGTCCCGGATCAGCATGCTGCAGAAGAGGGTCAGCGAGATCTCGCTGATGAACATGGACAAGATCCCACGCGACAAGGTCGGCTTCGGCTCGACCGTCCACCTGAAGGACCAGAGCGGCGCGCTGATGATCTACCAGCTGGTGATGCCGGAAGACGCCGACGTCGAGCAGGGCATGATCTCGACGGCGTCGCCGATCGGCCGGGCGCTGCTCAACAAGGAAGAGGGCGACGAGGCGGTCGTGACCACGCCGAGCGGCAGCCGGCGGTTCGAGGTCGTGAAGCTCCAGACCATCCACGACGAATCGTAAGTCCCGGTTGTGATCACCCCCGACTCGCCGGACCGGGTGTACTCGACGCGGCTCCGCACCGCGCTCGTCCTCACCGGCTCCGGCACCAGCGCCGCGTACCATGCCGGCGTGCTGCGCGCCCTCCAGGAAGCCGGAGTGAAGATCGATCTGACCGCTGGCCGGGGAGTGGGCGTGCTCGGCGCGCTCTTCGCCGCGGTCGACGGCGGCGCGCGCCTCTGGGACGCCGACGGAATCTGGAAAGGACCGGGCGCGAGCCATTTCTATCCGCCTCGCACCGGGCTCCGCATCGCTGCCTGGGCGCTCGCCGGTGCCGGCGCCGTGCTGGCCGTGCCGATCTTCTTCCTCGCGCTCGCCGTCCTGCTGGCCATCGTCGGCCTGCTGCTGACGCTGATCGGGCTCGGCGCCGCTGCCACCGTCGTCACGAGCGGCTACGCCCGCTGGATCGAGATCATCTTCGCTCCCAGCGCCATGCCGACCGTCGTGCCGCGGCTCGCGCTCTTCGCGGCCCTGATCGCGGTCGCCGCGCTATGTGCGTCGGTCATTCCCGCGCTCTTTACCGGGGGCGGCCGCCGGCGCTCCGGCGGCGGGCTGGCGGGGCGGATCCTCGGCGGGCCGCTTGCGTCGGAGGGGCTCTCGACCCGGTGCGCCTCCGAGCTGTGGCGGCTGGTCCGCGGCGGCGCGCCGGCGCCCCCACCGTCGCGGGTGGAGCTTGGGCGACGGTATCTCGAGCTGCTCGCCGACAACCTGGGCCAGCCGGGATTTCGCGAGCTGGTGCTGACGATCCACGACCTCGACGCGCGCCGCGACCTCGTCTTCGCGCTGCTTCATCCGCGCCTGCGGGCGCGCTTCTTCTCGCGCGTGTCGATCGCCGCCGGGGCGCGGCAGGCCGAGGCGGCGCTGGGCGGACGGGCCGTCGCCGATCTCGTCGACGCCGCCAGCCGTCCGCTCGAAGCCTTCGATCTCGCCGGGACCGCGCGCGATCATCTGCTGGACGTGATGGACGCGGCACTGGCCATCCCGCTGGCGACCGATCCGCACCTGCTCTCGTTCAGCGCGGAGGGCCCCTGGCGGGGTGAGACGCACCGCGTCGTCGACCGGCCGGGCAGTCTGCAGCGCTTGATCGAAGAGATCGCGGCGGCCGGTGCGGAGCAGGTGATCCTGGTGTCCGCGTCGCCGCCCCCCGCGCAGGCGCACGAGCTCAGTGCCAGTCGCGGCGATCTGCGCGGCCGGGCCGCCGAGCAGCTGGCCGCCTTCGAGAGCGCCACGCTGCGCGACGCGCTCGAGCAGTTCACCGGCCGCTTCGCCGGTCTCTTCGTCATCCGGCCGGCGCACAACCCGCTCGGCGCCCTCGACTTCGAAGGCGTGTACGACGAGCGCTCGGATCGCACGCATACCCTCGGCGAGCTGCTCGATCGCGGCTACGAAGATGCGTATCGCCAGTTCATCGAACCGGTGGTCGGCGCGAGCGGCGACTCCATCGCCACGGTCCAACCCTGAATTGGCGCGCGCCCCGGCCGTGGTGTCAGGTTACAGTCCGGTTCTCCGGTGCGCGGGCGCCCAGCAGGCAGCATGAAACCACAGACCAGGATCATCCACGGCGACGGCCAGCCTGATAGCGTCGGGTCGCTGACCACGCCGATCTACGAGACGACGACGTATCTGTTCGACACCGCCGCGGAGGTCAAGCAGTACGCCGAGGGCGGATCGAGCAAGTTCCTTTACTCACGCTACGGCAACCCCACCGTGCAGGCGGTCGAGCGAACCATTGCGGCGCTCGAAGGCGCCGAGGCCGCGCTGCTCCTGTCCAGCGGTCAGTCGGCGACGACAACCGCGTTGATGGGGCTGCTGTCGGCCGGCGACGAAGTGATCTGCAGTTCCGCGATCTACGGCGGCACGCTGCATCTGCTCGCCGATCTGCTATCGAGGTTCGGGATCCGCACGCGCTTTGCCACGGTGGAGGAGTTGACCGACGTCGGCGCGATCATCTCGGACACGACGAAGCTGGTGTGGTTCGAGTCGCCGATCAACCCGACGCTTCGCTGCGTCGACATCGCCGCCATCGCCGCCGCCTGTCGCGCGCGAGGCGTGATCTCGGTAATCGACAACACGTTCGCCAGTCCGGTCAACCAGCAGCCGATCGCGCTCGGTGTCGACCTCGTCATGCACAGCGCGACGAAGTACCTGAACGGCCACAGCGACGTCACCGCTGGCGCCCTGGCCGGACCGGAGCGGCTGATGGCCCCGATCGAGAAGGCCCGTCGGCTGATTGGCGGCATTCTCGACGCGCACGCCGCGTACGCCCTGGGCCGCGGCCTCAAGACGCTGCACGTCCGTGTCCAGCGCCACAACGCCAACGCGATGGCCATCGCCAGCTGGCTCGCGCGGGACCCCCGGGTGGAGCGGGTGTACTACCCGGGTCTCGCGTCGCACCCGGATCACGAGCTGGCGAGCAGGCAGATGCAGGGTTTTGGCGGGATGGTCTGCGTCGACCTCGGCGACAGCCTGGAACGTGCGTCGGCCTTCTTCGATCGCCTGCAGGTCATTCGGCGCGCCGCGAGCCTCGGCGGGATCGAGAGCCTGTGCAGCCTGCCGGTCCTTACCTCACAGTGGGGCCATACGCCGGAGGAACTGCACCGGGCCGGGGTGACGCAGGGGATGGCGCGGTTGTCGATCGGACTGGAAGACGCCGACGATTTGATCGCCGACCTGGATCAGGCGCTCGGGTAGACACGGGGCCCGCCCGCCAGGCGGCCGCTACTTGAGAGCCGGCTCTTTCTTCTTCTCGCTGGCGGGTTCGTGCAGGAACTGGTCGGCCATCTCGGCGATGCGGGCGGTCAGGTCAGGCCCGGCCAGGTCGCCGAACTTCTGCCGGAATCGATCGATCGGCACCACCGCCTTGGCCATCGCCCGGTGCCCCCCCGCGCTGCCGATATCACCGAACCACCGCTTCACGAACTCCCCGGCGTTACGCGAGTAGCCCAGGTTGCGCACGCTCACGATGAACGAGCTGCCGACGATGCCGGCGAGGATCGTCCATTTGACGTCCTCGAGCTGCAGGAAGAAGTCGGCGGTGTACGGGATGAAGTCCTCACGTGGCGCCTCGCCTAGAAACGCCGTGAAGACCTGCTCGCGCAGGATGCCCGATTGGCTGGCGCGGGTGACGAAGCGGAGCCGCTCCAGGGTGATTTCCGCTCCTTCCATCTTCCGGATGAGCGCCGCGTCGGCAAGCGGGTAGAGGAACGTGAACGCCTCGAGGTCGACGCGGTTGGTATGGCGCGCGAAGAAGAGCGTGTCGGACTTGATCGCATAGAGCATCGCCGTCGCCGTGCGCTCCGAGATGTTGACGTCGATCGCGCGAAGGTGCTCGGTCAGGATCGTGGAGGTCGACCCGTAGTCGGCGCGGATGTCCTTGAAGACGGCGCTGTAGCCCGGCTGCTCGGGATGGTGATCGATGACGAGGTCGGCGCGGTTCAGCAGGCCGCCGAAATAGTGCGGCTGGACGTCCACCGTCGCGATGCGCTCGAACTCCTGCAGCGACGCGGCGGTGATCTGCTCGACCTGGATGTCCAGCATGTTGGCCATCCGCAGGTTCTCCGGCCGGGTCACGCCCTGGATCGCGCCGATGATCGCCGTCGTCTTGGTCCGGCGCAGCAGGTTGCGCAGGGCGAGTCCGCTGGCGAGCGCGTCGGGATCCGGATCGTTGTGGAGCAGGATCAGGACGCGATCGGCGTCGGCGAAGTAGCGCTGATACTGCTGCACCCGGGCCCGCGTCATCGAGCGGCTCAAGTCCGTGACCAGCGTCGGGCGAATCAGCTCCGCGAGCTCGAGGTGCGTGACGTCGGGAGAGGGCGAGCGTCCGTGTTCCGCCGACTTGCCGTTGCGTGAGCCGGTGTGCAGGACGTAGATCAGCGTGCCGCCGGCATCGCGCACCGCCGAGACGACCTTCTTGACCCCGCGGCGGCCGTTGTCTTCGATGATGAAGCAGGTGCTCGGAGAGATGTCCGCCTTGAGGTAGGTGTCGACGCGCTTCGGGTCGGACGTGATGACCTGGATGCCCGCATCGTGCAGACGACGTGCGAGGGGCCGGCTTTCGACGAGGAAGTCGACCTCGAAGCTGGGGATGAGGACCGCATCCAGCGAGCGGATCAGCAGTTCGTCCTGGCAGATGGCGACTACGCGCACGTCAGGCCAGCCCCGCGCGACGAACGCCTGCGAATGTCGATCACCACGAAAGCATCATTATACGCCGTGGTACGATCGCACTCCACGTGGGTGCATTCGCGCGGGCCGTCCTGGCTCTGACGCTGGCGGCCGCGGCGCCGTTGACCGCCGCGGGTCAAGGGGTTCCCCCAGCCGGAGTTCCGCCTCCGTGCGCGACCTGTCTGACCATCATCCTTCGCCCTGAGCAGCTGGATCTCCTGCCGGCCGCGCTGAACGGCCTCGACGTCCTCGTCGACGTACAGCCGGCCGCCGACGTCCCAGAACTGCTCGAGAGGATCCGCGCTCGCGGCGGCCGCGCCGGCGTGCGCCTGCCCGGACTCGATGCCATGGCTCACGTCCCCGGCCTGTCCTCGACGTCCACCGTCGTGCTCGATGTGGGGACGGTCGGTCAGCCGCTCGACCGGCTCGTCTTCGCGCTGCGCACTGCGGCCACCTCGATCAGGGCTACGGCAGCGACGCCGCCACGGATTGTCGTCGAAGCACCGTCGATGGTGCGCGGCGAGCTCCAGAGGCTCGCGGCTCAGGGCTACTGGGATGCCGTGCTCGACGCAGCGGGTTCGGGTTGGCAGAGTGGCGGAGTCCTGACCGGCGCGGTCGCAGCGCTGCGTGCCACGCAGGTCCACCCTGGCCGGCTGGTGTTGACGGCGGGGTCGGACGACGGACGGACGCGGCAGACGTTGGCAGATCTTGCACTCGCCGTGCGCTGGCTGGACGACTCGCTCGTCCCGGACGACGGTGGAGTACGAGTCGCGTGCGACGACGGCGCACCTATCCGCGTCTATCGCGATCCCGTCTCACTCGATCGCGTCGCAGTGCTCGAGGCGTGTGCAGCAGACCGGCCGGTCGTCTCCGAGCCAACGCTCCCGGTCGAGCGGATTCAACTCGCCGGGGGCGGAGCACTCGTCCGGATGGCCGAGCCGGCTGCGGATCGTTTCGCCGACGACACGCACGTCTCGGCACCCCGGCGCTTGACTGTCGAGGAGATCGTCGCGCGGCATCAGGCTGCCGCCGCCCGCCAGGCCGCCGCCGTCCGCACGGTGACCTCGAGTGGCACGCTGACGGTGACCTTCGAGGCCCCCGGATTCCCCGCGCCGGTCACCGTCGCCAGCTCGACGACCATCTTCACGAAGGGCGGACGCACCGATCTCGAGCAGCGCGACATCCGCATCAACGGCGTCGCCTTGCGCCAGAAGGGCACGCCGAAGCTGCCGATCATCGAGCCGGAACGGGTCGCGGCGCCGCCGCTCGCCATCACCCTCGGTGACCGGTATCGCTATCGACTGGCCGGCGAGGACACGGTGGCCGGCGTCGGCGTCTACGTCGTCGCCTTCGAACCTGTCGACGCGCGGATCACCGCGTTTCGTGGGCGAGCATGGATCGCGCGCGATGACTTCGGGGTCGTCCGAATCGAGGCGGCGCAGACCGCGCTTCGGGGGCCGGTAGTCTCGTCCGAGCAAACCGACGAGTTCAGCCGCATGCCGGCGGGCGTCTGGGTGCTGGCGCGGTCCGAGGTGCGCCAGCTGTACGAGGGGGCCGCATACCGCACGCCGATCCGTCGCGTGATGGCGCTCGACACGCACGAGATCAATGCTGCGGACTTCGAACGCCGCCGGCAAGCCGCCTACGCCTCGGACCACACCATCGTCCGCGATACGCCCGCCGGGTACCGCTACGTGGAAGGGGCGGCGCGCGTAGCGGCCGATGTGCCTGGTTCGGCCGACGCGGCGCATCAATCCGGCTTGCTCCCGGGCCACCCAGCCACATCACGGGTCCGCACGCTCGCCTTCGGGGTCATCGTCGATCCGAACATCTCGCAGCCACTCCCGTTTGCCGGCCTCAGCTATCTCGACTTCAACCTGTTCGGCACTGGCACGCAGTTCAACGGGTTCTTCGGCGGCAGCTACGGGCAGGCGGCCTTCTCGATCCCGTCGATCGCCCAGAGCCGCTGGCAGATAGCCGGGCGCGCCTTCGGAATCGCGTCGTTCTATAACGACCGCGCGTTCGCGGGCGGACGCGAGCAATACGACCGCAACGTTCGCCAGCGTCCGGCGGCCGCGTCGGTGTGGCTGGTTCGGCCGCTGACCCCGCGGCTGGCGCTGCACGTCGGCTACGACCTCGAGTACACCGCGCTGGCGCGCAGTGAGGTGACCGCGCCCACGTTCGTCGCGCCGGCCGACCAGGTCGCCCACGGCCTGCGGCTCGAAGTGACGGGTCAGCGTGACGGCTGGGAAGGCTCGCTCTGGTGGGTGGGCTCGCGGCGGGCTGGTTGGGCGCCATGGGGACGGTCCGGTTCCGACGACTATCGTCCCAGCGACGCCGATTATCAACGCTACGGTGGAGTGCTCGCACGCGCTCTGGCCGTCTCACCACGGGTGGTCGCGCGGGTCGAGGTCGCGGGCATGGCCGGTCACGATCTGGATCGGTTCAGCCGGTTTGCGTTCGGGACGTTTGATAACAGGCTTCATGGGTATCCGTCGGCGTTGATCCGCTATGATCGCGGCGCGGTGGCACGCGGGGTGCTCGGGTGGTCACCTGGACGCCTCTTGCGTGTTGACGGTTTTGCCGACACCGCGTTCGTCCATGATCCCGGCTTCTCGTCCGGCGTGAGCCGTTTCACCGGCCTTGGCGCGGCGCTCGAAGCGCCGGCGCCCTTCGGCACGCTGGTCGCCGTGGAGTGGGGATACGGGCTGCAGGGCGTGAATGCCGACGGCCGCCGCGGCACCCACGTCGTGCGGGTCTCGGGTTACAAAGTGTTCTGACCGGGTTTGACCAGGGGGTCGCCATGCGCGCAATTCCTGCCGTGCTCCTTGCCGCCGTTACCACCGCCTTCGCCCCTCAGCAGACGTTCCGGACTGGCGTCGACCTCGTGCACTTCAGCGTGATCGTCGCCGACAAGCAGGGTGCGCCGATCACCGGCTTGACGGGGGACGACTTCGAGCTCGTCGAAGACGGCAAGCCGCAGGTGATCTCTTATTTCCTCGAAGGGTTTCCCGAGACCGGCGATTTGGGCCGGGTGTTGCCGCTCCACCTGGGGCTGGCGCTCGACACCAGCGGCAGCATGGAAGACGACATCCACGATGTCCGCACCGGGATGATCAAGTTCGTCAACGCCAACGAGCACGCGGTCGATACGACGCTGGTCGACTTCGACACCGAGGTGCGGATGGCGCGCTACAGCGGCGCCGACTACCCGCGCCTGGTTGAGCGCATCCGGATGCGCAAGCCGGATGGCTGGACGGCGTTTTATGACGCGGTCGGCGTGTATCTGAACGGCGCCGCAGAACAGGACGGCGAGAAGATTCTCCTCATCTACACCGATGGCGGCGACACTCGCAGCTCGATGACCTTCACCGAGCTCGTCAACCTGCTGAAGGCGTCGGATGTGACGACCTACGTGATCGGCTATCTCGAGCACCAGCCCTACTCGGCGAAGAACGAGCAGCGCATGCAGCTGCAGCGGATGGCGGAACTGACCGGCGGGGACGCTTTCTTCCCGAGCAGCGTGAAAGAGCTCGACAAGATCTACGCCAAGATCGAGCGGACGATCGCCGCCCGCTACAACCTTGGTTATGTGTCGACCGACACCCGTATGAACGGCGCCTGGCGCAAAGTGCAGATCCGTCTGAAGCGGCAAGATCTCAAGGGCGCCAAGGTGCGGACACGGGAAGGCTACTTCGCACCGTACAAGGATCCGTCAACCCGCTGACCGGCCGGTCAGTCGCCCGTCCCGGCCGCCGAGCCGGTTCAGCGGGGCGCCGGTTTCCAATCGTCGTCACCCACCGGGGCGCGCGGATGGTTGTGGTACGATGAGCGTTTCGCGTCCTCTTCGCGAGGCGCCACTGTACCGCCACTGTATGGCCTCCAAGTACGACCGATTCAAGCTGGTCACCGATTTCGAGCCGCGCGGCGATCAGCGCCGGGCGATCGATGAACTGGTCGAGGGCCTGGAGCGGGGCGATCCCGCGCAGGTCCTGCTTGGCGTCACCGGCTCCGGCAAGACGTTCACCATGGCCCAGTGCATCGCCGCGGTGAACCGGCCGGCGCTGGTCATGGCCCACAACAAGACCCTGGCGGCCCAGCTTTATCAGGAGTTCCGGCGGTTCTTCCCCGAGAACGCGGTCGAGTACTTCGTCAGCTACTACGACTACTACCAGCCCGAGGCCTACGTCCCGACCACCGATTCCTACATCGAGAAAGAAGCGACGATCAACGACGAGATCGATCGCATGCGGCTGTCAGCGACCCGATCGCTTTTCGAGCGCCGCGACGTCATCATCGTGGCCAGCGTGTCGTGCATCTACGGCCTGGGCTCGCCAGAGGCCTACTACGGGATGATGCTGCCGCTCGAGAACGGCCAGCGGATCGACCGCGAGCAGATCCTCCGCAAGCTGGTCGAGATCCAGTACGAGCGCAACGACGCCGACTTCAATCGCGGCGCGTTCCGGGTCCGGGGCGACATCGTCGAGGTGTATCCGTCCTACGAGGACATCGCGCTGCGGATCGAGCTCTTCGGTGACGAGATCGACGGGCTGATCTCGTTCGACCCGCTGACCGGGAAGACGATCCGGCGCCACGACAAGGTCGCGATCTTTCCGAAGACGCACTTCGTCACCTCGCGCGACCGCACCAAGCAGGCGGTCGAGAGCATCAAGGCGGAGCTCGCCTGGTATCGGGGTCAGCTCGAAGCGGAAGGCAAGGTGCTCGAGGCCCACCGGCTCCACCAGCGAACGATGTTCGACCTCGAGATGATCCGCGAGATCGGGTATTGCCACGGGATCGAGAACTACTCGCGGCACCTGACCGGGCGCCAGCCGGGCGAGCCGCCGCCGACGCTGCTCGACTACCTGCCGCCCGACGCGCTGATGATCATCGACGAGAGCCACCAGACCGTGCCGCAGGTGCGCGGCATGTATTTCGGTGATCGTTCGCGCAAGGAAGTGCTGGTCGCCTATGGCTTCCGTCTGCCTTCGGCGCTCGATAACCGTCCCTTGAGTTTCGAGGAGTGGGAAGCGCGGGTCCGCCAGCTGGTGTTCGTTTCCGCCACGCCGGGCCCCTACGAGCTGCAGCACTCGGGGGGCGTGGTGGTCGAGCAGATCATCCGTCCGACCGGCTTGATTGATCCGGAGATTGAGGTGCGCCCGGTGCGCGGTCAGGTGGACGATCTCCTGGGCGAGATTCGGATGCGGGCGGCCAAGGGCGAGCGAGTGCTGGTGACCACGCTGACCAAGCGGATGGCCGAGGATCTCACCCAGTACTACCAGGAGCTGGGGGTCAAGGTCCGCTACCTGCACTCGGACATCGACACGCTCGAGCGGATCCAGATCCTGCGCGATCTCCGACGCGGCGAGTTCGATGTCCTGGTCGGCATCAACCTGCTGCGTGAAGGCCTGGACCTGCCCGAGGTCTCGCTGGTCGCCATCCTCGACGCCGACAAGGAAGGCTTCCTGCGGTCAGGCGGCTCGCTGATCCAGACCGTCGGCCGGGCCGCGCGCAACGTCAACGGCCGCGCGCTGATGTACGCGGATCACATGACCGCCTCGATGCGCCACGCGATCGACGAAACCAATCGGCGCCGCGAGATTCAAGCGGCCTACAACCAGGAGCACGGCATAACCCCCGCCTCGGTGGTCAAGAGCATCGACGACGTGCTGTCGAGCATTTACGAGCGGGACTACCTGACCGTTGCGAAGGAGCCGGGCGACGAGTTCCGCAGTCAGGCGGAGCTCGACACGTATATCGCCCGCCTGCAGTCCCAGATGAAAGCTGCCGCCGCCAACCTCGAGTTCGAGAAGGCCGCCGGCCTGCGCGATCGCATCAAACAATTACGCAGCCGCGAGCTCGGGCTGGTCAAGGCGGGGCAGTAGTGGCATCCGGCGTCATCGACTTCACCAAAGCCGCGCTCCTCGAGGTTCAGGAATACGTCGGCATGATCAAGCAGGTCCTGCGCGGCCTGGTCACGCCCCCCTTCTACTTCCGCGACATCGTCGAGCAGTTCGAGTCGATCGGCGTCGGCTCGCTGACCGTCGTGCTGCTGACCGGTATGTTCACCGGGATGGTGCTGGCGCTCCAGTCCGGGTTCACGCTGGATCAGTTCGGCGCGCGATCGATGGTCGGACGCCTGGTCAGCGCCTCGATGGTCAAGGAGCTCGGACCGGTGCTCACCGGGCTGATGGTCGCCGGGCGGGTCGGGTCCGGGATCGCCGCGGAGCTCGGCTCGATGACGGTGACCGACCAGATCGCCGCGCTGCGGGCGCTGGGCACCGATCCGATCCGCAAGCTGGTACTGCCGCGCGTCCTGGCCGGGGTCGTCATGGTGCCGCTCCTGACCGTCATCTCCGGCGGAGTCGGGATGATCGGCGGCTGGATCGTCACCGTGACCCAGTTGAAGGTCGCCTCGTCGGTCTACTGGAACGCGGTGGTGCAGGGGCTCTTCATGCAGGACGTCTGGATGGGGCTGATCAAGCCCTTCTTCCTGGGGTTCGCGATCGTCAGCATCGGCTGCCACGTCGGCATGCGCACGACCGGCGGGACCCAGGGTGTCGGCCGCGCCACCACCAACGCCGTCGTGGCGAGCTCGGTGGCGGTGATCGCCGTCGACTTCCTGGTCACCAAGGTCCTCATCGTCTTGATGTATTGATGGCCGTGCACGATCAAACGCAACGCAATCCGCTGCTCGACGAGGCGCTCGGCCACGGCGGGCCGATCGTCGTGTTCGACAAGGTCAACCTGGCGTTCGACGAGAAGGTGATCCTGCGCGAGGTGAGCTTCACGCTCCAGACCGGCCACACGAAAATCTTCCTGGGCGCCAGCGGCGCCGGCAAGTCGACCATCCTGCGCCTGATGCTCGGCCTGCTCAAGCCCGACGCGGGCGAGATCTTCGTCAACGGTGAACGGGTCGACAACATGTCGGAGGATCAGTTGATGGCGGTCCGGGCTGACCTCGGCATGGTGTTCCAGGAAGGCGCGCTGTTCGACTCGCTGACCGTGCGCGAGAACGTCGGCTACAAGCTGTACGAGGAGCTGCACTGGCCGCTGGACGAAGCGGATGCCCGGGTCGAGGAAACGCTCGGCTTCATCGGCCTCGGCGAGTTCATCAACCGGATGCCGTCGGAGCTGTCGGGCGGGCAGCGGCGGCGGGTGGCGATCGCGCGGGCGATGGCCGCCAAGCCGCGCATTCTGCTCTACGACGAGCCGACCACCGGCCTCGATCCGATCACCGCCCTCACGGTGGACGAGGAGATCATCAAGCTGCGCGACCTCGAAGGGGTCAGCTCGATTCTCGTCACCCACCAGCTGCGCGACGCGTTCTTCGTGGCCGAGCACACCGCGCGCCGTGACGGGAACGAGCTGGTGTTCGAGAAGGCCGAGGGCCGCAAGGCGGATGAAGCGGAGTTCATCATGCTGAAGGAGGGTCTCATCAGCTTCGAAGGCAATGCCTCGGAGCTGCGCGAGGCGGCCGCGAAGGACCCGTACATCCAGGCGTTTCTCTCGTAGACGAAAGCACCCACCTTATGCCTCGAACGCGCTCACTGGCCTGGTCGGAACTGAAGATTGGCATCGTTGCGGTCACCGCCCTGGCGCTGGCTGTGTTGATCATCCTCGCTGTCGGCGGCGCCGCCGGGTTCTCGTGGCAGCGCTATCACCTGGTCACCAAGTTTCCCGACGTCAAGGGATTGAAGAGCGGGGCCGTGGTGCGGGTCGCCGGCGTGGAAATCGGCAAGGTGACCGATGTCCGCTTCGTCGGCGCCGAAGTCGAGATCGCGATGGAGGTGCGCGACGACATGCAGTCGCGGATCACCACCGAGTCGCGGGCCTCGATCGGATCGCTGAGCCTGCTCGGCGAGCCGGTGATCGACATCAGCCCATCCACCTCCGGCACGCCGCTGAAGGATCACGATACCGTCCTTGCCGGTCGCACGCCGGGCCAGCTGTCGGACGTGGCGGAGAGCGCGACCCAGTCGCTGGGCCAGATCAACGGGATGCTGGCCGACCTGCGCGCCGGCAAGGGCACGGTCGGCAAGCTGTTCACGGACGACGACCTGTATCGTGAGATCAACGCTTTCGTCGTCTCGGCGCAGCAGGTCGCGGGCACGCTTAGCAACGGCAACGGCACGCTGGGATTGCTGATCAAGGACCCGGCGGCCTACAACCGGTTGAACGGCGCGCTCGGGAACCTGCAGCAGATGAGCGATCGCATCAACGCCGGCGAGGGCAGCCTCGGGCGCCTGCTCAAGGATGATGCGTTGGCGACGTCGTTGACCGCGACGAGCGGGAATCTGGAGCAGGTCACCGGAAAGCTGAATCGGGGCGAGGGCACGGCGGGCAAGCTGATCACGGACAAGGAATTGTACGATCGCTTCAATTCGTTTGCTGCTCGGGTCGACCGGCTGGGCGAGGCGCTCGAGAAGGGACAGGGGTCAGCTGGTCAACTGCTGCACGACAAGCAGTTGTATGACAATATGAATGCCGCTTCGAGCGAGTTGCGCGCGCTCATCGGAGACATTCGCAAGGATCCGCGCAAATACCTCAACATCCGGGTCAGCATCTTCTAGAGCACGGGGGAGGAGGCAGCGATGAGGGACGACGGGAACGGAGCGGCAACCGTCATCGTGGCGTTCGTACTGGGTGCGCTGACCGGTGCGGCGGTCGCGTTGCTGATGGCGCCGGCCCCCGGCGACGAAGTGCGGCGGCTGCTCGCAGAAAAGGCGCGTGATGGCCGCGAGAAGGCCAACGAAGCGGCGCGTCAGGGGCGTGAGTTCATCAACCGCCAGCGTGAAACGCTGAGCACCGCGGTCGAACGCGGGCGCGAAGCGTACGAGCAGGCGCGCAGTGGGGCAGCGCCGGCGCCCACTCCGGCGTCGCCCGAGGACCGCCTGTGAACCTGAGCGAGGTGTTCCTCGGGATCATCGCGCTCGCCACGCTGGCGATGGCCGTCCTGCAGATCGGGGCGGCGCTGGCGGTCAGCCGCCTGGCACGTGACGCGCAGAAGACGTTCACGTCCGTGCAGGACGATGTGAAGCCGCTCATCGCGAAGGTCTCCGCGCTGGCCGACGAAGCGAACAAGACGGCGAGCCTCGCCAAGGTGCAGGCCGAGAAGATCGACGTGCTGGTGACGACGCTGACGCGCCGCATCGACGAGACCTCGGTGGTCGTCCAGCAGGCAGTGATGACCCCGGCGCGCGAGGGGCTGGCGATCCTCGCCGCGGTCCGGGCCGGCCTCGGCGCGCTCCGCGGCTTCCGCGACATGGCTCCCGGCCAGGGCCGTCACGCCGAAGACGAGGATCCGCTGTTCATCGGCTGACGTCGTAAGACCGTCTCATTCCCAGCGCCCCCTTCCACCGTCCGCGGTCTCTCTGATCGCCAGTTCCGCCACTTCCGATCTGACGAACGCGTTAACCCGCTGGCGGGCGCCGCGCGGCGCGCCGTGCGGCTCGGGTCCGCGCCTGATTGACGCGGCCGAGCTAAGGTGCTACAACCGAGCTCTCTCTCACTTCAACGAGGTGCTCATGCGCACGTCACTCACCCGGTGTGGGACATGTGTCTCCCTGGCGGTTGTGTGTTCGTTGGCAACCGTCCTTCCTGTTGCGGCCCAGGCCTCGCGCTCCGCGGAGGCGGCCAAGCAGCTGGCCCAAACGCTCGATGCCTCGAAGCTCGAGGCGATCGCCGCCGCGGATCCGGCGGATCCGCAGGCATTCGTCGCCGCCTTGTATTTCCAGGGCAGTCAGCTCCTAGTGGTATCGGCCAAATATGCGGCGCCGCCGCTTGCTGGTCGCCAAGATCAAGGAACAGAACTATCGGGACGTCTACATCGACCTGAGCTCGGCCTCGGTGGCCGGGTCGAAGGTGTTCGTGATCGATGCCGGCGTTGACGGCCTGGCGCCGAAGCCGGGCGACAACGGCGCGGACAGTTACGAGAATGGCACCAAGCAACTCCAGTTCGATGGCGACTGGAAGAAGGCGAAGATCTCCGAGGACGAGTACATGAAGGGCTTCGCCGAGGCGGACCAGCGCTACGCCAAGATGCTGGCGCTGCTGGAGGCGCAGGCCAAGACGGTGAAGGGCGGTTCGTAGCGTCCGGGGGCCAGAGTGGGGTACACTGACCGTTCCTTGGCAGTCGGGCGCTTGGCTCAGCGGTAGAGCACCGCCTTCACACGGCGGGGGTCAGTGGTTCGAATCCACTAGCGCCCACCAACTAAGTCATTCCAGGATAAGCACTTAGCGGCACGGCCCCGAGAGGGGCCGTTGTCGTGTACAGCGCTCTCGGGGGTGCATTTCGGAGCCTCACAGCTCAACGTCTCCTCCACTGACGACGGCGTGGGCCGTTCAGTCGGACTCGCCGGGTTCTGTGCCCCTAGTTGTCGGTTTTCCACGCGGCATCCAGTTTAGTTGGGAAAATTCATTGGACGAGGACCTCAGCGCGTTCCGAAGTGTTGCGCCCGCCGCGCGGAACGCCGGCAGCGCAGGTTGCGAACGGGTAACCCCTGCCCGGTGGCACAAACAGCAGTTGCTCGGCCCAACCATGCGTAATCGAGGTGGTATCAGTCAACGCGGAGCAGCCGGCGTGGGCACGCCCACTGTCACCTGAACCTCGTACGCGACCTCGTCTTGACGTTTTCGGAATGTCGAGACGTATCGGTGCCCTGAGCCCATCGTTTTCTGCGTGGACACCGAGCACAGCTCGGATGTCCCCGACGGGCCTGCCTGGTGAGCCGCAGTTTCGCGAGTTGGAACCAGCTGGACGGGTGGTTACGGCAGGTCGATAGGACGCAGAGGGTTCCGTGAGTCGGGCGGGCTGCGCCCGGCCGGGCGATCACCTGGTTGCGGATGCCGGGACGGACCGGAGCAAGCACAGCAGCAAAATGCGGCGGCGTTGTGGGTTCCGGAAATTCTGGCCACCTCGGCATCCTGATCTGACTCGTCCTTCAGCGCGTCGTCAAGCCTCAGATGGAGCGTCCGGATGGAGGGGCCGTCGAGGCGTATGAGGCGGCCGCGCTCGAGGACGCGATCGATGATCGCCTGCCCGAGATCCTCGTCATGCAGCACGCCGCCCCATGCCTTCAGCGCTTTGTTGGTCGTGAAGATCATCGAACGGCGACGGCGATGCCGCTCGTTGACGACGTGAAAGAGCATGTTCGCTGCGTCGGTGCCGTGCGTGAGATACCCGACCTCGTCGACCACCAAGACGGCTGGATGCGTGTAGGCCTGGAGCGCCTGGGCGAGTTGCCCCTCACGAAAGGCCGCGGAGAGATCATCGATCAGGCTGGCGGCGGTCGTGAAGAACGCATCAAAGCCGTTCTGAATGGCGCGATACGCAATGGCGACCGCCAGGTGCGTTTTTCCCCGCCCGGATTTGCCTGAAAAGATCACCGATCGCCCGTCGGTGACGAAGTCGGCTGCGAGCGCGGACCCGAGCATGTGCAGCCGCAGGGTCGATTGATGCAGGAAGTTGAAATCGTCGATCGTCTTCAGAAACGGAAAGTGCGCGCGGCGCGTTAAACGCCCGAGCCGCGTCTGCTGCCGATGCGCGATCTCCTCGGTGATCAGCAGGGTCAGAAAGTCGTGGTACGACCACGCGTCGCGCTCGGCGCGTTGCACGAGGTCGCGCCAGACGCGCCGGGCATTGGCCAGATGCAGCCGTTTGAAGAGCGCATCGAGGTCCTGATCGGGCGCGATCATGATCGGCCTCCGACGCGGCGCGATCGTGCCGCCGGGCTCGGGCGCGTCCAGGTGCTCCGCTGCGCTCCGCCCCAGCGGGCGCCGTCGGCGACCTGGACCCGCCCTCCGCGCGGCCGCTGCGTGGCCGCGAGCGTCGGCGGCCGGTCTGCTCCCGGGTCAAACGGCAGACTGGGGCTGACGTCGCCGAGATAATGCGCGATGTACTCGGCACCAATGGCCTGTTCGGCGAGGCCGCGTTCGAAGGCCCGGCGCAGGGCCGCATCGCCGTGCGTCTGCAGCAGCCCGTGCAGCCGTTCGACATCACCAATCCAGATCTGGGGGCGCCGATGAGTGAGCTCGGTGAGGTAGGCCAGGGCGGCGGGACCGAGATCGAGCAAATGCTGCCGCTGGAGGTATCGCCGCGCCCGCTTGCCTGAGACCGCGGCGACCCGCTGGGCGCGATGCTCGGGCAAGATCGAGCCGTCGCCGGCCGCGAATTGCCGCGCATGGTCGGCACTGAAGCGACCGGCGACAATTCGGACGCGTGCGCGATAGAGAAACAACGTCCCCGGCAGACCGATGGCCTCGGGCGGCATCGAGTACGGATGCCCATCGTGGATGACCACGCCCATCGGACTGACGCCGATCGGAATCCGCAGCGCGAGGTCCGCCGGGGCGATCCGTAACGGCCGCAACCGCGCCCGCTCCTCCACGATCCGCTCCGCGGGCGGCACGCCCGTGGCGCGTGACGGCCGGACGGTATTCGCTTCGGTGAGCCAGGTGCTCCAGATCGGCCCGATCGAGGAAGCGCCGCTGCTTGAAGAACGAGCCTTTCACCCAGCCGACCAGATTCTCGACGCTCCCTTTCTCTTGCGGTCGATAGGGCCAGCACACTTCCACGCCGAGGCCGAGATCGAGCGCCACGCCGGCAAAGGTGGCATTCCACTCGGTGACCACGCCATCGCGACCCCACTTGAGCGCCACCGTCTTCGGCCGATCGAAGACCGCCACCAGCGGAATGCCGCCGAAGGCGGCGACGTGATCCACCAACGCGCGCACCAAGGCCTCGACCTGCTGGTCGGGCACCACCGTCACCTCGGCCCAGCGGGAGTACTTCAGACGCGAGGCAAAGAAGTGCACGATCTCCTCCGTCTCGTTCTGATAGCGCACGCGCACTTCGCCGAAATCGTGCTGCGAGAATTCGCCCGGCAGCCCTTCGAATCGGACCAGCGGCGTCACGACGCGCGTACGCAGTGTCTGCGCCAGGGCATAGACCGCGCTCTTCCCGCCGGTGTACCCGGCCTGCCGTGCCCGATGGAGCAATTCCACCGTCCGGACCGTGGGCTCCTCGGTCAGCGCCTGCACGAGCACCGCGCGATACGCCTCCGCCCTCGAGGGGCGCCCGACCTCCCGGCGCGCCCGCTCCGCCGTGTTATCGATCGTCGTGATCGCGCTTTCCGCGGCGATGCGCCGCACGGTCCGCACGGACACGCCGCTCAGGGCGGCGATCTGCTTCCACGTGTGCCCCGCCCGCCGAAGCACCTGCACCTCGTGTCGCTTGAGCATCTCGATCATCCTTTCCCTCGCCGGAGATGGAATCTCCGTCGATTGTCTGGCCCAGTCGGGCTACCGGCAGGTGGCCAGAATTTCCGGAAAGGAGGTGGTCAGAATTGTCGGAACCCGCAGGCGTAACAGCGACGCGACGGAATGACGTGTGGATAGTGGCGCCTGCGAGTATGAGGCACCGCCGGTAACCAGGACTCGACGGCGGGGACAGCCGCCACGGATCGCACTGCAAGTAAGTGTCCCCTCGACTGGAACGCAACGGCGGTCAACGTTCGGAAGCGCCCTCTGATTGCGTCGAGCCCCAGTTCCGAACCTTGGTGAACCTCAGCCGGACCGAGCCTAAACGAATCGACGTACCGTCGACGAGTGGAGTAGCCGAGGTGACGCGTCGATCCGACACGAACGTGCCGTGTTTGCTCTCGAGATCCTCGATGCTGGCGTCGTTACCCACGATTGTGATCCGCGCGTGCCGTCTCGAGACATCGTGCGCGTCCAGGAACAGCTCGAGATCGGGATTCCGGCCCAGCACGTACTCCCCATCGGTCAGCGTGGCGCGTCCTCCGGGCCACGCGAGCCGGAAGCGTGCGCTGGCTGGGGACATCGGCGCGCCGGCGGCAGATGCCGGCGATGTCGAATGCCGGAACGCATAGCCGAACTTCGGCACCGTACGGACGAACTGCGGGTGAGTCGCGTTGTCGCCGAGCGCTTGCCGGATCTCGGCCACAAGATTCACGAGGTTCTTGTCGAGCACAAAGGTGTCGGGCCACAGCCGTTCCTGCAGCGCGGATTTCGACAGCGCTTTGGGCCTGTCGACGACGAGCGCTTCGAGCAGCTGATAGGCCTTTGGCGAGAGGGGGACGGATTCGCTGCCGCGTCGCAGTTCGCGGGTCTCGGGATCGAGCACGAAGCTGCCGAACGCGACCGCCGTCACTTCAATCCCTCGACCACGAACAGCTCCGAGAGGATCCGCACGTAATCGTGGCAGTAGGACGTGCCGTCCGGGGTGACCAGAATTCGTATGACCGCCTCGATGCCAGCCGGATCCGCCGGCTCGATCGTTTTCCACCACTGGCGATCACCCGTCGCCGTGTTCACACGGTCTACTGTTGCCGGCCACGCACCGGCCCGCCGGACAAACAGGACCGATCCATCAGGGCTCCATTGCAGCGGCTCGTCATCCGGATCCAGAGAGGCCAACGGGATCGGCGCGCTGCCGTCGACGGCGAACTTGACCACCTGGTGCGCGGTTCTGCCGACCACATAGCGGCTGTCAGGAGTCGCCAGTCCTTGCGTGCCGACGTCCTCGGGAGAGATGGCGCGAATTGATCCGCCGTCGATGTCCTGAACATAGATCTTCCGACGGCGGTCCTTCTCCCTTCCGGAGAACACGACCTGTCGTCCGTTGGGGAGAAAATTGGCTTCCCCACGGGCCACCAGCGGGCCCGGCGGCAGCGTGGTGGCCGATCCCGGCCCGGTCGGCATGAGGATCCAGTGCTGACGGGTACCGACCGGGGTTGCGAGAACCCACTTTCCGTCCGGCGAGAGATCTTCGCCAAATCCATCGCCCAGTCGGATGGCGTCCGCACCGTCGGTCTTGCGCAGGTAGATCGAACCCTTCGTCCCGGCACCTCTGAGCACTTCGCTGAACAGAACGGAGCCGCCATCACGCGACAGCGCCTCTGGCGCTGACCCATCGAGCCATGAGAGCTCTCTCGGTTGAACTTCCCCTGGTGGGACACAGACGCACCCCATCCTTGCGACATCAGTCGCGATCAGGGCACGCCCATCGTGAAAGACGTCGAGGATCGACAGCCCGGTCCCCACTGAGGAAGACAGCACGCGCTCCTTGCCGCTCAGCGAGACGGCGCGCAACGTCCATAGGGACGTATCGTTGCGGTGGCGATTGGCCGTGAACCACACCTCATCACCGGACGGGGACCACGCAAGGGCGATCTTGTCTCCCCATCCGGAGGACAGCGTCGACTTCACCCCGGAGCGATCGAGCACGACGATCGACGACCCGTCGACGAGCGCGAGTCTCTGGCCGTCCGGCGCGATCCGCACAGACTTGAACTGGTGCTGCCCGTGAATGGTGTGGCCGAGAGGAAACTCGAGCCGGTCACGCCGAATAACGGCGAGCTCGTCGCTGCCCGGCCGCCAGTCGGCCGCAATGACGTCATCGAGCATCTCGCGAGGCTCGCCTCCGGTCAGTGCAACCCTGGCAAGGGTCCCGTCACGTGCGGGCAAGAACGACCGCACGGCGTCATGACGTCCGCGGAGAAAGATCAACTCGCCGCTCGATGACACGCCGAGCAGCCTGGCGTCAGTGATGTTGAGCGGACGCGATTCAGGACTGCCGCGCCGGGTCATGAACAACGCGTAGGGGCGGCCGTTCCACGCGGCGCTGTAGATGACGGTTTCTCCGTCCGGTGCGAATCGTGCCGCGGAGACCGTGCCATTCCTGAACGTGATCGGAACGAACTGGGGTGCCGCCGCGGGTGTTCGACCGACGCCGCCGCCTGCCATCAGCATCCACAAGACGACGGCGCCAGTGGCGGCACTGATGGCCAGTCGCGACGCCGCCGTGCGGTTTGAGGTCAGCCGCTTCATGGCCTCGTACGATTGCCTCCCGCGTCCGTCGCTGTCACCTCTGCTCCAGCGCAGCGCGGCGGCAAGGTCCGCGGCGTTCTGCCAGCGGTCGTTCGGATCCTTCGCGAGGCACTTCTGGACGATGCGATCGAGGCTGGCAGGAGCTCCGTCGCGAAGCGACGGCAGCGGCTGCGGAGCGTGGGTCAGGATGGCCGCCATGAGGCTCGCGCGACTGCGCCCGGCGAAGGGCGGCCGTCCGGCGCACATCTCGTACAGAATCACCCCCAGTGCAAAGATGTCCGTGCGCGCATCGGAGTCGAGGCCTTCCACCTGCTCCGGCGCCATATACGGAACGGTGCCGAGCACCGTCCCGTACTCGGTCAGTTCGAGGCTGTTCGTCGATCGCCCGACGGTCTCCCCCTGCTCGAGGTCCCGCAGTTGTGCGAGCCCGAAATCGAGCAGTTTCACTCCGCCGCCGGCGAGCATCACGTTGCTCGGCTTGAGATCGCGATGCACCACGCCTTTCGTGTGGGCGGCGTCGAGAGCGTCGGCGATGTCAGCGGCGAGCGCCACTGCACGATCGACGGGAACCGGACCGCTCTCGAGACGTTCGGCGAGCGTCTCTCCCTCGAGCAGCTCCATCACGAGAAACGGCACGCCGTTGACTTCGCCGACGTCGTGAATGGTGCAGATGTGCGGGTGGGTGATCCGGGCGACCGCTCGCGCTTCCCGCTGAAATCGTTCCAGCTGCCGCGCCGTCCCGTGTCGCGACGACGTCAGGATCTTGACCGCCACCGACCGCTCGAGTTGCGAGTCCCGGGCGCAGTAGACCTCGCCCATGCTTCCCGCGCCGACTGGCGCCAGGATCTCGTAACGGCCAATGCGATCTCCGACGGACAAGGACATCAGCGCCACAAGCCGAGAAACGGCACCCATTGTACGCTCCGCGCGGGAGGCCGGCCCTGCCCGGATCCTGCCGTTTTCCTGCCGCAGGCTTGCGACTTCGCGGCGCGCGCCTGGTACGTTACGCGCCTCAGGATCAGGAGGCGACATGGACCGCACAAATCATCTGCAGGCCGCGACCAGGCGCATGACCGCGAGGACAATCGCGGCCCTCTGCGGGATCGCCGCCGTGACGGCCGCCACCTGGCTGGCGTGGACGAGTCCGGGTGGGATTCGGGTATCTCCTCTGCTCGTCTCAGCCGCTGAGCTGGGCCAGGGTCAGCGCCTCTTCGACCATGAGACCTTCGGCGGCAACGGCCGGACGTGCCGCACCTGCCATTCTGGGGACGACGGCACCATCGACCCGGCAGAAGTGATCGAGCGCCTGTCGCAGAATCCGTCGGATCCGCTCTTCAGTCACGATGGGCTCGACGACTTCATCAGCGGCACCAGCCGGATTACGGCTCACGCGACGATCCTGATCGAACGCGACCTGCCGAACGGCGTGACTCTCGTCGATGACCCGTCAGCCACCTCCGTCGTCCTTGCCCGCGGGGTTCCGAGCACGGTCAACACGCCGGCCCTCGATCCGGCGTTGATGTACGACATGCGGGACCCGGACCTGGAGAATCAGGCGTCGGGTGCCATCAGTCGGCACGCACAGGCGACCATCTCACCGACGGCGCAGCAGCTCCAGGCCATCGGGAACTTTCAGCGAACGGACAACCGCTTCTTTTCGAGCAAGGCGCTGAAGGCGTTCGCGGAGGGGGGCCCGGCTCCCGACTTGCCCCAGGGGCACACCGCGTCCGAGCGGCGCGGGCGGGAGTTCTTCGTCGATGCGCCATGGGACCCGCCGAGCAAGAAAGGGGTGTGCGCCCTGTGTCACAGCGGGCCGATGCTGAACACGGCAAATGAGTTCACCACGGTGCCCACGGGGGCGCCGCCTGGCTGGCGCGCGTTCGACATCGGGGTGAGCTCGCGCAACCTCATGAACAACCCGGTCCGCACGTTCGCGGTCACCGATCCGTGCAACAACACCATCGTGGTGGAGTCACCGGATCCCGGAATCATGATGACCGACGTCTACAACATCCCGATGCTGGCGCAATTCCTTCCGCCCAAGGAGTCCTGCATCCTCCATCCCGGGTTCTTCGCGAACATGTTCAAGACGCCGCAGCTCCGCGGCGTGAGGTTTACGGCGCCGTACTTCCATGACAACTCGGCAAAGGACCTCGAGGCGGTCCTGGAACAGTACGCGTTCATGTTCACCTCAAACTCAGGCTTTCCGCTCACCGATTCAAATATTCTCCTGACCGAGCAGGACATCAAGGACATCATCGCGTTTCTGCGCCTTCTGTGATCGCCATCGTCACCAGACGCGACACGCCCGCTGTCGCGGCACAGCCGCGAATGTGAGTGTCTGCAATCTGGTGACTCACAATCGAATCCGTCGCTGACATCGTCCCGACGTCGACAACGAGGCGTCTCGCGCGTCATTTTGCAGGAGGGAGCCATGAACGGACGCACTGCAGTTCTTCGTTCGGCGATGGTGCTTCTGGCACTCTCGATCTCCACTGGAAAGATCGCCGGCCAGGCGGCCACTCGCTTCGACCCGCCCCAGCGGTACTATCTCGCGCTAGGCGATTCTGTGGCCTTTGGTTTTCAGTTTGTCAAGTTCAACGCGAACTTCCCATCCGTGCCGGCTTCGACGTTTTCCACCGGCTACGTCGATGATCTTTCTGGCATGCTTCGGGAGATCCGTCCTGGTATCGCGACGCTGAATTACGGATGCCCCGGCGAAACCAGCGCGACATTCATCCACGGCGGGTGCTTCTACACGGCCGCTGGTTTCCCGCTGCACGATCCCTACGATGGCTCGCAGCTGTCGGCTGCACTCGCATTTCTCCGCGCCCATCGCGGACAAGTCAGTCCGATCACGATCAACATCGGCGTGAACGATCGCAATGACTTGAGCACCTTGTGCGGCGATGACGTGTCCTGCTACTTTGCGAGCGGACCGGCGATCTTGGACACGCTCGCGACCAATGTGCATTACATCCTGAGCCAGCTCAGGGCGGCCGCACCCGCCGCAGAGATCATCACGTTCACGAACTACGACGTAGCGTTTCTGTCTGACGCACGCTTCCTGCAGCTCACACAGGCCTTCAATTCAGCGATTATCTCCACGGCGGCCTCATCCTCGGTGCGAGTGGCGGATGTCGTTGGCCCCTTCAACGACGGCCCCCAGCCTGCGACGATATGCGCCCTGACGTTCGTCTGCACTCCGTTACAGGACGGCCATCCTACCGACGCGGGTTACGAGATGATCGCCCGACAGATTTGGGCTGCGTCGGACTACGACAGATTGCGGCCGTGAAAGGCCATCCCTTCCAGAGCGCTGCATAAAGACGCGCCTCGTCGGACAGGTACGGGCTCAGAACGGGACTAATTTGGGATCCGCTGCGCGGTTCGCGGCCAAGGCCCGGACGGAGCTTGCGAAATGTTGACAGCCGTCGCCTGACGCTCGCCTTCAGAATCCTCGTTCTGACCGAGGATGTGACCGGTGTTTCACCGCCTTGCGGTCGAGCGTCGCTTGCCCGGTCCATCTTGCCCGGAGGATCCGACGTACATCGCACGGAACGACGACGACCCTAAACCGATTCGTTGGGGGTTTCGAACCTCGCGCACCGCATTACTATTGATTCAGCTGTAACAGTCCGTCTGAACCGACTTTCGCTTCCATTGTTGGAGGTCCTGTCGAAGGCTGAATCCGACTACACGACGCCGAGGTCGAAGGCCGAGAAGTGGTGAGCCAAATTTCTCGCCGGTTGGAACGAAATCGACCAAGGGATGAGGCGGGTCGCCGATGTTCGGATCGTGGCCTGAGCCGGGTGGGCTATTGTCGGCCGTCCTCCTCGGTGTGGTATCAGAATAAGCCCTACGGAGGTGTCCGATGATCGTACGAGCGTCCGCGGTCCAAGTCGTTGCCGCCGCCCTGCTCGCGCCTCCCGCAGCCGCAGCGATCTATGGCGCGGGCTTACCGGCCTTCGCGGCCATTGCGACAGCCGTTGCAGTTCTTGTGGTGGGAATAGGGTGGGCCATGCGCGGGCATGGGGCGAACCTCGAAATGTCGAGGACCGGCTTCGCGGGATGGATACTTCTTGCAACGCTTGCGCTCGCGCAGAACGTTCGCGTGTCGTGGTATATGGCCGACGCCACACGACTGCTCTCCACAGCGCTCCCAAACGGCTTCGTCACCGTTCATGAGTGCCTTTCCGGCTACACGGAGGCGACACGTCTCGCCTTGGATGGCCGCGAGAACGTCTACGATGACATCAACTACAAGATGCCAGACGGTGGACCCAAGTATGTCGTGCGCCGCAACGGAGTAGCCGAGACCTACGACGACGCTCGCATGCGTGGATTGTTTGACGGTGGCGCGGTGCCGCGCGTTGCCGTCGTCCACGTGGATGAGTACGAATACCCGCCGCCCTTTCTCCTGCTGCCGTACGCGATGGGCCGGCCTTTAGAGCATGATTTGTTTCGGATTCGGGGGCCATGGTTCGCGCTACAGGCGTTCCTCTTGTGGATCGCATTCCTCATCTCGCTCGGCTGGCCGAACCGCGACCTCCCGACGCGAGGACTCGCGTGGCTGCCCGCTGTCTGGCTGGCTCCGCCGACATTGGTGGGGCTCCAATACGGCAACTTCCAGACCGGGGTTATGGCGATGAGTGTGATCGCGATGGCTGCGTTCGCGCGGCGGCGCAACGTCGTCGGAGGCGTGCTGCTTGCGTTCGCTACGCTCGGCAAGCTATTCCCCAGTGTGCTCCTGGCCGTCCTTATTGCGCGGCGTCGCTGGCGGGCCCTTGCGCTGACCGTTGCCTGGCGCTGGTGTTCGTCGCGCTGACGCTGATGGTGTTCGGGCGCAAACCGTTTGACGATTTTCTCTCGTACCAGATCCCGGCGATCGCGAGCGGCGCCGCGTTCAGCTTCAACGACAAGCCGCAGTGGATTCCCACGAATTACGGCGTCTATGCGCTGGTCGCCAAGATGAGGCTGCTCGGGTTTGGCGGCATGGGGCACGAGACGGGCACCGTCGTGGCGTCGGCGTACGGTGCCGTGCTAATGGTCCTCGTCGTCGTGCTGCTCATCCGAATCGCGATTCGCGAAAGGAACACGGGGCGCTCAATTCTCGAGTCACCGCTCGTGTGGTTGTCTCTCTTGAATCTGGCCGCTCTTCGCAGTCCGTACGTTGGCGATGGATATGCGCAGGTCGGCACGCTATGGCTGGTGGCTCTGGTAGCCTCGCAGCACCGTCGAACGCGTGTCCAGCTGCTGGCAATTGCCGTACTGTTCACGTTGTGGGCTGTCACGCTCGAGGGATTTGCTCCCTCGCGTCCGCCCGCCTGGATGATCGCGTTCTCAATCGTCACGCAGGTCGCCCTCATTGCCTTCAACCTGGCGATATGGCTGTACACGGTCAGGTCACCGATAGGCGAGCGCCCCGTTGTGTCCGACAATCGGATCGACGATTCCGTGCCGAGATCGAGCTGATGCCAGTGGTCGGTCCAGCAATCTGAGCGACGCCTGCCCTGTGATTCGCGCGCGGCCGGCGTCTTGCCGAACGTGGGCCTCTGGTCTCGGCGTCGCGTTCTCGAGATAGGGATCGCCGATTACCTCGGTGCAAGGGACGGCTTTCAGAGAACGCGTGCCGTTTGGCGCAGGCCAGCTGCAACGCTACGGAGGACTCGGCGCCGCTCTATGCGGCGAGTCGGTCGTAGTACTTCAAGAGCCCGCCCAACCGCGCCCGACACGCGATCCGCCCGTCGCCGCGAGCCGTCCTCTCGACGGGGAAGAGCAGCCGGTTGCTCAAGCCTTGATGGTTGCGTTCGTGATGATAGTGCTCGACGAATTCGTGAACGACGTTCCGGAGCGAGCGTTCGCCCACGAGGATCAGCTGATCGAGACAGGATTCCTTGGTCGTCCGCACGAAGCGTTCCGCGTAGGCATTGAGATTGGGCGAACGGGGCGGCAGGCGGACGGTTTCGACGCCGGCCGCTGACAACGTGTCCGCAAACGCGTCAGTGAACCGCGGGTCGCGGTCATGGAGGAGGAACCGCTTCCCGCGGAGGCAGCCTGCATCTGGATCGGTGAGCTGGCGACCGCACTGGACCACCCAGGCGCTGTCCGGCTCGCGGACGATGCCGGCGATCTCCACCCGTCGCGTGGCCAGGTCAATCACGAACAAGACCGCGAAGCGCGTCAGCCCACCAGCGGTCCAGACTTCGACCGAGAAGAAATCCGCAGCCGCGAGCACGCCGTGATGCCTGCGGAGGAACTCCTGCCAGGTCGTCCGCCGCTGTCGCTCAGGCGCCGGCTCGATCCCGTGCCGTTTCAGAATGCGGGCGATGGTGCCTCGGCTCACTTGGTGATCGAGGTTGGCGAGCGCCCCTTGGATCCGGGTATAGCCCCACGAGCGGTTCTCCGTCGCCATTCGGACGACCCACTCACGAATCTCCGCGGCGATCGGTGGCCGCCCCCGACCGCGGCGCTGGTGGCCGTCGTACTTCCGAGCGATCAGCGTCCGATGCCAAGCCAGCAGGGTGTCCGGGGTCACGATGGACCGCAGCTCCTCGAGCACGCGTCGGCCCAGTACGCGGGCCTTCGCGGCCAGGCGAATCCGCTGATCGTCGGTGAACCGGAGCCGCCGCGGTCCCAGCTGCTCGCGGAGAACGCGATTCTCCTCTTGCAGATAGTCGATGACGTCGCGCTGTTGCTGGTTGATCCAGCCGGCCAGCGTGACCAGAAGGAGCCGGAGCGGATGGCACAGTGGAACCACGGCCGCAGGGTATCAGAGCCGCAGGCGGCTCGCGTCGAGCCCATTCGGGCTGCAACGGCGCCGGTCAGGGCGGGTGTCGGCGCCTCGATCTAGTTATTGGACACTACGGGAGCCATTTCTCGTGCAGCACCTGCACGATCCTCGGCGACAGTGGGGCTCGACGCCCTACGGCACCGCGATTGTCAGCAACTCGTTCGTCTTCAACCAAACGGAGACGTCGGGCAGCATCTGGCTGATCTATCCCGGGCCGGCGCGCTGAAGCCGAATTCACGCATGTTCTCTCGGAACACCCGCGCGTTGTTGAGACGATGGCTTCAACGGATACGTCGAGGGACTGTGCGAGCGCTTCTATGCGGACGACGGTCGGCCAGGGCTGCCACCCGGGCACTATTTTCAGTTGCCGCTGATCGGCTACTTCGAGGGGTTGGACGCCGAGCGCGCGAGCGCCTGGCGGGCGGCCGATTCCTTGGTGTGGCCGGAGGCGCCGCCGGATCATTCGACGATTTCCCGCACGCCGTCGCCTGATCGATCTCGAGACGCACGAGGCCGTCTTCACCTGGATGCTCCAGCGGTTGGGAGATGCGGGCTTGGTGAAGGGCACGTCGGTCGGCATTGACGCGACGACGCTCGAAGCGAATGCGGCTCTACGGAGCGTCGTGCGGCGCGACACCGGAAGAGAGCTATCGAGACTTCCTCACGACGCTCGCGCAGGTCTCGGGCATTGAGACGCCCACGCACGCCGACCGGGCGCGGATGGATCGGCAGCGGAAGAAGGGCTCGAACGGCGACTGGACGCATCCGCACGATCCCGACGCGAAGATCACCAAAGATGAAGGATGGGCGCACGCACTTGGCGCGTAAGGCCGAGCATGCGGTGGATCTGGAGACTGGCGCGATGGTCGGCATCACCGTGCAGGACGCCAATGAGGGCGACACGACGACGAGCATCGACACGACGACGTCGCGAGCGGGAACCGGTCGAGCGCGGCGAACAGCGCGTCGTTGGCCGTGGCGCCCCCCGGCAGCCGCCAACGCGAGCAGCGCGCCGAGCGCCGTCGCCGTGTCCGGCTCGGCCACCGCGCGCGCCTGCCAGCTGTCCGCCGCCACCGTCTCGAGCGCCAGCCGCGCCGCGAAGCGGAGGTAACGGCCGTCACTCCCCAGGTGCGGCCACGCCGCGGCCACGGCCTTGGGATCGTTGCGCGCTTATCGATCGCCTCGTCGACCGCTGCCACATGATCACGAAACAGCTACCCTATGCGGCAGCACACTGGGCCACCAAGATCGCTCGCCCGCGGACGACAGTCGCCGCTGGAATCCCGGTGAGTCAGTCTCCAGAATTCCGCCGTCCGATCGTCCGCCCTTCGACGTGGCGGGTTAGAACCGAACTCTGACCCCGAGCTGAATCGCGCGCGTGTTCAACTGCGCCGTCGATTTGCCGAAGTTCGCGCTGCTCAGGTCCATGTTCGGGTTGTCGAGGTTGACGCGATTGAGCGCATTGAACGCGTCGAGGCGGAACTCGGTGTTCAACTTCGCCGTCGTCTGGAAGCGCTTGGAGAGCGACAGGCTCACGTCCGCGTATCCGGGACCGCGATAGGCGTTGCGTACCAGGTTGCCGTTCGTTCCGCGAGCTGGTACCGGGAAATCATTGACGCGGAAGATCCCGGCCAGGTACTCGTCGACGCTCCACCCGCTAGTCTTGACGCTCCCGGTCGGTGTGTTCGGCCGATCGCCGCCGCTGCTGTCGGCGTTGTAGTCGCCGTTCGGGAAGGTCGCGCTGTTGGTCACGTTGATCGGATTCCCCGACTGGAAGATCGCCGACCCGGCGAGCTGCCAGCCGCCGAGTAACGTCTTCTTGATTCCGGTCGCGGTCTTGAGGAAGGGGATTTCCCACACGCCGGCGAGTGCCACCTTGTGCCGTACGTCGTAGCCGGCGATCGCGTAGTCGGCGCCGATGTCGGCGGCGTCCTGGAACGCGGTCGAGCCGACGGCGATGTCCGCGTCATTCATCGCCTTGCCGAACGTGTACGAGCCCTGGAACATGTATCCGTTGCGGAAGGTCCGCCGCAGGGTCGCGGTGCCGCCCTGGTAGTTCGCGCGCGAGTTCGAGCGGACCATCGTGATCGCGGCGAAGCTGGGATTGAAACCCGTAAAGACGTTGTCGGTCGCCAGGTCGCCGACGAACCGGTTCACGTTGTAGGCGTTGTAGAGATTGCGGCCGGCCGAGCCGAGATAGTTGGCCTCAGCCACCATCCCCCACATGATCTCGCGCTGCACGCCTAGGAACCAGTTGTGTGTCAACGGGTTCTTCAGATCCGGATCGACCACCGTCAGCGAAATTCGCGCGCCGCTTAATCCGTTGCGGCTGTCGAGGCCGGCCTGCAGCGCCGGATCGACCGGATACCCGAGATATGGCTTCGACGCGTCGCCCAGGCTATAGGTGAACGTCGTCCCAAACTGCTGACCGAGGTTGACCGACCCGCGCAGCGGCGGACTGTGGCGATAGTTCTCCGCCGGCAGGTTCATCAACCGGTCGTAGGCCAGGCCGTAGCCGCCGCGCACCGACATCTTGCCGTCACCTTTCGGATCCCAGGCGAACCCGAGCCGCGGTCCGAAGTTGTTGTTGTCGCTCGGGTAGAACTCGTCGACGAAGTCAACCCGCGCGTCGGCGATGCGCTCGAAGATTGAGGTGCCCGGGTTGAGCACCAGGTTGCGCAGGGTGCCGTCCGAGTCCTTGAACGTGCCGTAGTTCTCGTAGCGAAGGCCGAGATTGACGGTCAGGTTGTTCGACACCTTCCAGTCGTCTTCGATGAAGACCGCCCACTCGGTCTGCGTGAGCTCCGAGAACGCGGTCACCGGCTCGCCGGTCCGCGGATCGACGTAGCGCTGCATCTGGATCGCTTCGTCGTCGGCGAAGTTGAGCAGGTTGGTGAACGTGTAGGCGGGGATGTAATTGGTGGTGTTGCTCGCCGATCCGTACATCTGCCGCAGCTCGCCGCCGGTCTTGATCAGATGGCTCGACTTCGTGACAGTGAAGATGTCCTTGAACTGCCAGTTCGTCTGCCACCAGCCGTTCGGATAGCCAGACTGGCCGAAGCCGCTGACGCCGCCCTGCACGGTGATGCCGGGAATCTCGAGGTGCTTCGGCACGTCGGGTAGGCCGACCAGGCGCATCATACCGCCGCGCACTTCGTTCAACGTCGACGAGCTGAGCGTCCTCGTGTAGTTGACGTTGAAGTAGTGCGTGGTATTCGGGGTCGGCCGGTTGAACTCCGGTCTGATCCCCCCGGTCACCGCGTACAACGTCGTACGATAGAAGTTTCCGTAGAGACGATCCTTGCCGGGCCGGAGCTCGTAGTCGGCGCGCGCGTTGAACTGATCGCCGTCGCGCCAGCCCTCGGGTACGAAGAACGCGGTGCCGACGTCCATGATGCCGTCGGGTGGTCCGATCGTGTTGACGCCGGGCGCCGGACTGCCGAGATCGCGGAAGCCGGTCGTGGGATCGACGGCCGGCGCGAAGTCGCGCAGCAGCCGCGCCGCGATGCTATTCGGGCTGCGCTGCAGCACGAAGTTGCGGAACTCGGGTGTTTCGACGGTGTAGTTCTGGCCGCGCGCACCGTCCTGCCGCAGTCCTTCGTACGACGTGAAGAAGAACAGCGCGTTGCGCTGGATCGGCCCGCCGAAGCTGTAGCCAAACTGGTTCTTGTCGAACTGTGGCACGGACGACTCGAATCTGTTCTTCGCCGTGAGCGCGTCGCTCTGGTAGTAATACGAGCCGCTGCCGCGAAATTGGTTGGTCCCCGCCTTGGTGATGACCTGTACCTGCGCGCCGGGGCTGCGCCCGTCGACGGCCGAGAAGTTGTTCGAGACGACGCGCACCTCTTCGACCGACTCGGTGTTGGGCGTCAGGTTGGTGATGCCGCCGCGCGCGACGCCGTTCGTGCTGGTGTCGTCGACGCTGTACGAGTTCGCCTCGTCGCGCTGGCCGCTCGCGTTGATGCGCGGCGCCGACTCGCCCGCGAACGAATCGTCCGCGCCGCCGCCACCGCTGATCGACGCCGACACACCCTTGCCGGTCACGCCGGGCTGCAACGCGATCAGGTTGTACAGGTTTCTGCCGCTGAGCGGCATCTCCTGTAACTGGAGCCGATCCACGCGGCCGGATACGCGGCCCTGTTCCGTTTCCACCACGGGTGCCTGTGTGGTGACCGTGACGCTCTCCGTCACGCCCGACACCTCGAGGGCGAAGTCGACGCGAATGGTTTCCGTGACGCCGACGGTCACCGCCTCGCGCAGCGCCTGGTTGAAGCCAGGTTTGACGACCTCGATGCGATAGGAGCCTGGCGCCAGGCTCGTCATGCGATACACGCCTTCGCTGGTGGTTGTTGCTTGTCGGGCAACCCCGCTTTGCACGTTCGTCACCGTGACGATGGCGTCGGCAAGGACGGCTTTCTGACCGTCGGTCACGGTGCCCTGAATTGCGCCGCTGAACTGCGCCAACGCCGCGGTGGGCGCGAGCAACAGGATCAGGAACAGGGGCAGCCAGACACTGGAACGCAAGTGAGTGTGCGTCATGACTCAGTCCTCCGCTGGATGGCGCCGCTACGTCTCGATTCACCTCCGCCGAAAAGCCAGCCGACGCATGTGATGGGCAATCCACGCACTTCGCCGTATGAACTCATGCGTTCAGCCGTGGTGCGCAGGGCTGATGTGCCACGCCGAATCCATGCCGACTGTGGGCGTAACGTTGCCGCAACCCTTGCGCGCCAGACCTCACACCATCGAACCACCCCGACTCGATGGTTCTGGCCAGACACGGGAGCGTTGAATCACGCAGGATGCGTCAGCCCGGCAATCCTACACTCAGAGCATCGCCCGCGACAGCCGAACTGTACGGCAATATCGAACATCCGCTCTGTGCAATCCTGAGAACACCCGCATACACCCCTTGGTACGCAGGCATCCAGCTGATCCGGTGTCAGATCTGACCGCTATACGCCGCCCGAGATGTTGGAGCGCGCCGAGCTCATTGAGCCATTCGGCGTGGAATTCTGGGCAGCCCAAACTCCAAACCCCGGAGACCGTTTCAGACCGAACGTTGAGACGGTTCGATTCGTCTCCTCAACGCTGTCTGTAAAACTTTGCTCTGAACCGTTGTCGGGGGAAGGCGGGACGTGGCGGCTACGCGCCGCCGATCGCCGGACCGGCGACGCTCCACTTGCCCGTTTCAACTCGGCCCGCGTACCCGTGGTGTGCGAAAACTCGAGCCGTGCCTCTACGCGGCGTCACGATAATAGAACGTGAGCAGGCACCCGACGAACCAGGCCGCCGAGGGTCAGCACCTCCACCGTGAACGAGTCGGCTGCGGCCAGACCGTCCCAATGAGCAGCCAGAAACGTCTTCCACGGCGTGTTCGTGCCGCGCTCTGGTGCAGGTGCGATGCCGTGGTCCGTGAGGATCGCCCTGACCGTGTTCCGGGCGACCTCGTGGCCGAGGTTCTTCAGATTTCCGCGGATCCTCGTATAGCCCCACGTCGGGTTCTCGTTCGCCAGGCGTACCACAAGCGCCGCGATGTCTCGCCTGGTAGACGGGCGACCGGGCGTCGCTCGTGCGAACCGTCATATTTCTGGGCGACGAGCCTCCGGTACCACCGCAGAATCGTGTCGGGTGTCACGAGTCGAAGGGCGCTCTTCGATCCCGATGGCGCCCGGATTCAGCCTTCCTGATCGACCGTCCAGTTCTCGATCGAGAGATCCGTTACGCGGCTGAACTCCGCGGTGTTGTTCGTCACGAGTGTCAGCCCCGAACTGCGGGCATGCGCGGCAATGAAGAGGTCGTTGGCCCCGATGAGGGCACCGCGCTTCTTCAGGTCCGCGCGAATGTCGGCATAGTGTTGGGCGGCTTCGTCTGTGAGATCGCGGACCTCGACGTACGGCAGAAAGGCCGCGAGTGCGGCCGCATCGTGCTTCCCGCGCGGCGACACCGCCACGCCGTACAGCAGCTCAGATTTGGTGATGATCGACATGCAGACGTCCGCGACCGGCACCGCCTGCAGCCGACGCACCAGTGGTGCGCTCGAGCGCTTCATGATGTAGGAGCAGGTGTCGGTGTCCAACATGTACAGCGCCATCAGGGCTCGCGCTCCTGCGCCGGCAGATCGTCAACGTTCTCCATGAAGCCACTCGACGCGGCCGGTGCGTGCGTGAGGTAGGGGCCCCAGTCGCGCGGACGCGGCGAAAGGATCACGTCCTCACCCTCTTTGCGGATGAAGACTTCGTCGGTTGAGAACTGGAATTCCTTCGGCAACCGAACGGCCTGGCTCCGGTTGGTCATGAAGACTTTAGCAGTGCGCGGCATGGCGAGCCTCCCCGGGGAAAAGCCATATACGTGAGTATATCGCATTGCCCCCGATATCCGGGACGCCGCGCGCGTCACGGAGTGGGACCCTGGATCGGCGCCCAAGCGACGGAATGACACAACGGATGAGGTGTGACGCCGTTGTGACGTAACCCTATTAAAAGGTCACGATCTACGGCGAGACATCGAGATCGACGATGGTGGATCGCGATCCTTGCCATGCCCGCAACTCATTCATTCTCATCACCTTCGTCGCTCTCTGTCAGACGCGGTCGATCTCCGGGAGCGCTCTCTCCAGAAACCGGAGGGTTGGAGGTTCGAGTCCTCCTGCGCGAGATGCGCACGTCTGATGTCGACGTGTTATCGCGCCGCCGGCTCGACCGCGTACAGTCGGCTTGGGGCGCCTTGCCAGGTCCCCGAGCTCACAAGCCGGAGGTCCGATACTGCATCGATTCGTTTCAGCAGCGAGTCACATGCGGATTTGAAGAGTGCGCACGTCACGCTCACATGCGTCGCGCCGCGCGCTTTCAGCAGGTCGACTGTCCGCCTGTCGGGGAACCGCTTCATTTCCTCCTGGAACTCGGTATAGCCCTTTGGGAGGTGACCGCTGTATCCGTTGATCAGGCTGCTCCAGTGCCATAGGGAAAAGTACATGTGGACCGTGTCGGAGATTCCGGCACGAGCGTCTCCACTCATCGGAAACTCGGCGAGCACGACACCGGACGCCCCCGCAAGGGAGCCGTAGATTGGCGGAGGTGCCGGCCACACTCGTTCGAGCGGCAACGCTGGGCGCAGATCGAGAGCAACGGCGGCGACCAGCCCGACGAGGATCGCTCTCGCCCTGGATGGGGATGTGGTGGCCAGGAGGCGGCGGACGCCGAAACCCGCGAGGATCGCCAGCGTCATGCCGACGAACATGCCGGCTCGGGCCGGCGAGCGCAGGCCGCGTACGAACGGCAGCCAATCATAAAGGACGGGATAGGCCAGGCCGTGCAAGCCTCGCGAGAGTTCGACCGCGACGAGCAGCGCGGCTGCATACGCGACGCGCGTCCTGCCGATCGGGGGTACCAGCGCGACCGCCGCCAGAATCAACGGCATCAGGCCTGGAAACAACGCACGTTCATCGGGTGATCCGGATCGCCGCAGGTGGCCCCACAGCGCACTGCGTTCGGGTGGCTGCAGGTAGTCCCGGGCCGCGGCGCTGTACGGCGCAACTTCATGCCGTTCTCGATCGCCCAGCTCCGCCGCTCGATAGCTTCGATACAGCGGCAAGGCGAGCACCGCCGCCACCGTCGCTGCGAGCGCCGTCGGCCACACAAGTCGACGGAGGATTGTCCGACTGCCTGCGCAGAGAATCACCGCGACCGTGGCCGCGTACCAGAGGAAGAAGACTGCGTAGTACATCGAGCAGTACAGTTGGCCAGCGGCGAGCACCGCAGCGCTCACCGCGTCGCGGGTTCTTCCGCTCGACAGGAAGTTGTGCAGTGCCAACAGCGACAGCGGCATGAAGTACGTCGCCAGCAACTCCAGGTGGGCATAGTGCTCGAACCGATACGGGTAGAACTCGAAGATGAGCGCGGCGACGAATGCTGAGGCGGCGGATCCCGTCAGGCGCTCGACCAGCAGGTAGAGCGCAAAGGCTGACGCCACGAAGCTCAGGAGCAGCACGATGTTGTAGGTCACGACGGGGTGGACGCCGGCCGCGAAGAACGGCATCGCCGTGAGCGCCGGGACGAGCATCGAATCGGAGTACGCCAGCGTGTGCCGTGCCGGGTAGAAGATGTTCGCGTCGAAGAGGGCGCCGGAGGCTCCCTGCAGCTGGTGATACACCCACCCAAGTCGCCAGATGGAGAAAAGCGGATCCCCGAGGTCGGGCACGGAGTCCATCCTCGTTAGTTGCCCGTGAAACAGGACTCCGCTGAGCACGATGATGCCTACAGCAGCGTTGACGCGTCGCGCGAGCGCGGCGCCGCGTGGCAAGGGAGTAACTGCGTCAGCGAGTGGGTCGTCGAACCCGTGGCGTGCACGGCGCCACCAGCCCTGGCGTGCGCCCCACGGCCCGGTCCGGCGGTCAACGGCCAGACGGACCAGCAGGATGGCCGCGAATACGATGAAGGCCCGGTGCGGCGTTCGCGCGGTCAAACGGACGTCGTTGAAGCGGACTGAAAGCCCACCTGCAAGGAGGATCAGGATTCCGGCTAGCAATCCGCCGAGCGCCAACGAGTCCAGCGTCTGGAGCAGACGGGTCCGCGACACGGGACGAGTCTACCTTGCGGCGCCGTTTCCCCAGAAAACGGCGCCGCGCATCTTTGGCTCACCAGAAGAGCGTTTCAAAGAGAGTGAAGGGTGAAGGTGAAACGGGCTTTCCTATCTCTTCTTCCTGCATAAATATATGCGTTCATCTGTATCTTCATTTTCCTACAACAAGAGTGTAGGAATCCTCCAAATGGTTGGGGGCGACAACCGGCCAGGCTTCTTTGGGACTTGGTACGGCCGTGTGCCGCTCAACCAAGCGCCTATTGAAGAAGTCACCGACGATCTGCGATGCGCCTCATAGGTCGGCCGTGGCAATCTGCGTAAAGGGATATGCGTGCTTCTGAGTCAAGAGGTGCCCGGCCGCTCAGTCGTCCAT
>CAWFMC010000005.1:0-416220 GCA_963816725.1 uncultured Acidobacteriota bacterium | reverse complement strand
TGAAGGCTGGTGCCGGGATTCATTGCACGCGCTCCCGGCACCCGTCGCGAGTGCGCCGGCTACTGCCTCTCGTACACGGCGATGTTGTTGACCTTCTGGCCCGCCGCATTCACGCCTGTCGTGGTGACGGTGCGTGTCTTCCCGTCAGGCGAAACCACAGACGTCTGGGTGATAGTGACCTTCCCGCCCTTCTTGGTAACGCTGCGGACGGTTCTTTCATCTACGCGCGTTCGGGCGACGGTATCGCCCTCCGGGTTCGCGCCGGTGATCGGGGAGTCTTTGCCGTCGTACTTGGTAATGGATTCCCAACGTCTCGGCGTCCCATCGGCGGCGATACCATCTGTGCTGACCTTCGTGCCCGCCGCGACCACCTCCCATGTCGATGTGGCGCTCTTGGGAGCGGGGCCAGGGTCATACTTCGATTTCGCCAAATTGAGCTTCCAGACACCGAGGTGCGGATCCGGCGCTTGAGCGAATACCGAACTCGCGAGCACACAGACGAACAATGCCGCGTAGGCCGCCGACAGATAGGCGCGAGAGAAGTGGAGTCGCATCAGCCCTCCTGTGTTGTCTCGACGGCCTAACGCCGCCGAGCAGCGCTCGGGTTCAGGGCCCGGGCGGGCAGCCGATGGTATCGCGAGATGCTCGGGTTACTGACACGAAGAAGCATCTATCGGCCGTGGCGTGGACCGTCAATCGCACAACAGGATGTTTCGCTCGCGTGTTCCGCTTCCCTCTGGCGGGGCGCGCCGTGGCAGTACGAGCGCAGCGCGGCAGAGTCGTCCGCGGCCACGCGCGGAGCGAAGTAGGATCGACGCATGGACACAGGGCAGGGCGGCATAGCGCGGGCCAACGCGCCGGATCCAACGAGCGGGTCGGTTGAGGCAGCCGAGAGGCAGCCAGGCCGCCCATTCATTCTGTGGATCTTGACGCTGGCGCTGCTCGCCAGCCCCCTGATTCACGCGGTCGCGTTGCTGCTGCACACCCGGTGGCTGAATTTCGGCAGTGTCAGGCCGTGGGACGGATTCGTCTACTTCCTCATCGCCCCAATCGTCGGCGTGCTGATGCTGCGACGGCACGAGCGGGCCCGCTTCTCGGTGTATGTGTTCCTCTCGTGCGAGATCCTTCGAGCGATTCGGATCCACTCCGCCGGTCTCGGGGTGCTCGCAGTCGGCTTCCTGGTTGTCCTGCAACTGCCCGCATCGCGTCGGTTACACCCGTCCGTCGATCCACACAAAGTATTGGCTCGACTCCGTCTGCGACGCACCGGCAGACGCGGCGCAGCGTGATACCTGGATTCGGCTGGGTCCGGCGTGCCCTCCGGAAGCGATTCGAGCGACCGTGCAGCATGCCCGGACAGCGGACGATCAGAACAGGCCATGTGTGGCGTACCAGGTCCTGATGCGTTTCAAGACCTTGGCGTCTTCGGCGACCTCCGCGTGACCAAGACGGGGATAGATGTAGCCCTCATGCGGCGCCGTCAGGACCGAGTCGAAGCGCTTGTCAAGGAGGAACGGCACGGCCAAGTCCCTGAGGCCATGGTGCCATTGATAAGGGGTTTCGATGCGCCGGCCCTCCGCCACGCTCGGGATCGGGACGCCACGATCGGGGAACCCGTCCAGCACGCCCCCGGCCGTGTGTGACGCGACGCGAATCTCGCCCGGATAGGTGGCCACGAACTCCGTCGTGACGAAGGCGCCCATGCTGTGCCCGTGGGCGGCGACGCGCCGGACATCGACGTAGCCGAGGCGCGCCAGGACGGTGACCGCGGCGTGCGCGCGAAACGCGTTCTCCGGACTCGCGCCCTGATCGATCCGCAGTCCCGGCGTCCCAAGTGGCACGCCCAAACCGTGGGTGTAGTTGGTCGCGATGCAGACCAGCCCCCACTTTCGCATCACTGTCCCGAGCGCGCGCCCATACGTCTGAGCGTTACCACCCGCGCCATGGCTGAGGACGACGGCCGGGAATGGTCCCCGGCCGCGCGGCTTCAAGAGAATGCCCTGGAGCTCGACGCGCGTGCCCTCGAGCGTTCCGCTCATCGTCCACGTCGCGCCGTCGGCGGACTCGGGATTGCCGGTGACGATGACGACGGGCGCGTCCGGTGCGGATGGCGGGGGCGGCAGGGTCCTCGGCGACACGCGAGGGTGACAGGCCGTCACAGCGCATAGCAACAGAGGCACGAGGACGGCGCGAAGTACCGGTGGCATGATCCATTGGAACATGCGACGCGATCCGCCGAGCGGGACTGATCAGCTGGTCGGCCGGCACGCGACAAGACTCGTGGGGACCGGTATAACTGACGTGCGTACCGGGTCTCAGTCCGGCTCGGGGGAGGAATGGGCATGTCTCTCAGACGAACACTCGCACTGAGCCTGCTGATCGGAATCGCGGTACCCGCGATCGCGCACGCCGACGGGCTGTTCATCCCGTTCATCGGCGTGAACTTCGGCGGCGGGTCGGGCCGTCAGCTCTCGGCGGCCATCGACGCCAAGCGCGTCGCGTGGGGAGGCAGCTTCGCCTACATGGGCAATGGCGTGCTCGGCCTCGAGGCTGATGTCGCGCATAGCCCGGATTTCTTCGGCAGGACCGACCTCGGCGGCAGCAGCGTCCTGACCGCGACTGGCAATCTGCTGGTCGGCATTCCGATCGGCGGGCAGCATGGCGTCGGATTTCGCCCCTACGCCCTGGTCGGCCTCGGGCTGATTCGATCCCAGGTCGACGCGTTCGGCAACGCACTCAGCCGCGACGTCAACAACCTGGGCTGGGACTTTGGCGGCGGCGCGATGTTCTTCTTCGGGACGCATGTGGGCCTGCGTGCCGACCTTCGCTACTTCCGCACGTTCGGCGATCTCCATTTGGACCTGACCGACGTGCTCGACCGGCCCCGGAACCTTGATTTCGCGCGGGCCTCGCTCGGCCTGATCCTTCGTTTCTGAGCAGGGCGGCGGCAGACGGTCCCGGAGCGCTCAGGGTGGCCGCGTCGTGTCCACCCAACGAAACGCAGAGGGCGGCGGCGCCCATCTCGATCTATTCTCCGGGCCATGCGCGGGGCTGCGGGTTACACAGGAGTACACGATGACCGGACTTTCGCACGTGCTGCTTACCATCCCGATCACGACTGCGCTTGCCGCGTCGGCGATCGGGATAGCGGCACAGGGCCAGAGCGCACACCAGGGCAGGAAGTTCCTTCCCGCGGCGGTCACCAAGGCCATTCAACAGAACCGCCCCGGCGCCGAGATCGACAAGCTGGACGTCGATAAGGAACACGGCATCGTCGTGTACGACATCGAGTTCAAGGCCGGGCAGGGCGAGATGGACATCGCGGAAGACGGCACCGTGCTCGACATCGCGACGATCATCGACATGAAGGACCTGCCCGAGGCGGCCGCGGCGGCCATCCGTGCTGCCGGCAAGGGCAAGGCCATCAAACAGCTCGAGCGATCAGAGATGCGTGCGGAAATCGTGAAGGAGGGCGGGAAGGCGCGAATCTCGACCTTGCCGGTGCCGAAGTACGTGTACGAGGCGGAGTTCTCGCGGGGTGAGGTGGAGGTCACGCCTGAAGGAAAGATCGTGAAGGGGGACTAAAACACGAGGCGGGTGTTGAGCGAGAAGGTCAGGACGACGGACCAGATGACCAGCAGCAGGGCCATGAGTCCCGCCGCCGCCGCCAGGCGAGGGTGCCGCGCGAAGTAAGGGAGCACGACCCAAGGTCCGAGCGCGACCCCCGCGGCACTAATCGCGAAAAAATCACTCAGGTAGCGATTGGTGATGCCATGCGTCGTCACGATCAGCACGGGCATCGACGCCGCGCTCACGAGCAGGCCGGCTTGGAGCAGCCAGAAGTCGACGGAGATCGAGGAGGATTCACCTCTGACGTTCCGGGCGAACCTCCAGGCGTGAACTGCCAGCCAGCCCGCCACCAGCAGATTCACCATCCACGGCAACGGCATCGTCGTCGTCAGGCTGCTGACCCGCTCGACGTAGGCGCCGCCTGCTGGCAGCGGAGGAACCCAGAGGATCGACGCATCCGGAAACCTGAAGTCGAAGTACGGCCATTCACGGCGACCGACCACCGCGTCCGGCCTGAAGTAGGCGACCAACTCGGTCGGCGCAAACAGCAGCCCGGCCGTCCTGCCCCCATTGCGTTCCCGAACCGCCTGCCAGTGCGGGGCCTGCGCGACTTGTTGATTCAGCAGCGGGCTCGGCATCGGCGATCGGAGCTTCAGCCAGAAGACGGCGGCCGCCGTGAGTCCGGG
Source organism: uncultured Acidobacteriota bacterium (assembly GCA_963816725.1). Lineage (GTDB taxonomy): Bacteria > Acidobacteriota > Vicinamibacteria > Vicinamibacterales > 2-12-FULL-66-21 > CAVSUB01. The sequence continues at coordinate 411,964 of CAWFMC010000005.1, read as the reverse complement.
CGCGAGGCTGAGACACAGAGCGGCGATCAGCACGCCACGTGTTCCGAGTCGGGACCTGGCGATCATCGGATCGGCGGGCCGCTTGCGCGTCCGATACGAGATGGCCGCGACCGTCAGACCGAGCACGGCACAGACGATGGAGGCGGTAGGCCTGGCATTGGCGGCGGCCACGCCAAAGATCACGGCCGGCACGAGACTGCGGCGCTCGCCCGAATGCCACGCCCAGACGTGGTTCAACGACAACAGGACGAACGCCACACCCCACGCGATGGCTTCTTCGTACACGGCGGGCCGGGTCACGAAGATGAGGGACCCACCCGGACCCAGGGCGGCGGCGGCGAGAACGAGATACCCGAGCGCCAGACGCGGCGACTGCCCCGCCTGCGGAGACTCGCGAAGCGATCGCTGGATCATCTGCAGCGCCGCCCAATACGCGAGCAGGATCGCGAGCGCGAGAAACATCGGGGTCAGTGCCGAGCGGAGGTAGCGGAGGACCCCGAGCAGCGGAAGCCGGACAAAGCTGGGTGTCACGCCGAAGTAGCCGTAACAGCGGCCATCCCGCTCGAAGCACTCGCCGATGATCGTGTCCGGCGGCACGTCGAGCCGCCCGTGGAGCATCGATTCCGCCTGTGAAGCAAAGAACCCGGCGCTCCACGCGGCATCAAGGTTCTGCTCGCGCGGGTCCCATGTGCCACGCGTGGTGAAGTACATGACGAGCGGAACCATCATCAACACCGCTAGCCGCGCGGTGGTGCGCAATCTCGCCGCAAGGCGATGGTTTCCGGAGTTGGGTGTGCTCATGGGTCCGCCGCCACGGTCAGGCAGCGGATTTTAGAACAGCCGGACGTTCGGATCCCAGCGCGGTTGTCCGAACGTGAGGGCGATGCTGCGGGCGGCCCCGTTGGGAGCGCTCCCGCAGCATCCACGTGTGGAGGCTATCGCTCCGGCCGGAACGCGTGATTCAGGGCGTAATGTGCCACCTGTCGACCGAGATCCACGCCTGCCTCGCTCGAGCCTCGATAGTGCAGGCCAGCCCACAACCGGGCATTGACGATCTCGTCGCGCAGATCGGCGACCGTCTCGAAGTGGCGCGTCGCGTTCAGGTTTCCCATCGGCCCGGACGGATCGAAGCCATGCACGTCGACGTCGATCGCGTCCGTCTGGAGCACCTCCGACAGCACCTCCGAGACCGCGGCCGTGATTGAGCCGTGGGCGCCAGGGTATTCAGGGTGATTCGGCGTTGCGATGAGCGGACGCCAGTTCGGTTCCTCCACCGTCCTCCTGTTCCCATCGTCAAAACCAGGCACCGGCCCGAAGCCGTCGGCGACGACCGCCGATGGATCGATTGCCGTGACCGGCCGCCAGAACAGGAAGGTGTACTTCCAGTGCATTACCGCGATCTGCGCGTCGGCGCCGACGACGTTGATCATGGCAAGGAGGCGAGCGGTGTCCACCAGAGTCAGTGCGTGCGCCGAGGCGACCTCCCGCCCCAGACGGTTGTATTGCCTGATGACGTTCGCCGTCCAGAACCTTGCGATGGCCGTCTGCTCGGCGCTGCGGATGCCACTCGTCGCCGAACCGTAGGCCCGGACCTCGTCGAACTGCTCCACCCAGCGCTGACTCTGGAGGGGCGGCGGCGGGGCGGGATGGAACTGACCCGGCTCGCGCAGGACGAACGGCTGCACGTCCCCTACCCACGGCGTTTGCGGGGGCGCGAATGGAGCCATCGGCGCAGGCGTTCGCCGCCACACCCCCGGTCCCGGCTGGTGCGCGTCGACGGGAGAGGTCACGCCGATGGGCGTCAGGCGGCCGTCGCCGCTCCGCAATTCGATGATCGCGTTCGCGGCGGCCACGCCCACCTCCCGGCCGGCGGCGATGCTGGCCGGCCCGTCCGTGATGAGTGCGAGCGCCTCGGTGTGCCGGGCGTCCAGGGAGGCAGCCTGGGCAGGGAAGTGGTAGCGCAGGACTGTGTAAGCCGCTTCGACGACCGCCGCGGCCGCCGAGGCGCTTGGCGAAGCGGGGACTCTGATGGCGTAAGGCTCGTATCCTCCCTCGATCGCCGTCACCGCGTCGTAGACCGCGGCCGCGGCGTACGCCATGTAGATCAGCCCTTCATTCTGGAAGGCCCCGGAAGCTACCACCGTATCCTCGGCAATTTGGTTCCATTGCTGGACCGGATTGCCAGAGGGCAGCGCCGCCTCGGCTATCGGAGCGATGGTGGCCCCGATAAAGACGATGCCCAGCACACGGGTGAGCGCAGGCAGGAAACGCAGATAGGGTCGTCGGGCAGTCATGCTGGTGGCTCCTTGTGTAGATACACGGTGTGCGTGCTCGTGGCGGTCGGTGGCGACGCCCCCGGCCGGCGAATGCATCCAGAAAGGCGGAAAAAGCCGGACGGATCTGGCATGGACCTAGAAGTTTTTTCGACGCCCTGCAGGACTAGAATGCTGACCGCAACGAGCCCGGTCGACGCTCGAGGACGGGAGGAGCGGAGGCGACAGGTGACGACCTTGCTCCTCAGCTTGAGGCAAGGCAACTCCGCGGCCAAGTCAGGAAGGGGATGTTCGTCCACGGTGCACCGCGGGTCTGGTCCGCTCCGCGCCTGATCGACCACGCCGGACCGAGCGTGTTTGCGATCTAAGGCGACGGAACGCGAATCGTGGCGCTGGTGCCCGACCTGGCCTCCGCCGATCGCTTCCGCCATGTCGTCAACCTGTGGACGGATGTGGCGGGAGCGCCGGAGCGCCACGGCACCGAACAGCGACACTGAGTTCTCGCGTACAGTGGCGTCGGAACCGTCAGGATCGCCGCTGGCGCCGCTCCTCTTCCCGCTCTTCCGACTTGTGACGCAGCGGCCGCCCTTTGTCGGGCGTCGGGTCCTTCACGAGCCCGTATGCGACGCGACCGTCGTGCCCCTCGGGCAGGTACTCGGTGATCGGCAGCCCCTCGGCGTTCACGAACAGCAGGCAGTGGCAATACTTGTAGATCTGCATGTCGTCGCAGGCGCAGATCCACGTGCGGTGGGTGATCTCCTCCTGCTTGCTCGGATAGAACCGGCAGGGGCAGAGCGGCTTGCCGAGCGTGTCGAGATGTCCCGCAAGACCGAGCGCGACCGCCTCGGTGATCGCCGGATCCGGATGGGTCGTCGTGCCGCTCTTCTCGCAATACTTGGCGATGAAGGTCGTGATCCGCGCCACGCTCGCCTCGCTCGGCCTGATGGCCATTGCTACCTCCAGCAATCGGGCGCCGCCGCGGGCCCCGGGCCTTCGCCCGCGACGTTGCGGGCCATGTTCTGCGAAACTCTAACAGGTCCGCATCGGTCACGCTCGCGCCGCTGCGGCCGCGTGTTGAGCCGGCGGTCGCGCTCACCGGCTCGACGCCGGCCAACGATCCTGCTAATTCGCGCCGTATCCTCGTCGAGCCCTGACCGTGAGGTTCCGTCCCTTTACACGCACGTCAATCGCGTGCCACCCGCCGGCGGCGACGCCGGTTGGCGTGTAGCTGACAACGTAGCGCTCGCGGAACTCTTTCACGATGGCCAGGAGCGTCGCCGGCAACCTGGATTCGCGATCGGCGGAGACGACCCGGCCACCGGTCTCATCCGCCAGTGCACCCAGGAACTGATTGGCGGCGACTTCGTCGGGTGGCGTGAAAGCCACGCGGCCGGGGCTGCGGACGGGGGGCGCCGCGGTGACGGTCACGGGATAGACCACGACGTCGGTGCGGCGAGCGGCGTCGACGACTTTGCGCGCCGTCAGCCAGCTGGAGGTATCACGGCCATCGCTGAGAAGCAGCAGCAGCGTGCGCCCTTGATCGGCTTCACGCAATGCCAGCGCAGTGAACACCGCGTCGTACAGCGAGGTGGCGCCCTCGGAGCCCAGGCGATCCGCGAGCGTACGCAGCCGGGCGCGGTCGTCGGTCAAGGCTGAGTGCAGTGTGGCTTTGGTGGCGAAGGTCACCAGCGCGCCGCGGTCGCCGCCCGCCAACGCATCGATGACGGACGTGTAGGCCTGCTTCAGGTGCTCGAGCGGCGGGCCGGCGACGCTGCCACTGAGGTCGAGGACGCACACGACGTTCAGCGGCAGCGTCTCGTACTGCACGTCCACGATGTCCTGGCGGACGCCGTTGTCCCGGATTTCGAAATGCTGCGCGGTGAGGCCGGTTACCGGCCGGCGTCCATCCGTGACCAGCACGTCGACGCGCACTCCAGCGACGCTGCTCCGGAATTGCGTCGCGACCGGCAACCCGAATCCGACGAGCGCCAGCGTCATGACGAGGACGCGGATCATCGGGCGATCCAGGCTCGCGCCGCGCGCAGGTAGGGAGTCAAACGCCATGACTGCCCGAGCGAGTAGACCCACCAGGGGTCCGGCGGCTGGTCCGGCCCGCTGAGCGCCTGCGTCGCGGCCTGGAGCGCGTCGGCGCGGCGATCGGCGGCATGCAGAGCGTGCGCCTTGCCCACCAGCGCGGATTGCGGGGTCGGCACGAGCACGATCGCGCGATCGTAGGCGGCGATCGCCGACGACCAGTCACCGTGCCGCTCGGCCAGTTCTCCTTCGAACAGGTGGGCCAGGTACTCGAATGCCGGCTCGCCGCGGCTCCAGGTGCGTGCGGCCAGCACCTGCCGCGCCGCATCGAGGTCGTCGAGCTCAATCAGGACGCGGGTCAGCCGCAGCGCGGCTTCCGATTCAGCCGGATTCGCCTCGAGGCTGCGACGAAGGTAGTTGCGGCTGGCGATCAGTGCGGCATGGAGATCGGCCGGACGCGTCGCGGGGATGTCGGACAGTGTTCGGCGCGGGTTGGTCCGGATCCACCATTCGAGCTCCTGGCGTGCTCCCGCCGCCAGCAGCACCTGCGAGTCCCTGGGAAATGCGTTGAGCGCGTCGTTGAAGTACGTCGGCCAGCCGCGCCAGCCGTCCAGGATGTTCGATTGCCGGAACGCCTCCCAGATCAGATACCACTGGCGCAGGAACGGTGATGTCTGATCGAGCCCCTTCAGCGTGTCGTACAGCGTCTCGAGCGGGCGCCACAGGTTGTTCTTTTCCGGCGCGAACAGCGAGCGCTCCGGCCAGGTCTCGATCAGGGCGTCGGTCGTGAGCAGCAGCAGCGCCTCGAGCTCGCCGCGCCACGAGCGGATCCGGGTGCGCGTCTGCTGACCGGCGTCGCGGACCCACAGCACCATGCGTTCGACCGCGTCCCCTCGATTGTCACCCTGTTCGTCCGTCAGACGCTGAATCAGCGCGGCGATTGCCTCGTCGGTCTTGCCGCTCCGGTAGGTTCGGACGAGATCCTCGGCGACGCGGTCAGGCCAGCGCGTGACCGGAACGCGATCGACGACCGGGGCCGCTCCCGCGAGGTCGCCGATCAGGATGTTCAGTGCGAGGACGACGAGCAAGACGCGACGACCGCGTGTTCCTCGCGCGGACAGACGCGGCCGACCCTCGAACCGGGAACGCCTTGACGTAGTAGCGTCCGGAGAGACCACCGGCCGCGTGTCACGGAGCGGGGCAGGGACAACAGTTTCGATGCGTCACAGGCTACCACTCCGACTTCAGGCGGCAGCACCTCGGGGAATTCCGCAACATACTGTTGCGCCTTTGGAGCGGAGGCGTTGACTGGGTTCCGGCGCGTGTGATCGATGTGCCATCCGCTGGCGGCATGGCGCTCTCCATGCTTCCCGCGGCTGTGACGTTCATGATCATCAAGCCGTAATAGAGGTGCTTGACACGAACCCGAATGAGGCGTATCTCTGATGGCTGTCACGCCATTCCGACGTGGAGGTCCCATGGACACGCCACCGGGTTCACGAGGCGCACCGCGGTTCGAGCACTGAGGCTGGGGACCAGATCATCGGTCATCGCAGTCCGGCCTGATCGACGACCCGCGTTGCGCACGCGAGACGGAAGCACGTTTGTAGCCTGGCTCCTGCCAGGGTGCGTGGCAACACGCGAAACACGAAACGCCCGGCCCCCGGGTCATGCACCCGGGCCGGGCGTTTCCTTTGAGTGGCCTTCCGCACGCCGCGAGAGGCAGTCCCCACAGCAGGCTATGCGCACAGATCGTCGCACCTTCATGACCACCGCGCTGGCAGCAGCCGCCGCCCCGGGCCTCCTGCGTAGCCGGGCTCGCGCCCGGTATCCACTGGCGTTTTCGACGCTCGGGTGCCCGGGATGGAGCTGGCAGACGATCCTCCAGCAGGCGGACACGCTCGGCTATGCCGCGCTCGAACTGCGAGGGGTGGCCGGCGAGATGGACCTCACGAAGGTGCCGGAGCTCACCGGCACCCGGTGGGCCGGCACGCGCGCGGACCTGGCCGCCATCGGCGTCACCATCTCGGACCTGGGCGCTTCGGCCGCGATGCACCAGACGGGAGCGGCGCGGCAGGCGGCGCTCGACGAGGGACGGCGCTTCATCGACCTGGCGCACACGATGGGCGTGAAGTACGTCCGGGTCTTTGGCGACCAGATTCCTCCGGACGAGCCGCGCGACGCGGTATTCGCGCGCGTCGCCGAGGGATTCAAGACGCTGTCAGCCCATGCCGCCACCGCTGGCGTCACGGTGATCATGGAAACGCACGGCGACTTCACGCACGCCCCTGACGTGGTCGCCATCCACCAGGCAGTGGACTCCGGCGCCTTCGCTATTCTGTGGGACGCGCATCACACCTTCGTTGCCGGGCATGAGCAGCCCGCCGCAACATGGCAAGCGCTCGGCGCCTGGGTAAAGCACTGCCATCTGAAGGATTCGGTTCCCGCGGGCACCGATCGCCGCTACGTACTGACCGGGACAGGGGAGGTGCCGATGCAGGAGCAGGTGCGGGTCCTCGCCGGCCACGGCTATTCCGGATACTACTGCTTCGAGTGGGAGAAGAAGTGGCACCCCGAGATCGAGGAGCCGGAGGTCGCATTTCCGCACTACGCCCGCGTCATGACCGGCTACCTCCAGGCGGCCGGCGTGAAGCCGTCCTGACCTCGCGTCATTCGTAACGGGGGCCGGACGCCTCGGGCGCGAGGTCCGGAGCCACTTGTGCGCTTCCCGTGTGGCACGGACGGCGGCATCGTCGCTGAGGCGCGAGCGCATGCTGATCCCGACCGTGTCGTCACCGTCGTGCGGTCCGAACGGCAGATAGATCAGCGGACTCGGCTCCGCCAGCATCTGCCGCGTCCGTCGAGACCGCCACGCCGACAACGGTCGCGACCTCCGGCGTCGCGCCCTGCCGCTCGATCAGCAGGGTCCGCCCGATCGCGTCCTCCGATCCGAACACCCGCTGGGCAGTGAGCGCGCTCAGCCGAGACGAGTCGCCGAGCTTAGCACGCGATTCCGCGCTACCAGGGGTATCCTTGCCAGGATGCCACCCTTGCGCTTCCCGATTGCGGCGATTACCGACGAATTCTCGACAGACGATCTCGACGCCGCGCTGGACGCGATGCTGTCGGTGGGCATGACCGGCGCGGAGCTGCGCCTGGTGTACGGACGCAATGTCGTCGACCTCACGGATACGGAGTTGGATCGCGCCCGGGCCGCCGTCGAAGCGCGCGGCATGCGCGTGCTCGGCATTGCCTCACCCGTGCTGAAGTGTGTCCTGCCGAATGGGCCGCCGATCGACGCCCGATTCCAGCAGGACGTGTTCGGCTCGGCGTACACCTACGAGGATCAGCCGCGGCTCGCGACCCGCGCACTCGAGGTCGCAGCACGCGTAGGTGCCCCGCTGATCAGAGTCTTTTCCGGGTGGCGGACGGTCGATCCCGCGGCGCTGACCGAGACCATCGCCGCCGAGTTGCGCGGCCTCGCCGAACGAGCGCACGGGCACGGCGTCACCATCGGCCTCGAGAACGAGCATGCGTGCAACGTCGGCACGGGTGCGGAGGCGGCCCGCATGCTGGCGGCGGTTCAGCACCCCGGGGTCGGCTTGATCTGGGACCCTGCCAACGCGTCCATCCTGGGAGAGGAGCCGTTCCCTGACGGGTACGCGGCCCTCCCGCCCGGACGCGTGATCCACGTCCACGCCAAGGACTGCATGGTAAACGGCCACACCCCGGCGTGGGGTCCGCTCGGCGAGATGGCCATCGACTGGTCGGGGCAGATCGGGGCACTGGCCCGCGACGGCTATGCCGGTGCGATCAGCCTCGAAACGCACTGGCGCGGAAACGACGGCAACCGCCTCGACGCCAGCCTCATCTGCGGGAGAAATCTGCGCGACCTGGTCGCCGCGCCGCGCTGACCAGCCGGCCTCGCGGCACGGGCCTCGGAGTAAGATGCGGCACGCGCCTGTCGGCGCTCGTCCATTCACGAAGGGTTCGCGTGCATCAGCCTACTGCGCCCGTCGAGATGTCCAATCGCGGTCTGTTCGCCGGCGTCACGCCGTACCACTGGCTCGTGGTCGTGATCGCATCGTGCGGCTGGCTGTTCGACTGCATGGATCAGCGGATCTTCATCCTCGCGCGCGAGCCGGCGCTGCGCGAGCTGCTCGGCACTGATCCGCAAGCCGCGGCGCAGCTCAAGACCGTCGGCGGCTACGCCACCACCTCGATGATCCTCGGGTGGGCGACGGGCGGCATCATCTTCGGGATGATGAGCGACAGGCTGGGGCGCGTGAAGACGATGGTCATCACGCTGCTCGTCTACTCCGGCTTCACCGGTCTGTCGGGCCTGGCGACCACATGGGTCGATTTCACCCTCTACCGATTTCTGGTCGGCCTCGGCGTCGGCGGCATGTTCGGCGCCGCGACCACCCTGGTGGCGGAGAGCGTGCCCGGCCAGTTCCGCGCGGTTGCGCTCGGGTCACTGCAGGCGCTGTCCGCCTTGGGCAACATCATGGGCTCGCTGGCCAGCCTGATGATCCCGCCTGGGGCGGCCGCGTTCGCCGCGGGCTACAGCGGCTGGCGGGTGCTGTTCTTCGTCGGGATCGTCCCCTCGATCCTGATCGTGCCGATCATGTTCGTGCTCAAGGAGCCGGACTCGTGGCTGCGCGCCCGCGCCGACGCGGCCGCCGGGCGGGGCAGCGGCAAGACCATCGGCTCGCCGCTGGAACTGTTTCGCCACCCGCGCTGGCGCCACAACACGATCATCGGGCTGCTGCTCGGAGTCTCCGGGATGATCGGCCTGTGGGGCATCGGCTTCTTTTCGCCGGAACTGATTTCCACGGCACTCCGCGGCGAGACCCAGTCGGTCGTCGACCGGGTGCGGGCGCTCGGCACCGCGCTTCAGGACGTCGGCTCGTTCTTCGGGATGATGACCTTCACGCTCATCGCCTCGTTCCTCAGCCGGCGGCTCGCGTTCCTCATCGCCCTGCTCCTCAGCATGGGCGTGACGATGTTCGTGTTCGCCTCGTTACAGTCGGCGAGTGACGCGTACTGGATGCTGCCGATGATGGGGTTCGCGCAGCTCGGACTCTTCGCGGGATACTCGATCTATTTCCCCGAGCTCTTTCCGACCCGGCTGCGCGGCACCGGCGTGGGCTTCTGCTACAACACGGTGCGCTATCTGGCGGCGCCGGCGCCGATCCTGTTCGGCTATCTCTCCACCCGCATGTCGTTCCGTGAGGCGGCGATTGCCATGGCCTGTGTCTACCTGATCGGGGTCGTGGCACTGATCTGGGCGCCCGAAACGAAAGGGCAGCCGCTGCCGGAAGGCTAGCTGGAGCCGCCGCCTCGGCGCTCGTCGGCCTGGGCCAGGCAGTCACGCATGTACTCCAGGCTGCGACGCGCGATCGTCTCGGGATCCGGCGTGTAGTCGAAGACCTCGACCGAGACCCACCGGTCGTAGCCCGATTCCCGCAGCGCCTCGAAGATCGGCACGAAGTCGACGTCGCCGAAGCCCGGCCCGCGGCGGTTCGCGTCGTTGGCGTGGAAGTGCCCCGCCTCGCCCCCATGCTGCCGGATCAACTCCACGGGCGCCGTCGCTTCGCTGCACATCGCCTTCACGTCCAGGTGCAGCACGAAGTTGGGATGCGCCACCATGCCGACCAGCCGCAGCGCATCGTCGCACGTGTTGACGAAGTCGGTCTCGTTCGCTGACAGCGGCTCCATGCACAGGGTGACGCCGAGATGCGCGAGCGACGGCGCCACCGCCGCGCAGGTGTCCGCGGCGAGCTCGTAGGCGCGATCGAGCGACACGCCGGGCAGGAGTGAGCGTTGCTTCGGCGAGCCGAAGACCATGACATCACCCCCGAGATCGTGACACGCCTGGGCGAGCGCGACGAGATACTCGGATGTCCGGCGGCGGACATCCCGGTCTGGCGAGGTGAGATGCAGCCCGTCGGTTTTCGCGAGCAGCCAGTGGAGGCCGAGGATCTCGATGCCGCTCGCCGCCGCTTGATCGGCGAGATCGCGGCGCTGCGCGGGAGACACGTCGGTGACGCGGTCGGCGAGCGTGAACGGGGCGACCTCGAGTCCGTCGTAGCCGACCTCGCGCACGAACCGGCAGACCCGATCGAACGTCCAGCCCTCGAACTGCTCGTTGCACGTCGCGAAGCGCATAGCGGTCATTCTATCCGCGCCGGATCACTTGACCGGCTCGAGCTCGCCGGCGATCGTCGGCAGCAGTTCGGCGACGGTCGGGTGAATGTGGACCGCGTGCGTCAACAGGTCGTATGGAGCCTTGGCGTACATCGTGTCCAGCACACAGTGAATGGCTTCGTCGCCGCCAGGACCGAGCACCGCGGCGCCGAGGATCTCGCGGCTCTCCTCATCGACGACGATCTTCATCAACCCTTTCGACTCTCCCTTCTCGACGGCGCGGCCCACACGGGTCATCGGCCGCTTGCCGACGAGCGCCGGACGGCCCCGTTTCCGCACCTCGGCCTCGGTGAGCCCGGCGCGTCCGAGTGGCGGGTCCACGTAGAGACCGTAGGCGACGATCCGATCCGTCACGCGACGCGATCCGCCGTCGAGCAGGTTGGCGGCGACGATCTCGTAGTCGTTGTAGGACGTATGAGTGAACGCACCCTTGCCGTTGCAGTCGCCGAGCGCCCAGACGCCCTCGACGCTGGTGCGCAGCTGATCGTCCACCTCGATGTAGCCGTGATCGTCGGTGCGAATCCCGGCCGCCTCGAGACCGAGGTCATCGGTGTTCGGCCGGCGTCCGGTCGCCATCAGCAGGTGCGTGCCCGTGACTGCCGGCTCGCCTTCCGCGCACTCCAGCGCCGCGGTGACGTGCCCCTCGGTCCCTGAAACCACGACGCATTCAGCATTCAACCGGACGTCGATGCCTTCGCCGGTCAGCACGTCGAGAATCGCGGCCGAGATGTCCGGATCCTCACGCCCGATCACTGCCGATCCCATTTCCACAATGGTGACCCGGCTGCCGAAGCGGCGGAACATCTGTCCGAACTCGAGCCCGATGTAACTGCCGCCGATCACCACCAGATGCTCGGGCAGGGTGTCGAGCCCGAGCAGGCTGGTGTTGGTCAGGAACGGCGTCGTCTCGACCCCGCCCAGCGGTGGAACCCGGGCGCGGCCGCCCACGTTGACAAAGATCTGCGGCGCCGAGAGGACACCGCCGTCGATCGCAATCTCGTGCGGACTGCGAAAGCGCGCATGGCCGCGGATCAACTCGCACCGTTCCGTCGTACTCAGCATCTTCTCCAGGCCGACCCGCGATTGCGCCGAGATGGCGTCCTTGCGCGCCTTGACCGCCGCCAGGTCGACGCTGACCGGCCCCGCGACCCGCACCCCGAAGTCCGCAGCACGGCGCGCCATGTGCGCCGCGTAGGCACTCGCCACCATCGCCTTGGTCGGGATGCAGCCGGTGTTGACGCACGTGCCGCCCACGAGGTGACGCTCGATGATCGCCACCCGCCGTCCGGCAGTGGCCAGCCGCCTGGCAAGTGAGGGGCCGGCCTGGCCGGTACCGATGATGATCGCGTCGTGAGTTGTCGTCATCAGGTTCGTTGCCCGAAGCTGCGCTGCATGTCCGCTGCCTCTCATACGCCCGGTGCCGGACGGTCGCGGAGACCCAGTCTGGAGTTCCAGACCAGAGTCGTTCCCTCGGTGGCCCAACCGTCTCTGCGCGTGATCGACGCCGTCAGCATATCGCCTCTACAACCCCGCGGGTCGCCGGAACGTTGGACGCCGTCGTCCTGGGCGCTGCGTCCGTCGAACGGAAGGAAGGCTGTCATGTGATCGGCGCACGTTGCTGAGCCTGGTCGCCGCGCTCCGCGCGATGGGAGAGGCGAGCCGGCCGCGTCCTCTCATGCCTGATACAGTGCGCACGCATGCCGGGCTTGTCCACGAGAGTCGATCGCCGCGCCCCGCGCGTCCTGGCCTTGAGCGTCGGTGTGACCGCGGTCCTCTATGCGATCCCGTTCGGCCGGACGATCGGCTGGCCGCTGGTCCTCATCTCGACGCTGGCGCACGAGCTCGGTCACGGCCTGGCAGCCGCGGTCCTCGGAGGGCACTTCTACTCGCTGCGGTTGTACCCGGACGCGAGCGGCGTCGCTCTCTGGGGCGGTCCGCTCGGCCGAATTTCGACCGCGCTCGTCGCCGCGTCGGGACTCGTGGGACCGGCTGCCGCGGCGTTCGTTCTGCTGCTGGTCGGCCGCCGCGCGGTCCGGGCGGGACGCGCACTGACCATCATCGGCGTCCTGCTGCTCGTCATCGCGGTGTGGCTCGTCCGCAATCCTTTCGGGGTTGCGTTCACCGTGTTGCTCGCCAGCGCGCTCTTCGCCGTGGCGCAGCGGGCTCCCGGCGCGTCGCAGGCGGTGCTCGTGTTCCTGGCCGTGCAGCTCGCGTTGTCGGTCTTCTCGCGGGCCGACTACCTGTTCACGAGCATGGCCTTGACTCGGTCGGGACCGATGCCCTCGGACGTGGCGGTCATGGCCGACGCCCTGTTCCTGCCGTACTGGTTCTGGGGCGCTGCGTGCGGCGCGCTGTCAGCCGTCCTTTTGTGGGCTGGCGCGCGCGCGTATTTCCGTTGACGCTTGCCAGTGCTCTGTGTGTGCGTCCGAGTCGGTGATAGCGTAATGGCCCTGGAGGCGTCCGCATCGCCGTCGCGCGCGCGTGAACGCCCCCCACCAACTCCCTCGCACCGGAGAATCCGCGTGTCCCAGAGTTCGCTGATCGATCTGCTTCACCTCACCTCCACGCCCGTGGCCATCACGTTCACCGACGTGGCACCCGCGGGAGTCGCACACGTCGAGGCGACAGAGCCGGCAGGGTGCGGCTACTGGCGACGCGCCGCGAACGGGGAAACCTTCTTCACGGTCGCCGACGACCACAAGCGGTGCCCGGTCGGGGCGCACACCCACAACGTGCCGCTGTCGCCGGGGGAGCAGCGTGAGCTGATGGGCGTGATCGAAACGATGGTCGGACTGTCGTACTTGAAGATGGAGGAAGTGCCGAACATCCCGACGCGCCAGACGCCCTTGCAGGTCGCCGTGTACTCGCCGCTCGCTGACGCTCCGCTGATGCCGGACGTGGTGCTCGTGCGCGGGAACGCACGGCAGCTGATGCTGCTCGCCGAAGCCGCGCAGGCGGCCGGAGTCGCAACCGATGGCGCGACGATGGGGCGGCCGACGTGTGCGGTGATCCCGGCGGCGATCAACGCCGGGCGCACGGCCGCGAGCTTCGGCTGTGTCGGGAACCGCGTTTACACGGGGGCCGACGAGAACGACGCGTACTACGCGATCCCCGGTTCACAACTCGAAGTGGTCGAAGCGCAGCTGGCGACGATCGTCGCGGCGAACCAGGCGCTCGAGGCCTTCCATCGGGCTCGCGCCGGCACCGCGTGACCCGTTAGGCCGCAGGCCGCGATGTGTTCGCCATCACGAGCATCGGCCAGGCAGGGCGACCATTCGCACGGTGGCGAGCGCCCCGGCAGGCACACCAGATGATGCGGCTCGGGACGCAGAGTCAGGGCTGCGACAGGTCCCCGGTCAGCTCGCCGAGCACCTGACGCAGGGTGGCGAGCTGCGGCGGCTTCCCGATCACGCGGTCGACGTGCGGAGGCACGTCGCCATCGTCGACCAGGCGGAGGCCCCAACCGGTCAGCATCACAACCGGCGTGGCCGGCACCGTAGCTTTGATCGCCGTCGCCACCTGCCGTCCGTCCACGTAGGGCATGCCCAGGTCGGTGATGACCACCGCGAATTCCCGATCGTGCGCGTGGGCCTCCCGGAACGCGTCGATCCCCGCCTGTCCGCCGTTGGCGATGGTCACGACATGCCCGTCGGCCTCCAGGGTGTCGCGCAGCGACTTCAGTAGCAGCGGGTCGTCGTCCACGAGGAGGATCCGCAACCGGCCCGGGCGCCGTGCGACGGGTGTGCCCGATTTGTCCGCGGCGGTCGCGCCCACCGGGGGTGGCAGGACGAAGGCCAGCCGCATCGTGGTACCGGCGCCGGGCGCGCTGTCGATCTCGACAGTCGCGGCGTGTCGTTGCAGCGCGCCGTAGACCATCGCCAGCCCGAGACCGGTGCCCCGTTCGCCCTTGGTGGTGAAGAACGGTTCCAGGCACAAGCGGCGGGTTTCGGCGCTCATGCCGACGCCGGTATCCACGATCTCGATCAGCACCTGGCCGGGCGCTCCGGCGGTCGCGCCCGTGCGGGTCCTGACCGTGAGGGTGCCGCCGTCGGGCATGGCATCGACCGCGTTGAACACCAGGTTGATCAGCGCTTCGCGCAGCTCGCTCTCGATGCCGAGGATGAACGGTAGCCCGGGCTCGAGCTGGAGAACGGTCTCGATCACCACGCCGCGCTGCTGCGGCATGTCGCTCCACCGGGCCCGCGTCAGCGTGATCACCTGCTGGACCAGCGCGTTCAGTTCCACCGGCAGCAATAACAGCTGCGGCTCGCGCTGGCGGTAGAACTCGCGCATCCGGGCCACCGTCTGCGCCACGTCGTCGGCGGCGCGCTGGACGATCGCCAGGTAATCGCGGCCCTGCGCCGAGAGCTGCTCCTCGCTCTCGAGCATCGCCTCGGTATAGAGCACGATCGGCGAAATCGCGTTGTTGATGTCGTGGGCGATGCCGCTGGCCATCTGACCGAGCGCCTTGAGCCGTTCCTGCTGCAGGATGGCCTGCTGGGTCTGGCGCAGATCGTCGTACGCTTCCTGCAGCGCCCCGTACAGTTCGCTGTGATGCGCGGCGAGCGCGACGTGTTCGCTCAACTGGCGCAGGAACTCACAGTCGGCGCTGTTGAAGCCCGGCGATTGCCGCCGCGCCGCGATCAGCACACCGAACATCCGGGTCTCGACGACCAGCGGCGCGGCGACGAACGAGCGCAGGCCGCCTCTGGCGAGACGCCTCGGGAACGGATGCGACGAGCGATCCAGGCCGTCCTCGCACACCAGATGCCCGCTCACTGCCCGCGCCAGCCCGTTCTCGTCGATTGGGATCGTCGCCGCTTCAGGCATCGCCAGCTCGAACGCGAGGGCCTGACTCCGGGCGCCGACCCGCGTGACCACCAGGGCCTGCTGCACCTGGTCGTACAGGCAGACGCAACAGAAATCGAGCGGCAGGTGATCTTCGAGGCTACGAACGACCACCTGGAGAATGCTGGCGAGGTCCTGCCGTTCGCCGATCGCACGGGTGATGCGGGCGAGCAGGCTCACGCGCGCGAGCTGCGCCTCGAGGCGCTGTCCGGCCTCGTGCCGTTCGCTGATGTCGCGCACGAACGCACTGAAGGCCGGCGCATCGCCGAAGTGAATTCTCGCGATCGAAATCTCCACCGGGAACTCGGTGCCATCACGGCGCACCGCGTGAAGCTCCAGCCGGCGATTGAGCACGCGCGTTTCGCCCGTCGCCAGGTATCGCGCGAGTCCCTCGGTGTGCGCGGCGCGCAGCGATTCCGGAATGATGACTTCCGCCAACGGGCGGCCGAGCACGTCGGCGACGGGCCAGCCGAAGACCTTCTCCGCCTGCGCCGTCCAGCCGGTGATGAACCCGCCGGCATCCATCGTCACGACCGCATCCAGGGCGGCGTCGATGATCGATCGTGTCCGCGCCTCGCTGGCCCGGAGCGCGGCCTCGGCCCGGTGCCGATCCGAGATGTCGGTCGACACGCCGAAGACGCCGCAGGGCGCACCGGAGCTGTCGCGAAGCGGCGCCTTCACGGACAAGTAGGTGTGGACGATGCCGTCGAGGGTGACGCTCTCTTCCTCGGCCAGCGCGACGTTCGAGGCGATCACCCGGCGGTCCATCTCGCGGTAGCCCTCGGCGGCTTCGCGCGGGGCGACGTCGAAGTCCGTCTTGCCGATGGTCTCGGCAATCGTGCCGCCGAACAGCTCGACGAAGCGCGGATTCACGAACAGGTAGCGGCCCTCGAGATCCTTCGCGTAGATTACGGAGGGGGAATTGTCGGTCATCGACTGGAGGAGGATCCGGCTCTCGTCGAGCACCCGCTCGGTCCGGGCGTGCGCATCGGCCTCCATCCGCAAGGACTGATTGGCCGCTTCGAGCTCGGCCGTCCGCGCCCGCACGCGCGCCTCGAGCTCGTGATTCAACTCGGCGAGCGACCGTTCGGTACGCGCCAGCTCGCGCATGTCCCACGAGGCCATCTGCCACACCGCAACGATCAGGGCGACGTAGGCACCGATCTTGGCGGCGTGCGTGGCCATCGAAGTCGTATCGTGCGGAGCCTGCGAGTAGAGGATGAAGACGTGTGACGCCGCCAGCAGCGCCGCGGTCGCCGCGACATTGGGTAACAGCCGATCGTCGGTGCGCCGGGACCAGCAGGCGCCTGCCGCCAGCAGGCACATGGCCGGGACCCCGAGCAGCGCCGGGCGGGTCGTCCCCAGCCACCATGGCGCCGTGTACGCCGGGGAACGGAAGGCAAACGCCACGAGCACGACGAGCACCGCCATCAAGCCCGCGGCAAAGGCCGCGAGCGACGCCTCGCGCCGGACGCCCCGCCAGGCGGTGAGGGCGATGCCGGCTGGCAGGATGTACGCCGCGAGAAGCCACGTCCCTGGACGGAGCACATCAGCGACGGCGGTGACCGGGGCCAGCAGGCCGACCCATTCGACCGTCACCAGGACGTGAACGAGCTCGCAGCACGCCGCGACGCCGAAGGCTGTTGCCAACCAGCGGGCCAGCCCATTCTCGAGCCGCGTGCCGACGTCCCACAGCAGGCACGCAAGCAGGCCGCAGCAGAGCATCGAGCTGGTGTCGAGGATCGCGTGCAGGTTGGGGACGTCTCGAGGAGGCAACAAGGCGAGGACGATCCCGCCGGCGAGGAATGCGAGTCCCACGACGACCGCGGTCCGTGACACCGTGAGATGGCCGCGTGACGACGTCATGCGGACGTGAACCGCTTGGATCCGCGGCCTCTGTGGTCGGCCATGTGCGAGGATTCTATCTGCGAACCGCGGGTTCCCGCGCACAATGGCGTGTGCGGCGAGGCGCACACGATGTATCCAGTTCTCTTTCGTATCGGCGGTTTCGAGATCACCAGTTTCGGCGCGATGGTCGCGGTCGGCGCCCTCGTCGGGTTGTGGATCTTCCGGCGCGAACTGCTGCGTTCACGGCTGCCCGAAGCCGGCGTCGATGCCGCGGTCGCGGGGCTCGCCGGCGGCATCGCCGGAGCCAAGCTGCTCTGGGTCTTCGAACATCTCGGCGAAGAACCGTTCACGTCGTTGCTCTTCAGCCGCGGCGGCCTGAGCTGGTTCGGCGGCTTCGCCGGCGGGATTCTCGCCGGCTACGTCGTGATGCGGCGGCAGCGGCTGCCGCCGATTGCCGTGCTCGCCGCCGCGACGCCGGCGCTCGCGATCGGGCATGCGATCGGGCGCATCGGCTGTTTCCTGGTCGGTGACGACTACGGCCGCCCGACCACGCTTCCATGGGGAGTGGCGTTCCCCGAAGGCCTCCCGCCCACGACCGTTCCGGTGCATCCGACGCAACTGTACGAAGCGGCCGCGCTGGTGCCGATCGCGCTGCTGCTCGTGTATGCGCGTCGCGCCGGCTATCCGGATCGCCGCGTGCTCGGGCTCTATCTGGTTCTCGCCGGCGCCGTCCGGTTCGCGATCGAGTTCATCCGCATCGACGTGCGGGTGCTCGGCATCCTC
Source organism: uncultured Acidobacteriota bacterium (assembly GCA_963816725.1). Classification (GTDB taxonomy): domain Bacteria; phylum Acidobacteriota; class Vicinamibacteria; order Vicinamibacterales; family 2-12-FULL-66-21; genus CAVSUB01. Next base: position 393,968 of record CAWFMC010000005.1, on the reverse strand, counting down.
TCGGTCGCGCACCTCGCGTCGCTCGCCGCGGTCGCCGCCGGGCTGCTGCTCCTCCTCACCGGACCTGCGCGTCAGACGGCCCGATGAACGCCGGACGGCTGCGTGAGCTGGCCGTCGTCTTCCTGAAGCTGGGCACGATCGGATTCGGCGGTCCGGCCGCGCATATCGCGCTGATGGAAGACGAGGTGGTGCGCCGCCGCCGCTGGATCACGCGCGAGGCCTTCCTCGATCTCGTCGGCGCCACGAACCTGATTCCGGGCCCCAACTCCACCGAGCTCGCGATTCATCTCGGCCGCTTGCGTGCGGGCGTGCCCGGGCTGCTGGTCGCCGGAGCCGCGTTCATCCTGCCCGCCTTCGTGATCGTCTGCGCGGTCGCCTGGGCCTACGTTCGTGCCGGCAGGCTGCCCGCCGTGATGATGGTTTTTCGCGGCGTTACCCCGGTCATGCTGGCCATCGTCGGGCAGGCGTTGATCGGTCTCGCGCGCACGGCGATCCGCAGCCGGCTGCTCGCGATGGCCGCCGTGCTGGCCTTCGTCGCCGCGCTGATGCGGCCCTTGAACGAGCTCGCGATTCTCTTCGCCGTCGGCCTCGGCGTCGGGCTGATCCGGTGGATTCGCGCCGGTGGGGGACGGATCGGCGGCGTCGCCGCGTTCACCCTGTCCGGCCTGATCGCCCCGACCGCGCCGGGACTCGTGCCGGTGCCGGTCTCCCTCACGACGCTTTTCCTGGTGTTCCTCAAGCCTGGTGCGCTGCTGTTCGGCAGCGGCTATGTGCTCCTGGCCTTCCTCCGCGCCGACCTGGTCGAGCGTCTCGGGTGGTTGACGAGCGCTCAGCTCGTCGATGCGATCGTCGTCGGTCAGGTCACGCCCGGCCCGGTGTTCACGACCGCCACCTTCATCGGGTACGTGCTCGGAGGGCTCAAGGGCGCGACCATCGCCACCGCCGGCATCTTCCTGCCGGCCTTCGTCTTCGTCTGGATCAGCGCGCCGCTCATTCCCGCTATCCGCCGATCGCCGCTCGCCGGGGCGATGCTCGACGGGGTCAATGTTGCCTCGCTGGCGCTGATGGCTGCGGTCACCGTGACGCTGGCCCGCAGTACACTCCTTACGCCGATGGCGGTGGCCATAGCCGTCGCCAGCCTGATCCTCCTGGTCCGTTTCCGTCTGTCACCGACGCTCCTCATCGCCGCGGCCGCGGTCGTAGCCCGGTTCACCCGCTGACCTCAAAATGTGATCGACTTCCGCCGCTGGATCGATACGATGCACACCATGCAGAGCACACGCCGCACGCTTCGCCGTCTATCAGGTTTCGTCGTTCTCGCTGCCGCCGTGGCCGTGGCCATGCCGGTGCGTGGCGCCGACAAACGCATCGTCCTCATCGCCGGCAAGCCGAGCCATCCGCCCGGCATGCACGAGTTTCGCGCCGGCTCGCTGCTCATGCAGAAGGCACTCGCTGGATTTCCCGGGGTCACGGTCCAGGTCTACGACGGCGGTTGGCCGTCGAAGATGGTCGACGGCGCCCGCGTCGACGACGATGCGGCGCTGGACGGGGCGGACGCGGTGATGATTTATGCGGATGGCGGGAAGGGAAACCCGGCCATTCAAGGCAACCGGATCAAAGTCATCGATGCGCTCGCGGCGAAGGGCGTCGGTCTGGGATTCGCACACTATGGCGTCGAGGTCCCGGCAGGTGAGCCGGGGGAGGCGATGCACCGCTGGATCGGGGGCTACTACGAGGATCACTACTCGGTGAACCCGATGTGGTCGCCGCCCTTCGACAAGCTGCCGCAGCATCCGATCACCCGCGGCGTCGGACCGTTCTCCACGCTGGACGAGTGGTATTTCAACATGCGCTGGTCGAGCGATCCCGCGGTGCAGAAGCGGGTGACGCCCATCCTGGTCGCCACGCCGAGCGACGAGGTGCGCAAAGGGCCGTACGTCAGCCCGAAGGGTCCCTACGATCACATTGTCGCGGCGAGCGGTCAGGCGGAGACGATGATGTGGACCTTCACAAGGGCGGACGGCGGCCGCGGGCTCGGCTTCACTGGCGGCCACACGCACGCGCATTGGGGCGACGTCAACGAGCGACGCATCTTCCTGAACGGGCTGCTGTGGCTGGCGAAAGTCGAGGTGCCGCCAACCGGTGTAGTCGACCACATCACGCCCGAGGATCTGACCCAGAACCTCGACGTGAAGGGCGGGCGCCGCCAGTAGCGGCGGTCAGCGCCAGCGAAACAGCTTCAGCGACAGGCCGAAGCAGACGATCAGCCACGCGCCAAGCGTGGCAAGTTGGGGGGTCAGCTGGGCGAGGCTGGCCCCCTGCAGCATCAGCGCGCGGAGCGCGTCGATGAGCGCCGTCAAGGGCAGCGCCTTGATGAGCGGCTGCACGATCGCCGGGAACCGCTGCGACGAGAAGAACACCCCCGACAGGATCCACATCGGCACCTGCAGCAGGTTCATCAGGTTCGACACCGCTTCGATGGTGCGGGCGCGGGTCGCGATCAGCAGGCCCAGCGTGCTGAACGACATCGACGCGAACACCACGAGCACGGCCATCTCGATCAGGGTCCCGCGCACCGGGACTCCGAATACCAGCCAGCCGAACCCAATCGGCAAGCCCACCTCGAACCACAGGATCAGCAGCCGCCAGACCAGGTACGACCCGAGGTAATGGACCTTGGACATCGGGGTCGCGATCAGCCGCTTCGTCAGCTTGCGGCGGCGGGCGTCGACGATCGAGAACCCGATCCCCCACACGGCGTTGCTCATGATCCCGAGTCCCACGAGGCCCGGTACAAGGAAGTCGACGTAGCGGGATCCGGGCTCACGGGTGAGCGTGTCGCTGGCTCGGACGGGATCCTTGCGGCCCGCGGCGCGCTGGATCGCGGCGTCGGCGAGCAGGCGCGCGGTGCGGCCCTCGGGGTTCGTCGGGTCGAAGCGATAGCCGACGCCACCGTCCGGTTGCGGCACCGCCAGCAGCGCCACCTTCCCAAACCGCAGCGCGCGGTCGGCTTCTGCCGGCGGCAGCAGGTCGACGGCGAGGCCCGGCTCGAGGCGGAGCGATGCCGCGAGCTCGGGTGTGGTGGTCGCGATCTGGAGCACCGGCTGCGGCTGGCTGCGAAACGCCACGCCGAGCCCGGTGGTGAGCAGGATGGGGAAGAAGATCGCCCAGAACACCGCTTCCGGCTCACGCGCGAACTCGCGGATCCGGACCAGCGTGAGCTGGACGAGCGGATGGTTCGCGAAGGATGGGCGGTGCGTGGCCGGACTACTCATCGCGCAGGTGCCGTCCGGTCAGCGCGACGAATACGTCCTCGAGCGTCGCTGAACGCGTGCGCAGCTCTGTCAACGGCTGGCCCTGGCGCTCTAGTTCCGCGAGGAGTGCCGGAACGGCATGATGCAGCTCCGAGGCCTGCACCCGGATGCTGCCGTCGTGCTGCCGTCCGCTCTCGCGCACGCCCGGCAGCCGACGCAGGGCATCGATATCAAGCTGCTGCGAGGCGGCCCCGGTCGAGAACTCGATCACGTGTTCGACGCCGATTGACGCGATGAGATCGCGGGGCGTGCCGCGCGCGATCACGACGCCGTGGTCCATGATGGCGACGCGATCGCAGAGCTGTTCGGCTTCGTCCATATAGTGCGTCGTCAGCAAGATGGTGCGGCCCGCCGTCTTGAACTCGACGATCAGGTCCCAGAGCTGGCGCCTGGCCTGCGGGTCGAGGCCGGTCGTCGGCTCGTCCAGGAAAAGGAGGTCAGGATCGCCGACCAGCGCGCAGGCCAGCGCGAGGCGTTGTTTCTGCCCACCGGAGAGCGTTCCGACGCGCGCGTCGCGCTTCTCCCGCAGCTGCACGAGCCCGAGGGTCTGCTCGGGCGCCGGCCCCTGGTGGTAGAAGCTGCGGAAGAGCGTCAACGTTTCCAGCGCCGTCAGCTTGTCCGACAGCTGGGTCTCCTGGAGCTGAATCCCGAGCCGCTGACGCAGCGCCGGCGCGTCGCTTTTCCAGCGCAGCCCCAGCACCTGTACGTCGCCCGAGTCCGGATCGGTCAGCCCCTCGCAGATCTCGATCGTGGTCGTCTTCCCGGCGCCGTTCGGGCCGAGCAGCCCCAGGCACTCGCCGGCATCGACGTGCAGCTCGAGCCCGTTGACGGCAATGACATCGTCGTAGGACTTGCGCAGTTGGCTGACGATCAGCGCGGGCGTGGCCATTCGCGGGGCCAGTGTATCGGTTCCAAGCCTCGGAAGTTCCTTCGGTTGGACGATTGCGCGTTCTGGCAATCATCCGCTTCGCCGAGTCTCGCTCCTGCCGCGAGCCAGCGAACCAGCTGCGCTGTACCATCCGCCACTTGCCATTTGGCCTTGCCGTCTACCATCCGCCATCCGCCATCCGCCAGGCGTCCTCTGCCATCTGCCATTTGCCATCTGCCATCTGCCATTTGCCATCTGCCCTCTGCCATTCTGCCATCTGCCATCTGCCATCTGCCATCTGCCATCTGCCGAATTCCGGCATGGCGAATGCTAACCTGCCCAGCGCATGCACCCGGACACCCTTGCTGCCTGGATCGTCGCTCACGGCCCGCTGCTGGTCGCTGTGGTGGTCGCGCTCGAAAGCATGGGACTGCCTGTGCCGGGCGAGACGACCCTGGTGACGGCGGCACTGGTTGCGGGCACCGGCCACGGGCTCCACATCGGCGTCGTCGTCGCGGCTGCCGCGCTGGGGGCGATTGCCGGGGATAGCGCCGGCTACTGGATCGGGCGGCGCTGGGGCCACGCGCTACTCGTGCGCTACGGGCCCCTGGTCCGGATCGACGCGGCGCGGCTGCGCCTCGGGCAGTATCTCTTCGCGCGACACGGCGGCAAGGTCGTGTTCTTCGGCCGGTTCGTAGCGCTGCTCCGGGCGCTCGCGGCGCTCCTGGCCGGCACCAACGGCATGCCGTGGCCACGCTTTTTCGCCTTCAACGCCGCCGGCGGCGTCGTGTGGGCGGCGATCTTCGGCTTCGGCGCCTACACGCTCGGCGAGGGCTTCACGCATCTGCAAGGGCGGCTGGCGATCGCCGGGATCGTGCTCGGTGTGCTGGGCATCGTGGGCGGCCTGTGGTTCGTGCGCCGGCACGAAGCGGCGCTGATGCGGGAGGCCGACCGCACGCTCGGGTCACACTCAATCGCACCTTGACACCGCGTCGAGGCCATGGCAACCTAGGCATAGACAAACTATGCCTAGAACCGACGGACTGCCACCGGGCACTCTGGCGCTGCTGATCCTGCGCGTGCTGGCCACTCGGCCGCTGCACGGCTATGCAATTGCGCAGCGCATCGCCCAGCTCTCCGGCGACGAGTTGAGCGTCGAGGAGGGCTCCCTCTATCCTGCGCTCCAGAAGCTGCTGCTCAAGGGATGGGTCAAGGCCGAGGCTGCGGTGTCGGACACCGGCCGCGCGGTTCGCGAGTACCGGCTCACCGCAGCCGGCAAGCGGCAGCTCGAGATCGAGCGCGCGAATTACCAGCGTGTCAGCGCGGCGATTGCCGCCGTCCTCGAGACGGCATGAGGGGACCACGATGCGCCTGATCGCCGAGTGGGGTCGCCGGGTGTGGTTCCTGCTGCATCGCCGGCGATTCGAGGACGAGCTTCACCAGGAGATGGAGTCGCACCGGGCGATGATGGACGACCCGCGCCGGTTCGGCAACGCGCGCCGGCTGAGAGAAGACGCGGTCGACGTCTGGGGCTGGCAGTGGCTCGATCATCTCGGCCGGGACACCCGCTTCGCCGCGCGGACGCTGGTGCGCTCGCCCGGGTTCGCGGCCATGGCGATCCTCTCGCTCGCGCTGGCGACCGGCGCGACGACCGCGATCTTCAGCGTCATCAACGGCGTGCTGTTGCGGCCCTTGCCGTTCCACGAGCCGGACCGGCTGGTCCAGATCTTCGGGAGCGAGTGGCGTCAGGACCGCGGCGTGGCAACCGACAACATGAGCGCGCCGATCGGCCCGGAGGAGATCGACGCATACCGCCGGAGCCCCCAAATCGCCGCCATGGCCGCCTACGGACTCTCGACCGCACACCTGATCGGCGCCGGGCGCCTCGAGCGTCTCACCTCGGTGGAGACCGACCTGGCGTTCTTCGACGTGCTCGGTGTGCCGGCTCTGGTCGGCCGGGTGTTCACGCCGGCCGACGGACCGGACGTCGTAGTGGTCAGTGCCGGGTGGTGGGCGCGCCAGTTCGGCTCGGACCCCACCGTGGCCGGGCGGGTCGTGATCTTAAACGGCCGCTCGGTCACGATCCTCGGTGTGATGCCACCGTCGTTCCAGTTTCCGTACGGCGCCGGCTCGGTGCTCCCGACCGCGCTGCCGGAAATGCGCACCGATGTGTGGCTGCCATTCCCGTTGCGCGATGCCACCGGCGCCCCGCGCCGCCGCGGCCGCACGCACGTGATCGCCCGGCTGGCCCCCTCCTCGTCTGTCGCGTCGCTTCAGACGGAGCTGGGTGGCATGGCCGAGCAGGTGCAGCGTGGGTTCCAGGATCCACGGATTCGCATCAAGGTCCGTGTCGCGCCGCTCAAGGAGGTGGTGGCCGGTCCCGTGCGCCAGTCGTTGTGGATGCTGTTCGCCGCCGTCGGGCTCGTGCTGGCCGCAGCATGCGCGAATCTGGCCAACCTGCTGCTGGCCCGGCTCAGCGTCCGCGCCCGCGAGGTGGTCACGAGAGCCGCGCTCGGCGCGACCCCCCGCCGGCTGGTCAGCCAGTTCCTGGTGGAGAGCGTGCTGCTCTCCGTGCTCGGCGGCGCGGCCGGAGCGCTGATCGCCCGATGGGGGACGCCGCTCCTGGCTGCGCTGGCGGCGGCGCGAATCCCGCGCGCGGACGAAGTCGCGCTCGACTGGCAGGCGTTTGCCTTCCTGTCGGCGCTGTGTGTCGGCACGGCGCTGGTCTTCGGCATCGCACCCGCACTGGCGGCGACGCGTCTCGACATCCACGGCATCACCCGTGAGTCGGGTGGACACCCGACCGGCGCCGGCGGTTATGGCGGTCTGCGGAACACGCTGGTGATCGTGGAAGTGGCGCTGGCGTTCGTGCTCGCGGCGGGCGGCGTCACGGTGGTGCGTGAACTGATCCGCCTCCAGCGGCTGGACAACGGCATGGCGACCGAGAACGTGCTGACCATGCACCTTACGCCGCGCGCGACGGTAGCTGAGTATCAGGCGATCGAGGATCGGCTGGCCGGCGTTCCCGGGGTCACCGCTGTCGGGCTCACCCAGGTGATTCCGCTTCAGAACTGGGGCTGGCGCGCGGATTTCTCGGTGAAGGGAGGCAGCCGCACGTTCCCCGGCCGTTCGCTCGCCAGCCTTCGCTACGTCACACCTGGGTACTTTCGTACCCTCGGCATCCGCGTCGTGCGCGGCCGCACGTTCACGGATCAGGATGGCGAACGGACGCCGATGGTGCTGGTGGTCAACGAGGCGCTGGCGCGGCGTTACTTCCCGGGAGAGGATCCCGTCGGCGTCGAGCTCGATCGGGGCGTGATCGTCGGCGTCGTCGCCGATGTCCGCCAGGCCGGGCTCGATCAGACGGCCGAGCCGGAGATCTATTACGCCGTCGCCCAGAACGTGGCTACCTCCCCGGATATCGGCATGTCGGTGGTCCTGCGCACCATCGGACCGCCCGACCGGGTGGTGAGCGCCGCGCGCAGCGCGATCGCCGAGGTTGCCCCTTCGATCGCCGTCTTCAACGTGCGGACGATGGCGCAGATCGTGACGGACTCGTTGTGGGAGCTGCGGCTCTATCGCGTGCTGATCGGCGGGTTCGCCGCGCTCGCGCTGGGGCTCGCGGCGATCGGTCTGCACGGCGTCATCGCCTGTCACGTGACCGCGCGCATGCACGAGTTCGCGGTGCGCCTGGCGCTTGGCGCGGAGCCGTCGTCGCTGTCACGCCTGGTGATGCGCCGCGCGCTCACGCTCGCCGGCGTCGGCCTGGCGGCCGGCATCACCCTGACGCTGTCGCTCGCTCCCGGCCTGCGCGCGACACCCATCGGCCAGTCCGCGGACGCCGTCCTGTACGTGATCACCACGGCCGTCGTGATCGCGATCGCCCTGGTCGCCTGCCTGATGCCGGCACTGCAGGTCGGCCGCGTCGATGCGGCATCTGCGCTGCGCCATCAGTAACAGGTCGAGAGTTCATCACAGCGCGGTGCGTGGTCCCGGCCCGCTGAAAACAATCGGCGCTCATGTCTCATGGAAGATGGCCGAAGTACGAACAACGCCGCCTTGCCATCTGCCATCTGCCATCTGCCATCCAGGATGCGCTATTCAGCATCCTGCCCGCCGCACGACTCGCGGACGATCAACTCGCAATGGAGTAGGACGTCGCGCGGCGGGAGATCGCGCCGGGCGACGCGGTCCAGCATCACGCTCAACGCGGCATCGCCGATGGCGCGCGTCGGCTGGCGCAGCGTGGTCAGCGGCACCGGCAGCAGGCTCGCATACTCCACGTCGTCGATGCCAACGATGCGGATGTCGCCGGGGATCGCGTACCCGAGGCGGAGGAGCACCGGCATCAGGTGCGCGGCGGTGCGGTCATTGGCACAGACGATCGCGTCGGGACGCGCGGTGGCGATCCAGGCGTTGACGGCCTTGTCGTCGAGCGGATCCAGGCGGGCGATCAGGTCGCGCGCCGCGTCGAGCCCGCCGGCGAACACGGCTTCGCGATACCCCGCCTCGCGCGCCGCCACAGTGGCTGCCGCGTGCGGCCGGGCGACGAAGCCAACCCGCCGACAGCCCAGCGCCAGCAGATGGGCGGTGACGACGAAGCCGGCGCGACGATTGTCGATGCCCACGAGATCGTGGGTGCCGCGATCGGGGTAGGGAAGCGCGGTCCGATCGAGCAGGACCACCGGGATGCGGGCCGCGTCCAGGGCGGACAGAATCCGCGTATTGACCGCATCCTGCTCGGCGATGCCCTCGAGCGGGGCGAAGAACACCCCGGCGACCCGGCGATCGATGTACTGACGGCAGAGCAGCCAGGCCCGCTCGGCCTTACTCTCCGCGTTTCCGGGGCTTCCCCAGATCAGGGCGTGCGCCTGCGCGAGCGGCGATGCCATCATCCCTTGACACATGGGTTCGAAGATCTCGGTCTCCCCGAGATCGGGAATGAGCAATCCGAACGTCAGCGCCGCTGGCGACCGCGTGCCACGGACGAACGTGCCGGAACCGGCCCGACGTTCGATGAGCCCGGCGACCTGCAGGTCGCGCATCGCGCGGCCCACGGTGATTCTCGACGCGCCGAACGTCTGCCCGAGCTCCGCTTCGCTGGGCAGCCGGGCCCCATCGGCAAGACGCCCTGACTGAATATCCCGCCGCAGGGCTGCATAGATCTGCCGGTGCTTGGGCACTACTGATGTCATCGGCGTAAATGTTATATCAACTTGCACTGCTGGCGCGACAAAATTGACGCCAAATACCCACCATAACTGCGAAAATGTGCGATTCTATCGGCAAGCGTCAGTTGCCGTCGACGCCGTATCCTGCTATGCTGCTGGCAGGAAGATGATATGACATTACAAGCTATCGACGCGCGACCCAGCCAGCCTCCGACGCACTACCTGATTGCTTCCGATTTCGATCAGACCCTCAGCTTCAATGACTCGGGAGCGGTGTTGAGCGAGATCCTCGGCGCGTCCAACTTTCACGAGAAGGTTCGCGGCTTAGCCGAGAGCAACCTGGTCCAGCAGGGTGGGGAGCTGGCGTATCTGATCCGCCACGATCCCGAGTTCCGCGGCGTCCGTCGCGAGCACCTGGAGGAAACCGGCCGGCGGGTTCGCCTGCGCAGCCACATTCCAGCGCTGGTCGATCTGCTGGAGCGCGGCATCGGGCCGCATCGCTTCTCGTTCTTCGTCATCTCGGCCGCGCCTCGGGAGGTCATTCAGTCGGCACTCGAAGGCGTGGTGCCGCACGATCGGATCTTCGGGACCGAGTTGGACTATGACGCGGCGACCGGCGAGGTGCGCTCGGTGCGACGGGTCCCGGCCGGGTACGGAAAGGTCGCGGTCCTCGAGGAGATCGAGAGCCGGCTCGGGATTGTCCCGGATCGGACGATCTACGTGGGCGACGGCAGCTCCGACGTCCACGTGATGCTGCACGTCAACAACCGCGACGGCTTCACCATCGCGGTATCCGAGAACCGCCTGCTCGCGCGGATCGCCCGCAGCACAGTGCTGAGCGACAACGCGTTCTCGATCATGGCCCCGGTCCTCGAACGGGTCCTCCACTGGAACACCGGCGAGATCCGCTCCCTGTTCGAGGCCAACGGCCTGGCGCTCCAGACGTGGGAAAAGGCCCGGACCGACCGCATCACGCTCCGCGACACGGGTGATGCCCGCGAGGCTGTCGCCTGAGACTGCATGCGATGACGATCGAGTATCTCGGCTGGGCCGCGACCACGGTATTCGTGGCCTCGTATTTCTGCACCCGCAGCAGCGTGCTCAAGGCGGTGCAGATGACCGGGGCCTTGCTGTGGGTCGTCTACGGTCTCTGCATCGGCGCCTCGCCTGTGGTCGTGGCGAACCTTGCGGTGTTCGGTGCCGCCGGCTGGACGCTGCTTCGCGCCCGGCGCCTCGCGAGCTGATTTCGCTGCGCCTCGGCGTGAGGAGCTCAAGGTCGGGACTTCGGTCGCCTCGCGCCTGAACGCTATACTCCGAGGTGCGGTCCCGTCCGCCGAGTACGAGTGAGCCGCAACAGAGATCGCACCTTCCCGGAGGAACCCCATCATGCCCCGCCGCCGGTTGTCGTCCAGGGCCCTGGCCTGGATTGCCCTCGCCGCCATCGCGCTCGCCGGCTGCGACTCGATCTACTACAAGACGATGAAGAAGTTCGGCTGGGAGAAGCGGGACATCCTGGTCAAGAAGGTGGTGGAGGCGCGCGGCGCGCAGGCCGACGCCCAGAAAGAGATCAAGACCACGCTCGAGCGATTCAAGGAAATCGTCGACGTCGACGGGGGGTCGCTCGAAGACAAATACAACAAGCTCAATGACGCGCTGCAGCGGAGCGAGGAACGGGCCAGGAAGGTCGACGACCGGATCAAGGCGGTCCGTGACGTCTCATCCGATCTGTTCAAGGAGTGGCAGAACGAGCTCGGCAAGTATTCGGATCGCCGCATGCGGCAGGAGAGCGAGCGCGAGCTCCGCGCGACGAAAGCGCGGACCGAGACCTTGATTCAGGCCATGGCGCGCGCCCAGCAGCGGGTCGAGCCGGTCTTGAAGCCCTTGCGGGATCGGGTGCTCTTCCTCAAGCACAATCTCAACGCGCGGGCCATGGGCGCGCTGTCGAAGGAGCTCGACAGTGTCACCACCGAGGTCGATGCGCTCATCGCCGACCTCCAGAAATCAGTGGCCGAAGCCGATGCCTTCCTGGCTGAGATGGACCAGGCGAAGAAGGCCGACACGGCAGAACGCTGAATCGCACGCCGGCACAAAGCCCGGTCTGCGAAACGCATTACACCGGTGTGGCGTATTGTAACGGTTGCGCGTCGCCTGGACTGACGCCCAAGGAGGATGTATGGCACGAACTGGTTGGAGCAGCCCGCTGGCGACCGCGGTCTGCGCGGCGACGCTGCTCGCGGTGGGAGTCGGTGCTCAGCAGCCCCCGCCGCCCCAGCCGCAGGGCGCCGGGCAGGCGCCCGGAGCGGGACGGGGTGGCGGCCGCGGCGGCGCCGCCGGCGGAGCGGTGTTCGGCGCGGCTGATGCCGACAAGGACGGCTCGGTCACGCGGGACGAGTTCAAGTCCGCGTTCGACAAGTGGTTCTCGGCCTGGAGTGCCGGCACCGGAGCGCTGACGCAGGAGCAGCTTGCGACCGGCCTGAACGGCATCTTCCCGCAGGCGCCGGCCGGCGGCCGCGGCGGGGCGGCGCAGAACCAGACGCCCAAGCCCGAGGACCTCGCCGCGATGATGGCGGCGTTGCCGGACACGGCGCCGGCCAAGCCGGCGAAGCCGCGCAAGGTGCTCGTCCTCGGCAAGGCCCAGGGCTTCGTCCACTCGTCGATTCCGCTCGCGGCCAAGACGGTCGAGGCGCTCGGCGACAAGACCAAGGCCTGGTCGACGACGATCACCTACGATCCGGCGGACATCAACGCCGAGAACCTGAAGCAGTACGACGCGGTGTTCCTCGCCAGCACGACCGGAACGTTCCTGGACGACCCGAATGATCCCGCCGCAACCGCGGCGCGGCGCAAGGCGCTCCTCGACTTCGTCCGCGGCGGCAAGGGCCTCGCTGGCATTCACGCCGCCACTGACTCGTATCACGGCAACCCGAATCCGCCCGCGGCGGGCGGCGCCGGACGCGGCGGTCAGGGGACGGGGCTCGCGATGCAGTTCATGGCCGCCGGTGACAAGAACTCGGACCAGAAGCTAAGCAAGGAAGAGTTCACCGGGCTGGCGGACACCCTGTTCGACAAGGTCGACGCCGACAAGGCGGGCAAGGTCGCGCAGGCCGACTTCGCGCCCCGCTTCGCCGCCGCGCTGCCGCCCGCGGCAGGCCGCGGCGCCGGTCCGGCCGGGCCGCAGGTCAACGAGCCGCTGTGGCCTGAGTTCAACAAGATGATCGGTGGCTACTTCAAGTTCCACTGGGTCGATCCGCAGCTCATCACGGTCAAGATCGACGACCCGAAGAGCCCGCTGACCGCGATGTTCCACGGTCAGGAGTTCGAGATCCGCGACGAGACCTACACCTTCCAGCAGGACTCGTTCTCGCGCGCCAACGTCCACGTCCTCACCAGCATCGACTACGCGAAGATGAGCGACGAGGACAAGGCCAAGGAACCGGCCGCCAGCGCCCGCACCGACCACGACTTCGCGCTCAGCTACATCCGGCGCGAAGGCCAGGGACGCGTGTTCTACGAAGCTCACGGCCACAGCGAGCGCATCTACGCGATGAAGCCGATGCTCGAGCACCTGCTGGCCGGAATCCAGTACGCGCTCGGCGACCTCAAGGCCGACGACACACCGAGCGCCAAGGGCTCGACCGGCGGCACCAAGCAGTAACCGCGATCCGCCGTACAGACGAACGGGGTGTCCGCGATGCGGGCACCCCGTTTTTTTGTGTGTCGTGCGCGCGCCGCACTCGGCCGCTCGGTACCCGGCCGGTCTCTTAGAACTTGCGCGACCAGTCCTTGGGCCAGCGCTCGACCACCACCTTCGCGACCGTGAAGAACTCGATCGCGTCGCGCCCCTGGCCGTGCAGGTCGCCGAAGAAGCTCTCACGGGCGCCGCTGAACGGGAAGAAGGCCATCGGCGCGGCGACGCCGACGTTGATGCCGACGTTCCCGACTTCGGCTTCGTAGCGGAACTTGCGGGCGCTGGCGCCGCTGCTGGTGAAGAGACAGGCCTGGTTGCCGTACGCGCCACCGTTCACGAACGCGATCGCCTCGTCTATGTTCTTCACGGCGTGGATCGAGAGCACCGGACCGAAGATCTCGGTCCGGGTGATCTCGCTGTCGAACGGCAGCCCCTCGAGAACGGTAGGGCGGACGAAGTTCCCCTGCGCGTACTTCGCGATCTCCGGCCGCCGGCCGTCCACCACCGGGCGCGCGCCGTCCTTCACCGCGGCCTCGATCAGCGTCTCGATGCGATTGCGGCTCTCGGGACTGATGACCGGCCCCATCTGAACGCCGTCCTCGAGGCCGTAGCCGGTTACGCGGCTGGCGGCGCGATCGCGCATGGCGTCGGTGAACGGACCCGCGGCGTCCCCCACAGCAATCGCCATCGACGAGGCCAGGCAGCGCTGGCCGGCACAGCCGAACGCGCTGTCGGCGACGATCTCGGACGTGGACCCCAGGTCGGCATCCGGCAACACCACCACCGGGTTCTTCGCGCCCCCCTGGCACTGGACACGTTTGCCCGACGCCGCGCCGCGCGAGTAGACGTGCCGCGCGATCTTGCTGGAGCCGACGAAGCTGACCGCCCGGATCGTCGGGTGATCGAGCATCGCATCGACGGCCTCGCGGCCGCCGTTGACCAGGTTCACCACTCCGGGCGGCAGGCCCAACCCGTCCAGCAGCTCGAACACCTTCTGCATCGTCAGGGGCACGCGCTCGGAGGGCTTGACCAGCACGGTGTTGCCGCAAGCGATGGCGTAGGGCAGGAACCAGAAGGGGATCATCCCCGGGAAGTTGAACGGCGCGATGATCGCGCAGACCCCGAGAGGCTGGCGGATCATCATCTCGTCGATCCCGGACGCGATGTCCTCCGAGTTGTAGCCCTGGATCAGGATCGGCGTGCCGCACGCGACCTCGACGTTCTCGATGGCGCGGCGCATCTCACCACGCGACTCGACCAGGGTCTTGCCGCACTCCATGGTGATCGTCCGGGCGATTTCTTCGAAATTGGCCTCGAGCCGATCCTTCAGCTTGAACAGGTACTGCACGCGCTCGGTGACCGGGACGCGGCGCCAGCCAGGAAACGCGCGCGCCGCCGACTGCACCGCCGCATCGACCTCCGCGGCAGGAGAGAGCGGTGTGCGCCCAAGCTCTTCACCGGTTGCCGGATTGAGCACGGCCAGGCTTTCCGTGGCCACCGACTGCCGCCATTCACCTTCAACGTAGTTGCGCACGGGGATCTCCTTCCGCGCCAGTTTACTGCGACTGCCGTTGCGCTGGACCGCCCTGAATGCGTATAGTCGCGGACGTTCGGTTCAGTCCTATGCACACATTCCTGCGGACCCGTCTCGGGGCCATGATGTTCCTCCAGTACGTGATCTGGGGGGCGTGGTACGTCACGATCACGACGTATCTGACCACCACGCTGCACTTCTCCGCGACGGCGGCGGGGGCGGTCTTCGGCACCGCGTCAGTGGCCTCGCTGGTGTCGCCGTTTTTCGTCGGACTGGTCGCCGATCGCTTCTTCGCCACCGAGCGGGTCATGGCGACGCTCTACGTGATCAACGCCGTGTTGCTCTTCATGGTCACGCAGGTCAGCAGCTTCCCGGCCGTCTACACGCTCGTCCTGGCCTTCTGCCTGTGCTATTTCCCGACCATCGCCCTGACCAACTCGATCACGATGCAGCAGGTGACCGACCCCGGGCGGGACTTCCCGCCGATCCGGGTCATGGGGACGCTCGGCTGGATTGCCATCAATCTCGTGGTCGGCTTCCTCCGCATCGAGGCCGACAGCTCGCAGTTCCTCCTCGCCGCCGGCGCCAGCATCGTCATGGCCGTTTACAGCCTGGTCGCGCTGCCGCATACGCCGCCGCGCGCCCGCGGGCAGAAGGTCAGCGCCCGCCAGATTCTCGGGCTCGACGCGCTGGCGATGATGAAGGACCGGTCGTACCTGGTGTTCGTGATTGCCTCGATCCTGGCGTGCATTCCGCTGACGTTTTATTACTCCTTCACCAACGCGTATCTGAACGACATCGGGGTGGTGAACGCGGCCGGCAAGATGACGCTCGGCCAGGTCTCCGAGGTCGGGCTGATGCTGGCCATGCCGCTGGTCTTCCGCATCCTGTCGGTGCGCGGCATCCTGCTGGCCGGACTGCTCGCCTGGACGGTGCGTTACCTGCTCCTCGGCTACGGGAATCCCGGCAGCGGCGTCTGGATGTTCTATGTCGCCATCCTGCTGCACGGCATCTGCTACGACTTCTTCTTCGTCACCGGGCAGCTTTACACCGATCAGGAAGCGCCAGCGCACCTGCGCAGCACCGCGCAGGGGTTCATCACCTTCGTGACCTACGGGGTCGGCATGCTGATCGGATCGCTGCTGTCCGGCACGGCACTCGACTACTTCACGGACGCCGCAGGCAGGCGCAACTGGACCGGCTTCTGGACCAGCTCGGCGCTGATGTCGTTCGCGATCATGCTGCTGGTGCTGATCTTCTTCCGGAGCGGCCGCCGCATCGAGGCGTCCAACGCCGCCGCGGGGGCGCAACCCTCCGAAGTGCCGGCCTGATCGCGAGCCGTGCTCGCCGTGGCGCGCCGCCTTCCGACTCGTGGCAAAGCAGAGTATCCTGTTCGGCCCGGCCGAGCGGCCTCCCTCACCACATGACCACGCCACCCACCCCACGCGCCTCCCGACAGGCGCGCGTCAACCTGATCTTCATCGGTCCGCCAGGGTCGGGGAAGGGCACTCAGGCAGTCCGCATCGCCGACCGATACGGCATCCCGCATATTTCGACCGGTGACATCCTGCGCGCCGCCGTCAAGGCGGGCACACCTCTGGGCCGGCAGGTCGAAGCGACGCTCGCGGGGGGCGGGCTGGTGAGCGACGACCTGATGACGGATCTCGTCCGCTCGCGTCTGCAGCAGCGCGATGCCCAGAACGGGTTCCTTCTCGATGGCTTCCCGCGCACGGTGTCGCAGGCCCACACGCTCGATGAGTTGCTTGGGGGCGCGCCGCTCATCGTGACCATGCTGTCGGTGGCCAGCGACGCCATCGTCAACCGCCTGAGCAACCGCCGCATCTGTGAGGCGTGCGGGATCACCCAGTCGGTCTTCGTCGGCAGCGAAGGGGAGAACGTGGCGTGCCCGTACTGTGGTGGACGCCTGGTCCGCCGCCAGGACGACGCCCCGGAGACCATCCGGCGCCGCCTCGAAAACTACGCTGCCGTCGCCGAGCCACTGATCGCCTACTACCGCGATCGCCCGTCGTTCGCGATCATCGACGGGCTCCAGCGCCCCGACGATGTGACAACAGCGATTACGGAACACGTCACCCGTCAGCGCATCCTGCTCGCCGATCGGCTCCGCGCGACCTGAGCAGTCGAACCTCTCCTGTTATCTCAATCCACGTCCGGCCGTGCCTGCTTCGAGGACGAACGCCGAGAGGCTTTGCGCGCGATTCGCGACCGCGGCGCCCTTCGTCAACTTTGGGTCGGCGAGCGGGGCGTAGATCTCCAGGCTGGCCTGTAACAACGTGCCCTTGGCGAGCGCGGCGGCTTCATCGCCGTTCAGCGCCGAGCGGTAGACGAGCGCATCCTTGACGTCCATCTTCCGCGACTGTCCTGGCCCGCCGATCATGAACCGGCCAGGCGCGTAGCGTTCGGCGGTCCGGCCGGCCAGGATGCCGTCCACGAAGAAGAGCGATTCCCCGCGCGCGGTGTAGTGGCTGACCAGCAGATGATGCCAGGCGCTATCGGCCCGAACGGACGACGAGACGACAGTTCCGGCGCTGGAGGTGTAGGCCCAGACGCCGTTGCGGACGCCGATGGTCGCGGCAGTGGGCGCTCCCGGCGTCAGCGACGTCGATTCGCTGGTGACCGGCGCCTGGCCGGGCCGGGTGACGGTCTTGCTGCTCGTCGACGCGCCGAGCAATGTGCCGGAGATGGTCATCGCCGGTCCGTTCCCGGTGACACGCACCCGGGCCGCGATCGCGAACGGATGCATGGTCGTATCGGGCGAGTAGGTGAGCGCCGCGCCCGGAGAAAGCGTGGCGAACCCGGTAGCCGTCTCGCGCGTGGGAATCGGCTTGCCGTGCTCGAGCGCGTCGAACAGCGACGGCACGAACGTGGTGGCCAGCTCGGTGTGGCCGGCTGCATTCGGATGCAGGCTGTCCCACCAGAAGCCGCGCGCCCACTTGCCAGTCCCGTCGTCCACCGCGCCCAGCAGGTTGACGCTCGGAACATCCCACTGATTGATCGTGGCATTCACCCGTCGGGTGTAGCCGTACTCGACGTCAGTGAAATCGTTGCGGGTGTAGCAGAGGGTGACAATGGGGATCATGCCGGCGGCGCGGCTGCGCGCGATGAGGGCCTGGATCCCCCGCAGGTATTGCTCGACGCGCGCGTCCTTGGCCGCCGACCCCTCGACGTCACGGATGCCTTCGTTGCCGAGCGAGAGCGCGATCACGACATACCCGGCCCGGGCCGGCACCAGATACCGGATGCCGGGTTCCGGCTTGTCGCCCGGGTCGAACCGGGACAGCAGTTTGGCCGTGTCATCGCCACCCCGTGACCGGTTGACGACCTCCCAGCCGCGCGGCTGCAGCAGGTCTCGCAGGATGCCGGCGTAGCCCTCGTTCGCGGTCTCGTCACCGGTACCGCTGGCCACCGACGAGCCGAAGATCGCGATGCGCCGCAGCACCGGCGGCGCCGGCTGCGCGAGAAGCGTGACGGCCGCGACCGTGACGGCGGTGAGGGTCGCAGCAAGACGGCGCAGCGGCCGGGCAGGTGGCATCATCGACACAAGTCTCCGACGCCATCCTATCGTGACGCGGAGCTGACGCTTCGTGAGATCAACGACCGGCGACGGGGCGCGTGGCCTCCAGACCGGCACTCGACACGCGCTATGATCGCGAACGTGGCGGCTCGGTCGTCGCGGCCGATGTCATCGCCCAAGAGGCCGGCTCGTGATGCGCAATCTTCATTGCGCGGACCGCAGCACGAAAAGAGATGTCATGACATCGCGAGGCCGAACCGTCGGGGGGCACATCATCCTCTTCGTGGTCGTGATGGTGGTCCTGACGGCTATCGCCATATGGCTGGGGCTGGGCCCGACCGTCCATTCCTCGACGGCGTGACGCGCCGCCGCCACCTGCCCATCAGCGGAGTTCCGTTGCCTTGACAGCACCGACAGGCTGCTGGTACAACTGCTGTCGCCTCATGTATTCGCATCGCTGTTGCTGTCGCAATACCTCCCGGCCCTCGTGTCGGTGCAGCTGTATTGTGCCGACGGCGATCAGGTAAGAGCCCAGCCCCGAATTCCTTCCTGGCCGGTTCTGCTGCTCCGGCCGTCGGCACCGCACGACATCGACATCGTTGGTTTGATCCGCTCGAATTTCGTACCGCTCCAGGAGTGCCTGTTTGACGGAGCTCTTCGGCTCGACTCGTTTGCCATACTCGTCGCGGCGCCCCGTGGCGGCGCAGCTGTCAGCGTTGGCTATGGCCGCAACGTCAGTCGTCACCGGCCATGCCCAGCGTGCGCCGGACGCGGCCCCCGAGCCCCGCATCGAGACGCAATCGCAGTCGGCGGGAGGGGCGCAGCGTGGCGCCTCGCCAGGCGGCCAGAGCACGACGACGGCGGGGTGGAGTGACGGCTTCGTCGTGCAGTCCGCCACGGGCGACTACCGGCTGCAGATCGGGTTGCTGCTCCAGGCGGACGGCCGCTTCTCCCTCGACGACGAGTCGGAGGTGGTCGTCGACACCTTCGGCATCCGGCGCCTTCGTCCCTACTTGCGTGGCCGGGTGGCCCAGCATTTCGAGTTCTACGTCAACCCGGACTTCGCCAATGGCACGCTGGTGGTGCAGGATGCCTACCTCGACACGCGGTTCTCCCCGAAGTTCATCGTCCGGGTCGGCAAGGCGAAGACCCCGTTCGGCCTCGAGCGCCTGCAATCCGCCGCCAGCCTCTTGTTTTTCGAGCGGGCGCTGCCGAGCGCGCTCGTGCCCAACCGCGATGTCGGCGTCCAGGTTCTGGGCGATCTCGCCGCTGGGCGGGTGAGTTACGCCGCCGGGTTCCTGAACGGCGTGCCCGACGGAGCCAGCGCCGATCTCGATACCAATGACGGCAAGGACCTCGCGGGACGGATTGCCGTGCACCCGTTCGGAGGAGCGCCGAAGGATCCGCGCAGCGGCCTGACCGTCGCCGTCGCGGGCACCACCGGCAACCAGTCCGGCCCGCTGGCGACCCTGCGCACCTCGAGCCTGCTCCAGAGCTTCGTCGCGTATGCCGGGGCGACGGCCGACGGACGGCTGAACCGCTATTCGCCGCAGGCCTCGTACTTCTTCCATCGCGTCGCAGCGCTCGCCGAGTACGTCCACACCTCGGTGCCTGTTCGTCGCGGGCCCGCCCGCGCCGACGTCGCGAACGACGCGTGGCAGATTGCCGGCACGTTCCTGCTGACCCGCGGCGACGTCGCCACGGAACGCGGCGTGAGGCCGGCTCACAACTTCGATTTCGGCGGCGGGCATCTCGGGGCGTTGCAGGTCGGCGCGCGCTATCACACGCTGACCGTGGACGAGGAGGCGGTCGCGCTCGGCCTGGCCTCGGCCGGCTCCAGCCGCCAGGTCCGGGCCTGGACCGCCGGTGTGAACTGGTATCTCAACCCGAACCTCAAATACGTCGTCAACTTCGAGCGGACCACCTTCGACGAGGACCTCCCCGTCGCGCGCCGCCCGGAGAATGCCCTGGCGCTGCGGGCCCAGGTCAGTTTTTGATCGAGGAGAGAACGTGATGCGGAGTTTCATTCGGGCGGTCGCCACGATCGCCGTCATCGCCGCGGCAGCTACGCCGCTGGCCGCACAACGCCTGCTGAACGCGTCGTACGATCCGACCCGTGAGCTCTACGCCGATTTCAACGCCGCGTTCGTGAAGTACTGGCAGGGCAAGACGAAGCAGACCGTGACGATCCAACAGTCGCATGGCGGCTCGGGTGGACAGGCCCGCGCGGTCATCGACGGGCTCGACGCCGATGTCGTCACGCTCGCGCTCGCCTACGACATCGATGCCATTCAGCAGAGCGGCCTCATCGCCCAGGGCTGGCAGAAGCGGCTGCCGCAGAACAGCGCGCCCTACACTTCCACGATCGTGTTCCTGGTGCGCAAGGGCAATCCGAAGGGCATCAAGGACTGGTCCGATCTGGTCAAGCCCGGCACGGCGGTGATTACTCCGAACCCGAAGACGTCGGGCGGCGCGCGGTGGAACTACCTCGCGGCGTGGGAGTACGCCAAGCGTCAGCCTGGCGGCAACGACGCCAAAGCCCGGGACTTCGTCGCGCAGCTATATCGTAACGTTCCCGTGCTGGACTCCGGCGCGCGCGGCGCGACCACCACGTTCGTCCAGCGCGGCATCGGCGACGTCCTGCTGGCCTGGGAGAACGAGGCGTACCTCGCCCTCACTGAAGCCAAGGACAAGGTCGAGATCGTCACGCCGTCGCTCAGCATCCTCGCCGAACCGCCGGTCGCGATCGTCGACAAGAACGTCGACAAGAAGGGGACGCGGGCGGTGGCCGAGGCCTATCTGCAGTATCTCTACTCGCCCGAGGGCCAGGAGATCGCGGCCCGCCATCACTACCGGCCGCGCGACCCAAAGGTCGCGGAGAACCACAAGGGACAGTTCGCGACCGTGACCCTCTTCACCGTCGACCAGGCGTTCGGCGGATGGCAGGCGGCCCAGAAGGCCCACTTCGCCGACGGCGGGACCTTCGACCAGATCTACAAGCCGGGGGGGCGCCGCTAGGCACACGTGTCGAGCCGCAGTTCCACGCGCCGCCGTGTACTGCCTGGTTTCAGGCTGACGATGGGGTTCACGATCCTGTATCTGAGCCTGATCGTCCTGATCCCGCTGTGCACGCTCCCGATCAAAACCTTCGCGTCCTCGTGGGCCACGATCTGGGGCACGATCACCGACCCCCGCGTCGTCGCGTCGTACCGGCTCAGCCTGGGCGCGTCCCTCGTGGCCGCGTCGATTAACGCGGTGTTCGGCTTCCTGGCCGCGTGGGTGCTGGTGCGCTACACGTTCCCGGGACGGCGAATCGTCGACGCGCTGATCGATCTGCCGTTCGCGCTGCCGACCGCCGTCGCCGGCATCACGCTGACGGCGATCTATGCCCCGAATGGCTGGCTGGGACGACCGCTGGATGCTTACGGGATCAAAGTCGCCTACACTCCGCTCGGCGTCACCATCGCGCTCATCTTCATCGGGCTGCCGTTCGTGGTCCGGACGCTGCAGCCGGTCATCCAGGACCTCGATCCGGAGATCGAGGAGGCGGCGACGAGCCTCGGGGCCAACCGCGTCCACGTGGTCGCGCGGATCATCCTGCCGTATCTCTTTCCCGCCTGGCTCACCGGTTTTGCGCTGTCGTTCGCCCGCGCCATCGGCGAATACGGCTCCGTGGTGTTCATCTCCGGCAACATGCCCATGGTCACCGAGATCTCGCCGCTGCTCATCATCACGAAGCTCGAACAGTTCGATTACGCCGGGGCAACGGCGATCGCGCTGGTCATGCTGACGACCTCGTTCCTGCTGCTGCTCGCAATCAACGCCCTCCAGCACTGGACCGGCCGCCACCTGGCGAACTGAGTCATGGCCGGACCCCTGCCGATCCACTCGTCTCGCGCCACCACCCGTCCGAATCACCTGTCGGAGCCGGTCTGGCTCCGCTGGACCCTCACGGCGGTCGTGCTCGCGTTCCTGGCGCTCTTCCTGGTCCTGCCGCTGACGCTCGTCTTCTCCGAAGCGTTCTCACGCGGGTGGGGCGCGTACAAGGAGGCGATCACGCACCCGGACGCGATTGCGGCGCTGAAGCTCACGCTGCTCGCCGCGGCGATTGCGGTACCGTTGAACCTGGTGTTCGGCGTCTGCGCCGGCTGGGCCATCGCCAAGTTCGAGTTCCGCGGCAAGAACCTGCTGACGACGCTGATCGACCTGCCGTTCGCGGTGTCGCCGGTCATCTCGGGCATGGTGTTCGTGCTGTTGTTCGGCCGTCAGGGCCTGCTCGGTCCGTGGCTGATGGATCACGGCCTGCGCATCGTGTTCGCCGTGCCGGGAATCGTCCTGGCCACCGTATTCGTGTCGTTCCCGTTCGTCGCCCGGGAGATCATCCCGGTGATGGAGGCGACCGGCACCGACGAGGAGGAAGCGGCACGGGTGCTGGGGGCCAGCGGGCTCCAGATCTTCTTTCGGGTGACGCTCCCAAATATCAAATGGGGCCTGCTCTACGGCGTGGTGCTGTGCAACGCCAGGGCGATGGGGGAGTTCGGCGCGGTGTCGGTCGTGTCCGGCAAGATCCGCGGCCTGACCAACACCTTGCCGCTGCACGTGGAGATTCTCTACAACGAGTACGCGTTCCAGGCGGCGTTCGCGGTCTCGTCGCTGCTCGCCTCGCTGGCGATCGTCACGCTGATCCTGAAGGCGGTGGTTGAGCGGCGGGTCGTGGAAAGTGTCGTGGAGACGGCGCGGGAGGAGCTCGAAGAATGGCCATCGACGTCCGTCACGTAACGAAGGCGTACGGCAGCTTCACGGCGGTGAAGGACGTGTCCTTCTCGGTCGCCGCTGGGGAACTCGTGGCGCTGCTGGGGCCGTCGGGGTCGGGCAAGACGACGCTGCTGCGGATCATCGCCGGGCTCGAGACCGCCGACAGCGGGTCGGTGATCCTCGAGGGGCAGGACGCGACCGCCACCAACGCGCGGGACCGCGCGGTCGGCTTCGTGTTCCAGCACTATGCCCTGTTCCGCCACATGACCGTGTTCGAGAACGTCGCCTTCGGGCTGCGCGTACGGCCGCGACTGCGGCGGCCGTCGCGCGACGAGATCGCCGGCAAGGTCAACGACCTGCTCAAGCTGGTGCAGCTCGACTACCTCGGAACCCGCTACCCGTCGCAGCTGTCCGGTGGCCAGCGGCAGCGGGTCGCGCTGGCGCGGGCGCTGGCCGTGGAACCGCGCGTGCTGCTGCTCGACGAGCCGTTCGGCGCGCTCGACGCCAAAGTGCGCCAGGAGCTGCGGCGGTGGCTGCGCCGGCTGCACGAGGAGATTCACCTCACCAGCCTGTTCGTCACCCACGATCAGGAAGAAGCGCTGGAGCTGGCGGGCCGGGTCGTGATCATGGACCACGGCGAGATCGAGCAGCAGGGGAGCCCGCAGGAGGTGTTCGAGCGGCCGGCGACGCCGTTCGTGATGAACTTCCTCGGCCACGTGAACATCTTCCACGGCCGCGTCGAATCGGGCAAAGCGCTGCTCGGGCCGCTGGCGCTCGACTATCCCGCGCACCCCGATTCCACGCCGAAGACGGCGGCCGGCTACGCCCGCCCGTACGAGTTGGACTTGAGCCGCACCGAGCTGTCGGGCGGATTGTGGGGCACCGTGACAGTCGTGGCCCAGGCCGGGAGCGTCGCGCGCATCGAGCTCACCGATGCGGAGGGGAGGCCGATCCAGGTCGAATTGAGCCGGGAGCGATTCCTCGAGCTGCAGCCCGCGGCGGGCGAGCGCTTCTACATCACGCCGCGCAACGTCCGCGTGTTCCTGATGGATCGCGGGTGACCCGCGGCCCGGAAACGTCACCACTGGTCGGGCACAATCTCGCCAGGCCAATCGAGCGCGTGCGCTCCTCGGCGCTGATCACCCGCATGATCAGTCGGGATGCGGCTACTACTCGGCGATCACTCAGCGAGCGTCGGTTTGGGCGTCGGCGCCGCCAGACTGAGCGACGGCAGGTTGGCCGCAATCGCCTGGCGCTGCGGCTCGAGCCAGGGCGGCAGGACCAGCGATTCGCCGAGATGCGCTTCGTCTTCGTCGACGGCGAACCCGGGCCCCTCGGTGGCGAGCTCGAACAGCACGCCGCCGGGCTCGAGGAAGTAGACCGACTTGAACCAGAAGCGATCGATCATCGGGGTCGGCCGGCGATCGGCGGCGGCGATCCGTTCGCGCAGTCGTTCCTGATGGTCCTCATCGTCCACGCGCCACGCGAGGTGATGGATGCTGCCGACGCCCCACGCGCCGCGCCGCGCGCCCGGCGCCTCCTGGAGATCGACATAGCGTCCTGAGGTCCCGTCGAGCACGCCGTAGCGCTGCCAGCCGCCCTCGTTCCGCAGGGCGGAGAAACCCAGCACGCCGGTCAGGAACGCGGCGCTCGGCCCGACATCGCGCACCATCATGCGCGCCCCCTCGAGCCCGCGGATTTGATGAGCGGGGGGAATCGGGCTGGCGTCCCACGGCGTGAACGTGCGGCGCATGCCGGACCCGCTCTCGACGAGGGCCACCTTGAGGCCGTGGGTGTCGGTGAGCGGCAGGACCCGCTCGCCGAAGCGCGTCTCGATGGCGCCGACCGTGACAGCGTATTTCTCGAGCCGCTGCCCCCAGAACTCGAGGCTCTCCGGCGGGACGGTCAGTGACACCTCGGTGCTCAGACCGTGTCCCGGGCGCGGCGGGGCGAGATGGGCCCATGGGAAAAAGGTCAGGTCGGTCCCGGGGTGCCCGGCGGCATCGGCGTAGAACAGGTGGTAAGTGCCAGGATCGTCCTGGTTCACGCTCTTCTTGACCAGCCGCATGCCGAGGATACCGGCGTAGAAATCGAGGTTCTCCTGTGCCGGTCCCGCGATCGCCGTGACGTGATGCAGCCCGTTGACGCCTTCCATGCGGTGCCTCCCGATCGTGTGCCGCCGATCATCTCACGCGCGACGCCCGGCCGCGAGCGCGGTGTCTGCGGCCCGCGTGGCTGGCATAGACGGCCCCTCGCGCGCGGCTTACGGTTGAGCGCGCGTGGTATGCTGACCAGACGTCCACTGTGCACGGGACGTCCGCTTCGACTTTCATGTAACGGTCGCACCACCGCGACCTGGTTGATGAGCCCGCCGCCTCGCCCGGGCGCCGAGCTGAAAGGGACCTGCCTATGGCGAACCGAACAAAAGTGACTCAACAGAAGCGCGCGCGCGAACGCGCGAAGCAGGAGCGCCAGCAGGAAAAAACCAGACGGCGCGAGGAAGCGAAGAGCGGCAAGGTGCGCGTGGCGCGCACGGCCGATGGGGAAGATCCGGACATTGCCGGGATCGTACCGGGCCCGCAGCCGAGCCCATGGGGCGATGAAGGTCTGCTGCCGCCCGAGCCGGACGAAGAGACAGACGAGACGCCGCAGTAGTCCGCCTCCAACCGGCCGGAGCCCGTGCGAGGACAGCGAAGTAAACAGACGCGCCGACCTCGGCCACGCGTTTGGCCGTCAGACCGGAGGGTGACCGGTCTGGTTTCCGCAGTCGGCGCGTATCGCTTCCCGCCACGCGAACGCGGCCGGAAGGGTCCCCGTCGCGGCGCAACCCCCATGGGGAGGGCGCGCCTCTCCATCCGCTGCGTTAGACCGTTCGGCGCCCGCTGACCAGTCCGACGACGAACAGGACCAGCGCGATCACCAGCAGCACATAGATGAAGTTGCCGAGCGTATAACCACTCACGAGACCCAGCAGCCACAGCACCAACAGAATCACCGCAATCGTAAACAGCATTTTTTAGCCCTCCTGATCCCTACGCTACAGCACGAGGCGTGCCGCCTCCGTCCAGCGCCTGGAACCAGGAATGCGCCGTGCGCCCTACACTTTGTGTGGCACGGCTTGCTCACTTTGGCGTTCCGTACGGTCGAGTTGCGTCATACACCGCCCGACAGCTAGGCTCCCGCGAGCCAAACGGCGTCTGGCGCCCCCCCAGGCGCCTGTTTGGCTCCGGACGGTTCTCGAGTTCCTGTCCCGGGCGCACCCGTGGGCGGTGGTGCAGAGGAGTTACTTGGATGGGTCATCGATCAAACGTGAGGCGAGGCTGGCTGGCGCTCGCCGTGACGTTGGCGGCCTCGGTGCCAAACCCGCTGGAACTGCCGGCGCGTTTGCACGCGCAAGCCGCGGTCGCCACGGCGCCGGCCTCCGGCGTCGATCCCGCGCTCCTGGCGGGACTGCGCTGGCGATCGCTGGGCCCTGCGCGCGGCGGGCGATCGCAGGCGGTCGCCGGAAGCGCCAGCCGGCCGCTGGAGTACGACTTCGGCGCCACCGGCGGCGGCCTGTGGAAGACGACGGATGGCGGCCTGACGTGGCGCGCCGTCTCTGATCGCTTTTTCAAGAGCTCCTCGGTGGGCGCGGTCGCCGTCTCCGACTCGAACCCCGACGTCGTCTACGTCGGGATGGGGGAGACCGAGCTGCGCGGCAACGTGCTCCAAGGCGATGGCCTTTATAAGTCGGTCGACGCCGGCAAGACCTGGACGCACGTCGGGCTCGAGAAGACGCTCGCCGTGTCGCGCATCCGGATTCACCCGACCAATCCCGACGTCGCCTACGTCGCCGCACTCGGCGACCCCTACGGCCCCAACCCTGATCGCGGGATCTTCAAGACCACCGACGGCGGCACGACCTGGACGAAGACGCTGTTCCGCGACGACAAGACGGGCGCCGTGGATCTCACCATGGACGCGAAAGACCCGGAGGTGCTGTACGCCGGCCTGTGGGAAGTGTTCCGCACCCCGTATTCGCTCTCGAGTGGCGGGCCGGGCAGCGGGCTCTTCAAGACCACCGACGGCGGCCAACACTGGACCGAGCTTTCCCGCAATCCCGGACTGCCGAAGCCGCTCTGGGGCAAGGTCGGCGTGGCGGTGTCGCCGGCCGACGGCAGCCGCGTCTACGCGATCATCGAGGCCGCTGACGGCGGCGTGTTCCGATCCGACGACGCCGGCGCGACCTGGACGCTCGCCAACGACGACCGCCGGTTGCGCCAGCGCGCGTTCTATTACAGCCGGATCTATGCCGACCCGGAGGCGAAGGACACGGTCTACGTGCTCAACACCGGCGTGTACCGCTCGACGGACGCCGGCAAGTCGCTGCGGACCATCCGCGTTCCGCACGGCGACAACCACGACTTGTGGATCGCCGCCAACGATCCCAAGCGGATGATCAACGCCAACGACGGCAGCGCCAACGTCTCGACCAACGGCGGTGAGACGTGGACGGCGCAGAACATCCCCACCGCACAGTTCTACAACGTCTTCACGACGGCGCACGTGCCCTATCACGTGTGCGGCGCGCAGCAGGACAACAGCACCGCGTGCGTGCCCAGCACCGGCGGCGATCTCTACGAAGTCGGCGGCGGCGAGAGCGGCTACATCGCGCCGGATCCCCAGGATCGCGACGTGTTCTATGCCGGCAGCTACGGCGGTCTCCTGACCCGAACCAACATCCGCACCGGCGAACGCCGCGCGATCAACGTCTGGCCCGACAACCCGATGGGTTTCTCGTCCGGCGACATCACCGAGCGCTTCCAGTGGACCTATCCGATCGTGATCGCGCCCACGAACCCCGACGTCCTCTACGTCACCTCGCAGCACGTCTGGAAGTCGACCAACGAGGGCCAGAGCTGGACCCGCATCAGCCCCGATCTCACCCGGCACGACCCGTCCACGCTCGGCCCGTCCGGCGGTCCGATCACGCTCGATCAGACCGGCGTCGAGACCTACGCCACGATCTTCACGCTCGCCCCGTCGGCAGTGGACGGCAATGTCATCTGGGCCGGCTCGGACGACGGGATGGTGCACGTCACCCGCGACGGCGGCAAGAACTGGCAGGACGTCACGCCGAAGGATCTGCCGCCGTTCACCCGCATCAGCCTGATCGAAGCGTCGCCGCATGGCGCGGGGACGGCCTACCTGGCCGGCAATCGCTACCAGCGCAGCGACCGCGCCCCCTACGTCTACAAGACCGCGGACTACGGCAAGACCTGGACGAAGATCGTGGCCGGTCTCGGCGCCGACGAGATCGCCCGCGCGATCCGTGAAGACAAGAAGCGCCGGGGCCTGCTGTTCCTCGGCACGGACAACGGCATCTCGGTGTCGTTCGACGATGGTGCGATGTGGCAGTCGCTGCAGCTCGAGCTGCCGGTCACGCCCGTGCACGGGATCGAGGTGCGAGACGACGACCTGCTGATCGGCACGCACGGCCGGTCGTTCTACTCGATGGACAACATCGGCGTGCTGCGGCAGATCGGCCGCGAGACCACGAACCAGCCGGTCGTGCTGTTCCGCCCGTCGGACGCGACCCGTTCGATCTCTCGCGGCGTGGCGATCGACTATTACCTGCAGCAGCCCGTCACGGCGATCTCGATCGAGATCGCCGACGCCCAAGGAAAGACGATCGCCACCTTCACCGGTCCGCCGCCCGCATCACCCACGGGTGGACGCGAGGGGGCGCCGCCGCCCGAACCGGACGAGGAGGGGGGCGGTCGCGGTGCGGCACCAGCGCGGGTGGCGGCCAAACAGGGCATGAACCGCTTCACCTGGGACATGCGGTATCCCGGTGCCCGCGATTTTCCGGGACTGATCATGTGGGCCGGCAGCACGCGCGGGCCCCAGGCGCCGACCGGCAGGTATCAGGTCAAGCTGACCGCCGCCGGCGCGACCAGGACCCAGGACTTCACGATCAAGCGCAACGCGGCCATTCCCGGCGTGACCGATGCCGATCTCCAAGAGCAGTTCAAGCTCGCGAAGGCAATCAGCGACAAGGTGACCACCGCCAACGAGGCCGTGCTGCGTATCCGGTATCTGAAATCCCAGCTTGCCGAACGGACCGACAAGAACCCTGATGCGGGGCTGAAGACCGCGGCCCAGGCCCTCAGCGACAAGCTGACCGCGGTCGAGGGAGAGATCTACCAATACCGCAACCGCAGCAGCCAGGATCCCCTGAACTATCCGATCCGCTTGAAC
The DNA here is from genome assembly GCA_963816725.1 of uncultured Acidobacteriota bacterium. Classification (GTDB taxonomy): domain Bacteria; phylum Acidobacteriota; class Vicinamibacteria; order Vicinamibacterales; family 2-12-FULL-66-21; genus CAVSUB01. The sequence continues at coordinate 364,863 of CAWFMC010000005.1, read as the reverse complement.
AACAAGCTGGCGGCACTGCAGGGTATCGTCGAGAGCGGCGACTACAAGCCGACCGATCAGTCGTACGCGGTGTTCAAGGACTTGTCGGCGCGGCTCGATCAGCAGCTCGCCCGGCTGGAGTCGATCGCCAAGTCGGACGTTACGGCGATCAACACTCAACTGACCGGGTTGAAGCTGGAGCCGCTCGAGGACCGTGTGCCGCCGCGTCAGCCACCGCAGTAGGCGGTCAGCTTCGCTCGACGGTGATCTCCACCATCCCGAGCGGCTCGTCGAGCACCAGAAAGACATCGTCGGGATTCTCGACGCCAGCGCTGAAGAGATCAGCGGGCCGGTACGGCCGCTCGTGCATCGACAGCGTGATATCGAGAATCTCGGGGAAGGAGGCGAGGGCGACCTCGGCGATCGCGGCCAGCGTGTGCCGCACCGAGTGGCGCGCATGCGCCGCGAAGGTCTCGACGATCACGTGCCGGACGCCCTGGCGGTACGGACCGAAGGTGACGTCGGGGCTGCTGTAGGTCCAGCGGGCGCCGAGCGCCCCTGCCAGCAAGCGCTGCACGCCGTCCTGCAACCCGGTGGGATCGTCCTGCTGCCGCGGCGAGGCGGCACGCAGCCCCGCGGTTCGCAGCAGCAGCAGGTCGTCGATTCCCGAGACAACGGCGATCTGCCGCCCGTTGCTGGTCACCGCGGTCGTTCGCCGTTCCGCCCCGCCGGCCTCGAAGGCCTGCCCCTGCGCCTTACCCCCGATCTCCAGCCGCGACCAGACCTGTTCCGTCACCTCGAGCCGCACGCGCGTCACCTGCCTGAAGGTGTCGAGGAGACGCTGGCAGACCGCCAGCGCGAACGGCTCGATTTCGCCGTGCGCGGCCTCGCGCGCGGTCGCGTGCACCAGATTCTTGACCGCCTCCCCAGGCACGATCGCGCCGGCCGGCTCCTCCAGCGACGCGGCTGCCGCGGTCTCCAGCCGGCACGAGACCGTCAGGTCCTTCGGATCGTGGCGATCACCGCGGCGCACCACGCGCAGCAGCCGCAATCGGGACTCGCCGTGGTTACTGCTGGTGATGCGGGGCATGGGGGGATTATCTGTGTTCTCAGTCGGAGTCGGTTCTAAAGGTTCGACGGGTTCGCAGGTTCGGAGGGTGCTGGTTCCAAGGTTCTACGGGTTCGACAGGTTCCGCGCCAACCAGGCAGAACCGCCTGTAGCCTGTAGCCTGTAGCCTGTAGACGTCCGAATACGCCCAGACCCTGAACTCGCAGCCCCGTGACATAATCTCCGCTTCCATGCGCATCGCGCGGCGGTATCTGATTAGCGGGCGGGTCCAGGGCGTCGGCTTTCGGGCCTTCACCGAGGCACAAGCGGCGGTCGAAGGCCTGCACGGCTGGGTGCAGAACCTGCCTGACGGCCAGGTCGAAGTGCTGTTCGAAGGCGACGCCGAGTCGGTCGATCGCGCCGAGGCCAAGCTGCGGCGCGGGCCGGGCGGCGCCCGCATCGATCACGTCGCCGTCGAATCGGTCCCGCCGACCGGACGCGCGACCGGATTCGCGGTACGCTGACCACATCGCCGGCTCACGCCGGCACTCATTCCCGAGGATCGATGGACGCACTGAAAACGAAGATTCGCCACGTGCCCGACTTCCCCAAGGCGGGGATCCTGTTCTACGACGTGACGACGCTGCTGCGCGACGCCGAGGGCTTCAGGCTGGCGATCGACGCGCTGGCGACACCGCACGTCGGCAAAGGCATCGATCTCGTCGTCGGCGTCGAGAGCCGCGGGTTCATCCTCGGGGCGGCGGTCGCCGATCGCCTGGGCGCCGGCTTCGTCCCGGTGCGTAAGGTCGGGAAGCTCCCGGGCAGGACCATCCGCGCCACCTACGAGCTGGAATACGGCACCGACAGCCTCGAGATGCACGACGACGCGATCGCGGCGGGGCAGCGGGTGCTGATCGTCGACGACCTGCTGGCGACCGGCGGCACGGCCAAGGCGACGGTGGATCTCGTCCAACAGGGTGGGGGCTCGGTGGTAGGCGTCTCGGTGCTCATCGAGCTCGTCGAGCTGGGCGGGCGGGCCAAGCTGGCCGGCCAGACCGTCACCACCGTGCTCGAGGTACTGACCCCGTCGGGGCCTCGAGACCTCGCTTACGCGTCCGCGGCTGATATAATGCTGTGTTTTTCCCCGCGCCCGTAGCTCAGCAGGATAGAGCATCGGTTTCCTAAACCGGGGGTCGCAGGTTCGAGACCTGCCGGGCGCACCAGACTTCGCTCACCACGTGAACAGAGGCGAGTGTCGACTGGGGAGCCAAGTACGGACGGGCAACTCCGGCCGGCAGGCCCGCGGGACCGAGGGCAGCCGCCGCCGTGCCGGCACAGGCCGATCACACGCGCACGACGAGGATCATGAAGAGCATCGAACGGCACAAGCTGAAAGAGAACGAGTTCGCGCACACCATCGCCCAGGCTCGCGAGCTGCTCGACGCGCGCAAGAAGACGCTGACGACAGCGCTGATTGCTATCGCGATCGCCGTGGTCGCGATCGGAGGGTTCCTCTACTGGCGCGCCACCAAGGACGTCAAGGCGAACGAGATGCTGGCGTCGGCTATTGCCGTGTACGACGCGCCGGTCGTGCCCCTCGCCGCGCCCGCCCCGGGCAGCCCGGCTCCGCTGCCGCAGGCCGGGACGTTCACCACCGAGCAGGAGAAGCTGCAGGCTGCACTGCCGAAATTCCGCGAGGCCGCCGAACGGTATCCGAACTCGACCCCGGGTCTGGTCGCCAAGTTCCATCTCGCCGGCATCCTCGCCGCGCTCGGGCAGTATCCGGAAGCGGAGAAGGCGTATCAGGACGTCATCAATCGGGCCGGCAGCAGCATCTACGCGCGTACGGCCAAACTGGGGCTGGCGGACACACAGGTCGCGCAGGGCAAGTACGACCCGGCGATCACCATCTACACCGAGATGAGCCGCGACACCGCGTCACAGATCCCGGTCGACAGCGTGCTGATGCAGCTCGGACGAGCCTATGTGCTGGCCGGCCGCAAGGCCGAAGCGGCACGGACCTTCGACCGTGTCGTGCAGGAGTTCCCGACCTCGATCTACGCGGCGGACGCGAAGCGCGAGCTCGAGACGGCGCGCAAGTCCTGAGATAGCCGGCGCGGCTCACACCGCGTCGGACGCGCTCGAAAACGTGAACTCGCGGATGCGGGCCGCCGGGCAGACCAGCGACAGGCCCGCGCCGCCGATCCCCTCACCGCTCACGACCCGCTCCGCCGCGGTCATCGCCTCGATGTTGTTGAAGGCGACGATCGGGCTCTCGTTCCAGCGCATGTTCTTCACCGCGCGCGTCACCTTGCCCTTCTCGATCAGGAACAAGCCGTCGCGGGTCAGCCCGGTGACCATGATGGTCTGGGGATCGAGCGTACGGATGTACCAGAAGCGCGTGACCAGCACGCCGCGCTCGACCCCGCCGATCAGCTCGTCGCGCGAGGCGCGGCCGCCTTCCATGATCAGGTTGGCCGGGCCGGCGGTCGGCGCTTTCCCCTGCTTCTCCGCCCAGTAGCGCGAGTAGAGCAGGTCCTTCAACACGCCGCGCTCGACCCAGGTGTGGCGTGACAGCGGCAGGCCTTCGCCGTCGGACGCGACGGTCGGCGCGAGCGGATGGTTGGGATCCGAGATGATGGTGACCTTGTCCCCGAACACCGCTTCGCCGATCCGATTGCCGCCACCCGGCTTCGAGTAAAAGCTGCGGCCTTCGTCCGACTCGCGGGCGTTCGCAGCGAAGATCATGTTCGCCAGCAGGTCGGCGACCGCCGCCGGTTCGAGCACGACCGTGTACTTGCCCGGCTCTATGCCGACCGGACTCTTGGAGAGCGCGGCCGTCTCGATGGCCGCCGCGGCGAGCGCAGCCGGCTCCAGCTGGCGCAGCTCGTTGAAGGATTTCGAGGCCCATCCTGAGCCGGTGCCGTCAGGGGTGCGGGCGGTCAGGTTGAAGTCAGCCGCGGTGAAGCGGTCGTAGGCAAACAGACCCTTCGAGTTCGCGATCGCCTGGACGGCCGCCTGCGTCTCGACGAAGCCCGCGGACACGACGTCCTTCTTCTTGCTCGCGTCGATCGCTGTCGCCACTGCCGATGCCCGCCACTCCGGCGTCGCATTCGCGGCATCGTCGAAGAAGGCCTTGACCGTGGGGTACGTCTGGGGCGGAAGAGGCGGCATCGCCTCGGGGTTCTCCGGTGAAAGCTGGGCAATCTCCTCGGCGCTCCGCATCGCCCGCTGGAGCGACGCGTCGTCGAACTCCGCGGTGGTGACGGTGCCCGACCGCTTCCCGAAACCGGCCGCGATGGCCAGGCTATAGCCGGAGCTGGCGCCGGAGGTGCTGGCGCTGTTCCGGGCGAATCGAACGTTGGCGCGATCGCCGCCAGTCAGCGTGACGGTGGTCGATTCGGCCTTGCTGAAGCCGAGCGCCCGGTCGGTCAGTGCCTTGGCCTGTTCGCGTGTCCAGATCATGGAGTCCTCTCGGCTGTGACGCGAGCCTCAGCGCGCGGTGTTCAGGATGTTGACGCGCGCGAACCGCGCGATCGGGCAGCCGTGGCTGACCGAGTTGGTCTGGGTGGGCTGACCCTTGCCGTCACTGAACGCGCCCCCCAGCAGGTACGTCGATTGGCCGCCGAGGAGGTCGCACGACTTCCAGAACTCGGGCGTGTTCGATTGATAGGCGACATCGCGCAGCTGGGTGGTGATCTTGCCGTTCTTGACCTCCCAGAACGTCTGTCCGCTGAACTGGAAGTTGTAGCGCTGGTGGTCGATGCTGTAGCTGCCGTCACCCTTGATGTAGATCCCGTCGTCGGTTGCCGAGAGGATGTCCTGTTCGCTCAGATCCTTGTCGCCAGGCTGCAGCGACACGTTGGGCATGCGCTGGAACGGGACCGAGGACCAGTTGTCGGCGTAGCTGCAGCCGTGCGAAGCCTGCTGGTTGATCAGGTGCGCCTGGTCGCGGGTCGTCTGGTAGTCGACGAACACGCCGTCCTTGATGAGCGGCCAGCGCGTGGTCTTCACCCCGTCGTCGTCGAAGCCGCAGGTCGCCATGCCGCGCTCCTGGGTCTTGTCGGCGATGATGTTCACCAGCTTCGAACCGAACGCGAACGTCCCGAGCTTGTCGGTGGTGAGGAAGCTGGTCCCGGCGAAATTGGCCTCGTAGCCGAGCGCACGATCGAGCTCCGTCGGATGGCCGACTGACTCGTGAATGGTGAGCCACAGGTTGGTCGGGTGAAGGATCAACGTCTTCTGTCCCGGCTGCACCGGCTTCGCCTTGTGCATCGCGACCGCTTCCTCGGCGGCGACCTTCGCTTCCTGCAGCAGCGGATAGCTCTCGACGTACTCGTACCCCATCCCGCTCGGCGCAGCGAGGCAGTCGCGCGAGTAGAACTTGCCCGAGGCGCGATCGACGGCCGTCACCGAGAACGATGGGTACGAGCGCATCAGCGACTGCTCGATATGGGAGCCCTCCGTCGAGGCGAAGTACTTGTGCTCGTTCACGAACAGCATCGACGCCGAGACAAAGCTGGCGCCCGGCACCTTGAGCGCCTCCTCGTTGATCTGCAGCAGCAAATCGAGCTTTGGCTGGAGCGGCATCTCGAACGGGTTCTTGGCGACGGGCGTGTTCCACGTCTCGTTGTAGGCGTCGACGGGGGCCAGCTTCACCGGCTCGGCGTTGATCGCCGCGTTGGCCTTGGCGATGCCGACCGCCTGCGCCGCGACCTTGGCGATTTCGTCAGCCGTCACGATGCTGCTGCTGGCGAAGCCCCACGTGCCGCCGGCGATCACCCGCACGCCGAACCCGTAGTCCTCGGTGTTGACGATGTTCTGGACGCGACGGTCGCGAGTGAAGATGAACTGATTGCGATAGCGATTGATTCGGATGTCCGCGTACGAGGCCCCGGCCTTGCGCGCGGCGTCGAGCGCGGCATCCGCAAGGTGGCGCAGGTCGCCCGACGGCGGCTGCGCGAGCAGCACTGTGATCGGACGGATGCGGGCCGCGGCACCCAGGACCATCATGGATTGCACGAAGCGCCGTCGGTCGATCATGGTCGGACCTCGAAAAGTGGGGAGCGCCGGCGGCTCGTCACCCGGATGGTAGGCGAAGCGCTGGCGTGCGTCTCAGCGTATCGCACTCGCTCGCTGGGGGAATCGAGGCGCCGCGGGTGGAGGAGGGGCCGGGATGGACGGCGGCGTGAGAGGGATGAGCGGGGCGCGGTCGTTCGACGCCGGCGATCGCCGCGTCATGTAAGCGGATCGCACGTCGAGCCGCACGCGACAGGTCGCGTGAACGCCGCCCACCCAAGGAGAGCCCCCCAGCACCGCGCGGCGCCGGCGGACTTCCCGGCGGCCGCCGCCCGACGCCCTGTGTGAGCGCGGGTGATCAGGCGGTGCGGGTCGCTTCGGTAACGGTTGGCCCCGCAGCAGACACGCGCTCGGGCTCGACCAGCATGCGCAGCGCATACTCGCTCGGCGCCCCGGTGGCCTGACGGCAGGGACCGACGCGGAACACCGCCGACAGGACGCTCGACTTGCGCAGCGCCGCGGGGAGGTCCAGCCGGTTGCGGGCCTCTCGGTCCACCTGGAAGTAAACGAGGCGGAACAGCGGAATCGGCATGCCGCCCAAGCAGTCCACACTGACGCCGTGCTCGCTGACGTCCCGCGTCACGACGGCCGCCATGCGGGTCGTGCCCTTGGCGTCCTTCCATACGATCTGTCCGGGCACCGCGATGCGCCGGCGCTCGGCGAGGCGCTTATCAGTGCGGGGCTGACCACCCTGGACGAGGCGAAGTCTTTGTTCCATGTGTCTGGGTCCTCCGACGTGGTTCGGTGGCTCTATGTATCAAGCGGCGGGCCCGCGAGAACAGTCGACCCATGAATGCCGTTTTCACGAACTAAACTGCTGTTCTAGTAGTAGTTACCACGCTGTATTGACGTGCTGGCGGTCACCCCGCTTGGATAGCCGGTATGCAGTCGCAATTTTTGCTGCATATTACGTATCCATGTTTTGCCCTTGGCCGTTGTGCGCGGGCCGGGCAGGGGCGCCCCCGGGTGCCCTTCGACACTTCTATCTACAGAAACGAAGAAACGCCGAGCCGTTCCATCTTCAGATAGAGGCCGCGCCGCGTGAGGCCGAGGATGCGGGCGGTCTCCGAGATATTGCCGGCCGCCCGCTCCAGCGCGTTCTCGATCATCTGGCGCTCGAGCTTCTCGACCGCCGCGGCCAGCGTCGTGCGCGCCGATCGGGCTCTGGCCGGAGAGTCGACCTGGTCCAGGGCGAGGCCGAAGGCCGGCGAGAGCAGGTCCGGCGTGATCACGCCGTCGCTGGACGCCATGGCCACTGCTCGCTGAACTTCGTTTCGCAGCTGGCGGACGTTGCCTGGCCAACCGAACGTGTCGAAGATGTCGAGCGTGTCGGGCGCCAGACTGACGCCCGGTTTCCCCATGCGCTCCGAAGCCTCGCGCAGGAAGAACGTGCTGAGGTGAGGGATCTCTTCCCGCCGTTCCCGGAGCGGCGGCACATGAATCCGGATCACGCTCAGGCGATAGAACAGATCCTCGCGGAACTTGCCGTCGGCGACGCGTTGTTCGAGATCGGCGTTGGTGGCCGCGACGACTCGGACGTCGACCCGCTGCGGCCTCGTGTCGCCGACCGGCAGCACCTCACCCTGCTCCAGAAAGCGCAGCAGCTTCGGCTGCACATCGAGCGGCAGGTCGCCGATTTCATCGAGGAACAGCGTGCCGCCAACGGCTGTCCGCAGCACCCCGGGCTGATCGGCGACCGCGCCGGTGAAACTGCCGCGGCGATGCCCGAACAACTGGCTGTCCGCCAGCTCGCGCGTGGCGCTGGTGCAGTTGTAGGGCAGGAACATGTGCCCCTGGCGTGACGAGCCGGCGTGAATCGCGCGGGCCACGAGATCCTTGCCGGTGCCGCTCTCGCCGGTGATGAGCACCGTCAGATCGTTGCCCTGCAGCCGCTGGATCTGATCCGCGACGCGCTGCATCGCCGCACTGGCGCACACGAATCCCGGCAGGAGCGGCTCGAGCTGACGCTCGACGATGCCGCTCGACGCTTCGACGGGCCGCTCGCGGGCGCTGCAGAGATCGAAGCCCTGACGCAGCACCGCGGCGATCGTCCGCAGCCGCCGCAGCGTCCCGGGATTGAGCGGTCGCGCAGTCGAGACCACCACGAAGCGCGGGCCTTCGTGGTCGTGGCCCAGTGCTTCAACAGTCAGGCGCGGGTCCGGCCGGCCGTGCGGCAGCGCCGCCTCGACCGCGAGGGTCCGGGCGAGGTCCGCATCGCAACCGGCGTGGGCGATTACTCGCGGCCGCGCGTTCGGCGGCTGGACGCAGATGACCGCGGCCTCACCGTGGCAGAGCTCGAGCACCGCGGTCGCCGCTTCTCGCGGCAGTAACGCCGGCAGCAGCGCCGCGTCCACGATCCGTCGCACGATCGCATCGTCGCCCTCCGCAACCGCCCCAATGGGGGTCGGCGCGTCGTGCGGCGGCAACGTATCGAGCGCGGCTCGCGCGTCCGCGAGGTCCGGGGCGGCGCCGAGCGCCTCGAAGATCGCCATCGCGTCGCGTAGATAGCTCCCGGCCCGAGTGCTCGCCCCGGCGGCAACCGAGAGCCGCCCGAGCTCGAGATAACTCAGACCCGCCTGGTGCCGCTCACCCAGCAGCTCGAACACGCTGACGCTCTGGCTCACGTCGTGATACGCGTCGGTGAGACGGCCGGCCGCGGCGTGCAAACGGCCGCGGAGGCGCAACAGCTCGCCCCACGTGGCGCTCATCGCGTCGGGCGGCACGCGGCTGGCGAGCAGGTCCAGCTGCTCCTGGGCGGGCTGGGTGAGGTTCGAGGCGAGCAGCGCTTCGACGCTGATCAACTCCGCCTGGCGCGCATACGCCGGCGGCGCTTCGGGGGCGCGGGCAATCGCCGACGCCAGCGACACCGCCGGGCCATGCTCGCCTTTCCGCAGCGCCAGCCGCGCGACGAGCACGCGCAGGGACCATTGGTACCACCGCGAGGCGGCCGTTTCCTGGTCCCCGTAGGCCTCGTGGGCCTTCTGCAAGTAGCGATTGGCTGACTCGTACTCGCCGCGGATCAGATGAATCTGTGCGAGCGTATCGAACACTCCGCCGGTCGTCTCGCGCATGAACTGCTGCGGGCTGCGGACGTCCAGCGCACGGTTGAGGACCTCTTCCGCGCGGCGCACGTTCCCAAGCCGGACACAGATCTGCCCGAGCGACGCCAGTGCGACACCCAACCCGTGCGGCGTCCCGGCTTCTTCCTGGAGCTCCACGCTGCGCTCCGCGAGCGTGAGGGCCTGCTCGGGGCGATGCTGCATCAACGCGACGTTGGCCTGGTTGCCGCAGATCGTCGCGAGCACGTCACCGGCATCCACCAGCAGTGCGAGCCGCTCGGCGTGCCGCAGGGCGGCCATGGCTTCGTCGAGCCGGCCTTCCTCCGCCAGGGTGATGCCCGAGAGCGAATGGACCATGGCCAGATGACGTTTGTCGCCCGCCGCGTGCAATGCGGACGCCGCCTGGGTGATGTGCTCGCGGACGATGGTGGTGTCCCCGACCTGCCGGTAGCAGAGCCCCAACTCATAGTGCGCGAGGCCGATGGCCCGCGAGTCGTGCGCCCGCTCGGCCTGGCTGACCGCCTTGGTCAGGAAGGCGATGCCGCGCGACGGCTCGCCGCGGGCGGTGGCCAGCCGCCCGTGCATTCGCCACAGCCGCGACAGCTCGGTCGGCTCCAGCCGCTCCCGGGCTTCAGGCGGTCGGCCGAGTGCGTCAGTGGCCTGTCGGACGTCGTCCTGAAGGAGCCAGGCCTCGGCGAGCGCGCAGCGAACCTGAATTTGTTCGTTACGGGGCAGTCCGGCGCGCTTCAACAGCCGCGAGAGGAGCGACGACGCCTCGGCGCCCTGGCCGCGGTCCAGGGCCTGTTGGGCTTGCGCGTAAAGGTCCGACGACGGCACGGCCGGGAGTATACCGCGTATACAGGCGCGACTCCGCCTGCCTGATCAGCTCTTGCCGGTCGCGAACCGGTAGCCCAGGATTTTGTAAACCAGCTTGGCGCAGAGGAAGTTCGGGGCCACCAGGCCAGGGATCGGACTCAGCTCGACGACATCGCAGGCGACGATGGTGCGGCGCGCCATGGTGGCGCGGAGGAGCGCGAGGATCTCGTACCAGGACAGCCCTCCCGGCTCCGGCGTGCCGGTCGCCGGCATGATCGCCGGATCCAGGCCATCGACGTCGATCGTCAGGTAGACCGTCTCGGCCAGGCTGTCCACCACGCGCTCGATCCAGTTCGGATCCTTGCGCATGGCGACGTCGTAGAAGATGGTCGTATTCAGGGACCCCGCGGCGTCCGCTTCGTCCGTAGACATGCTGCGGATGCCGACCTGCGTCAGCCGGGCGTAATCCAGGCTCCGGCGCATCGCGCAGGCGTGATTATGGGGCGTGCCCATGTAGGTGTCGCGCAGATCGGCGTGCGCGTCGATCTGCAGCACCGACAGTCCCGGATACCTGGCCGAAGCCGCGGCGACGAGCGGCGGGGTGATCGAGTGCTCGCCGCCAAGCGTCACGAGGAACTTGTCGTGCGCGAGGATCTCGCCGGCCAGCCGCTGAATCTCCTCCATGACCGGCGCCAGCTCGCCGAACGGAAACTCCATCTCGGGCAGCGTGAACAGGCCGACCGAGTGGATGTCCACGCCGAGTTCCTCGTCCCAGAGTTCCATGTGCGAGGATGCCTGGAGAATCTCGTGCGGGCCGTTGCGGGTGCCGGCGACGTAGGAGGTGGTGCGATCGAGCGGCACCGGGAAGATCACCGCCTTGGCATCGGCGAAGGAGCGGGTGACGGGCATCGCGCCGCCGAAGGCCAGGGGCGCACCGTAGTCGTATTCGAACGGAAAAGGCTTGGTCGTCATCTCGTCGTCTTGCCTCACGCGGTCAGCACTCAAAACGCCCGGCCGATGCGGGCGAACATCGCCCCGCTCTGCCGATCCTCGACTCCATCGTGGCGCCATGCGGCGCCCGCGGTCAGCGTCACCGGCAGACTGTAGCCGAGCACCGTGTCGGCCGACAGCTCGATCCCGAAGGACTGGCGCACGTCGCGGCTGCGGAACTCGCTTCGCCACGCCTGTCCGGCATCGGCGAACACCGCGCCGTGCACGCTGCGCACGAACACCGGCCACGTCCCGAGGCCGCGCTGAACGCGCCACAACGGCAGGCGGTACTCCAGATTAGCCACGACGGTGTGGGCCCCGCGCCGATCGTCCGCGAACCCGCGTACCAGTCCGATTGCGTCCGCGTCGAAGTCGATCGTGCCCGGCTGGGGACCGTCGCCGCCATCGGTGAACTCGCGCCGGACCCGTTCGTCGCCCCACGACGCCGCGCCGGAAATCCGCGCGGCGATCACGCCATGTGCGACCCCGGCGTCCTGATAGCGTCGCACGTCGGCGATCGCCGATCCAGCGTCCCCGTCGCTGCCGAGCGCGCGGCGGATCGCCTCGTAGCTGGTCGTCAGGGCCCAGCCGTCCTCGCGGCTGATCGAGTAGCCGTACGAGCGCGCGGTGTTGAGCGTGTAACCGGCCCGCAAGGCGCGCCTCACCGTGCGCGCGTCAACCGGCTGATTGCACGCGTCGCAACGGACGGTGTCGGTGGACGCATGCACCGAACCGAACAGGCTCTGCACGCGGCGGACGCGGCGCATCGGCAGCAGGACCCCGCCATTCAGCTCCGTCGAACGCGCCTCGCCGCTGCGGAACGGATCCGTATCATCGGCGATCGAGGCGAACAGGATCGGCCACCAGCGATCGTAGGTGTAGGCCACCTGCCAGTCCGGACGCGCGCGCGACGACCACGACACGGTAGCGCCGTACGTATGGCGGCCGAGCGCGTCGCTGCCCGCGACCGCGGCGCCGCCGAATGCTTCACCGCTGTCAGTACCGAGCGTTGGCGTCCAGAAGCGGGGCGCGAGCGTGTTCCACGGCCGATACGGCGCGGCTCCGTCCACGGCCGGCGCGTCTGGCGCGGCTGGTTCGTCCACCGGCGTCCATGACGCCGGGGCCCACGTCGCCGCCGCGAGCGGCAGGGTGAACAGATCGTGGCCATCGGTGGTGTAGCCGACGTATGCGAGGGTGCGGCCGTCCGGCGAGACGTCGGGCGAGCGTCCGTCGGAGAGGCCTTCGAGACGCTCGATGGCTCCCGTCGTCACGTTGACCGCGAACAGCGTGAAGGGTGAGTCTCCGCGAGCCGCGGCGAAGAGCAGCCGCTGTGCGCCGGGTAACCAGGCCGGGGTCACGCAGCGTGTGTCCGGCGACGCGGCCAGCACGCGCAGGGCGCCGGTTGCGGCATCGACGATCGCGATCGCTGACAGTGAACCGCGTACATGCCGCTCGACGGCAATCCACCGGCCGTCGGGCGACCACCGCGGCGCGGCGAATTCGGTGTCATGGGTCGACACCAGCGCCGCCGGCGTGGACAGCGATGGACGCGGCGTCCGAGTGAGCGCGGCGATGGCCAGCTCACGGTGGTCGCTCCGCTGGATCGTGAATGCTACCCGCCCGCCGTCGGGCGAGAGGTCCGGGTCGGCCGCCCGCAGGCCGGTCGTGAGGCGGGTCAGTCGGGCGCGACCGCTCTCCAGCGCGTAGAGGTCACGCTCGGCGGCAACACTCGCGGCAAGGTCGACCTGATCGAACACCACCAGGTCGCCGTTCACCGACGTGCGCTCGCCCAGGTACCGTTCCGCGATCTGCCGGGGCCCGACGGCGCCGGGCGAGAGCGCCATCAGGGCGGGAAAGCCGTCTGGATTGACGATCGAGTAATACAGTCGGCCGTCCGGGCCGAACCGCGGACCCGTCACCGTGAAGCCGTGATGAGTGAGCCGCTGACCGCCCGATGTGGCCGCGGCATGCTGGTCGCGGGCCTTCGCCTCGAACTCGGCCCACAACGCGCCCAGCGACTTGCCGAACAGTTTCCGGTACGCCGGGAATCCCAGGTACGGCAGGCGGCGGCCCGTCTCGTCGGTGAGTGCCCGCAGCGCCGGCTCGCCGTAGACATCGGCGAGGAACCGGTGAAACAGGCCGCCGTAGGCGTACTGCGCGTTCCCGCCGGGATACTCGTCGAGCCCGCCACCGGCGCGATCCAGGGGTTCGAAGCGGCCGCTCGCCGCGGCACGGGTGACGATCTGGCGGAAGTCGCCGGCGTTGACCCGCCCGCGCCCGCTGCCCACGCTCTCCTCGAAGGTCGCCATGCCCTCGATCGCCCACAGCGGTTGCGCCAGATTCGGAAAGAGCGCCGGGTTGCGGCCGAACACGCGGTGCAGGCCGCCGATCCATCCGGCCGAGCGGCCCAGGTGCACGATGTGCGTGTACTCGTGCGTGAACACCAGCCGCAGCCAGTCATCCGTGTTGCCGATCAGGCTCTCCCCGCCCGGGCCGGCGGCAGTGATCTCGATCAGGTTGTACGGCACCGGCGTCGCCCACCCGTTCGGCTGATCGCTCTGGTTGACGAGGATCACATGAACGCGGCCCGAGGCCGCACCGAGCGTGCGATCGAGCGCGCTCGCAACCTCCTCGGCGATCGTCGCCAGCCGGGCCGCCGCGGCATCCTCGCCCTGATGGAAGTGGATCTCGAAGCGGGGCGTGCGCAAGGTCCGGAACTGGAGGCGCGGATCGTAGCGGGTCGAGGCCAACGCCGAGGCGGACGGCAGAACCAGCAGGACGGCCGCGATTGCCAGCGCCAGCCGGCGTGAGGACTGGACCCGCGTCATTCCTGAGCCGGGGAGACCGGCGGCACCCGGCTCACGTCCTTGAGGAACGTGAAGTCGGCAATCGGAGACAGGCGCACGCCCCGGAGATCCGGTTGCGCGACGGCGACGTTGGTCTTGTACCAAAGGCTGATGTACGGCACGTCCGCGGCGATGCGCCGCTGCGCGTCCGCGTAGAGTGCCTTGCGCTCGGCCTCGGAAGTGGCCGCCGCCGCGGCGTCGATCAGCCGATCGACGGCGGGGTTGGTGTAGAAGACACGGTTCAAGCCGGCCGGCGCGGCCTGCTTCGAGTGATACACGCGCCGCAGCATGTCGGGATCCGTCACGCCGACCCACTGGAGGGTATAGAGCTGGAAATTGCCGCGCGCGGCATCCGACAGGAGCGTCAGCAGCTCGCTCGACCGTACGTCCACCGCGATCCCGACCCGCGCGAGGTCCTGCTGGATCACCGCCGCCTGGACCCGGTAGACCTCCGACGTCGAGGTCTTGAGCGACAGGCGAAAGCGGGGCAGCGGGCCGTCACCATCGGGATCGGGGAAGCCGGCGGCGTCGAGCAGCCGCTTGGCCTGCGCCGGATCGTAGGTGAAGTCGAACACGTTCCGCTCGAAGGCCCAGGACATCGGCGGCACGATTCCGACCGCCGTCTCCGCCAAACCGCGGCGCAGGTACTTGACGATCGCGTCCCGATCGATAGCGAACCCGATCGCCTTCCGCACCTCGACATGCTTCAGGATCGGATCCCGCTGGTTCAGCCCGACGTAGGCATAGTCGGTCCCCCGGGCGGTCACGACCTGCAGCCGCCCTTCCTCGCGCAACTGCCAGACGATGTCGGGCGCGAGGTCGTTGACGACGAGATCGACGGTGCCCTTGCGCAGCTCGAGGCCGCGCATCGTGTCGTCCGGGACGACCTTCAGCACCAGGCCGCTGTTCTTCGGCGCGCCGCCCCAATATCCTGCGAACGGTTTGAGGACCAGGCGATCGTCCTGCACGAACTCCGACAGCTGATAGGGTCCCGTGCCGATCGGCGTGCGCGCGTTCGCGGCGCCGGAGCCGGCCTGCACGATCCCCATCACCAGGTTGATCGGGAACTGGGCGGAACGCTCCTTCAGCGTGAACACGACCGTGTAGCGATCGGGCGCCTTCACCGACGCGACGATCCGGTAACCGGCCGACCGGCCGCGGAACGCCGGGTCGAGGAAGCTGTTGAAGGTGTACGCCACGTCCTCGGACGTCAGCTCGCGGCCATTGTGGAACTTCACTCCGTGGCGAAGGCGGACCACGTAGGTGAGCTCGTCGGGTTCGATCTCCAGCGACTCGGCGAGGTCGGGCACCGGCTTCAGCTGATCGTCAATCCGCAGCAGCGAGTTGTAGAGCAGCTGGTGGGCCTTCTGCGAGGCCTCGTCCGTCCCGACCCGCGGATCGAGGTTGACGGCAGCGTTGGCCATCCCCACGACGATCATCCCGTCGACCGACCGACGCTGACTGCAGCCCAGACTCAGCGCGAGGGCGGCGAGCGCCGCCGCGGCGATCAGGATGGTCCCGGCGGTGCGATGCGCGCGCCCGCGGGACGCGTTCACTCGGCCTGGCTCCGCAGCTCCGCGAGCAGCGTCAGCGCCTGCATCGGTGTCAGGTGGTTGACGTCCACCGCGCGCAGTCGCACCCGGATCGGGTCGTCCTCGATCGCCGGCGCCTGGAACAACCCGAGCTGCTGACCGCGCTGCCCGGCGCCACTCAGCGACGGACGTCCGCCGCGCGACAGCTCGTCGGTCTCGAGCCCGTTCAGGATCTCGCGCGCACGCGTGACGACCGGGAGCGGCAGCCCGGCGAGGCGCGCCACCTGGATCCCGTAGCTGCGATCGGACCGTCCAGGCACCACCTTGCGGAGGAACACGATGTCTTCCTTCCACTCGCGCACCACGACGTGGAAGTTGACGACCGAGGGGAGTGCGTCCGCCAGGTCGGTGAGCTCGTGATAGTGCGTGGCGAAGATCGTCTTGGGGCGGGCCTTCGGGTTCGACGCCAGGTGCTCGGCTACGGCCCAGGCCAGGCTGAGGCCGTCGAAGGTCGCCGTGCCGCGGCCGATCTCGTCGAGGATCACCAGGCTGCGGGATGTTGCGCTGTGCAGGATGTTCGCCGTCTCCTGCATCTCGACCATGAAGGTCGACTGGCCGCGCGCCAGGTTATCGGAGGCGCCGACCCGCGCGAAGAGGCGATCGATGATCGGCAGCTTGGCGGATCGCGCGGCGACGAACGATCCGGCCTGGGCCATCAGGCTGAGAAGCGCCGTCTGCCGCAGGTAGGTCGACTTGCCGCCCATGTTCGGGCCGGTGAGAATCACCACCTGCTGGCTGGCGCCGTCGAGCGTGACGTCGTTCGGGACGAACGCGTCGGTCACGTGCCGTTCCACGACCGGGTGACGCACGTCGAGCGCGGCGATCTCGTCGCCGGCGTGCATCATCGGCTTGGTGTAGTTGAGCGCGGCGGCGGTGTCGGCCAGCGCGCTGAGGACGTCGAGCGCGGCGAGGGCCCGGGCCGTGTCCTGAATCCGCGGCGCCGCCGCCGCGACCTGGGTCCGCACCGCTTCGAACAGGGCCAGCTCACGGTCGGCGATTTTCTCGTCGGCCCCGAGCACCTTCTCCTCGTAATCCTTCAGCGCCGGGGTGATGAAGCGCTCGCCGCCGGCGATGGTCTGCTTGCGATGGTAGTCGGCCGGGACGTTGGCCAGGTTCGACTTCGAGATCTCGATGTAGTACCCGAAGACGCGGTTGTAGCGGATCTTGAGTGACGAGATCCCGGTGCGTGCCCGCTCCGCATCCTCCATCTCGGCGATGCGCTGCTTGCCATGGCGGCTGATGCCGCGCAGATCGTCGAGCTCGGGATCGACGCCGTCGCGAATGACCCCGCCGTCGCGCGCGAAGACCGGCGGCTCGTCCACCAGGCTGTCCTCGAGCAGCCGACGCAGGTCCGGGAGATCGTCGAGCTCCGCGGTGAGGCTGCTGACCAGCGGCGCCTGGAGGTCACCCAGCAGCAGCGCGATGCGCGGCACCGCGGCCATCGACTGACGCAAGGAGACGAGGTCGCGCGGACCGGCGGTACCGAGCGCGGCGCGCCCGACCAGCCGCTCCATGTCGTGGACCGCCTTGAGCGTGTCGCGGACCTTGGCTCGCTCCGTAGTACGGAAGGCGAACTCCTCGACCGCGTCCAGCCGGTCCTGGATCCGTTCGATCGCGACCAGCGGGCGCAGCAGCCAGCCGCGCAGCAGCCGTCCGCCCATCGGCGTGACGGTGCGATCGATTTCGTGCAGCAGCGAGCCGGCCCGTGTCCCGGCCGAGGACGCGATCACCTCCAGATTGCGCATGGTGATCGGATCGATCGACAGGCAGTCGGCACCCGTGCGATAGCCGATCGCCCGGACGTGGGCGAGATCGGCCTTCTGCGTCTCGCGCAGGTAGTGCACCATCGCGCCCGCGGCGCGGACCGCCGCCGGATGGGGCTCGAGCCCGTAGCCGTCGAGGCTGTGCGCCTGCAGCTGATCGATCAGGCACCGCCGCGCCGGCTCGAAGTCGAACGCCCAGCCGTCGACCAGGGTGACGCGCGCTGCGAGCTCGACGTCGCCGAGCAGCCCCGCCGGAGAGCCCGCGGCCTCGGGGAGGAGCAACTCGCGCGGCTGCAGGATGTGGAGCTCATCGACGAGCGCCTGGCGCCCGGCGTCACCGGCGTACTCGGCGGTCGTGAACTCGCCGGTGGACAGGTCGAGCAGCGCCGCGCCGATTCCGTGGCCGTCGACCGACGGCGCGAGCGCGACGATCAGCGCCGGCTCCCGGGCCTCGAGGTAGCTGCTGTCGGTCAGCGTCCCGGGCGACACGACGCGGACGACTTCGCGGCGCACGAGCCCCTTGACCTTGCGCGGATCTTCGACCTGTTCGCAGACCGCGACGCGAAACCCCTTGCGCACCAGGCGGGCGATGTAAGTGTCGACGGCGTGGTGGGGCACGCCACACATCGGGATCGCGCCGCCGCTGGCATCCTTCGAGCGCGAGGTGAGCGTCAGCTCCAGCGCGCGGGCCGCGGTCAAGGCGTCCTCGTAGAACATCTCGTAGAAGTCGCCCATCCGGAAGAACACGATGGCGTCGCGGTGCTGCCGCTTGGCGTCGAAGTACTGCCGCATCGCCGGCGTGGCGCCGGCCGGCTCGGAGAACGCGGGGGAAGTCATCAGTGCTGGAACGAAGTGCTGGCGGAGCGTCGTGGCCGCGAGTATAACATTGAGCCCATTGGCTTTCTCCCTATGATTGTGCTCGCACTCGACACCACCGGACGGGCCGGGAGCGTGGCCCTGGTCCGGGATCATCAGGTCCTCGCCGAGGCCTCCGGTGACCCGGCGATCACGCACGCCGCGCGCCTTCCCGGCGAGTTGATCGATCTGTTGGCGCAGGCCGGCCTGTCGCTCGCGGCTGTCGACCTCCTTGCCGTGGCCGCCGGCCCGGGCTCGTTCACCGGTCTGCGCGTCGGCATCGCGGCGATGCAGGGGCTGGCCATGGCGCTGGGCAAAACGATCGTCCCGGTGTCGACCCTCGAGGCACTGGCGCGAGTCGTACCGGCGACACCCGGAGAGCTCATCGCGCCGTGGGTCGATGCCCAGCGCGGCGAGGTCTTCGCATCCTTGTACGAGACCGGCGAGAGCAGTCCCGTGCTCGAACCGACGGCGCTCCCGCCCGAGGAAACCGTGACACGGATCGCCACGTTCGCTGCCGGCCGGCGGGTACGTTTCCTCGGCGATGGCGCCGCACGCTACGCCGACCGCATCCGCTTGGCGATGGCCAGCGAGGCGGAGGTTGCCGAGACCGTGCCGCGGCTGGCCGGCGCCATCGGGCTGATCGCGGCCGCCGCACCTCAGCGCGCCGTCGCCCCTCACGCTGTCGCGCCGCTCTATGTCCGTCGTCCGGACGTCGAGCTCACGCGCGAACGCCGCGCCCGGCCCGCGTGAGTGCCCGTCCCGAACGCGGCCCGTAGCTGCCCCCTTATCCCGATGATCATCGAACGTCTCACCGATGACGCCGACCTCGACGCGGTGGTCGCGCTGGAAGCGGCCTCGTTCACCAACCCGTGGTCGCGCGAGATGCTGGTGCGGGAGCTCGAAGAGCCGACGGCGGCGCGCGTGTACGTGCTGCGCCTTCCCGATGCCCCGGTCGCGGCATTCTGTTCGTGCTGGGTGATCGGCGACGAGTTGCACATCAACACCATCGCTGTCGATCCGGCGCGTCGCCGCCGGGGTCTCGGCCGGGCCTTGATGGAGGCCGTGCTCGCACAGGTCGCAGAGGAGGAGGTGACCCGCGCGACGCTCGAAGTGCGCCGCTCGAACCTGGCCGCGCAGCGGCTCTACGAACGACTCGGCTTCGCGGTGGCCGGGCAGCGCCGCAACTACTACTCGCATCCTGAGGAGGACGCCCTGATCCTGTGGCGCCGGAGCCCCGCCGCGCAGGCCGGGAAGTGGCCGGACGGCCGTCCTTGATGGTGTAAATTTCTTGTGCTACCGTTCGAGGCAGGCGCGTTCCGACAGACGGCTCAATCCTTCTCAAAGGAGGCGAAGATGCCCGCAGACTTCGAAGAGCTGAAGCGAAAGCTTCTGCAAAGCGATGAGGAGTATCGTCAGCTCGCCAGCCAGCACCAGCACCTCGACGAGCAGATACATGACATGGCCGCCCGCCCGCTGTCGGAACCCGAACAAATCCAAGAAGTCACCCTGAAGAAGCGTAAGCTCCAGCTCAAGGATCAAATGGAAATGATCCTGCGGCGCAGCGCCGGCGGATATGCCGCGCAGACGGCGAACCGCTGACGGGCTTCCGCTGACACCACCGATTTCAGGGCCAGCCGCCGGCCAGCGCCGGTGCTGGCCCTTTGTGTTCCGTCCCCCTTTATCCATGAAGATCGACCGCGCCGGGTTTCCGTTCATCGCCGCGGCCCTCGTGCCGGCGGTCGGTCTTGCCGCCGCCAGGCGCTACAAGTCGAGCGCGGGCCTCGCGTTGTTGACCGGCTTCTTGACCTACTTCTTTCGCGATCCCGAGCGGCAGGTGCCGACCGATCCCGGCGTCGTAGTGTCGCCGGCGGACGGCCGGGTCATGATCGCCGGCCCGAGCGATGGCCGCTGGGCTCCGCCGGGCGACTGGCTGCAGGTCACGATCTTTCTCTCGCCAGTGGACGTGCACATCAACCGCACACCAGTCGGCGGGCGGGTCACGCGCATCCACTACCGGCCGGGCACGTTTCTGCCCGCCTACGACGAGAGTTCCAACGACAACGAGCTCAACGAGGTCTGGCTCGACCACGACGGCCGCGTGGTGGTGTTCCGGCAGGTGGTCGGGATGCTCGCGCGTCGCATCGTGTGCCGCATCTCGGTCGGCGACGACCTCCAGCGCGGCGATCGGGTCGGCTTGATGAAGTTCGGCTCGCGCATGGATGTGTTCCTTCCCACGGATGCCCAGCTCCAGGTCGCCGTCGGCGATCGCGTGGTCGGCGGCGAGACCGTCCTCGCCATCCTGGGGCCGCCCGGTGCTCGGTAGCCTGCCGCATCGCCGGCGGGAGGATCGGCCCCACCGCTTTCGACGCGGCGTCTTCCTCCTGCCGTCGCTGTTCACCGTCGCCAACCTGTTCTGCGGCTACGCCTGCGTGGTCTACGCCACGCGGGCCGACTTCGACACTGCGGCGCTCTTTATCGGCGTCGCGATGGTGCTCGACACGCTCGACGGATTGATCGCGCGGCTGACGAACTCGACCAGCGCGTTCGGCGTGCAGCTCGACTCGCTGGCCGACGTCGTGTCGTTCGGCATGGCCCCGGCGATCCTGGCGTTCACCTGGGGACTGTGGCCGCTCAAGCGGCTCGGGTGGGCGGCCGGCTTCATCTACGTGACCGCCGCGGCGATGCGGCTGGCGCGCTTCAACATCCAGACCACCACCGCGGCCGACAAGCGGCACTTCGTCGGATTGCCGAGTCCGGCGGCCGGGGCAGTGATCGCCTCGACGGTGTACCTGTGGCCGGACGGGCTTCAGGAGCCGCGCGCGGCGTGGCCGGCGCTGGCGATGGTCCTGGTCCCGGCGTTCCTGATGGTCAGCACCATCCGGTTCCGCAGCGTCAAAGCCATCGACGTGGGCTGGCGGCGGTCCTACCTGGCGCTCTTCCTGGCGGCGGTGGTGATCGCGCTGATCGCCTCGCATCCGCGGCTGGCGCTGGTGATCATGTCGTACACCTACGTGTCGTTCGCATTCCTGATGTGGGGGCTCACCAAGGCGACCAGGCGTCCAGCGGTCGACGCGGCCCGGCTCGAAGAGCCGCACGGCCGGACGATGGAGTAGCGCTTAGACGGCCGGGAGCGTCACCCGCACCGTCGTTCCCGCGCCCTTCTCGCTCTCGACCTCGATCGTTCCGCCGCTCAACTCCACATTGCGTCTGGCGATCGGCAGGCCGAGCCCCGTGCCCGTCGTCTTGGTCGAGAAATACGGCTCGAATACCCGCGACAGCGCTTCGGCATCCATTCCCACGCCGGTATCCCGAACGAGCAGCAGCACGCGACGGTCCACCACCTGCGCGTCCAGCGTCAGACGGCCCTGACCGGGCATCGCGTGGAGCGCGTTCTCGACCATGTTGGCGAGGGCCCGCGTAATCAGGGTGGGATCGATGACGACCAGCGGCAGCGGCGGCCCGACCCGGTTCTCGATCTCGATCCGGCCGGTCAGGCCGGTGCGGTATGGATCGACGACGCCGGCCACCAGGGCGGGAAGATCGGTGGGCACGAGCCGGGCGGTCGGCGAGGACGCAAAGTTCGAGAACTCCGCGGAGATCTGCCGGAGCAGCGACACCTGACCGAGGATCGTCGTGACGCAGCCCTCGAGCACCGGATTGAGCGGCGCCCCGCGATCCGCGTGTACGCGCAGCAGGTGCTCGGCGGAGAGCTGGATCGGGGTCAGCGGGTTCTTGATCTCGTGCGCGACCTGCCGGGCCATCTCGGCCCAGGCCTCCAGCCGGTGCGTGCGTTCGAGCTGGGTGCGCTGCGATTTGAGCTCTGACGCCATGCTGTTGAAGGAATCGACCAGCCGCCGCAGTTCATCGGCGGACTTGACGGCGATACGCGCGTCGAAATCGCCGGCCGCGATGCGCCGCGTGGCGCGCGTCAGGCGCCGGACGGGATCGGCGATGCGCTCGGCCAGCCACAGCCCGATGCCCGCGCCGAGCAGCACGAAACACAGGACGGCGAGGTGCACGCCGCGATCGAGATCGTCGATCTCCCGCTCGATCTCCCGCTGGCGATTGGCCAGCGGCACGGTCAGGATCGCGTTGGTCTCGCCGATCCGCACCGGGGCCGCCGCGATGATGTACGGCACGGTGCCGATCTGATCCTCGTCGACGAAGCTCGGGAGTCGATCCAGCACGATCGCGCGGTAGACGTTGTCGGGTGTTCGGGTCGGAAGAAAACCGGACGAGAAGAGGTCGCGCTCGCTGGTCGCAAACAGCTTCGGCCCGTCGAAGATGTTGACGTCCTGCTCGATCAACTGGCTGATTGAGACCAGCACGTTGTCGTCGCGGCCCGGACCGATCTCCTCGGTGGTGCCGCGCCCGAGAGCGTTCCATTCCTGGATGACCCGGCGGGCCACCGCGGTGGTGCGGACCGCCTCGGACTGCACCGCGTCCCGCAGCAGATCGGCGAAGTAGGCCCGAAAGACGAATGCCAGCGTGAGCACCGGGATCACCGCGGCGAGCACGAAGGCGAAGAACAGCTTGCGATAGAACGACGCCCGGATCTCGCGCAACAGGGCGCGGCCGACCCGCGGCCGCTCGCGGGCGACGCGGGTGTAAAACGCGGTGCCGATCAGGACCAGCACGAACGTGAGCCCGGCCAGCGTAGTCAGTTCTGCGAGGTGCACCAGGTGATCGAACCCGGTCAACGCCGGATAGCCTATGGCGTAGATGAAGAAGCGATCGTTCGAGAAGTAGACGCGGTACTTGCCGTCGCTCCGCTCGATGTCGGCCCAGAACGGCGCGCGGTCCTTGGTGTAGAGGCGCTGGAAGAGCGACTCGTCTATCGGCCACGCGATGCGGGCCGAGCTGTAGATCGGATGGAGGCCCCAGCCGTAAATCGCCACGTCGACATCGCTGCCCGGCGTGCCTTCGCCGGGCGCCCGGCTGCCGCTCGCCCGGAACAGCTCGAAGTACGGGCTCTGCGAGCTGATGAAGAGCAGGTTGCGGTAGTCGAGCATCACGTGCACGACGACCGTGCCGACGATCTCGCCGTCCTCGCAGACCCCGCGCTCGGCGTGGAGCATGTTGCGCTCCTCCGAGCCGAACGGTTGCGCCTCGCCGAACAACGGACTCCATTGACACGACGTGGAGGTCCGCGACTCCTGAGCCCCGCCGGAGTACTCGGGGAAGTTGAGGCCGAAGCGGCTCACGAGATCGCCGGAACGGTCGTACAGCTCGATCGCCGACGTGAGGCGCTCGTAGTTGAGGCTGGTCCGCCGCCACACCGCGAACGCGCCGGCGGAGAAGGCCGCCGGATCCGACGGATCGGGCGGCGCGGTCACCAGGCCCGCGAGCCCCGGGTCGGCGTCGATTTCGTCCCGCGCCCGCAGCGTCAGGGCCTGGAGGTGGCGCAGATGATTCTGCGCCTCGCCGCTGTATTGCGTGGTGATCAACCGGCGCGTCGCCCGCTCGGCGAGGAAGTTGATCGACGGGTACAGCAGCAGCGCGGGGACCACGAAGGCCACGAACAACGCCAGAATCCGCGCCACCGCGGTCGCATGCCGATACCAGACGACCACCCGGCGGCTGAAAACGGCCGCCACCGCGCACGCGGCACAGGTGACGAGGACGCCGGCTGACGCCAGCGGCACGCCGCGCGCGGTCAGGAATGGCACGGCGAGGGCGGTCGGCAGCACCCACGCGGCGATCAGCAGAGCGCGTGTGCTCCAGCGTCCCCAGGGCACACGCCATCCGGACGGCGCGGCGGCCATCACCAGCGTCGCCGCCCAGACCGCGGCGAGTTGGACGGCCAACAACCCGCCCAGCAGCGCCGACCGCGTCGCGTTCCAGGGATGCAGCGAGAAGTGGCGCAGGTCGATCGTGGACCGGTCGACGATCAGCGCCGCGACGCGCGCCGCGAGGATCAAGATCACCGCGGCAACGACACCGGCGCCGAGCTGCCAGAGGATCAACCCGATCTGCGCGCCCGCCGCATCGCGGCGCGTGCCCTTGAACCGGAGGCGCAGCCGAGCGGCGGCGGCCGCCCATAACGCCGCGAGTGCTGCGGCCGTGACGCCGCCGAGGACCACCGTGCCGGGCATGCCCGGCGCCGAGCCGCCCGCGACGACGAACGAGGTGCGGAGGAGCAGCGCGGCAATCAGGAGCAGCGCCGACGCGGCGATAGTGCTGACCACGAAAGTGCGCGGATCGGCGGCGGCCGCGCGCCGGTCCAGCAGCGGGCCGACGAGGAGACAGCACGTCATCGCGAGACACGCCAGCAGCTGCCCGGCGACCATTGCCCGCCACGCCCGCCGCGCTTCGTGAATCGCCTCGAGCGCGACCGACCCTTCCGCAACCGCGGCGCCCGACGGCGAGCGCAGCAGGAACGCGCCCGGGGGCGTCTCCTCGCCGCCGCTATCGAAGCGCATCCGAACCGAGACCGGCGCAATCGGATCCGGCAGCATGAACTCCGGCGGCGTGAGCACCGCGCTGGCCGGCGTCGGTGCCAACGTGCTTTCGGCCGCGACTGATCCGACATGACGCGACGTCGCATCGAGAATCGGCTGCACGTAGACCAGCCGCAGCCCCAGCGGCGCGCGCGTGACGAACAGGGCGGCTTGGTCGCTGATCCGATCGGCGGGCAGGTCTGACGGCCGTCCGGCCCAGGCGCGAGCCACGTGCGCGGCGTCGTAGATCGTGATGCCGACCGCGTCGCGCCGCGTGCCTCGCGCGTCACGCAGCAGATCGAACAGCTCGCGCTGACCGTCGTCTCCGCGGGCCAGGCCGCGGGCTGCGGTCTCACTCGAGGCGAGTTGGGAGGCGACCGCCGACAGCACGCGCGTGATGTCGGCGAAATCACCTTGGACGCGCTCGGCGATCCGGGTGGCAGCAGCCTGATCGGTGACGCCGAAACGCTGCAGCTCGGAGAGGAGACCGATCGCCAACAGGATCACCGCGGCGATTGCGCCAGCCGCCGTCAGTTGGCGCCAACTGACCGGGCGTTCGTACGGCACCAGGCGGGACACTCGTAAAGCAGGATATCGCAAAGGTAAACTGAGAGAGTCAGATGACCCACGCGCCCGGACTGAAAGTCGCTCTCAAACGTGGCGCACTGATCGCAGCAGCGAACTGGCCGCTCGTGGCGGCGCAGTTCATCGCCGAATCCACTCTCAAACTCCTCCTGGCGGTCCCGGTCCTCGGCGGCATCTTCCTCGTCGCGCTCCTGATGGACGCCGATGTGGGAGAGCTCATCAGCGGCAGCCCGAGTGAGATCGTCCAGGCGGTGTTCAACGCCATGCGGGCCAGCCCGCCGGCGTTGGTCGCGTTCGTCGCCGCGTTCCTCCTGGTCATGGCCGGCGGCTCGGCGCTGACCTTCGTCGTCAAAGCTGGCACAGTCGCAGTGCTGGCGAATGCCGAAGCCGCCGCGGGCGCGATCGAGCGGCCGCCGCTCAGCCTGCGCGCGCTTCGCCGCGCCAACGTCACCGATATCGAGCCGTTCCTCGCCGGCTGTGAGCGACTGTGGGTCCGATACGTCAAGCTGGGTGGCTGCCTGCTGCTCGTCTACGTCGGGACCGCCGTGGCCTACTTCGGTCCCGTGCTGGGCGGCCTCGCGCTGGCCTGGAACTCCGGCATCCTCCTCGGATGGACGCTCGTGACCGCGACCGCGTCGAGCATCGTCCTGGTCTGGCTGACGCTGGTCAACTTGATCTACCTCCTGACCCAGATGGTCATCGCGGTCGAGGACGTGGGCGTGCGGCAGGCATTGGTCGGGGTCGCGAAATTCGTCCGGACGAGCCTTCGCGAGGTGGCCGGGATCTTCGGCGTCGTCCTGGTGTTCGTCGCGCTGGCTACCGTGGCCTCGATCCTCGCCACCGCCGGCCTCGGACTGATCGCGTTCGTCCCGCTCGCCGGCTTCGTCGTCTTCCCGCTCACCGCGGCCGGCTGGCTGCTGCGCGGCTTCGTGTTCCAGTACCTGGCGCTCACCGCGCTCGGCGCCTACCTGACGGAGTATCAACACTATCTGCGCGGCGCACCGCCCATGGCCGCGGTTCCGGGACAACGTCCGGCATGATCAACTACGACGCGTTCCTCTCGCGCTCCGCACAGGCGATGAAGGAGTCCGCGATCCGCAAGATGGGGACGCTGCTCGCGCAGGGCCGCGACATCGTGTCTTTCGCACCCGGCTACCCGGCGCCCGAGATGTTCCCCTGGGCGGACTTCCAGGACATCACCGCCACGTTGCTGTCCGGTAAGGATGGCGCAGTGCTGCAGTACGGCGCCACGCGCGGCTACCGGCCGCTGCTCGAGGCCATTGGCGCGATCATGGCGGCCCGCGGTGCAGCCACAGCGCTGGAGCGGCTGTTGGTCACGACCGGATCCCAGCAGGGACTCGACCTCGTCGCCCGGGTCCTCCTCGATCCCGACGACGTCATCCTGGTCGACCTTCCGAGCTACACCGGCGCCATCGTCGCCTTCCGGAACCATCAGTCCCGGATGATCGGCGTGCGGCAGGAGAGCGACGGGCTGTCGCTCGATCACCTTGACGACGTGCTGCACGAGCAGCGCGCGGCGGGCCGGCGCGTTCGCGCTCTTTACGTGGTGCCGAACTTCCAGAACCCGACCGGACTGCTCATGAGCCGCGACAAACGTCAGCGCGTCCTCGAGTGGGCCGAGCGCCGCGACGTGCTGATCATCGAGGATGACCCCTACCGCGATCTCTTTTTCGAGGACTCCGCGTCGGAGGCCGATGTCCGCGCCATCCGCGCCGACGATGCGAGCGGGCGGGTGATCTATTTGAGCAGCTTCTCCAAGACGCTGGCTCCGGGGTATCGGGTCGCCTGGATCGAGGCTCCGCCGGCGATCGCCGCGAAACTGGAACTGGCGAAGCAGGCGGCTGACCTCTGCACCGGTGGTCTCGATCAGCGCGTCGTCTACCAGGCCTGGCGGCGCGGGGTGCTGGATCGCGGGCTGCCGCTGCTGCGCGCGCACTACCAGCGGAAGCGCGACGTCATGGTTGCCGCTCTGCGGGAAGCGTTCGGATCGGACCTCCATTGGCCGGAACCGCGCGGTGGATTTTTCCTGTGGGCCACGTTACCGCCCGGACTCGACGCGGACGCGATGATCCCGCGGGCAATCGAGCACGGCGTCGCCTACGTCGCCGGTCAGGCGTTCTACGTCAACGCCGAGGGGGCCGAGTACATCCGCCTGTCCTTCTCTGGACCGACGGAAGATCGGATCAAGGAAGGCGTGCGCCGGCTGGCGGACACGGTGCAGGCGGAGCGCGCCGCCACCCGCGCGGCGGGGTAGCTACTTCGGAGGGGCGGCAGCCGCCGGCGTGTCCGGCGCCGGCACTGCCAGCGACAGCGTCCACTGGTTGGTCAGGCCGCCGGTAATCGCCACCACTGCGGGAACGCCGTCCGCGCCTTCAGGCGGCACGAATGACGGTCCGATCGCGAGCAGGACCGGCAGCGTCAGTTTGCCGGTGGGCTTACCGGTGATCACGTTGATCCCCGGCAGCTCATTCGTGATCCCTGGTACCGCGACCTGGGGTCCCAGCACCACCGGACCGCG
The DNA here is from genome assembly GCA_963816725.1 of uncultured Acidobacteriota bacterium. GTDB lineage: Bacteria > Acidobacteriota > Vicinamibacteria > Vicinamibacterales > 2-12-FULL-66-21 > CAVSUB01. The sequence goes on along the minus strand of CAWFMC010000005.1, from coordinate 337,269 downwards.
GGTCGGGCGATAGGCGAGCGGAAACCTCCAGCGCTGGCCGCCATTGTCGCGGCTGAGGGCCCGCACCTGATTGTCCATCGCAGTGAAATAGATGCGCGCCTCGTCCGCCGCCGCCGGCCCGATGATGCGCATCCCGATGTTCCAGTTCCACAGAGCGTCGCCGGTCGCGGCATCGAGGCACTGGAAGCGCTTCCAATCGGACCCGAGGTAAACGCGATTGGCGTAGACCAGCGGTTCGGTCGGCGACGGCCCGACTTCGACGCTCCAGTTCAGCGTGCCGGTCTTCAGATCGAGGGCGGCGAGACGGCCTTCGGCGAGGGGCAGATAGAGCACGTCGCCCTCGATCGCTGGCCGTTCGCTGACACTTCCGGTCGCCTGGCTCCACACGCGCTCCCCATCCGCCGCGCGAATGGCCGTCACCGCGCCGTCGCTGGCGGCGATGACCCATCCGCCGCGCGCGACGATCGGGGCACTCGGCTGGCCGATCGGCGCCTCCCAGAGCGGCGCCCCGGCGTCGCCGCTGAGCGCATGCAGCCGATCGCCCGTCACCACGAACACCCGGCCGTCGTCGGCGGCCACGGGCTGATCAATCGGCAGCTTGGCGGTCCAGAGCTCGGCGCCGTCCGCGACTTTGCGCGCCATCAGAACGCCCGAGCGCAGCGCCAGCAGCACGCGTCCATCGGCGACGATGGGTGGGGCGATCGGCGCGGCGTCAATCGTCGCCGACCATTTCGTGGCGCTCGGAAATTTCGGAGCGGGCGCGGCCGGAGCCTTCGGAGCCTTCTCCGCTGCCTTGGGCGCGGGTGGCGGCGCGGGGGGCGGCGTGGGGGGCGCAGCCGGAACCGGAACCTGGACCGTGGGGGGCTGCTGATCGAAGGACGCGGCACCAAACGCGACCTCGGCGGTGCCGCCGGCGAGCATGAGTGCGAGCACAATTCGGGCGCTGAACCTACAAGATATGGTGGTGCCCGGCAAATGCACACCCTATAATAGCGCTCTCCCCGTGACCCATCAGACCATCATCGTCCTCGACTTTGGCTCGCAGCTGACCCAGCTCATCGCCCGCCGGCTGCGCGAACTGTCGGTCTACTCGGAGATTCTGCCCTTCGACACGCCCCTGGCGGCGGTGCTCGAGCGCAAGCCGGCCGGGGTGATCCTGTCGGGCGGCCCCAAGAGCGTGTCGGAAACCGGCGCGCCGCACTGCGATGCCGCGATATTCGGCGCCGGCGTCCCCGTCCTGGGCATCTGCTACGGCATGCAGCTGATGACGCACGCGCTCGGTGGGGAAGTGGCCGCTGCGCCGCATCGCGAGTTCGGCCTGGCCACGGTGAGCGTGGCGCCGCGGGCGCCGCTGTTCGAGTCGATCCCGTCGACACTCCGCGTGTGGGCGAGCCATGGCGATTTCGTCAAGGCCGCGCCGGCCGGCTTCGACGTCACCGCGACCAGTGCCAACGCCCCGGTGGCAGCGATGGCGGCGCCCGACCGCCGCTTGTACGGTTTGCTGTTTCACCCCGAGGTCGCGCACACCGAGCACGGCGCCGAGATGCTGCGCCATTTCGCGTTCGACGTCTGCGGCTGCACCGGCGATTGGACGATGAGCTCCTTCGTCGAGGAAGCATCGACGCGGATTCGCGAGCAGGTAGGTGACGGACGGGTCGTGCTCGGTCTGAGCGGCGGCGTAGACTCCACGGTCGCGGCCATGATCGTCCACCGTGCGATCGGCGATCGCCTGACCTGCCTGTTCGTGGACAACGGCGTCATGCGCCAGGACGAGCCGGCCCAAATCAAGACGCGCTTCGAGCGGCTGCAGCTGCCGCTCGTCTGCGTCGACGCCTCGCGGCTGTTTCTCGATCGGCTCGCCGGGATCACCGATCCTGAGGCGAAGCGCAAGATCATCGGCGCGGCGTTCATCGACGTGTTCGAGGAAGAGGCCCGAGCGATCGGCTCGTTCGACTTCCTCGCTCAGGGGACGCTCTATCCTGATGTCATCGAGAGCGTGTCCGTGATCGGACCGTCGCACGTGATCAAGAGCCATCACAACGTCGGCGGTCTGCCGGAGCGCATGCGCTTCAAGCTGGTCGAGCCGCTGCGTCAGTTGTTCAAGGACGAAGTCCGCGTGCTCGGGACGGAGCTGGGGCTCGAGGACGAATTCGTGTGGCGGCAGCCGTTCCCGGGTCCCGGGCTGGCGGTCCGCATCCTCGGCGAGGTCAGCGAGTCCCGGCTGGCCCTCCTCCGCCGCGCCGATCACATCGTGGTCGAGGAAGTGAAGCGCGCCGGCTGGTACCGGCGGCTGTGGCAGTCGTTCGCGGTGCTGCTGCCGGTCCAGAGCGTCGGGGTGATGGGCGACGCGCGGACCTACGAGTACACGATTGCGATTCGCGCCGTCGAGAGCAAGGATGGGATGACCGCCGACTGGGCCCGCCTGCCGCACGACCTGCTGGCGACCATGTCGTCGCGGATCGTCAACGAGGTGAAGGGGATCAACCGGGTCGTGCTCGACATCAGCTCGAAGCCGCCCTCGACGATCGAGTGGGAATGAACATGGCAGATGTTGGATGGCAGATGGCAGATGTGGCCGCGTCGGCCACCAGCTCCTCCCATCGTTCTGCCATCTTCCATTTGCCATCTGCCATGGTCAGCGTCAGTTCCAATGTCTGACTTCGTTCATCTTCACCTGCACTCCGAGTACTCACTGCTCGACGGCGCCTGCCGCATCGAGGAGCTGCTCGACAAGGCGGTCGAGCTGAAGATGCCGGCGATGGCCATCACCGAGCACGGGAACATGTTCTCGTCGGTGGTGTTCCACGACCAGGCGCGCAAGCGCGGGATCAACCCGATCCTCGGGTGTGAGGTCTACGTCGCCCCGGGCGACCGCCGCACCAAGAGCGGCACGCCGGGCGAAACCGCCAATCATCTGGTGCTGCTGGCCGAGACCAACGAGGGCTATCACAATCTGATCAAGCTGGTCTCATCCGGCTACACCGAAGGCTTCTACTACAAGCCCCGCATCGACAAGGAGCTGCTGGCGCAACATGCCAAGGGGCTGATCGGGTTGAGCAGCTGCCTGAAGGGGGAGGTCGCGACCGGCATCCGCAGCGAGCAGCAGCAGAAGGCGATCAACGCCGCGGCTGCCTACCGCGACATTCTTGGGCGCGACAACTTCTTCCTGGAGATGCAGTACCAGGGTATCGACGACCAGCGGGTCGTCAACATCGGGCTGCAGCCGATCGCCAAGGACCTCGGCCTCGACCTGGTCGTCACCAACGACGTTCACTATCTGAAGAACTCCGACTTCAAGCCGCACGACGTGCTGCTCTGTATCGGGACCGGGAAGATGGTCAACGATACCGAGCGCCTGAAGTATCACGGCGATCAGTTCTACTTGAAGACCGGCGAGGAGATGGCCACCGTCTTCCCGGACTACACCGATGCCCTCGCGCGCACGGTGCAGATCGCGGCCCGTTGTCACGTCGACCTCTCGTTCAAGGAGAACTACCTCCCCAACTTCGATGTCCCGCCGGGCTTCACGCTCGACGACTACTTCGAGCATCAGGTCCGGCTCGGTTTCGAGATGCGGCTGCCGAAGCTGCGCAGCCTGCAGGCGGCGGGACGACTGAAACACACGATCGAGGAGTACGAGCGCCGGCTCACCTACGAAGTCGAGATGATCAAGAAGATGAAGTACCCGGGTACTTCATGATCACCTGGGATTTCATCCGCTACGCGCGCGATCATGGCATCCCGGTCGGACCGGGACGCGGTTCGGCGGCCGGCAGCTTCGTCGCCTACTGCCTGCGCATTACCGACGTCGATCCCATCGAGTACGACCTCATTTTCGAGCGCTTCCTCAACCCCGAACGCGTGTCGCTGCCCGACATCGACATCGACTTTTGCGAACGCCGCCGGGTCGAGGTCATTGACTACGTCACCCGCAAGTACGGCCGCGAGAACGTCGCGCAGATCATCACCTTCGGGACGATGAAGGCACGCGCGGTGGTTCGTGACGTGGCCCGGGTCATGGACATTCCGTACGCGGACGCCGACCGCGTCGCCAAGGCCGTCCCGCCGGCGCTCGACATGACACTGGCGAAGGCCCTCGAAGAGAGCCCGCCGCTCAAGGAGATGGTCGCCAAGGACGAGCGGATCAAGGAGCTGATCGCCGTCGCCCGCCGGCTCGAAGGCATGACCCGCCATGCCTCGGTCCACGCCGCCGGCGTGGTCATCGCGCCGCGGCCGCTCACCGAGTTCGTGCCGCTTTACAAGAGTCCGAAGGACGAAATCGTCACACAGTGGGCGATGAAGGAGGTCGAGCGGGTCGGCCTCCTGAAGATGGACTTCCTCGGGCTCAGCACGCTGACGCTGATTCGGGACGCCCTCGACGAGATCAAGCGCACCGAGGGCATCGATCTCGACATCGACGCCATCCCGCTCGATGATGCCCGGACCTACAAGCTGTTCTGCGACGGCCAGACCTACGGCGTGTTCCAGTTCGAGAGCTCGGGGATGCGCGAGCTGCTGCGCAAGGCCAAGCCGGAACGGCTCGACGACCTGATCGCACTGAACGCGCTCTACCGGCCGGGCCCGCTCAAGAGCGGGATGGTCGACGACTACATCTCGCGGAAGCAGGGCAAGACCGAGGTCAAGTACGAGCTTCAGCAGCTCGCGCCCATCCTGTCCGACACCTATGGGGTCATCGCCTACCAGGAACAGGTCATGCGGATCGCGTCCGTGCTGGCCGGGTTCTCGATGGGGCAGTCCGACGTGCTGCGCAAGGCCATGGGGAAGAAGGACCCCAAGGTCATGGCCAAGCAGCGCGAAGCCTTCATGACCGGCGCGATCGCCAAAGGCGTCAACGAGAAGAAGGCGACCAAGATTTTCGACTTGATGGAGTTCTTCGCCGGGTACGGCTTCAACAAGTCGCACTCGACGACCTACGCCTGGGTCGCCTATCAGACCGGCTATCTCAAGGCGAACTTCCCGCGCCACTTCATGGCCGCCCTGCTCACGATCGAGGCCGCCAACACCGACAAGCTGGCGATGTATCTCGGCGAGTGCCGCGATCTCGGCGTCCCGATCCTGCCGCCGGACATCAACGCGAGCGAGATGGCGTTCACCGTCAGCCCCGAGGGTGTGCGCTTCGGGCTGTGCGCGGTCAAGAACGTCGGCGAAGGAGCGATCCTCTCGATGCTCGCGGTGCGCCGGGAGCACGGTCCCGTCACCTCGCTCTACTCGCTGTGCGAACATGCGGACCTTCGGCTGGTCAACAAGCGGGTCCTGGAGAGCCTGATCAAGGCAGGGGCCTTCGACGCGCTCGCCGGTCCCGGCGTGGTCCCGTCGATTGCGCGCGCGCGACTGTTCGCCGCCGTCGACCGCGCGATCGAGCATGGCGGGCGCCATCAGCGCGATCGCGAGAAGGGGCAGCATCAGCTGTTCGGCGAATCGATGGACGACGGCCCCGCGGTTCCCGTCCCGCTGCCGGATGTTCCCGGATGGCCGGAAATCCAGCAGCTCGCGTTCGAAAAGGAAGCCCTCGGCCTCTACATGAGCGGCCATCCGCTCGAGCGCTTTGCCGAGTCGATGAGGGCCTTCGGGGCCCGGCGCATCGCGGAGCTCACCTCGTCGGAGGCGGATGTCTGGGTGGGCGGGATCGTCTCGGGCCTGCGCCCGCTCAAGACCAAGAAGGGGGACCGCATGGCGGTGTTCATGCTGGACGATGTCGCCGGCGGCCTGGAAGTGGTGGTGTTCCCCGAAACGTTCGGCAAGCACGGATCGCTCATCGAAGCCGATGCGATGCTGCTGGTCCGCGGCAAGCTCGAAAAGGACGAGGAAACCGCCCGGCTCGTGGCGACCGAGCTGCTGCCGATGGCGGCCCTGACCGAACGCACGACGCGCGAGGTGGCCATCCACCTGACGGTCCCGACCCACGGCCGCGACATCTTCGAAGCGCTCGCCGAACTCCTGTCGCGGCATCGCGGCGATCGCCGGGTCTACCTCGAGCTCGACGTGCCTGCGACACCCGCCGCCCTGCGGGTTCGTGCCGACGTGGCCCAGCGCGTACGGCCCTCCGAACGGCTGGTCTCGGAAGTCGAGCAGCTGTGCGGATCGGGGTCGGTGGAGCTACGTTGACGGGACTCGGGGTCCGGGACCCGGGACCCGGACGTCGAAAGCGATTGCGAGCCGCGGCGTCGGCCCGTGGCCAGGAGTTCTGTGCAGAGATGTAGCGGCGACTGTGCTGGGGAACGAGCCGGCTGTCTTTTGCCCTGGTTGCCACGATTGCAATGCCGGGTCCCGGAGTCCCGAGTCCCGGGTGAGGTGCCAGTGAATGCCCGCTGACCTGTTGGAGTTCGAGGAGCCCGTTGGCGTCCTCCTCAAGGAAATCGAGGCCCTCAGCATGCTGCCGCGGACGGCGGAGCGCGAGCGCTCGATTGCCAGCTTGCGGTCCCGCGCGGAGGAGATCCGCGCGGAGTTGTACGCCAGCCTGACGCCGTGGCAGCGCGTGCTTGTCGCCCGCCATCCGAACCGCCCGAACACGCTCGACTACGTCGAGAAGCTGTTCGCCAATTTCGACGAGCTCCACGGCGACCGCCGCTTTGCCGACGATCCCGCGATCGTCTGCGGCTTCGCCGACTACCGCGGCAGCCAGATCGCGGTAGTCGGGCACCAGAAAGGCCGCGACACCAAGCAGAAGGTGTTCCGCAACTTCGGCTATGCCCGCCCGGAGGGTTACCGCAAGGCGCTGCGCGTCATGCAGCTGGCCGAGAAATTCCGCCGGCCAATCGTCGTGTTCATCGACACGCCGGCCGCCTACCCGGGCATCGAGTCGGAGGAGCGCGGCGTGGCGGAAGCCATTGCCGTCAACCTGCGCGAGATGAGCGTGCTCGAAGTACCAATCGTCGTCCTCGTCTGCGGCGAGGGTGGGAGCGGCGGCGCGCTCGGCATCGCCATCGGTGATCGCGTGCTGATGCAGGAGTATTCGGTATACAGCGTCATCCCGCCTGAGGGCTGCGCGGCAATCCTGTGGCGGGACGCGAACCGCAAGGTGGAGGCGGCCGCAGCGCTCAAGATCACCGCCCCGGATCTGCTGGAGCTCGGACTCATCGACGCGATCGTGCCCGAGCCTGCCGGGGGCGCGCACAACGATCATGACCGCGCCACCGCGCTCGTCGATCAAGCCTTGAGCCAGGCGCTCGCCGAGTTGTCGCCCCTCTCGGTCGACGAGCGGCTCGATCGCCGCTACGACAAGTTCCGCAGGATGGGTCAGAGCGGCATCGTCGATCTCGAGGCCACCACGAGCGCGTCGGAATGAGCGCATGAAGCGGCTCCTCTGGCAGCACCTGCCGTGTGACGACGGGGCCGCGGCGCTCCTCGGGTCGGCGCTGAAACTGCACCCGACGGTGGCGCGGCTACTGTGCCTGCGCGGCTTCCACGATCCCGAGCTCGCGACACGGTTCCTGAACCCATCGCTCGATCAGCTGCACGATCCCTTCAGGCTTGCGGACATGGATCGCGCGGTCGTGCGCCTGGAACAAGCGGTGGCCCGACGGGAGCGGATCGCCATCCACGGCGACTACGACGTGGACGGGATCACGTCAACCGTGATCCTGCGCCGGGCCCTCGAGCTGCTCGGTGGAGAAGTCGTTCACTTCATCCCGGAACGCCTGAAGGATGGCTATGGGCTGCAACCGGCCGCGATCGATCGCCTCCACACAGATGGCGTCTCGCTCGTCGTCTCGGTGGACTGCGGCATTCGTGGCGCCGATGCCGCGCGGCGGGCGCGCGAGCTCGGGATCGATCTGATCATCACGGACCATCACGAGCCCGACACGACGCTGCCGTCGGCGCTCGCGGTGATCAACCCGAAGCGGCACGACTGCACCTACCCGGACAAGAACCTGGCGGGCGTCGGTGTGGCATTGAAGCTGGTGCAGGCACTCTGCACCCGCGCCGGCAAGACGAAGTGGCTGCCGGCGTTCGTCAAGATTGCCGCCATCGGCACGCTGGCCGACGTCGTCCCGCTGGTTGGCGAGAACCGGGTGATCGCGCGGCTCGGGCTGGCGTCGCTCAGCCTCGGTCCGCACACCATCGGACTGCGCGCGCTGCTCGACGCGACGGGGCTCACCGGCAAGACGATCGACAGCTATCAGGTCGCCTTCATGATCGCGCCGCGCGTCAACGCCGCCGGGCGGATGAGTACGCCGGACATCGCGACCCGGCTGCTGCTCGCGGCCGGCGACGCGATGGAGGGCGAAGCGCGCGGACTGGCGCAGCAACTGAACGACGAGAACCTCCGCCGCCAGCAGGAGGAGGCCGAGCTCGTCACGCAAGCGAAAAAGGCGATCGAGACCGATCCGGCGGTCGGGGCGCACAACGTGCTGGTGGTCGGCGGCCTCGGCTGGCATCGCGGCGTAATCGGGATTGCCGCCTCGAAGCTGGTGGACACGTACCACAAGCCCGCCATCGTCCTGTCGGTCGAGGGAGACGTGGCGCACGGTTCCTGCCGCAGCATCCCAGACTTCGACATGCTCGGCGCACTCGAGCAGTGCGCGGATCTGTTCGTCCGCTTCGGCGGCCACAAGCAGGCCGCCGGCTTGACGATGGAAGCGGCGCGGGTGCCGGAGTTCCGGGCTCGCATCAACGCCTACGCCGATCAGGTCCTGGAGCCGGATCAACTCCGGCCGCGGCTGCGCATCGACGGACCGCTCCATCTGAAGGCGATCACCCACGATCTCGTCCAGGGCCTGGACTCGATGGGTCCGTTCGGGCTCGCCAATCCGCGTCCGATCTTCCACGCCGGCCCGGTGGAGATCGTCGACGGCCCCCGCTCGATCAAGGAGCGCCATCTCAAGATGACGTTCAACCAGGAAGGGCGGCGGTTCCGGGCGATCGCGTGGCGCGCCGCGGAGCGGGCCGCATTCCTCGAACAGCACCGCGCCGGGGTCAACCTGGCGTTCTCCCTCGACCGCAACGAATACCAGGGGGAGACCTATCTGGAGCTCTCGGTCGCGGACTTCAAGAGCCTCGACGGCGTAGAATAGAAGGTCGGGCCGGCCCAGCGCCGGCCCGTTCTGATCATGCGTTGGCAGAAGGCCGCCCGCTTCGCGATAGCCGTCTTCATCGTCGGCTTCTCGATCGTCGTCGTGCTCGCGCTGCGGAAGACCGGTCCTCCTCCGGCCAAGCCGGAGCGCCTGCCGATCGACGACAAGGCCGTAGTGCAGACGCAGGGTGGCGCCGACTGGAAACGGTCGGACAAATCGGGCAAGGTCCTGTTCGCCATCCACTCGCAGGAGCAGAAGGTCTACGAGGACGGCCGCAACGTGTTCGTCCGCGCCACGCTGACCCTGCCCGATCGCGATGGCCGGACGGTCACGATCACCTCAGACGAGGCCGAAGCGACCAAGCCGCCGGACGCCGGCGCCGATTTCTCCACCGCCGTCGTGCGCGGCAACGTCAAGCTGCGCACCAGCGACGACCTCCTCGTGACCTGCAACGAGGGCACGTTCAACGACAAGACCGGCATGCTGGAAGTGCCCGGACCGGTGACGTTCACCCGCGGCCGGATGAAGGGGACGGGCACAGGGGCGACCTACGACCGCAACCGCGACGTGCTGTGGCTGCTCGCCGATGCGCGGATCACCGTGACAGCGGACGAGAAGGGTGGGGGAGCGCTGCAGGCGACGGCTGGCACCGCCGGGCTCGCGCGCGCCGACCACTACGTCCGGCTCTCGAAGACGGCTCACGTCGTCGCCGACAATCGCACGATCGATGCGGACGATTTGACGGCGACGCTGACGCCTGACGATCAGAAGGTGCAGCAGATGCAGCTTCGCGGCAACAGCCGCATCGTCGGCACCGGCCCCGGCGCGCAGAGCATGTCAGCGAAGGACATCGACCTGACGTACGGGCCCGACGGCCGGACGCTGCAACTGGCCAAGTTGATGGAGCAGAGCTCGGTGCAGCTGCCCTCAGACGGTGGCTCGCGCCGGATCACGGCGCGGATGATCGACATGACGATGACGCCGGATGGATCCGGGGTGACGATCCTGAATGCGACCGAGAACGTCGTCCTCGACCTGCCGGCGCAGGGCACGACGCCGGCGAAGACGATCAAGGCCTCGACCCTGGCGGCGGCAGGCGAAGGCGGCGGCCCCTTGCAGACTGCAACTTTCGAAGGTCCGGTCGATTACCGTGAAGTGCGGGCGGGACGGGGGGACCAGGCGGCGGTGGATCGGCGCGCGACGTCGAAGCGGCTGATCGTCCATACCAAGCCAGGGCTGGGCGACCTGCAGCAGGCGGAGTTCCGCGGCAACGTCCGGTTTGTCGACGGCGCGAAGACGACTGCCGAAGCGCCGGTCGGGATCTATCAGGTCGATCAGGATCGGCTGGATCTCTCGCCGTCCCAGAACGACCCCGGGCCGCCGCCGATCGTGACCAACAGCGACTTGACCGTGCACGCCCGGACGATCTCGATGACGATGGGGACGCAGAAGCTGCGGGCCGACACGGACGTCCGCAGCGTGATGGAACGCAAGCCGGACGGGGGGCGGGGCCGGAGCGGAGCGGCACCGGGGCCGGAGCCGAGCAAGCTGCCGTCGCTGCTGAAACAGGATCAGCCGGTCACGGTCCGCTCCAATCGGCTCGAGTACGATGGCGCGACGTCGCACGCTCTCTATTCCGGCGCGGCGCGATTGACGCAGCCGGGCGGCACGGAGCTCCAGGCCGACACCATCGAGATCGACGACTCGTCGGGCAACCTCAAGGCGCAGATCAAGGTGCGCACCCGGATGATGATGGACGACGTGGATCCGAAGACAAACCAGCGGACCTCGACCGAAACCGTCGGTACCGCGGATAATTTCGTCTACGAGGATGCTAAGCGGCTGGCGACCTACACGTCCACCGGCCCGGTGAAGGCGCACCTGGTCGGCCCCACGGGCGACCTGACCGGCAACCGGATCGATCTGTTCCTGAAGGAGGGCGCCAACGAGCTCGAGCGGCTCGAGGCGGACGGCGACGTCACGACCATCGAAACCAACCGGACCGGCCGTGGCCGGCATCTGACCTACACCGCGGCGGACGAGACGTACGTGCTGGTCGGGACTCCGGTCGAAGTGGTGGCCAAGGAGCCAACCTCGTGCAAGCGCACACTGGCCGGCTCGATCCGCTTTCAGCGCGCCGTCGACAACATTCAGACCGAGGGCAGCCCGGTGACGACGACCACGGTTCCCTGTACCGGGACGCGCGACTGAATGGCGACGCTGAACACGATAGGACTCACCAAGTCGTACGGCGGTCGGACGGTGGTCAAGGGGGTCGAGATCGACATCGCGTCGGGTGAAGTGGTCGGGCTGCTGGGGCCGAACGGGGCCGGCAAGACGACGACGTTCTCGATGGTCGTGGGTCTGACGGCACCCGATTCGGGTCGGGTGCTGTTGAACGGGGCGGACATCACCGACGACCCGATGTACATCCGGGCCCGCAAGGGCATCGGCTACCTGCCGCAGGAGGCGTCGATCTTCCGAGGACTGTCGGTCGAGCAGAACATCATCGCGATTCTGGAGACGCTGAACCTCGACGGGGCGACGCGCCGGGCCCGCCTGCGGGAACTGCTCGCGGAACTGTCGCTGACACCGCTGGCCAAGTCACCGGCTTACACGCTCTCGGGCGGCGAGCGGCGCCGGGTGGAGATCACTCGGGCGCTCGTGATGCAGCCGATGTTCATGCTCCTGGACGAGCCGTTTGCGGGCATCGATCCGATCGCCGTGACCGATATCCAGACGATCATCTTTCACTTGAAGGCGCGCGGGATCGGCGTCCTGATCACCGATCACAACGTCCGCGAAACCCTGCGGATCACCGACCGCGCCTATATCGTCCATGGCGGCGTGATCTTCCGCAGCGGCACCCCGGACGGACTCGCCGCGGACGATGAGGTGAAGCGGATTTACCTCGGAGCCGACTTCCGATTGGACTAAACTTGTAGGGACTCAGCCACCACGCGACCCATGGCGATTCAGCAGAAACTACACACAAAACTCGTTCAGAAGCTCATTCTGACGCCGTCGCTGCAGCAGGCCATCAAGCTGCTGCCGATGTCTACGCTCGAGCTCGCGGACCTGCTGAATCAGGAGATGGTCGAGAACCCTCTGCTCGAGGAAGTCGAGACCGAGGAGTTGCAGCCCGTCGAGCAGCAGCAGGCCGAGAAGCCGGAAGCCGAGAAGCCGGCCGAGAAGACCGACGCCTGGGACGACGCCGATTACGAGTACTTCTTCGGCGACTATCTGGACGACGGCTACAAGTCGCGCACGCCGTCAGAGGTCAAGGAGCTGCCGCCGATCGAGAACACGCTCTCGACCGCCGGCTCGCTGTCGGATCACCTGCTCTGGCAGCTGTCGATGCAGACCGACGACGAGAAGCTGAAGGAGATCGGGCGCGCGATCATCGGCAACCTGGACGACGATGGCTATCTGGTGGCGTCGGTCGAGGAGATCGCCGCGATGGCCGAGTGGCCGGTCGGCGACGTCGAGCGCGCCCTGCAGCACGTCCAGACCTTCGATCCGATCGGCGTCGCCGCGCGCGACCTGCAAGAGTGCCTCTGGTTGCAGATCCGGCACCTCGGGCTCGAGGGCACGCCGTCGGAGAAGATCGTCACCGAGCACCTGCGCCTGCTCCAGAACCATCAGGTCCCGGAGATTGCCCGCAAGCTCGGGATGGGCATCGAGGATCTTCGCGAGCACATCGAGATCATCCGCGGGCTCGATCCGAAGCCGGGCAGCCGCTACAACCCGACCCAGTCGCAGTACGTCATCCCCGACGTCTACATCGTCAAGGTCGAGGATCAGTACGTGGCGGCGTTGAACGAGGAAGGGCTGCCGCAGCTGCGCATCAGCCCCGTGTACCGGAGGCTGCTGGACAAGAGCGGCGCCGGCACCGAGCAGAACGACGAGACGCGCGCCTACGTCAAGGATAAGTTCCGCTCGGCGCTGTGGCTGATCAAGTCGGTCGACCAGCGCCAGAAGACGATCCACAAGGTCGCCACCAGCATCATCAACTTCCAGCGCGAGTTCCTCGACCACGGCATCGAGTACCTGCGGCCCCTGGTGCTGCGCGACGTGGCCAACGACATCGGCATGCACGAGTCGACGGTCAGCCGAGTGGTCAACAACAAGTACATGCACACGCCGCAAGGCGTGTTCGAGATGAAGTACTTCTTCCACAGCGGAATCAGCAGCTCGTACGGCGAGAGCGTCTCGTCGGTCACGATCAAACAGCGGATTCGGAAGATCATCGAGAACGAAGACCCGCGCAAGCCGCTCAGCGATTCGAAGATCGTCAGCATCCTGCAGAAGGAGGGGCTCATGCTCGCCCGCCGGACGATCGCGAAGTACCGCGAAGAGCTCAAAATCCCGACGTCCAATCAGCGAAAGGTGCTGTTCTAGATAGCTGGCAGCCGGAAGCTGGAAGCTGGCAGCTCCTACTCATGAGACTCGACATCACCGGTCGTCACGTCGACATCACGCCGGCGCTGCGTCAGCTGATCGACAAGCGGCTCGTCCGCCTCGGCAAGCTCCTCAACGACAGCGTCATCTCCGCACAGGTCATCCTCTCCAAAGAGAAGTACCGTCTCCAGAGCGAGATCGTCGTGCATGCCCGTGGCGACCGGACGTTGCGCGGCAACGGTGAGGACACGACCTGGGTGAACGCCGTCCGCCAGGCCTCCGCCAAGATCGAGCAGCAGGCGCACAAGGTGAAAGGCAAATGGGCGGAGCGGAAGCGCCGCGCCGCCAGCCCGCGCGCGGTCACGGACGCCGATGCGGCGACGGCCCCGGCGGGGCCGCGGATCGTTCGCGCCTCCCGCTACGCCGTCAAACCGATGTCGATCGAGGACGCCGCCCTGCAGGTCGACTCGCGGGCCGAGAGCTTCGTGGTGTTTCGCAACGCCGAGACCGACGCGGTCAGCATCCTCTACAAGCGCAAGGACGGCAACCTGGGACTGATCGAGCCGGACTGAGATCCGATCGGCGCCGCAGGGCGTCGTCCTCATCCGCCTCGCTGATCATGGTCCAGATACACGAGCCCGCCGGCGTTACGATCCGGACGATCCTCCGCGACCTCGCGGCGACCCGGAGCCTCGACCTCGAGCTGCTGGCCGGCGGCGAGGGGCTCGATCGCCGCATCACCATCCCGCACACGCAGAAGACCGGGCTGGCGCTGTCCGGGTTCGACGCCTACCTGCGCGAAGGTCGCGTGCTGGTGTTCGGCGAGAGCGAGATCCGCTATCTCGAGGGGCTCGACCAGCCGGGCCGAACCGCCGTCCTGAAACGCATCCTGGCCTACCCGCTGCCGTGCGTCCTGGTGACCGACGGCCTCGAGCCGCCGGTCGAACTGATGGTCGAAGCGGATCGCGCGCACGTGCCGCTGCTGCGGACGCGCACCGCGACGCCGGACGCCATGTCCCGCCTGACGGCGGTGCTCGACACCTACCTGTCGGCGCGCGGCGTGGTGCACGGCGTGCTGCTCGACATCCTCGGCCTGGGCGTGCTCGTGATGGGGGAGAGCGGCATCGGCAAGAGCGAGTGTGCGCTCGATCTGGTCGTGCGCGGTCACCGGCTGGTGGCCGACGATGCGGTGGAGCTGCGCTGCCGGGCGCAGTCGTTCGTGCTGGGCAGCTGCCCGGAGCTGACCCGCCACCACATGGAGATTCGCGGTCTCGGGATCATCAACGTCCAGGATATGTTCGGCATCGCCTCGACCCGCACGTCGAAGCGCGTCGAGCTGGTGGTGCAGTTGGAACGCTGGGAGCCCGGACGCGAGTACGATCGGCTGGGCGTCGACGACTCGTTCCACGAGTTGCTCGGCATCCGGATTCCGATGGTCCGCATGCCCGTGGCCCCAGGCCGTAACGTGGCCATCCTGGTCGAGGTCGCGGCGCGCAACCAGCTGCTGCGAAACAGTGGCCATCACGCCGCCCGTCGTCTTGTCGATCGAGTCAACCGCGATCTGGAGCTGGCGACGATCGACAGCGACACGGAGCTCGAGTCCGGAGAGGATCTGTAGATGCGCGAGAAGCGTCACGCCGCACGGCGCGCCGCCAGGACGGCAGTGACGTCGCGGTTCGTCGTGCTGACCGGAGTGTCAGGCTCGGGCAAATCGCAGGCGATTCGCGCGCTCGAAGATCTCGGGTACTTCTGCGTCGACAACCTGCCGGTGACGCTGCTGCCGATGCTCGCCGAGCTGACGCTCCGGGCTGGCAGCGAGATCACCCGCGCGGCCGTGGTGGTCGACGTGCGGGAAGGCAAGCTGCTGACCGACTTCCCGGCGATCTACCGGAAGTTGCAGACCACGCGCGGCCTGGATCCGGTGCTGATCTTCCTCGAGGCCTCGGAGGCGGCGCTGGTGCGGCGCTTCAGCGAGACGCGGCGGCCGCATCCGCTCGCCCCTGACCGGTCGGCGATCGAAGGCATTCGCGAAGAGCGCAAGGCGATGCGCACCATCCGCAGCCTCGCCGATCACGTCGTCGACACCTCGGGCATGACGGTGCACGAGCTGCGCCACGCGTTCACCAGCGTCGCGAGCGGGCGCGCGCCCGGCACGCAGCTGGTCGTCACGATCCTGAGCTTCGGGTTCAAGCACGGCATCCCGGTCGACTCGGACCTGTTGTTCGACGTGCGGTTCCTCCCGAATCCTCACTTCGTCGCCAAGCTCCGGCCCCACACCGGGCGCGATCGCGACGTCGTCCGATATCTGGAACGGTCGCCGGCGACGCACGACTTCCTGCGTCACACGCTGAACCTGCTGAAGTTTCTCATCCCGCAGTACGTGACCGAGGGCAAGACCTACCTCACGATCGGCATTGGCTGCACCGGTGGCCGCCATCGATCGGTGGCGATGGCCGAGGCCTTGAAGAAGGGGTTGTCGGGCCTGAGCGGCGTGCGCCTTCGGGTCATGCACCGCGACATCGGCCTCGAGACATAGACATGGCACTCGCTTTCATCCGGAGCCGGTCCCGCACCGCGGACCGGCAGGTACAGGCATGAAGCTCGGCGTCGTCGTCGTCACGCATGGCCAGCTCGCCGCGGAGCTGATGAACTCCGCCGAGATGATCGTCGGCGGCGACCTGCCGCACATGGCCGCCGTGTCGATGGGCTGGCACGACGATGTGGATCAGGCGAAAGAGGACATCGGCAAGGCAATCGAGCGGGTCCGGGCATCCGCCGGCGGAACGGAGACCGAGCCGGCGAACGTGCTGGTGCTGACAGATCTGTTCGGCGGAACGCCGGCCAACCTCGCCGTCACCTTCGTCGATCCGCACGTCGAGGTAATCACCGGCGTCAACTTGCCGATGTTGATCAAGCTGGCACGGCCGCCGCGGGACATGGATCTCCTGACGCTCGCGCGCGAGATGCGCGAACACGGGCGCAACGCTATCTGGGTCACGTCGGATCTGCTGCGCGGCGAGAAGGGATGACGGTGCGGACGTTGCGGGTGGTCAACGCCCTGGGGCTGCACGCGCGGGCCGCGGCCCGCTTCGTCCATGCCGCCAACGGTTTCAGCTCACAGGTCCGGGTCAGCTGCCGTGGCCGCGAGATGGAGGGCAAGAGCATCATGGGGTTGCTGCTGCTCGGTGCAGCGCAAGGCAGCACGATCACGCTGACGGTGGAGGGCGCCGATGAAGAAGCCGCCGCCGAGGCGTTGAGCGCGCTCGTCGCGCGCGGTTTCGACGAGGTCCCGTGCGCCTGACCGGGCTCGGCGTGTCGCCCGGCGTCGGCGTCGGCAAGGCGCTCGTCCTGAAGGGCCGGACCCGGGACCTGCAGTTCCGCGTTCCTGCGGCACGAGTGTCGCGGGAACTGGCGCGCCTCGAGGAGGCGCGGCGTCGATCACGGACGCAGATCGAGCACATCAAGACGCGCATCGCCCGGAGCAGCGGCGCCGACCACGCCTACATCTTCGACGCCCAGCTTCTGATGCTCGACGACCCGCTGCTGATCGGCCGGGCGTCGACGATCATCCGCGACGAGCGGCTCGACGCCGCGTCGGCATTGCAGCACGCACTCGATGAGATGTCGGCGATCTTCGACGAGGCGCGCGACAGCTACCTGCGCGAGCGCAAAGGGGATGTCGCGGATGTGGTCGGGCGGCTGCGCATGAACCTGCGCGCCGGCGGCGACGCCGCGGATCCCTTCGAGGGACTCGAAGGACCGCTGGTCCTGATTGCCGATGAGATCTCACCCTCGGTCATCGCGCAACTCGATTGGCAGCGCCTGGCCGCGCTGGTAACCGACGCCGGGAGCTGGACGTATCACACCGCGATCCTGGCTCGCTCGATCCACATCCCGGCAGTGGCCGGTCTGCACGACGCGAGCGGCCTGATCGCACCAGGAGCGCTGGTTGCGGTGGACGGGCTGACCGGCGACGTGTTCGTCGAGCCGGATGCCGACACATTGGCGCAGATCACCGCACGCCAGCGGAGCCGGTTGGCGTTCGAGGCATCGCTCGATCACTTTCGCGACTTGCCGGCGGTCACCGAGGACGGCGTCGAGATCCGGCTCGAGGCCAACCTCGAGGATCCCGGGGACGCGTCGAAAGCGCTCGAGCGCGGCGCCGCCGGGATCGGGCTGTTTCGATCGGAGTTCCTGCTGGCCGGCGGGGGAACCGCGGCACTGACCGAAGAGACTCAGTACGACGCCTACCGCAGATTGATCGAGCTGACCGCGCCCGGGCGGGTGACGATCCGCACCTTCGATGTCAGCGAGACCGCGCCGCGGAGTGGCGTGCCGGCGGTGGACGGCGCACGGGCGGCGCTGGGCCTCCGCGGAATCCGTCTGAGCCTGGTGGCCGAGGACGTGTTCCAGGTGCAGCTGCGGGCACTGCTTCGGGCCGCGGTCCACGGGCCCTTGCGGATCATGTTTCCGTTCGTGTCCGGCATCGAGCAGCTGCGGGCGGGACGAGCCGCGGTCGTCCGCGCCGCCGAGACCCTGCGCGCGCGCGGCGAGACACCGGGTCCGGTCGAGATCGGGGTGATGATCGAGGTGCCGTCAGCCGCGATGACCGCCGACCTGCTGGCGCGCGAAGCGGACTTCTTCAGCATCGGCACCAACGATCTGATCCAGTATTGTCTCGCTGTCGACCGGACCGACGATCGCGTGTCCGACCTCTATCAGCCGCTCCATCCCGCCGTGCTCCGCACGCTGCGCCTGGTCGCCCGGGCCGGGCGGCGCGGCCGCATCCCGGTCGCCGTCTGCGGTGAAATGGCCGCCGATCCCGGCCTGCTGACGCTGCTGGTCGGGCTCGGGCTGCGCGAGTTCAGCATGGCGCCAGGCACGATTCCGCTCGCCAAGCAGGTGCTGCGCAGCCTGAACGCCGAAGACGCTCGGCGGGCGGCGCGCCGGGCACTCGCCGGACGGGCGGCGGCGGACGTCGAGCACGCGCTGGCGGAGCTGCTGGTGCCGCAGACGCACTCCGGCGGGTGACGAACCGCACGACATCAACCTCGCGGGTACGCCCGCGCAGAAGGAGCAGACGTGTCAGAGAACGTGAAACGGGTGGACAAGCCGTGGGGCTACGAGCTGCACTGGGCGAAGACCGACCGCTATGTCGGCAAGGTGATCCACGTCGACGCAGGCCACGCGCTCAGCCTCCAGTACCACAATCAGAAGGACGAAACGATTTTCCTCTGGCATGGGCGGATGCAGTTCGAGATCCAGGAAGACGGACATCTCGTCGCGCGCGAGATGAAGGTCGGCGAGTCCGTGCACGTCACACCCGGCACGATCCATCGCATGACCGCAATCACCGATTGCGACATCTTCGAAGTGTCGACCCCCGAACTGGACGATGTCGTCCGGCTGGAAGATCGCTACGGTCGGCAGACATAGGCGGCGGCGTGACCTCCCTTGACACGCGGTCGTGTCATGCTCGCATGGCGTCCGGTACGTTCCAGCGCTCGAAGATGCGACTGGCCCGATCGGCGCACGGAGGGTGAGGCACACAGCAGTCGCAGATCCTGCGAACCACGGAGATCACCGACGCCGCAATTCCTGCGCGGCGGGCGGGGTCGATCCCGGCACAACCCCGGAAATGACAGGCACCGCCGGAGTGGCGGGCCCCTTGAAAGGATCGAATCGCATGGGCAGTGTCAACAAAGTCATCCTCGTCGGCAATCTTGGTCGCGATGCGGAGCTCCGCTACACCCCTGGCGGCGCCCCGGTCGCCACGCTCAACCTCGCGACCACCGAGGTGTGGAACGACAAGGGTGGGCAGAAGCAGGAAAAGACCGAATGGCACCGCGTGGTGCTGTGGGGCAAGTCGGCCGAGTCGCTCAATGAGTATCTGGTAAAGGGTAAGCAGATTTACGTCGAAGGACGGCTGCAGACCCGCCAGTGGGACGACAAGGACGGCAACAAGCGCTACACCACCGAGATCCGCGGCGACCGCATCGTGCTCCTGAGCGGGGGCGGCGGCGGGATGGGCGGTGGGCGGACCTCGAACCGTGGCGGCTCAGCCCCGCCGGATGATCCAATGGGCGGCGGCGAGATGGGGGCGGAGCTGACGGACGACGATATTCCGTTTTAGCGACGCCCCGGAACTTACGCCGAGGTCGTCGCGCGCCAGGATCGGGGCCCGGGGATCCGGGATCCGCGTCTGTAAGTCGGGCCTGAACTTAAGAAGGACGAGGTCACTCACCTGTCCTCGTCCTTCGTTTACGCCCCAGCTTCGCTTACGGACCGAAGGCCGCTCCGTAATACCTTCGCAACAACGACTCAAGGCCGGCAACCCGGTCGCGTGTAGCCGTCCGCAACGCCGGGTCCCGGGTCCCGGGTCCCGAGTCCCGTCTGCGTTACTCCTCTTGCTGCTCCCGCCGCTTCAGCCGCTCGAGCGCCTGCTGGGCCAGGACAGCATCATACGAGCTCGGATACTTCTGGACGACGGTCTCGAAGGACTTGCGCGCGTTATCCGGCTGCTTGAGCGCTTCGTAGGTCAGCCCCAGCTTGTAGTAAGCCGAGGAGACGCTGTTGCTCTGGGGATAGTCCGTGATGACCTTGTTGAGCGCCGCCACCGCTTCGGCGTTCTTGCCCGCGTTGTAGAGGGAGTAGCCGGTGTAGAGCTGCGCTTCGGCGGCGCGCGGCGAGGTCGGGAACGTGCGAATGAACGCCTGAAATCCATCGACTGCCAGATCGTACTGGCCGGCGCTGTAGTCGGCGTAGGACTGGTCGTACATCCGGGTGGGGGAGATATTCCCTGCACCTGGCGCGCCAGCCGGGCCTGGCGCCGCGCCTCCCGGCACCGGATCGCCGGTCACCGGATCCGCGGCATTGGGAGCCATCGCCGCCGACGGCGCCGGCATCGACGCCACGGCCTGCCGCAGCGCCTGCATCTCCTGGGTCATCGTCGACAGCCGCACGTTGGTGTCGTCGGCCTTCTCCCGGAGGACGCGGACGGTGTCGGCCACACCGTTGACGAGCACCTTCTCGTCCGCGAAGGCCTTGCGCGTGACGTCGGCATCGTTGTCGAGCCGGGTGTTCATGGCCTTCAGCGTGTCGGACAGCCCGCCGATCAATTGCTGGAGCTGCGCCTGCTGCTCCTGGAGCATGCGGATCTCGGCGAGCAACTGCGCATGCTCCTTGTTGGCGGCGCTCGCCAGCGTGGGAACCCCGAGCGCCATCAGGGTCAGGGCCACCGTCACGAAACGTCCGGTCGATCTCATAGCATCCTCACCACTGCAAACGAACCATCTCGATATGGGACCCGCGTGGACCCCGGCTACTTGGACGTGACGACGAAGTGGGCCCGCCGATTCTTCGCCCAGGCGGCTTCATCGTGGCCCGGATCGAAGGGGAACTCCTTGCCGTAGCTCACGGTCTTCAGCCGGTCCGCCGGAATCCCCAGCGACACGAGATATGTGCGGGCCGCGGCCGCGCGGCGCTCCCCGAGCGCCAAGTTGTACTCCGCCGTACCGCGCTCGTCGGAGTGCCCCTCGATGGTGATCACCCAACTCGGGTACTTACGCAGGATCTCGGCGTTCGCGTTCAGCACTTTCTGGGCTTCGGCATCGACTTCGGCGCTGTCGAAAGCGTAGAAGACCGGCTGGAACGGCGAGTTCTTGTTGATCTGGTCGATGTCCGTGGCGACGAGCGGATCGCTGGTCACCGGCTCCGGCGGAATCGGCGTTTCGCGCACGGGCTCCGGCGGCGCCGGGGGCCGGGGGGGGGCTGTATCCGTCACCGGCGGCGGAGGCGGCGGGATGGGCCGCGCGACCGGCGGCTTCTTCTTGGCGCATGCGCCGACGCTGATCGCCAACGCTACCGTGATGATCACACCTGATACTCGTCTAATGTGCATGCTCTCTCTTTTCCGCTCGGGCGCGACGCGGTCGCGCGAACACTGGCTGTGGCACCCTGACCCGTAGACCCGCCCGGACTACTGGGACCAGTTCGGATAGCGATTGCGCCCGGCCTTGGTCATCTGTCGGAGGTTCTTGCCGTCGCGATCGATGATGTAGATCTGCTCGACGCCGCTGCGATCCGACGAGAACGCGATGTGCCGGCCGTTCGGCGCGAATGCCGGACTCTCGTTGCTGCCGTTCCCGTCCGTAATCGTCCGGGTCTGGCCGGTGGCGAACTCATAGACCCGGATGTCGTGCCCGCCGCCTGACTGTGAGGTGTAGGCGATCTCATTGAACGGCGCCGGCGACCAGGTCGGCCGGTCGCAGGCGACCTCGTTGGTGATCTTGTTCAGCCCGGTGCCGTCGATGTTCACCACATAGATTTGCGGCCGGCCGGTGCGGTCGGACACGAAGGCGATTTGCTGGCCCGTCGGCGACCAGGTCGGCGTCACGTCGATCGAGGGATGGTTGGTGACCCGCCGCAGGCCGCTGCCGTCACGGTTCATGTAATAGATCTCTTGATTCCCGTCGCGGCTCGACATGAAAGCGATCTTCGTGCCGTCAGGCGACCAGGCCGGCAGATAGTTCTGCACTTCGGGCGAGCCCTTCGCGGGTTTCTGCGGCACCGAGCCGGTCGTCATCGATTGGACGATGATGTCCGGGTAGCCGCTGCGCCACGAGGTGTATGCGATCTGCGAGCCGTCCGGCGCCCATATCGGGGTGATGTCGATCGAGGCGGTGTAGGTGATCCGCGTCTGGTTGGCGCCATCGTAGTCAGACCGATAGATGTTCGCGATCTCGCGATCGCCGACCGGCCCCTTCATCCGCGTGCCGTCGCGGTCGGACGAAAAGAGCAGCTTGGTCCGGGCTACGCCGCGCAGCCCGCGCTGGCTCTGATGAATCTCGTCGGACGCGGTGTGCGCGTAGACGCGGCCGCCGTCCTTCAGCGAGTTGAGCGAACCGCTGTACTGCTTGCCGAACGCCACCCGCCCGCCGGACACCTGCAGGAGGCGCACCTCGACGACGTAACCGGACGGACCCTTGCGGATCGTGCCGATCACGACGCCGTCCGCGCCGAGCTCCTTCCAGCGATCGAGCGCCACCTGGTCGGCTGAGGTCGCCTGGGGAATGGAGCGATAGGTGTCGCGCGGTATCAGATAGAACTCGCGCTCGAAGTTGAGGTCGTCCCATAGTGTCTGGCTCATCGCCTTGGCCGCGGCCACGGTCTCGGCATCGGTCGAGAGCGCGATGAAGTCCGGGACCGCAATCTTCGGCGGCAGCCCAGGAGGGCCGGTGATTGTCGTGGTGATCGCCTCGGGTTGCTGGGTCGAGGGCGGCTGCGGCGGCGGCGGCTGCGGCGTCTGGGCGGCGAGCGCGACGGCGGCACCGAGGGTCAGCAGGGCAGTGAGTGAGCGGGTCACAGTCATCAGCGCTTGTACTCGAAGGAAAGAAACACGGTCAGCGTCGGCCGCGTGAATGCGGCGGGTAGCGGCGGCAGCTGCCGGGTCGTAACGAGCGCCCGGCGCGACTCCAGGTCCAGCACCGGATTGCGGCTGGGTTGATCAGTCTCGACGCCAGTGATGGTGCCGTCACGCTGGATGACGAACTTCATGACCGTGATGCCCGCCGCACCCTGGTTCTTGTTCCAGTTTTCGGTAATCCGCTGGTTCATCGCGGCAATGTACTCGGGACAGCAGAAGTCCCCGACGTTGATCTGCACCCCGCCAGCGCCGCCTCCGCCGGTCGACAGGCCGCCGAACGGAATCGGCGCCGCGCCCGTGTCGGCCCGGGCGTCGCCGCGCTTCACTTCCGCGCCCGCCGTCGGGGTCCGGCTGCTCGATTTGTCGAGGGGCTTGTCCACCTTCGGTGTCGGCTTGGGTTTGGCTGTGAGCTTCGGATCCGGCAACGCCATCTCCGGCGCCTTGGCCGGCGCAGTCTCGACCCGCTTCGGCTCTGGAGGCGCCACGGTCTGAACCGAGCGCCCGGACAACTGTGTCATCCCGCCCGCGTTCGGACCGACCGCGCCACCGAGCGAGATCAGCATCGGCGTGATCTTGGCCTTCGGCTGGGAGGACCGCCAATCCGCCGGCATCAGGATGATCGCCACGAGGAGCAGAGCGTGGGCCCCGAGCGACACCGCCACCATGCGCGACAACCCGTCGCCTTCACGGACCCGGAGGTCCAGCACATCGCTGACCGCTTCGTGCATGCTCAGGCTACGCGCCTCACCGGCCCTCGCGCGGTTTCGACATGACCGCGACCTTGTCCACGCCCGCTTCCTTCAACTTGTCGGTGACGTCGAAGAGATCCTGCAGCGTCGCGGCGCCGTCGCCCCTGACGTACACCGATTTGTCGTCCCGCCCGGCAATCGCCTGACGCAGCCGCTCCTGCAAAAACTCCAGCCGCACATCGTCGGACCCGAGCTGCACGACACGACGGGTGCGGAAGTCGGGTGGGACGGTGACCGTGATCGGCTGGGCGTTGACCGGGTCCGCGCGCCGCGCCTGCGGCAGATTCACCTGCAGTCCCTGCTGCATCATCGGCGCCGTGACCATGAAGATGATCAGCAGCACCAGCATCACGTCGATGAGGGGAACGACGTTGATTTCGGACAGGGTGGTGCTGACGCGCGCACCCCGCCCGCGACGGCTACCCGATGACCCGTTCTGATGGACTGTTGGCACCCTGCAATCGCTCCGCGTGAAGGTGTCCAGGTCTCCGCTCCGGTGCGAGCGGCGGCCCGGATTACGTGAAGTTACGCTCCGAAATGTTCAGGAACTCGAGCGCGAAGTCGTCCATCTCGTTGCTGAAATGCTTCACCCGGTTCGTGAAATGGTTGTAGAAGAACACCGCCGGAATCGCCGCGAAGAGGCCGGCCGCGGTGGCGATGAGTGCCTCCGCGATGCCGGGACCGACGGTCTGCAGACTGGAGGACCCGACCGCGCTGATGCTGAGGAAGGAGCTCATGATCCCCCACACCGTCCCGAAGAGGCCGATGAAGGGCGTCAGGCTGGCCGTCGTCGCCAGGAACGTTACCCGGCTCTCCAGCTTGCTCAGTTCCACAGTCGTAGCGCGGAGCAGGGCACGATCCACCGAGTCGAGGCTCTTCAGCGTTGGACGTGTAGCGGCTGCTGCCGGTCTTTGCGGGTCTCCTGCCGGCGCGCTTCGGAGCTGGGCGTTCAGCTCGGCATACCCGGACTGGAAGAGGCCGACCAGCGGGCTCTCGCCCAGCCCCGGGCACACCGCCTGGACCTCCGAGAACTTGCTGCTCTTGCGGAAGACCGCCATGAATCTGGCGGTCTGCCGCTCGGCGCGCCGGAACGCCCAGAATTTGTAGAGGATGATGCCCCAGGACAGTGCCGAGAACAGCAGCAGGACAAGAAGAACGACTTTGACTAGCGGGCCGGCCTCCGCGATGAGTCGGACGACGTCAGGACTCGAGGTCAGCTCGCCGGCCCCAGCGTCCGGCTGCGCCGCTTGCGCAACACGCGCAAGGGCGTAGACAGGCATGTACAAACAGGCCTCCGAAACAGGTTGGGCGCCGCTGGGACAGCGCAGGTTGCCAGAAGCCTAGCACGTCACGATTTTGGCTGTCAAACATCTGATAAGATGGCACTTGGCCGTTCATGCTGCGCTTCCTTTCCATCCGCAACCTGGCCGTCATCGATCGCCTCGAGCTGGAGTTCGAACCCGGGCTCAACGTACTGACCGGCGAAACTGGAGCGGGAAAATCCATCCTCGTCGGCGCGGTGGGGCTGCTCGTCGGCGGCCGCGCATCCGCTGAGCTCGTCCGCACAGGCGAAGATACGGCGATAGTCGAAGCGGTGTTCGACCGGCCGGAAGGACCCGAGGTGCTGCTGCGCCGCGAGATCTCGGCGGCAGGACGCAGCCGGGCGTTCGTCGACGGCACGCTGGCGACCAGCGCCGCGCTTCGCGAGCTGTCCGGCATTCTCGTGGATCTGCACGGCCAGCACGAACACCAGGTCCTGCTCGACCCGTCAACCCACACGGACCTCCTCGACGCCTTCGCCGGGGTCACCGCTGAACGCACCGATGTCGCTGGCAGCTACGACGCTTGGCGCACGCTTAACACCGAACGGGAACGACGGCTCGCGAATGCCCGCGAGAACGCGTCGCGCGCCGAGTTCCTGACCTTTCAACTGGCGGAGATCGACCGCGTTGCCCCAGTCACCGGTGAGGACGAGGAGCTCGCGGCCTCCCGCCAGGTCCTGGCGAACGCCGATCGCCTGCAGCGCCTCTGCACCGAGGCTTACGATGCACTGTACGAGGGAGAGGCCGCCGCGCTTCCGGCGCTCGCGATCGTCTGGAAGCGTCTGGCGGATCTCTCCGCGATCGACCCGCGGTTCACCCCTCATCTGGAAGCTCGCGACGTCGTCAAATCGCACCTCGAGGATCTCGCCTTTTTCCTGCGATCGTACGCCAGCGGGATTGACGCGTCACCAGAACGGCTTCAGGAAATCGAAGACCGCCTCGCGTTACTCGATCGTCTGAAGAAGAAGCACGGTCCGGCACTCGTTGACGTGCTGGAGAAGCGGGCCCGTCTTCACGAGGACGTCGCCGACCTCACGCAGGCGACCGAGCGGAGCGCGGAGATGGACGTCGTCGTGGCGGCGGCGCGGCAGACGTACCTTGCGAAGGCCCAGCTGCTCACGGCCCGACGCATCAAGGCCGCGACGACGTTTGCCGCGGCACTGGAGAAGTCGCTCGGCGACCTCGCCATGGCTCGCACCCGCTGCGAAGTCCGCTTCACCTCCGCATCGTCCGAAGCGGAGTGGGGCCCGCATGGGGTGGAACGCGCGGAGCTGTTCATCTCTCCAAATCCCGGCGAGGACCTCCGGCCCCTGGCGCGGATCGTTTCGGGGGGAGAGCTGTCGAGGATCATGCTCGCCTTGAAGACTCTCGCGTCCACGGACGCGCCCGGCAAGACGCTGATCTTCGACGAGGTAGACGCCGGGATCGGCGGGGCAGTCGCCGACGTCGTCGGAGGCCGGCTCCAGCGGCTCGCCGAGCGGTTTCAGGTCCTCTGCATCACGCACCTGCCGCAGATTGCGGCGCACGGCGCCACGCACTTCCACATTGCCAAGGCTGTGCGGCAGGGGCGCACGCAGACGTCAGTGGCTCGGCTCGGTGTGGCAGAACGCGAGGAAGAACTGGCGCGGATGATTGCCGGAAACGTCGTATCCACGGCCGTCCGGGCTAGCGCGGGCGAGATGTTGCGCGCTCGGCGGACAGGGGCGAAAGGCGAAGCCAAAACGAAAGCGAAAGGCGAAAGCGAAAGGTGAAGTACTTCATCGAAACGCACGGTTGCCAGATGAACGTGCACGACTCCGAGCGTATGGCCGGCCTCCTGGCGCAGGCCGGTTACGAGCCCGCCGACGAGGACGCGGATGCCGATGTCATCGTGATCAACACCTGCAGCGTGCGGGAACGGGCGGAAGAGAAGCTCTTCACGCGGCTCGGCGAGATCCATCATCGCGGCCTCGAGGAAGGCTCGCGGCCAGTGGTCGCCGTCACCGGTTGCGTCGCGCAGCAGGAGGGCTCGAAGCTCCTCCAACGCTCGTCCGCCATCGACGTGGTCATCGGCACGCAAAACATCCGGCGGCTGCCGATGCTGGTCGGTGAAGCGGTCCAGCAGCGGCGCCGTCTTCCGCTCATCGACCTCGCGCCCCTGGACGACGTGTCGTTTCCGCTCGGTGTTGCGCGGCGGGCCGAACCGTGGAAGGCGTATGTGACGATCATCGAGGGGTGCAACGAGTTCTGCGCCTTCTGCGTCGTTCCGTACACCCGCGGACACGAGCGCATGCGGCCGGTCGCCGACATACTCTCGGAGGCCAAGCTCGCGGTGGATACCGGAGCGAGAGAGATACAGCTCCTGGGACAGATCGTCAATCACTACCAGGCCCCAGACGACGACCGCTGTGATTTCGCGCAGCTGCTCGAGCGTCTGGCGGCGCTTGACGGCCTCGAGCGCATTCGTTTCGCCAGCCCGCACCCGCGGCACGTGACCCCGCGCATGATTGCCGCGCTGCGGGATAACCCGAAGGTGTGCCGGCACCTCCATCTCCCGGTGCAGTCGGGTTCTTCACGCGTGCTCGCCGCGATGCGCCGGCGACACACCCGGGAGGACTATCTGCTCCTCATCGACCGGCTTCGCGACGCCATGCCGGACATTGCGCTGTCGACCGATATGATTGTCGGGTTCCCCGGAGAAAACGAAGCCGACTTCAACGATACGTTGTCGCTCACCGCTACCGTGCGCTATCACAGCATGTTCTCGTTCAAGTACTCGACCCGTCCCAACACGCTGGCCTCCAAACGGATGCAAGACGATGTGGCGGAGGATGAGAAGACGAGTCGGATCGTGGCGCTACAGGCATTGCAGAAGGACGTGCAAGCGGAGTTGTATCGAGCGACGATCGGGCGTCTCGAACACGTCCTCGTCGAGGCGCGCAGCCGGCGCCGCGCGTGGGAGCTGTCCGGGCGCACGAGTGGGAATACTGTCGTCAACTTCAGCGGCGACCCGTCCCTGATCGGAACGATCGTGCCGGTGCGGATCACCGGTGCGAATCCGAACAGCCTACGGGGAGAGTTGCTAGCCACATCCGGCGAGATGGCTGACGGGCGAGTCGCGGACCACGAAGCGAGGACGTGATGCAGATTGAGATGACGGTGAAGACGCTGATGATCGACCCTGCGACCAATCTGCCGATCGTCATCCTTCGCGATGTCGACGGGACGCGGGTGCTGCCGATCTGGGTCGGGGTGGCCGAGGCAAACGCGATCGCGCTGCAGATCGAGAACGTCGCCACGCCCAGGCCGATGACTCACGACCTGCTCCGCAACGTGATTCACGATCTCCAGGCCGCGATCGACAAGGTCGTCGTGTGCGACCTGAAGGACAACACCTTCTACGCGCTGATCTACCTGTCGGTCCATGGAGAGCCGGTCGCCGTCGACGCCCGGCCTAGCGACGCGATTGCACTCGCACTCCGGGCCAAGGCTCCAATTTTCGTCGAGGACCGCGTGATCGACGAAGCGAAGACCACCGATTTCGCGCCGGACAAGGAGAACGCCGAGCGATTGGAAAAATGGCTGGAGAGCCTGGATCCGGACGACCTCGGCAAGTACAAGATGTGACGCCCCCGTGCGCCATCGCGGCCGCTGGCCGCGACGCTCTCAGCGGCCTGACTGACTCCGCCACACCTTCCTCGTGGCAGATTGATTGACACTCCCCGATGCCCTCCCTACAATGGCGGGCATTCCGTCGAACGCCTCCTGTCCCCACCACACATGATCGTTGCGATCGCGAATCAGAAGGGCGGCGTCGGTAAGACCACGACCGCCATCAATCTTGCCGCAGCCATGTCGATGCGCGGGAAGCCGACGTTGCTGATCGATCTGGATCCCCAGGCAAACAGCTCGATGTCGTATCTGGACGTGGCGACCGTCACGCGCAGCGTCTACGACGCCATCTCCGAGCCGAACATGGGCTTCGCCGACGTGATCGTCCCGTCTAACCAGCCGAACTTGTTTGTCGCGCCGTCCCGCATTGCACTGGCCAAGCTCGAAGCCAAACTGGTGGGGGAGTTGGACGCCCACTTCCGGCTGAAGGATCGGCTCGACGTCATCCGGGAGCAGTACCCGTTCATCGTCATCGACTGTCCGCCGACGCTGGGGCTGCTGACGGTGAACGCGCTCGTCGCCGCAACACATCTGCTGATACCCATTCAGTCCTCGTACTTTGCGCTCGAGGGGACCGACGACCTCCTCGAGACCATCGAAAAGGTCCGGGCACGAGCGAACCCATCGCTGCGCATCTTGGGCGTTGTGATCACGATGCACGACAAGCGCACGTCGCTGGCCAAGGACATTCGGTCGCAGATCGACAACGTGTTCGGTGACAAGGTCTTCAAGACCGTGATCACCAAGAGCGTCCGGCTCGAGGAAAGTCCGGCTTACAAAGAATCCATTTTCACGTTCGCGCCCGACTCGAGCGGCGCGGCGGAGTACTACCGCTTGTGTGAGGAGGTCATCGATCGTGCCTAAGCGAGGATTGCCGGAAAGCGTGCGCATGCGTCACGACGAGCATTACGTCGACGCCCTGACCAGTTCGGCTGGCGCGCCCATAGGGAGGCTCGTACCCATCGACCAAATCGATGCGAATCCGAACCAGCCACGCCAAGTCATGGGCGACCTCTCGGAACTGATGGCGTCCATCGCCGAGAAGGGGATTATCGAGCCGATCATCGTGCGCCAGCGGGGCGGCCGGTTTCAGATCGTGGCGGGGGAGCGCCGCTACCAGGCGGCCGTCCAGGTCGGCTTGGCCGAGGTCCCGGTCGTCATCCGCGAGGTTGACGACGATGAGATCGTGGAGATTGCGCTCGTCGAGAATATCCAGCGCAAAGACCTGACGGCGTTCGAGGAAGCCGAAGCGCTGTTCTCCCTACAGACGCGTTGCAACTACACGCACGAGGACATGGCGCGGAGGCTGGGCAAGTCGAGGACGGCCATTACCGAGTCACTTTCCCTCAACGGCATGCCGGATGACGTGAAAAACCTTTGTCGGCTGGCCGACATTCACTCTAAGTCCATGCTTCTGCAGGTAGTTAGACAAAACGACCCGCAGAAAATGGTCGCCCTCGTCGAAAAAATCACTCGTGACGGCGTCCCGACGCGCGAGGAAGTGCGAAAAGAGGTGGCGAAACCGAAGCCCGGTCGCCCGAAGGCGTACACCTTCAACTATCACGCGCCAACAAAGGCGTTCCAGTTACACCTGCGGTTCAGCAAGTCGCGGGTCGAACGCACCGAAGTCATCTCCGCGCTGGAAGCGATCATCGAGGAACTGCGGCAGGGTGGCTGAGGCGCTGCACGCAGCGCAGGTGAGAAAAGGCCCGAGACAGCTCGGGCCTTTTCTCTGTACGCGGCATTCGGGGCCTCCCGCCTTCACGCCATGCGCTTCAGGGGGCGTTCCAGAGACCACGCCTGTGAGCGTTAGCCGTCGGACCCCGCTCAAGGCGTCGGGCTCCGGGCGCCCGGGAACGGGGTCGCCGCTTCCGACGTTGCCGCTACGGGCCGACATCGGCCGGTCGCGACCGATGCTCACGGGAGAGCCCAACTCGCAGCCGCATCGTCGTACGTGAATCTCGTCCAGCCGATTTCGGCATACAGCCCACGGCGTCAACACCACCGGCTGCATGCAGGAAAGGAAAGTCGGCTACTCCGAGCGACCGTTGAGCGAGTCCGTAAGCCCCACGCCCGGAAGCCGATGCCAAAGGCACCCTCCGCGAGCGAGAGCCTTGACGCGCTGAAGAAAGGCAGCCCGTAGCCGGTAGACGGTAGGCGGAGCCTGTACGAAGGCCGGGAACGCCTTCTCCCCGAGTCCTTAGTTAACATAACACTCATTATCAGACCCATAGGCAAAGCCGAATAAAAGGGGCCTGTGGAAGGCTTGTGGACGCAAAACGCGGTCCTCTGCCCTTAGAAATCCCAGCGCCGCCGGACCCTCAGAAACTGCGTGCTATCCTGAACGCCTCGCCATGGTCCGGACGATCGACCGCTACGTCATCCGCGAAGTAATCCCGCCGTTCCTGCTGGCGCTGCTGATCCTGACGTTCCTGCTGGTGCTGCCGCCAGTCATGGAGCACCTGGAGAAGCTCCTCGCCAAGGGCGTCAGCTGGACGACCGCCGGGCGGATCATCTGGACAGCGGTCCCGCAAGCCGCAGGACTGACCATCCCGATGTCGCTGCTGGTCGGGCTGCTCGTGGGGCTCGGCCGTCTGTCGGCGGACCGGGAATCGGTGGCGTTACTGGCGTGCGGCGTCAGCCCGTACCGTCTGCTGCGGCCGGTCATGATCGTCGGCACCGTGGCCGGTCTCGCGACCCTCTACGTCATGCTGGTGTCCATCCCGGACGCCAACCAGACCTTCCGGGAACTGACTTTCGAAGTCATCTCCAAGCGGATCGAGTCGGACATCCGCCCCCGGGTGTTCTTCGAGGATTTCCCCGGGTGGGTGCTCTACGCGCGCGACGAAGCGGACCAGGGCACGTCCGGGTGGAAGGACCTCATGGTCACTCGGACCGACGAGTCGGCCGGGACGCAGACGATTTACCTGGCTCGGCGAGGCCGCATGGTGATCAATCGGGCCGAGCGCAAGGTCCACATGATCCTGGAGGACGGGACCCAGTACTCGATCGACAAGACCGGGCAGGGAGATACGTTCCGGTTTCCAGGCTCGCTCTACATGGCCCTCAATCCGGAATCGGTATTCGGCGAGATCAGCATCCTGCGCGGGCTGAACGAGAAGACCCTTCCCGAGCTGCGCAAGGACATGGCCGATAAGCTCAAGGGCGGGCTGTCGCCGCATCCCGAAATCATCAACATCCAGCAGCGATTCTCCATTCCGGCGACCTGTCTGGTGTTCGCGCTGGTCGGCCTGGCGCTCGGGATGTCGGTCGCACGGGACGGCAAGCTGGCTGGCTTCGTGGTCGGGATCGGGGTGATCTTTGCCTATTACGTCGTGTTCCTGTTGGCGGAGTCGCTGGTCAAGGGGTATTACGCAAACCCGGCGGCGGTCAAACATGGCGGCCGGTTCACCCTCGCGTACCTCGCCCGCTGGGCCCCCAACATCGTCCTCGCGGCATTCGGAGCTGGCGCCCTCATCTGGCGAGCGCGGTACACGCAGGGGGTCTTTTCTTTGGGGGTGCTGGCGATGGTGAGGCGGTCGGTGGAGGCGTGGCGCGAGCGTCGGGCCAACCGGCCAAGCGCCGCCGGCTCCCCCGCCCGCGTCCAAACTCTCGGGCGCCGTTCCCGTAAGGCGCCAGTCGTGGTGCTGAGACTTCCCCGCTTTGGCGCGCCGGTCCCACGCCTGATCGACCGGTATATCAGCCGGACCTACCTGCGGATCGTGGGGCTGTCCTTCATGGCGCTCCTCGGGCTCTTCTATATCTCGACGTTCATCGACAGGTCCGACAAGATCTTCAAAGGGCAGGCGACCACTTGGGACGTACTCACGCTGCTGGTCTACATGACCCCGCAGTTCGTCTACTACGTCATCCCCATCGCAACCCTGCTGAGCACCCTGGTGACCTTCGGCGTCCTGTCGCGAACGAGCGAGCTCACCGTCATGAAGGCTTGCGGCATCAGCCTCTACCGGACGGCGCTCTCAGTGCTGTTGTTTTCGTTGGTGTTCAGCGGAGCGCTGTTCGGCTTACAGCAGCAGGTGCTGGCCAAGGCCAATCGCAAAGCCGACGTGCTGAGCGCGCACATCCGCAACCCGCAGCAACCACGGTTGCTGGACACCGCCAACCGCCGTTGGCTGGTGGGCGGTGATGGCAGCATCTATCACTACGGCTACTACAACGCCGAGCGCGACGAGATGACCGGGCTGGTCATGTATCACCCTGACCAGTCGTCGTGGACCCTGGCGAGCGCCACCTTCGCATCGAACGTCGCCTGGAACGCCGGCTGGCAGGCCGCCTCGGGCTGGACGCAGGACTTCACCACCCCGACTCCCACCTGGACGCCGTTTGCCAGCAAGACGCTGGCAAACCTCGAAGGACCCGACTACTTCAAGACCGAGCAACCGGTTGCCGACATGATGACCGTCGAGCAGCTCTGGCGCTACGTCCATCAGCTGTCGAGCTCTGGGGCCAATGTCATCCCGCTCGAGGTCGACCTGCACAAGAAGCTCGCCTTCCCGTTCGTCACCTTCGTGATGACGCTGCTGGCGGTTCCGTTCGGCGTCAGTACCGGCCGCCGCGGCACCCTCTACGGGATTGGCCTCGGAATCACCATTGCTCTGAGCTATTGGATCGTCATCAGCGCCTTCGTCGCCGTCGGGAAAGGTGGCCTGCTCCCGCCCATCCTGGCTGGATGGGCGCCAAACATCATCGTCGCCTCAGCGGCGGTGTACATCTTCCTGACCGCCAGGACTTGACGGCCTGTCCCCTGGCACGGGGGCAATCTCCTTGAGCGCCACCATCAGGTCGCTCGCGAGCAGGCCGTGCCGGTAGCCTTCGCGCAACATGCGCTCCGCGATCTGCCGCGCAACCGCCTGCTGCTTGCCACGACTGTCCTTGAGCGGCCTGTCGGCAATGAACGTCCCCAAGCCCCGCCTGACCTCGACAGTGCCCTCCTGCTCCAACGTTCGGTAGGCGTGCTGGACCGTATTCGCATTCACCTGCAGGTCGGCCGCGAGGGTCCGCACCGCAGCCAACGGATCCCCGGGACGCAGCACCCCGACTGCCACACAGCGCTGGATTTCGTCGACGATCTGCCTGAACACGGGACGCGGGTCGTTGACATCGATCGCAACCAGCATCTCAGTACACTAGCACACTAGTGATCTAGTGCGCTAACACTGCGCGACCATTATTCCGCTCCGCCCACCTCAGCTAAAACGCAGCAGTATTTCGCGGGAGGCCGCTTGCCGCGGACCGGCCGTGCCGGTTGCGGCGAACTCGCGCGATCAAGATGTGCGCGGTTCGGAAAACACCCGACACCGTTTGCGGCACCGGCGGGAGGCGTAGCGACAACTGGCGGCGATACAGGGTGCTGGGAAGTGGGCGCACGGCCGAGTTGCGTAAGGTGAACCGCGGCCCGCTACGGGCGGGGGAATTCTCGGAATTGGACGAGGTCCGGCAGGATGAACGGTGAACGCCCCGCCGAGGCCCAGACGCTGCGGCCGCGGTCGCAGCCTAGGAGGAGTTCGGTGTGGACGCTACTCCACTCGGCCGAGAGACAACTGGTGAAGGACGATGCGACCTCGAGCGCCGGGGACGGAATTGACGAGGTCCACTACGATGAGCAGTGACGCGGCCACCGACGGATCGAGCGCTCGGCCGGTGGGAGAGATTGGGACGAAGTCCGACACCGCCAGCGTCACCGGATGTGCGGGGGCAGAGCCGACGATGGAGCGGCGCCACCGCTCTCGACCATCTGCCGATCGAAACTGCAGAGATACACGAGTCGGCGGGTCTGAACTCAGCGTAACGGACACGCCGCTGAACGGGGTGGCGTGATCCAGCGGGACCACCAAAGCGGCGAATGGACTTCGTTGGCCCGGGTCGAGCCGGTACGTCAGCTCGATTGCCGACGTCGGTATGCGCGAGCTCTGCCGTCGAGGCCGGATCGTGCTCGGTGCGCCAGTCCGCATCCAACAACGACTGTTGTGGGGTGAACGTCGGCGCGGCCTCCGCTGGCGGAGAAGGCAGATCCATATAGATAGGATTCGTGAGAATCCACGGGGCGGCGTCCGGTGCGTTGCGCCGGCGAACTTCGACCCGATAGGCGCCCGGCTCGGAAATCGTGAGCTGGGCCTTCGCACCCGCGGTCTGGAGCATGGGTGCGCCGTTCCTGAGAACGATGACGGTCGTGTCCGCGAGGCTCGGCAGGCGCACGAACATCGATGCGGCACCGTTTCCGGGAAGCGACTCCCCCATCGATGCGACGCCGCCCGGCCGTTCCGCAGTGACCTCGATCCAGCCTGCGGTCGCCTGGCCGTCGATCACCGTATACGTCCGTCCGGCGCGCAAGGCCTCGAGCAGTGCCGCGCCGTCAGTGACGGCATTGCCGGTAGGTGCGTTCCGCAGCACGGCCCGGACCGAGAAGGATTCGAACGACGCGTCATACGACGGGATGCCGGCAATGCCGCTGCGGCCGCCGTCAAACGAGGATCGACCCACTCCGCCATGCGCATCGAGCCCGGCGAACGCGGGCATCGGCCTCTGCGCGGTTGTGGCGTCCCACCGGCGGAGGGTCGCAACCGGACGGTCCAACATGGCGGCGAGCGTGGCTCCGGGGCGGACCCAATACCCGAACGCGGAGCGGATGAGCGAAGGCCACGAACGGCTGCGCCACGCACTGTCGGCGTTCAGCCACTCGACGCCGTCAGCCGCGACGTGCCAGTCGCTCCACGCCAGCTCCTGCCGGGCGGAGTCCGGGTGCGCGATGATCCCGAACCCGCCCAGGCGGCGAACATCTTCGGCCACCGCCGCGGCCTCGCCGCCGAGGCGATACGGCGCTTGCGGCAACCCGATAGCCAGGTAGTGGCCGGCGTTGGTGCTGATCTCAACGGCGTCCAGACAGAGCACGCCGCTGGCATACGTCGGCGGTACCGGGGCACGCGTCGCATCTCCGTGATCGGTGAACACGACGAACTGGAGGCCAGCGCGGGCCGCGGCCGCGGCAATCGCGGAGCGGGGCGCCGTGCCGTCGGAATCCGCGCTATGGACGTGGATGGCGCCGGCGAGGGTTCGCCGGCGAAGCTCCGGGTTCGGCGCGCCCTCGGCGTGTTCCGGCGCACGGGGAACGGCGACGACCCACCAAATGACAACGGCGGCCACCAGGGCCGCCGTCATCCGCATCGTTGTGCGCATCGTCACCGGGTCGCGCGGAGCGGATCAGCGCTGATCCGCCCGCCGTCGATCACTGGCCGGCGTCGGCGCGGAGCGCCTCGGCCTTGTCCGTCTTCTCCCAGGTGAACTCCGCCTCGCTCCGGCCGAAGTGACCGAACGCCGCGGTCTTGCGGTAGATCGGACGCCGCAGATTGAGCGTCTCGATAATCCCCTTCGGGGTGAGCTTGAAGTTCTTGCGGACCGCCTCGCTGATCTTCTCGTCGGCCACCGTACCGGTGCCGTCGGTGTCGATCAGCACGGACACGGGCTCGGCCACGCCGATCGCGTAGGCCAGCTGCACCATGCAGCGCTCCGCCAGGCCCGCCGCGACGACGTTCTTCGCGACGTAGCGCGCCATGTAGCAGGCCGAGCGGTCAACCTTTGTCGGATCCTTACCCGAGAACGCGCCGCCGCCGTGCGGCGCCGCGCCGCCGTAGGTGTCGACGATGATCTTGCGGCCGGTGACGCCGGCGTCGCCGTGCGGACCTCCGACCACGAAGCGGCCGGTCGGGTTGATCAGGATGCGCGTCTTCTCGTCCATCATGCCGGCCGGAATGACGCGCTCGACGATCTTGGAGGTGATGTCCTCGCGCAGCGTCTCGTTGCTGACCTCCGCGCTGTGCTGGGTCGAGACCACGACGGTGTCGACGCGAACCGGCTTGCCGTTGTCGTATTCGACCGAGACCTGCGACTTGCCGTCCGGACGCAGATAGTCGAGCATGCCGTCACGTCGCGCGCACGAGAGGCCCTTGACGAGCTTGTGCGCCAGCATGATGGGCAGCGGCATCAGCTCTTCGGTCTCGGTGCAGGCGTAACCGAACATCAGGCCCTGGTCGCCGGCGCCGCCCGGGTCCACACCCTGGGCGATGTCGGGCGACTGTTCGTGGATGGACGAAAGGACCGCGCAGGTCTCCGAATCGAAGCCGTACTTTGCCCGCGTGTAGCCAACGTCCTTGATCGCGTCACGCACGACCCGCTGGTAATCGATCGTGGCCTTCGTGGTGATCTCGCCGGCGATGATCGCCATGCCGGTGGTCACGAGGGTTTCGCAGGCCACGCGGCTCGACGGATCCTGCGCGAGGATGGCGTCGAGAACCGAGTCGGAAATCTGGTCGGCGATCTTGTCGGGATGGCCTTCGGTGACGGACTCCGAAGTAAAAAGATAGCGGCCCTTACGGCTCATTTCGGTCGAACTCCTGCGGAAGTCGGAAATACCGGTCTGCGGTGATGGTCCATGCGCCACACCGGCGCCAACCAAATCCATCAAATGTAGCAGGTTCCCGGTATCCCGACAAGCCGCAGGCGCGTCAGTCGGCGCGCTCGGCGGGCACGACCTCGACCCGGACCTCCTCGGGCGGTGTGGTGACCACCGCCTTCTCGACCTCGATGGTGCACTCGGCGAGGACGGCGGTCAGCGCTCCGATCGCCGCTGCGACCGGCGCGAGCACCGTCCCCACGACGCCGACCGTCAGCGGAAACTCGGCGATCGTCTTACCCTGATGCTTGACCACGACGCGCCGGACATTGCCCTCGTCTATCAGCTTGCGGATCTGCGCCAGGATCTGGTCGGTCGTGCCCTCGATCGTCTCTCGCCAGGTTCTTTCCATGTCAGTTGCGCTCCTCGCTGCCGCGGATAACGACACGGCGTCTCAGGATTGGACGATCCGCGGGCCGCAGAGTTCGACGGCTCATTTCCGCGGATGGTAGCGATCGTAGACGGCGCGCAGCCGCGCCTCCAGGACATGCGTGTAAATCTGGGTCGTCGACAGGTCGGCGTGACCGAGCATCATCTGGATCGCGCGCAGGTCCGCACCGCGCTCCAGGAGATGCGTCGCGAACGAGTGTCGGAGGACGTGGGGGCTCAAGTCGCCGCCGATCCCGGCGCGGATGCCGTACTCCTTCAACACCTTCCAGAAGCCGACCCGGGACAGCGGGCCGCCGTCACGGGCGTTGACGAACAGCCAGGGCGATCCGCGCTTTGCCAGCACTGAGCGTCCGTGCTCGAGGTAACGACGGACCCAGGCGATCGCGTCCTGGCCGAGCGGCACGATGCGCTCCTTGTCGCCCTTGCCGACGCAGGTGAGATATCCCTCGTCCAGATGAAGATCGTTCGGCCGGACCGCGACCAGCTCCGAGACGCGCATCCCGGTCGCGTAGAGGACTTCGATCATCGCTTTGTCACGAAGGCCGCGCGGGGTCGCCGTGTCCGGCACCGCCAGCAGCTGGTCGACCTCGTGCAGGTCGAGAAACCTCGGCAGTGGCGCCCACGCGCGCGGCGCCTGCAGGTCCTCGGCCGGGCTCACCTCGCGCTTCTGCTCGACCGCGACGAAGCGATAGAAGCCGCGGACGCACGCCACCATTCGCGCCACCGAGCGCGGCGCCAGGCCGCCGGCCATGCGCGAGCGGACGAACGCCTCGAGGTCGCGCCGAGACAGGCTCTCCACCGCCGTCCCACCTTCATCGGCGAAGGCACCCAACGACGCGAGGTCGCGCGCGTAGCTCTCGACGGTGTTCGGCGACATGCGACGGACATCGCGAAGGTAGGTCAGATAGGTGTCAATCACAGGATGCTTGCGGCTGCCCGCTCAGCGCAGTCCGCGACGTCGCCGCAGCGTCCACTCCGCTGTCAGGAGCCCGGCAAAGGCCACGCCCCACCACGGCGATCGGAAAGGGTGGCCGGTGCGAACGATGCTCTCACGGGATAGGGCACTGAGTCGATCGATCAAGGGCTGGAGACGATCGGGAGCGACCACGACGCCACCAGTCGCAGCGGCAGTCGTGGCGGCGAGGTCGCGATCGCCGGGCGCGCGAGGTACGTCCGCCACCGGGCTCACGATCAGCGGCGTGTCGGCGGACACGCCGCCGCTCGTCTCGATACGAACGTCATAACGGCCCGGGCTCCTGGCCGGCACCTCGC
Source organism: uncultured Acidobacteriota bacterium (assembly GCA_963816725.1). Classification (GTDB taxonomy): domain Bacteria; phylum Acidobacteriota; class Vicinamibacteria; order Vicinamibacterales; family 2-12-FULL-66-21; genus CAVSUB01. Next base: position 298,558 of record CAWFMC010000005.1, on the reverse strand, counting down.
CTTCGAAGACGCCGAGCACGGCAGTCGGCCAGAGCCGGATCGGCTCTTGTGCGCCGCGCTCGTCAACGATGCGCGCGGCCACCCCCGGCACGGACACCGTGCTTCCCAGGGTGGCGAAGTCCGTCGCCCGGACCACCGCCTGTACGCGTGTCGGCACCCCTGCCGACGGGTTGCCGGATGTCACGGTGAGTTCGAGCCGTCGCGGCGCCCGCGCGGCGGCGCTCGCCAGCCGTGACCGCCAGAACGTATCGAACGCGCCGTCGTCTTCCGCCCGGTAGCGCCACGCGTCGAGCAGACCTGAAAAGATCAATAGGCCTGCGCCCGACGGCCGTGTCACGAGCGGCGCCCGTCGTCCGGCGCCATGCGGGATCTCGGTGACGGCATCCGCCCCTGTCGGCACGGCCGCCGGATGCGCGAACTCGGCACCGCGCAGGACTCCGCCGTCCGGGGCGGTGACCTTGATCGGCTTGTCCAACAGTGTCTCGTCCAGCGAGGGAATGCCGAGCAGCCGCAGGTAGCCTCCTGCCGACGCGCGATCGGCAACGAAGACGACAGTTCCCCCGCGCACCGACGCGAACCTGTCCAACGCGCGCAACTCACTCGCGCTCAGCTCTTCGGGCGCCCCGACCAGCACCAGGTCGAAGGGGGCGAGCGTCGCGTCGCCGAGCACGATCGGCGCGGCACCGGTGCGGACCTCGCGTCCACGCGAGGCTCGGACCCGGGTGGCAACGTCGAACGACGGATCGCCTTCGAGCGCGCGCCGGACGAAGGCGGATCCCCAGGACGGCCGCGGATCGAACGCCAGGATCCGGAGGCGGCGTTGTTCGGCGACCACCTGTACTGAAGGAGCTTCCTCGCCGTCGTCCCGTCCGCCCTCGATCGGCAGCACCTTCACGCTGACCGGGAAGCTGCCAGCGGCCGGCGGCACGAACGACAGCTGGACGCTGAACTGCTCACGCGGCTTGCTCCACCGATGCACGAGCCTATCGACTTCGACACCGTGATGATCGAGCACAATCGCGGAGGACGATCCGGGCGGCAGGCCGCGACCGTCGATCACCGCAGTGACGGCCGCAGACCAGCCGGGCAACACCGGACGCGGAGCGCTAACCGAGAGCACCCGCACCGAGGGCCCGGTCGCCTGCGCCGGTGCGATGAACGAGACCGGCAGGCGATTCGGGATCGCGAAGGGGCGGATCGCCGCGCCTTCGACGACCAGGGCACGCGGCTCGGCCGCAGTGTTGATCGCGAGCGGACCGGAGAACGACTGCTCCAACTGCTTGCCTACCGGGCTATCGCTCGGCAGCAACGTACCGTCTGCGGCGCGGAGGTCGACCGCGAGTGGGGCCGAACCGCTCGTGCGCAATCCGGGATCGATCGCTGCGGCGACCGCAACCGCCCACGCGAGAACCCGGAGGACCGTCCGGATCATCGGGACTTCCCTTCCGCGGCCCACGCGCTGCGCAGCGTGTCTCCCGCGGGATCCTCTTGCGGTCCGCGTACCGCGCCTTTGCGCACCATCGCGAGCAGCGGACTCATGCTGTCCCGCACCGCTTTCCGCACCGTCTCCGGATCGCGCTGGCTCGCGAGCGTATCCCGCAGACGCGTCAGCGACGCCGAGATGTTCTGCCAGTCTGCGGACGACGGGTCGATCGCCAGCGCCTCCTCGGCCAGGCGACCGACCGGTCCCGCGGCCGTCACAGGAGGGCGACCGCTCACCGACGTCAGGTCGAGCAGGCGCGACAGCAACAACCGCGCATCGCGCACCTTGGGGTCGTCGGTTGGCGGGGCCAAGAGGCGGCGCCAGTCCGCCGCTTCTTTCAGATCGCCGGTCAAGCGTCGCGACGGATCGATGCGGCTCCGTTCGGCGAGCGTCTTGAGGAAATATCGATTCCGTCCGAACGCGCGTTGCAGCGCTTCGACCGCGGCCTTCGCGGGCGGCAACGCCGCCCCGGTGTCCACGGCTCCGAGCGCCGTCTCCACCTCGCTCATATAACGGATCGCGGTCGAGATCTCGTGCCGCGCGCTGTTCTCCAGGCGGCCCTCCTGGATCTCGTTCGACTGCGCAGCTTCCTGCTCCTCGTCCTCGACGCTGCCGCCCATCAGGAAGATGAAGTTGGCCCGCACCGACCGCTGCTCGGCGCCCAGGCCTTCGACTTCCTGCGTCAGCGCCTCGCGCGACAACGTGGCCTCGCGGGCGCGCAATCGCTGCAACTTGAGCAGGATCATCTGCTGGCTGAGCGCGTAGCGCTCACGATCCGGGGGCAGTTCGAACCCGGGCAGCGCGACCTGCCCGGGTCCGGCGATCTCGACGAAGAACGTGTCGCTGGACGAGGTGCCCTGACCGCCTGGACGGGCGTCCTGTGCGACCGCGTGATAGACCACCGAATCCCCTGGCTCGAGTTTCAGGGCCGCCAGGTCGAAGGCGCCAGTCGCTCGCCAGGCACGGCCGTTGTCGCGCGCAATGGTCAGCGGCAGGGTGCCCTCGCTGAACTCGAACTGCTCGCCCGATCCGGACACCTTCGTATAGGCGAGCGACAGGCTTGCCAGCCCGAAGTCGTCGCCGGCGACGACCGACAGCTCCACGCGGCCTTGCGCCGCAGGCAACAGCAGGTCTCGGCCTGGCGCCTCGATGCGAACGGTCGGGGCTCGGTCCGGAGTAACGGTTACCGGGATGAGCCGCGCCTCCGCAGCGCCCGACCGCTCGATCGCGAAATAGCCACTGTCGGCTGGAACGATCTCCGACCGCCGCTCCGACGCGGATGCCGTCAGCAACACGCGCGAACCGAAACGAATCGACCACGCACCGCTGCCTTCGAGTGCCACCGTCAGCCGGCTGCCAGCGACGATCTCGAGCGTGGCGGGATCAGTGAGGCGACGCTGCGGTAATCCTGTGTACAGTGGCGGCGCCACGGTGATCGCCACGTGCAAGGCGGTCGACGCGGCTGGCGTCTTCTGGTCCGATCCCGGGTGCGCTGACGCCGCGGGTGAGGTGCGCCCAACCGGCCGGCACGAGCGCCATCGTCACGATCGCGGCGAGTGCCGCAGCGCTGAGCCACCACACGTCCGTGCCAATCGGCACGATGGCGGCGGGGTCGGCAGGCGCGAGGATCCGGGCCGCGCCGTCCACGACGCGACGTCGGACCCACGGCGCCGTTCCCGCCGGCGTGACGATCAGCTCCCGTGCCGTGAAGACTACGTTGCGACTTTCCGGCAGCGCGCGCTCCACGAGGGCCGCTGCGGCCGAGGCATGGCGGCGCGCGCGCCGCAGCCAGGCGATCGCACCGCCGGCGATCAACCCGAACGTTGCAGCGACCAGTAGCGCCGGCCCGCTCGCCAGACCGAGCAGGCGAACCGGTACGAAGGCAGCAGCCGTCGTCAGAACACCGAGGGCGCCGGCGCGGAGGACATCGAGCAGCCGGATGCGGCGCTCGATCGTGTCGAGGAACGCGGAGACGAGGAGGTCGGCCGCCGCGGCGTCAGGCGGCATCGCGCACTTCCGCCGCTTGCCTAACCGGTGACCGCCGGAGCCACTGCTCAACGGCCAGCAACACGAGGGCGATCGCCCACAGCCAGCGCGCGTCGGAGCCGTTGAGCGATCGCCAGGCCTGCCGATCCACCGGCGGCGCCGGACGCGACCAGCCTTCCAGCGTCGCGGGAGCGATCCGCAGAATCTCCTGTTCGGGCCGCGCCGCGTCGCCAGCGTTGGCGGCCAGCATCGCCCGAGCCGACGCTGCCCCGAACAGGCTGTCGATCGGGGCGCCGACCTGCATGATCAGCTCCTCTGCCCGTCTCGAGAGGCGAGCCAGCGGTGCACCCTCTCGATCGACGGCAATCGTGACCCACGGGGCCGATGCTGACAGCAGCGAAGCCGGCGCGGTCGCCGCCGCACGTTGCAGCCCGGCGTCCGATCGCAACCGCATCAGGACCTGCAGCATCCATCGCGGCGTCTCCGCATCGAATGCCGCGACGCGCTCCCCCGACGGCCAGCCGCCGAAGGCCAACGCAATCGGGCGGTCGGCCGATGGCGCCGGCGTGCCAGCCAGGGCGAGCGTCCGCCACAGCCGCTGGACTGCGGGCATCGCAGGATCGAGTCCCACCACCCGAGCGCCGCGAAGCTCGCCGCCAGCGGTCTTGCGGACCACGCTCGTTGTGGCTCCGGTGAGCTGAACGTCCTGTATCGCCGACGGCTCACCCGGGGATGTCAGCGGACGCGTACCCGCGATGATCCGCGAGTCGATCGGATGCCCGACCTGTATAAGGCGAAGGCCTACACTCGGCGGCAATTGCTTCAGCATGGGGTCTGTCAAGGCGCCTGCCCTGAACGTGGAGATCACGATGATCTCACGACGCGCGGGCGGTGCGGTGATGAGCCACGCGGCAGCGCGTGTCAGGCCATCGGTCAGCGACGCCGCCTCAATCTGGATCGAGTGCGCCGCCGCAGCCACTTCGGCGGCGGCGAGCGGCTTCGCGAGCGCGCTCGGCGTCGTCCCGGAGGTGTCCGGGATCTGCATCGCCTGGCTGGAGTCGACGATGACGGCGCGGGCCAGGCGGTTGTTCCAGACGTTCACTCGCGCGTCGGTCACGAGCACCGGTTGCGCCATCGCGAGCGCGGCGGCGGCGATAATCGCGATGCGGACCAGCAGCAGCGGCAGATCGGACGGCGGCCGCAACTTGACCGCTGACGTGCGGGACGGAGCAACGAACCTTAGAGTTGGAAAGGGAATCCGCTGCGCCCGGTGGGTGCGCAGCAGATGGACGACGATCGGCAGCGCCATCAGGCCGAGGGCGCCGAGCGCCGCCGGGACGTGCCAGCCGATCATCGGTGATCGCTCCGCGTCCGTCGTCTCAGGTAATCACGCAGCGACGCATCGAGCGGCATCGAGGTGTTGACGCGGTAGTAGTCGATGCCGTAGCTGGCGCAGGTCGTGCGCCAGCGCTCGAGGAACCGGGCGAAGGCCTGCTGATAGCCGGCCCGCGCGGCCGCGCTCGTGATCACCCGGCGCCCGGTCTCGAGATCTTCGAGTTCCACGTCACCACCAAAAGGCAGCGCGATCTCGTCGGGCGTGAGCACATGGAAGAGCGCCACCTCGTGGCCGATCCGGACGGCCCGGCGCAGCTCCGCCTCCACCCCCTCACCATCGTCATACAAATCGGACACCAGGATGAGCAGCCCGCGACGCTTCAGGAGATCGATCGCGCGGCGCAGGCCCGTGCCGCAGGCCGTGCCCCCCGACGCCTCCAGCTTGCTCAAGGACACGAGGATGCGTCGCAGGTGCAGCCGGCCGCCACGCGGCGGCAGGTAGGTCCGCAGCTCGTCGTCAAACGTCACCAGGCCGACCGCGTCACCCTGCTTCGAGACGAGATGCGCCAGCGCGGCCGCGAGCAGCCGTGCGTACGCCAGCTTCGATACCGGTGAGTTGCCCTGGTAGGCCATCGACCCGCTGGCATCGACCGCGACTTGCGCCAGGACGTTGGTGGTCTCGCGATACTGCTTGGTGTAGATCCGGTCGGTGCGCGCGAACAGCTTCCAGTCGACGTACTTCAGATCGTCGCCAGGCAGATAGTGACGATACTGGCTGAACTCCGCGCTGTAGCCGTGAAACGGGCTGCGATGGAGACCCGAGACCGTGCCGTCGACGGTCACCCGGGCGACCAGTTCGAGGTCGCTGATTGCGTTCAGCAGGGCGGGGTCGAGCAGCGATGTGGACATGCGCGCGCGAACGGCCGATCGCGGCCGTCAGGGAGCGACGGTGTCGATCAGGCGGCGGACGACGTGATCGGCGTCGATGCCGTCAGCCTCGGCTTGGAAATTCAGCAGGATGCGATGCCGGAGGACCGGCAGCGCGACCTCGGTGACGTCCTCGAGCGACACCGCGCTCCGCCCTTCGAGGAGTGCGCGAGCCTTCGCCCCAAGGAGAAGCGCCTGGCCGGCCCGCGGCCCGGCACCCCAGCGCACCCACTGCTTGACGAAATCCGGCACGGTGCCCGCCTCTCCTTGCGCGTGGCCGGCGGCGCGCGTCGCGCGCACCAGACGGGCCGCGAAATCGACGGCGTTCGATGCGGCCGGAACCTCGCGGACGACGGCGTGCAGGCGCTCGATCTCGTCGCCCGAGGCGACCACGGAGATCGCCGGATCCGCGTTGCCGGTCGTCTGCGAGAGGATGCGCCGCTCCTCTTCGAGCGTGGGGTATTCGATCACGACGTTGAACATGAAGCGATCGAGCTGCGCTTCGGGCAGCGGATAGGTGCCCTCCTGCTCGATCGGGTTCTGGGTGGCGAGCACGAAGAATGGCCGGTCCAGCGGCGAGCGCACCCCGTTGACGGTGACCTGACGCTCCTGCATCGCCTCGAGGAGAGCCGCTTGTGTCTTCGGCGGCGTGCGGTTGATCTCGTCGGCCAGCAGGATGTTGGCGAAGATCGGCCCGCGGATGAAGCGAATCACCCGCTTGCCGCTCGCGCGATCCTCCTCGATGACCTCGGCCCCGAGGATGTCCGACGGCATCAAGTCAGGGGTGAACTGGATGCGATTGAAGTTGAGGTCGACGGCTTCCGACAGCTTCTTGATCAGCAGCGTCTTGGCGAGGCCGGGCACTCCCCGCAGCAGACAATGGCCGCCCGCGAGGAAGGCGATGAGGATTTCGCGAATCACCCGCTGCTGACCGACGATGACCTTGGCCAACTCGCGCTCGAGACGGCCGGACAACTCGGCGACGCGCTCGATGGGAATCGGCGGCGCCTCCGGCTCACCGAGTTGCAGACTGCGTTCGGACATGGACATGAGGCTACGACCCGTTTCCGAGTCTACTACGAGGGCGTCGGCCTCGCGCCCGACAGACATGTCGCTCCGCCGGCAGCGCTGCGACGTTATTGTAGGACCGCACAGTTTCGTTCCGTCACCGGGGCTCCAGCGGCACCCTCGTGCGGCGCGCGCGATCGCTCGGGCGTCGACCGCAGCCGTTTGACACGGATCCACGCGAGGAGTAACTTTGCCGTTTCGTACGGTAAGGCACACGCAGACCAGCCGATGCAAACCCAATCCAAGTGGCAGTCGCTGCCCACAGAAGCGATCAACCCCGTCAGCCTCACCATCGACAAGACACCGGTTCGCGACATCATCGACATGGTCGTGAACGAGGACCGCAAGGTCATCGCGGCGGTGCAGAAGGAGAAGGAGCGCATCGCTCACGGCGTCGAGATCATCGCCCAGGCGCTGCGCAAGAACGGACGGATCATCTTCGTCGGGGCCGGCACCAGCGGTCGCCTCGGGGTGGTCGAGGCGTCAGAGATGCCGCCCACCTTCGGCACCTCACCGCGCGTCGTCCAGGCAGTGATGGCCGGTGGTCAGGAGGCGGTGTTCAAGGCGAAGGAAGGCGTCGAGGACAACTATGAGGAAGGCGCCCGCAGCATTGCCCGGCTTCGCCTCACCCAGCGCGACGTCGTGGTCGGTGTGTCCGCGAGCGGCATGACGCCGTTCGTCCGCGGCGGTCTCACCCGCGCCCGGAAGGCCGGCGCCAAGATCATCTTCGTCACCTGTTGGCCCGGCTCCGAGCTGCAGACGTTCGTCGATCTGCAGATCGCGCCGGCCGTCGGCCCGGAGCTCATCGCCGGCTCGACTCGGCTGAAGGCGGGCACCGCGACCAAGATGGTGCTCAACATGCTGACCACGGTGGCCATGATCAAGGTCGGCAAGACCTACGGCAACCTGATGGTCGACGTCCAGACCGGATCCGAGAAGCTCAAGGATCGGGCGCGGCGGATCGTCACAATGGTCACGGGCATCGACTACGATGCCGCCGACGCGCTCCTCAAGCGGGCGAAGTTCAACGTCAAGGCGGCGATCGTCATGCAGAAAACCGGGTTGACGCTGCCGATGGCCCTCCGGCGCCTGAAGAAAGCCGATGACTCGGTTCGCGAGGCGATCGGGGAGGATCTCACCTCGAGCCTGAAGACGGCCAGCGGAGCGTAGGCCCGCTGGCGCGGCTCAGTGGTGCTCGGCCTGGCTTGGCTCCACCGCCAGCGTGCCGCCCGCCGCGGTGTCGACCACGATGTCGACGGCGGGATGGAGCTGGAGGAACGAGGCCGGCAGGTCGGTCGTGATCGGCCCGTTCAGCAGCCGCTCCACGCACGACGCTTTCGACCGCCCGGTCGCGAGCAGGACGATCGACCGCGCCTGAAGGATCGTCGCCATCCCCATCGACAACGCTTCGCCGGGCACCGCGCGCGGGTCGCCGCCGAACAGCGCCGCATTGCTGCGTCGCGTCTCCGGACGCAGCTGGACACGGTGCGTACGCGCCTGCAGCGCCGGTGCCGGCTCGTTGAAGCCGATGTGGCCGTTGGTGCCGATGCCGAGAATCTGCACGTCGATCCCGCCGGCCTGCGCGATCGCCTGTTCGTAGCGCTCGCATTCCGCCTCGGGATCGGGCGCCGCGCCGTTGAGGAAATGGATCTGCGACGCCGCGAGCTGGACGCGGTCGAACAGATGATCAGTCATGAAACGGCGATAGCTCCCGGGATGCGAGGGAGCAATCCCCAGGAACTCGTCGAGGTTGAAGGTCGTGAGGCCCGAGAGATCGATGTCTTCGCGCTCTGTCAACGCCGCGAGCTCCCGATAAAAGGCCACCGGCGTCTTGCCGGTCGGGAGTCCGAGCACGAGATCCGGCTTGGTGCGGATCGCATCGGCGACCTGGCGGGCCAGAGCGCGGGCCGCGGCGCGGTCGGTCGGATAGACGTGCAGGCGAGCGTGAACGGTATCGGCCATCACGGACGTTTGTAGACGGGAATCCGCGCACCACCTGCAGCTTCCTGGAGCGCGAGCGCGACCGCGCCGGCGGCAGGCTCGCGGGTGAGAAGCTCCGTCCGGCCGCCTGGCGCGGCCCCCGGAAGCCGGCGTTCGAGCTCTTCTCGCAACCACGGCACGGCACGGAAGATCCCGCCCGAGAGCACGAACGTGAAGCTCTCGCCAATGAGGCCAAGACGCCGCGCCACGCTCAGTCCCGACGCCTCCAGCTCGTTGGCGGCACCGCGAAGAATGCCGATGGCCGCGGCGTCCCCCTCGCGGAACGCCGATTCGACGGAGCGCGCCAGCGCACCGATTTCCGATGGACGCAAACTGCCGGCATAGACCTCGTGGAGCAACCCTTGCGCCGCCTCGATCCCGAAATGCTTCAGCAGCAGCGGCGTCAAGGCCGTTTGCGGACCGCGCTGGTCGGCTTCGCGCAGCACAGCACGAAGCGCGGCACGGCCGATCCAGTAGCCGCTGCCCTCGTCACCGAGCACATAGCCCCAGCCGCCCGCCCGGGCTGCTTCCCCGCTCGCGTTGCGTCCGTAAGCGATCGAACCCGTGCCAGAGATGATCACCACGCCGGGTTGGCCGGGCGCGCCCGCCTCGAGCGCAACCAAAGCGTCGTTCACGACCAGCACTCTGGCCTGGAACCCGATCCGGCGCATGATGCCGCGCACCGCCGTCGCGTCACCCGGCCGGTCGACGCCGGCAATGCCCAGACAGATCGCGGCCGGACTGATCGGGCGTTCGCCGAGGGCCTCCTGCATCACCTGATAGAGGACCTTCTCGACCTCCAGTTCGCCCATCGCCTGTAGGTTCGCTCCGCCACCTCGCGCTTCGGCAATGACCTGCCCGCCGGCGTCGGCCAGCTGGCACACCGTCTTGGTGCCGCCGGCGTCGATACCAATCACATGGAGCGTGGCACTCATCTGCGCATACGTGCAGCCGGGGACAGCTTACCTTACCGGGGTTCATGAGGTTCATGGGGGGTTCATGCGGTTCATAGGTTTGGTTCATCGTTCAGGGTTCGGTTCCTGGTTCATCGTTCGATCCCGGGTTCATCGTTCAGTCCCGGTTCGTCGTGCCCCGACACCGAGCGCGCCATGAACCGAGCGGTGAACCGAACTCTGGAACGGTGAACCGAACTCTGGCACGGTGAACCGAACGTTTGAACCGTGAACCGAACCGTGAACCGTTGAACCCGACCTCATGAACCGCATGAACCCTCATGAACCCGTGAACCATTCCGTTCATCCTTCGCGTTGACATGCCCTACTCGAGCCTGTTAGTTTCGGTGTTTCATGCTGCCGACTCGGCGGGCCCCGGGCTCCGCCCGCGCGCTCGCCGCACTACTGCTCGCTGCGCTGGTGCTGTCCGCACCCGGAGCGGCGTCGGCGGTCCGTCCTCCTGAACCTGACTCATTGACGGAAGTGCGTGCCCTCTGGGTGTTGCGCACCTCCCTGACCTCGCCGGCCAGCATCGCCGCGCTGGTGCAGTCGGCTCGCGATCACGGCTTCAACACGCTGCTGGTGCAGGTTCGCGGGCGCGGCGACGCGTACTACAACGACTCGATCGAGCCCCGCGCCGCCGAGCTCCAGCGCCAGCCCGCCACGTTCGATCCCCTCGCGACCGTCCTCGGCGCGGCGCACTCCGCGGGCCTGCGCGTCCATGCGTGGGTCAACGTCAACCTGGTCGCCAGCGCTGTCGATCTGCCGCTCGCGCGCGAGCATCTCGTGTATCGCCATCCGGAGTGGCTGATGGTGCCCCGCGACATCGCGCAGGACGTCGCCAAGCTGCCCGCCGACAGCCCCGCGTACGTCGGCAAGATTGCACGCTGGACCCGCGGCCAGCCGGGCGAGCTCGAAGGCCTCTATGCCTCGCCGATCGTGCCCGGCGCCGCCGCCTATGTGGAGATGGTGGTCCGCGGGATCGCCAACCGCTACCCGATCGACGGCGTCCACTTCGACTACGCGCGTTATCCGAACGCCCGCTTCGATTACAGCCGGCTCGCGATTGCCGAGTTCCGCACCGCGATCCGACCGCGGCTTGACGACGGGCTGCGGCGACAGGTGGACGCTCGAGAGAAAGTCGATCTCTTTGCGTATCCCGACGCGCGCCCCGACGACTGGCGCGCGTTCAGGGTCGCGCGGATGACGGCACTCATGCGCCGCCTGCGCGCCGCCGTGAAAGCCGAGCGGCCCGACGCGCTGGTCACCGTCGCCGCCAAACCGGATGTCCGCGAAGCCTACGACGATCGCCTACAGGACTGGGGCGCCTGGCTCCGCGACGGGACCGTAGACGTGGTGTGCCCGATGGCGTACACGCCGGAGGCGGCGCGCTTCGCCGATCAGATCACGGCCGTCCGCGCGGCCGCGAACGGACGGCCGATCTGGGCCGGGATCGGCGCGTACCGGCTCACGCCGGCGCAGACGGTCGACAACATCCAGACGGCCCGCCGCCTCGGCGCCGCTGGTGTGATCCTGTTCTCGTACGACAGCCTGACAGATCCGAAGCTGGCCGCGCCGGGCTACCTCGAGAAGGTGGCGCGCGCGGCATTCCCGCCGGCCCCCTCCGGTTCGGGCATGCGCTGACCGCTGTCGCGGCGCAGGGTCACCAAGGCCGGGACGAGCACGCGAATGCCGCCGCCCTTCTCCGACGTGACCGAGTTCCTGCTCGGCGGCGTGCGTTCGCGGGCCTTCCCCTCGGCCGCCATCGAGGTCGGCGGAAGCGCCGGTGTGCTGTGGCGACGGACCTTCGGCACACTGTCGTACGACGAGGCCGCCCTCCCCACGACCGCTGACACCATCTTCGACCTGGCCTCTCTCACGAAAGTGATCGCGACGACGTCCCTGGCGATGCGGGCCGTCGACGAGCGGCGGTTCCGACTGGAGGATCGGGTCGCGCAATGGCTGCCCGCGTGGACCGGAACGGATCGTGAGGACGTGACGATCGCGGACCTGCTGGCACACGCGTCGGGCCTGAGCGCATACCTGCCCTTCTATGTCGATCACACGGGGCGCCTCGACTTCGAGCCCGCGATCTGCCACCTGCCCCTGGAGTACTCGCCGCGCACCCAGTCGGTTTACAGCGATCTCGGCTTCATCCTGCTCGGGTTCATCCTCGAAGACGCGCAGCCGCGAACCGCCGCGTACGCCGGCGCTTCGGGTGCCCTCGATCCCGCTCGGCGGCTGCGCGCGCAATTCGAATGGCTGGCTCGTTCAGTCACGGTCGAGCCCCTCGCCTTCAATCCGCCGCGGGCGTGGCGCGATCGGACCGCGCCAACGGAACTGGATCCGTGGCGGGGACGGCTGCTGGTGGGAGAAGTTCACGATGAGAACGCGTGGGCGCTGGGCGGGGCCGCGGGGCACGCCGGCCTGTTCGGCACGGTCGGGGCGGTGGGCGACTTCGCGCGTGCGGTGCTCGCGACGATTGGTGGCGCACCCGCACTGGCCCGGCCCGAAACGATGCGCCGCTTCATGGCGCGAGGGACTGTCCCGGGCAGTTCGCGTGCCCTCGGGTGGGACACGATGCTGCCCACGTCATCATGCGGGCGGACGCTCTCGCCGAGTGCCATTGGCCACACGGGATTCACCGGCACGTCGCTGTGGATCGACCACGAGCGCGATCTCTACATCGTGCTGCTGACGAATCGAATCCACCCGTCGCGCGCGAACGAGCAGTTGCGCGCGCTTCGGCCGCGCGTCCACGAGGCTGTCGTCAGCGCCTTCGATCGCCATTTCCGCTGATGTCTTTTCGGCCCGGCACTTCTTCCAACCGCGCCATCCCCGCCGTCGTCCAATTGAGGGATCCGCAGCCGCGGGGTGAGCGCCGGCTCAGGAGCCGGCGCCGCCCCGCCCAGGCGGGAACGTGATCGGGGACGGTGAGCTCGGCGGGCCGAATCCGCCAGACCCGCGACCCGGCGTCGTGCCGCGGCCACCGCGACCCGTATCAGCGCCAACGCCACGGCCGCGACCGCCGTTGGCTCCCGGCAAGGTGGAACCGCCGCGGCCGCCCGGGTTGAGCGCGCCGGGATCGTTCCCGCCGGGCCGGTTCAGCGCGGTGAAGACGAAGTTCCACTGGTCGTAGCGCGACTGACCTTTATATATGCGGATCGACGTCTCCTGGCTCTTGCTGTGGACGCCCATGATGCCGCCGCTGACCATCGAGGAGCCGCCCGCTCCGATGCTGGCGGCGGCCGACGGAGCTGACGGCGCCGCGCGGGCCGCCGGCGTCGAACCGCGAGTGCCGCCGGCCGCCGGAGTTCCCGGGTTGGCCGGCATCTGGGTGCCGGCGCCGATCAGATCGAAATCCTTGTTGGTAACCGGATCGAGATATTTTTTCCGAAGGAACTTGCCCTGAACCAGCACGTCGACGCTCGGCGGAAACGCATTCTGGTTCTTCGCCCGGTACAACGCGACGGCGCGCGCGTATTGCTCGCCGCGGAACACCAACTCGGCTTCCTTCTCGCGCTGCGCCTCATGACGCCAGGCGGGCAGGGCCGCGCTGAGCAGCACCGACATGACTGCGAGCGTCACCAGCAACGCCGCCATGGCGTAGCCGCGCTCGTTGTCTTGACGCTGTAAATACATGAGAGTATTATCTTTAGCGCTTCCCATGCTAACACACTCCCGGCGCTCGGCGCGCCTCGCCTGCCGTATCGTCCCGACGGTTCTCTTTGCCGCGCTCGTCACCTCGTCGTGCGACAAAGTGCCGCTGCTGGCTCCCACGGGCACCGTCATCACGCTCTTTTCAGGGGCGTCGACCGTACCCGTGGACGGCAACGTCGAGATCATCGCTACGGTGATCGAAAACGGTGTCGCCACGGCGTCGAGCGGGTCGGGCACGAGCGGCACAGGGACGACAGGCACCGGTACGACGGGCACGACCGGGACGACGACAACCACGACCGCGGGCGCCGGCACGCCGGTCCAGAACGGCACGCTGGTCTCCTTTACGACGACGCTCGGACGGATTGAGCCGACCGAGGCGCGGACGACCAACGGGCAGGTCAAGGTGCATTTCATCCCTGGAGGCCAGAGCGGCACCGCCACCATCACCGCCTACTCCGGCGGTGCTTCAGGCAAGATCGAGAACCTCCTGGTCGGCACCGCCGCGGCCGAGAGGGTCATCGTCACCGCCTCGCCGCAAACGCTCGGCGCATCGGGCGGCGCGAGCGTGATCTCCGCCCGGGTTGAGAATGCTGCGGGCCTCGGCGTCACCGGCGTGCCGGTCAATTTCACTGTCGACGCCGGGACGCTGTCGGCCGCCACCGCGAACACCGATGCGAACGGCGTGGCCAGCGTGACCCTGAACACCACCCGCAAATCCACGGTTACGGCCAACGTCGCCGGCAAGACCGCCAACGTCATCGTCGACCTGAATCCGCGGACGGGGCTGGTCATTACCGCGCCCACCACCTCGATCGCCGCGGGCCAGCCGGCCAGCTTCACGTTCGCCGTTGCCGCAACCGCCAATATCCGGGACGTCCGGGTGGAGTGGGGCGACGGGTCGTCGCAGTCACTCGGCGCGATCAGCGGCAACGCGACGGCGTCGCACACCTACAACGAGCCGGGCACCTACACCGTCCGGGCGACCGCGACCGACACCAGCGGGTTCTCGGAGACGGTGTCTTCCACGATCACCGTGCTGCCGGCCCAGCCGCCGTCGGTGGCGGTCACGCCGTCGAACCTCTCGCCGCTGGTGAACGAAACGATCATCGTCCGCGCCCAGGTGTCGGGGAACACGTCGAGCATCATCCGTTATGACTGGAACTTCGGTCCGGACGCGAGCACGCCGACGATCTCGACGACCAGCAATCAGGTGCCGGTGTCCTGGAAGAGCGCGACTCCGGCCACGAAGGTGATCAGCGTCACGGCGGTTCAGGCGGTCGGCCCGAGCGGCGACGGCATCGCGACCGTCAACGTGCGCGGCGTAACCAACCCCTAGTTCGCAACCATCCAGCGTCCGCGCGATTGATCGTCGCGCGGGCGCTTTCTTTCCTACCCGATGCGCTCGCGACACGATCGGCGCTCTTGCTCGCGACCGTCGCCCCGCCGGGCCGTTCGCCTGCGCCGCGGCCGAGCGTAGCCGTTGCTGGATCGAGTCGGAGAAGTGCGCCTCACAGAGCGCATCAAATTAGAAGTGCCGGGTCGACGCTCCGCCTGACGAATTCAACACCAGCGCCGGAATCACCTGGAGTAGCGGCGTATTCGCGCGCGTTTCGGACGGCATGGGCAGCGCGGATCAGGGGGAAGGTAGAGATCCGTCGGCCTGGCAGCGCCGCTTGCTAACGAGCTAATGCGGACTCCCGAGTCCGGATCACGAAAGCGCGCAGCGCGCCCCTCAGTAGTCGGCGTACGCCGTACCGTCGAGACCGGTGCCGCTGGCTCCACTCTTGACGTTGTAGACCCCGGGCTCCGCGCTCGGGTTGCTCGGGTCGGGCTCCGCTGGAACCGTCTGCCACGTGTCGGCCTTCCCGGTGATTGGATCCGCGGGAATCTTGCGCAGGTAGTTGTCCGTCACCAGGGCGTCGAGCGACTCCGGATACTTACCCTTGTCCGCGAAGTACTGATCGATCGCATCCCGCATGTGGAACAGGTCGGTGCGCAGGGTCGCCTCCTGAGCCTTGAGGACAGAGTTCCTATGCTGGACCATCCCCATCGCCGCAAGGATCGAGATCAGCGACAAGACCACCAGCAGCTCGATCAGCGTGAACCCGCGTTCGCCGCGGCCGCTTCTGGCTGTCGTGGACGTCATCGACGACCGTTGCGTGCTGGCCATCGTCTGGCTCTCCTTGTTGCGGATCCCGACCGGAGACATGTCTGCTGCCGGATCCTTACCATTCGCGGTACTTCGTCCCGTCGAGCGCCGTGCCTTCGGCTTTCGAATAGACGTCGTAGACATTCTGCCCGCCCCAACTCGATGAGTCCGGCTTGTCCTGGTACGACCGCAGGCCCCACTCCGTCGAGTGGGTCAGCGGATCGAGCGGCACCCGGCGCAGGAACTTGAGCTTGACCCCGGACGCGTCGTTGGCCTTCGAGACGCCCTCGACCAAGGTCTCGAGATCCGGCGGGTACCCTTCGCTGCCGGCCTTCACGTCGGTGGCACCGATCTGCCCGGTGTCGACCGCATCCTTGTAGCGATCGATGGCGGTGCGCATCTCGCGCAGTGCCCGCCGCAATTCCCCCTCGCGCTCGCGCTGCAGTGTCACGCGGGTCAACGGCATGATCGCCGATGCAAGGATGATCAGGATGGTCGTGACGACGAGCAGCTCAATGAACGTGAAGCCGCGCTCACGGCCTGTGCTGGCAGCCGGGAGCCGGCGTCGTGTCGCGAGCGCCACGCGCATCATCAACATCGCTTCTATCGCACCGTCACCGTGGCCGGCCCGAACTGGAGGACGATCGGGGTCCCTTCCGGCGTGTTGGCGACGCCGGAGACCTGGATCGTCGAACTGCCGGTGCCGACGGCGTCGAACAGCAGCGCCGCGAGCAGGCCCGTGCCGGACGCCCCGGCCTGGTCGCCGCTGCGCGTGATCGCGATGTCCACCCGGCCGGCGACGGCGTCGATCCGCGGTGTGAAGCTCGCGGTCACGCCGCCCTGGCGCATGAACGTGCCTTCCTGCACGCTGCGCGCGCGCAGGACGTTCGGGTTGTAGGTCACCGTCAGGGTCATCGTCGACAGGCGCGACCCGTTGTTGACCGACAGCGGCACCGTCGACGGCCCGCTCGCGATGCGCATCTCGGGCGGCGCAGTGATGATGACCTGTGTCGGGGCCGACCCCGGCGCGCCGGCGGCCGGGGCCGGCGGCGGCTGGGTGACGTCACGCGGCGGCGCGCCAGCTGGTGCCGTTGCAGTCGGCTCCGCGGCCGGCGGGGTCACCGCCCCGGGCACCGCGCCGGGCGCTGTCGCCGCGGGGGGCGTAGCAGGCGCGGCCGGTGGTGGCGCCGCGGCCGCCGGTGGCGTCGGCGGCGGCGGGGGGAAGTTCGGCACCGCGGACGTTCCCGGCGGCACGGGCGGATTGCTGGGTGGCACGCCAGGAGCCGCCGCGACCGGCGGACGCGCAGGCCCAGGCGGCGGGACACCCGGAATCGCCGACGACGGGGCCGGGGCCGGAGTCGTGGCCGGCGCGGTCGGCTCTTCGGGTACCGGCGCGATCAGCGGTGGCGGCCCCGACAGGCCGACGTTGCCCTGCGTGCCGATGTAGATCGGCGCGAGGTCGTCGGCGGTGAGATCGTGCGTCCGCACGATATGCGGCGTCAGGAGCATGACGATGTCGGTCTGGTTGATGGTGTCGGCAGTGGAACCGAACAGCGAGCGCAGCACCGGGACGCGAATCACGCCGGGGAACCCGGTCAACGATTTCCGTTGATCGTCCTTCAGGAGGCCGGCGAGCAGGTTCGACTCCCCTTCACGCAGGCGCAGCCGCGTCTTGACCTTCCGCGATCCGAACGACGGCACTTCCTGGCCGGCGACGCTGATGTTGGCGCCGAGCGTGCTGCTCTCGACCGTCAGATCGAGGATGACTTCCCCTTCATAGGTGACCCGCGGCGTCATCGCGATGTTCACGCCGACCGGGCGGTAGTTGAACGACGATTGCGGGATGCTCGCGAACCCGCCGGATACCGCCGCGCCGAACACCGTCGAGATGACCGGAATCTCCTCGCCAAGGTTGAGGGTCATCTCCGTGCCTTCGGCGCCGCGCAGCTGCGGCTTGGCAATCTGCTTCGTATGCGTGTCGTTCTCGAGGAAGCGGACGGCCGCGGTCGGCACGGTCAGGTAGAAGTCGGCCGTGCTGATCCCCTGGCTGATCGTGTTCAGGTTGAACGGCGGCGGCCCGGTCGGCGGGATCGGGCCGGTGGTGTTCGGCGGCGCGACCTCGGGTGAAAACGTCAGTCCGAGGGCATAGTTATTCAGGTTGAGCCCGAACTCTTTCGTCCGCGCGCGATTGACCTCGAGGATCTGCACGTCGACGACAACTTCGGCACGCGGCCGGTCGTTGGCCCGAATGACCCGGTCGATGACATCGACCATCGTCGCCGTGCCGCGGACGGTCAGGGTGTTGGCGGTCTTGTTCGGGAAGATCGCCGGCTGCGGTGCGGTCGGGATGCGCAGGACCGTGTTGAGAATCTGGGAGATTTCGGTCGGGTCCGAGTGCGACAGATAGAACACCCGCACGACCAGCTCGTCGTACTTCGCGTGCGCCTGCGGGTTGTCCTGGGCGACGATGATCGTGTTCTGGTTGAGGACCTTGTAGAAGTGGCCGTTGGCTGAGAGCACCTGCTGCAGTGCCTGCTCGATCGTCACGCCCTCGAGCCGTACCGACACCGTCGCGTCGGTGAAGAACTGCCGGTCGAACTGGACGCTGATGCCGCTCAACTCACCGAGCGTCGTCAAGACGTCGCGCAGGCTGGAGTTGTTGAACGTGACCCGCAGCGGTTCGCGGTTGGCCGGATTGAGCAGTGGCTGCGACTGGGCCCGGGCCTGCTGGCGCAACGCGTCGATCGGCGGCTTCGGCCGGCTCTTCTCGATCCGATCGCGGATGGTCCGCTCCAGCTCCGCGGCACGGGATTCGGCCAGCCGGTTGGTCGCGTCCATGTCGAGCGCCTTGCGATATTCCAGCAGCGCGCCGTCTAGTTGATCCTTCAATTCCAGCTCGTGTGCCCGGCTGATGTGGTCCCGGGCGGCGCTTTGCATCGCGCGCTCGAGCGAGATCTTGTACTCGGCGTTGTCGGGGTCCTCCTGCACGGCCTTGGTGAAGTGAGTCACCGCCGTGTCCCAGTCGCCGGACCTGGCCGACTCCTGCCCTTGACGGAACGCATGTCCGGCGGCGCAGCCCGACACGAACGCTGCGAGCACGATCAGTCCAACCAGCCTCTGTTTCAACCCCGGCACTCCATTCAAGGTGGCCGCCCGCGTGGCGGGCAGGCGAGAGATCGATGTCGCGGACCGCCTCAGCGCGGCGGGCACCCTTCCAGGCGGACGGTCGTGCGCCCGCGCCCGTCGACGTATTCGATCACCAGCGACTCGATGCCGATCCGGACCAAGCGGTAGCGCCCGTCGATGACTTCCCCTTCGCTGCCGTAATAGGTGACGCGGCAATCGCTCAGCGCCGCGACCTTGAACCCCTGCTTCTCCACGATCCCGATGAACTTGAGCGGAATCGGCGGCGGCGGCGGTGGTCCGGGCGGCGGTGGCGGCGGCCCGGTGTTGACCGGCGGCATCGGAGCCGGCGCTGGCGCCGGGGGCGCGGGCGGCGGCGGCTTCGGTTGAAACCGGAACGGATTCCGCTCCACCGGCCCTGTCTCGGGGCGGGCCGCCTGCAGCGACTCCAGCTTGACGTCCAGATCCGAGGGGTCCACCGCTGCCTCGCCACGCCGAGCCGGAGGTCGCGTCTGGTTAGACGCAGGCGACCCGGGGCTGGCCGACGCCGACGGCCACATCCAGCTCGCGATCAGCGCGATGGCGGCGAGGCCCAGCAGGATCAACAGCCACGCCCGCGGCCGGGTCGAAGCGACTGCCTCCTCAGTTGCCATTCGCGCCGGCCTGATAATAGATGGAGACCTTCACCGTCACCGCCAACGCCGACGTCTTCTCCGCTCCCTGCGAGAGTGCCACCGTCTCGAGAATCAGGAACTCGGGGGCGGTCTCCAGCTGATGGATGAAGTTGCGGATGTCGCGATATTGCCCGGAGAGGGTCACCGTGGTCGACAGCTTGCCGAGGGTGCTGTCCTGATCGCGCGTGACCTCGTTCGAGGCGCGCTCGTAGGTGACGTTGCTCTTCTGCGCCAGCTGCTGAATCTTCAGATAGGTGACGCGCTGCGCCGCGCTGACGTCGGGCGGCAGCACTTCGCTATAGAACTTCTTCAGCTCCGCGTCCGCCGCGGCCTTGCCGCTCACCGTATTGCGCGCCGCCTCGTACTCGCGCCGGGCGGCGTTCGCGGCATCCCGCGCCACCTGCGCCGACTGCTCGTTCGCGGTCACCTTCATCGACAACGGGTAGATCACGGCCAGGTACAACCCGACGTTGAGCAGCAACACCGTCACCACCGGGTAGATCAGCCGACGCTTCTCCTCGAGGATGCGCTGCCGCAGGCTCACGACCGGCCTCCTGGCGGCGCGGCGTTCCCGGCCCGACCGGCGGGTGCGGGCCCGGGTTGTGGCTTGGTTTCAGGCTTCCCCGCCGGCGCAGCCGCCGGGGGCGCGGTCGATCCGGCGGGCGCGGCCGCCGGGGTCGAGGGAGCCGCCACCTCGCTATGCGAGGGCACGTACTCGGCCTCCAGCACTGCGCGATTCAGTCCATCGTCGGTCCGATCGCTCTGCTTGGCGAGAATCGACTCGAAGTCGCCGGTGGCTTCGAGTTTTTCGATGAACTCGTCGATGTCCTCGGCGGTGCGGCCGATCACCGTCAGACTGATGCGGGTGGCGCCGCGATCGACTGCCGGGCGGACGGAGACGATCATGACGTCGGGCGGCAGCGTCGCCTCCAGGTCGTTGAAGAACGCCGTCCACGAGAAGGTGCGCTGGTCGATCAAGGCGTTGGCTTCGCGTGCAGCCGCGGCCACCCCTACCAGCTCCTTCTGGTTGATGCCACGGCGGATCCGGGCGGCGTCCCGGGTCAGCCGCTCGGCCTCGGACCGATCGTGGCCGATGAGCGTCGCCAGCTCCGTGTTGTGCCGCGACAGCTGAATCACCTGCAGCACGTTGAACATCGTGACAGTCAGCACGATGACGCCGGCCAGCGCGATCAGCAGGTGCACGACCCGTTCGTTGTAAAACGGCCGGGTGGAGAGGTTGGTGCGCAGCACTACGCCTGCACCTCGATCGAGATGCCACCGAGTCGCGGGAGGAGGCCCGCGTTGCCGCCCGCGCGCGTCGCGATCCGGGAGCCGACGATCACGCGACCCTCTCACGAAGGAGAATCCCGAGTCCCGGCGCCAGTGAATCGAGCAGGTCGGGACTCGCGGCGATGCGGTCGCGAATCGGGACGGCGGTCCGGAAGTCGATCGGCTCGACCTTCGACTGCAACCGATCCTCGAGGCGCCGGCGCATCAGCTCGGCTTCGTCGGCGCCGCGCCGCGCCGCACCGGCAATCACCACGCGCGAAAACCCGCCCCCGCCAAGACGGTCCTCGTGATACATCGCCGTCTGGTGGACGAGGTCCGTGAGCTCCTCGACACCGCCCTCGCTGCGATTGCGAAAAAAGACCAGATCCTGTCCCCGGACCACCGCGAGCGTGGCGTAGTCGTCGCCCACGTGCACCAGCAGCCAGTCGCCGGCCGCCGCCGGCGACGTCGCCAGGACGGTGTTCATCAGGTTGAAGCTTGCAAGATCGACCAACCCGGCGTAGACGCCTGCCGCCGCGCACGCGCGCTCGTACGAGGCGACGACATCGCGCCGGGCGACGGTGACGATGTACTCGCGGCCAGCGCCGTCGACAGCGGCACCCGGGATCCAGGCGAGCTGCGCATCTTCCAGGTGGAACGGCGCCGCCTTCCGCACCTGCCAGCGAATCAGTTGATCCAGATCCTGGACGCGCTCGGGGGCCTTCTCGAACCGGATCAATGACACCTTGGCGATGGTGTCCGGCAGCACCAGCGCAACGCGCTTCGGCCGCGGCGAGATGCTTCCGAGCGCCGTGCCGATGGCCGCGGCCAGCGCCGCCGGGTCGTGCACGTTGACGCCGTTCAGCTGCGGCTCCACTGCCCCATCGGGCAAATCGGCGCTGCCGTACCCGGCGACCGCCAGTCCCGAGCCCTGGCCCGTGATCCCGACCGCGGCCACCCGGCGCGACGAGATCTCCAGCGCCGTCGTCGGCGGCGGGCTGGCCAGCCAGGCGGGACGACGGGCGCTGCCCGAGGGGGTGTGCGGGCTCATTCGACGAAGGTCACCTTGTTGATCTCGCGCAGGGTCGTACTGCCGTTGCGGACCCGTTCCAGCGCCGATTCGCGCAAGAATCGCATGCCTTCCGCGCGCGCCGCCTTCTTGATCTCCGAGGACGGGCGGCGGGCCAGGATCATCTCCCGGATGTTGTCCGACAGATCGAGCAGCTCGCAGATCGCCGTCCGCCCCTTGAAGCCGGTGCCGCCGCATTCGATGCAGCCGGCCCCTTCGGCGTACTGGCTGGTGTCTTCCTCGCCGGGCACGAGCCCGGACTCGATCAGCTGCTGTTCGGTCGGCGGCGCGAGCCGCTTGCAGTGCACGCAGGTATTCCGCACCAGCCGTTGCGCCAGCACGCAGTTCAGCGCCGACACGAACTGGTACGGCTCGACACCCATGTTCAGGAACCGGCCGAGCACGTCGAGGACGTTGTTGGCGTGCACGGTCGTGAACACGAGGTGGCCGGTCAGCGCCGACTGGATGGCGATCTGTGCCGTCTCCGGGTCGCGGATCTCACCGACCATGATCTTGTCGGGGTCGTGCCGCAGGATCGAGCGCAGGCCGCGCGCGAACGTCAGCCCCTTCTTCTCGTTGATCGGGATCTGGGTGATGCCGCGCAGCTGGTACTCGACCGGATCCTCGATGGTGACGATCTTGTCCTCGCTCGACTTGATCTCGGACAGCGCGCCATACAGCGTGGTGGTCTTGCCGCTTCCGGTCGGCCCGGTGACGAGGACCATCCCGTACGGCTCGGCGATGTACTTCCGGAACCGCTTCAGCTCCTGCTCGGGAAACCCGAGGATGTCGAGCCGCAGCTCGCGGAAGGTCTCGCTGAGCGATTCCTTGTCGAGGATGCGGATGACCGCGTCCTCACCGTGGACGCTGGGCATCACCGAGACGCGGAAGTCGATCGTCTTGCCCGGCAGGCGGAGCTTGAAGCGGCCGTCCTGGGGCACCCGCTTCTCGGCGATGTCGAGCTCCGCCATGACCTTGACGCGCGAGATGATCGTGCTGTGGTGACGCTTGTCGATCGGCGGCATCGCCGGCTGCAGCACGCCGTCGATCCGGTACTTCACGTGGACCGCGTCGTCCTGCGTCTCGATGTGGATGTCACTGGCGCGGCGCTGAATCGCCGAGTAGATGGTCGTGTCGACCAGTCGGATGACCGGACTGGAGTCGGCGGTCAGCCGGTCAACCGTCAGCTGATCGTCGCCGGCGTCATCTTCGCGGAGAAGCTGGATCTTGAAGCTTTCGGTCGCCTCCTCGAGCACGCGCTGCGAGCTCTCGCTCTTCTTCAGCAGCGCCTCGATGGCCGAGCGCGTCCCGACTGCGACCCGGATTGGGGCCGCGAGCTGCACGGCGACCTCGTCGATCATCGGCAGATCGGTGGGATCGGAGACAACGATGACGAGTGATCGTCCGTCGCGCCGATACGGGACGAACCCGTAGCGCAGCATCAGGTCGGCCGGCAGGCTGCGGAACAGCTCGTGATCGATGCTGAACTGCGTCAGATCCACGAACTCCAGCCGGTAGCGTTCCGCGAGGCGGCGCGCGGCGGCGACCTCGCCCAGCCGGTCAGCCGATGTAATCTCGCGGCTGTCCGCGTAGAGCTCTGCCGTTCCCGTGGCGGTCGGCGATGGGGTGCGTACGTCCATGGTGTTCTTTGGAAGCGGATGCGCTCAGCGTAACGCGTTCGAGAGATTGAAGAGCGGCATATACAACGCCAGCAGCAGGCCGGCGATGACCATGCCCATGATGATCAGCAGGATCGGCTCGACCAGCGTCACGAAGCGCCCGAGACTCGTCTCGATCTCCTCGTCGTAGAAATCGGCGAGGCTGTTCAACATCTCCTGCAGCGCACCGGTCGACTCGCCGACTTCCACCATCTTGATCGCGACGTCCGGGAACGTCCCGCGATCGCTCAGGGCGAGCGCCAGTGCCCGGCCCTCCCGTACTTGCTGGGCCGCCGTGCGCAGCTCCCGCGACATGTGACGGTTGCGGATGGCCCGCGCCGCGACGTCGATGGCGTTGACCAGCGGGATGCCGCCGCCGAGCAGCGTCGCCAGCGTGCGGGCCGCCTGCGAGGTGGCGAATTTCTGCGCGATGCCGCCGAGACCCGGAATCCGGAGCATCATCCGATCCACGCGTTCACGCTCCCCCGGCCGCCGGAGCCATTGGTAAACGCCACCCGCCAGCAGCGCCGCTCCGGCCACCAGCGCCAGGAAGTACGTCCCGGCGAAGTCCGAGAGGGAGACGATGACCCGCGTCGACAGCGGCAGCTCCTGCCCGAACTGGGCGTAGAACCCGCTGAAGGCGGGCACCACCTTCAGCATGATGATCGACACCACCACGAGCGACAACGCCATCAGGATTGCCGGGTAGACCAGAGCGGAGATCGTCCGGCGCCTGACACTCGCAACGACTTTTACGTAGGCGACGTAGCGCCGGATGACCTGCTCGAGATTGCCGCTCTTCTCGCCCGCCAGAATCGAGGCCGTATAGACCCCGGGGAACATCGTCCCGTGCGCATCGAACGCCTCGGACAGCGCGCTCCCGGCCCGGACCCGCTCGCTCACGTCGTCCAGCACCGCCTTGAAGACCGGATTCAGCACCCGGCGGCGCAGGATGTCGAGAGACTGGACGAGCGGCATCCCGGCCTTGAGCAGTGTCGCCAGCTCCTGGTTGAAGACGATGAACTCGCGGGTCGAGACCTTGGAACGGCGCGGCAGGGCGAGCGTGGCGAGCCGGGAGCCGCCGGCGCGCCGCACGCCGAGGACGAGCAGCCCCTTCTCGTCGAACTCCCGGCGCAGCCGGGCTTCGTTCTCCGCGATGTAAACGCCCTCGATGACCTCCCCGGTCGGGGTCCCGAGCCTGCAGCGAAACTCCATCGCGCCTAGCGCTCCGCCACCATCCGCACGAACCCGCAAGCTCTTGTCGGCAAGGACATTATCGGCCGGTCGCGGGAAGGATTATATAACGCCCGGGCACGAGCGAGCCCGACGGCTTCTCCTGTTAGACAGCAGAAACCGCCGGATGGCTGGCAGAAATTGCGCGCCCGCGAGCGCGCCCGTGTCACTTGAGGCCGGCGAGCGCCAGGATCCGGGTGACGTAGTCGCGCGTTTCCTGGTACGGGGGGATGCCGTTGAACTTGGCGACCGCGCCTTCGCCCGCGTTGTAGGCCGCCAGGGCCATCTCGGTGCTTCCCAGCCGGTCCAGCAGTGCCTTCAGGTGCCTGATGCCGGCTTCGATGTTGGCGCGCGGGTCGAACGGATTGCGGACCTTGTACTCCTTCGCGGTCGAGGGCATCAGCTGCATGAGCCCCATCGCGCCGCGCGGAGACTTCGCTTTCGGGCGGTAGTTCGATTCGACCTGGATCAACGCCCGGACCAGCAGCGGGTCGACACCCTGGGCTTCGGACACCGCAGAGATGATCTCGCCGTAGGGCGTCGTCTCGAGCAGGCCCCCGCTCGGAGCCGCCTGCTCCAGCGCGTCCGCCACCACGTCGGAGGGTTCGGGCGGGTAAGGGACCTCGTCGCTGACGATCTTCGCGATCAGCGACTTGTCGCACGTGACCTCCCCACCGTTCCGAAGTGTGAGGATGACCGAGTCCCCCGACACGCGGTGGGATTTGATCGACAGCGTGCGATTCGAGGTCAGGAATACGATTTCAGCCCGCGCGGACGTCGCCAGTCCGAGCGTGGCCAGTATCACCGTCGAGGTGACGAGGCACAACCTGAGTCTCATGTGAAGCGGTCATCCTACCATCCGGATCGGGCGCTGTCCAGAAACACTACAGTAGAGGTTCTGGAGCCGCCCGCCGCTGGCTCTTAGCTGTATCGGCTGAAGACGCTCGTTACTTTGCGTCTACAAAGGCGTGAAAAACCTGTATCCCGAGCTCTCGCGTATCCGCGCCGCCGGGGGTAAAGGTCTTGTCGACGTCGAGAATCA
The DNA here is from genome assembly GCA_963816725.1 of uncultured Acidobacteriota bacterium. Lineage (GTDB taxonomy): Bacteria > Acidobacteriota > Vicinamibacteria > Vicinamibacterales > 2-12-FULL-66-21 > CAVSUB01. The sequence goes on along the minus strand of CAWFMC010000005.1, from coordinate 272,946 downwards.
GTTCGGCCACGTCGCCGGTGCCGAACTGCGCCGCGGTGACCGGAAAGGTGAGCAGCGTCCGGTCCCGTGATGTCGCGGCAAACGTGCCGATCTGCTGATCGCCAATCCGCAAGGTGACCTGCTGCGGCGGCGTGAACTTGTCGACGCGCGCTGAGTATTCGAGATATACCGTCCCATCCTTTTTCGGATTGCGGAACGAGATCGTCGCCGACTTCTTCGTCCACTGCCACTCGGTGTTCGGATCGTTGCCGGCGACCTCGGCGGGGTGCCACCCTTCCTTGAAGATCAGGAAGATGTTCTCCGACTGCGGCTGCAGCTCGAACTTGGCGACCTGGTACTCCTTGCGCGTGGCCGATGCGTCACCGGCGAGCGTCAGGCGGCGGCCGGTCTTCGGGTCGTAGAGCCCGAGCTTCACGATCGCCGGTCCGATGTAGGGATAGTTCGGGACGAACACCGTGCGGGTGTATTCGACCTTCTGCCCCGGGGTCCACTTCGAGGTCGGCGTCGGCGGCAGGTGATCATCGGTCCACAGCTGTTCGCCATCCGGTTCGAGGACGTGCGCGAACACCCAGTAGTCCCCGTCGATCCTGGCGTTCGGCGCAACGTCGAACGAATACGTCAGCTTCAAGGGACTGCCGATCGGTACCCGCTCGTGGCTCATCGTCAAGCCCGCCGTCGCGACCGCCGGCTCCTTTTCTTCTTTGCTGCCGCAGCCGGCCATGAGCAGAGTGGCGGCGAGCACGGTCACGACTACAGAAAAACGTGTGCGCATGATGTGTGGGAGGACGCCTCGACCGTCCGGCCGGGGATGGTACTGCAGTTGTCGCAAGTACTGCAATATGTTAGCCTTCGCTGGTTTCAGCGCCGATGGTCAGCTTGCGGGTCGCGATGTCGGATTCCGGTCGGCCGGAGCCGGTGTGCGGGCTCGGTGTGAGGGTCCCAGAGAATGTCGCTCGAAGCGCTCGGGATGGTCGAAACGAAGGGGCTCATCGGCGCCGTCGAGGCCGCTGACGCCATGGTCAAGGCGGCCAATGTCGTCCTCGTCGGCAAGGAATACATCGGCGCCGGCTACGTCACGGTGATGGTGCGCGGCGATGTCGGAGCGGTCAAGGCCGCGACCGATTCGGGCGCCGCCGCGGCGCGGCGGGTCGGCGAGCTGGTGTCGGTGCACGTCATCCCCCGGCCTCACGCGGAAGTCGAGAAGATCCTCCCCAAGGTCAAAGACGCCAAGGCGTCCTGAACCCGTTCGCCGCTGACGCATGGCGCAGCCCTCGGCAGTCTCCGATCGCGACCTCGCTTCGATGTACGAAGCGCGGACCCTGGCGCGGCGTGCCCGGGAGGCCGCGCCCGCCCTGGCCGAGCTGTCGCAGTCGCAAATCGACGCCATTGTGGACGCCATGGCCGCGGCGACCACGCCGCAGGCCGAAGCGCTCGCCCGGCTCGCCTACGAGGAAACCGGGTTCGGGGTCGTCGCCGACAAGATTCAGAAGAACCTCTTCGCCTCCGAGAAGATCTACCGGTTCATCCGGCCGATGAAGACGGTCGGGGTGGTGAACCGGATCGAGGATCGCAAGATCATCGAGATCGCGGAGCCCTTCGGCGTGGTCGCGGCGATCGTGCCTTCGACCAACCCGACCTCCACCGCCATCTACAAGATCCTGATTGCCATCAAGGCGCGCTGCCCGATTGTGATCAGCCCGCATCCCTCGGCCGCCCGGTGCATCACCCGGGTCGCGGAGCTGATGAACGGCGCCGCCCGGTCCGCGGGCTGTCCTGACGGGGCGATCAACTGGATGCAGACGGTTTCGCTCGAGGGGACGCAGGAGCTGATGAAGGCCCGCGAGACGGCGGTCATCCTGGCCACCGGAGGCATGGGCCTGGTCCGCGCGGCCTACAGTGCCGGCAAGCCGGCGTATGGCGTCGGGCCGGGGAACGCCCCCGCCTACATCGAGCGCTCTGCCGATCTCCCCAAAGCTGTCAGAGACATCGTGACCGGCAAGACCTTCGACAACGGGCTGCTGTGCTCGTCCGAGAATTCGGTTGTCGTGGATGCGCCGCTGGCCGAAGAAGCCAAGCGGCTGTTCGTCGGCGAAGGCGCGCACTTCCTCTCGGCGTCCGAGCGCGACACCCTGGCCCGGCTGCTCGTCACGCCGCAGCGACTCCCGAACCCGGCGCTGGTGGGACGTCCGGCAACCTACATCGCCCAGCAGGCCGGCATAGCGGTGGCGCCCGGCACGAGGGTGCTGATTGCCGAGTTGGCCGGCGTCGGGCGCGATCATCCGCTCTCGATCGAAAAGCTGTGCCCGGTTCTCTCCTTTTACGTCGTGACTGACTGGAAGGAAGGCTGCGAGCGCTGCAAGCAGATCCTCCGTTACGGCGGCATGGGCCACACGATGTCGATTCACTCGCGGAACGACGACGTGATCCTCGAATTCGGCTTGAAGAAACCGGCGTTCCGGATCGTCGTCAACTCACCGACGACGCTCGGGTCGATCGGGCTGACCACCGGACTCGATCCCTCCATGACGCTTGGCTGCGGCGGCTACGGCGGCAACATCACGTCCGACAACATCTCGCCCAGGCATCTGCTGAACATCAAGCGCGTCGCCTACGAGACCACGCCGGCCTCGACGTTGCTCCCTCGTCGGACAGGCGCCGAGCCGGGTGCGCTGCCGAAGGCCCCGGCTCCGCCCAAGACGGTCCGGGGTGTGGGTGCAGCGTCGCTGGCCTTGCGGATTGACGAGTTCCTGGCGTCGCGCGGCTACACGCCCCCGCGCCCGAACGATCCGGCGCCGCGCCCGCCCACGCCCGCGCCTCCAGCTGCGACGGCTGCCGGTCCAGCGCCGGCGACCCCGGCTGGGTCGCCGGAGCCGAAGCCGGCGCCGCCGGTCGAGAAGCCGACCGACTTTGTGTGCGAAGACGACGTGAGACAGGCCATGCGGCAGGGGCGCACGATTCTCATTGGCGAGAAGACGATCGTCACGCCGGCGGCTCGCGATCTCGGTGAGGCGCACAAGATCCTGATCCAGGCTGGATGGCCGCGCTGACAATGCTGCTTCCTGCTGATTGGATTGGAGTTAGTTGACTGCCTCAGGCGTGGGTGCTATTCTGGCTACCCCAGTTGCTCAGGGCTTCCGTCTCGGCGGATGGCTTGACTTGGTGCGCGACAGCACGGTTGCGCACTGGACGTAAACGGAAGTCCCCCGGCCTCTCTGGCGTTCGATACGCGCCAGCGCTTGCCACACCCGCTGTGGCCGGCTTCGTGGAAGGGGGGCGACTTCACAGGGTTCCGGCGCGCCGATCAATTGGTGCGCACGAGACCCCCGCGGGAGCGCCCAGATGACGATGCGTGCATGGCTGCCGGCGATGGCGGCCATTGGCCTGGTATTTACGGCGGCCTGCGGGTCTCACACCCCGAAGGCGCAGACCCCGAAGGCCACGCCCTCGATTCCGCCGCCGGCTCCGCCGGTCATCCCACCGCCCCCGCCCGTCGACCCGATCAGCGCGCTGATCACCACGTCCCAGCAGCACTACGACGCCGGGGAGCGTGAGCTGAAGGTCGGCCATCTCGATCGCGCCCGCAGCGAGTTCGACCGCGCCCTCGACGTCCTGCTCGAGTCGCCGTACGGCGCCCGCACGGAGCCCCGGCTCCGGGCGCACTTCGACCGGCTGGTCGACCGCATCAACGCCCACGAGATGACGTCGCTGGCTCAGGGCGACGGCTTCGCCGAGAAGAAGGACGAACCGGCGTCGATCGACGAGCTCCTCAAGATCGCGACGTTTCCCAAGCCGCCGGCCGGCGCCGAAACGGCCGCGGTGGTGCGAGCGGACCTCGAATCCACCGAGCACGACGTCCCGATCCCGGAGAACTCGCGCATTTACAGCTACGTCGAGCTGTTTCAGGGCCGACTGCGCGACTACATCGAGGAGAGCCTGACGCGCGGCTCGAAGTACCTGCCCATGATCCAGAGCGTGTTCAAGGCCGAGGGCCTGCCGCTCGACCTGGCCTACATCCCGATCATCGAGAGCGGGTTCAAGACGAACGCGCTCTCCAAGGCGAACGCCAAGGGCCCGTGGCAGTTCATGAAGGCGACCGCCGGGGACATGGGGCTGAAGCATGACTGGTATGTCGACGAGCGCTCCGACCCGGAGAAAGCCACGCTCGCCGCCGCGAAGTACCTCAAGACGCTCTATAAGATCTTCAACGACTGGCACCTGGTCCTGGCGGCCTACAACGGCGGCCTGGGCCGGTTGCAGCGGGCGATGAAGACCGCCGACACCGACGACTTCTGGGCCCTGTCCGATTCGGCCCGCTTCCTGCCGAAGGAAACGCGCGAGTACGTGCCCCTCATCCTCGCGGCGATCGTGGTCGCGAAGAACCCGGCGCAGTACGGCTTCAACGTGCTGCCGGGCGAGCCGATCACCTATGAGAAGGTCGCCGTGCCGCGCGCCATCGACCTGCGTCGCGTCGCCGAGTGGACCGGCCAGAGCATCGATGACGTCCAGGCGCTCAACCCTGAGCTCCGGCGCTGGACGACGCCGCTGGCGGCGAAAAACTACGAGATCAAAGTGCCGGCGGGCACCGCTGCGACCTTCGCAACGCGGCTCGCATCCGCCTCGCCAGACGAACTGGCAACCCTCAAGTACTACACCGTCCGCCGCGGCGAATCGATCGCGACCATCGCCCGCAAATTGAGCGTCAGCCGCGCCGATCTGGCCGAAGCGAACCAGCTCTCGGTCGCCACCCGGCTTCGGGCCGGGCAGGATCTCGTGATCCCGCGTGCGCCCAACGGCCTCGTCGCCTCGACCGCGCGTCCGGCTGCGCCGGACACCGTCGCGTCGCGGTCGATCAGCGGTGCCGCCACTGTTTCCCCCTCACGTCGGCCGGCGGCGCCGGCCACAGCGACTGTGACGTACAAAGTGAAGCGCGGCGACACCCTCTCGTCGATCGCCCGCTTGTTCGACACCTCGGTCGATAAGATCCGCAGCGTGAACCGTCTCGCCGGTAACCACATCGCCCCGGGCGACCAGCTCAAGATCGTCGCGCAGCGCAGCCGGTAGCAGTTCCCGCGCACTGCCGCGGCGCGCGACCGCGCAGCTTCCGCCACTCTGACGCCCGGATCCGCGAATGTCCTAGACATTCGCGGTGCGGAGGCGTTTGCAACGGGCCGCGCATGCTCGCGTGCGTGCGGACGGCGGCCGTCTTCGGCGTCGAAGCCTCTGTCGTCCAGGTCGAAGTCGACGTGTCGTTCGGGTTGCCGACGTTCGGGATGGTGGGGCTGCCGGACGCCAGCGTGCGCGAGAGCCGGGACCGCGTGCGGAGCGCGATCCGCAACTCCGGCTTCGAGTTCCCGCCGCACCGCGTCACCGTCAACCTGGCGCCGGCCGACGTGCGCAAGGCCGGATCGGCGTTCGACCTGCCGATTGCCCTCGGGATCCTGGCGGCGACCGGCCTGGTGACCCGTCGCGAGATCGCGGATACGGTGCTCCTTGGCGAGCTCTCGCTGGACGGCGCGATCCAAGCGGTTCGAGGAGTGTTGCCGGTCGCCGCCGCGGCGCGCCGCGATCGCTGTGAGGGCATGCTGCTCCCGGTGCGCAACGCGGCGGAAGCATCGGTCGTCTCGGGCCTGCGGCTGTATCCGGTGCGGACGCTGCAGGAGGCGGTTACGGCACTGAACGACCCGGCGGCGTTCGAGTCGCCGGTCGCCCGACAGGCGCCCGCTGAGCACACCGGTGAGCCCCCGCCGGATTTCGCCGACGTGCTCGGCCAGGCGCTGGCTCGCCGGGCGCTCGAAATTGCCGCGGCCGGCGGACACAACGTCCTCATGATCGGCCCGCCCGGCTCGGGCAAGACGATGATGGCGCGGCGGGTGGCGTCCATCCTGCCGCCGCTGACGTTCGAGGAGGCGCTGGAGGCGACCTCCATCCACTCCGTGGCCGGGCTGCTTGGCGAGGGCACCGCCTTACTTCCCCACCGGCCGTTCCGCGCACCGCATCACACGATCTCGGACATCGCGCTCGTCGGCGGCGGGCAGGTGCCGCGGCCGGGCGAGATCAGCCTGGCGCATACCGGCGTGCTGTTCCTCGACGAGATGGCCGAATTCAGCCGGCGCGCCCTCGAGGTCCTGCGCCAGCCGATCGAGGAAGGCGTGGTGCGGATCGCGCGGGCGGCGCGGACCGCGGTGTTCCCCGCCCGCTTCATGCTCATTGGCGCGATGAACCCATGCCCGTGCGGCTATGCCGGGGATCCGGTCCGGGCCTGCCGGTGCACGCCGCCGCAAGTCGATCGGTATGTGTCACGCCTTTCCGGCCCGTTGCGGGACCGCCTCGACCTGACGGTGGGTGTTGGCGCAGTCACTGCCGCGGAGATGCAATCCGACCGGCTCGGGGAATCGTCCGAGATGATCAAGTCGCGCGTGCTGGCCGCGCGCGAACGGCAACTCGCCGGGCGCGGTGTCCTCAACGCGGTGCTCCAGGGTCGGGCGCTCCGCTCCCGGGTGCGGCTCGCGCCCGACGCCCGTCCGCTCGTTGCGCGCGCGCTGACCACGTGGGCCCTCAGTGCGCGGGCCTACGACCGCGTGCTGCGGGTGGCGCGGACGATCGCGGATCTCGAGGGAACTGAGGAGACCCTGGCCCGGCACGTCGCGGAAGCTCTTCAATACAGGGGCTGAGCCACCCTGATGGTTGGCCCCTGTTTACAACTGTGACAATTCTCGGACACTGCGCGGATTCGCACCACGAAGCGGGTCGACCGTTCGGACCCTGTGGTAGAGTGCCCCGTCATACAAATTTCGACCGCCTGGCGCCGCGAGAGGCCTTTTTCCGAGGAGTACGTTTGTTCGTCCGACGCTTTTCGATCGTGGTGACCGACAGCACGACCGGCACCCGCCGCACGTTTGCGCTTCGCCTCTGGCCCACCGTCAGTGCCGCTGCCTTCATCCTGGTGCTCCCCATCCTCGTCGGACTCGGATCCCGGTGGGCCGTCCGCTCCGAGCTGCGTGAGCTGACCGCGACGACCATGGCGCTGCGGATGGAGAACGACAGTTATCGCGAGGCGACGGGGCAACTCGCCTCGCAGATCAGTGCCTTGCAGGGGGCGGTCGACGCCATCGGGAGCCAGGCGGCGGTGGATCCGGCGGCCCGCCGCGCGATGGACAAGCTGCCGGCGAACGTCAAGTCGCGGGCCATGGGCGGGGCCACAGGCGTCAGCGCCGCGATGAGCGTGCCGGACACGGCGTTCAGCGTCCTCCGCGATCTGCTGGTGGGAATCGAGGATCGACTCGCGCTCGTGCGCTCGGGCGTGGAGCGCCGCCAGGCGCTCGCGCTGGCGACGCCCTCGATCTGGCCCGTGACGGGCTGGTTGTCGTCCCCGTACGGCGGTCGCAAGGATCCGTTCACCGGACAGGACGATTTCCACCCCGGCCTCGACATCTCATCGCCGCAGGGCGAGCCGGTGCTCGCGCCGGCCGACGCGGACGTGTCGTCCGCCGGGCCTGGCGGCGATTACGGCAATCTGGTCGTCCTCGATCATGGTTATGGGATCGTGACCAAGTTCGGCCACCTGTCCCGCTTCGCCGTCTCACCCGGCCAGCGCGTCAAGCGCGGCGACGTCATCGCCTACGTCGGCACCACCGGTCGCTCGACCAGTCCGCACCTCCACTACGAAATCTGGATGAACGGCCGGCTGACCAACCCGATGCGCCTGCTCGCGCAGCACTGATCCTCCCCTGGTCGTCGCGGCGCGGAAGCCATGCCGGTGAGCCTTGAGCGCTCACGGAACGTCTCCCCGCTGGCCCGCGTCTCCATTAGTGCACCTCGATGCTGCGGTGTGCCGAGCGGTCGTGTCCGCGCGGCCGCCGTCCGAACGACGTTTCAATCCGCGATATAATCGGCGGATACCCTGAGCCCACGCGGCACTCCTGATGATTGTCGATACACTCATAGCCAAAGTCATCGGTACGGCGAACGATCGCGAACTGAAGCGCATCCAGCCCCTGGTCGCCGAAGTCAACGCGAAAGAGCCGGAGATCCGCCAGCTCACCGACGAGCAGCTGCGGGGCCAGACCGTCGAGTTCCGCGGCCGGCTGGCCGCAGGCGAGACGCTCGATGATTTGCTGCCGGAAGCCTTCGCCGTGGTCCGCGAGGCCGGCCGCCGCACGCTCAACATGCGGCACTTCGACGTCCAGTTGATCGGCGGCATCGTCCTGCACCGGGGCCGGATCGCCGAGATGAAGACCGGCGAAGGCAAGACGCTGGTCGCAACCCTGCCCGCGTACCTGAATGCGCTCGCCGGCAAAGGCGTCCACGTCGTCACCGTCAACGACTACCTCGCCCGCCGCGACTCTGAGTGGATGGGCCGCATCTATCGATTCCTTGGCATGTCGGTCGGCGTCATCCAGCACGACCTGAACGATCAGGAACGGCAGGTGGCCTACGGCGCCGACATCACCTACGGCACCAACAACGAGTTCGGGTTCGACTACCTCCGCGACAACATGAAGTTCGACCTCGCGCACTACGTGCAGCGCGGGCACAACTTCGCGATCGTCGACGAAGTCGACAGCATCCTCATCGACGAAGCGCGGACGCCGCTGATCATCTCGGGCCCGGCCGAGGAATCGACCGACCTCTATTACGAAGTCGATCGGATCATTCCGAGGCTGACGCCCGGCGCGGTCACTCGTGGCGACGTCAAGGCCGAGGAGCGCGAAGAGCTCGAGAAAACGGGCGACTTCATCGTCGACGAGAAGCACAAGACGGTCAATCTGACCGAGACCGGCATGGCCAAGGCCGAGAAGCTGCTGGCGAGCCGACTGCAGCCGGGCGGGCTATACGATCCGGTCAACATGCCGCTGCTCCACCACATCAACCAGGCGCTCCGGGCCCACACCCTGTTCCACATCGACGTGGAATACATGGTCAAGGACGGCGGGGTCGTGATCGTGGACGAGTTCACCGGGACGCCTGATGCCGGGACGGCGCTGGAGCGACGGGCTGCACCAGGCCGTCGAAGCCAAGGAGCACAACACCAACCACCCGGAAGTGAAGATCGAGCGCGAGAACCAGACGCTCGCCACCGTCACCTTCCAGAACTACTTCCGCAAGTACGGCAAGCTCTCGGGCATGACCGGCACGGCCGATACCGAGGCCGAAGAGTTCGCCAAGATCTACAAGCTCGACGTGATGGTCATTCCGACCAACCGCGTGCTGCGGCGGATCGAGGAGCCGGACACCGTCTACCGGACCGAGCGCGAGAAGTACGAGGCGATCGTCGGCGACATTCTCGAGAAGCAGAAGGAAGGGCGGCCGGTGCTGGTCGGCACGGTCTCGATTGAAAAGTCGGAACGGCTTGCGAAGCTGCTGAAGCTCCGCGGCATCAAGCACGTCGTGCTGAACGCGAAGTATCACGCCCAGGAAGCCGAGATCGTCGCCCAGGCCGGACGCCAGGCGACCGTGACGATCGCCACCAACATGGCCGGCCGCGGCACCGACATCCTGCTCGGCGGCAACGCCGAATTCATGGCCCGCCAGCGGACGCTGGCCGAGGAGATTGCGGAGCGGCTGCCAAAATCCGAGGCGAAGTTCGTCGACGACGACGAGTTCGTCTACTTCTACCACATCGATAATTTCTATCGCGTTCCGCGCCAGGCTTACGAGCAGATCTACAGCGCGCTGAAAGCGCAGACGGACGCCGAACACGAGCACGTCGTCAACATCGGCGGACTGCACATCATCGCGACCGAACGCCACGAGGCGCGCCGCATCGACAACCAGCTGCGCGGCCGCGCCGGCCGTCAGGGCGATCCGGGCTCCTCGCGCTTCTATCTCTCGCTCGAAGACGATCTGATGCGGATCTTCGGGTCGGACCGGATCTCCGGCCTGATGCAGCGGCTGGGCATGGAAGAGGGCGTGCCGATCGAGCACAAGATGGTGACCAACGCCATCGCCCGCGCCCAGAAGCAGGTCGAAGCGCAGAACTTCGCGGTCCGCAAGCACCTCCTCGAATACGACGACGTGATGAACAAGCAGCGCGAGAGCGTGTATGCGCTGCGCCGCGAGCTGCTCGAGGGGAGCATCCACCTCACCGAGGAGGAGGCCGTCGACACGCGCGAATACCTCCTGGCGCTCGCGCAGGAACTGCTCGAAGGCACCGTCGACCGCTACGCCGGGTCGGAGGTCGATCCGGAGGAGCGCGATCTCGACGGCTTGCGAACAGCGGTGTCGGAGATCTACGGGCTCGACTCGGAGGAGCTCGACGCCATCGACCTCGACAACCTGTCAGTCGAAGGCATGACCGACGCGCTCTGGGCGGTCGCGCTCAAGCGCTACGAGAGCAAGGAAGGGCTGATCCCGATCGAGATCCTGCGGCGCGTGGAGCGCGACATCATGCTCCAGATCGTCGACGCGCAGTGGAAGGATCACCTCTACAGTCTCGACCACCTGAAGGAAGGCATCGGGCTGCGCGGCTACGGCCAGCGCGACCCGCTCGTCGAGTACAAGAAGGAAAGTTTCGAGCTGTTCCAGGCGATGAAGGACCGGATCGAAGAGGAGATCGTCCGGTACCTGTGGCGGTTGACGCCGGTGGTCAACGACCAGTCAGGCGCACCCGCTCCGCCGGTCCGCCAGGCCCCGCCGCGACGTCCGCCGCCGATGACGCTGAACGCCCCGTCCGCGGCGAGCTCGTCCCCGTTCGGCGCGATTCGCAACAACGCGCCCGAGCCGGCCGCGCGCGGCGCCGAGCCGCCCACCCCGGCCCGCAGCGGTGGCGACGACGTGGTGCGACAGGTCAAGCGCGACGAGCCGAAGGTCGGACGCAACGATCCCTGCCCGTGCGGGAGCGGCAGAAAATACAAGAAGTGCCACGGGGCCGCTTGATGGAAACCAGAACCGACGTCCTCAACACTGATCAGATTTCGGTCGGCCTCTCCACGGCCCTCACCTTCGACGACGTCCTGCTGGTGCCGCGGCATTCGCACGTGTTGCCGAGCCAGGTGGACGTCTCGTCCTGGATTACGCGCAACATCCGCGTCCATGTCCCGCTCCTGAGCGCGGCGATGGACACCGTCACCGAATCGCGCCTGGCCATCGCGATGGCCCAGCAAGGCGGGATCGGGATCATCCACAAGAATCTGTCGATCGAGGAACAGGCCTCCGAGGTCGACCGCGTCAAGCGGTCCGAGAGCGGGATGATCGTCGATCCGATCACCCTCTCCCCGTCCAACCGGATCTTCGAAGCCCTCGAGCTGATGAAGAAGTACCGGATTTCAGGCGTCCCGATTACCCAGGACGGGAGCAAGGAAGGACGCCTGGTCGGGATCCTCACCAACCGCGATTTGCGCTTCGAGAACAACCTGGATCGGCCGATCGCCGACATCATGACGCGCGATCCGCTGTTCACCGTGCCGGTCGGCACGACGCTCGAACAGGCGCGGGAGTTCCTGCATCGCCACAAGGTCGAGAAGCTCCTGGTGGTCGATGATCGGTTCATGCTCAAGGGCCTGATCACGGTCAAGGACATCCAGAAGATGATCAAGTACCCCAACGCGTGCAAGGACAGCCTCGGCCGTCTGCGCGCCGGGGCGGCAATCGGCGTCGGCAAGGATGCGCTGCCGCGGGCCGAAGCGCTGGTCGCGTCCGGGGTCGACGTGCTGGTGGTCGACACCGCCCACGGCCATTCGCAGGCCGTGCTCGACATGATCAAGCGCATCCGCCGCGAGCACGCCAGCGTCGATCTCGTCGCCGGCAACGTCGCGACTGCCGAAGCGACCGAGGCACTGATCGATCTCGGGGTCGACGCGGTGAAGGTCGGCATCGGCGCCGGCTCGATCTGCACCACCCGCGTCGTCGCGGGCATCGGCGTGCCGATGATCACCGCGATTGCCGACTGCGCCCGCGCCGCGTCGCGGCACAAAGTGCCGGTCATCGCCGACGGCGGGATCCGCTACTCCGGCGACATCACCAAGGCCGTGTCAGTGGGGGCGAGCGCCGTGATGATCGGCAGCCTGTTCGCCGGCACCGACGAGAGTCCCGGCGAGATGATCCTGTATCAGGGGCGCAGCTTCAAGGAGTACCGAGGCATGGGCTCGCTCGGCGCGATGCGCCGGGGCAGCCGTGACCGCTACTTCCAGGACGAGTTCGACCTCGACGCCAACCCCGAAGCCGGCGAGAAGCTGGTGCCGGAAGGCATCGAAGGGCGCGTCGCCCACAAGGGCAGCGTCGCGGCGATGATCCACCAGCTCACCGGCGGCCTGCGGGCCGGGATGGGCTATTGCGGCTGCCCCGACGTGCCCACGCTTCAGCGTGAGGCGCGTCTGATTCGGGTGAGCCCGGCGGGGCTGCGCGAGGGCCACGTCCACGACGTGATCATCACCAAGGAAGCGCCGAACTACCGCGTCGAGTAACGGCGAACTTCGATCCGCCGCCGATCCTCACCCTCGTCGGCGATCGAGACCTCGATCGCGTCCTCCGGCCGTCCCGGCCACCTCTCCGCCCATTCGATGGCCACGACGTCGTCACCCGAGATCAGCTCGTCGAGGCCGAGATCGGCAACCTCGATCGCGTTCAGCCGGTAAAGATCCACGTGGTGGAGCGTGTGGCGCCCGCCGCGGTATTCCTGAATCAGGGTGAACGTCGGGCTCGACACGTCGTCCGGCGATGCGCCGAGACCGAGCGCGATGCCGCGCACGAAAGCAGTCTTGCCGGCGCCGAGCTGACCGGTGAGGAGCACCACCGAGCCCGGGGAAAGGGTTTCACCCAGACGTTGACCGGCCCCCGAGGTCGCAGCCTCGTCCGCCGTCTCGACGATCTCGACGTCCATCGGTCTGGTGATCAGGGACCGGGGCGGCGGTCGTCGCCAGTGCCGTTGGGGTTGGCGTTCTTGCGCCGGGCGGTGAGCTCGAGGACCGCGTCGCCGAGTCTTGCGGCAATGTCGGAGGCGATGAGCGCCACTTCCCCTTCGTCCGCTTCGGCGAGGTCGCCGGCGGTACCGTGCAGGTAGACCGCGAGCTTGCTCGCCGCCTCGGCGTCGAGGAGCTGCGCGAACCAGGCCGCGACCATGCCGGTGAGCAGGTCGCCGGTGCCGCCGGTCGCCATCCCGGCATTGCCGGTGAGGTTGACGAACGTCCGTCCGTCAGGGCCGGCCACCAGCGTGCGATGGCCCTTGAGGATGACGTGAACCTTGTGGCTGGCCGCGAACTCGCGCGCGAACTTCAAGCGATCGTTCTGGAGCTCCTCGATCGAGAGACCCATCAGGCGGGCCAGCTCCCCGGGATGCGGCGTGATGATGACGTCGACGCCGTCACGGCCCATCAGCCGCTCCGGCTCGCCGACGAAGGCGTTCAGCGCATCCGCATCGAGCACCAACGGCACCCCGGCACGTTCGATCAGTGACTGGACGAAGGCCGATGTGCCGGGCGATTGTCCGAGCCCGGGGCCGACCGCGATCACGTCAGCCTGGATGTCGAGCACGCGGTCGACGGCCGCGTAATCGACGGTGCCGGAGGGCGTCTCGTCGAGGGCTTCGGTCATGTACTCCGGCGCCATCGCGGCGATGATCGGCACGCACGAGCGCGGCGTGGCGATCGTCACCAGGCCGGCGCCGGAGCGCAGGGCGCCGGTGGCCGCGAGGTGCGCCGCACCAGTGCGCCCGAGCGATCCGGCGATGACCAGGACGCGGCCGAAATCACCCTTGTGCGAGTCGGCCGGCCGCGACGGCACCAGCTCGCGCATTCGCTCGCGGGTCAGGAGCTCGAGGTAATCGCCTTCGAGCTCGTCGAACACCGGCATCGGGATCCCGATGTCGGCGATCACCAGGTCGCCGCCGTGCGAGTCGGCCGGCGGAAAGACCAGCGGCAGTTTCGGCGCGCCAAGGGTCACCGTCATCGAGGCCTCGATGGCGCTCCCTTCGACGACATGCGTGTCGGCCGAGAGGCCGGTGGGCAGGTCGATGGCCACGACCGGAACGCCCAGCGCGTTGACATCCGCCACCACGGTTTCCAGCAGCCCGCTCAAGTGACCCCGGAACCCGGTGCCGAGAATGGCGTCGACGATCAAATCGCACTCGGACAGCTCCGAGAAGTGCAGCTCCCACTCCTGTGCGCTGGTGATCTCGACGACGGTCAAGCCGATCCGGCCGAGCACCTCGAGGTTGGTGCGCGCGTCGCCGGTAATCTCCGCGACGCTGCCCAGGAGGAACACCCCGACGTCGACGCCGCGCTGAATGAGCGTCCGGGCGACGACGAAGCCGTCGCCGCCGTTGTTGCCGTGGCCGCAGATCACGCCGACCTGGCTGTCCGCGAGGTCCTCGAAGGCCGCTTCCATGGCCGCCACGGCCTGACGCCCGGCGTTTTCCATCAGCACGATCGACGGGATTCCGATCTCGTCGATCGTCCGGCGATCGGCGTCGCGCATCTGTCTGGTGTTGAGCACTCGCATCGACAGGCGAGCGTACTGCGTGTGCTAGACTGCGGTCAATCGAGGACAGGCGTGGGCGGGGCCGCCCTCACCGCCCGTCACCTTCGCCGCCGGCTCGATCGGGCGAGCGGTCGCTCGCACAGCGCGTCGGCCACAGGAGCACGATGCGCGGCGCAGCCTTCGTCAACGGCACGATCGGTCCGATCGAGACAGCGGCGATTCCCGTCCTCGACCACGGTTTCATGTACGGCGAAGGCGTCTACGAGGTGCTGCGCACCTACAACGGCGAGCCGTTCCTCTACGACCAGCACATCGCGCGGCTCCGCCGGTCCGCCGCAGCCATCCATCTCGATCTTCCGTTTGACGATGCGATGCTGCGATCGTGGGTGGATCGGACGTCTGCGGCCGCCGGGCTCGAGGGGGACACCTACATCCGCATCCTGACCACGCGCGGCATTGGTGATCTCACATACGACGTCCGCGCCACACCGGCGCCCTCCATCGTCATCGTGGTCAAGGGCCAGGCCGCGCCGGATCCGCGCCTCCGTAATGACGGCATCGCGATCGCGCTCGTGCCCATCCTGCGCAACCATCCGGGTTCGGTCAACCCGATCATCAAGTCGAACAACCTCCTCAACAACGCCCTCGCGATGCAGGAGGCGCATCGCCGCGGCGCCGAGGAGGCGCTGATGTGCAATTACCGTGGCGAGCTGTCGGAGTGCTCACAATCGAACATCTTCCTGATCACAGGCGGAGTGGCGAGGACGCCGCCGTCACGAGCCGGCCTGCTCGAAGGCATCACGCGGGCATTCCTGTTCCAGGTCGGACAGGACGTCGGAGTCACGGTTGAGGAGGCCACGCTGATGCCCACCGACCTCGAGACCGCAGACGAGATCTTCATCACCAGCACGACGCGAGAAATCAGCCCGGTCGTGCGGGTCGACGATCGCGTCATTGGATCAGGCAAGCCCGGGCGAGCTGACGCTCCGGCTGTGGGACGCCTATCACCGTCGCGCGCTGGAAACGACGACGTCGGCAGGGACGACGAGAAGAAGTCTGCAGGGGCTAGGGGCTAGGGACTAGGCGATTCCATTCCTGATCCGGCAAACGGCCCCAGTCCCTAGTCCCTAGCCCTCAGCTGCGTTGTGCGCCGCTGGATTCACGGCGCTCACGCCTCGACCGGCTCGTACGCCTCGATTGGCGGGCACGCGCAAATCAGGTTGCGATCGCCATACGGGTTGTCGATCCGCGCAACGGCCGGCCAGAACTTGCCAGTCCGGAGGTACGGCAGTGGATACGCCGCCTGTTGACGCGTGTACGGGTGCGTCCACTCGTCCGCGGTGACCGCGTCGGCGGTGTGCGGCGCGTTCTTCAGCACGTTGTCGCGGGCGTCGACCTGGCCGTCCACCACCGCCTGGATCTCGGCGCGGATCGCGATGAGCGCATCGCAGAACCGATCGAGCTCGTCCTTCGACTCGCTCTCGGTCGGCTCGATCATCATCGTCCCGGCCACCGGGAACGAGACGGTCGGGGCGTGAAAGCCGTAGTCCATCAGCCGCTTGGCGACGTCCTGCTCGTCGACGGAAGGACCGGCGCCGTGCTTGAACGGGCGCAGGTCGAAGATCATCTCGTGCGCGACGCGGCCGTTGTGGTTGGCATAGAGCACGTCGTAGTGTCCCTGCAGCCGCGCCTTGATGTAGTTGGCATTGAGGATCGCCACGCGCGTTGCCTCGGTGACGCCAGCGGCACCCAGCATGCGGATGTAGCCGTACGAGATCAACAGGATGCTGGCACTGCCCCACGGCGCGGCCGACACGGCGGGGATGGCCTTCCCGCCGCCGACCGGCACGACCGCATGGCCTGGCAGGTAGGGCGCAAGGTGCGGCGCGACCGCAATCGGTCCCATCCCTGGACCGCCGCCGCCGTGCGGGATCGCGAACGTCTTGTGCAGGTTGAGATGGCAGACGTCCGCGCCAATCGCCGCCGGGCTGGTCAACCCGACCTGCGCGTTCATGTTCGCGCCATCCATGTAGACCTGACCGCCGTGCTCGTGGACGATCCGGCAGATCTCCTTGATCTCTTCCTCGAACACGCCGTGCGTCGACGGATACGTCACCATCAGGGACGACAGCGACGCTTTGTGCTGCTCGGCGCGCTTGCGCAGATCGGCGAGATCGACGTTGCCGTTGCTGTCGCACGCGACGACCACGACCTTGAGCCCGGCCATCGTCGCACTCGCCGGGTTGGTTCCGTGCGCCGAGGACGGGATGAGGACGACGTCGCGGTGAACGTCGCCGCGGTCGTGATGGTAGGCGCGGATGGTCATCAGGCCGGCGAACTCCCCCTGCGCACCGGAATTCGGCTGGAGCGACACCGCGGCGAAGCCCGTGATGGTGCACAACGCGGACTCGAGCGCGGCGAAGATCTCGGCGTACCCGGCCGTCTGCGACGCCGGCGCGAAGGGGTGCATGCGCGAGAATTCCGGCCAGCTGACCGGAATCATCTCCGACGCCGCGTTGAGTTTCATCGTGCAGGAGCCGAGCGGAATCATCGAGGTATCGAGACCGACGTCCTTCCGCTCCAGCCCCTTGATGTAGCGCATCATCTGCGTTTCCGAATGATGCGTGTTGAAGACCGGGTGCGTCAGAAACGGTGTCGAGCGCTCGAGCCCTGAGGGCAGCGCCGTCACGCCGGGATCGAGCGCGAGAGCCGGCGCCGGCCGGCCGGCAACCCTGGCGAACACCGCTACAATCGCCGCGAGATCGTCCCCGGTGACGGTTTCGTCGAGGGCGATCCCGATCGACCCATTTGCGTAGCGGAAATTCAGCCGCTCGGGTTCGGCAACGGCGCGGACCGCCTCCGGGTCGCAGCCTTCGATGCGCAGCGTGTCAAAGTACGACGCGTTGGTCTGGGTCAGGCCGAGTGTGGTGAGCGCATTGGCCAAGGTGACGGCCATGCCGTGGACCCGGCGGGCGATCGCGGTCAGCCCCTCGGGCCCGTGATAGACGGCGTACATCGCCGCGATGTTCGCCAGGAGCGCCTGCGCGGTGCAGATGTTCGAGGTCGCCTTCTCGCGGCGGATGTGTTGCTCGCGCGTCTGCAGCGCCATCCGGTAGGCGGGGCGGCCGGCGGCGTCGACCGACAGACCGATGATCCGCCCCGGCGCCTGACGCACGTACGACTCGCGTGTCGCGATGAACGCGGCGTGCGGCCCGCCGTATCCGAGCGGCACGCCGAAGCGTTGCGAGTTCCCGACGACCGCGTCGGCGCCCATCTCGCCGGGCGGCATCAGCAGGGTCAGCGCGAGCAGATCGGTCGCGACCGCGACGAGCACGCCGTGCGCGTGGGCGCGCTCGATCACCGCGCGCGGATCCCGCACCTCGCCGCGGTCGTCCGGGTACTGCAACAGCAGTCCATAGGCGCTGTCCAGTTGCTCGTCAGTGAAGGCGGCGGGATCTCCCATCTCGAGCCGGATGCGCAGCGGCTCGGCGCGGCCGCGCAGCAGGTCCAGGGTCTGCGGGAAGCAGCGGTCCGACACCAGGAAGACGCTGTCCTGCCCCGCTTTCACCTTCTTCGTCTGCAGCCGATGGAACATCGTCATCGCCTCGGCGGCGGCGGTGCCCTCATCGAGGAGCGAGGCGGTGGCGATGTCGGTGCCGGTCAGGTCCTTGACCACTGTCTGGAAGTTCAGCAGCGACTCGAGCCGGCCTTGCGCGATTTCCGCCTGGTATGGGGTGTACGGGGTGTACCAGGACGGATTCTCGAACACGTTGCGGAGGATCACGCTGGGGGTGATGCAATCGTAGTAGCCCATCCCGAGGTAGGAGCGGGCGACCACGTTGCGTTCCGCGATGGTCCGTAGACGACGGAGATAGCCGTACTCGGTTTCCGCTTCGGGAAGATCGAGCGGAGCGGCGGCGCGGATGCCGGGCGGAATCGTCTGGTCGATCAGCGCGTCGAGCGACGGCACGCCAATCGCGCGGAGCATGTCCTCGCGAGCGTCCGCGGCCGGTCCAATGTGGCGAGACTGGAATGAATTGGGATGATCTTCGGTCACTTCGTGAGCTCGGAGTACTGCGCGGCGTCGAGCAGGTCGCCCGATTCACCGGAAACTTTGATCTCGATCATCCAGGAGTCGTGGGGCGCCGAGTTGACCGACTCCGGTTTCTGGGTCAGCGCCTGGTTGATCGCCGTGACCTCGCCGCTGACCGGCGCGTACAGCTCTGACACGGCCTTCACCGACTCGATCGTCCCGAACACGTCTCCCTGTGTCAGCATCCGGCCGACTTCGGGCAGCTCCAGATACACCACGTCGCCGAGCTGCTTCTGGGCGTAATCGGTGATGCCGACGCGCGCCTCGGCGCCCGTGATCTTCACCCACTCGTGCTCTTTCGTGTACTTCAGGTCGCTCGGATACATGCCACTGAACTCCCGCGGATCCTATTTGGCTCGCTTGTAGAACGGCGTCGGCACGACGACCGCCCGCAGCCGGCGGCCGCGGCAATCAACCTCGAACTCGGTCCCGTTAGCGGTGTGCGCGATCGGCAGGTAGGCCATGCCGATCGCCTTCTTCAAATACGGCGTCTGCGTGCCGCTGGTGACGACTCCGGCTTTCGCCCCATTGACGTAGACGTCGTGACCGTGGCGCGCGATCCCACGATCCAGCACTTCGAACCCGACCAGCTTGCGGGTGACCCCGTCCTGCTTCTGCCGGCGCAGGACCTCGGCTCCCGCGAAGTCGCCCTTCTTCCAGCCGACGATCCAGCCGAGATCGGCCTCGAGCACGGTGGTCGTCTCGTCCATGTCGTTGCCGTAGAGACGCATGCCGGCTTCGAGACGCAACGTGTCGCGCGCCCCGAGACCGGCAGGCACGACGCCGGCGGACGCGCCCGAGCGCAGGATCGCGTCCCACACCCGCTCGGCCTGGGCCGGCGGCACGAAGATCTCGTAGCCGTCCTCGCCGGTGTAGCCGGTGCGTGACACCGTGGCACGGACATTGGCCACCTCGCCAGTGGTGAACCAGTAGTACTTGATGGCACCGAGCGAGACCGCGGTCAACGGCTGGAGCACGTCGCGCGCCGCGGGGCCCTGAATCGCGATCAGCGCGTAGCGGGAACTGGTGTTGACCGCGACGGCATCGCCGGCCGCGCCGACCCGGGCCGCAATCCAGGTGAAGTCCTTGATGATGTTCGAGGCGTTCACGACCAGCATGAAATGCTCGCCGTTCAACCGGTATGTCAGCACATCGTCGACAAACGTGCCTTCCGGCGTGGTGAGCGCCGAGTACTGCGCCTGACCGTCCGCGAGTCTGGAGGCGTCGTTCGAGGTGATCTGCTGGACCGCGGCAAGCGCATCCTTGCCGGCAATCTCGATCTCCCCCATGTGGCTGACGTCGAACACCCCGGCGCGGGTGCGCACCGCCAGGTGCTCCTCGCTGATGCCGCTGTACTCGACCGGCATATCCCACCCGCTGAACTCGACCATGCGAGCCCCAAGCGAGCGGTGTCGGGCGTGGAGCGGCGTCTTTTTGAGCGAGCCGGTGGGCGCTTGGGCCATCGTGTCGATCAGCGATCGGCCAGCACGCTGCTGCCGGCCACCTGCGGGATCCGCCGTCGTGACAAGGGTGCCGCGCCGCTGCGCACGGGCGCGCCTGCGGGTGCGGGCGTATCTCGACAACGGTACTATGCGCCCGCGGATGGGTCAAGAACGGGCGGGCCGCCGAATCGGTGTTCAGAACGCCGCCTCGCGGCGTTTCTCCAGTGCGGGACATCAGGGCGCCCAGAGCCGGGAGCCAGGCGCCGCCGACTGGTGCCGCGCCGCACACCGCGGCACCCAGGTTGGTGGCGCGGCCACCACCTGGCCTTAGTGAACCATCGCTGCAGGGGGACGCTCGTGACCATCCACTCGATCGTTCGCCAGGCCGTCCTCGTCAGTGCGACGGCCGCGGCCGCGAGCCTTGCGGTCGTCAACCATCCGCTCATCGCTTCGTCGTCTGGCGCCGGCTCGAGTGAACTGCTGATCATCAACACCAAGACGACGAAGTGCCTGACCATCGCGGGCGGCGTCAGCACGGCCAACAATGTCGAGGCGGTGCAGTTCGACTGCGACAGTGACCCGTCACGCCGATGGGTGTTGACGCCGGCTGGTGGCGCCGACGTGTTTCAGATCGTCAACGTGCAGACCCGCAAGTGCCTCACCATCGCCGGCGGGGTGAGCACCGACAACAACGTCACGGCACTCCAGTTCGAGTGCGACACCCATCCGTCCCGGACATGGGGGGTGGTCGACGTGACCGGCGCGGGCGTCTACCAGATCCGCAACGTCCAACCAACAAATGCCTGACGATTGCCGGCGGCATCAGCACCGACAACAACGTCACGGCCTTGCAGTTCAACTGCGACGCCGATCCGTCGCGCCGCTGGACACTGCGGCTGAAGCTGTAGACGGGGCGGCTGTCAGCGATGTCCCTCAGGCGTCCGCAGCGGAGTCCGCCTCGCCTGCGTCGGAGATCGGGTCCTCGTCCACACCGGGCTGGAAGCGCAGATAGGCATTGAGGGTGTGATAGGAGATGCCGAGCTCGCGGCAGGCGCGCCGCTTGTTGTTCTCGCAGCGCTTCATCACGAGCCGCGCGTACCGGCTCCCCCACGCCCTCATCGTCTCGCCGGCACGAAATGAGGGGATCAGGACGTCAGCATAGCCGCCGAGCAGGGCCGGCGGCAGGTCATCCGGCTCGATGAGGTCGGACGCGGCGAATGCGACGGCCCGTTCGATGACGCGCTCCAGCTCCCGCACGTTGCCCGGCCAGTGATACGCCGTCAACACGTCGGATGCCGCCGCCGAGAGCTCCAGCGGCCGCACGCCGTGCTGCCGCCGGAGAAAGTGGCGCGCGAGCTCGGCGATGTCTTCGCGCCGGGCCCGCAATGGCGGCACCTCGATTTCGACGCCGCCCAACCGGTAGTACAGATCGAGCCGGAACTGGCCCTGCTGCACCAGCGCCGCCAATGGTTTGTTGGTAGCGACGATGATGCGGATGTCGACGGGTTTGGCGCCGGTGCCGCCCACGCGTTCCACTGCAAGGTCCTGGATCGCGCGCAGCAGCTTCGCCTGCGCCGCCGGCGAGAGGTCCGACACCTCGTCGAGGAACAGCGTGCCCTCGTGCGCGTGCTCGAACTTGCCGCGGCGGCCGCGCACGCCGGTCGCCGTGCGATCCTCGATCCCGAACAGCTCCGCTTCGAGCAGCGTTTCGACGATCGCGGCGCAGTTCACCGCGACGAACGGCCCCTTGCGTCGGCCACTCAGATCGTGGAGCTGCCGTGCGACCAGCTCCTTACCGGTGCCCGATTCGCCTTCCACGAGGACGATGTACGGCGTCGGGGCCAGCCGCTCGATCCGCTCGCGCACGTCGCGCATCGCCCGGCTCGAGCCGACAATCGGCGCAACGTCGTCGCGGCGGATGCGCGCGAACTGCGGCGGCCGGCCGCTCGCCCGCTCCAACTCCAGGACCAGCGCGGCGACATGCGTCGCCGCATCGAGCAGCTCACAGGTCCAGCCGTCGAGTGTCCGCCCCGGCTCGAAGGTCACGTCGATCCGCGCCCCGCGGCCCGGCGTGAGGCCCGGCACCTCGAACGATGTCGCCCCCAGGGCCGACGGCCCGACGGACGGGCCGTCGTAGAGCGCGACCGTCCGAGCCCGGACCATGCCCTTCAACTCGTGCTCGAACCGCTGCCGCATCGACAGCGACCCGGGGCCCGTGGCCAGGGCGCTGATGACCGACTGCAATAGCGCCGGCGCTCCCCGCCGGCGGTCAGCTCCGCGCCCCTGCGCCTTTCTCGAAGTAACAGGGGCGTACAGGAC
Source organism: uncultured Acidobacteriota bacterium (assembly GCA_963816725.1). Lineage (GTDB taxonomy): Bacteria > Acidobacteriota > Vicinamibacteria > Vicinamibacterales > 2-12-FULL-66-21 > CAVSUB01. The sequence goes on along the minus strand of CAWFMC010000005.1, from coordinate 250,680 downwards.
TTCACCCATTCGTGTGACCCCCTCCCTCCGACCTCTCGACACCCGGCCTTACCAAGGGCGATGCCAACGGTGTGAGATCACAGTCGCGACGATTTGCTCAGCGTTTCGACGATTGGGCAGGATGTCGTTCGGGGAAGCCTGCTCCAGGCTGGTAAGCACGGGAACTCAATACCCAGAGCACGCTCGGTCCAAGGCTACAGAGGGCGGGAACATGTTACCCGCGACGGGTCCGTGGTTCCCGTCTGCTCTGAAGCCAACCGCGGCGCTGTGTTTTCGGAGTGAGAAGACTGGCGAGACACTCGACTTTTGTGGATGCTGCACTGCACCACGTGGCCTGCCTGTGGCTACGCCGCGCAGTTCTACCCTCGATGCAGCGGCCGTACCGTTCTCGTCCTGGGGACACCCGGCGGGTTGGAAGAAGCAAACCGCCAATGACCTCCGCGCGTCGACCGCCGCCGTGGTGTAGCGAGTAACCGTTCTTCGCCGCGTTGCGAACCGCGCGTGCGGCCGTGCGATCGTCCTCGCGGACGACGCTCGCGACGACCGGCTCGCTGTCGCCCGCGTTCGCGCTTCAATTGGTCCCGGTGTCGGCGGTCGGAACGGCGCGAGGCCCGCGCAACCGGTGACGCGCCGACCTGCACGGGCGCCGTCGACGCGTTATCAGGCACGGGCAGACAGTTGCGTTGGCGCGGCTCCATACACACGGAGCCGCTGCTTGTGTCTAGGAGTCAGGTCGACAACCGCGACCATCAACGCGAGGCCGGGTCACCGCTGAATCCGCGCCGACCCTCCCTTTGCCAACGCCCGCACCTGTTCCAGCGTCGCCATTGTCGTATCGCCCGGGAACGTGGTGGCCAGCGCGCCGTGGGCCCAGCCAAGCTTGACCGATTCTTCCGGCGACTCGCCGTTCATCAGCCCGTAGAAGAGCCCGGCGGCGAAGCTGTCGCCGCCGCCCACACGGTCGTAGACGTCGAGTTCGCAGACCGGGGCGACGTAGGCCTTACCGTCGATCCACGCGACGGCACCCCAGCTATGCCGGTTCGACGAATGCACGTCGCGCAAGGTCGTGGCGACGACCTTCATCTCCGGATAGCGATCGACGACCCGCTCGATCATCGCAACGAAGGCGCTCGAGTCGAGCTTCGACTTGGCGGCAATTTCGGGCCCCGCGATCCCGAGGCCCTGCTGGAGGTCTTCCTCATTGCCAACGAGCACGTCCACGTGCTCCACGATCCGCTGGAGCGTGGAGAGGGCGCGCCCGTGCCCCCCGGTGGCCCGCCACAGCTTCTCTCGGTAGTTCAGATCGAAAGACACCACCGCACCGTGCCGCTTTGCGACCTGCATGCCCTCGAGAATGAGCTCGCTGGTGGTGTCTGACAGCGCCGCAAAGATCCCGCCGCTGTGGAACCAGCGGACGCCGGCGCCGAAGATCGCGTCCCAGTCGAAATCGCCGGGCTTCAACTGCGCCGCGGCTTCGTTGGACCGGTTGTAGAACACGACCGGCGCACGCACACCGTAGCCACGGTCGCTGTACACGGTGGCCATGTTCGGGCCGCGGGCACCATCGTGGGCGAAATGCTTGTAGAACGGCTTGACCCCCATCGCCTGCACGCGCTCCGCGATCAGGGTGCCGATCGGATAGTCGACCAGAGCGGTGGCGACACCGGCCTTGGCGCGGAAGCAGTCGGACAGGTTGGCGGCTGTGTTGTACTCCCCGCCGCTGACGTGAATCGTGCAGGTCTGCGCCTTGTGGAACGGCACGACACCCGGGTCGAGGCGGTGGACGAGCGCGCCGAGCGCCAGGAAATCCAGAGCGCCGTTCGCCGGAATGGTCAGGGGCTTACCCATGCGTTGTCGTCTCCATGAAGATCGTGCGGTCGTGAGGGATCACGCCGCGTCGGGCGCGCGCCCGACGCGATACAACATCTCGCCCGCGCGCGGCACCACGAGTGTTCCATTGCCGGACTCGAGCTCCGATGGGTTCAAGCTCGCGGGATCGAGATAGCCGAGATTGACGCGACCGCAGCGCTCGCGGGAGATCCCGGTCGCGAGCGTCACGCGGATGCGGGGTGTTTCAGTCCGGGTGGCCGCATCGAACGTCCCGAGCCCCTTGACGTGGGTCGAATGCGCAAGAATGCCGCCCGGGTAGTGCCCGAAGCGGTCCCACTGCTCGAGAAAGTAGTCGCGGCAGTGATAGCCGATCTCGTCGATCAGCTTGCCGTGCACGTGGCTCACCTCACCCACATGCGGCGCATAAATCACCACCTCCCCGTCGTCTGCCACGGCGGGTTCCGACTTGTAGGTCCCTTTTGCCGCAACCCACAGGTCGTCGTACATCGCCGGCATCACCGCGACGACCTTGTCGAACGGCCGGTCCACCCACACGATGTGCCGGCGCGACGAGAGCAGCGCGGCCTGGCGCCAGGCCGCGTGCACGTCACCGCCGAACAGCCCCGCGACCCCGTCGTGAGTGACGACGGCAGCCAGGAGCGACAGCGGAGTCTTCAAGAACGAAGCGGCCCGATTGATCACCGCCCTCACCGGCGTATCCATCGTCCCGATCACGTTGTAGCTCGTGATCAAGGCACCGAGCCAGTGCGTGAAATGGATGATCTCCGGAGCCGCGATGCCGGGATAGAGGTACTTGGTGCCGCCCGAGAAGCCGACCACCTCGTGCGGGAAGACCGGCCCGCAGATGATCACGTGGTCGTACTCCGTGACCAGCCGGTTCAGGGCGACCGGGACGTCCTGCCGCAGCCGCCCCTGAGTCAGCTCGACGATCTCTGCTTCAGGGATCGTCCCGAGTTGGACGAACGTCGCGGGATCATCCCAGCGGTGATTGAAGATGTGCCGCGCGCCAGCACGCCCGCCAACTACCGGCCGGCCGATCAACGCGGTCAGCTGGGCGTCGGACATCGGCATGTGGGTGCCGAGCGCGACCAGGAAGTCCAGCGCCTTGACCCGCCGGTCGAGCGCCCGCTCGATGGCCTCGAACACCAGCGGCATGGGCATGGTCCGCGTCCCGTCCGGGATGAGGACCAGCACGCGGCGGCCGTCAACCGGAAGCGCGGCCAGCGCCTCCTCCGTGATGCGCGCAACCTCCCCGGACTCGAGACAGCCCTCGACAAGACCGCGCCCGACGATGCTCAACCTGACCACCTCCAGCAGCAGCGAGTGCGTTAAGAATGCGCTGCCGATGATGGCACAAAATGCCCCGCGGCGAGTTGCCGACGGCCCCCCGTCGTCTCCCGGCGACCAGCCCTTCATTCCCGGCGGTGACGAACGGGGCGCGGCGCCGCGTCCGTACATCCCGGGCGCGAGCCCTCGGGGTCTGGCCCTATCTACGCCCGACGCAGCGCGGCCGCTATCGGGACCAAGGAGGAGGCACCGCCTGGCTTCTTAACGCGCTCCGAGCCACTCCTCCCACGGCAGGTCGCACAGATTGTCGAAGCGGACCGCGCCGAGATACGTCACTCCTTCCACGCCGATGGCGGCGACGCCGCACCTCAGGATCTGCCCGCCGATCCGGAGCCTGTGCGTGCCGCCGGCAATTTGTAGGTGAACGCGTGTTCCGGGCACAAGCGGCCGCTTCGAATGAACCAGCGCGCCACCGGCGGCCAGGTTCTTCAGGAAAACGATGTTGCCCGGCCGCATGGTGATGTGGAGGTCATCGAGCAGCGGGAATCCGAAGCGCGCCGACTCGCGGCGATCGTCTAACGCGGTGTCCATTTCCTCTCCCCCGGCAGGTACTCCAGAACCCGGACACGCCCGGTCGCGCCGAGCACGCGCACCGCAAACTGAGTCCGCCGGCCGTGCAGATACAACGTTCCCGGCGTCGCCGTCCCATCAGGGCTCATCGTCTCGATGCGTGCGCGCCCAATCCGCACGCCGTCAGCGCCGGTTGCCGGCTGGTCGTCGACATCAGGGTAGCCATTCATCAAGCCGAAAACCACGGCCGGGAACTTGTCCGCGAGTTGCTCCGCATCGTTCAACGGCACGTCGACGCTGGCCGTGATGTCGGCCGAGCGAATGCCGTTGTCGTTCCCGTCGACGTAGGTGGTGAAACGGTAGTCGGACCCGACGGGCACGAAGCGCAGGCCGAGACAGGTCGACCGCGCGACGGCCCGCATGCGGGCGTCCGACAGCCGGGCGGCGACGTAGCGCGCCGCGCTGGCGACCTGCAGGCCTTCGACGCCGTCCCTTGTCGTGGGGACGACGATCGACATCACCGTGGCGGCAAGCGCGACCACGAACAGCAGTTCGATGAGGGTGAACCCGCGATCCGTTGGCGTACGCAACATGCGTGTGCTCATGGCGATCGAACGCTGACACCGTTCGGGTGCACGTCCCGCAGCGCAGCCGGCCACGGGGCCCGGCGGCTTGCGCGCGAGCGGACGCGAGAGCGGCTCGGAATTGGCGCCATAGCGGCGGCCGAGGCGGCGCTCCGCGCGCGACGGGACGCGCACCCGGTGCCGCTACTGACGGTCTCCGGCCTTATCGCCCTTCTCGGGGCCGACGGTGACCATCGGCTTCAGCTTCAGGAAACTCTTCTCCCCAATGCCTTGGACCGTCATCAAATCCTCGATTTTTTTGAACCCGCCGCTCTTCTGCCGCTGGTCGACGATCGCCTGGGCGGTGCGGGCGCCGATACCCGGCAGCGCCTCGAGCTGCGCCGCGGTTGCGGTGTTGATGTTGAGTGGCGCCGCCGGTGCGCCCACCGCCTTGGCCGCCGCGGGTTTGGCCTGCACGGCCGGCCCGGCGGCGCCCGCGCGCACACCGGCCAGCAACACGATCAACGCGAGCACATACGAGACACGACGCATGACTATCCTCCTGCCCGCACCCGCCACCGACCTCACGGCGCTGCGGCATGACGACTGCGTGAACTGATCGCGGTCCCCGCCGGTCACCGCTCGTGTTGAACGATGAGAGGTCGGGCCACCGTTAGTGACGTTGCCGGTGCCGGACGAGGACCGGCAGGTAAGAAGGCAAGGCGTCCGCCACGTCGGCCGCGACTGGCGATGTCCGCAGAACGTGCTGACGACGGTGCGGTTAGCAGGTGGATGGCGATCTGCGCGTGCCGGCCGCAGAATCCCGGGGGTGGGCGGATGTCAGCGGCAGTGGCGATCGGGCGGAGCGATCGTCAACGCGACGCGGAAAAATGGCGGCGATGATTGGCAACCGGAGTGGCGCCGGTATGGAAACCGGAGTTGGCAGATCTAGATCGCCGCTTCGCTGCGGCTGGTCCGGTACCACTCGACGGTGCGGCGCAGGCCGTCCTCGAGCGACACGGCCGGCTCGAAACCGAGGAGACGCCGTGCTTTGGAGATGTCGGCTTGCGAATCGCGCACGTCACCGGCGCGCGGGGCGGCATACACCGGCTTCACCTGCGAGCCGACGATCGCGCGCATCGTGTCGTACAAGCGGTTGAGCGAGATGCGGCCGCCGGTCGCGACGTTGATCACCTCGCCGCTGGCGTCAGGCGCGTCGCAGGCCTTCAGCACGCCGCTCACGACATCCGCGACGTAGGTGAAGTCGCGGGTCTGCTCGCCGTCGCCGTAGATGGTCGGCGGCCGTCCGTCCAGCAGCGCCGTCGCAAACACCGAGATGACTCCCGAGTAGGGCGACGAGGGGTCCTGGCGCGGGCCGAAGACGTTGAAGTAGCGGATGCTGACGGTCTCGAGGCCGTAGAGCCGGGTGAACATCCGCAGGTACATCTCGCCCACCACCTTCTGGAGCGCGTAGGGCGAGAGCGGATCCGACGGCATGTTCTCGTGCTTGGGCAGTTCGGACGTCTCGCCGTACGCGGACGACGAGGCGGCGAAGACGAGGCGGCGAACGCCGGCGTCACGGGCGGCGAGGAGCAGGTTCAAGCGTGCCGTCGACGTTGGACCGATGCGAGGTCAGCGGATCGGCGACGGACTTGGGCACCGACGGGATCGCCGCCTGGTGCAGGACGAACTCCATCCCCTGGACGACGCGCTGGGCGAACGTCAGGTCGGCCAGGTCTCCCTCGAGAAACTCCACGTCCGGCACGTGATCCAGGTTCGAGCGCTTGCCGGTGGTCAGCGCGTCAGCCACCCGGACCTGGTGACCGCGCCGTACGAGTTCTTCCGCCAGATGCGAACCGATGAAACCTGCGCCACCCGTGACCAGGAACTGGGCCATGAACCGCCTTCGCGATGCTGAGTCTCTGGAAATTCTAACAGACGGTCAATCGGCGGTTCCGCGCCTGACTTGACCCGTGATGGGGGCGGCGGTCCGGAAGACCGCCGCAGGAAGCCGTAAGCCGAATTCTGTCCCCACCTCCGCCCTTACGGGCTTCGGCGGGTGACGATCATTCCTCTAGCCCCGCCATCTCTGGCGGGATCGAGCAGCCTACCCGGAAGCCGGGAACGGGCCGTCCCCCTGACGTGCCCGGGCGGTTGCCCACCCAAGCCGTCAACGCTTCCCTATTTGGCCTTGCTCCGTGCGGGGTTTTGCCTGCCACCCGTGTTGCCACAGGCGCGGTGCGCTCTTACCGCACCTTTTCACCCTTACCCTCCTCCGCTCGCCGAGCCTTGCGGCGGGCGGCGAGCTACGGCGGGCAAGCCCCTTCGAGCCTGCCCCGTATCACCCGGCTGCAGCGGACAGACCTTGCGGGCCTGCCCGACGAAGCGCGGAGCGCGAAGTCGGGCGGTATATTTTCTGTGCCACTTTCCTTCAGGTTGCCCTGACCGGGCGTTACCCGGCGCACTGCCCTGCGGAGTTCGGACTTTCCTCCCCTGCTCTTCGCCCTTGCGGGCTGAAGCGCGCCAGAAGCGCGCGAAGACCAGCGGCGATCGTCTGGCGTCCTGCGGCGGAGATCTATTATCCGTCGGTTTCCTGGGTGATGCCGTACTGTTCGAGCTTCTTGTACAGATTGCTGCGCGGCGTGCCGATCACCTCCGCCGTCTTCGAGATGTTCCAGCCGTTCTCGCGCAGCTTGCCGACGAGGAACGCCCGCTCCGACGTCTCCTTGAACTCGCGCAGGGTGCCCTTCTCGCCATCGCTCCCGCCCGCCGCCTTCGCCTCGATGCGGACGATGTCGCGGAGGTCATCGACGTCGACGACCTCGCCTGGAGTCATGATGATCAGGCGCTCGACCGTGTTCTTCAGCTCGCGGACGTTGCCCTTCCAGCGCGCCCGCTGCATGTACTCGAGCGCCGCCGGCGTGAAGCGCTGCGGCCGCCGGTTGTTGTCGCGGCTGAACAGATCGGCAAAGTGCCGCACCAGCGCCGGGACATCCTCGCGGCGATCGCGCAGCGGCGGGACCCGAATCGGAATCACGCTGAGGCGGAAGTACAGATCCTCGCGGAAGGTCCCCTTCTCGATCTCTGCTTCGAGATCCTTGTTGGTCGCGGCGATCACCCGCACGTCGACCTTGATCGTCCGCGCCGAGCCGAGCCGCTCGACCTCCCCCTCCTGGAGGACGCGCAGCACCTTGGCCTGGGTCTTCGGGCTCATGTCGCCCACTTCGTCCAGGAAGATCGTGCCGCGATCGGCCTGTTCGAACTTGCCGATCTGCTTTTCCGTCGCGCCGGTGAACGAGCCCTTCTCGTGGCCGAACAGCTCCGACTCGATCAGCTCCTCGGGGATCGCCGCGCAGTTCACCTGGACGAAGCGCTCGCGACTGCGCAGGCTGTTGCGATGGATCGAACGCGCGACCAGCTCTTTGCCGGCGCCGCTCTCCCCGAGCAGCAACACGGTGGCGTTGGTCGGGGAGGCGCGCTTGATCGCGTCCCACACGTGCCGCAGCGCCGGACTCTCGCCGACCATCTGATGGCGCACTTCGACGGCGCGCTTCAACGATCGGTTCTCGTCGGCCAGCCGGGTCCGGTCGAGCGCGTTGCGGATGGTGACCAGCACCCGCTCGGTGGTCAGCGGCTTCTCGATGAAGTCGAAGGCACCGGCCTTGGTCGCCTCGACGGCGGTGCTGACGGTGCCGTGGCCCGAAATGATCACCACCGGCAGCGCATCGTTGCTGGCGCGGATCCGCTGCAAGGCGTCGAGGCCGTCCATGCCCGGCATCTTGATGTCCAGGAACACCAGGTCCGGCGCCTCGCGCTCGACCAGGGCGATGGCGTCGGGGCCGCTGGAGGCTTCCAGCACCTCGTAGCCTTCGTACTCCAGGATCATCCGCACCGATCGGCGGATCTCCGCCTCGTCGTCTACGACCAGGATGCGTGCTTTCATTGGGCGTGGGCCGCTCACTCGACCGTGACCGTCACGAGGCTGCGCTGCCCCTGGGTCGGATCGTAAAAGTAAATCGCCATGACGTCGCCGGGCCGGGCCGCGGTGACGATCTTCTCGTATGCCGCGAGGCTCGCCGTCTCGCGCCGGTTGATTTCCATGATCACCAGGCCGCGCCGCAGCACCGCATAGGACGGCCCTGCCTGATCGACGGCGCGGATCACCACCCCTTTGACCTGCTCCGGCACCTCGACGCGGCCGAGAAAGGTGCGATCGAGCTCGCGCACGGTAATCCCGAGCGGCGAGCGAAGTGACGCGTCCGCCGGCCGGGGCGTGCCCCCGTCAGGCGGTGGCGCGACGCCGCCGAATTCCTCGCCGCGCCGCGGCCGCTCGGCCAGCTTGACCATCAGCAGCTGGTGGCGTCCGTCCCGGAGGATCGACAGCCTGGCGACAGTGCCCGGCGCGCGGGCGGCGATCTCGTGAATCAGCTCCTCGTTCGACTCGACCGGATGGCCGTCGACGTCGATCACGACGTCGTACGGACGCAGGTCGGCGCGCTCGGCCGGCGAGTTCACGCTGATGTCCTGTACCACCGCGCCCCGCGAGACAGTCAGACCGAGAGCCCGCTGGAGGGCCGGCGTGACGTCGGTGAGGGTCACGCCGATGAAGCCGCGCGCCACCCGGCCGGTACTCTTCAACTGCGGCAGTACGGCGACCGCCTGATTGATCGGGACGGCAAAGCCGATGCTGCTGGTGCGCGGGCTCACCGCGGCGTTGATCCCGACCACTTCACCGCGGGTGTTGATCAACGGGCCGCCGCTATTGCCGAAGTTGATCGCGGCGTCGGTCTGGATGTAGTTGTCGAGGCTTGGATCGTACAGCTTGCGCCCGACGAAGCTGACGACCCCGACGGTCACCGAGTGGACGTAGCCGAGCGGATTGCCAATGGCGCAGACCCATTCCCCGACACGCAGTTGATCGGAGTTGCCCAGCGGCGCCTCCGGCAAGTCGGACGCACCCTCGATGCGCAGCAGCGCGATGTCGATGGCCGCGTCCGCGCCGACCACGCTCGCCTTGAAGCTGCGGCCGTCAGCGAGGGTCACCGTGATCCGCTGCGCCGCCTCGATGACGTGATTGTTGGTCAGGATGTAGCCGGCCTTGTCGATCAGGAATCCGCTGCCCGAGCCGGGCCGAGGCGAATCGAGGTCGCGTGGCGGCCCCTCGGCGGGATCGTCGGCCCCGGGTCGTCCCGGACGGACCGCACTGCGGGCCGCGGCATTGGCCGACGCATCGATGTTGACGACCGCCGCGTTGATGCGCTCGCTGACGTCGGCGAAATTCACGAAGGCTGCGGCCGCGGGCGGCTCGGCGGATAGCCCGCGCTCGTTCCGGCGCGGCTTGCTGGTCGCGCTCGACACGACCGGCGTCGGCGTCCACTCGCCGGCCAGGATCAGCCCGACCAGGAACGTCAGCGCGGACGACAGCACGAGCGTGATGAAGGTGAAGCGGCGCGACACGGGTATCAGTCAGGCACCAGTCGGTAGCCGATGGTCCGGGGCGCCGAGAGACTTCGCCCCTCACTGGCGGTCCGGCTCACTCGAGATTCCAATTATACGCGCCTGAAAATCCGCTTCGCTCCAGACCGGAATGCCCAGGGTCCGGGCCTTTTCGAGCTTGCTGCCGGCTTCGTCACCGGCAATCACCGCGGTTGTCTTCCGGCTGACCGAACCGGTCACCTTGGCTCCCAGCGCCTCGATCGCCGCCTGCGCGGCCTCGCGTGTCATGCTTGCCAGGGTGCCGGTCAGCACGAACACCTGCCCCGCCAGCGGCCTCGGCCCGTCATCGACGGCTGCGGCCTGACTCTCCATGTTCACGCCGGCCGCGTGGAGCTTGGCAATCAGCGCGCGGTTGTGCGGCTCGTCGGCGAACGCGCGCACGGATGCGGCCACCACCGGGCCGATCTCGGGGACGGTCTGGAGCATCTCGATGGGCGCGTCGAGCAGCCGATCCATCGTCCGGAACGAGCGCGCCAGCGTCGCCGCCGCCTTCTCCCCGATGTGCCGGATCCCCAGGGCATAAATCAGGCGCGAGAGGTCGTTGGCGCGGCTGCGATCGATCTGGGCCGCGACGTTGCGGCCGACCTTCCCCAGCTTGCGCGGGCGCGCCCGTTCCGATCGCGGCTCGCGCGGCGTCACCACGAGCTCCTCGAGGACGCGCGGGTCGAGCTGATAGAGGTCGGCGAAGTCCTTGACCAGCCCGAGCTCCAGCAACTGATCGACGAGCGACTCGCCGAGCCCTTCGATGTTCATCGCCGAGCGGGAGGCGAAGTGCTCGAGGCTGCGGCGCAGTCGTGCCGGGCACGACGTGTTCGGGCACCGCCAGACCACCTCTTCCTCGTCGCGCTGGAGATGCGAGGCGCAGATCGGGCAGACCGTCGGCATCGTCCACTCGGTGCTGCCCGGTGGATGATCGCCGACCCGCTTGACCACCTTCGGGATGACATCGCCGGCCTTCTCGATCAGCACGCGATCACCGGCGCGCAGGTCCTTGCGCGCCACGTCCTCGGCGTTGTGGAGCGTGGCCATCGAGATGGTCGAGCCGGCCAGGACGACCGGCTCCAGCACGGCATACGGCGTGACCGCCCCGGTCCGGCCGACGTTGACCTCGATTGCCCGCAGCAGCGTGTCCTTCTGCTGGGCGGGAAACTTGAAGGCCAGCGCCCAGCGCGGGAACTTGGCCGTGGCGCCGAGCCGCTCGCGCAGCGCCAGGTCGTCAACCTTGATCACCACGCCGTCGGTGTCGAAGGGCAACTTCGCGCGCTTGTCCTGCCACTCGTGACAGAACCCGAGGAGCGCCTCGATACCTGCGCACCGCTTCCAATCGGGTTGAACCGGCAGCCGCCACTGCCGCAGCGCGGTCAACGTCTCTGAGTGGCGCGCACGATCGCGCTCACCCGCGGCCACGAGTTGATACACGAAGGCTCGCAGGCCCCGGCGCTTGACCACCGACGGGTCCAGCATCCGCATCGTGCCGGCGGCGGCGTTGCGTGGATTCGCGAAGGGCGGTTCCTCGGCGTCCTCACGCTCGCGGTTCGTGCGCTCGAACGACTCTCTCGGCAGGTAGATCTCCCCGCGAACTTCGATCGTTCCAGCCGGACCGCCGTGCAGAACCAGCGGCAGCGACGGGATGACGCGCACGTTGGCGGTGACGTCCTCGCCGCGGATGCCGTCGCCGCGGGTCACGCCGCGGACCAGGACGCGCTCGACATACGTGAGCGCGATGCTCAGGCCGTCGATCTTCAGCTCCGCCACGTAGTCCACCGGCGCATCGTCGGTCACGCCGATCCCGCGGCGCACGCGCTCGTCGAACGCGCGCAGTTCGTCTTCGGTGTAGGCGTTGTCGAGGCTGAGCATCGGCTGCAGATGCTCGGCGGTCGCGAAACCCTCGACCGCCCGTCCGCCGACGCGCTGCGTCGGCGAGTCCGCGGTCACCAGGTCCGGGTGCTCCGCCTCGAGCGCCTCCAGCTCCTTCACCAGCGCATCGAACGCGTCGTCCGTGATCTCCGGATCGTTGTCGATGTAGTAGCGATCCTCGTGGTGGCGGATCTCGGCGCGGAGCTGATCGATGCGGTCGGCGGGATCCATATCAGGCGACTGAATTCGAACGCTGCGAGATGACGATGGCACGCTGGCGCTGGCCGGGTAGGACCGCGTGGCGGCGCATCGCGAGAAGAAGTAGCGGGAAGGTCCGCATTCAAGGGACCGTGGCGCGACTAGCGATCGCGCGCGAGCACGTAGTCGGTCAGGGCGGCCAGTGCCTCGCGCTCGCGCCCGGGCGGAAAGGCGGACAGGCTGTCCTTGGCTCGAGAGGCGTACTCGACGGCCCGGTCGTAGGCGAGCTCCGTGGTGCGATGCTCGCGCATCAGACGGAGGATCTCGCGCCACTGCTCGGTGGTAACGGCCCGGTCGCGCACGACGCCGCGTATCAGGCTGTCGGCCGCCTCCCCGCCACGACGCAAGAGGAAGATGATCGGCAACGTCACCTTGCCTTCGCGCAGGTCGCCGCCGACCGGCTTGCCGAGCGAGGCCGCATCGGCGGTGTAGTCCAGGAGATCGTCGACCAGCTGGAACGCGACGCCAAGGTTGAAGCCGTAATCGCGGAGGGCGGTTTCCTGTTCCGGGTTGACGCCGCCCAGCATTCCGCCGATCTGGGCACAGCCGCCGAACAGGAACGCCGTCTTGCGGCGGATGATCTCGAAGTGCTCGTCCTCGGTGATGTCCACGTCGCCGGCCTTGGTGAGCTGGTAGAGCTCCCCTTCGATCATCCGCAGCGTCACGTCGCAGAGCAGGCGGATGACGTCGAGCGAATCCTGCGTCAGCGCCATCCCCATCGACTTGATGTAGAGATAGTCGCCGAGGAGGACGGTGATGTCGTTGCCCCACCGGGAATGCACGGCCAAGCGGCCGCGCCGGAGATCGGCCTGATCGATGATGTCGTCGTGCACCAGCGTCGCGGTGTGGATGAACTCCACCACCGAGGCGTTCAACACCGCGCGATCGCCGGTGTAGCCGCTGAGGCGGGCGGCCATCAGGAGCACCGCCGGCCGCACCCGCTTACCGCCGCTCTTCTGGATGTAGCGCCCCATCTCCGGAATCAACGCGACGCGTGACTGGATGTGGCGGGCGAACTCCGCTTCGACGGCCTCGAGATCCTCGCGAATCGGCTCGAAGATCGATACGAGGTCAGCAGCGGCCGGGGACTTCTGGGCAGTGTCGCTCAAATGGATGCCGTAGGGATGGAGTTCCGCCCACGATACTGGTTTTGCGAGCGGAGTGTCAACGCGCTAAGCCTTGTTCTGCGTAACAGTTGGGCCCAGCAGGGCATCGAAGTTCCGAACCAGTTGCTCGCCCAGCGGGCCCTCGCCGGTCCGCCGCAGGCCGGCGACCACCTCGAGCACGCGGGAGACGAAGGCCGGCTCGTTGCGCTTGCCGCGGGTCGGCGCCGGCGCAAGGTAGGGCGAGTCGGTTTCGATGAGCAGCCGATCGGCCGGCACGAACGCCGCGACCTCGCGGATGTCGGCGGCATTCGGAAACGTCACGATCCCGGAGATGCTGATGTGGAACCCGAGGTCGAGCGCGGTCCTGGCCATGGCCACGTCCCCGGTGAAGCAGTGGAAGATGCCGCGCACGCTCCCCTTGCCGACCCGTTTCAGGACCGCGAAGGTATCCTGCGCCGCTTCGCGGGTATGGATCACGATCGGCAGCCCGAGCGCCTTCGCGATGGTGACCTGCGCGCTGAAAACGCCCTGCTGGATGTTGGGCGGCGAGAAGTCGTAGTGGTAATCGAGCCCGATCTCGCCCAACGCATCGGCGCGCTCCGCGACAATTGCGTGCTTCACCAGCTCCGCGGCTTCGTCGGCTCGGCCCGTGACGGTGCCAGCCTGGTGCGGGTGGACGCCGACCGCCATCCGCACGCCTGGCCACAACTCGCGGACGCGGCCGGCAGCGGCCGACTCCTCGCTATCGCCCGCGGCCAGGATGCACATCGCGCGTTGAACCCCCGCCGTCCTGGCGCGCTCGATGACGTCGGACAGATCCGGCGCGAACGCCGGATCCGCGAGATGGCAGTGGCTGTCGATCATTTGGCGATTATCGGACGCGCGAGCCGGGCGGGACGTCCTGATCAAAGCCGACCAGCGTCGGTTTCCCACCCTCGGGGCTTCCGGCCAGCACCATGCCGTTGGACTCGATGCCCATCAGCTTCGCCGGCTTCAGGTTGAAGACGATGACGATGGTGCGGCCGACGAGGGCGTCAGGCTCGTAGGCCTCGGCGATGCCGGCGACGAGTGTTCGCTGCTCGGTCCCGACGTCGACCGACAGCTTGACCAGCTTGCGCGAGTTCGGCACCTTCTCGGCCGCCAGCACCTTTGCGACCCGGAGATCGACTTTCATGAAATCGTCGATCGAAATCCGCTCCGGCCCGGCCGCTGTCGTCGGAACCGTCGCCGCGATCGGCGCGGCCGGGGCCGCCGCCGGCGATGTCGCCGCAGCGGAAGCGGAAGGGCCCGGCGCCGCGGCGCCGGACGGCTGATTGATCTCGTCCACCTGTATGCTCCTCTTCTGTCGCGAGTGAGTGTCGACTGGCTTGGAGGTGGTGCCCGCCGCGTCAACGCGCGGCCATAAGGCATCCCCCTTCACCAGCACGCGTTCGTCGTCCGCACGCCAGTGCGCATCGGTCAGCCGGAGGTCCGTCGCCACCTTCGTCTCGCCGATGCGCCGCAGCACCTCGGCGGCCGACCCTGGCATGACCGGCAGCAGCAGCACCGCGGCGATCCGGATCGCTTCCGCCGCATCGAACAGGACCTCCGACAAGGCCTCGGCCTGTTCAGGGTTGCGGGCCAGGGCCCACGGTTCCGTGCTGGCGATGTAGCCGTTGGCCGCATCGACCAGCCTGAAGACCGCCGCCACCGCATCGCTCAGGGCGAAAGCGTCCATCGCCGTCATATAGTCCGCCACCGCGCTCGCTGCGGCGCCGATCAACGGGCCTCCGCGACCCGCCGGCTTCAAACGCAGGCTGCGATAGCGCTCGGCCATGGCGATCACCCGGCTGACGAGATTGCCGAGATTGTTGGCGAGGTCGACGTTGTAGCGGTCTTCGTACCGCTCCCAGCTGAAGTCGCCGTCCGACCCGAAGGCGATCTCCTTCACCAGGTACAACCGCAGCGGATCGGGGCCGAAGCGATCCACCACCTCGAGCGGGTCGACAGCCGTCCCGAGGGACTTGCTCATCTTCTCGCCCTTCAGATGCACCCAGCCGTGGCCGAAGATCTGCCGCGGGACCGCGACACCGGCGCTCATCAGCATCGCCGGCCAGATCACGGCGTGGAATCGGGTGATGTCCTTCCCGATGACGTGCAGGTCGGCCGGCCACCACTTCGCGGTCAGCGCCGGATCCGTCCCGAAGCCCACCGCGGTCAGGTAGTTGATCAACGCGTCGACCCACACGTAGATCACGCTCCCGGGATCGTCGGGCATCGGGATACCCCACGACTGTCCGGCGCGGCTCACGGAGATGTCGTCGAGCCCGCCCTCGATCAGGCGCAGGATTTCGTTACGGCGGATATCCGGGATGAGGAAATCGGGCTGACTGGCGAAGTGGCGGGCCAGCGGCTCGGTGTACTTCGACAGGCGGAAGAAGTAGTTCTTCTCCTTGATCCAGTCAGGTTTGGTCCGGTGAATCGGGCACAGCCCGTCGACGAGATCCTTTTCCTGCTTGAAGGCCTCGCACGAAACGCAGTACCAGCCCTCATAAAACCCGTCGTAGATGTCGCCGGCGGCCGTCATCCGGCGCACCAGTTCGTGCACGCCGGCGCGATGCCGCGGTTCGGTGGTGCGGATGAAGTCGTCGAACGACAGGTCGAGACGGCGCCACACCTGCAGGAACTCCCCGGCCATCCGATCGCAGTAGGCCAGCGGATCCTCGCCGAGCTCGCGCGCCTTCTTGAAGACGTTCTGCGAGTGCTCGTCGTTGCCCATCACGAAGTGGGTATCGAACCCGGCGAGCCGCTTGTAGCGGGCGATGACGTCCGCGGCAATCTTCTCGTAAGCGGTGCCGAGGTGCGGCCGGCTGTTGGCGTAATCGATCGCCGTCGTGAGATAGAACCGGGCCATGCTCAGTGCTCACCCTGCCGCTCGCGCGCCTCGAGCCAGGCTCTTACGGCAAGAGCCTGGACGTCCTTGATCGGGACCGCGGACGCCGCCGCGGCCTTCGCCACATCCTCGAACTCCGGCGCCGCGTTGAGCACCCGGCCATCGCGCGTCGCCACCTTGAACCGGATCGGCCCGACCGGCGTCTCAACCGTCCGCAGCTCGCGCTCGAGCCGCTCCCGCTGCATCTCGCGGTAGCGAACGCCGATGGTCGTGGACTCCAGGAACAGGACCGACGCCAGCGCCTCGCGCCTCGCCGGTTCGGCCAGGACCGTGACGAGCGTGCCCGGACGATTCTTTTTCATCTGCACCGGCGCGTAGAACACGTCGAGCGCGCCGGCGTCGTAGAGCCGATCCATGAGGGGGCCGAACAGCTGCGGGTTCATGTCGTCGATCTCGCACTCGAGCGCAACGATCGTCTCAGACGCCGCGGCCGCGTCGGTCGTTCCCACCAGCACTCGGAGCACGTTCGGATGCAGGGTGAAGTCCTTGGCCCCGGCGCCGTAGCCGATTCGGTCGACGCGCATCGCCGGCAGCGGGCCGAACCGCTTCGCATAGCCGGTCATCAGCAACGCCCCGGTTGGCGTCACCAGCTCCGCCTGAATGGCACCCGCATAGATCGGCGCGCCGGCGAGGATCCGCACGGTTGCTGGTGCGGGTACCGGGAACACCCCATGGGCGCAGTGGACCGTACCGCTTCCCACATTCAACGGCGACACCACCACGTCGTCGACGCCGAGCCACTCCATTCCGTGCACCGCGCCGACGATGTCGATGATCGAGTCGAGGGCGCCGACTTCGTGGAGATGGATACGGTCGAGCGGCACGTCGTGGATGGCGGACTCCGCTTCGGCCAGCCGCTCGAACAGGTGGATCGCGCGATCCTTCCCCGCCGCCGACAGAGCCGACCGCCCGATCGCGGAGCGGATCTCGGCGAGCGTGTGGTGGGGGTGCTCATCGAGGCCCGTGGCCGCCACGCCGGTCCGGCGGACGTCCCGTGGCGAATGCGGATGGCTGTGTGGATGCGGGTGATGGTCGGCGTGATCTTGCGCGTAGGCGTGGTCGGAGTCATGCAGTCCGCCGCCTGCCGCGTCAGCCGTCGCGCGGAACTTGGTCGCCGACACGCCGGCGCGAAGCACCCGCTCGGCGGCGATTTCCCCATACTCGATGGCCAGGCTGCCCAGCGCGGCGCGCAGCTCGGGCAGGGGGAGCCCGAGATCGATCAGCGCGCCCAGCACCATGTCTCCGGACGCTCCGGAGAAGCAATCGAAGTACGCCGTCTGTGCCAACTACACGAACCCCTTTTCGCGCATGCTGCAATAGCGCGCGTCCGCCAAGATCACGTGATCGACCACGTCGATGCCCATCAACACGCCGGCCGCGACCAGGCGGCGGGTGAGCAGCACGTCATCCTCGCTCGGCTCCGGATCGCCCGACGGATGATTGTGGAACAGCACGAGCGCCGCGGCCCCGGCGCTGGCGGCTTCCCGGAAGATCTCGCGCGGGTGCACGATGCTCGCGTCGAGGGTGCCGACGGTCACGAGGGTCGTCCGCAGGACGCGCCGCTTGGTATCGAGGAGCACGACCCCGAAATGCTCGACGCTGCGGCTGCCGTATTGCGGCAGCAGGAACTCGGCCACCACACGCGGCGACGTGACCTGCACCCGCTCGCGAACGGCCTGCGTCAACGTCCGGCGGCCCAACTCCACCGCCGCGACGATCTGCCCGGCCCTCGCGGCGCCAATGCCGGCAATCCCCTGAAGCTCGTCGTGCCGCGCCCGGGCCAGCCGATCGAGCCCGCCGGTCGCCGCCAGCACCGCGTTGGCGAGATCCAGCGCGCTCGCATTCGCGCGACCGTGCCCGAGCACCACCGCGAGCAGCTCGTTGTCGCCAAGCGCGCCGACACCCACGCGCTGCAGTTTCTCGCGAGGGCGATCGTGCGCGCCGACGGCCTTCATCGTACACCATCCCTGCTATACTTCCGGGCCGATGCGCCGTGTCTGTCTCCTGCTCTGCTGCCTGTTGTTCGCTGCACGCTGTTCGGAACCCCCGCAGAAGGAAATCGATCGAGCCCAGGGCGCCATCGATGCGGCCCGGGCGGCTGGCGCGGAGCAGTACGCCGCCGCCGAATTCGCCGAAGCGCAGACCGCGCTGCAGCAGTCGCATGACGCGGTCAACCAGCGCGACTACCGGCTCGCCCTCTCGCGCGCGCTCGACGCCAGCCAGCGTGCCCAGGATGCAGCCCGCCAGGCGGCCGAGGGACAGGCGAAGTCCCGCAGCTCGGCCGAGGTCGACATCCACAGCGCCGCGACGACGGTGCAGCAGCTGCAGTCGAAGATCGCCGCCTCACGGGCGCCGGACGCCGATCTCAAGGCGGCGCAGCAAACGCTGACGGACGGCCAGCGTACGTTGCAAGAGGCACGCTCCGCGCTGGCGGCCGGAAAGTATCTGGATGCACGGGAGCGGTTAAAGGACTCGGTCGCGCGGATGAACGCGCAAATGCTGGCGATGGATGAGGCGCCGCGAAGCCGCCCGGCCAAGCGCCGCCGCTAAGACGCGGTCAGAAGGTGGCAGCGCTTGCCGCCTGCCAGGCCGGCACGGCGCGCAACAACTGCCACATGCCGGTCAACGGGTTATCGTCAATTTATCAGTGACGGAACGGACGCCGTTGGTCTCGCGCGCGAGATCGACCGCGCGCTTGCGCTCCGCCGCGGTCGCGACCGTGCCGGTCAACGTGACCACGCCGTTGGTGTAGTCGACGTGGATATCGCGCGCTTTGACCGTATCGTCCAGCGCCAGCTTGGCCTTGATCTTCGCAGTGATGCTGCCGTCGGCGATGGCGGTCTGCGCCACGGACGCGGCCTCCGAGGCCTTCGCGCCGAGCTCGGACCCGACCTCCTTCACCTTGGCACTGTCGATCTTGTCGATCGGCCGCTCTGCGGTCGCGGCAACCGGGCCGCCAGGCCTCCAGCCCAGCATATACGCGCCGATCGCGCCGGCGACGATGAGCAGGACGAGCAAGCGAAACAGAAAACGGAACATGGCGATCAGGCCTCCCTGCGGGTTGTCGATTGCATCGCGTGTGCCGTAAGGTCGATCAGGCAATCAGCCAGGTGACGTCCGCGACGACCTCAGCCCATCCTGTCAGGTACAGCCCATCCTGCAGCCACTCCACGCGCTGGACTCCCCCCGGCGATGCGATCTCTACGTCGGCGGCGGCCCCGCCGTAGCGATGCGCGGCGACCGCGGCTGCGCAGGCGCCGGTGCCGGACGCCTCGGTTGGTCCCACGCCGCGTTCCCATATGAGGATGCGCACGCGGCTGGGCGACAGCACGTCGGCGAGTTCGACGTTCGTGCCGTGTGGAAAGTTCGGATGGACCGCAAGCGCCGCGGCGGTGGTGTGGAGTCGCGCCTCGCTCACCTCGCCGAGCACGACACACTGCGGGTTGCCGACGCGCAGCGTGACCGCCTCGACCCGCTCGCCGACGACGTCGAGCGGCACGCGCGCTATCCGTTCCGGCTGGCCCATGTGAGCGCGGAACGTCGTCCGGGATCCGATCCGCTCGACGAGCGTCAGGCGCTTTGGCCCGGCATCCGTCTCGATCACGATCTCCGCGGGCGAGTGGTCCTGGCCGGCCGCAATCCAGGCGGCGAGGCAGCGGACGCCGTTGCCGGACACCTCCGAGTAGCTCCCATCCGCATTGAGCAGCGCCATCGTCGCGCCACGATCCGTCGGCGTGTAGATGATCAGCCCGTCGGCACCGACACCACGATGGCGGGCGCAGACCGCTCGCGTCAGCGCCGGCCGATCGGTTCCGGCCGGCAGGTCGGACTCCCGGACCAGCAGGAAGTCGTTGCCCAGTGCGTGGGTCTTGATCAGTCTCACGTGCGGCAGAACGCGAGCAGGTGCCAGCCGAAGCGGCGCACCAGCGACCGCGGCAGGGCGTTGAAAGTCCCGACGAAGAAGGTGTTGAACGCGAGGCCCTTCCAGCCGCCGTGCAGACGTGACTTCACCGGGAACCGCTCTTCCACGATCCGCACTTCCCGGAAGCCCGTGAGGAGCGCCTTGAACTCGCCGGCGGACATCCTGGCCAGCACCGGCGCGTCCTCGTGCTCGAGCGGCACCTTCATGACGTGCGACAACGCGTTCAGCCAGGAGATGCGGTTGTAGACCTGGAAGATCGCCTCGCCGCCCGGCTTGAGCACGCGGCGGCACTCGTTGATCAGCGCGGCACTGTCCGGCGTGTACTGGACCACGCCGTGCGCGAAGACCAGATCGAAGGTGGCGTCCGGATACGGCAGGTGCTCGCCGTCCGCCTCGTGCAGGTCAGCGCTCAGCCCGCGCTGCGCGAAGTTCTGGCGGGCCAGGGCGATCGCCGAGGGCGACAGATCGACCCCGCTCACGATCGCGCCGCCCTGCGCGAATCGGACCAGATCAGTGCCCGCCCCGCAGCCCACGTCGAGCACGCGCTGGCCGCGGTAGCCGCCGAAGTTCACGAGCCGCAGCAGGTGGTGCAGCTTCTCGAAGTGATACTGATCGAGGTCGGCGAAGAACGCCGGTGAGCCCGGCGCGGCGCGGCTGATGTCGAGATCGTGGATGTGATGATTCCAGTAATCGCGGACGTCGGAGATGGTCGCGGCACCCGGGGCAGACACAGCCCCCTACTATAGAATGAATCCTCCGTCCTGATGCGTCCCCGCGACCTCACGCGCTTCGCCGCCGGCCCGTACGACGTGCTGGTGATCGGCGGCGGCATCGCCGGACTGACCATCGCGTACGAGGCCAGCAGCCGCGGGCCTCCGCACGGCGCTGGTCGAAGCCGGCGACTTCGGCGGCGCGACCTCGTTCAACCTCCAGAAGACCGCGCACGGCGGGCTTCGATCGCTGCAGAGCGGCCGGCTCGATCGCGCGCTGGAATCGATCCGCGAACGGCGCGCGCTCGCCCGCATCGCCCCCTGGCTCTTGCGCCCGCTGCCCTTTCTGATCGGGACCTATCGCTCGGTCACGCGCAGCCGGCTGGCGCTCCGAGCAGCGTTCGCGCTCGACGCTCGGCTGGGACGGCGGCGCAACGAGGGCCTCGAGCCGGAGCTGCACCTGCCGGCGCCGCGGTTGATCTCCAAGGCCGCGACGCTGCGGTTCTTCCCGGGCATTGCCGCCGACGGGCTGACCGGAGGGGCGCAGTGGTACGACTACCAGATGGTGGAAGCGGAGCGGCTCACGTTCGCGTTCGCGGAGGCCGCCGATCGCCGCGGCGCGGATCTCGCGAACTACGTCGAAGCCGTGGCCGCACTCCGCGACGGATCGCGTGTCGTGGGCATGGAAGTGCGCGACATCCTGAGCGGCCAGTCCTTCTCGATCACTGCACGCGCGACCGTGAACGCCACCGGCTCCCATGCCCCGGCGCTGATGGCGCTGTTCGGCGATCCGCAGCCGGTGCCGATGCTCAAGGCGATGAACCTGGTGACAACGGTTCCCGCGAGCGACATCGCGCTGGCGGCGCGATCGGCCGCCGGCCGGATGCTGACGCTCGTCCCCTGGCGGGGCTGCGCGCTGATCGGCACCAGCCAGACGCCGGTCACCGGCACGATGTCCGCCGCGCGGGTCACGAGTGCCGAAGTCGCCGCGTTCGTCGCCGACGCAAACAGCGCCTTTCCGGCTCTCGGGCTGACGCCAGCGCGGGTGTCGCTGGTTCACCGCGGCGTCGTGCCGGCAGCGGCGGCCGGAAGTTCGGACCTCCGTACCGGCGGCTCCGTGATCGAGCATCGCGGCCGATCCGCGTTCTCGGTGCTCGGCCTCAAATACACCACCGCGCGCGGCATCGCGCAGCAAACCGTCGACGCCGTGGCCCGCAGCATCAAGGTGGCGGTCAGGCCCTCGCGCACCGCTTCGACAACCCTGCCCGGTGCCGGCATTGCGGATCACGAAGCGCTGGCCATCGAGACGGCTCGCGAGCTGCATCTCGACGTGCCGGTTCCGACGCTCCGCCACCTGACCGCGCGGTATGCGGAACGCGCCTCCGACATCGTGCGGCTGATGAAGCCGCGTCCCGGACGCGATGGCGCCGCTGGACATCAGCTGTGCGACGACCGGAGCGGAAGTGCTCCACGTGATCCGCCACGAGATGGCGGTGCATCTGACCGACATCGTGATCCGCCGCACCGCGTTGGGAGCGGCGGGGCATCCCGGCGGAGCGGCCGTGGCCGCGTGCGCCGCCGTCGCCGGGGAGGAGCTGGGGTGGGACGCGGAGCGCATCCAGCACGAGGTGCGGGCGGTCGACGCGTTCTATCAGACGGATCCGGCGTAGCGCGGGCGCTACTTCGCGCTGAACACCCAGGTCAGCCCGCCCATCAGCCCGAAGCTCGAGTCCAGGGACGTCAGGCCCCGGATGATGCCGCCGTCGAACCGCAGCGCCCCGTGCGTCACGCGGGCGCCGAGCCGGAACGACGAACGGCTCTCGGTGCCGGGCGGCGCCGCCTCGTGACGGATGTGGAGCCGGCCGTTGATCTCACCAACGATCTCGACGCCACGGGGAAGCGCCCGCGCCAACGACAACCCGTAGGTGAACACGTCGTTCTGGCTGGTGGCGTCCGTCGCCTCCCCAAGAAATCCCAGGCCCGCGTTGCCGACGATCCGTACCGACTGCACCGTCTTGCCGATCAGCAGCGAGACGTAGAAGTCGGTCGTATCCAGGCCGAGCCCGCTCTCGTTCGACGCATTCGGCAGCCGGGTCGCGAGGCGGACGCCGACTGCCACCTGACCGGGCTTCTCCTCGGCGAGGCGGATTTTGGTCGCGACGGTGATGTCTTCGATGTCGCCGGTGCGATCACCCGTGAAGTCCAGCGCGCGCGACAGCGGCGCGCGAAAACGGGATGTCACACCCAGGGTGTTGTACACGCCCCCGTCGATCTGCAGCTCGGCGGTCGCGCCGATCCCGAAGCTGACCCCCAGGGCCGGCAGACGCGTGAGGTTGCCCGTCAAGCCGGTCAGCGGGTACACCAAGTCGCGCTGGTAGTCGACGCCGGCTTCGATCAGCACGACGCCGAGACCGACCGTTTCCGGATCTTCGGTCACCAGCGGGCGCTGTTGCGCGGACGCAGAGGCTGCGAGAGCAAATAGAGTGATCAGGACGAAGCCGACACGAATACGCATACGCGATACAGGATGACTGGAAGGACGGCAACGAAACGTCAGAACAACCGCCGGCTGTCGAGCAGCATGGTCACCGGGCCGTCGTTGACGAGATCGACGGTCATGTGCGCCTGGAACTGGCCGGTGCCGACGGTGAGGCCCGATTCGCGCAGCACCCGCACTACATCCTGATACAGAGCCTCCGCGAGCGCCGGCAACGCGGCATCGTCGAAGGCCGGCCGGCGGCCCTTCCGGCAGTCACCGATCAGAGTGAACTGCGACACAACGAGGACCTCGCCCCCGGTGTCGACGACCGAGCGGTTCATCCGGCCGTCGGCGTCGGGGAAGATCCGCAGCTCGCGAACCTTGCCGGCCAGGTACTGCACGTCGTCGGGACCGTCGTTCCGAGCGACGCCGACAAACACCAGCAGCCCGGCGCCGATCCGCGCTATCGATTGCTGCTCGACACTCACGCCGGCCGAGAGCACCCGTTGGACCACCGCCCTCATTTGGAGGACTAGCGGCGGACGAGCGGCAACGGCACGGCACCGTCGTGCGGGGCGTCCTCTGGTTCGCGAAGCTCCACCGGCTCGCCCCGCGCCCCGGCGTGGCGGCGCAGCTCCGCCGGCGGGTTCAGGCGCGTATCGAGCAGATGACGAGGCGCCACGTTGGCGAGCGCCTTGATCATCGAGTTCTTCACCTCTGGGTGCTCGACCTCGAGCTCGCGCGATCAACCGCTTGACCCGCTGGCGCTGCAGCCCGAGGTCGCCGCAGGCCGGACAACAGCAGCCGATGATCGGCAGCTCGCTCTCCTTGGCGTAATGCATCGCCTCCCTCTCGGTCACCGCGACCAGCGGCCGGATCACCACGTGGCGGCGATCGTCGGAGACGAGCTTGGCCGGCATCGCTTTCAGCGCGCCGGCGAAGAAGAGGTTCAGCAGCAGCGTCTCGACGAAGTCGTCCAGGTGATGGCCGAGCGCGATCTTCGTCGCGCCGACGTCGTCCGCGAGCCGGTACAACACGCCTCGCCGGAGGCGCGCACAGAGCGAGCATGGCGTCGCCTGGTTGTCGAGCAGGTCGTCCATCACCTCGCCAATCTCGGTGTGGATGATCCGGGACTCCCACCCGCGCTGGGCGCAGGTGCTGGTGATGAGGTCGTGGCGGAAGCCGTCGTAGCCGGAGTCGACGGTGACGCCGATCAGCGAGAACGAGATCGGCGCACGCTTGCGGAGGACATCGAGGATCTGGAACAGCGCCCAACTGTCCTTGCCACCGGAGAGCCCCACCATGACGCGATCGCCGTCTTCGATGAGGCCGTAGTCGGTGATCGCCCTGGTGACCTTCTTGGCGATGCGGGTTTCGAGTGTCGAAGCGTAGGCCATGATTCAGAAACGCGGCATCGGCCGCCCAGGTCAGTCTACCTCTATCAACCGCCGCACCGTCGCCGGCCAGGTTAGCGTCGCCGCGAAGGCGTGGGCGCGGCCCCCCATACGCTCGCTCCCGGCGGGATCGTCCATGCACCGCCGCAGAGCGCCGGCTAGTCGCTTCGGGCGTAGGCTCGCACACGAAACCCCGCTCGCCGTCGATGACGAGCTCGGCCGGACCGCCGCTGTCCGTGCAGGTGACGACCGGCTTGCCCGACGCGAACGCCTCGACGGTCACGAACCCATAGTCTTCGCTGACCGGGGGAAAGCACACGACCCGGCAGCGCGCGAGATGCTCGAGCAGTTCCGGTTCCGGCAGTGCGCCCGTGAACTTCACGCGGCTGGCGACCCCGAGATGCGCCGCGAGCGCGTCGAGACGCCCGCGCTCCTCGCCGTCGCCGGCGATCACCGCGCGGAGACCGGCGCCATCAGCCGTCGCCAATGCGCGGACGAGCAGGTCCGCTCGTTTCAGCGGCGTCAGGCGCGAGACCATGAACACGTAGTCGTCGAATCCGTCGCAGCGATACGCGCGCTGGGGCGGCGGCGGATACAGCACGGTGCTGCGCAGCTCCGGCCACATCGCCAGACGTTCCTGAACCGTCCTGGACTGCACGAACAACCGCCGGACGTTGCGGGTCAGCAGGTAGCGGTCGGCGGCGTGCGTCAACCGGCGCCGTACGCGCTCCTTCGCCAGCCCGAGACGGCCGAGACCGCGCGTCAATCGCGGCCACAGGTCGTAGTACTCACGCATCGTGTGGTTCAGCCAGCACACGTGATACGGATGGCGAACGGCGTAACTGGGGTAGCGCAGGCTGATCACGCGATCGATCGGCTGGCCGTCGCTCATCCCGACATCGGTCAGCCAGGTCGCCAGGTATGCGGCGGCCTGGCGGCCGAAGCGGTTCTGCGGTGTGACGATGATGTCCGCGTGATGACCCTCGGCACGAAGTGCGTGGACCAGCGCGCGGGCGATCACCATGTGCCCGCCTTCGGTCATCGGCGGGCTGGACGTGACGACGGCTACGCGCATCGGAGGCGGTCCCGAGGTCCCAGGAGGACCGCGGCGTCCGGACCCGGGATCCGGGATCCGGGATCCGGCACGCTGGAGCCGAACCGCGCGCCATGCCAACTCAGACGCGGGACGACGCGCCGCGGCGCCTGCATCTCTCGGACCGGGGTCGATGGTGCCGCCTCGCGGACCGCGGGCCCGAGCGGATCCCGAGTCCCGAGTCCCGAGCTCCGTCGATCTGTCTCCCTCATTCCACCAGCACCGGCTTGACGCGCACACCGAGGTACCGGGTGTCGGTGGCGTGCTCCTCGGTGAGGGCCGGGACGAATCCGGCACTGCTCGAGACCGACGCTTTCCACACCGGCCACTGGCCTTGATACGGGAAGCCCTCGCCGAGCGCGAAGAACACCTGCTGAGACGCGCCCGCAGAGAGCCCCACGTGCTGGGTACGTCCGGCGACCGTCGCGTCCACCTCCGTGTCGACTGCGCCGGCACTGAGCGTCAGCACCAGACGTTTCATCGGCCGATCGGTCTTGATCAGGAACTCCGCCCGGCTCCCACCCTTCACCCAGAAGCTCTTGTCCGTCTCCTGGCCGAAGGCGTTGTAGTCGAAGAAGTAGATCTGGAAACCGGGATCCTTCAGGTCCTGGTTGTCCCCGTACCAGATCCGCACCCGGGATTCATCCGTGTTGATCGGCCAGTCGTAGACCAGCGTCAGCTCCACGGGCAGCCAGCGCAGCGGACCGTGCGCGGCGTAGCGGCCAGGATAGAACGACGTGATGAAGGGATTGAGGACGAGCGGCGCGACAAACAGGCTGCCGATGGCCCACGGAATCACCGCCACGCCGGCCCGAGTGATCGGCGGTAGCAGGAACACGAACGCCCCATAGGCGCCCATGAAGTAGCGGTTTCCCACCGAGCCACCGCCGCCCAGCCAGGTGTACGGCGTCATGACCGCGAACACGATCGGCTGCGCCAGGCCGCCGAGCAGCGCGAGCGTCTGCCACCCTGGCCGCCGCCTGATCCCGACCAGAAACGCGGCCATCGCGAACGCCGCCGGGAAGAAGTAAGGGACGATGCCGGCGTAGCGGCCGACGAAGGTGTATCCGAGGTTGTGGGCGAGGTTGGTCCAGAAGACGTCGCGATTGAAGATGATCTCGGTCAGCGCGTCGTTGCGCGCCTTCTCGGCGCCGACGGCAAATCCCGAGTGCGGCGTCTGGAACGGGAACTCGAAGTTGAAGGTGCTGCGCTCGCCGCCCTGATAGCTCCACTCACCCGAAATCGCCGTATTGATGCCAAAGAGGCCCACCGCGACCACCGCGAATCCCGCCGACGCGAGCGTCGCGGTACGCCAGCGGCGCTTCCACAGCAACCACAGGACGATCGGCGGAAAGAGCAGCGCGTTCGAAACCTTCGAGAAGGTGGCCAGCCCGAGGATCACGCCGGCCGCCACATCGCTCGCCGGACCGAACAACCAGCGCGATCGCCGCGTGGCCGATGACGCCGGGGCGACTTCTTTGTAGAGCCAGCAGAAATAGGCGACCACGCCGAGGGTGAAGTTGAACAACTCCGGGGCGATCCACACGAAATAGACCGGCACCACCGAGGCCATGACGAATGCGCCGGCGAGCGCCGCGGCCACTGCCGGCCGGGACCGTGCGGCCAGGAACAGGTAGGCGCACCATGCCGCGAGTGCCAGCAGCAACGCATTCAGCACGAGAAAGCCGTTGGTCCCGAACAGGCGCACGAACGGCGCCGCGAACAGCGGGTACGCGAACGACTTGCCGTAGAACAGCCGATTCGGATCGCTGTCTCCGCGGGTCTGGGTCCAGACGAACGGGACTCGTCGCATGAGTCCGATCCGCTCGATGATGCGGCCTTTCTTGAGGAACACGCCGACCGGGCCGGACGGGAACTCGCGCCACACGCGTACGAGGTCCTCGCGCCGGTACGTGAGATCGCCATCGTAGGCGAGGCTGTAGCCCATCATGTAGTAGGTCGCCTCGTCGCTCTGGATGCCGATCGCGGCGCGCGGAAAATCCACTGACAGTGCCATTCCGCCGTAGACGCAGAGCAAGGCTGCGACCAGCAACGCGCCGGGCAACCACGCCGGCCCCGTCGCGACGCGCGGAGACGCCGCTGTCGTCGGCGGGGCGGTGCTCATGCCGGAGTGTTCTCGCCGTCCAGGAATCGAAGATCCGCGACCGATGCGCCGCGCCGGTGGGTGGGGCGGGACACGCGATGCAGGAGGTCGTACAGGCGCTCCATCTTGCGGACGAACGCGGCGATGTCGTACTGCTGTCCCGACGTCCGGGCGTTGTCGCCGAGGCGGCGGCGTTCGTCCGGGTCATCGATCAACCGAACCATCCCGCTGGCGAGGGCTCGCGCGTCACGCTTCGGCACGATCACGGCATCGTGGCCGTCACGGAGCACGTCGACCAGCCCGTCGGCATCCGTGGCGAGGATCGGCTTGCCCATCGCCAGCGCCTCGAACACGGTCAGCGGCGTGCCCTCCCACAACGACGGAAAGACACTGAGGTCGAACGCGGAGACCACGCGCGGAATGTCACGCGCGAAGCCGGCGAAGACGAAGCGGTCGCCGAGCCCGAGCGCCTGGGCCTGCTGCTCCAGCGCGGGGCGCAGCGGCCCTTCGCCGACGACGAAAAACCTGGCGTGCGGCCGTTGGTCGAGCACGAGCCGGGCGGCGTCGACGAGGAAGCTGTTGCCCTTCGAGTCGTGCAAGCGGGTCACCGTCCCGACCGCGAAGTCACCGGGCGCCAGCCTCAGCTCGGCGCGCGCTGCGGCGACCTCCGCCGCCGTCCGCAGTCGGCTGAACTCCTCGAGCGGAACGCCGAGATAGACAACCTTCACCTTATCCGGTGGCAGCTGGCGCGCTTTGATCAGGAAGTCCGCCGTACTGCGTGACACCGCGATCGCGATGTCGGTCAGCGGCTCGAGACACGCATCGGCGACCTTCTGGAACCACGGGGTCGTGGTCAGGTTGGCATGCTCGTGGACGATCGTCGGGATCCTCTTCATGCCGCCGGCCATGCGCCCGAATGTGGTGGCGCCGTAGCCGTGAAGATGGAGCAGGTCGATCTGCTTGCGATCGATCACTTTGAGCAGCGCCGGCAGCGTCGCCGGATCGAACTTGGACCGGTGCAGGTAGGTGATGTCGATGCCGAGGGCGTCGAGCGTCTCCTCTGACAGGTCCTTCTTCCGCAGACTGACCAGCGACACGTTGTAGCGGGCCGGATCGAAGCGCGGAATCATCCAGGCGAAGAGCCGCTTCACGCCGTGCATCCGCGACCCCTCCCAGCCGAGATGGTCGCAGACCTGGAGCACGTTCAGCTTGCGGGCCGGCGTGCTCATGCCGGAACCACCGGATCGCGTTGCCCGATGATCCGCGCCGGGATGCCGACGGCGATGGCGCCGTCCGGCACCGCCTCGCGCACCAGCGCGGCGGCGCCGATCACCGCGCGATTGCCGATCGTCACGCCGTCCAAGACCTTGGCGCCCGCGCCCAGCCATGCGCCGGCGCCGATCCGCACGCCCGTCGAGGTCCGCGCCTGCTCGAGGACCGCGCGCGACGCGTCGGAGAAGTCGTGATCGCCGCCGATGACGTAGCAGTACGCGGCGAGCAGGGTGTCGCGGCCGATCCGGACCTGGCTGGCCGAGAAGACCTCACAGTTGAAGCCGATGTTCGCGCCGTCTTCGAGATCGATGTCGCCGTTCTTGCACGACAGGATGGTGTTGCGGCCGACGAACACACGGCTGCCGATCGTGATGCCGCGGTTGGTGTCCCCCTTCGCATCCAGCAGGCAGTTGTCGTCGATGACCACGTCATCACCAATGCGGATCTTCTGCGGATGCCGCATGACGACCCCGTGCCCGAACACGACGTTGCGGCCGCAGGCGCCGAGCAGTGACGGGTACAGCGTCTTGCGCAGGAAGTAGCCCAGGGCCCCCGGCGTCTGCTGAGACGACAGGGTCACGAACTCGTGCCAGGCGAGCGCGCCCCAGCCCGGCTGCCCCACCACCAGATCGGCGTACTTCTCCCGCGCCGACCGGCTCCGGTCGAACAACTGGTCCTGCGCGCGCGGGATGGGGGGCGGCATTGATCCTTGTCAGCTTCCAGCTTCCGGCTTCCAGCTTCCAGCTTCCAGCTTCCAGCTGCCAGCTGCCAGCTGCCAGCTCCAGCTCGCAGCTCGCAGCCTCCGGCACCGTCGCCCAGTTGCCGCGCCGGAGTTTCAAGGACGGCGCTGGGAGCCGACAGCTGGCAGCTGGAAGCTGTCATCATCACAGCCACCCTGTCTGCTTGTACCACGCCAACGTGCGGCGGATACCTTCGTTCAACCCGACCTGCGGGTTGAAGCCGAGCTCGGTCCGGGCGCGGCTGATGTCGAACGCGCGGCTCTTGGTGAAGAAGTCCACCCGACGCCGGTAGAGCGGCGGCTCGATCCGGAGGGGCGTGCACACGGCTTCGCAGATCGCGCCCGCGGTCCAGAACGGCCACACCGGCAGGTGCAGGCGCGGTGGCGCGACCTTCGCGATGTGCGCGATGCGCGCGATCAACTCCTCCAGCGTGGTCACTTCCCCACCAGCCAGGATGTACGTGCGGCCGGCCGCGGCCGGGACCTCGGCACAGAGCCTGAACCCCTCGATCAGGTCGTCGACGTAAGTGAGGTGATAGTAAATCTTGCCGTCGCCGAGGACGACGAAGCGCCGGCGGGCGACGCCGCGGAACAGCTTGAGCAGACGACGATCGCCCGGGCCGTAGATCCCGCTGGGTCGGGCGATGGTTACCTCGACCCCGGTGTCCTCCGCCGCGGCCCTCGCGATGGCCTCGCCTTCAACCTTGGTGACCTGATAGATGTCGCCGGGGCGAAGCGGCGCCGTTTCGTTGGCCGGCGGATGCTCGATGTCCCCGTGCACGCCGACCGTGCTGCAGTGCACGACCCGCCGGGCACCGGCGCTCGCCGCCGCTTCGATCACGGAGCGGACCGCCGCCGCATTTACCGCCCGATAGGCCGCGTCGGGCAGGCCGGCCTGCCGGTAGATCGCGGCGATGTGGTAGATGACCTGGACACCCCGGGCCGCGCGGTCGAGCGCTGCACGATCGGTGAGATCGCCCGTGGCGAGCTCGATGCCCGCGCTCGCGAGGTCGGCGGCCCGGCGCGGATCCCGCACCAGGGCCCGGACCGTGTCGCCGCGCGCCGCGAGCGCCCGCGCCAGGTGGCCGCCGGTGAACCCGGTCGCGCCGGTTACGAGGACGTGCAACGTTCCGCCACGACGGTCACCGGCGATCCCAGCAGCGCCCGCAGCCCCACCCGGCCGAGCGCGCCTTCGACGCGCGTCGTGAACGCCGCGGATCCGATCGCTTTATGGAACGCGATCGGCAGCACGAACTGGCGATGCCGGTCGGCGACCCGGAAGCCACGCGCGGCGAGCACTTCGGTCACCGAGCGATCGCTGAATACCCGGTAGGCCTCGACCCCGGACCCGGCCGCGGCCGCGACCCGGCGAGTCAGCGCCTGGATCGCCGCGGCGCTGGACAGGGCCGGATAGTCGAACACCACGCGATGACGCGCGACCCGGCACAGTTCCCCCAGCGACTGCCGCCAGTCCGGCGTGTGCATCAGGACGCGCAGGCAGACCACCGCGTCGAACGCCCCATCGTCGAACGCCAGCCCATGCGCGTCGCCGTGGATGAAGGACACGTCGACGTGCTGGTCCGCGGCCCGCGTCCGCGCCACCGCGAGCATTTCCATGGATGCGTCCACGCCAGTGACGACGGCCCCGCGGCGGGCGAGGGCAATCGCGGCCCGGCCGGTGCCGGTGCCGACGTCGAGGATGGTGCGACCGCCGATCGGCGCGAGAAACCGCGCGATGACCGCTTCCTGCGAGGTGGCGATCAGCTGTCCGATCGGCCCGCTGAAGCGGCGGCCCTCGAACGACGCGGCCATGGCCGGATCGGCGTAGACGGCGTAGCTGTAATGCTCGCTGCGGGGCGCGCTCACGCGACGCCTCCGGCGACCTGCGGCGCCGCCTCGCGGGTGAGGTGGTCGCAGGCCTGCCGCGTCCGGGCCAGGTAAGACTCGTAGCTGTACTTGGTCTCGGCCAACCGTCGCGCGCTGGCGCCGATCGCCCGGGCGTGCTCCGGGGCGTCGATCGCCGACAGAATCCCCGCCGCAACCCCCGCCGCGTCCGGCGTCGTCAGGATGGCGATGCCGTCGTCCAATACCTGGGTGTGCGTCAGCAGGCGGGTGGCGACGATCGGCCGTCCCGACCGGAGGTATTGATAGATCTTGAGCGGCGTATTGGTGCCGGTGCTGCGCGGCGACACGAGCACGTCCGCCGCGTCGAGATAGGCCGGGATCTCGTCTGCTGGACGCTGGCCCGCGAACATGACCACATCGGCGATGCCGGCGCGGGCGGCGTCGCGCCGGAACGCCTCGATCTGATCCGGACGGCCGCCGGCGAGCACGAACCGGACATCCGGCCTCCGTGCCTTGACCTCTGCGGCGGCCGCGAAGAGGAGGTCTAATCCCTGGTAGGCCTCGAAGGTCCCCGTATAGAGGACGACGGGCGTGGACTCGCCGAGGCCCAGGGTCGCTCTCACTGCCCGGCCCGAACCCTCGACCGGCGCATCGCCGGATCCGGGGGCGTTCTCGATCAGCACGGTCGGCACGACGGGGTCGATGCTCCGGACCGTCTCCTCGAGATGCGGGCAGATCACTATCACCACCCGTGACCGGCGGATCACGATCCGCTCCATCCACGCGAACGCGGCCTCGAGCAGCTTCGAGCGGCTGAACGCGAAATTGCTCAACTGCTGGGGCAGGCTGGAGTGCATGTCGTAGAGATGCGGCACGCCCATCATCCAGGCGAGGACCACCCCGATGAAGCCCCCTTCCTCGTGCGAGTGGACCGCATCGTAACCGCCGGCGAGCATCCGGCGGATGGCGGTCAGCGTGAGCGCGAGGTCCAGCGGGATCTTGGCGAACGACGGCCCGATGCCGATCCGATGGAGGAACGGCGGGCGCAGGCACCGGAAGATGCGCAGGCCCGGCAGGCTGACGTCGCTCCCGAACGGATAGGTGACGAGGTCGACCGTGTGCCCCAGATCGGCGAGGGCGCGGATGCGGTGAAACTCGCTGAACGGGGTGCCCCGGGGCTCGAAAAAGGGCTCCGGCGCAAGCATGAGGATCTTCACAGGTCTGAGCTTGGCATTGTAGGCAAGCGCGACCGAAAGGTCAACGTAAGTCTCGCCATCTGCGAGGGTTAAGGTATGATGGACGGAACGTGTCCATCACTGAAACGGCACCGGCGCGGCACTCGCGCGCGCGGGCCATCCTGGTCCCGTTGCTCAAGGCCGCGGTCAGCATCGCGCTGCTCGCAGCTGCTCTTCTCCAAGGTTGATGTCGGCCGGCTCTGGTCGGTGGCGCGGACGGCGTCGGTCCCGTGGCTGCTCGGGGCCCTCGGGCTGTATGCGGCGATGATCCTGGTGAGTGCCTGGCGCTGGGGCCTGCTGCTCCAGGCGCAGCGGATCGCCCACACCTTCGCCGGCCTGACCTCATCGTTTCTGGTCGCCACATTCTTCAACAATTTCCTGCCCAGCAATATCGGTGGCGACGTGATCCGGATCGCGGATACCGCCCCGGCCGCCGGATCCAAGACCGTCGCGACGACGGTGGTCCTGATCGATCGCGGGCTCGGGCTGATTGGCCTGGTCCTGGTCGCGGCGCTCGGCGCGTCGGCCCGGCTCGGGCCGGCGGCGATCGGACCGGTAGGCCCCGGGATCCTGTGGGCTGGCTTTGGCGTGGCCGCCATGATCGCGACCCCGGCGCTGCTGATGCCCGAAGGCTTCACCCGGCTCTTTCAGCCGCTCCGAATCATCCACCCGGAATGGGTCGACGAGCGGCTCGGGCGGCTGACCGCGGCCCTCGCCCGGTTCAAGGAAACCCCGGCAACCCTGGTCTCCTGCTTCGCCGGCGCGGTGGCCGTCCAGGGCATCCTGGTCGCGTTCTATCTCGCCATCGCCCACAGCCTGCGGATTCCGATCACCTTCGCGCAACTCGCGGTGGTGGTTCCGATCTCCTTCGTCGTGCAGATGGCGCCGGTGTCGATGAACGGCTTCGGCGTGCGGGAAGCGACCTTCGGGTACTACTTCACACACCTCGGCCTGCCGCTCGAATCGGCGCTGCTGGTGTCCTTCATCGGCGCCGTCCTCGTCATCCTGTTCTCGCTCTCTGGCGGCGTCGTGTATCTCGCCCGGCTGCGGTCGGCCGCCGATCCGCTTCGTCCCGCTCCCCGCTCAGCTTGACGACGGCCCGCCGTGGGCCGATAGTCAGCCAACTCGCGTCAGCGAACGTCTTAGACACGCGAGCTCTTGCGCTCGACACTGATCAAGAGTCCGACTGTCCTCGCGGACACGACGAAGCGCGCGGCTTCTCGCCGGCGCAGCGTGCGCCCGCGTTTGCCCTGGAGTCACCCTTGTTGTTCCCTCATGCGCCGTGCGCGCCGCTCGCGGGATCCGGCCTCGGACCTTCAGGACTACAGTCCTTCCCGCCCGGTGCCGATAGTTCGACTGTGTCCGGCTGTCAGCCGGAGGCTCCCCCTCAGCATTCGAGCCGCTCCGCGATCCCAGCGGTGCGGTCGACGGGATATCGCACCATGCGCACCAACTCCTCGGCCCTTGCCGTTGTCGTCTTGATGTCGGTCGTCGCGCTCGCCGGATGCGAAGCGCAGAAGAGCGAAACGCCGCTGAGCCCCTCGGTGGCCGGCCCCATCCCCGGCGTGGACATCACCGCGCCACGTACGGTGGAACCGGCGCTCGGGACGAAGTTAAGAGACGCGCAGCAGCCGATCCGCCTCACCGTCTCGAACTCGAGCACCACCGGCGTCCGCCCGATCAGTTACACCTTCGAGGTCGCCAGCGACAGCAACTTCACCGCGAAAGTGTTCGGCCGCGGCTCCGTGCCCCCCGGCGCCGACGGCAAGACGAGCGTCGTGCTCGATCGGCTCGACATCGGACGCACCTACTACTGGCGGGCGCGCGCCGAGGACGGGGCGAATACCGGCCCGTACATGACCGCGCAGTTCGAGCTGCTGCCCAAGCCGTTCATAGCCGCGCCGGTCCCCGCCTCGCCGATCAACAACGCGGTCGCCGAGTCGAATCAGCCTACCCTGCACGTCCGGAACTCCGACAAGAACGCCGCGGTGGGCAGCCTGGTCTATGAGTTCCAGGTGTCGTCGAGCCAGGGCTTCACGTCGCTGACGGGCAACGGCGCCGCCAACGAAGGCCCCGGCGAGACAACGGTGACGCTGGGCGCGCCGCTGCCGAACAACGCCACCCAGTACTGGCGCGCGCGCGCGATGGACGCGGAGACGCTCGGCGACTGGAGCGTCGTCCAGGTCTTCCGCACGCCCAACGCCGTGACCACGCCGAGCCCCGGCGGCGGAGGCGGTGGTGGCGGCGGCGGCACGGGGGCGAACTGCGCCGCGAACAACGGGCCGGCGATCATCGCCTGCATCAGTGCGAAATATCCCGAGCGGCTGGCCGGTGGCGTGTCCTCCAGCCAGCGGGTCGACAACATGTCGTTCCTGCGCGATCGGATCATCGAGGCCGGCAAGTGCGGCGGGATGGATCTCGGCTACAACCTGAAGCGCGGCGGCCCGGACATCAGCATCGACTTCCTCGCCTGGCGGCGCGGCGACGGCGACATGGGCGTCGACATCGGGTTCGACTACGACAACACGTCGACGCCGCTGCGGCTCACGTGGAGCGAGGCCGGGTTCCCGGGGACGTTCTATAAGAGCTACGGCTCGGTCAGCTGCAAGTAGAGAGGACTCGGGCTTGGGGGTAAGGGCTCAGGGCAGAACGCGCCGAACCTGTAGGGACAGCCGATAGCTGCTGGCTAACTGACCGCTGCGAGCGCCGTCACAGTACAAACGCAGGGGCGAGCCCTTTCAGGCTCGCCCCTGTTCGTGTCTCGAGCGGGACGTGACTCAGAAGCGGACGCGAAGGCCGGCGCCGATCTGGAACCCGCCCACGGTCAACGAGTCGTCCGCGCCAGCCAGGTCGGCCGAGCCCCACGAGTAGCGGGCGATGCCGCCGACGCCGAAGCGCGGCGTGACCATGTAGGTCAGATCCACGCCGAAGTGCACGCCCACCGTCGTCTTGTCCTCGCTCGCGAGCGGGAGCGACGTGATCGTCGGTCCCGGCTCGGTGATCGTCGGTACACCCGGCAGGTCCTGACTGACCAGGAAGATGGTGGGGCCGAACTGGTAGCCGATGTCGATCTTGTCGGTGATCGGCATCACCCAGGTGCCGGTCAGGTTGATCGCGGTCTGCGAGTGGTGCGCATCGGCAACAGAGGTGGTGACGTTGCGCGGCCGGTCGAAGAACAGCGGGTCCGGAATGCTGGCATTGACGGTCAGATCCGCGGTGCTGCCCACGTGCGTGATGCCGATGCCCACCGCGAGGTTCTCCCACACCTTGTAACCGCCGGCAATGTCGAAGAAGGCGCCGCCGGCGACGTCCTGAGTGGACGCGAAGCTCGCCGGCTCGTCATAGATATCCGGGGTGGTCGCCGAGGTCAAAGACTGCGAAGGGGCCTGGGCCCCGAAATTGACGCTTACGAACGCCTTGTCCGTCCACTGCATCTGCGCGCTGGCGGGCAGCGCGGCGGCCAAGGTCAGGGCGACGCTGGAAGCCAGCGTGATCAACGTGCTCTTCATCATTCTCCTTGCGCGTGAGGACCACGACCGGGACGCGCCCGGCCAGGCAAAGTTCGATCATCGTAGCACGAAGGATCTGCCGCAATTGCTGGCGCACGTGAGACTTTGGGCATGACACTCGATCGCGCGTGTAGTAATCTGTCGCGGCTAAAACACTGCTCCTGGTTCGGGAGCCCCACGTCCAGCACTACGAGGTAGTTGATGCAGTACAAGACGCTCGCACTGTGCGGGTCTGCGATGGTGCTCGCCGTCGCGATCGCATGTTCCAAGACTCCGGAAACCCCGACCGCTCCCTCGTCCTCGCAACCGGCTGGCTCCAACGCCGCTGCGGACGGTTCAACGTTGAAAGTCTCCGCGCCAACCCCGCAATCGCCGATCAACAACGCGCAACCTGACAGTGTCGTCTTCGTCGCTGGGAAATCGACGTCCACGTACGGCAGCGCCACCCCGCTCTCGTACGAGTTCGAGATCAAGAATGCCGCCGGCGCGACGGTCTGCCCCTCCGGCCTGATCGGCGGCGGCACCGGCACGACGGTCACTTATACCCCGACCAACTGCACCCTCGAATTCGACACCACCCACACCTGGCGCGTGCGTGCCGGCGTCGGCAACGACCGCGGGCCGTGGTCGGCGACGGCGACGTTCAAGGCGCCGTCCGGCGGCTACATCCGCGACAACGAGGTGTTCGACCCGCTCACCAACGGCCGCACCGTGGGTGAGATCGTCGGGCCGGTCACGTTCATCCCGGGCGTCGGGGTCCGCCTCGAAGACTTCACCAGCCACATCCGCTATCGCCTGCCGCGCACCATGGTGACCGGCGAGTTCTCGCTGATCATCACCGGCATGGCGACCAACACCGAGGGGGACAAGACCAAGGTGTTCGCGATGTCGGAAGGGCTGTCCGATCTGATCACCAACGAGCGGCGGATGACGGTCGAGAAGCGCGGCGATCCCGAGGGGATCATCGCCTGGCGGTTCATCTCGCACAACGACCAGGTCGACACCGAAGGGGCCGATCGGCAGTTCGTCGAGTTCGATCCGAACCAGGCGTACCTGTGGACGGCCACCTGGAACGGCGTGTTCAACGTCCGCGTGCAGCGCGGCGGATCCACGGGCCCGACGATCTACAACAAGGGCAAGGGTTACAACGGCCCGTACGATCCCGATCCGCACTACGCCTTCATCGGCGCGCCGGTGGGCCGCAGCGGACCATCCGCCGCGACCGTGCCCGGGATGATCGTCCGCAACGTCTGGATCTCGCAGCGGGCCCGACCCTCGGGGCTCTAGCGGATCGTGGCCGCGGGATGGCGCGGGAGACATCTCCCCGCCATCCCGCCCGCCATCCGAGTGGCAGTGCTCTCCTCCAGTTCCTCGCCCGCGACCGCCGCTGCGGACCTGCCGCAACGCCGCGTCGTCCTCGTCTTCCTCGTCGCGATCTTCACTTACGTCTTTCTCGCCAACGCCTGGCTGGGTGACGACGCCTACATCACGTTCCGGGTGGTGTGGAACGTGGTGCACGGCTACGGTCCGGTGTTCAATCCCGGCGAGCGCGTGCAGGCCTACACGCATCCGCTCTGGATGCTGGTCCTGACGGTCGCGCACTTCATCACCCGGGACTTTTTCTTCACGGCGCAAATCGTGTCGTACGGGTTCGTGCTCGCGGCACTGCTGCGCATTGCCCGCAGCGTCCAGTGGGGATGGACCGCCGCGGTCGCGTTCGTGTGGGTGCTGAGCTCCAAGGCGTTCATGGATTACGCCAGCTCGGGGCTCGAGTATCCCCTCAGCTATTTCCTGCTCGCTTGGTTCTACACGCGCTGGTTCGCTGCGCGATGCGACGGCGCCGACGAACGCCGAGCTGCGGAGCTTTGGGCTGATCGCCGGGCTGGCGTTCGTCAACCGCATCGACAGCGTCCTGCTCTACGCCGTCCCGCTCGCGTGGCTGACGATCCGGACGATGCGGACGTCGAACCGGGCGCGACTGGTGCCGCTGCTCACCGGCTTCGCGGTGCCGGCGGCCGCGTGGCTGCTGTTCGCGACGCTCTATTACGGCTTCCCGCTTCCCAACACCTACTACGCCAAGGTCGCAACCGGGATCCCGTCTTCTCTGCTCTATCGCCAGGGCCTTGCTTATCTGTTCAACAGCCTGGCGCACGATCCGGTCACGCTGACCTCGATCGGGTTCGCGGCCGCGCTCGGGTGGCGTGGCGGCGCATCCAGCCGGACCGCGATGGCCTCCGCCCTCCTGTACGTGCTCTACACGATCTCGGTGGGCGGCGACTTCATGAGCGGCCGCTTCTTCGCCATGCCGTTTCTCGTCTCGGTGATGACCACCGTACAGCTGCTGAGAGGGCTCGAGTATCAGCCGGTCGCGATTGGCGCGTTGCTGCTCTACAACCTGCTCGCGCCGCTGGCGCCGGTCAAGGTCGGCCCGGGCTACGAGGCCGGCTGGCCGTGGCGCACGCAGAACGGCGTTCGCGACGAGCATGGACACTCGCATCAAGGATCCAATCCGCTGACCTCGGCGCCGTTCCGTCAGCTTCCGGATCACACCTGGGTCCGCGAAGGGATCAGTTTCCGCAACGGTCCTGAGAAGGTCACAGTGCAGGGCAGCATCGGCGCCTACGGCCTGTTCGCGGGACCCTCCAAGCACCTCGTCGATCGCAATGCGCTGTCGGACCCGCTGCTGGCCCGATTGCCGGTCTCGCCGCGCCTCTATTTCGAGTTCTACTCGGGCCACTTCTTCCGCGACATCCCCGATGGGTATCTGCAGACGATCGAGACCGGGCAGAACCAGCTGGCCGACCCGCTCCTGCATGCGTACTACGACCGGCTGGGCCGCGTGCTGCACGACCCGCTGTTCAGTGCCGCAAGGCTGCGGAGCATCT
The DNA here is from genome assembly GCA_963816725.1 of uncultured Acidobacteriota bacterium. GTDB lineage: Bacteria > Acidobacteriota > Vicinamibacteria > Vicinamibacterales > 2-12-FULL-66-21 > CAVSUB01. The sequence continues at coordinate 211,573 of CAWFMC010000005.1, read as the reverse complement.
GGTACCTCAATCTCGGCGCCGGCCGTCGACTCGCCGAGCAATACGAGCAGCGTCGTCCGATCGCGCTGTCGATCCGCGCTGCCAACGAGCGCTTTCTGATCGACGCCGGCGAGAAGGACGAGCCTGCCGGGACGATCAAGTCGATCGGCCGGCCGGGCTATCTGCAGTTCGGACCGGCGATTCCCATCAAGCGTGGCGTGTATCGGGCCCGCTGGGTCGGCACGGTGACAGGCGCGCCGGATGGGGCCTTCGGGTTCGTGGACGTCTGGGACGGCGAGACCCGGATCGCCAGGCAAGACGTCACCGGGGCGAGCCTTCACCCCGATACGCACCAGATCGCCGACATCACGTTCACCCTGCCGGGCGGCTCGTCCAGTCTCGACTACCGCCTGTGGATCGACGGTCGCGCGCCGGTCACTCTCGAGCGTGTCGAACTGAGCTCAGTCCGCGTCGACCAGCCCTGACCGGCGGATCCCCGGCAGCTGATCCGTCGCCCGAAGTCATTGTCCGGCAGCTATTTACGTTGTTGCCACGGTTGCCGCCACGCGATACACTGGTGAGGCAATCTGAATGGCCACCAACACCTTCCGCCTGCACTACCTTGCCAAAGCGGCCGCCGGCGTGCCGCGGGATCTCGTCAACACCTTCGTCAGCGCGAAGCTCCACCCGATCCGCCCGACGGTCCTCATCTACAACTGCACCTGGGTCTGTGACGCGCGCTGCACCATGTGCAACAACTGGAAGTGGGGCGACCGCAAGTCGGACATGACGCTGGCCCAGCTCGAGCCGGTGATGGCCAACCCGTTCTGGGGCGCCGTCGAGAACCTGAACATCTCCGGCGGTGAGCCGACGACGCGCAACGACCTGCCCGAGATGGTCGAGCTGTTTCATCGTCATCTGCCGCGGCTGCGGAAGATCGGGATCAACACGACCGGGCTGACGCCGCACCGCGCCATCCCGATGCTCACCCGGATCGTCGAGTTCTGCGCGTCGAAGGGCATCCTGATCAGCATCCGCGTGTCCCTCGACGGGATCGGCGACATCCACGATCAGGTGCGGTCGGTCAAGAACGGCTTCGCCAAGGCGACCAAGACGATCGAGGCGATGCAGGCGCTGGCCAAGACGCATCCGAATTTCTCGTTCGGCATTGCCGCGACCATCTTCGCCACCAACATGCCGGACGCCGAGAACATCCTCGCCTGGGCGCGGACGCAGGATCTCGACGTCGTCTTCAACATGCTCCGCTTCACCGACGCGATGCTCCACAACAAGGAGCTCGAGGAGAAGATCGGATTCGGCGGCCGCGAAGAACAGTTCATGCGCAAGTTCTTCCTCGACCGGGTGCAGGAAGAATCCGTGCTCAGCGGCCAGGCGTTCATGTACTTGCACTACGCCGACATGATCGCCAACGGGTATCAGCGCACGATGCCCTGCCCGTTCCGCAGCCAGGGTCTGCTGCTCAACCCGAACGGGGACCTGCACTACTGCGAGAACTCCGAAAAGCTCGGCAACGTGCTGGACGATGCCGCTGACGTGCTGTATTTCAAGGCGGAGAGCCTGGCCCACAGGGAACACCTGAAAGAGAAGGTGTGCCCGACCTGCCTGAGCCCCTGCCAGGTGAACGTCGGGGCGATGAAGCAGTTCGTGCCCTACGCGAAGTTCCTCAAACGCGCGTATCAGGTCAAGCGCGATCCGGAGCGTCACGGGACGACCATGCCGGAGCCGGTGGGCAGTGGACGATAGACATCCCGGCGTGTCCCGCTAAGACGGGCGCCACGCGTGCGCGTGTCACGGATTCTCCGCCTGCTCGTCGCCGTCGGCCTGACGGCAGCCGTCCTCTACAACGCACATCCCAGGGAAGTCCTCCGCGCCGCGGCGCATGCCGACCTGACCTGGATCGGCCTCGCCATCGGTCTCGTGCTGCTGGACCGCAGCCTGATGGCGCTGCGGTGGATCGATCTGCTCAGCGCGCTCACCCCCGGCTCACGCCCGCCGTTCACCGTCGTGCTGCGCATCTTCTTCGTGAGCTCGTTCGTCAGCAACTTCGTCCCCAGCGTCGCCGCCGATATGTACCGGGCCTACGCCCTCGCTCGGCACGACGTCCACCTCGCCGAGTCGACCGCGTCGGTGCTGATGGACCGCGTGCTGGGCGTGCTGTCGATGGCGCTCGTCGGCGCGGTGGCGCTGCCGTTTGCGGGTGAAGTGGTCGAGGCGCGCGGACTGGCCGCCGGACTGGGCCTCGCCTTCGCCGCCAGCCTGGTCGCAGCCCTGGTGGTGTTCAGCGATTCGGCCGCCACCCTCGTACAACGCGCCAGCCAGTTCGTGCCGATCGCCGCGCTGCGGCGCGTCACCGTGTCGCTGACCGACGCCGTGCGCCGCTATGCGCGGCATCATCGTGAGCTGTTGCGTGTGCTGGTGATGTCGATCCTGGTGCAGGTGGCGCGGATCCTCCAGGCGTGGTGCCTCGGGCGCGCACTCGGGATCGACCTGCCGCTGCCGACCTATTTCGCGTTCATGCCGGTGATCCTGCTGGTCATGCAGATTCCGATCACGGTGAACGGCTTTGGGACGACGCAGATCGCGTTCGAGCGCCTGTTCGTGCCGGCCGGAGTCGCGGCGGCGCCGACATTTGCCCTCTCGATCCTGTTTCTCGCGCTCGGCATCGTCGGAAGCCTGCCCGGCGGGGTGCTCTATGCGCTGTTCCCCGAGCGTCCGGCGGCCGAGGGCTCGCGCGCATGACGCTCAGGGCGCTCGCCCTGGCGATCGTCGTCGCGATCGGCCTGGCGGCGGTGATCGTCGCGCACGGCGCCGCGGGTCTGCTCTACGTGCTCATCTTCGCGCTCGCGGCGGTGCCAGGGCTGCCGTTGGGGTTCACCCTCTTCGGATCGCGTCAGCCCGCCGGCTGGATCGCAGGCGCCCTGCTTGGCTACGTGTTGACCTCCTTCGCGATCTGGGTGCCGATCGCCGTGGGGCGTCCGTCGCGGGCCGCGTTCGCACTCGTCTGGCTCGTCACTCTCGCGGTCTCGTACTCGCTGGCCCGCCGCCGCGACGCGCCGATGGTGGCGCTGCCGGACTGGAGCGGCGGCGCGAGCACTGCGCTGGGTGGCATTCTTCTGCTGACGCTCGCAGTAGCCGTTCCGCCCTTTGCCCGCGTCGGTGAGCGTGACGCCCAGGGGAACGTCGCCTACCGCGCCTACTTCACCGCGGACTTCGTCTGGCACACGGCGCTCACCGCGGAGCTCGGCAAGTTCTCCTCGCCCCCGCGCAATCCATACCTCGCCTCGCAACCGATCCACTACTACTGGACCTACTTCCTGATCCCCGCCGCGGTGTCGGAGACCGGGCCGGCGCCCGTGCGCGACGTGCAGACCTGCCTCAAGGTCAACGCGCTCGTCACCGGTGTGTTGCTGATGTCGTCGGTCTTCATGCTGGCCTGGGCCGCGACGGGCCGTCCGGCCGCCGTCGCTGCGGCGGTGGCGCTGGTCCTCCTCGCGGGCAGCTTCGAAGGCACTTACGAGATCCAGCGGCTGTGGAGCCGCGGCGAGCCACTGAGCCGGCTGAAGGACATCAACATCGACGCGATCACCGCATGGCACTTCGAAGGCCTGCGCATCGACGGATTGCCCCGCTGTTTGTGGTACGTGCCGCAGCACTCGATGGCCTACTCGCTCGGACTGATCGCCCTCACCGCGGTCCTCGCGGCGGGCGCAACTACGACGATGGCCGCGATCGTGATTCAGGGCATCGCACTTGCCGGAGCCGTGGCGCTCAATCCGTTCGTGGGCGGCATCTTCGCGTTCGTCTGGGGTGTCGCGGTGCTGATCGATGCGGTGCGGCGGCCAGGAGCAATCGCGGCAGTCGCTCGTCATGTCGCGGCGATCGTGCCGGTTGCGCTGGCATTGGCGTGGTGCATCGGGTCGCGTATGGTCGAAGGCGCCGGCGGCGCGCTCGATTTCGGCTTTCACGGTGCGGCGCGTCACGCGCCAATCACGACCCTCTTCCTGTCGCTGGGCCCGGTGCTGATCCCGGCGATCGCTGCGCTCGCGGCCGTTCGCCGCGACACGATTCGTGCCGCCGCTCCGTCGATTGCGCTCGCGCTCACCGCGCTCGCACTCCTCTTCCTGGTGCGTCTGAGCGTGGACCAGGCATGGGTTGGATTTCGCGCAGGCCAGATGGTACTCGTCGCTCTTCCGCCTCTGCTCGCGATGGGGTTGTCGACGGCGTGGACTCGTCGAGGTCTGCGTGCGGTGACGGGCGCAGCGTTCGCAGCGCTCTTCCTGCTCGGTCTGCCGACCACGGTGATCGACGCCTACAACGCCCAGGACGTCACCAATCACGACGCCGGTCCGGGGTTCCGCTGGACTGTCGTGCTCGACCCCGCCCAGCAGCAGGCTCTCACCTGGATCCGCCGGACCACGCCGAGGGACGCTGTCGTCCAGATGGAACCCGTGAGCCGCGATCGGGAATCGTGGAGTCTGATTCCGACCTTCGCCGAACGGCGCATGGCTGGCGGCCTCCCGATCTCCCTGATGAACGTCCCCGAGTACCAGGCGACCTCCGCGCGCATCGAGGAGATGTTTGCCACCGCGAGCCCCGCCGAGGCGTCCGCCATTGCGCACGCCTTGCACATCGATTACATCTATGTCGACGACGAGCGATCGCTCCCGCTATCCAGGTGTCGCCAAGTTCGACGCTTCACCTGAGCAATTCTCGCTGGGATTTCGGCGCGGTGCGGTGGCCGTCTACATCGTCAAATAGGCGAATCCGTGTGATGCTTGTCGCGCACACGCCGACTCCGACCCGGCGTGCCTTCGGATGGCCCAGGGTGAAGGTCCATGAGCTCTCGAGACCCGGTGGATCGCGGCGCTCGATCTGTGGAGGGGAGCAGTTCGCCCGCTCCTGCGTCCGATCCTCCGCCATTAGGGTTGCCGAGTGCCGCCGACGATGCTGATGCCCGCTGGTTGCGCGTCTTCAACAGCTGCCCCGTCGCGCTCAGCCTGACCCGATGGGACGATCGCACTTTCGTCGAGGTCAACTCGGCCTTCCTCACGCTGCTCGAGTGGACGCGCGACGAGGTCATCGGACAGACCCCGGTCAGCCTCGGCATTCTCGACCCGGACTCGGCCGGCCGGCTCCGTGAGCGGTTACGGACCGCGACGCCGGTGCGGGACGTCCAAGGCACAATCCGCACACGGTCCGGCACCTCGCTGACCGTCCTCTGCTCGATCGAGGTCGTCGACTTCCGCGGCGCGCCCCATTCAGTCACAACCTTCGTCGACATCTCGGAGCAACGGGCTGCCGAGGAGGAGCTCCGCGTTAGTAAGGCGCGGCTGCAGGCGATCTTCAATCAGGAACCTGAATCGGTCGCGGTCATCGACGCCAAGGGGTTCCTGACCGATCTGAACCCGGCCGGCCTGGCGCTCCTCGAGGTGCGGTCGATCGAAGAAGCTCGCGACATCGCCGATGCAGTCCTTCCTGTCCGTCGAACATGGCGTCGCGTTCGCGGGGCTGCGCGAGCGGGTGATGAGCGGCGCCTCGGAGTCGATCGAACTGCGCGTGACCGGTCGCGGTGGGACTCCGCGTTGGGTCGAGACCCACGCCACGCCTCTGCGGGACTCGAGCGGGAATGTCACCGCGATGCTGAATGTCAGCCGCGACATCACCGGACGTCGGCAAGCCGAACAGCGCATCCGTTACCTCAATCGCATGTATGCGGTGCTGAGCGCGATCAATCAGGCCATCGTGCGCGCACAGAACGCGCAGGCGATGCTCGATGCGGCCTGCCGGATCGCGGCCGACAAAGGCGCCTTCGAGATGGTGTGGATCGGGCTGGCCGACCGCCCGCGAACGGGGCTGCGGATCACGGCACATGCCGGCGCATCCGACGACACGCTCCGCACGGTTGCTGCGCTGGTCGCGGATCCTGACGCCGGGTGTGAGATCACCGCGCGAGCGATGCGCACAGGACAGCCGGCGATCTGTAACGACATCGCGGCTGACGATACGACGGTACCCTGGCGGCATGCGGCGCTCGAGCGGCACTACCGCGCGATGGCGTCGCTCCCGCTCCGCTCGGACGGGCGGGTCATCGGCACCTTCAATCTCTACGCGACCGAACCGCATGTGTTCGATGCCGAGGAGCTGTCGTTGCTCGACGAGCTCGCCGCGGATATCTCGTTCGCGCTCGATGTCCACGAGCGCGAAGCCCACCGGCGGCGCGTCACTGCCGCGCTCGAGGAGAGCGAACAGCGCTTCCGTCAACTGGCCGAGAACATCCAGGAAACGTTCCTGATCAGCGAGCCGCAGTCCGGCCGGTTCCTGCACGTGAGCCCGGCCTACGAAAAGATTTGGGGCCGTCCGGCGCCAGATCCGTTGGACGAAGCGATATGGCTCGAGGCCGTTCACGCGGAAGATCAGGGCTGGGTCACGGCGGCGCTGCGGACCAAGCAGGTCCGGGGCGACTTCGACGAGACCTACCGCATCCTCCGTCCCGACGGGGCGATCCGCTGGGTTCATCACCGCGCGGTGCCCCTGCGCACCGCCGCCGGCGAGGTGTTCCGGATCGTCGGCACCGCCGAAGACGTCACCGAGCATCGGCAACTCGAAGAGCAACTCCGGCAATCGCAGAAGATGGATGCCGTCGGTCAGCTGGCCGGAGGCATCGCCCACGACGTCAACAACATCATGACGGTCATCCAGGGGCACGGGTCGCTGCTCCTCGATCAACTGGCTGGCGATCCGCGCGCGCAGTCGGTCCGTGAGGTCGTGCTCGCCGCCGACCGCGCCGCGAACGTCACGCGGCAGCTCCTGACCTTCAGCCGGCAGCAGGTGATGCAGCCGCGCGCGCTGGACCTGAACGAGGTGGTGACCAACCTGGCCGGCATGCTGCGGCGGGCGGCCGGCCCACAGGTCGACGTCCGCATCACGTGCGGTCGATCGCGGCTCGTGACGCGGGGCGATTCAGGGATGCTTGAACAGGCGGTGCTCAACCTGGTGATCAACGCGCGTGACGCGATGCCCGACGGCGGCAGCGTCCTGCTCGAGACCGGCCACTGCGTTCTCGATGAAGGGGACGCGCGCCGTCTCGACGATGCCCGGCCCGGACGGTATGTGTGGCTGCGGGTCACGGACAGCGGCTCCGGGATAGCGCCGCAGCACCGGCCGCGCATCTTCGAACCGTTCTTCACCACCAAGGCGCCCGGCAAGGGCACCGGACTCGGCCTGGCGACGGTCTTCGGGATCGTCAAGCAGCACCGCGGCGCGATCAAGGTGACGACTGAGGTCGGGCACGGCACGACATTCGAGCTGCTCTTCCCGGCCGAACTGCGCGCCGTCACGGAGCCGCTCGAACGGGAGCGCGCGGTCGAGGCCACGGCGCCGCCGCGCGGCTCGGGGACGGTGCTGGTGGTAGAGGATCACGCGCCGGTCCGCGACCTGGTCGTCGCCATCCTGCGCCGCCAGGGCTACACGGTGCTGGAGGCGGCCAACGGGGCGCAGGCGGTCACGTTGTGGGACGCGCACGGGAGCGATGTCCGCCTGGTGCTCACCGACTTGACGCTGCCCGACGGGATCGGCGGCCGCGAGCTGGCCGAGCGCTTCGGCGGGCTCACCGGCCGGGTGCCGTTCGTGTTCATGAGCGGGCACAGCACCGATTTCGGCGGCCGGGAGTTCATGCTCGAGGAAGGGCTGAATTTCCTCCAGAAGCCGTTCGCCCCGCGCCAGCTCCTGGCCACGGTCAGCCGCGCCTTGTCCGTTACTTCGCCTGATTCACGGTGAACGTCTCGCCGGCAATGGTGATGGTGCCGGTCCGCGCCGTGTTCGTGGTGTTCCGCGCCACAGTGTAGGCGACCGTCCCGTTCCCGCTGCCCGACGCTCCCGAGGTCACGGTGATCCACGACACATCGCTCGTGGCGGTCCACGGGCAACCGGACCCGGCGGTCACCGCCACTGTGCCATCGTCGCCGTTGCCCTTGGCCCCGGCCGATGTCGGCTTGATCGACCACTGGCACAGCGTCGCAGGCTGATTGATGGTGATCGTCTGGCCGGCGACCGTCGCCGTGCCGGAGCGGCTGCTCCCGAGGTTGACGCCAACCGACAGCGTCGTCGTGCCGTTGCCACTCCCGCTGCTGCCCGACGCGACGGTCACCCAGTTGACGCCGCTCGAGGCCGTCCACGTGCAGCCGGCTGGCGCGGTGACCCCGACATTGCTGTTTCCCCCGAGCGCATTGACCGTGATGGTCGTCGGCGCCGCCGTGAAGCTGCAGCCGCCCGGCTGATTGACGGTGTACGTCTGCCCGGCGATGGTGATGGTCCCGGAGCGCGCCACGCCGGTATTGGCGGCGGCCGTCACCCTCACGGTGCCCTCGCCGCTGCCATTCGCACCCGACGCGATGGTCAGCCAGTCAGTGGCGCTCGAGGCCGTCCACGCGCAGCCGGCGCCCGCGGTCACGTTGACGTTCGACGACCCGCCCGCTGCCGGGATCGTGAGGCTGGCGGGCGCCAACCCGAACGAACAGCCGCTACCCTGGGTCACCGTGAAGGTCTGGCCGGCAATAATGAGCGCGGCCGAGCGGGGCCCGCCGGTGGTCGCCGCGGCACTGTACGCGACCGTCCCGTTGCCGCTGCCGCTCGCGCCGGAGGTGATCGTCAGCCACGCCGCGTTGCTGGTGGCAGTCCAGGCGCACCCCGCCGCACTCGTGACCGGGACGCTCCCTGTGCCGCCCCCCGCGGGCACGCTCGCCGTGGTGGTCGCGATCGAGAACGCACAGCCGCTGCCCTGCGTCAGCGTGAACGCCTGGCCGCCGATCGTGATCGTGCCGGAGCGCGATCCGCCCGTTGTCGCGGCAGCGTTGTACTGGACGGTGCCATTGCCATTGCCGCTGGCGCCGGACGCGATCGTGATCCACGGTGCGTCGGTGGCCGCGGTCCAGGCGCAGCCTGCTGAAGCCGTCACGGCAATGCTGCCAGTGCCCCCGGCAGGCGCAACACTCGCGTTGGTCGGAGCGATCGATACCGAGCAGCCGTTGTCCTGGTTCACGGTGAACGGCTGGCCGCCGATGGTCAACGTGCCCGATCGCGGGCCGCCAGTCGTCGCCGCGGCGGTGAACTGCACCGTCCCATTGCCGGTACCGCTCGCGCCCCCGGTGATCGACAACCAGGACACGCCGCTGGTCGCGGTCCACGCACAGTCCGCCCCGGCCGTCACGCTGACGGTGCCTCCCCCGCCGCTGGCCGGGAGGCTGACGCTCGTCGGGGCGATGGCGAACGTGCAGCCGCTGCCCTGCGATACCGTGATGGTGACGCCGGCGGCGGTGATCGTTCCGGATCTCGCCGCACCCGTGAGCGGCGCGACCGTGAAGGTGATTGCTCCACCGCCCGTGCCTGACGTCGGGCCCGTCAGCGTGATCCATGGCGCATTGCTGGTCGCCGTCCAGCCACACCCGCCGCCGGCTTCAATCGTCGCCGACCCGGAGCCGCCATTCGACGCGAACGGCTGAACCAGCGGCGCCACCACGAAGTCGCAACCGCCTCCTTGCGTGACGGTGACGGTCTGGCCGGCGACCAGGACGGTGCCGGTCCGGGGAGGACCAGAGGTGCTTTCGACGACGAGCCGCGCAGCCCCGGCACCGCTGCCGGCGGCGCCCTGAGGCACGGTGATCCAGGGGACGTTGCTAATCGCCGTCCAGGGGCACCCTGCGGCGGTCGAGACCGGGATCGTGGTCGCCCCGCCGGAGGGCCCGGGCGAGTAGCTGTTGGCGCCGATCGCGAACGTGCAGCCTTCGGACTGCGTGATCGCGAATCGCAGCCCAGCGGCCAGGATCGTCCCGGTGCGTGGCGGGCCCGACCCGGCCGCGACGTCGTAAGCCACCGTCCCGTTGCCGCTGCCGCTGGCACCCGAGCGGATCGTGATCCAGTTCGAGTCAGAGACCGCGGTCCACGGACAACTCGGGCTCGACGCCTGCACCGGAATGGTGCCGGACCCGCCTGCCGGCGAGAAGCTCTCGGACGTATCGCCGAGCGCCATGGTGCACGCGGCGCCAGCCTGCGTCACGTTCGCCTTTTGGTCATTCAGCTCGATCAGCGCCCGCCGCGTTGTCGGGTCGTTGTTGCTGGAAGCCGAGTATTCGATGACACCGTCGCCCTGACCGCTCGACGGACCGGTCACCGTCAGCCAGGCGGCGTTCGAGTTCGCCGTCCAGGCGCATTCGCGCGCGGTGGTGATCGCGATCCGGCCCGTGCCACCCGATGCCGGCACCGTCAGGTCGGTCGTCGCCAGCGTCACGCCGCATCGCGGCACCGTGGCGGGAGCTGTCGACGTGGTCGAGGACGATCCGCACGCGGCGGCGACAATGGCGAGGGAGAGTGCGAGGAGTGTGGCCCTTGGGTGCATCAGTGGGAATATGGATGACCCCGCCGGGAACATTGGGTCCCCAAAGGCGAGGGCGGACTCAGCCTTTTCGAAAACGATAAAAGGTGCGCAACGCCACGAACCAGTCGCGGGCGCCGATCTTTTTCCCTTCTTCGCGGCTGCGCGGAGCGTAGCGGATCGGCACCTCGACAATTGTCAGGCCACGCGCCAGCATCCGGGCCGTGATCTCGTGGTCGAGCTCGAATCCCGATGTCTGCAAGTCCAGCGCCGCGAGGTCGCTCCGGCGAAAAAGCTTGTACGCCGTCACCGTGTCGGTCAAAAACCGCCCGGTGGCCAGCCAGGCGGCAACGCTCAAGCTGCGACCGCCCAGATACGCCGTCCAGGACTGGTTGGGATGCCGGCCACGGCCCAGGTAACGGCTGCCGTAGACCACGTTCCCCCTGCCATCCAGCAATGCGCGGAGCATCGGGACGTAGTCGTTGGGCTCGTACTCGAGGTCGGCGTCCTGAATGATGAGCAGGTCTCCGGTCGCCATCGCAATTCCCTGACGGACGGCCTTGCCCTTGCCCCCATTGACCGGCTGTCGGTGCAATCGCACGCCCGGAAACCCGGCGACGATCGCGCTCGTACGGTCCTTCGAGCAATCGTCGACCACGATGACTTCTTTCGAAACGCCGAGCGGCGAAAGATCCACAGCCTGGATCTGCTCGAGAAGCGTGCCGATGAACCGGTCCTCGTTGTAGGCCGGAATGACGATCGACAGGGTAGTCATGAAGAGGGACCCGTCCGGGCGCCGAGGTAGCGTTCGACGCGGGCCAGGTCGTCCGGGGTGTTGACCCCGACCGCCTCCAGGGCGTCGACGGCCGGGAACGTCATCACCGCACGACGGGCGGCGAGCCATGGGATGAACGGCAGGAAGTTCCGCTCACCCGTGACACGCCCGATGCCCGGAGCCACGGCGTAGGCGGGCAGGTCGTTCAGATACGCGGCGCGGGTCAACGCGAACAGGCCCATGTCGCTCTCCCCTTCCGCGGGCATCGCGTCTCCTTCGCGGCGGTGCAGCACCTCCGTGATCCGCCCCTCGTGATTGCGCGCGAAGTGAATATATGGGGCCTCACCGGCGACCGTCGGCAGTGCCAGCGCCACATCCCGGTTCCCCGGCAACGCTTCCGACAGGCGATGGATTGTCTCGGGATGGACGCCAACCTGATCGCACCACGTGATCCACACCTCGTCGCTGCTCGTCGATCGCACCGGATCGGCGCCGAGCAGAATGGCGTCGAGCATTCCCGTCGGCCGCTCCTGCACCGCCACGTCGACCGGCAGCGGCCACGGCTCCACGTGCTGCCTCAATCGGGCCGCAAACGAGGGATGGGCAATCAGGACGATGCGCGCCACGTAGGGCAGATAGAGCTGTGCCAACCGATCGATCATCGGCACGCCGGCCACCGGCACGAACAGCTTGGGAACTGCAGCCCCGAGGCGCGACCCGAGGCCGGCCGCGGGGATCACCAGGATCCGGCTCATTTCGCCGATCGAAGCGGCGTGGGGGCGTCGGGGGCGTACCCGGGCGCCGGGGACGAGGCCGGCGCCGCTGAGAGCCGATGCGCGATGAGGATTCCCAGGTCGCGCAGGCCATCGAGGGCCGTGGTACGGGTGACGCGGTCGGGCGACAGCGGGAAGAAGCGGACCGGCACCTCGAGGATCTCCGCCTTGCGCCGGAGCAGCGCCGCGAGCAGCACGTGGTTGACGTCCCGCCGGGTCAGATCGACCTGCCTGTCGAGCACGTCGGCCGCCCGCACCGCGCGCACGCCCGACAGCGTGTCCGTGACGAAACGCCCATAGAGCGCCAGGCATGCGAGGCTGAGCACGTGGCTGCCGATACGGCTGATGGTCCCGGCCACGGCCTTCCGCTCATAGCGGAACCGGTACGACTCGTCGATGTCGCGGACCGACAGGCGGCGGCTGCCCCACACCGCATCCAGACGGCCGTTCGAGAGATGCGACAGCAGCGGCACGATCTCTTCGCCGCGATACATGCCCGAGGATTCGAACAGCAGCACGTAGTCGAAGCCGGCGGAGCGCGCGGCGTCGGCGAAGCTGCGGATCCCGAGTGGCAGGTGCCGCAGCCCGAACGGCAGCCGGGCCGCGAGCCCCGGATCGAGCGCCTCGGGGCCGGGATGGAAGACGGTGACGTCGACCGGCACGCCGGCCACTCCCCCGCGCACCATTTCGAGCAGCGTCTGCGCGATCTTGTTCGTGGAGCTGGCGTCGTGCAGCAGCACGGCCACCTGCATCCGCGGCGCGGGAGCGCCGAACGATCCGATGAACGGGCCGAGGATCCGGGCCGCGTCGTGACGGCCCGAGAGGCCGTCCTCGAAGTTGCCGATCCTTACCAGGCGCGGGTCTTCGATCGCTTCGGTCGGGCCGAGCGGCACGTACGGCGTGGTGGCGTCGGCGTGATTCGGATCGTTGATCAGCGAGTGCGTGATCAGGAACGGCGTCGGCAGCCGCGCGCGCCCCTTGTTGGTCAGGTAGTAGGCGGCGCGCTTGACGAGATCGACCGCATTGCTGCCGGAGATCTCGGCATCCGTTTGGATGTTCGTCACCAGGACCTTGAGCGCCGTCAGGTTGCCGGCGATCGCTTCGGCCAGGCCGGTGGTCAGGTACGAGGGGAACAGGCTCGAATGCTGAGTGCCCGGGGCGTAGATGATCAGATCGGCGGCGGCGATCTTGGGCACCAGCCGCGGATTGATGGGCAGCACGGCGGCCCGCTCGGCGAGAAGCGCGTCCGCGCCGGCGCCGCTGGTGCCGGCCAGCACCCGTTCGGCGGCGGTGAGTTGGCGATCGACGAGATAGATCTCGCGGATCCGGTTGGGCCGGGCGACGTCGACGATCGCTTCCTCGGTGGCCAGGAGCCGGCCCTCGTCGTCCAGGGCGACCAGCCAGGCGTTGGTCCCGTCGGTGACGTTCTCGATCAGGCCGGCCGGCAGGCCGACCAGCGCGCAGTAGTCATCGACGGCCCGATTGAAGTGGCGTCCGGTCAGCAGGAAGCCCCCCGCGAACACGAGATTGCCGACGCTGCAATCGGAGAAGTTGAAGCCGCGGCCGGACTTCGTCACCTCGTCTCCGAAGCGGAGGAGCCGGGCACCGAGCCGGGCGCGCGACGAGTACTCAATCGCCCCGACGATCCGCGCCAGATCGCCCCCAAACGCCTCGCTCGGGCGGCTGTGCGAGATCGCCGCCGACGAAGCGCATGGCGGACAGCGCCTCTGGCGCGGCGTAGCCGACCGGGAAGCGCAGATCCAGGAGGTCGATCAGGGCCGGTGGGCAGGTGCCCAACGCCGCGGCGACGGTGGAGGCGTTCTTCCGGAAGTCCGAGGGGCCCAGGCTATCGCCCAGGAAGCGGCGCACCTCCCCCGTCGAGGCGCCGTCGTCGTAGCCGTTGATGGCCAGTGTCAGATGGACCGCGGGGCTCGCGATCAGTTGGCGGGTGAGCGCGCTGGAGCCGCGGCCGCCCGAAAACAGCACGACCTGGAGCCGGCGCGGCTCACGGGGGCCGGCGTCGTGTGCGGGGGGCACCGGGAGATTATGCCACGGCAAAGCTGAGCTCCCCTGGCTGTGCTATTCTCAAAGGTTGAACGGGGCGATGAAGCGACGATCCAACTGGGTGGGACTCATGCTGCTGGTGCTGGCCGCGGCGTGCGGGAGCAGCGGACCGCCGACCGCGCCGAGCCCGATCGTGACGCCTCCCGTGGACCCGGGGCCCTCCACGCCGCAGCCGCCTACGCCACCGCCGCCGACCCTCGGGATCACCAAGATCCTCGCGTTCGGCGACAGCATGACCGCCGGGACGACCTCTCCGGCCTTCGTGCCGTTCACGCTGACGGCAGGTCGCCCGGAGTCCTATCCCTTCAAGCTGCAGACGCTCGCGTCCGCCCGTTACACCGGGCAAACCATCGAGGTCTTCAACGCCGGGGTTCCCGGCGAGACGACAGTTGATGGGAACGCCCGGTTCGGTGGGGTGTTGTCGGAGTCGAAGCCGCAGGCCGTGCTCCTCATGGAGGGCGCCAACGACCTGAACCACCCGACGCTGTCTCTGGACATCACGTCCGTCACCGGCCGCATGGAAGACATGGTGCGCCTGGCGACCGGCCGCGGCATGCAGGTGTTCCTGGCGACAATCCCCCCGCAGCGCGTTGGCGGCAGGAACGCCGCAGCGCCGGGGCTGGTCGACAAGTACAACGGTCAGCTCAAGGTGATGGCGGGCAAGAAAGGCGCAATCGTCGTGGACGTCAACGCGCTGCTGCCGCTCTCGCTGATCGGTCAGGACGGTTTGCACCCGACCGAAAGCGGTTACCAGAAGCTCGCTGAGATCTGGCTCGACGCGCTCAAGGCGAAGTACGAGACGGCGCCGGCGCCGACCGTACGACGCTGATCAGTCTCAGCCCCTCGAACTCCTTCGTTGCTTCGACCATCCATCCGGGCGCGAGCTGCACCTTCGGCTCTCCCGCCCCGATTGCCAGAATCCATCCGCGTGTTGCGGTCGCGCGCTCGAAGAGCCCGTAAGCGGCCTGGCGGTCGAAGTCCTGTACTACAGCGCCGGCGTTCCCGGCCGCGGCGAACGTCCCCTGCGACTCGACGTCGGCCGGAAGGAGCGTCCACGCTTCGCGCCACGCGGCCAGGCAGGCGAGCTCGGCGCCCTGCGGAATCGTGGCCTGCAGACCGCCTTCATAGTGGAATGTCGCGCCCATGCCGGTCAGGCGCGTGAGAAGGGCGGCGGCGCGAAACCGCGCGGGCCGATTGTCGCGGCGTCCGGGCTCATCCCGCGGGCCGGCCCCGATCGGCTCATCGTTCACGACCGGCTTGCCGAACTTCTGAAGGAACGTCGCGCCGTGGGCGACCGCGAGAACGTGGCCCCAACCGTCCGGCCTCGTCTCGCGCGGGACGTGCCACGTGACGTAGTCGCCGCCGGAGAATCGTTCATCCGTCTCGATCGACCCCCACGCCACCGGCACGTCGTCAGGTATCCGGGCGGCGAGCGCCGCCAGAACGTCGGCCTTCCCCACGTCCGGCGCCTGCGTCGGATGTATCGGCTCGTTCGCCAGCTCGACGAGCGCGTTCGAGTGCGCGGCGGCAATGGTGCCGATCGCCGCGATCTGTTCGTCGAGGCTAACCGGCAGCTCGCGGGTGTTCGCCAGCGCGACGATCTCGACGTGCACTCCGTACTCCTGTGCCAGATCGAGCAGCCGGCCGAGCGCGGCGCGCCCTTCGTCTGGCGACAGCTGCATGAAGCCGCTGCCCATCGCCAGCACGCGCACCACGGTCAGGTCCTGTGACTGAGCCCACGCCAAGTAGGCGCGGACGTCCGCTTCCTTCTTCCGCGCGACGTACTCGAGCAGTCGGAATGCGGTGATGCCGCGCCACGGGAATGGCTGGCCGGTGGCGGTGACGAAGTGGGTGCCGGTGATCTGAAGGTGCCCGGATGCCGTTGCCGACCGAGCCCGCTTCGAGCCTTGGGCCCAAGAGGAACGAGCGACGGGCGCGGCATGCTCTTCCACCGACGCACCAGAGTCGCCGCAGGCGGCGATCGAGGCCAATACGAGCAACACACAGCCGGCGGCTCGTGCGGGCTTCAACGACGCAAGAACTTATCGAACCCGGGCGCCAAGGTTGCGTTCGGGGTGAAGTGACTCTCGCATAGCCACCAACGCTGTTGCTCGTAGAGGCCGGTCAGCGCGCAGTCGCCAGCGACGTTGCTGACCGAACCCACCACGCACTTCAGATCGCCAGAGTCGCACTTGATGATGCGCGACGAGAACGCACAGGCAACCGTCATGTCGGCGTGCGTGTTGTCGGATTTGACGCGCACGGACTTCAACCGAAGGTTCGAATCGAGAATGACGAAGTGCGATCGATTTTCCGTGATGTCAGCGAGCTCGTCCTTCTTGCCGCTACAGCTGTCACTGAAGTCACGAACGCACACCGCCGGCGGGATCCCTGAATTGGCGAAGTCCGACAGGAACCGGACCGACAAGTCGCCCAGCTCTTTCGGCGAATTGTGCACCCGCACGACCGGGCTTTGACTGCTGACGGATTGTTGCTGGCTGCCGCCGGTGGTCGCCGATCCGAACGTTTCCGTCACGGTCAGCGTGGCCGTGTAGTCCGCCGGTGTGGCGTTGTCCTTGGGGGTATGCCACACGACCTTCGCGCCCTGGCCGGTGATGGTCCCGGCGGCGACGGTCCAGGCGAACTGCAGCTGGCCGACAGGCGTCTCCGCGTCAGTGACCGTCGCTGTCAGCGTGACATCGGTGTCGACCTCCGCACGGGTCGCGGAGGTGGTGATCGACGAGATCACAGGTGGCGTGTTCGCCGGCGGCGTCACCACGCCACCACCGTTGCTCGACGGCGGCGTCGGCGAGCTCGGCGCCGATCCGCACGCCGCCATCAGCAACGCGCTGGCGCACACCACCAGCAGTCCCCCGCCCCAGCGCCAGCCCCTCATGCGCCTACGACTCCCCTCGGGCGTGCCGCCGCCTCGCGAATTTCCCGGATGACGTAAATCGGTTTGTCCTGCGACTCGTGATACGTGCGCGCCAGCATCTCGGCGATGAGGCCGCTCATCAGGAACTGCCCGCCCATCACCATCAACACGACGGCCGCGATCAGCAGCGGCCGGTCGGCAATCCCCTGGTGATAGACGTACTTCACGATCACCAGCCATGCCGACATCAGCGCGCCGAGAGAGCCCATGCCGAGACCGAGCAAACCGAAAATCTGGAGCGGTCTCGTCGAGTAGCTGATGAGGAACTTGACCGTCAGCAGATCGAGCACCACGCGCGCGGTGCGCGAGATCCCGTAGTTCGACCGGCCGTGCACGCGCTTGCGATGATTGACGACCCGCTCGGTGATGGTGACGCCCATCTCGCTCGCGATCGCCGGCAGGAACCGGTGCATTTCGCCGTACAGCTTCAACGGCTTCACCACTTCGGCGCGGAACACCTTCAGCGAACAGCCGTAATCGTGCAGCCGGACGCCGGTCACGCGGGAGATGATCCAGTTGGCGATCATCGACGGCAGCCGGCGGTTGATGAAGGCGTCCTGCCGGTCCTTGCGCCAGCCCGCGACGATGTCGAAGCTCTGCGCCAGGTCGATCATCGCGGGGATGTCGCGGGGGTCGTTCTGGAGGTCGCCGTCCGACGTGACGATGAAGCGGCCGCGGGCGTGGGCAAAGCCGGCGGCAAACCCGGCGGTCTGGCCGAAGTTGCGGCGGAAGCGGATGATCCGGAGCCGTGCGTCCCGCGCCTGGAGACCGGCCAGCAACTCGAACGTCTGATCGGTGCTGCCGTCATCGATCAGGATGATCTCGTAACGTCGGCCGAACCCCTCGAGCGTCGTCGTCAGCTCCTCGTACAAGGCCGGCACGTTCAGGGCCTCGTTGCGGACCGGAATGACGACCGAGATCTCCGGATTCATCGTCTCTGGCGTGACCACAAACGACTGATTATAGGTGAGTTCTGCCCAACCCGTCAATTCTCGTCGGCGACCGTACCAGCGCCGCCGCGGCGCTTTTGCCAGAGCATCCACGCGACCCCGAGAACCAGCGCCCCGGCCCCCATCCAGAACGCGATCGACTGCGCATGGTCGCGCAGGAATGCCGCGGCGCGCTCACCGTACCAGAGTGCCAGCACGCCTTCACCGAAGTAGCGCGTCCCGCGACCGATCGCGACCGCGAGCACGAAGTCGACAGTTCGGACCTGCGCCACGCCGGCGGCGAGCACGAAAATCTTGAATGGGGCGGGCGGCGGCAGGAGAGACGGGACGAGGACGCTGAGCAGGCCGTACTTGCGAACCACCGCAGTGGCGCGCTCCACGTGGCGCTCGTGCAGGCGCTTGCGCAGGAACGCGTCCCCGCCCTTGCGCGCCACCAGAAACAGCGCGAGGCAGCCCGCCACCGACCCGAGCGTCGCGAGCAGGGCGTAGAACGGCATGCGAGGCGGATGCTGGATCGTCAGCCAGACGATCAGCAGGTCGACGACTTCGGGAAACGACAGGAACGACGAGTCGAGAAACGCGATCAAAAACAGGCCCGGACCGCCCAGCGACAGGGCGAAACCCTGCACCCACTCGAGAACCCGCTTCATCGTGCTGAGTGTAGACTAGAAGAGTCCTGCTCACGAGACGCCCGTCCGCCGCATCAGCCGCCGCCGCGCTCGTGTTCGTCCTCGGCGGCGCCGCGGCGATCCACTACTCCCTGATCGGCCTCGCGCTCAGCCACTACGACGCCCGCGCCCACCTCGTCGTCTCGCGCCGTGTCTTCGACAGCATCGTGCCCGGCTGGCAGCAGATCGGTGCGGTCTGGCTGCCGCTGCCGCATTTGCTCGACATGTTCCCGGTCCAGATCGACGTGCTGTACCGAACGGGTGCGTTCGCGATCCTCATCTCCGTCGCGAGCATCGCGCTGGCCGCGTGGGCCGCAGCGCGCTTGATCCACCGCACCACCGGATCGTCGGCCGGGGGCTCGACAGCCGCAGCGCTGATCCTCGCCAACCCCAACCTGCTCTATCTCCAGAGCACGCCGATGACCGAGCCGCTCCTGTTCGGGACGACGATGCTGGCGGTGATGTTGGTGGCTGAGTGGATCGATCGTGACGCGCCAGGCTGGCCACATGCGGCGGGCCTCGCCGTGACGGCGGCGTGCATGACCCGGTATGAGGCCTGGCCGATCACCGCGGCAATCGTGGGCCTCGGCCTCATCGCCCTGTTGCGGCGCGGCGTCCCGCCAATGACAGCGCTTCGCGCGGCCGCACGACTCTGCGTGTATCCGGCGGTCGCGGTCATGCTGTTCGTGCTGAACAGCCGCTGGACCACTGGTGAGTGGGTCGTCTCCGCCGGGTTCTTCGTAGCCGAGAACGAGGCGCGCGGTCAGGGCTGGCTGGCGTGGCGCCAGGTGCGCATCGGCGTCTACCAGCTATCCGGATGGATGTTGATCTGGCCGGCGTACCTGTCTGCAGTCCTGATCGCCATCGCATTCGTGCGATCGCGCGCCCGCGCCTCGCTCGTGATCGTCCTTGCGCTGGCAGCGTCGGCCGTTCTGCCGTGGTACGCGTACTTCAACGGACATCCGCTGCGGGTGCGTTACAGCCTGCCGCTGGTGTTCGCCAGCGCGGTGCTCTGCGGCATCGGCATCGGGCTGCTGCCTCGTCGCGTGCGCATCTTCGCGGCCGCTGTGCTCGTCGTCGGCGTGCTGGTGCACGACTCACCGCTCGATCGGCATGCCCCGATGGTCCTCGAAGCGCAGCGCGACAACGCCAACCGCCTCGGCCGCGAGGCAGTCACCGCCTACCTGAGGGCGCACTTCAATCCGTCCGGCGATGACGTGATCTTCGTGAGCATGGGATCGCTGGCCCACTACATCCACGATCTATCGGCATACGGATACCAGGTCCACAACTTCCTGCATGAAGGGAACGGCGATCTGTGGGTGGTCGCGCTCGCCGGCGGTCCGCACGGGCTGGCGAAGTGGGTGCTGGTCGAGGAAGAAGCCGAGGGGGGCGACGCGTTATACCAGCGTTCGCTGCATCACCCGGAGTTCCTCAGAGGATACCAACGAGTGGCGGACGGCGGCGGCGTCGCGCTGTACTGCGACACAACGCAGTGACCCGCTTTCCATCCACGCGCACGAGTACCTAATCACGACGGTGCGGCACGCCGGCTCGCGGCGGGCCGCCAAATAACAACGGCGAGCGACCGCTCTGCGGCCGCCCGCCGTGCTCGTCATCCCCTGGCGAGTGATTGCCTACCGGCCGATCTGCACCGAGACGCCGCCGCTGACGCCGTTCAGCCGGCTTTCGGACGTTGCGCGGTAGCCGACGCTCCCCTGCAGGCGCACGCTCGACCCGAAGTGGATCACGAGCTGCGCTTCCGGATCGGCGACGAAGAACGCGTCGTAGTAGTGGTAGGGGTAGGGATACGCGTATGCCGGTGGCGGCACGCGCACGTCGTGGCCGTTCCGATCGCGCGGATCGACGTAGGGGCCGCCGCCGTAGCCGTAGTACCCGTAGTGATCATCCGTGTATTCCGTGCCGCCGCCGACGAGCGCGTGCAGATTGAACCCGATCGTCCTGCCACGCAGGGCGCGCCACTCGACGACCGGGCCGCCATACGCGATGTGCACGCCGTTCGAGGAATTGGCCTGCCAGTAGCCGCCGCCACCGAACATCAGTTGACCGCCGAAGACGTAGCCGCCATAGGCGCCGATCAGCGTGGCGAACTCATGATTGACCTCGGTGAACTTGACGTCGGGCGCGAACACGCCGCCGTCTTCTGCATTCGACACTTCCACCACGCTGCCGGGCTGCGGCGGACCGGCAGGTGACGGGCGCGGCGCCGAGGCCGCTGGGGGCGGAGCCGGGGCCATCGACAACGAGACGTTCAGTGGTGTCGTCTGGCCAGCGCGGATCGTGACGTCAGACAGGTAGGGCAGCCGGCCCGGCGCACGGACTTCGACGCGGTGCACGCCGGCGGTGAGCTGCACCTGCAGCGTGCTCGCGTCACCGCTGCCGGTCCACCGCTCGCCGTCGATGCGGATCTCAGCACCCTCGGGGCGAGCCTGGATGGCAAGGGTGCCGAAGTCCTGTGCGGTAGCCATGGAGGCGAAGAGGCCGAGGAACAGCACGCACCCAAGAACGCGGACGACTCGATAAGACAGCATCAGATACTCCGGGAAGGTTCCACCCGGCGCTGTGCATCAGGAATGCCACCTGATCTACGCGGATCGCGCGATATTTTCGCGCCTGGCGTCACCTATGGAGTGCGACGAGTGTCCTCCCGCCAGGGCAGCCGCGGGAGCTTGCGAGGATTCGGGGGGTTGTGAGCGATCGACGATCACTCGAATGTTCAATGGTTCGCCGGCCCGTGTTCTGAACCGGCAAACCATTTGAACCCATAGCCGGCGTCGCACCACTCCAACCAGGACTGGGGCGGCCACAGTTGCTCCTGAGCGAGGGGTCAGAAGCGGAAGTGAATCGTGAAATTCGCCGTGGCGCCGCCGAGATCGATCTTGTTGCCGAGGAACCCGTTATCGAGCCCGCCGGTGTTCCCCGTCGCCCATTGATACCGCAGCTCGCCGCCCATAGTCAGCGCATCGCCAATGGGGAACCGCACCCCGCCGAGCACCACGGGACCGAATGACGTGCCGTCGGCGACGAAGGGATCGGAGCGGTTGGAGTAGATGCTGTTGTCGCTGAAGTCGACGAAATCGCCGATCTCCGAGTAACGCCAGTTGAAGATGCCCAGGCCCCCGCCGACATACGGCTGGACTGCGGCGGTACGGCCGATCGGGAGAAAGCGGAGTGTGGCGGTGATCGGAACGATCCGCAGCTTCAGTTCCTGCTCGATCTCCGATCCATCCGTGTTCACGAAGTTGGCGTACACCGAGTCCACTGCCTTCGAGTAGTAGCCGATGCCCACCCCAGCTTCCAGGAAGTCGTTGACGGCATACACGTACTCGCCGCCGAACGTCACGTTGCGGAAGTCCTTCACTTCGATTGCCAAATCGTCGAGGTCTGCCAGGATGGTGTCCTGGTGGTCGCGGGTGTCTTCCCCGCGCGGAAAGAACCCGCCGATGGTGAAACCGATCGCCTGGCGCGAGTCACGGCCGCGGCTGACTTGCACGACCTGCGCCTGCGCTGACGCGGAGGTCAGAGCCAGGAGGCCAACCGCCGCACACACTGTCCACAACCACTGCCGTTTCAACATTGACCACTCCGGTACCCGACACCGCGCTCGTGCAGTCGCCGGTAACCGCGCGTCGGAGCACGATTGGTGCCACTTAGCGGTTGGGGGTTGAGGCGGAAAATCGAACGTAATGGTGCGAGGAAGGAGAAGCTGGAGGGGGACGCTGGCGGTGCTGTCTTCCGCCGATGTCACGTGCCCCGACCGGCAGGTGACACCAACAGGCGCGTCACGACCCGCCGGGGTGGCCCCACGCCGACTGGAACCCGCGGATCACGTCGAGCATCTGATCGTGGACGTGGCCGTTGGTAGCGAGCACGCTTCCGCTGCGCGAACTGTATGCCGTCCCGTCAACGCCGGTAACGCGCCCGCCCGCCTCTTCCACCAGGAGCGCGCCGCCGGCCACATCCCATGGGTGGAGCTTCTGTTCCCAGAAGCCCTCGAAGCGTCCGGCGGCGACGTAGCACAGGTCGAGCGCCGCCGACCCGAGCCGCCGTACGGCTCGCGCGCGCGTGATGAACTGCGTGAACAGTGCCATCAGCTCGGCGGGATCGCGCTGGACGTCGTAGTGAAAGCCGGTCACCAGCAGCGAATCGATCAGCGACGCGCACGAGGAGACGCGCAGCGGTTTGCCGTTCAGGCGGGCGCCCTGCCCGCGCTCTGCGGTGAACAGCTCCTGCCGGTTCGGATCGAACACGGCCGCCACCACCGGGACGCCGCGGATCTCGAGCGCGACCGAGCAGCAGAAAATCGGCAGGCCATGCGCGTAGTTGGTGGTGCCGTCGATCGGATCGAACACCCAGCAGTACTCCGGGATCCGATCCCATTGGCCGGCCTGCTCGAACTCTTCGCCCAGCACCGCATGGTCCGGGAAGCGTTCGGCGATGAGGGCCCGGAACTCGCGCTCGATGGCCACGTCGATGTTGGTGACGAGATCGATCGTCCCCTTCTTGTCGACCTGCAGATCGTCGGCGCCGAAATGCGCCATCTGCACGCGCCCGGCGTGCATCGCCACTTCGATCGCGGTGGCGAGGAAGACCGGCGGAATCGACTCAGGCACCGGCGGCAGCCAGCTTCTTGACCATGCGGACTTCCATCCCGCCGTCCGTCGCCCGGCGCAGGGTGACGTCGTCCATGAAGCTGCGCATGAAGAAGATGCCGCGGCCGCTCGACTTGAGGAGGTTTTCGGGGGCCAGGGGGTCGGCGACTTCTTCCGGCTCGAAACCCTCGCCTTCGTCCAGCACGCGGACGATCAACTCGCCCGGATCAGCGGGCGGGGCGAAGGTGAACTCGACGGTCACCAGCTTGTCGGGATGTTCGCGGTTGCCGTGTTTGATCGCGTTGATCACCGACTCGCGCACGGCCACGCTGATCCAGTGCACGCTGTCTTCGTCGAGGCCGGCCAGCTGGCCGATGTGATCGCTGGCGATCTGCACGAGATCCAGCATGTCGAAGTTGCTGTGGATCTGGATCCGGACCGTGCCGCCGCGGGTCACCATGCGAAGGTGGCGCCACTGGCGAGGGAGCGCCGAAGCGTGCGACCGGGTTGAGTCATGGCGGGCTGGAAACGCACGCGAATCGCTACCATAGTAATCCGGATCAGATGGAAATTGCGAATGCTATAGTGCTGCCAGCCATGGCTTTCACGACCGACGCCACCGTCGTGTCGCCGGCCCGACGCGTGGCCGGGCGGACACGGGTGCCGGGCGACAAATCGATCTCCCACCGCTACGCGATGTTCGGCGCGCTGGCCGATGGCCTCACCACCATCAGCGGCTATTCGCCCGGCGCAGATTGTGCCACGACCCTGGCCTGCGTGCGCGCGCTCGGCGCCGGCGTCCGTCAGATCGGTGACCACCAGTTCGAGATCGACGGGCGCGGCCTGCGCGGGCTCACTGCGCCGCCCGGTGCGCTGGACGCTGCTAATTCAGGGACGACCATCCGCCTCATGGCCGGCATCCTCGCCGCGCATCCCATGCGGGTGACGATGATCGGCGACCGATCGCTGTCGAAGCGGCCGATGCAGCGGGTGATCGAGCCGCTGACGCGCATGGGCGCGCGCTTCGAGTCCGACAACGGCCGTCCCCCGCTGACGGTCGAGGGGGGCGACCTCCAGCCGATCGACTTCATCCCGGCCGTGCCCAGCGCCCAGGTGAAGAGCGCGGTCATCCTCGCCGGGCTGCAGAGTGAAGGACGCACCTCGGTGCTGGAGCCGGCCGCGACGCGCGATCACACGGAACGCGCGCTCGCCGAGTTCGGCGCCACGGTCGATGTGGAGGGCCTGAAGGTCTCCATCGCCGGTGGCCAGCGGCTGCGCGGGTGTGCGGTGACCGTTCCCGGCGACATCTCGAGCGCGACCTTCTGGATGGCGCTCGCGGCCGGCACGCCTGGCGGCGAGGTCGAGATCGATGGCGTGGGCCTGAACCCCTCCCGCACGGCCATCCTGGACATCATTCGCCGGACCGGTGCCACGGCCACCGCCGACGTCGAGACGCGCGGCGCCGGCGAGCCGATGGGCCGCGTCCGGGTCGCGTTCGACGCGCCTCGCAGCTTCGCCATCGAGCCGGCCGATGTGCCCGCGATCATCGACGAGATTCCGGCACTGGCCGCGCTCGCGGCCATGCTGCCGCCGGGAACCGAGCTGACCGTGCGCGGCGCCGCGGAGCTGCGCCACAAGGAGAGCGATCGGATCACCGCGCTGGCGCTCGGCCTGCGGGCGATGGGGACGACGATGGACGAGTTCCCCGACGGATTCCACCTCCGCTCCGCGCCGCTGCACGGGGCAACCGTCGACGCCTGCGACGACCATCGTCTCGCGATGGCCTTCGCGATCGCGGCGACGCGGGCTACGGGCCCGACG
This sequence comes from uncultured Acidobacteriota bacterium, assembly GCA_963816725.1. Classification (GTDB taxonomy): domain Bacteria; phylum Acidobacteriota; class Vicinamibacteria; order Vicinamibacterales; family 2-12-FULL-66-21; genus CAVSUB01. The sequence continues at coordinate 186,608 of CAWFMC010000005.1, read as the reverse complement.
ACGATTACCGGCGCGTCCGCGGTGGACGTCTCGTACCCCGGCTTCTTCGACACGCTCGATCGGCTCACGCGCGGTGACGGTCGATAAGATCTTTCTGGTGGGCTTCATGGCCGCCGGCAAGACGACGGTGGCGCGGGCCCTGGCCGGAAGGCTCGGCTGGCGTGTCGAGGACGTCGACCAGTTGATCGAGGCACGCGAGCGCCGCACGGTCGCCGACATCTTTGCGCGTCAGGGTGAGCCGTATTTCCGCATCGTCGAGCGGGAGATCTTGCACCTGCTGCTGCCGCTGCGCCACGTCGTCGTGGCCACCGGCGGCGGCACCTTCGTCGATCCGGACAATCGAGGGGCCATGAATCGCGACGGAGTCACCGTCTGGCTGGATGTGCCATTCGAGGAAGTGCTCGCCCGGCTGCCGCTCGACGGCCGGCGTCCCCTGGCCGCCGATCGCTCGCAGATGGAACGCCTGTTCACGACCCGGCAGCTCGCTTATGCCCACGCCCACCTCAGGGTGGATGCCACCGGTGCTCGCGCCGAAGCGGTGGCCGAACGCATCATGGACGGCATCACCCAGATGGAGCGTCGCCCGCTGTAGCGACTCGAACATGGCCGCCTACCTCGTTCTGTCGGACATCCACTCCAATCTCGACGCGCTCGAGTCCGTGCTCGCGGCGGTCGACGGCCAATGGGATCGACTCCTCGTGCTCGGCGATCTGGTCGGCTACGGCGGCGAGCCGAACGGCGTCATCGACCGGATCCGCGCGCTCAACCCGGTCGCGGTCATTCGCGGCAATCACGACAAGGCGGCCTGCGGGATCGACGACGCCAGCAACTTCAATCAGATTGCCAAGTATGCGGCGATGTGGACCGGCGAGGCGCTGACCGCCGACAACCGTGAGTACCTGCGCGGCCTCCCTGCCGGCCCCGTGCTGATCGACGAGCGGGTCGAGATCTGCCACGGCTCCCCGTTCGACGAAGACCACTACATCTTCGACTCGGACGATGCCCAGCGCGCGATGGCGACCAGCGAGCGTCAGCTGTGCCTGTTCGGGCACACTCACCTGCCGGTCGTGTTCAAGACGGACGGGGTGAACTTCGGTGGGTTCGTTCCTGAAGGCGAGGCGCCGATCGAGCTGCCGCTCGTGGCGGGCATGCGCTACGTCGTGAACCCGGGTTCGGTCGGCCAGCCGCGCGACGGCGACGCGCGCGCCGCGTTCGCGCTTTATCTGCCCGACACCGCGACGGTGATCCTCCACCGCATCCCCTACGCCGTCGACGCCGCGCAGCGCCGCATCATGACCGCGGGGTTGCCCGCTTCGCTCGCCAATCGGTTGGCAGTGGGTCGTTGACGCGAAGCGGTTCAGGGGTGCAAGGTTCAGGGTTCAGCGCTCGCGCTTCCGTTCTCGCTTCTTCAACTCCATCGCGTATGCGTCCTTCGCGGCGCGGCCGCCGAGGATCCAGCCGATGATGATCCCGACCAGCAGGACGGACGGAATGAAGATGAAGTGCGCCGAGGTCATGTTGCCCATCAACGGCGGGACCCGGCGTCGATGCGCCGGCTGACCTCCAGGATTTCGCGTTCGACTTTCGCCAGGCGCGACCACAGCGACCAGACGTAGACGAAGACCGCGGTCCACGCCACGGCATAGGCGATCATCACCAGGGGCGCCGCAGGCAGGTGCTCCTGGACCTTGCTTTCGTCGACAGGCAAGAAGCCGTCCTGCGCGGCAGTGGTCGGAGGCTGGGATGCGTCAGCGAACACGGCGGCAGCCGGCGCCGCGGCCAGGAACATCAGGAGGATCGCTGCGCGCAGTGCCCGCACGGTCCGACTCCGCGTCATCACTCGGCTGAAAGTACCCATATTCAATCCTCGATCGAGACCATCAACGTCTCGAGCTCCGCGCGCCGTGTCTCGAGCCTGGTGCGCGCCACCAGCAGCAAGACGAACAACAATTGAAAGGCCAGTACGCACCACCAGAAAGCCCCGCGCATGCCAGGTCCGAGCGTCGGTACTACGGTCGTTTTCGGGTGCATGGTGCGCCAGATGTTCACGGACCAATACACGAATGGAACGTTGGCCAGGCCGAGGAGCGCGACCACCGACGACAACTTCTCCGAACCGGGGCCGCCGTAGCGCCGCAGCAGCAGCACTGCCAGGAAGATCAGTTCGAGAATCAGCGCCGACGTGAGCTTGGCGTCCCACTGCCACCACACGCCCCATGCCTTACGGCCCCAGAGTGGGCCGGTGATCAGCCCGATGAGTCCGAAGACCGCTGCCAGCTCCGCTCCCGCCACCGACAGCCGGTCGGCAGCCGGCCGGCCGGAAAAGAGGTAGATCGCGCCGCTGATGCCACATACGGTTGCCGCCGAGAACATGCCGAACCATGAGGGCACGTGGAAATAGAAGATCTTCTGCACCAGCCCCATCGTCGACTCGTAGGGGGCCTGCATGATCAGGACAGGCGCGTAAGCGAACATGCAGACGGCGAGGACGATGAGGATTGAATAAAGGCGGTTCATGAGAACGTTGGGTTCATGAGGTTCATGGGTTCATGGGGTTCATGAGGTTCGGTTCAGGCATTCAAGGTGCAGGGTTCAGAGTGCAACGTGCAAGGTTCAGGGTTCAGCGTAGCCATTGAAGCTGGTGGCCGCTAGCAGTCACCGGATCCCGGATCCCTGATCCCGAGTCTGAGTCCCGCCTGCTATTCGCTCATGACCGGCTCGAAGGTCCAGAGTGCCAGCGTGACGAACACGAGGTCGAAGAACACCAGCATCGAGAGCCAGACGCGGGCCATGGGCAGATCGACCTCAGGGGCCAGCAGGGCGGCCGTGCCGCGCACTCCGGCGATGATGACCGGAATCGTGATTGGATACAACAGCACCGGCAGCAGCACGTCGCGGCTGCGCGAGCGCCCCAGCATCGCCGCGAACAGGGTGCCGACCGCCGCGAAGCCGAGCGTGCCGGTGACCAGCAGGCCGCCCATGAGGAACGGGTGCGCGAAGACCGGCGCCTGGAACATCAGCGCGATGAGCGGCACGATGATCGCCTCCACGGCCGCCAGGAGTAACAGGACGCCGGCCAGCTTGCCGAGATAGAGCGCCGGCCGGTCGACGGGGGTCATCAGCAGCGCGCGGATCGTTTCGCTCTGGCGCTCGCGCTCGAAGGTCCGGCCCAGCGCCAGCGTGCCCGAGAACGCGATCGCAATCCACAGAATCCCCGCCGCGGCCCCCTCGAGCGCCCGCCCCTCGTCGACGAACCCGAACGCGAACACCAGCACGCACGAAACCGCGAAAAAGAGCGTCGTGTAAAGGATCTCGCGGCTGCGGACCTCGATCAGCAGGTCCTTGCGCGTGACCAGCCAGGCCGATCGCAGGAACCGCATCTACGCCGGCTCCGCCGCGCACAGGGCGCGATACCGCTCGCGCAGGCTGCCGGCGCCGGGTCCGATCTCGTCGAGCCGTCCGCCGCGAAGCATCACCGCGCGATCCACGATCGTCTCGATCGTCTCCAGATCGTGAGTCGTCAGCAGCAACAGGCACCCCGCCTCACGCAAGGCCGCCAGCCGCGTCCGCAGCGCCACTGTCGCGGCATCGTCGAGCCCGGTGAACGGCTCGTCGAGCAGCACGAGGCGGGGCTCGTGCAGCAGCGCACGCTCGAGTGCCAGCCGCTGGCGCATGCCCCGCGAGAAGCCGGACACCGGATCGTCGCGCCGCGCGCTCAGCCCGGCGCGCTCGAGCGCCGCCCGGATGCGTGCTTCGAGACCGGGCAGATCGTACATCCGCCCGAAAAAACGCAGGTTCTCCGCCGCTGACAGCTCCGGATACAGATACAGGTCGTGGCCGAGCATCCCGATCCGGGCCCGAATCGCGGCCGGCTGCGAGGACGTGCGGTGCCCGCCATACAACACGTCGCCCGAGGACGGCGTGAGCAGCGTCGAGACAATGGCGAGCAGGGTCGATTTCCCGGCGCCGTTGGGACCGAGAAGCGCGAGGATTTCGCCGGCCTGGCAACGCAGGGACACGCGCGTCAACGCGCGGCGCCGGCCGAAGTTCCGCGAGACCTCGATCACCGAGAGCGAGGTGAAATCCACCGCTAGTCCCCTCGACGCGCGATGCCGGGGCGAACGCCCGCCGCGCGGCGCCCGGCCGGCAAGGGGCGACGAGCGAGCCCGTTCAGCATCAGTGAGGGACGAGTCACGCGGCTCGGAGGAATGCCGTGTCTGAGAGTTGGGCAGGGATCACGCGTCGTGGACGATTACGCCGCGAGGTCCTCGCCGAGCTCCACGTAGATTTGCTCCAGCGCCTCGACCAGCTCGCCGCGCCGGGCGGCGTCGCGTGCCGCGTCACCGGCGCCTGCGCGCTGGCGCGCCTCGAGGCTGGCGAGCTCGGCGAACAGCTTGTCGCGCTTGACCATCAGCTTCTGGCGCCTGGCGTCTTCCGCCGCGACCGCACGCGCCGGCCGCGCCGCAGCCCAGATGCCGGCGGCGAGAATCAGCCCCGCGAGCCCGAGCGCGAGGTTACGCGGCCAGAGTGGATGGTGCGGCAGGCCCGAGATGGTGACCGCCAGGCGCTCGCCCGCGTTGATGCCCGGGCCCTGCCCGAGCAGGTACGTGTCGGCTTGCGCCTGGACGTCGCGATGCTGGGTGATCTGCGGCGAGTCGAGCCGCATATCCCCGACCTTCTCGACCAGCAGGGTGAGCGCCGCAAGCGCCACCGGGAGCCGCTGCTCGATGGCCAGCTGCGCGCCGGAGTACGGAAGCGTGAATGCCACCTGCACCTGCGTCGCACCCGGTGCGAACGGTCCGGCGATCACTACTTTCGTGCCGGCCACGCTTCCCTGTGGGGACGACCCCTGCATGATCGTCGCGCCCTGCGCGCCTTCCGGCAGGTCGATCGTGACCGGCATGGGTGGTGCGACCGGCGCCGCCGTGCTGTTCACGACCTGCAGGATGTAGAACCCGGTGAGGGCGTCGTCGCCCTTCTCGAAGACGAACCGAGTCTGGTCCCCGAGCGAAACGGTTCCGGGCGTGGCCGGCACGGAGGGCAGCGGACCGGCCGTCGCGTTTGGCGGCGAGGCCGGCGCGGGTGAGGTCCCCGGGCTGGCTTGCCCGGCACCCGCAGCCGCAACGAGCATCAGCCGAACGCCTCCGGAGGCCGGGACGCGGAATTCCTGCGATTCGAGCGTCGTCCCGTCAACGACCGTTCGGGCTTTGACGCTGGTCCCGACCACCAGCTCGGTGAACTCGGCTCGTCCCTGCTGGTTGGTGGTCGCCGTGCGCGTCGCGCCGCCGACCACGAGCTCGACGCTCTGACCCGCGATGACGTTGGCCAGCGAGCCGCGAATCACCCGCACGGTGACGGTGCCGACGGCGACGTCACTCACGGGTAGCGGCACGCCGTTCATCTGGCTCAGGTCCGGCATCTGCGCGGTCGCGCGGGCGCCAGGCACGAGGAGCACGAGCACGCAGAGAAGGGAAATCGCAGTCGCGCGCATGGCTGGTCGGGTCAGAGCCGGGTGCCGCAGCGTTTGCAGAACGCCGCGTCGGCGTCGTTGACGGTGCCGCACGCCGCACAAGTGCCGGCGGCAGTTTCCGACGACGGGGCCTCGTCCTGAGCGGGCTCCGTTGATTCGCTGACCGGGGCGGCCTCGGCGACCGCCACGGCGGCCGCTCCCTTCCCCGCCATCCGGGCCTGGAGCTCGCGCTCGATGATCCCGCGGTAGCCGGACCCACCCTCGTCCAATTGCTTGATGAGGAGTAGCGCGCGGCCGCGGAGCCGGCCGCTCATCTCCTCGAAGTCGCGGGCGGACAGCTTGCCCATCGCCTGGTCGAACTCGAGCTCCTTCAGCGAGCGCAGCACGAGCGCCTTCTCGCGCTCGAGCGCCGCGCGCGCGCGGCTCGACAGCGGCTCACCGAGCATCACCGGGTCGCTGGCCGCAAACGGGGCGAGCGTGCGATAGAGCGCGCCCGCCGCCGCCCCGGCGGCGCCGACCGCCAGGCTGATAAAGATCAGATGCTCGGGCGTGGTCCGCCGGGACAGGACGACGGCCGCGGTGGCCGCGACGAGCGAGGCGAGGACGAAGAAGTGCCACGGGCGGAAACCGGCATCAACCTCACTCGCCGAGCTGTCACCGTGCGCTTCGGACGGGCCGGCCGACGGAAGCGGCACGCCCCGGGGCCGCTTAATCGAGGTCGCGGAGCTCATCGTCCAGCTTGGATGCGAGCGCTGCCTCTTCGCGCGGATTGATGGCGGCGACGGGTGGCGCCTGGTCCGGCAGGCGCGACCACTTGACCGCGGCGAAGGCGATCATCGCCGCGCCCGACGCGCCGACCAGATACGGGAACAGCCACGCGAGGCGGTTGAAGCCCTTGTCGACCGGCGCTGACAGGATGTCCTGGCCGCCGAACTCCTGGATGAAGGCCGCGATGATGCTGTCGTGATCCTTGCCTTCCTTCAGGTACTGCTGCATCTTCGCGGTCTGTGCCGCGTGCCCTTCACAATTGGGCATGCCGCAGTTGGCCAGCGACCGGCGGCAGCCGCAGGTGCAGTTGATCTCGCCTTCGAGCCGGCGCTCCAGCTCGCTGCGCGGCGCGGCCTGGACCGTTTCGCTGGTCTGCGCGCGAATCGACACCGCAGGCAGGAGCATGAGCAAGACCAGCAGCGTTGTCGCCGCGGGAGCAGCGGACGGGACCTTCGAAGCGGCGAACGTCAGCACCGTCTCGGGCATGAGCGCCAGCCCGGTGCCCAGCGCGATCACCCCGAACCCGATCCAGATCCAATCGACCAGCGGGTTCACCGTGACGGCGTAGGTCGCGGTTTGTGCCGACGCGTCGTACGACGCCAGCACGACGTAGAGATCCTCGCCGGCCGCGCGGCGGATGGCCACCTCCGTCGTCGGCTCCTCTTCATGGCGATTGAAGAACCACCGCGCCGGCGTCAGCTCGCCCAGAACCTTGCCGTGTTCGCTGACGGTCACGTGCCCGGTGACCATCTGCTTCTGGCTATCGCTGGTGATCCGGAGCGCGTTGTGGCGCACCGAGAAGCTGCCGACCTGAATCGCCTGCCCTGGCTTCAGAAGGGCCTGCTCTTCCTTCTTGAAGCCCTGCCCGGCGAAGCCGAGGAACACCAGGACCATACCGACGTGGACCAGGTACCCGCCGTAGCGGCGCTTCGACCGCGACACCAGGCCAATCATCGCGGTGAGCAAATCCGAACCGGTGGCGCCCTTGCGCACGAACGCGCCGCGCACGAACTCCTGCCCGATCGTGACCGTCACGAACGCGCACAGCGCGAAGCACGTGCCGCTTGCCCACTGGCGCATCCCGAGCGCCAGAAGCACGCCGCCGGTGACCACCGCGGCCACCGTCGGCCAGAGGAACTGGTGCACCAGGTTCGAAACCGACGACTTGCGCCACGCCAGGAGCGGACCGATGCCCGTGAGCAGCAGCAGCATGAGCCCGACCGGCAGCATCCACTTGTTGAAGAACGGCGGCCCGACGGTCAGCCGCTCCCCGTTCACCGCTTCGCTCAGTGTCGGGAACATCGTCGCGAACAGGACGAAGAACGCCGAGAACAGCAGGATCCAGTTGTTGGCGAGGAAGGCCGCCTCGCGCGAGACCCACGAGTCGAGCTCGTGGCGCGAGCGCAGCAACGGCAGCCGGCGGATCACCAGCCCGAAGCTCACGGTGAGGATCGTCACCATGAAGATGGTGAACATCATCGCCAGCTTCTTGTCCTCGCCGAACGCGTGGACCGACTGGACGACTCCGGAGCGGGTCATGAACGTACCGAAGATGGTGAGGAAAAAGGTGGTGATGACGAGCGTGACGTTCCACACCCGCAGCATTCCGCGCCGCTCCTGAACCATCACCGAATGGAGGAACGCGGTGGCCGTGAACCACGGCAGCAGGCCGGCGTTTTCGACCGGATCCCAACCCCAGAAGCCGCCCCACCCGAGCTCTTCATACGCCCACAGCATCCCGAGCGTGAGGCCGAACGACAGGAACAGCCAGCCGATCATCGTCCAGCGCCGCACCGCGCGCAGCCACGAGTCGTCCAGGTGACCGGTGATCAGGGCGGCCATGCCGAACGCGTACGGGATCGTCATCGCGACGAAGCCCACGTAGAGCGACGGCGGATGGATCGCCATGTAGAAGTTCTGAAGCAGCGGGTTCAACCCCTTGCCTTCCGTCGGCGCCGTGGCCAGGAAGGTCGAGAACGGGTTGTTGTGCACCACCATCAGGAAGATGAAGAACATCTCCGTCGCGGCGATCGTCGCCACCACGTAGGGAATCAGCTCGCGATGCCGCTCCTTGTTGACACGCACGGCAATGGAGCCGAACACGCCGAGCAGGAACACCCAGAACATGATCGAGCCGTCGAGCCCGCCCCAGTACGAGGCGATCTTGTAGGCGAGCGGCTGCGCCGCATCCGAGTAGTGCTGGACGTACTTGATGGTGTAGTTGTCGGTGACGAACGCGTGCACCAGGACGGCGGACGCCGCCGTCATCAGCGCGGCGACCAGATAGAACGCGCCGACTCCGCTCTCGACCAGCCGCCACGATCGGCGGCGCGCGCCGGCGATCGACGCGGCAAAGGCATAGGCGGCGACGACGAAGCTGGAGAGCAGGAAGAAGGTGCCGAGGGAAGGCATTGCGGGCTAACTCTTGGTGCCGGGAACAGGTGGGCCGGCGACGTACTTGGACGGGCACTTCGCCATCACCCCGCCCGGCTCCACGCTGAAGCCGTGCGCGCTCAGACGGCCTTTGAGCACGACCTCCGAGCCGCTCTTGAAGCCGTCCGGAACGATGCCGGTGTACTCCGCCTGCACGATCTTGCCGTTGTTCTGAACCTGAAACCGGTACTGCAGCGTGTCCGGCTTCTGCAGAATCGATCCGTCGACGATGAAGCCGTGGAGCTGGAGGCGCTTGCCCTGCCATGCCGTCGGCGCGGTCATCACCTCGTCCACGTGCTTGTAGTACTCGGTGCCGTCACGGAGCGTCGAGTACAGCAGCCCGGCGAACCCGAGCGTGAGCACGATCACGGTCGCAGCGATCTTGATAGGTTTCGAGTTCATAAAGGTTTACGGGTTGGAGGCCCGCCTCAGAATACCCTGCGCACACAGCGCGGTCAATCGACCACGCCGACTTCCTTGAGCATCCGGTTCACGGTCGAGAGCGGCAGGCCGACGACGTTGGACCAGGATCCGTCGATCCAGTCGATGAATCGGGCCGCGTGCCCCTGAATGGCGTAGGCACCCGCCTTCCCGCGCGGCTCGCCGGTCGCGACGTACCCATGGATTTCAGCGGAGCTCAGCGGCAGGAAGTGCACCCGCGTTGCAACGAGCTCGACCAACTCGCGGGTCTCCGTGCGCACAACGACTCCGGTGAGGACCTGATGGACCGAGCCGGAGAGGGTCGCCAGCATGCTCGCGGCATCCTCGTCGCTGCGCGGCTTGCCCATGATCCGGCTGTCGGTGACGACCGCGGTGTCCGCGGCGAGCACGATCGCACCCGTGCCCTTGCGGGTCTCTGCGACGTGACGCGCCTTGTCGCGCGCAACCCGGATGACGTAGTCCGAGGCGGCTTCCTCGGCATGCGGCGTCTCGTCGACTTCCGCCGGAGCCACCTCGAAGGCGAAGCCCGCGCTGGTCAACAGTTCGGCGCGGCGGGGCGACGCGGACGCGAGGATCAACTGCCGGCTCATCGATTCCCCGGTCTGGCGAGGACGCCGAGCCGGGTTCGTGCCCGCTCGTCGAGCTCACGCCGCGGGATGCTGCGCAAGATACCCGCGCATCCTCTAAAGGGTTGCCCGCACGAGCGCGAGCCGTTGACGTCCGACGGCGCACCGGAAATGGTACGGTCAGCGCGAATGAGACGATGATCATCATGCCCGGAATCGCGTCCTGTTTCACCCGCATTTGCGCTGCTCCCCTGGATCCATGCCCGAGCCAGCGCCGGGGCCGTCGGATCTGACGTCAGCGCCGGCGGTGCGCACAGCGTCAGCCTGGATTGCGGCCGGAGCCGGTCCGTGCGTACACTCGCGAATACGCGCATGCGGCCCATCCAGCAGTTCACGCCGGCCGTTCTCGCCGAGGTCATCCGCCGGCAACCCCCCTCCGAAGGACGCACGACGCTGGCCTGGCAGGTGGCGGTCGGAGCGGCGATCGCGCGCGCGACGAGTGTGCGGCTGGCCGACGGTGTGCTGACGGTAACCGCCAAGGATCCACGCTGGGTCGCAGACATCGACGCGTCCGGCATCGTCCTCGGCCGGCTCAAGCAGCTCCTTGGGGACGAGGTGCGGAGCATCCGGCTCGCGGACAAGCCGTCCGGCCGGCGGCCGCGCTGATCGCGACCTCCGGCGCCGACGGTGCGTCCTACCCAACGACACCTCAGGAGCAACCTCACACCGCCATGCAGATCAGAGAATCGGTCATCGTCTCCGCGGTTCGCACCCCGACCGGCAAGTTCCTCGGTGCCTTGAAGGACTTCACGGCGCCCGAGCTGGGCGCGATGGTGGTGCGTGAGGCGGTCACCCGGGCCGGCATCGAGCCGGGACTCGTGGACGAGTGCCTGATGGGCAACGTGATCCAGGCGGGTGCCGGGCAGAATCCGGCGCGCCAGGCTGCACTGAAGGGCGGCCTGGAGGAGCATGTCGCGGCGCTGACCATCAACAAGGTCTGCGGCTCCGGCCTGAAGGCAGTGATGCTTGCGGCGCAGGCCATCGCAACCGGTGACATCGACGTCGCGGTGGCCGGAGGCATGGAGTCCATGAGCAACGCGCCCTACATCCTCCCTCGCGTCCGCGAAGGCTTGCGGATGGGCAACAGCACCGTCGTGGACACGATGATTGCGGACGGGCTCTGGTGCGCGTTCGACAACTGCCACATGGGGATGTCGGGCGAACACGTCGCGGATACGTATCACGTCTCGCGCGAAGAACAGGACCGGTACGCCGTCGAGAGCCATCGACGCGCCGCCCACGCGCAGCGTGAGGGATGGTTCAAGGACGAGATCCTGCCGGTCAGCGTGCCGCAGAAGAAGGGTCCGCCGGTGATCCTCGATCGCGACGAGCCGATCCGCGAGGACACCTCGGAGACATCGCTCTCGGCCCTGAAGCCCGCCTTCAAAAAGGATGGCACGGTCACCGCCGGAAACGCCCCCGGCGTCAACGATGCGGCCGCGGCCGTGGTGGTCATGGCGGCGGACGTGGCACGGGCCCGCGGCCTCACGCCGCTCGCGCGCATCGTCGGCCAGGCCACCAGCGGGCTCGCGCCGAAGCTGGTGATGATGACGCCGGTCGAAGCGGTCCGGAAGGTGGCGGCGAAGGCCGGCTGGAATCTGCCGGACGTGGACCTCTTCGAGATCAACGAGGCCTTCTCGGTGCAGCTGGTCGCGGTGATGCGCGAGCTGGGCGTCGACCCGTCGAAGGTCAACGTGAATGGTGGGGCGGTCGCGCTGGGTCACCCCATCGGGGCGAGCGGCGCGCGCGTGCTGACGACGCTCCTCTACGAGATGAAACGGCGGGACGTGCACCGCGGCATCGCCGCGCTGTGCCTTGGCGGCGGAAACGGCGTGGCGCTCGCAGTCGAGCGCTGATCGCGCGCGTCACGCCGAGCTCGCTTGCTCGATCGGCAGATGCGCGGAGCGAACCCGCGCACCTGCCTTTCACGTGACTGACTACCCGCGGCCGCCCGGTGCGGACCCGCGGCCCGCCGGCGGTGTGCCGCCCCGCCCGGGGGGTGCGGGCAGCAGCGACACCAGTTTGTCGTCAGCGAGCGGCACCGACTTGCTCTCTGTGTCGAACACCAGCGCCTGCTGACCGTCCTTCGTGAACGGTTTCCACTCGAGACCGGGCTGGTTCGGATTGCCCGTCTTCGCGAAGTTCACCCACGCCTGCGCAACCTTGTCCTGCAGCGCCATCGCCGCCGGACCGCCGCCGGTCGCGGTGTGGATCTGCGGCACGTTGAGCGCGTGGAAGCAGAACGCCAGCTCCGAGCAATGGAACGCGGTGATGCCGCCATTGATCGGGTATTCCCACGCGAACACGTAGTTGTAGACCGGCGCCTTGCCCTTCTCCAGCTTGCGGTTCAGGAGGTTCTTGACCCCGGGCCGCGAGCCGCCCGCGTAGTACAGCACGTCCTGCACCTTCTTCCCCGGGTACGCCTGCTTGAACTCGGCGACCACGGCGTCCTTCTTCTCGCCGAAGGCCTTGTTCAGCTGCTCGTCGATCTCGGCCTGCGACCACTCGTTCTTGCGCCCGTCGCCGCGGGTCAGCGTGCCCTGCATCTCGCTGAAGACCGAGCCCGCGATGAGCGGAATGGTGTCGGCCCAGTCGCAGAACTCGCGCATCAGCCACTTGTCGTCGGCAATGACGCTCCAGCCGACGTTCCGGCCCAGCTCTTGTGAGGCCGACCGCAGCGCCGCCGTGCCGGCGGTGATCAGCTGCGAGTACGGGACCGCCTTCAGCTTGTCGATGTCGCTGCCGGTGAGGTTCAGCTGCTTCAGCACGTGGGCGGCGATCGTCTGCTGCCCCTTGATGGCGTCAGCGGGATCGGTGTTGCGATAGTTGTTGTTGCCGCCGCTCTGCGCCGATACGCGATGGAACAGCCCCTGGGCCGCCGGCGTGTGCATCATGCTCACGACTTTGCCGCCGCCACCGGACTGCCCGAAGATCATCACGTTCCCCGGGTCACCGCCGAAGGCCGCGATGTTGTCGCGTACCCACTCGAGCGACGCCACCAGATCGGCGGTGCCGGTGTAACGCGAGTTGGCGTACTGCGGGCCGTACGCCGAGAGATCGAGCGTGCCGAGAATATTGAGGCGGTGGTTGACGCTGACCACCACCACGTCCCCGAACTCACTGAGGCTGCGCCCGTCGTAGGCGTAGGACTCCATCGAGGATCCGTTGGTGAAACCGCCACCGTGGAACCACACCATGACCGGCTTCCTGGCCGCCGGCGTCAGGTTCTGCGTGAACACGTTCAGGTAGTGGCAGTGCTCGTTGGCAATCCAGTATCGGTGCGGGAACACCAGCTCATCTGAACTGACCGTCGTCTGTTCCGGCGCAGGGCAGGCCGGACCCCAAGCCTGGGCATTCTTGACGCCGGTCCACGGCGCGACCGGCTTTGGCAGCTCGAACCGCTCGGCTTCAGCGTACGGGACGCCGAGAAACGAGGACGTCTTGCCCTCCCGGAGACCGCGGAGCTTCCCCGCTTTGATCTGGACGACGGGCGGATCGAGGTTTGGACTGGTCGACGCGGGGGCCCGGGGCGCTTTGGGCGCTTCCTCGGCAAAACCGGTTTTCCCGGCTCCGGCGAGGGCACCGCCGACCAGCGCGGTCGTGGTGGTGAGCATGGTCCGCCGGTTCATCTGGCCCAATGGCTGCTGGGTCGAATCCTTCATCTTCGCATCCCTTCGCGGAATTCTGCGGCCGAGGCCGCGTGGTCTTCGTACGGTGCACCTTAATACTGCGCTGCCCGCCGAAGTGTTGACACACGATATCGGTGATTGCCTCACTCGAGCTCCGGAGCAGCGTAGAGGCTCGGCTGAGGCGCTTGGCAGAAGAGAACAAGCGCGATGGCAGATCGGCCGGGCTGGCCAACGGGGCCTGTTCGGGGCGCGTTGGATACAATCCCGGGCCATGCGATGTCCCGCGTCAGTTCGGCGATGGGCGGTGATAGCCGGGACTGCGTGCCTCGGCCTGTTCGCCTGCAACCGTCAGCCAGCGGCCACCCAGGCGCGGGCCATCCCTTTCGAACCAGCAGCACCAGTGAGCGTCATGACCGCAGGCCCGTTCGCCGACGACATTGCCTTTCTGAAACAACACACCAGTCTCGTGCTGCTGACCGGCGAGGGTGGCGCCCAGGTGGCGGTCAGCCCTGCCTATCAGGGCCGTGTTCTGACCAGCACCACGGGAGGCGACAAGGCGCCGAGCTTCGGGTGGCTCGGGCGCGAAGCCATCGCCTCAGGGACATATCAGCCGCACATGAACGTGTTCGGCGGCGAGGACCGCTTCTGGCTGGGACCGGAGGGCGGCCAGTACGCGCTCTATTTCAAGCCGGGCGATCCCTTCGACCTCCCGCATTGGCAGACCCCGGCGCCGTTCGACTGGGAACCCTGGGACATCGCCGACCAGTCGGCCGGGCACGTGCGCTTCCACAAGCGCATGTCTCTGGTGAATTACGCCGGAACGCCATTCGACATCGACGTCGACCGCACGGTGCGTCTCCTGGGCGCCGCCGACGCGACCAGCGTGCTGGGCGTCGTGCCGGACGCCGTCCATCTCGTCGCCTTCGAGTCCGCCAACACCGTGACCAACGCCGGCGCACAGTCGTGGACTCCGAAGGGCGGACTCGTGTCGATCTGGATCCTCGGGCAGTTCCTGCCCACGCCCGAGACGACGATTGCCATTCCGTTCGCGGCTGGGCCCGAACCGGCGCTGGGACCGGTCGTCAACGATGCCTACTTCGGGAAGGTCCCGAGCGATCGGCTCAAGACGACGGCCGACGCGATTTTCTTCAAGGCGGACGGACGATACCGCGCCAAGATCGGCGTGTCTCCCGCTCGGACACTTGGGGTCGCGGGGAGTTACGACGCCTCGCGGCAGGTGCTGACGATCGTGCAGTTCACCCGTGACGACGCGCGGCGGGATTACGTGAACTCGATGTGGGAGATCCAGCGCGAGCCGTACAAGGGGGACGCACTCAACAGCTACAATGACGGCCCGCCCGGCCCGGGTCAGAAGCCGCTCGGCCCCTTCTACGAGCTCGAGTCCTCGTCACCTGCGCTCGCGCTGCAGCCGGGCCAGCACTATACGCACGAACACCGCACCTTCCACCTGACCGGGCCGGAAGCGAGTCTGGATGCGATCGCGCGCAAGGTGCTGAAGGTCGGGCTCCCGGCCATCACCAGCGCCTTCGCCGCAAAATAGCTCGTCTCAGCGCGCGTCGGTGCGGCGCTTCACGACACCGGAATCGACCGTCCGGCCGTCACGGGCGATGGCCTGGAAGTACATTTCATCGCCGGCGATCTCCGCGGCGAGGAACACCAGGTCGGTGTCGAAGCCCTGGGCGGTGATCCCGCTGCGCTGATCGATGTTCCCCTTCCGCAACTGCCCGCCCGAGCCGGTGACGAAATAGGTGATCCCCTTCTGCGGCTTGACGCGCTCGTAGAAGTGGTCGTGCCCCGTGAGGACCACGCTCACGTTGTATTTGATCAGCAGCGGCTCGAGCACGTCGCGCAGGCGCAGGTCGGAGCCATGCCGGTCGCCCGAGGAGTACAGCGGATGATGGAAGAACACGATCTTCCAGGCGCTGCCCGAAGACTTGAGCTCGTTCTCCAGCCACTCGAACTGCTCCGGAACCGGGTAGGTGCTCTCGAGCGCGAAGAAGCGGACGTTCGGGCTTGGGCTGAAGGTGTAATACAGCTTCCCGTCCATGTTGAACAGCTTGTAGTAGCGCTGCTCGCGCGCGTCGTGATTGCCCAGCGAGGCGTAGAACTTCACGCCGCGATCGAGCAGGTCCTTGTAGGGCTGTTCGAACTTCTTCACGAAATCCTGCGGGCGCTCGGATCCATACAGGTTGTCGCCGACCAGCACGACGAAGTCGTACTTGAAGCGGTCGTGCAGCCGGATCATCTGATCCGCCAGCTCGTACTGCGTCTTCTCGCCGGTGCCGAAATCGCCGAGGACGGCGAACTTCAACGACCCTTGACGATTCGGGAGCGGGGAGCCGGCCGTTTGCTGCGCCGTCCGCTCCCCCGCGGCCCCCTGCCCCGCCGCGCCGACTGGGGCGGTGAGCCGGCCCGTCGCGGCGATCGCCAGCAATCCGCCCAGGACGGTCGCCGCCGCCCACCGTGGCCTAAAACTTCGGCAGCGCATTGTCGATGAAGTCGGCAATCAGGTGCGCGTGCGCGTCGAGCAGCACGATCCGGTCGCCGATGAAACGGTATTCCATGTCCTCGCTCAGTTTGGGCAGTGTCTGGAGCACCTGCGGGGGGACCGTGGAGACCGGCACGTTATCTGGATACCGGCCGTTGACCTTCACCACGACGTCGACGGGATTCTCGTCCATGATCGAATCCTTCAGCTGCTTGCCCTCCGGGCCGTGGAACACCGCCGCGAGCAGCCGCTTGATCACCGGAGTGGCCTCCGGCGTGAAGAGATCGCCTTGCTTCGCGCCGCTCCGCGCCGCCCGCACCTTCTCCTCGAGCACCCGCTGATTGGTATCAATCTGGACAGGAGTGGCATTGTCGGGCAACTTCGGGAGCTCACGCTCGAGCTTGCGGTGGAGGTCGACGTAGTCCTTCAGACGGCTGTTCATCGTGGCCAGCGCCGCGGCATCAGCTTGACTGAGCGGCCCGACCACCCGTTCGGTCGCGGGTGCCCCCTTGGGAGACTCGCTTGTTGCCGGCGGTGGCGGCGGATTCTTCTCGCGCCCGCACCCGGCCAGGGCCAGAGAGACGAGCGCCACTCCGACGAGCGTGCGTTGGTATCTGATCACGCCGCTCCTCCTGACGAGCCCGTACGAGCGCCCGCCAAGCTGACCGCCGCGCGCCAGCGCCGCGGGACGCGACACCATGTCGCCCTCGCCGCGGATTGCAAGGATGAGGCCGAAGCACGGCCACAGAGCCTCGGCTGGTCCGGTGAATCCTCGAGCTGGCGAGCCGACGGGACGGCCCCTTCACGTGTCGAAGTATTCGGCGCGCTTGTTCTTGAGAAACGTCGCGGACCGCGCGATCTCGTCGAGACCGTTCATGCCGTCCTCGATTGAGATCCAGCCGTCGAAATCGACCTCGCGCAGAATCCGGAAGATCGTGTCGTAATCGTTGCTGCCCCGGCCGGTCTCACCGTGGGTCAACGCCGCGGCGTAACCGAGCGCGCCATCACCCGTCGCCAGATCGTCCAGCGTCGTGCCCGGCGCGAGGTAGCGATCCGAGGCATGCATCGACACCACACGATGCTTGACCTTCTCGAGGAAACGCAGGGGATCGTAGCCGCCGACCAGCGCGTTCGACGGATCGTACTGAACGCCGAAGTTCGGCGCGTCGATCCGATCGAGGATCTCGAGGAAGATATCCTCGGGCTGCGCGAACTCCGGATAGCGCCAGGTGCCGTCCTTGTAGTGGTTCTCCATGCACAGCACGACGCCACGGCGGGCGGCGTACTCGAGCGATCGCGTGATGCCGTCGATGGTGCGCGCGATGCCGTCCGCTCGCGACATCCCGGGATGCCGCTGGCCGCTCAAGGTGCGGCAATGCGCCGCGCCCAGGCGCACCGTGAGATCGATGGCCGCCTTCTGCCGCTCGACCTGTCGCCGTCGCTCGTCGGCATCGGGATGCGTGAAGTCGGGTGAGAAACAGATCAGGGAGGTGATCTGGCCGGTCTCCTCCATCACCGCCGCGATTGGATCGACGTCGGCCGGGGCGAGGCTCCGGAAGAAGCCGTCGTAATGCTCGATCCCTTCGCCGCCCAGAGTGGCGGCTTCGCGGATCCAGCCCTCGTACGAGCGGCGCCCGTCGGCGAGCTCGTCGAAGTAGCACTTCGGGAACAGACTGATGCGAGGCGGCATGCGGTTACCAGTTCGGCGGGGCGCCAACGGGATACTGCTCGAGGTCCATCACCGTGCCGGTGACGAGCGCGCTGTCGTCTGATGCGAAGTAGGCGGCCGCGATGGCGATGTCGTGTGGCGCCAGCAGCCGCCCGAACGGCCGGGTCGCGATCGCCTCGTCTATCCACTCGTCGCCGTGGCCTTCGAGCTGCTTCACCTTCCGCTCACCCTCGGTCAGCGTCCACCCGACGTTGATCTGGTTGACCCGGATGCGGTAGCGGCTCAGCGTGGCCGCGGCATTGCGCGTCATCGTCATCAGCCCGCCTTTCGAGACGGAGTACGGTCCGAGCTTGGGCTCTCCGATGTAGGCGTTGACCGATCCGATGTTGACGATCGACCCTCCCCCGCGCCCCTTCATCGACGCCACGGCTTCCTGCAGGAGGAGGAACGGCGCCCGCAGGTTGACGTGCATGATCGCGTCCCAGCGTTCGACCGGCACGTCCTCGAGATAACCGCGCGCGGTGCTGGCGGCGTTGTTGACGAGGATGTCGATGCCACCGAGCCGCTCGATCGTCTGGTGTGCGACGCCGCGACAAATCGCCACGTCCGCGAGATCACCTGCGACGGCGACCGCGTCGCAGCCCTCGGCCGTCAGGCGATCCGCGATGCTGCGCGCCACGTCGGCCTCGAGCCCGTGAATCACCACCCGCGCCCCGAGCGCGGCGAAGTGCTCGGCGATCCCCAGGCCGATACCCGAGGTCGACCCGGTGATCAGTGCGGCCTTGCCGTCGAGCGAGGGCATCGCAGCAAGGAATCAGCTCGCCGCCGGCACCAGCACCGACTTGATGACCCGGCGGTCGTGCATCGCGTCGAAGGCCTCGCGCCAGCCCTCGAGCGGAGCCCGCAGCCCGACGATGGTCTCTGGCCGCGTGACGCCGCTGTTCAACAGGTGGATGACGCGCTCCCACACCGCGAAGTTGTGGCTGAAGGATCCCTGCAGGCGGACATTGCCGAGGACGAGCGGGTTGACGTCGACCGGGATGACATCCGGCGACCATCCGACCTTGATCACGTGCCCGTCCGGGCGAGCCAGCCGCAAGCCGGCCGCGAGCGTGTCGCTCGCGCCCGACGAGTCACACACGACGTCCGCCCCGAGCGGCGTCAGCGACCGCACGATCGCCGCCACGTCATCCACGTCGCCGAGCGCGGTATGCGTCGCGCCCAGCTGCCTCGATGCATCGAGCCGCGCCTCGTCGCCGGTGAGCCCGACGACGATGATCGGGTTGGCACCGGAGAGAGCGGCCATGCGCGTGCAGAGGAGGCCGATCGGGCCCGGGCCGAGAACGACCACCGAGTCGCCCGGACGCACGGTCGAATTGACGCACATGGCGTTATAGGCCACCGCATGCGGCTCGGCGAGGCACGCGAGGTCGAACGGGAGACTGTCCGGCACGTGGTGCAGCAGCCGCGCCGGCACCCGCACGAACTGGGCCATCGCGCCGTCGACGCCGTAGCCGAACCCCTTGCGCGACGGGCAGAGGTTGTAGCGGCCGCCGCGGCACATCAGGCACTCGCCGCAGATGCGTGCCGCGGTCTCCGAGACGACCCGGTCGCCTTCTCGAAAGCCCTTTACGCGCCGGCCGAACTGCGCCACCGTCCCGCCAAACTCGTGCCCCAGCACGACCGGCGTGTTGACCGGCCACGACTGCGTGCCACGCGACTGGTGCACATCCGATCCGCAGACCGAGACCGCCCCCACCTCCAGCAGCACGTCGTCATCCTCGATCTCGGGGATGCCGATCTCGCGCAACTCGACGGCCAGCGGCTCGAGGGAGTACTGCACGACGGCGGGTTGGGTGGGCATGGGGAGAGAGTGTAAACGAAAGAGGAGTTCGACGGTGCTCCGAGGTTCGGCGGTTCGAGGGGTTCGCGGTTCGACGCCCGTCGTCCACGGTCGCAGGTTCGACCGGGCCGTTATGCGGGTGCTTCAGTTCGTCGCTGCCCTGGCACCGCAACCGCGGTGAAGGGAATCCGAACCGAAGCACTCGATCGAACCACGCGAACCGTCGAACCCTGAACCCTCGAACCTTCGAACCCTCGAACTGAGGCATCTGGTATTACACTCCCCACCTACTGGAGGGATTTTCCACATGACCGTCCGCTCACTATCCCGCTCGTTCGTCTTCACTCTGGTCGTTGCGCTGGGGAGCGTCTCGGCTTTCGCCCAGGTCGCGGCACCCCCGAAGCCCTACGAACCGCAAGTCGGCCAGGGCGGCAAGGACGTCGTCTGGGTACCGACGCCGCAGGCGTTGGTGGACAAGATGCTCGACATGGCGAAGGTCACGCCGGCCGATTTCGTCATGGACCTCGGGTCCGGCGATGGCCGGACGGTGATCACCGCGGCCAAGCGCGGGTCGCACGCGATGGGGATCGAATACAACCCGGACATGGTCGCGCTCTCGACCAAGAACGCTGCCGCTGCCGGCGTGTCCGACAAAGCCACGTTCGTGAAGGCCGACCTGTTCGAGACGGATTTCAGCAAGGCGCAGGTCATCACGATGTTCCTGCTCCCCTCGATCAACCTGAAGCTGCGGCCGACGATCCTCAACCTCAAACCGGGCACGCGCGTCGTCTCGAACACGTTCACGATGGAAGATTGGGAGGCCGACGAGACGGCCACTGTCTCCGACGGCTGTACCAGCTGGTGCACGGCGCTGCTGTGGATCGTACCGGCCAAGGTCGAAGGCACCTGGACGATGCCCGCGGGCGAGTTGACGCTGACGCAGACCTTCCAGAAGATCGCCGGCCGTCTCGGCTCGCAGCCGATCTCGGAGGGCAAGCTGCGCGGCAACCAGATCTCGTTCAAGGTCGGCGATGTGACCTACGGCGGAACCGTCGAGGGAAACACCATCAAGGGCACGGGCGGCCCGGGCGGGAGTTGGACGGCGACCAAGAAGTAGCCGCCTGCGCGCGAATGCTGTTGCCGCGCGCCGTCAACGATCATCCAGACACCCGGCTCCTGGTGAACACTGGCGGCACGCGGCTCCTCCCTCAGGTCCGCTGATCCCTCAGCGGCGTCCGAAATCGTACGAGATATTGAAGCGGAACACGCGCGGCGCGAGGATCGAGGTCGGCGACAGGAACGCCACGATCGACGTGGGCGGGTTGGCCGGGTCGCCGTCGACGCGGACGGTCGCGAGCCCGGTGTTGGTGCGAACGCCGAACACCGTGTTGGCGTTCGTCGCGTTGTAGGCGTCGACGCTCAGCTCGAGGCGATTGCCGCCGAACCCAAAATAGCGGCCGGCCCGCAGGTCGAGCGTCGGCAGCCACGGCAGCTCGTATGATCCGCGCGGCTCCGCGTTGACGGTGACCGCCCCCTGGCGCAGGAGCGTGGACGGAATCGCCCAGGTGCGGGTGATCGGCAGGCCGGACTGCAGCCGGAAATTGCCACCGACGACGACCTTCCACGGCATTTCGTACGAACCGGTCGCCTTGAAATTGTGGACGCGCCCGCCGCTCTCCCCCGCGGCATTCACGAATGCCGCGTTCGGATTGGCCAGGCTGGTGAGATCCACCTTGGTGTGCGAATAGGTGTAGCCGGCCAGCGCCGTCCAGCCACGGCTGTAGCGCTTGGTGACGACGATGTCGAGGCCGTCGTAGCGGGTGGCCAGACGGTCGTCGTTGATGGTCAGGGTCGAGTTCACCGTCCCGGTCGTGTTCTGGTTGTAGACCGTGATCGGCGCGTCGTCGCTGGTACCGATGACGCCGTCACGACCCGGGTCGGTCAGCGTGATCGGCGTGTAGAGCGATGGCCAGAGATCGATGTTCTGGTCGACCGTGCCCTGGATGTCCTTTTCCCGAGTCCGCAGGTACGAGACGCTGAGGAGCAGCTCCGGGACGAGCTCGTGATCGATGCCGACCGACAACTCCTTGCGGTATGGACGGCGGGCGTCCTTGTTGAACACCGCGATAGCCAGGTTCGAGGTCGTCTGGAGCGCCCCGAACTCACCGCCGACATACCGTGACCCGTTCCACGCGTAGTTGCCGGGCTGGAACACGAAGTCGCCGTTCAGATCGTTCCAGACGTAGGTCTGGTTGATGTTGGCGTTCGGGTTGGGCGGCGTGCCGGTGTTGATCTGATCGAGATAACGGCCGTAGGAGACCTTCGCGACCGTCTTCGCCTTGCCGGTGATGTCGTAGGCGGCGGCGATCCGCGGTCCCCAGTTGTGCCACAGCGGATTGTCGTGCACGGCGTCGAAGGACTTGCGCACGGTGAAGTCCTGCGTCACGCCGTTGATCGTGACGCCCTGAAACACCAGCCCCTCCGGAAAGTACTGGCTGGGTGGCCCTGCCTGCGCCGGAAGGTAGCCCTCGACGCGCTCCCAGCGGATCCCCCCGGTGAGAGTGAGGCGCTTGAGGGTGTAGGCGTCCTGCGCGTAGAGCGCGGTGCTGTTGACCGCGCGCTCCTGATGCAGAGGGCTGTTGAAGATCTGCACCGTCGCGGCAGCAGGCGTGCCGGCACTCGTGAACGCCAGGTTGACGTCGTCCACGCGCGTGGTGTCGACGTCCTCCGGCGTGTAGCCGTTGTCGAAGCCGGCCTTGAACTCGTGCCGGCCGCCGGCGAACTGCGGCAGGTAATACTGCCAGTTGGTGATGAATTCGACCCGCCGACGGAACATCAGCTGGCTGCTGTTCCGGTTCTGATACAGCACGCTCGTGGTGTTGTCGTTGATCCGCTGCAAGTCCGTCTTCTGGTATAGCGGAAAGTGCGTGTTGTTGTAGCTGACCTTGCTGTCGAGGAACATCCGGCTGCCGAGCACGCGGTTGTAGGCCAGCTGGGCGATCAGAAAGGTGTCGAGCTCCTTCGAGTCCGAGTCCTGGGTCGTGGACACCGACGCGTCGCGGTTAGGCTTGTCGTAACGCTGCTTGGAGAAGAAGCCCTCGAAGCGGTTGGCGGCGCCGAGCTGATAGGACATCTTGCCTTCCCCCGCGACGATGTCCGTCGAGTCCTGGAGGCTGGTGCCGGACAGCGGCGACTTGAGATACGACGGCACGACCGCCGGGAATCCAGGCACATTGATGTGCACCTGCTGCAGGTTGCCGGCGGCGAAGTAGAACAGCTTGTTCTGGATCAGCGGCCCGCCAACCTGGCCGTTGGTGTTGGTGAGCAGTTCAGTCGAATTCGCGTCCGGACGCAGCCCGGCCTGGCGCAGCTCGGTGTCGACGTTGGTCGCCTGGGTCCCCTTGCCCTGGTAGGTCTGCAGCGCCATTCCGCTGAAGCGATTGGTGCCGCTCTTGGTGACCATGTTGATGAACACGCCGCCGGTGCCCACGGCGATGTCCTGGGCGCCGCTCGACACCTGGATGTTGTCCAGCGTCGTCGGCACGTAGTAATACATCGCGAAGCCCTGGGCCGCGGGATCGTTCACGTTGACGCCATTCAGCATCTGGGTGTTCTGCGCGTTAGCGGTGCCGCGCGCGGAAAGGGACCGCTGAAGCCCGCCTTGGTTCCCGCCCACGTCTGGCGACTCGACCACGACACCGGGCGCCTTGTATTCGATGACGTTCCAGATGTCGCGGCCGCCCGGCGTGGTCTCGAGGATGGCGCTGTCGATGTTGACCTTCGATCCGCTCGATCGCGTATCGACGACCGGCGACTCGCCCTTGACCGTCAGCGCCTCGCTGAGCGCGCCGACGGACACGGTGATCTCGAGGGTGGTCGACTGGCCCTGGTGCACCAGCACGCCCTCGCGGATGACGGTCTTGAATCCTTCCAGCGAGGTCTTGATCGTGTAGGTGCCCACCGGCAGGCCGGGGAGCTGATAGACGCCGCTCGTATCCGTCACCCCGACCATCTCGCGCGGCAGCGCCGGGCTCGTCACGGTGACCGTCGCCCCGGGCATCAACGCTCCCTGCTCATCGACCGCCTTGACCACCAGGCTGCCAGTTTGAATCTGGGCCCGCGCCGGCGCTGCTGTGAGCACCGTCGCCACCACTGCCAGGATACTGGCCACGTACCGCGTCAGCATTGAGTTCTCCTCTCGCGCGCGCCCGCCGCACGATCGCGCACGGACCTCGATTACGATACGTGGACGATACGTCCAAGGTGCCATCGACGCAAGTCACCAGATTGTCATCACGACCATAAATTAAGACATAAATGTCTCGGAGGCGCTGATTCCCTCGCTCGCCCGGACCACGCCCACGCGCAATCCGCTCGAGTGGCGATGGAATCCTGCTAGAGTGGCGACCATCGCCTCGCCGAGACGTTGCGGAGCGTCCCACCTCCGCGGCGCGGGGCCACGACATTCCTGTACCGACCGGCACGCCGCGGATGGGGTCGCTGGACGATTGGTGGGACAGGTCGACATGGGCGCGTGACGAACGTGCCGGCGGCGGGCAGACGGGGCGGGGGCACATCATGAAGCGAGGACTCTGGGCGATGGCGATGGTCGGCGCGCTGTGGATCACAGCGACCCGGCCCGCAACGAAGGCGGTCGCCGGCAAGCTGACGATCGACACGCTCATCGACATCAAGCATCCGTCCGCGCCACAGTGGTCGCCGGACGGCCGCTCGATCGTGTTCACGTGGGAGCGCGCCGGCGTGGCCGCACTGTATGTGGTCGCCGCGGACGGCCGGACTCCGCCCCGCGAGTTGCCGACCGAAGGCGTGACCACCGCGCTCACGCGCCCCCAGGACGGTGCCGCGATCTTCGTGCCGCGCGCCGGCGATCTGTGGAAGGTCCCACTCGACGCCGGCGCTCCCGCCGCGGTCTGGACGACCCCGCAGCCGGAAACGGGGATCACCTTCTCACCGGACGGCACGCGCGTCGCGTTCGTGCGCTCGACCGGCGGCCGAAGCGGTCGCGGCGCGCGGGGCGGTGGCAACGCCGGCCGAGCGGGTGGAAGCGGACCTGAAGGCAGCAGCGAGCTCTGGATCCGCACCCTGGCCGACGGCACCGAGACCAAGGTCCTCGAGCAGGCCGGGGGCATTGGCGCACCGAACTGGTCGCCGGACGGACGATACCTGACATTTTCCGCTGGCGGCGGCGTGATCCGTCACGAGCAGACGCCGGCTTACTCCGGCGCCAAGATCATCTACACCGTCACCGAGAACACCCCCGGCCAGACGTTCGCCGTCGCGGCCGGCGGCGGCACGCCAATCGCGATCAACGGCGGCGGCCGCGGCGGACGATGGCTGGACGCGACGCATCTCCTCACCGATCGCACGTCCGCGGATTTCAAACGGCGCACGACCGCGGCCGTCGCCATCGACGGCGGCGAGCCAACCGTCCTGCACGAGGAGACCGACGACAAGTTCTGGAGCATCACCGGGGACGCCGGATCGCAGCCGTCGCCCGATGGCAAATGGATCGCGTTCCTGAGCGATCGCGACGGCTGGGATCACATCTACGTCATCCCCGCGGCCGGCGGTCCCGCCGTGCAGATCACCAGGGGGGCGTTCGAGACGGCGCGGCCGGTCTGGTCGTCCGACAGCACGCGCATTGCGTTCGACGCCAACGCGCCCGGCAAGCCTGGGACGCGCCATCTCGGCGTCGCCACGCTCGGGCCCGACCCGTCGCACGCGACGATTGCCATGATCACGACCGGCCGGGGCACGAACATCAGCCCACGCTGGTCGCCGGACGGGACGCGGCTGGTGTATCAGCACACCGATCCGCAGAACTCCGCCGATCTGTTCGTCGTCGACGCGAAAGCCGGGGCCACACCGATCCGCCTCACCGAGTCGATGCCCGCCTCGATTGACAAGTCGATGCTGGTCGAGCCCGAGCTGGTGCACTATCCCGGTCCGGACGGTCAGCCGGTGCCGGCCTGGCTGTACTTACCCAAGAATCTCGATCGGACGAAGAAGCATCCCGTTATCGTCTGGATCCACGGCGACGGTGTGAACCAGAACTACGACGGCTGGCACGTCCAGCGTAACTACGCGGTCTACTCCAGCTTTCACCAGTACCTGCTGCAGCAGGGCTACATCGTGATCGCGCCGGACTATCGTGGCAGCATCGGCTACGGCAAGGCGTGGCGCCAGGCGGTCTACATGGACGTCGGCGGCAAAGACGCCAAGGACGCCTGGATGGTCGCGGACTATCTCAAGACGCTGCCGTACGTGGACACCGAGCGCGTCGGCGTGTGGGGCCTCAGCTACGGCGGCTTCTTCACGCTGATCGCCGTCACCGATCAGCCGCGCCTCTTCCGCTGCGCCATCGACGTCGCCGGCGTCGTCGACTACGCGATGTATTACGAGGACCCGTATCACGGTGCCTGGACCGCGAGCCGGATCGGCACCCCCGAGGAGCATCCGGACGTCTACGCGAAGGCCTCGCCGATCAGCAACGTCGGCCGGCTGGAACGTCCGCTGCTGGTGCTCCACGGCACCGCGGACGTCAACGTGCCGTACCTCCATTCCGTCCGCCTGCTCGACGAGGCGCTCAAGCAGGGCAAGGGCTCGCTGATCGAGTTCATGACCTACCCGGGCGAGTTCCACTACTTCACTCGGGCCCACGTGCTCAAGGATGCGTGGACGCGGGCGGAGCGGTTCTTCAATCAGAATTTGGGGTCGTAGGCGCAGGCGGCATGCGTCGACGCAATGAGTGGTACGAGCGGGCTGACCGGCACGATAGCCGCCGTTCTACGCGCCTACGACCGGCGTCGGCGTGGTCAGCGCCGTCAGCACTTCCTTGTAGAGATACTTCGCTCCTTCGACGCCGTTCAGCGGACCCTGCTCGTACTCCAGCGCGAACGTCCCCTTGAAACCGCCGGCCAGCATGATCCGCGTCGATCGCTGGACGTCGTTCTTGTCGCCCCAGCGATCCCAGTACTTCGCGTGGACGTTGGTATGCGCGTAGGGCGCCAGCGCCTTGAGGCCGTTGAACAGCATGTAGTCGTGCTCCCAGTTGCCGAAGTCCGGTGAGGCTTCGCAATACGGATGATCGACCTCGTCGATGATCGTGCGGATGTTCATCGGATCCGCGGCCAGGCCCCAGTGGTTCTCGAGCGTGACGCGAATGCCGAGATTGCCGCCGAACTCGGCCATCTCGCGGTACGAAGCAATCGCGGCTTCGAGCAGCGGCACGATGTCGATGTTGCGCGGATAGCCATCGCCAGGCCCACGAGGGATGGCGTTCGGACGGATGCTCGGGCCGAGTGCCTGCGGCGAGTTCATGCGCATCGACTTCACGCCGAGCACCGCGCAGCCTTCCAGCCACCGCTTGGCCATCGCGACGCCGGCCTTGCGCTTCTCGTCCTCCTCGGGTGACCCATACGCGGCGAGATTGGTCGGGGCGTTGTTGGAGATGTGCTGGACCTTGGTCCCGGTCTTCACGCACGTGTTGGCGAGCGTGTCGAGCCACTTGCGGCCAGCCGGGCTCATCGGATCGAAGCCGCCCGGCCGGCCGTTGGGACCGGGCATGAACATGCTGTCGTCGGTCACGTCTCCGAACAGCGCCGAGTAGAGATCCATCCGCGTCACGCCCGGGAACGTGTCCTTGGTGAACTGCGGGAAGTCCAGCATGGTGATCTCGCCGTACTTCTCCTTCATCTGCTGGGTGTTGAGGAGATTGGCGCGGGCGGCGGTTGCCGCCGCCGCCACGGCCAGCGGCTTGGCCGCGTTCGGGTTCTGATCGAGCGGCGGCTGATCCGGTGCGCCGGCACCACGGCCCGCGCCGCCGGGCGGCGCGACAGTTGCCGCGCCACTGCCGCCACCGGGCGGCTGTGCTCCGCCGCGGCCGGCGACCGCCGGGCTGCCGGTGCTGTCACCAGGTACGGCCGCGCCGGCGCCCGCTCGCCCGCCACCGCCGCCCGGATTCCCACGTGTCTTGAACAGCGGCCGGATCGGGTACGAGTTGCTCGCGATGCGTTCCAGCGCATTCTTCTCTGCCGCCGCCTGCGCCGCAGCGGCGTCACGCGGGGTCATGAGGACGGTGGCGGCAGCGACTCCGGCGCCGGCTGCCTTGAAGAAGTCCCGTCGGTTCAGCGGAGTCTTCTCGTTCTGCTCGTGGCCCATCGTCGTCTCGTCCTCGTCTGTGCCGTTGGCGGCGGGTCATCACGACGGCGCCGGCGTGACCGCCGCAACGCCCACCCCTGGACCGGCAAGGGCGCGGGGTCGCGCGTGTGTGGCGCCATTGTCTGCAGTTTGCCGGCTTGCGTCAAAGCGCATGCGGCCGAGATCGCGCGGCGGAGAGGTTTGCTACACTCCGCGCTCATGATCAGCATTCCGCTTCGGATTGCCCCGCTGCTGCTGGCCGGCCTGCTGTTCCAGGCCCCGCCGGTCGAACCTGGCTGGACCAGCCTGTTCAACGGCAAGGACTTCACCGGCTGGAAGATCAGCCGCCCGGAGTCCTTCAAGATCGAGGACGGCGCGATCGTCGCGAACGGCATGGCCGGGCACGCCTTCTACGACGGCCCGTTCCGGAACCACACCTTCCGCAATTTCGAGCTGAAGGTCGACGTGATGGCCCGGGCCAACTCGAACGGCGGTGTGTACGTCCTGACCGAATATGAGGAGCGCGGCGGTAACGCCCGCGCCTCCGGCGATTTCCCCTCCAGGGGATTCGAGATTCAGGTCAACAACACCTATCCGCGTGACCCGGTGAAATCGGGGAGCCTGTATCACGTGCAGGACGTCACCGAGGCGCCGGCCAAAGACGACGACTGGTTCACCGAGCACATCATCGTCAAGGGCAACACGATCGTCGTGAAGGTGAACGACAAGGAGCTGGTGAACTGGACGCAGCCGGCCGACTGGAACGGCGGGCGTGAGGGGCCAGGCCGGGCGATCACTGCCGCAGGCGGGACGATCGCGCTCCAGGCGCACGATCCGAACAGCACCGTCTACTACAAGAACATCCGGGTCAAGATGCTCGACTGACGGGCGTCAGCCCCCGGCCATGGCCCCGATGACGAGCAAGGGCTCGTCGCCGCGGGCAACAGCGTCCGGGAGCGGATCGTCCGGAGAGGCGTGCGAGAGGTCCTGCTCGCAGGCGAAGAACCTGATGAAGGGGCGGCGCCGCAGCGTGCCGTGGTCCCGGATCGTGCCGCGCAGTACCGGATAGCGGCTCTCGAGCGCATCGAGCACTGCGGCGAGCGACACGCTGCCTTCGGCGTCACGTTCCACCGTCACCGCGATCTCACGCCCGGCGCCCGCCAGGGTGCGGAGATGGACGGGCAACTCGATACGTACGGTCATCGCTGTTGTGCTTCGCAGTAGCCTGATGCCCGGCGTGCCGAGGGGCGCCTCGCGACGCCCCCGCACCTACCCAAGCGTCTGGGCCTCGATGGACAGCACCGGCGGCAGGTCGCGCACGATCGCCGTCCACGAATCGCCGGCGTCGGCCGACGCGTAGACCTGACCACCGGTCGTGCCGAAGTAGATCCCGCAGCGGTCGAGCGCGTCGACCGACATCGCATCGCGCAGGACGTTGACGTAACAGTTCTCCTGCGGCAGCCCTGCCGTCAGTGGCTCCCACTCGCCGCCGCCGGTGCGGCTCCGATAGACGCGCAGACGGCCGTCGGGTGGAAAGTGGTGCGAGTCACTGGTGATGGGCACCACGTAGATCGTGTCCGGTTCGTGCGCGTGGACGTCGATCACGAAACCGAAGTCGGTCGGCAGGTTGCCGCTGACCTCGTGCCACGAGTCGCCGCCGTCCTGAGTCCGCATCACGTCCCAGTGCTTCTGCATGAACAGTACATCCGGCCGCGCCGGGTGCATGGCGATGTGATGGACGCAGTGCCCGACCTCGGCGTCCGGATCAGGAATGCCCTGCGACTTCAAGCCCCGATTGATCGCCGTCCAGGTGACGCCGGTGTCATCGCTGCGGAAAGCACCAGCCGCCGAGATGGCGACGTACATACGGCCGCGGCTGGACGGGTCAAGGATGATCGTGTGGAGGCACAATCCGCCGGCACCGGGCTGCCAGTGAGGGCCGGAGCCGTGCGCGCGCAGCCCGGGCAATTCTTCCCATGACTGGGCGCCATTGGTGGTCCTGAAGAGCGCCGCGTCCTCGACCCCGGCGTAGACCACATCGGGATCGGTGCGCGAGGGCTCGAGGTGCCACACCCGCTTGAACTCCCACGGGTGTGGCGTGCCGTCGTACCACTGGTGCGTCCCCGGCGTGCCGTCATACATGAACGCGTTGTTCATCGCCGTCCATGTCTCACCGCCATCGTCCGATCGCTGAATCAGCTGGCCGAACCAGCCGCTGGACTGCGAGGCATAGAGCCGGTTTGGATCCGCCGGCGATCCTTTGAGGTGATACAGCTCCCAGCCGGCGAAGTGCGGTCCGGAGACCTTCCACTGCCGCCGCGTCCCGTCCGAGGTCAGCACGAACGCTCCTTTGCGCGTGCCGACCAGCAATCGCACTCCACTCATGCGCTGTCCTCGCAGTCAAAGCACAGTTTCGCTGTGCGCTTCCCGCTTCCCGCTTCCAGCTTCCAGCTTCCAGCTTCGAAGATCCTAACCGACCCGTTGCTGAACCGTGAACCTTGAACCCAAGTTGCACTCAACCCCGCCGCCGTGGCTAGATCTCCCCACCCATGTCATCACCCACTCTCGCGATCGGGCGATTCCTGCCCTGCGCGGTGTGTCTCACCACTGCGGCGCTGGCGCTCGGCGCAGGCTCCGCAATGGCCCAACCGCCTGGATCACCGGCCGCCTCCTCGAGCGTGCAACTCGTCACCGGCACCGGCACCGTGTTCGGCACGCTGACCGTGCCCGGCGGCGCGGCGAAGGTGCCGGTGGCGCTGATCATTGCCGGCTCCGGGCCGACCGATCGCGACGGCAACTCGCCGATGCTGCCCGGCAAGAACAACATGTACAAGCAGTTGGCCGACGCCCTGGCCGCCGCCGGCGTGGCGTCGCTGCGTTACGACAAGCGAGGCATCGCCGAGAGCCGGGCCGCAGGTGCCTCCGAAACCGACCTCCGCTTCGACATGTATGTCGACGACGCCGTCGGGTGGATCGAACAGTTGCGGCAGGATTCGCGCTTCTCGCGGGTGCTCGTGATCGGCCACAGCGAGGGCTCGCTGATCGGGATGCTGGCCGCGAAGAAGGCGCATGCGGACGCCCTGGTCTCGATCGCCGGCGTCGCCCGGCGCGCGTCGGATGTGATGCGCGATCAGCTGCGGCCGCAGATTGGCTCGATGGCGGCGCTCTGGGATGGCAGCGAGGCGGTCCTGACGTCCCTTGAGCAGGGCACGCCGGTCTCGCCGTTGCCTCCCGCAATCGCCGCCGTTCCCGCGCTCGCGTCGCTCTATCGCCCGAGCGTGCAGCCGTACGTGGTCTCCTGGTTCAAGTACGTTCCATCGCACGAAATTGCGACCCTGAGCATGCCGGTGCTGCTCATCCAGGGCACCACCGACATCCAGGTCAGCGTCGACGAGGCCAAAGGACTCAAGGCGGCGAAGCCGGACGCCGAACTGGTCCTGATCGAGGGTATGAATCACGTCCTGAAGATCGCGCCCGCGGACCGGGCGCTCAACACCGCGACCTACTCGAATCCCGATTTGCCGATCGTGCCCGAGGTCGCCGCGGCCATCGTCAAGCTCGCCCGCCGCATGGCCACGCCCTGACGCTCAGCCGACGTCTCTTGGCCGCAGGACCAGATAGAGGACGGCGCTCAGCGCGAAGGTGACGAACCAGGCGTAGGTGTACAGCGTGTCGAAGATGCCCGGATCCGCGACCTGCCCGCCCGGGGTCGTCGCGGCCCGGAGGAAGCCGGGCACGACCGGCAGGATCGCCAGCCCCAGCGCGATCATCGCCCGCCAGTTGACGCCGTGGCGATACGCGTACCGTCCGTTGAGATCGAAGAGATCCGGCAGCGACAGCTCGCGTCCGCGCACGATCCAGTAGTCGGCGATCAGGATCCCGCCGATCGCGCCCATCAGGCTCGAATAGCCGACCAGCCAGGTGAAGATGTACGCGGCCGCGTCGGCGTACAGCTTCCACGGCAGCATCGCGATGCCGAGCACCGCGGTCATCAAGCCTCCGGTGACGTAGCTGATGCGCCTAGGGGCGAGACTCGAGAAGTCGTTGGCCGGCGACACGACGTTGGCCGCCATGTTGGTCGTGAGCTGGGCGACGAGCACCACCATCGCACCGAGCACGATCACCGGCGGGCTGCCGATGCGCGCGATGAGCTGCACCGGATCCCAGATCGCCTCGCCGTAGATCACGATGGTCGCGCTCGTCACCGCGACGCCGATGAACGCGAAGGCGGTCATGGTGCCGGGCAGTCCGAGCGCCTGCCCCAGCACTTGTGAGCGTTGGCTGCGGGCGTAGCGGGTGAAATCCGGGATGTTGAGGCTGAGCGTCGCCCAGTAGCCGACGTTCGCGGTGAGCCCCGCCGGAAAGAGCTGCCAGAACGGCGTGTGCGCCTTCTGCAAGCGCGCGGATTCGGTGAGGATGTGGCCCAAGCCGCCGCCACGGCTGATCGCCCAGCCAAGCAGCAGGGCGCCGCCAGCGAGGAGCAGCGGCGCGGACCAGCTTTCGAGCGCTTTGATCCCCTCGAGCCCCCGGACGATGATCGCCACCTGCACGGCCCAGAATGCCGCGAACGCGATCCACACGTTCCCGGGCAGCGCGAGCCAGCCAGGGAACGCGGCGCCGAGCAGCGCGTGCAGGGCCAGGCCGCCAATCCAGGTCTGAATGCCGAACCAGCCGCAGGCGACGAAGGCGCGCAACAGCGCCGGCACGTTCGCGCCCTTCACCCCGAACGCGGCCCGGCACAGCACCGGGAAGGACACGCCGTACTTCGTTCCGGCGTGCGCGTTCAGCATCATCGGTATCAGCACGATCGAGTTGCCGAGCAGGATCGTGAGCATCGCCTGGGCCCACGTCATGCCCTGCTGCATGAGGCCGGAGGCGAGCGTGTAGGTCGTGATCACGACGCTCATGCCGATCCAGAGCGCCGCGATGTGATACGTCGACCAGGTGCGGCTGGCGGCCGGGGTCGGGGCGAGATCCGGATTCCACAACGGACTCGCGGACAGATCCGCGCTCAATTCGATGACGTCCGTGCGGACCGTTCCGGCGGTCATGCTCCAGGGCCGGCGGCGGCGGCCGGGACGTCGGATGCGGCGTAACCCTCGCTGTCGTAGCCGCCGTGATACGCGCCGGCGTCCGGGCGCCGGATCTTCGAATGCACGACTACGCGATCACGCATGGCGCCGCGCAGATCCTCCAGCGACCTCCAGCCATGCCGCTCCATCGTCGTCTCCATGCCGGCCAGAAGCGTCTTGATCACCGTGGGGCCGATGGCGTGATCGAGCATCGCCGCGGTGCATACCTGCACCGTGCCGCACCCGAGCAGGAAGTAGTTCAGCGCGTGGGCAAAGTCGGCGACGCCGCCGATGCCCGAGAACGACTTGTCGGGAAAGGCCTGCGTGAGCTGGGCCATCTTGGCCAGGGAAAGCGGCAGGATTGCCGGCCCGCCCATGCCGCCCGACGAGACGTATCCGTCGACGTTGACCTCGAACTGAAGCGTGTCGGGATCGATCAACGGCAGCGAGGGAAACGTGTTCGACGAGGTGATCGCGTCGGCGCCACCGAGAAACGCGCCACGCGCCTCGACCACGATGTCCGTGGTCGACGGCGTGAGCTTGGCCCACACCGGGACGCGCGCGACCGCCTTGACGACCTGCGTGACGATGGAGATCTGGGCCTGGTCCTTGCCGATGTTGGAGCCCATGTCCTGACGATCCATGTGCGGGCAGGAGAGGTTCAGTTCGAGCGCATCGGCACCCGCCTCCTGACAGGCCGCCGCCAGCGTCTGCCAGTGCCTCAGCTCCGCCTCGCTGCCCGAGCCGGCCATGATCGACGCGACCAGGATGCGGTCCGGATGCGCCTGTTTGATGCGCGTCAGCCGCGGGATCCACCAGTCGAGCGGCTTGTCCGAGATGAGCTCCCAGTTCCAGGACGAGTGCAGCGCGGTCCCTGGCCGCTTCTGCATCGACAGCCGCGAGGAGTCCGGGCTGGCGCGCAGGAACTTCGTCTTGGGTCCGGCGACGTTGACCACCGGATGGAGCCCGATGGTCTTGGTGACCACCCCGCCCCACCCCGCGTCGAAGGCGCGCATGATGTTGCTGTCGGACTCGGTCGGCGGTGCGGAGGCGAGCAGGAAGGGATTGGAGAAGCGAAGCCCCGTGAACGTGACGTCCAGCTGCGTGGCCATCGTAGTCGTGCCTCCCGGAATCCGCGTACTATAGCGCAGCGACGGGGGTTCGCCCGACCTTAGCAGGCCGCTGAAAAGGGCGGCCTGATGTGAAATGGCAAATGGCAGATGTGAAAACACTGGGGTTTTGCCATCTTCCATCTGACATCCGCCATTCAGGATGCGTTCTTCAGCATCCTGTTAAGGTCGGGCAATAACGACACGACGGTCGAGGAACACCATGCCGAGACGCGTATTGGGCGGCCTCATCCAGGCCGCCTCGCCGATCACCGATCCGGCGACGCCGATTGACGTCATTCGCCAGGCGTCCATCGACGCGCACATCCCGCTCATCGAGGAGGCCGGCAAGCGTGGCGTGCAGATCCTCGGACTCCAGGAGATCTTCAACGGCCCGTACTTCTGCCCGTCGCAGGATGCTCACTGGTACGACATCGCCGAGCCGGTCCCGGGGCCAACGACCGAGCTGATGGCCGGGTACGCGAAGCGGTATCAGATGGCGATGGTCGTCCCGGTGTATGAGCGGGAGCAGGCGGGCGTCTACTACAACACTGCCGCGGTGTTCGACGCCGACGGCACGTACCTCGGCAAGTACCGCAAGAATCACATCCCGCACACCTCAGGGTTCTGGGAAAAGTACTTCTTCAAGCCGGGCAATCTCGGCTACCCGGTGTTCAAGACGCGCTTCGCGACCATCGGCGTGTATATCTGCTATGACCGGCATTTCCCCGAAGGCGCGCGGCTCCTCGGCTTGAACGGCGCCGAGATCGTGTTCAACCCCTCGGCGACAGTGGCCGGACTGTCGCAGTATCTGTGGAAGCTCGAACAGCCGGCGCATGCCGTGGCCAATGGCTACTTCATGGCCTGCAGCAACCGGGTCGGCACCGAGGCGCCGTGGAACATCGGCCGCTTCTACGGTTCGTCGTACTTCGTCGATCCGCGCGGTAATTTCCTGGCGACCGGCTCGGAGGATCAGACCGAGCTGGTCGTAGCCGAGATGGATCTCGATCAGATCGAGGAAGTGCGGCGCGTGTGGCAGTTCTACCGCGATCGACGCCCTGACTCGTACGGTCCGATGGCGGAGCAACGCCCATGAGTCTGCTGATTCGGAACGGCACGGTGATCACCGCGAGCGACATGTATCGCGGCGATGTGTACATCGAGGGTGAGCGGATCACCACCATCGGGGCCGAGCTCACCATGGCGGCCGACCGGGTGATCGACGCCGCCGGCAAGTATGTCCTGCCGGGCGGGATCGACGTGCACACCCACCTCGACATGCCCTTCGGCGGGACGACGTCAGCCGACGATTTCGAGTCGGGCACGATTGCCGCCGCACACGGCGGCACGACCACCATCGTCGACTTCGCCATTCAGTATCGGGGCCAGACGCTGCACCATGCCATGGACACATGGATGGCCAAGGCCGAGGGCAAGGCGGCGATCGACTACGGCTTCCACATGATCATCACCGAGCTCACCGACCAGGTGGAGCTCGAGATGGACGCGCTCGTGCGTCAGGGGATCACGTCCTTCAAGCTGTTCATGGCCTACCCGGGCGTCTTCATGCTCGACGATGCGAGCATTTTCCGGGCGCTGCTGCGGAGCGGCGCGAACGGCGGCACGATCTGCATGCATGCCGAGAATGGCGGCGTGATCGACGTGCTCGTCAAGCGCGCGCTGGCCGAAGGCAAGACCGCGCCGAAGTATCACGCCCTGACCCGGCCGGCGCGCGCCGAGGCGGAAGCCACGCACCGCGCCATCGCGCTGGCCGAGATCGCGGACGTGCCGATCTACATCGTGCATCTCTCGGCCGCTGAAGCGCTGGAGATGGTCACCGAGGCCCGCGACCGCGGCCTGCCGGCGTTCGCGGAAACCTGCCCGCAGTATCTGTTCCTGTCCTACGACAACTACGAGGAGCCTGGCTTCGAAGGCGCGAAGTACGTGATGAGCCCGCCGCTTCGGTCGCAGGCGACGCAGGATCGCCTGTGGCGCGGCCTCGCCTTCAACGATCTCCAGGCGATCTCGACCGATCACTGCCCGTTCTGCATGAAGGAGCAGAAGGCCCTCGGCCACGACGATTTCTCGAAGATCCCCAATGGCGCCCCAGGCATCGAGACCCGCATGAGCCTGGTCTATGACGGCGGCGTCCGCACCGGTCGCATCTCGCTCAACCGCTTCGTCGAGCTGACCTCGACCTCGCCGGCAAAGATCTTCGGGCTGTTCCCGCGCAAGGGCACGATTGCGCCGGGATCGGACGCCGACATCGTGATCTTCGATCCGACCCGCACGATGCGGCTCGGCGTCGAGACGCTGCACATGAAGGTCGACTACAACCCGTACGAAGGCCGCGAGGTCACCGGCGTCACCGACACGGTCATCTCGCGCGGCCGGGTGATCATCGACGGCGGGAGATTCGTCGGCCAGGCGGGCGACGGGACGTTCCTCAGGCGCAACCCGCGCTCGTGACCGGGCCGTGTGGCGATGGAGCAGCGACAGGCGTCAAGCGCGCCGGTTTGGCGCCCCGCGCAGCTCGCGCAGCAGCCAGGCTTTCGCGAACTTCCAGTCGCGCATGACCGTCTCGGCGGAGATCGCCAGCGCGTGCGCCGTCTCCTCGACGGTGAGACCGCCAAAGTAGCGCAGCTCCACCACCTCGCTTTTCCGCGCCGCGGTCCGCGCCAGCGCCTGCAGGGCATCGTCGAGCGCCACGATCTGTTCCGGCGTTTCTGGTCCGCCGAGTACGAGCTCGTCAAAGGTGACCGGCGGATGTGCGCCGCCCCGCTTGTCGGCGTGCTGCGCGCGCGCATGCTCGACGAGGATGCGCCGCATGAGTCGGGCCGCGATCGCGAAGAAGTGGGCGCGATCCTTCCACGCGACCCGCTGGACGTCGACCAGCCGGAGATAGGCCTCGTTGACCAGCGCCGTCGGCTGGAGGAGATGGCCGGGCCGTTCGCCGGCCATCTGGTGGCGTGCCAATCGGCGGAGCTCGTCAGCGATGAGCGGAATGAGCTGATCGAGCGCCTCGCGATCGCCCGCACGCCAGTCGATGAGCAGCGCGGTGACAGCGCCGTCGCTCACCGGAAGTTCTCGACCATCATCAGGTCGGTACTGGCCGAATCGACGGCGCCGATCATGGCCACGTGCCCGTCGCCGGACACGGTGAGATTGGCGTGCATGTACTCCGCGGCAATTGTCGCAGTGACGCGCGTCTCCCCCGCCTGCGGATCCCAGACGCACAGGTCGTACTGCTCCGGCGCCGAGCTCCCGCGCGGCGGCCGCAGGTAGTGCACGCCGTCCTGGGCCACAGCGTAGGCCCAGTTGAACACGTCGTCGATCTCCCGTTCCCCGCCGCCGTCGAGGGACCGCGCGATCAGCCGGTCCCTGCTGGATCCCGCAACCTGGCGATGGTAGTACAACAGGCGCCCGTCGAGCGACTCGACGCCGACTGAGCCGCCGTGCTCCGTCACTCGCATCGGCTCTCCGCCACCGGCCGGCACCTTCCAGACCTCTCGAGAACCGCTGGCGGCACTGTTGAAGTACACCCAGCGCGCGTCGTGGGACCAGGTGGGAAGCCAGTCGCCGTAATTCCATGACGTCAGCCGGCGCGGCTGGCGGTCGCGCGGATCGACGACGTAGACGTGGGCCCGCCCGTCCTCGGAAAGTCGATCGAATACCAGGAGCCGGCTGTCTGGCGACCAGCGGGGGCTTCCGGCGGAGAGCGTCCCCTGCGTGACCGGCGTCGGATTACTGCCGTTGCGGTCCGCAATCCAGATCTCGCTGGCTCCCCCCTGCCGGTCCGTGGTGAAGGCGATGCGCGTGCCGTCGGGCGACAGGTTGACGTCGTAGTCGCTGTGCGTGGAGGAGGCCGGGTTGATCGCCACCCGTCCATCTTCGACGTTCCACAGGTTGACGTCGAAGGTCCGCCGGCTGAACCCGAGCCGCCGGCCGTCCGCGGACAACGCCGGGTAATAGGCGGTGCCGGCGACGTCGACCCGCTCCGGCGCACGTCGGGCGAACGCGTCCATGCGCCACAGTGAGAACTCGTTGAGCCAGACCGAGGCTTGCGCGACCAGCAGCTCGCGCCCGTTCGGCATCCAGGCCATGCCGTTGACCGCCCGCGGCAACGCCGTCAGTCGCCGTGGACGTCCGGACGCGACGAACTGTTGATCCAGCGGGACGACCTCAACGAAGCACGAGAACTCGCCGGAACAGGCCCCGTACGCCAGCGCATCCCCTCGCGGAGACACCGTCGGCGAGACGTGGTCGTTGATGAGCGGCAGGGCCATCTCGACGAGCAGCCGCGGCGCGCCGCCGTCGACCGGTACGGCAAAGGTGCCGGCGCGGCTGCCGATGACGGCGCCGGACAGCACCAGCCAGCGTCCGTCGGGGGACCACGCAATCACCCGGTTCAGACAGCAACCGCCAAGGCAGGTGTGCAGCCCTGCCGATGCGTAGTCCACCAGCTTGCGTTCGGCCGCACCGGTCGCGGACACGACATACAGGCCACTCCGGACGTCGTCCTGGCGCACGAAGGCGATCAGGTCGGCACGGGGCGACCAGACTGGCGACAGGTCGCGGCCGGTGGGCCTGGTGAGCCGGACCGCCCGTTCCACCCCGATCTGCTGGACATACACACCCTCGTGTCCGACATTGTCGCCTTCCCACGAGAACGCGAACCTGGACGCGTCGGGCGAGAACGAAACGTAGTTCTCGTGGCCCTCGAGCGAGGTCAGCGGAACGACGCTCTGCGGGAGCAGCGCCGCTGGCGAATTGCTCCAGACGCTCGATACCAGCGCGATCATGGCGCACGCCATGACCCCCAGCACCACTGCGCCTCGGCGGCTCAGTCCGGTACGGGCGGCGTCGGCGATCGGCGCATCCTCGAGGTCGAGGAGGCTTTCCGCAATCGCGCGCTGCACCGACGTGAAATCCGGCTGGCGCCGATCGGGCTGCCGCTCCAGGCAACGCGTGAGGAGATGCCGGACGCGCCACGGGACGGCGCCAGGCAGCGCCGCGTAGTCCGGCACGCCGTCGAGGATGCGGCGTACCGTTTCGCCGACATCGGCACCGGCGAACGCCGGCCGGCCCGCGAGCATCTCGTACAGGACGCAGCCGAAGGCCCATATGTCACTCCGCCGATCGGTGGGCCGTCCCATGACCTGCTCCGGGCTCATGTATGGCGCGGTCCCGGCGATCGCCGCGCTGCGGACCGGATCGAGGCGGCGGATGTCAACAGCCGTCGGCTCACCCGGGAACGGCCGCGCGAGGCCAAAGTCGAGGACCTTGACCGCGCCGCGAGAGGAGATCATCACGTTGGCCGGCTTGAGGTCGCGATGGACCACGCCTTGTTCGTGGGCGGCGCCGAGGGCGTCCGCGATCCGGTCGGCGATGCCAAGCGCCTCCCGCACCGGTACCGGCCCGCGCCGAGTACGCGCCCCGGGCCGAGCGTCGGGACCAGTTCCCAGAGTTTCGCCAACGGAACCGTGAATCCGCTGGTGCAGGGTCTGCCCCTCCACGAGCTCCAATACGAGCGCGCGGTTCCCGGCGCTTTCCTCGACGCCGTAAATCGCTGCGATGTTGGGGTGGTTCAGGGCGGCGAGCGTGCGCGCCTCGCGATCGAAGCGGCGTTGCCGGTCAGGAACGGTCGTCACGCTGGTCGGCAACATCTTCAACGCCACGTCACGGCCGAGCCGGGAGTCGCGCGCGCGATAGACCTCACCCATTCCGCCCGCGCCGAGATGCGCCACGACCTGATATGGCCCGATGCAGCTGCCGATCGATGCCGCCGGCGGTGAGGGGTTCGCCACGATCGACGGCGACTGTTCAAGGAAGTCCGCGGCCTCCGCATCGCACGCCAGCAGAGACGATACTTCGGCCCGCAGCCCATCGTCACTGCCGCAGTGCCGCTGCAGGAACGGCGTTCGCGCCGGAGGCTCGAGCAGCAGCGCCGCGTGATAGAGCTCGGATACCTGCTGTTGTCTCGCGAGGTTCGGCATACCCATTTGACCCCGAGAACGACATCTTACTCGCTGCGGGTGCAGACAGAGGCCTTCACAACTCATGACAGTTTCCGCGTCGCCTTTGCGCCTATGCATGCGACACGAACCTGCCTCCCTGCCGCCGCGCTGAACCGGACCGTGGCGCCGCGTGAGCGCAGGCACATACCCAGGAGGGATCCGTGACTCTGCTAACGAAGCGTGGCTGCCTGCTCGCCGCCGCAAGTGTCGTCGTGCTCTCGGGAACGCCAGGTCGTGGCGTCACTGCCAGCGCCGCCGACAAAGTCTCCGAGTGGGACCAGATTGCCGAGGATACGGTCCTCCGTGCCGGTGCCTTCCAGGGCGAAGGCTTCGTGTATATGGGCTACGTCTCGGCTGCCGTCTACGACGCCGCGGTCGCGATCGATCCCCGATACGAGCCCTATCGTGGCGGCGTCACCGCGCCCCGCGGCGCGTCAGCGGACGCGGCCGTGGTCGAAGCGGCGTACCGCACGCTGCTGCACTACTTCCCCGCCCAGTCCGCGCAACTCGATCCACGCTACGCGGCGTCGCTGGCGACGATCGGGGATGGCCCCGCCAAGGTGGCCGGACAGGCCGTGGGCCAGGCGGCCGCCGACCTGATCGTCGCGTTGCGGGCCAACGACGGCGTGCGTACACCGGTGGCCACGACCTCGGAGTTCCCACACCGCACGCCCGGGCCGGGCGTGTGGCGGCTCACGCCGCCGGGGTTTGCCGCGCCTCAGACGCCCTGGCTGGGAGGCGTCACCCCGTTCCTGGTCGACGATGTCGAACGGTTCAGGCTGGATGGCCCGCCGTCACTTGACAGTTTCGAGTGGGTGGAGGTGTACGAAGAAGTCAAGCGCTTCGGCGGTGCCGACAGCACCGTGCGGACGCCGGCCCAGGGCGCGACCGCGCTCTTCTTCACGGCGAATGTCATTCGTCAATTCAACCGCGCGGTCCGCGACGTGATCCAGGCCGAGAGCCTGTGCCTGACCGATGCGGCCCGCCTCCAGGCGATGGTCAACATGACGGGAGCCGATGCCCTGATCGGGGCCTTGAACGCGAAGTACCACTTCCTGTTCTGGCGCCCCGTTACCGCCATCGATCCGAGCTCGGTCAAGCCGGCGCCGGGCGACGGCTTCGGCCCGATTCCGGGATATTCGGACCCCAGCCCCTTCACGATCGAGCAGGCCGGCTGGAGGCCGTTCGCCGGCGCCACGCCGAACCATCCTGAATATCCGGCGGCCCACGGTTCGATCACGTCCGCCATGGCCGAGGTCTTCAGCGCGTTCCTCGACACCAATCGCTTCAACCTGGTGCTTCACGGCTTCGACCCGGCCGGTGCCCCCGGCAACCTGGACGCCGTCCGCACGTATCGCATGGCCGCCGCACTACGGGATGAGGTCGTGAACGCCCGGGTCTGGGCCGGCTTCCACTATCGCTTTTCGGGCGAAGCGGGGGTCGACTTGGGCCGCAGGATCGCCAAGCGCGCGCTGAAGGACGAGTTCGCGCCGGTTCGACGGTAGATTCAGGGATCGGGGACCGGGGACCAGGGATCAGGGATCAGGGATCAGGGGCCGAGGTCAACGTTCAACGTTCAACGTTCATCGTGCAGGGTTCCGCGTCCGGCGTCTGCGTCGAGCCGAACGCGACGAAAAGCGCCAAGCGAAGGTGCCGAGCGCCGAGCGCCGAGCGCCGAGCGCCGATCCCTCGTCCCCGATCCCTGATCCCCGATCCCGCCTCGTCGCTCTTTGACATTGTACCAATGAACTAGTATTATCCTGCAAGTGGCCGTCGTCACGATCGACCCTCGAGACCCAACACCCATCTACGCACAGCTGGAGCGCGCGTTGCGCGCGGCGATCGCCACCGGCCGCCTCGTCGCCGGCGACC
This sequence comes from uncultured Acidobacteriota bacterium, assembly GCA_963816725.1. GTDB lineage: Bacteria > Acidobacteriota > Vicinamibacteria > Vicinamibacterales > 2-12-FULL-66-21 > CAVSUB01. Next base: position 144,990 of record CAWFMC010000005.1, on the reverse strand, counting down.
AGCTCCCGACCGTACGCCAGCTCGCCGTCGACCTCCGCATCAATGCCAATACCGTGGCGCGCGTCTACGCCGAGCTCGAACGCGCCGGCGTGCTCGAGACGCGGCGCGGGGTCGGGTCGTTCGTGACCGCCGTCACGGCCCGCGCCCATCCGCCGCGCGAGCACGACCGCCGCATCCGCCGCTTCGTCACCCGCATGCTGGCGGAAGCCGACGCCGCCGGCTTCACCTACGACGAGTTGATGACCGCCCTGGCCGAGCACGCCGGCGAGCCGCGTCCGGCGTCGCCGCCCACGATGAAGGAGAGTCAATGATGCCCCTGGTGCTCGGTCGCCGTTCCGAGGAGCCGCGCTCGCCCGCGATCCGGATCAACGTGGTCGCACTCGCCCTGTTCGTGGGCTTCACGGCAGCCGGATGGCTGGTGTTCTCGCTCACTGGCAACATCGCGCTGTTCGCGGCGCTGGTCGTCGTCGGCCTCATTGCGATGCAGTCGCCGCGCATCGCCCAGCAGTGGGAGCGCGCGGTGCTGCTCCGGCTCGGGCGGTTCATCGGGCTCGAGGGTCCGGGCCTCTTCTGGGTCGTCCCCTTCATCGATCGCGTCTCGAGCTGGATCGACCAGCGCACCATCACCACCAGCTTCGCGGCCGAACAGACCCTGACCGCGGACACGGTCCCGGTCAACGTCGACGCCGTGCTGTTCTGGATGGTCCACGACGCGCAGAAGGCCGCGCTCGAGGTGCAGGACTACGCGCAGGCGGTGAGCTGGGCCGCCCAGACGGCCTTGCGCGACATCATCGGGCGGACGACGCTGACCGACCTGCTGCGCGGGCGCGAGCGGATCGAGGGCGAGCTCCAGACCTTGATCGACCAGCGCTCGAATCCGTGGGGCGTCACCGTCTCCTCGGTCGAAATGCGCGACATCGTCATCCCTGGCGCGCTCCAGGACGCCATGTCACGCGAAGCGCAGGCGGCGCGCGAGAAGCAGGCGCGGATCATCCTCGGCGAGGCGGAGATGGAGATCGCCCACTCGTTCGAGCAGGCGGCGCTGTCGTATCAGAACAATCCGACGGCGCTCCACCTGCGGGCCATGAACATGCTCTACGAAGGGCTCAAGGAAAAGGGGGCCCTGATGCTCGTGCCGAGCAGCGCGGTGGAATCGATGGGGATGGGCGGGCTGATGGGCGCCGCGGCCCTCCGCCAGCAGACCCTGACCGCGATGCCGCCTGAAGGCGGCGTCAAACCCGAATGATCACCGCTCGTCGTCAACGCTGAAAGGAGACCACGATGCCACAGCTCACGCCAGACCTGCTCGATCTCCGTCTCCGCAGGGCCATCGCGATCATCGGCGCCGTGCTCAGCCTGATTGGCTGGTATCGCTACATCAGCTGACGTGCCGTCTGTTCGGAGTGAGGTGCGCAGGGCGTGGTTTCTGGGAGACACTACCCGCATGCGCACCTCGTTCGGCCCGGCCGCATCGGCCGGTTCGCGACGCACGGTCCTGATCGCGGCGCTGATCACGGCCTTTCTGCTGCCGCTCGCGGCGCGCGCGCGGACGCAGCCGGCGACAACGCTGGCGGGCGGCCGGTGGTTCAAGGGGAACACGCATACCCACACCGTCAACAGCGACGGCGACAGCACGCCGGACGAGGTCGTCCGCTGGTACCGCGAGCACGGTTACCAGTTCCTGGTGCTCACCGATCACAACTACCTCACGCCGACGACCGGGCTCAACGCCGTTCACGGCGCGCCCGACAAGTTCATCGTCATTCCCGGCGAGGAACTGACCATGACCGTGGCGACCAAGCCAGTGCACGTCAACGGTGTCGCCATCGCGAGCATCGTCGCGCCGCCGAACGGGAGCGACGTCGTCGATGCGATGCAGCGCTCGGTGGACGGCATCCGCCGCATGGGCGGGGTGCCGCACGTCAACCATCCGAATTTCGGCTGGGCCGTCACCGTCGCCGATCTGGCGCGCGTGGAGCGGCTGAATCTGTTCGAGATCTACAACGGCCACCCGCAGGTCAACAACGCCGGCGGCGGTGGGGTCCCGGGGCTCGAGCAGATGTGGGATCAGCTCCTGACCGCCGGGCGGCTGCTCTATGGCGTCGCGGTCGATGACGCTCACCATTTCAAACGCCCTGGGGACCCGACCGCCGCGGCGCCGGGGCGCGGCTGGGTCTACGTGCGCGCGGACGCGCTCGAGCCGCGGATGATCTCGGAGGCACTCGATCACGGCGACTTCTACGCCTCGACCGGCGTCGAGCTCGCCGAGTACTCCGCCGATCAGACGCGCATTTCGATCAAGGTGAAGCCGACAGCGTGGAGCAAGTACCGGGTGCAGTTCATCGGCGGGGGCGGTCGCGTGTTGTCCGAGGTTGCCGAGGGTAGCGCCAGCTACGCCGTCAAAGGCGATGAAGGGTACGTGCGCGTGAAGGTGCTCGAGTCGAACGGGCTGATGGCGTGGACCCAGCCGGTCGCGGTCGGCCGCGGCGGGCCGGCACGGCACTGAGTCCGAACCGAGGCGCCCACGTACTTTCCTTCCGCCCCACCCCCGATCGTTTGTAGTCGGTCCTCGTGCCCTCGATCAACTCCCCCGAGTGGTCGTGCACCTGGAAGAACGGGGCGGGCCTTCGGGTGGCGTGTTGCAGCAGGGTTGCGGTCTGCGATCGCATCTGCGACGGTGACTCGGCGCCGACTGAACGCCGGCCCGAATGATGCTGCTTCGGGGCGCAAACTACACGGCGCCGTCGGAGCTGGACGCGTCGGCCGGTGTCGGCAATGGCCGGCGGCATCGCAAGAGGAATACCCGGGCTCAAGGCGGGCGAGGCGGCAGCAGGGATCAGTATCGTCGTGTGCCTCAGGCCTCGTCCATCGGCGTCCATGGAGCTCGCGAATCGACCGGATCCGCATGGCCGGCGCCGTGCCACACTAGGCGGGATGTCAGCAGAGATCAGGCGTGTCGGGGTCGTCGGTGCGGGCACGATGGGCAACGGCATTGCCCAGGCGTTCGCGCAATCCGGGATCGCGGTGACGCTGGTCGATGCCTCCGATGCGGCGCTCGAGAAAGCGCGCGCGACGATCGACACGAGCCTGGCCAAACTGATCGAGAAGGGCAAGCTGCCGGCCGAACAGCGAGCCGCATGCCTCGAGCGCATCGCCTCGAGCACCGCCATCGACGGGCTCGCCCACGTCGACTTCGTCGTCGAAGCGATCTACGAGAACCTCGAGGCCAAGCAAACGCTGTTCGCGTCCCTCGATCGGCTGACGCGCGCGGACGTCATCCTCTCGTCGAACACCTCGTCGATCTCCATCACGACCCTCGGCGCCGCGACGTCGCGGCCGGACAAGGTGCTCGGGATGCACTTCATGAACCCGGTACCGCTGATGACGCTGGTCGAATTGATCCGCGGTCAGGCGACATCCTCCGAGTCGATGGTGGTCGCGAGCGCGCTGTGCCAGCGACTCGGCAAGACTCCCGTGGAAGCCGCGGATTACCCGGGTTTCATTGCCAATCGCGTGCTGATGCCGATGATCAACGAGGCGGCCTTCTGCGTGATGGAAGGGGTCGGCACGCCCGAGGCAATCGACACGGTCATGAAGCTGGGGATGAATCATCCGATGGGGCCGCTGACGCTCGCCGACTTCATCGGCCTCGACGTCTGCGTGGCGATCCTCGGCGTGCTCCACGACGGGCTCGGCGATCCGAAATACCGCGCCTGCCCTCTCCTCCGGCGGATGGTCGCCGCCGGTCATCTCGGCCGCAAATCGGGCCGCGGTTTCTACACCTACTGATCGATGGGCGATCACGCTCGGCCCGGCGGATCGAACCGGCGCGGGCTGGCGGTCACCGTGTGGCTGGCGCTCGCCGGCGCCGGCACCGTCGCCGTCTGGCGGCTGTCGGCCTACATCGCATCATTGACCGCGCTCGCGCGCACCGACCGCACGCACAGCGGCCGCGCTGTTCAAGTCTCGAGTCCTTCCGGCAGTGGGCGTCATCGCGTTGATCTCGCTCGTCGCCGGTTTGCTGCTCGCCCGCGACGGCGCCATCGCGCTGCGCTCGGCCCGGACGCCGGAAGACGACGGCGCCGGGGTGGACGACGAGGATCCCGAGCGGCGCGGCGCCCGCCTCGCGGGCACGGTGTATCTGGTCGCCGGCGTCCTGATGGCGTTCCTGCCGCTGGCGCTGTTCGGAGCGATGGTGTGGGCGGTCAGGTAGCGCCCGAGGCCATCACCTGCGGCGTGAGCGCTGGCCGAGTGACAGGCGGCCCCGCCACCACCCCACCAGCATCAGCAGCGGCAGGAGCATCACGATCTCGCGGGTGACGGCGGCCACGTTGGGTGCCCAGAACAGCCCTGGCTGATGCCAGCGTCGCGAGACCGCCGCGAACGGTTGCCACGGGCGACTGCAGGTAGGCATTCGTCAACGGCCACAGCGCGGGAACGCCGAGCGGCGGCGAGGTGTCGACCCCCATCCAGTCGAACAGCACGTGCGAACCGTACGCCGCGGTCGCCGCGAGGGCGAACCGGGTCCGACCGGGACCGCGGCGCGCACACCACACGACTGCCCCGACGACCAGCGTAGCGCCCAGGCTGTGGGAGACGCCTCGATGGACGAGACCGAAGAGGTCGAGGTCCGGCGCGATCGCCAGCGCCACGAACACGAGATTTTCAGCCGAGGCGAGCGGCGGGCGCGAAGGTGGACGAGGCTGGAGCAGCCACCCGGCGGCGAGCCCGCCCAGCGCGTGCCCGACCGGCGACGGCATGCGTGATTATGACCGGGAGCCGGGCCGCGGCAGAAATTCCGCCGCGGCTACAACCGCCGCTGGCGCTTTCCGCGTACCTGCGCTCAGCCGCAACCGACAGGCGAAAGTCGGTCCAAGCCGTAAACGGCTGTTATTGTTGCAGATACGGTCTCGGCCTGCACACATTTTCGCTTGACTTTCTCCCCGGCACACTCCTAGAATACCGTTCCAGCCCGGACCGACTATCAAGGAGCCAGAATGCCGCCTGCAGACGACCGTCAAGACCGCGAACGCCTCAAAGCCATCGAACTCGCCGTCGGCCAGATCGAGAAACAGTTCGGTAAGGGCGCGATCATGCGGCTGGGCCAGAAGGACGCCATCGCGATGATGCCGTCCATCTCGACCGGGTCCGTGAGCCTCGACTTCGCCCTCGGCATCGGCGGCGTCCCGCGCGGGCGCGTCGTCGAGATCTTCGGGCCGGAATCGTCGGGCAAAACAACCCTGACGCTGCAGATCATCGCGGAAGCGCAGAAGCTTGGCGGCATGGCGGCGTTCGTCGACGCCGAGCATGCGCTCGACGCCCAGTATGCTCGCAAGCTCGGGGTCGATCTCGACAACCTGCTCGTGTCACAGCCGGATAACGGTGAGCAGGCCCTCGAAATCGTCGAAGTGCTGGTCCGTTCCGGCGGCGTCGACGTGGTGGTCGTCGACTCGGTCGCCGCGCTGGTGCCGCGCGCGGAAATCGAAGGCGAGATGGGCGAAGCGCAGATGGGCCTGCAGGCCCGGCTCATGTCACAGGCCCTCCGCAAGCTGACCGGTGTCGTGTCGAAGTCGAAGACCTGCCTGATCTTCATCAACCAGCTGCGCGAGAAGATCGGCGTGATGTTCGGCAACCCCGAGACCACGACTGGGGGCCGGGCGCTGAAGTTCTACGCCTCGGTCCGCATCGACATTCGCCGCATCGGCGCCATCAAGGACGGCGACGCGGTCGTCGGCGGCCGGACGCGCGTCAAGGTCGTCAAGAACAAGGTCGCGCCCCCCTTCCGCGAAGCCGAATTCGACGTGATGTATGGCGAGGGGATCTCGAAGGAAGGCGACCTGCTCGACCTCGCGGTCGAACGCAAGATCGTCGAGAAGAGCGGAACGTGGTTCGCCTACAGCGGCGATCGCCTGGGTCAGGGCCGCGAGAACGTCAAGCAGTTCCTGAAGGACAACCCGGTCATCTTCAAGTCGATCGAGGAGCGGGTCCGGCGGGAGCTGGGGCTGATCAAGGAAGCGGAAACGGTCAGCGTCTAGCCAATCGGCCCGGCGTCGCCGCTCGACTGGCGGCGCCGGCTTACTTCACGACCACGAGGATCTCGCCTGGCTGCGCCAGGCCCAGATCCTTGCGGGCCACGTACTCGATCGTGCCGGGATCCTCGCGCAGCCGCCGCACTTCGTCGCGCAGCCGCTCGTTCTGCCCCTTCAACGCCTGCACCTCGGACCCCAGCGACTCGTACGCCTTGCGGGCCCGGATCCCGCTCGAGAGGCTCTGATCACCAATCAGCGCGTCCGCCAGCACGATCATCGCGATCAAGACGAGGAGCGGACGAAGCCAGCGGCGCTCGGACCGGCGCGGGCGCAACAGCGGCAGCTCGGGTCGTCGCGAATCGGAATCGACGGACGTTACTGGTGGCATGGTGGTCCGGCCGCTGCCCGCGCCGGAAACCGGCAGCAGATCTGCGCAAAAGTATAAACGCCGTTCCACCTGCGCGAAACAAAAAGTACCCGTTGGGTCCCACACACGGCCGGAGTGCGGTTGTCGATCCTCAGCGGGCGCTGTTATGATTGGGGTTCTGCACGACAACCTGTCGCGCGTGCCGAGGTAGCTCAGTCGGTAGAGCACAGCACTGAAAATGCTGGTGTCACTGGTTCGATTCCAGTCCTCGGCACCACTTTCCATCCCGGTTTCCCAATCCACCGCTTTTCGTCGCGGCATCCGTCCGGTCGCCGCCTTGTTCGCAAGGGCGAGCCCCGCGTCTCAGCGTGCGTGCGCCGTCCAGACGTAGGCGCGGCCCTGACTCCAGTTGACGGCGTACAACCGGTCGCCATTACGGGCGCGATAGGTGACGAGCCCGGTCGCCTTGATCGCGTCCGCGTTGAGGGTGTTGCGCAGGACGGCCGGCCACCATTCGATGCGGCCGGGCACATCGGCGAGCTGCCCGTCCAGCGACTGCGCCGCCGGATCGAGCAGCGCCATCAGCTGATCGCGTTCGCTGTCAGGGAAGCTGAAGATGACCCACCGGTCGACGGAGTTCGGATCGTAGGCCGCTCGGATATCGTGGGCGCCCGGTGGCAGCCCCTCGGGAATGTAGCCGGCCGACATGGCGCCGGCAGCCCTCGCCTCCGCCAGGTTGGCGTAGCTGTTGGTGACGATTTTGGTGTCTCGGCATCCGGAGACGAGCACCACGACGACGGCCAGGACAACGGCGAGCGCAAGCGAGGCGCGAGTCACTGGCTCAGTGTCCCACGAGATCCCTGGAGCACGGTCAGCGCAGGCCAAGCCACGCCGGATAGAGCTCCGGCCGGCGATCGCGCAGGAACGGCCGGCGCGCGTACGAGTCCCGCGCCGCGGCGAGGTCGAGATCGGTACACAGCACGTCGGGTTGGGAGCTCTCGCGATCAGCGGTCAGCTATCAGCTGTCAGCTGTCAGCTGTCAGCTGGTTCCCCCGGCCTTTCGGCCGGGCCGAGCCTGAGAACCGTAGAACACAGCCGACAGCTGAGAGCCGGCAGGCGCGCCCCCCTCACGCCGATTCCCAGCGCCGCGCCAGGAGACGGGCGACGATCAGGAAAGCGCCGGTCAGACCGGCCAGCATTGAGACCTGCGGCCACAGCTGCCACAGCGGCGCGTTGCGCCAGAACACTTTCAGATAGCCGTCCAGCGCCCACGCGTTGAACGTGAGCAGCCCGAACTTCTGCAAGCTCTCGCTCATGAGGAAACGCGGGAACATGCTGCCGCCCAGCGCCGACATGGTGAGGATCAGGATAGTCGAGAACCCCGACAGCTGACTTCGCGTCTGCGCCAGCGCCGCCAGCACCAGGCCGAGTGCTGCGGCCGCGGCGGCGGTGACGACGGTCATGGTGACGAAGCCTGGCACATGCGAGAAGAGCGGCAACTGGAACACCAGCCGCGCCCACAGGAACATCACGCAGATCTGGCCGAAGCCGATGATCGTCAAGAGGAGCCACTTGCCGGCCAAGAGGCGCGTCATGCCAAGGCGCGTCGACAGCAACCGCTCCAGAGTGCCCGACTCGACTTCGTCCAGCAGCGTCCCGCCGGCGCCGTTGACCATCGCGAACAGCAGGAACATCACCCCGATCCCGGCGGCGTAGAACGAGATGAGCGACCCGCGTTGGCTGTTGGTGCGCATCACGTCGACGGTCTCGACGCCGATGCCCATCGGCGCCGCATTGCCCGATGCTGACCCGGCGCCACCCACGGTGGCATTCTGCCGCAACCGCGGCAGCCAGGTATCGACGGCCGCGCGCTGCTGCGGTGTCAATGCCCCGGCATTCTCCTCGAACTGCCGCAGGCCGCCCTGCATCATGAGGTCCGGCGCCGCCGTCATGGTGACCTTCTGCAGCAGTCCGTAGACCATCTGCGGCGCGATCGGATCCGAGACGTCCGCCAGCAGCTGGATCGCCGGTCCCCCGCTGCCGAAGCCGCGGCTCGCGAAGGCCGCGCCGACGCCCGCCGGAATCACGACCGCGACCGGCCGGTCCCCGTTCTTTACCAGCGTTTCCGCAGCGGCCCTGGTCAGCGAACCGCCTCCTTCCTTCGGGGCCGCGGCGGTCTCCACCTGCAGGCTGCTCTCCTTCAGTAGTCCAGCGGCGATCCGCTGACTGAACTCGGAATGGTCCTCGTCGACAAGGGCGATGCCGATCTTCGCCGTGCCGCCGGAGCGGCCGCCGAAGACCGTGGCGAAGATCGAGAAGAAAACGATCGGCAGCACGAACGTCATCGCCTGCGCGACCCGGTCCCGCCGCAGGTTGGTGAGGCCGACGCGGATCAACGTCCAAATCACTCGCGCAGCTCCCTTCCGGTCAGGTGGATGAACACCGCCTGGAGGCTCGGTCCCCGCACGTCCACGTCCTCCACTGCGCGACCGGCCTGCCGCACGCGATCGAGCAGCAGCGGCAGCTCGGAGGCGACGTCATTCATCCGCGCTCGCACCCGCCGTCCGTCACCGCCGTCGGGGATCAGGTTCGGCTCGCGCAGGACGTGCGATGTCCTTGGCCAGCGGCGCGTCGAGTCGCAGCGTCACCATGCGGTGGCGGCCGACCGTGCGGTCCACGAGATCGGCGAGCGTGCCCTCGGCGATCACCTTGCCGTGGTCGATGATCACCGTCCGCGAACAGCGCGCCTCCGCCTCCTCCAGATGATGCGTGGTCAGCAGCAGCGATACTCCCTGGCTCGCGAGGTCGGCCAGCATGTCGTAGATGCGATCCCGGCTCTGGGGGTCGACACCCACCGTCGGCTCGTCGAGCAGGACGATGCGGGGCCGGTGCAGGACGCCGCAGGCGATGTTGAGGCGCCGCTTCATGCCGCCGGAGAACTGCTTGACCGGTTCCGAGGCACGGTCGGCCAGTCCGGTGCGCTCGAGGGCCCAGTCGACCTGCGATCGCAGCGCCGCACCGGAGAGCCCTTGCAGCTCGCCGAAGGCGGTCATGTTCTCGCGCGCCGTCAGCAGCGGATAGAGCGCAATCTCCTGCGGGACGATGCCGAGCTCCGGCGGGGTGCGGCGGGCGGCGAGTGGCGCACCGAGCAGGCGAATCTCACCCGCGTCGAGCCGGACCCGGCCGGCGATGGCCCTGATCAGGGTGGTTTTCCCGGCGCCGTTCGGACCGAGCAGCGCCAGCAGCTCCCCCTTGCGAAGGTCGAGGGAGGCCCCGTCGAGCGCCTTGACGGCGCCGAACGATTTCCGCGCGTTGGCAACAGACAGCACGTTCATGTCTGCACCTTACGTGGGCGGCGGGCAACCGTCCCGCGGTTCCCGGCGAGTGGCGGAGCGCTGTCGGTGGGTGACGCGCGCGGGCTGGCTACCGGCCCTTGTCCTTCAGACGCCGGGTCAGCGCCTGCGTGAGAAACCGGGCGCGGCGCTTGCCTTCCTGTTGGGCGCGCTGATCCTGCAGCCGGTGCTGGTGCGCCTGTTCGAGCCTGAGCTTGCGGTAGCTGTCCAGGCGCGCGGCGGGCAGCTCCCCCTTGGCCACCGCGTCGATGACCGCGCAGCCGGGCTCGGACTCGTGGGCGCAATCCCGGAAGCGGCAGTGCGCCGCGAGCTCGGCGATGTCCGAAAACGTGGCGCTGGCTCCCTCGCCGGTTTCCCACAGCTGAATCTCGCGCATGCCCGGTGTATCGATCAGGATGCCGTGGCCGGGCAGCATGACCATCTGCCGGCTCGTGCTGGTGTGCCGGCCTTTGCTGTCCGAGATGCGAACGTCGCGGGTGGCCAGGAGGTCGTGTCCGACCAAGCGGTTGACGATCGTGCTCTTCCCCACCCCGGACGATCCGAGGAGCGCCCCGGTTCGGCCGATCCCGAGCGCGTCGCGCAACGGTGCGAGCGAGACGGGCTCGTTACAGGACGCGGCGTGAACCGCGACATTGGGGGCGATGCTCCGCACCTCGTCGACGAAGACGCCCGGGGCCTCCACCAGGTCCGCCTTGTTCAGCACGATGATCGGCGTGGCGCCACTGTCCGCAGCGACGAGGAGGTAGCGCTCGATTCGGCGCGGGTTGTAGTCGCCGTCGAGCCCGGTGACGAGAAAGACGACGTCGATGTTGGCGGCGACGACCTGCTCCTCGGTGCGGTCGCCCGCGGACCGGCGTGAGAACCGGCTCGCCCGCGGCAGCACCGTACGGATTCGCGCGAACCCGTCGTCCTGCGGCGGCTCGACTCCGACCCAGTCGCCGACCGCGGGGAACGAAGACCGCGATGCGGCATGGTGACGCAGCCGGCCCGAGACGCGCGCCAGCCACTCGCCCGCCTCGGTGAGGACCCGGTAGATGTGGGTATGCTCCAGGCTGACCCGGCCAGGGACCAGCCCGGATGCGCCGGCGGCCGGCAGCTCCGCTTCGAGACGCTCCGACCATCCCAGCTCACGCAGCGTCGGCATCAGGTCTACTCTGCCCGGTCCATAGGTGACGACTTCCTGCCCTGCCGTTCGAGTCGGCCTAAGGCTATAAGGCCGGCGCCTTGCGCAAAGGCGATAGGCGCGCCGCGCGCTCAGACGCCGGCCGGGCGCTCGACGCGCGTCAGCGTCTTCTCGAGGATCCGGAGCACTTCGGCGACGCTCCACGCCTGCGCGACGCACCCGCGTGGAATGTACGGCGAGTCGGCGTCGAAGATCTCGCTGATCGAGCCGACACACGCCTGATCGAGATGCGCCTCGAAGCCGGCCAGGAGTCTGCGCGCCCCGGCGCGGTCTTCGGGGTGCAGCTTGAGCCAGGCGTCGACGTAGGGTCCAATCAGCCAGGCCCACACCGTCCCCTGATGATACGCGGCGTCGCGTGACCGCAGGTCGCCGTAGTACTTCGCCTTGTAGTCCGGCGAGCCCGGCGCCAGCGAACGCAGGCCGACTGGCGTGAGCAAACGGTCTTTCACGACGTCCATCACCGCGCCCCAATGGGCGGTGTCCAGCACCGGATGATCCAGCGAGATGGCGAATACCTGGTTGGGACGGCACGCCGGGTCGTCGCCGTGTTCGCCGTCGACGACGTCGTACAGGTAGCCGCCGTCCGCATACCAGAAGCGCGCGTTGAACGAGGCGCGGGCCCGGGCCGCATGACCGGCCAGATCGAGCCCGTCGCCGCCGCCATGCTGGCGCGTCCAGCCCTCGAGCAGACAGAGCGCGTTGTACCACAGCGCGTTGATCTCGACCGCCTTGCCGCGCCGCGGCGTGACGACCCAGTCGTCGACCTTGGCATCCATCCACGTCAGCTGGTAGCCCTCGGCGCCCTGGCGCAACAGGCCGTCCGCCGGGTCCACGCCGATCCCGAATCGGGTTCCCGCGAGATGATGCTGGACGATGTCGACGAGGATCGGAATGAGCCCGCGCAGGGTCTTGGTGTCGCCAGTGGCGCGAACGTAGCGATGGATGGCATGAAAGAACCACATCGTCGCATCCGCGGTGTGGTACAGGCCTTCACGCGCGCCGTCCGGAAACATGTTCGGGATCAAGCCGTCGCGCACGTAGAGCGCGAAGGTGCGGAGGATGTAGGCCGCCTCCCGGATTCGCCGGGTCGAGAGCGTCAGCCCTTCGAGGCTGATCATCGTGTCGCGGCCCCAGTCGGTGAACCAGTGATAGCCGGCAATCACCGTCCGCACGTCTTCGCCGGCGGCACGCGCCCTGGCCGCTTCTTCGGCGCGGCCGGCTGGCGTGATGATGAACTGATCCGCCGCCAGCACCAGCTCGCGGGCGAAGGTGTCGTCCTTGACGTGCGTGGCGATCGCGAGCAGATTGTGGCGGCGCTCGGTCTCGGCCTCCGCGGCGGCCTCAGGCGAGAGGGCTTCGATGACTTCCCAGGACTCCGTCGACGCGACCAGCGTCACGCTCTGCGATTCGGCGAGATCGGCGCGGAAGTAGCCGGGGCTCCACAGCGATCCGACCGCCGCGTAGCCGCGATGCTGTTCGACCTCGTACGGCACCGCGGACACGCCCTTTTCGTCGAGGGTGAGCGCGGCGTGCTGCCCGTGCATCGCCATCCGCAGGCACGGGAACTCATTGCCGCCGGAGAGCTCGTAGCGGTGCCGGACCGCGGTCAGGCTGTAAGTCTGCACCGGCGACTGATCGACCGGCGCTTCGTAGCCGCGGAACTGCACCGACGGCCGCAGGGTCAGACGCACCGGCCCCTCGCCCTTCAACAGCCGGTACGTGAGGTGGACGGTGTTGAGGCCGTGCGGCATCAGCACGCGCTTCTCGATCGTGTAGCCATCGAGCTCGTACCGCCAGACCGGAAGGCCCATTTCGAGCTTGAACTCGACGAGATGATCCGCATGATCCGCCGCGTTGGGGCCGGCGACTTCGTCCGCGTCCCCCAGCCACATCACCCCGCGGTTCGGCAGGCGGACGCGCTCGAGCAGGTGATTGAGCATCACCACTCTTCCGAGCGGCGCCGGGAGCGAGGCGACCAGCAGGCCGTGATACCGCCGGGTCACGACGCCGGCGACGGTGCTGGAAGCGTAGCCGCCGAGCCCGTTGGTCACCAGCCATTCCCGCCGCGGCACGGGCTCGCCGTCGGTCGGCCGGGCATCCTTCGTGGACGCGATGATTCGTGTCAGCTCACTATCCATCCGTTTGACCGTCTGTCCTCCGGCGTTGGCCGGCTGCGGGCGTGCCACCGGCACGACGTTTCGGTTTCTGGGCCGCTGACGGGTCCCGTCGCCGCGAGGCCAGCAGCAGTGCCGACTCGCCAGGCACGTGCCACCCATCCTCAGGCACGAACGGCGCGCGCCCGCTCCCGCCGTAGGCTGTTGACTCGCTGTGCCACAGCACGTACCACTCGCCCTCGAACGGCGGTGCCAGCAGCGGTTCGGGCACCAGCGCCAGCGACGCCTCGACGCCGAGATTGATCACCAGAAGGCGATCGTCGGCGTCACCCGACGCGTAGCGCAGGACGAAGAGCGACGGGCTGAGTACGGCGCCATCGATACGCACCGTCCCCGCGGCGCGAATGACCGGATCCTTTCGCCGGATCGCCAGAAGATCGCGGTGGAGCGCATACACCTCGGCGTGGCGCGTCCGCTCCGACAGATCGAGCTTGCATCGGGCGAACGTCGCTTCCGAGCTGGGGGGCGCCAGCCGGGCCTGGACGTCGCCGTCGGTGGTGCTCGGGAACTGTTCGAGGAACTCGCGGCGTCCGGCCGCCACGTCGGCCGCCAGATCCTCGTGGTGATCGGCGAAGAACAGGAACGGGGCGGAGGAGGCGAATTCCTGGCCCTGAAACAGCATCGGCGACGCCGGGCCAAGGAGTGTCAGCGCGGTGAGCGTCCGGAGCCTGCCCGGAGAGGTCAGCTGATGGATGCGCTTCCCGAACGCGCTGTTCGCCACCTGATCGTGATTCTCGAGGAAGCTGACGAAGGCGGCGCCCCGGAGATCGAACGCCGGCGTGCCACGCGGCTGGTCCTGCCACACGTAGCGCTGGCCCTGATAGAGGTAGCCGTATTTCGCGCTCGACACGAACTCCTGGGGGGAGCCGGTGTAGTCGGTGTAGTACGCCTCACGGCGCGCGGTGAGCGCGACCAGCGCGGTGTGGTGGTAGTCGTCGTTCCACAACGCGTCCAGGCCATACCCGCCGGAGGCCGGCGAGCGGACGATCACGGTGTGCTGCGGCTCGTTCTCGGCGACCAGGTAAATCGAACGGCGTCCGGCCGCCTCCCGCGCGCGGCGGGCCAGCGACGCGAGCACGTGTTCGGGTGAGGCGTCCTTGATGTCCTGCGTGGCGTCGAAGCGCAGGCCGTCGAAGTGGAACTCGTCGATCCAGTAGCCGGCGTTCTCGACGAAAAACGCCCGCGCCGGTGCCGGTCCCTCGAAATTGAGGGCCCGGCCCCAGTCGTTCTTGTACTTGTCGGTGAAGTAGTCCGCGGCGAAGTCCTGCAGGTAATTGCCGTCCGGCCCGAGGTGGTTGTACACCACGTCGAGAATGACCGCGAGCCCCTCGCGATGGGCGCGATCGACGAACCGGCGCAGATCGTCGGGCGTGCCGTACAAGCGGGTCGGCGCATAGAGATTGACGCCGTCGTAGCCCCAGCCGAACTGCCCGGTGAAGTCGGCAATCGGCATCATCTCGATGATCGTGACGCCGAGGTCCTTCAGCGCCGGCAGCTGCTCGGCGGCCGCCGCCCACGTCCCCTCCGCGGTGAACGTGCCGACGTGCAGCTCGTAGAGCACCTGGCCGACCGGGCCGACGCCGGTCCACGCGCCGTCGGTCCACGCGAAGCTCGCGGGATCGACCACCGCCGAAGGGCCGTGCGGGCCCTCCGGCTGCGAGCGCGACACCGGATCCGGACGCAGCTTGTCGCCATCGATCCGGAACCAATATCGCTCACCAGCCGACAACTGCCGGATCGTCCCCTCGAAGAACCCGTCGTCGTGCCGGGTGAGGGTGATGGGATCCTGCCGGCGCGCGTCCAGGACGACGTCGATCGTCGAGCACGCCGGCGCCCAGACACGCGCGTGCGCGCCACCGTCACGGAGTTCCACACCTCCGGACAGGCGGCGAGCCAGCGACGGAGATGATGCCGGGCGAGTCATTGCGAGACGCGAGCAGGAAACGCGAACGCGGCCGTGCGGGCGGCGATGTCAGGTCGAGGCACGACAGATCGAACGCAACCGCCGTGCCACGGTCGTCAGCGATCGCTGTCAACTCCGCCGGGCACCACGGCGGGCGCCGCGGGCCCCTGCGCCGCGGCCGGTTCGATGGCGGGTTCGTCGCCATCCGCGGCTTCCGGCTGGTCCTCGGGATCCGGCGCCGCGAGTGCCGCGGCGGCGCGGACGATGGGAATCGCCTCGCCATCCTTGATCCGGATCGTTTCGCCGATGATTTCGTCGATGAGGCCGTAGCGTTTGGAGTGCGCGGAGTCCAGATAGAGGTCAGTGCGCTTGGTGTCGCGGATGATCTGGCGCAACGGCTTGCCCGAGCGGTCCGCCAGAATCCGGTAAATCTGATCCTGCATCTGTTTCAGGCGATCGAGGTGCTGGGCCGCCGCGGTGGTCGACTGCCAGCCGGCCCATTTCGCCGGCTCGTGGATCATGATCCAGGAGTGCGGGAACGCCCACCGCCGCCCCGGGCTCGCGGCCTGAACGACCACGGACCCCATCGAGTACGCCATGCCCTGCACGACGATCGTGATCGTGACCCCGCACGCGACCAGGTGCGCGATCGCGTCGTGCAGCGCCAGACCGTCCGTCACGTTCCCACCCGCGCTGTTGATGTAGAGCGTGATCGGCTTGCGGCTGTCGTTGGCGAGCTCGCGCAACCGCTCGATCACGTGGCGCGCGCTGTCCTTGTCGATGTCGCCGATCAAGTAAATGTCACGCAGGCGGTCCGATTGCTCCTTCCGGACGATCTCTTTCACCGCGTCGACGATGTCGCTGAGGAGCCGGTCGCTGATGTCGGTCATGCCCACCCGTCCGTTGCACAGCCCTTGCCGTCAGGCGCCATGGGACTCGCCCATCGGCTCGCCCGCCCTGGAACACGTTTGCCGATCAGCGCGCGCGGGTCACGGCACCCCGGCCCACGGCCGTCCGCCGGGCCACCGGGATCACGAACTTCTCCGCGGTCACCGTCTCGGAAAAGCTCACCACCTTGACGTCCACCAGCCCGGCCCGCTTGCCGGCCGCCATGGTCACCGCCTCCGTCACCAGACCAGACCCCTTGGTGCGCAGCGTCCACAGCGCGCCCGCGGGCGTAAGGGTGGCGGCCAACGCCTGAATCCGATCGAGCCAAGCCGGCCGCTCGACGGCGTAGAACACGAGATCCGCTGTGGCCGCACGGGCGCGGGTCAGGACGATTGCTCCCGCCCCTTCGAGCTCACGGACGAACGCCTGGTCGACCGGACCGGCGATGAGGATCCGCTGCCCGGCCTTGACGCCCAGCTTCGACAGGCGTGACGGCGGGTTGGTGATCCGCGCCGCCCATCTCGCCGCGCCGGCACCCAGTTCGAGTTCCGCCACCCGGCCATCGAAGCCGACAGTGAGCCAGCCATTGTGAGCCGTCGCGCTCGTCACGCTGGACAACGGGATGGTCAGCCGCGTCGTGCTGCGCAGGATCAGCGCATGGTGCTCGAGGACCGCTTTGCCGGATCCAGGTTCCCCGTCCAGCCGGTACGCGCACTGTGAGTCGTAGCCCATACGTTCGGTGGCACGCGTCGGCGCCATGCCGCGTTCGCGGGAGATTGTATATCCCGCACGGAGCGAGATTCGACGTGAGCCGCGGCGATTTGTCTAAACCACTGTCTGCCGCATTCCGTCCAATGGGGTGGTCGCGGCGCACACGTGTGCCGCAGGCGCCGATTCACTGGTGTTCGATTCCGGGACGACGGCATTCCGCAACTGGTCAGCCAGGGGCGAAATGGATCCCACGGCTTGCGCGCAAGACGAGTATAGTCAGTAGGTTACCGGTACTCGTCAGCGTGGCACACGGTTGGCTCTGAAGCGCGGCAGCGCGGGCCTCGGTTTATCTCCCGGCGCAACACAAGGGCATTTTTCATGGTCGATATTGCACGTCCAGAGTCCGTGAAGCGTAAGAAGAAGATGCGCCGGGTCGTCTATGGTGCGGCGGCGCTGGTGGGAGTCGCGGTCATTACCCTCGCCGTCTCGCGACTCAAACCTGCGGCTCCGAGCGTCGAGCGCGGCACGGTGTGGATCGACACGGTGAAGCGCGGCCCGATGGTCCGCCAGGTCCGCGGCTCCGGCACCCTCATTCCGGAAGACATCCGCTGGATCCCCGCCACCACGCAAGGGCGGGTTGAGCGGATCCTGTTGAGGCCCGGAGCGGAGGTGAAGCCGGATACGGTGATCCTCGAGATGAGCAACCCGGACCTCCAGCAGTCAGTCAAGGACGCCCAGCTGGCCTTCCAGTCTGCGGAAGCCGCCTTCCTCAACAAGAAAGCCGACCTGCAGAGTCAATACCTCAGCCAGCAGGCTGACGCGGCGACGATCGAAGCGAACTACAGCCAGGCGAAGCTCGATCTCGAAGCGAACGAGCAGCTGCAGAAGGACGGACTGGTCTCCGACTTGACCGTCAAGTTGAAGAAGACCCAGGCGACCGATCAGGCGAACCGCCTCAAGATTGCCCAGCAGCGGTTGAAGATGACCGAGGAAGGGCTGAAGTCGCAGCTCGCTCCGCAGGAGGCAGACGTCAACCTCAAGCGGGCGGCCTACGAGCTCAGCATGCGCAAGCTGGACGATCTTCGGGTCAAGGCCGGCATGACCGGAGTACTTCAGCTGGTGTCGGTCGAACGCGGCGCCCAGGTCAGCCCGGGCACGAACCTCGTCCGCGTCGCCGACCCGACCAATCTGAAGGCGGAAGTGCGCATCGCCGAGACCCAGACGAAGGATCTCCGCCTCGGGCAGTTCGCTGAGATCGACACCCGCAACGGCATCGTCCAGGGGAAGGTCGCGCGGATCGATCCGGCCTCGTCCAACGGAACGGTGGGGGTGGACGTCATACTCGACGGCGCGCTGCCGCCCGGCGCCCGTCCGGACTTGAGCGTCGACGGGACCATCCGGATCGAGAAGCTGGACAACGTGGTGTTCGTCGGCCGGCCGGCGTTCGGCCAGGACGAAGGCACGGTCTCGATGTTCAAGCTGCTGCCGACCGGCGAAGCGGTGCGGACCAACGTGAAGCTGGGACGCAGCTCCGTGAACACCATCGAGATCAAGGAGGGGCTGCAGCCTGGCGATCAGGTGATCCTCTCCGACATGTCCAACTACGACCAGTTCGACCGCATCCAGTTGAAGGGCTGACGACAGTCGCAGATCAACAGTCAACGGTGACCATGGAGAGCATGATGAACACTGCCGCGCAAACGCTGATTCACCTCGACGGCGTCACGAAGGTTTTCTTCACCGACGAGGTCGAAACCCACGCGCTCGCCGGGATCCACCTCGAGATCAAGACCGGCGAATACATCGCCATCGCGGGACCCTCGGGCTGCGGCAAGTCCACGCTGCTGTCGATTCTCGGCCTGCTCGACTCACCCACCGACGGCAAGTACATCCTCAACGGCAAGTCGGTCGCCGATCTGCCGCTCTCCGAGCGGGCCCGCGTGCGGAATCGCGAGATCGGGTTCATCTTCCAGAGCTTCAACTTGATCGGCGACCTGAACGTCTACGAGAACGTCGAGCTCCCGCTGACCTATCGCGGCATGAAGTCGGCCGAGCGCAAGGAACGGGTGATGGCGGCGCTCGAGAAGGTCGGCATGGCGCACCGCTCGAAGCACCTGCCCTCGCAGCTGTCCGGCGGTCAGCAGCAGCGCGTCGCGGTCGCCCGCGCGGTGGCCGGCTCTCCCTCGATCCTGCTGGCCGACGAGCCAACAGGAAACCTCGACTCCAAGAACGGCGAGGCCGTCATGGAGCTGCTGCGCGAGCTGCACCGCGAGGGGGCGACGATCTGCATGGTCACCCACGACCCGCGTTATGCGCGCCACGCCGACCGCTCCATCCACCTGTTCGACGGCCGCGTGCTCGAGGAAGACGGCAGCAAGCGCGCCCAGCAGGAGATGGAAGAGAGCGGGTTTCATATCGAGCACTAAAGGCGCTTTGCGCCTTTAGTGCTCGCCGGGACCGGGGACCAGGGACCGGGGATCCGGCGCCTGGTTAGCGACAACAGGCTGCGACTCAAACGCTTTTCCGTCGAACTTCGCTGCTGGTCAATCCGATGCTGCACATCGCGGGAAGGAAGCAGGGTCTGAAGTTCGAGCCGGCTGCGACAAAGCAGGCTGCCCAGTCCCTGGTCCCGGGTCCCCAGTCCCTACTTGATCCATGCTGATCACCGACCACCTCAAGGATCATCGACACGACGCGGCCGATCGCGCCCGGCACCCGGTGCGGACGAGCGATCCGCGGGTGCTGATCGCCGACGATCAGCCCGACGTGCTCGAGGCGTTGCGGCTGCTGCTCAAGGCCGAAGGCTTCCACCTCGAGACCGCATCGTCGCCGGCCGGCGTGCTGGCGGCGCTCGAGGCGCGCGAATTCGACGTGTCGCTCATCGATCTGAACTACGCGCGTGACACGACGTCCGGCGAGGAAGGCTTGAACCTGCTGTCGCGGATCCAGGGGCTGGATCCCACGCTGCCGGTGGTGGTGATGACGGCGTGGGGCAGCGTCGAAGTAGCGGTCGAGGCGATGCGCCGCGGCGCGCGCGACTTCATCCAGAAACCGTGGGACAACGCCCGGCTGCTGGCGATCATCCGGACGCAGATCGAGTTGAGCCAGGCCCTGCGCAAAGGCCAGCGCCTCGAGGCCGAGAACTCGCTGCTGCGCGGCGAGGGTATGCCCAAGCTGATCGCCGAGTCGCCGGCGATGCAGGGCGTGCTGCAGGTCATTTCCCGCGTCGGCCCCTCGGACGCGAACGTCATGGTCCTCGGCGAGAACGGAACCGGCAAGGGCGTGATCGCCCGGGCGCTGCACGCCGTGTCGAGCCGGGCCACCCGCCCGATGGTGATCGTCAACTCCGGCGGCGTCTCGGAGGGCGTGTTCGAGAGCGAGCTCTTTGGTCACGTGCGCGGCGCGTTCACCGACGCGAAAGCGGATCGCGTCGGACGCTTCGAGCTGGCTGACATGGGCACCCTGTTCCTCGACGAGATTGCCAACGTTCCGATGAGCCAGCAGGCCAAGCTGCTGCGGGTCATCGAAACCGGCGAGTTCGAGCGGCTGGGATCGTCGCGCACCCGACGGGTGGACGTCCGCATCATCTCCGCGACGAATGCCGACCTGCAAGACGAAGTCGCCTCGGGGCGCTTCCGTCAGGATCTCCTGTTCCGCCTCAACACGATCGAGATCCGTTTGCCGGCGCTGCGGGATCGCCGGGAGGATCTGCCGCTTCTCGCCCAGCACTTCCTCCGCCAGCACGCGCAGCGCTACCGCAAGCGCCTCACCGGCTTCGAGAGCGGCGCGATGCAGCTGCTGCTCGAACACCCGTGGCCGGGCAATGTCCGCGAGCTCGATCATGCGATCGAGCGTGCGGTGCTGATGGCCGGGGGCCCGCTGGTCAAGCCGGCCGACCTGGGGCTGCGGGTCGCGAAGGACGGCGGCGGACGTCTCGAAGACATGAGCCTCGAGGACGTCGAGTGCTTCCTGATCAAGAAGGCGATGATGCGCTACGACGGCAACGTCAGCCAGGCGGCGAAGGCGCTCGGTCTCAGCCGCAGCGCGCTGTACCGGCGCCTGCAGCGTTACGGGCTATAGCGCGACGTTAGCGGCTCGGGGACTCGGGATTCGGCTCGTCGCCCACGGGCCGCGCCGGTCCGGCGCTCGCGACCTACAATACCTGCCGCCGCCCCTCATGAACCCCAACTCGCCGCGCGAGCCTCGACTGAGCCACGACCGGCGCATCCTGCTGATGGCGTTCGCCTCGGCCGCGCCGGGGGCGATCATCTCGCTCGTCTTTCTCTGGACCGGCGACTTCACGCCCAAAGTGCAGTGGACCCTGTCGGTCCTGATCGTCACGGTGTGCCTCGGTTTCGCCTTCGCCTTGCGCGAGCGGGTCGTGTTGCCGCTCCAGACACTCTCGAACCTGCTCGCCGCGCTGGGCGAAGGGGACTTCTCCATCCGCGCCCGCGGCGCCCGCGGCGGCGACCCGCTGGGCGAGGTGATGATCGAGGTCAACGCGCTGGTCGAAACGCTGCGCCACCAGCGCCTCGACGCGCTCGAAGCGACGACCCTGCTGCGCAAGGTGATGGCCGAGATCGAGGTCGCGGTCTTCACGTTCGACGAGAACCAGGTCCTCAAGTTCGTGAATCGCGCCGGCGCACGGCTCCTCAGCCAGCCCTCGGAGCGGCTCCTCGGCCGTCGCGCCGAGGAGCTCGATCTCGCCGACCCGCTGACCGGTGACGCCCCACGCGTGATCAACACCGCCTTCCCCGGCGGTGTCGGGCGGTGGGAGATCCGCCGCAGCCTGTTCCGGCAAGGCGGCCGTCCGCACGAACTGCTCGTCCTCTCCGACTTGAGCCAGCCGCTGCGCGAAGAGGAACGTCAGGCCTGGCAGCGCTTGATCCGCGTCATCGGCCACGAGATGAACAACTCGCTGGCCCCGATCAAGTCAATCGCCGGCAGCCTCGCGACGATCATCACGCGCGAGCCGCCCCCGGCCGACTGGCGCGACGACGTGCAGCGCGGGCTGGCCGTCATCGGCGCGCGATCGGAGTCGCTGAGCCGATTCATGACCGCGTATGCGCGGCTGGCCAAGCTGCCCCCGCCCCGCCTCGCTCCACTGGACGTCGCCGCGGTGGTGGGCCGGGTCGTCACGCTGGAAGGCGCGCATCACATCGAGATCGCGGCCGGGCCCCGTGTCACCGTGCAGGGCGACAGCGACCAGCTCGAACAGCTGCTGATCAACATCGTCCGCAACGCGATCGATGCCGCGCGCGAGACCGGCGGAGGCGTTCAGGTCGGCTGGCAGCGGCTGCCAGGCGCCTCACCACCGACGCTTGAACTGTGGGTCGACGATGAGGGCCCCGGGCTGGCGAACACCGGCAACCTGTTCGTGCCGTTCTTCACCACCAAGCCCGGAGGATCGGGCATCGGCCTCGTGCTCAGCCGGCAGATCGCCGAAGCCCACGGCGGCAGCTTGACGCTCGAGAACCGGGAGGATCGCACCGGGTGCCGGGCGACGCTGCGCATGCCGATCTTCGCCGTGGTGCCTGCCCCGTCCGAACCGCTGACGCATGCCTGACGGCGCGATCGTCACGCATTGACGGCACGCCGCGCGCCGGTCCTGAACCGCACGATGAACGTGCTCCCCTTTCCTTCGCCCTCGCTCGACACCTCGATCGTCGCACCGTGCAGCTCGATCAGATGCCGCGCGATCGCCAGCCCGAGCCCAACCCCGCCATGCGCCCGGGTCGTCGAACTGTCAGCCTGACGAAAGGGCTCGAACACGAACGGCAGAAAGTCGGGGCTGATTCCGATACCAGTGTCCGTCACCGAGATCGACGCGTCCCCTCCGTTCCGCTCGGCGCGCAGCGCGACGTGGCCGCCGGTGGCGGTGAACTTGATCGCATTCGCCAGGAGGTTCTGCAGGATCTGGAGGAGCCGCGCTGGGTCGCCCCGTATCACGCCGAGGTCCTCGGGCACCGCGTAATCGAGCGACACTCCCTGCGTCGTGGCGGAGGGGCGCACCGCGTCGACCGCGGCGCGGACCGTCGACGTGAGGTTGACGTCGGTGAGCTCGAGACGAAGACCGCCGCCGGCCGCGCGGGAGATGTCGAGCAGGTCCTCGACCAGCCGCGCCTGGGCCAGCGCGTTGCGTTGGATCACTTCCAGCGCGTGCCGCTCGGTGCCGGGCGGCACCTGCCCCTTCAACAGCATCGAGCCCCAGCCGAGGATCGCGTTCAGCGGCGTGCGCAGCTCGTGCGACACCACCGCCAGGAACTCGTCCTTCGACCGGTTCGCGGCGCGCAGGGCCTCCTCCGATCGCCGCAGTTCCTCGGACGTACGTTCGGCGCTCTGACGCGCTCGCGCCTGGGCCAGCGTCGCGCCGAACAACAGGAGCGACAACGCCGCTCCTCCGACCAGCACTTCGAGGACTCGGCCGCTCAACAGCGGCGCCGCACCGGACGCACTGTTGAACGCCAGCAGCCAGCGGCGGCCGGCGATGTCGATGTACTGGTCGGCGCGTAACCTGGGCCTCTCGTCTCCGCCTGACGCATACAGCAGATGCCGCTCGGGGTCAGTGACATCGAACACCCGCAGGCCGACCGAGGCCTCTCCTTCGTCCGGCTCCACGATCCGCGCCAGCAGGTCGCCGGTGCGAAACGGACTGTAGACGAAGCCGAGAAGTGCCGCGCGGCGATCGGCGGCGCTGGATGGCGAGGTGCCCGTCCGGTAAACCGGCTCGTAAATGAGAAACCCGATTTGTTCCGGCCCCTCGCGCCGATCCTCCTGCACCAGCCGCACCGGCCCGCTGGCCGCGGCGATCCCCGAGTCGCGGGCGCGGATCATCGCCTCGCGGCGGACGGGCTCGGAGAACATGTTGTAGCCCATCGCCCGGGTGTTCCGCAGGTTCGGCGGCTCGAGGAAGATGATCGCGTGGAGTTCGTCGGCCGTCGCCGGCCAGTAGGTGAAGGTCGGCACGTGGCGGCGGAGGACCTCCTGCACATGCGCGCGATCGGCGTGCGGCACGAAGCGCGAGAACCCGATCCCCTGGACGCCCGGATACCGGTGCGGGATCTCCAGCCGTTCGACGTAATGGCGGAACTCGTCGAACTCGACCTGCGAGCTCGCCGCGAACAGCCCGGCGCCGCCGTGCAGCATTGCGACGTACCCGTCCAGCCGCGTCTCGATTTCGGTTCGGACGCGTGCCGCGGTGCTCCTGAACTTGAGCTCGTTCTGCTGCCCGATCTGGTTGTGCGTGTACAGCGCGGCCCCGGCGGTCACCGCCAGCGCGCCGACGAGGATCAGATAGGGAACGAGGGATCGCCTGGCGATCGGCGGCAGTCCCATCGCGCCGATCTTATCCGGATTCATCTGCTATCCTGCCCGGCATGTTGTCGCGCGTGTTCGCGGACCAGGTCACGTGGGCGTCGATCGTCCTGGCGCTCGTGCCGACACTGGTCCTGGCCTGGCTCGTCGCCCGCGCGGTCCGGCTGCTGGCGGCGCGCGGCCTGCGCGCCATGCTGCGCGGCACGCTGACCGAATCGAGCCCGTTGGTGCGGGGACCGCTGCGCCTGCTGGGGGCGGCGGTGTTCATCCTGGTCGCGGCGCTCGTTCTGGTGCCGGCGTTCGAGTTGGCCGGCCTGCACCCGCGCGGCGGCGTTCACCTCGCGTCGCTGGCCGGCTGGGCCCTCGGTGACGGGCTGCGGATCGTTGTCATTGCGCTGCTCGCCTACGCGTCGGTTCGGGCGACCTCGCTCGTGGTGCATCGCTTCGAGCACGACGTCGCCGCCGGCAGCACTCTGGACGCCCTCGAGCGCGCCAAGCGTGCCCGCACCCTGGGCGCGGCGGTCAGCAAGGTCTCGACCGTGCTGATCATCGGCATCGCGGTGCTGATGATCCTCAAGTTGTTCCAGATCGACATCGCGCCGGTGCTGACCGGTGCCGGCATCGCCGGACTGGCGGTCGGGTTCGGCGCGCAGACGCTGGTGCGCGACGTGATCAGCGGTTTCTTCCTCCTGCTCGAGGATCAGGTGCGGGTCGGCGACGTCGCAGCGATCAACGGCACCGGCGGGCTGGTCGAGCAGCTGAACCTCCGCACCATCGTCCTCCGCGATGCGGAAGGCACCGTCCACGTCTTCCCCAACGGCGCGATCACGACGCTCGCCAACCGGTCGAAGGACTTCTCGTATTACGTGATCGACCTGAAGGTCTCGTATCACGAGGATCCCGATCGGATCATGGGACTGCTGCGCGACATCGGGAGCACGCTGCAGGCCGATCCGGCGTGCGGCCCGTTCATTCTCGGGCCGCTCGAGATTCAGGGTGTCGACGCCTTCGCCGACTGGTGGATGGTGATCAAGATGCGGATCAAGACGATGCCGCTGAAGCAGTGGGAGGTCGGACGGGAACTGCGAAAGCGGATCAAGAACAGGTTCGAGACCGAGGGCATCGACATGCCTATTCCGGCGCCCAGTCCCAGCGTCGTCCACGTACACCCGCCAGGTCAGACGGCTGAACCCGCTGAATCAGCGACTAGTAGCCGGACGCCGGTACCGGCGACGGGGCGTGGCCCCGGGACTCCTGGACGATCTTGACTCCGGCGCTGGCACCCACCCGGCTGGCGCCGGCCGCGACCATCGCGTTCAGCCCCTGCAGATCGCGCACACCGCCGGCCGCCTTTACGCCCATGTCCGCGCCCACCACACGCCGCATCAGCGCGACATCCGCCACTGTCGCACCGCCTGAGGCGAATCCGGTCGAGGTCTTGACGAAGTCCGCCCCGGCCGCCTTGCTGAGGGTCGAGGCCGTCACCTTCTCGTCGTCGGTCAGAAGCGCTGCCTCGATGATCACCTTGCTGACCACGCCGCACGGGCGGCACGCCTCGACGACCGATTCGATGTCACGCTCGACCAGGCGGAGATCGCCGGATTTCAGCGCCCCGACGTTGATCACCATGTCGATCTCGGTTGCGCCGTCGAAGATGGCGCGGCGGGTCTCGAACTGCTTCACGTCAGATGTGGTCGCCCCGAGAGGGAACCCGACCACCGAACATACGCCCACTGGCGTGCCGCGCAGCCGGGCCGCGGCGAGCGCCACCCAGGCCGGGTTGACGCACACGGTGGCGAAATGGAACTCGGCCGCTTCGCGACAGAGCTTCTCGATGTCATCGCGAGTGGCGTCCGGTTTGAGCAGCGTGTGATCGATCAGGCCGGCGACGCCGCCGGGCGCTCCGCCCGCAGCGTGTACCCCGATTCGGGTCGCGCCGGCATCGATCACTCCCCGCAGCCGGTCGGGGCAGCATTCGACCATCGCCGAATGGCAGCTGCAGTGGCGGGTGATCGACGAGCCTCCGCCCTGCGCCGCGACCACCTCCTCGGTGATCATCTCGATGAGCCGCTGGAGATCCTGGCCGTTCAGCATCGTCAGTCGCCGCGCGCAAAGCGCTCTTCGAGGCGCCGCACCTTCAACAGCCGTCGAATATAGCGCGACTCGCGCATCGCCGTGCCGAGCCAGGTGTCCACGATCCGGATCGCAGCCTCAGGCCCGGCCAGCAGCGACGAGCCGAGCGTGATCACGTTGGCCCCGTTGTGCTCGCGCGAATAGCGGGCGATTGTCTCGTCCGGGCACATCGCAGCGCGCACGCCACGGACCTTGTTCGCCGCAATCGCCGAGCCGATTCCGGCGCCGTCGAGCACGATCCCGGCGTCCGCTTCGCCGCGAGCCACGGCTCGCGCCACCGCCGCCGCGATGTCCGGATAGTCCACGGGCTCGGCGCTGTCGGTCCCCAGATCCGTAACGGCCAGGCCCTTCCCTCTCAGATGTCCGACAAGCGCCTTCTTGAGCGCGACGCCGGAGTGATCGCTGCCGATCGCCACCCGGCGGACGTCCGATACCGGCGCCAGATCCGGCGGCAGCGTCGCATCGGTGCTGCCGGCCGCCACGACGGTCACTCGCCGGGCCGCGAGGGTATCGCGCGCCAGCGGCGTCACGTGGCCGCCCGCCGTCAGTTCCACCGTCGATCCGTGATCGAGTACGCGGGCGTCCGCTTCGGTGATGAGATCGAAACGCTTCATTCGGCGTCCAGCACGGCGATGCTGCCGAGGTTGCGATACTTCTCCGCGTAATCGAGCCCGTAGCCGACCACGAACTTGTCTTCGATGGTGAACCCCGTGTAGTCGACCGCCACGTCCACCACGCGCCGCGACGGCTTGCTCAGGAGACACGCCGTCTTCAGCGTCTTCGGCGCCCGCGCGCGGAGAATGTCCTGCAGGTAGGTGAGCGTCAGCCCGGTGTCGACGATGTCCTCGACGATGATCACGTGGCGGCCTTCGAGGCCGCTATCGAGGTCCTTGAGCATCCGGACCTCGCCGGTCGACTTGGTCCGCTTGCCGTAGCTCGACACCGCGATGAAGTCCATCGTCACGCGCGGGCTCATCGCCCGCACGAGATCCGCCATGAACACGAAGCCGCCCTTGAGAACGCAGACCAGGTGGATTTCCTCGTCGGGCGGGTAATCGGCTTCGATCTGCGCGGCAAGCGCACGGATACGGTCCTGGATGTCGTCCGCGGCGATGAGAGTCGTGAGGCCCATGATCAGTCCTTTGCCGCCACCGCGTCCCGCACGCGGGCCGTCCACTGCCTGGCCTCGGCCAGGACGGCACGTTCGTCGAGCGTCAGCATCTGCCGATCGCGCATCAGCACCTTTCCATTCACGATTGTCGTCCGCACGTCGTCGCCGCGGGTGACGTAGACCAGGTGCGACAGGGGATCGTACATCGGGGTCTGCCGCGCGGCGGACATGGAGACCACGATCAGGTCGGCGCGCTTCCCGGGCTCGAGCGAACCGATCGCGCTTTCCATCCCGAGCGCACGAGCGCCGTCGATGGTCGCCATGCGCAACGCCACCGGCGCGGGAATCGCCCTCGGATCACGGGTCACGAGCTTGTGCAGGAATGCCGCCTGCCGCATCGCCTCGAACATGTCGAGGTCATTGTTGCTCGCGGCACCGTCGGTGCCCAGGCCGACGGGAATGCCGGCCGTGCGCATCGCGGTGACCGGCGCGGTTCCGCTCGCCAGCTTCATGTTGCTTTCGGGATTGTGCGAGATGCCGACGTGCCGGCGGGCGAGAATCTCGATGTCTGCGGGCGTCACCCAGACCGCATGGGCGGCAATCGTCTTCGGACCCCAGAACCCGATCGATTCGAGGAAGGCGGTCGGCGTCAGCTTGTACTTCTGCCGCGCGGTGCGCACTTCGTCCTGGGTTTCCGCAAGATGGATGATGACCTGGGCGTGTTCGCGGTCGGCCATGGCCCGAATCGCCGTCAGCATCGTGCGATCCAGCGTGTACATCGCATGCGGCGCAACAGCCGGGGTGATCAACTCGTCCGACGCGAACTCCTTGATGAAGCGCTCCGCCCGGGCCAGACCCTCCTGGGGCGTCTTTGCGTCCGGAACGGGGAACTGGATGATCGTCTGGCCGAGCACACCACGAAGGCCGGCTTCGCGCGTGGCCCGCGCGATCTCCTCTTCGTAGTAGTACATGTCGGTGTAGGTGGTCGTGCCCGACTGAATCATCTCGAGCGCCGCCAGCCGTGTCCCGGCCCGTACGAACTCGGGCGACACGGTCTTGGCTTCGCCGGGGAAGATGTACTTCTGCAGCCAGTCCATCAGCGCCAGGTCGTCAGCGAGGCCGCGGTACAACACCATCGGCGCGTGCGTATGGGTGTTGATCAGGCCGGGCATCACCACCTGGCCGCCGGCGTCGATGGTCTCGCGCCCCTCGAATCCCTGCGCGATCGTGGCGGCGGTGTCGACCGCGACGATGTCGCGTCCGTCGATGGCCACCGCGCCGGCCGGCAGCACCCGCGACGCGCCGTCCATGGTGACGACGATGGCGTTGGTGACAATCAGGGAGACGGCGCGCCTGGCTGGGGCCTGGGCGACGAGTGCAGCGGCCGCACTGGCCAGGCCGATCGCGAGAGCAACACAACGCCGCATCAGTCCGCCGATTCTATCAGTGGCGCGCC
The DNA here is from genome assembly GCA_963816725.1 of uncultured Acidobacteriota bacterium. Classification (GTDB taxonomy): domain Bacteria; phylum Acidobacteriota; class Vicinamibacteria; order Vicinamibacterales; family 2-12-FULL-66-21; genus CAVSUB01. The sequence goes on along the minus strand of CAWFMC010000005.1, from coordinate 116,368 downwards.
GCGGTTCTGCCGCGCGCCCTTTTGCCAGGATCGGCGCTGACCGCTATAGTGAACCGGTGCCGGTTCACATTGTCGGGCATCCGCTCGTGCACGATGCCCTGGCGACGCTGCGCGACGCGACCACACCGCCTGAATTGTTCCGCCGGATGGCGGTTCGGATCAGCCTCCTGCTCGCCGCCGAGGCGACCCGGGATCTGCCCTCGGTACGCGGTCAGGTCGCCACGCCACTCGGACCGGCCGACGCACGGCGCGTGACCGGAGGCGTGGTCGTCGTGCCGGTGCTGCGCGCCGGCCTCGGCATGCTCGATGCCGTTCTCGAACTGATTCCGAGCGCGCGGGTCGGCCACATCGGTCTTCAGCGCGATGAAGCCACCGCGATCGCCTCGCAATACTATTCACGGCTGCCTGGCGACCTGACCGGCAGCTACGTGCTGATGATCGATCCGATGCTGGCAACCGGCGGCAGCGCGGTCGCCGCGCTCGACCTCCTGCGCAACTCCGGTGCCCGCGCGGTCCGCATGATCTGCATCGTCGCGGCGCCGGAAGGGATCGCGCTGGTCGAGAAGCTGCATCCGGACGTCGAGATCTACACGCCGGCGATCGACCGGGGATTGAACGAGCACAAGTTCATCCTGCCAGGGTTGGGAGACTTCGGCGATCGACTGTACGGGACGTAGCAAGATGTTGAAAGAGTCATCATCAACTCCCAACCTCCAACACCCAAAGGGAACCGATTCGCTGCGATTTATGGAACTTGGCAGATGGGAATTGGGCGTTGGGAGTTGACTGGCTGAGTATTTCATAAGCCTGTTACCGGTCACGAGTTCGTCGCCGAGGGTCAGCCGGAAGCCGCGTGTCGTCAGTGAGGGCGCCCATGAAAACAGAAGCACCGTTCGTCGAGCGCCGGGCCCAGCCCCGGGTCGTCGAAGACAAGTGGCTGACCGGGCTGACGCACATCGAGCCGAACAAGATCCTGCTGCGCGGCTACGCCCTCGACGAGCTGATGGGCCGGCTGACGTTCGGGGAATCGATCTATCTGCTGTTCATGGGGGACATGCCGTCCCCCGGGGTCGGGCGGCTGATGGAAGCAATGCTGGTCTCGTTCATCGATCACGGCGCGACGCCGCCGTCCACTCTCGCAGCCCGCAACACGGCGACGACGGGGGCACCGCTGCGCGCGTGCGTGGCAGCGGGCCTGCTCGGATTCGGTCGCTATCACGGCGGTGACATCGAGAGCTGCATGCAGTTCCTTGACGTCGGTCTGGAGCTCGTGCGCAACGGGTCGACCTACCGCGAGGCCGCGGAGCGTCTCGTGGAGCGCAGCACCGCGGCCGGTGAGCTGCCGCCCGGGTTCGGGCACCGGTATCACACCCGCGATCCGCGGGCGGCCCGGCTGTTCCAGATGGCTCTGGAGCTCGAAGTGGAGGGGCACCACATCCAGATGATCCGCGCCGTCGAGATGGTCATGGTCGAGCACCCCGACGCGCACGGACGCACGGTCCCGGTCAACATCGATGGCGCGATCGCCGCGGTGTGCGGCGATCTCGGGATTCCGCCGGCGGTGGCCGATGCCCTGTTCGTGATCTCTCGCGTGCCGGGCATCGCGGCCCACGCCGAGGAAGAGAAGATCCGGCAGGCGCCGATGCGGCAGATCGATCCGAAGGATCACCGCTACGATGGCCCCTCGGAACGGCGATTGCCAGAACGCCGCAAGTAGCGAACAGCCACGCCCGACCGGCAGGTCGGGCGCACGTCACGGCTCAATCTGCGCCGGCTCAAGCCTGGGCACGAGCAGCTGGATGACGCCCAGCGCGACCAGGTACGCGAACGCCGCGATCAGGAATACCGGCACGTAGCTGCCAGTCGCCTGAAGAATGTAGCCGGTCGCCTTGGCGATCAGCATGCCACCCACCGCGCCCGCCGCACCGCCAAGACCCACTACCGAACCCACGACTTGCTTGGGGAATGTGTCGGAGACCAGCGTGTAGAGGTTGGCGGACCATCCCTGGTGGGCCGACGCCGCCAAGCCGACGAGCGCCACCGCGAGCCACAGGTCACCAGCCTTCGAGGCGACTGCCATCGGCAGGACCGCGATGGCGCAGATCAGCATGGCCGTCTTCCGGCCGGCGTTGACCGACCAGCCGCGTTTAATCAGCGCCGACGAGAGCCAGCCGCCGCCGATGCTGCCGATGTCAGCGATCAGGTAGATGGCGATCAACGGCGGGCCGACCTTTGACAGGTTGATCCCATAGTTGCGGTTCAGGAAGTCGGGAATCCAGAACAGGTACAGCCACCACACCGGATCCGTCAGGAACTTGCCGAGAGCGAACGCCCATGTCTGGCGATACTTGAGGAGCGTCGTCCAGGGCACCGTGACCACGGGATCGGGCGGGTCGCTGCGGATGTAGGCGAGCTCCGCCGCGGAGATCCGCGGATGCGTCTCTGGTGCCGAGTACGAGAACCACCAGACGGCCAGCCAGAGAAACCCGAGCGCGCCGGTCGCGATGAAGGCCCAGTACCAGCCCCACGTGTAGGTGATGTACGGCACCACCAGCGGTGCGACCACCGCGCCGATGTTGGTGCCGGAGTTGAAGAGGCCGGTGGCGAACGCCCGCTCGCGCTTTGGAAACCACTCTGCGACGGTCTTGATCGCGGCCGGGAAGTTCCCGGCCTCGCCGATGCCGAGCGCGAAGCGAGCGGCGATGAAGCCGGCCACCGATCCGCTATACGCGAGCCCCACGAGACCGAGGACCGCGGCCACTGCCGGGCCGAACAGGGCGGCCTCGGCATGGGCCATCGCGGCCAAGCTCCACACGATGATGACGATGGCGAAGCCGAGGCGGGTCCCGAAGCGATCCATCAGCCGCCCGGAGACCAGCAGCCCGATGGCGTAGGCGAACTGGAACGCAAAGACGATGTCGGAATAGTCGATTTCCGACCAGCCGAACTCCGTCTGCAGCGTCGGCTTGAGGATCCCGATGACCTGCCGATCGACGTAGTTGATGGTCGAGGCGAAGAACAGCAGGGCGCAGATGTACCAGCGGTAGCGGCCCACCGCGGCGACGGCGGAGGCCGCCGGCGCGGTAGTCGCGACAGCCGGGCGACGATCGGCAATGGGAACCGAGGGGGTCGGCATCACACGCTCCAGGTCTGTGCGATCAGATGGTCGGATTGCGGCGATGAATCGCGAACTCGCGGTGGCCGAGCGTCTCGGCCGCGGTCGGCCGGCCCGACGCGACGGCCAGGATCTCGTCGAACAGCCGTTCGGCTGAGGCGTCGAGCGTTTCCGAATCGTCCATGATGCCGCTCACGTCGAGGTCGATGTTATCCGCCATCTGCCGCGCGGTGCGGGCATTGCCCGTGATCTTGATGACCGGCGCGATCGGATTGCCGGTCGGGGTGCCGAGCCCGGTCGTGAACACCACCACCTGCGCCCCGCCGCCGACCATGCCGGTAACCGACTCGACGTCGAGGCCCGGCGTATCCATCACCGTCAGGCCCTTGCGGCGGATCGGCGCGGCGTAACCGACGACATCCTCGAGCGGCGCCCGCTCGCCCCCTTTGTGCGTCGCGCCCAGCGACTTCTCCTCGATCGTCGTGAGGCCGCCGCGAATGTTGCCGGGGGACGGCTGGGTACCGCGGATGTCGAGGCCGAGTGCGCGGGCCTCCATCTCGACCCGCGTGATCACCTGAATCAGCATCGCCGACGTGGCCGGGCGCGTGGCCCGCGACGCCAGCAGGTGCTCGGCTCCCATGATCTCGGCAATTTCGCCGAGCACGGCGCTGCCCCCGAGATCGATCAGCCGATCGGCGACGCGTCCGAGCGTCGGGTTCGAGGCCAGGCCCGAGGTGTAGTCCGAGCCGCCGCACTTCAGCGACAGCACGAGGTCGCCGGCCTCACACCACTCGCGCCCTTCGGTCGCGAGCCGCGCCGCCATCGCCTGCGCGATCTCGATCCCTTTCGCGGTGGTGCGGACGGTGCCGCCCTCGCTCTGGATCGCCAGAATCTCGGCCGGCTTCCCGGCCCGCCGCGCCGCATCGGCGAGCCGCTGCGCGATGACCTGCTCGCATCCGAGCGCCACGACCAGGACCGCACCGATGTTCGGATGGCCGCAGTACGCGGCCAGGGTATCGTGCGTGAGCCGCATGTCGGGTCCGAGCTGACCGCAGCCGGCGAGATGCGGGAGCGCCGTGGCAATCGGTGCGGCCGCCGCGGCGATCCGTTCCGCGACGACCGATGCGCAGATCACCGTCGGAACGACCAGCACGTGGTTGCGTGTGCCGACGCGTCCGTCCGCACGGCGATAGCCGAGGAAGCCGGGGGTCGTCATGATCGAGTGCCAGGGGACGGCGCGCCGAGCGTCGACAGCGAGGCTGCGGTGTCGTCGGGTTCGCTGGTGTCCGACGGCTCGGCGAGTCGCGGCTCCGGCAACGCCAGGTCGAGATCGCCGCGCCCGCGGCTGCTGGCGACGTTGTGGACGTGGACGTGGGCGCCGGCCGGGATATCGGCGGTCGCGAGCCCGATCGGGCTGCCGTACTTGAGCACCGGCTGCCCTGCGGGAATCGGCACCAGCGAGAGCTTGTGGCCGTGCGGAATCCGTTCGCCCAGCGTGACGGCGAGTGCCCCCAGGGTGATCGTGCGCCCGGCCTCGAGCGTTTCGAGCGCGGTCGCGACGTTGTCGCGATCGCTGATAACCAGCGCCGGCTTCACTGGTTGACCCCGCTGGCCAGGAACCCTCCATCGACGGCGAGGACATGCCCGGTCACGAACGAGGCCGCGTCGGAGGCGAGGAACACCGCTGCGCCGCGCAGCTCCTCGAGCTGACCGAAGCGGTGCATCGGGGTGCGGGTCAGGAGCTCCTGCCCGCGCGCTGAATCGAGGAGCGCGGTGTTCAGGTCGGTACGGAACACGCCCGGCGCGATGGCGTTGACGGTGACATTCGCGGGCGCCCACTCGACCGCCAGGGCGCGGGTCAGGCCGGCGATGCCGGCCTTGCTCGCGGTGTAGGCCGCAACCTCGAACATCCCGACGAACGAGGTCAGCGATCCGATCGTGATGATGCGGCCGTAACCGGCCTCGACCATCGGTTTGCCGAACACCTGGCACGCCCGCAGCGCGCCGGTCAAGTTGGTGTCGATGATCCGGTTCCACTCCGCGGCGTCCATCTCGAGCGTCGCGATCCGCCGCGTCACGCCGGCCGCGTACACCATGATGTGGACACCGCCGAGCTCCTGCTGACAAGCGTCGAGCAGCCGCTCGAGCGACCCGGCATCCGCGGCGTCCGCGGCCATCGCGAGCGTCCGGCGCCCGCGCTCCCGCACTTCGGCGGCTACCGCCTCGACCCGGTCGGCGCGGCGGCCGGTGACGACCACATCGGCACCCGCGTCGGCGAGACCGAGGGCGAGCACGCGGCCGATGCCGCTCGTGCCCCCTACTACGACGGCCGTCCGGCCGCTGAGATCGAATAAGGACATCAGTTGGTTGATCGACGGCCGCGCGGCCGTCGTGAAGTGGAGCGCGACACCGCGGCGCCGCGTCTCGGCGTGGTCTCGCTGGCCTCCTGGGCCTGGTAGTCGGCGGCCTGGAGCAGATGCGCGTGCATGGCCTCGCGTGCCGCGTCGGCATTGCGGGCCCGGATTGCCTGGTAGATGCGCCGGTGCGCCTCGGCGGCGTCCCGGTGGTCACGCTGGCTGGCTCGCGCCGCGGTATCACGGCGCCGCTCATAGTACAAGGCCGACACCATCTCGACCAGCGACGCCACGATCGGATTGCCGGAGGCAGCCGCGACGCTGCGGTGGAAGTTGATGTCGTGGACCAGGAACACGCGCGGATCCTCGAGCGAGGCGAATAAGCCGGCGACCTCGTCCGCGAGGGTCGCGAGCTGATCGGGCGCCGCGCGTTCCGCCGCGAGACCGGCCGCGCCGACCTCGAGGATGCGGCGTGCTTCGTACATCTCCTCGCGGGTGAAGCCGTGAAGTGCCGCCTGGAAGCTGAGCGGTTCTGAGCCAAGCGCCGGCGGCCCGTCGGGAATGTACGTGCCCGAGCCGTGGCGCGAGATCACCACGCCCATTGCCTGCAGGGCGCGCAGCCCGGCGCGCACGGTGGGACGGCTCACACCGATCAGGGTCGCGAGGTCGCGCTCGGCGGGCAGCCGATCGCCGCGGCGCAGCTCGCGGCGCTCGATCAAGCCGCGAACGAACGACACCACCTGTTCAGTGCTGCCTTCGATGTCCTTGCCGCGGCCCGGTGCCAGCAATGTGCCCATAAATGGTCTGCCCAATTATGGCAGATCGACCTGGTCGAAATGCCGCGCACAGTCTACTCGAACCGCGCACGATGGCTGAATCGCGCGCCCTTACGGCGAGTCGAAGCCGTATGCGCAGCGGATTGGCTTGTCCACTCCGGTCACGAGTCGAGCGCGGCCGCACTCGAGAGGTGGTGCGCCGATCTCGACCGGGACTGCGCACGGTCGAACGATCGTTCTCGACGATCATTTCGTGCTCGATCCCGCCTGATGCTCAGCGCGTCACGCGATCCGTGATCGCGGTGCCGTTGACGACGACGTTGGTGCGAGCCAGATCGCGGACGGCCTCGATCACGTCACCATCGGTGACACCATCGAACCGGCAGTCGATCAAGCGCACGTCGGTGATCGGCGCCTTCGGATAACCCTTGAGCATCACGCCGTGCTTGCTGGTGCGGCTGGTGACGTTCCGGACCTCGACGTCCCGCACCACCGGCGGATAGGGCCCGGTGTCCCCTTCCTCATAATAGAAATCGATCGTCAGCACGGCTTCGGCGACCTGCCCGACGGTCACGTCGCGCATGTAGATGCCCTCGACGATCCCGCCGCGGACGGAGTTGGTTTTGATGCGCAGCGCCCGATCGAGGCGCGGGCTGTCCATCCGGCACTGCTCGGCGAAGATGTTCCGTGCCCCGCCCGAGATCTCGCTGCCGATCACCACCCCGCCGTGGCCGTCCTTCATCGTGCAGTTGCGGACGATCACGTTCTCGATCGGCGTGTTCAGGCGGCGTCCGTCGTTGTTCCGCCCCGATTTGAGCGCGATGCAATCGTCGCCGGTGTCGAACGTGCAACCGTCGATCAGCACGTCCCGGCACGACTCGGGATCGCAGCCGTCGTTGTTCGGCCCGTGGCTCCGCACCGAGACGTTCCGGACCGTGACGTTCTGGCACAGCACCGGATTGATCTCCCACATCGGGGAGTTGACGATGGTCACGCCCTCGATGAGCACGTTGCGGCTGCGATACGGCTGGATGAAGTTCGGCCGCAGCCAGTGCCCCGGGCCGAACACGCGATCCTTCACCGGCACGCCGCGCACGCCCATGTCGAGCAGCCGGTCTCGGGCCGGCGCCTGCTTCGATCGCGCCGCAGGACCATCGCCGCGCCAGTTCCACCACGCGTCGGCGTTGGCCTGGCCGTCCAGCGTCCCGGTGCCGGTGATCGCGATGTTGTCGGCCTCGAACGCGTAGATGAACGGCGCGTAGTTCATCAACTCGGTGCCTTCGAAGCGCGTCAGGACAAGGGGCAGGTACTGCCGCGCATCGCGGCTGAAGGCCAGCGTCGCGCGAGGCTCGAGGTGCAGGTTGACGCCGCTGGCAAGGCGAATCCCGCCGGTCAGAAACCGGCCGGCCGGCACGACCACGGTGCCGCCCCCGGCGGCCCGGCAGGTCGCAATCGCGCGCCGGATCGCCGCGGTCGAATCCGCGCTGCCATCGCCCGTGGCCCCGAACCGGGTGATCTCGAAGTGCCGTGACGGAAACCGCGGCGGCACGATCCGCCGCAGGATCTCCGCCGCCCGATCCCAGGGTGCCGCCGTTGGCGCCGACCAGACGGACGGCACTAGCGCGGCGCCAGCGACGGTGCCGAGGAACTGACGGCGGCTGCTGAGCATGCGCGGGATGTTACTGCGCGGCGACGCGGGATGCGAAACGGTCCGCGGGGGGGCAAGGTTCTACGGGTTCGAGGGTTCGAAAGGTTCGACGGTTCACGGTATGCGGTGTTCGACCGCGACATCTAGCCGGCCTGTCGCCCGCATCGATCAGCCCGTCGAGCTAGATCGAGCGCGCACCGTCGCAGCCCCGACCTCGAACGTGCACCCTCGAATGTCTTCACCTGCGCCGGATGCCGTCGCCGTGATCGACAGCGCGTCCTGAGGTTCTGATCCACGGGTAACTTGAACGCCGTCCGTTCGAAACGGTAAGCTTCGACCCTGATGAGCAGCGTGCGCGCAGCGGTGACGGCGGCGGTGGAACAGGCGGGCGTGGTGGCGGTGATCCGCATCAAGGATCCGTCACGGCTGAGGGCCGTGGTCGACGCCCTTGCGGAGGGCGGACTCACCGCGCTCGAAGTGACGATGACGGTGCCGGGGGCCGTGCAGCTGATCGCCGAGCTGGCGCCGACGATGCCGGCCGGATTCCTGCTCGGCGCGGGCACGGTCACCGACCCCGAGACCGTGAAGCGGGTCGTCGACGCCGGCGCCCGCTTCGTCGTCTGCCCGGTGTTCCGCCGGACGGTGGTCGAGGCGTGCCATGCCCGTGAGGTTGCGGCGATGCCGGGCTGCCTCAGCCCCACCGAAATCCTCGATGCCTGGGAAGCCGGCGCCGACATCGTCAAGGTCTTCCCCGCCACCGCGATGGGACCCGGTTACATCAAGGACGTTCGTGGACCGCTGCCGCAGGTGAAGCTGATGCCGACCGGCGGGGTCACGCTCGACAACGCCGGCGACTGGATCCGGGCCGGCGCGGTTGCGGTCGGCGTGGGCACGGCGCTGACGGACGCCAAGGCCATTGCCGCCGGCGATTATGCGCAGCTCCGCGCCAACGCCGAGAAGATCATCGCGAACGTCCGGGCCGCGCAGGCGGAACGGTCATGAGCAGAGTCGTCACGTTCGGCGAGATCATGCTGCGCCTGAGCCCCCCAGGGTTCGAGCGGTTTCTCCAGTCACCGGTGCTCGGCGCGACATTCGGCGGCGGCGAAGCCAACGTCGCGGTCTGCCTGGCGCAGTTCGGGCTCGAGAGCGAGTACATCACCCGCCTTCCCGCGCACGCGATCGGCGACGCGGCGATCCGCGCGCTCCGCGCCGAAGGCGTGCAGACCTCGCGCATCCTGCGAGGCGGCAGCCGCATCGGCGTCTACTACGCCGAAGCGGGCGCCAGCCAGCGCGCCTCGATGGTCATCTACGATCGCGCCCGCTCGGCGATCAGCGAGATGGAACCGGACGCGCTCGATTGGACGGCAATCCTCACCGGCGCGGCATGGTTCCACACGACCGGCATTACCCCCGCGCTTGGCGAGAAGGCCGCCGAGGCGACGCGGCGCGCGCTCGCCGCCGCGAAGGCGCTCGGGGTTCCGGTCAGCGTGGATCTGAATTACCGGAAGAAGCTCTGGACCGAGAAGCAGGCCCAGGCGGTCATGGGTCCGTTGATGCGCGACGTCGACCTCGTGATCGCCAACGAAGAGGATCTGCAATCGGTGCTCGGCGTCACGGTTCCCGATACCGACGTCACCAGCGGCCACCTGAACGTGGATGGATTCCGCGAAGCGGCGCAGCAGGTCGGACGCGACTTCGGGCCGTCCACCGTGGCCGTCACGCTGCGCGAGAGCATCTCGGCCAGCGACAACGGTTGGAGCGCACTGCTGTGGGAAGGTGCGACCGGTACGCTCCATCGCAGCCAGCGCTACGACGTGCGGCTGATCGATCGGATTGGTGGCGGCGACAGCTTCGCGGGCGGCTTGATCTACGGCCTGGTGACCGGACGCAAGCCGGAAGAGGCGCTGCGCTTCGCGGTCGCGTCCAGCGCGTTGAAGCAGTCCATCCCCGGCGATTTCAATCGGGTGAGCGTGGAAGAAGTCGACAAGCTCGCCGGCGGCGACGCCTCCGGTCGCGTCCAGCGTTAGGCGCTATTTCGCCGCCGCGGCGCGCGGCGCGAAGCGCACCCGGACGCCCCCGTTGATCAGCCGCGGGGTGCCGATCGTGGTCGGCAGGGTGCCGACGAAATACTCGCGATCGGTCAGGTTCTGCACGCCGGCGAACAACTCGAGGTTCTTGCTCACCCGCCGCGACGCACTCAGCGACAGCACTGCATACTCGGGCAGCACGCGGCTCGGCGTGTTCTGGTCGTCGTCGAACTGCTCGCCGAGCGCCTGCAGCCCGAACGCGACGTTCACGATGCGCGGGTTGGCGTATTCCACCTGCACCGACCCGCGGTGCGTCGGCACCTGCGGGAGGGACTTGCCGACCAGGCCAGGATTGCTCGCGAACTCGGTGACCCGCGCGCGGTTGAACAGGTACCCGCCGCCAAGGCTCCAGCTGGTGCCGATCCGGTACTCGACGTCGGTCTGGATACCAGTGATTTTCGTCCGTCCCAGGTTCTGGCGCTGTTGCGTCACATTGGCGCCCACCGTCGTCAGCGTCACGTTCGAGACGGGATCCTTGACGCGGTTGTCGAACCACGTCGTCCGCCACGTCAGGTTTCGGACCGGCTGCAGGCTGAGCCCCGCTTCGCCGCCGACCAGGCGCTCGGGCCCGAGCTGGTTGTTGGCCAGCGTCAGAACGGTGCCGACGCGGAACTGGCGATAGAGCTCGTTGAGGGTCGGGGCGCGAAAGCCCCACCCGAGGTCACCCCAGACGCTGGCCCAGTTCGTCAAGTGATAGCGGGCGGCGAGGCGCGGGCTCGCAACCGTGTCGTCACGAGCGGGCAGGCTCGGCGCGTTGTTCGCCGTCGGCGTGCCGCTCGGGACGGCGTTCTCGAGATTGTGGCCGTCGTAGTTGCGCCAGCGATCGACGCGCGCGCTGAGCGTGACCATCAGGCCCGACGCGGGCGTCCAGAGGTCCTGCACGAAGGCGCCGAGGCTGCGCTGCGTTCCGCCGGACACGCGATGGAGAATCACCTGCGTGCCGGTCAGCGGGTCGAGGCCGTCCTCCTCGCTGTCGCCATCGACATGCCGCCAGTCGGTGCCCAGCGTCAGGAACTGGTTGCGGCCGACACCGCGCGACCACTGGGCGGTGCCGCCGATTGCGTTGGTTGGTACCCGCTGGTTGAGCGTCATCCGGCCGATGCTGCGCGGCGGCGTGGCGGCGGGCACGGCCAGAAAATTGCTACGGAACGTCTCGATGTCGCCGGACATGTTGACCTGCAGTGTGCTCTCGTCCGGCAAGCGGAATCGCGCCCCACCGCTGACCGTCGTCCAGGTCGTCTCGTTCGCTTCTTCGGTGTGGTCGATGGTGCTGGCCTTGCCGTTATCGCGATCCTCGTGGAAGTAGCCGACCCGCAGGTTGGCCTGGACCCGATCGGTCGGGTCGTACTGCAGCTTCACGTTGGCGTTGCGGAAATCGACCGCCGCGTTGTTGTCGACCGCGCCCCGCTCCTCCTCGGCAACGATCGGGTACCCCGAAGTGTGGAACGCGCTCCCGTCCACCACGACCCCGACCTTGCCCCACACGTCACTCGCGGTGACATCCACCTTCGGGCTCTCGCGATTGCCGTATTGCGATCGCACTTCGACCGTGCGGCGCGCCGCCGGCGCGGTCATCAGGTTGATGACGCCGCCCATCGCGTAGTTGCCGTAGAGGCTCGAGCCGCTGTTGTCCACCACCTCGATCCGCTCGAGGCTGTCGAGCGGCACGCGCGTCCAGTAGACCCAGCCGCCGAACGGATCGTTGAACGGCACCCCGTCGAGCAGCACCAGGGTGCGGCTCACACCGCTCGGGCCGATGCCGCGCAGCGACACGCCCTGCGCGGTCGGATGCGACGACAGGCTGCTGGTACGGCGGAACAGGCTGAAGGTCGGAATCTGCCGCAGGACGTCGTCGGCGACGACCGCCGGCGACTGACGGATCTCCTGCCGGCCGATGACGCTGACGCTGGCCGGGAGGTCACCGGTACGCTGCTCGCCGCGAGTCGCGGTCACGGTGACCGTCTCCGACACACCGGCAGGTTCCAGCACAACGTCGACACGACCCGGGGTGGCCGAGGAGAGCGTCTGGCGAGACTCGGCGAAGCCGCCCGCCCGCACCACGAGCACGGCGGCGCCGCCCGGGAACGCAATCGTGAAGTGACCGTCCGCAGCGGTGGCGGTTTGCCGCTCCGCTCCCGACGCTGGCCGGAGCACGACGACGGCACCGGCGATTGCCTGGCCGGACACGTCGCGCACCATGCCGCTCACAGCGGCTTCCACCTGTCCGGCGGCGAGCGCTGGCGGGCCCGGCGCCGCCTGCTGCGGCTCCACGAGGGCCAGGTGAACCACGAGAAGCGCCGCAGCCGTCATCATCTCTCCGCTCAATCCGTCACTCGGCGCCAGACACGCTGTTCGACCCTCTCGCTAACGGTTCAACGTGGGCCCGACGGGCCCGGCGGCTGCGAGGTCGTCTGCTCCGGGACCGCGTGCGCCACCGCGACGCCCCACGGACTGCCGCCAACCTTGATCTGTTTCTCGACCGCTCCCGACGCGATGTCAACCACCGACACGTCGCCGGACGGTCCATTGGCGGTGTACAGCTTGCGGCCATCCGGGCTGACGGCGATGCCCCACGGACGGCCACCGACGTTCTCGATCACCCGCGTCAACTTCCGCGTCTTCACGTCGATGATCCCGATCGACTTGGCGCGCCCGAAGGATACGTATACCGCGCTCCCATCCGGTGCCAGCGCGGTGCCCATCGGGCGCGGCGGCATCGGCGTGCCTTCGGTGGGCGGAATCTTGATCGACTCCAGCAGCGTGTGCTTCTGCGCGTTGACGACGCTGACGGCGCCGCCATTCTCGGTGGCGATGAAGGCGATCTTGGAGTCCGGCGTGAAGACCACCGAGCGGGGGCGCGCCGGCGTCTTGATCCGGCCGACTACCTTCAGCGAAGCCGTGTCGATCGCCACGACCTCGTTCTCTCCTTCGCAGCTCACGTAGACGATCCTGCCGTCTGGCCGCACGGTGACGCCTTCGGGCTCTTCGCCGACCTTGACACGCGCGATGACCTCGCCGCTCGCCAGGTCGAGGACCGACATTTCGGCGGCGTCCTCATTCGAGACGTACAGGAACTTGCCGTCCGGCGAGATGTCGAAGGACTCGGGGTCCTGACCGCTCTTGAACTTCCGGATGGCCTTGCCGCTGGCGAGATCGACGACCCCGATGCCGTCCGCAGCCCGGTCGGCAGGCGGCAGCTTCGACTCGTCGACGTTGGGTCCGCCCAACGGCGATCCGGACAGCGCAATCAGCAACTGCTTGCCGTCTTTGGACAGCTTGACGCCGCGCGGCCGCTTGCCCACCTCGATCCGGCCGACCACTTCGCCCGCGACCGGATCGACGACCACGATGTCTTTCCCGGTCTCGTCGGAGACGTAGATGCGGGGGCCGCTGGTCGGCTTGGGCGCCGGCGTCGGAGCGCTCTGCGCCGGGGGTGCGGCACTCTTCGCCGGCTCCGGCGCGGAGCGGTTGCACCCGGCGGCGGCCGCCGTTGCGAGCAGGCCGAGCGCCAACGCGCGCGGCCAGCCCCGGCCGGTGACAGAGGAGGTTGATATCATGGCCCTCGTTACGCTCACATGCTGCCGCATCAGTTACGCGCCTCCCGACCGCGGGCGAGTCGCCCGCTGATCCCACACCTGTCCGTCCGAAGAGCGAGGAGCGATCGATGCCGCGGTATTCCGCTAGCGACTGGGGCCTGCTGCTGTTGCGGCTTGGCTTCGCAGCCCTGTTGATCGGCCTCCACGGCTGGACGCGCCTCGGGCGCGCCTACAACTTCGCGGTCCATGGCCAACCGTGGACGTTCGTCGATCTCGTCGGGCGTCTCGGCTTCCCGTTCCCGCCGGTGTTCGCCGTCCTGTCCGCGTTGTCAGAATCGGCCGCCGTCGCGCTCATCGCCATCGGCCTGTTCACGCGGCCGGCCGCGGCCCTCGTCGCCTTCAACATGGCGGTCGCGTTCTACAACGAAGCCGGCAAGGGCGATCCGTTCGAGTTGCCGGCGCTCTACCTGCTGCTGGCGCTGGTCCTCGTCATCGCCGGGCCCGGTGGACTGGCCGTCGATCGGACCCGTCCGGCGCCACGCATCAGAAGGTGAACGCGTCCCGCTTCTCCTCGAGCTTCTTGGCGTCGAGGCCGGGGACGGCGCCGAGCGCGGCGAAATCAGCAATCGGGCCGTTGGCCGTCCGGAACTTGACGATCGCGTCCGCTTCCTCCGCCGTCAGCCCTCCGATCAACACGAGATCGTCCTTCACCGCCTTGTTGACGTTCACCTTACCGTAATTGCGCAGCAGGTAGTCCTCGATCGGGCCGTAGTTGTCGTCCGTGACCTGCGCGCCGCGGGTGATCATCTTGTCGATGATCTCTTCCCACTCGACCTTCGTCTTGCGCACCGAGACGATCCGATCGGGCGTGTGGCAGAGGACGCAGACCCGCTGGAACATGTCCGCGCCCGGCCCAGCTCGCGATCACCATTTGTTGACCGGCGGGCACCGGTGCCGCGGCGGCGGGAGCCGGCTCCTGGGCTCCACCGACCATCACGGCCCACCCACTCACCAGCGCCGCGCACGTGATCCCGAACCACACAGGTTGACGGCCGGATCGTTGTCCGTCTGGTCGAAGCATCGGCGTTGTACCCAATACGCCGGAGCCGTCGTCCACGTTACGCGACCCCGGCGGAAACGGGCCCCCAAGGGGCGTTGAAACCACCGCCTCAGACGATGGCACGAGAGCCTGACAGAGCGCAACAAACCCACGCACACGGACGAGCTGCGGTGGATGGCTTCGGGCCAATCGCCTGAAGGTATAGTCAACTCGGATGCTCGTTCCTCTCGTCGACGATCTTGCGGCCGCTCGGCCCCGCTTGCTCGCCGCGCTGCTGTGCCTGGTGCTCGGCATTCCCGCGCTCGCCTCCGCGCAGCTCCAGGTGGCGCTGGTGCAGGGGCACGTCGTCGATCCTCTTTCTCAGCCCCTCGCCCAGGCGACCGTGCGGCTGCAGGACCCCTCGGGCAATGTCGTGCGCAGCGCCGTCACAAGGAGCGATGGCACGTTCCGGCTGGACGACATCGCCCCCGGGTCCTACGTGGTCCGGGTGGAGGTGAACGGCGTGCCGGTACTCACGAAGCCGCTGGTCGTGCGCGGGTCACTGCCGGTCGAGTTGGCCCTGCAAACGGGGATGGCGGTCGCGGAATCGATCGTGGTGCGGGGCGACGCGGCCGCGAACACGACCGAGCACCCGTGGTCGCTGGCGGGCGAGACCGTGCGGGATGTCGGTGAGCCGCTGCCGGGCCAGCGCGTCCAGGGCGCACTCGCCGCTCTGCCCGGCTGGATGTCCGAGGACAACGGGCTGCTGCACATTCGCGGCGTGGACGACGGACTGCTCTATGTGCAGGACGGGATCCCCGTGTACGCGCGGCTGGACCGGCTGTTCGGGATGCCGCCCAATCCGTCGGCCATCGCCTCGATGCACGTGATGAACGGGTACATCCCGCCGGAGTTCGGCTTCAAGAGCGGCGGCGTCGTCGAAGTGCGGACCGAGAGCGGCATCCGACAGGCGTGGTCGGGAAACATCGACACCGGGCTGGCGGATCTCGCCACGCGCCACATCGAAGGGTTCGGCGCCGGGCCGATTGGCAGCCACGTCGGACTGATGCTGACGGGGTCGGACGAGCGCTCGTCACGCTTCCTGGATCCCGTTGCGCTCGAGAACTTCCACAACGACGGGCGGTCATCGAGCCTTGCAGCGCAGTTCACGTATCAGGCGGCGGCGGGTCTGTTCTCCGGGTCGGCGCAGGGCGGCCGAAACCGGTACGAGGTGCCGCACACCCTGGCGCAAGAGGCAGCGGGCCAGGATCAGCGGCAACGGACCTCGCAGGCGGCCTTCTCCGCGTCGTGGCAGCGCGCGTCATCGGCGCGGACCTCGTGGCAAGTCTCGGCCTACAGCCGGCATGGCGGCGCCACGCTGAACGCCTCGCCGGAGGATACGCCGGTGACCTCGGACGGCGAACGCCACGACGATCGCCTTGGCATCCTCGCGAGCCTGAGCGAGCAGCGCGGCCGGCACACGATGAAAGTCGGCGGCGAGCTCTCGGCGCTGACGCTCGAGGAGCGCTTCACGTTCGCCGTCACCGACCCGGACGCGGCGGCGGACGCCGGGCTCAGCGAAGGAGCCATCGGGCACGGTCCGGACAACCCGTTCGAGTTCGCGGATCGCCGGCAACCCTCACTCATGTCCGCCTATGCGCAGGATGTCTTCCAGGTTTCGAACGCGGTCACCATCAACTTCGGCGTGCGCGTGGACCGCAGCACGCAACTCGTACGGGCGACGGCCTGGAGCCCGCGACTCGGCGTCGCGTGGCGCGTGCACGACGGCACGACCATCCGCGCCTCGTTCCTCCGGCTGTTCCAACCTGCGCAAGCCGAGTACCTCCTCCTGGCGTCATCGGAAGCGGCCCGGGCGCTCTCGCCCTTCGTCGATGACGCGTCGATCGGCGGCGGCACCGAAGTTCCGCCGGAACGGCAGACGGCGCTCGACCTGTCGCTGGCGCAGGATCTCGGGCGGGGATGGTCGCTCGATGCCTCGGCGTGGAGCCGGCGAGCCACCGACGTCGGCGACCCGAACGTCTTCTTCGGCACCACCGTCACGGTCCCCAACAGCGTCGCCCGTCAGCGGGCGGCCGGGTTCGAGTTCCGCCTTGCCGCCGCGCCGCGGCACGGCTGGTCCGGTTCACTCAGCTACTCGCACGCCCGCGTCGTCCAATTCGGGCCGGTCACGGGCGGGTTGTTCCTCGAGGACGAGGTCGCAGCGATCCAGGACGGCACGCGCTTCATTCCCGACCACGATCAACGCCATGCCCTCGCCGCCACGGCGAGCTTCGCGCACGCGCCGAAGCGACTTCGCGCCTCAGGGACGTTGCGGTATCAGACCGGCACGCCGGTAGGCATCGAGGAGGACGATGTCGAGGAGCTGCGGGATTGGCCCGGCTCGGAGACCGTGGACTTCGAAAGCGGCCGCGTGAAGCCGCGGACGGTGCTCGACCTGCTCGCCAGCTGGACCCTCACCCACGACGGCCCCGTGGACGCCACGATCACGTTGTGGATGAACAACGTGACAAATCAGACCTACGCCTACAACTTCGGGAATCCGTTCAGCGGTACCCACTTCGGGGCCGGCCGGCGAACCGGCGTGTCGCTCCGCGTCGGGTTCGGTCAGCGGCGCTGAGCGGCGGGTGCCGCGCGGCAATGCTCGTTTCACAGCGCCAATCGCGTCGCCGTGCCGCTGGGTCGTCTAATCTGGCGGAATTGCGCGCGACGACGCACGCTCTGCGCCGATAGCGCGTCGCGCACGATTTCACCGCCGGCTCGCGTTCGGTGTCACTGTGCGAAACAATTGAGTGGGGCGCGGGAAGTTACGTTAGGATGCGCGCGATGCGCGCGCTCCTGTCCTCGGCCGTCATCTGGTCGCTGATGATGACCGGCCTCTCGGCGCAGACGCCGTCCGAGTCCGCCCGCATCACGGAGCTGGAACAGCAGGTCGCGCGCTATCTGCGCCTGCTGGGGGACTGGGGCGGGCTGACGAAGTACGGCAGCGCCGATGCGGAGCTCGGGCCGCCGGCCCCGGGCGAGCGGCGGGTGGTGTTCATCGGCGACGACATCACTGAGGCGTGGAACAGCGGCGGCCGCTTCTTCCCGGGCAAGGGGTATCTCAATCGCGGCATCGCCCGACAGACGACGGCGCAGATGCTGGTGCGGTTCCGGCAGGACGTGATCGCGTTGAAGCCTGCGGTCGTGGTGATCCAGGGGGGAACGAACGACGTCGCCGGCATCGGCGGACCGGGCACCCGCGGCACGCTGTCGGACAACCTGATGTCGATGACGGAGCTGGCGCACGCCAGCGGTATCCGGGTGGTCATCGCCTCGATCCTGCCGATCTGCGATTGCGGCCGCAGCCAGACGTCGATCCGCTCGCCGGTGCGAATCGCGGATTTCAACGAGTGGATCCGGACGTACACGGCCTCGAGCGGGGCGATTTATCTCGACTACTACGCCGCGCTCGCGGAGGGCCGCACGTTCAAGGCGGCTTTGACCAGCGACGGATTCCTGCCCAATGACGCGGGCTACCAGGTGATGACGGCGCTTGCCGAACAGGCCGTCACCGCGGCGCTGGCGACGGCGGCGACACGATGAGACGAACGATCAGCGGTCCAGTGAAGGAGTTTCTCCGTGATGCATAGAGTGGCGCGGCTGGCCGGGCTCTGCCTGGTACCAGCCCTGACGGGCGGCGTAGCGTGGGCGCAGGGCCGCGGCGGCGGAGGCAACTGGCCGACCGCCGGAAGCGACGCGCAGCGGACGGCGTGGGTCCGCACCGACGCGCGGATCTCCAAGGAAAGCCTGCAAAAGCCGGGATTCCAGCTGCTGTGGAAGTCGAAGCTGGACAACCAGCCGAAACAGCTGGTGTCGCTGACGCAGCCGCTGCTGCTGCAGAACATCATTTCGTACAAGGGCTTCAAGGCCCTGGCCTTCGTCGGGGGCAGCGGCGATAACGTCTACTCGATTGATTACGACCTCAATCGGCCGTTCTGGAAGACACACCTCACCACCGGCGTGACGACGGCCGGCACCGCCGCGTGTCCGGCGGCGCTCACCACGATCACCCGTTCGACGGCCCTTGCTCCAGCCACTGGCGGACGCGGCCGCGGTGCGGCCCCGGGTCCGCCCCCCGCCCCGCCACCGCCGACGCCTCCGGGGGCGAGTCCGCCAGCGGCTGCTCCGGGCGGCGCGCGCGGCGGGTCGCCCGGAACGCTGCCGCCCGGCACCGGCGCGCCGGCCCCCGCGCCGGCGGGTCAGGCGCCCGGCGGCGGCGGTGGCGGCGGTGGCCGTGGCGGGTTCGCGAACGCCAATGACATCTTCGCGATCTCGAGCGGCGGCATGGTCCACGTGCTGAACGTCCAGACGGGTGAGGATCTGAACCCGCCGATCAAATTCCTCCCCGCGGGCGCCAAGCCGATCGGCTCGGCGCTGGTGGGCACCACCCTCTACACGGCGACGACCGACAACTGCGGCGGCGCCGCCAACGGGGTGTATGCGCTCGACCTGGGGAGCGAGAGCAAGGCGGTCTCGACCTGGGACGCCAAGGGCGCGGCGATTGCCGGCACGGTCGCCCCGGCGTTCGGCACCGACGGCACCGTCTACGTCAGCACCGGTACCGGCGGCGGCAACTACGTCAACGCCGTTGTCGCGCTCGATCCGGCTGGACTCACGGCCAAGGACTGGTTCACCGGCACGGCGCCGTTCGTGTCGGCGCCGGTCGTGTTCCAGGCCAACGGCAAGGACATGATCGCCGCGGCCAGCAAGGACGGCCGCCTCTACGTGCTCGACAGCGGCTCACTCGGGGGCGCCGATCACAAGACGCCGCTGGCGATGGCCGCGTTCTCGGCCGCCGCCGACGACACGACCGGCGCGCTCGCCACCTGGCAGGACGCCGACGGCACGCGCTGGATCGCCGTTCCGTCCGGAACGGCACCCGGGGCCGCGGCCAAGATGCCCGCCACCAACGGCGCGGTCACGACAGGCGCGATCGTCGCGTTCAAGGTCACCGGCACGGACAAGCCGGTTCTCGAAGCGGGGTGGATGTCGCGCGACATGCCCTCGCCGACGCCGCCGCTGATCATGAACGGCGTCGTCTTTGCGGTCGCTGGCGGCGGACCGCCGGCCGCGCAGCTCACCCCGGCGCAACGCGCCGAACGGGCCAAGCCCGCGATCCTCTACGCGCTCGATGCCGCGAACGGCAAAGAGCTGTGGAATAGCGGCACGGCGATCACCGCCCCGGTCTTCGGCGTCGGCCCGTCTGGGGGCGACGGTCAGGTCTACGTGGTCGCACACGACGGCACCGTTTACGCGTTCGGGATGCCGGTCGAGAGATAACCAAACGAGGCCAATCCCGGCTTCCAGCTTCCAGCTTTGGCTGAGAACGCTCTCGCAAGCGAAAGCTGGTAGCTGGAAACGGATAGCGTCAGTTCGAAGCTCTTAGGCGAAAGGTTCTAGACATATGAACAGAGTCGCAATCACCACCGCTCTCGCCCTCGGCTGCGCGATCAGCTGGAGCGTCAGCCGTGGCGTGGAGATAAGCCTGCCGGGTGAAGCGTCGTTGAAGGCGCAGGCGCCGGCGGCGTCGCAGCTGGCCGACTGGCTGACCGACGGCGGCGACAACCAGCGGACGGGTTGGGCGAAGAACGAGAAGATCCTCACGAAACAGAATGTCGGCAGCCTGAAGCTGCTGTGGACGATGGAGACCGGCAACCAGCCGCGGGCGTTGCACTCGCTGATGCCGGTGCTGGTCATCGGGCAGCTCGCCACTGCCGCCGGGCCGAAGCAGGTCGGCATCGTCAACGGCATCTCAGACAATCTGTACGGCTTCGACGTCGAGACCGGGAAGATCCTGTGGCAGAAGCACTGGACCTATACGCCGCCGGCCGGACGCGGCGGCGGTGGCGGCGGCGCCGCGTCGGATCCACGCAAGCTGGGGTTCCTGCAGCCTGGAGGCAGCAGCGACACGCCCGTCATCGGCCCGGCCGACGCGCAGGGCCGCCGCGCCGTCTACTTCGTCACCGGCGACGGGATGCTGCACATCGTCAACGCGGCGACCGGAGAGGATCTCGAACCGCCCTACATGTTCCACACGGGCAAGGGGTGGTCGCTCACGCTCGACGGCCGCATCCTGTGGAT
The DNA here is from genome assembly GCA_963816725.1 of uncultured Acidobacteriota bacterium. Lineage (GTDB taxonomy): Bacteria > Acidobacteriota > Vicinamibacteria > Vicinamibacterales > 2-12-FULL-66-21 > CAVSUB01. The sequence continues at coordinate 95,672 of CAWFMC010000005.1, read as the reverse complement.
GGCCAACACCTACGCCGGCATCTCGGTCGCGGCCGTCAACCTCGACGATCCGCAGCACAAGGTCATGACCTTCAACGCCGCCAGCGGCGGCGCATGGGGCCGGCGCGGCGTCACGCTCGATTCAACCGGCACGGCGTGGACGACGACCGGGGACGGCGTCTACGACCCGACCAGCGATCCGCCGCGATACGCGAACAGCATCGTCGGCGTGCACCTGGTGAACGGCGAGATGAAGCTGAAGGACTACTACACGCCGCGCAACTGGGACTGGCTCCGCAAGCGCGATCTCGATCCGAACAACACACCGGTGACCTTCACCTACAAGGGCCGTGAGCTGATCGCCGCGTCCGGCAAGGAATGCCGCGTCTACCTGCTCGATCCCAAGTCCCCCGGCGGCGCCGACCACCAGACGCCGCTGACCAAGACCGACCTGTTCTGCAATGAGGAGGTCGACTTCCAGGACATGGGCAGCTGGGGCGCGCTCTCCACCTGGGAAGAAGCGAACGGCACGCGATGGGTGCTGGCGCCGTTCTGGGGGCCGGTCCACTCGCAGTTCAAGGCGCCGATCATGAACACGCCGACGGCGGCGCAGGGCGGCGTGGCGGCGTTCAAGGTCGAAGGCGATGCGACCGCGCCGACGCTGACACCGGCCTGGGTGTCGCGCGACATGCGCCGCGGCGAGCCGGTAATCATCGTCAACGGCATGGTCATCGCCTACGGCAGCGGCGAGGAGACGAAGCAGTCGTGGCCGGATATCGGGCTGCAGTTCGATTCGTCAATTCGCGCCGCGAAGGGGACGCACGCGACGATCTACGCGCTCGACGCGATCACCGGCAAGGAGCTGTGGACGAGCGGCGATCAGATGAAGGGCTGGAACCACTTCTCCGGGGTCTCCGTCGTGAACGGCCGGATCTACCTGGGCACGTACGAAGGCACGCTCTACTGCTTCGGGGTGGCGCAGTAGGGGCTTTGCTGACGGGATCGGGGATCAGGGATCGGGCAGATGGCAGATGGCAGATGGCAGATGGCAGATGGCAGATAAGCCTGAAGCCTGAAGCCAGCGACTCTAAACGAAACGGCGGTGAGGTGATTCCCACCGCCGTTTCTCACCTCACCTACTTGTTCACCGCCCACCGGAACCCGCGCCGGAGCAGGTCCTGGAACACAGGATCCGTCCAAGTGTCGTTGCCGTGCCCCAGGGTGGTGCCGAAGACGCGGGCACCGTTGTAGTCGTGAGCCCACGCGACGGGATAGGTCTTCTGATCCTCCGGGCTGACCGCCGTTGCCAGCGCGGTCGTCTCCGGCCAGATCTTCTCAATCACGTACAACTCGTCGGTTGGCGTCGACCAGCTCTCGGCCATGCCCTGCACGACCGGGTTGTCCTTGGCGAAGGTCACGCCGACGTGATGGGCGGTGGTGTGTCGTCGCGACGTGACCCCGAGGAACTCGCGCCAGGGATCGGTCGTCAGCGCCCGGTACGAGTGCATCGAGCAGTGAATGACCATCGCCGGGACCTTGCCCTGACGATGCGGCTCGGTGATCCGCTTCACGAAGGCGTCGTCATCCACGTCCGCGCTGCACTCGTTGTGGACGACGATGTCGAAGCCCTTGATCCAGTCGGGGTTCTCGTAGATCGGAAGCTTGGCTCTGGTGCCTGAGCCGCCCTGGACGACGACCGTCCAGTCGATCGGCAGAGTCTTGGCCATGATGTCCATCATGACCTTGTCCTGGAGGGCGTAGTCGTGGCAGCAGCCGCCGCTGACGATCAGCGCGCGCAGGCGCGGGCCCTGGGGGGCCTGCGGCGCTCCGCGGCCGCCCTCCCCTGCTGGTGCGCCGCCCTGGCCGGCGGGCGGTGGCTGTTGTGCCGCGAGCGGCGGAGTCGTCAGGGTCGCAAGTCCGCTCACCAGACCTAACGTGATGCCGAGGAGTCCCGATCGTCTGATCATCTCGCCTCCTCGCCTATCGGCCGCTCGACGGCTTCGCGCCGTCGGTATGCTGCATGGCAAACGCCCACAGCGTGTCCCCGGCGGCGACGGTGAGGTACTGCGTGCCGTCGAGCATGTAGGTGGTCGGACCGTTGCTGACCGCGGCGCCCAGCCGCGCGTGCCACAACGCGTCGCCGGTCGTCGCGTTGAGGGCGACGATGTCGGTGGAGGGGCCGCCGGCGAAGAGCAGGTTCCCCGCGGTGGAGAGGAGGCCGGACCGGATGTTGGCCTCCCATTTGTGGCTCCACTTCACCTTGCCGGTCTTGTAGTCGATCGCCTGGATCATGGACTCGGAGTAACCGCCGCGATCCGTGCCGCCCCAGCCCTGCGGGTTCTCGTACGGGTCGTACAGGTAATAGACGCTGTAGGCCTGCGCGGCGCTGACGTAGAAGAGACCGGTCTGCGGGCTGAAGCTGGGCGGCGGCCAGTTGGTTGCACCACCCTGGTCGGGCGAGACCAGCGCGCCTTCCACTTGAGGGTGCTTCGCGGGGTTCGGCACCGGCTGGCCTTTTTCGTCGTAGCCCTTGGCCCAGTTGGTCTTGACGTACTCGGTCGAGACCAGCGCCTTGCCGGTGGTGCGATCGAGCACGAAGAAGTGCCCGTTGCGTGCGGCCTGGGCCAGGAGCTTGCGCGGCTGGCCGTTGATCTGCCCATCGAACAGCACCGGCGTCTGGGTCGAGTCCCAGTCGTGCGTGTCGTGCGGTGACGACTGAAAGTACCACGCCATCTTCCCGGTGTCCGGATTGAGCGCGACGATAGACGCGGTGTAGAGGTTGTCGCCGGCGCGATTGCTGTGCGCGATGACCGGCTGCGGATTCCCGGTCGTCACGAAGATGAGATTCAGGTCGGGATCGTACGTGACCGGCTGCCAGGTCATCCCGCCGCCGTGCTTCATGGCCTCTTCGTTCGGCCAGGTCTCGGAGCCCGGGTCGCCCATCTTCTGCGGCACCGCCCACCAGCGCCACTGCATCTCGCCGGTCTCGGGATCGTGTGCCTGGATGTACCCCGGCACGTCGAGGTCATCGCCGCTGACCCCGGCGATCACGTGATTGCCGACGACCACCGGCGCGACCGAGCCGTAATAGAACTGATCGAGATCGCAGATCTGCTTGTGCCAGCGCTCCGAGCCGTCCTTGATGTTGAGCGACACGAGATGGCAGTCCGGGGTTTCGTAATAGAGCCACTCGCCCAGGACCGCGGCGCCGCGATTGCCGATGTGGATGCCGCCGGTGGATTGCCAGGTGTGATGCCACAGCTCGCGGCCGGTGCGGGCATCCAGGGCCCATACGTTGTCCGGCGCGGTCAGGTAAATCACGCCGTTGATCTGCAGCGGCGTGCCTTTGATGTTGCCGGCGCCGGGCCCGGCATTCAGGCGGAAGGCCCAGGCCAGCGTCAGCGCATCGACGTTGGTCGTGTTGATCTTGTCGAGCGTGCTGAACCGCCGCCCCGAGTAGTCGCCGTTATACGTCGGCCACACGTCGGGTCCGGGCTTGAGGAGGGTCTTCGGGTCCAGTCCGCGCGGGGCCTGTCCCGAGAGCGCGATCGAGGATCCGACCAGGGCGACGGCCAGGGCGGCCGACCGTGCAAGGCGACTCATTTCAGTGTCTCCATGTAGGCGACGACGTCGTGCAGCTGTTTATCGCTGATGGTACCGAGCAGCGCGATGTGCGCGGCGAGCGGATCCGTTTTCACGACTTTGAGGGCGGGCGTACGACGGAACGACTGGAAGTTGCCCGCGGCATCGCGCAGCGAGACGTTGAAGTCGTCCAGCTGTACCAGCGTCCCGGAGACCGGTTGCCCGGATGGGGGCGTGACGGTGACGGTCACGGCGGAGGTCGGCGGCCCGGCGGCCGCGCCGCGCCCGCGCCCGGTGCGCGGAAACAAGAATCGCTGCTGCAGGTCCACCGGCGTGAGGCGGCTGCCGATGCCGGCCAGGCTATTGGAGGCGCCGTGGCACGTGCTGCACTTACCTTCGCCGTTGAAGTAGGCTTCGCCGGCCTTGGGGTCGCCGGTGAGCACGTTGCCGGCCTGGAAAATCGGGGAGCCGCGCAGCGAGTCGTTGACGCGCTGGCGCAGGAAGTTGGCCATGTCGACGATCTGCTCGTCCGTCAGCGTCGCCGGCGTGCCGGCGGGATGCCCCTTCTTGAGGAACGGTCCGAGCTCGCTGCCGTAGCGATCGCGCAGCACGACGAGCGAGCGCACCAGGTTCGCGCCCTTGTCCGTGCCGCGGGCCTGGGTGCCATGGCAGTTGATGCACTGCGCGGCGTAGACCGCGCGGGCCCGCGTCGCAGCCTCAGCGTCCACCGTCGGGAGATCGCTCGGCCCGGCGCCCATGCCACCGCCGCCGCGTCCGGGCGGGGGGGCACCGCGGCGCCCCTGCGCCGGAGCGGTCGCTGGAGCCTGCGCGGCGCCAGGCGTCTGTGCCGGCGGGGTCTGCGCGGGCGGGGTCTGGGCGCGCAACGAGAGCACCACGGTCGCCGACACGACGAACACGAGCCCCGCGCCACGTCGGCGCGTCGCAAACGCCATCCAAGCCTCCTTCACCGGATGCGGCCGAACTCACTGCCGCCGAGCGGCAGCGAGGGCCTGCGGTCCACCGAAGGAGGTTATAGATGATCGGACCGGCGAGCGCCAGTCGATTCCGGTTGCGGGTTGAGCGTCTGAGGTGGAGCGGTCGAGGCGTCGAGCCCGGTTGGGTCAAAACTTGGCCGGCGGGGCGGCCTGCTGACCGCCCGCGCCTGATCGTGCCGCTCAGCGGCGGGCGCGGCGTCTCGCCAGCTGCCGGGCGCCGAAGGAGGCCAAGCCAACGAGAGCGAGGCTGATCGTCGCCGGCTCGGGCACCGCGGCGGTGGTCGTCGGCCCCCCGATGGCGGTCAGGTTCGCGGTCATCGCAAACAGCGCGGAGGACGGAGGCATGAAGCCGTTGGCGAGCTCGAGGAAGACGCCGCTGCCGAGCGGTGGGGTCATCGGAAGGTGATCGCTCACCGGCACGTCACGGATCTCCGCGTAGATGCGCCAGGGCAACGCGCCGGGCGCGGCGTTCGACGGTGTCGCGCCAACCAGCACGTAGCCGTCCTGCGAGGGACCGTAGCCGCAGTTCCCCGGCCCGGCCGGTGTGTTCAGCGTCAGTGTCGGGGACCACGACTGATAGACCAGGCCGCCGAACGAGACGGTGACGCTCGGCACGACGTACAGGCCGCACGACTGGACGCTCGGGCTCGCGTTGCTGCCGTAGAGATCCGTCGCGTCCGTGTCGACGCCAATCGTCATGGTCACCGTGTCGCCGACGTTCACGCCGCCGTAATGGGTGACGTTGGACGACACCGTGCCGGCATACTCCCAGTTGATGATCGCCGCACGCGCCGGTGCGGATACCAGCAGCAGGCAGGCGAGGACGGCCGACAACGAGCGGATCGTTCGAAACAGCATACGAGCAATCTCCTGGACGCCGGTCGATTAGCAAAGGACGGACCAGCGGCGTGCGGCACGCTTGGGCGCTGCCCAAAGCATCGGCGTTGCTCCCCATGTCGCGAATCCTGACGCCGATCGCCTATTCGCGTCGGAGGCGACGCGGGAGGTTACGGTTCTGAGTGGCGGCGCTCACATGAAGCCGGCTGGAGCGCAGAGGCGTGGGGTCACTCGTGCAGGAATCGGCGGCCACGGCGCCTTTCTTCAGCGCGATCGGCGGCAAGTCATACGGGATGGTCGCGGTCACCCGGTCGGAACGACTGCTCGCCCGATCCCGCGGACCGACACGATTCGGTCAATCACCGCCGGCGATTACAGTTTCAGCGCGAGAAACTCCGCCAAGCTCGTCATGCGGAGCACGCTTTCGTATCTCACGAACCCGTCTGCTTCGTGCCCTATACCCCCCGCGAGCACGGATGTGTCGCGTCGCGATCCATCTGGTGCCGTCGCATGGTCGCGGACGGGTCCTGGCCGGGCGTGCCTGGCATCGAGCATTTATTACCGGTGGGCTCGGCGCAGGTTCGGAAATCGGCGGTCGGCGCCGGGACCCGGTCGCACGCGCGCCGCAACACACGTCAGTAGCTCTTGATGCGCAGGTTGCGATACTCGACCTTCATCGGGCCTCCGACGTGGACCTGCACGCCGATGAATCCATCCGCCGGCCGGTTCGGCGGGTCGTCATCGGTCACCATCGTCATCAGGTGGCCGTTGATGATGTGGGTGGCGACGTTGCCACGGACGATCAGGTGCACCGCGTTCCAGTCGTCCGTGACGAATGCCCCGAGCGCGGCGCTGTCGCCGAACGTGGCGAGCACGATCGGCGGCCGGCCGCCGACGACACGGGTCGACTGGCCGCGGACGGCGAGGAACAGCCGGCCCTTCTCCTCGTAGTTGTTCCCGGAGTATTCCTTCTTCCCGTCGATGTCGAGCTGATACCCCTTCATGGCGAACGCGTTGTCAGGCGTGACGGGGTCCGGCACCACGGCACTGCGATAGTTGATCCCGCTGTTGCCGCCCGCGCTGATCCGGTAGTCCAGCTTCAGCTCGAAGTCACGCGGCCGCCCGCCGCGCCAGATCGCGAAGGTGTTGCTCTTGATGACGCTCGAAGGCGTAATCTCACCGACCAGCGCACCGTTTTCGGCCCGCCAATACGTGGGGTTGCCGTCCCAGCCGGTCAGGCTCTTGCCATCGAAGATGGTCGTGAATCCGGGCTCGTCCGCGGTCATCGGCGACGGCCGGTCACTCTGCTTCGGCACGTACGACTGAGTGGCTGGCGCCTGCCGAGCCGACAGGCTGCTCACGGCGGCGGCGATCAGCACCGCGCTGCCCACCATCAGGACTGCTCCACGTTGCATGTTCCCTCCCGAGAAACGTCGGGTGCGGCCTGAGCGTATGCCGCGAACCGGCCCAGCCGCGACGCGGCCCGCACCTGTCTGGCGATTACACCACGAACAATTGCTGTGGATGGCGCGTGGACTCCCACCAGCCACGCGCTGATACTCGCGGCACGGCACGCGGTTTGTAGACCTCCGGAGCAGGCCGTCGGCTCTGGCCGGTCTATGCCTTCTCCCCCGTCGGTGTGCCCGGTCCCACGCCGGAGGTCTTGGCGGTTAACGCACCGGGAGCCCCGCGATGGTTGTCGACCAAATATTAGGCCGTTTTTCGTGGTATCGGCGCCATCGCGGGGGTTTCTGGACGCGGATCCCCGGGAGTGGCGGCGGCTACTTCCGCCGTTCCTCGGATCGCAGCGTGGGGCAGGAATGGAGCCTTGCCCTGACGGCACTGTGGAACGATTACCGGCCGGCGTGGCTGGAGCGTCTGGCCAGGCGACGCAATCAGCGCGTCTCCGACTGATCTGCCCCACCAGGGCACACGCGGCTACTCCGCCTCGAGCGCGACGTGACCTCGGCCGTGCACGTCCGCGCCGCGGCTGAGCGAGCGCTGTAACTCTTCGAACATCAGGAAACGAATCAAACCCGGCACCGTCGTGGCACGGCTGGTCCACGTCCCGGCATGCTCGTCGAGCGGCAGTCCGGTCAAGACGGGCGCTCGAATGGCGCCAAGAGCGACGACGCCCGGCAGTTTGAGCCAGACGAACGCGTCGCCGGTCCGCGCAATGACCGCCTGCATCGCCCCCGTCCGCTGCGCGTAGGCCGCCTGCCGCCATTCATCGACGAGCGGAACCACCGGCAGCAGATAGAGGAGGAAGCGGCCGACGGTGCCGCGCTCACCGCAGGCGTAAGCTCGCCACGTTTCTGACGCGTCCCGGACCTCGGGGGCGACGGCAGGATCGACGGCGGTCGCCGCTGCGAGCGCGCGTGCCGACAGCGCCGCGATGAGCCGCGGCAGCCACGACCCATAGCGGATCGCCGGCCTCACGTCCCACCCGAAGAGCGCGGGGCGGAGCGCACGCCGGACCAGTCGGGACTCACCTGCGGCCAGCCGGGCGCGGCACCGGTTGCACAGCGCCGCGACGGACGCCGGGGCTCCGGCGGTCGGCAGCGTGCGAGCGTAGGAGGTGAACGGGATCGACCGGGGCCAGGGGCGGCCGTGAGTGAGCGTCGGGAGGATCTCCGCGGTCGCCGCGGCAGCAACGCGGAGGCAGATGTGGCAGCGGCCCATCGCGATCTGCTCCCAACATATCGCCGCCGCCGAACGCCAGCTGTGAAAAAACCGTGACGCCGGCCGAACCCGTGACACCGGCCGATGGAAAAAGGGCGCGGGAGCGGGCGATCGCGGTGCGGGTCGTGGCCGACCCTACGCAATCAGCTTGCTGACCACCTCGCCGTGAACGTCGGTGAGCCGGAAGTCCCGGCCCTGGAAGCGATAGGTCAGCTTCGTGTGATCGATCCCGAGCTGGTGCAGGATGGTTGCCTGCAGGTCGTACACCGACACCGGATCGGCCACGCAGTTGTAGCTGAAATCGTCGGTCTCACCGATCACCGCGCCGTGCGGCATCCCGCCGCCAGCGACCCACATGCAGAAGTTGCGCGGGTGATGATCGCGGCCGTAGTTGGATTCGGTGATCTTTCCCTGGCTGAACACCGTGCGGCCGAATTCTCCGCCCCACACCACCAGCGTGTCGTCGAGCAGACCACGCTGCTTCAGATCGGTGATCAGCGCCGCCGTGGGCTGATCCGTCCCGCGGCACTGGAGGGCAAGATCGCGCGGGAGATCGAGGTGCTGATCCCAGCCGCGGTGATACAGCTGGATGAACCGGACATCGCGCTCGGCCAGGCGCCGGGCCAGCAGGCAGTTGGCCGCGTAGCTCCCGGCCTTGCGCGACTCGGGCCCGTACATCTCGAACACCGAGTCCGGCTCTTTCGAGAGGTCCATCAGGTCGGGCACGGAGGTCTGCATCCGGTAGGCCATCTCGTACTGCGCGATCCGCGTCTCGATCTCGGGATCGCCGTAGGCCTGGTGCTTCATCGTGTTCAGGGCCTTGGTGGCGTCGAGCATCGCCCGCCGCGTCACTGTGTCGATCCCTGGCGGATCGTCCAGATACAGGACCGGCTCGCTGCCGGTGCCAAACCGCACGCCCTGATACGCGGAGGGCAGGAACCCGCTGCCCCACAGCCGCGAAAACAGCGGCTGGTCGGCGTTGATCGCGTGCGCCTGGGACAGCAGCACGACGAAGGTCGGCAGGTTCTGGTTCTCGCTGCCGAGACCGTAACTGAGCCACGCGCCCATGCTTGGACGACCGGGCTGCTGGAATCCGGTCTGGATGAAGGTGATCGCCGGGTCGTGGTTGATCGCCTCGGTGTTCATCGTCTTGATGACGGTGATGTCGTCGACGATCTTGGCGGTGTGCGGCAGGAGCTCGCTGACCCAGGTGCCGGCCTTCCCGTGCTGCGCGAACGAGAACAGCGATCGCGTGACCGGCAGCGTCGACTGCCCCATCGTCTGGGCCACGCGCTGGCCGTTGCGGATCGAGTCGGGAATCTGCGTGCCCTGATACTTCAGCAGCTGCGGCTTGTAGTCGAAGGTCTCGAGTTGCGACGGCCCGCCCGACTGATGCAGGAAAATGACGCGCTTGGCTTTGGGCGCGAAGTGCGGCAGGCCGGCCAGCGCACCGGTCTTCGGATCGCGCTGCTCGACCGCCGCGGACGCCGCGGCCAGGCTCGACCCGAGCAACGAGCTGAGCGCAGCACCGCCAATGCCCCGCGCGGTCAGGCCGAACAGCTGACGCCGGGTGCAGTGGAGATCGAGGTCGCGAAGGATTGACATGTCTTTTCGGCTTCCAGTTTCCTGCTACCACCTACCAGCTACCAGCTTTCCGCTTCCCGCGCAGTCGGACGATTTCGGCGCGGGAGCTGAAAGCGGAAGCTGGAAGCTCGTTTACTGCTTCGTGACCGTCTCGTCGAGATTGAGGATGACGCTCGCTACCGTCGTCCAGGCGGCATGCTCGACGGGGTCGAGCCGGCGATCGCGTGGCGACTCGCCGACCTCGAGCAGTTTCGCCGCCGCCGTGGGATTTCTCCTGAAGGACGCCATGCGGCCGTCCAGCAGCCGGCGCAAGACGTCGACTTCCTTGCCGGTCGGCGTGCGCGCGGTCGCCAGTCGGAACGCGTACGCGAGACGACGTTTGGTGTCGGTGCCACCCTCCAGCAGGGCGCGCTGCGCCAGCGCCCGCGAGGCTTCGACGTAGGTCGGATCGTTCATCAAGGCGAGGGCCTGAAGCGGCGTGTTGGTCTGGCCGCGGCGGGCGGTGCACTTCTCGCGCGACGGCGCGTCGAATGCGGCCAGCGAGGCGGGCGGTACGGTCCGCTTCCACAGCGTGTACATGCCCCGGCGATACAGATCCCGGCCATGGCTCTGCTCGTACTTCTGACCTGAGAAGCCCTCACCGAACGCCATCTCGTCCCACAGATTGACTGGCTGGTACGGGAGGACGCTCGGGCCGCCGATACGATCGTCCAAGAGGCCCGCGGCCGCGAGCGCGGTGTCCCGGATCAACTCGGCTGGCAGCCGCACCCGCGGCCCGCGCGCCAGCAGCCGGTTCTCGGGATCGTGTTCGAGCAGCGCCGGACTGACCTTCGACGCTTGACGGTAGACCGCCGACGTCACGATCAGGCGCTGCATCGCGCGCACGTCCCAGTCGCTGCGCACGAACTCGGTGGCCAGCCAGTCGAGCAGTTCCGGGTGCGACGGCGGCTCCCCCTGGACCCCGAAATCCTCCTGCGTCTTGACGATGCCGATGCCGAAATAGGTCTGCCAGAAGCGATTGACGGCGACTCGCGCGGTGAGCGGGTTCGTGGGATCGACGAGCCACTTCGCGAGTGTCAATCGGTTCCGCGGCGCGTCCTCCGGAAGCGACCCGAGCATCGCCGGGATGCCGGGCTGCACCTTCTCTCCGGGGTTACGGTAGTCGCCCCGCGCCAACATGAACGTGTCCCGCGGCTTCTCCAGATCCGCCATCACCATCGTCGTCGTGACGGTCCGTGTGAACGCGTCGCGTTCGATGAGCAGCGCTTTCAGCTCCGCCGCATCGGCACGCATCGAGAGCGGCGCCGCGTGCGTGAGGAAGTAGTCGCGCAGCTTTGCGGCGTCGTCTTTCGAGCGTTTGCCGAGCACGCCGGAGAGCACCACGCGCGCGGCGTAGTCCGTCGCGAGGAGGTTGACATCCGAGGGGCTGAGGACGCGGTCATAGAGGCGCAGGTCGTCGAGCTGTCCGACGAACGGCGCGCCCAGAGCGCGGCTACCGACGCGGAGTGGCGCCGTCGTGCCGGCAGCGCCGGTCAGCGAATCCTTGACGACCTCGATGTCCGCCGGAGCGCCGTTCACGAATAAGCGCAGTCCGGCCGCCTTGCCCGAGCCGTCGTACGTGAGTGCGACGTGATACCAGTCGCCGAGCGTCAGCCGGTCGCGCGTGCGCAGTTGGAGGGCGCTGGTGGGCAGATCGGATGCCAGCGTGACGGTCAGCCGGGCCGCCCATCTCTGGATCCCCACCAGCTGAACGTCGTCCAGACGCCAGTCCAGCCCACGGCGGTGCTGCGGGTCGTCCAGCTTCTGCAACACGTTCTCGGGCAGCTTGCCGCGGCCCTTGAGCCAGACCGCCACGCTGAAGCGATCGGCGCGATCGAGCGGTGCGGCATTGCCGAAGCTGACCTCCGTGTCGCCGTCGAACGACACGGCGCGGCCGATCTGCCCGCCGTCGAACGTCGGCTCGCCCGTGATCGTCCGGCCGTGGAGGTGATGACCCGACATATCCGAGAAGTTGCCGTCGAGCTCGTAGCGGGCGGCGAGCCCGTCGCCATCGAGCGCGGCCGCTGCGCCTGATGCGGCGTCGGTTGCGACCGTGTCTTCCCACGCCTTCTGGAGCGGCGCGACGATGGCGTCGGTGAGTGCGGCCTGCTTGGCGGCGATTGCCGCGTCGAGACTCTCGAGCCTGACCTGCTGATCGTGCGACGGCAGCAGCATCGACGGCGCGGCGTTGCCGGTCCGCCCGTCCAGGCCCTGCTCGGGCACGGAGTTGAAGAACGCGAAGAACTGGTAGAACTCGCGTTGCGTGATGGGATCGTACTTGTGCGTGTGGCAGCGGGCGCAGCCCATGGTCAGGCCCATGAACGCGCTCGACGTCGCCTCGACGCGATCGATGACGTACTCCACCCGATACTCGTCGGCGATCGCGCCCCCTTCGAAGTTGATCATGTGATTGCGGTTGAAGCCGGACGCAATCTTCTGTTCACGCGTGGCGTTGGGCAGCTCGTCGCCGGCGAGCTGGTCGATGACGAATTGATCGAAGCGCTCGTTGCGGTTGAACGCGTCGATCACCCAGTCGCGCCACGGCCACATCTCGCGCAGGCTGTCGATGTGATAGCCGTGCGTGTCGGCGTAACGCGCCGCGTCCAGCCACGGCATCGCCATCCGCTCGCCGTAGTGAGGAGACTGGAGCAGGCCGTCGACGCGCCGCTCGTAGGCGTCGGGTGATCGATCGGCCAGGAAGCTGTCGACTTCGGCCGGCGTCGGCGGCAGTCCCGTCAGGTCGTAGGTTACCCGCCGCAACAGGGTCTCCCGATCGGCTTCAGGTGAGGGCTCGAGGCCCTCGTGCTCGAGGCGCGCGGCGATGAAGCGATCGACTGGCGTACGGACCCAGTCCGCATTGGTGATCGCTGGCGGCTCGACGCGCTTCGGCGGCACGTAGGCCCAGTGCGTGTCCCACTTCGCGCCCTCATCGATCCAGCGTTTCAGCAGATCGACCTGCTTGTCGGTCAGGCTGCGGCCCGAGTCGGGCGGCGGCATCCGCTCCTCGGGGTCCGTGCTGGTGATGTGCTGGACCAGCAGGCTGTCCTGCGCGTGTCCGGGGACGATCACGCCCTCTTTGATGAAGGCCGCATCCCTCGAGTCGAAGTGGAACCGGGTCTTGCGGGCCTTCTCGTCGGGACCGTGACAGGCGAAGCAGTTGTTCGAGAGGATGGGCAGGATCTCGCGATTGAAACTCACCGGCGACGAGGCGCGCGGCGCAGCGTCCTGCGCCTGCACCGGTATCCTGGAGACGATCGCCGCCGAGGCGATGCTCAGGAATGCGAGGAGGAGCGCCCGCGGGCGGGGAGCCATGACCCGGCGACAGTGTAAACCCATTGCCGCCCCACCACGATGTCTCACCGGCCGGCTCGTCGGTGCCCCGAAATCGGGTCGGAGTGTCGCCGGGAAGTCACAGGTAACCGCCTGCCCCCTTCTAGCCTAAGCCTAGTGTCCCGAGTCAGAGATTCGGTGACAAATATTCTGGGCGCGACGCCCGGATCGCAAGGCGCGAAGAGCGAGTTTATTGGGCATAAATGAGCGATGAGCAACGCCGCGAGGCGGGATGCCCCGCCAGGAATATGTCAGCGAATCTCTGACTCGGGACACTAGATCCGGCGTTCGGCGCTTCTGTCCCGACAGCGGTCCGACCGAGTGGCGGGCTGCCTTTATAGACTGTTCTCGTGTTCCTGCTGATCACGGGCGCCAGCGGCGCCGGCAAGTCCACCGTCCGACTCGATGTCGCACCGCAATTCGCCGATGTTCTCGAGCCCGCCGAGCTGGCCGAGCTCGGTGGCGAGCCGCAGTGGACGCTGGAGTGGCGCCATCAGGCCGTCGAGCGCGCTGTGTGCCGCGCGCTGGCGGCCCAGGCCGCGGGTCGTCACTTCCTGCTGTGCGGTGACCCCGTTCCGCCAGGCGAGGTGATTGCCGCGCCATCGGCCGACCGCCTCAACGGATTAGCGGTCTGCCTGCTCGATGTCAGACCGGAGGTGCAGTCGGTGCGACTCCGCGCCCGCGGTGACGATCCATCTCTCCTCCCGCGCCATCACGCGTTCGCCGAGTGGATGCGTCATCACGTCAAGGACCCGACACATCGGCCGGATGTGATCATCGGCCAGGGCTGGAGCGAGATGCGTTGGCATCGCTGGCTGGCGCCGGATGGAATCCGGTGGACCGCCGACGTGATCGACACGAGCGACCTGACGCCGGCGCAAGTCGCCATACGCGCCAGCGCATGGATCCGCAATGTCCTCGCTGCGGCTTGATGCGTACGGCCCCCACTCCTGCAGGTGTGTTGGGCCGCAGCCACGATGGCCGGGCTACATCCGGCCCGCCATGCCGAGGCCTCCGCGCCGGCCGGCAGGCGATATGTGCTCGCCGGCATCCGCCGGCCAGCGCGCGCGGGGACGGTTGACCTGCGCCACCAGTGCCGCGGCATCCCAGGCCGCAAACGCCGCCGCGCATAGCGCAACCAAGGGGCTTCGCCGACATAACCGCACGGAGTCATGGACGTCACTCGCGAGACGAAGCGCGACCGGTAGCGGCCCGCCCGTCGCGACCAGTGCGAGGCCTACCACCGTATCGCGCGCACCAAGCCATCGGCCGATCTCGGGATCGTCCCCCATCAGACCGGTCAGGCTCTTGGGTTCGGCGAGACCCCAGACCCCGAACGCCAGTGAACCCCAGCCAAGCAGTTGTCGTGATGTCTTGACGAATTCCATACGCTGATCTCGAGCAATCCGGGTGCCGCCGGGCACGGTGTGCGACACCTACCATCTAAGCGCGAACCTTATACGTCTGTCCCGGCGCCCGGATGGGTGACGCGTCCAGCCGGCTCTCACAACGTGACGATTGCGCGGCCGACGATGGTGCCCGCATCGAGTGCCCGGTACGCCATGTCGGCCTCGTCCAGCGAGTAGCGGGTCGTGACCATCGACTCGAGCCGGATGAGCCCGATCGACGCGAGGCGCAGGATCTCGGGCATGTCGGTGCGGGTGCGGGCGCCGAACGATCCGACGATCCGGAGGCTGCGCCGGACGAGGCGGGTGATCTCGACGGCAGCGGTCGTGCGCCCGGCGGCGATGCCGACCGGCACCATGCGGCCGCCGTCGCGGATCATGTCGAAGGCCTGGGCGAACGTCTCCGGTCGGCCGAGCGCTTCGAACGCCACGTCAACGCCGCGGCCGTCAGTGAGAGCCTTCACGCGTTCGACCGCGTTGCTCGAGCGTGCGTCGACGAGATCAGTGGCGCCGAGCCGGCGCGCGGCCTCGAGCTTCTGCTCCTGCACGTCGATCGCGATGATCTGCGCCGCCCCAAATGCCTTGGCCATCTGGATGATATTCAGGCCTACCCCGCCGGCCGCCACGACGGCGACGCGCTCACCCGGTTGCAGCGCCGCCGCATGCCGGACTGCTCCATACGCCGTGAACACCGCACAGCCGAAGACCGCCGACTCGGGCGTCGGCAGTCCGGCCGGCAGGGCAAACACATCCGTCGCGGGCACGACCGAATATTCCGCCAGCCCCGCTTGCGAATACATCGAGAGTGACTGCCCGTCGAGACGCCGCAGCCTCGTCGTGCCGTCGTAGAGGGTCCCGTTGAGCCGGTTCATGCTGAAGAACCGCTCGCACAAGTCGTCGCGTCCGATGGCGCACGGGGCGCACTGACCGCACGGCATGATGAAGGCGGACACCACCGGCGTGCCGACCGGCGGACCGGCGACGTCGGGACCGAGTGCGGCGACGACGCCGGACGTCTCGTGGCCGAGCACGCACGGCGTGGGAAACACCACTTCCGCTTTCATGACGTGCAGGTCGGTGTGACACACGCCGCAGGCGGTGTTCTTCACGAGCACTTCACCGGCGAGCGGCTCCGCCATCGCCACCGTTTCGATCCGGAGGCCGCCCGGCGCTTCGTGGAGGACTGCGGCTCTCATCGTCTGCATGGATCAGGTCTCATCGAGATCGCCGTGGGCCGTTTCCGCCGCCGCGACCACCGCGACGACCGACACGAGCGCCACGCCCGCCATGAAGAGCGACAGCGCGGGACGCCCGTAGCGCGCCAGCAACGCCGTGGCGACGAACGGCGACAGGCCGCCGGCGAAGACCGACGCGAGCTGCGATCCGAGCGACGCACCCGTGTAGCGGACGTGGGTCCCGAACAGCTCGGAAAAGAAGGCCGCCTGTGGAGCGTACATCGGGGCGTGCGATCCCGCCGATGCCAGCACGAGCGCCAGCCACACGATCGGCGGGTAACCCGTATCCAGCAGGACGAAGAACGGGTACGCGTATGCGACCGTGAAGAGCGCACCGCCCAGATAGACCGCGCAGCGCCCACCCTGCATCGACTTGCGTCCGAGGCGGTCGCCATAGTGCCCGAAGACGATGCCGCCGACGGGGCGCGCCACGAACCCGACCGCGTAGGTGCCGAACGCCGCCAGCGTGCCGCTCAGCGGCGAGAAGGTCGGAAAGAACAGGACGTTGAAGACCAGCGCCGCCGCGGTTCCATACAGGAAGAAGTCGTACCACTCGATGGTGGTGCCAACCAGGCTGGCGAGCGCAACCAGCCGAACCGATGACGATGGCCGGTGCGCCGTGACGGGGACGGACGTCAAGCCGGCATTGTATTGCGGTTGCTATAATCGCCGGGTCATGCAGCGACGCGCGTTCGGTACGACTGGTTTCCGGATCTCGACGATCGGCCTCGGCACCTGGGCGATCGGCGGGTGGATGTGGGGCGAGCAGGACGATGCCGCCAGCGAGGCGGCGATCCACGCGGCCGTGGATCACGGGGTCAATTGGATCGATACCGCCCCGATCTACGGCGGCGGCCACTCGGAGACCATCGTCGGGCGGGCGATCAAGGCGCTTCCCGACTCGCAGCGTCCGCTGATCTTCACGAAGTTCGGCTTGGGCGCCGACGTCTCGGTGAATCGGCGCGCCGCCAGCCGCGCCGATGTGCTCGGCGAGTGCGACGCGAGCTTGCGGCGGCTTGGCGTCGATCGCATCGACCTGTACCAATTGCACTGGCCTGCGCCCGAGCCGGTCGAGGAGACGGCGCGGGCCTGCGAAGAGCTGCTGCGGGCCGGCAAGATCCGCGCGATCGGCGTGTCCAACTTCACGGTGGAGCAGCTCGAGGCATGGCGCGCCACCGGCGTTCCGCTCCACACGCTGCAGTCGCCCTTCAGCATTCTGCGGCCGGCGGCGAAGGCGACGGTGATCCCGTGGTGCGCGGCCCACGAGGTCGGTGTCATCACCTACTCGCCGCTCTTCCGCGGCCTCTTGTTCGGCACGTGGACCAAGGACAAGAAGTTCCCGCCCGACGACACGCGCGGCGCGCACAAGGATTACTCCGGTCCCCGATTCGCCCGGCACATCGATGCCGTGCGGGAGATCACCGAGCTCGCGGTACAGAACGGTCTCAGCTGCCCGCAGCTGTGCGTCGGGGTGCTCCTCCGCACGCCCGGCGTCACCGGGTGCATCGTCGGCGCTCGCAATGCACGGCAGGGCGCCTTGATCGCCAGCCTCGGGGTCGATGTGACCGACACCCAAGCCGACGCGGTCTGGGCTATCGCCGGGCGGCTGGAACGGGATTTGGCAACGCTGTAGTCGACCGCGTTTCGGGCCGGGTGGAACTCGTACCGATCGCGGGAAAGGGCTGGCCGTGACGAACAAGATCCAAGTCCAGGGGCTGCACCACATCACCATCGTCGGCTCCACGCGGCAGAGTGCGATCGATTTCTGGGAAGGCGCGCTCGGCATGCCGTTCATCTTCGAGCAGCCGAATCTGGGCAAGCCTGACGAGAATCATCTCTATTTCGATCCCGGCGACGGCCGCCTGCTCACCGTGTTCACGAACGAATCTCGAGAGGACGCCCACCGTCCCGCGCCGCGCGAAATCGGCTGCGTCGAGCACCTGGCCTTCAACGTCTCGCGTGCGACGTTTCAGCTGGCTCCCGGACGCCTGACGGCACGTGGCATCACCTTCCTCCAGCGCGACCGCGGTTTCATGGATTCGATCTACATCCAGGACCCGAACGGACTGAAGGTCGAGCTCGCCTGCTACAAGTTCGAAACGCCCGAAGGGTTCCGGGCCGCTGACGTGCTGATGAAGGCCTACCGCCTGCGCGTCGAGCGCAACGATCCGCACATCACCGAAGTCCACCTGGCTGACGCGATCGAGGCACTGCTGGAGACCAGGGATCGTCTCGAGAGAAGCGCTCCCGCCGTGTCGTCGACGTTAGCCCAAGGCTGACGGAGTGGGCGCGGTCGTCTCCGCGCCGACGCCGAACACGTAAGCGCCGCGAGTCAATCGGGTGGGTCAGGTGCTGAGATGCTCGGCGATGATGTCGTTCGTGAGCCCCTCGATGGGTCCATTCGCCACGATGCGGCCTTCTTCGAGGATGCGGAAGTCACTGGACACGCGCCGGGCAAACGGCAGGTTGTTGTCGACCAGCAGCAGCGTGACGCCGAGCGTGGTGTTCAGATCGCGCAGGATGGTCCCTATCTCGTGGACGAGTGCGGGCTGAATCCCGTGGGTCGGCTCGTCCAGGATCAGCAGCTTCGGTTCGCACACCAGCGCCCGGCCAATCGCGAGCTGCTGGCGTTCACCGGCCGAGAGCTCTTCGCCGCGCCTGCGCTTCATCTGCGCCAGTTGCGGTACCAGGTCGTAGATCAGTCGCGGCACGGCCTGCGGTCCAGCCGCGCTGAGTTCAAGTCCTGCCCGCAGGTTTTCGTCAACCGTGAGATGCGGAACCATCTCGCCACCCTGGGGCACGTAGCCGATGCCGAGCGCGGCCCGCGCGTCGGACGGCAGGGCCCGCAGGTCGGTTCCGTCGAAGGTCATCGCGCTTGTGGTCGCAGGCAATAGCCCCATGATGCACTTCAGCAGGGTGGTCTTGCCCATCCCGCTGCGGCCCATCACGCAGGTACGCGAGCCCTCTTCCACCTCGAGATCGACATCCCGCAGGATCTGTTGTCCGCCGCAGGACAGATTCAGTCCAGCTATCGTGAGCAGGCTCATGGGCGCCCGCTACCCTGCTGCGAGCGGCGAATCGCTCGGCACATGCTCCATGGATCTCTCCGCACTCACCCGCCATTAGTACAGCGCCGTGATCGTCGCGGCGATGCACCGCACCATCACAGTGTCGTCTTCCACCACGAGCGAGCACTCGTCTTGGGTTACGCGGCGTGCGACCGAATGCCCATAACTCTATGGCCATTACGCGCGGACGCGTATCACTCTCGCTCGACGACAACTTGGCCCACAAATTTGTTCGCATCAGTGTCGCGACTCGGAAGGCAACGGCGAAGCGTGGCCTGCAGTGCTGGCTCCGCATCCGCCGGCGGCAGGTTGGATCTCTGCGCGCCGCCCGGCCACGACCGAACTGCCGGGCCGGCTGATGAATGAAAGCGAACCACCGACCAGTCAGGTACAATGGTCGTTCGCCGCACCGAGCGGGCTGGGCGTGACGCTGGCCGCTCCAAACCGAGACAGCGCAGCCGCGCCGCAGAGGCGATACCGCGTTGACCCGACCTGATCCTCAATCTCCCCATCAGTCAGCCGTCGATCCCGACGTGACCGGCGCCGCGAAGCCGCTTCCGCGTGGTCCGGCCGGCGCGCCGGGCCGTGAAATGCACGAGCGTGAGGCCGCGCATACACGAGGGGGCTCGACCATCGTGTACCCGGCGCCGCCGCTGTGCGCCCCGGACCTTCCGGGCCTGAACGCTGATCTTCTCTACACCCTCGTCGCCGACAACGTCCGTGACTACGCCATCTTTCTAATGGACGTGAACGGCGTCATCCGATGCTGGGGTGAAAGCGCACGCTTGATGAAGTGGTGGACCCGGGAGCAAGCCGAGGGCTCGCACCTGCGCCTCCTCTATCCCGACGGCGGCGCCGAAGACGGTACCGCCGAGGAGCATCTCATCAACGCCGCCGAGACTGGCGAATACAACGGCGAAGGCCATCGCGTCCGCCGCGACGGCTCGACGTTCTGGGCGTATGTGACGCTTACGGCCCTGCGCAACCCGGAAGGCACGCTCGTTGGCTTCACGAAGGTGACTCGAGACTTCTCGGCACGGCGCGCGGTTGAAGCCGCGCTCCTCCAGGAGCGGCCAGCCCCGCTCGCAGCCCAGCCGGATAGCACGAAGCGCATGGTCGCCAACCTCAGTCACGAACTACGCACACCACTGAACGCCATCCTCGGGTCGATCGCCCTTCTCGCGGCCGGGTCGAGCGAAGGCGATCCCGCACGCCCCCACATCGAACGCCTGCAGCGCAACGGCCGTCACCTCCTCGCCATCGTCGACGACGTGCTGGAGATGTCGCGGAGCGAGTCAGGGCAGATGGCATTTTCCCCGGCCGCGAGCCGCTTGGGCGTGGTCGTCGAGGAAGCCCTCGCCAGCATCGAGACTCTGGCCGGCGCCGGCAAGCTGACGATCAAGAACGCGGTATCGGGCGGGCCCGCGGACCTGCCCTACTGGGGCGATCAGGGACGCGTGCGTCAGATTCTCGTGAACCTGCTGACGAACGCCATCAAGTTCACCGACGACGGCGGCCTGATCACGATCAGTGGCGGCACCGCCGACAGCGTCAGCGGGGCGGTGCTCGAAGGCAACGGGCCGTGGGTCTACGCCCGTGTCGAAGACACCGGCCGCGGCATTCCGCCCGACCGTGTGCAGGCGATCTTCGAGCCGTTCCAGCAATCGGCGGTCGAAGACCAGCGGCACGGGACCGGTCTGGGCCTCTCGATCAGCCGGCAGCTCGCCCGGATGATGGGTGGCGATCTCGTGGCCGACAGCGAGGAAGGGCGAGGCTCACGTTTCACCCTCTGGCTACCCATCGCACCGTCAGAACCAGTGCCCCGCTGAGGGCGGCACGACGGAGATAGGTGTGGTCCTGATCCAGCTCCTCCTGCCGACCCGCGTCGACCACGGCGGCACGCCCGTGGGGGACCTTCTCCGCCAGACGCACGACGAGTTGCTGGAACGCTTCGGTGGGATCACGGCTTACGTGCAGTCGCCGGCCTCCGGTGTGTGGACGTCGCCGGACGGACACGTGGAACAGGATCGGGTCGTGATGGTCGAGGTCTTGACCGAGACATTCGACACCGCGTGGTGGCGCACGTATGCCGGCGTGCTGAGAGAGCGTTTCGCGCAAGACAGCATTCACGTTCGCGCCACGGACGTGCAGGTCCTCGACTCGTAGGTCAGCCAACCCGGCTAACAGAGAGACCAGTTTCCGGATCCGTCAGGCCTGGCGCAGAAGACTGCCGTGATCAGGCCGATGGAACCGCGTGCGCGCGTGTGGTCAGGCGTCGAACGGCCGGGACGACGAGGTGCGCCACGGCCCCGGCCATCCGTAGCGACGGCCAGCAACGAAGGCCTTCGCGGACCTGCGCGGCGGCGCTTCGCCACGAGCCGCGTTCGATCATCTCCTCCGCCAGCTCGATGGCGTAGAGAGCGTGGTAGCGACGGGCTCCGCGCGTGAGCGCGTCCCGTTCGGCCGCCGGCAGGTAGGTCTGGGCGATCTCGATCGCGTGACGCGCGTCGGCGATGTTGGCGCCGGTCTGCATCAGGCTGGACGTATCCGACTGATCGTGGAGCCGGTACACCGCCAGCGGCGCCGGCTCGTACCACACGGGGACGGCGATCGCGATGCGCTTCCACATATCCCAGTCGGCTGAGTGGAACAGCGCCGGATGAAAGCCGCCGAGGCGCTCGTAGCTATCGCGCTTCACGGCGATGGTCGGAAACCGGATGCGGTTGTCAATTGCCAGCCGGCCGATCAGATTCTCCTGAACCCCGGGCTGCTCCGACTCGAGCTCGGAAAAGTCGACCAGCGTACCGGCCGCGTCCACGTTCATGGAACGGCAGAACGCGGCCCCGATCTCCGGGTGCTCTCGGGCGGCCCGCTGGAGAGTTCGATAGAACCCTTGAGCCACCATGTCATCGCCGTGCAGGATGTGCACCCACTCACCACGCGCGCGCTGGATGCACGTCGTGAAGTTGGCCTGGGGCCCGACGTTGGCAGGTTGCCGGAAATAGGACACTCGGCCCTGGCCGCAGGCCTCCACCACTGCCGCCGGGTCGTCGCGCGTCGAACAATCGTCGATCACCTCGATCTGCACCTCCTCCTCGAGCGGGAGCTGTGACAGGACGCTCGTCAGGGTCGCACGGAGGTAGTGCGCGCAGTTGTAGACGGGGATCATGATCGACCAGAACGGTCGTGGAGTCCCCGGCGGGACCGGCGCGATCCGCGGGTACGCGGCAGCATCCCCGCCGCGGGCCGGGCTCATCGCCCCTGGCTCCTGATTTCGTAGTCGATCGGCTTGAGCCGGTGGTTGTTGGACTTTTCGGCCGAGCAGGCCGTCAAGCCGACCAGCAGGTCGGTCTCGGCCCGGAACTCGATGTAATCGCCCGGCCGCGAGCGTGGCGGCAGGATGCGCAGGGATCCGTTCGCGCCGACTTCGACGTTCATGAAAATGTTGAAGGTCGTAGGGATGCCATCGAGCTGGATCCCGTACGGCGCCAGATTGGTGACCAGATTCTCGAGACAGCTCGGGTGATGCCCCTTGTGGTCGTACAACAGGGTGAAGGTTTCCGGGCTGCACGGCGTGTAGAGGAAGTCGTGCCGGCCCACGGTGTCGGCGGTGATCGTCAGCATCGCCCGGCTGCGGTGCGAATAGAGGACGTGCCCGGTCGTCAGGTACAGCGTGTCGTTGTAGTCGAACGTGCGTCCGGACGAGAGCCACGCCGGCGCCGACTCGCGTGTGAACGCCACGAGATCCGCGACCTGCTCACCTTCCGGATCGATGACCCGGAGGACGTCGCCCGCCGCGAGCTCGAACGCCGTGCCGGTCTGCGGGCTCAAACGCATCGCGTCACTCGTCCGATTCAGTATCGCGCAGTCGCGCGTGGCGATGGAACGGGCACTGCCAGGTGTCGCTAACGGCACGGCCGGAATACTGGGGCGCCTCGGACGCCGCGCCGAAGTCCCTGACCATCGGGTTCAACGACCCTTGCAGGGCGATGTCGCGGGCGCGGATGACATCCCGGAAGCGGCCGTACTTACCGTCGGCTCTGAGCCGATCGAACTGATCGTGCGGATTGAACACGAGCGTCGGAAAGGCGAAGCGGCGCGACAGGCGTGAGCTGTGGGCGTGCAGCCCGACGATGAAGAACGACGTCCCGGCGAAGCTGAAGGCGAACCGTGGATCCGCCGGATCGTCATCGTAACCCGCCGCCCACGGACGGCTGTCGTGATCGGCCAGCTGTTGCAGCGTCGACCAGAGGAGCGCCTCGAAGTGCGCTTCGTCGGACGGCACCGGATCCACGAAGCTCGCCACGAACGCGGTCAGCGGCTGATCGCGCAGTTCGGGATCGGCGATGAACCGCGTCAAATCGCTCCCAACGGCGTCCGACGATGCTTGACTCCCGAGCCGATCGTACAGGCCGAACCGATACGCCTCGCGGCGGATCGCCGTGCGTCCGCCCACACACGAGAATCGTTCGTTCAACGCCAGCGCGCGAAACGACTCGTGCACGAAGCGCGTGAGTGGTGACGGGGGGTCATCATCGAACGGGTGCGACAGCACACCCCCGTCCACGCGGCAGAAATTCCCTGTCGCGGACGCCGCCGGGTGACGGGTCAGGCTGTCCTGGTTGTCCACCCGCTGCTCCATTGCCCGGCCGTCTCTCGCGGTCGAGCCAGGGTCAGATGTTCCAACGCATCCGCCCAGACGACGGCAGCGAGGCCGTGCGAGAACCGGGTCTCCCAAGGCAGGTGATACGCCCCCGCGTCGAGCCACACCACCAAATCGCCCGGAGCGATCCCGGCGGGCCATGTCACGCGGCCCAGCCGGTCATCGGTCATGCAGGTCGGTCCGCAGACCGTGGTCTCGACCAGCCGCCCGGTCCGTGTTGGAAGTGCCAGCATGTGGTGGAGTCCGTTGTCCGCGTCGAGCGCGTGATTGGTTCGCCCCCCGTCGCAGATCAGATAGCGGCCCTCGGGACGATCCTTGGTGTCCAGCACGCGGACCACCAGGGCGGCCGAACCGCCGGTGATGTACGCGCCGTTCTCGATCCACAGCTCACGTAACGCGGGGAGCTGACGGGCAGCGCGGTCCAGGGCGGATGACAGATCGTCGAATGCAGCAGAGGGGCTGGATGCGTGGTGGATGCCGCCGCCGCAATCGAGATAGCGCGGCGTGAGTCCGAGCCGCTCGCACAACGACACCACGTACGCGACGGACTGCTGATATGCCGTGGGATGGCGAGCGATCTGCCCCAGATGGAAGTGCAGCCCCTCGACCGCAAGCCCTGCGCTCTGGAGGTAGCGTTGGGCTTCCATGATGTCGGCCTCGTTCATCCCGAACTGGCCGCCGTACCGTGTATCCCTCGCATCCCGTTCCGCCGGGACATGACAGCGGAGCCCGACGCGCCATCCCTGCTCGACAGCTTGGGGGAGGAGCTCGATCGTTTCGCGCAGCGAGTCGAAGTGCACCTGAAGACCTGGTGCGAGATAGCGCCCAAGCCAGCTGTGCTTCGCGACCCCGTTCACCAGCAGCTGCGCCGTCGGACAGTCGAGCCCGCGCACCGCGACGAACTCCGTTTCGCTGACCACCTCGACACCGCGTCCCGACCGGATCCATTCGCGCGCAAGTTGGGGAACCGGGTGCGTCTTGAACGAGAGCCATGAGCGGACCGGCAAGACGCCGATCGATCGCTCTTGTGTTTCCACCATGCGCTCGACGGGGAGCCAGCGCGACAGGTAGCACGGGGTCCCGAAGCGCGCCGCGGCCTGCTCCGCAAGCCGGCTCCACGCTACCAAGTCGAGCCGTTCACCAGCCTTCTCACGATTCGCTGTTCCCTGCAGTACCATCACGAACGCGCGCCGATGCCGCTGGTGCAACAGGGGTGCCACGGCACGTGATCTGCACCGTCGAGCGCCGTGCTGCCGGTCTCGTACGTGCTGCCCTTCCGCTCGGAGCGTGAGCCGCCCGACGAGTTCCTTCGATACGTGAATGCGCTGACCGACCACGTCGAAGTGGTGCTCGTGGATGGGTCGCCGCCGCCGGTGTTCGCAGCCATCAACGAGTGTCGTGATCGACGGGTTCGGCACGTCCGCCCCGACACCGATCTCGACGCGTTGGCCAACGGCAAGGTGCGCGGCGTGCTGACCGGCTTACGCGCTGCCGCGCACGATCGCATTGTCATTGCCGACGACGACGTGCGGTACTCGACGACCGCGCTGGCGTCGATCGTCGCGAGCCTGGACGACGCCGATGTCGTCAGGCCGCAGAACTATTTCGATCCCCTCCCCTGGCATGCGCTCCTCGACACCGCAAGGACGCTCATCAACCGGACGACCGGAGGCGATTGGCCGGGCACGCTCGCCGTGCGCCGCTCGGCGCTGATGCCGGAGGGCTACGATGGCAACGCTCTGTTCGAGAACCTGGAGCTCGTACGCACCGTCGAGACCGGCGGAGGCCGGGCGCGTTGCCGGTACGATCTGATGGTCCGCCGCCTG
Source organism: uncultured Acidobacteriota bacterium (assembly GCA_963816725.1). Classification (GTDB taxonomy): domain Bacteria; phylum Acidobacteriota; class Vicinamibacteria; order Vicinamibacterales; family 2-12-FULL-66-21; genus CAVSUB01. The sequence continues at coordinate 70,446 of CAWFMC010000005.1, read as the reverse complement.
CCGCCGTCGACACGACACTTCTGGAATCAGCGGGTCCGCCAGGCGTACGACGAGTTCGCGCGTCCGTGGCGTCTGGCCACGGCGTTGGCGGTCATGCCGACCCTCGGCGCGCTGCTATCGACGCGGCGTCGCAGGGCCGCAGCGAGTGCGTTTCTGCTGATGCCCGTGCTGATCGCAGAGGTCGGCCGATGGCGAGATGGTGGACGTGACGTGTTTCCGTGGCTCGCATCCGTCGCCGCACCGCTGTGGATGTTGGAGCGCGGACTCTGCGCCTGGGTCGCGCTCGGCGCGAGGGCCACGGTCGGAGGCGTCCGCTACAACGGCCGGGTAGTGGCGCTTGCCGCCAACTCACCCGCCGTGCTCACCACGCGATGGGCGGCCCGCCGATCGATGACGGCGCGGACTAGCACAGGTGCAGGTGGCTCGGTCGCGTGCTCACCTCAGTGATCCCCGGTTGACGCTGCCCGACGTCAGTTGAGTGGCGAGCCCGGTGCGTCCGGCGCCGCCTCTTCGTGCTCGGCGCGCTCGCACGCGACGAACTCGCGCAGGTCTGCCAGCACGCCCTTCACATTCAGCAGCTCGCAAATCGCTTCATTCTGCAACGCCCGAGACAGGTTGCCGAGCTCGCCGGCCAGCGCTCCCGAGCCGGCCCATGCGGCGCGCAACTCGGTGAAGAACCGGGTCGCGATGGTGTACGTCCCACATCCTCCGGAGCAAACCATGGTTCGTCCCGGAAGCTCTCCGCTGCTGTATTCCGTGGCGCTGGCCTGACACACCGGACACGAGCGGGTGCGGGTTCGAGCGGTGAACATGCCCCGGCAATCGCAAACGGACTGCCAGGCGCGAACCGCCTCGAACGACGGCGGGCGCGCGGAAAAGGTGTGCCCGGCTTCCGCGGGGGTGATGCGTGCTTCCTCGTGTGTGCACGCGTGCACCGCGGCACTCTCCCGGCGGAGTGAGGGTTCTTCCCGATGATCGGGTCGATGATTAGAAGCCCTGCGATGCAGAGATGGAGGGCCGGACGTGCTGAGCACGTCCGGCCGACGATTACTACTGTCCGATGTTCTGCGCCGCTTCTCCGGCGACGTCCTTCACTTTCTCGACGGCTTGGTGCGCCGCTTCCTGCGCACGCTCGACGAGCTGCTCCCGCGCTTCGCCCATGAACTGGTTCTCCGATTCCGTCTCCGGGATCGAGAGCCCGACGGCCGCGCCGGCGATCAGCGCCGCCGCCCCGAGCAGGAGCGGGTTCCGGTCGAGCATCGCCTCCGAGTACTCGCGCGCCTGCGTCGAGAACTCACTCACCTTCTGCTGAGCAGCCTCATATGACTCGCCGGCGACCTTCTGGGCGCGTTCCGCGGCATCGGAAACGGTGTCCTTGGCGCGATCGAACGAGCCCGACAACTGATCGCCGGTGGTTCCCTGATACCCCGACGTCTGGCGATACCCGCCCGGGTAGGCAGTCGTCCCGTCCGCGGGTCGTCGCCAGCTTGCGCCTCCAACCATGCGACGCGACGGCCGTGACTGCTCGCGCGCGCGCATCACCAGCATGCCCACGCCCAACCCGGCCATCGCCGCGGGGATCGGGTTGTCGCGAACGACCTCGATCACCCCGCCGTCGGCGCGCTGGCCCGTCCGGCCCTGCGCCTCCCAGTTCGTGGTCCGTGTCGCGTACCGCCGCGATGGGGTGCTGCTACCGTTGCGCATCAACAACCACGCCGCGCCCAGGCCGACGGCCACCGCCGGCCACGGATTGTCCTTCACGCGCTCGGCGATATCTCCGGCCGCTTCCATGGTCGAATCGGCCACACCGGAAGCCGTATCACTGACGTTATGAGCCATCTCTTTCACCTTTCCGACGGTGGCCTCGCGGACGCTATCCTTTGCCTGCTCCACGAGGTTCCGGGGACTGAGTCGTTCCTGAATCGCATCGATCGTCTCGGACATATCGTCCCGGGTCTGCTCGATCTGCATGCGGATTTGCTCGGGATTGTCGGCGGGCGTCGGCTCCAGCTCCGCGCCCGTCTCCACCGCCGAGGCTCGAACTGTCGCTTCGTCGCCGGGCGTGGTGGGGACGTTCATTTCAGCTGGCCTTTCGCCCATTGTGCGTTCTCCTTGAGTGTGTCGATGGTTTCGGCCGGCTTCAGCTGCTCGCCTTTGAAGCCGCTGATGCCCCGTTGAGTGAGCACGTAGCTGATGACGAGCAGCACGACGCCGACCAGAAGAGCCGAGGCCCACAGCGGCAGGCCGGCGCTGGCCAGAATGATGACCAGCGCGGCAATGAGGGTCAGGAGACCGGCATGGCCGAGCGCGCCGCCCACGCCGACCATGGCCGCACTGCGACCGAGCCGAGCGGCTTTTTCAGTCAGCTCGGTCTTGGCCAGCGCGACCTCTTGGCGGACCAGTGCCGCGGTCTCTCGAGAGAGCTCCGCGAAGAGCTCTCCGAGCGACCGTTCATCTTTGTGCGCGGTCATCGGTTATTGCTCCGAGCGGGAGCGTCGAGCCGTGCGCGGCCCGGACGTTCCGCGACGAACGTCACCCGACGCGGCGCCCACCGCATCGTCGGACTCCGACAGTCGAGTCGTATTGCCGAAACGCGGAGCGGGCGTGTCCCGCTGATCAGCCGTCCGGACGACGGGCGAAGGCGGTGGCGTGATGGCCATGCGCGGCGTGGGACTGGGATTGCCGCTATAACCGGCGGTCGCGGCCGAGGACGCCATCGGGTAGCGGCCGCGCCACGCCGCGTTCGGCTGACCGGTCCCGCGATCTGTCGACCGGGAGCTCTTCAAGAAGCGCGCGCCGAGGAGCCCGATCCCGAAACTCACCCCCAGAAACACCGCCGGCTGACGATGAGCGAAGCGCTCGACGTCGTCGACGATTTCGCCCAGGTCCTTGTCGCGCATGCGCTCCGAGAATCGAACCACCTGATCCGCCGCGCTCTCGAGGTAGGTCGCGACTCCGCTCTGATCCTTGTCTCGCAGCTGCTGGCTGGTCTGGCGGGCCGCGTCGGCAAGTGACGTCAGTCCTTGAACAGCCCGGTCCTTCTGCCCGGCGAGACGGCTCGAGGCCTGCTCACGAAGCTGGTCGGCCAGTGACTGCCGGCTTTCTCCTGACGCGTGATGGCCGCCCTCTCCGGAGCTGGCTGCGTCCCGTGTGTTGTTGCCGAATTGCGTCTCTGAGTCCATATGCGTGCACCCTCTTGGAAGACTGTGAGTGCCACGCGTGCCACATGGCACGCGCGGAGCCGTCACAGACACAGGCAGCAAAGCGTGCGCCGACTCTCGTGAACGGGCCGTCAGGAGGATTCGATGAGACGCGGTATCGACCGCGAGAGGATGAGCCGATGTCGCAACCTACGGCGTATGGCGATGACTCGCGCCCGGCTGGAGATGTTGCAGACCTGGAAGCACGGCCGCTCGACTCCACGCGCTGCCGCCGCAGCGTTATGGAATCGAGGCGAGCATCGCGCGATCGCCGACGGTCACGTGGTGATGTGGTGAGCTTCAATCCACAGCCGCAACCCACAGGCCCCATCGACCGGCACGACGGCTGTGATAGGCCACCTGCTTACCATTGGGAGACCACGCGTACTCCTCAGCCGAGGCGTCGTCCAGCACCCGATGCATAGCGCCGGAATTGACGTCGAGCAGCCAGACTCCATCACGGAACACCTGGAACAAGATCTCATTGCCGGAGGGCGACACTGCCGGTGTCCGCACGAGGCGGGCGGCGCGCGGGCTCTCGTACACCTGTCGCAGCCCGTTTTCCAAGTCGAGGATGACGAGCGCCGTTTCGTGACTGTAGGCAATCCTTCGCCCGTCCGGGAACCACGAGGCTCCCCACGGCTGGCCGACGCGGTACGACGTCAGCCGTCGCAGATCGCCAGACGTGAGCGTGAGCTGCCACAGGTTCCATACCTGCGGCTGATCCGGCTCCGCCCTCACGAACACGAGACGACGGCCGTCAGGCGACCAGCTGGGCACGGCCGCATAACCAACCCCGCTCACCTTCCGAGATTCGCGTCCGTCGGGTCTGGCGACATACACCGCCCGCTTTCCGTCACGATCCGAGTCGAACGCGATCCACTCGCCGCCGGGCGACGGTCGCACATGGAAGTTGCGCGCGCCGTCGTCCAGCACCGGCGCCACTCGAACGACGCGTCCGCCGTCGTCCGTATCCGCGCGCATCAACGCGCTACCTCGACCTGATTCGCGCTGGAAATAAATCGCTTCACCGGTCGGCGAGAACGCCGGCGAGTACATGACGCCATCGCCGCCAAGGCCCTCGGCGGGATGTGCGGCTGTCAACCGCGTCGGTGGTTCGCTCGTCGCGGCAGGCTCGGCGGGGCTGTCCGCGGCCGTCGCGCGCTCATCCGGGCTGGGTGCCCGCGACGGAGCCGGGGCCGCCTCCGCTGTGGCGACGGGAGCACCGGTTTGAGCGGGCGGCTGAGCCGGCGGCTTGGATGGAAGAGCGGTCTTCGCAGCGGCATGACCCAGGGCTGTCAGTCGATCCGAGCTCACGATGCCTTGCGCCGGAGGTTCCACGCGAGGCGGAGACTGCGGCAGCGTTGCCGGGGCCGCGGGCGCAGCCCCGGACGTCGCGATCGCCGGGTGCTCGATGCGCACGGTCGTGGCGGAAGTCGCAGCCTCCGGGTGTTCGGCGGGCGTGGACGTCGTCCGGTACGGTCGTGGCGTATACGACCAGAGCGCCGCGCCGCAGAGCAGCGCCGCGCCGATTGCCAGCGCGGTGACTGTCGTCCGGGAGGATCGGCCACGAAGCGGCCCATTCGCTCTCGTTTGTAAACTCCGCCGCGGCCGTGGCGCGAGCAGCGGCCGTGCCGACACGCTGGGTTGCACAGCGGCAGTGACAGATACAGACGATGGACCTTGAGGTGTGCGCGCAACACTGGGCCACGTGACAGTCGCCCGCTGACCGGCCGGCGCAGCGGTCTGCGGTCCGCCGTCCTCTGGGGCAAACAGTTCCTCGTCCTTGTCGAACGTTGACGCGATGATCGCTATGCGGCCATCGGAGCCGGAGGCGGGCTCAGGTTCCGGAAGCGCGTCAGCGGAGGCAGGCTCCTCCAGCAACGGCATGACGGCATTGACGACCCAGTCAGGGTCGAGGCCCGCCGCGCGGGCATAGCGCACCAGCTGCGTTCGGCCGTATAGCGCGCGGGGCCAGCGGGACAACTCACCGCGCTCGAGTGCCTCGACCAGCGCCGAGCGGAATCCGGCTGCGGACAGCCACCTGCTCGAGCTCGATGCCGTTGGCGATCCGGGCGTCCCGAATCTCACCAAGTGTCCGCTCGGCGCCGCTTCGCGCCACGTGATGGTGCATGACCGTGAGAGGATGCGAGTCGCTTGCCATAGATTGCGAGTTGCGCGTAACGATTTCGTCCGGACCTCCGCGGGCCGACTGAGCTGCATTCCCTCCCGACCTGGGCGCTCCAAGAACGATACTGTTCCAGCAGGCAACGTGGTCCCCCGCGGTGGGGGGGTGATTAGCGCGTGGCCGCGGTGTTGCGGGCGTGGACAGGAGATGGCCTGTGGAGAGGACGCTGCGGTTTGGTGGCACGGACGCGACGCCGCTCCTGGCGGACCTCTACCTCCCGTCACGTCCCCCTCCGCACCCGCTGGTGCTCGCGGCGTCAGGTGGCGGCTGGATCCGAGGCGATCGTGCTTCACTCGCCCCATGGGGCAGATACCTCGCCAAGCGCGGCTTCGCCGTCGCGAGCGTTGACTACCGTCGGGCAACAGACGGGCCGGCCTTCCCGGGCAACGCGAAGGACATCGCCACTGCGCTCGCCTACTTCCACGCTGAAGGCGCCGCACATGGGGTTGATCCGAGTCGCGTTGCGCTGCTCGGCGTCTCCGCTGGCGCTCATCTCGGCGCGCTCGTGACGTTGTCCGACGCCTTCGACGCACCGCGGCCGCGCGCATTTGCGGGCATTTACGGGGTCTACGACCTGATGTCGCATTGGCAGGCTGACCTGCCGCGCAATACTGGTCCGGGTGTGGACAAGACCGAACGCATGATCGGCTGCACGCCGTTCGACGACCCGCAGCGTTTTCACGATGGATCTCCGCTGCGACAGATCACGTACGATCGCGCATTGCCGATCTTTCTCGCGTGGGGCCGTCGCGATCAGGACGTCGCGCCTGAGCAGTCCGCGTCGTTCGCGCGAGCCCTTCGCCAGGCGCGCTATCCCGTCACAGTTATGGAGCTGCCGGACGCGGCACACTTGTGGTTCTCAGAGCAGGACCCGGACGCAGAGGAGGGTCACTCGGTGCGGGTCGCGCCGGCCTTGGTGGAGTTCCTGCGTCAGACCCTGGCGCTTCCCGCATGAGCGGCGGCTTTGATCTCGTCATTGTCGGCTGTGGGCCGGTCGGCGCCTATGCCGCGAATCTGTTCGGGCGGGCCGGGCTGAAGACGCTGGTCCTCGAGCGCGAACAGTCGCCGTATTCGCTCCCGAGGGCGATCCATGTCGATCACGAAGTGATGCGGCTACTGGCCGACGTCGAGCTCCTCGAGCCGCTCGCTGACCGGCTGCGAGCGGCGGATGGCCATCTGCACATCGGCGCCGACCGCGGAGTCATCCGGCAGCTGACGAGTGCCGGCACTCCAAGGCCTTTCGGGTATGCCAGCGACTACTTCTTCTTCCAGCCAGAACTGGAAGAGGCGCTCCGCACCGGTCTGCATCGTTATCCCAATGTCACCCTCCGTCTCGGTGTCGAGGTAGTGGGACTCGAGCAGCGTTCTAACGACGTCAGACTCTCGCTCGACGATGGCGGTACGGTGGCGACGCGCTGGGTGCTGGGGACCGACGGCGGCCGGAGCGCAGTCCGCAGCCTCCTCCGGATCCCGCTCGACGATCTCCGATTCGAGGAACCCTGGCTGGTCGTGGACGCGGAGGTCGAAGGACCGATCGTGTTCCCCGACTTCTCTGGTGTGGGTGCTGGCACCGATCTCCAGAAGGTGTCGGTGATGCTCTGCGATCCCGCGCGGCCGATGACAATCGTGCCCGGTCGCGGCACGCACCGGCGCTGGGAATTCATGCTCCTGCCCGGCGAAGAGGACGCCCGAATGGCGGAACCGGACGTCGTCCGCACGCTGATCGCGCCCTGGATCGGAGACGCGCCGCATTCCATCATCCGCGCGGCAACGTATCGGTTCCACGGTCTGGTCGCCACCAGCTGGATGAAAGACCGCTGCTTCCTGGCCGGTGACGCCGCGCACCAGACGCCTCCGTTCTTCGGTCAGGGGCTTTGTCATGGCCTGCGCGACGCGGCCAATCTTGCCTGGAAGCTGGCGCTGGTGCACTCCGGCCAGGCGGGCTCGAGCCTGCTGGACACGTATCAGGTGGAACGCGAGCCGCAGGTGCGTCAGGTGATCGCGAAGGCGATCGAGGCAGGGCGGTACATCTGCCTGCTCGATCCCGCACAGGCGGCCGCTCGTGACGCAAGGGTGCGCCGCATGAAGGACATCGAAACCGCGGGAGACCTGATCGGCCCGATTGCGTCAGCCATCATTTCCACAGACGGCGGCGAACGGTTCATCAATCCGCTGGTGAATGGCGGACATGTTCTGCTCGATTCGGCCACCGGCCGCGGCTGGCGGTTGCTCACCCGTCAGGACCTTACGCTCACAGGTGACGCGTCCGAAGTGCTGCGGGTTCTCGGATGCAAACAGCTGCGACTCGGCCGGGACCTTGACGACACCGAGGGCTACCTGGAGGCCTGGTGCGACGCGAAGCAGGTGGAGGCGGTGATCGTCCGTCCTGATTTCTACGTGGCAGCCGCGGAAAGCGACGCTCACAAGGTGTCAGCACAGATCGTGCGCATGGGCGCGGCGATGGATCTGTCTGCGACGGGCCATCTTGCTCGGACCGGCCGACACATCCTGTCATGAGCACACCATTCCCGATTACCGGTTTACGCAGCGTCGAGTTGCGCATCCCCGACGTTGACCTCGGTGCGGTCTTCTACACGTCGGTCTGGGGACTCGTGGAGGCCGCGCGTCGTGACGACGTGGTGTGGCTGCGAGGGACGGGCAACGATGGTCATGTGCTCCGGCTGGAGCGCGGACCATCAGCCGCGGTCGTGTCGATCACATTACGCGCCGCGAGTGAGACCGACCTGGCTGGCCTGCGCCATCGCATGATCGCCGCCGGGGCGACACTTGAGGCGGACATCGCGCACTCAGATGAACAGGGCGGGGGTGTTGCGCTTTCCATGCGCGATGAGGCGGGGCGCGTCTTCCGAGTGGTCCAGGGCGACGCGACCGTGGCCACCCTTGCTGATGACAGCAGCCGGCCTGGACGGCTGGCGCACGTCAACATCAACACATCTGATATCGAGCGCGATATCCGCTTTCTCGTGAACGGTCTCGGGTTCCGCCTGACGGACCGATCCGCGGCAATGGCATTCCTGCGGACGAACGATGACCATCACTCGATTGTCCTGGCCAAGGCCACTTGCGACACGCTCAACCATGTGGCCTTCAACCACGAGTGCTGGGAAGACGTCATGAAGGCGTCGGGCCGCATGCGCGACGCTCGTTTCCCGATCGGGTGGGGGCCGGGCCGGCACGGACCGGGCAACAACGTCTTCATGTACTTCGTCGATCCATTCGGCATCGTCATCGAACACACCGCTGAAGTCTCGCAGGTCGACGACAGCTATCGTGTCGGCGGTCCCGAGGATTGGGTGTGGCCCGAGGGTCGCGTTGATCAGTGGGGCATCGCCCCACCGAAAACGGACGACTGCAAGGCCGCTCAGCTCGCGATTCCGTTTCTCTGATACCTATACGCGTGAGGATGAGGACATGCTGGACACCCGCACGCCGGCGACGGCGCCCGGAAAGACCGTTCCCTACGTCCTGAGGGCCGGGGACGGCCGATGCTTGTACGTCGCAGGTCAGTTGATCCGGCTGCTCGCGGGCACGGAGGACACCGCAGGTGGATTCGGGGCGGTCGTCTGCGATGCCACGCAGGATCGGCAGCCGATTCCCTTGCACTATCACGCCAGGGAACACGACACGTGGTTCTGCACTCGCGGTCGTCTGCGGATTTGGTATCAGTCCGAATCGCGCGTCCTCACCCCGGGCGACTTCGCCTACGTCAAGCCCGAGGACGTGCATTCCTACCAATCGGTCGCGCCGCGCACGCAGTTCTTTGGCGTGGTGGCCCCTGGCGGGTGGGAAGGTTTCTTCAGGGAGGCGGGCGAGGAATGGTCACATCCCGGATTACCCGCGGCGAATCACCCCTTCGACTTCTCGCGCCTGGGCCGGAGCATGGCGGTGTATCGCGTCATGCGCGCGGAGCAGGCCACCTTCGCGGACGTGTCGAATGGAGACGCGACCGATCGGGTCATCCCCAGCACGGCTTCGTCGTACGTGCTTCAGGCCGGTCATGGGATTCGATCGATTCTGAACGGGCACCTGTCGACGACGGTCCTCACTCGAGACGTCAGCGACAACCGGCTTGATATGCGGACGATCGAGGCCGGACGCGGCGCCCAGATGCCGCCCGTTCGGCACCGCGACACGCACGTCATGCTCTACGTGGTGGAAGGCGTGCTGCAGCTCACGCTCGACGGAACGGCGCATGTCCTCACGTCTGGCGACTGCGCGAATATCCCTGCCGGCGTGGGCTATGCGACCGAGGTTCAGAGCGGCCAGGCCCTGTGGCTCCTCACCGGAGCGAACGGCGCGGGGCTGACGTTCTGGGACACCGCAGGAACGCCAGCGCCCGAGTTCACGTTCCCCAATGAGGCTGACCTTCCCGCCTGCGCGGCCGCACTCCGCGGCGGCGGCTGCGTAGACGTCACACTCGTGGACTGAGTAGCGACAGTCCCGCCGTCGCATGAGTGCGTCGTCCGGACGGTGGCCCGCGTCCTGGACCCACCTCGCGCGTGTTCGCTTACGTGGCTGCCGAATCCGGCGTGTACGCGTCGTTGATCGCCGCGCTGTTGCAGAATTCCTGGAAGCGGATCACCTTGCCGTTCCGGAGCGTGAACACCATCGCGAAATCAGACTTGAAGCTCTTCTTCACGGGCGTCGTCGCGGCGTAGTGGCCCAGCACCACGACTTTGTCGGCCGCGGCGAGGAACTCTTTCGGCTCGAACTCGTTGAAGTGCACGTGCTCAGCAACCTGTTTGAAAAACTCGTCGACCGCAGCCTTCCCCCGCCGCTCTCCTGACGTGGGCACGTGCGACGCGGTGCCGTAGACGCCGACCCAGACGATGTCGTCGGCGACATGGGTCATGAGGGTCGGAATGTCGTTCCGGCCGAATGCGGCATACGCGTCCTGCACGACTTTGGTGTTCTCTGCTTCCTGCATGATGTCGTCCTCCTTGTTTCGGCCCTCAGCATTTCGCTGCGACAATACGCTTAAATCGGCCGGAACGCAGCCGCTTTCCGCTGAGTCCATCCGGACGCTTCCGCTACGAGATCCGTGGGGGAAAGACCAGGGCCGGTGGACAACCCCGCCCCCCGACAGGACACGCGTTCGCAGGCTGCCGTGGGCAAACAGGTGTGGGAGCCTGATGGCCAGGCAGCGTCCGAACGCGGTGTTCACACCGGGGCGAGCGCCAGGGCGTGGCTGCATGTTCGTGCGGGCTGCAGCTCAGGATCTCGCGGCCGCTGAAAAGGCCGGCCCACATGTGAAGTGGCCGCTGGAAGATGGCACAGTCACGAGCGTCTTCCACATCTGCGATGTGCCACTTGCGATGCAGGATGCGTATTCAGCATCGTGCACGAGCGCCGGTTCGGCAGCGGATTACGCCAGGCCTGCCCCTATACTTGACACTCCACGTCGCTATGTCCCGCATCGAAGCTGTCTACCGTATTCGCGCCCCGAGAGCCGAGATTGGGAGTATCGCGCAGGCCATCGCGCTGGAGCAGAGCGTCGAGGTACCGGCGGACGCGGTGCGTGACGCCTACGTCGCCTCCGAGGTCGTGGGGCGCGTCGGCGCCGTGACCGAGCGCGCGCCCGACCTGTTCGACGTCCACATCGGACTGGCCGAGGTCACGGCGGGTGGCGACGTGGCGCAAACCGTGAACATGCTCTTTGGCAACAGCTCGCTCCACCCACATGTCGAGCTCGTCGACGCGACCTTCCCGGACGCGCTTGCCGTGCGGTTCGGAGGCCCGCGCCACGGTGTCGCGGGCCTGCGCGCGCTGCTTGGGGTCAGCGACCGACCGCTGACCTGCGCCGCGCTCAAGCCGCAGGGCCTGGCGCCCGCCCAACTCGCGGAGCTCTGCGCGACGTTCGCGCGTGGCGGGATCGACATCATCAAGGACGACCATGGGCTCGCCGACCAGTCCTACTCGCCGTTCGCGGAGCGCGCGCGTGTGTGTCAGCGTGCGATCGAACGCGTCTCGCGCGAGACGGGCCGGCGCGTGCTTTACGCCCCCAGCCTGGTCGGTGGCCCGAGGGCCCTGATCGAGCGGGCGAAGATCGTTCGCGAGGAGGGGATCGGCATCGTGCTGCTCGCGCCGACGCTGATAGGCATGCCGGTGTTCCATGAGCTCGTACGCGAGCACCTCGATGTGCCGGTGCTCGCGCATCCCGCGTACGCGGGGGCGACGCGTGTGGCCCCGAATCTCCTGCTCGGCACGATCTTTCGGATGCTCGGCGCGGATGCGATCATCTATCCGAACTACGGGGGGCGCTTCTCATACTCCGAGGCGCTGTGCCGCGATCTCGCCGACGCGATGCGCGGCCCGCTTCATGCGATGCCGCCCGCGCTGCCTGTCCCTGCCGGAGGCATGACGGTCGAGCGTGTCCCCGAGTTGAAACGCTTCTACGGCCGCGACGTGATGCTGCTCATCGGGGGCTCGCTGCTCGTCGCCGACGACCTGCTGGAGCGGTCTCGGGCATTCGCGACCGCCGTGGCCTCGGGAGGACATGATGGCGATTGAGCCGATTCGACCGCAGACGACCGACAGCCGGTGGACCGGCGTGGACGAAACACCCTACAAGGCCGAGGGCACGTCGTCATTCCGTGGCATCACCCGCCAGCTGCTGTTCCAGGATTCGGCGCTCGCCTGCGAGCTTCGCTATTTCGAGATGGAGCCGGGCGGATACTCGACCCTGGAGCGGCACGAGCATGCCCATGCGGTGATGATTCAACGTGGGGCGGGTCGGGTGCTGGTCGGTGACCGCGTCTACGATGTGCGCGAGCACGACCTCGTGCACATCCCGGCGCTGACGTGGCACCAGTTCCGCGCGCCCGAGGACGCGCCGTTCGGCTTTTTGTGCATGGTCAACGCCGCACGCGACCGGCCGCAGCTTCCCGCCGCGACCGATCTCGAGGCACTGCGCCGCGATCCGGCGATCGCGGCGTTCATACGCGTATAGAACCAGAAGCGGCGCGGACTCGTCGATGGCGATTGGAGCGCTGTGTAATCCGAACGCGCTGCCTACTCGGAGACGATGCCGGTCATCTCGCCGGTCACGGCAAAGAAGACCAACTCACCCGGTACGACCGGCGCCACCGTCATGGTCAAGGTCACCTTGCCGCCATCTTCAGCCGCGTTCTGGAAGCGCCCCGTTCCACCGACCACCTCGTACATCCTGATACAGAGAGCGTGGCCGGCATTGAAGTCGACGCAATCGCTTCCTCCGGTGAGACGCAGCCGCAACAGACTTCCATCGGAACTCCGCAGCACGCCCATGCCGGCCGCAATCGGGATATAGAGCTTGTTTCCGCCCGAGCAACTGCTGGGCGCCTGTGACGGCGCTGCGCTACTGCTTACCGTGCGAAACGTGAACGAGCCCAGGCTGCTGTTTCCCTCCAGATTGTATTCAGTGGTGGGTGTGCCGGTACCCAAGTCGATCGTGCTGGCAGCAGCAGTGCCCGACAGCGCGGTCTTTGCACCATGCTGTTGCGCGTAGGTGGCTGCGACGCCGACATTGAGCATCAGAGCGATGATCGCAAGGCGTTTCATGTGACCTGTCCTCCGTTGATTGAATGGGTGACGGCTTCCTCGAACAAATGCGCCAGAACTCCCAGCGCCCCTCGCGCAATCCTGCTGGACAAAAGGCGGCTGACGGTAGCAGAGCGTCAGGGAGCTGTCTGTTCACAAGTGGACAGCTGAACGCCGACCTCTGACCCGCAACTCCTTCCTGACATAGCCTTCGAGCCGTCCTATGGACCGTTGATCCACGTCCAGGCGCAGTCACAGGCGGGCCGGAGCCCGGACGATGGGTCCATGGCCCGACGCCTAGAACACGATCCGGGTGCCGGCTCCCGTGCCCTTGCCGTCTCCGGCGACTGACATGCCCGCCCTGTCGAACGTGGCCAGCTTGATCGCTGACGTATACGTCTGGCCATCGTCGGACAGCGTGATGTCCTCGGTGAGGACGCCGTGCCCGGCTGGCCACCAATCGCTACCAGGCGCTGCACCATCCCCAGGCTCTGGCGCTCTCGTGGTGTAGAACACGTACTTCGTTTCAAATGTTCGGGGGCCGGTCGGCTTCCACACGCCGTAGGCTGGGGGGAGGAATTGGCCGCCTCGTCGTAGTTGGACGACTCGGTCATGGTGCCACCCGCGTTGTAGGCGTACAGGAACTCGAGGCCCTTCATCTCCGCCAATGGGCCACTCTGAAAAACAATCTTCGAGCGCCACGCGCCTACCAGGTTGCCGCGGTCAGCCGAGACGGACGCCTGGGTGGAGGGACTGTTCCCACATCCAGCGAGGATTAGAACGCCCGGAAGCACCAGGAGCGCGTATCGCGCACGGAAGATCACTTTGCGTCCCGTTCCTGTCCTTCCTTCCACTTGAACGAAGCACGCGAGTAGGTCATCTTCGTTTCAGTCCGGCGTATGTGAGCCAGTTTGACAAGACCGCAGGCACATCTGCACAGCGATGGGCCGCTGCGCCGATCTGTCAGCAAGAGAACGGGCCATCAACGGCGTGGCCTGCACGTCGCGGACAGCCTCGTGGAGGCCGCCCAGGCGGACGTCCGCAACTTGGGCGGTCCGGAATTGCCGCAGGTGCGTCGTCGGATGGCGCACCTGCGACGCGCATGCGGTCGACTATGAAGTGCAGCGCGCGGCGTTGCCGACGCAGGGAATGGATCGCAGGAACTCGTACACCGCCTTCAGATCGCGGTCGGTCATGTGTGAGTACACCGGCCACGGCATGACCTGCAGAAGCGGCGAAATCATGGGATGACGATTCTTGCTGTCCACTCCGGTGCGGAGGGTCTCGATAAATTGCTCGAGCGTCAGTCTGGCAGGATTGCCGGCGCCGTCCGGCGTCAGGTTGCGTGAGGTAAACGGCCCAAACGGGCGACCTCCCGCCAGGTATCCCTCGGCATAGATCTGCTCCGGCTGACCAAGGAAAGGGTCGCCGTCCTCTTCGTAGTTGCTGCCGAAATTGGGCGGGTCCTGCGTGGCACGCCAGGTGTGGCAATCGTTGCAGCCGCCCTGGGCGTTGACGATGTAGCTGCCCAGTCCGACCAGGGACCGGTTCTTACCCTTCAAGTCCAGGCGCACCGGCGCGATGTCCATGCCGATCTGGATCTGGCTGCTTTCACTTGATCCTTGCGCGTCGGTGCCGCGTGCGTAGACAAGGACCATCAGGAGGATGGCGCCAAGCATGAGAAACGTGGTCGCGAGCGACTTCTTCATCAAGTCTGCCTCCGTAGAAAGAGCGACAAGTAGCCGAGCGAGCGAACAAAGGACGCCCTGACAGGCGACAACCCGGTCCGCGTGCAGCGGATTCGCCAGCGATTCGTTGATTTCTGAGGAATCGATGTGGGCGCGACGCAACAGGTCTGCCAACACCGATCGAGAGTCACCCGAAACCTGCGAAGGGTTTGCGTAGGGCGTTGAGTGCGGCGCTTCGAGGCGGCCCAGGTCTGCGGTCACATGCGCGCTGCAAACGCTCGGAGAGCGCGCACTATCCTTCGTCGGTGTTTGACTTCGGCTCGGGATTTTGTCACTGTGCGCCCGGAGGACGCACGCGCCGGCTCCGACACTCCTCGTCTCCGGCCAGACGAAAAGATGCATTTCCCGCTAGTGTTGATGATGTAACCACCTCTGAAACGGACAGGATCATGCCGACACCGGAACCCGTCGGCGACCCGCCCGGCAACCGCGATACCACGGAGCAGCGTTCTCCCACGCTCGCTGGACGAGGGAGCCGACAACGCGGAAACGACGGGCAGCGAGGATGCGCTGCCGGAAAGCTTGCCGTCCCGCCGCAGCTCTTGACCGGCCAGAGATCAGCGACGCATAGAATGGGGGCGGCGCGACCTGGGACGGCCATGGCAACCGTTGGTATCGGATTCGTGACGTCGCGTTCAACTAGTGCTACGACGACAACACGAACTGCGTCCAGCAGCCGATTTCGTGCCACTCGACTTCCAGACCGCCGATTACGGTCATCATCCGTTCTTCAGGAAGGCGCCGGCCAGCTATCCCTCACCTCGAGCCCGAACACAACCGGCCGGTCCCTATGCTGCCGTCTAATAACGGAACTGCGCGGGCACGGTTCGTCAGTCGATCTGCCTTTCGAAGCGGATCACCTGCCCGGTTCCCGGTAGGGTGCCGCGATTCGAAACGTAGATCGCGCCGTCCGGACCGATCTCCACGGAGGTCGGCATCGTCAGCCCGCTCACGATCGTGGTTCGCTGCCCCGCGGCGTAACGCGCGCACGTGTCCCCGCCGTTCGCCACAGCCGAATCTCCCCTTCGCGCCGGTCTGACGCGGATCACAGAACCCTGGAATTCAAGGACGTAGAAATCACCTGTCTTTCGGTCGAAGGTGAGGTCGATGACCTGAGTGAAACCGGTAAGACAGACCTCGGGTTGCTGCCCGGGGCGGCCGACACGGAGAATGTTCGCCGCGTTGAAGACAAGGGGGAACCCTGTCAACTCGCCTACGTAATAGGCACCGTCCGGACCGATGACAACCGACGTAGGCACCGCATCGTCGGCGTACGCGGGGTAGACGTTGGGCGGAAAGATCGCGAGCGGGACAATGTGATCGACCGGAGAGCCATTCCCACCGGTAACCACGCGCAGCATCGAGTTCGCGCCGGCGTCGGTAACGATGACGTTCCGGCCGTCAGCGAGGAGTCCATAAGGGTTTGTGTCCAGCTTGGGGAGGCCGACGAACACACTGTCGGGATCGTGCTCGGCTTCGTAAGCACCGAGGTCTGCGACATAACTCCAGTCGCCGGCAGGGCCCAGGCGGACTAGTTTGGCGAAGTCAGCGAGGAATGGGTACCGCGCCCGGAATGCGGGAGGTTGTTGCAGGCCGATCGTCACGAACGCGGACCCACCGCCTGGGGCCCCCAGTGCGGGGCTGACGGCGATATCGTTGGGCCCGATGGCCATGCGCCCGAGGAGATTGGCGTGCGATGGGAAGCCGGTCGCGACCCTCTCCTGATTGCCATTCCGTAGTCGGCTGATCGCTCCGGTTGGCGCGTAGCACCGGTTATTCGGCGTCGGCGCCACGTTCCCGGTGAAGCACGGGGCAGCGGTCACGCCGAGTCCTCCCCTTCCCGCTTCGGCGACAAACAGGGCAAACTCGCTGAACGCGAGGCCGCGTGGATTGTCCAGACCGCACATCACCACGCGGGCGTACGGGTCAGGCGCAACGTCGGTTGGGAAATCCTGCACGCAGGCGGGATTCCCGGGGACCTGCACTTCACTCGCAGTGACTGCGAGCATGAAGGCGAACAGAACCGCAGTTCTAATGTGCATGATGAGTAGATAAGCGAAAATGCCTGCAGTGCGTCCTGATTTCCTCCTGTCGTCTGGTTGACTGGCCAACTGACAGGCAATGCTGGAGTTGCGGGCCGATATGAGTAGTTACCGCGGGCCTGTGCAGTCGACCGCAGAGCCTTCGAGAGGATCGGTGGTGGCGTCGAGCCGGACAGTTATGAGCGTGTGACTCGCACCCTGTAAAGGGATACACTCGCCGCTGCCAGTCAACGGCAATGCACACCAACTCGCCGGCCACGCGCGTCTTTCGCTTCGGCGTCTTCGATCTGGATGCGGAGTCCGGCGAGCTGCGCCGCCATGGGCTGAAGATCCGCTTGCCTGAGCAGTCGTTAAAGATCTTATTGGCCCTACTGAGCCGCCCGGGAGAAGTGGTGGCACGCGACGAACTGCGGCATGTGCTCTGGGCCGCGGACACGTTCGTGGATTTCGAGGTCGGGTTGAACAGCGCTGTCCGGAAACTCCGGGAAGCACTGGACGACTCCGCCGACATGCCGCGGTTTGTCGAAACGTTGCCGCGAAGAGGGTACCGCTTCCTCGGCGCGGTAACGGTGCCTCTTGCCACCCCCTCACCGCCCTTCGAGAGCGTCGACGAACCAGCCGCCGGACCCGCGGGCGATCCTGTTCCCGGCACCCCCGTTCGGCCGGTCGAGACTGCGCCCGGACCAGGGGTGGAGGCACTTCCGGCGACGGCCCCTCCAATCGTGGCGTCGCAGCGTGCGCCCGCGAGCCCACGGCTTTCTCGTGGGATGGCCGTGCGGGCAGCCGTATTGGCGATCGTGACGCTGTTGCTGACTGCAGGTGCTGCCTACCAGCGTGGAGGACCGGTGGACCTGCGCGTAGGATCGGCTGCGGACCCGATTCGGTCCCTGGTCGTGCTCCCCTTTGAAAACCTCACCGGGGACGCGGGCCAGGAGTCGTTCGTGGATTCCGTCACGGACGCAGTCACATCGCATCTCGCCCAGGTCGGCGGCCTCAACGTTACCTCACGGACGTCCGCCAGACGTTACAAGCAGACCGCCAAGGGACTTCCAGAGATTGGACGGGAGCTGGAGGTCGAGGGGGTGGTGGAGGGTGCGGTTGTCCGCTCCGGAGACGGGGTCCGCATTAGCGCGAAGCTCATACGGGCCGCGACCGACCGGCATGTGTGGGCGCAGAGCTACCCGGGAGATGTGGGTCAAATGCTGGCACTCCAGCGACAGATCGCGTCGGATGTTGCGGTTGCCGCGGGGCGGCCGGCGTCCCCGGCGGTGCGTGCTGGTGCGCGACGAGTGGATCCGAAGGCCTACGACGCGTACGTCAAGGGATTGACGGCCAGGGGCTTCCAGCGATACGACGGGTTTCGCCGGGCCGTCGCCTACTTCGAGGAGGCGGTCGCGATTCAGCCGGACTTCGCTGAGGCGTACGCGGCGTTGGCCAGGGCCCAGGTGCAGTTCCTGTTCACGGGTCCGCTTTCTCCCAGTGAGGCGGTTCCCAAGGCGGAGGCGGCGGCACGCAAGGCGCTCGAGCTCGATCCGACCTCGGCACACGCCCACATCGCGCTCGCTCAGGTTTTGAATCTCTACTACTGGCGGTGGGACGAGGGTACGAAGTCATTGCAGCGCGCGGTCGACTCGGAGAAGCAGGAGAGTTTCACCGCTGTCAGCGAGTCACTGATCCGGCATGGACGGTTTGCGGAGGGCCTCGCCGCGGCTGAACGCACTCGTGCGCTCGACCCGCTCTCGGTGAATGCGCAGATCGCGGTCGGAACCGCATCTCTCGCGGCGGGACTCCACGACCGTGCAGTCGAGGAATTCCGACAAGCGCTGGCGATGGGCCCGGCGACGGGCGCGGTGCGTTTCCATCTCGGCGTCACCTACATCGCCATGGGTCGCCTCTCCGACGCCATCCGCGAGCTGGAGATCGCCACCCGCTCGAGGGAGGACCACCAGACGCGCTTCGAAGCCATCCTGGGGCACGCATACGCGTTGGCTGGCCGTGGGCACGACGCGCGCGCGATCCTGAAAGAGCTGGAACTCCACCGTGCCGAGCAGTACGTCTCGTCGTTCGGCATTGCATTGATTCACGATGCGCTCGGCGAGAAAGCATTGGCGCTCGCGGCGCTGCGCCGCGCCCAGACAGAACACGCTGTCGAATTTGGGCTGATGACGCACTATCCCCCGTTCAGAGCAATTGCCTCCGACCCGGGCTTCCGAGACGTAATGCGACAGTTGGCGCTCCCTGATGAGCGCAGCACCGGCGGCCGCGAGCAGTGAGCAGTCGTGATGGGCCGGATGGCCAGCACACCCGCGACGGCGCGACGGTTGTGGTTCGTCCCGCCACGCCTTTTGGCACGAGGCCACGGCGGAACGGACGAAGCACTGGCAGCCGTTGGCAGATCAGTCACCCCGGTGGACTTCCTTATTGATGGACCTGGACCTACCCGACCAGGCGGTTGCATTGGAGTCGCCACCTCAAACCATCGGACAGCGAGTCCGCGGCTGATTCCGACCGTTGTCGTCCTGTGCGCGATCCTGCTGCGATCGGGTCTCGCCTTCGCCGAGCAGGACCAGGGAACGCTCGTCGGCCGCGTGCTCGACCCAAGCGGCGGCGGGGTCCCGGGCGCGCCTGTGGCCGTGACCTCCGAGTCGGGCGCGTCCGTTCACACCAGGACCAACGGGGATGGACACTACGTGCTGGCTCCCTTGGTCATCGGTCGTTACAGAATCACGGTTGAAGCGGCGGGTTTCAAGCGAGTCGTCAGTGAGCTGATAGAGGTCCACGGCGGCTCTCGCGTGCGGCTCGATGTCGAGCTGGAGCTCGGGCCGGTGACCGACACGATATCCGTTCGCCCCCCAGCACCGCTGCTGCACACCGACACCTCGTCGTTGACGCATACCATCAACACCGACGGGATCGGCCAGTTGCCCGTGAACGGCCGCAACGTTGCGCAGCTGGCGATGGTTGCAGCCGGAGTCCTGCCCGCGTTCGGGCACGTCGACCGGGAATCGGGGTTCAACGCCCACGGCCAATGGGCGGCGCAGAACAACTTCATTCTTGACGGCGTGGACAACAACTCGCATATCGCCGGCGTGCAGGACCGCAAGGCGCAGGTGCTTGTCCCCAATCTGGACGCGGTGCAGGAAGTCCAGGTGCAGACGAGCAACTACACCGCGGAGTTCGGGCGCGGCGCCGGTGCGGTGATCAATGTCAGCCTCAAGTCCGGCAGCAACGCCCTGCGCGGCACGGCCCACGAGTTCCTGCGAACCGACGCGTTCGATGCGCGGGATTCGTTCGACTACTACGATCGCTCGGGGGACGGCAAGGCCGATCCGAACGCGCTCCGGCAGGACCAGTTCGGCTTCACCGTCGGCGGTCCAATCAGAAGGAATCGGACGTTCTACTTCGGCAGTGTCGAATTCAGCCGCGTGAACACGGCCGAAAATCGCGTTGACACAGTGCCGAGCGTCCTCGAGCGCCGCGGGAGCTTCGATCCGAGAGTAGTGATCATCCGCGATCCGCTGACCGGACTCCCCTTTCCGGGCAACAGCATTCCGGCGGATCGCTGGGATCCGGTCGCCGCGCGGATGGTGGGCCTCTGGCCTGAACCGAACTTCAGCGGCGGCACGCGGGCGAATTACGCCTCGAGTCCCGCGCAGGTGCGCCGTCGCGCCCAGTACGACGTTCGCGTCGATCACACGGTCTCGTCCCGCGACCGCATGTTCGTCCGCGGCAGCTGGATGGACTTCCGTGGCGTCCGACACGGCCCGTTTGCGGGACCCGGCGTCGGTGGGGGCAACAACGATTACGCGCGCGACGACAATGGTGCGTTCAATCTGGCGGTGTCCGAAACCCATGTCCTCGGATCGGCGCTCGTGCACGAGGCGCGCCTCGGCATCAACAGTCTGACCACGGACAAGCAGCCGCTGGTCTCCGGCTATCCGAACGACGAATTCGGACTCCATGTGGCCAGCACCGAGCCCATCGAGGGGCTGGCGCGCCTGAATTTCGGCGGCGCCCTCCCCTACGCCCCGCTCGGTGAGTTCCAGTTCAACCCCAACGACAAGACAGCCGGCACCCTGCAGATCCTGGACAGTCTGTCGATCGCGAAAGGCGCGCACACGGTGAAGGTGGGCGCGGACCTGCGATGGATCCAGTCCAATGTGGTGGGGGCACAGTTTTCACGCGGTCTCTTCAACTTCAGCGGTCGATTTACCGGCTCGACCTTCGCCGATTTCCTGCTGGGCATGACCAGCAGCCGCCAGTTCAGTACGCCGCAACGAGCGAACCTGCGCGAGCGCGACTACATGTTCTACGTCCAGGATGACTGGCGCGTTTCGCCGCGCGTCACGTTCAACCTCGGACTGCGCTACGAGCTCACCAGCCCCAAGTTCGAAGCCCGGGATCGCATGAGCGCGCTGGACCCGGCGGCGTATCCCGGCGTGCGAGTGCTCCAGGCAGGAGAAACAGGGCGCTCATGGTCCGCGAGGGCCCTGGTACCGACCGACACGAACAACTGGGCCCCCCGAATCGGCCTCGCCTACCAGCCAGCGCCACTCTGGACGATCCGCACGGCGGCCGGCATTTTCTATGGCATGCCGAAGGGCGCGGGCCCGGCCGTGCATCTGCTGAACAACTGGCCACACAATCGCGAAGTCACGGCGCAGTCCACGGCCACGAGGTCTGCCGGCCAGCTCGCCGCGGGCATCAATCAGGAACTGCTCGGCAGCGCGACGGAGATGCCGGCAAACCTCGCCTGGAGCGGCTGGAGCAGCGACTTCACGTTACCAACGATCGTCCAGTGGAACATCAGCGCCCAGCGGCAGCTCGGTCGATCGCTGGTCATGACGACCGCATACGTCGGGTCGTCCTCTCGACATCTCCAGCGCCTCTCGAACATCAACGCCGCGGGGCCGGGCGACGCGGCCACCGAGCGCGAGCGGCGAATGATTCCGTCGCTCGGGGCGATCACCGTGACGGAGTCACCGGGGACGGCCAGCTATCACGGCCTGCAAACCACGCTCGACAAGCGGATGAGCCACGGCGTGCAGGGCTCGATGTCGTATACCTGGAGCCACTCGATCGACGATGTGACCGAACTGTCAGGCGCTGAGGGCAACGCGGTGATTCAGGACTGGCGTGACATCCGCGGCGACCGCGGCAACTCGGGATTCGACCGCCGTCATCGGCTCGTGGCGCACGCACTCATGGAATTGCCGTTCGGCGCCGGCCGACGATGGGCGGGCACGGGCATCGTCCGCACCCTGCTGAGCGGCTGGCAGCTGTCGGGCATCGTGTCTGCGCAGTCCGGAGCCTGGTTCGACGTGGCCATTGTCGATCCCGCCAACCGGCTCGGCAGCACCCCTGGCAACACGGTGTGGCGCCCAGACCTGTCGAGTGATGCTGAAGCTCCCAGACCAACGCCAGACGCCTGGCTGAATGAAGCGGCCTTCGTGGTGCCCCGCAACGCCGATGGCACCTATCGCTATGGCAATCTCCGCCGCAATTCGTTGCTCGGTCCTGGCTATTTCAACGTGGACGGGGGGCTGACGAGAGAGATCCCTCTTGGCGGCCATCGGCGGCTGCAGGTGCGATGGGAGGTGTTCAACGTCACCAACCACCCGTCTTACGGGCTGCCGAACTCGAACCTGGGCAGCGCCGATTTTGGTACGATCCGGTCGACTGTGAGCACCCCTCGCCAGATGCAGTTTGGATTGAAGCTGCTCTTCTAGGCCTGCCCTCCCCTGCGGTCAGCCTCTCGACGGTCATGATTCGGCTGGTCACGTCAGGCCCTAAGCCGCGCGTGTACAGCGGTTTGACTGGTCACATCGAAGTAACCCAGAAGTCAGCCCGCGACGCCCTCCATCACTCATAGCATGTCGCGCAGTCCGCACAGCCGCGGACATCGCTGAAGACGAGGAAGGTCCAACCATGAGGATGACCAGCGCGCTTCTATCGTTCGCCTTGGCGTCGGCGCTGACCGGCTGCGGCGGTTCCCCGTCCACGCCGACGACACCGTCGCAGACGCCCGCCGCAACTGTGCCCACACCGGGACCGGTGCAACTGGCGATGTTCAGCGATCCGGCCTCGAGTTTTACAACCTCCGATGTTCGCGACGTGCAGGACCAGATCGTCCGCTTCGACGTGACCGGCAACACGCTGATCTGGGCAGCCGACGGCCGGAGTTTCGCCGGGTATCCGGTCAGCGGCAACTTTCTCGGGGCCGGCCAGAACTTCCAGGTCCGGTTCGGGACCAAGGGTGGTGAGCGGCGCGCCTATTTCACTGAAACCGTGGCGACCACGATCTGCAAAGTGGAAGTCGTCGGCGGACAGCTGCTGGTGACGCCCACGACCGTTCACGTTCCGGAAAGTTAAGGAGGCTGTCGACTTCTGTGCTCCGGGGAGGCTACGTGGACCGAATCAGCGCCCGTCTCATTGGATCGGTAATGGCAGCCAGCTTGTTCGGCGGCATGGCGGCACCCGTCATGGGACAGCCGGACGGGGTCCCCGTGGCGGTGGCCGCAGCGGGGCGGTCCCGGGAGGGTAGCCGGCAACACGGGCTGACGAACCGCGCCGATCGACGCGACCCGTACCAGGAGAGCGTCGTGATCCGCTGGAACGCGGCGCTGCTTGCGGCCGTGCGTGCCGTCCGCTTTGCTCCGATGCTGACGGCGCGGGCGCTGGCCATCGTGCATACCTGCACCTACGACGCGTGGGCGGCCTACGATGCGCGCGCCCAGGGCACCGTGTTCGGCGGCGCCCTGCGGCGGCCGCACCACGAGCGCACGCCCGGCATGAGGGAGGTGGCAGTCAGCTATGCCGCGTATCGAGCGCTCGTCAACCTGTTTCCGTCGCAGCAGATGGCGTTCGATCGCCTGATGGCGGAGATGCGCCTGGATCCGGGGGACGCGTCGACGGACCCCTCGACGCCGGCCGGCGTGGGCAACGCGGCCTGCGCCGCAGTGCTCGCCTGGCGGGCCCACGATGGCGCCAACCAGTTCGGGGACTTGAGTGGCGGGACGGCGTACTCCGACTACACCGGGTACGTGCCGGTGAACACGCCGTCGGCGCTGATCGATCCAAGCCGCTGGCAACCGCTCCTCACCTCGACCGGCACGCCACAGGTCTTCGCCACGCCACACTGGCGGCTGGTCGTGCCCTTTGCGCTCGCCGCGGCCGACCAGTACCGTCCTGCGCCGCCGGCCGAATACCCAAGCGTGCAGTACGTCCAACAGGCCGAGACGATCAGACGCCTCAGTGCCGGGCTCGACGACCGGATGAAGGTGATCGCCGAGTACCTGGGCCGACGGTCCGGCCACTGAAACGCCGGCCGGGCACTGGAGCCTGCTCGCTCAGTTCGTCTCACGGCGTGACCGGCATGGGCTGGATGCCGACGTGCAGATGTTCTTTGTGCTCGGCAATGCGCTGCTCGATGCGAGCATTGCGGTCTGGGATTGTAAAGTCGCGTACGACTACGTGCGGCCTGTCAGCGCCGTCCGGTTCCTCCACGGAGGGCAGTTGATTCAGGCGTGGGGCGGCCCGGGACGCGGCACGCAGCACATTCGCGGCGAGCAGTTCCAAAGTTACCTGGCGACGCCGCCGTTTCCTGAATACACCTCGGGACACAGCGCGTTCAGCGCCGCGGCGGCCGCGGTGTTGCGGCTGGTGACGGGCAGCCCGCACTTCGGTGCCACTTACACGTTCAAGGCCGGAACCTCCACAATCGAACCAGGCGTCACGCCGGCCCGCGACGTCACCCTCTCGTGGGCCACCTTCGATCAGGCTGCGGACGAGGCCGGGATGTCGCGCCGCTATGGCGGCATTCACTTCCGCCAGGCCGATCTCGAGTCCCGTAATATCGGGCGCCGCATTGGCGTGGCCGCCTGGGAACGCGCCGCGGCCATGTTCCACGGCGCGATCACGACGGTTACTGGCGCCGACGCTGACCGCCACGCCGAACACGCCGCCTCGTCAGGTCGTTGATGCGCGACTCTGGCGCCATGGTCGGTCGAGCGAGTCCGGTTGACCGAAGCGCGTCGTTGACACGCGTCGGCGCTCAGCGGCGGCCACGGGTCTGTCGCCCGTAACAGAGCACGCCGGCCGACCGCGTCGATGACCACACTGTGGAGAGTTTGATGCACATGAGAATCGCGATCGCCGCAGCCATTGGATCTATCGTGACGTTCTCACTCATGGAGATGGGACCTGAGCGTGTCGGCGGGGCTCCGGCGATGCAGGGACGCAAGCCTCCGAGTGGCGAGATCGCTACCTTCACTAAGCTCCCTTCGCTGGGAAGTAACGCCGAAGCACACGGCGTGAACGAGGCCGGTACGGTTGTGGTCGGTCACAGTTTCGATCGTGGCGGTCTCCGGTACGCGGTGACGTGGACCCTGCGGAACGGGTCGTGGGTGATCGCCAAGCTGCCCTATGCGGGCAAGGCCGCGCTCGCTCACGGCGTCTCCAATGCGGGCGACGCCGTGGGGTACGTCGGCAGTTCCCCGCGATATCCGGCACTGTGGCACCCGGCGAGCGGATACACCACCTTGGGCTGCGCGAGTGAAGCGGTTGAGGCCCTCGCCATCAGTCCGGACGGTCTGGTGATCGTGGGTCACATCGGCGCTCGGCCCGTCGTGTGGGCCTCTTCGTCGGACTGCGCGGAGTCCCTGCCGCCGCTCGTACCCGGCGTCGCGGCCGTGGCGCGGGCGGTCAACGGTGACGGCAGCATCATCGGCGGTCTCGCTGCGCGCGTACCGCAGTCGACTTATTGGCCGGTACGCTGGACCGGCCCCGCGGGAGCCCGCCAGATCGAGGAACTCGGCACCCGCCCCGGTTACGTCCTCGGAGCCAATGCAGCCGGCGATCTCGCCGGGCAGGTGACTATTGCTTGTGCGTTGGAGGGCGGCTGTCAACGAACCGTCATGGTATGCGGCTGGCGGCTCTACAGAACTCGACACGCTCGGGCCAGCTGGTCTCGTGACATCAATACGCAGCAGGAGGTGGTCGGCATGAGCACGTCTCCCCGAGGGATCTACACCGCCTATTTCTGGTCGGAGGCGACTGGTATGTTCCCGCTTGCGGGGAACAAGCAGGTCGTCGCGAACGGCCTGAGCGATGTGCGGTTTGACGGCACGCGCCTTGTGGTCGGCATGGATGCCCAGGCGAACGCGGCCGTGTGGGTGGTCCAGACGCCTTAGAGATGCCGAAATCGAGTCACTCGCTGCCGGGCTGCCCGCGGTCGACTTCTACACGGCAACCGCCTTCTTGGCCGCATCGTCCCACTTGAACGAACGACTGTCCCGCACGGCCTTAACCGCGAGAAGACAAGGCAGCGACGCATAGAATCCGATCTCGAGGTCGCTGACCGGTGTGCCGCGCGATTTCACGCAATCGAGGAAGTTGCGCCCGTGCGCGATCGTGGCGCTGTTGCTGTCCGACCCGTCGATGTCGCGCCACGGCACGCGGCGTGGTTGGATCGGCGGCGGCGTAGCCGACGCAGCCTGGGTTGATACCGGACCGCGCCCTGCGGCGGCGCCCGCCGCGCCCCCGCGGCCGCGACCGCCGCCTCCACCTCCGGCGGGTCGCACCTCGTAACCGGCGCGATGAATCAGGAGGCTTCCGGCAGGACCGAAGAAGTAGTTGCCTTGACGGGCGAATTCCCAGTCCTGAACCACCGCATTGGTGAACGTCATCACGAAGCCGGGATACTGCCAGCTGACGGAGAACGCGTCCGGAGACTGATCCCGTTCGGGGTTCACGAAGTTCACATACTGCGCCGAGCCGCAGGTGAGCAGCGGGCCCACCCGCTGCGAGTCGAGATACCACAGCGCCACGTCCGTAAGGTGGACGCCCCAGTCGGTGATGAGACCACCGCCGTAGTCCCACCATCCCCGCCAGCGCAGCCGCCCCTGCTTGAACGGACGTCTGGGTGCCGGGCCCTGGAACAGCTCCCAGTTCAGCCCCGGCGGGACCGCGGCTTCCGGTTCCGGGGCCGTGCCGTAGCCATTGCCTGGAAACTGAATCACTGCGTGGGTGACCTTTCCCAGCTGGCCCTCTTGCAGGATCTTGGCGGCCTCCTGAAAATGAGCCCCTGACCGTTGCTGCGTGCCCAGCTGGACGACGCGCTTTGAGCCCTTGTACGCGTTGAGCGCTTCGACGGCACGGTCGACCGTATTCGAAAGCGGCTTCTCGACGTAGACGTCCTTGCCTGCCGCGATGGCGTCAATCACCATCTGGCAATGCCAGTGATCGGGAGTGGCGATGTGGACGGCATCCACATCCTTGCGGTCGAGAATGCGCCGATAATCCTCGACCGGCTCGAGCTTCACATCCTTCTGCAGCCCGGACAGCTGCTGGGTGCCTTCGTCGAGTCGGGTCGCATACGCATCACAGTTAGCGACGTATTGCACGTCCGCGTGATTGCGGACGAACAGCGCCGCGACCGAGCGGCCACGGCTGCCAGAGCCGATCAATCCCATACGCACCTTGTCGTTCGCGCCGCGCGGTCCCTGCGCAGCACCGCGGCGAGAGGTCGCGACGACGCCGGCAGCCGACGCGGCGAGATCGAAGAACCTCCGACGGCTCAGCGACGTTCCGTTGCCCATGGCACATTCCTCCAACAGACACGGCGATGGATTGAAACGACTGATCCTGACTCAGAACGAAAAGCGGATCTGCGCCTGGAACGAACGCATCGCCTGTGCGCCGGTGACGGCGCCGAAGCCGGCGTTGCGCGGCGTCAGCCGATTCGGATCGATTTGCCCGTCAGACAGGTATTGAGAGTTGCGCACCGTCTGATCGGTCGGGCTGTTCAACTGGAGCTGCGTAACGCGTCCGCTATAAACTACGGTGTTCAGCGCGTTGTAGGCTTCGAGCCGCAGCTGAATCTGCCGCGCGCCGCCCAAGCGGATATTCCTCGCGATCGAGAGATCGAGCGTGTGATCCGGGCACCCCGCCAGGTAGTTGCGCCCCGACTCCAGACCGAGGCTGCCAGTCTGCGGGCCGGCAAACGCCGCGACGTTGAACTGCCCGTACTGATCGTCGGAACATCCCTTTCCCGGATCGCCGACGATGCGGACCATTGCCGAGTAGCTCGGTGATCCGGTCAGGTTCACGCTCGAGCCTCCGTTCTGGTAGGAGTAGCTGACGTCGTAGCGCGCACCCGAGCCGGCGGTCAGGATGCCAGACAACTGCCAGTCATTGATCAGGAGTCCCACGACTCTCATCGCCTCGCTCGAGGAATGGAGATCCGGCAGGTCCCAGAGGAAGTTCGCCTTCAGCAGGTGGCGGCGATTGCCCATGTCCTTGTTCAGCTCTTCGTACTCGTTCTGATCAGCGCGGATGTCGTAGCTGCCATCGACGTTGTGGTCGAGGCGCTGAAACAGGCCGATGTTGCCGGTCCAGGCGAGTCCCAGCGTGTAGGCGAGACCGAACGCGATCCCGTCGTGGAAGCGACGATTCAGCGAGGCCTGGATTGAGTGATAGGTCTCGTGGAAGTCGGGAAAGTTGAAGCCGACCTGGCCGAGACCACGATACGGACGCAGCAGATCAGTCGAATAGGCATTGGCGCCGGGTGTGGAGCTCGGAGCCAGCGTGGGATCCTGGTTCTGCGGGAGGAATGCCGCCCCGATGTCCACGGCGTTGATATCGACCTGAGTTTGGCCGCGGATTTCCCGGAGCTGATTGAACCCGTGCTGTCCGACGTATGACACGTCGATCGTCGATGCCCACGGCAGAGTCATCTGGACGCCCGCGTTCCACTGAGTGGATGACGGAATCTGCGCTTCGTACGGCCAAACGGACGTGAGCTGCGGCGGGCCGAGAATCTCCAGTCCCGATGCCAGCTGCTGCAGCTCCGCGTAGCGGACCGTCCGCGACGTCGAGAAGCCGGGATTGCCGACCTGAGAGTACATCGTGTCGCCGGCTGGGCGGTCGTGGAAGAGTCCGATGCCGCCGCGGACGACCATGCGCTGCGCGCCGCTGATGTCATAGGCGATGCCGAAACGAGGGGCCGCCACCACCGTCGGCCACGTGTAGTTGTACTTGGAGATGCCGTCGCCCGCGCGCACGATGCCGTTCATCAGGTCCCCCGAATTCGGCACGATTTGGCCGATCAGCACACCTGAAGTCGGCCCGAGCAGCTGGCCCGTGCGGGGATCCTTGGCCTGACGGTTGGTGCCCGAGCATGGCACGGCGCCGGCGCAGCCGGTCGTGTAGAGCAGCGGCGCCTTCGCGGCGCGCCACTGATCCAGGAAGAAGGTGGATGCCTGAACGCGGGTGTCGTAGGTCGGCTGCATGTACACAAAGCGCATCCCATAATCGAGTGTGAGCTTGTTGCTGACCTTCCAGTTATCCTGCAGGTACCAGTCGATGTTGTTGTAGATGTATCCCCCTTCCACCACGACCGACTGCTGCGCATACGAGCTCAGGATACCGAGCGCGGCATTGGCGTAGCCGAAGCCGCTGTCGAGCGGGTTCTGTGTATCGTTGGCGAAGCTGAGCGCCCCCTGGAACGGCGTCGCGCCGGCGGTGCCAAGCTGCTGGGCCTTGTAGGCGTGATTCCAGTAGGCGCCCCCCTTGATCGTGTGCCGCCCGGCAAGCTTGGTCACGCTGAACGACGCGTCGTGTGACGGGTTGATGTTCGCC
This sequence comes from uncultured Acidobacteriota bacterium, assembly GCA_963816725.1. Lineage (GTDB taxonomy): Bacteria > Acidobacteriota > Vicinamibacteria > Vicinamibacterales > 2-12-FULL-66-21 > CAVSUB01. The sequence continues at coordinate 41,090 of CAWFMC010000005.1, read as the reverse complement.
AGCTGCGCGCCGAGATTCGGCGGAGCGTTCGCGATGCGGTTGCCCCAGGAAAAGTTCGGCGGATACATCACCCGGCCATCCGCGTAGAACGGCGAGTTGGCCGCCCCGAACACCCGCGCCGCGTTATAGGAGGGATCGACAAGCCCGGCCTGCGGAAACAGCATCGGCAGATCCCCAAGGCCGGCGTTGGCGCGGTTGGACAGTGGGGTCACGTACAGATTGGCGATCTCGTTGAAACTGTAGCCGTAGGTGCCCTCGATGAACATCGATGGCGACAGGTTGTAGTTCACCGTGACCGACGGTGCGTGGCGGTTCCGGTTCCATCGGAGCAGGTCATTGAACCCCGGGAGGCTGCCCGGGTCCGTGTCCTGCCCTTGCAGCTGCCCGGCGTACTTCGCAGTGAAGCGCAACGTCGAGGAGAGTTGATAATCGACGCGGAACACCGGCTGGTGCAGGAGCGAGCTGGTCACCGGCACCTGTACCTCGTAGTTGTAGCCAAGTCCCGGGACCTGGTCGACATTGGGTGCCGGCCAGAGGTTCCTCAGGATGTTCATTCCGGTCGGGTAGAGCCGACTCTGCGGAATCCGGCCCAGCACGCCCTGATCCTGGAAGCAGCCGCGGGTGTCAGAGGCCGAGCACGGTAGCCCTGTGGTGGAGTCGCGGATCGTGTTGAACAGCGCGCCGTTGTTATCGCGGGTCTGAGAAAAATCTCCCTGCCGCTCGAGCGCGGTCGGCACCCGGAAGCGATTGATGTCGCCGCCCGTCTTACGCGGCCGGTATTCATGGCTGTAGAAGAAGAACAGCCGGTTCGCTCCCCCGGGCTTTCCCACCGGCCCGCCAAGGGAGTAGCCCCAGTCGCGCTGTTTCGAGACCGGTTTCGGGTCGCCGTTCCTGATGTTCGCCCAGCTGTTCGAGTTCCAGTCCGAGTTGCGCTCGATGTCGTAGAGCGATCCCCGGTACTGATTGCTGCCGCTCTTCGTGACAGCCGAGATCTGCAGCCCGCTCGATCGCCCGAACTCGGCTTGGTAACCCTGGGTCAACACCTTCACTTCGGCGATCGAATCGACGTTCATCGAGATCAATTGCCCGTTGTTCCCGGTATCCATCGTCGACACGCCGTCCATCATGATGTTGTTCTGCCCGCCGCCGCCCAAGCGGAAGACGCCGCCCGCGATGGCGGTACCCGACTGCGCGATCGCGCCTGGGACGAGCGTCGCGAACCCGGCGAAATTGCGGTTGGCGATCGGCAGGTTCTCCACGGATTCCGTCGTTACGGTGAACGCACGCTCGCCGCTGGCCGCCTGGATCATTGCCGCCTCGGCTTTGACGTCCACCGTTTCGCCGAGGCCGCCCACCGAAAGCGTCAGCGTCGGCACCACGACGCGGTCGCCCGGACTGACGAGCAGGCTGGCGCGGCGCAGAGTCTTGAATCCCTCGAGTGTCACCTCCACCGTGTAGGTATCCCCGGGCACGTTCGGGAACACGAAATCCCCGTTTCCGTTGGTGTGCGCATCCGCGACGCGGGTACCCCGGGTTTCGCTGATCAACGTCACCGTGGCCCCGGGGACGACGGCGCCCTGCTCGTCTTTGAGCGCTCCGCTGACGACGCCGGTGGTGATCTGCGCACTCGCCGTTGCCGTTAGAGTGACGCACAGAAGCGCGATAAACGTTCGTGCGAGCATGCAATGCATATCGCCTCCGTCTGTGTCCTACTTGCCCGGGGGAATCGCTCGGAACCAGATGTTGCGAAACCGCATCACCGTCGTCGGTCCGCCGTTGGGGATGTGATCCTGGAGCATGAGGGGGCCACTGAGCTCGGTCATACCCGGTTGACACAGGTCGTCACGTACGCGCGGGACGACGCGGTCCTGGATCAAGACGCCGTTGTGGATCACCGTAATGTCGCCGGGGCTGGTGAGTTTTCCCTCGTGACACTTGGGCGCGTGCAAAATGATGTCGTAGCTCTGCCACTCGCCGGGGCGGCGGGACACGTTAACGAGTGGCGCCGACACGCGGTACAGCGAGCCGTTCGATCCGTCCGGGTAGGTCTTGTTCAGGTTGTTGTACGAGTCCAGAATCTGGATTTCGTAGCTGCCGTGCAGAAACACCCCGCTGTTTCCCTTGACTTGGCCGTCCGGCTTGCCGTCACGAACCGCGGCCATTTCCGGCACGTTGTACTCGATGTGCAGCTGTGCGCTTGCGTAGGTCGCCTTGCTGACGATGCTCTGGTCTCCGGTGCGGCACACCATCTCGCGATTCTCGACCTTGCAGCGGGCGGGACTTCCGTCGCGCAGCGTCCACTGCGAAACATCCGTGCCGTCGAACAGCACCACGGCGTCCGATGGCGGCTCGGCGGAGAGTTTTCCCGGGCTCACCAGCGCCGGCGGCGGGGCATTCTCGTCGATGGGGTTCATGGGTGGCAGTCCGCCACCTTGCCCCCGAGGGCCGCCACGTCCGCCTACCGGAGCCGGTTCCGTCTGGCGTTGCCCTGTCGTCGGAGCCGGGGGCTGCTGTCGTTCGATAGCGAGGCGTTTGTGACCACCGTCGACTTCAGATGCCGCCGAGCTCGCGCTCGCGGCAAGTAAGGTACAGAACAATAGGTTCGCGAAGACCGCCATCACGACCCGTCGCAGTGTGCTCACGTGGGTACGCCTCCATGACACCCGAGTTGGGAACGGGGAGCATCTGTCCGGGCGCGCTGTCCGACAGACGAGGCCGCCAGCCCGTCGGGCATCTCATGGCGCCCATTCGCCGCTTCCGCACCCTCGGACGATTGACCGGAATGACGCGAACTGCGAGACGAGCTCGGACATCTTAAGAAAGCCGACCGTGCTCAGCCGTGCGTGAAGTGGTTGACGATCGCGATCTGGCGAACAGTGAACTTGATTGGCCAGCGCTCGTGCCCCACGACAGAAGCGGGCGGCACTGAAACCCAACGGCCCGAACGGAGGACGGTCACATCAGTGGGCATGACGGCTCCGCCGAAGAGGTGTGTCAACGCGCGCCGGACTTGGCGCGGTCAGATTCAAATACAACCATCGGGACGTGTCAAGCGATACACGATGCTGAGATAGCCCCCTCGGGTCCAGATCCGGAGGAACGTGCTGAACATCGGCTGACGAACAGCCGCCGCCGGAGTCCCGCAGGGATCGAAACGCACCGGTCCCTTGTTCGTGGCTATCCAGTAGATACCCTCTCTCGTTTCGATCAGATCGTTGATCACGGCGCCAGGCAGCCGATCGTCTATGCCGTAGGTGGTGAAGTCACAGGCGTCGAATCGGGATAGCCCTTCGCGAGTACAGAACTATAACTATCCGTGGGAGTCGCGCACGATCCGGTCGACAACGTTATTCGCGAGTCCGTCGGCGGTCGTGAGAATCCTGGTGCAGAGCGTGGCAGATGTGCGCCGCCCTCGGGGTGGCACGTGGAATGTCGACGGCCAGATCGTGTTCGCGGCAGACATCGTCAGTCCGCTTGCGGTGATCGCATCGACTGGTGGCACGCCGCGGTTGATCGATGCGGGCAACATGCAGGGACGCGAGGGAGGAGGGTGGCCGGTCCTTCTGCCAGACGGGCGGCACTTCCTCTATGTCCACGACCGAGGGATCCCACGGCTGGTCTACTGCAGGCTTGAGCGCCAGAATGTCGCGACGCGGCAGGCGCGCCGTTCACTGAAGGCGTACGTGAGATAGCGCAGCACCTTGCGCTGCCGCACGGGCAGTATTTTTCTGACGAGGCACGACCGAAGCCGGGGCCGCTTGCACGGTCGTTGCAATCACGTCGTGAGGTAGCTCGTCCCGGGGACGTCTACCGGGACGTTCCTGATCCCCAGATCCCTCGCATCTGGTGGACCGTGATTGCGTCCACCGTCGCAGGTCCGCCTTCGGCGAACAGCTTCAATCCGTTGCTTCCCGGCGCTGGATAGACAAGGTCGGTCAATACCCGTTCGCCGTTCTCCGCGAAGACCTCGACGATCGAACTATCCACCAGGATTCGCAGATTGAGTGTGCCGTCTCGCAGTGCCAGCGGCGCCGAATGAACGCCGTAAAAGCCCGTCATAGATGCTGCGGCCGCGCCAGACTTTGTCCGGTCGATGTAGAGGCGACGCTCCCTGGTGTCGTAGCCCACGATCGTTTCGTCGCCATTCGTGGCCGTCAGCACTTTCAATCCGACTTTCACTGCATCGCGCGGGCGGAACACTGCTTCGATGTCGAGGAGCGTTCCAGAGGTCGGCAATTGACGCTCACCCGTCAACGCCCGGTTCTTCTCTTGGAATGCTATTCCGGATCGAAGTGATGTGAGCTCGCGGAGAGGTGCCTGGAACAGTTCCGGCCGGCCGTTCACCGAACGCAAGCTGAGCTCGCGGGGCTCGGACTGCTGGCCTCTCCACCACTGACTCGTCGGAACAGTATCGGACTGCGCATACTGCCAGTTGTTCAACCAGCCGATGAAGAGCCGTCGCCCGTCGGGCGCGTTGTCGAATGTGATGCCGGCGTAGTTGTCCTTCCCCCAGTCGAACCACGGCGTGCGAGCGATGCCGGGCTCCGCCGCCGTGTCAGAGAAGCCAATGGCGTCCACGAGAATCCGGCCGTTTGCGGCCGTGTTCTCGTCCACGACACGAATCTGGCCCGTCTTCCCCGCGAGATCCTGGACATCCCACGCCACCCAATCGAGCGTATTCCGTCCGGTTCCCGATGCCGACCTTACGATCGCTCCATCGACAATGAGGTTGACAGTCGTCGGTCCCGGCGGTGCGGCGGGCTCGGCGGCAGCCACGCCTCTGCCTCTACCGCCCCCGGCAGTCGCTGCCCCCGTGCCGCCGACGAGGAAGTTGATGTAGCGGCGATCGATCGTGAAGGTCGGAGATGTCATGGTCCCGACCGAGGCGCCACCCCCGTTGAACGAACTGAGGAGCCGCTGACCCTTGAACCCATTCACGAGGGGTTGCCCGCTCATCACCCCTTGCGCCGGTCCCTCGCCGAACGCTGTCCCCGTGGACGTCCACGCGCCGTAGCCAGCATCCTCGAAGTCCGCGAACATCGTCGTGCCCGGAGGGCCGTCGTAGGCGTACCGAGCATCTTCCTTGAATGTCGTCCCGTCGAAATCACCAAGGTAGGCGGCGGTCTGGCTGCCACCCCAGAGACCGCCGGGGTTGGTGCTGATGATCATCACCCACTTCTGTCGCGACGGGTCGCCATCGACGTTGAGCGGAAACAGGTCGGGCACTTCGTACTGGCCGCCGACCGGTGGGAGCGGTCCCCACTTGCTCAGGAGACCCCAGTTCTTGAGGTCCGACGAGCCGTAGATTGCCACCTGATGGTCGTCTGGCATGGCCACGACCATCACCCAGCGTTTGGCTCGCTCGTGCCAAAACACTTTTGGATCTCGAAACTGGGCTGACTTGATATCGATGACCGGGTTGCCGGAGTAGAACGTGAAGGTCCGTCCTTTGTCGAGGCTGTAGGCGACGGCTTGCGACTGGCTCCCCGGTCCCGCTGCCGTGTAGATCGCGACCATCGCGGGATTGCCGGGTGTCCCGAAACCGCTGGTGTTGTCCTTGTCGACGACGACACTGCCGGAATAGATGCTCTTGCCATCGGCTTGTCGCGGAATCGCCACCGGCAGGTTGTCCCAGTGCACGAGGTCCCTGCTGACGGCGTGGCCCCACACGATTCCACCGCCGGGGCGCGATTGATAAAAGAGATGCCACTCGCCCGCGTAGTAGACGAGGCCATTCGGGTCGTTCATGAAGAGGTTGGGTTGCGAGTAGTGGAACTGGGGACGCCAGGGCTCCTGATATGGTGGATACGTCTGGGCGATGTGGTGACTCGCACCGCCGCCAACGGCGATGAACACCATCGTTGCGAGTGCGTGCAAGGTCCGGTGCCTGCCTGGTAGGGTCGTCACGGCTCGAGCCATTGGTGGCCTCTCCCTGGGACCCATGAGGGCCAGGGTTGCTGTCATTTGGTGCGTTCATCGGGCTTGCCATGGCCGCATGCGCTGAGCCACTCAGTGTCTCCGGTGACGTCTTCAATAGACGCTCAGCGGTACGCGACCGTACCAAGTCCCGAAGAAGCCTGACCGATTGTCTCCCCACACCATGTGGACGTACTGGCCGTCGACGTCGACTGTCGCAAGATCATCACCAAACCCGAAATTGCCGCGCTCCAAATTGGTCGGGGGGGAGATCGCATGGCTCACGCGAACAGTCTTGAAACTGCCGCCGCCATCCAGCGATGCAGCGGACCAGAAATCGTACGTCCTATCCTGGTAGGTGGCTTTCCACAGCAGCGCCAGCGCTCCTGTGGTGGCGGAATACTTCATCGCCCGATGACCGAACGTCGCACCGGTAGGGAGTTGGGCCGCAAGCACCGGCGGACGCCAGGTCTTGCCGCCGTCTTCTGTCAGAGAAACCATGAGCTTGTCGCCGCTCTGGCGTGCGACCGCATACCGGCCTTTCTTCGTCTGATCGGCTGCGAGCATGACGCCGCCTCCGGGACCACCGCCGCGGCCTGCCGCCACCGGGAGCGTAGAAGCGGGCTCGCTCGGCAGCTCCGGTACGAGTTGATATGTAAACGTCTTGCCATCATCGTTGCTCGTGCCAAACACCGTGCACGGGCACTGCGCGTTCAGACTTGCCGGCACCTTGGCCGCGGTATAGCTCACCGCAAGAACGCCGTGGGCCGCGCTGAAGCCTCCCCTTCCGCCTGGGAAGTCGTCGGAGTCGATCGGGTAGATCACCCCCCAGGTCCTGGCCTGATCGTGAGACGCTCGAATGAACGTTCGAGCGCGAGGTGTCCCGGGGTCGGTCGTGTAGGCGGAGCCGGAGCCGGTAACGTAGATCGTGCCGGTCTGCGCATCGGCCGCGAAATACGGTCGGTCTACGGGACTCACCTGCGTGACGACCGGGTGCACATTCGGTGCATAGAGTTCGGGCGAACGAAGCGGATGGACATACTTGGGATCGCTCCAGGTCCTGCCCTTGTCGGTCGACCACGCGATGGCCGTCCCTCCACCGGGGTTCAAGGCTTCACCGTTGGCCGATGCGCCGTCGGCAAAGGCCGCGGCGCCGCGGTTCAGGTACGCCAGACATCCGAGGTACAGGGTTCCATCCGGTCCCGCTCCCGCAAAGGAATCGCTGCAGCGATTCTTGGAGAACATCTTCCGGAAGTTATCCTCACTGAATTGCCAGGTCTTGCCCCCGTCGTGCGTCACGGCAATGTCCGTCCGTGATCCGTCGGGCGTGGAGAGCTCCTTGATGCGCAGCGCTGTCCTGGCGGGGTCGGCGGCAGGTGGTCCGCCGGCAGTGCCTGGGGCGGTGGGAGCGCCCGCAGCGCCGCGGCCGCGCGGAAGCGGCGTTTCCCCCGTGGGCAAGCGGTTGAGGGTGGCCATGGCGACCACGATGATGTTGTTCGAGTCCTTGGGATTCACGAAGACCATCGGCTCGCCGGCGCCACGGTTAGGGCTGCCGAGGATCAGGTATTCATCGGACTTGAACTCTTCCGATTGAGGTGGCGATGCGGTCTGAGACAGCAGGACGGCAGCTGATAGGGTCGTAACACCAAACACGACGGCTGACCAAGAACGATTGATATTAGTGATCATTCGCTCCTCGACATATTTTCAAGATGTCTGCCTAGCACGAGCCGTGTTCGATGATGCGCCATGAGTGCACTCCGTTCATTCAACAGTGTCTGAGCGGCTGTTCGGATGAGAGTGGCTGCTGCGCTGAAGAGGAGGATTCAGCGCAGCAGCCCGTGCTGCGAGTCCGGTGACTCACAGACACAACGGGCGCCCTCTAAGGGCAAACTGGTGCAGCCCGAGCTTACGTTCGGAATCCTCGTCTGGTGACCTCTGTCATGCGTCGCACCTACTCCGCTCACGCCTCACCCGGGCCGCCCAGTTCACCACTGTGCGGTCAGGATTTGAGGACGGACTTGCAGTAATCGAAGCACCGCTTCAACTCCACCGCCGGTCCATCCGGACCGACATACTCGATACACACGGGAAAATCGTACTTCTCATTTCGCACCAGCAGGAGCGTCTCTTTCAGCGGCGTCTCCCCTTCCCCGAACGGCATCTCGGCTCCCTGATTGGCCTTGCGGTCCTTGACATGGATGTTCGTGATGCGTGCGTGGTGGGCGCGAATGTAGGCCAATGGATCGTGGCCACTCGCGAAGAAATGGCCGACGTCGAGATTCACCCACATGTTCTTCGAGAGCGCCATCGCCTGGGCGAACTCGTCGGGGCCGGTCGTATGGTTATGCAGCGCCACGATGACGTCATGCTTTTCCGCCAACGGCGCGACTCTCGGGAGCACGGACATCGGCGACGACACCGTCAGGATCTTCGTCCCGAGGGCCTTCGCCATCTCCATGCCCTTGGCGATCTCCTCGTCGGTGTAGGTGTCATTGAAGCTCAGGTTGTAGGAAAAGAACCGCAAACCCGCGTCCTTGAACTTGTCCCCGACAGCCTTGTACTTGTTCAGGCTGGCGTCGAGACGCCATTTCCTGAGCGCTTCCCGAACGACCGGATCCCCGCCGCGGCCGAATCCGCCACCGCCCCGCGGAGCTCCGCCCGGCGCCCCACCCGGAGCTGCACCCGCGACCCCACCCGCCGCACCACCCGGGGCACCGCCTTGCCGCGCGCCGGCCTGCCGGGCCCATGGCCCGGGGCGGCCGGTGCCGGGCACCTGCACGCCAGGCGCGCCAAGATACGCCTCGACGTGCTCGGCCATCACATCGATCTCCCCCAGCCCGAGACTCACCATGGTCTGAATGATCTCGTCGATGCCCATCCCGCTGAAGGTGAAGGAGGCCGACTGCAGGCCCATCCGGACGCCATTGATCTTCGAATTCACTTTCTGCGCGGCACTCGCGTGCGCCAGAAATGGAACCGCGGGAACCGCGGCGAGCAGCACCTTACTGAACGAGCGTCTCGTATACATCATGTTTCGTCCTCTTCACACGCCTGACAGGGCGGCTCGCCCGATTGAAGTCGCACTCCGTGCGGCCATGATCGCCTGCTAGGAGTATCAGGACTGCGGTACGGCAAACGCGTACAACATGTCGGCTGCCGCGACCAGCACGTATTGGCGGCCGTCGAGCATGTAGGTTTGCGGCCCACTGGAGACTTCCCCGAGCCGCACGTGCCACAGCGGTTTGCCGTTGGCCGCGTCATACGCCACGATGTTGCCGCCAGGATCCCCACCGAACAGCAAGCCGCCCGCCGTCGTGAGATAGGCGTGACCGATGTAGGTCCCGCCCCAGGATCCTGAGCCCGAGTAGCGGTGCCGCCACACGATCTTGCCGGTCTTGTAGTCAATGGCGTTCATGAACGTGCCCATCGACGTGACGTTCGACTCTTCCTTCCCTCCGAGCCCCATCGCTCCGAGTGGGCCGGTCTCGGTCAGGTAATACATCGAATAGCTCTCGTTGCTGGACACATAGAACAGGCCTGTCTCAGGGTTGAAGGCCGGCGGCGCCCAGTTGGTCGCCCCAGCATTCTGCGGCGAGACGAGCGCGCCGCCGACATGGAAGTCCTTCGCCGGCTCACGGACCGGCCGGCCCTTTTCGTCCAGGCCCTTGGCCCAGTTCGCCGAGTCCGAAAACTTGCCGGTCACGAGATGCTCGCCGGTCACGCGATCGAGCACGAAGTGATAGCCGTTGCGGGTCGCCTGCATCACCAGCTTGCGGGTCCGGCCGTTGAACTCCCGATCGAACAGCACCGGCGTCTGCGAGGAGTCCCAGTCGTGCGTGTCGTGTGGCGAGGTCGAGTAGTGCCACGCCAGCTTGCCCGTGTCCACGTTGATCGCGACGAGGGCGCAGGTGTACAGGTTGTCGCCCTCACCCCTGGTCTGCGAGGTATAGGACGGAGTTGGATTACCTGTGCCGACGATGTAAAGCTTCGTTTCCGGATCGTACGACCCGGGGATCCACATGTGGCCGCCGCCGTGGCGGGCGGCGTCGAGGTTCTTCCACGTCTCCAGCCCGGGATCGCCCTCGTTCTGCGGCGTGGCGTACCATCTCCACTGCTGGGCGCCGGTCTCTGGGTCGAAGGCCTGCAGGTATGCCGGCGCATCGAGATCGTTTCCTGGCGACACGAGCACGTGGTTGCCGATCACGATCGGCGCCATGGTCGTGAAGTACTGCTGCGCGAGTTCGGCCACCTTCACGTGCCATCGCTCGGCGCCGGTGCGAGCGTCGAGCGAAACCAGGTAGTTGTCCGGCGTCGTCATGAACAGGTAGTTGCCCTTCATGCCGAAGCCGCGATTGCCGGTATGCGTCCCGCCGCGCGTCTTCCAGACGTACTTCCAGAGGACCCGTCCGTCCCGTGCGTCGATGGCCCACGCGTTGTCGGGAGACGTCGCGTAGAGCACACCGTCGACCGCGAGCACGCTGCCGACGATGCGCGCGGAGCGCCCGCCGCTGTCATTCAGCTCACCCGTCCCCTCGCCGCCGATGATCGTCGGCACCGCGGGGCCGCCGCCGAAACCGCCGAAGCCGCCGCGGCCGCCCGCCGCCGGCATGCCGGGCTGGATCCGCGTGCTCCACGCGAGTGTCAGGTTCTTGACGTTGGTGCGATTGATCTGCGTGAGCGCGCTGTACCGCTTGCCGGAGTAGTCACCGGAATAGGTCGGCCAGTTGTCCGCCAGCGGCTTCAGCAACATCGCATCGTCGACGCCGCGGCTCTGGCCAAGGGCGCCGGCCGACCAGAGACCGAGACAGACAGCGAGGGCACAGAGTCGTCTTGCGAAGTGCTTCATTTCAGAGTCACCAGATAGGCCGTGAGATTGTGGATGTCACGATCCGTGTAGGTCGGCACGAGCGCGCGATGCGGCTGCAGCGGGTCCTGGATCTCCAGTTTCGGCACGTCTCCGTTGCGCGGGATCGTGCGGACACTGCCATCCGGCAGCTTCAACGAGACGATGAAGTCGTCGAGGCGGGCCTGTTCACCCTTGACCACTTCGCCGGACGGCAGCGTGACCGTGATCAAGGTCTTCGGCGCCGCGACGGGAGCTGCGCCGCGGCCGCCGGCCGCCGTTCCGGCCAACCACACCTGCTGCAGCGTGCGGGGCTCGGGATACTTCGTCGCCAACCCTTTGAGATCGCCGGTCGGGGAATGGCACTTCGCGCAGGTGGCCCCGAAGTAGGTCTGGCCCTGCGCCGCATCCCCGACCACGATCGTGGCGGGCCGGTTGCGGCCGGGATCCCGGCCGGTGGTGCGCAGGTTGCGCAGGACCGCGGCGATGTCCTTGATCTGGCTGTCGGTCAAGTCAGGACGTGCCGGCATCCCACGTTCCGGGCGGCCCGACTTCACGATCGGCAGGAGTAACTCGCCGTCCTGATCCTCGAGGATCACGGGCGACCTGAGCAGGTTCGGTCCTGTCTCCCCTCCGCGCGCCTCTGATCCGTGGCACGACGCGCAGTGGACTGAGTACAGCCCCTGACCGCGTTCGAGGACCGCCGGATCGATGGCCGGTCGTTGCGGTCCAGCGGCCAGCCCGCCCGCGCGCCCGGCGCCTCGCCCGCCACCCGGCGGCGTTCCCTGAGCAGGGGCCGCCGGAGGTGCCTGCGCAGCCGTCAGCACCGCACAGGCCATCGCCAGACCGGCGGCCAAGACAGACAGAGATATCGTCGATTTATGCACCGTGGTACCCCGCGTCGAGAGGATCCGAAAATCGCTCACTTCCGTGACCACACCTTGAACTTGGGGTCGCTGATTCGCCACAGCTCGTAGAACATCGAGGTCATATGGTAGGCACCCCACTCAGGGCCGTCGACCGATCCCTTGTAGAAAGCCTTCTCGCCCTGTGCCGCTCGCGGCTGGCCGGGGACATAGGCGGCGAACCAGCCGCCGTGCTCGGTGTCCAGATATTCCTTCTTCACGAAATCCAGCGTCTTGTGGAAGTACGGCCAGAGCTCGGTGCGGCCGTGAAGCACAGAGTAGGTCGCCGTCGCCTTGATCACCTCGCACTGCGGCCACCAGAGCATCTGAGTCGGTTGCCCGTTGGCGTTGACCCCGCCGAGCCCGCCGACGGCGTCGTTGTAGCTCTTGAGACCGAGATCCAGATTGCGGCTTCCAAGCGTAATGAATTTGGGATCGGCGCCGAGTTCGACGGCCTTGCTCAAGAGCGAGGCCCACTCGAACAGGTGGCCGGGGTTGCCGCTCGGATTTCCGACCGGCTTCCAGTTCTCGTCGTAGCTCTCCGGGAGATAGCCGACCTCGTAGTCGAACAGCCGCTCGATGGCCTGCAGCTCCGAATTGATCTCGTACCAGACCTCGTCGGACTTGGTGGCTTCGTAGAGCGCCAGCAGTGCTTCGAACTCGTGCAGGTTGATGCCGTGCCGCCGTGCCGCCAAGGCCGCGCCCGCTGCCGGGGTCGCCCCAGCGCCAGCAGCCGGTGCGGTAGCTGCCGGTGCGGTGGGTGCGCTGCCCGGAGGTGTGGGCGCGCCGCCGCGGCCACCACGCCCGGCATCCGGTGGCGTGCCACGGCCGCCGCCAAACCCGCCGCGCGCCACCGGCGTCATGAAGTCCCGTGAATAGCTGCCCGACCCGATGAAGGGACCGTCGCGCATCTTGTCCCGCATCTCGCGGAACAGCACCATGGCCGCGTCGAGGTACTTGCGGTCGCCCGTGACGCGCCCGGCATGCGCCAGCGAGAACAAGGCAAAGCTGCTGAAGCCCGTCTTGTTGTCAGTGATGACCTTCAGGTCCGACCCGACCCGGTCGTAATAGCCACCGAACTCTGGATCCCTCATCTTCATGAGGAAGTCCATCCCGCGCGTCAGCGCATCAAGGTAATCCTTCGACCGCGTGATCTCATAGCCGATGGCGATCGACGCCAGTTGGCGTCCCTGACCGTTGATGGTCGCTTCGCGCTGCGTGCCCCACGGCCTCCACTGCTGGTCGAGATTCTCCTGGATGAAGCCGTTCGGCTCGATCGAGTGTTTCACCCAATAATCGAGCAGGCCTTTGGTCGACGCGTCCTGCACCCATTGGCGGTCGATGTGCTTCTGGATCTCGGCGTGCGGCAGCCGTGAGTTCGGTCGCAGCGTGGTGGACGGCGTCGTCTGTGCGCCGCCAACGACCACGGCCCCCAGCGGCCGCGACGGCGACCGCCGCAACACGGACGGTCAGAGCGGTGCCTACGATATCTGTCGAGTCATGTGTGTGATTCCCTCTCGCGAGTGGCTTAGAGCGCCTTGGCCGACATGCTGGCTGTATCCCAGGTGAACGCCCGGTTCTCTCGCATCGATTGAATGGCCAAGACGCACGGCAATGTTGCGAAGAACCCGATCTGAAACGGCGACACGGGCTGCGCCCGCGTCTTCACGCAGTTCAGAAAGTCGGTGACGTGAATCGTCGTCGCTGTCTCGACCATCTCCATCTCCGGGCCGCCGCGCACCATCTGGGCTTCGATCGGAGGAGCGGGCGCGACTGCGGGTGCCGGCGGGGCACCGATCGCTCGACCGGCGGGGGCCACACCAGCGGCAGCGCCGGCGCCTCCTGCTCTGCCGCGACCGCCGCCACCGCCGGCCTGCGACGGCCGCAGCATGTAACCGGTCCGGTTGACCACCAACGAGCCGCGCGGCCCGATGAAGACGGTGCCCTGGAACGGGAACTCCGGATTGCCGATCGCCGCGTTCGAAAAGGACATCACGAAGCTGTCGTATTGCCAGCTCGCGGTGAACGCGTTAAACGGGCGCTCCGGATCGGGGTTCTGGACGTTGACGTACTGACCCACGCCCATGGCCACTTTGGCGCCTTCAGCTGCGCGTCCATGAACCACAGCGCGGTATCGACCAGATGGACACCCCAGTCGGTGACCGTTCCACCGCCGTAGTCCCAGTAGTTCCGCCATTGGCGCTGACGACCCGTCTTGTAGGGCTTCTTCGGTGCCGGGCCCTGGAACAGGTCCCAGTTCAGACCCGCGGGCACCGGCACGACCGGTTCCACGACCGGGCTGCCCGGTCCGCCGTACTGCAGGACGACGTGCGTGACGCCTCCGAGCTGCGGAAGCAGCGCTTTCGCGTCAGCGAAATGCGGCCAGCTCCGCTGCTGGGTACCGACTTCGACGATGCGGTTGGAGCGCCGCACCACCTCCAGCGCCTTGGCCGCCGTCGGCAGCGTCGCGGCGTTCGAGGTCGGCTTCTCGACATAGACATCCTTGCCTGCCGCGACCGCATCGATCGTCAGCTGGGGATGCCAGTGGTCCGGCGTGGCAATCAGAACCGCATCGATGTCCTGACGGTCGAGGACACGACGATAGTCTTCATAGCCGTCGACCTTCGTACCGTCGCTCGGAGAGGCGCTGGACAGTGGAGTCGAGCCGCTCCTTGAACACATCACAGGCGGCCACGAAGGTGTTGTTCGGCGCTTTCGAAAAGGACGTGAGCACCTGGTTGCCGCGGCCACCCGATCCGATGATCGCGAGCGCACGCGTTCGTTTGCTCCCAGACTGCCGGTCCGCTGCGCCTGGGCGGCAAGCCGCGGGCCGGCCGACGCGGCCACGGCGACGCCGGCAGTGAGGTGAATGAACTCTCGACGGTTCATCGCTGGACTCCTTCGTTGAAACGAGCGGGCAGCGAGACCACCGGCGGGCGCGGCCGATGACGCGGACGGCAACTCAACCTCGACCCGTCGCGCCCACACGTTGCGATAGCGCACTGCATTGCCCGGGATCGCGCTGGGATGTCCGGACAGTGACACTGGCTGATCGGCGCCCGGTGGAATCGTCGGGCCGCGGCCACCGGCGCCGCCGACGCGACCGGCCGCGCCTTGACCAGGGCCACCGCCGCGCGGCTGAATCTCACGGTTGTTGTGGACCATCACGCCGTTCATGAAGATGGTGATGAACGCATTCCGGACGAGCCGATCACCGTCGTATCGCGCCGCCATGTAGGCGATGTCCAGCGTCTGCCACTCGCCGGGTGGCCGTGACGGATTGGCCAGCGGCGGCCACTGGTTGTAGACCGCCGCGACATAGCCGTCGGCATACGTCGCGTTGTTGTAGTTGTCGAGCACCTGGATCTCCCGCCCGCCGATCGAGATGCCGCTGTTCCCGCGATACTGCGAGATGCCGAGCGGCACCGCTGGCGAGGCGAACTCGACGTGCAGCTGGAAGTCCTTGAACCGCTCCTTGGACGTCAAGCCGCCGACGCCGGGCGTCACCTCCATGTAGCCGTTCTCGACCTTCCAGCCAGCGGCGGACGGCGCCGCGGCACCGGCCGCCGCACCGCGACCGGGCCCGACACGATCCACTGCGAGAGATCCTTCCCGTCGAACAGAATCAGCGCATCCGAGGGCGGATCACCGGGCGCGCGGCCAGGGACGACGGTGACCGGCTTCGGACGATTGAGGTCGCGTATCTTCCAGGGTTGTCCGGGGATGAGCGCTTGATCCGTTTCGCCCAGACCGTTGTTCGGCAACAGCGGCATCGGCGGCGTCTGCAGCTGGCGCTGCTCCACCGGCTGCTGCGGACCGGCGGCTGTTGAGCTGCGGCGGCGGCGCCTGCCGAGCGACGAGCGTCAGCGAAATCATCAGCAGGGCCGACGCGGTGGCGGTGACGATTCGCAGTGGCTGCATATCACTCTCCTCTATTGCCCGGCCTCGAGTGGTGCGGAGTATCATCGGCAGGCCGGGACCGCCTGCGGACGTGCCGCAGCGATCGACACACCATGCCCGGCCCGGGCCACTCGACACGGGCAACTCCGGTGGTCTGTCCTGCGGGCCGGCACGGGCCACCCGGTCTCGCAACGTGAGCGGCGCGGCAGCTTGCGTGCCGACGGCAATCGCGGGGTGGACAGCCGTGGCGCTACCGTCCGGTGAACGGCTCGCCGGCGGGGATCCAGTCGACTGGCAGATCGCTGATGAACGTCTTCAACCAGTCGGCGCACAGTTTCATCCCCGGGTCCTCCGAGACTGCGTGTCCCAGCGTGACCATCGCCTTCGCCTGTCCGTTCACGACCGTGTCGTGCGCGTAATAGATGCCTTCCCACTCGCGTTGTTCGCCCGCGAGAATCAGGTCGACCTTCGGCATCAGACGGGACGCCGCCGTCGCATTCGGCGGTGTGCCCGGCAGGAATCCGACCCGGGTCACGCGCGTCTCGCTGGACCCAATCAGCCGATACGAGCGGGCCTTCAGCTTGTCCTCGACGAGCGCGAGGACACGGCCAACGGTCGTGGCCGGGATGACGAACACGTCAGGGTCATCCGCCGATCGCCTGTCGCCCCAGCCGAGAAATTCCGCCAGCCCTTGCCCCATCGGCTCGGGACGCCGACCGTGCCAGTTATCGTGAAACCGGAACACCGCAAGATCGTTGGCCTTGATGAACGCCACCTTCGCGAGGTACATCGGATCGCTCGTCAAGGTGCTGACGTCGTCGTTGCCCGTATAGAACGTGGGCTCGTGGCTGATCACGAGGTTCCGACGCGCCTTCGCCGCGCGTTGCAGAACGTCCAGCGTGGCCATGACCGTCGTGGCAATTCCGTGCACGACCACGTCCGGACTGCCGGCATGGAAGTCGTCGGTCGGGGTGGTCCTCCAGGTTGGGCGGAACGCCGCCTGGATCCGTTCCACGACCTGCCTGGCGGTCTGACCCTGCGCGGCGTCCGCGCGTCGCGCCCGCACCACACCCGCGGCGGCGAGGGCCGTGGTAACGAATCCTCTTCGGGACATTGGCGTGTCGATGCGGTGCATGTCCTTCACCGGTCCCGTCGCACCGGCGCTACGCCGTCATCCCCGGGATCCAGCCGAGGACGGTAGCGACCTTGAGCACCAGCACGACCCCTGCGATCCCCGCCGCCGGCGGATCGATATGGGTATCCCCGTGAATCAGGAACACGCGTGACGCAGCTTCCCCGAGCAGCGCGCCAGCAACCCCGCATGCGGCTCCGCCGATGAAGCCGGCGCCGTGCAGGACCCCCAGCGCCGCCGGCAACGCGATGTGATGCGTCACCGGCACGCTCCGCCCCAGGACCATGAAGATCAGCACGGTGGTGGCGATGCCGAAGGCCAGCGCGTCACTCCCGGCCCTCAACCCGCTCCCCGAAGCCAGAAAGGCCGCCATCAGTCCCACGGCTAGGCCGATGGACAGCACGTGCGACAGGTCCTGCTGCCACGCCACCCACTTCGCGGAATCGTCCGGGCGAAAGCGCCGGCCGGGACTCTCGACGGTCCCGAACAGCGACGTCCTGCCGAAGACCAGGCGGGTCAGCATGGCGGTGAGGATCACGGTGAGGGCGATGGTGTCGGTCCAATTCCCGGCCCCAGCCAGGGCCAGCCCCGCGTTAATCAGGTAGCCGAGCGAGCCGAACGCGCCGCCGACGAACAGCACGTCGACTCGCTTCAGACCCATGAGCGGGGTGCCGATGTCCCGCCCGGTATCCAGGAACCCGCGCGAGCCGGCAAACGCCGCCGCCGCCACCCCGCCGCCGAACGACACGTGCGGCCCGAACACCGGACCGAATGCGACCCCGATCATCTCCGTGTGGCCGGTCAACGCCGCAACACCGCCGACAATCGCCAGGATTCCCGTGAAGATGAATGCGGGGACCGCGCCAATCGAGGCGCCCCACATCCCGCCGCCGAACGCCGCCAGTAGCGCAGTCCAGTCCAAGAGGCCTCCGAGCTCAGAGTGCGTTGTTGATCACAATCGTCTTCTCGGCGGTCATTTCATGAACCGTGTCGACGATGCTCTCGCGACCAATCCCACTCTGCTTGTTGCCGCCGAAGGGTACGTTACCCGGCCGGAAGGCTCCTGAACCATTGATCACGACACCGCCCACATCGAGCTGGTGGGCGACCCGCAGCGCGGTGTGGATATTCTCCGAGAACACGCTGGCCTGCAGGCCGTACAGCGAGTCGTTGGCCATGGCAATGGCTTCGTCCGCGTCCTTGAACGAGCACACTGGCGCCACCGGCCCGAAGACCTCGTCCTTCATGACCGGCATCTCCGCCGTGACGTCCACCATGATGGTGGGCTCGTAGAACGAGCGGCCGACGCGCTTCCCGCCTGCGATACACCGCGCCCCCATGTCGATCGACTCCTGAACCTGTCGCTCCACCTTCGCCGCGGCGTCAGGACTGATCAGCGGGCCGATGTCCATATGCTCGGCGGTCGGGTCTCCCATCTGGATGCCCTTGCAGCGCTCCTGGAGCAGATCGAGAAACGGGTGGTAGACCTTCTCGTCTACCAGGACGCGCTTGACGGCGCAGCAGATCTGCCCGGCGCCGCTCGTCAGGCGCCCGCCGATCACCGCGTCCGCCGCCGCTCCGAGATCGGCATCGTCCAGCACGATCATCGCGTCCGTGCCGCCGAGCTCGAAGGCCGTGCGCTTGAGCGTGTCCGACGCCTTGCCGGCGATGAATTTCGCCGCGCCGACACTGCCCGTGAAACTAATCAGACTCACGTCGGGACTGGTCAGCAGCTCGTCTCCCAAATCCTGGGGGAAGCCGGTGAGCATCTGCATCCCCTCGGGCGGCAGCCCCGCTTCGAGCATGAGCTCTCCGATCCTGAGGACCGTGAGCGGGCACTGCTCCGGCAACTTCACGATCACCGAGGCCCCGGCCGCAACCGCGCCAGGAACCTTGTGCGCGAAGAGCTCGGCGGGGTAGTTGAAGGGAATGATGCCGACGACAATGCCGACCGGCTGGCGGACGGTGTAGGCAAGCATGCGCTCGAGGCCCGGCACGTTGTCCATCGGCAGGTAGCTGCCCTTGATGCGCTTGGCCTCCTCGGCAAAATCCATGAACAAGCGCTGCGTCGTCACCATCTCCGCCCGGCACTGACGCACTGTCTTGCCGTTCTCAGACGTGAGCAGCTTGGTAAGGGCTTCGAGGTCTCTGGCGATCAACTCGCCGGTACGCCTCAGGATGTCGCTGCGCTGGTGCGCCGGCAGCGCGCCCATCACTCGCCGGCCGGCACGGGCGAAACCGAGTGCTAATAGGACGTCCTCTGGACCAGCCTGCGGCACCCTGTCGATGACCTCACCGGTAGCGGGGTTCAGGACATCGAACTCGCGGCCGGAGACGGCGTCAGCACGCTTCCCGCCTAGCAACATCTTCATCGGGGCTCCCTCTCTGGCGCGACAACATGTCCGTCCAGATGCGACGAAACAATATGTCTACTTCGCTGAATGTGTCAACAGTGATAAGCACGCTCCATCGATCACTTTCCGATCGGACGCCACGGTCCAGGCGGCCGTTACCCTGCAATAGCTTCCCGGCTCCCATGGCGCGGTCGAATGCGCCATCGCAGCAACGGACGCGAGCGAGTCGGGACCTTCCGGGCCGCTTGTTTTTATAGGATTAGACGCAATGATCGGCAACCGCCGTTCGCGTCGAAACGCGAGGCCGAACGGCCCGTCGGCCCTCTCGACCTTGTCGGATCAGTTCGGCGTCTGTTCCGGCGGATGCTGCGACCCATTTTACATAGCTCCACTAATCGTGTTTGTCAGCGCGTAATCTCACGAATAGGTATTGACATATCTAAACTGTCGGGAGTTAAATCGGCCGGCTCGTGTCATGAGCAGTCCGTGGACGTACATCTGGCGCTTGCGCACGACCGCTCATGGCGGCGGCCGGAGCATCGGCGGCCGGTAAACGTTTGGCAGCAGGGGGAGCGATGAACACGATCGCAAGACGATGGCTAGTTCTGGCGAGTGTGCTGGGAAGCCTGGTCCTGGCGCTGCCGGTTTCGGCACAGGTCACGACCGGCACGGTTTCGGGCACCGTCAAAGACGCCCAAGGCGGAGTGGTCCCTGGCGCCACGATCGTGCTAACCAGCGAGGCGCGCGGGACCCAGATGGCCCCGGTCGTTTCGAACGAGACAGGTGATTTCGTCGTGCCGAACGCCACTGCCGACACGTACACCGTCGAGGTGAGCATGGTGTCGTTCAAGACGCTACTGCGCAAAGGCGTGCAGGTCAGTGGCGGCGATCGTGTCGCGCTGGGCACGCTCGTGCTCGAGGTAGGCGGCGCCGAGGAAACCGTCAACGTGGTCAGCGAGGCGCCCCTCCTTCAGGCGCAGAGCGGTGAACGGTCCTACGTGATCAGCTCAGCGCAGGTGGAGAATCTGCCGCTGTCCAACCGCAATTTCGCATCGCTCGCCTCACTGGCGCCCGGCGTCGTCGGGACGAGCCGCATCGGCGGCGGGGGCCAGACGAACTTCGTCATGGACGGCGTCTCGGTCGTGGACACCGGCAACAACAGCCAGATGCTGCAGCTGAACGTCGAGGCCGTCGCCGAGGTCAAGGTCCTGACGGGCAACTACCAGGCGGAGTACGGGCGCTCGAGCGGACTGCAGATCACGGCCGTGACGAAGAGCGGCACCAACCGGTTCCGCGGCTCCGTGTACGACGTGAAGCGCGACTCTGACTGGAATACCAACAGCTGGGTCAACACGCAGAACGGCGACCCCAATCCAGTGATGAAACAGGACGACTGGGGCTACAGCATCGGTGGTCCGGTCGGCAAGCCAGGCGGCACCAACAAGCTGTTCTTCTTCTACAGCCAGGAGTACCGGCCCCGGACCGGGGGCGGGACCGTCGGACGCTTTCGACTGCCCACGGCCCTCGAGCGCCAGGGCGACTTCTCACAGACTCGCGACAACACCGGCGCACTGTTTCCGTACGTTCGCGACGCCGCGACCGGACTGCCGTGCAGCGCGACCAACACCTCCGGCTGCTTCCAGGATGGCGGCGTCGTTGGGCGCATCCCGCAGAACCGCCTGTATGCCCCGGGCCTGGCGATCCTGAACAACCTCTGGCCGCTGCCGAACGTCAGCCAGCAGTCGGGGATGAACTACAACTATGAAGTGACCGCGCCGGTGTTCAAGACGCTGACCTACCAGCCCTCCGTGCGATTCGACTACCAGCCCGCGTCGAAGCTGCGATTCACGGCGAAGTTCAACGGGCAGAACAACGCGGCTGGCCGTCCCCTGACGCCAGGGTCGCTCCCGGGTTACAACGACACGCAGCGAATCAAGGGCACCGAGTGGACCTCCACGTGGGCAGCCAGCGCGAATTACACCATCTCGCCGACGACGTTCCTGGAGGCGACCTACGGCACAGCGAGAAACTACGGCACGACGGTGCTGATGACCGATGCGTCGAACGTCAACAACGTGGGTCTGGCAGGCCTGCCGCTGGTCTACCCGGAGGGTCGGGCGCTCGATCAGAACTACTTCGCGTACGAAGCGCTCTCCAAGTCCGGCACCCCGTTCTTCCAGGACGGACAGATACTGCTGCCGCCGAACTTCGCGTGGGGCACTCGCATCGGCTGCGCGGCCACCAACAATGGCGGCGTCGGGGCCCCCTGTCCTCCGAACCTGACGTTCCCCGGCGCGCTCAACACCAACCCGACGTATGACATCTCCATCAACCTGACCAAGGTCAAGGGTCAGCACACGATGAAGGCGGGGTTCTACCTGAATCACAGCTTCAAACCGCAGAACATCAATCTGGCGCTGGGCGCGTTGCCGTTCAAGGGAGAGATGAATTTCTCCAACGACGCGAACAACCCGCTGGACTCGGGATTCGGGTACACCAACGCGGCGCTGGGCATCCTCTCGAGCTACTCGCAGCAGTCCAAGTTCGTCGAGGGCAGCTACATCTACAACAACCGCGAGTGGTACCTGCAGGACAACTGGAAGGTGAACGGCCGACTGACGCTGGACTACGGGCTTCGCTTCGTGAACCAGCAGCCGCAGCACGATCAGTTCGGCCACAGCGCCAACTTCTTCCCTGAGCAGTGGGCGCTCGGCGATGCCCCGCTGCTCTATGCACCCGGATGTCCGGGAGGCGTCGCCCCGTGTCCCGCGACGCGGCAGGCGATGGATCCGCGGACCGGGCAGCTCCTCGGCGCAGGCTCTGCCCTCTACATCGGGCAGCTCGTCCCGGGTACCGGCAATCCGACGCAGGGACTGATTCAGCAGGGTGAGCAGGGCACCTCGAAGTACGGCTATGTATGGCCAACCGTGGCGCTCGCACCGCGCTTTGGCGGCGCCTACGACGTCACCGGCAATCAGCGGCTGGTGGTTCGCGGGGGCGGCGGCATCTTCTACGACCGTCCGCCGGGGGACTCGGTTCAGAACCTGGTCTCCAACCCACCGTTCTCGCGCGGCATCACCCTGCGCGCGGTACGCGTGCAGGATCTGGCCGCCTCGCAGGGCGGGCCGGTGCCGGCGTCGCAGATCTTCGCCTATCGATACGACGACGGGTTGCCGACGTCGTTCCAGTGGAACGGCGGAGTGCAGATGACCCTGCCATGGGCCTCCGCGCTCGACGTGACCTACGTCGGACAGCACGCATGGAACCAGCAGAACGCGACCGGGGCCGGCGCGAATGGCCAGAACCTGAACGCGGTGGACTTTGGCGCGGCGTTCCTGCCGCAGAATCAAGATCCCACGTTGGCCGCCAACACCCTGCCGGGCGCGACGGCGGTGACCTCCGACCTGCTGCGAAGCATCCGCGGCTACAGCAACGTCCTCCAGCAGCAGGGCGCCTTCTGGCGGACATTCCATTCCATTCAGACCTCGTTCAAGCGGCGATTCTCGCGAGGGGTCCTGGCCGAGGCCAACTGGACCTGGACGCTGTCCGACAACGGCACGACCAACCTCCAACCCCGCTACCAGCACGCCGCCGACGGCACCGTCTCCTTGCGGGACGATTGGGACGAGTACGTCGATCTGAACCAGAGCCAGGGCACCCCGACGCATCTCCTCCGCGCGAACTTCGTGTGGGATCCGCCGAACCTGGCATATGGGTCCAACACGGCGACCCGCATCACCGCGGCGATCGTCAACGACTGGCAACTCTCCGGGATCTTCACCGCGAATTCAGGCACACCGTACACGATGGGCTACACCTATCAGGGGGTCGGCAACGTCAACCTCACTGGCTCCCCTGACTATGCCGCGGCCATTCGGATCCTCGGGGATCCAGGCAGCGGCTGCGCCAGCGATCAATACAAACAGTTCAACACGAGCGCCTTCGCCGGTCCGCTCCCCGGGAGTCTCGGGCTCGAGTCCGGCCGCTTCTACATGACCGGGTGCAAGGACCACACGACGGACCTGGCGATTGCCCGCAACTTCCAATTCGGCGGCGCCCGGCAGCTACAGTTCCGCCTGGAGTTGTTCAACGCCTTCAACACCCTGGTGTACAACTCGCGAGTGTCCACCGTGCAGTTCAACAGCCCTACCGACCAAACGGTGCGGAACAGCCAGTATCTTGCCGACGGCTCACTCGATCCGGCCAGACTGCAGCCCAGAAACGCCGGGTTCGGCGCGGTGAACGGGGCGCAGCCGATGCGGACCGTGCAGGTGCAGATCCGATTCGCATTCTAGCCAGGCCCAGCCCCGGGTTGGCCCGGGGCTGGCGCTCTCGCGTGCTGGAGCGAGCGCCGGAGTCGGCCGGCCGGCTTCCTGGGTCCGAGCTCACCACGATCGCCGACTGGCGTACGTGCAGTTTCGCATTGTGAAATCATCTGGTCGCATACCGAAACGAGCGGTTACCAGATAAGCCATTCTCCCACAGGTACTTCTGACGTCACGTGAGCTCAATAGCGATCATAATGGCTGGGTCTTTATGTTGCCGCGACGCTCTCACTTCGTCTATGATTTGCCCGTGCAACGCGTACCAGCGATGGCCCCGAAGTACCGCCAGATTTACGATTCGCTGAAACAGGCGATTGCACTCGGCGAGTATCGGGCGGGCCAACGGCTCCCGACCGAGTCAGAACTCGTCAAGAGCTTTCAGGCCTCCCGCGTGACCGTCAACCGCGCTCTCCGGGAGCTCCAGCTTGCCGGACTGATCAACCGCAAGGTGGGCTCCGGTAGTTACGTCTCGGCCACCGCCGCGCAGGATTACACCTTCGGGCTCCTCATCCCGGACCTCGGCCGAACCGAGATCTTCGAGCCGATCTGCCGCGGCATGGCCGAGGCCCGCGTGGCACAAGAGCAGGTGCTGCTCTGGGGCCGCTCGCCCGGCACCGCACAAGACGTCGAAGCCCAGGCGCGCGAGCTGTGCGAACAGTGGATCGCCAAGAAGGTGTCCGGCGTGTTCTTCGCGCCTCTCGAGTTGACGGGCGACAAGGATCGGATCAACGAGCGCATTGCCGAACTGTTCGTCACCTCGAACATCCCGGTCGTCCTCCTGGACCGCGACGTCGTCCCCTATCCGGAGCGCAGCGCTCACGATCTCGTCGGGATCGACAATCGGCGCGCCGGCTACGTCGTCACCTCTCATCTCGTGGGGGCTGGGTGCAAGCGGCTGGTCTTCGTCGGCCGGCACCGCTCGGCTCCGAGCTGCGTGGCCCGGAGCGTCGGCTTCCGCGATGCCCTATACGACGCAGGCATGGAGTGCCGCCCTGAATCCATCCAGCACCAGACCGATCCGTCGAACGGGAACGAAGTTCAACGGATCATGTCCGAGCTGCGGCCCGATGGGATCGTCTGTTCGAACGACTTTACCGCCGCTCAGCTGATGCGGACACTCGAGCAACTGTCGGTGACCGTGCCTGACGACGTGAAGATGGTCGGTTTCGATGACGTGAAGTACGCGAGCCTGCTCTCGGTGCCGCTGACGACCATCCATCAACCGTGTGCCGACATCGGCGCCGCCGCGATCAGGACGATGGTGGACCGCCTGAACGATCCTTCGATACCGGCGCGCGATGTCTTGCTGAACTTTGGCTTGGTAGTGCGTGAGTCTTCGGCGTCGGCCAGAACCCGCTTCCTGAAAGCGGAGCGGACCCTCGTCGCAGGCGCGTAGCGTCTGGTAGCGGGCGCTCCGCGCTCACGGCGCTACCTTTCCCTCACGCTAACGCGGAACCGGTCGATCAACTCCGTAGGCAGCTCCGGCGTCGCCCCAGCGCAGGAACAGACGTGCCGGGCCACTTCGTCGGCCAGCGTACTGATCGACGGAAGGGGCATCTTCGACAGCATCCCCAGCACCAGCGCCGCCGCGAACGCATCTCCGGCGCCCACCGTATCCACGACGTGGGTTGGCAGCGCGGGGCGCTCCGACCACTCACCCGCCTGGAACAGCAGGCTGCCCGCGGCACCGCGGGTCAACGCTACCAGAACCAACCCAAAGGTCTCAGCCAGACGTTCGACCTGGTGCGAGGTTGGACCCGCGACGCCGAACATCTCCGCCAGTATTGGTAGCTCGCCTTCATTGAGCTTCAGCACAGTGGCCAGTCCGAGTGATTGCGCGATCACGTCACGCGAGAAGTACTGCTGGCGCAGGTTGACGTCGAAGACGCGCAGGGCCGCTGGCGGCGACGCGCCGACGAGAACCTGGACGCTGCGTCGCGCCACCGGCGCACGTTGGGCGAGGCTGCCAAAGCAGACTGCATCAGCCCGCCGTACCGCCTCGAGCGCAGCGGCCGTGACCACCAGCCGATCCCAGGCCACGTCCTCGTGAATCACATACTCGGGAATGCCCGCTCCCGACACCGCGACCGTGACGGTCCCGGTGGGCGCCGCCTCGTCAACCTGCATCGTGTCCAGGGCGATGCCAGCCTCGGCGAAGCGCTCGAGGATTGACGTTCCGCGATCGTCCTTGCCGACCCGGGTCACCAGAGACGCGCGTGCGCCGAGGGCGCTGGCGTGGTAGACGAAGTTCGCCGGCGCCCCTCCGAGCTGCGGCCCGCTGGGGAGAAGATCCCAAAGGACTTCGCCGATGCCGACAATCCGGAAGGGCATGTGTCGGGGCTATGCGATGCCGAGACGTTTCTGCATCTGCTCCAGCGGAATCCCCTTGGTCTCCGGGACCGCGAAGGCGACCCATGCCAGCTGCAGCACCATCATGCCGGCAAAGAAGGCAAACACGTAAGCCGGCGAAAACGCCGACACCATCGCCGGGAAGAACGTGGTCAGCAACGCCGCAAACACCCAGTGCGTCGAACTGCCCAACGTCTGCCCTTCCGCCCGGTGGCGATTGGGAAAGATCTCCGAGATGAACACCCAGATCACCGCGCCCTGACCGATGGCGTGAGCGGCGATGAACGCAAAGATGCACGCCGGCACGATGCCGTAGTGCTGGGTGGCGAAGGCCCACGCCGTCAGCCCGAGCGAGGCAATGTAGCCGAACGAGCCGATGAACAGGAGCGTGCGTCGCCCGAGCCTGTCGATCAACCACAAGCCCACGAACGTGAACACGAGATTGGTGATACCGATGCCGACGGACTGCAGCAAGGCGGCGTGCGCGCCAAGCCCGGTCATCGCAAAGATCCGCGGCGCGAAGTAGAGGATGGCATTGATGCCGGAGAGCTGATTGAAGAACGCGATCAGGAATGCCAGGGTGATCGGGACCCGGAGCCGCCAGGTCCAGAACCGGCCGGAGGTGACGCGTTCCGAGGAGGCCGCAGCAATCGCGTCCGCATCCGCTTCCAGCTGGCCGACGGTCGCCTCGGGTTCGATCAGTCTCAGCACGCTCACGCCAGCCACCCGGTCGCCTTTGTGCCCAATCAGCCAGCGCGGGCTCTCGGGAATGCCGACGCACATGAGGGTGTACACGAGAGACGGGAGCGCCGCGACGCCCAGCATCCACCGCCAGGCGTTCTCGCCGATTCCGGCCAGCATCGCATTCGAGGCGAAGGCCATCAGGATGCCGAACACGATGTTGAACTGGAACATGCCGGCGAGTCGCCCGCGATACGCCGCCGGCGCGATTTCCGAGATGTACAGCGGCGCCGCCACGGTCGAGATGCCGATGCCGATCCCTCCGATCGTCCGGGCCGCGATGAACATGCCGACACCGTTGGCAAAGGCGCATCCAACCGCCGACGCGATGTACAGCACGCCGATCCCGAGCAGTGTCCGGCGCCGTCCGAAACGATCCGTCGGCCAGGCGCCGAAGAGCGACCCGATGACCGTGCCATACAACGCCGACGCAATCGCGAAGCCATGGACGCCGGCGCTGAGTCCCCACAGCGCCTGTATCTTCTGCTCCGCGCCGGAGATGACGACCGTGTCGAACCCGAACAGGAACCCGGCCAACGCCGAGGTGATCGACCACAGGACGATGCGACGGTTGAATCCCGAGGGGCTTCGGCCAGTGGCCCCTGGTGACCGCTTCGAGGTGCCGGTGCTCACCTGAGGGCCTGGTCGATGGCGGCCTGTGCGATCGGCGCCATGATCGCGTAGCCCGCGGCCGTGGGGTGGATGTCGTCCGCGCTGAGGTCTTGGCGAAGCATGCCCTTCGTGTCGGCCATCGCCGTATAGTAGTCCGCGTACGGATGTCCGTGGTCGGTGGCGTACTGCCGGATCCACCGATTGAGCTCACGTATCCGCTCGATCGGGTGCAGCGTGCTCTTCGGGACCGCGTTCGGATTCTGCTGATGATAGTTGCTCGTGGGCAGGATGCTCGAGAGCACGACTTTGACGCCGTTGGTCGTGGCCAGTTGCGCCATGGACTCGAGGTTGCCCGCGATCTCCTCGTTGGTCATCGGTCCGGTGGCGAGCCCCGAGATGTCATTGACCCCAGCCAAGATGATGACCGCCTTCGGCTTCAACGCGAGGACGTCCGGGCGCATGCGTAGCAGCATCTGCGGCGTCGTCTGGCCGCTGATCCCGCGGCCGACATAGTCCTTGCCGGGGAAGAACTGGCCGAATCGTGGCTGCACCCAGTTGTCTGTGATCGAGTCGCCCAGAAAGACGACCTCGGCGCGAGCAACGGCGTGGTTGGCCTCGCGATAGCGTCCAAGATTGGCCCAGTCCTTCAAGCGGTTGTCGTTCGCCGAGACAGCGCGAAGCGCAGTCGCCAGCTCGGGGCAGGAGGGCAGCGCCGCCGGTTGGGTGGGCGGTGTCTGTGAGCCGCCCGCGGCCGCGGCCGGGGGCACGACGCTGCCAGGCACCTGCGCGGACGGGGTCCACGCCAGGGTTGAGATCACCAGCCCGGAGACAATGACCGCGGACACGACGATACGTCTCGACATGAGCATCCTTTCGCAAGCCGCGAGTGATCCGCCGCCCGCGCTGCGCCCGGGCTGAGCCGCGACGCCGCCAGAAGGTCAGCGGCGTCGGTCGTCTGAAAAGAGGAGTTGTGCGGTCTCGAACAGATTCCGGCGCCAGACACTCCACACGTGGGCGCCCTCAGTCTCGTGATACGTCACTTTGATCCCGCCGGCGGTCAGCGCGTCAGCGAACTGCTTGTTGTTCTGGAACAGGAAGTCCTGCCGCCCGCACGATACCCACAACAATTCGAGGGCCTGGTTGACCTGCGCGGGACGGCTCAGCACCGTCTTCAGCAGGTCCGAGGTATCCGCGTATTGCCCGCCGACTGCGGCGCTGTAGCCGAGGACGTACTTGAAGCGATCGAGGTTGGACAGGCCGATGGTGAGAGCCTGGCCGCCCCCCATCGACAGACCGGCGATCGCTCGATGACTCGCATCCGCGCGCACATGGTAGGTCCGTTCGACGAGCGGGATCACGTCCTCCAGCAGATCCGTCGGGAACCGGGGCGAGAACATCGACGTCTCGCCGGACAGCCGCACCAGCGGCCCGACATTCGCGCCCTGTAAAGCATGCCCCTGGGGCATGACGACGATCATCGGCACGGCTTGCCGGCTGGCGATGACATTGTCGAGGATGATGTTCGCGCGGCCATTCATGACCCAGCCGTTCTGGGCCTCACCGTTGCCGTGCAGGAGGTACAGCACGGGATAGCGCTGACTGCTACGGTCGTAGCCAGGCGGTGTGTAAATCCACAGCCATCGCGTCACCCCCATGGCCTTCGAGTCGTAGAGGACCATCCTGACGTCGCCGTGCGGTACGGCGGCGACGTCGTAGAAAGCCGGCGTGTCACCAGGTACTTCGACAAAGCTGGACATCGCCGCCCCTGGTGGGGTCGGCTTGACCGCCGGGTTGCCGGGATCGGGCACGTCCACCCCTTGCACCCGGAAGTTGTAAATCCAGATCTCCGGTGGCACGGGCCCGATCGTCGTCGTCCAGACGCCGTCCTCGCCCTTCGTCATCCGCTGTGGGGGTGCGCCGCGCAGGACTTCACCGACCAGATCCACCTCGGTGGCTTGCGGTGCGCGGAAGCGGAACGTCACAGTCCGATCCGTGTGCACCTCAGGAGAGACGAGTGCCGTCACGGGGGTGTTCATGCCGCCGCGGCCTCTGCCCCGCCCGGCCGGGCCGGGCGCTGGCGCCATCTGGGCATCCAGCACACCGGCCGTGGAGAGCGCCAACGCCGCCGCCACCAGTTTGGATCTCACGTATGCTCTCGCCCCAGGCAGGTCAGAACAGGTACGACAGATTGATCTGAACCGTCCGCGCACTTTGTGTGCCCGTCACGGAGCCGAACTGCGCGCCGGACGAGATGTTGGTGTTGGGGTCATTCCAGCGAACGTAATTGAAGGGATTCAAGAAATCGACCCCCACCATCACGCGCTTTCCGTTCCCGATCGCCAGTTCCCGGTTGAGGGACAGCGCCTCGGACTTCTGCGCGAAGCCACGCACGTAGCCGAGTGGTCCCGCCGTGTTGCCGAGCGCGAACGCGGCCGGCGCGGCGAACGCGGCGGCGTTGAGGTATCGGTCGACTGCCGGGTCAAAGTCACCGCGCGCATCTTTGTAGACGTCGACATCCGGGACGCGGTCGGCGTACTTGATGTTGTAGCCGAGCGGACCAAGGTTGTTGGCGGCGGTAATCGCCAGGGCACTGCCGGACTGGTATCGCAGCGCCCCCGCAAGATTCCACCCGGATACGATCGCGGAGACGATTCCGGAATCCCCTGACAGGAACTTTCGATCCCGCCCGAACGGCAGCTCGTAGGTCCAGCTGAACGAGAAGATGTGAGGTGGTGTTCCGGGATCGATGGCCAATGGCCGTTCGCCAGGGTACGGCACCGTGTAGTTGGTGTTGCTCCTGTTTCGCATCCAGGTATAGAAGGAGACCACTGACAAGCCGCGCGAGAAGCGCTGGTTGGCCTTGATCTGCACGGAGTCGTATTCAGCACGGCCCTCCATGAGGCGGGTGGAGTCCGCACGGATGGTCGTGTATTGCGGATACGCCTTGAGCGACTGCGCGACGGTGTTGGCGCCGAGCTGATTCTCGAAACCCGGGAACGGTGACCGGAAGCCCGCCGCCGCGGCAGCCGCGGAGTTGATCGGCTGGAACAGCAGGTTGCCCAGCGGCAGGTACTCGATGGGCACGAAGTTCAAATCGGAGTTGTTGGCGGGGAGCGCCAGGTGTGACGATCGGCTCCCGATGTAGCTGAGATCCAGACTCAAGCCTTTCCCGAGATCCCGGGCGACGCCGAGGTTGAAGCTCTGGACCAGCGGAAGCCGGGAAGCGTCACTGGGCGTGTAGGTCACCGCCTGCCCGTTGGCGAACGACGGATCGAGAGCCGGCGGCAGCCGGAATGTCTGCGGAAACGGCTCCTTGTTCCAGTTGAACACCGGCGCGAAGTTGTTCGGCGAGGAGAACGACGGGCTGCTCTGATAACCGACCGGAGTCACTGAGTTCTGGTTGCCGGTCCCGTTGTAGTACATCCCCCACGATGCGCGCAGGATCGTCTTCGGTGTCAGGGAGTAGCCGAGGCCGAGTCGCGGACCGAAGCCACCGTACCAGGTGTCCTGGAAGCTGTGCCCATACGTGTCGACATCCGTGGAGGCAAATGCCAGCGCACCGGGGAGCCCCGCCGCGGCGGGATTGGGGATGTTCGGCAGGAACGTACTGAGCTGATCGTCGGCTTCGCGATACGGCGGCTGGATATCCCAGCGCAACCCGTAGGACAGGGTGAGCTTCGACGTCGCGCGCCATTCGTCCTGGGCGAACGCCGCGTAACGACTGAGCCGAAGGCGAGTCGCGACAGGAATGACCGCGGTCGTCGAGGAGACGTCGCCGAGCAGGAAGCTCGCAAACGAATTGCCCCAGGAGCCGAACGACGGAGAGTTCGGCTGGCTCGTCGTGAAGCTGCTGAAGTTGAATGTTCCGGCCCGGCCGCCGCTGAAGAATCGGTTGACGCCTGAATACCCGACCTCGCCGCCAAACTTCATCGTGTGCTTGCCAAGCGACCACGTCAGGCTCTGGTTGACACCCCAGCCGAAGTCGCGCCAGTCCTCGTCGTAGGCGCGACCGAGATTTGCCGGTGAAGCCGTCCCCCCGCTGTAGTTGATCGACGGAAACGAGCCGTCGTCATCCGGGATGCCGGTGATGCCCAGCTGCTGAACCCAGCCCTGACCGTACGTCTTGTTCTGGCCGCGATTGATGTAGCGGTCGAGCGAAAAGGTGACGTGGTTGATGAGGTTGGAGTTCACGACGTAGTCGTGATTGACCCGGGCCTTCCAGCTATTGGCAATCTGATCGAATTGGTTGTCGATCGGGTTGACTTGCGGTTCGCCCCACTTCGCGTCCGGCCCCATACCGTTCGACCAGATCTCGCGATGGCGGATCTGCGCCGTGTACATCACGGACAGGCGCTGCGCCGGGTTCAGCACGTGATCGACTTTGGCGAGTGGCGTATAGATGTCGTAGTACGGCCACGTCGGCGAGGCGCGGTTGCGGAAGTTGTTGATGTTGCCCGGCAAATCAGTGGTCGGCAGATAGGGGATGATCGTCGTCGCGCCGGCACTGATGCGATTGGCCGGAATCTGGTTGTTGGGAAACTGGTCGCGGACGAAGCCGCCGGCACCATCGGAGCGCGTGGTGGCCGGGTCGAAGATCGGAATCTGGCGGCCCTGCGCATCGACGAGGCCGCTGAAGTCGCCCCGCTTGAACGCTTCCGTCGGGACGGTGATCAGGTTTCCACTCGAGCCAACCCGCGAGTAGAACAGGCCAAGACTGCCGAAGAAGAACGTCTTGCTGCGGCCATCGTAGCCCGGAAGGGTCACGGGACCGCCGAGCGTGAACCCCCCTTCGTGCTGCTTGTACGTGGTCTTCTCAGCCTGGAAGAACGAGCGGGCATTCAGTTGGTCCGTGCCGTAGTGATCGAACACGCTGCCCGACAGCTTGTTCGTGCCCGACTTGATGGTGACGTTGCTGAACCAGATGCCGAAGCCGCCGTACTCGGCGTTGAAGCCGTTCGACACCACGCTGAACTCCCCGACCTGTTCGAGCGACGGACCGTTCTCCGCCAGCGACCCACGGGAGATCATCTGGCTCCCTCGGCCACCGTCAACGAAGACCTCGGTATCGCCGACGTTCGCGCCGTTCGCGCGCGGGTTGAACGTGGTGCCGCCGGTGAAGCCGGGAAGGTTGGCCAGGAACCCAGTGATGTCGCGTTTGTTGGCCGCGACAATCACCGGGAGTTCGCTGACCATCTTCTCGGAAAGGGCGGTCGTGTTGGTGATCGCCGCGGAGTCCAGGTCCGAGGCGGTGACGGAGACCGTCTCCGTTACGCCGACCGGGTTCAACACCAGGTTTACGCGAATCTGGACCCCGGCTCTGAGGTTCACGCCGTCCCCCGTGGCGGGCGCGAAGCCGTCCTTCGTGATGAGCACGAGGTAGTCGCCAACCGGCAGGTTCGGCGCCGTGTACAAGCCCTCGCGATTGGTGGAGAGCGCGGTGACCGTTCCGGTCGCCAGGTGCCGGATCTCCACCTTTGCATCGGGCACGACGCCGCCACTCTGATCCGTCACGATCCCCTGAATCGTTCCGCGATCGCTCTGAGCGTTCGCGCCGGGCACCAGGACCAGCAACTGGGTCGCGAGCATGAGGCTCAGGATAGCCCCCAATCTCACTAGCCTCGGCTTGAGTTTACACATCTACGTCCTCCAAAATGACTCGACAGGAATGCGACACTCGATCGGATCTATTGCGGCATCACGAGCGCATCTATATACCTAATACGCACTTCTCATGTCAATACAGATTTGCGAGGAAGCATGGGACCCACATTTAAATATTGCCACCTCATTGCGAGAGTCGATGCCACCGAGGCGCGCGCCGCGGCGCTGAGCTCGGCCGACGCCAGCGCCGCTGTCGCAATGACAGCTCATTAAGCGCATTCTGGGCAGATGGAGCATCGCACTCGGCAGCTGCATTAAATGCATGAAGTCGCGACAATTTGACTTGACATATATCGTCGCTTCGGCGCTAGATGTCTGTCGCTCGGACGGAGCTTGACCGATGCCGCTGCCTAATACCCCTCGCAACCAGAGGACATCGATGACTCGCCCACATTTCCGGAACTGCCTTGCCGCCCTCCTTCTGCTGTGCGCAGGGACCGCGACCAGCCTGGATCTGCTCGCCGTAGGAGGCGAGCACTGGATTGCCACCTGGGGGACGGCGCAGCAGCTGACCGCGACGAACGCGCAAGGCGGACCGGGCGGTCGCACCAATGTCCCGCCGGCGCCCTCTCAGGGTGGAGCGATGCCGACCGCGATAGCGCAGAGTGCCCAGGCGCCGCCGCTTCTAGACCCGCAAAACGGCCGCGGGCCAGCGCCGACGGCTCCCCCCGCGGTCGGCCCACCCAGGGCATACCTGCCGGCGACGTTCGAGGACCAGACGGTTCGAATGATCATCCGCGTCAGCGTCGGCG
Organism: uncultured Acidobacteriota bacterium; assembly: GCA_963816725.1. Classification (GTDB taxonomy): domain Bacteria; phylum Acidobacteriota; class Vicinamibacteria; order Vicinamibacterales; family 2-12-FULL-66-21; genus CAVSUB01. Next base: position 7,597 of record CAWFMC010000005.1, on the reverse strand, counting down.
GCCAGCGCGTGCGCGTGTCGCTGTCGAACATGCTGGGCGCCGAACCGCTAGTGATTGGCGCCGCCCGGATCGGGCTGCACCAGGGCGCGGGCGTGGTCACGCCGGGTGCAGACCGGGAGATCACCGTCAACGGGCAGCGCTCGTTCACCGTGACCGCTGGCGCACTGACGGTCAGTGATCCGCTCACGCTCAACGTGCCGTCGCTGGCGGAACTTGCCGTGTCGCTCTACCTGCCGACCACGACCGGCCCGCCGACGAACCACCCCGTGAGCCTGCAAACGGCCTACATCGCCAAAGGCAACCACGTCGCCAACGAGCGGGTTCCCACCGAGACCACGACGACCGCGTACCTCTGGCTCTCGGACGTCGACGTCGAGGCGCCGGACGATGCCTTCACCGTGGTGGCGTTAGGAGATTCGATCACGGACGGCTTCGCGACGACGCATGGCAAGAACCGGGCGTGGCCGACGCTGCTGGCCGAACGGCTCGCGGCAAACCGCCGGACCCGCCGGGTGGCCGTGATCAACCAGGGGATCTCCGGGAATCAGGTGCTCCGCTCAGGCGCCGGCTTAAGTATGCTGGCGCGGCTGGATCGGGATGTACTGAGCCGTCCAGGGGCGCGCTGGGTAATTCTGCTTGGTGGGATCAACGACATCAACTTCCGCGGCCGTCCCGGCAGCACGACCCCGCTCGCTCCAGAGGAGCTCATCGGGGGATATCGGCAGATCATCACCCGCTGCCATGGGCGGGGCATCAAGGTGATGGGAGCCACGCTGACGCCACAGGAGGGTCTCACGGTGGCCACCGAGCGAAGCGAGCAAGTGCGGCAGGACGGTGAACCGCTGGATCCGCACGTCGGGCGAGTTCGATGCGGTCGTGGACTTCGACGCCGCGCTCCGGGTGCCCTCGAGACCGGCCCGCCTCCGGCCCGAGTTCGATCCGGGGGACTTCCTTCATCCGAACGATCGCGGCAATCAGGCCATGGCTGATGCCTTCGAGCTCCAAGCCTTCATGCGCTGATGGCGGCGGGGACGAGCGTCTTCCCCGTCGACCGCAGCCGCGACCTTCGTCCCGCACTCCGGCTAATCGAATGATTCCGATGGACGACTGAGCGGCCGGACACCAGGCGACTGAGGTGGCGTGCGCGCGACGCATCGAGGGCGGGACCCCGCCGACCGTCAACGTGGCCCCGCGTGTCTGCCGTGTGGTGGCGTTCGCTGCGGTGCGGGATTGTCACCGCGACCCTTGCAGCCATCTCCTGGCCCCCTGTGCTCCGCAAAAACTCAATCCGGCCCAAAAGCCTCGCTGTTCGTGGTTGACGCTTGGGGCACCGTCGCTGCTGAAGATGCCTACAGTCGGGAGCACATCGCTCAGTGCCAAGGCGATAATGTCGAGCTGCCGGGGACGTAGCTTGGATGCGCAGCTCGCGGAATCCTTCCAACATGTGCCAGCAAGTCGAGCGCATGCGGCATCCCCTCCGACAGCGAGGGCCTGCCGTTGAGCCAGACCGTTCCGCGTGCTGCCGAACCTGATTGGTTGGGACCGAAACGCCGGCCGAATCCGCCCAGTTGGTGTCTGTCAATTTTGCGGATCACTGGTGACCTTCACGCAGTGGCTGAGCCGACCGCGCGGCGCTCGCACCAGCACCTGACCGAATCCGAGTGAGAGTCTGCGGCTAGAGCGGGAAGCAAGGCCAGCGACCAATGGGGCGCCGACTCCAAGCACGCATGTGCCTACGCCAACGTGGGGTTTGCTACTTGCGTGTGTTGACCCGTTTCTTCGTTCTGGACCGTTCAATCATCGGATCCGCAGTGCCGGGGCGCTTCCCCCGTAGATCGCGCGTTCTGTGCGTAGTACGAATCCTGCCTCCGATATCGGAACATCACAGCAGCCTCTATGCAATTTCCTTCTCGCCTACGGAGCGGCAGTCGCTCTAACGGGTAATGTCTACGCTGATCCACCCGTTCTTCACGAAGTCCGCAAAAATCATGCGCTGATTTCCGTGTTCGGGATTCAGCCGAGAGACGAAGCGGTCGCCGTCTACTTGCCAGTCGTCGTTCAGGACAGAGAATCCGTGCGTCTTCATAAGCCCTGGCCTCGGCCGATGACTATACAATCGCGAGCACGCAGTGTGCGACAGGTCGTTTAGCCGCTCGTGCTAAAAGCGGCTGGGCCGATGCTACTGATTCAGATTCGCGGGACCCGCGTGCTGATATGGCCAACGCGCCGTCTCACGATCGTCGTCTTGGCGAGATCTTCTCGGCACGCTTCGCTGTCCGTCGCCGAGAATGTGGACGACCGGTTGGACCCTGGCGGCATGATCGACGCAACAAGTTGGCACAGCCGCCTCGCGGCGATCCGATCCGACATCTCTGCAGGCAGACCTCCACGCTGAGGCTCTCCACGGAGGGAGGGAGGCGTCGGCGGATCAGCCGGCTTGCCGTTCGTATTGATGGTGGAGCCCGCCGACTTCGGGTCGCGCCAGGATCCGGCCGGTGCCAGCTGCGCCGGCGACGCGCGGCTCGGGCGTGTCCTTGGTCGGCGCGAGATGCCCGTCCTGCCGGGGCGCGCTAGATTGAGTGGATCGCTGGAGAGCCCAGTGACGCGATGCGTTCATCTCAAGGGACGATGCGGTCCACAAATGCGTCACGCACCGTCACCGCGACGGTCTCGATCCTCACGTCTTCGGCGTTGGCCGCCGCCGGCGGCACCATCATGAAACAGGCTTTACGATCACAGGCGCCGCCGCCGGCCGGGCCAGATGCGTGAGAACCAGCCCCACAGCCACCGGTCGACCTTTGCCAGCCGTACCCGTCGTGGTCGCGTGCTGTGCAGCACCTGCAATTGGTATCGCAACGGGAAGACTTCGAGCTGGAGTCCGGCACGGGACGCGCCGATGTTCGCAGGTTTGGAGCGGCGATAAGAGCAGCGACACTATCGCCCGCGAAGCGTATCCATCGCCGGCCCGCAACATCGACAGCCGCAACAAAGGCCGACTTGTTGGCCGCTACAGTCACCTATCCTCCTTTACAACGCGCCGGTCCAAGCTCATACTCCTCCGCGACGGAGGCCGACAGCCGCAGGCGGCTGCGAACGCTCCGAAGGACTGGAGGGCTCAGGTGCGGCGTGACCCTGGTACGCGGTTCTGGATCGAGGCTGGACTGGCCGCTGTGACGGCATGTCTCTTCCTGCTGACACTGATCACGCGAGAGTGGATCGAGGCCATCACCGGGTGGAACCCGGACGGCGGCAGCGGCTCGCTCGAATGGGGCCTCCTCGTTGCCCTCCTTGTCGCTTCCCTCGTGTTCAGCGGCCTTGCCCGTTCCGAGTGGAAGCGTGGTCTGGTTGTGGCAAGCTAGGCTGGGGTCGGTGACGGCGACGGTTGATCAGGCCAGTTGGCGACGCAGCCGCGGGTGCTGCGACGCATGTCGTCGTGCAGGCATTCGATCAGAGTAAGGCGCTGACAGCCTGTGCAACGGCTCTAGCAATCTCGAGTTGATCAGCTGGACCACCCGCCGGGGACGTTCGCCATCGGGCGTGGTGCCGACAGCGGCTCGCAGGCGGGTGCGGTCGTGGAGGTCACGCTCGCGATCATTGGGCGCCACGCAGTGACCGCCGTGCGGGATGCAGTGACAATCTTCTGCTCATCCCGTGGGACGTACCGCGCCGGGCTGGCATCGATAGATCGTATCGCTCCCGGGATCGGGGCCGGTGAGGCGAGCCAGATCGCGCTAGTCGCGGTCAACGACACCACCCTCCTCACCGCACTCCGTGCGGGCAACGGCGATCTCCTCCTAGGTAATCGAGATGATTGGCGACGCCCTTTGGTGTTCCACCAACGACAATCATCAGGCGGATTCGCGCCATCGCAGCGGGCTGTGGCAATAGACGCGATCGCAGTTGGTCGTCGTGAAACCGCTCGATTAGCAGAAGTATGACTCGCCAGGAATGGCAGAGTAGATCTATATCCGGAATGGTCATCCGGAATCGTCGTCGGAGCGGCCATGAGGCTTTCCGTTCACGGGCGCAGGACAAAAGTGTTGCACAGCAATCGGCGCGTACGGTAATGTCTCGGCTCTCCCACGTCGCCTTCGACTGCCCCCCGTCTTCGCCATCGTTGCCGGTCTTTGTTGACGTTTGTGAGCAGAGTGCCCGCCCGGGACAAGTAGGTTCGCCCGAGAAGGACAGCTTGGAGTAAGCGGCCCACGGAGCCGACTAATGGCTCGTGGAAGGAGAGTCCATGAACATCCGCATGATGATCATCGAGCTTGGCTTAGTGATCCTGCTGTTCTTGATCGTCATCGTGCTGCTCAAGACCCACGCCAGAAAACGTTTGGCATTGAAGCCGGGCATGCGCAACCGCAAGGAGTCGCCCCGGCCTTGTGCTACGGTCACACCTCAGGTGTATCGGCGGCCGGACCCGATGATCTATGACCAGGTTCTACCTGATGAACCTGGGCATCGCCGTTACTTGGGACAATCCTGACATCCACCTCGAGCTCGGTGGGCTCCCCGTTCCCTCCGAATGGATCCTGCCATCGACGACCTACGACGTGGTGGCGCAGATCTGGAACGGCTCGACGGACGCGCCGGCAGTCAACCTGCCGGTCCGTTTCTCCTATCTCACCTTCGGGATCGGCCAAACGCGGGTGCCAATCGGCCAGACGGTCGTCGACCTTCCGGTCAAAGGCGCTCCCGGGAGTCCCGCCTTCGCTCACATGAAATGGACCACGCCGTCGGCAGCGGGACACTACTGCCTCCAGGTGGAGCTCATTTGGAGCGACGATGCCAACCCAGCGAACAACGTTGGCCAGGAGAACACCAACGTCAAACCGCTGAACTCGCCGCGCGCGGCGTTCACGTTCCCGGTGCGCAACGATACCGGACAGGTGCAGGCGCTCCTGCTGGAGGCCGACACCTACACAGTGCCGAATCGACATCCCTGCCCGGACCAAACACCCGACGGGCGCGGAGGCGGCGGACGCCAACCGAGAGACGTGCCGTCTCCGGCTGACGAGATCGCGCGCCGCCAGCGCGAAGCGCAGGCGCTCCACGATCGCCGCGCGCACCCGGTTCCGACGGGCTGGCGGGTGGACATCCGGCCAGGCGAGCTCGTGCTGGCTCCCGGCGCGGAGCAACAGGTGACGGTGGACATCACGGCAATCGACGGTTTCGCCGGGCGGCAGGCATTCAACGTCCACGCATTCGACGTGTCCGTCGGTCGGGTCAAATCCACGGCTCACCGGGGGCGTCACGCTGTTCGTGACCGGCTAAGCGGGAGCCCGGATGCCCAGGTAGCCGGCACACGTCAATCTCGAATTTCAAGGGAGACTCGACCATGAGCGCCCCTCAATATACGAACTGCGTCGATCGCGGCGACTACGAAGAGCCCAGCTTCGGCCCGGAAATCTTCGTGGTGATCGCGGGACTGGTCTACGCGATCACCACCTTCGGCATCTCGATCATTCTCTCGATGGCGGCCGCCATGTCGGCGCTGATGAAGGTGTGCGACTACATCCTGAACGGCAAGCTCGTTTGCCTCGAAGCCGACGTCTGCGCTGTCGGCCACGTGGCGTCGTTCGAGACGGTTGACGACAAGTCGGGCGTCAACAGGATAGACAACGACTTCTCGATCAACCTGCTGCTCGCACCACACCATCTCTCCGAGTTCGCGAATGGCACGCAAGAAGCGAACTACAAATGGCTGGTCAAGGACACGACGTCCTGGGGCCACGACGATTTGCCCGGAAAGCTGGTGACCGAGCAGAGCGGCATGCCCCTCCCTCGCGAGCCGGTCGGCGGACGCAGGTACGCCGGGACGTTCAAAACCTATTCGAACAGCAACTATATCAGCTGGGAAGACCCGCCAACGCCAGGCAAGCCGTTCGATGTTCCCGTGTTCCATTGCGAGATCGAAGGCGAGCGCGCTCGGGCGGTCTGCTCAACGCTGGCGGGGCTTGCGAGCCCCATTCCAGGGCTCCGCGCGTTTTGTCGCCTCAAGGTCTTCGGCATTCCAGTCGGTCGCTGGGTGTGCTCCCTCGTCGCCGCGGCCCTCGCGCCGATCATCCTCGCGGCGCTCGGCATCGCCTGGCTCGCCGGCTCCGACGACAACCGCAGCTTCGACGACGCCGGAAGCCTCAAGCGCGGCGACCCCGTCATCATCCGGGGACGCTGGTGCTACGACGCCGGCCACTCCGGCTGGAATGAGATCCACGCGGTCACCAGCGTGCAGAAGATCGAAAACGACACGGATCTGACCGGGTCTCTGTTCAAAGACGCCATCGCCCATTGGTGCTTTCTGACCGCCCAAGTCCCGCCGATCACGGATCCCGGTGTCAGGCCGCAGGGAATGACTCCAGACCAGACGACTGTCTACGACAACCAACAGCGGCCGGAGAACCAGTGGGTGGTCGCACCCGGACGTTGACGGGTGCGAGCCGGCGGAGCCTCCCGCCGCCGCCAGACCTTCACTGACGTCAGAGGAAGTAAAGATCGAAGGGAACCAGATGTCCTGCTGCGGAAACGGGCGGAGGCAGGCGAGCCGAATGGCGGCGGTCCAAGGCGCGGCGAGACGAACTGCGCCGGCCGGGCGGGACGGAACACGACGGCGCCGGATTGCGACGATGGAGCCGATGACGATTCCCCTGATCTTCTGGGCAGCAGGCGCCGCTGGGCTGGCCGCTTGGGGATGGGCGCTATGGGCCGTCGGCGAGTTGGTGTTGTCGAGGTAACGCGAAGACCGTGAAACGGTTGAAAGTTGAACCGAGGACCACACAGCACTCTTACACTCCGCGCGTGCGACACTATACGTAGTCCTGCCGCCTGAGACCTGCGGTTAACGTGTCCCGCGGTTACAGTTCATGGGCTTTTATTGGCTGATTCTCGGCGTACTGGCGGTGTGGAGGGTGACGCACCTCCTACACGCCGAAGATGCCCGTGGGACATTTTTGCCCGTTTTCGGCGACTGTTCGGCAGCGGCTTCGTCGGCGCGATGCTTGATTGTTTCTATTGCCTCAGTCTGTGGGTTTCAGTACCGTTTGCATTCTGGATTGGGGCATCGTGGAAGGAATGCCTGCTCCTCTGGCTGGCGCTGTCCGGTGCGGCGATGCTGCTCGAAAGGTCGAGCCCAGAAGGACCGATTCAACCGCAGTGACCCATTTGGCTAGAACATCTGACGCTTCAGCATCTTCAAGCAGATCTTCGTCCTCGACGGGCCCGTGCTCCAGCGCTCGTAGCGCCGCCTGCGCCGCCCGCGCTGTCCCGCTGCGTACGCTATTCGAAGTTCTGGACCCCGTGCCGCATACGAGCGAGCCAGTGGGTCACATGTCGCTGACGTCGCCACTCGTCATCGCGAGTGAGCCGCCAGCGTATGGCGGACAAGTTCCGCGTCGTGGGTCCATTGCAGCAGCAATTTCCGGCAGCGCCGAGGCGGCGCCCTGTGCTCCGCAAAACTCAATCCGTCCCCAAAAGCTTCGTTGTCTGTTGTGCTTCCACAAGATCGCCGACGTGTCGGCGCGGGTCGCGCGGCGCGACGAGACCAGCGATATTGGCTGGTGCAGACCGCCGAGGATCGGGGTGGCGGTCACCTCGGTCTGTT
>CAWFMC010000004.1:0-245012 GCA_963816725.1 uncultured Acidobacteriota bacterium | reverse complement strand
TGAGTGCAGTGCAGGTCCCCGACTCGCGACCGCGCGAGCTCGAATCTTCGCTGGAGATGTGCGGCACGGCCGCCGCGCGGTCCCCAGCCAAGGCTGAGCCCCGTCACGATCTGTGCGAGTGGTCAACACGTCGCTCGGCGAACGCAGCAACCAGGTGCGGATGATCACCTCGCCGAGTCAGCGTGACCAGACCTGCAGCTGCTTGTCTCGGAGGTCGGTGCGATTGCGGTAGTCCTCGCGCGACAGGTACTTCTCGAGGTAGCAGTACAAGACGATGAACAGGTAGCGCGAGCCCATCTCCTTGATCTTGAACTTCGAGACGCCTTCCGTGCGGTTGAACCAGGACGTCGGGCACGACGGCGTAGCGAGTAGCCGCGGACGATCGCCTTGAGCGGCAGCTCGACGGTCAGGTTGAAGTGATACGCGAGCAGCGGCTGCACGCCGGCGATCACCGAGCGGCGATACAGCTTGAAGGCGTTGGTGACGTCGTTGTACGGCATCCAGAACAGCATCCGGATGAAGAAGTTGGCGAGCCGGTTCAGCATCAGCTTGGGCAGCGGATAGTCGACCACGCTGCGCGCCGCGCGACGAACCGCGATCCGAACACGCAGTCGTAGCCCTCCTGCATCTTGCGGTAGAAGCGCGACGAGATCGTCCGGAGAGTCCGAGCCGTCGGCCATGACGATCGCGACCGCGTCGCCGCGTGAACGCCGCGAGCCCGGCGCGCACCGCGAAGCCGAAGCCGTTCGGCGGCGGGTTGTTGATGTAGCGCAGCGCCGGCATCTCGGCGCTGCAGCTCGCTGCAGGACCGCCTCGGTGCGATCGCGGCTGTTGTCGTTGACGACCAGGATCTCGTGCGTGATGCCGGCCGCGGCGAGCGCCGCGTGGAGGCCGCGCACCGTCGCCGCGATGTGGCCTTCCTCGTTGTGCGCCGGAATCACGACCGACAGCAGGCCGGGCACGCCGTCCGCCTCCCACTCGGCGAGCGAGCGCACCTCGAGCGGCATCAGCGCGCCCGGGTCGCGCGATCGCGCTCGCGCATCTCGCCGTGGATCTCGGCGATCGTCCGCTCGAGCGTGTAGGTCAGGCTCCAGCCCGGGATAGTGCGACGTGAACTTGCGGATGTCGCTGACCCACCAGATGTGATCGCCGGTGCGGTTCGTGTCGGCGTACGTCCACGACAGCGGCCGGCCGGTGAGCCGCTCGACGATCGCGATCGCCTCGAGCATCGAGCAGTTCGACGTACCGGCCGCCGCCGATGTTGTAGACCTCGCCGGCGCGCGGCGCCTCGAAGAAGTGCCAGAACGCGCTGCACCAGATCGTACGAGTGGATGTTGTCGCGGACCTGCTTGCCCTTGTAGCCGAACACGGTGTACGGCCGCCCGGTGACGGCGCACTTCACCAGGTAGGACGAGGAAGCCGTGCAGCTCGGCGCCGGAATGGCCGGGCCCGGTCAGGCAGCCGCCGCGGAAGCACGCCGGTCCTGCAGGCCGAAGTAGCGGCCGTACTCCTGCACCATCACGTCGGCGGCCACCTTCGAGGCGCCGAACACGCTGTGCATGCGACGCGTCGATGCTCATCGACTCGTCGATGCCGTGCGCGGCTGAACGGGTGCGTCGGCGTCGACCTCCCAGCGCGTCTCCTGCTCGACCAGCGGCAGCCGGTTCGGCGTGTCGCCGTAGACCTTGTTGGTGCTGGTGAAGATGAACGACCGCGTCGGGGCAGTGCTGCGCGGGTCGCCTCGAGCAGGATCAGCGTGCCGTTGGCGTTGACCGTGAAGTCGGTGAGCGGCTCGCGCGCCGCCCAGTCGTGCGACGGCTGCGCCGCGGTGTGGATGACGAGCGCGATGTCGCGTGCCGTAGCCGCGCGAACAGCCGCGTCCATCGCCGCCTCGTCGCGGATGTCGGCGTCGACGTGGCGGTAGCCGCGGCACGTCGCGCTCGCAGCCGGCTCGCGGTGCCAGCGCGGTGCTGCCGTCGGCGCCGAAGAAGTAGCGCGCGCATGTCGTTGTCGATGCCGACGACGTCGAAGCCCTTGCGCGGCGAAGAACAGCGCCGCTTCCGATCCGATCAGGCCGGCCGAGCCGGTGATGATGGCAACTGCCATCAGGACGTCTCGACTGCGCCGGTCCGCGCCGGCGCCGCAGCCGCCGAGGATCGGCTCGAGCGCGTGCGCGATCCGCCCGCAGCCACGCGAACACGTCGTCGAGCAGCGTGTCGACGCGTGCGCCGCGGCGCCCAGCCGGTGGCCGCGGTCACCGCGGTGTTGTCGGTGATGTAGTAGGGCACGTCGGCGTCGCGCGTCTCGGCGATCGGCGTCGATCGCGATGCGTCGTGCCGGCTGCGGGCCTGGCACAGCGTCGGTCAGCTCGGCGAGCGAGACGCTGCGTCGGCGCCCGCCGCCGACGTTGAACATGCGCGCCGGACAGTGCGGTCGAGGTCGGCGATCTGCAGGCGCATCAGATCGTACAGATCGTCGACGTGCAGGACGTCGCGGACCTGCAGGCCCTCGCCGCCGAAGCCGGTGTACGTCAGCGTCGCCGCCATACAGGTGGCGCGCCGCCCAGAGCGACGACGAAGCCCTGATCGACCTTGCCCATCTGCCACGGGCCGGCGATGACGCCGCAGCGGTTGACGACCGTGCGCAGGCCGTACATCGCGCGGTACTCCTCGATCAGCAGCTCCGAGGCGAGCTTGGTCGCGCCGTACATCGACCGGTAGCCGCTCAGCGGGAACTCGTCGGTGATGCCGCGCGGCGACCAGCCCGGGCCCGACTGCGTCCGTCCGGAATGTCCAGACGCGTCGCCGCGCCGCTCGAGCGGCAGCGCCCGCAGGCGCGCGATCGGATAGACGCGGCTGCGTCGAGAGAAAGATCGACGTCGGCGCCGTGGCGCCGCGCCGCCTCGAGGCAGTGGATCGTGCCGGTGAGATTGGTCTGGAGCACGTAGGCCGGGACTGCCGCCGTAGCCGGCGTGGACCGACGGCTCGGCCGAGCATTCGATCAGCAGGTCGAAGCGCGCCGGCGTCGGCCAGATCGTCCGGCGATGCGGACGTCGCCGTGGACGAACGTCGACGCCGGCCGCGCGCAGGCGCGCCGAGCGCCAGCTCGCTGCCGCGCCGCCGCAGGTTGTCGAAGGCGCAGACCTCGGCTGTCGGCGGCGTCGCGTTTGAGCGCGAGCGGCGAGGCTCGATCCGACGAAGCCGGCGCCGCCTGTGATCAGGATTCGCATCGATGGCGGGCAGGGGCGCGCGCGACACGCTATGATACCCGACGATGCACCGAGCTGCGAACCGCCCGTTGAGCCTCGATCCGCTCTACGCGACCCGTTTTCCCGAGGCCGATCGCGCCGCCAAGGACGCGATCTGGCAGGTTCTGTGCCCGCACTTCTTCCAGCGCTACGTCGGCGCCGACGACGACCGTGCTCGACGTCGGCGCCGGGCTTCGGCGAGTTCCTGCGGCACATCCGCTGTGGCCGCCGCATCGCGGTCGACATCGAGCGCGCTGTCGGGCCGCAGCCTGCCGCCCGGAACCGAGGAAGTCTTCACGCCGAGTCATCAGCTCGTCCGCGCACGTCCCGGCCAACTCGGTCGACGTCGTGTTCTGCAGCAACTTCTTCGAGCACCTGCCCGACACGGCGACCTTCCTGGCCACGCTGCGCGAGATTCGCACCGTCCTGCAAGCCTGGCGGACGGCTGCTCGCGCTGCAGCCGAACATCCGCTTCGTCGGCGGCGCGTACTGGGACTTCGTCGATCACCATCTGCCGCTGACCGACCGCACGCTGGTGGAGGCGTGCGAGAGCCTCGGCTACGAGATCGTCGAGGTCGATTCCCACGGTTCCTGCCGTACACGACGCGCAGCGCGCTGCCGCAGTCGCCGTGGCTGGTGCGGGCCTATCTGGCATTCCGGCCCGCCTGGCGGGTGCTCGGGCAAGCAGACCTGGTTCGTGGCCAGAAAGCCTCGGTGACAGGGTTCGGTGCCGAACCGACTCGTCAGCCGGCCGGCGGCCGGGCCAGGCCATACGGCGCGCGATCCTCAGGGAACTCCGGCTGCACCCGCCCTTCGACACCCTTCTGGAACTCGATCGTCCACTGAAAGCCCCGAATCACCGGCGGCACGATCCGCGTGATCGCGAGCCCGCACTCGGCGGCCCGCTCGCACATCCAGTCGCGTGCAAACAGCACCGCGTTGGTCGGATCGAAATCGCTGATGAAGAGCGTGTTCTGGAACGTCTGCATCATCGGGAAGTCGCGCTTGTCGAACAGGAACCAGGTCGTCACCGCGATACCGGCAGGACTCAGCACGCGGGCCAGCTCGCGGAGATAGAAGCTCGCGTCCGTCTCGAAGAGGTGCGTGAACACCGACCAGGCAATGAACAGCGTGACCGAGCCGTCCGGTGCGGGCAGGGTCACCGGGCCGAGTTGCCCTTCGGGATTGACGAACTCGTGAAAGACGTCGTGATGCGCGAAGGTGAACTGCGGCGCATGCGGCGTCAGGTTCGCGCGGCACCATTCGACGGAGATCAGATGTGCGTCGACGCCGACGTAGCGTTGGGGGACGACATGCTGTTGCATCAGCTGGCGCGCCAGCCGGCCGCAGCCGCACCCGAAGTCGAAGACAAAGCCGTACGCTTCCGCCGGCACGTCGGGGAAGATCAGTGCGCCGCTGGGGTTGTCGAAGGGCTCAGGGTCGGTCGGGCCTACGAGACGTCGCAGTTCCCTGGGAGGCAAGGGCAGCGGTTGCAAAGGGCTTCCAGTATATCCTCCGTGAAGGTCCGCCTTCGCGGCCCCGACCTATTCCGCGGCAGTGCCGCCAGCATCGCATGCGTATCCTTTCCATTCTCGTCCGCCACGGCGTCGACCGGTACCCGCACGCCGAGCAGGAGATCGCGGCAATCTTCGCCAGGCAATTGCCGGACGTCGACCGCGACGTCATCGTGGTCGATAACGCGCTACCGGCCGAAACCGTGTCACGAGACGACGCGCGGACGCTGATTGGCGGGGACAACCGGGTCCGCGAGTTCACCGGCTTCAATCGCGCGCTCGGCTACATCGGCCTCGATGTCAACGCCTACGACTTCGTCCACTTCGCGACGAGCGCCTTCAACACGCTCTACACGAGCTACCTGGAGCGCTTCACGCCGGCGGTCCTCGGCGCCGCGGTGGGACGCCCCATCTGCCTGGGTCACATCGACTGCTACAACGAGCCCGTGCACGTTGGCAGGTACGCGTCACAGCACTGGGTCCGGTCCTGCTTCTTCTTCCTGCCACCGTCGATGGTGCGCGCGCTCGGCACGTTCGTGTCCGAAGCGGATGGCAGCCGTTTCTTCAGCGGGGATCCGTCGGCCCCGTTCCTGGCCACCGCATCAATCAGTGCGCAGTATCAGCGCTACATCACCGATTGGCTGACCGGTTCCGACGTCGGGCAGGGCGTCACCTGGCACTCGCGTCTGGCGCTCACGCCCGAGGGGCTGACGAGCTTCGAACAAAAAGCCCTGTGCATTCTCAACGAGCAGATGCTCGGGGTAAGACTGCGCGCGTTAGGTTGTCCGCTGGTCGACGTGACGTGGCTGTCGACCCGTACCGCCGCCGTTGCGTCAGGGGCCGCCCTCTGGCACACGCCCTGGTTTGAGCAGCTGGTCGGCCGCGACCGCGACGCGATCACGCTCGCGAACTCCTGAGCGGCGGCAGGACACGCGCGCGGCCCGCGTCCGCCGCAGTCACAACTCCGGTGACCACACGGCCTTGAACCGGTGGCTACACGGCCTTGAACCGGAGCCGGAGGACCGGCATCGCCGGACCATCCGTGAGGACGACGCGGAGCTCCAGCTCGTGTGAACCGGGAATGACTACGCCTTTCGGGAGGCGCGCATCGAAGCCGCTGCGGCTGTAGCCCTGGTCGCCGTAAGCGGTCGCCACATCCGGCCGTGCGAACTTCACCGCGGCTCGATACCGTACTCCGTCCAGCACGAGATCGACTGCCACCGCGGGGCGGTGGGCACCGGTGTCGAGCGCCCACCCGGCCACGCGAAGGGCCTCGCCGTGCGGAACCTCCAGCGAGCCGTCGGCTGCCGGATTCGCAATCGCACCCAGCCAATCGAGGTGGAAGAGCGGCGGCGGCTGCGGGCTCACTGGCGCTTCGACGAGGAGCTCCGCCTCGTCTGCCTCGAGCGCTCGTGTGTTGTAGCGCTGGGTCCACCACCCGTCACCGGTAGGCGGGAACGTCTCAGCCGCGGTGCGGCGGAAGAAGGCGGTCGTCTCGACCACATCCTGAAGGGAAAACATCTCGTCCGCCTTCAGGAACTCGAACAGGTTGGTGATCGTCGGAATCTGAATGTCATCGACGATCAGCAGCGCACCCTCCTCGAGATGCGGATACAGGTAGTAGTACTCGAGATCCGGAAACGGATATCCGTGGGGCCCGTCGATCAGCGCCAGCTGCAGGCGATGATCAAAGGTATGGCGCGGCAGCGTAAGCTGGGTCGGGCCTTCGACGAACGTCACGCCCCCCGCGCGAAGCAGCGGAGAGCGTTGGACGCCGCGAACGCTGTCCGTTCCAGAGTCCATCGCGAAGACGGTGTGGTCCTCGCTCAGATGCGAGAACAGGAGCGTGCTCGCACCCGATCCCGTTTCCACGGAGTGCCGGATCGGCCGCGCGGACGCGTGGCGCGCGAGCGCCGTGAGCGTCGAGGCCGAAAACGTCCCGGCGCCGTGCAGGTTTGGCGCGATCTTGAGGATTTCCGAAAGCACACGCAATCCGTCCTGTGTCATCGCGATCGCCGCCTCGTTACGGGTGAGCGGTCCGGTATGCCAGTGCCTGGCTGACGAGATCGTCCCGCATCCGCCAGGCCTCGGCGGAGGCCGATCCGATCAGCGTATGCAGGAATCGCTCGAGCTCGACGCCCATCTGTTCCCACGATCGCGGGGACGTGGCCGTTCACGGCGGCGCCGACCGGCAGCCCTTGGGTTGGCAGCCCGTGCAGCAGCCGGCCGACCACATCGATCAGCGCGTCACGATGACCATACGGGATGACCCGGCCGCGCGGCGGGCACAGTGACGCCACCTCGGTCAGCACCGCCGACTCACGCGCGCACAACGTTCGGCCGTAGGCCAAAGCTGTCACGACGGGTAAGCCGAACCCTTCATAGAAGGACGGAAAGACGACCAGCTTGGCGGCCGCGTACAGCCGGTGCACGTCAATCGCGGCCAGCGTTCCACTGGCGTGGCTGGTGACGCGCGGCGAACGAAACGGTGATGGCCCAAGCGCCTCGATTCGCTCGAAGGGAAACGCTGACGCGAGCGCCCTGACGGTCGCCGCGACGTCTTTGTGATCGAGATGATTGCCGACGACGAGGATGTAGTCGTCCTCGGGAGCGTCGAGCAGTTCCGGCCGCGTGTAGTCCGCCGGATCGAACGACAGGTGGCACACGGCGGTCTTCCGCTCCGTGGCCCTGGGGAACCGGATCTGGAACCGCTGCCGCGAGAAGTCCGAGATGAAGAGCAGGCCGTCGGCGGCGGCCGAGAGAAAGCGCCAGGTGCCGTCGAGGTGGGGCGGAGCCACATACTGGACGTCCCAGGCGATGGTGTCGAGCATCAGATACGCGTTGAGCCGTGCCGCGAGATGCAGGTCGATCATCTCGTCGATGTGCCAGGGCTGCGACAGACGCAAGGCGGCGGTGAACCCGGACGGGGCTGCCGACGTGTAGACGGGCCAGCCGGTGAAGGTCGTGGCGAAATCATGGAACGCCGCGCCGGCGGGATGCGCGAGCACGGCGACGTCCCAGGCGGGGCGGGCCCGGTGCAGTCCGCACGCGGCGCCGAGCGCCGCGGCCGTCGTGCCGTTGAACGTCGCGCGGACGTTGCGCATGTCGAGCAGGAGCGACGGCCGGCCGCCGTGGGCCGATCGGAGGAGTTGCCCGGTCAGCTTCTCGAACAGCTCGAGAGAGCCGCCGCGCCACTCCAGTTGACCGCGCCCGAACTCGGGATCCAGATCTCGCACCCGGCGCGTTTCGGCGCGAGTCAACCCAACCAGGCACTCAGCCGGCCGATCGCACTCCGCGCCGATGACGCGAAGCACCGCTCGGTTCGCCAGCACCGTACGGAACCCGCACCGGCGCGCGGCAATCAGGCGCTGGATCACGGTCTCGGCCAGCGACTGCAAGGGCGGAGTAACATCGCCGAAGTCAGTGAGCACGATCGGGGCGAGCGCCACGTACGGCGACAGCACGTCCCCGAGCACCTCGTGCGCGGGAAGATCTGCCAGCACCGCCATCGGGATCCACGCCGGCTCGCCGCCTCCAAGGCGCGCCACACTCTGGAGGCAGCAGCCGTTCCAGCACTGCACGCGCGCGGCCGTCGCACCGAACATCGGGTCCGAGTCGAGGAGCTCCAGCATCACGCCGAGTGCCTCGCCCCCCGGCACGACCGGGGCTGTCAGCACCGCGGCGGCGCGATTCTGTCGCCCCGCCTCGCTCAGGATGGCGTCCCAGAACCCGGGCGCGACGGGCGCCGCGACGATCCTCCAGTTTGCCGGTGTACCGGTGCAGGCCTCGCGCGCGTGCGGGGGGATGACGATGGTTGCCGTTGCCGCCAGGTCTGCCGCGCCCCCGGGAGCGGCCCATTGCGCGACGAGCCGGGCCGCGAGCTCGCCTGGAACGGACGCCAGGTCGGCAACCAGCTCGAAACCTGTCATGACTCGCTCGAGTGAGGCGGGCTGAGACCGCTGGGCGGCGCGCCGAAGAAGTCCTCGATGACTCGACCGAGCTCCGCGTAGACCACGTCGGCGGAGCCCTCCCGTACGAGCACTTGACGCTCTCCCGCGTCGAGCGCCGCGGCAGCGTCGTCGGTGAGCAGCTCGATCAGGGCTTCGGAAAAGGAGTACCAGTCAGCTGGCCGTCCGGCACAGCGCCTCGACCGCCGTGCTGAGGCCGTCCACACCGTTGGGCCATGCCACGACCCGGCGAAGATGGGACAACGCCTCGAGAGTCTTGATCTTGACGCCCGTGCCGGCGACCGCCGGGTTGATCACGACGCGGCAGTCCCGGTAGAGGGGCGCGAGGTCGTCGACGCGCCCCATCACGGTGACGCCGGGAGGCGCCAGCGGTACGGAAGCGCCGACGGCTCCGACCACCGTCAATTCGGCGTCGGGCACCGCGTCGCGGACGGCCGGCCACGCATGCCGCAGGAAATCGCGAAGGCCGTGGCGGTTCATGGGATTGTCCGAGGCGACGTACAGCACTCGCCGCCCACCCGGGATGCTGGTCTCCTCGAGGACTTCGAAGTCCACGCCCGCGGTCACGATCGTCAAGCCGGGCACGAGAGCTTCCAGCACTTGTCGCTCGTTGTGCTGGATCGCGATCGCCACGTCGCCGCGGCGGAGGCGCATCTGTTCGGCGCCGGGGTCGACCACCAGATCCTGGACCCCGAACTGTCCGACCTTCTCGTGCCGGGTCGAGAACACGTCGATCGTGTCGATGACTTTCAAGGCGCGGGCGCCGACGAGCGGCAGCACACGGCTCATCCAGATGTACTCGGCGAGGAGCACGTAGGGCCCGAGCACCGACTCGAGCCGCAGCACGGTGGCGATGAGCGCGTCGGAACAGAAGCTCCGGTCGATCCGCAACATCTCGCGCGCGTCGTCCGTCCGCGTCCGCTGCTCGGCGAGCATTGCCGCGAAGCGCTCCGTGAGCGTGCCGTCGAGCGAACGCAGGACGTCGGGCACGTCGCGCAGCACGTACTCGAGTCGCCCGTCGGGCAGGCAGATGATCGCGTTCCCGAACTCCTCGGCGATCGCGCGCGCCTCGGCGCCGCCCGGCTGTGAGCCGTCGGCAGGGGCCACGATCGGGATGACGACGTAGCCTGAGCGGCGCAGCCATTTCAGCATCCGGTAGATGCGGTACTCATTCCCCGCGCGCGGGGCCACCGGCATCACGTGGGTGAGACACACGACGACCCGTTGCGGCGCGGTTTCGGCGCGGCCCTCGAGGTTCTCGGCGCGCAAACGCACGCGCTCGGGCTCCATCGCGCTGACCGGCTCGTCCAGCACATCGTCCGGCGCGCCGCTGCGGCCTTCGGTCACCCCGCACGTCAGGTAGTGAACGTACGGGTTGACGCCGCTGCGGGTCACGTCAGGGTAGCGGGCGAGATACGCCCTGGTGTCGAAGTGCGGCGACGGGTTGCGTCCCTCCAGCCAGCCGAACTGGACATAGTGAACCAGCGGATTGACGCCGGTCTCGGCGACATCCGGGTAGGTCGCGAGATACCAGGCGCCGTCGAAATCCGGCAGCGGCGTGCGCCCTTCGGTGCCGCCCGTCGTGACGTAGTGGACCAGCGGTTCGACGCCGCTGGCAGCCACGTCTGCGTTCGCGCCGGCGGTAGAACGCCGGGTCGAACAGCGGGTGCGGACGCCGGCCCGCGACTGTGCCAGCCTCGAGGTAATGGCGCAGCGGGTTGGCAACGCTGCGCTCGCGCCCCTTCAACTGCGAGCGGTAATACGCACTGTCAAACAGCGGATGCGGATCGATCCCGCTGGCGGCGCCCTGGGTCAGGAAATGGGTGAACGGATCGACACCCGTGAGCAACGGTCCGCACCGTTCCGCGTAGTACGCCGGATCGAACAGCGGGTGCGGCGAGAGCCCCTCGATAGCTCCGTGCATCACGTAGTGCTGGAGAGGAGTCACCTCTGCTCCACGCGGCCCGAGCTGCGCGCGGTAATAAGCGGCGGAGAAGAGCGCGTGCGGATTCCGGTCTTCGCGAGTGGCGGTTCGCAGGTAGTGCGCGAGCGGATTGATCCTGGCGGCGGCGACGTCTGGATAGTGGTCGGCGTACCACGCGGCGTCGAACAGCGGACTCGGCGATCGCCCTTCGAAGCCGCCGCGCATCACGATAGTGTGCCAGCGGATTGGCGCCCGCCGCGGCAATGTCTGGAGACAGGCGCCGGTAATGGTCGGCGTCGAACAGGCCGCTCTGGGCGATGAGGTGCGCGTCCTTGAACAGTCGCGGCCGCCGCGTCCATCGCAGCAGCAGGCCGAGACGACGCGGCCGCCGTGCCAGCTGCGCCGGCGTGAAGCCGAGCGCCCGCAACGTCGCGGCGATGCGCCCGGGACGTGACTCCCCAGGCCGCGCGGCCGGGGACATCGCCGCGAGCGCCCGCAGCCGGATGTTGGCGGCGGCCAGCGCACGCCGGGCGGCATCAGCGGCGACGTCCGGCCTGAGTGACAGCGTCTCGAGCGCAGCGCAGGCCGCGCCAGCCCGCGTCAACTCACGTTCCAGCTCGCCTGCATGCGCTTCGGCGTCGGACAGCGATCGGGTGATGTCATCGATCGCGACGGCCGCCGCGTTCAGCTGCTGCGTTGTTTCGATCAGCTGCTGCGACGTCTCGTTCAGCTGCTGCGAGGAGTTGCTCAGCTGCTGCGACGATTCGGCCAGCTGTGCCTCGAGCGCCCCGCGGCCCATCATCAGCGCGCGCAGTTGGTCACGCAATCGCGCGTCGAGCGCCGCCAGACCAGCCGTCCCTTGAGAGGGCGCCGGCGCGAGCGCCTCGACTGCGCCGCTCTCCAGGGCGGAGACGTGTTGCTGGAGCATCGCCTCCGCACGATCCGCCATGTGCTGTGCGAGGACGCCGCTGCCCGTCCTCGCGAAGAAACGCCGGACTGCCACCGTGCGAGCCTCGTCGGCACGGGAGAGCCACTCGAGCTCCGGCGCAATCTCGGTCCCGATGACGGCGACTCCGAGTCCGTGCCCGTGCAGGAACTCGAAGGACGGGTAGGTGGCGCGAATGTCGGACCAGACCTCCCAGGCGCCGAAATCATGCGCCCGCACGTTGATGTCGTGCAGCAGCACGACACCCCGGGTGCTCACCTTCGACAGCCAGGTCTCGAAATCGTGGCGGACGGCGTCGCGGGAATGGAACCCATCGAGGTTCAGCAGGTCGATGGTGCCGTCGCGGAAATGACTCAGTGCGTCATCGAACGTCGTTCTCACCAGTGACGAGAAGGCGCTGTAGCGCTGGTCGTGGTAGGCCTTCCACTCGGTGTAGACCGCCTCGGAGTAAAAGCCCGCCTGGGGATCGCCGGCCCACGTGTCCACGGCGTATCCCGCCGCGTCGAGACCCAGATGCTGCGCGGCCTGGGCGAAGGCGGCGTAGCTGTTACCCGCGTGCGTGCCCAGCTCGACGAAGACCCGAGGGCGCAGGACGTCGATCAGCCAGAAGGCGAAGGGCACATGTTCGAGCCACGACGGCGGATGCACCGTCCTCTCGGGCGTCATCAGCACAATCGGGCGAAACAGCAGGCGCGCGAGCTCCGCGTCGGCCAACCCGGTGACCGCGTACGAGGGTTCTGCTGGCGAATGCGATTCAGGACGCGGACTGTTGGACACGGGCTCCTGTCGTGATGTGCGCTGGCCGGGATTGCATTCTATCCGCGGCGGACTGACGATCGCCAGCGTTCGGCGGCATCCCTATGCTCGCGCTGGCCCGGTCCTGCGCCGCTCTGGAACTTGGCGGACTACCCCTTCCGCCAGTACACGCCGGTCCAGTCGATGGTGTGGATTGGGTCGGAGATCCCGCGCTCGGCGCGAAAGTCGGTGATCGCCCTGGCGCATTGAGGGATCGCGCCGTAATCGTCGACGATCACGAAGCCGCCGCGGGCGACGCGATCGTAGCAGGCGACGAGTGCGTCGCGCGTCGAGGAGTACAAGTCGCCGTCGAGCCGGAGCAGCGCGAGTTGCGAGAATTCGGCCCGTGGGAGCGTGTCGGCGAACCAGCCTTCCAGAAAACGCACGCGATCGTCGAGCAGGTCGTAGGCACGGAACAAGTTCTCGACCCTGGTCCGCTCGATCGCGAGGATGGGCACGACCTCGCGAGAGATGTCCAGCCCCTCGTCGGCCGCGGACGGCTTCGGCAGGCCTGCGAACGAGTCCGCGACGAACAGCCGCCGATCGGCGAGATCGTGGGCAGCCAGGTAGCCGCGCATGAACACGACCGTCCCGCCACGCCACACACCGCATTCGATG
The DNA here is from genome assembly GCA_963816725.1 of uncultured Acidobacteriota bacterium. GTDB lineage: Bacteria > Acidobacteriota > Vicinamibacteria > Vicinamibacterales > 2-12-FULL-66-21 > CAVSUB01. Next base: position 232,000 of record CAWFMC010000004.1, on the reverse strand, counting down.
ACGTCGCCGGGCACGCCCTCCTGCCGAATCGTATCCAGGCAGGCGTGAACGTTGTCGAGGCGGCGGCGGCCGATCATGGTGTGGTAAAACCCGATGTCCTGCAGGCCATCGTCCGGCGCTGCCGCCATCGACGCTGGCGGCCAGGTGCGCCTGGTACAGCTCCGGCCGGCCGCGTGCGATGTCCAGCAACGCGTTGGGATCGAACGTGTCGAGACCTTCGACGCACTGGCGCAGATAGATCAGCCGGATCTCGTTGTCGAAATAGAGCTCTTCGAGGACGGACTTCTTGAGCAGCTCCAGATATCGATCGATCACGGTGTGAGTCATCGCTCCGTTCGCCACGACCGCGGACAACAGGCCTCCATGCCTGGCGCCTCTCGCGAAGCATCATCATACCGGTCAAGTGCTGACGCACCATGCGGCGTGTCCGTGTCGCGAGTGAGCGCGTCGCGTTGGTTGCGCTCAGGATGCCGTCCGCCGCGCCTTGCGCCCTGACGAGGCCCCGGGCCACACTAACGGGCGATCGCCATGGTCAACGCCTGCACCATCATCGCCGCGAATTACCTCTCGTACGCCCGGGTGCTGGCGGACTCTTTCCTGGCGCATCACCCCGACGGCGCGTTCACCGTGCTGGTGATCGACGACGCTCCCTGAGGTCGCCACGCGCGATCCGCGGATCACGTGGATGCGGCTCGCGGACATCGGCCTGGACGACGATGAAATCCGCCGCCTCGCGGGTATCTACAACGTCACCGAGCTGTCCACCGCCGTCAAGCCGCTCCTGCTGCGCCGCCTGCTGGACGACGGCGCGGGCGAGGTGATCTACCTGGATCCTGACATCCGCGTCTACGGCGTGCTGTCCGACGTTGTCGATCTCGCCCGGCGCCACGAGATCGTCCTGACGCCTCACACGATGCGTCCGTTCCCCGTCGACGGCCGCGAGGTCGACGCACGCTTCATCCTGTCGGCGGGCGTCTACAACCTGGGCTTCATCGCGGTCGGTGCGGCGGCGCGGCCGTTCCTCGAGTGGTGGTGGGCGTCGACGCAGACGCGAAGCGCTGATGGACGTCGCGCCGCATGATGTTCACCGACCAGCGCGTGGTCGACTTCGTGCCGGCGCTCTTCACGCACCACATCCTCACGGATCCCGGGTACAACGTCGCCTACTGGAATCTGCACGGGCGGACGCTCGCTCGCGACGGCGAACGGTTACACCGTGGACGGTCTGCCGCTCCGGTTCTTTCACTTCAGCGGCTACGACATCCGTCAGCCATGGCTGTTGAGCAGAAACCAGGGCACCCGGCCGCGGATCCTGCTCAGCGAGTCGCCGCCGCTTCGTGCGCTCTGCCGCGAATACGCGGCGCTGCTCGTGGCACGCAGGCGCGGAGCGTGGAGTCCGACCGGCCCTACGGCTGGAGCACGCTGGCGTCCGGCACGGTCGTGACCACCCGGATGCGGCGGCTCTATTGGAAGGCGCTGCGAGACGCCGAGCAGACCGGCGCCGCCGGAGCCGCCCAACCCGTTCGACCCGTCGGGTCCCGAGGCGTTCCTGGCCTGGCTGAACTCGCCCGAGGAGCACGGGCCCCAGGCGCTGTCGCGCTATCTCTATTCCATCTACCTCGATCGCGTCGATCTGCAGGTCTACTTCCGTGACCTCGACGGCGCCGACGGCCCGCGGTTCCTCGACTGGCTGTGGCAGGTGGGCATCGCGCCGGAGTCGATCCCGATGGAGCTGCGGCCGGCGTCCCCTCGACGCCGGCTGCGCAGCGCTCCGACACCCGCGCTCGCCCCGGGGATCAACGTGGCCGGCTATTTTCGCGCGGAGCTCGGCATCGGCGAAGCCGCGCGGCTGTTGACGTCTGCCATCGACGCCGCGGGCGATCCCGCACTCGACGACGACGTACGACGCGACCTTGAATCGTCAGCAGCACGATTTCGTCGAGCGACCGAGCGCCCGGCGTGGCGTACGACATCAACGTCGTCTGCGTGAACGCCGACAGCACGCCGCAGTTCGCCCGAGACATGGGGCCGGCATTCTTCGCCGGCCGGCACACGGTCGGCTACTGGTTCTGGGAGGTCGAGGCGTTTCCCGAGCCGCTGCACGCGCGCATTCGACTTCGTCGACGAGATCTGGACGGCGACGGATTTCGTGGCCGAGGCCGTGCGAACGGTCAGCCGCAAGCCGGTGTTCGTCGTCCCGCTGCCGTTCCGGTGTCTGGCGTCCGCGCTGACCGCGGCCGCGCCGGCGCCGGCGGCCGATTCACCTTTCTGCTGATGTTCGATTTCCTCAGCGTCCCGGCCCGCAAGAACCCGCTGGGCCTGATCGAGGCGTTCACCCGCGCGTTCGCCGTGGACGAGGGGCCGCTGCTCGTCCTCAAGAGCATCAACGGCCACCTGCGCCTGAACGATCTCGAACGGGTGCGCGCGGCGGCGGAGAGCCGGCCGGACATCCGGGTCGTCGACGGCTATGTCTCGGAGGCGGAGAAGATCGCGCATCCTCGACTCGTGCGACTGCTACGTGTCGCTGCACCGCTCGGAAGGGCTCGGCCTGACGATGGCCGAGGCGATGGCGCTCGGCAAGCCGGTGATCGCGACCGGCTACTCCGGGAACCTGCACTTCATGACGCCGGAGAACAGCTATCTCGTGGACTGGGTGCAGAGCGCCGATCCCGCCAGGCTGCGAGCCGTACCCCGCGTCGGCCACGTGGGCCGACCCGGATCTCGATCATGCCGCGCGTCTCATGCGCGAGGTCTACGAGCAGCCGGCGGACGCGGCCGCGCGGGCTCGCCGCGGCCAGGACGACATCGCGACGCGCCACTCCGTCGCGACTGCGGCGGCGGCCGTCACTGCCCGGCTGCAGGAGATTCGCCGGGAACGAGAGAGCCGCGTCTTCGTGCCCGAGTTGGTCGTTCCCAAGGAGATCCCGATGTCGCTCCGCGCCGCGCCGCCGCCCGCAGCATCGATCGCCGAGCCGATCGAATCGCTGTTGCCGCACCTGGAGTCGCTGGCGGCGCCGCGCGCCAGCTCGGGACCTGGGCGCCCTGGGCGGGCTTCGCCTGTCTGCGCAGCGGCTGCTGTTTCGCGTGCTCAGGCCGTACTGGTTCCAGCAGTATCAGTTCGCCAAGTTCGTGATTGCCGGGTTCGGCCGGGTCGCCACCTCGATGCGCTACGAGCAGCAGCAGCGCGAAGCGCTCGACGCGCGCGTTCGTGAGCTGACCCGTGAGCTGGTGTCCTGCAAGCGCGAGATTCACCGACCTCGAACGCGCGGTCGTGGATCTCGACGGCCATCCCCGCAGCGACGTCAGCTCCGGGGGGCGATCGTGAAGCGGTCACGGGCCGCGCCGCGCGTGACCGCGATTCCCGCACTTCGAGCCGAGGCTGCGGACCGGCTGGAGAGGCGCCTCACCACGCTTCAGCTCGTGGTCGGCGCGGGTCTTCGTCGTCAGCTTCGTGGCGTTCGCGATCTGGGCGCGCTTCAGCGTGCCGTATCGAGACGACTGGGACTGGCTGCTCTGGGTCCTGAAGCGTCCGCTGACCCTCGGCCGGTTCTTCGAGCCGCACAACGAGCACGTGATCGTGCTCGTCCGGGTCCTGCTGGTGGTCCAGTACCTGGCTCGAAGGCAGCCGGTCGCACGTCATCTTCGCGGCCACCCTGGCGGCGCAACTCGGCACCGGCTGGATCAGCCTGCGCGAAATCCGCCGCCGCTGGCCGGACAGCGTCACGGTGCGCTACGCCGCCGGCGGGTCGGCCGTCATCCTGTTCTTCTCGTTCCAGCTGCAGTCGTTCGTGTTCATGGCGGCGTCGGTGTTTCCGCTGGTCCAGTTCTTCGCCACCGCGGCCATCGTCAGCGCGCTGGCGGCCACCGAGGGCGCACGGATTCGCCGGGGCTGGGTCATCGTCGCCGCCATGAGCTGCGTCGCCGCCGCGTGCACGACGACCAGCGGCCTGGTGGTGCCGATCGTCACGGCGCTGGTGTTCTGGTGCCGCCGTGCCCGATGGAGCGCCATCGCGCCGTTCGCTCTCCTCGCCGCTGGCGCGGCCCTCGCCTACGTCGCGCTGGCCGGCCTGCCGTGGCAACACGCAGCGGCAGATCAGTGGCGCCGGGCGCACCAGCTCCCGCGACTGGCCGCGATGCTCGTGTACTTCCTCACCTTCTTCGCCTCTGGTGCCGCGTATGCCAACGTCGCGGCCGCGACGGTGCTCGGTACGCTGCTCCTCGCCGCCGGCACGGTAGCGATCCTGGTCACCATCGCGGATCGAAACGCCGCGCGTGCGGCTCGATGTCTTCGCTGTCGGGGTGATGCTCTTTGCGATCGCGAGCGTGGCCATGGCGACCCCGGCGCGCGCGCAATTCGGTGCCCTCCAGGCGGCCCAGTCACGCTACGCGACCTGTTCGCTCGCGTATTGGGCCGGGCTGTTCCTGTGGACCATCAGCCGCTTCGGCGATCGCCTCGCCGGGCGCCCGCGTCAGATCGTCCTGGCGACGACCCTCGCGGTCAGTGTGCTGGCGATCGTGCCGCACGTGGCCATCGCGATGGTGTGGAAGGCGAAGGCGGACAACATCGCCGCGGCGACGCTGGCGCTCGAGGCAGGCGTGGCGGACGACGAGTGGGTGACGACGCTGCATCCGATTCCGGCGGTGGTCCATGACGCCGATCGGGCGATGCGGCTGGCGGGTGACGCGAGGTTCGCCGGTCCGGTCGGCCGACCGGTCGAGGGGACGTCCGGATTGCCGGCCTGTTCCGGTTCCGTGGCGATGACGCGAGCCGGCGCGGCGCGGGACTGGCGGCTGACGGGCGCGCTGGACAGTCCGGCCGCGAGTGGCGTGGTCGCCGATGCCGCCGGCACGATTCGTGGCGTTGCCGCCCGCGCTCCACTCGTGGCGGCGCCGTCGCCGTCGGAACCGGAAGTCGTTCGGGTGGTCTGGGAGTCCTGGCGGCGATCTGACGCGCAGTCGCCACGATGGATGGGATTCGTTCGTTCCGCCGGCGCCGCGCCTTACACGCTCTATCTGCTCGACGGGCAGGCGAAGCCGCTGTGCCAGACGGCGGTGGACGTGTCGGACCCTGTGCACATCTGGCTGGATCGACCGGACGGGCCGGTCGGCGCCGATGCCGGCGGGGGTCGGCTGGGCGTTCCAGTGCGGTGGATCGATCGAGCTGCTGACGGTGCTGATCGACGGCATCGAGCAGACGCCGCAGCGAATCGACCGGGCCCAGCCGCGTCCGGACGTAACCGCCGCGTTCGCGACGCTGTGCGAGGTCGGCGCCTCGGGGTTCGGGTTCAGCCTCGATACGCGCGGCCTGCCCGCCGGCCGGCACGAGATCAAGGCCCGCGCGACCGGCCGCGGCGGGCAGGCCGCGGACTCGAACCCGCACGTCATCGAGGTCGCACGCTGACCGGGATGCTCTTGGGCCACATGAACGCCCTGTCCGATGGCGCCAGCCCCGAACTCGGCCCCGAGCAAAGTCCACCTGCGCTGAGTCGAAGGCCCGGTAGGGTCCCTGGCGGAAAGTCCTGCGATACCGTGCCGATCCGCGGCCGATGTCGAGCACGCTGTCGCCGGTCTTCGGCCGGGCGTAGTCGCGCTGCATTATTGGCCGATGCCAACAGGCTCTTGAACATCGAACCTCGACGTGCGTCTACTTACTTCGCCATCAGCGCGAAGGGAGCCCCCTGGTAGTAGCACTGGCGGTTTGCAGAGACCTCGCGAATCGTCAACGTGTGCGTGCCGGGCGACAGCGTGTTGGGTGGCAGTTCCGCGGCGTAGCCACTCTGCCCGTAGGCCTGGCTACCAAAGAGGTTTGAAACATCCTGACGATCGAGGCCATAGAAGCTGGGAAACAGCGCCCCGTCCACGACGATATCGACACCCGCTCCCGCCGACTTTGCGGACAGATCAACACTCCACCCGGAAATCTTCAGCGGCCGCGAGCGTGGAACAGCAACTTCACCGGTCAGGAACGGAATACGCATAGTGCCAATCCGATCGACGCTCATAGTGGTCTGAGCTGGACAGACCGGAAGACCGGGACTCAATGGGCCTGGGCGCAACGGTAACGGTGTGATGTCAGGCCTGGCGAACGGTCTGATGTCGAACGCGATAAACCGCTCTGTGTCGGCGAGGGGGACTTGCCTCGACAGGCCCAGCGCAGCCTGAACCGCCTGCCCGCTGTCCTCGTAGCCGTAGCGATCGATCACGACGGCGACGAATCCTTCGGATGCGGCTTGCTGAATCAGCTGCGCCGCCGGCAGCGAAGCGGCGGCCTCCTGCCACCCGACCTGGTCATTGGACAGCGCCGGATAGCTCCACCGCAGTCGCCGAGAGACCAAGTACATCTTCAGATGCTCGTATGGCTGCATCCTCCAAACACCCGACTCGTTGAGATAGGTGCGGCGAAACGGGAGCTGCAGCACCATGGCGCGATTAGGCAGGCGATGCTCCAGTTGACGGACGAACCCGGTCAGTGCAGGTAACTCCACCGCGAGAGCCGGATAGTCGACGTTCATGCCGGCTGCACCGCCCGCTTGATCGAGCAGGCCGACAGCGAGCACCACGATGCAGGTGGTTATTCCCGTCACCCGCTTGTGCGACATCGAGTGCAGAGCACCGGCCACTGCGGTCAGGGCAAAGACTTCGAGGAATGGGCAGATCCGCGCGTAGGCGCGAATCTCAGGAACCACCAGGAGGTTGAACAAACTGCCGAAGCCGCCGATGGTCGCCAGCAGCAGCCCCGCTACCGTCAACTGACTGCCGGCAAGACAAAGCCGACCAAACGTCGAGCGCTGGGCGAGAGCAGGAGCCAGTAAGAGGCCGAGCAATCCCACGAACCCCAAGGTGCCGACCGATCCCAGTCGGGAGGTCATGTTCTCGGTTTCCAGGGGGAACTGGGCCATGGCCTCCTTCCGGATCCAGTGCTGGAAGGGAGGAAACCAGTGCTCGAAGGTGGGACTGACCAACGTGCGAATTTTCAGCGCATAGACTTCCCCCTGCGCCGGCACCTTGTCGCTGATGATGATCGGCTTGCCATACCGGTTCCAGACGTACAGGCTCGGCGCCAGGTTCAGGAACGTGCATCCGCCGACCACCACCATCGTTAAAATGCCGGCCGTCAGGATGCGCCGCTCTCGGTAGGTCACGTAGCCGGCCGCGGTGGCTACGAGCAGGAAGAAGCAGCCGAAGAACGGATAGTAAACGTAGTTGAATCCGAGCAGGCCGGAGCCGACGAGAAGTGCCAGTCCGGCACCACGACGATAGCCGTGTTCGGGCAGCCTACCTGAGGCCAGCTGCATCGCGACCGTGCAAATGAATGGGATGAGGTAAACCGCCATCCCGAAATGACCGAGGTTCTTGTAGAGGGCATAGGGGCTCAACGCGAACAAGGTGCCCGCGACCAGGGCCGCCGGCAGCGAGACGGCGAGAGTGCGCAGGCACCAGGTCGCGACGATCCCACTGACGGCGACCATCAATAGCCAGGCGGCGTTGATCGCGCCGAGGGGAGCGCGAATCAGGCGACTCGTCAACCAGACGAATACCTGATCGAGGTTGCCGTTGGCCGGAAAGGCGAGCTCGTTGAGGCCGAGTGGCGCGCCGACCATAGGGTTGAACCACCACCACCCGTTGTCAGCCGTGCTCTTCGCCTGCATCAAATAGAAGAGGCTGTCGATTGAGAAGCCAAGCGGCACGTGGAAATCCCGATTCCAGCCATGCAGATAGACGTACATGACCAGGAGGATCACGCCGGCTTGGGCCAGGGCGACGAGCGGATGCAGGCGGGGAAACCGAGACTCGCTTGTTGCGATCAGAGTCGATTCAGGTGCGAGAGACACGGCGAGCGAGTCAGGATTGGCGCGGCTTGACACCGTGGTCCAGCGGGTTCTTGCGGATCGCCGCCATCAGGGAGGAGCCGAACGGAGGCCGGCGGAGGAGAGTGGCCTCTGCCTTCATCACCGTCTTGAGCACGCGATGGGCAGCTGGTGACGGTGGCACGAATCCGGTCCGAATGGTCTGATCCTCGTCCGTCTCGCCGCGCAGCATCATCTTCCGCAGCAAGAGCAGCGGCACCATCGTGAAGCCCCAGTAAACCTGGTCGACGACGGTGGCGTCGAACGGCGTGAATTCGGCAGCCAGCATCTGCGTGTCGTAGCGTCGATAGTGGCCGGCGACCTTGTCGTACACGCTGAACAGGGTCATCATGGCCGGGACATTGACGAGTACGATACCGCCCGGCTTGAGATGGAACAACACGGCTTCGAGAAATGGCCGCGTGTGCTCGATGTGCTCGACGACGTCGAACAGGATGAGGACGTCGTAGTCGGTCGCGGAACTCCTCCCGCTTTTCGAGAATGTCGTAATAGAGCACGTGCTGGACGGCACTGACACAGCTGCTTGAGTGCCTCGACATTCAGATCGGCGCCGTCGAACACCCACGACGTGGTGCGGCGAAGTTGCGCGCGGTAATCCCGGTGCCGCAGCCGATATCGAATACTCGCAACGGCTGCTCTCGAGCCAAGCCGAGCCGCGAGATCGATGCACCGGCGGCGCGGGCGCGCCATTGAAACCAGAAATGGTCTTCGGAATTGGCCTCGTACCATTCTGTGGGGAACTCGATCGCCTGCAGACGGGTGATGTACTCGACGCGATCGCGGGCGGCTCCGTGACGATCGCTATCGTTCAACGCGCCTGTCTCCGGCCGGCTGGGGGCACTCGATGCGTTCCATGATGATGTAGGGCGGACGGCCCTTGACCTCGAGATACATGCGTCCGAGGTAGGCGCTCACGACGTAGAGTACCAGCATAAGCAAGGCGTTGCTGCTCGCGATCAAGAGGCTCATCAGTAGGAGCGGATGTGAAACGGCGACATTGATCCATCCGGCCAAGACCAGAACGAACAGCAGCGCGAGACTGAGCGTCATCGCCCCGAACAGGAAACTCGATAGCTGCGCGACCTTCAGCGGACGAATGCTGGCCGAGGCGATGCCGTCGGTGGCGAGCCTGTACAATCGTCCCAACGTGTACTTGCTCTGGCCGGCTTGCCGCGCCGGCCGTTCGTAATCCACCCCGACCTGTCGGAAGCCCACCCAGGCACGCAGCACGCGCGGATAGCGCAGGCGCTCGGGCAGGCGGCGCATGGCCTCCACGGCCCGCCGGTTCATCAGGCAGAAGTCTCCGCTGTCGAGTGGCATGTCGATGTCAGACAGCGACCGCAGGACTCGATAGAACAACCAGTATCCAAGCCGCTTGAAAACGTTCTCCTTGCGCTTGCGCCGGTGACCGAACACGATGTCGTAACCGCTCACGGCACACGCCACCATATCCAGAATGACCGCCGGCGGGTCTTGCAGATCGGCGTCGATCAATGCAGTGAGATCCGCGGTGGAATGGTCCAGCCCAGCGCTAATGGCGCTGGCATGGCCAAAATTCCTCGACAGGCGGTAAAGTACCGCCGGCGCGCCTGCCTGAATGCGCTCGGCTATCAGATGAGCGCTGTTATCCGTGCTTCCGTCATCAACAAACAGATACCGCACGTGTGAAACGTGTCGTGCTACCAAAGCCGGTGGTGCGAACGTCGATTCGAGTGCGGCAAACAGCAGCCCTAGTACCTCCGCCTCATTGAAAATCGGGATGATAATGTCGAGGGTGAAGAGTCGGCTGTCGTTGCCCATGAACGAAGCGGAACGCGGATCAGGCGCACCCTGACAAGCGCGAGGCTTGAGGGTGAACGGCGACGGCTGTCGGCATCAGGAACCTTTACTCCGCACCAAACGCGGCCGCATTGGATGAACTCCTTGCCATCCGCCGCGCCCACGGCAGACACCGAACACTGCCGCGCCATCATGGTATCAGGCCGATCAGCGTGTCAAGCTGACGTGCCCGGGTCCTCCAGGCAGTTGAACGGTGGAAAACGGCACGCCGCGGACCACAACGCGACGTGCCTGTTGCGGCGCTCGCAGTCACGCCGAGTGAACCAGAGATAGAGCGCCGCGCGGCGGCGGGGCCGAGGGAACCGGGGATTCAGCGCCTCGCGAAACAGAGCAGTGCGTCCTGCCGGCCGATGGTCTGCAGCGCCCGCGCCAGCGGCATGCCGCCGCTCTTCACGAGGATCTCGGCGACCCGCGCCCGCCATGCGCCCGGCGCGTGCGTGTAGCGATAGTTCATCGTTTCCGTCGGGCCCCACATCGCGTGGCGACGCACGAAGGTCACCTCCCGGAATCCGGACGCCAGCAGGAGGCGCCGGAGGCTGTCCTCGGTGAAGTAGTACACGTGCTCGAGCGGGCTGAGGACGGCCCACGGTGGGCCCAGCAGGAACCGGCTCGCCGCGTCGAAGTTCGGCGTGCTCACCGCCAGAATGCCATTGGGCGTCAGCGCGTTTGCGACCGCCTGGAGGACGGCCCGCGGGTCGAAGAGATGCTCGATCGTGTCGAACATGACCGCGGCATCGAATGATGCCGGCGTGATCAGCGCGTCCTCCGCCGGTTGACGCCGGATGTCGAGGCCGAGCCGTTCGATCGCGAACCGGGACGCCTCTTCGGACAGCTCGATGCCAGTGACCTGCCATCCGGCCCGCTCGGCGGCCTTGAGGAAGAAGCCCGCACCCGACCCGAGCTCCAGCAGCCGGCGGCCGTCCGCGCGTGCCGCCAGCATGCCCAGCAGGTGCGCGTAGCGCGCGTCGAAGCGCGCCAGGTCGAAGTCGGAACCGGTGATCCCGAGCGACGGCAGGTACTCCTTCCAGAAGTAGTCGGCGCTATAGCGCCCGAGGATCGTCGCCTTCGGCGCGCGAGGATTGGCGTGGACCAGTCCACACCGCGTGCACGCGCCGATCGCGTACCCGGACTTGACGTAGAGCGTGCGCGCGGCGGTCTCGCCGCAGATCGCGCACGGGATGGCCTCGCCATCCGGACTGAGCGCCGCCGGCGTGCTCATGCCGCCACCGGTGAATGCTGCGGGTGGCGGTGGTTGAGCGCCGTGCCGATCGTCATCGCCATGGCTGCCATTGCCATCGCGGCCGCGAGGGCCGTGATCCACGAGGCGCGTTGAATGAGCGTCTCCGCCACAGCCGAGCCCCAGGCGATTTCCGTCGGCGGCCTGAACCCAAACGACGACGTCGTCGAGGCGTCCTCGGCGACGATGACGAAGGGACCGGCCGGACAGGCGACGTGCACGCTGCGCCATCCCGAGCCGCCGCCGATGGGCGGCGCGATCGGCGTCTCGCGTCCGGATCCGGTCTCCCGCAAGACGAGCCGCAATCCGGGTGCGCCCGGTGATCCGGTCGTCTCGAATCGCAGCCGGTGGAAGTCCACGCAGGAAAGCGGATTGCTCTCGAAGCTGCCCCGCGCCGCGGCGCCGCCCACGGCGTACGAATCCCAGCCCCCCACTACGTCGGTGGTGACCGTCGACCTGGCGAAGGTCGGAGTCGTGCCGGCTTTCGGGCGCAGCGGCAGCGGGGCTCGAAGCGAAGCCGGCAGGGTCCGGCGGATTGAAGGCTCGCGCAGGAATCCAGCCAGCATGCCGGCGCTGTAATACGGGATCTCCTGCGGTCCCGTCTTATGACGCCACGGCGCGAGATTGTCCGTCATCACGAACTCGCGCACGTTGCGCACATAGGTGCGCATCCACTGCCGCCGCTCCTGGCCGTCGGTCGACAGCACATGCTCGCTCAACTGATTAATCCCCACCGCTCCCGCGCCGACCCACAGCGTGACCGCCACCCATCCCGCCGTCCGCATCCATCGTGGCCGGTGCAGGGAGGCAACGATGGCAATCAGCGCCAGAGTGTTCGCCAGGAAGCCGAAACTGAGCAGGTCGAGATACCGCGACGCCGGGACCGCCCCGTTCGCGCCGCGCGAATACGCGACTGCCGCCGCTTGCACCGCGACCCACACGCCAAGCCCGAGCAGGTAGCGTTCCAAGAAGCCGGTCCTGAATCGCGTCAGCGCCATCGTGCCGGCGAGCACGGTCAAGGGCAGCCACGTGAGCACCGAGATCCGTGGCGTCTGCACCCACGGGAAGGCCAGGCCGCGCTCGAACGCGACCCTGAACGCGAGGAACGTGCTCCGCTTTGAGGTAATCGTGATACGGGAGCGGCGGCGACATCACCGCATAGCCGATCGCCCCCACACCCGCGAGAGCGGCGGCCGTGGCCGCCCATGGACGCCACGCTCGTGGCCTCGCCAGCCACGCGACGCCGGTGGTGACGCCGACCGCCAGGACGGTGAGAATCCCTCCAGCGACAGTGACCACCGCCGCGAGCGCACACGCCCAGCCGACGATCCACGAACCCGTGCCGGGACGGTGCGCGCTCATCAGCCAGAGCGCGAGCGCGGAGAACAGGACCAGGAAGTAGAACCCCGACTGAAACCCTGCGAGCGTGTTTTCGAGCGCGAACGGCGGGGCGATCGCCAGCATCACGGTGATGGCGATCCACGCCAGCCATCGCCGTCCCGCCGCCAGCCACAAACTCGCCGTCAGCACCACCGCGGTCAGCGCGTGCAGCCCGATGTTGACGACGATCTGAAGCTGCGGGTCCCATTGCCCGTTTACCGCCAACAGAACGAGCGCCAGCACACGGGTGAAGAAGATGCGGTGCTCGTTGTGGAGCGTGAACATCTGACGCCACGTCAACCCGCCGTTGAAGTAGGGGAGATAAAGGTTGGAGACCTCGCCGTCCCACTGATCCCAGAACGGCACCGGCATCGGGTAGAGCCGCAGCAGGGTCAGCTTTGCCGCGATGACGATCAGCAGCACCGCGGCGAGCCACAACGCGTCGTGGACTGTGACAGGACCGGCCTTCACGTCGCGGACCATCAATCCCATCGCGACCGCCAGCAGCCCCGCGGCGGCGGCGGCGATCCATCCAAGCGAGAACGGCGTGACGAACTGCATGGCGTTCCACCGCGGCCGCGGGGTCACCCACTGGCTCCGCAGCAGCAGCATCGGATCGTTCGCGCCCGCGGCCGTTCTGACCCGGACGTCGCGCCCCTCAGGGGTCAGGCTCTCGATCTGGTAGAGCGCGCTCATGACCATCGGATTGATGTCGCGGATGGTGCGCCCGCCGGCGTCGACCACCCGCATCGAGTGGATCACGACTTCACCGGGGCCGTCGAGGGGATCGAAGCGCAAGAACTCCAGCGGCCGGGACGGCAGCGGAAAGCGCAGCCGATCGGGCGCCGCCAGGATGCTGGTGCAGCGGGACGAGGGCGGAGTTCTCCTGCGTGAACGCCCACGTAGAGGTCCAGAACAGCTGCGCGGCGGTGCCGCCGCTGGCCTCGAGCTCGAACTCGAGGAACCCCGCTGCCGGCCGAAAGAGGAACGTGCTGATGATCGCGACCGCCAGCAAAGGCGCGACGACCAGGAGGAGGAACGCGATCAGCGCCAGCGGACGCCGGCGGGTCGCGGCAGCCTCACGCATCGAGGCGGTAGTCGGGGAAATCACGCGTCAGGTTCGGATTGTAGTACGGGTCGCGATCGATCAGCGTCCCCCACCGCTTCCGCATTTCAGCCACCGCGCCGAGGTCGTGATGACGGGCGCCGAAGCTGGCCGACTCGTGATGGTAGAGCTGCGCGAACGGCGTGAACACCACCCGATAGCCGGCGCGCGCGAGGCGCAGACAGTAGTCGACGTCGTTGAAGTCGATGGGGAACCGTTCGTCGAACCCCCCGACCTGGTCGAAGACCTCGCGCCGCGACATCAGGCAGGCCCCGGTGACAGCCGAGTAGTTGCGCACCATAACGGCGCTGCCCGAGTAGCCGGGCGATACGCCGGGATGCTGGTGGAACGCGTGCGCCGCCACTCCCGCGACGCCGAGCACCATGCCGACGTGCTGCAGCCGGCCGTCGGGATAGAGGAGCTTCGCGCCGACCGCGCCGATCGCGGGCTCTTGCGAGTACTCCAGCATTGCGGTCAGCCATTCCGGCGAGCTGACCTCCAGGTCGTCGTTGAAGAGGAGCACGTGGGCGCCGGATGACGCGGCTACACCCGCGTTGATCTTCGCCGAGAAGTTGAACAGGCCCAGGCGCTCGAACCGCAGTACCTGATGCCGGGTGCCTTCCAATGCCCGCTGCGTCTCCGGCAGCACACCTGCCGCGTCCGCCACCACGATCAGCTCGTACTCCCGGTACTCGGTCTTTTCGACCACGCTGCGGATCGCCGCCGCCAGCATGTCGACCTGGGCGCCCCGCACGGTGCGGTAACGTGCCGCCGTCGGGATCACGATCGAGACCAACGGCGCGCCGCGAATCTTGCGCTTGAGGCGGTATACGCCGGCGAAGCCGCCGGGTAGGACCTCGGCGTCCGCGCCCGTGCGGCGCACGTAGTCTTCCAGCGCGAGGCGGCCCGCGTCGAGCGCCCACGGCTTGGCCTGGCCGGCACTGGCGGTCGATTCCGGCAGCTTGCGCCAGTGGTAGAGCACGCGCGGCACATGGTGGATCTTCGCGGTACGCTCCATCAGTCGCAGCAGCAGGTCGTAGTCCTGCGCCCCCTCGTACCCCTGCCGAAACCCGCCGATCGCGTCGAGCAGCGCCCGCCTGATCACCATGAAGTGGCAGGTGTACATGCACGTCAAGAAGTGGTCGGGCGACCAGTCCGGCTTGAAATACGGATCGCAGCGTGTGCCGGCGAGATCGAGCTTGTCCTCGTCCGAGTAGAGGACGTCCGCGTCAGGATGCGCGTTCAGGTACCGGACCACCTCCGCCAGTGCGTCCGGCGGCAGCTCGTCGTCATGATCCAGGAGGGCGACGAACTCGCCCGTCGCCTGCGCCAGGGCGGCGTTCGACGCGACCGAGATCCCGCCGTTGACGGCGGCATAGTGGATGCGGATCCGCGCGTCTCCCTCGTACTCCCGCAGCGTCTCGATGGTCGCCGGTACCGACGACGCGTCGTCGCACAGGCAGTGTTCCCAATGCGGATAGACCTGCTGCTTCACGGAGTCGACGCAGGCGCGCAGCCACCGCGGGGCGGTGTTGTAGACGGGCGTGACGATGCTGATGAGCGGCTGGTACGGGAGGGCCGCGGTCTCGACCGCGAGCGCCGCGAGATCGTCCGGCGTGCGGGTGTTGCGCGTCAGCCAGCGCGGGTAGGCGTCATGGCTGGTGATGCCGGTGACACGCAACAGCTCGAGCGACTTGCGGACGCCATCGGTCCGCACGCGACGCGCGAACGTCGCCACCGAGCGCGTAATCTCCGAGGTCGGCCGCGGCCACTCGAAACGCGGCTCACCGAAGAGCGCCCACGCGTTCGCGGCGTCGGAGCCGGCTGGGACTTTGGTCGACAGCGTGACGGTCGCGTCGATCGCCGCCGCGCTGGTGTGGGGCAACGGAATCGACACCGTGTGCCAGCGGCGGTCGGTCCAGCGCGACCCCGGATCCAGCCGGGTGATGATCTCGCGGCGCCAGCCGCCTGACGGAATCGTCACGCCGATCGTGAACTCGATAGCCGGCGGACGTTCTGCCCACACCTGGGGGGAGAGCGCGCAATCGCACACGAACTGCGAGCCGGCGGGAACCGTCGCACGGAACTCGACGCCGGCGGGTGGATGGCACAGCAGCGCTTCGCGAGTGCGGTGCCGCAGGTTGACGGCACCGATCCAGCGGATCGCCATCGAATCATCGGCGGCAGCCGACCAGCGGCGGGTCGGCGACGACAGCCGCAGGGGGAAGGACCGCCGCACGATGTGCGCGATCGCCCGGCGCGCCGTGGCCGGAGCGCTGGTCGCCGCCAGCCCGCGGACGACCGTCCCGGTGGTCCACAGCGGGTGGCGCAGCGCCCGCCATGCCCGCAGCGCGCCCTGACGCGTGCGAACCGCCAGCCGACGTGCCGACGATCCCGTCATCAGATCGAGCTCACGATGGAGATGCCGGTTGTTCTCCTCGGCATCGGCCAATGCGGTCTGCGCTTCTTCGAGGGCGCGGCGCATCTGCGCGCGCAGGTCCTCGGCGCGCGCCAGCGCCTCGCTGATCGCTGCCTCACGCCGTCCGGATTCCGGCGATCGCGTCATACCGGGCTCGGCGCAGCGGGATCGCCGGCGCGGATCTGTTCGAGTCTGCGGCGCAGGACGGCTCCGGTCGCGGCGGGATCACGCTCGCGCGCGACCTGTTCCTGCGCGCGCTGGCCGCGGGCACGCGCCTGGTCGGGCTGCTCGTGGACCAGCCGCATCAATCGTGCGGCCTCACCCAGATCAGGCTCCGCCCACTCGGCGCCGCGCATGTACGGGCCGTAGTCGCGGGTCAGCGTTGTCAGACGGTAGGGGAGGGGGAAGCTGTTGTCCTCCGTCATGAAATCCATGTTCCCCGAGTACGCCGTGCCAATCACCGCCTTCCCGAGCCGCATCGACTCCAGCATCGTCAGGCCGAAGCCTTCGGAACGATGCGGCGACAGGTAACAATCGCACGCGGCCATCAGCGCGAAGACCTCGGCGCGATCCATGTAACCGTCGAGGAAGACGACCGGCAGCCCCGCGGCCTCCTCACGCAGGCGGGCGACGGCGGCGCGGTCGTACTCCGCGTTGGTGAATTTCAGCACCAGCACCGCGTCGTCAGCGGTGAGGCCGGCCTGCCGCAAAGCGCGGATCGCTCCGGCCGGGTTCTTGCGCTCCATCTGGCTGGAGACGTCGAAGATATAGAGGAACGCGGTCACATCTTCGCGAAGGCCGAAATGGCTGCGGCCGAGCGGCGGGAGCGGCGGCAGCACGACAGGCAGCGGCATGCGAACGACCGGCACCGGCGACCAAGCCGCGAACGAGGCGCGCATGAACTCGCTGGCCGCCCACACTTCGTCCACGTAGCCGAAGAACGGCACCCACTCCTCACGGAACGCCGACAGTTCCCAGAACCAGTAGCCGATGGTGTATTTCTCCGCGAAGTACGCCTTGCCGCGTCCCTCCGCGAACCATCCCATGTTGTCGGCGTTGAGGTGGACCAGGTTGAACGGGTGCGGGTTGTCGTTGCCGAACGCCGCGGCGTAGGTGCGATCGTTCTTGCGCAGGCGTGAGTTGACGTTGTTCAGTGCGACGGGAATACCGGCGGCCTCGAGCGAGCGGATGCTGGCGCGGGCGGCCTCGCCCATGCCGCTCTCGGTGTCGAGATAGCCGGCGACATTGACGCCCAGCGGCGCGGTCTTGACGAGGCGCGACAGCGCGCGGCGGCGCGGCCGTGCCCGGCCGAGCCCGTGCGGCGACGAACGCCCGAGGCGGGCCCGAGCCTGGCGCACGGCGGTGATGGCCCGCCAGCTGTTGCTGGCGCGGATCGCGGCGATGCGCGACTGCGTGGCAGCCGAGTCCTGCTGCACCTCCTGATAGCGCGCCACCAGACGCTGGAGATCCTCCAGCGCGGCGGAGGCTTCGGCGCAGACTGCCTTCAATTGGTCGGCGAGGCGCATGACCTCGGCGTCAGGTGTGTCCGCGCCGGCGCCGCGCGCGATCCGATCGTCCTGTGAAACTCGGTTCGTCACGTCAGCAGGTCAGCGGCGGGTGATGACCATCACGGCCTCGCCGCGCGGATGGGAGCGATCGTCGAGCCGATCGGCCCGGCCGCCGACCGCGTCGACCAATCCCGAGAGCATCGCAAAGCTGTAATGGAACGGGTCGCGATCGCTGTAGCTCTTCGTTCCGTCCTGATGCACGACCGCCCCGAACTGGAGCGGATCCGGATTGTCGATCCAGGTCGCGTAGAAGCGTCCGTCCGGCGTGAGCTTCTTGACGACGCTGGCAATGCAGCGGGCGATGCCGTTCAGCGTCAGCCGACGGAACAGCGAGCTCGCGATGGCGACGTCGAACGGGTGCGGGGCGTCGGCGAAATCGAAGTCGTCGTTGACGATGAAGTGACCGAGCTCCACGGAAACGCCGACGCGGGGCAGCTCGATCTGGGAGCCGGCGATGTACAGCTCGAGGTCTTTCTCGTAGCCCCAGTAGTGGCTGCGCTGCATGTACGGCAGCAGCTTGGTTGCCGCGGACAGGCTGCCGCAGCCGACATCGAGCAGCCAGTCCTCCGGCCTGAGCCCCTGGCCCCGGAGAAAGTCGAAGACCCATTCGCCCTCTGCGGCCCAGTGGCCACCCGCGGCGAGGCGGTGCCAGGCCAGCTCGGGATCGCCGGCAACCACCGGCCGGTGGGGCGCGCCGGGCTCGCCGCGCACGGCTTCGCCCGAGGTGGCCGCGGTGAGACGCCGGTACTCGCTGAGCGCCGCGTCGACCGGGCCGTCATACAGGAGATGGCCGCGATCGAGCAGGCACGCGCGATGACAGATGGCTTGGACGGCAGCCGACGAGTGCGACACGAACAGGATCGTCTTGCCCTGCGCCTGGAACGATTTCAGCGTGCCCATGCACTGCTTCTGGAAGTCGTCATCGCCGACCGCGAAAATCTCATCGAGCAACAGGATGTCGGGCTCGAGGTTGGCGGCAATCGCGAACCCCAGCCGCATGTGCATGCCCGAGGAATAGTTCTTCAGGGGCACGTCCATGAAGTGCTCGAGGCCGGAATAGGCCACCACCGCGTCGTACAGCCCGAGCGCGTCGGCGTGCGTCAAGCCGTGGATCGAGGTATTGAGCATGACGTTCTCCTGCCCGGTCAGCTCGGGGTGGAAGCCGGTGCCCAACTCGATCATGCTTCCGATCCGGCTGCCTTCGGCAATCAGGAGGTCGCCGCTGGTCGGCGAGTGGATGCCCGCGACCAGCTTCAGGAAGGTGCTCTTTCCGGATCCGTTCCGGCCGACCATCGCGACTGCCTCGCCCTCGTCTATCTTGAGCGACAGCGAGCGCAGGGCCCAGAATTCCTCGACGTGCTGGCGCCGCGAGCGATCGAACAGCGCGAGCAGGCGGACCTTGAGCTCGCCGGCCGGGTTGTGGCGTAGCAGGAATCGTTTCGAGAGTTGCCGGGAGTCGAGCGCCAGCGCCACTCAGACCCGCTCCGCGAAGCTGTCTTCGTAGCGCACGATCAGCGACAGCCCGACGGCCAGGGCGAGGGCTGTGTAGGTGATCGCGATGGCCCAGATCTCGAGCGACGGCCACTGCCGGTCGTAGAAGATGTTGTGGTACGCCGTGACGAACGACGACAGCGGGCTGAGCAGGATCAACTGCGGCAGCCGGCCCGAGACGTCGTGGATGGTGTAGACGATCGGGGTGGTCCAGAACAGCACCATCAGCGCGACCTCGACGAGGTGCCGCACGTCACGAAAGAAGGCCGTGCTGGTGGCGAGAATCAGCGCCACGCCGATCGTGAACAGCGCCTGGAGCGCGACGATCACCGGGAAGAGCAGCATCGGCGCGGCCGGCCGGATGCGGTAGACGATCAGCATCAACGGCAGGAACACCAGGACCGTCAGGAGGTACTGGGCCAGCGTGAAGAGCACGGTGGCAATCGGCAGGATCGCGCGCGGAAAGCGGACGCTCTTGAGCAGGCCGCCATTGTCGACGATCGATCCGGTCGACATCGCGGCCGCGCTCGCGAAGAAGGTCCAGGCCAGCAGTCCCAGCATCAGGTAGAACACGAAGCCTTCGGATCTGATCCGCAGGATGCTGCGGAAGGCGATCGTGTACACCGCCGCCGTCAGCAGCGGGTTGGCCAGCGACCAGACGAAGCCGATCAACGAGCCGCGGTACTTGAGTTTGAGGTCCTTGATGACGAGGTTGCGGATCAACGCCCGGTAGCGGTGGACTCCGGCCAGCGTGCGCCGGATCGACGCGGCCTCGCTGGAGCGCGCCACCATGCGGTGGCTGCGCGGCTCAGCGGCCTTGAGCATGGCGTATGGCAGCGACCGGTCCGATCTCGTCGAGCGCGAAGCGCATGGCGCGGATGGAAACGTCGTGAGACTTACAGACCGCGGCGGCCGCAGCGAGCCGCGTGCGATCGAGGGCGCGGATGCTGACGATGACTTCGCGAATGGTGCCGTCGGCGAGCAGGGTGTCGAGCTGGGCGAAGCTGCCGATGACCGGCACGCCCTCGACCCGCAGCCGGCGCTTCGCCGGGTCGTCGTCTATCAAACCGACCGGATTGAGCCCGAGCGAGGCGTCCTCGAGCAGGAGCCGGACGAGCAGTGCGCCGCCGGCGCCGGCGCCATAGACGAGCACTGGCCGGCCACGCCCGCGCCGGTTGCGGAGGTGCTGATCGACGGAGGTCGCGGCGATCCGCGACCCCACCAGCAGCAGGAGCAGCAGGCCGGCGTCGATCGCGAACACCAGCCGCGAGAAGCGCTCGAAGCGGTACAGGCCCAGGACGAGCAGCACCGAACCGACCGATCCGAAGGCGATGCCCTTGAGGATCACGATCAGCTCCGGCGTTCCCACGCTGCGCCAGACGTGGCGGTACTTGCCGGCCAGCGCCAGCCCGGCGAGCTGGCACGCGATGACGAGTGGGAACGACGCGGCGAACGGGCGCAGGAACTCAGCGACTCCGGCGCCGGAGAAGCGGAATCGGAACGCGGCGTAGTACGCCAGCGCGATCAGCGAGACGTCGAGCAGGATCTCGTAGGACCGGTTGCGATAGGCCAGTTCCGAGACGAGCGGCGGTGCGCCCCGCTCGGCTTCGGCGGTATGCGCCTCGACATGGCCCAGCACGATCGCGATTGCGATGAGCAGGATGAGAGAGAGCGCGATCAGGATCGCGGCGTAGCCGACCTCGGTGCGCTGCAGCGTCACCGCCACGACGCCGCCCAGCGCGGCGAGCCCATACAACCAGTGGACCGCGCGCCGCTCGTCGATGCCCAAGGCGACGAGCCGATGGGACAGATGGTCGCGGCCGCCGAGCATCGGGCTCCGCCCGGCCATCCGCCGCGTCACGCTGACGAAGATGGTGTCGAAGATCGGGACCAGCAGGATCAGCAGCGGAATCGCCGACACGGGTGCGACGTCGACATGCAACGTCGGGGCGGCCAGGAGCGCCGTTCCGGCCAGGAACGATCCGATGAACAGGCTGCCGCTGTCGCCCATGAAGATCGAGGCCGGGCGCGCGTTGTAGACCAGGAAGCCCAGGGAGGCCCCGACCAGGCCGGCGAGGGCCGCGACGAGCGGCCGTGCCTGCCCGTCACTGAGCACCGCCATGTACGACAGGGCGGCAATCACCGCTATGCCGGCCGACAACCCGTCCATGTTGTCCAGCAGATTGAAGGCGTTGGTGATCCCGACGACCCAGACCAGGGAGAGGAGGGCGTCGAGCGGCAGGATACCGGTGATGTGGATCCGCGGCATCAGGAACACGGTCACGGCGCCGATCACCGTCTGCGCGACCAGCTTGCTCGCCGGCCGGAAATGCAGGCCGTCATCGAGCGCCCCGAGCACGAACATCAGCATGGCGCCGACGAACAGGGGCAAGAGGGGGAGGAGCACGCCCGTTGCCATGGCTCCGGCCAGGCAGCTGGCGGCAATCGCGTACCCGCCGAGCACTGGCACCGCCTCGCGGCGCCAGCGTTCGCTACGCGGCGCGACCAGGTAGCCGGCGCGATGGGCGAGCTGTCGGAGCAGAAGCGTGAGCGCGACGGAGAGCGCGAAGCTCCCGACGAGCGTCGCGATGGTGGTCGTGGCTCTCACGGACAGAGGAAAACAGCGGATTTCCGAGTGATCTTCGGGCTAGAGAATACACCAACCGTCAGCCGGAGCCCAACCTTAACGCCCAGCTGGTTTGCGAGTTCGCGGTGCCGGATTGTCGAGTGCGCTGACCTCACGCCCGCTTCGACAGCCGGACAGCCCTGTTCACCTGCGGCTCCCCACCAGGAGTCCGAAGCCGACGAATGTCGTCGTTATACTAGAGGCGCATGATACCCGAGAGCCGTCCGCTGACCCCAACCGAGATCGAACAGGCCGTGAGCCAATACGATTGGTATCACCGGATCGAGCTCGCCGACGGTATCTTCACGCCCGGCCAATACGATCTGGCGCCGATCCTCGCGAATTATGGCCTGCCCGACGACATGCGCGGCATGACCGTGCTCGACATCGGCCCGGCACACGGGTTCTTCGCGTTCGAGTTCGAGCGGCGCGGCGCGATCGTGACTACCGCGGAGCTGCCCAGCTGGTCGGAGCATGATGCCAGTCCCAACCTGCAGCGTGAGTTCGACCTCGCGGGCTCTGCGCCCGAGGCCTATCACCGCGGCGCCTTCGGCTTTGCCATCCAGGCTCGTGGCTCGCGGCTGAACCGCCTCTTCTGCAACATCTACGATCTGACACCGGAGCGCGTCGGTATGCACGACCTGGTGTTCTGCGCCAGCGTGCTGCTGCATCTGACCGACCCGCTTCGCGCCCTCTATGCGATGCGCAAGGTGTGCAAGCACGAAGCGATTGTCTGCACCGGGATAGACACCGCGCCGCACACCGCCGCCGAGCCGCGCGCGCTGTTCGTCGGTCAAGCCAACGGCCAGGCGTTCTGGCTGCCCTCTGTCGTTTGCCTCCAGCAGATGGTGCGTGCGGCCGGCTTCGCGCGATGCGAACGCGTGTCGACCTTCCATCTGAAGAGCGTCGACGGCGTGTTCGACACCCCGCACGGCACGGTGCGCGCCTTGGTCGAATAATCTGTGGAGGCCGGCGGCCCGCCGGCTGCCCCGCGCACTCCCAAAAACGTCAGGGCGTGCAGCCCGAGTATCACCCCGGCCTCTGGCGGCGCTGGCGCCGGCTCCCTCCATTCGCTATACTGAAAGGCCCAGCACGCCCGAATGCGCACGGGCTCCAGCCTGTCCGTGCGGTGCCGATTACATCCCCAGCAGTTTTTCCGAAAGCTCGACCCCTCTTAGAGGAAGCATGAAGCGAACGCTATTGCTGTGTGCCCTTGTGCTGGCTGGCACGGCGGGCTCGGTGTCCGCCCAGATCACCGTCAGCCTCAACGGGGCGGGTACTGTAGCGTCGGCGAACGATTTCGCCACGACGGTGCTGCAGGACCCGTGGGACATGGACGAGCGGACCGACGTCGGCTGGTGGCTGAACAGCGTCGACCAGCCGTATACCGGCTTCAGCACGTCGGCCTTCGCCAATGGAATGTTCTCGGGCATCGTCGCCGCCGATCCCAATGTCTGGTTGCTCGAATCAGGCGCGCCGAACCTCCCGGCCCTCGGCAAGAACGGCAACACCTACGCGATCAACGCCGACGTCTATCGGACGGTTGCCATCCGGATGCGGATCGCATCCGGCTGGAAGCCGAACGACTACCTGCTGTTCGACTGGTCGACGCGAACCATCTACGATCCGCCCGGTCTCAACATCTCGGGCCCGGTCTACACGACGCCCGGGTGGCGCATCTACTTCGTCGATCTGGCATCACTCGGATTGCTGGCCGGCAGCGAGGGATGGAGCGGCACCAAGCGTTCGCTCCGGCTCGATCCCGCGCCGGACAACGCGACACCCGGCAGCCAGATCGATATCGACTGGATTCGCCTGGTGGACAACCAGCCGGGCCTGTTCCGCACGGTGTCGTGGAACGGCGCGTCGGGCGCGGTCGACGTGTACCTGGATAACGACAACACGCCGACCAACGATCCCAACCAGACGCTGGGTCTGCTCGCGTCCAGCGTGGCCGGCAGCACCTATCCGCTGAACGTCGGTGCGCTGCCGCCGGGGAGGTATTACGTCGCGGTCCGCCGCGCCGGGACGAGCGACAACTTCAGCTACTCGGCGGAGACCTACACCGTCAACGCGCCGGCAACGCTGACCGTGACGTCCCCGTCGGACGAAGGCAGCAGCGATGACTTCGCGACGGTCTACCTGAACAACTCCTGGGACATGACGCAGCTCGTCGGACGTCGACGCGACGATCAACGTCGCCAATGCCGGCGTCGCCACCATCCCCGGCGCCGAAACCGAAGGCGGCGCACCGCTCGGCAACATCACCGCGTATCTTCGGCACCAGCACGACCGGCGTCTTCAGTTCAGCCCCGTGCGCCAGCTTCGCCAAGCCGGCGGTCTATTCGATGCACCCGATGATGCGCGGCACGTCGGCCCGCATCGATCCCAACAAGTACCGCATCCTGACGGCGGAGATGGGTCTCCCGAACAAGCCGCGCGATCTGTGCGGCGGATCGATCGTGCGCGTGGTGTGGCAGGTCGCCGGCGAAGCGTCCGAGAACTACAGCTGGGGCATTCCGGTCAACAGCCGCGCTGGCGCCAACGTCGTCAACCGCATCAACCTGGATGTCGCGGCGCTGCCGATCGATCCGGCCAGTCCTTCGCACTCCGGCTGGACGCCCGGGCTCTCCGCATTCCCCGGCATCGCCGGCTTCCGCATCGATCCGCACGAGTTCGCGAACCCGACCGGCTTCTTCATCAAACGGATCAAGCTGGCGGCACTCGAGAAGGCTGCATCGAGCTACACCGTGCGCTGGACCGTCGAGCAAGGCCGGCGGCACCGTGCGGGTCTACTACGACACCGATCGAGACCCGACCAGCAAGACGCTGATCGGATCGACCACGGCCACGTCGACGACCGGCAGTCTGTCGTGGAACACTGGTGTCGCTGCCACAAGGGGCGCAGTACTTCGTCTACGTCGAGTTCGACGATGGCCTGAACGTGAACGGGGCCTACGGCAAGTGGCCGGTGGTGATCGACCACAATCGCGGCCGCCACCGCGCGTCTCTTCCTGAACCGCACGCAGCTGAATTTCGGCGTGCGGAACTCCGGCGCCAGAACGCCCGCGCAGCAGGTGCGGCTCACGGCGCTCGACGCGGCCGCCGGGCAGCCGTGCTGGACGGCAACGTCGGAGCTGTGGTTCCTGCAGGTCACGCCGAGCTCCGGCTGCGGCAGCGCGACGCTCACCGTCAGCCTGCTCGAACGGGACTATCCGTTCGTCGGGGAGTTCGTCGGCTCGGTGCGGATCACGTCCGCCGGCGCGATCAACTCGCCGCAAGGCGTGCAGACCACCGTGCGCATGGGCCCGAGCTCTGCGCCACCGACCGGCGCGGTCGACACCCCGGCGAACGGCGCGGTCGTCTCCGGCTCGCTCGCCGTGACCGGCTGGGCGACCGACGACATCGGGATCGCGCGGGTCACCATCTGCCGCGAGCCGGTGGCCGGCGAAGCGACGCCGCCCGAACGGCTCGTGCGCTCCGAATCAGATCTACGTCGGCGACGCCGTGTCGATCGACGATGCCCGTCCTGATATCGAGGTCTACAGCCCGTCGACAGCGATGAACTACCGGGCCGGTTGGGGATTCCTGATCCTGACCAACATGCTCCCGAACCAGGGCACCGGCACGTTCGTCTTGCACATGCGCGCATTCGACATCGACGGTCAATCGAGCGCGCTCGGCTTCCGCGTGATCACCGCGCAGAATTCGTCGGCCTCGGAACCATTCGGCGCCATCGACACGCCTGGGCAGGGTGAGACGATCGCCGGATCCTCGTACGCGAACTTCGGCTGGGTACTGTCACGGGTGCGCTATGCCGATCCGCCGCACGGCGGATCGGTGGTCGTGTACGTCGATGGTGTCGCTGTCGGCAGCCCGACCGGATGGGCGGCGCGTAGCGATCTCTCCGCGCGTTCCCCGGATATCCGGGTATAGGTTCCGCGCTGGGGGTGTTCGGCCTGAACACCTACGCCTTCGGCAACGGGCTCCACACCATCGTGTGGGTCGTCACCGACACCGCCGGGGTGACCAGCGGCGTCGGCAGTCGCTACTTCTCGATCTTCAACAGCAACGCGCAAACCGTAGCGTCGGCCTCGGGCGTGATGCGGCCCGCCGGCATCGATCTCGGACGTCGTCTCGATCAGCTCCCACCGGTGTCGGTGGCCAGCACGGTGGCCCTGCGGCAAGGATTTCAACCGGCGGCGCGGCCGTTCGTGATTCCGCCGGGCATCGACGGGGTGCGGCGGGTGTGGGCCAGCGAGCGCGACCGTATCGAGATCCGCCTGGATGAAGCGGCGGCGGGCAGCAGCTATGAGGGCTATCTCGTGACCAACGGCCGATTGACCGAGTTGCCGGTCGGCTCGGCGCTGGATCCGTCCCGCGGCGCCTTCTACTGGCAGCCCGGCCTGGCATTCATGGGGGACTACGATCTGATGTTCGTCCGCCGCGGCCCAGACGGTACGCGCGAGCGGATACCCGTACGCGTTACCCTGCAGCCGGCGGCGCCGCTCCGGGCCGCTGGATTGCGCAGCCCCTGGTCGCGGGTCGACTTCCTGCAGTAGCACGCTTCGCGCATGCCGCGCGGGCACCCGCTGTGCCGGCGTGGCGCGGCTCACGTTCGTCAAGTGCTCATGAGACGAAGAACAGCACCTCTCATTGCCGCACTGCTGGTCTTGCTGGCGTCAGCGGCCTCGGCCTCGACCGTACGCTATGTCAGCGACGCGGCAATCATCGGGCAGTCGGACCGGGTCGTCCATGGGCGGGTCATTGCGCAGCGGACGACCCGTGACGGATCGTCGCGCGCCATCTACACCGTCACCACGCTGGCGGTGATCGAGGACCTGACCGGCGTCGACAGCACCACCGTAGACGTCTGGGAGTTGGGTGGCACCGTGGGGCGCGACGCGCTCTACGTCGGCGGGGCCGTGCGCTTCGAGGTCGGGAGCGAGGTGGTCGTCTGCCTGCGCCGCGGGGCGCGGGGCCTTCACGCGATCGGGATGGGCCTGTCGGCGTTCGATGTCGCCGCCGACGCCGATGGCCGGCCGCGCCTGATGCGGCAGATTCGCGACACCCTGGTGCTGGGCGGACCGCGGCGTCTTTCCAATCCCAGGCTCGAGGAGTTCCGTGACCTCGCCCAACGCGTCACCGGCCGGCCATCGCGTGCCGGTCGCACCCCGGCGATGGCGCCGTCGGCATCCAGGCTGCGTCAGGATGCGAATGGCGGTGCGGGCGCGGTCTTCGTCGACGGGTTCCGGTGGCGGGAAGCGGACTCGGCCTCGCCGATCCGTTACTACTTCAACGCCGGCGCGCAATCGCCGATCTATCCCGCCGATGCGACGGCGGCGCTCCAGACGGCGCTCGCGGCCTGGACCAATCCGGCATCCGCCTCGATCATCCTTCAGTACGGCGGGATCACCAGCCAGCCAAGGTCCGAAGGACCGTGGAACGGCACCATTCCAGCCGACAGCGTCGTGATCAGCTTCGAGGACCCCGACAACGAGATCGACGACCCGGTGCTGGCCTTCACCGCCAGCTACTCGAGAGCCGGGACCGGGGGCACGCTGCACGGCACCACCTTCGACGGGCTGACTGATGCGGCCATCAAGTTCAACAACGCCGCGGAGCTGCCGGCGTCGTTCCGCCAGTCGCTCGACTTCACCCGCGTGCTGACCCACGAGGTCGGCCACTCGATCGGTCTTGGCCATACCCAGAGTGACGACACGGTGCCCGACCCGCAGGCGGACATCATGTTCGCCTCGTGCTGCAGCGTGGCGACGCCGGTGCCGCCGTCGCTCGGTCCGGACGATCTCGACAGCGTGACGTATCTCTATCCGACTGGCGGCGCCTGCACCTACGCCGTCGGTCCGCCGTCGGCCGGTGTCTCTGCGGCCGGCAACTCGGGTTACTTCAAGCTCACGACCTACGCTCAGTGCGGCTGGAACGCGGTCAGCAACTCCAGCTTCGTGACGATCACGTCGCCGGCCGCCGGCGTCGGGCCCGGGATCGTGTTCTACAACGTCCTTTCCAATCCGGGCGGCGCGCGTTCGGGCACGCTCACGATCGCGGGTCAGACGCTGACGGTGACACAGGGCGGCGGCGGTGCGCCGTCCATGTCGCTCGACAAGTCGAACCTGACGTTCGGGGCGGTAGCGAGCGGCGGCGCCTTCAGCGCAACGACCACGTCGCAGACCGTGCGGCTCACGCAAAATGGTGTTGGGTCGGTCACGTGGACGGCGACCCCGAATCAATCCTGGCTGCGGCTCGATCGCCAGTCCGGTACGGGCTCGGCGACGCTCACCGTCAGTGTGGCGCCGGTTGCGGGGCTCCCCATTGGCGGCGTGCTCAACGGGGCGATCACGGTGTCGTACGGAGGCGCGTCGAATGCCGCGAGCACCATCGCGGTCTCGTTGCTGGTGAAGCCGCTCGGGACGGCGGCCGGGCCATTCGGATTCGTCGACACGCCGGCTGACAGCGCCAGTGGTGTCAGTGGGGCCGTACCGTTCACCGGATGGGCGCTGGATGACGTGGAGGTGCTTGGCGTATCGGTGTGCCGCGCCGCGGTGGCCGGCGAAGCGGCGGGGCCGGATGCCCGTTGCGCCGGCGCGGCGCAGATCTACGTGGCCGACGCCGTGTTCATCGACGGCGCGAGACCGGACGTGGATAGCGCGTATCCGCTGCTCCCCCGGCACAGCCGCGCCGGGTGGGGCGTGATGGTGCTTACGAACTACCTTCCAAACGAGGGGAGCGGGACCTACCAGTTCTTCATGTACGCCCGCGACGCCGAGGGGACGATGACCGCCCTGGGATCGCGGACCATGACGTGTGACAACGCTCACGCGACGAAGCCGTTCGGCACCATCGACACGCCGGGTCAGGGTGAGACGGTGTCGGGTTCTGCCGTCTTGAACTTCGGGTGGGCCCTCACGCAGAACCCGAAATACATCCCAACCGACGGGTCGACGCTGACGGCCTACATCGACGGCGTCCCGGTGGGGCACCCAACGTACAACAACTATCGCAGCGAGATCGCCACACTGTTTCCGGGCCTGGCGAATTCGAACGGCGCCGTCGGGTTCCTCTCGATCAACACCCTCTCGCTGAGCAATGGCCTGCACACGATTGTCTGGACCGCGACGGACAGCGACGGCAACACCGAGGGCCTTGGCAGCCGCTATTTCACGGTGTCCAACACGTCGGCCGTCACCAGAAGCGCCGCGGCAGCGACGGCGGCAGCTCCGGCGATCACCGCTGCCACCCTCGCCGCCCTTCCGGTCGATACGTCCGGTGTTACCGGTCGCCGCAGCTGGGATCCCGATCGCCCGTGGCGCGAGTATCCCGCCAACGATGATGGGATCGTTGTCATGCGGGGTGAAGAGCTCGATCGTCTGGAATTGCAGCTGGCCGATCCGGGGTCAGGCCGCTACACCGGCTCGCTGCGGATTGGCGATCGCCTCGCCCCGCTGCCGGTCGGCGCACAGATTGACGGCGCAGGTCACTTCACGTGGGCGCCGGGGGTCGGCTTCGTCGGTAGCTACGATCTCGTCTTCGTGCGCTGGTCGGGTGCACAGCCAGTCGCCAGGACCGAGGTGCGCGTGATCCTCCAGCCGAAGCAGCTCGGTGAGGTCGGCCCGCGCGTGCTGATCGATACGCCCGTGGCGTTGGCCGAGGTCGATGCCGGGTTCACCATCGAGGGGTGGGCGGCGGATCTCGAGTCCGGCGCCGGCAGCGGCATCACAACCGTGCACGTCTGGGCCTATCCGGTGGACGGTGGCGCGCCGGTGTTCCTCGGCGTCGCCGCGAACGGGCTCCCGCGCCCCGACGTGGCCGCGGCGTTCGGCGACCAGTTCGAGTCCGCCGGCTACCGCCTCGAGGTTCACGGCCTCGCGCCCGGGCGCTACGATCTCGCGGTGTTTGGCTGGAGCGAGGTCCGCGCCGGGTTCGCTCCGGCAGCCGTCGTCCGCGTCACC
Source organism: uncultured Acidobacteriota bacterium (assembly GCA_963816725.1). Lineage (GTDB taxonomy): Bacteria > Acidobacteriota > Vicinamibacteria > Vicinamibacterales > 2-12-FULL-66-21 > CAVSUB01. The sequence continues at coordinate 202,500 of CAWFMC010000004.1, read as the reverse complement.
GTTCGTTGACGACGCCGTAACCGCCGCTGGCATGGTGGCGGAGCGCGGCGCGTATCGCCCGATGATCGCCAACGTGCCGTTCGTCACCCCACTGGACATCGGCGGGTGGGCCGAGTCCCGTCTTCCCGGCGACCCCTGACCTGACCCCAATCGCGGCAGCCACAATCGCTCGGGTGTGCATCGCTCCCATTCGTCCCCGTCTCGCGCACGTGAGAGATTCCGGCGCCCGTCCCTCTAAAGAGATGACGCGAGGGCGCACGGGACGTGAATGCGCCCGTCGGGCCGCGCACGCACCCGGGTCCAGGGCCGCGACTGGAGTAGGATCAGACCCCGCGTCGAGGGCTTCTCAGAACTTCCGGGTCATTGATATGGGTTTCATCCTGTCGGCCGGTGCCACCCGTCGCGCGTTGCTCGCGGCGTGTCTGCTCGCGCCATGCGCGACGGTTTCCGCGCAATCGGCGAACGTCTGGCCGCTGCCGCTGCCGCGGCTGGAGCAACGGGCGACCGCCAACGGCACCTCGGTCGAGATGACGATCCAGTGGAACGTGACCGGCGCGGCGGCGAGCGCCGACCCGCAGCCTGCGGACGTCGCCGGCCCACCGCGCAATGATTTTGAGGTCACGGCCCGGAGACTGGTCTCGGGCGCGCCCGTGCGCCAACGCGATCCGCAGCTCTCCGAAGACGACCTGGTGATCATCGCCGTCAACCCGCAAGGCACGGAGATGGGCTGGCAGGTAGTGAAGGATCCGAGCTTCGTGCGGGCGGAGACGCCGGGCGTCGCGGGGGAGCTGCAGCATCAGACGCTGCGCCGGCCCGAAGCGAGCTTCGTCGTCACGCTGCCTGAGCAGGGTGCGGGCATCGCCGAGCTGCGGCTGTTCAAGCCGCGCTGGACCGGCACCGCGTACGTGCTCGATCCACTCGGCACCGTCACCGTTCCAGGCGGGAGGTAGCGCGATGACCCCGCGCGGCGAACGCCGGCCATCGCTCGCCACCCTCCTCGGCGCCGTTTTCATCGTGGTAGCGGCGGTGGCCGCCCACGCCGATCCGGTGACCACCATCCGATCCAGCGGCAGCAGTGCCAACCGGGTGGACGTCGTCATTCTCGGCGATGGCTACACGGCCGCGGAGATTGCCTCGGGCAAGTACGCCGCGGACATCGAGACGTTCGTGCAGCGGGTATTGGCGCAGGAGCCTTACCTGGAATACCAGTCGTATTTCAACGTCCGGCGCGTGGACCTCGTGAGCGCCGAGTCCGGTTCGGACCATCCCGAGCTGGGGACGTTTCGGAACACCGCCCTCGACAGTACCTACAACTGCTCGAGCATTCAGCGGCTGGTGTGCGTCAACCAGACGAAGGTCAACGACGTACTGTCACGCTCGGCACTGGCCGCCACCGAGCGGGACATCATCCTGATCGTGGTGAACGACACGACGTACGGCGGCTCGGGCGGGTCGGTCGCCGTCTCGTCCACCAACGTGTCCTCGGCCGAGATCATCCTGCACGAGCTCGGTCACAGCTTCGGGCTCCTCGCGGACGAATACGGCGGCCCACCGCCGCCATCCTGCAACAACACGATCGAGCCCGCGGCGGCGAACGCGACCCGCGCGACCAGCCGTGCGGCCATCAAGTGGAACCAGTGGATCGATCCGGCGACACCGGTGCCGACGTTCTCGGCGGTGAACGGCGTGCCCGGCCTCTACGAAGGTGCCGCCTACTGCGACACCGGGCTGTATCGCCCGACCTTCGATTCCAAGATGCGGTCGCTGAACCGGCCGTTCGAAGCGATCAACACCGAGCAGTTGCTCAAACGGATTTACAACCTCGTGGATCCGATCGACGCCACCTTGCCGGCGGGGGACACGGTCACCGCGCTGGCCGGCCAGAGCGTCGGATTCAGCGTGACCGTGCCACCGCCTCGCACTCACGCCCTCGACATCACCTGGCGGCTCGATGGCGCGATCGTCGGCTCGGCGCGGGGGCTGACGTTGACCGGAGCGATGCTCCCGGCCGGCAGCCATCAGGTCAGTGTGACTGTTCGGGACACGACCCCACTGGTGCGCAGTGACCCGACCTCGCTCCTCGTGTCGAGCAAGGCCTGGACGCTCACCACGTCGGGGACGACCGTGTTTCCCGACAAGGGCACGCTGCGCTTCGCGGCGGTCAGCGAGGGCGCGGCGTTCGTGGCGCAGACCGGCGCGCAGAGTCTGCGGCTGATGCAGAGCGGCACGGGCCCGGTGAGCTGGACGGCAACCTCGAATCAGCCGTGGCTCACGGTCTCGCCGTCCGGCGGCACCGGCCCCGCCGTTCTCACCGTCTCGATCTCGCCGGCCGCGGGCCTGCCCCTCGGGGCGAGCCTCAACGGGGCGATCACGTTCGCGTTGGCCGGCAGCGGCAATCCTGTCGCGCAAACCGAGGTGGTGCTGCGGACGTATCCCGGAGGATCGTCGGCGCCTCCGATCGGGTTCGTCGACACGCCCCTGGACAATACCTCCGGAGTGGTCGGCGCGATCCCGTTCACGGGCTGGGCGGTTGACGACGTGGAGGTGGCGCGAGTCACGATCTGCCGGGATGCGGTCGCGGGAGAGAGCGCGCCGCTCGATCCGAATTGCACCGGCGCGGCGCAGATCTACGTCGGCGACGCGCTGTTCATCGACGGCGCCCGGCAGGACGTGCAGGCCTCCTACGCGGGCCTCCCGCGGGCCAGCGAGGCGGGCTGGGGCCTGATGGTGCTGACCAACATGCTGCCAGGCGGCGGCAACGGGCCGTATGCGTTCTCGATGTATGCCATCGACCGCGACGGGCACGCGGCGCTCATCGGCACGCGCCGGCTCAGCGCGTCCAATGCCACTGCCACGCTGCCGTTCGGCACGATCGACACGCCCGCTCCGGGCGACACGATCGGCGGCTCGGCCTACGTCAACTTCGGCTGGGCGCTCACGCCACAGCCGAAGTCCATTCCGGCGGACGGCTCGACGATCAACGTCTACGTCGATGGGGCGGCAATCGGGCACGTCTCCTACAACAACTATCGTGTCGACATCGCGACGCTGTTCCCCGGCTACAACAACAGCCTCGGCGCGATTGGCTTCCGCATCCTGAACACGACGCTCCTGGCAGACGGCCTTCACACCATCGCCTGGACGGCGACCGACAATCTCGGCGCCACCGAAGGCCTGGGCAGCCGCTACTTCAGGGTGATGAACAGCGGCGCCGCCGTCGCGGCGCCGCCCGCTCGCACGGCCCGTGTGGCGGCGGCGGTTCGGCCGGCGGATCTCGATCCTGCAGCGATCGCCACGTTGCCCGAGGCGACCGCTCCGTTGAGCGCCCGCCGCGGCTGGGCGGCAGATGCGCCGCTCCAGCATCTGACGTCTACCGACGGATCGCTCGTAGTACGCGGCGAGGAGCTGGATCGGTTCGAAGTGCAGCTCGGTGGCAGCGGACGGTTTGCCGGTTACCTGCGCGTCGAGAACGGGCTGCGCCCGCTGCCCGCCGGGTCACAACTCGATCCGCGGTCTGGAATATTCCTCTGGGCGCCCGGCGCCGGCTTCATCGGCCGCTACGACCTGGTGTTCGTGCGCTGGGAGGACGGCCGGCCGGTCTCGCGTCAGGAGGTCCAGATCCGGCTGGAGCCGAAGGGCCATGGGCATGTCGGGCCGCAGGTCGTCATCGATGCGCCCACCCCGCAGCAGGCGGTGGGGCAGCCCTTCGCGTTGGGCGGGTGGGCCGCTGACCTCGATGCCCTCAGCGGGACCGGCATCGACACGCTCCACGTGTGGGCCTATCCGGTTGCGGGCGGTGCCCCGATGTTCGTCGGCACCGCGACCGCCGGCGGGTTGCGGCCCGATATCGCGGCCGTCTACGGTGAGCAATTCCGGGAGTCCGGCTACGGGCTAATCGTGCAGGGCCTCGCCCCTGGCACTTATGACCTGGCCGTGTTCGCCTGGAGTCACGTGCGCGGTGATTTCGCGCCCGCGGCAGTCGTCCGCGTGACCGTGCAGTAGCGACCTGACCGTGTGGTCGAACGCAAACCGGAGCACGAACCAGTACCATGGCGCGTGCTGCGAATCGGATTCGACGGCCGCGCTCTCGCGTCGCCAGCCGGCGGGGTGCGCCGGTACACGCGCGAACTGTTCGGCGCGCTGGCCGGGCTCGGGGGCGACCGCCGGATCGTCGCGGTTGGGCCGCCGACGGGCGTCGCGCTGCCACGCGGCGTCCGCGCCGAGCCCGCGGCACCGTCACTGCGCAGTAACGCGGGCTGGATGCTGACCGGTCTGCCGCTCGCCGCCCGGCGTGCCCGGCTCGATCTGTTTCACGCTCCGGCCTACACGGTTCCGGTGATGTCGCCGCGTCCGCTGGTGGTGACGATCCACGACGTCAGCTACGAACGGCATCCTGAGTGGTATCCCTACCGGCGCGATCCCGTTCGTCGCGCGTTCTATCGCTGGTGCGCGCGCGCCGCCGACCGCGTGATCACTGATTCAGCCTTTTCGCGCGCCGAGATTTCGGCCGCTTACGACATCCCGCCCGAGCGCATCGACGTCGTCCCACTCGCCGCGTCCTCAGCGTTCACGCCTGGGCCGGCGCTGCCCCTGCCGCCCGCGGTTCCGCGACGATATGTGCTGCACGTCGGCGACTTGCACAAGCGGCGCAACCTCGACGTCCTCGTGCGTGCCATGTCGCGGTTGCGATCGATCGACCCTCACTTGCGTGACGTTGGCGTGGTGCTGGCCGGGGTCGATCGTCAGGAGGCCCACGACGCGTTGTCCGCGGACGAGATGAACGCCAGCGGCGCGATCGCGCTCGGCTCCGCCGACGAGGCGACCCTGCTGGCGCTCTATCGATCCGCTGCCGCGCTCGTGTATCCGTCGCGCTACGAAGGCTTCGGGCTGCCGCTGGTCGAGGCCATGGCGTGTGGCGTTCCGGTCATTGCCAGCCGGGCGTCGTGCATTCCGGAGGTTACCGGGGACGCAGCCGTTCTGCTCGATCCAGACGACGTGGAGGGCTGGACGGCAGCGCTCGCAAAGCTGCTCGGGGATGCCGGCTTCGCGGCCGCGTTGGGCGAGGCCGGCGCGCGGCGCGCGGCGACGTTCTCCTGGCGGCGGACCGCGGAACAGACCGCCGTCGTCTACGATCGGGTGCTGAACGGCGTGTGACGGCGATGCGCGTCTCGGTGATCGTCCTGAACTACAACGGCCGCCAGTGGCTCGATGGCTGCCTGAATGCGCTCGCGCTGCAGAAGGGCGCGCCCTCCTTCGAAATCATCGTTGCCGACAACGGATCGACCGATGGCTCGATCGTCTGGCTGGCGAAACATCATCCGCACGTCCGCGTCCTGCGCAACGGTACCAATCTCGGCTTCGCGGCCGGCAACAACGCCGGTGCGGCCCAGGCGACGGGCGACTGGCTGGTGTTCCTCAACAACGACACCGTCCCCGAGCCGGATTGGCTGGCCGAGTTGTGCCGGCCCCTCGGCGAGCACTCCGACCTCACGATGGCGACGTCGCGGGTCGTGTTCATCGACGACCCCAGGGTGGTGGACAGCGCCGGCGACGGCTACCTGCGGGCCGGCGGCGCCTACAAACGCGGACACCGCGCCGAGGTCAGCGGCTTCCTCGAGTCGTGCGAGGTGTTCGGCGCCTGCGGCGCGGCGTTCATCGTGCGGCGCGACGCGTTCCATGCAGTGGGCGGCTTCGACGAACGATTCTTCATGGTCTACGAGGACGTCGACCTGTCCTACCGGCTGCGGCTGGCCGGCCATCGGTGCTGGTACGCCGCCGCGGCCGTCGTTCGTCACGTCGGGAGCGGCACGCTCGGGCGGAGCAGTCCGACGGCCGTCTATTACGGGCAGCGCAATCTGGAATGGACCTGGATCAAGAACACGCCCGGACCGCTGATGCTGCGAACCGCGGCGCCGCATATCGTCTACTCGCTGGCCGGACTCGTGCACTACCTGCGCCGCGGACGGTTCGGTCCCGCGTTGCGCGGCAAGCTCGCGGCCGTCGCCGGAGTGGCGGCGATGCTGCGCGCGAGGCGGCAGATGCGGCCGCTGCGCCGTGTGGACTGGCGGGCGATCGATCGCTGGCTGGATCGCGGATGGGTGCGGCTGAAACAGCGCGAGAAGGCGGCCGCGCTCAGCGCGTCCCGATGACGGCGTAGTCGAGAAACGAGTAGATGCGGCTGTTCAACTTGTCCACGTTGGCGTTGAACGAATCGACCAGATCCGCGAGCACCGGTCCCATCGATGCAGTCGCTGTCACCGGCTGCAGCTTGTCGGCGTCAGCGATCGGCGACCGGTACTCGACGTCCGCGCTGGTGAAGCCGCTGGCGACGACGAGGAACTGGAGCGTCTCGGGGTGGAGCGGCCACACGTGCGTGATGTCCCGGATGTAGCTTTCGAAGAAGGCCACCCAGCAGGACGGGTTGAGCGTTTCCAGCACCAGCCGTCCACCCGGGCGCAGCTTGTGAAATGCAAGCTCCAGGAAGGACAGCAGGTAGGCCGGCTCGAGATGTTCGACCACCTGCGCCGCGAACAGCCCGCCGAGCGAGCCATCGGGCAGGGAAGACAGATACCCCACCGCGTCCCCTTCGGTGACGTCGAGCCCGTTCGCCCGGCAGGTCTCCACCATTTCGTGATTGAGATCGAGGCCGCGGGCGGTGATGCCGGCACTGGCGAGCAGCTCCAGGAACTCGCCGCGGCCGCAGCCGACGTCGAGCACGTCCGAGGCGCCGTCGAAGAGCGGCAGGTAGGTCGCCATCCGGGCACGGATTTCGTCGCGCGAGCCACGGAAGCGATCCTCGAACGCCAGGTATTTGTAGGCGTCGAGCGCCGGCGCAAAGGCCTGATCGGCCGATGCGGCCGGCACGGGCGCCGACGTTCCCGCCGGTGCAGTGACCCTCGGCGCAACTTCCAGCCGCGCGACCTCGCGTTTCAGCACCAGCGAGGCCTGCTGGACGACGCTGAGCGCGGCGCGCAGTGAGTCGTCGGTCGCCGCCAGTGCGTCGAGTCGCGCGTCCACGCGTGCGGCCTGGGCGGCGGCCGTCTCGGCCCGCTTGTCGATCCCTTCGGCGACGCTGCTGATCGCCGCATTCAGGACGAGGGCACCGGATCCGGCGGCCCGGTCTCGAGTGTCGACGTAAAGCGTGATCTGTTGCAGATACTGGATCAGCCGCGCCTGGAACTCGACCAGCCCGCGGCTATGCGCCCGGATCGCGTCCGCATCCTCGAGCGCCGCCTGGTGCGCGTTCCGGGCCGCGGTGAGATTGCGATTCAGGTGGTCCACCAGCCACGAGTTGAAGGTGAGCTGGCGCTGAAAGTAGGGCGCGACGATGCCCCAGACGAGGGCGGTGAGCTTGCCGCGAACGCCGCTCCCGACCGGCGGCGCGGGCAGGATGTTCCAGGCGCTGTTGAGTGCGGCGATCTGGTGATCGTCGAACGGCGGCGCCGGATCGGGCGTCTCGAGGCGCGGGGTGGCTGCGCCGTCGAGCGCGGTCAGCGCCTCGTTGTAGCGGCGGTCGGCGTCGTCTCGTTCTTTGGCCAGCCGCTGCAGCGTCTCTTCGAGCGTGGGCACTATCGGATCGCCGCGCGTGAATACTGGGCCTGCCGCCGGGCCGCCACTAGCGCGGGGCCCCGGTGGCGGCCACGGCGGCTATGGTGCCGTCGACCGGGCTGCTGGCCGAAGCGTACATCCGCTTCGGAATCCGCCCGGCGCGATACGCGAGCCGGCCGCCTTCGACGCCGAGCTTCATCGCTGCCGCCATGACGACGGGGTCCTGCGCCAGCGCGATCGCGCTGTTCATCAGCACGCCGTCCGCGCCGAGCTCCATCGCGATGGCCGCGTCGGACGGTACGCCAACCCCGGCGTCGACGATGACCGGCACTTTCGCCTGCTCGCGGATGATGCGGATGTTGTTGACGTTCTGGATGCCCAGCCCGGAGCCGATCGGTGCCCCCAGCGGCATGACCGCCGCGGCGCCCGCTTCCTCGAGCTTGCGGCAAATGATCGGATCGTCGTTGGTGTACGGAAGGACGACGAAGCCGTCGCGCACCAGGACCCGGGTGGCCTCGAGCAGGGCGACGTTGTCCGGGAAGAGCGTGCGCTCGTCGCCGATCACCTCGAGCTTGACCCAGTTCGACAGCCCGACCTCGCGGGCCAGATGCGCCGTCCGGATCGCGTCGTCGGCGGTGTAGCAGCCGGCGGTGTTGGGGAGGATGAACACGCGGTCCGTGTCGATGTAGTCGAGCAGCGATTCCTTGGTGCGATCGGTGACGTTCACCCGCCGGACCGCGACCGTGATCATGTCAGCTCCGGACGCGCGGTGCGCGTCCGCCATGATCGCGTGGGACGGATACTTGCCGGTGCCGACGATCAGGCGCGAGCGGAACGATCGGCCGGCGATGACGAGAGGGTCGTCGAACATGGCTCTATCTTACCGGCTCGCCTGCGCCTCCGCCGACGAAGTTGACGATCTCCACGGTGTCCCCGTCGTTGATCGTCGTGGTCTCGTAGCGGGCCCGCTTGATGATGTCGAGATTGTGTTCGACCGCCACCCGCCGCGGCTCGATGTCGAGCTGGGCGAGCAGCGCCGCGATGGTGAGCGGGCCGGGAAGCTCGAAGGGGTCTCCGTTCAACCGAATCTTCACGCCTTACCTCGCAAGCGGTTGTAGCCCGAACTGTGCGCCAATCGCCTCGAGCACACGGCCGCCGTCGTCCACAAGGTGGGCGGGGAGGCTGACGGTCGGGACCGGCCTGGCCATGGCCTCAGGCAGGAGGGCGCGATACCGCTCGATCATGATGCTTGGCGCGTGTTCTCGGCGCCAGTAGTCAGCCGCGGCGCGTCCGAGCGACTCGCGGAGCGCCGGATGCGTGGCCAGACGGCGCATCGCGAGCGCCAGCGAGTGGTCTTCGTCGAGGATGTCGACCGCGATGCACACCGGGGGAGCGCCACTGCCACCGCCGTGGCGCTGCCATGTTCGTGGATCGAGCGACGGCACGTCCGCGAGGTGAGCCAGGTCGACGATGACCGTCGGCAACCCCAGCGCGAGGCTCCGGAGCCACGGGCCTGACAGCTCGCCCGCGGTAGGCCAGCGGAGGTTCAGGGTGGCATCGCACGCCGCGATGCAGGCGGTCAGCGCAGCGTCCGAGTCCAGATAGCCGGTGGTGATGACGTGGCCATCCAGGCCGAGCCGATGGACGTCCGCTCTGAGCGCGCGCATATCGGGCGAGTCGCCCGCGAGAATGAGGCGCGCCTTTGGCGCGTAGGCCATGGTGGCGGCGAACGCCTTGAGTATTTGCGGCAAGCGCTTCTCGGGCGTGAGCCCCCCGAAGCAGCCGAACACGAGCGTGTCGCCGGGGATCGACCAGCGGGCCCGCACTCGGGTCCGAGCTTCACGCCGGGCCTCATCGTCGAGTGCCTCGCCATGGCCGAGCGGAACGAGGCGGACAGCCGCCTCGGGGACCTCCAGCTGCAGAGCCGCGGCAGCGGTGGGGGTGTGCACGGCGACGAGCCGAGAGGCCTGCGCGATGAGCCTGGTCATCGGCCAGCGATAGTAGAGCGGCGTATCGAAGCCGGCGATCGCCATCTCGGCCAGGCCCGGATCGAGGTCAGGGTGATTGGCGGTCACCTCGGCGCGGTAGTCCCCGGGTCGGCCGCGACGAAGCAGGGCGGCCGCGCGCGCATGATGCAGCCGGACGTCGTGCAGGACGGCGAGTCCGGGGAACCGGAACAGGTAGGGCCAGAGATAGTCATGACTCGACGAGTTGCCGACCTGGTAAACCGTGAGGTCGTACGGGTCGAGGCGGTGCCGCCACGGAAACTCGTGCGCCGACCTCCCGTCTGCCGAGTGGGTGACCAGCGGGTCATCGACGAACACGTCGACAACGTGCTGGTCGCGCAGAGCCGCGACGAGCTCGCGGCTGCACGCCGCGACGCCGGATCGGGCCGGGGGCATCGGGCTGAACCAGGCGAGGCGCATCGCGCCCATTCTAACGGTGCGCCGCGGGTTCAGCATGCCGGGTTCATGGAGTTCAAGGCCAGGTTCATCGGCGAGGCTCCGCGGTGCATTCGAAAGCGCCGCAATCGGCGCTACGCCGAACTCATCGACATCCGACCGCCGCTGCCCGACCGCCTGCCGCCGAGCCAGCGCCTGGCGTCCCGGCACCCCTCGGGGAGCCGCCGGAATGCTCGTCGGGCTGTGGTAGGATGCGGTGTTTGACGAGGGCGCGGTGTCATCACCGGGTGGCGACACGCCGAGCACCTGAAGGCGCGCGACTCCGCTTGAGAAAACATTCACAAGCCGGTACAGGACGGGACGAGTGACGCACATCGAGGGCTGGCTGCCCATCCTGATCATGTTGATCCTGGGTGCCGGGTTCGGCGCCTTGAATGTCGGCCTCTCGTTCCTGCTCGGACCGAACAAGCCGACCCCGGAGAAGCTGGCGCCGTACGAGTGCGGCATGCCGCCGGTCGGCGATGCGCGCGAGCGTCACCCCGTCAAGTTCTACCTGGTGGCGATGATTTTTCTGTTGTTCGACATCGAGGTTGCGTTCCTCTATCCGTTTTCGATGGCGCTCCGCAGCCTTGGCTGGGCCGGGTTCGCGCAGCTCCTGGTGTTTTTCCTCATCCTCGTCACCGGTTACATCTACGTGTGGCGCAAGGGTGTGCTCGACTGGGGCCACGGGCGCGGCTGACCCCGACGCAGGCGATCGCAGCGACCTCTTTGGCACCCGAATCCACCTCTGACCTGACTTGGCGAGTTATCCATGCCTGAGCATCACGACCTTCCGATTCTGACCACCACCGTCGAGAAGATGGTCCAGTGGGCGCGGCGCTCGTCGATCTGGCCGGTCACCTTCGGGCTGGCCTGCTGCGCGATCGAGATGATGGCCATGAGCGCCGGCCGGTACGACATCGCCCGCTTCGGAGCGGAGGTGTTCCGCGGCTCCCCGCGCCAGTCCGACCTCATGATCGTCGCCGGACGGTTGTCCCGTAAGATGGCGCCGGTGCTGCGGCGGATCTACGACCAGATGCCCGAGCCGAAATGGGTCATCTCGATGGGCGCGTGTGCCTCGGTCGGCGGCGTGTTCGACAACTACGCCATCGTCCAGGGCGTCGACCAGGTCGTTCCGGTCGACGTCTTCGTGCCCGGCTGCCCGCCCCGGCCCGAGTCGCTCATCTACGGGATCGTCCAGCTCCAGAAAAAGATCGACAAGCAGCGGATGTCTGCCTGAGCGAGGCCGGCTCGCGGCTCTGACCTCTATGGATTCGACTGCCATCATTGACGTACTGAACCGGGCGCTGCCCGGCGACCCGGCGCGCTTCGAGGCCGTGGCCGCCGCCGACGGGATGCCGACCATCTTCGTGAAGCCGGCCGACCTCGTCGCCACCGCGCGGGTCCTGCGGGACGATCCCGAGCTGCGCTTCGTGCTGCTGCTCGACATCACGGCCGTCGACTTCCTGCCGCGCACGCCGCGCTACGAGGTGGTCTACATCCTCGCGTCGCCGGGTGCGAGCGGCTTCGGCACCGTCCCGAAACGGCTGCGGATGAAGGTGCGGGTCGCTGCCGACGAGCACCTGCCGACGGTCTCCACGGTGTGGGCATCGGCCAACTGGGCCGAGCGGGAGCTCTATGACATGTTCGGCGTGGTGATCGACGGCCACCCCGACCTGCGGCGGATCCTGATGCCCGAGGATTGGGACGGGCACCCGGCACGGCGTGATTATCCGGTGCAGATCAAGATGGCGGTGAAGACCTACGAGCCGCTCCAGCTGTCGCAGGAAGAGTTCGTCGCGAACGTGGAGTCGGCCCGGAATCGGTCACAGACCGAGTGACAGCGCCGGCATGAGCGAGCCCCTCCGCACGATCGAGCGCGTGCTCGACGACGCGGTCGCGCTGCACCGGCGGGTGCGCAGCGAATCGCTGGACGCGGTGGCCCGTTGCGCCGGCCTGATCACGGCGGCGCATCGGACCGGCGGGAAAGTCCTCGTGTTCGGCAACGGCGGCAGTGCCGCGGACGCCCAGCACTTCGCCGCGGAGCTGGTCGGGCGGTTCGAACGGGACCGGGCGGGGATGGCGGCGATCGCGCTGACCACCGACAGCTGCGTGCTGACGAGCGTGGCCAACGACTACGGCTTCGCCCGGATTTTCGCGCGGCAGGTCGAGGCGCTCGGCCGGGCAGGGGACGTCGCGGTCGCGATCTCGACCAGCGGGACCTCGGCTAACGTGATCGAAGGGCTACGGGAAGCGCAGGCGCGCGGGCTGCGGACCGTGGCGGTCACCGGCCGCGACGGCGGCGCGCTCGGGGCGCTGGCGGAGATCCACATCAACGTGCCGCACGAGACGACGTGCCGCGTGCAGGAGGTGCACATGACGCTCCTCCATGCGATCTGCGAAATCGTCGAGGGTACGTAACGGCGGAACGCACCATGGCAGAACTCCAGACGACGCCCGAACTTCGCACCGAGACGATGACCATCAACATGGGGCCGCAGCACCCCAGCACGCACGGCGTGCTGCGGATCGTGCTGGAGCTCGACGGCGAGACGGTCGTCAACGCCGATACCACAGTCGGCTACCTGCACACCGGCATCGAGAAGACCGCCGAGCAGAAGAAGTGGCAGCAGGTCATCCCGCTCGTCGAGCGCACCGATTATCTGGGCGCGCAGTCGAACAGCCTGGCCTTCTGCCTGGCGGTCGAGAAGCTGCTCGGGGTCGAGATGCCCGAGCGCGTCAACAACATCCGCGTCCTCATCGCCGAGCTGCAGCGCATTGCCAGCCACCTGGTGTGGCTGGGCACGCACGGCCTCGAGATCGGCGCGGTCTCCGTGATGATGTACTGCTTCCGCGAGCGGGAGCTGCTCCTCAACATCAACGAGATGCTGGCGGGCTTCCGGATGTTCCCGAGCTACCTGCGGATCGGCGGCTTGCGCGAGGACCTGCCGAGCGGCTTCCACGAGACGGTCAAGGCCTTCCTCGATCGCTTTCCCGGCAAGCTCGACGAGTACGAGGACCTGCTCACCAAGAACCAGATCTGGTTGAAGCGCACCAAGGGCGTCGGGGTGCTCACCAAGCAGGACACGATGGACTACGGCCTGGCCGGCCCCATCGCCCGCGCCAGCGGCGTGAACTATGACGTCCGGCGCGCCTTTCCGTATTCCGGCTACGACACCTACGACTTCGAGGTGCCGCTCGGCTCGGCGGGGGACGTCTACGATCGCTACCTGGTGCGGGTCGCCGAGATGCGTCAGAGCACGAAGATCGCCCGGCAGGCGCTGGAGCGCATCACCCCGCGCGGCGTCTACGACATCCAGGACTACCGCATCGTGCCGCCGCCCAAGGACAAGGTCTACACCGAGATGGAAGGGCTGATTCAGCACTTCCTGATCTACTCGCAGGGCTTCACGGTACCGGCCGGCGAGGCCTACGTGCCGATCGAGGGCCCGCGCGGCGAGCATGGCTTCTACATCGTGTCCGACGGCACCAACCGACCCTACCGGATCAAGCTGCGGCCGCCGTCGTTCTACGCCTGCCAGGGGCTGCCGAAGTTGATCATCGGCGGCATGATCGCCGACGTCATCGCCGTCATCGGCTCGACCGACGTCGTGATGGGAGATGTGGATCGATGAGCTTTCATCCCCTGATGGCGTACGACGAGCGCTTCCACAAGTCGGAGCGCAAGGTCGGCGACGAAGGGCCGCCGTTCGTGTTCACGCCGGAGCGGCGCGCCGCGCTCGACGAGATTCTCACCAAGTACCCGCCGGACCGGAAGCGCTCGGCGGTGCTGGCGGCGTTGTATCTGGTCCAGGAGCAGGCCGGCTACATCACCGGCAACGGCATGCGGCACATCGCGCCGCTGCTCGACCTCACCCCGGCCGAGGTCGAGGACGTAGCCAGCTACTACGTGATGTTCCACCGCGCCCCGGTCGGGAAGTTCGTGCTCCAGGTGTGCCGCACGCTCTCTTGCGCACTGATGGGCGCCGAGCGGGTCACCGAAGCGCTCTCCGAGAAGCTGGGCATCGGCGTCGGCGAGACCGACGCCTCGGGCATGTTCACCCTCCTCGAGTTCGAGTGCCTCGGGGCGTGCGATCGTGCGCCGGTGGTGATGGTCAACAACGACCTGTGGCACGAGACACTCGATCCCGCCAACGCCGGCCGGCTGGTGGATGATATCCGCGTCCGGGGCGAGGCCGCCTTCACCGGCTGCCACCTGAAGGTGGAGCACTGATGGATCCGATCCTCACCAAGTACGTCCGCGAGCCGAACGGTTTCACGCTCGACTTCTTCCTCCAGCACGAAGGCTACACGGGCCTGAAGAAGGCCCTGTCGATGCAGCCGAACGACGTCATCGAGCAGGTCAAGGCGTCCGGGCTGCGCGGCCGCGGCGGGGCCGGCTTCCCGACCGGCCTGAAGTGGCAGTTCGTCGACAAGAAGACGCCGAACCCGAAATACATCTGCTGCAACGCCGACGAGAGCGAGCCGGGAACCTTCAAGGACCACGTCCTGATGGAGCGCAACCCGCACCTGCTGTTCGAAGGCTGCCTGATCGGCTGCTGGGCGATCGGCGCAAAGGTCGCCTACATCTACATCCGCGGCGAGTTCTACCACGTGCAGCGCGTGCTCGAGGCCGAGCTCGCCAAGGCGTATGCCCAGGGCTACGCCGGCCGCAACATCATGGGCTCGGGCTTCGACTGCGACATCGTGATCCATCGCGGTGCCGGCGCCTACGAGGCCGGTGAGGAGACCGCCTTGATCGAGTCGCTCGAGGGCAAGCGCGCCCAGCCTCGCATCAAGCCGCCCTTCCCGGCGGCCTCCGGTCTCTACAACTGCCCGACCGCGGTCAACAACGTCGAGACGCTGTGCAACCTGCCGTCGATCATGACCCGCGGCGCGGAGTGGTTCGCCTCGCTCGGGCCGGAGAAGAACGGCGGGCCGAAGCTGTTCTGCGTCAGCGGCCACGTCAAGAAGCCGGGCGTGTTCGAGGCCGACATGCGGACCACGCTGCGCGAGCTGATCTACGGCTACGCCGGCGGCATCCGCGACGGCCACGAGCTCAAGGCGGTCATCCCGGGCGGGTCGTCGGTGCCGATCCTGCTGCCGCATCAGCTCGATATCCCCGCCAGCTTCGACGACGTGGCCAAGGCCGGATCGATGCTCGGCTCGGCCGGGATCATCGTGATGGACGAGACCACGTGCATGGTCTGGGCGGCGCGCAACCTGCTCTATTTCTACAAGCACGAGTCGTGCGGCAAGTGCACGCCGTGCCGTGAGGGTGGCGACTGGCTGCACAAGATCCTGACCCGGATCGAGAACGGGGAAGGGGAGATGCGCGACATCGACCTGCTCGTCAGCGTCGGCAACAACATCGCCGGCAAGACGCTGTGCGCGTTCGGTGACGCCGCCGCCACGCCGGCCCTGACCACGGTCAAGAACTTCCGCGCCGAGTTCGAGGCGCACGTTCGCGAGGGGCGCTGCACGGTGCCGAGCGACTGGCGCGCCTCCCGGATGCCGGTGGCGGCGCACTGATGCTGCAATACATCAATCCCAACATCGTCGCGCACCTCGGGTTGATCTTCGTCGTCTTCAACCTGCTGGTGCTGTCGGCCGCGTTCATGGTCTGGCTGGAGCGCAAGGTCTGCGCCTACATCCAGGACCGCGTCGGTCCGAACCGCGTCGGCTACGAGGGCGCGCTGCAGCCGTTCGCCGACGTCATCAAGCTGCTCTTCAAAGAGGAGCTCCGGCCCAAAGCGGCGGACGCGCTGCTGTTCGCGATCGCGCCGATCATCTCGGCCTGCGCCGCGTTCGCGGCCTTCTCCGTCATCCCGTTCGGCACCGAGACGACGCTGTTCGGCCTGCTGAAGGAGCCGCTGCCGCTGCAGGTGGCGGACGTCAATGTCGCAGTCCTGGTGATCTTCGCGATCACCTCGATGGGCATTTACGGGATCGTCATCGCCGGCTGGAGCTCGAACAGCAAGTACTCGCTGCTCGGCGGGCTGCGCTCGTCGGCGCAGATGATCAGCTACGAGTTGTCCTACGGCCTGGCCCTCGCCGCCGTGATCATGCTGGCCGGGTCGCTGTCGCTGCGCGACATCGTCATGGCCCAGTCCGGCGCGTGGTGGGGCTTCATCCCGAAGTGGTACGTGTTCCTGCAGCCGCTCGGATTCCTGATCTACATGACGGCGGGGGTCGCGGAAACCAACCGCGCGCCGTTCGACTTCCCGGAAGCGGAGCAGGAGCTGGTCGCCGGCTACCACACCGAGTACAGCTCGATGAGCTTCGCGATGTTCTTCCTCGCCGAGTACGTGAACATGGTCACCGTCTCGGCGGTCGCCACGAGCCTCTATCTCGGCGGGTGGCTGGGGCCGCTGCTGCCGTCGTGGCTTGGATGGCTGTGGTTCCTGCTCAAAGTCTTCCTGCTGCTCTTCTTCTACGTCTGGATGCGCTGGACGCTGCCGCGCTATCGCTACGACCAGCTGATGGAGTTCGGCTGGAAGTACCTGCTCCCGGCGGCGGTCCTGAACCTGCTCGCCACCGCGGCGCTGGTGCTGTGGCTTGGCTGACGCGGAGTCTTCCTTCAGGTCGATATGGATGTCATAGCGTTCTACGTCTTCGGCGCGATCGCGATTGCCGCTTCGCTGGGCGTGATCGGGCAGCGTAACCCGATGCACAGCGTGATGCTGCTGATCGCGTCGTTCGGCGCGCTCGCCGGGCTGTACGTGATTCTCGATGCGCCGTTCACCGCGGTGACGCAGATCATCATCTACGCCGGCGCGATCATGGTCCTCTTCCTGTTCGTGGTCATGCTCCTCAACGTGCCGCGTGAGGAGCCGGCGCCGCGGTCGCTCGCCGGGACGCTCGGCGGCGGGGGGATCAAGGCGGCGGCGCTGCTCTCCGTCGCGATGGGCATCGAGCTGGTCTACGCGGTCTACTCGCTCGAGCACGTGTCGTTCTCACCCGGGCACTCCGGCTCGGTCAGCTCGGTGGCCAACATCGGCCAGGCGCTCTTCACGAAGCACGCCTTCGCCTTCGAGGTCACGTCAGTGCTGATCCTGGTGGCGATGATCGGCGCGGTGATCCTCGCGCAAAAGGAACATCACTGATGGTGCCGCTCAATTACTTTCTCGTGCTGTCAGGCGTGCTCTTCGCGATCGGCACCGCCGGCGTGTTCCTGCGCCGCAACCTGATCACCGTGCTGCTCTCGATCGAGATCATGCTGAACGCCGTCAATCTGACCTTCGTGGCGGTGGGCCGCTATCTGGGCACGGTGGACGGGCAGATCATCGTGTTCTTCGTCATGACCGTCGCAGCGGCCGAAGCGGCCGTCGGCCTGGCGCTGGTCATCTCCCTGTTCCGCCACCGCGAGACGCTCAGCCCCGATGCGTTCACGGCCCTGAAGTGGTGACATGCTGCTGCTGATTCCGCTCCTGCCGTTCGCCGGGTTCCTGTTCAACGCCACGCTCGGGCGCCGGCTCGCCAAGTCGATCTCCGGCGGCGTCGCCTGCCTGGCGATCATCGCCGCGTTCCTCATCTCGCTGATGGCGGTGCTTGGCCTGCAGAATGCCGCCGGGCCGCACGCGCTGCGCCAGGTGGTGTTCACCTGGCTGCCCTCGGGCGACCTGCAGATCCCGTTCGAACTCTACCTCGACCCGCTGTCATCCCTGATGATCCTGGTGATCACCGGGATCGGCTCGCTGATTCACATCTACTCGACCGGCTACATGCACGACGAGTCGGACAGCGAGTTCGCCCGCTACTTCTCCTACCTGAACCTGTTCGCCTCCTTCATGCTGGTGCTGGTCCTCGGCGCCAACATGCCGGTGATGTTCATCGGCTGGGAAGGAGTCGGGCTCTGCTCCTACCTGCTGATCGGCTTCTGGTTCACCAAGAAGTCGGCCGCCGACGCCGGCAAGAAGGCCTTCATCGTCAATCGCATCGGCGACTTCGGCTTCGTGCTGGCGATGCTGCTGCTGTTCACGACCTTCACCACGCTGGACTTCCAGCAGCTGGCGGTCGCGGTCTCCAGCCACGCCATCGAGACCACCAGCTGGGGCGTGATCACCGTTGCGACGATGCTGCTGTTTCTGGGCGCCACGGGCAAGTCAGCGCAGATTCCGCTTTACGTCTGGTTGCCTGACGCGATGGAAGGGCCGACCCCCGTGTCAGCGCTGATCCACGCCGCGACGATGGTCACCGCCGGCGTTTACATGATCGGACGGAACGCGGTGCTGTTCACCCACGCGCCGCACACCCTGGCCGTGGTCGCCGGCATCGGCGTCGCGACGGCCCTCATGGCCGGCACGATCGGGCTGGTACAGAACGACATCAAGCGGGTGCTGGCCTACTCGACGGTCTCGCAGCTCGGCTACATGTTCCTGGCGATGGGCGTCGGCGCGTATGCCGCCGGCATCTTCCATCTCTACACCCACGCGTTCTTCAAGGCGCTGCTCTTCCTCGGATCCGGCTCGGTCATCCACGCGCTGTCCGGCGAGCAGGACCTGCGCAACATGGGCGGGCTGAAGAAGTACCTGCCGATCACCTACTGGACGTTCATGATCGGCGCCCTGGCGATTGCCGGCGTGCCGCTCCTGTCCGGGTTCTTCAGCAAGGACGAGATCCTCTTCCGGACCTTCAGCGGCGGCCACACCCTGCTCTGGGCAATCGGCATCGCTACGTCGCTGCTGACCGCCACTTACATGTTCCGGCTGGTCATCATGGCCTTCCACGGTGAGCGGCGGCACGACGCGCCGGCCGCCCCCGCGCACCCGGAGGAAGAGGAACCGGCGGCGCACGGACACGGACATGCGGCGCCGGCGGCGCATGGTCATGGGCACGGCGGCGGCCACGGCACGCCGCACGAAGCGCCGTGGTCGATGGCCGTCCCGCTCATCATCCTGGCGATTGGATCCGTTGTGGCCGGCTACGTCGGCGTGCCGCATGCGCTCAAGGGGAACAACGCGATCGAATCGTTCCTCGAGCCGAGCTTCGAGGCGAGCCCGTCGGTCCCGTCGCGCACGGCGAGTGCCGCAGGCGGCGCGCTCCAGACCGTCGCGGTCCAGGAGCCGCGAACCGAGCCGCCGGGAGGCGAGTCACACGCCCCGGCTGCCGACGAGGCGACCGAGCTCACCCTGATGGGCATCTCGGTCGGCATCGCCTTCGCCGGCATCGGGATCGCGTTTTTCTTCTGGCAGCGCAACCGGCAGATGGCCGACTCGCTGGCCAACCAGTTCGGCGGCCTCTATCGCCTGCTGTTGAACAAGTACTACGTGGACGAGCTCTACGACGCGGCGATCGTGCAACCGATCAAGCTGCTCTCGACCGGCGCACTGTGGAAGGGCGTCGACGCGGGCCTCATCGACGGGACGGTCAACGGTGTCGGATCGCTCGTCCGCGTCGGCAGCAACCGGCTGCGGCGCGTGCAGACCGGGTCGGTCAGGACCTACGCCGCCAGCCTCTTCCTCGGCGTGGCGCTCATCCTCGGCTGGTACCTGTGGCTGTGAACCTCGACGATCCCATGGCCGGACCTGACTTGATGGCGCTGCCGCGGCGCACGGCTCACTGACCCATGCTGTCACTTATCGTTTTTCTGCCTCTCGCTGGTGCCCTGCTCGTGCTGCTCGCGGGCGGGCGCGGCGACAATCACGATCGCGAGCCGCTGGTCCGGATGCTCGCGCTGGCGGTCTCGCTGGTCACCTTCGCGGCGACGTTGATGCTGTGGTGGCGCTTCGACCCGACGGTCGCGGCCTACCAGTTCGAGGAAAAGCACGCCTGGATCCCGGTGTTCGGGATCCAGTACTACCTGGGTGTGGACGGCATCAGCCTGCTGCTGATCGTCCTCACCGGGTTCCTGACGCCGCTGGCCCTGCTCTGCTCGTGGGAGTCGGTGCACAAGAACGTCAAGGTGTTCTCGTTCTTCATCCTGGCGCTCGAAACCGCGATGCTCGGGGTGTTCGCCTCGATCGACCTGTTCCTGTTCTACATCTTCTGGGACGCGATGCTCATCCCGATGTACTTCCTCATCGGGATCTGGGGCTACGAGCGGCGCATCTACGCGGCGGTCAAGTTCATCCTCTACACGATGGCCGGGAGCGTGCTGATGCTCATCGCCATCATCGGACTGGCCTGGGCCCATCGCGAGGCGACCGGTTCACCGAGCTTCAACCTCCTCGATCTGTACAACGTGCCGCTCGCGGCCGGTACCCAGACCTGGTTCTTCCTGGCGTTCGCCCTGGCGTTCCTGATCAAGGTTCCGCTGTTCCCGTTCCACACCTGGCTGCCCGATGCGCACGTCGAGGCGCCGACCGCCGGCTCGGTGATCCTGGCCGGCGTGATGCTGAAGATGGGCACCTACGGGCTGCTCCGGTTCGCGTTCCCACTGTTTCCGGAAGCGGCGCTCCGCTTTGCCCCCTACATCGGGCTGTTTGCGGTGATCGGGATCATCTACGGCGCGCTGGTCGCGATGGTCCAGCCGGACATGAAAAAGCTGGTCGCGTACTCGAGCGTCAGCCATCTTGGCTTCGTGGTGCTCGGCCTGTGCGCGATGAACCAGCAGGGCGTCCAGGGCTCGCTCTACCAGATGCTGAACCACGGCGTCAGCACCGGCGGCCTCTTCATCATCGTCGGCATGCTCTCCGACCGCCGGCACACGCGGCTCATCTCGGAGTTCGGCGGCCTCAAGGGCGTCATGCCCAAACTGGTCGCGGCGTTCCTGCTGATCACGCTGTCGTCGATTGCGCTCCCCGGCATGAACGGCTTCGTCGGCGAGTTCCTGATCCTGATCGGCGCGTTCCGCTGGCACCCGCGCTTGACGGTGTTCGCGGCGACGGGCGTGATTCTCTCCGCCGTCTACATGCTCTGGATGTTCCAGCGGGTCAACTACGGCCCGATCACGAACGAGAAGAACCGGCGGCTCCCCGACCTCTCGGTCCGTGAGTGGACGCTGCTGGTCCCGACCATCGCGATGGCGATTTTCATGGGCGTGTTCCCGAGCGTCTTTCTGCGGCCGATGGAGCCATCGGTCGCGCGGATCATCGAGCGCGTGAACGGCTCGCAGCCGGCTCGCGTCGCCAACCAGCCTGAATCGCCGGCCCGCGCCGTCGGCGCCGCGTTGTTGCCTTCAGCCCAGGCCGAGAGCCCCGTGCCGGCTCGCCTCGGGACCGTGACCGGCGGTCCGGATTCTGTCGCGGCACCTGCCGCCGATCCCGGACGCCGCGCCCGAACGACTCCGAGCGCCGACAATCATGAGTAACTACGTCGCCATCATCCCCATCGTGAGCGTCATGCTCACGGCCACGGCGGCCATGCTCGCCGAAGCCTTCCGCCAGCCGGGCGAGCGCATGCCGCTCTTCGGGCTCGGGCTGATCGGTCTGGTCGGGGCGGCCATTTCGTCGATCATGCTGTGGGACACCGACGCCCGCAGTTTCGGCGTCGTCCGCGCCGACAACTTCACCCTCTTCATCAACCTGATCCTCTGCGTCGTCGGCGTGCTGACGATGCTGTTTTCGACCGAGGTGGTGGAACGGGAGGGGCTGCCGCCGGGTGAGTTCTACGCCCTGACGCTGTTCGGGTTGAGCGGCATGATGCTGATGGCGGCCGCGACCGACCTGCTGGTCATCTTCCTCGCCCTGGAAGTGCTGTCGCTCTCCGTGTACGTGCTGACGGGTCTCCGCCGTTCCAGCAGCACCGGCGCGGAAGCGGCCTTCAAGTACTTCCTCCTGGGCGCGTTCTCGAGCGCCTTTTTCCTGTACGGCATCGCCTTCGCCTTCGCCGTCTCCGGCTCGACTCGCCTCGATCAGCTCGGCGTCGCGATGTCGTCGCAGGGCACTGGCGGGCCGCCGACGCTCGCGCTGCTCGCGGTCGGCCTGCTGGCGGTAGGGTTTGCGTTCAAGGTGTCGGCCGTCCCGTTCCACATGTGGACCCCGGACGCTTACGAGGGCGCGCCGACGATCGTCACCGCGTTCATGTCCACCGGGGTCAAGGCCGCGGCCTTCGCGGCGTTCCTGCGGGTGTTCCTGTCGGCGCTCGAACCGCTCAAGGGCGAGTGGATCCCGGTGCTCTCGGTGATCGCGGCGGCGACGATGATCCTCGGCACCGTGGTCGGGGTGGTCCAGACCAACATCAAGCGGATGCTGGCCTATTCGAGCATCGCGCACGGCGGCTACCTGCTGCTCGGGATCATCGCGACGTCCGCCACCGGCAAGGCGGCGGTGCTGTTCTACCTGCTGGCCTACGCCGTCACCAATCTCGGCGCGCTCGGCATCGTGGCGCTGCTCGGCACGCCGCAGCACCAGCACGACGAACTGCGGGACTTCGCCGGCCTGTGGCAGTCGCGCCCCGCGCTGGCCGGCGTGATGACGATTTTCCTGCTCTCGCTGGGCGGCTTTCCGCCGACCGCCGGCTTCATCGGCAAGTGGTACATCTTCGCGGCCGCGGTCGAGCGCGGCTACTACTCACTGGCGATCATCGGCGTGCTCACCAGCGTCGTCTCGGTCTTCTTCTACCTGCGCATCATCGTGATGATGTACATGACCGAGGGCAGCGAGACGGCCCGCCCGCGGCTGCCGATCGCGGCGGTTGCCGGCCTCGGCCTGGCGACGCTGGCAGTGCTCTACCTCGGCGTCCTCCCGACCAAGATCATCGACCTCGCGCTCGACTCAATCGCGACGATCCTGTAGGTCGGCGAGATTCCGCACGCGAGGCCCGACCTTCAGGTCGGGCGGAACCCGCGCCAGGCCTCCGTTCGGCCGGTTGCACCTCACGCCCAATGAAGGTCGGGCCTCCGACTTTCCCCGGCTTCTATCAGGGATACGCGCGCTCTCCTAAGATCTCAGGCCGAAAGCTCCCACCACGAGAGTGCCGAGCTGCTCGTCCTGATCCGTCGGGACGGTCCTGAGATCGAGCACCAGGCGGTCGTGCTCGATGCGGGCCACGACGGCGGGATCGCCGCTCCGTAACGCCGCCTCGAGGCGAATGGGATCGGAGGCGATGGCGACAAGCCGGGTGGGGAGGACGGAGCCCGGCGCGCTGCCGCCGCCGATCGTCGAGGCGCCATCGATCACCGTGGCATCGAGGCCTGCCTCCGCCAGGCGGGCGGCGAGCGCGTCCGCCCGCTGGCCGATGACCGCCAGCGGCATCGCGATCATCGCCGCGACCGGTATCGACGTGCGACTGCGTTCCGCGTCGAACTCGGCGAGGGTGGCTTCGAGCGCGGCGCTGATCATCTTGTCGACACGGAAGGCTCGCATCAGCGGATGCCGCCGGACCAGCGACACGGTCGCCTCGCTGCCGGCGATGATCCCGCACTGCGGGCCGCCAAGCAGCTTGTCGCCGCTGAACAGCACGGCATCGGCGCCCGTCGCCACGCTGGCGCGGACGTCCGGTTCGTCGCGCAGTGCCGGTACGTCCGCCGCGAACCCCAGATAGCCGCTGCCCTGATCCTCGACGACCGCGATCGAGAAGCGCCGCCCGAGCGCGACCAGCGCGTCGAGCGACGGCCGCTCGACGAAACCTTCGACGCGGAAGTTCGAGGGATGAACGCGGAGGATCAGCGCCGTCCGATCCGAGATCGCGGCAGCGTAATCGGCCAGCCGGGTGCGGTTCGTGGTGCCGACCTCGCGCAGCCGCGCGCCGGACTGGGCCATCACGTCGGGGATCCGGAATCCGCCGCCGATCTCGATCAACTCGCCGCGCGCGATCACGACCTCGCGTCCGGCGGCCAGCGCCGCCAGCACCAGCAGCGTCGCAGCGGCATTGTTGTTCACGACGGTCGCGGCGGCTGCGCCGGTCACCCGCGTGAGCAGCGTTTCGGCATGGGCGTCGCGCATCCCGCGGCGGCCGGCGCCGAGGTCGTATTCGAGATTGCTGTAGCTGCCACCGATCAGGGCCGCGCGGGTGGCTGCCGCGGCGGCGAGCGGAGCCCGCCCCATGTTGGTATGGATGATCACGCCGGTCGCGTTGATGACCGGGCGCAGCGACCACGCGGTGTCGGCGCGGAGGCGCGCCGGGACGGCGGCTGCGATGGCCTCGCCGACGTCGGCCACGGCCTCGCCCGCGGTGAGGCGGCGGCGCATGGCGTCGGCCTCCGCGCGGAGCGCGCGGAGCATCGGCTCGCGCCCATACGCCGCCTCGAGGGCGGCCAGCTCCGGCCGTTGACGCAGCTGTTCGATCGATGGAATCTGACGCGGCGTCATGGGCTGTATTGACATTGGCGACGGGCGGCCGCGAGCTTGGCAGGTCTGATATTTCAGGATACCATCACCGTTTCCGCGTGCCCGGCGCATCGTTCCGCATGAAACCTTCCGACCCTCCGGCGTCCGCCGACAACACCCCGCCGATCGTGGAGGTCCCCGACTATCGGCCGGTCGAGCGCTTCTGGCCGTATGTCGACCTGCCGGAACAGCCCACCGACGAGGAACTCGCGCAGCTCGATCCGGCGCTCGCCGAGGCGCTGTTCGGGACGCCGCGACGGCCGTTCTCGGTGTCGCTCGAGTTCTCGCCGTTCGATGGACCGGATTTCGAGCGTGCCCTGGCGATGGCCCGTGCCGCCGCCGAGCTCCGCGAGTTCGGCAGCGGTCCGCGCCGGCGTTACCGCGCGCGCTTCTATCCGCAGGACGCGCTGCAGCTCCGCAACCTGTTCGACATCGTCGGCCGCTTCGATGCCACCGATGTTCTGATCGACGATCGGCCGGTGCCCTACGCGCGGGAGCTGTGGCTGCCGCTGCTCTGGTTCCTGATTCGATGACGCGCGCCATCGCCCTGACGGTCGCGCCGCGTAGGGTCAGCCGAAAGGATCCGCGCGGTGCCCGAGCTCACTGACATCCAGCGCGATCTGCTGACGCTGGCCGCCGACCTGAAGCGGCTCGAGGCGGAGTACACGATGTTCTTCGCCGGCCGCGCGAAGCGGCCGCCATGGGAGACGCGTGGCCGGGTCGAAGCGCTCCTGAAGCGGTGGGGCCGCGGGTTGATCACCGGGACCAGCGACCGGTTCCGGTTCGAGATGCTGCAGACCCGATTCCAGACGCTGGTCGACCTGTGGGATCGAGCATTGCGCGCGAAGGAGGAAGGGCGTCCGGGTCCGTTGCAGCAGCCGGCTCCGAAACCGGCCGCGCCGGGCAAGGTGCCGCGCGATCCGAAGGTGGTGCACGTGACGTCGTTCAAGGATCCTGTCCGCGAGATCGACAAGCTGCACGTGCTCTACGACTCGCTGATGGACGCGCGGCGGCATGTCGGCGACGAGGTGCTGCCGTTCCACAAGTTTGCGGCCCTGGTGTCTTCGCAGGTCTCCAAGCTGCGGCAGCATGGCAGCGAGGAAGTGGCGTTCCGGGTGGCGGTGAAGGAAGGAAAAGTGAACCTGACCGTGCGCGGGATGAAGGGAGCGAAGGACTGAGGCGGGACGAAAACGACCGGAGACCGGAGGCGCATCGGGCGCCTCCGGTTCCGTATCGGGGACTAGCTCACTTTGGTTACGTTGCCGGCCTGCGGGCCCTTCGGACCGTCAACGATTTCAAATTCCACCGCCTGGCCCTCCTCGAGCGTCCGGAAACCGTTTCCCTGGACCGCCGAGAAGTGAACGAACACATCGCTGCCGCCGTCGCGCTCGATGAATCCGTAACCTTTGGCGTTGTTGAACCACTTGACCTTGCCTGTGATGCGCATCGTACTTGTCCTGCCTTGCAATGTCGCGGCGCGAGGCGCCGCTTGACCCGGCCCGCGGCTCCGGGGTGCGGAGACCGCCAGACACAAAAAAAGACCGCGAGTGCCGCGGCCTCGGCTTACGACGCTGGCCCGCCAGCGCCGCGGAAATGGTAGCGCTGAGTCCGCGCCTTGTCAACAGAATGTAAAAAATATGCGTGCAATTTTGAGTGTTTCTGATAAAGCGGGTCTGGCGCCTCTGGGCCGCGAACTGGCCGCGCTGGGGGTCGAACTGGTCTCCACCGGGGGTACCGCCAAAGCGCTGGAAGCCGAAGGATTGCCGGTCGTCAACGTCTCCGAGGTAACCGGCTTTCCGGAGATGATGGACGGCCGGGTCAAGACGCTCCATCCCGCGATCCACGCCGGCATCCTGGCCCGCCGGCACCGGCCCGACGATCTCGCGGCGCTGGCCGCCCACGGCATCACGGCGGTCGATCTCGTGGTTGTCAACCTCTATCCGTTCGCCAAGGCCGCAGCCGACCCTGACGTGCCGTTCGATCATCTCGTCGAGGAGATCGATATCGGCGGCCCGAGCCTGCTGCGCGCCGCGGCCAAGAACTTCCGCGACGTCCTGGTGATCGTCGATCCCGCCGACTACCCGCGTGTGATCGACGAACTGCGTCGCGACGGCGGCCCGTCGCTCGCGTTTCGCTTCGAGCTCATGCGGAAGACGTTCGCCCACACCGCGGCCTTCGACGCGATGGTCTTCGCGACCATGAACGGCGTGACCGTCGACGATGGCACGTTCACCCGGCACCCCGCCGCCTCCGTCCAGCTGCCGGGCGAGAAGCGCGATCTCCGCTACGGCGAGAACCCGCATCAGAGGGCCTCGTGGATCGCCCAGCCGGCTCCGGGCAGCACCGTGTGGCGCGTGCATCAGGGCAAGGAGCTGTCCTACACGAACCTGCTCGACCTCGATGCGGCTGCTCGCATCGCCCTCGAGTTCAACGAGCCGGCCGGCGTCGTGATCAAGCACACCAATCCGTGTGGGGTCGCAACCGGCGCCACGCAAGCCGAAGCCTATGTCCGGGCCCGCGACGCCGATCCCCTGTCCGCCTTCGGCGGCATCGTCGGATTGAACCGGCCGCTGGATGCGGATGCGGCGTCGGCCATCACGGCGACGTTCATCGAAGCGGTGATCGCGCCCTCGCTGGACGAGGCCGCCAAGCCGATTCTGGCCACCAAACAGAACCTGCGCGTGGTGACGGCCGACTACGACGCGTTGCGTGGCGCGCCCGGCGCCGGGCCGGTCCAGGACTATCGAAGCTTCCTCGGCGGCGTGCTGTCACAAGACCGCGATCGCGTCAGCGAAGCGTCGGAGCCGTGGCCGGCCAGCGACATGCCGAAGGTCGTGACCAAACGGGAACCGACCGCCGAGGAGTGGACGGCGCTTCGCTTTGCCTGGCGCGTGTGCGCACATGTGAAGTCGAACGCGGTCATCTTCACCACCGCCGATCGGACGCTGGCGGTCGGTGCCGGGCAAATGAGCCGCGTCGACGCGGTCAAGGTCGCGGTGATGAAGGCCGCCGCTGACGGGTTGAAGGGATCCGTCGCGGCCTCGGACGCCTTCTTTCCGTTCCGCGACGGCCTCGACGCGTTGGCCGAAGCGGGCGCGACCGCGGTGGTGCAGCCCGGCGGATCGGTACGGGATGCGGAAGTCATCGCGGCCGCCGACGAGCGCGGGCTGGCGATGGTCTTCACCGGCCGGCGCCACTTCCGCCACTAGGCGATGCCCGACCGGACCAGACGCTGGGTGCTGGCCGCGCTGCTCGCGGCCGCCGTCGTGCCGTATTTCATCGGGCTCGGCGACTCCGCGATCTGGGACGCCAACGAGGCCTTCTACGTCGAGACGCCGCGCGAGATGATCGAGCGCGGCGACTACATCTTCCCGACCTTCAATTACCAGCCGCGTCTGAACAAGCCGGTCCTCAGCTATTGGATCGTCGCCGGCTTCTACCAAGTGTTCGGCGTCTCAGTCGCCGTCCAGCGCGTGCCGATCGCCCTGGGCGCGATCGTCATGATTGTGACCGCCGGCTTCCTGGGATGGCTTGCCGCGCCGGGAGCGTTCGCCCGCGCCTCGCTCCGGATCGACGCCTTCCTGTGGTCGATGCTCGGCCTGGCCATCGCGCCCCGCCTCGTGATGCTGGCGCGCCGCGTCTTCATCGACGTTTACATCTCGATGTTCATGGCGTTGACGCTGCTCTGTTTCGCGGCGGCCGAACGCTATCCCA
This sequence comes from uncultured Acidobacteriota bacterium, assembly GCA_963816725.1. Classification (GTDB taxonomy): domain Bacteria; phylum Acidobacteriota; class Vicinamibacteria; order Vicinamibacterales; family 2-12-FULL-66-21; genus CAVSUB01. The sequence continues at coordinate 174,587 of CAWFMC010000004.1, read as the reverse complement.
CGCGGCGTCGGCTCTTGCTCGCGCTGATGTATGTCAGCGTTGGTCTCGGCATGCTCACCAAGGGACCGGTCGCGGCCGTCGTCCCTGGCCTGGTGTTCGCCGCCTACCTCCTGTTGCATCGCGAGCTCCGTCGCGTGACGGAGATGATGATCCCCACCGGTCTCGCTATCGTCCTGGTGATCGTCGTGCCCTGGTACGCCGCGCTCTACGCGCGTGACGGGTGGACCTACATCGTGTCCTTCTTCGTCGGGGAGAACCTCGATCGGTTCGCCTCGGGAGTCGGCGTCCAGGTCGCACGAGGACCCTTTTTCTATCTCCCGGTTCTGTTCAGCGACTCGTTTCCCTGGTCGCCGCTTCTCATCCCGGCGTTCATCGCCTGGCGGAGTGAACGCCGGACGGCGTCGGCCGAGGGTGACGCGAGTGGCCGGGTGCGGACGCTGCTGTGGCTGTGGATCGCGGTGTTCGTCGGGTTCTTCTCGTTTTCGGCGGGCAAGCAGGATCTCTACATCTTCCCGATCGTGCCTGCCGTATGCGGCCTCGCCGGATGGGCGATCGCGCGCGCCGGTGAGGGGCGCGGCCTGTCGTCGACCTCTCGCACAGTCGCCGCGGTCGGAGTGCTGCTGTTCCTCGTCGGCGCTGCCCTCGTCTACCTGGCGAAGGTCGCGGGCGCGGTGTACGCGATCCAAGGCGTTGCCGCGATCGGCGTGATCGGTCTCGTGGCCGGCGGGCTGGCGATGTGGTTCGGGCTGCGTCAACGCGTCCTCGGCGCGTGTGTGGCAGTTGCGGCCGGCTTCACCTGCCTGTCAGTGATCTTCGTGGTCTGGACGCTCCCGAGCTTCGAAGCCTACAAGCCGGTCCCCGGATTTGCCGAGACCATCCGGCAGCGCGCGGCGCCGGACGATATCGTCGCGACCTACGCGCAATCGATGCCGAGCCTCGCCTACTACCTGCGGCGGCACGTCGAGGACTTGTTCGATGTCGACGAGCTGGTCGTCCACCTGAAGAGCGGGAAGCCGGTGTTCGCGGTGATGTCTGAGGAGGATCTTGCGCGAGTGCGAGGCGATCTGCCGCGGCCGCTGTGCGTGATCGACCGACGGCCGACGTTGGACGTGCGATTGAAGAGCGTGCTCGCCGCCGACCCGCCGCCGCAGCTCGTGCTGGTGGCGAATCGGTGTAACTAGGTTCGGCGGTTCGAGGGTTCGACGGGTTCGACAGTTCGGTTCGGGGTTCCGGGGGTTCGGTTCAGGGCTGCTCACCCTTTCTCCCTCAACTCCTCGAGGCTGACCGTCGCCGGTCCGAACTTCGCGACCACGATGCCGGCGGCGCGATTGGCCAGCCGTGCCGCCTCGGCGAGTGGAGCGCCGGCGGCCAGCCCCAACGCCAGGGCGGCGATCACCGTATCGCCTGCGCCGGTCACGTCCGAGACTTCGCGCGCCTCCGCCGCGAGCTCCGCCTCGCCCTCCGGCGCCAGCAACCACATCCCGTGCTCGCCGCGCGTGATCAGCACGCTGCGGCAGCGCGCCCGCTCGCGGACCCGCACGGCTGCCTCACGCGCTTCCTCGGTCGTCCGTATCCGCATCTGCGCGACCGCCTCCGCCTCGTGGTGATTCGGCGTGATCACGGTGGCCCCGGCGTAGTAATCGATGTGCGGCACCTTCGGGTCGACCAGGACCGGGATGTTCCGGCGGGCGGCTTCGTCGATGCAGGCCCGCGCCACCCCGCGCGAGATCACGCCCTTCAGATAGTCAGAGATGAGCACCGCGTCCGCGGCCGCCACCTGCGCCACGATCCGCGCCGAGACCGCGGCTTCGAGCGCGCCAGCGATCTCGTCATCGCGCTCGTAATCGATCCGGGCGACCTGCTGGTTCCGGGTCGTGACCACGCGCAGCTTCCGGGTCGTGCAGCGGGTCGGGTCATCGACGATGCCGGTGGCGTCCACTCCGACGCGACCCAGTTCCTCCACCAGTCGCGCGCCCTCCGTGTCGGCGCCGACGATGCCAATCGCGGCGGCGCGACCGCCGAGGGCGACGATGTTGGCGGCAACGTTCGAGGCGCCGCCGAGGCGCAGCTCGTCGCGCTCGAACTGGACGACAGGGACGGGGGCCTCGGGAGAAATGCGGGTCACCCGGCCATAGACGAAGTGGTCGAGCATCACGTCGCCAACGACCAGGACCGATCGTCCGGCGATTCGGTCGATGAGCGGTCCGGCAGCGCTCATCGTCACGCGGCTTGGGGCGAGCGGCGGACGGCGTGTGACCCGGCCGGGGCGTAATCGGCGGCGTACGGGAGCGTTACCAGCAGCAGGAAGATCATCAGGAACTCGGAGTCGCCGAAGTTGTACTCGAACATGCCGGCGGCGAGCATCGCGACGACCGCAGCGAGCGCCGCGGTCGGCAGCGATCGAAGGGCAGAGGTGCGGGTCTTGCGCCACAGATCGCGCATGAGCACCACGATGAACCACAGCCAGGCGCCGAGCGCCGGCAGCCCGCGCTCGGCGGCGATCTGGAGCGGCACGTTGTGCAGGTGCGGCGCGCGCTGGGTCACCGCGCCGGGGTCGCGATAGTGCGGATATACCTGGATCACCATGTCTGGCCCGACCCCCGTCAGGGGATCGTCTTTGATGATCCGGAGACCGGATCGGAGCATCGCGAGGCGATCGGCATTGGTCGGGTCAGTCAGGCTGAAGGTCGAGTAGAAGCGGTTGGACAGCTGCACCGGCGCGAAGATGACGAAGATCGCAGCAACGACCGGGACCAGCGCGACGAGGCGGAAGTCGCGGAGCACGAACAGCAGGCTGATCCCGGCGCACGCGCCGACCCACGCGTTGCGGCTGAAGGTCAGGGCCAGCGCAACCAGCACCGCCGGCATGATCAGCGCCGCCCACAACCGATCCTGCGGCATGAACATCACTCTCGCCGCGGCGACGCAGGCGACCAGCATGATCAGGCCCGAGTACGTCATGTAGTGGCCCAGCGTGCCCTGCACGCGTTGGCCGAGATTATCGAAGTCGAAGATTCCGTACTGGACGATGCCGTACACCGCACTGAGCGCCCCGGCGGTGATCATGACGTCCACCGCCTTCAATGTGCGCGGCCCCCGCAGCAGGCGATAGGCGATGGGGACGATCGCGTAGAGCACCAGCTGCTTCGAGTCCACGAAGCTGACATGCTGATCGATCGAAAAGACCGACGAGACCAGCGTGCAGGCGCCGAAGGCCAGCAGCGGCCAGAACATCGGCGGCACGGCGATCGTTTCGCGGCCGCGGATCACGAGGATCAGCCACAGCAGCGCGATGATCGCCAGCAGGAGCTCGGCGACGGCGATGGAGAAGAGCGGCGCGCCGGCAAAGACCAGCAGCAGCACATAGGCGAAGCGCTCGAGACGGGACGCGGCCGGTGCGGAAGGCGTGATCAGGGGAGGCTCCGGGCCAGCAGGCGTTCGGCCGCCGCGAGTACCGTCTCCGGCTGCAAGGTCGTCAGGCATCGAAAATCGCCGGGCGCGCACACGCGCTGATCGCACGGCCGGCACGGGAGGTGGTCCACGTACACGGCCGCCGTGGGGATGCGCCGATCCCTCCATGGCGCCGACCGCGCGTCGAGCGTCGGGCCATAGATGCCGACCACCGGTGTGCTGGTCGTCGCGGCTACGTGCAGCGGGCCGGTGTCCCCGCCGACGAAGAGCCGGCTGCGCACGATGACGGCGCGCAACTCGGCAAGATTCAACTCACCGCAATCAACGATCCGCCGCGCCGCCTCGGGGCCGAGCACCTGCCGGGCCGCGGCGGCGATGCGATCGGCGGCCGCACGATCCGACGGTCCCGAGCTGAGCACCAGCCGTCGATCGGACGCCGCGGCGGCCAACCCGGTGACCAGGCGGATGAAGGCCGGCTCCGGCCAGCGGCGGAACGGGTTACCGGCGCTGACGTGAACGACGATGACCGCCGCGTCAGGCTCGACGCCCGCCGCCGCCAGCTTGGCGGTCGCGCTCGCCTCGGCCGCCGGGTCCCCGGCCATGCTCACGGCGTCCTGCGCCGGATCCGGCGGCACAGCCGGCCATCCGTCGATGGCCTCGAGCAGGTCCCACTGGTTCAGCACCGAATGCCGCGGGTGCAGCCCCCGCGGCCGATGAACCCGGCGGGTGTAGAACCCGCGCCGACCCTGGATATCGTAGCCGATCCGGGTCGGAGCGGCGGTGGCGAGCGCCAGCCAGGCGCTGCGCGGCCCACCGTGAAGGTCCAATACGAGATCGAATCTCGCCCGCCGCAGCCGCAGCGCCAGCCGGGCATCGTCGCGCAGCCGCCGCCAGCCGCGGCTCTTGTCGATGACGATCAACTCGTCGATGTGCGGGTGGGCGGCGACGACCGGTTCGGCCGCGCGCTCCACCAGATACGTGAGGTGGGCAGCCGGGAATGCGCGCTTCAGCGCGCCGAGAAGCGGGGTCGTGAAGACGACGTCGCCGATCAGGCGGAGCCTGATGAGGAGAATCCTCGACGGAGGCGCCGGCATCGGCCGGGCGGCTATGGCTCGATCGTCGCTTCGTCGATCAGCATCACCGGGATGTCGTCCTTCACGGGGTACACGCGCTTGCATTGATTGCACTTCAGGGCCGCGCCGTCCTTGACCAGGTCGACCTTGGTCTTGCAGTTCGGACAGGCGAGAATCGCGAGCAGTTCCGGATCTACGGGCATGCGGGAAACTCCATCGAGGGTACCGGCCGGAGACCGATGGTCCGGGGGCGCCGCCAGACTATAGCAGACGGGCTGGCCGCGTGGCTGCGCTCGAGTGTGTCCATTATAATCAGTGAAATGCGGTCACTGACGCTCGCCCTGTTCCTTACGGTCGGCCTCGGTGCGCCCGCCGTCGCCGGTCAAGTCCGGGCGCCCCAGGCTGCCCCCCCCGCCGAGAAGGATCCCACGTACCTGTTCCTGCTCGGCCGCCATCTCGAAGGGGAAGGCAAGATGGACGAGGCGATCGCCGCCCACAAGCAGGCGATCGCGCTGGCGCCCAAGTCCGCCGAGCTGCGCGCCGAGCTCGCCGGTCTTTACGCCCGCACCGACAAGGCGCAGGAGGCGATGACCACCGCGCAGGAAGCCGTCGCGCTCGATCCGAACAATCAGGAAGCCAACAAGATCCTCGGCACGATCTACGCCGCGCTCGCCGAACAGCGGCAGGCGATCGCCCCGGGGGACAATCCGGCCGACTATCCCGCGCGCGCGATCGCCGCGCTCGAGAAGGCCCGCAAGGACGACGCCTTCGACATCAATCTGGATTTGATGCTCGGCCGGCTCTACGCGCAGACCGGTGCGTTCGAGAAAGCCCTCCCGCTGCTGCGCCACGTTGTCGACGACCAGCCGCAGTACCAGGAAGGGGCGCTGCTCCTGGCCGCGGCCCAGGAGAGCGCGGGCAAGCCTGACGACGCCCTCGAGACGCTTCGGCAGACGCTGCGGATGAATCCGGAGTTCTATCGCGGTCAGCTCCGGCTGGCCGAGACCGCCGAGCGCGCCGGGAAGTGGGACGACGCGGCGGCCGCGCTCGAGAAGGCGCTGACCCTCAATCCACGCAATACGGCGCTCCTGCCGCGCCGCGCGATCGCCCTGCTCAACGGCGGCAAGGCCGGTGATGCGCGCGCCATCCTCCAGAAGCTCGTTGACAGCTCGGCCTCGCCCGACGCCGCGATGTTGTACCTGCTCGCCGAGAGCCAGCGCGCCGCCAAGGATCTGGCGGCCGCGGAAGCAACGGCGCGCAAAATCCTGGCGGCCAACCCGAAGGACAAACGCGGACTGCATGCGATGTCGTCGATCCAGCAGGAGCGAGGCGACGTCAAAGGGGCGGAGGCGACGCTGCGGGATCTCGTCAGCCAGGATCCCCAGGACGCCAACGCGCTCAATTCGCTCGGGTATCTGCTGGCCGAGCGCGGGGACCGTCTCGACGAAGCGGTGCAGCTGCTCCAGCGGGCCGTCAAGATCGATCCCGAGAACCCTTCGTTCCTCGACTCGCTCGGCTGGGCCTACTTCCAGCAGGGCCGCCTGACTGACGCCGACCAGCCGCTGACCCGCGCCGCGGCGCAGCTCCAATCGAGCTCGGTGGTGCAGGAGCACCTCGGGGATCTGCGCTTCAAGCAGCAGCGGTTCGCCGACGCCGCGAAGGCGTGGGAGCGGGCGCTGTCGGGCGACGGCCAGTCCGTGGACCGCGCCAAGATCGAGCAGAAGATCCGCGACGCCCGAGCCCGCCTGGCGCCGCAGTGAGCGGACCGGCTCCCTCGAGGCGCCGCCGCCGTGCGGCGCTGCTCATCGCGCTTCTCGTCACCACCACCGCGTGCGGATCCCGCAAGATCCCGGCCCTGCCATCTGCCGGCGGTTCGCCTTTCCCTGACGCGGCCGCCGCGTACACCGACGCGACCGCCCAGTGCCGCACGATACGGACGTTGAGCGCGGAGCTGGGTCTCTCGGGGCGCGCCGGCGGCCAGAAGCTGCGCGGACACCTCCTCGCCGGCTTCGCGACTCCGGGCAAGGTGCGGCTCGAGGCTCCGGCGCCGTTCGGCCGTCCGATCTTCACGCTCGCGATGCACGACGACGCCGCGACACTGGTGCTCAATCGGGAAGGGCGTGTGCTGCGCGATGCGAAGCCGGCGGAGCTGATCGAGGCCCTGACCGGCGTCGCCTTGAACCCCGACGAGCTGCGCGCGGCCGTGTCGGGCTGCGGATTCGGTGTCGAGCACGTAGACGGTGGGCAGTCGTATCCTGGCGACTGGGTGAGCGCGGAGTCCGGGCCCGGCCGCCTGTGGCTGCGGCGCATCAACGGGGCCTGGCGTCTCGTCGCCGCCGCACGCGATAACCTCGAGGTCCGCTACGACGAGTTCGCGTCAGGGCGCCCGGCGGCCGTGCGCCTGACAGCGACCGGATCGAACGCAAACGACACCGACCTGACGCTGCGGCTCTCCCAGCTGGAGATCAACATCCCGCTCGATGCGGCGGTGTTCGAGGTCGAGGTCCCGCCCGATGCGACCCCGTTGACGCTTGACGAACTGCGCCGCTCCGGCCCGCTCGGCGGGCCCGGGAGCGAGCACGACCTCCCGCCCCTGTGACTACTCCTGCGACTCGCATCGTCACCCGCGCGCACGCGAAGGTGAATCTGGACCTGCGCGTGCTCGGCACCCGGCCGGACGGGTTTCACGAGCTTCGCACCGTGTTCCAGACCATCGAGTTGCACGACACGCTGACGATCGAGGCGCGCCCGGGGCCGTTCGCGCTCCACTGCGACACACCGGGCGTGCCGCTCGACGCCTCGAACCTGGTGTGGAAGGCGGCGGCGCGTTTGTGGACCGCGCTCGGCCGCCCGGACGCGCCTGTCGATACCCGGGTGGTCCTGGACAAGGCGATCCCTATGCAGGCGGGCTTGGGTGGGGGCAGTGCCGACGCGGCGGCGGCGCTCCTCAGTCTCGGCCGCTTGTGGGGTGGCGCGACACCGGCACTGTTGCGCGAGATCGCCGCGGACCTGGGGGCCGACGTGGCGTTCTTTCTCTCGGGCGGCACGGCGCTGGGCCTCGGGCGTGGAGAGGAGATTTATCCGCTGGTCGATTTGCCGCCGCATGCGGTTGTCGTGGTGCAGCCGCCGTTCGGCGTCTCGACCATCGAGGCGTACCGGTGGTACGACGAGGATCATGCGGCCGGGCTCAAGGATCCGCGGGAGCTGCAGCAATTGCCCGTGCCCTGGCCGACGCGCGCCGCCCAGATGGTCAACGACCTGGAGCCGCCGGTGGTGCGTCGTCATCCAGAGATCGCCACCTTGCGGAGGATCCTGCGCGACGCGGGGGCGGTGGCGGCGACGATGACCGGCAGTGGATCGGCGGTGTTCGGGCTGTTTCGCAGCCCGGCGGCGGCCCGGAGTGCGCTGGCCCCGCTGTCGAAAGGCGGCGTCCGCGCCCTGGTCACTCGGACGCTGAGCCGGGCCGAGTGCGAGCGTCGATCCCGGCCGGTCGTACGCCGGACAACGGCGGACGGCGCCTGCAAGCCCGGCGGGAATTGACCGCGCTGAGCGCAACCGTGTACACTTACCGTTTTGCGGACGTGCACGAAGGCCGCGCCGTGCAGTCCGGTTCTCTTCGTCGACGCTTTGGTCTCGCAGGCGGCCAGGTTCGTCCGGCGGCTCACCGAGCAACGGAAGGTCTGGCGCCGATGTTGGGCAGTGCGCGTGGCGGTTGCTCGCGGGCCCGTAAAGCCGCGGATCCACAACGGATGATGGGGCGTGGCCAAGCGGTAAGGCGCGGGACTTTGAATCCCGTATTCGAAGGTTCGAATCCTTCCGCCCCAACCACTGTATGAGTCGCGGCCAGCTGAAACTCTTTTCCGGGAGCGCCCATCCCGCCCTCGCGGCGGAGATCGGCGAATTTCTCGGCGTCTCGCTCGGGCATGCGCGCCTGGTGCGCTTCCCCGATACGGAAGTCTCGTTCCAGATCGACGAGAACATCCGCGGGACCGACGTCTTCATCGTGCAGCCGACGTGCGCCGACGTCGACCGGCACATCATGGAGATGTGCGTGATGATCGATGCGTTCCGCCGCTCGTCGGCGTCGCGCATCACGGCGGTGATCCCGTATTACGGCTACGCCCGGCAGGATCGCAAGGACAAGCCGCGCGTGCCGATCTCGGCCAAGCTGGTCGCGAACCTGCTGAGCGCCGCCGGCGCCAACCGGGTGCTGACGATGGATCTGCACAAGGCGCAGATCCAGGGGTTTTTTGACATCCCGGTGGACCACCTGTTCGCCGCGCCGGTGATCATCAATCACTGCCGCGGGCTGGCGTATCCGAACCTGACCGTCGTCTCGCCCGACGCCGGTGGCGCCGAGCGCGCCCGGGCCTACGCCAAGCGCCTCGACGGCGACCTGGCGATCATCGACAAGCGGCGATCGGACGACGGAACGGCGGAAGTGATGAACGTGGTCGGCGAGGTGCGCGGCCGGACCTGCATCATCCAGGACGACATCATCGACACGGCGGGGACGATCGTGAAGGCGGCCCACGCCCTCAAGGCGAACGGTGCCGAACGGGTCGTGGCGTGCGCGGTGCACGGGGTCCTGTCGGGGCCGGCAATCGAACGGCTCGAGGCCGCCCCGATCGACCAGGTGATCGTCACCAACACGATCCCGCTGACCACCGAGCGGGCGCGCGGCTGCACGAAGATCAAGCAGCTGTCGGTGGCGCGCCTCCTCGGCCAGGCGATTCGCAGCATTCACGAGGAGACCTCGGTGTCCTCGCTGTTCGTTTAGAGCTGCCAGCTTCCGGCTTCCAGCTTCCAGCTGGGAGACGGAGTTGGTCAAGAGTGAGAGAGACCCCGGCCCAAGGCCGGGCCGGTAGCTGGGAGCTGGAAGCTGATGGACGCAACACTGCAGGCGGAGAAGCGGGCGGGACGCGGCAAGAACGAGGCGCGGCGGCTGCGCGCACAGGGCCGGATCCCGGCCGTCGTCTACGGCGCCCAGAAGGGCCAGGCGACCGAGATCGCCGTCGACCCGAAGGCACTCTTGAAGATTCTGCACTCCGAGTCGGGCGTCAACACGCTCATCGGGCTGCAGCTCGACGGGGGTGACACGCGCGTCCTCGTGAAGGAGTACCAGATCGAACCGATCGGTCACAAGCTCCTGCACGCCGACTTCTACCAGGTCGCGATGGACAAGACGCTGACGCTCACCGTCCAGATCGTGATGAAGGGTGAAGCGCCGGGCGTCAAGCAGCAGGGTGGCATCGTCGACTTCGTCAATCGCGAGATCGACATCGAGGTGCTGCCCGGCGACATCCCGGAGAACATCGTCGTCGACATCTCCGAGCTGATGCTCAACCAGGGCATTCGCGTCCGGGATCTCCAGACCGCCGATGCCAAGTGGAAGCCGATCAGCGACCCCGACCTGATGATCGTGCACGTCGTCTCGGTCAAGGCGGAGGAGCCGGCGGCCACCGAGGTGGCGGCGCCGGCCGGCGCGGCGGAGCCGGAAGTGATCAAGAAGGGCAAGACCGACAAAGACGAGGAATAGCGCAACTGACTGCGAGTCGCCTCGTTGGCGGCCTTGATGAAGCTGATCGCCGGGCTGGGCAATCCCGGCCGGAAATACGCCGGAACCCGGCACAACGTCGGCTTCGATGCGCTCGATCTGCTGGCCGAGCGGCATCGGCTGGCGTGGGAGAGCGGCCCGGCCGACGCGCTCATCGCGAAGTGGCGGACCGGCGGCGCGCTGCTGGCCAAGCCGCTGACGTTCATGAATCTGAGCGGCCATCCGGTCGGGGAGCTGCTGCGGTTCTTCAAAATCGATCAGGGCGACCTGCTGGTGGTCGTGGACGATGTGGCCCTCGATCTCGGTCGGTTGCGGGCGCGACCGTCGGGTTCGGCGGGCGGGCACAATGGGTTGAAGTCGCTCATCGGGCAACTGGGGAGCGACACGTTTGCACGGCTGCGGGTCGGCGTGGGGCGGGGAGATGCCCGGCGCGATCTCGCGGATCACGTGCTGGCGAGGTTCGAGCCGGAGGAACGGCCGATCATCGCCGAGGCGGTGGCCCGCGCAGCGGACGCCGCCGAACTGTTCGTCACCGAGGGTATCGACCCGATGATGAACCGGTTCAATCGGAAGGAAGACGCGGAGTAACCATCCAACTCTTCTCCTTGCCCGCCGTAGCGCGTACGCGCGAAGGCGGGCCGTTCAGTCCAGAAGGAGACGCATGAGTACGTCCAGGCAGTACGAGCTCGTCTACATCGTCAGTCCGGACGGGTCCGAAACGCAGGTCGCCGAGCTGCACACGCAAATCGAGCAGATCGTCCAGCGCTTTCAGGGCACGTTCGACAAGACCGAGAACTGGGGCCGGCGCAAGCTGGCCTACGAGATCGGTCACCACCGCGAGGGCATCTACGTCGTCGAGACCATCACCGGCTCGGGCGAGCTGATGAAGGAAATCGATCGCCGGCTGCGCGTCACCGACCTGGTCATCCGCCATCTCGTCGTCCGCGTGGACGAGGAGCTGAAGGTGGCCGATCGGACGCGTGAGGCCCGCCGCTCGACACAGGCCCGGCGCCGCACGGCGCGCGGCCTGCCGCCCGAGCCGCAGCCCGGCGAAGGCCGCAGCGGCGACAGCGATCAGGATGACGATCGGGACGGGATGGAGGGCCAGCGATGAGCGACGAACGAGGCGGCGGCCGCGGCCGCGGCAAGAACGACAAGGACAAGGGTAAGGGCGGCGACGCGCCGCGCCGCGGCGGGTTCTTCCGCCGCCGCCGCGTCTGCAAGTTCTGCGCGGAGAAGATCGACTACATCAACTACAAGGACGTCCGGCTGCTGGCGCCGTTCCTGCCGGAACGGGGCAAGATTCAGCCGCGCCGCATCTCGGGGACCTGCGCGCTGCATCAGCGCAAGCTGCAGACCGCGATCAAGCGCGCGCGTCAGCTCGCGCTGGTGCCCTACGTCACGGACTAGTGGATTGTCCGGGTCTTTGTCCGCAACCGGCGCCCGACAGGTGAGAACATCATGGACGTAATTCTGAGAGAGCACATCGACAACCTCGGTCGCCGCGGCGACGTGGTCAAGGTGGCGCCCGGCTACGCGCGCAACTTCCTGCTGCCGCGCAAGCTGGCCCTGGCCGTGACCGAGGCGAACAAGAAGCAGATCGAGCGCGAGCGCAAGGCCGGCGAGGTCAAGGACGCGCAGGAGCGCACCGAGGCCGACGCCTACGGCCAGCGTCTCGAGGCGCTCGAGATCGAGATCGCCCGCCGCATCGGCGAGAACAACGTCATGTACGGGTCGGTGACCTCCGCAGACGTCGCCACGGCGCTCGCCGCCAAGGGCTTCACCGTCGACCGGCGCAAGATCCAGCTGCCGGATCCGATCAAGGCGGTTGGCGACGTGCAGGTCCCGGTGAAGGTCCACCGTGACGTCACCGCGCAGGTGAAGGTCAAGGTCGTCCCCGAACAGCGCTAGAGTTTTTCGTCGCCCTGTCAAGCGGGTGAACCGCGCGCGAAAGGTGTATCCTCTTCGTTCGCGTTCACCCGTTTTCTTTTTTCCCACATCACGCCAACCGGTCACATGGCTGAGACCGCCGCCCCAGAACGTACGCTGCCGCACAGCCTCGACGCCGAGAAGTCGGTGCTCGGCGCGATTCTGATCCGCAACGAGGCGTTCAACCATGCCGCCGAGCTGATCGACGCGCGGGATTTCTTCCGCGACGCGCACCGGCGCATCTTCGAGCGGATGGTCACGCTCAGCGAGCGCGGCGATCCGATCGACTTCATCACGCTGAAGGAGGAGCTGTCGCGCGCTGGCGAGCTCGACGAGGTGGGCGGCCCGGCTTACGTCGCATCGCTGGCCGACGGCGTGCCCCGTTCGGCGAACGTCGAGTACTACGCGCGGATCGTCAAAGAGAAGTCGACCCTCCGCAGCCTGATTCACTCGGCCAACAAGATCCTGACCGAGGCCTATGAGGCCGAGCAGGAGCCGGACCTGCTGCTCGACGAGGCCGAGCGATCGATCTTCGCCATCGCCGAGGATCGGATCCGCGCCGGCTTCGTGCCGCTGCGCGATCTGGTGCAGAGCAGCTTCGCAACCATCGAAGCCCTCCAGCAGCACAAGGGACTCGTGACCGGCGTCCCGACCGGCTTCCTCGACCTCGACGAGATGACCTCCGGGCTGCAGCGATCGGACCTGGTGCTGGTGGCCGCGCGGCCGTCCATGGGCAAGACCAGCTTCGTCCTGAACATCGCCCAGCACGTCGGCACCGCGACCAACATGACAGTCGGGTTCTTCAGCCTCGAGATGTCGAAGGAGCAGCTGTTCATGCGCATGCTGACCTCCGAGGCCCGCATCGACGCCCACCGGTTCCGCAGCGGGTATCTGAGCGAGAAGGACTACGGGCGCTTGTCGCAGGCGCTCGGCACGCTGGCCGAGGCGAAGGTCTTCATCGACGACACGGCGTCGATCGGCGTGCTCGAGATGCGGGCAAAGGCCCGGCGCCTCAAGGCGGAGCACGGCCTCGACCTGTTGATCATCGACTACATCCAGTTGATGCAGGGCCGCGGCCGCTTCGAGAGCCGCCAGGCCGAGATCGCCTCGATCTCGCGCTCGCTCAAGGGACTCGCGAAGGAGCTGAACGTGCCGATCGTCGCGCTGTCGCAGCTGTCGCGCGCGTCCGAAACCCGTTCCGATCATCGGCCGCAGCTCTCCGACCTGCGCGAGTCGGGCGCCCTCGAGCAGGACGCCGACGTCGTGATGTTCATCTATCGCGAAGAGCAGTATCGCGATGCTGACGGGAACCAGAACCAGGACGTCGAGGGGACGGCGGAGATCATCATCGGCAAGCAGCGCAACGGGCCGGTCGGTACCGCCAAGCTGGCTTTCATCAAGGAACACACCCGTTTCGAGAACCTGGCGCCGGCTCAGGGCCAGGGCCGGGGTAGACACGCACGACGGGACTCGATCAGGTGGCGTCGCTGACCACAGCGTCGCGTGCGTCCGCGGGTTCAATCGATCCGCGACGTCGACCGAGGCGGCTGGTCGGCCGACGCCGATTCGCGGCTCCCGCGGACGATCGCGTGGAAAAACACGCCCTCCGCCTGGTGTGGCCGCGACCCGCGCTGGGTCCCCAACCCAGCGCGGTCCTCACGCTGCGCGCGTGTGTTCACCGATTCGGCGCTGTTTTCGCGAGTCACGCGAGTCCGAGGTCGCCACGATCTGGCACGCCCATCCGCGGCTCGCGGCGCGGCGATGAGGCCGGCTGACGGCTCCCTTGGAGCGAGCCGAGGCGCGGCGATAGCCGGACCGCGCTGCGCAGCGATTCATCGCAGCGACTTCCGTACCCTGTGATCCGCGTAGCACTGACCGCGTGCCGGCGCATCAGTGCGCCTGGCACGTGATCGCGAAACGCATCCCGTAGTCGCGCGGCAGCGGCAGGGTACGAGCGGAGTGCGCGGTCCCGGCGAGCGAAAGAGGGAGCCGGCGACCGGCCTCTTCGCCGCAGCCGCCTGCTTCGCGTCGCAATCGCGGCGCGCGGCGGCTGGTGCGTAATCCTGCGCCCCTGGCGCCAGTCGTCGCGGCATTTTCTGCCACGGCCCGTCGGGCGCCAGCTGCTCCGGCATCTGCCACTGTAACATGTCTTCGTGAACCGACCGACAATTGCGCGCGTCGACCTCGCCGCCATCCGCGCCAACTTCACATCGATTAGCGAATTCCTCGCCAGCAGCGGCGAGACACCGACCCCGCGGATCATTGCGGTCGTCAAGGCCAATGCCTACGGACACGGCGCGCCGGAGGTGGCCCGGGCGCTCGAGCAGGCTGGCGCGGCGATGCTGGCGTGTGCGGACATCGAGGAAGGCGTGGTGCTGCGCGAGGCTGGCGTCCGTGTGCCCATCCTGGTGTTCGGTGCCCTCAGCGTCAGCGATCTCGAAGGCGTCTTCACGCATCGCCTCACGCCGACGATCTCCACGCCGTCGGCGGCGCGGGCGTTGCAACAGGCCGCCGCGCGGCAGGCGACGATGCTGCGGTGCCACTTGAAGATCGATACCGGGATGAATCGACTCGGCTTCCGGCACGACAACCTCGATCGCACGCTGCCCGAGGTTGCGGCCAGCGCGAACCTTGCCGTCGATGCCGTGTATACGCACTTTGCGACGGCTGACGCGCCCGACCATCCGGCGTTTGCCGAGCAGCGGGTCCGCTTCGATGACGTCTGCACGCGACTGCCGGGGCTCGGGATCCCGGTACGCGCCCGTCATGCCGCGAACAGCGCAGCGCTGCTGCGTGACGAGCGGGTCTGGTACGACTTCGTCAGGCCGGGCCTCTTGCTCTACGGCGTCGTCCCGCCGCCGCTCGGCGCGACGATTCCGCTGCGACCTGCCCTGTCACTCCACACTCGTATCGTGGCCGTGAAGGGCCTGCGCCCCGGCGAGGGCATGGGTTACGGGTTGCGCGATGGCCTCGATACGGTCCGGACCATCGCCGTCGTGCCCGCGGGGTATGCCGATGGCCTCGACCTTCGCCTCGCCGGCCGCGGCCACATGCTCGTGCGCGGCCGCCGCGCACCCGTCGTCGGCTCGGTGTGCATGGACATGTCGATGATCGACGTCACCGGGATGGACGTCGCGCCAGGCGACGAAGTCGTGATCGTCGGGGCACAGTCTCCGGCGGATGTCGGGGTGCGCGAGATCGCCGCCTCGATCGGGACGATTCCGTACGAGCTGCTGTGCCGGGTCGGCGCCCGCATCCAGCGGAAGTACGACTGAAGTCGGCGCCGAACCGTGAACCAGAACCGTGAACCTGCCGCGGTGAACCTTGAACCCTGCACCCATGAACCTTGAACGGACTGCGACAGGTTCTTAGCTCATGAAACCGAAAACCGTCTTCGCCTGTCAGGAGTGCGGCGCGCAGTCGTCGAAGTGGCTCGGGCGCTGCGTTGATTGCGGCGCCTGGAACTCGCTGGTGGAGGAGCGCAGCACGCCGGAGTCCGCGCCCGCGGCGGGCGACAAGCGATACAGTCTCGCCGCGACCGGCGGGGCCCAGCTCTATGCCGATATCGACACAGTGGTGGCGACGCGGCTGTCGAGCGGCATCGGGGAGTTCGACCGCGTCCTGGGTGGCGGCGTGGTCCCCGGCTCGCTGGTGTTGATCGGCGGCGAACCAGGTATTGGTAAATCGACGCTGCTGCTGCAGGCGGCGGCGCACTTCGCCCGCGAGACAGGACCCGTCCTCTACAGCTCGGGCGAGGAATCGGAGCACCAGATCAAGTCGCGGGGCGAGCGGCTCGGCGTCGCCCGGGCGCCGCTGTACATCCTGGCCGAGACGTGTCTCGAGCGCATCCTCGAAGAGATCGCCCGGCTCCGTCCGGCGCTGGTGATCGTCGACTCCATTCAGACTGTCTTCTCGTTGAAGTTCCAATCCGCCCCCGGCAGCATCGGTCAGGTCCGTGAGTCGGCCACGCAGCTGCTGTTCGCTGCCAAGGGCCAGAACATCCCGACCTTCCTCGTCGGCCACGTCACGAAGGACGGCAATCTCGCCGGCCCCAAGGCGCTCGAGCACATCGTCGACACCGTGCTCTACTTCGAAGGGGAGAAGCATCACTCCCATCGCGTCGTGCGGGCCGTGAAGAACCGCTTCGGCGCGGTGAGCGAGCTCGGCGTTTTCGAAATGACCGGTACCGGCCTGAAAGCCGTACCCAATCCGTCGGCGCTGTTTCTCGCCGAGCGTCCGGCCAGCGCGCCCGGATCGGCGGTCCTGTGCTGCGTCGAAGGGTCGCGGCCGCTGCTGGTAGAGGTCCAGGCCCTCGTCAGCACCAGCTCCTACGGAAACGCCCGGCGAATGGCCAGCGGCCTCGATCAGGGGCGGCTGTCACTGTTGCTGGCCGTGCTCGAAAAACGCGCCGGTCTGAACATGATGGCGGAGGACGTGTTCGTGAACGTCGCCGGCGGGATCGCCGTCGACGAGCCGGCCGCCGACCTGGCCGTCCTCAGCGCGGTCGCGTCGAGCGTCCGCAATCGCGCCATCCAGGAACGCAGCGCCGTGTTCGGAGAGGTAGGTCTGGCGGGCGAGATCCGCGCCGTCAGCCAGTCCGCGCTCAGGGTCCGCGAGGCGGCCGCCATGGGGTTCACGCGGTGCATCGTTCCGGCCGGCAACTGCGCGCCGTCGGACGTGCCGGCCGGAGTCGAGCTGGTCGGCGTGAAGACCGTCTCGGAAGCGCTCGATCACCTGATCGCCTGGTAGGCCGCCGCTCTTCGCGAACCTTCCACAAAATACTCGAGCTATCCGCGAGATAGAACCGGCGCGACCAGCGGTAGGTGCTCGTGTAACCCGAGTATCATGATCCGGCTTGTTCGCTGATTGACGGCTTTCATCCGCGGAGCACTTCATCCTATGCCGTGGTTCCTCGTCGCCCGGGCGTTATTCGTCGTCGCCGTGACCTACGCCGCAGTACTGGCCCGGCCGTTCAGCGAGATCACCAGTGTCAACCTCGCGGTCGGCGTGGCGCTGGGCCTGGTGTTCGTGTGGGTCGAAACGCGTCTCCGCAACGCCGAGGTCACCGATCTGCTCGGGGCGCTCGTCGGCGGCGCGGTGGGGCTGGGCCTGGCCAAGACCATCGGCGCGGCGCTGTTCTGGGCCGACACCGGCAGCGGCCGCGTCGTCTTCCTGCACAGCATCGTCCTGCTCGTCTTTCCGTATCTCGGGATCGTGATGGGGGCGCGCAAGGGCGAGTGGCTGGAACCGACGCGGCTCATCAGCCTGTTTCGCAATGCCGGCCCGATGCGGCGCTACCGCATCCTCGACACCAGCGTGATCATCGACGGGCGCATCGCCGACATCTGCGAGACCGGTTTCATCGACGGCACGCTGGTGATCCCGCAATTCGTGCTGAAGGAACTGCAGCTGGTGGCCGACTCGGCCGACTCGATGAAGCGCAACCGCGGCCGTCGCGGCCTCGACATCCTGCAGAAGATCCAGAAGATGTCCGGACTCGACGTCATGATCTCGGACGTCGACTTTCCGGAAGTGCGCGAGGTCGATCTCAAACTGATCGAGCTGGCGCGCTCGCTCGAAGGAAAGATCGTCACCAACGATTTCAATCTGAACAAAGTGGCGCAGCTGCGCGGCGTGCAGGTGCTCAACATCAACGAGCTCGCCAACGCGCTCAAGCCGGTCGTGCTGCCGGGCGAGTTCATGAAGGTCTTCATCCTCAAGGAAGGCAAGGAATACAACCAGGGCGTCGCCTACCTGGACGACGGCACGATGGTGGTGGTGGACAACGCGCGCCGGATGATCAGCCGGAACATCGACGTGGTCGTCACCAGCGTGCTGCAGACGACCGCCGGCAAGATGATCTTCGGTCGCTTCATCGAGAGCACGGTGCCCGCAGGCCGCACCGCCGGCCGCACCGCCAGCTGCGCCCGCTGCGGCGGCGATGCCGGCGAGCCGGGCGCAAGGCGCGAAGTGATGCGCCGCTCGCGTCGCGCGCGCGCCTGACGTGCCTCCGTATCACTGGTGGCGGACGGTCTTCTTCCTGATCCCGGCGATCGGGGTGTACACGATCGTTCTCGGGACGATCTCTCTCCTGTCCTCGCTGTTCGATTCGTCCGGCGACTTCGGCCATCGTTGTGCGCGGGCCTGGGCCTGGCTCATTCTCAAGACGACCGGAGTCCGCGTGGACGTGCGCGGGCTCGAGCACATCGAGGCGCAGCGCACCTATGTATTCGCCTCGAATCACCAGAGCATCTACGACATTCCGATCGTGTTCGCGTCGCTGCCGGTGCAGCTACGGATCATCGCCAAGGCGTCGCTGGGATCGTTTCCGTTCCTGGGCTGGCATCTGCAGCGCACCGGGCATCTGCTGGTCGATCGCAAGAACCCCGGCGCCGGCGTGCTGAAGAAGATGTCGAGGCTGGTCGGCGGCGCACGGTCGCTGATCGTTTTCCCCGAAGGCACCCGCAGCCAGGACGGCCGGGTCGGCCGGTTCAAGGGCGGGTCGTTCCTGCTGGCGATCGACAACGACCTGCCGATCGTCCCGGTGAGCATCGCCCGGAGCCGCTTCGTGATGCTGAAGGGACGCCTGATGACATGCCCGGGCGACGTCGTCCTCACCGTGCACGCCCCGATCGCCACCGCCGGCGTCTCGCGCGAACAGGCCCGCGAGCTGGCCGAGCGCGTCCGCGCCATCGTCCGCCAGGACGTGGACGAACCCGGGGGGACTTCAGAGGGGATCGGGGATCAGGGACCGGGGACCAGGGGAATGGCACCGTCGGTTCGAGCCAACCCTGACATTAAACCTTGAACCGAACCTGGAACCCCTGAACCCGACCTTGAACCTTGCACCAATGAACTCTGAACCGACACCGACGCTATAATCCTCGTTTCTCCCTATGCGTGTTACCGCCATCATCGCCGCGGGCGGCGCCGGGCGTCGCCTTGGCGCCGCGGTTCCCAAGCAGCTGCTCGACGTCGCCGGTCAATCGATGCTGGCGCGCAGCGTGCGGGCCTTCGATACGCATCCGGAGGTGCACGACATCATCGTCGCGCTGCCGGCCGAACTGGTCGACGACGCGCGGAGCCGCGTGGGCGAGGTCAAGAGCGGGATTGTGTTCGTCGCCGGCGGCACGACCCGCCAGGATTCGGTGGCGCGGGCGTTCGATCGCGTGAGTCACGCGACCGACGTCGTGCTCGTGCATGACGCGGCGCGGCCGTTCGTGACGCCGGGCGTCATCTCGCGGGCGATCGCCGGGGCGGCGGCGCACGGCGCCGCGATTGCCGCGATCCCCGTCACCGATACGGTCAAGCGAGTGGCCGCGGGCGAGGTGATTGCCGAAACGTTGCCGCGCGAGGCGATCTTCCTGGCCCAGACGCCGCAGGCGTTCACCCGCCGCGTGCTCGGCGATGCGGTGGCACTGGGGCGCGCCGGCGTGGACGCAACGGACGAAGCGGGACTGGCCGAACAGGCCGGCCATCCCGTGCGGATCGTGGCGGGGGATGCGGACAACGTGAAGATCACGACGACGGCGGATCTCGAGGCGGCGCGCGCCCGCGAGTCGGCGGACTCGCACCGGGCGAGCCGTGCCGGCATTGGCTACGACCTGCATCGACTGGTACCGGACCGGCCATTGGTCCTCGGCGGGGTGACGATCCCGTCCGAGCTTGGCGCGCTCGGCCACTCCGACGCCGACGCTGCGTGTCACGCGGCGACCGACGCGATCCTGGGGGCCGCGTCGCTCGGCGACATCGGCCGCCATTTTCCGGACAGCGACCCGCAGTGGAAGGGCGCGTCGAGCATCATGATGCTCGAGCGCGCGGCGGCGCTGGTGCGCTGAGGCGGGATTCGACATCGTCAACGTCGACGTGGTGGTCATCCTGGAGCGGCCGCGCATCGCAAAGTTCGTGGACCAGATCCGCGCCGGGCTGGCGGGTGCGCTCGGGATTGCGCCGGCGCTGGTCAGCGTCAAGGGGAAGAGCAACGAGGGGGTCGACGCTGTCGGGCGCGGCGAGGCGATTGCGGCGCAGGCGGTGGCGCTGGTGCGAGGGCGGCGATGAGCGCGCGTATGTGTGAGAGGGCGGCCTGATGCGAGTGCGGTTCGCCCCGAGCCCCACCGGTCAGCTGCACGTCGGCAATGCCCGGACGGCGCTCTTCAACTGGCTCCTCGCGCGCGGCAAGGACGGCACGCTGGTGCTCCGCATCGAGGACACCGACACCGAGCGGTCGACCCGCGAGTCGGAGCTCGGGATCCTCGAGGATCTGCGCTGGCTCGGGCTGCACTGGGACGAGGGCCCCGATGTGGGCGGGGCGCACGGCCCGTATCGGCAATCGGAGCGCCTGCACCTGTATGCCTCATACGCGAACGAGCTGATTGCCGGCAGCCACGCCTACTACTGCTTCTGCTCACCGGCCCAACTCGAAGCGGATCGTCAGGCGGATCTTGCGGCGGGCCGCCCGCCCAAGTATCGCGGGACCTGCCGCGATCTCCCTGCCGGAGACGTCAAGCGCCGCACCGACGCCGGCGAGCGGCCGGTGATCCGCCTGCGGGTCCCGGAGGATGTCGAGGTCTCGTTCCAGGATCTCGTCCGCGGTGAGGTCACGTTCAGCTCGGACGTGATCGGCGACCCCGTGCTGGTGCGCTCCGACGGCCGTCCCGCCTACAACTTCGCCGTCGTGGTGGACGATGCGGTGATGGAGATCACGCACGTGATTCGGGGTGAGGATCACATCTCGAACACGCCACGTCAGGTGCTTCTCTATCAGGCGCTCGGGTTCACGCCGCCGGCGTTCGCCCATCTCGCCCTGGTGATGGGGCCGGATCACACGCCGCTCTCGAAGCGTCATGGCGCGACCTCGGTGGCCGAGTTCCGGGCGCGGGGCTTCCTGCCCGAAGCGCTGACGAATTACCTCGCGCTTCTGGGCTGGTCGCCGGGCGGCGATCAGGAGTTGCTCCCGGTCGACGAGATGGCGCGCCGCTTTGCCATCGAGGACGTCGGCCACAGTGCGGGCGTCTTCGATCCGGAAAAGCTGGCGTGGATGAACCGCCAGTACATGAAGCTGGCCACGCCGGCGCGGCTGTGCGGCGAGTCGGCGCGCTACTTCCTCGCCCGCGGCTACCTGCGCCGCCGATCGGACGAGGCGATGGAATTCCTCGCGTCGCTGCTGCCGATGGCGATCGGATCCGTCGATCGGCTCGAGGAGATTCCGGATCGCCTCCGCTTCCTGTTCGAGTTCGACGCAGCGGCGGCCGTCGCCAGGCCCGACGTCGCCGAGGTGCTCCACGAACCCGGCGCCCGCGAGGTGATTGCGGCGCTCGGCGAAGAGCTGCAGGACGCGCCCCGCCTCGATCGCGAGTCGTTCCGCGCCGCGGCAAATCGGGTCAAGCAACGCACCGGGCAGAAAGGGCGCGCGCTGTTCCACCCGATTCGCGTCGCGCTGACGGGTGAGGGCGGCGGTCCGGAGCTGGACCTTGCCGTCCCCGCCATCGACCGCGGCGCGGCGCTGCCGGCCTCGAGCGGCGTCGCACCGATCACCGGCTGCCGCGAGCGGGCCGCCGCGTTCGCGAAGGTGGTGGCGACCTGACCGAGGTCCCCGGTTCCCGCTTTCCGCTTGCGGGCTGAGTGGTTGCGGGAAGCGGCAGCGAACTCACACGCGAAGCCATGCTGATTTACGGCCTCCATCCCGTGCTCGAAGCGCTGCGCAGCGGTCGCGTGAAACGGCTGCGGGTCGGGGTGCGAGCCGATCGCCGCATCGACCAGGCGCTGGCGCTCGCGGGCGAGATGGGGGTCGCGGTCGAGCGGGTCGATGGCGCCGTGCTGCAGCGCCTCGCCCGCGGCGGGCTGCACCAGGACATCGTCGCGGAGGTCGTCGCAGCAGAGGAGTATGCGGTCGAGGATCTCGTGGCCGCGGCAGGCAAGGAGCCGGCGTTGCTGGTGGTGCTCGATAGCATCGAGGATCCGCACAACGTCGGGGCCATCCTGCGGACGGCAGATGCGGCCGGCGTGCATGGCGTGGTGCGCCAGGCCCGACATGCAGCGTCGCTCGACGGGGTCGTGGCCAAGGCGTCGGCCGGGGCGCTCGCGCACGTCCGCATTGCCACCGTGGTGAACATTGCCCGCGCCGTCGAGGAACTGAAGGACGCGGGCCTTTGGACGATCGGCCTCGACGGATCCGCGCCGGAACGGTACGACGCGCCGGATCTGACGCTTCCCACCGCGATCGTGCTCGGCGCTGAGGGCACGGGTCTCCGGCGGCTGGTGCGCGAGCGATGCGATCGCGTCGTGTCGATTCCGATGGCCGGAGCCGTCACCAGCCTGAACGTCTCGGTCGCGGCCGGCATCATGTTGTTCGAGGCGGAACGTCAGCGCCGGTTGCTGCGTCCTACAGGGGAGCCCGCTCCTCAGCGCCCGGGAACCGACGCCGAGTAGGTGGGGGGACTGGGCCCGGACCGCCGTGCTGCAGCTCTGCAGTTGTCAAGAATTCACGTGGACTTGCACTCGTGGCACGCGCCGTGCTACAAATACTCTTTTGTCTGGGCTGGCTGGCGTAGCTCAGTCCGGTAGAGCAGCTGATTTGTAATCAGCCGGTCGGGGGTTCAAATCCCTTCGCCAGCTCCAACGAAGTCCTCCGGGAACTCGCGAGCGGCGCATTCCTGACACAGACCCTGCACCCAGCCGTCAGCAGCCGAACCTGGAATCGGCGCTGAGACGTGGGAGCGCTGCCGGCCACGAAGGCCGGCATTCGACGTGCGGCGAGGTAGCGAAGCGGTCAAACGCAGCAGACTGTAAATCTGTCGGCTCCGGCCTTCGGAGGTTCGAATCCTCCCCTCGCCACCAGCCTTGCTCCCGGGCGCCTCGCGCCCACGGGCGCCGGTTGGCAAGCCACGATTTGGCCGGCCAGACGACGATGGCGGCCAGCACGCGACCACGGCGTCAGCGATCGCTGCGGTCAGGCAAGATGGAGGATTGTCAGTGGCGGGCCAGCCCGCCGGAGCGCGAAGGGGCGAAGCAGGCGAGCGCGTAGGCGGGAGTAACTCAGTGGTAGAGTCACAGCCTTCCAAGCTGTTGGTCGCGGGTTCGATCCCCGTCTCCCGCTCCAGCCTTCGCTCACGTCCCAGACGCGCGAGCTGCGGCTGGCGAACCAGGCGCTGCACTCCCCCGGCGACAGTCGCGCGGCGACAGCTGCCGGCGAGTTGGGCCGAGAGATTGTGAGACGACGCGGCGGCCGGATCGCGAAGCACGTAGGCCGATGTAGCTCAGTTGGCAGAGCACGTCCTTGGTAAGGACGAGGTCACCGGTTCGATCCCGGTCATCGGCTCCATCCTTCGCTCTCGATCGCGCGAAGGATGCCCGCCCGTAGCCGCGAAGCGGCGGCGGGCAGCCCCTTCGCTCGCGATGACGCGAAGGTGCGAGAGTTCGAGTCGGCGTGAGGGCAGCACAGTGTAGGGCGGACGCGGGGTCCGCCGATCGCGCGGCGGGGTCGTAACCCCGCCCTACAAGACGAGGGCAGGACAAGAGACATGGCAAAAGAGAAATTCGATCGTTCCAAACCGCACGTCAACGTGGGCACCATCGGGCACATCGATCATGGCAAGACCACGCTGACCGCTGCGCTGACCAAGGTGGCGTCGGACAAGGGCTGGGCGAAGTTCGTCCCGTACGACGAAGTGGCCAAGGCGTCCGAGTCGCAGGGCCGTCGCGATGCGACCAAGATCCTGACGATCGCGACCAGCCACGTCGAGTACAGCACGCCCAACCGGCACTACGCGCACGTGGACTGCCCCGGCCACGCCGACTACATCAAGAACATGATCACCGGCGCGGCGCAGATGGACGGCGCGATCCTGGTGGTCAGCGCGGTCGACGGTCCGATGCCGCAGACCCGTGAGCACGTGCTGCTCGCCAAGCAGGTCAACGTTCCGTATATGGTCGTGGCGCTGAACAAGGTCGACGCGGTCGACGACGCGGAGCTGGTCGACCTGGTCGAGCTCGAAGTGCGCGAGCTGCTGAAGACCTACGGCTTCCCCGGCGACGACGTCCCGGTGGTCCGGATCTCGGCCCTCGGCGCGCTCAACGGCGATCCGGCCGGCGTCGAGACGGTGACCAAGCTGATGGACGCGCTCGACAGCTACATTCCGCTGCCGGAGCGTGAGGTCGACAAGCCGTTCCTGATGCCGATCGAAGACGTGTTCTCGATCTCGGGCCGCGGCACGGTCGTCACCGGCCGCGTCGATCGCGGCAAGGTGAAGGTCGGCGAGGAAGTCGAGATCGTCGGCTTCAAGCCCACCGAGAAGAAGGTCGTCACCGGCGTCGAGATGTTCCGCAAGCTGCTCGACGAAGGCGTCGCCGGCGACAACATCGGCGTGCTGCTGCGCGGCGTGGAAAAAGAGGACGTCGAACGCGGTCAGGTGCTGGCCAAGCCAGGCTCGATCAAGCCCCACACGAAGTTCAAGGGCGAGGTCTACATCCTGTCCAAGGACGAGGGCGGCCGTCACACGCCGTTCTTCAACGGCTACCGTCCGCAGTTCTACATCCGCACCACCGACGTGACCGGCTCGCTGCACCTGCCGGAAGGGGTCGAGATGGTGATGCCGGGCGACAACACCAGCATCAGCGCGGAGCTGCACGTCCCGGTCGCGCTCGAGAAGGGCGCGCGGTTCGCGATTCGTGAGGGCGGCCGCACCGTCGGCGCCGGCACGATCACCGAGATCATCGAGTAGGCAGCGATCTGCGGGCCGGGGTTCGGGACCTGACCGGGTCCCGGATTCCGGGTTCCGGATCCCGGCAAGAGTCAATCAATGAGAGACATCATCGCCCTGGCGTGCACCGACTGTAAGCGGCGCAATTACAGCACGACCAAGAACAAGAAGAAGACCACCGAGCGGCTCGAGCTGAGCAAGTACTGCCGCTTCTGCCGCAAGCACATCGCCCACCGCGAGACCAAGTAGTCCGCGCGCACGGGGAGAGAGCGAACAGCAGGAAGCCGCCGGCTGATCGCCGACAGCAGGCGGCCGTCGGCACGTATGTAGGCCAGTAGCTCAATTGGCAGAGCACCGGTCTCCAAAACCGGGGGTTGGGGGTTCGATTCCCTCCTGGCCTGCCACCCGCCGGCCGGATCGCGCCGCGGGCAGTCGAAGGTTTCAGGGCCGGTGCGGCATCGCCGGCAAGGATGAGAAATGAAGACGGCAATGGCGGAGCACGACGAATCGTTCGGTGGCCGTGCCCGCGACAGCGTGACGGGCTGGTGGGGCCGTTCGCGGCGCTTCCTGTCGGAAGTGCGCAACGAGATGGGCCGGGTCACGTGGCCCAGCCGCAAGGAAGTCTACGCCACGACCTTCGTCGTCATTCTGACGTCGGTCTTCTTCGGCCTCTACCTGAGCATCGTCGACTTCGTGCTGAACAGCGGGATCAGCTGGATCTACCGGACGTTCGGAGCGGCTTCGTAACCTATGACGAGCATGACCGACGACCGTACGAAGCAGTGGTACATCGTCCACACCTACTCGGGGTTCGAAAACAAGGTGAAGGAGTCGCTCGAGCAGCGCGTGCAGGCCTACGGCCTCCAGGCGGAGATCGGCGACATCCTGATCCCGACCGAGCAGGTGGCCGAGATGCGCGCCGGCAAGAAGGTCGTGAGCTCGAAGCGCTTCTTCCCCGGCTACATCCTGGTCGAGATGCACATGACCGACCATGCGTGGCACGTGGTGAAGAACACGCCGAAGGTCACCGGGTTCGTCGGCGCCGGAGCCAAGCCCACGCCGCTGTCGCGTGAAGAAGTCGATCAGATTCTGAATCAGGTGACCGAGGCGGCCGAGAAGCCGAAGCCGAAGTACACCTTCGAAAAGGGCGATCAGGTGCGGATCAACGAAGGCCCGTTCACCAGCTTCAACGGCACGGTGGACGAGGTCAACCTCGATCGCAACACGCTCAAGGTCATGGTGACCATCTTCGGCCGGTCGACGCCGGTCGAACTGGATTTTCTGCAGGTCGAGAAACTGTAGCTTCCGGCTTCCAGCTTCCAGCTCCCAGCTTCCAGTGAAGCCGGTTCGAGCTGGCGGCTGGCAGCTGGCAGCTGTTAGCTGACAGCGAGCTCAAGAATCATGGCGAAGAAAGTCACGGCAATGGTGAAGCTCCAGATCGCGGCGGGCAAGGCGACCCCCGCGCCGCCGGTCGGGACCGCGCTCGGTCCGCACGGCCTGAACATCATGGACTTCTGCAAGAACTTCAACGCCAAGACGGCCAAGGACGAAGGCCTGATCATCCCGGTCGTGGTCACCGTCTACGCCGACCGGTCGTACACGTTCATCACCAAGACGCCGCCGGCCTCGATTCTTCTCAAGCGCGCCGCCAACCTGGCGAAGGGATCGAACGAGCCGAACAAGAACAAGGTCGGGACGGTCACGAAGAAGCAGGTCGAGGACATCGCCAAGCTGAAGATGCCCGACCTGAACTGCGAGAGCGTTGACGCGGCCTACAAGACGGTCGCCGGCACCGCCCGCTCGATGGGCATCGACGTCGTCGGGTAGTTAACAGCTACCAGCTTCCGGCTTCCCGCCAGACACGGCGGGGCGGGGGTTGGGTGGAACTGGATCTTAAAAGGGGCTTTCAGCCTCAGCGTCTTGGCTTCCCAGCTTTCGGCTGGGAACTGGAGCTGGCAGCTGGAAGCTGTCATTGAGTGGGAGGCCGCACGGCGGCCGTTGGCACCACGGGAGCACGCATGCGCAAGCCAGGCAAGAAGTTCGCTGCCGCCAGGCAGCAGGTACCGGATCGTCCGCATTCAATCGAGGACGCCGTTCCCCTGATTCAGAAGCTGAAGTTCGCCAAGTTCGACGAGACCGTCGAGCTCGCGTTGCGGCTGGGCGTCGATCCGAAGCACGCCGATCAGATGGTCCGCGGCACGGTCGTGCTGCCGCACGGCCTCGGCAGGAGCAAGCGGGTGCTGGCGATTGCCGCCGGTGACAAGCAGAAGGAAGCGGCCGACGCCGGCGCCGACGTGGTCGGCGGCGAAGAGATCGTCGACAAGATCCAGGGCGGCTGGATGGAGTTCGACGCGGTCGTCGCGACGCCCGACATGATGCGTGCGGTCGGCAAGCTCGGTAAGGTGCTCGGCCCGCGTGGCCTGATGCCCAACCCGAAGACCGGCACGGTCACGGTGGACATCGCCAAGGCGGTGCGCGAGATCAAGGCCGGTAAGGTGGAGTTCCGGGTCGACAAGACCGGCATCGTCCACGCCCCGGTGGGCAAGATTTCGTTTCCGGTCGAGAACCTCGTCGCCAACGCCCACGCGCTGGTCGACAGCGTCGTGAAAGCCAAGCCGTCCGCCGCGAAGGGCAAGTTCCTCCGCAGCGTGACGATGTCGTCGACGATGGGCCCCGGGATCCAGATCGACACTACCCACGTGACCGAGGTCCAGAAGCACTAGTCATGGCAGTCACACGAGCGAGCAAAGTAGAAGAGCTCCAGGTCCTCGAGCGCGCGTTCAAGGGCACCCAGAGCGCCGTCCTGGTCGACTTCAAGGGCCTCAAGGTTCCTGAGGTCACCGAGTTGCGCCGTCAGGTCCGTGCCGCCAAGGGCGAGTACAAGGTCGTCAAGAACACGCTGGCGAAGCGGGCCCTCGCCGGGACGCCGTTCGCGGCCCTCGACGCCGAGTTCACCGGCAGCACCGCCGTCGCCTATGCCGGCGAGGATCCGGTCGCACTGGCCAAGGTCCTGACGACGTTCGCCAAGACGGCGCCGGCCCTGAAGATCAAGGCCGCGGTGGTGCAGGGGCGGTCGATCAAGGCGGGTGAGGTCGGTGAGCTGGCGACGCTGCCGGGCAAGCCGGAGCTATACGCGAAGCTGCTGTTCCTGCTGCAGGCGCCGATGGTCCAGCTGGTGAGCGTGCTGAACGCCGCTCCCCGCGACCTGCTCAGCGTGCTGGTGCAGGCGGAAAAGAAGAAATCAGAAGCGTGAGGGAAGCTCCCAGCTCGCGCTGGTAGCAGGTAGCTGGAAGCTGGAAGCTTTCATTTTGCAGGAGCATTGAGAATGGCACTCAGTCAGCAGGAAGTCGTCGAATACATCAAGGGGATCTCGGTTCTCGAGCTGTCGCAGCTCGTGAAGGAGCTCGAGAAGGAGCTCGGCGTGTCGGCGGCGGCAGCGATGCCGATGGCCATGCCGGCCGGCGGCGGGGCGGGCGGCGGCGCCGCGGCTCCGGCCGAAGAGCAGACCGAGTTCACCGCGATCCTGACCGAAATCGGCACCAACAAGATCAACGTGATCAAGGTGGTCCGCGAGGTCACCAGCCTGGGTCTGAAGGAAGCCAAGGACCTGGTCGAGAGCGCGCCCAAGCCGATCAAGGAAGGCGTGCCGAAGGACGAAGCGGCGGCGATCAAGAAGAAGTTCGAGGACGTCGGCGCGAAGGTCGAGATCAAGTAGCACCCGCAAGTCCGCGCAGCCGTGCTGCGCGTGTCGGGGTCCGGTGGACGGCGGTTGGCGCGCGGCTGCGCTGACCCCCTCCGCCGGGCCGGTTTGTTCGTTTCCCTTGGATGCGATCGAGCGCCGAACGACGAGCGCCGAGCGCCGAGGTCTTCAGCAGCATGTACAGCCTCCCCAAGAACGTGTACCGCGAGCGCATCGATTTTTCGAAGATCAAGACGACCATTCCGATCCCGAACCTGATCGAGATCCAGAAGAAGTCGTACGAGCGATTCCTGCAGATGAACCGGCTGCCCTCGGAGCGCGAGGACGCCGGCCTCCAGTCGGTCTTCAAGTCCGTGTTCCCGATTTCGGACTTCCGCGAGAACTCGTCGCTCGAGTTCATCGAGTATTCGATCGGCAACTGGGAGTGCAAGTGCGGCCGCCTCGCCGGCCTGCACCACCTCCGGAAGCCGTGCGTGAACTGCGGCCACACGCTGGTTGCCGACCCCTACGGTGAGCACGAAGTGTTGTGCCCGCGCTGCGGCAAGCCCAACGAGGCCCGCGGCGACGTCTGCGACATCTGCGGCAACACGGTCGGCCTGAAGCTGAAGTACGACGTCGACGAGTGTCAGGAACGCGGGATGACCTACGCCGTCCCGTTGAAGGTCACGATCCGCCTCGTCGTCTGGAACAAGGACGCCGAGACCGGGGTCAAGACCATCCGCGACATCAAGGAGCAGGAGGTCTACTTCGGCGACATCCCGCTGATGACGGACAACGGCACCTTCATCATCAACGGTACCGAGCGGGTCATCGTCTCGCAGCTGCACCGCTCGCCGGGCGCCTTCTTCCACTCCGAAGACAAGACGCTCTACATCGCGCAGATCATTCCGTATCGCGGGTCGTGGGTCGAGTTCGAGTACGACACCAAGAACCTGCTCTACGTCCGCATCGACCGCAAGCGGAAGTTCCTCGCCACCGTGTTCCTGCGCGCCCTCGGGCTGCGCGGCGCCGACGAGATCATCCGCACCTTCTACACCGTCGATCGGCTGCACCTCAAGGGCGGCTCGATCTTCTGGGCGGTCAACGACAGCCTGCAGGGGCTGCGTGCGGCGCGTGACATCACCATCGGCTCCGACGTGGTCACCCACGCCGGCAAGAAGATCACCTCGTCCGCGCTCGCCGCGCTCAAGAAGGCGAACGTCGAGGAGGTCGAAGTCGCCGACGCCGAGCTCGAAGGGGCCTTCGCCGCCTCCGACGTGGTCGATCCGGCGACCGGTGAGGTCATCCTCGAGGCCAACGAGGAGCTCACGCCGCGCGTGATCTCGATGGCCCAGGAAAAGAACGTCGACAAGCTCGAGATCTTCTTCGCCGAGCGCGACGAGATCGGTCCGGTCCTCTCGGCGACGCTGAAGAAGGACCCGATTCACACCCACGAGGAAGCGCTGATCGAGATCTACCGGCGCCTCCGTCCGGGTGATCCGCCGACCCTCGACAGCTCGCGGTCGCTCTTCGAGAACATGTTCTTCAACTCGCAGAAGTACGACTTCTCGCGCGTCGGCCGGCTCAAGCTGAACACCAAGCTGAAGCTGAACACGCCGCTCGACGAGAAGATCCTGCACCCGCAGGACTTCTACGAGGTGATCAAGTACCAGCTGAAGCTGCGCAAGAACCCGGCGAACGTCGACGACATCGATCACCTCGGCAACCGCCGCGTGCGGTCGGTCGGCGAGCTCCTCGAGAACCAGTTCCGCATCGGCCTGGTCCGGATGGAGCGCGCGATCAAGGAGAAGATGTCGGTCTACCAGGAAATGGCGACCGCCATGCCGCACGACCTGATCAACGCGAAGCCGGTCATGGCCGCGATTCGCGAGTTCTTCGGGTCGTCGCAGCTGTCGCAGTTCATGGACCAGACCAACCCGCTGTCCGAGGTCACCCACAAGCGGCGTCTCTCGGCCCTCGGGCCCGGCGGGCTGTCGCGCGAGCGCGCCGGCTTCGAAGTCCGCGACGTCCATCCGACCCACTACGGCCGGATCTGCCCGATTGAGACGCCGGAAGGCCCGAACATCGGCCTGATCTCGTCGCTGTCGTGCTACGCGCGGATCAACGAGTTCGGCTTCATCGAATCGCCCTATCGCAAGGTCAAGGGCGGCCGGGTCGTCGACTACGTGATCATCACGAACGCCGGCGGCAACAACAAATACAAGGTCGGCGACATCGTCGAGGCCGGCGAGATCGGGGCCGACCCGAAGGACACCGAGCACAAGGCCGGCAAGCGCCGCCGCGGTCTCGAGTACGAGCCCTACTCCTACTACCTGTCGGCGTGGGAAGAGGATCAGTACATCGTGGCCCAGGCGAACGCCCAGGTCGACGAGAACGGGCACTTCACCACCGACCGCGTCAACGCCCGTCAGGCCGGCAACTTCATCCTGACGCCGCGCGACAAGGTCGACTTCATCGACGTGTCGCCGAAGCAGCTGGTCTCGGTCGCCGCCTCGCTCGTGCCGTTCCTCGAGAACGACGACGCGAACCGCGCCTTGATGGGATCGAACATGCAGCGCCAGGCCGTGCCGCTGCTGCGGGCCCGCAGCCCGTATGTCGGTACCGGCATGGAGTACATCACCGCCCGCGACTCGGGGGCGGTCGTCGTGGCGCGCCGGACCGGGACGGTGGACTACGTCGACAGCCAGCGCATCGTCGTGCGCGTGGAAGGGGAGACCGAGGCGACCTCGCGTGAGATGGGCGCCGACATCTACCCGATGACGAAGTTCAAGCGCTCGAACCAGAACACCTGCATCAGCCAGAAGCCGATCGTCCGGGTGAACCAGAAGGTTCACAAGGGGCAGATCCTGGCCGACGGCCCGTGCACGGAGCTGGGCGAGCTGGCGCTCGGGCGGAACGTGCTGGTCGCGTTCATGCCGTGGCGCGGCTACAACTTCGAGGACGCGATCCTCGTCTCCGAGCGGATGGTCAAGGACGACTACTACACGTCCATCCACATCGAGGAGTTCGAGATCGAGGCCCGCGACACCAAGCTCGGGCCCGAGGAAATCACTCGCGACATCCCGAACGTCGGCGAGGGCTACCTCCGCGATCTCGACGAGAGCGGCATCATCCGCATCGGCGCCTCGGTGAAGCCGGGCGACATCCTGGTCGGCAAGGTCACCCCGAAGGGTGAGACCCAGCTGACCCCGGAAGAGAAGCTGCTCCGCGCGATCTTCGGCGAGAAGGCGGGCGACGTCCGCGACGCGTCGCTCATCTGCCCGCCGGGCATCGAGGGGATCATCGTCGGCGTCAAGATCTTCTCCCGCAAGGGCATCGAAAAGGATGACCGCGCGAAAGCGATCGAGCAGGAAGAGCTCGACATGATGGAGAAGAACCTGCAGGACGAGATCCGCATCCTTCACGACGAAGTGAAGAAGCGGGTCGTCGGGATGCTGCAGGGGCAGAGCTCACGGGCCGACCTCTACGACGAGCACGGCCGCGAGCGGCTGCTCAAGAAGGGCACCGAGCTGACCGCCGACGTGCTCGCCGGCCTGCCCTACGACGCGATCGTCCGGCTGAAGATCAACACCGACGATCCGCGGCTCGAGGAAGACCTGCGCGAGCTCGAGGAGCGCACCGAACGGCAGGTGGAGGTCATCCGCCAGCAGTTCGAGGAGAAGAAGGAGAAGGTGCGGCGCGGCGACGAGCTGCCTCCGGGCGTCATCAAGCTCGTGAAGGTCTACGTCGCGATGAAGCGCAAGCTGTCGGTCGGCGACAAGATGGCCGGCCGCCACGGCAACAAGGGCGTCATCGCGCGCATCCTGCCGGAAGAGGACATGCCGTATCTGCCGGACGGAACGCCGGTGGAGATCGTCCTCAACCCGCTCGGCGTGCCGTCGCGCATGAACGTCGGGCAGATTCTCGAGACGCACCTCGGGTGGGCCGCGCACGCGCTCGGCCTCTACTTCGCGACGCCGGTCTTCGACGGCGCGACCGAGGGCGAGATCAAGAAGTGGCTCGACGAGGCCGGGCTGCCGAAGAGCGGCAAGACCAAGCTCTACGACGGCATGACCGGAATGGAGTTCGAGCAGGACGTCACCGTCGGCTTCATCTACATGCTGAAGCTGTCGCACCTGGTCGACGACAAGATCCACGCCCGCTCGATCGGCCCGTACTCGCTCATCACCCAGCAGCCGCTGGGCGGCAAGGCGCAGTTCGGCGGTCAGCGGTTCGGCGAAATGGAGGTCTGGGCGCTCGAGGCCTACGGCGCGGCGCACATCCTCCAGGAGCTGCTCACGGCCAAGTCCGACGATGTGACCGGCCGCGCGAAGATCTACGAAGCGATCGTCAAGGGCGACGCCTCGTTCCAGCCCGGGTTGCCGGAATCGTTCAACGTCCTCATCCGCGAGCTCCAGGCGCTGTGCCTCGACGTCGAGCTGATGAAGACGAAGAAGAAGCTCGCCGAGCCGGAAGCGCCGCCCGAGGGCGAACCGGTCCTGGCAGAGGGGTAGAGACAAGAGAGAGCTGCCAGCTCCAGCCTCCAGCGACTAGCTGGGGGCGGACCTGGCAGCAACCTTAGCTGGTAGCTGGAAGCTGGTAGCTGGAAGCTAACGCCAAAGGGAAAAATGAGACCATCCTTCGATTCCCGCAGCTCGTTGACGAGCGATTTCGACGCCATCCGGATCAGCCTGGCGTCACCGGACAAGATCCTCTCGTGGTCGCACGGCGAAGTGACCAAGCCCGAGACGATCAACTACCGGACCTTCAAGCCGGAACGGGACGGCTTGTTCTGCGCCAAGATCTTCGGCCCGGTCACCGACTGGGAGTGCCTGTGCGGCAAGTACAAGCGCATGAAGCACCGCGGCGTGATCTGCGACAAGTGCGGCGTCGAAGTCACCCAGGCCAAGGTGCGCCGCGAGCGCCTCGGCCACATCACCCTGGCCACGCCGGTCAGCCACGTGTGGTTCTTCAAGGGGCTGCCGAGCCGTATCGGCCACCTCCTGGACATCTCGCTGCGCGATCTCGAACGGGTCCTCTACTTCGAGGCCTACGTCGTGATCGAGCCGGGCGACACCGAGCTGAAGCAGAACCAGCTGCTGAGCGAGGAGCAGTACCGCAAGGCGCGTGAAGAGCACGGCCCGATCAAGTTCCGCGCGCAGATGGGCGCGGAGGCGATCAAGGAGCTGCTGAAGCGGGTCAGCGTCGAGAAGCTGGCGGTCGAGATGCGCGAGAAGATGCGCTCCGAGACGTCGGTCCAGAAGAAGCTGAAGTACGCCAAGCGGCTGAAGGTCGTCGACTCGTTCCGCAAGTCGACCAACAAGCCGGAGTGGATGATCCTCGACGTGATCCCGGTGATTCCGCCGGAGCTGCGTCCGCTGGTCCCGCTCGACGGCGGCCGGTTCGCCACCTCGGACTTGAACGACCTGTATCGCCGCGTCATCAACCGGAACAACCGGTTGAAGAAGCTGATCGAGCTGAAGGCGCCCGACGTCATCATCCGCAACGAGAAGCGGATGCTCCAGGAAGCGGTCGACGCGCTGTTCGACAACGGCCGTCGCGGCCGCGTCCTGCGCGGCGCCAACAACCGGCCGCTGAAGTCGCTGTCCGACACGCTGAAGGGCAAGCAGGGCCGCTTCCGCCAGAACCTGCTCGGCAAGCGCGTCGACTACTCCGGCCGTTCGGTCATCGTCGTCGGCCCCGAGCTGAAGCTGCATCAGTGCGGGCTGCCGAAGAAGATGGCGCTCGAGCTGTTCAAGCCGTTCATCTACAACAAGCTCGAAGAGCGCGGCCTGGTCGCGACCATCAAGCAGGCCAAGGAGATGGTCGAGCAGCAGCGTCCCGAAGTGTGGGACGTGCTGGAAGAGGTCATCCGCGAGCATCCGGTGCTGCTGAACCGCGCGCCGACGCTGCATCGCCTGGGCATCCAGGCGTTCGAGCCGGTGCTGGTCGAGGGCAAGGCGATCCGCATCCATCCGCTGGTCTGCACGGCGTTCAACGCCGACTTCGACGGCGACCAGATGGCGGTGCACATCCCGCTCGCGCCGGAAGCGCAGATCGAGGCATCGGTGCTGATGATGTCCTCGAACAACATCCTGTCGCCGGCCAGCGGCGCGCCGATCGCGATTCCCTCGCAGGACATCGTGCTCGGGTGCTACTACCTGACCAAGGCGCGGGTCGGCGCGAAGGGTGAAGGCCGGGTGTTCGGCAACGTCGACGACGTCGTGCTGGCGCTCGAAGCCGGCGAGGTCGAGACGCTGACCCCGATCCGGCTCCGCTTCACCGGCGAGCTCCTCGACCTGACCGTCGCGCGCGACGATCAGGCGGTGCTCCAGACCGACCCGCAGCCGGTCGAGCACAAGATCATCAACACCACCGTCGGCCGGGTCATCTTCAACACCTCGCTGCCGGCGGTGATGCCGTTCGTCAACGGCCTGCTGAAGAAGAAGGGCCTGCAGCAGGTGGTGCAGTACTGCCACCTCCACCACGGCCTCGAGAAGACCGTCGAGATGCTCGACAGCCTCAAGCACCTCGGCTTCACCTACGCGACCCGGTCGGGCCTGTCGATCGGCATCGACGACCTGATCATCCCGTCGGAGAAGGGTGCGCTGGTCGAAGGCGCCCGCGACGAAGTGATCAAGGTCGAAGGGCAGTATCTCGAAGGCGCGATCACCAACGGCGAGCGCTACAACAAGGTCATCGCCGTGTGGTCGGACGTCACCGAGAAGATTGCCGACGCGATGTTCAGCGAGATGGAAGACCTCGATCAGTCCGGGCGGAACTTCAACCCGGTCTACATCATGGCCGACTCGGGCGCCCGCGGCTCGAAGCAGCAGATCCGGCAGCTGGCCGGGATGCGCGGCCTGATGGCCAAGCCGTCGGGCGAGATCATCGAGACGCCGATCACCTCGAACTTCCGTGAGGGGCTGACGGTTCTCCAGTACTTCATCTCGACCCACGGCGCGCGCAAGGGCCTGGCCGACACCGCGCTGAAGACCGCGGACTCGGGCTACCTGACCCGCCGCCTGGTCGACGTGGCGCAGGACGTGATCATCCACGAGATCGACTGCGGCACGATGGACGGCATCGAGGCCCGGGCGATCGTCGAGAGCGGCGAGATTATCGAGCCGCTGCGCGACCGCATCATCGGCCGGACGACGCTCGAGAAGATCGTCGACCCGTTCTCCGGCGAGACCATCGTCGACGTCAACGACGAGATGGACGAGGACAAGGCCCAGGCGATCCAGGAAGGCGGCATCGAGAAGGTCCGCATCCGGTCGGTCCTGACCTGCGCCAGCCGCCGCGGCTGCTGCGCCAAGTGCTACGGGCGCGACCTGGCCACCGGCAAGCTGGTGGAGCTCGGGCTCGCGGTCGGGGTCATCGCGGCGCAGTCGATCGGCGAGCCGGGCACCCAGCTCACGATGCGCACGTTCCACATCGGCGGCACCGCGTCGCGGGTGTCGGAGCAGTCGACGCTCGACGCGAAGCACGCCGGCACGGTCCGTTACCAGGGCCTGCAGGTGGTCGAATCGCGCGGCTCGGGGGCGGATCAGGCCGCCGGCGAGCTGGTCGTCATGAACCGCACCGGGTCGCTGGTCGTGCAGGACGCCAAGGGGCGCGATCGCGAGCGCTACCCGATCGTCTACGGCGCGCGCCTCAAGGTGCGTGACGGTGGCGCGGTCGAGCCCGGCCAGATTCTGGTCGAGTGGGATCCGTACACGTTCTCGATCCTCACCGAGGATGCGGGCACGGTGAAGTACAAGGATCTGATCTCCGACGTCACGTTCCACGAGGAGCTCGACGAGGTCACCGGTCTGTCGCGGAAGATCGTCGTCGACAGTCCGGACGAGAAGAAGCAGCCGCTGATCGAGATCCGGGACAAGGCTGGCAAGGTGGCGCGCAAGTACCACATGCCGTCACACGCCCATCTCATGATCGAGGACGGCGAGGCGGTCTACGCCGGCCAGGTGCTGGCGAAGATCCCGCGCGAGACGACCAAGACGAAGGACATCACGGGCGGTCTGCCGCGCGTGGTCGAGCTCTTCGAGGCGCGCAAGCCGCGGGAAACCGCGGTCATCTCCGAGATCGACGGCGTCGTCAAGCACGGCGGCGTGGTCAAGGGGCTGCGCAAGATCCTGATCGTCCCGGAGGACGGTGGCGAGCCGAGAGAGTACTCGCTGCCGCGCGGCGTGCACGTCAACGTCCAGGAAGGCGACCGGGTTCGCGCCGGCGAGCCGCTCATGGACGGGCCGAGCAACCCGCACGACATCCTGTCGGTCCTCGGCGAGAAGGCGCTCCATGCGTATCTCGTCAACGAGATCCAGGAGGTCTACCGGCTGCAGGGCGTCAACATCAACGACAAGCACATCGAGGTCATCGTTCGCCAGATGATGCGGTGGGTGAAGATCGAGGATGTCGGCGACACCGAGTTCCTGATCGAGGAGCAGGTCGATCGCTTCCGGTTCATGGAAGAGAACGAGCGGGTGATTCAGGCGGGCGGACGCCCGGCGACGGGCCGGCCACTGCTGCTCGGGATTACCAAGGCGTCGCTGTCGACCGACTCGTTCATCTCGGCGGCGTCGTTCCAGGAGACGACCCGGGTGCTCACCGAGGCGTCGATTTCAGGCAAGGTGGATCACCTGCGCGGCCTGAAGGAGAACGTCACGATGGGCCGGCTGATTCCGGCCGGGACCGGGTTCGACTACTACCGGCACGTGCGGATCCCGGCGGACGAACCGCCGCCGCCGCCGCCGCCGACCCCGGAGGAGCTCGAGCTCGAACGGGAGATGGAGTACTTCGTGGAGCCGGAAGAGGCGTTCACGCGGGACGTGGATATCGAATAGCGGCGGTCGGAAACCGGCGCTCGGCGGTGGTAGGCCCGACCTTCAAGTCGGGCGCGTTTCAGGGCGGTGGTCCTTCGGGGTCACCGCCCTTTCCCTTTGATGTCCCAACAAAAGGGCCGACGAACTAGGATGCGGGCCGCAGATGGTCGTGGACCCACTGGGCGAGACGTGCCTCGGTAAGGCTGCCGTCGGCGACTGCGAGAATCGTCGTGACGACCTCCTCATCTGTAGCGTCCAGGTCGTGGCCGTTGATCGCTAGAAAGGTCACCAGCGCAAGGAATCCGATTCTCTTGTTGCCGTCGTTGTAGGGATGATTGCGGACCAATCCTAAGGCGTACGCGGCGGCGAGCACCGGGAGATCGGGCGTGTCCGCGTAGGCCCACTTCTGTTTCGGGCGGGCGAGGGCTGACTCGAGAGCGGCCTCTTCACGCAAGCCGGCCATGCCGCCGTGCTCGCGCAATTGATCGGCGTGGATAGCGTCCACGACCAGACGGCTCAGCCACCGCGGCTCTGAAGCGCGCGAGGCCACGGACTATTTCGCCAGTTCCCGTAGGGCGTTGCGATACTTCTTGGCAGCTTTGGCGGCCGCGGCGAGTGCGCGTTCGACGTCCGGATCGTAAGGCGTGAGCAGAATCCCGCGATCGGTCTCGACGGCCAGCACGCGATCGCCAGGCTCCAGGTGAAGTCGGGCGGCCATGTCCTTCGGCAAGGTTGCGCTGACCGAGCCGCCCGATTGCCGAAGCGTGACTTCCTTGGTCATAAACTCTGCCTCACAAAGTAGCACATTCATGCTACTTTTGCGTCGCAGCGACCTCCTGCCAACGCGTCGGTGGGTCTCCCTGCTCGGGTGACCCCGATGCGGGTTGACGAGTCTGAAGAGAAAAGGCAATGACCCGACGGAGCTGCGTGGCCGGCGCTTGGTTCGTGCTCGTCGCGGCGGTTGTGTGTGGAGGGCCCGTCGGTGAGCCGGTCGCCAGCGCGCAGGCATTGGAGCAGCACAAGGATCTCGTCTACGCCCGCATCGACGGGAAATCCCTGGCGCTCGATCTGTATCTGCCCACTGGCGTCCAGGCGCCGCCGCTGCTGGTGTGGGTCCACGGGGGAGCATGGACGACCGGGTCCAAGGCCAGTGTGCCGCCGGTCTTCCTGGCAAACGGCTTCGCGGTGGCGAGCGTGGACTTCCGGCAGTCCACGGAGGCGCGCTTTCCGGCGCAGGTCCACGACATCAAGGCGGCCATCCGCTACCTGCGCGCGAATGCACCGGCCTACGGCTATCGCGCGGACAAGATTGCCATCGCCGGGGATTCGTCAGGCGGCCACCTGGCAGCGCTGGTCGGCGTAACGAACGACCATCGCGAGCTCGAAGGCACGGTCGGCGACAATCCGAAGCAGTCGTCGAGCATTCAGGCCATCGTCTCGTACTACGGCGCTTCGGACCTGCGCACCATCCTCGCGCAGTCGACCCCCTTCGGGCTCAACATGCGGCGGCCGGCCCTGGAGCGGCTCCTAGGTGCGCTGCCCGATCAGGTGCCGGAGCTGGCCGCACTGGCCAGCCCGGTCTCGCACGTGGATGCCCAGGATCCGCCGCTGATGCTCCTGCACGGCGATCAGGATCCGCAGATGCCCATCAATCAAGCGCACGAGCTCCAGGGCGCTTACGAGAAGCTTGGCCTCGATGTCACTTTCGTCGTCGTCCACGGCGCCGGACATGGCGGCGCGGTGTTCTACTCCCCTTCGTACCTGAAGCCCGTGCTGGAGTTCCTGACGCGCGTCGTCAGCCGCTAACGATACCGAAGTACGCAGGTGACCAGCTTGCGCGCGTGGCTGCCAGCCAACCCACCTGACGAACGCTCTGATTCCCCGATGCGGCCGTGGCGGTCGATTCCCGGGTTGGAGGATCAGCTGCGAAGGCTGCACCTGGTCTAAGAACCGTGCCGTTCTCGATTCGCCACCAGTTCTGGTCCTTTCATCGCTGACGTCGCCAGGCCCGAAAACACAGGCGCGAACTTCAGCAGCGAGGCGGCATCGTCCATCGATTTGGAACGTTCGACGTCGAGGCCGTCGGGGCTAGAATAGCTTCGCTCATCGCACCTTTGGAGCACGAGGAGCGCACATGACTGTCCGAATGTTGGCGGGTCTCGCTATCGCCTTCTTCTTCGTTGTTTGCGGCCGCGTATCGACGGCTGCCAAGCCGACGGCCCAGGACCAGCCGGCGATGCCAGCCACCGCTCCGGAGACGCGCG
Organism: uncultured Acidobacteriota bacterium; assembly: GCA_963816725.1. GTDB lineage: Bacteria > Acidobacteriota > Vicinamibacteria > Vicinamibacterales > 2-12-FULL-66-21 > CAVSUB01. The sequence continues at coordinate 135,154 of CAWFMC010000004.1, read as the reverse complement.
CGCTCTTCGTGGACGCGTCCGGGATGGTCGCGCTCCAGCGGCATGCGCAGGTCGACATGATTCTGTACGGCCGCCACACCGCCGCGCCGGCCTTGGCGTCGGTGAGGCTGCCTGTGAACGCGGTTGCGGTGACGCTTCCAGCGGGCACCAGGTAACGTCGCCCAGCTGCGGTGCCTCCGCGCCTCTGCTCCTTCTCCCGGCTGCCCGGCCGCTACGCGATCGTTCGACTGGCCCCCGACGCGTCGGTGCCGGCCTCCGTCCTCGACGCTAGCGGCTTCGCCTCGGTGACGCGCACGACCGACGAGCTCTCGATCGTCTGCGACGAGGCACTGACGCCAGCCGGTGCCAAGGTGGAATGCGGATGGGAAGTGCTCAAGCTGCACGGACCTTTCACGTTCGACCAGATCGGAGTGCTCGCCTCGTGCGTCACGCCACTCGTCGCGCACGGTGTGAGCGTGTTCACCATCAGCACGTTCGACACGGATTACCTCCTGATCAAGGCGCACCAGACGGATGCTGCGGTCGCGGCGCTCCAGGCGGCCGGCCACATGCTTGAGCAGTGATCCGCAGGCCGCTGAAAATGAATCGGCCTGATGTCATGGCCGATGGCAGATGGCAGATGGTGAAGTGAACGCGTTTTACCATCGCCCTCCCGGACGCCCCATTCAGCATCGGGCTAGCGCCGAGCCTCGGCTCGCTGAGTTTCGTGCGACCACCACTCGTCTGGCGCGGTGGAGGGCAACAGAAACCGTGATGTTGGACCCGGACCTCACGCTCGCGATTCAGGAGTCTGAGCTGCTGCAGGTCCATGGCGCCTCAACCGACGGGCGAAACCTGCGGAAGACGCTGCGCCAGCTAATTTCACGAAGAAGTCGTGTGGGCTGTCGAATTGCGGCCTACCCAATCGACTACTGAACGAGCGCCACGAACGCGCCAGAAATGGAGACCGATGGTGAAGTACCTGATGATGATCAAGCACGCCGAGACCACGACGCCGCAGGATGTGCCGCAGGCGTTGATGGAGGCCATGGGGGAGTTCGTTCAGAAGGGGTTCAGCAGCGGCATACTCAAGGATACGGCCGGCCTGAAGCCGACGTCCGCCGGATACCGGATCCGTTCGTCGGGCGGCAAGCTGCAGACGTTCGATGGTCCGTTCACGGAGACCAAGGAAGTGATCGGCGGCTACGCCTTGATCGAGACCGCCTCGGCGGCTGAAGCGCGCGAGATGGCGGAACAGTTCATGGAGCTGCACCGCGTGCACTGGCCGGCGTTCGAGTGTGAGTGCGAAGTCCGGCCGGCCGAGGACAATTAGTCTCAACGGCGCGGATCCAACTGGTCGCTATTTGCCCGGCGCAGCAATCGTCGTCAGCAGTCGCCGGCTCGATCGGCTACCATCCCAGCGTTGGTGATCATGATGGACACTCAACGGGACGGCACGATGAAGGGGGCGCTCGACCGGGCGTTCGGGTATCAGGGAGACGCGATGCATCTCCCGGTCGCGAGCCTCACGACCGCGGTACCGTTTTACGAGCGGGTGCTCGGGTTCCGGGTGATCGCGCGCAGCGAGACGCCCCACCCGTCGGCGGTCCTGGCTCGCGACGCGGTGCAGATCGGCCTCACCGAGAATGGTGGCGATCCGACCCAGGACGGGTGTGCCTTTCATGTCACCGGGCTGCAGGCGCTCTTCGATGAATTTCAGCGGAACGGGTTGGGCAAGCCGGAGACAGCGATCGGCACGGAGAACCGCGACGGCGCGGATTGGAAGGTGTTCTTCGTCGTCGCGCCGGACGGGCTGTGCTACTGGTTCGGCGAGCGCCAGCCGGCATGATCTGCCGTACCGCGTTCGTCGAGCAACCACCAAGGAGCACGAGATGGAAATGGAACCTCGGCGAGTGTTCGTCGCCAGCGGTGATCTGCACGCCGCTCAGGTTCGCGGCTTTCTCGAGGCCGCGGGGATTCCGACGGTGGTGCGGGGCGAGTCGCTGCGGCGGACGCACGGCCTGACGGTCGACGGCCTGGGCGCCGTGGACATTCTGGTGGCCGATGCGGACCTCGAACAGGCTCGTGCACTGCTCGCCGAGGCCGAGGCGGGGCGCCTGCGGCTGAGCGACGATGCCGACGTCCGCGAAGCGGGTGGGCCCACGATTATCCTCAAGGAATGACGTGGGTGGTGCCCCTGAGACCGGACGGCAGCACCTGACCTCAATCTGAACATCACATGCGTATCCTGTCCGTCAACGTCGGTCTGCCGCGCGAAATCAGCTGGCGCGGCGAGTCGGTGCTGACGTCCATCTTCAAACAGCCTCTCGCCGGTCCCGTCGCGGTGAAGACGATGAATATCGACGGAGATCGGCAGGCCGACCTGACCGTCCATGGCGGCCTGCATAAGGCCGTTTACGTCTACCCGGACGAACACTACGACTTCTGGCGAAACGAATTGCCCCTTGCCAGACTCGAACCCGGCGCGTTCGGCGAGAATCTCACCGCGCAGAATGTGCTCGAAACGGACGTGGGCCCGGGGGACACGCTGGCGATCGGCACGGCGCTCTTTGAGGTCACGCTGCCCCGCATGCCGTGCTTCAAGCTCGGCATCCGGTTCGATCGTCCCGACATGGTGAAACGGTTCTGGATCAGCGGCCGATGCGGCTTCTATCTCGCGGTCACGCGTGAAGGGACGATCGCTCCCGGAGACGAGATCCGGCTGACCCGGGTTCAAAGTCGCAGCCAGACGATAGCCGATGTGTTCGCCGCACGCGGTGCGCGATCGCGAACGCGTCCATAGCAGTGCAAGTCATACGCACGCCAGACGGTCACGACAGTCGTGCCGTGTCCGTGTGAGGACGTGACGTGGAGGGAAGTCACCGATGAACACGGCGGAGGCGCGACATCTGCTGGCCTACAACGGATGGGCGAACGCGCGGGTCTTTGCGGCAGTTGACGGGCTCTCGTCGGAGCAGCTGACGCGTATCGTCGCCAGCAGCTTTCCGACCGTCATCGCGACCCTCGCGCACATCGTCTCGACCGAGTGGGTCTGGTTGCGCCGGTGGATGGGTGAGAGTCCGGCCAGCGTGCCGGACTGGGTCGCCAGAGCGGAGCTCTCGGATCTGCGAGCGAGGCTGACGGCAGTCGACAGTGAGCGCGCCGCGTTCGTGAACGATCTGACGGACGGCGGGCTCGAGGACCCGATCGCCTACCGTACCCTTTCGGGCCAGCCTCATGAGGATCGCCTGAGCCATACGCTCCGGCATGTCGTGAATCACTCGACGTACCACCGGGGACAGGTGGCGACGCAGCTGCGGCAGCTTGGAATCGCGCCGCCGGCGACAGACTTCATCGCCTACGTGTGGCAGGCGCGTTAGACGATCGCGATGAAGAAGTCGGCCCCGGCAGCCAATCCGGATGCATACGTTTCAGCACTGTCAGGATGGCAGCGCGCCACTGTGGAGAAGCTGCGGGCGGCTGTTGTCGGCTGCGCGGGACTCGATGAAGTCGTCAAGTGGGGCCATCTCGTCTACCTTTCGAACGGTCCGGCCCTGTTGATTCGCGCGGAGGAACAACGCGTCCTGTTTGGCTTCTGGCGGGGGCAGCGGCTGCGCGAGATCGATCCGCGCCTGAAGCCAGGTGGCAAGTACGAGATGGGGAGCATCGAGCTGCGTGACGGCGAGGAAGTGGTCCCCACTCGGGCCCGTCAGCTCGTGAAGCGAGCAGTGCAACTCAACAAGACGCTCGGGGATCCGACGCGCATCTGAGCAGCCGCGTGTTGTCCACCGATGCCTGACCTCGAGCCCGTACCCGACCTCGACACGGCCCCGCTGTTCACTCCACTGCGGACCGAGCTGACCGCGCTGCTTCGTGATCTCGAACCGGCTGACTGGGATGCGCCGACGGTTGCCGGCGCGTGGCGCGTGCGTGACATCGTCGCGCACCTGCTGGACGGGGAGCTCCGCACGCTGGCGGCGCACCGCGACGGGCACCCCCTCGCCACCGCTGGCTCGGTGCGCGACTACGCGGACGTGATCGCGCTGGTGCAACGACTGAACGCCGAGGGTGTGACCGCGGGCCGGCACTGGAGTCCGCGCATCCTGATCGATCTCCTCGACATGAGCGGAGCGTGGATGACCGCGTTCATCGCAACCCTCGATCCCGAGGCGCCCGCGCTCTTTGCGGTGGCGTGGGCGGGCGAAGCGATCTCGACGAATCGATTCGACACGGCGCGCGAGTATACCGAGCGCTGGCACCACCAGATGCAGATCCGGCTGGCGATCGGCGATCGCGGCCAGCACAGGACGCTCCTCGCCGAGCGCTACGCGGCGCCGCTCCTCGAGACCGCTGTGCGCGTCCTTCCGCACGCGTATGGCGAGCTCGCCGCGGTCCATGGGACCACCATCGCGATCCTGGTCGATTCGCATGCGGACGTCCTGGATGCGCCGTGGCGGCGGAGCTGGACACTCCGTCGCGAGAACGGCAGCTGGCGCCTCTACTCGGGCACCGCCGTCGATCCCACGCTCCGCGTCACCGCCGGTCCGAACGCGTGGTGGCGCCTGTTCTTCAACGCACTTGCACCAGAGGATGTGACGGACGCCTTCGACATCCAGGGAGACAGGACGCTTGCTGAGCCCCTGTGGCGGGCACGGTCGGTGATGGTGTGAGGCAGAGCGTGCACGAGGGTGCCGGCTATCGAAGTCCGGGGGGCGGCGCGCGCTTTTTCGTCGCCTGCTCGAAGGCGTAGGCCAGGCGCAGCAGGGTGGGCTCGCTGCACGCGGTGCCGGTGAAGCCGACGCCGTACGGCTGCGGCTTCGGATCGAAACCGGGCGGGAATGGAGGCGGAGGTGGTGCGCCGCGGCCGTCGGTGGCCGGCGCGCCTGACGGCACCGCGCCGGCGGGCGCCGTGCCCGGTGCGGCCGGAGGGGCGTCACCCCGCCCACGTCCACCACCGCCGCCAAGGTTGCCCGGGGTATTCGGGATCATCGCGAAGGGCACGAGCACCGTCGGGTAGCCGGGCTTTGAAGCGATCCCGGCACTCGATGCGCCCGGGAACAGCAGCGCGTCGAGGTTGTTCGCCTTCAGCGCCGCGTCGATCCCCGTCGTCCCGCCCAGCCGGATGTCGCGGGCGCGATCCTCTTCGTACTTCGCGCGATCCTTCTCCAGATCGATCTTGTCCGAGGCATCGAGCTGCGACTGGCCGTACTTGATCGTCCCCATCTTCTCGTGCGCCGTGTTCCACTCGCGCAGCTCGGTCAGCGTCTTGACCGGCGCCACCGGCCCGAGCGAGGCCAGCCACTTGTTGAAGTCGCGCTTCATGCCGTAGTTCAGCACGCTCGACTGTCCGGACAGCAGCAGGTTGTCCTTCGGGTCGACGGCGACCACGCTGGGAATGTCGACGTCAACGAGGATCGCTCCCTGCGCCTTCAGGGTCGCGATCGCGTCGTCCATGGCCGCCTTCTGCTCGGGGTTGAGGCCGCCGCGCGGGCGGTCGGAACCCGGCAGCGTGATCGGGTCGTAGTAGTTCGCACGAGGAATTCCGATCCGTGCGCCCTTCAAGCCGCTGGCCTGGAGCAGCTTGGTGTAGTCCCGTCCGGGCGGTGGCGCGCAGGTCTTGGTCGCCGGATCGTTGGGATCCGGCGCCGCGCTCTCGAGGGCGCCGAACATGATTGCGACGTCCATCACGTACTTGCCCATCGGACCAGCCGTGTCCTGATCCGCGGTAATCGGGATGACGCCATACCGGCTGATCCGGCCGACCGTCGGCTTGATCGCCGCCAGCATGTTCTGGTTCGACGGACTCAGGATCGAGCCGGACGTTTCGCTGCCCACGTTGCCGGCCCAGAAGTTCGCCGCGGTGCCGATGCCGGAACTGGATCCCCCGGTCTGCATCACCGGACGGCCGTCGGCGGTGGTGCGCGGGTCGCGGCGCGGATCGTAGGGGTTGAAGCCGTAGCCCTGGATGGCGTTGTAATTGGTCGGCATGGCGGCGGCGACGTAGTTGGCCAGCTCGGTCATGCCGGTCTTGGCGATGATCACCGCCCCCGCGTCGCGCAGGTTCTTCGTCAGCGTCGCCTCGTACGGCGGGACCATCCCAACGAAGGCCAGCGCCCCACCCGTCGTCGGCATCGTCGTCGTGTGGATGTTGTCCTTGAGCGCGATCGGGATGCCGTGCAGCGGGCCGCGGACGCGACCCTGGGCCCGCTCACGATCCAGCGCGTCGGCATCCGCGAGCGCGTTCGGGTTCACGGTGATCGCGGCGTGCAGCAGGTCCTCGTAGCTGGCGATGCGCGTGAGGTATTGCTGGACGATGTCGTGCGACGTGGTCCGGCCGGCCTTCATGGCCGCCTGCATGTCGCTGATGCTGGCCTCGAAGACGTTGAACGGCGGGTTGCCTTTGGAGGCGCGCGGGACCGCTGCCTGGCCCCCGGTGAGGAGGAGGAACGCCATCAGCGGGGCAGTGACCTTCATGCCCAACAGCATACGACGAGACTTGTCTAGTGATTGCCTTTCGACAGCGGCGGGACGGTCTGGAGATAAGCCCACAGGGCCTTGAGCTCGACGTCCTTCATCTGTCCGTAGGCCTTCCAGGGCATCGCGGTGAGGATGTCGGTGCCGTCCTTGCGTTTGCCTTCGCGCAGAGCCCGCATGAAGTCGGCCTCGGTCCAGCCGCGCAGCCCGGTCTCGTGCGGTGTGAGGTTAGCCACGATCGGCATGTTCGGATCGGCCGCGACCTTGCCGCCGGAGAGGGTCGGGCCGTGGCAGCCGCGGCAGACCTGCGCGAGGTGCGCGCCGAGCTCCGCGCTGGCGGTCTCGACCGGCGGCTCCGCCGGGTGCGGGCGGTCGTGATCGATCGTAAACGCCGGCAAGGCCTTCGAATCGAAGGCCACGACGAACGAGAACAGCGGTCCGATGCCGACCGGCTTCGCGGCACGGTCGACCGCCGGGCGGCTGCGGACGTAAGCAACCACGTCCGACACCTCGTGATCGGAGAGATTGACGAACTCGAGCGAGGGCATGGACGACGACTGGCCGGTGTGCCTGACGCCGTGCCGGATGGCGCGGTCCCAGTCAGCGGCCGAGAAGCCGGACGTGACCCCGCCAGCCCCGCTGGTCAGGTTCGGCGACGCCCAGTAGCCGACGAGCGTCTGGTTGATCAACACCTGCCCGCCAAGGTCGGCACCGTGACATCCATGGCAGTTGAGCCGGGTCTTGACGAGATGCTCTCCACGAGCGATGGCATGCGCCAGTGCCTCGGCCTTCACGTCGATGCCGGCCAGCGGATCGGACGGCGATGCGCCCGCCGCCAGCCGCTGGCTGCGCAGCGTCTCGAGCTCCGCCTCGCTCAGCGGAAATGGAATGGGGAACGATACCTGATGCGTCGTCCACTGCCGGTTGTATCTGCGTCCCGCGATGAGCCGCGCGCCCCCCACGCCCGTGGCTGCCAGCATGACCGCGACCGCAAGGACCCATCCGCCGATCTTCAGGAATCTGTTCATGGCGTCGTGCACGTAATACGGAGGTCGAAGTTTTCCGGTTCATCGACTCGGGACGTGCGGCGTGATCGCGCCGGCGGCCATGCACCAAGCGAGTCCAGGACTCGACCGGCACACTTCGGATCAGGTGTGGAGGGCCGGCGCGGTGACACCCGCCTCGCCGCTATGCGTCCGAGAGAAGATAAAACAGATCGGTACGGATGCGCGACGAGGTCGACCGGTTGTGCCACGTGCCGGCATCGCTGATCCGCCGAGCCGACACTCTAAAACAGGATGCTGAAAAACGCATCCTGAATGGCGGATGTCAGATGGAAGATGGCAAAACCGCAGTGTTTTCACATCTGCCATCTGCCATTTGCCATTTCACATCAGGCCGCCCTTTTTCAGCGGCCTGCAACTCCGCCGTTGGCTCGACGCCAGCCGGGCGTACGTTTGGCCGCTCCCGTTCGCCTTCGTTCCGCACTCGACGCCTGGTTCCGGGCCGGGACGATCACCAATGCTGCGCGTGCTCGCGGGGCCGGCCCCGCGGTCTGTTCTAGAATAGGGCGAACGCTCAAGCTGCCGGTTGCCGACCACAGCGTAGCCTTCCGGGGCCTGGCCAAGGGCGTGAGGTTTCGAGCGAGCGGGGCATAGACAAGTCACCAACCCGCGACACTTCGCAAGGTCACCGGCCTGTGCGCCCCATACACCGAAGAACAGGACTGAGATGCCGACAAAGAAGACGATCGCAGTAGTGGGCGCGACAGGCGCGCAGGGCGGAGCCGTTGTACGCGCAATTATGGCGGACCCGGACGGGCCCTTCACGGTTCGCGCGATCACGCGCAAACCGGATTCGCCGCAGGCCCAGGCGCTGGCGTCCGCCGGCGCGGAGGTCGTCACTGGCGACTCCGACCGCGGCGAGACGATGAAGGCCGCCTTCGACGGCGCCGACGCCGCCTTCTGTGTCACCAACTACTGGGAACACTTCTCGCCCGAGCGCGAGATCGCGCAGGCGCGGGCGCTGGCCGAGGCGGCGAAGTCGGCCGGCGTCGCTCACACCGTGTGGTCGACGCTCGAGGATACGCGCCGCTGGGTGCCCGTCGACGACCAGCGCATGCCGACATTGATGGGCAAGTACAAAGTGCCGCACTTCGACACCAAGGGGGAGGCCGACGGGTTCTTCCGCGAGCTCGGCGTGCCGACGACGTTCATGCTGACGTCCTTCTACTGGGAGAACTTCATCTACTTCGGGCTCGGACCAAAGGCGGGCGCGGACGGCGTGCTCGAGCTGACGTTCCCGCTCGACGACGCGAAGCTGCCCGGCATCGCGGTCGAGGACATCGGCAAGTGCGCGTATGCGCTGCTGAAGCGGCGTGAGGAGTTCGTCGGCAAGACCGTCGGAATTGCCGGCGGGCACCCGACCGGAACCGAAATGGCGGCGTCGTTCACCCGCGCGCTGGGGCGCCAGACGCGGTATAACAACGTGCCGCCCGACGTCTACCGGAGCTTCGGGTTCCCCGGCTCGGACGACCTCGGCAACATGTTCCAGTTCAAGCGGGATTTCAACGAGTACTACTGCGGCGCCCGCGACCTGGGCTTCGGCCGCTCGTTGAATCCCGAGATGCAGACCCTGGATACCTGGCTGGACCGCAACAAGGGGAAGATCAAGACGTGAGAACGCTCGTTTGCCTTGCCATTTCGAACAGCCCGACATGAGCATCGACACAGCGCTTCGTGACCACGTGCGCCGGCTGCTGGCGTGGGAGGATGCACACGCCGGCTTCGAGGCGGCAGTGAAGGACCTGTCGCCCGCTCACCGCGGCCTGGCGCCGGACCGCTTGCCGTACTCACCCTGGCAACTCCTCGAGCACCTGCGCATCACGCAGCACGACATCCTGGACTTCTGCGTCAACGCCGACTACCAGGAGATGGAGTGGCCGCGCGAGTACTGGCCGTCCTCGCCTCAGCCGCCATCGGCCGAGGCTTGGGACGGCAGCATCCGGCAGTTTCTCGACGATCGGGAGAAGCTGCAGGCACTGGCCGCCGACACGAGCGTCGATCTGGCGGCGAAGATCCCTCACGGCACAGGGCAGACCTACCTACGCGAGTTGCTGCTGGTCGCGGATCACTCCTCTTACCATGTGGGGCAGCTCGTGCTGGTTCGCCGGCTCCTGGGAGACTGGTCCTAGTCGGAGGCCTCAACGATCATGCCCGGGAAGACGTACACGACGACCCTCCAGCTCCACGCCATCCCCGTGCCGTTCGACCCGAAGGACACCTTCGGCCGGGTGCGGGCGCCGGTCAAGGTCACGCTCAACGGCTATACCTATCGGAGCACCATCGCCGCGATGGGCGGGCCGCCGTTCATCCCGTTGAGGCGAAGTCATCGCGAGGCGGCGGGGCTCCAGGGAGACGAGACGGTCGAAGTCCGGCTCGAGCTCGATACCGAACCGCGGGTCGTGACACCGCCGGCGGACCTGAAGAAGGCACTGCGGGCGACACCGGGGGCCACCGCGCGCTGGAAAGCCCTCAGCTACACGCACCAGCGCGAGCACGTCGAAGCCATCGAAGGCGCAAAAGCCGCGGACACCCGCGCCCGTCGCATCGTCAAAGCCGTCGAAATGATCGCGGCGCCACCCGGCGCGAAGGGACGGAAGGCATGAGTGGCTGGCGGGCTCAGGTGCCGTGGGCGGTCCTGCTGAGTGCGGCGTTCGTCATCCGCACCGCATTCGACTGGTTCGAGCCGACCACAGACTTCCACTTGCGGTCGTCCGTCTCGACACTGGTGGGCGCGCTGATATTCGTGAGTGCGGGAGCGGCCGCGGCCTGGCGCTCGGGGTCATGGCTCAACGGTCCCGTTGCCGCATCGATTACCGGGCTGCTCGGCGCGGTGACGACGATCACCGGCGTCGCCCTGCTCTATGCGTTCCGGCACGATCCCCAGACGATTCAGGCGATCGCCGGGAGCGGTGGGCTCGATGAAGCCGTCGTGTTGCCAATGCTGATCATCTTGCCAGGGACGCTGCTCGGTGTCATCGGCGGCCTGTGCGGGGCAATTGCCCGGGCGGCCGGCGGCGGCAGGGCATCGGCTCACTGACGCGTTCCGCTGCGCCTAACGCTGGTCGATGTCGTTCGCGCAGTAGGCGCGCAGGAAGAACGGCTTGCTGCCGATCGCCAGCGCGGCATCCTTCACCGGTCCGAAGATCCCGCACACCGTATATCGCTGCTCGATCCACTGCATCAGGCGTTGGTTGTAGTCCCGGCCGAACACGTCGGGCCCGAACTCACGGGTCGGACGATTCGGGATCAGGATCAGGGCGGTGCGCGACGCCTCCAGCTGCCTGATGGCGCGCGCCTCGCCGTCCGCATCCAGATACCCCGGCGTCACGATCTCCTCGCGCAGAGGATTCCGTCGTCCGCTGAGGAACGTGATAGCGGTGCCTTCCGGCACCACGGCAATCGGATCGCCGGGGCGAGTGCGCTGCTCGATGAAGGTGAGCGCTTCGTTGATCGCCACCCCCATGTCGGCGGGCACTGTCATCGCGCCCCGCGGCGTCTCGACGGCGATGGTGTTGCGGCGCTGATAGCGGAACGAGAGCACGGCGGCGTTCGCGACGCCGGCCACGATGATCAGCGTCAGGGCGACCTGGCGCGCCACCCGTGCGACCGGCGGGTCCCTCAGCCACTCGGCGAACGGGCCGACCCACACGTATGTGAACAGGACGATCGACGACGGCAGCAGGTACGACGCATACGCGCCGCCGCTGCGAACGTGGAGCACGATGCGTCCGAGGCTCGCCAGCGCGTAAGCGCTCATGACGACGATGGTGGCAGTGCGCGGCTGCCACTGCCGCTTGAGGCGCAACGCGGAGGTCACTAGCAGCACCAGCAGCACCGGGGGCACCGCGAGGAACGGGCCTTTGTCGGCATCGGGCCCCGTCGTCATGTACAGGAGGGCCAGACCGGCGAGTGCGCCAGCGAGCCACCGCGTAGAGGTCTGGGACGGGTTGGCCGCGGCGCCCCGCCGGCCGCGGCGGATCGAGACGATGAGCGTGCTGAGGGCTGCGATGAAGCACGCGATGATCCCGAGCTTGGCGGCCGCGATGCCCATCCGCGTGAGCGATCGAATCGGGTTCCCAAGGCCCGAGATCTGCCCGTTGAAGTAGGCGATCTCCGGCGGCATGCTATACAGCAGGAGCCAGCTGTCGATCAGGACCGGCGTCCATCCGACCCGCCACACCAGCACGCTGTACGGCACGAGCGCGACGACCAACGCGGGCACCAGGAACATCGCCGCCAGCCTGGCGATCTGGCGTCTATCGGGGTAGCCGAGGCTCGCCGCCGCGGCGAGGCCGGCGACCGTTGCGGCCAGGCCCATCTCGGTCTTGGCGAGCAGGGCCAGTCCGGCCAGCACGCCGGCAGTCAGGAACGCCCGGTGCTGGCGGCGTGGATCGTCACGAGCTCGCGGATGGCCCACGGCGCGCGTCAATAACGTCAACGTGACGAGTCCGATCGTGGCGCCGTGCAGCGAGTTGTACGAATAGGGAAGGATGTAGTTCCCGGCCGGCTTGAACACGCACAAGGCCACGACGTTCAGGGTCGCCGCGGCGGACGCGGCGGGGGACATCAGCTGGCGTCCGAGCCCATACACCAGCGCCAGCACCACCATTGCGGTGACGATGCCATCGGCATACAGCCAGGAAAGCGACGGACCGAGCACGCGATACATCGCGGCGTGAACAAAGGGCGACAGCGGTCCGTAGATGTGCCGGACGTCGGAATACAGCTGCTCACCCTCGAGCAGCCGCAGCGGCTGATTCATCTCGCGGCCAACGTCGACGATCGGGTCCGACCAGCGATGCCAGGACGCCGCGAGGGTCAGCGCGAAGACGGCCGCCACCAGCGCTATCCATGGGAGCTCGGACGCAACGATCCATCGCCGGCCGGTCGCGCCGGGGTCAGGCGAGGTCATCACTGCGACAGGCTTTGTCCGCCTGGCCGCTGGGTAACTAGCGCGCGGCAGCCTGATGATCTGCACGGATCAGGCCTCCATCGGGCGAGTCGGCCATAATGTGACCGTTCGCCGCCAGTTTCCTGGCCGCCGCAATGCTTCGTGATCCCGCGGGCTCATGCTGTTCAAACAGTTCTACCTGAATTGTCTCGCGCACGCCTCATACATCATCGGCGACCCGACGTCGGGGATCGCGGCGGTCGTCGACCCCCAGCGTGACATCGGCGAATACGTGGCCTACGCGGAGGCGCACCGCCTACGCATCGCGCACGTGTTCCTGACCCATTTCCACGCCGATTTCGTCGCCGGGCACCTCGAACTGCGCGAGCGGACCGGCGCCACGATCTATCTGGGCGCCGCGGCCAAAGCGGAGTATGCCTTCACGCCGCTGCACGATCAGGATCGTGTCGCGTTCGGCCGTCTCCGCCTGACCGCGCTCGAGACGCCCGGGCATACCGCCGAATCGATTTCGATCCTCGTCTACGACCTCGAACGCAGCGACACGATTCCTCACGCCGTGCTGACCGGCGACACGCTCTTCGTCGGCGACGTCGGCCGTCCGGATCTGCGCGTCGCGCTGGGTTGGTCGGCGACCGAGCTAGCCGGCCGTCTGTTCGACTCGGTCCACGACAAGCTGCTGCCGCTGCCCGACGAGACCCTGGTTTACCCCGCCCACGGCGCGGGCTCTCTGTGCGGCAAGGCTCTGAGCAAGGAGACGTTTTCGACCATCGGCGAGCAGCGCCGCTCGAATTATGCCCTGCAGCCCATGAGCCGGGCGGCATTCATCGGGATGGTGACAGCCGACCAGCCGGACGCGCCGCCGTATTTCACTTACGACGCGATGCTGAACAGCCGGGAGCGGCCGACCCTCGACGAGGCGCTGGCCCGCGTGGTGAATCCGATCACGCTCGATCGCCTGCTCGCGCTGCAAAGCGCCGGCGCGCAAATCCTCGATGTCCGGGATCCGGCGGAGTTCGCCGCCGTACATCTGGCCGGCAGCATCAACGTTGGACTCGAGGGGCAGTTCGCGACCTGGGCCGGGACGATTCTCGATCACGCATTGCCGATCGTGATCGTCGCGGAGCCCGGACGCGAGAGCGAGGCCGCGACACGGTTGGGACGCATCGGCTTCGATCACGTCGACGGCTACCTGCACGGCGGGCTCGAGAGCGTCCAGTCGCGCGCTGATCTCACGGTTGCGACCGAGCGTCTCGGCGCGCGCGTGGCCGCGGCGCGTTTGGCCCTCGACGGCAGTGCCGCGACGGTGGCGATCGACGTCAGGGGGCCGGACGAGCGTGAACAGAAGCGGATCGCCGGAAGCCTGGCAGTGCCTCTCAGTCGCTTGATCGAGCAACTGGACGCCTTGCCCGCGGGGCGTCCGCTGCTCGTCTACTGCGCGGGAGGATACCGGTCGTCGATTGCCGCCAGCGTGCTGCAGTCGCGGGGCTTCAGCGACGTCAGCGAGTTGGCCGGCGGGATTGCGGCATGGGAAGGGGCCGGGCTGCCGGTCGAGAGCGGCGCCGCGCCGGAGTAGCGGGCGCTACTGCGATTCCATCCAGTAGAGGGCGCCGAACGCCATCGCTGCCGCGGCGACCTGCGCGACCACCACCCAGACGGCTCGGGCCGGTTGCCGGGGAACATACCGCAGCACGAAGTACCCGATGACAGGAACCTGGCCAGCCATCAGCAACTGATAGATGTGCGCGGCCGTCCCTTCGTCGGTCTCGTGTACGATGCCGAACAGCGCCACGTGACCGAGCACGAGGCTCAGGGCGGCGAGTGACATGGCCACGGGTGCGATGGCGCTGGGAAGCTTGAAGTAGGACGCAGACATCGGGGCGCTCCTCATTGTCGACGCAATATACTTTCTATTGCAAAGCATGTCAACGCCAGCATCATCGTCGCTGCTCTGGCTATCCGGGGTGTTCATGCTCGCCGTCGTCGTGGCGGGCTATGCGATCGCACTGCGTGCCGGACACTGGCCACCGAGTCATCCCTGGTCGGGCCTGACCTTGCTGCTCCTCGCAGTCGCCCAGTGCGTCGCGGCCTCACGACCTGATCAGCCGTCGCGGGGACTCCAGATCTGGGCCGTGGTGCTCGCCGTCGGCTCCGCAATGCTCTGGCTGATGGCGACGGTGTCCGCTCGCCGCTGACCGCCTGGGTCGGGTTGCAGTTGACGAGTCACTCGTACCCTTCTGGTCATCGGTACAATGACCGCATGAGAACGAGACGTTCGCGGTGCCCGGGACTGCCGTCCACGCTGGTGCTGCTCGCCCTGCTGAGTGCGAGCTGCTCGAAAGTCAGCGCGCCGGGCGGGCCGCCCAATCCGTCGTCGGCGCCGACCGCGGACCACGTGCGGACCTTCCTGACCGGAGCCAACGACTCCCTCTTGAAGCTGGGCATCGCGGCCTCGCAAGCCGGCTGGGTCGCGCAGAACTTCATCACCGATGACACCGAGGCGCTCGATTCACGTGCCACGCAAGCCCTCGCCGATGCCGCCGCGAAGTACGCCAAGGAGGCGGTCCGGTTCGACAAGGTCGACGTACCGGCCGATCTGCGGCGGCAGCTGGATCTCCTCAAGGTTTCGCTCGTCCTCGCCACGCCGTCCGATCCCAAAGCGTCCGAAGAGCTGACCCGCATCGTCTCGAAGATGCGCGGCACGTATGGCAAGGGCCGCTGGTGCCTCGATCCGGCGAAGCCGGACGTGTGCCACAACATCGATGATGTGACGCGCGTGATGGCGACGTCGCGCAACGAGCCCGAGCTGCGCCGGGAGTGGGAGGGCTGGCACACGATCTCGCCGCCGATGAGGACGGACTATGTGCGGTTCGCCGAGCTGTCCAATGCCGGTGCCAAGGAGCTCGGGTTTGCGGATACGGGGGCGATGTGGCGGGCGAGGTACGACATGCCGCCCGACGCGTTCGCGACCGAGCTCGACCGGCTGTGGGCGCAGGTCCAGCCGCTCTATCTCGAGCTCCACGCGTTCGTGCGGATGAAGCTGCGGCAGAAATACGGCGACGTGGTGCCGGAGAAAGGGCCGATTCCGGCGCACCTGCTGGGGAACATCTGGGCTCAGGACTGGTCGAACATCTACCCGCTGGTCGCGCCGGCCAACGCCGACGCCGGGTTCTCGCTGACCGACATCCTCAAGCACAAGCCGGTCTCGCCGCTCGACATGGTCCGGATCGGCGAGCGGTTCTACACCTCTTTGGGCTTCGCGCCGCTGCCGCCGACGTTCTGGTCGCGGTCGCTCTTCGTCCGGCCACGCGATCGCGACGTGGTGTGCCACGCCAGCGCCTGGGACATCGACGCCGCCACCGACGTGCGCATCAAGATGTGCATCGAGCAGACCGCCGAGGATTTTTCGACCATCCACCACGAGCTCGGGCACAACTTCTACCAGCGCGCCTACAAGGATCTGCCGGTCATCTTCCGCGACAGTGCCAACGACGGCTTCCATGAAGCGATCGGCGACACGATCGCGCTGTCCGTCACGCCGGAGTACCTGGTTCGCATCGGTCTGCTGAAAGCCGCCCCGGACGCCTCCCGCGACATCGGCCTGCTCATGACGCGCGCGCTCGAGAAGGTCGCGTTCCTGCCGTTCGGCTTACTGATTGATCAGTGGCGCTGGAAGGTGTTCTCCGGCGCCATCAAGCCGGACCAGTACAACGCCGAGTGGTGGGCGCTCCGGCTGAAGTATCAGGGCATCGCCCCGCCGAGCCCGCGCGGCGAGGAGTTCTTCGATCCCGGCGCGAAGTATCACGTCCCGGACAACACCCCGTACTCGCGCTACTTCCTCGCGGACATCCTCCAGTTCCAGTTCCATCGCGCGCTGGCCCAGGCCGCGGGCTGCACTCAGCCGCTCCACCGCTGCTCGATTTACGAGAGCGAGGAAGCGGGCAAACGGTTGAATGCGATGCTCGCGATGGGGCAGTCGAAGCCGTGGCCGGAGGCGCTCAACGCCCTCACCGGCTCGAAGGAGATGGACGCCTCGGCGATCCTCGACTACTTCGCGCCGCTCAAGGCCTGGCTCGATGAACAGCTCAAAGGCCAGCCAGTGGGTTGGTGAGACGTTTTGTATGCCGGCCGGATCAGCAAGCAGCTGACAACCCGAGCGACAACCTGGCCGGACCCCGCCGCGATCAGTGCGGCGACACGGAGAGACCCCATGTGCCGGAACATCAAGACGCTGGCGAACTTCGCACCGCCGGCGACCGACGACGAGATTCGCGCGTCGGCCCTGCAGTTCGTGCGGAAATTGAGCGGGACGGCGAAGCCGTCGAAAACGAACGAAGCGGTGTTCGCGCAAGCGGTCGAGGAGGTGACGGCCGCGGCGCATCGACTCATCGACGGGTTGAAGACGGCTGCGCCGCCGCGCAATCGTGAAGAAGAAGCCCGCCGGGCGCGCGAGCGCTCACGCGAGCGCTTTGCCCCGACCGCGTAAGCCGCCGTCATCCAGTCCCGGAATTCAGTCAGGAGCACAGAGGATGAGCAGCAGTCCCAAGCCTCGCCGTGGCTTTCTTCAGGGTGTCCTGGCTGCCGGCGCGATGGCCGGCCTGCCGCCGCGCGCCGTCGAGGCGCAGGCGCCGGCCGGGGAGTTCGGCTTCCTGCCGCCCTACGCGCGAGCGATGACGCATCGGTCGCTGAAGCAATCGAGCTTCGATCGAACCGGTGGCAATCGCGATCGCTGGACGGTGGCGGCCGGCGCCACGCAGGAGGTGTTCAACGCCACCGGTCCCGGCGTGATCACCCACATCTGGTTCACGATCGCCGCGCGTAGCAGCGATCATCTGAAGGAAATCGTCCTGCGCGGCTACTGGGACGGCAACGCCAAGCCGAGCATCGAGGTGCCGATCGGCGACTTCTTCGGCTTGAACCTCGGGTCGTATCAGGTCTACCAGTCCGCCTACCTGGCCTGCTCACCGGGCCAGAGCTTGAACTGCTACTTCGTGATGCCCTACCGGCAGTCGGCGCGCTTCACCGTCACCAACGAGGGCAAGGAGGAGGTGGGCGCCTTCTACTCCAACATCGACTACATGACCGTCCCGCGGCTGCCCGACGACACGCTCTACTTCCACGCGCAGTACCGCCAGAGCGCGCCGGCCACGCCGGTCACCGGCACGGCGCCGCTCCTGAATCCGACAGGCGCGCAGAACTACGTCTACGTCGAGACGCGTGGGCGCGGACACCTGATGGGTGTCACGCTCGGCGTGCTCCAGAACGCCAACGGCTGGTGGGGTGAAGGGGACGAGATGATCTTCGTGGACGACGAGGCCGCCCCGGCGATCGTCGGCACCGGGAGCGAGGACTACTTCCTGGGCAGCTGGGACTTCGGCGGCCGGGACGGTGCCGTGCCCTTCGGCCACGCGATGTATGGCGCCCCGCTCATCGCCGCGGCGGAGCGGACCGGCGGCCGCTATTGCTGCTACCGGTGGCACGGCGACAATCCGGTGACCTTCCAGCGCTACCTCAAACACACGATGGAGCACGGGCACGCCAACGATCGCGGCGACAACTTCTTCTCCGCGGCCTATTGGTACCAGACCACGCCCTACACTGACTTTCCCGCGCTGCCGCCGGTCGGGGCGCGCATTCCCAACGTGGTCACGCCGCGCGGTTAGCTCGCTCGATCGCGCTCGCTTGAACGACCGTCGTCGGTCGTAGGCTGATGAAGCGCGCACAACGGCGCGCCACCAGCCTCGCCGGGGAGCGGCGGGGACGTCTCGCGGCTACGCGTGGCGATGCGCGTCGGGCATGCCGAGGCGCTCGATCGTGTCCCGCTCGAAGTCGAACTCGATCAGCACGACCGGCTCGTTGCCGACGACCCACCCGTCGTGGCCAGGCTCGATCGCCACGATCTGCGGCGCGCGGTGTTCGATCACGCAGCCATCCGCGTACTCGATGTGGATCTCACCGGACACCAGGAAGCCGACGTGCGCGTGCATGCACAGGTCGGTGCCGACCGCCGGTCTCATGTCGATCGACCAGCGGAAGCCCGGCTGATAGATCATCCGCTTGACCCGTGCGTCCCCGGCCCGGCCCACTTCCAGGCGCACGTGGCCGACCTCGCGGCGCTCCGCACCCGCAACCGGCGCGAACAGCACCGCCGGCGCCTTGCTCCGGTTCGCGGGCCGCTTCTTCGCGACGCGCTTCTTCGCCGTGGTCTTCGCCGCGGCGCGCCGCGGCGACGGCCGGGCGGTTGCCTTTCGTCGCGGCGCCGCCTTGCGCGCACGAGCGCCCGGGCGTGTGGCGGCCGCTCTCCTAGCGATCTGTTTCTTGGCCATGCGCGGGATGCTAGCACGGCGCCGCGATCGTCCGGCATGCGCTGACCGGCGACATCGTGACGCGCGACCTGAACGCCGGACGGGCGGGCGGGAAGCGCCGACCAGCGTAGACTGGTGAGTCATGGGCCACGGCATGCGGGGATGGCGGCTAACGGTGCTTGGCGTGACGCTCACGGCGGCCGTGCCGTCGGCGCAATATCGGACGCTCGACGACCACTTCGCGCCGCCGGCGGTGACGTCGAAGGCAGCGTGGGACGCGCGTGCCGGCTGGCTGCGCGAGCACGTGCTCGCCTCCGCCGGCCTGCTGCCGCTGCCGGAAAAGACGCCGCTCGGTCCCGAGATCTTCGCCGAGATCGTCCACGACGACTATCGGGTCGCGAAGGTCTACTTCGAGAGCCTGCCGGGGTTCTTCGTCACCGGCAATCTGTATCGCCCGATCGGCGCTGGTCCATTCCCGGCAATCCTGTCGCCGCACGGCCACTGGGCCTACGGACGTCTCGAGAACACCGACATCAACTCGGTCCCCGGACGCGCGATCAACCTGGCACGCCAGGGATTCGTGGTGTTCACGTATGACGCGATCGGCTACAACGACAGCCGCCAGCTGCCGCATACCTTCGATGGCCGGCGCGAGCGCCTCTGGGGGCTGAGCCTCGGCGGCCTACAGCTGTGGAACAGCATCCGCTCCATCGACTTTCTCGAGACGCTGCCCGAGGTGCGCCGCGACGCGATCGGCGCGACCGGCGAGTCGGGCGGCGGGACGCAGACCTTCCTGGTCGCTGCGGTCGACCGGCGCATCCAGGTGGCGGCGCCGGTGAACATGATCTCGCTGCAGATGCAGGGTGGCTGCCTGTGCGAGAACCTTCCCGGTCTGCGGCTGGATGCCACCAATGTCGAAATCGCCGGGACCATCGCGCCCCGGCCGCTGCTGATGGTTTCCGCGACCGGTGACTGGACCCGGGCGACGCTCAAGGAGGAGTATCCGGCGATGCGCCGCATCTACGGACTCTTCGACGCCGGCACGCGGGTCGAGGCGGTCCAGTTCGACGCGCCGCACAACTACAATCGCGACAGCCGCGAGGCGGTCTACGCATGGATGGCGCGCTGGCTCCAGCACGCGCCGGCCGACATGAAGCGTCCCGAACGGTCCTTCACTGTCGACCCGCTCCCCGATTTGCTGGTCTTTCATCAGCGCCCGCTCCCGGCCAGTGCCGTCACCGCGGCGCAACTGACGGAGAACTGGATAGCGGCCGCGAAGCGGCAGATGGTCACCGCCGATCCCGCGGCCCTCCAGTCGGCGCTGCGCCACGCGCTAGGCTTTGCCCCTGTCAGTCCCCCTGCCGCAGGCGGCTCCATCGCGAATCGAACGGTGCTCCTGGCCGGATCCGATCCCGAGCTCGAACGCCGCGCGACCCAGCGCGGACTTCAGGTGCGGCACGTGACCTTCACACCCTACGACAGCGCCGCGGCGGCCAAGGTCCGCCACTTCGAGACCTACAACCGCACCGCTGCCGCCCAGCAGGTCGCCGACATCGTCACGGCCGCGCAGGCGGCACCGGGCGCGATCCTCGTCGCCACCCGGGAGTACGGCCTGGCCGGCCTGCTCGCCAGCGCGATGACGCCGCTGTCCCGCGCCATTCTCGACATCGGCGACTTCGATCCCTCCAGCGACGATGACTTCCTCGCGCGTCTCTACATTCCGGGCCTGCGCCGGGCCGGAGATCTCGCCACCGCGCTCTCGATGGCCGCGGGACCGGTGGTGTTCCATGACGCCGGTGCCGCCTTCACGCTTCCGGGCGCGCGCGTCGAAACGCGCCGTCTGACCGCCGCGGAAATCGCCGACCTGCTGGCCAACCGCCCCGCTGCTGTTCCGGCGCGAAAGGGGGGCGGACGATGAATCACCTGAACTGGCGCTACATCATCCTGGCGGCGATCGTGCCGCCACTGGTCGGATTGATCGTCGCGTTCCCGTTCTGGCGCAAGCGGCGGATGACGCTCGGCAACATCTTCGCGACCGCGATCATCTTTGCCACCTCGATCGGCCTCATCCTGCGCGAGTACGCGGAGATCGACAAGATCACCACCGAGTGCCTCGATGCCGGCATTCCCTGCTTCCCGGTGCCGAGCGCGTTCACACGCTTCGCAATCTATGCGTTCATCGGCCTCCTGCAGGTCATCGCCTTCTTCTCGTTCAGCCTGGTCGTCGAAGAGCGGATGCGGCGTCGCGATTACTCACCGGAATGGCGGTAGGCCCGAAATCGGAGTGGCGCGCGCCGGAATCACGGTTCTTACCAGTCCGTGAACCCACCCGTAATAATGATGAGCTAGACTAGACATGTGCGGCGTCGGCCGCGTGTCCAACTTCAAGGAGAGAGCGATGCCCAAGTTTCTGGTGAACGTGGTTTACACGTCAGACGGCGCGAAGGGACTCCGGAGCGATGGCGGTACGAAGCGTGAGCATGTCATCCGGATGGCCCTGGAGAGTCTGGGCGGCACGCTCGAGGCCTTCTATTTCACGATGGGCGAGACCGACGCGATCGTGATTGCCGACGTGCCGGATGCGCTCGCCGCCGCCGCGGTCAGCTTGACCGTGAGCGCGTCGGGCGCTGCCCGCTGCGTCACGCTGCCGCTGATCTCGCCGGCCGAGATGGACCACGTCGCCGAGCGCAAGACGGCTTACAAGGGACCCGGCGTCGCCTGATCACCGCCACTCGATGCGCCCACACGCTGGCGTGGGTTCTCAGCGTCGCGCCGGCGTAGTTTGCAGGACCAAGGGGCGGTCGCGAGCGATCGGTTTCGCCCGACCCGTGCGGGCGCATCGATCTACGCTCGCGACCGCCTTGACGTCGGGCGCTGGAGGTGCAGGATCGCGCCGGTCAGTGGGTCAAGCCGTAGATGATGTAGTTCACGCCGAGCTTGTAGGCTTCATTGGTGTCGTCGATCGGCCGGATGCCCTGGCCGGACCACTCCCAATACTGCGAGATGTCGGTGTTGTAGTTGACGATCATCTCGAGGCGCTTGGTGGGGTCGTTGTCCTCGAACAATCCCAAGAAGCTCGGCGGCCCGGCGTTGTAGGCTTGCGGAAAGTGCTCGAGCGAGTTCAGCTCGAAGAAGGAGTGAAAGATCGGATGTGACGCCTGCATCTCCACGAACTTGGCGCCCGGCAGGACGCGCTGCATGTTGGCTTCGAACGGCGCCCACCCGGCGCTGCCGAAATCCCCCTCCGCCTTGAAGTCGTCGATGATGACGAAGCCTCCCTTCTTGATGTACTCGCGCAGCCGCTCGCCCTGGCGGTCGGTCATGGTCCACCAGCTCACCTCGATGATGTAGGCGACGGGATACTCGAACAGCCTCGGATCGTCCAGTGACATCGTGTTGACCGCGTCGTCGTGCGCGTGGAGGAAGCTGATCTCGTTCATGATCCGCATCAGGTTCCGCTCAGCGACGGGGTACCCGTGTGCCCAAGCCGGGAGACCGCGATACCAGTAGCCGCCGGGTGAGGTCTCGTAGTTGACGCGGACGAAGGTGAACCGCCCGTCGTAGGGGATGTTCGGCAGCGGCTCGGAGACGATCGATTCACGTCCGCCGAAACCGCCAAATCGGCGCTGGTCCGTGCGGGCGCTCCCAGGAGACAGATCCTTCACGCCGCCGGCCCGCGCCGGCTGCGCGCCGCCCGCGACCGCGCGTCTCGCGCCGGATGCGCCGGCTGGCGAGGTCACGAGGTGCGCGACCGGCTCCGCGATCAGTGCAGGACGCGGGTGTCCGTTGCTCGCGAGGATCGCGAGCGTCGCCGCCGCTAGGGCCAGCGCCACGGCGAGCGCACGGGAAAGACGGAATCGTGGCATGGGGGCGGATCACCGCAAGCATAGCAGGCTGTAAGATGCGCCATGTCGAGCCTGGGCGCCCTCGGTCGGCCGGTTGGTACTGGCTCGGCCTCAGGCGGCTCGAGGCTGAAATCGGAGGAGCGATGGCGATGTACTCCCGGCTGCTCGCGTTCGTCCTTGTTGCGGCGGCGCTGGGATCGCTGCTCGCCGCGCAGGAGGTCGGTCGTCCGATGGCTCAGGTACGTTTGATGACGCTCGACCCCGGACACTTCCACGCGGCGCTCGTGCAGAAGGAGATGTACCCGGGCGTGGCCAGCCGGGTCGATGTGTACGCGCCGCTGGGGCCGGATCTCTTCGAGCACCTGGCGCGAATCTCGGCCTACAACCGCCGCCCCGAAAAACCGACCTCCTGGGACGTCGAGGTCCACACCAGCGGCGATTACTTCGAGCGCATGCTGCGCGAGCACCCGGGCAACGTGGTGGTCTTCTCGGGGCGCAATCGCGGCAAGATCGATCGGATCGCCGCCTCCGTCGGGGCGGGCCTCAACGTGCTCGGCGACAAGCCGTGGATCCTGAAGACGACGGACCTGCCGACCCTCGAATCGACGCTGGCCGATGCCGACCGCCGCGGCGTGGTGGCCTACGACATCATGACCGAGCGCTTCGAGATCACCTCGATCCTGCAGCGGGCGCTCGTCAACGATCCCGCCGTGTTCGGCGCCGTCGTGCCCGGGACGCCCGAGGAGCCGGGTGTCTACATGGAGAGCGTCCACTACCTGATGAAGGTGGTGTCGGGCGCGCCGAACATCCGGCCAGCGTGGTTCTTCGACACGAACGAGCAGGGCGAGGGGCTGAACGACATCGGGACGCACCTCGTCGACCTCGTACAGTGGACGCTGTTCCCGGAGAAGGCGATCGATTACCGCGCGGACGTGCGGGTCCTGTCGGCATACCGGTGGCCGACGATGATTTCGCCGGACCAGTTCCAGCGGGTGACACGTGAGCCGCGCTTTCCGGACAGTCTGTCCGGCGCAGTGAAGGGCGGTTCGCTGGAATACTACTGCAACACGCTGGTCTCGTATGCGCTCAAGGGCGTGCACACGACGCTCAACGTGATCTGGGATTGGGAGCCGCCGGCCGGCTCGGGCGACACCCACTTCGCGTTCTATCGCGGCACACGGGCGCGAGTGGACGTGCGGCAGGGTGCGGCTGATCGCTTCCGGCCCGAGCTGTACGTGATCCCGGCCGCGGACGCCAAGGCGGCGGTGCTGGCCGCTGTCACCGCACGGGTCGCGGCCCTTCAGCCGACGTACCCCGGCGTCGCCGTCGAGAATCGCGGCGCCGAGATCCACATCGCGATTCCCGACGCGTTCCGGGTCGGCCACGAGGCGCACTTCGCGCAGGTGACGGCCAACTTCCTCGCGTATCTCGAGGATCGTCAGCGGCTGCCCGCCTGGGAGCGGCCGAACATGCTGGCGAAGTACTACGTGACGACCACCGGCGCCGAGATGAGCCGCACCGGCCCGTCGCGAACGGCGCCGCGGCTGGCGAAGTGAGGCGCGCGCATCTGCCGCACCGGTAATCGACCTTGGATATCCGTACCTATGTCGATCGCGAGACGATGAGTCGGGCGGCCGCGGACCACGCGGCGGACCTGCTGCGTCGTACGCTCGATCGCGCCGCCATGGCTCGTCTCGTCGCGGCGACCGGCGCATCGCAACTGGCGTTCCTCGAGTCGCTGGTCGCCCTACCCGGCATCGATTGGACCCGGGTGGAACTGTTTCATCTCGACGAGTACGTCGGGCTGCCGATCGATCACGCCGCCAGCTTCCGCCGCTACCTGCTCGACCGCCTGATCGGTCCGGCAGGGATCACGCGTCATCACCTGATCGATGCCGAGCATGACGCCGAGGCTGCGGCCGTCCAGGTCGGGCGCGAGCTGCAGCGCGCCCCGATCGACGTAGCCTTCGTAGGCATCGGCGAGAACGGCCATCTGGCTTTCAACGATCCGCCGGCCGACTTCGAGACAGACCGGCCCTACCTCGTGGTGTCACTCGACGAGGCGTGCCGGCGGCAGCAGGTGGGGGAGGGCTGGTTCGCGTCGGTCGACGACGTTCCTGCGTCAGCGATCTCGATGTCGATCGGCCAGATCATGAGCTCGGGCGAGATCATCTGCGTCGTGCCGGATGCGCGCAAGGCGGCCGCGGTGCAGGCGTCGATCGAAGGCGAGGTGAGACCGCAGGTTCCCGCATCGGTCCTGCAGCGTCATCCCCGCGTCACCGTCTATCTCGACGCGGCATCGGCGTCGCGGCTGCAGCCCGGCACACGCGGCGAGGTGCGCGCAAGCGCCAGGGGATGAGGTGCACCTTTCCAGGGTTCTTCGATATCCAGGTGAACGGCTTTGCCGGTGTCGACTTCAACGCCCCTGACCTCCAGCCCGAACAGATCGACCACGCGATCGAGCACCTGCGCCGGACCGGCGTCACGCGGTGCCTCCCAACCCTCATCACCGGACCTCTCGACGCCTTCGCGCGCAACGCCCGCCTCCTGACCCGTGCCGGCCACCCGGCGATCGCGGGTCTGCACATGGAGGGGCCGTACCTCTCGCCCGTCGACGGGCCGCGGGGCGCGCACCCGGCCGATTACATTATTCGTGCGAGCGCTGACGATTTTGAACGTCGCCAGAAGGCCGCCGACGGCCGGATCGTGCTGGTGACGCTCGCGCCGGAGGTGCCGGGTGCGATGGCTTTGATCGAGCATCTGGTGGCGCGGGGCGTCCGTGTCGCGCTCGGGCACACCGCAGCCACGCCGGATCAACTCGAGGCGGCGATTGCCGCCGGGGCGACGATCGCGACCCATCTTGGAAACGGCTGCGCGCAGATGCTGCCGCGCCATCCCAACGCGATCTGGACGCTGCTGGCGGCCGATTCCGTGGCCGCGAGCTTCATCGTGGACGGCCATCATCTGCCCGATGTCACCGTAAAAACGATGATCCGCGCCAAGACGCCAGGTCGATCGATCCTGGTCACCGATGCGATGGCCGCGGCCGGATCGCCGCCCGGGCGCTACTCGATCGGGCAGGTGTGGGGTGAGCTCGATGACACGGGTCGTGTGTCCTTGCCAGGCACGCCGTACCTCGCTGGATCCGCGCTCACGATGCCTGAGGCAATCGCCAATGCGGTCCGCTTCACAGGCCTGCCAGTCACCGAGGTGGCAACGATGGCGTGTGCGGTTCCGTCACGCGCGATGGCGATCGCGCTGAACGGTACAGTCCTCGCAGAGTGGGATGCGGCGCCACCACGTTTGACGATCGTGCGCATCGACGACGCGTGAGCGGAATCGACCTCGTCAGTACTGAAGTCGGCCGCCGTGAGATTCTCTGAAAGCGCGAGATATGCTCCCTCGCTCACGATCGACCGATATTGCTGACGCGGGATATGTTCTCCGTCATGTGTTCCCCAACTGATCCCTTGTCCTCCGTTCAACCCTCTTGGCCGCGAGGCTGCGGGCGAGCCGACGCGTGACGCGACCTCTTGGGGTGCGCCGCCGCTGCTGGCGCGCGTGGCTGTCCGCGATCGGCTTCGCGCTGCTGACGCCGACGTTCGTCCCGGCGCAGGATGTGACCGAGCCGGCCGTCAAGGCCACGGCGCTGTACAAGTTCGCCATCTTCACCGAGTGGCCAGCGGACGCGCTCGGACCCGGTGCGCCCCTCACCATCTGCGCCGTCGGCGATAACGCGGTCGGCGACGCGCTCACCCGCGAGGTGGCCGGCCGGACGGTCGGTGAACACCCGGTCTCCGTGTCGCGCCATTCCGCGACCGGCGGCGCATCGCACGGCTGCCATGTGCTGTATGTGGGCGGGGGCCCGGTCGCCAGCGCGCTGACCAGCATCTCCGGCGTCGGCGGAGCGCCGGTCCTGACCATGAGCGACGTCGACGGATTCGCTCTGGGTGGCGGCATCGCCCAGCTGTACTTCGAACACGGCAAGCTGCGGTTCACGATCAACATGGCGGCGCTGAAGCGGTCGCGTCTGCAAATGAGCGCACAGCTGCTGCAGCTGGCGAAGCGCATATGACAGCTCTGGGATCGACAACGAAGGGATCTATGCACGTGCGCGTTCACCTCGGTCGCGTCCGTGCGCTGCTGCTGACGCTGTTGGTGGCGGTGGCCACCCCGGCGGCGGCCCAGTCGCCGCTGCCCGATCTCAGTCTCGAAGACCTGATGAAGCTCGACTCGGGCCAGGTGTTTGGCGCCTCCGAGCGGCTGCAGCCGGCCCTGGAAGCCCCCTCGTCAGTGTCGTTCGTGACGGCGGCCGAGATCGAGAAATACGGATTCCGCACGCTGGCCGACATCCTGCGCAGCGTGCGCGGGATGTACGTGACCGGCGATCGCAACTTCAGCCTGGTCGGCATCCGCGGCTTCGCCAAGCCCGGCGACTACAACAGCCGCATCCTCCTGCTGGTCAACGGCCACCGCGTCAACGACAACGTGTTTGGGCAAGCCGAAATCGGCGCGGAATTCGGCCTCGACCCGGCGACCTTCGAGCGCGTCGAGATCATCCGCGGACCGGCATCATCGCTGTACGGGGACAGTGCGTTCTTCGCGGTCGTCAATGTCATCACCCGGACCGGATCGTCGATGGCTGGCGGCAGCGCGACGGTCGAAGCCGGGACGCTCGGTACGGAGCTCATTCGCGGTAGCGCCGGGCAGCACTTCGCCAACGGGTTCGACTTCGCGGTCTCGTCGACTTATGAAGATCGTGACGGCGTCACACGCTTGTACTTTCCGGAATATGACTCGCCGCTGAGCAACAATGGCGTTGCCGATCGGCTGGACGGGGAGGGCGTCAAGCAGATTTACTCTCGGCTGTCGTTCGGGCCGGTGACGGTGACGGGAGCATACGGCACCCGGAGCCGCGACGTGCCGACAGCCTCGTTCGGCACGGAGTTCAACGCGCAGGATCCAAAGGAGGAGACCACCGATCGTCACACGCTGCTGGACGCCGACTACCGCCGTACCTTGAAGGGCACGCGGGTCAACCTGCGGGCCTCCTACGATCGATTCACGTATGACGGTATCTATCCGTTCGCGGCGACCGACGTAGCCCCGAAGATTATCGGCCACGATAGTGTCCTTGGCGCCCGCTGGAGCGCTGAAGGCGGCATCTCACGGGTCCTGCCTGGCCGCCACAACCTGCGAGCCGGCTTTCAATTCATCGACAACGTCCACCAGGACCAAACAGGCGTCTACAGCTTCCAGGACGAGCCGGTCCTTGATATCCAGCGCTCGTCGACTCAGCGGGCGCTCTTCGCCCAGGACGAGGTCAAGGTGACCGACTGGATGATCGTGAACGCCGGGCTGCGCTACGACGCCTACGGTTCGTTCTCCCGAGTCTCACCCCGTGCCGCGGTCATCGTCTTGCCGTCGTCAGCTCAGTCGATCAAATACCTGTACGGCAGCGCCTTCCGGGCCCCCAACCAATACGAGCTGAACACGTTCTACTTCGGGGAGGGAGTCAACGACCTGCGCCCGGAGGCGATCGACACGCACGAACTGGTGTGGGAGCGGTACATCAACGACTGGCTGCGGACCTCGGTCTCGGGATATTGGTACAAGGCCGACCGCCTGATCACCTCGATTGCCGATCCGAACACTCAGCTTCAGAGCACCTTCGTGAACCAGGGCCAGGTGCGCGCGAAAGGGCTGGAACTCGAAGGACAGATGCGCCTGCCGGGGGACTCACGCGCGCTCTTGAGTTATGCCTTCCAGACTGCGATCGATCAGGAGACCCAGAGCGACCTGCCCAATTCTCCGCGGCATATGGTGCAGGGCCGGTTCAGCATCCCCGGTCCCGTGCGACGTTCGACTGTCTCGGTCGACGGCTGGTATCTGAGCTCCCGGCTGACCGAGCTCGGAGGATCGGTGCCGGCCGCGACCACCGTCAACCTGACAGTCCTGCAGCCGATCGGGCGCGTGTGGCAGCTGTTCGGGTCGGTGAACAACGTATTCGACCACGAATACGCCGACCCGGCGTCCTCTGCGACCTACCTCCAGGCCACCATCCCACAGAACGGGCGGACGGCTCGCATCGGCCTGCGCTGGCAACTTTGGTCGCGGTGACCGAGACAGTTGGCCAGGCGTGCGTGGATCTCTCAGCCCTGACACCGGATCCGTATCTTGCTGAGTCGCTGTCGCCACACTTCCACGGCCTCGTCCTCGACGGCGATCCAGCGCTGATCAACGAGAGTTATCGCCTGCGCTACCAGGTCTACTGCCACGAGCGACACTTCCTGCCGGCCGAGGACTATCCGACGCAACTCGAGATCGATGCCTACGATCGCTACTCGCTGCATGTCGGCGTCCTCAACAAACAGGGCAGCCTGGTGGCGACCGCCCGGATGGTTCGCCGCAGTGAACTGGGTTTCCCCCTCTTGCTCCACTGCGCCATTGATGACGGCCGCTTGCTCCGCGACGAGCCACAGGTCGCAGCAGTCGAAATCTCGCGTTTGGCCGTGAGTCGCAACTACAACCGCCGGGCCGGCGACCACTTCTACAGCCTGCAGGGTCCCGATCCCAGGACGGCGGGCGACCAGCGGAAGGGTGGGGGCGAGATCGTCATGGAGTTGTACAAGGCCGTATATCAGGCTTCCAAGCGCCGCGGGTGCACACATTGGTTGATGGCGGCTGAGCCCGCGCTGCGCCGTTTGCTTGCTCGCATCGGGGTGCCCTTCTACCCGATCGGTCCGGAGAGCGATTACTACGGAGTGGTATCACCGTACGGATTGGATTTGCGACAGTTCGACGAAGTGATCACCAGCGGCCGCATTCCGATCCTCGCGGAATTCCTCCATGGTCTTGAACCCGAGTTCGCCCCTGTACGGACAGCGGGCAGAATCGAGGGCGGTGATGGTCGCAGTCGCGCCTGACGCGGCGCTGCTCGACGCCTTGCATGCAGCGGCACGCGACTTCCCGTGGTATCGCACGCTGCTCCGCGAGCAGGGGCTCGATCCCGCCGACATCGCCGATGCGACTGCGTTCTCGCAGCGGTGTCCGATCCTGACCAAGGCGAACACCTTCGATCGATTCCCACTCGATCAGCTCGCGGCAACCACGCCGATCGCTTCGCTGGCTGGTGTGCTGACCAGTTCCGGCCATGGCGGCCGGTTTTCGTTCGGGCTGCAGACCCGCGCGCAGGTCGCGTCCGGCGGGCGCGCGATCGATGCCGCGCTGGATGATGCGTTCGGCGTGGCGACGCATACTACGCTGGCGGTCAACTGCCTGCCGATGGGGGTGGGATTTTCCTCCGACCGCATGACCGTCGCGACGACCAGCGTGCGCGAGGACATGGCGGTCGCGCTGATCAAAGCGTTCGGCCCGTCGTACGACCAGCTGGTGGTCGTGGCCGATCCGTTGTTCGCCAACCAGTTGCTCGATCATGCTGGGCGGGAGGGGCTCGACTGGCGGCGCCATCGGGTCCACGTGGTGCTCGGCGAGGAGACGTTCGGCGAGCGCTTCCGCGCCTACCTCTCCTCCTGCCTCGGACTGGATCTCGATCGGCCGGAGCGCGGTTACGTGATGTCTTCGTTCGGTGTCGGGGAGCTCGGGCTCCATCTGCTGTTCGAAACGCCCGCAACGATCGCGGTGCGCCGGACGCTCGCGGAGGATCCGGCGCTGGCGCACGATCTCGGCATGTCCGATGGCGCACGCCTCCCCGTGCCGATGATGTTCGCGTATCACCCGTCGCGTACGTTTCTGGAGATCGTCGAGCCCAATACTGAGGGATACGGACGCCTCGCCATCTCGATGCTCGACCCGGCGCTGCCCATTCCGCTGCTGCGCTATCAGACGGGGGACCTGGCGCGGCTCGTGCCGGCCCAGACAGTGGTCCGCGCGCTACGCAGGCATGGCCGGCGCGTGCCCGAGAACCTGCCGCCGACCCTCATCGCCCTTGAGGGGCGCGAGCGCGAACGCCTCCCGGACGGGTCACATGTCGCTGTCTACAAGGACGCGCTCTACGCCGATCACTCGTTGGCCCGCCAGGTCACCGGGGCGTTTCGGCTGGTCCTGTCCGACACCGGCTGCACCATGCACGTCCAACGGCGCGCGGCGCGGGACGACGACGGGGCCCTGGCGCGCCAGCTGCTGGCGGCAATGCCCTCGTCGATTCGTCCGGCCGATCTGATCGTCTGGCCCCACCCCAGTTTCCCCTTCGGCATGGGGCTCGATTACGAGCGGAAGTTCACGTACTTCCCGGCCTGACCGCCCAACTCGACTCTGCGGCTCTCGGCGCCCGCCCGACCTGAAGGTCGGGCCTACACCGATCTGATCTCGCGTAACGCGCGGCACTGAAGCTCGGGCCGACGGCAGATCTGAGTGCGCGGGTCCTTGCCTCCGGGGGCCATTCCGACATAAGAACGTCCCATCATGATCAAGCGTTCGTTCGGCTGGGTGCTGCTGGCGTGGGTGCTCGTGTTTCCGTCGGGCCCGGCATGGGCCCAGGCGTCAGCGACCGCCACCCGCGCCGGCGCGCCCGACATGATCGGCCGGATCTTTTCCGGCGAGTTCTCGCCGCGCTTTCCGCGGCCGCCGCGCTGGTTCGGCGACGGTGAGTCGTACCTGGTCATGGAGCCCTCGGCGGGTGGCGTCGACGTGGTCCGCTACGACACCGCGACCGGAGCACGGCGTGAGGTCCTGATCACCGCCGCCCAGCTCACGCCGGCGGGCGCGAAAGCGCCGCTCGAAATCGAGTCGCTGTCGTGGTCGAGCGATCGCCAGCGGGTCCTGATCTTCACCAACGCGCATCGGGTCTGGCGCACCGATTCGCGCGGCGACTACTGGCTCCTGGATCGGCGGACGGGGCGGTTGCGGAAGATGGGCGGCGCGGCGCCGGAAGCGACCCTGATGTACGCCGCGTTCAATCCGGACGCGACGAAAGTCGCCTACGTGCGGAGCAATGACATCTACGTCGAGGACGCCGCCACGGGCGCGATCACTCGTCTGACCCGCGACGGCTCCGACCTGGTGATCAACGGCGGCTCCGACTGGGTCAACGAGGAGGAGCTCGACCTGCACGAGTGTTTCCGGTGGAGCCCTGACGGCCGGCGAATCGCGTTCTGGCAGTTCGATCTACACGGCGTCGGCAACTTCTCGCTCCAGTACTACCTGGGTAGGGAACGCGAGATCGTGACCACGATTCCGTATCCGGACACCGGCCCCTATCCGGTCTCGATGAGCGTGCCGTATCCGCTGGCGGGGACGACGAACTCGGCGGTCCGCGCCGGCGTGGTCGACGTGGCCTCGCACGCGGTGAGCTGGCTCCCGCTTCCCGGGGATCCGCGGCAGCATTACATCGGGCGGATGCAGTGGGCCGACGCGAACACGGTGCTGGTCCAGCAGCTCAATCGCCTGCAGACGATCGATGCGTATCTGCTCGCCGACGTCCGCACCCGGCAGGTCCGCGAGATGTGGCGCGACACGGACGAGGCGTTCATCACCATCGGCTTCGGAGGTCTGCCGGAGGCCCAGCCGATCAAGGGCGGTGCGGAGTTCCTGGTCGTCTCGGAACAGGACGGCTGGATGCACGTCCATCGAGTGACGCGCGACGGCAAGGCCACGCTCGTCACCCGCGGACCCATGGACGCGATGGCGATCTCCGGTGTGGACGAGGCGGCCGGACTCCTCTACTTCATCGCGTCACCGATGAACGCGACGCAGCGCTACTTGTACCGCGCGCCGCTCGACGGCTCGGCTGATCCCGTGCGCGTCACCCCTGAACGGCTGCGCGGCACCAACACGTACGACATCTCGCCGAACGGCCGGTTTGCGTTTCACCGCTTCTCGACCCAGGACGATCCCGGCATGGCGGAGGTGGTCTCGCTGCCGGACCACGCCACGGTTCGCGTGACCGGCGACAGCGCCAGCCTCAAGCCGGTGCTCGCGCCGCTGCTCGACCCGCCGGTCGAGTACGTGTCTGTCGACGCCGGAAACGGCGTCAACGTCGACGGCTACGTCATCAGGCCGTCAGGCTTCGATCGGTCGAAAGCCTATCCGGTGCTGGTGTTCATCTACGGCGAGCCGGCGAGCCAGACGGTGACCGACAGCTGGGGCGGCAGCACCGGGCTGTTTCATCGCTACATCGCCAGTCTGGGATACGTGGTCGTCAGCTTCGACAACGCCGGCACGCCCGCCCCGCGCGGGCGGGCGTGGCGCAAGTCGATCTACGGGGCGGTCGGGGTGCTGTCGTCGGCGCAGCAGGCGCAGGCGCTGCGCTCGCTCAAGCAGACGCACGCCTTCATCGACCTGACGCGAGTCGGCGTCTGGGGGTGGAGCGGCGGCGGCACGAACACCCTCAACCTGATCTTCCGTCACCCGGAGCTGTACAAGGTCGGTATGGCCGTCGCGCCGGTGCCCGATCAGCGGCTCTACGACAGCATCTACCAGGAGCGCTACATGGGCCTGCCCCAGGAGAACACCAAGGGCTACAAAGAGGCGTCGGCGATCAACGTCGCCGAGGGCCTGGCCGGCGACCTGCTGATCGTGCACGGTTCCGGCGACGACAACGTGCACTACCAGGGCGCGCAACTATTGGTGAATCGTCTGATCGAGCTCGGGAAGTCATTCGACTTCATGACCTACCCGGACCGCACCCATTCGATCTCCGAGGGGCCGGGCACGACCGTCCACTTGTATCGCCTGCTCGCTCGCTACCTCACCCAGCATTTGCCGCCGGGTCCGCGCTAGACCCGGGAATCAGATCGCGATCGATGTAATCGATTCCTGTGGCTCGGGCGTAGGATCTAGTAGTCAGCGTCTGGAGGTGGTGCCCATGAGTGACGGAGACAGTTCGGCCCCCCATTCGGAGCCGCTCGCGCAGCTCGAACGCGCATTCATCGAAGAGTATCTTCACCGCCGCGGCCAGCACTTGAATACCCTGAAGAGCTTGCCGCCGGATGAAGCAAATGCACTTATGAAGGAGGCGTCGGCCTACGCCTCTGGCAGGTTGACGGAAGTGGAGACCCGGGCACACCTGGTTGGTGACCTCCACGATCCGTCCGCGCCGGTCACGGGCGGACACCCGCGTCACCAGGGTTAGACCTCACGGATGGCAGATGTCGAATGTAGATGGTTGATGTAAACGGCTGGAACTAGATACTCGTTCATCTGCCATCTGCCATCTGCCATCTGCCATCTGCCATCGCACTGCCATCTGCCATCTGCCATCTGAGTCCTACGAGGCATGACCATGCTGTTGACCCTGCTGACTCCGCTGGCGCTCTTGTTCCTGCAGGCGCCTTCCGGCGCGCCCCGCGCCACCGAGGCGGATTTCGTCATTCCGAACTTCAGGTTCACGTCGGGCCAGACCCTCCCGCAGCTGAAGATGCATTACCGGACGTGGGGCACGCCGAAGAAGGACGCGCAGGGCATCGTCCGCAACGCCGTCCTGGTGATGCACGGGACGGGCGGCACCGGCGCGCAGTTCGCGGGCCGCACGTTCGCCGATGAGTTGTTCGGGCCGGGGCAGCCGCTCGACGCCACGCAGTTCTACATCATCGCGCCGGACGACATCGGTCACGGCCAATCGAGCAAGCCCAGTGACGGACTCCGCGCGAAGTTCCCCCAGTACGGGTATCTCGACATGCTCGAAGCCGAGCATCGCCTGCTCGTTGATGGACTCGGCGTCAACCATCTGCGTCTCGTCATGGGCACGTCGATGGGCGGAATGCACACCTGGCTCTGGGGCGAGCGCTATCCGGACATGATGGACGCGCTGATGCCGCTCGCCAGCCTGCCGACCCAGATTGCCGGACGCAACCGAGTGTGGCGGCGGACGGCCATCGACGCGATCCGCACGGATCCCGAGTGGAAGAATGGCACCTACACGACCCAGCCGCGCGGCCTCCGTACAGCGGCACAGCTGCTTTGGCTCATGAGCAGCAACCCGATCCTGCGGCAGAAGGCCGCGCCGACGCTGGCCGCCGCGGACAAGGAGATCGACACCTACGTCGACAATTACGTGAAGACTGGCGACGCCAACGACATCCTCTACGCGCTGGAGGCATCGCGCGACTACGATCCGCTGCCCGATCTCGAGAAGATCAAGGCGCCGCTCCTCGCGGTGAACTCGGCCGACGACCTGATCAATCCTCCGGAGTTGCAGATCCTCGAGAAGGAGATCGTCCGCGTGCCGAAGGGGCGCGCAGTGGTGCTGCCGCTCAGCGACAAGACGTCCGGCCATGGGACTCATACGCTCGCGGCTGTCTGGAAGTCGCATCTCGAGGACCTGCTGCGGACCTCGGCGGCGTCCGCGACGACGCAGGCACCGTCCGGCCCGAATCCGGACATCCACTATCAGCTCGGGCCGGATTCGCTGCCACGCGCCGACGTTCCGAAGGGGGAAGTGCGGGGCCCGTTCGTAATCCAGAGCCAAGCCTATCCAGGGACGCAGCACACGTACTGGGTCTACGTGCCGGCGCAATACGATCGCAACGTCCCGGCCAGCCTGATGATCTTCAACGACGGCCAGGCGTTCATGAACATGCAGGGAGACCTCCGGGCTCCCAACGTGCTCGACAACCTGATCGAGCGCCGCGAGATCCCGGTGATGCTCGCGGTGTTCATCAACCCCGGCCGGCGGCCGGATCAACCCGAGCCGACGCCCCAGGAATGGGGCGACCGCACGACCAACCGCCCGACCGAATACAACACGCTCGACGACAAGTACGCCCGGGTGGTGGTTGAGGAGCTGATGCCGGCGCTCGACAAGGACTACAACATTTCGAAGGATCCGGAGCGACGGGGCATTGGCGGTGCGAGCAGCGGCGCCATCGCGGCGTTCACCGTCGCATGGGAGCGCCCCGACCAGTTCCGCAAGGTCCTGAGCATCGTCGGCAGCTTCACGAACATCCGCGGCGGCCACGCGTACAGCGAGATCGTGCGCAAGTCCGAGCGCAAGCCGATACGCGTGTTCCTCCAGGACGGCCGCAACGACAACCGCGGCGTGCGCAACGACGGGACGTATGACGAGACGCGCGACTGGTTTGCCAACAACGTCAAGTTGATGACCGCGCTGACGGAGAAGGGCTACGACGTCAATTACACCTGGGGCATCGGCCGCCATGGCCAGAAGCAGGGCGGGGCGATTCTGCCGGAGATGATGCGGTGGTTATGGCGCGACCACCCGGTGTCGACCGACGTCAACGACAGCGTCGAGCGTGCGTTCAACACCGGGCCGGCCGGCGTGAAGAAGGGCGGGCAGTAGGGAAGCTACTGACGGTCGTAGACGGCCTTGACCTCTTTCGAGTTCATGGTCAGGCTTTCGACCTTGCTCTTGATAACGAGGTGGTTCTGATCATCGACTTCCCATGATCGGACGAGGCGGGTCTGCGGGCTGTTGAACTCCTGACGGACCGCCGTTTTGTCCCACTTCGTCTTGACGTCGATCGTGGCCGGGCCGACGGTGAGCTTGGTCGACTTGTTATCCAACGAGTAAGTGCGTTCGCCGCGCGGATCCGACACGGTGATCGAGTCCACCGTGGCCTTGATCGTCACCGTCTCGGCGATCTGCTGGAGGTCGCGCATCGCCGCTTGCGCCGCGAGCACGTCGGGCGGGAGATCCGCGGCCGTGGTCGGCGTCTGACCGCCGCCGCCGCCACCACCACCGCGTTGCGGCACTCCGCCGGCGATCATGAACGCCGCACCACCGCGGCCAGGACCGCCGGTGCCGCCGCGGGCCGGGGCCGCGAGCCCGGGGCTCAGCTCCCGATTCAGCTTCCAAGTGCCCGACATCTTCTCGGCGACCTCCGCCGGCGTGGCTTTCTGCCCGCTGGCGCTCACGAGCGCCGTCATCGCCAGCACGACGCCGGCCGCGGTCATCCATCCCCGAACCACTCGTTGCTGCATGTGCGTCCTCGCCCGGAAAAAAAGGAGAGAGTATCAAAACGGCGCAGCTTGCGGCTAGGTCAGGCCGTCGGCAATGTGCCGAAGCCTGCGGACCCGCGCATCGCTGACCGGACCGTCGGCGGTGCCATCCCGGCGCGCCGCGCCACCGACGTGCACCTCGCGTACGCAGCCGGTGTCCACGAAGACCGCCAGGGCCTCGTCGTCTACGCCGCCACCCGCGATGATGGTGATGTTGGCCCCGCGCTCCACGACACGATCTCCGAGCGCGGCGAGGCGGGCGCTTCGCTCCGCCGGAGATCCCTGCTTACCGTCGGTCAGGATGCGATCGATTTGCGGCAAGCCGGCCAGCCGATCGATCGCCGCCCTGGGATCGCGCAGCGTGTCGAACGCGCGATGGAACGTCACCCGTAGACGCGGCGTGCCGTCCAATGCCTGAAACAGGTCTGGCATCAGCACCTCGCCGTTCCGGGCGAAGCCCATCACCGCGCCATCGACGCCGTGCGCCTCCAGCGCCGCGACAGCGGACCGCAGACGCGCCAGCTCGCCAGCGCGGATCGTGAACCCGTCGTTCTCGCGAACCATGACCCGCAGCGGCAGCCGGGTCGCCTCCTGAATCGCGGCGACCAGCGCGATCGCCGGCGTCAGGCCGCCGACCCCGATGTCGCGCACCACCTCCAGACGATCCGCACCGCCATCCTCCGCCGCCCGGGCGTCGTCAACAGTCTGAACGATCACTTCGAGGATCAAGGGGTGGGATTATCGGCAGGGACGGGCAGGGTGATCAAGGTGAGACTGGAGTATCCACCGCGCTACCCACTGGGAAGGCGCCCGTTACTCAGAGCGGCAAGGGATCACCCTGCGAGCGTCCCGAAGAGTGTCTGTACGTGACGAGCGGGGACCCGTAGAACGGTCCCCGTCGAGTGGGAGGGCGTTTGTCGGTTGCCAGAGTGGCTGACCGAGCGTTGCTGTGTGCTGTTACAGCAAGCGCGGTGCCATCTCCGCCCGTCCCGGTTCCTCTACACCGAGCCCGCCGAGCCGGCTAGATGGTGGCGGCCGCCGGGATCTGCAGCGCGCGATAGGCGTCGTGCAAGACGACGAAGTTGCGCGAGAGTGCGGCGGTCTCGGTGCCCGTGCTGCGGGGATGCCGATCCGGGTGGAAGGCCAGTGCCAGCGATCGGAAGGCACGGCGTAATTCTCCGGCCGTGAAGTCGGGGCGGACGTTGGCCCCGAGCGCGTTCAGCTGTTCGAGCGCCGACTGCTCCTGGGCAGACAACCGGCGCTTCCGGTCGGCCGCCTCTGGCCGTGGCAGTCTGTCGGCGGCAGCCGGCGTCGCATACGGATGCCGCGGGTGCCACGGGGTGACTGGTTTCGTCGCTGCCGCGAACTCAAAGAACGTGTGGACCGTCGCGCGATGGCCGTACTGGGCTGAGACGCGGGGTAACGGCGCGTCAACCGCTTGCAGCTTCCGATCGAGAACCTCGGCGAATGCCGTTCGTCGTCCCACGCTCTCCAAATCGGCCGGGAGGCGCGTACATTGAGCGGCCCGGTGAGGTCGAACGCAACCGGCAGGTTCCGGTCCTGCTCGGACGACCCCGGTAGAGCCCGGAGTGCGGTCAGGTGTGCTAGCCTCCCAAGCCAATGACCTTCAAAAATCTGATCGGCGGCGAGTGGGTCGGGGCGCGGGCGGGCGCCACGTTCGAGACCCGAAACCCGGCCGACACCAGCGAAACCGTCGCCACCTACCAGAAATCCGACGCGGACGACACGCGCGCGGCGATTGCCGCGGCCAAGGCAGCACAGCCGGCGTGGGCGGCCGTGCCGGCCCCGAAGCGCGGCGAGATCCTCTATCGCGCTGCGAACATTCTCGAGTCGCGGGCCGATCAGGTCGCCCGCGAGATGACCCGCGAAGAGGGCAAGACGTTGCCCGAGGCTCGCGGCGAGGTCGGACGGGCGATCAACATCCTGCGCTACATCGGCGGGGAAGGGGCACGGCTGGGCGGTGACAACGTCCCGTCCGAGCGCGATCGCGTCCTGATCCAGACCCGGCGACGTCCGCTCGGCGTGGTCGGGCTGATCACGCCGTGGAATTTCCCGATCGCGATTCCGACCTGGAAGACCGCGCCGGCGCTCATCACTGGCAACGCGGTCGTGCTGAAGCCATCGGACCTGGCGCCGCTCTGTGCCGTGCGGATGGTCGAAGCGCTGCACGAGGCCGGGGTCACCAAAGGGGCCCTCAACCTCGTGACCGGTCCGGGCTCAAAAGTCGGGAACGAGATCGTCACCAACCCGGACGTCAAGGCGATCTCGTTCACCGGATCCGAAGGGACCGGCAGCGCGATCGCGGTCGAGGCGGCCAAGCGCCGGGCGCGCGTTCAGCTCGAGATGGGGGGCAAGAATCCCACCATCGTGCTCGCCGATGCGGACATCGCGGACGCCGTCAACGTGGTCGTCAACGCCGCCTTCTTCTCGACCGGCCAGCGCTGCACCGCGACCTCCCGCGTCATCGTCGAGGAGCCGATCGTGGCCCGCTTCACCGAGGCGCTGGTCGCACGGACCAAGGCGCTCAAGGTTGGCAACGGGCTCGAAGCGGGCATCGACATCGGGCCGTCGATCGACGAGAAGCAGCTCGGCGTCGTGATGGATTACGTCGGCGTCGGAACCAGCGAAGGGGCGAAGCTACTGGTCGGCGGTGAGCGGCTGAAGGAAGGTGCGCACGCGCGCGGCTACTTCTCGTCGCCCGCGGTGATGACCGAAGTGGCCCCGACGATGCGGGTCGCGCAGGAAGAGATCTTCGGTCCGGTGCTGGCGGTGCTTCCGGCGTCCAGCCTCGATCACGCGATCGAGATCTCGAACGGCATCCGGTTCGGCCTGTCGGCCGGCATCTGCACCAGCTCGTTGTCGTCGGCCTACGAGTTCATCAACCGGATCGAGGCGGGTCTGGTGATGGTCAACCTGCCGTCGGCCGGTGTCGAGTATCACGTGCCGTTCGGGGGCTCGAAGGCGTCATCGCTCGGCATGCGCGAGCAGGGCGGCGTGGCGGTCGATTTCTACAGCGAGTGGCAAACGGCTTACCTGAAGTACTGAGGGGACTAGGGACTGGGGACTGGGGACTGGGAGGTTCAAGGTTCAAGGTTCAGGGTTCAAGGTTCAAAATTCGGTTCAAAGTTCTTGCGTTCGGATGGTTAGCATCGTGGCAGCGGGCAGCGGGCAGCGGACAGCTAGTCTGAAGTGAGGACTCTGAATTTGCGACTCTTTCACGTGGCGTCGGGCGTGCTGGTCGAGACGGCGGATGGCTGGTTCAGGCTGGCTGCGGGCTGGGATGACGTTGTCAATCGGGACGACGTGGAGACGTGGGTGACGTCGCAGATTGCCGGGGCGACCTTGATGGACGGCGCGCCGGATCTGTCGCGCCTCCTGCCGCCGATCAAGTCGCAGGAAGTCTGGGCTGCGGGGGTCACGTACTATCGCAGCCGCACGGCGCGGATGGAAGAGTCGAAGTCAGCGGGCGGCGGCGACTTCTACGATCGGGTCTACGAGGCGCCGCGGCCGGAGCTGTTCTTCAAGGCGACGCCGAGCCGTGTCCGCGGTCACGGACAGCCGGTGCGGATCCGGAAGGACTCGACCTGGAACGTGCCTGAACCCGAGCTGGCGCTCTATGTCAGCGCCGGCGGCACGATCGTCGGCTACACGATCGGCAACGACATGAGCTCCCGCGATATCGAGGGAGAGAACCCGCTCTACCTGCCGCAAGCGAAGGTTTACGACGGCAGCTGCGGTCTCGGGCCGGCGCTCTTCGTGTCGTCGTCGCCATTGCCGTCCGGCACCGAGATCCGTCTGGTGATCAGGCGGAGCGGCGCCACCGCCTTCGAAGGCGCGACCACCCTCGCGTCGCTCAAGCGCACGCCATCCGAGCTGGTCGAATACCTCTACCGCGACAACACCTTCCCCAACGGGTGTGTCCTGCTGACCGGGACCGGTATTGTTCCGCCCGACGAGTTCACGCTCGCCGCCGGCGACGAGATCTCGATCACGATCGGCGCGATCGGGACGCTGGTCAATGTCGTCGGGGCATAGCTGCGAGCTCCACGTGCCTAAGGCGTCGAGTCGCCCCCGCTTCGAACCATCGAACCCTCGAACCCTCGAACCCTCGAACCCTCGAACCCTCGAACCTATCGAACCCTCGAACCTTTGAACATGCCTGACCCGCGCCGCCTCATCTCGTCCGGCTCCTCGTTCGAGTCCCAGATCGGCTACTCCCGCGCGGTGGTCGACGGCGAATGGGTCTTCGTTTCGGGCACGACCGGCTTCGACTACGAGACGATGACCATCGCCGACGATGTGGTGGCGCAGACCGAACAATGCCTGCGCAACATCGTCCATGCGCTGCAGCAGGCGGGCGCGTCTCTGTCGGACGTTGTCCGCGTTACGTACATCGTCCCCAACCCCGCCGACTTCAAGCCCACCTGGCCGGTGCTGCGCTCGTACTTCGGCGACATCCGCCCCGCCGCCACGATGATCTCCGCCGGCCTCGCCGACCCGCGGATGAAAATCGAGATCGAAGTCACAGCGCGGCGCAGCCCGAACGGCTGACGGCGCGGCAGGGACCGGGGACCAGGGACTAGGGACTGGGGGACTGGGGACCGGGGACCGGGGAACACACACCGCGAGCCCGTGAAACCTATAGAAGCGCGGGCAGGGCGGGAACGGCTAGCCCGCGCGTCGAACGCGAATCCCGGAACCCGAACCGATCGAACCTCAGAACCCGTGGAAGCGCGAACCAGTCGAACCTCAGAACCCCCGAACCCGTAGAACCCTGTCCACCGTGATATCGTCCGTCACCGCACGCCCATGATCGATCCCGCCGTCCGCCGCCGGCTCGTCATCAACCGGGTGTCCTGGCGGATCATCCCGTTCGTCTTCATCAGCTACGTTGTCGCCTACGTCGACCGCGTCAACATCGGCTTCGCCGCGAATGCGCTGGAGCGCGACCTCGGCCTCAGCCACACGCAATACGGAATCGGCGCCGGCCTCTTTTTTCTCGGCTACTGCCTGTTCGAGGTTCCGAGCAACATCCTGCTCGACAAGGTCGGTGCCCGCCGCTGGATCGCGCGGATCATGATCGGCTGGGGCATCGCCTCGATGCTGACGATGTTCGTGCGTGACGTCAGCACGTTCTATCTGGCCCGCGTGATACTGGGGATCGCCGAGGCGGGGTTCTTCCCCGGTGTGGTGCTGTATTTGACGTATTGGGTGCCGGCGGAGGAGCGTGCGCGGACCGGCGCCCTCTTCATGATGGCCGCGCCGGTGGCGATCATCGTCGGCGCGCCGGTTTCGGAAGCGGTGCTCAGCCTCGACGGGTGGATGGGCCTGCACGGGTGGCAGTGGCTGTTCTTGCTCGAGGGGCTGCCCGCTGTGGTCCTGGGCTTCGTCGCGCTGCGGGTGCTGACCGACCGCCCGGAACAGGCGACCTGGCTGCCAGACGACGATCGGGAATGGCTATCGCGCACCATGCGCGAGGAGCGCGAGCTGCGCGGCAAGGTCGGGCACGTGTCGATTGCGCGCAGCCTGGCCAGCGGACGCGTGTGGCTGCTGTGCCTCGTGTACTTCCTCAACACGACCGTCACGTACGGCATCTTCCTGTGGCTGCCGAAAATCCTTGCCGACGCGTCGGGCCTGAGCGGCTACGCGCTGAGCAGCCTGACCTCGATCCCGTTTGTCGCGGCGCTCATCGCCATGGTCCTCGTCGGCCGGCACTCCGACAAGACCGGCGAGCGCAAGAAGCACGTGGCTGGGTGCGCCTTGACCGCGGCTACCGGGCTCGTCCTCGCGGTGGCGTTCCGCGACACGACTTGGCTTCTCGTCCTGAGCTTCGCCCTGTCGCAGATGGGACAGCGCGCCGTGTTGAGCGTCTTCTGGGCGATCCCCCCAATGCTCCTTGGCGGCACCGCCGCGGCCGCAGGTATCGGGCTGATCAATGCGGTGGGCAATCTGGGCGGCTTCTTCGGCCCGTCGATCATGGGGACGCTGCGCGACGCGACCGGCGGGTACTCGGGCGGCCTCCTCGTGCTCGCCGGCTCGTTGCTGCTCGAAGCGATTCTCGTGTTGAGTCTGCGACTGCCCAACGAGCGCGTGCCGCAGCAGCTCATGGTGCGCGAGCCGATACCGGCGCCGCGCGCGTAACGCCGCCGCGAACTTCGAGAACGCCGAACCCGAACCCGAACCTGGAACCAAGAACGTAGAACCAAGCTGGAAGCTGAGAGCTGCGAAGAAGAGGTCCTTGTGATTCCAACATCCCCGATCACCCCCGCCGATCTCGCCGCAATCTTCGCGGTGCCGCCGCTGCCCCGCAAAGCGGACGCGCGGCGCAGCCTCGATCTCGATGCCGCCGAGCGCGTCGCCGCGCACATCGAGGCCGGCGGCATTACCCGCTTCCTGTATGGGGGCAACGCCTTCCTCTACCACATCACCCTCGA
Organism: uncultured Acidobacteriota bacterium; assembly: GCA_963816725.1. Lineage (GTDB taxonomy): Bacteria > Acidobacteriota > Vicinamibacteria > Vicinamibacterales > 2-12-FULL-66-21 > CAVSUB01. The sequence continues at coordinate 92,206 of CAWFMC010000004.1, read as the reverse complement.
CGAGTTCGACGTGCTGCTCGGATGGCTCGCCTCGTTCCCGGCGAGCCGCTGGGCCATCCCCAGCCTCGGCCCCTCGTTCGGCCGCGCGATGGATCAGGCGCGCCTGTTACGGCGGCATCAGTTCCCGTGCGCGATGATGCTGCCGTGCGGCGACCCGCGCGACGCGAAGGGGATGGAGGCCGGACTGCGCGAGGTCGCGTCGGCGATTGGCGTGCCGCTGATTCTGTATCTCAAGTCGGAAGATGGTTTCGGCAGCAACCTGGAGGCTGGCCTGGATGCGGTGGGCCGGCTGATGGCCGACGGCGTCGCGGTGGCGATCAAGTACGCGGTGGTGCGAGACGACGCGCGCGAGGATGCGTATCTCGACGGCCTGCTGCGCCGCGTCGACAGGGCCCGCGTGGTCAGCGGCATGGGGGAGCGGCCCGCCATCGTGCACCTGCGGGAATATGGGCTCAACGGCTTCACCACCGGCTCGGGCTGCATCGCACCCGCGCCGTGCAGCGCCCTGCTGTCCGCGGCGCAGGGCAGACGCTGGAGTGAGGCCGAGGCGTTGCGCGAGCGCTTCATGCCGCTCGAGGATCTGCGTGACGCGTGGGGCCCGGCCCGCGTGCTCCACCATGCGACGGAGCTCGCCGGCATCGCCCCGACCGGACCGATTCCGCCCTTCGTCTCCGCGCTCGATCAGGGCCGGATCGACCAACTGGCGCCAGTGGCGCGCGAGCTCGCCGCCGGGGTCCCGGCATGAGCCGTCCGCGCAAGCAGCCGGGCGATCTGCGCAGCTACCGCTGGTTCGGGAAGGACGATCTCCGCTCGTTCGGTCATCGTTCACGCGCCAAGCAGGCCGGCTTCAGCCTCGACGATCTCGACGGCAAGCCGGTCATCGCGATCCTCAACACCTGGAGTGACGCGAATCCCTGCCACACGCACTTCCGCGTCCGCGCCGAGGAAGTGAAGCGCGGTATCTGGCAGGCCGGCGGGTTTCCGATGGAGATCCCGGTCCTGACGCTCGGCGAGACCTACATGAAGCCGAGCACGATGATGTACCGCAACCTGCTGGCGATGGAGGCCGAGGAAGCGCTGCGCTCGTACCCGGCGGACGGCGCGATCCTGATGGGTGGCTGCGACAAGACCGTGCCGGCCCTCGTCATGGGCGCGACCAGCGCCAACCTGCCGGCCCTGATGGTGCCGGCCGGGCCGATGCTGCGCGGTAACTGGCGCGGGCAGATTCTCGGATCCGGCAGTGACGTCTGGAAGTACTGGACCGAACGCCGCGCCGGCACGCTCGACGAGTGCTCGTGGCGCGAGATGGAGGACGGCATCGCCCGCTCCTTTGGCACCTGCATGACGATGGGCACGGCTTCCACCATGGGGGCCGCTGTCGATGCCCTGGGTCTCATGCTGCCGGGCGCGTCGTCCATCCCGGCGGCGGACTCCGCGCATCCGCGCATGGCCACCGCGGCCGGCCGGCGCATTGTCGAAATGGTCTGGGAAGACCTGCGTCCTCGCGACATCCTGACCACGGAGGCGTTCGAGAACGCGGTGACGGCGGCCATGGCGCTCGGCGGATCGACCAACGCGATCATCCACCTGATCGCCATGGCCGGCCGCGCCGGCGCCGCACTCGATCTCGATCGCTTCGACGAGTTGTCGCGGCGAACACCGTTCCTGGCCAACATCCGCCCGTCAGGCAAGTTTTTGATGGAGGATTTCTACTACGCGGGCGGGCTGCGCGCCGTGCTGCGCCGGCTGGGCGATCTGCTCCACACCGGGTGCCTGACCGTGAATGGCCGCACGCTCGGAGAGAACATCGCCGATGCCGTCGTGTCGAACGACGAGGTGATCCTGACCCGCGAGGCGCCGCTCGGTCCCGAAGGCGGCCTGGCCGTACTACGCGGCAACCTTGCCCCTGGCGGGGCCGTCATCAAGCACACCGCCGCCGATCGCCGCCTGCTCCAGCACGCGGGTCCGGCGGTCGTGTTCCGCGACTACAACGACATGGAGGCGCGGATCGACGATCCGGATCTGCCGGTCACCTCCGACTCCGTCCTCGTGCTCCAGAATGCGGGACCGCTCGGTGGCCCGGGCATGCCCGAGTGGGGCATGCTGCCCATCCCCAAGAAGCTGCTGGCCCAGGGAGTCCGGGACATGGTTCGCGTTTCGGACGCCCGCATGAGCGGCACCAGCTACGGCGCCTGCATACTGCACGTCGCTCCCGAGTCGTTCGTGGGGGGGCCGCTCGCGCTGGTCCAGGACGGCGATGTCATCGAGCTCGACGTTCCGGCACGCCGCCTCTCGCTCAACGTGGACGATGGGGAACTGGCCCGGAGACGCGAACAAAGACGGGCTCCGGCGCCCCAGTATCCGCGCGGGTTCGGGATGCTCTACTCCCAGCATGTGACCCAGGCTGACCGCGGCTGCGACTTCGATTTCCTCGAGGGCACCGCGCCGATCGCCGACCCCGAGATTCACTGAGGCGGTATACGGGTCTCATTTTTCTCAGCTCAGCTCGACAGATCTTGATACGATCTCTGCCCGCTTGCGCCCTCATGTGTCGGCGCAGCGTGTACGGGTTGTCATTCGAGGAGGCAGCAGTCATGGGCGGACGATGGCGGACCGGAGCACGGGCTCTGTGCGGCAGGACCGCGGTGGCGGTGCTGACCGCGACGATCGGATGTTTCGGATTTCTGCTGGCGCCCTCGCCAGCGCAGGCCCAGGCGGTCACCGGGACCTTGCTGGGTAACGTGACCGACTCGAGCGGCGCCGGCGTCCCCGGGGCGACCGTGACCGCGCTCGAGACGCAAACCAACACCAGCCGCACGGCGGTGACCAACGAAGCGGGCAACTACATCTTCTCCAGCCTGCAGAACGGCACCTACACCGTCGACGTGGAGCTGCAAGGCTTCAAGAAGGTGGTCCGGCCGAACGTCAAACTTGACGTGAACACGACCGTCCGCGTCGATTTGAAACTGGAAGTCGGTCAGCTCAACGAGACGCTGACGGTCTCGGCCGAGACGCCCTTGCTCCAGACCGATCGGACGGACACCGGGCGCATCCTGGAGTCGAAGATGGTGTCGGAGCTTCCGCTCACCTTCAATCGCAACTTCCAGTCGCTCCTGGTCACCGTGCCGGGCATCACGCGCCCGCACCGCGAGCACTCGCAGTTCTTCAACTCGCAGGACTCGCTGCGGTTCGAGGTCAACGGCCAGCCGGGGATGGCGAGCAACACGCTGATCGAAGGGCTCGACGACAACCAGAAGACCGGGCTGCTCCAGGTCATCATCCCGGCTGCCGACGCGCTCGAGACCGTCAGCGTGACGACCAGCAACTACGACGCGGAGTTCGGGCGGTCGGGCGGCGCGGTCACGAACGTGACGCTCAAGTCCGGCACCAATGATCTGAAGGGCACCGCCTTCTTCTTCGGCAACAACAACTCGACGAATGCCAGCGACTACCTGACGCACCTGAAGGCGCCGACCAAGTTCGTCAACGCCGGCTTTACGCTGGGCGGGCCGATCGTCAAGAACAAGCTGTTCTTCTTCGGCGATTACCAGCGCACGGTGGACAACAACGGCTACGTCGTCCGGGCGACCGTTCCGACGCTGAAGATGCGCAACGGCGATTTCAGCGAGGTGACCAACGGCATCTACGATCCGGCAACCGGTGCGGTGGACGGTTCGGGACGAGCGGCGTTTGCGAACAACCAGATTCCGCAGACGCGCATCAGTCCAATCGCCCGTCAGCTGATGGGATTCATTCCCGAGCCGAACATTGCGGCACCGTTCGGTCAGAACAACTTCCAGCAGGCGCAGACCCGCGAGAAGACCACCGACGGGTTCGACGCCAAACTGACCTACACGGCCAGCACCAAGGACACGGTCTCGTACCGTTTGAGCTTCATGCGGCCGGAGGTGTTCGATCCCGGCTTGTACGGCATATACGGCGGGCCCGCGAACGGCGGCTTTGCCGGTACCGGTACCAACACGAGCTACAGTGGCGCCGGCACCTGGACGCACGTCTTCGGCGCGAAAACCGTCCTCGACGTCCGCGGCGGGCTGAACTACTACCACAACGTCACGAGCACTGTGGCCAACGGCCTGACGACCAGTGCGGACGTCGGCATCCCGGGAGCCAACATCGACGAGTTCTCGAGCGGGCTGTCGCAGTTCAGCATCAGCGGGTATTCGGATCCGGTGCTCGGCTTCTCCGCCGAGCCAGCCGTGGGATCGGTCGGAGAAGACCTGGAACTTCAACGGCGTGCTGACCAAGCTGTTGCAGTCGCATACGGTGAAGGTGGGCGGGGAGTATCGGCACAACGACGACATGCTGCTGCAGACGCAGGATGCCGGCGGCCCCCGCGGCCGCTTCGCGTTCAACTCGTCGGGCACAGGAAATCCGATTGACGCCGCTTCGACGACAAGCATCGGCAATTCGTTTGCGTCGTTCCTCCTGGACTGGCCCAACACCGTGCAACGCGATCTCAAGGTCTTCGACCGCCCGGGTACCACGCACACCGGCCTGTTCGCGTTCGCGCAGGACAAATGGCAGGTCCGCCAGAACGTCACTGTCGACCTCGGATTGCGCTGGGAGTACTACACGCCCCTTCAGGGTCTGGAAGGAGCGGGCAGCCTGTCCAACTACGATCCGGCCACCCACACCCTGCGCGTCTCGGGTTTCGGCGACACTGACGAAGCGCTCAACGTCAAGAAGAAGTTCACCAACTTCGCCCCGCGGACTGGCGTCTCCTGGCGCCTCAACGAGAAGAACGTCCTCCGCGCGGGCTACGGCGCGAGCACGATTCCGTTCCCCGACAACCGCTACGCGTTCAACTACCCCGTGAAGCAGACCTACGCGGGGACCGCTGTGAACGGGTTCCAGCCCGCGGGGTCGATGGCCACCGGGTTCCCGGCGCCGGCGCTGCTCGACATCCCGTCGAGCGGCATCATCCCAGTCAGTGGCTCGCTGACGAACGCGACGTTCGACGTCATCCCGAACACGCTGCACGAGGGCACGCTGCGCTCGTGGAACGTCGCCTATCAGCGTCAGCTTCCGTATCTGCTGACCGCAGATGTCGCCTACGTCGGCAACCGTGGCGACGACCTGGTGATGGACGTCGATACCAACGCGAGCCTGATTTACGGTTCCGGCAACAACGGCCGGCCGGAGTTCTCGACCGCGTTCCCGCGCACCGGTACTCAGCCGCACCCGCACCAACTTGAACAAGTCGAAGTACAACGGCCTGCAGACGAAGATCGATCGCCGGTTCCGCAACGGGTTCATGCTGACGAACTGGTACACGCTGAGCCGCTCGTACGACTACGTCAACGAGAACGGCACCGTCTCGACGCCGATCGACTTCGAACAGAGCTGGGGACGGTCGAGCTTCGACCGGCTGCACAACTACACGCTGACCGGCCTGTACGAGCTGCCGTGGGGGCCGAACAAGCGCTGGCTGAAGGAAGGGCTCGCTCGGCAAGCTGATCGGCGGCTGGCAGTTGAGCGGCCTCTTCGTCGCGCAGTCCGGCGTGCCGCTCAACATCACCGGCAGCGGCACCGTCCTGAACACGCCGGGCACCACCCCCTACGTCAACCTGACCGGGGACAACCGTATCGTCGGCGGCCTCGGCCAGGGCAATCTGTACTTCGATCCGTCGGTTTATACGCAGCCGGCGGCTGGCGTGCAGGGCAACATGACCCGGAACTCGGGACCTGAGGGACCTGGATTCTGGGAGATCGACAGCTCGCTGTTCAAGCGGTTCGCGATCTCGGGTTCTCGGTATGCCGAATTCCGGGTCGATGCCTACAACGTGACCAACTCGGTCCGCTGGGGCAATCCGAACACCGACGTTCAGCACGGCCACGGGCAACACGTTCGGTCAGGTCACGGCGCCCACCGGCAGCCAGCGGAGCCTCCGGTTCGGGGCGAGGTTTGTGTTCTAATCACGCTGCCAGCTTCCCGCTTCCAGCTTCCCGCCTTGATCGATGGTCAGGGCGGGGCTGGAAGCGGGGCGCTGGGCACCCTCACACGTGGCCAGTTGTTCCGGAGGCACAAAGCCGGAAGCTGGAAGCGGGAAGCTGGAAGCGAAAAGCATGACCTACACACGACGTGAAATCGGCCAGCTCGCGCTGACGATGATCCCGGCAGCGCGGATCCTCGGCGACGCGAGCCTGTTCGCTCAGGCGAAGCCGAACTCCAAGGTCAACGGCGTTCAGATCGGGCTCAACGTGCCGTACAGCTTCGGCGGCCGGAACATGGAAGCCGACGAGCTGCTGAAGAAGTGCGTCGACGTGGGCGTGAGCGCGCTCGAACTGCGCTCGCAGCCGATCGAGACGTTCATGGGTGCGCCCAAGGAGCTGGTGGACGGCCGGGGCACCGATCCCGCCGTGATGGAGGCGATGACCAAGTGGCGCCTGTCCGCCCCGATGGACCAGGCCAAGGCGTTCCGCAAGAAGTACAACGACGCCGGCGTGCTGATCGAGATCATGAAGGTGGACGGCATCTTCGCCTACTCGGACGCCGCGCTCGACTACGTCTTCAACCTCGCCAAGGCGGTCGGGGCGCGTGCGATCTCGACCGAGATTGCGGAAGACGGCCCGAAGCGGCTCGGCGAGTTCGCCGACAAGCACCAGCTGATGGTCGGCTACCACGGTCACGAGGCGACCGGTCCCGAGGACTGGATCAAGCTGTTCGCCTACGCCAAGCACAACGGCGCGAATCTGGACATCGGTCACTTCGTGTCCGGTGACCACGGCTCGCCGGTGCCGTTCCTGAAGGAACACCACGATCGCATCACCCACATCCACGTCAAGGACCGCAAGATGCACAAGGGTCCGAACGTGCCGTTCGGCGAGGGCGACACCCCGATCGTCGAGGTGCTGCACCTGATCCGCGACAACAAGTGGAACATCCAGGCGACGATCGAGTTCGAGTATCCGGTGCCCGCCGGCTCCGATCGGATGGCCGAGATCAAGAAGAGCGTCGAGTTCTGCCGCAAGGCGCTGGCGTAGAATCACACCGGCCGCGCGTTTCGAGACTGCCGCCGTGCATCCGCGCGCTGCCGAACTGATTGCCCGCCTCGGGATGATTCCGCATCCCGAAGGCGGGCATTTCTGCGAGGTCTTCCGCTCGTCGTCCATCGTCCGCCCAGACGATGCGCGTCCGCCGCGTCGCGCCGTCACCACCATCTACTTTCTGCTCCAGTCCGGCGAGCACAGCGGGCTCCATCGCGTGCTGTCCGACGAGATCTGGCACTTCTACGAAGGGGATGTGCTCGATCTCGTGTGGTGGGAACGGGCAACCGATGTTGTCCAGCGGCACCGGCTCGGGCCCGTTGCTGACGACCAGACGCGCCCGGTCGCGGTGGTGCCAGCCGGTTGGTGGCAGGCGGCGCGGACGACCGGTGCGCTACACGCTCGTCGGGTGCACAGTCGGTCCCGGTTTCGACTACGCCGACTTCACGATGACCCGAGAGGACGCCGACACGCTCCAGGCGTTGCGCGAGCGCCGTCCGGAGTTGCTGCCCTTCCTCTAGTCCCCTGGAAACGTGATGCCTCACATAACTCCCGGGCGGGGCATCGCTGCGGGGCGGCGTTGGCCGATATGCGCGCTCCTCACGCCTTGCCTGGCGTTTCTTCGGAAGCTTGATCAGCGTCTGCGCCGACAGGCTCGCTGTTTTTGCAGGACGGGCGCAGAAATCTACCCATCGCCTCACTCGCACCGGAGCGCTACATTGGGATCGACCGCGGCGGCGTGGCGGGCGGGCAGGTAGCAGGCAAAAAACGCAGCCCCGACTAACGGAATTGGCGTCACGACCAGGATCCAGGGATCGACGATGGCCACGTCGAGCCCGAGGTACGCGCGCGCGATCGCCCGGCCGACGAGGCCGATCGACAACCCGAACAGGAGCCCGTCGAGCACGGGGCGATACCCGTCCAGCAGCACCATGCGCTTGATCTGGCTGGAGGTGGCGCCGCACGACATCCGCACGCCGATCTCGCGCGTGCGATTGGCGATGACGTGCGACTGGATGCCGTAGAGGCCCGCCATCGCGAGAAGGAGCGTGATCGCGCCGAGCCCGATCGACGTGAGGCCGAACCCGCGCATGACCTGGAACGGTCCGGCGAGCAACGTGCGTCCCGTCCCGATCCTGTCGATCGCGACGTCCGGATCGGTGCGCCGGATCGCCTCGCGCATCGCGCCCACGGCGGTCGGCACCGATCCCGATGCGCGCGTGACGACCGTGACGATCGGCTGATAGGTACCTGCTCGAACGGCGCGTAGGCGAGCGGCCGCGGATCCGCGAAGAGGCTGCCCACGTCCGTGTTGGCCGCGATGCCGACGATGGTGGCCGTCCCGCGCGCGGCCGGCTGGCCGGCGAGCGCGACCAGCCGTCCGACGGCGTCGGCGGTTCCAAACATCTGCCGCGCGGTGAGCTCGCTGACGATGAGGACGCGCGGCGCGCCCGGCCCATCGCGATCGTCGAAGCCGCGTCCGCGAAGGATCTCGACTCCGAGCGTCCGGAAGATCGACGGCGTCGCGGCGACCGCGGCGACCATGCGCGGCGGCGTGTCCCGAGCGCCGGCCTGTTCCGCCGGCGCCATCGAGAGACGCAGCGCGCTCGACACGCCGAAGGGCAGTCCGCCCGCGAGCGACGCCGATTCGATCGACGGATGGCCGCGCAATTCGCCAAGCAGGCGATCGAGCGTCCGCCGCGCGCGCGCCTCGCTCCACTCAGGCCCGTCGAGATTGAGGACCGCGACCCCGATCCGATCCAGATCGACGCCGGAGTCGTGCCGCGCTTCCGCGATCGAGTACTTCACGAACATCGTCGCGATGATGAAGAACCCGGCCGCGATCGCGATCTGCCACCGCAGCAAGGCGTGCTGGCGCCGGCGGCGCGGCGGCCCGGGCGTCGATCCGGCGGCGAGCGCGCCGCGCACGTCGATCGTGCGCGTCAGCTGGATCGCCGGCTCGAGGCCGAAGACGACCAGCGCCACGAGGAGTGACGACACGGCGACGGCCAACGCCGTCACGTTCGGCACCGGATGAAACGACAGCGTCGTCCGTCCGCCGAATGGCATCGGCAGGCTGATTTCGGTGTCGATCGCGGCGCGCAGCAGCTCGAACACGACGTAGGACGCGATCGCCCCGCCCGCCGCGAGCATCACGCTCTCGAGGCACTGCTCCCGCACCAGCCGCCACCTCGACGCGCCGAGCGCGCGGCGCACCGCGAGCTCGTGCAGCCGTGTCGTCCCGCGAGCGAGCACGAGGTTGCCAAGGTTCGTGCAGGCGACCACCAGCACCAGCCCGACGAGCGCGACGAGCGTCATCCCGAACCGGCGCACGGCCGTGTCCTCGTCCGCGATCTCCGTCATCGTCTTTGCCTGCCATGGCCGATCCGTGGCGGTGGGGCTCTTCCCCGGGTAGCGCGGTGGAAACGACTGGTCGAGGCGGGCGGCGATCGTCCGCACCTCCGACGACGCCGCGGCGATCGTCACTGTCGAAGCCAGGCGGCCGAAGATCGTGAGCCGCCGGCTCTCGCGCCCCCCGTCTGGTTCGCTGCCGAGTGGAATCCAGAACTGCGTGCTGGCCAGAAATCCGCGCGGACCCGTGAACGTGGGCGGCGCGACGCCGATCACCTCGTATGGCTGGCTGGAAATCGTCACGACAGTGCCGACGACGCGGGGATCGGACGCGAAGGTTCGCCGCCAGAGCGCGTCGGCCAGCACCACCACGCGCGCGGCGCCGTCATCGTCGGGCCGCTGAATCGCGCGTCCGCGCGCGGCGCTCACGCCGAGCGTCGCGAAGTACGCGCCGCTGACGGCCTCGCCCATCAGCATCTGTGTCCCCGAAGGCAGAGCCACGCGCCCAATGAGCGTCGCCGACGCGGCCATGTCGGAGAACGAGGTCTGCGCCGCTCGCAGATCGTGGAAGTCCGGCGCCGACACCGTGCCTGCGAGCAGTCGTCCGCTGTAGGGCGTTGCGACGATGGCGACCCGGCCGGGCTCGCGGACGCCGAGGCCGCGCAGCATGACCGAGTCGACGATGGAATACACGGCCGTCGTGATCGCGACGGCGATCGCGAGCGAGAGGATCGCGAAGACCGTGAAGAGCGGTGTGGCCCCGAGCCGCCTCAGGGCAAGCCTGATGTCGCTGACCACGCGGAGTAGCGTAGCATCACTCGTGGCGCAGGGCCGTAAGTGGATCGATTCGGACGGCCCGGCGCGCGGGCACGAATGCGGCGGCGACGCCGACGACTGCCGTAACGGCCGCGATGGCCACAAGCGCCACGGGGTCGATGTTCGGGCGATACACGTCCATGCTGCCGATCCCGATGTCCGCCGATCCGGGCGTCGCGCGCGGCGCGAGCACGATCACGACCGTGAGGACGAGACCCATGCCGGTCGCCACGCCGATCAGCTCCGCCCCCCTCGGTTGATGGTCCAGACCACCTGCTGACTCCGGGCGCGGAGCGCCATCCGAATGCCGATCTCGCGCGACCGCCTCGCGCGGCGAACGCGACAGTCTGATTCGGTACTCATCGCAACTCGTCAATCGCAACGCGGCGTGCGCAAAGATCATTCGCGCCAGGCGACGTCGGTGTCGTAATGCAATCATTGGGCTATCCAGTCCGGAGTCACAGGACACCAAGCCGCGAACGATACCGCGTTTCGCTCGGAACGAATCGGTGAGGCGCAGCCTGACGGCATCCGAGCGGCTCCGTAGCGCCATATGTTGACGATATCGATCGACAACGACGGGCGCCTGCTCGCGACGCAGCGCGGTTCCTCACCAACCGTCTATTTGGATCACTGGGCGCTACGCGAGCTGTCGACGACACCGGTGCTCGCGGAGCGTTTCGTGGTCGCGTTGAAGCAGCGAAACGACACCCTCGCGTTGTCGTACACGAATCTGCTCGAATTCTGCAACGCCGTGATCAGCCATTCCTGTTGCTCGACCGTTTGGCGTGCGGCGCGTCGGCGTCGTAGCATCCCTCAGGGTGCAGCGCCGCTGCCGCGCGCCTCGCTCTCACTAACCCGGAGACGCTCCTGATGGTTCGCCGTGTGCTCATGCCCCTGTTCGCCACCGTTGCCGCGGTGCTGTCGTTCGGCATCCACCTCCCCGCGCAGACGCCGTCCTCCAGTCCGCACGTCGATCCGCAGCTCTTTGCCGACATGAAATGGCGCAACATCGGCCCGTATCGGGCCGGGCGGACCAAGGCGGCGGCCGGGCACGTCAGCCAGCCGCACACCTTCTACATCGGGATGGTCAACGGCGGCGTGTGGAAGACGACCGACGCCGGCCGGACGTGGAAGCCGATCTTCGAAGATCAGCCCACTGGCTCGATCGGCTGGGTGGCCGTGGCGCCGTCGGACCCCAACGTGGTCTACGTCGCCAGCGGGGAAGGCCTGCCGCGGCCGGATCTCGCGGTCGGTGACGGCATCTACCGATCGGGTGACGCCGGCAAGACGTGGGTGCATCTCGGGCTACGTGACGCGCAGCAGATTCCCAAGCTGGTCATCGATCCGAAGAATCCCGATCGGATATTCGTCGCCGCGCTCGGGCATCCCTACGGCCCGAACCAGGAACGCGGCATCTTCCGCTCGCTCGACGGCGGCAAGACGCTTCGACCGCGTTCTGTTCAAGGACGAGAACACCGGTGGCAAGGACGTCGATATCGATCCCTCGAACCCTGACATCGTGTACGCCACCTTGTGGGAGCAGCGGCAGGGCCCATGGGAAAACGGGGCGTGGGACGGCACCAACGGCGGACTCTTCAAATCGATCGACGGCGGCAAGACCTGGGCGCCCATGACGCAAGGCCTGCCCGACGGAATCATCGACGCCGAGCTGGCGATCGCGCCGTCCAACCCCCGCCGGCTCTACACCACGGTCGAAGCGCGAGGGGGCGGCACGGGGCTGTACCGATCGGACGACGCGGGTGCGACGTGGAACAGGGCGACCACGGATCCGCGGCCGACCAGCCGGATCAACGAGGTCGTGCCGCACGTCCACCCCAAGGACCCGGACACGATCATCGTCACCGACGTGGTCAGCTACAAGTCGACCGACGGGGGCAAGACGTTCACGCCATTCAAGGGCGCGCCCGGCGGTGATGACAACCAGAACCTCTGGTGGAATCCGGACAACCCCGACATCATGCTCCTGGTCGTCGATCAGGGGGCGGTGGTGACGTTGAACGGCGGCCAGACGTGGAGCTCGTGGTTCACGCAGTCCACCGCCGCGCTCTATCACGTGATGACCGACAACGCGTTCCCGTATCGGGTGTGCGGCGGACAGCAGGACAGCGGTTCAGTGTGCATCGCCAGCCGCGGCAACGACGGCCAGATCACATTTCGCGAGTGGCACCCCGTCGGTGTGGAGGAATACGGCTACGCCGCTCCAGACCCGCGCGATCCCGACCTGATCTACGGCGGCAAGGTCACCCGGTACGACCGTCGCACGGGTCAGGTGTCCAACGTCGGACCGGTGGGCGGTGGGCGAGGCGGCCCGGCGACAGGCCAGGCCTATCGGACCGTCCGCACACAACCCGTCGTGTTCTCGCAAGCCGATCCCCGGACCCTTTACTACGGCAACAACGTGCTGTGGAAGACCATCGACGGCGGGATCAATTGGAAGCAGATCAGCCCGGACCTCACCCGCGAGTCGTGGGCGGTGCCGGCCAGCGTCGGCACGTATGCCTCGCGGGTCGAGGCTCGCACGCGCGGATCGATTGGCGCCCAGGTCATCTACACGATCGGGCCGTCGTACAAGGACGTCAACCGCATCTGGATCGGGACGGATGACGGCGTCATCGCGACCACTGCCGACGGCGGCTTGCACTGGTCGAACGTGACGCCACCAGGCGTCACGGACTTCATGAAGGTCTTCACCATTGATCCCGGCCGGTTCGATCCGCTGACTGCGTATGCCGCCGTCAACACGCTACGGCTCGACGACATGAACCCGCACATCTATCGCACGCACGACGGCGGCAAGAGCTGGAAGGAGATCGTCGCCGGCATTCCTGGCGGCGCGCCGGTCAGCGTCGTCCGCGAGGATCCGAAGCGCAAGGGCCTGCTCTTCGCCGGCTCCGAGACGCAGGTCTACGTCTCTTTCGATGACGGCGACCACTGGCAGTCGCTGCGCCTCAACATGGCGGCATCGTCGGTCCGCGACCTGGTGATCAAAGACGACGACCTGGTCGTCGGCACGCACGGACGCGGGATCTGGATTCTCGACGACATCACGCCGCTGCGCCAGATCGATGCGTCGACCGCGCCGCAGGACGTCGTGCTGTTCAAGCCGCAGACGGCGTGGCGCGTGCGCTGGAATACGAACACCGACACGCCGCTCCCGCCGGACGAACCGGCCGCGCCCAACCCGCCTGAGGGCGCCATCATCGACTACTACCTGAAGTCCGCGGCGACCGGACCGGTCACCCTCGAAATCCTCGGCGCCGGTGGTCAGGTCTTGCGGACCTATCGCAGCACGGACGAGGTCTTCACGCCAGATCCCGCGACCGCCACGATCCCGCTGTACTGGTATCGTCCGGCGCTCACGCTCGGGACCAGCGCGGGGATGCATCGCTTCACCTGGGACGTGCACTATCAGCCGGTCGACGGCGTCAATCGGGTCGGCGGGCCGACGCTGCCGATTGCCGCGATCGCCCATGACACGGTGCCGGCCCCCACGACGCCGTGGGCCAATCCGGGCACCTACACCGTCCGGCTCACGGTCGATGGCAAGTCGTTCACGCAGGCGATCGTCGTCCGCCAGGATCCCAGGGTCAAGACGCCGGCGCTGGCGATGGCGCAGGTGTACCAGTTGTCGAAGGCCACGTACGACGAAGCGGTGGCGGCGCAGGCGGCCGTCCGGCAGGGGGCGGACCTGCGCGCCCAGATCGTGAGGGTCCAGTCACAGGCAAGCGGTCAGGCGGGGGACGCGCTCGCCGCCTTCGAGAAAGCGCTCACGGCAGTCGCGGGTGCTCCGCCTGCCGCCGGCGGCGGACGCGGACGCGGCCAGGGGCCCGGCAGCGGTCGCGGCGGTCGCGGCGGCGCGGCGGCTGCGGCGACCCAGCCCACGCTGACGACAGCTGCCGGCTCATTGTCCGCAGTGATGAACTCGCTGCAGTCGGCCGACGTGCCAGCGACGACCATACAGCTGACGACCATCGCCAGCACTCGCGCGGCAGCGGCGACGGTGATGGCCAACTGGCGGCGACTGCTGGCAGTGGATCTGGCGGCACTCAACGCGACGTTGACGGCCGCGCGGCTGACGCCGATCAAGCCGTAGAAATACGGATCAGGCAGGCCAACGGGCTGATCGTTCATCGACGACACATTGTTTGCGAGACACTGGCCAGCGACGCCGCTCGCGGCGTGAAAGGATATCGATGCAACGGCGGGAGTGGTTGATGACGGCGGGCGCGCTGGTCGCCTCGAACGTGCTGTGGCCCAGGCGCGCGGACGCGCAGCCGCCACGGGCAGCGAAAGTGTCGACGCTGGATCGAATCGCTATCATGACGCTCAACTTTCAGCGCCTGCTGAAAGTGCCCGACGCGCCGGACGGTCCGGACCGGACGCTCGAGCTATTCGATGTCGGCCAGATGATCGCGGACACGTACGGCGTGCACAAGGTCGAGTTCCAGCACTATCACCTGGCCTCCACCCAGCCGTCCTACTTGAAGGAACTGCGGGCCCGTCTGGCGAAGAGCCGGTCGCGGATGACGCAGATCAATCTCGAGTTCGCCGGTCTGAACATCTCGGCCGCGACCAGGCGCGATCGCATGCTCGCGATCGACCTCACCCGGATGTGGATCGATCATGCGGTGCTGCTGGGAGCGCGGCGCGTGATGATCAACCAGGGTGCCCCGACCCGGGACAACAAAGTGGTGTCGATTCCCACGCTCAAGACGATGGCGGACTACGGCCGGTCGAAAGGGATCATCGTATCGGTCGAGACCCGCGCGACCTCGAATGGCGTCCGCGGGGCGGCGCCGCCGGCCACACCACCGCCGCCGGCTCCGCCGTCTCCGGAGGTCTGGGCCCTTCTCGCGGAAATCATCAAGGGGGCGGGCGCCTATTCGAACGTTGACGTCGGCGGCGCGAACGCGTCGAGCCAGGACGAGCTCCACCAGTGCCTGCGGCTCTTCTATCCACTGAGCGCGGGCACCATGCACACCCGCGTCAATCCGCGCTGGGACCTCGCCACGGCGATCCGTTTTCTGGAACAGGATCTCAAGTACCGGGGCCTCTACACCATCGAGGCGGCGAACGGACACGAAGGCACGCGGCAGATCTACGACGTCGTGGTCGCCACGGTCTGACCCGATTGCGCGTTCGCCGGGTCCGGAAGCTGGAAGCCGGGAGCTGGCAACTGGAAGCTTAGCTTCCGAGCCTCGTCGTCGGAATCCCGAGCGCGAGACCGATGGCTTTCAGTTTGTCCTGCACCTTGCGGGCGTTGGCGGGGCCCATGCGCAGAAGCAGCTTCTGCGCGTCGGTCATCGACTCCAGCTGCGGGTCAGCATAGCGGTAGGCCTCGGCGCCCTTCAGCTCGAGACGCGAATCGACAGCGGTCGGGGTCGTGACGAGGCGGACGATCGCCTCCTCGAGCGTGCGATCGAACGGGTCGGTTGCGCCGAGCTCGCGATGTGCCTCCTCCAGGCGCGGCTTGAGCGTCGTATACACCCGGGCCGCGGCCTGGGCGTCGATGCTCGCGACCGCGTTCGCGAGATCGTCATATCGCGCATAGCCGGCGGGATCCACGTGCAGGCCGTCCGCCTCGCGTCGCGTCCGGAACGGACCCTTGGGCTTCAGGACCCCCAACTGCTTTGCCGGCGTCCTCCCGTCCGCGATATTGCCGACCACGACGGTGAAGTTGCGGATGAGGCCATCGGTCGCCAGCCACGCCATCACCTGCGGATGGGACGACATCATCTGCACCAGCTGGCGCACGACCGGATCCGACTCCGCCAGCGGCGGTACGTCGATCGCCTCCGCTGTCGTTCCCAGTGGCCCATGCGCCGCTTCGGGCGCAGCGGGAGCGGACGCGGCTTGCTTGGCAGGCGCCGGCGTGACGGTACCGTGCCGGCTCTTCCACAAATAGAAGCCCGCGGCCCCGCCCACCGCCACCGCGACGAGACAGATGACCCAAATCGTCAGCCGCGAGCGGTCCGGCTCCATGGCGCTGAGCCGGGGTGAGGTGGACTGATAACGGTAGTTGCCAAGATCGGCCACGGAGACCTCCGTTCACTAGGACGTTGTATCGGCTTCGCGAGTTGGCCCGCGCAGGTCCGAGATCAGGGACAGCGTTTGGGGTTCACCGAGGGGCAGGCATCCGAAGCGCCAGGCGGGAAGGTCCGGCGCCGCTCCGCGCGGAGTGACGTACAATTCGAGACTGCCGAACGGCCAGCGGTGGTCCGGAGCTGCTCGAAATGGCCGTCGATTCACCGTGTTTATTTGCCGCGCCTGAGTCCCTCGGCCGGCCGCCGCGGCTCATCCGCCGCGCTGGATTATCCATGAAGAAAGCCTACGCACTCGCCGTGCTGCTGCTGTCGACCGCCGGTGTCATCGCTCAGCAGAGTCCGCCCGCCTCACCCGCCGGTGCCGAGTCCAGGACCGCGACCGGGCAGACGCCGGTGTTGTCGCCCGCCGATTCGATGAAGACGTTCACGGTGGCCCCTGGCTACCACGTCGAGCTCGTCGCCAGCGAGCCGATGATCACGGACCCCGTCGTCATCGACTTCGATCCGGACGGCCGGCTGTGGGCGGTCGAGATGACCGGATACATGAACACGATCGCCGCAGAGAACGAGCATCAGCCGCTCGGCCGCGTGGTCGTCCTCGAAGACACCAACGACGACGGAAAGATGGATAAGCGGACGGTGTTCGCCGAGGGGCTGGTGCTGCCGCGGGCCCTGAAGGTGCTGGCGCATGGCGTGCTCGTCGGCGAGCCGCCGAACCTGTGGCTGATGAAGGACACCAACGGCGACCTCAAGGCGGATACCAAGGAGCTCGTCACCGACAAGTACGGCAGCCGCGACGCCAACGTCGAGCACAACGCCAACAGCCTGACGTGGGCGCTCGACAACTGGATGTACACGTCCGAAGTCGATATATACCTTCGCTTGAAGCACGGGCAGTTCGAGGTCCAGAAGACGCCGTCGCGTGGCCAGTGGGGCAACTCGCAGGACGATGCCGGGCGAATCTATCGCAACACCAACGAGTCGGTGCTGCACGTCGACCTCGTTCCGACGCCGTACTACGGCCGCAACCCCAACCTGGTGCGGACGCGCGGCAGCTACGAATCGCTCGAGGGCGACAACAACGAGGTCAACGCGGTGTGGCCGGCCCACAAGACGCCCGGCGTGAATCGCGGCTACCAGACCGGCGTGCTGCGTCCGGACGGACGCCTCGCCAACTTCACTTCCGTCGCCTCGCCGCTGGTCTATCGCGGCGACCGTCTGCCCGCTGACGCGTACGGCAACGTCTTCGTCGTCGAGCCCGCCGCGAACCTGGTGAGCCGCATCGTGGTCAGCGACGATGGCACGACGCTCAAGGCGAAGAAGGCGTACGAGGGGTCCGAGTTCATCGCGGCCACCGACGAGCGCTTCCGGCCGGTGTACCTCTCGAACGCTCCCGACGGAACGCTGTATCTCGTCGACATCTACCGCGGCATCATCCAGCATCGCGGCTTCATCACCGAGTACCTGCGCGACCACATCCTCTCCAACGGCCTCGAGCAGCCGATCGCCCGCGGCCGCATTTACCGCATTGTCCACGACGGCATGACCCGCGATCGACGGCCGTCGATGTCGACCGCTTCATCGGCGGAGCTCGTCCAAATGCTGGCGCACCCGAACGGATGGCGGCGGGACACCGCGCAGCGTCTGCTGGTCGAGCGCGAGGACCCCTCGGTCGTTCCTGCCTTGGCCAAGCTCGCCGCTTCCGCGCCGGACGCGAGGACACGGCTGCACGCGTTGTGGACGCTCGACGGCATGGACAAGCTGACCCCAGAGCAGGTGAAGGCCGCGTTGAAGGACTCGTCGCGCGACGTCCGGACCTCGGCATTGCGGCTGTCGGAGCGCTGGCTGTCATCGGGTGACGCCGCGATGATCGATGCGGTGCTGGCACTCAAGGCCGATCAGGACTGGTCGGTGCGGCGTCAACTCGCGGCGACAGCCGGTGCGATCAAGGGGGACCGGACGTCAATCGTCGCGGGCCTGCTCGAGGCCGGCGGTTCGGACCCGATCGTCGTGGACGCGTCCCTCAGCGGGATGGCCGGGGACGAAGTCGCGCTGCTGGATCGGATGGTCACCGGCCCTGAAGGTACGCCGGCGCGGACGGCGAGCGCGGCGGTGCTCGCCGCGACGATCATCCGCGGGAAGAACGATGCCGCGGTGCAGCACGTGTTCGAGGCGGTCGCGGATCCCGCGCGAGCCGAGTGGCAGCGCAGCGCGCTCATGGCCGGCACGGAGAACGGCGTCCTCGGTACGGCATTGCCGGGCAGCGGCGGCGGCCGAGGCCGTGGCGCGGGAGCCGCGGCGCAGGCGCCGTGCCCGACCTGCCCCGGCGCGCGCAGCGGGCCGGGTGGAGCGTCGGCATTTCCCGCTGGCGGCCGCGCCGCGGGCGCTGGGGCGGCTCCCGGCGGGGGACGCGGACGGGGCAACTCGGGCATCGCGGTCACGCTCTCCAAAGAGCCGGCGCTCACTCGCGTCGTCGCCGAAGGTGGCGATCTTGGAAAACGTGCCGCGGCCGTGCTCGAACGGGTCGGCTGGCCGGGCAAGCCGGGGATGGCCGCCGACACGGCCGCACCGCTCACCGGTGCAGAGCAGCAGCGCTTCGAGGCCGGGCAGGTCGTTTACAAGACCGTCTGCGAAGCCTGCCACCAGCCGGACGGCCGCGGGCGCGAGAAGCTGGCGCCCAGCCTGGTGGGATCGGAGCTGGCGCTCGCCGCGCCGGGCATCCCGGCTCGCATTCTCCTCAACGGCAAGGAAGGGTCGGTAGGGTTGATGCCGCCTCTGGGCGCCGGCATGACGGACGAGCAGATCGCCGACGTTCTCACCTACGTGCGGCGCGCGTGGGGGCAGAACGCCGCTCCCGTGGCCCCGGCCGCGGTCACCACGGTACGCGGCCAGGTCACCGGCCGCACCCGGCCGTGGACCAACGACGAGCTCCAGAAGATCATCAGCAGCGGGGGACAGTAGGGAGGCGCTGCGAGCCGAACACCTCGTCGAGTCTCAGTGGCTCAGGGCTAACGGCTCATGGCTCAGGGCCCATAAGCCTTCAGCCAGACTACGGTCCGCGACTTCTCGTCGCGATTACGGTCCCATCCCATGAGTGTCTCGAGCTCCGCGCACGACGGCGCGCCGATCGATCTCCGCTCCGACACCGTCACGCGGCCGACGGCGGCGATGCGCGCGGCAATGGCCGCGGCTCCCGTCGGCGACGACCAGTTCGCCGAGGACCCGTCGATCAACCTGCTTCAGGAACGCTGCGCGCGGCTGCTGGGCAAGGAGGCGGCGCTGTGGCTGCCGACCGGCACGATGGCCAACCAGGTGGCGCTGAAAGTGCTCACGCGACCCGGTGACGACGTGATCGTGAGCCGTCAGAGCCATGCCGTCTGGCACGAGGCGGGCGCGTCCGCGGCGAACGCCGGCGTGCAGTTCACCGAGATCGGGGAGCGAGGTGTGTTCACCGCCGAGGAGGTCCTGGCGGCGCGCAAGCCGCGCGGCCATCCGCTGTATGCCCCGAGCACGCTGGTCGAAGTGGAGAACACCCACAACCGCTCCGGCGGAGTGGTCGTGCCGCAGCGCGAGGCGGTAGCCATCTGCGCCGCGGCACGGGCCCACGACATCGCCAGTTACCTCGATGGCTCTCGGCTCTGGAACGCGGCCGTCGCGTCGGGGACAGACGTCGCGGAGCTGGCCGCGCCGTTCGACGTGGTGTCGGTGGCGTTCTCGAAGGGGCTCGGCGCTCCGGGCGGAGCGCTCCTTGCCGGTCCCGGGGATCTCATCTCGCGCGCCGTCCGGGCCCGCCGCATGCTCGGCGGGGCGATGCGTCAGGTTGGCTTCTTCGCCGCCGCCGCGCTCTACGCGCTCGATCACCACGTCGCGCGCCTCGCCGAGGATCACGCTCATGCTGCGCTGATCGCCGACCGTCTCACCGGCCTCCCCGGCATCGACCTCGATCGCTCGTCGGTCCAGACCAACATCGTCATCTTCACGCTGACCGGACCGGACGCCGACGCGGCCGCGTTCGTCGCCGAAGCCCGCCGCCGCGGCGTGCTCCTGGTCGCATTCGGCGCGCGGACGGTCCGGGCGGTGACGCATCTGGACGTCACGCGCGGTGACTGCGACACGGCCGCTCGCGTGATCGCGGGGATGCTCGCGGACGCGGGTTCATGGGGTTCGTGAACCTCATGAACCCTTGAACCCATTAATGATCGTCTCCCTCAAATCGAACCCGAACGCACGCTCGGAGACGGCGACGATGGGTGGACCCTGGAGGCGCTTGTAGACGGAGCGGCGGATGCGGGTGGCGCAATCGTCGACGATGCGGGCGAAGGTGGCGGTGGTGTGCTTGTCGTAGACCGTGCGGCCCTCGGCGTCGGGCAGGAAGCGGGCGGGATCGAGTTCGCGGTTGTCGAAGCGGCTGACCAGCTCGCCGGCGCTCATCCGCCGCTCGACCAGCTCGCCGACGATTGGCGAGACGACGGCGTAATCGAACGGATCGTATTGGTTGTCCGCCAACTCCGCGGACGGGACGATGTCGAAGGTCTCGGCGGGGATGCGCTCGTCGCCGTGACGCTGGTTGACGTAGCGGGCCAGCCGGTAGACGTCCGTCTTCGAGAGATCGCCGATGAGCGAGATCCCGCCGCACATGTCGCCGTAGAGCGTGGCGTAGCCGAGCGCGATCTCGGTCTCGTTGCCGCAGGAGATGAGCAGCGCCCCGGTGTCGTTGGACTCCGCCATCATGAGCAGGCCGCGGATGCGCGCCTGGAGGTTCTCGCGGGTCAGGCTGCGCGCGACGGGGTGAGCGTGTTCTTCGAACGTGGAGACGATCGCGTCGTTGAGCGACTGGATGGGGATCACGCCGTAGCTCACCCCGCACGCGGCGGCCAGACGCTCGGCAATCGCGCGGGTGGTGCCGGTGTTGTGGCGCGTCGGCATGTTGAACGCGTTGACCTGCCCGGCGCCGAGCGCGTCCACCGCGATCGCCAGGGCGAGCGCCGAATCGATGCCGCCGGACACGGCCACTGTCGCGCGCGTGAATCCGGTCTTGCGCATGTAGTCGACGAGCGCCATCTGGAGCGCGTCGTAGAGCTCGCGATCGCGATCGATCGGCGGCAGGTCGAGCGCCGGCTTGGGTTGCCCGTCGAAGTCGACGATGAGCAGGTCTTCGGCGAACTGCTTGCCGATCGCGATGAGCCGGGCGTGCTCGTCGTAGACCAGGCTCTCGCCGTCGAACGGGATGATGTTCTTGCCGTTGTCCGCCGCGCCCGCGGTGTTGACGTAGACCACCGGCCGGCGCACCTCTTCGATGTGCCGGCGGATCAGTGCGTCCCGCTCGTGCCGCTTGCCGGGATAGAACGGTGAGGCGTTGAGATTCAGGATGATCCCGGCGCCCTTGGCGGCAAGCTCGCGCAGCGGCTTGACGGCGTAGAACGCATCCCACATGTCTTCGCAGATCGAGACCCCGACCCGGGCCGGCCCCTCGGCCGTCTGGACGTCGACCGCTTCACGCCGATCGGCTGGCGTGAAGAACCGCCGATCGTCGAAGTAGCGGTAGTTGGGGAGGAGCGTCTTGCGGGCGCGCTGGAGGACCCGGCCGTCGCGGACCACCGCGGCCGCGTTGTACTTCCGCACCGTGCCGGTGTCGCTGCGCGCCGAGTAGTCGCAGTCGATGAATCCGGCGACCGCGGTGATGCCGGTCGAGGCCTCGGCGACCCGTTGCATCGCCCGCTCGTTTGCCTCGAGAAACCCGCGGTCCTCGATCAGGTCGCCGATGCAGTAGCCGGGGAGGACCATCTCCGGCGACACGACGACATCGGCGCCTCTCGCCTTGGCCTCGCCGATGGCCTCAATCAGCGCCCGGGTGTTGCCGTCGATGTCTCCGCTGACTGGATTGAGCTGGGCGAGAGCGATGCGCATGCGGCTGGGACGATCGTATCGCAGCCGGCGCAGGCCTCACGGCGTAGAATGCCGGAACCTGCTCGAGCGGACGCTGGCGCCATCACGCGCCCCGGGCTGGCGTCAGCGTCACGGCAGAGAGGGAGATCGATGGCCGCTGCAGCGCCCGGAACACTCGAGTCGCGTCGTGCGGGGCGGCTGCCGGTCGGCCGGGCCCTGCTGCTCGGCGGCCTCACCGCGGGCGTGCTGGATTTGCTCGACGCGCTCGTCTTTTTCGGGCTCCGTGGGGCCGCGCCGTCGCGGATCCTGCAAAGCATTGCCGCGGGCGTGCTCGGCCGCGCCTCGTACCAAGGCGGCACGGGTTCCGCCGCGCTCGGGCTGGTGCTGCACTTCGTCATCGCGCTGCTGATCGTGGCCACGTATTTCGGCGTGGTTCGCGCGCTGCCGATCCTGAACCGCCGTCCGTTCCTCGCCGGACCGCTCTTCGGCCTGGCCGCCTACTTCGTCATGAACTACATCGTTGTGCCGATGTCAGCCATCGGTTCCGGTCCGCACCCGGGCGGAGCGGTGCTGGTCAACGGGCTGCTCATTCATGCGTTCGGCGTCGGCTTGCCGGCGGCACTGTTCGCCAAGGCCGCGTTCACCGGTCGCTGATCGGACGCCGGGAGAGAGGCTGTGCATCCACCCATTCCTGGCCACGCGGACGGCGACTGTTTCACCGGCCGCCGGCACGAGTGCGGGCGCGGCGGCGAGGAATTGAGTCACGAGGTGTGGTCATGACACCCGACGTCGTCGCCACGGATCTCCTCGCCCAGATTCGCCGCAAGCGGGCCGAGGTCGACGCGGTGATCGTCCGCACCGTCCCGCGCAAGCGCCGGCTGCTGAACGTCAGCATCATCGGCGGCGCGCTGGCGGCAATGTTGACGACCGGGCCGGCCGTCGGCGGGCAATCGTTCGTGGCCTGGGTGAAGAGCGCGTTCGGCCTGACCGCGCCCGGATGGCAGGTGTTGTGCGGCGCCGCCGCGCTGTGCTCGCTCGTCGCGACCGTCGCGACCCAGTTGCTCAAATCGAACAACCTGGAGGAGCGGGTGTTCCGCGGCCAGAGCTGCCGCGCGAAGCTCGAGGCGCTGGATATCGGGCTGTCAACCGGCCAGATCGACGTCCCTCACGCCACCACCGCCTACATGCAATGCCTCGAGGAGGCGGCGTACTTGGAGAGTCGGTGACTTCCGCTTCCAGCTTCCCGCTTCCAGCTTCCGCGCTCTTGATGCGCAGCCTCGTTCGGGCCACAGGTCCAGATCCTTCGTAGCCTGCAGCGCTGAGCTCCTGCACCGGTGCAGTTGCTCACCAAAAGACTCACGCCAGTTCCGGTGCCGATGAATCGAGCCCCGCGCCGCTAGACGCTAGGGTCGGCCAGCGGGAAGCGGGAAGCGGAGCGCGAGCCTGAACCAGCTGGAAGCCGGAAGCTGGGAGCTGGCCGCTATGTGCGCGCGCGCGCAATGTTCTCCACGAGCGCGGCGTTGACCACCGGCGCACGCTGGATCGTGACGCCGTGTCCGGCGTCGGCGATCTCGACGAAGCGGGCGCCGGGAATGGCGGCCGCGAGGATCGGACCCAGCGCGGGCCGTGAGATGACGTCGTAGCGGGCGCTCACGACCAGTGTGGCCATGCCGGCCAACGCTTTCAGCCGCGCCAGCGCATCGAATTTGCCCATGGCGCGCAGCTGCGTCATCACGATGGCCGGCTGATCGGCGAGGTCGTGGCCGAAGAGCGGAGCGAGGCGGGCGGCCAGCGCGTCGACGTCCTCGTGTCCGCGCGTCGCCGGGGGCATCACGAGATCGACGAACGCTCGTCGTCTCATGCGTCGGCTTCCGATGCGGGTGCGGAGTCCGGCAGCGAGCACGGCCCACGTCAGGCGAGTGGCTTCCGCGCCGCGCGGAAAGGTGCAGAGGAGCGCGAGGCTGATGACCCGTTCGGGCGCGGCCAACGCGATCTGTTGGGCGATGACGCCGCCCATCGAATGTCCGGCGAGATGGAAGCGCGTCAGGCCTTCGGCATCGGCGATCGCCAGCGCGTCGCGCGCCATCACCTCGATCGACAGCGGCCCGGTGCCGGCGGTACTGGACCCGATGCCGCGGTTGTCGAAGGTGATGACCGTGAACCGATCACGGAGGCCGTCGACCTGCGGCTGCCAGCCACGTCCGATGATGCCGACACCCTGCACGAGGAGGAGCGGCGGTCCCGACCCGGCCCGGTCGTAGTGCAGCCGCGCGCCGGCTGACTCGATGGTCGGCAAGCAGGCTACTCGTCGCGGTGGACGGTGTCGGGCGAGAAGGCCGGCAGGCAGATGGCCACGTATTCGGCGCCGTCGCCTTCCGGGGTGCTGTAGCGCACCCACTCCCCGGGCATCGTGACCACCGCCTGACCCTGGCGGACTTCGAGGGCTCCGCCCTGGTGTTCGACTTTGACCATGCCCCGGAGCACGACGGTGATCTCCTGGAACTCCGGCCGCTGGCCGGGCTCGACCCATCCCGAAGGTGACGTCATTTTCGCCACGCTCACGCTCTCATCACCCGAGTTGACGCGGCCGGCGAATTCCTCGATACGCTTGGGCTTGTTGCCCTGCCGCCTGGATCACGGTTGGCGCAGCGATGAGTCGGGGCATGGGGGAGTATAGACCCGGGACTCGGGACTCGGGACTCGGAGGACCAGGGATCCGGCGCCTTGCTTGCTCAACAAGCTCAACCTTGCGGCGGCGCACCCTTCACCTAGACGTTGCGAGCTGGAACTCAACCTTGAACGTTGAACCAGAACCTTGAACATGAACCTTGAACCCCTGAACCTGGAACGTTGAACCCCCTGGTCCCCAGTCCCCAGTCCCCAGTCCCCAGTCCCCGGTCCCTTCTGCGAAGCTCGTGGGCCCGCTTCTTGAAACTGTGTTTCGGCATGGGCCCGCTAAGGCGAGCCCGCCAAAGGAGGCTAGGGCCATGAACCGCGACGAAATCGAAGGCAAGGGCGACCAGATCAAGGGCAAGATCAAGCAGGCGGCCGGCGATTTGACCGACAACGCCGACCTGCACGGCGAAGGCGTAGCAGACGAGGCGTCCGGCAACGTCCAAGAGGGCTTCGGGACGGCCCGCCGGAAGGTCGGGGAAGCGATCGAGGACCTCGGCGACAAGGTCAAGCGGTAACCTCCTCACCGCCGGGGCCGGCTCAGCCGGCCTCGGCCGTTCTCGCGCCGGATGGCCCGGCTGCTACCGTCCCTGCCTCGTCGCTACCCATCCTGCGTCAACGAGTGCCATTTTTTTCACGAATCGGACAGGCGATCGGTTGGGGCTTGATCCCGCGGAACTGGGTGATCTATAGTTGCAAGGTTCTGGTCGGCCCCGGGACACCCTATCTGGGGCCAACTCCATAAAGCGGCACCGCCTTCGCGCGCATGTGACCGCCTCCGCCCGTCAGGGCGCAGACACACAAACTTTATAGGGTAAGTCAGCCCCAGGTGCCGGGCCGCATTGCGGTCCCCTAGGCCTGGAGCCACGAACGTCATCCGGGCCTGTGCCTGGTCGAGGGTGTCTCGATCGGTCAGGGATTCCGGGGTTGGATCATGCGCGGTCATCCGCGCGTGTGGAGTGCTTGTGCCGACGATCAGCCAGTTGGTTCGACAGGGCCGCGACAAGGTGCTCACGAAGACGAAGAGTCCCGCGCTGCAGGACAGCCCGCAGAAGCGCGGCGTCTGCGTCCGGGTCTTCACGCAGACCCCGAAGAAGCCGAACTCGGCGCTGCGCAAGGTCGCGCGCGTGCGCCTGACCAACGGGATCGAGGTCACCACCTACATCCCGGGTGTCGGCCACAACCTGCAGGAGCACTCGCTGGTGCTCATCCGCGGCGGCCGCGTCAAGGATCTCCCCGGCGTGCGCTATCACGTCGTCCGCGGCACGCTCGACGCGGTGGGCGTGCAGGGCCGCAAGCAGGGACGCTCGAAGTACGGCGCCAAGCGCCCCAAGTCCTAGCTGGAAGCCGGCAGCTGGAAGCTGGAAACTGATTTATGCCAAGACGCAGAGAAATCCCGAAGCGCGAACCGCCGCTCGATCCGCTCTACAGCAGCTCGCTGGTCACCAAGTTCATCAGCACGCTGATGCGGGACGGCAAGCGCAGCACCGCCGAGCGGATCATGTACAGCAGCCTCTCCTCGATCCAGGAGAAGACCGGCGACGATCCGCTCAAGGTCTTCAAGAAGGCGGTCGAGAACGTCAAGCCCGCGCTCGAGGTCAAGTCGCGCCGGGTCGGCGGCTCGAACTACCAGGTCCCGGTCGAGGTGAACCCGAATCGCCGCCTGTCGCTCAGCATTCGTTGGCTCGTGGGCTACGCCCGCGCCCGCGGCGACGGCAAGACGATGCAGGAGAAGCTGGCGAACGAGCTGATGGACGCGGCCAACCTGCGCGGCGGCGCGGTGAAGAAGCGGGAAGACACGCACCGGATGGCCGAGGCCAACAAGGCGTTCGCGCATTATCGCTGGTAAGACCCTGCGCTCAGCGCGTTCAGCTCCGGGCTGCCGCTGGGAGGCGACGGACGGGGCGGGAAGCTGGAAGCGGGAAGCTGGAAGCAGCGTAGACAATGCC
The DNA here is from genome assembly GCA_963816725.1 of uncultured Acidobacteriota bacterium. Lineage (GTDB taxonomy): Bacteria > Acidobacteriota > Vicinamibacteria > Vicinamibacterales > 2-12-FULL-66-21 > CAVSUB01. The sequence continues at coordinate 65,454 of CAWFMC010000004.1, read as the reverse complement.
TAGAGAAACACCACTCAATCGCACGCGGAACATCGGCATCATGGCCCACATCGATGCCGGCAAGACCACGACCACGGAACGGATCCTGTTCTACACGGGCATCACGTACAAGATCGGCGAAGTGCACGAAGGCACCGCGGTCATGGACTGGATGGAGCAGGAGCAGGAGCGCGGCATCACGATCACCTCGGCGGCCACGACCTGCTTCTGGCGCGAGAACCGGATCAACATCATCGATACGCCGGGCCACGTGGACTTCACCGCCGAAGTGGAGCGCTCGCTGCGCGTCCTCGACGGCGCGGTCGCGGTGTTCGACGCGGTGGCCGGGGTCGAGCCGCAGTCCGAGACGGTGTGGCGCCAGGCGGACAAGTACCGCGTGCCGCGGATCTGCTTCGTGAACAAGATGGACCGCATCGGCGCGGACTTCAAGCGCACGTTCGAGCAGATCGTCTCGAAGCTCGGTGGCAATCCGGTGGCGATTCAGCTGCCGATCGGCTCGGAAGATCGCTTCCTCGGGGTCGTCGACCTGGTCAAGATGAAGGCGATCACCTACAAGGACGAGACGATGGGGGCCGACTACATCGTCACCGACATTCCGGCCGAGATGCAGGCCGAGGCGGACGCCTATCGCGAACAGCTGATCGAGAAGGTCAGCGAGGCCGACGACAAGCTGCTCGAGAAATACCTGCACGGCGAGACGATCACCGAGGACGAGATCAAGGCGGCGCTGCGCAAGCGCGTGAACTCGTCGGTCCACACCGAAGGGGACAAGGCGGAGCCGGCGTTCGTGCCGGTCATCTGCGGCTCGGCGTTCAAGAACAAAGGCGTGCAGCCGCTGCTCGACGCCATCGTCGACTACCTGCCGTCGCCGCTCGACGTGCCGCCGATCAAGGGCTTCGATCCGAACAAGGGACCCGACGCGGTGGTCGAACGCCCGGCCTCGGACAACGCCCCGTTCGCCGCCCTCGGATTCAAGATCATGACCGACCCGTTCGTCGGCCAGCTGACGTTCATCCGCGTCTACTCGGGCGTCATGACCGCCGGATCGACGGTCTACAACGCGACCAAGCAGAAGTCCGAGCGCCTCGGCCGGCTGCTGAAGATGCACGCCAACAAGCGTGAGGAAATCAAGGAAGTCTACGCCGGTGACATCGCCGCGGCGGTCGGCCTGAAGACGGTCACGACCGGCGACACCATCTGCGACGAGCGGAACCCGGTCGTCCTCGAGTCGATGGACTTCCCGGAGCCGGTCATCTCGCTGGCGATCGAGCCGAAGACCAAGGCCGACCAGGAGAAGCTCGGTCACGGGCTCGGCAAGCTGATGGCGGAAGACCCGACGTTCCGGGTCAAGACCGACGTCCAGACCGGCGACGTGGTCATCTCCGGGATGGGCGAGCTCCACCTCGAGATCATCGTCGACCGCCTGAAGCGCGAGTTCAACGTCGAGGCGAGCGTCGGCCGGCCGCAGGTCGCCTACAAGGAAACGTTGACCCGCCCGGCTGATGGCGAGATGAAGTACGCCAAGCAGACCGGCGGCCGCGGGCAGTACGGGCACGTCAAGATTCACCTCTTCCCGGGCGAGCCCGGCACGGGCTACGTGTTCGAGAACAAGATCAGCGGCGGCTCGATCCCGCGCGAGTTCATCAAGCCGGTCGACGAAGGGATCAAGGAAGCGCTCACGCGCGGCGTGCTCGCCGGCTACCCGATCGACGATGTCCGGATCGAGCTGTACGACGGCTCGTACCACGATGTCGACTCGTCGGAAATGGCCTTCAAGATCGCCGGGTCGATGGCGTTCCAGGACGCGGCCAAGAAGGCCAAGCCGATCCTGCTGGAGCCAGTGATGCGGGTCGAGGTGGTGGTCCCCAAGGAACACATGGGCGACGTCATCGGCAACCTGTCGGGCCGGCGCGGCCAGATCCAGTCGCAGGAAGACCGCGGCGGCACGCAGATCGTGAATGCCCGGGTGCCGCTGTCCGAGATGTTCGGCTACTCGACGGACCTGCGGTCACGGACCCAGGGCCGCGCGACCTACTCCATGCACTTCGACCGCTACGAGCCGGCCCCCGGTAACGTGAGCGAGGAAGTGGTGGCGAGGGTGCAAGGGAAATAGGTTCATGGGGTTCATGCGGTTCATGGGGTTGGGTTCGAGGTTCAGTGGTTCGACCGCATCTCGAACCAACCAGGAACCGAACGCTGAACCCGGACGTTGAACCCTGAACCCGACCTCATGAACCGCATGAACCCCATGCACCTCATGAACCGGTAAGCGAAGAAGAGACTATGGCTACATCGTTCAGCGACAAGATTCGGATCCGCCTGAAGGCCTACGACAGCCGCGTGCTGGATCAGTCCACCACCGAGATCGTGGACACCGCGCGGCGGACCGGCGCACGGCTGGCGGGGCCGATCCCGCTGCCGACCGAGAAGAACAAGTGGACGGTGCTGCGCTCGCCGCACGTCGACAAGAAGTCGCGGGAGCAGTTCGAGCTGCGCACCCACAAGCGGCTGATCGACATCTTCGAGCCGACGCCGCAGACCGTGGACGCGCTGATGAAGCTGGATCTGCCGGCCGGCGTGGACGTCGAGATCAAGGCGTTCGGGAAGGAACACAAGTAATGCTCACGGGCATCATCGGCAAGAAGGTCGGGATGACGCAGCTGTTCTCGCCGGACGGCACGGTCACCCCCGGCACCGTGATCAAGGCCGGTCCGTGCGTGGTGGTCCAGGCGAAGGCCGCGGCCAGCGACGGCTACGAAGCGGTCCAGATCGGGCTGGTCGAGGCGCGTCCGGCGCGCGTCGGCAAGCCGATCGAGGGGCACTTCAAGAAGGCCGGCGTGCCGCCGACCCGCGTGCGCCGCGAGGTGAAGGTGGTCAAGGGAGACGCGGCGCCGACCGCCGGCGAGACGGTGCTGGTCACCGGCGTGTTCAACAACGGCGACCGCGTCGACGTGATTGGGACCAGCCGCGGCAAGGGTTTCCAGGGCGTCATGAAGCGGCACAACTTCGCCGGCGGCGCCGCGACCCACGGGTCGATGTTCCACCGCGCGCCCGGCTCGATTGGCGCCTCGTCTTACCCGTCGCGGGTCGTCAAGGGCATGCGCGCCGCGGGCCGGATGGGGGGCGACCGGGTGACCGTCCGCAACCTCAAGATCGTCCAGGTCGACGCCGAGAACAACCTGCTGGTCGTGCACGGCGCGGTGCCGGGGGCACCGGGCAGCTACGTGGTGGTCCGCCGGGCCATTGCGCGCAAGCCGGAGCCGCAGAGGCAGACTGAGAAGCCGTCCAAGGCCGCCGCCGTCAAGAAGGCCAAGAAGTAGCTACGGGAAGCTGATATGCAACTCAGTGTCGTGAACGGGCAGAACGAGAAGGTCGGAGACCTGGAGCTGAAAGACGAGGTCTTCGGCGGCCGGGTGAAGACCGATCTCATCTGGCAGGCGGTCGTCCAGGAGAATGCCAGCGAGCGCCGCGGCACCCATGCGACCAAGACCCGCGCGCAAGTCAGCGGCAGCGGCAAGAAGCCGTGGCGCCAGAAGGGCACCGGCCGGGCGCGCGTCGGCGAGATCCGCAACCCGCTGTGGCGCAAGGGGGGCACCGTGTTCGGGCCGCAGCCGCGCAGCTACAGCTTCGATCTGCCGAAGAAGGTCCGCCTCGGCGCGCTGCGCGCGGCGCTGGCGGCGAAGGTGGCGGCAGGCACGCTGATCGTGGTGGACGCGCTGACCAGCGACGATCGCAAGACCAAGGGGACGGCGGCGATGCTGACGCGTCTCGGGGCGACCGGCAAGACGGTGATCATCGACGTCAAGCCGGACGACGGCTTCGCGCTGAGCGCGCGCAACCTGGCCGGCGTGGCCCTGATTCCGAGCCAGCGCGTCACCGCCCGCGACATCGCCGACACCTCGCACGTCATCGTGACGCGCGCGGCGCTCGAGACGCTGCAGGAGTCGCTGGGATGAGCGTGCTTCCAGCTGCCGGCTTTCAGCTTCCAGCTGAAGGACGGAGATGACTGGAGGCCATGAGGTCGGAGCTGCAGGCTGGATGTCCTTGACTGGGAGCTGGCAGCCGGAAACTGGAAGCTGACATGAAACTGACTGAGATCATCCGCCGCCCGCTGGTCACCGAGAAGACGACGCTCCTGCGCGAGGACGCGCGGACGCTGGTGTTCGAGGTCGCGGTCGGGGCCACCAAGGTCGACATCAAGCGCGCCGTCGAGAAGCTGCTCGGCTCGAAAGTCGAAGGGGTGCGGACGGCGATCGCGCACGGCAAGTTCAAGCGGCAGGGGCGCTTCATCGGGCAGCGGTCCGACTGGAAGAAGGCCTACGTCAAGCTGCGCGACGGCGAGAAGATTCCGGAGTTCCTCGAGGGAGCGTAAGAGCCGGACGCTGGAAGCTGGCGCTGGAAGCTGGAAGCTGGAAGCTTCAAGGATCAGAAGACATGCCCATTCGCAAATACAACCCGACGTCGCCCGGCCGGCGGTTCCAGACCGTGCAGGTCTTCGACGAGCTCACGAAGACCGAGCCGTACAAGCCGCTGGTCGAGCCGCTGCGCAAGTCGGGCGGCCGCAACAACCACGGCGAGCTGACCTCGTGGTGGCGCGGCGGCGGCCACAAGCGGGCCTACCGGATCATCGACTTCAAGCGCGACAAGGCGGACATCCCGGCCAAGGTCGCGACCGTCGAGTACGACCCGAACCGCTCGGCGCACATTGCCCTGCTCACCTACGCCGACGGCGAGAAGCGCTACATCCTGCACCCCGCCGGGGTCAAGGTCGGCGACGCGATCGTGTCCGGCGCGACGGTCGACATCCTGCCGGGCAACGCGATGCCGCTCAAGAACGTGCCGCTCGGCACCATGGTGCACAACGTGGAGCTGCGGCCCGGCAAGGGCGGGCAGATCGCGCGCAGCGCCGGGTCGGCGGTCCAGGTCGTGGCCAAGGAAGGCGACTACGCCTCGGTCAAGATGCCGTCGGGCGAGATTCGCAAGATCAACGTCGAGTGCCTGGCGACGATCGGCCAGGTCGGCAACGTCGACCACGAGAACGTCTCGATCGGCAAGGCCGGCCGGAGCCGGTGGCTGGGCAAGCGGCCGCACGTCCGCGGTGTGGCGATGAACCCGGTCGATCACCCGCTCGGTGGTGGTGAAGGCAAGACGTCCGGCGGCCGCCACCCGGTGTCGCCGTGGGGCCAGCCGACCAAGGGATACAAGACGCGCAACCGCAAGGCGACGGACCGCTTCATCGTCACGCGGCGCCCCAAGTAGGACGCAGCTGTCAGCTTTCAGCGGTCGGCTGAAAGCGCAGGCGGATCGCTGGTAGCTGAAAGCTGGAAGCTCAAGAGATATGTCTAGATCACTGAAAAAGGGCCCGTTCGTCGACGTGCCGCTGCTCGAGAAGGTCGAAGTGATGAACCGCGGCGGCGACAAGAAGGTCATCAAGACCTGGTCGCGCCGGTCCACGGTCGTACCGGAGATGGTCGGTCACACCATCGCCGTGCACAACGGCCGCAAGTTCATTCCGGTCTACGTCACCGAGAACATGGTGGGCCACAAGCTGGGCGAGTTCGCGCCGACGCGGACGTTCAAGGGGCACACCACGAAGGCCGACAAGGCGGTGTCGCCGACGCCGGCGAAGGCAGGGGCCTGATGGCGATCCACGCACACGCGACGGCGAAGTACGTCCGGACCTCGGCCCAGAAGGCCGGCCTGGTGCTCGATCTGATCCGCGGCCGCGACGTCAACACCGCGCTGGCCACGCTGAAGTTCGCGCGCAAGGCGGTGGCCCGCGACATCGAAAAGGTGCTGCGCTCGGCGATCGCCAACGCGCAGCAGAAGGACGGCTTCGGCGGGGACGTCGAGCGCCTGATGGTCAAGGCGTGCTACGCCGACCAGGGGCCGTCGCAGAAGCGCATCCGTCCTGCCCCGATGGGCCGGGCGTTCCGGGTCGTGAAGCGGACGGCGCACCTGACAGTCGAAGTAACCGAGCGGCCCGAGAAGGTCTCGGCGGCGGGCGGCGGCGCGGCCCCGAAGCGGGCGCGCGGCGCGAAGCCGAAGAGCCGCGGGGCCGCGGGCACGGGCGCGAAGAAGACCGGCGGACGCACCGCGAAAGCGTCAGCGTAGCTGATTGCTGACAGCTGAGAGCTGACAGCCTCGAGGTTTAGACACAATGGGTCAGAAAGTTCATCCGAACGGGTTCCGGCTCGGCTTCAACAAGACGTGGCGCTCGCGGTGGTTCGCCGACAAGGACTACGCGAAGCTGCTCCACGAGGACCTGAAGCTGCGCGACTCGCTCAAGGAGCGCTTCGCCCACGCCGGGGTCTCGAAGATCGAGATCGAGCGCGCGGCGAACAAGCTCAAGATCGACATCTACACCTCGCGGCCCGGGATCATCATCGGCCGCAAGGGGACCGAGGTCGACAAGCTGAAGACGGAGATCCAGAAGAAGACCAATCGCGAGGTCTTCATCAACATCCAGGAGATCCAGAAGCCGGAGCTCGACGCGCAGCTGATCGGCGAGTCGGTGGCGATGCAGCTCGAGAAGCGCGTCGCCTTCCGCCGCGCGATGCGCAAGGCGGTCGAATCGGCGCTGCGCTTCGGCGCCCGCGGCATCAAGGTGCGCGTGTCCGGCCGCCTGAACGGCGCCGAGATCGCCCGCTCCGAGTGGTACCTGCACGGGCAGCTGCCGCTCCAGACGCTGCGCGCCGACATCGACTACGGCTTTGCCGAGGCGAGCACGACCTACGGGCAGATCGGCGTGAAGGTGTGGCTCTACAAGGGCGAGCGCCTGACCCCGCGGATCGGCCGTGAAGAGGATTACCGGACGCCGCGCCGGGGCGCGCCCGCGGGCGGGCGCTGACGACAACGATGGCGGCGGGTAGCCGGAAGCTGGAAGCTGGAAGCTTCGAGGAACTGTTCTCATGTTGATGCCGAAGAAGGTCAAGTACCGCAAGCAGCAGCGCGGCCGCATGCGCGGCAAGGCGTGGCGCGGATCGGACGTGTCGTTCGGCGACTACGGGTTGAAGGCGCTCGAGCCGTGCTGGATGACGGCGCGGCAGATCGAAGCCGCGCGCGTGGCGATGACCCGCTTCATCAAGCGCGGCGGCAAGATCTGGATCCGGGTGTTCCCGGACAAGCCGATCACCAAGAAGCCGCAGGAAACCCGCATGGGTAAAGGCAAGGGCGCGCCGGAAGAGTGGGTGTGCGTGGTCCGTCCGGGGCGCATCCTGTTCGAGATGGAAGGCGTCAACGAAACGGACGCGCGGGAAGCGATGCGCCTGGCCTCGGCCAAGCTGCCGATCAAGGTGAAGTTCGCGACCCGGTTCGCGCAGGAGAGCGCGCAATGAAGGCGACGGAGTTCCGCGACCTGACCGCCGACGAGTTGCGGCAGCGGGAGAAGGACATGGACGACCAGCTGTTCCGGCTGCGGATCCAGAAGTCCATGGGCCAGCTCGAGGCGGCCGGCAAGATCAAGAGCGTTCGCCGCGACCTGGCGCGCGTGAAGACGGTCCAGCGCGAGAAGGAGACGGCGTAATGGCTACGAAGGCAGTCGTCACCGGCGTGGTGGTCAGCGACAAGATGGACAAGACCGTCAAGGTCGCCATCGAGCGCCAGATCCGCCACGACGTCTACGGCAAGATCCAGCGCCGGACGTCGACGTTCCTCGCGCACGACGAAACGAACGAGGTCAAGGTCGGCGATCGCGTGGCGATCACCGAGACCCGGCCGCTCAGCCGCCGCAAGCGGTGGGTGGTCACCTCGGTCGTCGAGAAGGCGAAGGAGATTTAGGAGCGCGCCATGATCCAGATGCGTTCGATTCTCGACGTGGCCGACAACTCCGGCGCCCGCAAGATTGCGGCGATCAACCCGATCGGCGGGTCGACCGGACGGTATGCCCGGCTGGGCGACATCATCACCGCCTCGGTGAAGGAAGCGACCCCGGACGGCACCGTGAAGAAGGGCCAGGTGGTCAAGGCGGTCATCGTGCGGACGCGCAAGGAACAGCGCCGCCGCGATGGCAGCTACATCCGCTTCGACCGCAACGCGGCCGTGCTGGTCAACGACAACAACGAGCCGATCGGCACGCGCGTCTTCGGGCCGGTCGCCCGCGAGCTGCGCGAGCGGCGGTTCATGAAGATCATCTCGCTGGCCCCCGAAGTGCTCTGAGCCAGCTCGCTGCCAGCTTTCAGCTTTCAGCTTCCAGCTCTCAGCTGGAGGCCAGGAATTTGAAGGCTGGTCGCTGGAAGCTGGCCGCTGGAAGCTGAATATGCCAAGACTAGCAAGCCCGATCCGCCGCAACGACAACGTGGTGGTCACGACCGGCAAGGACCGCGGCAAGCGCGGCCGGGTGCTCCGGGTCGTGGCGGACAAGAACCGCGTCGTGGTGGAGGGCGTGAACACCATCAAGCGCCACACCAAGCCCAACCCGCAGCGCAACATCAAGGGGGGCGTGGTCGAGCGCGAGGCGCCGCTGCACGCGTCGAACGTCCAGCTGGTGTGCCCCGAATGCGGCAAGCCGACGCGGATCGGCCGAAAGATTCTGGGCGACGGCCGGAAAGTGCGCATCTGCCGCAAGTGCGAGGGAGTGGTCGACAAATGAGCCGCCTCAAGGAACGGTACGACAACGACGTGGCGCCGGCGCTCCGCAAGGAGTTCGGCTACAGCAACGTGATGGCGATCCCCAAGATCGAAAAGGTGGTCGTCAACATGGGCCTCGGCGAGGCGACCCAGAACGCCAAGATCGTCGACACCGGCGCCGACGAGCTGTCGCGGATCGCCGGCCAGAAGCCGGTGGTGACGCGGGCCAAGAAGTCGATCGCCCAGTTCAAGGTCCGTCAGGGCATGCCCATCGGCACGATGGTGACGCTCCGCGGACCGCGGATGTGGGACTTTCTCGACCGGCTGATGGCGGTGGCGCTGCCCCGCGTGCGCGACTTCCGGGGCGTCTCGCCCAAGGGGTTCGACGGCCGCGGCAACTACACCCTCGGGTTGAAGGACCAGCTGCTGTTCCCCGAGATCGACTACATGAAGGTCGACAAGGCGCGCGGCATGAACATCTCGGTCGTGACCACCGCGAAGACCGACGAGGAATCACGCAAGCTGCTGCAGCTGCTCGGCATGCCCTTCCGGGCGTCGTAGCCGCAGCAGGTTAAAGGACACCGATGGCCACGACTGCGAAGATCGCCAAAGAAGCCAAGACGCCGAAGTACAAGGTCCGGCTGCGGAACCGCTGCAAGCGCTGCGGCCGGCCCCGCGCCTATCTCCGGAAGTTTGCCCTCTGCCGCCTCTGCTTCCGCAAGCTGGCGCTGGACGGCGACGTCGCGGGAGTGACGAAGAGTAGCTGGTAACGCGGACGAGTTCAGCGTTCATTGGTTCATGAGGGTTCAGGGTTGGGTTCATGGGTGCCAGGTTCGAGTTCCGGGTTCGACCGGCCAGTCGACAGGCGCTCGGACCAGGAACCAGGAACCGCACGATGAACCTGGAACCAAACCATGAACCCATGAACCGCATGAACCTCATGAACCGACGAGATTCAAGAACATGACCGACCCTATCGCAGACATGCTGACGCGGATCCGGAACGCGACCATCGCCCACCACACCAAGGTGGACATGCCGTCGTCGCGGCTGAAGGTCGAGATCGCGCGGATCCTCGAGAGCGAAGGCTACATCCAGGGCTTCAAGGTCCTCGACGCGGTGCCGGGCGAGCGCGTCCAGGCACAGCTGCGGGTGGTGCTGAAGTACGGGCCGCGCGGCGAGCGCGTGATTACCGGCATCGAGCGCATCAGCCGCCCCGGCCGCCGGGTCTACTTCGGGTCGGAGGATGTCCCCGACGTCCTGGCCGGACTGGGCATGAGCATCCTGACCACGTCGCGCGGCGTCATGACCGGCCGCGAGGCGGTCAAGGCCGGCGTCGGCGGCGAAGTGCTCTGCAACGTGTGGTAAAGCAGCTCCCAGCCGCCAGCTCCCAGCTTCCAGCAAGCTGGTGCGGGCGGGCGGCGGGCGGCCGCGCGATGCGCGGCGGCCGAGAGCTGGAAGCCGGAAGCTGGAAGCGGGAAGCTGAAAACCATGTCTCGAATCGGTAAGAAGATCATCCCGGTGCCGAAGGGCGTGAAGGTCGACATCCGGCCCGGCGCGGTCGAAGTGCAGGGGCCGAAGGGCAAGCTGCTGCAGGCCTTCCCGGCCGGCATCGGGTTCTCCCTCGACGGAGACACGCTCCAGGCCACGACCCTGACCGACGACCCGCAGCTCGGCAAGTTCCACGGCCTGGCCCGCAGCCTCGTCGCCAACGCCGTCAAGGGCGTCACCGAAGGGTTCCGCAAGGACCTCGACATCGTCGGTGTCGGGTATCGCGCGGAGGTCAAGGGCAAGCAGGTCCACTTCGCGCTGGGCTACTCGCACCCCGTGGTGTTCGACGTCCCGGCCGGCGTCGACGTGGTGGTCGACAAGCTGACGCACCTGACCGTCACCGGCATCGATCGCCAGGCGGTTGGGCAGGTCGCGGCCAACATCCGCCGGCTCCGGAAGCCCGACCCCTACAAGCAGAAGGGCGTCCGCTATACCGGCGAAGTGCTGAAGAAGAAGGCCGGCAAGACGGGGGCGAAGTAAGCCATGAAGATCACGACCAAGAAGGACCGCCGGGTTCGCATCGGGCTGCGCCAGCGCAAGCGCATCGCGGGGACCGTCGAGCGGCCGCGGCTGCGGGTGTTCCGCAGCGTGTCGCACATCTACGCCCAGATCATCGACGACTCGACCGGGACGACCCTGGCGTCGGTGTCGACCACCGAGCCGGCCTTGAAGCCGCAGCTGGGTGGACCGGCGCGCGCCGGGAACAAGGCGGGGGCGGAGCTGCTCGGCAAGACCATCGCCGAGCGCTCGATCGCCAAGGGGATCAAGAGAGTCGTCTTCGATCGCGGCGGGTTCCTGTATCACGGCCGCATCCGCGCGGTCGCCGAGGCGGCACGCGAAGCGGGGCTCGAGTTCTAGGGAGCTGCCAGCTCCCGGCTTCCAGCTCCCAGCAGGAGCGTGGAGGTTCGGACGTGGCGGCCGGCGCGGATCCATTGGATCCGGGCTGGTAGCGGGAAGCTGGAAGCTGGAAGCGGTTTTTTATGATTCACACACGAGAGAGAATCGACGCGTCGCAGATCGACCTGAAGGACACCGTCGTCAACATCAGCCGCGTGACGAAGGTCGTCAAGGGCGGCAAGAACCTGAGCTTCAGCGCGCTGGTGGTCGTCGGCGACGGCCATGGCGTGGTGGGCTTCGGCGTCGGCAAGGCGAAGGAAGTGCCCTCGGCGATCAAGAAGGGCATCGAGGCGGCCAAGAAGTCGTTGATCCGCGTGCCGCTGCAGGGGACCACGGTGCCGCACCCGATGCTCGGACGCTTCGGCGCCGGCCAGGTGCTGCTGAAGCCGGCTCCGGACGGGACCGGCATCATCGCCGGCGGCGCGGTGCGCGCGGTAGTCGAGGCGTGCGGCATTCAGAACGTGCTGACCAAGTCGCTCGGCTCCGCCAACTCGCACAACGTCGTGCGCGCCACCTTCGCCGGGCTGGCCGGCCTGCGTGACCCGCGCGCCGTGCGGAAGCTCCGCGGCAAGGAAGAGGACGCACCGGAAGGGGCGGCCGCCAATGTCTAATCAGGGCCGGGTCAAGATCACGCTCGTCAAGAGCACCATCGGCTTCGACAAGAAGCAGGCGAAGGTCGTGCAGAGCATCGGGCTGCGCCGCATCGGGCACAGCGTCGAGCTGAACGACACCCCCGAGACGCGCGGCATGATCCTCAAGGTCCGCCACCTCGTCACGGTATCGCCCGCTGCGGCCGACGACTCCAAGCCCGCTTCGGCGGGAGGGCAGTAAGACATCATGAGTGATCTGTCGAATCTGCGTCCGCCGGATGGCGCGACGCACAGCAAGAAGCGCCGGGGCCGCGGTCAGGGCTCGGGCAACGGCAAGACCGCCGGGCGCGGCCACAAGGGCGCGAAGTCGCGTTCGGGCTTCAAGCACAAGCGCGGCTTCGAGGGCGGCCAGATGCCGCTCCACCGCCGGGTGCCGAAGCGCGGCTTCCACAACCCGTTCCGGGTCGAGTACGACGTCGTCAATCTCGATACGCTCGCGGAGCGGTTCGAATCGGGTCTGGCGATTACCCTCGACGTGCTGCGCGCGCACGGGCTGGTCGGGTTGCGCAAGAAGGTCAAGGTGCTGGCCCGCGGCGAGGTGTCCAAGGCGCTGACCGTCCAGGCCCACAAGTTCAGCGGCAAGGCAGCGGAGAAGATCGCGGCAGCCGGCGGTACCGCGGAGGTACTGTCGTAGGAAGGTCCTATGCTGGCAGACAGCCTCAAGAACATTTTCGCCGTCGCCGACCTGCGCAAGCGCGTGCTGTTCACGCTCGGCTTGCTCGCGGTCTATCGCGTCGGCGGGCACATTCCAACCCCGGGGATCAACCCCGAGGCGCTGGCCCTGCTCGTCGATCAGGCGAAGAATACGATGTTCGGCCTGTACGACATGTTCTCGGGCCGCAACCTCTCGCAGATGACGATCTTCGCGCTGGGCATCATGCCGTATATCAGCTCGTCGATCATCCTGCAGCTCCTCACGGTCGTGTGGCCGTATCTGGAGCGGCTGTCGAAGGAAGGTGAGCTCGGGCGCCGGAAGATCACGCAGTACACGCGCTACGGGACCATCGGGCTGAGCATCGTCCAGTCGCTGGGGATTGCGTTCTTCCTCGAGCGGACGACCGAGATTGCCGGCGGCCTGCCGCTGGTCTACAACCCCGGCTGGGGCTTCCGGCTCTTGACGGTGCTGACGCTGACGACCGGGTCGGCCTTCATCATGTGGCTGGGCGAGCAGATCACCGAGCGCGGCATCGGCAACGGCATGTCGCTGATCATCTTCGCCGGCATCGTCGTCGGGCTGCCGCGGGCGGCGTTCGTGACCATCGACCAGCTGCGCACCGGCCAGATGGGGCTCGTGCAGCTCGTGCTGCTGCTCGTCCTGATGGTCGCGGTCATCGGCGCGATCGTGTTCGTGGAGCGCGGCCACCGGCGGGTCACGGTCCAGTACGCGAAGCGGGTGGTGGGGCGGCGGATGTATGGCGGCTCGAGCACGCACATCCCGCTCAAGGTGAACACCGGCGGCGTCATTCCGGTCATCTTCGCCTCGTCTATCCTGGCGTTCCCGGCGACCATCGCGCAGATGTTCGGCGAAGGCAGCTTCATGCGGCGGCTCAGCGAGCAGCTCGCCTGGGGCATGCCGCTCTACAACCTGCTCTACATCTCGGGAATTATCTTTTTCTGCTACTTCTACACCGCGATCATCTTCAATCCGGATGACGTGGCCGAGAACATGCGGAAGTACGGCGGGTTCATCCCGGGTATCCGGCCGGGCAAGCGAACCGCGGAGTACATCGACACGATCCTGACCCGGATCACGCTGGTCGGCGCGCTCTACCTGGCCGCGGTGGCGATCCTGCCGGAGTTTCTAATCAACGGCTTCAAGGTGGCTCCGATCCCGGTAATCGGGGAGCGGCTGGACGCGGTCCTGCCGCGGTTCATCACCGAGGGGTTGAACGTGCAGTTCTTCTTCGGCGGCACGTCGCTCCTGATCATCGTCGGCGTGGCGATGGATACGGTGCAGCAAGTCGAGTCACAGCTCATCATGCGGCACTACGATGGGTTCATGAAGAAGACGCGGATTCGAGGCCGACGGGGTCTCTGAGTCGGTGCCCTCCGCAGTGCACCCGTCGCTGACGGTCGTCATGCTCGGCCCGCCGGGGGCGGGAAAGGGCACCCAGGCGGAGCGCCTGGCGGCTCACCACGCCGTGCCGAAGATCTCGACCGGCGACATCCTGCGGCACGCGGTGCAGACGGGAACGGCGCTCGGTGGCTCGGCCCGGCAGGCGATCGACTCGGGCAACCTGGTCAGTGACGATGCGGTGATTTGCATCGTGCGGGAGCGGTTGAGTTGCGCGGATGCCCGGTCAGGCTTCATACTGGACGGCTTCCCCCGTACGGTGGTCCAGGCGACGGCGCTGGACGCAATGGTCGGCACCCGGGGATCGCTGATCGTGCTCGACATCGTGGTGCCGGAAGACGTCCTGGTCCAGCGGCTGGCGTCGCGGCGAATCTGCGGCGCCTGCGGGGCCAACGCGACCGCCGATACGCGGCTGACCTGCCTGAAGTGCGGCGGGGCGCTCGTCACGCGGACCGATGACGGGGCGGATATCGTGCGGGAGCGTCTGAAGGTATATCAGCGCCAGACCAGGCCGCTGGTCGAGTACTACGCGCCGCGCCCGACGTTCCGGTCGATCGATGGCAACCAGGTGCCGGACGCGGTCACCGGGGCGATCGACAGCGCGATTGCGGCGGCCGCAGCGGGAGGAGCGCGACTGTGATTGTGTGCAAGTCGCCGGCGGAGATTGAGCGGATGCGCGCGGCCAATGCGCTGGTCGCTGACGTCCTGGCGGAGCTGGCGTCGATGGCCGCGCCGGGCGTGACGACCGCCGAGCTCGATGCCAAAGCCGAGTCGCTGGTGCGGGACGCGGGTGCCGAGCCGGCGTTCAAGGGCTACCGCGGGTACCCCGCGTCGCTCTGTGTGTCGGTGAACGAAGAAGTGGTGCACGGGATCCCGTCGAGCCGGGTGTTGGTCGCCGGCGACATCGTGTCGCTCGACATGGGCGTGAAGCTGAATGGCTTCTACGGGGATACCGCGGTGACGGTGCCGGTCGGCACGGTCGAACCGGAGGTACTCCGGTTGCTGCGGGTCACCCAGGAGTCGCTGCAGAAAGGGATTGCGCAGGTCCGGGTCGGATCGCGCATCTCGGACATCGGGCACGCGATCCAGCGGCACGTCGAGGCTGGCGGGTTCGCCGTTGTGCGCGAGTTCGTCGGGCACGGCATCGGCGCCGCGCTGCACGAGGATCCGCAGATTGCCAACTACGGTGAGCCGGGGCACGGACCGCGGCTGGCCGAGGGGATGGTGCTGGCGATCGAGCCGATGGTGACGATGGGGAAGCCGGCGGTGCGGGTGCTGAAAGACGGCTGGACCGCGGTGACGCGGGACGGCAGCCTGTCGGCGCACTTCGAGCACACGGTCGCAGTGACCAAGACCGGCCCGCTGGTGCTGACGCAGCCTTCGGTGGCGCCGGCCGCCGCACGGTAGGCGCGTGGCGCACGGACCGGGCGACGGGCTCGACGAAGGGACGGCACCGGGCCACGGCGCCGCCAGCGTCGAGGGAACGGTGATGGAGACGCTGCCGCACGGATTGTTCCGGGTGGCGATCGCGCGGCAGCGCCAGGTAACGGCGCACGTGCCGAGCGGTCCGGGGCGGAATTTCATCCGCGTGCTGGTGGGCGATCGGGTGCGGTTGGAGCTGTCGGCGCGCGACCTGACGCGAGGACGGATTGTCGAGAAGCTGGGCTGAGGACGCGGTCCTCGAGAGGGTGTCATGAAGGTGCGAGCGTCCGTCAAACGGATTTGTGACAAGTGCAAGGTGGTGCGCCGCCGCGGCGTGGTGCGCGTGATCTGCTCGAACCAGAAGCACAAGCAAAGGCAAGGATAGCTTCCAGCTTCCGGCTCCCAGCTCCCAGGAGGAGCGATGGAGCCCGGACGCCAGCTGAGTAGCTGGCAGCTGGTTACTGGTAGCTGACGAGGATCAAGAGAATTTATGGCACGCATTGCTGGCGTTGACCTTCCGCGAACCAAGCGGGTCGAAGTAGGGCTGACCTACATCTACGGGATCGGGCGGAAGCGCTCGAACGACATCCTCACCGCGGCCGAGGTCAGCCCGGACATCCGGGTCAAGGACCTGTCCGAAGACGACGTGCGCAAGATCAGCCGCGTCATCGAGGAGCAGGGCCGGGTCGAAGGGGATCTCCGCAAGGAGATCTCGATGAACATCAAGCGGCTGATGGAGATCGGCAGCTGGCGCGGCATGCGTCACCGCCGCAACCTTCCGGTGCGCGGCCAGCGGACGCGTACCAACGCACGGACGCGGAAGGGCCCGCGCAAGGGCGCGGTCGCAAAGAAGAAGACTGTTTAGTCAGCTTCCAGCTGCCAGCTTCCCAGCTCACGACTGAGCCGAGGTTGACACTGGGAGCCGGAAGCTGGGAGCTGGTAGCTGTTTTATGGCCAAAAACGATCCGATCGACGCATCCGCCCCGCCTGAAGGCGGCAAGAAAGCCGCCGGCAAGCCGGCCAAGAAGAAGGCATTCAAGAAGCGCGGCGAGAAGCGCGTCGTCCATCACGGGTACGCGCACATCCAGGCGTCGTTCAACAACACGATCGTGACCATCACCGACCCCGAGGGGGCCGTGGTGGCGTGGTCGAGCGCGGGCGGGATTGGCTTCAAGGGATCGCGCAAGGGCACGCCGTTCGCCGCGACCCAGGCGGCGATTGCCGCGGGCAACGCGGCCAAGGCGTTCGGCATGCGGAGCCTCGAGGTGCGGGTCAAGGGACCGGGCGCAGGGCGCGAGTCGGCGATCCGGGCCCTGCAGACGATCGGCATCGACGTGAAGTCGATTCGCGACGTGACGCCGATCCCGCACAACGGCTGCCGCCCGCCGAAGCGGCGGCGGGTGTAAGAGCTCCCAGCTTCCAGCTTCCAGCTTCCAGCTGAAGGCTCGCGGAGGCAGGGAGATTCTGGCCGGAAGCGGATAGCTGAAGCTGGTAGCTAAGAGGAATAACAGAGAATGGCACGTTACATCGGTCCGGTCTGCCGGCTGTGCCGGCGCGAAGGCATGAAGCTCTTCCTGAAGGGAGAGCGCTGCTACACGGAGAAGTGCGCGATCGAGAAGCGCAACCTGCCGCCGGGGCAGCACGGCAAGCTGCGCAAGGCGAAGCTGGTCGGGTACGGTCTGCAGTTGCGCGAGAAGCAGAAGGTCAAGCGCATCTACGGCGTCCTGGAGAACCAGTTCCGGCGCTACTTCGAGATGGCCGACCGGACGCGCGGGATCACCGGCGAGACGCTGCTGCAGCTGCTCGAACGGCGGCTCGACAACGTCATCTACCGGCTCGGGCTGTCGACCTCGCGTGCCCAGGCGCGCCAGTTCGTCCGCCATGGCCACTTCAGCGTCAACGGCCGCAAGGTCGACGTGCCGTCCTACTCGCTCAAGGCGGGCGACGTCGTGACGGTGCGCACCACGAGCGCCCAGAACGCCGCCATCCAGCACGCGATCGAAGAGGTCAAGGGCCGGGGCATCCCCGAGTGGCTGTCGTTCGACTCCGGCGCCCTGACCGGCCGGGTCACGTCGCTCCCGACGCGCGAGCAGATCAACCTGCCCGTGCAGGAGCAGCTGATCGTCGAGTTGTATTCGAAGTAGCTTCCAGCTTCCAGCTGCCGGCTTCCAGCTTGGTTCCGGATGCCGGAGGCTGGAAACTTGAAGACGTGAAGAGGAAGACCTTCCAGTTTTCCGCGACCAAGCTCCCAGCTAAGGGGTTTAGCTGGAAGCTGGTAGCTGGCAGCTGGAAGCGTCAGTAGCAAAGTGCTAGCTCTCCGCCCGCAGCCTTCCAGACCTGCGGTGGGAGGCGGAGAGCGAAACGGCAGGTCTGGCCGGCGCGCAGGGTGCGAGCCGGAACGCGAAAGGACAGTGTCAATGTTGTGGAAGGGTTTTCAGCGTCCGAAGCGGCTCGAGTTCGAGCGTGAAACACTGACCGACCGGTTCGGGCGCTTCTACGCCCAGCCGTTCGAGCGCGGCTTCGGGACCACGGTTGGCAACTCGCTGCGGCGCGTGCTGCTGTCGTCGATCGACGGCGCCGCGGTCACGGCGGTCAAGATCGATGGCGTACTGCACGAGTTCTCGCCGATCCCGGGCGTGGTCGAGGACGCCACCGACATCATCCTCAACCTGAAGCAGATCCCGCTCAAGATGCACGTCGACACCACCAAGACGCTGTATCTGCGCGTGGACAAGCCGGGTGAGGTCAAGGCGCGCGACATCGAAACCGACGCCGACATCGAGATCCTCGAGCCGGATGCGCACATCGCCACCGTCTCCGAGCACGGCAAGCTCCACATGGAGATGCGGGTGAAGCGCGGCCGCGGCTATGTCGCGGCGGACAAGAACTTCGACGAGGATCTCGGCATCGGCTGGATCCCGATTGACTCGGTGCACTCGCCGGTCAAGAAGGTGAACTACCTCGTCGAGGCGGCCCGTATCGGTCAGGCCACCGACTACGACAAGCTCACCGTCGACGTGTGGACCAACGGCTCGGTGACCCCGCGCGACGCGGTGTCGCTCTCGGCCAAGCTGATTCGCGATCACCTCAACATCTTCATCAACCTGGAAGATGCCGGCGATCTGCAGCAGGACGCCTCGGCCGACACGCCGCGCGCCGCCCTCAACGAGAATCTCGACAAGAGCGTCGAGGAGCTCGAGCTGTCGGTGCGGTCCTACAACTGCCTCAAGAACGCCAACATCCGGACCATCCGCGAGCTGGTGCAGAAGAGCGAAGGCGAGATGCTGAAGACCAAGAACTTCGGCCGCAAGTCGCTCAACGAGATCAAGGAAATCCTGACCGGCATGGGCCTCAGCCTCGGCATGCGGCTCGATCAGGGCGCGGCACAGTCGGCGGAGTAACGAAGTCGGCGATCGGGATTCGGCGGTCGGCGTTCGTTGCGAACGCCGCCGCTGACTCGAATCACGCAAACCCGAGCGCCGAGCGCCGTTCCCCGAGCGCCGGCAAGGATCAGAAACAATGCGTCACCGAGTCAGTCATCGCAAGCTGGGACGGGTCACCGAGCATCGCATCGCGATGCTGCGCAACCAGGCCCACGCGCTCCTGCTCCACGAGCACATCGAGACCACGGTCCCGAAGGCCAAGGAGCTGCGGCCGTTCGTCGAGCGGATCATCACCCTGGCCAAGCGCGGCGTCGCCGGCGCCGAAGCGGGCAAGTCGCTGCACGCCCGCCGTCTGATCCTGCGCGACATCCAGGACCGCGAGGTCGTGAGCAAGCTGTTCGACACCATCGCACCGCGCTTCGAGGGCCGGCCGGGTGGCTACACCCGCATCCTCCGCCTCGGCTACCGCCGCGGCGACAGCGCTGAAGTCGCCCAGATCGAGCTGGTCGGCTCCGAGTACGACCCGAACGCGGAGAAGGACACGCAGGAAGAGGCCAAGGCGAAGCCGAAGGGCGTCGGCGGCCGCCTGCGCGCCGCCGCCGAGCGCCTGCGCGGCAAGAAGGCCGAACCCGCCGAAGGGGAGGCCGCCGAAGAAGGCACGCCGAAGAAGGCCCGGCAGCCCCGCGACAACCGCGCCAAGCCGAGCCGCGCCGACACCCGCGGCAAGGGCGCGAAGACCTCGACGCCGCGGAAGGCGGGGGGATCGTAGAAAATCTCAAATGGAAGATGGCAGAGGGAAGATGTAAGACCCTCGCCATCTTGAACGACAGAGGCCGGTGAACGTTGCGAAACGTTTCCGGCCTTTTGTTTTACAGGCCTGCCGCGACCGGGGTCATCATCATCTGCCATCTGCCATCTGCCATCTGCCATCTGCCATCTGCCATCTGCCATGACAGGCGTCAGACCTCTTCAGCAGGCTCGTGCCCCCGTTCGGCTTTCGCCGCCGAGATGATCTTGCTGTGGAGGTGCGACGGCACCTCTTCGTAGTGCGAGAACTCCATGTGATACGAGCCGCGGCCGCCGGTCGCGGAGGTGAGGTGCTGCTCGTAGGTCAGCATCTCGGACATCGGCACCTTGGCGCGGATGATGGTCGTGGCGCCGCGCGAGTCCATCCCGCCGATCCGTCCGCGGCGGCTGTTCAGATCGCCCATCAGGTCCCCGGCGTAGTCGCTCGGGGCGTAGACCTCGACGTCCATGACCGGTTCGAGCAGCGTCGGGCGGGCCCGTGACATGCCGTCCTTGAACGCCAGCGAGGCGGCCATCTTGAACGAGAGCTCGTTCGAATCGACCTGGTGGTACGAGCCATCGAACACGGTGGCCCGGAAGTCGACCATCGGGTAGCCGGCCAGGAACCCGCGCAGGCGGGCATCCTGGAGGCCCTTCTCGACGGCGGGAATGAACTGCCGGGGAATAGATCCGCCGAAGATGTCGTCGACGAACTCGAAGTCGCTGCCGCGGGCGAGCGGCTCGAACTTCACCTTGCAGTCGCCGAACTGACCGTGCCCGCCGGTCTGCTTCTTGTGTCGCCCGTGGGCTTCGGTGCTCGTGGTGATCGTCTCGCGATACGGGATCCGCGGCAGCTTCAGCGTGACCTCGACGCCGAACCGGCGCTTCAGCTTGGCGACGGTGACCTCGATGTGCGACTGCCCCTGGCCGGCGAGCAGCAGCTCCTTGGTCTGCGCGTCGCGCGTGTAATTGATGCTGGGGTCCTCCTCCTGGAGGCGATGGAGTGCGGTGCTGATCTTCTCCTCATCGCCTCTCGCCTTGGGCTCGATCGCGTAGGAGATGACCGGCTCGGGAAACGAGATCGGCGCGACCCGCGCGGTGAAGCCCTTCTCCGCGAGCAGATCGCTGGTCTGGGTGTCTTTCAGCTTGGCGACTGCGCCGAGATCGCCGGCCCTGACCTCGGGCATCGCCGTCTGCGTCTTCCCCTGCAGGACGACCAGATGCCCGATCCGCTCCGGCGCTTCGCGCGTCACGTTCTGGATCGTCGAGTCAGATTTGAGGACGCCTGACAGGACTCTGAACAGGGTGATGCGCCCCGCGAACGGATCGGCCACCGTCTTCCACACGAACGCCGCCGCCGGCCCGCTGTCGCCGGCGCTGATCGGCGCGACTTCCTCGCTCGCCGGGTTCTTCCCGGGGAACGGCCGCTCGCTCGGCGGCTGGACGTAGGCGATGATGGCGTCGAGAAGCGGCTGGATGCCGATGTTCATCGTCGCTGACGTGCACAGGACCGGGAAGATGCGGCCGGCGGCGACGCCGCGCTTCAGCCCCGCCACCAGTTCCTCCTGGGACAGCGTGCCGGCATCGAAGAACTTCTCCATCAGCGCATCGTCGGCCTCGGCGACCATCTCGATGAGTGCCTCGCGCGCGTGTTGCGCCGCGGTGGCGAGGTCGCCCGGGACCTCCGCCTCGGTCGCTTTGCCGCTGGCGTCACCCGCGTAGGTCCACGCCTTCATGGAGACGAGATCGACCACGCCACGCAGATCCCGCTCCGAGCCGATCGGCAGCTGGATCGGAATCACCGTGCGCCCGAACACCGCGCGGAGCGACTCGGTGGAGCGCTCGAGGCTGGCGCGTTCGCGATCGAGCTTGTTCAGGACGATCAGCCGCGGCAGCCCGAGTTCGTCGGCCGCCGTCCACATCTTCTCGGTCGAGACCTCGGCCCCGGAGACCGCGTCGACCACTACCAGCGCCGCGTCCGCGACCCGCAGCGCGGCCCGCGCATCACTCAGGAAGTTGGCGATGCCGGGCGTGTCGATGACGTTGATTTTGATCTTGTTCCACTCGGCGCAGGCGAGACCGGATGCGAGGGTGTGCTTGCGGGCGATAGCTTCGTCGTCGTAGTCGGTGACCGAGGTGCCGTCGTCTACGCGGCCGAGGCGATTGACAGCTCCGGCATCGAACAGCAGCGTCGAGAGCAGCTGCGTCTTGCCGGAGCCGCTATGGCCGACCAAGGCGACATTTCTCAGGTTCTGGGCGTCGTAAACCTTCATGTCGAATGCCCTCCGAGCCGAGGGGCGGCAGCTCTCAGCTGTCAGCCGTCAGCTTTCAGCTTCACGTCGGAACTGAGCGTCGTCGCGAGGCCGCTCAGCATCCGTTTGACCTCGCTCGCGAGACCAGCCAGATGGGCGTACTCAGGCTCGGGCAGCAGGGCCAGATCACGAGCGAGAAGGAGATGATACTCAAGTTCGCTGGCCAGGCCCAAGGCAAGCCCGCAGCTGCTGCGAGACGAGCGGCGATCGACGGTCGGTTTTCTCGCGCCGCACGGCACTCCGGTCGCCGCGCCCTCGGACATCGCGTGGAAAAACCCGCCCTTCGCCTGGGGAGCCGCGACCCGCGCTGGGTCCCCAACCCAGCGCGGTCCTCACGCTGCGGCCGGGTTTTACAGCTGTCGCGAATCACGCGAGTCCCAGGGCGCGTCGACCGCAGCGCCGTCCGGCACATCGGCCCGGCCGGGCGGAGCCGCTGCTCGGCGGCAGCCCTCGGAGCGAGGCGACGCACGGCGCAGCCGGACAGCGGGTGAGGCGATTCGGCGCGGCGGCTTCGGGCCGTGTGATCCGGGTAGGGCTGAGGACCGCCGGCGCATCAGTGCGCCTGACGACCGACGTGAACACCATCCCTTAGCCGACGCGGCAGCGTCAGTGTGCGAGCCGAGACCGCTGTCCCGACTCGCGGAGGTGGGCTGCCGGCGAGCGGCCGCTCTGCCGGGACGGGCTCCTCGGCGTATCGACCGATCGGATGAGTGGCGCAAGCCTTCGGCGCGCGGCGGCGCGACCGCGCCTACTCGTATCTGAGCGCTTCGATCGGATCCATCCGCGATGCTTTGATCGCGGGGAAAAGGCCGAAGAAGATGCCGACGCTGGCGGAGAAGCCGATGCCGAGGGCAAACGACCACCACGGCAGGGAGATGGGGAAGCCCGAGATCCAGTGGACCAGCAGGCCGATGCTGCTCCCCAGGATGATCCCGAGGATGCCGCCGGCGGAGGTGAGGAATGCGGCTTCAATCAGGAACTGCCACAGGATCTCGCGGCGGCGGGCGCCGAGCGCCTTGCGGACGCCGATCTCGCGCGTCCGGTCGGTCACCGAGATCATCATGATCGCCATCACCCCGATGCCGCCGACCATGAGTGCGATCGAGCTGATGACCACCAGCGCCAGGAACGTCGCCTGGCTGAACTGATCCCACACTTTCAGGATGGCGTCCTGGGTGACGAGGTCGAAGTCGTTCGGCTCGTCGAGCTTCAAGTTGTGGCGGATCCGCATCACCGCTTCCGCTTCGGCCATCGCCTGCTCGCGGGTCGCGTTCTCGTTCGGCACGATGGCGATCATCGCGCTGCGCACCGCGGCATTGGTGAGCTGGCCGCCGGTGTAGCGAATCTTCTGCACCTTGCCGTAGAACTTTTCCTGCGCGGTGTAGGGGATGACCACGAAGTCGTCGGCGCCGCCGAAACCTCCAGGGCTGGGCCGCTTGCCGAACACCCCGATGACGGTGAACTCGTTGGCCCCGATGCGCACCTTCTTGCCGATCGGATCGGTGTTCGGGAAGAGCGAGAGGTACGGGTTCTGCCCGAGCACGACGACCTGGCGGCGGTGTTCGACCTCGGCGGAGGTGAACAGCCGCCCGAGCTCCAGCTTGATGAAGTTGACGGCGGAGAAGTTCTCCGTCGCGCCGAGGATCCCGATCTGGGTGGTCTTCTCGTGGCCGTAATACACTCGCGACCGCTCGTTGCCGCCGCCCCCGAGCCAGACGTCGACGACGCCAATCGAGGGGGAGCCGCTCGCCACCGCGCGGGCGTCCTCGCGGGTGATGTTGGGACGCTTGGCGACCTCGAGGAACGACTTGCCCGACGCGAAGCTCAGGGCGCTGAACTTCTGCACGAAAACCGTGTTCGGGCCCAGCGCACGGATCGAATCGCGCAGCGACTCATCGAAGCCGCGAATCAGCGCCGTCATGCCCACGATGGACGTGATGCCGATGACGACGCCGAGGACCGTCAGCGCCGAACGCATCTTGCTGGTCCGCAGCGTGTCGATCGACATCGACACGATTTCTCCGAACAATCCCGCGCGCATCGTCGCCATACGTGGTCGTCCGCTACTCCCGCCGCAGCGCTTCGATCGGATCCAGCCGGGCGGCGGCCATGGCCGGGTAGAGCCCGAAGAACAGTCCGACGAAGGCGGTGATGCCAATGCCGATCAGCACCGACCAGAACTGCACCGAGGCGGGCAGCGGGGTCAGCTTGCTGATGATGATCGCCAGGACGAACCCGATGCCCGTGCCGGTCATGCCGCCGAGGACCGACAGGGTGACCGACTCGGTCAGGATCTGCCAGACGATGTCGCGGCGGCGCGCCCCGAGCGCCTTGCGCAGGCCGATCTCGCGGGTGCGCTCGCTGACGACCATCAGCATGATGTTCATGATGACGATCCCGCCGACCACGAGGGACAGCGCGACGACCCCGACCAGCACCGCGAAGATGCCGTTGGTCGCCTGATGGTAGATGTCGAGCAGCGCCTCGGAGGTGAGCAGCCCGAAGTTGTCGGGCTGCGACGGCCGCAGCCGCCGCTGGATGCGCATCGCGACGGTGGCTTCGTCCATCGCGACCTGCACCAGATCCGGCGTTTTCGGCTTGACCAGAATCTGCAGCCCGCTGCGCGCCCCGAACATCTTCTGAAACTCGCCGAGGGGGATGATGGCGAACTCGTCCTGCGATTGTCCGAACACCGAGCCCTTCTTCTGACTCACCCCAATCACGCGGAAATGCTGGCCGCGGATCGTGATGACCTTGTCGATCGGGTCGGCCGGCCCGAACAGCCGGTCGGCAGTCTGCCAACCCAGCACGGTCAGCGGACGGCTGCGGTCGACCTCGGTCGGGCTGATCAACCGGCCACGCTCGACACCGAAGGTCGAGAAGTAGATGTAGTCGCGCGACACGCCCTGGACCTGCACCGAATCGAGGGCGACGTCCTGGTAGGCAATCCGCGCGTTGCTGTTCGCCTGCGCCGCGACCGCGGTGACGTTCTCGCTGAACCGCCGAACCGCGTCGCCATCCTGGACCGACATCCGCGGGTTGCTCCGTACCCGGTCCTCGTCCTCGGCGCTGCGGACCACCGGCGTGCGCTGGATGGTGAACGTGTCGGCCCCGACGTCGGACACGATCGCGTCCGTAACGTAGGCGTTCATCCCCTGGATCAGCGACACCACCGCGATGATCGACGTCACCGCGACGATGTTCCCGAGCACGGTCAGGAACGAGCGGAGCTTGTTCGTCCAGATGGCGTTGAGCGCGATCCCGACGGCTTCGAGGAACTGGTTCATGTGCGCGCGAAAGCCGAACTACTTCTTGACCGCTGTCGTCCGGGTGGTGGGCGCCTCGATCTTCACCGGCGCGTTGTCGGTCAACTCCCGGACCGACGCGAACGGCCCGATCACCACGTTGTCGCCGGCCTTGACGCCGGATAGCACCTCGAAATACTTGTCGCCGGCGATGCCGGTCTTGACCGGCACGAACTGCGCCTTGTTGTCGCGGACCACGAAAACGCCTTCGAGCTCCTTGCGCGACTGACCCGCTTTGAGCTCGGAGGCCTGCACCGCGCCGGCCCGCGACTTGGAGGCGTCGGGGTTCTCGCGGACGACGTCACCCTTTTCGTCGACCACCATCTCGCGCACGGTGGTCGCCTGGATCGGCACCGAGACCACGTTCTTGCGCGTCGCGGTGGTGATTTCCGCGGTGCAGGTGAACCCGGGCCGTACCTCGGGGATCTCGGTATCGAGCGTCACCACGACCTTGAAGTTGGTGGCCTGGGTCGACGCGGTTCCGGTCGTGGTGATCGGGCTGTTGCCAATCTCGGTGACCTTGCCGGTGAACGTCTTGCCGGGGATCGCGTCGATGGTGACTTTGGCAATCTGGCCGAACTTGACGGTCGGGATGTCGGTCTCGTCGACCTCGACCTCGGCTTCGATGATCGACATGTCGGCGATCGTCAGCAGCACCGTCCCGGCGTTGTTCATCGTGCCGATGACCACCGTTTCACCCTCTTCGATGTTCCGTTTAGTGACGATGCCCTTGATCGGCGACTCGATGCGAACTTTGCTCAGGTCATAGCGGGCGCTCTCGAGGGAGGCGTTCTCCTGCTGCATCCGGAGCTGCTGGGTCTTGATGTTCTGCTCCTGGGAGCGGAGGTCGGCCTGGCGCATCTTGAGGTCCGCTTCGGCCTTCTCGACCGTCTCCTTCGTCGTCAGCCCGCGCGCCCAGAGGTCCTGCTGGCGCCGGTTGGCGTCCTCGGCCTGCTTGACCGCGACCCGGGCGCTCTCGAGCGCGAGCTGCAGCTGATCGGCGGACGAGCGTGCCGCCTGCATCGAGGCCTCGCTGCGCTGTACCGCGGAGCGGAGATTCCGGGGGTCGATCTGGAGCAGGAACTGCCCCTTGTCGATCCGATCGCCTTCTTCGACGGCGAGGTCGGTGACCCGGCCCATGGTGTCGGCGCTGATATTGACCGATCGCTTCGGCTGGATCTTGCCGGACGCCGAGACGAGCGCCTCGAGGTCGCGGGCCTTGACCCCCTCGACGTTGACGGTCACCCCCTCGACCCGCTTGAACTTGAAGTTGGCGAACGCGATGGCCCCCAGGATGACGACGATCCCCACCCCGATGAGCAGCTTCTTCGTACCGGTCATGCCCCCCCCATCCGACTTCTGACAATAGCGACGACCACGGCGATCACGGCGTACACCGCCATGAGCGAGACGGCAATGGGCTGGGTGCGGCGGCGATAGAGCACACCGAGCCCGATGGCCAGCACCACCAGCCACCAGATGATGAACAGGTCGACCATGCTCAGCAGCCGGCCCAGAAACGAGGTCTCGTCGACCATCGGCAGCAGCACCGCCAGGTTGGTCGAGCTGCTCATCGTGCCGCGCAGATAGTTCATCGGCATCGTGAAGCACTGGCCGAGGAGCGAAATCGCCGACGAGTGCACGACGACCGCGAACAGCTGCTTGAACGTGGAGTTGCCACCGAGCGCGGCATTGAAGATGGCGAAGAGGATTCCGGCGGTGATCAGCAAGATGACCGGTACGATGACCACCATCTGCCCGACTCCGAACATCCAGGCGTACGGGGCGATCTTTTCCATCGCCGCCAGCTGCTCAGGCGTGGCCGGCCCGCGGAACGAGCTGGTCGTCGCGGCGTCGAGCCAGGCGAGCTGTCCGGTCTTCGTGTACAGGAACCCGCCCACCAAGACGGCCATGCCGACACAGATCAGCGCCAGCATGCCGAAAACCCGTGGGTGCGCCACGACCGACCGGAAGGTGGCCTGCGGCGAGATGATGATGCCGAAGAACCGGCCGAGCAGACTCCGCGGCGGGGCTTCCGCCGTCACCGCCACAGGTGTGTTGGTCATATGAGGTGTGCCGGGAGCGATCGGACCTGAGCGCGGTGCTGAGGGACGACTCGATTCTACAGCACTTCATTACGAGTCCGGGGCCCTCCAGGTTTCGCAAAAGCGCGCAGCGCAAGTCTCACCGGGGCGGCAGGTTAGGGTCCGGCGCCGGGCCGGGTGAACACCGTACGGTAAGCTGGCGGATATGACTCGGGACGCACAGCTCGTCAGGGCTGCCATCCTCGTGATTTTGGGCCTTGGCCTCGCCGCCCCGACCGCCGTCCAGGCACAGAGCTTCGAGCCAATCAACACCCGGGCCGCGGGCATGGGCGGGGCGTTCGTGGCCGCCGCAGACGATGCCTCGGCGGTTTACTGGAATCCGGGCGCGCTGGCCTCCGGAGCGCTCTTCAGCTTCCTGGTCGATCGCACCTCGTCCAAGGCGCTGGGTGACTCGCCGCCGGACAGCGTCGGCGGGACCCGGTCAGGGACGCTGGTCGCCCTGAGCACCCCGCCCTTCGGCCTGTCCTACTACCGGCTGCGTTCCAGTTGGGTCTCCCCGAGCCTCGCGGACCCCGCCGTCAGCGTCACCCAGACCCTCATCACCCACAACACCGGCGTCACGTTCGTCCAGTCGCTGGGCGATGGCATCGCCATCGGCGCCACCGCCCGTTTCGTCCGCGGCATCGCCGGAAGCACGCTCGCCGCCGCCGGATCACTGGAGGACCGCCTCGACGAGGCGGGGGACCTGATTGGCGAAGCCAGCAACAAGTTCGACGCGGACGCCGGCATCTCGGCGGTGTTCGGCACGTTGCGCGCCGGGCTCTCGGTCAGGAATCTGGTCGCGCCCTCCTTCGAGACGGCTGGGAGCGCAACCGAGCTCAAGCTCGAACGCCAGGGCCGCGCCGGGATCGCGTTGAGCTCACCGCTCGGGTTCATGATCGCCCTGGACATGGACCTCAACTCCGTGCGCGGCCCGATCGGGCAGGTGCGGGACTTCGCCGTGGGCACGGAAGCGCACTTCCTGCCCCGGGCCTACGGACGGGCCGGCCTGCGGCTCAACACGCTGGGCGACGAACCCGGCGGACACGCGCCGACCTACTCCCTCGGCGGCAGTTTCGCCCCGCTCTCGTGGTTATGGATTGACGGCGAAGCCACCCTGGGCGCGGAAACCGGCCGCCGCGGGTGGGGCGTTGCCGGGCGCGTGGGCTTCTGAGCTCGCATTTTCTCTTTGACAAAAAGTGTCACCGGTGTAAAGTAGAGGTTCCCCCCGGCAGCTGGTTTGGTTCCCTGAGTCGAGACGGCGATCCGCAGGCGCTCACGCCTCGCGTCGATCCGTGCTGTCTCCCAATACAGGGTCTGAACCGATGGCCGTCCGTATCGGCGAGCTGCTGCTCAAAGAAAAGCGCATCACGCCTGCCCAGCTGCAGGAGGCCTTGAACCATCAAAAGGCCAACGGCGGCAAGGTCGGTGTCAGCCTGGTCAGGTTGGGTTTCGTCACCGACGAAGAAATCACCGACCTGCTCAGCAAGCAGTACGGCGTCCCCTCCATCAACCTGTCGCAGTTCGAGATCGATTCGTCCGTCATCAAGCTGCTCCCGACCGACACCGTCCAGAAGTATCAGATCGTTCCGCTCAGCCGCGCCGGCGCGACCCTGACGATCGCGATCACCGATCCCACGAACGTCTTCGCCATGGACGACATCAAGTTCATGACGGGCTACAACGTCGAGCCGGTGGTCGCCTCCGAAACGTCGGTCATCGAGGCGCTGCGCCGCTACTATCCGACCGGCGCCACGCCGCCGCGCGGGACGAAAAAGGAGGCCGCCGCCGCGGCCGCCGGCAACGCCAGCCTGCACAGCGCCGAGTCGATGGAGGCGGTCTCGAAGGCGCTCGAGGACGTCGCTGCCACAGACGATGTCGAGGTGCTCGAGGAGCTGGAACAGATCGACGTCGCGTCGCTCGAGAAGCAGAGCGGCGAGGCCCCGGTCATTCGGCTCGTGAACCTGATGCTGATGTCGGCCATCCAGAAGGGGGCCAGCGACATTCACATCGAGCCATACGAGAAGGAGTTCCGGATCCGCTTCCGCATCGACGGCATCCTCTACAGCGTGATGACGCCGCCGATGAAGTTCCGCGACGCGATCACTTCGCGCGTCAAAATCATGGCGAAGCTGGACATCGCCGAGAAGCGCCTGCCGCAGGACGGCCGCATCAAGATCCGCTTCGCCAACGAGGGCACCACCAAGGAGATCGACTTCCGCGTCTCGTGCCTGCCGACGCTCTTCGGCGAGAAGATCGTCCTTCGTCTCCTCGACAAGGACAAGTTGATGCTGGACATGACCAAGCTCGGATTCGAGCCGGAGTCACTGGCCAAGCTCGAAACGCAGATCGCCAAGCCGTGGGGCATGGTGCTGGTCACCGGCCCGACCGGCAGCGGCAAGACCAACACCCTCTACTCGTCGATCTCGAAGATCAACACCCCCGAGACCAACATCATGACCGCCGAGGATCCCGTCGAGTTCAATCTCGTCGGGGTCAACCAGGTGCAGGTCCGCGAGAACATCGGCCTCAACTTCGCGGCGGCGCTGCGGTCGTTCCTGCGCCAGGACCCGAACATCATCCTGGTCGGCGAAATCCGCGACTTCGAGACCGCCGAGATCGCCGTCAAGGCCTCGCTTACGGGCCATCTCGTGTTGTCGACGCTGCACACCAACGACGCGCCCAGCACCATCAACCGCCTGATGAACATGGGCATCGAGCCGTTCCTCGTCGCCAGCTCGGTGAACCTGATTTGCGCACAGCGGCTGGTGCGCCGGGTGTGCTCGGCCTGTGCCGCCGATCACCCGCACGCGCCGCAGGCGCTCGTGGACGCGGGGTTCAC
The DNA here is from genome assembly GCA_963816725.1 of uncultured Acidobacteriota bacterium. GTDB lineage: Bacteria > Acidobacteriota > Vicinamibacteria > Vicinamibacterales > 2-12-FULL-66-21 > CAVSUB01. Next base: position 35,580 of record CAWFMC010000004.1, on the reverse strand, counting down.
GCCGGAAGAAGCACGGACCGTCATTCCGAAGCGTGGCGCCGGCTGCGAGCGCTGCAACCAGACCGGCTACAAGGGCCGCGTCGGCCTCTACGAGGTCATGGAGGTCACCGAGGAGCTGCGCGAGCTGATCCTCGTCGGCGCGTCGGGCCTCGAGCTGAAACGCAAGGCGATCGAGTCCGGGATGATCACGCTCCGCCGCTCGGGGCTGCGCAAGGTGATGCAGGGCGTCACCACGATGGAAGAAGTCGTTCGCGAGACGGTGAAGTAGCGACAGACAGGGACTGGCAGAGGACAACGCAATGGCAACGCTTCCGGAACTGCTCAGAACGGTGGTCGAGCTCCAAGGCTCGGACCTCCACCTCACGACCCAGACGCCGCCGCAGATCCGCGTGCATGGCAAGCTGCAGACCCTCGACTTGCCGATTCTGGGCCCGTCCGAGACCAAGGCGCTCGCCTACAGCGTGCTGACCGATGCGCAGAAGAAGCGGTTCGAGGAGAGCTTCGAGCTGGACTTCTCCTTCGGCATCCGCGGGCTGGCCCGCTTCCGCTGCAACGTCTTCAGCCAGCGCGGGGCGGTGGCCGCGGTCTACCGGTTGATTCCCGAGCAGATCAAGACGTTCGCCGAGCTCCAGCTGCCGGAGGTGATTGGGACGCTCGCCGAGCGGCCGCGCGGTCTGGTGCTCGTCACCGGCCCCACCGGCAGCGGCAAGTCGACGACCCTGGCGGCGATGATCGACAAGATCAACACCGAGCGCCGCGAGCACATCCTCACCATCGAGGATCCGATCGAATACATCCACGCCCACAAAGGCTGCATCGTCAACCAGCGCGAGGTGCACAGCGATACGCACGGGTTCGCCGCGGCGCTGCGCTCGGCGCTCCGCGAGGACCCGGACATCGTCCTCATCGGCGAGCTGCGCGACTTGGAGACGATCGAGTCGGCGTTGCGGATCGCCGAGACGGGCCACTTGACGCTGGCCACGCTCCACACCAATTCGACCGCGCAGACGATCAACCGCATCATCGACGTGTTCCCGGCGCACCAGCAGGGGCAGATCCGGACGCAGTTGTCGCTCGTCCTCGAGGGCATCGTCTGCCAGAGCCTGCTGCCGCGGGCCAACGGTCGCGGCCGCATCGTGGCGCTCGAGATCATGGTCCCGACCCCGGCGATCCGCAACCTGATTCGCGACGACAAGGTCCACCAGATCTATTCGACGATGCAGGCCGGGCAGGAGAAGCTCGGGATGCAGACCATGAATCAGGCGCTGGCCACCTTGGCGCTGCGCCGCGAGATCACCATGGAGACCGCGCTCGGCGCCTCGTCGCTGAAGGACGAGCTCGAGCAGATGATCAGCCGCGGCACGGGCGTGGTAGCCGGGGCCGGGATGTCGCGCGGCGCGGCAGTGTTGCCCGCGCGGCGCTGAGCGGCTGAACAACGACACGCAGTAAGGCCTTCGGAGAGAGACGACATCATGCCCACATTTGCCTACTCGGGTCGCACGCGCGGCGGACAGAACGTCACCGGTGAGCGGATCGCGGAGACCGCCGAGGCGGTGGTCGCCGCGCTGCGCCGCGATCAAATCCTGGTGACGCGCATCGATCAGGCCAAAGCGAAGGCGGAACCCAAGCCGAAGCCGGCCAAGACCAAGACCGTGCCGGCCAAGAACCTGGCGATCTTCACCCGGCAGTTCTCGGTCATGATCGACGCCGGCCTGCCGCTGGTCCAGTGCCTGGACATCCTCGGCAAGCAGGAGCCGAACAAGTACTTCTCGACCGCGATCCTCAAGGTGCGCGAAGACGTCGAAGGGGGCGCGGCGCTCGCCGACGCGATGAAGAAGCACCCCAAGACGTTCGACACGCTCTACGCCAACATGATCGCCGCCGGCGAGGCGGGCGGTATCCTCGACACCATCCTCAAACGCCTGGCGGTCTACATCGAGAAGAACGTCAAGCTGAAGGGGGACGTCAAGTCCGCGATGATCTACCCGATCGCGGTGATCGTGATTGCGGCGCTGGTGGTCGGCGCGATTCTGTGGAAGGTCATCCCGACCTTCGCGACGCTCTTCGCCGGGCTCGGCGCGCAGCTGCCGCTGCCGACCCGGATCGTCATCGCGATGAGCAACGGCGTGGTCGCCTGGGGCTGGCTGATCATCGTCGGGCTCGGCGCGGCGGGATGGGTGATCGGCCGCTACTACGCGACCACGAACGGCCGCGCGGTGATCGATGCGCTGCTGTTGAAGACGCCGATCCTCGGCAACATCCTGCGCAAGGTCGCGGTCGCGCGCTTCTGCCGGACGCTGTCGACGCTGCTCTCCTCCGGCGTGCCGATTCTGGACGGTCTCGACATCACCGGCCGCACCGCCGGCAACGCGGTGGTCGAGGCGGCGATTCAGAAGACGCGGAGCGGCATCGAGCGCGGCGAAACGATTTCCGGACCATTGCGGGAGACCAACGTGTTCCCCTCGATGGTCGTGCAGATGATCAACGTCGGCGAGACGACCGGCGCGCTGGACGCGATGCTCTCGAAGATCGCCGACTTCTACGAGGACGAAGTGGACACGGCGGTTGCCGGCATGCTGACGCTGATGGAGCCGGTCATGATCGCCTTCCTCGGCGTCGTCGTCGGCGGCATCGTCATCGCGATGTACCTGCCGATCTTCGACTTGATCAGCAAGTTGAGCAACTAGCCGATGGCCACGTTCCGATCCAGACTGCTGTGGCTCGCGACCGCCCGCGTGGTGGTCGTGACGCTGCTGCTTGGGTCGGCGATTCTGGTGCAGTTCGCCGCGCCGGGCGCGCTGCCGGTGACACCGTTCTTCCTGCTGATCGCGCTGACCTACGCCTTGACGGCCGGCTACGGCCTGCTGCTCAAACGCGCCGAGCAGCGGCCGTGGATCGTCGACGCCCAGCTGGCCATCGACGCGCTGCTGGTCTCGGCGCTGGTCGCGCTCACCGGCGGGATCGTCAGCTATTTCTCGACGCTCTATATCCTGCCGATCATCGCGGCGAGCGCGGTTCGCTCGCGCCGCGGAAGCGTGACCGTCGGCATCCTGAGCGCGGCGATCTACCCGCTGCTGGTCGCAGCGCAGTACGGAGGGGTGCTCGGATCGGCGACCTCCACCATGTATCTGCTGCCGCCGCCGCGGCTGGCGCTCTTCAGCGTCAGCCTGAGCGTGATCGGCTTCCTGGCGGTCGCGGCGCTGGGCGGGCACCTGACCGCCGGACTCCGCCAGGCCGACGCCGCGCTCCGTCAGGCCTCGAACCGGATCGCCGACCTCCAGGCGTTCAGCCAGCACGTCATCGACAGTCTCGCCAGTGGGCTGGCGACCACCGATCCGGATGGCACCATCGTGACCTTCAATCGTGCCGCCGAAACGATCACGGGCATTGACGCGCGGCGGGCGATCGGCCGTCCGATCGCCGAGGTACTGCAGTGGCCCGCGGAGCTGCGCGACCGGTTCGCGTCGGAAGAAGGCCGCCGCAACCTGCCCCGGGCCGAGCTCGAGTTGACGCTCGCGGACAATCGCCGGATCGACGTCGGCCTGAGCGCGGTCATCCTGCGCACGCCGCGAGGCGAGACCGGCTTCGTGTTCACCTTCCGCGACGTCACCGACGTCCGGCGCCACGAGCGCGAGGCCCTCACCCAGCAGCGCCTGGCCGCCGTCGGCGAGATGGCCGCGGGGATCGCCCACGAGATCCGCAACCCGCTGGCGTCGATGTCGGGGTCGATCCAGATTCTTCGTCAGGAGCTGCCGCTGACCGGCGAGCAGGCGCAGCTGATGGACATCGTGATCCGGGAGTCGGATCGATTGAACGAGACCATCCGCAGCTTCCTCGCCTATGCGCGGCCGCAGCGGCAGCCGGTCGTGCGGGTCGATGTCCGCGGCATCCTGACCGACACGGCGACCCTGTTGCAGAACAGTCCCGAGCGGCTGCCGGCGCACGCCGTGCGCGTGGCCACTCCCGCGGAACCGGTCTGCTGTCTGGCGGACGCCGCGCAGATTCGCCAGATCGTCTGGAACCTGGCCTCGAACGGCCTCCGCGCGATGCCCGCTGGCGGCGTGCTGACGCTCAGCGTGACGTCACAGTCCGGCGCGGGTGGGCGATCGTCCTTGCTCCTGGCGGTGCGCGACGAAGGGGTCGGCATTGCCGCAAGTGAGCTCGACGGCATCCTCCAGCCGTTCCGCGGCGGTTTCGCGCGCGGCACGGGTCTGGGACTCTCCATCGTTCACCGCATCGTGAGCGACTACGGCGGCGAGCTGCGCGTGAGCTCCGAGCCGGAGCGGGGGACGACGGTGACCGTCGCGCTGCCGCTGGTTGCCGCCGAACTGCCGGTGGCGAGTTGAGCTCCGTGTTACGAGAGGTCATGCCCACAGCCCTGCCAGACGCGGAAGTCAGCGCCGCCGCCACCGCTCGAGTGCTCGTTGTCGACGACGAGCGATCGATGCGGGAACTGCTGGCGATCGTCCTGAAGCGCGACGGCTACGAGGTGCTGGTCGCCGAGAACGGCCGGACGGCGCTCGACCTGCTGCGCCGCGAGCGGGTCGACATCCTGATCACCGACATTCGAATGCCCGAGATGAACGGCGTCGATCTGCTGCGCGAGGCGAAGCGGATCGACCCGGAGGTCACGAGCATCGTCATGACCGCCTTCGCCTCGACCGAGACCGCGGTGGAAGCGCTGCGTCTCGGCGCGGCGGACTACGTGAACAAGTCGCCGGGCGCGGCCAACGAGCTGCGGATGCGGGTGCGCAAGGAGCTCGAGCGCAAGCGGCTGCAGGAGGAGAACGTGCTCCTGAAGCGCGCCCTCCACACCGCCCACCAGTTCTCGAACATCATCGGCTCGAGCGGGCCGATGCTGGCGGTGTTCCAGTTGATCGAGACCGTGGCGCCGACCTCGAGCACCGTGCTGATCACCGGCGAGTCGGGCACCGGCAAGGAGCTCGTGGCGCGGGCCATCCACGTCAACTCGCCGCGCCGGGATCGCCCGTTCGTCGCGTTGAACTGCGGCGCGGTGTCCGAAACGCTGCTCGATTCGGAGCTGTTCGGGCACATGCGCGGCGCGTTCACCGGTGCCGACGTCAACAAGAAGGGGCTGATCGAGGTCGCCGAGAAGGGCACCATCTTTCTCGACGAGATTGGCGAGATGAGCCCGCAGGTGCAGGTCAAGCTGCTGCGCGTGCTCCAGGAGCGGCGGTTCCGGCGGGTGGGCGGGACGGAGGAGGTCGAGGCGGACATCCGGATCATCGCCGCGACCAACCGCGATCTCACCAGGATGGTGGCCGAGGGGCAGTTTCGCGAGGACCTGTTCTACCGGATCAACGTGATTCCGGTGCGGCTGCCGCCGCTGCGCGAGCGGCCGGACGACATCCCGCTCCTCGCGGATCACTTCACGGCCCGGTTCGCGGCGCAGATGGGGAAGCCGGTCGGCAGCGTGTCGGGGGCGGCGATGGCCTGCCTGCAGGCGTACCCCTGGCCGGGCAACATCCGCGAGCTGGAGAACGCGATCGAGCGGGCCGTCGCACTCGAGCGCAGCCCGTCGATTTTGGTCGAGAGCCTGCCGGATCCGGTCCGGGTGTCCGCGGCGATTACCGTCACGCCAGCGGCCGGCGCCGAGGCCTTTCCGTCCGGGTTCGATCTCGAACAGCACGTCCAGCACATCGAGCGGGAATACATCGCCGAAGCGCTGCGCCGGGCGGGCGGGGTGAAGGTCAAGGCCGCGGAGCTCCTCGGCATGACGTTCCGCTCGTTCCGGTATTACATGAAGAAATACAACCTGAAGTAGCTTCCAGCTTCCAGCTTCCAGCTTCCGCTTCCGCTTCGCTTCCCGCTTCCCGCTCTGCGCCGATGTCGGCCTTCGGCCGGGGGGCGGCCTCGAGATAATCCAACCCTCTGCTCGTTTCCGCACACATAACACAAGGTGCTGCTCATGGAGCGGCGGCGTCTCCGGAGTTGACGGCGCAGCCCTGGCAGGGATCGAGTCAGCGAGAGGGTGAGTGGCGACGCCGAACAGAGCCTGGGAGCGCAGACGCACAAGTCAGCAAGGACTCTGAAGCGGGAAGCTGGAAGCGGGAAGCTGGGAGCGACAGATTTGGCAGCTCTGGTTGACACATTTTGTCGGCGGGTCGAAAATTGGCAGGTGGGCAATGCCGTTCCGGCCTGGCCCTATCCAGCTAAACTCCACGAATACGGCCAGTTAGCCACCGATGACGTCTAAACGGATCGGTGGCATTTCGGTTGCTCAATGGATGACGTCGGCCGCTGGGCTAAGGAGCCAAGTCGGGCCCGACGTTCCTGTCGCCCCGCGCGGCCACCGACGTTTCCTTGAGGGAGAGAGTGCTATGAAGGTTCGTAATCAGAAGGGTTTCACGCTCATCGAGCTGCTGATCGTCGTGGCGATCATCGGCATCATCGCGGCCATCGCCGTTCCCGGTCTGCTCCGCGCCCGCATGTCGGGTAACGAAGCGTCGGCGATCGGGTCGATGCGCGCCATCAACAGCGCCGAGGCGGCGTATTCCTCGGCCACCGGCGGCGGCGGGTTCGCCATCGACCTCGCGACCCTCGAAGCTCGGTTGCGGCGGCGGTCAGGGCTTCATCTCGCCCGACCTCGGCAGCAACAACATCGTGAAGACCGGCTACACGGTGACCCTGGCCGACACGACGGTCGGAACTGCCGGCGACCGTCACGCAGGATTGCAACGGCACGGACAGCAAGACCGGCTACTACGCGACGGCGATTCCGGTGGGCGTCGGCACGACCGGTCAGCGCGCCTTCTCGACCTCGGCGGCGGGCACCATCTACTTCGACGCGACCGGCGCAGCGCCGGCGGAGACGGGCGCGACGCCGCTCCAGTAGACTCGACGTTCGACGGACTCCAGGGATGCCCGCGCGGCGGGCATCCCTGCTTTCGTTTCCAGGGATGTCCGGTCGGGCATCCCTGCTGCCGTTTCCGGGCCGCCAGCGGGCCGCAGGTTCCGTCTCCAGGGCTTCATCATCCGTGCGCCAACTGACCTTCTCGTCGGCCGTGCGCGACGGCCGCGGCTTCACCCTCGTCGAGATGCTGATCGTCGTGGCGATCATCGGCATCCTGGCGTCGATGGCGGTGGCGGCGCACAAGTACGCGCGGATGCGGGGTGGGGAAGTCGCCGCGGTCGCCGCGCTCGACGCGATCAACAAGGCGCAGGTCAGTTACCGCGAGTTGTGCGGCAACCACCGGTTCTACGCGCCGACGCTGGCCAGTCTCGGCGTGCCGATGCCGGGCGGGTCGGCGTTCCTCAGCCCGGATCTCGCGCAGGCCGACCCGTTGACCAAGACCGGGTATGTCATCCGGATGACCGCCAGCGAGGTCGTCGACGTGGACCCGATGTGCACCGGGGCGCCGCCCGTGTCCGGGTATCAGGTGACGGCCGACCCGCTCGCGTTCGGCGCGACCGGCGGCAAGTATTTCGGAACCAACACTGACGGCGTGATCTTCGAGGACGACCGGACGCTGTCGGCGGACATGCCCGAGAGCGGCACGCCGCCGCACGGACACGAGATCAAATAAGCCGGCAGCGCCTTGACCCTGACGACGACGCGCAGTACAACTGCTGTGGAGCGACGGCTGACTCGGCCACGCTCGCGACCCCGACTTACGGACGTTCCATGAAATCACGCACTCCGTTGATACTGTTCGCCCTGCTCGGCCTGGGCGCCTCGCTGACGTCGACCTACGTCCATTACAACCTGCTCGTGGATCGCTCGTTCTCGAGCTTCTGCGACGTGAACGCGACGGTGAGCTGCACGCAGGCCTATCTGAGCCCCTACGGCACCTTCATGGGTGTGCCCGTGGCGCTCGCAGGCGTGTTCTTCTTCGCCGTCGTGCTGGCGCTGGCCGCGCTCAGCGGCCGCAAGACGCCCCAGGCGGGCGAGAGCGCCCCCGCCTACATCTTCGCGCTGTCCACCATCGGCCTGGCCTTCGCGCTCTATCTTGGTTACGCGTCGTTCTTCATCCTCCACGCGGTCTGCATCCTGTGCGTGACGACCTACGTGGCGGTCATTGCCATCTTCATCATCTCGGGCGGAGCCACATCAGTGCCGATGACCAGCCTGCCGGCGCGCGCCGGCCGCGATCTCAAGACCCTCGTCGCCAGCCCTGCGGCGCTCATCGTCGCGGCGCTCCTCGCCGTAGGCGCGATCTCGTTCAAGATGGTCTTCCCGAAGGAGACCGCCGCCGAGGCCGCTGCGCAGGCGCCGGCTGACTTCCCGCCGCTGACCGATCAGCAGAAGGCCGAAGTCGAGAAGTGGTGGGACGTCCAGCCCAAGGTCGACGTGCCCGTCCCGTCCGACGGCGCCGCGGTGCTGATGGTCAAGTTCAACGACTATCAGTGCCCGCCGTGCCGCCAGACCTACGAGGCGTATGGGCCGCTGCTCGCCAAATGGGCCCAGACCGGCAAGTTCAAGTTCGTGCTCAAGCACTTTCCGCTCGATGCCGAGTGCAACGGCGCGGCGCCGGGCGGTCCGCATCCGGCAGCCTGCGAGGCGGCCGCCGCGGTGGTCATGGCCCGGCGCAAGAACGACGGCTCCGCCGAAAAGCTCGAGCACTGGCTGTTCGCGCACCAGGGCCCGCCGATCCTCACGCCCGAGGAGGTGAAGGCCGCGGCGCGTGACGTCGCCGGGATCACCGACTTCGACGCGAAGTACCCCAGCACGCTGATCGAGGTGAAGAACGACGCCGGCATGGGCGCGATGCTCGGCGTGAAGTCGACGCCGACGTTCTTCATCAACGGCCACATGCTGCCCGGCGGGCAGGATCCCCGGCTCATCGACGCGGTGATCGACCTGGAGATGCGCCGGGCCGCGAAGTGATGCGGGCTCGTTAACGGGTCGCGCCCCTCACGCGCATGCCGGCAGCCATACGCATCGACGAGCTCACGAAAGACTACGCGATCGGGTTCTGGCGCCGGCGCCCTTACCGCGCGCTCGACCGGCTGTCGCTCGAAATCGCCCCGGGTGAGGTGTTCGGGTTTCTCGGCCCGAACGGCGCCGGCAAGACCACCACCCTCAAGCTGCTCATGCAGCTGATTTTTCCGTCGTCCGGACGCGCTGAGATCCTGGGTCGTCCGGTCGGCGACCTCGCCACCCGGCAGCGCATCGGCTACCTTCCCGAGAACCCGCACTTCTACGATCACCTGACCGCAGAGGAGCTCCTCACGTACTTTGCGCGGCTGTTCGGATACCGCGGGGCGGCTCTCACGGCCCGCGTAACCAGCCTGCTCGACCGTGTCGCGATTGGCGCCGAGCGGCGCCTGCAGCTGCGCAAGTTCTCGAAAGGCATGATCCAGCGGATCGGCATCGCCCAGGCGCTGGTCAACGATCCCGAGGTCGTGTTCCTGGATGAACCGATGTCGGGGCTCGATCCGCTCGGCCGGCGCGACGTGCGGAAGTTGATCCTCGAGCTGCGCGACCAGGGCCGGACGGTGTTCTTCAGCTCGCACATCCTCGCGGATGCCGAAGCGCTGTGCCGGCGCGTGGCGGTCGTCGCCGGCGGCCGGCTCGCGGCGTCAGGCCGCCTGACCGACATCCTGGCGTTCGAGGTTCACGGCTGGGAGCTCGTCGTCTCCAACCTGAAGCCCGAAGTGCTCGAACGTGTCACCCCCGCCGTCCGCCGGGTCGTCGAGATCTCGCCGGGCCGCTACACGCTGGAGCTGGCCCTCGATCCGCCGCCGGAGCGGCTGCTCTCGGATCTCATCGCCACCGGCGCGACGCTCGTGTCGCTGAATCCGCTTCGTGAGACGCTCGAGGACTTCTTCGTCCGGCGCGTCGCCGAGGCGGGGACCGGGGCCCGCCCGGCGCTTCCGAGCCAGGAGGCCGATGCGCGCCGTTAGCTGGGTAGCCGTCAGCGTGTTCCGCGAATCGGTGCGCGATCGCGTGCCGTACAACCTGGTCCTGTTCGCCATCCTGCTGATCGGGTCGTCGTTCGTCCTCGGGCAGCTCACGGCCGGACAGGACATCAAGATCATCAAGGATCTCGGGCTGGCCGCGACGGCGGTGTTCGGCCTGTTCATCGCCATCTTCATCGGCATCGGGCTGGTGTCGAAGGAGGTCGAGCGGCGCAGCATCTACTCGCTGCTTGTCCAAGCCGGTCAGCCGCACGCAGTTCATCGCCGGCAAATACGCGGGCCTCGTGCTGACCCTGGCGGTCAACATCGGGGTCATGACGATCGCGCTGTATGCGGTGCTCGCCTACATGACGTGGACCGAGTCGACTGCGTTCAAGGCCGGCTGGGACGCACCCGGGAATCGATCCGCGCCTGCTGATCGCCATCGTGCTCATCTTCATCGAGCTGATGCTGGTCACCGCCGTCGCGCTGTTCTTCTCCACCTTCTCGACGCCGATCCTGTCGGCCGCGCTGACCTTCGGCATCTACGTGGCCGGCCACTTCAACACCGAGCTGCGCGACTTCGATCAGGTCGTGACGTCCCGGCCGGCCGCGTGGCTGGCGCGTGGGCTCTACCATCTCCTCCCCGATCTGTCGGCCTTCGACGTCAAGACACAAGTCGTGCACGGCCTCCCCGTTGGGGCGGGCTACGTCGCCTGGACGGCCGGATACGGCCTCGCCTACATCGCGGCGCTCATCCTGGCGTCCACGGCGATCTTCGCGCGCCGGGATTTCAAGTGACGTCTCCCAGCCGCTGGGTGTGGGGTAGCGCGGCGGTCGTGGCGTTGCTGCTGGCCATTGCTCTCCAGTTCGGCCGGGACGCGTCATACCCGCGTGGCGAGGCGTCGACCGAGCGGCTGCTCTACACGCGGTCGGGCACCGCCGTCAGCCGGCTTGCGCTCGAGTTCCGCGCGATCGCCTCGGACCTGTATTGGATCCGCGCGCTCCAGCATTACGGCGGCGACCGCCTCGCGCACGACCGGCGCCAGCGCTACGAGTTGCTGCAACCGCTCCTCGACCTGACCACCACCCTGGACCCCTACTTCACGGTCGCGTACCGCTTCGGCGCCATCTTCCTCAGCGAGCAGCCGCCCGGCGGGCCCGGCCGCCCGGATCAGGCCATCGCCCTGCTCGAGAAGGGCACCGCCGCGCAGCCGAACAAGTGGGAGCTCCTCCACGACATCGCGTTCGTCCACTACTGGCATCTCAAGGATCCGGCCGGCGCCGCCGAGTACTTCCGGCGCGCCGCGGCAGTGCCCGGCGCACCGAGGTGGCTCGAGCCGCTCGCCGCGACGATGTTGAGTGCTCATGACCGGAGTTCTGCGCGGCTGTTGTGGCGGCAGATTCTGCAGTCCGACGAACCCTGGCTGCGCCGAACCGCCGAGCGCAGCCTGCTGCAGCTCACCGCGCTCGATCAGCTCGACGAGTTGCAGGGGCTGGTGAATCGGGCCGGCGTGCCAGCCGGGACACCGCGTCACGTGGATCGATCTGGTGCGCCGCGGCCTGATCCGGGGCATCCCGGTCGATCCCACCGGCGTGCCGTATGTGCTCGACCCCGAAACGGCGCGAGTGACGCTCGCACCCGAGTCCACGCTCAACCCCATGCCCGACCTCTCGGCGACGATGATGCGATGAGCCCGGACACGCTGGTCCTTCTCTGGTTGGTCCTGCTGGGGCTCGCGATTGGCAGCTTTCTCAACGTCTGCATCCATCGCGTGCCGGCGCGCGCCTCGGTCGTGAGCCCTGGGTCCCGTTGCCCGTCGTGCGGTTACGCGCTGACGTGGGCCGACAACATCCCGGTCGTGAGCTACGCCATGCTTGGCGGCCGCTGCCGATCGTGCCGCTCGCCGATCTCAGTCCGCTACCCGATCGTCGAGCTGATCACCATGGCGGTGTTCGTGCTGCACTACGCCGTGTTCGGCGCCGACCTGATCCTGATCCCGCGCCTGCTGCTGGCGTGCGCGATGATCGTGCTGTTCGCGATCGATCTCGAACATCACCTGCTGCCCAACGTGATCACCCTGCCTGGGATCGTGATCGGGTTCCTGTTCTCGTTCCTGTTCCCGCCTGGACCGGTGTCGTCGCTCATCGGCCTGGCGATCGGGGGCGGCTCCTTGTGGCTGATCGGCGAGGCCTACTATCGCTACTCGGGCGTGGAGGGCATGGGCGGCGGCGACGTCAAGATGCTCGCGATGATCGGCGCGTTTCTCGGCTGGAAACTGGTGCTCGTCACGCTGATGTTCTCGTCGATCGCCGGGGCGGTGATTGGGTTGCTGGTGATCGTGTTGCGCCGAGGGGACCTCAAGTACGCGCTGCCATATGGCACGTTCCTCTCGCTCGCCGGCCTCATCGCCTCGCTCTACGGCGACCGCATTGTCGCCTGGTATGTGGGGCTCTATGGCGGGTGATCGCGTTCCCGTGCCCGCAGGCGCCGCATGACGCGATCCGGCATGCTGCTGCTCGGCCTCACCGCGATTGTCGGCGGGCTCACCGGCCTGCTGACGTTCGCGATGGCCAAGTTCTTCGACGCCGCCCGCGGCCTCGCCAAGGATGCGCGGCCGGCCGGCGGCGAGAACGCGCTGATGACCTCGGCGATGCAGGACGCGCTCGGGCGGCTGCGCGTCCAGGAGCGCGCGATGGCGGCGCGCGCCGAAGCCTCGGAGCGACTGAGCGGCGAGATCGTGGCCAGCATGACCTCCGGCCTGCTCGTCGTCGACGAAGAGGGAATGGTCCGGATGCTGAATCCGGCGGCCCTGCGGATGCTCGGCATGACCGCCGCCAAATCCGAGGGACCGCTTCGTGCCGTGCTGGCCGGCGCCGAGCCACTCGCGGACGTGATTGAGGAGTGCCTGCGTCACCGCACGGCCATCGTCCGCCGCACCATCTCGATGGGCGGCCTGGCGCGGGCGTCACACCTGGGCGTCACCGTCTCGCCAATCCTCGAGGGAGGCACGCACGGCGCGATCTGCCTGTTCACCGATCTGACCGCCGTCATGGAGCTCGAAGAGCAGCTGCGCTTGAAGGACAGCCTGGCTCGGCTCGGCGAGCTCACGGCCGGCATTGCTCACGAGTTCCGCAACGGGCTGGCGACGATCCACGGCTATGGCCGGCTCCTCGAGCTCGATCAGCTCCCGCTCGAGTTCCGGCCGTTCGTGGAAGGCATCCGCGCCGAGACCGTGGCGCTCGGGGAAATCGTCACGAACTTCCTGAACTTCGCCAAGCCCACCGAGCTGGTGCTCGGTCCGGTCGACATGCGGGCGATCGCCGAGCGGGCCGCCGACGACATCCGCGGTGACGTGACCGCGCGCGGCGGTCAGGTGATCGTCACCGGCGATTACGCTGATGTCGATGGGGACGAAGTGCTGCTTCGCCAGGCCTTGAGCAATCTCTGTCGCAACGCGCTCGAGGCGTGCGGGGATGCGCACGTGGTACCGCGCGTGACCGTCGCCGGCATGATCGACGGGACCCAGAAGACGCTGCGCGTCACCGTGACCGACAACGGCCCCGGGATCGATCCGGCGGTCGTGCCGACGATGTTCCGGCCATTCTTCACGACCAAAGCGAAGGGGACGGGCCTGGGCCTCGCGCTGGTCCAGAAGATCATCGTCACCCACAACGGCCGGGTGTCGGCCTCGAACGTCGACAGCGGCGGCGCGCGGCTGTCGGTCATCCTGCCCACCTGCACCAGGTCGTCAGCAGACCGGTAAGCCTTATCCGAAGACGCGACGTCCCGGATGCTGGCCCGGCACTGACGGCGTTCGCGGGCCCGTCCCGGAAGGCGGACGCGTCAGTACATCACCGTGCGCGTGCCGAGCACCTTCAACTGCTTGGTCGGTGGCGGCGGCACGAATGGAAATTTCGACAGCATGTCGTCCGCCCAGCAGTGGTTGTAGAAGACACCGTTGCCGCCGCCACCGGCCCAGCTCAGGCTCGGCGACCCGACGTCACTCAGGAGGTGCTTGGTGGAGTGATCGTCCCAGATCTTGGAGATGAAGAGGTGCCCGTTGATCTGCCCGCTGCCACCGCCGGTGAACTCCACACTGCCATCGCCGATGACGAGGACCAATCCGTTCCAGGAGAAGTTGCCACCCATCGTCAGTTTCCCCGTGACCAGAAGGATGCCGTACCCGGTATTGGCGCCCTGCACGGTGACGTCGCCGTCCACCACCTCGATCACCGGATTGGCGAGCGAGCCCATCGGTCCGAGATGATCCAGGTCGTAATTGCTGGGAAAGACGTTGGCTCCGGCGGCGGACTTCACGGCGTCGCTCAGCGCGAGCAGCCCGGTCGGACTGGTCAACGTGTCACCCAGCGAGCCATACACGTTCTGCACGTCGGGCGACGGACCGGAGCCCTGGTAATTGTTCGTCCGGCCTGGGGGGATCGCGTCGGTGATCAGCTCCACCGAGGACTTCGGCGGCGTCGTGCTCGCGTTGGGATCGTCATAGGCCCCGATCGCGGGACGTGCCGGGTTCGGCGTGGTGGTGCAGCCGGCTGGCGTCGGGGCGACGTTCGAGCCAGGCGCGCGCGTGACATTGGACCCGTCGGAACCGTCGGCGCCGTCAACGAAGAACACGCTTGAATTCGGCAGCTTGTCCACCGTCGGCTGCGGTCCGGCCAGCGTCAACCCACCCGTCATGGACAAGCCGCGCACCGGTGTCGCCACTTCCATCTGCGTCATCGCCCGGGCACCGCTGCCGGTGACCGCCAGGGAAGTCAGCTGGTAGACCATCCCATAGGTGAGACCGCTGACGCCGTCGACCGTCGCATACGCCTCGGCCCCGGTTCCGGTCGTGTCACCGGCCCCGCGGGTGATCGTGACCTTGGGAACGTCGCTGTAGCCCGAGCCGTTGTCGGTCATGGACTGCAGTCCGGTGAGGATCTTGTACACGCTGCCGATCACCGCATGGGCCAGCGCGCCGGTGCCGCCGCCCCCGGAGAGCGTGACCGTCGGTGCGGTGGTGTAGCCCGAACCCGGATTGGTGACCGTCACTTTCGTGACCGACTGGCTGTTGGCAGGTGGATTGTCCAGCGTTGCCGAGGCGCTGGCGACGAGCACGCCGCTCCCGATCCCTCCGCCCAAGGTCACCGCGGGCGCTGATCGATAGTTCCCGCCAGGCGCTCCCAAGGTCAGGGTGTTCACGAAGTGGCCGAACGTGGTCGTGGCGGTGACGCCGTTGCACGTCTTTTTGTTGCCAGTTGCGGTCAGCGTGATCGGCGTACCGTTGTAGCCGGTGCCCGGGTTGATGATCGTCAGCGATTGCCCGGTGAAATTCTTGTCCGGCCCGTTCGCGGTGGCGATCGCTTGCGCCGAGAAGCCGCTGCCACCACCGCCGGTCACGGTGAAACTGATGCTGTCGTTGCCGGGACAATTGCCGCCAAAGGTGATCGCGTAGATGCAGTTGAAGCCGGCCTGAACGGTCGCGACGCCGGTTGCGCCGCTGCCCTGGCCGCCGCTGATCGCGACCGACGGAGCGCTCGTGAAACACTGCTGGCCCGGGCTGTTCAAGGTCAGGAACTTGACCGGCGCGCCCGGATCGACGATTTCGGCCACCGCGGTCGCCCCGGAACCGCCACCGCCCGAAATGGTGACGATGGGAGCGGTCGAGTACGAGTTGCCGCCGGCATCGACGAGAATCGAACCCAGCTGTCCGTTGGGCACCGGTTGCCAGCGCGCAGTGGCGGTTGCCAGCGTGCCCCCGGCATCCGGTGCGTCGATCGTAATCACCGGCTGCGCCGTGTAGCCGTTGCCCGGATTCGTCACGACCACTGTCAGGACCTTGTGGCTCGGCCCGCAGTTCTTGCCGATATAGTTCGCCGGCAGAAGGAGCTGCTGGACGCCGTCCCAGCAGATCTGCGTTGCATTCGCGCTGTTGCCATTCACGGGGACTACGCCCATGTTGTTGGCCTTCAGCATGATTCTCGTCCACTTGGTGGCGAGCGGAGTGGTGAAGTTCCATGGCGCCGAGGACGACTGGCTGTCGTCGACCGTTGCGTACCAGGACCCGGCGGCGGTTGACGTGCAGGGCACGCCGGGCGTCCCGGTCAGGGACAGCACGCGTTCCTGGCAGAGCTCGTTGTCGAAGTATGGATTGCTCGCATCCCACGGCTCGACGGAGTCGCCAGAGCGGGGATTCACGATGTAGATCACGTTGGCCGCGCCGAGCGCGGGCAGCACGAGCGGCGCCGTGATGGGCGCCACCACGTTGACCGGCTGAATGCGATCGCGCGCTTCCTGGACGCCGGACACGGAGGCGTACTGCGCCCGCTGCTTGTCCCGGTAGTTGGCGTTGATCATCGAGTCCATGTTGCTGGCGTAGATCATGGCCATCCCGATGGCGGTCAGCAGCAGGACCGTGAAGATCGTGGACAGGAGCGCCATGCCCCGTTCGTCCTTGCCCGTTGCGAGTCTGGTCACCGGGGCCCTCCTGGCCTCACCGACAGCTCAAGAATTGGCCGCTGCCGGCTGACGAACAGTTGTTCAGCCGTACCGTGGAAATCAACGTATCGATCGGTCTGATCGAGGTCTGGGGATCGCGGGTGCCGGATTCGACCGTCAACAGCACCTTGATGGTGTCTACCGCGCTGAGGGTTGCCGGATTGGCATTGAAATCAATCGGCAGCGTCAAAGGCGTGCCGGTCGATCCATGGCTGAAGGCGAAGAAGATCGGGTCTTGCGCGGTCCCGTTCCTCACGTTCTGCACCTCCACCTGATACACCGGAACCTGGGCGAGCGGATCGATGCTGGCCTTCGGCTGCTGGCTGCGCCGCAGACAGGGGCAGTTGTTGCCCGTCGGGTCGACTCGATACTGCACGACCGAGACGGTTCCGGTCCCGTCGACGTCCCCCTCGAACCACAAGTCTCCCGGGCCGACTTTCGTCAGGCCGACGGCGACACGGGAATCGGCCGCATACGGGCTCCTGGGCAGCATCGGATTCACCGTCAGCACGCCGGGAGCAAAGCTCCGAGAGCTCGGATACCCGGCTTCGTGAAGGTCGCGGGAGATGAGGTCCATGAACGCGCGTGCTTCCTGGAACGTGTCCAGCTTGGCGCGCTCGGCGACGGACGAGTGCTGCGCCTGCTGAATCTGCTGGAACATGACTCCCATGATGATCGTGAAGATCCCCATCGTCACCACCAGCTCGATCAGCGAGAACCCGGATTCGCCTTGGCGCATGTGCATGGAATTCTCTCGCCCGCTACTCGGGCCGGCCGACTACCACGCGTACGTTAATCGGCAGGGAAAATCCTCTTCGCTTGGCGGCAACCGTGACCAGAAACGAGTTGCTCGGCGTGCCGCTGGCGGCGCCGATTTGATCGACGTGCCAGCGCACGTCGTACGTCGCCTGCTTCTTGCCGGACGCTGCGCACGGCGAGGTAACGGTGTAATCCATGTGATATTCGTCGGGCGCACTGGCGGCGAAGTCGACGTCGCTGCCCGGGCCGTTCTGCAATGCGGCGCCGCCGGGCGCCGTCGCGATCGTAAAGATCGTGCCTTGACAATCGCTCAATGCCGCCGTCCCGCTGCCCACCAGCGTGGAGTTCACCTGCTCGATCACCGCATTGGTCAGCATGGTCATCGTGCTGTCGTGCAGGTTCCGGGTGTTCGAACCGATCGCCATGATGATGATTCCGTACGCACCGAGCCCGCCGACTGTCATGACGACCGCGGCGATCAGCAACTCCGTGAGGGCAAATCCCGCCGACGCATTTCCGGGGTCGCGGCCGATCGTGCCGGCCCTTCCCACGGTGCGCTCCATGGCGAAGGTCGGCATGTGGGTGTGCTCCATGTCAATCCATCCAGGTTCTGCCGTCCCAGAGCCACTGCTTGATCCGGCCACCGGGCGAAATGCTCACCGCTGTCCAAGCGTGCGCGTGGCTGGTGTCAGTCATGTAATAGACGAAACCGGCGGGCGTGCATACGCCGGACACGTACTTGCACGGCAACCCGCGCGGGTTGAACGAGGGCAGATCCGGGTAATTCAATGGCGTGTAACTCAGGACGGTGGAGGTCAGCGCCGCCGCCTGAGCGCCGGTGGGCACCGCCACCTGAAACGCGGATCCGCCCAATTGGACCTGCAGATCAGTGCCGGGCGATGTCGACGGGTCGGTCGCGTCCTTGGCGAAGGCGAACGGCACGCCGCCTTGCCGTACGAAGTGGACCGTCAATGTTCTGTTTCGTTTGACCGCCTGCATGCGGCCGCTCTGAATGAGCCCAGCCAGGCTGCTGGACGCTCCGCGCAATTTCGCATGGGCGATCGCCCCTAGGAGAGTCGGAACGGACACCGCCGCCATCGTCCCGATGATCGCCACAACGGTCAGCAATTCGAGCAACGAGAAGCCCGCGCTGTTGCGGGCCGCGGCCGCTACATACGGACACCGACGGATCCTCATGCCGCCCAAGCTGTGCAATGGCCCGGCCATTGACCTGTGCCGGCGACCGACTCGTAAGCCGTGGTGTTGATGCGGGTTACGACAAGAGGTCAAGCTTCCAGCGAATTTCGTATGTGCGAGCTTGGGTCGCGAATCACGCTTTTGTGCGCGCCGGACCTACAAGCGTCACGTCGAGCCGCGGCGGCATACTGCGACCTCGCGGCATACGCGACCACGCGGCATAGACGAGTCATTTGCCCTTGGGTCTCGGCGCTGAGTAACCTCCCTCCGCCCGCATGACCGCGTCGACTGAGGTGCGAGCGCCGCGGCAGCTCAGTCGCAACCGGCCACAGTCCGAACGCCCGCCGTAGCAGTTCCTGCCACGCTTGACCTCACCTCCTCAGCACCTGCTGCGTACATCCTCGCGAGGTTCTGAACACACCCGCCAAATTACGCCGGAATTGACCGTGTTACTGGCAGGAGCCAGTGTTGCACACGTGACGACATGTGCTCGTCGCGCGCGCGGCTACCGGAAGCCGGCTTCACGCTGATCGAAGTCCTCGTCGCGCTGTCGCTCCTCGTGGTGATGTCGCTCGGCGTCGTGTGGTTGTTCACCGTGGCGATCGACGGCGGCCGCGTGGCGCGCGATCGCACGATCGGGCTCGCGCTGGCGGCCGGCAAGATGGAGCAGCTTCGCAGTCTCGAATGGCGCTTCGAGCTGGATGCCTCCGGTCTGCCGCTGCCCCGGACGGACTTCGTGACTGACGTGAGTGCCGATCCGATGAGCCCCGGAGGCGCCGGGCTCTCGGAATCACCGGCCGGCACACTCGATCGCGATACGCCGCCGTACGTCGACTACTTCGATGGACGTGGGCGATGGGTGGGAGGTGGAGGATCGCCGCCGGCCAGCGCCGCCTACGTCCGGCGCTGGAGCATCCACCGTTTGCCGGCCGATCCCGCACGGGTCATCGCCTTCGAGGTGCTGGTCACGACGATGCGCGCCTCGCGGACCCGGTCGCCCTCGGCGATCACCGCCTGGAACGGCGAGGACGTGCTGTTGACGACGATGGTGACGAGGAGCGTGCGGTGAGCAGGGAGGAACGCGGCTTCACGCTCGTCGAGGTCCTGGTTGCGTGCGCGATTCTGGCCTCGGCATTCATGGTGCTGTTGCGAGTGATCGCCGACGGCCAGCGGATTGCGCGGGCCCAGCCTGAGGCCGCCGATCTACGGCAGCGCGTCCGGGTGGCCGCTGACATGCTGCAGCGCGACCTCCTGATGGCCGGTGCGGGCACCGTGCATGGCGCGACCGCCGGCCCGCTGTCCAACCTGATTCCTGCGGTGCTGCCCATGCGCACCGGCGCGAGGCGCGCCGACCCCGAGCTGTCGTTCTTCGACGAGCGGATCACGATCCTCTACGTGGACGCCGGCGCCGCCGCTGCGGCGCTGGCGCTGGACATGGCGACGCCGGATGTCGACGTGCCGCTCGATCCCACCGCGCTCGGCTGTCCGTCCAGCGGCCTTTGCGGGTTCGAGCCTGGCACTCGCGCGCTCATCGTCCGGACCGAGAACGTCGGCGATGGGTACGACACCTTCTCGGTCTCGGGACTATCTGCCGGGCTGACGCATGGCCCGCCCGATCTCCCGCTCTCCCAGGCCTACCCGCGCGCCGACACGCAGGTGCTGCCCATTCATCAACGTGTGTACTACCTGGATGCCGCCACGCATCGCCTGATGATGTACGACGGCTACCAGACTGATGTGGCGCTGGCCGAGAACATCGTGGCGCTCAAATTCGAGTACTTCGCCGATCCATGGCCGGCGAGCGTGCCGCGGCCTCCGGCGGGCCTTGACAACTGCGTCTATGCGGCGGGTGTGCCGCCAGTGCCTCTGTTGACGGACTACGGCGCCGCGACTCCCGCGCCGGTCGGCTCGGCGCAGCTTACCGACGGACCGTCCTGCGGGCTCGCGCCGCATCGCTTCGATGGCGACCTCCTGCGGATCCGCAGAATCCGAGTGACGATTCGGGCCCAGGCGTCGGATCGTCTGGTCCGCGCTTCAGGTCCGGACTACGCCAATGCCGGGCTCAGCCCAGGCGGGATCGGGGCTGTTCCTGACGTGGAGGTGACGTTCGACGTGACGCCGCGGAACCTGCAATCGACCAGGTGAACTCTCGGATCTCGGAGGAGCTCCGCTGCACGTCCGAGATCGAGAACCCCAGAGTCACGGAGCCGGGACTCGGGATCCGGGACTCGGACGCCCGACTCGGGACTCGGGACGGCTCAGTCCAGGGACGGGGGACCGGGAACCAGGGACCCGGAACCGGAGGACCAGGATGCCCGCGACGGTGGGAATGCGCAAAGGGGGTGAAACGGCACGATGAAGTCGGGCAAGGTGACGAGCGTGTTCACATCTGCCATCTGCCATCTGCCATCTGCGACGAGCGATGTGCACGTGCCATGTGCCATGCAGGATGCGTGTTCACCTTTTCTGCCAAGGCGTAGGACCCATATCAGGGGGAGCCATGCGAATGCGGCAGAGACATGATGAGCGTGGAGTGGCGTTGCTGATGGCGCTCGTCACAGCGGCGCTCGTCACGGCCATCGCGACCACCATGGTCATGTCGTCCTCGACCGACCTGGTGATTACCGGGAACACTCGTGCGTCAATGGAGGCGATGTATGCCGCCGAGGCCGCGGGTCAGCGTGCCATCGGCGAGCTGGCGACGATCGCCGATTGGAGCACGGTCCTCGCCGCACCGCCGGGCAACGTCACCGCCACGTTTGACGACGGTGAGACGATGGTGCGGGCGCCGGATGGACGGTCGTTGTCGGTGCCCGTGCTGACGGCGGCGCGTCAGACGGCGAGCGCGGTCACATACGGTCCGGGTTTCGGGGCAGACAGTCCCGTGTGGCGGCTATTCGGCCACGCAGACATCCGCGCGCTGCTCCCGCCCGGCGTGACCTCACCACCGGCCTACGTCCTGATTCACGTCGCCGACGACGGTGGGGACGGTGATGGGGATCCCGAGAGCGACGCGAATGGTCAGCTCATCGTGTATGCGGAGGCGTACGGTGTGTCAGGTGCGCACAGAGCGGTGGAGCTCGCGGTATCGCGGGTGACGCCGGGCACGATCCGGGTGCTTTCATGGAAGGATCCGCGGTGATGAAGGCTTGATTGGCCGCGGTCTCGCGTGAGGGCTCTGTTAATATGGTATTAGCTCCCGCGCAGGTCTAACCTCCTATGACATTCCTCCTTTCCGGCCGTATCGTCCCCGGAACGATCGCCGCCGTCCTGCTCGGCGGCGCCGTGTCAGCAGCGCAAACGCCTCCGCTCGCGGAGGTCGCGAAGCGTGAGCAGGATCGCCGTAAAACGACGCCGCCTCCGACCAAGGTGCTGACCAACGAGGATCTTCCGAAGGTCGGGCCCCCGCCCATTGTCGCGGCGCCGGCGGACACGAACGCGGGCAAGCCTGACGCAGCCGCGCAGCCGACGGATACGGCGCAGGAGGCGAAGGAGCCGGTCAAGGACGAAGCCTGGTGGCGAGCCCGCATCACCGAGCCGCGGGAACGGCTGCACCGGGACGAGGTCCTGCTCGATGCGCTGCAGGCACGCGTCAACGGCCTGGCGTCCGACTTCGTAGGCCGCGACGATCCCTATCAGCGCGCACGGATCGGCGAGGATCGCCAGAGGGCCATCGTCGAGATGGAGCGGGTCCGCACCGAGATCACCGACCTCAAGAAGAAGATCGAGGACATCGAAGAAGACGCGCGCAAGGCCAGTGTGCCACCGGGCTGGCTCCGCTGACCCCTTCCGCGTGAACGCCCCCGCCCAAATCCTCATCGTCGAAGACAAGGATTCGCTGCGCACGATGCTGCGGCATGCCCTGGAACGTCCGGGGCATACCGTCATCGAGGCGCGCGACCAGCCGGAGGCGGTGCGGCTGATGCAGCAGAGCCAGCCGTCGCTGGTGCTGTCCGATCTGCGACTGCCGGAGGGGGACGGCTTCGGCGTGCTGCGCGCGTCGAAGGAGATCGATCCCGACGTGCCGGTGATCGTGATGACCGCCTACGGCAGCATCGAGGATGCCGTGGCGGCGATGAAGGAAGGCGCGCTCGACTTTCTCGCCAAGCCGGTCGATCCCGATCACCTGATGCTGCTGGTCAGCCGCGCGCTCGAGCAGCGGCGCCTGGCGACCGAGAATTTTCTGATGAAGGAGGAGCTCGCGATCCGCCGCGGCGCGCCGCAGCTGGTCGGCGAGGATCCGTCGCTGCGGAAACTGTTCGCGTCGCTGCAGCGGGCGGCGGCGACCGATACCACCGTCCTCATCGAGGGCGAGAGCGGCACCGGCAAAGAACTGTTTGCGCGATCGCTGCATGCGCTCAGTCCGCGCGCCGAGGCCCCGTTCGTCGCGATCAACTGCGCGGCCATTCCGGAGAACCTGCTCGAGACCGAGCTCTTCGGCTACGAGAAGGGGGCCTTCACCGGCGCCGTGGCCCGCAAGATCGGCAAGTTCGAGATGGCCCACCGCGGCACGCTGTTTCTCGATGAGATCGGGGAAATGCCGCTGCCGCTGCAGGCCAAGATCCTGCGAGCGCTCGAGGAGCGGCGGTTCGAGCGGGTGGGCGGCACGTCGCTGGTCCAGATCGACGTGCGCCTCGTTGCCGCGACCAATCGGGCCCTCAAAGCGGCCATCGCGGCGCGGCGGTTCCGCGAGGATCTCTATTTCCGGCTCTCAGTCTTTCCGATCACCGTGCCGCCGCTGCGCGAGCGTCCCGGAGACATTCCGCTGCTGGCCCGCTTCTTCGTCGAGCGCTTCTGCCGCGACATGAAGAAGCGGACGCTGTCGTTCTCGCAAGGTGCGATCGAGCTGCTCCAGGCCTATCGCTGGCCGGGCAACGTGCGCGAGCTGCAGAATTGCATCGAGCGGGCCGTCATCCTCGCGGAGTCCGAGGCGATCCAGCCGCGCCACCTGAATCTGTCGCTGGCGCCACCGGAGCCTGAGCCGCCGCCCAGCCCGTGGGCCCAGATCGATTTGTCGGGGACTCTCGCCGAAGCCACCCGGCGGGTCGTCGCGGAAGTCGAGCGTCAGAAAATCGAGACCGCGCTGCGCGAGGCGGACGGCAACAAGGGTCGCGCCTCAGAGCTCCTGCACATCAGCTACAAGATGCTGCTCGTGAAGATCCGCGAGCACCGTCTCGAGTAGCTACCGCTTCAGTCCAATCGCCTCGGTCGCGCGCGCCAGCTCCTCGCCCGTCACGTCTGTCACGGTCAGCGTCGTGCCGATCGCCGTGGGCAGCACGAAGTGCAGCCGGCCCCCGACGATCTTCTTGTCGCGCCCGGCGGCCTCGACCGCCTCACCGGCCGAGAGGTCCGTGACCACGGGCAGCGGACCCATGCGGGTAATCAGCTCGCGCAGGGCGTCACGAGCGGACGGATCCAGCGCTCCGCGCGCCACGGCCAGCTCGCACGCCGCCAGCATCCCGTACGCGACCGCCTCGCCGTGCCGGAAGCGCTTGTACTGGGTGAGTGCCTCGAGGGCGTGTCCCATGGTGTGGCCGAAGTTCAAGGCGCGGCGCGGGCCGCTTTCGCGCTCGTCTGCCGAGACCACCGCCGCCTTGATCCGGCAGGACTCGCCGATCACGTCGGCGAGCAGGGCCGGCTCCCGTTTGAATATCGCTGGCAGGTCGGAGACGAGGCGGTCGAACAGCGGACGGCTGGCGATCATGCCGTACTTGACGACCTCGTACAGACCGGCGCGAAACTCGCGGCGGGGAAGCGTGCTCAGGAGGTCGGGGTCGATCGCCACGGCCAGTGGCTGATGGAACGCGCCGATCAGGTTCTTGCCCAGCGGATGGTTCACGCCGACCTTGCCGCCGATCGCGCTATCCACCTGGGCCAGCAACGTCGTCGGCACCTGGACGACGGGGACGCCGCGCAGGAAGGTTGCAGCGGCGAAGCCCGCGGTGTCGCCGACGACTCCGCCGCCGACGGCAACGATCGTCGTGGCGCGGTCCGCCGCGGCGCGAACGAGCGCGTCGTAGATCCGTCCGACGGTGGCGACGCGCTTGTGACGCTCGCCATCAGGGATCAAGATCGGCGCTTCGCTCGTGAGGCCCTCGAACGTCTGGCCGTGCAGCTTCCAGATCGGCGGGCTGGAGACGAGGAACCGCCGGGCCGGCGCCTTGACCGCGTCGAGCAGCGCCCCCAGGCGCGCCGCGCTACCGCTGCCGATGTGGATCTCGTAGTCGGCCGACGGGGTATGGACCGGAATGGCTTGGGGTGCGGGGGCGGCGGACGGAGCAGTCATTGGATGTGCACGCTTACTGAGCGGGATGGCCGGACGATGCGGCCGGCGACTCGCGCGAGGCGGGTGGTAGGATAACAGGATCACTACACGCGTGGAGCTGCACGGGGACTTCCTCATCATCGGGAGCGGTATTGCCGGTCTGCGCGCCGCCGCGGCGCTAGCGCCGGCGGGCCGCGTGCTCGTCTTGACGAAGGCCGGCCCGCGCGAGGGCAACACGGGATACGCCCAGGGCGGCATCGCCGCGGCCGTCGCCGCGGATGATTCGCCGGCCCTGCACGCTGCCGACACGATGGCGGCGGGGGACGGGCTGTGCGACGAGCGCGCCGTGGCGGTGCTGGTGGGGGACGGGCCCCGCTACGTCCGTGAGCTGATCGAATGGGGCGCGACCTTCGACCGCGATGCCAATGGCGAGCTGGCGCTGGCGATCGAGGGGGCGCACAGCGCACGGCGAGTCCTGCACGCCGCTGACGCGACCGGGCGGGAGATCGGACGGACGCTGTGGCAGCGGGTCTCGGCGCTGCCGTCGGTCACTGCGCACGCGCATTCCCGGGTCCTGTCGCTGATCGTGGAGGAAGGCCGCTGCGTTGGCGCCCGCTTCCTTCAGGACGACGGCGAGATGGCCTCGGCGCGTGCGCCGGTGGTGCTGCTGGCGACGGGCGGAGCGGGGCAGGTCTACAGCGAGACGACCAATCCCGATGTCGCGACCGGCGACGGCGTTGCGATGGCCTATCGCGCCGGGGCGCGCGTTGCCGATCTCGAGTTCGTGCAGTTCCATCCCACCGCGCTCGATGTCCCGGGTCAGCCACGCTTCCTCCTGTCGGAGGCGCTGCGCGGAGAGGGAGCGCGGTTGGTGAATGTCAGGGGGGAGGCGTTCATGCGCTACGTCGACCCACAGGGTGACCTCGCCCCCCGCGATCGCGTGGCCCGCAGCATCGTCCGCGAAGCACAGCGGACTGGCGCGCCGGTGTTCCTGTCGTTGCAGCATCTCGATCCGCAATACGTGCACGCGCGGTTTCCGCTGATTGCCGATGCGTGCCGGCTGGCCGGGTTCGATCTCGCGCGCGATCGCATCCCGGTCGGGCCTGCGGCGCATTACGTGATGGGCGGTGTGCAGACGGATCTCGACGGGCGGACGAGTCTTCCGGGCTTGTACGCTGCCGGCGAGGTCGCGTGCACCGGCGTGCACGGCGCGAACCGGTTGGCGAGCAACTCCCTGCTCGAGGGGCTGGTGTTCGGCGCGCGGGCAGGCCACGCGATGCTCGCCGACCGCGGCCACGGCTGGCCCTCGGATCTCGCGCCAACGGTGCACGTCGCGAGCGATGCCACGCCGGTGACCGCCGGCCCGGTGCCGACGATCGCGGAGGTCCGCGCCGTGATGTGGACCAGCGTCGGTCTGTTCCGGACACGCGCCGGGCTGGCCTCGGCCCTCGACGTGCTCGAGCGGGCGTGGACGAGCATGGCGCCAGGCATGGACGCCGGTACCGTGGGGGACGCGGACCAGTGGCGGCTCGCGAGCCTGCTGACGGTCGGCCGCCTGATCGCCCGCGCGGCCTTGCGTCGCGAGGAGAGCCGCGGCGGCCATTACCGCGAAGACTTTGCGCGACGCGACGATATACTCTGGAAACATCGCGAATCTGAAACGCGCTGACGCCGCTGAACCGGCGTCCCATTCGGCGCGCCTGAACCGGGGCGGAGGGAATCGACTCGATGGCGGACAAGACGGAACAGCAGGGTCAGGGCGGCGGCAAGAAAGCCACGCTGGTCACCGAGATCACCCCGCAGTCGGAAGACTTCTCGCGCTGGTACCTGGATGTCGTGCGCAAGGCCGAACTGGCGGACTACTCGCCGGTCAAGGGCTGCATGGTCATCCGGCCGTACGGCTACGCCATCTGGGAGCAGATCCAGCAGGGGCTCGACCGCCGCTTCAAGGAAACCGGGCACGTCAACGCCTACTTCCCGCTGTTCATTCCCGAGAGCCTGCTGATGCGCGAGAAGGAGCACGTCGAGGGATTCGCGCCGCAGGTCGCGTGGGTCACCCGCGGCGGCGACGAGGAGCTCGAGGAGAGGCTAATCGTCCGGCCGACCTCGGAAGTCATCATCGGGACGATGTACGCGAAGTGGATCCAGTCGTGGCGCGATCTGCCGATCCTCATCAACCAGTGGGCCAACGTGGTGCGCTGGGAGAAGGTCACGCGGCCGTTCCTGCGGACGACCGAGTTCCTGTGGCAGGAGGGGCACACCGCGCACGAGACCGAGGCCGAGGCGCAGGAAGAAACGCTGAAGATCCTCGCGTTGTACAAGGAGTTTGTCGAGACCGAGCTGGCCATGCCGGTGATGGACGGGCAGAAGAGCGAGAGCGAGAAGTTCGCGGGCGCGTCGCGCACTTACTCGATCGAGGCGCTGATGGGTGACGGCCGGGCCCTGCAGGCCGGCACGTCGCACAACCTCGGGCAGAATTTTGCCAAGGCCTTCGAGATCCAGTTCCAGGGCCGCGACAAGACCGTCCAGCATGCCTGGACGACCTCGTGGGGCGTCTCGACGCGCCTGATCGGTGGCGCCATCATGACGCATGGTGACGACAGCGGGTTGATCCTGCCGCCGCGCGTGGCGCCGTATCAGGTGGTGATCGTGCCGATCCAGCGAGGGAACTGGCAGGAAACGGTACTGCCGAAGGCGCTGGAGATGAAGGCCGCCCTGGTCTCCGCCGGCGTGCGCGTGATGCTCGACGATCGCGACGCGTACACGCCCGGCTGGAAGTTCGCCGAGTGGGAGATGCGCGGCGTGCCGCTCCGGCTCGAGATCGGTCCCAAGGACATCGAGAAGTCGCAGGTGCTGGTGGCGCGTCGCGACACGCGCGAGAAGGCCTCCGTCCCGATGGAGGGGCTGCCAGGCCGGGTGCGCGAGCTGCTCGACGAGATCCAGGCCGGGCTCTTCGCTCGCGCCGTCAAGTACCGTGACGAGCACACCACGCGGGTCGGCTCGTACGACGAGTTCAAGGCGGTCATGGAGGGCCGTCCCGGATTCGTGATCGCCGGCTGGTGCGGCGGCGCCGACTGCGAAGCGGAGATCAAGACCGAGACGCAGGCGACGCTGCGCAACATTCCGTTCGGCAGCGAAGGGGTCGCCGGCGTTTGCGTGAAGTGCGGGAAGCCGTCGGTGGGTGAGGCCTGGTTCGCGAAGGCCTACTGATCCAGAGGCGTGTGCCCATGGCCAGGACGCGCGTGGCCCGACGGGCGCTGGCGGGGCCGGCGCCTGTCGCGTTCTGGCGTCGACGCCGCGCCGTCGCGCTGCTGATTGCCGCCCTCGCCTTCGTCACCTGATTATCGAGGGGCGTTCAGGTTCGCGCTCTTCTTATTGCACGTTTGCACGTTTCGCCACCAAGGGCTGCCTGGTCTTCCAGGTCGGGCGTGCGGTGCCATGACCCGAGAAATGATGTCCTCTGCCGTGACCCATTAGAGCGCAGCGGCCCCACGTCCCACGTCCGGCCACTTCGCCAGGATCTTCTTCACCGCCGCGCTGCGCGCGGTCAGCTTCTCCCGCACCATGATCGCCTGGAACGCCGAGGCCAGCTGCTGGCGCCACCACGTTTCGCGCGCCGGGGCGTGCGCGATCGCCTCGGCCAGCGGCTCGAGGCACGCACGGTCGCCAATGATATGCAGCGCCGAGAGGAACGAGACCGGCAGCGGAGAGGATGACCGCTCCAGCGTTTCCCGCAGATCGTAAAGCGCGATCCGGCTGCCGCGCGACGCCAGCACCTGGTGCACCGCGCCGCGCAGCGCCAGCCACTCCGGCGCCTGCGCGCCGCTCGACGCCTCGTGCGCACGGAGCGTGTCGACCAGCTTCTGCAACTCCGGCAACGAGGCCGCCGCGGCGTGCGCGGTCAGTGCCTCGCGCAGCGGCGCCGGCCGGTCCGGCAGCCGGCCGTCCAGCGCGGCGCGCCAGACCTCAGGCAGATCCGGGACTGACGATCGTTGCGGGGCAGCGCCGGCCGGGGCCGCGGCGGCTGTGGTCGGTGCGAGCGCATCGAGGATCCCGGCACGCATCACGGCCGGCAGATCGCGCAGCACGTCGGCCGCGCCGCGACGGGCTTCCGCTGATCCCGCTGTCGTCGAGGGCGACCGCAATCAGCGCTTCGAGCGCGGCGTTGGCGACCCGCGGGTCGGCGGCGTCGACGAGCCCACGCAGCAGCGCCGCACCAGCCGCGGCAACGTCCGCATCATTGGCAGTCGCTGCCTGCGCGCGCCGGCGCAACGCACCGCCCGTCCGCGATCGGCTCGAGCACACGCAGGATCGTCACCCGCACCGCCGCCGTCGGCGCCCTGCTGTAGGCGCCGAGCAGGCGATCGATCGCCCGCGGCCCGATCACCCGGAGCCGCGCCGCCGCCGCCTCACGCCGCACGTCATCCGGGCCCGAGAGCGCGTCGACCAGCTGCCGGATCTCGGCCGCCGACGACGCCTTGATGACCATGGGGGGATTCTAGCGGGATCCGGGATCCGGGATCCGGGATCCGGGATCCGGACCCGGACTCGGCGCTGGGCGCTCGGCGCTCGGCGCTCGGGGAAAGGTTCCGCGTTCAAGGTTAGCGTTCAGGGTGTGAGGTTCAACGCTCGGCGTTCGGATCCTCGAAGCGGGAAGCGGGAAGCGGGAAGCGGGAAGCGGGAAGCGGGACGCGGGACGCGGAACCCGGAAAGCGAACGCCCTACGTGTCCTCGGCAACCCGCTTCGGCGCGACCAGCCAGGCGATCCCGATCGACAGTATGTAGAGCGCGATCATCGGCATCGCGAACAGCGTCTGCGTGCCGGGATCGGCGGTCGGCGTGATCACCGCCGAGACGATGAACGTGATCAGAACCGCGTACTTGATGTTGCGGAAGAGGAACCGCGCCGTGACCATCCCCATCCGGGCCAGGAACATCACGATCGTCGGCATCTGGAAGATCAGCCCCATCGCGATCAGGAACTTGGTGTAGAGCGAGAAGACCGCGTCGACCGACGGCAGGAACAACAGGTCGGCCGAGTTGAAGCCGCCGAAGAACTTCATCATGAACGGGAACATGACGTAGTGGTTGGTGGCGGCGCCGGCGATGAAGCCGGCCGACGACAGGGCGACGAACGGGATCGCCATCTTCTTCTCGCGCGCGTACAGCCCCGGCGCGATGAACATCCACACCTGCAGCATGATGTACGGCGCGGCGACGATCACGCCCGCGATGAGCGCGATCTGGATGTGCAGCGAAAACGCTTCGCCGGGCTGCGTATAGACGAACTTGCTGCCGTCCGGCAGCACCCGCCGGGTCGGCTCGAAGACGAACTCGTAGATCTGGTTGTGGAAGAAGAACGTCAGCCCGATGCCGACGGCGGCCCCAATGACCGAATGGATGATGCGCGTCCGGAGCTCGTCAAGGTGCTCCAGGAACGACATCCGCGCGCCGGCGCCGTCCAGATCCTCGGGATCGACGGGGTCGGTCAGCTCGATGAGCGGATCATCACGGTCCGGCGGCGCGGGGTGCGCCGAGGGAAACGGCACGAGCGCCATCGGCTAGTCCCGAGGACGGGTGATGGCTTGCCGAAGTCCCGGAGCGCGGCGCCCGGCGGGCAAGGCGCGAGGAGCGCGCTCATTGTGGATAAGTAAGCGACGAGCAACGCCGCCCGGCGGGATGCCCCGCCCCGGAGTCTGGTGAGTCATCACGCGTCCACGAGACTAGGCGCTGCCGGTGTGGCGCGGAACGCTGTCGGCGTGCGGTTCGACGACGACATCAGCCGGACGGACCGGCTCGGCGGGCCGAACCGGCTCGGCCACGCGCTGGTCCGCGCGCTGCTCCTCGAGCCGGATCTCTTCGTCGAGCGTGTTGCGCAACTCGTTCGAGGCGCGCTTGAACTCACCCAGACTCTTGCCCAGCGAGCGCCCCAGCTCCGGCAGCTTCCGGGGCCCGAAGATGATCAAGGCGATCATGAAGATGATGATCAGCTCGGGCATCCCGATGGAACCGAACATAAGACAAATCCTTGGAAAGGCGGAGGTTTTGCGGACGCTCTCCGATTATAGGAACCGCTTTCGGCCGGGTCAAGCGAGCCCGGCCGGCTTGTCCCCGGAACTCGTTGCGGGTGCAGCAGTTGGTCTGTTACGATTAAGAATGCGTTATTCCCGTTTTGTTCCCGTCGCGGTGCTGGGCGTGGTCGTGTCGGCGCTGATCGGCGGCCTGTTCGGCAGCAACGTCGCAGCCCGTCAGGACGAGATTACGCAGCAATACCGGGTGTTCACGTCAGCGCTCGCCGCGGTCGATCGCGAATACGTCGATGCCGTGCCGTCGGACCGCCTGGTCTACAGCGCGATCGACGGGATGCTGAAAACGCTGGACCCGCATTCGAGCTTCTTCGATCCCAAGAGCTACTCGCAGATGCGCGAGCGGCAGGAAGGCAAGTATTACGGCCTCGGGATCCAGATCCAGGTCATCGACGGCGACATCACGGTGATGTCCATTTTCGAAGGCTCGCCGGCGTATCGCAAGGGCCTGCGGCGCGGCGACGTCATCGCGCGCATCGCCGGCAACGACGCGAAGGGGTGGACCAGCGAGCAGGCCGTCGCCAAGCTGAAAGGGCCGAAGGGCACTACGGTCGCCATCTCGTTGAAGCGGCGCGGCTACGACGGGCTCATCGATCTCGACGTCGAGCGCGACGAGGTCAACATCGTCACGGTCCGCGGCGCGTTCATGCTCGACAAGGACACCGGCTACATCAAGCTGGGGGACTTCTCCGAGACGTCGGACGATGAGGTCGGGGCGGCGCTGAAGAAGCTGAGCGACGCCGGCATGAAGCGGCTGGTGTTCGACCTGCGCGACAATCCTGGCGGTCCGCTGGACCAGGCGATCAAGATCGCCAACCGGTTCCTGCCCCGGGGCGACATGATCGTCTACACCCGCGGCCGCATCCCGAACTCGGATCAGGACTACCGCGCCACCGAAGACAGCCAGTACACGCACTTGCCGATGGTGGTGCTGGTCAACCGCAACAGCGCCAGCGCGTCGGAGATCGTGACCGGCTCGCTCCAGGACCATGACCGCGCCCTGGTCGTCGGCGAAACGACGTTCGGCAAGGCGCTGGTGCAGTCGGTCTACCGGATCAGCGGCAACGCCGGGCTCGCCCTCACCACCGGGCGCTACTACACCCCGAGCGGCCGCATGATTCAGCGCCCGTGGGACGGCACCTTCGACGAGTACCTGACCTACTCGCTGCGTGACCAGAACCCGCAGCGCGAGCACTCCGCCGCACAGCTCAAGAAGACGGACGCCGGCCGGGATGTCTACGGCGGCGGCGGAATCGATCCTGACAAGTTCATGGTCGGCTCGGTCGAAGGCTTCAACCCGACGCGCTTCAGCCGCGGCCTCGTGGGCCGGGGCGCCTTCGCCAACTTCGCCGATCAGTTCACCGCCGAGGGCGATACCCGCCTGAGCGCCGCCAACAAGAACAAGAAGGCGCTGGCCAAGGGCTTCACCCTCACCGACGCGATGGTCGCGGACTTCCGCGAGTCGCTGAAGAGCCAGAAGGTCGTCATCGACGACGCCGCCTTCGCCAAGGACGAAACCTTCATCCGGGCGATGATCCGGTACGACATCGACGTCGCGCTCTTCGGCACCTCCGAAGCTCGCAAGAACCTCATCAGCAAGGACCCGCAGGCCCAGTTCGCGCTCAGCCAGTTCCCGGACGCCATCCGGCTGACGACGCTGAGCGCCCGCAAGCAGTAGGGCATTCGGCCCTACATTTAGCGTTGTAGTTTGCTCTTGCCCCTAGGTATTGGGGCTTGCTAGACTGACCGCCGTTCATTGAGCTCAGGGGCCATGCCGCCGCCGGCGGTGTGTGAGCTCGGTTGCACGGTTCGTGTCACGTCACGTCGAATCCAGCACAACTCGTCGGCCGAGGCGCACCCAGCCGCTTCCGGATGCTCGCGTCTGCCCACAGCGGCGGGGCGGGTCCGAGCGGCTGTCCGCGCGCTGGCCAGCGGACCACGACCGCCGAGCCGCAGCCGCGAGCCCGGCATTGCCGCAGGCCCGCGCATGGGACATAGGTGATTCGTCATGCGGTTGAATCGTCTCGAGATTGCCGGCTTCAAGAGCTTCCCCGATCGGTCCGAGCTGACCTTCGATCACGGCGTCACCGCGATCGTCGGTCCCAACGGCTGCGGCAAGAGCAACGTCGTCGACGCGCTGACCTGGGTGCTCGGCGAGCAGAGCGCGAAGAGCTTGCGTGGCGACCGCATGGAGGACGTGATCTTCGGCGGCAGCGACGCGCGGAAGCCGACCGCCGCGGCCGAGGTCCGGCTTCGCCTATCCGGCGTCGCGGCGCGCGGTCCGTCGGACGGCGGCGGGCAGGCGCGGATGCCGGTGCCTGTCGCGCTCGACACCGACGGCGGCCTGCACGGCGGGGCGGCGCTGGCAGTCGAAGAAGAGGACGTGCCGCTCATCGTGCGCGACGTCGAGCTGATGCGCCGGTTGTACCGCTCCGGCGAGAGCGAGTACCTGATCGATGGCGAGAACTGCCGGTTGCGCGATGTGCAGGACCTGCTGATGGACTCGGGCCTGGGCGTCAAGGCCTATGCCGTGATCGAGCAGGGCAAGATCGGCCAGATCCTCAGCGCCCGCCCGACCGATCGGCGGCAGCTGATCGAAGAGGCTGCCGGCGTCACCAAATACAAGAGCCGCCGCCGGGCCGCGGAGCTCAAGCTCGAGGCGGCGCAGCAGAATCTCACCCGCGTCGACGACATCGTCTACGAAGTGGAGAAGCAGCGCGGGGCGCTGAAGCGCCAGGCGGCGAAGGCGCGCCGCTACAAGCGGCTGCGCGAGCAGCTGCGGCAGTGGGAGAAGGTGCAGTTCGCCCGGCGGTACCGCCTGCTGAACGAAGCGATCGATGCCGCCGCGGGGCCCGGCTGACGGATGCGCGGACCCGCGAGTCCGCAGCCGACACGGCACTGGCTGCCCTCGAGACCACCCTCGAACGCCTGCGCCTCGAACTGACAGAGGCCGACGCCGCGACCACTGCCGCGCGCGAGGCCGCACATGCCAGCGAGCTCGAGAACGGACGCCTGCAGCAGCAGGTCACGTTCGACAAGCGCCAGATCGAGCAGCTGACGCTGTCGGCCGCGGAGATTGCCTCAGAGGTCGAGCAACTCCAGGCGCGTCGTGAGCCGGCCCGCGCTGGAGCTCGAGGCCCGCCGTGAAGCCGCCGCGGAACGCGTCCGGCCGCGCGTCACGACGCGGCCGAGGCATTGAAGGCCGAGGAGCTCGAGTACGCCGAGGTCCAGCGGCACATCGAGGGGCTCGAGGGTGACGTCGAGGCGGCGCGCAGCGAGGTGTTCGCGGCCGTCAACGCCGCCACCGCGCTCCGCCATGCGATGGAACGGGCCGGTGCGGCCAAGGAGCGGATTCGCGAGCAGCTGGCCAGGCTCGACGGCGAAGAGCGGCGATCTCCGGGTCGAAGCGATGCGCGCCGAGCAGGACCGCGAGGCCGCCGAGGACGGCATGGCGCGGGCGCGCGCGGCGCATGGAGTCGTTGCGGGTGGACCGCGCCGAACGCGAGGCGGCGCTCGGCACGGCGCGAGTCGAGCGCGAGAGGCCGCGCCGGCGAGCTGCGCGCGTGGAGACCGGGCTCGCTGGCCTCAGCGCCCGGCTGAAATCGCTCGAGGAGCTCGATGCCGCGCGCGCCGAATACGGCGACGGCGCGCGGCTGATCCTCGCCGAGGCGCCCGCGGCGGAGATCGCACACATGGGTCAGTCGCCGACTACCTGGAAGTCGACGGTCATCACGAGCGCGCGGTCGAAGCCTCCTTCGGCGAGCTGCTGCAGCACGTGGTCGTCCAGAGCCACGATCAGGCGGCCGCCGGCATCCGGCTGGCTGAGTCGCCACAACGCCGGCCGTGTCGGATTCGTGGTCGCCGGATCCGACGCACGCGGCAGCGGCCGACGCACCCGGCGAAGCGATTGCCGGTGCCCGGCGCCTGCTCGATGTCGTCCGCGTGAACGGACCCGCAGAGGGCGCAATTCGCGACGTGCTCGCCGAGGCCTGGATTGCTGACGACTTCGAGACCGCCCGGACTCTCGCGGCGCAGGTGCGTGGGCCGGTCGCCACGCTGCACGGTGAAGTCTTCGACGGGACCTCGCGGATAGAGGGCGGGACACGCGCGGAAGCGCGCGGCATCCTGACGACCAAGCGCGAGATCAAGGAGCTGCGGGAGCGCAGCGACGCGCCAGCGGCTCGAGGCCGAGCGGCTGCGCGAAGCGCTCGCGGTGCTGGACGAACTGGTCGCCACCACCAGCGCGGCCATCGTCTCGCTCCAGCAGGAGCAGCATCAGCAGGAAAAGTCGACGGTCGGGTTCGACCTGCAGGTCGGCAACGCCCGCACCGCCGCCGAGCGCGTCGCCCGCAAACAGGATCAGATCGCCAACGAGCGCCGGACCTGCGACGAGGAGATCCGCGTCCAGGATGCCCGGCAGGACGAGGCACAGGCGTCGATCGCGCGCATCGAGCACGATCAGCGCGAGGCCGACACGCAGCTGAACGAGGCGCAGCGGCGCCTGTTCGAGGCGCGCGAACGGATGCAGGCCCACTGCGGCCGGACCGCCGAGGCCAAGGCGATTCATGCCGGCCTGGTCGAGCGGGCGAGCGGACTCGCGGCCGGATGTCGGCCGGCTGGAAGAGGCGGGCCGCGAGCTCGAGACTCGCGTCGCCCGCGGCGTTCGGACGATCTCCAGCGGACTCACGCCCGCATCGAGGAGTTGCGTGCGGCGGTGGTGACCGCGGAAGCAGCGCTGGATGCCGGTCTCCGTACCTTCGACGAGCTGCGCGACCAGGTTCGGACGGCCGACGAGCGCTCGGTGACAATCCGCGAGGCATTCACTGCGCATGAGAGCCGCATTCGCGAGGCGCGACGGCTCGTCGAGAGCGTCCGCGCCGAGGCCGCGCGCTTCGATGTCGCGCGCGCGACCG
>CAWFMC010000003.1:0-42970 GCA_963816725.1 uncultured Acidobacteriota bacterium | reverse complement strand
CGGCCACTTCGCCAGGATCTTCTTCACCGCCGCACTCCGCGCGGTCAGCTTCTCCCGCACCATGATCGCCTGGAACGCCGACGCCAGCTGCTGCCGCCACCACGCCTCGCGCGCCGGGGCGTGGGCGAACGCCTCGGCCAGCGGCTCGAGGCACGCGCGGTCGCCGATGGTGTGCAGCGCCGACAGGAACGAGACCGGCAGCGGAGCCGACGAGCGCTCGAGCGTTTCGCGCAGATCGTAGAGCGCGATCCGGCTGCCGCGCGACGCCAGCACCTGGTGCACCGAGCCGCGCAGCGCGAGCCACTCCGGCGCCTGCGGCGCCGCCGACGCCTCGTGCGCCCGGATCGTGTCGACCAGCTTCTGCAGCTCGGGCAAGCGAGGCCGCCGCGGCGTGGCCGTCAGCGCCTCGCGCAGCGCCGCCGGCCGTTCGGGCAGCCGGCCGTCCAGCGCGGCGCGCCAGACGTCGGCGGATCCGCGACTGCGATCGTGCGGCGGCAGCGCCGGCCGGGGCGGTGGCGGCTGTGGCTGGAGCGAGCGCATCGAGAATGCCGGCTCGCATCACGGCCGGCAGGTCGCGCAGCACGTCGGCCGCGCTGCGGCGCGCCTCCGGCCGAACCGCGTCTCGTCGAGGGCGACCGCGATCGAGCGCCTCGAGCGCGTCGTTGGCGACCCGCGGATCGGCGGCGTCGACGAGGCCGCGCAGCAGCGCCGCGCCAGCCGCGGCGACCTCCGCATCACGGCGTCGCTGCCTCGCGCGCCGGCGCAACGCAGCGCGCGTCGGCGATCGGCTCGAGCACCCGCAGGATCGTCGCCCGCGCCGCCGCCGTCGGCGCCTTGCCGTAGGCGCCGAGCAGGCGATCGATCGCCCGCGGCCCGATGACCCGCAGCCGCGCCGCCGCCGCCTCACGCCGCACGTCGTCCGGGCCCGAGAGCGCGTCGACCAGCTGCCGGATCTCGGCCGCCGACGACGCCTTGATGACCATGGGGGGATTCTAACGGGATCCGGGATCTCGGGATCCGGGATCCGGGATCCGGGATTCGGACGGTTCGGCGGTTCGGGGCTCGGCGCTCGGCGCTCGGGTTCAGAGGTTCAGCGTTCGGTTCAGCGTTCAGGGTGTGAGGTTCAACGCTCGAGCGTTCGGATCCTCGAAGCGGGAAGCGGGAAGCGGGAAGCGGGAAGCGGGAAGCGGGAAGCGGGAAGCGGGAACGCCGGAAAGCGAACGCCCTACGCGTCCTCCGCGACCCGCTTCGGCGCCACCAGCCAGGCGATCCCGATGCTGAGGATGTAGAGCGCGATCATCGGCAGCGCGAACAGCGTCTGCGTGCCGGGATCGGCGGTCGGCGTGATCACCGCCGAGACGATGAAGGTGATCAGAACCGCGTACTTGATGTTGCGGAACAGGAACCGCGCCGTGACCATCCCCATCCGCGCCAGGAACATCACGATCGTCGGCATCTGGAAGATCAGCCCCATCGCGATCAGGAACTTGGTGTAGAGCGAGAAGACCGCGTCGAGCGACGGCAGGAACAGCAGGTCGGCCGAGTTGAAGCCGCCGAAGAACTTCATCATGAACGGGAACATGACGTAGTGATTGGTCGCCGCGCCGCCGATGAAGCCGGCCGACGACAGCGCCACGAACGGAATCGCCATCTTCTTCTCGCGCGCGTACAGCCCCGGCGCGATGAACATCCACACCTGCAGCATGATGTACGGCGCCGCCACGATCACCCCGGCGATCAGCGCGATCTGGATGTGCAGCGAGAACGCTTCGCCGGGCTGGGTGTAGACCAGCTTGCTGCCGTCCGGCAGCACCCGCCGGGTCGGCTCGAAGACGAACTCGTAGATCTGGTTGTGGAAGAAGAACGTCAGCCCGATGCCGACGGCGACGCCGATGACCGAATGGATGATGCGCGTCCGGAGCTCGTCGAGGTGCTCCAGGAACGACATCCGCGCGCCGGCGCCGTCGAGATCCTCGGGATCGACGGGGTCGGTCAGCTCGATGAGCGGATCATCGCGGTCCGGCGGCGCCGGGTGCGCCGAGGGAAACGGCACGAGCGCCATCGGCTAGTCCCGAGGACGCGTGATGGCTTGCCGCAGTCCCGGAGCGCGGCGCCCGGCGGGCAAGGCGCGAGGAGCGCGCTCATTGAGGATAAGTAAGCGACGAGCAACGCCGCCCGGCGGGATGCCCCGCCCGGGAGTTTGGTGAGTCATCACGCGTCCCGGGACTACGCGCTGCCGGTGTGACGCGGAACGCTCTCGGCGTGCGGTTCGACGACGACGTCAGCCGGACGGACCGGCTCGGCGGGCCGGACCGGCTCGGCCACGCGCTGGTCCGCGCGCTGTTCCTCGAGCCGGATCTCCTCGTCGAGCGTGTTGCGCAGCTCGTTCGAGGCGCGCTTGAACTCACCCAGACTCTTGCCCAGCGAGCGCCCCAGCTCCGGCAGCTTCCGGGGCCCGAAGATGATCAAGGCGATCATGAAGATGATGATCAGCTCGGGCATCCCGATGGAACCGAACATAAGACAAATCCTTGGAAAGGCGGAGGTTTTGCGGACGCTCTCCGATTATAGGAACCGCCTCCGGCCGGGTCAAGCGAGCCCGGCCGGGCTGTGCCCGGAACTCGTTGCGGGTGCGGCAGTTGGTCTGTTACGATGCAGAATGCGTTATTCCCGTTTCCTTCCCGTCGCGGTGCTGGGCGTGGTGGTGTCGGCGCTGATCGGCGGCCTGTTCGGCAGCAACGTCGCGGCCCGTCAGGACGAGATCTCGCAGCAGTACCGGGTGTTCACGTCAGCGCTCGCCGCGGTCGATCGCGAATACGTCGACGCCGTGCCGTCGGACCGCCTGGTCTACAGCGCGATCGACGGGATGCTGAAGACGCTGGACCCGCATTCGAGCTTCTTCGATCCCAAGAGCTACTCGCAGATGCGCGAGCGGCAGGAAGGCAAGTACTACGGCCTCGGGATCCAGATTCAGGTCATCGACGGCGACATCACGGTGATGTCCATCTTCGAAGGCTCGCCGGCCTATCGCAAGGGCCTGCGCCGCGGCGACGTCATCGCGCGGATCGCCGGCAACGACGCGAAGGGCTGGACCAGCGAGCAGGCCGTCGCCAAGCTGAAAGGGCCGAAGGGCACCACGGTCGCCATTTCGCTGAAGCGGCGCGGCTACGACGGGCTGATCGATCTCGACGTCGAGCGCGACGAGGTCAACATCGTCACCGTCCGCGGCGCGTTCATGATCGACAAGGACACCGGCTACATCAAGCTGGGGGACTTCTCCGAGACGTCGGACGACGAGGTCGGGGCGGCGCTGAAGAAGCTGAGCGACGCCGGCATGAAGCGGCTGGTGTTCGACCTGCGCGACAATCCCGGCGGTCCGCTCGACCAGGCGATCAAGATCGCCAACCGGTTCCTGCCCCGCGGCGACATGATCGTCTACACCCGCGGCCGCATCCCGAACTCCGATCAGGACTATCGCGCCACCGAGGACAGCCAGTACACGCACCTGCCGATGGTGGTGCTGGTCAACCGCAACAGCGCCAGCGCGTCGGAGATCGTGACCGGCTCGCTCCAGGACCACGACCGCGCCCTGGTCGTCGGCGAGACGACCTTCGGCAAGGCGCTGGTGCAGTCGGTCTACCGGATCAGCGGCAACGCCGGGCTCGCCCTGACCACCGGGCGCTACTACACGCCGAGCGGCCGCATGATTCAGCGCCCGTGGGACGGCACCTTCGACGAGTACCTGACCTACTCGCTGCGCGACCAGAACCCGCAGCGTGAGCACTCCGCCGCACAGCTCAAGAAGACGGACGCCGGCCGCGATGTCTACGGCGGCGGCGGCATCGACCCCGACAAGTTCATGGTCGGCTCGGTCGGAAGGCTTCAACCCGACGCGCTTCAGCCGCGGCCTGGTGGCCCGGGGCGCCTTCGCCAACTTCGCCGATCAGTTCACCGCCGAAGGCGATACCCGCCTGAGCGCCGCGAACAAGAACAAGAAGACGATCGCCAAGGGCTTCACCCTCACCGACGCGATGGTCGCGGACTTCCGCGAGTCGCTGAAGAGCCAGAAGGTCGTCATCGACGAGGCCGCCTTCGCCAAGGACGAGACCTTCATCCGGGCGATGATCCGCTACGACATCGACGTCGCGCTCTTCGGCACCTCCGAAGCGCGGAAGAACCTCATCGGCAAGGATCCGCAGGCCCAGTTCGCGCTCAGCCAGTTCCCGGACGCGATCCGGCTGACGACGCTGAGCGCCCGCAAGCAGTAGGGCATTCGGCCCTACATTTAGGCGTCGTAGTTTGCTCTTGCCCCTAGGTATTGGGGCTTGCTAGACTGACCGCCGTTCATTGAGCTCAGGGGCCATGCCGCCGCCGGCGGCGTGTGAGCTCGGTTGCACGGTCCGTGTCACGTCACGTCGAATCCAGCACAACTCGTCGGTCGAGGCGCACCCAGCCGCTTCCGGATGCTCGCGTCTGCCCGACAGCGGCGGGGCGGGTCCGAGCGGCTGTCCGCGCGCTGGCCCGCGGCCCACGACCGCCGAGCCGCAGCCGCGAGCCCGGCGTTCGCCCAGGCCCGCGCATGGGACACAGGTGATTCGTCATGCGGTTGAATCGTCTCGAGATTGCCGGCTTCAAGAGCTTCCCCGATCGGTCCGAGCTGACCTTCGATCACGGCGTCACCGCGATCGTCGGTCCCAACGGCTGCGGCAAGAGCAACGTCGTCGACGCGCTGACCTGGGTGCTGGGCGAGCAGAGCGCGAAGAGCCTGCGCGGCGACCGCATGGAAGACGTGATCTTCGGCGGCAGCGACGCGCGGAAGCCGACCGCCGCGGCCGAGGTCCGGCTGCGCCTGTCCGGCGTCGCGGCGCGCGGTCCGTCGGACGGCGGCGGGCAGGCGCGGATGCCGGCGCCTGTCGCGCTCGACACTGACGGCGGCCTGCACGGCGGCGCCGCGCTGGCGGTCGAAGAAGAAGACGTGCCGCTGATCGTGCGCGACGTCGAGCTGATGCGCCGGTTGTACCGCTCCGGCGAGAGCGAGTATCTGATCGACGGCGAGAACTGCCGGTTGCGGGACGTGCAGGACCTGCTGATGGACTCGGGCCTGGGCGTCAAGGCCTACGCCGTGATCGAGCAGGGCAAGATCGGTCAGATCCTCAGCGCCCGGCCGACCGATCGGCGGCAGCTGATCGAAGAGGCCGCCGGCGTCACCAAGTACAAGAGCCGCCGCCGCGC
The DNA here is from genome assembly GCA_963816725.1 of uncultured Acidobacteriota bacterium. Lineage (GTDB taxonomy): Bacteria > Acidobacteriota > Vicinamibacteria > Vicinamibacterales > 2-12-FULL-66-21 > CAVSUB01. The sequence continues at coordinate 37,738 of CAWFMC010000003.1, read as the reverse complement.
CGCGGAGCTCAAGCTCGAGGCCGCGCAGCAGAATCTCACCCGCGTCGACGACATCGTCTACGAGGTGGAGAAGCAGCGCGGGGCGCTGAAGCGGCAGGCGGCGAAGGCGCGCCGCTACAAGCGGCTGCGCGAGCAGCTGCGGCAGTGGGAGAAGGTGCAGTTCGCCCGGCGCTATCGCCTGCTGAACGAAGCGATCGAAGCGGCCCGGGCCCGGCTCGACGGACGCGCGGACGCGCGAGTCCGCAGCCGACACGGCACTGGCTGCCCTCGAGACCACCCTCGAACGCCTGCGCCTCGAACTGACAGAGGCCGACGCCGCGACCACTGCCGCGCGCGAGGCCGCACACGCCAGCGAGCTCGAGAACGGACGTCTGCAGCAGCAGGTCACGTTCGACAAGCGGCAGATCGAACAGCTGACGCTGTCGGCCGCGGAGATCGCCTCAGAGGTCGAGCAGCTGCAGGCGCGTCGTGAGCCGGCCCGGCGTGGAGCTCGAGGCGCGCCGTGAAGCCGCGGCGAATGCGCTCACCGCGCGTCACGACGCGGCCGAGGCATTGAAGGCCGAAGAGCTCGAGTACGCCGAGGTCCAGCGGCACATCGAGGGGCTCGAGGGTGACGTCGAGGCGGCGCGCAGCGAGGTCTTCGCGGCCGTCAACGCCGCCACCGCGCTCCGCCATGCGATGGAACGGGCCGGTGCGGCCAAGGAGCGGATTCGCGAGCAGCTCGCCAGGCTCGAGGCCGAGAGCGGCGATCTCCGGGTCGAAGCGATGCGCGCCGAGCAGGATCGCGAGGCCGCCGAGGACGGCATGGCGCGGGCGCGCGGCGCCCTCGAGTCGTTGCGCGTGGACCGCGCCGAACGCGAGGCGGCGCTCGGCACCGCGCGCGTCGGAGCGCGAGAGCCGCGCCAGCGAGCTGCGCGCGGTGGAGACGGGGCTGGCCGGCGTCAGCGCGCGGCTGAAATCGCTCGAGGAGCTCGATGCCGCGCGCGCCGAATACGGCGACGGCGCGCGGCTGATCCTCGCCGAGGCGCCCGCGGCGGAGATCGCACACATGGGCTCCGTCGCCGACTACCTGGAAGTCGACGGTCATCACGAGCGCGCGGTCGAAGCCTCCTTCGGCGAGCTGCTGCAGCACGTCGTCGTCCAGACCCACGATCAGGCGGCCGCCGGCATCCGGCTCGCCGAGTCGCACAACGCCGGCCGCGTCGGATTCGTGGTCGCCGGATCGCAGTCAGCGTGCGGCAGCCGCGCAGCCCGGCGAAGCGATCGCCGGTGCCCGGCGCCTGCTCGATGTCGTCCGCGTGAACGGACCCGCAGAGGGCGCCATTCGCGACGTGCTCGCCGAGGCCTGGATTGCCGACGACTTCGAGACCGCCCGGACCCTCGCGGCGCAGGTGCGTGGGCCGGTCGCGACGCTGCACGGTGAAGTCCTCGACGGGACCTCGCGGGTCGAAGGCGGGACACGCGCCGAAGCCCGCGGCATCCTGACGACCAAGCGCGAGATCAAGGAGCTGCGGGAGCGCAGCGACGCGCAGCGCCTCGAGGCCGAGCGGCTGCGCGAAGCGGTCGCGGTGCTGGACGAGCTGATCGCCACCACCAGCGCGGCCATCGTCTCGCTCCAGCAGGAGCAGCATCAGCAGGAAAAGTCGACGGTCGGGTTCGACCTGCAGGTCGGCAACGCCCGCACCGCCGCCGAGCGCGTCGCGCGCAAACAGGATCAGATCGCCAACGAGCGCCGGACCTGCGAGGAAGAGCTCCGCGTCCAGGACGCCCGGCAGGACGAGGCACAGGCGTCGATCGCGCGCATCGAGCACGATCAGCGCGCGGCCGACACGCAGCTGAACGAGGCCCAGCGGCGCCTGTTCGAGGCGCGCGAACGGATGCAGGCCCAATCAGTCCGGACCGCCGAGGCCAAGGCGATTCATGCCGGCCTGGTCGAGCGGGCGAGCGGACTCGCGGCGGATGTCGGCCGGCTGGAAGAGGCCGGCCGCGAGCTCGAGACTCGCGTCGCCCGGCGTTCAGACGATCTCCAGCGGACTCACGCCCGCATCGAGGAGCTGCGCGCGGCGGTCGTGACCGCGGAAGCGGCGCTGGATGCCGGTCTCCGCACCTTCGACGAGCTGCGCGAACAGGTTCGGACGGCCGACGAGCGCTCCGTGACGATCCGCGAGGCGTTCACTGCGCATGAGAGCCGCATTCGCGAGGCGCGACGGCTGGTCGAGAGCGTCCGCGCCGAGGCCGCGCGCTTCGATGTCGCGCGCGCGACCGCGGAAGCCGATCTCACGCATGTCGCAGAGGCCTGCCTGGAAGCCGTGCAGGCCACCATCGAAGCCGTCAGCGCGGAGATCGAAGAGCTCGAGCGCACCGGTGCACTCGCCAGCCCGAAGCCGGTCGATGACGCTCCCGATGCGGCGGAGGTGGAAGAGGAGGGTGCGGCAGTGAGCGGCGACGCCGCGCCGGCCGAGAGCGCGCCTGCGCCGGCGGCGGCCATGACCGCGGACGACATGGTCGCCGACCTCCGCACGAAGATCGAGCGGATGGGCGCCGTCAACATGATGGCCATCGATCAGTTCGACGACCTCGAGTCGCGCCACGCGTTCCTGACCACGCAGCGCAAGGATCTCGTCGACTCGATTGCCGCCACCAACGACGCGATCAAGAAGATCGACAAGACCACCAAGGAGCGGTTCCGCGAGGCCTTCGCGGCGATCAACGAGAACTTCGCGATCACCTTCAGCACGCTGTTCGGCGGCGGGCGCGCCGGGCTGGTGCTGCTCGATGAGAACGATCAGCTCGAGAGCGGAATCGACATGATCGCCCAGCCGCCGGGCAAGCGGCTCCAGAGCGTGCAGCTCCTCTCCGGCGGTGAAAAGGCGCTGACCGCCATGGCGCTCATGTTCGCGATCTTCAGGTACAAGCCGAGCCCGTTCTGCCTCCTCGACGAGATCGATGCGCCACTCGACGACGCCAACATCGGCCGGTTCGTGGAGATGCTGCAGGCGATGCAGGACAGCACCCAGTTCATCCTCATCACCCACAACCGCAAGACGATGGAAATCGCCAACCGGTTGTACGGCGTGACGATGGAGGAGCCGGGTGTGTCGAAGCTGATATCGGTGCAGTTGAACTAGGTCTGTCCGGGGAGGCGGTCGAGCCTCCCCACCGCGCCCGATCGTCCACGCCTCGTCACGTCCCTCCTGGCAGACCAGAGATTCGCCGTTCAATTCCCGGCACGGCATCCAGACTCGGCGTTGCTCGTCACTCACGTCTCCCGATACGCTCGTTCATTTGCGTCTTTACGTCTGCCATCTGCCATCTGCCATGCCGCCCGATGTGCGATCTGCCATTCAGGATGCGATGTTCAGCGTCCTGCTGGAGGTGCACGTCGCCACACGCCGCCCGCGATCAGGAGCAGGCCGACCGCGCTCGAGATGGCCAGGCCGACATAGAAGGGCAGCGGCCGATAGGCGAACCGCACGTCATGGGTGCCGGGCGCGAGGTGCACGGCGCGAAACAGACCATTGGCGCGCAGCAGTGTGCCCCGTTTGCCGTCCACGTCAACCACCCAGAACGGATCGTACGAGTCCACGACCGTGAGGTACCCACCCGCTTCCGGAATCGCGACCCTGACTTCGAGCTGCGTGTTGCCCTCTCGGACGATCTCGGCCGCGGGCGCTGCGCCAGCGCCCGGCGTGCCGTCGACCGCCGGTGCGCTGCGCTCCAGCAGCACGGACGCGAACGGGTCATGGCTCGCCTCGAACAGCAGATCCAGCTGGCGTCCGAGATCCGGTTCGATGGTGGCGGCCGTGGTCACGTACACGCGACGTGGATTGTCGCCGCACGTGTACAGTGCCATCGGACGTGAGATCTCGGGGGCGGCGAGCGGTGTGGCTCCGGGCACCGGCGGCTCCGGCACGAAGCAGTACCGCACACCGGTGCGACGCAGCAGGCGAAGGCGGTCCTCGCGTGAGGCCTTACGGAACCGGATCAGCAGCTGCCCGTACTCGCGCGGCCACAACTGCGGCAGGTCGTAAGAGATCATGTCACGCACGCGCCACGCCGCCGGCGTGAGCGCCAACTGGCTCGAGTACAGCGTGACGGCCTCCTGCACGCTCCACTGCGCAGGTGGGAGGAAGCGGCTCGGGCTGTCGATGAGCTCCGCCGGCATCTGCTGGCGTCCGGTGTTCTTCGTGAGCCGTCCGCCGACATAGACGCGATCACGCGGATGGGCACGCGTGGCCTCGACCCATTCCGGAGGACCGAGCAGCGAGGCGGGGATCGTCGGGTAGAGGTCGGCGTTCACCGCCAACGGATCGAGGACCGCGAGACCGCAGATCGCCCACGTGGCGAGGACGGCACTCCGGTGGCGGTTCCACACCAGGGTCAAGAGGAAACCTGTGCCCACGGCCAGACCGGCTAGCCGCACGGTCACCGCATCGCCGCTCTTGAGCCACGCCGCTGCGCCGACGGGATCAGCGATGGCGACCCGATGGGCGACGGCTCTCCAGAGTGCCGGGATCGCCGCGACGTCGAACAGGCTGCCGGCACCGATGCACCCGGCGACGAGCGCGGTAGCTCCCAACACGAGCCCCGCTCCGAGCGGCCATTTCATGTCCCGCTCTCCGCGAGCGTGCCGGATGAGCGCGTCCGCGCCGCTGGTGGCGAGCGCCGCGACGGCCAGCACGCCGAAGAGCAGGTACTTGACCGGGAAGCGGAACGCCTTGAGCACCGGCACGCCCGCCTGCACGGCCGGATACACCGGTGTGAATTCGCCCAGCGCGCCGATCACCGCGACGCCGAGCACGCACCACCAGAATCGCCGCCACCGCGTCAGCGCTACATCGGCTTCACGCACCAGCGCGAGCGCGAACGCTCCGATGCCGATGTACAGCGAATAGAACAGCGGCTCGCGGCCGGCGTTCAGGGCCCGTATCCAGGGAAGCGTTTCGAGCGTGGCGGTGTAGGCGTGCCCGAAGAAGTGCGGCAGCACCGTCTCGAGCAGCATCAGCGGGTGAAGCGACCAGAACCCGGCGTCGACGGTGGCGCCGCGGGTGGAGCGGGTCGCCGCGAACCCAAGCGGCACGAGCTGGACGGCGGCGAGCAGCACTCCGGCCCCGATTGCGGCGGAGACTCGAAGGATCCCGGCACGGCGGCTGATTCCTCGGAAGGGCGATAGCGCGAGCGCCGCATAACCGGCCACTACCGCGCACGTGCCCGCGAAGGTCACCGGTTCACCGGCCGCGGCCTGAAATCCGACACACGCCGCCAGCGCGGCGAAGGACGCTGGTGTCGGTCTCTCACACACCCGATCGACCGACCACAGGATCCAGGGGATGAGGGCCACCGTCCAGGACAGGTTGGGGAAGTCGCCCGTGGACGCGATCGGTCCCGCAAGGGCCAGAATCGCGGCGCCCGCGGCAACCGCCGCTGGAGCGAAGCGGCGCCGCAGCCACAGCCAGAATCCGACGACCAGGATCGGAAAGGGAGCGGCGACCCAGAAATTGAAGCCGACAACGGGCGGCGCGAGCACACGAACCAGCGTGACCGGCAGCAGGAAGAAATGATTGAGCGCGTCGGCCACCGCCGACTGTCCGGCGCCGACGTATGGATCCCAGAACGGCCAATCCCCATCGCGCCATGACTGCCAGAGACAGAGGTGTCGCGGCCAGAAGTACAGCCCCAGGTCCCGCACGAAGAACACGTTTGTCGTCGAGAGGCCGCCGGCGAACGGGATGAGCGATGCCACGGCTGCCAACACCAGCCAGGCATGGCGGTACAGCGATCCCGGACCCGGACGTAACGACATCCGGGAGAGCTTAGCAGGCCGCTGAAAAACGGCCGATGTGATGGCAAATGGCAGATGTGAAAGCAGTGCCAGCCATCGCCACGACATCCGGATTGGATGCGTCAGCATCCGTAGGTGAACGGCGGGGAACACGATCGACCGACAGATCAGCGATGCGCCGATACCGCACAGGCAGCCCGCTTCGCGTGGTGTCCCGCGATTTACAATACCGCTGGTGAACGAGGACAAGGCCGCCAGATACCATCGGCTCAAGCGCCGTGCCGCGGTGATGGGGATCGTCGTGAACGCCGGCTTGCTGGCGCTCCTGCTGGGCAGCGGCGCATCGGTCCGGCTGAGAGACGTTGCCGTCCGACTGACCGGCGGGCAGCCCGATAGCCCGTCGACGGTCGCACTCTACGTGAGCGCCCTCGCGGCCGTGCAGGCCGTCGCGATGCTGCCGCTGGCGTGCTACGACGGCTTCGTGCTCGAGCGGCGGTTCGGGCTCTCCACCGAGTCGATGCGCGTGTTCATCCGCGATCACCTGAAGGCGGTGCTGGTGAACGTCGCGCTGGCGTTGGTTGCCGCTGAGATCGTGTTCGCCGCGATACGGATGTCACCGGGCGCGTGGTGGGCGATCGCGGCCGGTGCGCTCACTCTGGGGATGGCACTCCTCGCCGGCCTCGCGCCGGTGCTGCTCTTTCCGCTCTTCTATCGCTTCAAGCGGCTCGATCGCCGCGAGCTGCACGACCGGCTGGCGGCGCTCTCGCAGCGTGCCGGCGTGCGCGTGCTCGGCGTTTACGAGTGGGGCCTCGGGGCCAAGTCGCGGCGCGCCAACGCGGCGCTGGTGGGCAGCTGGCGGACGCGCCGTGTGCTCGTCTCAGACACGCTGCTGGCCGATTACACAGACGACGAGATCGAGGTGATCCTGGCGCACGAGCTCGGCCACCATGCGCATCGTGACCTGCTGACCGGGTTGGCGCTCGAGGCGGTGCTGATCACGGCGGCGCTTGCGGTGGCGGCGCTGACCGTCGATGCGGCGTGGCAGCGGCTCGCGCTGACAGGTCCGTCGGATGTGGCCGGCCTGCCGCTTCTCGTCCTCGGCGCCGGGGCGGTGATGTTGGCCGCGACCCCGCTCGTCAACGGGATCTCCAGGCATCACGAGCGACGCGCCGACCGCTACGCCCTCAGCCTGACCGATCGGCCGGCAGCGTTCGTCTCTGCGCTGCGCCGTCTCGGGACGCAGAACCTCGCCGAGACCAACCCGCCGCGGGTGGCGCTCTGGTTATTCCATAGCCATCCGCCGCTCGAGCAGCGCCTCTCCGACGCACGTGCGTTTCTCGATCGCCCGGCGCGGACCGTGGCGTCGTAGCACGATGCCGATGGCATCGCAATGGCAGATGGCAGATGGCAGATGGCAGATGAAAGCTTCCTCACATTTGCCTTTGCGATGCAAGATGCTTTGAGCATCGTGCTAGGGCTCGTTCCGCCATGCTTTTTGTCTGAATAGCGCTGCATCGCTCCGCGCTGCGCCGCATTCAACGTGACGGGCCGGCGTTGGCGTTCTGCGCGTCAGCGGGGCATGCGCGCGGAGGGTGGGCCCAGCAACCGCCTGATCTCCTGATCCCAGTGCAGCGTGATCACCGCGCCGGTGCCGCTCTCGACAGCACCGCGGTCCACGAGCATCCGTCCGTCCGGTGTCATCGCAACCGGACGGCCCGTCCGGGCGTCGCCGATCCGCTCGGCGGCTCCCACCGCCAATGGATCCGTCCGAACCGGCGCCCGCATGAGGGCCGCCCCGGAACGGAAGATCAGAGCCCCGCCGTCGGCCGTCCACCCGGGCAGATCGCCACCGTTCGTGGACACGACCGTGCGGCGCCCGTCGGCAATCCGCTGCAGGTAGACGTCCCATCGTCCGCCCTCGTCCGACTGATACGCCACGACAGTCCCATCGGGCGAGAGGGCAGGGGCGGTCTCGTCGAAGGGGGACTGGACGATCGGGCGCGCCGGTCCGCCGCCGGTGGCGACGATCCACACGTCACGCTTCGTGGTCTCGGTGGCAACGATGAACGCGAGTGTCCGGCCGTCCCCGCTCACCGAGGCTGGGAATGCATGATGCGGAACGATCGGCATCGGCGCCACGCGACCGCTGTCCACATCGATCGAAGCGAGCTGGAACGCGGCCGATGTCCGTCGCGCGACGAACAGCCGCCGTCCGTCGGGCGACCACACCGGCGCCGTGTTGACGCCGTCGTGCGTCAGTCTGGTCGCCGCGCCGCGATCGAGGTCGACGATGCGGATGTCGGTGCGGGCGCCGTCGGCAGGACCCGCCCAGGCGAGCCGGCGGCCGTCCGGAGACAGCGCGATCAGCCCGGAGATCTCCCGCGGTAGTGCCGGAACTCCAGCCCGGCTTCCGCCGGGCTCCCAGGCGAGACGGGCGTCGTCGGCAGTGGACGCCTGAGTCACGTAGAGCAGCGACCCCGTGCGCGAGACCGCGAACTGAGCCTGACCCCCGCTCGTCGAGACGGCCGAGACGACGGTTTGCGGCGCGCCGCCCATGACGTGCGTCACGGGATCGATGGCCGTGACCTGCAGCTCGCTACCCCGCGCGACGGCGATCAGGTCGTCCGCAAGCGGACGCGCGATGCCAACCGCGTCGAGCGGGGTCGTCCACGTGGTGATTCGTGACGTGCCGGCGCCGGCCATTGCCGGGACCCAGGGCGGCAGCATGGCGACCGCGAGACGCGTTGGCGAGTCCTGATCCAGGGTCGTGGCGATGGAGAAGAACAGCGTGCGGCCGTCCGGTGCGAGCGCCGGCCATCCGTGCCGGACCTCTCCCTCGGCCTGACGAGTCATCGTCAACGGCGCGGGGGTGCCGCCTGACGCCGATACCTGCCAGAGCCCGCCGGTCAGCGAGCTGCCGTAGATGATCCGCCCTTCCCTCGTCCACACCGCACCGAGCGGCTCCGCGACGTCAGCGATTACCAGCGGAGCGCCACCAGCCAAGGGAATGCGTTTGAGCTTGCCGTCCGCGAAGAATCCGAGCCATGCCCCGTCCGGCGAAAAAAACGGCGATGCCCCCTCCGCCGTCCCGGCCAGCGGCGTGGACTCGAGCCGGTCCAGCGGACGCACGTACAGCTGACATCCATCAGCAGTGCAGGCGGACCACGCGGCCAGGGATCCGTCGGACGAGAGCGCGACCGCCAAGCCGCGCGGGTCGAAGTGCTGTCCGGCCGGGAGCGTCACGGCGAAGCGCCCCGTGAGCGGTGCGGACGGCTCCTGACTGGTGAGCCGCAGGATCGCGACCACGGCGAGGATGCCGAGCAGCGCGGCGAGGCTCCAGGGAACCAGTTGCCCGCCAATGGAGGGCCGGACCATCTCGGGCACCGACGGGGCGGGAGGGATGGCCGGAGATGACGCTGGAGGGGCAGCGGGCTTTGGGCCGACCACCTCGACCGGCGCCACGAACCGGTACCCGCGGCGATGCACCGTCTGGATGTACGTCGGCGCCTGGGCATCGTCTCCGAGGAGCTGACGAAGGCCGCTGACGGCTTCGGCCAGCGACGTGTCGGTGACGAACGCCTCTTTCCACACTCGGTCGATCAGTTCCTGGCGGGGGACCAGGTCGCCAGCCCGTTCGAGCAGCAGGTCCAGCACGCCGAGCACGCGCGGGGGAGCGGCGATCTGATCGGCGCCGCGCCGCAAGAGGTGATTGTCCGGGTCGAACGTGAACGGCCCGAACGTCACCGTGGGCCGGCGGACGCGGGGCGGAGAGACCGGGACCTCGGTGGCTGTCATCGCCGGAAGACCTTATCGTACCGCCCTTTAAGAACTTCTTAAGGACTTCTTCGGCGCGCTTGACGGCAGGTTCAAGACACCGATCGCGCGTCCCACGCAAGCTGGGGCGCATGTCCATCTTCGCAACCAAGAGCATCGAGCAGATTGAGAGCCAGCAGCTTGGCAGCGGGGAACTGAAGCGGGTGCTGGGAGCCGGGCACCTGATGATGCTCGGGATCGGGGCGATCATCGGCACCGGCATCTTCGTCCTGACCGGCCAGGCGGCCGCGGCGCACGCGGGACCGGCCATCGTGTTGTCGATGGTGCTGGCCGGCCTGGTCAGCGCCCTGGCCGCGCTCTGCTACTCGGAGTTCGCCGCCAGCGTGCCGGTCGCGGGGTCCGCGTACACCTACGCCTATGCCACGCTGGGCGAGTTCATCGCCTGGATCATCGGGTGGGATCTCATCCTCGAGTATGCCTTGGGTGCCGCGACGGTGGCGGTCGGCTGGTCGGGCAACCTGGTCACGCTGCTTCATCAGATGGGGCTCAGCTTTCCGGCCGCGTTCAGCGCTGCCCCTGGAACGGTCGTCCAGGTGGCTGGCGGCGACCCGGTGACAGCGGTCTTCAACGTTCCGGCCGTCCTCATTACCCTTGCGGTGACCGCCCTCCTCATTACCGGCGTCAGCGAGTCGGCGTCGACCAACAACGTCATCGTGGTGATCAAGGTGGCCGTCGTCCTGGTCGTGATCGGGGCGGGAGCACTGTTCATCGATCAGGCGAACTGGCACCCGTTCCTGCCGGCCAACACCGGGACGTTCGGCGAGTACGGCTGGAGCGGTGTGCTGCGCGGAGCCGGCGTGATCTTCTTTGCGTTCATCGGCTTCGACGCGGTCTCGACCTCCGCTCAGGAAGCGAAGAACCCGCAGCGCGATCTGCCGCGCGGAATCCTCTGGTCGTTGATCATCTGCACGCTGCTGTACGTGCTGGTCTCGGGAGTGATGGTGGGCCTGGTGCCGTACAAGGCGATGCTCAACCAGCCGGCGCCTCTGGTGATCGCCGTGCAGGCAGCCGCCGAGCGTGCCGCCGGCACGCCATGGGCCGGGCCGATGGCGGTCGTCAAGGTGCTCGTGACCGTCGGTGCGCTGGCCGGGCTCAGCTCGGTCATGCTCGTGATGATGATGGCCCAGCCCCGAATCTTCATGGCCATGGCGAAGGACGGCCTCCTGCCGCAGTGGGCCGCGCGCGTCCACCCGCGCTACAACACGCCGCACGTGTCCACGATGGTGACCGGCACGGTGGTGGCAGTGGCTGCGGGGCTCACGCCCATTGCAACGCTCGGCGAGCTCGTCAACATCGGCACGCTCATGGCATTCGTCATCGTCTCGCTCGCCATAGTCGTCCTCAGGCGCACGCGGCCCGACCTGCCGCGCCCGTTCCGCATGCCGATGGTGCCCTTCCTGCCGCTGCTGTCCGCGGCCGTGAGCCTTCTGCTGATGGCCGGCCTGCCGCGCGCCACGTGGGAGCGCTTGATCCTCTGGATGGCGCTCGGGGTGGTGTTCTACTTCCTGTATGGATACCGGCGGAGTCGGCTCAGGAACTGACGTTAACGGGACTCGGGATCCGGGACTCGGCGTTCGGCGCTCGGCGTTCGGGGCTCGGGGCTCGGCGTTCGGCGCTGGGCGCTGGGCGCCGGGCGCTCGCAGGGGCAGATTCGAGAGCGTGAAGCCTGGAGCCTGAACGAACGAGATCCGCAGAACCAAGCTGACAGCTGATAGCTGAGAGCTGATAGGGAACCCACCGAATGACCACGACTCTGAGTCCGACCCGATCTCGTCTCGAATCGATCGACGTCCTGCGCGGCGTCGTGATGATCATCATGGCGCTCGATCACACGCGGGACTATCTCGGCGCGTCGGTGGGTGACCCGACCAATCTCGCCACTACCACGACCGCGCTGTTCTTTACGCGGTGGATCACGCACTTCTGCGCCCCGGTGTTCTTTCTGCTGACCGGGACCGGCGCCCGGCTCTCGCTCGATCGAAAGGGCCGCGCCGGGTTGTCGCGGTATCTGCTGACGCGCGGGTTGTGGCTGGTGTTCCTCGAGCCGATCGTCGTGCGTTGTCTCGTCTATCAGTTCAACTTCGACTTCCACGTCACGCTGCTGCTGATCCTCTGGGCCCTGGGCTGGAGCATGGTCCTGCTGTCCGGATTACTGTGGCTGCCGACCTGGGCGATCGCGGCATTCGGGCTCGTCATGATTGCCGGGCACAATGCCCTCGACGTCGTCAGGTCGACGAACCCGCTGTGGATCGTCCTCCACGGCCGCGGCATCGTGTTCAGCGCCACCGACCATGTGGTCCTGGTCGTCTACCCGCTGATCCCGTGGGTCGGCGTGACGGCATTGGGATACGCACTCGGCGGGATCTACGCGTGGAATGCGGAGCGGCGGAGGGCCTGGCTGCTGCGGGTGGGCCTTGCGGTTGTCGCCGGGTTCCTGATCATCCGCGGCATCAATGTCTACGGCGACCCGTCACCGTGGAAGGTGCAGGCATCGGCGCTCTTCACGGCGTGGTCGTTCATCAACACGACGAAGTACCCGGCGTCGCTGCTGTTCCTGATGATGACCCTCGGCCCGGCGCTCCTGTTCCTCCGCGCCGTCGACGGGCGCACGCCGCCACTCCTGCGTCCGGCCCTGACCTTCGGCAAGGTGCCGCTGTTCTACTATGTCGGGCACTTCACGCTGATCCACGTCATTGCCGCGCTCGTCTGCCAGGTGCGCTACGGAACCATGTGGTACATGGTCACGTCGCCGGACCTCGCGAACTTCCCGTTCACCGCCCCGCCTGATTGGGGCTATTCGCTCCCGCTCGTCTGGGCGTGGTGGATTACCGTGGTCGTGGCCTTGTACCTGCCGTGCCGCTGGTTCGCCGGCGTCAAGGCGCGGCGGAGGGACTGGTGGTTGGGGTATCTCTGACTCGGGACTGGGGACCGGGGACCGGGGACCCGGCACTTGGCTTCGTAACGCTCGGGTCTAAATCGCGGCTGCGGTGCCCCTACGAACCCAAACGCCCGAGTGGGACCCGGCGTCAAGATTGTGGCGCACAGGTCGAAAATCGGGGCTACAGCGGTTTTGGGCGCACTTCAATCCGGCGTAACAAGTGCTAGGCGGTCAGCGGCGTGGGGGATGGATGCGTCGTCGAGTCACCAGCCGCCTCGATACAGCCTGTTGGTGACTCCCGGATCCCTGGTCCCCGGTCCCCGGTCCCGAGAGAATCTACCTGACGACGATCTCCCCCTTCATCTGCTTGCACCGATCGTCCTGACTCAGGTTGCAGTAGAAGGGGAACGTGCCGGTCTGGTCGGCGCGGAACTCGAACACGATGGTCTGGCCGGCGGCGGCGCGCTTGGCGATGCGGTAGGCGTCGACGGTGAAGCTGTGGGCGATGTCGTGAGCGCGGAAGGTGACCTTGACCAGGTCGTCTTTCTGCACTTCGATGCGGGCGGGAGCGAAGGTGTAGTGGTCGCCGTCGATGGTGATCTCGACGACCTTGCCCTGTTCGCGGGCGTCGGCTCGGACCCACAGGAACCCGAGCAGGCCCACGCAGCCGACAGCCAGAGCGATCGCACGACGACGGTGCATCAGAACGGCCATGACTGTCACCCTCCAGTGGTAAGTCACGGCCCCTGGCGGCCATGATGGCCGGCAGAGGCCCTGAATTGAGACGTCCCGGCTGGAGCTTTGGTTGCCCCGGCCGCTAGCGCGCCTTCTGGCTCTCTTCGGGCTGAAGCAGGGCCTTGCGGCTGAGGCGAATCTTGCCCGAGGGATCGATGTTGATCACCTTGACCATCACCTGTTCCCCCTCCTTCAGCTCGTCCCGAACGTCCTTGACCCGATAATGCGCGATCTCCGAGACGTGCAGCAGGCCATCGAGCCCGGGCATGATCTCGACGAACGCCCCGAAGTCGGTGATGCGCTGCACCTTCCCGAGATACGTCTTGTTGAGCTCCGGCGTGGCGGTCAGCTCCTGGATGATCCCGATCGCCTTCTGCGCGGAGGCTTCGTCCGACGACGCCACGTTGACGCGGCCGTCGTCTTCGACGTCGATCTTGACCCCGGTCCGCTCGATGATGCTGCGGATCATCTTGCCGCCCGGCCCGATGACATCGCGGATCTTGTCGACCGGGATGCGCAGCGTCACGATCCGCGGCGCGTGCGTCGAGACGTCGTTGCGTGCGGCCGACAGCGTCGCCTGCATCTTGTCGAGGATGAACAGCCGGCCGGCCCGCGCCTGTTCGAGGGCCTTTCTCATGATCTCGGTCGTGATGCCCGAAACCTTGATATCCATCTGGAGCGCGGTGATCCCGCTCGCCGTGCCGGCGACCTTGAAGTCCATGTCGCCGTAGTGGTCCTCGGCCCCGGCGATGTCGCTCAGCACGGCATATTTTCCGGTGCTTTCGTCCATGATGAGCCCCATCGCCACGCCGGCGACCGGCGCGGTCAGCGGCACACCGGCATCCATCATCGCCAGCGATCCGCCGCACACTGAGGCCATGGACGACGAGCCGTTCGACTCGAGGATGTCCGAGACGACGCGGACGGTGTAGGGGAACTTCTCCTCGGTCGGCACCATCGGCATCAGCGAGCGCTCCGCGAGCGCGCCGTGACCGATCTCGCGCCGGCCGGGGCCGCGCAGGAACTGCACTTCTCCGACCGAGAACGGCGGGAAGTTGTAGTGCAGCATGAAGCGCTTCCAGATCTCGCCGTCGACCATCTCGATCTTCTGCTGGTCGTCTGCGGTGCCCAGCGTTGCGGTCACCAGCGCCTGCGTCTCACCCCGGGTAAAGAGCGCGGAGCCGTGGACCCGCGGGAGCACGCCGACTTCGATCGTGATCGGCCGGATCTCGTCGAAGGCGCGGCCGTCGAGACGCTTGCCGCGCTCGAGCGCTTCGTCGCGCATGACCTTGGCCTTGAGGTCCTTGAACACCGACTTCGCGCCTGACCGCTTCTCGGGCTCCGTCTCGGGATACCCGGCCTGGAGCTCGGCGAGAACGGCGTCGACCTTCCCGTAGTTCTCCAGCTTGTCCTTGATCCGCATCGCCTCGGCGAGCGGCCCGTAAGCCTTGCTCTCGACCTCGGCGCGGAACTTCGGGTCGATGTCCTTGGCCTTGGCCTCGACCTTCTTCTTGCCCGCGTCGGCCGCCAGCGCGTCGATGCCGGCGATGAGGTCCTTGATCGCGGCGTGCGCGTGCTCGAGGGCCTGAACGATGTCCTCTTCGCTGACTTCCTTGGCCCCGGCTTCGACCATCACGATCGCGTCCTTGCTGCCGGCGACGATCAGATCGAGCTTGCTCTTGCGGCGCTGTTCGAACGTCGGGTTGATCAGGAACTCGCCCTCGACGAGACCGACCCGGACGCCGGCGATGCTGCGGCTGAACGGCACGCTGGAGATGGCCAGCGCGGCCGAGGCACCGGTGATGGCCAGCACGTCGCTGTCGTTCTCGGTGTCCGCCGAGATCACGAACGCGATGATCTGCGTCTCGTGGCGCCAGCCGGCCGGGAACAGCGGCCGGATCGGACGATCGATCAGACGGCTGGTCAGCACTTCCTTCTCGCTCGGCTTGCCCTCGCGCTTGAAGAAGCCGCCGGGGATCCGGCCCGAGGCGTAGGTGTATTCGCGGTAGTCGACGGTCAGCGGCAGGAAATCGATGCCCTCGCGGGGGTTCGCAGCGGCCTGCGCGGTGACGAGGACCATCGTGTCGCCCGAGCGCACGACGACCGCGCCGTCGGCCTGCTTGGCGAGCCGGCCGGTCTCGATCGAGATCGTTTGTCGCCCGATGGTGATGTTGCGTGTATGCATGTGTCCGTCTTTCACTGAAGAGGAAGGCCAGCCGCGAGGCGGGCGATGTCCGGATGACGCGAGGCCGGCCGCGAACGCCGGTCGAGCGGGCCCCTGGCGCGGTCTACTTGCGGATGCCCAGGCGCTTGATCAGCTCGGCATACCGGTCGCTGTCCTTGCGCTTCAGGTAATCGAGCAGACTCCGGCGCTGGCCAACGAGCTTCAACAGGCCGCGGCGGGAGTGGTGATCTTTCGCGTGGGTCTTGAAGTGCTCGGTGAGGTAGTTGATACGCTCGCTGAGCAGCGCCACCTGGACTTCGGGCGATCCGGTGTCCTCTGTATGGGTCTTGTAGGTGCCGATGATGTCGGTCTTGCGATCCTTGGTCAGAGCCAATGCTACCTCCACGCACGGCCCAGACCTCGGCGACAGGATGTCGCCGCACCAAGCCGCCGTCGTTCGTCTGTGAGCGGTTTCACTTGGACCTGGACGCCCTGTGGCGACGTTGCAATTCCAAGCGACTCAGTATCTTACACCAGCACCAGGACGGGATGCAAAAGCCCGCCGGGGCGCAGTTCCCCGATCCCGAGGAGCGCCCCGTCGGCGTCCAGGAGCCGCATCCGGCCGATCGTCCGTGGCTCGTCGCCGCTCCACTCGGAGGGGCCGAGCGCGGCGCCATGGCGGGCTCGGCCGGAGCCTGCCGCCGTCAGGCGCGCCGCGGGAATGTCCGTCAGCAGCCGCTCCGGCGCGAGCACCCGCTCGCCGCTCGCCACCCCGGCGGTCTCGATCTGCTCCAGCGGCACGGCGTCGGCCAGCTCAAAGGTGCCGGCCCGGGTGCGCCGCAGCGCGGTCAGGTGCGCGCCACAGCCGAGCCGGACCCCCAGCTCGTGCGCCAGGGTCCGGACGTAGAAGCCGCTCGAGCACACGACCCGCAGCCGTGCCGTCGGTCCGTCCTGCGAAACCAGCGCGAGCTCGCGGACCGTGACCTCGACCGCCTTCAGCTCGGGCGCGTGGCCCGCCCGGGCCAGCTCGTAGGCCGGCCGGCCGGCGATCTTCTTGGCCGAAAACGCCGGCGGCATCTGCAGGTAGGTGCCACGGAACCCCGCGAGCTCCCGTTCGAGCGCGTCGGCGTCGAGGTCGAATCGGCCGCCATCCGGCGCGGCGCCGCCCGTTGGGGATCCCAGGACGTCGTAGCTGGTGGTCGAGAATCCGAACCGGACATCGGCCAGGTAGGCCTTGTCGTCGGACGAGAGGAACTGCGCCAGCCGCGTGGCGCTGCCGAGCACCAGAGGCAGCACCCCGGTCGCCAGCGGATCGAGGGTTCCGGTGTGTCCGACCCGGCGCGTTTTCAGCGCCCGCCGCACCCGGGCGACCACATCGTGCGAGGTCGGGCCGGACGGCTTGTCGACGACGAGGACGCCGTTCATCCTTTCGGACGCGTGCGGAGACCCTCGTGCACCGCGCGGATCAGGCGTTCGACGACGCGGTCCTGGATGTCGCTGAGCCGATCGGGGACGGTGAAGCCGGCGGCGTTCTTGTGGCCGCCGCCGCCGAACGCGCTCGCCACCATCCGCACGTCGACGTCGTACTTCGAGCGCATGCTCACGCGCACGCCGTCGGCGCCCGACGTCTTGAAGAACACCACCGCCTGGATCTCCCGCGCGGTGAGCGGCAGGTTGATGATCCCTTCGGTGTCGTTGTTCGTGCACCCGCACGCCTCGAGCATCGCGTCGTCCATCCGCATGATCGCCAGCCGGCCCTCGTCCACCAGCAACATCTGGTCGAGCAGCGCGCCGATCAGCTTCAGCTTCCCGAAGCTGTTGCTGTCGTACACGCGCCTGGCCATGATCGCCGGGTTCACCCCGGCTTCGACTGTCTGACGGCAGATCTCGAAGGTGCGCGGCGTGATGTTCGAGTGGTGGAACGACCCGGTATCAGTGAGGATGGCCAGGTAGATGTGGGTGGCGATCTCCTCGCTGAGCGGCACGCCGAGCGCCTTGATGATGTCGAACACCATCTCACCGCAGGCCGCTGCCGACTCGTCGAACCAGTTGATGGCGCCGTACATGCGGTTGCCGGCGTGATGATCGATGTTGATCAGAAAGCGATCGCCCAGCCCGGCGACGCCGGTACGAGTCAGGTCGCTGCACTCCATCACGATGACCGCGTCGGCATCCGTCGTCGTCTCGGCCGTGATCTCGATGCGGTCGACGCCGGGGAACTCGAAATAGTGCTCGGGCGCGGCATCGGCGTTGACCAGCCGGACCTCCTTGCCGAGCGCCTCGAGGGCATAGGCCATCGCCAGCTGCGATCCGATCGAGTCGCCGTCGGGCCGGGCGTGCGAGGTCAGCACGAAGCGCTGGCGGCTCAGGATGGCGTCGCAGATGCGGCCGACGATCTCGGCGGGACTGTCGAGCGGAACGGGGCTAGCCTCGGTCGGCTGGGTCATGTTCAATAGGAGGGTCCGGCTTGGTGTCGGAGGCCTCGGCTGACGCGCCGGCGGTCTCCGCCTCGGGCGGACGGCTGGCGCGCTCCTGCTCGAGATCGCGCAGGATTCGCTCGATCCGATCGTGCCGCTCGACGCTCTCGTCGAAGAAAAAATGCAGCTCCGGGGCGCGGCGCAGTCGGATGCGCCCGGCCAGCTGCCGTCGCAGGAACGGCGACACCCGTTCGATCGCCCGGGCCGTTTCGCGCCGGGCCTTTTCGTCGCCGAGGGTGGTGTAGTAGACCTTCGCGTGCTGCAGGTCGGCCGAAACCTCGACGCGGGTGACGGTCAGGAACCCGATCCCGGGATCGCGGACCTCGCGGGTCAGCATCCCGGTGATCTCCACCCGGATCTGATCGCCGACCCGCTCGGGCCGTGAATTGGCCATGTCTAGACGGGCGTCGCGACGCGCTCGTTCACGAACACCTCGATGACGTCACCCACCTTGATGTCGTTGTACTTCTCGAAGCCGATCCCGCATTCGAAGCCGGTCTTGACTTCGGACACGTCGTCCTTGAAGCGGCGCAGCGAGCCGATCTTGCCCTCGAAGACCACCGCGCCATCGCGCAGCAGCCGAGCCTGGGTATCGCCGGAGCGCTTGATCGATCCTTCGGTGACCATGCAGCCGGCAATCGTCCCGAACTTCGGCGTCTTGAACGTCTCGCGGACCTGAGCGGCGCCAACCCGCACTTCCTTGAAAGTCGGATCGAGCAGGCCGGTCATCGCCTTCTTCATCTCGTCGACGACGTTGTAGATGATCGAGTGGAGCCGGATGTCGACCTTCTCGCGCTCGGCGACGTCGGCGGCGTTGCGATCCGGCCGCACGTTGAACCCGATGATGATCGCGTTGGAGGCGGTCGCCAGCAGCACGTCCGACTCGTTGATCGCGCCCACGCCGCTGTGGATGATGCGGACCTTGACCTTCTCGTCACTGAGCTTGGCCAGGGTGTCGCCGAGCACTTCGGCCGAGCCCTGCACGTCCGCCTTGACGATGATCGGCAGCTCCTTGAGACCGGCGCCGTCGACGAAGTCCTTGAGCGTGTCGATGGTGAGCCGGCTGCCCTTGCCGCCGAGTGCCTTCTCCTTCGCCTGGGTCTGACGGAAGAGGGCAATCTGCCGCGCCTTGACCGCATCCGCGAGCGCCTGGAAGGCGTCGCCGGGTTGCGGCAGGCCGCCGAGTCCGAGCACTTCGACCGGCGTCGCCGGCCCCGCGGCCTTCTGCGGACGGCCCCGATCGTCGATCAGCGCGCGGACCTTGCCGACGATCGTGCCGGCGATCACCGTGTCACCGACCCGCAGCGTGCCGTCCTGCACCAGGATGGTCGCGACCGGGCCCCGGCCCTTGTCCAGTTTCGCTTCGAGCACGGTGCCGGACGCGTTCCGCTTCGGGTTGGCCTTGAGCTCGCCGAGCTCGGTGACGAGCAGGATCATCTCGAGCAGGGCGTCGAGGTTCTGCTTCTTCTTGGCCGAGACCTCGACCATGACGGTGTCGCCACCGTACTGCTCGGGCACGAGTCCCAGGTCGGACAATTCCTTCTTGACCCGCTCCGGATTCGCGTCCGGCTTGTCGATCTTGTTGATGGCCACGAGGATCGGCACCCCGGCAGCCTTGGCGTGATCGATCGCTTCGCGCGTCTGCGGCATGACCCCGTCGTCGGCGGCGACGACCAGGATGACGACGTCGGTGACCCGCGCGCCGCGGGCGCGCATCATGGTGAACGCTTCGTGACCGGGCGTGTCGAGGAAGACCACGTTGCGGTCGTTGACCTTCACCGAGTATGCGCCGATGTGCTGGGTGATGCCGCCCGCCTCGCGCTCAGCGACGCGCGCCGAGCGGATGGCATCGAGCAGGGTGGTCTTGCCGTGGTCGACGTGACCCATGACGGTCACCACCGGAGCCCGGGTGACACGATCGGCCGGATCGATATCCTCGGCCTCGACCTGGAGCATCTCCTCTTCGAACGACTGCATCTTCACGTCGGCGCCGAACTCGCGCGCGATCAGCGAAGCGGTCTCGTCGTCCATCGTGCTGTTGATCGTCATCATCATGCGGCGATCCATCAGCTTCTTGAGGATGTCCTTGGCCTTGACGTCCAGCTTCGTGGCGAGATCGGCGACAGTCATGCCTTCAGCGAGCGTGATGGTCCGCGTGACGGGTGGCGGCGCGACGGGCGCGGCCACGCTGGCCGGCATCCGCGGTTGATCGCGACGGCCGGTGCTGCCCGGACGCGGGCTGCCAGGCCGGTGATACATCGGCGGCCGATACCCAGGCATGCCGGGTCGCGGCGGCGGCGCCGGCGGTCGGATCGGCTGCGACGGAAGAGGACGCGGTCCACCCATCGGACCGGGACGCGGCGGCAGGCCTCCGCCCGGACGCATCGGGGCGCGTGCCCCGGCGGGTAGTGGCGCGCCTCCGGGACGAGTACCGGGCGTGCGGCTCAGATTTCCAGTGGGCGCCTGCATCGGCTGCGGCGGCTGCACCGGCGGACGTACCAGCAGCGGGCGCCGGACCGGCGCGGGCGGCGCCTGGCCGGTCCGCGGATCTTCCACCCGCAACCGCATTGTCGGCGGCACGATACGGCCGGTCGGCGGCGGCATGATCGGGCGCGCCGGTGGCGCAGGAGGCGCTGCGGGCCGTGCGACGGGCGTTTCGACAGCCGGTGCGGGCGGCGGCGCAGGTGCCGGCTCCGGCGCGGGCGGCGCCTCGAGAGTTGCAGCAGACGGAGCAGCCGCCGCGGGGGCTGGAGCGAAACGCGGCTCTTCTTGGACGAGCACGGGCGCGGGGCCCTCCGGAGGCTCCTGTGCGGCGACCGGTTCCGGCTCGACCGCGACTGGTTCTGGTTGAACCGGCTGAACGTGAACGATGGATGGGTCGTAGGCCGGTTCCGGCTCGGGCGCGTCGGTCTCGGGCTCGTGAGCGGGCGGTGCCTCGACGAACTCCTCGGGATCGGCAACCGGCGCCGCCGGCTTGGCGGTCTTCACCAGGCGGGGACCGCCGAGCACCGGACCCGCCGGCTTGGGCGGTTCCGGCTTGCCTGCCGGCTTCTTGCCCTTCATCACCGGCGATGGGCTGTCGGCAAACGAGGCGTTCGACGGGATGACGATGTTGCGCTGGCGGGCCAGGCGATCGACGAACTGCCGCGCGACGACCTCTTCGATGGTGCTCGAGGCGCTCTTCACCTCTATTCCGTGGTCACGCTTCAGCAGCGCGATCACTTCCTGACTCGAGGTGTTTAAGAGCGACGCGACCTTGTGTATCCGAACTGTTGCCATTCAGTATGTATGTTCGAAGTGTGAATCTGCCCTGACGCTTACCCGTTAGCTCGGTCCCGGTCCGCCGTTTCGGCGTCCACTGTTGGCGCGGTCGCCGCGTCAGCCTGCGCCGTCTCGCCGGTGCTCTCATCATCCGCAGCCGCCGTTTCGGCGACTGGCTCGCTCGTGACGTCGGAAGCGCCTTCCGCGGCGGCTTCGGGCGCTGCCGTCTCGACACCGGACTCGACGTCCGCGTTGTCGGCCTCCGGGGCCTGGTCGCCCGCCGGCGCGTCGCCGATCTCGAGCGCCCCGAGCACCGCCTCGACCTCCCGGCGCTTCTCTTCCTCGCTCTTGATGTCGATCTTCCAGCCGGTCAGCTTGGCCGCGAGGCGGACGTTCTGACCCTTCTTGCCGATTGCCAGCGACAGCTGCTTGTCCTCGACGATCACTTCCATCACCCGCTCGCCGTCGTCCACGATCGAGACCCGCTGGACCTTGGCCGGGCTGATCGCGTTGGTCACGAACAGGATCGGATCCTCCGAATACTCGACGATGTCGATCTTCTCGCCGCGCAGCTCCCGGATGATCGATTGGACGCGTGTGCCCTTCATTCCGACGCACGCGCCGACCGGATCGACATCCCGCTCACGCGAGTAGACCGCCACCTTGGCCCGGTCGCCGGCCTCGCGGACCGCGCCGCGAATGACCACCGTGCCGTCGTAGATCTCCGGCACTTCCTGCTCGAAGAGCTTGATCAGCAGGGCCGGATCGGTCCGCGACAGCACGATCTGCGGCCCCTTGGCGCTGCGGTTCACGCCGCGGATGACCGCCCGAACGCGGTCGCCGACGGTATAGTTCTCGGCTCGCGACTGCTCCTTGCGGGGCAGCTGCGTCTCGATTCTTCCGAGCTCGACGATGATGTCGCCGTTCTCGAACCGCTTGACCGTCCCGCTGACCACGTCGCCGACGCGCTCGCTGTACTCGTTGTAGACGTTCTCGCGCTCCGCTTCGCGGACCTTCTGGAAGATCACCTGCTTGGCGGTCTGCGCGGCGATCCGTCCGAGATCCTCGGTCGGCCGCGGGAACTCGATCTCCATGTCCACTTCGGCCTCGTCTCCGTAAAGCTGTTGAGCTTCACTGAGCGAGATCTGCGTCGACGGGTCGGTCACCTCGTCGACGATCTTTTTGACCGCGAACAGCTCGAGCTGGCCGGACTCCTGGTTGAACCGCGCCCGCAAGGCTTCGGTCTTGTAACGCTTCCGGGCCGCGGCTTCGATCGCGTCCTGGAGGGCGGTGATGATGATGTCCGGCTCGACGCCCTTCTCCTTGGCGATGGCGTCGATCTGTTGCAACAATGGATTGACTGTAGCCATTAAGCTCTCAGCTATCGGCGTTCTGCCGCCGGCGCTCGAGGCCGGCGCCGCGCGGCGCAGCCGAACGCGAACGGCATCGTCCTGTCAAAACTCGACCGCCAGCTGGCCGCGCTTGATCTGCGCGACCGGCACCCGGTGGCGGCGGCGTCCTTCCTCGAGGGTCACGGTGCCGTCTTCGACGGCAACGATGCGCCCCGAGAAGGCCGACTGGCCGTCGATCGGAGCGGTCGTGACCACCTTGGCGAGCCGCCCGGTGAACCGCCGATAATCTGCCTCGTGCCGGAGTGGCCGATCCAGCCCCGGCGAGGACACTTCAAGGGTGTAGTTCTGCGCCAGCGCCCCGGCGGCTTCGAGTTCCTCGTCTTCGACGTCGAGGAGGGCGCTCAGATCGTGGCTGACCCGCTGACACTCATCGATCCCGACCGCTTCGTCGAACGTCTCAGGCACGCCGCGGTCCGGCCGATCGATGACCACCCGCAGTACCGTGCCGATTGATTCGCGCCGCAGCTGGACATCGAATATTTCCAGCCCGTAACTGCGCGCCACCCGGTCGGCGGCTGCGCGCACGCCCGTCAACTGTTCACTTCGCCGCGTAGACGCGTCCCCACAAAAAGAAAAAGTGGGCACAGGCCCACTCGGGTACCCTTACTCGAAGCTGCCACCCATGAATATAACACACGCCGCACACTCCTCTGGCAAGCGGTGCGCGCGTCACGGCAGAAGCCCGGCCGCTGCTGATGGGTGGAGTACAGCTCAGGCGATTGGCGCGGCCACCAGGTCGTAGCCACGGCCGCCGACGATGCGCACCTGCACGAGATCGCCGGCGCGGTAGGCGGTCGGATCGCAGTCGGTGAGGTAGACGACTGAGTCGATGTCCGGCGCCTGACCCTCGGTCCGCCCCTGAAGCACCAGCTCGTGCTCACTAGCGGGGCCGTCGACGAGCACCCGCACTTCGCGACCGACACTCGCGGCGAGCCGCCGCTGCACGATCTTCTTCTGTCGCGTCATCAGCGCGTTCCTGCGGCGCTTCTTCACCGCCGCCGGCACGTCGTCGGTCAGCACATGAGCCCGCGTGCCCTCTTCATGGGAGTACGTGAACACGCCGACGTGATCGAAGCCGATGTCGGCGACGAAGCCGTCGAGCTCTTCGAAATCCTGCTCGGTCTCGCCCGGGAATCCGACGATCAACGTAGTACGTAATGTGACGCCCGGGACGCGGTCGCGGATCCGCCCGAGCAGCCGGTCGTACACGCGCCGATTGCCGGGCCGGCGCATCCGCTTCAGGACCGCCGCCGAGGCGTGCTGCAAGGGCAAGTCGATGTAGTTGCAGACCTTCTCGCACTCTGCCATCGCGTCGAGCACGTCATCGGTGATCGTGGTGGGATAGAGGTACAGCAGACGGATCCAGGCCAGCCCCTCGATGGCGTTCAACCGCCGCAGCAGCGCCGCCAGGGCGCCCCGCTCGCCGCGATCGATCCCGAAGAAGGTCGTGTCCTGCGAGATGAGGAGCAACTCGCGCACGCCGCGCTCGGCGAGTCCCTCCGCCTCGCGCACGATCGAGTCGACCGTGCGGCTGCGATACTCGCCGCGCAAGGTCGGGATGATGCAGAACGCGCAGGTGTAGTCGCAGCCCTCCGCGATTTTCACGTAGGCGTAGTGCCCGGGCGTCGTCAGGAGCCGCGGGGTTTCGGCGTCGTAGAGGTATGTGGGAAGAGCCGGAGTTGTCGGCGGCGCTGGGCGCTGGGCGCTGGGCGCTGGGGTGGCATCCGGGCTCTTCGCGAAAAATCTCAGGGGCACGGTGTCGTGGCCGGCTGTCGGGAGCACCCCGGTCCCAGCGCCCAGCGCCGAGCGCCCAGCGCCGAGTCCCGATCCGATCGCAGCGACGATTCCTTCGACTTCCCCCGTTCCAAGCAGCGCGTCGATTTCGGGGATCTCTTTCTTCAGCTCGTCGCGATACCGCTCGGCGAGACAACCGGTGACGACCAGCCGCGCGCAGTGGCCGTCGCGCTTCTGCTGGGCCATTTCGAGGATCGCGTCGATCGACTCCTGCTTGGCCGAGTCGATGAACGCGCACGTGTTCACGATCAGCACCTCGGCGTTCGCCGCATCGGTGGTGACCTCGTGTCCCGCGTTCCGCGCCAGGCCGAGCATGACCTCGCCGTCCACCAGGTTCTTCGGACAGCCGAGGGAGAGAAAGCCAATCTTCATCGTGCTTCGCCTGTCCGCTGCCAGCTTCCCGCTTCCCGCTTCCCGTTCTTGTCGTCGGGGCAACCCCTGCGTCCGCGCAGGATTTTGAAACATCGCGGCAAGCCATCGAGCAGCCATTTCGAGCCGGTCGTCGCCTCTCGCGGCGTCCAGCGCGAAGCGGGAAGCGGGAAGCGAGCGGCCAGAAGCTGAAAGCTGGAGTAGCTGGAGAGCTGGTAGCTGGAACCTGTCACGGGTAAATCCGATACAACATCCGCGGATACGGGATGGCCTCGCGCAGATGATCGAGGCCGCAGATCCAGCTGACCACCCGCTCGATGCCCATGCCGAAGCCGCCGTGGGGCACGCTGCCGAAGCGGCGCAGATCGAGGTACCACTCGAATGCTTCCTGCGGCAGGTCGTGTTCCTTGATCCGCTGGAGGAGCAGGTCGTAGTCGTCCAGGCGCTGACCACCGCCGATGATCTCGCCGTAGCCTTCGGGGGCGAGGACGTCGACGCACAGGGCGAGTTCCGGCCGTTCGGGATCCGGCTTCATGTAGAAGGCCTTGACCGCGGACGGATAGCGATGGACGCAGATCGGCCGGTCGAACTGCTCGGACAGCGCGGTCTCGTCGGGCGCGCCGAAGTCGCCGCCCCATTCGAACGGCAATCCCTTTTCCTTGAGCATCGCCGCCGCCTCGTCGTACGAGATGCGCGGGAACGGCGACTTGACCTGTTCGAGCTTGCTGGTGTCGCGTTCGAGCACCTTGAGCTCCGTCGCGCGCCGCTCGAGCACGCGGCCGACGACCGAAACCACGAGATCCTCGGCCAGCTGCATGACGTCATCGAGATTGGCGTAGGCCATCTCGGGCTCGACCATCCAGAACTCGGTGAGATGGCGACGGGTCTTCGACTTCTCGGCGCGGAACGTCGGCCCGAAGCAATACACCCGGCCGAGCGCCATCGCGTTGGCCTCGTTGTACAGCTGGCCGCTCTGCGTCAGGTAGGCTGTCTCGTCGTCGAAGTACTGGACGGGGAACAGCGTGGTCGTCCCCTCGCACGCGGCCGGCGTGAAGATCGGCGTGTCGGCGAGGATGAAGCCGCGCGAGTTGAAGAAGTCCCGGACCGCGTTGATCACCTCGTGACGGACCCGGAGGATCGCCTGCTGTCGTGGCGCGCGAATCCACAGATGGCGGCGATCCATCAGGTAATCGACGCCGTGCTCCTTGGGAGTGATCGGGTAGTCGTGCGACTCGGCGCCAATCTCGAGGCTGGTCACGTCGATCTCGTAGCCGCCCTTGGCCCGGGCGTCCGCCCGCACCGTGCCGGTAACGACCACCGCGCTCTCCTGCGCCAGATGGTCGGCGGCCTTGAACGCCTCCTCGCCGACCGCCTGCTTCGACATCACGCACTGAATGAAGCCGCTGCCGTCGCGCACGGTGAGGAAGTGGATCTTGCCGCTCGAGCGCCGGTTGTGCAGCCAGCCCTGGAGCGTGACCGCCTGCCCTTCGTATCGGGCGATGTCTTCGATGTGAGCCATCATGAGTCCGCGAGGGCGCGCTCGAAACGCTGGCGCGCCGTCCTGGCCCGCTCCAGCACCTGATCGGGTGAGCTGGTGTTGGCCAACTCCATCAAATACGTGCCGGCGTAGCCGATTTTCTGCATCGTGATCAGCGCTGCGCTCCAATCGATGGTACCGGCCCCCGGGACCAGGTGCGAGTCTTCGCGACCCCGGTTGTCGTGTACGTGCGTCGCGATGATGTGCTCCGACGCCGCCTCGATCGCGTCCACCACGTCCCCCATCAGATGGGCGTGGCCGAAGTCGAGGCAGATGCCGGCGTGCCGCACGTCGAGATCGCGTTCGAGCATCGACGCCAGCGCGGCGGCGTCAGACAGCTTGTTCGGAATCACCTCCACGGCGACCTGAACGCCGTGCGGTTCGGCCAGCGCGCAAATCTCTTCCAGGCTGCGAATGGCCGACGCACGATGATTGTCGCCCGGCGCCTCCCGCCCCGTCGGCATTCCGGCGTGCACGACCAGGATCTCGAACGGAATCCGCTCGGCCACGCGCAACGCCAGCCCGGTCTCGCGCACCGCCGCTTCGCGGGGTTCCCGCTGGCTCACCGCGTTCGAGAACGTCGGCTCCCACCGGTCGCCCTTCGCGAACGCCGCGGTGATCGGGGCATGGACGCTCGCCAGCGTGAGCCCCGTCTCGGCCAGCCAGCCCGCCAGCCGCTCCACCGCGGCCTGGTCGTGATAGTCGAAGTGGCTGCGCGTGGCGAAGAGCTCGATCGCCTCGAAGCCGTGCGCGGCGATCTGCGCGAGATGCTCACGCTGGAGCGGAACGTCGTGAAAGAGGTGCGTGGAAACGCCGAAACGCATGGACTTGACGATCTCGCCCTCGGGCAACCAGAAATTGTACCACGCCCGGCCGCCGCTTACGCGACCTCGGAGGCGCTTGCCGGGCCTGCCTCACGCCCGACCTGAAGGTCGGGCCTACGGGTGTCGCGCGGCCCCGCGGACGTTGATCGAGTGTAGGCCCGACCTTCAGGTCGGGCGCCCAGGTCGGCCTACCTGAACTCCTCAACGTGCGCGGCAAGGAGCTCGCGCAGGCGCCCGAACTGCGGCAGTCCTTCCAGGTTGTCGCGGACGTAGCGGAGCGTGCGTGGGATGTACTGGATGTAGACCGGGTTGCGCCGCGCGGTCGTCTGATACCCGAACGTGCCGAGCGCCTTCAGGTTCCGTTGCAGGGCCATCAGGTGGAAGCGCTCGCGGAACGTCTGCTCGGTTTCGCGGACGCCCTTGAGCGCCAGGAAGTAGGCCATCAGCTCGCTGACCGTCTGCTCCGGCAGATCGACATACGAGTCGCGCAGCAGCGACACCAGATCGTAGGTGTCGGGCCCCATGCGCGCGTCCTGGAAGTCGATGATGTAGAGCCGTCCCTCGTGCAGCATCAGGTTGCGGCTGTGATAATCGCGATGGCACAGCACACGCGGTTCCGCGGCGAGCGTCCGGACCAGCACGGCGAACTCCTCCTGGAGCGCCGTCCGGCTCTCGGCGGGAATCGTCACGCCGCGATAGGCCTCGACGAAATGCCGGGTGAAGAAATCCAGCTCCCACGTCAGCTTCTCGACGTCGAACGCGATCCCGTAGGGGAGGTATGCGTCAGACGCCAGCTCGGCGCCGCGGGTCTGCATCGTGGCGATCAGCGAGACGGCTTCGCGGTAGAGAGCAGAGTGCTCAGTGGGCGTCGCCGCGCCCAGGTGCGCCTGCAGCGTGACGTCCCCGAGATCCTGGAGGGCCAGCACGCCCAGCTCGTCGGCATGTCCGAGGACGGTCGGAATCGGCACCGGCATCTGTGCGAACAGCCGGGCAACGTTCACGAACGAGAGCGACTCGAACGTGAAGGGAGCGGCGTAGAGCGAGAGGACGATCGACGGAGCGTCCTGGAGCAGGATGCGAAAGTAGCGCCGATCGGACGCGTCGCCGGTCAACGGGACGACCCGGGGCGTCTGCGCCGCCACACCGCTGACGGTGAGGTAGGCGTCGATCTTCTGGCGCGGATCGGCGGCGATCGTCGGGTCAGTGGTCATCGGCAGTCCTCATCGGATCGGCCGGATCAGCAGGTCACCCTCGACGCGCTCGTCTGCCGCGGGAGCAATGCCCGCGTGGCGTACGATCGCGCAGCGCTCGAACGTGGCGCCGTCCGGCACCCGCACTCCGTCTGCGACGATGCACTCGACGAGGCGGACGCCGCGTCCGATCGAAACATCATCCCACACCACCGAACGCTCGACCGTCGCCGAGACGTCGAGCGCCACCCGCTCGCGCGATCGCAAGTTGTCCCCCTCGACCGCGGCGAGTGCCAACGAGGTCTCGAGGTAGTCGCGCGGGGTCCCGATGTCGGTGAACGACGCGTCCGAGACGAACGCCGCGATTGCGCCAGGGTCCGTCGCCATCAGGCGGGGATAGAGCGCGTTCACCGATTCTGCGGGTCGGCCATCCTCGAGCCCGGCGAACGCACGCGCCTCTGCGGCCTGCACGCCGACGAAGTGAAACGACTCGTCGCCCGTGCCGGGGCGCGAGAAGCCGGTCACGTACCCGTCATCCGACACCTTGACGCCGCCGTACTTCATCGGGTCAGGGTTCGGGATCAGCGCCATGGTCACCAGGGCCCCGGACGAGAGATGCCTCGCCAGCAGAGCGGCGAGGTCGACCGTGCTGAGCGTGTCGGCGTTGACGATCAGGAACGGGCCGCCGGCGCCGTCGGTGAGCAGCGGCAAGGCATGACGCGGTCCGCCGGCCGATCCGAGCACCGGCTGTTCCCAGGAGTAGCGGACCCGCAGGCCGAGATCCGATCCATCGCCGACGACCGCCGCCACCGTCTCGGGCCGATGATGCAGGTTGACGACCGCGTCGCGGATGCCGTGGCCGGCGAGCCAGGTCAGGATGCGGCGGGCGAGCGGCCGGCCGTTGACCGGCACGGCTGGTTTGGCGCGGACGGCGGTCAGCGGGCGCAGGCGCGTCCCCAGGCCGGCCGCCAGCAGCATCGCCGGCGGCGGATCAGACGCGGACATTCACCGCATCGAACACCATGTCGGGGCCGGTCAGCCCGCTCGACTGCCCGTGCTGGAGGAACAGTGCCCGATACGAGTCGACGACGTAATCGTCCTCCGAGCGGCCCAGCGCCTTTGCCATCGCCGCGATGCCCGGCTCGCTGCCTTCGATCTCGACGAACACGCCGACGGGCGTTTCGTCGATCGCCACGATCACGTCTTCGTGCGCGAACTCTTCACGGTATTTCTCGTAGCGGAACCAGACACTGAACCCGAGCTCGCGCAACACTCGCAGGAGGACGTCGCCGTCGCCAACGACAGTCTCGAGCTCCTCGCGCAGTTTCATGATCCCGGGCTGCACCGGGCCCTTGAACGTCAGGCGGCTCTTGCCCCCTTCGATGCGGACCCGCAGCACGCACCGGCGCTGGCGGAGCTGCTCGTCAGGGGTGTCGAGCAGCGCATCCTCCTGCAGCCGTCGCCCCAGGAGCGGCGTTGCGCCGACCGCCACGACAGCGGCCCGCGCCGCCTCGGCCGACTCGAACGCCAGCTTGATTTCACGTTCAACGGACGTCGCCGTGTTCATGCACACTCCTGCTCGATGACAGCCGGGCTGGCCGGGACCAGAGCGTTGTACCGCGCGGATTATACCGGGATCGATCCCGCGCTTCCCGCCAGATCAGCCGGTGGACGCAGACGTACATCACGAACCATTCCAGCGCGGACCGCACAACCTTGTAGGTCGGCACTCATCCCGAACGATTGAGCTCCCGAATGACTGTGCAGGGTACTTCCCGTCTCTTCGGATCACAGATCTCCAGCGCCAGTTCGCAGTCGAACGGACCTCCAGCACGCGTGTCAGGCGTCCCGATTCCAAAGGGGCGAAGCAGCGCCAAGCCGTGAGATTGGGGAACCGACACCCTCCACGGTCACGGTATAGCCGTTCAGCGGAATAGGCGTGAGGCGAGCAGAAAGGTGCAATCCAGGTGGCCGCGAGCGGTCGTGTGCGATATCGCGGCGAGCCCGAGCCAGGTCCGATACGGGAGTGATCGGATCCTGGCCGGGCCGCCGCGATGCTCTTACCGCTTCGTCATCGGCACGAAGACCTGGCTGCCATCGCGCCACACGAGCAGGAATACCGTCTCACCGGACGCGACCCGCTGCAGTTCGCGGGTGACCTGCGCGACGCTGGTCACCGGTTGCCGATTGACCTGGAGGATCACATCGTTCGGCGCGAGACCGGCGTTCGAGGCCGGGCTGTTGCGTTCGACCCGGGTGATCACCGCGCCACCCTGACCGCGCGGCAGCTCGAGCTCCTGCGCACGCTCCGGCGACACCGCGTCGACTTCCATGCCGAACCCGGTCGCGGTCGGGGCGCTGCGCGGCTCCTCGCGCGTCGCCTGGCCGCCTTGCTCGGCGGCGAGATCGAGCTCGTCGACCGTGATGTTGAGCGACTTGCGCTGCTTGTCACGGTAAACGGTGATCGGCACGGTCGTGCCCGGCTTCGTGCGCACGACCATCGCGACCAGCGCGTCGCTGTCCTTCACCGGATGACCGTTGAACTCGACGATCACGTCGCCCGGCTGGAGGCCGGCTTTCGCCGCCGGGCCGCCGGGGCTGATCGTGCGGAGCAGCGCGCCGTTGTTGTCGGGAAGGCCGAGCCCCTTGGCCACCGGGCCGGCGAGCGGGTCGACGCTGACTTCGACGCCGATGACGCCGCGCGTGATCTTGCCGGTGCGCAGCTGCGGCAGCAGATCGCGAATGGTGTTGATCGGCGTGGCGAAGCCGATCCCGACATTGGCCGCCGAGGCGCGATCGGTGTAGATAGCGGTATTCATGCCGACCACCTCGCCGCGGATGTTCAGGAGCGGGCCCCCGGAGTTGCCCGGATTGATCGCCGCGTCGGTCTGGAGCATGTTCTGCTGCCGGCCACGCACGCCGCCGAGTGGGCGTCCAAGCGCCGAGATCACGCCGACCGTCACCGTGTGGCTCAGGCCGAACGGATTGCCGATCGCCACCACCCAGTCGCCCGGCTGCATCTGCTCGGAATCGCCGAATTTGGCTTCCTGCAGTGGGGCCGACGGCATGTCGGTCATCTGGATGAGTGCGCTGTCGGTAAGGGTGTCCCGGCCGACCACCTTGGCCGCATAGCTCTCGGTGCGGCCGCCGCCAAACAGGCTGACGCGGATGTCCTCAGCCTCTTCGACGACGTGGTTGTTGGTCAGGATGAGGCCGCTCTTGTCGATGATGAAGCCGGTGCCGGTGCCCGTCTGCAGCGGGCCTTCCTCGTCATCAGGATTCCGTGGCAGCTGGCGTCCTCGTGGTGTGCCCCGGCCCTGGCCCTGACCCTGTCCGGGCGGCGCCCCCTGGCCGAAGAACCGCCGCAGCAGATCTTCGCTGGAGTTGTCGGTCAGATCCCGATTCTTCAGGTGGGCGGAGGTCGAGATGTAGACGACCGTCGCGACCTGCGTCTTGGCGATGTTCCGGAACGTCGCCGCGTCCAGGCCGCCGGCCAGCGGGGCGCTGTTCATCGGTGGTGCGGCGATCGTCTGGGCGGAGGAGGCCTGCGGCAGCCCCCACTGCGACGCGATGACCATGCCTACGGCGGTCGACGCGACAGCGATGAGAATGGCGTAGAAAAGCGTGGTCTTTCGCGTTGACATCTTGTGCTCCACTCGGAAAGTGGCCGTGCGATGTTCCCCTGAGGAAGTGCCTGGCTCACGGCCGGACGCGCCGGCCTACGACAACGACAGAATTGCCTCTTGACGCGGGCCGCTGACCCGCGCCTCGCGCTCGGAGACGAACATGTTGATCTCCGTGCGGACTCCGAACTGATCCGTGTACACGCCTGGTTCGATTGTAAAGCCGGTGCCCGGGATCAGACGACGGTCATCGTGCGTCTCGTAATCGTCCATGTGAACACCATCCCCGTGGACGTGCCGGCCCAGGCTGTGGCCGGTGCGATGAATGAACTGCGCTCCGTAGCCGGCCCGCTCGAGCACCGCGCGACAGGCCCGGTCGACTTCGAACCCGCGCAGCTCCCGGCCGCCGCGGGTGGCCGACTCGACGAGCTCGATGGCCGCATCGCGGCCGGCCCGTGCGGCAGCAAACGCGTCCGCAAACCTCGACGGGACCGTCTCGCCAGTGAACCCCACCCAGGCGATATCCGCAAAGATCGCGCCGGGGTCGGGCAGTTTGGCCCACAAATCGATCAGGACGAGCTCGCCAGGGTTGATCGCGCGACTCTTCTCGCGCGTGGGGTTGTAGTGAGGATTACCGGCGTTCTCCTGGGCCGATACGTTCGGCGGATCGTTCGATGTCAGCCCCTCGGCCGTGAACCACTCGACCATCCGCTGCTGGACCTCGAACTCGGTCGTCGGGGTGGCCGTGCGGATGCGCTCCCGGATGAATGCGAACGCCTGATCCTTGACCCGATACAGCTTGTCCGAGGCCGAGAGGTGGGTGGCGTAGGCCGCATCGGTCCATACCGCCTCGAACCGCTGGATCAGATCGCCTGACGACACGACCTCGGCACCCAGCGCGCGCACCGCTTCCACGGTCCCGGCATCGACCCGTGACACGTAGGGAATCGCGTTGGCGGGGGAGTATTCCATCGCCACCCGGCGCGCCCCGTCGAGCAGCCCCTTCAGCCCAGAGGCGAGCTGCTCGCGGCCGGCGTAGGGCCGCTTCTCGCCGGGCAGCGCGTCCAGGTTGTACCGCTCGATCGCATGCACCAGCCCACGGGGCTCGCCGCTCGCCGGGATGAAGTAGTACCAGCGCCGCGTCGTCATCTTGCCGGCCGACGCGAGGCCCGCGACCCGCGTCGCCACCGGATTGTTGCCCTGGAAGTCGTAGAGCAGCCAGCCGTCCAGCCCTTCCTGCGTCAGGGCGCGTTGCACGGCCGGAATATCGAGCGGCATCCGTCGAGTATAAACCGGCCGGCCGGTCCATAATGGTGGGCATGTGCCGCCGACTGGTCCTCACTGGTGCGCTTCTCGTGCTCAGTTCCCTGGCGTTGCCCGCGCAACAGCCCGCACCGGCGACACCGCGCCCGCCGGCCGCACCCCCGGCGTCGCCTGGCGGTGCACAGCCGCCCGGCGGCGCCGCGCAGCCGCCGACGGTGACGTTCAGGACCGAGGTCAACTACGTGGAGGTGGACGCGATCGTCACCGACGCGCAGGGCAGCTTCGTCCGCGACCTGACCAAGGATGATTTCGACGTCCTCGAAGAGGGCAAGAAGCAGGACCTCACGGTCATGTCGCTGGTCGACATTCCGATCGAACGGCCCGACGCGCCGCTCTTCACGCCCACCGCCATCGAGCCCGATGTCGCAACCAATACGAAGGAGTTCAACGGCCGGGTCTTCGTGCTGGTCCTCGACGACCTGCAGACGCACTTCGCGCGTAGCGTCCGGGTCCGCAACGCCGCCAAACAGTTCATCGAGCGCTATCTCGGCGCCAACGACATCGCCGCGATCGTCGAGACCGGCGCGCGCAAGGACGGCGCGCAGGAGTTCACGAATAACCGGCGCCTGCTGATCAAGGCGATCGACAACTTCGCCGGTCAGAAGATTCGCTCGGCGACGCTCGACAAGATCGACGATTTCTACATGCAGCGCGAATACAACCCGGGCGCGCCGCCGCGCGATCTGAGCGAGGCCGAGCGCTCGTTCAAGGCGCGCAACACCATGGCCACGCTGCGGCAGGTGGCCGACTATCTCGCCGGGGTCCGCGGCCGTCGCAAGGCGGTGATCTACTTCAGTGAGGGGCTCGACTACGACATCGAGAACACGATCCAGAACCGCTTCGCCTCCGAAGTCCGGGACGAAATGCAGTCGGCGATTGCCGCCGCGACGCGCGCCAACGTCACGTTCTACGGGATCGATCCGCGCGGGCTGATGGGGATGAGCGACGAGGGCATCGACATCTCGTCCCTCCCGAGCGACCCCTCGCTCAACCTCGGCTTTGCCGCCTTGAATGACGAATTGCGCCGCTCCCAGGACACGCTGCGCGTCCTCTCCGACGAAACTGGCGGCTTTGCCGCGGTCAATCGCAACGACTACCGCGACGCGTTCGGGCGGATCATCCAGGACAACAGCGGCTACTACCTGCTTGGCTACTACTCGACCGACACCCGGCGCGACGGCCGCTTCCGTAAGCTGGAGGTCCGCCTCAAGCGGCCGGGGCTGACGGTCAGGGCGCGGCGCGGCTACGTCGCGGCGAAGGGCAAGCCGCCGTCGACCGACGCCGCGAACAAGGCCACGTCGGCGGCCTTGAAGGAGGCCCTCGACAGCCCGATCCCCATCAGCGGTCTCGGCATCAGCCTGTTCGCGGCGCCCCTGAAGGGCGCGGCGCCGAACGGCTCGGTCGCGCTCACGCTGGAGATCGAAGGCCGTCGTCTCAGTTTCGCCAGCGAGAACGGACAGTTCCACGACGACCTCGAGGTCAGCGTGCTGGCGGTCGACAGGGATACCAAAATCCGTGACGGCGGACGCGACGTCGTCCAACTCCGGCTGAAGCCGACCACCCACGATGTCGTCGCGAAGAACGGCGTGCGGATCTCGCGGCGCCTGGAGCTGGCGCCCGGCCGCTATCAGCTGCGTGTCGGCGTTCGCGATGGCGGAAGCGGCGCGACCGGCTCCGTCCTCTATGACGTCGAGGTTCCCGACTTCGCCAAGGAGCCGCTGTCGATGAGCGGCCTGCTTCTCAGCTCCGCCTACGCCTCCAGGATTCCGACCGCGAACCCCGATCCGGACTTCAAGGACGTGCTGCCGACGCAGCCGACCGCAATTCGCGACTTCCCCCGCAACGATCAGCTCGCGCTCTTCACCGAGGTGTACGACAACCAGACCAAGGTCGCGCACCGGGTCTCGATCAAGACCACTGTCATCGCGGACGATGGCAAGGTCGTGCACACGGCGGAGGATGAGCGGAAGAGCGAAGAGTTGAATGGCGCCAAGGGGGGCTACGGCTACGCGACCAAGATCGACACCTCGAATCTGGTCCCCGGCCGGTACGTCCTGCGGGTCGAGGCCACGACGCTCCTGAGCAACGGCGGCAAGGCGATGCGCGAGCTCGAGTTCCGGATCCGGTGAGCACCGACATCCGCACCATCGCCCGCGGCGACGCCAGCCGCGTCGTCGACGGACGCCGTGAGGTCGCGCGGACCGAGCAGCAGTGGCGGGCGTTGTGGCTCGCCCACGCCGGGCCGGACACCGAAGCGCCGCCAGTGGACTTCGCCGCTCGGATGGTCGCGGCGGTGTTCCAGGGCCAGCGCCCGTCGGCGGGGTTCGACACCTCGATCATCGGCGCACGCGTGGAGGGGGGTGTCCTCGCGGTGCAGGTCGCCGAGCACCTTCCACTGACGGCACGCGTGGCGGCCAACGTGCTCGTCTCGCGGTACCACATCGTTTCGCTGCCGCGGTTCGAAGGGGACGTGCGGTTCGTCGACACGATGCCGCACGCGACCGCCGATACCCACGCGGCGCCGGCGCCACCCGCCGTGCCGCGGCCCGTCGAATTGACTTCGGTGCCGCAGGCGCCTCGTGTGCGTCCTGATTCGCCGCGCCGACCGGCGGCGGCCGCGACGGGCGTTTCCTCGACGGGACTCTCCCCGGAAATCGCCGGCGCGCTGGCGTATCTCGCCGGCCCGTTCTCCGGCGCGCTGCTCCTGATCGTCGAGCGCACGAGCCGATCGGTGCGGTTCCACGCGTGGCAGGCGTTGATCGGCCTCGGCCTCCTCGGCCTTGCCGCACTCACGTTCCTCGGCCTGGCCTTTTTCCTGTTGCTGTTCTCGCCGCGCGGCTTCGCGGTCATGCGCTGGGCTGCGGCCGGCACGGCGCTCGCCTGGCTGCTGCTGTGGGCCTGGTGCCTGTTGCGCGCCTACCGCGGTCAGGAGTGGCAGATGCCGATCATCGGCGCGCACGCGCGACGGTGGGCGTAAGCAGGGTTCTCAGGGGTTCAACGGGTTCGCGGGGTTCACAAGGTGCGCGTTCTACGGGTTCTCCGGGGTTCTGAGCTCACCGCTTCTCGGCTCGCGTTCTTCTCAGCGCTTCTGGCGTGTCTGTCAAGGCTCACCGGTTGCGGAACGAGTAGCACTCTACGAGTAGCACCCCTGTCGCCGTAGAACGCGACCTTGTGAACCCTCGAACCCCAGAACCATGAACCCCTCTCTACCATCCTTCCCGCTCCCTCAACGCCGTGACGTGTGCCGTGTGATGCCGGCCGTGCCACGAGTAGAGCTGAAGCAGCCAGTCGGTATCGACGAGGCCTCGATCGGGATGGGTGAGCGTCCGCCTGAACTCCGGCTCCTGCATGCCCTCGAGCAGGATCACCCACCGGCGGTGCAGCGCGTCCAGCAACGCGAGTGAGGTCTCGATCGGAGTGGCGACGGTGTCGCCCAGTTGCGCCCAGGCGTCTTCGTTGTACGGCTTGATCGTGGGGGCGTCCTCGGTCAACGCGAGCTTGAACCGGATGTAGGCGTTCATATGGCTGTCGGGGACGTGGTGGACGACCTGACGCACGGTCCACCCGCCCGGCCGATAGGGCGTATCCAGCTGCGCCTTGGTCAGGCCGTCGACGGCGGCGCGGAGCTCCGCCGGCGCGCTGGCAATGGCGGCAATGCAGGCCCGGCGCGAGGCCGGCGTCGGAGCGGGATTGATCGTGAAGGTGCCGGTGGGATAACGGAGATCATCCATGCGCGCATTCTAGCCCTGTGGCCGCGCGCATGGATGAACGACCGCGCCGGTTACTTGGCCGGCTTGGCGCCTTTCGCGGCGGCTGGAGCGTCGAACGACTTGACCGATTTCGCGTCGATCTTGCCGTTCGCGTGGCTGAACATGATCCGGTCGATGTCAGGCTTGCCGTTCAACGGGGCGCGCAGTTCGAAGTCGATGATCTCGCCCGGGAGGAACGGCTTCCGATACATGCCGTTGGTCGAGGTCACGAGATTGCGCTGCTTGCCGTCACCCTTGTCGTACCAGTCCTGATCGGCCCGGAGCAGATTGATTGAGCCGGTCGACGTGTTCTTCAACTTGAACGTCGACACGATCTCTTTGCCGACGACCTTGGCCGGTCCGCGCATCACTTCAATCGTCGCCGTGCCCTTGACCGGGGGAACCCACTTCGCTGGTGCGGCTGGCGCCGCGGTCGTCGGGGCCGCCGCGACGGCTTTCGCCGGCGGGGCGGTCTTGGCTTGGGCAAAGGCGGGAGAGACGCTCACACTGCACGCGAAGAGGGCGACGGCCGACGCGAATACGCAGCGCTTCATAGCAACCTCCGGGGAAGCGGTCAGCTCGATAGGGTCGTGATCCTGATGGCTGGCAGCCGGACGAGGCCAGCTGGCAGGATTATAGACTTCTACATCCGCCGTTCCAGTCCTCGGGTTCGGGATTCGAGGACCGGAAGATCTCGAGGTGCCATTTGCCGCCGCCCCACGGCTCGATCACCTCCGCCGCGACGACGTCGACGAGGATCTCGGCGAAGGATCGCCCTTCGGGATC
>CAWFMC010000002.1:0-76976 GCA_963816725.1 uncultured Acidobacteriota bacterium | reverse complement strand
TGGAGCGGGCTACGGGAATCGAACCCGTCTAGCTGGCTTGGGAAGCCAGAGCATTACCACTATGCTAAGCCCGCGCGGAGACTGAGATCGTAGCAGATCTCCCGTCCGACCTGAAGGTCGGGCCTACGCCAGCCGCGGGAACACCAGCCCTTAGCTTCTGATGAACCCGAGCACCTCGTCGCGCTTCTCCTCCATCATCGCCTGCGTCGTCGCCTCGAGGTTGAGGCGCAGCATCGGCTCGGTGTTGGAGGCGCGGACGTTGAAGTGCCAGTCCGGGAATTCCGCCGAGATCCCGTCGAGCGAGTAGACCCGTCCGCCGCTGTAGCGCGCCGACAGCCCGTCGATCTTCTCCTGTGAAACCTGCATGTTGGCGACTTTGGTGTTGATCTCGCCCGAGATGAAGTACTTCTCGCGCAGTGGCGCGAGCAGCTCGCGCAGCGTCTGGCCCTTGCGCGACATCAGCTCGAGGATCAGCAGGGCAGGGATGAAGCCGTTGTCGGCGAAGAAGTTGTCCCGGAAATAGTAGTGCCCGGTCACCTCGCCGCCGAAAATCGCATCCTCCTCGCGCATCCGCCGCTTGAAGAACGCATGACCGACCCGATTCATCAGCGACGTGCCGCCGTACTTCGCGACGATGTCCTTGACGGCGTAGCTGGCGCGCACGTCGTAGACCACCTTCGCGCCCGGGTGCCTGAGCAGGAACGCCTCAGCCAGGAGTGCGGTGACGAAGTCGCCGGCGATGAACTCGCCGCTGCCGTCGATGAAGAAGCAGCGATCCGCGTCACCGTCCCAGGCGATCCCGATGTCCGCCTTGTCGCGCATCACCCGTTCGACGATGTCGCGGCGGTTCTCTTCGATGAGCGGGTTGGCTTCGTGGTTCGGAAACGTGCCGTCGACCTCGAAACACAGCGTCGTCAGCTTGCACGGCAGCTCCGCAAACAGCCTCGGAGCGACCATCCCGGCGATCCCGTTCCCGGCGTCCAGGACGACGTTGAACGGCTTGATGATCGAGGGATCGATGAACGACAGCACGTGCTTCACGTAGTCGTCCATCACCTCCTTCGTCGACAGGCGGCCCGGCGTCGCGGCCTCGGGCGGCAGCGTGCCGGTCTCGATCATGTCGCGGATCTCTTTGAGTCCGGCCTCGCCGCTGAGCGGGAACGCCTCGCGCCGTACCAGCTTGATGCCGTTGTACTCCTTCGGATTGTGCGACGCGGTGATCTGGGCCCCGCCATCATGCCCGTCGCGGGCGACCGCGAAGTACATCATGTCGGTGCCCATCATCCCGTAATCGACCACATCCGCGCCTTGCGCGCGGGCGCCGTCGATGAACGCCGCCGCCACCGACGGCGACGACAGCCGCATGTCGCGCGACACCGCGATCCGTTTCGCCCCGAGGTAGCTGACGAACCCGCGGCCGATCAGCCGGGCCGCCTCCTCGTTGACCTCGGACGGATAGAGGCCACGGACGTCGTACGCCTTGAAGATGCTCGTGTTGATGGTGGTCATAGCCTGCTGTAGTCGGTGATGACCGTCTTGTCGCCCAGCACCGCCGGGCTGTCCACGACGGCGTTGCGGCCGATGTGACAGTTGCGCCCGAGGATCGCGCCCCGGACCGTGGCTTCGCGGCCAATCCAGCCATTCGGCCAGATGATCGCGCCTTCGATGTGCGCCCCTTCGTCGACGTGAGTCTGGCGGCCGACGACCGAGTAGGGCAGGACGTGCGCGCCCGCCTTGACCACCGCCCCTTCATCGATGAAGCAGGGCCCGTGCAGCGCAACGCCCTCCTCGACCCGGGCGTCGGGCGAGACGAACGTCGCCTGCGACTGGCCGGCGAAGGGGTGCGCCTGATATCGCCCGTCCATGATGTCGCGATGGACTTCCAGGTACTTGGTCGGCGTGCCGATGTCGATCCAGTAGCCGTCGTGCACGTAGGCGACGAAGGTCTCGCGGCGCTCGATCAACGACGGGAAGTAGCTCCGCTCGATCGACCAGGCGGTGTCCTTGGGGATGCGGTCGAAGGTCTCCGGCTCGAGCACGTAAATCCCGGCGTTGATCGTATTGCACGTGATTTCGTCCTCACCCGGCTTCTCGAGGAAACGGCTCACGTTCTGGTGCTCGTCGGTTTCGACCAGCCCGTAGGCGCGCGGGTTGTCCACCGGCGTGAGCACGATCGTTGCCTTCGCCTTGCGCTCGCGATGGAGCCGGAGCACCGCACCAAGATCGACCTGCGACAGCACGTCGCCGTTGAAGACCACCACCGACTCGGTCAAGGAATCCCCGGCATAGCGGATCGCGCCGCCCGTCCCCAGCGGCATCGGCTCGACGACGTAGCGGAGCTTGATGCCGAGGCCATCGCCGTCGCCGAAAATCTCCTCGATGCGCCGCGGCTGGTAATTCAGGCTCAGGATCACCTCGTCGATCTCCGGAACCTGACGCAGGAGGTCGATCTGGTAATAGAGAAAGGGCCGGTTGAAGATCGGCACGATCGGCTTCGGCGTGTGGACGGTCAGCGGTCTCAGGCGGGTGCCCTTACCGCCGGCAAGCAGGATGGCCTTCATAGCAATCCCCGATGATACCCGAACCGCGCGCCAGCCGTTGAAGTTCGATCGATGCTGCGGAGTTCGGGGTATTCTGTACCGCGAGGCGCGTCCGGCGCACCTCGAGCTGCGCATGAATCTTCCGAACGCCCTGACGCTCGGCCGCATCTTCCTCGTGCCGCTGCTGGTGGTCGTC
This sequence comes from uncultured Acidobacteriota bacterium, assembly GCA_963816725.1. Taxonomy (GTDB): domain Bacteria; phylum Acidobacteriota; class Vicinamibacteria; order Vicinamibacterales; family 2-12-FULL-66-21; genus CAVSUB01. The sequence continues at coordinate 74,240 of CAWFMC010000002.1, read as the reverse complement.
CTGCTCACGAAGTTCGAGGGGCGCCTCATTTTCGGCGTCCGCAAGGAACTGGTCGGGGCGGCGATCTTCGGCCTCGCCTCGCTGACCGACTGGCTCGACGGCTACCTGGCCCGCCGCCGGCAGCAGATCACCACGCTCGGTCAGCTGATGGATCCGCTGGCCGACAAGCTCCTGATTACCGCCGCACTCGTGTCGCTGGTCTCGATGGACCTGGCGCCGGCGTGGATGGTGGCGGTCATTCTCGGCCGCGAGTTCGCGATTACGGTGCTGCGCAGCATCGCCCACGCCCGCGGGGTGGTGATCGCCGCGTCGCCACTCGGCAAGTTCAAGATGATCTCGCAGGTAGTGGCGATCCTGCTGCTGATCCTGGGACGCGATCACCTGCACCAGTTCTTCGTGCTGGGAAAGATCGCGCTGTGGGTGGCGGTCCTGACGGCAGTGGGCTCGGGCGTGGACTACTACATGCGCTTCAACCACGTGCTGACCGGCGCGCGCAAGGCCGATCTGCCATCCGGGAACTCGGACGAACAGCCGGTGGCCTCGCCCGTCGCGCCGTCATCGAACCTGACGACGCCGTCGAGCCTGCCGACGCGCCCGCGACTGTAGCTACTCGCTCTTGCCCGGCGTGGCCGTGGCCTTCGCGAGCTGCGCCTTCAGCGCCTCCGAGCGCTTGATCGCTTCGGCCTGGTACTCGCTTCGCTCGAATTCCTTCAGCAACCGGTCGTAAAAGGGCAGCGCTTCCGCGGGACGCTGAATCTTGGCCAGCGAGTCGGCCAGGTAGAAGTACAACGCGTCCCGGTTCGTGAACTGCGGATCGCTGGCCAGGATCGACTTGAAGCGATCGATCGCCCCGGGGTACCACCGCGAGCGCCAGTAGAAATAGCCCACCCGGTACTCGGACTGGCTCAGGCGATCGCGCGCATCGCGCAGCCGCGCCTGGCCCTCGGCGAGCAACTCGCTGCGCGGGTAATTCTCGACGAAGGTGGTCAGCTCCTTGATCGCTTCGCGCGTCTCGGTCTGGTCCCGTTCGGGTCCATGCATCTGGTAGAACGAGGTCATCCCCAGCTTGAACTGCGCGTAGTCGGCACGCCGGTGAGTGGGGTAGTAGGTCAGGAACTCGCGGAACTCGTTGGCCGCCAGCACGAACGATTCGGACGATTTCTCGCCGATGAAGGTGTCCCCGATCCCGAGCTTCGCGTCGGCCCTGAACGGGCTCTGCGGATAGCTGTCGACGAGTTGCCGGAAGTACTCGCGCGCGGTGATCCAGTGCTTCTCGGTGAGTTGCTCGGTGCCGCGTTCGAACAGGAAGCGATCGGGCTCCGCGGTCCCGGTCGGCGGCCGCTTGTACGATCCCGAACAGGCTGAGACGATGGCGAGCAGCGCCACCGCGAGCACACGCGTGAACCCCGGACGCCGCGACGCCATCAGGCGCTCGCCGGCAATGTCGACAGCCATCGATACTCCGCTTCCAGACCCTGTTCGAGCGACACCTTCGGGGCGAATCCCAGGTCGGTGCGCGCCAGCGACGTGTCGGCGTAGGTGTCCCGCACGTCACCCTTCTGCGCCGCCTCACGCGCCACGTTGAGGGGATGGCCGACCAGACCCTCGATGATCTCGAGCACCCGGTTGACCGACACCCGCGAGCCGCCGCCGATGTTGTAGGCCCGGCCCGGCACGCCGCGCTCGCCGGCGGCAATCGTCGCCGCCACCGCATCCGTCACGAACGTGAAATCGCGCGTTTGATCGCCGTCACCGTAGAGCGTAATCGGCTGCCGCGCGATCGCCGCCCGGATGAAGCGATTGAACGCCATGTCCGGACGCTGCCGCGGCCCATACACCGTGAAGTACCGCACCGAGGTGGTCGGCACCCGGTGATTGGCCCAGTACAGATGACAGAGCTGCTCGGCGGCGAGCTTCGTTACGCCGTACGGAGACAACGGGCGCGGCAGTGCGTCTTCGACCACCGGGATGCTGACCGCGTCGCCATACAACGACGAGCTCGAGGCATAGACGAACTTCTCGACCGGGCGGCCGACGCAGGCCTCCAGCAGCTGCTGCGAGGCGTCGAGGTTGTTCTCCGTGTAGGTCTGGAAATCCCTGCCCCAGCTCTTGCGGACGCCGGCCTGCGCGGCAAGATGGAAGACGTGCGTCACGCCGTCGAGCAGCCGTCCGAGGTTCGCGTCCTGAATCCGGGCCGCCACGAACTCGAATCCCGGCGTGCGGGCGTTGACGGCGAGGTTGGCTTCCTTGATCTCCCGGGGGTAGTAGTCGGTGAAGCAATCGATGCCGACGACCTGCGCCCCGCGCGCGAGCAGCGCTTCCGTCAGGTGCGATCCGATGAAGCCCGCCGTTCCGGTGACCAGCGCCCTCACGCGAACACCTCGCGGACCCGCTGCGGCAGGCGGCACGGTCTGCCCCTGACGTCCAGAGCCGCGTGCACCGTCCGGCCCGTCGCGGCCACGAGGCCGTCCTCCACGCGTACAACTTCGTAGCTGAACTCCATCCGCACCGGCGACAGGATCCGCCCGACCGTCCTCACTTCCAGTTCGTCGTCGTAGCGGGCCGCGCGGCGATAGTCACAGTGCGCTTCGATCACCGGCAGCGACACCCCCGAATGCTCCATCTCCCGATAACTCCATCCCTGTATCCGCAGCAAATCCGCACGCGCCACCTCGAACCACACGAAGTAGTTCGCGTAGTACACGACGCCCATCTTGTCGGTCTCGGCGTAGCGGACGCGGACCGTAGACGATGAGGCGAGCGCGGCCGTCACGCCGCGGCGCCTGCCGTCGCGGCGGCGCGCAGCGCCTGAATCGCCCGCGGCAGATCGGGCTCGCGAAAGAGTGCCGTGCCCGCGACGAGGTAGGTCGCCCCGGCCGCGACGAGCCGGCCGGCGTTGGCCGCATCGACGCCGCCGTCGACGCCAATGCCCGCGGCGCTGCCGGCGCGCGTCAACAATTCCCGTACCCGACGAATTTTAGACTCGCTGCGCGGGATGAAAGTCTGCCCGGAGAAGCCCGGGTTGACCGACATCACCAGCACGTGATCGAGGTCCGGCGCGATGTCCGTGAGCGCCTCGACCGGAGTCGCCGGGTTGATCGCCACACCCGCCTCGGCGCCCAGCTTCTTGATCGCCTGAATCGTCCGGTGCAGGTGGGGCACGGTCTCGAGGTGCACCGCCAGACGGGACCCGCCGGCGTCGAAGAACGCCTGCAGGTAGCGATCGGGCTCGCTGATCATCAGGTGCACGTCGAGCGGCAGCCTGGTGTTCCGCCGGATCGCCTCGACGATCACCGGCCCCATCGTCAGATTCGGGACGAAGTGCCCGTCCATCACGTCGACATGAATCAGGTCGGCCCCGCCCGCCTCGATCATCGCGAGCTGCTCACGCAGGATCCCGAAGTCGGCGGCAAAGATGGAGGGGGCAAGCAGGACGGGCATCTGGGCAGTGATCAATCAGCGGCTGACTTCGAGCGAAATTGCCTCGCCCGGGGCGATCTGGAATCCGGCCTGCGGGTTCTGCCGCAGCACGACTCCGGCAGGGACACCGGGATACGGATGATCCCCGACGACCGCCGCACGGAAGCCGCGCGTGCGTAGCACGTCCGCGGCACGATCGCCGTTCACCCCGATGAGGTCGGGCATCACGTAGGTCGACGCGCGCTGGGCGCGATTGACCAGCAGCGAGATCCGGCCGCCCTTTGCGGATGGCGGCGGCGACTGGGAGACGACCACGTCGGCTGGATAATCATCGGAGCTGATTTCGGAGACGCCGGCCAGCTCGAGCCCGTTCTGCTGGATCGTGAGCTGCGCCGTGCGCTCTGTCTCTCCGACGAACGCCGGAACGATGCTGGAACGCGGCCCGGCCGAGACCCACACCTTGATGCTGCGCTGCCGCCGGGTGCGGACGCCGGCGGGCGGGTCCTGCGTCAGGATCAGGCCGGCCGCGACCTTCGGATCCGGCCGCCTCGTCTCCTCGACCTTGAGCGTCAGTCCGGCTTCCGAAAGGGCCGTCGTCGCCTGGTTGACCGTTTGGCCCGTCAGCCCGGGCACGATCACTTCACGGGCACGGATGGCCACTCGCATCGATGCCGCGGCAAACACGACGTAGGTGAGCAGCAGCATCGCGACGAGCAGGAGCAGCTTGCCCGCGCTCCACACGCGCGTCGTAAGTGCCATGAATCTTGAAGTTTACTGCGGACGCGCGGATTTCACCAAGGTCGCCGCGAAAAACGATTCGAGCCCGTCGCGGTGCGGCAAGGGGCGGAACCTGCCCCGGTCGTCGAGCAGGTCCGAGGCCGGAGCGGACCACCCGGGCCTGGGTCCCTCGCGGAAATCTTCGCGCCGATCGAGGAACTCATCAACGACCTCATCGTTTTCCTCGGGCTCACTCGAACATGTCGCGTAGATGAGTCTGCCGCCGGGCCGAAGCACCGCGGCTGCCTGCTCCAGCAGCCGCAGCTGCGTTTGCGCCAATCCGGCGAAACTCTCCTCGTGCCGCCGCCATTTGAGGTCCGGATCGCGCCGGATCACCCCAAGACCCGAGCACGGGGCGTCGAGGAGCACCGCGTCGAACACCGGCCGGAAGGGCAGGGAGCGGGCGGCGTCAGCCTGGAGCACGCGGACGTTGTGCGCTCCCGAGGCGGCCACGGTTCGAGCCAGCAGGTCGACCCGGCGGCCGCGAACGTCGGTGGCGGCGAGAAGCCCCGTGTCCGCCATGTCGGCGGCCAGCGCCGTGGTCTTGCCCCCTGGCGATGCGCAGGCGTCGAGGATCTGCTCCTCGGGCCGGGCTTTCACCATCGCGGCGACCAGCTGGGATGCTTCGTCCTGGACGAAGAATGAGCCATCGCCGGCAAAAGTGGTCAGCAGCGGGTTGCCGCGCGTCACGATCAAGGCGTCCGCCGCGAAGCGTCCCGGCTCGACGATGACGCCTTCGGCCTCGAGGGCAGCGATCAGCCCGTCACGCGTGGTGCGCAGGCGGTTCACCCGCAGTGTCAGAGGGGCCGGGCTGTTGTTGAAACGAGCCCACGCTTCGGCCGCCTCGAACCCGTAGCGCGCCAGCCACCGTTCCACCAGCCATCGCGGCTGCGACAGCGTTCCGGAGAGATAGTCGATTGCCCCGGTGATGTCGTGTGGATCCTCCGGCCGTGGCGGAAGGGGAAGCGCTCCGCGCTCGCGCAGCACCCGCCGCAGCACGGCGTTGACCATCGGCGCCGCGCTGCGCTTGCCGGCCCGCTTGGCCAGGCTGACGGCATCGTTGACGGCGGCGGACGCCGGGACACGATCGAGGTGCAGGAGCTGAAAGAGCGTCAGCCGGAAGATCGTGCGGACTTCCCGATCGAGCTTCGCGACTGGCCGGCCGGTAAAGGCGGTGATCAATCGGTCGAACGCCCCCTGCCAGCGCAGCGCGCCGGTAGCGACTTCGCCGGCCAGGGCCCGGTCGCGCTCGTCGGGCAGCACGTCGCGGACCGCATGGAGCGCCTGCGGCAAATCGTGCCGCCCGGTCTCGACGGCCAGCAGCGCGTCGTAGGCGGCCAGGCGCGCGACCGCAATCATGCGGGAGCGATGGCCGTGCCCGGCGCGATCCGGCGGCTCGCGAGGAAGTCCCGCGCGCGCATCACCCGGCGCCCTTCCGGCTGCAGCTCGAGGATCCGCACGATGCCACCGTCTCCGGCGGCGATCTCGAGATCATCCCCACCGGCGCGCACGACGGTACCCGGTGTGGCGGTGGTGATCGTGCCGGTCAGGGCCGTGCGATGAATCAGCACCCGGCTTTCACCGAGACGCGCGGTGACAAGCGGCCAGGGTTGCAGACCGCGCACCAGATTGTGAATGCGGCTCGCGGGCTCAGTCCACGTCACGTTACCCTCGGCCTTCGACAGCTTCGATGCGTAGGTGATGCCGTGCTCCGGCTGCGGGGTCTCGACCGCGCGGCCTTCAGCGAGCGCGTCCACGGTCTGAACCGCGAGCACCGCGCCGAGATCGGCGATGGCGCGCTCGACCTCTACGCTGGTCTCGTCGGGACCGATCGGGCGCCCGCCGATCACGAAGATCGCGCCGGCGTCGAGCTCCTTCACGACCCGCATGATCGTGACGCCGGTCTCGGTGTCGCCTTCGATCACCGCGCGATGCACCGGCGCGGCGCCGCGCCAACGCGGCAGAACCGAGCCGTGCACGTTGATCATGCCGAGCCGTGGAATCTGGAGCAGCGCCTCGGGCAGAAGCTTGCCGTATGCGGCGACGACGCCGAGGTCGGGCTGGAGCTCGGTCACCTGACGCAGGAAGTCGTCGTGGCGCAGGCGATCCGGCTGCCACACCGGAATCCCGTTGGCAAGGGCGACTTCCTTCGTGGCGGTGGGGGCGGTCTGATGGCCGCGCCCCTTCGGTTTGTCCGGCTGCGACACGACCGCCGCAACCTCATGCCGTGACGCGATCAGGGCCCGCAGCGTCGGCACCGCGAATGCCGGCGTCCCGAAATAGACGATGCGCAGGGACGGGGCGGTCACCATTTGCCGGCGCGCTTCATCTTCTGAATGCGCCGGACGATCAGATCCCGCTTGATCCCGCGCAACCGGTCCACGAACACCTTGCCGTCGAGATGATCCATCTCGTGCTGGAACGCGCGGGCGAGGAGGGTCGTCCCTTCGATGGTCTGAGGTTGGCCGTGCCGGTCGAAGCCGGACACGGTCGCCTTGGCGGGACGCACGACCGTCGCGTTGAAGCCGGGAATGCTCAAGCATCCCTCTTCCTCGAGCTGGACGCCGTCGAGCGACACGAACCGCGGGTTGACCATCGTGATCAAGCCTTTCGGATCCCGTCCGGCGGACAGATCGATCACGAACAGCCGTTTGGGCACGCCGACCTGCGTCGCGGCCAGCCCCACGCCCGGCGCCGCATACATGGTCTCGATCATGTCGTCGACCAGCCGCTGCAGAGTGTCGTCGAACGTCTCGACGTCGGCGGCCGGCGCATGGAGTGCGGGGGCGCCGTAGCGGAGGATCGGGCGGATCATTGCGGCTGGAAACGATCGCGCACGGCGTCCGCTGACGCGACGAGCGCGCGGTCCAGGTCCGCGATCGAGTCGCCGCCGAAACGGTCGACCAGCGCGTCAGCGAGCACCAGCGCGATCATCGCCTCGCCGACGACGGCGGCGGCCGGCACGGCGCACACGTCGCTCCGCTCGATCGCCGCCGGCGATTCGGCCATCGTCGTCAGATCCACCGAGCGCAGCGGCTTCATCAGGGTCGAGATCGGTTTCATGTACGCCGAGACCCGGAGGTCCTCGCCGTTGGTGACGCCGCCTTCGAGGCCGCCGGCATTGTTCGAGGGCCGGCTGACGCCGGTGACATGCGTGCCCGAGGGATCCGGCACGATCTCGTCGTGGACGCGCGATCCGGGGCGGTTCGCCACTTCCGGCCCGAGCCCGACGCCAACCGCCTTGATCGCCGGGATCGACATCAGTGCCTGGGCCAGGCGTCCGTCGAGTTTCCGGTCCCACTGCACGTAACTGCCGAGGCCTATCGGCACGCCGGTCGCGATCACCTCGAACGCCCCGCCCAGCGTGTCCCCCGCTTCCTTTGCCGCATCGATGCCGGCGATCATCTCCCGCCCGACCTCGTCGTCTACGCAGCGGACCGGGGAGTCTGCGGGCAGCGCCGCGGCGCGCTCGAACGTCACGACGGTGTGCGGCGGCAGGGTCGCCGCACCGATCGTGAACACGTGGCTGGTGAGGCGTACGCCGACGTGGGCCAGCAACTGCCGGGCGATCGCGCCGGCGGCAACGCGCGCCGCCGTCTCGCGGGCGCTCGCGCGCTCGAGGATGTCGCGCACATCGGAGCGGCCGTACTTCGCGACGCCGGCGAGATCCGCGTGACCGGGACGCGGCCGTGTCACCGGCGCGCGCTTCGCCCCGCCGGCATCGGGCGGCGGCTCCTCGGTCACCCGCATCGTGTACTGCCAGTTCGCCCAGTCGCGGTTCTCGATCATCATCGCGATCGGGCTGCCGATCGTCTGCCCGGCGCGGACCCCCGAGAGGATCTGGGCGGTGTCGGATTCGATGGCCATACGCCGGCCGCGCCCGTAGCCGCCCTGGCGCCGCCGGAGGTCGACGGTGATGGCATCGAGATCAAGCGGCAGGCCGGCGGGGATCCCCTCGAGAATGACGATGAGTGCGCGGCCGTGCGACTCGCCGGCGGTCAGAAATCGCACCATGCGCGAGAAATTGTATACGAAGTTTCTGCGCTGCCGAGACTTACGGCAGCGCGGAGTGCGAGCAAAACCGCGTGTTCCACGGTCGGCGATCGCCTTGCACAGCGGAGACGTGCATGCCCGACCTGATCGCGGATCGCTTCGTCGCCTGCGGGACGTGGCACCTCGACCTCGCGTCCGGAGCGCCGGTCCGTGTCCTCCTGTCACCCGCGGGTAGCCTCGCGCATCAGGCGATCTGGTCGGAGCGCTGTGCGAGCCTGGCGCGCCTCCGGCATCCGATGCTCAATCCACTCCTCGACTACGGGCTTGCCGGACCGCATCGGCTGTTCGAGGCCTACGCGACCGGTCCGCCCGTCCGCGCCTCCAACGCCGCGGCCGGCCGTCTGATCGCGCACGCGACCCGATTCCTCGCGTCCTGCGCGATGCCGCTCGATGCGCCGCGGGCCGCGCATGCGATGCGCCTGCTCGTCCACGGTCCTGCGTCACGGGCACGGCCGTTGGGAATCGTGTTGCAGCCGCGACACGCGCTCGATGCGATCGCCGACGCGTTGCGCGACGCGGCCCCGGCCGGCGTCATCTCGATCGATGTCGAGGGGCGGCGCGGCAGCGGCGTGCGGACCACGTGGAGCCTGGCCGCACGGGCAGCGCGTCTGGCCGGGTTCGTGCCGGTCACGCCGGGCGTGCTCGAGACGCGTCCGTGGCTGGTCACGACTCTGGCCTCGCGCCACGTCGCGCTGTTCGTCGATCGCCCGCATGCGGCCGCCGCAATCGCCGCGGTGGTCCGGCTCGGGGCCGCCAGCACGCGACGGCACGTCCTGCTGACATTCGGGCGACGCGAGAGCGCCGACGCGGGCGCGGTGCGAATCGAGCGCATGGGTGGCCACGCCCTGCGGGCCATGGTCTACATCGATCGACACGAGGGACCGACGATGACAGAGCTTGGTGAGGGGATCCGTGATGCGGACGGGCGCCCGGGTGCGCTGGTGGAGCGGCTTCGGGCGCTGCACTTCGCGGACCGGCCAGTCGCGCCGCCCGCCGTCCACGAAACGACGCCGCAATACATCGTCGGCGCGCCGGCAGCAGTGGCGCCGCTTCCGGCGGGCCGTGTGGGGCGGCGGCTCCAGGGCGCTCCGAATCGCGCCGCGCAACTCTTCGCACACGGGCGCCACGCCGCGGCCGACCGGCTCCTGGACCGCGCGACACGAGTCCTGGCCGCACGCGGCGACGTGCGGACGGCCGCGCGCTGCGCACTGGCTCGCGGATGGGCATGCCGGGATCGCGGGCACAGCCAGGACGCCCTTCGCCACTTCGAGCAGGCGCAGACGCTGGCGAATGACGACGGATTGAGAGTGCGGGCGGCGATCGGGATCGGCGTGACGTGGACCGACGAGGACCGCCTCGAGCAAGCCGAGTCGGTGTTGCGCTCGGCGCGAGCCGCGGCGCTGCTGGCGGACGACACCGCCGTGGACTGGGACGCTCGACGCGCGCTCGCGCGGTGCCTGTTGTGGCACGGCCGTTCGGCGGAGGCCGCGGCTCTGGTACACCGCGAGGCAACGAACGAGCGTGGCGTGGACGACTGGGCCCTGGTTACCCGGATTGCGTTGGCGGAGGGAGCGATCGCCGACGCCGGTCACGCGGCGGCAGAAGCGCTCGCGCTGGCGCGGATCTCGGGATGTCCGCGGAGTCACGCCGTCGCGTCACGAGCCTTGACGCTTGCGCGCGGCGCGCTGGGCGACCGGGAAGGCGCGCGGGCGGCTGCGCACGAGGGACTCGACTCGTCGGCACGAGCGCACCTGCCGCTGGTTGCCGTCCGGATCCGCCTGGCGCTGCTGGCGCCCGGGAAAGAAGGCGAGGACGCCGTCAGAGTCTCGGCGCAGTTGCGCGCGACGGCCCGGCGACCGCTGCCGGCCCTCCTGCGGCGGGCCATCGATCGCGCCTGCAACGCCCGCCAAGAGCGGCAGAGCTCATTCATCTCTGCGCCGGACCGCGCGCTCGCCGAGTTGCGCGATCTGCTCGAATCCACTCACGCTGCCGCTGACGACTGCGCCGCCTTGCAGGCGATCGCGGACGCGCTCCTGCCGCGGCTGCGCGCGGCCACCGTGGCCATCGTCAGCGCCCCGGACGGCAAGCCGGTGGTTCGCTCCGGCCGCCCGTGGCCGGGGGATGCTGTCGCGGTGATGCGCTGCCTCACCTCAGGTACGCCGGCAAGTTCCGAGGCCGCGCCAGCGGAGTGTGCCGCCCCTATCCGCTTCGGCGGCGAGACCATCGGCGCACTGGGGTGCCGGTGGTCTGCCGGCGCGACGCTCGATCTCGAGCGCGCCAGTGCCGCGTGTCAGGCTGCCGCGCTCGCTGCCGCCGCGAGCCTGCGCGGGCTGGCCGACCGCGCTCCTGCGGCAGCTCCCGATGCGACCTGGGAGAACCTGCTCGGCACGAGCCCACCGGCTGGTGATCTGCGCCGCGCGATCCTGAGCGCCGCGCGCGCGCCGTTCCCGGTGCTGGTGCTCGGTGAAAGCGGCAGCGGCAAGGAGCTCGTCGCCCGCGCGATCCACCGGCTGGGCCCACGGCGGCACCGGCGGCTGTGCACGATCAACTGTGCCGCGATCTCTGACGACCTGCTCGAGGCCGAGCTCTTCGGCCACACGCGCGGGGCGTTCACCGGCGCCACCAGCGAGCGGGCCGGGCTGTTCGAAGAAGCTGACGGTGGCACGCTCTTCCTCGACGAAGTGGGGGAGCTCACGGCCCGGGCGCAAGCCAAGCTGCTCCGCGTCCTGCAGGACGGCGAGGTCCGCCGGGTCGGCGAGAACCTGCCGCGGCGCGTCGACACGCGTGTGGTTGCGGCCACCAACCGGTGCCTCGAATCGGAAGTGGCCGCCGGGCGCTTCAGGGCCGACCTGCGCTTCCGCCTCGACGTCATCCGCATCGCGGTGCCACCCCTGCGCGAGCGCGCGACCGACATCCCCGCGCTGGTCGCTCACTTCTGGGAGGATGCCGCGGCGCGGGTCGGCTCCCGCGCGACCCTCGCGCCGGAGACCGTCGCGGCGCTCACGCGCTACGACTGGCCCGGCAACGTCCGCGAGCTGCAGAACGCTGTCGCCTCGCTCGCCGTCCATGGCCCGCGCCGCGGCCGGATCACACCCGGCATTCTCCCGCGGCAGGTGGCCCGCTGCGCCGGGACGGAGCCCGTCACGTTCGAGGCGGCGCGGGCCGACTTCGAGCGCCGCTACGTCCGGGCCGCGCTGGCGCGCGCCGGCGGCGCGAGGTCCCGCGCCGCGCGCGCGCTTGGCGTGTCGCGACAAGGTCTCGCCAAGATGCTGCGCCGGCTCGATCTCGATGCACCCGAGGGCCCCGCGGCGTGAGCACGAGGCGTCCGCGACGAGCGGTCGGGGTAAGATGCGAGGCGCGCGCCGGCGGGCCGGCGCGGCCGCCGCACATCCCGCTGCATGCTCCGGTACCTCATTCGCCGTCTGCTGTTGACGATTCCGGTGCTCCTCGGGGTCGCCACCCTCGTGTTCGCGCTGATCCACCTCGTCCCCGGGGATCCGGCCCAATCGATGCTGGGCGAAGGTGCGTCGCCCGGCGAAGTCACCGCCCTGCGCCACACCCTCGGGCTCGACCGGCCGCTCCTGACCCAATACGCCTCGTTCCTGAGCGGCGTCGTCCGCGGCGATCTCGGCACGTCGTTCCGCTATGGCACGCCGGTCACTCGGGAGATTTCCGCACGGCTCTATCGCACTCTGCAGCTGGCCCTCGCCGCGATGAGCGTCGCGCTCGTTGTCGCGCTGCCCCTCGGCATCCTGGCGGCGGTCTTCCGCGCCACCCTCATCGATCACCTGGCCATGACGACGGCGCTGGCGGGGATTTCGATGCCGAATTTCTGGCTTGGACCGCTGCTGGCGATTCTGTTTTCCGTGCGGCTCGGATGGCTGCCGGTCGCGGGCACCGGCACGCTGGCCAATCTCGTGCTGCCGTCCGTGACGCTCGGGGCCGCGCTGGCGGCGATTCTCGCGCGCATGACGCGGGCGAGCGTGCTCGAAGAGTTGCGCGAGCTCTACGTCCTCGCGGCACGCGCCCGCGGCCTCTCCCGCACCCGCGCCGTCGTCCGACACGCCTTCCGCAACAGTCTTATTCCGATTGTCACGATTGTGGGCCTCCAGTTCGGCGCGGTGCTGACCGGGACGATCATCACGGAGACCATTTTCGCCTGGCCGGGCGTCGGGCGGCTGCTGATCCAGGCGATCAGTTTCCGCGACTATCCGCTGGTCCAGGGCTGCATCCTGTTCATTTCGATCACGTACGTCTTCGTCAACCTCGTGACCGACCTGGCCTACGGGTGGCTGGACCCGCGGATTCGCTTCGAGTGATTGCCCGATGATGATCAAGGTCGGCCTCGTCATCGTGTCCCTGGCGATCGTGGCGGCGCTCGTGGGTCCGGCGATCTCGCCGTACGACCCGGCCGGGCAGGAGCTGTCGCGGCGGCTCGAGCCACCGAGCCTGTCGCATCCGTTCGGGCTCGACGAGCTCGGGCGCGACATCCTGGCGCGACTGCTGTCCGGCGCGCGCATCTCGCTGCTGGTCGGTCTGGCGGTCGTGTCGGTGTCCTCGACGATTGGCATGCTGCTCGGATCGATCGCCGGCTACTTCGGCGGTCGCGTGGACGATGTGATTAGCCGGGTGGTGGATGTGTTGATGGCGTTTCCGGGAATTCTGCTGGCGATTGCGCTGGTCGCGGTTCTCGGTCCGAGCTTGAGCCACGTCGTGATGGCGCTGTCGGTGATCGGGTGGGTCGGCTACGCGCGGCTCGTACGGGGCCAAGCCCTGCGCACGCGTGAGCTCGACTTCGTCCAGGCCGCCCGGGCTCTCGGCGCCGGCCCCGCGCGCATCGTGATTCGCCATGTCCTGCCGTCGGCGCTCCCGGCGGTGGTGGTGCAGGCCACCCTGGGCATGGCCGGGGCGATCATCGCCGAAGCCTCGCTCAGCTTCCTCGGACTCGGCGTCCAGCCACCGACTCCCAGCTGGGGCACGATGCTGGATGCCGGCCGGTCGCACTTGTTCGACGCGCCACACCTCACCGTCGTGCCGGGCATCGCGATCGCGGTCCTGGTGCTGGGGTTCAACTTTCTGGGAGATGGGCTGCGGGATCGGGTCGACCCGAAGCTGGCGCGCTGAGGCTCAGCGGAGCTGACGCGCGAGGGCGCGCGCGGCGGCGTTCTGCGGCTCGTGCTCGAGCGCCCTGGCGACGGTCTGCCGGGCCGCGTCCGGATCACCGGCAGCGATCTGCGCCTGCGCCAGGTGGACGAGGATGACGGTGTCAGGACCGCCCGCATCGAGCGCGCGCGTGAACCAGGTCACCGCCGCCGGCGCGTCCTGGGCGCGCATGGACAGCGCGCCGATGCGTTCGGCCATCGCGACCCGTCGCCGCGCGTCGCGCTCCTCGCCGGTCAGGGTGCGGTAATCGACCAGCGCCTGGCGCGCGACCTTGGGGTGCTCGCACCGTTCCGCGGCATCGGCAAGGTAGAAGAACGCCGTCGGGTCCACCGGTTCCCTGGTGGTCGCGTCCTGGAGCATCCGCTCGGCGAGCTCCTGATCCGAGGCGAGCAGAAGGGCGCGCCCGAACAGGGTCAGCGCCTCGCTGCTGTCGTCCGATCCGACCGCACCCTCGAGTGCCTCGAGGGCCTTGGCGAGCGCGATGCGATCGCCGTGCAGCTGCGCGGCCTCCAGCCACACCCGACCGAGCGCGACGTCGACGCCGGCGGCGTCGTGATAGCGCTCGCTGGCCTGGCGCAGCGTCGAGACGGCCCGATCGGTCATGCCGGCGCGCGAGTAGGCGAGCCCGAGCTCGATGCTGCGGGCGGGTCCGGGATCGAGCGCGACCAGTGCTTCGAGCTGGGTCAGGCGCTCGTCGCTGCGGCCGAGACGTCCGTACTGCTCGGCGAGTTCCTCGCGAGCGGGAAGGAGCGTGGGAGAGAGATCGATGGCGCGCTTGAGGGCCGCTTCGGCGTCGGTGTACTGGCGCACGTCAGCGAGGCAGAGCCCGAGCACGTAATGCGCCTCGGCGAAGCGCGGATCGAGAGCGAGCGCCTTGCGCAGCACCGGCACGCCGTCCGCCGGCTGACCCGCCCGGTAGCGGACCACCCCGAGCTTGTACAGCACGCGAGGGGACTGATCGTCGATGGCGAGATAGGCCTGATAGCGCGCCGCGGCCCGGTCGTAGCGGAGCAGCGCGCCGTTGACGTCGCCGAGGAGCTCGAGCGGCCGGAGGGCGGTCGGATCCAGCTCGGACGCCTGGAGCAGATCCTTGAGTGCGGCATCGAGCTCGTGCCGCAGGCGGTAGGCCTCGCCGCGCCGGAGATACCCCAGCATGGAGTCGGGCTTGAGCGCCACCGCGCCGCTGAAGCTCTCGATGGCGGCCGCGGCGTTGTCGGCGGCGAGCGCCAGCTCGCCCTGATCGATGAGGCGGCGGTAGGTCCGCTCCCGGCGCGTCTCGAAGACGCCGTACGCCGCGGCCAGGCTGCCGGCCAGGAGCAGCACGACCAGGAGGATCCGCTTCACGCCGGCATGGTACCAGAGGCGTTCAGGGACGGGGAACTTTCGGCCGCCGGCGGGTTCTAATTCGGCAGGACGGCGGTGATCGGTCCCGCTGGCGGGTGGTAAGATGCCGGAAGGTCTCTCCGTGAAGCCTGTTCGAGCGATTACCTGGTCTGAAGTCGGCGATCGTGAAGCGCTCCTGATCCAGCGGTGCGCAGCCCACGACGAAGACGCGTGCGCGGATCTGGTCAACGAGCACCAACGGATGGTCTACCAGCTGTCGTTCAACTTGCTGGGCGATCACAACGAGGCGCTCGATCTCTCACAGGAAGTCTTCCTGCGGGTCTTCCGCACCATTCACACCTTCCGCGGCCAGTCGGCCCTCCGCACCTGGATCTTCCGCATCGTCGTCAATCAGGCCCGGAACCGGCAGCGCTGGTGGCGACGACGGCATCGGGCGCAGCAGGTATCGCTCGACGAACACATCCGCGATCATGGCGATCCGCCCGAGCAGAACAACGGGTCTTCGCCGGAGCGCATGTTCGGGCAGAAGCTGCTGGCCGGACAGATCAGCGCGGCGCTGGATCATCTGCCGTTCGACCAGAAGACGGCGCTGGTGCTGCGCGAGATCGACGGACTGAGCTATGAGGAAATCGGCTTCTCGCTGGGCGTGGCCGTCGGGACCGTCAAGTCGCGGCTGGCCCGCGCCCGCGAGAGCCTGCGGGCACAACTGAGGCAGATATGAACCTCCTGACCTGCGCGGCGGTGGCCCGGCGGCTGGAGGCGTTCCACGATCGCGAGCTGGCAGTCGCGGAGATGATCGCCATCGAAACGCACGTGCAGACCTGCCCGCCGTGCGCGCGCGAACTGCGCGTGCTGCGGCTGATCGGCGACGGCGTCCGCGGCGCCGCGGCACCGGCCCCGGCCGGCGACTGGACGGGCCTCCAGTCCAACGTGATGAGCCGGATGCGGGCCGAGCAGCACGAGTCGCTCGGCGCGAAGTCGCGCCGCCTGTTCGAGGACATGCACCTGGTGTGGATCGGGCTCGCGTCGACCGCGGCCACCCTGATCTGCGGTGGTGTCGTGCTCAGCATGCTGCAGTTCGCGTCACCCGAGCGCGGCGACTCGCTGGCGGCGGTGATCGCGGTTATGAGCGCACCGCTCGGCTCCGATCTGAATCCGGCCCGGCTCGACGGCTTCATCAGCGTGCCGAGCACGGTCCCGGGCGACGACATCATCCAGGCCACGCTGGCCGGGAGCGCCTCGCGTGACGAAGCGGTCCTGCCGTTGTCGGTCACCGTCAGCCGCGAAGGACGCATCCAGGGCGTGTCGCTGCTCGGCAACGAAGACAACCAGGACTACGCCACCATCCTGGAGGCGATGTCGCGCGCCAAGCTGCAGCCGGCGCAGGGCGGCGGCGGTCCCGTCGCCGTCAATCTGGTGTGGCTGCTCGCGCACACCACGGTCAAGGGGAAGATCAGCAGCTAGGCGAGCGGGACTGACGCCCGGCGCGCGCGCCGGGGACCGGGACCCAGATTGGTTGCGATCGTGCTGAACGGGCCGGCGTTTGCCGGCCGTTTCTTTGTACGTCGCGGTCGCGGGCATCGCTCGAGGCTGTCGCACGGTGCCGTGACTGATGCCGCGAGTCCCCTCCGGAACCTCGACCAACCTGTCGAACCGTGGAACCAGCACCGTTCGAACTGTCGAACCTTTCGAACCTGTCGAACCGACTCGGGAAGATCTCACCGCACCATCGCCACCGCCGTCGCCACGTTGTTCATCGCGTCTGTGGCCCGGATGATCACGTTGCGGCCGGCCTCGACGTCGGTCAGCGTCACCTCGAACTCCTCGCGCCGCGAGTCGGGAATCCCGTCCTTGGGATAGATGATTCGCCAGCGGCTGGCATCCAGCGAGTACTCGACGCGCTGCACGGCCGACTGCGTATCGCGGACGACGAACGGCAGCGACACGCGCGTGCCGGTTCGTGACGAGGTGCCCAGCTCGATCGCCGGCGGCGCGTTGTCGACGTCGAAGGTCAGGCTCTCCATCTCGCCGACCAACGCGGTGTCGGGGGAGTTCGAGGCGGCGTCCGAGGCGGCGACCTTCACGAGATAGGTGCCGTCCGGCACGGACGTCGTGTCCCAGACGACGATCGGATCCCAGAGCCCGCGCTTGAGCACCTTCCAGGTCGTGTCCCCCTCGGCTCGATACAGCACGTCGAACTGCAGCCGGTCGTCGTTCCCGTCATCAGCCTTCCAGACGAAGGTCTGCAGGCCTTTCTGATAGATGCGCCGCCCCAGCGAGGGGGCCGCCGGACTGGTCGCGCTGCCGGCCGGCGGCGGAGGCGTCTGCGTCAGCGGGCGATTGTCGGATGTGTTGTCCTCGTAGCCGGCAATCTCGAGCTCGCCGGTCGAGAACGGCCGCTGGAAGACAGTGCCCGGCGGGTGCACGGTGATGGAGAGAACTTCGGGACGGAGGTTGCGCGGCAGATACGCCGTGGTGACGGAGGTCAGGGCCGGCGAGCCGCCGCCGTCGCCACTGAGTACCGCGCGCCACTGCAGGTAGCGCGCATTCGGGCTGACCACCTGCTGGCCGTCGGCGTTGGCGTACGGCTTCGACCATGGGCTCCAGGTCTCGTCGGGCGTGGCGGTATTGCCGGTGCGAGTGGTGATCTGGACCTGACCGGGACGGCCGGCGGCGCGCCAGCGAATCACGCCCCACGTCGCGGTGGTCCCGGCGTCGCGCACGTCGGAGTCGTAGGTGCCGCGCTTCGCCGGCTCCGCGCCGAGCGCCACGAGCTTGCCCGGGTTGCTGGTTGCGCCGATGATCCGCCCCGACGGCTCGCGCAGCAGCGCGGTCACCTGCCGGGCGCCCGCCCGCGTCACGAGCGTCGCCCGGGCCGGATCGCCGCTGATGCGGAAGATCTTGCCGGAGGTGCCGGTGCCGACCAGCACCGTCCCCGAAGGCTCGACGATCAGGTCGTACGGCGTGTCCTCGCCGGTTTCCCAGAGCGGATCCCAGAAACCGTCGGGCCGCACGCGATAGATCGCGCCGCGGCCGCCGGTCCGCGGCCGTGATGTGGAAGTGGCCGGGGTCTGCGCGGGAGGTGTGTCGACCACGCCCACCGCCGTGATCTCGGTCGAGACGCTGGCAACCGGGGGACGATCGGGTTCGGAACTCGGCGCGCGCTCGACCGGCCGGTCGGCGCCGGCGCCGTTCATCGCGGCGGCGTAGATGGTGCCGTCCGCCGCCACCCGGATGCTGTGGATCTCACGGTACGGCGAGTCGAGCAGCACGAACGGCTTGCCCGTCGCGTCCAGCTTGAACAGCCGGCCGGGCGACTCGGTGCCCGCAATCAGGTCGCCGGACGGCGCGAACGCGAGCGACACGACGTTGGTGGTGTTGGTCTTGTAGAACACCGTGCCGTTGCCACCCGGCGTGATCTTGTAAATCACGCCCTTGTCGCCGGTAGCGGCGAACACGTTGCCGCTCTTGTCGACCGCGAGTGCCCAGATGTATTTGTCGTCGGGATCGAAGAAGACCTTCGAGGTGCCGTCGGCTGCGACGTGGTAGATCTTCCCGTCGGGCGAGGTTGCCACATAGAGCGCGCCGCCCGGCGCCGGAGCAATGGCGTGGACCTCGAGCTCGGCGGCGTCGAACAGCGTCGACATCTTGCCGTCGCGCCCGACCTTCAGCACCTTGCCCTCATTGCCCGAGCCCGTGACGATCGACCCGTCGGGCAGCGCTACTACGGTCCACAGGAACGGCGCCGCGGTCTCGGCCAGGACCGCGGCCGCGGGACCGAGGAACACGCGCCCGTCACTGTCGATCGACAGGTCCTCGACGTCGCCTTTGAGGAACGCCGACTGCGTGGCGACGGTCCAGAAGGTGGGAGTGGCCGCTAGAAGGATGGCCGACGCGCTGAGCGCGGCCATGAGGGCGGAAACGGTTCGAAAGGTTCGCATGGTTCGGGAGGTTCGACAGGTGCGGGTTCTATGGGTTCGCCGGTTCTGAGCTGAACCGTGCGGGTTGGGTTCGGGTTGCTGACCGTCGCCGCGCCTTCAGGGAGGCGACCCGCTTCGAACGCGGAACACTCGCTGATACATGGGCGAGAACCCGCACCTGTCGAACCCCCGAACCTGTCGAACCTGTCGAACCCTATTTATCCACATCGATCGTCAACAGCCGCGATCCGGAGATCGCCGAGTCCATCGGGACCTCCCATTCGCCGACAGTGGCGCTGCGGATAGGGGAGAAGCTGCCGCCGTTGCGATCGCTTTCCAGCACGGACAGCACGGAGGGCGGGAGCGCGGTCATGGCTTCGCCCTTGACGACGGCGCCGGGCGTGCCGGTGAGGAGGCGGACGTAGATACGGTTGTTGCGGCGGGTCTCGTTGAGCACTTTCATCAGCTGGGCGACGCTCTGCGGCTGGAGCGAGCGGCGCAGCTCGCGCTGCTCGATGGTGTTCAGCTGACGTCCGTCAGTGACCATGATCGAGAGCTCGCCGGACGCGCTGGCTGGAATCTGGATCGGCACGGTCGAGATCTTCTCCTCGCCGCGATAACTGCGGGTCAGCACCTTGAGCGGGATCGTCCGGCCGGGACGGGGACGGACCTCGTCGAGCCACACGCGCTCGATCGTGGCGCTGCGCGGCACCTCGGACGTGGTGACCTTGATGTCCAGCCCGTCGAGCGTCACTGGTTCCACATCGTTCGCCAGCAGCATCGTCAGCGGCCCGGCCACCGCGGTTGATGCGCCCAGCATCGGGCTCTCGCCGGTGAACACATCGTCTACGGAGAGGTCGCCGTGGCCCGTGACGCGGGCGCGGCTCTGAATGCTGAACGTCGCGGCGCCGAACTGCCGTTCGTACGCGCCGAGCGTGTTGTACATCGTCACGTAGGCGAGAAGCGGCGTGAACATCTGATCGTTCACGAGCTGGAACGTCATCGTGCGCGGCGCGGTGCCGGCGCCGGCGCGCTCGAGCGTGACCTTCATCGGAATGAGCCGCGGCGTCCGGCCGAGCGTGCCGGCAATCGCCGTCGCGCGATCCTGCTGCATCGTCCCGACGATCGCGCCGAGCGTCGAGATCTTGAACGATGTCATCAGGCTGGGCAGGACGGTGTAGACGTAGGCCCGGGTGAGCGGGAACTCGGCCGGCCCGAGGTTGTAGAACGGATGGCCGAAGGCGTACACCCGATCGCCATCGATGTGGGTGATGGTGCCGGTCGCGCCCATCTCGAGATCACCGCCGACGAGCGACACGCCGATGGCGTCTCCTTCACGCAGCGGAGCAGTCGAGGCCTGTGATTGATCGCCCGACCCGCCCGTCACCATCGGCACGAAGCCCGCGTTCTTGAAGGTCCCGGCGATCAGGTCCACCGTGGCCGGCTCGAACCCGCTCAGCGCCAGCGGCGTGGCAATCGGCCGCAGCATGGCGCCGATCTGCGATCCGGCCGACGCGGGGAGGCCAATCGACTGCACGTCGGCCGGACGCTCGCTGAACGGCGCGATGCGGGCATAGGCGGCGGTCAACGCCGAGGTCATCTGCTCGAGCGAGACCGGCAGCTCGAGCCGCGCCTGGGTGGACACAGGGCGGCGCGGCGGGACGGTGGCGTCCTTCATCTCGGCGATCGGCGTGATCCCCGCAATCGGCTCCTTCGAGAACGATCCGATCGAGTAAGAGACCGCACCGATCAGACGGCCGTCGATGTAAACGGGGCTGCCGCTCATGCCCTGGGCCACACCCGACTCGGCGAGGCCGGCCCCTTCGAGGCGGGCCAGAATCAGATCGCGTTTCGGGCCCTGGATGTTGCGGAGGACACCCAGAATGTGGACCTTGAATTCCTGGAGGTCGTTGCCCGTGAACACCGTGCGGCCGACCCCTTCCATGCCGGGCTTGATCTCCGACACGGGCATGAGCGGGCTGGTCGCGGGAAGAGAAACGCCGAGCAGGGCGGCCAGCCCGAAGGCTGCCGCAACGGTTCGTATCTTCATGTGGAAATTCAGGGAAACCGCGGGCGCAACTTCAGTTATACGAACCCGGGTGCTTGCGGGTCAAGGGGAAAGGTGGTAGCCTTCCCGGGTCTTGACGCCTCTCTTCAGCCGTTCGCTTGCCGGCCTCCGCGGGACCTCGTCGTCCTATTGGTGGTGGTACGCGTCTGCTGGGGAGCGCCTAAGCTAGCCTGCACCGACGCAGGTCGCTTTCAAGGAAGCCTCCCAGCCAGCCGGCTGAGGAGGCTTTTTTCGTTTACGGCAGTTTTCGTCTCACGTGCCCTGATGAACCCTCTGTTGTGTGTCACCGCCGCCGCCCCCACGATGGCCGAGCTGTGCAGGGCGCGCGACGACGCGTTTGCTACTGGTGGCGCGGACCTCGTGGAGATGCGGCTGGACCACGCGGACCGTCCGGACGTCGCCGCGGCGCTGGCGGGACGAAAGGGGCCGGTAATCCTGACCTGCCGCGCCGCCTGGGAAGGCGGCCGGTTCAGCGGCAGTGAAGAAGAGCGGCGCCGAATCCTCGAGCAGGCGATGCAGGCCGGAGCGGAGTACGTGGACGTCGAGGCGGCCGCGGGCTTCGCGGCCGACCTCATCGCGGCCCGGCGCGGCCGCGGCATCGTCGTGTCCCGCCATCAGTTCGACGCGCCACCGCGCGAGGTTGAGTCGGCCTACCGGCATTTACGCGGGCTCGGCGCAGAAGTGGCCAAGTTGGCCGTCGCGGTCGATCGGCTCACCGACATGCTGCCGCTCCTCGAGCTCGGCCAACAAGACGACGAGCCGCATGTCCTGCTGGCGATGGGGGCCGCGGGCGTCGCGTCGCGGGTGCTGGCCGCGCGGCTTCGGAACCGCTGGACGTTCGCCGGCGATGGCGTCGCCCCGGGACAGCTCTCCGCCGACCGCATGCTCCGCCACCTGCACTTCCGGCGCATCCGCCCGGACGCAACCCTCTACGGGGTGACCGGGAATCCGGTCATGCACTCGCGCTCGCCCATCATGCACAACGCCGGCTTTGCGGCGCTCGGCCTGAACGCTGTCTACCTGCCGCTCGAAGCGGCGGACGCCGCGGATATCGCGGCCTTCATGCGCGCGCTCGACTTCAAGGGCATCAGCATCACGGCGCCGTTCAAGGTCACGCTCATGCCATTCGTCGACGAGCTGACCGACGTGGCCCGCCGCGTGGGCGCGATCAACACCATCGTCGTCAGGAACGGCCGCTGGATTGGCGACAACACGGATGTCGAGGGATTTCTGGCGCCACTGGCCGGCGTGCCGCTGCGCGGCAACCGAACGTGCGTCCTCGGTGGCGGCGGCGCCGCCCGGGCGGTGGCGATCGCTCTCGCGGACAGCGGCGCCGACCTCCTGATCTCCGCGCGGCGCGACGACGCGGCGCGGGAAATCGCGGAACTGGCGGGCGGACGGGTCGTCGCGTTTCCGCCGCCGGCGAAGTCGTGGGACGTGTTGATCAACGCCATCCCGGCTGGCCCGGCCGCGGCGACGGAGAGCCCGATGGGCCACGCACCGCTCGACGGCCGCATCGTCTACGACCTCGTGTACGAGCCCGAGCACACCCGTCTGCTGGTTGACGCGCGCGCCGCGGGCTGCCGGACCATCGGCGGTCTGGACATGCTGATCGCGCAGGCCGAACGGCAATTCGAGTTGTGGACTGGCCAGCGCCCGGCCAAGGGCCTCTTTTCCTCCGCGGCCCGCTCGGTGGCCGACCGTCAGCCGCGTCCCGACGCGGCGCAGGTGTTATGAAGCAGACGACATTCGACGAGTTCGTGGAGCTGACCCGGCGCGGCACGTTCGTGCCCGTGGTCAAGGAGATCATGGCCGACCTGCTGACGCCGGTCTCGGCCTTCCTGAAGATCGCGGAACACTCCGACTACGCCTTCCTGTTCGAGAGCGTCGAAGGCGGCGAGCAGGTCGCGCGCTACTCGTTCCTGGGGAAGGATCCGTTCCTCGTCCTGCGGTCCCGCCGCGGCAAGACCACGATCGAACGATCCGGAACGACGAGTGAGACGGGCGAGGCGTTCGTGCCGGCGCTGCGGCGGCTGATGGCCGAGTTCCGGTC
This sequence comes from uncultured Acidobacteriota bacterium, assembly GCA_963816725.1. Lineage (GTDB taxonomy): Bacteria > Acidobacteriota > Vicinamibacteria > Vicinamibacterales > 2-12-FULL-66-21 > CAVSUB01. The sequence continues at coordinate 51,442 of CAWFMC010000002.1, read as the reverse complement.
ACCCTTCGTGCCGGGCCTGCCGCGCTTTACCGGCGGGGCGGTCGGCTTCATTGGCTACGATGCCGCACCCGAGTTCGAACCGGCGCTGAGGAAGACGTGGGACGAGCGCGGGCTGTCCGGGCGCGACGAGGATGAAGACGAAGCCGGGTTCATGCTCTGCGACACGGTGCTGGCCTTCGATCACGTCAAGCACCGGATCCTGATCGTCGCCAATGCGCGGATCACCCCCGACGAGGATCTCGAGGCGCTCTACCAGTTCGCCTGCGCCAAGATTCAGTTCCTCGAGCGTGAGCTCGAGCGCAGCCTCTCGCAGCCGGCGCGCGAGACCCGGCCGGCCCCCGAGTTCGACGCCAACCAGACCCGTGAGGAGTACGAGGGTGGCGTCCGCACGATCAAAGAGCACATCGCCGCCGGGGACATCTACCAGGCGGTGCTGTCGCAACGGTTCGAGACGAAGGTCACAGCGGATCCGTTCACGATTTATCGCGCGCTGCGGCACGTGAATCCGTCGCCGTACATGTATTTCATGCGGATGAACGGCCTGGCGATCGTCGGCTCCTCCCCCGAGATGCTGGTGCGCGTCGAGGGCCGGCGGGCCGAGACCCACCCCATTGCCGGCACGCGCCCGCGCGGCACCAACGAGGACGAGGACCTCCGCATGGCGGAGGAGCTGAAGCGCAACGAGAAGGAACGCGCCGAGCACGTCATGCTGGTGGATCTCGGGCGCAACGATCTCGGGCGGGTCTGCGCGTTCGGGTCGGTGCGCGTGCCGCAGTACATGGCACTGGAGCGTTACTCGCACGTCATGCACCTCGTGTCGACGGTGGACGGCAAGCTGGCGGAGGACCGCGATCACCTCGACGCGCTGGTGGCGTGCTTCCCGGCTGGCACTGTGTCGGGCGCGCCGAAGATCAAGGCAATGCAGATCCTCGCCGGCCTCGAACCGACTCGCCGGGACATCTACGCCGGCGCGGTGGGGTACATCGATTTCGCCGGCAACCTGGACTTCTGCATCACGATCCGCACGATCACCATCCGGAACGGGGTCGCGCGGGTCCAGGCCGGTGCTGGGATCGTCGCCGATTCAAATCCGGCCGCGGAATATCAGGAAACCAAGGACAAAGCGCGGGCGCTGATGCAGGCGCTCGCCATGGCGGAAGCGGGCCTGTGATTCTCCTGCTCGACAACTACGACTCGTTCACCTTCAACCTCGCGCAATATCTCGGCGAGCTGGGGGCGCCGCCGCTGGTGCGCCGCAACGACGAGATCACGCTCGACGAGGTGCGCGAGCTGCGGCCGCAGCGCATCGTCATCTCGCCCGGCCCGGGCCGGCCGGAGGATGCCGGCATCTCGGTGGCGCTTATTCGCGAGCTCGGACAGACCACGCCGGTGCTCGGCGTCTGCCTCGGTCATCAGGGCATCGGCCTCGCCTTCGGCGGCAGCGTCGTGCGGGCCCCGGTGCCGATGCACGGCAAGGTGTCGTCGGTCGAGCACGACGGTGAGGGCATCTTCAAAGGCGTCGCGACCCCGCTCGCCGCGGGGCGCTACCACTCGCTCGTGATCGCCGATCCGCCACCAGACGACCTCGAAGTGTGTGGCCGGGCGGAAGACGGTACGATCATGGCGGTGCGCCATCGCACCCTGCCGGTTCACGGCGTGCAGTTCCATCCCGAGTCGGTGCTGACCGGCGCGGGCCATCAGTTGCTCAGAAACTTCCTGGATTTGTGATGTTCTCCGCGCTCATCGAGAAGCTGCAGCGCCGCGAAGACCTCACCGTGGCGGAGGCGTCCGCGGCAATGGGCGAGATCATGGACGGCCGGGCCGCACCAGCGCAAATTGCCGGCTTCCTGATCGCGCTCGTGATGAAGGGGGAGCGGCCGGCTGAGATCGTCGGCCTGGCGCAGACCATGCGCTGCCGCGCCACCCCGCTGTCCAGGGCGTTCGCGCCGGTGTTCGATACCTGCGGCACCGGGGGGGACCGGTCCCACACCTTCAACGTGTCCACCGTCGCGGCGGTCGTCGTCGCGGCCTGCGGCGTCCGGGTCGCCAAGCATGGGAATCGCTCGGTCTCGAGCACGTGCGGCAGCGCCGACCTGTTCGAGGCACTCGGTGTCCAGATCGCCGCGCCGCCCTCGATCGTCGAGCGCTGCCTCGATGAAGGCGGGATCGCGTTCTTTCTGGCTCCGACGTTCCACCCGTCGATGCGCCACGCCGCGCCGACGCGCAAAGAGCTGGGCGTGCGCACCGCGTTCAATCTGCTCGGGCCGCTGACGAATCCGGCTGGCGCGTCGCGGCAGCTGGTCGGCGTGCCGCGGCCGGAGCTGACCGAGCTGGTGGCGCGATCGCTGGGTCAGCTCGGCTCGGAGCGCGCCTGGGTCGTCCACGGCGCGGATGGCCTGGACGAGATCTCGACCACGGGATACACGAAGATCTCCGAGTGCCGCGGTACCACGGTGAACACGTTCTATCTCCATCCCTCCGACGTGCGGCTGCGCAAGGCGTCGGCACAGGAGCTGATCGGCGGCAGCGTGGCGGATAACGCGCGCATTGCCCGCGACGTGCTCGCCGGACGTGATGGCGCACCGCGCGACATCGTGCTGCTGAACGCCGCCGCATCGTTGTTCATTGCCGGTCACGCCCCGACGTTGACTGTCGGTGTCGAGATGGCCGCCGAGGCGATCGACAGCGGCCGCGCCGCGACAGTGTTGCAGACGCTGGTGCGCCTCTCCAATCTCGCCCCGGAAGCAGCCGCCGTATGAGTGCTGGCCTGCTGGATACGATCGTCGCGGCGACCCGGCGCGCCGTCGAGGTCCGCGAAGAGCAGCGACCGCTGGCGACGCTGACGAGTCATCTGCAGCGTCGTGCCGGCGGCGCCGCCTTCGCGGCGGCCTTGCGTCCATCATCGCCGTTTCCCCGCATCATCGCGGAGTGCAAGCGCCGGTCGCCTTCCAAGGGCATCCTGCGCCAGGACTACGACGCGGCAACGCACGCGCGGTCGTACGCGGACGCCGGAGCTGCGGCGATCTCGGTGCTCACCGAGCCGACCTTCTTCGACGGAGCCCCGGCGCACCTCGCCGCGGTCAGGGCGGCGGTTGATATTCCACTCCTCCGCAAGGACTTCATCGTTTCGGACTACCAGCTGGTCGAGGCCGTGGACCTCGGCGCCGATGCGGCGCTGCTGATCGTATCCGCCCTGACGGACGTGGCACTGCGAGCCTTGCTCGAGACATGCGCCAGCCTCGGACTGGCGGCGCTGGTCGAGGTCCACGATCAGGACGAAGCGAAGCGCGCGCTGGCGGCCGGCGCGACGATCGTCGGTGTGAACTGCCGCAACCTGCGGACGTTGTCGGTGGACCCGTCGGTGCACGAGGCCGTCGTTCGCGATCTGCCGGCGGAGACGATCGCGGTGGCCGAGAGCGGTCTCCGGACGCCGGCCGACCTCGAACGGCTCGCCGCGGCGGGCTACCACGCGTTCCTGGTCGGCGAGCGGTTGATCGCGCAGCCGGACCCCGGTGCGGCGCTCCGGGAACTGAGGGGCGCATGACCACGCGGATCAAGGTCTGCGGCGTGACGCGGATGGAGGACGCGCTGCTCGCGTGCGACCTCGGCGCCGACGCGCTCGGCTTCGTCTGCTGGCCCGGCAGCCCGCGTTTCATCGAACCGGAGCAGGTGCGGGCGATTGTCGCGGCCCTGCCACCCTTCGTCGCCGCGGTGGGCGTGTTCGTCAATCAGACGCCGGATTACGTCGCATCTGTCGCCTCGACAGCCATGTTGAGCGCGGTGCAGCTGCACGGCGACGAGGACCCGGCCGCATTCGCAGCGGTCGCCCGCCGGCTGATCAAATCTGTCGCCGTGTCGGCTGATTTCGATGCCGCCCACGCCGTAAGTGCACTGTCGCAACGCGTGACCATGCTGCTCGACGCGCACGACCCGATCCGCCGCGGCGGGACCGGCCGCACCATCGACTGGAGGGTCGCCGCCCGCGCGGCGCACATGCGGCGCGTCATCCTCTCGGGCGGCTTGACGCCGGAGAACGTCGCCATCGCCCGAGCCTCCGTGCACCCCTACGCGGTCGACGTGTCGTCGGGCGTCGAGACGTCGCCGGGGGTGAAGGATCCGGCGAAACTGCGGGCCTTCTTCGCCGCCGTCGCGGCCCGCGCCACTGATGGAGACGACACGACCCGCGCGATCGTCCTCGACCGTAACGTGCCAATGAAACCTGTGGATCGGAACCGAGCCTGATGACTATCCCTGCTTTCGCTCAACGTGACCCCGATGCCCGCGGCTATTACGGCGCCTACGGCGGCCGCTTCGTGCCCGAAACGCTCGTCGCCCCGGTGGCGGAGCTCGAGGCGGCCTATATGGATGCTCGCCGCGACCCCGCCTTTATCGAGCGGCTCCAGGGGTTGCTGGGAGACTACGTCGGCCGTCCGACGCCGGTCTACGAGGCGCGGCGGTTGAGCGAGGCGCTCGGCGGCGCCCGGATCTTCCTCAAACGCGAGGACCTCGCGCATACCGGCGCCCACAAGATCAACAACGCGCTCGGGCAGGGCCTGCTCGCGCAGCGAATGGGGAAGAGGCGCGTCATCGCCGAGACCGGCGCCGGCCAGCACGGCGTCGCGACTGCAACGGTGTGCGCCCTGCTCGGCCTCCGCTGCGACGTCTACATGGGCGCAGAGGACATGGAGCGGCAACGGCTCAACGTCTTCCGCATGGAGCTGCTCGGCGCCACCGTGAGACGCGTCGACTCGGGCGCCAAGACCCTCAAGGACGCGATCAACGAGGCGATGCGCGACTGGGTCGCCAACATCGCCGACAGTTATTACCTGCTGGGCTCCGTCCTCGGACCGCACCCCTACCCGCTGATGGTGCGCGAGTTCCAGTCGGTCATCGGGCAGGAGGCGCGCCGCCAGATCATCGAGGCGACCGGCGAGTTGCCCGACACGATCGTCGCCTGTGTCGGCGGCGGCAGTAACGCGATGGGGATCTTCGACGCGTTCATCGGTGATCCGGACGTCAAGCTGATTGGCGTCGAAGCCGGCGGGCGCGGCATCCGCTCGGGCGAGCACGCCGCCCGCTTCGCCGGCGGCAGCGCCGGCGTGCTCCAGGGCACTCACACGTACGTCCTGCAGGACGACGACGGCAACATCGAGCTGACGCACTCCGTTTCGGCGGGCCTCGACTACGCCGCGGTGGGCCCCGAGCACGCGTGGCTGCACGACTCTCACCGAGCGAGCTACGCCTGGATAGATGACGATGCGGCGCTGGCGGCGTTTCAGCGGTTGGGTCGGGAGGAAGGCATTCTGCCGGCGCTCGAATCCGCGCACGCGATCGCGTATGCGATCACGCTCGCCCCGACCATGCGCCGCGACCAGATCCTCCTGGTCAATCTCTCCGGCCGCGGGGACAAGGACGTCACCAGCGTGGAGAAGATGCTGCGCACCAAGGGTGAGGCGTAATGTCGCGGCTGCAGCAGACCTTCGAGCGGCTCAAAACGCAAGGCCGGGGCGGGCTGGTCGCCTACCTGACCGCCGGTGACCCGGATCCCGAGACCTCGACGGCGATCGTGACGGCGGTGGCGAAAGCCGGCGCTGACGTCCTCGAGATCGGTGTCCCGTTCTCGGATCCCCTCGCGGACGGACCGGTGATTCAGCGGGCGATCGAGCGCGCTATCGCGTCGGGCATGACGCTCAAACGGACGCTGGATCTCGTACGCGAGGTGCGCGCCGCCGTCGATACGCCGATCGTCCTCTTCACCTACGCCAACCCGGTGCTGCGCATGGAGCCACGCGCGTTCGCCCGCGCCGCGGCGGACGCCGGCGTCGATGGCGTGCTGATTCTGGATTACCCGGTGGAGGAAGCGGAGCCGCTCCGGGCGCCACTCGTGGATGCCGGGCTGGATCCGATTTTCCTCGTGAGTCCGACGACCACCGACGAGCGCATCCGCCGCTCGGGTGAGCTCGGACGCGGCTTCCTCTATGTGATCTCGCGGCTCGGCGTCACCGGCATGCGCGCGCAGCTCGCCGACGACGTGCCCGCGCTCCTCGCCCGCGTCCGCGCCTCGTCGGCGCTGCCGATCGCGGTCGGCTTCGGGATCTCCAGTCCGCAGCACGTCGCGGAGGCGTGCCGCGCGGCCGACGCGGCGGTCGTCGGCAGCGCGCTCGTCGACACCATTGCCCGGCGCGGCAACGGCGACGCCGCGGCCTGCGCCGGCGAGTATGTGACGTGGCTGAAGAGCAGCCTGTAAGCGGCATCGAGGCGCTCCGGAAACGGATCGACGAGCTCGACGAGCAGCTGGTGCGGCTCCTGTCGGCGCGGGCGGCGTGCGCGCTCGAGGTCGGCCGCGTCAAGAAGCTGGCTGGCGTGCAGCTGTATCAACCGTCGCGCGAAGCGGAGGTCCTGGCCCATGTCGCCAGCGTCAATCGCGGCCCGCTGGACGACGGTGCGATCAGGCGGTTGTTCGAACGCATCATCGACGAGGCCCGGCGTCTCGAGCGCATCGCCGACGGGGAAGACGACCCGCACGAATCCGGTACACTCACGAGGTAGACGACATCATGGTAGTGGTCATGAAAGAGCTCGCCAGCGACGAGCAGGTCCAGGGCGTCATCGCGCAGCTCACCAGCATGGGCTTCGACGTGCATCGCTCCACCGGCGCGCTGCGTACCGTGCTCGGAGCCGTCGGCGGCCAGCGCCAGTTCGACACGCGGCTGCTGGAAGTCCTCGACGGCGTGCAGGAAGTCGTGCGGATCACCGAGCCCTACAAGCTCGCCAGCCGGACCTTCAAGCAGGACAACACGGTCATCGTGCTCGACGAGCTCCGTATCGGGGGTGACGAAGTGATCGTCATGGCCGGCCCGTGCTCGGCCGAGACAGAGGAACAGGTCGAGGCGACGGCAGCGGCCGTGCGTGCCGCCGGCGCGAAGGTACTGCGCGGCGGCGCGTTCAAGCCGCGGAGCTCGCCCTATAGCTTCCAGGGGCTCGGCGAGGAAGGTCTGCGCATGCTGCGCAACGCCGCCGACCGCCACAACATGAAGCTCGTCTCCGAGGTGATGGACATCAGCCAGCTCGCGCTGATCGAGAAATATGCCCATATCCTCCAGGTTGGCGCGCGCAACATGCAGAACTTCACGCTGCTGCGCGAGCTCGGGCACAGCCGGATGCCGGTGCTGCTGAAGCGCGGCATCTCGGCGACGATCGAGGAGTGGCTGCTGTCGGCGGAGTACATCCTGGCCGGCGGCAACATGAACGTCATGCTGTGCGAACGCGGCATCCGCACCTTCGAGAGCTACACCCGCAACACGCTGGACATCTCGGCCATCCCGGTGGTCAAGAGTCTCAGCCACCTGCCGGTGCTGGTCGATCCCAGCCATGGCACCGGACGCCGCGACAAGGTCACCCCGATGGCGCGCGCCGCGGTCGCCGCCGGCGCCGACGGCCTGCTGATCGAGGTCCACACCGATCCGGATCACGCGCTCAGCGACGGCGCGCAGTCGTTGTTCCCCGGACAGTTCGATCGCCTCATGGCGGAGCTGCGGATCATCGCCCCCGCAATCGGCCGCAGCATCTGTCTCGAGGCCCTGGCCCGCCGCGGCTGGGGCGTCTAGCCCGGACGTGCACGCCTCCAACGTGACCAGCCGCCGTCCGCACCGGACCGCTCCTTAGCCGATGACGTCCGGTGGTACTCCCGTCTTCCCTCGCGTCGCGATCGTTGGCTGCGGCCTGATCGGCGGCTCCCTGGGGCTGGCGATTCGCCGGCGCTGGCCTGGCAGCCAGGTGGTCGGCATCGACCGTCCGGAGGTGCTCGCGCAGGCAGAGCGCCTCGAAGCGATCACCGTTGGGAGCAGCGAGCTCCGCGACGCCGGGGACGCCGGGCTGGTCGTCCTCGCCGCACCCGTCCGACAGAACCTCGATGTGCTGCGCCAATTGGCGCACACCATCGCCGGTGACGCGATCGTCACCGACGTCGGCAGCACGAAAGGCACCACCGTCGAAGCGGCCAGGGCACTTCCCGAGCGCCTGCGCTTCATCGGCGGGCACCCGCTCGCCGGCGCCGCGGTCGGAGGAATCGAGGCGGCGCGTGCCGACCTGTTCGAGGGGCGCACGTGGCTGGTGACCCCCGACGGGACACGAGCAGAAGCGGACCTACGCCGGCTCGAGGCATTCGTGACCGGCGTCGGCGCCACGCCACGGCGGATTGGCGTCGCCGAGCACGATCGCCTTCTCGCCGACGTCAGCCATCTGCCGCAGATCACCGCCAGCGCCCTGATGCACGTCGTCGGGCAGCGGGTGGGGGAGGGTGGGCTTGCGCTCGCAGGACGCGGCCTCCGCGACACGACTCGCCTCGCGGCCAGCCCTGCGGACATCTGGCGGGACGTCGCCGCCACGAATGCCCCCGCGGTCGGCGCGGCGCTCGACGACCTCATCTCCGTCCTCCAGGCGGTGCGCGACGATCTCCAGGGCGGCGACACGCTCCAGCAGGTGTTCGACTCCGCCGGACGCTGGAAGCGGGTGCTGGATCGCGAGCAGCCCGACTAGCGCGTCCTACACCGGCACATGGCGACCGCGCAGCGAACGTACCTGGAAATGCGCGACCCGCGCTGGCTCCGCCCGGCCCGGGTCACTGACCCCACGATCCGCCTCCTGTGTGCCGAGCAGTGCTATCCCGCGCTGTATCGGTTCCTGTACGGCGAGGTCGGCCGCCGCTACAACTGGACCGACAGGCTCTCGTGGTCGGACGACGAGATTCGCGCGCACCTGGCGCAGCCATCAGTCTCCATCTGGCTGCTGCTGGTTCGCGGCACACCGGCGGGTTACTTCGAGCTGAAGGCGGACGACGGGGGCGGCATCGAGATCGCCTACTTCGGTCTGTTCGAGGAGTTCATCGGCCGCGGCCTGGGCGCGCACCTGCTGACCGAGGCGGTGGAGACCGCCTGGAGCTTCGCGCCGGACCGGGTGTGGCTGCACACGTGCTCGTTCGATCATCCGGCCGCCATCCCCAACTACACCAGCCGCGGCTTCACCCCCTACAAGACCGAAGAGTATTCTGTCTGACGTGGACCAGCCTCTCTGGACGCCGTCAGCGGACCGGGTAGCCCGGGCGAACCTGACGCACTTCATCGCGCAGGTCGCGCGCGACATCGATCCATCGGTGACGGATTACGCGTCGCTCTACCGGTTCTCGCTCGAGCGCCCGCTCGACTTCTGGCCCGCGCTCTGGACATTCACGCGGGTCATCGGCGACCGCGGCGAGCGGGTGGCGATCGATCTCGATCGCATGCCTGGAGCGCGCTTCTTTCCCGACGCCCGTTTGAACTTTGCCGAGAATCTGCTGCGGCGCAACGACGACACCCCGGCGATCGTGTTTCATGACGAGGCGGGGCGGCAGCGATCGTTGACGACGGCGGCGCTTCGTCATGCGGTCGAGCAATTCGCGAGTGCCCTGCGGCGCCTCGGTATCGGTCCGGGCGACCGGGTCGCCGGCTACCTTCCCAACATCCCTGAGACCGTCGTCGCGGCGCTGGGCACAGCCGCAATCGGCGCCGTATGGTCGTCGTGCTCGCCTGATTTCGGTGTCCAGGGGGTGCTCGACCGCTTCGGCCAGATCGCGCCGACCGTGCTGGTTGCCGCCGACGGTTACGCATATGCCGGCAAGTCGCACGATTCCATGGCCCGCACCGCCGAGATCGCCCGGGCGCTGCGCGGCCTGCGGCGGGTGATCGTCGTTCCTCACGTCGAGGATCGTCCGGCGCTCGAGACGATCCCGCACGCCGTGCGATGGGATGAGTTCCTCGCGTCCGGCACCGCAGACGGCTTCAGCTACGAGCGTTTCCCGTTCGACCAACCGCTCTACATCATGTTCTCGTCGGGCACGACCGGCGTCCCCAAGTGCATCGTGCATGGCGCCGGCGGAACGTTGATCCAGCACCTGAAAGAGCATCAGCTCCACTGCGACATCCGCCGCGGCGATCGAGTCTTCTACTTCACCACCTGCGGCTGGATGATGTGGAACTGGCTCATCTCGGCGCTTGCCTCCGAGGCGATGCTGATTCTGTGGGACGGATCTCCGGTCCATCCGCGGACCGCGGCACTGTTCGACCTCGCGGATGCCGAACACGTCACCCTGTTCGGGACCTCGCCGAAGTTCATCGATGCCATCGCCAAGGCCGGCCTCGAGCCCGCGGTATCGCATCGCCTCGACAGCGTTCGCACGATCACCACGACCGGGTCTCCGCTCGGGCCCGAAAGCTTCGACTTCGTGTACGAACGAATCAAGGCCGACGTGCACCTCGCCTCTATTTCGGGGGGGACGGACATCATCGGCTGCTTCGTCGGCGGCGACCCCACGGGACCGGTGTGGCGCGGCGAGAGTCAGGCCCGGCTCCTCGGCATGGCTGTCGAGGTATTCGACGACGAGGGGAAGCCGGTGCGCGGCGAGAAGGGGGAACTGGTCTGCACGCGGCCGTTTCCGTCGATGCCGCTCGGCTTCTGGAACGACCCGGATGGCGTGAAGTATCACGCCGCCTACTTCGAGCGCTATCCCGGCGTGTGGCATCACGGCGACTACGTCGAGCTCACCGCGCACGACGGGGTGGTCATCTATGGCCGCTCCGACGCCGTCCTGAATCCGGGCGGCGTGCGGATCGGGACCGCGGAAATCTACCGGCAGGTCGAAGCCGTTCCCGAGGTGCTCGAGTCGCTGGTCATCGGGCAGCGCTGGGAGCACGACGAGCGGATCGTGCTCTTCGTGCGGCTCTCGGAGGGCACGTCGCTGACGCCGGAGCTGGAGGCGCGGATCCGGCAGCGCATCCGGCAGAACGCCACGCCACGGCACGTGCCGTCCCGGATCGTCCAGGTCCGCGAGATTCCCCGAACCCGCAGCGGCAAGATCGTCGAGCTCGCAGTCCGCGACGTCGTGCACGGACGCCCGGTCAAGAACGTCGAGGCGATCGCGAACCCTCAGGCGCTGGACGACTATCGCGATCGCGCCGAGCTGCGGGTCTGACCGCCGGTGAAGGACGCGAACCGTCTCCCGGCCACGATCATCGTGCCGCGCGGCTGTTCGCGCCGACATGATCGCCCACGCCGCCGCCGACGCGCCGCGCGAGTGTTGCGGGCTGCTGGTGGGAGACGAGTGGCGCGTTGACGAGAACGTCCGCACCACCAATCTCGAGCCGGGCACGACGCGCTATCTGGTCGACCCCGCCGAACACGTGGCGCTGCTGAAGCGCCTCCGCGGCGGGCCACGCGACGTGATCGGCGCGTATCATTCCCACCCGCGATCGCCGGCGTGGCCGTCCCCATCCGACATCGCCGATGCGTTCTCAGCCCACTTCGTGTACGTAATCGTGTCGCTCGCGGATCCGGCGACGCCGGCGGTGCGGGCGTTCCGGATCGACGGATCCGAAGTGATCGAGTTGACGATCGCCGGCCAGCCGTAAGATCGTGCAGTACGCCCGTTACGGGCCGCCGCCACGTGCGACTATGATCGCCTTCGAGGACTGACGTGAGCGCACGCGATGTGATCGGCAATCTCCGCGCACTCGCTGCGCGCACCAGTGACGCCCAGGGCGCCCAGCGCGTCGCGTGGGGTCCAGTGTGGCGGGATGCGCGACGCTGGCTCGACGAGGTCTTGGCCGTCGACGGGCTGCGCACGGAATCCGACGTCGCCGGCAACAACTGGATCACGCTTCCAGGTCAGCGGCCCGATACGGTGATCATCGGCGGCCACCTCGACTCCGTTCCTAACGGCGGTTGGCTGGACGGCGCACTCGGCGTGCTCACCGGAGTCGAAGCGCTGCGTCGCCACATCGGTACCACGCCCCCGGTGACGCTGGCGGTGGTCGACTTCGCTGACGAAGAGGGCGCCCGCTTCTCTCGCAGTCTGCTCGGATCGTCGGGTGCCAGCGGGAGCCTGGTGCCCGGCACGGTGCGCAGCCTCAAGGATCGTCAGGGCATCCTTCTTGCCGACGCCTTGGCTGAGAACGGCGTGGACGTGGATCGCATGCCGGAGGCACGACGATCACTCGATCAGCGCTCCCCGCGTGCGTATCTGGAGTTTCATATCGAGCAGGGACCGGTGCTCGAGGCGATGGGCCGGTCCGCGGGAGCGGTGATCGGCACGTACGGCGTCGAGCGGCATGTGCTGCGGTTCGTCGGCCAGGCGGCCCATGCGGGCTCCACGCCGATCGCCATGCGGCGCGACGCCTTTCTGGCGGCCGCCGAAACGGCCCTGGCCTGTCGCGACATCGCCCGGCGGCACTCCACGGCAAGCGCAGGCATGGTGTGCACGGTGGGCACCGTCTCAGTGGAGCCGGCCATCGTCACCGCCGTTCCGGGCGTGTGCGAGATTTCGCTGGACCAGCGGGCCCTCGATGCCGCCACGCTGCAGAGCGCGCTGGCCGATGCACGCGAGGCCGCGGCGCGCGCGGCGGCGGCCAACGGGGTGACGGTCGAGTGGCGTCACGTCTGGCGCATCGATCCATGCCGGTTCGACGAGCGGCTCGTCGCTTTGTGCGCCGCGGCGATCGAGGAAGTGACCGGCGACACGCCGCGATTGCCGTCAGGACCGCTGCACGATGCCGTCGAGATGAGCCGTGTGATGCCGGCGGCAATGATGTTCGCCAAGTCGGCCAACGGTCTGTCGCACTGCAAGGAAGAAGACACGCCTGAGCCCGATCTCGAACGGGCCATCGACGCCTTCCTGCGCCTGGTCGACAAGACCGTGGCGTCCGTCGCGACCTGGTGACGGCCACCGCGCACCATTCGTCGTGAGACGATCCGCCGGCAGATCTAGTCAGCCGAGTGGGCGCTGCGGCGTCGTCAGCCTGCTCTTCCTGCTGTTTGCCATCACGTATCTCGATCGCGTGTGCGTCTCGGTGGCCGGACCGAGGATGCAGCAGGACCTTGCATAGACGGCATCGGATGGGAGTGGGTGACGGGCGTGTTCACCCTCGCCCTTGAGGCGTCGTATCATCTCGGCGGGTTGCCGCGACCAGCGCCGGGCGTGGGGCGGGGCAGCGGCTGGCCGGGTACGACTTTGCCGAGCGCGAAATCGGACGCGTGCAGGCCCTTGCGGAAGCCGTCGAATCCATAGAAGGACGGCTGGTAGGGATCGACCACGCGAACGTCGGCTTTCTCCGGCACCGGCAGGCCCAACCCCCAGTAGACGCCGTTCACCAGCAGCCGCCGCAGGCCTTCGTTCTCGAGGTCCGTCGCGGCTCCCATCGTTGTCGTCAGAACGCGATTCCTGCTGCCGTTCTCGTTGACGTTGGTGCGGGTCCAGGCGACGGGCATGGCCGGATCGTTCACGCCTTGTTCGACTTTGTCCGTCGATCGCGGCTTCTTGTAGTCGGCCGGCGGGCTGTCCGGCGCCAGCGTCGTCAGCACCAGGCCGCGCACGAGCACTGTGGCGTCGCCGGGCGGGTACGCCTCGTAGACGTCGGTGTCACCAGCGATGCTGTCGATTCCGCGCAGCAGAGGATTCGCGCGCTGCGCCGGTTCGATCACCCCGCGCGTCCCCTCGACCTTGTGCCGGCCCCAGTGGGTGAGCCAGGTCTCGCCGAGGACGCGCTTGCCGAAGCCGCCGTGATTGTCGTGGTTCCACGACACCCATGGGCTGTCCGCCGGGAACCCGTTGAAGGCATGCGTGCTGGTCCGGAGCGCCACGATCGGCACACCGGCGTTGAGTCGCGCGGCAAACCGGGCCATGTCGGCGTCGGCCCAGTGCCGGAAGCGCAGCGACATGACGATCGCGTCCGCCTGATCGAGCGCAGCGCCGTCTGACAACGAGCCTACCGCCTTGGGATCGATCGTGCCGTCCGGTCCGACCGAGAACAGGACCGTGCACTGGAACCCATGCCGCTGGCTCAGGATCTTGGCCAGCATCGGCAGCGCCTCTTCGCTCCGATACTCCTCGTCGCCGGCGAGGAAGACGACGCGCTTGCCTGCTCCCGGACCCGCTTTCGCCGGATAAGACACGCTCGTCGGCCCCGCCTGCGCGAGCGGGAGGAGGAAGGAGACGACCAGAACGAGTCGGTTCATCGGGTTCATGAGGTTCATGGGGTTGAAGCTTGCACGTCGAACCCTGAACCTCACCTCATGAACCTTCATGAACCCCATGAACCTCATGAACCGACTCGAATGTTTAGCGATCCACTCCCCCGTCATCGCGTAATCCCGGACGGACGCGGACGGTGGTCTGGCCTGTGCCGACAACCTTGCTGTTCTGCTTCAGACGGAACAGCACGTGGAACTCGCCGGGGCTGTTGAAGACCTGTTCCCGGACGTATCGACGCTTGATCTGGCTCTTACCGGCTTCGTACGGATCGCAGTCCAGTTTCTGCTCCGCCACCGTCCCGTCGCCGAGATCCCATTCGACGGACGCGCAGTAATACTGCTGGTAGTCGTCCGGACCACCCTTGACGTCGACCGTCAGGACGGTGCGAAACGGCGCGAACCCCATCGACGGGACCGACTTCACCTCGATCGACGGCTTGTCCTTGTCCGGCTTGCTGTCGCGGGCGCGGGGCCCCGCAGCGAGGCCGAGTGCGCACAGGGACACGAGGCAGAGAAACGTGCGCGGTGAGTGCAACGTGTGACGCATGGCATTGCTCCCGAAGTAGTGACTGAGATCGGCCCATTCTACCTGCGCGAGGGACGGGTGGCTCGGATGATTACCATATAATCGCCGGATGCCGTCTTCTCTTGCGACCCAGTCCGTCAGCGTGGTGACCGCCGAGGCATCCGCGGTCGAAACCGACATCCTGTTCCTGCCGGTATTCGAGGGAGAGGAGCCGGGAACCTTGCTCGAGGGTCTGGGCGAGCCGACCAGCCAGGCCGTCACCCGGGCCGTACGCGCCAAGGAATTCCAGGCCAAACCGTTCGAGCTGTTCATGCTTCCGGTGGTCAGCGGCTGGAAGGCCGCGCGGGTCGCGTTGATCGGCTGCGGCCGCAGCGCGGATGTCGGGATGGAGCGCCTGCGCCGGGTTGCCGGCGCGGCGGCGATGGCGGCGCGGCAGCGCCGCCTGCCGCGCGTCGCGATCCTGAACCGCGGGTTGGACCAATCCGCCGACGCCGCCCAGGCCATCGCCGAAGGCCTGGTGCTCGCCAGCTACAGCGGCGACATCTACAAGACGGGCGAGCGCGGCGGTCCGCCGGCCGAGCAGACGGTGGTCGTCAACGCTCGCCAATCCGATGCCGCGGCTGTGGAGCGAGCGGTGGAGCGCGGCCGGATTCTCGGCGAGTCGTGCAACATCGCCCGTGATCTCTGCAATGAGCCCTCGAACGTGCTGACCCCGGCGGTGTTCGCCGATCGCGCCGCTGCCATCGGCCGGGACGCCGGGCTGAGCGTCGAGATCCTCGACGAGGACGAGTTGGTCCGCCGCCGCATGGGCCTGCTCCTCGGCGTCGCGCGCGGCAGTGCTGAGCCGCCGCGCATGATTGCGCTCCGCTACGATCCGCCCGGCGTCACCTCGGGACCGGTGCTCGGGCTGGTGGGGAAGGGCGTCACGTTCGACACCGGCGGTATCTCGATCAAGCCGGCGGACGGCATGGAGAAGATGAAGGACGACATGGCCGGCGGCGCCGCGGTCGTCGCCGCGCTGCGCGCCATAGCCTTGCTCAAGTCGCCCATCCGGGTTGTCGGCGTGGTGCCGACCGCCGAGAACATGCCCGGCAGCCGGGCGATCAAGCCGGGCGACGTCCTGACTGGCGCGAGTGGCAAGACGGTCGAGGTCATCAACACGGACGCCGAAGGACGGCTGCTTCTCGGCGACGGCCTCTGGTACGCGCAGCAACTCGGCGCTACGCACCTGGTCGACGTCGCCACACTGACCGGCGCCTGCGTCGTCGCGCTCGGCCGCGCCGCGTCCGGCCTGTTCGGGCAGCCCGAGGAGTGGGTCGACGTGATTCGCCAGGTCGGTGCCCGCTCGGGCGACCGTTGCTGGCCGATGCCGCTCTACGAGGAGTACGCCGACCAGCTGCGCAGTGAGATCGCCGACATGATGAACGTCGGCGGACGCCCGGGCGGCGCCTGCACCGCGGCGATGTTCCTGAAGGAGTTCGCCGGGGGCCTGCCGTGGGCCCACCTGGACATCGCCGGCACCGCGTGGATCGACGACGCGAAGCCGTGGCTGGCGAAGGGCCCGACCGGGGTCGCTGTCCGTGCGCTCGCCGAGCTCGCCTTCACCAGCGAGCGTTGGGGGTAGGAAGAGTTGGCAGATGGCACATGGCGCGGGCACATGAACGAGCAGCGTTCACATTTCCCATCTGCCATCCACCATCAGTCGGGTTCCGGCGTCTAAGACGGTGAGGGTCCCCAGGTGTTCGCACTGCTGCAGCAGCCGTCCAATCCGATCATCGTCCGCATCCCTGAGTCCGCGCCAGTAGAGTCGACGTCCATCCCGGACATCCTCCTGGGCGCGCTCGGGCTCACTGGCGTGCTGCTCCTGTCGGCGCTGTTGCTGGGGGTCGTGCTGGGCGGACTGCTGATCGGATTCAAGCTGCTCAGGACCCGCCTGAACCTTGATCGACCCGACGAGCGCGACGCCCTGAGGGTGACACCCGGCGGGACGACCTGAACCGCTGTCTCACTCGCAGACGGCCGTCTGACATCGGCCCTCTGCCCCTGCCATCCGAGATTTGACCGCGAGACGCCTGAGGGCGCCCCGCTACTGCTCGCGGGTGGCGATCGCGTTGCGTGACTTGAGCGATCGCTGGTAGACCTGCACCGCGTCGAGCAGCGCTTCGGCGATCTGCTGCCGGTATGCGGACGTCTTCAACAGTTGCCCTTCCTGCTTGTGGGTCACGAACGAGATCTCCGCGAGCACGCTCGGCATCCCCGCACCGATCAGCACCACGAACGGCGCCTGCTTGACCCCGAGGTCCCGGATCTCGTCGTTCTTCGGGGCCAGCTTCTTCACCATCGCCTTCTGGACCATCTCGGCAAAGTCGCGCGACTCGTCGATCTTGTTGTTCAGCGTGATCGCGCGAACGATCTCCGGCAGGCTGTGCATCGTCTTGCCGGATCCCGAGTTCTCGCGCGCCGCGACCGCCGCCGCTTCCGGGTTCGAGGCGAAGTTCAGGAAGTAGGTCTCGATGCCGCGCGCCTTGGGATTGCGGCTGGCGTTGGCATGGATCGACAGGAAGAGATCCGCTGATTCCCGGTTGGCGATCGCGGTCCGCTCCTCGAGCGGAACGAAGACATCGGTATCGCGCGTCATCACCACTTCCACGCCGGGCTGATCGTCGAGGAGCTTGCGCAGCCGCAGCGCGACGTCCAGCACCAGCTCGGACTCGTTGATGCCGCTCCCATGCGCGCCCGGGTCGTGTCCGCCATGGCCGGCGTCAATGACGATGCGGGAGACCCCGAGACCGAGCTGACGCGCGATCGAGAACCGTCCGTTCGAGTTGGCGGCGGGGACCGCCGGGGCGGCGAGCGCCGGCGGCACCACCGTTCGCGACGGCAGCGGCAACTTGTCCGAAGGCAGCGGCGGCGCGCCGCGGAAACAGGCGTGGACCTTCTCGACCGCCGCCTGCGGACCGACGGGTGATGAAATCACCAGGCCCCCGGCTGGCTTCGCCTCCGCCGTCGGCGGCACCTTCAGGGGCGCCGCAGGAACCGCGGAGGACACCGGCAGCCGGGGCAGCGCCGCGGCCACGACCGGCGCGCCGATCTTGTGGAAGTCGACGACCAGGCGGTACGGGTTGTAGAGGGTGAACACGCTGTAGCTGTCCACGCCGTTCATGTCCATCACGACGCGCGTGGTGTTCTGCGGGTGCCGGCCCAGGCGGATGACCTCGACGGGCTCGTCGGGATACTTCAACGTCGCGTCGAGCAGCGGCGTCACCGGGCGCGCGTTCTTCAGGTCGAAGAAGACCCGCCGTGGGTTGTCCAACCGCTCCTGATGGAACGCGATCTCCCCGTTCATTTCGATGCTGACCCGAAGGCCGTCCGGCAGCGGCGTCCGGGTGATGGCGCGAATGGCGATCGTCTCCCCGGTGGACCCGGTGGCCGGCGCGGGCGCTTTGCCCCGCGCGGCCTCTGGTGCTTCCTTGGCTGGCGCGGATGCCTCCCTGGCTGGCGCGGCGGCGGGCGGGGAACTGACGGCGACGGGCGGAGATGGTCTCGCCGCCGCCGGAGTCCGTGGCGCCGGCAGGTTGGCGGAGACGATCACGCCGTCGGGAATGGCCTCCGTCCTGGCCGGCGGATCGGATTCCAGCTCGCCCAGGATCTCGTCGTAGCGGTTCAGCAGCGTGCTCGAGGGGTATGACGATTTCAGTTGTGTGAGAAGCCGGAGGCCGGCGCGCCGATCGGCCTGCGCCCCGAACCGCTGGTAGGCGAGCAGCGACAAGTTACTCGCCTGCCACAGCGCGTTGTCGCTGTAACCGGAGGTCGGATACCGCTGTACCACCCGTTCGTAGGCTGCGACGACGTCGCGAATCTGCCGCACCGTCGGGGGCCGCTCGCCGTCCCGCAGCGCCCGCTCGCGCCCCAGCGCATTGGTGTACTGCTCGCGTGCCCCCTGGGCGTGCGCCGGGGAGGGCGCCAGCGCCAACGCGCACGCCACCACCAGTCCCGCCACGATTCTGCCGCTCATGCTCAACCGTGTTGCCATGATCCACCCGGATATCGGTTCGAGGCGCCGGTTAGCGCAGTTGCGCGTCGACCTCGTCGAAGTAGTCCTTCTTCACGAGCACTTCCCGGGCCTTGCCGCCCGCCGCGCCCGACACCAGCCCCTCGGCTTCCATCATGTCGACCAGCCGGGCCGCCCGGCTGAAGCCAATCCGCAGCCGTCGCTGCAAATAGGAAATCGAGGCCTGGCCGCTCGAGACGACAATCCGTGCCGCCTCGTCGTACAGATCGTCCTTCTCGAACTCGAGATCGCCGCCCGCGGCCTTGTCGTCCTGGGTGATCGTCTCGTCGTAGGTCGGCTTGCCCTGCTTGCGCAGGAAGCTCGCCAGCCGTGCGCTCTCCTGCTCGGAGATGTATGGTCCGTGCAGGCGCACGAAACGAGACGATGCCGGCGGGAGGTAGAGCATGTCGCCCTTGCCGAGCAGCTGCTCGGCGCCGTTGCCGTCGAGGATCGTGCGCGAGTCGATCTTCGACGACACCCGGAACGAGATGCGGGCCGGGAGGTTGGCCTTGATGAGGCCGGTGATGACGTCGACCGACGGCCGCTGGGTGGCGAGGATCAGATGGATCCCGATGGCGCGGGCCATCTGCGCCAGCCGGGCGATCGACTCTTCGACCTCGTTGCCGGCGACCATCATCAGATCCGCCAGCTCGTCGATCAGCACCACGATCGCCGGCAGCGTCTTCACCTCGTTGCCGTTGTCATCGAGCACAGGACCGTTGTTCTCGGTCTGGGCCAGCCGCAGGTTGCGGTTGTACTGCTCGATGTTGCGGACGCCGACCGCGGCGAGCAGCTTGTAACGCTCTTCCATCTCGCGCACCGCCCAGCGGAGCGCGTTGGACGCCTGCTTGGGATCGACGACCACCGGCGTGAGCAGGTGCGGAATGTCCTCGTACATCCCCAGCTCCAGCCGCTTTGGATCGATCATGATCAGGCGCACGTCGTCGGGTGAGGCGCGGAACAGGATGCTGGAGAGCATCGCGTTCACGCTCACCGACTTGCCGGTCCCTGTCGATCCGGCGATCAGCAGATGGGGCATCGTCGCCAGATCGCTGACGAAAGGCTCGCCGTGGATTGTCTTGCCGAGCGCGAGCGTCAGCTTGGAGGCGGACCGGCGATACGCGTCGCCCTCGAGCAGCTCGCGCATCGAGATCTGCTCCCGGTTCGGGTTGGGGATCTGGATGCCGACCGTCGATTTCCCGGGGATGCGATCGATCAGGACCGATTCGGCCTGCATCGCCAGGCAGAGGTCGTCGGCGAGGCCGGTGATCTTGCTGTACTTCACGCCGGCGTCCGGCTTGAACTCGTAAGTCGTGACCACCGGGCCGGGGTGGATCTGGACTACTGATCCCTCGACGGAGAACTCACGGCACTTCTCCTCCAGCAGCCGCGCGCCTTCCATGAGCTCGCGCTCGTCGATCTTCTGTTCGCCACGGGGCGGATCGAGCAGCGCCAGCGGCGGCGGGGTGAACGCGCCGCGCTTCTTCTCGGCCGGAACCTTTTCGGGCTCGGCCAGCGGTAGCGGAGCGGCGGTCGGCGTGGGCGGCGGGCGCTTGATGGCCGGGGCCGGAGTGGGCCGGGCGGAGGCAGCCTTGAGCGCCGCGGCCGCGGCGCCGACGACAGATGCCGGACGGGACGGCCTTGGCACCGCCACGTCGTCCCTCTGGGGCGTGCGCGAGGCGACAGTGGGCGCGACGCGCGGTGTGGGACGGGGTGGCGGCGTGACCTCCGCGGCGGGGACCGCGCGGGCCGGCTTCCGTTCCCGCGGCTCGTCGACGGCCATCGCGGCGGCCATGGCCACGACCGGCTCCGCGTCGGCCTTGCCGTCCTTCGCGGCCTTCTCCATGTGCTTGCGGACGACTTCCTGGCGCTGCTTCTCTCGCCGCTTCTCCTCCTGCCGCGCCCGCATCGCGCCGACCGCCGCCGCCCACCGGTCTCTCGCGATGCCGGCCAGAAAGCCGAACAGGCGGCTGAAGGAGAACTGGGTCGAGAGGATGATCGAAAGGAAGAGGAGCGTCAGGATCAGGATGATCGAGCCGGTCCGATTGAGGTACGTGCTGAGGAGCGAGGCGAGCGCGTCGCCCAGATAGCCGCCGGCACGGAAGGACTTGCCGGAGATTTCGAGGGTGCGGAACGCGAGCGACAGGAACGACGAGACGCAGGAGAACAACATCGCCGCGCCGATCAGCTTGGTGTACGCGGCGTCGACCACGTGGCACCAGAAGTAGTGCCACCCGGCGACCGCGAAGACCAGCGGAATCAGATACGACGCGTAGCCGAGCAGCTGGTATGAGAGCTCGGCGATGAACGCACCCACCCGGCCGGCGAAGTTGGTCGGAATCGCGGCGTACGGCCCGGTGTTGAAGAACCACACCGGATCCGCCGCGCTGTAGGTGGCCAGCGCGACGAACCAGATCAGCGCCAGCGCGAAGCAGGCGACCCCGGCGAACTCGCTCACACGACGGGAGAGAACGGATCCGGCCACGTCAGATCTCCATCACCACCGGCAGCACCAGCGGCCGGAGCCCAGACCGTTTCCGGAAGAAGCGCTGCAAATCGACACGAATCTTTTCCTTGATGAGTCCCGGGTCGGTCCGTTCCTCGACCCCGGCCGCTTCGAGCGTCGCTGCGAGCAGCGTGGGAATCTCCTTGAGCAAGGCTTCGGTACGGGTGTCCACCACGAACCCCCGCGTGATCACGTCCGGTGTCTCTTCGAGCGTACCGGACTGGCGTCCGATCACGACGACCGGGACCACCAGCCCGTCGCCGGACAGGTGGCGGCGGTCGCGCAGCACTTCGTCGCCGACCTCGCCGCTGCGTGTTCCGTCGATCAACACGCGCCCGGCCGGGACCTTTTCCGCGATTCGCCCGCCCGTCGCGTCGAACCGGATGACATCCCCGTTCTCCGCCAGCAGGACGGTAGTGTTGCGCGACACGCGGGACGCAATTCTGGCGTGCCTGGCGAGCTGCCGGTACTCCCCGTGTATCGGCACGAAATACTTCGGCCTTACGAGGGACAGGACGAGCTTGAGCTCTTCCTCGCTGCCATGCCCGGAGACATGGACGTGCTTGATGCCCTCGTAGACCACCTCGGCGTGCCGACGGGCGATGTGATTCATCACCCGGCCGATCGCCTTTTCATTCCCCGGAATCTCACGCGCCGAGAACACCACGACGTCGTCAGCCTCGAGCTTCACGTAGCGGTGGTCGTTGATCGCAATCCGCGGCAGCGCGGCTTGCGGTTCCCCCTGCGAGCCGGTGCAGATGCAGACCACGTCCTGGGCGGGCACGTTGCGCACTTCCGTGTCGCGAATCTGCACCCCTGCCGGGATCCGCAGATACCCGAGCCGCTGCGCCGTTTCCGAATTGTCGATGACGCCCCGGCCGACGAACGCCACGCGGCGGTCGAACTGGGCCGCGAGATCCACCAGGATCTGCATGCGGTAAATCGAGGAGGCGAACATGGAGACGACGATCTTGCCGGCGGCGCCGGTGAAGATCTCCTCGAACGCGTCGGTGACGTCGACTTCGGAGCCGGAAAAGCCCTTGCGGTCGACGTTGGTACTGTCGGCGAGGAGCGCGAGCACGCCGGCCGATCCGAGCTCCGCCAGGCGATGCACGTCCATCGGGTCGCCGTCGAGCGGCGTCTGGTCGATCTTGAAGTCGCCCGTGTGGATCACCACGCCCTGCGGCGTCGTGATTGCCAGCGCCACGCAGTCGGGAATGCTGTGGGTGACGCGCAGGAACTCGATGCTGAAGCTGCCGATCGTCACCCGCTCGCGCGGCTTGATCCGAACGAGCCGATCGCGTCCGGCCTTTTCGCGGGCCTCGAGCTTGTTCTCGACCAGCGCCAGGGTCAGCGCCGTGCCATAGATCGGCCCTTCGAAGCTCTCGAGCACGTGCGGGACCGCACCGATGTGATCCTCGTGGCCGTGGGTCAGCACCAGCGCCTTGATTGGATACTGCTGGAGCTGACGGAGATCGGGGATCACGAGGTCCACCCCGAGGAGCTCGGGCTCCGGGAACATCACCCCCGCGTCGACCAGGATGGCCGTCTCGCCGCAGGCGATGACCATCATGTTCATGCCGAATTCGCCGACCCCGCCAAGCGGGATCAGATCGATCGGCGGGACGTCCGTCGAGACCTGTCGTTCCAATGTCGTCAGAATGCGACCCCAGTTTCGAGACCTGCGCGTCGAAGGGCGGGCGCGCAGGAGCGGCTCCACGTGGCCGGGAGCGTCAGGCGCGCATCGCGGCGGGAGCCGCTGGTCCAGCCCACCGGACTCGCTGCTGGGACAGCGGTTCCGGGACGGTCGGAATCGGCTCGACTATAGCACAGCGCCGTCAGTCCACAGGGTCGAAAGCGTCCGCAAGCCGCGCGATTTCTGCAAGTTGCAGGGTCTCGGGGCGGCGCGTCGGATCGATCCCGGCGCGTCGAAGGGCCTCGCCCGCGGACGCCGCACACGTCGCGGCAAACGGCTCCAGCGCATTGCCGAGCATCTTGCGGCGCTGCGTGAACATCGACCGCACCATCGCCTCGAACCGCCGCTCGTCCCGCACGAGGACGGCCGGCGGCCGGAACGCCAGACGCACGACCGCGGAGTGGACCTTCGGGGCGGGGCGAAACGCCCCTGGTGGCAGGGTCAGCAGCCGCCGCACGTCAGCGTGCAGCTGGACCAGCACCGAGAGGACGCCGTAGTCGCGGGTGCCGGGCGGCGCCTCGATCCGCTCCGCCACCTCGCGCTGGAGCATGACGGTCGCGTCAGGGATCCGGCCGGTCGTCCGGTGCGCAGCCAACAAGCGGAACAGGATGGGGGACGACAGGTTGTAGGGGAGATTGCCAGCGACGCGCAGCGGAGAGGCGACCGTCAGCGCGGCGATGTCGAACGCGAGGATGTCGGCGGGCACGATGGTGACGTTCGGCGGCGCGCCCGGCAGGAGCGCCGCGACCATGTCCCGATCGATCTCCACCGCCGTCAGATGCGCCACGCGTCGCGCCAGCCTGGTCGTCAGCACACCCGGCCCGGGACCGATTTCGAGGAAGTGGTCGCTCGCCTGAGGGGCCAGCGCGTCGATCAGCCGGTCGGCCCACGCCGCCTGCAGAAAGTGCTGGCCGTATTTCTTGCGCGCCTTCATCGGATGGCTAGACGTCATCGAGCGACTCGCCGCGCCAGTACTTCTCTTCGATCTCCTCGATCTGCTCCTCGTCCATTCCGAAGTAGTGCCCGAACTCGTGGATCACCGTCTCGGCCACGCACTCGCGGATCTCGTCCTCGTCTTCACAGGACGCCTCGATCGGCCCCTGATAAATGGAAATGCGATCCGGGAGCGTGTTGCCATAGCCCCAGCTCCGCTCAGGGAGTGGCGTGCCCTGATAGAGGCCGAAGAGCGTGTCGCCGGGCTCAACCTCCATCTCCGCGAGCAGCTCGGGTGACGGGTGATCCTCCACGACGATGGCGACGTTCTGCATCTCGCGCCGGAAGCGTCGCGGGATCTCCCGCAAGGCTTCTTCGACCAGCTGCTCGAACGCCTCGCGGGTCACTTCGCGCTCCGCGTCCGCTTGACGACAAGGGCCGCTTTGGCGGGCTTCTTCTTCTTTGCCGCCGGCGCCTCCCGAGTCTTGCTGATCACCAGGCGGAAGTAGTCGCACTCGTCGGTGACCGCGCAGTTGTCGCACAGCGGCTTCGGCTTGCAGATTCGGCGGCCGTGCAGGATCAGCGTGTCCGAGGTGCGCGTCCACTCGGCCGGCGGCATCGCCGCGGTGAGCTGCGTCTCGACCACCACGGGATCGTCCGAACGGGCGATCCCGATCCGATTGGAGACGCGCAGCACGTGCCGGTCGACCGGCAAGCCGGGGACGCCGAGCGCGTGCCCGAGCACCACGTTCGCGGTCTTGCGCCCGACGCCCGGGAGCTCGACGAGCGCCTCCATCGTCGCGGGCACCTCGCCGTTGTGGTGAGCGACGAGCGCCGCGGCCATGCCGGTGAGTGATTTCGATTTGGCGCGGAAGAACCCCGTCGAGACGATCTGCGGCTCGAGCTCGTCGGTCGTCGCCTTGGCGAGCGCCGCGGCATTCGGGTAGCGCTTGAAGAGCGCCGGCGTGACCTGATTGACGCGCTCGTCGGTGCACTGCGCCGAGAGGATCGTCGCCACCAGCAACTGGTAGGCGTCCTTGAAATGGAGCTCGGTGTCGGCGCCCGGATGCTGTTCGTACAACGCCGCCATGATCCGGCGGGTGACGGGTCGGGTCTTGGAGGGCGCGAGCGGGGCAGTCGATCCGGAGCCGCGGGTCGGCATCCCGGGATTGTACCGCCCGCCGCGGCGTCAGCGGGCCGAGGACTTCTGCGGCACCGCGGTCAGGAGCGCGATGAGTGCCTTGCTGTTCCCGCTCAGACGCGACGTGCCGACAACGACGGTCTCGCCAACGTCCATGGAGAACGACGTGTTGATGACCGGTCGATTGCCCGCGCGGGCCTGCGCGGCAACGCGGCGCTCGACCTGCCGCTCCTGCGCTTCGATCTTGGCCTGAACGGCTTCGATTTCGTGGGCCAGCCGCTGGACCTCGGGGTGAGGACCTGAATACTTTGCCCTGGCGTCGGTGTAGTCATTCTGGAGCGTGCCCAACTGCCGGCGCAACGAGGCCAGACTCGCGTCTCCCGCGGAACCGGCGGCGTCCGTACTTTGGTTCGCGGATCCTGCGTCACGCAGCGAGAACATCACGCTGACTCGCCGATCGCCGGGCGTGGCCGCGGCGGCCGACTGGCCCGTGCTGGTGATGCGTCCGATCCGAGGGTCCGTCGTCGTGATCTCGAGCTCGTAGTCGCGGTCCTCGGGCCCGCGCAGCCGGCTGACCGCGTGGCTTGTCCCGACGATCCACGCCGCATCGACCAGCTTGTACGACTTGTAGGGAAGGAAGTCCTTCATGTCGGCCAGCGCGCGCCGCGCCGCCGGCGGCACGTCGTCGTCACCCGCGCTCGCCTGGAGGTCGCCGACCACGAGCACAACACTGAAGCCTTGCGGCGTGGCCCGCGCCGCGTGTGTCGCGGGCGTGACTGGCGGGACAGGCCGGGCGGCGCTGGTCTGCTGCGCAAACATCGGCCTCGGCCACAACACGGCGCAGAGCAGCGCTCCGGCGATTAACGACGTCTTCGACTGGAGGGTCATCGCACCGGCCCTTTCAGGCTGAATTCGGGATCGAACGTCCAGATGATCCGCGTGCCACCGGGCGTCGAGAACTGGAGCTGACGGGGCTGCGGGACCTCGGCCGGCGCGGTGGGGACGAGCGCGTCGGTTTGCCTGACGGGCGGTCGCCGGTCGGTGACCATGGCGGCGATGATCAGCAACGCGAGGGCCCCGACCAGGGTCAGCGGCTCGCGCCATCCGAGCCGGCGCGGCTGCCGCCCGGACGCTTCCTGCACGACGCGGCGGCGCAACGCCGCGGACTCGTCGTCCGACAGGCCGGGATCGCGTCGAAGGGGATCGCCCTCGCGCATCCAGTCAGCCAGGGTCTTCATGAGCGGTCTCCAGTCGATAAGGCGCGAGCCAGCTCGCGCCGGCCGACCGACAGGTGCCAGCGCACGGTCACCGCCGTGACGCCGAGCAGCCGGGCGATGGCCGGGATGCCCGAGCCTTCGAGCTCGTAGAGGATGAGAATCGCACGCCGCCGTGGCGGCAATTGGTTCAGCGCCTGCCAAATCAAAGAGCGGGCGATCAGCGCGGACTCAGGATCAACAGTGCCCTGGGGCCCGTCGAGGGTGGGGTGATGAAAACGCCTGACCGCCACCTGCCGCCACCGGTCTCGGCAGATGTTGATAAGGACCCGCACCAGCCAGGCCTCCTCGTGCGAGGGGCCAAGCGGCACTGAATGCGGCGAGCGGGCCGCGCGCAGGAACGTCTCCTGCACCAGATCGCGCGCATCCTCGCCGGTCCCGGCGAGCCGCCGCGCGAGCCGGAACAGCCGGGCCTGATGGGCGTCGAAGAGGGCGGCTAACCGCGCCTGCGGGTCCGCGTCCGTCCGATCGGACGACGTGACCAGCACGAGTGCCTCACCTGTCATACCCGTCCTAAACGCGCAGGAAACGGATTGAGTTGGTTCCCGACCTGAAGGTCGGGCCTACGAACGATTCGACGTGGGTCGTAGGCCCGACCTAGGTCGGGCGTCAGTGGACCGGGCTCTTGTCCCACCCGTTGCCGGTCGACTCGCCGTAGACCCGCATGTGCTCCTGAAGCGCGGCAATGAGATTCGGGACGACCTGCAGGGGCACCGCCACCTTGGCCCGGACCGGCGCCTTGATGACGTGGTCGGCTTCGGCGGCCTGGATATCCTTCTCGGTCAGCGGCATGACCTCGCAGAAGGAGAGGGTGAAATCGAAAGGAGAGTGCGAGATGGCGCAGAAGTTGGCGTAGGTCCGCGGCAGGTCGCCGCTGTCGTCCGGGACGATGGTGAAGTTGATCTGCTTACGCTCGGTCGTCATGCCGGCACTGTACCATGCGTCAGTAGCGGCGCATGACCCCGACGACGACGCCCTGCACCTGCACCTGATCGGGCGCGAACATCATCGGCTCCATCGTGGGATTCGCCGGCTGGAGACGGATGCGGCCCTGCTCGCGAAACAGCTTCTTCAACGTGACGTCCGCGCCGTCGAGCAGGGCGATGACCATCTCGCCGTTCTCAGCGGTCCGGCGATCCTCGACGATGACGAAGTCGCCGTCGCGGATCTGCTCGTCGATCATGGAATTGCCCTTGACGCGGAGCACGTAGGAATCGCGCTTGCCGGTCAGGTTCTCCGGCACCGCAATGGTTTCGTTGCTCGCCACCGCCTCGATCGGCGAACCGGCCGCGACGTAGCCAAGGAGCGGCAGTTCGACCGCCCGAACCCCCATGCGCGTCGGCACCAGCTCGACCGAGCGGCTGCGGTTCCAGGCGCGTTTGATGAAGCCCTTTTCCTCGAGATTCGTGAGGTGCTTGTGGACCGTCGCCAGCGACGACAGGTTGAAGCGCCGCCCGATTTCCTCCAGGCTGGGCGCATACCCGTTCTGCTGGATGAAGTCGTTGAGGTAGTCGAGGATCTCGCGCTGCCGCTTGGTCAATGGCTGCATGGCTGCGCACTATATGCAAAGGAAAAGCGAAAGTCAAACGGCTGCGGTCGGCGTAACCTTGCCTCCGAAGCGCCGGTCTAATGTCATCAGAGCGAAGACGATGAACGATGTCTCGGCCAGCCGTGCACACCGATGCTGACGGGCACGTGGGTGACCGCGGGTGAGGCGACGGAGACCCGCGTCCGCGTGACGCATCCGGTACCGCCCGCAATCGGACTCACGCCGACCGATGAGGGCGCTGACTGGATCACCGCCGGCGATCAGGCCCTCGTCGACGCGAGCCTTGCCGGCCACACCGCCGCATTCGATGTCGTCGTCGAACGCTACCAGCGTCAGGTGTACCAGCTCTGCTATCGGTTCGTGGGCAACCACGAGGACGCGAGCGATCTGGCGCAGGACGTGTTCGTCCGCGCGTACCGCGGGCTCCGGGGTTTTCGCGGCCGATCGGCGCTCGGCACCTGGCTCTATCGCATTGCGGTGAACGTCAGCCTCAATCGGATGGCGCTCAAGACGCCGCGCACGGAGGCGATCGATCACCGCGAGCATCGGGACACCGCGATCGAACTGCCCGACGCGATGCTACTGCGCACTGAGAGGGCTGCGGAGGTCCGGGCGGCCGTCTGCCGCCTGCCGCGAAAACAGCGCGCGACCCTCATCCTGCGCGTCTACCACGAGCTGCCGCACCAGGACATTGCCGACATCCTGGGCAGCTCCGTTGGAGCCGTGAAGGCGAACTTCTTCCACGCGCTGGCCAACCTGAAGAAGCTCTTGCAATGACTCACCTGTCCACCGAAGAATTCGTCGACGCGCTCGACGGCGTGCTGCCTCTCGCACGAGCGGAGCACCTCCGGACGTGCGCGGCGTGCCGGGCGGAGGCGGACGGCCTGGCCGAGGTTTTCTCGCAAGCGGCTGAGGCTCGCGAGGTGGTCGATCCCTCGCCGCTCTTTTGGGAGCACTTGTCGGCGCGGATCCGGCAGGACCTCGCGACGCCCGTCGCGCACACCGGGCGGCAGCTCGCGTGGTGGCCCGGGTCCGGGTGGGCGGCCGGCCTGGCGTCATTGGTGCTGGTCCTGCTCGTGTCGCAATCCATGTTCCGCGGCACGCCCAACCCGCGTCGCGAGGCTCCGGCCGCTTTGCGCACGGTCGTCGCCGTCGCCGATCCGGCCGACGATCTCGACAGCGATCAAGCGTGGGCGGTGGTCCGCACGGTGGCCGACGACGCGGCCGACGATGCGGCGCAGGATGCGGGGATCGCGACCAGGCCTGATGCCGCTGAACGGATGACCCTGGAGCTCTCGTCACGCGAGAAGTCCGAGCTGGCACAGTTGATCGCCGGCGAGTTGAAACGGTCCGGCACGTAGGTGCGCCGGGAGACCGATGGTATGCACACGACGCTCGCAATGAAGACTCGGCGCAGGCTGATGGCCGCCCTGATCATTGCCGGCGGGGTCGCGACGCCGGCGGCCATCGCCGGCCCGCGCGCGGGAGGGTCCGAGGCCAGGGCGACGCCGCCGGCCGTGCGGCAGGGAGCCGGTCCCGGCCGCCCCAACGCACCGCTTAGCGAAGACGGCTCGGTGTCGACCGCCGAGCTCGTCAACATGCTTGATACCTACGCGATCGTCCAGGCGCAGCGTGAGCTGACGCTCAACGACACCCAGTACGCCCAGTTCGTCACCCGTTTGAAGCGGCTTCAGGAAACGCGGCGGCGGAACCAGCGGGAGCGCAATCAGCTGTTGCAGGATTTGCGGAAGATGTCGGGCCCTCAGGCGCCGACGCCGGTCGACGAGGGAGCGCTGCGCGAACGGCTGCGCACGCTGCGCGAGCACGACGACCGCTCAGCGGCCGAACTGCGCAAGGCGTACGACAGCCTGGACGAGGTGCTCGACGTGCGTCAGCAGGCACGATTCCGCGTCTTCGAAGAGGCGATCGAGCGGCGCAAGCTGGACCTCGTCGTCCGCGCCCGGGAACGGGCCGCGCGCGGCGGCGGAAGCTAAGCTCGTCGGCCGATGGGGCGTTGACGCTCCGTGTAGAATCGGTATATGCGTTCCCTGCGTTTCGCCGTGATTACCGCGGTGAGCCTGGCGGCGGTCGCCCCGGCAGTCGCCTGGCAGCGCCTCAACAAGCAGGATTCTGATCGCTTCGAGGCCAAGATGTCGCGCATCGTGGCGCTCGGCAATCAGAAGCAGGCCCGCCCATCCGGACCGGTGACCACGCCCATCTCCGACGCCGAGATCAACGCGTACCTGGAATACGGCGCGAAGGCGCAGGTTCCGGCAGGCATCGTCGAGCCCCGGCTGAACGCGCTGGGCGAGGGGCGCGTCGGCGGGCAGGCGACGGTCGATCTCGACGCGGTGCGCAAGCAGAAGCAGCGCGGCTGGCTCGATCCGATGTCGTACTTGACGGGCTCGCTGCCGCTGACGGCCAGCGGCATGCTAGTCACGAAGGATGGCGTTGGCCGCTTCCAGCTGGAGTCGGCGCAGATCTCCGGCGTCTCGGTGCCCAAGTCCCTGCTCCAGGAGCTGCTCGGCTACTACTCGCGCACGCCGGAAAACCCGGCCGGCATCAGCATGGACGATCCGTTCGAGCTGCCGGCCCGCATCCGCGAGATCCAGGTTCAGCGCGGGCAAGCGAATATCGTGCAGTGACAGCCGGTGTCCCCAGGCAGGACATCCGCAGATGCTGAGCGCTGCATGGACTACCTCGCGTCCGCTCTCCAATTCCTGAAAGGCGTCGGCCCGCGCCGCGCCGCCGACCTCCAGCGCGCCGGCCTCCACACCATCGAAGATCTGCTGTACCGATTCCCGATCCGCTACGAGGATCGCGGGCACTTCCAGACCATCGCCTCGCTGCGCCCCGGCGTGACCGCGTCGATCGTCGGGGAGGTGGTCAGCGGCGGCGTGCGCCCCACCCGCCGGCCGCGCTTCCGGATTTTCGAGCTGCTGGTCCGCGACGGCACCGGCTCCCTGCGGGCCATCTGGTTCAATCAGCCGTTTCTCGCCGACGTCTTCCACCCGCATCAGCGGGTGATCCTGTTCGGCAAGATGGAGCTCACGCCGCACGGGCTCCAGATGCAGAGTCCGGAGTACGAGGTCCTCCGCCAGGAGTCCGATGCCGCCGCCGAGGGGAGTGACGACGACACGCTGCACACCGGACGCATCGTCCCTGTGTACGAGAAGACCGGAACCCTGACGACGAAGATGCAGCGGGTGCTGGTTCACGAGGCCCTCGCGCAGCTGCCGGCGACGCTGCCGGATCCCATTCCGGCCGCGGTGCTCGAACGACAGCAACTCGTTGATCGCCGGCGCGCACTGCAGGAAGTGCATTTTCCGCCTGAAGGGATCGCGGTCGACGAGCTGAATCGGTTCCGCTCGCCGGCCCAGCGCCGGTTGATCTTCGAAGAGTTCTTCCTGTTCCAGCTCGGGCTCATCCTGCGCAAGCGGCGATCGGCGGAGGAACAGAAGCCGCGCGCCGTGCAGATCACCGACGCGATCCGGGACGCGGTCCGCCGGGTGCTGCCGTTCCGGTTGACCGGCGATCAGAAGAAAGCGATTGCCGAGATCGTCGCGGACATGCAGCGGACGACGCCGATGAACCGGCTGTTGCAGGGCGACGTGGGGTCGGGTAAGACGATCGTCGCGCTGATGGCCGCCGTCGTGGCAATCGAGAACGGATTCCAGGTCGCGTTCATGGCGCCGACGGAGATCCTGGCAGAGCAGCACTACATCACGATCCGCAAGCTGCTCGAGGCATCGCGCTTCCGAATCACGCTCCTGACCGGGTCGACACCGGCGCGCCAGCGTCGGGAAGCGCAGGCCGAGCTCGCCGCCGGCTCGCTCCACCTCGCTGTCGGGACGCACGCGCTCGTGCAGGATCCGATCGCGTTCCGCGAGCTGGGCCTGGTGGTCATCGACGAGCAGCACCGCTTCGGCGTCATGCAGCGAGCCACGCTGCGCTCCAAGGGCCTGCATCCCGACGTGCTGGTCATGACCGCAACGCCGATTCCGCGCACCCTGGCGTTGACCACGTACGGCGATCTCGACGTGTCGATCATGCGCGAGATGCCGCCGGGCCGCCAGCCGATCACGACGATCGCCAAACCCGAATCGCGGCGCGACGAGATCTACGACTTCGTGCGCGAGCAAGTCGACGGCGGCCGCCAGGTGTACGTCATCTATCCGCTGGTGGAGGAGTCCGAGAAGGTGGATCTGAAGGCCGCGACGGAGATGGCCGACCATCTCGCCCAGGAGGTCTTCCAGGCCTACCGCGTCGCGCTGCTGCACGGGCGGATGAAGGCTGATGCGAAAGAGCGGGTGATGGCCGCCTTCGCCCGCGGCGAAGTGGACATCCTGGTGTCGACGACGGTCGTCGAGGTCGGCGTCGACGTGGCCAATGCGACGGTGATGCTGGTCGAGCACGCGGAACGCTTCGGTCTGTCCCAGCTCCATCAGCTGCGCGGCCGGGTCGGGCGCGGCGCGCACGCGTCGTACTGCATCCTGCTGTATCAGTCGCCATTGAGCGATCAGGGGCGCGATCGGCTCAAAGCCCTGACCGACACCACTGACGGGTTCGTGATCGCGGAGCGCGATCTCGAACAGCGCGGTCCCGGGGACTTCTTCGGTACGAGGCAGTCCGGAATGCCGACGCTCAGGGTCGGCGACCTCCTGCGCGATCATCAGTTGATGGAGGAGGCCCGCCGCGAAGCCATCGAGGCATTGGACGACGTGCGGGAGTCCGCCACGCTGACCGCGCTGGTCCGTTCTGGGTGGGAACAGCGATTCGGGCTGGTCGGGGTTGGGTAGCGGGCGGCGGCACTCTGCGCCCGCCTAGCCGATGGCCGATGGCCGATGGCAGATGGCAGATGGCAGATGGCAGATGGCAGATGGCAGATGGCAGAGAGGGATGCTCGCAGCTGCAGCCTGCTGCAAGCAACTGTCATTCTGGCCGGCATCGCGAGATCAGTGACGCCGGCCTGAGCGGGTTCCGCTGAAGCGCGGTCCGCTGGAGCGTTGACGAATGGGGATGGTCGCTGATCGCGCGGGTCGGAGGTCGCGACGCGCGCAACGTCCACCCGTCCACCCCGCGCCCAGCGCCCAGCGCCCAGCGCCGGGTCCCGAGTCCCGGATCCCGGATCCCGATACGATCGCACCAGAATGCGCGTCATCGCCGGCGAGTTGAAGGGCCGCACGTTGGCGGCGCCCGCTTGGGACGGGCTCAGGCCGACGTCGGATCGGCTGCGCGAGACGCTGTTCAACGTCCTTGCGCCGCGAATCCGCGGGGCACGGATGCTGGACGGCTATGCCGGGACCGGCGCGGTCGGAATCGAGGCCCTCAGCCGGGGGGCCGCGGAAGTGGTGTTCGTGGAGCGCGACCGGCGCGCGGTGGCGTTGATCGAGGCCAACCTGGCGCGCTGCGGGCTGCGCGATCGGCATGCTATCATCCGCTCCGATCTGGCCACGGTGACCGGCCTGGCGCGCGTCGCGCCGTTCGATCTTGTGTTCCTGGACCCGCCGTACGGACGCGCCACCCTGGACGAGGCGCTCGACGCGGCGGTCGCGTTGATGGCACCCGACACCCTCCTCATCATCGAGCACGCGCGACGGGACGAGGCGCCGGCCTCGTACCGCAGCCTGCAACGTACCCGCACGCTGCGGTCCGGCGACAGCGCGCTGGCCTTTTACCGGGTGGCAGACGAGGAGCCGGGGGCATGATCCGACGAGGCCGACCGCGATGAGCGTCGCCATCTACCCGGGATCGTTCGACCCGCTGACCAACGGGCACGTCGACATCATCGAGCGTGGCGCCCGCCTGTTCGATCGCATCATCGTCGCGATGCTGATCAACATGGACAAGTCGCCGCTGTTCACGCTGCCGGAACGGGTCGAAATCACTCGCGAGGTGTTTCACGACAGCGCCAATGTCGAAGTGGACACCTTCGACGGGCTGCTGGTCGACTACGCTCGGCGGAGGCGCGCGACCGTGATCGTGCGCGGCCTGCGGGCGATCTCGGACTTCGAGTTCGAGATGCAGATGGCCCTGATGAACCGGCGGCTGAATCCAGACGTCGAGACCGCCTTCATGATGCCGGCGGAGCAGTACACGTACGTCAGCTCGCGCCTGGTCAAGGAAATCGTCGCCCTCGGCGGATCGGTGGCCGGCCTGGTGCCGCCGACGGTGGAGCGACGGCTGCGCGAGAAGAAGCTCGCGCGCGAAACATTGAGGGAGAAGTGATGCTCGCGGCTCGCGCCGGACGGATTGCCCAGTCACCCACGATGAAGGTCGCCGCCGAGGCGATGAAGTTGAAAGCGGCCGGTGTCGACGTGGTCGATCTCGGCGCTGGTGAGCCGGATTTCCCCACGCCTGCGCACGTCAGCGCGGCAGCCCACGCCGCCATCGACGGCAACTTCACGAAGTACACGACCAACTCCGGCACGGAGGAGTTGAAGCGGGCCATCGCTGCCCGCTACAAGGCCGACTACGGCGTCGAGTACCCGACGTCCGGCATCATCGTCACGGCCGGCGGCAAGCAGGCGCTCTACAACAGCGCGCTGGTGCTGTTCGGAGCCGGCGACGAGGTGGTCACCCATATGCCGGGATGGCCGACGCTGGTGGAGCAGATCAAGCTGGCCGACGCGACGCCAGTGATCGTGCAAACCCACGCCGACGAGGGGTTCCGGATCACCGCCGCGCCGTTCATCGAGTCCTTCACAGCGCGTACCCGCGGCGTCGTGATCACGAGCCCGGGCAATCCGACCGGCGCCCTGATGCCCGAGACTGAGCTCACCCTCCTCGCGGAGGAAGCAGCGCGGCGCGGCATCTGGGTCGTGCTGGATCTGTGCTACGAGAAGCTGATTTACGATCCGACGCCCCACAACCTGCCCGCGGTGCTGGCACGGACCAACCCCGATCGATCGGTCGTCTGCGGTTCCGCCTCCAAGGCCTACGCGATGACCGGCTGGCGCTGCGGCTGGGCGATCGGTCCGGCAGCGGTGATCGCCGCGTGCAACGCGCTCCAGAGCCATGCCACCTCGAACGTGTGCTCGATCACGCAGAAGGCGGCCGTCGCCGCGCTGACCGGACCGCAGGACTGCGTGACGGCGATGCTCGACGAGTATCGCTCGCGCCGCGATCAGCTATGCCGCTGGCTGTCGCGCGAGCCGCGTCTGCGCTTCGTCACGCCGGAAGGCGCGTTCTACCTGTTCATCGACGTCTCGGACTTCCTGTCTCCCGACGGGCTGCGCACCTCCGCGGCGCTGGCGCAATCGCTGCTCGACCACGCGCGCGTCGCCGTCACGCCGGGCGAAGCCTTCGACGCGCCAGGCTTCCTGCGCCTCTCGTACGCGACGTCACTCGCCGAGCTGCAGCGCGGCACCGACAAGTTGATCGAGCATCTCCAGACGGTTGCCCCGTCGAGCGCCGTCGCGGGCTGAGCGCGTGCTCGCCGCCGGCATCCTCGCGCAGCTCGAACACGCCGTCGGTCCCGCGCACGTGCGGACCGACCTGGCCACCCTGCAGACCTACGGCACCGATGCGTTGAAGCGGGGGCATCCTGCCGACGTCGTGGTCTTCCCCGCATCGACCGGGGAAGTCGCGGCGATCGTGCGGGTCTGCGCCGCGGAACGCCTCCCGATGGTGCCGCGCGGCGGCGGCAGCGGCTATACCGGCGGGTCGGTTCCGGTCCTCGGCGGCGTGGTGATCGCGCTCGATCGGATGAACCGGATCCTCGAGATCGACCAGGCCAACCTTCTCGCCGTCGTCGAGCCCAACGTCATCACCGGCGATCTTCAGGACGCGGTCGAGCGGGTTGGACTGTTCTATCCGCCGGACCCGTCGTCGCTGCGGCAGTCGGCGCTCGGCGGCAACGTGGCGGAATGCGCCGGCGGGCCGCGGGCGTTCAAGTACGGCACAACCAAGTCGTACGTGCTCGGTCTGGAGGCGGTCCTGCCGACCGGCGAAATCATCGAGACCGGCGGGAAAGTCGTAAAGAACGTCGTCGGTTACGACCTCACGCAGCTGCTGGTCGGTTCCGAAGGCACCCTGGCGATCATCACCAGGATCATCCTCCGGCTGGTACCGCGGCCGCAGGTCCAGACCACGATTCGTGCGTGCTTCCGCGACGTGCACGGGGCCGTGCAGGCCGTCACCAACATGATCCGTGAGCGGGTCGTGCCGGCAGCACTCGAGCTCGTGGACGGCGACTCGCTCGAAGCCGTGGCGACGTCGCAGCGGACGCGCTCGCTCGCACCCCCAGGCACAGGAGCGATCTTGCTGCTCGAAGTGGACGGCGGACCGGCCGCCGTGATGGAGGACGCCGCCCGGGTCGAGGCCTCCTGCCACGAAGCGGGGGCGATCGAGGTGCGCCGCGCGAAGGACGATGCGGAGCGGGCGGAGTTGTGGCGGGTGCGGCGGGAGCTGTCGCTGTCGCTGCGGATGATCGCGCCGATCAAGTTCAACCACGACGTGGTCGTGCCGCGCGGCCGTATCCCCGAGCTGTTCGCGCTCATCGACACGCTCAAGACGCGCTTCGGGCTGCCGATCCCGTCGTTCGGTCACGCCGGCGACGGCAACATCCACGTCAACATCATGTCGGACCCGAGCCACCCGGGCGAAGTCGAACGGGCGCACGAGGCCGAACAGGTGTTGTTCGAAGGCGTGGTCGCGCTCGAAGGAGCGATCAGCGGCGAGCACGGCATCGGCTTCGCGAAGGCCCGGTTCATGAGCCTGAACCTGTCGTCCGACGAAATCGCGCTGATGCGCCGCGTCAAGCAGGCGTTCGACCCGCACGGCATCCTCAACCCCGGCAAGATTTTCCCCGAGACCGCGGTCGTGCCGGAGAGGAGTGCGACGTGGAGGGGATGCTGACGATCGAGAGGTTCTGAGGTTCGGAGGTTCGAGGGTTCGACAGGTGCTGGTTCGGACAGGTGCCACGGGTTCGATGGTTCGGAGGGCACGGCCGAAGAAACCAGCAGAAGCATGCGGTTGGAACGAGTGGAACGAGCACCCTCAGAACGCCCGAACCCTGAGCACCGGTAGAACTTCAGAGACATGGATCCTCACATTCACGAGCTCGCCGAGATCGTCTGGAACTACCACCGACTGAATCACCAGCTCGTACCGGCCGACGTGATCCTCGTCCTCTGCAGCCACGACACCTCGGTAGCGGAACGCGGTGCGCAGCTGGCGCTGGACGGGTGGGCGCCGCTGCTGGTCTTTTCCGGCGGGCTCGGGGCGATTACCAAGCGGATGTGGACCGAGCCGGAAGCGGATCAGTTCGCGGCCATCGCGCGGCGGATGGGCGTCGCGGACGACCGGATCCTGATCGAGAACCGATCGACGAACACCGGCGAGAACATCACCTGCACACAAGCGCTCCTCGCCGAGCGCGGCCTCGATCCTCAGACCTTCATCGTCGTGCAGAAGCCCTACATGGAGCGTCGCAGCTACGCAACGTTCCGCCAGCGTTGGCCGGAGAAGACGGTGCGGGTGACCTCCCCTCAGGTGTCGTTCCGCGACTATCTCGACAACTATTCGAACGCCTCGCTGTCGGCAGACGACGTGATCAGCATCATGGTAGGGGACCTGCAGCGCGTGCGCGAATATCCAGCCAGGGGCTTTCAGATTCCGCAGGACATTCCACACGACGTGTGGGCGGCGTATGAGGAACTGGTGCGCGCCGGATTCGACCGTCACCTGATCCACGACTGAGTATCAGGGGCAAGCTGATGAAGACCACGCGCTGGTTGACGCGACGGGCCGCGGCCTCTGCCGATGCGAGTAGGAGTACCGCATGACGATTCAGAGTGATCGCTGCCGGGTCTTTCACGAACTGCACGCGTCAGGGTGCTTCGTCATTCCCAACCCCTGGGACGTCGGCTCCGCGCGCGCCCTGGTCTCACTCGGGTTCAAGGCCGTCGCGACGACCAGCTCCGGGTTCGCATGGTCGACGGGGCGACCCGACCACGGGGTTCCGCTCGACGGGATGCTGGCGCACTGCCGCGCCATAGCCGCCGGCGTCGACGTGCCGGTCAGCGCCGACTTCGAAGGCGGCTTCGCGATCGAGCCGGAGCGGGTCGCCGTCAACGTCAGCCGCGGCGACGACGACGGGATCGCCGGCCTCTCGATCGAGGACTCGACTGGCGACGCCGCGCGAGCCGCTCTACGAGCGCGCGCTGGCGATCGAGCGCATCCGCGCCGCGCGCCAAGCCATCGACGCGCAGCGGCACGCCAGTGCTGCTGACGGGCCGCTCCGAAGGCTTCATCGCCGGACGACCGGATCTGAAGGAAACGATCGCCCGCCTGATCGCCTACGCGGAGGCCGGGGCCGAGTGCCTGCACGCGCCGGGGCTGCAGCGCCGCGAGGACATCGCGGAGGTGGTCCGCGCGGTCGCGCCGAAGCCGGTCAACGTGCTCGTGTGGAGCGGCTTCACGACGGTCCGCGAGCTCGAGGATCTCGGCGTGCGGCGGATCAGCGTCGGCGGCGCGCTCGCTCGCGCTGCGTGGACGGGATTCCTCCGCGCCGCGAAGGACATCGCGCAGCAGGGCACGTTCACCGCGCTCGGCGAGAGCATCACGGGACCGGAGATGAACCGCCTGTTCCGATGAGCCCGTGGCGCCCGGCGCATCAGCCTCCGCGTGTCCGCGGAGGCCGCGGTTGAAGCGGAAGGTCGGGCCTACGCCATTCAGCAGCAAACAACGCCGACTACAGCACGCGCAGCCGGCGCGTCCCCGGAACGAAGGGCCGATGCGTGATCTGCCCTTCGAACCCCGCTCCCCAGCGGCCGGGAATCGCGGTGCCGCAGTCAGGGCAGGTGCCGGCACTCGTGATCCGGTAATCCTGGATCAGATAGCCATACCGCTCGATCAGCCTCGCCCCGCAGCCGTGGCAGCGCGTGTGCTCGAGATCGCCGACGCGTCCGGGTAGATTCCCCGCATAGACGTACTGCAGGCCATTCGCACCGGCAATCGCGGCAGCGCGGAGCAGCATCTCCGGCGTGGTATTCGCCGGATCGTTCATGCGGTAGTCCTGATGAAAGGCAGTGACGTGCCACGGGATGAGCGGCGACACGCCGGCCAGGAAGGTCGTCAGGCGCTCCAGCTCCTCCTGGCTGTCGTTGAAGCCCGGGATCAGCAGCGTGACGATCTCCAGCCAGATGCCGCGCGCGTGTAGCTCCCGGATCGTCCACAGGATCGGCTCGATGCGGCCACCGAGCTCCCGGTAGTGCCGATCGTCGAAGGACTTCAGGTCGACCTTGTAGACGTCGATCCACGGCTGGAGGTAGTCGAGCACGCGTGGCGTGCCGTTGCCGTTCGACACATAGCCGGTCATCAACCCGCGCGGCCGCGCCTCACGGAAGATCGCCACGGCCCACTCACTGGTGATGAGCGGCTCGTTGTAGGTGGACACGACGAGGCGGGCACCGAGCTCGGTGGCGCGTTCGGCGAGACGAGTGGGGGAGACGTCGGTCGGTGGTGCGACAGCGTCCGGGTCGCGCAGTGCCTGCGACGTGACCCAGTTCTGGCAATACGAGCAGTGGAGGTCACACCCCAGCATGCCGATGCTGAACGCCAGGGCCCCGGGGTGGACGTGGAAGAACGGCTTCTTCTCGACGGGATCGCACTGGACGCCGCCGACGTAGCCCCAAGGAACGTGCAACCGCCCGCCGCGATTGAAGCGCACCTTGCACACGCCCATCGCGCCCTCGGGGATCGGACACTGATGCCCGCAGGCGTGGCACCGGATCCGTCCACGCTCGATCGACTCGACCAGTTCGGGAGCCGCCTCGGCGGTGCGCGCCTCGAGCGCAGCGGCGAGAGTGGTCATGGGTGGGGCGTCTGCAACGAGTGCGCCGGCATGGCAACCCGGGACGCGGGATCCGGACGCAGCGGGGAAGTGGATGTCAGCACTGGACCCAACGAGCATAACAACCGTGCGCCGGATCCCCGATTCCGAGTCCCGGATCCCGCGCGACCGTTAGTACCGACTCGGACTCTCGCCAATCGCGATGATGCTGCACGCCTGGATGACGTTGAGGCCCAGCTGGCGGGCGCGATCGACGACGTCGTCCTCGTCGGCGCCGGGGTTGAGCCACACCTCACCCACGCCCTTGCGGGCAAGCTCTTCCACCACGGTCAGTCCCGACGCCGCCGGGACGTAGACGGTGGCCATGTCAATCGAGCCGGGAATATCGAGCACCGAGCGGTAGGCCCGATGACCTTCGACTTCGGATTCGTGCGTGTTGACCGGGAACACGGTGTAGCCCTGCTGCACGAACGCGCGGAGCGCCTTGTTGCCGTACTTGCGCCGGTTCGCCGACGCCCCGATCACCGCGACGGTCTTGCCCATCGATCAATTGTAACGCCCGCCCCATGTCGCTTGGGGCGAGCGTCCGCCCAGGTGTGGACGGCGTCCCGCACGTTGACAGAACCGATTGACAGTGAGAGGGCTGCTGCCTATACTGCTGACTGCCGAGCCGCTCCGCACGACATCCCCTTTGTAACGCCCGGGCGCACGTCGCCCTCTCCGCAATAAACACAACACTCTCTAGTCGACGCCGCCGAACGCTCGCTGCCATGTGCGGAAGGCCACATCCACCATCTGACCGAGAACGCCAGCTGCCCCATGCCACCAACCAACAAGCGTAGCTCCGCGAAGCAAGCGGCTGACGCCGCTGCCCGCCAGTCCTCCACCGAAGCCGTCGTCGACAGCCCCGAGCCGGCCGCCACTCCTGCGTCGTCCGCGCCCGCGGCAACGCCACCGGCGCCGCCGCCCACAGGCGCCGTGCCGCCCGCCGCGACGCCACCGCCAGCAGCGGCCGCGCCGGCACCGGCAGCATCCGCGGCGCCCGCACCGGCAGAACCCGCGGCGGCAGAACCCACCGCGGCAGCACCCACCGCAGCAGCACCGGCGGCGCGGCCGTCCGCCGCTGCAGCGGCAGCTCCTGCGCCGTCAGCCAGTGCCCCGCCGGCGCCGCCACAAAGCCAAGGCCGGCACGAAGGCCGCCAGGAGGGCCGCCGCGGTCAGGGGCTGAACATCACCGAGCTGAAGGACATGTCGATCCAGAAGCTCACGCAGATCGCCAAGGACCTGAACGTCGCCGGCGCGACCGGGATGCGCAAGCAGGATCTGATCTTCCAGATCCTGAAGGCCCAGACGGAGCAGAGCGGCTTCATCTTCTCGGAAGGCGTGCTCGAGGTGCTGCCCGATGGCTTCGGGTTCCTGCGCGCGCCGGATTACAACTATCTGCCGGGCCCGGACGACATCTATGTCTCGCCTTCGCAGATCCGCAAGTTCGACCTGCAGACCGGCGACACCGTTTCCGGCCAGATCCGGCCGCCGAAGGAAGGCGAGCGCTACTTCGCCCTTATCAAGGTCGAGGCGGTCAACTTCGAGGCGCCCGACCAGGCGCGCGACAAGCTCTTCTTCGAGAATCTGACGCCGCTCTACCCGCAGGAGCGCTTCCTGCTCGAGACCACGGCCGACAATCTGTCGGCGCGGGTGATGGACCTGATGACGCCGGTCGGCCGCGGCCAGCGCGGGCTGATCGTCTCGCCGCCACGCACCGGCAAGACGATGCTGCTGCAGAACATCGCGCAGTCGGTGGCGAAGAACCACCCCGAGGTGTATCTGATCGTGCTGCTCATCGACGAGCGGCCCGAGGAAGTCACCGACATGCAGCGGTCGGTGAACGGCGAGGTCATCTCCTCGACCTTCGACGAGCCGGCGCAGCGGCACGTCCAGGTCGCGGAGATGGTCATCGAGAAGGCCAAGCGGCTGGTCGAGCACAAGAAGGACGTGCTGATCCTGCTCGACTCGGTCACCCGCCTCGCGCGCGCCTACAACGCGGTCATCCCGCCGTCCGGCAAGGTGCTGTCCGGCGGTCTCGACTCGAACGCGCTCCAGAAGCCGAAGCGGTTCTTCGGCGCCGCCCGCAACATCGAAGAGGGGGGCTCGCTGACGATCATCGCTACCGCGCTCGTCGACACCGGCTCGCGTATGGACGACGTGATCTTCGAGGAGTTCAAGGGCACCGGCAACATGGAGATCCACCTGGATCGCAAGCTGTCCGACAAGCGGGTGTTCCCGGCGATCGACATGCTGAAGAGCGGCACGCGCAAGGAGGAACTGCTGCTGATGCGCGAGGATCTCAATCGCGTCTGGGTGCTGCGCAAGGTCCTCAACCCGCTGTCGCCGGTCGAGGCGATGGAGCTGCTGCTCGAGCGGATGGGGAAGACCAAGTCGAACGCCGACTTCCTCTCCGCGATGCAGAAGATCGAAAACCAGCTACGACAAGACCGATCTCGTCTGGGGCGCGCGTTTCCTCGACATGTACCTCGCCGACTTCGACCATATCGCGATCGATCTCGGGCGCCTCGATGATTTCGAACGGGTTGACTCGCCCGCCGCGGTCTGAGGCCGTCGTTCAAGGCAGACACGCAGGGACCATACTCGAGACATGCAGCGCATCTGTGTCTTTGCCGGATCGAGCTCGGGTTCCCGACCCGAGTATCTCGCCGCGGCCAGGGAACTCGGACAGGCGCTGGTCCGGCGCGACGTCGGTCTTGTCTACGGCGGCGCCCGGGTGGGCCTGATGGGCGCGCTGGCGGACGCGGTCCTGGCGGCCCACGGCGACGTGACCGGTGTGATTCCAGAATCTCTGGTGGCAAAGGAGGTCGCCCACCTCGGCCTCTCCGATCTTCGGGTCGTGCTGTCGATGCACGCATCACGGTTGAGCCAGCGCGAGCTCGAACGCGGTCAGAAAATCGGACGCCGACGATCGGGCGCCGCGCCACGACAGGGTTCAAGGTCTGCGCGAAGAACGCCTGCCACGCCGAACGCTCGACCGACGCAAATTTCCCACCGAGGATGGCCCCGTGCAGCGCGGCGACAGACTCGGTTTCGCCAAACGGGTAGACGCCGACGATGATCTCCGTATGCCACGACCGCGAGCGCCCAGAGGTCCCAGCTCGGCGTGGCAGATCGACCCGCGAGTTGCTCCGGCGACATGTAGCGTGGTGTGCCCACGAGGAATCCGACACCGGTCCCGGCAGAAGCTTCAGTCGACGCTTCAGCGGACGCGGTGTAGCTTCGCCAGTCCGAAATCGAGCAGCTTGGGAAGCGTGGCGTCGCGGTCGGTCACGAGAAAAATGTTTTCCGGCTTCACATCGCGATGAATCAAGCCGCGTTGATGCACGACGGCGAGCGCGGCGCACAGCCCGCGAACGATCGCCACCGCATCCGACACCTCGAGCCGCTGCTGGCGGCGCAGCTGTCCACGGAGCGTCATGCCCAACAGCGAGCTCCATGACGAGGAACGCGTCGCGATGCCCGTCGTCCACGGCGAAGTCGTACAGCGTGACGAGATTCGGATGCGCAATCGCGGCGGCCGCCCTGGCCTCGCGCCGGAACCGTTCCGCCGCGTCGGGGCTGGCGACGAGATCCTCGCGCATCAGCTTCAGCGCGACGTGGCGTTCGAGCAGCGTGTCGAGCGCGCGATAGACCGTGCCCATTCCGCCGCGGCCCAGCCGCCGGTCGAGACGATAGCGTCCCATCAACACGCGCGGCACCGTCGATCGTCCGAGCGGCGCTCCATCATCGGCGCAGCGGCCGGTGCCGGCGTCGTGGCAGAGGCCGCAGGTCGGACATTCCTCGAGGCCGCCGCCGACGGCCACCGTCGCGGGCCGCTCCAACAGCAACGCCAGCGCGCTGGCGATCGTCACCAGCAATGTCTCGTCCTCGCGACCGTACGGCTCCTCGGATTTCTTGGAACCGAGCGCCAGCAGCGCTTCGCGTCCGAACGCCGACAGCGAGATCGGAACCAGCAGGTCAATGCCGTCGCGGCGGATGATTTCCGCATCGTTGGCCGGCAGCTGCTGCCACAGCCAGCCACTCTCGGCCGACGAGATTCTGCAGCGGCTTCCCGAGC
Source organism: uncultured Acidobacteriota bacterium (assembly GCA_963816725.1). Classification (GTDB taxonomy): domain Bacteria; phylum Acidobacteriota; class Vicinamibacteria; order Vicinamibacterales; family 2-12-FULL-66-21; genus CAVSUB01. The sequence goes on along the minus strand of CAWFMC010000002.1, from coordinate 7,788 downwards.
AGCCGCAGCAGGCCCACCAGCGTGCTGTCCGCCTGCAGGAAGGGCGGCGTCACGCCGGCCGGCGCGACGCAAGCGCGTGGTAGGCGGTGTCATTCGGGACGCGTACGAGCACCGCCACGAATTCGGGATGCAGCGCCGCATCGATCCGCGTGATCACGCGGCCGGCGACCTGCCGATCGACGCGGCCTGACGGACCTCCTCCGCGATCTCGCGCAGAATCTGCTGCGGCGTTGCTACCGTTCGCGGAAGAATCGGCGGTCGATCTGATCGAGCCATGCGGTTCGCCGCCGCTGCGCACCAGCGCCACCACCCCGACCACGGCGTAGAGCCAGGAGCGGGAGGTGTGCGCCACGAAATTGCCGATGGCGACGACACCGATGTCGCCGGCGTGAATCCCCACATCCGCGAGGAACAGCGCAATCGCCGCCGGCAACGCGGCGATGACCATTCCGCGCGCGAGCGCATATTGAATGCCGCGACGGACGACGACGCTGACGTCAAACAGCCGGTGGCGAAGGATGGCGTGCGCGAAAGACGCCGGAAAGAACAGAAAGAGGATCGGACCCGTCACCGCCAGCACCGTTCCGACAACGTCATGTTGACCGGCGATTTGAAACGGAACCAAGGCAATGATTCCGCCAATCCATCCCAAACCGTTCAAGCAACAACACGCGCAGCTTACGTTGCTCGTTCAGGTCCTGAGCGCGCCGGTAGTTGACGACGAGGATTCCCATGCCCGCGAGTTGCTGTGCCGTGATGACGAGCACCACGACACCAAATGCTCCAAGCGACATCGATCGCGATGTCCACGACGCCGCCTTGGCTGTCCGGACGATCGCCAGGGGCAATCCAACCAGCAGACCCGGCAGCACCGCCAGGAACCATGCCACCGGCCGGATCAACCGTCGTCGCGGAAAAGCTGGCGAAGAAACAGAACCAGACGGTTGGCGTGAGGATCGGGAGGACGGGCAGCGAGAACGCGGCGACAATCTCGACGGGCAGCGGCAGCGATCTGACGAGCGCGAACTGGCCGACAGACGGCGGCGCGACGATCGCGGTCGACGCGAGCACCCACCGCGGCAGACGGGCGGCGAGATCATCCGGCTCTCTTGAACGCGATCACGATGGCGAGCAGCAGGCAGATCAGCCGGGCGGCCTGCAGCGAACCTTCCCGGAAGTAGCTCCTCCAGTCCCACAGGCGACGGTGCGGCGCTCGAGCACGGCGGTCAGCCGCAGCCGGCTGGCGCCGCGCTGGACATCGAACGTAAATGGCTGCCGGAGCCCGATTCTCGTCGCCACGAGGTCCCGATCAAGGGAGCTCTCGAGCGGCTCGCCGTTGATTGCGGTGAGGATGTCGCCGGTCTGCGCACCGGCCTTGGAAAATGGGCGGTCGGGAAACACTTCTCCAATGCGCAGATTCACGGCCCGATAGCCAAATGCTTCCGGCCCCATGACCCCGTGCCACAGATTGAGGCTGTAGGCAAAGGTGAACACGACGGTCATCACGTACAGCCACCAGGGCGCACGGGAGCCGGACATGTCAGCGCATTATGCCCTGACGCGTTGACAATCATCGTGGCCGGGCAGCCCTCAGGAGGTGATGTCGTCCTCGGGCGGGAGCGGATGTGAGGAGGCGAAGTGTCTCACGCCACCGCGTTGCTCGTATCCGCCGGCACTTGCAGCGCGATCGCCTGAGCGAGCCGATCGGCCACGATTCGCGAGATGACCAGGTCGAACTCGGTCGCACGCGCTCGTCGCTCGTTGACCACTTCGATCCTGAAAACGGCCTGCCCGATCTGGCAGACGGGGACCACCATGATCGATGACACCTTCGCCGACCAGGTCAGCGCGCTGACCTGGACCACCCGCGCCGCGTCATTGTGAACCAGCGCGACGCGGCCGTCCGAGGCCGCATTGCTCGCGGCAGCGCCGGGGGCGCCGACGTGCGCGGGCCGCAGGCCGGCTCCCGCGACCAGGCGCGACCGCGCCAGACCGAGCTGCACCAGAGCCACGCCGTCAGCACGCACACTGGTTCGAAGCCGCTCGAGAAGCTCGCCAATCGCGGCCGGGCCCCCGACCGGGTTGACCGCCCGATCCGTCAACCATTCCAGCACTTCAAGCTGGCCGTGTGCATCGTCGACGGCCTTCTGCAGGGCGGCCTGCGCCCGCGACGCCGCTTCGCGGAACGCGTCCGATTCGCGCCGGCGCGACATGTCATAGACCGCGACCGTGAAGAGCTCGGAAAACGGCGGGTGGCACGGTCTCACCTCGAACTCCACATGCACCCGCGTCCCGTCGGATCGACGGTGCACGGCGATCGACGCACGCGTTCCGCAGGAGACTTCGCCTCGAGCAGCGCGTGAATGTCGGTCGTGGTCCCGACATCAGCGCATATCGCCGCGATGCTCGTGCCAACGATCAGCTTGTCGGCATAGCCGTACATCCGCTCGGCGCTTTCGGACCACTCGACAATCAGCCCCTGCGCGCTGACGAGAAACACCGCGGCGTCAGGCGCGATGTCCTCGAGGTGCTGCAGCGCATGAAGCGTCAGATCGCCACGACGCGCCTGCCCGCGCAACTCGCCGTTCATCGCCTGCAGCGCCGCCATCTGGGTCTCGGCGGTGCGAACCCGGCTGCTGATACCGGAGACGAGAGCCGACACGCCAAGACCCTCGAGCGCGAACACGATCTGGCCTCCGAAGCTGATGGCCGGGTGTCCGGGGGCCTCAGAAGCAGCACGGCCGCCAGCGCCGCGACACAGCCCGGGACGAACCCCCCCAGCGCGCTGACCGCAATGGCAAGGACATACAACATGTAAGTTGCACTGCCATCAGTCAGCCCGCTGACATTCTTCGCGATCGTCACCAGGCGACGATGAGCAGGGCCGCCAGGTGTGCGCGCCTGCGTTCGTGTTCCTGAGGCGTAGGCGGCCAAACCCACCGCGCCATCCACCCGTGATCCTGCGGTGCGGGTGGCGAGAGCCATCGCGCCATCCACCGGGCGACGGCTGGGTAGGCCTCGAGCGTGGCGTAGGGTCTCAAACGATCAGCAAGTCGCAGGTGGATTTTCATGGCAAGAGGTCGTTTTTCAAGGGACCTGCCATGATAAGCCCATCGATGCGGTTTTTGCTCTCGGCAACCGCCAAAACAGACGGGATTGCCGGTCGGCCCCGGCCGCGGTCCCCTCCGATTTCAGTGTTGCCGGGCTTTCCGCCGCAGCAGCCGCGCGATGGCAGGAACCCTCGGGCGATAAACAGTTTGCCTCGACGGGCCGGGGCGACCGGTCGTTGGCGCATCCCGATGGGATCAGCACCGGTGATCGCGAAGCTGTCGCGGTTGCGTCCCCGTCAACCGGATCCACCGCCGAGGCGCTGTCAACGGTCCCGACACGGCAATCGCCGGACACACCGAAGTGCCGATGGCGGAACAATCGGACTGGCAAGGTTCTGCGGAGCACTGGGCGCCGTCACGTGGAAGTCGCCGGCATTATCGCCGGTGTCGACCGTGCTGCCACCCGTCCCCCCCGGTTTGCGCTCGTATCCACGATCGGCGTTCGTCGAACCGAGACTCGCCAGCGGCGTCCCCTCGCGGAACGCCGACCCTGCGCTCAGGCCGACCTGGTCGATGATGACGTCGTCCGGCGACGGCGCGAACAACGCGATGCCGCCATCGTCCGTGATGCCAGTACCCGTAGGTCTGATCGGCCAGTGAAACGAGCGCTGCTGCAGCGGAGGAATTCACCAGCAGGTAGTGACCGTGTGGCGGAATTGTTCGACCCGCCGTGATGGTGGCGCGAGTCGATGTCGTGCCGGCGCTGTTCGACCCGTAGAGACGGTACCCGCCGGCGTTGACCGTCGTCGGGCCCGGGTTGTAGAGCTCGACGAACTCGTCGTTGGCGCCGTTCGGGCCGCGGAATCTGAACTCGCTGACCAGGAGAGCCGCCACCGGATCGCCGCCGACCCCAACGCCAACGCCGGCAGTGGGACAACGGCGCCGTCGGCGCCGCCCCCGGTCGTGCTGATTGTCAGGGCGGCGCTCTTCGCGCCGGCGGTCACCGGCACAAACGTCACGGACACCGTCGTCGCTTCACCGACGCCAAGAGCGGTTGTGCCTGGGAAGCCGACCGCGTACGCTCCGACGCGCCGGGGCCGGCGATGCCAAAGGGCGGCGTCAATGTGACGGGCGACAAACCGACATTGGTCACGGTGACGGTCGAAATCAAACCGCTCCTCAGGGTGACGCCGCCAAAGTCCAAAGCGGACGGGGCCGCGGCCAGCGACGACGTGCCCGAGCCAATGAGGTCCGCGAGCGAGCGGGGCAGGATCTCGGTAGCCGCCGTCGAACGGGGACGTCGACGCAAACTGGCTGGCGAGCGCGATCACGCTGAAGGTGCCCGCTGTTGTCGGCGTGCCGTCGATGTTCGTATCGCTGTCGATGCGCATCAGCGCGGCACCGGTCGAATCGGTGATCGTGACGTTGCCGGTCGCGCCGCTGGCCGGGAACGACCCGCTGGTGATCGTCACGCCATCGACGCGAATCAGCCGTCCTTCCACCGCCTCGCCGGCGCCGCCGTTGCCCAGCTGCGACAAGGTGATGACCTGCGGCACCGGCGGCATGGCCGAACCCGTCGGCGTCACGCTCGCCAGCTGCAACTCGGTAAGGCCGCTGAACTGCGTCACCGACCCGACCGCTTCAACGGTGGCGCCAATCGCGAACGACCCGAAGCTCGTCGTACTCGAGAAGATGTCGATGCCGCCCGTCGCATCCTGGAGGACCTACTCGGTGCCGGCCGGCCGGAAATTGATCGAGGTCACCGTGCCGCGGACCTTGACCATCTGCCCGATCAGGTCGGGGATGAAGTCCGGAGTCGGGTTGAGATCCGCGTTGTTCACGAGATCGGCGCGCGCGGCGCCGATCGTCAGAAGAGGCGGCGGCGCTGGCGCGGCCGCACCCAGATCGACGCGGCTTCGAGGCGCGACGTCGTAGTTCGAATCGAACGGCCGCAGGAAATCGTCCTGCTGGACGATCCCCGTCAGCGTGAACACGGACGCCGGCGTGAAGCCCTCGACGTCGGTGTCGCGATCGATCTTCATGACGAAGCTGCCGGTCGCGTCGCCGACGACCACGAACGCGTCGAATGACGTCGGCGCCGAGGGGATTGCGCCGCCAAGGACCGATACGCCGAGGACGGACACCAAGCGGCCCTCGTAAAGCTCGGGGGCGGCGTTGAGCTCGGCGATCGTCAGCACGCGCGGCGCCGGCGTGGTGATCGGGTCCGGCAAAATCGTCGTGTGCCACGGCGACGTCGTCTTCTCGACCGAGTCGGTCAGGTCGAGACGGAGCCGCCCACCGGCCGACTCGATGTGCCCCACGGCCTCCAACGTCGGCCGGTCGTGGTGGGCGTGAACACCGAGATGCCGTTGGTCGAGCGATAGATGCCAATCGCCGCGATGCCATCGTCGATGTAATCGTCGTAACTGGCGGCGCCGAAGAGGCCGCTGCCTGCCGTCACGAGACCGCGAACGCGTGCGGGATATCCCGCGTAGAGCGGCTCGCCGTTCGCGTTGAGCCGGCGAAGATCCGCAATCGGCGTCGTGCCGGAGAAGTAGCCCGATGAATAAGTGGTGGTCTGCACGCCGGCCGTCCCGGTCACCGTGTAGTCCACCCTGGTGCCGTCCGGCTGTGCCGGAATTGTCGCGACGTACACGCCGCCGTCCGGCGTCATCGTCAGCGGCGGCTGTGGCGCGCCGTAGAGACTATAGAACAGCGTGGCCGTGGCCACCGGCGCGTGGTCATCATCGATCTGCGCCGACACGATGACCGGGTCGACGGCGAGCGGCGCGACCGGATTCGTCGCCGGGATCACGGTCGGCGGGAAGTCGGTGGTCAGACCGTTCAACGCACCATCGATCATAGGTATTCGGCAGCGATCCGATCTGCACGCCGCCGTCGTCGAAGCTCTGCATCGAGTAGCTGGTGGTACCGTCGGTCGTCAGGACAATGGTGCCGCTGCCGGCCATCTCGACCGTCGCGCCGAAGTAGCCCTGCTGCGATTCGCGGTCGTCGCCGGCGGAGGCTCTGTTCGATCTGATAAAGACCGGGCCCAGGCCGGGCGGCGGCCGGCCGGTGCCGGTGTAGCGGTTACCGCTGGTGGAGGGCGTGTTCAAGAACCGGTTGACCGTTTCGCGGTTCGGATGTCCGAACGTGTTGGTCGAGCCCGTCTCGGCAACGGCGACCTCAGCCTTGAGGGCGTTGAGGAATCGTTGGTTGCTCGCTGTCGTGCTGCCGTGATGGTTGAGTTGCGCGACGTCCACGTCGCCGGCGAGTTGACCGACCCAGTTTTCGACGTCCGGCGCTTTCTCGGTGCTGGTACTGCCGCCGCCGGTGAGGTCGCCCGACACGATGAAGTCGAAGTCGTTGTACTCCGACCAGCAGGCTGATGGCTTCGGAATTGAGATCCTCGTTGGTGATCGGCACCGATCCGCCGCCGAGCAGCCGGCCGCCGACCACCAGGCAGGTGGCGCGCATGCCGCCGCCAAGATCGATCACCTGACCGGGCGCGATGGTCGCGCGCACGACGCCGGCGGCGGCAATCGCGTTCTTGTAGGCGGTATACGCCCGGCCGGTGGAACCCGTCAGGCTTGGCGGAATGACGCCCGGGGCGTCGCCGTTGTCATAGGCGATTCCACCGACACGGCCGGCGGCGATGATCTCGGTGAGGCCGGCGTCGTGGTCGATGTGGTAGTGGGTGAGGACCGTATAGTCGACCGCCGCGATGCCCAGCGCATCGAGCGTCGGGATGATCTTCGTGGTGCCGGCTCCGGGCGGGCCACCATCGACCAGCAGCGTCGTGCCGGTGGGCGACACGATCAAGGTGCCGGCTCCGGTGCCGATGTCGACGAAATAGATTCGTGCGGGAGCACCCTGTGCCTGCGGGCGCTGCACTGACAGGACGAGGATGAGACCGGCGAGCGCCGCGAAGTTCTTGGTCACGAAGTCCAGCCGAACCGTCAGCAGGTCCGCCGGAAGGCGGACGTTACCTATAACGACAATTGGCTCTGATCTGAACAACGAGGATGGTCAAGGTTCGAAGAGCACCGGCACTCGGCTTATTGCCGGCCGGTTTCAGGCGAAGCTTCACTGCTCTCCCGGCGGCATGATGGCTTCCCGCCCGTCCATGTACGGGCGGAGCGCCGCCGGAAGGCGGACCGAGCCGTCCTGCTGCTGGCAGTTCTCCAGAATGGCCACCAGAGTCCGACCGACAGCGAGGCCAAATCCGTTGAGCGTGTGGACGAATTCAGCCTTGCCGGTCCCGGCGGGCCGGAACTTGATGTTCGCCCGGCGCGCCTGAAACGATTCCGTGTTGCTGCACGACGAAATCTCCCGATAGGTCTGCTGACTCGGCAGCCACACCTCGATATCGTAGGTTTTCGCCGAGGCAAACCCCACAATCTCCGCCGCACAAGAGCACCGTGCGGTACGGCAGTTCGAGTCTTTCGAGCACCTGCTCGGCGTTGGCGGTGAGCTGTTCGAGCTCGGCGTAGGACTGCTCGGGAGCGGTCAGCTTCACGAGCTCCACCTTGTCGAACTGATGCCGGCGATCAGGCCGCGAACGTCCTGGCCGTAGGAGCCGGCCTCGCTGCGGAAACAGGGCGTGTAGGCCGTGTAGCGGATCGGCAGGTCGCGGCCGTCGACAATCTCGCCGCGATGGAGGTTGGTGAGGGGCACTTCGGCCGTCGGCACGAGGTACAAATCCCAGTCGCCGGCAATCTTGAAGAGGTCGGCTTCG
>CAWFMC010000001.1:0-54902 GCA_963816725.1 uncultured Acidobacteriota bacterium | reverse complement strand
GCGCGACGCGCCTGCACCTCGAAGACGTCCGGATGCAGATCGCCCGCGCGCTCGACCCGGCCGTCACCGAGAGCGGCCCGGCGGGCGTGCGCGCCCTCAACGATCTGAGCGACTTCGACGTCAGCGTCGACCCGCTCGCCTGCTGGGTCGACTATGCGATTCGCGTGAAGCAGTAGGCCTGCGGCCTACTGCACCCCGAATCGCCCTCTGGCTTTGGGCTTTGGGCTCTGGGCTTCCAGGCCCATGGCCTGCCAGGCCTTCAGCCCTGAGCCTCCAGCCTTGAGCCCTCGTACAAAAAAAGGCCGGCCCGCAAATGCGAGCCGGCCTTTTTCGTGATTCGCGCGCCGTGTCAGCGCAGCGTAAACGTCATCTCGATTTCGACGAGGACGGGGACGGGCTGACCGAAGCGGGTGCCGGGGGCGAACCGCCACTTCTTGACGGTCTTGATGGCTTCCTGATCGAGGCCGAACGTCGGGTCGAGAGAACGCGTGATGTGCACGTTGCCGATGGAACCGTCGGGCAGGACCACCGCCTCCATCACCACGACGCCCTGGATCTTGGCGCGCATGGCCTCGCCCGTGTAGCCCGGCTTCACTTCCTGGAGCAGGCGAGGGGAGATCACGCCGTTGCCGGGACGATAGACGCCGCCACCGGTGCCGCCGCCCTCGCCGTCACCGAGACCCGATCCGCGGCCCGGGCCGATGCCCGTTCCGGTCCCGGTGCCCGCGCCGCCGCCGCTTCCCGATCCCTGTGATGCCGTCGGCATCGTCGGCAGGTTCGAAATCGCCCCAGGCAGCTCGGTGACGCCCGACGCCATCGTCTGTGCGGGGATGGTGAGCTGCTCGGCTGGTTTCGGTTGTTCCTTCGGGGGCGTCGGCTGAACCGGTGCGGGCTTGGCGACAGGGACGGTGATCTTTTCCTTGCCGGACAGCTCCGCCTTCTTCGGCGGATCCGGCATCTTGTTGCCGCCGCCTCCACCGCCGCCGCCCGGGCCCTTCTGATCGAGCCAGACGATGCCCGTCGGCATCGCGAACGGGGGCCGGGGCTGAGGAGCTGGCGCGGGCAAGCTCATGACGAACAGGATGAGCAGCAGGCCGGCGACGTGCGTCAGCAACGAGACGCTGAAGGCGCCGCCGAAGCGCTGGGCGTTGGCGTCCGGGCCGGGCGTCTGGCCCGTGAGCAAGCGAGCGTTGGGACTCGCGCCCTCGAAAGCTGCCATCGAGTTTTGGGAAAGTGGTGTCGCTAAAGCCATTGTCGCTGACGAACGCCCGCGTGCGCAAGGTGCAATAAAGGTGCCTTGGGCCACGCCTGGGCGCGGCCCGTGATCCACGGCTCAACCGTCACTTTGATTGGACGCCGAAGGGCGGGGAATGGACGCATTCTCCGGCCGGCGGGGCGGAGATGCGTCAGCGCGTCGGCGTGCCTCAGTCGGGCCAAGTCGCCGCATCGGTCCGCGAGGCGCCGCTGGCGCGCAGCGCTTCCGTCACGGCGCCGGGATCACCGGCCGTCACGTGGACACCGAGGAGGACGCTCCCCTGCTCCACCGCGTCCTGGAGGGTCGCGGCAGTGGTGTCAGGAACGCCGGCCTGGCTTAGCACCGAGGCCACGCCTCCAGCCGCATGGCCCGCAGCCTCCCCGAGATCCGCCGACATCGGGCCAGCGGTGACAATCGGACCGATGCCGGGCAGGACGAGCGCCATGGCCGCCACGACGAGCCCACCGAGTTCCCCGAGTCGGGCGGCGGCGCGCGAGTCCTCGATGTCGGCGCCGGGCGAAGCATCCATCTGCTCCGCCAGCGCCCCGGCTTCCTCATGGTTGCGAGACACGACGGAGATCTGCTCGCGGGCAACGCCCAGCGCATGGAGGGCGCGAGCGCCGGCGGCCGCCGCAGCGGGGGTCGGGAACAAGGCGAGAACGAGAGGATGAGCCATCGCAGGGTATTTTACTTGGATGCCCGACACGGACGTGGCGGTGATCGGCGCCGGGCCTGCGGGTGCGTGGGCAGCGTGGCGTCTCGCGCGCGGCGGCGCGAAGGTCACGATCCTCGATCCCAGCCATCCGCGCGAGAAGCCGTGCGGTGGCGGACTCACCGGCCGGGCCGCGGCACTCGTCCAACCCGCCGTCACTCTCGCGGCCTTGCCGCATGTCTCAGTGGGTGTCGCGCGCTTCGAATACGAGGCTCGACGTGCGGCGGTCGCGCTGCCATGGCGGTCCGGCCCGCCGGCGCTGGTCATCGCGTCCCGGCGTGAGCTCGATGGCGCGCTCCTCGCGGCGGCGTGCCAGGCCGGCGCCACTCACCTTGCCCGCCGGGTGCGGGACGTGCGCCGTTCGGGCGACGGGTGGGCGCTCATGACCAACGAGGGCCCGATCACGAGCCGATGGCTGATCGGCGCCGACGGTCCGACGAGTCTCGTCCGCCGCCGCATCGCGACTCCGTTCGCGCGGACCGATCTGTCGATCGCCACGGGCTACTTCGTCCGCGGCGTCAGCTCGCCTGACATCACCATCGCGTTCGACGACCCGACGGCAGGGTACCTGTGGTCGTTCCCGCGCCCGGATCATCTTGCGGTTGGCGTCTGCGCGCAGGCCGACAGGTCCACCGCGTCGGCTCTCCTCAATGTGGCCCGCGAGTGGATTGCGCGCGCGATTCCGGACGCCCCTCCCCTCGACCGCTATGCCTGGCCGATTCCGTCGTTGACCGAGGCGGCGCTCGAACGAGAGCGGCCGGCTGGCCCGGGCTGGATGCTCACCGGTGACGCCGCGGGGTTGGTTGATCCCATCACTCGCGAAGGCATTTACTTCGCCCTTCGCTCCGCCGATCTGGCCGCCGACAGCCTGCTTTCTGAACGCGATCCGTCAGCGTGCTACGAAGAGGCGGTCCGCGACGACATCTACGTCGAGCTCCGCCGCGCCGCGCAGCTCAAGGCGCGCTTCTTCCGGCCGGCGTTCATCGCGCTGCTGATGCGCGCGCTGCAGTCCAGCGCCCGGATCCGCGACGTCATGGCCGATCTCGTCGCCGGCGAACAGCAGTACCGCGGACTGCGGCGACGCTTGATCTCAACGTTTGAATTGCGGCTCATGATCGAGGTGTTCACGACACGCAGTTAAAAGCGTTCTACGCGGTTCATGGGTTCGCGGGGTTCTCAAGGTGCGTGTTCTATGGGTTCTCACGTTCTGCGGGTTCGTTGATGGAGCTTGGCGCACCCGGCAATGCACACCCGCTCGTCGAATTCGAACCACCAGAACCAGAAACGTCTCTCGCCGTGGAACCCGAAGAACGCGCACCTGTCGAACCATCGAACCGTGCGAACCAACAGGTTCACCCGCAGAACCCGTCTAGCGCGCCAAGTACCCATCGCGTGCCCTGACGGATAGCCCGGGCCGCTTGACACGGACGGTAATCGCGCGCCACTCGGGCGTGCCACTACCGGGTCGGACCGGACTGTAGCCGAGGAGGTATTGCAGGCGCAGCTCGCGCGCCACCCGGCGCATAGTGTCGTTGAGCAGGCGCGGATCGCTTGACGGGAAGACCCGCCCGCCGGTCAGCGCGGCGAGCCGCTCGAAGAACGGTGGCGAAGCGGTACCCAGCGCAATCGGGTAGACCATGACGTCCGAACGCCGCGCCTCGTCGAGCGCCTCCTCGCCGGTGGTCGTGCTGTAGCGATCGTTTCCGTCGGAGAGCAGGACGAGGGCGCGCCGCCCTCTGCCTTCCTGGGTCAGCGCAATGGCCCGGGACACCGCATCGTACAGCCCGGTCGTGCCGAAGGCGTCGATCCGGGCGAGCGCCTGGTATTGCCCCTCGCGATCCGTCGACAACGGGGCCACGGTTTCGACCTGGGATCCGATCGCGATGATGGCCGATTCGTCCGCCGGCCGGAGCTCGCCGAGGAACACGCGAGCGGCCGAACGGGCCACCGCAAGTCGCGAGCCGCTCATGCTGAAGCTACGGTCGAGCGCGACGGCGACGCTGAGTGGAAAGTCGCCTGCGGCGAACGCCGACAGCGGCTGCGCGACTCCGTTCTCGAACACCTCGAAGTCGTCTCGCACGAGGCCGGTCACCGGCTCACCCCGCGCGTCGGTCACGCTCGCGTAGACCTCCACGACGCTGACGCCGGAGCTGAACTGGGCGGTCAGGGGCGTGACGAGGCTCCCGAGAATCAGGGTGGCGACAGCGAAAATGGTACAATCGAGCCTCACGCAGGCAGTCCAAGGAGTTGTCATGGGTCTCGGGATCCCCGAACTAATCGTCATCCTGTTCATCATCATCCTGATCTTCGGGGCCAGCCGGCTGCCCGAGATCGGCCGCGGCCTCGGTCGAGGCATCCGCAACTTCAAGGATGCGACGAAGGACGGCGTGCACAAGGACTAATCAGAGGATGAGGCGGCCCGCCGGAGTCCGCCGCGTCACCCGCTCGCGATCGAGATATTCGAGCAGGGGAATCGCATACTTGCGCGAGACGCCGTAGCGGTCCTTGAACGTCCCGATGTCCACCATCGCCTCGCCGCCCGCTTTCAGCGCGCGCACCTCGCGCTTCAATCGTTCCAGCGCCTCTGCGTGAAAGAGCATTCCCGCCAGCCTGACCAGCCGGCCTCGACGCACCAGCAACCCTGACAATCGATCGGCCACCGGTGCCTCGATTCGTGCCGCGGCGGCGGCCGCGCTGAGATCCGGCGGCGCAAGACCTCCGTCCCGGAAGCCACGCTCGAGCACGTCGCACGCTGCCGCCTCCGCATCCGACAAGGACACGTGATGTGCCGCCACTGCGAGGCGCTCGCGGGCGATGATCTCGCGGTCGTCCGTCAAACGTCCCAGGACGTGCTCGAACAGTCGCGGAGTCGCGTACGCGAACAGCCGCTCGCGCGCTTCCTCGCGCGGCAGGCCGTCCTCCAAGGGATGCGCCGCGTGATGCGCGCGAATGGCGGCCACCAGCGCCGCGGACAGCCGCTCGACGACGGCCGGGCTCACCAGTGCGTCACCGATCCGCAGGAGCCGACCCTCATCAACGAGCCGGCTGACCAGCGCTTCGGCAGCCGCCGGCGGCAAACCCAGTCTCGTGACGACGCTCGCACGCGCGAGGCCGGCCGCGTCGCGCTCCTCGACCAGCAGTGCCAGCACGCGCCCCTCGTCACCCGGATCCGCATCGAGCGCCGCAAACCGACGCCATCCTGCTCCGGTCCGCAGTCCGCCGCGCGGCGGGTCCGGATCGAGCACGACCCCTCCGCCGATGGTGATCGACGGAGAGTACGAGCGGAGGATGAATCGATCGCCACGGGTGAGGACCGCGGGTGACTCGAGCCGCAAGCGCACGTAGCCACGCCCGCCGGCGGCAATCTCCACAGTTGTCGTTCGCGCGCCGGCACCCGCGGGCAGATGCGTGGCTCGCGGCGCCGCGTCGTTCACCGCTTCGGCCGGCGCCGCGGCAACGGACACCCGCCCGAGCAGCTCGGTTGTCCCCTGGTGGAAACGGACCCGCATCCCGTGCCGAAGAGGAACGGCGTCAGCCAGCATGTCGACGCGGGCGTCGAGGCGCTGCGTGCTGCCGATCGAGCCTGGCGCCGAGAGTGAATCTCCGCGGGCCGCGTCCGCGAGCTCGACGCCGCCCAGGTTCACCGCGACGCGCTCACCAGCGGTGGCGGAGGATCGCGCCTCGCCGTGCACGTGGAGCCCTCGCGCAGTGGCCCGCAGCTCGCGGGGGAGAATCACGAGCTCGTCGCCGACCGCGACCCGCCCTTCGACGAGCGTGCCGGTCACCACCGTGCCGAAGCCGCGTGCCGAGAACACGCGATCGATCGGCAGCCGCATGGGCCGCTCCGCGCGGCGAATCGGCGCGCGGCGGGCGGCGTCGACGAGCGCGGAGCGCAGCGCATCGAGGCCCTCGCCGGTGCGGGCGGAGACGCCGACGATCGGGGCGCCCTCGAGAAAGGACCCGGCCGTCAGCTCGCGCGCTTCGAGCGCGGCCAGGGTCTGGAGATCGGGGTCGGCGATGTCGATCTTCGTCAGCGCGATCAGGCCGGCGGGGACGTGCAGCAGCCGGCAGATGGCGAAGTGCTCGCGCGTTTGCGGCATCACCGACTCGTCGGCGGCGATGACCAGCATCACCAGGTCGATTCCTCCTGCGCCGGCGAGCATGTTCTTGACGAACCGCTCGTGACCCGGGACGTCCACGAACGACAGGGTGATGTCGTCGACGGCGGCGTGCGCGAATCCGAGATCGATGGTGATGCCGCGCGCTTGTTCTTCTTTGAGGCGATCCGGATCGGTGCCGGTGAGCGCGCGCACCAGCGCGCTCTTGCCGTGATCGATATGACCCGCCGTGCCGATGACCACCGAGCGGCGGCTCATCGCTTCCGTTTCGCGGCTCGCTCCTTGCGCCCGGGGCGCTGCGCCCTGGCGCGCGTGGGCTTGGGGGGCTTGCTGCTGCGCGCCGCCTGACGCCGGGGCTCCGCCTTGCTGCGGCGCGGGCCGCGGTTCTCTTCGGATTCGCGCACCCGTTCGAGGATCTCGACCATCCCGAGATCGATCTGCCGCCGCTCCATGTCGACCTTGACGACCTGCACCGTCACGCGATCGCCGAGGCGGTAGATCTTGCCGGTGTTCTCCCCTTTCAGCACGTGGGCCTTCTCGACGAAGCGGTAGTAGTCGTCGGCCATCGTCGAGATGTGGACCATGCCCTCGACGAAGTGCTCGATCAGCTCGATATAGAGGCCGAAGGCGCTGACCCCGGTGATGTAGCCGTCGAACTCGTCCCCGACCTTGTCCTTCATGAACCGGACCTTCTTCCACTGCACCAGCTCGCGCTCCGCATCGTCGGCACGACGCTCGCGCTCGGAGGTGTGGCGGGCCATTTCGGGCAGGTCTTCGGTCAGCTCGGCCACGCGATCCTCGGTCATGAGGCCGTGCCGGGTCTCGCGCAATGTGCGATGCACGATGAGGTCGGGATAGCGGCGGATCGGCGAGGTGAAATGCGTGTAGCTCGACGCCGCCAGGCCGAAGTGCCCCATGTTCGAAGGGTCGTAACGCGCCTTCTGCATGGTCCGCAGCATGATGAACGCGATCGGCTTCTCCTCGGGCGTGCCGCGCATGCGTTCGACCAGTTTCTGGAAGTCACGCGGCTTCACGTCCTCGGCGGCGCGATTGAGGCTGTAGCCGAGGGTCGAGATGAACTCCTCGAACTGGGCGACCTTGATCGGGTCCGGATCCTCGTGGACACGGTAGAGCGTCGGCGTGTGCTGATCGTCGAGGTGCTGGGCTACGGTCTCGTTGGCGACCAGCATGAACTCCTCGATGATGCGGTGGGCGATCTTGCGTTCGGCCGCGACGATGTCCTCGACCATGCCCTGATCGTCGAGGACGATCTCCGGTTCCTTGAGGTCGAAGTCGATCGACCCGCGCCGCCGCCGGCGCGCGTTGAGGATCTCGAACAGCTCGCGCATCATCTCGAACAGCGGCACCAGCGGCTGGTAGCGGGCGGTGACCTCCGGATCCTTGTCGGTCAGGATCGCGCTGACGTCGGTGTAGGTCATGCGCGCGTCGCTGTGAATCACCCCGTCGTGCAGCTCGTAGCGCATGACGGTGCCGCGCTTGTCGATGTCCATCACGCAGGACTGGACCAGCCGGTCGACGTGCGGATTCAGGCTGCACAGGCCGGTCGAGAGCTCGGACGGGAACATGTGCACTGCGCGGTCGGGGAAGTACACCGACGTGCCGCGCTCGTACGCTTCCACGTCCAGGGCACCGCCCTCCGGCACGTAGTGGGCGACGTCGGCGATGTGCACGCCGAGCCTGAACGCCCCGTTGGGCAACCGCTCGAGCGTGATCGCGTCGTCGAAATCGCGGGCGTGCTCGCCGTCAATCGTGACGGTGGTCTGCGGCCGGAAGTCGGTGCGGCGGGCAATCTCGCGCTCGTCGATCGTGGACCCGAGACGCGTCGCCTCGGCCACGGCGTCATCGGAGTGCTGGTCGGGAATGCCGAACTTGCGGATGATGATCTCGGTGTCGACGCCCGGTGCGTCGATGTCGCCGAGCACTTCCTTGACGCGGCCAAGCGGACCTCGGCTGGCCGTCGGCCAGCGCGTGATCTCGACCAGGACCATGTCCGACGGCTCGGCCTCGCCGCGATCTTCCGGCGGGATCTGGACGTCCATGATCATGCGCCGGTCGAACGGGACGACAAAGCCGAAGCCTGACGGCTCCATGTCGTAACGCCCGACGATCGTGCTGGAGCCGCGTTCCAGGATCCGCAGGATCCGTCCTTCCGCGCCCTTGTCGCTGATCCGCTCGACCCTGGCCACGACGCGATCGCCGTGCATCGCCTGATTCAGGTTGCTGCCGGCGATGTAGATGTCCCCTTCCACGTCCTCGAGCGGCCGGTCCGGGACGACGAAGCCGAAGCCCCGCGGGTGGGTGGTGATGCGTCCGACCACCAGATTCATGCGATCCGGAAGCCCGAAGCGGTTGCCGCGGGTCTCGATCAGGTCGCCGCTGGCGACCAGGCTGGCGAGGAGGCGCTTGAAAGTCGGGCGCTCCTCGCGCGGAATCTTGAGCTTCTGGAGGAGCTCACGGGGCGTAGAGGGATGGTGGATCCTGTCCCGGATCAGGGCGAGCAGCTGCTCGTGAGTCATGGGGGTCATGTTACTTCGTGGTTCAGGGTTCAAGGTTCAGGGTTCAAGGTTCGGTTCAAAGGTTCGCGGGTTCGGTTCT
Source organism: uncultured Acidobacteriota bacterium (assembly GCA_963816725.1). GTDB lineage: Bacteria > Acidobacteriota > Vicinamibacteria > Vicinamibacterales > 2-12-FULL-66-21 > CAVSUB01. The sequence goes on along the minus strand of CAWFMC010000001.1, from coordinate 46,201 downwards.
TCGTCACCGCTCGTGGAGGGTTCGGGCATTCAGGCGAGCGCCGAACGCCGACCGCCGAACCCCGATCTTTTTCCAACCACCCGCGCGACGGTGGAGTCTACTCACCGTGTGACCGGCACCGAGCCTGCCGCGCTCTCGGATCTGGACCTGGTGCGCCAGGCGCAGGCGGGGGACTCCGAGGCCTTTGGCGAGCTCGTGGAGCGCAACCGGCGCGCGGTATTCCGGGCGGCGCTGGCGGCCGTCGGCAACCCAGCCGAGGCCGACGACGTGGCCCAGGAGACGTTCGTGACGGCGTATCGCAAGCTGGCCAGCTTCCGCGGCGACTCGGCGTTCAGGACGTGGCTGCTGTCGATCGCCTGGCGCAAGGCGATCGATCGCCGGAAAGGGCTGACCCGGTGGCTGCGGCTGTCCGGCACCCGGACAGACTTCGGCCGGGACGAGCCCGACCCGCTCGAGGGCATCGCCTCGACCGAGCGGCCGCACGATGAAACGCTGGCCGGAGCGGAGCTCCAGCGGACGATCCGCAAGCTGATTGCGGCCCTGCCGCACAAGCTGCGCGACGCCCTGCTGCTGGCCGGATCCGGCGAGCACACCTACGAGCAGATCGGCGTCCTGCTCGGGGCGCCGGTGGGCACGGTGAAGTGGCGCGTCTCGGAGGCGCGTCGCATCCTCCGCATGAAGCTCGAACGCCAGCAACCGGGCAGGTAAGCACCGTGGGGATCAACAGGACGAGGCACGCGCAATGAAGGGCGACCGGCTCGACGAGGCGATCGACGCGGTGGTTCGCGACATCATGCGGACCGAGCCGCCCGCCGGATTGCGGGCGCGCGTGATGGGCCAGCTTTCAACACCCCAGCGGCGGGTGTGGCTGACCGCGCCTCGCCTGGCCGCTGCGGCGGTATTTGCCGTGTGCGTGGTGGCCGGACTCGTGGTCACCCGCGAACGGAGCCTGGCGCCGATCCAATCGGCCCGCACGGTCGCTGTCGTTCCCGAAGTAGCTCGCGCTACCGCGACCCTGGCGGCGCGTCCGCCGCAGCCGCAACCTGGTCCGGACCCGGCGGTCGGTCGATCGCCGGGCGCACGCCGGCTCACGGCCACTCCGCCAGACGACGAGCGGGTCGTCTCGGCGATGTCGATCGACGAGCCCCCGCTGGCGGTCGCCATCGCGCCGCTGCAGACGATGCCCGCGATCACCGCCGTCCCGATCGCGTCGTTCCCGGTTCAGGTCGAGGAGACTGCCCTGCGCTCGCTCGCGATCGAGCCCGTTCGCATCGATCCATTGCCGTCACCGCCGCGATGAGCGGCGATTCGAGGAGCTTACGATGAAGATCACCGCCCTGACGCTCGCGACCATTGCCACGCTCGGCCTGTCCGCGGCCGCGCAGACGCCCGCGTCTGGCGCGGCCCGCCCGGCGCAGCCCCCGGCATCGGCCCCGGCCGCACCAACCGCGCAACCTGCCAAGCCCCCGGAGCCGCCCGGGCAGCCGCTGAACATCATGCTGGAGCTGACGATCACGGATCAGGCCGGCACCGGTACGCCCACGAAGAAGACCGTCAACCTGATCGTCGCGGATCGCCAGAACGGCTCGATCCGCAGCCGCGGCCGCGTCGGCCCTGGACGGGACGTCATCATCAACGTCGACGCGCGGCCGTTGATCACTCGCGACAACGTCATCCGCCTGGACCTCGGTCTCGAGTATCAGCCGGTCGTCGACGAGCGCGTCACCGCCGCCACGGCGCCGCCGAACCCGGCGCCGTTCCCGCCGGAGCAGTCGTATTCCAATTTGAATCAGCGGATTTCCGTGCTGCTGGAGTCGGGCAAGCCGCTGGTGATCTCGCAGGCGGCGGATCCGGGCTCGCCGCGGCAGATCAGCGTCGAGGTGAAGGCGACGATCGCGAAATAGGCGGCGGCTACTTCTGCGCCGCCACTTTGATCGCCTCGAGCGCGTCCGCGGCCTTCGTGTTGGCCGCCTGATCGAGCTTCGAGGCCAGACGCTGCCCTTCGGCGGCATGTTCGAGCGCTGCCGCGATGCTGTTGGCGGCCGCGCTCTTGCCCGCCTGCTGATACCGGTCCTGGGCCTTGCGCAGCGGCGCCTTGGCCTCTTCGAACTGACGGCTGGCATCGCCGAAGTTCACGTTGTACAGACTGACCCGCGCGTCGAGCAGGTGGCCGCGCGCTTCGGCGAGATCGAGCAGCTGGCGGCTGTCGTCGAGCGCCGCGCTCAGGGTGAACCGTCCTGACGCGCCCCAGGCGTAGCCGAGACCCAGCGTCACGATGAAGGCGGCGAAGACGATCAGGGCCAGTCGGATGCGGCTCATAGCGTCCTTGTGCTCTCGCGATTGCGGGCCGGCAACAGCACCGGCCGGGCGATCGGCGATCCCATGCGATTATCCGATCAATCCCGCCGCGCTGTCGCCGGCGGCACGAGCAGGACGTGAAGATCGCCGACGTTAGTGCCGGTCGGGCCCCACGTGATCAGATCCCGCAACGGGGAGAAGAAGGCGTAAGCGTCGTTATCCGCGAGCGCAGCGCCAGGATCCAGCCCGAGCACGCGCGCGCGATCCAGGGTCGTGGCGTCCACGATCGCGCCGGCGGCGTCGGTCGGGCCGTCGATGCCGTCCGTGCCGGCGCTGGCAGCGACCATCGGCCGCCCCGCTGAGGCCAACCGCGACGCGAGGCTCAGCGCGAACTCCTGGTTGCGTCCGCCTCTGCCACTCCCGATCACTCGGACCGTGGTCTCACCCGACGCCAGCACGCACAACGGGCCGCCCGCGCGCGACACCCACGGCATGGCCGCATCGAAGAACGCGTCCCCGGCGACTCGCGCTTCGCCGATCGTTGCACCCGGCAACACGACGACCTGGTAACCCAGGCGCTCGGCCGCATGACGCGCGCCGTCCACCGCCGTATCCCGATTGGCGATCAGATGCCATTCGGCCTGCGCGAGCCGCGGATCCCCCGTCTTGATCGTCTCCGCCTCGAGTCCGCGCGCGCCGCGTTCGAGATGGGCGAGCGCTGCCTCAGGCACGCTTCGTAGGGTCCTGCTGGAGAAGCCAGTGTCGCCCACAACCGCCCGGACGATCCCCAGCGCGTCGGCGTAGGTCGAAGGGTCAGCCACCGTCGGCCCCGAGCCGATCACGCTCGGATCGTCGGGCACCGGGCCGTGCACGTCGGAGATCGCCAGCGTCACGACCCGTCCGGCGGCCGCACCCAACTGTCCGCCCTTGATGGCCGAGAGATGTTTTCTGACGCAGTTCAGGCCGTCGATGGCGATCCCGGCTTCCATGACGGTCCGCGTGGTGGCCATCTTTTCGGCCAACGTCAGACCGGCCGCGGGCAGCGCGAGCAGTGCCGAGGCGCCGCCCGAGAGCAGCACGACGAGCGTTCGATCGCCGTGAACCATCCGGGCCAGTTCCATGGCCCGCCGGCCGGCGGCAACGCTCTCGGCATTGGGATCCGGATGGCCGGCCGCGAACCACTCGAAACCGGGCAGCGGGTCCACGCCGACTTTCGGTCCGGCGATCATTGCCGCGACGATCGCGTTCGAGCAGCGCACGGCGAACGCCGCGGCCGTCGGCCACGCGGCCTTGCCGGCAGCAACGACGAGGAGCGGACCCGTGCCGAGAGCCGCAAGCCCGGCGTTTGCGGGTGGCGCCGCGAGCAACGCGGCGGGCGCGATCGCGTCGAGCGCGCCGCGGAAAATACGGTCGAGATCAGAACGAAGGCGGGAGATCGGAACGGTCAGTGACGCTGGGCGGGGTCGAGCCAGCCGGACAGGCCGGTCACCGCGTTGAATTTTTTGAGGAGGCCGCTCATCAACTGGTCGGCGTCATCCTGGGCGCACAGCCGGTCGAGTTGGCCGAGCACCTTGCTCAGCGCTTCGTCGGCGGTGGAGATGGCACCTTCCGAGAAGTATTCCTTCTGCGCGGCCAGGCACTGGCGATGCTTGAGGAACTCTTGTCGGTAGAAGTCCGTGAGGGGAGCTGAAACCTTCGAAATCCCGGCAGGGCTCACGAAGCGCGCCATACGACTCCTCGCGTGGGGCATGTGTGGGATGAAAACAGTGTAAGCGTGCCAGTGAACCGCTGTCAACCGTCCCGGCTCCGGAATACCTCCGAAACGTCACTGATTTGTCATCGGACCCCTCGGGCGACGATCAGGCCCCCCACGCACCCCAGCAGCATCCCGCCGGCGACCAGTGCCAGCCACGTCGAGACGGGCAGGAACGTGACCGGCCCGACGCCGAGCGTTTCGATGAGTGGCGCGACCCTCGTCCGCAACACTACGAACGCGATCCACAATGCGCTCACCGCGATCAACGCGCCGCCGCCACCCTGGAGCACGCCTTCCGCGATGAACGGGCCGCGCACGAACCCGAGCGGCGCGCCGACCAGCTGCATGATCTCAATCTCTTCGCGCCGCGCCTGTACCGCCAGCCGTACGACGCTGGCGACGGTAAGCGCCGCGGCGAGCGCGAGGAGCGACACGATCACCAGCGCGACGGTGCGCACGGTGCGCACCAGCCCGCGGAGGCGGGTCAGCAGCCGGCGGTCGTAGCGCAGATCCGCAACCCCCGGAGCACTCGACAGCGTCGTCGCCAGCGCGTCCACGGACTCGCCCGACGCGGCGGGATTGAGACGAACGTCGATCGACGCCGGGAACGGGTTGCCGCCAATCTGATCGGCGGTGCGGCCGAGATCCGGGAAGTCCTGGCGGAACCGGGCCGCAGCGTCCGGCTTGGAGACGAACGTTCGTCCGATCGCCAGCCCGCTCTGATCGACCTGCCGCTCGATCGCGGCAATCTGCGCCGGCAGCACGTCATCCTTCACGAAGACCGACAACTCCGCGGCCTCGCTCCAGCGGGCCATGAGGCGCTGCAGGTTCGCGTTGACGACGAGGAAGAACCCGAGCACGAAGAGGCCGGCGGCAATCGTCAGCATGGCCAGCGCCGCGGCGCGGCGGCTGCGCCACAGGCTCACCGCGGCTTCGCTGAGGGAGTACTGAATGCCGCGCAGCATCGGCTACGCGACCTCCACAACGTGGCCGTGATCGAGAGTCAGCGTGCGGCGGCCGACCCGGCGGATCAGTTCGCGGTCGTGCGTCGCGATGATCACCGTCGTGCCGCGCGCGTTGATTTCGCGGAAGAGATTCATGATCTCGAGTGACAGGTCCGGATCCAGGTTGCCGGTCGGCTCATCGCCGAGGATGATCAACGGATCGTTCACCAGTGCCCGGGCGATCGCGATGCGCTGCTGCTCGCCGCCCGACAGCTCCAGCGGATACGCCTGCATCCGGTGCTGCAGGCCGACCCACTTCAGGACCTGGAAGGTCCGCCGCTGCTGCTGCGCCAGCGGCATGCCGAGGACGCGCGGCACGAACGCGACGTTCTCGAGCACGGTGCTGTTCGGCAGCAGCTTGAAATCCTGAAAGATGAAGCCGAGCGATCGGCGGTAGGTCTGGACCTGGGCGGGCGAGAGCGTCGCCAGATTACGGCCGCCGACCAGCAGTTCCCCTTCGCTGGCCACGTCGCGCCGCAACAGGAGCCGCAGCAGCGTCGACTTCCCCGCCCCGCTCGGCCCGGTCAGGAACACGAACTCCCCTTTGTCGATCGTCAGCGTGAGGTCCTGCAACGCGTACAGCCCGCGGCTGTAGGCCTTCGACAACCCCTTCGCTTCGATCACCGGCCGCTCCCGGCCGCGGCGCGAGAGTTCACGAAGCGCTGTCCAGTAGACGACGCATCAGCTCGTTGACGCGCTCAGGACTCGCTTTGCCCTTCGTCGCCTTGAGGACCTGGCCCACCAAAAACCCGAACGTCTTCTGCTTGCCGGCGCGATACTGTGCGACCGCGTCGGCGTTGGCCTCCATCACCTGCCGCACCGCTTTCTCAATCGCCGCCGCGTCGTCGATCCGGGCCAACCCCTCGGTGGCGACGATCTCGTCCGCGGTTCGCCCCGAGGCGATCATCGTGTCGAAGACCTCCTTCGCAACCGGACTGGTAATCGTGCCCGCATCGACCAGGCGGATGAGCGCGCCGAGCGCGACCGGCGTGATTGGCAGCTCCGCGACACTGACCCCGGCGTCATTGGCGCGGCGCATCAACTCGCCCATCACCCAGTTGCTCGCGGCCTTGGGATTCCCCGCTCGCCTTCGCGGTGGCCTCGAAGTAATCGGCCACCTCCGCCGACTGCGTCAGCACGCCGGCGTCGTAGTCGGGCAGCCCGTACTGGCTGACGAAGCGGTGACGCCGCGCGTCCGGCAGTTCGGGGAGTGAGGATCGCACCTGCTCGATCCAGACCGGATCGAGCGTGACTGGCGGCAGGTCCGGCTCCGGGAAATACCGATAGTCGTGCGCCTCTTCCTTGCTGCGCATCGAGACCGTACGGCCGCTGGCGGTGTCCCAGAGCCGCGTCTCCTGCACGACCCGGCCCCCCTCCCCAAGCAGCTGTGTCTGGCGCGCGATCTCGAACTCGAGCGCCCGCTGGACGTGGCGGAACGAGTTGAGGTTCTTGACCTCCGCCTTGGTGCCCAAGGTCGCTGATCCGGCCGGCCGGACCGAGACGTTGGCGTCGCAGCGCAGGCTGCCCTCCTCCATGTTGCCGTCGTTCACGCCGATGGCGACGAGGATCGCGCGCAGCCGGCTGAAGAAGTCGCTGGCATCCGCGGCGGAACGCAGGTCCGGCTCGGTGACGATCTCGATGAGCGGCACGCCGCTGCGGTTGAAATCGAGATACGTCGATCGATCCGAGTCCGCGAACCCTTCGTGCAGGGATTTGCCGGCATCCTCTTCCAGGTGGACGCGGGTGATGCCGACCGTTCGCGCGACGCCCCCGCTCTCATAATCGACCCGCCCGGCCGTCGCCAGCGGGCGCTCGTACTGCGAGATCTGATAGCCCTTCGGCAGGTCCGGATAGAAGTAGTTCTTGCGCGCGAAGATCGACTCGGGCTGCACCGTGCAGCCGAGCGCGTGCCCGGCGCGCGTGGCGAGCTCGACCACGCGCTGGTTCAGGACCGGCAGCGCCCCGGGCATGCCGAGACAGACCGGACAGACGTGCGTGTTCGGGGGCGCGCCGAAACGAGTGCTGCAGCCGCAGAAGATTTTGGTCTCCGTCAGGAGCTGCGCGTGAATTTCGAGACCGATGACAGGCTCAAGGGACATGGGATGTAGCTGACGCGCAGGATGGTAGCGACAGCGGATCAGCGAAGTCAACGTCTCCGGCCGATCTCAGCTCTCAGCTCATTCAGGGTTCGCGAAGCTCGCCGAACCCGCCCGGCCACAACGGCCGGGCGAATCTGCTGATACCTGTGAGCTGAGAGCTGACTGCGACAGGCGCCTTCAGACGCGCTCAGGCCTCGATCAGCGCGACTTCGCGCCGGCGCGAGATCGTCGAGGAGAGATCCAGGCGCTCGAGACGTCGATACAGCGCCCGCCGGCTGAGGCCGAGCATCTTGGCGGCCGCTTTCTTGTTGCCATTGGCGCGCACCAGCGCGCGCTTGATGTGGTCCCGCTCGACATTCACCAGCAGCTCGGTCTCACCGCCCGGCTGCATCCCGTACGACGTCAGGCCGCCGAAGGTGCTCGCCGCCTTGACTGGCACGTGGACGGGCAGACTGATCGCCAGCTCGCGCTCCGTGATGAAGTCCCCGTCGGTCAGGATGCAGGCCCGCTCGATCACGTTCCGCAGCTCGCGGACGTTGCCCTCCCACGGCGCGGCCGTCAGCAGCCGCTCGGCGCCCGGCGTCAGCCCGAGCAGCGGCTTCTGCAGGCGCTCGGACGTCTCGCGCACGAAGGCCGCCGTCAGATACGGAATGTCCTCGCGCCGCTCGCGCAGCGCCGGCAGCTTCACTTCGACGATGTTGAGGCGGTAATAGAGATCGCTGCGGAAGCGGCCGGCGGCGACTTCGGCCCGCAGGTCGCGGTTGGTCGCGGCGATCACGTGCACGTTGATCCGGCGCGGCTCGAGCGAACCCACGCGGTGCACTTCCCCGAGCTCGAGGACGCGCAGCAGCTTGGCCTGCACCGTCAGCGGCAGCTCCCCGATCTCGTCCAGGAACAGCGTGCCGCCGTCGGCTGCTTCGAACAGCCCCTGCTTGTTCTCGGTCGCACCGGTGAACGCGCCGCGCATGTGGCCGAACAGCTCGCTTTCGAACAGCGTCTCGACCACCGCGGAACAGTTCACCGTGACGAAGCGGCGGTCGCGCCGCGGTCCGGTCTTGTGCAGGGCCCGGGCGACCAGCTCCTTGCCCGTCCCCGTTTCGCCGGTGATCAGCGCGGTCCGCACGTGCGGCGCCAGCCGGCGGATCATCCCGAACAGCTCCTGCATCACCGGTCCTCGCCCGATCATGTCCGCGAACTCCAGCTTGCGGGCCAGGTCGCCTTCGATGGTCAGCAGGCTGCGGCGCCGCTCGATCTCCTGCAACACCCCGGCGAGCAGCTGCTCGAGCCGGACGAAGTCGAGCGGTTTGCTCAAGTAGTCCATCGCGCCCAGCTTGATCGCTTCGACCGCCGTGTCGACCGAGGCGTAGCCGGTCATCAGAACGGCCTGGCAGTGGGGGTCGGTCTCGCGGATGGACCGCAGCACGTCGAGGCCGCCGACATCCGGCATCCGCAGGTCGACCATCACGAGATCGGCGCGCCGGATCTGCATCTGGCTGACCGCTTCCTGGCCGGTCGAGCAGGTGACCACATCGAATCCGGCCCGCCGGGCGAACCGCCCGACGACATCGAGAATGCCCTGCTCGTCGTCGACGACGAGCAGGAGAGGTCGCTGGCCTGTCATGCGTACTCCTTGGCAACCGAGCGGATCACTGCACGCAGCGCCCGCAGCTGAAATGGCGGCGTCAGGATGGCGCGCGCCTGCTCTCGTCCAAATCGATCGATGACCCCGTCGTCCGCGGTCCGCGACAGCAGCACGAGCGGCGTCTGCCGGCCGGCCTCTGCGTGCGCCGCGAACCAGCCCGACGCATCGGCGGCGATGACGCCGCGATCGACCAGCACGACGTGCAGGCCGCCCTCGCGGTAGCGGGCCAGCGCCTCGATCGGCTCGCCGGTGGAGGCGACGGTGTAGCCCCACGCGACCAGCGCCGCGGCAATGAAGTCGCGGTCGCCCTGATCGGCATGGGCGACCAGGATCGGCTCGCTCGGGAGCGCCGGTTCGTCGGGCCTGGCCGGCAGCTGCACGGAGAACGTCGTGCCGGCGTGGAGCCGGCTCTCGACATGGATCTGACCGCCGTGGTCGCGCACGATCCCGTAGCAGATGCTCAGGCCCAGCCCGGTGCCGTCGCCGACTTCGCGGGTCGTGAAGAACGGATCGAAGATCCGCCTCAGGCTGCTCTCCTCGATGCCGTGCCCGGTGTCCGTGACCGAGAGGTCGATCGCCGAGGCCTCGCCGTCGAAGCGCGCGGCGAGGCTCAGATGCCGGACGGCGCCGCCGCGCATCGCCTGCTCGGCGTTGAGAATCAGATTCAGGAGCGCCTGCTGGATCTGCCCCGCGTCGGCGACGATTGGCGGCAGCCCGGGCTCGTAATGAGTGGTCAGCTCGATGGCATTGAGCCGCAGGTCGTAGGCGCGCAGCGACAGCACCCGCGCGACCAGGTCGGCGATGTCGAGCGGCGCCCGCGCCGCCGTCTGGCGCCGCGCGAACGCCAGCAGGTTGCGGACGATGCGGGCGGCGCGTTCGGATTCGTCGATGATCCGGCGCAGGTCGCGGGCCAATTCGACCGGCGTGCGGAGGTCGGCCGCGGACCCGGCTTCGAGCACCTCCTCGCCGAGCAATTGCGCGTAGCCGATGACGCTGGTGAGCGGATTGTTCAACTCGTGCGCGACGCCGGCCACGAGCTGTCCGATCGCCGACAGTTTTTCCGACTGGAGCAGCTGCGCCTGGGTCGACTTCAGTTGATCGACCGTGGCGGTGAGGCGGCGGTTGGCGGAGCCGAGCTCATCGCTCATCTGCCGCAACCGGCGCGCCGATCGCATCTCGTCGGTTACGTTCTTCGCGACTTGCACGACCGACGGCCCCTCGTTCGTGCCGGGCACCGGGAAGGTCGTCACGCTGAAGATGTCGCCCGTCGGAAACGTCAGATCGAAGCGCCCGGCAGCGCCGTGTATGCCCGCTTCACCGACCGCGCAGTGCGGGAACGTTCCGCCGCACAACCCGATCTCATGGCAGGTGATGCCGGCCAGCTCCGACACCGGACGGCCGACGACCAGCGCGAGCGCGGCGTTGCCTCGCAGCAGGCGCCCGTGGCCGTCGAACACGGCGATCGGATCGCTGATCGCATCGAAGGTGTCTTCCCACTCCTGCTTGCCGCGGCGCAGCACGTCGTGCAGCCGGGCATTGAGGACGGCGACGGCGATCTGACCGGCGATGATTCCGACCAGATGCTCGTCAGCCCGCTCGAACCGGTACGGATCGCCCGCCGCGATGCTCAGCACCCCGATCAGTTCGTCCTTCACCAGCATCGGGACGCTGAGGCAGCTGCCGCCGAACGAAGCGCTGGCGGACGGCCGCCGGTGGTCGTGGGCGAGGTCGTGAAGCAGGGCGGCGCGGCGGGTGTTGATCACCGATTCGGCCAGCGATCCGGGACCGTGCAGGATCGGCATCATGTCCGACGGGCCGACCTGGGCCTTGACCTCGTAGGCGCCGGAGTCCGGGTTGCGGACGCTGATCGACCCGGCGGTCACGTCGAGCGCGCGGACCAGGCGCTCGAGCGCGCTGGTGACCACCCCTTCGATCTCCAGCGAGCGGCCGATCGCCTCGAAGATGTCGTTGGCGATCTGCAGCTCCCATACGCGGCGCCGATCCGCACCCGTCGCGCGCGACCCCGGCCGTGCGCCACGCATCGCCGCGGCCAGCGCGGCTTCATCCGACGCGTTGACGACCGGCATCAACGGCTCGAGCGCGGCCATCACCCGCTCGCGATCGCCGGCCCGGAGCTCCACCGCCGCGACCAGCGCACTGCACGGACACTGCGCCGCAATCGTGCGAGCCAGGCCGATCGCCTGATCGGATGCGGAGGAGAGGGCGACCAGTGTGACGCCCGACGTCGCGGCGCCGTCCGCGATGATCTTCGCCGCGCGGCTCATCGACTGGACAGACGTCTGGCGATACCCGAGTCGCATCACGCATGCGGTCAGCGCCCCCGCCAGTTCGGGGTCCTCGGCGACGATGAGCACGGATGGAAAGGTGTCTGGCATGGCGCAGCGGACCGCCGTGGCGCAATCGGCGCGGCAGGCCCGTGCGGCGAGTGGCAAGACCGGGGCCGGATCCGCCCACGTGTGCGGCGGATGCAATCCGGCTAACGTTTCCGGTGTTCAGGCGCTGCGTACAGGGAGAAGAGAAGGGCTGAAGAGGGCCGGGCGTTTCATCGATGAAACGATCCGATGTTTCACCGCTGCAACGAGGCCCGGGAGCCCATCAGCAGTTCAGGATCCGATGCCGTGCTTCTTCATCAACCGCCACATGGTCGTGCGGCTGACCTGCAACTCGCGGGCGGTGGCGGCAATCTCGCCATGGCAGCGGGCCAGCGTCGCGACGATCATGTCCCGCTCGGCCCGCTCCCGCGCGGCGGTGACCGTGCCTTCCGATGCGGGCACCGCCGTCTCGGTCTGCAGCAGCTCCTCGGGCAGATCGCCCAGGACGAGCTCTGGTGGCTGCGCGATCGCCACCGCGCGCTGGATGATGTGTTCCAGTTGCCGCACGTTCCCGGGATAGGCATACGCCTGCAGCGCGGCCATCGCCGGTGCCGCGACGCCGGTCACCCCGCCGGGACGGCCGTAGCGCTCGAGGAAGTGCTCGACCAGCAGCGGCACGTCACCGTCGCGGTCGCGTAACGGCGGCATGTGCACGAGATGGACGTTGACGCGGTAATACAGGTCGTTGCGGAAGGCTCCCGTGTCGACGGCGGACTTGAGGTCGACGTTGGTCGCGGTCACGAACCGCACGTCGACTCGCCGGCTCTCGTTCTCTCCGATACGACGGACCTCACCGGATTCGAGCGCGCGCAACAGCTTGGCCTGAAGCGCCGGCGTCATCGTGCCGATCTCGTCGAGGAACAGCGTGCCGCCGGCGGCATGCTCGATGAGACCCGGACGGGCGCCCGCCGCACCCGTAAAGGCGCCACGCGAATGGCCGAACAGCTCGTTCTCGAGGAGCGACTCGGTCAAGGCGGCGCAGTTCAGCGCGACGAACGGCTTGGCGGCGCGCGGGCTGCCGGCATGAATCGCCCGCGCCGCGAGCTCCTTGCCGGTGCCGGTCTCACCGGTGACGAGCACGGTGCCGGCCGCAGCCGCCGCGCGGCGGATCAGATCGCGCACTTTGGTCATCGCCGGGCTCTGGCCGACGAACCCTTCCGGCGAGGGGGACGCCGGCAGCTGACGCTGCAGGAGCGTGACCTGCCGCGCCAGCTGACGCCGATCGGTCGCGGCGCGCACGCGCATCAAGAGCTCGTCGCGGTAGAACGGCTTCTGCACGAAATCGACGGCGCCGAGCTTCATCGCCTCCACCGCGGTGTCGACGGTGCCGAAACCGGTCATCACGATGAAGCACGCGTCGACGTTGACGTCGCGCAGCTTGCGCAGCACGTCGAGGCCGGAGAGGCCCGGCATCCGCATGTCGGACAGGATCACGTCGAACGTGTCGCCGCGCGCGAGATCGAACCCCTCCTCGCCGCTCGACGCGGCGAGCACGGAGAATCCCGCGCCGCGCAGCATGCGGGTCATGCTCTCGCGCACGCCGGGATCATCATCGATGACGAGAATGCGGGCCATCCGGTACCTTGATGCGGGGTAAGTTTACTGCCTCCGTCAGCCGATACTGCGATTGTGCGAGCCCTGCCGTGGTCGATCGTGATCGGCGCGCTGCTGCTGAGCGCCGCGTGCCGCGGACCTGCCGCGCCGGTACCGCCGCCGCAGGCGCCTGCGCCACGACCGGTCGAGACGATTCGCGTGCAGTTCGACGATCGCGGCACCACGGTGATCCGCGACATTCCGCTCGACGCCTACGCCGCGGGAGCCGCGCTGAGCGAGTTCGCCCCCGCCGCCGGAGTGCCGGCGGCGATCGAAGCGATGTACGAGGTGCAGACGATCGTCGCGCGCACTTATGCCGCCGCGCATCGCGGGCGTCATGCCGCCAACGGATTCGACCTCTGCTCGACCACTCACTGCCAGCTCTACGAACCGGGACGGTTGGTTGCTTCGCGCTGGGCCGACGCGGCGCGGCGCAGCGCGGAGCGAACGGCCGGACTGCTGGTGCTCTACGAGGGGCTGCCCGCCGACGCGGTGTTCCATGCCGACTGCGGCGGATTCACCAGCGCCGCGACAGACGTGTGGGGTGGCGTCGGCCATCCGTACCTGCCGGCCCGGGCAGACGACGGTCCGGCGAGCGGCGCGCACGCCAGCTGGCAGTACGCGGTCGGCGCCGACACGTTGCGTCCCATGCTCGACGCCGTGCCACAGCTGCGGATCGGCGGGCCGCTGAACGCGATCAGCGTGGTCTCGCGGGACGCGTCGGGCCGCGTCGCGCGCCTCCGGCTGCAGTCCCCGTCCGGGGCCCGCGACATCACGATTTCCGCCACGGCGCTGCGTGAGGCGATGTCCGCGACCTTCGGCGCGCGCGCGTTACGCAGCACGCTCTTCGACGTGGTGCGGCAGGGACGTGAGTTCCTGTTCTCGGGAAAGGGCTTCGGCCATGGGGTCGGCCTGTGCCAGGTCGGGGCGCTGGCGCGCGTCACTGCCGGCGAAGATACCCGGACCGTGCTGGCACACTACTATCCGGGGACGACGATCGGTCCCCTGCCGGTCACGCGGTCATCGCATACACCACCAGATTGACCGCGAACTTGGTGTTGTCCTCGCGCTGAAAGCGCTTGTTCCGCCAGTCGTAGTCCCACTCGCAGCCGTAGTCCTTGTTGCTGTAGAGGACACCGAGGCGGCCGCGCCGCTCCAGCCCGCGCAGATAGTCGTGGACGATCTCGTCGCCCCAGCCGTTCAACTCGTGCGAGGTCGTCGGCGGACCGCTGTCGAACGTGAAGAAGCTCTTGTAGATCGCATGGTCCTTCGGCAGCTTGCGGAGCTCGCCCCCGACCGGGAAGGCGGTCTTCATCTCCTCTTCGAAGCTGCGCGCGTATAGCCCGTTGACATCGTGGTTGCAGTCGTCCGAGAACAGCAGCCCGCCGTGCTCGACAAAGCTGCGGAGCCGATCGCGCTCGTCGTGGGTGAACCGCACCAGTTTGTGGCCGGTCATGAACAGGAACGGGAAGGCGAGCAGCTCCTCGCTGCCGGGCGGGATGACGACCTCTTCCGGGTAGACCGGAATGCGCGTGTACTCGACGACCGAATTCAGCACGTTGGCTGCGACCTTGGGGTTATAGTCCCAGTCGCCCGAGTCGTAGCGCAGGCGGGCGAAGACGAATTCCGAGGCCCGTGGGCGCCCCTGTGCGGACAAGCCAGACAGGGGTTCCGGAGGACGCGGCACACCCGCATTGTAGCGTGCGCCTTTGACCGACCGGCGCGCGGAGAGCGGCCCTGGCGCACCGGCGGGAGCGATCTCCTATAATTGGAGGGGTTCGGCGGCGGGTAAACGCCCGCGACTCTGAGGCGTATCTGAATGACAGGAGCTCACGCAGCCGGTGTGGCGCCCCGCGAAGCGGACAGCGCCTCGGCCTCCGCCGTCAAGGCGATGCAGGCGGAAGGCCGGCACCCGGAAGCCCGTGAGCGCTACGCGGATCTGGTCGCGCGGCACCAGCGGCGCGCCTCCCGAATCGCCTTCCACTACCTGCGCGACGGCGCGGAAGCGGATGAAGCGGTCCAGGATGCGTTCGTCAAGGCGTACACGCACCTGTCCTCGTTTCGCGAGGAGTTGCCGTTCGAGGTCTGGTTCACCCGGATTCTGATCAACGGGTGCCTGGACCGGATCAAGGCCCGGACACGTCGGGAACGCTGGCTGGTGTCGGCGCCCGAGCCGTCGCCTGGCCAGTCGGATTTTACGGACCGGGTCGCTGGCGGCGGGCCGTCACCTGAGGATCAGGTGCTCGCGCGCGAGCGCCGGCAGAAGCTGGCCAGCGCCTTGTCGCGGCTGCCGGATCGTCAGCGCTCGGTGTTCATGCTGAGCCACTACGAGGGCTGCACGTCGCGGGAGGTCAGCGCGTTGACCGGCCTGAACGAATCGACGGTTCGGGTCCATCTGTTTCGTGCGATCCGCCGGCTGCGCACCCTGCTCACTGACGACGGGAGCGCGCGACAGGCTACGATCACCGGAGGCAAACGTCGTGTCCTTACTTAGTGCACTGGGGCGCCGCCGGCATCTGGATGACGCCGCGTTCAGCGAGCTGTGGTCGGCCGCCGCCGTGGGCGGCGACGCTGTCGTCGCGGCCCCCGACGCCGAACACCTCGAAACGTGTGCGGCCTGCCGGGCCCGATACGACGCGTTCACTGACTGGCTCGCCGATGCCAGGGTCGATGCCATCGCCGCTGCCGACGAGGTCTTCCCTGCCGAGCGGCTCGCCGCCCAGCAATCGAACATCATGCGCCGGCTCGAAGCGCTCGAGCGCCCCGCGCGGGTGATCGCCTTCCCGAAGCACGCCAAGCCGGTGAGCTCCACCCGCAGCGGTCCCCAGCGCTGGATTGCCGCCGCGGCCGCCGCCGGCCTGATTGTCGGCCTGGGTGCCGGTGAACTGCTCGACCTGCGCCGGACGCCTCGGCTCCGCCCGCAGCTGCCCGAACAGCAGGCGGTCGCGCAGGCGGCACGCGGCACCGTGCAGCCCGCCGCGCTGAACTCTGACGATGCGCTGCTCTACGACGACGCGGACCTGACGCCGCGCGTCGAAGCCCTTCAGGCCCTCGACGCGATCACTCCGCGGGTGCTCGACATCGAGCTGCCCCGGTAAGCCGGGATCGTGACCGCCAGCATCATTCCGGGGCCCGGCATCCCGGTCCGGGGCCTCGCGCCGCGCTCACATAGGTCCGAGGTCCCCACGCCCGACACCTTGTCGGAGCGGTCCCGCGTGGCGGGACCGGTGCCGCCCATCACGGTTTTCAGGAATTAGCGTGGCCGCTTCCCAGCCATTGATTTTTCGCAAGGGTCTCGACATGAAGGAGGCCGTCGCCGGGGAACTGGCGGCGGCCTACCATAGCGCGATCGTCGATCGCGTCCGGGCCAACGGCTACCGCTCGGACAGCGGCCGGCTGACGGTCCACCTCGCCCGCGAGTTCGGGTTCTGCTATGGCGTCGATCGCGCGGTGGACTACGCGTACCAGGCCCGCCGCCGCTTCCCGGGCCGGCAGGTCTATCTCACCGGCGAAATCATCCACAACCCGCACGTCAACGATCAGCTGCGGGCCGCCGACATCCGCTTCCTGACCGATCCCGGTGAACGCTGGGACACGCTCGGACCCGACGACGTCGTGATCCTGCCGGCCTTCGGAGTGACGGTCGGGGATATGGCCCGTCTCGCTGAACAGGGCTGCACCCTGGTCGACACGACCTGCGGGTCGGTCCTCAACGTCTGGAAGAACGTCGTCCGCTACGCCCAGGACGGGTTTACCGCGGTGATCCACGGCAAGGTTCACCACGAGGAGACCCGCGCGACCGCCTCGCAGGCCCTCAAGTATCCGCGCGGCCGTTATCTTGTCGTGCTGGATCGGGAGGAAGCAGCGGCGGTCTGCGACTTCATCCGCCAGGGTCCGGACGCCGATTCGGCGGCCTTCAGGGCCCGCTTCGGGGCGGTTGCGTCCCCGGGCTTCGACCCGGCCGTCGATCTCGATCGCGTCGGCTGCGCCAACCAGACGACGATGCTGATGTCCGAGTCGCTGGCGATCGGCGAGATGTTCCGCGAGGCCATGACGGAGCGCTACGGCGCCGCCGAGCTGGCCGCCCACTTCAGGGCGTTCGACACGATCTGCAGCGCAACGCAGGAGCGGCAGGACGCCGTTATGGCGCTCCTCGATTCGGAGCGCCTCGACCTGATGATCGTGGTCGGGGGTTACAACAGCAGCAACACCGTCAACCTGGCGAAAATCTGCGCCGCGCGCGTGCCCACCTTCCACATCGCGGAGCCGGAGTGCCTCGTCTCGAGCACGGAGATCCGATATCGCCCGGTCGGCATGCCCTCGACGGTCGCCTGCGCCGAAGAAGTGCAGCTCGACTGGCTGCCGAGCACCGGCCATCTCACGGTCGGACTCACTGCCGGCGCCTCCACCCCCAACAACATCGTCGGCCAGGCGATCGAGCGGCTCGAGCAGTTCGGCCGCTAACGGCCGTCAGCCGGGACAGCTGACGGCCGCCGTTCTCGCCCAAGGTGATCGTGGCCCGGTGACCCCGTTGGCGGGCGAGGAACTGGTAGTAGCCTTCGGCGAGCTCGTGGTCGGCGGCGCTGACCTGGACCGTGACGACGGCCTGGTCGTGATCGTTGGCGCGGGCCGTGGGGAACGCCGCCAACACGGGCACCGCCGCCGCAAACCCGGTTCGTTTCCGGGCCATGAGCCGCCTCCGTGCGGGCCGCCCGAGGGCCCGGAATTGCGGCATTTTGCAAGCGCGTTGCCACACAATTTTCACACCGTATATCCGTCAGACGCAGTAACTTAGCTGCATCGAAACTGACCGTCCGGGGGCGCTCTCCAGCGCGGTGGGTAAACGTGGTCCGGGGGCAGGTCGTAATACCGCCTGTCATCACCACGTTTTGGAGAGCAAGACAAATGGTCAGGTATGTCTCATGCGCGTTAGGGGTGGCCCTGATGCTCAGCACGGTCCCGGCGCAAGCGGATTGTCAGCAACAGGACAAGCGCCCGGCCGCATCCGAGTCGCAGCCGCCACCGCGTCCGAAGTTCTGGCAGGACCCCAAGCTGCGCCAGGAGATCGGCATCACCGACGCGCAGTCGGTGCAGATCGAGAGTATTTTTTCGTCCAGCATCCAGGCCCTGCGCGATGCGCGCAAGGACCTCGACGCGCTCGAAGCCATCCTGTCGCGCACCATTCAGGAGAACACCGCGGACGTCTTCACCGTCTCACAGCAGGTTGACAAAGTCGAGGCGGCCCGGTCGGCGTACAACAAGTTGCGCACGGTGATGCTGTATCGCATGAACCTGGTGCTGAACCCTGATCAGCGCATCAAGGTCAAGGCGATGAACGACCGGTATGAAGAGCAGCGCCGCAAAGACGACGAGGCGCGTCGCAAGCAGGGCAAGCCGCCGGACGCGCGACGCTGACTACCGCCCGATTTCCGAACCCGCAGATCCGCATCGCACTATTGGGAGGCTTTTCGTGAGTAAGACAGCATCTTTCTGGCTTGTGGCGGCGATCACCGCCGTCGTTGCCTCGCCCGCCGCGGCCCAGGACGCCGATCGAGACAAGGCCCGCGCGCTGATTGCCCAGGTGATGAACGGCGGCCAGGTGGTCACGGCGCCGCCGGCCAGCCTCCAGCCGACCGGCCCGACGGTCGAACTGACCTCGGAGCAGGCGGTGGCTCGCGCGCTGGACAAGAATCTCACGCTGGCCAGCCAGCGGATCACCCCCGAAACCTGGGACCTGCAGATTGCCTCCTATCTGGCGAACTACAAGCCCAATCTCACCTCGCAGTACAGCACCCAGAACGCCGTCCAGCTGAACACGAACCTGTTCGCCGGCGGCAACCGCGTCACCCAGGACACCAACGCGTGGTCGGGCGGCCTGGCGCAGAACGTCTGGTGGGGCGGCGGCAATTACACCGTCAACTGGACCAACTCGCGGCTTGCGAGCGATGCGACCAACAGCACGGTGAACCCGAGCTACACGTCCGGTCTGCAGGCCATCTACACGCAGCCGCTGCTGCGGAACTTCAAGATGGACAACAACCGGCTGCAGGTGCAAACGGCGAAGCTGTCCCAGGATTCCGCTGAACTGACGTTGAAGGCGACCACGGCGAGCACCGTCGCGCAGGTCCGCAGCGCCTATTGGGAGCTGGTCTACGCGCGGCAGGCGGTCGAGGCGGCGCAGGCCTCGCTCGACCTCGCGTCGAAGCTGGTGGCCGACAACCGCTCGCGGGTCGAGATCGGCACGATGGCCCCGATCGACGTCGTCCAGGCGCAGGCCGACGAGGCGACCCGGCGGCAGACGCTGGTGAACGCCGAGGCGACGCTCCGCAACGACGAGCTGGCGCTGAAGCGGTTGATCGTCAGCGGCACGGACGACGAACTGTGGCGCGCGACGATCGTGCCCACCGATCTGCCGACGGCCGCGCCGCAGAACGTCGACCTGGAGGGCGCGGTGCAAATCGCGCTGCAGCAGCGCACCGACCTCGCCACGACACGGAAGAACCTCGAGCTGGCCGACGTCCAGTTGCGCAATCTGAACAACTTGACGCTGCCGCAGCTGGACCTGATCGGCACCTACACGCTGAACGGGCGCGGCGGCACCGCGCTCCAGCGTGACCCGCAGAATCCGGTCAACATCATCAACACCATACCGGGCGGGTACGTCGATGCGCTGGCGGGCATCGGCACATTCGACGCGCCGACCTGGAACGCGCGCCTGCAGTTCGCGCTTCCGCTCGGGGTCAGCGCGCCCAAGGCCAACCTGGCGCGGCAGCGGCTGCTGCGGCGGCAGACCGAAGCCGACGTGAAGGCTGCGGAACTGACGATTGCCACCGACGTCACGACCGCGGCGCTGGCGATTCGCAACTCGCTCGAAGCGATGCAGGCGGCGACCGCGGCCCGCGAGCTGTCGGTGAAGCGGCTCGAAGCGGCGCAGAGCAAGTTCGAGGTCGGCATGTCGAACAACTTCGAAGTGCTGCAGGCGCAGCGCGACCTCGCCGATGCCCGCAATCGCGAGCTGCGCGAGACGCTGAACTACCAGCGCGCGCTGGTCGACTTCGAGCGCGCGCAGATCAGCCCGCGCTGATCGCGTCCGGCAGGGTAATCACGGGTGCGGGCATCGTCGTAGATACGGCGATTCCCGTGGCGCTCGGGTTCGGCAGGCGCGGAACTCTGAGGCCGCCGAGCGCGCGCATCGCGAGTGGCGGCTGACCGCCTCGACGCTGGTCTCGATTTCGACGGTGTAGATGATCGTCACAGGGATGTGAAAGGACTGGGTCGGGTAGCCCGAAGCACTCGTGAACCCGGCGCTCCGACCGGGTGGGATTCGCACACATGAAAAAACTGATAGCGCTTGTCATCGTTCTCGCACTCGTAGGGGTCGGGGCTGGGGCCTACTACAAGAGTCGCCAGGCTCCGGAACCCAAGGTCACCACCATGCCGGTCACCCGGGGTGACGTGGTGGATGCGGTCGCGGCCACCGGCACGCTGCAGGCGGTCGAGACCGTGGATGTCGGCACCCAGGTGTCGGGCACGGTGCAGGAGCTGTATGCGGACTTCAATTCGATCGTCCGCAAGGGCCAGGTCATCGCCCGGCTCGACCCGTCGCTGATCCAGACCCAAATCGAGCAGCAGGAAGCCAACGTGACGCGGTCCCAGGCGGACCTCGATCGGCTGAAGGTGAATCTTGCCGACGCCAAGCAGAAGTACGAGCGGGCCAAGGCGATGTTCGACAAGAGCCTGATTCCCAAGACCGACCTCGAGACAGCGGAGGTCAACGTCAAGTCGGCCGACGCGCAGATCAAGTCGTCGGAAGCCAGCCTCGTGCAGGCGGTGGCCAGTCTCAACAACCAGAAGGTCAACCTGGATCACACGGTCATCACGGCGCCGATCGACGGCATCGTCATCGCCCGGAGCGTGGACCAGGGACAGACCGTCGCCGCCAGCATGAACGCGCCGACGCTGTTCGTGTTGGCCGCTGACCTGACCAAGATGCAGGTCCTCGCCAACATCGACGAAGCGGATGTGGGCCGGATGCGTCCGGGCCAGGCGGTGACGTTCCGCGTCGACGCCTTCCCCACCGACACCTTCACCGGGACCGTCCAGCAGGTCCGCCTCCAGCCGGCGGTCGTCCAGAACGTCGTGACCTACTCGACGGTCATTGCGGTGCCGAACGGCGACCTCAAGCTGAAGCCGGGCATGACCGCGAACGTCAACATCGAGGTCGCGCGCAAGTCCAACGTGCTGCGCCTGCGCGTCGGCGGCGCTCCGCTTCCGGCCGACCGAAGAGATGTTCCAGGTGCTCAACCAGGAAGTGCCGCCTGAGGCGCGCGGCCGCGGCGGCCTGAACGCCGGCGGACGTAACGGCGGCTTCGGCGGCGGCGGTGGCAACCGCAACGGCGGCGCCGGTGGCGGCAACCGCCAGGGTGAAGCCGGTCCGGGCGCAGGTGCTCCCGCGGCGGGTGCTCCGGCAGCAGCGGGGGCTCCCGCGGCGGCTGGTGCGTCGGCGGGCCAGCAGGCGACGGCAGGTGCCCCACGATCGGGCGCGCCGGGTGCGCCGCCTTCAGAGGGACGTCAAGCACGCGCCGGTGGCAACGAAGGCCGGGGCGGTGGCGATCAGCCGGCTGGCGGACGCGGTGGGAACGGGTTTGGCGGCGGGAACGGCGGCGGCCGTGGCGGCTTCGACCCGAATATGAGCCCCGAGGATCGCCGCAAGGCGATGGAAGCGCGGATGGCCGCGATGAGCCCTGAGGAACGGAAGGCGTTCGAAGAGCGCCGCGCTGCGCGTCAGGCGCAGGGTGGCGGCCAGGGCGCCCCGGGCGAGGGCGGTGGCCGCGGCGGGGTCGGCGGCGGTCAGCGCCAGGGGAACGGTCAGAATGCGCAGGCCCCGGGCCAGCGGGACATCTCCCGCGGCGTGGCCGCCAGCATCACTCCGGGCCCCACGCATCAGTCAGGGGCGACCACGATTGACGCCCTGTTCGGACCGCTGCCCGTCGTCGAGAGCCGTGGCCGCGCGTGGCTCTACATGGACAAGAAGCTGAAGCCGATCAACCTCCGCCTCGGCGTGAGCGACGGCACGTTCACCGAAATCCTTGGCGGAGAGGTCGAACAGGGTCAGGAAGTCGTGACCTCGATGGTCACCGGCCTCGAACCGAAGACCACCACGCCCGGCGGCCAGAACAACGCGAACAACCCGCTCATGGGCCCGCAGCGCGGCGGTCCGGGCGGCGGCCGCGGTCCTGGCGGCGGCGGCCGAGGCCAGTAGCCGCGAGGGCTCGCGGCGGCGGTCTCTGACGCCGCGAGCCACTCCGGTTTTCGACAGCGAATAGCTGAGAGCTGATAGCGGCAGCGAGCGTAGCGAAGCAGAAGAACAACACATGCCCCCAGTCATTTCAGTCCGGAACCTGGTCAAGTCCTACACCGTTGGCGAGGTCGTCGTCCGCGCGCTGCGGGGTGCCGATCTGGATGTCGACAAGGGGGAGTTTGTCGCGGTCACCGGCCCGTCCGGCTCGGGCAAGTCGACCTTGATGCACATCCTCGGCTGCCTGGATCGTCCGACCAGCGGCCAGTACATCCTGGACGGCAAGGATGTCTCCCGGATGTCGAAGGACGACCTGGCGATGGTCCGCAATCGCAAGATCGGATTCGTCTTCCAGGGCTTCAATTTGCTCTCCCGGACGACCGCGCTGGACAACGTCGAATTGCCGCTGCTCTACAACGGCGGCAGCAAGATGAAGCTGGCGGAACGCCACAAGCGGGCGATGGATGCCTTGACTGCGGTCGGCCTCGGGCAGCGTTATCACCACTACCCCAATCAGCTGTCCGGCGGTCAGCAGCAGCGCGTCGCGATCGCGCGGTCGCTCATCAACGAGCCGTCGATTATCCTCGCGGACGAGCCGACCGGAAACCTCGACACCCGCACCAGTATCGAAGTCATGGGGATTTTCCAGCGCCTGAACATCGAGCGCGGGATCACGATCATCCTGATTACCCACGAAATGGACATCGCCGAGTACGGCACGCGCCTGGTGCGGTTCCGCGACGGGAAGATTCAGGTCGACGAGAAGATCAAGGAACGGCGCGATGCGGCGAAAGAGCTGGCCGCGCTGCCCCCGCCCGAAGAAATCGACCCGCACTCGGTGCCGTCTGATCCGGTGTCGGCCGACCACCTCGGCGGGGTCGCATAGGAGATCCGCATGTCTATCCTGATGACGCTGGTGATTGCCCTCAAGGCGCTCAACCGCAACAAGATGCGCACGATCCTGACGATGCTCGGAATGATCATCGGGGTCGGCGCGGTGATCACGATGGTCGCGCTCGGCCGCGGCGCCCAGACGACCATCGAAGATCAGGTCAAGGCCGCCGGCACCAACATGATCAACATCAACGCCGGCAACTTCTCGAGCGGCGGCGTCCGGCAGGGCCAGGGCAACTCCACCACCCTGACCGCGGAGGACGCAGCCTCGCTCCGCGAGCTCCCGGGCGTGCAGTATGTCGCCGCCGGGGTCAACAGCCGCTCGCAGGTCATCGCCGGCAACCAGAACTGGTCGACCTCGATCAACGGGACGGACATTGACTTCCCGCTCATTCGCAGCTGGCCCACGAAGTACGGCGCCTTCTTCACGCAGCAGGACGTCAACAGCGCGGCCAAGGTCGCGGTGCTCGGCACGGTCGTCTCGAACACGCTGTTCGGTGAGGACGTCGACCCGGTCGGCCAGATCATCCGGATCCGCAACCAGCCGTTCAAGGTCATCGGCGTGATGAGCAGCAAAGGCACCGGGGCGATGGGGAACGATCAGGACGACGTCATCTTCGCGCCCTACACGACGGTGCAGAAGAAGCTGCAGGGCATCACGCACATCCAGAACATCACCGTCTCGGCGACCGACGCCAACACCGCTCCGGTGGCCGCGGAAATCGAGCAGCAGCTGCGTCTGCGCCACAAGCTCATCGGGAACGATCCGAACGACTTCATGGTCCGCACCCTGGAAGAGATGGCCAGCGTCCGCACCGAGACCACCAAGACCATGACGACGCTGCTGGCGACGATCGCCGGCGTCTCCCTGATCGTCGGCGGCATCGGGATCATGAACATCATGCTCGTCAGCGTCACGGAGCGGACGCGTGAGATCGGCCTGCGCCTCGCCATCGGCGCGCGTGGCAAGGACGTTTTGCTCCAGTTCCTGGTCGAGGCCATCGTGCTCAGCCTGCTGGGCGGCCTCCTCGGGATCGGCATGGGGTATGCGTTGTCCGGCGCGGCAGAACGATTCCTGTCGTGGCCGACGTCCATTCCGCCTGAGGCGATTGCCATGGCGTTTGGATTCGCCGCCATCACGGGCGTGTTCTTCGGGTTCTATCCGGCAATGAAGGCGTCGAGGCTGGATCCGATCGAGGCCCTTCGATTCGAGTAAGACGATGGTTTCTGAGCCATCGCGGTGGAGCGGGTAAGAACGGGCGCAGGTGTATCGGTGTCATTCATCAAAGGAGAGAGCGCATGAAGCGGGCAAAAGTTGGAATGATCGCGACCGCGGTGCTGGCGGTGGCGACGATGGCGTTCGCGCAGAAGACGGACTTCTCGGGAACGTGGACGCCCGACACGTCGGGTGCCCCGGCGGCGGGCGCTCCGGCAGCGGGCGCACCGGCGGCGGGCGCACCGGCCGGCGGCGCACCGGCGGGCGGTGGCGCGATGGGCGGCGGCGGCGGCCGCGGCATGACGGGTCCGATGACGGTCAAGCAGACCGGCGACACCCTGACGGTCGAGACCGAGGGCCGCAACGGTCCGCAGACCCGCACCTACAAGCTGGACGGCAGCGAAGTAGACATGCCGATGGGCCAGATGACCGCCAAGGTCAGCGCGAAGTGGGATGGTCCCAAGCTCGTGATCACCACCAAGTCCGATCAGGGCGAACAGACCCAGACCTGGTCACTCGCCGGCGGCGTGCTGACGATCGATCGTACGGGCGGCCGCGGCCCGTCCTCCACGAAGTACAAGAAGACCACCTAGTCTTCGCAGCTCGAGGCTGGCGAACACCAGTCCGACAGGCCGGGAAGCTCACGCTTCCCGGCTTTTTCTTTGTACCGCCACGGTCCGAGCGTCATCGGGTCTGATCGCGGAGAAGCGCGCGCAGCAGCTGCCCGACCGTCTCGCCCGACACCGGATCGCGCAGGTCTGCGCCGACTTCCGCCAGCGGGCCAAGGACAAAGAATCGCGTCCGGAACCGCGGATGCGGCACTGAGAGGCCGTCCGCCTCCTCAACGTCGTCGCCGGCCAGGATCAGGTCGAGGTCAAGGGTGCGGGGAGCGCCGGGGTACGGCCGATTCCGGCCGAAGTCCCGCTCAATGGCGAGGAGCGCATCGAGTAACTGGCGTGCGGTGAGGTCGGACTCGCCAATGACCGCCGCGTTGAGGTACAGCGGCTGGTCGTCCAGGCCTTCGCCTTCCGGATCTGTGTCGATGGAGGAGGAGACTTGAAGGTTCGTGAGGATGCCGCCGAGCCGCTCGACGGCGAAGGCGATCGCCGCGTGACGATCGCCCAGGTTGCTGCCCAGAGCGATCGCGACCCGGCGGAGAGACACGGGAAGCCTATTCGACCCAGCGCGCCGCCATGACCCCGCCCCCGGTGCCCGCGCCGTCGGCACGGCGGCCGAGGAGGTCGTCGCGGCCGGCCAGAGCCTGCTCGAAGAAGCGGCGATGCTCCGCGGTCTCGCCGAGAATCACCTTCAACATCATGCGATGGCGGGCGTGCGTGATGGCGTCCACGCGAGACTGCCACTTGTCGAGGAAGCTCTGCGCGCTGCCCCGGTCCTCCTGGAGGATCGTCGCCTGAGCGCCCTTGCCCGTGGCGGTCAGGGTGGGCTCGGCGATCTCGGGCAGGGTGCCGCCCATGTCCGTGATCGCGTCGCGCAGCCAATTGAGCTGCAGGTCTTCCCGGGCGATGACGTACTGGTAGGTGTTGTTGAAGTTGTAGTCAGGCACCAGGCGCGCCGCGGCGATATGCCGCTGCCGCATCGTCAGCTTGTCCCGATAGAACTCGGTCAGGGTCTCGAGCAGTTGGGTGGCGTTCACGCGCTTTGTTTTTCCTTGCAGGTGATGCAGACCCGCGTCCACGGAATCGCATTCAGCCGGGCCGGAGCGATCGGCTCGCCGCAGTCGCGGCAGACGCCGTAGGTGCCCTTCTGGAGACGGACGAGCGCCTCTTCGATCGCTTGCAGGATCTTGGCGTCCGTGGCCTTCAGCTTGAGCTGAATGTGGACCTCGTTGTTGCCGGCCGCCTGGTCGGCGAGGTCGCCCTGACGGGAGTTGTTGTCCATCCCGGCCTGCTGGATGGGCTTGGCCGCGTTTCCAGCGGCGAGGATCTCGCCCCGCTTGCGTAAGAGCGCGTCTTTATACGGGCTTGGATCGAGCGTTTCGTTGTCCACAGGCGCCCCTTTGGCCCCATCGGCAAAAGGTCATCTTAGCAGATCCGGACCGAGCCCGGCAGGCCCCGCAGACCCGGCCACGAGCGTTCAACAGGCCGGCACCGCGCGGATCCGAGGCCGCCTGGCCGTTAGCGATCGCCGCCGATGAGGTCGCCGAGCCCGCCCAGCATCCCGCCCATGTCCCGCTTCACATCCTCGCGGTCTCCCTTGTACGCCGAGTGGATGCGGTCGGCCAGACGCGAGAACGGGAGGGTCTGGAGCCACACCCGGCCCGGGCCGGTCAGCGCGGCGAAGAACAGCCCTTCCCCGCCGAAGAGCGACGTCTTGATCCCGCCGACGCGCACGATGTCGTAGTCGACAGTAGGGTCGAGTGCGACGAGACAGCCGGTATCGACCTTGAGACGCTCGCCGGGACCGAGGGTCATCGGCACGATCGTGCCGCCGCTGTGGATGAACAGCTTCCCGGTCCCCTCCATCTTCTGCAGGATGAACCCCTCGCCGCCGAAGAAGCCGGCGCCGATGCGCTTGGTGAAAGCAATGCTCAAGTCGATGGGACCGACGGCGCAGAGGAACGAGTCCTTCTGACAGAGCATCTGGCTCGCGGCCAGATCGATCTGGATGATCTTGCCGGGATACGGGCCGGCGAACGCCACCCGGCCTGGGCCTTGCGGGCTGCGGAAGTAGGTGATGAAGAAGCTCTCGCCGGCCAGCAGCTTCCGCTTCAGGCCACCGAGCAGGCCGCCCTCCATCTTGGCGTCCATCTCGATGCTGTCGGTCATGAACATCATCGCGCCGGCTTCGGCGCGGACCTCGTCACCCGCCGCGAGGCTGAGGATGACGGCCTGCATGTCGTCGCCGATGATTTCGTGCTGGACCATTTTCGGGGCATCCTCCATGGTTCGAAGGGTTCGAAGGTTCGACGGGTTCGACAGGTGCTGGTTCTACGGTTCGACGGGTTCGACGGTTCCCGATCGGGGGTGGCTGCGGCGATGCGAGCGCCGATCGCCGCCCCCGAGCGCCGGCTCGATATCTATTCAGCCCTCAGCGTGGCGAGCGGCTTCTTCCTGAGCACGTCGGCGCTCGACACGACGCCGATCACCCCTACCAGCACCATCGTGAGCAGCACGCCGATCGAGAGCAGGAGCGGCACCGGCTGCCATTCGATGTGGAAGACGAACCGGCAGGTCGCCCAGCTCAAGGCCAGCGCGCCGAGAGCCCCGACGATGCCGGCGAGGAGGCCGAGGGTGGTGTACTCGAGCGCGAGCGTGGTGCCGAGAAGGCGGGTGCTGGCGCCGAGGGTGCGCAGGATCGCGGCCTCGTAGACGCGCTGGAACTTGGTCATGGCCACCGCGCCGATCAGGATCAGGATGCCGCTGGTCAGGGCGATGCCGCCGACGATTGAGATGGCGAGCGTCACGTTATCGAGCACCGACTGCACCGTCGCCATCACCTCACGCACGTCGATGGCCGAGACGTTCGGGAACTTCGTCACCAGATCCCGCTGGAACAGGGCCCGCGCCGTGGGATCCGCCGGCGCGCGGAGGATGCCGATGTAACTGTGCGGCGCGCGATCGAGCGGACCGGGGCGGAACACGAACATGAAGCCACCCGTCCGCGCGTCCTCCCACTTGACCTGGCGGATGCTGGTGACCTTCGCCTCGATCGTCCGGCCCAGCACGTCGAAGCGCATGCGATCGCCGACATTGATCCGGAAGCGGTCGTGCATGCCCTGTTCGATCGAGACCTCCAGCAGCGGACTGTCGGCGGGCATCGGTCCGGAACCCGTCCAGAACCGGCCGTCCACGACCCGCTCGTTCGATTCCAGGCGATCGCGATAGGTGATCACGTACTCGCGGCCGAGTGAGCCGCGGCCGCGGACGTCCTGATACGAGTCGAGATTGACGTCGCTGCCGCGCACGCCCGTGACCCGCGCCCGCAGCACCGGGATCAACGCCGGCACCTGCGTGCGGCCATCGAGGAACGCGCGAAGGGGATCGATTTGATCCTGCTGGATGTCGATCAGGAACATGTCGGGGCCGTCGCGCTGCGCCGCGATCGAGAAGTTGGCGAGCAGATTGGCCTGGAGCGCGCGGATCCCGAGCACGAAGAAGCAGCCCAGGCCGACCGCCAGCATGATCACGCGCGTCTGATTGCCGGGACGGCCAAGGCCGATGACGGCGTGGCGGAGCGGGAACCAGCTGGTCATCGTCAGCGGCCGCACCACGCGGATCAGCCCGCGCGCGGCCAGGTGCAACACCATCGCCACGACCGCGAAGCCGATGGACACCACCGCGCCAACCCTGAGCGAAGCGGCCTGCCACACCGCCACCGCGATCAGCGCCGCCGTCACCGCCGCGGTCGCGCCGACCTGGGTCCAATCGATCGACCGCCACCATGCCGCGAAGGACCGGCGGCCCTTCCCCACCGGCGCGCCGGCGCCCGGCAGCGCGTCGAGGCCGCGAATCAGCAGCAGCGGTTTCACCCGGCGTACTTCGAGCAGCGGCACCAGCGCGAAGAGCAGCGAGACGAGCACTCCGACGCTCAGCCCCTGCAGCACTGCGGACCGGGTGAGGCCGTACGAGATGTCACCGATCGCGGCCGTCAAGGACGGCGGGATGGAGGCGATCGCCGCCCACGCCAGCAGCACGCCGAGCAGGCTGCCGCTGAGCGCGAGCAGCACCACCTGCAGGACGTAGGTGGCGAGGACCTGGTTCGTGCTGGCGCCGAGGCACTTGAGGATCGCCACGCTGCGCAGCTTCTGGCGCACGAACACGCGCGTGACACTCCAAACGCCGATGCCACCCAGCACCACGATGACGAACCCGACGAGGCTGAGGTAATTCTCGGCGCGTTCGAGGTCCTCGCCGATCTGATCCTCGGTGGCGCGGTAGGAGCGCACGTTGACGAACTGATCACGCAGCCCGCGCCGCAGATCGCGGGCGACGGCGTCGCTGCCTGAATCGACGACTTTGAGCAGGACCTGCTCGGTGCTGCGGCTCCCGTACGACAACAGTCCGGTCTTCTTCAGCTCCTCATAGTCGACGATCACGCGCGACCCCAGGCTGAACGCGCCCGGCCGCCGGCCCGGCTCCTTGGCGATCACGCCGCGGATCGTGAACGGCTGGCCGTTGATCAGGATCCGGTCCCCGACCTGCTGCCCGAACTGCGCCAGGAGGTCGGGACGGACCAGCGCCCCGCGATCCTTCAACAAGTCATGCGAGTACGCCAGGCCGCCCTCGAGAACCATCGTCCCGTAGAACGGATACTGCGGCTGCACGCCGCGCAGTTCGACCATCCGCGCCACCGCCGCACTCGAATCCGGCCGCACCATGGTCGCGGTCTCGATTGCGTCGGTGCGCGCCACGATGCGCGAGTCGGCGAGGAGCTGATCGATGCGCTGCCGCGTCGCCGCGGACCAGGTGCTGTTGGTCTGGAGCACGACGTCGGCGGTGAGCAGGGTGCGCGCCTCGCGCGTCAACCCGGAGCGGACGCTCTGCACGATGGACCGCAACGCCACGATCGCCCCGACCCCGACGGCCACGCAGACGAAGAAGAACAGCAAGCGCCGCCACGACGCCCGCAGCTCGCGCGCCGCCATCCTGAACACGAAGCTCATACGGCAGCAGCCGCTGGCTCGCCGCCGCCGCGCTCGACCAGGCGGGCGACGCGGCCATCACGCAACGCGACGGTCACGTCGGCGAGGGCGGCAAGCTCGGGATCGTGCGTCACCAGCACGATCGTCGTCTGGCGCGAGCGATTGACCTCGAGCAGCAGCTCGATGATCTGGCGTCCGGTCTGGCTGTCCAGGTTTCCGGTGGGCTCGTCGGCGAGGAGGAGCGGCGGATCGTTGGCCAGGGCCCTCGCGATGGCGACGCGCTGCTGCTCGCCGCCGGAGAGCTGCGACGGATAGTGATGGGCGCGGTCAGCGAGCCCGACGTCGGCCAGCAGGGTGGCGGCGCGCGGCGCGGGTTGCTTCACGCCGGCGATCTCCATCGGCACCAGCACGTTCTCGAGCGCGGTCAGCGAGGGGAGCAGGTGAAAGAACTGGAACACGAAGCCGATGCGCTGGCCGCGCAGCCGGGCCAGCGCGTCCTCGTCGAGCGCCGTGATGTCGACACCGTCCAGCGTCACGTGGCCGTCGGACGGCGAATCGAGCCCGGCGAGCAGCCCGAGCAGCGTCGATTTGCCGCTGCCCGACGGTCCGGTAATCGCGACGACTCGCCCTGACGGGATGGTGAGATCGAGAGGATGGAGGATGGTGAGGGTGCTGGTACCGCTCGGCACCCGCTTACAGACCCCGCGCAGCTCGATCATGACGTGGAGATCTGGTCCAGCATCGGCCGCAGCACGTTCCACACCGTGTCGGCGACGATCTCGGCGCCACGGGTGTTCGGATGGATCCCGTCACCCTGGTTCAACGACGGCTGCCCGGCGACCCTGTCCAGGAGAAACGGTATGAACGTGACGCGCTCCTTCTGCGCGATGTCGCGAAACGCCTGACGGAAGGCGGTGGCGTATTCGGCGCCGTAGTTCGGCGGGGCTTCCATTCCGGCCAGGATGACACGCACGTTGCGCTCGCGGGCCCGTTCGATGATCTGGGTCAGATTGTTCTTCATCTCCGCAGTCGAGAGGCCGCGAAGCCCGTCGTTGGCGCCCAGCGCGAGCACCAGGACCTTGACGTTGCCCTGCAGCGCCCAGTCGAGGCGTCTCAGCCCGCCCGCGGAGGTATCGCCCGACACACCGGCATTTTCGACCTCGAAGTCAAAGCCGTCGGCATCGATCTTCCGCTGCAGGAGCGCCGGATAGCTCTGCGCCTCCAGCAGCCCTAATCCAGCGGTCAGGCTGTCGCCGAGGATTACGACGCGCGGCCGGCTTTCTTCGGTGCTGGCCGCCGGCGCGGCCGCCGGCGCCTCGGGCGCGGGAGCCGATTCGGAGGGCGGCGCGGCGCGGCACGCCGCCAGCCACACGGCTCCGAGCAGCGTCATCCACGTTCGCGTGCGCATACGGTGATTATATAGACCGCGTCTGGACCCAGGGAGTTCCACGCTGGGCGCTGGGCTGGGGGCTGGGCGCTTCGAGGAAGCTCCGCTCCCGAACGCAAGAACCCGGAAGCCGATCGTTGCCCCGATTGAACGCTGAACCCTTCGACGCGAGCGCCCAGCGCCCAGCGCCGGATCCCGAGTCCCGGATCCCGGAACTTGCTATCCTCTCCTCATGGCCCGTGGCTGGGAATCGAAGGCGATCGAGTCGCAACAGGACGATGCGGCGGCGCGGAAGGCATTCAAGCCGGCGCTCACCGCCGAGCAGCAGGCGCAATCCCAGCGCAGACAGACGCTCGAGCTGTCCCGGGCGCGTCTGGCCGCGGACCTCGAGCGAGCCTCGGCCGCACCGCATCGCCAGATGCTGGAGCGCGCGATCGCCGATGTCGACGCCCAGCTCCACTCGCTGAGCTGACTTCCTCCGGAATACATCTTGCTGCCCAGTCCTTTGCCGGGTGAATCCTGGCCAGGAGGCGCATGCACGCTGCCAAACAAGTGGTCCGGATCGCGGCCCTGGGTGATCTGCACCACAGCCGGACCGCCGCTGCCGGCTCGCTCCAGCCGCTGTTTACGCAAATCAGCGAGGAGGCCGACATCCTCGTCCTGTGCGGCGATCTGACTGATTACGGCCTGCCCGAGGAGGCCAGGTCCCTGGTCCGCGAGCTGGCGCCGCTCAAGATTCCGTCCGTCGCAGTGCTCGGGAATCACGACTTCCAGTCCGACCAGCCTGGGGAGGTCGCGCGAATCCTGGTGGACGCCGGGGTCAAGATGCTCGACGGCGACACGACCGAGATCGAGGGCATTGGCTTCGCCGGCATCAAGGGCTTCGCGGGCGGCTTCGGCCGGCGGGCGCTCGGCCCCTGGGGCGAGGTCATCATCAAGCAGTTCGTGCACGAAGCGGTGAACGAAGCGCTGAAGCTCGAGACGGCGCTGGCGCGCTTGCGGACTCCGCGGCTGATCGCCGTCCTGCACTACTCCCCCATCCAGGAAACGGTCGAAGGTGAGCCGATGGAGATCTTCCCCTTCCTGGGCTGCAGCCGTCTGGAGGAGCCGCTGACGCGATATCCGGTCACCGCCGTCTTTCACGGCCACGCACACCACGGCCGCCCCGAGGGGACGACCCGGACCGGCGCCCCGGTATTCAACGTCTCGATGCCGATGATGCGCGAGTTGTTCCCCCAGCGTCCGTTCCGGATCGTCGAGGTCCCGATGCGTACTGACGCTCTCGATGCTGCGCGCGCCGCAGCCGCGCCGCAGATGGTCACAGGTTCCTGATGCTTACCCCGTTGATCGTCGCGCTTGCCCTAATCGTCGCGCCGCCGTCGGACGGCGCGCAGAAACACGCTGCCAGGCCTCACAAGACACCGGCCGCCACCAAACCGGCGGCGAAGAAGCCCGCGCCGCCGGACGTGCTGCCGCAGCAGGTGATGCTCGATCGGGCCGGCTTCTCGCCCGGCCCCATCGACGGCCATCCGGGCAGCAACACCGATAAGGCGATGGCCCAGTTCACCGCGAATGGCGGCAACGCGACGCCGCCGGCGGACGTGACCACGCAGTACACGATCACCGCCGAGGACGCCGCCGGCCCGTACGATCCGCAGCTGCCGACCGACATGATGGAGATGTCCAAGGTGCCCGCCCTGACCTACCGGACGCTCCTGGAGGCGCTGGCGGAGCGGTTCCACTCCGCGCCAGAGCTCTTGCAGAGGCTCAACCCTGGGGCGCGCTTCGAGGCGAACGAAATGATCGTGGTGCCGAACGTGGCCCCGATGGTGCTCCCGGTGGAGCGGGTCAAGTTCGATCCCGCGGCCCAGCGTGGCGCGCAGCGGAGTGCCCAACGCGGCGCGGAGCCGGCCGATCGCGGCACCTCGTCGACGACGCCAGACATCATGGCCCGGCCGGACGTGGTGGTCAGCGTCAGCAAGGCCGCATCCGCCGTGACCGTCAAAGACGCCACCGGACGCGTGGTGTTCTACGCCCCGGTGACGACCGGCAGCGAACACGATCCGCTGCCGATCGGTGAATGGAAGGTCAAGGGCACGCAGTTCAACCCCACGTTCCGTTACAACCCGGCCCTTTTCTGGGACGCCGATCCATCCCACACGAAGGCCGTGATCCCGGCGGGCCCCAACAATCCAGTCGGCGTCGTCTGGATCGACCTGTCGAAGGAGCATTACGGGTTCCATGGCACGCCCGAGCCGTCGGCGATCGGCCGGGCCGAGTCGCACGGCTGCGTGCGGCTGACCAACTGGGACGCCCTGCGTCTGGCCGGCTTCGTAAAACCCGGCACGCGCGTGGTGTTCACGGAGTGATGGGGTGAGTAAGGCTGCCCAGTACCGCGATGCGCGGATTTTCACGGCCGGGGCCGCCTGCGGCTTTCTGGCGGGGGCCTTCGTGGTCGCGGTGATCTTGTGGGAGTTCGGCGGCCTCACCGGCAGCCGGCCGGCCGCCAATCCAGACTCGACAGACAGTGTGATCGTTGCGCCGCACACGCCGTCCCGGCCTGAATCAAACGCGCCCGAGACGCCGGCCCGATCCGAAGAACGACCGGCGGCCACGCTCGGACGCGAGCGACCGGCGGCTCCCGTTGGTGAAAGCGCCCCGCCCGCGCCGAGTCCGCCTTCGTCGGAGAGCATCACCGAGCTGCAGGCGCGGCGCCTCGACGTCCCGGTCGACGGCGTTCGACGCGATCAACTGACCCGCCAGTTCACCGACCGCCGGGGCGCCGAACGCGAGCACGAGGCGCTCGACATCCTCGCGCCGCGCAACACACCGGTCAAAGCGGTCGAAGCCGGGCGCGTGGCCAAGTTGTTCCTGAGCAAGGCGGGTGGGCTCACCGTCTACCAGTTCGATCCGTCCGAGCGCTACTGCTACTACTACGCCCACCTGGAACGGTACGCCGACGGCCTGAAGGAGGGCGACACGGTGACGCGGGGGCAGGTGCTCGGCTACGTCGGCACGAGCGGGAACGCGCCGAAGGACACGCCCCACCTCCACTTCGCGGTCTTCCGTCTCGACGACCAGAAGCATTGGTGGGAAGGCACGCCGCTCGACCCCTACGATATCCTCCGCTAGCGGGTTCCAACCTTTCGCCCGCCCGCTTCCGTCCAACCTGGCGCGGATGAGGAGGGCCCGAACCTTCCGCGTCTCCGCCGGATTGAGGGCTCGACCGCTGCGGTTCCAACGCGAGCAGAAGCCGGACCAGGCCGGCCTTGCCACGGCTTCCGTGGCAGACGACGACGTGGCGGCTGCCGCGGCGGGAGACGTACGCGCGTTCGAGGCGCTGTATCAGAGGCACCTGCCCCGGGTGCACGGGCTCGTCCGGCGGATGACGGCCGGCCGAGATGCCGACGAGGTGACGCAGGACGTCTTCGTGCGTGCCTGGCAGAAGCTCTCCACGTTCCGCGGCGCATCGTCGTTCGGGACCTGGCTGCACCGCCTGGCGGTGAACGTCGTGATCGAACGGTTTCGTTCAGAGGCGGTCGTGCGGCGCCGGTGGTACGACGATGAGCGGGTATTCGACCGATTGTCTGCCCCGCGCGTATCGGCTGACCTGGCCATGGATTTCGAAACCGCGATCGCCGGCCTGCCTGACGGCGCGCGAGAGATTTTCGTCCTGCATGACGTGCAGGGCTACAAGCACCGCGAGATTGCGGTGCTGCTGGAAATTTCGGCGGGGACCTCGAAGGCGCAGCTGCACCGCGCGCGCATGATGCTGAGGCGAGTCGTTGCGGCCGGGCGCGGCAGCCCCGCCGTCGAAAGACGAACAGGATGGCTGACCACTTCACCGATCTGCTGTCGGAGTTCCTGGACGACGAGGATCTCTCGCCCGGGGAACGAGCGCGTATTGCCAATCATCTTGAGGGCTGCGCGGACTGCCGTGCGACCTTGGGCGAGTTGCGACAGGTCGCGGCCCGAGCCCGCACTCTGGAGGACCGCGCACCGGATGTCGATCTCTGGCCCGGCATCGCCAGCCGGATTCACGCGCGAGGATCCGTCGTGCGGCCGTTCGCCCCGGTTCGCCAGGCGGTACGCCGCATCTCCTTCACGGTGCCGCAACTCATCGCCGCGAGCGTGGCGCTGATGCTGCTGTCCGGGGGCGCCGTCTGGCTGGCGCGGCTCGGCGGCCCGGGCACGGATTTCGAGCCGATCTCGGCGCAGGACGCCTCGCCCGTGCCATTACCGTCGGCGGCGTCCGGCCCGATCGCGCCCGCCGCCGCGACAGCCGGCGACGCCACGATCGCGGATCTGGAGCGCACGCTTGCCGAGGGCCGCGGCCGGCTCGCGCCGGAGACGGTGCAGGTGATCGAGCACAACCTCCGTGAGATCGAGTTGGCGATCGAACAATGTCGCACGGCGCTGGCCGGAGATCCCGCCAGCGTTTATCTGAACTCACACCTCGCGGACGCACAGCGCCGCAAGCTGGCGCTGCTGCGGCGGGCCGCCGCGCTCGTGGCGGAACGGTCGTAACCCATGTCCATTCTCCGCTTCGCCATCGCTCTGGCGCTGACGCTCGGGGTTGTGTTCGCCGGGCCTTCAGCGGCGCAGGACCGGTCGCCGTCAGGCCGGACCGACGAGTCGGTCGACGTGACTCGCGGTACGCGGTTCCGCCTCGAAAGCGTGTACGGCGCGGTCACGGTGCGCGGCTGGGACAAGGACGTCGTGCGGGTCCAGGCGCGGCACACTCCCAACGACCGCATCAGCGTGCGGCGGGGCCGCAACGTGGTCTCGGTAACGGACGAATCCGAGCACGGGCGCTCCGGCCGCGTCGATTACGACATCGACCTGCCCCGTTGGATGCCGGTGTCAATCGAGCTGACGTTCGACAACATCACGATCGACGGCGTCGAGAGCGACGTCGCGGTGGAAACGGTGCGCGGGCAGGTGTCGATCAAGGGCGGACGCGGCTCGGTCCGCGCCGAGTCCGTGGAAGGGCACGTCATCATCGACGGTGCGCAGGCGCGGGTCGAGGCCAGCTCGGTGAACGACTACATCCAGATCCAGGGCGTCACCGGCGAGGTCTCGGCGGAAACGACGAACGGGGCGATCACGATGAGCCGGATGCAGTCGAGCACAGTCGAAGCGTCCACCGTGAACGGCAGCATCAGCTACGAGGGAACGATCGCGGACGACGGGCATTACACACTGTCCACCCACAATGGCGACATCTCGGTTGCCATTCCGGAGCGATCGAACCTGTCTCTCGATGTCCGGACGTACAACGGCGGCTTCAGCTCCGATCTGCCGGTCAAGGGCACGGCACCGGCCCGTCGCGGCGGGCACGCCACCTACGTGCTCGGCTCGGGCGCGGCGCAGATGGAGCTGGAATCCTTCGGCGGGACGATCAAGGTCCGGAATGGCGGCAGTGCGGAGCGAGGCACCCGGCGGGAGCCGTAAAGACCGAACGTCACCGGTTTCGCGCAGCACCTGTCCGATTGCGAACAATTCTGCGCCCCCCCGCCGCTCGCCGTTCGGACCCCGAAAACACCGCAACCCAGGCCTTTCTCGCGATCCAGCCTACCCAAGGCCGAATGGCATGGCCATTGACTCTGCGGCCGCCATGATCGCCTGCGAGCTCCAGCCCTGCATCCTCATCGCGGACGACCAGTCCGACCTGCTCGACGCGCTCCGGCTGCTCCTCAAAGGCGAAGGGATGGCCATGGAAGCGGTCACGTCGCCGGAGGCGATCCTCAGCGCCGTCGCCGTCCGGCAGTTCGATCTGCTGCTGATGGATCTCAACTACACCTCGGACACCACGTCGGGCCGTGAGGGCATCGATCTCGTGGCCCGGGTCCAGGACCTCGATCAGCTGCTGCCGATCATCGTGATGACCGGGTGGGGTTCGGTGGACGTCGCGGTCGCGGCCATGCGCCGGGGCGCCCGCAACTTCGTCCAGAAACCCTGGGAGAACGCCGACCTCCTCCGCATCGTCCGGGCCGAAGTCGAGGACGGCCGGCTGCGCCGCAAGCGTGCCGAGCACGATCAGCGTGAGCTGGACGAGGCGCGGCGGATCCAGCGCAAGCTGCTGCCCGAACGAGATGCCGGTCGTCGAGGGATGCGAGATCGCCGCATCCTGGCAGCCGGCGACCGGCGTGGGCGGCGACTGCTACGATGCCATTCCGTTCGGGAGGTCGCGGATCGGCCTGTCCATCGCTGACGTGGTCGGCAAGGGAATCCCGGCCGCGTTGCTGATGTCGAACCTCCAGGCCGCCGTCCGGGCATTCGCCACCGATGCCGCGCAACCGGCGGAGTTGTGCCAGCAGGTCAACCGCATCCTGTGCGGCCGGATCGCCGAGGACCGCTTCATCAGCTTCTTCTATTGCGTGGTGGACTGGGAGCTCGGGTTGTTGACCTTCGCCAACGCCGGTCACCACGCGCCGATCCTCGTCCGCGCCGACGGGCGGGTCGAGCGGCTGGCCGCCGGCGGACCGGTGCTGGGCGTCTTCCCCGACGCGGTGTACCGGCAGCACCGGATCCCGATCGGCCCCGGCGATCGCCTCGTGCTCTTCACCGACGGCATCAGCGAAGCGCAAGACGCCGGCGATCAGGAGTTCGGCGAGGATCGCCTGGTCGATCTCGCGCGCGAACACCGGGCCTGCAGTGCCCCGGCCCTCCAGGCCCGGATCAGCGAGACGGTGTCGACCTTCGCGGACGGCCGCTTCCATGACGACGCCACGTTGATCGTGGTGGCGGCCGACTGAACGGATCGAACGCCACAGGGACGAACAGCCAGCCGTTCAGGGACGAAATACGAGCAGGCGAAGTCTGTAGCGTTTGCTGCGCGGTTTGGAGATGTGTCGAGCAGTTTCCGCGTGCCGACTCTTGCCTTGACGATAGGGCTCAGCAGGCCGGATAGTGGAGTGGATGCAGAGGGCCTGGACTCCGCCGCTCCGGTGGGTCTTCATCGTGGCGACCTTTCTGGGCGTCTTCTCGACGCTCCAGGCCTACCGGCTGATGACGCTCGACATGCAGACGCCGGTCGAGCCTGAGCTCTTCCGCCTGCTCGTTCTGAACCTCGCGTACTGGTACGTTCCGGCGACCCTCACCACGGTCATCTTCCGCGTCTCGCACCGCTTCCGCCTCGATACGCCGCACTGGCGCCGCGCGCTGCTCGCCCATGCGTTCGCCGCTCTGGCCTTCTCGCTGCTGCACTTCGCCGTGCTGCTCGCGGTACGCCTGGCGCTCTGGCCCGGAGTCACGTCGTACCCGTCGTTCAACTGGTTCAAGTTCAGTCAGCGGATCTTCCTGACCAACATGGACTGGACGTTGATGACCTACTCAGCGATCGTCGGCTTGAGCCACGCGCTCGCCAACCATCGCGAGTCTCAGGAGCGGGCGCTCAACGCGTCCCAACTGGAGACGCAGCTGTCCGATGCCCGGCTGCGGACGCTGCAGGCGGAGCTGCATCCGCACTTCCTGTTCAACACGCTGCACGCCATTTCGACCCTGGTGCACATCAATCCTGATCTCGCCGACCGGATGATCAGCCGCCTCAGCGATCTGCTGCGACTGACCTTCGATCAGTCCGGTGCGAGCCGCGTGCCGCTGCAGGAGGAGCTCGAGTTCCTCGAGAAGTATCTCGACATCGAACAGACGCGCTTTCAGGATCGCCTGACCGTTCGGTTCGAAATCGACCCGGACACTCTCGACGCGGAGGTGCCGCGGCTGATCCTGCAGCCGCTGGTCGAGAACGCGATCCAGCACGGCATCGCGCCGCGGAGCGGTCCCGGGTTCGTGCAGATCGCCTCACGCCGCGAGTCCGGCCACCTCCGGCTCGAGGTTCGCGACGACGGCGTCGGCTTGACGCCGGGCGCCCGGGCGCAGCTTCGCAGCGGCGTCGGCCTGACGAATACGCGAGGCCGCCTCGAGTGCCTGTACGGCAACGGCCATCGACTCGAGTTCCAGGAGGCCGGACCGGGCCTGACTGTGCGCATCGAGATCCCCTATCGCCCGGCCGCGATGGACAACGCGGTGCGTGTCGCATGATGCCGGAGCGGCTCGCCGACCCGGTCACGACGCGTGTCCTCATCGCGGACGACGAGCCACTCGCCCGCGAGCGGCTGCGCATGCTGCTCGACGGCCAGCCCGGGCTGACCGTCGTGGCCGAGTGCAGCGATGGCCCGAGCACCATCGACGCGATCCGCCGCACCCGGCCGGATCTGGTGTTCCTCGACGTCCAGATGCCCGGCGGAACCGGCTTCGATGTGGTCGACGCGCTGGAGCCCGGCCCGGCGCCATTGTTCGTGTTCGTCACGGCCTTCGACAAGTACGCGCTGAAGGCGTTCGACGTCCACGCGCTCGACTATCTCCTCAAGCCGTTCGACCGCGACCGCTTCATGCAGGCGCTGTCGCGGGCGCGTCATCGTCTCGAGCGGCCGTCCAACGGGGATCTGCGCCGGCGCCTGCTGGCGCTGGTGCGCGATCTCGAGCCGCCGGCGCCGCGGCCCGCCCGTTTCGTCATCAAGTCGGGCGGCCGGGTGTTCTTCGTCAGGGCCGACGAGATCGACTGGATCGAAGCGGCTGGCAACTACGTCAAGCTGCACGTCGGCAGCGACGCTCACCTCCTGCGCGAGACGATGAGCGCGGTCGAGGTGCAGCTCCCGCCGGACACGTTCTACCGCATTCACCGCTGCCACATCGTGAACATCGAGCGAGTGAAGGAGCTGCAGCCCTGGTTCAACGGCGAGTATGTGGTGCTGCTGCGGACCGGCGCTCGGCTCCCGCTCAGCCGCGGCTATCGCGAGAAGCTCCAGGAGCGGATCGGGCGGACGATCTAGGGGACCG
Organism: uncultured Acidobacteriota bacterium; assembly: GCA_963816725.1. Classification (GTDB taxonomy): domain Bacteria; phylum Acidobacteriota; class Vicinamibacteria; order Vicinamibacterales; family 2-12-FULL-66-21; genus CAVSUB01. The sequence continues at coordinate 6,178 of CAWFMC010000001.1, read as the reverse complement.
GGGATCGGGGACCGGGGACCCGGCGCACGAAGGCGTTGCGCACGGCTCGAACGCGATGCGGTTCACGCTCAGCAGTCTGCGGATCGGCTCTTGTCTGTGAACGCCGCACCTTGAACCCTGAACCTCCCGGATCCCGGATCCCTGGTCCCTGGTCCCGCTATGAGGCCGAAGGCCGGGGGCAGAGCTGCTCGAAGTCGTCGGCATGACCGGCGCGGGCGTGGGCGTCGCGCCAGTCGATCACGCCGTCCCTGACCAGCCGTGCGAGCGACTCTTCCAGCGTCAGCGAACCCTGCTTGCGGGTGATGGTGATCTCCTGGTGCAGGTGCTGCAGCGCGTTCTTGCGAATGTGCTGACGCGCGCCGTAGCCGACCATCAGCAGTTCGGCCGCCGGGAACGAGTCCGCCGCCGGTTTTCGGAATCAGCATCTGCGTTGCGACCGCCGACAACGCCATCGCCAGCTCCTGGCGGATGGTGTTCTGCCGTTCGACTGGAAACGAGTCGGCAATGCGCGACACCGTCGAGGCCACGTCGGTCGTGTGCAGCGTCGACAGCACGAGATGCCCGGTCTCGGCGGCCGCGAGCGCGATGCGCATCGTTTCCGGGTCGCGCATCTCGCCGATCACGATCACGTCCGGCGCCTGGCGCAGGGCGGCGCGCAGCGCGGTCGGGAAGTCCGGCGCGTCGACGCCAATCTCGACCTGCTCGACCACGCTGTGGTGATGGACGTGCTCGTACTCGATCGGATCCTCGATCGTCACGATGTGGCGCGCGTCCCGCCGGTTGATCTCGTCCACCAGCGCGGCCAGCGTGGTGGTCTTGCCCGATCCGGTCGCGCCGCCGATGATCGCGAGCCCACGCGGCGAGTGAGGCGAGCTGCTCGATGCCCGGAGGCAGGCCGAGCGTCGCCAGGCGCGGCACACGCGCCGGCAACATGCGCACGGCGGCCGCGGCGCGGCCGCGCTCGCGATGGACGTTGATGCGAAACCGCGCCAGGGCGGCGATGCGGAACGACGCGTCGGTGATCCCGAGCTCGCGATATTGACGGCGCGCGTGCAGCGGCAGCCAGGACACGACGGCTTCCTCGATCTCGACGCTGTCGAGCGGACCGCTGTCGAGGCGATGCACGCGTCCCTCGATGCGGATGGCGGGAGGCGCGCCGGCGACCAGCAGCAGATCGCTGCCGCCGCGCTCGGCCAGCACGCGTAGCCACGCTTCGAGCCTGCCGCTGGTGCCGTCCTCGGCCGGCGCCGCCGCGGGCGGCGGCATCACGTCGCCCGCTTGCAGCGCCAGGATCAGCCGTTCGAACTCGTCGTGATCGGCCATCGGCCCTCCGTTCGGGGCCATCGTACACGAGAGGTTGGGCGATGGCGGAATCGGCGGGCGGGAGATCGGGGATCGGGGCTCAGAACCTTTGAACCCAACCTCGAACCTTGAACCGAACGTTGAACCTTGAACCGAACGTTGAACCTTGAACCCTGAACCTTGAACCCGAGAATCTACGCGTGCAAGGTGCGCTTCGGCGTCAGCTCACCGCGGCGCAGCTGGCGATAGAGCTCGAGGGCTTCGCGGATGATCCGGACGGCGTCCTGGACCCCGAGCATGTCCTCGATGATCACCTGCTTCTGCTCCAGCACCTTGTAATCCTGGAAGAAGCGGCGGATCTCGCGCAGCATGTGCTGCGGCAGCTGACCCTTGTCGGTGTAGTCGACGAACGCGGGATCCCTGACGCTGACCGCGACGATCTTGTCGTCGATGCCCTTCTCATCCCGCATCCGCATCACCCCGATGGCGCGGGCTTCGACGATCGTCAGCGGATGCACCGGCTCCTGCCCCAGCACCAGCGCGTCGAGCGGATCGCCGTCATCGCAGAACGTGCGCGGGATGAAGCCGTAATCGGCCGGATAGTGGACGGCGCTGTACAGCACGCGATCGAGCCGCAGGAGACCGGTCTCCTTATCGAGCTCGTACTTGTTCTTGCTGCCGTTCGGCACTTCGATGACGACCGGAAACGCGGCTTCGACGAGGGCGTCGTCGACATAGCAGTCATGCCAGGGATGCATGCCTCAGTGTACACGCGTCAGAGCTTCCGGATCACCGGCTCCGGCCGGCCCTCCCAGCGAAACTCATAGTGGCCGCCGGCGCGGACGTTGCGGACCAGCGCCGGGCGGAAGCAGGCGAGACACTCGCCGCCCGGATCGCGCACGGATCGGTAGACGACGCCATTCGAGCCGGCGTCGAGGAGACGCTTGGTGAGGACCTGCGAGGCGCTGTAGTCGTCGGGATCGTAGAGCGGCGCCCAGGCCGCGTGCGCAGGGCGCACATCATGGAAGCGGGCGCGGAAATCGGCGAGATAGACGCGCATCTGGACGGACGTCTCGAAACCGCCAACCTCGCGCAGCTCCGCCGTCCGGTGATACACCGACTCGGCCAGCGCGGTGGCAATCGTCCGTCCCGCGTACCAGGCGCCGCGCTCGTCGGTCGAGAAGCGGCCGCCGCCCGGACGCGGGTGGCAGAACGCAGCCATCACCACGGTCGCCATCGGCTGACCCGTCACCCACTCGCTCTCAGGAACCGTGTGCAGCAGACCGAGCTCGTTGCTGATGCGATCGTTGGTCCACCCTTCGAGCTCGAACAGCGCGTCGAGATCCGCCGGCGAGGCCACCCGATCGAGCAGCCCCGCAACCGGATAGCGGCTGGGGATCATGCGCGGCGCGCCGGTCCAGCGCACGAGCGACGTAACCGGGCTCAGCTCCATCCGCCCCGCCGGCTGTCGAGGAGGCGGCGGACGCGGAACAACCCGTCGATGCCGCCGTCGGTCATCAGCGTCAGGGCCGGCCGGCCGCCGAAAATGGCGTGGCTGTTCGGCATCCGCGGCCACGTATCCGCGAAGGTCGGCTCCGGATAGAGGACCTGCAGACTCTTGTAAATGCCGATCACCAGTGAGAGCCGGGTCAGGGTATCGAAGGTCAGGGCGCCGTGGTCACCGGCCTTGTATTTGTGGAAGGTCGAGGCCGCCGGCCACCCGAGCAGGGCGCGCTGTTCCTGCACCGTGAGCTGCCAGGCCGCGGCGATGTTGAAGAACGTGCGTAGCGCGGGCGCGGACAGCCGCCGCCGCACGTCCGGGTCCGGTCTCACCTCGATCGGCAGCGGCGCGGACGTGGCCCGCGCCGCTGCCCGCCGCTTCGCGCCGTGTATCTCCATATATGGACACTATAGCACTTTTGTGGACTCCAAGGACCTTGTGCGGTGCGGCGACAGTGACGACGCGCGAGGCAGCCGCAATCGGACCGATGCGCAGACGGCACCGACGCGAGGTCACCAAGAAACGCTCCTGTATACTGCTAGCGTTCGAGCAGGCGGACGACTGATCGACCAACCCGGTATGAGTGACCACATTTATTTTTCGGGCGACCCCGCCCACGACAGCGCCAGACGTCACCTCGAGCGCGTCCTGTCGGACCCGCAACCCAAGCGCTGGCCGATGCTCGCCGCACTCTTCGCCGGTGGCACGGCCCTGACGCTCTGGCGCGTCCGTCAAAACCGTCGCGCCAAGTCGAACGGGGACGAGACCCCCACGCCCGACCGGCGACCGTAAACCGCCGCGAATCAGGCGGTCGAGACACTACTTTCTGGCCGCGGCGGGACTTCCACACCCGCTATTCTCGGCAGGAGCCTTTTTCCCAAGCTTTTCGCGTGGCATGGCGACTGCTGAGCTATCTCGGCGGTGTCCCCCAGAGCTCAACCGCCAGCGCTTGGACCGCCTCCCGAACGGCGGTCAGGCGGCGATCGCCGCCGTCACACGCGCACCAGCAGGCGCTCCGACGCTCCGCCGCGCCCCTGGTGGCGCCGGTACCCTCGTGTTCTTGCCCTACTCTCGGCGCTGCTCCGGATCCGCCGCCGCCTCGAGGAACGCCTTCAGGCTCAGCGGCGCTGAACCCGGGCGCCGAGGGCCAGGTCGCCTCCTCTTTTCAGAATGTCCGCGCGGGTCCACCGGGATGGTTATCGGGTCGTCAGAATCGCCCAGATGATGAGCGCGATGAAGAGAGTGAGCAGCAGGACCTCGATGCTACGGTGTTGGGAAGGAGACGCCATGGTGGTTACTTGCCGCGGATCCGCCGCGAGCACCGGCGTATAGGGGACCGACAGGGCGGGGCAAAAGTGCTTGGAGCGGCGAACACGAGCGGCCACCTTGCTCTTAAACGCGCCGACTGTGGCGTCACCCACCGCGCCGCGGCCAATCCTGCGGCGCTTCGTCACACGAACGTCAGACGTTGTGCAAAGGCAAGGCCCGCTCGCTGAAGAGTTGCCTCTGACCACCCTCAGTCCCGCGACACGTATCGACGCTCTCGCCCGAACGGCCGCGAATCGCCGAAAAGGTATTGGCGTACGGAAAACCTACGAGGGAGCGCCCGTCGACCGGTGGCGCTCGGCGGATGGGTCGGATCTGGGAAAGAAACGAGGGGATACCGCGGGAGGAGTAGGCGCACGGGCCGGACGACCCGCGCGCCACGAACGCGGACTACTGGAGCCGCGACTTGGCGGCGACGAGCTTCTCGGCGGTCGCCTTGACCGCCATCTCCGTCGCCTCACCGAGAATGGTCTCGCGGAACTCGGACGCCCCGAACTCAATCCGGCCGACGCCGGCGCCACCGCCCCCGCCCGCGCCGCCGCCCAGCAGCAGTCCGCTTCGCTTGGAGATGCCGTCCCCTTTGGCGACGGCCAGGATTTCGCCGGTGGTCGTGTCGATCATTCGGGCGGAAATGGCCACGTTCGCTTTGCCCTTCGCCGTACCCACCTCGCCAAGGCCGTATCTGCTGCCAAAGCCCCCCGCGCCGAAGCTCTTGTTGCTCTTCTCAGTCCCGAACTTGGTCACCGACCCCACGATCATGTACTTCACCCCGAGCACCTTGCCGACCGCTGCCAGCGTTTTCGCACTCGGGTCGGCCCGTTCGCTCTGCGCGAAATTCTGCTCGGCGAGAATGGCGTCCAGGCGCTTGCGCTCGATGACGCGGTACGTGCCGTCGGTCACCAGCTCGTCGACCAGCAGATCGGAAATCCCCTGCCCGATGTCCTGACTGCCGCTCCACCAATGCTCGATCGTGCCGTAGTCGAAGTTCAGGACCGCCACCGCCGGACGCGAGGACTGCGCGTGCGCCGCCGAGGCGGACATCACCGACAGCAGGGCAATGGCCGCTGCACGAACACTTGATCGCACGAGAACCTCCGATGGAAGAGCTGGGGATTTTAGTGTAGCAGATTGCCGTACGCCCGCCGGTCTGCCTGAGTAGAACGACGAATCGCGCGCATGCGAACGGAGGTCGGCGCGATGCGCTCAGTTCGGGCGGGACTCCCCGGCCGGCGCGTAGACCAGCGAGGCGATGATCGAGACCAGCTCCGACGGCTCGACCGGCTTGGCCAGATGCCAATTGAAACCGTGCTCCAGGGCTCGCACGCGATCCTCGGTACGGGCATGAGCCGTCACCGCGATGGTGTTCAGGCGGGTTCCCCGCTCGCGCGCTCGGGCGAGCGCGCGCGCCGCCAACTGATAACCGTCTTCACCGGGCATTTCGATGTCCGACATCAGGACGTCGTGGGCGCCTGCCTCGAGGATGATCAACGCCTCCTCGGCCGACGAGGCGCTCCTGACCGAGGCGCCGGCGTGCTCGAGGATTGACGTGAACAGCTCCCGCGCCTCCGCCTCATCGTCGACCACGAGAACGCGGAGACCATCGAGCCGCGCGCCGGTTACGATCGGGGCGAGCGGACGGGAACGCTCTCGGCTCGCGGACGGCACGATGGCTGCCTGCGCGGGCAGACTGACCTTGAAGGTCGCACCGCGGCCTTCTCCCTCGCTCTCGGCCGCGACCGAGCCGCCATGGAGTTCGACGAGATGGCGGACGATCGCCAGCCCCAGCCCCAGGCCGCCGTAGCGCCGTCGCGTACCGCCCTCCTGCTGACGGAAACGATCGAACACATGCGGCAGGAACTCGGGCGCGATGCCGACGCCGGTGTCGGTGACGCTCATCTCCACGTGCGACCCTACCTGCGTGAGACGCAGCAGGACGCGTCCGCCCTCGGGCGTGAACTTCGCGGCGTTCGACAGCAGATTCCACACCACTTGCTGCAGGCGTTCCGGATCGCCGGCGACCGGTGCCAGGTTCGGGTCAATCACGGTTTC